>NZ_CP192001.1:2327500-5362500 GCF_050947365.1 Microbispora sp. CA-135349 | reverse complement strand
AGGCGTAGTCGATGGACAACGGGTTGATATTCCCGTACCCGCTGTGATGCGCCCATATCGAATCCAGTGATACTAAGGGTCCTTAACTCTCTGCCGCCTTCGGGTGGCGGGTAAGGGTGAACGCCTGGCCTGATCTGGTAGTAGGTAAGCGATGGGGTGACGCAGGAAGGTAGCCCAGCCCGGGCGGTGGTTGTCCCGGGGTAAGCATGTAGGGCGAGAGATAGGCAAATCCGTCTCTCATTAAGCCTGAGGTGTGATGCCGAGCCGATTGTGGCGAAGTGGGTGATCCTATGCTGCCGAGAAAAGCCTCTAGTGAGTGTCGCGGCGGCCCGTACCCGAAACCGACTCAGGTGGTCAGGTAGAGAATACCAAGGCGGTCGGGTGAACTGTGGTTAAGGAACTCGGCAAATTGCCCCCGTAACTTCGGGAGAAGGGGGACCTTTACTGGTGATGAGACTTGCTCTTTGAGCTGGTGGGGGTCGCAGTGGCCAGGGGGAAGCGACTGTTTACTAAAAACACAGGTCCGTGCGAAGTCGTAAGACGATGTATACGGACTGACGCCTGCCCGGTGCCGGAACGTTAAGGGGACCGCTTAGCACTCTTCGGGGTGCGAAGGTGAGAACTTAAGCGCCGGTAAACGGCGGTGGTAACTATAACCATCCTAAGGTAGCGAAATTCCTTGTCGGGTAAGTTCCGACCTGCACGAATGGCGTAACGACTTCCCCGCTGTCTCAACCACAGGCCCGGTGAAATTGCAGTACGAGTAAAGATGCTCGTTTCGCGCAGCAGGACGGAAAGACCCCGGGACCTTCACTACAGCTTGACATTGGCGTTTGGAGCGTCTTGTGTAGGATAGGTGGGAGACTGGGAAGCTCTGACGCTAGTCAGGGTGGAGTCATTGGTGAAATACCACTCTGGTCGTTTTGGACGTCTAACCCGCGCCCGTGTATCCGGGTGGGGGACAGTGTCTGGTGGGTAGTTTAACTGGGGCGGTTGCCTCCTAAAAGGTAACGGAGGCGCCCAAAGGTTCCCTCAGCCTGGTTGGCAATCAGGTGTCGAGTGTAAGTGCACAAGGGAGCTTGACTGTGAGACTGACGGGTCGAGCAGGAGCGAAAGCTGGGACTAGTGATCCGGCATCGGCGTGTGGAAGCGGTGTCGCTCAACGGCTAAAAGGTACCCCGGGGATAACAGGCTGATCTTCCCCAAGAGTCCATATCGACGGGATGGTTTGGCACCTCGATGTCGGCTCGTCGCATCCTGGGGCTGGAGTAGGTCCCAAGGGTTGGGCTGTTCGCCCATTAAAGCGGTACGCGAGCTGGGTTTAGAACGTCGCGAGACAGTTCGGTCCCTATCCGCTGCGCGCGCAGGAGACTTGCGAGGGGCTGTCCCTAGTACGAGAGGACCGGGACGGACGAACCTCTGGTGTGCCAGTTGTTCCGCCAGGAGCACGGCTGGTTGGCTACGTTCGGTAGGGATAACCGCTGAAAGCATCTAAGCGGGAAGCTCGCCTCAAGATGAGGTCTCCCACCACGAGAGTGGGTAAGGCCCCCTAGAGATGATGGGGTTGATAGGCCGGAAGTGGAAGCGCAGTAATGTGTGGAGCTGACCGGTACTAATAGGCCGAGGACTTGACCATATTATGCTCGCGTTCACTATGTGATCTCAGAGACAGCAACCGCTTGTAGTTGAGTTGGTTGTGTGTTTCATGGGGTTACGGCGGTTATAGCGGCAGGGAAACACCCGGTTACATTCCGAACCCGGAAGTTAAGCCTGTCAGCGCCGATGGTACTGCACCGGGGACGGTGTGGGAGAGTAGGACGCCGCCGGACAATTTTGTGGAAGGGCCATCCCGTTTGGGATGGCCCTTTCCGCGTTTACGGGTTGTGTCACCGTCAGGTGGCACTCGCGTCGAGGGGGGCGAAAGCTCTCATCGAGGCCCGGGCGGTGGTAACGGCGCGCTAGGCTGGCAGTGCTGGGCCACCCCACCACGGGTGGCCTTCGTCGCATCGGACGAGAAGCGAAGGCCGCGGCGGGCGCGATCTCAGCGGCCCTGTGGCACAACAACATGTCTTCCCTGGAACTCATCGGGTATGGGGCGTATCCCCAGCAATCAAGGACATTGGGAAGACGAAGCCCTGCGGCCGGCGAACCGGACGCGGTGAGCAAGCAACAGAGGATAGAAGTGAACAGAGAAGACGGGCGCGACGGCGCGGGCCGTGGCGGAGACAACCGCGAAGAGAGCAGAGACCGGGCCGAGCGCGCCGGAGGATTCCGCGGTAACGGAGGAAGCGGCGGCTTCGGCGGTCGTTATGGAGAGCGGCGAGAAGGCTTCCGGAGCGACCGCGGCGAGCGCGGTGAGCGCGGTGAGCGCGGTGAGCGCGGTGAGCGCGGTGAGCGCGGTGAGCGCCCGTTCCAGTCCGACAGGCGAGGCTACCGCGACCAGGGCGGGCCGTCCGGAGGACGGTTCGGTTCGCGTGATCGCGACGACAGGACGAGTCGCTCCTACGGAGATCGCGACACGCGTGGCGGTTACCGTGACCGGGATGACCGCGGCCGTCGTCCGTTCGGTACCGGAGACCGCGCGGGCGGGCGTACCGACGACCGCGGCGGGTACCGCGACCGCGATGGGGGGCGGAACTTCGAGCGCGGCGGTGACCGGCCGCGCGGAGCCGGCGGCTTCGAGGGACGTCGGGAACGCACCTATCAGGACAAGGACGCCTCGCGGACTGATCGGCCGCGCCGGTCGTACGCGGACCGCGACGACTTCCGGGGCGGACAGGGCTCCAGGGACCGGGAGGAACGAGGCGGCCGGTCGTTCCGCTCCGACGACCGCGGCAGTCAGCCGTACGGGGAGCGCCGCACGGACCGGCGGGAAGGCGGCGGCTACGGGGATCGCCCGCAGCGCCAGGGCGGCGGTTTCGGCGGACGCTACGGCTCCCGGGACAGCGGCGGACGTGAGGGCCGGGAGAGCCGGGAAGGCCGCTCGTTCACGCCTCGGTACGAGCGCGACGACCGTGACGGCGGTCGCCCGCCGCGCCGCCCGGACCAGGAGCGCGGCTACGGCCGCGACAACAGGGGCGGTGGCTACGAGCGCCAGGACCGCCCCCGGCGCCCTTATGGCGACCGAGGCGGCGACCGGGGCACCGATCGAGCTTCCGGAGGCGAGCAGCGGCCGCGACGGTCGTTCGGTGACCGCGATGGCAGGAGTGGCGAGGACAGGCCGAGGCGCCCCTACACCGACCGGCAGCAGGACACGGGCGGTGGCGACCGGTACCGTGACCGCGATTCCTTCCGCGACAGGCCGCGCCGCACGCCGGAGGACAGGCCCGCTGGGTCCTTCCGGGACCGTGACGACAGACGTTCCGGCGGTGACCGCGAGGGAGCCAGGACGTTCCGTGGACGTGGGCCGGGCTCCGGCGACCGCCCGCGGCGCCAGTTCGGCAGTGACCGCGGTGACCGCTCCTTCGGCAGGGACCGTGACGAGTCCAGGCCGTTCGGCGGCGACCGTGGTGCGGCGCGTCCCTTCAGCCGGGACGAGCGGGGCGGCAGCCGCACCCGTTACGGCAAGCCGGGCGAGCCGAGGACGCGGGAGGAGATTCCTCCGCTGGATCCCGACATCACGCCGGACGAACTGAACCGGGAGGCGCGTGCGGAGCTTCGCTCGTTGCCGAACGACCTGGCGGACCTCGTGGCCGGCCATCTCGTGGCGGCCGCCCGTGCGCTGAGCGCGGAGGAGCCGGACAAGGCGTACGAGCACGCCAAGGTGGCCCGGCGGTTCGCGGGCAGGATCGGTGTGGTCCGTGAGGCGACCGGCATCGCGGCCTACCATGCGGGTCAGTACGCCGAGGCCCTGGGCGATCTTCGTGCCGCCAGGCGCATCACCGGCTCGGACGAGTATCTGCCGGTCATGGCGGACTGCGAGCGCGGGCTCGGGCGGCCCGAGCGGGCGCTCGACCTCGTCCGGTCCCGCGAGGCCGAACGGCTGGATCGCGCGGGCAGGATCGAGCTGGCCATCGTGGAGTCCGGGGCCCGCCGCGACCTCGGCCAGCACGACGCGGCCGTGATCACTCTGCAACGGGTTCCCGAACTGCGAGACCCCCAGCCGAAGCCGTGGTCGGCACGTCTGGCCTTCGCATACGCGGACGCCCTGGCCGAGGCGGGCCACGAGGAAGCGGCGACCGATTGGTTCGCCCGCGCCATGGCGTTCGACGAGGACGGCGAGACCGACGCGGCCGAACGCTACGCCGAGCTGACCGGTGGTCTCATCGAGGACCTGGAGGAGAGCGACGACGAGTCCGGGGCCGAGGACGGTGACCTCCAGGACGACCTCCAGGACGACCTTCTCGGCGACGAGGAGGAAGACGAGCGGGAACCCGGCGGCGAGGGCGTCCGCGAGGCGGTCGAGAACGAGGAGGACCAGGAGGGCCTTCCCGGCGGCGCCCGGAACGACGACCTTTCCGACGACCTTCCCGAGGAAGACGAGGACGAGAACGAGGACGATCTGACCGGCGATCCGGTGGGCGGCGCCCCTTCGGGTGACGACACCGGCCTGGCGACGTCCCCGGGCGGTGAGGCGTCCGCACCGGGCGTCTCCTCCGCGCCGCCGGTTCCGCCGGCGCCGGCCGGAGAGCGGACGCGTGGCACCGATGAGGCGGAGCAGCCTCCGGCGAAGGAGAGCGGGCCGTCCTATGGCCCCGCCTTCATCGAGCCGCACTTCGGCGACGTGCTCGACGACCCGGGGAACTCCGAGGATCGGGCGAGGCGTCAGCCCTGACGTCCCCTGCGGGCGCCGCTCCGGGGGCGCCCGTCTGCCTTTCTGCAGAAAGCCGCGCTTCCGGGGATGCCCCAGGAATCCGGAATTCGGGGAAGTCAGCGTGGGATGAGGTCAAGCCAGTGCATGATCCCCGCGACGTTCGAGGGCGCACCGCTCAGCAGCTCGAACTGCTCGGCGGTGGCGTCACCGGCGCGCAGCGCGGCGTACCGCTCCCGCGTCCGCTCGCGCACCATCGCGACCGCGTGGTCGAGGTCGAGGCCCTCGGCCCTGGCCTGTTTGGTGAGGTCCACCCAGATTCGGAGCTCCTCGGCCGACCGTTCGAGGATCGGGGACACGTCGTCCACCGGTCCGTAGTGGCTGAACAACAGCCGCTGCGGCTGCAGAGCCGTGAACAGCGCTATCGAACCGAGCGCGACGTCGAGGTCGAAGTCCGGCGGTGGGGTGGCGGGCCGCAGGTCCCCGGTCTCGGGCAGGTAGACACCGGCCGCGTCGCCCACGTACAGGTCACCGGTGTGCGAGTCGAGCAGCCCCACGTGGTGTTTGGCGTGCCCGGGAGAGTAGTGACTCGCCAGGGTGCGGCCGTTGCCCAGATCGATCGTCCCGGTGTCGCCCAGAGCCCTGATGCGGGCCGCGTCGGTGGGCGCCAGAGTGCCGAACAGTACGTCGAGCTTGTCGCCCCAGACCATCTTGGCGCTCGCCATGAGCCGGGACGGATCGGCGAGATGCCGGGCGCCCTTCTCATGGACGACGATCTCCGCGGACGGGTAGTAGCCGGCGATGTCCCCCACGCCGCCGGCGTGATCCAGGTGGATATGGGTGACCACGACGGTCGCCAGGTCGTCCGGTCCCACCCCGAGGGATGACAGGGCGTCCCTCACCACGGGAGCCGAGGTCGAGGTGCCCGTCTCGACGAGGCAGGGGCGGTCGCCGAGAATCAGGTAGCCCGCGGTGATCCCGGAATAACCCGCCATGCGCGTGTCGATCTCGTAGACGTCTCCGCCGAGTGGGGTCACGTTGTCCACAGGCCACTCCTGAAACTAGAACCGATATTCACAGAATGACATTCAGAACCTCCTCGCCCCAACCCGGTCACGCACAGTGATCTCACGAGGCGGAAAGGAGATCACATGCACCGCAACGAGGTGGTTCTGGTGGGGCGGTTGTCCATGGAACCGGTGCATCGGGAACTGCCGAGCGGAGCTCCGCTGACGCAGTGGCGTCTCGCGGTCCGCAGGCCGGGAGGCCGCCCGGGCCACCAGCGGTCCGACGCGATCGAGTGCGCGACGTTCGACAACAGCGTGCGTGACATGCTCACCGGCTGGCAGCTCGATGATCTTGTCGAGGTGGAGGGCGCGCTGCGTCGCCGCTGGTGGCGCGGCGGCAGCCGCTACGAGATCGAGGTGCGTACGGCACGGCGCATCGAACCGGCCGCGCCCCGCAGGAGGCGGAAAAGGCGGCAACCGGGCGTCGATGACGACACCGCGGCCGCCGGAACCGATGAGACCGAGAGCAGTGAGACCACCGGGGCGGCGTCCGGGGCTGAGACCACCGTGGCTGAGACCGTTGGCATGTCTCAGCCCGCTGACGAGTCCGAGGCCGCGGAACCCGGCGGCCTCGCGACGTCCTCCATCGGTGACATACGGCCCGCGGGCCTTCCGCCGACCCCTTCCGGAGATGGGGCTGTCGGCTCTCCCCCGGCGTCGTCCGGCGATCAGCACGACGCCGTCCCGGCCGAGCATCTCGGCGAGCGGGTCAGTCAGTGGCGAAGATTCGCATGACCAGGCCCGTCCGAGGCTTGGGCCCGAACGAGGTCGACTTGCGCGGCACCCGCTCGCCCTGCGCCGCGACCGTGAGGACGTCTTCCGTCGACAGTGGATTCAGCAGCACCGCCGTCCCGCCGAGCCTGCGCGCCCTCTCGACGGCGGCGAGAGGGTCGTGGTGGACGACCATCACCGACTGCTCGCTGTCGGTGATCCCCCACACCTTGGGCAGGAGGAACGTGGTGAGGATCGCGGTGTCGAGCATCCGCCACCGCGGGGACTGTCCAGCCGACATCGCGTGCTCGACCTGCAGCGGATCCGGATCCGTCAGCAGATGGGCGGGCCCCTGGCCGGCGATCACGAAGGCGGGGCCGGTCGCGGTGGCGAGCCCCGCGAGGGCGTCCTCGACCAAGGCGAACTCGTGCACCTGCCAGGCGCCCTTGGCCCGGGTGGCGGCCTCCTGCAGGGGCAGCCCCGGAATGACGCGGTGGATGGCCTTGAGATCGGGCGGATAGACCGTGGAGTCGACCAGATACGCCAGGCCGTAGTCCCATGGGCCGGGCCCGATGTGGTCCTTCTGCAGCGCCTCATACGTGGCGTAGCGATGGTGACCGTCGGCGATCAGCGCCTGACGCTCACACAGGTCCTCCGCGACCGCGTCGATCTCGTGGGGATCGGTCACCGCCCAGAGCCGATGGTGGACGCCCTCACGGGTCCGGACGTCCATAAGTGGAAAGCGCTGGGTCGCCACGTCGTCGACGAGCCGGGAGGCGGTGCCGCCGCCCTCGTACAACAGGAAGATCGGCTCGAAGTTGGCCTGCGTGGCCCGCATCAGGGCGAGCCGGTCGGCGACGGGCTCCGGCAGCACGTTCTCATGCGGAAGGATCGAGGTCGACCCGACCCCCACGCCTCCGATCAGGCCCCGCTGCAGGAAACCGACCCCGCTCTGCTCGTACACGTACAGGCCGGGCAGGGAGTCGACCGTCAGCACTCCGGCGGCGAGCCACTCGCTCAGCGCGGCGCTCGCCTCACCGTAGTGGCTCACCCCGGGAAGGATCAGGCGCACCACGTTGTTCGGATGACGACTGAGCAGTTCCCGCAGTTCGTCAGGGGAGATGAGATCGTACGGCGGGGAGGTGACAGCGGCCAGATCGTCCACCGCGTAACGGACGCCGTGGAACGGACGTAGCACCAGTCCCGCCCGTTCAGAACTCTCCATACCGGGCATGTTGCCATAAGTGCCCGGACTCCCCGACGCTGCGGTGCCCGGTTGCTTGTGAAATCGGAGTGCAGGAGGGCTTACCCCATGATCGAAGGACGAAACGAGGCCTCTGCTTCTTCCAATGATCCGGGCGGTACGCCTTCCGGCGGCGTCTACGAGTGGTTCAAGCGCGGCATGAAACTTCTCGAAGAGGGCAGCCCGGCCGCGGCGGCGGCCATCCTGGAGCACGCCGCGCGGGCCGAGCCCGACTCGCGCAGCATCCGCGAGGGCCTCGCCCGGGCCCAGTTCAACGCCAAGCGGTACGACGAAGCCGCGGGCAGCTTCCGCTGGATCGTCGACGCCAACCCCGCCGAGGACTACGCCTACTTCGGTCTCGGCCTGTCGTTGTGGCGCAGCGGAGACATCGAGGCGGCGCAGGAGCCCCTCGCGGTGGCGGTCGCGATGCGCCCCGACCTCCGGCACTACGTGTCCGCGCTGAAGCAGGTCCGGGCCACGCTGCGGGCGAGGCAGGCGTGATCGTAGGCCATACTTTCGGCATGCCAAAGACCACCGGCGTGCTCGTGAACGCCTACGACACGTTGCTGCTCGACCTCGACGGCGTCGTCTATCTGGGCAGACGCGCGGTCCCCGGCGCCGCCGAGGCACTGGTGAAGGCCCGGGACCTGGGCGTGCGTCTCGCGTTCGTCACGAACAACGCGTCGCGCACGCCGGGGGCGATCGCGCAGCACCTCGGTCATCTGGGCATCCCCGCCGCCCCGGAGGACGTCGTGACGTCCGCCCAGGCGGCGGCCCGGCTGGTCGCCGAGCACGTGCCGCCGGGCTCGGCCGTCCTGGTGGTGGGCGGCATGGGCCTGCGCATGGCCCTGCGCGAGCACGGCCTGCGCCCTGTCACGACGGCCTTGGACGCTCCCGCCGCCGTGGTGCAGGGCATTGCCGACAACCTGTCCTACGGGCTGCTGTCCGAGGGGGCGCTCGCCGTGCGTCAGGGAGCGTGGTTCGTCGCGGCCAACGGCGACACGACGATGCCGACGGGCCGGGGCGAGCAGCCGGGGAACGGGTCGATGAGCCGCGTGATCGCCACCGCGACCGGCGTCGAGCCCGTGGTCGCGGGCAAGCCGGAGCCGCCGCTGCACCGCGAGTCGATGATTCGTACGCACGCGGAGCGGCCGCTGATCGTCGGCGACCGGCTCGACACCGACATCGAGGGCGCGACGCGGGCCGGTGTCGACAGCCTGCTCGTGCTGACCGGCGTCGCCGGTCCTCTCGACGTGCTCACCGCCGCGCCCCACCACCGTCCCACCCACATCGCCGCCGACCTGTCCGGTCTGCACGCGTCCGTGGTCCCTGTACGGCGTGGCCAGGGTGGCTGGACCTGCGGCGGCTGGACGGCCGGATGGCAGGACGGGACGCTCGTGCTCAGCGGGGATGGCGACCACGTCGAGGGGCTTCGTGCGGCATGCGCCGCCACCTGGGAGGCGGCGGGGGACGGCCGAGCGGACGAGGACGCGGTGAAGGCCGCCGTGGCGGTGCTCAGCCGCTGACCGGCGTGAGGGCCGGCGGCCGCCGTCCACTCCGCGCTCCCGCTCGAGGGGGTCAGAGCGGGAGCGGCCGGGAGGACCCGCCGGGTCTGAGCGGGAGCGGCCGGAAGGACCCGTGGGAGCCCGGGCGCGGAGTGACCGGGAGGACCCGCGCCTGGGCGGCAGCGGTCAGAGGAGCTTCCGAAGACGCAGCAAATCACCCAGGCTCGCGTCGATCTTGACTCGGCCGCCCAGCAGGGCGCGGCCCATGTCGAGCTCGCCGTTCACCATCGAGATCAGGTCCTCGCTCTTGAGCGTCAGCTTGACCTCGGCCGGCCGGCCGTCCTCCGGGGGCACCTCCTTGAAGGGGTCGAGCCCGCCCCGATGGATGCGGCCGTAGAAGGTCAGGCCGAGGTCGGAGATCCGGCAGGCCAGCCGGCGTTCGACCACGTGCTTGGCACGGTCCTCCTCGCTTATCTCGTCGAAGTGCTCGACGAGTTTGTCCAGCGCCGCCCGGCATTCCTCGACGGTCGCCATGTGCCTGCCTCTCTCCTCGCGGACCGTGTCTCCTCGTGAACCGCGCACGGATCACCGATCGACGATGTGATTGCCCTCTACCTACCGACAGTAGCTTTCCACGGGGGGCCTGCGCGCAATCCGTGTTGAGTCATGGAACGGCAACGGCACGAGTCCGCTGGTCCGTAAGCGGTAGATTTCGCAATCAAAGGGACTGCGCGGCGCCCTCGCGTCCACCAAAGGCGAGATCACCCGACGGAATGCCCGGCGGGGGCCACCTCCGGACGGCCCGGATGGCGCACGATCGTCGGTGGGGTCCGATAGCGTCGAGGCGACCGGCGCCGCAGCGGCCGGTGCGGGTGAAACCGCCGCCGTGTGGCCCCGTGCCGTCCGGGCCTCCACCCGAGGCCTGCGCACCCGAGCGCGAGGCAGCGGCAGAGGCCGGCGCGGCGGGGCGGATGATCGGAGCAGGAAGGGACCATGACGGACAGCGGTATCGCGACCGGGGATCATCTCGCCCAGGGCGCCGATGGCGTGCAGGCCGCGTTGTCGTCTCTCGGACGGCTGGCTCACACGCCGGTGTCCGAGCACGTGGGCGTTTTCGAGCAGGTCCTCGCCGGCCTCGAAGCGGTTCTCGCGTCCGTGGAGGATGCCGGCGGGCGGCGGCCCGAAGCCCCCGGCGGCCGGGAGAGCGATCAGTGAGCCTCACCGGAGTGGCCGCGGACGCCACGAGCCGGCCGGGCACGCCGGTCCGGACGCCGCCGGACGTCGTGGCGGGGCGGGCCCGGTGAAGCGCGTCCGGCTGGACAGCGAGCTCGTACGCCGCGGGCTCGCCCGGTCCAGGGAGCAGGCGGCCCAGCTCATCGAGGCGGGCCGGGTCAGCGTCGGAGGCCGCGTGGCGGGCAAGGCGGCCACGCAGGTGGACACGGCCGCCCCCATCGTGGTCGCGGAGACGGCGGAGGGCCCCGACTACGTGTCCAGGGGCGCCCACAAGCTGCTGGGGGCGTTGCGCGCGTTCGAGGGGCTCCGCGTCGAGGGACGCCGGTGCCTCGACGCGGGCGCCTCGACCGGCGGCTTCACCGACGTGCTGCTCAGGCACGGCGCCGCCCACGTGCTCGCGGTCGACGTGGGGTACGGCCAGCTCGCCTGGTCGCTGCGCACGGACGAGCGGGTCACGGTGATGGAGCGGGTCAACGTCCGCGACATGACCCCGGAGATGGTGGGCGAACCGCCGACGCTGATCGTCGGGGACCTGTCCTTCATCTCCCTCCGGCTCGTCCTCCCGGCACTGGTGCGCTGCGCGGCCGGGGTCGCGGAGTTCGCGATGCTGGTCAAGCCGCAGTTCGAGGTCGGCAAGGAGCGCGTGGGCGCGGGAGGCGTAGTACGCGACCCGGCTCTGCGGGCGCAGGCGGTGCGGGACGTCGCGGCGGCGGCGGGCTCGCTGGGCCTGACGGTGAAGGGCGTGACGGCGAGCCCGTTGCCGGGGCCGTCGGGGAACGTGGAATACGTTCTGTGGCTCGGGAAGGGGCCGGGACACGACCCCGTGCCCGACGTGGACGCGGCCGTCGACACGGCGGTCGCGGAGGGACCCCGGTGAGCGCGGGCGGCGAGGCGTGGAGACGATGAGCGCGATGAGCACGGGTGGCGCGACGGGAGACCGGGCGGACGCCAAGAGAACCGTCCTGGTGACGGCGCACACGGGCCGGGAAGCGGCCGTGCGCAGCGCCCGCCTGGTCATGGAACGGCTGATCGAGGCGGGCATCAACGTCCGGGTGCTCGACGAGGAGGCCGAGGAGCTCGGCTGCGCCCATGTCGAGGTGGTCCCGGAGAACGGGGCGGCGCTGGAGGAGGCCGAGCTCATCATCGTCCTGGGCGGCGACGGCACGCTGCTGCGCGCGGCCGAGCTGGCCCGCCCGGCCGCGGTGCCGCTGCTCGGCGTCAATCTGGGGCATGTGGGCTTCCTCGCCGAGGCGGAGGTGGAGGACCTGGCGTTTGTGGTGGACCTGGTGGCCGAGGGCCGCTACGAGGTCGAGGAACGCATGACGCTCGAGGTCGCCGTGCGTCTCAACGGTTCGGTTCTCGCGCGGACCTGGGCGCTCAACGAGGCGTCGGTCGAGAAGAAGGACCGCATGCTGGAGGTCGTCGCGGAGATCGACGGCCGCCCGCTGTCGCGCTGGGGGTGCGACGGCGTGATCTGCGCGACCCCCACCGGATCGACGGCGTACGCGTTCTCGGCCGGAGGTCCGGTCGTCTGGCCCGAGGTGGAGGCGCTGCTCCTGGTGCCCAACAGCGCCCACGCCCTGTTCGCCCGGCCGATGGTGGTGTCGCCGAAGTCCACGCTGGCGCTGGAGATCCTGCCCGACACCAGCGCCGGTGTGCTGTGGTGCGACGGACGCCGCCGCTTCGACATCCCGCCCGGCGCCCGCGTGGAGGTGCGCAGGGGCGAGGTGCCGGTACGGCTGGCCCGGCTGCTCGGCGTGGAGACGACAGGGGCGCCCTTCACCGATCGCCTGGTCGCGAAGTTCGGACTGCCCGTGCAGGGCTGGCGGGGTCGCGTACGCTCCGGGTGACCGCGGGCGGCGCCGCCGTCCACAGCAGGTTGCGGCGGTTGATGGTGATATGCCGGGTGAGCAGGGCTTTCGTGTCCACAGATTCTCGTTCGGGTCGTGGTCCGGACACGCTGTCCTCGAAAATCTTGACGAGTTACGCGTAGGATCTCTGGCGAGTTCGGTCGGCAAAACGGGAGGGACCAGTGCGGCCACGGGTCGAGGAGGTCCGCATCCAGGGGCTCGGCGTGATCGACGAGGCCGTACTGGAGCTGTCGCCGGGATTCACCGTCGTCACGGGTGAGACGGGGGCCGGCAAGACGATGGTCGTCACCGGTCTCGGCCTGCTGTTCGGGGGACGTGCCGACCCGGCCAGGGTCCGGCCGGGCGCCGACAAGGCGACGATCGAGGGCACGCTCGTGATCGAGCCGGGGGGCCGCGTGGCCCAGCAGGTCGCCGACGTCGGCGGCGAGGTCGAAGACGGGCAGCTCATCATCTCCCGGTCGGTCTCCGCGGAGGGCCGCTCCCGCGCCTGGCTGGGCGGCCGTGCCGTGCCGGTGGGCACGTTGACGTACATCGCCGACGACCTCGTGGCCGTGCACGGGCAGATGGACCAGCAGCGGCTGCTGCAGCCCGGCAGGCAGCGCGCGGCGCTCGACCGTTACGCCGGCGACGAGCTGGTGAAGCCCCTGCGGGCCTACGAACAGGCATACAAGCGGCACAGGCAGGTGGGGGAGCTGCTCCACGAGCTGACCGTCAAGGCCAGGGAGCGGGCGCAGGAGGCCGACGTGCTGCGGTTCGGCCTGGAGGAGATCGAGAAGGTCGAGCCCAGACCCGGGGAGGACGCCGAGCTGAAGGAGGAGGCCGAGCGGCTCTCCCACGCCGACGCGTTGCGCACCGCCGCCACGACCGCGCACGCCGCGCTGCTCGGCGATCCGATGTCGAGCGCGCAGGACGTGCAGGACGCCGTGTCGCTGCTCGGTCACGCGAAGGCGTCCGTGGAGTCCGTCCGCGACTTCGATCCCGCGCTCGCCGGGCTCGCCGACCGCCTGGCGGAAGCCGGTTACCTGGTCTCCGACGTGGCGACCGAGCTGGCCGCGTACGCCGAGTCGGTCGAGGCCGACCCGGCGCGGCTCGCCGCGGTGCAGGAGCGCAGGGCGGCGCTGAACGGACTCATGCGCAAGTACGGCGAGGACGTCACGGCGGTGCTCGCCTGGGCGCAGCGGGCCGCCGAGCGGCTGACGGAGCTCGAAGGCGACGATGAGCGCATCGAGGAGCTGACGCGGGAGCACGGCGAGCTCACCGAGCGGCTCGGCGAGTTGGCCGCTGAGCTGACGGCCGTCCGCACCGCCGCGGCCGGGCGGTTCGGCCGGGCGGTGACCGAGGAGCTGACCGCGCTCGCCATGCCGCACGCCCGGGTGAGTGTGGCGATCACCGCCACCGACGGCTTCGGCCCGCACGGCGTGGACGAGGTCGAGCTCCGGCTGGCCTCCCATCCCGGTGCTCCGCCGCTGCCGCTGACCAAGGGCGCCTCGGGCGGTGAGCTGAGCCGGGTGATGCTCGCCATCGAGGTGGTCTTCGCCGGCGCCGACCCCGTTCCGACGTTCGTGTTCGACGAGGTCGACGCGGGCGTGGGCGGCAAGGCGGCCGTGGAGATCGGCAGGCGGCTGGCCAAGCTCGCCAGGACGGCGCAGGTCATCGTGGTGACTCACCTGCCGCAGGTGGCGGCCTTCGCCGACCAGCACCTCGTGGTCGAGAAGGCGAGCGACGGCAGGGTGGTCCGCAGCGGCGTCGTGACACTCGACCGGGAGGGCCGCGAGCGGGAGCTGTCGCGCATGCTCGCCGGCCTGGAGGACTCCGAACTCGGCCGTGCGCACGCGGCCGAACTGCTCTCCATCGCCGCCGCCGACAAGACCGCCTGGGGGAAGGCGTCCTCGGGAGCGGCCAAGCGCCCCGCCCGCCGCGCCGCAGGCTGAGGACCACGCCGGTCCTGCCTGCGCGTACACTCGGCGAGGCGCGCGGGGGTGACGTTTGGATCAAGGCGCGCGGGGAAGCAGTCAAACCCCGGAACGAAGGGGCTGAGGAAACGGGGGGCGGACGGCGTCGCGGAAGGTGTGCGTTGGCCCGGCTGCCCCCGGTCGGCGCACCTCGGCAACATCCCTGACTTGTATGGCAAAACAGACGAGCCGTGGGGTGTGGAAGCGTGGCGGTCGCCGCCTCTGGCAGGATGGTCATGATGAAGGTCCCGAGCTTGAATGTTCCGGGCCTCCGCCGCAGGAAGGTCGAGGGCCTTCCCGGGGTGACGGCAGTGGCGAGAATCGACAGGCGGACCAAGAGGCTGACCAAGCGCCTCAAGCCTGGGGAAATAGCGATTATCGATCACGTCGACATCGACCGGGTCAGCGGGGAGGCTCTCGTCGCGTGCGGTGTGGCGGCCGTGATCAACGTCGCCGCGAGCATCAGCGGCCGTTACCCCAACCTCGGGCCCCAGATCCTGATCGACGCGGGCATTCCCCTGATCGACAACGCGTCGCCGGAACTGTTCGAGCGGATCGCCGACGGTGAGGTGATCCGTGTCCACGAGGGCATGGTCCACCTCGGCGAGGAACTGGTCGGCAAGGGGCAGCCGCAGACGGCCGAGAGCGTCGAGGCGGCGATGACCGAGGCCCGTGCGGGCCTGGCCGTCCAGATCGAGGCCTTCGCGGCCAACACGATGGAGTACGTCCGGCGCGAGCGCGACCTGCTGATCGACGGAGTCGGCGTGCCCGACATCCGAACCTCCCTGGAGAACCGCCACGCCCTGATCGTGGTGCGGGGTTACCACTACAAGGAGGACATCGCCACGCTGCGGCCGTACATCCGGGAGTACCGCCCGGTGCTGATCGGCGTGGACGGCGGGGCGGACGCGCTGCTCGAGGCCGGATATGTGCCCGACATCATCGTGGGCGACTTCGACTCCGTCTCGGAGAAGGCCCTGTGCTGCGGCGCCGAGCTGGTCGTCCACGCCTATCGCGACGGCCGGGCGCCGGGACTCGAGCGGGTGCGCAATCTCGGACAGGAGGCGGTCGTGTTCCCCGCGACCGGGACGAGCGAGGACATCGCGATGCTCCTGGCCGACGACAAGGGCGCCACGCTGATCGTCGCGGTCGGCACCCACTGGACGCTCGACGAGTTCCTGGACAAGGGCAGGTCGGGCGCGGCGAGCACATTCCTCACCCGCCTGCGGGTGGGAAGCAAGCTCGTGGACGCCAAGGGGGTGAGCCGGCTCTACCGCAGCCGGATCTCCACGTCGTCCCTCCTGTTGCTCGTAGCCACCACAATGATCACGATCGGTGTGGTGCTTTCGGTATCGCCGATCGGCCAGGTGTGGCTGAACGGCCTGCGCGTGGCCTGGAACGGCTTCATCTTCTGGCTGGTCGGACTCTTCTCGTGATCGATTTCCGTTATCACCTCGTCTCGATCGTGGCGATCTTCCTCGCGCTCACGGTCGGCATCGTGCTGGGCAGCACCGTGCTCGAGCCCACGCTCATGAAGTCGGCCGAGGAGACGACCGCCTCTCTGCGACAGGCCAACGAGAAGTACCTGACGCAGCTCTCGGAGCTGCGGACGCGCGAGGAGGGCGGCAACTCGCTGGTCACGACCCACCTGCCCGAGCTCGTGCGCGGCCAGCTCGCGGGGGAGCGCGTCGTGCTCGTCGAGGCTCCCGGCGCGCCGGCCGCGCTGCGCGACCCGATCGAGAAGCTCGTCACGAGCGCGGGCGCCACCTACAGCGGCAGGGTCAGCCTGACCGAGAAGTTCACCGACGCCGAGCAGGCGAGCGTGGTGGACGGGCTGGCCACCAACCTCGCCGCGGCCGGCACCACGTTCCCCGACGGGGCCACGCCGTACGACAAGGCCGCGGCGATGCTCGCCGGCGCGATCGTGACCAACGACCGTGCGCAGGCGGGCCGGGTCAACCCCGCGGCCGCCGGCGTGCTGGAGGCGTTCCAGGAGGGCGACTTCCTGACCCTGAACGACGACCCCGAGCAGCGCGCGACGATGGCCATCGTGCTCGCGCCGGCCCAGCCGTACGAGGGAGAGGACGCCGCCCGGCAGACGGACGCGATCGTCTCGGTGGCGGCCGGTCTCGACAGCGGCGCCCTCGGCACCGTCCTGGCCGGCACCGTCACCGCCTCCGCGAACGGGGGGGTCATCGGGGCGCTGCACGACACCGGCGGAGTGGCGTCGGCGGTCTCGACGGTCGACACCGTCGATTTCGCCGCGGGCCGTGTCGTGGTGGTCTACGCTCTGCGGGAGCAACTGGCCGGCCGTTCGGGTGCGTACGGCATCGGCAGCGGCGCGACGGCGTTCGAGCCCACGCTGACCATGCCCAGCCAGACCCCCACCCCGGTGGCGAGCCGGGGCTGAGCCACCGGCCGGCACCACCAACGTAGGAAGGGCAACAGCCGTGGCCAGACGTCCCCAGGCCGGCACCCGCGCCGCCGCGGCGCTCAGTGTCGCTGCCGGTGCCGCCGTCGGCGCCGCACTCGGCGCCGCCGCCGCACGCGCCGCCTTCGCCGCGTTCCGGCGCCGCCCGCCGATCGGCGACGAGAAGACCGCCGACGAGTACTGGACCCGGGTCAACCACCGGGGCGAGCCGGTCACCCTGCTGGAGGGCCCGGCGTTCGCGGCCGGAGCCGTCGCCGCCTCCGCCCTGGCCCCCGGCCTCCCCATGCGCGCCCGCGCGGCCGCCGTGCTCGCCGGCGCGGGCAGCGGCGTCCTCGGCGCGTACGACGACCTGTTCGGCACGACCTCCTCCAAGGGGTTCAAGGGCCACCTGGCCGCGCTCGCGCGCGGTGAGGTGACCAGCGGAGCGGTCAAGATCCTCGGCATCGGCGCCACCGGGCTCGCCGCGGCGGCGCTCGCCCCCGGCGACGGCCGGGGCGGCAGCGCGGTGACGCGGTCCCTCGACACGCTCGTCGGCGGCGCGTTGATCGCCGGCAGCGCCAATCTCGCCAACCTGTTCGACCTGCGGCCCGGCCGCGCGATCAAGGTGGGGCTGCTCGCCGGGGTTCCCCTGCTGGTCGCCTCGATCGCCGCGCCGTACGGCCCGCGCTCCCGCCGGGCCGCCGCGTTGACCGCCGTTCCGCTGGGCGCGGCGGCGGCGCTGCTGCCCGAGGACCTGGGCGAGCGGGCGATGCTCGGCGACGCCGGGGCGAACGCGCTCGGCGCGCTGCTCGGCCTGGCGGCCACGGCCCGGCTGGGCAGGCCCGGCAGGATCGCCGCCCTCGGTGCCGTCGCCGCTCTCACCGCCGCCTCGGAGAAGGTCAGCTTCACCAAGGTCATCGCCGGCAACCCGGTGCTCAACCGGCTGGACATGCTCGGCCGCCGCGCTCCGCAGGCCACCCCCGGCACGTCGGGGTCGCGCGGGTGACCTGGACGACCAGGGCCGTCCGCGGAGGCGTACGGCACCGGCATGGGTAAGCGGCATGGGTAAGCGGCATGGTTAGACGGCTCGGGGCGGGGATCGCCGGGGCGGCGGTCCTGATCGGGGTCATCACGGTTCTGGCGCGGGTGACCGGTTTCGCGAAGCAACTGGCGTTCGCGCGCACGGTCGGCACGAACTGCCTGGCCACCGCCTACTACACGGCCAACAACGTGCCGAACATCGTCTTCGAGGTCGTGGTGGGCGGCGCGCTCGCCGGGATGGTCGTCCCGGTGCTCGCCGGCGCCGCCGCCCGAGCGGACGGCGGGGCGCGTGCGGAGGTCGACAGGATCGCCTCCGCGCTGCTGACCTGGGTGGTCGTGCTGCTGGTGCCGCTCGCCGCGCTGACCGCGCTGGTCGCGGGGCCGCTGGCGCGGCTGCTCGTCGTCTTCGGGGTCGGGGACTGCGACGTCGGCCAGGTCGCCGGCGTGGCGGCGCGCATGCTGGTCGTGTTCGCGCCGCAGATCCCGTTGTACGGCATGGCCGTGGTGCTCTACGGCGTGCTGCAGGCCCATCGCCGGTTCTCGGGGCCGGCGCTGGCGCCGCTGGTGTCGAGCGTGGTGGTCATCATCGCCTACCTGGCCTTCGGGCCGCTCAGCGGCGGACACAAGGACCCCGCCACGGTGCCCGCACCGGCCGAGATCGCGCTGTCGGCGGGAACGACGCTCGGCGTGCTGGCCCTGGTCGTCACCGTGGTCGGGCCCACATGGCGGCTCGGCCTGCGATGGCGGCCCACACTCCGCTTTCCCGAGGGTGTCGCCGTAGAGGTGCGGCGGCTCGCCCTGGCCGGGCTGAGCGCGCTGGTCGCCCAGCAGGCCGCCGCGGCGATTCTGATCCCCATCGCCAACCGCGTCGGCGGGGGCGCGCTGCCCGCCTACAACTACGCCTGGGCGATCTACCAGGTGCCGTACGCCGTGCTCGCGGTGCCCATCGCGACCAGCGCGTTCCCCGCGCTCGCCGCGCGGGCGCGGGCCGAGGGCGAGGGCGGGGCCGAAGGTGAGGGCTTCGCGGCGCTGGCGGCGCGCACGACGCGCGCGGTCGTGCTGGTCTGCGGTCTGGCGGCCGGCGCGCTGGCCGCGGTGGCGGGCCCGGTCGCGCACGTTTTCCTCGCCCAGGCCGACACCGAGATCGCGGCGGCGGAGTTCGCCCGGGGGATCGCGCTGTTCGCGCCCGGGCTCATCGGGTATGGCCTGGTGGCCCACCTCAGCCGGGTGCTGTACGCCGCGGGACAGGGCAGGGCGGCGGCCCGGGGACAGATCGCCGGGTGGCTGGTCGTGGCCGTGGCCCAGGTGGCGTTCGTCCTCGTGCTGCCGGAGGGCTGGGGCCTCGGCGGGCTCGCACTCGGGCAGGCGGCCGGCATGACGCTGGGGGCCGGGCTGCTGCTGGCCTCGGTCGTGCGGGCGCGAGGGGCGCGGGCCGCCCATGGCGTTGCGCGGGCCGGTCTGGCCGCCCTGCTGGGCGGGGGCGCGGGCTTCCTCGCGGGCGCGGCGGCCGCCCGGCTTCCCCTGGCGGGCGAGGGCCCGTGGGGCGGCCTCCTGACGGCCGCTCTGGCCGGTCTGACCGCCGTGGCCGTGGGAGTCCTCGTCGCCGCTCTCGTGGACCGGGCGGATCTGGCCGCCGCCCTGTCCGGAGTGAGACGCGGGAGGGGCGCGAGCCCGGCGGACCCGCCGGCCGAGGAGACGGTATGAGCGAGCGAGTCGATAGGCACGGTGTCTGGCGAGGTGCTGAAGCGCGCGCCTCCGGCACGACCGAACTGCGAGCCGGAGGCGAGGAGGTGGCATGAGCGAGCGTAGCGAGCGAATCAGTAAGCACAGTGTCTGGCGAATGCCGCTCCGAGCCGGAGGCGAGGAGGTGGCATGAGTCGGGTCGTGCTGGTGCTGGGGTCGAGCGTGGGAGGGGTGGCCCGGCACGTGCGGATGCTCGCGGGCGGGCTGGTCACGCGGGGGCATCGCGTGCTGGTCGCGGGTCCGGGCAGCACCGAGGAGACCTTCGGGTTCACCGGCACGGGCGCGGACTTCGCCGAGGTCGAGATCGCCGACCGGCCTCACCCCGTGCACGACCTGCGGACCGCTCTGCGCCTGCGCGGGCTCGCCCGCGGCGCGGACGTCGTCCACGCCCACGGCCTGAGAGCCGGCGCCCTGGCCGCGCTCGCCCTCACCGGGGCGCGGGGGTGGCCGCGCCTCGTGGTCACCCTGCACAACGCGGTCACGGCGGGCGGCGCCATCGGCGTGGTCTACCGGGTGCTGGAGCGGATCGTCGCCCGGCGTGCGGACCGCGTTCTGGCGATCTCGCCGGACGTCGCGGAACGCATGCGGGCCAGGGGCGCCCGGGGAGTGGACCTCGCGGTGGTGCCGGCGCCGCCGCTCGCCGAACCCGCCCGCCCGGCCGAGGACGTGCGGGCCGGAATTCACGCCCGGCTGTCCGGCGCGGCGCGGACGCAGCAGGAGGCGGAGGAACGGCCGATCCTGCTCACGGTCGCCCGGCTGGCCCAGCAGAAGGGCCTGGAGACGCTGCTCGACGCGGCGGCCGGGCCGTACAAGGGGGACCCGGTCTTCGTGATCGCGGGCGACGGACCGTTGCGCGAGGAGCTTCAGGCCCGGGTCGACGCCGAGGAACTGCCCGTGGTCCTGTACGGCTGGGCGGAGCCCGCCGACCTGCTGCAGGTCGCGACGGCGGTGATCGTGCCCAGCAGGTGGGAAGGGCAGCCGCTGAGCGTCCAGGAGGCGCTGCGGGCGGGCAGGCCCGTCATCGCGACCCGGGTGGGCGGCATTCCCGCGATGGTGGGTGAGGCGGCCCTGCTGGTGCCGCCGCAGGACCCGGGCGCGTTGAGCCGGGAGATCGGCCGCCTGCTCGGCGATCCCGCTCTGGCCTCCCGCCTGGCGCAGGCGTCCGAACGGCGTGGCCGCGAGCTCCCCGACGAGGACGCGGCCCTGCGGGCGGTGCTCGCGGCGTACGGGCTCGCGTCGTAGCGACGGGGTGGCGGGACGGTGCGACCACCCTCTCGCGCCGGTGACACAAGACCGTCGGCGCGGCTAGCGGCCGCGTGTCTCCGCCGGCGAACGCGGCCGTTCCGGCAAGGATTAGGCGAGGCTAAGTCTGATCCATATACTGGATGGGTTGGGGGGGAGTATCCCTTCGCGGCGGTTCCGTCATCACGGTGTCAGCACCCGGGGCCGTCGGTCCGCCGTGTACGGGCGGGAGAGACCTCCGGCAGTGTGTTCAGCGCGCGCCGGAGGTAGTCGTGGTACATGCACCGCTGTGGTTGTGGGCCCTGGTCATCGTGGGTCTCCTTGTCGTGATCGCCATCGACCTGTGGATCGTCGATCGTGGCGAACCACGCGAGTTCTCGATGCGGCAGGCCGGTATCTGGGTGGGTTTCTACGTCTGCCTGGCCGTGCTGTTCGGCGTCGGGTTAACGGTGTGGGCCGGTGCCGGCACAGGTGGTGAGTTCTTCGCGGGCTATCTGACGGAATACAGCCTCAGCGTCGACAACCTGTTCGTCTTCTACATCATCATGACCCGTTTCGGGGTGCCCAGGATCTACCAGCACAAGGTCCTGCTGGTCGGCATCGTCCTGGCGCTCGTCATGCGCGGGATCTTCATCGCCGTCGGAGCCGCCGCGCTGAGCCGCTTCGGCTGGCTGCTGTACGCGTTCGGGGTCTTCCTCATCTACACGGCGTACACGCTGATCCGGGACCATAACAAGGATGACGAGGAGTTCAACGAGAACATCCTCCTGCGCTGGGCACGGAGGGTCTTCCCGACCACTCCCGACTACGTCGGCTCACGGGTGACCGTGCGGGTGGACGGCAAGCGCATGGTGACGCCCATGCTGATCGTGATGATCGCCATCGGCACCACGGATCTGCTGTTCGCCCTCGATTCGATTCCGGCCATCTTCGGCCTCACGAAGGCGGCCTTCATCGTGTTCTCCGCGAACGCGTTCGCCCTGATGGGACTGCGTCAGCTCTACTTCCTGCTCGGCGGTCTGCTGCAGCGGCTGGTCTACATCAGCTACGGATTGGCGTTCATCCTCGGATTCATCGGGGTTAAGCTGATTCTCGAAGCACTCCACGAGAACAAGGTCTCCTGGGCTCCTCAGATCCCCATCTGGGTGTCCCTGGCGGTCATCGGCGTGACCATGGCCGTGACCACCGTAGCCAGTCTCATCAAGGCTCGCCGCGACGACAAGATTGTTACTCCTTCGGCGGAAGCCTCCCAGACGGAGGCGTCTCAGGCGGAAGCCCCGCAGGGCTAGCGAAAACGGGCACTCACCCTGTTTGCTTGTTCTCGTTGTGCCACACATTGACTGCCGGATCGGTAATATCGATCGTTAGCTCGCATGCCGGTCCATAGTCGCCAGAAGAGTACAAAGGTCATCTGTGTCCAACGAATCGTTGCCCCGCGGCCCCGAATCCGGGCTCGCGGGAAGTGCCCGGGGCAGAGTCAGGCTCGCACGCGGGGTGTCCCCGTGGCTGGCTCCGACCGCCGCGGCGGCGGCCGTCACCGCCGTCCTCACCCGCCGGTCGCCCCGTTGGGCGCTGGCCGCGGCGCCGCTCGCCGCCCTCACCGGCGGGATGCTGTGGTTCTTCCGCGATCCCGAGCGCGTGCCGGGCGAGGGCAGGCTCATTTCGCCCGCCGACGGCGTCGTACAGAGCATCGACCCGTGGCCGGACGGCCGCACCCGGGTCGCGATCTTCATGAGCCCGCTGAACGTCCACGTCAACCGGGCTCCCGCGGCCGGTACGGTCACCGCGGTCGAGCACGTGCCCGGCGGCTTCGTGCCCGCGTTCAACAAGGACAGCGACAAAAACGAGCGTGTCGTCTGGCATTTCGACACCGCGCTCGGGGACATCGAGATGGTGCAGATCGCCGGCGCCGTCGCGCGCCGCATCGTGCCGTACCTGTTCGCGGGCGCGAAGGTCGTCCAGGGCGAGCGGGTCGGGCTGATTCGTTTCGGCTCCCGGGTGGACGTCTACCTGCCCGAGGGCATCGTGCCGGCGGTCACCGTCGGCACCCGGACCGTCGCGGGGGTGACGCGCCTTGACCACGTCTGATCTCGGGGCCGAAGCCGCCTGGCCGGTGGAGGACGCGCCCGAGGAGCCACGCGGGCCCGTCGGCAAGGCCTTCCGCCTGTCGGCCGCCGACTCTCTGTCCCTCGGAAACGCCCTCAGCGGCTTTCTCGCCGTCTGCGTGCTCGCCTGGTCGGCGATCAGCAACCTGCAGAACGACGTCAAGTTCGTCCCCGATCCGCGCTTCTTCGGAACCGCCGTCGTGCTGCTGCTCATCGGGGCGACCTGCGACCTGTTCGACGGCCTGGTGGCGAGGAAGTTCCGCGCGTCCGCCATGGGCGCGGAGCTGGACAACCTCGCCGATGTGATCAGCTTCGGCTTCGCGCCCGCCTTCATGGTGATGATCTGGGCCGGATTCTCCGGCAAGGTCCCCCTGTGGCTGGTGCTGTGCGCGGCCGGGTCCGTCCTGCTCGCCGGCGTCGTACGGCTGGCCCGCTTCGCCTGCGTGAAGACCAAGAGCGGCGACTTCATGGGCCTGCCGATCCCGATGGGCGCGATGACCGTGGTGTCGATCGTGCTGCTCTTCCAGCCGAACTACATCACCATGGCCGCCATCTTCGCGGTGGCCTGGCTCATGGTCAGCCGCATCGAGTATCCCAAGCCGAAGGGCAACCTGGCCGCCGTCGTGCTGGGCTGGATGCTGATCAACGTGGCGTGCCTGACGATCTGGGCCGCCGGTCTCGCCGGCGGCGACCAGCTGATCAAGGTGGGCGCCACGATGCAGATCGCGATCGTGTCCGCCATTCCACTTCGCGTTCTCATGTTCAAACAGCAGCAGCGCAGGGAACGACGCTCGGAGAACGCGGGCTGACGTCGTCGCATGGACAGGGCCCCGGTCGGCTGGGGCCCGCCACCTTGGGCCCGGGCCAATCACGTGGAGATAACGCCTAGTCCAATGGAGCCCTGGTCGCCATGCCTCGTGAGCACACCCGGACGTACTTCCTCGGCAAGCTGGCTCGTGAGCTCGAGCTGCGGGGGCTGGAGGCGTCCCTGCGCCCCGACCCGCCGTCGCTGAAGGTCCGGGACCCGGACGCGGCGCTGTTCACCGAGACCGTGGACTGCGTCGCGATGTCGGACGGCTGGTTCTACCGCTGGTCCTGGGGCGACGTGGTGGAGAGCGCGGAGGAGCCCGCTCTCGCGGCCGACCGCATCGTCAAGGTCTTCACCACCGGCGAGCCCCGGCCGCACCCTGCTCTGGGCGACGCCTGACGGGTCGCACCCTGCTCTGGGCGACGCCTGACGGGTCGCACCCTGCTCTGGGCGACGCCTGACAGGTCGCGCCCTGCCCTTGGCGACGCCTGACGGGTCGCGCCCTGCTCTGGGCGACGCCTGACCGGGCCCTCGGCGGCGCCCGGCCGGTCCGCTCCCCGTCAGAGGCGGATCCACTCCGTCGCCGTGGTGACCTTGTCCAGGACGTCCGGGAGGGGATCCACGCCCAGCCCCGGGCCGTCCGGCACGTCGAGGTGCCCGCCGTCCAGCTCGAACGGCGGGGTCACGTCGGTGTGGAAGTAGCGCCGGGAGGCGGAGGTGTCGCCCGGGAGCGTGAAGCCGGGCAGCGCGGCCAGCGCGAGGTTGGCCGCCCGGCCGATGCCGGTCTCCAGCATGCCGCCGCACCACACCGCGACGCCGTGGGCGCGGCACAGGTCGTGGATGCGCCGGGCCTCCAGGTAACCGCCCACCCGCCCCGGCTTGATGTTGATCACCGAGCAGGCGCCGAGGCTGATCGCCGCCGCCGCGTGGGCTGCCGATTCGACGGACTCGTCGAGGCAGATCGGCGTGCGGATCGACCGGGCGAGCCGGGCGTGCTGCACGAGGTCGTCGTCGGCCAGCGGCTGCTCGATCAGCAGGAGATCGAAGTCGTCGAGCCTGGCCAGGTGCCGGGCGTCCGCGAGCGTGTACGCCGCGTTGGCGTCCACCTGGAGCAGCAGGTCCTCCCCGAACCGCTCACGGACCGCGCGGACCGGCGTCACGTCCCACCCCGGTCCGATCTTCAGCTTGACCCGTACGTATCCCTCCGCGACGTACGCGCCGACGGTGTCGAGCAGTTCGTCCACCGAGCCCGAGATCCCGACCGAGACACCGCAGGGGACGCGGTCGCGGGTGGCGCCGAGGTATCGGGCGAAGGACTCGCCGGTGATCCGGAGCGACGCGTCGAGCACCGCGGCCTCCAGCGCCGCCTTGGCCATCCGGTGGCCCTTGAACGGCGCGAGGGCGGGGCCGACGGCCTGGGGATCCAGCCTGCGGGGGAGCGCGGGAATCAGGAAACGCCGCAGCACGTCGGCCGCCGCGTCCACGTACTCGGAGGAGTACAACGGCTCGGACATGGCGACGCACTCGCCCCAGCCCTCGGCCTCCGGCGTCACCACCCGCACCAGCAGGACGTCGCGTGCGGTCTCGGTGCCGAACGACGTCCGGAACGGCGCGACGAGCGGCATCGCGATCCGGCGCAGTTCGATTCCAGTGATCTCCATGAGGTGCCCGGCTCCAGGGAAGGGACGGTGTGCGCCGTTCACTATACGGACGTTCAGACCACCAGTCCGAGCAGGAGCACGCAGCAGAACGACACCACGGAGATGACCGTCTCCATGATCGACCAGCTTCTGATCGTTTCGCCGACCGACATCCCGAGATACTCCTTGACCAGCCAGAACCCGGCGTCGTTCACGTGGGAGAAGAACAGCGACCCGGCGCCGATGGCGAGCACGAGCAGGGCGACGTGCGCGGGGGACTGGCCGGCGGCCAGCGGCGCGGCGATCCCGGCGGCGGAGATCGTGGCGACCGTGGCGGAACCGGTGGCCAGCCGGATCCCGACGGCGATCAGCCAGCCGAGCACGAGCACGGGCACGTTCGCGCCCTGCGCGGCCTCGCCGATGACCTTGCCGACACCCGAGTCGACCAGGGTCTGCTTGAATCCTCCGCCAGCGCCGACGATGAGCAGGATCCCGGCGATCGGCGGCAGCGAGTCGGCGATCGCCGAGGAGATCCGGGCCCGGTCGAAGCCCGCGGCGCGGCCCAGCGTGAACATCGCCACGATCACCCCGATCAGCAGGGCGACGAGGGGAGTGCCGAGGACGTCGAACACGGTGCGCACCGCGTGGTCCTCCGGCAGGGCGATCTCCGCGACGGCCCGGCCCAGCATGAGCACGACCGGCAGCAGGATCGTGGCCACCGTGACGCCGAAGCCCGGCCGGGGGCGGTCCGCGTCCTCCGGCGCCGTGTCCCCGGGCTTCTGGACCTGCTCGCGTTCGAGCCGCTCGGGCGGCGCCGGCCGCACCCATCGGGCGGCGAACCTGGCGAACAGCGGGCCGGACACGATCACCGTCGGGATCGCCACCAGCAGGCCGAGCCCGAGCGTGAGCCCGAGGTCGGCCTTGAGCGTGTCGATCGCGACCAAGGGCCCGGGATGCGGGGGCACCAGGCCGTGCAGGACGGACAGGCCCGCCAGGGCGGGGACCGCGATCAGCAGCAGCGGGCGGCCGCTGCGCCGGGCCACCAGCAGGATGACGGGCATCAGCAGGACCAGCCCGATCTCGAAGAACATCGGCAGACCGATGAGCACCGCGATCAGCGTCATCGCCCACGGCAGCGCCCGGTCGCCGCTGCGGCGCAGGATGCCGTCGACGATCTCCTCGGCGCCGCCCGAGTCGGCCAGCAGCTTGCCCAGCATCGCCCCGAGGGCGATGAGCACGCCGACGCCGGCCACGGTCGAGCCGAGCCCGCCGGAGAAGCTGTCGATCAGCTTCTCCGGGGCCATGCCGGCCACCAGGCCGAGCACCCCCGAGCCGAGCGCGAGGGCGAGGAACGGGTGGGCCCGCAGCTTCGTGATCAGCAGCACGATGACCGCGATGCCGGCCAGGGCGGCCACGATGAGGCGGGTGTCGTGGCCGCTCCACGCGGCCGCGCTCGCGAGGGGGGTCACGAGGGGGGTCATCTGGGGGCTCCTCCGACGGTTCGTGCGGTAGCCGCTGCCCCGCAGGAGCCCCCTGAATCACGCGGACCGGATCAAGCGCCCGGCCGGCCGCCCGGCCGGGTGTGCGTCACCAGCCGCGGGCCTTCCACTCGGGCAGGTGCGGCCGCTCGGCGCCGAGGGTGGTGTCCCTGCCGTGGCCGGGGTAGACCCATGTCTCGTCCGGCAGGCGGTCGAAGATCCGCTCGACCACGTCCGTGAACAGCTGCTCGAACCGTGCCGGGTCCTTCTGCGTGTTGCCGACGCCGCCGGGGAACAGGGAGTCGCCGGTGAACAGGTGGCGGTCCTGGTAGAGCAGCGCGATCGAACCGGGCGTGTGGCCGCGCAGGTGGATGACGTCCAGCGTCACCACGCCGACCGTGACCCGGTCGCCGTGCTCGACCTCCCTGGTCACCTTCACCGGCAGCTCGGGGGCGTCGAGAGGGTGGGCGACGGTCTGCGCGCCGGTGGCCCGGGCGACGTCCTCCAGGGCCCCCCAGTGGTCGGGGTGCCGGTGAGTGGTCACGATCGAGCTGATCGGCATGTCGCCGATGAGTTCGAGCAGCCGGTCGGGCTCGGCCGCCGCGTCGACCAGCAGCCCGTCGCCGGTCTCGGCGCACCGCAGCAGGTACGCGTTGTTGCCGAAGTCGCCGACCTCGATCTTCGAGATCGTCAGCCCCGGGATCTCTCGTACGTCGGCGGGCCCGCCCTTGGTGACGTCTCCGGTGTAAGTCATGATCGTTTCCTTTCTGCTACTGGACGGCGGACTGCTCTAGTAGGCGGTGGGCGGCCAGGACGACGGAGGCTCGGAGGGCAGCCCCGCCGGGGACGGCTTCGGCCAGGCCGGCGGGGTCGGCAGCCCCCCGGCCGCGTCGTGCCGGAGGCGCGCGCCGAGATGGTCGTGCCGGGGGCGCGCGCCGAGATGGTCGTGCCGGAGGTGCGCCTCGGGGACGTCGTGGGCGGGGCGCGCCTGCGGCGAGCCGAGGAGCCGCAGCCCCGCGCCGTCGGTCCTGCCGGCGAGCCACGCGAGCAGCTCGCGCGGCGTCCCCTCCACGACCGGGCCCTCGCCGAGTCCCGTCCAGATCCGCACGACCTCGCCGGTGCCCGGCTCGCGGGCGACGACCTCGCTCACCGGGCTCTCGCTGCCGAGCCAGAGCATCGTGTCGTACAGCTCTCGTCTCACGTACGTTTCCGGCCAGTCGGCCCATCCGTAGCCTGCCCCGAGGTCGGCGTGGTGCACCTCGACCTCCCTGAGACGGCGGATCGGGACGTACCAGGCGGGGTGCTCGGGCGGGGTCATCCCCGAGACCGGCGCGGTCCACGCCTCGGCGGGCATCCGCCCGGCCGCCGCCGCGAACCGCTCGGCACTGTCGCGCAGGTCGGCGAGCTGTTCGGCGGCCGGGCGGGCGGCGCCCGCCTCGATTCCGGCCTCGCGGGCCCGCGCCGAGGCGTACTGCGGGATGCGCACCCCGGTGCGTGCCCACTCCAGCAGGTTGACGCAGCTGTCGGCGTTGCGGGCGATGTGCGCGAGCACGTGTCCCCTCGTCCAGCCGGGCAGCAGGGACGGCGCGCGCAGATCCTCGTCGGTGAGGCGGGCGGCGGTCGCCAGCAGGCGTTCGGTCGCCTCGGCCAGCTCTCGCTCGATCTCGTCGATAACGGACATGGAAAGAATCATGGACCCTGGAGTCCCCCGCCGCCGTCCACGGGCGCGCGGGGGAAGAGGACGGCGCTCCCGGCGGTTGTATGAGCAGGGGTTTCGCGCGGAAGACAGGCACGGGTTTGACGAAGCTCATACCCTGGTTCACGGAGCGTGTCCCACGAAGCACGCGGGGCCGCCCCCTCCGGCCGCCGGACGACGCCCCCCGAAATTGTCGGTGGCTCTGGATAGCCTGCCCGTGCACCTCCATTCACCTCATCGACCTATCGGGACCACCGTGGCTGACCGCCTGATCGTGCGTGGCGCACGCGAACACAACCTGAAGGACGTCTCGCTCGATCTCCCGCG
This sequence comes from Microbispora sp. CA-135349, assembly GCF_050947365.1. Classification (NCBI taxonomy): domain Bacteria; kingdom Bacillati; phylum Actinomycetota; class Actinomycetes; order Streptosporangiales; family Streptosporangiaceae; genus Microbispora; species Microbispora sp. CA-135349. The sequence goes on along the minus strand of NZ_CP192001.1, from coordinate 5,333,678 downwards.
AGACGCTCTGATCGTCTTCACCGGGCTCTCGGGCTCCGGCAAGTCCAGCCTGGCCTTCGACACGATCTTCGCCGAGGGACAGCGACGGTACGTGGAGTCCCTGTCCGCGTACGCCCGGCAGTTCCTGGGCCAGATGGACAAGCCCGACGTCGACTTCATCGAGGGCCTGTCCCCGGCCGTCTCCATCGACCAGAAGTCCACCAGCCGCAACCCCCGTTCGACCGTCGGCACGATCACCGAGGTCTACGACTACCTGCGGCTGCTGTGGGCGCGCATCGGCAAGCCGCACTGTCCGCAGTGCGGCCGCCCGATCGCCCGCCAGACGCCGCAGCAGATCGTGGACCGTGTGCTCGAACTGGAGGAGGGCACCCGGTTCCAGGTCCTCGCCCCGATCGTCCGCGGCCGCAAGGGTGAGTACGCCGAGCTGTTCCGCGAGCTGCAGACCAAGGGCTACGCCCGGGCCCGGGTCGACGGCACCATCGTGCGGCTGGAGGAGCCGCCCACGCTCAAGAAGTACGAGAAGCACGACATCGAGGTGATCGTTGACCGCCTGTCGGTCAAGGAGAGCGCGCGGCGCAGGCTCACCGACTCGGTGGAGACCGCGCTGCAGCTGTCCGGCGGCACGATCACGCTCGATTTCGTCGACCTTCCGGACGACGACCCCAACCGTGAGCGCTTCTACTCCGAGCACCTCTACTGCCCCTACGACGACCTGTCGTTCGAGGAGCTGGAGCCCAGGTCGTTCTCGTTCAACTCGCCGTTCGGCGCCTGTCCCGAGTGCACCGGCCTCGGCACCCGCATGGAGGTCGACCCCGACCTCCTCGTGCCCGACCCCGAGCGCACGCTCGGCGACGGCGCGATCAGCCCGTGGGCGAACGGCCACACCAGTGACTACTTCGTGCGGCTGCTGGAGGCGCTGGGCAACGCGCTCGGCTTCGACCTCGACACCCCGTGGGAGCGGCTGCCGAAGAAGGCGCAGAAGGCGATCCTGCACGGCCACGACGAGCAGGTCCACATCCGCTACAGCAACCGGTACGGCAGGCAACGCTCGTACTACACCGACTTCGAGGGCGTGATCCCCTGGGTCCAGCGCCGGCACGCCGAGTCGGAGAGCGACGCCAGCCGGGAGCGGTTCGAGGGCTTCATGCGCGAGGTGCCCTGCCCGGCCTGCAAGGGCCGCCGCCTCAAGCCGGTCTCGCTGGCCGTGACCGTCGGTGACGCCTCGATCGCCGAGGTCTCGGGGATGTCGATCGCCGACTGCGCGAAGTTCCTGTCCGGCCTGCGGCTGTCGGAGCGGGACATGCACATCGCCGAGCGGGTGGTCAAGGAGATCAACGCCCGGCTGGGCTTCCTGCTCGACGTCGGCCTCGACTACCTCACGCTCGACCGTGCCGCCGGCACGCTCGCGGGCGGCGAGGCGCAGCGCATCAGGCTGGCCACGCAGATCGGCTCCGGTCTCGTCGGCGTGCTGTACGTGCTGGACGAGCCGTCCATCGGCCTGCACCAGCGCGACAACCAGCGTCTGCTGGAGACGTTGATCCGGCTGCGCGACATGGGCAACACGCTGATCGTGGTCGAGCACGACGAGGACACGATCGCCGCCGCCGACTGGGTGGTCGACATCGGCCCCGGCGCGGGCGAGCACGGCGGCCAGGTCGTCGTGTCCGGCACCGTGCAGGACCTGCTCGCCAGCGAGGAGTCGCTGACCGGGGCGTACCTGTCGGGCCGCAAGGCGATCACGGCGCCGGAGGTCCGGCGCCCGCGGGACAAGAAGCGGCAGCTCGTGGTGAAGGGCGCCCGTGAGCACAACCTGAAGGGGGTGGACGTCGAGTTCCCGCTCGGCGTCTTCACCGCTGTCACCGGCGTCTCGGGGTCCGGCAAGTCGACGCTGGTCAACGACATCCTGTACGCCGCGCTGGCCAAGGAGCTGAACGGCGCGAAGACCGTGCCCGGCCGGCATTCCCGGGTCGTCGGCACCGACCTGGTGGACAAGGTCGTCCACGTCGACCAGTCGCCGATCGGCCGCACGCCGAGGTCCAACCCGGCGACGTACACGGGCGTCTTCGACCACGTGCGCAAGCTGTTCGCGGCCACCACCGAGGCGAAGGTCCGCGGTTACCTGCAGGGCCGGTTCAGCTTCAACGTCAAGGGCGGGCGCTGCGAAGCGTGCGCCGGCGACGGCACCATCAAGATCGAGATGAACTTCCTGCCGGACGTCTACGTCCCCTGTGAGGTCTGTCACGGCGCCCGCTACAACCGCGAGACGCTGGAGGTCCATTACAAGGGCAAGACGATCTCCGAGGTCCTCGACATGCCGATCGAGGAGGCGCTGGAGTTCTTCGAGGCGATCCCCGCCATCCGCCGCCACCTGAAGACCCTCAACGACGTCGGTCTCGGGTACGTGCGGCTTGGCCAGCCGGCGACCACGCTGTCCGGCGGCGAGGCGCAGCGGGTGAAGCTCGCCTCCGAGCTGCAGCGCCGTTCGACCGGCCGCACCGTGTACGTGCTGGACGAGCCCACCACCGGCCTGCACTTCGAGGACATCCGGCGGCTTCTCGGCGTGCTCAACCGGCTCGTGGACGCCGGTAACACGGTGATCGTCATCGAGCACAACCTCGACGTGATCAAGACCGCCGACTGGATCGTCGACATGGGGCCCGAGGGCGGGTCCGGGGGCGGCAGGGTCGTCGCCGCCGGCACGCCCGAGGAGGTCGCCAGGGTCGAGGAGAGCCACACCGGGGCCTTCCTCCGCAAGATCTTGGGCGTATGAGTATTCGTCTCATTATTTCTCCCTACTCTTCTCCTTCCGACCGCGTCGTCGAACCGGCCACGGGGTGATGGCCGCGCCTGAGGACACACAGGGTGACGCGTCGCGAAGGGGAAGGACCCGGGGCCGTGGAGGTCCCGGGCGCCATCAGGGAAGGAAGAGCATGACGGATACGACACGCCGGACCGTGATCTTCGGCGCCGGAGGCGCCGGGCTGGCCGTGGCGCTGAGCGCGTGCGGCGCCTCAGACGGGGACGACACGACGGCGTCGGCCGGCCAGAGCGGTGCGTCCGAGGGTGGTCAGGCGGCCCAGGCCGGGGGTGAGATCGCGAAGACCGCCGACATCCCCGAGGGCGGCGGCAAGGTCTTTAAGGACCAGGACGTCGTCGTCACCCAGCCGGCGGCCGGCGAGTTCAAGGCGTTCAGCGCGACCTGCACCCACCAGGGCTGCCCGGTCGCCAGAGTCGCGAACAACGAGATCGTCTGCCCCTGCCACGGCAGCAAGTTCAGCGCCAAGGACGGCTCCGTGACGAACGGCCCGGCGACCAAGCCGCTCGCCGAGAAGAAGATCACAGTGAGCGGCGACAGCATCACCCTCGCCTGACGGGGGCCGCCGGGTCCGCCGTCCCGGCGGACCCGGCGTCCGGGGGTGGCGAAGGCGCGGTGGCGGCGGGCTCGTCTTTCACCGTCGCCGGGGACGGCGGGACCGCCGGCCCGGATCGTCGGCAGGGATTGTCAGCAGGGCCCAGTAGTCTTTGGGTGTGGCGGATCCGGCAACCTATCGACCGGCGCCCGGATCGATTCCCGAGTCGCCAGGCGTCTATCGCTTCCGCGACCCGGGCGGCCGGGTGATCTACGTGGGCAAGGCGAAGAGCCTGCGGCAACGGCTCAACTCATACTTCGCGGACTTCGCCGGCCTGCACCCGCGGACGCAGACCATGCTCACGACCGCGGCGTCCGTGGACTGGACGGTGGTCGGCACCGAGGTCGAGGCGCTCCAGCTCGAATACTCCTGGATAAAGGAGTTCGACCCCCGGTTCAACGTCAAGTACCGCGACGACAAGTCGTACCCGTACCTGGCCGTGACGATGGGGGAGGACTTCCCCCGGGTGCAGGTGATGCGCGGGGCCAAGCGGAAGGGCACCCGCTACTTCGGCCCCTACTCGCACGCCTGGGCCATCCGGGAGACCGTCGACCTGCTGCTGCGCGTCTTCCCCGTGCGGACGTGCTCGGCCGGGGTCTTCAAGCGGGCGGGGCAGATCGGGCGGCCCTGCCTGCTGGGATACATCGACAAGTGCTCCGCGCCCTGCGTCGGCAGGGTCACCCCGGACGAGCACCGAGCCCTCGCCGAGGACTTCTGCGACTTCATGGCCGGCAACACCGGCCGCTTCATCAAGCGGCTGGAGCGCGAGATGCGCGAGGCGGCCGCGGTGGAGGAGTACGAGCGGGCCGCGCGGCTGCGCGACGACATCCAGGCGCTGCAGCGGGCCCTGGAGAAGCAGACGGTGGTGCTCGGCGACGACACCGACTGCGACGTGATCGCCCTGGCCGAGGATCCGCTGGAGGCGGCGGTCCAGGTCTTCTACGTGCGCGGTGGCCGCATCCGTGGCCAGCGTGGCTGGGTGGTCGACAAGGTCGAGGAGGCCACTCCCGGCGAGCTGGTGGAGCAATTCCTGCTCCAGATGTACGGCGAGGCGGCGATTCCCCGCGAGATCCTCGTGCCGGCGCGGCCCCCGGACGAGGCCGCGCTGATCGAGCTGCTGAGTGAGCAGCGGGGTTCCCGCGTCGACCTGCGCGTTCCCCAGCGCGGCGACAAGAAGAGCCTCATGGAGACCGTTGAGCGCAACGCCAAGGAGTCGCTCGCGCAGCACAAGCTGCGCCGTGCGAGCGACCTGACCACGCGCAGCCTGGCCCTGCAGGAGATCGCCGACGCCCTCGACCTCGATCAGGCGCCGCTGCGGATCGAGTGCTACGACGTGTCGCACATCCAGGGCGAGAACGTCGTGGCCTCGATGGTGGTCTTCGAGGACGGGCTGGCCCGCAAGAGCGAGTACCGCCGTTTCTCCATCAGGACGACGGAAGGCGACGTCGCCTCGATATACGAGGTCATCTGCCGGCGGTTCAAGCGTTACCTGGAGGAGCGGGCGGCGACGGGCGAGCTGGACGCGGAGACGGACGACGCGGCCGGGCATGACGGGGCGGGCTACGACGGGGCAGAGCACGAGGGGGCAGAGCACGAGGGGGCAGAGCACGAGGGGGCAGAGCACGAGGGGGCAGAGCACGAGGGGGCGTGGCGCGGCGGTGCGGCGACGCCGATCGACCCGGAGACGGGCCGTCCCCGCAAGTTCGCCTACCCGCCCAACCTGGTCGTGGTGGACGGCGGCCCGGCGCAGGCGGCGGCCGCCCAGCGCGCCCTCGACGAGCTCGGCATCGACGATGTCGCGGTGTGCGGGCTGGCCAAGCGGCTGGAGGAGGTCTGGCTGCCCAGCGACGACCAGCCGGTGATCCTGCCGCGCAGCAGCGAGGGCCTCTACCTGTTACAACGCGTCCGCGACGAAGCGCACAGGTTCGCTATCACCTACCATCGGACGAAGAGGTCGAAATCGCTCAAGGAGAGCGCGCTTGACCAGGTGCCGGGCCTCGGTCCGGCACGCCGTCAGGCCCTGCTGCGTCACTTCGGTTCGGTGAAGCGGCTGCGGGAGGCGAGCGCCGAGGAGATCCGCGAGGTCCCCGGCATCGGCCGCGCGACCGCCGAGGCCATCGTCGCGGCGCTGCGCGGTGAAAGCCCGTCCCCGGCGGGGCAGGGGTCGTGACGTGTCCGCGCCGGCGTCGCGGCACGTTCCGTCCCAGGCAGGGCGGCAGGAAGGGCGCCGTGGGAGTCGCCCGGCGCGGCGGTGGCGCGATCAGGTGAAGAGGTGTCATGCTCCGGCACCAGAGAGTCGTTCCCACGGGGGAACGGACCCGGTTTCCGACGGGGGTCGGCCACCCCGGCGTGGGTGGCGGAAAGCGGACGGGGCTGACGTTGGGCGGGCTGACATGGGCGGCAGGACGGTGAGCGGGCGATGAGCACGACTGAGCCGGCATTCGTGGTGATCACCGGAATGTCGGGGGCGGGGCGCAGCACCGCCGCGAAGTCTCTGGAGGACCTCGGCTGGTACGTGATCGACAACCTGCCGCCGGGGCTGCTGTCCTCGCTCGCCGAGGAGGCCGGCCGGGTGAACATGGCGACCGACCGCGTCGCCGCCGTGGTCGACGTGCGCAGCCTCGCCTTCACCACCGACCTCAACGCGGCCATCGAGGAACTCGACGGGCGGGGTGTCGGCGTCCGGGTGGTGTTCCTGGAGGCGAGCGACGAGGAACTGGTCCGCAGGTTCGAGAACGTCCGGCGTCCCCACCCCCTCCAGGGTGACGGGCGGCTCGTCGACGGGATCGACCGCGAGCGCGGCATCCTGCGCGAGGTCCGCGCCAACGCCGACCTCGTCATCGACACGTCCCTGCTGAACGTGCACGAGCTGCGCAAGAAGATCGTGTCGTTCTTCGGCGGCGAGGACCGCCCGGGGCTCAAGGTCAACGTGGTGTCCTTCGGCTACAAGTACGGCCTGCCGGTCGACGCCGACCTCGTCGTGGACTGCCGGTTCCTGCCCAACCCCCACTGGGTGCCGGAGCTGCGGCCGATGAACGGGCTCGACGCGCCCGTGCGCGACTACGTGCTCAGCCAGCCCGGGGCCAAGGAGTTCCTCGACGGATACGAGGAGGTTCTCGGCGTCGTCGCCGCCGGATACACGCGTGAGGGCAAGGGCTACGCCACTCTCGCCGTGGGCTGCACCGGAGGAAAGCACCGCAGCGTCGCGATGGCCGAGCAACTCGGCGCCCGGCTGCGGGAGCGCGGCATGGACGTCCAGGTCAGCCACCGGGACGTGGGCCGCGAGTGACGGTCGCCGCCCGGGCCTGTCCGCGCCGGCTCGGCGGGAGCCGATCCCGTCGTCACAGCGTCGCGGCCGTAAGCCGGGCCGGCGGGATGCGCATGTGGTCCGGCGGGACGGGTCGCGCCCCGATTGCCCCGCTTCCGCGCGGGTAGCTGGAGCCTGGCGCACAGGCGGATCGGCAGGGCACCCCGCACGCCGCCCGCCCTGTCGCCGGGTCGCGAGCCGTCGCCGTGACCCCCGTCCGGCCGGCTCCGCCCCGGCAGCGCCGCGAGGGGCGGGCCGCCCCTTTCAGGGCGTACGGTGGCGGGCATGCGGCCCGTGGCCGGTCCGGGCCCGCGCGACGGCCGCCGAGGCGCGCGCGGCCGGTTCCGGCCACGGCGACCGGGTGAGCGTGACAGATCAGCACGACCTGAGCGCCACGGCTCCGCAGAGCGGTGCCCGTGGCGAGCGCGAGGAGGACGATGAAGGACCCCGCCCCGGACCCCGCGGACCCCTCCGTCCCCGATCATCCCCGCAAGTCCCCCACCTTCGGCGCATCGATGCTCCCTCCGCACTCCGTGACCGCCGCCGCGAGCGGTCCCAGGGTCGTCGCTCTCGGCGGCGGCCACGGCCTGTACGCCTCCCTGTCGGCCCTGAGGACCGTCACGGACGACCTGACGGCCGTGGTGACGGTCGCGGACGACGGCGGCTCCAGCGGGCGTCTCAGGCGTGAGCTGGGGGTTCTGCCGCCCGGCGACCTGCGGATGGCGCTCGCGGCTCTGTGCGGCGACGACGAGTGGGGCAAGACATGGAGCGAGGTCGTCCAGCACCGCTTCAGGAGCGAGGGCGAACTGCACGGTCACGCCGTCGGCAACCTGCTCATCGTCGCGCTCTGGGAACTGCTCGGTGATCCCGTCGTGGGCCTGGAGTGGGTGGGCCGGCTGCTCGGCGCGCACGGCCGGGTGCTGCCCATGGCCTCCGTGCCGCTCGACATCCAGGCGGAGGTCGATCTGGACGGGACGATCGCGACGGTGCGCGGGCAGGTCGCCTGCGCGCTGACGCCCGGGCGGGTGCGCTCCATCTCGCTGCTGCCGTCCGATCCGCCCGCCTGTCCGCAGGCGATCGAGGCGATCGAGGCGGCCGACTGGGTGGTGTTCGGGCCGGGTTCCTGGTTCACCAGCGTCCTGCCCCATCTCAAAGTGCCGGAACTGGCCCGGGCGCTGCACGAGACGAGCGCCAGGCGGCTGGTGATCCTCAACCTCGCGCCGCAGGCGGGGGAGACCGACGGCTTCTCGCCGGAACGGCACCTGGAGGTGCTCAGGGAGCACGCCCCCGCGCTGGTCGTCGACGCGGTGGTCGCCGACGGCGGGGTGGTCGCCGATCCGAGGGCTCTGGAGAAGGCGGCGTACGCGATGGGCGGCCGAGTCGTTTTGGCCGATGTGGCCGCCTCTGACGGATCCGACCGGCACGACGGACCACGTCTTGCCGCTGTCCTGGATGAGATTTTCCGTGAGAAGCGGTGATTGCGTGCTCACCAGGTGCGAGAGACTGACGGGCAGAGTCTGTTTGGGGGAGGACACGCGCTGATGGCCATGACGGGTGTGGTGAAAGACGAGCTGAGCCGCCTTCCGGTGCTCAAGCCCTGTTGCCGGAAGGCGGAGGTCTCCACGCTGCTGCGCTTCGCCAGCGGGCTGCACCTGGTGGGCGGGCGCATCGTGATCGAGGCCGAGCTCGACACCAACGCCACCGCCCGCAGGTTGATCAAGGACATCGGCGAGGTCTTCGGACACAAGGCCGAGGTGCTGGTGCTGGCGCCCGCGGGGCTGCGCAAGGGCTCGCGCTACGTCGTGCGCGTCTACAAGGACGGCGAGGCGCTGGCCAGGCAGACCGGCCTGATCGACAACCACGGGCGCCCTGTGCGCGGGCTGCCCCGGCAGGTCGTCTCCGGGGCCACCTGTGACGCCGAGGCGGCCTGGCGGGGCGCGTTCCTCGCGCACGGCTCGCTGACCGAGCCCGGCCGGTCGATGTCGCTGGAGGTGACCTGTCCCGGCCCTGAGGCGGCGCTGGCCCTGGTCGGCTCGGCGCGGCGACTGAAGATCCACGCCAAGGCCCGGGAGGTGCGCGGTGTCGACCGCGTGGTGGTGCGCGACGGCGACGCGATCAGCGCGTTGCTGACCCGGCTCGGCGCGCACGACAGCGTGCTGGCCTGGGAGGAGCGGCGGATGCGCCGCGAGGTGCGGGCCACCGCCAACCGCCTGGCCAACTTCGACGACGCGAACCTGCGCAGGTCGGCCCGGGCGGCCGTCGCCGCCGGGGCGAGGGTGCAGCGGGCGCTGGAGATCCTCGGCGACGACGCCCCCGAGCACCTGGTGATCGCGGGCCGGCTGCGGGTGGAGCACAAGCAGGCGTCCCTGGAGGAGCTCGGCCAGATCGCCGACCCGCCGCTCACGAAGGACGCCATCGCCGGGCGCATCCGGCGCCTGCTCGCGATGGCCGACAAGCGCGCCCAGGACCTCGGCATCGCCAACACCGAAGCCAACCTCACCGCCGACATGCTGGCGCAGTAGCGCTTGGAGCACGCCGCGCGCCGCCGGTTCGCCTCCGGCGGCCGCGCGACGCCCGGGCGGGAAAGGGCCCGCTCACGGGCCCGTCCGGCCTGACACGCCGTCAAAGTGCGGCCCGGTGGTCTACACCAATTTGGGTCCGATAAGGTCTGTCATTGAGGTTTAACACAGCCCTGGCGCCGGTACACCGGCGCACGACGTACGAGGAGATCGGATCCGTGAGCATCCGCGTAGGCGTCAACGGCTTCGGCCGTATCGGCCGCAACTTCTGGCGCGCTGTGGCGGCCAGCGGCAAGGACATCGAGGTCGTCGCCGTCAACGACCTCACCGACAACGCCACGCTGGCCCACCTGCTGAAGTACGACAGCATCCTGGGCCGCCTGCCGTACGAGGTCAAGTCCTCGGCGGACGAGATCACCGTTGACGGCAAGGCGATCAAGGCGTTCGCCGAGCGCGACCCCGCCAAGCTGCCCTGGGGCGACCTCGGGGTGGACGTGGTCGTCGAGTCGACCGGTCTGTTCACCGACGCCACCAAGGCCAAGGTGCACGCCGACAACGGCGCGAAGAAGGTCATCATCTCCGCTCCGGCGAAGAACGAAGACGTGACGATCGTCATGGGCGTCAACCACGAGAAGTACGACCCGGCCGCTCACACGATCATCTCCAACGCCTCCTGCACCACCAACTGCCTGGCCCCGATGGCCAAGGTCATCAACGACACCTTCGGTATCGAGAAGGGTCTGATGACCACCATCCACGCCTACACGCAGGACCAGAACCTGCAGGACGGCCCGCACAAGGACCTGCGCCGCGCCCGCGCCGCCGCGCTGAACATCGTCCCGACCTCCACCGGCGCCGCCAAGGCCATCGGCCTGGTCCTGCCGGAGCTGAAGGGCAAGCTCGACGGCTACGCGCTGCGCGTGCCGATCCCGACGGGCTCGGCCACCGACCTCACGGTCGAGGTGCGCAACGAGACCAGCGTCGAGGAGGTCAACGCCGCGATCAAGGCCGCCGCCGAGGGCGCGCTCAAGGGCTACCTCAGCTACACCGAGGACGAGATCGTCTCCAGCGACATCGTCACCGACCCGTCGTCCTGCATCTTCGACGCCGGCCTCACCAAGGTCATCGGCAACCAGGTCAAGGTCGTCGGCTGGTACGACAACGAGTGGGGCTACTCCAACCGCCTCGTGGACCTCATCGAGTACGTGGGCGCCTCGCTCTGATGATCGGAATCGACGAGCTCGACGTGAAGGGCCGGCGCGTGTTCGTGCGCGCCGACCTCAACGTCCCCCTCGACGGGGAGACGATCACCGACGACGGCCGCATCCGGGCGTCGGTGCCGACCATCAAGAAGCTGGTCGAGCGCGGCGCCCGGGTCGTCGTCGCCGCCCACCTCGGCCGCCCCAAGGGCTCGGTCACGCCGAAGTACTCGCTCGCCCCGGTCTCCCGGCGGCTGGCCGAGCTGCTCGGCGAGGACGTGGCGTTCGCCACCGACGTGGTCGGCGAGTCCGCGCAGAGCGTGGTGGCGGGCCTGCGGGACGGGCAGGTCGCCCTCCTGGAGAACCTGCGCTTCGAGCCGGGCGAGGAGTCCAAGGACGACGCGGTCAGGGGCGAGTTCGCCGGCAAGCTGGCCGCCCTCGCCGAGCTCTACGTCGGCGACGGCTTCGGCGCGGTGCACCGCAAGCACGCCAGCGTCTACGACCTGCCCAAGCGGCTGCCGCACGCGGCGGGCGACCTCGTCCTCGCCGAGGTCGAGGTGCTGCGCAAGCTCACCGAGGACCCGGCCAGGCCGTACGTCGTCGTGCTGGGCGGTGCGAAGGTCTCCGACAAGCTCGGCGTGATCGCGAACCTGCTGTCCAAGGTGGACCGCCTGCTCATCGGCGGTGGCATGGCCTACACCTTCCTCAAGGCCCAGGGCCACGAGGTGGGCAAGTCCCTGCTGCAGGAGGACCAGATCGACCAGGTCAAGGGCTTCCTCGAGGAGGCGGCCTCCCGCGGCGTCGAGCTGGTGCTGCCGCTGGACGTGCTGGCCGCGACCGAGTTCGGTCCCGACGCGCCGCACGAGGTCGTGGACGCCACCGCGATCCCGGCCGACCGCGAGGGCCTCGACATCGGCCCCCGCACCCGTGAGCTGTTCGCCTCGAAGCTGGCCGACGCCCAGACCGTGTTCTGGAACGGCCCGATGGGCGTGTTCGAGTTCGACGCGTTCTCCGGCGGCACCCGTGCCGTCGCCCAGGCGCTGGTCGACTCCAAGGCGTTCACCGTGGTCGGCGGCGGCGACTCGGCGGCGGCCGTGCGCAGGCTCGGCCTGCCCGAGGACGGCTTCTCGCACATTTCCACCGGTGGCGGCGCGAGCCTCGAGTACCTCGAAGGCAAGACGCTGCCCGGACTCGCGGCGCTGGAGGAGTAGATGTCCCGCAAGCCGCTGTTCGCCGGCAACTGGAAGATGAACCTCAACCACCTCGAGGCCATCAATCTGGTGCAGAAGCTGGCGTTCACGCTGACCGACCGCGACTACGACAAGGCGGACGTCGCGGTCATCCCGCCGTTCACCGACCTGCGTAGCGTGCAGACGCTGGTGGACGCCGACAAGCTCCGCATCGCCTACGGCGCGCAGGACCTGTCGGCGAAGGACTCCGGGGCGTACACCGGGGAGATCTCCGGGGCGATGCTCGGCAAGCTCGGCTGCACCTATGTGCTCGTGGGGCACTCGGAGCGGCGGCAGTACCACGCCGAGGACGAGGCCCTGTGCAACGCCAAGGTCAAGGCCGCCTACCGGCACTCGCTGACGCCCATCCTGTGCGTGGGCGAGGGGCTGCCGGTGCGCCAGGAGGGCCGTCACGTCGAGCACACGCTGGCGCAGCTCGACGGCGCGCTCGAGGGCGTCCCGGCCGAGCAGGCGAAGTCCATCGTGATCGCGTACGAGCCGGTCTGGGCGATCGGCACCGGCGAGGTCGCCACCCCGAAGGACGCCCAAGAGGTGTGCGGCGCGATCCGGGTGCGACTCGCCGAGCTTTACGGTGACGATGTGGCCTCTGTTGTCCGTATCCTTTACGGTGGCTCGGTGAAGTCGGACAACGTCGCCGGCATCATGGCGGAGGCCGACATCGACGGCGCCCTCGTGGGAGGGGCCAGCCTCGATGCGGGAGAATTCGCCAAGATCTGCCGATTTGGCGAGACTTCCAGCTAGCTGAGCCGTTCGGGGGGTGCGACTTGACAACAGGTCGTACCCTCGTAGGACACAACTGAATCGTCACGCGATGGCATCGTGCTCTCGCATGTGGATGACGCCGTGCACCCGCGTCGTGCACGCCCGGATATAGGACAGGTCTACGGTGATACTCGGAATTTCCATCGCCCTCATCCTGGCGAGCTCCTTGATGGTGCTGCTCGTGCTGCTTCACAAGGGCAAGGGTGGCGGCCTGTCCGACCTGTTCGGCGGCGGCTTCTCGTCGTCCTTCGGCGGATCGTCGGTGGTCGAGCGCAACCTGGACCGTCTCACCATCATCACGGGCGTCGTCTGGTTCGTCTGCATCATCGCGCTGGGCCTGCTGCTCAAGCCGTAGCGGACGGCCTCCGGCCACGCGTGACAGAGATTCACCTCCCCCCGTCCGCGGGGCGATCGAGCAAGGAGTTCATCGGTGGGTAGTGGCAACGCGATCCGTGGCAGCCGAGTCGGCGCCGGCCCCATGGGAGAGGCCGAACGCGGCGAGGCCGCCCCCCGTGTCCGGGTCTCGTTCTGGTGCGCGAACATGCACGAGACGCGCCCGAGCTTCGCCAGTGACGCGGCCGTCCCCGAGCTCTGGGACTGCCCGCGGTGCGGACTGCCGGCCGGGCAGGACCAGTCGAGCCCGCCTGCTCCGCCGAAGAACGAGCCGTACAAGACGCACCTCGCATACGTGAAGGAGCGTCGTAGCGACAAGGACGGCGCGCAGATCCTCGCCGAGGCGCTGGAGCGGCTGCGCTCCTCCTCCCGCCCGATCTACTGATCCGGACGACTGTGAAGGCCCTTTCCGCCGCCGGCGGGAAGGGCCTTCACGTTTGCGCGGGTTCCCGCGTCGCGGAGCGGTACACGGCCGCGGCGATCTGGGTGAACGAGCGGACGAGCGGGTTGACGTCGTCGCTGTTCCAGGCCACGACGAGGCGGCTGGGCGGCATGTCGGCCAGCGGAACCGATGTGAGCCCCTCGGGCAGCGCGTGAGTCGCCGGCGCCAGCCCGACCGTGCCGTTCCACAGAACGGCCTGGAGGCACTCGTGAACGGTGCGCACCACCGGGCCGTCCCTGAGTTCGCCGCCGGGCGTGACGGCGTTCCAGTAGGCGCACCAGACGGGATCGACGCCGTCGGGCAGCCGGAACCACGGCCGGTCGGCGAGATCGCTCAGCCGCAGGGTCTCGCGGCGGGCGAGCGGATCGTCGGCCCGCAGGACCACCCCCATGGGGTCGGTGCGCAGCGGGTGGGTGGTGATTCCGGTGTCGTCGAAGGGCGCCCTGGTGATCGCGACGTCGACGAGGCCGGCCCGAAGGCCCGTCGTCGGGTCGGTGAAGTCGGCTTCGCGGACGCGGACCCGGACTTCGGGGTGACGCCGGCGGAAGGCCGCGGCGAGGCGGGCTCCGGCCTGCTCCGCGCTGTCCGCGACAGTGCCGATGGTCAGGGTGGCGGCGCCGGCCGCGGCGGCGACCCGGGCGCGCACCCGCTCGGCCTGCTCCAGCAACGCGCGTGCCTCGTCGTAGAGCGCGGCGCCGGCGGCGGTCAGTGTGACGCCGGTGGGCGAGCGGTGGAGCAGGAGGGCGCCGAGGTCGGCCTCCAGGTGCCGTACGGCGCGGCTCAGCGGCGGCTGGGTCATGTGCAGGCGGGCGGCGGCCCGTCCGAAGTGGCGCTCCTCGGCGACGGCCACGAAATAGCGCAGCGAGCGTAGGTCCATCACCGGCGACGATACCGGCACGGTATCCGGCCTGCGCAACCGGTGTTGGACCCGGCGGAGCATCCCGTAATGGACTGGAGCGGCCCAGTTGTCAGGCTCTCCATGAGGATGGATGCGATGTCCGAATATCTGCTGCCCGAGCCCGTCGTGCGTACCGAGGAGGTGCGTGAGCTCGCCCGCGACCTGATGGTGATCCCCAATCGCGGGGTGCAGCTGGTGCCCAACATCGGCGTCATCGGCGGCACGCATTCCGTGCTCGTCGTCGAGACCGGAATGGGCCGGCGAAACGCCGAGACCGTGCTCGCGTTCGCGGCGGAGTACGCCGCGGGCCGCAGGCTGTACCTGACGACGACGCATTTCCATCCGGAGCACGCGTTCGGGGCGCAGGTGTTCGCCGGGGAGGCGACGTTCCTGCTCAACCGGGCGCAGGCCGAGGACCTGTCCACGAAGGGCGCCGCCTACCTCGAGATGTTCAGAGGGCTCGGCGAACCGGTCGCCCGGCAGCTGGAGGGCGTCGAGATCGCCGCCCCGGACGTCGTCTACGACGACGCGTACGACCTGGACCTGGGCGGCCGGGTGGTGCGGATGCGGGCCACGGGCCGCGCGCACAGCAAGGGCGACCAGGTGATCACGATCCCCGACGCCGGGGCGATGTTCACCGGTGATCTCGTGGAGGCCGGGCAGTTCGCCATCTTCCCGTGGTTCCCACCGCACGACACCGACGTGTCCGGCACCCGGTGGATCGCGGTGATCCGGCGGCTGGCCGACGCGTCACCACGGGTGGTGGTGCCCGGCCACGGCGACGTCGGCGGCCCGCAGCTGCTCGCCGACGTCCGCGACTACCTCGAACTGCTGCGTGACGAGACCTGGGTGCGCAGGGACTCGGCCGTGAGCGAGCGGACGATCGTCGAGGAGGTCACCGCGCTCATGATCGAGCGGCACCCTGAGTGGGCCGGCCGGGAATGGATCGAGAAGGGCGTCGGCTGCCTGTGCGCCGAGCATCCCGCGTGACGCACGCGGCGGCGCCCGCGGGGGAGCGCGTCAAAGGCTTCCCCGCTTGGCCGGACGACCGTCGGTCTTCCGGTTTCCGGTGCCACGTCGAGGGAGAACATCGATGACGACATCGGCCACTCAGGCCCACACCGGACCTGCCGGCCTGCCGTACCGGCTGGCATAGACCGGCCTGATGACGGGCGCGGCGTCGGCCGCCGTGCTCGCCCTGCTCGACCTGTTCAGCTCCGTTCCGCCGCACGACCGGCTGGTCGGCGCCGCCGGCTACGCCTTCACCGCGGACGGGTTCCCCCTCGCCCTGGGCATGCCGGTGTCGGTCGCGCGATCCACGCGCTGCACGGCGGCCGGGACGGTCGTCCCGGCTCGGTGGCGCTCGTCCTCACGACGGCCGGCATGCTCGGCTTCCTGCCTCCGCTCGCGGTGTCGCTCGTCAGCGGCGACGCCCTCGCCGGGGACCGCTGAGGCGCCGTCTCCGTCAGCCGTGCACCTGTTCGCCGTCGAGGAAGGTCATGACGACCTCGGTCGTCCAGATGTCCTTCGGGTCGAGGGCGAAGGGGTCGCGGTCGAGGACGACGAGGTCGGCCGGGCGGCCCTCCTCGATCACACCGGCGGGGGAGCGGTTGATCCAGGCGGAGCCCTCGGTGTAGGCCGTCATGATCGTCCGCAGGTCGAGGCTCTGCTCGGGCAGGAAGGGCGTCTGCGCCGTGGGGTACGTCGCGTGGACCGAGCTGCCCGGCTCGGTGCGGTTGACCGCCACGTGCATGGCCTCCAGAGGGTTGGCCGAGGAGACCGGCCAGTCCGAGCCGCCGGCGAAGCGGGTGCCGTGCCGTACGAGGTCGGCGAAGGGGTACTGCCAGGACGACCGCTCCTCACCGAGGTAGGGGATGCACAGCTCGTCCATCTGCAGGTGGTGGGTCGCCCAAAGAGGCTGCAGGTTGGCCGTGACGCCCAGCTCGGCGAAGCGCGGCACGTCCTGCGGCGTGATGATCTGGACGTGGGCGATGTGGTGCCGGTTGGAGGGGTCGGTGCCGGTCAGCGCGTCGAGCGCCTCGCGCACGGCTCGCTCGCCGATGGCGTGGAAGTGCACCTGGAAGCCCAGGGCGTCCAGCTCCTTGACGCATTCGCCGAGCAGCGCCGGGTCGACGTACGACAGGCCGGTGCCGCCGCAGCGGCAGTAGGGCTCGATGACGGCGGCGGTGAAGTTCTCCGCGATGCCGTCCTGCATGATCTTGACCGAGGTCGCCCGGAACCGGTCCAGGCCCTTGGCCGTCGCGCGCCGTTCGACCAGGTCGGGGATCTGCTCGGCACCGCGGGTGCGGTCCCACCACAGGGCGCCGACGACCCGCGCCCGCAGCCGTCCGGAGGAGGCCGCCGAGAGGTAGGCGGGCAGCTGGTCGTCCGACCCGGCGTACGACCCCACGATGGCGTCCTGCCAGCCGGTGATGCCCAGCGAGAACAGGTGGGCCTGTGCGTCCATCAGGGCGGCGTCGACGTCGGCCGGGGTCGGGCGGGGAGTGAGCAGGCCGACGAGGTCCATCGCGCCCTCGTGCAGCACACCGCTCGGCGTGCCGTCCGGGTCGCGCTCGATGCGGCCGTCCGCGGGGTCGGGGGTGTCCCTGGTGATCCCGGCGAGCTCCAGCGCCCGCGTGTTGACCCAGGCGGCGTGGTGATCGCGCTGCACCAAGTACGCCGGGCGGTCGAGGAAGTCGAGCTGGGAGCGGTGGGGAAGTCCGCCGGGGAACGCCGACATGTCCCAGCCGCCGCCGTCGATCCACTCCTTGCCGGGGTTGTCCGCGGCGTAGCCGGCGATTTCCCTGGTGTAGGCCTCGAGGCCGTACACCTCTGCCAGGTCGCATCTGGCCCGCTCGAGCCCGGCCTGCACCGGGTGGACGTGGGCGTCGGTGAACCCCGGTGTCAGCAGGCCGCCGCCGAGGTCCACCGGTTCGGCGGCGGGCGCCAGCCGTACGAGGTCGGATTCGGCGCCGACGGCGGCGATCACGCCGTCGCGGACGAGGACCGCCTCGGCGAACCCGCCGGGGACGAAGACGCGGCCGCCGCGGAACAAGATGGTGGAGCTCAAGGGTGTCGTGTCCTTCTGTGTGATGTACGGGCGTCCGGCGAACAGTGCAAGATCACGGAGGAGGAGGGGGTCAGTGACCGGTGATCGTGTCGGCGATCCTGGCCAGTACGGACGTCCTGGTCATGCCCCTGTTCTCGCGGGCGTCGGCCAGGCGGTAGAGACGGTACATCGAGTGGACGCCGAGCCAGCGCAGCGGCTCGGGCTCCCAGGCGCGCACCCGCCGGTCCACCCACGGCATCCGGATCAGGTCGGTGTCGCGGCGCAGCACCAGGTCGCGGAGCGTGCGCCCGGCGAGGTTGGTGGTGGTCACGCCGTGCCCCGTGTAGCCGCCCGCCCAGCCGAGGCCGGTCGCGTGGTCCACGTGGACGGCCGAGCACCAGTCGCGCGGCACGCCCAGCACGCCCGACCAGGCGTGCTCCACCCGTGACCGGGCGACGGCGGGGAAGAACGCGACCAGCAGGTCCCACAGGGCGTCCACGGTCCAGCTGTGCGTGTGCCCCCGCTCGTCGACCCTCGACCCGTACAGGTAGGGCCTGCCGCGGCCGCCGAAGGCGATGCGGTCGTCGGCCGTCCGCTGCGCGTACATGTAGTAGTGCGCCATGTCGCCGAGCAGCTCGCGGCCCTGCCAGCCGATCTCCGCCCAGACCTTCTCCGGCAGCGGCTCGGTGACGATCATGGAGCTGTTCATCGGCAGCCAGTCGCGGTGGTGGCCGGCGATCGTCGCGGTGAACCCCTCGGTGCAGCGCAGCACGTGGTCCGCCCGCACGGTCCCGTACGGCGTGACCGCCGCCGCGGGCTGCCCCGCCCCGCCCGGGACGATCTCGGTGACCGGGGTCCGCTCGTAGATCTCGACGCCCAGGTCACGTACGGCCCGCGCCAGGCCGCGGGCGAGCTTGGCGGGCTGGATCCTGGCGCAGTGAGGGCTCCAGGTGGCCCCCATGGCGTCCGCCACGCGCAGCCGGTCGTTCATCTCGTCGGTGGTCAGCAACCGGACGTCGTCGCGGTCCCAGCCCCACTCGCGCTGCGCGGTCAGTTCCTCGCGCAGCCGCAGCGCCTGCGCCGGGCCCCGGGCGACGGTGAGCAGGCCGCCCTTGACGATGTCGGCGTCCACGCCCTCCTCGCGGGCGACGCGGATGACCTCGTCGATCGCCTCGAACATCGCGCGCTGCAGCCGCCTCGCCGCGTCCCGGCCGTGGGTCTTCGCATACCGATCGGGCGATCCGGCCAGCGCGCCGGTCAGCCAGCCGCCGTTGCGCCCCGACGCGCCGAACCCGGCGAACTCCTTTTCCAGCACGACGACCCGCAGCGACGGGTCGGCCTTCTTCAGGTAGTAAGCGGTCCACAGTCCGGTGTAGCCCGCGCCGACGACGGCCACGTCGGCCCGCAGGTCGCCGCCGAGGGGTTCTCCGGGGGCCGGCACCCCCAGCGCCCGATACCAGAAGGACACCTCACCGTTGACGAAACCGGGGGACAGGGGAGCGGTCATGATGCACATCCTGCTATATCCGTGACAATCCCGCCATTCGGCCACGGATGTCGTGGAAATCCGGCGAGACACATGCGGATAACGGTAGTCGTAACGCGCCACAGTGAAAGGAAACGGGTGGCTCACCGCCGTGTAGCACAGGGGTAACAGCGCTCCGGCAGGCTGAAGGCCGGCGCAACGGAGGGGAGCGGGTACCGATGGGGTTCTTCCGGATTCGTACGACCGTGGACGAACGGCCCGGGCGGCTGGCGTCGCTGGCGACCGCACTGGCCGACAAGGGCGGCAACATCCTCGGCCTGTCGGTGCAGCCCGACACGGACGGCACGGTCGACGAGTTCGTGACGGACATCCCGGCCTCTCCCGAGGCCGTACGCGAGGCGCTGGAGGCCGCGGGCGGACGGCGGGTGCGGATCGTGCCCGCCACCGCGCACGAACTGACCGACGAGCCGACGCGGGCGCTGCTGCTCGCCGCCCGGCTGCGCTCGGCTCCCTGGCGGCTGCCGGAGATCCTGGCCGAGCTGCTGCGCGCCGACGACGCCCGCTGGGTGTACGGCGCGGCCCCCCGCCGGGCGCGGAACGGGGAGGACGAGGGGGACGGCGATGAGATCGCGGAGCTGCCCGACCCGACCCTGCTCGTGGTGCCCGTCGCGCCCCGCCGGTCGATCCGGCTGCGACGTGCCGGGCTTCCGTTCACGCTGACGGAGGCGGCCCGCGCCGCGGCGATGGCGAGGCTGGCGCAGCCGCCGGCCGAGCCGTCCGCGGCCGAGGGGCCGGTGCGGCTCGCCGACGGTGCGGAGGTGCAGGTCAAGCCACTGACGTCGCTCTATCGCGAGGCACTGCGCGACCTGCATGAGCGCTGCTCGCCCGAGACGCGCAGGTTCCGCTACTTCACCGCCAACCCGACCCTGCCGCCGCGCCTGTTCGAGCGGCTGTGCGACCGCGCCCGCGGCCAGTCGCTCGTCGCCGGTCACGACGGGCAGGTCGTCGCCCTGGGCTCGTTGATCTTCACCTCGGACCCCGGCATCGCGGAGATCGCGTTCCTCGTGGAGGATCGCTGGCAGGGCCGGGGGCTCGGCACCCGGCTGGCCCGCATGCTCCTGGCCCAGGCCAGGGACCTCGGCCTGGCCGAGGTGCGGGCGACTTTCCTGCACGACAACACGCGCATGCGCAGGCTGCTCGGCTCCCTCGGTGCGACGCTCACTCCCACCGAGGATCCCGGTGTGATGGAGGCGCGGCTCGCCGTGGGCGTGCTGACGACGGCGTCCCCGAGCTGACGTCGTGACCGCGCGAGCCGCGGCCGATTCGCGGTCGTTCGCTTACGGTGCTTGTCGTGCGGGGGACGATGCGGCCGTTGGCGGACGGCGGCGCGGCGGCCGGCGTCGTGCTGGTTTTCTGGGCGGGGCCGACGGCCGGTGCCGGATCGTGGCCGTCGGCGGTCACGGGGGCGGTGCTGGCCGCGGTGACGGCCGGCGCGATGGTGCTGCGGCGGCGGGCGCCGTTGGAGGCGACGGTGGCCGCCGGGGTCGCCACCGTCGCCGCCGCCGTGCTGGGAGTCTGCCAGGATCCGATGCTGGCCGCGGCCTGGTGTCTGTACCCGCTGGCGATCGAGCGGGCACGCCGTACGCGGGTCGTGGTCGCGGTGCTGGCCGGGGTCTTCGCGGGCCTCGCTCTGGTCACCGCGGTGCCGGAGCAGGACGCGCTCGGGCTGGGGCGGCAGGTGACGCTCGCCGTGGCCGCGCTGAGCGTGGCCTGGGTGCTGGGCACCACCACCGGCAAGCAGATCGCGACCGCGCGGGAGGCGGAGCGGATGCGGGTGCAGCTGGAGGTGGCGCGGGACGTCCATGACGTGGTCGGGCACGCGCTCGGGGTGATCCTCGCGCAGTCGGGGGTGATCCTCAGCCTGCCGGACACCCGGGAGGAGGAGTTGCGCGACACGTTGTCGGAGGTGGAGACGCACGCGCGCACGGCGCTGGAGGACGTCCAGGGGCTGGTGCGTCAACTGCGCCGCCCGGACGGCGGGCCGGACGGGGGGCCGGGGCGCGGCCCGGCCGGCCTCGACGGGCTCGCGGAGATCGTCCGGGCGGCCCGGGCCGCCGGCATCGACGTGGAGACCCGCATCGACGAGGGCCCGTCCCTCGACGAGGGGACGAGCGTGGTGGTGTTCCGCGTCGTGCAGGAGGCGTTGAGCAACATGGTGCGGCACGCCCCGGGCGCGCTGCACCGTGCGGGTCCATCGGGAGGGCGACGTGCTGGTGGTGCGGGTCCGGGACGGCGGTGCCCGGACAGCGGGCGGCGGGCAGGAGTTCCGGGCCGGCCAGCTCGGGATGTCCCTGCTCGCGGTTCCGCGGCGGGGGCGTCTGGTCGTCGCGAAGACGCTCGCCGCGGGCGGCTTCCTGCTGTTCGCCGCCGTCGTCATCGCCGCGATCAGCGCGGCGTTCACGTACGTCACCGTCAGGGACTGGGACCCGGGTCTGGTGGTGAGCGCGGACGCGTGGACCGCCCGGGCGAAGTTCCTCGCCTTCAGCCGGCGGGACGCGCGATGACCGCCGTCGAGCCCGGCCGCGTCGCGGGCGGCATCGGGGTGCCCGATCTCGTCCGCGCCGAACTCACCAAGATCTGCACCCTGCCCGCGACGTGGATCGCGCTCGCCCTCGCCCTGTCGGCCGGCACGCTGCTCGGCCTGCTGGCCGCCACGGACGCCGTACGCGTCGCGGGCCAGGACGGGCAGGTCGCGATCGCCCGGCTCGGCACCGTGCTGTCGGCCCCGGTGTACGCCTTCGTGGCCGTGCCGGTCTTCGCGGCCGGCGGGGAGTACCGGACCGGCCAGGTGCGGGTGAGCCTGCTGGCGGTGCCGGACCGCAACCGGTTCTTCCTGTCGAAGCTCCTGGCGATCCTGGCGGTGATGGCGGCCACGGCGCTCCCCGTCGTGCTGCCGGGCCATCTGGCCCGGCACGCGCTCGGTGACGCGGGCGAGACGGCCGGTGGCCTGTTCGCCAAGGCGGCGGCCTACCTGTTGCTCGGCTCGGTGGCGTACGGGTTCGCCGTGCCGGCGAGGACCGGTCGTCACGCCGTTGGCCGTGCTGGTCGTCCTGCCGATCCTCGCGTCCCCGCTTCTGGGGGGCCTCGCCCCCGGGATGGTGCGGTTGCTGCCGCACGAGGCGACGCTGAGCTTCCTCGGCGTGCCCGAGGGGCCGGAGCTCGCGCTGGCCCGGCCGGTGGGGCTGTCGGTGGTTGTGGCGTGGACCGTGACGGTCGTCGGCGCCGCCTGGGCGGCCACCGTCCGGCGCGACGGCTAGGAAGTGTCCTACCGTCCGGGGCCGAGCACGGGGCGGCTGTCGACTCGCGGCTACCTGGTGTGGCACGGCGCGCGGAGGCGGCACGGGCCGTGGCATGGCTGTCCGGTGCCGGAATGAGAGATACCGCCGGTGCCGGTAGAACGGCACGGGAAACTCAGGTACAGGTGGTCTGTGGACTTCGACGAGGCGGCTGATCGGCTCTACGGCATGATGCCCGAGGACTTCACCGCGGCCCGTGACGCGCTCGCCAAGGAGGCGAAGGCGGCCGGCGACGCCGCGCTGGCCAAGAGGATCAAGGCCCTGCGTAAGCCCGCCGTCGTCGCCTGGGCCGTCAACCGGACGGCCCGCGAACAGAGCCAGGAGCTCGGCCGGCTGCTCGACCTCGGCCGCCGGCTGCGGGAGGCCTGGCGGGCACAGGACGCGGACGCCCTGGCCGAGGCCGGACGCGAACGGACCCCGCTCATCGCCCGTCTCGTGCGATCCGTGCGCGAGGTGGCGGAGACGGCCGGGCATCCGCTGGCCTCCACGGCCGAGCTGGAGATCGAGCAGACCCTCGACGCCGCCGTCGTGGACGAGGACGCGGCCGAGCAGGTGCGCCGGGGACGGCTGAGCCGCCCCCTGAGCTACAGCGGCTTCACTCCCGCCCCCGTCGTACGGCCCGCACCCGAACCGGCAGCACGCGAGCAGCCCGCACCGAAGGCGCGAGACAAGGGCACCGTCCGGCCGTCGAAGGCCGAGCGCCGGGCCGCCGAGGAGGAACGCGACAGAGCGGAGCGGGAACGGCTGGAAGCGGAGCGCGAACGCCGCATCGGGAGACTGGAGGAGGCCCTCGCCGAGGCCGAACGAGCCGCCGCCGAGGCGGAGCGGGACCGTGCCGGCTGGGAGGCCGAACGGGCCGAGGCCGTACGCGAGCACGAGCGGCGCACGGTCAAGGTCGAGACGCTCGCGGCCAAGCTCGCCAAGGCCAGGACCAAGCTGAATTCGGCCGAACACCGGCTGGAGGTCGCCCGCCGGGAGGAGACGAGCGCAGAACGGGCCGCCCGTTCCGCCCGTGTACGCGTGGACGAGGCCCGTGCCGCCCTCGACGAGGCCCGCTCCGGCCGGGAATGAGGGCGCGGCGGGGAGGAGCGGAGCGGGCGGGAGGGAGGACCGCAG
This sequence comes from Microbispora sp. CA-135349, assembly GCF_050947365.1. Taxonomy (NCBI): domain Bacteria; kingdom Bacillati; phylum Actinomycetota; class Actinomycetes; order Streptosporangiales; family Streptosporangiaceae; genus Microbispora; species Microbispora sp. CA-135349. The sequence goes on along the minus strand of NZ_CP192001.1, from coordinate 5,310,491 downwards.
CGAAGGCCCAGCGGAGCGGGCTTCGCGAGGACCGGAGCTTCCGGCCGGCGCAGTGACGTCTCACCACGGGCGAGGCCGTCTCACCGTGGTGACGTCTCACATCGGAACGGCCGGGCGGGGGTGAGCCCCGGCCCGGCCGTTCCGATGTGATCTCCCGTCAGGGGGAGGCGATCCGTCCCAGAGACGGCGGGATCTTGTGCGCGGCGGCGCGGTCGAGCAGGAACAGCGTGCGCTGCCGCCCGCGTGCCCCGGCGGCCGGGATCTGGAAGGGCCCGGCGTCGGACAGCGCCATCCTGACCGCCTGCGCCTTCTCCTCGCCCGCGGCGACGACCCAGACCTCCCTGGCGGCCCGCAACGCGGGGAACGTCAGCGACACCCGGGTCGGCGGCGGCTTGGGGGAGCCGTGCACGGACACGACCGGCCGCTCCTCCTCGTAGACCGCGGGCTTGTCGGGGAACAACGAGGCCACGTGCCCGTCGGGGCCCATGCCGAGCAGCAGCACGTCGAACGAGGGCACCGGCCCGTGGTCCTCCGGCCGTGCCGCCTTGGCCAGCTCCACCGCGTACGCGTCGGCCGCCTCCTCGGCGGTCATCCCCGAGTCGGGGCCCGGCATGGGATGCACCCGCGCCGGGTCCACGTCGACGTGGTCGAGCAGGGCCTGGCGGGCCCCGGTCTCGTTGCGCTCGGGGTCGCCGGTCGGCAGGAACCGCTCGTCGCCCCACCAGATGTCGAGCGCCCGCCAGTCGATGGCGTCGCGCGCCGCCGTCCCGGCGAGGGCGGCGAGCGTCGCGATGCCCACGCTGCCGCCGGTCAGCACCAGGTGCGCGGAACCGCGGGCCGCCTGGGTGTCCACCAGCCGTGTGATGAGGCGGGCGGCCACGGCCTGGGCCAGCAGTTCGGCGTCGCGGTGGACGATGACGCCGGGAACGTCGCTCACCCGCCCCCCTGACCCTTCATCTCCGCCAGGCGGCGGATCGCGGCGGCGTAGATGTCGTCGGGGTCGAGCCTGCGCAGCTCCTCGGCCAGCAGCTCCGAGGTGGGCCGCCGGGCCAGGGCGACCCGCCGGTCGGGGTTGCCGGGCCGCGACAGCGTGGCGAGCCTGGCGTCGCTCCTGCTCACCGTCAGCTCGCCCCCGCCCTCGATCGACAGCCGTACGCCGGTCAGGCCGGGGCCGGAGGAGTCGGCGACCTCGATCGGCGCCTCCAGCCGGTCGCACAGCCAGGCGGCCAGCAGCGGCGCGCTGGGGTTGCCCGCCGCGGCCTCCACCACACCCCTGGTGATCTTCCCCATGGGCTGGTCGAAGGCGGCGGCCAGCAGGCTGCGCCACGGCGTGAGCCGGGTCCAGGTCAGATCCGTGTCACCGGGGACGTAGCTGCCGGCCCGCGAGGAGATGGCGGCGACCGCGTCCCCGGCCGATTTGGCGTCCATGATCCGCCGGCTGCCCAGGTGCCCGACCGCGTTCTTGGCGGGGACGTCGGGGCATTCGCCCGGCCACCACACCACCACCGGCGTGTCGGTGAGCAGCAGCGGCGTGATCACGGAGTCGGCGTGCTCGGTCAGCTCGCCGTACAGGCGCAGCAGCACGACCTCGCCCGGCGCCGACTCGCCCACGCGGATCTCCGCGTCCAGCCGGTTGGGCTCGGCCGGGTCGCGGTTGATCACCATGAGGATGCGCGAGGGGTGCTCGCGCGCCGCATCGGTGGCCGCGCGCAGCGCGTCGTACTGCCCCGCCTCGTCCACCACCACGACGAGCGTCAGCACCATGCCGACGGCGGGCGCGCCCATCTGGTGCCGCAGGCGGGTGAGCGTCGAGGAGATCTTCGACGCGGTCGTCTCGGTCAGGTTGAAGGTCGTCACACCGCTCTCCGCTCGATCCGCCCCGGATGCGTCTTGCTCACAACCGCCTCCAGGCGCGTCCGTCCCTGGCCAGCATCGCGTCGGCCGAGGCCGGCCCCCAGGAGCCGGACTCGTACCCTTCGGGCTGGCCCTGGGAGGCCCAGAACTCCTCGATCGGGTCGAGGATGTTCCACGACAGCTCCACCTCCCGCTGGTGCGGGAACAGCGGCGGGTCGCCGATGAGCACGTCGAGCAGCAGCCGCTCGTACGCCTCGGGGGAGGACTCCATGAACGACTCGCCGTAGGCGAAGTCCATGTTGACGTCCCTGACCTCCATGGCCGTGCCCGGCACCTTGGAGCCGAAGCGCACCGTGATGCCCTCGTCCGGCTGCACGCGGATGACCAGCGCGTTGTGCCCGAGGATCTCGGTGTCGTCCTTGCTGAACGGCAGGTGCGGCGCCCGCTGGAAGACGACGGCCACCTCGGTCATCCGGCGGCTGAGCCGCTTGCCGGTCCGCAGGTAGAACGGCACCCCGGCCCACCGGCGGTTGGCCACCTCCAGCTTCACCGCGGCGTACGTCTCCGTGGCGGAGTCGGGGGAGATGCCCTGCTCCTCCAGGTAGCCGACGACGGGCTCGCCGCCCTGCCAGCCCCGCGTGTACTGCCCGCGGGCGGTGCCGGTGGCCAGGTCGGCCGGCAGCTTGACCGCACGCAGCACCTTCTCCTTCTCCCGGCGCAGCGCGTCGGCGTCGAAGGAGGTGGGGTCCTCCATCGCGACCAGCGCGAGGAGCTGGAGCAGGTGGTTCTGGATCACGTCACGGGCCGCGCCGATGCCGTCGTAGTAGCCGGCCCGGCCGCCGATGCCGATGTCCTCGGCCATCGTGATCTGGACGTGGTCGACGTAGCCGCGGTTCCAGATCGGCTCGTAGAGCGTGTTGGCGAAGCGGAGCGCCAGGATGTTCTGGACGGTCTCCTTGCCGAGGTAGTGGTCGATCCGGAAGACCGAGCTCTCCGGGAACACCGCGCTGGTGGTCTCGTTGAGCTCCCTCGCGCTCTTCAGGTCGTGTCCGAACGGCTTCTCGATGACGACCCGGCGCCAGGAGCCCTCGGGCCCCTTGGCCAGGTTCGTCCGCTTGAGCTGCTCGATCACGAGCGGGAAGAACTTCGGCGGCACCGACAGGTAGAAGGCGTAGTTGCCGCCGGTGCCCCGGGTCTCGTCGATCTCCTTCAGCATCATGGCGAGCACGTCGAAGGCGCCGTCGTCGCCGAACTCGCCGGGGCAGAAGTGGATGCCCTCGCTGAGCTGCTTCCAGACCTCCTCGCGGAACGGCGTCCGCGCGTGCTCCTTGACCGCCTCGTACGTGACCTGGGCGAAGTCCTCGTGTGCCCAGTCGCGGCGGGCGAAGCCGACCAGGGAGAAGCCCGGGGGCAGCAGCCCCCGGTTCCCCAGGTCGTAGATCGCCGGCAGCAGCTTGCGCTTGGCGAGGTCGCCGGTGACGCCGAACAGCACGAGCACGCACGGCCCGGCCACCCGCGGCAGGCGCCGGTCGCGCGGGTCGCGCAGCGGGTTGGCAGCCATGGTCACTTCGGTCGTCGCGGTCGTGGCGGCCTGAGCGGCGGCCAGGACCACACGCTCGGCGGCCGTCAGGTCGTCCCCCACCTGTTGCGGCAGCTCCTCTCCCGCCTGCCGCGCAGTGCTGCCAGGCACCTCGGGCGCAGTGCCACTGCGCGCATCGGGCGTGGCGCCGCCGCCCGCCTCCGGCTCCTGCCGGGCGTCGTCGGCGGGGGCCTGCGGCTCCTGTTGCTCCGTCATGTGTCCTCCCTGCGGACGGGCCCTTCGCCTGTAACGCATCGCATGGTCAGAGCTCCTCCGCCACGGAGAGCAGGTGCCTGACTCCGGCGACGCGATCGGTGAGGTGCAGGCGGACGGCCGGACGGCCACGGGAGGTGAGGGCTCCCAGGTCGCCCAGCGCCTGCGCGAGCTGCAGCCTGCCCAGCGTGTACGGCTTGCCGGGGACCTCGACGTCGTCGGTCACCGCCCCGGTGATCTGCAGGAACACGCCCGCCTCGGGCCCGCCCTTGTGGTACTGGCCCGTGGAGTGCAGGAAGCGCGGCCCCCAGCCGAACGTGACCGCGTGGTCGGTCCGGTAGTCGAGCAGCGCCCGCAGGGTGGCGACGTCGGCGCTCGCCCAGGTGTCGGTCATCTCCTCGAAGGACGCCTCGCCGACGACCGCCGCGTCGAACGCCGCCTCGCGGTCGAGGTACGCCATGACGGCCAGGTAGCCGCGCTCGGGGATCGCGCGCAGCAGCCAGGTGAGGACGTCGGCCAAATTCTTGAGGTCGCCGGGCACGTCGCCGTACACCTCGACCGGGCCGTCGGTGAGCATCGGAGTGCCGGTCGGCAGCGGGCCGTCCCCGGCCTCCTGCAGGATCCGGGTGGTGTTCTCCTTCGACTCGGCGACGTTCGGCTGGTCGAACGGGTTGATGCCGAGCACCCGGCCCGCGACCGCCGTCGCGTACTCCCAGACGAGGAACTGCGCGCCGAGCGGTCCGTCGACGGTCGTGCCGCTGTCGGGGCCGATGGTCACGAGGAACTGGTCGCCGGCCTCGGCCGCCTCCGCGCCGACGACGGGCAGGATGCCCTTGCCCTCCTTGCCGGTCGACTCGGCGATGAGCTGCTCGATCCAGTCGGGCAGGCCGACGATGTCGGAGGGCGCGTCGCGCAAAATGAGCTTGTCGCGCCCCTGCAGCGCCCGCGCGCCGAGCAGCGCGCCGAGCTCCAGGCCCGGATTGCCCTCGTCCTGCGCCAGCAGCGGAGCCACCGCGGCGGCGTCGTCGAGCAGCCTGGCCACGTCGGCGCCCGCCAGGGCGCTCGGCACCAGGCCGAACGCGGTGAGCGCGCTGTAGCGGCCGCCCACGTTCGGGTCGGCGAGCACGACCGTGTATCCGGCCTCGTCGGCCGTGCGCTCCAGCGGGGAGCCGGGGTCGGTGACGACCACGATCCGCTCGGCCGGGTCGATGCCGGCGTCGCGGAACGCCTGCTCGTAGACGCGCCGGTGGCTGTCGGTCTCGATCGTGCCGCCGCTCTTGCTCGCCACCACGACGATCGTGCGGTCGAGCCGGTCGGCGAGCGCCCGCCGCACCTGGTGCGGGTCGGTGGTGTCGAGGACGGTCAGCGGCGCGTCCTCGGTGGCGCAGATCACCTCGGGGGCGAGGGAGGAGCCGCCCATGCCGGCGAGCACGACGTGGTCCAGGCCCGCGGCCCGGGCCCGCTCCACCAGCGTGTCGATCTGCGGCAGCAGCTCACGGCTCGTCTGCGGCAGGTTGAGCCAGCCCAGCCGGATGGAGGCCTCAGGCTGCGCCTGCGGGCCCCAGAGGGCGGGGTCGCCCGCGGCGAGAGCCGCGGGCACCCCCTCGGCCACGAGCTTGTCCTTGACCGCGGTGACGGCGTCAGCCTCGTCGCCGAGGGTCACCTCGATTGTCATATGAAGATCAGGCCTTCCGCAGTTCGCCGTCGACGGTCTCCAGCAGCTCGCTCCAGGACGTCTCGAACTTCTCGACGCCCTCCTCCTCCAGCGCGCGGACGACGTCGTCGTAGTCGATGCCGGCCTGCTTGAGCGAGGCCATGACGTCCCACGCCTGCTGGTAGAAGGGGCGGATCGTGTCGCCGGAGATCCGTCCGTGGTCGGCCGTCGAGTCCAGCGTCTTCTCCGGCATCGTGTTGACGACGCCGGCCGTGACGAGCTGCTCCACGTACAGGGTGTCGGGGAAGTCGGGGTTCTTCACACCGGTGGAGGCCCACAGCGGCCGCTGCGGGTGCGCCCCGGCCGCGCGCAGCGTCTGCCAGCGCGGCGAGTTCATGACCTCCTCGTACGCGGCGTACGCCAGGCGGGCGTTGGCCACGGCGGCCTTGCCCTTGAGCTCGGCGGCCTCCGGCGTGCCGACCTTGTCGAGGCGCTTGTCGATCTCGGTGTCGACGCGGCTGACGAAGAACGACGCGACCGACTCGATCGTGGCCAGGTTGAGGCCGTTGGCCTTGGCCTTCTCCAGCCCGCTCAGCCAGGCGTCCATCACCTGACGGTACCGCTCCAGCGAGAAGATCAGCGTGACGTTGACGCTGATGCCCTCGGAGATGGCCTGCGTGATCGCCGGCAGGCCCTCCACGGTCGCCGGGATCTTGATGTGCACGTTCGGCCGGTCGACCAGCCACCACAGCGCGCGGGCCTCGGCGATCGTCGCCTCGGTCTTGCGGGCCAGGCGCGGGTCCACCTCGATCGACACGCGCCCGTCGACGCCGCGGGTGGCGTCGAAGACCGGCCGCAGCACGTCGGCCGCCCAGCGGATGTCGAACGTGGTGATCGCGCGTACGGCCTCCTCGACCGTCACGCCGCGGGTGGCGAGGTCGCGCAGCTGCGCGTCGTAGGCGTCACCCTTGCTGAGCGCCGAGGCGAAGATCGTGGGGTTGGAGGTGACACCCGTCACGTTCTTGTCGCGGATCAGGGCGGCGAGGTTGCCGGAGCGCAGCCGCTCCCGGCTGATGTCGTCGAGCCAGATGGAGACTCCGGCGTCGGTCAGCCGCTTCAGATTCTCATTCATCCTTCGTCCCTCAGTTTCCGGTCGTCTCGCCCTTGTCGGCGCCCGTCTTGGCCAGGCTGGCCTTGGCGGCGGCGACGACGCGGTCGGCGGTGAGGCCGAACTGCTCGTAGATCGTCTTGTACGGCGCGGAGGCGCCGAAGTGGTCGAGACCGAGGACCTCGCCCGCATCTCCCACGAACTCGCGCCAGCCGAGCGTGATTCCCGCCTCGACCGCGACCCGCGCCTTGACGGCGGGGGGCAGCACGGTCTGCTTGTAGGCGGCGTCCTGCTCACGGAACCACTCCACGCACGGCATCGAGACCACGCGGGTCGGGATGCCCTGCGACTCGAGAATCGTGCGGGCCTCGACGGCGAGCTGCACCTCGCTGCCGGTGCCGATGATCACGACCTCGGGCTGACCGTTGGACGCGTCCTGCAGGACGTAGCCGCCCTTCGCGACGGCGTCGGGGTCGCCCGCGCCGTCCAGGTTGGGGACGTTCTGCCGGGTCAGGGCGAGGCCCGCTGGGCGGTCGTTGTTCTCCAGAACGGCCTTCCACGCGGCCGCCGTCTCGTTGGCGTCGGCCGGGCGGACGACGTCGAGGCCGGGGATCGCGCGCAGCGCCCACAGGTGCTCGATCGGCTGGTGGGTCGGGCCGTCCTCGCCGAGACCGATCGAGTCGTGCGTCCAGACGTAGGTCACCGGCAGCTTCATCAGCGCGGCGAGCCGCACCGAGGGCCGCATGTAGTCGCTGAACACCAGGAACGTGCCGCCGTAGGGGCGGGTGCCGTTGTGCAGCGCGATGCCGTTCAGGATCGCGCCCATGCCGTGCTCGCGGATGCCGAAGTGCAGCGTCCGGCCGTACCGGTTCCCGGGGAACTCCTTGGTCTGGTACTCGTCCGGGATGAAGGACGGCTCGCCCTTCATGGTGGTGTTGTTGGACTCCGCCAGGTCGGCCGAACCGCCCCACAGCTCCGGCAGCACCGGCGCGAGCGCGCTCAGCACCTCGCCGGACGCCTTTCGGGTGGCGACCTGCGAGCCGATCTCGAACGACGGCAGGGCCTTGTCCCAGCCCTCGGGCAGCTTGCGCTTGGAGATCCGGTCGAACAGCTCCGCCCGCTCGGGGCTGGCCTCGCGCCAGCTCTGGTACCCCTTGTCCCACTCGGCGCGCAGGGCCCGGCCGCGCTCGACGACCTCACGCGCGTGGCTCAGCACCTCGGCCGGGACATCGAAGCTCTTGTCGGGGTCCAGGCCGAGGACGCGCTTGGTCGCGGCGACCTCGTCGGCGCCCAGGGCCGAGCCGTGGATCTTGCCGGTGTTCTGCTTGTTGGGCGCCGGCCAGCCGATGATCGTACGGAGCTTGATGAACGTCGGCCGCTCGGTCTCCGCGCGGGCCGCCTCCATCGCCTCGTACAGCGCCTGGACGTCCTCCTTGTACTCGCCCGTGGCGGTCCAGTCGACCTCCAGGACCTGCCAGCCGTACGCCTCGTAGCGCTTGGCGATGTCCTCGGACAGGGCGATCTGGGTGTCGTCCTCGATGGAGATGTGGTTGGAGTCGAAGACCACGGCCAGGTTGCCGAGCTTCTGGTGGCCCGCGATCGCGCTGACCTCGTGGCTGATGCCCTCCTCGAGGTCGCCCTCGGAGGCGAAGCACCAGATCATGTGGTCGAACGGCGAGGTGCCGGGCGCGGCGTCCGGGTCGAACAGGCCGCGCTCGCGCCGGGCCGCCATGGCCATGCCGACCGCGTTGCCGATGCCCTGGCCGAGCGGGCCGGTCGTGGTCTCCACGCCGGCCGTGTGGCCGTACTCGGGGTGGCCCGGAGTGAGGCTGCCCCACTGCCGGAGCGCCTTGAGGTCGTCCAGGGTCAGGCCGTAGCCGGACAGGTACAGCTGGATGTAAAGCGTCAGGCTCGAATGCCCGCAGGACAGGACGAACCTGTCCCGTCCCGCCCACTTGGGATCCGAGGGGTCGTGACGCAGGACCCGCTGGAAAAGAAGGTAGGCGGCGGGGGCGAGGCTCATAGCGGTGCCGGGGTGACCCGATCCCGCCTTCTCCACGGCGTCCATCGCCAGGGTCCGCACGACGTCGACCGCCTGCCGGTCAAGGTCACTCCACTCAAGGCTTGCGCTGCTCAACTGCTCGATCCCCTCTTGTTTTCGCGCCGGTTCTGGCATTTCCCGCCCACAGGGGACCCTAACGGGTTCCTCGTAATACCGTTTGGTAGCCACCTCGGTAAGGGTGCCTGCGGCTTCGGCCCCGGTTCGGGGACCACCTGCGGTGGCGACTACAGTGATTGACCAAGTGCCGGCCGCTGCCCGGAGACAGGCTGCCCGGAGATCCGCCCTAATCAGAGGTTACGCGTTGACCCCGCACGTGTTGGAAGCGCCTTGACGGTCTTGACGAACAAGCAGACGGTGGCCCCCATCGGGTCCACCGCGACGGCCACGGCTCCCCGCTCCGTCGGGGCGCTCGTGAAGGCCTACGTGGCGCTCACCAAGCCCCGGATCATCGAGCTGCTGCTGATCACGACCCTGCCGGTCATGTTCCTCGCGGCGCACGGTCTTCCCGATCTGTGGATCGCCACCGCCACCATGGTGTTCGGCACCCTGTCGGCGGGCAGCGCCAACGTCCTGAACTGCTACATCGACCGGGACATCGACCGGACGATGCGGCGCACCCGCAGGCGGCCCCTCGCCAAGCACGACGTGTCGCCGATGGGCGCGCTGGTTTTCGGTGTGATTCTCGGCACTCTTTCCACGCTCGGACTCGCGCTCGCGGTCAACGGGCTGGCCGCGGTGCTGTCGCTGGGCGCGATCCTGTTCTACGTCTTCGTGTACTCGCTGGTGCTCAAGCGGCGCACCTCGCAGAACATCGTGTGGGGCGGCATCGCCGGCTGCATGCCGGTGCTGATCGGCTGGGCCGGCATCACCGGAGAGCTGTCGTGGGCCCCGGTCGTGCTGTTCGGCGTCGTGTTCTTCTGGACGCCGCCGCACACCTGGACGCTCGCCATGCGATACCGCGAGGACTACGCGGCGGCCGACGTGCCCATGCTCCCGGTGGTCACCACCGAGCGCCGGGTCGTTCAGCAGGTCGTCGCCTACACCTGGGCCACCGTGCTGTGCTCGCTGCTGCTGTGGCCGATCGCCGGCACCTCCCTGCTCTACCCGGCGGCCGCGCTCGTGCTCGGCGTGGTCTGCCTGGTGGAGGTCTACCGCCTCCTCGGCCGGGTGAACGCCGGCAAGACCGGCGTCGACCTGCGCCCGATGCGGTTCTTCCACTGGTCGAACATCTATCTGGCGCTGCTGTTCCTCGCCGTCGCGCTCGACTCTCTGCTCGTCTGACCCTTTCCGGCCCGGCCGCCGCTTCCGGCCGGCTGGAACGCGCCGCCGCACGGGCCGTGGCGTTCCTGCGAAAGCAGGAGAGGTCCCATCCGAACGTCGGACGGGACCTCTTTTTTGTGCCGGTTCAATTCCGGAGAACTGGGTGCCGACGGCGGCCTGGTCGGGACCCGAGGACGACTGGCCCGAGGCTCCGCCCTACTGGATCTGGTGGGTGAAGGACCCGGCCGCCGCCACGGAGGTCGAGGCGACGCCAGGTCGGGCCGAGCCCGCGGACGGCACGCCGCCACGTGTCCGGGTCGCGCTCATCGCCACGGCGGTCGCTCTCGTGGCGATCGTCGGGACGTTCGTCGCCGTCGGGGACGACGGGACGGGAACGGACCCGGCAGGCGCGGTGGCCGAGGCGCCCGCGGGGACGGCGCCCGAATCCGTGTCGGCATCGGCGGCCCGGGCCGCTGCCGCGGCTGACACCCCGGAACCGGAGCCGGACGCGGAGAGCATCCCGACTCGGGAGCAGGCGGCGGCCGTCGACGCGTTGCTCGACCAGAGCAAGCCCAGCCGCGGAACGTTGCGGCAGGCCCTGAGCCGGATCCTGCGGTGCTCCGAGGTCGCCGAGGGGGTCGAGGCCATCGAGAGAGTGACCGGTCAACGAGGCGGGCAGGCCGGCCAGGCCGAAGAACTCGAGACGGACGCCCTGCGGGACGGGGACGAGCTCAAGGACGCCCTCGTACGGGCGCCGATCACCTCCTACCGGGCGGACAAGGCGTACCTGAAGTGGGCCAAGCGGTATCGCGACGGCGGATGCCGGGGGCGTACCGTGGGCGACTCCGCGTACGACGCGGGCAACGCCGCGTCCGAGGACGCCACCGCGGCCAAGACCGAGTTCGTGCGGCTGGGGAATTCCGCGCCCGATTCGCGCGGGAGACCGCGGTCGCCGGCAGAGTCGCCGGTGCGTGCATCGCCCATGTGATCGAGGCCGACACCACCGCCGAGAAGCCCTGGCTGGCCATCGAGTACGTCGCCGGGCCGACGTTGGACGCCTACGTACGCGGACACGGCCCGTTGGCCGCGGACGGCCTGTACGGTCTTGCCGCCGGTCTGGCGGAGGCGATCGTGTCCATCCACGCCGCCGGTGTGGTGCACCGCGACCTGAAGCCCGCCAACGTCATCCTGTCTCCGGACGGACCGCGCGTGGTCGACTTCGGCATCGCCAGGGCCCTGGACGAGACCGCCATGACGAGCACCGGTGTGATCGTCGGCTCGCCCGGGTGGATCAGCCCGGAGGAGTACCGCGGGGACGACGCCGGGCCACTCGCCGACGTCCACAACTGGGGCCTGCTGGTCGCCTACGCCGCGCCCGGCGCAGGAGGAGACCGCCACCCTGGTCGAGGACCCGGCGGGGGACGTCACGGCGCGGCTGGACCGGACCTGGGTCCTGCCCGGCGTCGGCACGACGCCCTGGCCACCGGCTCGATTCACCACTGGCCCTGCTCCCGCTTCCGCCCGGCGCGGTCTGTGGGCACTGGCGGTCATCGCTGCCGGTGCCGTCGCCATCGCGCTGCTGATCTACGCGCTCCCTCTCCCGGACGCGCCCCCGGCGCACCGGGCCCCTGGCGTTACGCACACGGCGCCTGCCGCGGCCGGAGCCGTCCCGGCCGCCGTCACCTCGCCGAGCCCCGCGGCGCCGCCCAGTCCACCGCCCCTGGCCTACGCGGCGGCTGACAGGAACACGCTGGTCGCTTTCGACGCGGAGACCGGCGAGGTGCGCAAGAGCATCACGCTGCCGGTCGAGGACGTCGACAGCTTCCAGTTCGACCAGGAGGACTCGACCCTCTACTTCGCGGAGAACCGGTACGACGGGGATCCCGTCACCGGGACTCCTCTCGGCGGTCACCTCTACCGGATGGGAGAAACCGGAACGGCGGAAGTGATCGCCACCGAGAGAAACGCCGGCATCGGCGTGATCGCCGTTCGCGGAGGGACCCTGGCCTATGCCTCCTTCGCCGCAGGAAAGGCGTCATACGACTCGGAGTCGAATCTCCACGTGGTGAAGAACGGCGAAGAGGTCAGGCGCGTCTACGTCGGTGCGATCGCCGTTTTGGGGCTCTCCCTGGCACCGGACGGCAGCATCGGAGTCACCACGCATGATCTCGGCGCAGGTGGCACCACCCACGTCTTCGTCGTTCCGCGAGACAAGACCGGCCTGGGCGACGGAGTGGAGGTGTCGCCCGGCGGTGATCCGGATTGCCGCTTGTCCGGGATCACCTGGGTGGGCGAGCAGTGGGTGGCGTTGGAGGACCGTCTCGAATGGGGAGGGGGGAAGTGCCGGGACGGCGCTCATCTGGTCGCGATAAGAGGTGGCGCGGGAAGGGGTGCGGTCATGGTCGGCGGTTCGGGCGTTCGTCCCAGCGGTGAGTCATCCATGCTCGCCGGATCAGGCTGCGCACGGTGATGATCGTGTCGGTGAGGTCGAAGAATGCGTTGACAACGGGGGCGCGCGGCTCGTAGCAGCGGGCGAGCCGGTGGAAGGCGTTCTGCCATGCATGGGTGCGTTCGACGTGCCAGCGCTGATTGGCCTGGATGGGCGCCTTCTCGCCTTTGTACGCGATGCGGCCGTGCAGGCCGCGTTCGTCGAGCACCGTGCGGGTCTTGTTCGAGTCGTAGCCGGCGTCCAGGTGGACGGTGACCTCGTCGGGCAACGGACCCAGGTCGTCCAGGAGGTCCAGGGTGGGGGCGAGCAGCGGGGAGTCATGGCAGTTGGCGCCGGCCAGAACGCGACCCAGTGGAATGCCGTATCCGTCCGTCATTCCTGAGCGTTTCAAGCCCTGTTTGCCGCGATCGACCGGGGAACGCCCGGCCACCTCACCGCCTCCTGGAGCTTTGGTGATGGAGCCGTCTACGGCGATCTGGTCGAGGACGAGACCGACGATCCGGTCGTTGGCGTCGAGCGCGATCTGCTTGAGTCGGGCGAAGACGCCCAGTCGTATCCATTCGTCGCGGCGGCTGCGGATCGTGGTGGCCGAGCAGGTTGTGTCGGCGATCGCCTCGTAAGAACAGCCGAAGCGCAGCAGTTGCAGCATCTTGTCGAAGATGATCCGGTCGCTGATGCGTCGGCGGTGGCAGCCAAGTGGATGGTCCGGGTGGTATTCCGGCCGCTCGGGCAGCAGGACCGCGAATTGGTCCCAGAGTGGCTCGGTCAGCCATGATGGAAACGCAGGCACAGGTCTCCTCGGTGATCACAGAGCGTCAGCAACTCCATGATCAACGGGACCTGTGCCCGCTCGGCTACCTACCTTCCCAACCGTGCCTATCCGCGCGGCCGAATAGCGTCGTCAAGCTTACGGCTACTTGCGCCATCCACTCCCCTGCCCGCCGTTTCCGGCGCTTGAGCCGGTCGTGTTCCCGGCAGGCCCAGCGAACCAGGGTGGTCGACCTCACCACTCGACAACGCGCGTGCCGACAATGGCTGAGGAACTCTTCCCGCGGAGCCTCTGCGCACGGATGGCGAGAGCTTGGGCGCTCAGATGCTGTTGGCGATGCGCTCGTGGTCCCTTTCGCCCTCGCGGGTCTGGATACCGGCAGCGAGCAGTTTGTGGGCGAGCTCGGTGACCTCGTCGCCGAACGCCGCGAACAGGGCCTTGTTCTCGACGGCATAGGCCGCGTGGGGGATCGGTTGCGCGATCGTGTCGACGGTGGTCTTGACAGCGGAGATCACTTCTGGCCGTAGGCCGGCGATCCGCCTGGCAAGGGCGTCGACGAACGCGTCGAGCTCGGCGGCGGGCAGAGCGCGGTTGATCAGGCCGTAGCGTTCCGCGAGTTCCGCGCCGACGAGTTCGGCGCCGAGGATGAGCTCAAGGGCACGGGCCCTGCCCGTCAGGCGCGTCATGTTCACCGTGCCGCCGCCTCCGGGGAGGATCCCCATCAAGGACTCGGGCTGTCCTTGCCCCGACTTGCCGATCGCCGCGAATCGCATGTCCAGGTACATGAAGAACTCGTTGCCCGCGCCGCGCGCGAAGCCCGCCAGCTTGCCGATGGTGACCTGCGGCAGCGAGCGGACCTCGTCGCTCATCGCCTGGAGGATGTTCATGCCTTCCGGGACGGTCGAGCCCGGCGCGGCCGCGATCGCAGCGCGAGTGGCTGCAGGCAGCGCGTCAGGGTCGGTGAGGTAGGCCATGTCACCGTGCGCAACGAAGAACTCCGGGTCAGCGCTCTCGAAGACAATGACGCGGATGTCGGCGTCGTCCCGCACACGCGCGACGAATGCCCGGAGTGACGGCAGGAGGACCGCGTCCATCAGATTGAGCGGCGGGTGATCGATTGTCACCGTGGCGACCCCGTCCGAGACGTCGATCGTCAGGGCGGGAAGGTCTTCGTAGGTCATGAGGTGGCTCCATATCGCGGTAGGGGACGGCCCGTGACCGGGCCGCCAGCCGGGGACAGCGTCGCGAATCTCAGCATCGCGATTGACACTGAGTATCAGATTAGGAACCTGTATCCGAAAAAGCAAGCGAGTGTGTCGAAGTACACTCTTCCCCATGAGCGCAGCGCCAGTCGGTACCCGTGAGATCAGCCGCCACGCGGTGCGAGCAGAGCTGGCCCGCGTCGCGTTCAACCGGTTCTGCCTCACCGGCTTCGACCAGGTCACCTTCGCCGACCTCTCCGAAGCCGCCGGAGTGTCGCGGAGCACCTTCCTGCGCTACTTCGGCACCAAGGAAGACGTGGTCCTGTTCGTCTTCGACCCTGTCGGTGACGTCATCACTGACGCGCTCGATGCCGAGCGGGCCAACCAGGACGACTGGAGCAGGCTGCGCAACGCCCTGGAGTCAGCCGTGAGGTTCCTCGTGCGCGACGTCCAGGAACTCGTGACGATCCTCGGCCTCATCGAGCAGACCCCAGCCCTGTGCGCACGCCTCCGCGAGAAGCAGGCTGAATGGCGACCAGAGATCGTCGCCCGACTGCAGAAGACAACCTCCTCGACCGACGGGTCATCGGTCATCGCCAACGTACGCGTAGCGGCGGCGCTCGAAATCTTGTGGATCGTCCTCGGGCAATGGAGTGCGAGCGACGGCCAAGAGGACCTCGGCAAACTGCTGGACGCTGCGTTCGCCGCCTTCTCGATCCCGGCACGCCAGCAGACGGACGCTCCGTTGTAAAGGGCCGAGGCGGCGGCTTCCTCGGCGGTGCCGAAACGGCCGAAAGGAGTGGGCGACCCGGCGGCGGTGATCGCGTCGTCGGAGTCCAGCCCCGGCCGCGAGTGCAAGAGTGGGGTGTCGATCCGGACGAAGCGGACGGTGTCCACGCCCAGCCGTGCGGGGCCGCCGAGGCCCCCCACAGCACCTATCTGCGCGACCTCTAAATCCCACTACGCGCGAAATAGCTTCGGTCGGCCCAAAGCTGCCGAAGAATTCCCCCTACGCGCTTCAGGAGGATCTCTACGGGCGGGTCTACGCATGGGGGGACAAGAGCTTCATCGTGAACGGATCGGGGTTCAGGGGCGTCCCCGGCCCTCGGTACCGGTGCGGGAAAGCCGGGGACTCCTGTCTCGAAGGAGGCGGGATCTGGCCGGCCGCTGCTCTCTGACGCCCTGTCAGCCGGCCCAGGCGCGGCCACCCGGCGACCGACCAGACCCGGCCGGGGTCGTGGACGGCCCTGCCGGCGACCGCGTGGGCGTCAGCGGCGGTAGGTCTTCCGTACGTTGTCGTCGGGCGTGGGAAGGCGCTCGGCGGCGGGGCCCTCGGCGAAGCCCTTCAGCAGGTTGGTCGTCGCGGTGGTGACGAAGGCCCGCGTACGCGCGTCGATCCCGTGCGCCCGCGGCAGGTCGCGGGTGCGTGCCATGAGCGTCTCGGCCCACCGCATGGTCCCCGAGGCGAACACCCCGGCCCCGCTCCGCGCCGTGTAGTAGGCGGCGTCGGCGAAGCTGGGCCGCCCTGCGCAGGTCACCGGCGAGTGGGCGAGGATCTGCAGCGGCCTCGGCGTCGGCACGTCCGTGTTGACCCGGTCGTACTCCACGCCCACAAGGTGCGGGAACGCGTCGCCGCGGCGCACGCCGGTGCCCTCGAAGATCCAGTGGCCGGGCTCGTGCACCACGAAGGGCGCGTCCACGGGATATCCGTCGTAGTAGACCCCGATGAGGGACGACTCGGGATCGGCCTTCGGCGCCGCCCGGAAGTCGGTCGTCGCCAGCGACGGGCGCGTGCGGACCAGCGGGTCGCGGTCCACCGCGGTCTTGTAGCAGACCACCAGCTTGCCGTCCTCCTCCATCCGCACCCGGCGGTAGCAGGTGTTGGCGCCAAGGAAGGCCAGGTTGGCGCCGGCGTCGCGGGCCTCGGTCACGGTGCGGCGCACCCCGGGCGTCCAGTACTCGTCGTGCCCGAGGAAGATCACCGCGGAGGCGCCGGTGAGCACGTCGTCGCCGGCCTCCAGGTCCCCGCCCGTCGTGTACGCCAGGGGCAGGCCGAGCCGCTCGGCCAGCGCCACCACCGGCCGCTCGTGGATGAGGAACTTCTCCATCCCGGTGCTGTCGTAGGGTCGGTCGAAGCTGACCGCGAGCGAGCGGCTGTCGTAGCGGCCGTCCTCGCCGTAGTAGAGGCTGTAGCCGCCCCACCGGTTGTACGCCTGCCAGGTCGGGGTGGCGTGGACCAGGACCGTGCGGCCCGCCCCGGAGGCCGAGCGCACGACCAGCGGCACGTACCGCTGGTGGCCGCGCTCGGTGTCCAGCCGCAGCAGGTAGGCCCCCTCCGGCCAGCCTTCGGTGGTCACGGTCAGGGTGCGCCGCCACCCGGCCCGTATGGTGCGGGTGTCGCCGACGAGCCGTCCGCGGCCCTGGTCGCGTCCCCTCATCCACCCCGAACGCCACACCCGGCGGGCGAGTGTCCCGCCGTACCAGCCCATCCGGTAGGCCGTGACCCGGTAGCGGCCCTCGGTGGTGGAGACGTGCAGCCCGAACTTCTCCCCGGGCAGCACGCTCGCGCGGTCGCTGTAGCCCTCGATCGCCTCATCGGGGCCGCGCCTGCGCACCCGCCAGTCCGGGTCGCCGGGCAGCAGCCGTTCCGCCACCGGCTTCCCGGCCGCCGCAGCGGGGGCGGGAGTGGGGGCGGGGGAGGCGGGAGCGGAGGCCTCGCGGGACCCGGGCGCGCATGCGGCGACCGAACCGACGGCGGCGGCGCACGCGACACGGAGGAATCCGCGACGTCCGAGCCCGTCACGTGGTGCGACATCCATGATCGCCCATTGTGCCCGCAACCGGGACGTGCTCGGGACAGGCCGCGCGACCGGCCTGCGAGATACTTGCCCCGGCACGGAATGCATGGGGATCTTTTGGGGCCGGAGGGGGACCGCGGCGGGCGTGGTCGGTTACAGTCGCACAGTGGCAGGCCTCGACCCCCGCGCCGTTCTCAGGGAGCGTCCGTCCATCGGCCTCATCGTGGGTCTGGTCGTCGCCGGAATCTGCGCCCTGGTGTCGTTCTCCTTCGACATCATCAACGGCGAGCCGGTCCAGTTCTTCATCGCGCTCGGGCTCGCCGTGGCCCCCGTGCCGCTGCTGCTCGCGGGCGTGCTCGCCCTCGACCGGATGGAGCCGGAGCCGCGCAGCAATCTGATCTTCGCGTTCGCCTGGGGCGCGGGCATCGCCGTCCTGCTCGCCGGCGTGCTCAACTCGCTCAACCTCGTCTACGTGGCCCATCAGCTGGGGGACACGACCAGCGCACGCAACCTCGTCGCCACGTTCGGCGCCCCGCCCGTGGAGGAGACGGCCAAGGGGCTGGTCCTGCTCGGGCTGCTGTGGTTCCGGCGGCAGGAGCTGGACGGGCCAACCGACGGGATCATCTACGCCAGCATGGTCGGGCTCGGCTTCGCCATGTCGGAGAACGTCAGCTACTACCTTGCCGCCCTGGAGGAGAACGGCGCGCAGGGGCTGGCCGCCACGCTCGTGCTGCGGGCCGTGCTGTCGCCTTTCGCCCATCCGCTGTTCACCTCCCTGATCGGCATCGCGGTGGCGTACGCCGCGCAGCGCGGCGGTGCGGTGGGGGTCGTCGTCATCGTCATCGGGTGGATCGGCGCCATGCTGTTGCACGGCCTCTGGAACGGCTTCGCCTCCTTCGCCGGCCTCGGCGGGCTCGCCATCGCCTACCTGCTGCTGATGGTGCTGCTCGTCGTCGAGCTCATCGTGATCTTCCGGGACAGACGGCGGATCGTCGGCCTGATCCAGCACTACCTGCCGCCGTACGAGCGCAACGGGCTGATCAACCAGGCCGACATCTTCATGCTGTCGTCCCTGCGCCGGCGGCGGCAGGCCAGGGCGTGGGCCAAGGCCCACGGAGGCAGAGCCGGGGCACGAGCCATGATCGACTATCAGGTCGCGTCCACCGAGCTCGGGCTGCTGCACGCCCGTGCGGCGCGGGGAGGGGTGGACGAGGAGACCTTCCGCGCCCAGCAGCGGTCGCTGGCGAACCTGATGGCCTACGCGCGGCTGTCGTTCCCGCTGCCCGAACGCCACCAGGCGAACGCCGCGCGAGGGGTGCCCCCGCCGGGATACGCCCCGGGGGCGCCGGCTCCGGGCCGATGGCCGGGCCACCCTCCTCAGCCGGGCGGACCCGGCTACGGGCCTCCGCCCGGGCCGCACGGGCACGGCCCGGCGCCCTCGGGGGACGGGCCGCAGGATCCGGGGCTGGGCAAGCCGTAGGCGCCGCCCGGCCGGAGGGCCGGGGCCTGCCGCCGCCGTGAGGGCGGTCAGAAGCGGAACGCATCGACGAACCGGTGGAGAAGCGCGGGGTCGCCTTCCACGCCACGCTGCAGTCGGCCATTGCCTGCTCGCAAGTCTTGGCGCCGGCGGGAGACGCGTCGCCGGGCTCGTCACCGGTTTCCTCTCCCGCCTCGGGCGCGCCTGCGTCCGTCGCCGTAGGCTGACGTCGGCGCGAGGCCGTACGCGCCGGCCGGTGCCGGGGCGTACGGACATCCCACGCACCGCCACGCCCGCGCTCGGGGACCGTGGCCGCCGGCCGGCCCGGACCGCGGCCCCGGCCGACTCAAGGAACGGAGTCGCCGTGTCAGGACCACTTGACGGTGTGCTCGTCGTCGACCTCACCCGCGCCCTCGCCGGGCCGCACGCCGCGATGATGCTGGGCGACCTCGGCGCCCGCGTCATCAAGGTGGAAAACCCCGGAAGCGGGGACGACACCCGCGGCTGGGGGCCGCCGTTCGTGCAGCCCGAGACCGGCGACCGCGAGTCGACCTACTTCCTGTCGGCCAACCGCAACAAGGAGTCGATCGCCCTCGACCTCAAGGACGACGCCGACCGGGAGGTGCTCACGGGCCTGCTGCGTCGCGCCGACGTGCTGCTGGAGAACTTCCGGCCCGGCACGCTGGCCCGGCTCGGGTTCGGCACCGACGTCCTGGCCGAGCTGAACCCGCGGCTGGTCACGCTGTCGATCAGCGGCTTCGGGCACGACGGACCGGAGGGCGGCCGGGCGGGCTACGACCAGATCGCCCAGGGCGAGGCCGGGCTGATGTCCCTGACCGGGCCGGGGCCGGACGACCCGCAGCGCGTCGGGGTCCCCATCGGCGACCTCCTGGCCGGCATGTACGGCGCCTACGGCGTGCTTGCCGCGCTCATCGAAAGGGAACGCACCGGCCGCGGCCAGGTGGTGCGCACCTCGCTGCTCGCGGCGATCGTCGGCGTGCACGCCTTCCAGGGGACGGCGTGGACGGTCGCCGGCCGGGCCGGCCGGCCGCAGGGCAACCACCATCCGTCGATCGCGCCGTACGGGCTGTTCCGCTGCAAGGACGGATCGGTGCAGTTGTCGTGCGGCAGCGAGTCGCTGTGGCGCCGGCTCTGCGGTGAGTTCGGCCTGGACCCCGAGGCGCCGGGGATGGCGACCAACGGCGAGCGCGTGGGCAACCGGCAGCGGGTGATCGAGCTGATCGAGGACGCGTTCGCGGAGCATCCCGCCGAGGAGCTGCTGGCCCGGCTGGCCGCGGCCGGCATCCCGGCCGGCAAGGTGCGCACGATCGATCAGGTCTACGCGTGGGAGCAGACCCTGTCGCAGGGGCTGCTCGTCGACGTCGAGCACGCCACCCTCGGCCGGCTGCGGCTGCCCGGCCCGCCGCTGCGCTTCTTCTCTCCCGGCCCGGACGGCGAGACGGAGACCACCCGCCGCGAGCACGCCGCGCCACCGGTGCTCGACGCCGACGGTCCCGCGATCCGGGCGGAGGTGGCCCGGAGCGCCGACGGCGTCCCCATGCCGCCTCAGGTGACCTGACGCAGCCCGCCGAGCCCGGGCCACCACGCCGCCGGCGACCGTGCCGGTCCCGGCTGGGCCGCTTGGCCCCGGCGGCCCGTACGTGTTTCAATCACTGTTGCGCGGTGGCCACATGATGGGTGGGCTCCAGGAGGGCGTGCGGCGATGCCGCATGCGTTCTTCTCGTACGACAGCCCCGACGGCGCGTCCTTTCGCGGAAGGCGTGCCCGCCCATCATGAGGAGAACCCCCTATGAGATCGCTGTCATTGAAATCCGGACGCAGGCTCGCCGTCCTCGCCGCGGTGGCGGCCGTGCTCGCCGGTCTCGTCGCGGTCCTGACGCAGACCGCCGCCGAGGCGCACGGCGCCCTGCAGGCCCCTGCGAGCCGCACGTACGCGTGTTACACCGACGGCCTCACCGGCGGCCAGATCATCCCGAAGAACGCCGCCTGCAAGGACGCCGTGGCGGCGGGCGGCACCCAGCCGCTCTACGACTGGTATGGCGTGCTGCGCTCCGACGGGGGCGGCCGCACCCGGGGCTTCATCCCCGACGGCCAGCTCTGCAGCGGCGGTTTCAGCAAGTACGCCGCCTACGACGCGCCGAGGACCGACTGGCCGACCACCACGCTGAAGGCGAACAGCACCTACGACTTCGTCTACGGTGCGTGGGTGCCGCACCCCGGCGGCTTCAAGCTGTACGTCACCAAGGACGGCTACAACCCGACCAAGCCGCTGACCTGGGCAGACATGGAGGAGCAGCCATTCCTCACGGCCGACCCGGAGCCCGCCGTCACCAACGGCGCCTACCGCTTCTCCGGCAAGCTGCCCAACAAGAGCGGCCGGCACGTCATCTACGCCGTGTGGTACCGGTCCGACAGCCAGGAGACCTTCTACGGCTGCTCGGATGTGAACTTCCTCAACGACGGCGTCTCGCCGAGCCCGTCGCCGCGCGTCTCGCCCGGCACGAACGACCCGTCGCCGACCCCCTCGCCCTCCCCGGCCGGGAACCCGGCGTGCACGGCCACGGTGAAGCTGACCAACACCTGGCAGGGCGGCTTCCAGGGCGAGGTCACGATCAAGAACACCGGCACGGGCCCGCTCAACGGCTGGTACGTCCAGTGGCAGATGTCGAACGGCGCGACGATCAGCCAGGCGTGGAACGGAACGTCGATGCAGAGCGGCCCGTTCGCGATGATCCACGCACCTGAGTGGAACTCCTCGCTGGCCCCGGGGGCCTCGGCCACCGCCGGGTTCCTCGGCGCCGGCTCGGCCACGCCGTCGATCAGCGACATCAGCTGCGGCTGACGCCGGTTCCCGCGGCGCAGGATCCGCGGGAGACGCCCGGGGGTGCCGCCTGGCGGCACCCCCGGGCGTTGCGCGATGGGTGGGCGGAGGAGGATCCGCCTCGTACCCGCGGTGCGATAGCCACTGTGGGTGTGGCCTCACCTCCCTCTGGGGTGGTGGGAGCGCTCCCACGTGGCCGGACCCTAACGCGCCGCGCCGCCACCGGCCAGCGGACCCGCCCCGGCCCGGCATGTCCGCCCAGCTCAGGGCGCGGCACGCGATGAAAGTTTCGCCACGGCCGCCCGTCGCGCCTCCCGCCACGGCCGCCCGTCGCGTCCCCTCGGTGGCCGCTCGCCACCGCCCTCGCCGCCGTCCCCGCCACGGTCCTGGAGGCGGAGTCAGCCGGCCAGCGCGCGGTCGAGCGCGGTCTCGCGCCGGCCGAGGAACCGTGGCGAGGAGTGCAGGACCAGGCTGTCGACCAGGCCCTTGGCCGAGGCGGGGAACTCCCTGACGGTATAGGCCATCGTCTCGACCGGCCAGTCGCGGCTCGAATCGTCACCGACGCCGAACGCGTCCAGCCCGGCCGTACGGCACAGCGCGACGGCACGGGCGAGATGGAACACCTGGGTCACGACGACGAGACGGGACGCACCGAAGATCGTCTTGGCCCGTACGCAGGAGTCCCACGTGTCGAACCCGGCGTAGTCCAGCACGATCTTTCCCGCCGGCACGCCCCGGGAGATCAGGTAGTCGCGCATGACCGAGGGCTCGTCGTAGTCCTTGCGGCTGTTGTCGCCGGACAGCAGCAGGGCCCGCACCCTGCCCGTGCGGTACAGCTCCGCGGCGATGTCGAGCCGGGCGCGCAGCATCGGGCTCGGCCGGCCGCGCAGGACGCCCGCGCCCAGCACGAGCGCGGCCGGCATCGCGGGCACCTCGGCGGTCCAGCGCGTGCCCGGCTCGGCCGTCACCCGGTGGGCGGCGCTGGTCAGCCAGACCCAGGTCATCGGCGCCAGCGGCAGCACGCTCAGGGCGACCAGGCACTGGAAACCCCGGCGCAGGGCCGTACGCGACCAGGTCCAGGGGCGGACGGCCCACGACAGGACGCCCTTGAGCGAGGAGGAGCCCGGCGATCCCTCCACCTGGGGTCACACCCCCGCGTGGTGGAGCTCCGGCTGCTCGGGAGCGAGGGCGGGCACCGGGCCCCGGGTCCGCAGCCGGAACACGACGCGCAGCGCGCAGACCCACACGAGCGTCGCTCCCAGCACGTGCAGGAGCACCAGGGCCGCGGGGACGGCCAGGAAGTACTGCACGTACCCGACCACGCCCTGGGACAGCTCCACTCCGAGCAGCACGAGCGCGGCGCGCCGGGCCCGGCCGGGGGAGCCGGTGACGTGGAGGGCGAACAGGAGGGCGAACGTCAGCCCGACGACGACGTAGGCGATGTCGGTGTGCAGCCGCACCACGCTCTGGATGTCGAAGCCGAAACGGGAGGCCGCCTCGTCTCCCGAGTGCGGCCCGGTGCCGGTCACCACCATCCCGGCCAGCAGCAGCGTGAGGGTGGCCGCGGCGAGCACGTATCCGAGCGTGCGGATGTCCCTGTGGACCACCCGCTCGGGAGGGGCGTCGCCCTCGCCGGCCCGGGCGAACAGCACGACGGCGGCGGCGATCATGCCGATGGACAGCAGGAAGTGGACGCTGACGGTCACCGGGTTGAGCATCGTGCGGACCACGACCCCGCCCCAGAGGGCCTGGACGACGACGCCGACCGGCTGCACCAGCGCGAGCCGCAGCAGGACCGGCCGGCCGCGTTCGCCCCGCGACAGCTTCCAGGCGGCGATCACACACGCGACCGCGACCGCGAGCACGAGGAACGCCAGCAGCCGGTTGCCGAACTCGATCGCCATGTTGACCGGCGCGTGCGTGTCGATCCTCGCGGGCACGAAGCTGTCCGGCGTGCAGCGGGGCCAGGTCGGGCAGCCGAGGCCGGAGCCGGTGACGCGGACGGCGGCGCCGGTGACGGTGATGCCGACGTTGACCACGATCGCCGCCAGGGCCCACCGCCGCATCGACTCGCCCGTGGGGGACATGAACGAGCGGTAGAAGGCGAGCAGCGTGCCGCGGATCCGGTCAGTCGTGGGATTCACGGAATTCATCGTAGGCGGCCCTGTGGGTGGTCCCCTCCCCGGCCCGCGCGCCGTCCGGCGAGGCCGCGCGCCGTACGCCTTGATCGTCACATCGGGACCGGCCGGTACGATCGGCCGTACGGAACCGAGGAGGGCGGTGGCCGGTCGATGGGCGGGACGTGGGACGGCCCGGGGGGCCGCACGCGTGACGACCTCCGCGGGCCGGGCGGCGGAGCACGGCGAAACCTTCGCGAGCAGGTGGCGCAGGCGCTGCGCGACGCGCTGGTGGCCGGGGAGATGCGGCCCGGTGTCGTCTATTCGGCCCCCGCGCTGGCGGCCAGATTCGGGGTCTCCGCCACACCGGTGCGCGAGGCGATGCTCGATCTCGCCAAGGAGGGCCTGTTCGAGGCCCTGCGCAACAAGGGCTTCCGGGTCGCGGAGGTGTCCGAGCGCGACCTCGACGAGATCATCGAGATCAGGCGGCTGCTCGAGGTGCCCACGGTGGCCCGGCTCGCGCGGGAGCGCCGGGCCGTGGAGGCGGAGGAGCTGCGCCCGATCGCCGAGGAGATCGTCTCGGCCGCCGGAAGGGGCGATCTGCTCGCCTACGTTGCCGCCGACCAGAGGTTCCATCTCGGGCTGCTGGCCCTGTCGGGCAACGCCCGGCTGGTCGGGACCGTCAGGGACCTGCGGGCCCGGGCCCGGCTCTACGGCCTGCGCGGGCTGCCCGACGCCCGGATGCTGGCGGCCTCGGCACGCGAACACCTCGACCTCCTCGACGCCGTCGTACGCGGCGACGCCGGGGCGGCCGAGAGCCTGATGAACCACCATCTCCGGCATGTGCGGACGATCTGGTCGGCCGGTCCGCCCCGGCCTGAGCGGTACGGCTCAGCCGCCGCCGGCGCGGGTGGCGCCGATGGAGGCGACGACGACGCAGCCGATCGCGGCCCACTCGCGGAGCTGGAGCACCTCGCCCAGGACGAACAGGCCGACGAGCGCGGCGGCGGCGGGCTCCAGGCTCATCAGGATGCCGAAGACCCGCTTGGGCATCCGGCGCAGGGCCTCGAGTTCCAGTGAGTAGGGGATGACCGAGGAGAGCAGGCCGACCCCCGCGCCGATCAGCAGGATCTCGGGCCGCAGCAGGTCGCTCCCGCCCGCGGTGACGCCGATGGGCGCGACGACGACCGTGGACACGATCATGGCGAACGACAGCCCGCTCGCGCCGGGGAAGCGGGTGCCCGTGGCCGCGGAGAACACGATGTAGGCGGCCCAGCACGTTCCCGCCAGCGCCGCGAACCCGATGCCGACCCAGCTCGCGGTCCCCGCTCCTCCCCAGGGGGCGAGCAGGATCACGCCCGCGGCGGCCAGCGCCACCCACAGCAGGTCGAGCCGGCGGCGGGAGGACACCACGGCCAGGGTGAGCGGCCCGATGAACTCGATGGCCACCGCGATCCCGATCGGCAGCCGGGCGAGGGCCTCGTAGAACGACAGGTTCATCAGGCCGAGGCTGAGCCCGAACGCGAGGCCGACGGCGAGGTCGCGGCGCGACAGCCCGCGTACCTTGGGCCGGGCGACGGCCAGCAGCATGACGGCGCCGGTCGCGATGCGCAGGAAGACCACGGCCGAAGGAGGCAGCTGTGTGAACAGGTTCTTGGCCAGGCCCGCGCCCACCTGGACCGACAGGATGCCCAGCAGCACCAGCCCCGGCGGCGGTATCGCGTTCGACGCGGCCCGGAGCGCCCTGCCCGGCGACGGCCTCATCCGGTACGGCTCGGCCCCCGGAAGGGATTCAGCGGTCATGCCGGCGACCCCACAAATTGCCATTGATCACGAACAATGCCCGCAATCATATGCGTGGCCGTGAGATCTCCGGTGCGGGCCCCCGGCGTCACTTCGGGCGGCACCGTGCCATTCCCAGCGGCCCCGTGTCACTCCCAGCGGAACGTACGGGCGGCCAGGGCGAGCGCGGCCACCGTCCAGCACAGCAGCACGAGCAGCGCGCCGCCGGGGAAGCCCCCGCCCGCGCTGAAGGCGGTCCGCAGGCCGGAGGTGAGCGCGCTGATCGGCAGCAGCCCGAGCACGTGCTGCACCCCGGCGGGGAACCTGTCCAGCGGGAACAGCACGCCGCCGAGTCCGAGCAGCACCAGGTAGACGAGGTTGGCCCCGGCCAGCGTGGCCTCGGCCCGCAGCGTGCCGGCCATGAGCAGGCCGAGGCCGCTGAAGGCCGCCGTGCCCAGCAGCAGGAGCGGCACGGCCCACAGCGGGTCGCCGTGCGGCGACCAGCCGAGCGCCAGCGCCACCACGACGATCACCACGACCTGCAACGCCTCCACGGCGACGACCGCGGCGGTCTTGGCCAGCAGCAGGCCGGTCCGCGACAGCGGGGTCGCGCCCAGGCGTTTGAGCACGCCGTACCTGCGCTCGAAGCCGGTGGCGATCGCCTGCCCGGTGAACGCGGTCGACATGACCGCCAGCGCGAGGATGCCGGGGGCGACGAAGTCGACGCGCGGGCCGCCGCCGACGTCAACCAGCGGGGCCGTGGAGAAACCGACGAGCAGCAGGATCGGGATGATCATCGTGAGCAGGAGCTGCTCGCCGTTGCGCAGCGTGGCCCGGATCTCCGCGCCCGCCTGGGCGAAGACCATCCGGCGCAGCGGCGCGGCCCCCGGCCGCGGCGTCAGGTCCAGCGTGGCGATCGTGCTCAACGCAGCTCCCTGCCGGTCAGTTCGAGGAAGACGTCCTCCAGCGTGCGCCGCTCGATGCGCAGGTCCTCGGTGGTCACGCCCTCGGTGGCGCACCAGGCGGTGACGGTCGCGAGCAGTTGCGGGCCGACCTGGCCCTCGATGATGTAGTGGCCCGAGGGCGACTCCTTGGCGGCGCTGCCCGGCGGCAGCGCCACCAGCAGTTCCTCCAGGTCGAGACCCGGACGCGCGCGGAACCTGAGCTGGCGTTCCGCGCCGGTGAGCGACTCGGGCGTTCCCTCGGCCACCACCCGGCCGTGGTCGATGACCACGATGTGGTCGGAGAGCTTCTCGGCCTCGTCCATCTGGTGGGTGGTCAGCACCACCGACACTCCGGCGGCGCGCAGCGCGGCGACCAGGTCCCAGCAGGCGTGCCGGGCCTGCGGGTCGAGCCCGGCGGTCGGCTCGTCGAGGAAGACCAGTTCGGGCCGCCCGATCACCGCCGCCGCGAGCGACAGGCGCTGCTGCTGGCCGCCCGACAACCGCCGGTACGGCGTACGCGTGTGGCCGGTCAGGCCGAGCACGCGGAGCAGGGCGCCGGGGTCGAGCGGGTGGGCGTAGAACCGGGAGACCACCCGCAGCCACTCGCCCGCACGGGCGGCGGGAGGGACCCCACCGGTCTGCGGCATGATTCCCAGGCGCGGCCTGAGCGCGGGGTCGGCCGGGTCGAGGCCGAGCACGCGCACGGTCCCGCCGTCCGGCCGGCGGAAGCCCTCGCAGATCTCGATCGTGGAGGTCTTGCCGGCGCCGTTGGGCCCGAGGATCGCCGTCACGGCGCCCCGGGCGCAGGCGAGGGTCAGCCCGTCGACGGCGGTGGTGCTCCCGTAGCGCTTGACCAGCCCGTCGATCTCGACCGCGGGCGCGCCGTCGTCCGCGCCGCCGAGCGTGCCCTCAGGCGTGCTGCCAACCCCCGGCACTCCCACCGGCCTCCCCTCGCAGGATCGACCGCCAGAGCCGGCCGGACGCGGTCGCTCTGGTCAATCGCCGACGGCATCGAGTCTAGGGAGCGGCGAGCGCGCCCTCGTCGGCGAGTGCCGCTATTCCAGCCCATGGCGGTAAAGGATGCGGAAAACTGTCGTCAGGCCAGGTTAGGTAAGCCTTGCCTGCGTGAGAAATTGCATCCCCATCGACCTCACCTTGGGTTTGTCGCCAGGGAAGGAATTACGGCACACTGATGTTGTGAAATACGTGCAGGGGAAGCAGGACGCCGAGAAGGCCGTGGTGACGCGGCCCGTTCCGGCATCCCCTGCGCACAGGGACGTCGTCAACAAGGACATCGGTGCCGAGCGCGGGACCCGCGCCAGGGTGGCGCGGCTCATCCTGGAGCACGGCCCGGTGACCGCCGCCGCGCTCGGCGAGCGGCTCGGGCTGACGCCGGCCGCGGTGCGCCGTCACCTCGACGCGCTGCTGGCCGAAGGCATGATAGAACCCCGTACGGCCCGCCCGCGCGGCCAGCGAGGGCGCGGCAGGCCGGCGAAGATGTTCGCCATCACCGACGCGGGCCGCAGCGCCTTCGTCCACGCCTACGACGACCTCGCCGGCAGCGCGCTGCGCTTCCTGGCCGAGCGTCTGGGCGGCGAGGCGGTGTCGGAGTTCGCGCGGGCGCAGGTGTCCGGGCTGGTCGGCCGGCTCGAGGCGCTGATGCGCGAGGTCCCGGCCGAGCAGCGGATCCGGGTGCTGGCCGAGGCGCTGTCCGCGGAGGGTTACGCGGCGTCGGCGTCCGCCACCGGCAAGGGCGGCGAGCAGCTGTGCCAGCACCACTGCCCGGTCGCGCACGTCGCGGCACAGTTCCCGCAGCTGTGCGAGGCGGAGACCGAGGCGTTCGCCCGGCTGCTCGGCACCCCGGTGCAGCGGCTGGCCACGATCGCCAACGGCGACGGGGTCTGCACCACCCATGTGAGTTCACACGCGCTCGCCGCACGGCACGCGCGTGCCGATCTATCGACCGCAGATCTTTCGAGTACATCGACGAGCAAGGAGTCCGGAAGGTGACTGTCACCGACCGCCCGGAGCTGGAAGGCCTCGGGAATTACAAGTTCGGCTGGGCCGACACGGACGTGGCGGGGGCCACGGCCCGTCGTGGGCTGTCCGAAGAGGTCGTCCGCAACATCTCCGCGCTCAAGAACGAGCCGGAGTGGATGCTCGACCTGCGCCTCAAGGGCCTTCGGCTGTTCGAGAAGAAGCCGCTGCCGACCTGGGGCTCCGACCTCACGGGCATCGACTTCGACAACATCAAGTACTTCGTCCGCTCCACCGAGAAGCAGGCCGCCTCCTGGGACGAGCTGCCCCCGGACATCAAGAACACCTACGACAAGCTCGGCATCCCGGAGGCGGAGAAGCAGCGCCTCATCGCCGGTGTCGCCGCCCAGTACGAGTCCGAGGTCGTCTACCACAAGATCCGTGAGGACCTCGAGGAGAAGGGCGTCATTTTCGTCGACACCGACACCGGCCTGCGCGAGCACGAGGAGCTCTTCAAGGAGTACTTCGGCACGGTGATCCCGGTCGGCGACAACAAGTTCGCCGCGCTCAACACCTCCGTGTGGTCCGGTGGCTCGTTCATCTACGTGCCGCCGAACGTGAACGTCGAGATCCCGCTGCAGGCCTACTTCCGGATCAACACCGAGAACATGGGCCAGTTCGAGCGGACGCTGATCGTCGTGGACGAGAACTCCTACGTCCACTACGTCGAGGGCTGCACCGCGCCGATCTACTCGTCCGACTCGCTGCACTCGGCGGTCGTCGAGATCGTCGTGAAGAAGGGCGCCCGCTGCCGTTACACGACGATCCAGAACTGGTCGAACAACGTCTACAACCTGGTCACCAAGCGCGCCGTGGCGTACGAGGGCGCGACCATGGAGTGGATCGACGGCAACATCGGCTCCAAGGTCACGATGAAGTACCCGGCCGTCTACCTCATGGGCGAGCACGCCAAGGGCGAGACGCTGTCGGTCGCCTTCGCGGGCGAGGGCCAGCACCAGGACGCGGGCGCCAAGATGGTGCACCTCGCGCCGAAGACCTCCTCGACGATCATCTCCAAGTCCGTCGCGCGCGGCGGCGGCCGCACGTCCTACCGCGGCCTGGTGCAGATCGACGAGGGCGCGGCCGGCTCGGCCTCGACCGTCAAGTGCGACGCGCTGCTGGTCGACCAGATCAGCCGGTCCGACACCTACCCGTACGTCGACGTCCGCGAGGACGACGTGTCGATGGGCCACGAGGCCACGGTGTCCAAGGTGTCGGAGGACCAGCTGTTCTACCTGATGAGCCGCGGCCTCGGCGAGGACGAGGCGATGGCCATGATCGTGCGCGGCTTCGTCGAGCCGATCGCCCGCGAGCTGCCCATGGAATACGCCCTGGAGCTCAACCGACTGATCGAGCTGCAGATGGAAGGAGCGGTCGGCTGATGGGCCTGGAGACCAAACCGCTGTCGACGCTGCATGAGAAGGCGTCGTACGACGTGGCGGACTTCCCGGTGCCGACGGGCCGCGAGGAGGAGTGGCGCTTCACGCCGCTGTCGCGGCTGAAGGGGCTGCACAACGGCACCGCCGCCGTCACCGGCGGCGTCGTGGTGGACGTCGAGGCGGCGCCCGAGGTGCGCGTCGAGACCGTCGGCCGCGACGACGCCCGGCTCGGCAAGGCCTACACGCCGGCCGACCGGGTCAGCGCGCAGGCGTACTCGTCGTTCGAGAAGGCCACCGTCGTCACGGTGCCGAAGATGACGGCCGCCTCCCGGCCCACCGTGATCAACCTGCGGGGGTCCGGCGCCGGCGCGGCCGCGTACGGGCACATCCTCGTGTCCGTCGAGCCGATGGCCGAGGCCGTGCTGGTCCTGGACCACCGCGGCAGCGCCGTCTACGCCGACAACGTCGAGTTCGACGTGGCCGAGGGCGCGACGCTCAAGGTGGTCAGCCTGCAGGACTGGGACGACGACGCCGTGCACGTCTCCCACCACCACGCGCGCCTCGGCAAGGACGCGACGTTCCGCTCGTTCGTGGTCACCCTCGGCGGCGACCTAGTTCGGCTGTCGCCCTCGGTGTCGTACACCGCCCCCGGCGGCGACGCCGACCTGACCGGGCTGTACTTCGTTGACGCGGGCCAGCACCTGGAGCACCGCCTGCTGGTGGACCACAGCGTGCCCAACTGCCGCAGCAACGTGACCTACAAGGGCGCGCTGCAGGGCGACGGCGCCCACGCGGTCTGGATCGGGGATGTGATCATCCGGGCCGAGGCCGAGGGCACCGACACCTACGAGCTGAACCGCAACCTCATCCTCACCGACGGCGCCCGCGCCGACTCGGTGCCGAACCTGGAGATCCTCACCGGCGAGGTCGCGGGAGCGGGACACGCGTCCGCCTCCGGCCGTCTCGACGACGAGCACATCTTCTACCTGCAGGCCCGCGGCATCCCGTTCGACGAGGCGCGCCGCCTGGTCATCCACGGCTTCTTCGCCCAGCTGCTGGAGAAGATCGAGGTGCCGGAGATCCGCGAGCGCGTCCTGTCCGCGGTCGAGGCGGAGCTGGCCCGATGAGCTCCGAGATCGCCCACTGGGAGAAGGTCTGCCAGGTCGGGGACATCCCCGACGGCGGCGTCATCGGCCTGGAGGTCGGTGAGACGCCCGTCGCCCTGGTCAGGACCGGCGGCGAGGTCTTCGCCCTGCACGACGTGTGCTCCCACGCCGAGGTGCGGCTCAGCGAGGGCGAGGTCTACGACCACACCCTGGAATGCTGGCTCCACGGCTCCTGTTTCGACCTGCGCAGCGGCAAGCCCACCGGGCCGCCCGCGACCAGGCCCGTCAACGTCTACCGTGTCAAGATCGAAGGCGACGACGTGTACGTCTCGCTCTCGAAGGAGTAAATACTCGTGTCCACTCTTGAGATTCGTGACCTGCACGTCGCCGTGGGCGACAAGGAGATCCTGCGCGGCGTCGACCTGACGGTCCGCAGCGGTGAGACGCACGCCATCATGGGCCCCAACGGCTCGGGCAAGTCCACGCTGGCGTACGCCGTCGCCGGTCACCCGAAGTACACCATCACCTCCGGTTCCGTGCTGCTCGACGGCGAGGACCTGCTGGAGATGTCGGTGGACGAGCGCGCCCGCGCCGGCCTCTTCCTGGCCATGCAGTACCCGGTCGAGGTCCCCGGCGTCACCGTGTCGAACTTCCTGCGTTCGGCGATCACCGCGGTCCGGGGCGAGGCGCCCAAGCTGCGCGACTTCGCCAAGGAGCTGAAGGGGGGCATGGAGGCGCTGTCCATCGACCCGGCCTTCGCGCAGCGCAACACCAACGAGGGCTTCTCCGGCGGCGAGAAGAAGCGCCACGAGATCCTCCAGCTGGAGCTGCTCAAGCCCAAGATCGCGGTGCTGGACGAGACCGACTCCGGCCTCGACGTCGACGCCCTGCGCGTCGTGTCCGAGGGCATCAACCGGTTCCGCGCCTCCGGTGACACCGGCGTGCTGCTGATCACCCACTACACCCGCATCCTGCGCTACGTGAAGCCGGACTTCGTCCACGTCTTCGCCGGCGGGCGCGTGGTGGAGGAGGGCGGCCCCGAGCTGGCCGACAAGCTGGAGTCCGAGGGCTACGAGGCGTACACGGCGAAGGCGGCGTCCGCCTGATGAGTGCGCCCGGCTTCGACGTGGAGAGGATCAGGAAGGACTTCCCGGTCCTCGGCCGCGAACTTCCCGGAGGCAGGTCGCTGGTCTACCTCGACTCCGGCAACTCCTCCCAGAAGCCGACCCAGGTGGTCGAGACCATGCGCGACCACCTGACCTGGCACTACGGCAACGTCGGCCGGGCGCTGCACGTGCTGGGCAGCGAGTCGACCGAGGCGTACGAGGCGGCGCGCGACAAGATCGCCGCATTCGTGCAGGCCCCGTCGCGCGACGAGATCGTCTTCACCAAGAACGCCTCCGAGGCCCTCAACCTCGTGGCGTACGCCTTCGGCAACCCCATCGGCGAGGACGAGCGGTTCCGGCTCGGCCCCGGCGACGAGATCGTCATCTCGGAGATGGAGCACCACTCCAACATCGTGCCGTGGCAGCTGCTCGCGCAGCGGACCGGCGCGACGCTGCGCTGGTTCCCCGTGACCGACGAGGGCCGCCTCGACATCGGCGGCCTGGAGGAGCTGGTCAACGAGCGCACGAAGATCGTCTCGATCGCCCACCAGTCGAACGTGCTCGGCACGGTCAACTCGGTCTCGCCGGTCCTGGCCCGCGTGCGCGAGGTCGGCGCGCTGATGATGCTCGACGCGTCGCAGTCGGTGCCCCACCAGCCCGTTGACGTGACCGGGCTGGGCGTCGACTTCGTCGCGTTCACCGGCCACAAGATGGCCGGGCCGTCCGGCATCGGCGTGCTGTGGGGCCGCCGCGAGCTGCTCGACGCCATGCCGCCGTTCCTCGGCGGCGGCGAGATGATCGAGGCGGTCTGGATGGACCGCTCGACGTACGCGCCGGTGCCGCACAAGTTCGAGGCGGGGACGCCGCCCATCGTCGAGGCGATCGGCCTCGGCGCCGCGGTCGACTACCTCACCGCCGTCGGCATGGACCAGATCAAGGCGCACGAGAAGGAGCTGGTCGCGTACGCGCTGGAGGCGCTGCCGGAGGTCCCCGGGCTCAGGATCATCGGCCCGCGCACGCCCATCGCCCGCGGCGGCACGATCTCGTTCACGCTCGAAGGGATCCACCCGCACGACGTGGGGCAGATCCTCGACGACGTGTACGGGATCGCCGTCCGGGTAGGTCATCACTGCGCCCGGCCGCTCCACCTCAGGTTCGGAATTCCGGCGACCACGCGGGCGTCTTTCTACCTGTACAACACGACGGCCGAGATCGACGCACTGGTCCGCGGCCTCCACCACGTGCAGAAGGTGTTCGGCTGAGCCATGATCGGTGAATCCATGTACCAGGAGCTGATCCTGGAGCACTACAAGCATCCCCAGGGCCGGGGCCTGCGTGAGCCGTACGACGCGGAGGTGCACCACGTCAACCCCACCTGCGGCGACGAGCTGACGCTGCGGGTGAAGGTGGCCGACGGCGGCAAGGTGCTCGACGTGTCCTACGACGGCCAGGGCTGCTCCATCAGCCAGGCCGCCGCCTCCGTGCTGCACGAGCTCGCCACCGGTTCCACGGTGGAGGAGTCGCTGTCGGTGGTGGAGGAGTTCACCCGGCTCATGCAGGGCAGGGGTCAGGTGGAGCCCGACGAGGACGTGCTGGGCGACGCGGTGGCGTTCGCCGGGGTGGCGAAGTTCCCCGCCCGCGTCAAGTGCGCGCTGCTGGCCTGGATGGCCTACAAGGACGCGCTCATGAGGAGCCAGGGATGACCGGCGGCCTCCGCCGTGTTGGGAAGTACGGCGCCGCGCCGCGGGCGCCGCGAGGTGAGGAGACGACGTGAGCAAGCCGACCGAGACCCCGACGGGAACCGCGACCGAGGCGGCGACCGGAACCTACGACGGGGAGAGCTCCCTCGACGACGTGCTCGAGGCGCTGAAGGACGTCGTGGACCCCGAGCTGGGGATCAACGTGGTGGACCTCGGCCTCGTGTACGGCGTCAACCTCGACCCGGCCGGCGAGGGTGAGCGGCCGATCGCCACCATCGACATGACGCTGACCAGCGCCGCCTGCCCGCTGACCGACGTGATCGAGGACCAGGCCAACTCGGCGCTCGCCGACCTGGTCTCCAGCGTGGTCATCAACTGGGTGTGGCTGCCGCCGTGGGGCCCGGACAAGATCACCGACGAGGGCCGCGACCAGCTCAGGATGCTCGGCTTCAACGTCTGATCGTCCTTCGCCTCCCCACGCCGCAACGACCCCTTGCCGTGATTTTTTAATTTGTCGCAGTCGCCTGCGCCGGCCTGCCTGGGTGAACCCTGTTCGTGATCGTGCAGTCGCACGGGCGAAGATGCGGGCCGGACAGGGAATGCTGCGATGAACTGCAGGATCACGGCGTGTTTGTGCCCGGGTCACGAGCATGATGTGCGGCAAACTGCACGATCACGGCGGGTTCGATCGCAGGCCGGCCGCGTGGTCTGCGCCAAGCTGCGCGATCACGGTGGTCGGCGCGGTGGCGGGGATGAGTTGTGCGGGAATGCCGTACAGTTGTTCTTTGCTCTTCCTTTTGCGACGTGAGTGAAAGGCGTCCGTGAGAGCCGCCGCCCGGCGGTCTGCACATCTGCGGGACGCATACTCACGGCATCTGCGGGCGCAGGCCGCCGCTGTCTCCGGCCCGCCCTATTGGCACGGCACGCCTGCCGTGCCTGACCTGGCTCGTCCTTTCGCAGAAGTGACGCGCCCGCGTGTTCCGGCACGTCTTTCTTCGAAAGGCACGATTACGTGACCATCTCTGACCTTGGCGAGGGCACGACGACCTCCGCCGAGTTCGCGGCGCTGGGGCTGCCCAGACCGCTCGTGACAGGGCTTGCCCGGCAGGGCATCACCACGCCGTTCCCGATCCAGAGTGCGGCGATTCCCGACATCCTCGCCGGGATGGACGTCCTGGGCCGTGGCCGGACCGGCTCCGGCAAGACCCTCGCCTTCGGCCTGCCCACGCTGGCCAGGCTCGCGGGGGAGAAGGCGGCGCCGCGGCGGCCCCGCGCCCTCGTCCTGGTGCCGACCCGCGAACTCGCGTTCCAGGTGGCCGCCACCATCGAGCCGCTCGGCCGGGGGCTGTCGTTGCGCACCAGGACGGTCGTCGGCGGCATGCCGATGGGCCGCCAGATCGAAGACCTGCGCCGGGGGGTCGAGATCGTGGTCGCCACGCCCGGCCGCCTCACCGACCTGATCGAGCAGGGCGCCTGCGCGCTGGACGACATCGAGATCACCGTCCTCGACGAGGCCGACCACATGTGCGACCTCGGCTTCCTCCCCGTGGTGAGCGCGCTGCTCGCCCGCACGCCCGCCGACGGTCAGCGTCTGCTGTTCTCCGCGACCCTCGACGGCGATGTGGACACGCTGGTCCAGCGCTTCCTGACCGACCCGGTGGTCCACTCGCTGGACCCGGCCACCTCCCCGGTCGAGACGATGGAGCACCACCTGCTCCAGGTGCAGCGCGACGACAAGGCGGACGTGACGGCGGAGATCGCCAACCGGGGCGGCCGTACGATCATGTTCGTACGCACCCAGCACGGTGTCGACCGCATCGTCAAGCAACTCGCCCGGGCGGGCGTCCGCGCGGGCGGCCTGCACGGCGGCAAGCGGCAGAACCAGCGCACCCGCATCCTCGACGGGTTCCGTCAGGGCGACATCGGGGTGCTCGTGTGCACGGACGTCGCGGCACGCGGCATCCACGTCGACGACGTCAGCCTGGTGCTGCACGTGGATCCGCCCGCCGACCACAAGAGCTACCTGCACCGGGGCGGCCGCACGGCACGTGCGGGCGAGCGCGGCGTGGTGCTGACGCTGGTGCTGCCGAGTGAGCGGCGCTCCACCGAGTCGATGACCCGAAAGGCCGGGGTCACCGCGTCACGGCACCGGGTGGCGCCGGGCGACCCGATCCTGGCCGAGATCGCCGGGGCCCGGCGGCCGAGCGGCGCGTCCGTGCCCGTGTGGGAGCCCGACGTGCGCGCGCCGCTGCGGCCCAGGCGGGATGACAGGCCGCGCGACGACAAGCCGCGCGGCCGTTCCCGGCGCTTCGGCGACCGTCCCCGCGGCGGCGACCGCCCCGGTGACCGCCCCGGCGAGGGCGAGGCCCGGCGCAGGTGGTCCGACCAGGGCGAGCGGCCGAGTGTGGCGTGGGCCGGCGACGGCCGCGCCGACGGCCGCGGCGAGTCCCGAGGAGGGCGGGGCGGCGGTCACCACCGCGGCCACGCCGGCGGGCAGGCCGGGTACGGCGCGGGCGAAGGCGGCCGTGGCGGCCGCGGACGCCGCTTCACCGGCCGCTGATCCACCCCGTTTTTCACGTTTCTCCACCACCGGGCCGTCCGTATGGGCGGCCCGGTGGCGTGTGGGGCCGATTGTGCCGTCCCACGCCCTCGTTCTCAGTCGCCTCGTCCTCTACTTCGCACGGCGTGAGGAACCGGCGCCCGCCCGAGCGTGCTTCAGGGCACTGGCTTGACTCTAACTATATAGACCGGTCTATTGTGTCCTCGTGATCGGAACAACAACCGGGATCGGCGCGCGGCTTGTGACGCCGGTGCCCGAACCGGTGCAGCGGCAGGGCCACAGCGGCACGGGCACGGGGGTGTCGCCGTGAGCGCCGCGGACCGGCACGCACTGGTCCTGGGGGCGACCGGGTTCGTCGGACGCCACCTGGTTCTCGCACTCGGCCGGGCCGGCGTCCGGGTGAGCACGGCCAGCCGGAGCCACGAGTCCTTCCGGAGGCTCGCCCACTGGCTCGCCGAGCACGGGCACGACGAACCCCCGGCGGACCTGCGGGTCGATTTCACCGGGCCGTCGCCGATCGAGGGCGAGTGCGACGGTGTGACGGAGATCTACAACTGCGCCGGCGCCTACCGGTTCGGCATGCCGGCGGACGAGGCCCGCCGTGCCAACGTCGGGAGTGTCCGCGCGGTCGTCGCCTTCGCGGCGCGGCTGCCGCGTCTGCGCCGCCTCGTCCACGTCTCGGGATACCGCGTGGGCGGACAGGATCCCCGTCCCTGGACCGAGGAACGGCGGCGGGAGGCCTACCGCACTCTGGGCGCGTACGAGGCGTCCAAGGCGGAGGCGGACGCCGTCTTCCAGGCCGAGGCGGAGCGGCTGGGCGTGCCCTGGTCGATCGTCAACCCCGCCAGCGTGATCGGCGACAGCGCCACCGGCGAGGCCGGTCAGTATCTCGGGCTCGCGACGACCCTGCGCGACCTCTGGCAGGGCGGTCTCCCGGCGATTCCCGGGGACGCGCGGACGTTCGTGCCCGTCGTGGCGGTCGACTATCTCGCCCGGTTCATGACCCTGCTGCCGGTCGACGGGACCGCCGAGCGCGCCTCCTACTGGCTGCTGGACGACGAGACGCCCGCGCTGCCCGGCCTGCTCGCGCTCGTCGCGGAGCACTACCGGGTCAAGGCGCCCCGTGTGCGGGTTCCGGTGGCACTGGTCAAGCGCCTGCCCCGCCGGCTCACGAAGGCCGATCCCGAGACGCTGACGTTCCTGTCGGGCGACCGCTATCCCACCGGTTCGGCGCGGGCCTTCGCCGCCCGTCACGGGCTGGTCATGCCGGACACCGTCACGACGATCCGCCGCTGGGCCGACGACCTGGCGGCGAGCCGCTTCGGGGACGCTCCGGCCCGCGGCAGGCGGTTCACCCACCCGGGCGGGGTACGGACGTTCGAGACCGGCGAACCGGGCGCGCCCACGGTGGTGCTGCCGGGACTGCCGGTCAACGCCGACACATGGGCGCCGGTCGTCGCGGCGATGGGCCGCGCCCGCGCCGCCGACCTGCCGGGGCTCGGAATGAGCGCGGGACACCACGACGACTGGCCGTCGTGGCTGGCCGCCCTCGTGACCGAGACCGGCGCGCGTCACCTGATCGGTCACTCCATCGGCGCCGCGGCCGCGGTCGAGGCGGCGGCCGCCCATCCCGGCGCGGTGGACCGGCTCACGCTCGTGGCGCCGTTCTTCCTCCAGGCACGCCCCGCTCCCATCCCCCGGCTCCTGGCCCGCCGGTACCTCGGCCGGGTGTCCTCCCACGCGCTGGCCGAGCGGCTCACGGGGGATCCGGCCCACGCGCCCGCCCTCGAATCGAGCGTGGCGGATCTGCGCCGCGGCGCAGCCGCCACCGCCGCCCGCCTCCTGGCGGCCACGGCGTCACCGCGGTGGCGGGCGAGGCTGCGGGCCGAGCTGGCGCGGTACCCCGGGCACGTGCACGTCGTCGTGGGCTCCCACGACCCGCTCAGCCCGGAAGGACGAGCCTTCGCCGACGCTCTTCCACGGGCCACCGTGACGGTCGTCGACGGCGCGGGCCACCACCCCCAGCTGACGCACCCGGAGGAGGTGGCCCGAGCCGCTGCCTGGAACGCCTCCCCCGGCGCGTCCGCCGTTCCGCCCGTGAGACCGCTCAGCCCGTGAGACCACTCAGCCCTTGATGCCGCTCAGCACGATCCCCCGGGTGAAGTAGCGCTGGAAGGCGAGGAAGAAGGCGATCGACGGCAGGGAGGCGAGCATGCCGCCCGCCATGATCGCCCCCTGGTGCTGCGCGCCCGTGAAGTAGGAGTTGAGTCGGGCCAGCGCGACAGGGATGTTCGCCATCTCGTCGCTCTGCACGATGATCAGCGGCCAGAGGAAGTTGTTCCACTCCGCGAGCACGATGAAGATCGACATCGCGGCGAGGGCCGGGCGCAGCAGCGGCAGCACGATCCGCCACCAGATGCGCCACTCTCCGGCGCCGTCGACCCGGGCGGCCTGGATGAGCTCGTCCGGGATCGAGTGGAGGAACTGCACCAGGAAGAACAGCACGAACGCCTTGGCCAGCGCCGGGACGATGTAGCCCTGGTAGGTGTCCAGCCAGCCCAGGTTGCGCATGATGACGTAGTTCGGCACCAGGGTGGTCTGCCAGGGCACCATCATCGAGGCGACGATCAGCAGGAAGATGAGCCGTCGCCCCGGCACGCGGTGCTTGGTGATCACGTACGCCGCCAGCGAGGCGATCAGCAGCGACCCGGCCGTGATCGCGACGGTGATCACCAGACTGTTGAACATGAAACGGGCGAACCCGAAGTCCACCTGGAACCGCTGGAAGATGCCCTGGAGGTGGCCCGGGTTGACCCGGGCGGGGGAGTAGCCGGGGTCGTAGAAGTTGCTCAGCGTGGGATGCTCGGGCACGAACGACGGGGGTTGCCGGTTCAACTCCGTCACCGGCTTGAACACCGTGATCAGCATCCAGTAGAACGGCGCGACCATGGTGAGCGACAGCAGGTAGAACGGCAGGCGCAGCAGGTGGTTCCGCCAGGTGGTGCGCGCCCCGGCAGGCGCCCGCCGGGGCGCGGCGGGGCCGGTGACGATCGGTGCGGTCGTGGGGGCGACGGCCATCACAGCTCCTTCAGGGCGCGGCCGATGCGGAGGTTGACCATGCTGAGGGCGAAGATGATCAGGAAGAGCACCCACGCGATCGCCGATGCGTAACCGAGCTTGAAATGCGTGAAGCCCTGGTCGTAGAGGTAGGGCACGATCATCAGGCCGGAGTCGAGCACACCGCCGATGTTGTTGGTGCCCCGGAACACGATGTAGACGGCTTCGAAGACCTGGAAGGCCCCGATGAGACCGGTCACGACCACGTAGGTGGTGACCGGGCGCAGCAGCGGCAGCGTCACCCGGCGGAACTGCTGCCAGGTGCCGGCGCCGTCGATGCGGGCCGCCTCGTAGTACTCCTGCGGGATCGTGTTGAGCCCGGCGACGTACAGGACCATGCCGTAGCCCATCCCGCCCCACACCGACATGAGCACGAGGATCGGGATCGTGAGCCCGGGGGTGGCCAGCCATTCGACGGCCCTGCCGCCGAACCAGCTCGCGACGGTGTTGGCCAGGCCGAAGTCGCCCGGATTGAAAATCCACTTCCAGAGCAGCATGAGCGCGATCGACGAGGTCACCGAGGGCAGGAAGAAGATCGTCCGCATGATGCGATGGGGCCAGCTCGATCCGCTGAAGGCCAGCGCGAGGCCGAGCGACAGCAGTGTGCCGATCCCGACGGACGCCACGACGTACAGGAACGTGTTGCCGAGGGCGTGCCGGAACCGGTCGTCGTCGAACAATAGATGCCGGAAGTTCTCCAGCCCCTCGAACTCCGGGGCGTTCACGCCGTCGAACTTCGTGAAGCTGAGGTAGAGCGAGTTGGCCAGCGGCCAGACCAGGAAACCGGCGAACAGGCCGAGGAACGGCAGCAGCATCAGGTAGGAGGTGCCGTAGCGGCGCCATCGTCGCCGGGGCGCGGCGGCGTGAATTGCCATGTCGTCTCCAGTCGGGTCGTTTCCAGTCGGAGGGAAACCGTGGGCGGACCCGGGCCGGTGAGAGGTCAGGTGTCACCGGCCCGGGCGGGTGTGGAGGACGGAAGCCGCGGCCGGTGAGGGGTCAGGCGTCACCGGCGAGCCACGGCCGTCCCGGCTATCCGGCGTTGCGCTCCATGACCTTGGCGGCCTCGGCCAGGGCCGTCTTCACGTCGGCCTTGCCGAGGATCGCGGCCTGGAACTGCTTGGCCACGTCGGACGCGCTCTCGTCCCAGCCGGGACACCCGGGCGCCGCCGCGCCGGTCTTGATGATCTCCGCGAACACCGCGGAGTGCTCCGGCGTGAACGGGGAGTCGGCGACCTTGTCCGGGCGGGGCGGGACGTAGGCGACGTTGCGGGCCTTCGACTCCGCCGTCACCGCGTCGACGGCCTCGTCGGTGTAGAGGTACTTGACGAAGTCCGCCGCCTGCTGGATGTGCTTGCTGTAGGAGGTGACCCCGACGGCCCGGCCGCCGATGAAGGCCGTGGGCGCCGCCGGGCCGGCCGGCAGGGGGGCGATCGCCCACTTGCCCTTCAGCTCGGGCTTGCTGGTGTCGATGGCGAGGGCGTTCCAGTTGCCGCCGTAGACCATCGCGGTGCCCGTGCCCAGCGCGTCGGAGGTGGTGATCGTGTCGGTGGGCGCGCCGTACTTGCGGTGCAGGTCGATCCAGTACGACAGCGCCCGCTCGGCCTGCGGGGTGTTCAGCGAGGGCTTGCAGTCCGGCGTGTAGAAGCTGCCGCCGGCCTGGTAGAGGAAGTTGAAGTAGCCGATCCAGTCGAGGTTGCCCCAGTCGATGCTGAACGGCGTCTTGACCCCCGACTTCTTGAGCTGCTCGATGTCGGCGGTCAGCTCGTCCCAGGTCTTGGGCGGCTCCTTGATGCCCGCCTTGTCCAGCAGGTCGGTCCGGTAGTAGAGCGCCTCGGTGGACATGTCGAGCGGAATGCCGTAAATGGTGCCGTCGGGGGAGACGGCCGACTTCCACTGGGCGGGCTGCGCCTGGGCCTGGAGTTGCTCGACGCCGTATTTGCGCAGGTCCACCATGCCGCCGCGCAGGCCGAACTGGATGGTCCAGGTCATGCCGCCGGAGATGATGTCGGGCCCGCTGCGGCTGGTCGAGGCCGCGAGCAGCTTGGCGTACGCGTCGTCCCAGGCGAGCGTCTGCACCTTGATCGTCACATTGGGGTGCGACTTCGTGTACAGGTCGGCGGCCTTCTGGAAGGCCGCGCTCTCGTCGTCGCCCCCGGTGGACCACCACGTGATGGCGGCGGGGGCGTTCGCGTCCGCCTGCTTGGTCTCCGACGTGCCGCTTGTCGCGCAGCCGGCGCCGAGGGCGGCGATCAGGGCGGCGCAGGTGGCCGCCGTCGTTCGTCGCATGAACGTCTCCGATCTCTACGGAAAGTGATCGACTGACATGTCGTGCCCCCCGAGAGGCGGCCCGCCGCGAGACCGTGCCGGTGCGGCGCACCCCCGCTTCGAATTGGTGCAGAGTCCAGCACTAAACCGGATTAGTTTCAAGGGGGTGTTTCATTCCGTCAATGCGGACATCGCGCCGTTATGGGGGCTTACTTGCAGGTCAGAAGTGTTCTCGGCAATAGAGAGAGCAGTGGTGTACCGCCCTTAACCGGGTCAGAGGTCTGAAACAAGGCACTTGTGTACCCTTGCGGCGTAACCCGAGCCAGGCCGATCACCCACGGGAGTTCCCCATGTTCGTCGACATGCCTCTCGACCAGTTGCGCGCGTACCTGCCCGAGCGCCGGGAGCCCGCCGATTTCGACGCCTTCTGGGACCGCACACTGGCCGAGGCCCGTGCGCACGGCCTGAACCCCGTCTTCGAGCCGTACGAGGCCGAACTCGCGCTGATGGACGTGGCCGACGTGACGTTCGCGGGGTTCGGCGGGCATCCGATAAAGGGATGGTTCGTCGCGCCGGCGGGCGCGCCGGGGCCGCTGCCGTGTGTGGTGGAGTTCATCGGGTACGGCGGCGGCCGGGGCCGGCCGCACGACTGGCTGCTGTGGCCGGCCGCCGGATACGCGACGTTCGTGATGGACACCCGCGGACAGGGCGGCACCTGGCGCTCCGGCGACACTCCCGACCCCGTCGGCGGCAACGGCGCGCAGATCCCCGGCAAGCTCACCCAGGGCGTGTTCGACCGGGACGACTACTACTACCGGCGGCTCTACACCGACGTCGTACGCGCGATCGAGGCGGCCAGGTCGCACCCCCGCGTGGACGCCGATCGCGTCGTGGTGACCGGCGGCAGCCAGGGCGGCGGCATGGCGCTGGCCGCCGCCGCGCTCGTGCCGGACCTCGCCTACGCGTTCGTCAACGTGCCATTCATGTGCGACATCCGGCGCGCGGTCGAGATCACCGACGAGGACCCGTACGGCGAGCTGGGCCGGTTCTGCGGCATCCACAGGACCCGGGTCGAGGAGATCTTCGCGACCCTCGACTACTTCGACGGCCTGCACTTCGCGGCACGGGCCCGTACGCCCGCCCGGTTCTCCGTCGCCCTGCGCGACGGCGTCACCCCGCCCTCGACCGTGTTCGGGGCGTACAACCACTACGCGGGACCCAAGGACATCACGGTCTGGCCGTTCAACGGCCATGAGGGCGGTGAGTCGCAGCAGGCGCTCGAGCAGCTGAGACTGGCCAGGAAGATTCTCGGCTGAGCCCGATCTCGCGGGGTCCGATCTCAGAGGGCTCGATCTCGCAGGGTGGACGCGGGGCGCGGCCGCCCGCCCCCGCGACTACCCTGGGGCCCGATACCCTGGACACGACTTAGGCCCACGACCCGAGAGAGACCATGAAGACCTTCGAAGAGCTGTACGCCGAGCTGGCAGAGAAGGCGCGCACCAGGCCCGCGGGGTCCGGCACCGTGGCCGCCCTGGACGCCGGCGTCCATGCCATCGGCAAGAAGGTCGTGGAGGAGGCCGCGGAGAGCTGGATGGCGGCCGAGCACGAGTCGGCGGACCGGGCGGCCGAGGAGATCTCCCAGCTGCTCTACCACGTCCAGGTGCTGATGCTGGCTCGCGGGATCGGGCTGGACGAGGTCTACAAGCATCTGTAGCCGCCGCGGCGGCCCCGGATCTCGACCACCTCGCTCCGCTTGAAAGGATCTCCCACTCATGCTGCGCATCGCCGTACCGAACAAGGGCGCGCTCTCCGAGGCCGCCCAGACCATGCTCAAGGAGGCGGGCTACCGCCAGCGCAGGGACAGCAAGGAGCTCGTGGTCGTCGACTCCGACAACTCCTGCGAGCTGTTCTTCCTGCGCCCCCGCGACATCGCGGTCTACGTCGGCGAGGGCACCCTGGACGCCGGGATCACCGGGCGCGACATGCTCTTCGACTCCGGCGCCCCCGCCGAGGAGATCATGCCGCTCGGCTTCGGCCGGTCGACGTTCCGCTTCGCGTCCACGCCCGGCGCCTACTCGGGCGTCGCCGGTCTGTCCGGCCTGCGCATCGCCACTTCGTACGCCGGGCTGCTCGGCAAGTACCTCGCCGACCAGGGGGTGGACGCCCGGGT
Organism: Microbispora sp. CA-135349; assembly: GCF_050947365.1. Classification (NCBI taxonomy): domain Bacteria; kingdom Bacillati; phylum Actinomycetota; class Actinomycetes; order Streptosporangiales; family Streptosporangiaceae; genus Microbispora; species Microbispora sp. CA-135349. The sequence goes on along the minus strand of NZ_CP192001.1, from coordinate 5,266,941 downwards.
CATCAAACTCGACGGCGCGGTCGAGACGGCGATAAGGCTCGGCGTCGCCGACGCGGTCGCGGACGTGGTGGAGACCGGCACGACGCTGCGCAACGTCGGCCTGGAGGTGTTCGGGGAGCCGATCGCGCACTCCGAGGCCATTTTGATCAAGCGGGCCGGGGCCCCAGAGGCCAACGGGTTCCAGCAGCTCATCCGCCGCCTGCAGGGCGTGCTCGTGGCCCGCGACTTCGTGATGATCGACTATGACATCCGGGCCGAGCGCATCGACGAGGCCATCGCCATCACCCCGGGCATGGAGGGGCCGACCGTCTCCCCGCTGCACCGCGAGGGATGGGTGGCCGTACGGGCGATGGTCCGGCGCAAGGGCCACCAGCAGGTGATGGACCAGCTCTGGGACCTCGGCGCGAAGGCGATCCTGGTCACCGACATCTACGCCTGCCGCCTCTGACCTCCCCGGCGGCGCCCGCGGCTCAGGGGCCCGGCGCCGGCAGGCGCTCGATCGCGATCATGACGGTGTCGTCGTCGGGCCGGCCGTCCACGTGGAGGAACAGGTGCTCGCGGATCCGTTCGACGAGGGTGTCGACGTCGTCGCCGGCCCGTTCGCCCAGGCGTGCGGGGAGATCGAAGAACTCGCCGGTACGGTCGCGGGCCTCGATGACGCCGTCGGTGTACAGCAGGAGGACGTCGCCGGGTCCGAAGGGGTAGGTAGCCGGCCGGGGTTCGGACGCCTTCAGCAGTTCGAGCCCCAACGGGGGACCGACCTGGTCGGGCTGCAGGGTCAGCACGCGGTTCCCGCGGAGGAGGAGCGGCGGCGGGTGGCCGCAGGCGATCACGTTCACCGTCGGTTCGGTGTCCGGGATCTCGACGACGGCCGCGGTGACGAAGCACTCCTGGACGTCCGGATCGGTCTCGGCGCGCTCAGTGAGGTTCTGGCAGATGCTGGTCTCCATCCGCGTGATCAACGTGGAGAGGCTCAGATGGCGGTGTGACGCCTCGCGGAAAGCGCAGAGCGACGCCGCCGCGTCATTGATCGCGGCCAGTCCCTTTCCCCGCACGTCACCGATCAGAAGACGGGTGACGTTGTCCGCCCGAGCGGCCGCGTACAGATCACCACCGATTTTCGCCTCAGCGGCCGCGGCCAGATAGATCGACGCGATGCGCAAGGGGCCGACCCGCCGGGGCAGCGGTCGCAGCAGGACGCGCTGGGTGATCTCGGAGATCGACCGCACCTGGTGGAGCACAGCCTGGTGCCGTTCGTGGATCGCGCGGAAGACGACCACGACGGCCGTTACCGCGAACAGGGCGATCATCTCGACGTGGTGTTCGAAGCGTCCAAGGACGCCCTGTCCCAGGCCGTCCACCACTTCGGCGGCCATGGCCAGCGCCCCGATGACCGCGGTGCACCACGGGCCGGCGAACGACGCGGTGAGTGCGGGGGCGACGACGAGCAGCGGCCCCAGGTGAACGCTCCTCGGAAGCGCGAGGTCGAGGGCCGTGATGATCACAATGAGCCCGAGCGGGATCACCACCAGGAAATGGCTCGCCTGGAGAACCCGGCGGAGACCTCGGAAGGTCGCCATACGGCGCATCTCTCCTGGTTATCACGCTGCGGACATCGTCCGGCAGCCAGGGCCGGATGTCGCGGAGAAGGAAAGCCGGCTGCGCGGGCGGGCAGAGGTCCGGCGGTCCGGCGGCTCGGCGGATGACAAATGTCATCGCGAAGGACGGAGACGCGGCACTGATGGCCGGACCCGCCCGATCCTTACCGTGAGGGCATGAACGCCATCGCCTTCACCGACGTGACCAAGAGATACGGGGACGTGCTCGCGGTCGACGGTCTCGACCTCGAGGTCCCGGCCGGCGCCACGGTCGCCCTCCTCGGGCCGAACGGGGCCGGCAAGTCCACCTCGATCAACATGCTGCTCGGCCTGCTGCGGCCCACGTCCGGCGAGATCCGGATCTTCGGCGAGCGGCCGGAGACGGCGGTCGCCAACGGCGAGATCGGCGCGATGCTCCAGGAGGGCACGCTGATCCCCGAGCTGACCGTCACCGAGACCGTGGAGTTCGTCCGCAGGCTCTATCCGAACCCGCTGCCGCTGCAGGAGATCCTCCGGCTCGCCGACCTCACCGAGATCGCCCGCCGCCGGGCCGACCGGCTGTCGGGCGGGCAGACCCAGCGGGTCCGCTTCGCGCTGGCGATCGCGGGCGGGCCGAGGCTGCTGCTGCTCGACGAGCCGACCGCGGCCATGGACGTCGAGTCCCGCCGTACGTTCTGGGACAACATGCGGGCGTACGCCGCGCAGGGCCGCACGATCCTGTTCGCCACGCACTACCTGGAGGAGGCCGACGAGAACGCCGACCGGGTCGTCGTGATCGCGCGCGGCCGGGTCGTCGCCGACGGCAGCGCCGCCGAGATCAAGGCCGGGGCCGCCGACCAGGCGGTGAGCTTCCTGCTCGGCGAGCAGCCGGTCGCCGGGCTCGACGCGCTGCCGGGGACGACCGGAGTGGAACTCCAGGGCGGCCGCGTCACGCTGCGCACGACCGACCTCGACGCCACCGTCGCCGCGCTGTATCGCAAGACCACCCTCGACATCCGCGACCTCCAGCTCCACGGGGCCGACCTGGAGGACGCCTTCCTCGCACTCACCAAGGAGGCCTGACGATGCGTCACTACATCAAGGTCGAAATGCTGCGCATGGTGCGCAACAAGCGCTACATAATCTTCGTGATCGCCTTCCCCGTCGGGTTCTACCTCCTCTACTCCAACCTCTGGGGGGCGGAGTCCGACCAGGCGACCGGGCTGCGGGGCAGCGTCCTGCTCATGGTCTCGATGGCCGCGTACGGCGCGCTGGCCGCCTCCATCATGTCGACGGCCGTGCCCTGGTCGCAGGAGCGGCACAGCGGCTGGCTGCGGCAGCTCCAGATCACCCCGCTGCCGGGCCGGGCGATCATCTTGACGAAGCTGGTCTCCTCGTTGCTGCTGGTCCTGCCGTCGCTGCTGCTGGTCGGCCTGGCCGCGGTGCTGACCCAGCACGTGTCGCTGTCACCGCTGCAGTGGGTGGATCTGATCCTGGTGATGTGGGCGGGCACGATCCCCTTCGCGGCGCTGGGCCTGGCGATCGGATCCCTGCTGCCGCCCGACACCGCGCAGCCCGTCGCGATGATCGGCATGTTCGGGCTGGCCCTGCTCGGCGGGCTCTGGTTCCCCGAGAGCATGATGCCCGCGGCCATGAAGAGCATCGCCCACGTGACCCCGTCGTACGACTACGCGCGCATCGGCTGGCGGATCGCGGCGGGCGAGGCCCCGCACGCGGCCGACGCGGCCGGCATCCTCGCCTGGGGGGTGGCCCTGGTGGCGCTGGCCCTCGTCGCCTACCGTCGTGCGACGGTGCGCGCCTGACAGAACAGCGCGACAGTGCGCGCGCCTGAAGGAACAGCGCAGCGGTGCGCGCCTGACATCCACCATGTTCGGAGGGACAGCGGGATGAGCCGGTTGGCCAACGTGTTCACCTTCGGCGGGATCGACGAGCGTCCCTCCCGCCTGAGGCGCCTGATGGGCATGTCGCTGGGTCTGATCTACCTCTTCTACCCGGTGTCCGAGGTGGCCGACGGCACGGTGAGCGGCGCGCGGGCGGTCTGGTGGATGGTCTCGCTCGCGGTCTTCGTGGCCGTCTACCTGGCAATCGTGCTGGGGCCGCGCGATTTCAACCACCACCCCCGGTGGATGTTCCCCCTGCTCGGCGTCGTGACGACGATGGCGGCCGTCTTCCCGTTGATCTTCCGGAGCCCTTCCTGGCTGACCCTGTCGGTCTACATGGTGGTCGTCTACGCGATGGGCCTGCCGCCCCGCCGCGCCCTGCTGGGGATCGCGGCGATGGCCGGGCTCGTCGTCGCCGAGGGCAAGGTCATGGGCGCCGACAACGGCACGGTGTGGGCGCTCGTGCTGCAGATCATCACGCTCGGCGTGCTGTTCGTGAGCGTCCGCAACACCCGCGTCCTCGTCGTCCAGCTCAGGCAGGCGCAGAGCGAGGTCGCCAGGCTGGCCGCCACGGAGGAGCGGCTGCGGATCGCCCGCGACCTGCACGACCTGCTGGGACACAGCCTTTCGCTCATCGTGCTCAAGAGCGAGCTGGCCCGCCGCCTGGGCGAGCAGGGCTCGCCGAAGGCCGCCGGAGAGGTGGCGGACATCGAGTCGGTGGCGCGGCAGGCGCTGGCCGAGGTGCGCGAAGCCGTCAGCGAATATCGCCGGCGCCGCCTGTCGGAGGAGATCGACGGCGCCAGGTCGGCGCTGGGCGCCGCCGACATCGCCCTCACCGTGCGCACCCGCGGCACCCCGCTGCCCGGGGACCTCGACGGCCTGTTCGCCTGGGCCGTGCGCGAGGCCACCACCAACGTCGTGCGGCATTCCGGGGCCACCCGCTGCGAGATCGACGTGTCGTACGGCGAGGAGGGTGCGGTGCTGGAGATCGCCGACAACGGCGGCGGTGCGTACGAGCCGGGCAACGGCCTCACCGGGCTCGGCGAGAGGGTGCGCGCGGCGGGCGGGAGCCTGGAGGTCGAGGCCGGCAAGCACGGGTTCAGGGTGCGGGTGGCGGTTCCGCCGCCCCTGGACCGTACGGCCGAAATGATCGCGGATAGGTTGGGCCAGTGATCAGGGTCGTGCTGGCGGAGGACCAGAGCATGGTGCGGGGAGCGCTCGCCTCCCTGCTCGGCCTGGAGCCCGACATCGAGGTGGTCGGAGAGGCGGCGGACGGCGACGAGGTGATCGGCGTCGCCGAGGCGACCAGGCCGGACGTCGCGCTGCTCGACATCGAGATGCCCGGCAGGGACGGGATCTCCGCCGCCGAGGAGCTGCGCCGGCGGGTCCCCGAATGCCGGATCGTGATCCTCACGACTTTCGGCAGGCCCGGCTACCTGCGCCGGGCGATGGAGGCGGGGGCGGTGGCCTTCCTGGTGAAGGACAGCCCCGCGAGCGAACTGGCCGCCGCGATCAGGCGGGTGCTGCGGGGCGAGCGCGTGATCGATCCGGGGCTGGCCGCCGCCGCGCTCAGCGCCGGGCCGAACCCGCTGTCGCCGCGCGAGCGCGACGTGCTGTCCGCCGCCGCGGACGGCTCGACCATCAACGACATCGCGCTGAAGCTGCACCTGTCGGAGGGCACCGTGCGCAACTATCTGTCGGCGGCCATCCACAAGACGGGCGCGCGCAACCGCATCGAGGCCGTCCAGAAGGCCCGCACACAGGGCTGGCTCTGAAACGGGCCGTCCGGCCACACGGCGATCCCGGCGGGCGCATCGGCGGCCCCCGGGCGCGCGGCCGGCCGGGCGGGCACGGGCCGCCCCGGGGCGGCACAAGGCGGCGGGCGCAGCGTGCGGTCCAGGGCGGCGGGCTCAGCGTGCGGTCCAGGGCGGCGGGCTCAGCGTGCGGTCCAGGGCGGCGGGCTCAGCGGGCGGCCCGCAGGTCGGCGGGCTCAGCGGGCGGCCCGCAGGTCGGCGGCGTGCCGCAGCAGGTCACCGACCCGGACCACGCCCATGCACCTGCCGACCTCGTCGACCACAACGAGGTCGTCGTACACGCGGGCGTTGTCCCGCCCCGCCACCTGCATGGCCGCGATCACCGGGGTCGTCTTCGCCACGATCTTCGCGGGGTCCGCCAGGCGGCCGGCCGGCTTCCTCGCGTGCAGCGCGTGGCCGTACGCACCGGCCATGAACAGCAGGAAGCGGCTGCGGTCGATGCTGCCCAGTGGCCGCTGGTACTCGTCCACCAGAATCACGCTCGTGATCGACGGCTCGGCGCTCAGCACGGCGACCACCTCCTCGGCCGTCGACTCGGCCGGCAGCGTCACCGCGGGCAGCAGGATCTCCTGCACCCGGGGCCCCAGCGTGGCCGTGGGGGTGGTGGCCTCGGTCACCGGCAGCGGCACGTGGACGCGGTTGTATCCGTGGGAGGGCCGCCAGTCGAACGGCGCGAGCAGGGGACCCTGGGCGAGCCTGATGCCCCAGCCGCGTACGGCCGCCAGCTGGGTCTCGTCCCGCACGCCGGGGGCGAGCACGTGCGCGCCCACGCCGCGCGCCAGGCGGACCAGCGACTCCGCGAGCGCGCCGCGCCGGTGGTCCCGCGGCCCCCGAGCCACCAGGTCGGCGGACAGCGCGATCACGTACGGCGAGGCGTCGGCGAGCAGGTCGAGCGGCAGCGCCGCGGCGCCGAGCCCGCCGAACGCGATGAGGTAGCCCACCGCACGCAGGCCGTCGATCGCGGACAGCAGGGCCATGCGCTCCACCAGGGCCGGCTCGCCTTCGATCACGAGGATGACCTCGCGCGGGCGCCGGTTGCACATGCGGATCGCCTCGTGGAGGGGCGCCAGACCGGCCGAACCTCCGGCCACCGCGGCCGCGGAGATCGGCAGCACCAGCGGCAGCAGGGCCTCCTCGCGGGCGGCGGCCAGCACGCCGTTCACCGTGGCGTTCACCGTGCCGGTCGCCGGGCCGTTCACCATGCCGGTACCTGGGCCGGTTCCTGGGCGGGTCGCTGGGCCCGCCGCGCCCGGAGCGCCGGGGGAGGCGCCCTCGGCGATCACCTCGACGGCCACGGCGCCGCCGGTGTCGAGGTCGACCACGGGGAGGAAGAGCGGGGCGGACGGAGGCCGGTCGGGGAAGCCGGGCACGGGCTCGTAGGCATGCTGGTCGTACGGCTGGGCGGCGGCCGCGGGGGCGTATCTGCGCGCGATGCTCGCCGGGCTGTGCTCCTGCACGTGCTCCCCGGAGAACGGGGTCGCCGGGACAGGGCCGGGCACCGGGACGCGCTGAGGGGTCGCGGCGAGCGGCGCCGCCGGGGAAGAGGGGAGCGACACGATTGAATTGTGAGACGCGAGGCCCCGGACGTTGACGCTCGGCGAAGGAAATTCACCTATATTTCCCCGTGAGTTGGACGGAATATGGCGAACCGGTGCGCCGATAGGCTGATCAGCCATGACGGCACGGCCGGCCGCGGGCGGCGGCAGATGGATCTCGGTCGCCCCCGGGCGGCTCGCGGGATGGATCGCGCGCTTCGCCGAGCGGCACGGCGCGATCGAGGCGGTCGTCCTGCGGGACATGGTCCGCCTCGACGCCGCGGACGGCGCGGTCGCCGAGTGTCATGTGCCGTTCCCACCGCTGCGCTCGTCCACGGTGCCACCGCCGCGTTCGCCGTCCCCGCCGCCGGCGCCCGTGCCGCCGGAGCACTGCCGTGTACCGTCCGCGCGGCCCTTCGCGCCGCCGGAGTCCGTGCCGCCGGAGCCCGTGGCACCCGGGCCCGCAGTGCCGGGCGGCGGGCGCGAGGGTGAGTTCCGCCTTCCTCCGCCTGCCGCCGCGCTGGTGGCCCACGCGTGCCGTGACCGGACCGTCGGCGTGCTGCTGGCCCGGCTCGGCGGGCACGCCGCCGGCGTTTTCACCGGCGCCCGCCTCGTGGTGGCCAAGGTCGGTTCGCGGCAGGTCCACGGGCGCAGCGCGGCGGGCGGGTGGTCGCAGCGGCGCTTCGCCCGGCGCAGGGACAGGCAGTCGGCCGAGGCGCTGCGGGCCGCCGCCGACGTGGCCGTCCGGGTGCTCCTGCCGAGGCTCACGGACCTGGAGGCCGTCGTGCTCGGCGGAGACCGGCGCTCCATCGAGGAGATCAGACGGGATCGGCGCCTCGCGCCGCTGTTCGCCCTGGAGACGGGCCCCTTCCTCACCGTCCCCGACCCCAGGCTGGCGGTCCTGGAGGGCACGCCGGGCCGGTTCCGCGCCGTACGGATCCGCCTGATCGACCCCTGACCGGCCGCGCGGCGACGGGGCGCGGGCGGAGATTCGCCGCAGGCGGTGGTGCGGACGACGGCACTACACTTGAGCCATGCGCACTCCCGATTGATCGCTCCCGGCCCCGATCCTGACCGCATCACCTACGGGAGTGTCCCCTTCATCATGATCATCGCTACCGACGTCGAACTTCGCGCGGGCTCACGCCTGCTCATCGAGGGCGCCTCGTTCCGGGTGAACCCCGGCGACAAGATCGGTCTCGTCGGCCGCAACGGAGCCGGCAAGACCACGCTCACCAAGGTCCTGGCGGGAGAGGGCCTGCCCGCCACGGGCACGGTCACGATCTCCGGCAGCGTCGGCTATCTGCCGCAGGACCCCCGCACCGGCGACCTGAGCGTGCTGGCGCGCGACCGGATCCTGTCGGCCCGCGGCCTCGACGACGTGCTCCGCGAACTGCGCGAGGCCGAGGCCGGCATGGCGGCCGACGACCCGCGCGTACGCGACCGGGCGGTCCGCGCCTACGGCCGTCTGGAGGACCGCCTGCACGTCCTCGGCGGCTACGCCGCGGAGTCGGAGGCCGCCTCGATCGCCTCCAGCCTCGGGCTGCCCGACCGCGTCCTCGGGCAGCCGCTGCAGACCCTGTCCGGCGGGCAGCGCCGCCGGGTGGAACTGGCCCGCATCCTGTTCTCCGGAGCGGAGACTCTCCTGCTCGACGAGCCCACAAACCACCTCGATGCGGACTCGATCGGCTGGCTTCGTGAGTTTTTGCGCTCCCACCAGGGCGGCTTGGTGATCATCAGCCATGACGTAAACCTTCTTGAGGCGACGGTAAACCGGGTGCTCCATCTGGACGCGAACCGCTGCGTCATCGACACCTACAACGTCGGCTGGAAGGCGTATCTGGCCCAGCGGGAGACCGACGAGAAGCGGCGCAAGCGGGAGCGGGCCAACGCCGAGCGGCAGGCGTCCGCCCTGCTGTCCCAGGCCGACCGCATGCGGGCGAAGGCCACCAAGGCCAAGGCGGCCCAGGACATGGAGCGGCGCGCCCGGCGGCTGCTCTCGGGCGTCGAGGGCGAGCGCCGGTCCGACCGCGTCGCCAAGCTGCGCTTCCCCGACCCCGCACCCTGCGGGAAAACCCCGCTGACGGCCCGCGGCCTGTCCAAGTCGTACGGCTCGCTCGAGGTGTTCACCGATGTCGACGCCGCGGTCGACCGCGGGTCGCGGATCGTCATCCTGGGCCTGAACGGCGCGGGCAAGACCACGCTGCTGCGCCTGCTCGGCGGCATCGAGAAGCCCGACACCGGCGAGGTGGTGCCCGGCCACGGGCTCAAGCTCGGCTACTACGCGCAGGAGCACGAGACGCTCGACGCCGGCCGTACGGTGCTGGAGAACATGCGGTCGGCCGGGCCCGATCTGGCCGACGTCGACCTGCGCAAGGTGCTGGGGTCGTTCCTGTTCACCGGCGACGACGTGGACAAGCCCGCGGGGGTCCTGTCCGGCGGCGAGAAGACCCGTCTCGCCCTCGCGACGCTGGTGCTGTCGAGCGCCAACGTGCTGCTGCTCGACGAGCCCACCAACAACCTCGATCCGGCGTCCCGCGATCAGGTGCTGAGCGCCCTCGGCTCCTACACGGGCGCGATTGTGCTGGTCACGCACGACGAGGGCGCCGTGGAGGCGCTGAAGCCGGATAGGGTGATTCTGTTGCCAGACGGAGTAGAAGACGCATGGAGCGACGAATTTTCCGATCTTGTGGCGCTTGCCTGATCTTAATTTGAGCGGGTAGGGATCTTTTCCCGCGGAGTAGGTAGCCGATCCCGTCCAAATGACTGATCATGGGCTGAAGTAACGCTGCGGAAGTCTGGCACTACAGGAGGTACTCGTGGCCGAGACTCTGAAGAAGGGCACCCGGGTGACCGGGGCCGACCGGGAAAAGCTGGCCGCTGATCTCAAGAAGCGCTATTCCGCGGGTGAGAGCATCCGCGCTCTGGCTGCTTCCACCGGCCGGTCGTACGGGTTCATCCACCGCATCCTGAGCGAGTCCGGGGTGACTCTGCGCGGGCGCGGCGGCGCGACCCGGGGCAAGTCCAAGCGCTAGAGATCCACCTCAAGACGCGCGACCGCAGCCGCTCGTTCCTGCAGGAGGAGCGGTCGCGTCCGACTCGCCAGAACGATATTCGGTAAGCTCGGGCGCGACCGCGGGATGAACAGGAGGGCGGACGCCGGCACGGACGGTGCGCCGCACCGGACCGGCCGTGCGAGGCGACGTCGCTCCACACAGGACGCAGGAGCAAGGCATGGCGGAAGCGGCAATGGGGGGGAATCTGGAGCACGCCCGTGAGACGGGCGGCGGCTCCGATGTGTCGACGATCTCGGCGGCCGCGCCGGCCGAGGTCGGAGTGCGCTTCGAGGTGGACGGCGAGATCGCGACCGTCACTTTGGACCGGCCTGACAAGCGCAACGCGCAGACGTTCGCGACGTGGTCGGCCCTGGCCCGGATCGGGGAAACCCTTCCGGAGCAGGTGAGAGTGGTCGTGGTCAGAGGCGAGGGGCCGTCCTTCTCAGCCGGGATCGACCTGCGCATGTTCACGCCGGAGGGAGTGCCGGGGCAGGAATCGTTCACGAGCGCCGCCGCGCTCGGCGACGCCGAGTTCGAGCAGCGCATCGCGGAGGCCCAGAAGGGCTTCCTGTGGCTGCGCAGGCCGGAGATCGTGTCGATCGCGGCCGTTCAGGGCCACGCGATCGGGGCGGGCTTCCAGCTCGCACTCGCGTGCGACCTGCGTGTCGTCGCCGACGACGTCAAGTTCTGCATGAAGGAGCCCGCGCTGGGGCTGGTTCCCGACCTGACCGGGACCAAGCCCCTGGCCGACATCGTGGGGGTGTCCCGGGCTATCGAGATGTGCCTGACCGCGCGTACCGTGGGGGCCGCCGAGGCCGTACGGCTCGGCCTGGCCGAGATCGCGGTGCCCGCGTCCGAGCTGGCCCAGGCCGTGGAGGATCTGGCCGCCGCACTGCTGGCCACCGATCGCGCCGCCTCGGCCGCCACCAAGCGGCTGCTGCAGGCCGCGCCGGGACGCACGCTGGAAGAACAGGCCGCCGCCGAGCGGGCCGAACAGATGATCCGCATCAAAGCGTTGTTCGCATCGAACTGATGGCGCTGTTCGCTTCCAGCTGACCTGGGAATCGGGGGAGTCCTCCCACCGCTGCACGCCTGGGAGGATGTACGGCATATGTCGATGATGAACGGAGGCTACGGTCTCCAGGTGATGCGGTCCTTACGGCGTGACAGCTCCGTGACGAAGGAGCGGCTCACGCCGGGGACCGTCCGGCGCATCGCCGGCTACGCCCGGCCGTTCCGCACCCAGATCGCCGGGTTCCTCGCGCTGGTCGTGGTCGACGCGGTCATCGTGGTCGCCAACCCGCTGCTGATGAAGGCGATCATCGACTATGGGATCACCCCCAAACGGGTCGACGTGGTGGTGTGGCTCGCCGTGGCGATCGGGGCGCTCGCGGTGCTGGACGCCGGGCTCGGCCTGCTGCAGCGGTGGTATTCCGCGCGCATCGGCGAGGGCCTGATCTACAACCTGCGCACCGAGGTCTTCGACCACGTGCAGCGCATGCCGGTGGCGTTCTTCATGCGCGCCCAGACCGGCGCGCTGGTCTCCCGGCTGAACACCGACGTCATCGGGGCGCAGCGGGCTCTCACCAGCACGCTGTCGTCCGTGGTGTCCAACGTCATCAGCCTGGTCATGGTGCTCGGCACCATGCTCGTGCTGTCGTGGCAGGTCACGCTGGTCGCGCTGGTCCTGTTGCCGATCTTCATCTTCCCGGCCAAGTGGGTCGGCCGCCGGATGTCCGCGCTCACCCGCGAGCAGATGCAGCTCGACGCCGAGATGAGCTCGGTGATGACCGAGCGGTTCAACGTCGCCGGAGCGATGGTCGCCAAGCTGTACGGCAGGCCGGACGACGAGGCGGCCCACTTCGCGGAGCGCGCGGGGCGGGTCCGCGACGTGGGTGTGATCGTCGCCATGTACGGCGCGGTGTTCCGCATCGCGCTCGGCCTGGTCGCCGCGCTGGCGACCGCGCTCGTCTACGGTCTCGGCGGCGCGCTCGCGATCTCCGGGGCCTTCGCGCTCGGCACCCTGGTCGCCCAGTCGTCCCTGCTCATGCGCCTGTACGGCCCGCTGACCAGCCTGTCGAACGTCCACGTGGACGTCATGACGGCGCTGGTGAGCTTCGACCGGGTCTTCGAGGTGCTCGACCTCAAGCCGATGGTCGCGGAGAAGCCGGACGCGCGGCCGATCCCCGAGGGGCCGGTCACGATCGAGTTCGACGACGTCCGCTTCGGCTACCCGGCCGCCTCCGAGGTCTCGCTGGCGTCGCTGGAGTCGGTGGCCCGCCCGGACACGGGGCCCTCACAGGAGGTGCTCAAGGGCGTGTCGTTCACCGCGCACCCGGGCGAGCTGGTGGCGCTCGTCGGTCACTCGGGCGCGGGCAAGACGACCATCACCCAACTCGTGTCGCGGCTGTACGACGTGAACGAGGGCGCCGTGCGGATCAACGGCATGGACGTCCGCGACGCCACCCTCGACGGCATCAGGGACACGGTGGGGGTGGTCATGCAGGACGCCCACCTGTTCCACGACACGATCGGCAACAACCTCCGCTACGCCCGCCCGGAGGCGACCGACGAGGAGATCTGGGACGCCCTGCACGCGGCCCAGATCGCCGACCTGGTCAAGAACCTGCCCGAGGAGCTGGAGACGGTCGTGGGCGACCGCGGCTACCGGCTGTCGGGCGGGGAGAAGCAGCGCATCGCCCTGGCCCGCCTCCTGCTGAAGGCGCCGCGCGTGGTGGTGCTGGACGAGGCCACCGCCCACCTCGACTCCGAGTCCGAGGCCGCGGTGCAGCAGGCGCTGAAGACCGCTCTGCGGGGGAGGACGTCGCTGGTGATCGCGCACCGGCTGTCGACCATCCGCGAGGCCGACACCATCCTGGTGATCGAGGACGGCCGGGTGGTCGAACGCGGCCGGCACGAGGAGCTGCTGGAGCGGAGCGGCGCGTACGCCGAGCTGTATCGCACCCAGTTCACGGGCTCGGGCCCGGGCGGCTCCTGAGACGACCTGAGGCCGCTCCTCAGCGGTAGCCGAGACGGGTGAGCTCCTCCCTGGCCACCTTCTCCACCAGCTCGGCGTCCTCGGCCGGCAGCCGCCTGCGCCAGCTCCCCGGACGGGGGATCGCCGCGCCGTACAACGCGATCGTGGAGACCTTGGCGTCGAGGAAGGACGACACCGCGTCGATCGCCTCTCCCGGCGAGGCCACCATGTCCTCGTACCGGAGGGTGAGCAGATGTTCGGCGGGCAGTTCGCGGCGCAACGCGGCGTTCAGCCGTACGGCACCGCGCCAGCGCAGGGCGCACTTGCCCGCGGGCGGCATCCCGGCCCAGCGCTCGCGGTGCTCGGCCGACCGCACGCCGAGGAACGGGTTGGGAAACTCCGCGTCCTCGCTCAGCATGGCGGGCTTGACCCAGGTCATGCAGGCGGGGTCGGTGAGCATGTCGGCGACGACGTCGCGGCCGTCGCGGATGATCTGGATGAGCCGGGCGTCGGGGAACGCCCGCAGCAGCACCGGCGCGCTGTAGAGCAGGTCGGGGCTGGCGTCGCCGAACCGGGACGGCGTGCCCGGCCCGGCGCACGGCCCCGCGCCGACGATGCCGCCCGCCTCCCGGCAGGCGGCCGTGCACTCCGCGCAGGCTCCCGGGACCACCTGCCACGCCTCCGCCAGCACGTCCCGCAGCACCTGCGGGGCGCCGCCGCTGCGGGCGATCGACGGCCTCCTGGCGAAGGCGTAGACGACCCGGGCGACCGGGCCCCTGCCCATGGTCACGTGGAAGCCGGGCGAGCGTTTGAGGGCACGGCCCAGCAGGTCCGCGCCGGAGTGCGGCGCCGCGACAACGAACACCGGACGACGGACCTTGACACCGTTGACCACGAGGATGTGCGTCGGAGGTCGCATAGATACCGCTAAGTCTGACACCCTTTGAAGGGTGAGCGAGCGCTTCCGCGGCGGGGCGGACGGTGACGCCTCGGTAACGGTCCCGGGCCTGCCCCGGCGGCTGCGGCCCGGGGACACCGTCGCGCTGGTCGCGCCGGCCGGCCCGGTCGATCCCGTACGGGTGGAGCGCGGCACCGAGGTCCTGACCGGGCTCGGGCTGCGGGTCGTGCACGGGGCGTCGATCCTCGCGCGGGACGGCTACCTCGCCGGGCCGGACGCCGCACGGGCGGCCGACCTCCAGGACGCGTGGTGCGATCCCGGGGTGGCGGCGGTCGTCTGCGCCAGGGGCGGCTACGGCGCCACCCGGCTGCTCGGGCTGCTCGACTGGGACGCCATGGCGGCGGCCGGGCCCAAGATCCTGCTCGGGTCGAGCGACATCACCGCCCTGCACCGGGCCTTCGCCGACCGGCTCGGCCTGGCGACGCTGTTCGGGCCGATGCCGGCGACCAATTCGATCGGCGGCCCGGAGGGGCCCGAGCCGGCCACCTTCGCCCACCTGCGGGAGGCCCTGTTCGAGGGCGGCACGCCCCCGCCCGTCACCGGTGACCGGGTGATCGTGCCGGGCCGTGCCGAGGGCCGGCTCACCGGGGGGAACCTCGCCCTGCTCGCGGCCCTGTGCGGCACGCCGTACGCGCTGCGGGGGCGGGGTCGTGTCGTGCTGCTCGAGGACGTGACCGAGGAGCCGTATCGGATCGACCGCATGGTGACACAACTGCTGCAGGCGGGCTGTCTGGACGGCGTGGCGGGGATCGTGCTGGGATCGTGGGTGGACTGCGGCGACCCGCTGCCCGTGCTGGCCGAACTCCTCGCCCCGCTGGGTGTGCCGACCATCGCGGGCCTGCCGGTAGGCCACGGCGCACCACAGTTGGCGATGTGGTTGGAGACGAATGTGGCTATTGTGACCGAATCGTGCTCTGTCGCGGGCACCTTCCGCGACTCTGACGCGGCAACCTGAGACGCGCCCGGATATGTGCCCGGGCCGTGGCGAAGGGATGGTGCGTTGGGACTCTTGCGGCGACTGCTCAGCCGGACGCGGCCGGACCATCCCGCCCCGAGAGCCGTCGAGGACGTCGATCTCGACTCCCTGCTGGCCCTGGTCGCCGAGACCATGGGCTATTCCTGCGTGTTCGCGGCCGACGGCACGTCGCTGACGCTGAACTCGCCGGAGCGTGAGCGGGTCGTGAACCTCGTCGGCCTTCGCCGGGAGGCCGGGCGCCGCGCCCGCGAGGACTGGCCGATGCTGGTCTCCGAGCATCTGGCCCACGCCGTGTCGGGCGAGCCGTTCGACGCCTGCAACCTCACGCCGATCAAGCCGCTGCTGCGGACGCGGGTCCACGCCGCCGACGACCCCGCCTTCCCCGACCCCTCCCGGATCATCGGCCGCCACCTCAGCGCCGATCTCATCGAGGTGCTGACGATCGGCGCCCGTCCGGTGCGCCCGGAGGAGGCGTTCTGCTGGCCGATCCCGCCGGCGGAGGCGCTCGACGTGGCGATCGGCAACGCCCTGACCGACGAGCGGCCCACCGTGTCGCGCCTCGACCTCGGCGGCACCGAGGTGTCGCTGCTGACCGCGCCCAGCGCGGCGGCCCACCTGCGTCGTCTCACGGCGTACATGGACGTGCCCGAGGACGGCATGCTCGCGGTGCTGCCGCACCGGGGCATGGTCGCGGTGCATCCGGTGGCCGGCATCGGCGTCGTCCGTGCGATCGAGCGCCTGCGCATCTTCGCCCACCGGGAGCACGCCTGCCGGGCCGACGGGCTGAGCCCCCACGTCTACTGGTGGCGCCGGGGCAAGCTGACCCGCATCCAGGCCGACCTCATCAGCCACGACGGTCAGACCCGGCTGGTCGTCGCGCCGCCGCCGGAGTTCGCCCGCCTCCTCGCCCGCATCGCCGGCCAGGGGTAGCCCACACCCGGGGGCCGCGATCAGGCCCTTCCCGCGCCCTGCCGGGTGTCCCGCGGGGCCGCGGGCCAGGCGAAGGCGGCACCGGCCGCGTGCGTCTGGCAGGCCGTCTCCTCGCGGGCCGTCCAGCCGAACTCCTCCCGCAGTGCCCCGAACTCGCGGCGCAGCGTCGTCCCCGAGGTGGTACGCGTGTCGGTGCTGATGGTGACGCTCAGGCCCGCCATCAGGAGCGCGTGAGCCGGGTGATCGGCCAGCCGGGGCACCGCGGCGGTCTGGACGTTGCTGGTGGGGCACATCTCCAGCGCGATGCGCTCGCGTCGGAGCCGGTGGAGCAGGGCGCGGTCGGAGGCGGACCGCACGCCGTGGCCGATGCGGCGCGCGCCCAGGACGTCGATCGCCTCCCAGACGCTCTCCGGGCCCGCCGCCTCGCCCGCGTGGACGGTGCAGGGCAGTCCCGCCGCCTGGGCGACCGCGAAGGCGGGGCGGTGCGGAGCGCCCGGATGCAGGCGTTCGTCGCCGGCCAGGTCGAGCCCGGCCACCTTGTCCCGGTGGCGCACCGCGGTCTCCGCGACGGCGACGCTCTCGTCCGGCGTCTGATGCCGCAGGCAGCACAGCACCAGCCCGGTGCGTACGCCGGTCGCCGCCGCGCCGGAGGCGAGACCGGCGGCGACCGCCTTCACCGCCTCATCCTGGGTCAGGCCCTGACGGCCGTGCAGCTGCGGGGCGAAACGCGCCTCCCCGTACACCACGCCGTCCGCGTGCCAGTCCTCGACGAGCTCGTGTGCCGCGCGTCGCAGCGCGTCCGGCGTCTGCAGGACGCGCAACGGGAGGTCGATGAACGTGAGGAACCGGGTCAGGCTGCCGCATCGGGCGGGCGCGGTCACGAGCGTGTGCGCGGGGCGCGTCAGCGTGATCCCCTGAGCCCTGGCGAGGTCCGCGACCGTGGCGGGGCGGACCGAGCCGTCGAGATGGCAGTGCAGCTCGAAGCGCCCTTCCGCCCGTGGGATGGACGATGGGAGCGTCATGCGGCCCGGCCCGTTCCGGCGCACGTGGCGAACAGCAGGTCCTTGAAGCCGGCCTCGTCGACGCGGCGCACCATGGTCAGATTGGGCTCAGGTGCCGCACGGCGGCGATCGACGATCATCTGCCCGCGGGTCTCGTCGCCGAGCGCGACCGTCACGTGTGCCCGCTCCTGTTCGAGGACCAGATCGGGCCGCAGCGCCACGGCCATGGCGATCGGGTCGGGCAGGTCGTAACCGGCCAGGCCGGTGACCTCGCGCGCCCATTCTGCGACCGTCCGGTTGATCCGATGGGCGAAGGCGGCGATGGGGGTGCCCAGCCGTTCGAGCCGCCGCTGGTCCTCCGGCGTCATCACGGCGTACTTGCGGGAGACGTCCCAGCCGATCCAGGTGACCTTGTCCGGGCGCGCCGCCCGCAGGACCACGCCCGCCGCCTCGGGGTCGGCCCACACGTTGAACTCCGCGGTGGCGGAGACGTTGCCGTGGGCGTCCGCCGCGCCCGCCATGCAGTACACGTGCCGGAAGCCGCCGAGCAGGCCGGGCTCCCGCAGGAGGGCGGCGGCGAGGTTGGTCAGCGGGCCCAGGGTGACCAGGGTCAGCTCGCCCGGGAACCGCCGGGCGTGGGACAGCAGGACGTCGGCCGCGTGGCCAGGTTCGGGACCGCGCCGCGGGCCGGGCAGGCCGATGTCGCCCATGCCGTCCTGCCCGTGCACGTGCTGGGCCGTGGACAGGGGTCTCAGCAGCGGGCGGTCGCACCCCGCGTGGACGGGGACGTCGGCCGCTCCCGCGATCTCCAGGGAGATCAGCGCGTTGCGGGTGGCCGTCGGCAGCGGGACGTTGCCGGCCACGGTGGTGACGGCCCGCACGTCGGCCAGGCCGCCGGCGGCCGCCAGGAGGAGGGCCACGGCGTCGTCGGACCCGGTGTCGGTGTCGATCAGGAGAGGTATCGGGGGCATGCCGCGACTTTCTGGACGGAGGGTGACGGAACTGGAGGAGGTGGAGCCGATCGCAAAGAACGTCGGATGGCAGTTCTAATCGTTTAGATGAGAGGATGCAAGCCGTACAGGAAAGGAGCGTCCATTGGCCGTCACGCTCGCGGACGTCGCCCGACGGTCCGGCACGTCCACGGCGGTGGTCAGTTACGTGATGAACAACGGCCCGCGCCCGGTGGCTCCGGCGACCAGGGAGCGGGTCCTCGCCGCCGCCGCCGAGCTGGGCTATCGCCCCAACCGGATAGCCCGGGCGCTGCGGGCCGGCACCACCGGGGTCGTCGGCCTGGTCCTGGCCGACGCATCCAACCCTTACTTCGCCGCCCTGGCGCGGAGCATCGAGCGTGCGCTGGACCGGCGGGACACGCTGATGATGACGGGCAACGCGGGCTACCGCCCCGACCGGCAGCAGCACCTGGTGGAGCGCTTCCTCGCGGCGCAGGTCGACGGTCTCGTCGTGGTCTCCGCCGACGGCGGCGGCGACGTCGCGGCCGAGGCGGTCGAGGCGGGCGTGCGGTCCGTCTACGTCCATCACCGGCCGGTCCCGGGTAAGGCTCCGCTCGTGTCCGCCGACAACGACGCCGCGGTCCGCGCGGCCGTCGAGCACCTCCGGGGCCACGGGCACCGGCGCATCGCCTTCCTGTCCGGTCCCCACGACGCCGGTCCGGTCGCCGAACGCCGGGACGCCTGGCACCGCCTCGTCTCCTCCGCGGGCCTCGAACCCCTGCTGCTGCGCTGCGACTACTCGCGGGACGCGGCGGCGCGGCTGACGGCCGAGCTGATCGCCGGGGGGACGATGCCGGGCGCCCTGATCGCGGCAACCGACGAACAGGCCATCGGGGTCCTCGCCGCCGCGTCGGCCGCGGGGCTGGCCGTCCCCGCCCGACTCGCCCTGATCAGCTGCGACGGGACCCCGGACAGCGCCTACACCGCCCCCGCGCTCAGCGTGACGGAGCAACCGCTGGACGACATGGCCGAGCAGGCCGTCGCGCTGCTCCTCGACCGCGAGCCCCCGAACGCGTCGCTTCCCGCCGCACGTCTCGTCCCGCGGCGCAGCTGCGGCTGTGACGCATGACCCGCGCCGAAAATCGCGTGCGGGGGACGCCCGCGCGGGATCAGACTGGCCGCATGGCGATCAAAGACTTCGACCGCAGGCCGTACGCCGGCGCGGAGGATCTGCGTGCCATGCAGGATCTCGCCGGACGGGTGTGGTCACCCGGGGCGACCTGGCACGTCGGCGACCTGGCGTGGGAACGCTTCCAGCACACCGGCAGGAAGCATGAGTGGGCGACCATGCTCTGGAGTGCCGGCGGCCGGACCGCGGCCTGGGGGTGGGCCGATGCCGGGCATCTGAGTCTGCTCGCCGATCCCGCGCACGCCTCGCTGGCCGACGAGGTCCTGGACTGGTTCGCCGCCCAGGCTCCGGGGCCGGCCCGCACGGTCGTGGTCTCCAGCACCGAGACCCACCTGTTTCCGGCGCTCGACCGGCACGGCTACCGCCGTACAGACGAGGGCCCCTTCTTCCTGCACATGGTCATGGACCTGGACGACGGCCTGCCCGATCCGGGCCCGCCCGCCGGATACCGCCTGCGCGCGGTGGGCGACGCCGACGTCCCGGGACGCGTCGCCGCGCACCGGGCGGCGTTCCATCCGTCGCGGGTGACCGAGGAGAGCTACCGGGCCGTACGGGAGGCCTGGCCGTACCGGCCGGACCTGGACTGGATGGCCGAGGCGCCGGACGGGAGCGCCGCGGGGTTCTGCCTGGTGTGGCTGGACGAGGCCAACCGGGCCGCCCGGATCGAACCGGCGGGCACCGTGCCGGGCCATCGCCGGCACGGCGTCGCGCGGGCCGTCTGCCTGGCCGCGCTGCAGGCGGCGCGGCGGGCGGGCGCACGGAGGGCGGTGGTGAGCCCGCGCGGCGACGACGCCTACCCGGTGCCCGCGCGCCTGTACCGGTCGCTGGGGTTCCGCGAGTGCGCCAGGAGCCTCGGCTACCGCCTCTCGGCGTAGCGGGCCAGCGCCTGGGCCGTGCGGATCAGGTGGATGTGGGTGAAGGCCTGGGGGAAGTTGCCGAGTTGACGGCCTGATCGGGGGTCGTATTCCTCGGCGAGGAGGCCGACGTCGTTGGCGAGGGCGACGAGGCGTTCGAACAGTTCGACGGCCTCGTCGTGGCGGCCGATCATCGCTCTGGCCTCGGCCAGCCAGAAGCTGCAGGCGAGGAAGGCGCCTTCGCCGCCGGGCAGGCCGTCGACGGGGTTGACTTCCGCCACCGGGTAGCGCAGGACGAAGCCGTCGGTCATGAGCTCGCGTTCGACGGCCTCGACGGTGCCGATGACGCGGGGGTCGTCGGGGGGCAGGAAGCCGACGATGGGGATCTGCAGGAGGGCGGCGTCGAGCTCGCGTGAGCCGTAGGACTGGGTGAAGGTGTTGCGTTCGGGGTCGTAGCCCTTGTCGCAGACCTCGGCGTGGATGCGGTCGCGCAGGGCGCGCCAGCGCTCCACGTCGCCGCGCCGGCCCAGCTCCTCGATGACGCGGACCATCCGGTCGGCGGCGACCCAGGCCATGACCTTGGAGTGGACGAAGTGGCGGCGGGGGCCGCGCACCTCCCACAGCCCCTCGTCGGGCTGGTCCCAGTTGTGCTCGAAGAACTCCATGACCTTCGTCACCAGGGCCCAGGCGTGGTTGTCCGGCGTCATGCCCTGCTTGCGCGCCTGGTAGAGGGCGTCGACGAACTCCCCGTAGATGTCGAGCTGCAGCTGGGTGGCGGCGCCGTTGCCGATCCGCACGGGGGCCGAGTTCTCGTAGCCCGGCAGCCAGTCGAGGGTCATCTCCGGAAGGCGGCGTTCGCCGGCCACGCCGTACAGGACCTGGACGTCCTCGGGACGGCCGGCGATGGCGCGCAGCAGCCAGGATCGCCAGGCGGCGGCCTCCTCGACGTATCCGGCGCCGGTCAGCGCGTCGAGCGTCATCGCCGCGTCGCGCAGCCAGCAGTAGCGGTAGTCCCAGTTGCGTACCCCGCCGAGATGCTCGGGCAGCGAGGTGGTCGGCGCGGCCACGATGCCGCCGGTCGGGCTGTAGGTGAGCGCCTTGAGGGTGATCAGCGAGCGGACCATGGCCTCCCGCCACGGGCCCCGATAACCGCACCGGGAGACCCACTCCTCCCACAGGAGCCTGGTCTCGGTGAGCTGCTCCAGCGGGTCGATCCGCTCCGGCTCCGGCTGATGTGAGGGGTGCCAGGTGAACACGAACGGCACCCGCTGCCCGGCGGTCACCGTGAAGGTCGCCTCGTGCCGGTAGTCGCCGCCGCGCAGCGGGACGCCCGAGTGGATCCAGACCGAGTCGGGGCCGCCGATGGCGTGCAGGTGCCCGTTGCTGCGGCGCACCCAGGGGACGATGCGGCCGTAGTCGAAGCGGATGCGGATCTCGGTCGTCATCTCGACGGTGCCGGACAGGCCCTCCACGATCCGTACGAGGTCGGGGTTGGCGTGCCGGGGCGGCATGAAGTCGATCACCTTGACCGCGCCCGTGGGCGTCTCCCAGACGGTCTCCAGGATGAGCGTGTCCTCGACGTACGCGCGGCGCGCGGCCCGCTCGCGGCCCGCGGGGGCCAGGCGCCAGAAGCCGTTGGACTCGTCGCCGAGTAGCCGCGTGAAGCAGGAGGGGGAGTCGAACCTCGGCAGGCACAGCCAGTCGATCGAGCCGTCACGGCCGATCAGGGCGGCCGACTGCATGTCGCCCACGAGGGCGTAGTCCTCGATCCGCATGCCCGTCACGCTACCCGCAGGAGGCGGTCCTCTCATCGTGGACGCGTACGGCGCACCTGCGACAGACCCCCGCCGACCTCTTCGCTCAGCGCCTGGGCGGTGTGGATCAGGTGGACGTGGGTGAAGGCCTGGGGGAAGTTGCCGAGTTGACGGCCTGTTTCACGGTCGTATTCCTCGGCGAGGAGGCCGACGTCGTTCGACAGGGCGACGAGGCGTTCGAAGAGTTCGACGGCCTCGTCGTGGCGGCCGATCATGGCGCGTGCCTGGGCGAGCCAGAAGCTGCAGGCGAGGAAGGCGCCTTCGCCGCCGGGCAGGCCGTCGACGGGGTTGACTTCCGCGACGGGGTAGCGCAGGACGAAGCCGTCGCTCGTGAGCTCGCGTTCGACGGCCTCGACGGTGCCGATGACGCGGGGGTCGTCGGGGGGCAGGAAGCCGACGATGGGGATCTGCAGGAGGGCGGCGTCCAGTTCCCGTGAGCCGTAGGACTGGGTGAAGGTGTTGCGTTCGGGGTCGTAGCCCTTGTCGCAGACCTCGGCGTGGATGCGGTCGCGCAGGGCGCACCACCGGTCGAACGGTCCGGTACGGCCCAGCTCCGCGGCCCCCTGGGTCATGCGGTCCATGGCGAGCCACGCCATGATCTTCGAGTGGACGAAGTGGCGGCGGGGGCCGCGCACCTCCCACAGTCCCTCGTCCGGCCGGTCCCAGTTGTGTTCGAGGAACTCGGCCCCTTTCACCAGCAGCGCCCAGGTGTAGTCGTCGGGCGGCATGCCCCGCTTGCGCGCCCGGTAGAGGGCGTTGACCACCTGGCCGTAGACGTCGAGCTGGAACTGGCCGGCGGCGCCGTTGCCGATCCGCACGGGGGCCGAGTTCTCGTAGCCGGGGAGCCAGTCGAGCGTCATCTCCGGCAGGCGGCGTTCGCCGGCCACGCCGTACATGATCTGGTGGTCCTCGGGGCGGCCGGCGATGGCGCGCAGCAGCCACACGCGCCAGGCGTCCGCCTCCTCGACGTACCCGGCCCGCAGGAGCGCGTCGAGCGTCATCGCCGCGTCGCGCAGCCAGCAGTAGCGGTAGTCCCAGTTGCGTACCCCGCCGAGTCGTTCGGGCAGCGAGGTGGTCGGCGCCGCGACGATGCCGCCGGTCGGGCTGTAGGTGAGCGCCTTGAGGGTGATCAGCGAGCGGACCACGGCGTCACGCCAGGGCCCGTGGTAGCCGCATCGGGCGGCCCAGTCCTGCCACGCTCGCACGGTCAGGCCGAGCTCGGCGAGAGGGTCGATGGCCCGGGGCTGCGGCTGATGTGAGGGGTGCCAGGTGAACACGAACGGCATCCGCTGCCCGGCGGTCACCGTGAACGTCGCCTCGTGCCGGTAGTCGCCGCCGCGCAGCGGAACGGGCGAGTGGACCCAGACCGAGTCGGGCCCGCCGATGGCGTGCAGATGGCCGCCCGCCCGGCGGGCCCACGGCACGATCCGGCCGTAGTCGAAGCGGATGCGGATCTCGGTCGTCATCTCGACGATCCCCGACAGGCCCTCCACCACCCGGACCAGGTCCGGGTTGCCGGACCTGACCGGCATGAAGTCGATCACCCTGGCCGTTCCCGTGGAGGTCTCCCAGTCGGTCGCGAGCACCAGCGAGTCCTCGATGTAGGCCCGTCGGGCGGCCCTGTCCCGTCCCGCGGCCGCCAGCCGCCAGAAGCCGTTGGACTCGTCGCCGAGCAGCCGGGCGAAGCAGGAGGGGGAGTCGAAGCGCGGCAGGCACAACCAGTCGATCGAGCCGTTCCGGCCGATCAGGGCGGCCGACTGCGTGTCGCCGATCAGTGCGTAGTCCTCGATCCGCATGCGCTCACCTCCTCCGCGCCGTACGGCGTGTCCCCTCAGGGCCGGGCGTGGGCCTCCTCCCTCGGCAGCGGCCCGACGTCCGCCTGCCGCCCCGGGCGCATCCGCGCGTGCCGCTGCCCCGGGCCCGGTCCCGTACGGCCCGCCAGAGCGTCGGCCACGACCCCGGTGGCCAAGGCGTAGACGGTCTTGTGCAGCAGATCGACGGCCAGTTCGAGACGGGGCCAGGAAGGAGGCGGTGCGCCGACTCCCGTGGCGTTCTCCAGGATCTGGTCGTTGGTGAGCCGCACCACGGCGAACTTCGCCGACGACCACGGGCCCCGCAGCCCGGCATGGGCCATCACGGAGCGCAGGACCCCCAGCAGCGCGCCCTCGCCGTAGTGCATGGCCCAGTTCACGACGTCGGACGCGCGCCCGGAGCGCTCGGCCATGCCGGTCAGGCGTTCGAGGACCCGCGCCGGGACGTGGGAGCCGGGCCGCCCGGTCAGGCGCTGCTCCACCTTCTCGCCGAGGGTCATCACCGCCGCCCCGGCCGCCCCGGAGACCAGGCCTTCCCACACCGCGCGCCTCATCATGACGGCTTCGTACCCGGTGGCCGGGCGGTGTCCCCGGCGGGAGCCCACAGCTTCATGAAGACCTGCGTCACCGGGCCGATCGCCAGGGCGAACACGACCGTGCCGATCCCGACCGTGCCGCCGAGCAGCCAGCCCACGGCGAGCACGCCGATCTCGACGACCGTGCGGGCGAGCCGGATCGACAGGCCGAGCCGGTTGAGGCCCGTCATCAGGCCGTCGCGCGGCCCCGGGCCGAAGCCCGCGTGGATGTAGAGCCCGGAGGCGGCGGCGATGGCGACGATGCCGCTCAAGAGGAAGGCCCACTGGACGGGCCAGGCCGCGGGCGCCGGGACCAGCGCCATCACCCCGTCGGCGCTGGTGCCGACCACCAGGACGTTGCTGATCGTGCCGAGGCCGGGCCGCTGCCGCAGGGGGATCCACAGCAGCAGCACCAGCGCGCCCACCAGGTTGATGCACAGGCCGATCGACCACCCGGTGCGCACCGACATGCCCTGGTGGAAGACCTCCCAGGGGTCGAGGCCCAGCCCGGACCTGACGAGCAGGGCGATCCCGGCGCCGTACAGCACGAGCCCGGCGTAGAGGCGGACGAGCCGCAGCGCGAGCGAACGGGGGCGGGGGAGGGAGAAGCGGGAGCGAGCGGGGGTGGGGGAGGGGGAAGCGGGAGCGAGCGGGGGTGGGGGAGATGGGAGTTCGGTCATAGTCGGCCCATCGTGCAGGCCGGTGGGGTTGCGAGAAAAGAGCCAATCGGAGAAATTGGCCTTTATGGATCGGCATCTCAGTGCTCCCCAGCTCGCCCGGCTCGTCCGGGTGCCCTCCGAGGCCCGGCCCTACTACAGGGCGCTCGCGGAGGCCGTGCGCGGCCTGGTCCTCGACGGGCGGCTCGCCGTCGGGGTGCGCGTGCCCGCCGAGCGGCACCTGGCCGAGGCGCTCGGCGTGAGCCGCACCACCGTGACCGCGGCGTACGACCGGCTGCGCGAGCAGGGCTACCTGGAGAGCAGGCAGGGGTCCGGCAGCCGCACGGCCCTGCCCGACGCGGGTGTGCTCGGCACCGACAATCCGTGGCTCGCGTCCGACGACGACGGGCTGCTGCCGCTGCACGCGGCCGCGCCCCCGGCGACCGCGCTGCTGGGCGAGGCCATCGAGGAGGCGGGCCGGGCCTACCACCGGTACGCGCTGGGCATGGGCTACCACCCGTCCGGGCTCGCGCCGTTGCGCGAGGCGATCGCCCGCAGGTACGGCGAGCGGGGGCTGCCCACCCGGCCCGAGCAGATCCTCGTCACGGCCGGGGCCCAGCACGCCGTCCATCTGCTGATGACCGCGTTCGCCGGCGCGGGCGACGCGGTGATGGTCGAGTCGCCGACCTATCCGCACGCGATCGACGCGGCGCGGCTGCGGGGAGCCCGCCTGGTGCCGGTGGGCGTCCAGGAGGACGGCTGGCATCTCGACCTGGTGAGCTGCGCGATGCGCCAGTCGGCCGCCCGCCTGGCCTACGTCATCCCCGACTTCCAGAACCCGACGGGACATCTGATGTCCGACGCCGACCGCGGCGCGCTGGTGGACGCGGCCCGCCGCCACGGCGTCACGCTGATCGCCGACGAGAGCTGGGCCGAGATGGCGCTGGACGACGCGGCGCGTGCGGCGCCGCTGGCCGCGTTCGACACCGACGGCCGGGTGATCAGCGTCGGGTCGGCCTCGAAGCTGTGGTGGGGCGGCCTGCGGGTCGGCTGGATCCGGGCGGGCGCCGCGACCGTCCGCCGCCTGGCCGGGCTGCGCGCCGCCGTGGACATCGCGGGCGGCGTCTTCGAGCAGCTCGTGGTCGCGCACCTGTTCGAGCGCATCGAGGAGGCGCGCGCCGAGCGCCGCCGCACGCTCGGCGCGTCGTGCGCGGCGCTCGCCGCGGTCCTGCGCGAGGAGCTGCCCACCTGGGCGTTCACGCCGCCGCGCGGCGGCGGCTCGCTGTGGGTGCGGCTCGACGGGCCGGTGGCGCGCTCGGTCGCCGAGGCCGCCGCGGCCCGCGGCGTACGGCTGGCGCCGGGGCCGTGGTTCGGCGTGGACGGCACGCTGGAGCGGCACCTGCGGCTGCCGTTCACTCAGCCGCCGGCCGTGATGGAGGAGGCGGTGCGCCGCATCGCCCGCGACCCCGCCGGCTATCGCCCGCGGGAGCCGCTCACGCCGACCCTGTGAGCACTGCCGCTCAGGTGGACGTGGGTACGGGCGGCAGGTGGTGCTCGGCCATCAGCGCGCGGAGCCTGCGGACGAACATCAGCATCACGAGCCCGGCCGCGATCGCGGCGAGCGCGAGGGTGAGGAAGTACACGGGCATCGGCACGACCCTGGTCAGCCGGTAGGCCTGACCGCCGACGGAGTCGCCGAGGGCCATCGAGAGGAACCACAGGCCCATGAGCTGGTTCTCGAACGCCCGGGGTGCGAGCTTGTTGGTGACCGACAGCCCGGCCGGGCTGAGGAACAGCTCGGCGACGGTCTGGATGAGGTAGACCGACAGCAGCCACATGATCGAGACCTTCACCCCGCCCGAGGCGACGCCGGCCGCGACCGACATGACGACGAAGCTCAGCCCGACGATCACCAGGCCGACCGCGAACTTGAGCGGTGTGCTGATCCGGGTGCCCGCCTTGAGGAACATCTGCGCGAAGAGAGGGGCGACGATGATGATCGCGAGCGAGTTCACGTTGCCCACCCAGCCCGGCGGGATCGCGAAGCCGAGCACGTTCAGGTCGGTGTCGTGCTTGGCGAACAGCAGCAGTGCGCTGCCGGCCTGGTCGTAGACGAGCCAGAAGATCGCGGCGGCGAGGAACAGCCACACGTAGGCGGACAGCCCCCTGCGCTCCTCGGCGGTGACCTCGCGGGAGGAGAACAGGAAGACGAAGTACGCGACCGGCACGGCCGCCGTCACGACGGTGAGCGCCAGGGCGAAGCGGTCGACGGTGAGCGTGCCGCTGAGCGCCCACAGGGCCAGCGCGCCCGCGCCCGCGGAGAGCGCGACGCCCGCGACGCGCTTGAAGCGGCGCTCCTCCTCGGGCGTGAGCCGGTGGTCCGGCTCCTCGCCGGCGCCGCACAGGGTCGCCCGGCCCCGTACGTACTGCGCGAGGCCGAGGGCCATGCCGGCCGCCGCCGCGCCGAAGGCGAGGTGCCAGCGGCCGCCCGTCTGGAGCCAGGGCACGATCATGATGCCGAGGAAGGCGCCGAGGTTGATGCCCATGTAGAAGATCGTGTAGCCGGAGTCGCGCCGCGCGTCGTCCTCGTGCCGGTACAGCTCGCCCACCAGCGCCGACATGTTCGGCTTGAGCAGTCCGCTGCCCAGCGCGATCAGCACGAGACCGAGCCAGACGAACCCCCCGCCGAGGGGCATCGCCATGCTGACGTGGCCGCCCATGATGACCAGGGCGCCGCACAACACGGTCCTGCGGGCTCCGAGCAGCCGGTCGGCGAGCCAGCCGCCCACCAGGGCGAGCAGGTAGACCGAGGCGATGTAGACGCCGTAGATGCCGACCGCGGTCGTCTCGGGCAGGCCCATGCCGCCGCGCGCGACGGGCGCGGTCAGGAACAGCACGAGGACGGCGCGCATGCCGTAGTAGCTGAAGCGCTCCCACATCTCCGTGCCGAACAGTGTGGCCAGCCCCCGTGGATGGCCGAAGAACGTCCGCTCGCCCACCGGCGGATTCGATCTTCCGGATGCCATGCGTTCTCCCCCCGGTCACGCATCGTCCCCGTACCTTACCTGCCTTTATGTCCTATTTGTCCGGATGTCGTGCCGGCTCGGACGCGATCGAGGGGGTCCCCGGCCCCGGGCGCGCGGAGGCCGGGACAGGGACGCGGCCGAGCACCGCAGCCAGGTCGAGCGTGACTAGCCTGGGCGCATGTTCCTGTATCACGGGTGGGTGACCATCCGCGAGACGGCCGGCCTCGATGACGACGACGAGTCGCTGCGGAGACAGGTCGCGGCCATCCGGCGCCTCGTCGACGATCTGGGGGACGGCGCACTGCTCGATCTACGCTGGATGAACGGCACCCCCTTCCTCCATGTGGGCGGCATGTCCAACCATCGGGGGACGTGGGGGAGGATGATCCTTGACCTGTTCGCCCGCGTCGGCGACATCGCCCCGGGTTCGTTCGGCCTGCTGTACGTGTGGGACGACGAGGATCCCGAGCACCACAACGAGTTCCGCGTCTTCAGGCTGGTACGCGGCGCGGTAACCGAACACGCCGACGTGCTGCTGTCTCCCGCCGTTCCGACGCTGGAAGACGAGTGGGACGGTTCCGTCTCCGGGTGAATCCGCTCGATGGGCGCGATCATCGGCCGAATGACCCCGCCTCAGCCGGAAGCCGTCTGCCTGAGGGGCACGCGATCGAGGCCGGCGGCAGGACCCTGTTCCGGCTGTGGCAGCCGTGGTCGCCCGACGACGCGTGGTCCGTCGAAACGGAAACGGCCACAGGCCCGGCGTGGGAACGTCTTCGTGAGCAGGCCCTCCACCGCCCTGACCTTGGGTGACGGAACTCCGGCCCACGCTCTCGCCTTCGGGCGCCATACCGAGCCGACGCTGAACTCCCCGCTTCTCGGCGTGCCGATCCTCAACTGCAACGGCAACGACCGCACGCCGGGCATCTGGTTCTTCTCTTTGCCGCCCGCGTCGCCCTTTGGGTCTTGTCCGCGGTGATCTCCTGTGGTGCGATGCATGCCACGCGTGCGAGATGCCCCGTCGGGAGGCGCGATGACCGGCGTACTTGAGGAACGGGCCGCGATCGAGCGGGAGATCGCGGGCAGGACGGTGTGCGAGCAGCTCAGGTGGGCCGCGCAGGAGCATCCGGACGCGCCGGCCTACTCCGATCCCGCCGGTGACGGCTGGACGACGCTGACCTACGCCGAGGCCCGCGCGAGGGTGCTGGAGATCGCCGCGGGTTACGCCGCGCTGGGCCTGCGGCCGGGCGACGCCGTCGCGCTGATGCTGGTCAACCGCGGCGAGCACGTGCTGGCCGACCTCGGGGCCGTCCACGCGGGCGCGGTCCCCTGCTCCGTCTACGCCACCTTCGCCCCGGAGCAGATCGCGTACGTCGCCCGCGACGTCGGGGCGCGCGTCGCGGTGCTGGGCGGCCCGGCCGACCTGGCCCGCTGGGAGCCGATCCTCGGCGAGCTGCCCGCGCTGACGAGGATCATCATGCTGGAGGGCGCGCCCGAGGGCGACGAACGCTTCCTGAGCTGGGAGGCGTTCCTGAAGCTCGGCGCCGACGCGCTCGCGGCCGGCCCGGCCGCCGTGGACGAGCGCTGGCGTGCCGTGACCCCCGGCGACACGCTGACCGTCCTGTACACCTCGGGGACGACGGGCGCCCCCAAGGGCGTCCCGCTGACGCACGCGAACGTGCTGTTCGAGATCGTCACGACCCAGCGGATGATCGACCTGCCCATGCACGGCACGCAGATCTCCTACCTCACCTACGCCCACATCGCCGAGCGGGTACTGAGCCTCTACCTGCCGCTGGTCAAGGTCAACCACGTCTACTTCTGCACGGACATGGCGAACCTCGGCGCGACGCTCGGCCAGGTGCGCCCGGTGCTGTTCTTCGGCGTCCCCCGCGTCTGGGAGAAGATGACGGCCCGGCTGCAGGCGCTGCTGGCCGGCCAGCCACCCGAGCGGCAGGAGAGCGTGCGCGCGGCCATGGCCGCCGGGCTCGCCTACGTCGAGGGGCTGCAATATGGCCACACGGTCACGGACGAGGTGCGGGAGGCGTACGAACGGGCCGACGCCGCGCTGCTGGCGACGGTCCGCGCCCTGATCGGGCTCGACCGGGCCTGCTGGTGCGCCACCGCCGCCGCGCCGATGCCGGCCGAGGTGCAGCGGTTCTTCGCCGGTCTCGGCCTGAAGGTCATCGACGTGTACGGCATGACCGAGACGACCGGCGCCTTCACGGTCAACACGCCGGAGGTGTTCAAGCTCGGCACGGTGGGCCGGGCCGAGCCGGGCGTCGAGGTGCGGATCGCCGAGGACGGTGAGATCCTCACCCGCAGCCCGCTCAACACCCGGGGCTACCTCGGCCTGCCCGAGGCGACCGCCGAGCTCCTCGACGCCGACGGCTGGCTGCACACCGGCGACGTGGGGTCGATCGACGAGGACGGCTTCGTGCGCATCGTCGACCGGAAGAAGGAGCTGTTCATCACCTCGGGCGGGGAGAACGTCTCCCCGGCCGTCATCGAAGGCCATCTGACGGAGCACCCGCTCATCGGGCAGGCTCTCGCGTACGGGGACCGCCGGCCCTATCCGGTGGCGCTCCTCACCCTGGACGGCGAGGTGGCGCCCGAGTGGGCGCGGGCGCGCGGCATCCCCTTCGGCTCGCCGGCCGACCTGGCGGAGCACCCGGACGTGCTCCGGGAGATCGAGGCGGCGGTCGAGGCCGCCAACCGCAAGCTCGCCCGGGTGCAGCAGGTCAAGCGGTGGCGGCTGCTGCCCGTCGAGTGGACGGTCGAGACCGACGAGCTCACGCCCAGTCTCAAGCTCAAGCGCCGGGTCGTCCACGGCAGGTACGCCGAGGTGCTCGAGGAGCTGTACGCGACCGGCTGATCCACCGCACACGGTTTTTACCGAGCCGGGAGTGTGTCGGGGGCGGGACGGCCCGCGGGCGTGCGTACGGTCACGGGGCATGATGAGACCTCTGCTCGCGACGCTGGTCCTCGCGACCGCGACGACGGCGGCGGCGGCCGCGCCGGCCCCCGCCTCCGGCGACCTGGCCATCCGCTCCGTCGAGGTGCGCCCGTCCGACCCGGTGGTCGGCCCGAGCGGGTCGGTGCGGCTGGTCGTCGACGTGGTGGCGCGCGGCGCGGACCGCGTCTCGGTCGTCCTGGAACCCGGCCGTGCCCCCTCGGCCCCCTCGGGAGGCGACGGGCCCGGAGGGGAGCCCGGCAAGGAGCCCGAACCGGACGCCACCCCCTCGCCCGGCGACGCCGTGCCGATGCCGTCCGTCCCCTCCGACCCGGTCTCCCCCGAACCGGTCAGCCCGGGCGCCGCCGTGCCCGCCGCCGTGCCCGCGGCCCTGCCCGCGGTGCCGCTGCCGGGCCTGGGCGGGCTGGCGTCCGGCGCGATGCCCCGTGTGATGCCCGGCGTGGTGAGCGCGTCGCCGCCGCGTGGGCGGCCGGCCCGGCGGATCTCGCCGGCCCGGCCGGGTGAGTCGTCGGGGGAGTGGGAGACCTGGCGGTTCCTGCCGGACAAGCCGCTGTCGCGGTGGTACCCGAGCGGCCCCTGGACGGTCACCGCGACCGCGGTGAACGCGCGAGGCGAGCGGGCCGTCGCCCGGACGGAGTTCAACCTGCGTCGGGCGACCGAGATCGAGGGGCTCAAGGTCACGCGCGACGGGGACGGCGTACGCGTCACCGGGACGCTGCTGCGGGTGGATCCGGTCGGGAGGGTCGACTACCGGCCCTTCGCCGGGCAGCGGGTCAGGATCTGCTTCCGCCCCGCCGGGTCGTCCCGGTGGAGGACCGTCGGGGAGGCGGTCACCCGGAGGGACGGCTGGTTCAGCGCCCGGGTCCGCGCGGACGGCGAGGGCACATGGCGTGCCGCGTATGCCGGTACGTCCCGCTACGCCGCCGACGCCAGCCCGCAACGAGAAGCCTAAAACGCTACTAATGCCCTATAGGGATGTAAACCAGACATAAGAGACAGTTATCGTTTTGTAACCTCTTTATTCAGAAGTTCCGGCAACTTTTCCCTCCCTTGTGACGTCTATGACGTAGGCGCGCCCCAAACCGGGGGTGCGTTCCTGAACGGGGAGAGGAATTACCCTCATGGTGAAACGAGTCGCTACCACCCTGGTAGCGGTCGCCATGGGCGCCACGGCGCTCGCGACTGCGCCCGCCTATGCGGCCCCTGTCGCGCCTTCGCCGTCGCCCGGGACTGACTCCATCCATGCGGACAACGCCCGGAAGGCCTACACGCCCGACCCGCGCATCCTGTCGGTCGACGTCGACCCGAACGTGGTCGTGGTGAGCAGGGGCCGGTCCGCCCAGGTCACCGCCCGGGTCACGACCAAGGACGTCCAGAGCGTCGACATCGACCTGTGGAGTCCGCGGGGTCGTGGCGACCACGGCGGCGACCACTGGTTCGGCAAGCGCAAGAACGGCCGCCACGACGGTCCGAAGTTCGACCACGCGTCGCGTTCGTGGAGCTTCGACTACAACGACCGGGCCGGCACCTACCGGGTGCACGTCGAGGCGATCGGCCTCGACGGCAAGAAGTACACCGCCGACCGGTCCTTCACGGTGAAGCGCAACGAGTGGCACTCGCCGCGTCCGACCGGTCCGAAGGCGACCCGCATCGCCGGCTTCGACGCCACGCCCAACCCGGTCCGCAAGGGCCGCACGCTGTTCCTCAAGGGCAGGCTGCAGGTCGCGTTCGACGGCCACGGCCGCTGGCAGTGGCTGGGCTCGCAGGACGTGAAGGTCTACTTCCAGTCCTCGGGCTCCCACCGCTGGCAGTACGTGGACACCGTCGAGACCGAGGGCGACGGCGACTTCGCCGCCAAGGTCCGGGCCTGGAAGTCCGGCACCTGGGCGGTGCGGTTCGACGGCAGCCGCGGCCTCAAGGGTTCCGAGGCGACCGACTACGTGAAGGTCTGGCACCGCTGGTAGACCCGGCTGTCGACGCCCGGCCTCCGTTGGGGGCCGGGCGTCCGGCTTTCTCTGACGCGGTTCCTGATTAAAGGTGACAGTTCGGGTAGAGAGGTCACGGCGTGCGCGCGGAACCCTCATAGTGAGTGGAGCGTCGCGGTCACCAAGGGCGAGCACCCGCTCGCACCGCGTGTAGGGGGGTCTGGCTTGATCCGACTGATGCTCGCCGAGGACATGCACCTCATCCGCAAGGCGCTGGTCGCGCTGCTGTCGAGCGAGGACGACCTCGATGTGGTGGCCGAGGCGGACAAGGGCGAGGACATCGTCCGGCTCGGCTGCCTGCGGCGTCCCGACGTCGCGGTGCTCGACATCGGGATGCCCGGTGTCGACGGCCTCACCGCCGCCGCCGAGTTGCACCGCCGATTACCCTCCTGCAGGACCGTCGTCCTCACCGGGCTCGGGACGCCGATGGCGTTGCGCAAGGCGCTGGACGCCGGTGTGCGCGGCTTCGTCGTGAAGGACGCCTCGCCGAGCCACCTCGTGGACTGCATCCGCCGGGTGGCGGGGGGAGAGCGGGTCATCGACCCCGAACTCGCGGTGGCCGCGCTCGACGCGGACAGCAACCCGCTGACCGCCCGCGAGCTGGACGTCCTGGAGACCGCGGCCCGCGGCGCCACCGTCGGCGAGATCGCCGACCGGCTGTCGCTGTCGCGGGGCACGGTCCGCAACTACCTGTCCCGCATCCTCACCAAGGTCGGCGCCCGCTCACGCGTCGAGGCGATCCAGATCGCCTCCGAGTGCGGCTGGCTGTGGCCCGCCGCCGGCCGCGACATCGGCATCCTGCGCTACCGCCCCCGCCGGTAGTCCCTCCGGGCCCTCCCAGCGGCCCTCCCAGTGGCCCACCAGGTCGGCGTACAGGGGGGAGGCGGCGACCATCTCCTCGTGCGTGCCGACCAGGACATGGGTGCCGTCCATGACCAGCACCCGCCGGGCCCGCAGGGCCGAGGAGATCCGATGGGCCACCACGATCACCGTGCCTGACCTGGCCGCGAACGCCGCCTCCGCCCGCGCCTCCGCCGCGGGGTCGAGATGGCAGGTCGACTCGTCTAGCACGACCAGCCGGGCGGGGGACAGATAGGTCCTGGCCAGCGCGACGAGCTGCCGCTCGCCCGCCGACAGCTCGGCCGGGTCGAGCGGTCCGCCCGCGGTGCGCTGCGCGAGCTCCGTGAGCCCGAACGCCGCCACCGCCTCGTCCACCCGCTCGGGAGGCGTCCCCGGCGCGAGATAGGTGAGGTTCTCCGCCAACGTGCCGGGGAAGACGTACGCCTCCTGGGGGATCAGCGCGCGGGCGGCCGGGTGGACGCGCGCGGCCGGGACCCCGCCGACCAGGACCTCGCCGTCGTCCGGGGTCAGCAGGCCGGCGACGAGCGCGGCCAGCGTGGACTTGCCGATCCCGCTCGGACCGACGACGGCCAGGTGGTCGCCCTCGGGCACGTCGAGGTCCAGGCCGTCGATCACCGGCTCGGGGGCCTTGTGCCGCCGCGTTCCGTAGGCGAAACGCACCCCGCGCAGCTCCAGGCGGACCCCGTCCGGATCACGGTCGCCGTGCGGCACCGGCGGGCCGGGCGCGTACAGGATGCGCTCCAGCGTGACGGCCAGGCGCACCCCGCTGACACCGAGGCCCTGGACGAGACCGCCGAGCGCGGGGGCGAGCGACTGCATCACATAGGTCAGCGAGCCGAGGATCACCCCGCCGGTGACGCCCTGGCGCACCAGCCAGGGCGCGCCCGCGAGCAGGAGCACGACCGGCAGCCACGCGCCCACCGCCAGCGAGAGCGTCCGCGACGCCGTCACCCGGGCGAGCGCCCGCGCGGCCGCCGCCTGTCGGGAGACCTCCCGCCCGACGCTCGCCGCGACGCGCGCCTCGCCGCCGCAGGCGGTCACATCGCGCAGGCCGCCCGCCATCGCCGCCACCGCGGCGGCCGTGCGCTCGTCGGCCACGATGAACTCGCGCTGACGGCGGGCCAGGGCGGGCAGGGAGACGAGGAACAGGCCGAGCCCAAGGGCCACCGGCGCCAGCACGAGCGGGACGACCTCGGGAGCCAGGGTCATCAGTCCCACCGCCACGCTCACCAGCGTGAACACGAAGGTCCTGACCACCGTGATGATCGCGCCCAGGGCGTCCCTGGCCAGCTCGACCTGATGGTTCATCCGGGCGACCGCCGAGCTGTCGCCGCCCCGCCCGGCCCGCAGCGCCCCCGTGACCACGCGCCGGAGCAGCTCGTCGCGGAACGGCTCGACGATCCCGGCGACGAGCAGCAGCACCTGCCGGGCGGCCACCGCGGCCGGCGCCCACGCAGCGGCGAGCGCGCCCAGCCACAGCAGGCCGGCGCCGGGCCGCCCCGCGGCGAAGCCGTCGTCCACCGCCCGCGCGATCGCGTATCCGCCGGTCAGCGCGGGCAGGGCCTCCGCCAGCGACCAGCAGGCCAGCCACAGCAACCGGGAGGGTTCGCGCAGCAGCGCGCTCGCGATCACCCGCCGGGCGTCCGCCCGTGCGGCGGTCCGCGCGCCGGTCCCCGGGCCTGCCGTCACGCGCGTCTCGACGGTCTGCTCGCCCTCTTCCGCCGGCGGTGCCGTGGGCGTGCGGCGTCTCACGACGCCTCCACGGCCTGGAAGACGGCCCGATAGGCGGGGTCCTCCCACAGCCGGTCGTGTGTGCCGGTCGCTCGGACACGCCCGTCCTCCAGCCACACGACCTGGTCGGCCTGCGCCGCTGTCGCCACCCGGTGGGCCACCACCAGGCGGGTGTGACCGGCCAGGCGCCCCGTGAGCGCGCGCCCGACCTGCCGTTCGGTCACCGTGTCCAGGCTCGACATGGCGTCGTCGAGGATCAGCAGCCGGCCGGCCTGCGCGAACGCGCGGGCGAGGCCCACCCGCTGGATCTCGCCCCCGGACATCGGCGCCTCGCCGACCGGGGTGGCGTACCCGAGCGGCAGCCGCCGGATGAAGGCGTCCGCGCAGGCCGCGGCCGCCGCCGCCCGCACCGTGTCAGCCGACGCCGTGTCAGCCGACGCCGTGTCGGCCCGTGCCGTGTCAGCTGGCACCGTGTCAGCCGACGCCGTGTCGGCCCGTGCCGTGTCAGCTGGCACCGTGTCCCCGGGCGACGCGGTTGGGGCGCGGCCGGCGTGCGGCCGGCCGTCGCGGGCGGGCGGCCGGTGCGGCGCGTCCGGCGCCGCGAGCCCGAAGGCGACGGCCTCACCCAGCGTCTCGCCGAACAACGCGGGCCGCTCGAAGGCGTACCCGACCGCCCGTCGCAGCGGCTCCCTGCCGATCTCCCGCAGGGGCACGCCGTCCAGCAGGACGGCGCCGCGTTCGGGGTCGACGAGCCGGCCGGCGACGGCGGCCAGCGACGACTTGCCCGAGCCCGACCGGCCCACGATCGCCGTGCACGTGCCGCCGGGCACGACCAGGCTGACACCGCTCAGCACGCGTGCGCCGTCGACCCGTACGGTCACCTCGCGCAGTTCCAGGGCCCCCGGGCCCGGTGGCAGCGGCCGGTCCCCGTATCCCGGGGGCGGCACGGTGAACAACTGCTCCAGGCGCCCGGCGGCCGACCGGGCGCGGGCGATGCGGGCGGCGTACCCGAGCGCGGACCCCAGGCCCGCGCCGAGCACGACGTAGCGCGCGGCGGCGAGCAGCTCCCCGACGGTGAGGCCCCCGGCCGACAGGCGCAGCCCGCCGACGGCGAGCACCGCGATCTCCAGGAGCGGGACGACGACGGCGGCCTGGACGCCGGCCCGCGCCTGCAGCCGCCACAGCGCCATGCCGTGAGCACTCAGGCGGGGGAGCGGGGCGAGCACGCGCGCGGCCTCCCGGTCCTCGGTCCCGGCCGCGGTGATGGTGCGGGCCCCGGCCAGGGCGCCGACGAGCATGGCCGCGATCTCCCCCTGGGCCTGCTGGTAGCCGCCGGAGGCCGCGGTGGTCCTGCGCATGAACGCGCGCAGCACGGCCACGATCAGCAGGAGCCCGGCCACCAGCGTGACCGCGAGCCACGGGTCGATCAGCGCGAGGGCGACGACGCTGCCCGCCGCCGGGATGATCAGGGTCGCGGCCGTGACCACGGCCTCGGGGGTTCGCCCGGCCTCCTCCACGTTCACCCCGGCCCGGGTGACGATCTCACCCGGCGTGAAGTGGCGGGTCATGCCGGCGCCGACGGACAGGGTGTGGGCCACGACCCGGGAGCGCAGCCACTGCGCGGCCCGCGCACCGCTCACACCGGCCGCGAGCACGCGCAGCGCGTCACACGCGACGATCAGCGCGACCAGCAGCGCGGCTGCGGTGAGCGGCCCGGTGAGCGGCCCGGTGAGTGGCCCGGTGAGCGGCCCGGTGAGTGGCCCGGTGAGTGGCCCGGTGAGCGGACCGGTGGGCCCGGCGCCGGCCTGTGCCCCCTCCGCGGCCCGCGCCTGGGTCCGCACCACGGCGTCGACCGCGCCGCCGAGCGCCGCGGGGAGCAGCAGGTCGGCCGCGGCGCCCAGCAACGCCGCCGCGCTCAGCGCCGCGAGCCAGGGGCCGCCGCGCCGTACGGCCCGCGCGATCAGCAGGTCCGCCGGACGAGAGCTCACGTGGTCCTCCATAAGCGAGGTCGGGGGCAGGGCGGGACGGCGCCGGAAACGCGGAAGCCTGGGCGGCCGCGACGACCGCCCAGGACTCCCTCAGCGTGCTATCAGCCGCAGATGAGGCTGAGGCTGCTGTTCTCGTGCGGGGTGCAGCCCAGCAGGCTCAGGTTGCTGCCGCCGCCACCGCCGTGGCCACCGGGGGCCTCGAGGGTCTGCAGGTCGAGAAGCGCCATTTCGATCATCTCCTTGTATGAGTGTCGTCAGCCGGGATAAGGCTGAAGTTCGTGTTCACCGGAGGGTCCGTCAGCCGCAGATGAGGCTGAGGCTGCTGTTCTCGTGCGGGGTGCACCCGAGCAGGCTCAGGTTGCTGCCGCCGCCACCGCCGTGGCCACCGGGGGCCTCGAGGGTCTGCAGGTCGAGGAGCGCCATGTGCGTTCACCTCCTTACGGGGCTGGTCGGGACGGATGACCCGGCGGCGGTGCGCAGGGGCCCCTGCGCCTGGGACCGTCCGGGGGGCTCGAGGAACGGGAGGCCGACCGGCTCGTCGTGCAGCGCGGTGCCGAGCGCGAGCAGCACGCCGGCGCTCCCTGTGGCGAGGTCCATGGACATGCGGAGCAACTGCGCTCCGGGGAAGGCCAGCCCGCCCTGGTGGGGAAGCTCGTGCCAGGCCAGCCGGGCGATCTGCGCCGCGGCGGCCGCGGGGTCGGGGCGGGAGCCGGACGACAGGCAGGCGATCATGCCGGCCCGGCCCGCGAACAGCCCCGGCTGGACGTAGTAGTGCAGCGTCGTGACCGGCCGGATGGCGGCCAGCGACTCGGCGAAGACCTCGTCGTGCCGGTGGGCGAGGTAGCGGTCCAGCACCAGGCCGATGCCGGCCGACCCCTCGTCGAGGTAGGGGTTGGTCCGCCAGCCCTGCTGCACCTGGAGCTGGCCGTCCTCGCGGCCGACGCACCGGCGCAGGTCCTGCCGCAGTGCGGTGGCCGCGAGGTCGAGCAGCCCGGGGTCGCCGGTGCGCTCATAGGCGTGCAGGAACATCAGGGCGGGTCCCGACGAGCCGTACATCAGCCCCGCGTGCGGGTACCTGCCGCCGCTGATCTCGGGGACGTCGTCCGGGCCTCCGAGCCGGTCGGCGACCTCCGTCACGAGGCGCGCGGCCCGCTCGCGGAACCGGGGCTCGCCGGTCCCGTCGTGCAGGTGCATCAGGGCGAGGGCGACGCCGGACAGGCCCCGGTAGAGGCTGAGGTCCAGCCCTTCCCACGACTCCCGCGCGCACCGCTCGGCCACGTCGAGCGCGTCCTCGCGGCGGCCGAGCGCGTCCAGCGCGTACGCCACGCCGTGGAGGCCGTTGTAGAAGCCGGGCCCGATACCGGGCTTGGCGGCCTGCCTGAGCAGCCATTCCTCGTGCTCCGGGAAGCGCCCGGCCCCGGTCGCGGCCAGTGCGTACAGGACGCCCGCCGCGCCGTTGGCGAGGCTCACCCCGCCGCCGGGCTCGAACTGCACGATGTCGCCGGGGAACAGCCGGTCCTCGCGATCGGGCGTCGCCGAGGCGAGGATCGCCGTCGTCAGCGCCTCCCGCACGTCGGGCCAGCCCTCCCGCGAACGGCCCGGCCGCGGGAGCCGGCTCGGCTGCGGCGCGGACGCGTTCTGCCCGAGGATCGTCCGTACGGCGTCCTCGATCAGCGCGGGGGGCACGGGGAACGTCTCGATGACGAGCCGGCCGAGCTGGGCGGCCTTGGGCCGGTGCAGTTGCAGCAGCATGGTGGTCATCGGGGCGAACACCCCGAGATGCAGGCAGGCCAGCGCGTACTCGTCCGCCTCGACGCCGGCGAGCTCGCGCGGCGGCACGAAACCGGGGTTGGCGAGCGTGGGCCGTCTGCGCTCCTCGACCGGTGAGGAGACCTCGAAGTCGATCAGCACCACGCGCTCGTCCTCGACGAGGATGTTGAAGGGGTGCAGGTCGCCGAACACCACGCCGCGCTCGTGCAGGGCCGACAGTGCCGCCCGCACCTTGGCGAGCATCCCGACGGCCCACTCGGTGTAGTCCGCGTCCGTCTCCGGGGTGCGGTCGGCCCGCGTGAGAGGGTGCTTCTGGGCGATGAGCTGGCTGAGCGAGGTGCCGTCTATGTGTTCCTGGACCAGGAAATGGTGCTCGCCGACGGTGAAGTAGTCGTGCAGGGCGGGCACGGCGTCCAGGCCGGCCAGGCGCTCCAGGATGGCGGCCTCGTGCCGCAGCCGGGTCACCGCGTCGCGTCCCTCGACGTCGAGCCCGGCGTGCGGGCGGGCCTCCTTCAGCACCACCTTCTCGCCGGTGCGCTTGTCGCGCCCGAGATACACGCCGCCGCCGTTCGAGAAGTGCAGGACGCTGTCGACCGCGTACGGCACGCCTTCGAGCGTCACCGCGTTGCGCGCGGCCAGGTGCGGTTCGAGGAACGCCGGCAGGGGCACCCAGGAGGGCAGGGAGAACGCGGGGTCGCGCACGTCGGGGACGAGCGTGCCGTCGGCGTCCTCGATGGCGAGCACCCGCTCGCCGTTCTCGTCGAGGCAGTGGCGCTCGGCGAACCCGCCGTACCGGACGAACAGGGGCCCTTCGCCGTAACGCAGGTCGCTGAGGATGTACGGGCCCGCGACGCCGTCGAGGATCTCGGCGAGCTCCTTGAGCGTCAGCTCGAGCTGGGCCTCGTCCACGGGATAGATGGTGACCAGCTTGCCGCTCGACCCGCGGAAGGCGTACTTGGAGTTCTGCATCGTCATCACGCGCCGGCCGCGCAGGAACTTGAAGGCCAGCCCGCGGGGCACGCAGTAGTCCCAGGCCGCCGCGATCACCCGCTCCGCCTCCGGCACGGAGGAGGAGATGTGGATCTTCCATCCCTGTGTGGGCAGCTTCGCGCCGGCCGGTGCGTAGTGCAGCCAGGTCTCGCCCGCGAGGTGCGCCCATCCGTCGGGCGTGGGCCGGGCGGCGATGGCGAAGTCGGGATGCTCCGCGCGCTTGGCGTCGAGGGTGTCGTAGAAGAAGGGATCTGCGAGGCAGTAAATCTCATACTTACTAATCACCAGATGTCCCCTTAGGCCGGTCACATCAAAGAATTCCGGAAATGAAGAGAAGGGCCTAGTTACGCCCGTCAACTGCGCTATGTGAAATCCGCATATAACGAACCGTGACGCAGTCATGGGTCGATGGTGATGCCGTTGACGGCCAAATCTGGGGTTCCAAGCGAGGTATTCGGTCAAGTGACTGGTCAAAGGCCGCGGCGGCGGTAAGGGCCGCGACCGGCGGGGGAGGTGGCGGGTGCGCGCGCAGGGGATTGGGTGATGCGCGGCCGGCGCTCGAAGCGCGGGGAGGGGTGTCGGGGCGCCTCGCCGCCCTGGCCGGGCGACCCCGGCGTGAGCCGGCCGGGATGGGCGAGGTGGTCCCCGCGGCCGGGAGTTCGCGGTCCAGGGGCCATGCCGGGCACGGCGGGCCCCGGCGACGCGGGGGAACGGAAAGACCGGGCCCGGGGCGGCCTTCGCCGGTCCGGCGCGACGGCGGCCGGGGTCAGCGGCGGTCGCCGCCCCTGCGGGGAATCTCGGCGACGAGGCGGAACCAGCCGTCGGGGTCGAGGACCGTTCCCACCATGCCGTTGAGCGCTGCCGCCCGCTTGCGCAGGTTGCCCAGGCCGGTGCCGTCGCCGGGCGGCGCGGTGGGGTCGACGCCGTCGTTGGCGACGGTGAGTGTCGCGACGCCGCCCCGCACGACGATCTCGATCGTGCACAGGGTCGCCCTGCTGTGACGCAGGACGTTGGTCACCGCCTCCCGGACCATGATCGCGAGGACGGCGCTCACCTCGTCGCCCAGCTCGGCGTCGGCTGTTTCGATCTTGCAGTCTGTTCCGTACGCCCGGAGCACGGCGCGGGCGTTGGCCAGCTCAGAGGCGAGCGAGACGTCCCGGAAGGAGCGGGTCACGTTGCGGATGTCGGCGGACGCCTGGCGGATCGACTGCACCACGTCGGCCAGCGCCGGCCGCAGCGGGCTGTCGTCGTCCGCGAGGCGGTAGGCGAGTTCGCTGCGCAAGGTGGCCAGCCACAGGCGGCTGCTCACGAGGTCGTGCACGTCGCGGCCGAACTGCTCACGGGCTTCTGCCGCCGCCTGCCGTACGGCCTCGGCCTGCATGACGCGCAGCCGGCGCAGACGGACCGCGAGGACCAGCAACGCGGCGATCAGGAGCGTACCGAGGAGAGCGAGCAGGGCGAGCAGGACGATGTGCGGCAAGTGGGGCAAGTAACGACCCTCCAGTCATCCTTGCCGTAACATCGGCCTCGCCATTCGGTACACACGTCAGATCATTGCATACCGATCAGGAAATATGGCCAGTCCATTCATATTAAATTAGGTTCTATTACCAGTGTGTATAGGATCTCCGGATGGCCCTAAAAACGGGCGTTCATCAACTGTGAATCCGGATGTAACAATTTCCCGACGCCGTGCCCGCTTCACGACGGGAGGCGTAGGGGCTCAGGCGAGCGACCGCACCGCCGCCCCGAACACCGCGGGCAGGCGCCGCGCGGCGGGCACGATCATCCGGGCCGCGGAGGGATGCCGCCGGGCCCGCACGAGCGCGGCCGTCAGCAGCCGGGAACGCCACGACAGCCGCCGCCATGCGGTCTCGTACTCCTCGGGGCGGCCGGCCCGCAGACACCCGACCAGCGCGCGGGCCGACAGCAGCGCGAGCGAGATCCCCTCGCCGGTGAGCGCGTCCACGTAACCCGCCGCGTCGCCGACGAGCAGCACCCGCCCGGCCACCCGCCGCCGCACCCGCTGGCGCAGCGGCCCGGCCCCGCGCACGGGGGTGGCGGGCGGGCCGCCCAGCCGGGCGAGCAGGCCGGGGAACCGCGCCAGGTGCTCGTCGTAGGGCCGCCGCTCGCTGCTGAGCACGGCCACGCCGACCAGGTCGTCGCCCACCGGCGTGACATACGCCTCGCCGCCGGGGGCCCAGTGCACCTCCACGAAGTCCGTCCACGGCGCGACCCGGTAGTGGCGGCGCAGGCCGTATCTGCGCGGGCCGCCGGACGGCAGGTCCAGCCCGAGCCGCGCCCGGATCGGCGAGTGCAGCCCGTCGGCCGCGACCAGCCACCGCGCGTCCAGTTCGGGCGCGTCCAGTTCCGGCCGGCGGGGTTGGGGACGGCAGGGTTCGGGACGGCAGGGTTCGGGACCGCAGGGTTCCCGCTCGTACGGTTCCGGCCCGTCCGGTTCCCGCCGGGTCGTCACGCGGGCGCGTACGCGCTCGCCGGTGGCGCGCACGGCGTCCACCCTGCCGGGCACGACGCGGACGCCGAGCTCCCGCGCGCGGAGGGCGAGCGCGGCGTGCAGGGCCGTCCGGCGCACGCCCAGCCCGGTGCCGTCGCGGAACTCCGCCTGCACCCGGTGCCGCCCGTCCACGTAACGGATGCCGCGAAACGGCCTGCCCTCCGGCGCCGCCACCCCGAGCTCCGCCAGGGCGGCGGCGCCGGTGGGCATCAGGCCCTCCCCGCACGCCTTGTCGACCGGGCCGGGCCGCGGTTCGATCACCACCGCCTCCATGCCGGCCAGCGCCGCGTGGATCGCGGTGGCCAGCCCGGCGGGCCCGCCGCCGGCCACCAGCACGTCGATCACGCCGCGGTCCCCGTCCCGGCGCCGGGCCCGGCGTGCGCGGGGGCGGCGGCCAGGGCGGCGTTCTCGCAGCGCAGGCGCACGGCCATGAGAGGCACGTTGAGCAGGGTGAAGGCCAGCGCGGTCAGCCAGGCGGAGTGCACGAGCGGCAGCGCCGCGCCCTCCACCGCCACGGCGACGTAGTTGGGGTGGCGCAGCCATCCGAACCGGTACGGCCCGCGGGTCACGAGCGGCATGCCGGGCACGACGATGACCTGGGTGTTCCACTGCGGGCCGA
Source organism: Microbispora sp. CA-135349 (assembly GCF_050947365.1). Classification (NCBI taxonomy): domain Bacteria; kingdom Bacillati; phylum Actinomycetota; class Actinomycetes; order Streptosporangiales; family Streptosporangiaceae; genus Microbispora; species Microbispora sp. CA-135349. Next base: position 5,223,911 of record NZ_CP192001.1, on the reverse strand, counting down.
GCGTCGTGACGCACCACCAGCGCAGCGCCTGCGCGGCCAGGACCAGTCCGAGCATCGGCCAGCCCAGGCCCGGGAGGAACGGCCGGTCCGCCAGCCACACCTCGAGCAGGCATCCGGCCAGCAGGCCGCTGTGCAGGGCGACCATCCAGGGATAGTGGCCCCTGCCGTACACCACGCCGCCCCGGTCGAGGCTCCAGCGGGCGTTGCGGCGCGCGACGAGGAGCTCGGCGAGGCGCTCCACCGCGACGAGCGCGATGAGCAGCACGTACCAGAACGACACGGGCCAGAACGACACGGGCCAGGACGACATCCGTCCCTCTCCCTCCTCACCGGCTTCCCGCCGGCCGCTTCACCAGTTGAGCAGGACGAGTTCGGAGCAGAAGCCCGGGCCCATGGCCAGCAGCAGACCCGGTGTGCCCGGCGGCGGCCGCAGGGCGAGGGTGTCGCGCAGCACGTGCAGCACCGAGGCGGACGACAGGTTGCCGTTGGCGGCCAGCGATCCCCAGGTGAGGTCGAGCGCGCCGTCGGGAAGCGCGAGCGTCTCCGCGACGGCCTCCAGCACCTTGGGGCCGCCGGGGTGGCAGACCCAGGCGGTGACGTCGCCGGTGGTCAGGCCGTGATCGGCGAGGAATCCGTGCACGTCGTCGCCGAGGTACGCGCGGACCACGTCGGGCACCTTGGCGTCCAGCACCACCCGGAAGCCGCCGTCGCGGACGTCCCAGCCCATCACGCGTTCGGTGTCCGGGTAGAGGTGGCTGCGCGTCGAGACGACCTCGGGCCCCGCCGCTCCGTCCGCCCCGGGCGGCTCGCGGTCGTCCCCGTACGCGACCACGGCGGCGGCGCCGTCCCCGAACAGGGCGCCCGCCACGAGGTTGGCCGTGGAGGTGTCGTCCCGTTGCAGGGTGAGGGAGCACAGTTCGACCGACAGCAGCACGGCCACGTGGCCGGGCCAGCCGCGCAGGTAGTCGTGCAGCCGGGCGATCCCCGCCGCTCCCGCGACGCACCCGAGGCCGAACACCGGCACCCGCTTCACGTCCGGGCGCAGCCCGATGCGGTTGACCAGCCGGGCGTCCAGCGACGGCGCGGCGACGCCGGTGACCGACGTACACATGATCATGTCGACGTCCGCGGGGGTGAGGCCGGCCGCCTCCAGCGCCCTGGTGACGGCCTGCGCGCCCAGGTCGAGCGCGGCCTCGACGAACAGGTCGTTGGCCGTGCCGAAGCCGTCGAGCTTGCCGTACTGGTCGAGCGGCAGCACCAGGTTGCGGTGCTCCACCCGGGCACTCGCGTGCAACCTGTCGAGGAGCCGGCGGTCGGCGCCCGGGGGAAGACAGACCCTCGCCAGGGTGTCCGTGATCTCCGCCTGCGAATAGCGATGAGGGGGAACGACACCATGGACGGCCGCGATCCGCGTCATCTCACATCCTCAGGCTGGCGAAATCGTGACAAGTCCCTCTTGCCCGTTGGGGGGAGCTGCAAGCCTTACGGGACTGATCGTGATCCTAATCCGCGAAGTCCGGTTACGCTCGGGATCGTGACCGGCTCAGGGGCGTCACCCGAGGACACGGCGGCCGAAATCGGCCCGGGCGCCGCGGTGCCGGTTCGCGGCCCGCGTCCCGGGAACCCCACCTCTGCCGACATCACGGGCGACGAGGCGGCCGAAATCGGCCCGGGCGTCGCGGTGCCGGTTCGCGGCCCGCGTTTCGGGAACCCCACCTCTGCCGACATCACCGACATCACGGACATCACGGACATCACGGGCGACGAGGCGGCCGGACACCCCCCGATGGCCCCGGCGGCGGTCCCGACAGCGGTCCCGACAGCGGCCCCGGGGGCGGTCCCGGTGGTGGTCCCGGTGGTGGTCCCGGCGGCGCGGACGGTGGCCGGGCTGGCCCGTGCGTGTCACCCGGGCCCGACCGCGGCGGTGACGACCCTGGTCGCGGCGCTCGTGGCGCTCGCCGGGTGGGGCCCGGCGGGGACCGCGCTCGCGGCCCTCGCCGTGCTGACCGGCCAGCTCTCCGTGGGCTGGTGCAACGACGCGGTGGACGCCACCAGAGACGCCGCGGCGGAGCGGACCGCCAAGCCGATCGTCGCGGGACTGGTGACCGTGCGGACGGTGCGCGCCGCGGCGTTCGCCGCGCTGGCGGCCTGCGTGCCGCTCTCGCTGGCCTGCGGCGTGACGGCCGGGGCGACGCACCTGGTCGCCGTGGCCGCGGCCTGGGCCTACAACCTGTGGCTCAAGGGCACGGCCGCCTCGTGGGCGCCGTACGCCGCAGGGTTCGGCGCCGTGCCGGTGTTCGTGGCGGCCGGGATGCCAGGCCGTGCCCTGTCCGTCTCTCCGCCCGCCTCCCCGCCGGACCTTCTGCCGGCCCCGCTGCCGGCCTGGTGGGCCGTGCTCGCAGCCGGGCTGCTCGGCTGCGCGGCACATCTCGCCAACGTGCTTCCCGACATCGAGACGGACGTCGCCACGGGCGTGCGGGGCTGGCCGCAGCGCCTCGGCCCCGCCCGGGTGCGGGTTCTCCTGCCGCTGCCGTTGCTGGCCGCGTCCGCGCTGCTGGTGGTGGCCCCTCCGGGACCGGCCCGCGCGGGCGGATGGCTCGCGCTCGCCGGGGTGGCCGTGTGCGCCGCGGCCGGTCTGCTGCTCGGCCGGCGCGTGCCCGCGGCGCCCTTCGTCGCCGCCGTCGGCGCCGCCGGGATCGACGTCCTGCTGCTCGCGGTCACGCCGGGCGCCTTCACCGCCTGAGCCACCTGAGCCACGGCCCGAGGTGGCCTGATCCGTAACCTGATCCGTAACCTGATGCGCGGCCTGAGCCGGCGTCGCGGCCGGGCCGCGACGGCGGTCATTCGCGCCGCAGGAACAGTCCGAGTCCCACGGCCGCGATCGGCACCAGGCAGAGGATCGTGAAGACGCCCTGCGGGCCGTACGTCTCCGCCGCGACGCCGAGCACCGGCGCGGCGAGCCCTCCGACGCTCACGGCGAGCCCGAGCGTGACCCCGGCGGCGGTGCCCGGCCGGTTCGGCAGGTAGTCCTGGCCCAGCTTCACCAGCACGGCGAAGGGGATGTTGATCGCGATGCCCGCCAGCAGGGCGAACAGCAGCGGCAGGTAGGGTCCCGGCAGCAGGCGCAGCCCGGCGAGCGCGGGGATGGCCAGCAGGCCCCCGATCTGCACGGTCCGCACGAGCCCGATCCGGTCGGCGAGCCGCCCCCCGAGCAGGGTGCCCGCCACCCCGCCGACCAGGAAGGAGGCCAGCGCCGCGCCCGCGAGGCCGCGTGCGGCGTGCAGGTGCCTGATCCAGAACAGCTCGATGAAGGTGAGCACGCCGAAGAACGTCACCGACCTGACGATCTCGATGCCGGTGAGGACCAGGAACGGCGCCCACCTGTCGGTGCCGGCGCGCGTGCCCGCCGTCGCGGCCCGGGCCGAGGGCCGCTTCCTGAGCAGCACGAACGCGATGAGCAGGGCCGGCGGGATGAACAGCGCCGTCGCGCCGACGCCCATCGCGATGAGGGCGGGCGTGGCCAGCACCGGCGCGAGGAAGAAGCCGACGCTGCCGCCCGCCGCGAAGACGCTCATGGCCGCGGCGCTGTCACCCGCCGTCTCCCTGGCTCCCTTGCCCGCCGCCGGATGGAACATGGCCACCCCGAGACCGGACAGCAGGACGAGGGTCCAGACCGCGGCGTACGGCTCCACGAGTCCGGACAGCCCGAGGCCGAGCCCGGCCAGCGCGACGCCCGCGGCGGCCAGCCAGCCCAGGCGGAAACGGTCGACCGCCAGGCCGATGAACGGCTGCGGGATCGAACTGCCCAACGCCGCGGCCAGCGTCAGCCCGGAGGCCGCCACGTAGCCGTAGTGCCGGTCGAGCACGAAATAGGGCACGCAGGCCGGCACCAGTCCCTGGTAGAGGTCGTCGACGGCGTGCGCGGCGGCCCACAGCCACATGCGCCGCCACGGGGACGTCGCCCGCGCCGCCGGCGCCCGTACGGATGTCTGTGTCACTGATCGTCTCCTTGAGAGGCTCCAACGAGCATCGCGGAGGACCGCGGCGGCGAACTATCGATACTCTGCCGATTCATGTCGGCAACCCGCCATCCGCGAAGCGGCGGCCCGTCCCGCGTGCCGCTGGCCCACCGCCAGCGCATCGACTGGCACGACCACGCCGCGCACCAGCTGATCCACCCGCACCGCGGGGTGCTGCGGATCTCGACCCCGGTCGGGGACTGGGTGGTGCCGCCGCATCGGGGCGTGTGGATACCGGCCGGGGTGGCGCACGCGCACGAGGCGTACGGGCCGACCGAGATGCGGGCGCTGGTCTTCGACCCCCCGGTCAACCCGCTGCGGCTGGACCGGCCCACGGTCCTCGCGATCACACCGCTGCTGCGTGAGGTGGTGGTCGCCCTGACCGGCGACGACGACCTGCCGGCGGAGCAGCGGGCCAACCTCGAACGCGTCCTGCTCGACCAGCTCCGCAAGGTCGAGGCGCTGCCGCTGTGCCTGCCCGCGCCGTCCGATCCCCGGCTGCGCGACGTGGCCGCGATCCTGGAGGCGGATCCGGCGGACGGCCGGACCCTCGCCGAGCTGGGCGCGGCGGTGGGCGCCTCGGAACGCACACTCAGCAGGCTCTTCCGCGCGGAGACCGGCATGAGCTTCCCGCAGTGGCGCACCCAGCTGCGGCTGCACCGCGCGCTCATCCTGCTGGCCGGCGGCCGGTCGGTGACCTCGACGGCCGCCGCCTGCGGCTACAGCGGGCCCAGCGCGTTCATCCAGGCGTTCAGGCACGCCTTCGGCACGACCCCGCACGCCTACGTGCGGTCCTGAGGCGGACGGCCACGACCGGGTGAGCACCACGTATCCGGCCTCCCGGAACACCACCCGGTAGCCCTGCTCGCGCAGCGCCTCGACCCGGGCGATCTGCCGGCGGACCGAGTCGAAGGGAAAGGTCCTGACCCCCACGTCGGCGGCGACCCACGGCGCCCCCCGCGGCGTGCGGTCCCACAGTAGGGTCCGCGTACGCGGCGACAGGGCCGGAGCGAGGGAGCCTGCCGCCTCGACCAGCACGCCGTCCGGGACGGCCGCCACGGCTCGCTCCGCGGCGCGGGTCCGGACGGTCTGCGCGTAGAAGGAGGGCGTGAACAGCGCACCGAACGAGAAGAACGGCACCAGCGCGAGCGCGGCGCCGAGCACCAGCAGCGCCCATCCCCGCACGAGCCTTCCGGGCCGGCCGGGAAAGCGGGCGGCCGCCCGCAGCGCCCCGTCGACACCGGCGGCGAAGACCACCGCGACGACGAAGGCCGTGTAGTGGTATCGCGGCGTCCACCAGTTCGGGTACGTGCTCGCGAGCATGCGTTCCAGCAGCGGCGGCAGCAGAGCGAGGCCCAACGGGGACAGCACGGCGGTGAACAGCACGGGAGTGAGCGTCAGCACGAGCGTGCGCGGCTTCAGCGGCGGGTCGGCGAGCAGCGCGACGACGTCGCCGGGCCGCGTGACGGCGTGAACCACGGCGCGGGGGAGGTCGGGGCCGAGCGTCCAGTACGCCCAGTAGTAGCCGGCCCTGCCGCCGAAGTGCGGGATGAGGACGCGCGTCGCCACCAGGGTCGCGGCGACGCCGCCGGCGACGAGCAGCGCGCCGAGCCTCCGGCCGCGGCGGCGGGTGAGGAGATACAGCCCGAACCCGGCCAGCAGCAGGCCCATGTCCTCCTTGACCAGGAGAAGGGCCGTCCCCGCGAGGACCGCCGCCCGTTCGCGCCCGGCCTGGCACCGCTCCAGCACGACCGCCGTGAGCAGCGGCGCGAACGCCACCTCGTGGAAGTCGAAGGCCACGGCCTCGGTGATCGGCCATGACAGGGCGTAGGCGGCCGCGACGGGATAGGCGACGCGACGGCCGTCCGTGACCGGCGAGGAGGCCGGCGAGGAGGCCGGCGAGGAGGCCGGCGAGGAGGCGCGGAAGGAGGCCCGCGAGGAGGCGCGGAAGGCGTACGCCCACACGAACGGGATCGACAGCGCGAGCAGGACGGCCTGCGCGACGAGCAGCGTGGCGGGCCCGTCGTGGATCCAGTACAGCGGCGCCAGCAGCGCCAGCGCCGGGGACCAGTGGTCGCCGAGCACGCAGAACCCCGGTCCGAACCCGTTGTGCACGCCCTTCAGCATCGAGACCGGCGCCTGGAAGCGCGCGTACGAGCGGATCGCCTGATCGAATATCACCAGGTCGTACGCGCCGGCCCGGAACCGGGCGAGCGTCGTGAGGGAGTACAACGCGTAGAGCGCCGCGGCCGCGGCGGTGAGGGCCGCGACGCAGGCGACGTCCCCACGGGTGAGTTTCCCGGTGGAGGGGGCGCCGCCGAAGTGGTCCCGGCGCCGTGCCCGGCACCATCGTGCGGCCATCCCTGCGACTGCTCGCGCGATCCCCGCCATCCGTCCCGTTCGCTTCCGCCCGCTCCCTGCGGCAGCCTAGCGGCGCCGCACGGCGCGGCCCGGAACCGCCACGTGAGCGGCGGCGTTCCCTCCGGCCCGGAGCGGCCGGGATGCGCGAGCGGATCATCCCGCCCCTGTCTGCGGCAGACTATGAGTCATGCTCCACGGCCGCGAAGCGGAACAGGCCGAGATCGACCGGCTGCTGGCCGATCGCACCGGTGTGATGATCCTCCGCGGCGAGGCGGGGATCGGGAAGACCGCGCTGCTGGAGTACGCGGCCTCCGCCGCGCACGGCCGCGTCCTGCGGGTGAGCGGGGTCGAGTCGGAGGCGGAACTGCCGTTCGCGGCTCTGCACCTGCTGCTGCGCCCGATGCTCGACCGCCTCGCGGCGCTGCCGGACCAGCAGGCGGACGCCCTGACGAGCGCCCTGGGGCTGGGCCGGGCGGCGCCTGGTGACCGCTTCCTCGTCCGGCTCGCCACGTTGAGCCTGCTGACCGAGCTGGCGGCCGACCAGCCGCTGGTCTGCCTGGTCGACGACGCCCAGTGGCTGGACCAGGAGTCGGCGGACGCGTTGCTGTTCACGGCCCGCCGCCTGCATGCCGAGCCGATCGCGCTGATCTTCGCGGCGCGCGACGACGGGACGTCGTTCCCCGCCCCCGGACAGCCGGAGCTGTGGCTGACCGGGCTGGCCAGGCGACCGGCCGCGCGCCTGCTCGCCGAGCGGGCCGGAGAGCTCCCGCCGGCCGTACGCGAGCTGATCGTGAACGAGGCGCAGGGCAACCCCCTGGCGCTGCTGGAGCTTCCCCGCACGCTCACCGCCGAGCAACGGGCCGGAGCCATCGGGCCGCCGGTCTTCTCCCTCGGCGGCGCCGAGCCGGTCTCCGGCCGGGTGCTGGCGGGCTTCCGCGCCGCGATCCTGGAGCTTCCCGCCGCGACCCGGTCATGTCTGCTGGTGGCGGCCCTGGACGACAGCGGCGACATCGACACGCTCAACCGCGCCCTGCACGGCATGGGCGTCTCGCTCACCGACTTCGCGCCCGCGGAACGCGCGGGGCTGGTCGGGGTCACCCCCACGGGTGTGGCCTTCCGTCACCCTCTGGTGCGTACGGCGACTCGGCTCGCGGCGGACGTGGCACAGCGCGTCGCCGCGCACCACGCCCTGGCCGGGGCAACGGACGAGGACCGCCGTGCCTGGCACCTGGCGGCGGTGGCCACCGGGCCCGACGAGCGGGTGGCGGGGGACCTGGAGGAGGCCGCGATCCGCGCCGCGAGGCGCAGCGGCCAGGCGGCGGCGTCGGCGGCGTACGAGCGGGCGGCGCGGCTTTCCGCCGATCCGGGGGCCGCGGCGCGCCGCTGGGCCGCCGCCGCGGCGGCCGCCCTGGACGCCGGCCTGCGGCGGCGCGCCGAGGAGCTCACCCGCAGGGTCTGTCCTGCGGCCGACCCCGCGGTGGCGGCCGAGCTGGCGAGGGTGCGGGCCACGCTGGCCTTCGAGGCGGGCCGGCCGCTGGAGGCGATCCGGCTGTCCCTCGACGGCGTCGAGGCCCTGGCCCCGGTCGACCCCGAGGCGGTGCTGCCGATGGCGAGCATGGCCAGCGTCTACATCTGGAGCAGCACTCCCCATCCCGACCAGCTCGGCCTGGCCCGCCGTATCGCGGACCTGACTCCGCGCGTCGAGGGCCCCCTGAGCGTGCTCAAAGAGTTCAGCATGGACGTGGTCCACCTGCTCGAGGGCGACGACACGGCCGTCTTCGGCATGCCGTACTCCAGGCTGGGGCATCAGTCGGCGCTCCCGTTCGAGCTGCGCGCCATAAGAACCTACCTCGGCTTCGTCCACGGCCGGCAGCGCATGATGCTGGAGGACGCGAACGGCCTGGTCGCCGAATGCCGCCAGGCCGGGCGGGTCGGCCGCCTCCCGCAGGCCATGCTGCTCCAGGCCGTGGCGCAGATCCTCAACGGGCGCCACCGCGCCGCGCGGGCCGGCGTGAGCGAAGGCCTGCAGATCGCGGCGGACAACGACCAGCCGTACTGGGACAACTACCTCACCGGCGTCTCCGCCTGGCTCGCGGCGGTGGCCGGGGCGGAGGAGGAGTGCCGCCGGCTGATGGCGCGGGCATGTGCGGCCGAGACGTGGATGACCGGCGCCACCTGGGCCACGTACGCGGCCATCATGCTGGACCTGGGGGCGGCCCGCTACACGTCGGTGCTGGAGCGCATGGACGAGCGCATGAGCGGGCCCGGCCGGCACGCCTTCATCTGGCGGTACGCCTACCCCGACTACGTCGAGGCGGCCGTCCGAGTGGGCACCCCCGAGCGGGCACGTGACGCGATCGAGCGCTTCGCCACGTGGGCGCGTGCCATCGGGCAGCCGTGGGCGCTCGCCGTGCTGGAGCGCTGCCGTGCGCTGGTGACCGGCGACGAGGCGGCGTACGAGCGGGCGCTGGCCCTGCACCGCGAGGCCGACCACCCCTTCGAGCAGGCCCGCACGGAGCTGCTGTACGGCGAATGGCTGCGACGTCACCAGCGCCGCGCCGAGGCCCGCATCCGGCTGAACGCCGCCATGGAGACCTTCGTCCGCCTCGGCGCGGCCCCGTGGTCCGCCCGCGCGGCGGCGGAGCTGCGTGCCACCGGCGTCTCGCCGTCCCCCCGCGACCACGGCCGCGACCCGCTGGCCACGCTCACCCCGCAGGAGCTCCATGTGGTGCGGCTGGCGGCGGGCGGCGCGTCGAACCGGGAGATCGGCGCGCAGCTCTTCCTGAGCCCGCGTACGGTCGCCTACCACCTGTACAAGGCGTTTCCCAAGCTGGGCATCAGCTCGCGTGCCGAACTCGCCAGGTTCGTGATGACCTAAGCGGACCCCGCCGACGTGCCCGGCAATACCGTCACATGACGGAGGCGGTGCGGGCGCGTCCGTTCCTAGCCTCGGCGGCGTGAGCATTCCCACCTATTCACTGGCGGAGCGGGACCGCCGCTGGGCACTCGCCCGCGGCATCATGGAAGCCGAGGGCGTGCAGGCGCTCATCGCGTACGGCGAGCACGAGTGCGTGGATCTCGCCCCCTTCGCCCCGGACGCCTACTTCACCAACGACCGGCCCGGCGCGATCGTCGTCTTCTGCGGCGACGCCGATCCCGTGGAGCTGACCTGGTCGACGCTTCCCGTCGCCGACCACATCCAGGCGAGCAGACGCGGCGAGGAGCTGTGGATTTCCCCTGAGCGCGTCCGGGTGGCCAAGCACGCGGCGGGCGTCGCGGAGGTCCTCAGGGAACACCGCCTGGAGGCGGCGTCCGTGGGGGTGCTGGGCCTGGACCCCTACCCGCCGTTCCACATCAACCCGATCATGCCGTACGGGCTGTGGTCCCAGGTGCTGGCCGAGCTGCCGGAAGTGACCTTCAAACCCGTCGGGTTGAGCTTCCTGCTCGCCACCGTGCGGCAGTCCGAGGAGGAGCTCGCCGTCATCGGGTATTCGGCCGAGACGGGCGACGTCATGGCCGAGGCCATGCGGAGGGCCGCCCGGCCGGGGGTGAGCGAGGCGGAGATCTACGCGGCGGGGATGGCGGCGGCGTTCCGGCGCGGTCTGGCCGCCCCGGGCATGTTGCTGTCGTCCGGACCGGGCTTCGTCTCATGGGGGCCGCCCGCCTGGTCCTACCGGCCCCAGGCGCCGCGCGTCGTCGAGGAGGGCGACGTCGTCATGGCCGAGGTGTTCTGCCGCTTCGGGATGAAGGAGACCCAGCACCAGGTGGCCATCGCCGTGGGCGAGCCGCACCCGGACATCGAGACCGGTGCGAAGGTGGCCCGGGCCAGCTACGAAGCCGGCCTGGCCGCGGCCCGTCCCGGCGCCACCTTCGGCGACCTGGTGGAGGCCATGGAGGGTCCGCTGCGCGACGCCGGCGCGTGGAACGTCCACCCGCTGGTGCACCTGCTCAACCCGATGGGGCCCGTCGGAGGCTTCGGCGCCGGCCTGCGCAGGCTGCCCGAGGCGGCGCGGTACGGCCGGCTGTTCGACCTGCCGACCATGGGCGCCCAGCTTCCCCTGATGCCCGGGATGACCTTCGCCTTCGAGCCCAACGCGGTCGTCGGCGAACGCCTGGCCAATCTCGGCGGCACCGTCGTCATCGGCGAGGACGGCCCCGTCGAGCTCAACCCCTTCACCGCCCAGCTGCTGAGGAGCGAGGGATGAACGCCACGAGCCGCATTCCGGAACGCGAGCTGGCCGAGCGGCCGAGCGGATACTCGGGGCCGAACCTGTCGCCCTCGGGCCTGAGGCTGGTCCCGCACGCCCTCGCGGACGGCGTCCACGCGCTGATGGCGACCATCCCTCCCAAGGACAACAACGGGCTCGTCGTCGGCCGGGACGCCGCCCTGGTCGTGGACGCGGGAATCACCCCGGAGGTGTCCGACCGGATCCAGGGGCTGGCCGCCGAGCTGACCGACCGGCCGTTGCGGTACCTCGTCAACACGACCTACCACGGTGATCACACCTTCGGGAACATGGCCTTCCCCGCCGCGACCGTCATCGTGTCGTCGCGGCACAACAAGGAGAACATGGCCGACCTCGCCTACGAGAAGCGGGTCAGGTCGGGCAACATGTACGGCGACGAGGCGCTCTTCGACGCGGTGACCCGATGGCGCACCCCGGACCTCGTGTTCGACGCCTTCGCCGAGATCGACCTGGGCGGGCGAAGTGTGCAGCTGTGGCATTTCGGCCCGGGGAACGGGCCCGGCGACACGGTGGTGTACGTGCCCGACGCCCGCGTGGCGTGGACGGGTAACCTCCTGTGCCACGCCGGCATCGCCCACATGCTGTTGCAGGGCGGTCCCGAGCCGTACGCCGGCACCCTGCGCCGGATGAAGGAGGCGCTGCCGGATCTGGTGACCATCGTGCCGGGTCACGGACCCTCCGGAGACGGCCACGCGGCCATCGACGCGCTGATCGCCTACCTCGAGCGGCTGCACGAGGAAGTCCTCCACGCCGTGGAGGCGGGCCGTACGGTGGAGGAGACCATGACGGCGTGCACCGACCCGTGGGCGGAGGGTCTGGACCCGGCGCTGTCCGCTGCGCTCGCGTGGTACCGGATCCCGCAGGACGTCGCCCGGCGCGGCATGCTCGACCTGTGCCGGAATCTGCACCGCCTCAACATCTTGGCCACTCACCGTCTCTACGCCCGTCCCTGAACCGGGCCCCGAGTGACGGGGCGTCCACGTCCGGCCGCGTGCCCGGCCTGCCTCGCTCCCGGGCGCCGGACCGGGTCAGCGCAGGACGGAGAACCAGCGGCCGGCCTCGGTCCACACCTCCGTCCGGCCGAAGCCGGCGCTCCGGGCCAGCGGGACGATGCCGGACACGCCGACCCGCGCCCAGGCGAACCATCCGGTGACCCTGCCCTCCCTGCGCAGCCTGACCCGCAGCGCGCGGGTCGCGGTGCCGGGCGGATCGAGCTCGGCGACGACCTCGCCGCCGGGCCGCAGCAGGTCGCGGACCCGCCGCAGCAGGGCGTCGGGGTCGCCGCCGATGCCGATGTTGCCGTCGGCGAGCAGCACGGTGCCCCAGCGGCCCGCGCCGGGCACGTGGCCGAACACGTCGCGGCACAGGGCCCGCCCGCCCGCCAGGCGGGTCAGCCGGACGGCCCGGGGGGCGACGTCGATGCCGAGCGCCCGCACCCCGCGCCTCGTCAACGCCACGGTCAGCCGCCCCGGCCCCGAGCCCACGTCGAGTGTGGGGTCGGCGCAGCGGGCGAGCATCGCCTCGTCCCCCTCGGCGCCGTCGAGCCAGCGCCACGACTCCAGCGGCCGTGTCGTGCCGTCGGCCGACTCGACCTCGACCAGGGCGCCGTCGAGCGCCTCCGCGTACAGCGCCCCCGGATGCAGGGCCTTCGCATGCGGCACCTTCGGACGCGGCGGTTCCGCACGCGGCGCCTCCGGGAGCAGGGGGCTGATCACGCGGGGACGTCCGCGCCGAGGGCCGCGAGCGTCGCCGCGAACCGGGAGGAGGGGACCAGCGCGGCCACCGCGCGCGCGTCGGCGGCGGTGTCCACGTCGGTCAGCTCGGGCAGCAGCGCGGCCCGCACGCCCGCGGCGCGGATCCGCTCCATCAGCAGGGGCCCGGTGTCGGGCCGGGACATCGGCAGCCCGGCCAGCAGGGCGGGGTCGGGCCTGCGCTGCCCGAGCAGCCAGAACCCGCCGTCGGAGGCCGGGCCGACCACGACCTCGTGCCCGTGCAGCAGCCGTCCCGCCTCGGCCAGCAGAGCGGGGGTGACCTGCGGGGTGTCCATGCCGATCAGCACGGCCGGGACGGGCAGGGCCGCCCAGGCGTCGGCGAAGGCGGCGGCCAGCCGTGCCGCCAGGCCGTCCCCCCGCTGCGCCACCACGTCGTACCCCGCGGGCAGCCACGGCCCCGGCTCGCCGAGCAGGGCGAGCACCCGGCGCGCGGCGGGAGCGGCCGTGACGGCCGCCAGCGTGTCGCGCAGCGCCGCCTCGGCGAGCGCGGCGGCCTCCCGCGCGGTGTACGGCGGCGTGAGCCTGGTCTTGACCGCCCCCGGCACGGGCGCCTTGGCGATGACGACGATCTGCGTCGCGTCCCGGGTGATGTCCGGCGTCACGCCGCCCGCCACATGTCGCGGACCGTCCGCACGGTGCCGCGGACCGTCCCCGTCACCTTCGAACGGCCCACCCGCGGCAGGTAGTCGACCTCGACCTCGCCGATGCGCCAGCCCGCCTCGCTCGCCCGCAGCACCATCTCCAGCGGATAGCCGAACCGCCGGTCCCGCAGCCCCAGGGCGAGCAACGCCGTACGGCGGGCCGCCCGCATCGGGCCGAGATCGTGCAGCGGGGCGCCGGTGCGGCGGCGCAGCCGCCAGGCGAGCACCCGGTTGCCCAGCCGGGCGTGCGCCGGCCACGCCGATGCGGTGACGGGCCTGCGGCGGCCCAGCACGAGGTCGGCGGCGCCGCTCACCACCCCCTCCGCGACGTACGGCACCTGCCGGGGGTCGAGGGACGCGTCGGCGTCCATGAAACACACGACGGGGGCGGTCGCGGCCTCCAGGCCCGCGTGACAGGCGGCGCCGAAGCCCGGCCGCGGCTCGGTCACCACGAGCGCGCCGTGCCGGGCGGCTACCTCGGCCGACCCGTCCGTGGACCCGTTGTCCACCACGACGGCGCGGCAGCCGTCCGGCATGCGCCCGAGCACCCAGGGCAGCGCCGCCGCCTCGTCGAGGCAGGGAAGCACCACATCGATCTGCATGCCGCAGAAGTTAGGGCCGCCGGGACCGCGCAGTTCTTACGAAGTGACTACGCCTGCGGCCCGCCCGCCGGGACCGGGGCGAACGCGGGGCGAGTTCTTACGAAGTGACTACGGGGCGGGGAGAGGGACCCCGCCGGGCCTAACGTGTGGGCCGTGATCACACGACGGCGTGCGACGGCGGCCTGGGCGGCGCTCGTGGCGGGCGCGTTCGCGGTGGGCGGGCTGCTGCATGCCCGCGGGGTGCTGCGCATCGACCATCTCCCGCCGCTGCACGCGCTGGCGCGGCTGCCCACGGCCGCGCTGCTTCCGGCGGCGGTCTTCGCCGTGGTCGCGGTGCCGGTGCTGCCCCGGCTGACCGCGCACCTGCCGATGCGCGCCGCACTGGCGGCGGCCTTCGCCGCGTCGCTCGCCTGGACGGTCCTGCTGGCCGTGTCGGGGGAGGGGCTGGCGTGGCCGTTCACCCACCCGCAGGAGTACCTGGCCGGGCTCGGGGCCGTGGGCGGCGACCCCCTCGGCTGGCTGGCTCACTTCACCCGCGACCTGCCGGCCTACCCCACGCACGTACGCGGCCATCCGCCGCTGCCGGTGCTGGTGCTTTGGGCACTGGCCGCCGTGGGCCTGCCGGGACCGTTCTGGGCCGCCGTCCTCGTGGTCGTGACGGGGTGCTCGGCCACGGTCGCGATCGGGCTGGCCGTGTGGCGGGTCGCGGGGGAGGAGGCGGCCCGGCGCGCGCTGCCGTACCTCGCCCTGAGCCCGGCGGCGGTGTGGATCGCCACGACCATGGACGCGTTCTTCGCGGGTGTGGCGGCGTGGGGGACGGCGCTGCTGGTGCTCGGCGCGCGGAGCCGGGCGGGCCGGGCGGGCCGGGTGGCGCTCGGCCTCGGTGCGGGGCTGGCCCTGGGCGCGCTGCCCTACCTCAGCTACGGCCTCGTGCCGTATCTGCTCGTTCCCTTCGTCGCGGCGGTCGCGGTGGGAGTGCCGCGGGCGGCCGTGGCCGCCTGCCTGGCCGGGATGGCCGCGGTGAGCGCGTTGTTCGCCGCCGTGGGGTTCTGGTGGCCGGCCGGTGTGCTCGCCACCCACGCCGAATGGGCGGCCGACCCCGGCGCGGACCGGCCGTATCCGTACTTCCTGGTCGCCAACCTGGCCGTGCTCGCCCTGGTCACCGGTCCCGCCACCGTTGCCGGGCTCGTGGCGCCGGGGCGGGCCGGGGAGCGGATCCTGCCGCTGGCGGCGCTGGCGGCGGTGCTCGCCCTCGACGTCAGCGGCGTCACCAGGGGCGAGGTGGAGCGGATCTGGCTGCCGTACGCGCTCTGGATCGCCGCGGCGGGAGGGCGGACGGGGGGAGACCGCCGCCTGCTCGCCGCGCAGGCGGTGCTCGGCCTGCTGCTGCAGGGGTTCGTGAGATCTCCCTGGTGATTCAGCCGGCCGTCGCCAAAGGGGCGTGGGCGAACTCGCGCATGCCGTCGGCGAAGCGGATCCGCGCCCGGAAACCCAGCTCGGCGGCGGCGCGGTCCGGGGAGGCCACGACGTGCCGCACGTCGCCGAGCCGGTAGCGGCCGGTGACCTCGGGGGCCGGACCGCCCCGCGCCGCGCTGAGCGCGTCCGCCAGGTCGCCGATCGTGCGGGGCTCACCACTGGCCACGTTGTACGCCCGGAGCCGCCCGGGCGGGGCGGACTCCAGCGCGTCCAGCGCGGCGAGGTTGGCCGCCGCGACGTCCCCCACGTGGACGAAGTCCCTGCGCTGGCCGCCGTCCTCGAACACCAGCGGCGCCCGCCCGGCCTCCAGCGCGGACCGGAAGATCGCGGCCACCCCCGAGTAGGGGGTGTCACGCGGCATGCCCGGCCCGTACACGTTGTGGTAGCGCAGGGCGACCGCCGCGCCGCCGGTCTCGCGGGCCCAGCCGGCCGCCAGGTGCTCCTGGGCGAGCTTGCTCGTGGCGTACGCGTTGCGCGGATCGGGCGGGACGTCCTCGTCGACGGTCCCCGGCGCCAGCGGGGCGCCGCAGCGCGGGCACGCCGGCTCGAACCGGCCCGCGGCCAGGTCCGCCTCGTCCCGGGGGCCGGGGCGCGCGCGGCCGTGCTCGGCGCAGTCGTAGACGCCCTCGCCGTAGATCACCATCGACGACGCCAGCACCAGCCGGGCGACCCCGTGTCGCGCCATGGCGGCGAGCAGCACCGCGGTCCCGAGCGCGTTGACCGACACGTACGCCGGCAGGTCGGACACGTCGACGCCGAGGCCGACCTTGGCCGCCTGGTGCACGACGGCGTCGACTCCGGCGAGCGCGCGGCCGACGGCGTCCTCGTCCCGCACGTCGCCTCCCGTGACGCCCGCGCCGCCGCGCAGGTCGAATCCCCGCACCTCGTGCCCGGCGTCCCGCAGCAGATCGGCGACGCGGCTCCCGATGAAACCGGCCGCGCCGGTGACCAAGATTTTCATTGCGCCACGGTAGCGACGGCCCGGCTCGCTGAAAGTTTCAAGTTCCTTACGCGATGACCGGCGGAGACAGGGGCGATCCTTTGACGGGGACGCACGGCCGACCGATGATCCGGGCACATCGTCGGGGGATCTTCGTTTCAGGAAGAGGTGGAACCGTGCCCAGACTGTCATGGCCGGCCGCGTGGGCGGCGGCGGGCGCCGTCGCCGCCGCGCTGCTGGCGGCCAACGTCGCCGCGCCGCCCGTGCTCGCGGGCAGCGTGGCCGGAACGCAGGCCGTCCGCGCGCTCTACACGACACCGGCGCACCCGTCGCCTTCGCCGGGGTCGGACGTGACGCCGCCGACGGCGCCGGGCGACCTGCGGGCGTGCCCGCCGCCCCCGCCCCCGAGCGGGAGCTTCCAGGGTGTGGCCGGCCTGTGCTGGACGGCGTCCTCCGACGCCGTCGGGGTCGCCGAGTACAGGGTGATGATGCTCACGGACAACGGCTTCTTGGAGGTCGCCTCCACCTCCCGCACGACGGCCGTCGTCCCCGGGCTGGTCCACGGGCGGACCTACACGTTCTACGTCATCGCCAGGGACGCCGCCGGAAACGCCGGTCCGCCCTCGGCGCTGCTCAGCACCCCCGCGGTCTCCGGCGCGAACGTGACGCCGACCCCTGCCACGGGCGACACCACGCCGCCGACCAGGCCGACCGGGATGCAGGCCGACTGCCTGCCCGACTTCAACGGAACGTCGTTCTGCTGGACGCCGTCCACCGACGACGTCGGCGTCGCGGGCTACGACGTCTACCGGCGCGTCGCCACCGGCTGGACGCGGGCCGGCAGGGATCTGCCCGGCACGGCGCGGTCCTTCACCGAGGCCGGCTACAGCTCCATCCCCGGTCAGCAGTACACCTACTTCACCGCCGGTCAGTCGTACGTCTACTTCGTCGTGGCCAAGGACGCCGCGGGCAACGTCAGCCTGCCGTCCGACCTGGTGACGGCCACGGTGCCGGCCGACTACCCCACGCACTCGGCGTCCCCGGCGACGTGCAGGGTCGACTACGACACCTGGACGTGGCCCGGCGGCTTCGCGGCCACCGCGAAGATCACCAACATCGGCTCCGCCGACATCGACGGGTGGGAGCTGCGCTTCGCCTTCCCCGAGCAGGGACAGGAGCTCACCAGCGGCTATTCGGCGACGTGGTCCCAGTCGGGCAGGGACGTCAAGGCCGTGAACGCGGACTGGAACTCGAGGATCAAGCCCGGTGCGACCGTGCAGATCGGGTTCAACGGCACCCACGGGGGTGCCAATCCCGATCCCCGGAGCTTCACCCTCAACCTTCGCAACTGCGTGGTGAGCTGATCCCCGCCGCCGTACGGCCGGCCTCCGCCCGGGGCGGGCCGTACGGCGGAACCCGTTTCTCCGGGACGGACGCGGGCAGTCAGGACGTATGCCGCTGCTCGACACCACGCTGCTCCTGCTGCTCGAGGGCTACGCCTGGCTGCCGGCCCGCTGGCGGGAGACCCAGGGGGAGATGGTCCACACCCGGCTGATGGGCCAGCGCGCCGTCGTGCTGCGCGGGCCGGACGCCGTCCGCTTCTTCTACGACGACAACCACATCCAGCGCGCTCCGGCGCTGCCCGAGCCGATCAAGAGCACGTTGTTCGGCCACGGCGCCGTGCACACGCTCGACCAGGCCGCGCACCGGGCGCGCAAAGGCATGTTCATGTCGCTCATGACCCCGCAGAGCGTCGCCGCTCTGGTGGGCGAGACCACCGCGGCGTGGGACGCTGCGGTGGCGACCTGGCCGCACAGGGCACACGTCGTGCTCTTCGACGAGGCCGCCCGCGTCATCACGCGGGGGGCGTGCCGGTGGGCGGGCATCCCGCTCACCGAGGAGGAGACCGGACCCCTCGCCGACGACCTCGTCGCGCTGGTCGACGGCTTCGGGTCGCCCGGCCCGCGGCACTGGCGGGCCCGCGCCGCGCGCAGGCGCCGCGAGGCATGGCTGGCGGGACTGGTCGAGGACGTGCGGCGCGGCGCCCTGCGGGTGCCGGACACCTCGGCGCTCGCCGTGGCCGCCCGCCACCGGGAGCCCGGCGGAGAGGTGCTCGCGCCCCGGATCGCGGCGGTCGAACTGCTCAACCTGGTGCGCCCCACCGTGGCCGTGAGCTGGTTCCTCGCGTTCGCCGCGCACGCGCTGCACTGCTGGCCGGTCAACCGCGTCCGCCTGCGCGAGGACACGGACGGCACGTACGCCGAGGCGTTCGCGCACGAGGTGCGGCGCTTCTACCCCTTCGCGCCGTTCGTGGCGGGCAAGGCCGTCAAGGATCTCACCTGGAAGGGCGAGCCGATCCTGGCGGACTGGCTCGTGCTGCTCGACATCTGGGGCCAGAACCACGACCCGGCCCTGTGGCCGAACCCGTGCGCGTTCGATCCCCGCCGCTTCGACGGGCGGGAGATCGGCCCGTACGACCTGATCCCGCAGGGCGGGGGCGACCCGGCGACCGGCCACCGGTGCCCGGGCGAGCCGGTCGCCGTGGGCCTGCTGGAGGCCCTCGCGCCACGGCTGGCCCGGCTTGACTACACCGTGCCGGAGCAGGACCTCACCATCTCGCCGTACCGGATCCCGGCCCGGGTGGCGAGCGGATTCGTCCTGCGTCCGGCCGGCGCGGCCGTGCCCCTAGAGGCGGTGGGGGCGGAACGGCCGCGCCCGGCGGTTCATCCCTTGTAGTTGAACACCTGGCGCAGCGTGTGCCGGACCTCCACGAGGTCCTTCTGGTCCGCCATCACCTGGTCGATCGGCTTGTACGCCTCGGGGTGCTCGTCGACCAGGGCGGCGGCCCGGTCGGCGTTCCAGGTCCGGCCGCACATCGCCTCCCGCAGCGACGCCGCCGACAGCTCACGCTTGGCCCGGCTCCTGGACATCCTGCGCCCCGCGCCGTGCGAGCAGGAGTTGTACGACAGCGGGTTGCCCCGCCCGCGCACGATGTAGGACCGGGTGCCCATCGACCCCGGGATGACGCCCTCGTCTCCGGTGTCCGCCTTGATCGCGCCCTTGCGGGTGATCCACAGCTCCTTGCCCTGATGGGTCTCCATCTGGGTGAAATTGTGGTGGCAATTGATGGTCCGGACCCGGGCGCCGGTCCCGACGACGCGGAACAGCGCCTCGCTCAGCACCTTGTCCATCCGCGCCCGCGACCCCATCGCGTACCGCTGCGCCCACAGCATGTCCTCGATGTACGCGGTGAACTCCGCGGTGCCCTGGGTGAAGTAGGCGAGGTCGTAGTCCTCCATCCCGATCCCCAGGTTGCGCATGAGCCGCTTCGCACCGTTGATGTGCGCGGTGGCGAGCTGGTTGCCGATCCCGCGCGAGCCCGAGTGCAGCACGGTCCAGACCCGGTCGCGCTCGTCGAGGCAGACCTCCACGAAGTGGTTGCCCGAGCCGAGGGTCCCGAACTGGCAGGCCACCGTGTTCTCCTGCTTGGGGGTGAGCGAGGTGTGCGGCCGGCCCAGCTCGGCGAGCGCCCGGTCCACCGCGCGGTCGTCGTGCCCCTTGCCCACGCCCGCCGGGATGCGCCGCTCCACCAGCCGCATCAGCGGGTCGAGCGAGTCGGGCAGGTCGGCGGCGGTGAGCGTGGTCTCGGTTGCGACCATGCCGCAGCCGATGTCCACGCCGACGGCGGACGGGATGATCGCGCCCTCGGTGGGGATGACGGAGCCGACCGTCGCGCCGATGCCGACGTGCGCGTCCGGCATGAGCGCGACGTGGCCGGGCACGAACGGCAGGCGCGCCGCGCGGGCGGCCTGGTCGATCGTTCCCTCGTCGATCTCGCTCGCCCAGGACAGCAGCTTCGGGGCGATGTGCTTCGGCATCGTGGATCTCCTCCTCGGTCGAGATCCACTGTGCCGGGGAGGCGGGTGGGATCCCAACCGAATTATTCGCGCGCGAAAGTCGTTTGCCGCCCTACCCGCCCGCCGCGCATCATGCCGCAATGCGCGACGATTCCCTGGAGCCCGATGGCCGGACCGAGGCGGAACGGCATCGCCGCGCCGGCGGCGACGCCCCGCCCCCGCCCGCCAGGGGCGTACGACTGCCGTGGACCGCGGTGCCCGCGCACCTGCGGCTGGCGGTCGAGACGCACCTCGGGGACCGCGTGACCGAGGCCGTCACCCAGCCCGGCGGCTTCTCCCCGGGCGTGGCCGCCCGCCTGCGGCTCGCCGGTGGCGGCAGGGCCTTCGTCAAGGCGGTCGGGCCCGAGCCGAACCCGCTCAGCCCCGCTATCCACCGATCGGAGGCCCGGGTGGCGGCCGCCCTGCCGGTCACGGCGCCCGCGCCCCGGCTGCTCGCGTCCTTCGACGAGGACGGCTGGGTGGTCCTGCTGTTCGAGGACGTCGAGGGACGGCAGCCGGCCCAGCCCTGGGTCGCGGCCGAGCTGGGCCTCGTGCTGGGCGTGATGGCCGAGCTGGCCGAGTCGCTCACCCCCTCGCCCGCGGCCGTGCCGCCGGCCGCCGAGCGGTTCGCGGAGGAATACCGGGGATGGCGGCGCCTGGCGGCCGGCCCGGACGTCCTCGGCCCGGACGTTCTCGGCCCGGACGGATCCGACGTCGCGTGGGCCCGGCGGCACCTGGACCGGCTGGCGGAGCTGGAGGCGGGCTGGGGCCCGGCGGCGGAGGGCGACACGCTGGCCCACGCCGATCTGCGGGCCGACAACCTGCTGCTCGCCGCGGACGGGCGTGTTCACGTGGTGGACTGGCCCTGGGCGTGCCTGGCGGCCCCGTGGTTCGACCTGCTCGGGATGCTCCCGAGTGTGGTCATGCAGGGCGGGCCACCGCCGGCCGAGGTCTTCGACGGCCACCCGGTCGCGGCGAAGGCGGACGGCGACGCGGTCACCGCGGTCCTGGCCGCCGTGACCGGCTTCTTCCTGCAGCGGGGAAGCCTCCCCCCGCCGCCGGGCCTGCCCACGCTCCGCGCGTTCCAGCTCGCGCAGGGCCGGGCGGCGCTGGCCTGGCTGCGGCGGCGGACCGGCTGGCAATGACAGCGGCGACCGCGCCGCGATCGGGCCCATGCTCGCGGTGCGGCCGGCCATCTCTCCGAAGTCATGAGGGCGGCGAAGGGGCAGGGATGAAGCGGTGATCTCCGGTTGGCGCATGACCCTGGGTCGGAAACCGGGGAGCCCGCGTGGAACCCTGGGCGAGGGCGGCGGCGGAAGCCGTGACCGGCGGGACGGCTCGGCCGGGACGCGGTCCCGTCCGTCCGCCGATTTCGCGTGCGCGAGAGGAGAGCGAGAATGAATCCCGCCTCGGCCGCCGTGGGCGGCGCGGCCACCTTCGTCTGGCTCGGGATGGTGCTGGCGATCTCCTTTCTGGAGGCGCCCCTGAAGTTCCGCGCGCCGGGGGTGACGATTCCGATCGGGCTCGGCATCGGCCGGCTCGTCTTCCGCGCGCTCAACGCCGCCGAGGCCGTGCTGGCGGTCGTCGTGATCGCGGCGGTCGCGACCGGATCGCCCGCCACCGCCGCGGTGGTGCTCACGGCGGTCGCCGCGGCCGTCCTGGTGATCCAGGTCGCCGTCGTACGCCCGCCGCTCAACCGCAGGTCCGACCGCGTCCTGTCCGGCGAGGACCCGGCGCTGCACCGGTCGAGGGCGCACCTCTACTACGTGGCGCTGGAGGGCGTGAAGGTCGTGTCGCTGCTCGCCCTGGGCTGTGTCCTGCAGGCCGTCTAGCGGTTCCTCCCGCCGGCGGGCCGCAGGCCGGTCCCGGCGGTCGGGGCGAGCAGCGTCTGACGCAGCGCGTGCTCGTGGCCGCCGTGCACGGTGTCGGCCGCGCGCCCGCTGGGCGCCGCGGCGGCGCGTTCGAGTAGTTCCCCGGCACGTACGCCGAGACGGATCGGCTCCATGTCCGTCAGTCCGCCCCGGGCTCCACGCGGTGCCGCGAAAAGGCGATGGCCGTGGCCGGGACACGGGCGTTAGGCTGGGCCGAGCACACGAAAACGCGGTCCCGGTTGGTAGCCCGGGCGCCCGCCGGGTCCTTCCGGGCCGGTGGTTTCCGTATCCGCCTCTCGTGTCCCCTCGGGGAACCTCGAAGGATGTCCGGTGTGCCGGAAAGCGGCTTCGCCAAGCCGCCTGTCGGCATACCTGTGGAGGCATCGTGGTTTCCCTGTCCGTCTGTTTCGAAAGCCCGTTCTGGGTGGGCGTCCTGGAGATCGTCGAGGACGGCGAGCTCCGCGCGACCCGGTTTGTTTTCGGATCGGAGCCCACCGACCCCGAGCTGCATGAGTTCCTCATGCGGCACGGGGTCGCCCTGCTCGAACGCGCGGAGGCGGCCCCCGCCGTACCCGTGGGGGAGAGCGGTGAGCGGCGGGTCAATCCCAAACGCGCGGCCAAGCTGGCCGCGCGCGCGGCGGCGCAGGTCACACGGCGCGGCACGGCCGCGCAGGAGGCGGTGCGGCTCGAACTGGAGAGCACCAAGAGTCAGGCGCGCGTCAACCGGCGCGAGCGCGAGCGCGCGCTGGCCGAGCACCGGCGCGAGGTCGCCCGCCGCAAGCGGATCGAGCGCCGCCGTGATCGCTGACTTCGCCCGTGGCCACCGAGGTTGCCGCCATCGTGACGGCAGGGCTTAGGCTTGAGGCTCTCTGGGGGTTGGAGGTCCTCTCGTGCTGGTTGACTCGTTCGGCCGGGTCGCGACCGATCTGAGGGTGTCGCTGACCGACCGGTGCAACCTACGGTGCGCCTACTGCATGCCGCCCGAGGGCCTCGACTGGCTGCCCAAGCCCGACCTGCTCACCGGCGAGGAGATCGTCCGCCTGGTGACGATCGGCGTGGAGCGGCTCGGCGTCCGGGAGGTCCGCTTCACCGGTGGCGAACCGCTGCTGCGGCGCGAACTCGTCGAGATCGTGGCCGCGACCGCCGGGCTGAGCCCGCGCCCCCAGGTGTCGCTGACGACCAACGGCATCGGCCTGGCCCGCCTCGCGGAGCCGCTCGCGCGGGCCGGCCTCGACCGCGTCAACGTCTCCTTGGACACGCTCGACCGTGACGTGTTCGTCCGGCTCGCGCACCGCGACCGGCTGCGCGACGTGCTGGACGGGCTCGCCGCCGCTACGGCCGCGGGGCTCACTCCGGTGAAGGTGAACGCGGTGCTGATGCGCGGCGTCAACGAGCACGAGGCCGTGCCGCTGCTGCGCTTCTGCCTCGACCGGGGATACGAGCTGCGCTTCATCGAGCAGATGCCGCTCGACGCCCAGCACGGCTGGCGCCGCGAGGAGATGATCACGGCCGACGAGATCCTCGGGCTGCTGAAGGACTCCTTCGACCTCACCGAGGACGACCCGCGCGAGCGGGGCAGCGCGCCCGCCGAGCTGTTCCAGGTCGACGGCGGCCCGCACCGGGTGGGCGTGATCGGCTCGGTCACCCGCCCGTTCTGCGGCGCCTGCGACCGCGTCCGGATCACCGCCGACGGCCAGGTGCGCAACTGCCTGTTCGCCACCGAGGAATCCGACCTGCGTACGGCGCTGCGCTCGGGCGTGCCGGACGAGGAGCTGGCGGCGCGGTGGATCGCCGCGGTGCGGGGGAAGAAGGCCGGGCACGGCATCGACGATGCCGCGTTCCTCCAGCCGGCCCGCCCGATGTCGGCCATCGGCGGCTGACGAAGCCCGGAGAAAGCCCCGAGAGCCGAGAGCCAGAGAGAGTTCAGGGAGCGACCCGTGCTTCCCCGTTCCGGAACCGGCGCCGATGAGGCACCCTGCTTGCCGCCCTGCCCGCCGCCGTACGACGCCGTGATCCTGGCCGGCGGCCGGGCCGAGCGGCTCGGCGGCGCGGACAAACCCGGCGCGCTCGTCGGCGGGCTGCCGCTCGTCGAGCGCGTGGCGGCGGCGGTCCGCGACGCCCGCGCCGTGGTCGTGGTGGGCCCGCCGAGAGACATGCCGGGCGTGTCGTTCACCCGGGAGGACCCGCCGGGCGGCGGGCCGGTGCCGGCGCTGCGCGCCGGGCTCGCCGAGGTGACGTCCCCGATGGTCGTCCTGCTCGCCGCCGATCTGCCGTTCGTCGTCGCCGGTCACGTCGGTGCGCTCCTCGCGGCGGTGCCCGAGAGCGGTGCGGGGGCGGTGCTCGTGGACGACGAGGGCCGCGAGCAGTGGCTAACCGGCGCGTGGCGGACGGCGGCGCTGCGGACGGCGCTCGGCGCCTACCGGGGGCGGTCGCTGCGCGGGCTGCTCGGCCCGCTGGGGCCGGCGCCCGTACGCCCGCCGGTGGCGCCCGGCGAGACCCCGCCGTGGTTCGATTGCGACACCGTCGAGGATCTCCGCGCGGCCCGGGAGCGGGCCCGGCGGCACGGGTGAAGGGAGTGCGCATGAACGTACTGGAGGAATGGACGGCACTGGTCTGCCGTGAACTGGGCATCGACCCCGCCCGGGTGGACCGGACCGCGGTGCTCGACCTGACCAGGGATGTGGCACACGGTGTGGCGCGGCCGGCCGCCCCGTTGACCGCCTACCTGGTGGGGCTGGCGCAGGGGGCGGGCACCGCGCCGCCGGACGTGGTGGAGCGGGTGTCCCGGATGGCGAACGACTGGGCGGCGGCGACCGCGGAAACACCCGCGACTCCCGACACCCGCGATTCCTGACACCACGCGGCCCCTGACACGCCGCGATTCCCGAGGCGCTGCGATTCCCGAGGCGCTGCGATTCCTGACACGCGCGGCTTCTGACACGGCCGCGATTCCCGAGACGCTGCGATTCCTGACACGCGCGGCTTCTGACTACGGCTGCCGCGGTCCCGGCGCGCCGCGAAGAGGGGAAGGGCGGGCGCCGGGGCCGCTCGGCGGAAGGGCCATCCCCTGCGGGGGACGACCGCGACGGCCGGTCCGTATGGCCATGCCACGTTGTAAAAAGGGCGACGCCGGGTGGTTACGGGGGCAAACCACCCGGCGCCGCTTCATCGGCGTTCCGACGGGGGCCCGGAACGCCGGCACCAGCGCTCCGACGGGGGACCAGAGCGCTTGGCTAAACTGTACACCTCTAACCACTGGGTTGCGTCAAGACTTTGTCACGACCCGATCTCGCGTCGATGCCGTGGTATCTCGTTTTGGTTAGACGAGGTCAAGTCCGGGGGTGGAGGAGGCTCGTGACCTCTTTGATTGGCCCCGATAACGGCAAGGTATGGCAAAAGGACCGCCCCCGCGACGAACAGGGCCTTGACCGGCCAAGGGGCCGGCACCGCCACGGCCAGAATGAGGCAGGCGAGCCGGATGCCCATCTTGATGAGATAGCTGATCTCCCGCTTGCGCACGTCGTCGGACAGCGACGGCTGGGCGTCCGTCACCTGGTGAACGACCGGGCGGTCTTTTCTCAACCAGCGCCATGGATTCACGATTTCCACGGTAGACCCCGAGGGAGGCGGGGGTGACGCCCGCACCGGCGTTACGATCACGCGACAGGCACAGGCAGGAGGACGTGATGTCGGATCGCACCTACCGGGTGACCGAGATAGTGGGCACCTCGGCCGAGAGCGTCGATCAGGCCATTCGCAACGGCGTCAGACGGGCCGCGCAGACGCTGCGGCATCTGGACTGGTTCGAGGTGACCGAGGTGCGTGGGCACATCGTGGACGGCGAGGTGGCCCACTTCCAGGTCGGCATGAAAGTGGGCTTCCGCCTCGAGGACACCGGATGAGGCCGGGCCGGCTGTGATCAGCTGGCCTGGCTGACCGTCGACATGTTGAAGTCGGGCACCCGGACCGGCGGCATGACGGCACGGGTGAACCAGTCGTTCCACTCGCGCGGCAGCGTCTGCTCGCTCGCGCCCACCTCGGTGAGGCGGCCGAGCAGGTCGACCGGCGACTCGTTGAACCGGAAGTTGTTGACCTCGCCCACGACCTCGCCGTTCTCCACGAGGTAGACGCCGTCCCTGGTCAGGCCGGTCAGGAGCAGCGACTGCGGATCGACCTCGCGGATGTACCACAGGCAGGTCAGCAGCAGGCCCCGCTCGGTCGAGGCGATCATCTCCTCCAAGGAGCGGCCGCCGCCGGGCACCGTCATGACCAGGTTGTCGATCTGCGGGGTGGTGGCGAGGCCGGTCAGCTCGGCGGAGTGCCGGGTCTGCACGAGGTTGGCCAGCGTGCCGTCGCTGATCCACTCCGTGCGGGCCAGGGGCAGGCCGTTGTCGAAGACCGACTGTTCCCGGCCGGAGGAGTGCGCGACGACGAACGGGGCGCACTCGACGCCGGCCCCTGCCGGATCGCTGCGCAGCGAGATCGGCAGCGTCGAGAGCCGCTCACCCACCCGGGTGCCGCCGCCGGACCGGGAGAACACCGTGCGGCCGTCGGCGGCGTCCCGCGCGCCGGCCGACCAGTACAGGTAGATCATCAGGTCGGAGACCGCCGTCGGCGGCAGGAGCGTCTCGTAGCGGCCCGGGTCCAGGCTGATCCGCCGCTTGCCCCACTCCAGCCGCCGGACGAGCGTCTCGTCCAGGGCGGCCACGTCCACGTCGGAGAAGTCGCGGGTGGCCACACCCGTCCACGCCGAGCGCGACATGTCCGACGACTTGGCGTTCAGTTCGAGCCGCCCGGTCGGCTGGTCGTGGCGCAGCCGCAGGCCCGTGGACGAGCCGACGAACGTGGAGGTCATGATGTGTTCTGCGAAGCCGTACAGCCTGCGTCCCGAGGCGTCGGCGGCGGCGAACGCCTCCCCGAGCGCGGGAGCGAAGGCCCCGAACACGTCGATGGAGGTCGGCTCCACCGGACGCTCCCAGCCCTCCCCGGCCGTGCCCTCGACCAGCGGCCGGGCGTCCTCCGACGGCCGGGCCTCCCGTGCGGCGCGGTCCGCCGCGGCCACCACGCCCGCGAGCTGATCGGCGCGTACGGCGGAGCGCGAGACGACCCCCACCCCGGCGCCCACGACGGAGATGACGGTGAGCCGGGACGAGCGCGCGACCCCGTTGGTCGTCAGCGTGTTGCCGGCGAAGCGCAGGTTGGCGGTCGAGCCCTCGTCCACGATGACGACGCAGCCGTCGGCCTCGCTCAGCGCGAGCGCCCGCTCCACCGTCTCCTGCGGTGTGGTCACCCCGTCGCTCACTTGCTGCCACCCTCCTGGACGGTGTTGAGGATCCGTACGCCGCGGAACAGCGCCGCGGGGGCGCCGTGACTGACCGGCGCGACCTGGCCCGGCTGGCCCTTGCCGCAGTTGAAGGCGCCGCCGAGCACGTACGTCTGCGGGCCCCCGACGGCCTCCATGGAGCGCCAGAAGTCCGTGGTGGTCGCCTGGTAGGCCACGTCGCGCAGCTGCCCGGCCAGGCGGCCGTTCTCGATGCGGTAGAACCGCTGGCCGGTGAACTGGAAGTTGTATCTCTGCATGTCGATCGACCAGCTCTTGTCGCCGACGACGTAGATCCCGCGCTCGACCCGCGAGATCAGCTCGTCGGTGGACGGGCCGTCCGCGGCCGGCTGGAGCGACACGTTGGCCATCCGCTGGATCGGCACGTGCCCGGGGGAGTCGGCGAACGCGCAGCCGTTCGACCGCCCGAGGCCCTTCAGCAGCGCCATCCGCCGGTCGAGCTGGTAGCCCACCAGCGTGCCTTCGCGGACGATGTCGAACGACTGGCCGGCCACGCCCTCGTCGTCCCAGCCGACGGTGGCCAGGCCGTGCTCGACCGTGCGGTCGCCCGTCACGTTCATCACGGGCGAGCCGTAGTGCAGGGTGCCCAGCTGGTCGAAGGTGGCGAAGGAGGTGCCGGCGTAGGCCGCCTCATAGCCGAGGGCCCGGTCCAGCTCGGTCGCGTGGCCGATCGACTCGTGGATCGTCAGCCACAGGTTCGACGGGTCGACCACCAGGTCGTACGGCCCGGCCTCGACCGAGGGCGCCTTGAGCTTCTCGTCGAGGAGGTCGGGGATCTCGGCCAGCTCGGCGGGGAAGTCCCAGCCGGTGCCGGTCAGGTACTCGTACCCCCGGCCGGCCGGCGGGGCCAGCGTGCGCATGTCGTCGAACCGGTCGCCGTCGGCCCGCATCGCGGTCAGGACGGGGTGCAGCCGCACGCGCTGCTGCGTGGTCACCGTGCCGGCCGTGTCGGCGTAGAACTTCTGCTCCTTGACCTGCATGAGCGAGGCCGAGACGTGGTCGACCCTGCCGAGCAGGCCGGACGACCACTCCGCGAGCAGCGCCGCCTTGTCCGGCAGCGGCACGTCGAACGGGTCGACGTCGTAGGCCGACACCCAGGTCACGTCGTCGTACACCGGTTCGGGGGCGAGCTCCACCGGCTCGCGGTTGATGGGCGCGCTGACCGCCGCCACCCGCACGGCCTCCTCGGCGGCCCGGGCCGCCGCCTCCGGGGTCAGCTCGATCCCGGACGCGAAGCCCCACGTGCCGTCCTTGATCACCCGTACGGCGAAGCCGAGGTCGTCGGCGTCCGAGGACCCCTCGAGCCGGGCGTCGAACAGGCGCAGCGTCTCCGCGCGTACGCGCTCGAGCCGGAACGAGGCGTGCTCGGCTCCCAGGTCACGGGCGCGCTGCAGGGCCGCGTCCGCCAGCCGCCGCAGCGGCAGGGCGAGGAAGTCGGGGTCGATCTGGCGCATGTCCACGATCCTAACCCTGTGATCTTGTGCCCAGCGGACAAGTGGAATACCCCCGGGTAGCCGATACGGTCGGTCGCATGGTTCGCTCTGTTCTCGTCACCGGCGGAAATCGCGGCATCGGCCTCGCGATCGCCCGCGAGCTGTCCGCCGCGGGGGACGCCGTCGCCGTCACCTACCGTTCCGGCGAGCCCCCGGAGGGGCTGTTCGGGGTTCGCTGCGACGTGACGAGCTCCGCCGACGTCGACGCCGCCTTCGAGAAGGCCGAGGCCGAGCACGGCCCGGTCGAGGTGGTCGTCGCCAACGCGGGGATCACCAAGGACACGCTGCTGCCGATGATGAAGGAGGAGACCTTCACCGACGTCATCGACACGAACCTGACCGGCGCCTACCGCGTCGCCAAGCGGGCCGTGCGGCCCATGCTGCGGCTGCGGCGCGGGCGCATCATCCTGATCTCCTCCGTCGTCGGCCTGTCCGGCTCCGCAGGCCAGACCAACTACGCCGCCTCCAAGGCCGGCCTGGTCGGCTTCGGCCGGTCGCTGGCCCGTGAGCTCGGCTCGCGCGGCATCACGGTCAACGTGGTCGCGCCCGGGTTCGTGGAGACCGACATGACCGCGGTGCTCGACGAGGCGCAGCAGGAGCAGATCCGCAAGAGCATCCCGCTCGGGCGGCAGGCGCACGCCGAGGAGATCGCCCGGGTCGTCAGGTTCCTGGCGAGCGACGACGCCTCCTACATCACCGGGGCGGTCATCCCCGTCGACGGCGGCCTCGGCATGGGCCACTGAGCGAACGACAGACTGGAGCTGGACATGGGTTTGCTGGACGGGAAGCGACTGCTGGTCACCGGCGTCCTCACCGACTCGTCGATCGCCTTCAACGTGGCGAAGCTGGCCCAGGAGGAGGGCGCCCAGGTCGTGCTGACCGGTTTCGGCCGCCTCAGCCTGGTCGAGCGCATCGCCAAGCGGCTGCCCGAGCCGCCGCCGGTGATCGAACTGGACGTCCAGAACAACGACCACCTCGACACGCTCGCCGACCGGGTCGGCGCGCACCTCGACGGACTGGACGGAGTCGTCCACTCGATCGGGTTCGCCCCGCAGTCCTGCCTCGGCGGCAACTTCCTCAACACCTCCTGGGAGGACGTCGCCACGGCGGTCCACGTCTCGACGTTCTCGTTCAAGTCGCTCGCCGTCGCCTGCCTGCCGCTGATGAAGGAGGGCGGCGCGGTCGTCGGCCTGGACTTCGACGCCACCAAGGCGTGGCCGGTCTACGACTGGATGGGCGTGGCCAAGGCCGGGCTGGAGTCGTGCTCCCGCTACCTCGCCCGCGACCTGGGCAAGCACGGCATCAGGGTCAACCTCGTCGCCGCCGGTCCGCTGCGCACGATGGCGGCCAAGAGCATCCCCGGGTTCAAGGAGTTCGAGGAGGCCTGGCCCGAGCGCGCCCCGCTCGGCTGGGACCTGGCCGACACCGCCCCCGCCGCCAAGGCGTGCGTGGCGCTGCTGTCCGACTGGTTCCCCGCCACCACCGGCGAGATCGTCCACGTCGACGGCGGCGTGCACGCGATGGGTGTCTGACGGCGCCCCCTCGCGTCGTCCCGCGTTCCGCGGGCTCAGGGGCCGCGGCGCAGTCTTGCCGCGGCCCGTCCCCGCGCTTAGCATCTGGGCGTGTCTGACTCCCGCCCGTTCTCGTGAGTGGGCATGGGCTGTCAGCGAGCGTGGTGCCCGGGCCGCCCCGTCCCCGTACGTCCCCGTACGCCGCCGGACGGCGTCGCCCGCGGCGACGTGGCCGCCGAGACTCCGGTGTGGGGACCATGGGACGACCAGAGCGCGACCTCAGCCCCGAGGAAGGGCCCGTACAGGCGTTCGCCGTCGCGTTGCGGCGGCTGCGCGAGGAGGCCGGGTCGCCCCCCTACCGGGCTCTGGCGGAAAGGGCGCACTACTCGCCCACGGTCCTGTCGCGGGCCGCGGGCGGCCGCGCACTCCCGAGCCTGGAGGTCACGCTCGCCTTCGTACGGGCCTGCGGCGGCGACGAGGACGCGTGGGCGCGGCGCTGGCAGCAGGTCAGTGAGGAGCTGTCGGCGTCCGCGAGGGCATCGGCGGAGCCCGCCGTCGACGCCGATCCGTCCCCGGCGCCCGGCGCAGCGGGGGCCGTATCGTCCGGCGCGTCCGGCGGGGCGGAAGGCCGGCCCGCCGCCGATGTCGTGCGCGGCAGTGCCGGCCGGTCGACAGGCCGCCGGAGCCTGCCCGCACCGGTCGCGGCCCTCGCCGTCCTCGTGGCCCTCGGGGCCGCCGGCGCGACGGCGCTCGGTCTCGCCGGGCACGACGGGCTCGCGCCCGGCTGGCGGGCGCGCAACCAGCACGTCACCGAACGGGTGGTGGACGCGAGCAGGGCCGAGGACATGGACGGCGACGATCCCCGCGCCCGCGGGTGCGGGGCCGACCTCGAGACCATCGAGACGCTCGACGCGGTCCCGCTCGACCTGCCGGACGGCACGAGGTTCGGGACGCTCCGGCTGCGGCGCAGCCCCGGGTGCGACACGGCCTGGGCGTCGGCGTACTTCGACAATCCCCGCCTTTACACGGTCTGGCTCGCCGCGCACCGCCCGGCGGACAAGGCCCAGGTCCGCTCCCAGTGGTCCAACAACACCCCGCCCGGCAGCTACGGCGACATGCTCTCCCTCGCTCCCGGGTGCGTGTGGGTGGAGGGATGGGTGGTCACCGGGCAGGGGGAAGGCCCCCACGCGAGGACCCGCTGTCTGCGCTGACCCCGCCCGGCTCCCCTCACCCGCCCGCTCGGCCTCGCGCTCGGGCGTTCGCGCCGCGGGGCCGCTCACCCCCGTGCCCGGGCGCTCGCGGTGCCCGGCCCGGCGCCACAGCACCAGGCGTACGCCGTGGCGACCACGTCCGGCGCGTAGACCTGGTCGGAGTACGCGTCGGTGCCATAGGAGACGTAGGCCTCCGTACAGGCGCCGGAGCCGGTGCCGCGGCACACCTCGACCGTCAGCGGGCCCCTGTGCCCTCCGCCGACCGTGACCCTGGACCAGTTGGTCCGGCACGTGCGGGAGTAGCGCAGTTCGACCGTGGCGTCCGCGCGCCAGGCCGGGCGTCCGTTCCGGTCGTGGAACCAGAGCCTCGAACTGGCGACGGTGTACGCGTCGGAGTCGCATCCGGTGTCGACGGGGTCGGTTCCGTCGCACAGCCCCCTGCCGGGGTTGAGCGAGCACAGTGTTCCCGAGCGGTGGGGCAGGCGCCCCGGCTCGGTCCCCGTCGGCGCCGGTCCCGCGTTGGCCCCTCGCGATCCGGAGGGAGCCGGCGGGGAACCCGATCCCGAACCCGCGCCCGATCCCTGCCCGGCCCACGCTCCCGTAGCGGTCCCCGCGAGCACGACGGCCGCGGCGACCGTACCGACGGCGAGTGCCTTGAGACCGGCGCGCAGGACGCTCCACCTCGTCACGGAACTTCTCCCTCCCTGCCCGGCACCCTTGCCGGTGCCACCGGGGAATGGATAACCCGCCGCGATCGGATGTGGCGACGGCAGGGCGCGCAGCCGCACCAACGGGCATCAACGCGCACCAACCCGTCACACCGGTGCGCCGCGCATCAACGCGTGAAGCCGGGCGGCGTCACACGGCACGCGGCGCCCGCGAACCCGGGCGGGACATCACCGGGACGCGGCGCCGGCGAACGGGATGGCGGCGGGGGACGTGTCTTCGGGCGCGTCCACCGGGTGCCGCCACAGTCCCCTGCGGCGCAGCAGGGGCAGCACGCCCTCGCCGAACCAGTAGGCCTCCTCCAGGTGCGGGTGACCGGACAGCACGAACTCGTCGATGCCGAGCGCGTGGTACTCCTCGATCCGCTCCGCCACCTCGGTGTGGCTGCCCACCAGCGCCGTGCCCGCGCCGCCGCGGACCAGGCCCACCCCGGCCCACAGGTTCGGCGAGACCTCAAGCGCGTCGGTGCGGCCCCCGTGCAGGGCCCGCATCCGCCGCTGCCCCTCCGACCCGCTGCGCGACAGACCCGCCTGGACCGACGCGACGACCTCCGGATCGAGCGCGGACAGCAGGCGCTCGGCCTCCGCCCACGCCTGCGCCGAGGTGTCCCGGCTGATCACGTGGAGCCGGATGCCGAAGCGCACCTCGCGGCCGGCGGCGGCGGCCTCCCGGCGGATCCAGGCCAGCTTCTCGGCGACCTGCGCGGGCGGCTCGCCCCAGGTCAGGTAGACGTCGCTGTGCCGCGCCGCCACCCGGCCCGCGGCCGGGGACGATCCGCCGAAGTACACGGCAGGCACCGGGGTGGGCACCCGGCTCAGCGTGGCGTCCGCGACCCTGACGTGCCTGCCCTCCAGGGTGACCCGTTCCCCGCGCCACAGGGCGCGTACGACCGTGAGGAACTCGCCGGTGCGCTCGTAGCGCTCGTCCTTGGCGAGGAAGTCGCCGTAGGCGCGCTGCTCGTGGTCCTCGCCGCCGGTGACGACGTTGACCAGCAGGCGCCCGGACGAGTGCCGCTGGAACGTGGCGGCCATCTGCGCGGCGAGCGTGGGCGACAGCAGCCCGGGCCGGAAGGCGACCAGGAACTTCAGCCGCTCGGAGTTCGCGACCAGCATGGCGGTGGTCAGCCAGGCGTCCTCGCACCAGGCGCCGGCCGGGGTGAGGGCGCCCTCGAACCCGAGTTGCTCGGCGGCGCGCACGATCTGGCCCAGGTACGTCAGGGTGGCCGGCCGGTCCCCGCCTGCCGTGGTGATGTCCGTGCCGTGCCCGCCGCCGACGAGGTAACGGCTGTCGCCGTACGTGGGCAGGAACCAGTGGAACGTCAGTGTCATGGGACTCCCCTCAGGACGCGGCCGGCAGCCGACGGCGCGGCGGAGGGCTGCCGGACAGGACGACGATGGTGGACATGGCGGAACCTCCGTCAGACGGGGACCGGACGCGGATGGGCCGGATCCGGGATCAGATCAGGCCGTGCCGTGGGGGCGGGGTCCGGTTCAGCGCGTACCTGCCGATGTGCTGGATCTTCCAGCGCACGGGATCGTGCAGCGTGTGGGTGCGGGCGTTGCGCCAGTGCCGGTGCAGGTTGAGCGAGTCGAGCGCCGACCTGGTGCCGGACACCTCGAACAGGGCGTCGGTCACCTCGACGGCGGCCGGGTCGGCGAAGGCCTTCGCCGTGGCGACCGCGATGGACGCCGCCGCGGCGGTCTCGTCGTCGAGCCGTTCCCGCGCGCGGTCGACCGCCCGCCCGGCCTCGCTGAGAAGCGCCTCCGCGGCCCGTACGGAGACCTCCAGCTCTCCGAAGCGCTGAATCGTCAGGGGATCGTCGGCGGCGGCGTCGAGGCCGCTCTCGAACCACGGCCTGCTGCGGGTGCGCACGAACTCGGCCGCCTCGGTGAGCGCGGCGCGGGCGATGCCCACGTCGATCGCGGCGTGCAGCAGTTGCGCGTGGGCGCCGTGCAACTGCGGCCCGGTGAACGTCAGGTGATGGGGGACCACGCGGTCGGCGGGCACCCGCACGCCCTCCAGCCGGACGGTGCCGCTGGCCGTGGTGCGCTGGCCCATGCCCTCCCAGTCGTCCACGACCGTGAGGCCGGGCGCGCCGGCCGGCACGTACGCGACGACGAGCCGGTCGGCGGGGTCCTTGGCCAGCACGGTGATCCAGTCGGCGAACAGGGCTCCGGTCGAGTAGTGCTTGACGCCGTCGAGGACGAAGCCGCCGTCGTCGGCGGGACGCAGCCGGGTGCGGTAGTCCTGCACGTGCCGGGTGCCCGCCTCCGACTGGGCGTTGCCGAACCGCCTGCCCGCAAGGACCTCGGCGAAGAAGAACGCGCGCTGCGCCGCCGACCCCTGCTGCCGCAGCACGTTGACGTACACGAAGTGGCTCTGCGGGATCTGGGCGATGTTGGGGTCGGCGGTGGCGAGCAGGCGGACGACCTCCGCCAGTGTCGCGGTCCGCACATCGGCGCCGCCGTGCTCGCGGGGGACGGTGACGCCGAGCAGGCCGCTCGCGGACAGCTCGGCCAGCTCGGCGTGCGGGAGCTCGCGGCGGGCGTCGCGTCCGGCGGCGCCGCTCGCGAACCGGCGGGCCAGCTCGGCGGCGACGGCGAGGGCCTCCTCGTCGCCGGCGACAACGTGCGCGGTCCCGGGCGTGTCGACGAGATCGGTCATGGGATCAGGCCCGGGCCGGTTCCACCGGAAAGGCGCCCTTGGCCGCGAGTTCGTCCTCCAGCTCGCGGATGATGGGCAGCACGTGGCGGCCGAAATACTCGACCTCCTCGTGGTAGTGCAGGAAGCCGAGCAGGAGCAGGTCGACGCCGCGCTTCTTGTATTCGATCGCCCGGTGCGCGATCTGCTCCGGCGTGCCGATGAGGCGGGTGCGGAAGCCGTCGTTGTACTGCACCAGGTCCTCGAAGGAGGAGTCGGCCCACATCCCCCGTCCGTCCTGGGTGGACCGGCCGGCCTGTTTGACCGCGTCGCGGAACCCGTGGACCGCCTCGACGTCGGCCTTGGCCACGATCTCGCGCAGCGTCTCGCGCGCCTCGGCCTCGGTGTCCCTGGCGATGAGGAAGCCGTTCAGGCCGAACCGCACCCGGCGGCCGTGGGCCCGCGCCGCCGCGCCGACCTCCTCGATCTGCTCGGTGACGCCGTCGAAGTCCTTGCCGTTGCTGAAGTACCAGTCCGACACCCGGCCGGCCATGGCGCGCGCGGCCGTGGAGTTGCCGCCCTGGAAGATCTCGGGGTGCGGGCGGTCCGGCCCGGAGAGAGGCTTGGGCTGCAGGTCGTATCCGTGCAGCCGGTAGAAGTCACCCTGAAACCGGGCCTTGTCCTCGGTCCAGCTCGCCCGAAGGACGCGGATGAACTCCTCGGCCCGGCGGTAGCGCTCGTCGTGCTCCAGCCACGGCTCGCCCAGGGCGGTGAACTCGCCCTTGAACCAGCCGCTCACCACGTTGACGGCGGCCCGGCCGCCCGAGAGGTGATCGGCGGTGCTGAGCAGCTTGGCCAGCACCGCCGGATGCCACAGGCCCGGGTGCACGGCGGCGATCACCTTCAGCCGCCGGGTGGCGAGCAGCAGCGCCAGGCTGAAGCTCGTCGACTCCTGCTGGAAGGCGGCGCCGTAGCTGGCCATGTACCGCACCTGGGACAGGGCGTACTCGAAGCCGTTGTTCTCCGCGAGCACCGCCAGCTTCCGGTTGTAGTCGTAGCTCCAGTCGGTGCGCTGCTCGATCGTGCTGGTGACGAGCCCGCCGCTGACGTTGGGCACCCAATAGGCGAACCGCAGCGGCTCGGAACTGACGTTCGCGGACACGAAGGACCCCTTCCAGGC
The DNA here is from genome assembly GCF_050947365.1 of Microbispora sp. CA-135349. Classification (NCBI taxonomy): domain Bacteria; kingdom Bacillati; phylum Actinomycetota; class Actinomycetes; order Streptosporangiales; family Streptosporangiaceae; genus Microbispora; species Microbispora sp. CA-135349. The sequence continues at coordinate 5,187,984 of NZ_CP192001.1, read as the reverse complement.
ATTTCCTACTCAAACAATAGGAATCGTACGGCGGTCATGCCGGGAGTTCCACACACGATCGGCGGGGGAGTGATAGGGCCGCCCTTTCAGCCCGCGGCGCGCGTGCCGTCACGGCACTCACGCGCCCGGTCCAGGAGGAACCGGTGCAGGTCGCGGGCGACCCGGGGGCCGGACGCGGCGCGCTGTGACTGGATCACCAGGAGGACCTCCGCCACGCGCCGCGCCAGCGGCCGGTAGGTGATCGCGCCGCTGCGCAGGAGAGGGTCGCCGGCCACGCTGAACTCGGGAAGCACGGTGGCGCCGAGCCCCTCGGCCACCATCAGCTTGCCCATCTCCGCGCCGTCCGTCGAATACGAGAACGACGGCGTCCTCCCGCCGAGGAGGCGGTGCACCAGGCGGTGCATGACATAACCGGCGCGCATCACGATCAGAGGCTCGAGGAGGAGGTCGGCGACCTCGACCGCGGGCAGCGAGGCGAGCGGGCTGTCCGGGCGCACGCACACGACGGGGCGGCCGCGCAGCAGTTCGGTCGTGGCGAGGTCGGGCGGCAGGTCGTCGCCGCTCAGGTAGTTCACCAGGCCGAGGTCGAAGCTCCCCTCCCGGATGCGCCGGTGGATCTCGGCCTGCTGTGCGCCGACGACCTCGACCTGCGTCGCCGGATGGGCCTCGCGGAACGCCCGTACGGCGGGGATCAGCAGCGGGACGGTGGCCGCGTTGACCGTGCCCAGCCTGACCAGGCGGGCCGTGCGGTGCTGCTCGTCGGCCGCGCCGCGCAGGCGGTCCACCGCCTCCAGCACTCCGTTGATGTACGGCAGCAGCTCGCGGCCCTTGTCGCTGATCGTGGCGCCGGACCGGCGCCGTTCCAGGAGGTCGACGCCGAGCTCGCGCTCCAGGTTGCGCACGGTCTCGCTCAGGGCCGGCTGGGACAGGTGCAGATGGTCGGCCGCACGGCGCAGCGAGCCGAGGCGGGTCACCGCACGGATGTACTCAAGCTGCTCGATGCGCATCGTCGTCCACCTCGTCCAAGGGGTTCGCCGGTGGTGTTCAAGGGCGACCCTACCGGCCGTTCGGCAATTTTCCTACTTAACAAGTAGAGAATGTTGCCTAACCTGGTGAGCGAGAGACGGCGCGACGCGCCGCACACGAGAGGAGACGACACGTGACCATCGCTCACGCCGGCCGGACGGACTGGACGGACGGCCCGACGCCGCGCACTCCCGACGAGTGGATCGCCCGTGCCGGGGAGGTGGCGGCCGTCCTCGCCGTGGACGCCGCCGAGCGTGACAAAGCCGCGAAGACGCCGTACGCGGAGATCGGGCTGCTCAAGGACTCCGGCCTGGTCACGCTGCTCGGACCGGCCGAGCACGGCGGCGCGGGGCAGGACTGGCCCACCGCCTACCGTGTCGTCCGCGAGGTGGCCGCGGCCGACGGCTCCATCGGGCAACTGCTCGGCTACCACTACCTGTGGAACTGGGCGGCGCGCCTGGTGGGCACCCGCGAGCAGTGGGAGCGCGTCGAGGCCGACGCCGCCCGGCACCGGTGGTTCTTCGGCGGGGCCGTCAACCCCCGCGACCGGGACATCGTCGTGCGCGACGAGGGCGACACCCTCGTCTTCGACGGCCGCAAGACCTTCTCAACCGGCAGCAAGGTCTCCGACGTCACGGTCCTGGAGGGCGTGCTGGAGGGCACGGACAAGCACGTCTTCGCCATCGTCCCGTCCGCCGCCGAGGGGCTGACCTTCCACGACGACTGGGACAACATCGGCCAGCGGCTGACCGAGAGCGGCAGCGTCACGGTCGCCGGCGTGCGCGCGCCGTGGAGCGACGCCCTCGGCTACGTGGACAAGGAGTTCCGGCCGCGCGTCTACGCCACCCTCAACGTGCCGACCATCCAGCTCGTGTTCGTCAACTTCTACCTGGGCATCGCCCGCGGCGCGTTGGAGACCGCGCTGGCGTACACGAGGGAGCACACCCGCCCGTGGCTGCACGGCGGGCACGAGCGCGCGGTCGACGAGCCGTACGTCATCGACCTCTACGGCGACCTCACCGCCAAGCTGTGGGCGGCCGAGGCGTTGGCCGACGAAGTCGCGAGGGAGGGCCTGTGGTTCCACCTCAACCCGGACGAGGTCACCCCCCGCCTGCGCGGGGAGCACGAGGTGCGGGTGGCCGCGGTCAAGGCCCACGCCACCGACGTGGCTCTGGAGGTCACCTCGCGGATCTTCGAGGCGACGGGAGCCCGCTCGACCGCGTCCCGATACGGGCTCGACCGCTTCTGGCGCAACGTGCGCACCCACACCCTGCACGACCCCGTGGCGTACAAGCGCCGTGAGGTGGGCGTCCACCGCCTGCGAGACGAGATCCCCGAGCCCACCTGGTATTCCTGAGCGCCGGGGCCCCGGGCTCAGGCGAGCCGGTGGCGGCCGGTCTTGCCCGGCAGCCGCAGGCCGCCCTCGAACGGGATCGACTCGCGCGGCTCCTGCTGCCCGGCGCGCGCCCGCCGGGCGGAGACGACGCGCGTGGCGAGCAGCGCCGACAGCAGCAGCGCCGCGGTGAGGGCCGTCCCCAAGGTGTCGTAGGACCGGTGGGCCCGCGCGGACGCGCCCGCCGGGCCGCCGTGCAGTTCGGGCAGCCGGGGGAGCTTCTGTCCGGGCCACAGGAGGGGGATCACGCCCTCCTTGTCGGGATTCACCTTGGACGGGTGGGCCGTCTCCGGCGCGTCGTCGCGCGCCGCGACGAGACGCGGCCGGTACGGCTCGGCCGGAAGGGTGCCCCCGGGCGTCATGGACGCCTTCGGCCGTGCCGTCTTCTTGCCGGCCGGCCGCGCCTTTCGCGTGCTCTGCGCGCCCTCGGTCCCCTCGTGGTCATCGCGGGACGCGCAGCCCTCGCCAGCGACCAGCGGCAGGCAGGTGTCCTGTACGGTACGCGTCAGGCCGTCGGTGAGCTGCTGGACACCGGGAGCGGGGCTGTGCCCGCCCGCGGACGCCCCCGCGTCGCCGCCCGTCACCGCTTCCGTCGCCGCCCGCGTCGCTTCGGTGGCCGCGCCGACCGCGGTGTCCGCCGCTTCGCTCACCTTGCCGGCCGCTCCGGATGCGGCGCCGGTCGCGGCGGGCGCGGCACCGGATGCCGCGCCCGCCGCGGTGTCCGCCGCCCCGGTGAGCGTCCGTCCGGCCTTGTCGACCGTCTTGCCGACGTCGTGCACCGCCGTGCCCGCGGCTCCGGTGGTCGTCTTCAGGGTGTTGTCCACGACCTTGGTCACGGGTTCCGTCACTCCGCCGGTGGCCTTGTCCGCGACGTCGGTCACGCCGTCCGCCAGGCGGCCCACGCCGTCCACGAGGGAGCAGACGCCGCCGGTGATGCCCGAGACCAGCCCGCCGCCTCCCGTGCAGTCGAGCGCCTGTGCCGGGGATGCGGCGAGAGGGAGTCCTCCTGCCAGGGTGATCGCGAGAGCCCCGGCGGAGATCGCGGAGGCCTTGCCTACGATCCCCATGTGTCCCCTTCCGCAGTGCTCTGGTCCATCCCCCGACATACCCGCCACTCTTCGCCAGAGCGCGGGGTTATGCAGTAGAAAGTTGCAGTTCGGTATCGATGTGTGATACGTGAGGACGATTCTCGTTCGCCCCCCGGTCCCGGCGCGGGGATCAGGGGTCGGAGACGTCGTCCAGAGCCTCGCGTATCTCCCACGGCAGCGTCAGCTTCTCGGCCTGCAACACGCCGAGGAGCTGCGCGTGGGTGCGCGCGCCGACGATCGCCGACGACACGCCCGGGCGGTCGCGCACCCAGGCGAGTGCCACGGCGAGCGGCGACACGCCGAGTCCCTCGGCCGCCGTGCTCACCGACTCCACGATGCTGCGGCACCGTTCGTCCAGGTACGGCCGGACGAATTCGGCGAAGTGCGGGGTGGCGGCGCGGGAGTCCGCGGGGATGCCGGTGCGGTACTTGCCGGTCAGCACGCCGCGTCCCAGCGGCGACCAGGCGAGGACCCCGGCGCCCACGTGCCCGGCGGCGGGCAGCAGCTCCTCCTCGGCGTCCCTGGCCAGCAGGGAGTACTCCACCTGCGCCGCGACGATCGGCGCCCGCGCGTCGCCGCACCGCTGCCACGTGGCGGCGGCCGCGAGCTGCCAGCCCGTGTAGTTGCACACGCCCGCGTAGGCCGTACGCCCGGTGGAGACGGCGAAGTCGACCGCGGCGAGGGTCTCCTCCAGCGGTACGCGGGGGTCGAACGCGTGGAGCTGCCACAGGTCGACCTCGTCGAGCCCGAGCCGGGCCAGGGAGGCGTCGAGCGCGCGGATGAGGTGGCGGCGGGAGGCGTCGCGCTCACCGCCGGGGGCGAGCACGGCCTTGGTGGCGATGACCAGCTCCGAGCGTGGCACCACGTCGCGGATGAGCCGTCCGATCAGGCGCTCCGCGTCGCCCCCGCCGTACACGTCGGCGGTGTCGATCAGCGTGCCGCCCGCTTCGGTGAACGCGGTCAGCTGTGCGGTCGCCTCCTCTGCGGAGGTGTCGCGGGCCCAGGTCATCGTGCCGAGACCGATCCTGGACACCGACAGGCCGCTGCGCCCGACTAATCGCTGGTCCATTGTGCCGACAGACTAGCCGATAGGCTGTCCGCACCATGGACGTACTACAGGCGATCGTGCTCGGGCTCGTGCAGGGTCTCACCGAGTTCCTGCCCATCTCCAGCTCGGCCCACCTGCTGATCGTGCCCAAGCTGGCCGGATGGGACGACCCCGGCGCCGCGTTCAGCGCGGTGATCCAGCTCGGCACCATGCTCGCGGTGCTCATCTACTTCTGGCGCGACATCGTTCGCATCTTCTGGACCTGGCTGCGCAGCCTGTGGACGCCGGAGCTGCGCGGGGACCTCGACGCGCGGATGGGCTGGTACATCGGGCTCGGCACGATCCCGATCGGCGTCGCCGGCCTGCTGTTCAAGGACGCGGTCGAGGGCCCCGCCCGCAACCTGTGGCTGAACGCCGCCATGCTCATCGTCTTCGGCCTGCTGCTGCTCGCCGCCGAGCAGCTGGGCCGCAAGAAGAAGGAGGTCGCCGACCTCACCATGCGCGACGGCCTGATCATCGGTGTCTGGCAGATGGCGCCGCTGATCCCCGGCGCCTCCCGCTCGGGCTCGACGATGACCGGCGCGATGTTCCTGGGCTACACGCGCGAGGCCGCCGCCCGCTACTCGTTCCTGCTGTCGATCCCCGCCGTGGTGCTGTCCGGGCTGTTCGAGCTGCGCGACGTCGGGGAGGGCGGCGGGCCGCCGGTCGTGCCGACCCTGATCGCGACCGTCGTGTCGTTCGTGGTGGGCTACGCCGCGATCGCCTGGCTGCTGCGGTACGTGGCGCGCCACTCGACCCTCGTCTTCGTCGTCTACCGCGTCTTCGCCGGAACGTTCCTCCTCACGCTGCTGGCCCTCGGGGTGGTGCAGTCATGACGACCGTCCTGCTCGTACGGCACGGGCTCACCGCGATGACCGGCCCGGTGCTGGCCGGCTGGACCCCGGGCGTCCATCTGGACGAGCGTGGCAGGGAGCAGGCACGGGCGGTGGCCGAACGGCTGGCGCCCCTGGAGCTGGACGCCATCGTGTCCAGCCCGCTGGAGCGGTGCCGGGAGACCGCCGCCGCCATCGCCGAGGGGCGCGCGCTCACGGTCGAGACCGACGACAGGTTCGGCGAGTGCGGCTACGGCGACTGGACGGGCAGGCCGTTGAAGGAGCTCGCCGAGGAGCCGCTGTGGCGGGTCGTGCAGGCCCATCCCAGTGCGGCGGTGTTCCCCGGCGGCGAGGCCCTGGCGGAGGTGCAGAGCCGGGCCGTGCGGGCCGTACGCGACTGGAACGAGCGGCTCGGCGAGAAGGCCACCTATCTGGTGTGCAGCCACGGGGACGTGATCAAGGCGATCGTGGCCGACGCGCTGGGCCTGCACCTGGACCAGTTCCAGCGGATCACCGCCGATCCCACGTCGGTCACGGTGATCCGCTACACCCCCCTGCGTCCCTTCCTGCTCAGGGCGAACGACGTGGGCGGGGGAGTGGCCAACCTGGTTCCTCCGCCGGAGGTGTCGGGGGACGGCGACGGGGGAGAAAACAGCACCGGAAGCGACGCCGCCGTCGGCGGCGGACCCGGGACCACATAAGGTCGGGCTATGCCGGTCTTCGACTACGATCCGCCTGACAGGTTCGTGGCCGGTGCCGTGGGGCAACCGGGCGCACGAGCCTTTTTCCTGCAGGCCCGAGGCCAGGGCAGGATCACCACGGTGGCGCTTGAGAAGTTTCAGGTCGCCGTGCTGGCCGACCGCCTCGACGAGCTGCTCGACGAGGTGCTGCGGCGCAGCGGCGGGCGCGCGCCGGTCCCTGCCATGGCCCCCACGGAGCTGGCCGACGAGGGCCCGCTCGAACTGCCGATCGACGAGGACTTCCGGGTGGGGACGATGGCGCTCGCCTGGGATCCCGAGACCGCGCAGGTGATCATCGAGGCGCAGGAGGCGACCGAGGGCGACGAGGAGGACGAGCCGCCGCTGGACGACCGGCCCGAGCCGGCCGTCCTCAGGGTGCGGATCAGCGCCGCCGCCGCCCGCGCGTTCAGCCGCCGCGCGCTGGAGGTGGTCGCCGCGGGCCGCCCGCCGTGCCCGTTGTGCGGCCGGCCCCTCGACCCCGAGGGCCACATCTGCGTACGGCTCAACGGCCACCACCCCGGGAGACTGTCGGCATGAGCGGGTGGAAGCGCGGCCTCGCGCCGTGCGGGCGGGGAAGCGGATGACGGCCGAGGGCGAGGCGAGTATCAGCGACGTGGACGGGCCGGGGCTGGACGACGCGGCGGCCATCCGCCTGCTGCGGGAGGGCACCTTAGAAGTGGCCGGACGACTCGTCGAGGCCACGAACATGACTCTCTACTGCTCGATCGGCAATGGCGAGCACGCGGCGGCGTGCGTGTACAAGCCGGTGCGCGGGGAGCGTCCCCTGTGGGACTTCCCCGACGGAACGCTGGCGGCCCGGGAGGTGGCCGCCTACGAGGTGGCGGCCGCGACCGGATGGCGCATCGTGCCGCCGACCGTCTACCGGGACGGGCCCTTCGGCCCGGGGATGGTGCAGCTGTGGATCGACGCCGATCCTGAAACCGACCTGATGGCCCTGATGCGCAGCCGCAACCCCGCCCTGCGCCGCATGGCCGTGTTCGACGCGGTGGTGAACAACGCCGACCGCAAGGGCGGTCACCTGCTGCCGCTGCCCGAGGGGCACGTGTACGGGGTCGACCACGGGGTGTGTTTCGCGGTGGAGGACAAGCTCCGCACCGTGTTGTGGCAGTGGCGCGGCAAGACGCTCCCGCGCGAGGCGGTCAACGTGCTGGTGCGGCTGGAGCGCGAGATCGAGCGGGGGCGCCTCGGCAGGCGCCTGCGTGAGCTGCTGACCCAGGCCGAGGTGGAGGCCACGTGGGAGCGGGTCAAGAGGCTGCTGACCACGGGGGTCCACCCGCACCCCTCCGAAGACTGGCCGGCGATCCCCTGGCCTCCGATTTGATCACCGCAGGTAGGCTTGCGCAAAACGCGTGGATTGTGCACTCTGCAGGGGTCTCTACCGTTATTGGAGGGAACACGCGTTGTGTACGGTCATCGTGAGCGTCGAGCCGGAGGCCGCCACGCCGGTGCTCCTCGCGGGAGTGCGTGACGAGTTCGTCACGCGGCCCTGGATGTCGCCGGATCGTCACTGGCCCGCGTATCCGGGGCTGATCGGAGGCCGCGACCTGGAGGCGGGCGGCACCTGGCTGGCCGCCGACCCCGCCGGGCGGCGCGTGGCCGCGCTGCTGAACGGCGAGGGTGTCGCGGCCCCGGCCGGACGCCGCCACTCCCGAGGTGAGCTGCCGCTCCTCGCCGCCGCCGCGGGGGAGCTGCCGCCGCTCGACCTGTCCTGGTACGACCCCTTCCATCTTGTTCTCGGTGGGCTCGACGGCGTACGGCTGTGGAGCTGGGACGGTGAGACCCTGTCCGAGGAGAAGCTGCCCGAGGGCGTGCACGGGATCGTGAACAGCGGCTGGGACCGGAGCGAGGGCCGGCCGCGCACCGCCTGGTTCGTGCCCCGCTTCGCCAGGGCCGTCCGGCCCGGGTGGACCACGGGCGGCTCGTCCGAGCGGTTCTGGGGGGAGTGGCTCGACCCCGCGTCGGGCGCGGGGATGCCGTGGGACGATCCCCGCGCGCTGGTCATGCGCCGGCGGCTGCCGGACGGGCGGGTCTTCGCCAGTCTGTCGGTGACGCTGGTCGCCCTCGCGGAGGAGGGGCTGCGCTACGACTTCTGCCCGCAGCCGGACGACACCGCCACCTGGCACGAGATCGACGTCTCGTGGAGCAGACCGGCTGAACCGGTCCGCCGCGCTCGCGGATAGGCTTCACACCATGCGATCGTGGTCTGCTCCGAATGTCCCCGAACTACCTGGTTTGGGCATTCCGCTCCGCTTGTACGACACCGCCGCCCGTGAGGTGCGGGGGACGGCCCCCGCCGGTGAGGCCCGGCTGTACGTCTGCGGTATCACGCCGTACGACGCCACCCACCTCGGGCACGCGAACACCTATCTCGCCTTCGACCTGGTCAACCGGGTGTGGCGGGACAACGGCCACGACGTGCACTACACCCAGAACGCCACCGACGTGGACGACCCCCTGCTGGAGCGGGCCGCGGCCACCGGGACCGACTGGCGCTCGCTGGGCGAGCGCGAGATCGAGCTGTTCCGGTCCGACATGGAGGCGCTGCGCATCCTGCCGCCCCGCGAGTACGTCGGAGTCACCGAGACCGTCGGGGAGATCGCCGACCTGATCGCCCGGCTGGCCGAGCGGGGCGCCACGTACGAGATCGACGGTGACGTCTACTTCTCGGTCGCCGCCGCGCCCAAGTTCGGCGCGGTCTCGGGCTACTCCGAGGAGACCATGCTGGAGCTGTTCGCCGAGCGCGGCGGAGACCCCGGCAGGGAGGGCAAGCGCCACCCGCTCGACTGGCTGCTGTGGCGGGCCGAGCGGCCGGGAGAGCCGTCCTGGGACTCGCCGTTCGGGCGCGGCAGGCCCGGCTGGCACGTGGAGTGCACCGCCATCGCCCTGCGCAACCTGGGCAGCGGCTTCGACGTCGCGGGCGGCGGCTCCGACCTGATCTTCCCGCACCACGAGATGGGCGCCTGCGAGGGCCACGTGGCCACCGGCGAGTGGCCGTTCGCGCGGGCCTACGTCCACGCGGGGATGGTCGGCCTCGACGGCGAGAAGATGTCGAAGTCCCGGGGCAACCTCGTGTTCGTCTCCAAACTGCGGAAGACGGCCGACCCCATGGCCGTACGGCTGTCCCTGCTGCCGCATCACTACCGCACCGACTGGGAGTGGACGCCGGATCAGCTCGCCGCCGCCGAGGACAGGCTGGCGCGATGGCGGGCGGCGGTGACGCGTCCGGCCGGCCCCGCGGGCGGCCCGGTGCTGGCGGCGGTGCGCGAGCGTCTCGCCGACGATCTCGACGCCGCGGGCGCGCTCACGGTGATCGACGCCTGGGCGGCGGCGGAGGGAGACGACGCCTCCTCCCCGGCGCTGGTGCGCGACGTCGCCGACGCGCTCCTCGGCATCGCCCTCTGATCCGCGCTTCGTGACGCTCTCCCGGCCGCGTGGCCGTCCCCGGGCCCGGGCCTCGGGGGCGGTGACCGCGCCGGACGCGTGCTAAGGCGCGGAGACCAGGTCGCCGGCGGCGTCCGCCCGGTCGACGAAGAGCCCGGCGGCGAGGTCCCCGGCGACGAGGTCCCCGGCGGCGAGGGCGGAGCCGGCGAAGTTCGCGTCGACCGTGCGGCGCTCCGCTGCGCTGGGGTTGGCGTTGGTGCAGCTCACCGGGGCGCTGTGACCGGACATCAGGTCGGTGCACAGGCCGGTGCGCCGGTCGGGCAGGCCGAGGATGTGGCCGATCTCATGGGCGGCGATGCGCAGGGGGTAATAGCCCTCGGCGGTCGCCTCCCTGCCCATCCAGATCGTGCCCCGGCCCAGCCTGCTGACGCTCGTACGGGGCCAGCCGTCGTCGGCGAGCACCACGAAGTCGGCGGGCGTGCCCGCCACGAGCCGGACGTTGGCGACGGCGGCGTTCCAGACCTGTGCGGCCTGGTCCACCACCGTGCGGAACTCGGCGGCCCGGCTCGCGTCGTACCGCAGCACGCGCACGGCGCTCGCCGCCGCGCCGCTCGCCGCCGGTTCACCCGCCGGTGTGGCCGCCCGGGTCGGCGACGCCGTGACCAGCACGGCCAGTCCCAGGAGCAGGGCCGAGACGGCCCGGAGGAACCTTGGGTTGTGCATCGGGTCTCCTCAGTCGGGGGATGACCACCGCGAGGCGCGCCGGGAGAATCGGCGGCGCGGGCACGCCGATGATCGGTGGAGTCTCGGGTGGGGCACCCGCCACGGTACGTTCGGCGGGCTCGGCGGGGGACAGGCCAGTTTTCCCCTACCGCCGTGTTATGGGGGCACGGGACGCGCTCCGCTAACCGAGCGGCACCCGGGGGGCCAGCCAGGGGAACACGACGTACCACAGGGCGGCCGCCGCGACGCCGGTAAGCAGTAGCACGACGGCCAGCCGGAGCGCGGTGCCGCCGGGCAGACGCCGCCAGAGGTATCTGTACACGCCGGATCTCCCTCGGTCAGCTCTGGCGTTCCTCGCGGCGGACGAGCACGCCCTGGACGATCAGGCGCTGCGCCGCGGAGAACTCGGGGTGGCAGGTGGTCATGGTGATGAGCGCGGCCGTGGGCCGCCGTCCGGGGTGGCCGGGGACGGGAGCGACGACGTCGATCTCGCCGGGATCCACGACCTCCTTGCGGGTGACCTCGTAGGTGTAGCGGGCGTCCCGTGCGTCCACCACGATGTCGTCGCCGCGCCGCAGCTCGTCGATCCGGTTGAACGGCGCGGCGTATGTGGTCCGGTGCCCGGAGAGCACGAAGTTGCCCAGCTGGCCGGGCAGCGCCGTGCCGGGATAGTGGCCGGGGCCTTCGCGTAGTTCCTCCGGGCCGACGCCTTCGACGACGGCGAACCGGTAGCCGGCGCCCAGCCGGGGGATGCGCAGCAGCGCCAGGGCGTCGCCGAGCCTGATCCCGTCCGGGCTCGCGCGCACCCTGTCCCTGGTGAAGACCTCGCCGAGCCGCTGCTGCAGCACGCGCTGCTCCCGCTCGGTCTGGGCTCCGGTGCCCCAGAGCAGGTACGCGTAGAACAGCAGCAGGACCAGCCCCGTGGGCAGGCACAGCTCGCCGACGACCCGTACGGCCGTTCTCGCGGCCCCGTCGTTTTCTCCGCGCACGGACCGAGTATCGCCGCCGGGTGCGGCCCGGCCCCGTCCATATGAAGGCCACATGGGGGCCATTGGTGAATTCTTTGGCACGCCGCCCCCACGGGTGGCGAACACGGCGGCGCCCCTGTGGCCCGTACGGTCCTCCTGGCCTGTCCTTTCGCCCGGCCGGCGAGGTTGTGGTCAATGAAGCGAAAGCCTGGACGATCCTTCGGTAAGCACCGTGTGCCGAAATGAGGTGGCTCCGCGCCGGGCGCATACAACAGTCGGGCAGCGAAATGTCGCTGGCAATCCGGGCAAATGCTCTATTGATTGAGCGACCGTTATCGGGAGTCCAAAGTGGCGCGAAAAAATACTGTACCTGTTCTTCTGGCGGTGACGGTCGCGGGCGGCCTGACACTCGGCACCCACGGGATCGCCAACGCGCAAACCAGCTCGCCGGAGCCGACGGCCGCCACTCAGCCGGAGCAGTACTCGCCCCCGCTTGACAATCCTCAGGCGTCGGAGAACGCGAACGAGGGCGGCGCGGTCCAGGGCGAGAAGGCCGCGAATTCGACGGATCCGAACGCGGAAGACCCGGCCGCGGACGCGGTTCCGGTGGCGGCGGACACCGAGAGCGATGCGGTCACGGATGCGGTTCCGGTGGCGGCGGACACCGAGAACGACGCGGTCACGGATGCGGTTCCGGTGGCCGCGGACGCTAAGGGCGATGCGGTCACGGATGCGGTTCCGGTGGCGGCGGACGCTAAGGGCGATGCGGTCACGGATGCGGTTCCGGTGGCGGCGGACGCTAAGGGCGATGCGGTCACGGATGCGGTTCCGGTGGCGGCGGACGCCGAGAGCGACTGTGCCGACGGCGAGAAGGCCGTGGCGGACACCGCGGATGCCAAGCCGGTCGAGAGCGAGCCGGCCGAGGAGCCGGCGCCGGTCGCGGCGGAAGCCCAGAACACCCAGAACACCCAGAACACCCAGAACACCCAGAACACGACGGACGCCAAGACGGTCAGTGCTCTCGCCCCGGCCGCCGCCGGCGCGCAGGAACCCGCGGCCGCCGGCACACTGGCCCTGGCGGGGGACAACGGCCCGGTGGGAGACGACGGCCTGCTGGCGGACGGCACGTTCGTCGGCGACGGCGTATCGGGCGAGGACGACTCGGAGGACGCCGAGGATGTGAAGGACGCCCGGGACACGGTGGCCGCGGACGACGACGCGGACGACGACGCGGACGACGACGCGGACCACGACGGTGTGCGACAGGCCCGGAACGACACCGAGCCGGTCGTGGAAAGCGAGCCGGTGGTGGAGCGTGAGCCGGTCGTGGAGACCGAGCCCGTCGCCGTGACCCAACAGGCCGCGGAGCCGGAGGCGGTGGAGAACGGCAACTGCCCGAACGGCAACTGCAACAACAACAACTGGGTTCAGCCGAGGAACTGGTCATGGAGCAACTGGCCCCAGACCTACACCTACAACGACACCCAGAACAACAACGGCAACAACCAGGCGCAGCCCGTCGTGGCGCCCGCCGCCGGCACGGGTGACAACGGCGGGGTCGCTCCCGTGCAGAACGCCATGCAGCAGGCCGACTCCTCTCCCGTGGCGGCCCTCGCGCCCGAGAAGCAGGCGGACGAGGCTTCCACGGAGGAGGAGCCCGAAGAGAGCCTCGAAGAGGATCACGAGGACGAGCCGGAGATGTCGGAGTCCGAGGAGGCTCCCGGGGAGGAGGAGGCTCCCCCGATGATGGGCGGTGCGCCCGAAGGCCCTGGCGGCCCCGGCGGCGCGCAGCTCCCGTTCACCGGCGCCCCCGCGGGCGTGGGCGCGGCGGGCGCGGGTCTGCTGGCACTCGCCCTCGGATGCGGCCTGCTGCCGTGGCGGCGCCGCCGGTCCACCGGTACGGAGTAGACCGGCGCCGGTGCGACGGACGCGCCGGCCGAGAGTCGGACACCGAACGTCTCCACGAACGGTCACGGGCGGCACCTCAGGGGGCCGCCCGTTCCGTTTCCGTCAGCCGCGCCTCGTGAGGTCGTGCGGGCCCACCGCGGGGCCGTGCTCGTACGGCAGGTCGCCGACGAGCGCGGTCCCCCCGTACGGGCCGGCCGGCAGCGCGAGCCGCGGCGGCGGGGCCTCGGCGCGCGCGGGCACCCGCTCGCCGAGCCGGCGGGCGACGTCGTCCCGCAGTTGGGGCAGGTACGCGTAGAGGCGGTCGCCGGGGCAGGCCGTCCGGTTGAGGTCACGATGGCCGATGACGGCCTCGTGCGGGTCGAGGTCGTACACGTCGCACAGCCAGGCCAGCAGCGCGGTCAGCGCGGACAGCTGGCGGGCGGGAGGCAGGCCGGCGGTGTACGTCCCCTCGGTCTCGATGCCCAGCGTGTGATTGTTGTGGTCGGCCGCCTGCGCGCCCATCACGTGCTTGCCCGCCTCGACGGCTGGTAGAGAGCGGTTGCGGCCCTCCATCACATAGCCGCCCCTGCTGACGGTGAACTGCTCGCCGATGTCCTCCCAGCCGTTGTGCTTCATGTGGTAGCGCTGGATCGTCCGCGACAGCCGGAATGCCGCCTCGAGGTCGGTGGGGCCCGTGTTCGCCGTCGCCGTGTGGTGGACGACGAGCCGGTCGGGCGCACGGTCGAGCACCTCGGCCTTGCTTCTGGGCGGATCGGCCTTCCAGTCCGACCGGGTGTACACGCGCGGCCGCCGTGGACGGCCACCGGCCCAGGCGGGCGTGGCCGTCGCGATGATCCTGCTCTGCGCGGTCAGGATCGCGGCGGGCAGGCATGCCGGCCAGAGGAGTCCCGTCGAAAGAAACGCGCGGCGTGAGATCGCTGGCATCCGTCCTCCCCGAGTGCGTGCGGGCCCTCGGGGGCCCTCATACGGCGGGAGGCGGCATCGATATCCCCTTTCCCTGTCGCGGATATTCCTGCCGACGCAAAACCGGTCGCATGTCAACCGAAATGTCCGTGCCATTCCTCCGACGGAATTCACGCAGGCCGGTCATCGAATAGCACTACCGTGATCGCGGTAATTATCCGAAATACCCGCGTACGGGCCGGGGCCGGTGTGCTGACCTTGCGTGACGGCGCCGCGCGGGCACAGGTCGCGCGATGTCACGCGGGCGAAACGCGGGCCGCGCGAAGGGCGCGCCCGTGTTAACCCGACGTTGCATCCGTTATGCCTGTGGATTGCATGTTTCGCGGGTGCGGCACATGTAACGGCCGCACGGTCACGCATGGTCAATGTGCGTAACGCGCTCTTCCTAGCTTCTGTTATCAGCCCCAGCTGACAAGGACCCAGGAGGAGCGATGACGGCGACGCAGGCGGCGCGCACGGCCCCGGAAGAACCCCGGAAGGGCCGCTGGATCGGCGACTGGAAACCGGACGACCCCGTCTTCTGGGAGCGCACCGGCAAGAAGACGGCACGGCGGAACCTGGCGTTCTCGATCCTGGCCGAGCACCTGGGCTTCACCCTGTGGACCGTGTGGAGCATCGTCGCCGTCAAGCTCGGCGCCTACAAGTTCTCCACCGACCAGCTCTTCTGGATCGTGTCGCTGCCCAACCTGGTGGGCTCCGCGCTGCGCATCCCCTACACCTTCGCGCCCGCCCGGTTCGGCGGCCGGAACTGGACGGTCGTCAGCGCGATGCTGCTGCTGGTCCCCGCCGTCCTGCTCGCGGTGGCGGTGAACGACCCGGGCACGCCCTACTGGGCCTTCCTGGCGATCGCGGCGACGGCCGGGCTCGGCGGCGGAAACTTCGCCTCCAGCATGGCCAACATCACCTACTTCTATCCGCAGAGCAGGCAGGGCGCCGCCCTCGGCCTGAACGCCGCCGGCGGCAACATCGGCGTCAGTTCGGTGCAGTTGCTCATGCCGCTGGTCATCGCCGGGTTCGGGCTGGCCGCCGCCGGACTGTTCTGGGTGCCGTTCATCCTGGCCGCGGCCGCCGGGGCGTACTTCTGCATGGACAACCTCACCTCGGCGAAGGCGGAGCCGAGGGAGATGGCCAAGGCGGCAGGCCGGGCGCAGACCTGGATCATGTCGGTGCTCTACATCGGCACGTTCGGCTCGTTCATCGGCTACTCGACCGCGTTCCCGCTGCTCATCAAGTCGCAGTTCCCCGAGCACGCCGCGCTGACCTCGCTCGCGTTCCTCGGCCCGCTGGTCGGCTCGGTCATCCGGCCCGTCGGGGGCTGGTTGTCGGACCGCCTCGGCGGCGCCTCGGTGACGTTCTGGAACTTCGCCGCGATGATCGCCTCGGTCCTGCTCGTCTGGCAGGCCATGTCGGCCCGCAACCTCGTGCTGTTCTTCGCCGCGTTCATGCTGCTGATCGGCACGGCGGGCGTCGGCAACGGCTCCACGTACCGGATGATCCCGGCGATCTTCCGGGCGAAGGCGGTCGCTGGCGTCGAGCCCGGCACCCCCGCGTACGAGGAGGCGCTGGCGACCGGCAAGCGCGACGCCTCGGCGGCCATCGGGTTCATCTCGGCGATCGGCGCGTTCGGCGGGTTCTTCATCAACCGGGGGTTCGGCAGCTCCATCTCGGCCACCGGCGGCGCGGGGGCGGCGCTGGCGGCCTTCGCCGCCTTCTACGCGGTCTGCTTCGCGCTCACCTGGTTCTGCTACATGCGGACTTTCGGCGCGAAGGCCGCACCGAGCCTGGCGGCGGCCCGAATCTGAGACGCGGCCGCTCGCGGGCGCCCGCGCGGCGCCCGCCTTCGCCGGGCTCGCGCCTCACAGACGGCGTCAGCACAAGTCAGCTTTCGAGACGACGGGGTCTCTCACACGCCGCGCTCGCCGAAGTTAGGGCGGTTGGCGCCTTGTAGCACAGCGGTAACAGAAGGGACCCAGCGGTGAAACCGCCTGTCAGCGCCATCGGAGACATGCCGATCTCACCACACGCTCCCGGTCCTGTGATGTCACAGGCCGCCGCGGGCGCTGCCGTGGGTTCGGCCACCCACTGCCCGTACTGCGCGCTCCAGTGCGGCATGTACGTGACGAAGGGTGAGATCACTCCGCGGGAGGACATCCCGGCCAACGCCGGCGGCCTGTGCCAGAAGGGCTGGACGGCGGCCGAACTGCTGACCTCGCCCGAACGCCTCACCACCCCGCTGCTGCACGGCAGCCCGGTGAGCTGGGACGAGGCGCTCGACTACGTCGCCGCCCGGATCGAGGCCATCAGGACCGAGCACGGGCCGGACGCCGTGGCGGTGTTCGGCGGCGGCGGGCTCACCAACGAGAAGGCCTACCAGCTCGGCAAGTTCGCCAGGGTGGCGCTGCGGACCAGCCAGATCGACTACAACGGCAGGTTCTGCATGTCCTCGGCGGCGGCCGCGGTCAACCGGGCCTTCGGCATGGACCGGGGGCTGCCGTTCCCCGTCACCGACATCGCCCGCGCCGACGCGGTCCTGCTGGCCGGGGGCAACGTCGCCGAGACCATGCCCCCCTTCGTCCGGCACCTGACCGCGATGCGGTCCGGGGGCGGCAGGCTCGTCGTGATCGACCCGCGCGGCACCCAGACCGCCAAGCTGGCCGACCTGCACCTGCAGGTCACCCCGGGCGCCGACCTCGCGCTGGCGCTCGGCCTGCTGCACATCGCGATCGCCGACGGGTACGCCGACCTGGACTACCTCGCCGCCCGCACGACCGGCTTCGAACAGGTGCGGACGTCGGTGTCGGCCTGGTGGCCGGAGCGGGTGGAGCGCGTCACCGGCGTCCCGGTCGCGCGGATGCGCGAGGCCGTACGCATCCTCGGCGAGGCGAAGCGGGCGATCGTCCTGACCGGCCGGGGCGCCGAGCAGCACGCCAAGGGCACCGACACGGTCACCGCGTTCGTCAACCTGGCGCTCACCCTCGGGCTGCCCGGCCGTGAGGGCTCCGGTTACGGCTGCGTGACCGGCCAGGGCAACGGCCAGGGCGGCAGGGAGCACGGCCAGAAGGCCGACCAGCTCCCCGGCTACCGCAAGATCGACGACCCGGCGGCGCGGGCGCACGTCGCCGCGGTGTGGGGGATCGACCCGGCGGGTCTGCCCGGTCCCGGCCGGTCCGCGTACGAACTGCTGGACGCGCTCGGCACGCCGGAGGGACCGAGGGCGCTGCTGCTGTTCGGCTCCAACCCCGTCGTGTCCGCGCCGCGCGCCGGGCACGTCGCCCGGCGGCTGGACGCGCTCGACCTGCTCGTGGTCGCCGACTTCGTGCTGTCGGAGACCGCGGCCATGGCCGACGTCGTGCTTCCCACGACCCAGTGGGCCGAGGAGTCGGGCACGATGACCAACCTGGAGGGCAGGGTCCTGCTGCGCCGCCAGGCCGCCGCGCCGCCCCCGGGCGTGCTCGGCGACCTGGAGATCCTGCGGGGCCTCGCCGAGCGGCTCGGGTGCGGCGAGAAGTTCCCCGCCGACCCGCGCACGGTCTTCGACGAGCTGCGCCGGGCCTCCGCCGGGGGCGTCGCCGACTACTCCGGCATCACCTACGAGCGGATCGCGGCCGAGACCGGGGTGTTCTGGCCGTGCCCCGACACCGGAGAGGATCCGCACCCAGGAACGCCGCGGCCGTTCCTGGACCGCTTCGCCACCCCGGACGGCCGGGCCCGCCTCGTGCCGGTGGACCACCGCCCGCCCGCCGAGGACGTGGACGAGCAGTTCCCGCTTTACCTGACGTCCGGGCGGGTGCTCGCCCACTACCAGTCGGGGGCGCAGACGCGGCGGATCCGCCCGCTCACGCAGGCGTCGCCCGAGGTGTTCGTGGAACTGCACCCGGACCTCGCCGAGCGGCTCGGCGTCGCCCCCGGCGACCGCGTCCGCGTGCGCAGCCGCCGGGGCGCCGCCGAGGGCGTCGCCCGCGTGAACGCCTCGATCCGGCCGGACACGCTGTTCATGCCGTTCCACTGGGAGGGCGTCAACCTGCTCACCAACCCGGCGCTCGACCCGATGTCGCGGATGCCGGAGTTCAAGGTCTGCGCGGCCGCGATCGAGCGGTGCGCAGAAGACGGGGAGCGTGTCGCGTGAGGCTCGTCGTGGTGGGGAACGGGATGGCGGGTGCGCGCCTGGTGAGCGAGGTCCGCGCCCGGGACAAGGACGTGAAGATCACGGTGTTCGGCGCCGAAGCCTGGCAGCCGTACAACCGGGTCCTGCTGTCGAACGTGGTGGCCGGCACGTCGAGCCCGGACCAGGTCCGGCTCCTCGACCCCCGCTGGTACGCCGACCACGGCGTGACCGCCCGCCTCGGGGTCGCGGTCACCGCGATCGACCGGGACTGCCGGACCGTGGTCGCCGCCGACGGCACGCGCGAGCCGTACGACGTGCTCGTGATCGCCACGGGCAGTGAGGCGGTCGTCCCGCCGATCCCCGGGGTGGAGCGGGCGACGGCGTTCCGCACGCTGGACGACTGCGACCGGATCAGGGGGGCCGCCGCGAGCGCGCGCAGCGCCGTCGTGATCGGCGGCGGGCTGCTCGGCATCGAGGCGGCGCGGGGCCTGGCCGGGCGGGGCGTCCCGGTGACGTTGCTGCACCTGGCCGGGCACCTGATGGAGCGCCAGCTCGACGCGGAGGCCGGGCTCATCCTCCGCGAGACGCTCGGCGCGCTCGGCGTCGCCGTCCGCACGGGCGTCACGGTGAGCGCGATCCGCGAGCGGCACGTGGAACTGGCCGACGGCGAGCTGATCGAGGCCGGCCTGGTCGTGCTCGCCTGCGGCGTGCGACCCGTCGTCGGCCTCGCCCGCGACGCGGGGCTGGAGGTGGAGCGCGGCATCGTCGTCGACGACGAGCTGCGCACCGACGACCCGTCGATCTTCGCGATCGGGGAGTGCGCCCAGCACGCCGGCCGCGTCTACGGACTGGTCGCCCCCGGCTGGGAGCAGGCGTCGGTCGTGGCCGACCTCGTCACCGGCGCCGACAAGAACGCGCGATACCGCGGCTCGCGGCTGGTCACCCGGCTGAAGGCCAAGAGCGTGGAGCTTGCCGCCATGGGAGAGACCCAGCTGGGCGAGGACGAGGCGGAGATCGTCCGCTTCTCCCACCGGCACAGGGGCACCTACCGCAAGCTCGTCATCCGCGACGGCCGGCTGATCGGCGCGATCCTGCTGGGCGAGACCTCCGCCGTGGGCACGCTCACCCAGCTGTTCGACCGTGGCGGGCCCCTGCCCGGCGACCGGACCGGGCTGCTGTTCCCGGACCTCGGGCCCGTCGGCGCGGCCGTGGCCGGCAACCCCACCCGGATGCCGGACTCGGCCCGGGTCTGCCAGTGCAACAACGTGACGAAAGGCCAGATCAGGGCGTGCTGGGAGTCCGGCGCGCGGGACGTGGAGGCCGTGGCCGCCGCGACGAGGGCCACCACCGGTTGCGGGAGCTGCCGCGACGCGGTCGAGGGCATCGTCGGCTGGCTGTGTGAGCAGGAAGGCGTGAGCGCATGAAGGACCGTGAGCGCATGAAGGACCGTAAGCGGATGAGACTCGTCGTTGTGGGACACGGCCCGACGGCACACCGCCTGATCGAGACGCTCGCGGGCCGGGGCTTCGACGGGACGGTCACCGTGTTCGGGGAGGAGCCCCGCCCGGCCTACGACCGGGTGGCGCTGACCTCCTATCTCAGCGGCAAGAGCGTCGAGGACCTCACCTACCCGGTGCCGGACGGCGTCACGCTCAGGACCGGCGTCCGCGTCACCGCGATCGACCGCGCGAACCGCACCGTCACCACCGACGCCGGCGACAGCGAGCCGTACGACGTGCTGGTGCTGGCCACCGGGTCGGCGCCGTTCGTGCCGCCGGTGCCGGGCCGGGACCTGCCGGGCTGCTTCGTGTACCGGACCATCGACGACCTGGACGCCATCAGGGAGGCCTCGCGGGACGCCCGCGCGGGTGTGGTCATCGGCGGCGGACTGCTCGGCCTGGAGGCGGCCGACGCCCTGCGCGGGCTCGGCCTCGACACGCACGTCATCGAGATGAGCGGCTGGCTGATGCCCCGCCAGGTGGACGAGGGCGGCGGCTCGGTGCTGCGCGGGCACATCGAGGGGCTCGGGCTGACGATCCACACGGGCGCGGGCGTGCGGTCGATCGAGGCCGGCCAGGACGGCCGGGTCACGTCGCTCGTGAAGCCCGACGGCGAGGCGATCGACGCGCAGGTCGTGGTCTTCTCCGCCGGCATCCGGCCGCGCGACGAGCTCGCCCGCGCCTGCGGCCTGGAGGTCGGCGAACGCGGCGGCATCGTCGTCGACGCGGGCATGCGCACCTCCGACGAGCACATCTACGCGATCGGCGAGTGCGCCCTGGCCGCGGGCATGGTCTACGGCCTCGTCGGGCCCTGCAACACCCAGGCGGAGGTGGCCGCCGAACGGATCCTGGACGGGACGGCCGCCTTCACCGGCGCCGACATGTCCACCAAGCTCAAGCTGCTGGGCGTGGAGGTGGCCCAGTTCGGGGCCATGTCGGGCGCGCTCGACGTCACCTACATGGACCCCGTCGGCGGCGTCTACAAGCGGCTGTTCATCAGCGACGACGCCACGACCCTGCTCGGCGGCATATGCGTCGGCGACGCCGCGCCGTACAACGCGCTGCGGCCGTTCGTCGGCAAGCCGCTGCCAGGCGCGCCGAGCGACCTGCTGTTCGCCGGCGCGGGCAAGGCGTCGGTCGACCTGCCCGACGACGCGCAGGTCTGCTCCTGCAACAACGTCACCAAGGGCAGGATCTGCGAGGCGATCGCCGACAAGGGCCTGACCGACGTGCAGGGGATCAAGGACTGCACCCGGGCCGGCACCACCTGCGGAAGCTGCGTGCCGATGCTGAAGCAGATCCTGGTGAAGTCGGGCGTCGACGTCGGCAAGGCGCTGTGCGAGCACTTCCCGCACAGCAGGGCCGAGCTGTTCGACATCGTCAACGTCCGGGGGATCACGACGTTCTCCCAGCTCATCGCCGAGCACGGGACCGGCCGCGGCTGCGACATCTGCAAGCCCGCGGTCGCCTCGATCCTCGCCTCCCTCGGCCGCGGCCACATCCTCGACGGCGAGCAGGCCGCGCTGCAGGACACCAACGACCAGTTCCTGGCCAACATCCAGAAGAACGGAACCTACTCGGTCGTCCCGCGCATTCCGGGTGGCGAGATCACCCCGGACAAGCTGATCGTGATCGGCGAGGTGGCCCGCGACTTCGGGCTCTACACGAAGATCACCGGGGCGCAGCGCATCGACCTGCTCGGGGCCCGGGTCGAGCAGCTGCCCGCCATCTGGCGCCGCCTCGTCGACGCCGGCTTCGAGTCCGGCCACGCGTACGGCAAGGCGCTGCGGACGGTGAAGTCCTGCGTCGGGTCCACCTGGTGCCGCTACGGCGTGCAGGACTCGGTGGGCATGGCCATCGCCCTGGAGCTCCGCTACCGGGGGCTGCGCTCGCCGCACAAGCTGAAGTCCGCCGTCTCCGGCTGCGCCAGGGAGTGCGCCGAGGCCCGGTCGAAGGACTTCGGCATCATCGCGACCGAGCAGGGCTGGAACCTCTACGTGGGCGGCAACGGCGGCTTCACGCCCCGCCACGCCGACCTGCTCGCGTCCGACCTGTCCAGCGACGACCTGGTCAGGACCATCGACAGGTTCCTGATGTTCTACATCCGCACCGCCGACCGGCTCCAGCGCACCGCCGCCTGGCTGGAGAACCTGGACGGCGGGCTCGACTACCTCCGTGAAGTCATCATGGAGGACTCGCTCGGCATCTGCGCCGAACTCGACGCGCAGATGGAGCGGCACGTGTCCACGTACGCAGACGAGTGGCGCGCCGCCATCGAGGACCCCGACAAGCTGCGCCGCTTCGTCAGCTTCGTGAACGCGCCGGGCGTTCCCGACCCCTCGATCTCCTTCGAGACCGAGCGCGACCAGATCAAGCCGGTGTTGATTCCCATGGAGGTGACCCGCAGATGACCGTCCTCGACATGACGGCGACCCGTGCCGGCCAGTGGATTCCGATCTGCTCCTACACCGACCTGCTGCCCGAGCGGGGCGCGGCGGTGCTCGTCGGCGACCGGCAGGTGGCGGTCTTCCGCGCCTTCGACGGCGCCCTCTACGCCCTGGGCAACCTCGACCCGTTCAGCGGGGCGCAGGTGATGTCGCGGGGCATCGTCGGCACGCGGGGCGGCGAGCCGACCGTCGCCTCGCCCATGCACAAGCAGGTGTTCTCTCTGGTCACCGGCGTGTGCGTGGACGATCCCCGCGTCGCCGTGCCGACCTATCCCATCCGTATGACGGACGGAACCGTGGAGGTGAGCGTGGCATGACCACGCTGCTGGAGGAGGTCCCGATGACCCTTGAGACCGCGCCCGACGCGCTGGCCGGGTTCACGATAGGGGTGACGGCGACCCGCCGCAGCGAAGAGCTCTCCGCGCTCCTGGAGCGGCGCGGCGCCCGGGTCGTCCGGGCGCCCGCGATCCGCATCGTGCCGCTCGCGGAGGACACCGGGCTGCTCGCGGCGACCCGGGCCTGCCTGGAGGCGCCCGTCGACGACGTGGTCATCACCACCGGTGTGGGGTTTCGCGGGTGGATGGCGGCGGCGGAGGGCTGGGGCCTGTCCGCCGACCTGAACGCCCACCTGGTTGGCGCGCGACTGCTCGCCCGCGGCCCCAAGGCGCGCGGGGCCGTGCGCGCGGCGGGCCTGGTGGACGCCTGGACGCCGGCCACCGAGTCGTGCGAGGAGGTCAAGGAGTACCTGCTCGCGCAGGACCTGCACGGCCGTCGCATCGCCGTGCAACTGCACGGCGAGCCGCTGGACGGTTTCGTCGCGTCGCTGCGGGAGGCGGGGGCCGAGGTGATCGAGGTGCCGGTCTACCGGTGGCTGCCCTACCGCGACACCTCGCCGCTGCGCCGCCTGATCAGCCAGACGATCACCGGCTCGGTGGACGCGGTGGCCTTCACCAGCGCCCCCGCCGTGCTGGCCATGCTGGGCGCCGCCCGCGCCGACGGGCTGGAGGACGCGTTGCTCGCCGCGTTCGACACCCGCGTCGTGGCGGCCTGCGTGGGCCCGGTCACCGCCGGGCCCCTGACCCAGCGCGACGTGCGCGTCGTCCAGCCCGACCGGGCCCGCCTCGGCGCGCTCGCCCGGACCCTCGCCCGCCACCTGCCGGAAAACGGCGTCACCCGGCTCGTCGCGGGCGGGCACGAGCTGGAGATCCGCGGTCACGCCGTGGTGGTCGACGGCGAGCTCAAGCCGCTGCCGCCCGCCCCGATGGCCGTGCTCAAGCGGCTCGCCGAGCGCCCCGGGCACGTCGTGAACCGGGCCGACCTGCGGGTCGTGCTGCCCGGCGGCCCGTCCCGCGACTCGGCCGAGCACGCGGTCGAGATGGCCATCACCCGCCTGCGCCGGGCGCTCGGTCCCTCCGGCATCGTCGAGACCGTGGTCAAGCGCGGCTACCGCCTGGCCTGCGGCCGGGACGAGAGATGACCCCCACTTTGGTGATGGCGGCGCACGGGGCACGCAGCGGCCACTGGGAGTCCGTGATGGAGGCTCTCACGGACCGCGTGCGCCGCGCGCGGCCGGGCGCACCGGTCGAGCTCGGGTTCCTGGAGATCAGCGCGCCGCTGCTCGCCGGCGTGCTGGCGCAGACGCCCGGACCGGTCGTGGTGGTCCCCATGCTGCTGGCCGGGGGATATCACGTGCACATCGACCTGCCGGCGGTCGTCGCCCGCACCCGGCCGGACGCGGTGGTCGCCGGGCAGCTCGGGCCGCACCGGCTGCTGACCTCGGTGCTGACGCGCCGTCTGGCCGCGGCGGGCCTGCGGCCGTGCGACGCCGTGATCCTCGGAGCGGCCGGCTCGTCCGATCCCGCCGCGCTGGACGACGTCCGCGCCGCCGCCCGGCTGCTGTCCGTACGGCTCTCGCGTCCCGTCACCGCCGCCTTCGCCTCGGCCGGGACGCCCACGGTCGCCGAGGCGCTGGAACGCACCAGGGCCGGCCTCGCCCCCCGGGCGGCCGTCGCCTCCTACCTGCTCGCGCCCGGCTTCTTCCACGACCGGCTGGTGAGCAGCGGCGCGGACCTGGTCAGCGCGCCCCTCGGCGTGGACGACGACCTGGCCGCCCTCGTCTGGGCCCGCTTCGACGAGGCACTCGCCCGGCACTCCGTGTCCCGCGATCCCGTGCCCGCCGCCACGTCCGTCTCGCCGGGGATCGCCCGCGCCCGGTGGTGATCCCGCCGCGGCCGGCAGCGCCGGTCCTGCGACGTCTGCTGCCGGAGGTCACGCGCTCGTCGCGCTCCGCTGCCACCGGAGGCCGGCGGTCTCGCGGAGGCGTGAGTGAGCCGGCCGCGGGCCGTGACTGTGCCGATCCTCCGCGTCGAGGCGCTCGCGGGCGTAGAGCCTCAGGAGATCGTGGAAGCGGTAGCGCGTGCCGGTCGTGCTGAGCAGCCCCGCGTCCGCCAGCTCCTCCAGGGCCGCGAGCGCATCGGGGACGGCCACTCCGGCGGCGGCCGCGGCGGACTCGGCGCCGAAGTCGGGTCCCGGGATCAGCGCGGCGTGGCGGAAGACGGCGGCGGCTCCGGGACCGAGCCGCCGGTAGGAGACGTCGAAGGCGGAGCGCACCTCCAGATCGCCGGCGGTCAGCGCGGTCAGCCGGTGCCGGTGGTCGCCGAGCCAGCCGGTCAGGTGCCCGACCCGCCAGCCCGGACGGCCGGCGAGGCGGTCGCCGGCGATGCGCAGCGCGAGCGGCAGGTGCCCGCACAGCTCGGCCAGCCTGCGAGCCTGCGCCGGCTCCCGCTCGACGCGCTCGTGCCCCACGATGCCGCCGAGCAGCCGCACGCTGTCGCCGGGCGCGAGGACGTCCAGCGCAATCCGAGCGGCGCCGTCCAGCCCGGTCAGCGGCCGCCGGCCGGTCACCAGCGCCAGGCAGTGCGGCCCGGCGGGCAGCAGGGGGCGCACCTGCCCCTCGTGGGCGGCGTCGTCGAGCACCACGAGGAGCCGCAGGCCCCGCGTGAGGGTGCGGAACAATCCCGCCCGCTCGGCCGTCCCCGGCGGGATCCGCTCCTCCGGAGTGCCCAGTGAACGGAGGAAGGCGCCGAGCGCCTCGGCGGGATCGAGGGGCTCGGCGGCCGTGCCCCCGAGTTCGGCGAACAGCTGCCCGTCGGGGAAGGCGGCGCGCACGCGGTCCCCGGCGTACACCGCCAGGCTCGTTTTGCCGACACCGGGCGGGCCGTGGAACGTCAGGATCGGCGCGCCGCGACGGTCCCCGGCGGCGACGCGGGAGGCGTGCTCACGGACATACGCGGCCTGCGCCTCCCGGCCCACGAGGTCGCCCAGCGGAACCGGCAGCTCGGCCGGGGCACCCGGAGCCGCACCGGACGCTTCCGGACGGGCCGGCCCTACGGGCGCCGAGGGCGGGGCGGGTACTGGGCACATCGGGGGCTCTGGGGACCGTGAGGGTGGGCAGGGTGCGGGGGCCGGGCGACCCGCCCGCGCGGCGGCGAGCAGGCGGTCCCTGTCCTCGGAGACGAGGCCGAGCGCGTCGGCCAGCGCGGAGGCCGTCCGCCGTTGTGGCACGCGCACACGCCCCCGCTCCAGCTCCCGGATGGCCCGCACGCTCAGCCCGGACGCCTCCGCCAGTTCCTCCTGGGTGAGCCTGCCGGCCCGTCTGAGCGCCAGCAGCACCCCGCCGAACCCGTCCCGCCGTTCACCGTCCACCGGCACCCCTCCGCCGTTGTGTGGTCCCCCGGCGTCGTGTGGGTGCCGGGCGTCGCTTTCTCCGTTCGCGCTGCCGGCGGGCTTTTTCCCGCCGCTTTCCGTGGGCCATTGTATTCACCCGGCAGAACGGCGGTCCGGGGGGGTGTGGAAATGCCGGTCTTTCCGCCGGAAATCCGGCCGGTGGTTCTTCCTGGGACGGCGGGACGATTGCCGATTCACTGGTCTCGGCGCCGCTGCGGAAGCGCACGCCGATTCGTAACACCCCGTTAACGCGGAATCCAGAAAGGACTGGAAATGAAGCGCACCATGAAGGGGCTCGCCGGGATCGTCGCCGGCGGCGCGCTGCTGACCTCCGCCCTCGTCGCGGCCTCCGCCGCTCCGGCCTCGGCGGCCACGCCGTGGCGGACCTACCAGTGCGAGGGCCTCCACGCCTCCGTCTCCTACCGGGTGACGAACTCGTGGAACACCGGTTTCCTCGGCGAGGTCAGGATCGAGAACTCCGGCGACGTGATCAGGAACTGGGAGCTCACCTGGGACTGGACCGGCGCCCAGCACGTGGCCGGCGTGGGCGGCGTCGGCTACACGCAGATCGGGCGGACGGTGTACGTCAACGGCCTGCCGCACAACAGCGACGTGCCCGCCGCGGGGCAGCTGGGGTTCGACTTCAACTCCGGCGGTGAGGCCGCGGTGCCGGACGCGTTCACGCTGCAGGGCGCCGTCTGCGCCTGATCGCCGCACAAGAGGCCGACGGCTCCCGCTCACATTCCGGAGCGGGGGCCGTTGTTTCATGAAAAGCGGCCGGCGTTTCATGAAAGGCGCGTCCGGGCCGCCGCGCGTTTATTCTGAAAAGGAGTCGGATCCCGTCGGGGGCGCATGTTTCATGAAAAGGTGTTTCATGGGAATGACGCCTACTCGCCGGTGGGACGCTGTGTCATCGGGCGCGCGGCCGCCGGGGGCCCGGCGCGGGGAATTCCGCCCGAGAGCCGCCCGGAAACGCCGTTCCGGCGGTGCCGGCGTCGTCAGCGGTCGGTGCCGCGGTCGCGGCGGCGCAGGTAGCGCTCGAACTCGGCCGCGATGGCGTCGCCGCTGGCCTCGGGCAGCTCGGCGGCGTCCTTGCGCTCCTCCAGCTCCCGCACGTATTCGGCCACCTCGCTGTCCTGGGCCGCCAGCTCGTCCACGCCGTGCTCCCAGGCCCGCGCCTCCTCGGCGAGGTCGCCGTACGGCATCGGGATGTCGAGCATGTCCTCGATGCGGCGCAGCAGCGCCAGGGTGGCCTTGGGGTTGGGCGGCTGGGCGACGTAGTGCGGGACCGACGCCCACAGGGACACCGTCCGCAGCCCGGCGGTGCCCAGGGTGTGCTGCAGCACGCCCACGATGCCCGTCGGGCCCTCGTACTTGGTCAGCTCCAGATTGAGCGCGCGGGCCATGCCGGGGTCGCTGACCGAGCCGGTGATCGGCACCGGGCGGGTGTGCGGCGAGTCGTTGAGCAGCGCGCCGAGCAGGATGGCCAGCTCGATGCCGAGGTCGTGGCAGAGCCCGACGATCTCCGCGCAGAAGGAGCGCCACCGCATGTTGGGCTCGATGCCGCGCAGCAGCACCACGTCGCGCTTGGCACCCGGCGGGCGGGCGAGCAGCAGCCGGGTGGTCGGCCAGACGATGGAGCGGGTCAGGCCGTCGCCGAGCTCGACGACCGGCCGGGTCACCTGGAAGTCGTAGTAGTCCTCAGGGTCCAGCTCGACGAGCGGGGTGGCTTTCCACTCGGACTCGAGGTGCGCGAGCACGCCGCTGGACGCCTCGCCGGCGTCGTTCCACCCCTCGAACGCGGCGATCAGCACCGGGTCGACGAGCTCGGGGAGCCCTTCGAACTCGATCACGCGCCGCCTCCTCACTGGCCTTGTGCACTATGGCTCACTCCAAGACTATTCGGTGAGGGGCCCCGTACGTCACCTCCGCCGGGGCACCGGCCCGTCGCGCTGCCCTGACCTGCGGCTCTCGCCCCGGCGGTGGGGAACCGGGCGCCCCTTACCCGGCCCGTATTCCGGTTTCGCGCGCGCGAACGATATTCGGTTCGGCGGGGCCGATAGGCTTGCTCCATGACCAGCAGACCGTCCTTCCGTACCGTGCTGTCCGAGCGAATTCTGATCGCCGACGGGGCCATGGGGACGATGCTGCAGTCCTACGACCCCACTCTTGACGACTTCCAGGGCCATGAGGGCTGCAACGACGTGCTCAACGTGAGCCGTCCCGACATCGTGCGTGCCGTTCACGACGCGTATCTGGAGGTGGGGGTCGACTGCGTCGAGACCAACACCTTCAACGCCAACCGCGCGGCCCTTGGCGAGTACGGCATCGAGGACCGCATCTTCGAACTGTCCGAGGCCGGCGCGCGGCTGGCCAGGGAGCGGGCCGACCACTGGTCGACGCCGGACAAGCCCCGGTTCGTCCTCGGCTCGATGGGCCCCGGCACGAAGCTCCCCACGCTCGGCCACCTGCCGTACGAGACGCTGCGCGACGCCTACCGGGACAACGCCGCCGGTCTGATCGCGGGCGGGGCGGACGCCCTGATCATCGAGACCTGCCAGGACCTGCTGCAGGTGAAGGCGGCGGTCGTCGGCGCGAAGCGGGCCGTCGAGGCCGCGGGGCGGGACGTACTGATCATCACGCAGGTCACCATCGAGACCAACGGCGCGATGCTGCTCGGCTCCGAGATCGGCGCCGCGCTGACCGCGATCGAGCCGCTCGGCGTCGACCTGATCGGGCTCAACTGCGCCACCGGTCCCACCGAGATGAGCGAGCACCTGCGCTACCTGGCCAGGCACTCGCGGATCCCGATCTCCTGCATGCCGAACGCCGGGCTGCCGCAGCTCACGGCCGACGGCGCGTACTACCCGCTGAGTCCCGGGGAGCTGGCGGACGCGCACGAGGCGTTCACCCGCGACTACGGGCTCGCGCTGGTGGGCGGCTGCTGCGGCACCACACCCGAGCACCTGCGCCAGGTGGTCGAGCGGGTGGGCGGCCGCGCCCGCGGCGAGCGGCGGCCGCGTCCCGAGGCGGGCGCGGCGTCGCTGTACCAGCACGTGCCGTTCCGGCAGGACACCTCCTACCTCGCCATCGGCGAGCGGACCAACGCCAACGGCTCCAAGGCGTTCCGCGAGGCGATGCTGGCCGGCAACTACGAGGAGTGCGTGGAGATCGCCAGGGCGCAGGCCCGCGACGGCGCGCACCTGCTCGACCTGTGCGTCGACTACGTGGGCCGCGACGGCGTCACCGACATGAAGGAGCTGGCGTTCCGCTTCGCCACCGCCTCGACGCTGCCGATCGTGATCGACTCGACCGAGCCCGCCGTCATCGAGGCCGGGCTGGAGATGATCGGCGGCCGGGCCGTGGTCAACTCGGTCAACTACGAGGACGGTGACGGCCCGGACTCCCGCTTTCAGAAGATCATGCGCCTGGTCAAGGAGCACGGCTCGGCCGTGGTCGCACTGACCATCGACGAGGAGGGCCAGGCCCGCACCGCGGAGGCGAAGGTGCGGATCGCCACCCGCCTCATCGAGGACCTGGTGAACGCCTGGGGCATGCGGGTCGAGGACATCGTCGTCGACTGCCTGACGTTCCCGATCGCCACCGGGCAGGAGGAGACCCGGCGCGACGGCCTGGAGACGATCGAGGCGATCCGCGAGCTCAAGCGCCGCTACCCGGCCGTGCAGACCACCCTGGGCGTCTCCAACGTGTCGTTCGGCCTCAACCCGGCCGCCCGCATGGTGCTCAACTCGGTGTTCCTCAACGAGTGCGTGAACGCGGGCCTCGACTCGGCCATCGTGCACGCCTCCAAGATCCTGCCGATGAACCGCATCCCCGACGAGCAGCGCCAGGTCGCCCTCGACCTCGTGTACGACCGCAGGCGCGAGGGCTACGACCCGCTGCAGCGGTTCATGGAGCTGTTCGAGGGCGTGGACGCGGCGTCGATGAAGGCCGGCAAGGCGGCAGAGCTGGCCGGGCTGCCGCTGTGGGAGCGGCTCAAGCGGCGCATCATCGACGGCGAGCGCAAGGGCCTGGAGGCCGACCTCGACGAGGCCCTGGCCCAGCGGCCGGCCCTGGAGATCATCAACGACGTGCTGCTCGACGGCATGAAGGTCGTCGGCGACCTGTTCGGCTCCGGCGAGATGCAGCTTCCCTTCGTGCTGCAGTCGGCCGAGGTCATGAAGACGGCCGTGGCCTACCTCGAACCGCACATGGACAAGGTCGAGGGCAGCAGCAAGGGCCGCATCGTGCTGGCCACGGTCAAGGGCGACGTCCACGACATCGGCAAGAACCTCGTCGACATCATCCTGTCCAACAACGGATACGACGTGGTGAACCTCGGCATCAAGCAGCCGGTGTCGGCGATCCTGGAGGCCGCCGAGGAGCACCGGGCCGACGTGGTCGGCATGTCCGGGCTCCTGGTGAAGTCCACGGTGGTCATGAAGGAGAACCTGGAGGAGATGAACTCCCGGGGCATCGCCGGCAAATACCCCGTGCTGCTCGGCGGTGCCGCCCTGACCAGGGCGTACGTCGAGCAGGACCTGGCCGACCTGTACCGGGGCGAGGTGCGTTACGCGCGCGACGCGTTCGAGGGCCTGCGCCTGATGGACGCCTTCATGGCGGTCAAGCGCGGCGAGGACGGCGCGACGCTGCCGCCGCTGCGCGCGCGGCGGGTGAAGACCGGGGCGGTGCTGCAGCGGACCGCCGAGGAGGACCTGCCGGCCCGTTCCGACGTCGCGGTGGACAACCCGGTGCCCACCCCGCCGTTCCTCGGCGACCGGGTGGTCAAGGGCGTCCCGCTGGCCGACTACGCCGCCTTCCTCGACGAGCGGGCGACGTTCATGGGCCAGTGGGGCCTCAAGGCCGCCCGGGGCGGCGAGGGCCCGTCGTACGAGGAGCTGGTCGAGACCGAGGGCAGGCCCCGGCTGCGGATGTGGCTGGAGCGGCTGCAGACGGAGAACCTGCTGGAGGCGGCGGTCGTCTACGGCTACTTCCCCTGCGTCAGCGAGGGCGACAGCCTGATCATCCTGGACGACGACGGCAAGGAGCGGACCCGCTTCACCTTCCCCCGGCAGCGGCGCGACCGGCACCTGTGCCTGGCCGACTTCTTCCGCTCCCGCGAGTCCGGTGAGACCGACGTCGTCGCCTTCCAGGTGGTCACGATGGGCAACCGGATCAGCGAGGCCGCCGCGGAGCTGTTCGCGAAGGACGCCTACCGCGAATACCTGGAGCTGCACGGCCTGTCGGTGCAGCTCACCGAGGCGCTGGCCGAGTACTGGCACGCGCGGGTGCGGTCGGAGCTGGGCATCGGCGGCGACGAGTCGCTGGCCGACATGCTCAAGGTGAACATCGCCGGCTGCCGCTACTCCTTCGGCTATCCAGCCTGCCCCAACCTTGAGGACCAGGTGCAGGTCATGGAGCTGCTCGACCCGTCGCGCATCGGCGTGACGCTGTCGGAGGAGTTCCAGCTGCACCCCGAGCAGGCCACCTCCGCCCTCGTCGTCCACCACCCCGAGGCGAAGTACTTCAACGTCTGACCGGCCGCATGGGCGTCCACGCGCGCCCCTTACCATGTTGGTCCCCCCTGATCGGGGGTCTCACCGGGGGAAGGGGCCACGTGGACGCCGTGCTGTTCGACATGGACGGATTGCTCGTCGACACCGAAGGGGTGTGGTTCGAGGTCGAGACCGAGGTGGTCACCCGCCTCGGCGGAGCCTGGGGCCCGGAGCACCAGGAGCAGCTCGTGGGCGGCTCCTGGGACCGCACCGTCGCGTACATGCTGGAGCTGACGCAGGCCGACGTCGATCCCGCAGTGGTGGGGGAGTGGCTGATCGACGGAATGGAGAGCCGGCTGTCGAGGGGCGTCGAGCCCATGCCGGGGGCCCTCGATCTGCTGCGCGTGCTGGGTGACCAGGGTGTGCGCACCGCGCTGGTCACCTCGTCGCTGCGCAGCATCGCCGACGCCGTGCTCAAGGCCGTGGGCCGGGAGCACTTCGAGATCGTCGTGACCGCCGACGACGTCACCCGTACCAAACCGCACCCGGAGCCGTACCTGACCGCGGCCGGCCTGCTGTCGGTGGACCCTGAGCGGTGCGTCGCGCTGGAGGACTCGCCGAACGGCGTCGCCTCGGCGACCGCGGCGGGCTGCCGCGTCGTCGCCGTGCCCGGCGTCCTGCCGATCGCCCAGGCGCCAGGGCGGGTCGTCATGCCGTCGCTGCTCGACGTCGACGTGGACTTCCTGCGGTCGCTCGTCCTCTGACGCGGGCCCCCGCGCCGTCGCCTCCGGGGTGCCAGGATGGGGGGTACGCCGTGGACGAAGGGGA
Source organism: Microbispora sp. CA-135349 (assembly GCF_050947365.1). NCBI lineage: Bacteria > Bacillati > Actinomycetota > Actinomycetes > Streptosporangiales > Streptosporangiaceae > Microbispora > Microbispora sp. CA-135349. Next base: position 5,155,753 of record NZ_CP192001.1, on the reverse strand, counting down.
CCCGCCATGACATATACCGACATCGCCTGGCTGCCGCTGTGCGCCGGCCTTACCGCGGTGGGGATCGGGCTCAGCTATCTGGCCTTCCGGCGCAGGGGGGTGACCGCCGGCCTGCGGGCCACCGCCTGGTCCCTGCTGCCGCTCGCCGCCTACCTCACCGGCGCGCTGCGGACACTGTGGAACATCGGCGCGGCCGCGGTGGGCTTCGTGACCGGCCTGGTCCTGTCGCCGGCCGTGTGGGCCGGGGTGGTCCTGGCCGGGCTGTCGGCGCTGCTGTTCGTCGTCTCCGGCACGCTGCGCGGCCGTACCCTCTCCCGGGCCCGTACGGCACGGCCCGAGCCGGGCGGCGCGGCCGCCGCGCCGGAGACGGCGGCGCCCAAAGCGGCGCAAACCGCAAAGAAGGCGCCACGGCAGGTCGAACAGCCCGCTGGGGATGATTTCTCGGACATCGAGGACATTCTCAAGCGCCGGGGGATCAGCTGATCATCCCACATCGTGGGACCAAGTTACCGGTCAGTGCAATGTTACGGTTCCACGACACAACCGGAACGGGACGCGGACATTAGCTTCAAGATCAACACGAATGAGTTTCGCGTGAATCACAGTTGAGCCACAGGCCGCCTCCAGGGACTGGTCAGCCCAGCTCAGACCATAGATTCTGCCTCCGGGGGTCGCACACCACGCGACCCCTTCGGACAATGTCGTCTGGGATCCAGGGGGCCTGCACCACATGGCCGTGCGAGGCAAGGTCGTAAGCGGCCGCCGCTTCTCCGCCGGATCGATCCCGGGCTACCCCGAGCGTGTCACCGCTGTCGCGGTCCGCTCGGGCAGGGCGAAGGAGGATCGATGACCGCGCCGATGGACGTCACCGGTGGCGACACGGAGGCCACTCCGGAGGCCGTCGTCGACGGGGTGGGCGGGAAGGCGATCCAGGGCCGGTCCCTCGGCCAGATCGCCTGGATGCGCCTCAAGCGCGACAAGGTCGCGATGGCCGGTGGCGTGATCATCATCCTGCTGATCCTCGTGGCGATCTTCGCGCCGTTGCTGGTGTCCTGGCTGGGGCACCCTCCCGACGAGTGGCACCGGGAGAAGATCGACCCCGCCATCCAGGCCCCGCTCGGCTCGTTCGGCGGCATGAGCTGGGACTACCTGTTCGGCGTCGAGCCGACGACGGGGCGTGACCTGTTCAGCCGGATCGTCTACGGCGCCCGCGTCTCGCTGCTGATCGCGTTCTTCGCCACCTTGCTCTGCGTGGTGCTCGGCACCGTGCTGGGCATCGTGGCGGGATTCTTCGGCGGCTGGGTCGACACGATCATCAGCCGGCTGATGGACATCTTCCTCGCCTTCCCGCTGCTGGTGTTCGCACTGGCGCTGGCGGGCGTCATCCCCGACAGCGCGTTCGGCCTGTCCGGCGACGCGCTGAGGATCAGCCTGCTCGTGTTCATCATCGGCTTCTTCAACTGGCCCTACGTCGGGCGGATCGTCCGCGGGCAGACGCTCTCCCTGCGAGAACGGGAGTTCGTCGACGCGGCCAGGAGCCTGGGCGCGCGCAACCACACGATCCTGTTCAAGGAGATCCTGCCCAACCTGCTTGCGCCGATCATGGTCTACGCGACGCTGCTGATCCCGTCGAACATCCTGTTCGAGGCCGCTCTGTCGTTCCTCGGCGTGGGTGTCAAGCCGCCGACCCCGACCTGGGGGGCCATGCTCGCCGACGCGGTGCACAAGTACAGCGTGGCGCCGAACTACATGATCTTCCCCGGCCTGGCGATCTTCGTCACCGTGCTCGCGTTCAACCTGCTCGGCGACGGTTTCAGGGACGCCTTCGATCCCAAGGCCCGATAACGGCGTGCTTGTCCCTCAGTCAACGTACTTCCGAAGGCAAACAACGACTCCTACAGATGGGGTGTCAGGTCGATGAAGTTAAGATCAATGGCGTCGGCGGTCGCGGTGACCACCGGCCTCGCTCTCGCCCTCGCCGCCTGCGGCGGTGGCGGCAGCGGCAAGAGCGGCGCCAATTCCGGCTCGGGTGGCGGGGAAGCGCCGTCCAGCGAGTTCAACGCCGCGGTCACGCAGGTCGTCAACCCGTCGGACAAGACGGGCGGCACGCTCCGCATGGGCATGCCGGGCGATTTCGACTCGGTCGACCCGGGTGACATGTACTACGGCTACTCGTGGAACTTCGCCCGCCTCTACACCCGCGCGCTCACGATGTTCAAGCCGGTGCCGGGCAAGGAGGGCCTGCAGCTCGTCGGCGACCTGGCCGAGGACCTGGGCAAGCCGAGCGACGACGGCAAGACCTGGACCTACAAGCTCCGCGCGGGCGTGAAGTTCGAGGACGGCACGCCGGTGACGTCCAGGGACGTGAAGTACGGCGTCGCGCGTGCGCTGGACAAGGACGTGCTGCCCAGCGGCCCGACCTACTTCAACGACTGGCTGGACCTCAAGGGCTACACCGGTCCGTACAAGATGAAGGGCAAGCTCGACGACCTCAAGGCGATCGAGACGCCCGACGACCAGACCATCGTGTTCCACCTGAAGAAGCCGTACGGCGGCTTCGACTACTTCGCGATGCTCCCCATCACCGCTCCGGTGCCCGAGGCCAAGGACACGGGCTCGAAGTACAAGGAGCACCCGGTCGCCACCGGCCCGTACATGTTCAAGAGCCACGAGCTCGGCAAGCGGATCGAGCTGGTCAAGAACCCGAACTGGGACCCGAGCTCCGACCCCAACCGCAAGCAGCTCAACGACTCCATCGAGGTGCTGCTGGGCCAGAACGAGGACGACCTCGACCAGCGGCTGATCTCCGGCAAGCTCGACGTGGTGGTCAACAGCAGCGGCGTCGGGGCCAACGCCCGGGCGAGCGTGCTGACCGATCCCAAGCGCAAGCAGTACGCCGACTCGGCGGCGCTGTCCCGCACCTGGTTCGCCAACCTCAACGGGGACGTTCCGCCGCTCGACAACATCCACTGCCGCAAGGCCGTGCTGTACGCGGCGGACCGGTCGGCCATCCAGGGCGCCTTCGGCGGTCCCGAGGCCGGCGGCGACATCGCCCTCAGCCTCATGCCGCCGGTGATGACCGGCTACCAGAAGATCGACCCCTACGGCGTCGAGGCCCACCCGACCGGTGACCTGGACAAGGCCAAGGAAGAGCTCAAGGCGTGCGGCAAGCCGGACGGCTTCAGCACCTCTGTTTCCTTCCGCAACGAGCGCGACGCCGAGAAGCAGACCGCCGAGGCGCTGCAGCAGTCGCTCGGCAAGGTCGGCATCAAGCTCGACCTCAAGGGCTACCCGCAGGGCGACTACTTCAAGCTCTACGCCGGCAAGCCCGACTTCGCGAAGAAGAACGGCCTGGGCATCATGCTCTACGGCTGGGCCGCCGACTACCCCGAGGGCTACGGCTTCTTCCAGCAGATCGTCGACAGCCGGACCATCCGTCCCGCGGGTAACACCAACCTCAGCGTGAAGGACCCGGAGATCGACAAGCTCGTCGACGTCGCCGCCGCCGCGACGGACGACGCCACCCGTGAGAAGGCCTGGGCCGACGTCGACGCGAAGGTGATGGACGACGCGTACGTCCTTCCCTACGTCTGGGCCCACAGCCTCTTCTACCGGCCGCCCACGCTGAAGAACGTCTTCGTCAGCCAGAACTGGGGCATGTACGAGTACCTCACTCTGGGCACCCAGTAATCCGCGTTCCCGGGAGACACCACGATCTCCCGGGAACCCCCCTGGAACCTCTGTCGAAGGCAGGTGAAGGTCTGACGGCCGGGCGACCCGGCCGTCAGACCGAGATCAGTGGTCACATACATAATCAAGCGGCTGATAGCGGCTGTCATGCTGCTCTTCGTGGTGAGCATCGCCACGTTCGCTATCTTCTTCCTCGTTCCCCGGCTCGCCGGTATGTCTGCTGACGACCTCGCCTCTCGTTACGTGGGCAAGGCGGCCAATGCCGAGATCATCCACGACACGGCCGTCAGGCTGGGCTTCTACGACCCGCTGGTCGTCCAGTACGGGCGGTTCGTGAAGGGCATCTTCCTGGGGATCGACCGGAACTACGGCCCCGGCGTTGAGCACTGCCCGGCCCCCTGCCTCGGCTACTCGTACGTCACGCAGAACCCCGTCCTGCCGGACCTGCTCGACCGCCTGCCGGTCACGCTCTCGCTGGCGGCCGGCGCGGTGGTGGTCTGGGTGGTGTTCGGTGTGGCGACGGGCGTCGTCTCGGCGCTGCGGCGGGGCAGCTTCTTCGACCGGATGTCGATGGGCGTCGCGCTCGCGGGAGTCTCGCTGCCCATCTTCTTCACCGGCATCGTCTCTCTCGCGATCTTCAGGGACAAGCTCGGGCTCGTGGGCGACGTCGCCGACTGGGTTCCCATCGAAGAAGATCCGTTGACCTGGGCCAACAACCTCATCCTGCCGTGGGTGACGCTCGCGTTCCTCTACGCGGCCAGCTACGCCCGCATCACGAGGGCGGGCATGCTGGAGACGATGGGGGAGGACTACATCCGCACGGCGCGGGCGAAGGGCCTTCGCGAGCGGTCCGTCGTGGTGAAACACGGCCTGCGCGCCACGCTCACCCCCCTTCTCACCATGGTCGGTCTCGACCTGGGCCTGCTGCTCGGCGGCGCCGTCCTCACCGAGAGCACGTTCTCGCTGCCGGGCCTGGGCAAGTACGCCGTCGACGCCATCGGCCACAACGACCTCCCGCAGGTGATGGGCGTCACACTGATCGCGGCCGTCTTCATCGTCGTGGCCAACCTGGTCGTCGACGTCCTGTACGCCGTCGTCGACCCGAGGGTGAGGCTGGGATGAGCTTCCTGGAACTGAAGGACCTGCGGATCCACTTCCCGACCGACGACGGCCTGGTCAAGTCCGTCGACGGGCTGTCGTTCACGCTGGAGCGGGGCAGGACGCTCGGCATCGTCGGGGAGTCGGGCTCCGGCAAGAGCGTGACCAGCCTCGGCATCCTCGGCCTGCACAAGGGCGGGCGCGCCCGCATCTCCGGCGAGATCTGGCTCGACGGCGAGGAGCTCGTCGGCGCGAGCGCCGAGCACGTGCGCACGTTGCGCGGCAAGAAGATGGCGATGATCTTCCAGGATCCGCTGTCGGCGATGCACCCGTTCTACACGGTCGGCGACCAGATCGTCGAGGCGTACCGCATCCACAACGACGTCAGCAAGAAGGTCGCGCGCAAGCACGCGATCGACATGCTCGGCCGGGTGGGCATTCCGCAGCCGGAGCGCCGCGTGGACAGCTACCCCCACGAGTTCTCCGGCGGCATGCGACAGCGCGCGATGATCGCGATGGCGCTGAGCTGCGACCCCGAGCTGCTGATCGCCGACGAGCCGACCACGGCCCTCGACGTGACCGTGCAGGCGCAGATCCTCGACCTGATGCGCGATCTGCAGCGCGACTTCGACGCCGCGCTGATCGTCATCACCCACGATCTCGGCGTCGTCGCCGAGCTGTCCGACGACATCCTCGTGATGTACGGCGGCAAGTGCGTCGAGTACGGCACGTCCGAGGACATCTTCGAACGGCCCGAGCACCCCTACACGTGGGGCCTGCTCGGCTCGATGCCGCGCCTGGACCGCGAGCCGACCGAGCGGCTGCTGCCGATCAAGGGCTCCCCGCCCTCACTGATCAACGTGCCGTCCGGCTGCGCCTTCCACCCGCGCTGCGCCTTCGAGGAGCGTACGGGCGGACGGGCCAAGACGGAGGTCCCCGAGCTGCTGGAGACCGAGGGCGGTCATCTGGTGCGCTGCCACCTGCCGCGCGAGCGGCGGCGTGCCATCTGGGAGAACGAGATCAAGCCGAACCTGGAGGCTTCGTGAACGAGGAGCCCTTGCTGTCCGTACAGGGGCTGGAAAAGCACTTCCCGATCACGAAGGGTCTGCTCAAGCGGCAGGTCGGTGCGGTCAGGGCCGTCGACGGCATCAGCTTCGACGTGAAGAAGGGCGAGACCCTCGGCCTGGTCGGCGAGTCGGGATGCGGCAAGACCACCACCGGACGCCTGATCACCCGGCTCATCGAGCCCACCGGCGGGAAGATCCTGTTCGACGGCAACGACATCACGCACATGTCCCAGGGCCGGCTGCGCCCGCTCCGCCGGGACGTGCAGATCATCTTCCAGGACCCCTACAGCTCGCTCAACCCCCGGCACACGGTCGGCGCCATCGTGGGGGCGCCGTTCCGGATCCAGGGCATCAAGACCGAGCAGGGCACCAAGAAGGCGGTCCAGGAGATCCTCGAACTGGTCGGCCTCAACCCCGAGCACTACAACCGCTACCCGCACGAGTTCTCCGGCGGACAGCGGCAGCGCATCGGCATCGCCAGGACGCTCGCGCTCAAGCCCAAGCTGATCATCGCCGACGAGCCGGTGTCCGCGCTCGACGTGTCGATCCAGGCCCAGGTCGTCAACCTGCTGGAGGACCTGCAGAGCGAGCTCGATCTCACCTACGTGGTGATCGCGCACGACCTGTCGGTGGTCCGGCACATCAGCGACCGCGTCGCGGTGATGTACCTCGGCAAGGTCGTCGAGATCGCGGACCGCAAGGGCCTGTACGAATCGCCGATGCATCCCTACACCAACGCGTTGTTGTCGGCGGTGCCGATCCCGGACCCGAAGCGGCGCAAGGAGCGGGAGCGGATCCGGCTGCAGGGCGACGTGCCCTCGCCGCTCAACCCGCCGCCCGCCTGCCGGTTCCACACCCGGTGCTGGAAGGCGCAGGAGATCTGCAAGCAGGTCGAGCCCCCGCTGGCGACACTCGCCCCCGGCCACCAGGTGGCCTGTCATTTCCCCGAGAACGCCCCTTCGGGCGGCACGGCCGCGGCCCCTCAGGAGACGGCCGTCTGAGCTTTCCGCCGGTACGGCTCCCGCCGTCTTCCCCCCAGATGGTCAGCGCAGACGGTCCGCGGGAGCCGTACCGGCGCGGCGTGTTCCGCAACCTCGGCCACGCCCCTGTTCCGACGGTATCGGCCCGCCCGCCCGTCCGGCATCGGCCTCTCGTACGACTCGCGTCCACCACCTCGGGAGGACCGGGCCCGCCTCGCTCCTCCCGAGGTTGTAGATCGAAGGTCAGGAGAAGGCGCCGGGGACGATCAGACCGGTCTCGTACGCGAGCACGACCGCCTGGACCCGATCGCGCAGCCCCAGCTTGGTCAGCACGTTGCCCACGTGGGTCTTCACGGTCGTCTCGCTGACCACGAGCCGGGCGGCGATCTCGGCGTTCGACATGCCCTTCGCGATCAGGCCCAGCACCTCGAGCTCGCGCTCGGTGAGCCGGTCGAGCCGCGTGGGGGTGGCCTGCCGGTGCGCGGAGGGAAGCCGGGTGGCGAACTTGTCCAGCAGCCGACGGGTGACGCTCGGCGCCACGATGGCGTCGCCCGCCGCCACCACCCGGATCGCCTGGACCAGCTCGTCCGGCGGCACGTCCTTGAGGAGAAACCCGCTCGCGCCCGCGCGCAGCGCCTCCACGATGTACTCGTCCAGGTCGAAGGTCGTCAGCACGAGCACCTTCGGCACATGGGCGCTCGGTGCGGCCTCCCGCACGATGCGGCGGGTCGCCTCGATGCCGTCGGTGCCGGGCATGCGGACGTCCATGAGCACCACGTCGGGCATCAGGGCCCTGGACTGGTCCATGGCCATCGCGCCGTCGCCCGCCTCGCCCACGACGGTGACGTCCGGCTCCGCCTCCAGGATGAACCGGAACCCGGTGCGCAGCAGCGGCTGGTCGTCGACCAGCAACACCCGGATCGTCATCGCGTGTCCATGCTGGGATGGGCGGCGGGCCGCCGGGTGGAGGGAGACACCCTGATCGTCATGCTGTGTCCTCGGGGGAGCTGTGCTTGAGGGAGCTGTGCTTGAGCGGGCTGTGACTGAGCGGGCTGTGACTGAGGGGGCTGTGACTGAGGGGGAAACGAGCCCGGACCTCGAATCCGCCCCCGGTGCGGGGACCGATCCGCAGGACTCCACCATAGAGCGCCACGCGCTCGCGGATGCCCACGAGCCCGTGGCCCTTGCCCTCGACCCGCACCGACTCCTCCGCCGTGCCGCGCCCGTCGTCCTCGACGCGGATGCTGAGCTCGTTCGGCTCGTGCCGTACGGTGACCCAGGCGCGGGCGGTGGCCCCGGCGTGGCGCAGGCTGTTGGTCAGCGCCTCCTGCACGAGCCGATAGGCGGCCAGGTCCACCCCGGGCGGCAGCCCCCGCCGCTCGCCCTCGATCCACAGCTGGGTCCGCAGCCCCGCCTCGCGCATCTGCTCCACCAGCGCCGGCAGGTCGTGCATGCCCGGCTGCGGCCCGCGCTCGGCCGGGCCGTCGGTGCGCAGCACACCGACGATGCTGCGCATCTCCGCCATCGCCGTGCGGCCCATCTCCTCGATGGCGGTCAGGGCGTCCCGCGCGACGTCGGGCTTGGTGTCGAGCATCCTGCGGGCGGCGGCGGCCTGGACCGTCATCACGCTCACATGGTGGGCGACGACGTCGTGCAGCTCCCGGGCGATGCGGGAGCGCTCCTCTGCCCGGGCGGCCCTGGTGTCGGCCTCGCGCGCACGCTCCAGCCGGTCGGCCCGATGGACCAGCTCGGCGAGGTAGGCGCGGCGCAGCCGCACCGCCCGGCCGCACACCCAGCACAGCAGCATGACGGTGGCCACGACGACGTGGTTGGTCCAGGAGACCGGGAAGGGCGCGACGCCGGCCACGGCGGCGTAGGTGGCGAAGGAGACGACCAGTGCGGCCAGGCTCAACGCCAGCCCCCGGTGGGCGGCGACCGAGTAGAGGAGGACGAATGTGCCGATCCCGCTCAGGCCGGGGCTGTAGCCGAGCACGATCATCCCCACATCGGGGAGGGCGGTGGCCACCAGCAGCGCGAACGGCCGCTGCCGCCGCAGCGCCAGGGGCAGCGTGCAGGACGCCGCCAGCGCCAGGTTGAGCGCGTCCGGGGGGCGGGCCGGCGCGGGTGCGCCGACCCCATGCTGGGCGAAGGCGACGATCGTCCACAGGGACACGATCGTCAGCACCACCGCGAGGACGGAGTCGGAGAGCAGGGGACGAGCCCGAAGCCAGGACCGCGTACTGCCGGGGGTGGTGCGCACGTACCAAATCTAGGCGGTCGCCGCCCGCGTCCACCCTGCCCGGGAGGGATATCCCCCTCCTCCCCACGGAGGAGCCGCGCGGAGGAGTCCGAGCGATCCGGATGTGAGCGCCCCGACGGCGGACGCGGGGAACACGGTCACAGCTCGTCGCTGGCAGACCTTCTGCTGACGCGGGCGGACAGCCCGGGCTCACGGTCGGGCACGGGCGGCGGGGTGCCGCCGAACTCCGGGCACAGCGCCTGGTGGTCGCACCAGTCGCACAGCCGCGAGCGGCGGGCGCGCCACTCGCGGGTGCGCACGGCACGCTCGATGGCCGCCCAGAGCGCCTCCACCTTGCGCTCGGTCGCCCGCAGATCCGCCTCGTCGGGGACGTACCGGATGATCTCGCCGTTGCCCAGGTACATGAGCTGGAGCATGCGGGGGACCTGGCCGCTGCGCCGCCACAGCGCCAGCGCGTAGAACTTCATCTGGAACAGCGCCTTGGCCTCCCACTCGCGCCCCGGCGCCGTGCCCGTCTTGTAGTCCACGACCCGCATCTCGCCGGTCGGGGCCACGTCGAGCCTGTCGATGTAGCCGCGCAGCAGCAGCCCGCTGTCGAGCACGACCTCGACGTACATCTCGCGCTCGGCCGGCTCCAGCCGCTGCGGGTCCTCCAGCGTGAAGTATCGCTCGACCATGCCGCGGGCCTGCTTCAGCCAGGCGTCCCGCTCCGCGTCGTCCTCGAACAGACCCGCGTAGTCGGGCTCCTCGTCGAGCAGCCGCCGCCACTGGGGCTCCAGCAGGTCCTGCGCGGCGGCGACGGTCCGCGCCTCCGCGGGCAGGTCGTAGAGCCGTTCGAGGACGGCGTGAACGAGCGTGCCCCTGACCGCGGCGGCCGAGGGCCGCTCGGGGAGCTGGTCGATCACCCTGAACCGGTAGAGCAGGGGGCAGGTCATGAAGTCACCGGCCCGGGAGGGGGAAAGCGCCCCGATGACGGCGCGCTCTTCGGCGAGGGTCATGCCCCGAACTGTAGGACACCGGGCCGACAGAACGCTCCCGCCCCGCCTTCCCCGGAGCCTCGCGCGGTACGCAACGGGCGGGCGAGCTCTTAGGCTGATCTCACCTCGTGGCACGTAGCATCGAGGGGCGTGGAAGGGGAAGGCGGCCACATGAGCACACCTGTCAAGGAGTCCACCGGGCTGCGGATGGGACGGCCGTTCGGCATTCCCGTCTACGTCTCGCCCACCTGGCTCATCGTGGCGGCGTTCATCACGATCAGCTTCCAGCCCCTTTTCGCCGCCAGTCTCCCCGGATACGGGCTCATCGGCAGTTCCGTGGTGGCGTTGGTCTTCGCCGTCCTGCTCTACGCCTCGGTCCTGCTCCACGAGCTGGCACACTGCGTCGTCGCCAAGCATTACGGCCTTCCGGTGCGCAGGATCACCCTCTACATGCTCGGCGGCGTCTCGGAGATCGAACGCGAGCCCGAGACGGCGGGCCGGGAGTTCAATGTCGCGCTCGCCGGGCCCCTGCTCTCGCTGGGCCTTGCGACGGTCGGTTACCTGGTGTCCGCGATCGCGTTCGTGACCGGCCCCGTCGACCCGCTGTCCATGTTCACGCGCCCCCCCGACGGGCTGGTGCCGGTGCTGATCTGGCAGCTCTGGTCGTCCAATCTGATCGTCGGACTGTTCAACCTGCTGCCCGGCCTGCCGCTCGACGGCGGCCGGATGCTGCGGGCGGCCGTGTGGAAGGTCAAGCGGGACGCGGGCACGGGCACGATGGCCGCCGCGTGGGTCGGCCGCGGTGTCGCGGTCGCGGTGGTCGTGGTGCCGCTGCTGATGAATCTGATGGCGGGGCAGGAGCCCGGCATCGGGAGCATGCTCTGGACGGTGGTGCTGGCGTCCTTCATCTGGCTCGGGGCCTCCCAGTCGCTGCGGGTCGCCCGCGTACGGGCCCGGCTGCCGCAGTTGCGGGCCCGTACGCTGGCCCGCCGGGCGGTCGCGGTCACCGCCGAGGTGCCGCTGTCGGAGGGCCTGCGCCGGGCGCGGGAGGCGGGCGCGGGGGCCATGGTGGTGGTCGACCACGATGGGCGGCCGGTGGGCATCGTCAACGAGACGGCGATCAACGCCACTCCCGAGCAGCGCAGGCCGTGGGTGAACGTCGGTGTCCTGTCACGCGCCCTGGAGCCCTCGCTCGTGCTCGGCGCCGATCTCGAGGGGGAGTCCCTGCTCGACGCCATGCGGGACAGTCCCGCACCGGAATACCTGCTGGTCGAGCGGGGCGGGGACATCTACGGCGTGCTCGCCACCACCGACGTCAACCGCATGTTCACCGGTGTGTGAGCGCGGCGCGGCGACCGCGGCCCCCGGCGGTGTGCCCGCCGCGGCCCGGCGCTCCGCGCACTGTGGTGTGGTGCGTTCCGCGCACTCGTCCGACGGGTCACCGGGGACTAGGGTGCTGATCGGGAGCGGGGCCGGGTGCCGTTCGGCCGCCCGTCGCGCGCTCCCGCAGGCCGGTTCATCACTCTTTTTTGCTAATTTCTGGGGTGATCGATCCGGCACGTGGCGTGCCGGCGATGGTGCCGGTCATCCGGTGGCGTTTCCGGAGGGAGAACTTCTGTGACGGAACAGGGCGTGGGGGTGGTCCGCCCGCTGCCGGGGGAGGGCGTGGTCGCCCATCTGAACGGTTTGCTGCTCGTGTGCGCCACCGGTGGCGACCAGCCGGTCGAGGACCTGCTGGGCGCGCTGAGCGAGACCGCCACGACGGGTGGCGACGGCCGGGCGCTGGCCCGGCGGGTGGCCCAGGTCCTGGCGCGCGCCATGGAAAGGTCGATCGGCGTCGAGCCGGCGGCCTGCGCGGTGGCAGGACCGGCCGGGGGCGGCGTGGCCGTGCTGGTCAGCGGGGCCGCGTACGCGACCGTGTCGGGCGGCCCCGACGGCGAGGTCCGCCTCGCCGGGCACGACGCGCTGACCTGGACCGACCGTCTCGTCAGCGGCCCGGTGTCCCGGGTCGAGCTGCGCCTGCCCGGAGCGGGCCCGTCGAGCCCGTACGCCCGGCTGGACGGCGGCGTGGTCACCGGTGCCGGGCTGGAGTGCGACCTCACCCAGCACGGCGACCTCGCGTTCCCGCCGCTGCCCCCGCGCCCGCCGCAGCCGCAGCCGCAGCACCAAGGTCAGCAGAGCGTGCAGCCCCCGCAGATCGGGGCCCCGGAACCGATCGCCCCGCGCGGGCCCGTGGTGCCGTCGCCCGTGCCGCCGCCCGTGCCGCCGCCGCCCGCGTCGCCGTTCCCGGCCGGGTCGCCGCCCGGCCCCGAGCACGGGGCGCCGTCCCTGGGATCGTCCCAGCCGCTCCCGATGCCGCCCGGTCCGCCGCCGTCCCACGTCTCCCAGCCGCTGCCGCCGGTCGTCCCCGACCCGGGACCGTCGCACCACTCGGGACCGCAGCCGCTGCCTTCGCCGCCGGAGCCCGCCGAGGACCGGGACGCCCCGCAGCACGATTCGGGTCCCCACGACCTGGGCGGGCTGCTGCACGACCTCGGCGGGCCTGACGGCCCGCCGAGCGGGCCGTTCGAGCCGGTGCCGCACGTGCCCGCCGAGGAGGAGCCGGGCGAGGCGACCCAGATGGACGTGCCGCCCGAGCCCGGTCAGCGGCCGATGGTCTACGGCGTCGACTGCAAGAACGACCACTTCAACGACCCGCGCGCGCCCTACTGCGCGGTCTGCGGAATCCCCATCGACCAGCGGGCGGTGGTGCCGTACAAGGGCCCCAGGCCGCAGCTCGGGGTGCTGCTGCTCGATGACGGCGTGGCGCTGCCGCTGGAGGCCGACTACCTGCTGGGCCGCGACCCCGAGCGCGCGCCCGAGGTGCAGTCGGGCGAGGCCAGGCCGGCCAAGGTCACCAGCCCCGACGGCTCGGTGTCGCGCCGCCACCTGCGCGTCTTCCTGGACAACTGGGACGTCAACCTGCTCGACCTGGGCTCGGTGAACGGCACGCAGATCCAGCCGCCCGGCGACCCCAACTTCTACGACATCCCGCCGAACGAGCCGGTGCCGATCCTGCCCGGCACGACTGTGCGCGTCGGCGTCTCGCGCACGATGCGGTACGAGCCCCACCGCAACGCCTGACGATTCCCGCGGCCGCCGGGGCTACCGGCTCCCGGCGGCCGGATCAGGCGGATCAGGGGCGCAGCCGCTCGATCTCGCTCAGGATCAGCCGTTCCAGCCGCTCGCCGGTGACCTGCGACGGGTACAGCAGACGGTGCACGCTCAGCCCGTCCACGAGCGCCAGCAGCCGTTCCGCGACGTCCTCCAGGTCCTCGTCCGTACGGATCTCACCGGCCTCGGCGGCGGACCCGAGCAGGCTCGTCACCAGATAGCGGAGCTCGGCGGCCTCCCGCCGCTGGACCTCCAGCAGCGCGGGGCTGGTCAGGCTGCGTCCCCAGAAGCCCACCTCCAGCCCGGTCTCGCCGGCCCGCTCCTCGTCCAGCGGCACGTTGTCGAGCAGCAGTTCGCGCAGTGCCGCCAGGCCGGTGCGGCCGGACAGCTTGTCCCGCAGCCGGTCGGCGATCCGGCGATGGGACGCCTCCAGCGCCGACAGCAGGATCTCGTCCTTGTCGGCGAAGTAATGCGTGAGCACGCCGTTGGAGTATCCGGCCTCCTTGGCGATGGCCCGCGTGGTCGCGGCCTCGATGCCCTCGCGCAGGATGATCCGGCGGGCCGCCGCGACGACCTCGCCCCTGCGCTCCTCGTGATTGACGATCTTCGGCATGGTCCACCACCTCGGTTGACATTTTAGTCGGGCGCCCGTCTATTATCCGCTCATGACGGTAGTGACGGTCGGCGTACATATCGTCGACGTCCTGGCCCGCCCGGTCGAGTCCATCCCGGCCGGTCAGGACACCCACCTGCTTGAGCAGATCCGCATCACCGCGGCCGGCGCCGCCGCGGGCACGGCCGTGGCCCTGGCGAAGATCGGCGTGCCGGTCGCCTCGATGGGCGCCGTCGGCGACGACGAGCTGGGCGACTTCCTCCTGATGATCATGGCGCGGCACGGCGTCGACGTGAGCGGCGTGGTGCGCAGGGCGGGGGAGCAGACGGCGGCCTCGATCCTGCCCATCCGCCCCGACGGCGGACGGCCGTCGTTCCACGTGCCCGGGGCCAACCTGGGCCTGGCGACCGCCGACCTCGACGCCGCCCGCCTGACCGCCGCGAAGGTGGTGCACCTCGGCGGCATGGACGTCACCTGGGGCCTGCACGACCCGGCCTTCTTCGCGCTGCTCGGCAAGGCCCGCGAGGGCGGCACGACCGTCACGCTGGACCTGCTGTCGAACATGGCCGACCTCATGCCCGGCGTGCGCGCGTTCCTGCCCCACGTCGACTACCTCCTGCCCAACGAGGAGCAGGCGCTCATGCTGAGCGGGGCGCCGACGCCCGAGGAGGCCGCGGCCGCGCTGCTCGCCGAGGGCCCGAAGGGCGTGATCGTCACGTTGGGGGCCGCCGGCAGCCTCGTGGCCACCGCCGACGGAGTCACCCGGGTGCCCGCCCTGGACGTGCCGGTGGTCGACACCACGGGCTGCGGCGACGCGTACTGCGCCGGATTCGCCGCCGGACTGCTGCACGGCCGGGACGTCCTCGGCGCCGCACGCCTCGGCACGGCCGTCGCCGCGAGGGTCGCGGGCGGTCTCGGCTCCGACGCCGGGCTGGACGGCTTCGTCCCCGGCGACCCCGGCCCGGACGCCTGATCCCGGCTCACACCGCCCCCGATTCCCCCGATCTCAGGAGTGCCGCCCATGTCCCTCGACGCCTCCCTGCGGGCCCGTGCCGCCGCGGTCATCCCCGGCGGCATGTACGGCCACCTCAACGCGGCCCTGCACGGGGACCGCTACCCCCAGTTCTTCGTCCGGGCCGAGGGCGCGCGCCAGTGGGACGCCGACGGCCGCGAGTACGTCGACCTGATGTGCAGCTGGGGCCCGATGATCGTCGGCCACCGGAACCCGAAGGTGGAGGCCGCCGCGGCGGCCCAGCAGGCGGCGGGCGACTGCCTGAACGGTCCCGGCCCGGTCATGGTGGAGCTCGCCGAACTCCTGGTGGACCTCGTCCCCTCCGCCGACTGGGCCATGTTCTCCAAGAACGGCACCGACGCCACCACGCAGGCCCTCATGGTGGCCAGGGCCGCCACGGGCAGGACCAAGGCGCTGGTCGCCCACGGCGCCTACCACGGCGCCGACCCCTGGTGCACGCCCAGCCTGAACGGGGTCACCCCCAACCAGCGGGCGGACACGATCGAGTTCACCTACAACGACCTCGCGAGCGCGGAGGCCGCCGCGGCCCAGGCGGACGGCGACGTCGCCGCCATCCTGGTCACCCCGTTCAAGCACGACTCGTTCGAAGACCAGGAGGACGCCGACGCGGACTTCGCCCGGGGCGTGCGCGCGCTGGCCGACCGGCTCGGCGCGGCGCTGGTCATCGACGACGTACGCGCCGGATGGCGGCTGGACCTGCGCGGCTCGTGGGAGCCGCTCGGGGTGCGGCCCGACCTGACGGCCTGGAGCAAGGCGATGGCCAACGGGTTCCCCATCGCGGCGCTCACCGGGACCGACGCGCTGCGCGGGGCCGCCCAGACGCTGTACTCCACCGGCTCCTTCTGGTTCTCCGCCACCGCGATGGCCGCCGCCAAGGCGACGATCGAGATCCTGCGCGAGACCGACGGCCCCGCGCTCATGCACCGGGCCGGGACCCGGCTGCGCGAGGGGCTCGCCGCCCAGGCGACGGCGCACGGCTTCGTGGTACGCCAG
This sequence comes from Microbispora sp. CA-135349, assembly GCF_050947365.1. Taxonomy (NCBI): domain Bacteria; kingdom Bacillati; phylum Actinomycetota; class Actinomycetes; order Streptosporangiales; family Streptosporangiaceae; genus Microbispora; species Microbispora sp. CA-135349. Next base: position 5,139,889 of record NZ_CP192001.1, on the reverse strand, counting down.
ACCGGCCCCGTGCAGGTGCCCTGGCTGTCCTTCGAGGGCGACGACACCCTGGAGAAGGGCATCGCCTGGGCCGGCGCCTGCCTGGAGGAGGGGGTCTACCTGCACGCCTGGCACAACTGGTTCCTGTCGGCCGCGCACACCGACGAGGAGATCGACCGGGCCCTCCAGGGGACCGACGCCGCCTTCGCCAAGCTGCGGGCCGCGTACGGATCCGACTGAGGGACCGGCGGACACCGGCGTGGCCGGGACGCCCGGGCGTCCCGCGCCGCGGACGCCCCGCGCTCGGGCACCGGGTTCCGGGCGGTGCCCGAGCGCGGCAGGTCCGTTCCCCTCAGGGGCGTGTCCTGGCCCACTGGATGTCGTCCAGGCGGGAGCCTCCCGGGCCGGGCAGCAGCCCCTCGACGAGGTGCTCCCGGACGAACCCCGCCCGTTCGAGCACCCGTTGCGAGGAGGTGTTGCCCGGCGTGGTCCCGGCGACGATCCGGCGCAGCGGGGTGTGCGTGAACGCCCACCCGGCCAGCAGGTTCACGGCCCGCGTCACCATGCCGCGTCCGCGGTGGGCGGGGTGCAGGCTGTAGCCGAGCATCGCCTGCCCGAGCGGCGGGACGACGCCGGTGAGCTGGATGTCCCCGGCGAACGCGCCGGTGCGGGCGTCCCTGATCGCGATGTCCGCCCGCTGACCGGTCAGCCACCGGTGCCCGGCGTACCTGCAGACGACCTCGATCTCGGCGTACGACGGCTCCGCCGGCGGCACGTGCGAGTCCATCACGTCGGGCACTGACGCCAGCGCGAAGTAGTCGGCGGCGTCGGCGGTGGTCAGCGGTGTGAGCCGGACGACGCCGTCGGTGAGCGAGCCGCCGGGGAACCCTCCGGGGAAGAACGGCAGGAAGGGCGTGATCGGGTCGCCGGGGTCGGTGCTCAGCCGCCCGAAGGCGGCGATGTCGGCGGGGGTGCCGCCCCGGGGGGTTCCGGCCCCGCGCAGCACGCCCTCGTGGGCGAAACCGCACCGGAGGGCGACGTGCTGGCTCGCGACGTTCTCCACGTCGGTGAGCAGCCCGATCCGGGGGACGCCCCGGGCGAAGGCCCGTTCGGCGAGCGTTCGCACGGCGGCCGTGACGACGCCGCGCCCCCGGGCCCACGGCGCGAGCCAGTAGCCCACCTCCGTCGCGCCGAACCGGTCCGGCGGCTTGAGCATCGCCGTCCCGAGAACCTCGTCCGTGACCGGGTCGGCCACGACGAAGCCGGCGCCGCCGTTCTCCCACACCCCGGGCATGGCCTTGGTGATCCACGCCAGCGCGTCGTCCCGTGAGTACGGCGAGGGAAGGAAGGGGATGAACCTCGCGATATCGGGGTCGGCACAGGCTCGGGCGATCTGGTCGGCGTCCCCCTGGACCGGCGGGCGCAGAACGGCCGGCCCGGCAGGGATCGCCTCTTGGGGCAACATGTCCCATTGTTACCAGCGGTGACACCGCACCGGCCAGGTGTTTTCCCGGCCGCCCCCCCGCCCCCGCCCCTCCGCTGTGGCCTCCTCCGCCTTGCGATGCACCACTCCGGACACCGCTCCGTCGGGCGAATCTCGTCGGTCGCGGCACTAGCCTTTTCCGCATGGGTTTTCGCAGGCACGGCCCATTCCAGGCCGGAGATCAGGTTCAGCTCACCGACCCCAAGAACAAGCGGCACACGGTGACGCTGAAAGAGGGCGGCGTCTTCCACACGCACAAGGGGTCGATCCCGCACGACGACCTGATCGGACAGCCCGAAGGGTCCGTGGTGCGGTCGTCCGGCGGCACGGCGTACCTGGCGTTCCGGCATCTGCTCGCCGACTACACGGTGTCGATGCCGCGCGGGGCCGCGGTGGTCTATCCGAAGGACGCGGCCCAGATCGTCGCCATGGCCGACGTCTTCCCCGGCGCCCGGGTGGTGGAGGCCGGTGTGGGATCCGGCGCGCTCACCTGCTTCCTGCTGCGCGCGGTCGGCCCGGAGGGGAGGGTCACCTCCTACGAGCGGCGCGCGGACTTCGCCGAGGTGGCCACCAAGAACGTGGAGAAGTTCTTCGGCGGTCCGATGGGGCAGTGGCGTCTGGCGGTGGGCGACTTCGTCGACGCGCTCGACGAGACGGACGTGGACCGCGTCATCCTCGACATGCTCGCCCCTTGGGAGTGCGTTGACGCGGCGGCGAAGTCCCTGACCCCAGGGGGAGTTATTTGCTGCTATGTTGCGACAACTACCCAGATGTCCCGAACCGTGGAAACACTGCGGGAGCACGGGAGTTTCACCGAGCCCCACGCGTGGGAGACCCTGGTTCGCGACTGGCATGTCGAGGGCCTCGCCGTACGGCCCGACCATCGCATGGTCGGCCACACGGGGTTTCTCGTCACGGCTCGTCGCATGGCGGACGGCGTCACGCCCCCGCCGCGGCGCAGGCGCCCCGCAAAGGGGGCGTACGGAGAGGGGATCGAACAAGGGTGACAATTCGGCCACAACCCGGCAAAGCCGCGTGACACGGGAACATTTGGGTGTGTTCCTAATGGTGACCCGAACAATCGGTCCATAAGGTATCAAACGCCGAACACCCAACGTAACTACACGAACACTGCCCGGCCAGGTTACGTACAGCGCCAAGATAGGTAGGGTCTTGAGTAGTCGTTCTCGACGGGGAAGGAGGTGACGGGGCGTGGCAGCTCGCGACGACGCTGAGGCTCGAGCCGCGCAGCGCGAACGGGAGGTCGCCGATCTCACAACACAGGTCTCCTTCCTGCAAGAGGAGATCACCGCGTTGCGCCGGAAGCTGGCCGAGTCTCCCCGGCAGGCCAGGGTCATCGAGGAGCGTCTCCACGAGGCGCAGGCCCAGGTGGCCGCCCTCACAAGCCAGAACGAGCGTTTGGTCTCCACCCTCAAGGAGGCCAGGGACCAGATCGTCGCCCTCAAGGAGGAGGTCGACCGGCTGGCACAGCCGCCGTCCGGATTCGGCGTGTTCCTCGAAGCCAGGGATGACGGCACGATCGAGGTGTTCACGGGCGGGCGCAAGCTCCGGGTGAACGTCAGTCCGGCGGTCGACGCCGACTCACTCAAGCGTGGCCAGGAGGTCATGCTGAACGAGGCGCTCAACGTCGTCGAGGCCCTCGGCTACGAGGACGTCGGCGAGATCGTGATGCTCAAGGAGTTGCTGGAGAGCGGCGACCGCGCGCTCGTCATCTCGCACGCCGACGAGGAGCGGGTCGTCAAACTCGCCCACTCGCTGCTGGACCAGCCGCTGCGGGCCGGTGACTCCCTCCTGCTCGAACCCCGTTCCAACTACGTCTACGAACGCATCCCCAAGTCCGAGGTGGAGGAGCTCGTCCTCGAGGAGGTCCCCGACATCTCCTACGAGGAGATCGGCGGCCTCGGCCGGCAGATCGAGCAGATCAGGGACGCCATCGAGCTGCCCTACCTGCATGCCGACCTGTTCCGCGAGCACAAGCTCCGGCCGCCGAAGGGCGTGCTGCTGTACGGCCCGCCCGGCTGCGGCAAGACGCTCATCGCCAAGGCGGTGGCCAACTCCCTGGCCAAGCAGGTCGCGGAGAAGACCGGCCAGTCCGGCAAGAGCTTCTTCCTGAACATCAAGGGCCCCGAGCTTCTCAACAAGTACGTCGGCGAGACCGAGCGGCACATCCGCCTGGTCTTCCAGCGAGCGCGCGAGAAGGCCTCCGAGGGCACCCCGGTGATCGTGTTCTTCGACGAGATGGACTCGATCTTCCGCACCCGCGGCTCCGGTGTGTCCTCCGACGTCGAGAACACCATCGTCCCCCAGCTCCTGTCGGAGATCGACGGTGTCGAGGGCCTGGAGAACGTCATCGTCATCGGCGCCTCCAATCGCGAGGACATGATCGACCCGGCGATCCTGCGTCCCGGCCGGCTGGACGTCAAGATCAAGATCGAGCGGCCCGACGCCGAGGCGGCCAAGGACATCTTCTCGAAGTACCTCGTCAGCGACCTGCCGCTGCACCCGGACGACCTGACCGAGCACGGCAGCAGCCGCGAGGGCACGATCGCCGCGATGATCCAGCGGGTGGTCGAGCGGATGTACGCCGAGAGCGAGGAGAACCGCTTCCTCGAGGTGACCTACGCCAACGGCGACAAGGAAGTCCTGTACTTCAAGGACTTCAACTCCGGCGCCATGATCCAGAACATCGTGGACCGGGGCAAGAAGATGGCCATCAAGGAGTTCCTCGACACGGGGCAGAAGGGCCTGCGGATCTCGCACCTGCTGGCCGCCTGCGTGGACGAGTTCTCCGAGAACGAGGACCTGCCCAACACCACCAACCCCGACGACTGGGCCCGCATCTCCGGCAAGAAGGGCGAGCGGATCGTCTACATCCGCACGCTCGTGCAGGGCAAGCAGGGCACCGAGGCCGGACGGTCGATCGACACGGTCGCCAACACCGGTCAGTACCTGTAGAACGCCCCGCACCGGCCGGACCGGTGCCATCGAGGAGCGGCGCGATCCCGGATCGCGCCGCTCCTCCGGCTTTCCGGGCCCTATCGAGGCCGACATGCGGACAGGATGGCAGCAAAAGGGCCAAAAGGGATCTTTTGCGACGATCGTGATCCGGGGGAACCGAAGCCCGGAGTGATCACGTCAAAAAGGGCATGATCTTCTTTGGCTCGCGCGGGGGACTGCCGTGAGACAGCCCGCCCCGGCTCCGGGCGCTCTTGCCTCGGCCGTTCCGGTGTCGGGCGGGGTCCCGGCCGGGAACGCCGCCGGGGCCGCCGGGGGCCGTCGCCTGGTCGAGCTCGACGTCCTGCGCTTCGTGGCCGCGTTCGCCGTCATGGCCTTCCACTTCATGGCGGCCAGCAGGTCGCTGTGGGACGAGTACCCCACCACGCTGTTCGAGCCGGTCGCCCGCCTGACCACGCTGGGCATCCTCGGCGTGGAGCTGTTCTTCCTCATCAGCGGGTTCGTCATCCTGATGAGCGTGTGGGGGCACACGGTCGGCGAGTTCGCCGTCTCCCGGGTGTCGCGGTTGTACCCGGCGTACTGGTTCGCCGTGCTTGTGATCTTCATCATGTACCGCTTCAGCGGGGTCGCCGGCTTCGATCCCAAGCTCAGCGACGGCGAGTACCTGCTCAACCTGACGATGTTCCAGGGGGCTTTCGGCGTGGGCCACGCCGGCGGCGTCTTCTGGTCCCTGTGGGTGGAGCTGCGGTTCTACGTGCTGTTGGCGCTGTTCTCCCTTGTGGGGATCACGCTGCGGCGCTGCCTGGTGTTCCTGGCGGCCTGGTCCGGCCTCGCTCTGCTGGCCGAGTTCACCCAGAATGAGACGCTCGTCTTCGTCTTCATGCCGCGGCAGGCGCCGTACTTCATCGCGGGCATGGCCTTCTTCCTGATCCACCGATTCGGCGCGCGTTCCGGGGCCTTCGTCCCGTGGCTGCTGATCGCCGCCGGTTACGGGATGTCCCTGTACGCCGCCCTGGACCGCGTGGGGGAGCGGGTGCGCCTGATCGGCATCAAGCACTACCCGGCGCCTCCGGAGGCCGTCGTCGTCGCGATCACGGTCATCTATCTCCTGATGGCCGCGGTCGCCCTCGGCTGGCTGCGGTGGGTGCGCTGGCGCCGGCTGGTCACCCTCGGGGCTCTGACGTATCCGCTCTACCTTCTGCACCAGACGGTCTCGGCCGTTCTGATCCCCGCGTACCGGGACGTGGTGGACCCGTGGCTGCTGACCGCGATCACGATGACGGTCGCGATCGGGCTCGCGTACCTGATCTACCGTATGGTCGACAAGCCCGGTCAGCGATGGCTTCGCGCCAGGCTGGGGGCCCTGCTCGGCCGCTCCCGGAGGTTTCGCTCCCGCGGCCGTGGCGATACCTCCCGGACCGCGACGGCCATTCCGGCGCAAAGTCCCGAGGCATCTGTGCCGTAACTGTTCGGTAGCAGGGCATAGAGAAAGGGCTAGGCTCGGATATGACTACGACGACGGCCTGAAGCAGGCGGGGTGCGAATGACGGTTCGGCGGGTGATGGGCATCGAGACCGAGTACGGCATCGCCGTGCCCGGTCAACCGGGAGCGAACGCGATGGTGACCTCCTCACAGGTCGTCAACGCGTACCTGGCGGCGTCGGCCGCCCGGGCTCGCCGGGCCCGATGGGACTTCGAGGAGGAGAACCCGCTCCGCGACGCCCGAGGGTTCGACCTCGCACGCGAGGTGGCGGACCAGAGCCAGCTCACCGACGAGGACCTCGGGCTCGCCAACGTGATCCTCACCAACGGCGCGCGCCTGTACGTCGACCACGCCCACCCGGAGTACTCCACGCCCGAGTGCACCAACCCCCGGGCGGCCGTGATCTGGGACAAGGCGGGCGAGCGGGTGATGTACGACGCCGCCGTGCGGGCGTCGTCCACGCCCGGCAACGCGCCCATCCAGCTCTACAAGAACAACACCGACGCCAAGGGCGCGTCGTACGGGTGTCATGAGAACTACCTCATGCGCCGCGCGACGCCGTTCGCCGACATCGTCAGGCACCTGACGCCGTTCTTCGTCTCGCGGCAGGTCGTCTGCGGCGCGGGCAAGGTCGGCATCGGACAGGACTCGCGCACCGAGGGCTTCCAGATCAGCCAGCGGGCCGACTTCTTCGAGGTCGAGGTCGGGCTGGAGACCACGCTCAAGCGGCCGATCATCAACACCCGGGACGAGCCGCACGCCGACCCCGAGAAGTACCGGCGGCTGCACGTGATCATCGGCGACGCCAACATGTCGGAAATTTCGACATATTTGAAGCTCGGTACGACGGCCCTGGTCCTGGCGATGATCGAAGAGGGCTTCCTCACCATCGATCTGACGCCCGAGTCGCCGGTCGCGGCGCTGCGCGCGGTCTCCCACGACCCGACCTGCAAGTACGAGATCGCGCTGCGCAACGGGCGGAAGATGACCGCCGTGCAGCTGCAGATGGAATACCTGGAACAGGCTCGCAAGTACGTCGAGGACCGTTTCGGCGCGGGCGTCGACGACCTCACCAAGGACGTGCTCAACCGATGGGAGTCGGTGCTCACCCGGCTCGCAGAGGACCCGATGCAACTGTCCCGGGAGCTCGACTGGGTCGCCAAGCTGGAGATCCTGGAGGGCTACCGCACCCGGGACAACCTGCCCTGGAACCACCCCCGGCTGCAGCTGGTCGACCTGCAGTACTCCGACATCCGCCCCGACCGCGGCCTGTACAACCGCCTGGTCGCCCGCGGCCGGATGCAGCGCCTGGTGACCGAGGAGGACATCGACCGCGCGGTCGAGACGCCGCCCACCGACACCCGGGCCTACTTCCGCGGCCGGTGCCTTCGGCAGTACAGCGAGTCGGTCGCCGCCGCCTCCTGGGACTCGGTCATCTTCGACATCCCGGGCCGTGAGTCGCTCCAGCGCGTGCCGACCCTGGAGCCGCTGCGCGGCACCAAGGCGCACGTGGGCGACCTGCTCGACCGCTGCCGCACGGCCGCCGACCTCGTCGCCGCCCTCACCGGCGAGGGCTGAACACCCGCGGCAGCCGTGGCAGATCGTCAGTCCTGACGGGGTGGTCAGTCGTGGCGGGTGATCAGTCGTGGCGGGTGATCAGCCGTGACGGGTGATCTGGGGGACGGGGACGCCGCCGGCGCAGCGCACCTCGATCTCCACCCTGCCCTCGTCCGACTCGAACCGCACCCGGGTGCGGTCGTCCGGCCCCGGATCGACGTCGTGGACCTCGAACCCCTGAGCGGGCGTCCACGACTGGAGTCGCGCCAGGCCGCCGTCGCACCGGGCGATCACACTGCCCGCGCCGGTCGAGATCAGCTTCCGTCCGGTGACGGGCGTGGCGCCCGCCCCCGTGTGCCCGGGAGACCGTGCCGGTACGGCGTCGGGGGATCCGGCCGGTACGGCACCGGGTGAGGAGCCGGGGGACGGCTCGGCCGGGGTGTCCCGGGCGAGCGCGAGGCGGATCTCCTCGGCCGTCATCGGCCGCTCGGCGGGTCCGGCGAGCGGCCGGCCGAGCAGGCCGAGCACCGCGACGCCCGCCCCGGTGGCGAGGGCGGCGGCCAGCAGCCATCCGGCGACGGCGAGGACGAGGCGGGGGTTCACGGGTTCACTCTCCCACCGCGGACGCTAAGGGAACGCTAAGGCCCGGATAACGGACTTATGCCGCGGGACCGCAGGGGGCTAACGTAGCGGCCAAATGCCAAGCGTGCTCCTCATCGAAGACGACGCCACGATCCGCGGCTCCCTCACCCGGAGCCTGCGTGACCGCGGCCACGCCGTCTCCTCAGCCCCCACCGCCCTCGACGGCCTGCGGTCGGTCGTGGAGGACCGCCCGGACCTCATCGTGCTCGACCTCGGCCTGCCGGACATGGACGGCGGCGACCTGCTGCGCATGCTCCGCGCCGTGAGCCGCGTCCCCGTCATCGTGGCCACCGCCAGGGACGAGGAGGCCGAGATGGTCCGCCTGCTCGACGCGGGCGCCGACGACTACGTGATCAAGCCGTACAGCGCCGCGCAGCTCGACGCCCGCATCCGGGCGGTGCTGCGCCGTGTGGACACGACCCGTGAGGACACCTCGCTGACCGTCGGGGCGCTGCGCGTGGACCCGCGGACCCGGGAGGCGACGCTCGACGGCGCCCCGCTGGACCTCACGCCGCGCGAGTTCGACCTGCTGCACTATCTCGCGGCGAGGGCCGGGCAGGTGGTCACCAAGCGCGAGCTGCTCACCGAGGTCTGGCAGATCCCCTATGGGGGCACCGACAAGACGGTCGACGTCCACCTGTCCTGGCTGCGCCGCAAGCTCGGCGAGACCGCCCAGCAGCCGCGCTACGTCCAGACCGTCCGGGGCGTCGGCGTCCGCCTCACCGCCCCCGCATGACCGGTACGGCCACCGGTGACGTGCCCGGCCGCGAGACCGCCTCGCGGGCCGTCTGGGAGGCCGCCTGGGAGCCCGCCAGGGGCGCGGGCCCGGGAGGGCGTCCGTGAGGCGCTGGCTCGCGGCCCTCGTCGCGGCGACGACGTCGCTCGTGCTCGTGTCGCTGCTCGTGCCGCTGGCGTTGCTGGTCCGTTCTGTGGCGCAGAGCGAGGCCGTCGACTCGGCGACCCGGGCCGCCGAGTCGGTCGCGGTCGCGGTCGGCACGGTCGACGAGGAGACGCTGCGGCTGACGGCGGAGCAGGCGAGCGCGTCGAGCGGCCACCCGGTGACGGTCTTCCTCGCGGACGGCCGGGTGCTCGGAGCCGGTGCGGCCCGCACGGCCGCCGTCGACCTCGCGGCGCGGGGCCGCAGCCTGTCGGCGGCGGCGCCGGGCGGCCGGGAGATCCTGGTGGCGGTCGAGGGGGCGCCGGGCGGCACCGCCGTCGTGCGCGCTTTCCTCAGTGACGACGACCTGACGCGCGGCGTGCACGAGACATGGCTCGCGCTGCTGATCCTCGGGGTCGCCCTGGTCGGTGTCGGCATCCTCGTCGCCGACCGGCTCGCCCGCGCGGTCGTCCGGCCCACCACGGCGCTCGCCGAGGTCTCCCACCGCCTCGCCACCGGCGACCTGACCGCCAGGGCGACGCCGCTCGGCCCGCCCGAGGTGCGTACGGCCGGCCTGGCCCTCAACCACCTCGCGGGACGGATCTCAGACCTTCTCGCCGAGGAGCGGGAGATCGTGGCCGACGTCTCCCACCGGCTGCGAACCCCCCTCACCGGTCTGCGGCTGGAGGCGGAGTCGCTGTCGGACCCCGGAGAGGCGGCGAGGATCGAGGCGCGGGTGAACGCGCTGGAGCGCGCGGTCACCGCGGTGATCAACGACGTCCGGCGGCGGTCGCGGGAGCGGGCCTCGTGTGACGCCGTCCCGGTCGTGCGCGACAGAGTCGCGTTCTGGTCGGTGCTCGCCGAGGACCAGTCGAGGACCGTCGCGCTCGACCTCGCCCCCGGTCCGCTGCCGGTGGCGGTCTCCGCCGAGGACCTCGCCGCCTGCGTCGACGCCCTCCTGGGCAACGTCTTCGCCCACACCCCCGACGGGGTGTCGTTCCGCGTCCGCCTCGCCGCCGGTGCCGCCGCCTCGGACGGCGCCGGGGGGAAGGGCGGCGGGGTGGTCCTCACGGTGTCGGACGCCGGTCCGGGCTTCGGGCCGGGCGACCCGCTGAGGCGGGGGGAAAGCGGGGCCGGATCGACCGGCCTCGGCCTCGACATCGCCCGTCGCGTGGCACAGGAGTCGGGCGGATTCCTGACTGTCGGCGGGTCCGATCTGGGCGGTGCGGAGGTTCGCCTGGTTTTAGGGATCGCTTAGCGCGGCCCTAGCATGATCGCTGCGACGGTTGGGTCATGAGAAAGACAACGAAGATCGCTCTCGCAGCCGCCACGACCCTCGCCGCTCTGACCGCCGGTGGAACGGCCGTCTCCTCCGCCTCCGTCGCGGCCCCGGCCTCCTCCGCTCACGCCGCGGCCTCGACCTCCGCCGTCTCGGCCTCCACCGCCATCACCCGGAGCCAGGCGATCGCGATCGCCAAGAGGCGGGTGCCCGGCGCCCGGGTCGCCACGGTGGAGCGCGAGTGGGAGCACGGCCACCGTGTATGGAAGGTCGAGCTCCACAAGGGCCACCGGGAGTATGACGTGTACGTCTCCGTCGCGAACGGGAGGATCGTGAAGTTCCGCGTCAAGAACGACGACCGCCGGCACGGTGGCCGGGATCACGACCGCCGGCACGACGACAGGGGACATGACGACAGGGGCCACGACGGCCGCGGACACGGCCGCGGGCACGACGACTGACCGTTCGGCGAAGACGGCACGGCGGGTACGGCAGACGACGGCTCTTCCGCGGGGACGCGGGAGAGCCGTCACCGGCATCCGTCCGGCCGGGGGTCACGGTGGCGGGGTGAGGCGGTGCTGCCTGGCAGGGGGGGTCAGGGCCCCGGGGGGCCGTTGCGGTGGCGGCGGGGCCGGGTCGTGGGGGCGGGCAGATAGGGATTGTCCCGGCGCCGCGAATCGTCGTGAGGACCCCCGGCCGTGAAGTCCTCCGGCGCCAGGGGCCACCCTGCGGCGGGGGAGCGGCCGTGGGGCTGCGCCCCGCTCAGCGTGGGCGCAGTGCGGCTGGGCAGTTCGCCGGCCGTCCGGCCCGGGGTCGCCGCCGGGATGCCCTGCCGCCGCAACACCTCGACGAGCACCTGCATCGCCTGGTCGACGGTGAGCCGTTCGTCCGGGTCGTGCCGCAGCAGGCCCTCGATCAGCGGACGCAGGAGGCCTGCCCGGCGCGGCGGATCGGGCCGCCGGCCGAGCATCATCCCGGCCGACAGCGGGCCCAGGTTCGGGTATGGAGGCCGTCCCTCGACCCCGCAGTACAGCGTGGCGCCGAACGACCACAGGTCGGCGGAGGGGGCCAGGCCCTTCCCCCGCAGCCGCTCGGGGGCGAGATAGGCGCCGGACCGCGCCACGGGGACGGTCGACGACCCGGCCGGATCCCGGTCGAAGGCGGCGATGCCGAAGTCGGTCAGCACCACCCGGTCCTCGGTCAGCATCACGTTGGCCGGCCGGATGTCCCCGTGGACGACGCCCATCGAATGCGCGTGCCGTACGCCCGACAGGAGCTGGAAGCCCACCCAGGCGGCCCAGTGGACCGGCAGCCGCCCGAGGTGGCGCACGGTGTCGCCCAGCGTGAGGCCCTGCAGGAGCTCTGTCACGATCCAGAGGCGGCCCTTGTCCTCCAGCAGGTCGTGCACGGTGACGACGGCCGGGTGGCTGAGCCGGGCCGCGGAGCGGGCCTCCCTCAGCGCCTGCCGGCGGGCGGCGGGCAGGTCGGCCACGTCGACGCGGTACGGCGGCTGCACTTCCTTGATCGCGACGTCGCGTTTGAGGCGGAGATCATGAGCGTGCCACATGATCCCTCCGCCGTCTCGCCGGAAGGGCGTCAGCAACTTGTACCGATCCGCCAGCAGCTGCCGTGCGTGCGATGCCATCGACCACCCGTGTCCTAGACCCGCCCCAGACCCCGTGATCCACCAATTCTCGTCCCGGATGCGGTCGCTCTGCGCCGAAAGGCGGCCACGGGGAGTGTGACGTCGATAACGATCCGGTCTAAGCGCGGCCCGTCATCCGCCCGCCATACGGGCCGCCATGCCCGGTGCCGGGCCGGATACGGCGTCTTCGCCCCCGTGGCGCTCACCAGGGTGTCCGGCCTCGGGGCCGGACTTGAAGATCGCACGCCCTTTCGCGCGCATTGTCGGTCGGTTCGGGGAAGATATGAGGAAAGGCGTCCCCCCGAGCAGCGGAGGTGTCAGGGATGGCGACGAAGGAGACCGGCGGCCAGAAGCAGACCGGGCGTCAGGAGCAGGAAGTCGAGGAGGTCGAGGCGCAGGCGTCCCCGGACGTTCAGGAGCGCCACGAGAAGCTCACCGATGACGTCGACGCGATCCTGGACGAGATCGACGAGGTCCTCGAGGAGAACGCGGAGGAGTTCGTCCGTTCCTACGTGCAGAAGGGCGGGCAGTAGCCCGGCGGGAGACGTCCGGACCGGTGGCGGCGCCGGAGGGGGCCAAACGCCCCTCCGGCGGGCCGCCACCGGCCCCGCCCCCGCGCGCGAAGTGGGCCCGAACCGGGCGGGCCCGAATCTGCGCGCCGGCACTGACGAGCAGAGCCCGGTGAGCGGCCGGGAGGCCGTCAGGCCCCGGCCAGATGAATGGTCGCGATCTCGAAGGGCCTGAGCAGGACGCGCACCGTCCGCCACGACGCCGGGGATGTCTGTCCGTCCGCCCCGTCGTCGTGGGACACCTCCAGAGGGCTCAGAGGAGAGCCCAGCACCCCGGCCGTCCAGGCCGCGGTGAAATCTCCTCGGATGACCGCCTCGGTGGCCGTGGGATGCTCGGCCACCAGGCGGGCCTCCAGATGTCCGTGCCGCTCGCGCAGGGCGGCCATCATGACGCCGTCCCCGCCGACCGCGAGGCGACCGCCCGCGCCGTCCCCGCCCACGCCGCCCCCTGTGCCGCACGCATCGGCGGCGCCGGTGCCCGGTACGGCGAGCAGGTCGTGGCGGAACTCCTCCGCGAGCCGCGGCAGCCCGGCGTCGTGCCACTCGCCGGCGTACGGCAGGACGGCGAAGCGCGCGGTCAGCGGGCCCTGGCACTGGGCGGCCGGGGTGGGCACCTCGGGACCGGCGGGCTCGTCGCGGCAGGGGTTGCGGTTCCTGGACAGGTAGCCGACGGATCGCACGAGCGTCAGCGCCATCTCGGTCCCGCCCCCGCCGATCTCGTCTCCGCCGATCCCGTCCTTGAGGATCTCGTACTCCGTGACGTGGTCGAGCAGCACGGCCAGGCCGCCGGCGGCGGCGAAGGACTCGGCGGGGAAGGCCGGGACCGGCCGCTCGCCGCCCCCGCCCTCGGCCGTCAGACCACGCCGCACCACGGCGAACTGCCCTTCGGCGTACGACTCGGCGGCCACGCGGGGCAGCGGCGTGTGCCAGCGGACACGGTGGTCACGGCAGCGCACCTCCATGGTGATCTCACATCGCGCGAACGGCTCGCCCGCCCTGAGCTCCACCCGGGTCGTGACGGCCGTCGGGACGGTCTCGTCTCCGCCGTCGTCGCCGCCGAGGCCGGCCGGCCAGTCGTACACCCGGACGATCTCGAAGGCGCCGGTCAGCGGGCCCGAGCAGATCTCCTCGACGACGACGCGGGAGGGCCGGTCGAGGAGCCGGTCGTCCGGCGGGGGCGCGTGGTTGTAGGTGTCCCCGGCGTCCCCGCCGTGCACGATCCGCCCGACGCCGTGGACCTCGGCGCCGTCCGCGCCGCGCAGCGATAGCGTCCCGTCGTCCGCCACCCGCACCCGCAGCAGCCCGTTGTCCAGCACCGGCTCGAACCCGTACGCGTCCGTCCGCAGAGCGGTGGCGACGGGGGCGGGGCGGCGGGGCGAGGACGGACGGGGTGCGGGCGGACGGGCGGTGAGGACGGCGCGGCCGAGCGGCGGCACGGTGACCAGCGCGGCCACGGTGACCACGGGCTCGGCCACCGTGCGGACGACCCACGGTCCCGGACCGGCCTCCAGGACGGCTCTGCGCAGGTCCTCGTACGCGTACGCGCCGGACGCGTGGCGGCTCACGGTGACGGTGAACACGCCGTCCGCCGCAGCCCAGGAGACGATCTCGTGGCCGTACAGTTCCCGCTCGTGGACGCGCCCCAGAAGCCGGGAGAGATCGTCCATGACGGTCTCGTCGAGCAGTGTGGGAGCGTGTTCGAGCCGCTGCAGCGGGACCGGACGCCCCCGGCCGTCCGACAGCGACGCGCGGTCCTCCGGCAGGTCGGCGAGCACCAGGCCGGTCCGCTCGAACGGGGACGGGTTGACGACCACGAGCGCGCCCTTGGGCGCGGCCTCGGCGAGGGACGCCGCGACCAGGTCCACGACCGCCTGGGCCGTCTGCCCGGCCTCGGCGATCCTCGCGGCCACCTGCTGGGCGGTCTCGTCGGAGCCGCATCCGGTGATCGAGTCGTGCCCGCTGCAGGCGATCACCGACCGCCACGCCAGGTCGATCAGACGCCCGGATGCGGACCGGTCGGCGAGCCACAGCGCGGACAGCGGTTCCGCGTAGCGGGTGAGGATCCGCTCGGCCCGCGCCATGGCCTGCTTCAGCGGCACCCGGGCCGAGATCACGCCGGGCAGGATGTTGGCCCGCGCGTGCGAGCGCAGCTCGCCCGCCACCCGCGGCACCTCACCGTCCGCCGGACCGGCGACCAGGGCCTCGGCGAGGGTGGCGACGCGGAGCCCCGAGGCGGTGATCTCGCGGCCCGGCGCCGAGTGGTCCGCGCCGTACATCGCCAGCAGCGTCCCGCCCGCCGCCCAGCCCTCCGCTGAGGAGACGAAGGCCGCCACGCGGTCGGGCATGCCCTCGGGCGGGCCGGTGAACAGCCCGAAGGCGTTGCCGTACCCGCCGGGCAGATAGACGGTCCTGATCGTGGTGCCGTCGGCGCCGGTCCAGTCGAAGGCGTCGCGGTCCACGTGGGCGGGCACGCCGCGCCACAGGCACGCCACGCGCAGCCCCGCCAGCGCCAGCATCTGCGGCATCTGGGCGCAATGGCCGAACTGGTCGGGCAGATAGCCGACGGGCATGGCGCCGCCGAGCGCGGCCGCCCCCCGCATGCCGTATTCCAGGTTGCGCAGCAGGGTCTCGCCCGAGCAGAGGAACTCGTCGGCGAGGACCAGCCAGGGCCCGACGGCCAGCCGTCCTTCGGCGACGAAACGGGCGACGTCGCCGCGCCGCCCGGGCCGGATCTCCAGGTAGTCCTCGATCGCCGCGAGCTGGCCGTCCATGGTGAAGCGGTAGGCCGGGTCGGCGGCCATGGCGTCCAGGACCTCGTCGAGCACCCGCACCAGCGCGACGCGGAACCGCTGGAAGGGCAGATACCACTCGCGGTCCCAGTGCGTGTGCGGGACCACCACGATCCTGTCGCTATCTGCTGAGGCTCTTTTCGGCGTGACCGCCGGCTCCACTCGCGCCCTCCTCGACGTAGCTGCTGCCGGCCCCGGCGGTCGCCTCCCGCGGAGCGCCGGTGACCTCCTGGGCGCACTCCCCGCCGATGGGGATGCCCGCCCACCGTGCGTACCTGTGCACGATCCGCTGCGCCGTGACGATATCCTCCAGCGCCCCGTCCAGTCCGGTGAGCGGCGGTTTCTCCTGGGTGACGAACCGGTGGAAGGCGCGCAACTGCCGCTCGAACGCCTCGGCGACGTCCTCGTTGACGACCGTCCGCTCGGTGGTGCCGACCCTGCAGGTGACCGTCAGCCGGGTGGGCGTGTTCAGCATGTACGGGGAGGGGAAGCGCAGCTCCAGCGAGCCGTGCTCGTGGTGCAGCGTCATGACCTCGTGGTAGGCCGGATAGCTCGGCAGGTAGTGCCACCGGATGGCGTACCTCCCTGAGTGCCCGCCCCCCAGCGTCCCGCTCACCTCCAGAGACGGCGGGAACGCCTCCACCGGCCACACGGCCACGTGGTCGACGGTGTCGGGAGATCCGGTGAACAGCCGCATCAGCGACAGCTCGTGGCAGAGGCTGCCCAGCAGCACCTCCGCGTACAGCCGCCGCAGCCGCTCCGACGACGTGCCGAGCGCGGCGGTGAGCGCCCTGTCGTCGGCCTCCGCGTAGGGGGCCACCCGATCGGGCGCGGGCCGTCCCGGCCGCGCCCGGGCGAACAGCAGCTGCGACTCCTGTGACGGATGCAGCACGGTGGCGTCCAGATGGCGGACGACGCCCGGCCCGCCGGCCTCGTGCAGCGCCTCCATCAGCCGCTGGGAGGCGGGGTCGTACTGCTTCATGTAGCCGGCCATCAGCCGTTCGCCGGAAAAGCCGCTCAGCTCGGCCCGGCTGTAGGCGAGGGGCTTCTCGCACAGCACCCACATCCCGCGTTCGAGCGCGGCCCGCACCAGCGGGCCGTGGGACCCCGGCGTGAGCACGATCAGCGCGTCGAACCCGCCCTTGTCCAGCATCGCCAGCGGGTCGTCGTAGGCCGGGACGCCCGCCTCCCGGCCGATCGTCTCGGCGTGCTCGCGGTCGAGGTCGCACACGGCGGCGACCCGGAACAGATCGCGCCGGCGCGCCAGCAGGGGCAGGTAGACGACCTGCGCGACCACGCCGAGCCCGGCGATGCCCACCTTCACCGTCTCCACGTCCTCACCCTCCTCCGCTCGGCGGCCTGCCCTGCACCTCCCCATCGGGGGTGGCGCGCAACCCCGTCAACTGCAGACGGCCATCAGCTCGTTGGCGGCCGTCTCCAGCCGGTGGACCCCGGGCCCGGCCGGCAGGAACGCGAGGTCCCCGCGGACCACCCGGCGGGTGCCCGGCCCCCACAGCACCAGTCCGTCGGCGTCCACGGCCACGAACTCGTCCTCCAGCCGCAGCAGCAGCGGAGCGCCGGGAGAGGCCGACACCGCCGTCCGCCCCTCCGCCACGGCCCGTACGACCGCCCCGGCCGCCCCGGGACCCCGGCCGTCGCCCTCGGCGAGCACCCACGTCGTCGGCGCGCCGGGCGGGTGGCCCTCCTCCGGCCGGTGGTAGTCGCCGCCGCCCACCACCACCAGATCGCCCGCCAGGCCCGCGGCCCAGGCCTGCGCCCAGGCGAGCGGAGCGCCCCGGGTGCGGTCCTGCCAGCTCCGGTGCCACAGCTCCACGGTCCGCGGCCGGTCGGTCATCGGGTGCCGCCAGGCGCAGTCGGCCGCCACCGGGTGGTTGACCGACAGCACCCCGCCCCGGTCGCGTACGGCCCTCGCCCACTCGTCCGGGGGCCGCCGGAAGTCGATCCAGCCGACGTCCCCCAGCGCGCCGGCGTGCCCGAGGTCGGTGGTCACCTCCTGCCCGGGCACGAGCGCGACGCCGGCCGGCGCCGAGGCCGCCGCCAGCTCCGCGTGGTGGCTGACGGTGTTGTGATCGGTCACCGCGAGGAAGTCCAGCCCGGACGCGGCCGCCAGGCGGGCCAGTTCGCGAACGGTCAGCGTGCCGTCCGAGTGGTCGGTGTGCGCGTGCAGGTCACCGGCGAGCCAGCGATGCCCGGGCGGAGACGGCAGGCGGCGGCGCACGGCGGCGGGCTCGGGCCGCAGGCTCCCGGGCACCCGGGAGGGACGGCGCCGGCGCGGACGGGCGGGCGGCCGCACGTGCCTGATCACCCGGATCTCGTACGCCAGGCCGCCGAGGGGCACCCGGTGCAGCCCGACCAGCACCCGCCACACCCCGGGCTCGATCTCCCCCGGCAGGTAGCCGGGGGTGGCCCAGCAGGGGGTGACGGTGTACGCGGAGCGGGCGCCGCCCGACCAGCCGCGAAACCCCTCGGGCCCGGCGCAGCCGAGGTCGAGCACGCCGGCCGACCGGTCGTAGGACAGGCTCACGGTGAGGGCGGCCGTGCCGGGCCGCACCTCCACCGGCACCTCCGCGACCGGCCCGGCCAGCCGGTCGTCCAGCGTCCACGTCCCGCTGATCGCGGCCCCGGTCGTCACGCGGCCGTCCCCGTCGAAACGAGCTGGGCAAGGCCGAGGTTCTCCACCACTGCGACATTCCCCCGGAGCGCCCTTTCTCCCCGCGTGCCTGAACGGCCCGGGACCCGTGCGGCAGAGGGAGCGAACGGGTAGGGGACGTGTGCCCGGCCTCTTGTGGGATGTCTGGTTCGCGCTGAGCTGATCGGGAAGAGTGCAACCAGCGCTGAGACCTGAGTAGGGTCGGGCGTAACAACGCACGCTTGGAGGGAGTCGCGTGGCATCTCAGCCAGCCTGGATGAACAGCCTCTTCACATATACGGGATCGTCGTCGTTCTCGGAGTTCCTAGGCGTGCACGCGCCGAACCTACTGCCCGCCCGCAACGAGTCGCTGGCGGCGCCGGTGGGTGACGAGATCCCGCACGCGACCACCATCGTCGCGGCGACCTGCGCCGGCGGCGTGGTGATGGCGGGCGACAGGCGTGCGACCTCCGGGAACATCATCTCGCAGCGGGACATCGAGAAGGTGTTCCGCACCGACGACTACTCCTGCATGGGCATCGCGGGTACGGCGAGCACGGGCCTGGAGCTGGCCCGGCTGTACCGGGTCGAGCTGGAGCACTACGAGAAGACCGAAGGCCGCTCGCTGTCCACCGAGGGCAAGGCGCACCGCCTGGCCACCATGATCCGCGGAAACCTTCCCATGGCCATGCAGGGCCTCGTGGTCGTGCCGCTCTTCGCGGCCTACGATCCGGCCCGCGACGGCGGGCGGATCTTCAGCTACGACGTGGGCGGCGGGCCGTACGAGCAGAAGGAGTTCCACTCGATCGGCTCGGGCTCGATCTTCGCCCGGGGCTCGCTCAAGAAGCTGTACCGGGAGAACGCCAGCCCGCAGGACACCGTCCTGACCTGCCTGCACGCCCTGTACGACGCCGCCGACGACGACTCGGCGACCGGCGGCCCCGACGTGATGCGGAAGATCTGGCCGGTCGTGGCCGTCATCACCGCGGACGGCTTCCGGCGTCTCCCCGACGACGAGGTCGCCGAGTTCGTGGAGTCCATGCTGGAGAGGCGGATGACCGCCCCCGAAGGCCCGACCGCGCCGCTGCGCTAACCCAAGAGAGGATCACCCCCGGTGTCCATCCCCTTCGGAGGATATGCCTCGCCCGAGCAGATCATGCGGGACAGGGCGGAGTATGCCCGCAAGGGCATCGCTCGCGGTCGCAGCGTGGTCGTTATGCAGTACGCCGACGGCATCCTGTTCGTGGCGCCCAACCCTTCCAAGGCGCTGCACAAGATCAGCGAGATCTACGACCGCATCGGCTTCGCCGCGGTGGGGCGGTACAACGAGTTCGAGTCGCTCCGCCTGGCCGGCATCCGGTATGCCGACATCAACGGCTACACGTTCAACCGCAGCGACGTCACCGGCCGCGGCCTGGCGAACCTGTACGCCCAGCACCTCGGCATGATCTTCACCGAGTCGATCAAGTCGTTCGAGGTGGAGATCGTCGTGGCGGAGGTCGGCGAAGGTCCCGAGGACGACCAGATCTACCGCATCACCTTCGACGGCTCCGTCTTCGACGAGCAGGGCATGGCCGTGATCGGTGGCCAGGCCGAGGCCGTCGGCGGACGCCTGAAGGAGCGCTACAGCGAGGGGCTGCCGCTGCCGCAGGCCCTCGACGCGGCTCTGGCCGCCCTGACCGAGCCGGGAGGAGAGCGTCCCCCGGTGACCCAGATCGAGGTCGCCGTCCTCGACCGGGGCAGGGAGCACCGCAAGTTCCTGCGCCTGACCGGGCCCCGCCTGGACAAGCTCCTGGAGGCCGTCAAGGAGAGCGAGGAGGGCGCCGGGCAGCCCGCCGAGCAGGCCACCTCCGATGAGCAGGCCCCCTCCGAGCAGACCGGTGCGGAGCAGACTCCCGGCGCCGCCCCGCCGATCGCTCCCGAGGGCGACATCGACACGGGTTCCGGCGAGTAGCCCGTCCTCGCGTCCGTACGGCCACGGCGCCGCGCCCTCAGCGGGGGCGCGGCGCCGCTGTGCGACGCGGGCGTGCGATCCGGGTGTTCGGCTCGGTTGTGCGGCCGTGATCTAGGGGCCGGATCGGGGATTCGGCTCAACCAAACTCCGATTTCGCTACTCTCATCCGGTTGTGACGACTTTTGATCTCTTTCGGCGGGCCGGCGTTCCGGCCGCCGCCGTCGCCCTCCTGTCGCTGACCGCCTGCTCGGGGTCGTCCGGCACCTCGGCCGGCCCCACCGTGACGGCCACCGTGACGGTGACGGCCCCGGCGCCGGCGGAGCAGTCCGCCGGCCCGGAGGCCGCGCAGACCCCCGCGGAGGACGCTCCCACCGTCCCGGCCACGCCCGAGGCCACGCGGAAGCCCGGCAAGGCCGGGCCGCCGATCACGGACAAGACGCCGGCCCCCTTCGGCGGGACCCTCCAGTCGGACCCCGGGCACGACTTCACCAAGGGGCTCAGCCCGAGCAGGGACGGTGTCGTGCGCGGTCAGCTGGTCGCCATGCACGACGAGAACGTGGCGGAGTATCGGCCCGTCAAGTTCGTCAAGGAGTACGGCGGCAGTGCCAGCGGTCGTTTCGAGGGGCCGCCGGAGGGCGACCTGACGGCCTTCGCCGCGCCCATCGCGAACAACGTCGTGTTCCTCAGCGCGGTCGGCTGCGACGGCAAGGACCAGACCATCGACGGCCGGTACCTCGGCACCGAGCGCTGCTCGCGGGACAAACTGATCCTGCGGGCCGACGCCGGTGACCTGCGCGCGCTCATCACCGTCCAGGGCGGCCAGATCGTCAAGGTGACGGAGATCTACGCCGCTTAGCCGAATCGCCTCAGCATTCCCCCGCCTGATCACTGTTCGGCCGCCGCATTCGGGGAATAGTGTGAGGTGATGGATCGACGCATATTCGGGCTGGAGAACGAGTACGGCGTCACCTGCACGTTCCGCGGGCAGCGGAGGCTGTCGCCGGACGAGGTGGCGCGGTACCTGTTCCGGCGAGTGGTGTCCTGGGGCCGATCGAGCAACGTCTTCCTGCGCAACGGCGCACGTCTGTACCTGGACGTGGGCAGCCATCCCGAGTACGCCACCCCTGAGTGCGACAACGTCGTGGAGCTGGTCACCCACGACAAGGCGGGGGAGCGCATCCTGGAGGGTCTCCTCGTGGACGCCGAGAAGCGGCTCCGCGAGGAGGGCATCGCAGGGGACATCTACCTGTTCAAGAACAACACCGACTCGGCCGGCAACTCCTACGGCTGCCACGAGAACTACCTCGTCGGCCGGCACGGGGAGTTCGGGCGGCTGGCCGACGTCCTGATCCCATACCTGGTGACCCGCCAGATCATCTGCGGCGCGGGCAAGGTGCTGCAGACCCCGCGCGGAGCCGTCTACTGCGTCTCCCAGCGGGCCGAGCACATCTGGGAGGGCGTCTCCTCGGCGACCACCCGGTCCCGCCCGATCATCAACACCCGCGACGAGCCGCACGCGGACGCCGAGCGGTTCCGCCGGCTGCACGTCATCGTGGGCGACTCGAACATGAGCGAGACCACGATGCTGCTCAAGGTCGGCGCCACCGACCTCGTGCTGCGCATGATCGAGGCCGGTGTGGTGATGCGCGACCTGTCCCTGGAGAACCCCATCAGGGCGATCCGGGAGGTGTCCCACGACATGACCGGGCGGCGCAGGGTGCGCCTGGCCAACGGCCGCGAGGCCTCGTCGCTGGAGATCCAGCAGGAGTACCTGACCAAGGCGCAGGACTTCGTCGAGCGCCGCGGCGGTGACGCGATCGCCAAGCGGGTGCTGGAGCTGTGGGAGCGCACGCTCCGGGCGGTCGAGACGGGCGACCTCGACCTCGTCTCCCGGGAGATCGACTGGGTCACCAAGTACCAGATGATTGAACGTTACAGACAGAAGTACGACCTGCCGCTGTCGTCGCCGCGCGTCGCGCAGCTCGACCTGGCCTACCACGACGTCCACCGCAGGCGCGGGCTCTACTACCTCCTGCAGAAGCGGGGGGCCGTCGAGAGGGTGGCCGACGACGTCCGCATCTTCGAGGCCAAATCGGTTCCGCCGCAGACCACACGGGCCAAGCTGCGCGGGGAGTTCATCCGCAGGGCCCAGGAGAAGCGGCGCGACTTCACCGTCGACTGGGTCCACCTGAAGCTCAACGACCAGGCCCAGCGGACGGTGCTGTGCAAGGATCCGTTCCGCAGCGTGGACGAGAGGGTCGACAAGCTGATCGCCGGCATGTGATCTCTTACACCGCTCTGACGGCGGGTTCGGGTAGCCTGGCCCGGACCCGCTGTCTGTTTGAGGATTCCCATATGCGCCGTAGTACGGCACTCGTCGCCGCCCTACCCCTGTTGCTCGCCGCCGCCTGCGGAACCGCGCAGAAGAGCGCGCCGAGCGCGAGCCCCGCCTCCAGCGGCCAGGCCGCCGCCTCGGCCATCAAGGTGACGGGAGAGGTCGGCAAGAAGCCCACCGTGACCTTCCCGGCGGGCAAGCCCTCGCTCACGTCCGCCTCCGTCAAGGTCGTCGAGGGCCAGGGCACCCCCGCCAAGGACGGCGACGTCCTCACCGCCAACGTCACCGTCTACAACTGGGACGGCAAGGAGAACAAGGCGGCCGGATCCGACTACGACCAGGGCAAGTCGGAGTTCGTCTCGGTCAGCCCCCAGCTGCCCAAGGCACTGCACGAGGCGCTGGTCGGCGCCAAGCCCGGCGGCCGGGTGATGGCAGTGGTCGCCAAGGACAACCTGAGCACCGAGCAGCTCGACTCGGCCAAGCAGCAGGGCCAGGACTTCAACGCGGCGTCCCAGGTGCTGGTCATCGACGTGGTGTCGGCCACGCTGAAGTCCGTTCAGGGCACCCCCGCCGACCCCGGCGTCGCCGGCGTGAAGCTCGACAATCCCGGTGGCGACAAGCCCCCGGCGCTGACCACCAAGACCAGCGAGAAGGCGCCCAAGAAGCTGGTCGTCAAGACCGTGATCAAGGGCGATGGCCCGGAGGTGAAGGCCGGTCAGCAGGTCCTCGCCCACTACGTCGGCAAGATCTGGGGCACCGACAAGCAGTTCGACTCCAGCTGGGAGCGCGGCCAGCCCGCGACGTTCGGCCTCGACCAGGTGGTCAAGGGCTGGTCGCAGGGCCTGACCGGCGTCCCGGTCGGCAGCCGCGTCCTGCTGACGATCCCGCCGGACCTCGGGTACGGCAAGGAGGGCAACGCGCAGGGCGGCATCAAGGGCACCGACACGCTCGTCTTCGTCGTGGACGTCCTCGGCGCGGCCTGACAGCCACGAACTCCAGGGGCCCCTCCCACCCGGCGGTGGGAGGGGCCCCTGCCGTACGGGCGTCAGCTCCGGATCTCGTAGTCGTCGCCGTAGACCTTCCAGCGCAACGGCGGATCGAGGTCGAGGTTGCCGTCCCTGAGGAACACCCGCTGGGCGGTGTCGACCCGGCTGGTGTCGCCGTGCGCCTCCTCGGTCTTCATCGCCGCCTTGCGGGCGTCGAGGAACGCGTCGAGGTAGGCGACCTCGTCGCCGCCCTGCACCGGAGTCCTCGCCCTCCTCATGGCCGCCTTGCGTATACCGCCGAAGCTGACGGGATCGGTGCCGGGACCGTGCATGACCATGGCGTCGTAGTAGGCGAACTGCCCGAGGGCGCGCAGCCCGTCGGCCGTGGCCCGGGCCACGGCGGGCTCGAAGTAGACCCGGTCGCGCTCGTCGTCCTGCGCCCGCCGGAAAACGGGGTCGGCGGCGGCCGCGTGCCAGTCCCCGCGGAAGTCCGGGTCCAGCCCGCGGTGGGAGTCGGTGCCGTTCACCCTCCGCAGCGCGGGCAGGTACTTCGCCAGTACGTTGCCGGGCCTGCGCCTGGTGTAGAGCTCGACCAGGTCGAGCATGTCGCCGGTCCCCGAGCAGAAGCCGATGATCCCGGCGGTGTAGCCGCGCCCGTCGTCGATGTCCTCGATGTACGTGTACTGGGCCTTCCAGTCCAGCGAGGAGTTCTCCGCGCTGGAGACGAGCTCCATCGCGATCTCCTTCTTCTTCGGGTCCGTCAGGCCGGTCGGCGCGGCCCTGACCGTGATCTTCAGCGTCTCCCGCGTCTCCCGTGTCCTCCGGGCGGGGGCCGGGCCGCCGGTGGCGGCTCCCGCCGCGCCCGCGGGGAGCACGGCCGCGGCGGCGGCCAGGAGCAGCAGAGCGGCGCGCCGGTCGGTGCGCCTGATCAGGGGGTCGTGCACGTACGTCGCTCCGTTCTCCGCCCGCGCCCCTCCTGCCGCCCCGCGCCGATCTTTCGGGGGGAGGCGGAAGGCGGCGCGGTGGGGGATGAGCCCTCCATGAGGGGATCAGGCAGGAAGGTTTCCTGATGCAAGCAGCACCGCCCGAGAGGTGTCAACGGGCGTGCTCGACAGGGGCGTCCTCACCCCGGCGGCGCGCCCGGTGAGTGCGGGGACGCGTCCTAGACTCCGGGCTGTGACGAGCGACGACCTGGAATCGATGAGTGTGCTCGGCGATCCGGTGCGGCGGGAGCTGTACCGGTTCGTGGCCGAGCGGGGGCGGGACGTGGGCCGCAACGAGGCGGCCGAAGCCGTCGGGATCCAGCGCACGCTCGCGGCCCACCACCTGGACAGGCTCGTCGAGGCGGGGTTGCTCGAAGCGGGCTTCCGGCGGCTGTCGGGCAAAGCCGGTCCCGGCGGCGGCCGCCCGGCGAAGGTCTACCGGCGGGTGCGCGAGGAGCGGACGGTCAGCCTGCCGCCGCGCGACTACCGCACGCTCGCGCTGGTGCTGGCGGAGGCCGTCGACCTGCTGGGCGGCGAGGAGAAGGCCGAGGAGGCCGCCCGCAGGACCGGAAAGCGTCTTGCCGGTGGGGCCGGCGACCTCATGGAGGTGCTGCGCGAGCGCGGTTACGAGCCGTACGAGGAGGAGGGGCGGGTTCGCCTGCGCAACTGCCCCTTTCACGTGCTGGCCGACAGCCATCCGCTGCTCGTGTGCTCGATGAACCTCGCGCTCTGCGAGGGGCTGCTGGCCGGTCTGGGCGAGACCGGGGTCGCCGCGGCACTCGATCCGAGGCCGGGGGAGTGCTGTGTGGCCTTCATGCCTTCTAAAACTAATGAAGATTGACATAGAATCGCGGCATGCATCTCGCCCAGCTCAACGTCGCCCATCTCAGGGAACCCCTCGACTCGCCCGCGCTGACCGATTTCCTCGCCGCCCTGGCGCCGGTCTACCAGGTGTCGGACGCCGCGCCCGGCTTCGTCTGGCGCATGAAGGAGGGTGATGAGCCCACGGACCTGATCCAGCACGACTACGGACCGATGCTGGTCGTGAACCTCTCGGTCTGGGAGTCCCGCGAGACGTTGTGGAACTTCGTCTACCGCAGCGCTCACCTGGAGGTGATGCGGCGCCGCCGGGAGTGGTTCCACCGGATCGCCGAGCCGTACACGGTGATGTGGTGGGTGCCCGAGGGCCACCTGCCGCCGCTCGACGAGGCCATGGACCGCCTGGCCCGCCTCCGGGCCCAGGGGCCGGGCCCGGAGGCGTTCACGTTCAGGGATTTCTACGACAGCAGCAACGCCGCGTGCCTCCCGGCGGCGGCGGAGGTCACGAAGTAGGCCAGGTCCTCCTCCAGACCGCGGCCCATGGTGGACAGCCGCACCGGGGACGCCGTGAGCGCCTCGTGCAGGCCGTCCACCGGCACGGTCACGATCTCGTGACGCGTGGCCAGGGCCGCGGCCTGCTCGCGAACGGTCGCCCCGAACGCGCCGGGCAGATCCGGCACGGCGACCTGGGCCGGGGCCAGCGCGACCCGGCCGTACGCCGTGAGCGAGTGGTGCGACACCCCGACGTGCCGCTCGCGGCGGTCGCCCTCGCTGACCCGCAGCGCGGCCACGGGCCGCCCGGCCAGCACGGCCGCGGCGTTCACGGCCTCGCCCGCCGCGACGCCGGAAAATCCCCAGCGCGTGCCGGTGCCGAGGTTGCCCGGTCCCTGAGTCACCACGGCGACGTCGGCCCCGAGCACGTGGCGGGCGGCCAGCAGGCCGGTGTGGAGCGTGACCGCCTCGACGTCCCCGCCGAAGGACTGGCCCGTCGTCACCACTCCGCACAGCCAGCCGCGCTCGCGCAGCGCCGCGCACGACATCGAGAACCAGGCCGGAAGCGCCCCGCCGTCCTGCATTACGTACGCCACCCTGATCCCCGGGGAGTCCGCGTACAGGCCGCACAGGATCGCGGGCAGCGCGGAGTGCAGGTCGGCGACCACCACCGGCATCCCGCCGACCGAGTCGGCGTCACGCAGCGCCTCGTGGTGCGGGGATTCCTGCTCGTCCGCGCCGAGCACGGTGGCCTGCAACGGGGTGTAGCGTGCCTTCACCAGGTGACCGGGACCGGAAGGATCTTGCGGTAAACGGTCCGGGACGGCCACCACCATGGCGTACCCTCCCGTACCGAGACCCATGGCGAGGGCGGTCGTGTTGAGCAGCACGGTGTCGCCCACCTCAGGGCGTCCCACCAGCGGGGGATAGGCGAGCGCCCGGCACTCGCCCTCGGCGACGGCGACGTCGAGCTCCACCGCCCCCGGCCACTCGCGCCGGACCCGCACCACCTCGCCCTTGCGCCATCTGATCACGCCGAAAAGGGTAGCGTTCTCGACTGGAAGGGAGGCCCGGATGTCGCGGCGGAAGACCGAGCGGCTGCTCAATCTGGTTATCTGCCTGCTCGCGACGCGGCGGCCGTTGAGCGCGGAACAGATCCGGCAGGCCGTCCCCGGGTACGACCCGGACAACGACGAGGCCTTCCAGCGCATGTTCGAGCGTGACAAGAACGAGCTGCGGGAGATCGGCATCCCCATCGAGGTCCACAAGGACCCCTGGGAGGACGACCCCGGCTACCGCATCGTGCGCGAGGCCTACGAACTGCCCGAGATCACCCTGGAGCCCGACGAGGCCGCCGTCATCGGCCTGGCCGCGCAGGTGTGGCAGCGGGCGAGCCTGGCCGAGGCGGCCAGCGGGGCGCTGCTGAAGCTGACCGCCGGCGGCGTGCACGCCGGCCTCGCGGAAAGCCCCCTGGAACTGCGGGTGGACACCCGCGATCCCGCGTTCCCCGCGCTGTGGGAGGCCGTACGGGACCGGCGCGTGGTCGCCTTCGACTACCGGTCGGCCGGCAGCGAGTCGGTGCTGCGGCGGACGGTCGAGCCGTGGGGGGTCGTCAGCAGGCGCGGGCGGTGGTATCTGGTCGGGCACGACCGCGACCGCGGCGCCGCCCGGGTCTTCCGGCTGAGCCGGATCACCGGGACGGTGTCCGGCCTGGGACGGCCGGGCGCCTTCACCGTGCCCGAGGAGCTGGACCTGCGGGCGATGGTGGGCTACCAGGAGCTGCCCGGCGAACGGGTCGCCCTGGTGCGGGTGCGCAAGGGCACCTGCCTGGGCCTGCGGCACGCCGCCCAGGCCGTACGACCCGGCGAGGGCGAGTGGGACGAGGCCGAGGTGACCTTCGCCGACCCCGAACGGCTGGCGGGATGGCTGGCCAGCCTCGGCCCCGACGCCGTCGTGCTGGACCCGCCGGACGCGCGCGAGGCCGTGATCCGCCGTCTGAAGGGGGCGTTGCAGTGAGCTCGGACCGGCTGCCGCGGCTGCTCGCGCTCGTGCCGTACCTCATGTCGCACCCGGGCGCGCAGGTGCCCGAGGTGGCGCGATTGTTCGGCCTGTCGGAAAAGCAGCTCATCGACGATCTCCAGCTCGTCTGGATGTGCGGCCTGCCCGGGCACACGCCCGGCGACCTGATCGACGTCTCGTGGGACGGCGGCGAGATCCTCATCGACAACGCCGAGGCGATCGCCCGGCCGCTCAAGCTCGGTGTGGACGAGGCGAGCGCGCTGCTCGTCGCGCTGCGCATGCTCGACGAGCTGCCCGAGTTCCAGGGCCGCGACGTGCTCGGGCGGGTCATCGCGAAGCTGGAGCAGGCGGCGGGCGAGGGCGCGGCCACGGTGAGCAGCCAGGTCCAGGTGGAGATCGGCGCGGCCCCGGACGCCCACGCCGTCATCACCGACGCCGCCCGCAGGGGCCGCAGGCTGTCGCTGCGCTACTACGTTCCGGGGCGCGACGAGATCACCCCCAGGGAGGTCGATCCGCTGCGGGTCGTGCTGGTGGACGGGCGGCACTACCTGGAGGGCTGGTGCTACCGCGCCGAGGCGATGCGGATGTTCCGCGTCGACCGGGTCCTGGACGTCGAGGTCCTCGACGTGCCCGTGGACCCGCCGGCCGGGGCCGAGCCGATGGACGTCGCCCGGGGCGTGTTCCGGCCGTCGGACAGCGACGAGCTGGTGGAGCTGGAGCTGACCCCGGCGGGCCGCTGGGTCGCGGAGTACTACCCGTGCGAGGAGGTCGCCGAGCTGGGCGAGGGCCGCCTGCGCGTCGCGCTGCGGATCCGCGACCAGTCCTGGCTGGTACGGCTCGCGCTCCGGCTCGGCGACAGCGGCAGGGTGCTGGCGCCGGCGTCTCTCGCCGAGCGGGTGACGGCCGTCGCCAAGCAGGCGCTGGCCAACTACGAGACGGTGTGACGCCCCGATGGACATGACGTGGATCTTCGCTCTCGTCGGCGTGGCCGTGGCCGGGCTCGCGGTCCTCGCGTGGCCGGCCGCCCGGGTGCTCGCCGCGGCGCGGGACCTGCAGGCCGAGGTCGAGCGGGCCAGAGGACGGCTCAGGCTGCCCGAATAGAGGAACTTTGCCCCAAATTGATGCGATTTTGAAGCTCTCAGACAGGTGAACTTTGGCGTGAGGTGCGCGTACGATCGGGGGGTAGTACTCACGGCCCTCGCGGTAAGGACACGACATGCCCAACCTCGGACCCATGGAATGGATCCTGATCCTCCTGGTTCTGATCCTTCTCTTCGGCGCCAAGAAGCTCCCGGACACCGCGAGAGCGCTGGGGCAGTCGCTGCGCATGTTCAAGAAGGAAACCAGCAAGATGAGCGAGGAGGACGAGGCGCGGCAGACGGTCAAGGCCGAGCCCGTCGCTCCGCCGGCGGCGCAGATCCCGCCGGCCACCCCGTCCGTCGAGGAGCGGCTGCGTGCGCTGGAGGAGGAGAACCGGAAGCTGCGGGAGAGCCAGCAGCCGGTGAGCTCGCAGAACGAGCAGCGCTCCAACTAGGCGCCGCACCCCCACTGACTTCAGGACGAGCTAGATGGCCCTGCTGAAACGGTCGACCCCCGCCACGGCGGACGACGGGCGGATGACGCTCATGGAGCACATCCGCGAGCTGCGCAACCGGCTGATCAAGGCCATTTTGGCGGTGGTCGTCGGGACCGCCGTCGGGTTCATCTACTTCGAGCCCATCTGGAACTTCCTCAAGCAGCCGTACTGCCGGCTGCCGCAGGCGCACCAGATCAACAAGGATCAGTGCACGCTCGTCGTGAACGGAGTCTTCGACTCCTTCTTCGTGAACCTCAAGGTCGCCGTCATTTTCGGCGTGGTGGTCTCGGCCGTGTTCTGGATCTACCAGCTCTGGGCGTTCGTGACCCCGGGCCTGTACCAGAACGAGCGCCGCTACACCATGGCGTTCCTCGGGCTTTCGGTCCCGCTGTTCACCGCGGGCTCGGCCCTCGCCTACGTCACGATGGACAAGGGCCTGTCCCTGCTGCTCGGCTTCGCGCCCGAGGGCACGCTGACGCTGGTGAGCATCAACGAGTACCTCAGCTTCGCGCTCGCGATGCTGATCATCTTCGGTGTCTCCTTCCTGATGCCGTTGCTGCTCGTGTTCCTCAACGTCATCGGGGTGCTCCGGTTCAAGACGGTGTCCAAGCACACCCGCATGGTCGTGTTCCTGATGTTCGTCTTCGCGGCCGTCGCGACGCCGAGCCAGGACCCCATCACCATGCTGGCCCTGGCGCTTCCCATGGTCGCTCTGTTCTTTGTCGCGGAGGCGTTCATGTACTTCCACGACAAGAAGCGCGACGAAGCCGACGCGGCGCACGCGAAGGCCATCGAGGAGGAGCTCGACGGGCCGTCCGCCGCGGAGGGCACGGCGGACTCGCTCGACGCGAGGGACTGACCGAATCTCCCTCTGGTGTCGCCTCATGGGCGGCGGTAGGTTCCGCATGTGGCCGATGAGATCGTCGTCCTGGTGAACCCCGCCGCCCGCGGCGGCCGCACGCTGCGCCTGCTCGACCCGGTGCTCCGGCGGCTGCGGGCGGGCGGCCGTCCGGTTTCCGTGATCGTCGGGACCTCGGCGGCGGACGCCCTCGGCCGGGCCCGGGAGGCGGTCGCCGCCGGCCCCGCCGCGCTGGTCGCCTACGGCGGCGACGGCCTGGTGCACCTCGCCGTGCAGGCCGTGGCGGGAACGGCCGTGCCGCTCGGGATCGTGCCGGCCGGGACCGGCAACGACTTCGCCGGCGCCCTCGGCATCCCGCGCGCAGACCTCCTCGCCGCCGCGGACGTCGTCGCCGGCGGGGCGTCGCGGGTCGTGGACGCCGGCAGGATCGGGGCGGGCGGGGACAGGAAAGACGAATGGTTCGCCGGAGTCCTCGCCTGCGGGTTCGACTCCCGCGTCAACGAGCGGGCCAACGGCATGACCCGGCCGCCCGGAATGGGGAAGTATCTGGTCGCGCTCGTACGCGAGCTGAGCTCCTTCGCGCCGATCCCGTTCCGGATCACCCTCGACGGGGAGGCGGTGGAGCGCGAGGCGATGCTGGTGGCCGTGGCCAACACCCGGTCGTACGGCGCGGGGATGCGCATATGCCCGGACGCCCGGCCCGACGACGGCCTGTTCGACGTGCTCGTGCTCGGGGCGATGCCCATGGGCGAGTTCCTGCGCACGTTCCCCCGTGTCTACCGGGGCGGACACACCCGTCACCCGGCCGTGACCCTGCGGCGGGCCCGGCGGGTGGTGATCGAGGCCCCGGACGTGATCGCCTACGCCGACGGCGAGCGGGTCGGCCCGGTCCCGCTGACCTGCGCCGTCGAGCCGGGAGCGCTGCGGGTTCTGACGCCCTGATCTACGACGTAAAGGCGGTCGCGCTAAAGGATCACCGATGACGGACGCCCGGAATCCCGTTATCGGTAGGGTTGACGGTATGAGTACGCCAGCGGAACGCTATGCCGCCTTCCGTGAGGGGCAGTCCGGGACAGGACCCGCTCTCGCCTCGTTCCGCGAGCTTTACGACTTCGAGCTCGACGAGTTCCAGATCGACGCCTGTCAGGCGCTGGAAGCCGGGGACGGCGTGCTGGTGGCCGCGCCGACCGGGTCGGGCAAGACCGTGGTGGGGGAGTTCGCCGTCCACCTGGCCCTGCAGCAGGGCCGTAAGTGCTTCTACACCACGCCGATCAAGGCCTTGTCCAACCAGAAGTACAACGACCTGGTCAGGCGGTACGGCGCGGGCAAGGTCGGCCTCCTGACCGGCGACAACAGCGTCAACGGCGAGGCCCCGATCGTGGTCATGACCACCGAGGTCCTGCGCAACATGCTGTACGCCGGCTCGAACACGCTGACCGGCCTCGCGTACGTGGTGATGGACGAGGTCCACTACCTGGCCGACCGGTTCCGCGGCGCGGTCTGGGAAGAGGTCATCATCCACCTGCCGGAGTCGGTGCGGGTGGTGGCCCTCTCGGCCACGGTCAGCAACGCCGAGGAGTTCGGCGAGTGGCTGGGCGAGGTGCGCGGCGACACCACGGTCATCGTGGACGAGCACCGGCCGGTCCCGCTGTGGCAGCACATGCTGGTCGGCAACAGGATGTACGACCTGTTCGTCGACGAGGGCGACGACACCCTGCGGGTCAACCCGTCCCTCATGCGGATCGCCCGCGACGAGATGCGGCTGGCCCAGGCCCGGGGCAGGCGCGGCTACTCGCGGCCGGGCCGGGGCACGACGCCGAGCCGGTCGGACGTCATCGAGAAGCTCGACGCCGAGGGGCTGCTGCCCGCGATCACCTTCATCTTCTCCAGGAACGGCTGCGACGCCGCCGTCATGCAGTGCCTCTACTCGGGGCTGCGCCTCACCACCGAGGCCGAGAGCCACGAGATCCGCCAGATCGTGGACGAGCGGACCGCGCACCTGCCGGACGAGGACCTCGCGGTGCTCGGCTACCTCGAATGGCGCGACTGCCTCGAGCGCGGCCTGGCCGCCCACCACGCGGGCATGCTGCCGGCGTTCAAGGAGGTCGTGGAGGAGCTGTTCACCAAGGGCCTGGTGAAGGCGGTCTTCGCGACCGAGACGCTGGCGCTCGGCATCAACATGCCGGCCAGGTCCGTGGTGATCGAGAAGCTCGACAAGTGGAACGGCGAGACCCACGCCGACCTGACCCCGGGGGAGTACACCCAGCTCACCGGCCGGGCGGGGCGGCGCGGCATCGACGTCGAGGGCCACGCGGTGGTGGTCTGGCAGCCGGGGATGGATCCCCTGTCCGTCGCCGGTCTCGCCGGCACCCGCACCTATCCGCTGCGCTCCAGCTTCAAGCCGTCGTACAACATGGCGGTCAATCTCGTCGGGCAGGTCGGCAGGGAGCGGGCGCGGACCCTGCTGGAGGACTCCTTCGCCCAGTTCCAGGCCGACCGCGCCGTGGTCGGCCTGGCCCGCCAGCTGCGCAAGGCCGAGCAGGCCCTGGAGGGCTACGCCGAGGCCATGACGTGCCACCTCGGCGACTTCGAGGAGTACGCGGCGATGCGCAGGCGGCTGTCGGACCGCGAGGCCGAGCTGTCGCGCCAGCGGGGGGCGGCCCGACGCGCCCAGGCCGTGCAGTCCCTGGAGGTGCTCAAGCCCGGCGACGTCATCCGGGTGCCGGGCGGGCGTCGTGCCGGCATCGCGGTCGTGCTCGACCCGGGCGTGAACGGCCGGGGGCACGAGGGGCCCGCGCCGCTGGTGCTGACCATCGGTAAGCAGGTCAAGCGCCTGTCGGCGGCCGACTTCCCGGTGCCGGTCGAGCCGGTCGACACGATCAGGATTCCGAAGGGCTTCAACCCGCGCTCGCCGAAGGAACGGGCCAACCTCGTCTCGACCGTGCACGCGAAGCTGGGCGACCGCGACCTCGGCAAGCCGCCGCGGGCGCGCGACCACGCCGCGGAGGACGAGGAGATCACGCGCCTGCGGCGGGAGCTGCGCCAGCACCCCTGCCACGGCTGCGACGAGCGCGAGGACCACGCTCGCTGGGCCGAGCGTTACCACAAGCTGCTGCGGGAGACCGAGGGGCTGCGCCGCCGGGTCGAGGGGCGCTCCCACGTCATCGCCAGGACCTTCGACCGCGTCTGCGGGGTGCTCGACCAGCTCGGCTACCTGAACGGCGAGACGGTCACGGAACAGGGCCGCAGGCTGGCCTCGCTTTACACCGAGCTGGACCTGCTCACGGCCGAGTGCCTGCGCGCCGGTGTGTGGAACCGCCTCGACCCCGCCGAGCTGGCCGCGTGCGTGTCGTCGCTGGTGTACGAGTCGCGGCAGGCCGACGACGTCCGCAGCCCCAAGATCCCGGCCGGCGCCACGCGTGACGCGCTCGCGGAGATGGTGCGCCTGTGGGGCGAGCTGGAGGGCATCGAGGAGGACCACGGCCTGTCGTTCGTCCGCGAGCCCGACGTGGGCTTCGCCTGGGCGGCCTTCCGCTGGGCCAAGGGCCACAGCCTCGACGCCGTGCTGACCGACTGTGATCTCGCGGCGGGCGACTTCGTCCGCTGGGTCAAGCAGCTGCTCGACCTGCTCGGCCAGCTCAGGGACGCCGCACCGAAGGGGAGCAAGGTCGCCGAGAACGCCGCCAAGGCCGTCGACGCCATGCGCCGCGGGGTCGTCGCCTACTCCTCCGTCAGCTGAGATCCGGGAAGCGTGACCAGGCATCGCCGCCGCCCACGCGGCGGACATGACGGTCATCGACGTGTGGCCGCTCACCCGCCGGTAGCGGCTTGGGCGCCTGAGTCCGCCGCAGGGCCGCCGTGGCGGCCGGTCAGGCAGCGGTGAAGCGGACCTCGCGGGTCTGGGGGTCGGCGCGCGTGAGCCGTACGGGGATGCGTTCGCCGAGCGGCAGGCGGTCGCCGTCGCAGCGGGCGATCACGGCGGGCTCGGTGACCTGCACCTGCCCGCCCGGCTTGCCGTCGGCGACGTCGACGACCACCGCGTCGAAGACCTCGCCGATCCGGGGCCGCAGCACGGCCGCCTCGACCAGGTCCACGCAGGCCCGCTCCACCGCGCCCGCCCGCCTGCCGCCCGAGGCCATCTGCTCCGGCAGTTCGGGCAGCGCCCGCCTGACCTCCTCGGGGACCTGCTCGTCCGCGGACACGGCCAGGCAGACCTCGGTGCCGTACCGGTCGACCAGCCGCCGCAGCGGCGCGGTGACGTGCGCGTACGGCGCGGCCATGGCGGCGTGCAGCGCCTGGCCGGGAGCGGCACCGTCGAAGGCGACGTAGGCCGCGCCGCGCAGCAGCACCGTGGACTCGTGCAGGAAGGCGGCATGGCCGGGGATCTTGGGGTCGAGCCCGTGCACGACCTCGGCGTAGGACGCGCCGCCGGGCCAGGGCACCCCGAGCGCGGCGGCGACCCTGCGGACCTTGCCGACGTCCTCCGGGCCCGCTTCGGGGAGGACCCGCAGCACGCCCACGCCCGCCTCCAGCATCATCCGGGCCGCCGCCATCCCCGTGAGCAGGGAGATCTGTGCGTTCCAGGCCTCGCAGGGGTGGTCCGTGCGGAACTCCACCCGATAGCCGCCGTTCCCGTCGGGGACCACCTGCTGCTCCGGGGCCGGCAGCGACAGCCCGCCCCTGGCCCGCTCCCGCTCCAGCCGCAGCGGCCCCACCTCGGCGAGCAGCGCGATCGTCCCCTCCGCCCGGCCGGTGTCCACGGCCGCCTGGACGGTCTCGTAGTCGAGCCGCTCGCGGCTGCGCACCAGGGCCCTGCGCAGTTCCACCGCCTCGATCTCGCCGTCGGCAGCGAGATCGAGCCGCCACAGCGCCGCGGGGCGGGTCCGCCCGGGCAGCAGGCTGGCCGCGCCCTCCGACAGGACCGGCGGGTGCAGCGGCACCCGGCCGTCGGCCATGTAGACGGTCTCGGCGCGGATCCTCGCCTCGCCGTCGATCGCCCCGCCGGGCCGGACGAACGCCGCGACGTCGGCGATGGCGTACCAGACGCGGTAACCCGGCCCGCGCCGCTCGATGCACAGCGCCTGGTCGAGGTCCATCGAGCCGGGCGGGTCGATGGTCACCAGCGGGAGATCCGTCCGGTCCTCCGTGGGCAGCGCGGGGGCGGCCGCCGCGCGCTCCGCCTCCTCCTGCACAGGGGCGGGGAAGCCGTCCGGCAGGTCGAAGTCCTTGCGGATGCGGGCGAACCCGTCGCGGAGCCCGTCCGCGGTGTCCCGGAGGCGGATCGTCGTGTACGGCACGCGATCAACTTACCCGAGTCAGGATTTTTCGGACGTCCACCGGGATCTCCCTCTTGTCTAGGATCGGCTCTCCCGGCGTGCGCGAAGCAGGAAGGGGCCGGGGCGGAGGATGGGTGACATGACGATGGACCGCGCCAGGCTGGCGGACTTCCTCCGCCGTTCCCGCGAGCGTCTGCGGCCGCAGGAGGCAGGCCTGCCCGCAGGACCGCGGCGCCGCACGCCCGGCCTGCGCCGTGAGGAGCTGGCCCAGCTGGCCGGGGTGTCGGCCGACTACGTGATGCGGATCGAGCAGGCGCGCGGCTCCCAGCCGTCGGTCCAGTTGCTGAGCGCCCTCGCCCGGGCGCTGCGGTTGACCGAGGACGAGCGCGATCACCTCTACCTGCTGGCGGGCCACCGCCCGCCGGCGGGGACGCGAGCCGGAGACCACGTCAGGCCCGCCCTGCTCTATCTCCTCGACCGGCTGGGCGACACGCCGGCCCAGCTGCTCACCGACCTCGGCGACCTGCTCGCCCAGAACGCCCTGGCCGAGGCGCTGTTCGGGTGCGTGTGCACCGTCGAGGAACCGGACCGGAACATCGTGTGGCGCTGGTTCACCGACCCGTCCGTGCGCGAGCCGTACCCCGCCGAGGAACACGACCGCCTCAGCCGCATGCACGTCGCGGACCTGCGTGCCGCCGCGACAGGCCGCGGCTACGATCGGCCCTCGAGCGCCCTGATCGACCGGCTCGGGGCGGCGAGTGAGGAGTTCGCCGCCATCTGGGAGCGGCACGAGGTCGCGGTGCGCCGCGCCAGCCGGATGCGTGTCGCGCACCCGTCTGTCGGGCCTATCGAGTTCGACTACGAGACGCTGCAGACGCAGGCCGCGGACCAGCGTCTGCGTCTCTTCACGCCGCCGCCGGGATCCAGGAGCGCCGAGGCTCTCGAACTCCTCCGTGCCGTCGGCCCGCAGACCGCCCACCGCAGTCACCGCTGAGGACCTCCCGCACGGGGGAGGCCCGCGCTCAGGACAGCGCGGCGAGCAGGCGGTTCAGCGGGCTGTCGAGGCCGTACTTCTCCGACAGCGCGACCAGCCGCTCGGGGTCGCGCGGCGCGGCGGGCAGGGTGATGTCGACGTCCGGGACCGGGACGTCGCGGGCCACCCGGACCACGGCGGGGGCGACCTCCAGGTAGTCGCGGGCGGCGGCGAGCTTGTTGCGCGCGCCCGCGGGGAAGCCGTCGGCGCCGCCCCCGTCCACCGCACCGTCCAGCGCGGCCAGCAACGCGGCCAGGGACCCGAAGCGCGTGATGAGGGCCGCCGCCGTCTTGTCCCCGATGCCGGCGACGCCGGGCAGGCCGTCGCTCGGGTCGCCGCGCAGCGTCGCGAAGTCGGCGTACGCCCGGCCCGGAATGCCGTACTTCTCCCGGACAAACGCCTCGTCGATGACCTGAAGGTTACGAATGCCTCGTACTGTGTAAAGCGCCCGGCAGGGCTTCTCGTCGTCGACGAGCTGGAACAGGTCGCGGTCGCCCGTGACGATGTCCACGGCCGTGGCCGAGGCGGTCGCGTAGGTGCCGATCACGTCGTCGGCCTCGTACCCGGCGACGCCGACGCGGGCGATGCCGAGCGCGTCCAGGACCTCCTCGATGACCGGGACCTGCGGGGCCAGCGTGTCCGGCACCTCCTCCTCCTCGTCGCCGCTCGCCACCCGGTGCGCCTTGTAGGACGGGATCGCGGCCACCCGGAACGCCGGCCGCCAGTCGGCGTCCATGCAGGCCACCAGCTGGGCGGGCTGGTGCTGCCGGACCAGGGTGGCGATCATGTCGAGAAGGCCGCGCACCGCGTTGACCGGCATGCCGTCCGGCGAGGTCACCGACTCCGGGATCCCGTAGAAGGCGCGGAAGTACAGCGACGGGGTGTCGAGAAGCATCTGCACCCTGCCATTGTCATGCCTGTCAGGGGTGCCGCGGACCCTCTCCGGTGACCGCGACGGCCAGCAGGCACGTGTCGTCCTCGGGGTTGGGGCCGCCGATCGCCTCCAGCAGGCGGTCGAGGCCCGTGTCGAGGTCCGCGCCGCGCTCGCCGAGGCCGGTCGACACGGCCGCCTCCACGATGAGGGACACCCCCGCGCCGATGTCGCGGGAGCGGCGCTCGACCAGGCCGTCGGTGAACATCAGCAGCAGGTCGCCGGGCTCGAGCCGGACGTCGGCCACTCCGTACGGCAGGCCCGGCATCGCCCCGAGCACGACCCCCCGGGGCGCCCCGAGCTGGCGCGCGCCCCCGCGACGCACCAGGATCGGGGCGGGGTGGCCCGCCTGTGCCCACGTGAAAAGGCGGGTCACCGGGTCGAAGTGGCCGCATACGGCGGTCGCCGTGGTGTCGTCCAGCCGGGTGAGGACCAGAGAGTTCAGCCAGGTCAGCAGCATGCCGGGGGATGCCCCGGTCATGCTCAGGCCGAGCAGCGCGTGCCGCAGCTGCGCCATCTCGGCGATCGCGGGCAGGCCGTGCCCCGACACGTCGCCCACCGCGAGGAACATGCGCCCGTCGGGCAGCGGAGCCGCGTCGTACCAGTCGCCCCCGAGGCTCGACGCCCGGCCCGCAGGGACGTACCGGACCGCGATCCTGGCGTGGGGCAGCTCGATCGACGCGCCGGGTTCGGGAAGGATCGCCTCCCGCAACGCCAATGCGACGCGGCGCTCCTCGGCCGCCCGCTCGCGGCGCCCCGTCCACCGCCGTCCGCCGATGTTCTGCACAGTGAGGGTGCCGACGGGGGCGGCGCCGGGGGTCACGTCCGGGTCGCGGTCGTCCGCGGGGGGAAGGGCGGGCCTTGTGCCGCCCACTACGCCGGCCATCTGTCTCGCTCTCGATGCCGCTCTTGCATTGCCGTTCGGACGTTCTGTGATCGCCCTGACGCGGAGCGTAGCAGTCCTGCATCACTGGGGGGTCGGTTTTCTTCCTTCGCGTGGAATAAGCCAAAGCCCCACGAGGCTCGCCCGCGTGGCGCGTGTGGTAGAAGCCCTGCGTGTCTCGCCGGCGCCGCCGCTCGTTACATTAGGTCGCGTGACGACGATGTCCCCGGAGCCTTCCGACCTGTACCCGACGACCCGTCCCGCCGCCGTACGCGAGGCCATCGGCCGCGCCGGCCTCGACGCGCTGCTGCTGACGCCGGGCCCGGACCTGCGCTACGTGACCGGCTACGACGCCCTGCCTCTGGAACGCCTCACCTGTCTCGTCGTGCCGGCGTCCGGCGAGCCGTTCCTGATGGTGCCGCGCCTGGAACTGCCGGCGGCCGAGCACTCGCCCGCCTCCCGGCTCGGCATCGAGTTCGTCGCGTGGGACGAGACCGACGACCCGTTCGCCGAGGTGGCCCGCCGTCTGGGCCCGGTCGCCCGGGTCGGGCTCGCCGACCGGATGTGGGCGCTGCAGTCGCTGCGGTTCCGCGCGGTCATGCCCGGAGCCGAGCAGGTGCTGGCCGGGAGCGTCCTGCGCGAGCTGCGGATGCGCAAGTCGCCGGCCGAGGCCGCGGCGCTCGCGGAGGCGGGAGCGGCCATCGACGCGGTGCACAGTCTGGTGCCCCGGTTGCTCAAGGCCGGTCGTACCGAGCGCGAGGTCGGCAAGGACATCGCGGAGGCGATCCTCGACGCGGGGCACGCCCGGGTCGACTTCGTGATCGTCGGGTCCGGACCGAACGGCGCCAGCCCGCACGCCGAGCTGACCGACCGGGTGATCCGGCCCGGCGAGCCCGTCGTCGTGGACATCGGCGGCGTCATGCCGAGCGGCTACTGCTCGGACTCCACCCGGACGTACTGCGTGGGCGAGCCGCCGGCGGAGTTCACGGCCTACTACGAGGTGCTCAAGCGCGCCCAGGAGGCCGCCTGCGCCCACGTCAGGCCCGGTGTGAGCTGC
This sequence comes from Microbispora sp. CA-135349, assembly GCF_050947365.1. NCBI lineage: Bacteria > Bacillati > Actinomycetota > Actinomycetes > Streptosporangiales > Streptosporangiaceae > Microbispora > Microbispora sp. CA-135349. The sequence goes on along the minus strand of NZ_CP192001.1, from coordinate 5,100,757 downwards.
GAGTCGGTGGACGCCGCCGCCCGCGAAGTGATCGCGGAGGCGGGGTACGGCGAGTACTTCGTCCACCGGACCGGACACGGCATCGGCCTGGAGACGCACGAGGAGCCGTACATCGTCGCGGGCAACACCGAGGAGATGGCGCCCGGGTTCGCCTTCTCCGTCGAGCCGGGCATCTACCTGCCCGGACGGCACGGCGCCCGGATCGAGGACATCGTCGTGTGCGGCGAGACCGCCGGAGAGCGGATGAACAACACCACCAGGGACCTGGTCGTGATCGGCTGATCCTCGCGACCGTGCTCTCCGCGGCCCTGGCAGAGTGATGATCACAACTGCCGTATCGGAGGACGTATGACGCACGAGGGCATGGGCGGAGACATCGGCGAGGGCATGGACGATCCCCGCGCCCAGGCCGAGGGCGAGGTCAGCATGGCGCGCCTGGCCCTGGCGGACGGGGAGACCGGGCACGCCGCCGCGCACGTCGCGGCGGCGCTGGCCTGCGATCCCGCCCTGCCCGAGGCCCACGAGACGCTGGCGCGGCTGCTGGCCGGGCCGGGCGGCGGGCCGGACCTGTTTCCCCTGGAGGAGCCGGTCTTCCTCGGCACCGCGCTGGCCCGCGCCCACGCACTGGCCGCGCGAGGCGAGCACGTGCCCGCGCTGCGCCTGCTGATCTCGGTGCAGCGGCACGAGCCGGGCGGACGCTGGGCCCACGTGCCGTGGGTGCTCGACCCCGAGCTGCCCGGGCGGATCCCGCCCGGCGAACTGGGCTCACTCGTCTCGCTGCTGGCCTCCGGGCTGCCCGGCACGGTGCCGGAGGACGGCCGCGAGGCGCTGCTGCCGTACGTCGCCCTGGTGCGGGGCGCGCTGCGCGCGCACCCGGACGTCGCGGCGCTGCTCTGGCCGGCCTCGCTCCTCCTGCGCCGGGTGGGGGACGCCGAGGAGGCGGTGGAGCTGGCCGCCCGCTCCTACGCGCTGGCGCCGTCCTTCCAGGCCGCCCTGGCCGAGGGATACGCGTACCGCGACCTGCGCCGGTGGCCCGAGGCCGAGCGGGCCATGGTGCGGGCGCTCGAGCACGACCCCGCGAACCTCGCGTTGTACACCGACATCGGCGAGATGCTGCACGACAGCGGCCGCCCGGAGGAGGGCCTGGAGTGGGTGGAGCGCGCGCTGCGGCGCGAGCCCCGGCACGCGAACGCCTATCCGACGGCCTGCGGAATGCGTTTCGAACGGGACGGGGACGTCCGGCACCTGGTGGAGCTGGCCGATCACCTGCGCGACGACCCCGGCAACGAGCACGGTGACGCGGTCCTCGGCGAGCACTGCGCGCTGCGTCTCTGGCTGGGACGCGTCCCCGGCCCGACGGAGTCGGTGATCGACGTGCTCTACCAGCTGGTGGAGCAGGAGGAGGTCCCGGCCGGCGGCGAGCTCACCGTCTCCGCCCCCGAACCGCCGAGCGCGCTGCTCGCCTTCTCCCTGGTCGTGCCCGGCTTCGAGGTGACCATCGACGGCGCGCCGGAGCCCGACGCGCGGCTGACCGTGCCGGAGGTGTACGGCCACGGCCCGGTGCGGAGCGTGGCACGCCGGGTGTGGCGCTACGAGGGCATGACGGCCGTGGCCGCCGTTCCGCCGCCGTCTCGCGAGGCGCTGGAGGCCGTCGCCGCCGTCGCGACGCTGCGCTGGCCGCACCTGCCGGCCGCCTACGACCACGCCGTACGCCTGTCGGGCCTGTCCCTCGGTGACCTGCTCGGCGTGCTCGTCCACCCGCCGCTGTCGCCGTACGGCGAGCCCGCGGCCGTGCCGCTGTGGATCAGGCAGGTCCAGGCGTGGGCCTGCCTCGGCATCGCCCACCACCGGGCCGGCCAGGCGTGGGCGGAGTCCGAGCGCAGGAGCGTGCTGGCCGACCTGGCGTACGGGCCGGAGGACTGGGTGACCGAGGCCGCCCTGCTGGGGATGATCGCCACTGCCTGGATGGACCCGGACGCCCGCGACGACGTGGCCGGACTGGTGGCCTGGCGCTACCTGGCCGCCGTGGAGGCGTCGAAGACGAGGCCCGTGACGATCCTCGGCTCACTCGCCGCCCTCGTGTCGGCGACTCCCGGCATGCACCCAGACGTACGGGCGCTGGCCGCGGAGGCGTGATCGCGGAATTGTCGCCGGGGTCTGGTAGGACGGACCCGCCGGTTCCCCCAGCCAAGGACATTCCATGATCCCGTACGACACCTACTTCGGCTACCAGCACCGCTACGAGGACAGCTACGCCGGGCTGCCGATCGTCGAAATCGCTCCGGAGGAGCAGGAGATCGCCGACCCGGCTTCGGTGGCGGTGCGGATCAGCTCGGGCTGGGACGACTACGAGATCGAGGAGGCGTTCGACGCGCTGCTGGCGCGTGTCGACACGGCCAAGGTCCCGGCACTGGTGATCGGGGGCTGGGGGAACTGCTACGAGACTTCGTCGGAGCAGATCGTCGGCCTGCTCGCGGACAACGCCGCCTGGTTTCCCGGGCTCCGTTCGCTCTTCGTCGGCGCGATCAGCTCCGACGAGGCGGAGATCTCCTGGATCCAGCAGTCGGACGTGACTTCGCTGCTGGAGGCGTTCCCGCGGCTGGAGCGGCTGGAGGTGCGTGGCGGCACTGGACTGGGGCTCCGTCCTGTGCGGCACGAGTCGCTGCGCATGCTGCGGTTCGAGACCGGCGGGCTGCCCGCGAAGGTCGTGCGTGCGATCGGAGCGTGCGACCTGCCCGCCCTGGAGCACCTGGACCTGTGGCTCGGGATCCAGGAATACGGCGGAGACGCCACGGTCGCCGACCTGGCGCCGATCCTGTCCGGGGATCGGCTGCCGACGTTGCGCCACCTCGGCCTGCAGGACAGCGAGATCCAGGACGAGATCGCGGCGGCCGTGGCCTCCGCGCCGGTCGTCGCCCGGCTGGAGTCCCTCGCCCTGTCGATGGGCATGCTCACCGACGCCGGAGCCGAGGCCCTGCTCGGCGGGCAGCCGCTGACCCACCTGAACAGGCTCGACCTGCACCACCACTTCCTCACCGACGCGATGGTCGCCCGGGTGACCGAGGCGCTGCCGGGCGTCGAGGTCGACCTGTCGGAACAGGAGAAGGCCAGGGACCATGGGGACGGGGACGTCTGGCGCTACGTGGCGGTAGGCGAGTGACGCCCCATCTGGCCGTCGTCGGGGTGCCCGGCGACCGGCGGGTCACGATGTTCCGCGACGCCGTCGTCGCCCGGGGGCTGCCGGAACCGCTGGTGGTCCCGTGGCGTGACGTGCTGACCGGCGGCGAGATCGGCCTGCCGCCGGGGACGCTCGTGCGGATCGACTCGCCGGGCGAGGACGCCGAGATCGACGCGCTGCTGCGCGGAACGGGGGACCCAACCCGGGTCGGCGGGGGCGCGGCCTGGTACGCCGCCTTCACGGCGGGGCTGCGGAGGATCGCCGCACTCCCCGGTGTCCGCCTGCTGGGGGACGCCGAGGAGATCGCGGTGATGTTCGACAAACGCCGCTGTCACGCCCGGCTGTCCGCGGCCGGGGTGCCGGTGCCGCCCGCCTTCGCGGCCGGCTCGTACGGCGAGCTGCGCGAGCGGATGGCGGAGCGGGGCTGGGCCCGCGTGTTCGTCAAGCCCGCCCACGGCTCGTCGGCCTCCGGGGTGGTCGCCTTCCAGGCCCACGCGGGCCGGGTCAAGGCGGTCACCTCGGCGGCGTGGATCGGCGGCACGCTGTGCAACTCGCTGCGGGTCCGCACCTATGAGGACGAGGCCGACGTGAAGGCGCTGGTCGAGACGCTCGCCCCCGACGGGCTGCATGTGGAGCGGTGGTTTCCGAAGGCGTCGGCGGGCGGCAGGACGTTCGACCTGCGCGTCGTGACCGTGGCCGGGATCCCGGCCCACGCGGTGATGCGCACGAGCACGACGCCGATCACCAACCTGCATCTCGGCGGCCTGCGGGGCGACCTCGGCGTGGTCAGGGCCCGGCCCGGCCTGTGGGAGCGGGTGCTCGACGTGGCCGCCCGGACCGCCGCGTGCTTCCCGGGAAGCCTGACCGCCGGCGTCGACCTCATGGTCGGGGCCGACCGGCGGTCGGTGGCCGTGGCGGAGGTCAACGCGTTCGGCGACCTCCTGCCCGGCCTGGGCGACCTGGCGGGCAACGGCAGGGACACCTACGCCGAGCAGGTGGAGGCGATCCTGGACCGGCCGTGGACATGAACGAGGTCGTGGGGACCCACGACATCCTCCTGGTCACGCTCGACACGCTCCGCTACGACGTCGCGGCCGAGCTGGCCGACGCCGGGCGGCTGCCCCACCTGCTGCCCGGCGGCCGGAGGTGGGAGCGGCGGCACAGCCCCGGCAGCTTCACCTACGCCGCGCACGCCGCGATCTTCGCGGGGTTCCTGCCCACGCCGGTCACACCGGGGCCGCACCCGCGCCCGTTCGCCGCGACCTTCCCCGGCAGCGAGACGACCGGGGCGGGCACCTGGGTGTTCGACGCGCCCGACCTGCCCACCGGGCTCGCCCGCGCCGGCTACCACACGGTGTGCATCGGCGGAGTGGGGTTCTTCAACAAGCTGACTCCGCTGGGCTCGGCGCTGCCCGGGCTGTTCGCGGAGAGCCACTGGGAGCCGGAGTTCGGGGTGACCGGCCCTCATTCGCTGGAACGGCAGATCGACCGCGCAGAGGAGGTGCTGGCCCGGCGGGACCGGCCGGTCTTCCTGTTCGTCAACGTGTCGGCGCTGCACCAGCCCAACCACTTCTACCTGCCCGGCGCCACCGGGGACGGCCCGGACACCCATGCCGCCGCGCTCGAATACGTCGACCGGCACATCGGCAGGCTGTACGCGCTGATGCGCCGGCCCTGCCTCGTCATCGTCTGCTCCGACCACGGCACGGCGTACGGCGAGGACGGGCACGTCGGGCACCGCGTCGGCCACGAGGTCGTCTGGACGGTGCCCTACGCCGAGTTCATCCTGGCAAATCCCGATGGGGAGCACGATTGACGCCTTACGAGGGCTACGTCTACGCCTACCCGCACAAGACCGCCTACCGGCCGCTCGATCCGCGCCCGGCCCTGAGCGAGGTCTGGGCGGGGGAACGGGCGGGCGCGCTGTACGTCCACATCCCGTTCTGCGAGATGCGGTGCGGGTTCTGCAACCTGTTCACCCGCACCGGCGCTCCGGAGGGCCTCATCGGCGCCTACCTGGACGCCCTGGAACGGCAGGCGCGAGCCGTGCGGGCCGCCCTGGACGAGCCGCGCTTCACGACGGCCGCCTTCGGCGGCGGCACGCCCACCTATCTGGACGCCCGGGAGCTGACCCGCCTGTTCGACCTCACCGAGCAGGCGATGGGCGTCGACCTGCGGGAGATCCCGCTGTCGGTGGAGACCTCCCCGGCCACCGCCACGCCCGACCGGCTGGCCGTGCTGGCCGAGCGGGGCGCGAGCCGGATCTCGATCGGCGTGCAGAGCTTCGTGGACGCCGAGGCCCGCGCGGCCGTACGGCCGCAGAAGCGCGCGGAGGTGGACGCCGCGCTCGACGCGATCCGCGCGTCGGGCAGCGCGGCCCTCAACATCGACCTGATCTACGGCATCGACGGGCAGACGCCGGACTCCTGGCACTACTCGCTGGACGCCGCGCTGACGTGGAAGCCGGAGGAGCTGTACCTCTACCCGCTGTACGTCCGGCCGCTCACCGGGCTCGGAAAGCAGGGCCGTGCCTGGGACGACCAGCGGATGGAGCTGTACCGCCAGGGCCGCGACCACCTGCTCGACGCGGGGTACGAACAGGTGTCCATGCGGATGTTCCGGCTGCCCGGCCCGGACGCCGCCACGGACTACTGCTGCCAGACCGACGGCATGGCCGGCCTCGGCTGCGGAGCCAGGTCCTACACGAGCACGCTGCACCACTCCTTCGAGTACGCGGTCGGGGCCCGGCACGTGCGGGCGATCATCGACGACTACGTGCGGCGCGACGACTTCGGCGTGGCCAACGTGGGGTTCGCGCTGGACGAGGAGGAGCGCAGGAGACGGCACCTCATCCAGTCGCTGCTGCGGACCGAGGGACTGTCGCGGGACCTCTACCGGTCCAGGTTCGGCACCGACGTGCTCGACGACTTCCCCCTGCTCGACCGGTTCCCGGGCTGGCTGACGGCGGACGCGTCCGCCGTGCGCCCGACCCCCGACGGGCTCGCCCACTCCGACGCCATCGGCCCCGCGCTGTTCTCGCCGCGGGTGAGGGCGCTCATGGAGGGATACGCCGCGTGCTGACCATCCTCTATCGGGGACCGCTGGCGAGCTGCGACTACGACTGCGGCTACTGCCCGTTCGCCAAGCGCAGGGACACCCCGCAGCAGCTGCGCGCCGACCGGGCCGCCCTGGAGCGGTTCACGGCGTGGGTGGCGGCCCAGGACGCCGAGATCTCGGTGCTGTTCACCCCGTGGGGTGAGGGGCTGGTGCGGTCCTGGTACCGCGAGGCGCTGGTGCGGCTGTCCTGGCTGGACAACGTGCGGCGGGTGGCGATCCAGACGAACCTGAGCTGCCGCACCGGCTGGCTGGCGGAGGCGTCGGACCGGGCGGCGCTGTGGGTGACCTACCACCCCACGCAGGTGCCCTACGAGCGGTTCCTGCCCAAGGTCCGCTCGCTGCCCGTACGGCACAGCGTCGGGATCGTCGGCGATCCCGCGCATCTGGCCGACGCCCGCAGGCTCCGGGCGGACCTGCCGCCCGAGACCTACCTGTGGGTCAACGCGCAGGAGGGCCGGGTCTACAGCGACGCCGAGGCCGCGGACTGGACGGCCGTCGACCCGTTGTTCGGCCACAGCAGGCACGCGCACCGCAGCCTGGGCCTGCCGTGCCGCACCGGGGACAGCGTGATCTCGGTGGACGGCGACGGGACGGTCAGGCGCTGCCACTTCGTGCCGGAGGTGCTGGGCAACCTCTACGACGGCTCGTACCGGCCCGCCCTGCGGCCCCGCGCGTGCCCGCTGCCCGTCTGCGACTGCCACATCGGGTACGTCCACCTGGAGCCACTCGGCCTCTACGACGTCTTCCTCGGCGGGGTCCTGGAACGCATCCCGGCCGCGTGGGGTCAGGTCTCCCGCTCGGGGTGGTAGTCCTCCTCACGCACGCCGAAGGTCCACGCCACCCCCTGGCGTGCCCTGGTCACCCACGGCGGGACCCGCAGGAAGTAGGTGCGCCGGGTGCCGTCCGGCTCGGGCGTCGAGTTGACCACCTCGACCATCACCACCGGCTCGTCGCCCGGCAGGTCGATCCGCCACAGGACGCCGGTCTCGTCCGAGTGCCGCGGCCGGGCGCCCGACTCGGCGAGGTAGCGGTCGAGGCCGAAGTGCTCCAGCATGACCCGGCGCAGCTCGGCGTTCTCCTCCGCGCGGATGCGCTCGGGGGTGAGCGCGGCCATGGTCGCGCCGAACCCCGCGGGGACCGGCATCCCGTGCCAGGCGTTCAGCGTGAAGCCGTCGGCGTACGACAGGGCCGGGCCTTCGGCCCTGTGCAGCCGCCCCGCGTCGTCCAGGTGCAGCTCCACCGGACGGTCGGTGACGATCGCGACCCGCTCGTACGGCCACCACCAGCCCGCGTGCCGCGCGACCCGCTTCAGCCCCTCCATGCACTCGAAGGCCGACAGCCAGGGCGCGTCGTGCTGGCCGAGCACCGCGTCGAGCGTCGCCTGGCGCAGCACGTCTCCGCCGAGGTCGCCGATGGCCCTGCGGATCTCGGTGACCAGCCGGTCGACGCGCGGCCACAGCAGCCCGCCCGTCTCCTCCCACAACCGGGCCCAGCCGGCGGGCCCGGCCTCGGCGCTCGCCTCAGCCCTGGCGCTCTCCCAGGGCACGGTGCGGACCTCGTACCGCACCGAGACCCCGGGGTCGATGCCGTCGAGGGCCCGCAGCCGCCCGAAGCCGACCTCCTCCATCGCCGCCCGGACCTCGTCGGTGCCGAGCAGCCACACCGCCGCGATCGCCCCGGCGGCGGGGGAGGCCAGCCGTACGATCACCTCCGGCTCGCGCAGGCCCGCCTCGCGGTAGGCCAGCCGCACCCCCGCCTGCGCCTCGTCGTGGTCTCCCACACCGGTCCCGAAGGCCACCTGCTCCCAGGCCAGGGTCTCCATCAGCCGGCCCATCAGTCGGCCACCGTCCGGAACGAGCCGGGCACGTACTCCCGCTGGCGGATCACCCGGAACCAGCCCTTCGGCAGCGGGATCGGGTCGTGCTCCTCGTGGACGAGGCGTCCTCCCGAGGGCAGGTGCAGGAACCCCGGATACAGCGTTCCCGGGCCCGGGATCGCGTGGCAGTGCCCGGTCGCCTCGCCCTCCGCCAGCACCAGCCTCCCGCGCGGGTCGCGCGGCACCGGCCGCAGCCCGCGCGGCACCGACTCCTCCGTCACGGGCACGATCAACACGTCTCCCTGTCGATACATCAGTCGACCTCCGGTCTCGGCGATGGTCGCAAGCTAGCCAGGCCCACTGACATTCCTGCGAAGTCGGCAATTCGGTGGCTTCGGGACGAGACACTCTCCGGCGGCGCTACCGTTGCTGGCGTGGAGGAGATCGATCGCCGAATCGTCACCCTGCTGGCGACTGACGGCCGGATGAGCTTCACCGATCTGGCCAAGGAGACCGGGCTGTCGGTCTCCGCCGTGCACCAGCGGGTACGCAGGCTGGAAAAGCGCGGTGTCATCCGCGGATACGCCGCTCTCGTGGACTACGACGAGATCGGTCTTCCGATGACGGCGTTCGTCTCGATCAAGCCGATCGACCCCTCCGCGCCCGACGACGCGCCGGAACGGCTCAGTCATCTGACCGCCATCGAGGCGTGCCACAGCGTCGCCGGTGATGAAAGTTACATCCTCAAGGTCCGCGTCGCCTCCCCGCTCGCACTGGAGGAGCTCCTCCAGCAGATCCGCGCCTCGGCCAACGTCAGCACGCGCACGACCGTCGTTCTCAGCACGCCCTACGACTACCGCTCCCCAGTGATCGAGAAGGAGCCGGAAGCGGACGCCGCCGAGGGCTGAGCACCACCTGACGCCGAGCCGGGCGAGCCGCTGCGCGGCGGCCGGCTTGGACAGGCCGGGCCCCGAGATCCATCTGTGACCGCACCTGTGACCACATGGGTGATCGGGCGGCGCCCGATGCGGGACAAGAGCCCGACGGCACGTAGAATCTGGCGGCCTATGCCAGAGTCTTCGCCGGGTGAGCTGGCCCGGGAGCAGAAGTACGTCGCCGCGCTGTACGAGCGCCTCGACGTGCTGCGGAAGCGCACGCGCGGGCAGCTCGACGCCGTGCTGGCCCAGGGGGCCTCGGGAACCCATCAGAACCGCTCGGAGCGCGACTCCTTCGCCGGCATGTACGCCCAGCGCCTGGCCCGCCTGTGGGCCGTGGAGAACGGCCTGTGCTTCGGCCGGCTCGATCACGCCGAGGGCGAGCGGCTGTACATCGGCCGCATCGGCCTGTCGGACGATGACCAGCAACGGCTTCTGATCGACTGGCGGGCCCCGGTGGCGCAGCCGTTCTACCGGGCCACCCCGGCCGCCCCGATGGGCGTCACCCGGCGGCGCCACCTGCACACGCGGGGCCGCAGGGTCACCGCGATCGACGACGACCTGCTCGACTTCGACAGCCTCACCGACGCCGACCGGGCCTCACTCAACGGCGAGGCGGCCCTGCTGGCGGCGCTCGGCGAGAAGCGCACCGGTCGCATGCGCGACATCGTGGCGACCATCCAGGCCGAGCAGGACAAGATCATCCGAAGCGACCTGAACGGCGTGCTCGTCGTCCAGGGCGGTCCGGGCACGGGTAAGACCGTGGTGGCCCTGCATCGCGCGGCCTACCTCCTCTACACCTACCGTGAGCGGCTGGAACGCAGGGGCGTGCTGATCCTCGGGCCCAACCCCACCTTCCTGCGCTATATCGAGCAGGTGCTGCCGTCGCTCGGCGAGACCGACGTGCTGCTGTCCACCGTGGGCGAGCTGTACCCGGGCGTCACCGCGTCGCGGGAGGATCCGCCGGAGGCCGCCGCGGTCAAGGGCCGGATCGCGATGGCCGACGTGATCGCGCGGGCCGTACGCGACCGCCAGCGGATGCCGCGCACGCCCGTGGAGATCAAGCTCGACAAGTTCACGCTGAAGCTCGACCGGCAGACGCTGGAGGCGGCCCGGTCGAAGGCCGGCCGCTCGCGCCGTCCGCACAACCAGGCCAGGGCCGTCTTCATCCGGCACCTGCTGACCGTGCTCACCCGGCAGGCGGCCCGCCACCTGGGCCGCGGCGCGCTGGACGACGCCGACTTCGCCGACCTGCGTGAGGACCTGCGCACCGAGGAGCCGGTGCGGGTGGCGCTCAACCGGCTGTGGCCGTACCTGACGCCGCAGCAGCTGCTGATCGGCCTGTTCACGGATCACGATCGGATGGCCGCGGCGGGGCTGGGCGAACGGGAGCGCGGCGTGCTGCTGCGCGAGCCGCCCAGAGCGGGGGAGAACTGGTGGAGCGTGGCCGACGTGCCGCTGCTCGACGAGGCCGCCGACCTGCTGGGCGACATCGACGAGGGCGTGCTGCGGGCGGCGCGCCGGGCCGAGCAGGAACGCGAGGAGCGCATCGCCTACGCCCGGGAGGTGCTGGAACTGACCGGCCTCGCCGACATCATGGACGCCGAGCGCTTCGCCGAACGGCAGCAGGCCGAGGAGACCTATCTCACCACGGCCGAGCGGGCCGCCAGGGACCGCACGTGGGCCTTCGGGCACGTGATCGTGGACGAGGCCCAGGAGCTGTCCGAGATGGCCTGGCGGATGGTCATGCGGCGCATCCCGGGCCGATCCATGACGATCGTCGGCGACATCGCGCAGACGGGTTCCGCCGCGGGGGCGGCGAGCTGGGCGCGTGTCCTCGATCCGTACGTCGCGGGCCGCTGGCGTGAGGAGCACCTCAGCGTCAACTACCGCACCCCGGCGGAGCTGATGGAGATCGCCGCCCGCGTGCTCGAACTGGTCGGCCCCGGCCTGAAGGCACCGGAGTCGGTGCGGGAGACCGGTGAGCGGCCGTGGGCCCTGCGGGTCGCCTCCGTCGCGGAGGCGGGCCCGGTGGTCGCTTCGGAAGTCGTGGAGGAGGGCCGCCTCGTGGTCATCGCCCCGGCGGGGACGATCGAAGAGATCGGGGAGATCGTCGGGGCCGCCGTGCCCGGCGCGGCCACCGGGCCGGGCCCTGCCGCCCTGGACGCGCCGGTGGCGGTGCTGTCGGTGACCGAGGCCAAGGGGCTGGAGTTCGACTCGGTGATCGTGGTCGAGCCGGGCAGGATCCTCCGTGAGTCGCCGCGGGGGCCGAGCGACCTCTACGTCGCCCTCACCCGGGCCACCAGCCGCCTCGGCGTCGTCCACACGGAGGAGCTGCCCGACGTCTTGAACGGCCTGAAACGGCGCTGAACGGGCTACCGCTCCCACCTGCGGAAACGTGGTATTTCCGCTGATCGGGACGCGGTTGACATCTGCGCTGAGGTCGGTAGTTTGCTGCGCAGTCCAGCACGGGACTGACCGGTTGGCCGCTCTATGGCGCCGCCGACCTCTGCGTCGATGACGGAGCGTGACACCGTCAGCACACCAGGCGCAGGGCGGCGTCCCGCCGAGGCGGGGCACCCCAGCCGGCCGGGGGGTTGGACCCAGGAGGGGCCCGGGCACCCAGTAGACAACGGAGCTCCGCGCCCGCCGCCGACGGGACGGAACCGGTCCGAAGGGCCGCCCGGGCCCCCTTCCCTTCTCACCCGCGTGATCGCCTTTGCGCGCCACCCGTAGAGTGGCGGAGACGGTTTGGCGGCTTGCGCCGCTGTCTGCGACTCTCACCTGTGATGATGTCGTGCGTCAGAACCAGCGATACGCGAGGAGAAACTGTCCCGTGGCATTGAAGACGGCACAGGACGCGGAGCCGGCCGCCGTCGCGGCGCCCGGGCCGCGGGTGCCGGGCGCGCTGATCCGCCTCGTCGCCTCCGTCGCGGGGGGCCTGGTGCTCTACCTCGCCTTCCCGCCCCTCGGCTGGTGGTTCTGCGCCCCGGTGGGCCTGTCGCTGCTCGCCCTCGCGATCCGCGGCACCCGGGTGCGGCGGGCCGCCTGGCTCGGGTACGCCGGTGGGCTGGCGTTCCTCCTGCCGACGCTGGCCTGGGTCCGCCCGATCGGGGACGACGCCTGGCTGGCCCTGGCAGGCGTCGAGAGCCTGTTCTGGGCGGCGCTGGCCTGTGTCGCCGTCCTCGTCATGCGGCTGCGCCTGTGGCCGCTCTGGGTGGCCTGCCTGTGGGTGGTGCAGGAATGGGCCCGGGGACTGTTCCCCGTCGGGGGCTTCCCCTGGGCGCGGCTGGCCTTCAGCCAGGGGGAGTCGCCGTACACCGGCTTCGCCGCGCTGGGCGGCGCCCCGCTTGTAAGTTTCACGGTCGCGCTCACGGGGATGCTGCTCGCCGCGCTGGTCACCCGGCGTCCGCCGAGATGGCGGGCCGACCGGGTGGTTGCCGGAACGCTCCTCGCCGCGATAGCCGTACCGGTGCTGGGGCTGGTCGTGCCCCGGCCCGGCGACGAGGGCAGGACAGTGCGGATCGGTGTCATCCAGGGGAACGTCCCTGGGCGGGGAATGTACTTCCTCGGCGACGAGCCCGCCGTCGTGCTGCGCAACCACGCCGACGAGACGCACCGGATGGCCGAGGCCGTGCGCGCCGGGAAGCTCCAGCGGCCCGACATCGTGGTGTGGCCGGAGAACTCGACCGACATCGACCCCTACAGCAGCGCGTTCGCCCGCCAGACGATCGACTCCGCCGTGAAGGACATCGGCGTGCCCGTCCTCGTCGGCGCGGTGGTCAAGATCGGCACCGATAAGCGGGCCACCCGCGGTGTGGTCTGGGACCCGGTCACCGGCCCCGGCGCGTACTACGACAAGCGGCGGCTCGTGCCCTTCGGCGAGTACACGCCCATGAAGGATCTGTTCCTCGCGCTGTCGTCGCGGGCCAACCTGGTCGGCCGCCAGTCGGTCGCGGGCAACAAGCCGGGAGCGCTGCGGATGGGGCCGGTGACGATCGGCACCGTCGAGTGCTACGAGGTGGCGTTCGACAGCACGGTGCGCGAGACCGTGCTGGCGGGCGGCACCCCGCTGGTCGTGCAGACCAACAACGCGAGCTACGCGCTCACCAACCTGCCGCCGCAGCAGCTCGCGATGTCGCAGCTGCGGGCGGTGGAGTTCAACCGGGCGGTCGTCACCGCGGCGACCACGGGCATCTCGGCGTACGTCGCGCCGGACGGCCGGGTCGGCTGGCACACCGGCGAGCTGGTGGCGGGGATGAACGTCGTGGATGTCCCGGTCAGGACGAAGAACACGGTGGCGGCCGAGGTAGGTGCGCTGCCGGAGTGGGTTTTGATACTCATGGGAGCCGGAGCGACGGTGGCGGCCATCTCTGGGCGGAGGAAGAGCTGATGGAGCAGACCCCGGGACGGGTGCTGGTGATCGTTCCGACGTACAACGAGCGCGAGAACCTGCCGATGATCACGCGCAGGCTTCGGGAGGCGTTGCCCGACGTCCACCTGCTCGTCGCCGACGACAACAGCCCCGACGGCACCGGCAGGATCGCCGACGAGCTGGCCGAGGCGGACGACCACGTCCACGTCCTCCACCGGACGAGCAAGCAGGGGCTGGGCGCGGCCTACATCGCCGGGTTCCGCTGGGGCCTGGCCGAGGGCTACGACGTGCTGGTGGAGATGGACGCCGACGGCTCCCACCAGCCGGAGGAGCTGCACAAGCTGCTCGACGCGGTGGGCCACGGCGCCGATCTGGCCATCGGCTCCCGCTGGATCCCCGGCGGCAAGACCGTCAACTGGCCGTTCTCGCGTGAGCTGCTCTCGCGGGGCGCCAACACCTACGTCCGCCTGGTGCTCGGCATCCCGGTGTCCGACGCCACGGCGGGCTTCCGGGCCTACCGCGCGGCCACCCTGGAGAAGATCGGGCTGGACGACGTCGAGTCGCAGGGCTACTGCTTCCAGGTGGACCTCACGCTCCGCACGGTGCGGCAGGGCCTGCGGGTGGTCGAGAAGCCGATCACCTTCGTCGAGCGCACCGTGGGCACCAGCAAGATGAGCCGGAAGATCATCCTTGAGGCCTTCTGGCGCGTGGCCGTCTGGGGCGTCACCGGGTACGCCGACCGGTTTCGCCCAAGGCGATAGGCGCGATCCACAGGAACCCCAGCGACCGCGTGAGCGTTGACGCAGACGTACGACTGCCGGGGTGAGTGGGGCAAGACATGGTGCGGATCGGGCTGTTCCTCGGGTTCCTCCTGGTTCCCGTCCTGGAGATCTGGTTTCTGATCCGGGTCGGGTCCGTGATCGGCGGGTGGGAGACGGTCGCCCTGCTCATCGCCGACAGCGTCCTCGGTGCCTGGCTGGTGCGCCGCGAAGGGCGGCGGGCATGGGCGGCGCTGCGCACGGCCATCGAGTCGGGGCGCATGCCCGACAAGGAACTCATCGACGGGGCCATGATCGTCGCCGGCGGTGCTCTTCTGCTGACCCCCGGCTTCCTGAGCGACGTGTTCGGATTCTTCGCGATCCTGCCGTTCACCCGGCCGATCGCCCGGCGCTGGCTGTCGTGGTTCCTCGGCCGCCGCGTGCGCTCACTGGCCGCCCGCTCGCCGTACGCGCCGCTCTTCGACCGTACGGCAGGGTTCGGGGGGGCAGGGTTCGGCGGGGCAGGGTTCGGCGGGGCAGGGTTCGGCGGAGCGGGCGTCGACGGCGTGGACGGCGTCGGCGGGACCTCCGGTGCGGGCCGCGGCCGCGTGGTGCACGGCGAGGTCATCGACGACGACAAGCACTGAGCCGCCGTCTCGTTCTCGTTCTCCTTCGCCTTCCGGGTCGCCTTATGCGGCCGCCTTCCGGGTTCGCCTTCCGGGTTCGCCTTCCGGGTTCCGTCGTGCGTCCGTCTGCCGGGCACGCCGTTGCCCCGGCGGCGGAGGCACACCGGGGCAACGGGGCTGGTGACGAGCGGTGCCCCGAGTTACAGCCGCTCGTCCGGGTCGGGCACGTCCCGGCGGCGGACGCCCTGATCACGCGCCTCCGGATCGGTCACGAACCGGTCGCCTGACCGCGTCACCGGGTGGCCCGTGCCGAACCGTTCCTGCGACCGGGCCGCCGGATCCTCGGTTCCGTATCGCTCGCTCGACGAAACCGAGGGGTCTCCCCGGCCGAACAGCTCCCCGGACCGTGTCTCCGGGTCCCGCGGCGCCAGAGGCTCGCCCGGGCGCGTACCGGGGATGTCGGCGTCCAGCCGATCCATGGAACTGAGCGCGGGGTCGTCGGTGCCGTACCGCTCCCCGCCGCGGGTCACGGCGTAGTCGGCAGGATCGCCGATCCCGGTCTCCAGGCGTTCGCGTTCGTGCCGGCCACCGCTGGCGGCCCACCCGGTGAGGCTGTCGGGCTGGTTGGCACGCTCCCAGGCGGCGTCCCAGCCCATGTCGTAGTGACGGTACAGCTCACGCTCCTGTTCGGCGGACAGGTGTCCGTCGGCGTCCAGGTCCACGTCAGGCGCGTTCTTGACGTGCTCCTTGGCGTACGGGACCTCGACATGACCGGCCGTCAGGTTCGCGTCGTGGAGCGGGACGAAGGTCTCCTTGGTGTGGAGAAGTCCAGTCTTGACGCAGAGCCACTTCGGCCGTCCTGTCGCATCGTCCAGGAATACCTGCGCGACCTCGCCGATCTTGTCGCCGTTGAGGTCGTGGACCGGGTTGTCGAGCACCATGGGGATCTGCTCGTGAGTGATCACGTGCTTCTCCTTGTCTCTCGCTTGGTCGGTCTCTTACTTCGCTACCGCCGACGGGAGAGCGGAAACCACCTTTTCCGGAAATCACCCCTGCCGTGCCGATGTGGCTGGGCCGGTCGCCTCGGCATCGTCGCAGGTGATAGCTCGCATCGCGGCGTTCGCCACCCGCAGCGAAAATTTTGTGATCCGGCCCGGCCGGGGTCCTCCGGTCCGTTCGGCGGAGGCGAGTGGCGAACGCCGCCAGGCTCGGAGGGCTGGACAAGTGAGACCTCCTGCGGGAGCGCCGTGCCTTCTCGGCATGCGCGAAGTCGGTGAGCTCTCGAGGTCCGTCGCGCCGCCGGGTCGTCGGCCCCCGGACTGTCGGGCCGGTGGGCCGCCGGGTCGTGCGACGGCCTGCCGGCCCCGCCGACGACCCGGGGTGCGGAAGCCGCCGAGTGAACGCGGTGAATTGAAGGCTTATAGCACTAATTGCGTTTCCGCCTGTGACTCCATGTAATTCGGCTCCGCGCTTGAGTGGGGCGATTGGTGCGTGGGAGAATTCATACAGGCGTTCGAATGAATGTGAGGGGGTGTCATGGAGTCGCCGATTCTCGATCCTGGCCGCCCTCGTCGTTCGGATAGAGCCGACGGCGACTGGTGGGACCGCTTGACCGCCGATTCCCCTTTGTGTTCGTCCGAAGGCTCCCTTGCCCGCGACGACTCCCTTGGCGGCTGGTTTCCTATTGTCGAACCGGGAATACGGCGGTCCGGCAGCACATTCGACGGCCCGCCCGATGACGCCCCAGCCGACGACAGCGCGGCCGATGTGGCGAACAACCCGGCCGGTGACCGCGCCCCCGGTAGCGGTTTGAACGGTGCCGCCACCGTAAGCGCCTCCGTAAGTGCCGCTACGGACGTCGCTGGCAGGGGCAGCGGCACGGATACCGGCGGGCTGGATGCTGTCCGGGCCGGTGCGGCGGGTGCGGCGGGTGCGGCCGGTGCGGCTGGTGGGGCTGGCGCTGCTGAGGATGGCGGCTGTGTTGTTGATGGCGGGCCTGCGGCCACTGTCGTTGGTGCCCCTGGCGCGGGTGGTGCCAGTTCCGGTGCCGGAAGTGCTGGTGCCGCCGGTCCTGCCAGGGCTGGCGCGGCAGATGCCGCCGGTCCTGTTGGCGACGATTCCGGGGCCGCTTCCGCGGCTGGTTTCAGTGGTGCCGCGGGTCCCGATGGCGCTGGTGCCGCCGGTAGCGGTGGTGCCGGGGTTGGTTCGGCTGGTTCGGCTGGTGCCGGGTCTGCCGGGTCTGTCGGGGATGTCGGTGGTGGTGCGGGTCGGGGCCGGGGCCGGTCGTCGGGGGTCCGGTCGTCGTGGGTGTTGGTGGCCTCGTTGCGGGAGTCGGCGCAGGCGTTGGCGCTGGCTCCGGTTGCGGACGATGCCGGCGTCTGCCTGGCCGAGGCAGAGGACCTGTTGTTCGTGCGGGATCGGATCACGTCGGCGTTGGCGGATCGGGTGGGGCGGGTGCATCGGGCGGGGCAGGCTAGGCAGCATGGGCATGCCTCGACCCGCAGTTGGTTGCGTACCGCGGGTGGGTTGAGTGTGGCGGGGGCGGGCCGGCTGCTGACGTTGGGCGTGCAGTTGGCGCGGTTGCCGCGGGTGCGGGAGGCGTTTGCGGGCGGGGGGTTGTCGGCGGGGGTGGTGGAGGCCATCTGTATGGCTACCGAGCATCTGACCGGTGAGCAGGTGGGGCTGGCTGAGCCGATTTTGTTGGAGTTGGCGGGCCGGGCGGGGCCGGCGGAGGTGGCCAGGGCGGGCCGGTATCTGCGGGCGGTGCTGGACCCTGATGGGGACGAGCGTGATGAGCGGGCCGATTACGGGCGGCGGTTTCTGCGGGTTCGTCCGGGTAAGGGGGGTGGGCTGGAGGGGGAGTTTTATCTGCCTCGTGAGGCGGCCGCCCGGTTGCGGGCGTTGCTGGATGCCTATGCCCGGCCCCGGGCGGAGGGTGATGACCGGCCGCTGCGGGTACGTCAGGCCGATGCGTTGATCGCGTTGCTGGAGCAGAAGATCGTCGCTGAGCTTCTGGTACTGGTCAACGCCGAGTCCCTCCCCGCCGACCCGGTCACCGACACCGCCACCGACACCGCCACCGACCCCGCAGCCCCCGCCCCGGTCCCCGACCAGAGCGACCAGGGCGACCAGGGCGACCAGGACGACCAGCCCGAGGACGCTGGCGCCAGCAACACCGAGGATCTCGGCAGCCGCCCGGACACTCAGGACGCCGAAGACACCGCAGACGCCGACAACGTCCTGGGCCCCGAGGGCGGCCGGAACGCGGAGAAGGCCGGGGAGACCGGCAGCGTGGACGACGCCGCTGACGCGGATGACGCGAGTGGCGCGGATGACGCCGGTGGCGTTGACGTCGTTGACGCTGCCGGCCGGGGTGATGACCTTTGCGATCGCACGGAGACTACCGAGCCCGCCGCCCCCGAGCTTGCAGAGCCCGAGCCTGCCGCCCCTGAGTCGGCCGCCCCTGAGTCGGCCGCTTTCGAGCTCATCAAGCCAGTCGAGTCCGTGGGACCCGCCGGGCTCATCGAGCCCGCCGAGGAGGCGGTGTGCTCTGCCTCCGGCGAGGCCGAAGGAACGGACGCGGTCGCTCCGGGTGCCGGTGCCGCTGGACTCGGTGACGCGGCCGAATACGCGCAGTCGGAGGGCAACGAGCCGGAAAGCAAGCAGCAGGAAGGGACACAGCCCGAGGGGACGCAGTCGGAGGAGGCTCGGCCGGAGAAGGCGCGGTCGAGCGAGCCCCAGCAGAGCAAGCCACGACAGCGCGAGTCACAGCAGAGCGAGTCACAGCAGAGCGAGTCACGACAGCGTGAGTCACAGCAGAGCGAGTCACGGTCGGGTAGGTCGCGCTGGGATGAGTGGCAACCGCCGGATCCTCCTGCGTGGGGCGCTTCTGCCCGTCACGCCCACGCCGGGCCTCGGCCCGCGGGGGGATCCCGGCATGGGCTGGGCACACCCGACGCCCACGGCGACGTGCGCGGCGGGCAGCACTCCCATGACCCGGGCTCCCATGACCCGGGCCCTCATAAGCCGGGCCCTCATAAGCCGGGCGCAGGGCCGGTGCCAGGGCCGGGGGCAGACTCGGAGCAAGGGCCGGCGACAGGGCTGGGTCCGGGGGCAAAAACATGGCCGGGGGCGTTGCTGGGCAGGGCGCCGGGGTTGCTGCTGGCCACGGGGCAGGTGCTGCCGGTCTCCGGCGTGCACCGCCTGGCCCGCACCTCCACCCTGGTACGCCTGGTCATGGACGCCGACGGGCAGGTCCTCGACATGGGCCGAAAAGTCAGGCTGGCCACCCCGGCCCAGCGGCGGGCGGTCTTCGCCCGCTACGCCACCTGCTGGATCGACGGCTGCCCCCTGCCCGCGACCATGTGCCAGATCGACCACGCCGACAACTGGAGCACCGGCGGGCTCACGGACCTGAAGCTGCTCGGCCCGGCCTGCCAGTTCCACAACCGCGACCGCTACCAGCACCCCGAGCGCTACACCCGCCGCACAACCGGCAAAGACCGCTGGGCCTTCACCTACCACCACCCCACCAAAACGCGGTGGTCACGGGCATGAGCCCGGACGTGAGCCGCCGCAGGCTGGGGAGCGGCCCGGCGGCACATCGGAGCGCCCCGGCCGTTCTTGGGGCGATCAGGCCTCTTCCCAGGGGCCGACGTCGTCCTCCTTCCACTCCAGACGGTCAACGACGCCGATCACGCCGTTGGTCCGCTCGACCATCCGCGTGAGCACCCGCGACTGCGAGCGGCGCTCCAGGGCGCCGGTGAGCGTCACGACGCCTTCCGACACCGACACCTCGACGCCCGACAGATCGGCCCACAGGCAGTTGCCGATGATGTCCTCGCGTACCTCACGGGCGATGTCGGCGTCCGCGCGGGCGAGGACCTTGAGCAGGTCGTGGCGGCTGATGATGCCCACGAGCACGCCCTCGTCGTCCACGACGGGCAGGCGTTTGACCCCGTGCCGATTCATCAGGCGCGCGGCGCTGACCACGCTCGTGTACGGACGGGTGGTGACCGCGGGGGCGGACATGAGTTCGGCGGCGGTCACCCCACGCGCTCGCTCCTGGCTCCTGCCGGCGCCGTGTCCCACGGCCTCGCGCAGGCGGGCGCGGAGCGGCGGCCGGTAGCCCTCGCGGTAGAACTGCTCGCGGAACTCCTCCTTGCGCAGCAGGTCGGCCTCGGAGACCACGCCGACGACGTGGCCCTCGCCGTCGACGACGGGCACCGCGCTGACCTCGTGTGCGATGAGCACCTCGGCCACGTCCCTGAACGGCGTGCTGCCGTTGACGGAGGCGACCTCGCTGGTCATGACGTCCCGCACCTTCATGTGCATGATCCGCTCCTTCCGGGCCGTCTTCCGTTCCCCCTTCCATCGCATCGCCGTACGGAGCGGTTGCGAAGGGACGGACGTCCCTGCCGGCGGGGCCCTTGGCCCTGCCCTGTCCGGACGGCGCGACGGGTGGCCGAAAGTCCCGGGTGGTCAGGACCTTCACCGCTGACCTGGAAAGACGCCGCGAGGCACGCTGGCAGTGAGGAGATGGGAGGCGTCGTCATGACGGCGAAGGTGAAGGATGTCATGGGCAGGGTCGCCATCGCGGTGCCGATGGACGCGTCGTTCGCCGACCTTGTCACCACCATGCAGCGGTTCAAGGTGGGCGCGGTCACGGTGGTCGACGCCGACCGGCGCCCGGTCGGGGTGGTGTCGGAGGACGACATCCTCCTGAAGGAGATCGACCCGGGCGAGGGCGCCTTCGACGGCCCCCACAGGCGTGAGGAGCGCCGCAAGGCGTCGGGCACGAAGGCCGGTCAGATCATGACGCGTCCCGCGATCACGGTCACCGGCGGCACATCCGTACGGGACGCGGCCCGGCTGATGCACCGCAACCGCATCAAGCAGCTGCCTGTGATCGACACCATGACCGGCCGGATCGTGGGGACGGTTCATCAGGGCGACCTGCTGCGCGTGTTCGTCCGTCCGGCGGAGGACATCCTGGCCGACATCGAGGAGATCACCGCTCGGCTGAACTCAGGCCCCGACGACCTTCAATTCACCGTCTCGGGCGGCGTGGTGACGATCAAGGGACAGGTGCCCC
This sequence comes from Microbispora sp. CA-135349, assembly GCF_050947365.1. NCBI lineage: Bacteria > Bacillati > Actinomycetota > Actinomycetes > Streptosporangiales > Streptosporangiaceae > Microbispora > Microbispora sp. CA-135349. Next base: position 5,079,858 of record NZ_CP192001.1, on the reverse strand, counting down.
GCAGGTCGGACATCAAGCCGCTGCTGCACGCCGTACGCCGGGTCGAGGGCGTCGTCGAGGTGGACGCCGATGTCGCCTTCCTCGTGGACGACCTGCTCATCGCCCCGCCGTTGCTGTGACCGAGCACCCTGGGGAGAAGATCGTGAAGACTCGGACGGAAGAGATCGCGCAGGCGGCGAAGGCCGCGGTGGAGGCGGCGCTGTGGGCCCCCTCGATCCACAACACCCAGCCCTGGTCGTTCGGTGTCTCCGGCGACGAGATCTCCCTGCGCGCCGACCCCGACAGGAAGCTGCGGGTTTCCGACCCCACGGGCCGACAGCTGATGATCAGTTGTGGCGCCGCGCTGTTCAACGTGCGGATCACGCTGCTCGCGCTCGGCTACGAACCCGAGGTGCGGCGCATCCCCGACCCGGAGCGGCCGCTGTTGCTCGCCACCGTACGCGTGCGGCCGGGGCAGGAGCCGGGCGAGCACGTTCGGCTGCTGCACGGCGAGATCGAACGCCGCCGGACCCACCGGTCCGGGTTCACGGCTCTGCCGGTGCCGGACCGCCTGATCGACGCGCTCGTGGCTGAGGCGACGGCCGAGGGCGGCCATATGACGCCGATCAGGTCGGACGCCTCCGCGCGGGTGCTCGCCGCGCTGACCGGCGCCGCCCAGGACGTGCAGTCGCAGAACCGGTTGTTCGTCCTCGAACTCATGCGCTGGGCCCGGCCGCCCGGCAGCTCACGCCGCGACGGGGTGCCCGCGGCGGGCTATCCGACCGATCCCCGGCGTACCTACCCCCAGCACTTCGCCCAGCGGGACTACGCCCGGGGGCACGAGTGGGGGATGGCGCCGGACGAGCGGGTGTCCGCCTCAACGGGCCTCGTGGCCCTGCTCAGCACCGCCGGCGACTCCCGGGAGGACTGGCTGCGCGCGGGCGAGGCGCTGCAGCGGATGCTGCTCCACGCCTCCGCGTACGGGCTGAGCGTCGCCTTCCACACCCAGGCATTGGAGATGCCGGAGCTGCGGGAGTTCATCCGCAGGCACCTGTGCTCGGACGAGCCCCCACAGATGATCATGCGGCTGGGGTTCGTCATCGACGAGAGCGAGAGCGTCCGCCGTGCCCCCTCCGAGGTCCTCGAATAAGGGTGCTCGAGTGAGAGGGCGTGGGCGGGCGCGCCGGGGGAAGTGGGACCTCCTGTGGCCGACAGGAGGTGCGTCATGAGATCGATCGCCCGCTGGGTCGTGTCGCGGTTACGCCGCTACCGGCCCGACCGCAACCCACTGCGGCGCCGCACCGACCGGGTCGAGGCGGCGCTCGCCGCGGCGGCGGTGGCCGCCGTCCTGCTCGCCGTGTGGCCCGCGGCGCTGGCCGCCCGAACGGTGTACGACGGCGGCCTGGCGGCCGAACGGGTCGGGCCGGGGGCGCGGCAGCTGGTCGAGGCCACACTGATCCAGGAGGTGTCCGTCGGCTCGGCCGGCGGCCGCGGCATGCTGGGGGCGAGTCTGGCGCGGTGGACGCTGCCGGGCGGCGAGGTCCGGGAGGGCGTGGTCCCGGCGGCCCTTCTCCTGCGGAACGGCCAGGCGAACGCGCGGCTGTGGGTGGACGCCGCGGGCAGTCCGGCCGCGCCGCCGCCGCGGCGGGCCGAGACGGTGACCCGGGCGGGACTGGCCGCCTTCGGCGTCATGGCGGCGGCCGCGGCTCTGGCCGGGGCCTGCTTCGTGCTCACGCGCCACGGGCTCGACCGCAGGCGCTACCGCGAATGGGACGCCGCCTGGGCTGCGGCCGACCAGAGGTGGCGGCGCCACCACATCTGAGCGCCGGTCACCTCATATGCGGTCACCTCATGTTCTGCGAGATGTCGCACGAGCGGCTGCCGGGGGCGCAGTACGCGCCCTGACTGGTGATGCGCCCGGCGGACGTCACCGCGGTCGACTGCGGGCCGCTCAGTAGCGAGGGCGTGTTGACACCGTTGAGGTTCTGGATGTTGCTGCCGGAGCCCGACTTGTACTGCGTGGCGCCGCTCCGCGAGCCCTCGACCGCCTGATAACCGCGCGGGCCGGGGCGGGGCCTGGCCCGCGCCTTCGCCTTCGCCTTGGCCTTGTTGGCTTTCGCGGCGGCCCCGGCCGCGTGCGGTTTGCGGCGCAGCGGTGCGGAGGCCGCGTCCGCCGCCTCAGCGACGGCGAGACCCGCCAGCGAGACGACGAGGGCGGCCACCGCAAGCCGCCGCGCCGCCGAGACGAGATCTGTCCTGAAAACGTCCGCGCAGTGACGAGACACCTGGCAACCACCTGCCCGCTCTGGCATCGATACGCCATGGACATAAGCGACATAAGGCATATGCCCGTATTGCTGGGGCTGGGCCGGTGTCCTGGGACATTCCGGCACCGATGATTACCCGGCTGATTACCTGGGCCTGCTGATTACCTGTGCCGCCCGCTCAGTCCTGGCGACCGGCCTTGAGACGGGCGGCGAGCGCGGCGGCCTGGGTGCGGCGCTGCATGTCGAGCTTGCTCAGCAGGTTGGACACGTAGTTCTTGACCGTCTTCTCGGCGAGGAACATCCGCTCGCCGATCTGCCGGTTGGTCAGGCCCTCGCCGATCAGCTCCAGGATCTGCCGCTCCTGGTCCGACAGCGCCGCCAGCGGGTCCTTCTTCGCGGCCTGGTCGCGCAGCCGGTGCAGCATGGCGGCCGTGGTCTGCGGGTCCAGCAGCGACTGCCCGGCCGCCACCGTCCGCACCGCGCCGACCAGGTCAGAGCCGTGGATCTGCTTGAGCACGTATCCCGCGGCCCCGGCCATGACCGCGTTGAACAGCGCCTCGTCGTCGGCGTAGGAGGTCAGCATCAGGCAGGCCAGGCCCGGCAGCTTCGAGCGGACCTCGCGGCAGACGTCCACCCCGTCGCCGTCGGGCAGGCGCACGTCGAGCACCGCCACATCCGGCTTCAGCGCGGGAATGCGCGCCACAGCCGACTCGGCCGTCCCGGCCTCGCCGACGACCTCGATGTCGTCCTCCGCCTCCAGCAACGCCGCCACACCACGCCGTACGACCTCATGGTCGTCCACCAGGAACACCCGAATCATGTCTCCAAGCTAAGCCGCGAGCGGCCCGAAGGTCCCGCAGGCCGGTGGCGACGACCGATACCATGCGGTATCCCCGACGATCTGATCTTTGGAGTGGAGATGTCCCGACCCGGTCTGGTGATCGGCGGATACACCCCCGACACGGAGGGGTCGGGTCCCGGTCTGACGGTGGCCCGCACGCACGCGGACGGGCGTCTGGAGACGGTGGCCGAGACCGGCGCGTCCGGGCCGTCGTTCGTCGTCGCGCACCCACGGCTGCCGCTGCTGTACGCCGTGCTCGAACGCGACGGGGACGGCGGCGTCGCGGTGTTCGCCGACGAGCCCGGCGAGCCCGCTCCCCGGCTGCTGGCCGAGCATTCCAGCGGCGGCTCGCTGCCGTGTCACCTGGCGCTCGATCCGGAGGGCCGGTGGCTGGCCGTCGCCAACTACGGCGACGGGACCGTCACGGCCTACCGGCTGGGTGGGGACGGGATGCCAGAGCCGGGACCGCTGACGTTCCCGCACGAGGGCGGCGGCCCCCACCCGGGCCGTCAGGAGGGCCCGCACGCGCACCAGGCGGTTTTCGGGCCCGACGGCGTGTTGTACGTGACCGACCTCGGCACCGACGAGGTGCGCCGCTTCCTGCCCGGCATGCGCCCGCACCCCGGCGGCCCCGTACGGCTGGCCTCCGGCAGCGGCCCCCGGCACTTCCTGCACCACGAGGGCCACTGGTACGTCACCGGCGAGCTCGACGGCACGGTGCGCGTCTACGACGGCGAATGGCGGGAGGCGGGCGCGGTGCGGGCGAGCGGCGCGGAAGGGGAGAATCTGCCCTCCCACATCGCGCTGTCCGCCGACGGACGGCACCTGTACGTCGCCAACCGGGGGCCGGACACCCTCGCCGTCTTCGCGGTGGACGGGCCCGGGCTCACGATGCTGGCCGAGGTGCCGGCGGGCGGACACTGGCCGCGGCACTTCGCGATCGACGGCGACCGCCTCTACGTCGCCAACCAGCGGTCGGACACGGTCGCGATGCTGGCGCTCAAGGACGGGCTGCCCGAGCCGACCGGCGTGGCGCTGGCGGTGGGCACCCCCTCGTGCGTACTCATCCGGTGATCAGGCCGACGCCCCCGACGATCCACACCCGCTGGGCCTGGCCGGTGCTCTGCGGGACGTCCGGCCGCCACTGGCGGATGTAGACGAGGCCGGGATCCACGAGTTCGGTGCCGTCGAAAAAGCGCAGCACCTTCTCCCGGTCCCGCCGAGCGCCGTCGGCCTCCGGCACGATCTGCCGGAACAGCTCGACGATCGGCGCGGCCAGCTCGGGACGGCTGTCGAAGACGGCGTGACCGACGGCGAGGTAGCTTCCGGGCGCGAGGTGATCGCGCACGTGGGCCACGCACTTGTACGGCTCGGCGGCGTCGGGGAGATACTGCAGCCGGGCCGGGATCAGCACCCCGACCGGCTGCTCGAAGTCGATGAGCCGGAGCATCTCGGGGTCGGCCAGCATCTCCGCCGGGCGCAGGATGGAGCCGTCGACCACCCCGGTGCCGGGATTGCGGGCGAGCATGGCCCGCGCGTGGGTGAGCACCACCGGGTCGTCGTCGACGTACACCACGCGGGAGCCGGGCGCGAGCTCCTGGGCGACCTCGTGGGTGTTGCGCCGGGTCGGCAGCCCGGACGCCACGTTGAGGAACTGCCGCACGCCCTGATCGATGAGGAAGCGCACCACCCGCTCCAGGAACTCGCGGGTGTCCACGGCCATCGTCTTGACCTCGGGCGCGATGGTCGTCAGCCGCTCGGCGAACCTCCGGTCGGCGGCGAAGTTGTCCTTGCCTCCGAGCAGGTAGTCGCTCATCCGGGCGATGTTCGCGGTGCCGGTCTTGATGCCCGCCGCCTTGGCGGGCCGCTCGCCCCCGCCCAGCTCCGTGCCGCCCAAACCGCCTCCCTTGCTCACGATCTAGATTGGTAATTATCGCTCTAATCCCACCAGAACGACCAGGCGTTCTGGCCGACGATCTGCTCGGCGTAGTCGGCCAGCGTGCCCGGGCCCTGCAGGATGCTGTCGGGGCAGAACGTCCAGTGCTCGGCCGCCACGCGCAGCGCGTGCGCGGGGGTGGCGGGCGGCGCGGCGATGCTGAGCTCCAGCGTGTTGAACCCCATGCCGACCACCCGCGCCCCGAACCGCTCCTCCCAGCTGCGTACGACGGCCGCCAGAGGCACGGTCCACTCGTTGTGGTGCAGCGCCCCCTGCCAGCCCATGGCGACCATCGCGTCGGCGCCGCGGCCGACCGCGGCGAGCCCCAGCGGCGTCATCCGCTCGGCCACCACGTCCGCGTACCAGTCGGCGACCACGTCGGGGTCGGCCACCAGCGTGGCCGGCGGCGCGATCCCCGGGCACTCGGCGCCGAACGGCGCGAGATACGCCTCGTGGCCGAGCAGCAGGTCCTGCCACGCCTCGGCCATGAACCCCGCCGCGCTGTAATAGTCGATGTGGCCGGGCGAGTCCGGCGCGATCTGCCCGGCCGACCAGGGTTGCACGCCGTCCTCCAGCAGCACCGGCCACAGGCCCGACCGGGGGTGCTCGGCGCGGAGCCGGGCCCACAGCCCGGCCGGCACCGGTTCGTCGCTCAGCCAGAACGAGGGGCGGTGATGGGTGCGCAGCTTGTCGTAGTCGGGGTCCGGCCACACGAGGGACCCGGACGGCAGGTCCACGGACAGCACCCGCCCGTCGCCGCCGTCTCCGAACAGCAGCTCCAGGCCCGTGGGGAGCCGCCGACGCTCGTGAACCGACATGGGCCAATAATGTCGGACCCGGCCTCGGCGCGTCCCGCGAGGGCGATCATTACGGGATGTCGAGCCGGCTCAGGGAATGTCCAGCCGGCACAGCCCTTCGGCGAGAACCTTCGTGGTCAGGCGGGTCCGGCTGTCGCAGCCCAGCTTGGCGAAGATGTGCTCCAGGTGGGTGGTCACGGTGCGCACGCTCAGCACGAGCGCGGCGGCGATCTGCGGGTTGGAGTCGCCCCGCGCGACCCGGGTGAGCACCTCGATCTCCCGCGAGGTCAGGTCGTACGGCAGGGCGCAGGGGCGCTCGGCGATGACCGTGCCCTGGATGGAGCCGTGGAAGCCCACGCCGGCCCGGTGGAGGCGCAGCTCCCGCCACTGGCCGGTGCCGTCCAGCCACAGCCCCCGGCGCGACAGCTCGCGCGAGTCGATGAACGCCCTGGCCAGCTCGGTCATCGCCGGTTCGGCCGCGAGCGCCTCCGACGGAGGCCACCCGGCCACGTCCCTGCGCCGTCCGCCCCGTTCGTACGCCACGGCGTGGAAGCCGGGCGGCAGGCCGAGGGGGTCGATGACGCAGCGGGTCACGTCGGTGAGATGCGCGAGAGCGGGGGAGACCGCGCTGATCACCGCGGGCGCCTCCGGCGGCAGGTCCGTGCGGGAGCCGACGTGCAGTAGCCCGGTGTAGCGCCCGCCGGTCAGGAACAGCGGCGTCGTGATCCCCGCGTGCCAGCCGTACGGCTCGAGGTGGCGGCGGAAGTAGCGTTCGGTGCCGGGAGAGCCCATGACGACCGGGGTGCGCAGGGACATGGCCCGCCGGTAGGCGTCGAGCCGGGCGTACTCCTCCGCGGCGTCGTCGTCCACCCGCGTGTACCCCGACGACACCAGCGAGCGGTGCCGGCCGGTCGCCGGGTCGAACGCGACGAACTCGTAGGCCTCGACGGGGATGACCTCGCCCAGCGCGGTCATCGCCCCGTGCGCCCCCTGCCGGGCCACCTGGAAGCCCAGTTCGGCGACGGCGTGCAGGCTCCGCGCGCTGAGGCTGATTGCATCCATGGATCCTCCATGCTCAGCCTGCCGGGTAAAGGTTGCGCAAGGAATAGGTTGCACGAGGAATACGTAAAGTCTCCGATGCAGACGGCGGCCCCGTTTCCTACCCTCACCCGCAACACGACGAAGAGGCGGAGGACCAGTGAGGGTCACGAGAAGCCGGGCGGCCGCCCTCGCTGTGGCCGCCATCATGCTGAGCGGCGGGTGCGGGGGAGGCGGGGGAGGATCGTCCCCGGCGGGCGGCGGCAAGGGGGCGAACGCGTTCTCGGTCGCGCTGACCGAGCCCGACCACCTCACCCCCGGCAACACCTCCAGCGACTACTCGATCACGGTGCTGGACACGCTGTTCGAGACTCCGGTCTCCATCGACGCCGCCGGCGGCAAGCCCGTGATGCGGGCGGCGGAGTCGGTGAGCAGCACCGACCAGAAGGTCTGGACGATCAAGTTCAAGCCGGGGCAGAAGTTCAGCAACGGCGAGCCGGTCACCGCGCAGAGCTTCGCCGACTCCTGGAACGCCACGGCCTACGGCCCCAACGGCTGGACCAACAACTACTACTTCGCCAACATCGAGGGCTACGACAAGCTCAACCCCGAGAAGGGCGACCCGTCCACGGACAAGATGAGCGGCCTGAAGGTGGTGGACGACACCACGCTCGAGGTGACGCTCACCGCGCCGTTCAGCCAGTTTCCGATCACGCTCGCCTACATCGCGTTCGCGCCGATGCCGAAGGCGGCGTTCAGCGACCTCAAGGCGTTCGACCAGGCCCCGGTCGGCAACGGGCCGTTCGTGCTCGACGGCGCGTGGGAGCACAACAAGCAGATCACGATCAAGCGGTCTCCCTCGTACGCGGGCGAGCGCAAGCCCAAGGCGGACGGCGTCACCTTCAAGATCTACGCCAGCCGCGACACGGCGTGGACCGACCTGCGGGCCGGGCGGGTGGACCTGATGACGACGGTGCCGCCCGCCAGCACGTCCGAGGCGAAGCGGCTGCTCGGCGCCCGCTTCGTGCAGACCCCCGACGGCACCATGGACTACCTGGGCTTCCCGACCTTCGACAAACGGTTCGCCAACGCCGACCTGCGCAAGGCGTTCTCCATGGCCATCGACAGGCAGGCCATCGTGGACGCGGTCTACGACGGCGCGTTCAAGCCGATGGCGTCGCTGCTGGCGCCGCTGGTGCCCGGTTACCGGGAGAACGCCTGCGGCGAGGCGTGCACGTACGACCCGGCCAAGGCCAAGGCGCTGTTCGACCAGGCCGGCGGCTTCAGCGGCACGCTGAACCTGTGGTTCTCCAACGCCGACCCGAGCTACGAGCAGTGGATGACCGCGGTCGCCAACCAGCTGAAGCAGAACCTCGGCATCTCCGACATCACGTTCCGCAAGATCCCGGCCGCCGACTACCTGTCGACCCTGCGGCAGCGCAAGGAGGACGGTCCGTACCGCAACAACTGGGTCATGGACTACCCGAGCCCCCAGGACTACCTCGAGTACATGTGGGGCGCGGGCAACCGGATGGGCTGGGAGAACAAGGAGTTCGACGACCTGATCAAGCAGGCGAACTCGGCGCCGAGCCTCGACGCGAGCCTGCCGCTCTACCAGAAGGCCGAGGACGTCGCGCTGGCCGAGATGCCGATGATCCCGCTGTGGAACTGGCAGAACCAGATCGGCTTCACCAGCCGGCTCAGCGGTGTGAACGTGACCCCGTACAGCAAGAACATCTACACGATCAGCGCGAAGCAGGGGTGACACGGGGGTGAGGTACGCCGCGCAGCGCCTGGCCCAGGCGATCCCGGTGTTCTTCGCGACCACCTTCCTGATCTACACGATGGTGTTCGCGCTGCCGGGCGACCCGATCCTGGCGCTCGCGGGCGACAAGCCGGTGCCCGAGCAGGTGCTCGCGGTGATGCGGGCGCGCTACCACCTGGACGAGCCGCTGCTCGTGCAGTACGGCCGCTACATGCTCGGGGTGTTCCACGGCGACCTGGGGGAGACCTTCACCGGCCAGCCGGTGAGCGAGCTCCTCCAGGACCGGTGGGCGATCACCGCGCAGCTCGCGCTGACCGCCTGGGTCTTCGAGCTCGTCGTCGGTGTCGGGCTCGGCGTGCTGGCCGGGCTGCGCCGGGGCGGGGCCGCCGACACGGCGGTCCTCGCCGGCACCACGTTCGTCATCGCGGTCCCGGTGTTCGTCGTCGGGTACACGGCCCAGATCGTGCTCGGGCTCAATCTGGGGCTGTTCCCGACCGCCGGGCCCGACGAGGGCTGGCCGGGCAGCTACCTGCTGCCCGGCATGGTCCTCGGCTCGTTCGGCCTGGCGTACGTCGCCAGGCTCACCCGCACCTCGCTCGTGGAGAACCTGCGCGCCGACTACGTCCGCACGGCGACCGCCAAGGGCCTCGCCCGGCGGCGGGTGGTGGGGCTGCACGCGCTGCGCAACTCGCTCATCCCGGTCGTGACCTACCTCGGCGTCGACTTCGGCAACCTGATGGCCGGGGCGGTCGTCACCGAGGGCATCTTCAACCTGCCCGGCATCGGCCAGCAGGTGTTCCAGTCCATCCAGCTCCAGGAGGGTCCCGTCGTCGTCGGCGTCGTCACCCTGCTCGTCATGATCTTCATTCTCGCCAACCTGGCCGTCGACCTGCTGTACGGCGTGCTCGACCCGAGGATCCGCCGTGCTCGCGCGTGACGCCTGGGCGGAGCTGCGCGGCCGGGTGATCTTCTGGTTCTCCACGGCCGTCCTGCTGGTGGCCATGGCGATGGCGGCCTTCCCCGGGCTGTTCGCCCGCCTCGGCCCCAACGAGTCCTGCGACCTGCGCATGTCCAAGCGCGGCCCGGCCGACGGCGCGCTGTTCGGGTACGACCTGCAGGGCTGCGACTACTGGTCGCAGGTCGTGCACGGCACCCGGGCGTCCATCGTGGTCGGTGTCGCGGTCACCGTCTTCGCCCTGCTGATCTCCATCGTGCTCGGGCTGGTCGGCGGCTACTACGGAGGCGTCGCCGACGCGGTGATCGCCCGGGTCACCGACGTGTTCTTCGGCATCCCGTTCGTGCTGGGCGCGACCGTCGTGCTGGTCGCCTTCCCCGACCACGGGATATGGGCGATGACGCTGGTCCTCGTGCTGCTGGGGTGGACGACCATGACCCGGCTGATGCGCGGACAGGTCATCGCCGTCAAGGACATGGACTTCGTCGCCGCCGCCCGCATGCTGGGCGCGAGCGACCGCAGGCTGATGTTCCGGCACATCCTGCCCAACGCGATCGCGCCGGTCATCGTGGTGGCGATGCTGAACGTCGGGAACGTCATCGCGGGCGAGGCCACCCTCGACTATCTCGGCGTCGGCCTGCAGTATCCCGACGTGTCGTGGGGCCTGCAGCTGAACATCGCCCAGACGTTCTTCGCCGAGCACCCGCACCTGCTGGTCTTCCCCGCGTTGTTCCTCACCGCGACCGTGCTGAGCTTCCTGATGCTCGGCGACGTGGTGCGCGACGCCCTCGACCCGCGCCTGCGCTGAGACCCCAGCTTTGTCGCTCAAAGCGACCGGACGGTAGCGATGGGTGAGCTAGCGTGCGCCCGTGTCTACCGATCTCCCCGCCCGGCACGACCCGGGCGCCTTCGACCTCGCGCGGGACGCGGCCCCGGGCCTGCCGCTGACGCTGGTGGAGCAGTGGCGGGCGAGCGGCCGCACCGCCGCCGACGCCCGGCGCCTGCTCGGCGCGCACGTCACGACCGGATACAGCGTGGTGTCCGACTCCGCCGGCCTCACCAGACTGAGCCGGAGCCTCGGCCTGCTGGAGGTGCTGGCGCTCATCGACGGCCCGAAGCGCGTCCTGCACGCGTACGGAACGGCGGCGGGCGGCCGGGCCGTGGGCGTCTGGGCGGCGGACAACGCGCAGATGTTCCATCCCGCCTCGACCGACGCGGGGACGCTGCTGTCGGCGCTGCTGGGGGCGCAGGACGAGATCGCCCGCACCTGCGGCGTCCGCATCGGCATCGGCGTCCACCACGGCGACTACTACGACCTGGACGGCGGCCTGTACGGCGCCGAGGCCGACGCGATCGAGCACCTCGCGGAGAACGACACCGAGGGCGGCGAGATCGCGATCACGGAGGCGGTGGCCGGGAGGCTGCCCGCGGACCACGGCTTCGTCCTGCGCCGCAAGGCCGGGCAGCACGGGCAGGCCGGGGCTCTGGGCGCCGTCTACCGGGTGCTCGACGGCCCGCGCGACGCCGGCACGGCACCCGCCGCCGACGGGTGGTACCCCATCCCCTACTCCGCCGCCTTCTACGAGGATCTGCTGCGCCTGGATCCGCAGGACGCCGGGCTCGCCGCGGCCCTCGCCGGCAAGCACCTGCGTGAGCGGACGGTGGTGCTGGTCGAGCGCGGAGAAGAAGCCCGGCAGGACACGGCCGAGGTCGCCCTTCTGCGGGGGCTGGACCTGTCGGCCCACATGCGGGAGGCGGGCCTGCGCCTCCTGCCCGCGGAGGGAGCCGCCGAGATCAAGGTCGCCGGTCCGCTGGCCATCTACCTGTTCGACGATCCCGGCCCCGCCGTGCCGTTCGCCCTGGAGTTGCGCACCGCCCTGGCCGATGCCGGCATGACCTGCCGCATCGGGGTGGACAGCGGGCCGGTGTTGTCGGGGCGGACGCCGGGCGGCGGCCGCGACGTGGCCGGCGCGCCGGTGAACCAGGCGTCCAAGATGGCGCAGGACCTCGCCGCACCGGGGCGGGTGTGCCTGAGCGAGGCGGTCGCCGCACACGCCGACGCCGGGCCGGGCGGCGGGTTCACCCTTGTCCGGCACACCGTCTCCGGCGTCGACATGGCCTTCTACCAGGGCTGAGCGTTCCTACGGCTTCTACGGTTTCACGCCGTGACGAGCAGCCGGTCGAGGACACGGACACCGAACTCCAGGCCCTCGACCGGCACCCGCTCGTCCAGGCCGTGGAACATGCCGAAGTAGTCGAGGTCCGGCGGCAGGAGCAGCGGCGCGAAGCCGTAGCCCCTGATGCCGATCCTGGCGAACCACTTGGCGTCGGTGCCGCCGGTCATGACGTACGGCACGGGCCTGCCCGTGGGGTCCTCGGCGAGCAGGGCGGCGGTGAGCTCGTCGAACAGCCCTTCGGCGGGAGAGGAGACGGCCTCCTCGAAGTTGACGAACTCGCGGGTGACCTTCGGGCCGAGCAGCCGGTCGACGGTCTCCAGGAACTCCTCGCGCTGCCCCGGCAGGAACCGGCCGTCCACGTGGGCCTCGGCCGTGCCGGGGATGACGTTGACCTTGTATCCCGCGTCGAGCATGGTCGGGTTGGCCGAGTTGCGCAGCACGCCCTTGAACAGCGCGGCCGCGCGCGGGATCCGCTCGATCTCCTCCTCCAGCCGGCCGGCGTCGATCGGCCGGCCGAGCGCCCGCGACAGCTCCTCGATCAGCCGGGCCACCTCCGGCGTCAGCCGTACGGGCCAGGTATGGTCGGCGAGGCGGGCGAGGGCCCTGGCGAGCTCCGCGACGGGGTTGTCCACGGCGGGCTTGGACCCGTGGCCGGGCACGCCGCGGGCGGTCAGGCGCATCCAGGCGGTGCCGCGCTCCCCGACGGCCACCGGGTAGATGCGGACGTCGCCCTCATACCAGGAGAAGCCGCCGGACTCGCTGATCGCCTCCGTGCAGCCCTCGAACAGGTCGCGGTGCCGCTCGACCGCGTGGCCCGCGCCGTACTCGCCGGTGGACTCCTCGTCGGCGAGGAACGCCAGCACGAGGTCGCGCCGGGGGCGCACGCCCCTGCGCGCGTTCTCGCGGGCCCAGGCGAGGGTCATGGCGAGCGTGCCCTTCATGTCGACCGCGCCCCGGCCGTGCACGCAGCCGTTCTCGATCTCCCCGGAGAACGGGTGGGTACGCCATTCGGCGGGGTCGGCGGGCACGACGTCGAGGTGCCCGTGCAGGAGCAGCGCGTCGGAACTGTCGCCGGGGATGCGGGCCACCACGCTGGTGCGCCGCGGGGCCGACTCGAACACCACCGGCTCGATCCCGACCTCGGCGAGCAGGGACGCCACGTATTCGGCGGCCCGCCGCTCGCCCGGCCCGTCGCCGGACCCGTCGTTGGTGGTGTCGATCCGCAGCAGTTCCGAGCAGATCGCCGCGACCTCACTCATTCCCGTCCCCGTCCTGCAGCGTCAGCGGTGGAACCTCGGGCGTCGGGAAGCCGAAGACGATCCCGTAGAAGGCCAGCTCGGCCTCCAGGGCCCGGACGATGGTCTCCTCACGCCGCCAGCCGTGCTGTTCCCCCTCGAACGTGAGATACGCCCACCGGTGCCCGTGACGGGCCAGCGCGGCGGCGAAGCGCTCCGACTGCGCGGGATCGACCACCTTGTCCTCCAGGCCGTGCAGGAGCAGGGCCGGGCCGGACGCGCGTTCCGCATGCAGTTCTGGCGACCTGTCCACGTAGCGCTGCCGGGTCTCAGGCAGCGGGCCGATCAGCCCGTCGAGGTAGCGCGACTCGAAGTCGTGCGTCTCGGCCGCCCAGCGCTCGGGGTCGGAGATGCCGTAGTGGGACACCGCGCCGCAGAAGACGTCGCTGTGGACGAGCGCGGCCATCGACGTCCAGCCGCCGGCGCTGCCGCCCCTGATCGCCACCTTCTCCGCCCGCCCGGTGTCCAGTAGCCACCGCGCCACCGTCTCGCAGTCACGCACGTCCACCACGCCCCAGCTGTGCCGCAACCGCTCACGGTAGGCACGGCCGTAGCCGGTGGAGCCGCCGTAGTTGACCTCGGCGACGCCGATCCCCCTGCTGGTGAAGTACGCGATCTCCAGGTCGAGCACCGGTGCGGCCGAACTCGTCGGCCCGCCGTGCACGAACACCACGTACGGCGCGGGCCCGCCGTCTGACAGGGCCGCCGGGGCGTACAGGTGTGCGTGCACTCCCTCGACGACCACGGCCTCGGGGGTGGGCAGCTCGGCGTCCCCGGGTACCGGCTTGCCCGGGGACAGCACCTCGTGCGCCCCGGTGCCCAGGTCGACCCGCACCACCTCGTACGGCCGGTGTGGCGAGGCCGCCACGCCCACGACGTGGGAGCCCCGGGCCGACAGGGCGGGGGCCCAGTAGGTGTAGCCGCCGCCCACGTCCCGGACGGAATTCGCTCCGGCGGGGTCGTCGACGACCCCGAGCCGCCGCTCGTCAGCTGTGCCGTAGACGGCGGCGATACGCCCGTCCGCGACGGCGAAGAACGCGCCGCCGATCTTCCAGGTGGCGTCGCCGAACTCCAGCGGGACCGGGGTCAGGTCGCGCGCCGCGCCGTCCAGGCCGACGAGGTGGATGTTCCACCAGCCGGTGGGATCGGTGACGGCGTACAGGCTCTCGTCGTCGCGCCACTCGGCCTGGCAGGTGGACGCGCCGGACAGCAGGACGCGGTGGGGACCGCCCTCCACAGAGCCGTTCACAGGGCCGACGCAGAGCTCGGTGGCGTCCCAGGGCATGTCGGGGTGGTTCCAGCCGATCCACGCGAGCGTCCGCCCGTCCGGTGAGACGCGCGGATTCATCAGGAAGTGATGGGTTTTCACCACGCTGCGCAGGGGCGAGCCGTCGAGCGGCACCGCGACGATGTCACGCGCGCCGCTGCGGGCGTCGCCCCGCTCGCGCACGCACCACACCTCGCCGCCGTGGACGACCAGGTCGGCGTAGCGGGCTGAGTCCTCGGGGGTGAGCGGGACCGGCTCCCCGCCGGGGGAGCACAGGTAGATCCGGCCGTCCGCCCAGTTGGTGAACACCAGACGGCCCTCGTGCGCCCGCCAGGACCGTCCGCCGTACTCCATGACCCGGTTCCTGGCGTTCCAGCCCTGCGGAAGCACGTCCTCGACCACGCCGTCGGCCCTGCGCCGCACCACGCAGCGCCGGCCGCCCTCCCGCGGGCGCGGCTCGTCCCACCAGACCTCGTCGCCCGAGATCTCCACCCACAGGGGGCGGTCGTCCACCCGCGCGACGTCCACGGCCCGAATCGTCACCAGTTCCCCCCGGAGTCTGGAAGCGGAGTGCCGGGGGGATGGACGATGTGCGCGATCCCCCCGCTGCTCGTGGCGCGCAGCCAGACGCTCTCGAACGCGGCGCGCGGGTACACCCGCCGCACGCCGTGGTCGTCCGGCGCGGCCGGATCGTTGGCGATCACATCGCCCTCCCGGGTGAACCCGGTCACGACCATGATGTGCCCCCCGGTGGAGTATCCGGCACCGGGCAGCTCGTGATCGCGGAACGCCTGAGAGGTGATCACCGGGATCCCGGCTTCGACGAACCGCTCCAGCTCTCCCAGTGAGCGCAGCCGCGTGACGAAGCCGTCCAGCCCGTACCGCCCGGCGTACGCGACGCCGAAGGGCCAGTTGCCGGTCCCCTGGTAGCTGTGGTCGTACATGTCCCGCGCGGCGTGGTCGACCGCCGGGCACGGGTCGCCGGGGGAGACCCAGGCGAGCTCCGCCGGGGCGGGTCCCCGCCCCCAGTAGTCGAGCACCATCGTGAACGACGCGGGGCTGCACCAGGACTCGCCGCCGCCGTCCCACTGCGGGTAGTGCCCCGCGTGCACCTTCTGCGACCGGCGCGGCACGTCGAGCTCGATCGCCCGCGGCCCCGGCGCGCCGCCTCCGCCCGCCTGCCCGCCTCTGCCCGTGTGCTCCACCGCCGAGGCCATCACGGTGAGCGACCGCACGCCGCCGCCGCTGCCGTACACGGTGGTGCGCACCCGGTAGGACGTGACGGGGCGGGCGGCGACGAACGTGTCGACGGCGACGTCACCGTCGGCGTCCCCCTGGCCGGGTAGCGACGTGCGGTGGATGTCGGCGTCGGTCTCGGCCCACCGGCCCATGACGAACCACTTGGTCAGGGCGCCGGTGACGGTCCGCGCCTGGACCTCGATCTCCAGCCAGGCGCCGGGCGGAGCGGTGGCCGTCCACGAGGGAACCAGTTCGGTCGCCGCGAAGCCGATCTCCCGTTCGGGGGACGTCCAGCGCGTGCAGGGCCACTCCCGCTCGCCGCCGGGCGCGAACGGATCCAGATATTTCGCCGTCCCCGTCTCCCCGGCCCCGACGGACCACCGGTGGAGGACCACGGGGCTCACCTGGGGGCTCGGTCCGGCCGACAGCAGGGTGACCACCTCGCCGATTGTTGTTACCGCCCCGACCTGGCACATCGGATGGTTTACGTATCCGACACAGGGACGCTACGCCATCGGCGGCGGTGCTCGGTGCGGCACTTCAGAGATAGAGGCCGATGGGCGGAGCGGCCTCGCCGGCGGTGCCCGGGCGGCCGTCCCGCAGGGCGAACAGCTCGGCCAGCGTCATCCCGCCGGGGCTCACGCCGTCCGTCCGGCCCAGCCACCCGGCCGCCTGGTCCGGCTCGAAGCGGCCGACCTCGATCTGCGCCAGGCATCGTCCGGGCCGTACGACCGCCGGGTGGAGCCTGCTGAGGTCCTCGTTGGTCGTGATGGCCACGAGCACGTCCCTGCCCTGGCCGAGCAGCCCGTCCGTCAGGTTGAGCAGGCGCGACAGGCCCTGGCCCGTCGACTGCTTGGCCTCGGCGCGGATCAGCTCGTCGCAGTCCTCCAGCACCAGCAGCCGCCAGCGCGGCTCGTCGTCCTCGTCCGGGCCGTCCCAGCCGACGGCGACGTCCATGAGATAGCCGGGGTCGTTGAACAGCAGTTCGGGATCGAGCACGCAGTCGACCTGGCACCAGGGCGCCCACTCGCGCGCGAGCGTGCGCAGCAGCGTGGTCTTGCCGGTGCCGGGCGGGCCGTGCAGGAGGACCAGCCGGCCCGTCACATCGGCCGCGGTGGTCGCCATGAGGGCGTCCAGGCGGCGGGAGGCGGCCGTGGGGTAGTTCCGCCTGACCTCCTGCCAGGAGGAGGTCGTGATGGGCTTGGCGGAGCGGTGCGGGCCGTGGCTCGACCGCCACCAGAAGCCCATCCGGACGTGGTCGGCGTCGGGCGCGGCCTCCGCCGCGTTCCTGGTCGCCTGTTCCAGAACGGAGCCGGCCAGTTCCTCGCTCACGGCCGTGGCGGTGAGCGTGGCCGACCTGTTCATGTTGCGGACCACGCGCAGGGTCCACCCCTCGCCCGCGATCAGCCGGGTCTCGTACCCGTCGGTGTGCTGGGCGACGCGCAGCAGCCGGCCGCCCTCGGCGGTCAGCGGGGCGTCGGCGCGCACCCGGGTGAGGCTGGTGGTGCGGGACCAGGGCTGCTCTCCGTTCGCGAACGGAGACAGCGCCAGGGCGTCGATCACGTCGGCGGGGCTGTCGGCGTCGTCGAGCCAGATCCGCATGGGTACGGGCGGCCGCGGGGACGGGGGCGTGGAGTGAGGAGAAAAGTCGACCCCCTTGATAACGGACATATGGCCATGATCTCGGCGTTTGTGTCGCGCTGTCGATTGGATTTATGGCCCTATTCAGTTTGCTTGCCGTTTAAGCGGTTTGATCTGGGCAAAAAGCAGTACGTGCTGGGGCGTTACCGCTACGCTCGGTATCCAGTCGTCGTCAACGGAGAGCACTGTGGCCATCGATCTCGTGTCCCGCGCTGAATGGGGCGCGCGTCCTCCCAGGGGCTCGTACTCGTCGCTGACCTCCACCCGGGGGGTGAAGGTCCACTACACCGGCGGCCGGGTGGATCCCGGCATCGTCGACGACCACGCCAAGTGCGTGGCCATGGTGAAGTCGATCCAGAGCTTCCACATCGACGGCAACGGCTGGATCGATATCGGCTACTCCATGGTGGCGTGTCCGCATCGGAGGGTTTTCGTCGGGCGCGGGCCGGGACACCTGCCGGCCGCCAACGGCCCGGGCCTGAACTCCGGCCACTACGCCGTGCTCGGTCTCGTCGGCAACGCCGGGCTGGTCCAGCCGACCGACGGCATCCTGCACGCGATCCTGGACGCGGTGGAGTACCTGCGCGCCAAGGGGGGTGCGGGCAAGGAGATCAAGGGCCACCGCGACGGCTACTCGACCGACTGCCCCGGCGACCCGTTGTACGCCTGGATCAAGAGGGGTGCGCCGCGTCCCGGGACCACCCAGCCGGAGCCCGGGCCGGAGCCGTCGCAGGAGTGGCCCGGCCGTCTGCTCAAGTATCCGCCGGTGATGCGCGGCGACGACGTGCGCGCCTGGCAGGCCCGGATGAAGGAACTCGGCTACGACATCGTCGTCGACGGTGCGTACGGGCCGGACTCCCAGGAGGTGTGCCGCAGGTTCCAGAAGGACAGGCGCCTCGAGGTGGACGGCGTCGTCGGTCCCGACACCTGGAACGCCGCCTTCGCGGGGAAGTAGCCCCTCGGGCGGCGTTGTCCACAGACCGGGACCCCGGGGCTCCCGGAACCGGGCCGATGCCCTTAGCATCCGGTTCATGACGGTGCCGCCTGTTGAACAGGACGATCTCGCTGATCCCGCGGCGGAGTTTCCGCAGGCCACGCGGAAACAGTGGCGTGCGCTCGCGGCCGAGGTGCTGCGCAGATCCGGCTGGGACGGTTCGCCGGACGAGGCCGAGGCCGCCCTGACCACCACGACCTACGACGGTGTGACGGTCGCCTCGCTGTACGACGCCGGCGACCTGCCCGGCGCGTCGCCCGCGGTTCGTACGGTGCGCGGTCCGGGCCCGTGGGACCTGCGCCAGCGGCACGCCGACCCCGATCCGGCCGTGACCAGGGAGGCGATCCACGCCGACCTGGAGAACGGCGTCACGTCCCTGTGGCTCGATTTGAACGCGATCGAACCGGCCGCGCTGCCGGTCGTGCTGGACGGCGTGCTGCTCGATCTCGCCCCGGTCGTCCTCGACGCCGGCCCGCGTACGGCCGAGGCGGCGGAGGCGTTCCTGCGCCTGGCCGGCACGACGGCCGGGGGTGCGGCGCTGCCCGGGGGCAACCTGGGCGCCGACCCGATCGGGCTGGCCGCCCGCACCGGCGCGACCGTGGACACCGGCGCCGCCGGTCTGGATGGGGCCGTGGCGCTCGCCCGCCGCTGCGCCGCGGATCACCCCGGGCTGAGGGCGATCACCGTCGACGCGCTGCCGTACCACGACGCGGGCGGCGCCGACGCCGAGGAGCTCGGCTGCTCGGTGGCGACCGGTGTCGCCTACCTGCGGGCGCTGACCGGCGCGGGCCTGACGCTCGAGCAGGCGTTCGGGCAGCTCGAGTTCCGGTACGCCGCGACCGCCGACCAGTTCCTCACCATCGCCAAGCTGCGGGCCGCCCGGCGGCTGTGGACGCGGGTCGCCGAGGTCACGGGCGTCGCGGACGGGGCCGGCAGGCAGCTCCAGCACGCGGTCACCTCCTCGGCGATGATGACGGTCCGGGACCCCTGGGTGAACATGCTGCGCACGACCGTGGCCTGCTTCGCGGCCGGGGTGGGCGGGGCGGACGCGGTGACCGTCCAGCCGTTCGACGCCTGCCTCGGGCTGCCCGACGCGTTCGCCCGGCGCATCGCCCGCAACACGCAGTCGCTGCTGGTGGAGGAGGCCGACGTCGCCCGTGTCGCCGACCCGGCCGGCGGCTCGTGGTACGTGGAACGGCTCACCGACGACCTCGCCGGCCGGGCGTGGGAGTGGTTCCGGGAGATCGAGCGGGCCGGTGGCATGGCGGCCGCGCTGGAACGGCTGGTCCCCGAGCGGCTGGCGGCGACCAGGGCCAGGCGCGCGGACAACCTCGCGCACCGGCGCGACCCCATCACCGGGGTGAGCGAGTTCCCCGACCCGCAGGAGAGGCCGCTGTCCCGGCGGCCCGGCCCCGGGCTCGCGGTGACATCGGGAGGTGTGCCCGGCGGGGGGCTGCCGGTGATGCGCTACGCCGAGGAGTTCGAGGCGCTGCGCGACCTCGCCGACGCCCAGCCGAGCAGGCCCACGGTGTTCCTCGCCACGATCGGGCCGGTCGCCGCGCACACCGCGCGGGCGGCGTTCGCCGCCAACCTGTTCGCGGCGGGCGGCGTCGCGACCGTCACCAGCGGCCCGGGCACCGACCCGGCCGCGATCGCCCAGGCCTTCCGCGACTGCGGCACCCCCGTCGCCTGCCTGTGCTCCTCCGACCGGTTGTACGGCGAGCACGCGGCGGCGGTCGCCGCGGCGCTGCGGGAGGCCGGGGCGCGCAGGGTCTGGCTGGCCGGAAAGGGGGAGTATGAGGGGGTGGACGCCACTCTTTACGCCGGTTGCGACGCGCTCGGTGTGCTCCGCACGACGTTCGATGAGCTGGGAGTGAGCCGATGATTCCCGATTTCTCCGAAATCGACCTGGGGTCGGGAGCCGCGGCGGCGGGCACTCCCGGCGGTCCGGTCGGGGAGACTCCTGTGTGGGAGACGCCGGAGGGCATCGCGGTCAAGCCGTTCTACACGGCGGCCGACCTGGAGGACGTCCCGTCCCCGCAGACGTACCCCGGCATCGCGCCCTTCCTGCGCGGGCCGTACCCGACGATGTACGTCACCCGGCCGTGGACCATCCGGCAGTACGCCGGGTTCTCCACGGCGGAGGAGTCCAACGCGTTCTACCGGCGGAACCTGGCGGCGGGGCAGAAGGGCCTGTCGGTCGCCTTCGACCTCGCGACCCACCGGGGCTACGACTCCGACCATCCCCGGGTCGCCGGCGACGTGGGCATGGCGGGCGTGGCGATCGACTCGATCTACGACATGCGGCAGCTGTTCGACGGGATCCCTCTCGACCGGATGAGCGTGTCGATGACCATGAACGGCGCGGTGCTGCCGATCCTGGCGCTCTACATCGTCGCGGCCGAGGAACAGGGGGTCACGCCGGACAAGCTGGCGGGGACCATCCAGAACGACATCCTCAAGGAGTTCATGGTCCGCAACACCTACATCTATCCGCCGGGTCCCTCGATGCGGATCATCTCCGACATCTTCGCGTACACCTCGGCGAGGATGCCGAAGTTCAACTCCATCTCGATCTCCGGCTATCACATCCAGGAGGCCGGGGCGACCTGCGACCTGGAGCTGGCGTACACGCTGGCCGACGGGCTGGAGTACCTGCGGGCCGGGGTCGGGGCCGGGCTCGGCATCGACGCGTTCGCGCCGCGCCTGTCGTTCTTCTGGTGCATCGGCATGAACTTCTTCATGGAGGTCGCCAAGCTCCGCGCCGCCCGGCTGTTGTGGGCCCGCCTCGTGAAGGGCTTCGGTCCGGAGAACCCCAAGTCGCTGTCGCTGCGCACGCACAGTCAGACCTCGGGATGGTCGCTGACCGCGCAGGACGTGTTCAACAACGTCGTACGGACCTGCGTGGAGGCGATGGCGGCCACCCAGGGGCACACGCAGTCGCTGCACACCAACGCCCTGGACGAGGCGCTCGCGCTGCCGACCGACTTCTCGGCGCGGATCGCCCGCAACACGCAGCTGCTGCTCCAGCAGGAGTCGGGCACCTGCCGGGTGATCGACCCGTGGGGCGGCTCCTACTACGTCGAGCGGCTGACCCGGGAGCTGGCACGGGCGGCCTGGGGGCACATCCAGGAGGTCGAGCGGGCCGGCGGCATGGCTCAGGCCATCGACCAGGGGCTGCCCAAGATGCGCATCGAGGAGGCCGCGGCCCGCACCCAGGCCCGCATCGACTCCGGCAGGCAGCCGGTGATCGGCGTCAACAAGTACCGCCCCGAGGCCGACGAGCCGATCGAGGTGCTCAAGGTCGACAACACGGCCGTGCGCAACCGGCAGATCGACAAGCTCCGCAGGCTGCGCGAGGAGCGCTCGGCCGACGCCGTGGCCGGGGCGCTGGAGGCGCTGACCAAGGGCGCCGCGGCAGACGACAACCTGCTGGAGCTCGCGGTGAAGGCGGCCAGGGCCAAGGCGACGGTCGGGGAGATCTCCGACGCGCTGGAGAAGGTCTTCGGACGGCACGCCGCGCAGATCCGTACGATATCGGGGGTGTACCGCGCGGAGGTGGGCGACGCCGCCGACCGGGTCCGGGAGGCGTGCGCGCAGTTCGAGAAGGCCGAGGGCCGCCGGCCCAGGATCCTCGTCGCGAAGATGGGCCAGGACGGCCACGACCGGGGTCAGAAGGTGATCGCGAGCGGGTTCGCCGACCTCGGTTTCGACGTCGACGTCGGCCCGCTGTTCCAGACGCCCGAGGAGGTCGCCCGGCAGGCCGTCGAGGCCGACGTGCACGTCGTCGGGGTCTCCTCGCTCGCGGCCGGGCACCTGACGCTGGTGCCCGCGCTGCGGCGGGCGCTCGCCGGCCTCGGCGCGGAGGACATCATGATCGTGGTCGGCGGCGTGATCCCGCCGGGAGACGCCGAGGAGTTGCGGGCCGCGGGCGCCTCGGCGATCTTCCTGCCCGGCACGGTGATCGCCGACGCCGCCCTGGAACTGCTGCGCGAGCTGTCCGGCCGGCTGGGTCATCAGTGATCGCGTCGACGCTCGAGGACTACGTCAAGGGCGTGCTGTCGGGCGACCGGCGGTGGACCGCACGGGCGATCACCCTGGTGGAGTCGACCAGGGCGGATCACCGGGAGACGGCGCAGCGGCTGCTGGTCGAGCTCACCCCGCACGCCGGCAGGGCGCGCAGGGTGGGCGTGTCCGGGGTGCCGGGAGTCGGCAAGTCCACCTTCATCGAGGCGCTCGGCACCCATCTCACCGGCGAGGGGCACCGGGTGGCCGTGCTGGCGGTCGACCCCTCGTCGCGGCGCTCCGGCGGCAGCATCCTCGGGGACAAGACCCGGATGGCCCGGCTGTCGGCCGACCCGAACGCCTTCATCCGGCCGTCTCCCACGGCCGGGACGCTCGGCGGCGTGGCGAAGGCCACCCGCGAGGCCGTCGTCGTGGTGGAGGCGGCGGGATACGACATCGTCCTCGTCGAGACGGTCGGGGTCGGCCAGTCGGAGACCGCGGTCGCCGACATGGTCGACACGTTCCTCCTGCTCACCCTCGCCCGTACGGGAGACCAGCTCCAGGGGATCAAGAAAGGCGTGCTGGAGCTGGCCGACGTCATCGCGGTCAACAAGGCCGACGGCGAGTACGAGACGGCCGCGCGCAAGGCGGCGCGCGAGCTGTCCGGGGCGCTGCGGCTGCTGCGCGCGGCCACGCCGGTGCTGACCTGCAGCGGCCTGACCGGCGCCGGCCTGGAGGAGCTGTGGCGTCACATCGTGCGCCATCAGGAGGGCGCCGATCTCGCCGCCAGGCGCAGCCGCCAGCAGGTCGAGTGGACGTGGGCGCTGGTGCGGGACCGGCTGCTGGCCATGCTCCGCGACACGACGTCGGGTATCGCCCCCGAGATCGAACGGCAGGTCCTCGACGGCACCCTCACTCCGTCGCTGGCCGCCGACCGCATCCTGGCGGCCTTCCTGCCCACCGGCGGCAAGCATGACACGCGGGAGATCACCTTTCCTCCCGGGTGAGAAAGATCGCTACCCCTGTGACCGGGAATGCACTGTTGCACGTTTTCCCGGGCCGGAACCGTGCCACGATGTGGCCGCTTCGATTACGGGGAGGTGCGATGAACCACGATCCGATGATGCCGCCGCAGGTGGAGCGTGCTCTGCGGGAGTACCGCGCGTTGCTGTCGGCCCACGGAATGACCTGGGGGGAGCCGCCGCTGGGATACGTCCGGATGATGCCCTTCCTCCGGTTTCCCGAGGAGGCCGACCGGATGAGCGTCGGGCCCGACCTCGACGCGGAGTTCCGTGACACGCTGGACGGCGAGCTCCCCCGGGGCCTGGCCGCGCTGCGGCTGACCGCGGGCGGTCACAGCCTGGAACACCGTCTGGAACACCGTCTGGAACACCGTCTGGAACACCGTCTGGAACACCGTCTGGAACACGGCCAGGCCCGGCCGCTGCTGTCGCCGGGGCCGGTGCCCGTCATCCTGCTGGTCGACTCCGCGCTGCCGCATCCGGTGGAGGTGACGGCCGACGGCGTGCCGTACGGGATCGCGGCGGGCGGGGCCAAGCTCCTCGACGTGACGACCGCGACCGTCCTCACGGTGGACGGCGAGGTGGTCGACCTGTCCGGGCTGACCCGGCCCGCGCCGGCCGCGTGGCTGCGGTTGCGCGCGGGCTTTCCGTGCCGGTGGAGCGTCAGGTCGCGGGACGGCCAGGGGTGGTATCCGGAGGGCGTGCCCGAGCGGCGCGACAACGACGACATGCCGTTCTTCCACGGCGACGACATCGTGCTCGCCGTGCCCGCCGAGCCGGTCACGATCCGGGTCACGCGCGGCATGGAGTACGACGTCGTGGAGACGACGGTCGTCCCCAGGACGGGGGAGGAGACGCTGGTCGGGATCGCGCCGCAGCGGTTGTACGACGCCGCCGCCCGGGGCTGGTACGGCGCCGACCTGCACGTCCACATGAACTGGGCGGGCGACCTGGTCGCCGTCCCCGCGGAGGCGGCCGCCGCGCAGCTCGGCGAGGACCTGCACGTGCTCAACCTCGTCGCGGGAAACGTCGCGGGAGACCGGGTCTACGACCGGGAGGCGCTCCAGCACTGGGCCGGGCGCGACCTGCCGTGGTCGGACGCCGGGCACGTGGCCCGGATGGGCGTGGAGTATCGCAACGACCTGTTCGGGCACGTCCACGTCTTCGGGGTGGCCGCGCCGCCCGCCGTCTATCACACGGGTTTCGGCGCCGACGCCGACTGGCCGCCCAACGCGGCGGTCTGCGGCGACCTGCGGGAGCCGCGTGCGGTGCTCGGGTACGCCCATCCCTTCCACGGCCCGGTCGCGACTCCCGAGGACGTCGTCGGCGGCGGGACCAGGAACTGCACCGGCCGCGCCCTGGTCGTGGACGCCGCGCTCGGGCTGGTCGACGGGGTGGAGGTCCTGCACTTCAGCGACCTGTCGCCCGCCCCGGGGACCGCCGAGGTCTACCGGAGGCTGGTCGGCGCCGGCAACCGGCTCGCCGCGCTCGCCGGAACCGACACCATGCTGTCGTTCACCCGCCAGGACACGGTCTCCAGCCCGCCGGGCTGGGAGCGCGTCTACGCCCGCGTGGACGGGCCGCTCAGCGCGGAGTCGTTCGCCGGGGCTGTACGGCGGGGCCGCACGTTCGCCACCACCGGCCCCTGGCTGGAGCTCACGGTGAACGGCCTGGAGCCGGGGGCCACGCTCGGCCTGGACGGCGGTGAGACGGTCGAGATCCGGGCGCGGGCCGTCGGGCCCGAGGTGGAGCACATCGAGATCAGGACCGCGGCGGGTGTGCTGGCCGAGGGACCGGGCCACGAGATCGCCGCGTCCCTTCGGGTGGCGGACGCCACCTACGTGGTCGCCGTGGCCCGCGGCGGCGCCCATCCGCGCTCCCCGCGCGGGCGGGCGTACGCCCACACCAGCCCGGTCTACCTGGACGTGCGGGGACGGCGCGTGGCCAGGGAGGAGGATCTCCGCTGGTGCCTGCGATGGCTCGACCTGCTCGACGAGGTGGTCAGGGCCAGGGCGCGCCTGCGGACCCGGGCCCAGTTGCGTGACCACCTCGACCTGATCGAGAAGGCCAGGGCGGTGTACGAGTCGCGCCTGTGACCGCAGATCTGTGACTACAGGTCGAGCGACGACCCGCCGAAGCGGTCCCGCAGGAACCGGCCCTGGTCCCTGAGCGCCTGCTCGTCCCCCTGATAGACGGCCTCCGCGATCGCCGACAACCCCGCCTCCAGCAGGCCGAGCTGGGCCATCAGCTCCTCGTGCGCGCTGCGCTCGCGCGGCCCCCGGCGGGTCAGCGCGTACGACCTCGGCAGGTTGGCGTACGCCTCCAGGCTGGTCGGCAGGTAGTCGCGGACGGCCTGGGAGACGACGTGCAGGTGGTCGGGGGCGGAGGTGAGCGCCTCCGCCCTGGCCAGCACGTCGCGCAGGATCGCGGCGAGGTCGCCGACCTTGGCCACGACGTCCTCGGGGAAGCGGGGTGGCGACACCTCGGCCACGAGAGTGTCGAGGTCGTCCCGCAGCGCCCGCGCCTCGACCTCGGCGTGCGAGATCGTCAGCCGCACCCGGGTGGGCGGGGTGAGCAGCGCCCCCACGCCGTACAGCCCGGCGACGACCACCGGCCAGAACGACCCGGCGAGGCCGAGGAAGTGCAGCCCGAGGCCGCCGAGCGCGAGAGCGGAGCCGACGATGTTCCGCGTCGAGCCGAGGTAGGCGAGGATCCGCTCACTGGTAGCCACGGATCTCCTTGAACGCCGAGGCGAGCGACGCCTGCCGGGCGTCGAACACCGCGCCGCCGGTGAGCGTGGCGACCTGGCGCATCTCGGCCACGTCGCTGTCGCCGAACAGCACCACGAATGTGGGGACCCGGGTGCCCAGGGTCCGGTAGAAGCCGGCGAAGTCCTCGTAGGAGGAGCCGTCGGTGTTCTCGCCGTCCGTCATGAGCACGATCGAGGTGAAGTCCTCCTCGCCGCCCTGGCCGCTGCGGACCGTCTCGTAGGCGCCGCGCAGGCCGTCGTAGATCGCGGTGCCGCCGTACGCCGTCAGGCCGTCGCCGTACGCCCGGATCTGGCGGAGGACCGCGGCGGGGTCGCGTTCCGGCACCGTGAACGTGCTCGCCTGCCCGGCCGTGGTGCTGAACGGCAGCAGCGTGACCGTCTCCCTGTTGCGGAACCGGGAGAACTGGCCGGAGGCCGAGGCGTCGGCGCCGGTCAGCGCGGTGAGTGCCTGTTTGAGCGCGTCGATGCGGTCGCCCTCCATAGAGCCGGAGGTGTCCAGGACGAACACCGTGCGCGACGGGCGCCGCACCTGGTTGAGGTACGCGTCGATCAGCGCGTCGGCGGCGCTGCGCCGGTTGGGGAAGGGCAGCTCCAGCAGCGGGGCGGTGCCGAACCTGGCGTCGGGCGGCACCTCGGGCACGATGGGCCGCCGCGCCGTGGTCGTCATGATCTCGCGCTGCACTCCGGGTGCGCGCAGCCAGGCCGCCAGCTTGCCGTACAAGGCCTTCTTGGGGGAGGAGGCGAGCAGTGTGAGCGGGTAGTCGGCGGTGACTACGCCGTCGCCGGGATAGACCAGCGTGAGCGGCTCCCCCGAGGCGGTGCGCAGGCCGAGCAGCACGGACTCGTAGTTGATCAGCCCGTCCACGTCGGTCCGTCGCCGGAAGGCGTCGGCGAGCCAGCCGGAGGAGCCCGCGGTGAGGGTCTGCGCGGAGAAGAACCCGATCAGCTGGGGAGTGACGGCCGTGATCTGGGCCTGGCCGAGCGCCTCGCCCGCGTCCGACAGTGCCGCCGCCACGCCGACCAGGGCGGAAAAGCCCGAGTTCGACGACGCGGGGTTCGTCATGCCGAAGGTGAAGCGGTGTTTCTGTGCGGCCTCGGCGATGTCCGTCCAGGTCGCCCGGCCGGTGTCCCAGCCGAGCTCGCGTGCCTTGGCGTGGCTGAGGCCGAGCACCACGGGTGAGACCATGATCTTGGTCTGGGTGGACAGGCGCGCGCTCGCCCCGTCGATCAGGGACAGATAGCGGTTGGAGGAGAACCAGACCGCGTCGTAGCGGCCGTCCGCGCCGCCGTTCGCCACCTGCTCGGCGCCGTCCAGGGTGCCGGTGTAGGAGAGCGACACCTTCACGCCCGCCGCGCCGGCCGCCTTGGCGAGCAACGGCTCCAGATCCTTGATCTCGCTTCCCGCGAGGACGCGCAGCACGTCCGGCCCGTCTTCCGGAGGGGCGTCTCCGCCCGGGCTCGAGCAGGCGGCCGTGAGGGCGAGTAGCAGGGCCGCGGCGGCGGTGATCGCTCTTCTCACGACCCCGCCTCGTCGGCGCGGCGGGAGCGCTCCAGATAGGCGCGGGCGTGGTCGAGCTCCACGGTCAGGGTGTCGACGGTGACGGCCATGCTCTCCACGGCCTTGGCCCTGAAGCCGTCGATCATGTCCATCGTCGAGTAGATGTTGTCGAACGCCCTGCTCAGCGCCTCCATGCTCACCGTCGTGGCGGCGGCCTGGGTCTGGATGTCTCCCGCCTGGGTGCGCAACATCTCGCTGGTCGCGAGGATCAGGTCGGAGGTGGTGGTGTTCAGCGCCGTGATCTGGTCGAGCACCAGCTTCTGGTTGGCGAGGGCCTGGGCCACCGTGACGGCCGTGCGCAGCGCCGCGATCGTCGTGGTGGTGGCCCGCTCCACCCCCTTGATCAACTCCAGGTTGTTCTTGCGCACCAGGTCCAGCGCGAGGTAGCCCTGGGCCGACACGGCGAGCTGGGTCAGCAGGTCCTGGTGCTTCTGGCGGACGCCGAACAGCGCGTCCGAGCGCAGGGCGTTCGCCTTCCCGGGGTCCGTGAGCTCGATCTGGTCGATCCGTCCCTGCAGCTCCGCGTCGAGCGCCGCCGCCAGTACGGCGTACTCCTGGAGCTTCGTCATCGACTCCCAGAGGTTCGCCTTCTCGCCCTCGATGGCGGCGTTGTCCTTGCGCAGCTCGTCCTGCCCGGACTTGAGCGCCCGGATGATGTCGTCGATGTGCTTTTGCGCGCTTCGGTACTTGGCGAAGTAGTCGCGCAGCCGGTCGCCGAACGGGATGATCCCGAGCAGCCGCCGGGTGCCGGCGGTCGCCTGTTCGGGATCGAGATCGACGATCGTGCGGCGCAACGCGACGAGCTGACCGGCGACCCGCGCCTGGCCGTCGGCGCCCTCGCCCTTGGCCGAGGCCAGCGCCGCGACCGGGCGCTTGAGCATCCGGTTGGCCACCTGGGAGGAGGCGCGGATCTCCGAGTCGCCCATCGAGGTGATGTCGTGCACCTTCCTGGTGAACTCCGGCGACCGGTGGTCGAGGGTGGTGAGCTCCTCGGCGAAGCCGGACGCCTTGCGGGCGAGTTCGGCGCCGCGCTCGCCGGGGAGCGGCAGCATGCCGGCCGCCTTCTCGACCGGCACCGCCGCCACCGGGGCGGGCGGAGTCAGCACCAGATCTTCGGACACGGGTGTCCTCTCTTCCTGGACGCTTCCTGGAACTGTGTTCCTGGGACTGTGTTCCTGGACAACGGGGGTCAGGACGACGGCTTCGCGCCGGCCAGGTAGCTGCGCTCGATGGTCGCGACGAGGTCTTCCAGCCGGTCGTAGGCGGGAGGCTCGACGACGTCGACCAGGCTCGCGGGCACCGGCACCCTGGTCGTGGCCACCAGGTCCGCGAAGACCTTGGGGTCCGCGGTGCGGAAGCCGTATCTCACGGCGAGACGGGCGAACTCGGGATCCTCCTGCAGCAGTCGCCCGACCTCCGCCGCCCGGTCCGTGAGCGGGACGAGGGTGTGCTTGCTGAGCACGGTCGGCGCGGGGTAGATCAGGCGCATGTCGGGCCGGATCGCCCCGCCGCCCGCGAACAGCCGCGCGGCGTACTGCGCCTCGTAGATCACCACCATCGGCGTCTTGCCGATCCCCAGCGCGAGGTAGTCCTCGAACGGCGCCTCGGTGGAGGACTCCGAGTAGCCCTGGTCGAGGAACAGCGGGGCGACCGTCCGCGCCACCTCGGCGACCTGCGCCCGCGAGGTCACGACGTCGTCGCCGTTGGCGACGTAGCTGGTCGCCGCGAGGTACATGGCGGCCGAGTTCGACGTACGGACGTCCGTGGTCGTGAGCAGGATCCGCTTGCGGGCGCGGTAGGAGGCATTGCCCGGCAGCGCGTCCCAGCGGGTGCCCTTCGCGACGAGGTCGAGGAACCCGCGCAGGTCGAGGACCTGGTAACCCGCGCCCGAGTCGTGGACCACGCCCGCCTTCGCGAGCACGTCCAGGATCGGCTGGAACGTCGCGACCGCCATCGGCGAGTAGAACGGCGAGTACGTACGCGTGATCTTGTGCGCCTGCCTGATCTTCTCCGCGGCCGGAACGCTGGAGGGAAAGGCGAAGTCGTACGGGTGCAGGTCCACCGTGGTCGCGATTTCGCGGGATCCCGCGGTGTCGACCTCGACCCGTAGTCCGTGCCTGGCGAACGCCGTCCTGACCGCGGGATCGTCGAAGAAGGGCTTCTTCTCCGAACCGATCACACCTCGGACCGTGGTGAGCGTCCGCTGCTCACCGCCGCCTCCGCCGTTGCCCAGCACCAGGGCGAGGATGACGGCGACGCCCAGCACCAGGGCCAGCCCGACCCCGATCCAACGCTTCATTCATGCTTTCCTTCGCCCCGTGGTTCTGATCCCCGTATTCCGGATTATGGGAGATATGAGGAATGTGCGAGCGAGAGGAGAAAGGTGCGGCCGAGAATTCAGAGAATGTTCATTGTGAAGTAATAAACGGGATTTGATGCCAAGAATGCCGATATATCACCTTTTGGTGATGGACCGCATCAGCGGTACCGCCGGGTGGCGCCCAGGTAGGGCAGGCACAGCAGGGCCAGTCCCGCGGAGACGGCGAGCGCCACGGACGGGCCGACCGGGAGCAGGACGCCGCCCAGCGCCGTGCCGAGGCCGATCCCGGCGTACAGGGCCGAGGCGTTCAGGCCGACGACCACGGCGGTCTCCCGGGGCGCCGCGTTGATCAGCCGGACCTGCTGCGCCGGGGTCTGGAACCAGGTCCCCGCGCCCCAGGCGATCATCAGCGTGGCCGTCAGCGGCAGCCAGTGCGTGCCCGCCCCGGCCGCCCAGGCGGCGACGGCCAGTGTCACGGTCAGCACGGCGAACCCGGCGGCCTGCACGGGGACGGGCCCGTGCCGGTCCACCATGGCGCCCGCCACGAGGTTGCCCGCTACCGCGCCGGCGCCGTACAGGAACAGCAGCCAGGTCTCCGCCGACGCTCCGGCCCCGAGCGCACGCATCACGGGAACGGCGAAGGCGTAGAGCCCGTAGCCGGCGGCAAGCCCGAGCACGGTCAGCGGCAGCACCGCGACCACCCCCGGCCGCCGCAGGGCCGCCAGCCGTTCCCCCAGTGGGATGCGCGGGCCGCCCGGCAGGGCCGGCATCGCGGCGCGCACTCCTGCCGCGCAGACCGCGCACAGCACCGCGACCAGACCGAGCGTCGCCCGCCAGTCGAGGATCTTCCCGGCCAGGTTGCCCAGGGGCACACCGAGGGCGGTGGCGACGGTCAGGCCGCCGACCACAACGGCCAGCGCCCGGGCGCGCTGCGCGGGCGCGACCAGCGACGCGGCCACCGCGCCCGCGTTCGGGGTGAACGCGGCGGCGCCGGACGCGGCCAGCACGCGCGTGATCATCAGCACGGTGAAGTCCGGCGCCAGGGCCGAGGCGAGGTTGGCCAGGGCGAGCACGGTCAGGGCGCCGACCAGCAGGGTGCGGCGGGGCATCCGGGCCAGCGTGGTGGCCAGGACGGGCGACAGCACGGCGTAGGCGATCGCGAACGCCGTCGCGGACTGCCCCGCGGTGCCCTCCGGCACGCGCAGCGAGTGGGCCATCGCGGGCAGGAACCCGGCCACCACGTACGCGTCGGTCCCGACCGCGAACGTTCCGAGGCCCAGAACGAGGGTCGACCCCAGGCCCCGCGGCGCGGCCTCGCGCCGGATAACCGGGATATCAGACGTCCCTGTTTTGTCCATGACAATGCTCCATGCCGAGGTGGGGGATCAGTCGGTCATGCGGCTGTAGTTGCGGCGGGTGCGGGCCGCGCCCGCGGGGGCCTGCTCCATCAGGTCGGCGATCGTACGGCCGGCCAGTTCGCGCCGCCACGCGAGCTCCGCCCGGCGCATGAGGCTGGAGATGCCGCAGGGCCGGTCGAATTCGGGCCCGGCGTCACGCCCGCTCACTCCGCGCTTGCGGATCTCGGCGCAGCGGAACGCGTCGAGCGGCCCCTCGACGGCGGTGACGACGTCCATCACAGTGATCCGCTCGGGTGGGCGGGCGAGCGACCAGCCGCCCCGGACGCCCGGGCTGGAGGTGAGGATTCCGGCGCGGGCGAGCGGTTGCAGCCGCTTCTTCAGGTACTCCTGCGGCAGGTCGAACCACACGGCCAGTCGGCGGATCGACACCGGGGCCTGGTCGTCGAGCCAGCCCAGGGTCACGCAGCAGTGCAGGCCCCACTCGACACCCTCGCCCATCCGCATAACCGGGACTATACACATCCCGGTTAGTGCGCGGGCGGGCGGGATCAGGCGAACAGCGTGCGGCCCCAGTAGTCGCCGCCGTCCACCACGCCGGGCGGGCAGGCGAACAGGCCGCTGGAGATGTGCTTGATGTACTCGTTCAGAGCGTCCTTCTCCGACAGCATCCGCTGGATGGGGACGAACTGCTTGCGGGGGTCGCGCTGGTAGGCCATGAAGAACAGGCCGGCGTCGAGCCGCCCGAGGCCGTCGGAACCGTCGACGTAGTTGTAGCCGCGCCGCAGCAGCCGCGCGCCGCCGTGGGCGTCGGGGTGCGCGAGCCGTACGTGCGCGTTGCCGGCGATCAGCGGCTGCCCGTCCGGGCCCTTCTTGGCGAAGTCCGGCGCGTCGAACTCCGCGCTGCCCGTGAGCGGCGCGCCCTTGCCCTTGTCGCGGCCGAAGATGGACTCCTGCTCCGACAGCGGGGCGCGGTCCCAGGTCTCGATGTGCATCCGGATCTTGCGGGTGACCAGATAGGTGCCGCCGTCCATCCAGGCCGGGCCGTCGCCGGGCGCGACCCACAGGTGGTCGCGCAGCATGGAGGTGTCCTCGAGCTTGAGGTTGTTGGTGCCGTCCTTGAACCCCATGAGGTTGCGCGGCGTGGCCTGCGCCCGGGAGGTGGAGGAGGTGCGCCCGAAACCGAGCTGGGAGTAGCGGATGGAGACCTTGCCGAAGCCGATCCGGGCGAGGTTGCGGATGGCGTGCACCGCCACCTGCGGGTCGTGCGCGCACGCCTGCACGCAGATGTCCCCGCCGGAGATCTCGGGCTTCAGGTCCTCACCGGGGAAGGCCGGCAGGTCGGCCAGGGCGGGCGGCCTGCGGTCGGCGAGGCCGAACCGCTCGTCGAACAGCGACGGGCCGAATCCGATGGTCAGCGTCAGGCCGGAGGCGGGCAGGCCGAGTGCCTCACCGGTGTCGTCCGGCGGCGCCTCGGGCGCCCCGCCCACTGCGCCGAACGTGCCGGCGTCCTTGCCCTGGGTCATCCGGGCCGCGGCGGCGGTCCACTCCTGGAGCAGCTCCACCAGCTCGGCCTTCTTCTTCGTGACGACGTCGAACGCCACGAAGTGCAGCCGGTCCTGGGCGGGGGTGGTGACGCCCGCCTGGCGGGGGCCGTAGAACGGAACGGGGTCGGAGGCGGACGCCGCGTGGGCGGCCGGCTCCTCCAGCAGGGACCGGGTGGCGACCGCCCCGGCCCCGACCGCGGCCACGCCGGCCGCGCCGAGGCCGAACAGCCGTCTGCGGCTGATCCCCGCGCCGCTCCCTGTGCTTTTCCGGGTCACCGGGCCACCACCGACGCGACCTTGCTGATCGGCTCGGCCAGCGCGTTGATCGCGTCGGACAGGGCCTTCAGATCGTCCTTGGACAGCTCGGTGTGCAGCTTCCACCCGTCGCCGTCGCGGTGCGCGGCGAGCGCGGCCTCGGCGTCGGCGAACTTCGCGTCGAGCGTCTTGGCCAGCTCGGCGTCGCGCTCCTCCAGCACCGGCCGCAGCGCCTGGACGGCGGCCTTCGAGCCCTGCAGGTTGGCGTCGAAGTCCCACAGGTCGGTGTGCGAGTAGCGGTCCTCCTCGCCGGTGATCTTGCCGGTGGCGACCTCGTCCAGCAGGCCCTTCGCGCCGTTCGCGAGCTGCACGGGGGACAGCTCCAGCGCAGTGGACTTCGTCACGATCGTGGTCACGTCGGTCATGAGCTTGTCGGCGATCTCACCGTCGCCGCCGACGTCCTTCTTGACCCACAGGTCCTTCTCGATGCGGTGGAAGCCGGTCCACTCCTCGCCGTCCGCCACGTCGTTCTCCCGGGCGTCGATGGCGGGGTCGAGGTCGCCGAAGACCTCGGCCACCGGCTCGATGCGCTCCCAGTACGTGCGGGCGACCGGGTAGAGCTCCTTGGCCTTGGCGACGTCGCCGGCCTTGACCGCCTCGGTGAACTCCTTGGTCTTGCCGAGCAGCGTGTCCGACTGGCTCTTGATGTAGCGCTTGTAGCTGGCCACGGCCTCGGCGAGCTTCGCGTCACTGGTCAGGGGCTTGCTCTCGCCGCTGACCTTGAGGGGGCCCCGGATGCCCTTGCCGGTCATGCCGGGCTTGCAGGCGGTCTCGTACATGCCCGCCGGCAGCTCCATCACGACGTCGCGGGTGAGCCCGGGGACGATGTTCTCGACCTCGCCCATGATCCGGTCACCCGCCGCGTACACGTAGAACTCCGTCACCTTCGCGCCGTTGTTCGTGATCGAGAAGGTCGAGGTGCCGGCGGCCAGTTCGGACTTCGCCACCTTGCACTCGGTGTCGGTGGCGGCCACGGCGATCTTCGCGTCGCCGGCGGCGCCCGCCCCGGCCTGTGAGCCGGAGCCGGAGTCCGTGGAGGAGCAGGCGGTGAGGCCGGCGAGTGCCAGCGCCGCGGCGGCCAGAACGGTGGGGGTGCGCATCGGTACGTCGACTCCGGTCAGGAAGCGGTCTGGGGGGACTTGGGGGCGGGGCTCGCCGGCGTCCTGGCCGCGGGCCGCAGGAAGAGGACCAGGACGGGAACCAGGTAGACGACCCATGCGACGGTCTCCAGCACGCTGGGCTGCGGGGTGATGTTGAACATCCCGCTGAGCAGCGTCGAGTACCAGGCACTGGGGTCGAGCACGCCGCTGATGTCGAAGGCGTGGGTGTTCAGGCCGGGGACCAGCCCCGACTCCTGCAGGTCGTGGACGCCGTACTTGAAGATGCCGGCGGCGACCAGGATCAGCAGCAGGCCCGTCCAGGTGAAGAACTTGGTGAGGTTGATCCGCAGGGCGCTGCGGTACAGCCCCCAGCCCATCGCGACCGCGGTGAGCAGTCCGAGCGTGATGCCGATCAGCGGGCTCGCGCTGCTGGTCGCGCCCTGAACGGCGGCGAACCACAGCAGCGCCGTCTCCAGCCCCTCGCGGGCGACCGCGAGGAACGCCACCACGACCACGGCGGTGGTCCCGAGTTCCAGGGCGGCGCCCATCTTCTGCCGCAGCTCTCCCGACATCTTGCGGGCCGCCGTGCGCATCCAGAAGACCATGAAGGTGACGAAGACGGTCGCGGCCAGAGACGTGACGGCGTCGAACATCTCCTGCTGCCGGGCGGCGAGGTGGGCCGCGGTGAAGGTCAGCAGCGCCCCGAACCCGACGGCGAGGACGACGGCGGCGCCGACGCCCACCCACACCAGGGGCAGCCGCTCCCGGCGGCCGCTCTTGACGAGAAAGGCCACCAGGATGGAGACGACGAGGGTCGCCTCCAGGCCCTCTCGAAGGCCGATGAGATAACTTGCGAACACATCGCCCTCCGGGCGGACGGTAAGCCTTACCTAAGTTAGGACAGGTTCACCTTACCGACAAGAGCCGCGACGCATGGAGCGGGGTAGGCCCTTTGTCACCTTCGGGGACGCCTGAGACTACGGCCCGGCCGGGCCGGTAAGAGGACCTCCGGGTGGCGGCCTCGTGACCGGCGGATTAATTCGATGGCATCCGTCCTCGCTTCCGGTTATCGTGACGAACGTCCTGCCGCCGCGCCCTGGAGGGGTCACTTGGAGCTCTGAGGTCCCGACACCGCGCCCTCGGCCGCCATCGGTGGTCCGGCGCAGCGACCTCAGGCAGACCCTCGCCCAGACCTCGCCTCGCGGCCCGTGCCCGCGGTGTCCCATACGCAGCGTTCGTCATTTCGCCCTTGGGATACCCGGAGCCGCCTTATGTCTTATTCCATTGTCTGTACGGATTTGTCGTTCTCCTGGTCCGACGGGACGCCGGTCTTCGACGAGCTCGACTTCGCGTTCGGCGCCGGCAGGACCGGGCTCATCGGTGTCAACGGCAGCGGCAAGTCGACCCTGCTCAGGCTGATCGCCGGAGAACTGACCCCGGCGGGCGGTTCGGTGTCGGTCACCGGGCGTCTGGGCTACCTGCCGCAGAACCTCCCGCTCGGCGCGAGCCGTACGGTGTCGGACCTGCTGGGGATCACGCCCGCGCGGGAGGCGCTGCACGCCATCGAGTGGGGCGACCTGAGCGAGGCGAACTACGACGCGGTGATCTGGGACGTCGAGGAACGCGCCCGGGCCGAGCTCGACCGCCTCGGGCTCACCGGCGTGGACCTCGATCGGACGGTCGCGACGCTCTCGGGCGGCGAGACCGTGATGGTCGGGCTCGCCGCGCGGTTCCTCGCCGAGCCCGACGTGCTGCTGCTCGACGAGCCGACCAACAACCTCGACATCGACGCGCGGCGGCGCCTGTACGACGCCGTCTCCTCGTGGACGAGGACGCTGGTCGTCGTCAGCCACGACCGCACGCTGCTGGACCTGGTGGACCAGATCGCCGACCTGCCCGCCCGCCGTACCTTCGGCGGCACGCTCAGCGAGTACGAGGAGGTGCTCACGGTCGAGCGGGAGGCCGCCGAGCGGATGGTCCGCACGGCCGAGGGCGACCTGCGCCGTCAGCGGCGTGAACTGGCCGAGGCGCAGACCAAGCTGGCCCGGCGGGTGCGCTACGGCAACAAGATGTACGAGCAGAAGCGCGAACCGAAGATCATCATGCAGGAGCGCAAGCGCCAGGCCCAGGTGTCGGCGGGCAAGCACCGGCTCATGCACGAGGACAGGGTGGCCGCGGCGCGTGAGCGGCTGGCGGAGGCGGAGGAGGCGGTGCGCGACGACGCCGAGATCCGGGTGGAGCTGCCCGCGACCGAGGTGCCGGCCGGGCGCACCGTGCTCGAACTGGACGGCCTGCGCACGGCCGCCGGGCCGATCGGCGACCTGGTCGTGCGCGGCCCGGAACGTATCGCCCTGCTGGGGGCGAACGGCTCGGGCAAGACGACGCTGCTGCGCACGATCCTGGGGGACATCCCGGCGGACGAGGGCTCGGTCCGGCTGAACGCCGCGGTGAGGTACCTGCCGCAGCGGCTCGACGTGCTCGACGACGAGCGCAGTCTGGTCGACAACGTGCGGGCGGTCGCGCCGGAGGCCTCGGTCAACGCCGTCAGGGCCGGGCTCGCCCGGTTCCTGTTCCGGGGCGCACGGGCCGAACGGCCGGCCGGCACGCTCTCGGGAGGTGAGCGGTTCCGCGCCGTGCTGGCCTC
This sequence comes from Microbispora sp. CA-135349, assembly GCF_050947365.1. Classification (NCBI taxonomy): domain Bacteria; kingdom Bacillati; phylum Actinomycetota; class Actinomycetes; order Streptosporangiales; family Streptosporangiaceae; genus Microbispora; species Microbispora sp. CA-135349. The sequence continues at coordinate 5,043,031 of NZ_CP192001.1, read as the reverse complement.
GCTGCTGCTGGCCGAGCCCGCGCCGCGGCTCCTGCTGCTGGACGAGCCGACCAACAACCTCGACCTGGCCAGCGTGCGCCAGCTCGCGCAGGCGCTGTCGGCCTACCGGGGGGCGCTCGTGGTGGTCTCCCACGACCTGCCGTTCCTGGAGTCGATCGGGATCACCCGGTGGCTCCGGGTGGGACCGGAGGGCCTGGAGCCGGCGCGCTGAGCACGCGGGAGGCCGCGGCCCCACTCGGGCCGCGGCCTCCGCGGAAGGGCTTTCAGCTGGAGAACAGCATGCCGACCCAGCTGTTGCGACGGTGGCCGTAGTGGCCGCCGTGGTGACCGCCGCCCCAGGTGGGGCCCCCGTGCGCGGGCGGCGGGGGAGCGTAGTTCTGCTGGGCCCACTGCGACTCCATGCGGGTCAGCGTCTCCAGCTCGCCGTAGTCGAGGAAGATGCCGCGGCAGTTGTCGCACTGCTCGATGTGAACGCCGTTGCGGTCGAACGTCCGCATGTTGCCACGGCACTTGGGGCACTGCATCCGACAACTCTCCCTAAGTCAGGTCTCGGCCTCGGTGGCCGCGACGATCCTCCCGCAGGCGGACACCAGGGCCTCGGCGGCGTTGTCGGGCCGTTCGCCCGATTTCGCCGCCGTGGCCACCGCCGTCGCGGCCAGTTGGACGGTCAACGCCCGGGCGGGCGCGTCGAGTTCCCGCCACGGATCGTCCGCCGACACGGCGGTCCCGCCGGCCGCGAGGTAGGCCGTCAGGAAGCGCTCCCAGTCCGACGGGTCGAGCAGGCCGGCGGCGTACCACGCGGCCGGGCGGGCCAGGTCCCATGCGGGGTCGCCCGCGCCCAGGTCGTCGGGGTCGATGAGCAGCCACGCGCCGTCGTGCCTGACGATCTGGCCGAGATGCCAGTCGCCGTGCGTCAGCGCGCCGCCCTCCCGCACCGGCGGCAGCGTCGCGTACGCCGCCCGGATGGGTGCGGCGACATGGTCCGGGACGCCGGCGGCCGCCAGGTCGGCCATGGCCCGCGGCAGCCGCGACGGTCCTCCCGCGGGAGGCAGGTCCGCGGGGGCCCGGCGGGCGTGTAGCAGGGCGAGCAGCCGGCCGCCCTCCTCCCAGGGGGTGGCCCCCGCGTCGACGTCGTCCATGGTGAGGGGCTCACCGGCGGGCCAGATCGTGACCAGCCTGCCGTCCAGCCGTTCGAGGCCGAGAGGGGCCAGCATGACGCCGGGCAGGTTCGCGGCGGCGTCGAGACGGGCCCGCAGGGCGCGTTCGTCGGTGCCGGGGGGATGGGCCTTGACGACGACGTCCCCCGCCCTGACCACGAGCACGCGGGTCTGCTTGAGCACCGTCACGGGCCCGTCGCGGCGCGCCAGCCGCGCCAGTTCCTCGATCACGGGGGACACCCTAGGGTGTCGCCATGAAGGTTGGTTTCGGTGTGCCGGTGTCGGGCTCGTGGGCGACGCCGGAGAACATGAGGCGGATCGCGCGCCGCGCGGACGAGCTGGGCTATCACGGGGTGTGGACGTTCCAGCGCCTGCTCTACCCCGTGGGCAACCCGATGGGGCCGGTCTACCGGAGCGTGCACGACCCCGTGGTCGCGCTCGCGTATCTGGCGGGCGTCACCGAGCGGGTGCGGCTCGGGGTGGCCGTGCTCAACCTGCCCTTCGTCTCCCCGGTCCTGATGGCCAAGCAGCTCGCCTCCCTGCAGGAGGTGTCCGGCGGCAGGCTCGACGTGGGGCTGGGACTCGGCTGGCTGCCCGAGGAGTTCGCCGCCTCCGGCGTGCCCATGGAACGCCGGGGCAGGCGCGGGGAGGAGTACGTCGGCCTGCTGCGGCGGCTGTGGACCGAGGACGTCGTCGAGCACAAGGGCGAGTTCTACGAGGTGCCGCGCTCGCACCAGGACCCCGGGCCGGCCACGCCGCCGCCCGTCCTGCTGGGGGGCACGGCCCAGGTGGCGCTGGAGCGGGCCGGGCGGATCGCCGACGGCTGGATCAGCTCCAGCCGCGCCGACCTGAGCACGATCGACCGGCAGATCGCCATCGTGAAGGAGGCGGCCCGGCGGGCGGGCCGCGACCCGGACGCGCTGCGGTTCGTCGTCCGCGGTGTCACCCGGGTCCGTGCGGCGGACGAGGGCCCGCTGACCGGGTCGTACGACAAGATCCGGCGGGACGTCGAGGCGCTGGCGGCCAGGGGCGTGACCGAGGTCTTCCACGACCTCAACTTCGACCCGGAGATCGGCAACCCCGAGGCCGACCCCCGCGACTCCATGCGCCGCGCGGAAGAGGCCCTGGAGGCCCTCGCTCCCCGGTGAGCCTCACGGCCTAGAGTCCCTCGGGAACTTCGATTATCTGGTTGAGCAGGGGCACGAGCCGCTCCTCCTCGTAGTCGAGATGGGCCTCCAGCTCTCCGGCGAGACGGTCGAGTTCGGCGGCGATCTCCGGGTCGCCGCCGTCCTGTGCGTCGCCGTCGATCAGGGCGCGGATCCGCGCCAGGATCAGCCCCACGACCCGGTGTTCGCGGCGGAGCCGGGCCAGCACGTCGGCGAGCTCGGGATGCAGGCCGTCCAGGTATGGGAAGAGCACCTCGTCTTCGCCGGTGTGATGGGCGTGCAGAGCCTCGCAGAAGGTCAGGCAGTGCTCCCGTAGATCGGGTTTCGCGCCGGGCGTCCGAAGTTCCGCGAGCCCGCGGCGGAATCCGTCGTGCAGCTTCACCAGCTCGTCTCCCAGTGCGATCACCCGCGGGTCGGTGGCGTTCTCCTTCCGGGTCATGCCGGCTCCTCCACGGACAGGCGCGGGATCCGGATGACGGCGGCGTGCCCGAAGCCGGAGACCGCCGAGGCCGCCGCCGCGAGCGCGGCTGCGCCGAAGCTCCAGCCGGCCCCCGCGCCGGACATCACGGCCGCGGTCACGGCTCCGGCCAGGCTGCTGCCGACGATCCTGACCAGCGCGTTCACGCCTCCGGCCGCCGACGTCTTGGCGGGCTCGACGTGCTGCACCGCCATCGTGCCGAGGGCCGCGTAACTGAGGCCGATCCCGACGCCCAGCACGACGCCGGCGCCGTAAAGGGCCGCCGGGCTGTCGTGGCTGACAGCCAGCCACAACGCGGCCACGGCGACCAGGGAGGACCCGGCGCCGACCAGGGACGACGCCGCGAACCGGCGCATCAGGGGACCGGCGAGCAGCGAGACCGCGAGCATCAGCAGCGCCGTCGGGAGCAGATACAGACCGACCTGGAGCACCGAGGCGCCGAGCGAGGCCTGGGCCACCGACGAGAGCGTCGTAATGGTGCCGAACAACGCGAATCCCAGGAGCAGCGAGGCCACTGTCGCGCCCACCGTCCTGCGGTCCAGCAGCATGGGGATCTCGATCAGGGGCGACGCGGTGCGGCGGGCCGTCAGCACCCAGACGGCGCACAGGCCCACGGCCGCCGCCGCCAGTCCCAGAGTCGGCGGCGAGGTCCATCCCCACGCGGAACCCTTGCTGACGGCCAGCAGCAGGCAGACCAGCCAGGAGGCCACCAGCGCCGCGCCCGCGACGTCGGGGCGGCCACCCGTCCGGCGCCGGACCGGCTCGCGGACGACGAGGACGACCAGGAGGAGACCCGCCGCGCCGAGCCCGGTGAGGATCCAGAACAACATCCGAGGGCCGCCGCCGACGAGGCCGGCCAGGATCATTCCGCCGCCGCTGCCGACTCCGATCATGGCGCTCAGCGCGCCCATGGCCGTCGGCAGGCTCTCCCGCGTGACCTGCTGCCTCGCGATGCCCATGGCCAGGGGTAACAGGGCCGCCGCCGTGCCCTGGAGGACCCGGCCGGCGATGACCGGGGCGAGCGTGGTCGCCGCCGCCGACAGCACCGATCCGGCGACCAGCAGGCCGAGCGCGGCCGTGATCACCGGCCGCCTGCCGTACAGGTCGCCGAGACGCGCCAGCAGGGGAGTGGACACCGCTCCGGAGAGCAGCGAGGCGGTGAGGATCCAGGAGGCGGAGGTGAGCGGGACGGCGAGCTGCCGTTGCAGCACGGGAAGCAGCGGCACGACCGCGGTCATCTGCAGCGTGCCCACGGCCACGGCGAACGCGAGCACGCCGACGGCCGCCCAGGGGCGAGACTTTGTATACATGTAAACAAAGTAACATGACGGAATGCCGACGCGCACGGGGCGGCCCCCCAAGATCTCCAGAGCGGACATCGTGGCCGCGGCCCACCGGATCATGCGGGATGAGGGCACGCAGGGCCTGACCATGCGGAAGCTGGCCGGCGAGGTGGGCACCACCGCGATGGCCCTCTACCGCCACGTGCGCGACAAGGACGAGTTGATGCAGTTGCTGCTGGACGACTACGCCGCGAAGGTGGCGAGGCCCGAGCTTTCCGGCGACCTCGATCCCGGTGAGCGTGTGGTGGCCGCGGCCGTCGCCATGCGGGACGCCTTGATCGGCGTGCCGTGGATCGTCGAGGTGCTGAGAGCCGACGACATGATGTCCGTCCACGCACTGTGGTATCCGGAGACGATCATCGACGCGGCGGTGCGGTCGGGGATGCCGAGGGAGGCCGCCGTGGACATGTACCGGATCATCTGGCACTACACGGCGGGTGAGATCACCGCGCGGGCGGCCGCGGCGCGCCGGCGGGAGGACGAAAGGCCGACCTATCGCGCCGCGGTGTTCGCGAACCTCGATCCGGCGGAACTGCCGAATCTGGCGGCGCTGGGCGAGCGCTGGGAGGAGCTGACCGCCCGCGACACCTACGAGACGGGCGTGCGGGCGATCGTGCGCGGCCTGCTGGCCGCGCACTCCACCGCGATGTGAGAAATCAAGGGATCATGCCGTACGCCTGGGCGATCAGCTCGTAGGAGCGCAGGCGTGCCGCGCCGCCGTGGACCTGTGTTGTGATCATCAGCTCGTCGGCCCCGGTGCGCTTGCGGAGCTCCTCCAGCCCGTCGCGCACGGTCTGCGGGTCGCCGTGGACCACCGTCGACAGCCGTTCGCGGACGAACTCCCGCTCCATCGGGGTGTACGGATACGCCGCCGCCTCCTCCGGAGTGGGCGTCCGGCCGGGCCGCCCCTGCCGCAGGCGCAGCCACGACAGCGCGCCCGGCATGGTCTGACGCAACGCCTCCTCCTCGGTGCCGGCCGCGACGGCCGCCACCCCGATCAGCGCGTACGGCCGGTCGAGCACCTCCGACGGCCGGAACGAGGAGCGGTAGAGGTCGAGCGCGGGCTCGGTGTTGGCGGCGCTGAAGTGGTGGGCGAAGGCGAACGGCAGCCCGAGCAGCCCTGCCAGCCTGGCGCTGAACCCGCTGGAGCCGAGCAGCCAGATCGGCGGGCGGCCGTCGCCGCGCGGCACCGCCTGGATCTTCTGGTACGGATGGCCGGACGGGAATGCGCCGTCGAGGAAGCCGGTCAGCTCGGCCACCTGCTGGGGGAACTCGTCGGGGTCCACCTCGGCCGAGCGGCGCAGGGCGTTCGCCGTGGCCATGTCGGTGCCGGGGGCGCGGCCGAGGCCGAGGTCGATGCGGCCGGGGTGCAGCGCGTGCAGAGTGCCGAACTGCTCGGCGATCACCAGCGGGGCGTGGTTGGGCAGCATCACGCCGCCGGAGCCGATCCGGATCGACCGGGTCGCCGCCGCGAGATGCGCGATGAGTACGGCCGGGGAGGAGCTGGCCACCCCGGGCATCCCGTGGTGCTCGGCGACCCAGATGCGGTGATAGCCCCACTCCTCGGCCCGCCGCGCCAGTTCGGTGGCGTCGCGCAGCGCCTCGGTGGGCGTGGAGCCCTCGCCGACGGTCGCGAGCTCCAGGATCGACAGTGGCACCTCGGCCGTCCCGCCCGGCACCCCGCGGATGTTGTCCTTGCTCATGCCACCCCCTCGCCTGCCGTCTCGGGGTTGCATGCGCAAGTCGCCCTGTGTCTATTGATTCGCTCACTTCGCTCGCTCATGTTGGGCCCAACCTGAGGTCGCATCAGCATATTTCCGGACACGGTGAGAGATGTGTTGCGTACCTCCGCCACCTGCCATGCTTGGACACATGAGCGAGCGAAAGCCCATTGAGTCGTGGTTGTCCGATATGGACGGGGTGCTGGTCCACGAGGGCCAGCCGGTGCCGGGTGCCGACGAGTTCATCAGACGGCTGAAGGAGTCGGGGAAGCGGTTCCTCGTCCTCACCAACAACTCGATCTACACCGCCCGGGACCTGTCCGTACGGCTGCGCGCGGCCGGGCTGGACGTGCCCCCGGAGTCGATCTGGACCTCCGCGCTGGCGACGGCCAAGTTCCTCGCCGACCAGCGGCCCGAGGGCTCGGCGTACGTCATCGGCGAGGCGGGCCTGACCACGGCCCTGCACGAGGTCGGCTACGTGCTGACCGACCTCGACCCCGACTACGTGGTGCTGGGTGAGACGCGCACCTACAGCTTCACGTCGATAACGCGGGCGATCCGGCTGATCGACAACGGCGCCCGCTTCATCGCCACCAACCCCGACCCCATCGGCCCCTCGACGGAGGGCTCGCTGCCGGCCTGCGGCGCGGTGGCCGCGATGATCACCAAGGCGACCGGGGTGGAGCCGTACTTCGTCGGCAAGCCGAACCCGATGATGATGCGCAGCGCGCTCAACCAGATCGACGCGCACAGCGAGACCACGGCCATGATCGGCGACCGCATGGACACCGACGTGGTCTGCGGCATCGAGGCCGGCCTGCACACGATCCTCGTGCTCACCGGCGTCACCCAGAAAGACCAGATCGACCGGTATCCGTTCCGGCCCACCCAGGTGGTCAACTCCGTGGCCGACCTGATCGACCTGATCTGAACCTGCCTGATCCGTACCTGACGGAGCCTGTCAGGTACGGCTGCGATGCTGACCGAATGAACCACCGCGTCTATCTGGAAATCGGCCCCAAGAAGGTCTTCGCCTGCTCGATCGACTGGCCGGGCTGGTGCCGCATCGGCAGGACGGAGGAGGCCGCGCTCGGCACCCTCGTGGACTACACGCCGCGCTACCGGGTGATCGCCGAGCGGGCGGGGCTGGAGTTCGCGCCGGGGGACCCGGCGGTCGTCGAGCGGGTCAAGGGCGACAGCACGACGGACTTCGGCGCGATCTCCGCCATTCCGGACTTCGACCGGGAGCCGGTGGACGCGCCGGAGGCCGCGCGTACGGCCGCCCTCGCCCGCGCGGCCTGGGCGGTGTTCGCCGAGGTGGCCGCCGCGTCTCCCGAGGAACTGCGCAAGGGCCCCCGCGGCGGCGGCCGCGACCGGGACAAGATGGTCCGCCACGTCGTGGAGGCCGAGCGCTCGTACGCGCGGCAGATCGGCGTGCGGCACAAGCCCTTCACGGACGAGGCCGGCCTGGCCGCCCTGCGCGCGGACATCGAGCGGGTGCTCTCCCGGCCGTCCGGCGGGCTCCCTCAGGGCGAGACCGGCTGGCCTGTCCGGTACGCCGCCCGCCGCATCGTCTGGCACGTCGTCGACCACATCTGGGAGATGGAAGACCGGCGCGTCTAAGCGAGGGTCTCGGCGGCGCGCAGCGCGAGGGCGACCACGGCGGCGTCCTCGGGGACGCGCACGTCCCGGCCGGTGAGCTCGCGGAAGCGTGCGAAGCGGTGCTGCACGGTGTTGCGGTGGCAGTAGAGGGCCGCGGCCGTGTCGGCGACGGAGCCCGACCCGGCCAGGTGGGTCCGCACGGTCTCCAGCAGCCGCTCGCCCTCCGCCCCGCCCAGGGCGGACAGGGGACCGATCACCTGGTGCGCGAGCTCGGCCGCCAGCTCCCGGCTGCCGCAGACGAAGACCTCCAGCCAGACGTCCTCAAGCCGCCTCGGCCCCGTACCGGCCCGCGACGCCCCCGCGGCCGCCGAGGCCAGCCGTACGGCGCGGGAGACCTCCGACAGGCTGGCGACGACGGGGGAGACGCCGCAGCGCACCCCCGCGAGCGCGGAGAGGACCGGCCGTGGCGGGTCGGCGGCCCGGGCCGGCGGCTGCACGATCAGCACGTCGCCGGTCGGCGACTCGTGCCGGTAGCAGTGCACCCCACTCCCGGCCGTGCCCCCGGCCGTGCCCCCACCCCCGGCCATGCTCGCGGTCATCGCCGCCTCCGCCGCGCGCAGCGCCGCTCCCTCCCCGGGATGGGCGACCACGGCGAGGAGGGGCTGCGACGGGTCGAACCCGAGGACCCGGCCGGCGTCGCGGACCACGTCGGGGTTGCGGCCCTGGTTGTCCATGAGCCGGGTGAACCAGGCCCTGCGCTGGTCCTCCCGCTGCCGTCCCATTTCCAGCACCGCCCGCTGATAGCCCGTCATCAGCCCGGTCACGTGCTGCTCCACCGCCTCCCACACGAGGTGGGCCCCGGCGATCAGGCCGGGCAGGGCGTCCGGCGTCGCACGGGCGTTCATGGCCTGCCAGAGCACCCGGGCGTCGCGCCGCGCGGCGGCCAGCAGCGACTCCAGCGGCACCCCCTGACCGGCCCTGCGCTCCCCGACGCGCTCGGAGTAACCGGCCATGCCGGGGGCGACCGATCCCGTGGCGATGTGCCGCAGCAGCATGTCCAGCCCGTTCAGCGCCGTGCCCCGCAGCTCGTCCCGGGAGACGGGCGGGTCGGGTGAGCCGTACGGCTCGACGAGCTCGACCTGGGCCAGCCACTCCTCGACGATCGCGTCCAGGTCGTCGAGACAGCGCAGCGCGAGCTCGGTCACCGAGGCCGGAGGAGGAGTGTTCACCTGCACAATGTAGCCGCCGATTTCCGCGACGGAATGCCGTTGGGCAGGCCCCTGGCCTGCACCTACGGTTGATTCGCCCGCAAAGACGGGCCTCAAGCGGAGACGAAAGCGAGGGCGGACTGTGCACCTGACGCCTCGCGAGCAGGAGCGCCTCACCCTTTTCACGGTCGCGGAACTGGCGCGCCGGCGCCGGGCCCGGGGCCGGCGGCTCAACGCCCCCGAGGCCATCGCCCTGCTCTGCGACGAGATACTCGAACGCGCCTGGGACGGCGCGTCCCTGGACGAGGTCGTGGCGGCGGCGCGGTCGCTGCTCACCGCCGACGACGTCATGGAGGGCGTGCCCGACCTGGTGCCACAGGTGCAGGTCGAGGCGCTGTTTCCCAACGGCACGGCCCTGGTCTGCGTCGACACCCCCTTCGGCGCGGCGGACGGGCGCGGCCCCGGCGCGGTGGAGACCGCCGACGGGGAGCTGTGCCTCAACGAGGGGCGCGACCGGGGGCGGATCACCGTACGCAACGAGGGCGAGCAGACCGTCTACGTCTCCTCGCACTTCCCCCTCGACCAGGTCAACCCGGCCCTGTCCTTCGACAGGACGCAGGCGGAGGGCATGCGACTGGACATCCCGGCGGGCACGGCGCTCGCCTTCTCCCCGGGTGAGGAGCGACTGGTGGAGGTGGTGAAGGCGTGACGACCATGCCGAGGGAGACCTACGCGAAGATCTACGGCCCGACCACGGGCGACCGCGTACGGCTCGGCGACACCTGCCTGTGGGTCGAGATCGAGCACGACGACACGCCGTACGGCGACGAGTTGCTCGGCGGCTGCGGCAAGACGCTGCGGGACGGCCTGCTGGCCTCCCCGCGCGCCGACCGCGAGTCGGCGCTCGATCTGGTCGTGACCAACGTCGTGCTGCTCGACGCGGTGCTCGGCGTGCGCAAGACGGCCATCGGCGTCAAGGACGGCCGGGTCGTCGGCATCGGCGCCGCGAACACCGGCAGCGGGGACTTCGCGATCGACTCCCATACGGCGATCGTCACCGGCGAGGGCCTCATCGCCACGCCGGGCGTCATCGACTCGCACGTGCACCTGTCCTCGCCCGAGATCGCCCCGGCGGCGCTCGCCTCCGGCGTGACGACCGTCGTCGGCATGGGCCTCGGCGGCGTCTGGGACGTGGGCTGCAACCCCGCGCACAACCTGCACACGCTGATGAGCGCCTGGCGGGGCACCCCGATGAACGTCGCCTTCCTCGCCCGCGGTTCCTCGAGCTCCCCAAGGCTCCTGGAGGAGGCCGTGCTCGCCGGCGCCGGCGGTTTCAAAATCCATGAGGACTTCGGCGCGACGCCCCGGATCGTGGACACCTGCCTCGGGGTCGCCGAGCAGGCGGACCTGCCGGTCGCGCTGCACACCGACTCGATGAACGAATCGGGTTACCTGGCCGACACGATCGCCGCCACCCGGGGCCGCACGGTTCACGCCTACCACGTCGAGGGCGGCGGCGGTCATCCCGACCTGCTCAAGATCCTCTCCGAGCCGAACATCCTGCCGTCGTCGACGACGCCGACCATCCCCTACACCACCAACACGGTCGGCGAGCTGTTCCCGATGACGATGACCGTCCACCGGCAGAACCACCACATCGACAGCGACGTCGAGGTGACCCGCACCCGGATCAGGGCGCACGCCATCGCGGCCGAGAACGCGCTGCACGACCTCGGCGCCATCAGCATCGTCAACTCCGACTCGATGGGCATGGGCCGGGTCGCCGAGACGATCCGCAGGACCTGGCAGCTCGCGCACCTCCAGGCGCTGCGCGCGGGGGCCGGTCACCGACCGGACAACGCCCGGGTGCTGCGTTATCTGGCCAAGCTCACCCTGAACCCCGCCGTCGCCCACGGGATCGCGCACGAGGTCGGCACGCTCCAGCCGGGGCGCCTGGCCGACATCGTGCTGTGGAACCCGGCGTGGTTCGGCACCAAGCCCGAGCTCGTGATCAAAGCCGGTTTCGTCGCCTGGGGCGTGTCCGGCAGCGGCTCGGGCTCGACCCGGCTGACCCAGCCCCGGGTCTACCGCCCCTACTTCGGCGGGCTCGGCGACGCGCCGGCCCGCCTGTCGCGGATCTTCGTCGCCCACGAGGCGCTGGACTCCGCGGACGCCCGTGACGCGCTGCCCGCGGGCCTGCGCTACGCGGCAATCCGCCGCTCACGCGGCCTGACCAGGGCCGACATGTGCCGCAACACGGCGACCCCGCGGGTCGAGGTGTCCCGGGAGCCCGGTCCCGTCCTGGTGGACGGGACCGAGGTCCACGTGGACCCGGCCACCGAGGTGCCACTGTCCCGACTGCATCACTTCGCCTAGTCCCCCTGGTGATACGCAATTGAGTACGAGCAAGGCCCGCGGCGCGGGCATCGCGTCCTTCGTCGGCACCTCCATCGAGTGGTACGACTTCTACATCTACGGAACCGCCTCGGCGCTGGTGTTCGGCAAGCTGTTCTTCCCCGAGGCCAGCCCCACCGCGGGTGTGATGGCGTCCTTCGCCACGTTCTGGGTCGGGTTCCTGGCCCGTCCGCTCGGCGGTGTGGTCTTCGGCCACCTCGGCGACCGGATCGGCCGCAAGGGCACGCTCATCACCACGCTGCTCCTCATGGGCGGCGCGACGACCCTGGTGGGCGTGCTGCCCACGTACGCGTCCGTCGGCATGGCCGCGCCCGCGCTGCTGGCCGTGCTGCGCCTGGTGCAGGGCATCGCGGTGGGCGGCGAGTGGGGCGGCGCGGTGCTGATCGCCGCCGAGCACGCCGGGCCCAAGCGCATCTTCTACGCGGCGTTCGCCCAGCAGGGCTCGCCCGCGGGCTCGATCCTGGCCACCGGCATGTTCGCCCTGGTCAACCTGCTGCCGGACGACGCGTTCCTGTCGTACGGCTGGCGCATCCCGTTCCTCGCCTCCGCCGTCCTGCTCGTGATCGGGCTCGTCATCCGGCTGAGGGTCGAGGAGTCGCCGGAGTTCGTGCGGATGCGCGAGCAGCGTGAGGTCGCCAGGCTCCCCGTCGCCGAGGTCCTGCGCACGGCGTGGCCGCTGGTGCTGCTCGGCATCGGCGCGAGCGGCGTCGGCATCGCGTCGGCCTACTTCACCAACACCTTCATCCTGTCGTGGGCCACCACCGACCTCGGCATCACGAAGGGCACGATGCTGAACGTACTGCTCGTCGTGTCGGTCGTGCAGTTCGTCACGCAGCCCGTGGGCGCGGTGCTCGGCCAGCGCTGGGGAGCCGCGAAGTACATGCTGGCGGCGTTCACCGTGCTGATCGTCATGACGCCGGTGACGTTCCTGCTCGTCGGCACCGGTTCCGCGCCGCTCGCCACGCTGGGCCTCGCCCTGAGCATCGTGTTCGGCGGCGGGTCGTACGCGGCGCTGGCGGGCTTCCTCGCCGAGGTGTTCCCCGCCAGGGTGCGCTACACCGGCATCTCGCTGTCCTACCAGCTGTGCGGCGCACTGATCGGCGGTACCACCCCGCTCATCGCGCAGGCGCTGCTGACCTGGTCGGGATCGATCTGGCTCGTCGTGGCGCAGTACATCGTGATCATCCTGCTGACGATGGCGTGCGTCGCCGGTCTCCGGCACCGCTCCGCCGTCGCGGCGAAGGCCCGGCCCGTCGCCACGGCCGCCTGAGCACCCTCGAGGGGAAGCACCATGCGTCTGGACGTCCTGTTCGTCAACGGCCGGTTCACCACCCTGGACCCCGACCGGCCCGTCGCGACCCGGCTCGGCGTGTTCGCCGGCCGGATCGCCGGGCTGGACGAGGACCTGGACGGGCTCACCGCCGAGGTCGTCGTCGACCTCGGCGGGGCGCCGGTGGTGCCGGGGTTCAACGACGCCCACCACCACCTGAGCATGCGGGGCCAGCGGCTGCGCGAGCTGAACCTGCGCGACGGCCAGGTGCGGACGCTCGACGAGCTGTACGCGAAGGTCGCCGAGCGCGCCGCGGGCCTGCCGCGGGACGCGTGGGTCAAGGGAGCGGGCTACGACCAGAACAAGCTGGGCGGGCTGCACCCGAGCCGCGAGGCGCTCGACCGGGCGGCCGGCGGCCGTCCCGTCTGGCTCCAGCACGTCTCCGGCCACATGGGCGTCGCGAACACGGCGGCCTTCGCCCGCATGGGCTTCGAACGCGTCGAGGACGTGCCGGACGTCGCCGGCGGCACGGTCGGGCGGGACGCCGACGGGCGGCCCGACGGACTGCTGGCCGAGCAGGCCCAGGGCCTGGCCGACGCCGTGCTGCGCCCGGTGCCGTTCGAGGACTTCGTCGAGGGCATCGCGCTGGCCGGCCGGGTGGCGGCGAGCGAGGGCCTGACCAGCTTCACCGAGCCGGGCGTCGGGCGCGGGCTGGCCGGCAACGGCCCCTGGGACCTCGCGGCGTTCCAGGAGGCGGTGCGCCGGGGCGTGCTGCCGCAGCGGGCCACGCTGATGCCCGGCTCGCCCAACCTGCACGACATCGGCGACGGCTGGTTCGGGCTCGACCTCGGGTTCCGCACCGGCATCGGCGACGAGCGGCTGCGGATAGGGCCGGTGAAGCTCTTCTCCGACGGCTCGCTCATCGGCCGCACCGCCGCGATGTGCTGCGACTACGAGGGGGAGCCGGGCAACCGGGGACTGCTGCAGGAGGACGCCGGGGCGCTGCGGGCCTTCATCCTGCGGGCGCACGCGGCGGGCTGGCAGATCGCCACCCACGCCATCGGCGACCACGCGGTCGACGTGGTCCTCGACGCGTATGAGGAGGCGCAGGCGCGCGATCCCCGGGCCGACACCCGCCACCGCATCGAGCACTGCGCGGTGACCAGCGACGCCCAGGTGGCCCGGATCGCGAGGCTCGGCGTGATCCCGGTGCCCCAGGGCCGGTTCGTCTCCGAGCTCGGTGACGGGATGCTCGCCGCCCTCGGGCCCGAGCGGTCGCTCGGCTGCTACCGCCAGAGGTCGTTCCTGGAGGCCGGCATCGTGATCCCGGGCAGCTCCGACTGCCCGGTGGCCGACGGCGCCCCGCTGCTCGGCATCCACGACCTGGTCAACCGCCGTACGGCGAGCGGCGTGCCGTTCACCCCGGCCGAGGCCCTCACGGTGGAGCAGGCGCTGCGCGCCTACACGGTCGGCTCGGCGTACGCCGCGGGGGAGGAGCGGGACAAGGGCACGCTGTCGCGCGGCAAGCTCGCCGATTTCGTCGTCCTGGGCGACGACCTGTTCACGGTCGCCCCCGAGCGCATCAGGGACGTCGCCGTGCTCGCCACGGTCGTCGGCGGCGCCGTCGTCTTCGACGAGGCCGGCCTGTCCGCCTAATGGATGTACATTGTTACCATGGTAACAGTGCAACGGACGCAGACCGGCCTTCGCATCGAGCGCAACACGCTGAAGGTGCTCAAGGGCCTGGCCGAATACCTGGACATGTCCCTCGGCGACCTCGTGGAGGGAATCGTCTTGCACGCCTTCGAGGGCAAGGCGCCGTTCGGGCCGGAGACCCTCGCCAAGATCGAGCAGCTGAAGGACGTCTACGGCCTGACGCTCACGGCCGGCGACGCGCATCGGCTGGAGGAGAGGTGAGCGCCGGGCTGCGGCGCCGCCTCGCCGGCAGGCTCAGGGTCGCGCTCCCGCCCGCCGAGGCGTTCCGGCTGTTCACCCCGTACGGCGAGCGGGACTGGGTGGAGGGATGGGAGCCGCGGTTCCCCGAGCGGGTCACGGACGACACGGAGCCCGGCACGGTCTTCCAGGCCCGTGCGGACGGCGCGGCCACCACGTGGATCGTCCTGCACCGCGAGCCCGGCCGGTCGGTCTCCTACGCCCGGCTGCGCGAGGGGGTCCACGCCGGCACCGTCGGCGTCACGCTCGCTGCGGCGGAGCGCGGGCACAGCGATGTGACGGTCACCTACGACCTCACCGCGCTGACCGCCGAGGCCGAGGCCGACCTGGCCGCCTTCGCCGCCGGCTATCCGGCGTTCCTGCGCTCCTGGGAGGACGCCATCGCCGCTCACCTGGGCGAGGCGCCGTAGCTCAGTCCTCCGTACGGCGCAGGCGCTTGAGGTCGGAACGCTGTTTCTTGGCCGCCAGGCGCCGCTCGACCGAGCCCTTGGACGGCTTGGTGGGGCGGCGCCGCTTCGGCGGCGGCGCGATCGCGTCGCGCAGCAGGGCGGCGAGCCGTTCCCGCGCCGCCTCCCGGTTGCGCAGCTGCGAGCGGTGCTCCGAGGCCGTCACCGTGACCACGCCGTCCACCAGGCGGGCGGCGAGCCGTTCGGCCGCACGGGCCTTCAGAGCGGCGCCGAGGGCGGTCGTGTGCGCGAGATCGAAGCTCAGCTCGACCCGGCTGTCGGTGGTGTTGACGCCCTGGCCGCCGGGGCCGGACGAGCGGGAGAAGCGCCAGGCGAGCTCCGCCTCGGGCACGACGACCGAGCCGCGCACGTGCAACGGGCCTTGCATGACGCTCCTTCCTCGAACCGCGGGGACCATCAACCTATCCGGGTGAGTATCGCCACCGCTCTTCATTTATCACCGTAAACGCGGCGTGCGGTTGTCTCGGTCCATCACGTCGTGCACAGTGACCCCCGGTATTCCGGCGAAGGGATGGCGGGAGCATGACCTCGATCGTGGGCGTCCACGGCATCGGCAAGTACCACTACTTCGAGGAGGCCGGCGGGTCGGCGGCCGGCGCGGCCGGTGCGATGCGCGCCAAGTGGAACGCCTACCTGCACGAGGGCCTCGCCGGCCGGGCCGCAGGCGCCGGCGACTACTTCGCCGAGATCGCCTACTACGCCCACCACCTGCACAGCGGGCCGCCGACGCCGCCGCGGCAGATGGGGGCGCCGGCCAAGCTGGTCCTCGCCGACTGGGCGGCCCAGCTCGGCGGCCCGTTCCGCGACGTGGCGGGGGAGTCGCTCACCGGTCTCGCGCACCGGCTGGCCGAGTGGCTGCTGACGAGGATGGGCCCGGAGGCGGTGCGCTTCGCGCAGGACTTCTGCCCGGAGGTGGCCGCCTATCTGGGTGGCGGCGATCCGCGGGTGCGGGCGCGCGACGCGGTGGCCGAGGTCGTCCGCAGGCGGCGACCCCGGGTGGTCGTCGCCCACTCCCTCGGCAGCGTCGTGGCCTACGAGGCGCTGTGGGCGCATCCCGATCTCTCCGTCGACCTGCTCGTGACCCTGGGCAGCCCCCTCGGCATGCGCGACGTGGTCTTCGAGCGGCTCGCGCCGCTTCCGGTGCGGGGCCGGGGGGCACGCCCGCCGGGAGTGCGCCACTGGGTCAACATCGCCGACAAGGACGACATCGCCGCCATCCCGGCCGTGCTGTCGTCGTGCTTCGACGGCGTCGACCGGGACGTCTCCTGTGACATCGACTGGCTCGACTTCCACACCGTGCGCAACTACCTGCGCTGCCCGAGCGCCGGGGAGTATCTCAAGCCCTATGTGACGTGAGTTCCGAACACCGTTTATGATCGTACGACCATGAAGACTGTGCTTTTCGACTACGGCAACGTCGTGTCGCTTCCCCAGGCCCCCGAAGACGTCGCACGGATGGCGGGAGGTGATCCGGGGTTCGAGGAGCGGTACTGGGAGGTGCGGCTCGACTTCGACCGGGGCTCGCTCGACCCGGCCGCGTACTGGTCCCACGTGTACGGCAGGCCGGTGGGCGGCCCGGAACTCGACCGCGTGGTCGCCCTCGACGTGGCGAGCTGGTCGCGGCCCAACGAGGAGACCGTGGCGATCGTCGACGAGCTGGCCGGAGTCGGGGTGCCCATGGCGCTGCTGTCGAACATGCCGGTCTGCGTCGCCGAGGGCATCGACGCGCTGCCGTTCATGCGCCCGATCGGCCCGCGGTTCTACAGCGGCCGGATGGGCCTGGTGAAGCCCGAGCCGGAGATCTTCCACGAGACCGTGGCCTGGCTCGGGGTGGCCCCCGGCGACCTCGTCTTCGTGGACGACCGGCTGGAGAACGTCGCGGCGGCCGAGCAGGCGGGGCTCGCCGCCGTCCACTTCCGCGACGCCGCCGCCCTGCGGGAGGACCTCAAGGCGCTGCTGGGCTGAGCCCGCCGGCACTGTTCATCGGCGGTTGGCGAGTGGGCGGCCCGCGTATATGCCGCGGTGCCGCTCACGGCGCCTGGTTCTGGAACTGGAACTGGACCCGCACCGAATCGTCGATCGGAATCAGCAACGTCGAGTTGCTCGCCGACCATGTCTCGGGTACCAGGAACATCCGGCCGCCCCCGACGATGAGCAGCCGGAGGCGCCGGTAGCGGAAGTGGAACGTCTGGCCCTTGATGACGACGGCAGGATGGTCTCCTCAAGCCCGGGCGGCCCGGCGCACGAACTGCTTTTGTGCATATCGCTGTCCCGGCAAGGTGCGGCGCTCAGGGGAGCGTGAACCTCCCGCGTCAGATGCCGGAACTCGCCGGAGGGCGGGGGTCGAGGGGCGGCGTGTCGAGCGGTCCGCCGGGGGCGGGGGGTTCGGCCGCGGCCGCGAGGACGTTCGTCCTGATCGTGACGAACGTGATGACCGCCGCGACGGCCATCATGGCCGCGCCGGCCAGCATCGACGTGTGGAACCCCTCGGTGAACGCCGCGGGGGAGTCGTAGGCGTCCCCGGTCAACCCCACCAGCGGCGGGACGGCGGCGACGGCCAGGAGGCCGCCGGTCCTGGCCAGGGCGTTGTTGATCCCGCTGGCGACGCCCGCGTACCGCTCCTCCGCCGTGGTGAGCACGGTCGCGGTGAGCGGGGCGACGGCGGCGGACAGGCCAAGCCCGAACACGACCGCCGCGGGCATCACGTCGGCGAGATAGGACGAATCCGGGGCGATGCGGCTCATGAGCAGCAACCCGGCCGCGCACAGGAGGATGCCTCCCGTCATGGGCAGGCGCGGGCCCACCCGCCTCGCCAGTTCGCCGGCCCGGGGCGACAGCAGCAGCATGAGGACCGTGACCGGGAGCATCGCCGACCCTGCGGCGATGGGCGAGAACCCGGCCGACACCTGGAGCTGGACGACCAGCAGGAAGAACACCAGGCCCATCGCCGCGTACATGACCAGCGTGACGACGTTGACCGCGGTGAACTCCC
This sequence comes from Microbispora sp. CA-135349, assembly GCF_050947365.1. Classification (NCBI taxonomy): domain Bacteria; kingdom Bacillati; phylum Actinomycetota; class Actinomycetes; order Streptosporangiales; family Streptosporangiaceae; genus Microbispora; species Microbispora sp. CA-135349. Next base: position 5,025,259 of record NZ_CP192001.1, on the reverse strand, counting down.
GCGAGGCGAAGACCCCCACCGGAACGAGGGACCGGGGGGAGCGCCGGACCTCCACCACAACGAAGCAGGCGGTCAGGACGAGCCCGGCGGCCAGCGGCACCAGGCCGTCGCCCGCGAGGATCAGGCCGTAGGTCAGCCCGGCCAGCGCCGGGGCGGCGAGTACGGTCCCGAGCACGTCGAACCGGCCGTGCGGCCCGGCGTCCCGGGTCTCGGGCACGTGCCGGGCGGCGACGCCGATCACGACGGCGGCCAGCGGCAGGTTGAGCAGGAACACCCACCGCCAGCCGGCCGCCTCCACGAGCCAGCCGCCGAGCAGCGGCCCGAGGGCGGCGGCCACACCGCCCAGCCCCGACCAGGCGCCGACGGCGCGGGGCCGGTCGTCCGGCACGTAGCTCGCCTGGATGATCGCCAGGGACCCGGGGATCAGCAGGGCCCCGCCGATGCCCTGGAGCGCACGGGCGAGCACGAGCACGGGCGTGTTCGGCGCGGCCCCGCAGAGGGCGGAGGCCAGGGCGAACCAGGCCACCCCGGCGACGAAGACCTTCCGCCTGCCGAGCCGGTCGCCGAGCGACCCGCCCAGCAGGATCAGCGCGGCCATGGTGAGCGTGTAGGCGTTCACGGTCCATTGGAGGCCGGACATCCCGGTGCGCAGGTCGCGCCCGAGAGCGGGAAGGGCCACGTTGACCACGGTGCCGTCGAGCGTCGCCATGCCCGACCCGAGGACGGTGGTCAGCAGTACCCACCGGCCTGGCACCGAGCGAAGCCGGATATGTCCGGATGTCATGGACGCCATCATGCGCCACGCCGGGAGTGGACGGGTACGCCGATTACACAATTACGATCGCTCACAGCGAACTGACGCAAAACTGGGAACAGGGACGGACTCCTGATAGTTGAGCCGACATAACTCAACCCATTGGAGTGCTGATGTCCCAGATCCTTCCCGTCCTCCCGCTCGACGACGAGGTCGTCCTGCCCGGCATGGTCGTGCCCCTCGATCTGTCGGACTCCGAGGTCCGCGCGGCCATCGACGCCGCCCGCGCCAGTGGCGAGAGCACGGTCCTGCTGGTGCCCCGCATAGACGGCCGCTACGGCCCGGTGGGGGTGAGCGCGGTCGTGGAACAGGTCGGCCGGCTGCCGGGCGGGGAGCCCGCGGCCGTCGTCCGCGGCGTCGACCGCATGCGGGTCGGCACCGGCACCACCGGCCCCGGCGCGGCGCTGTGGGTCGAGGCGACGGTGCTGGAGCCGGTCGCCGGTGGGCCGAGGGCTGAGGAGCTCGCCAAGGAATACAAGGCCCTGACCACCACGATCCTGCAGAAGCGGGGCGCGTGGCAGGTCGTCGACGCGGTCAACCAGATCAAGGACCCGGCGGTCCTCGCCGACAGCTCCGGGTACGCGCCCTGGCTGACCATCCAGCAGAAGCTGCTGCTGCTGGAGATCACCGACCCGGCCGAGCGACTCGACAAGCTCGTCGGGTGGGCCCGCGACCACCTCGCGGAGGTGGACGTCGCCGAGACGATCCGCAAGGACGTCCAGGAGGGCATGGAGAAGCAGCAGCGCGAGTTCCTGCTGCGCCAGCAGCTCGCGGCCGTGCGCAAGGAGCTGTCCGAGCTCAACGGCGACCCCTCCGACGAGGAGGAGGACTACCGCGCCCGCATCGAGGCCGCCGACCTGCCGGAGAAGGTCAGGGAGGCCGCGCTCAAGGAGGTCGGCAAGCTGGAGCGGGCCTCCGACCAGTCGCCGGAGGGCGGCTGGATCCGCACCTGGCTCGACACCGTGCTCGACATCCCGTGGAACGCCCACACGACCGACGAGTACGACATCGCCGGGGCCCGCGCGGTGCTCGACGCCGACCACACCGGGCTGGACGACGTGAAGGACCGCATCGTGGAGTACCTCGCGGTGCGCAAGCGCAGGGCCGACATGGGCCTCGGCGTGGTCGGCGGGCGCCGCAGCGGCGCCGTCCTCGCGCTGGCCGGGCCTCCCGGAGTCGGCAAGACCTCGCTCGGCGAGTCGGTCGCCCGCGCCATGGGCCGTAAGTTCGTCCGCGTCGCCCTCGGCGGCGTCCGCGACGAGGCGGAGATCCGCGGCCACCGGCGCACATACGTGGGGGCGCTGCCCGGCCGCATCGTCCGGGCGATCCGCGAGGCGGGCTCGATGAACCCGGTGGTGCTGCTCGACGAGATCGACAAGGTCGGCGCGGACTACCGGGGCGACCCGACGGCGGCGCTGCTCGAGGTGCTCGACCCGGCGCAGAACCACACCTTCCGCGACCACTACCTGGAGGTCGAGCTCGACCTGAGCGACGTGCTGTTCCTCGCCACGGCCAACGTGCTGGAGCAGGTGCCCGGGCCGCTGCTGGACCGCATGGAGATCGTCACGCTCGACGGCTACACGGAGGACGAGAAGGTCGCCATCGCCCGTGACCACCTGCTCCCGCGCAACCTGGAGAAGGCCGGCCTCACCGCCGACGACGTGACGGTGGAGGAGGCGGCGCTGCGCCGCCTGGCGGGCGAGTACACCCGCGAGGCCGGCGTCCGCTCGCTGGAGCGCTCGATCGCCCGGGTCCTGCGCAAGGTGACGGCGAAGGTCGCCCTCGGCGAGGCCGGGCTGCCGGTGACGGTCACGGCCGACGACCTGGTCTCCTACCTGGGCCGGCCGCGCCACGTGCCCGAGTCGTCCCTGCCCGAGGCCCGGCAGCGTACGGCGGTGCCGGGTGTGGCGACCGGCCTCGCGGTGACCGGCGCGGGCGGCGACGTCCTCTACGTCGAGGCGTCGCTGGCCGACCCGGAGACCGGGGCGACCGGCGTGACCTTGACCGGTCAGCTCGGTGACGTGATGAAGGAGTCGGCGCAGATCGCGCTGTCCTACCTGCGGTCGCGGGGCGCGGAGCTGGAGCTGCCGGTCGGGTCGCTCAAGGACAGGTCGGTGCACATCCACGTGCCCGCGGGCGCGGTGCCGAAGGACGGCCCGTCGGCCGGCGTCACGATGACCACGGCCCTGGCCTCGCTGCTGTCGGGCCGGCCGGTGCGCTCCGACGTGGCGATGACCGGCGAGGTGTCCCTGACCGGGCGCGTGCTGCCGATCGGCGGGGTCAAGCAGAAGCTGCTGGCTGCTCACCGCGCGGGGATCACGACGGTGCTCATCCCGGCGCGCAACGAGCCCGACCTGGACGACGTCCCGGCCGAGGTGCTGGCCGACCTCACCGTCCACGCGGTGAGCGACGTCCGCGAGGCGCTCGCCCTGGCCCTCACCCCGGCGACGGTCGCTCAGCAGGCGGCCGCCTGATCTTCCCCGCACAACGGCCCGTGTCTCCGTCCGGAGGCGCGGGCCGTTGTGATTAAGGACACATTCCCGATATGGAATAAGGGATAGCTCGCGCCTGTTTGAGCCGGTCGTGAGCGTATCGAACCTGGTGAGCCCGCCCGAGCGAGGGTGTCGCGTGGCCTGAAGCCCGTCCTCCCACCCCTCCCACGAAGGCATCAACGATGACGCTCTCCCCGCTGCCCGATCTGATCCTGCGCCGGATCACGTCTTCGAAGGACAGCAAGTGATCACGGTTTCCGGCCTGCGCAAGGCTTATGGCGACGTCGTCGCGCTCGACGGCGTCGACCTCCACGTCGGCAAGGGCGAGGTCTTCGGCGTGCTCGGGCGCAGCGGCGCCGGCAAGAGCACCCTGCTGCGCTGCGTCAACCTGCTCGAGCGCCCCGACGAGGGCGTGGTGACCGTCGACGGGCGCGAGCTGACCGATCTCGGCGCGGCCGACCTGCGCCGCGCCCGCCAGCGGATCGGCATGATCCATCAGCACTTCGCGCTGCTGTCGTCGCGCACGGTGGCGGGCAACGTGGCCTTCCCGCTGGAGGTCATGGGCGTCGGCCGGGCCGCCCGGGCCCGGCGCGTCGCGGAGATGCTCGACCTCGTGGGGCTCGCCGACCGGGCCGGGGCCTATCCCGCGCAGTTGTCCGGAGGCCAGAAGCAGCGCGTCGGCATCGCCAGGGCGCTCGCGGCCGAGCCGTCGGTGCTGCTGTCGGACGAGGCCACCTCCGCGCTCGACCCCGCCACGACCCAGTCGATCCTGGCCCTGCTCCGGCGGCTCAACCGGGAGCTGGGGCTGACCATCCTGCTCATCACCCACGAAATGGACGTCATCAAGGCCGTCTGCGACTCGGCGGCGATCATGAGCGACGGCCGGATCGCCGAGGCGGGCCGCATCCCCGACCTGCTCGCCACGCCCGGGTCGCGCCTGGCGGCCGAGCTGTTCCCGCTGCCGCCCGCCGAGCCCGGCACCGTGACGGTCGCCCTCGCCGCGGACCAGGCACTGCTGTCCCGGCTCGCGCGTGCGCACGACGTGGACGTCGCCATCGCCGCGGGCGCGGTCGAGCAGGTCGCCGGGGTCCCGGCGGGCCGGCTGCGGCTGCGGATCACCGGAACCGGTACGGCGGCCGCCCTCGCCGACCTGCGCGAGCGCGGCCTGCTGGTGGAGGAGGACGCATGACCTGGTCGGAGATGAGCCCGCTGTTGTGGGAGGCCACCGGGCAGACCGCCGTGATGGTGGGCTGGTCCACGCTGTTCACGGTGCTCTTCGGGCTGCCGCTCGGCGTCTGCCTCGCCGGCACGGACCGGGGCGGGCTGTTCCCCGCGCCCGCCGTGCGGCGCGTGCTCGGCCTGGTCGTCAACGTGGGGCGGTCGGTGCCCTTCATCGTCCTCATGATCGCGGTCATTCCGGTGACCCGCGTGCTCACCGGCACCACGATCGGGACCGCCGCCGCGGTGGTCCCCCTCACGATCGGCGCGGTGCCCTTCTTCGCCCGGCTGGTCGAGACCGCGCTGCGCGAGGTGGGCCGCGACGTCGTGCAGGCGGCCGAGGCGATGGGGGCGGGCCGCGTGACGATCGTGACCCGCGTCCTGCTGGCCGAGGCGCTGCCCGGCCTGGTCGCCGGGCTCACCGTCACCGTGGTCACCCTCATCTCCTACTCGGCGATGGCCGGGGTGATCGGCGGTGGCGGACTCGGCGACCTCGCCGTCCGCTACGGATACCAGCGGTTCGAGACCACGCTCATGGTCGTCACCGTGGTCGTCCTGGTCGTCGTGGTGCAGCTCGCGCAGACCCTCGGCGACGCCGTCGCCCGCCGGCTTTCCCACCGTTAACGAACACAAGGAGTTCTGTCCCATGCGTAGAACGCTCGGCCTCGTCATCGCCGCCGTGGTCGCGCTCGTGTTGTCCGCCTGCGGGTCGTCGTCTTCGGACACCGCGACCGCCTCCGGCACGGCGGCGGCGGACGCCCCGCTCAAGATCGGCGTGAGCCCGGTGCCGCACGCGCAGATCATGAAGTACGTGGCCGACAACCTGGCCGCCGCCAAGGGGCTGAAGCTGGAGATCGTCGAGTTCAGCGACTACGTCCAGCCCAACCTGCAGCTCCAGGACGGCCAGCTCGACGCCAACTACTTCCAGCACAAGCCGTACCTGGACGACTTCAACGCATCCAAGGGCACGAAGCTGAGCTTCGTCGCCCCGGTGCACCTGGAGCCGCTCGGCCTGTACTCGAGGAAGGTCAAGGACATCGCCGCGCTGCCGCAGGGCGGCACGGTCGCGGTGCCCAACGACGCCACCAACCTCGGCCGGGCGCTCAAGCTGCTGGCCGACAACGGCGTGGTCACGCTCAAGGACGGCGTGGGCACCGCCGCGACCGAGCGCGACGTGACCGGCAACCCGAAGAACCTGACCTTCCGCCCGCTGGAGGCCGCGCAGCTCCCGCGCTCGCTCGACGACGTGGACGCCGCCGTGATCAACGGCAACTACGCGCTGGAGGCGAACCTCAACCCGTCGTCCGACGCGCTGGTGCTGGAGAAGGCCGAGGGCAACCCGTACGCCAACGGCCTGGTGGTCGCGCAGGGGCACGAGAGCGACCCGCGGGTGAAGACGCTGGTCGGGCTGCTGACCGGCCCCGAAGTGAAGAAGTACATCGAAGACACGTTCAAGGGCTCGGTCATCCCCGCCTCCTGACGCGCCTCCTGACGCACAAAATGGACGAATCATCCGGTCGCTTGACCGGATGATTCGTTCGTGCTTTGGTGGCCCCATGTTGTACGGCACCCCGGCGCTGGAGGCCGCGGACGAGAAGGTGCTCGCCGAGATCGAGGAGATGCGGCGCGACCTGAAATACCGGCTGGCCGAGGCGCACCGCTGGGACGGCCTGCTGCGGCGCCAGCTGCAGGCCAGGGCCATCCAGGGATCGAACTCGATCGAGGGCTACCACGCCAGCGTGGAGGACATCGAGTCGATCATGTCCGGGGAGGACCCCCTGGAGACGTCGGCGACCGTGGCGCGCGAGATCGCCGGCTACCGGCAGGCGCTCACCTACATCGGCATCCTCTCGCGGGCGTGGGCCTTCCGTTACGACGCGGGCCTGCTGCACGGGCTCAACTTCATGATGATCGGCCACCATGCGAACAAGACGCCGGGCACGGTGCGGCCCGGCGCGATCTACGTCCGCAACTCCGCCACGGGCGAGGTGGTCTACGAGGGCCCGGACCACGAGCACGTTCCCGGCCTGCTGGCGGAGCTGGCCGAGTGGCTCAACGAGGGCGACCTCGACGCGCCGAGCTACGTCCGCGCCGCCATGGCCCACCTCAACCTCGTCAAGATCCACCCGTGGCGGGACGGCAACGGGCGCATGTCGCGGGCGCTGCAGACGCTCGTGCTCGGCCGCGACCAGATCACCACGCCGGAGTTCTCCTCGATCGAGGAGTGGCTGGGCGAGGGCCGCACCACCTACGACTACTACGACGTGCTGGGCGAGGTGGGACGCCGCCGGTGGAGCCCGCACGGTGACACCCTCTCGTGGGTGCGGTTCGTCCTGCGCTGCCACCACATGCAGGCGCAGCGGGTGGGGCGCCGGCTAGCGGAGGCCGGCGAGGTGTGGGTCCTGCTGGAGGAGCGGACCGGGGAGCAGGGCCTGCACCCGCGCACGGTCTCGGCGCTCTACCAGGTGTTCGTCTCCCGGCGGCTGCGGCGGGGCATGTACCAGGCCGACGAGGGGCTGAGCCAGGGACAGGCCGCCCGCGACCTGCGCGAGCTCGCGGCCACCGGATGGCTCCAGCCGTACGGCGAGACGAAGGGCCGCTTCTACGCGCCGGGGCCGAAGATGACGGAGATCAAGGCCGCGTTCGCCGAGCGGGCCGCGCCGCTGCGCGACCCCTATCGGACGCTGGAGGGCTGATCGGGCGCATCGGGAATTCGCGCCTACCGCACGAAAAGCAAACCGAGTAACGTTCGGTTATGCATCCTGGCGCGATCGCGGCGGTGACGCCGGACAAGCCTGCGGTGGTCATGGCGAGCTCCGGCCGCGTGATCACCTTTCGCGAACTCGACGAGGAATCCAACCGGCTGGCCCATCTGCTGCGGGCCGCCGGCCTGAAGCCCGGCGATCACATCGCCTTCATGCTGGAGAACCATCCCCTCTTTCTCGTGATCGCCTGGGCCGCGCACCGCTCCGGGCTCTACTACACCGCGATCAGCTCCCGTCTCCAGCCGGACGAGTTGTCGTACATCGTGGACAACTGCGGCGCGCGGGTCTTCATCTCCTCGGCGAAGCTCGCCGGCGTCGCGAGCGCCGTCACCGAGGCCACGCCCGGGGTCGAGCTGCGGCTCATGGCCGACGGCGTCGCCCCAGGCTTCGCCTCGTACGAGGAGGCCGTGGCGGGGCAGCCGGCGACGCCGCTCGACGACGAGTGCCAGGGCGCCGACATGCTCTACTCGTCGGGAACCACGGGACGTCCCAAGGGCGTGAAGCCACCGCTCAGCCGGGCGCCGCTGGAGGCCCCCGGAGCCCTGGTGCGGCTCATCCAGTCCCTGTTCGCGCCCTCGGCCGACAGCGTGTACCTGTCGCCCGCGCCGCTCTATCACGCCGCTCCGCTGCGTTACAGCATGTCCTTCCAGCGTCTCGGCGCGACCGTCGTGGTGATGGAGAGGTTCGACCCCGAGGAGGCGCTGGCGCTCGTCGAGCGCCACGGGGTCACCCACGCGCAGTGGGTCCCCACGATGTTCGTCAAGATGCTCAAACTGCCCGAGGAGGTACGCCGGCGCTACGACCTGTCGTCGCTGCGCTGCGCCATCCACGCCTCCGCACCCTGCCCGGTCGAGGTCAAGGAGCGGATGATGGCGTGGTGGGGGCCGATCATCCACGAGTACTACGCCGGCACGGAGGGAAACTGCTTCCTCTACGCGGGCCCGGAGGACTGGCTCGCCCACAAGGGCACGGTGGGAAGGCCGTTGCTGGGGGTGGCCCACGTCTGCGACGAGGACGGCGACGAGCTGCCGCCCGGCGAGCACGGCACGGTCTACTTCTCCGACGGGCCGAGGTTCGAGTATCACGGCGACCCCGCCAAGACCGCGTCGGTCCAGGACCCCAAGGGCCGCGGCTGGACCACGCTGGGGGACATCGGCTACCTGGACGAGGACGGGTTCCTCTACCTCACCGACCGGCGCTCCTACATGATCATCTCGGGCGGGGTGAACATCTACCCGCAGGAGGCCGAGAACGTGCTGGCGATGCATCCGAAGGTGACCGACGTGGCCGTCTTCGGGGTGCCGGACGCCGAGATGGGCGAGCAGGTCAAGGCCGTCGTGCAGCCGGCCGACCCGGCCGGCGCCGGTCCCGCGCTGGAGGCCGAGCTGATCGCCTACTGCCGGGAACGCCTGGCCCACTACAAGTGCCCCAAGTCGGTGGACTTCCGCGACGAGCTGCCCCGCCACCCCACCGGCAAGCTGTACAAGCGCCTGCTCAGGGACGAGTACTGGCCTCGTACGAGCTGACATAAAGTACGCGTAGGGCGCTCGGGGATCCCCACCGCTGATCGCTTAGCGTGACCTTATCGCCGATGCGTCATCGTATTACCTGTACCGGCGGAGAGCCGGGATCACCGGCGAATCCATTGAGGGGGATGGCGATGAGCTCACCTGAGCACGTTCCCGGCAACGAGAACACCGAGGTACTCCCCGGTCACGGCTGGAGCCAGTTCGGCAGCACTCCGCCGCAGCACGGGCAGTACACCGGGGCGTACCAGTCATATGGCGCCTACGGGAACAGTCCTTATGACACGGCGCAGTTTCCGCCGCCTCCGGCGCGGAAGGGCACGTTGACCGCTCGCCAGAAGGCGGGCGCGGGCCTCGCCCTCGTGGCCGTGGCGCTCGGCGGCGGGGTCACCGGGGCCCTCGTCGCGAACAGCGTGAACGGCGGGCAGACGGTGATCGCGAGCCCTGTGGTCAAGGGGGTGTCGAACTCCTCGGGCACCACGATCGCCGCCGTGGCCAAGGCGATCATGCCGTCGGTGGTGTCGATCGAGGTGAAGAGCGCCACGGCCGGCGGCGAGGGGTCCGGTGTCATCCTGTCGGCCGACGGTCTGATCCTGACGAACAACCACGTGGTGAGCATGGGCGGCGGGGGCGCGGGCACGGTCACCGTGAAGTTCAGCGACGGCAAGACCGCCAGCGCCGTCATCAAGGGCACCGACCCTCTCACCGACCTCGCGGTCATCCAGGCGCAGGGCGTGTCCGGCCTGACCCCCGCCTCCCTCGGCGACAGCGACAAGCTTCAGGTCGGCGACGCCGTCCTCGCGATCGGCAGCCCGCTCGGCCTGGAGGGGTCGGTCACCTCCGGCATCGTGAGCGCCCTCGACCGCACGCTGACCGAGGCCCCCGAAGAGCAGCAGCAGCCGCAGTTCCCCTGGGGGATGGGACAGCAGCAGCAGCCGCAGAGCCAGGGCACCACGATCGGCGGCATGATCCAGACCGACGCCGCGATCAACCCCGGCAACTCCGGCGGCGCGCTGGTCAACTCCTCCGGGCAGGTCGTCGGCGTCAACACGGCGATCGCCACCTCGGGCTCCAGCTCCGGCAACATCGGAGTCGGCTTCGCGATCCCCATCAACACCGCGAAGCTGGTCTCCGACCAGCTCATCCAGACGGGCAAGGCGACCCACGCGTTCCTCGGCGTGAGCGTGGCCGACGCGGTCGGCGGCGCGTCCGGCGCGGTGGTCAGCTCGATCACGGCCGGCAGCCCGGCGGAGAAGGCCGGCCTCAAGGAGGGCGACCTGATCACCAAGATCAACGACAAGCTGGTGGACAGCGCGGAGGCGGTGCTCGGCACCATCCGCAGCTCCCGCCCCGGCGACAGGGTGACCGTCACCTTCACCCGCGACGGCAAGGAGACCACCATCACCGCCACGCTCGCGGAGAAGTCCCCCACGAGCTGACGGTCCACGATCGTCGCCGGCGGGCCTCCGGGGGGACGGCCCGCCGGCGATCGGCGTTTCGGGCGCGGCGTTCAGATGCGGCGTTCAGGTGGCGCGGCGGGTGAGCGCCTCGGACTCCCACAGATCGCGGTAGTAACCGGGGACGGCGACGAGGTCGGCGTGCGTGCCGCGCTGGGTGACCCTGCCGCCCTCCAGGACGACGATCTCGTCGACCTGTTCCAGGCCGCGCAGCCGGTGGGTGACCAGCAGCGTCGTGCGGCCCCTGGTGGCGTCCAGCAGGTCGGCCATCAGCAGGCCGGCCGTCTCCTCGTCCAGGGCCTCGGCCGGCTCGTCGAGCAGCAGCACCGGCGGGTCGTACAGCAGGGCCCGGGCCAGCGCCAGCCGCTGGAGCTGGCCGCCCGACACCGTCCGGCCGTCCTCGCCGAGCACGGTGTCCCAGCCGGTGCGCTCGGTCCACGCGTCCAGGCGAGCCCGCCGTACGGCCGCCTCGATGTCCTCGGCGGACGCCTGCGGCCCGGCCAGGCGCAGGTTGTCCCTGACCGTGGCCTGGAAGACGTACGGGTCCTGGGTGAGGCCCGTGATGAGCGCCCGCACGTCGTCGGAGGACAGGCGCCGCACGTCGGCGCCGTTCAGCCGGACCGCGCCGGACTCGAGTTCCACGGTCCGCATCAGCGCCGACAGCAGCGTGCTCTTCCCGGCGCCGCTCGGGCCCACCACCGCGACCCGCCTGCCCGGCGTCAGCGTCAGGCTCACGCCGTTCAGCGCGGGCTCGCGCCCGCCGTGGCGCACCACGAGGTCCTCCACCTCCACCGTCAGCGGCGGTCCGGGCGCGGGCGCCGGGTCCGCGGGCTCGCGCACCGCCGGGGGAGTGCCGGCGGTCTCCCTGAGCCTGCGCAGCGCCGCGAGCACCCCCGCGAACCGTTCGCCCGCGGCCGCCAGCGGCAGCACGGGCTCGAAGGCGACCAGCGAGGTCAGGGCGGTCACGGCCGTCGCGACCCGGCCGAGACCGGCGGACTGTGCCGTCAGGACCACCGCGACGACGGTCAGCCCCTGCGTCAGCATGCCGACGCCGAGCGCGGCGGCGTTGATCCGGGCCTGCCCGCGCTCCAGCAGGGACAGCCGCCCGTCGGCGTCCATGGCCGCCGACAACGCCCTGTCGCGCGCGCCGTACGCCGCGAGGTCGGCCGCGCCGTGGACCAGATCGGCCACCCGGGCGGCCAGATCGGCGCGGGCCGGGGCGATCCGCGCCGACCAGCGCCGCGCGGCGGCGGCCGTGCCCGCGGGAAGCAGCACCCCGGCGACGAGCAGGCCGGCGGCGAGCACGAACGCGGCGGCGGGCAGCAGGAAGCCCGCGATGACGACGGCGGCGACGCCGGTGACGAGGGCGGCCGCGGCCGGCAGCAGGCAGCGGACGAGCAGGTCCTGCACGGCGTCGGTGTCGTCCACCATCCGGCTGAGCAGGTCGGCTTCGCGCTGCGGCAGCGGCCCGGCCGGGATCAGCGCGCGGTAGAGCCGCTCGCGGGTGCCCGCCTGGGCGCGCAGCGCGACGTCGTGCCCGGCCAGGCGCTCGCCGTACCGGAACACGCCGCGGGTGGTGGCGAACGCCCGCACCGCCACGATCGCGACCGACAGCGCGGCCAGCGGCGGCTGCTCGGCGGCCCGGGTGATCAGCCAGGCGGCCGACGCGATGAGCGCGACCCCGGCGAGGTCGGCCGCCGCCCCGGCGAGCGCGGCGAGCACGAGCCGCCGGCCCATCCCGGCGATCACGGACAGGGGTGCGGCCGCTGCCGCCGTCCCCATGGTCGTCCCAGTGATCGTCTTCGCGTGGCTCATCGGGTCTCCCCGCCTCGCGCCGTGACCGCGGGGACGAGGGCGCCGCCGTCGAGGCGGACGACCCGGTCGGCCAGGTCGATCATCGCCGGGCGGTGCGCCACGATGATCGCCGTACGGCCTTCGGCCAGCCTGCGCGTTGCCGCCACGATCGTCGCCTCGCTCCTGCCGTCGAGCCGTGCCGTGGGCTCGTCCAGCAGCAGCACTTGGGCGGCGGGGCGGCAGAAGGCCCTGGCCAGGGCGACCCGCTGACGCTGGCCCGCCGACAGGTTCGCGCCGCGCTCGCCCAGCGGGGTGTCGTATCCCTGCGGCAGTGCGTCGGCGAACTCCGCCACCTGTGCGGCCTCGGCGGCGGCGCGGATCTCCTCCGGTGTGGCCGCCGAGCCGAGCGCGATGTTGTCGGCCACCGAGGTCGCGAACAGGTGCGGGCGCTGCGGCACGAAGGCGAGCCGCCGCCGCCACTCGTCGAGGTCGAGCTCGGCCAGAGCGGCCCCGTCCGCCAGCACCCGCCCCTCCGACGGGGTCACGAACCCGAGCAGCAGGTGCAGCAACGTGCTTTTCCCCGCGCCGCTCGGGCCGACGATCGCCACCCGCTCGCCCGGCTCGATGACCAGCGAGACGCGGTCGAGCGCGGCCTCCTCCCGGCCCGGGTAGCGCACGGTGACGTTCTCCAGCCGGATCCGCGGCGGCCCGCCGGCCGGAGCGGGCCGGGCGGCCCGGCCGCGCTCCCGGGGCTCCCGCCCGGGCTCCTGGGGCTCCCGCGCGGGCGTGATGACCGCGAAGGCCTCGTCGGCCGCGGCGACGCCCTCCATCGCCGCGTGGAAGCGGGTGCCCATCGCGCGCAGCGGCAGGTACGCCTCCGGGGCCAGCAGCAGCACGAGCAGCGCCGTGCCCAGATCGAGCGAGCCCGACAGCAGCCGCAGCCCCACGGGAACGGCCACCAGCGCAAGCGACAGCGACGCCACGAGTTCGAGCACCAGCGACGACAGGAAGGCCACCCGCAGCGTGCGCATGGTCGCGGCGCGATGAGCCTCGGCCACCTCGCGGATCACCGACGCCTGGTAGCGGGCTCTGCCGAAGGCCCGCAGCGTCGGCAGGCCGCGCACGACGTCGAGGAAGTGCCCGCCGAGGCGCGCCAGCGCGCGCCACTGCCGCTCGGTCACCGCCTTGGTGGTCCACCCGACCAGCGCCCCGAAGATCGGAATCAGCGGCAGCGTGAGCACCACGATCACGGCGGTGGGCAGGTCGGCCACGAAGAGCCGGACCACGACCGCGAGCGGCACGACCCCGGCCACGGCGACCGACGGCAGATAACCGGTCAGATAGGGATCGAGCGCGTCGAGCCCCCGGCCCGCGAGCGTCACCATCTCACCCGACCGGTACGCCGGCCCGAGATCCTCGGCCCGCCCGAGGAGCAGCCGCCGCAGGGCCGACTTCAGCGCGGTGGCCGCGCGACCGGCGAGCACTCCCTGCGCCCAGCCGAGCAGGCCGCGCGAGGCGACGACGAGCGCCAGCGGCAACAGCGCGGCGACCGCGAAGCGGCCGGAAAGCACCCCGGCCAGCAGCTCCGCCTGCACGAGCACGAGCAGCCCGGCCACCACCGCCGCCGCCAGGCAGCAGGCGAGATGGATGCGGACGCTCCGCTCCGCGCGGGCCAGCCGGAGGAGATCCTTGTGCAACGGTCCCCAATCAGAAGAACGTCGGCAGCGCGCCCCTGGAGAAGGTGCGCCACACCCATACTTGCGCGCCCACGAGGATCGGGGCGATCGGGACCACCATGACACTGAGCACAGTCAGTGTCCGATCCGGGGCGGCGTTGCCGAGCATGTGGGCGGCCGCGGCCGCCATGACCAGGACCGCGGGCGCGGCGGCGGCGCAGGCCGACAGCAGCAGCGCGCGCCCGCTCCCGCGCGCGCCGTCCCGCAGGCGCCAGGCCGCGAAGGTGCGGCCGTGCCAGGCGAGCAGCGCGAGCAGCGCCACACCTCCCGCCGCCGCCGGTACGCCGAGGGGCGAGGCGGGCAGGCCGCGCGCGACGGCCACCAGGATCGCGCCCCAGGCAAGCGCCAGCCCCGCCGAGCCCGCCCACAGCGCGCCGTCCCACGCCAGCCGCCAGGCGGCGCCGCCGGCCCTGCGGCGGAACCACAGCCCAGCGTCGCGCACGATCCAGGCCAGCAGCAGGGCGACGACGAGGGGATACAGGCGGCTCAGCGCCATGCCCTCCAGCACCGGGAACGCGCCGAACAGCACCCCGGCGAGCGCGACCAGCCACACCTCGTTGGCGAGCACGAACGGCGCCATCGCGCCGACGAGACGGTCCCGGGCGGCGGGGGAGCGGCCCAGCACGGGCAGCAGCACGCCGAGCCCGATGTCGAAGCCCTCCAGGGCGAAGTAGCCGGCCAGCAGAACGGCGAACGTCAGGAACCAGAAGATGTCCACGGGAAGCGTCCTCTACAGCGAGTGGGCGGGGACGGGCTCCGCGGCGAGGGGAAGGTCCGCGGCGCCGAGGGCGACCTGTCCCGGGCCGCGCCGTACGGCACGGGCGATGAGGACGTAGTCGACGACGGCGAGCAGCCCGAGCACGCCCGCGAAACCCACGAAGGAGGCGGTGATGTCCGCCTGGGTCAGGCCGGGGGTGAGGGCGTCGGCCACCGAGAGCTTGCCGTACACCAGCCAGGGCTGGCGGCCGACCTCGCGGACGATCCAGCCGGCGATCGCCGCGACGAACGGCAGCGGGGTCATGATCATGAGGAGCGGATGCAGCCAGCGCCAGCGGGCCAGCAGGTCGCGGACGAGCAGGGGCGTCAGCACGAACATCACGGCGAACTGGACGAGTTGCCCGATAAAGATCATCACTCCGAGCGCGACGCCGGGGGCCGCCCCGTGGAACTTGTCCGGCTGCACGTCGCTGACCGGCCCGAACTGGGCGTACCCGAAGCCGACCGTGAACAGCGACCCGATGAAGGCGGTCAGCACGCCGATGCGCAGGGAGCGGGTGAAGAACTCCCGCTCGGGGGTGCGCCGGAACAGGTGGTAGGCGCTGGCGCCCATCACGACGAACCCGCCGGTCCACAGCCCGGCGCTCAGCACGTGGGGGAGCGCGAAGACGAGGGTCGGGTTGGTGAGCAGCGCCCCGAAGTCGCGCAGCACGAGCCGCCCGCCCACCTCGGCCGAGCCCGCCGGGTTCTGCAGGAAGGAGTTGGCGACCATGATGAACAGCGCCGAGGCGTACGCCGTCAGCGTCACCAGCCAGATGCAGGCCACGTGGAGCCCGCGCGGCAGCCGGTGCCAGCCGAAGATCCACAGGCCCAGGAACGTGGACTCCAGGAAGAAGGCCAGCAGCGTCTCCATGGCCAGCGGGGCGCCGAACACGTCGCCCGCGTAGTGCGAAAGCCCGCTCCAGCTCAGCCCGAACTGGAACTCCATCACGAGCCCGGTGACGATGCCGAGCGCGTAGTTGATCACGTAGATCTGTCCCCAGAAGCGGGTCATCCGCTCGTGCAGGGGGTTCCCGCCGATGGCATACCGGGTGTGCATGATCGCCACCAGTGGGGCCAGTCCCAGCGTGAGCACGACGAACAGGAAGTGGAGGCTTCCGGTCACGGCGAACTGCAGCCGGGCGAGGCCGACGATGTCCATTGAATTCTCCATGCGTAGACAGCCTACATATAGACAGCCTACATATAGACTGGGCCGCATGAGGAACCGGGATAGGCTGCGGGCGTGAACGCCGACGCGCTCCGGGGCCATATGGACGCCCTGCTGCTCTCCGTGCTGGAACGGGAGCCGCTGCACGGCTACGCGATCATCGAGGCGCTGCGCGCACGCAGCGGCGGCGCCCTGGACGTGCCGACGGGCACGGTCTACCCCGCGCTGCGACGGCTGGAGAGGGCCGGGCTGCTCGCCGGCGAGTGGGCCTCGGACGGCGGGCGCAAACGGCGGACCTACCGCCTCACCGACGCCGGGCGCGAGGCGCTGGCGGGGGAGCGGTCGGCGTGGCGGTCGTTCACCACCGCGATAGGGAGCGTTCTGGATCCGCTGCGCTGAGATTGGCCGAGCTGAGCGCGGATACCGCCCTCGTGCAGCGCAGGCAGTGCGCCGCGCTGTACAGCTGCCACGCGGAAAGCAGGTCGCTGACCAGGGCCACGGCCAGCCCGGGCAGGTAGCCGCTGAACCCCTCCGGGCCGTGCGCCGCCGCGGCCAGCACCAGGCCCATCGCCCCGGTCAGCGGCGTCTGGATCCAGACGAACAACGCCAGCCACCGGGTGAGCCGCGCGGGACGGCGGACGCGCCGCGCTCCGCGGCCGAACGCGAGGAGCGCGAGGCCGCCTATCACGCCCACGCTGAGCTGCAGCAGGTCCGTCGTCCTGGCCAGCAGCCCGAACCACGCCGGTTTGATCTCGTCGACATGCGGGCTCCCGGGGAAGACCCGCCAGATCACCGCCCACATGAACGCGATGAACGGCACGCTGAGGAACAGCAGCGCGGCCGTGCGGCGGCCCTGGCTCACCGTCAGCTCCCCCTGGAAGCCCGGCGCGACCTCGGGCACGGTGCCGAAGTCGGCGACCGCCAGCCGTTCGGCCTCGGCCCGGGGAAGACCCTCGCACTGGTACGCCTCGGCCGCGTCGAGCAGGCTGTCGCGCGCCTCGGTCAGCAGGTCGCGCTTGGCGCTGCCCGGACCCCGCAGCGCACGCCGCATCGACGCGACGTACTCGTCGATCGGACCCGCGTTCCCCATCGTCCCTCCCCGGTCTGCCGACAGCGTACGGCCGGGCGCCCGGAGTCGCATCAGGGTGATCCCTGACCCGGCACCGAGGGCCCGGCCGGGATGTCCTCGTGGTGGGCAACGAAAGGGCCCGTGGTCGTCCCCGAATCGGCAAAGCCGCGTACCGGCACTGCCGAGGTTCGCGGATACCCTGTTCTCAGGTGCGACCCGACCCCCCAAAACATGGGCCTGTCCCTTTTGGGACGGGAGGTACAGGCGGTTTTTGTGGGTACAGGGATGCTCGTGGGCGGTGTCTTCTGACCGTTTCGCCGCGGCAACACCCTGTTAACCCTGGTCGGCGAGACTGAGAGCGGAGAGCGAGGCGGAACGTGAACCAGCCGAAGATCGTGGTGGGCATCAACGGGTCGATGGCGTCGCAGGCCGCACTGCGGTGGGCCGCCGCCGAGGGTTCGTTGCGCGGTGCGCGGGTCGAAGCGGTGTACGCGTGGGAGTGGACGGGCGGGCTGCACGCCCACTACGCCCCCATCGCGAGCCGCACCTCGCGCGAGGACGAGCACAGGACCGCCCTCGACATGGCCGCCCAGGCCGTCGCGGAGCTCGGCGAGCGGCACGTCGAGCCGGTTGTCGTCGAGGGGTCACCGGCCCAGGTGCTGCTGCGCGCGACCGATGGCGCGGATCTGCTGGTGCTGGGCGCGCACGAGGCCGAGTCCGAGCCCTACCCCGTGCTCAACCCGGTCGTCTCCGCCTGCCTGCTGCGGGCCAGGTGCCCGGTCGTCGTCGTGCTGCCCGGCATGGAGCACGACCGCCGTCCCGGGGTGCTCGCCGGCAGCAGATCCTGATCCCCCCGGGGCCGGACGTCCCGCCGGTCTCGGGACTTTCCGCCCTGCCGGGGTGTACGGCTCCCGGCGGAGCATGAGGACATGGAACCCAACAGCCCAAGTGGCCGCCGGGGCATCGTCGTCGGGTACGACGGTTCCGACTTCGCCATGCAGGCGCTCGACTGGGCGATGGACGAGGCCGAGTTCCGGGACGCGCCCATCACCGTCTGCCACGCCTGGCAGTCGCCGTACGGCGCCGGGGACGAGGAGGCGCGCAAGTCGCTGCACCACGCGGCCGAGCACGTGCTGTGGCACGGCGCCGAGTGTGCCCGGCAGTGCACGAGCGGCGTCCGCGTGCGGGAGGACCTGTTCGAAGGGCCGGCCTCCGACCGGCTCGTCGCGCTCTCCGAGACGGCCGATCTCGTCGTCGTGGGATCGCGCGGCCTGAGCGGTGCGGCCCGGCGGGTGATGGGCTCGGTGGCCGGGCACGTGGCGGCGCAGGCGCTCTGTCCGGTGATCGTGGTGCGGGGCACGGGGTCGCTGCCGCACCGCAGGCACCCCGGCCCGATCGTCATGGGCGTCGGCGGCGGCGACGACCACGTCCTCGCCTTCGCCTACCGCGAGGCGGCCCTGCGCGGGCTGCCGCTGATCGCGGTGCACGCGTGGCGCTATCCGGCCGCCGCCTGGAGCGCGGGCATGGCGCCCATGGTGATGTCCGACGTCCCCGGCAGGGAGGCCGTCGAGGCGCTGGAAGCCGCGGTGGACCCCTGGCGCGAGCGATACCCGGACGTGCGCACCCTGCTCCAACCCGTCGAGGGGCCCGTGCTCGACGTGCTGGCCGACACCTCTCCCGGTGCGACCATGCTGGTCGTCGGCGCGACCCGCGCCCGTGGGGTGCTCGGCAGGCTCGGCTCTGTCACCCGGCCGCTGATCGACGCGGTCACCTGTCCGGTGGCCGTCGTCCATCCCTGACCGGAAGGGACCGATCCATCCCGGGCCGCGACGCGCAACGGCAGCACGCATACGGTTGCGATCCCGCGTGATCGGCAAAATCCTCCAAATTCTCGCTAAAGACACCTTTTGGTCCTGGTGTCGCCGTGGTCTCGCCCTAAAGTCCGGGACATGCGTGCTCTCTCCCGGGCCTGTCCCGATGACCACCCCGGCGGCCGCGACACGAGACGCGACACGGGACGCGGCGTGAGACGTGGCGCCCGCGCGGGCGTCGTGCTCGCGGCCGCCGCCCTCCTGGCCGCCGGCGTCACGGTCGTGTCGACGTCGCCCGCCTCGGCCGAGCCCGGCGACGTGGTGATCAGCCAGGTGTACGGAGGCGGCGGCAACTCCGGCGCCCCCTACACCAACGACTACGTCGAACTGTTCAACCGCGGCACCGCCACGATCTCGCTGGACGGCTGGTCCCTCCAGTACGCGAGCGCCGCCGGGACCGGCCCGTTCGGCTCTCAGAAGCAGGACCTGTCGGGCTCGCTCGCCCCCGGCCGGTATCACCTGGTCCAGCTCTCCGCCGGATCGACGCCGAGCGGTGCGCTGCCGGCCCCCGACACCGTCGGCGGCCTCAGCCTGAGCGCCACGGCGGGCAAGGTCGCCCTGGTCCGCTCGGCCACGGGCCTGGCCTGCAACGGCGGCTCCTCGCCCTGCACACCGGAGCAGACCGCGCAGATCGCCGACCTCGTCGGGTACGGCACGGCCAACTACTTCGAGGGCACGGCGGCGGCCCCGGGCCTGAGCAACTCCACCGCCGCGGTGCGCGCCGGCGGCGGCTGCACGGACACCGACGACAACGCCGCCGATTTCGCCGCGGGCACGCCGGCGCCGCGCAACACGGCGACGTCTCCGGCTCCCTGCGGCGCCGCCTCGCCGTCGCCGCAGGCATCCCCCTCCGCCTCTCCCTCCGCACCGCCCTCGCCGTCGCCTTCCCCGAGCTCCGGCACGGCGCCGTGCGAGGTGCCCGCCGACCGGCAGATCGCCGAGGTCCAGGGCAGCGGCGACGCCTCCCCTCTCGTGGGGCGGACCGTCCGGGTCGAGGGCGTGGTGACCGGCGACTTCCAGGCCACGAACCAGCTCAGCGGGTTCTACTTCCAGGACCCGACGCCCGACGCCGACCCCGCGACGTCCGACGGCCTGTTCGCGTTCGCGCGGGCGTCGTTCAAGGACGTCAAGGTGGGTGACCGCGTGCTCGTCACCGGCCGGGTCACCGAGTTCAACGGGCTCACCGAGCTGTCCCCGGTCACGGCGGTGGACGTGTGCGGCACCGGGACGATCAAGCCCAAGGCCTACGACCTGCCCAGGGCCGAGGGCACGAGCTTCGAGCCGTACGAGAACGTGCTCGTGACGTTCCCCGAGCCGCTGATCGTGACCGATCACTACAACCTCGGCCGGTACGGCGAGGTGACGGTCTCCGCGGGCGGCAGGCTCTTCCAGCCGACCGACCGGCGCGGCGTGAACCCCGCGCTCGACGCCCGCAGGTCGCTGCTGATCGACGACGGCTCCAGCGCCGAGAACCCCGCCACCATCCCCTACACGGCGCCGCAGGTCGTCCGGCTGGGCGACACCGCCGTGGGAGTGACCGGCGTGCTGACCTACGGCTTCGGGCAGTATCTGCTGGAGCCCACCAAGCAGATCGCCTTCCTGCGGACCAACCCGAGGCTTCCCGCGCCCCTGCCGGTGGGCGGGAACGTCCGCGTCGCGAGCCTCAACACGCTCAACTGGTTCACGACGCTCGACTCGCGCGGAGCCGACACCGCGGAGGAGCAGCAGCGGCAGCTCAAGAAGATCGTCGCCACGCTCAAGGGCCTGAACGCCGACGTCGTCGGCCTCATGGAGGTGGAGAACAACGGCCAGACCGCCGTCAAGGCGCTGGTCGACGCCCTGAACGCCGAGGTGGGGGCGGGAACCTACGCCGCCCTGACCCATCCCTACCCGGGCTCCGACGCCATCCACGTCGCCGCGATCTACAAGCCGGCGAAGCTGACCCCTGTGGGGGAGACGCGGTCGTCCACCGATCCCGTCTTCCGGCGGCCGCCGCTGATCCAGACCTTCCGCCGGGCGGGCGGCGGGCAGCCGTTCACGCTGCTCGTCAACCACTTCAAGTCGAAGGGCTGTGACGAGGAGGCCACCGGCGGCGACGCCGACCAGGGCGACGGCCAGAGCTGCTACAACGCCGAGCGCGTACGGCAGGCCAAGGCCGTGCTCGGCCTCATCGACTCGATGGACCTGCCGAACCCGCTGGTGATCGGCGATCTCAACGCGTACGGCGAGGAGGACCCGATCCACACGCTGGAGAACGGCGGCCTGAGCAGCCTGTCCAAGCGGTTCGTCCCCGCGGCCCAGCGCTACAGCTACCTGTTCAACGGGCTGTCGGGCGAGCTCGACCACGCGATGGCCGGCAAGCAGCTCGTCAAGCGAGTGACCGGGGCGACCATCTGGCACGTCAACGCCGACGAGCCGCGCATCCTCGACTACAACCTGGAGTTCAACCCGCCGAGCCTGTACCGGCCCGACGCGTTCCGCTCCTCCGACCACGACCCTCTGCTGATCGGGCTGGACCTGCCCGGCGGCAAGCACTGACGACCCGCACGCGAAGGGGCCCCCGCGACGGGGGCCCCTTGTTCGCCGGTCAGGCGTTGGGATCGACGAAGTCCCGCTTGGTCTCCGGCGGCTCGCCCGGCTTGCCGCCCAGACGCGGATAGCGCAGGTCGAAAGCGGGCCGCTCGGAGCGGATCGGCGGGATCGACACGAAGTTGTGGCGCGGCGGCGGGCAGGAGGTCGTCCACTCCAGCGAGTTGGAGTGCCCCCAGGGGTCGTTCACCGTCACCTTCTCCCCGTGCCGTATGGTCCACCAGACGTTGTAGAGGAACGGCAGGGTGGACAGCCCGAGCAGGAACGCCCCCACGCTCGACACCTGGTGCATCCAGGTGAAGCCGTCGTTGGGCGAGTAGTCGCCGTACCGCCGCGGCATGCCCTGCGCGCCGAGCCAGTGCTGGATGAGGAACGTCGTGTGGAAGCCGATGAACAGCATCCAGAAGTGGATCTTCCCCAGCCGCTCGTTCAGCATGCGCCCGGTGAACTTCGGCCACCAGAAGTAGAAGCCCGAGAACATCGCGAACACGACAGTGCCGAACACCACGTAGTGGAAATGGGCGACCACGAAGTAGGTGTCGGTCACGTGGAAGTCCAGCGGCGGCGACGCCAGGATCACCCCGGTGAGGCCGCCGAGCAGGAACGTCACGAGGAACCCCACCGCCCACAGCATCGGCGTCTCGAACGTGAGATGGCCCCGCCACATGGTGCCCGTCCAGTTGAAGAACTTCACGCCGGTGGGCACGGCGATCAGGAACGTCATCAGCGAGAAGAACGGCAGCAGCACCCGGCCGGTGGCGAACATGTGGTGCGCCCAGACGGTGACGGACAGCGCGGTGATCGCGATCGTGGCGCCCACCATGCCGACGTACCCGAACAGCGGTTTGCGGCTGAAGACCGGGATGACCTCGGTGATGATGCCGAAGAACGGGATCGCGATGATGTACACCTCTGGATGGCCGAAGAACCAGAACAGGTGCTGCCACAGGAGAGGCCCGCCGGTCTGGGGGTCGTAGATGTGCGCGCCCAGCTTGCGGTCGATCCCCAGCGCCAGCAGCGCGGCGGCGAGCACGGGGAAGGCCAGCAGCACGAGGATCGAGGTGAAGAACACGTTCCACGTGAAGATCGGCATCCGGAACATCGTCATGCCCGGAGCGCGCATGCACATGATCGTCGTGATGAAGTTGACAGAGCCGAGGATCGTCCCGAGACCGGACAGCGCCAGGCCCATCACCCACAGGTCCCCGCCGAGCTGCGGGGTGAACGCCGCGTGTGACAGCGGCGTGTAGGCCGTCCAGCCGAACGTCGGCGCCCCGCCCGTCAGCGACGATCCGAGGACCATGAGGCCGCCGAAGAGGAACAGCCAGTAGCTCGCCATGTTGAGCCGGGGAAACGCCACGTCGGGGGCGCCGATCTGCAGCGGCATGACCGCGTTGGCGAACCCGGCGAACAACGGCGTCGCGAAGAACAGCAGCATGTTCGTGCCGTGCAGCGTGAACATCATGTTGTACTGCTGCAAGGTCACGAACTGCATGCCGGGCTCGAAGAGCTCCGCCCGGATGACCATGGCCTGCAGGCCGCCGACCAGGAAGAAGAAGAACGCGGTGATCATGTAGAGGTTGCCGATCACCTTGTGATCCGTGCTCGACAGCCACGAGGCGAGCCGGGCGCCGGGGCCCTTCGGGGCCGTCAAGTCGGTTGGCCGTACGGCGTGAGTCGTCATCCGGTCGCTCCTTCTACGTCAAAAAGGTCTCCTGCCCGACCACGCGAGGCTCATCGCGAAATGGAATGCTGGGATTGTCCGGCTGGTTATGCCCGCTGAAGAACGAGCGAAAGGAGTCGCCCATGGCGACCATCGAGGTAACCGAGAAGAACTTCAACGACATCGCCGACAACGGCATCGTACTGCTCGATTTCTGGGCCTCCTGGTGCGGCCCCTGCCGATCCTTCGCCCCGATCTTCGAGAAGGCGTCCGAGGAGCACAAGGACATCACCTTCGGCAAGATCGACACCGAGGCGCAGCCCGCCCTGTCCGAGGGCTTCGAGATCACCGCGATTCCCACGATCATGGCGATCCGAGACGGCATCGTGGTGTTCGCCCAGCCGGGCGCGCTGCCCCAGCCGGCGCTCGAGGACCTGATCAGGCAGTTGCGCGCGCTCGACATGGACGCCATCCGCGCCCAGATCGAGGCGGAGGCCAAGAACAGCTGAGACTCCGGGCCGCGCCGGGCCCGCTCCTGTGCGGACCCGCGGTGGTGCACGCGGCCTGCGTGCGCCACTGTGCGGTGCGGACCGCCTTTCGTTCGGCTGCGAAGACGAAAGCGCCGTCGCCCCGTCCGGATGATCGGGAGGGCGACGGCAGGATTCGGCGGGCCAGGATGCGATGGGTGCGGTCTGGCGGGCGGACTCGGATGGGCGGTGCCGCTCAGCTCGAGCGGTACAGCTCCGCGACGCGGAAGGCGAGGTCGAGCGACTGACCGCGGTTGAGGCGGGGGTCGCAGGCGGTCTCGTACCGCAGCGCCAGGTCCTCCTCCACGATGGCGTGCCCGCCGCCGACGCACTCGGTGACGTCGTCGCCGGTGAACTCGATGTGGATGCCGCCCGGGTGGGTGCCGAGCGCGTGGTGGACCTCGAAGAAGCCCGCGACCTCGTCCAGCACGTCGTCGAGACGGCGGGTCTTGTGCCCGCTCGGCGCCTCGAAGGTGTTGCCGTGCATCGGGTCGCACACCCACGCCACGGTCGCGCCGCTCGCGTTGACCTTCTCCACCAGCATCGGGAGCGCGTCGCGGACCTTGTCCGCGCCCATGCGGGTGATGAAGGTGAGCCGCCCGGGCTCGTTGTCCGGGTTGAGCTTGTCGATCAGCGCGATGGCCTCTTCCGGCGTGGTCGTCGGGCCGAGCTTCACGCCGATCGGGTTGCGGATGCGGCTGAAGAACTCGACGTGCGCCCCGTCGAGCTGCCGGGTGCGCTCGCCGATCCACACCATGTGCGCCGACACGTCGTACGGCTGACCCGTGCGCGAGTCGATCCGGGTGAGCGCCCGGTCGTAGTCGAGGATCAGGGACTCGTGGGAGGAGTAGAACTCGACGGTGTGGAACTCCTCGGGGTCGGCCCCGCAGGCCCGCATGAACGCCAGCGCCTGGTCGATCTCCCGCGCCAGCTGCTCGTAGCGCTGACCCGCCGGGGACTCCGCGACGAAGTCCTGGTTCCAGGCGTGGACCTGGCGCAGGTCGGCGTAGCCGCCCTTGGTGAAGGCCCGCGCGAGGTTGAGCGTGCTCGCCGAGGAGTGGTAGGCGCGCAGGAGCCGGTTGGGGTCGGGACGGCGGGCCTCGGGAGTGAAGTCGAACCCGTTGACCATGTCGCCCCGGTAGGCCGGAAGCTCGACGCCGTCGCGGACCTCCATGGGCTTGGACCGCGGCTTGGCGAACTGCCCGGCGAGCCGGCCGATCTTGACGACCGGGACGCGGCCCGCGTAGGTCAGCACGATCGCCATCTGCAGCAGCGTCTTGAGCTTGTTGCGCACGTTCTCGGCCGTCGCGCCCGCGAAGGTCTCGGCGCAGTCGCCGCCCTGCAGGACGAACGCCTCACCGCGAGCCACGGCCGCCATGCCGGCCTTGAGCTGGTCGCACTCGCCGGCGAACACCAGCGGGGGCAGGGATGCCAGCTCCGCGACGACCTTGTCCAGTTCGCCACGGTCGGGCCAGTCCGGCTGCTGGGCCGCGGGCAGGTCACGCCAAGTGTCCAGGGCACTGGTCTCTGGGTTCGTTGCGCTCACGGAAACCAAGGTTATTGCACCACGTCCCGTGGGGCCTCATCCCTGTCCATTTGCTGAGATCTCTTTTCTCGCTCCGGAAGACGCACGTGCTCGGGAAGCACTCCGAGCCCGATGAACCGGGGCAGCAGCGAGCGCACCACCGGCACGCGGGTGAGGGCGGGAACGCGCCCCACGGGCCCGGAAAGGGCCGGCCGGATGAGCCGTTCCTGCACGACCCGCTGCGCGGTCTGCACGACGGCCGTGGGCAGCTTCCTGCGTCGCGCCACCCTGGCGAGCAGCGCCACGGGAGCCCGGCCGCGCAGCAGGGCGGGCCCGACGATGTTGGCGGCCGCGACCGCGTCCTGCACCGCGAGGTTGATCCCGACGCCGAAGACCGGCGACATCGCGTGGGCCGCGTCGCCGATCAGCAGCAGCCCGGGCAGGTGCCAGCGCGTGAGCCGGTTCAGCTCGACGCTGAGCACGCCGGTCTCGTCGAAGCCGTGCAGCTCCGAGGTCCGGCCGCTGAGGAAGGGCAGCAGCCGTTCCACATCGCGGCGCAGAGCGTCGACGCCCTTCGCCTCGAGCGCGGCGAAGCCGCCCTTGGGGATGACGTAGGCGAGCTGCCAGTAGGTCTCCCTGTTGATGGCGACCATGAGCCGTCCTGCCGACGCCCGCAGGAACGGCTGCTCGGGATCGTCCTGCGCCCGCGGCAGCCGGAACCAGACGACGTCCATCGGCGCGCCGAACCGCCTGGGCGCCAGCCCGGCCGCCCGCCGCACGTCGGAGCGCCGGCCGTCGGCGGCGACCGTGAGCACGGCCCTGATCTCGTGCTCCTCGCCCCGTTCGTCGCGGTAGCGCACCCCGCGGATCGCCCCGTCCCGCCGTACGAGATCGACGACCGTGGCGTTCATCAGGAGGTGGAAGTTGGGATAGGCGCTCGCCTCGCGAGTGAGGAGGTCGAGGAAGTCCCACTGCGGGACGAAGGCGATGTACTGGTACTTGCCCGGCAGGCGCCGCAGGTCGGCGATGGGCACCTGGCCGTCGTCGGTTTGGATGGACATCGAGTACGCCTTACGATGCGGCAGCCGATGGAAGGCCTCGGCCAGGCCGATCTCGTCCAGCACCCGAAGGGTCGAGGGGTGGATCGTGTCACCGCGGAAGTCGCGCAGGAAGTCCCCGTGCTTCTCCAGCAAAGTGACGTCGACGCCCGCGCGGGCCAGAAGCAGCCCGAGCATGACACCCGCGGGCCCGCCGCCCGCGATCACGCATGTAGTCTCCATAATTCATCACCCGCTGAAATCATCTCACGCGGAGGACGACGAGGCCAGGAGTGGGCCTACCGGAGCGCGGGCCGTACCGCTATTTTGTGATCAACAGAGTCGGTCTTGTGGGAGTCGTCATGAGTGCTCGTGTCAGCCGCCTGCCGCGCGTCGCGGCCGGGGCCATGGTCCTGTCCCTCGTGGCGTCGCTGACCGTCGGAGCCCCCGCGGCCCTCGCCGGGACCGGCGACTCCGAGCCGCACACCGGCAACGGGTGCGGCTCGCAGTCCCTCACGCTGGAGGCGTGACCTCAGACGTGCGCGTGGTTCCGGGACCCCGCGCGCAGCAGGTCCAGGCTGGCGGCCAGTGACCGCGTGGTGATGTCCCTGGTGCGGGCGTAGGCCTCCTCCGGGTACTGCCGCGGGCCGTCCTCCACCAGCATGATCAGGTAGAGGTAGACCCGGTAGAGGGCGATCCGGACGCGGGCGGCGTGGTCCAGCGTCAGCGGGCCGGCCTCCTGCCGGTAGCCCGCGAGGAGCGGATCGTCCTCGCGCAGCTCGCCGAAGATGGTGGGGGTGACGAAGTCGGCGAGCGGGTCGCCCCAGAACGCCCTCTCATGGTCGATGAGCGCCTGGACGCGCCCGTCGTCGTTGAGGAACACGTTGCCCGGCCAGATGTCGAAGTGCACCAGCGACGGGGTGGTGACCTGGTCGAGGACGTGCGCGTTCATGTGGACGAGCCCGACGATCTCCACGATCGTCGCGGGGAGCGGGGTGTTGTAGTAGACGGCGTCGTCGAGCAGGGCGCCGATCATGACGAGGAACGCCTCCCGCCACGTCCGCCCGGTCAGCCCGGCGTACTGGTAGCCGAAGACACCCGTAGCCGGGATCGCGTGCAGGCGGGCGAGGTGACGGCCCAGCTCGAACCGCAGTGTGCTCTCTTCCGCGGGGCTGACCGTCGTCCGGTTCCACGGCTTCCCGTCGAGCGCGGACAGGATGAGGTAGTCGCCGCCCAGCACCGGGTCGTCGAACGACGCCCGGAGCAGGGCGGGCATCGGCAGCCCCACGGGCTGGGCGAGGTGGTAGACCATCGCCTCGGTGCGCAGCAGATGCCGCTCATAGGTCAGCAACCGCAGGCCGGGCGGAGGCCCGAGCTTGAGCACCACGTGACGGCCGTCGTCGAGGCCGAGTCGCCAGACGCTGTTCGCGAAGCCGTCGGTGAGTTCCTCCGACGAGGTCAGCCCGCAGCCCAGCGCGTCGCGGGTGATCTCCTCGAGCTGCGCGAGGGGTAACCGCCTTTTCGTCCTGCTGTCCATTCAGTCTTCCCGTGACGGAGTTACGGAGCGGTGAGCGCGATGGTCCACGTGGCCTCGTGCTTGTCCCCCGGCTGCAAAACGATCAGATCCGTGCCCGAGTTGAAGGCGTCGGGCGGGCAGGTCATCGGCTCCACGGCCAGTCCCCGATGGCCGAGCCCCGTGCCGGTGCAGATCTGGACCCACGGCATCACCGCCGGGTCCCAGGTGAGCTCCACCCCGCCCTCGGGGCCGAGCACGCGCACGCGTCCCTCCGTCACGCCGGTGAAGGCGTGGTCGACGGCGGTGTCCCCGATAACGTGCGGCGTCCTGAAGTCGTACGGCGTCCCCGCGACGTCCACCAGGTCCGTGGGGGCGAGCAGGTCGTCGGTGAGCAGCACCTTCCCGGCCGGGAGGCTCAGCTCGTAGGCGGTGACCTCCGGCCCGGCCAGCAGCCAGGGGTGCGGCCCGCAGCCGTACGGCGCCGCCGTCTCGCCGACGTTCTGCGCCGTCAGCGTGGTCGACAGGCCCTCCTCGGACACCGAGTGCCGCACCTCCAGGGCGATCCTGTGCGGGTAGCCCTCGCTCGGCTCCACGAGGTGGGTCAGCCGTACGTGGCCGTGGTGGTCCTCGACCGACAGCAGCTCCGCGCACTTCCAGTCGAGGCCGGCGACGAGCCCGTGCAGGGAGTGCCCGCGGTCGGGCTCGTTCACCGGAAGGTGGCGGCGCTGCCCGTCGAAGACATAGGTGCCGCCGACCACGCGGTTCGGCCAGGGAGCGAGAATGGTGCCGCTGTAGTACGGGACCGGCCCGCCCTCCGGCCAGCTCGTCACCAGATCGCGGCCCTCGTGGCGCAGTACGCGCAGCGCGCCGCCCCGCTCGCTGATCGTGGCCTGGTAACCGCCGCCGGCAAGTGTGTAATCGGGCACAGGGGAGTCCTCTCGCTTACGCGACGTCAAGAAGCGGGTCATCTGACGGTATGCAGGGACTTTATCCCGGCTCATCGCCCTTGATCCAAGCGGGGTAGCTCACTGGGAGAGATGTGGGAGCGCTCCCATAGAGGGAAAAGCTAAGTCTTTTCGGCGGACGCGTCAACTTATTCGCGGGATTGTCGCGTAGATCGATGTAACGGCACCGATTTGCCGCAGACCGGTCATCGCATGCACGTGCATGGGCGACCGCCCACCGGTCCCCGCTGAAAGTTTCAGCCCCGCACGACCCCCGCCCCCGTGATCTCGCAGCGCTGTCCGCACGCGCGGCCCTCCGGCGGTTTCCGCACGTGATCTCGTAGTTCGCCGCACGCCCGGGCTCCGACCGGGCGATTCCTGCTCGTGATCGCGCAGGGGAAGCGCGCGTGACCGCGCCGACCGGCCGGAACGCTTCCCTTGATCTCGCACTGCGAGATCAGGGGAAGCGTCCGCGCGGGTCGCGCGGCGGGGCGTCGCAGCGATCAGGTCAGGTGTGTCTGCCGGCCGGCCCGTGGTGGCGTGACAAACCGCACGATCACCCTGGGAGGCCGGTGGGGGGCTCCGTGGTCGTCAGCGCAGCTCGCCGCTCTTCACGACGTCGCGATACCAGAGCGCGCTGTCCTTGGGTACGCGCTTTTGCGTCGTGTAGTCGACGTACACGATGCCGAACCGCTGGCTGTATCCCTCGGCCCACTCGAAGTTGTCGAGCAGCGACCAGACGTGGTAGCCCTCGACCTGCGCCCCGGCCTCCATCGCGCGGCGCATCGCGCTCAGGTGGTCGCGCAGGTACGCGATCCGCCGATCGTCGCGGACCCGACCGTCGGCGTCGACCCCGTCCACGGTGGCCAGGCCGTTCTCGGTGATGACCATCGGCACGCCGGGGTAGTCGCGCTGCACCCGGACGAGGATGTCGTGCAGGCCCTCGGGGTAGATCTCCAGCCACTCGGCCTGGGCCCGCTCGTGGACGAAGACCCGCTCGCCCTTGCCGTCCACGAAGACCGGGGTGTAGTACTGCACGCCCAGCACGTCGATGGGCTCGCTGATGACGTCGAGGTCTCCGTCGAGGATGTGGTCGGCCATCGGGCCGCGCTCGGAGATCCAGCGCAGCGTGTCCTCGGGATAGCGGCCCTTGAAGATGGGGTCGAGGTAGAGCCGGTTCTCGAGCCCGTCCTGGTGGCGGGCCGCCTCGCGTGCCTCCGGCGTGTCGTCGGCCGCGTAGGTGGGGTGCAGGTTGAGTGCGGGGCCGATGCGGCGTCCCGGGTGCCGCTCGTGCAGCACGCGGGAGGCGAGGCCGTGCGCGAGCAGCAGGTGGTGGCAGGCGACGAACGCGCGCGCGTCGTCCTTGAAGCCCGGCGCGTGCTGGCCGAACCGGTAGCCGCAGTCGACCACCGTCTTGGGCTCGTTGATCGTCAGCCAGTCCCTGATCTCCAGGGCGTCGAAGCAGATCCCGGCGTACTCGGCGAAGCGCTCGGCGGTGTCCCGGTTCTCCCAGCCTCCCCGGTCCTGCAGTTCCTGCGGCAGGTCCCAGTGGAAGAGCGTGGCCATCGGCCGGACGCCGCGCTCGGCCAGCCCGTCGACGAGCCGGCGGTAGAAGTCGATGCCCTTCTGGTTGGGCTTGCCCGATCCCGTGGGCTGGATCCGCGGCCAGGCGATGGAGAAGCGGTAGCTGCCCAGGCCAAGGTCGGCGATCAGGTCCAGGTCATCGTTGTAACGGTGGTAGTGGTCGGCGGCGTGCTCCCCGCTGTCTCCGTCGCGTACGTTTCCGGGGACCGCGCAGAAGGTGTCCCACACCGATGACCCGCGGCCGTCCTCCGTGGTCGCGCCCTCGATCTGGTAGGCCGCGGTGGAGGCGCCCCAAACGAAGTCGGCCGGAAACCGTGCGGGTGAGTTCATCAGAAACCTCCGAGGAAGCCCCCGCCTTCGGGCGGGGGAGGAAGCGGACTCCCTGGGGAGCAGGGCCGGGCAGGCGGTTCGCCGCAAGGCGAACCGCCGTACGAACACACGTACGATCCTTGGCTGGGTGTGTGATGATGTGCGGCATGGCGCAGGTAGTGAAGCGGGCCTACAAGTACCGCTTCTACCCCACCCCCGAACAGGCTGCCGAGCTTGCTCGGACGTTCGGATGCGTGCGCCTGGTCTACAACAAGGCGCTGGAGGAGCGGACCCGCGCCTACACCCTGGAGGGTCGCCGGGTGTCCTACGTGGAGTCCTCGGCGATGCTCACCCAGTGGAAACGCAGCGGAGACTACGACTTCCTGTCGGAGGTCTCCTCCGTCCCCCTGCAGCAGGCGCTGCGGCACCTGCAGGCCGCGTTCGCGAACTTCTTCGCGCGCCGGGCCCCACTGGACATCGTGTGGTCGCGCCCGCTTCCGCAGGGGGCGCAACCGTCCACCGTGACGGTGAGCAAAGACGCGGCCGGGCGATGGTTCGTGTCCCTCCTCGTGGAGGAGACGATCCCGTCGTTGGCTTCCGTGGACGCTCAGGTCGGCCTGGACGCGGGCCTCACGAGCCTCCTCACCTTGTCCCGCCCGGTCGACGGGCTGACCGGCGAGGACGGCAAGATCGCCAACCCCCGGCATGAACGAGCCGCCCGCAGGCGCCTGGCCAGGGCCCGGCGAGACCTGGCACGCAAGACCGCGGGCAGCGTGAACCGGGCCAAGGCCCGGCGAAGGGTCGCCCGCGTCTACGCCCGGATCACCGACCGCCGTCGGGATTTCCTGCACAAGCTTTCGACTCGGCTCGTCCGTGAGAACCAAACGGTCGTGATCGAGGACCTCACCGTCCGCAACATGCTCAAGAACGGCTCGCTGGCCCGCGCCATCTCCGACGCCTCGTGGCGGGAACTGCGGTCGATGCCGGAGTACAAAGCGCGATGGTACGGGCGCGGGTTGCTGGTTGTGGGCCGGTGGTTTCCCTCCTCCAAGCTGTGCTCTGCGTGCGGGGCGCTGCACGAGTCGCTGCCGCTGAAGGTCCGGACCTGGGAATGCGCCTGCGGCGTGGTCCACGACCGGGACGTCAACGCCGCGAAGAACATTCTCGCCGCCGGGCTGGCGGAGAGGTGAAACGCCTGTGGAGCTGGTGTAAGACCTCAACGAGAGACCTCTCGCACGAGGCGACCGGCAATGAAGCAGGAAGCCCGACCGGCGACGGTTGGAAACCCCTCCCTTCAGGGAGGGGAGGATGTCAACCATTCTCGGTGAGGAAACGCGCGGGTGATTCGAGCGCCGTGCGGAGTTCGCCGAGGAACTCCGCGGCATCGCGACCGTTGATGAAACGGTGGTCGTACGCGAGGCCGATTGTGGCGGTCTTGCGTACGGCGAAGCCCGAGCCGTCCTGGACGACCTCCGAACGCGGCGCGGTCAGCGACAGCGCGCACGTCTGGCCGGGGAAGACGATCGGGACGGCGAACACGATGCCGTCGTGCGTGTGCAGGGTGAGCGTGATGGCGCCTCCCTGGAGGTCGCGTTCCCGGAACGACCCGGTGAGCGCCGTCTTGCGGAAGCCGACTAGGTCGGCGGCGATCTCGGCGAGCGGCCGGTTGCCGACATCGCGGACGACCGGGATGAACAGTCCCCGGCCCACGTCGACCGTCACGCCCACGTCGGCGGTGGCGGCCCTTCTCGCCCGCGGGCCGGGAGCGGGCTCCGCGAAGAACATCGGGAACCGGTCGAGCAGCCCGCCGGCCGCCTTCACCACCATCTCCGGCAGGCCGACCAGGGTCCGCAGCCGGCGGGTGAGGTCGCGGGCGAGCGACAGGACCTCGGTCACGTCGACGTTCATCGCGGTGAAGGCCGCCGGAATCTCGCGCAGCGACCGCTCGACGACCTCGGCCGTCCGCTGCTGCGCCCGCGACAGCGTGATCCACTGTGCGTCGTCGTCCCCGTCGGTGCCGGTCGCGCCCGTGGTGTCGTCCGCACTCGCGGCGTCGTCCGTGCCCGTGGTGTCCCCGGCGAGCAGCTCCTCGACGTCGGTCCGCCTGATCACCTTACGGCCGAGGGCGTACACCCGCTCCATGGCGATGCCGTGCGCCTCGATCAGCTCGCGCGCGGGCGCGGTGACGACCACGCCCGAGACGTCGCCGGGCGGCGCCGGGGTCTGCGGCCCGCGCGGATTCCCGTCCGCGGCCTTCTGGACGGGCTCGTCCGCGCCTGCGGCCTCGTCCGCGGTTCCGAGCAGGCGGGCGATCACCTGCCCCGGCTCGCATTCGGCCCCCTCGTCGACCAGCCGCCGCAGGACGCCCTCCGCCGGGGCCTCGACCTCCTCGGTCGCCTTCGACGTCTCCAGCAGCACGATCGGCTCGCCGTCCCGCACCGCCTGCCCGTCCCCGGCCAGCCACTCGACCAGGATGTAGGAGGTGTCGTTGTTGTTGAGCTTGGGTACGCGGAACTCGGTCACGACAGCGCCCCTCTCACCGCGGCCCGGATGCTGTCGGCCTGCACGAGCACCTCACGTTCCAGATGGGGGGCGGCGGGGATGACCCCGTCCGCCGAGTTTATTAGCGTGATCGGGCGGCGCAGCCGGCCCCACAGGCGCGGGTAGAGCGCCGTGGCCACCTCGGCCGCCCAGGTGCCGCCCTCGGTTCCGTCGTCGACGACGCAGACGTGCGGCGCGTCCTCCAGCCCCGGCAGGTGGGGCACGGGGTAGAGCTGGGCGGGCACCAGCAGTTCGCAGACCAGGTCGTCCTCCAGGAGCAGCGCCCGCATGGCGTCGAGCGTCCGGTGGACGAGCCCGCCATGGGTGACCAGCGTGCAGTCGGGGCGGCCCGCGCCGTCGAGGTACACCCGCGCCACGTCGTCCACCAGCTCGAACCGGAACATGTCGTCCGTGCGGTACATCTGCCGCGTGTACAGGACCTTGTCCTCGAAGAACAGGCAGGGCCGGCCGAGCCCGAACATCCGGGCGAACAGCTCGCCCGCGTCGTGGAACGGCGTCATCTCGAACAGGGACAGTCCCGGCACGCCGATGAAGTGCTTCTGCGGGTTCTGACTGTGGGTCGGGCCGTAGCCGCGGTTGCCGCCCGTGGGGCAGCGCACCACGAGCGGCACCGGCACGGGCCTGCCGTACATCGAGGTGGACTTGGCGGCGAAGTTGGTGATCTGGTCGAACGCCAGCGCCACGAAGTCGGCGAACATGATCTCGACGATGGCCTTGTCGCCGGCCAGGGCCAGCCCGGCCCCGACCCCGGCGATCGCGCCCTCGCTCAGCGGCGTCGACCTCACGCGGGAGCCGAACCGGCCGGACAGCCCCCGAGTGATCTTGAACGCGCCGCCGTAGGGGTCGCTGACGTCCTCGCCGAGCAGGTGGACCGACGGGTCGGACTCCATGAGGTCGTGCAGCGCCTGGTTGAGGTGCTCGGAGACCCTGGTCACGCCGCCCCTCCCGGCCGGGAGTGGGGCCGGGCGGAGACCTCGGCGACCACCCGCTCGACGAGCTCGCGCTGCTCCCGGTCGACCCGGGCGAACCGCTCGGGATCGGCCTCGGCGTACCGGTCGTACCAGTCGGACTCCCGGACCCGGCGGATCTCCTCCGGCGGGCGGGTGTCGTCGCCCTTGCTGTGCGGTCCGAGGCGGTGTGTGGCGAACTCGACCACCAGCGGGGACGGCTCGGCCCGCACGGCGTCGACCAGCGGGGCGAGGGCCTGCCTGATCTCGCCGACGTCGGTGGACGTGACGTGGTGGTGACGGACGCCGAAGGCCGCCGCCCTGGCGGCGATCGTGCCGGCCATCTGCGCGGACGTGGGGGTCGACTGGGCGATGCCGTTGTGCTCGACCACGACCAGCAGCGGCACCCGCCAGAGGGACGCCATGTTCAGCGCTTCGTAGACGGCGCCCTCGCCCCAGGTGCCGTCTCCGATGTACGCGCAGGCGAGCGCTCCCGTGCCGGCCAGTTTCAGGGCCACCCCGGTCGCCACGGGCAGGCTCTCGCCCTGCACCCCCGTGGACAGGAAACGCCGGTGGTAGATGTGCTGGCTGCCGCCGACGCCCCCGCACAGGGCGCCCTCCCGCCCCATGATCTCGGCGAGCAGGCCGTGCGGGTCGGGGTGGCGGGCGAGGAAGTGGCCGTGGCCCCGGTGGTTGCTGAACACGAAGTCGTCGTCGCGGAGCAGGGCCGACAGCGCGACCGGGATGTACTCCTGCCCGAGGCAGGTGTGGGTGGTGCCGCTGAGCACGCCCTGCTCGAACAGACGGAGCAGGGCTCGCTCGAAGTGCCGGATGAGGAGGAGTGAGCGGAGATCCCCGTCGTTGAGGGCATGCCGCGGGCTCCGGGCCGGTGCAGCGGTGACGATCACAGGTGGTCCGCTCCTGGTGCGTCTTCGGTCGAGGGCGCGCTCGACGCCGGGCCCGGCTGCCAGGGACAGGAGCGCCGGCATCCATGGGCAGGAGCGCCGACATCCATTGACAGGAGCGCCCTGTATCTGGGAGCGCTCCCACGGAGGGTAGGTGCGGTAAGAGGCCTTGTCAATCCCCGGCCATATGGCGAAATCGGCGTATTACGACCGCATTGTCCGTGATCTGCGGCAATATCCTCACATTCCCCACCTTGGGGCTAATAACGGACAGAAACTTCCATGACACTTGACGAACGAAAGCCCTGATCTCTAGCCTCCACTGCCGTGGGAGCGTTCCCACTAATGTGTCCGAAATGGGGGTTACCGGCGCGAGCGGCAGTGGATTCCGTGCCGCGCCAGGCACCAGGCAGGAAGCTCACCGGCGGTGATTCCGCCGCCGGGTCGTTGGCCGCCCGCGTCTTCGCATCGAATCGCCGGCGTACCGGGGCGCAGAGCGCACAGAGGAATGCCATGTTCTTAATGCAAATTTCAACCGAGGTGCCGGCGTCGTGACCCGGACCGGCCTCTCACCGGCCAAGCAGGCGCTGCTGGCACAGCGGCTCAGGGCCGGGAAAGCCGCGAGCGTCACCGTGCCGCCGCGCCCGGCCGGCACCCACCCGCCGCTTTCGCACGCGCAGGAGCGCCTGTGGTTCCTGGAGCAGTACGCCCCCGGCACCACCGCCTACACCGTCGCCTTCGCCGTCCGGCTGGACGGCGGTGAGATCGACGACGCGGCCTTGGAACGCGCCCTCATGGAGGTGGCCCGGCGTCACGAGACCCTGCGCACCCGGTTCGTCACCACCGATGACGGGACGCCGGAGATCGTGCTGGACGACGAGCCCCTGGTGGAGCTGCGGCTGTCGGATGACCCCGCCACCGCGCGGGAGGTCGTCCAGGAGGAGCTGGGCCGGCCGTTCGACCTGGCCGCCGGCCCGCTGCTGCGGCTGCTCCTGGTCCGGCTCGGCGCCCTCGAGCACGTGCTGCTCCTGACCATGCACCACACCGTCACCGACGGCTGGTCCTGCGACATCGTGATGGAGGAGCTGCTCGCCCTGCACGAGGCGTACCGGACCGGGACCGACGCCGGTCTCGCCGCCCCGCCCGTGCAGTACGGCGACTACGCGGTGTGGGAACGCGGACGGACCCACGAGGACGACATCCGCTACTGGCGGGAGCGGCTGGCCGGGTTGCCGCCGCTGGAGCTGCCGACCGACCTGCCGCGCCCGCCCGAGCAGGGATCGGCGGGCGCCGCCCACGACGTCGTGCTGGACCGTGAGCTGGTGGACGCGCTCACGGAGCTGGCCGCGGCGAACGGCGCGACGCTGTACATGACCCTGCTCGCCGCCTTCCAGGTGCTCCTCGGGCGCTACTCCGGTCAGGACGACTTCGCGGTCGGGTCACCCGTCTCGGGGCGCGACCTGCCGGAGCTGGAGCGGGTGGTCGGGCTCTTCATCAACTCGCTGCCGATGCGGGCCGACCTGTCCGGCGACCCGACCTTCGCCGAGCTGCTCGGCCGGGTGCGCGAGACGGCGCTGGACGCCTACACGCACCAGGAGCTGCCCTTCGACCGGCTGGTCGGCGAGCTCGGCGTCGAGCGCGACGTCAGCAGGTCGCCGGTGTTCCAGGTGATGTTCGCGCTGCAGAACTACCGGTCGGCGGCCCTGCGCACCCAGGGCCTGACCATGTCGGCGTACCCGTTCGAGGTGACCGCCAGCCGGTTCGACCTCGCGTTGTACCTGATGGACCAGGGCGACGCCCTCCACGGCACCATCACCTACCGCACCGAGCTGTTCCGGCCGGCCACTATCGCGCGCCTGGCGGAGTGCTTCGAGAACCTGCTGAGGTCGATCGTCGCCGACCCCCACGCCCGGGTGCCGGACCTCGAGCTGCTTCCGGCGGCCGAGCGTGACCGCGTGCTCGGGTTCGCGGGAGCGGCTCCCGAGGCCGAGGCGCCTGCGGCGGACGCGTTCGGCGGGGCGCCGGCGCTGCATGAGGTCGTCGCCGCGCAGGCGGCCCGCACCCCGTCGGCGACCGCCGTCGTCAGCGGGGACGACGCCCTCACCTACGCCGAGCTGGACGCCGCGGCCGACCGGCTCGCCCGGCGGCTGCGCGGGCTCGGCGTGCGGCGCGACGACCGCGTGGCGATCTGCCTGGAGCAGTCGACCGGGCTCGCGGTCGCGGTGCTCGGCGTGCTCAAGGCGGGCGCGGCCTACCTGCCGCTCGACCCGGAGCACCCGCGCGGCCGGCTCGAGTACGTGCTGGCCGACGCCGCGGCGTCGGTCGTCGTGACCAGCCCGGACCTGCGCGACCGGCTGCCGGACGACATCACCGCCGTGCACCTCGACAACGAGACGGACGAGGACGCGCCGGAGCCCGGTGAGCCCTGGGAACCCACGGCGCCGGGCGACCTCGCGTACGTGATCTACACCTCCGGCACCACCGGGCGGCCCAAGGGCGTCGCGGTGCAGCACCACGAGGTCATGGTCTACCTCGCCGGGGTCCGCGAGCGGCTGGGCGTGGAGCCCGGCTCGTCCTTCGCCCTGCTCCAGTCCCTCGCCTTCGACTTCGGCGTCACGGTCTTCTACCTGTGCCTGATGACCGGCGGCACCCTGCACCTGGTGCCCTCGCGCACCGCCGGTCCCGAGCTGGCGGAGATCTTCCGGCGGACCGGGATCGACTACCTCAAGATCACGCCGTCACATCTGGCCGCGCTGCTCGCCGACGCCGGGCCGGACGACCTGCTGCCCAGGAAGCTGCTGCTGCTGGGCGGCGAGGCGGCCCCGCGCGGCTGGGCGGCCGAGCTGGAGGCGCTGGGCCGCTGCCGGGTCGTCAACCACTACGGGCCGACCGAGGCCACCGTCGGCGTGACCACCTACGACGTCGCCCGGCTGCCCGCTCCCGACGGACCTGCCGAGGCGAGCGTGAGCCTGCCGATCGGCTCGCCGCTGCCCGGGGCGCGGGCGTACGTGCTGGACGAGCGCTTGCGGCCGGTGCCCGCCGGAGTGCCGGGGGAGATCTACCTCGGCGGCGACCGGCTGGCCCGCGGCTACCTGAACCGCCCCGGACTGACCGCCGACCGGTTCCTCCCCGACCCGTACGGCCCGCCCGGCGCGCGCATGTACCGCACGGGGGACCTCGGCCGGTGGTCCGGCACGGGCGACCTGGAGTTCCTGGGCCGCCGCGACCTGCAGGTGAAGATCCGCGGCTACCGGGTCGAGCTGGGTGAGGTCGAGTCGGTGCTGGCCGACCATCCGGACGTCGCCCAGGCCGTGGTCGAGCCGCGCGGCGAGCAACTCGTCGCCTATCTCGTCCCCGCCGCAGGGAACGCGGAGAGCGCCGTGGACGGCGCACGGCCGGAGACCGCGGACGTGCGCGCGTGGCTGGCCGACCGGCTGCCCGCGTACATGGTCCCCTCGCGGTACGCCTGGCTCGACGAGCTGCCGCTCAAGTCGCACGGCAAGGTGGACCGCTCGCGGCTGCCCGAGCCGGAGGCCGACGTGGCGGCGGCCGAATACGTCGCCCCGGCGCCCGGCGCCGAGGAGGACGTGGCCCGCGTCTGGGCGGAGGTGCTGGACGTCGAGCGCGTGGGGGCGCTCGACGACTTCTTCGCCCTGGGCGGCCACTCGCTGCTCGCGATGCGGGTCATCGCCCGGCTGCGCAAGGCGCATCCGGACCGGCAGATCACGGTGCTCGACGTGTTCAAGCACCGCACCGTCCGCGAGCTGGCCCGGCTGCTCACGGCCGAGGGGGACGTGCCGCGCTCGCTGCTGCACCGGCTCACCCCCGCCGGGCCCGCCACCACCACCATGGTGTGCGTGCCGTACGGCGGGGGCAGCGCGGTCGTCTACCAGCCGCTCGCGGACGCGCTGCCGGACGACTGGGCGCTCTTCTCGGTGGCCGTGCCCGGCCACGAGCTGGGTGAGGAGGCCCGGCCGTTCGACGAGGTCGTCGTCGACTGCGTGGCCGAGATCTCCGAGATCATGGACAGGAACGGCGGCTCGCTGGTGCTGTACGGCCACTGCGGCCTCGGCGTCATGCTGTCCGCCGAGATCGCCCGGAGGCTGGAGGCGGACGGCCGCACCGTGGACGCGCTGTACCTCGGCGGCGTGTTCCCCTTCGCCCGGCCGGGCCGCGGCATGAACTGGCTCGGCACCTTCTTCGACAAGCTCACCAGCGACCAGCAGCGGGTCAACGCCCTGACCGCGGCCGGGCTCGACGTGGAGGACCTCGGCCGGGAACAGGTCAAACTGATCGTGCGCAACCGCCGCGAAGGCACCCGCGCCGCCGAGCGGTACTTCACGCGGATCTTCGAGGAGGGCGGCGGCCCGGCGCTGCGCGCGCCGGTGATCTCCGTGGTCGGCGAGCGCGATCCGGCGGCCGAGTTCTACCAGGAACGTTACAAAGAGTGGCACTGCCTGTCGGACGAGACGGCGTGCGTCGTCCTCGACGAGGCCGGGCACTTCTTCCTGCGGTATCGCAGCGACGAGCTGGCCGAGATCGTCACCGGCACCCACGCCGCCCTCGCCTCCGGACGTACGGAGGGGATGGAACGGGACGAGGGCCGCACCTGGTGGTTGCAGGGCGTCTCGAGCCGGTCGGCCGAGGCCGGAACCGGAACCGAGGCCGGCGCGGCGAAGGACGGCACGGACGGCGCCGACGGCGCGGCGGACACGCAGGTGCGCGTCGGCCCGCCGCCCAGCATGCGGCGCTTCCTCATCGTCGCGGCCGGACAGCTCGTCTCGATCACCGGCTCCGCGCTGACCGAGTTCGCCATCCCGCTGTGGATCTACCTCACCACCGGTTCGCTCGCCAGGTTCGCGCTGTTCTCCGTGCTCGGCCTGCTTCCCGGCATGCTCGTCGCCCCGCTGGCCGGCGCCCTCGTCGACCGGTTCGACCGGCGCAAGGTCATGATCGCCGGAGACGCGGCCGCCGGCGGCACCCAGCTCGTGCTCGGGCTGCTGCTGTGGACCGGCAACCTGCAGGTCTGGCACATCTATCCACTGCTGGTCTGCCTGTCCGTCGCGCTCACCTTCCAACGGCTGGCGTACGGCTCGGCGATCCCGCAGCTCGTGCCGAAACGGTTCCTCGGGCACGCCAACGGCGTCGTCCAGATGGCCACCGGCACCGCGCAGCTCATCGTGCCGCTGATCGCGGTCGGGCTGATGGCGGCGATCGGGCTGGAGGGCATCCTGGTCATCGACGTGGCCAGCTACGTCGTCGCCACGCTCACCATCGCGCTGATCCGCTTCCCGGCGACGATGGCCTGGAAGCGGCGGGAGAGCGTGCTCGCCGAGATGATGGGCGGCATCCGCCACTCCTGGGGCAACCGGGGCTTCCGCGCGATGCTGTTCTACTTCGCGGTGCTGAACGTCTTCCTGTCCCCGCTGTTCATGATGATCTCGCCGCTGGTGCTGTCGTTCGGGTCGCTGGCCGAGGTCGGCCGGGTGTCGTTCGCGGGCGGGCTCGGCGCCTTCCTCGGCGGTCTGGCCATGGCCGCCTGGGGCGGCCCGCGGCGCCGGCGGTTGTACGGCGTGCTGCTGTCCACGCTCGCCCTGTCGGTGTTCTGCCTGCTGACCGGGCTGAACCAGGACCTGTTCCTCATCGCCGTCGGCGCGTTCGGCATGTCGCTGTGCCTCACCCTGCTGAACGGCGTCTACGCCACGATCATCCAGGTCAAGGTGCCGCAGCGGTTCCACGGACGGGTCATCGCGCTGAACACGCTGGTCGCCTGGTCCACGCTGCCCATCGGGTTCGGCCTTGTCGCGCCGTACGGCGCGCAGGTCTTCGAGCCGCTGCTCGCCCCGGACGGGCCGCTCGCCGACACCGTGGGCACGGTGCTCGGCACCGGCCCCGGCCGCGGAATCGGCTTCATGTACGCCTGCTTCGCCCTGGCGATCGCCGTCATCGCACTGGTCGGGATGCGGGTGCGGGTGCTGCGCCGGTTCGACGCCGACGTGCCCGACGCCCTGCCGGACGACGTCGTCGGCTACCAGGCCCTGACCGAACGCATCGCGGCCGCCCGTAGGGACAAGCAGGCGGACACACGGGCGGACACACCGGCGGCCCGCGAGCCCGAGAAGGAGCACGCATGACGGGGACGACGGAGACGCGGGCGGTGCCCGCGCTCACCGTGCCGGAGCTGCTGCGGCTGCGCGCGGAGCAGGAACCGGACGGCGTGGCGATGATCGTCGAGGGACACGGGACGCTCACTTTCGCCGAGTGGGACCGCAGGTCGGCGGCGCTCGCCGCCGGCCTGGCGGACCGGGGGATCACACCGGGCGACCGGGTGGCCCTGCACTTCGGCAGCCGTGACTGGATCGACTTCGCCGTGGCGTTCTTCGGGGTGCTCAAGGCGGGCGCGGTGGCCGTGCCGATGTCGGACCGGCTGGCGCCGGCCGAGCTGCGCTACATGATCGAGCACTGCGCGGCGGCGGCGGTGCTGCTCGGCCGCGACCTCGCGGCGCCGGCGGAGCGTTCGTGGACCGCGACCCCGGCGGAGCTGGAAGCCGGCGTCGAGCCGGAGACGGCGCAGGAAGGACCGCGGGTGCGGCCCGGCGACCTGGCGCAGATCCTCTACACCTCCGGCACGACCGGGCGGCCCAAGGGGGTCGGCGCGAGCCACGCCAACCTGGCCTACGGATGCGTCACCCAGCCCAAGCGCCGCAGGTTCGCCCACTCCCGCCATCTGCTGCACGCCTTCCCGATCGGCACCAACGCCGGCCAGACGATGCTGATCAACGCGCTGGACGCCCGGCCGGCCGTGCTGACCCCGGCGCGGTTCACGCCCGGCCGGTTCGCCCGGCTGATCGAGACCTACCGCCCCGGCACCGTGTTCCTAGTGCCCTCCATGGCGATCGAGCTGCTCGACGCCGGGCTGCACGAGCGGCACGACATGTCCAGCGTGGTGCTGCTGGGGTCGGCGGCGGCCGCGCTTCCTCCCGCCCTGTCGGAACGTCTGTCGGCGGCCTTCCCAAACGCGACCGTGACGAACTACTACACGTCCACCGAGGCCGCCCCCGCCCAGACGATCATGATTTACGACCGGACGCGGCCGGCCGCGCTGGGCCGGCCGGCGTTCGGCGGCTCGCTGCGCATCACCGACGAGAACGGCACCCCGCTCCCGCCGGGGGAGACCGGCGAGGTCTGGATGCGCTCGCCCACCGCCACCCGGTCCTACTACGGCGACGCCGAGGCCAGCGCCCGGTCGTTCCGCGACGGCTGGGTGCGCATGGGCGACGTCGGTTACGTGGACGCCGACGGCTATCTCTACCTCGTCGACCGGGAGAGCGACGTGGTCAAGAGCGGCGCGTTCAAGGTGTCCACACTCCAGGTGGAGGCCGCGCTGCACGAGCACCCGGGGATCGCCGAGGCGGCCGTGTTCGGGCTCCCGCATCCGGTGCTGGGCTCCGTGCTGGGCGCCGCGGTCGTGCCCAGGTCGCAGGGGCGGCCGGAGAGCCCGGGGTTGTCGGAAAAAGAGGTGCGCGCCTTCCTGATGGACCGGCTGGCCTGGCACGAGCTGCCCGAACGGGTCCTCGTGGTCGACAGCCTGCCCAGGAACCAGTCAGGCAAGGTCATCAAGAAGGGGCTGCCCGCGCTGCTGGGCGACTCCGTGATCAGCACGACGGAAGGCAAGTGAGATGTCACCGACACTGGTCGGCGAGGGGGAGCAGGCGTCCCTCGCGCAGCACGGCATGTGGATAACGGAGCGGATGGGCTGCGGGGGCCGGGTGTACCACATGCCCCTGGCCATCCGGTTCGACGGCCCTCTCGACGTGGACCGGCTGCTGGCCGCCTGCCACGACGTGGTCCGCGCGCATCCCCAGCTCGCCGCGGCCCTGGCGGAGCGGGACGGCGTGCTGCGCCTGGTGCCCGCCGCCGTTGCGCCGCCGATCGGATTCGAGGACGCCTCCGGGTTCGAGGATGCAGGGCGTGAGCCCGGCGAGCTGGTCGAGCGCGAGACCGCGCTCGCCCTGGACCTCGAGACCGGGCCGACCGCGCGGTTCACCGTCTTCCGGCTCGCGCCGGAGCGGCACCTGCTCGTCTTCGTCGCCCACCACGCCGTCTTCGACGGCATGTCGAAGGACATCCTGGTGCGCGGCCTGGCCGACGCCTACGCCGGGCTGTCGTCGCCGGCCCTTCCCGCGGCGTA
The DNA here is from genome assembly GCF_050947365.1 of Microbispora sp. CA-135349. NCBI lineage: Bacteria > Bacillati > Actinomycetota > Actinomycetes > Streptosporangiales > Streptosporangiaceae > Microbispora > Microbispora sp. CA-135349. The sequence continues at coordinate 4,982,291 of NZ_CP192001.1, read as the reverse complement.
CGGCGAGGCCGTCGAGCGGGAGGACGCCCGGGTGGCCGAGCTGCTCGGCGACGCCGCCGCGTTCTGGCGCGACCGCTGGCGTGACCGGCAGGACCTGCGCCTCCCCGGGCTGTCCGGGGTCTCGATCCGCGCCGCGGCCGGCGAGGCCGTCGACTTCGCGCTTCCCGCCGACCTCGCCGTCGCCGCCGAGAAGATGGGCGTCTCCCGGTTCGAGCTGGTGCTCGCCGCCGTGCACACCCTGCTCGCGGCGTACGGCAACGAGGACGCCGCGGTGGCCGTGGACCTGTCGACCAGGACCGAGGAGACGCGGGGCCACATCGGCCCCTTCGTGAACGAGCTGCCGGTGCCGGCTCCGGCCCCGGGCGGGACGTTCGCCGAGTTCGCCCGGTCCCTGCGCGAGGAGTTGCGGGCCGTCTACCGGTTCCGGCAGGTGCCGCTCGCGCGTGCCGTCGGCGGCGTGAGCCCCCGCACCGCGCTGACGCCGGTCTCGGTCAGCTACCGCAGGCGTGACGGGAGCGCGCCGCGGTTCCCCGGCGTGGAGGCGTCGGTGGACTGGATGTCGTTCAACCACGCGGTGCGCGGCACGCTGCACCTCCAGGTGGTGGACGCGCCGGACGGCATCGCCGCCCGGCTGCAGTTCAACCCGGCCGTCCTGAGCCGCTCCGGCTGCGAGACCGTCGCCGAGCACCTGCTCGCCCTGCTGCGCGCGGTGGCCGCCGCCCCCGACGCCGGCGTGGCCGGCCTGCCGCTGCCGTCCCCGCCGGCAGGCGGCGCGGTCGAGCCGTCCCTCGCGCGGGCCGGGGAGCCGGCCGCCGCCTCCCGGGCCGATGAGGCGGACGCCGCGCCGTACCTGGCGGAGGTGGGCGAGATCTGGCGCGAGGTGCTCGGCATGCCGGAGATCGGCCCGGACGAGGACCTGTTCGACCTCGGCGGGCACTCACTGTCGATCACCCAGATCATCGCCAAGGTGCGCGAGCGGATGGACGTGGAGTTGTCCTTCGACGTGTTCTTCGACGAGCCGACGATCACCGGGATCGCGGCGGAGGTCGCCCGCCTGCGGGAGGAGGCATGCTGAGGGAGCGCGTCGCCGAGCTGGTGTCGAAGGCGAGCGGCGGCGACCTGGCCGTCGCCGACGTCCTGGAGGCGGACTGCAGCCTGCCCGCGCTCGGCCTCACCTCGATCGCCTACCTCCGGCTGATCGACCTGCTGGAGACCGAGTTCGACTGCGACGTCGACCTGGACGGCGGTCATCTCGACACGCTCGACGGCCTGGTCGAGCACATCGCGGGGCAGCGGACGTGACCGCGGGCCCGCCGACGGCGCAGGTCACCGGTCTCACGGCGCTGCCGCCGCGCACCGTGGAGTTCCGCGGCGCCCGGGGCGGGCAGGCCCCGCTGACCTGGGGCCAGCAGGGGATCTGGCGCTCCACCCAGTGGCTGGACGACGGCGACCCCTACTTCAACCTGGCCTGGACCCTGCCGGTGACCGGCACGGCCGGCCTGGACGCCGTGCTGCGCGCGGTGGGCCGCCTCATCGAGCGGCACGAGACGCTGCGCACGGCGTTCGTCCGGGACGGGGAGGGCGCCGGGGACACCGGGGGCGACACCGCCCGGGGCAACACGGTCCAGGGCAACACCGTCCAGCGGGTGAGCCGGGAGGGCCGGCTCACGGCCGGCGTGTACGAGGTGGCGGCAAAGCCGATGAGCGCGGCCAAGGCGCTGGCCGCCGAGCTGGCCGCGACCGGGTTCGACTACGCGGCCGAGTTGCCGATCCGGTGCGCGGTGGTCTGCCAGCGGGGGCGGCCGCGCGCGCTGGCGCTCGCGTTGTCCCACCTCGCGCTCGACGGCTGGTCGCTGAACATGGTGGCCGCGGAGTGGCCCCGGCTGGTCGCCGGGGAGGACCTGCCCGGCCCGGACTGGCAGCCGCTCGACCAGGCCGCCTTCGAGCAGTCCGACCCGCCGCCCGGCGGGCAGGCGCTGCGGCACTGGCGGACCGGTCTCGCGTCCGCCCCGCGTTCGATGTTCGACTTCCCGGTTCGGGAGCCCGAGGAGCCGCGCTTCGTCCGCCACGGGATGGACTCTCCGGCGGCGGCCGTGGCCGCCGAGGCGCTCGCCGCCCGGCACGGCGTCACGACCTCCAGCGTGCTCACGGTCGCGAGCGCCGCGCTGCTGGCCGCCGTCACCGGGCACCCCACGGCGGCGATGCAGCTCATCGTGTCGAACCGGCACCACCCCGGGATGGAGGCGATGGCCGGGCCCGCCGCCCAGGACGGGCTGTGCGTCATCGACTTGGGGAACGGGACGTTCGCCGACGCGCTGCGCCACGGACATCGCAAGACCATGGCGACGTACCGGAACGGGCACTACGACCCCGCGCTCGTGCTGGCCGCGTGGGAGGCGGAGGCGTGGGACCGCGGCGCCGACATCGACCTGGACGCGTTCTTCAACGACGTCAGGCAGGCGGGCCGCTGGCAGGGCCTGCCGCAGGTCGATCCGGGGGACGCCGCGGCGCTCGCCGCGCTGCGGGGCCGCACCAGGACGTTCTTCGTCGGCGGCTATCCCGCGGTCAAGGCGAGGATCTTCTTCGCCACCGGCCCGGCCCCGTCCAGCTGTGAGTTCTACGTGCTGGTGGACACGGCGTTCCTGCCGGGAGCCGTCGCCGAGCGGATGCTCGCCGGCCTGGAGGAGCTGCTGGTCCGGGCCGTCTCGGAGGAGGTGCCGCTGGACCAGGTCGCGAAGATCGCGGGTCTGGACCCCGTACGGCGCCCCGCCGGGTGGACGGCGATCGGCCACGACTGGGTGAGCCTGCCGGAGACCGAGGCGCTGCTCCGCCGGGTGTGCGGAGCCGAGGCCGCGGTCGTCGCGGAGGACCCCGGAGACGGCACCGGAGACGGCACCGGCGGCGGGGCGGCCAGGCTGACCGGGTATCTCGTCGCGCGTCCCGGGCTGGACACGCCCGACGCCGTCCACACCGCCTTCATGCGCGCCGCGGCCGGCCGGACCGACGTGCTCGCCCCCCACCACTACGTCCTGTGCCCGGAGCCGCCGGCCGGCCCCGCGGACTGGCCCGCCTGCCCCCGTCTGATCGAGGGCGACGGCCGGGCCCCGTCTTCCGCAATGACCCTCTTGGGAAGGTGACATGACCGACTCCCCGATGCTCGTGGTCGTCAACGACGAGGAGCAGTACTCCGTATGGTGGAGCGACCGCGAGCCGCCCGCCGGGTGGCGGTCCACCGGCTTCGCGGGCACGCGGCAGGAATGCCTGGACCACATCGAGACGGTGTGGACCGACATGCGGCCACGGAGCGTACGCGACCAGGGCACGCTGAGCGTACGCGACCGGGGCAGATGACCGCCGCCGAGCGCCGCGCCGCGCTGATCGAGAAGCTCGCCGGGCTGCCCCCCGAGCGGCGGGCGGCGCTGCTGCGCTCCCTCGGGGGCGCGTCTCGGGACCCAGGCGGGCAGGAGTGGCCGCTGTCGCCGGGCCAGGAGCGGCTGTGGTTCCTCAGCCGCTTCGACCCCGGTGACACCAGTTACAACACGCCCTGGTGCATGCGGCTGCGGGGGCCTCTCGACGTGGACGCGCTGACCGGGGCGTTCACCCGGATCGTGGCGCGGCACGAGGTGCTGCGTACCCGCTTCCGGCTGCGCGGGGACGCCCCCGTGCAGGTCGTGCTGCCGCCCGCACCGGTGCCGCTGGAGAAGATCGCGCTCGCGGGGGAGGCGGACCTCGACCGGGCGCTGAAGGAGTTCGTCGAGCGTCCGTTCGACCTGGAGAACGAGCCTCCTCTGCGGGCCGGCCTGGCCCGGCCGGGCGAGGACGACGCGGTCGTGTGCATCGTCCTGCACCACATCGTGATGGACGGCTGGTCGCTCGACGTGCTCATGCGCGAGCTCACGGAGTGTTACGCCGCCGGGCGCGAGGGACGTGAGCCCGAGCTGCCGGAGCTGCCCACGCAGTATCCCCGCTTCGCCGTGCAGGAGAGACAGCGGGACCACACCGAGGGCCTGGAGTTCTGGACGCGCCGCCTGGCCGGTGCCCCCGCGCTCGACCTTCCGGCCGACCACCCCCGGCCGGCCCGGTGGTCCGGGCGCGGCGGACGCGAGCAGCTGCTGCTGCCGCCGGAGGAGATCACGCCGCTTGAGAAGGTGGCCAGGAAGCGGCGCTGCACGTCCTTCATGGCCCTGGCCGCCGCCTACCAGGCGACCCTCGCCCTGGCGTCGGGCCAGACCGGCTTCTGCGTCGGCGTGCCGGTGGCCGGCCGGTCCCGCAGCGAGCTGACGCCGTTGATCGGCTACTTCGGCAACACGATGGTGCTGCGCGCCGATCTGTCCGGCGACCCGTCGTTCCACGAGCTGCTGGACCGCGTGCGGGAGGCGACCCTGGCGGGGATGCGGCACGCGGAGGTGCCGTTCGAGCATGTCCTGGCCGCGCTTCGCGTCCCCCGCGACATCAGCAGGCCGCCGCTGTGCCAGGCCATGTTCAACCTGCACAACCTGCCCAAGGACGATCTGCTGGGGACCCGGATGGCCGACCTCGGCCGGGAGGTCTACACGGTCCCGCCCAGCCACACCAAGTCCGAAGTGTCGATGGACCTGTGGCGGGGCCCGGAGGGGCTGGGCGGCGTCCTCGACTACAGCAGCGATCTGTTCACGCCCGCGACCGCGCGCCGCCTCGTCGGCGGTTTCGCCGAGGTCGTACGGCGGGCCGGGGCGGACCCGGACATCCGGCTGTCCGCGCTGAGCGGTCCGTTCGCGAGCGTGTTCCCGAAGTGAAAGGTGCGTGAAAGTGAGTGACGCGGTGAGCGGCGTGACCATCCCTGATACGGCGCTCGCGCTGATCCGCCGGTGGCGTGACGCGAGCCCCGACGCGGTCGCGGTGAGCGGCGCCGGCGGCGTGCTGACCTACCGGGAGCTGCACGACAGGGTCGACCGGCTGGCGGCGCTGCTGCGCGCCCGCGGGGTCGGCCCGGAGGTCCCGGTCGGCCTGTGCCTGGAGCGCTGCCCCGGCATGGTCGTCGCCCTGCTCGCCGTGTGGCGGGCCGGCGGCGCCTACGTGCCGCTCGACCCGGGGTTCCCCGAGGACCGGCTCCGCTTCATGCGGGAGGACGCGGGCATCCGGCTGGTGCTGGCCGGGCAGGGGGTCGAATCCCGGCTGCTCGACGGCGTCCCCGACGTCGTCGAGCTGACGTGGGACGGCGTACCCGCCGCGGGTGCGGCGTACGGCGACGCCGATGCGCCGGCCGACGGCGAGGTGTTGGCCGGCGGCGCCGTGGGGGACCTGGCCTACCTCATGTACACCTCGGGTTCCACCGGCAGGCCCAAGGGGGTCGCCGTGCCGCACCGCGCGGTGGTCAACCTGCTGGAGTCCTTCGCCTCCCTGCTGGAGCTCACCCCGCGCGACGCCTGGCTGGCGGTCACCACGCTGTCGTTCGACATCTCGGTGCTCGAGCTCCTCCTGCCGCTGGCCTGCGGCGCCCGGGTGGTGGTCGCGTCCGGGCACGAGACGGCGGACGGCCGGGCCCTACGGTCGCGCGCCGTGAGCGAGGCCGTCACGATCATGCAGGCGACCCCGGCGAGCTGGCGCATCCTGCTCGAATCCGGCGGTGTTCCCGAGAACGTCGCGACCCGGCTGTGCGGGGGCGAGGCGCTGCCCCGCGACCTCGCCGACGCCCTCCTCGACGGCGGCGCCCGGCTCTGGAACGTGTACGGCCCGACCGAGACGACGGTCTGGTCGACGGCCGGGCGGGTGGCCCCGTCACCGGCCCCCGTGGACCTGGGCGAGCCCATCGGCAACACGACGGTGCACATCCTCGGCCCCGACGGCCGTCCCGTGCCGCCCGGCGAGGCCGGTGAGCTGCACATCGGCGGCGCCGGCCTGGCCAGGGGATACCGCGGCATGCCGGGACAGACGGCGGCAAGGTTCCTGCCCGACCCGTTCTCCGCGATGCCGGGGGCCCGCCTGTACGCCACGGGCGACCTCGCCACGATCGAGAACGGCAGGCTCCGCTACCTCGGCCGGGCCGACCAGCAGGTGAAGGTGCGCGGATTCCGGATCGAGCTCGGCGAGATCGAGAGCGGGCTGCGGGCCGCGCCGGAGGTGGCCGGCGCCGCCGTCGGCGTCTGCGACGGTCCCGACGGGCTACCGCGTCTGGTCGCCTACGTCGTACGCGCGGCGGGGGAGCCAGAAGGGGCCGACCTGTGGCCGTCCCTGCGCGACCGGCTGCGCCGCGACGTGCCCGAATACATGGTGCCCGCGCACCTCGTGGTGCTGGACGCCCTGCCGCTCACCCCCAACGGCAAGCTCGACCGCAAGGCCCTGCCCGTGCCGGAGTGGACCCGGGCGCGCAGCAGGCCCTACCGGCCACCGTCCACGCCGCTGGAGGAGGACCTCGCGGCGATGTGGGGGGAGGTGCTAGGCATCGCCGAGCCGGTGGGCGTCGACGACGACTTCTTCGAGCTGGGCGGGCACTCGCTGACCGCCACCCAGATCATCGCCAGGATCCAGGCGCGCTACGCGACCAGCGTGCCGATCGTGGTGCTGTTCGAGAACCCCACGGTGGCCGACCTGGCGGCGGCGATGGACCGGCTCGACGACGACGACCTGGACCTCGCCGACATCGCCGCGCTCCGCGACGAGCTCGACGGCCTCAGCGCCGAGGACCTGGCGGCCGTGCTCGACGAGATGGCGTCGGACGCATGAGGGCGCCCCTGTCGCCGGGCCAGGAACGGCTCTGGCTGCTGCAGAGGCTGGACCCCCGCGACGCCTCGTACACCATGTACACCGTCCGCCGGCTGCGCGGGCCCCTCGACGCGGACGTCCTCGAAGGAGCGCTCGCCGACGTCGTGGCCCGGCACGAGGGCCTGCGCACGCGGTTCGAGGAGGAGGACGGCGTTCCCTGGGCGGTCGCCGAGCCGCCGGGGGCGGGGTCCCTCCCGCCGGTCGAGCGCATGCGGGCCGACGACGAGGAGCACGCCCGGCGGATCGTCGCCGAGCGGGTGAACGCGCCGTTCGACCTCGCGGAAGGCGTGCCGTTGCGCGTCGCCCTCATCGCGATCGGGCCGCTGGACCACGTGCTGTGCGTCACGATGCACCACATCATCGGCGACGGCTGGTCGCTGGGGATCCTGTTCGACGATCTGGCGGAGTGCTACACCGCGCGCCTGCGCGGGCGCGCGCCGAGCCTGGCGCCGCTGCCGGTCCAGCCGTCCGACTACGCCCGCTGGCAGCGCCGCCGCGCCGAGCGCGCGGTGCCGTACTGGCAGGAGCGGCTCGCCGATCCGCCGCCGCCCGACCTGCCCTGTGGAATCGGGGCCGGGGACGTCCGCGACGAGGATCGCGCGGGCTTCCAGATCGTCCGGGCGGGCCGGGAGATCGCCGGCGAGCTGGACCGGCTCGCCCGGGAGAACAGGACCACGCTGTTCACCGTGCTCATGGCGGCCTACCAGGTGCTGCTGCACCGTCACACCGGCCACACCGACGTCCTCGTCGGCACGGCCGTGGCCGGCCGCGACCGGGTCGAGCTGGAGCCGTTGATCGGCTACCTCTCGCAGACCGTCGTGCTGCGCGGCGACCTCGGCGGCGATCCGTCGTTCACCGAGCTGCTCGGGCGCACCCGACAGGAGGCGCTGACGGCGCTCAGCCGGCCCTCCGTGCCGTTCGAGCGGATCGGGTATCCCGCCGAGGCGCTGATGCCGACCATGTTCATCCTGCACAGCCAGGACCTGGGACCCACCCGGCCGTTCGGCGACCTGTCCGTCGGCTTCTTCCCCGACGGCTACCGGCAGGTCAAGCTCGGCCTGTACACCGAGGCGTGGCTCGACGGCGGCGAGATCATCGTCTCGTTCGGCCACGACGGGTCCAGCGGATCCCCGCATGAGGCGGAGGCCGTCCGCCGGCTCGCCGAGCGCTTCCTGCTCCTGCTCGAGTCGGCCGTGGCCGAGCCGCATCGCCGGATCTCCGAGCTGCGCGTGTGGACCGGCGACGACGAGGCCGACATCCGTGCGATGGCCGGGGACGGCGCCGACGCCCCGGAGCCGGACGGCAGAGGACCGGCGGTCCCCGAGATGATCGCGGAGGTCGTCCGGCGCACGCCCGGCGCCGTCGCGGTGGTCTGCGGGCAGACCGAGATCACCTACGCCGAGCTGGACCGGCGGGCGGCACGGCTCGCCGCGGCGCTGCGGGCGCGGGGCGTGCTCCCCGGCGACGTGGTCGGCGTCTGCCTGCCCCGTTCGGCCGAGGCGATCACCGCGCTGCTCGCGGTCTGGCGGGCCGGCGCGGCCTACCTGCCGTTCGAGCCGGACGAGCCGGAGGAGCGGCTGGCCTTCTCGCTCGCGGACGCCGGGGCGACACATGTGATCACGACCCGGGCGCTGCCCGCCGGGCTCACCGCCGTCGACCCGCTGGCCGGTGAGGACGAGACGGCCCTCGACGGCCCGGACGACCCCGATGACCTGGGCGAACCGGCGCGGACGCGTCCGGGTGACGTGGCCTACGTGATCTCCACCTCCGGCTCCACCGGCCGGCCCAAGGGCGTCGCCGTCGAGCACCGCGCCATCGCGGCCCGGATCCGGTGGATGCGCGAGGACTACGGCCTGGCGCCCGGCGACCACGTCGTCCAGTTCGCGTCGCTGAGCTTCGACACCCACCTCGAAGAGGTCTTCCCCACGCTCGCCGCGGGGGCGACCCTGGTGCTGCTGCCCGGCGGGGCGGCGACGCTGCCCGATCTGCTGGCCGCTCCGGGCGGGGATCGGGTCACGGTGCTCGACCTGCCCACCGCCTACTGGCATCACCTGGTGGAGGAGATCGACCAGATCGCCTGGCCGCCCGCGCTCCGCCTGGTCATCATCGGCGGCGAGCAGGCGTCCGGCGCCGCGGTGGCGCGCTGGCACGGCCGGTTCGGCGAGGGCGTCCGCCTGGCGAACACCTACGGCCCGACCGAGGGCGCGGTCATCGCGACCGCGGCCGATCTCGGAGCGACTCCGTACGGCAGGCCGCCCATCGGCCGCCCCATCGGCGCCACGACGGTCCACCTGCTCGACGCCGCAGGGGCGCCGGTCCCGAAGGGCGCGATCGGCGAGTTGGTCATCGGCGGCACCGGGGTGGCACGCGGCTACCTGCGCCGCCCGGCGCTCACGGCCGCGGCCTTCGTACCCGACCCGCTGGGACCGCCGGGATCGCGCAGATACCGCACCGGGGACCGGGCGCGCTGGAACCAGGACGGCGCGCTGGAGTTCCTCGGACGGATCGACGGGCAGCTCAAGGTCCGCGGCTTCCGGATCGAGCCGGGCGAGGTCGAGGCGCGGCTGCTCGACCATCCGGGTGTCGGCCAGGCGTTCGTGACGGTCCACGCCGAGGAACTGGTGGCGTACGTGACCGGAACCGCGACGGGGGAGGAGCTCGCCGCGCACCTCGCGCGGACCCTGCCGCGTCATCTCGTCCCGACCGCCTGGGTCGTCCTCGACTCGCTGCCGCTCACCAGCCGCGGCAAGGTGGACCGCGCGGCGCTGCCCGCGCCGGTCCGGGCGCCGTCGGCCGGGCACGTCCCGCCGAGCACGGACGCGGAGCTGCTGGTGGCCGAGATCTGGGCGGAACTGCTCGGCGTCGATGCCGTCGGCGCGAACGACGACTTCTTCACCCTGGGCGGGCACTCGCTGCTCGCGACGAGGATCGCGGCCAGGCTGCGCCGGGCGACCGGGATGGAGGTCCCGGTTCGGACGATCTTCGAGCGGCGCACCGTGGCCGAGTTGGCCATCGCGCTGGAGGACCTGCTGGTGGCCGAGCTGGAGGACATGTCGGAGGAGGAGGCCGAGCGCCTGCTCTCGTCCGCCGGCGGCTGATCGCGAAACGCCCGCCCGTGCTCCGGTCTCGCCCGGGCACGGGCGGGCGTGTACATCGGGACGTGTATCGGGCGTGTAGCGGCTTGTTCCCGGCCCTGGCTAGCGTGGGCAGGGCCTGCCCGCCCCCGTCGTCGTTGAGGTGCGCCTCGATGTCCTATGTCCTCGTCGGCTGCCGCCTGCTGATCGGGCTGGTCTTCGTCCTGTCGGCGGTGAGCAAGATCCGGAGCCGGGCGGCGTACGCCAAGTTCCGGGAGGCCACCCGCTCGCTCGCGCCGGGGCTGCCGTACCGGCCGGTGGCGGCCTTCGTCGTGGCGCTGGAGCTCGCGGTCGCGCCGGCGCTGGCCTGGCCGACCACCACCCCGATCGGGTTCGCCGCGGCGGCGGCGCTGCTGGCCGCGTTCACCGTCGCGACGGCCTCGGCGATCCGCCGCGGGTCCCGGGTCGACTGCCGGTGCTTCGGGCCGTCCGCGACCACGGCGGGAGCCGGCCACCTCGTCCGGAACGGCGTACTGCTGGCCGCCGCGACGGCCGGTGCGGGGCTGGCCGTGGCGGGGGTGCCACCGGTGGGCGCCCACCTCGCCGGGGTGGCGGTGGCGGTGGCGGCGGCCCTGCTGCTCACCACGCTGGCGGTGCTGGCCGACGACATCGCCGGCCTCTTCTCGGCTTCGCCCTGACCGGAGGTCCCGTTTCCATGCCGTTCCTGATCGCCCTCGTCGTCCTGGTCGGCGTCCTGTGCGTGCTCGACCTGTTGCTCACCCTCGGGGTGATCCGCCGGCTGCGCGTGCACGGCGAGATGCTCGCCGCGCGGCCGGCCGCCCAGCCGGAACCGATGCTCGCGGCGGGCGGGACGGCCCGGCCGTTCTCGGCCGTCACCGTGGACGGCGTGCCCCTGTCGGACACATCGCTCGCGGACCCGACCCTGCTCGGCGTCTTCTCCACGGGATGCCCGGCCTGCGTGGAGCGCCTGCCGCTCTTCGTCGAGCGCGCCCGGGCGTTCCCCGGCGGGCGCGATCACGTGGTCGCCGTCGTCGTCGGTCCGGAGGACGCCGCCGCCGAGGACGTACGCGAGCTGCGGCCGGTGGCGCACGTCGTGGTCGAGGACCACGGGGGCGCGGTCGCCCGGGCCTTCCGGGTGACGGGGTTCCCGTCGTTCGCCCTGGTGGGCGGCGCGGCGGACGGCGCGGCGGACGGCGCGGCGAAAGTGCTGGCGAGTGGCACGCTCCTCGAGGATCTCGGCGATCTCGACGCCGTCGCGGCCCGTCGATGAAGGGCGCTCCGACCGGCGGCGCCTCGGGCGTGAACACGCCCCCCGGCGGCCGGGCGGCCCCGGGTTCCGGCTCCGTCACCCGCGCGGCGCTGGCCGCGGCCGGCATGGCGTGGCGGGCGGGCAGCCGCCTCATGGCCGGCTTCGCCGCGCTCACCGTGCTGACGGCGGCGGTGCCGGTGACCCTCGCCTGGCTGACGAAGCTGGCGCTCGACCGGGTCGCGGCCGGGCATGCCGCCGTCCCCTCCCTGGCCGGACTCGGCCTCGCCATGGCCGCGTGCGGCGTGCTGCTCACGCTCGCGCCGCAGGTCACCGAGTATCTCAAGGCGGAGACCGGCCGCAGGGTGGGCCTGATCGCGCAGGACCGGCTCTTCCGGGCGACCGAACGCTTCGTCGGCCTGGCCAGGTTCGAGGACCCGCCGTTCCTCGACCGGATCCGCATGGCACAGCAGTACGGCGGCTCGACTCCCGCGATGGTCGTCTCGGCCGTGCTCGGTGTCGTGAAGGCGGTGGTGCTCGGCGCCGGATTCCTGGTGTCCCTCCTGGTCACGATGCCGTGGGCCGCGCTGGCGGTGATCGGCTCGGCGGCGCCGGCCCTGGCGGCGCAGGTGTGGCTGTCCCGGCGGCGGGTGGCGATGCTGTGGCGGATCGGCCCGGTGGAACGCCGTGAGCTGTTCTTCACCGACCTGATGCTCAACGTGCGAGCGGCCAAGGAGCTCCGGCTGTTCGGGATCTCCTCCTTCCTCAGGGAGCTCGTGAACGGGCAGCGCCGCGCCGCGAACGCGGAGCGGCGCCGGACGGACCGGCGGGAGCTGTGGGTGCAGGGCGCGTGCGGCCTGTTCAGCGCGCTGTCGGCGGGTGGCGGCCTGGTATTGGTGCTGGTCTCCACGGCCGACGGCGCCGTCGGCGTCGGAGACGTGTCGCTGTTCGTCGCCGCCGTGGCCGGGGTCCAGTCGGCTCTCGGCGGGCTCGTCACCGAGCTCGCCCTCGCGCATCGGCAGCTCCTCCTGTTCGACCACTACCTCGCGGTCCTGCGCACGGAGCCCGACCTGCCCGTCCCCGCGGTTCCCGCGGGGTCGCGGCCTCTGCGCGGCGGCATCGAGCTGCGGGACGTCTGGTTCCGCTACTCGCCCGGCCACCCCTGGGCGCTGCGCGGGGTCAGCCTCACCATCCCGTACGGCACGGCCGTCGCCCTCGTCGGGAGGAACGGAGCGGGCAAGAGCACCCTGGTCAAGCTGCTGTGCCGGATGTACGACCCGGAACGCGGCGCGATCCTGTGGGACGGCGTGGACATGCGTGACATGGATCCGGCGGAGCTGCGCCGCCGGATCGGCGCGGTCTTCCAGGACTACATGGAGTACGACATGACCGCGGCCGAGAACATCGGGCTGGGCGACCTGGACGCGATGCACGACCGCGATCGGATCGAGTCGGCGGCACGCCGCGCCGGCGTGCACGGGCCGGTCTCGGCGCTGCCCCGGGGCTACGACACGCTGCTTTCGAAGATCTTCTTCGAACCCGGGGACGAGGACCGCGACGTCGTGTCCGGCGCGCACCTGTCCGGCGGTCAGTGGCAGCGGCTCGCGCTGGCCCGGGCCTACCTGCGCGGTGAGCGTGACCTGCTGATCCTCGACGAGCCCAGCTCCGGCCTGGACGCCGAGGCCGAGCACGAGATCCACACGGGGCTGCGTGAGCACCGCAGGGGCAGGACCACCGTGCTGATCTCGCACCGGCTGGGGGCGGTCCGCGACGCGGATCACATCGTCGTGCTGGACGAGGGCCGGGTCGTCGAGGAGGGGACGCACACGACGCTGACGGCGTCGGACGGCCTGTACGCCCGGCTGTTCACCATGCAGGCGCGGGGATACCAGTCCGAGCGGGTTCCGGGGTGAGCCGGATGGCCCGTGCGCGTGTCCGGTCACTCCGGCGGCCGGCGCCCTCGGCGCGGGGAGGGCGGGCGGCGTGTTCGCGTTGACGACTGTGGCCCTGCTCGCAGCGGGGGCCGGGGCCGCGATCGCCCTGATACGGCGGATTTTCCTGGTGGTCGAGGTCGAGGGGCGGAGCATGGAGCCCTCCCTGTCGGCGGGAGACCGGGTGCTCGTCCGCCGGCAACCGAGACGCGGCCAGTCCGTGAGCCGCGGCGAAATCGTGGTGATCGCCCGGATCGGCCCGGGCGAGGGCTTCGTGGTCGACGGCGGTCCCCAGCGGGTGATCAAGCGGGTGGCGGCCGTGGCCGGAGACCCGGTCCCGCCGATGTTCCGGACGCTGGGGGAGGAGGCGGTGCCGCCGGGGCACATCCTCGTGCTGGGCGACAACCTGGAGCACAGCGCCGACTCGCGCCAGTGGGGGTTCCTCCCGATGCGGCGGGTCGCCGGCATCGTGGCCCGCCGTCTCCCGCCCGGGCCCTCCGAGATCGCGTGAAAACGTCGCCCGCTGATCGCCGGGCCCATTTCCCGCGGACTGCCGCCGAATCCCCATGGCCGCTGCGGCCGTGAGGTGATCCGGCCGGAAAAGGATCAGGCGCAAAAGGATCAGGCGCAAAAGGATCGGGGCGGAAAATGTGGGGGGGAAAGGCCCGGAAAACGTAGAGACGAGAAAGGCGGGACGCCCGTCATCCGGGCGTCCCGCCGTGTCCTGCCGAACGTCAGCAGGTGTACTGCCAGGACCCGCAGTACGTGCCGCCGGGGATCTCGCTGCCCCAGCAGCAGTACTGGCGCAGGCAGGTGCCGCTGTACACGTACGAGCAGTTGATGGCGCTCGCCTTGGTCTCCGGAACGAACCGGCCGAGCATCCGGTCGGCCAGGCGCTGAATCCTATTCGTCATCACAACCTCCTCGTTTGACATCTGGTATTCATAAAATAGCGACGAACGTAACAATCGGCATACCAGCCTGATACACGCGGCCTTGTATTCCCCGCATATCGAATTGCCGGCCGCCGGGGCGACATCGCGGGGAGCGCGGCTCACCCCGCGGCCGAGGTTCTCGCCATCTCCAGTGCGAACAGCCGGGTGAGGCCGTTGATCCGGTAAAGACCCTCACCGGACGGTTCGATCAGGCGGATGTCGGCGAGCCGGCCGAGCGCCGCCGACGCCGTGTACGGGTCGCATCCGAGGAGCCAGGCGGCCGCGGCCCGGTCACATTCGGTGATCTTCCCCGTGCCCAGCCGGTGCAACAGCGCGACGGCGTTCCCGTCCGAGGCGACCTCCCCCCGGAGCAGGGCCTCGTAGTCCGGGCGGAGGGCGCCGCGAATCGACAGGTCGCCGTAGGTGAGAAGGTCGAGGCGGTGCCGCTCGTCGGCGAGCATCGTGGCGAAGGCCGCCGGCGACCACTCCTGCCGGACGGCGAGCCTCTTACCGGCGATGTACAGCGCCAGCGGAAGGTGATCGCACAACTCGGCCACCCAGCCCGCGTGCTCGGACTGGACGCGGGAGCCCTTCCGCCCCCGAAGCCGGATCAGCAGCTCAGCCGCCGCCGAGTGCTCCAGAGGACCGAGCGGTACGTGCTCGATGTGGTCGAGTGCGGCCAGCACCCTGCGGCTGGTGATCAGGACCCGGCACTCACGGGAGGCGTCGAGCAGCGGCCGCACCTGCCGCTCCTCGGTGACGTTGTCGAGCAGGACCAGCAGCCGCCGTCCCGTCGTCGCGGCGATGAACCGCTGCACGGCCTCGCTCTCGCTGGCCGGCACATCCTCGTACGCCGGCACCCCGAGGGCGGCCAGCAGGCGGGTCAGGGTCTCGAACGCGCCGAGCCCGGCGCAGGACCGCAGGTCGACGTAGAGGGTCCCGCCGGGAAACGCGTCGGCGGCCAGGTGGGCGGCGTGGATCGCGAGCGCCGACTTGCCCGTGCCCGCCGGGCCGTGCACGGCGACCGACGTTCCCGGGGGCGCCGGCGCGGTGATCCGCGCGACGAGGTCCTTCAGCTCCCCGTCCCGCCCCAGGAAGCGGGGCGGCGGAACGGGCAGCGCCGACAGGGACGGCGCCTCCGTCGGCGGGGCCGGCACGAGCCGGGCGGTGCGGGCCGCCCGGGGCGCGGCGGGCGCCGCCGGGGACGGCTCGGCGAGGTGCGCGGGCTCACCGAGCGTGGGATCGCGCTGCAGGATCGCTTGATAGAGGGACGCCAGCTCGGGGCCGGGCTCGACGCCAAGTTCCCCACGGAGGACCGCCCGCGCCTGGGCGTAGGCGGCCAGGGCCGCCGCCGCGTCACCGGTCCGGTACAACGCGAGCATCAGGTGGCCCCACAGTCGTTCCCTGGTGGCGTGCCCGCCGAGAATCTCGCGGAGCTCGACGATGACCTCGGCGTGCTCGCCCAGGGCGATCCGCGCCTCGGCCAGCGTCTCCAGAGCCAGCGCCCGCTGCTCCTCGAGGGCGTCCAGCCGCGGTCCCAGCGCCGCCGACCTCGGGACGTCCTCGGCGGGGGCGCCGCGCCAGAGGGACAGCGCCGCGGACAGGCGCCTGAGCGCCGTTGCCGGGTCACCGCAGGAGAGCGCCTCCCGGCCCCGCCGTACGGCCTCGGTGAACTCGGTGAGGTCGAGCTCGCCGGGACCGACGTCGAGCAGGTAGCCGGGTGGCCGGGCGACCAGCCGTTCCGGCGCGCCGAGGACGTCGCGCAGCCGGTTCGCGTACGTCCGCAGGTTCGCGACGGCCGAGCGTGGCGGGTCCGCATCCCACACCGCGTCCACCAGCCGTTCCAGCGACACCGTACGGTTGGCCTCCAGCAGCAGGACGGTCAGGAGCACACGCTGCTTGGGGGAGCCGAGCGGGATCTTCCTGCCATCTCGTCGTACCTGGACCGGGCCCAGAATGCTGAACCGCAGACTCATCAAACCTCCGTGTACCGGAAGGAAATCGAGGTCGCACAGGTTCTGCCGTGCAGCAGGTGTGGTCATGGTGCGACCGCCGCGCACCCTCGGGTGCGCGGCGGTCTCTTCGTTCGCCGCCGGTCGCGTCAGGCGGAGGCGCGGATCACCAGATGGGTGTCGAGGATGACGACCGGCTGCTCCAGCGGCTCGCCGTTGATCCGGGCGATCAGAAGCTGGACCATCTGCCGGCCCATGGCCTCGGTCGGCTGGTGCACGCTCGTCAGCTGCGGGTCGGTGTGCAGCGCCACCTTGGAGTCCTCGAAACCGATCACCGCGACGTCGCCGGGCACGGAAAGGCCCTGCTCCTTGAGCACCCGCAGGGCGCCGACCGCCATCGGGTCGGAGGCCGTGAACACGGCGTCCAGATCGGGGTGGCGGGCGAGCAGGTCGCGCATGCCCGCCTCCCCGCTCTCCTCGGAGAAGTCGCCGTACGCGACGCGCTCGGTCATGCCGGTAGCGAGCAGCGCGTCGCGGTAGCCGGCCAGACGGTCGACACCCACGCCCATGTCCTGCGGACCGGAGATGGTGGCGATCTTCGTTCTGCCCTTGGAGAGCAGGTACTTGACCGCCTGCCGGGCGCCGGCCCGGTTGTCCATGTCGACGAAGCTGAACGGGTTGAGCCCGACCGGGCGGCCACCGAGCACGGTGGGCACGCCCATCTCCTCCAGCCGCCCCGGCAGCGGGTCGGCGCCGTGCACCGAGGTCAGCAGCACGCCGTCGACGTGCTGCCCGGTCAGATAGTGCTCAAGCCGGTCGTGCTCGGCGCGGTTCTGGGCCATCGTGAGGATGAGCTGGAGTCCGGTCTCCGACAGCGCGGAGCCGATGCCGCGGATGAGCCCGGCGAAGTACGGCTCGTCGAAGACGCGCTGCTCCGACTCCGACACCACCAGCGCGATGGTGTCGGTCCGGTTGGTCACGAGGGTGCGCGCCGCCCGGTTGGGCACGTAGCCGAGCTCCTGAATCGCCAGTAACACCGCGTCGCGGGCCCGGTCGCTCACCTTGGGCGAGCCGTTGATGACCCGCGACACGGTGCCGCGGCCGACTCCGGCGCGCGCGGCGACCGCTTCCAGAGTCGGCCGGCCTCCGGAACGGCGGTCCCCGTTCATTTACACTGCCCCCTTAACGCGTCTGCGCTTATTGTGCCCGACCCAGCAAGCCGCCGTGTCTGATGGTGTCGGCATACCACAAAGCGCTCGATTTCAGGGTCCTCGCCTGGGTCTCGTAATCGACGTGAACGAGACCGAAACGCTTGCCGTACCCCCAGGCCCACTCGAAGTTGTCCATCAGGGACCAGGCGAAGTAGCCCTGGAGCGGGATGCCCGACTCGATGGCCTCGTGGCAGATGCGCAGGTGGGCGTCGATGTAGGCCACCCGGTCGGGGTCGTGCACGGTGCCGTCCTCGCCGAGCACGTCGTCGTAGGCCGCGCCGTTCTCGGAGATGTAGAGCGGGATCCGCGGGTACTCGTCGGCGATCCGCCGCAGCATCTCGTACAGGCCGCTGTCGTCGACCTCCCAGCCCATGGAGGTGACCGGGCGGCCGCCGTTGACGAAGCCCACGTGCTCGCTGCCGATCCACGGCGACCCGGAGTCCGTCGGAGCGGCGGCCGCCGAGGCGGCGCCGCCGGGCGCGCCGGACACGGTGAAGCGGCTGTAGTAGTTGATCAGCAGCATGTCGATCGGGGACGCGATCGTGGCCAGGTCGCCGTCCTGGATGAACTCCATGTCGGACAGGTGGCTGAGATCGGCCAGCACGTCCTCGGGGTAGGCGCCCTTGAGCAGCGCGTCCAGGAAGAAGCGATTCTGCAGCCCGTCGATGCGGCGGGCCGCGTCCTGGTCGGCCTCGCTGCCCGTGGCCGGCGTGACCGGATACACGTTGACGCAGCCGCCGATCTGCGAGTCGGCGTTCTGCGCCCGCAGCGCCTGGACGGCCAGGCCGTGCGCGAGGTTCAGGTGGTGCGCGGCGCGCAGCGCGGCGGCCGGCTCACGCCGCCCGGGGGCGTGCTCGCCGGAGGCGTAGCCGAGGAACGCCGAGCACCAGGGCTCGTTGACCGTGCTCCAGTGCCTGACCCGGTCGCCGAGCTCGGCGTGCACGGCCGCGGCGAAGTCGGCGAAGCGCTTCGACGTGTCGCGCGACGGCCACCCGCCGGCGTCTTCCAGCGCCTGGGGGAGATCCCAGTGGTAGAGCGTCAGCCACGGGTCGATCCCGTAGCTGAGCAGCTCGTCGACGAGCCTCTTGTAGAAGTCGAGGCCCTTGCTGTTGTACGCGCCCGAGCCGTCGGGCTGGATCCGCGGCCAGGAGACGGAGAACCGGTACGCCGTCAGGCCGAGATCGGCCATCAGCTTGACGTCCTCGCGATACCGGTTGAAGTGGTCGATCGCGATCTCGGCGTTGTCGCCGTTCACGATCCGGCCGTCCTGCGCGCAGAAGGTGTCCCAGATGGAGCGGCCCCGCCCGTCCGCGGTGAGCGCGCCCTCGATCTGGTACGCGGAGGTGGCGGCGCCCCAGACGAACCCGGTGGGGAACATCAGGCCGACCGTCTCTGCCTCGGGTCGTGTGCCTTGCGTCGTCACGCCTTGACCGCACCTTCCATGAGTCCGCCGATGATCTGTCGGCCGAACAGGATGAAAACGACGATGAGCGGGAGAATCGACATGAGCGTGCCGCTGAAGATCAGCACGTAGTCCGTTCCGTACTTCGCGTTGAGCGAGTTGATCGCGACCTGGACCGTCGGGTTGTCCGGGTTCAGCACGATCAGCGGCCACATGAACTCGTTCCAGTTCAGCATGAACGTGTTGATGCCCAGCACTCCCATGCCCGGCCGTACGGCGGGCAGGATGACGTTCCACCAGATCCGCAGGGTGGAGGCGCCGTCGACGCGGGCGGCCTCGACCAGCTCGTTGGGCACGGCCTGCTCGGTGTACTGCGTCATGAGGAAGACGCCGAAGCCGTTGAGCAGGAAGGGCAGGATCACGGCCTTGATCGAGCCGACCCATTCGAGGTTGACCATGAGCCGGTAGAGGGGGACCTGGCCCATCTGCTGCAGCGGGACCATCATCGTCAGCAGGACCAGCAGCAGCAGGATCTTGCCGCCCTTGAAGCTCAGCCGGGCGAACGCGAAGCCGGCGAACGTCGAGATGATCACCACCGAGAACGTCACCGTGGCTGAGATGATCAGCGAGTTGGTGAGACCGGTCAGGTAGTGCGCGTCGGGGTTGGTCAGCACGCGCTGGATGTTCTGGCCGAGGTTGCCGCCCGGCAGGAACGGCGGCGGCATGTCGGTCGCCTCGATGTTGGTGCGCGAGGCGATGACGATCATGTAGTAGAGCGGGAACGCCGAAATGATGATCGTGACGGCCAGCACGAGCTTCGTCAACGGCGTGGCGGTCCAGATGCCTGCGGCCCCTCCCTGCCGCTTGGCGCGCCGCCGCCGCGTCTGGGCGGGCGCGGAGAGCGTGGTCACTTGTTGCCCCCGATCCGGCGGATGAGCAGGAAGTTGATGGCCGATCCGATGAGGATGAGCAGGAACAGCAGCCAGGCGGCCGCGGAGGCGTAGCCGTAGTCGAACTCGCGGAAGCCCTGCTCGAAGATGAACATCGAGACGGTCTGGAACTGACTGGTCGTGCCGCCGTGGACGTTGCCGTTGTAGAACGTGGTCGGCTCGGCGAACAGCGTGAGGCCGCCGATGGTCGAGTTCAGCACGACGAAGATCATCGTCGGCCGGAGCATCGGAACGGTGATCTGCCAGAACTGGCGCCGCCGGGACGCGCCGTCGATCGAGGCCGCCTCGTAGAGGTCCTTCGGGATCGTCTGCATGCCGGCCAGGAAGATGATCGCGTTGTAGCCGGTCCAGCGCCAGTCGACCATGGTCGCGATGGCGAGCCAGGAGGGGAGGCGCTCGGCCTTCCAGTCGATGGGGTCGGCTCCGAACCAGCCGAGCACCCAGTTGACCATGCCCCAGTCGCGGCCGTACAGCTGGGTGAAGACGACCGCCACCGCGACGACCGAGGTGACGAGGGGGAGCAGGACGCCCAGCCGGACGAACAACTGGCCCTTCATCCGCTTGTTCAGCGCGTTGGCCAGCAGCAGCGCCAGCAGCATCTGCGGGACCGTCGCGATGACGAACATCGCGAGGGTGTTGACGACCGCCCTCCAGAAGGCGGAGTCGGACAGCAGGGCGGTGAAGTTGCCGAGGCCCGTCCATTCGACCGTGCCGGCGAGGTCGTAGTCGAAGAACGAGTAGTAAAGGGTGAAGGCGAGCGGGAAGAGCCCGAAGATCAGGAAGAGGATGTAGTACGGGGAGATCAGGAGGTACGGTGCGGCCTTGAGGTCCAGCCAGGTCAGGAAGGATCGCCCCGACCCCGACCGGACGTGCCTCCGGCTGGGCGGCATCGCGTCGACGTGCAGGCTCATAAGTTACCTTTCGGGTGAAAGCAGGCGACCGGCCCGCCGGCGGGGTGCCGCTGCGGCGGGCCGGTGCTCACCTGGCGGGCAGGATCAGCCCGCGGCCTTCACGGCGTCGTCGACGAGCTTCTTCCAGCCGTTCGCGTACGGCACGGAGCCGTCGTCGATGGCGGAGACGACCGACTCGATCGCGTTCTTGACCTGGGCGTGCTTCACGCCTAGGAAGACCGGCTGAAGCGCCGAGGCGGACTTGGCGAAGATCTCACCGACCGGAGCGTCGTTGAAGTACTCGTTCTTCGCGCCCTGGACGGCCGGGTCCTGCTGGGCCTGGACGTTGCTCGGCATGTTGCCGGCGTAGTTGAAGACGTTGACCTCGGCGTCCTTACCGGTCAGGTAGTCGAGGACCTGCGCGGCCTCCTTCGGGTGCTTCGACTGCTTCGGCACCGCGAGCCACGAGCCGCCCCAGTTGCCGCCGCCGCCCGGCACCGCCGCGACGTCCCACTTGCCCTTGAACTCCGGTCCGGCGCCGTCGTCACCGCTGACCGCGCCGAGCATCCAGGACGGGCAGCCGAGGGTGGCGAACTGCGACTTCTTCATGCCCGTGTTCCACTCGGGCGTGAAGTTGCGCAGCTTGGCGGTCAGGCCCTCCTGGCTGATCTTCTGGGCGAAGTCGTACGCCGTCTTGACCGCCGGGTTCTTGTCGACGATCAGGTTGTTGTCCTTGTCGAAGTAGGAGACGTTGCCGTTCTTGGCGGCCTCCTGCACCAGCACCACGTTGTAGAGCGTGTTGGTGCCGTCGACGAACTTGGTGTCCTTGAT
Organism: Microbispora sp. CA-135349; assembly: GCF_050947365.1. Taxonomy (NCBI): domain Bacteria; kingdom Bacillati; phylum Actinomycetota; class Actinomycetes; order Streptosporangiales; family Streptosporangiaceae; genus Microbispora; species Microbispora sp. CA-135349. The sequence continues at coordinate 4,961,107 of NZ_CP192001.1, read as the reverse complement.
CTTGTCCTGGAACTTGTGGGCGACCTTGACGAAGTCGTCCCAGGTCGGCCAGAGCTTGCCGACCGCTTCGCGGTCGGACGGCAGGCCCGCCTTCTCGAACAGGTCCTTGCGGTAGCACAGGCTCATGCCGCCGATGTCGGTGCCGAGACCGAAGAGCTTGCCGTCGGCGGTGACGCCGTTCTCCCACTTCCAGGCGGCGAAGTCGTTCTTGCGGTTCTGCAGGCCGAACTCGCCCAGGTCGGCCCACCACTCGGGGTGCGCCTTGGCGAGGCCCATGCCGCCCTCGTCGATGCCGACGACGTCGCCGGCGCCCGCGCCGGACTGCAGCCACTGGATCATCTGCGGCCAGTAGACCTGCTCGAACTGGTCGGTGAGGTGGTCTTCCTTGATCTTAATGTCGGTGTGCTCGGCGTTCCACTTGGCGATCGCCTCTTTGTAACCGAAGTTCTTGCCGCCGCCGAACGTCTGGACGGTGACGGTCACGGGGCCTGCCGCCTGCGTGGACCCGCCGCCCGCGGTGCTGGTCTTGTCGTCGTCCGTGCTGCAGGCGGCGGCGCCGAGAGCCAGCGCGGCCACCGCGGCGACCGCGAGCAGCCTGCCGCGGCGCGAGTTGCTAGTCATTCCGGACCCCTCTCAGGTGGTATCCCGAATCGTTCGTGGGAGGTGCATCCCAGGCCGGTCCCCGATCTTCACGGCCCGCGATCGAAGGTTCTGCTCTGTGCTCCCGCACCGTGGACGTATGCACCGTTGGGAGCGCTCCCACGAAGGGTCCTCTATGAGCAACGCGGGCGTCAATATGCCGAAACCTAACTGTTACTCCCTAGGTGGTTAGAGCCGTTCAATGGGACATAGTAGGACATAGCACTCTTGGGAGCGCTCCCATATCCATATGGGCAGAAATAAATAGCGGACGCCCCCAACCTGCGGGGGCGCCCGTCCTTATGGGTGTCGTGATGCGCTCCGTCGCCTCATCCGTCACTCGCGGTGGCCGTCCCCAGGGACACTCCGCCGCCCAGCGAGGCACCGGCGCCCGCGGCGTCCGCGACCCGGCAGGCCGGCCCGGAACAGGCGCGCAGCAGCGCCAGCCGGGCCGAGAGCGCCGCGGTCAGGCCCGGATCGGCCGTCGCCACGATGTTGTGCAGCTCCGCCGGGTCGTCCCGCAGGTCGTAGAGCTGCCGTTCCCCGGTCTCGTACTCCACGTACGCGTACCGCCCGGTCCGCACCATGGCGTACGTGGGCGGCGACTGCGGCGAGTAGGAGGGGTGGTAGAACTCCGCGAGTACGGCGTCGCGCCAGGGGACGTCGTGCCCGCGCAGGAGCGGGACGAGCGAGCGCCCTTCGGCCGTGGGCGGCACGGCGGCCCCGCCCAGCTCGGCGAACGTGGGCGCGAGGTCGACCGTCGACGCGAGCGCGTCGACCGCGCCCCCGGCGGGCACGCCCGGCCCGCGCACCACCATCGGCACCCGGATGTCCTCCTCGAACGGCGTCGTCTTGCCCGGCCGCAATCGGTGCTGGCCAAGGTGGAAGCCGTTGTCGGAGGTGAAGAAGATGTAGGTGTCGTCCAGCCGGCCGGCCCGGCTCAGCGCCTCGACCAGCGCGCCCACCATGTCGTCCACCCCCAGCATCGCGCGCAGCCGGTCCCGGTGGACGCGGTCGATCCGGCGGGTGTCGGCGGCCGACAGCGGTGTGCGCTCGCTGAGCCAGCGGGGCTCGGCGGACAGGTCGGCCTGGTCGAACGACGCGGTCCGCGGCGCCCGCTCGCCGGCGAAGGCGGCCTCGTGGCGCGGCGCGTGGTGCGCCGGCAGATGCGGAGCGACCGGGGCGAGGTAGAGGAAGAACGGAGCGTCCCCCTCGGCGGCACCGGTGACGAAGGCCGCGGCCTTGGCGCTCAGCACGTCCTCCAGGTAGTCCTCGGGCGCGTGGCCGTACCGCCGGACCGCGCCGTTCTCGTTGAGCGCGTAGCCGTACTCCTGGTACAGGCGGGTGACGGGGACCTGCCACTCGTCCCAGCCGGGCGGCACGTACGTGCGCGGCGCCCCCTCGGGATAGTTGTTGAGGTACTTGCCCATGAGCGCGGTGCGGTAGCCCGCGTCGTGCATCCATGTCCCGAGAGTGGACGCCTCCAGCGGCCGGAACTTGGGAAACCCGCCGGTCGGCGACCGGTTGCTCCACACCTGGTGGCTGTGCATGTACTGCGAGCGGAGAATCGACGAGCGGGAGGGGCAGCACCAGGGATTGGTGACGAAGAAGCGGGACAGCGTGGTGCCCTGGCGCACCAGGAGGTCGGTGATGTTGGGGAACCGGCTCAGATCCGCCGCGTCCAGGTCGTCGGTGAGGATCAGCACGATGTTGGGCCGGTGGGCCGCGGGCACGGGCTCGACGCGGGCGGCGCCGATGAGTCCGAAGCACAGCAGGAGCGCCGCCGCGAGCCCGGCCCACAGCTTTCTCGATCGTCGTGGTTGGGGCACGGCAGCAATCATTGCCGCGCCTCCGCCAGGGGAAACGTACGCCGCGTAATCGTGCGATCGCTCCGTGTCCTTATGTCTGGGCTCCGGCGAAAACTCCCCCGGGCGCGAACCCCCGGCAGGTCAGCCGAAGATCGCCGGGTCCGGGCCGAGGCGGCGGCCCTCGTCGAGGCCGTTGATCGCGGCCATGTCCTCGGGGCTCAGCTCGAAGTCGAAGACCTCGATGTTCTCCTTGATGCGCGACGGCGTCACCGACTTCGGAATCACGATGTTGCCGAGCTGGATGTGCCAGCGGAGCACCACCTGGGCGGCCGTCTTGCCATATCTATTGCCGATTTCGGCTAGGACGGGCAGGTCGAGCAGCCCCTTGCCCTGCCCGAGCGGGCTCCACGCCTCGGTGGCGATGCCGCGCTGCGCGTGGAAGCCGCGCAGTTCCCGCTGTGCGAGCTGCGGGTGCAGCTCGATCTGGTTCAGCGCGGGGATCACCTCGGTCTCGGCGAGCAGGCGCTCCAGATTTGCGACCGTGAAGTTCGACACGCCGATCGCCCGCACCCGCCTGTCGACGTACAGCATCTCCAGGGCCTTCCACGTCTCGACGTACTTGCCCTGCCGGGGCGCCGGCCAGTGGATCAGGTACAGGTCGAGGGTCTCCAGGCCGAGGCGCCGCATGCCGGCGTCGAAGGCCCGCATCGCCTCGTCGTAGCCGTGCTCGTCGTTCCAGAGCTTGGTGGTGACGAACAGCTCCTCGCGGGGGATGCCGGAGGCGCGCAGGGCGCGGCCGACCCCTTCCTCGTTGTGGTACAGCTTCGCCGTGTCGATGCTGCGATAGCCGTACTCCAGGGCCGTCGCCACGGCCTTCTCGGCCTCGTCGTCGGCCACCTGCCACACGCCGAAGCCGAGCTGCGGCATCCGGACGTTGTTGTTCAACGTAATGACGTTCATGCCTCCCATGCTGCCGCAACGCCCCCCGAAGATCCCTTCGGGGTCTGTTCACCGCGTGTTCCCGCCGCCGTAGTGTCGGACGGCTACGGTGAGCGCGTCGTGAACGTTTCTTTACGGGGCGTGGAGAACGAGGGACGGCGCCACGCCGCCGAGCAGGGGCAGGCCGTCGCGTGGGTGGAGTCCCCCCTGCAGCTGCTGTGCGTCGTCGAGGCGCACCACGCGGGGCTCCTCGGCCCCACCACCAGGGTGGTGCCGCGGGCCGGGCTGCCCGCGCTGCGGCTGACCCGCCGCGAGCTCGGGCGGCTCGGGCCGCCCGAGGGGCTGGAGCTCGCCGAGCCGTCCGAGCGGGCACCCCGGCCGGGCCGGACATGGGTGGCCGGCGACGCCTTCTCCGGGCGGGTCCAGCTCGCCCTCGTCACGGCCGTCCCCGGCCGCACCGTGCTGGTGGACGACGGGCTGGCCACGATCCGCCTGCTGGAGCTGCTGGTCGCGCGGCGCCCGCTGCTGCGCGCCCGCGGGACGCCGGGCCTCGGCCGCAAGGTGCTCGGCGCGGTCGCGGGGTTCCGCCTGCGCACCCGCGGGCCCACGGTGTTCACTGCGCTCCCGGTGCCCGCCGGCCTCGCGGAGGCGGTGGAGGACGCGGGTGTGCGGCTCGTGCGGCACGACTTCGCCTGGCTGCGCGCCCAGCCCGCCGACCGGCCGCCGCCGGAGCGCACGGTCGTGCTCGGCACCTCGCTCGTGCGCAACGGGCTCATCCACCGCGACCGCTACCTGCGCTGGCTCGAGCGGATCGGCGAGCCCGTCGCGTACTTCCCCCACCGCCGTGAGGACCCCCGCGACCTCGACCGGGTGCGCAGGGTCGCCGGGCTGACCGTGTACGACGCCGGGGCGCCCGCCGAGATGACGCTGCGTGACCTGCGGCCGGACCAGCGGGTGCTGAGCCTGCCGTCCACCGCGGTGACCTCGCTGCGCGTCCTGCTGTCGGGCCGGGGCGTGCCGGTGGAGACGGTGGACGTGCCGGAGGACTGGTGGACGGCCTCGGCCGCCCCGTCGCTGCGCTCCCACCTCCAGCTGTTCGCGCACCAACCCCATCAGCCCGATCAGCTCCACCCGCACGATCCCGGAAAGGGTGCTCCTTGACCCGTCTGCTCGCCGTGGCCGACTCCGACTCCTATCTCAAGTGGGCCGCGGGCCTGCTCGACGCGACCCCGGAGGACTGGGTCACCGACCTGGCCGTCGTCCGCACTCCCATCGCTCCCTCGGCGGCGCAGATCGCCGCCGCGGTGAGCGGCACCCGCGCGGGCCGAGCCGGGCGGGAGCTGCCGCCCGTGCTGCCGGCCCGGCAGCTGCGTCGGGCCGCCGAACGGTTCCGGCCCGACGTCGTGCTGCTCGCCTGCACCGGACCGGTGGTGGACGCGCTGGCGGCGACACCGGCCGGGCCGTTGTCCGGGCCGTTGCCGGGGCGGGGGCCCCGGCCGGTGCTGGTGTCGGGGCTGCCCGGCATCTCGGTGCCCGCGACGGAGAAGGCCTGGCTGTTCCGCAGCGGCTGTGACCTGTTCGTCGTGCACAGCGCCCGGGAGGTCGCCGAGTTCTCCGAGATCGGCGCGCGGCTCGGCGGGGGAGGCGCGGTGGCGCTGGCCCGTCTGCCCTACCTGGACCTCCTGCACCGCGAAGCGGGCGGAGACGACGCCGGAGGCGTACGCGACCGCGTCGTGTTCGCCACCCAGGCCAAGGTGCCCAGGCGGCGCGAGGAACGGGAGCGGATCCTGCTCGCGCTCGCCGAGCTGGCGCGGGCCAGGCCCGGCCTGGACGTGGTGGTCAAGCTGCGCGCCCGCGACGACGAGCGGCAGACGCACAACGAACGCCACCACTACGAGCGGCTGTGGACCGCGATGGAGGCCGAGGGCCGGGTGCCTCCCGGCGCCGTGCGCTTCGCCGCCGGTCCGATGCACGAGCACCTGAGCCGCGCCGCCGGCTTCGTCACCGTCAGCTCGACCGCCGCGCTGGAGGCGATCGCCGCGAACGTGCCGCTGCTCGTGCTGTCCGACTTCGGGGTCGGCGCGGAGATGATCAACCTGGTGTTCGAGGGCAGCGGCTGCCTGGGCACGCTCGGCGACCTCGCCGAGGCGGACTTCCGGTTCCCGGCGGAGGAGTGGTGCCGGGACAACTACTTCCACGACCGCTCGGCCGGCGACTGGACCGGCCGGGTCGCCGAGCTGGTCGCCGCGGCCCGCGCGGGGACGCTGGAGCCCGCGCGCTCGCTCCTCGACGGCCCCGAGCACGCGGCCGCCCGCCGCCGAGCCCGGTTGCGCCTGGAGGTGCCGCCCAGGGTCCTGCGGTACGGCTACCGCGCCAAGCGGCGGATGCGCGGCTACCTCAAGGCTTTCTAGACGAGGGCGCACGCGGTGGCCACGTCCGGGGCCGCATCCGGCACCGGGGCGCGCCCCCACGAGCGCGGCGCGGGCCGATCGTCATGGAATGCCTGCGAGCCGCCTGGGGAGTGACGAAACCAGCGGAACGACCATGGCGCGGGCTGTCCCTCACAGAGGGGGTGTCGCGGTGAGCAGCTCGGCGGCGTTACGGACATCGGCGTCCAGCGGGCGGTCGGGATCGACCGCGGGGATCGCCTCGGCCAGGGTGTCGAGGAGCGCCGCGCAGCCCGAGGCCGTGGGGCGGCGGGCGCCGACGTGCGCCGCCTGCCGCAACCCCACCGCCAGCGACCCGCAGAGCAGCCGCAGCAGTTCGGCCATGTCGTAAGCACGCAGGGCGGCCTGGGTGCCGAACGGCACCACGTCCTGGTTGTGCAGGTTGGTCGGCAGGCTCTGCATGCCGGCCGGCACGGCGGCGCGGCGGATCTCGGCGACGAACGCGGTCGTGGCGAGCTGCACCCCCTGCATCCCGTGCTGGCGGCCGGGTCCGGCGGCGAGCATGGGGGGCAGGCCGCCGTTGCGGGCCGGGTCGACGAGGAGGTCGAGCTGCCGCTCGGCGAGGTTGCCGAGCTGAGCGGTGACCATCGCCAGGACATCGGCGGCGAAGGCGGCCGGCTGCCCGAAGAAGTTGCCGCCGTGCACGACCAGGTCGTCGTCGGGGAAGAACAGCGGGTTGTCGCTGACGCTGGACAGGTCGGCCGCGACGACACCGTCGACGTAGCGCAGGGCGTCCTCGGTGGCGCCCAGCAGTTGCGGGGAACAGCGGATGCTGTACGGCTCCTGCAGCGGACGCGTGCCGGCCGGGAGGGTCCCGGCGAGGGTCTTGCGCATGCCGTCGGCGACGTCGATCGCGCCGGGATGGCCGTAGGCGCCGAGCAGGCGGGGGTGGAGGAAGCCCGGGTCGCAGCCGAGCAGATCGACCAGCAGGCAGGTGAGCGCCTGCAGGGCGCGGTGCGAGGACCGGACGCTGTCCAGGGCGAGGGCGGTCGCGGCCGTGGTGAGGGAGGTGCCGTTGACGAGCGCGAGGGCGTCCCGGCCGTCGAGCGTCAACGGGGTCAGCCCGGCATGGCGCAGCGCCTCGGCCGCGGGCATCCGCGATCCGTCGAGATACGCCTGTCCCCGGCCGCGCAGTGCCTGGGCGGCATAGGCGAGCGGGATCAGGTCCCCGCTCGCGCCGACCGAACCGTAGCGCGGGATCGCCGGGACGAACGTCGTCGCGAACATCGCGGCCAGCCCGTCGACCACGTGTGCGGAAACCCCGGACGCACCCTGGGCGAGCGACCACGTACGCACGAGGATCGCGGCCCGGCTCACGTCATGGGCCAGATCCGGCCCCTGCCCGGCGCCGAGGTGCGCCAGGGTGTTGTCACACTGGTCCGCTTCCTCCTCCCGGCCGGCGAACCCGACGAGGGCGCCGAATCCGGTGGTCGCGCCGTAGACCGGACGTTCCTCCTCCCGCACGTCGCGGAGGAAGCCACGGCCGCGCTCGACGCGGTCACGGACGGACGCGTCGACCACGACGGACACCGGCGCCGCGGCGCGGTGCAGGTCGGCTGAGCGCAGCGGAGCGCTGAGGTCGATGGTGTCTTCGACGGCGGGCATGTCCGGACTGTAGGCGGCGGATTCTCAGAATCCTATGAGAATCCGTCCGTAGCTTTCGGCTCATGGCGCATGACTACCTGATCATCGGGGCCGGACCGGCCGGGCTGCAGCTCGCCGCGGAGCTCGAACACGCCGGTCACGACTATGTCGTCCTGGAGCGCGGAGCCGGCCCGGGCACCTTCTTCACCCGGTTCCCGCGGCACCGCCGGCTGATCTCCATCAACAAGGTGCACACGGGGTACGACGACCCGGAGCTGCGGCTGCGGATGGACTGGAACTCGTTGCTGAGCGACGATCCCGACCTGCTGTTCACCCGCTACAGCGAGGAGTACTTCCCGCAGGCCGACGATTTCGTGCGTTACCTGTCCGACTACGCGGCGGCGACCGGCGTCAAGGTGCGCTACGACGTCGACGTCTTCCGGATCGGCCGGAACGACGACGGCTTCACCGCCACCGATCGCAGCGGGCGCATCTGGCGGGGGCGGCGGCTGGTCGTGGCCACCGGGGTCTCCCAACTGCACGTCCCGCCGATCCCGGGCGTCGAGCACGCCGAACGCTACGACACGTTCGAAACCGATCCGGCGTCCTTCGCCGACCAGCGGGTCCTGGTGATCGGCAAGGGCAACTCGGGGTTCGAGACCGCCGACGCGCTCATGGCCCAGGCCGCGGTCATCCACGTCGCCGGGCCGCACTCGGTCAGGATGGCCTGGCAGTCGCACTACGTCGGGCACCTGCGCGCGGTGAACAACAACTTCCTCGACAGCTACCAGCTGAAGTCCCAGAACACGATCCTCGACGGCACGGTGGAGAGCATCGAACGCCGCGCCGACGGCGGCTACCGGGTGATGTTCCGCTACGCCCGCACCGTGGAGGCGCTGCGCGAGCTGTTCTACGACCGGGTGGTCGTGTGCACCGGTTTCCGGTTCGACGCCTCGGTGTTCGACGACGGTTGCCGGCCCGCGCTGGTCATCGACGACCGTTTCCCCGAGCAGACGCCGGCGTACGAGTCCGTCAACGTGCCTGATCTGTACTTCGCCGGCACGCTCACCCAGCAACGCGACTTCAAGCAGGGCACCAGCGGGTTCATCCACGGTTTCCGGTACGGGGTGCGCGCGCTCTACCGGATCCTGACCACCCGGTACCACGGCGGGACCTGGCCGGCCGAGCGGGTCGAGCCCACCCCGGACGCGATCAGTGACGCGATCATCGCCCGGGTCGGCCGCTCGTCGGCGCTGTGGCAGCAGTTCGGCGTGCTCGGCGACGTCGTCACCGTGACCGGAGGCACCGCGCTGTACCAGGAGGAGGTCCCGGTGGCGTACGTGGCCGACGGCGGCCTCGGCGGCGCCCGGCACACCTTCGTCGTCACCCTGGAGTACGGCCAGGGCCACGACGCCGTCGACCCGTTCGACATCTCGATCCCGAGGGTCGTCGAGAACGACGCCGTCAACGCCCACGACGCGAGCTACCTGCACCCGGTGGTGCGGCACTACCGGGACGGCGCGCCGGCCGGCGTCCACCACCTCGCGGAGAACCTGGAGAACCAGTGGAACCTGCCGGAGGTGCACCAGCAGCCACTGGCCGTGTTCGTCAAGGAGTGCCTTGCCGACGCCGGCTGAGCCGTACCCGCGTGCCGTTCTGGACCTCCTGGAGGCGGCCGGGGACCGGCCCGTCTTCGAGCACGGCGCCCGTGCCGTCACCGGCGCGCAGATGCTGGGCCTCGTCCGGCGGATCGCGGCCGGGCTGCGCGCCGCGGCCGTCGGACCCGGGGACGGCCTCGCCATGATGCTCGGCGTCACCCCGGAGGCGTTCGCCGCGACCATCGCCGCCTACGTCGTGGGAGCCCGGGCCGTCGGTGTGCGGCCCGGACTGCCCGACGGCCAGTTGCGCCACGTGCTCCACCAGGACATCACCGCGGTCGTGACCGACGCGGCCACCGGTCCGGAACACGCGCGGCGCACGCTGACCGTCTCCGAGCTGCTGGCCGCGCCCGGCGAGGACGGTCCGCTGCGCCTGTCCGGCCGGCCGGAGGACGTCGCCCGGCTCGTCTACACCAGCGGCAGCACCGGCACACCCAAGGCCTGCGCGCAGACCTACGCCGCCATGAACGCGGCGTGGACGGCCCGCCCGGAGGCGTGGCCGCCGGCGATCCGCGAACTGGCCTCCCGGCTGCGGCGCTACCTCGTGTTCGGGTCGCTGAGCAGCCAGGTGATGATGGAGTACGGCATAATCACGCTCGCCGCGGGCGGGACCATGGTCGTCGCCGACCCGCCCGCGCTCCCCGAAGCGATCACCAGGTATCGGGCGACCGCCAGCGTCATCACCGTGCCCCGCCTGTACAAACTCGTCGCCGCCCAGCGCACCGCCCCGGCCGACCTGAGCAGCCTCCGGGCGCTCATGGTGTCCGGGTCGCCGCTGGAGGCGTCCCGGCTCCGCGAGGCACTCGACGTGCTCGGCCCGGTCGTGTTCCATGGCTACGGGCAGACCGAGACCGGCACGATCTCCATGGCCACGCCGCAGGACGTCCCCCCGTCGGTCGGATTCCCGCCCGACGTCGTCGACGTCGAAGTCCGGGACGCGGCCGGCCGGCCCGTCCCGCCCGGCGTCGACGGCGAGCTGTACGTCCGCACGCCGGCTCAGGCCATCGGGTACTGGGCCGAGCCGGCGGAGACCGCCGAGGTGTTCGTCGACGGGTGGGTGCGCACCCGCGACCTGGGCCACTTCGACGAGGACGGACGACTGCACCTGGCGGGGCGGACACGGGACGTCGTCATCGTCAACGCCAACCTCTACTACACAGGCCCGATCGAGCGGGTCCTGGCTACCTCCCCCGACATCGCGGAGGCGTACGTGGTCGGCACCCCGGACGAGGACACCGGCGAGGCGGTGCACGCGTTCGTGGTACCGGTGGCGGACCGGAACCCCGACCTCGGCTCGCTGCGGGCGCTGGTCGGTGAGCGGCTCGGCGAGGCATGCGTTCCGGCGACCGTCACCGTCCTCGACGAGGTGCCGCTGACGCCGAACGGCAAACCGGACAAGCGCCTTCTGACGACCGCGGTCCCCCGAGCCGGGAACGGCGCTCCTCGACGGCCGTCCGGTGACTCGGAGGGATGAGCGGGCGCCTGGTATGTCAGTGAAGGAGTGGTCGAGCCGGCCGCTCGCTCCCCGACGGCCCCGAGCCCGCCGATCGCCCGGCCGCCGCCGTATGCCGGTGCTCGCGTGGTGAGATGCCGTAGGCGGCGCGGAAGGCGCGGCTGAAGGTCGAGGCGTCGGTGAAGCCCCAGCGGGCGGCGACGGCCTGGACGGGAAGGGAGCGCTGCCGGGGGTCGGCGAGATCGCGGTGGCACCGTTCCAGCCGGCATCGGCGGATCCAGGCGGCCACGGTGAGGCCCTGTTCCCGGAAGAGCGTGTACAGGTGCCGGACGGAGATCTGGTGCGCCGCGGCGATCGTCTCAGGGGTGAGGTCAGGGTCGCCGAGCCGCTGCCGGATGAAGTCGTGGATCAGCGACAGCAGGGCCTGACGCCGCGATTCGGGTGACAGCAGGGCGGTGGCCTCGACCCGGTCGGCGCAGGCGGCGGCGATCAGGTCGAGGGTGACGGCGGCCACCGCCTGCGCGCTGTGAGGGGTGAGGCTCTCGGCGTTGTCCGCCAGGTGCCGGAGGTGTCCGGCCAGTACGCCGGTGATGCCCTGCCGGACGGGAAACGGCGTCGCGGCGAGCCGCCCGACGACCTCGGACCGCAGGCCGAGGGCGTCCCGGGGGAACTGGACGACCAGGGCCTCGGCCGGATCGCCGTCCGGTCCTCGCCATCCCTGGTACGGCCGGGAGGAGTCGATGGTGAGGAACTGTCCGGCGCGGAAGGTCGCGTCGCGCCCGGCCTGCCTCAGGCCGCCGGCGCCGCCGAGGAGGAGGTGCAGCTGGAAGACCTCGGGATCCGACTGCCTGATGAGCTTGGCGGTCCGATTCACCCGCAGCGTGTGGTGGCTCATCATCGAAAGCTGCACCGTGCCGAGATCGAACACCCGCGCCGACGCGTGGAAACGGGCGGGATGGTCGGTGGCCAGCCACGCGTGCACGTGTGCCTGCGACATCGTGTCGTACCAGTAGGGAAATCGATCTCGAACGGCCAGGTTCCTGGTGTCCCACTCCAGAATTTTCATGATGTTTCCTCGGCGAGTGGTCGTACGGGGAAGCGCGTTCCGCCGTGAAGTGCTTCCCGGTCACCGTTGTCGTGAGTGCGCCGGAGCGAGAGCCACGCCGGTGAGATCGCATCGGCGGCGTGCACGAATTGCCAGCAATCGTGCAGAGGAAGTCAAGACATCCGCGACGGCTCCCGGCACCCTGACTGCAGGGAGCCCATTCTGCGCCGCAACGACCCTCAGCACGCCTCGGAGGAAGCCCCATGGCAACACCGCGCGAGATCGCCCTCCCGCATCGAGCGCCGGCGGTTCTGTTCGACGAAGCACGGCAGCAGCCGCGGGCGCAGTGTCCCATGCTGACCGGCGCCGACGCCGGAGCCCGGCCGCTCCCATGCCTGCTCGTCATCCCCGAACCTCTCGTCACCGGCCGCGGCGCCCGCACTCCGCGGTGTGGCCGGACGGCGTCACCACCCCCGGCCTCGGCGGCGGAGGTTGCGACCACGGTCGCCCTGTGCTGCTGATCGCCGCGGAAGCCCCAGCATGGCGCACAGCCCGAGAAATCACCACAAGCATGTCCCGCTGGGAGGCGAGGGCTCAGCGGGACAGCAGGCGGCGCAGGCGGGAGGCCGGGCCGGGAGCAGGCGCGGCCGGGCGCGGCCGGTCGACCAGGCCCAGCGACTCCAGCCTGCGCTTCTTGAAGTAGCGCGCCGGTCCGTGGGCGCGCACGTAGGCCGTCGCGGCCTCACGCAGCCCGGGGTGGGCTTCGCTTTGCATGCAGTAGCCCACGGCCGCGACCAGAGCGGGCAGGTCGGCGGCGGGCGGCTCGACGATCGTGCCGTCGGCCTGCAGCCGGGGCAGCGCGGCGTCCGCGATCGTCGCCGGGATCCGGTTGCTGTTCTCGTACGGCGTGAGCCGTTCGAGCACGAGGTCGCAGCCGGTGGTCGCGACCGGCAGGCCGAACAGTCGGCGCGCGGTCACCAGCGCGGTGGAGAAGCACCCGGCGACCAGTTCGGGGCGGTGCGCGGCGAAGCACGCCTCGGCGGGCGTCGTCTCGGCGGCCACGAGGAGCTCGACGCCCAGCTCCGCGGCGACCGGCCGCAGCTCGCGGGCGTGCCGCCGCCCGGCGGCGGGGTGCGGCTTGAACAGCACGCTCCGGTGGCCGCGCGCCGCCAGGCCGCGCAGCATGCGCGCGTGCAGCCCGGCCTCCTCCTCGGCCGTGAGCAGGCCGAGCGCGGACAGGTACTGGCCGAGGATCACCGCGCCGGCGCGCGGCGCCGCCTCGGCCGCCTCCGCCACCCGGCCTGCCACGCGTGCGAACGACGCGTCCGTCAGGGCCTCGGCCGGCACGCCGTGCTCGGCCAGGAGCAGAGGCGCGAGGCCGGGGACGAGATCGAGGTGGAGCAGCCGGGTGATCCGCCCGGCGATCTCCTGGGGGAGCGGGTCGCGGGTCGGCCCGTAGCTCATGAGGCCGTCGGAGTAGACGGTGATCGGGCAGTCCCTGATCAGGCCCGCGAGCGTACGCGACGGGGACACCGCGACCGACTCCAGCACCAGTTCGTCCGGCTCGCCGACCAGGTCGCGCAGCAGGCGGCCGAGCATGGGCGTCTCGATCGAACGGGGTTTCCAGTCCGAGGGGTGCAGCGGCGCGATGACCTCGTTCCAGGACAGGACGCGGTCGAACCTGTCGCGCAGCGCGGCGAACCCCGGCGCCTCGTCCAGCGCCGGGGTGACCTCCGGGATCGCCGCGTTGTTCGACACGAGGAGGACCCGGCCGCGGTCGCGGAACCGTCCCTCGTCGATCGCCGCCGCGATCGTCATCGCGCCGAACAGGGTGGAGGCGTAGAACAGCGTGGAGTCAGGCACGCGGCCCTCCCGGCAGATAGGGACCCAGCAGGGTGGCCCGCTCGGGCTCCAGCCCGCCGATCGCCTCGGTCAGCGTCTCGCGCGGCAGCCGGGCGAGTGCCTTACGCGCCCGCTCGTCGAACCGGGCGCGTACGGCCGGGGTGAACCGGCCGGCGAGCTCCACGTGGTGGGCGAGCAGCGCGCACAGGTTGCGGGCCGCCTTGGGCAGGAAGAACGGCTCGGCCTCGTCGAGCACGATGTCGTAGGCGTCGAAGAAGTGGAGCTGGCGCTCGTCGCCGATCCGCGTGAGCGAGGCCGTGACCCCCCGCCGGTAGTACACGCCCGCGAGGGAGACCACGGCGTACGACCGGGCCAGGCGGTGCAGCCGCCAGATCCACGGGCGGTCCTCGGCGGTGTGCAGCCCGGCGGGGAAGGTGAGCAGGTCGCCCAGCTCGCGCCGGTAGATCCCGGCCCAGGCGTAGGGGTAGTCGACCATGGTCGTGCGATCGGCCGGCAGGATGCCGTCGCGCGGGTCGAGCACGACGCCGCGGCGCGGCTGCGGCGCCCGGTGCGTCTCCCGCCTGCGCCCCTCGACCTGGACGTGGTCGACCCGGACGAAGTCGCACCCGAGCCCGTCGGCGGCGGCGACGAGGCGGGACAGGTAGCCGGGCGCGAGCCAGTCGTCGGCGTCGAGGAAGGTGACGTAGCGGCCGGCGGCCAGCTTCAGCCCGGCGTTGCGGGCGCCGGCCAGCCCGGCCGGCGCCGGGTTGCGGACGACCGTGAGCCCCGGCAGGTCGCGCCGGAAGTCCTCGATCACCTCCGGCGTCGCGTCGGCCGACCCGTCGTCCACGACGATCACCTCGGTGTCGAACTCGGGCGTCCGGTTGCGCGCCAGCGACGTCAGCGCGTCGCCGAGGTAGGCCGCGCCGTCCCGGACCGGCACGACGACGGACAGAGTGATCATGCCGTGACGCGGCGCAGGCGGGCCCGGGGGGCCACCTCGCCCGGGTAGACGCGCTTGACGCCGTCGCCGAGGGCGGTCTCGATGATGCGGATGTCGCGGATCAGGTGCTCCAGGCCGGTGGGCTCCAGCGAGGCGGCGTGGTCGGAGCCCCACATCGCGCGGTCGAGGGTGATGTGCCGCTCGACGGTCACCGCGCCCAGCGTCACGGCCGCCAGCGAGATCTGCAGCCCGCGCTCGTGCCCCGAGTAGCCGACCGGCACGCCGTACCGCTGCCGGAGGGTGGTGATCATGCGGAGGTTGGCCTCCTCCGGCGGCAGCGGGTAGGTGGAGGTGGCGTGCATCATCACCAGGCGCTCGGTGCCGAGGATCTCCACGGCCGCGTCGATCTCCTCGATCGTCGACATGCCGGTGGACAGGATGACCGGCTTACGGGTGGCGGCCAGCGCGCGCAGCAGTTCGTGGTCGGTCACCGAGGCCGAGGCCACCTTGTGCGCGACGACGTCCATGTCCTCGAGGAACTCCACCGACGGAACGTCCCAGGGCGAGGCGAACCAGTCGATGCCGCGCTCATCGCAGTATTTGGCGATGTGGGCGTACTCGTCCGCGCCGAACTCGGTCCGGAGCTTGTACTCCATGTAGGTCATCTCGCCCCACGGCGTCTGCCGGATCTGGTCGCGCTGCTCCGGCGGCACGCAGATCTCCGGCGTGCGCTTCTGGAACTTGACGGCCTGGCAGCCGGCGTCGGCGGCCACGTCGATCAGCTTGCGGGCGATGTCGACGTCGCCGTTGTGGTTGATGCCGATCTCGCCGATCACGTAGACGGGCTGCCCGGGGCCGACCAGCGACCGGCCGATCCGCACCGGCCGCGGCGTGCCGGAGACGGCACGGCCGTACGCCACGGGCGCGGGGACCGGGACGGTCTCCAGCGCGGCGGCCGGGCGGGCCGCGAGCACCCGGTCGGACAGCTCGCGCACGGCTCCGGCGCCCCCGGGGGCCGACAGCACGACGCGAGCGGCGGCGCGCACCCGGGGGTGGGCGTCGGGCACCGCGACCGGCCAGCCGACGATCGCCATGCAGGACAGGTCGTTGACGTCGTTGCCGACGTACGCCACCCGCTCGGGCGACAGGCCCTCGGCGGCCAGCCACTCGCGCAGCGCGACGTCCTTGGCGCCGAGGCCCTGCACCACCGGCACGCCCAGCTTGGCGGCGCGGGCGGCGACGACCGGGTCGCGCTCGGTGGACAGCACGAGCACCTTCACGCCGGCCCGGCGCAGCAGCGCGATCCCCATCCCGTCGGAGCGGCTGACCGCGACCATCTCCCGGCCGTCGGAGGCGACGAACGCGCGGTCGTCGGTGTGCACGCCGTCGAAGTCGGTGACGACGGCGTCGACGTCGATCGGCAGCGGCTCGTCCACGAACGGCGCGAGCGCCCGGGCGATCTCCAGGTCCTCGGGGGTGTCGATCTCGACCGCGTGCCGGGCGGGCACCGGCTGCACGGCCACCTTGCCGAAGAAGCGGTGGCCGCGCTCGCGCAGGCCCTCCGCCCGCATGACGTAGAACGCGCCGGTCTCGCGGAAGTGGGGCTCGCGGTCCTGGCGGCGCGGGCGCACGGCCGGGTCGTGGTTCACCCCGTGGCCGGCGCCGGTCCAGACGAACTCGTAGGTCTCGGTGCCGGAGAAGACCGAGTCGGCCGCGCCGTCCAGCACCTTCGCGACGGCGGCGTCGAGGTCGCGGGGGTCGAGGAACGCGCTGGTGCACTGGACGAGCACGACGATCTCCGGCTCCTCGCCGGCACGTCCGGACAGCTCCGACAACGCGTGCAGCACGGCGGACTCGCTGGAGGCGGTCGAGCCGCTGAGATCGGCGGGCCGGCGCACGACCCGGGCGCCCGCGGCCTCGGCCACCGCGGCGATCCCGTCATGGTCGGTGCTGACGACCACCTGGTCCACGAGTTCGGCGCGCAGACAGGCGTCCACCGCGCGGGCGACGAGAGGGATGCCGCCCACCTTCTCCAGGTTCTTCAGTGGGACGCCCACCGAGCCTCCACGGGCGGGGACGACGGCCAGCACTCGCACGAGTGACTCCTCTACCTGCGACATCGGGAACCCGCGTGACCCAAGGGGGCCGGGGGTGTCCCGAAAACTAGCCAGCAGGTCCTTTCGTTCGGGGTTACTCGGCTGAACGATCAGGGGCGCGGCTCTGAATTCTGCGTGTCGCCGCCGTCGGCGGGGTTGGCCGCAGCCAGCGGCAGCGTGATCACGAACCGCACGCCGGGCTCGCCGTCCGTGACGTCCTCGACCCTGATGGAGCCGCCGTGGGCCTCGACGACCTCGCGGGCGATGGCCAGGCCGAGGCCCGTGCCGCCGCGGTCGCGGCTGCGCGCGGCGTCGGTGCGGTAGAAGCGCTCGAAGATCCGCTCGCGGTCGGTCTCGGGGATCGGCCGGCCGTCGTTGCGTACGTACAGGACGGCCTCGTCCCCGGCGCGCTCGACCCGCACGCACACCAGCGTCAGCGCGTGCCGTTCGGCGTTGTCGAGCAGGTTCGCCACGACCCGGGCGAGGTGGCGGCGCATCCCCTTGACCGTCACCCCCGGGGTGTTGTGAAGGTGGGTCGGCAGCCGTTCCGCCCGCCGCTCGACCTCGGTGACGACCAGGTGGGACAGGTCGACCTCCTCCCTGGCGGTCTCCGGGACCGTGGGGATCCGGGCGAGCAGGAGCAGGTCGGCGACGATCGCCTCCAGGCGTTCGGTGTCGCGCAGCGCGGCGCCGACCGCCTCGTCGGTGTCCTCGGGATGCAGCCGCGCGCTCTCCAGCTGGGCGCGGATCCCGGTGATGGGAGTGAGCAGTTCGTGCGAGGCGTCGGCGGCGAACTGCCGCTGCCGCTGGATCGACATGTCCAGCCGGGACAGCGCGTCGTTGGCCGCCTGAGCCAGCCGGGAGAACTCGTGGTCGCCGGGCGGTTCGGGCACCCGGCCGCCCGAGTTCCTCTCGCTGATCCCGGCGAGCTCCGACCGGATCGCCTCCACAGGCCGCAGCGCGCGGCCGGTCACCTTCCAGGCCGTCCAGCCCGCCAGCGCGGAGAGCAGCAGGGCCGCGAGAAGCAGCGCCGGCAGTGTCAAGGGGGTGTCGAGGATCGGCGGGGCCGCCCGGCCCGCGTAGACGAGACTCGAGCCGGAGCCCGGGGACACCCGCAGCACGGTCACGTAGAGGCAGTCGTGCCCGGTGGGCGAGCAGGCCGTCGTCTGGGTGATCTCACGGCCGGGGGCCGTGCGTAACGGGCTCAGGCGCGGCAGGTTCTTGGCGGCGGCGCTCTCGGCGACGATGCGGCCGTCCGGCCCCGTCACCTCGATCAGGTCGATGCCGTCGTCGCCGACCGGGATGGGGTCGCTCAGGCGCCCGTCGCGGATCTGCCCCGCGACGTGGGTGGCGGTGTCCAGGCTCCGGTCCCAGATGCGGTCCGCGACCGCGTCGCGGACGAGCACGTGCACCACGACCGCGAGCGGGATCAGCAGGATCGCCGCGGTCCCGGCGGCGAGAAGTGCCAGCCGGGCTCGCAGTGACGGGGAGCGCCTGGGGAGGAGCATTACCCGAGGCTACTGATGGTCATCTTTAAGAAAACTCGCGACACCGAAAAGATCCCACCAAAGTTGCTCAAAGTCTCCTAATTCTCCGCAGTTCGTGCACGGTGCCGCGAGGCGGTCGTAACGGACCGGTACATGTCGCCTACGCCACGTCAGGCCGTGTCATCAGCGGCGACCGCAGATGCAACGCCAGATCGGGGCCGGTCAGGGGCACGGCGTTCCACGTCGCCACCGCTGTGCCCGCGGCGGCGTCGACCACCAGCCGCACCCGGTGCGGCGTGGTGATGACGAAGAGCTCGGCGACGAACGTGTCGCCCTGCCAGGCGCCGGCCGCGACGACGGGGCGGCCGAGCGGCGAGGTCTCCCGCCATTCGCCGTGGCCGGCCTCGACGTCGAGGAACGACCCGAATCGCAGGAGCCATCCGCCGTCCACGGGATCGACGATCACCGTGGTGCCGTCGGGCAGAGCCGAGTCCTCGGCGGAGGCGTCGAGTCTCGCCGTGACGGAACGCTCCGGGGCGGCCAGACCCGGCACCGGCGCGAACGACAGCCGCCGCAGCCGCTCGGCGAGGATCTCGTCGTCCCGGCTGCTCCCCGCCTGGTCCACGCCGGGCAGCAGGCACTCCCAGATCGCGCCGAGTATCTCCTCCCCCTGCGGCACGGCAGCGGTCACGGCGATCACGAGATCGTGCGACGGGACGACCACGCACAGCTGGCCGAGGGCGCCCTCGCCGCGGTAACCGTGACGTGACATCCAGAACTGGTAGCCGTACCCGCACAGCGCGTCGGGGTTGTCCGACCAGCCCTCGATCTGCTGGGTGTCGATGTGCCGTCTGGTCGCGAGCTCCACCCATTCGCGCGGGACGAGCCGCCGGTCGCCCCAGAGGCCTCCGCGCAGCAGCAGTTCACCGAAGGCGGCGACGGCCTCGGTCGTGAGGTGCAGCCCGTGGAATCCGAAGGCGGCACCGCTCGACACCCGGTCCCATTCCGCGTGGTCGACGCCCATCGGCGTGAAGAGGCGCTCGTCGAGCAGTTCGGGCAGGCCCCGGCCCGTGACCCGTTCCGCCATCCGGGCCAGGATGAAGGTGGTCGAGTTGTCGTAGGCGTGCCGTGTTCCCCCGGGCTCGGGAAACGGCAGGCGCAGGAAGCCCTTCACCAGGTCGCCCGGCTCCAGCCGCCAGGCCTCGGCGAGGCTGTCCGCGGGGTGTCCGGTCGTCATGGACAGCAGGTGGTGCACGGTGAGGCGGCGGCCCCGCTCCGAGATGCCGGCCGGAACGTGGTCGGGCAGCACGTCCACCACCCGGTCGTCCAGCGACAGCAGCCCGTCGGCGATCGCGAGCCCCACGGCGACCGAGGTGAACGACTTGGTCAGCGAGTAGAGAAGGTGCGGGCGTCCGGCCGAGTACGGCGCCCACCAGCCTTCGGCGACGACGTGACCGTGGCGTACGACCATGAGGGAGTGACACTCGACGGATCGCGCGTCGAGCCGGTCCAGCAGCGCGGCGACCGAACGCGACGACATCCCCGAGGCGGCCGGCGCCGAGCGCGGCAGTAGGGGGCGTTGAGTAGGCATTCGGGGACCCTACCGATCGCCCGATCACATGGACGACTCATTATCCGGGGCCACCGATCACGTGAAACCCGTTCCGGTCCGGCCACGTCACCGAGGCCGCGCCGGGTTCCCCTGATGGGTCTGGGTGAAGACCGCGACCGTGCGGGCCGGCACGGTCAGCGTGCCGGCCGCCGGATCCGCCGACGCCCGCCGGACCACCGGGTCGCCCGACGCCGCCTGCACGGGGTGCAGCGCGGCTCGGGCCCCCTTCAACGCGGCGACGGCCGGTGCGGCGGTCGTCCCGGTGGCGTTGAACACCACGTAGATCGCCGTGTTCACGGGATCGACGCCGGTGGCGTCGATGCGCATGACGATCACGCCGGGAGCGCCGGACGGCGGGAAGGAGACCCGCCTGCCGATCTCCGCGGCCGAGCCCAGCGAGAAGGCGGGGGAGGAGTAGCGGATCCGCAGGAACTCGCCGAACCTCGCCCGGGCCGCCCCGATCGCCGCGCAGCCGGGCCGCAGTGCGGGGTCGGCCAGCAGGGGCCGCGCGTACGGCCAGCGCGCCTCGTTGTCCTTCGCGGGCGGCAGGCCGCCGCCGAAGCCGTTGCCGTCGCGGCAGTCCCACAGCAGGCGGTTGAACCAGTCGCCGGAGTCGTAGGAGTTGCGGTCGAGCGACTTGGACCGCAGGCGCTCGCTGCCGGCGTGGACGAACGCGGTGCCCTGGCCGAGCAGGACCGCCGCCAGCGACAGCGACTGCATCCTGACCCGGTCGGCCATCGGGGTGTCCCCGGGCAGCTTGTAGGCGAGCGCGTCGAACAACGTCTCGTTGTCGTGGGCGTCCACGTAGGTCACCGTGTCGCCGGGACCGGCGGCGTACCCGGCGGGGCCGCCGTTGTAGTCGACCTCCGACCCCTTGACGGACGTGCCGGCCGAGCCGGTGAACGTGAAGTCGCGCAGGTTGCCCGCGAGCCCGAGCTTGATCAGGTCCTCGTAGTGCGCGAGCCGGTCGCAGGGCCGATCGCCCAGGCCGGAGCCGAAGCCCTGCACGCCGGGGTCGGCGTCGAACGGCGTGCCGCCGCGCACGGCGTCGCGCAGCCGGTCGCTGAACGTGCCGATCCCGGTCCCGGCCATGCCGGCCTGGGTGGCCTGCTCGAACCGGGCGTCGCCGGCCACCTCGCCGAAGCTCCAGCCCTCGCCGTACAGGATGATCGACCTTCCGTCCACACCGTCCTCCGCGAGCGTGAGCGCGTCGAGGGCCGCGCGCACGGCGAGGATGTTCGCCTTCGGGTGGTGGCCCATCAGATCGAACCGGAAGCCGTCGATCTTGTACTCCCTGGCCCAGGTGACGATCGAGTCGACGACGAGCCGGCCCATCATCGTGTGCTCGGGGGCGGTGTTCGCGCAGCAGGTGGAGGTGGCCACCGTGCCGTCGTCCATGAGCCGGTGGTAGTAGCCGGGGACGACGCGGTCGAGCACGCTCGTGGGGTCCTGCCCGGCGGCGTGGGTGTGGTTGTAGACCACGTCCATGACCACCCGCAGGCCCGCGCCGTTGAGCCCGGCGACCATCTCGCGGAACTCCCTGATCCTCCGGTCCGGGTCGGTCGCGTACGAGCCCTCGGGCACGGTGTGGTGCAGCGGGTCGTAGCCCCAGTTGAAGGAGTCCGTGGCGGCCGTCTCCGCGACGCACGCCTGCTGCCGGTCGGAGTCCGGCGGCAGCGCGGCCAGGTCACCGGCGGGCTCGGTGCGGTCGGCCTTCCGGTCGGGCACGGTCGCGAAGTCGAAGACCGGCAGCAGGTGGACGTGGGTCAGCCCGTCCTTCGCCAGGCTCCGCAGCTCGGTCATCCCGGCGCCGCCGCTCTCGGTGAACGCCTTGTAGGTGCCGCGGGCGGCCTCGGGGACCGTGGCGTCGGAGGCGGAGAAGTCGCGGACGTGCAGTTCGTAGATCGACGCCCGGTCCTGGCGCACCGCCGGGGGCTTTGTCAGCGCCGTCCACCCCTCGGGCCGCAGCGACCGGTCGCCGAGATCGACGATCTGGCTGCGCCCGGAGCCCGCCGAGACCGACAGGCTGTAGGGGTCGGTCACCTCGTTGGTCACGATCTTCCCGGCGGCAGGGGCGTAGACGGTGACGAGGTAGGTGTAGTACCGGCCCCGCCACGACGCCGGGCCGTCGACCGACCACACGCCCGTCGCGTCGTCCCTGCGCATCGGGTGGACCGTCCGGCGATCGGTGGACGGGCCGTCGTAGAGGGCCAGCTCGACCGTGCGCGCCGTCGGCGCCCACACGGCCAGCCCGCCGTTCCCGGTGGGGCCGAGCGGGACCTTCGCCGCCCCGGCGTACAGGTCGTCGAGCACGCCGGGGATCTGCACGCCGGTGGCGGTCAGCAGCGCGCCGCAGGGCCCGCGCTCGATGGCCATCACCTGCCCGCGCAGCGCGTCGCGCACGAGGTCCGCGTCGCGCGGGTCCACCTTCAGCGCGCCGTACGCCGCCAGATGCGGCCACGTGGCCTTCTGGGCATCGGTGAGCTGCCCGGGAGTCAGCCGGACGAGGTGGACGTCGCCGGTCAGGTCGCCGTCGGCGCACGCGATGTCGCCCTCGGCGGAGCAGGCCAGCGCGTAGTGGTTCGCCGCGACGACCTCGCCCTTCCACACGACCGTGGCCCGGTCGATCCACTGGGCCGTCGCCTCGAGGTATCCGTCCACACCTGACAGTTTCCACGCCCCGTGGCCGGTCATGCCCGAGGCACGGGCGGCGCACGGCGCTGCCGCGGGGTCCGGAAACATCGCGGCCAATCCGTGACCCACCGCTGTAACAGCCGCGAAACGCGTGTCCGACACTGTTGGTGTCGACGTTGGGCCGCGTGAAGAGGATCGTGAAGAGGATGTGGTGGGGATGTTGCTGCGGCTGCGGGTTTCGCTCCCCGACCGGCCCGGGGTGCTCGGTCAGGTGGCGCGCGCGTTCGGGGTGATGGGCGCGGACATCCTGCAGGTCACCGTGCTGGAGCGGCAGGCGGGCCGCGCGGTCGACGACTTCACCGTCTCCTGGTCGGGCGTGTTCGAGCCCGGCGAGCTGCGCGAGCGGATCGGCGTTGTGCCCGGCACGCGGGTGGAGGCCGTGTGGCCGACCAGGGAGGTGCCCGGCACGAGCCCCGACTACGACCTGCTCGGCCATGTCGCCGCGGACCCCGACCGGGCGTACGTCACCCTGGTCGACGCGGTGCCCGACCTGGTGAGCGCGGAGTGGGCGGTGGCGGTCGAGTCGGCCGACGGCACGATCGTCCACGGCAGCTGGCAGGCGCCGCAGATCGTGCCCGCGGCCGAGCTGACCCCGCTGCGCGCGTCGGCGTTCGAGGAGGGCGGGCTGCACCTGGCGAGCGTGCCGATGGACGGCGTCCACCTGGTGGTGGCCCGCGAGCAGGGCCCGGCGTTCCACCGGGCGGAGCTGGACAAGATCGTCCGCCTGGTGGGGATCGTCTCCGTGCTGGCCGGCGGCGTCAGCCGCCCGGTGTGAGGGGCGGCGTGAGCGGCGTCAGCGGCGCGGCGGGTCGATGCGACCGCCGTCCATGGTGAACAGCATGAGCCGGGAGACGTCGACGGCGACCCGGCCGTGCTCGCCCGCGCGCCACACGGGGCGGTTGCCGAGCCTGACGATCAGGTCCGCGCGGCGGTGCGTGCCCGACTGCGAGATCGGCTGCGGCTCCTCCTCCACGGGGGCGGAGCCGTTCAGCAGGCGGCGCATCATCGACCGCGCCCTGCCGCCGCCTCCCGAGCCGTTCAGCTGACGACGGTCCGGCGGCTCCGGCACCACGACGCCCGGGATCCCGGCCTCCAGATAGGCGAGCCACTCATGGCCGTGATACTCCAGCGTCCGCACCCGCCCGAAGAAGGTCGGCCCTTCGGTCTTCTCCGGTACGGGGACCAGCCCGTCGGGCCGGATCCCCACGATGATCTGCATGCCGGTGTGCTGGGACACGGCGTACGCCCGTGGATCGGTCCAGGGCATGGTGAGCTGATGTGGACCGAAATCGAGCATTATGTACTGATTTTGCGGCGTGCGGACCGTGGCCGCGAGCAGGTTGAGCTGCTGCGAGTTGAGGAACGCCGCGGTGAACGCGGTCGCGGGGTCGTTGTAGACCTGCGCCGGAGTGCCGATGTCCTGCAGCACGCCCCGGTTCATGATGGCGATGCGGTCGGCCAGGGTGAGGGCCTCGACCTGATCGTGTGTCACGTAGATGGTGGTGACCCCGAGGGCGCGCACCAGCGACGAGATCTCCATGCGCAGCTCGGTGCGCATGCCGGCGTCCAGGTTGGACAGCGGCTCGTCCATCAGGAACAGCGAGGGCTGGCGCACGATCGCGCGGCCCATCGCCACGCGCTGGCGCTGGCCGCCGGACAGCGTGCCCGGCCGCCGGTCCAGCGTGTCGCCGATGTGCAGCGCGCGTGACAGCTCGACGACCCGCTGCTTGACCATGGCCGGGTCGGCCTTGGCGATCTCCAGCGGGAAGGACAGGTTGCCGCGCACCGTCCGATGGGGATACAGGGCGCCGTTCTGGAAGACCATCGCGACGTCCCGGTCCCGGGGGGCGAGGTTGTTGGCCAGCTGCCCGCCCAGCCACAGGTCGCCGGAGGTGATGTCCTCCAGGCCCGCGATCATCCGCAGCAGCGTGGACTTCCCGCAGCCGGACGGCCCGAGCAGGACGAGGAGTTCACCCTCTTCCGCGCGCAGGTTCATACGGTCGACCGCGAGATACCCCCCCGGGTAGACCTTCGTCACGTTGTCGAGGACGACGGTGCTCATGCCACCTCCTCGACTTCGGCCCCGATTGGGGTCGTGCCGTAGGCGCGCAGGTAAACGCCTCGCCAGACGCCGTCTTCACTGATGCGCTCGCTACGCTCGCTCATGCAAGCTCGTTCCTCCCGAGCAGGCGCGCCCGGATCCCCAGCCGTCGGTGTAAATGATGAGGTAGTACATCGCGTTGCGGGCGCCCGTGTCCATACGTGTCGTGAAAGATCCGGCATCTGCGTGCAACTGCTCGTTACTCGTTACTTTCCCCTCGCTCAAGGCGCCTGTCAGGGCCGGGTCGTGACCTCCCGATGGCCCTTCGGGAAACGTCAAAGGTAACGAAATTGCTGAAAGTTTCTGCAAGGCCTTTCATCCCCTCTCCGCCCCTGTTACGTTCCGCTCAAATCCCCCCTGAGCAAGGAGTGCGACGCAGATGAGGCGAGTCCTCACGTCCGCGGCGGTGGCCGCGGCGCTCGCTCTGGCGGTCACCGCCTGTGGCAGCTCTTCCGGCGGCGCCGGATCGGCCCCGGCCAAGAGCGCCGTCCCCGCTGAGGTGTCCGGCACGGTCACCTGGTGGGACACCTCGGACGCCACGACCGAGGGCCCGGTCTTCCAGGAGATCATCAAGGGCTTCGAGAGCACGTACCCGAAGATCAAGGTCAACTACGTCAACGTGCCGTTCGCGGACGCGCGGGACAAGTTCAAGACCGCCGCGCAGTCCGGCTCCGGCGCCCCCGATGTGCTGCGCACCGACGTGGGCTGGGTCGCGGAGTTCGCCTCGCTGGGGTATCTCGCCCCGCTCGACGGCACCCCCGCCCTCGACAAGCCCGAGGAGTTCCTGCCCGTCCCGGCCGCCAGCGGCAAGTTCAACGGCAAGACGTACGGCGTGCCGCAGGTGACGGACACCCTCGGCCTCCTGTACAACAAGGAACTACTGAAGAAGGCGGGCTACGACGAGCCTCCGGCCACGATGGCCGACCTCAAGAAGGTGGCGCTCGACGTCAAGTCGAAGACCGGAGCCGGCGGCATCGCCCTGAACGTGGACGCCTACTTCCTGCTTCCGTTCATCTACGGCGAGGGCGGCGACTTCGTCGACGTCCAGAACAAGAAGATCACGATCTCGTCCCCGCAGAGCGTGGCGGGGGTGAAGATCGTCGAGGACCTCATCACGTCCGGCGCCGCCGTCAAGCCCGCGCTGCAGGACAGCTACACGAACGCCGAGACCGCGTTCAAGGACGGCAAGGTCGCGATGATCTTCAACGGGCCGTGGTCGAACGCCGACAACCTCGGTGGCAAGGTGTTCAAGGACAATCCGGACAACTTCGGCGTCGCCCCGGTCCCCGCCGGTTCGGTGAAGGCGGGCTCGCCGCTGGGCGGCCACGACTACACCGTGTACGCGGGGTCGCAGAACCTCGACGCGTCCTACCTGTTCGTCCAGTACATGGCGAGCGCGGAGAGCCAGGCGAAGATCGCGGGCAAGCTCGGCCTGCTGCCCACCCGCCAGCCCGCCTACAGCGCGCCGGAGGCCACCGCGAACCCGAAGATCGCCCAGTGGGCGAAGCCGATGGAGACGGCCGTCGAGCGCCCCTGGATCCCCGAGGCCGCCTCGTTGTTCCAGCCGCTGGTCGAGGGCTACCAGAAGCTCGCCGGCGGGCAGACGACGACCGAGCCCATGCTCGAGGACGTCGCCACCGCCTACCAGGGCATCCTCAAGGGCTGGAGCCTGTAGGCCATGACGGCTGACGTCGTCGCGACGAGAAGGGCCGCGCCCCGCAGTGGGGCGCGGCGCCTCCTGTCGCGCCACTGGTACGCCTGGGCGATGACCGCGCCGGTCGTCATCGTGACGCTGGTGCTGGTCGGCTATCCCCTCGTGCGGGGCGTGTACCTGTCGCTCACCGACGCGACCGAGGCCACCATGGGCCGCACGATCGGGATGAACGTCATCCCGTCCACGTACGAGTTCGTGGGCCTGCAGAACTACGCCGACATCATCACCTCGTCGGAGTTCCTCGGCCGGCTCGCCTGGACGGTCGTGTGGACCGTCGCGTGCGTGGCCCTGCACGTGGGCATCGGCCTCGGCCTGGCCCTGCTGCTCAACCGGCCCATGCGCCTGCGGTCGTTCTACCGCGTGCTGCTCGTGCTGCCCTGGGCGGTGCCGGCCTTCGTGTCGGCGTTCATCTGGCGCTACCTGCTGAACGGCGAGTTCGGCGTGGTCAACGCCGTCCTGCGGGCCGCCGGGTTCGCCGGGATCGCCTGGCTCGACGACCCGTTCTGGGCCAAGGTCTCGGTGATCGCCTGCAATGTCTGGCTGGGCGTGCCGTTCATGATGCTCGCACTGCTCGGCGGGCTGCAGGCCATCCCGCGCGAGCTGTACGAGGCCGCCGAGGTCGACGGCGCCACGCCCTGGCAGCGGTTCCGCCACATCACGCTGCCGGGCCTGCGCCCGGTGTCGAGCACCGTCGTGCTGCTCGGCACGATCTGGACGTTCAACCAGTTCCCGGTCATCTACCTGCTCACCAAGGGAGGACCGGGCGGATCCACGGAGATCCTCGTGACGTACGCCTACCGCCAGGCGTTCGAGGGCATCAGGAACTACTCGGGCTCCGCCGCCTGGGGCCTGGTGATCCTCGCCCTGCTCGTCGTGCTGGCCACGGTCTACCGGCGCGCGCTCAGGCAGCAGGGGGAGGCATGGTGAGCCGGGCCGCCCCCGCCCGCCCCGGCACCTGGAGCCGCGACGGGCGCAGCCCCCTCAGGTCGGTCGCCCTGCACCTCACGCTGATCGCGGCGAGCATCGTGTCGGTGTTCCCGGTGGCGTGGCTGGTGCTGACCTCGCTCAAGCCGCGGACGGTCATCGAGACCGCCTCGGTCGCGCCGATCGACCACCCCACGCTCGCCAACTACACGCAGGTCCTGGGGGAGACCCGGTTCCTGACGTGGGCCGCCAACTCCGTCATCGTCTCGCTCATCACCGCCGTGCTCGGCGTGCTGCTGGCGGCCACCACCGGCTACGCGGTCAGCCGCTTCCGCTTCCCCGGTTTCCGCTCGGTGATGTGGATGCTGCTGATCACGCAGATGTTCCCCGTGGCGATCCTGATCGTGCCGATCTACAACCTGATGGCCGGGCTCGGGCTGATCAACCAGTTCCCGTCCCTGGTCATCGCCTACCTCACCTCCACCGTGCCGTTCTGCGCGTGGATGATGAAGGGCTACTTCGACACCGTCCCCGTGACGATCGACGAGGCGGGCCGGGTGGACGGCCTGACCCCCTTCGGCACGTTCTGGCGGCTCATCCTGCCGCTGGCCAAGCCCGGCCTGGCCGTGGCCGCGTTCTACTCGTTCCTCACCGCCTGGGCGGAGGTCGCGTACGCCAAGGCGTTCATGACCGGGGACGACAAGTACACGCTCGCCGTCGGCCTCGACCAGTTCGTCGGCCAGCACAAGGCGGAGTGGGGCCTGCTCACGGCGTCGTCGGTGCTGATCGCCATCCCGGCGGCCGTCGTCTTCCTGCTCGTCCAGCGCCACCTCGTCACCGGCCTGACGGCCGGTGCGACGAAGGCGTGACCCTATATGAGAATCGGGGGATCCCAATGACCGAACTCGCCGTCCAGCCGTCCGCGCTCACCACCAGATGGTGGCGCGACGCGGTGATCTACCAGGTGTACGTCCGCAGCTTCGCGGACGGCAACGGCGACGGGATCGGCGACCTGCTCGGCGTCCGCAGCCGCCTGCGGTACCTGTCCGACCTCGGCGTGGACGCGATCTGGCTGACGCCGTTCTACCCCTCGCCCATGGCCGACTTCGGGTACGACGTGGCCGACTACCGCAACGTCGATCCGATCTTCGGGTCGCTGGCGGACGCACAGGCGCTGATCGCCGACGCCCACCGGCTCGGCCTGCGGGTGATCGTGGACGTGGTGCCCAACCACACCTCCGACCGGCACCCCTGGTTCGAGGCGGCGCTGAAGGCCGGGCCGGGCAGCCCGGAGCGGGAGCGCTACATCTTCCGCGAGGGTAAGGGCGCGGCGGGCGAGCTGCCGCCCAACGACTGGGAGTCGATCTTCGGCGGGCCCGCCTGGACCCGGGTCGGGGACGGCCAGTGGTATCTGCACCTGTTCGCCCCCGAGCAGCCCGACCTCAACTGGGAGCACCCCGAGGTGCACGAGGAGTTCGCCGACGTGCTGCGGTTCTGGCTCGACCTCGGGGTGGACGGCTTCCGGATCGACGTGGCGCACGGCATGGTCAAGGCCCCCGGGCTGCCCGACGTGGGGGCCACGGGCCAGGCCGAGATGATCGGCGCGCAGATCGTGCCGTTCTTCGACCAGGACGGCGTGCACGAGATCCACCGGGCCTGGCGCCGCATCCTCGACTCCTACGAGGGCGAGCGGATCGGGGTGGCGGAGGCGTGGGCGCCCTCGCCCGAGCGCCTGGCCAACTACGTCCGCCCCGACGAGCTGCACCAGGCGTTCAACTTCCACTTCCTGAAGACGCCCTGGGAGGCCGCACGCTTCCGGGAGGTCATCGACGAGTCGGTGCGCACGTCGGCGCTGGTGGGCGCGCCCGCGACCTGGGTGCTGTCCAACCACGACGTCAAGCGGCACGTCACCCGCTACGGCGGCGGCGAGCGCGGCCTGCGGCGGGCGCGGGCGGCGGCGCTGCTCATGCTGGCGCTGCCCGGCTCGGCCTACGTCTACCAGGGCGAGGAGCTGGGGCTGCCCGAGGTGCTCGACCTGCCCGAGCAGTACCTGCAGGACCCGCAGCGGCTGCGCGACCCCGACAGCGGGCGCGACGGTTGCCGGGTGCCGCTTCCGTGGACCGCCGCGGGCGAGCCGCCGTACGGCTTCACCCCGCCGGGCATCTACGAGAGCTGGCTGCCGATGCCGGCCGAGTGGCGCGACATGTCGGTGGAGGCGCAGCTGCGGGACGGCGCGTCGACGCTCAGCCTCTACCGGACCGCCCTCGCCCTCAGGCGGGAGCACCCGGAGCTGGGCGACGGCTCGCTGACCTGGCTCGACAGCCCGGCCGGCACGCTCGCGTTCCGGCGCGGCGACGCGTTCGTCTGCGTCCTCAACATGACCCAGGAATGGGTGGAGACCGGGACGCCGGGCGACCTGCTGCTCGCCAGCGGGGGACCGGAGATCGCCGGCGGAGTGGTGCGGCTCGCGCCCGACTCCGCCACCTGGTGGACCCCGAAGAATGTCTAAAGTGATGCTCATGAACACCACACGGCTCGCCGACATCGCCGCTCAGGCCGGAGTGAGCGAGGCGACGGTGAGCCGTGTGCTCAACGGCAAGGCGGGGGTCTCCCCGGCCACCCGCCAGGCCGTGCTCACCGCCCTCGACCTGATGGGCTACGAGCGGCCCCAGCGGCTGCGCCAGCGCAGCAACGGCCTGATCGGCCTGGTGATCCCGGAGCTCGGCAACCCGATCTTCCCGGCGTTCGCGCAGGCGATGGAGAAGTCGCTGATCCAGCACGGTTACACGCCGATCCTGTGCACCCAGGAGCCGGGCGGCGCCCCCGAGGACGAGTTCACCGAGATGCTCCTCGACCGGGGCGTGTCCGGCATCGTCTTCGTCTCCGGCCTGCACGCCGACACCACCGCGCGGATGGACCGCTACACGCGGCTCACCGACCGGGGGCTGCCGATCGTGCTGGTGGACGGCTACAACGAGGCCATCCCCGCGCCGTTCATCTCGCCCGACGACCGGCTCGCCGCGCGCCTGGCCGTACAGCACCTGGTGGACCTCGGGCACGAGCGCATCGGCCTCGCGCTGGGGCAGCGGCGGTTCGTCCCGGTCATCCGCAAGATCGACGGCTTCCGCCTGGCGATGGCGCAGCTGCTCGGCCTGTCCGACGTCGACGACCTCATCCGGCACTCGCTGTTCTCCGTCGAGGGCGGGCAGGCCGCCGCCTCGGCGCTGCTCGACCGCGGCTGCACCGGGATCTTCTGCGCGAGCGACCTCATGGCCCTCGGCGCGATCCGCGCCGCGCGCGAGCGGGGGCTGTCCGTGCCCGGCGACGTGTCGGTCGTCGGGTTCGACGACTCACCGCTGATGGCGTTCACCGACCCGCCGCTGACGACCGTGCGCAAGCCGATCGGCGCGATGGCGGCCGCGGCCGTCGAGACGCTGCTCGAGGAGATCGGCGGCACCCCGGCCAAACACGTCGAACTGATCTACCAGCCCGAGCTCGTTGTGCGCGGCTCCACCAGCTCGGGCCCCCTCGTCAACCGCTGAGCCCTGCCTTTGAGCCCTGCCTTTGAGCTCTGCCTTTGAGCTCTGTCTCTGAGCCCTGTCTCTGAGCTCTGCCGCCGAGCCCCGCTGTCCGGTCCTGACGCGGATGGCCGCCGCCCGTCCCGGCCGCTCGTGACCGCGTGAAGCGCCGGCGCCGTCCGGCGTGCCCGCAGGCCGGTGCGGGCACGCCGCATCCGATCGTCTTTTCCCTCTTCCTGCGCGGACGTGCGAGGTCACCGCGCCGGATCTCCACATGTCCTCAGGAGCGTCGCGAATGACCGATCACACCTCCGACGTCCTGGTCGTCGGCGGCGCCGGCGTCGACACGACCGTCTACGTGCCCGAACTGCCCCTTCCGTACGCCGACACCTACGCCGTGCCGCCCGTCGTGGACCGGATCGGCAACACCGGCGCGGGCGTGGCGCTCGGCTGCCACGCCCTCGGCCTGCGCGTGAAGTTCGTCGACCTGATCGGCGACGATCCGCAGGGCGCGCTGATCCGCGGCCACCTCGCCGCCCGCGGAGTGGACTTCACCCACGCGGTGTCGGAGGCGGGCACCCGCCGCAGCGTCCTGCTCGTGGGCCCGGACGGCAGGCGCCTGTCGCTCTTCGACCCCCGGGTCGTCCCCGGCCAGCGGATGCCCGCCGGCCTCTACCTGCCCGCCCTCCGGGCGGCCCGGCATGTCCACGTCTCGATCGTGGACTTCGCCCGGCACGTGTACGCCGACATCCCGGACGGCACGACGGTCTCGACCGACCTGCACGACTGGGACGGCGAGAACCCGCACCACGAGGACTTCGCCTACTCCTCCGACCTGGTCTTCCTGTCCGCCACGAAGCTCGGCGGACGGCGGGAGGAGGTCATGCGGGCGATCGCGGAGCGGGGCCGTGCGTCGGTGGTCGTGTGCACGGCCGGGGCCGAGGGCTGCCACGTGCTCGCCGTGCCGGAACGGAGCCGCGGCGAGATCCCGGAACAGGGCCGCGGCGAGGTCCGGCACTTCCCGGCCGAGCCGCTGCCCGGCCCGATGGCCGACAGCGACGGCGCCGGCGACGCGTTCGTGTCCGGCTTCCTGTACGGACGGCTGACCGGCCGGCCCCTGGAGGAGTGCGTACGGCTGGGCGCCGTGGCCGGGGCGCACGCGTGCACCTCGGAGGGCACCCATGAGGACCCCATCGGCCCGGACGCCCTGCTGGGCGCGCTCCCATGAGACGACGCCGGGCCCGCGACCGCCGGTGAGCGGTCACGGGCCCGGCACCCATGGACGTGCCCGGGTCGCGGGCACGGGCATGGCCACCGGTTCGGCAGAGGGAGGACGGCCGGACCGGCGAGCTGGGAAGACTCAGGAAGCGCTCACGGACACAGCGCTCACGGACACAGCGCTCTTGGGCACAACGCTTATGGGCACGACGCTCATGGACGCAGCGCCGCGGCCTCGGATGCGAGCTTCTCGATCCTGGCGAAGTCGCCCGCCGTGACCAGGCTGCGCGGGGTGAGCCAGCTTCCGCCGACGCAGCCGACGTTCGGCAGGGCGAGGTAGGCCGGCGCGTTCGACGGGGTGATGCCGCCCGTCGGGCAGAACCGCACGTCGGGCAGCGGGCCGCTCAGGGCCTTGAGGTACGTGACGCCGCCGGCCGGCTCGGCCGGGAAGAACTTCAGCTCGCGCACCCCGCGCTCGGCCAGGGTCATCGCCTCGGTGGCCGTGGTGACGCCCGGCAGGAACGGCACGCCCGCGGCGAGCATGGCCGCGAGCAGGCCGGGCGTGGTGCCGGGGGAGACCAGGAAGCGGGCGCCGGCTCCGGTCGCGGCCTCCACGTCCTCCGGCGAGCGCACGGTGCCCGCGCCGATCACGGCCTCCGGCACCTCGGCGGCGATCCGCCGGATCGCGTCGAGGGCGACCGGGGTGCGCAGCGTCACCTCGATGACCGGCAGACCCCCGGAAACCAGGGCCCGGGCGAGGGGGACGGCGCTCTCGGCGTCGTCGAGGACGACCACCGGGACGACCGGCGCGAGGTCGAGAAGGTTGCTCATACACGCTCCACATCGGGAAATCGTTGGGCGAGCCAGGCGGCCGCACCCGTAAGCGCCGGCTGCTCGGCGATGATCAGTGAGGTGGCGATCGCGGCGGCGTACTCCGACAGCGCGGGCGCGGTCGTCTCGAACCGGGCCCGGAACGCGCTGCCGGGGATCCGCGAGACCAGGCGGGGGAGAACCCCGCCGCCCAGGTAGACCCCGCCCCGCGCGCCGAGGGTGAGCGCCACACCGCCGGCGAAGCCGCCGAGCAGGGCGAGGAAGACCTCGACGGTCTCGGCGCACAGAGGGTCGTCCGAGGCGGTGATCTGCGCCGCCGTGATCGGGGGCGCCGTACGGGCCCCGGGTGCGACGCCGCGCACGAGCGCGAGCCCGCGGTGCAGGCGGGGCAGCCCGGTGCCGGACAGCAGGTGCTCGGCGTCCACGTACGGCAGGCCGTCCGCGCGCAGCGCCCGGACGATCTCCATCTCCAGATCCGTGACGGCGGGAACCGCCACGTGCCCGCCCTCGCCGGGCACCGGCTGCCAGCCCTCCCGTACGGGGACGAGGCCGGCCACGCCGAGCCCGGTGCCGGGTCCGAGTACGGCCTTCGTCAGGCCGGCGGCCGGCGGCGGGCCGCCGAGCGGCACGAGATCGTCCCCCGCGAGGTGCGGCAGCGAGATCGCCAGCGCCTCGAAGTCGTTGAGCAGCACCGTGCGCGGGATGCCGAGTTCCTCCACGGACCCCGACCATCCCGCGTTCGTCAGCCGGTACCGGTCCCTGTCGACCGGCCCGGCGATCGCCAGGCACGCGGCCCCCGGCCGAACTCCGCCCGCATTGTCTGCGAGATAGGCGGCTACGGCATCGGCAAGGCCGAGATGCTGGGAAACGTCGAGTACGGCTACCGCCTCCGGCTGCCCTCCGGGCCGGGCGACCAAACCGAAACGGGCATTCGTGCCGCCGATATCGGCGACCAGCCAGGGAAGGCTCATGCCACACCGCCGAAGACGCTCGCTCCGCGCTCGGCGGGGCCGACCGTGCGGCGGAAGGCGGCGAACAGCTCGCGGCCGGTGCCGGTCCACTGCTCGTCGGTCAGGGGCGCGCCCTCCGGCGTACGCCCGGTGAGGTCGGCGAGCACGGTGAGGGTCCCGGCGGCCGAGTCGAGGCGGATCACGTCGCCGTCGCGCACCAGCGCGATCGGCCCGCCGTCGGCGGCCTCGGGGGACAGGTGGATCGCCGCGGGGACCTTCCCCGAGGCGCCGGACATGCGGCCGTCGGTGACGATGGCCACCTTCTGGCCGCGGTCGAGCAGGACGGCCAGCGGCGGCGTGAGCTTGTGCAGCTCCGGCATGCCGTTGGCGCGGGGCCCCTGGTAGCGGATGACCGCGACGAAGTCCTGCCCGTCGAGCTCGCCCCGCTCGAACGCGGCGAGCAGATCGAGCTGGTCGTCGAACACCTTGGCCGGGGCCTCGATCACCAGATGCCCGGGCTTGACGGCGGAGACCTTGCTCACCGCCCGGCCCAGGTTGCCCGACAGCATGTGGATGCCGCCGTCGGGGGAGAACGGCTCGGCGACCGGCCGCAGGACCTCGGGGTCGGTGCTGGGCGCGGTCCGCTCCTCCCACACCAGCGCGCCCTCCTTCAGCGCGGGCGCGGACCGGTAGAGGCCGAGGCCGCGCCCGGCGACCGTGAGCACGTCCTCGTGGAGCAGCCCGGCGTCCAGCAGGTCGCCGATGAACACGGGCATGCCGCCCGCGGCCTGGAAGTGGTTCACGTCCGCCTGGCCGTTGGGATACATGCGGGTGATCAGCGGCACGACCTTGGACAGGTCCGCCATGTCGTCCCACGTCAGTTCGATGCCGGCGGCCGCCGCCATGGCGACCAGGTGCATCGTGTGGTTGGTGGAGCCGCCGGAGGCGAGCAGCGCGACGACCGCGTTGACGATCGCCTTCTCGTTCACGACCTCGGCGACGGGCGTGTACTCCTCGCCGTGCGGGATGATCTCGACCGCCCGGCGCGCCGCCGCCGCGGTCAGGGCGTGCCGCAGCTCGGTGTGCGGGTTGACGAACGTCGCCCCCGGCAGGTGGAGGCCCATGACCTCCATGAGGAGCTGGTTGGAGTTGGCGGTGCCGTAGAACGTGCAGGTGCCGGGGGAGTGGTAGGAGGCCGCCTCGGCGTCGAGCAGCTCCAGGCGGCCGATCTTGCCCTCGGCGAAGGCCTGCCGCGCCCTGGCCTTGACCTTGTTGGGCAGGCCCGAGGTCATCGGCCCGGCGGGCACGAATATCGCCGGTAGGTGCCCGAAGCGTAAGGCGCCGATGAGCAGTCCCGGGACGATCTTGTCGCAGACCCCGAGGAGCAGGGTCGCGTCGAACATGTCGTGCGACAGCGCGATCGCGGTCGCCATCGCGATCACGTCGCGGCTGTAGAGCGACAGCTCCATGCCCGCCCGGCCCTGCGTGACGCCGTCGCACATCGCGGGGACGCCGCCCGCCACCTGCGCCACGCCGCCCGCCTCCCGGACCGCCCGCTTGAGCTCCGGCGGGTAGGTCTCGTACGGCTGGTGCGCCGACAGCATGTCGTTGTACGACGTCACGATGGCCACGCCGGGCTTCGCCGTACCGCGCAGGTCGAGCTTGTCCTCGGCGGGCGCGGCGGCGAAGCCGTGGGCCAGGTTGGCGCAGCCGAGCCGTCCCCGAGCCGGCCCCCGCTCGCGCAGCTCGGCCCCGGCGCGGCGCACCCGCTCCAGGTAGACCCCGCGGCTGTCGCGGCTGCGCCTGACCACGCGCTCGGTGACCTCGGTGATAACGGGGTTCGTCACGGAAGGTCCTCCTCCTGCCGGGGCCGCCGCGAGGCGGGGTCCAACTCGCCCGGGAAGCGTCGTCCCGGGACATGTGCCAGGCGGCACGTCCGGCCCCCGATCCGTTGATCGGGCACCAGGTGTCGATCAGGCACGGAAGGGACAGTATCGGGAAGTTATGCCACTTTTCAAGCCTAGTTTTGTAATTCAGAATGAATAAGTCGTTGAACTTAGGTGAGTTCCTATGCTCTACTTAGGCTTGATGTCGCGTTTAGCTACCACAGGTGAGGTCCTCCAGCTGATCCGCAGCGGGGAGGCGGTGACGCGTGCCGACATCGGCCGCGTGACGGGCCTGTCCCGCCCGGCCGTCGCGCACCGCGTCGCCGACCTGCTCCAGCGCGGTCTGATCCTGGAGGACGCCGAAGGGCCGTCCACCGGGGGCCGCCCGCCCGTACGGCTGCGTTTCGCCGCCTCCGGAGGAATCGTGCCGGTGGCCTCGCTGGGCGCCCGGCGCACGCAGATCGCGCTGTGCGACCTCGCGGGTGAGATGGTGCACCGCACCGACCTGGACATCGACGTCGAGGAGGGGCCGGCCGTCGTGCTGCCCCTGCTCATGGACACCTGGGAGAAGCTGCTCGACGGGCGGACCGACGTCGTCGGCATCGGCCTCGGCGTCCCCGCCACGGTGGAGTTCGCCGCCGGGCGGGTCGAGAGCGCCCGCGTGATGGCGAGCTGGACCGGCGTGGTGATCCCGCCGGTAATCGCCGAGCGGTTCCGCGTGCCCGTGCTCGTGGACAACGACGTGAACGTCATCGCGATGGGCGAGCACCGCGTCGTCTACGCATCCGAACTCGACGACCTGCTGTTCGTGAAGGTCTCCACCCGCATCGGCGCGGGCGTGATCTCCGGCGGCGGCATCCTGCGCGGCGCGCTCGGCGCGGCCGGGGAGATCGGGCACATCCCGGTGCGGGACGGCGGGGGCGTGCTGTGCCGTTGCGGCAACCTCGACTGCGTCGACTCGGTCGCCAGCGGCACCGCGATCCTGCGCGAGCTGAGGGCCAAAGGCCGTGACGTGACGTCGCTCGCCGACGTGACCGCCCTGGTCCGGGCCGGCGACGCGGAGACCATGGCCGTGGTGCGGCAGGCCGGCCGCTGGCTCGGCGAGGTCATCTCCGGCGCGGTCAACCTGCTCAACCCCGCCGTCGTGGTGCTCGGCGGCGACGTCGCCGAGATGTTCCAGCCGCTGGTGTCCGGCGTGCGCGAGGTGGTCTACCGGCGCTCCACCCAGCTCGCCACCCGCAGCCTGCGTATCGAGCGCAGCCGGCTCGGGCCCGGTGCGGGCATCACCGGCTGCGCCCTCATGGTCCTCGACCACGTCCTGTCGGCCCAGGCCGTCGACGCCGCCGCCCGCTGAGAGATCCGCCGAAGTGCGCCGCGCTTCGCCGCTGCGGTACCGGCGTGGGACCATCGCCGGGCTCCCGGCGCCGCGGAGGGGCGATCACGTCCGGGCGACCCCAGTCCCCGAGGTTCGGGTCTCTTCTGCGGCACGCGGAGTGCCGGGCGCCGGCCGAGTCATGGCTCGATTCACCCGGCGGCCGAGGACACGTCCGGCAAGGTGCGCATTCTGTCCGTCATCTCACCCTCACGGGGCGGCCGCGGTTATCGTGACCCTCGCTGATCACCTGCAGGAGGGATGGTTCCGTGGCGCATCCGTCTGAGGCTCCGGCCAAGCCGAGCGCCCGATTACTTCCGCAGGCGGTCGGCGTGGTGGCCGATGTGGCCGCCGTAGCGGCCCTGCTCGCCGGCGGCGGGGTGGCCATTGTGTGGACGGCCAGTTTCGGCGCGGTGGTCGCCGGTGTCTACCTCGTGTGGAGACGCTGGGGCGAGCAGGTCGACCGCACCCTGCTCGCCGGATTCGTCATCGCCGTCGCCGGTGCCGGGGTGTTCGGCTATGCCACGGCCACGCGGACCAGCCAGGACGCCGGCTCGCCGTCGTCGGCGCAGAAGATCGACGAGGGCGGCGCCGCGGCTTCGCTCAAGGAGCGCGCGGCGGAGGAGCGCACCGGCGCCGCCCCGCCGGCGGGCGCGAGCTGGCTGGTCGACATGGAGATGGTGGAAGGCGGACAGGGATGGGAGCGAGGGTCGCGGACGGTTGGCGCCGAAGTGTTCCCCCACAGCGTCGTCGGCTCGACGTGCTTCTCGACGTACGACCAAGACGCGTCGTTCAACCTCGGCCGGCGCTTCCGCCGTTTCCAGGCCACCGTCGGCCTGCCTGACGACGCTGCCACCGGCTCCGTCACCCGCTTCACCGTGTCCCTGGAAGACCGGCAGCTCTTCAGCCGTGACCTGCGGTTGGGCGAACGGGCCCGCGTGGATGTGCCGGTGACCGGCGGGCTGCGGCTGGTGCTGCGCGTCCAGCAGGTCGGGCTGACCGATTGCGGCGCCGCGGTGTGGGGTGAGGCGCTCCTTCGCTGACCATGCGGCGCGCCGTCGAGACCTTCCGCAAGCCCGGGGAGCGGAGCAGCGCGCGGCGATCTCGGCGAGGCCTACTGAGAACGGATATGTCGGGCGGGGGCATTAGGCTCTTGCCGATCTTCCATGGCCTCCAGGAGTTTTCCGTGCGTGAACGTGTCCGCCGCCTGATCGAGTCGCGGCGGTTCCAGCAGGCGATCACCGTGGTGATCCTCGTCAACGCCGCCACGCTGGGTGTCGAGACCTCCGCCGAGGCGGTCGCCCGCTACGGCACCGAACTGCACATCGCCGACCACGTGGCCCTGTACGTCTTCGTGGCGGAGATTCTGGCCAAGATCTACGTCTACGGGTGGCGGTTCCTCCGCGACGCCTGGAACGTCTTCGACCTGCTGATCATCGGCCTCTCGTTCCTGCCCACCGCGGGCGGCCTGTCGGTGCTGCGAGCCCTGCGCGTCCTGCGGGCGCTGCGGCTGATCTCGGTGGTGCCGTCGCTGCGCCGCGTGGTCTCCGCGCTGCTCACGGCCATCCCCGGGATGTCCTCGATCGTCGTCCTGCTCGGCCTCGTCCTGTACGTCGCCGCCGTGATGGGCACGAAGCTGTACGGCGCCGCCGCGCCCCGGTATTTCGGCGATCTGCCCACGTCGCTGTACACGCTCTTTCAGGTCATGACGGGCGACGGATGGTCGGACATCAACCGCGAGTTGATGGACACCCACCCCTCGTCGTGGATCTACTTCATCGTGTTCGTGCTGATCTGTACCTTCGTCGTGCTGAACCTCTTCATCGCGGTCGTGGTCAGCGCGATGGAGGAGGAGGCCAGGGAGGACAGACAGGACAGACAGGACAGGGAGGACAGCTTGACGCTCGCCGAGCTGTCGGCCCTGCGGGAGGAGATCAGGGGCCTGCGCGAGAGCCTGAACGAGCGGGTTCCCAGCTCGTGACCGAGGCCTCGCGGACTCCGCGCACGCGGCTTCCGACGGACTCGGAGATCCGCGCGCTGCACGCGAGACACGCGCCCACGGAGGAGGCGTTCGCCCTCGTCCACACGCACTGCGAGATCGTCTGCGCGATCGCCCTGCGCCTGGCCGGCAGCGCCGGTCTCGACGTCGACGTCGAGCTGGTGCGGGCCGGAAGCCTCCTGCACGACGTCGGGGTCTACCGGCTCTACGACGACGGCGGCCGGCTCGACCACGCCGGCTACGTGCGCCACGGGATCCTCGGCCACGAACTACTCCGCGCGGAGGGCTTGCCCGAGAGCCTGGGCCGGTTCTGCTCCCACCACACGGGTGTGGGAATCACTCGGGAGGACGTGGTGCGGCAGGGACTGCCGCTGCCTCCCGGCGACTACCTCGCGGAGTCGACCGAGGAGAAGCTCGTGATGTTCGCGGACAAGTTCCACAGCAAGACCGACCCGCCGAGATTCCTCACCGCCGGCACCTACGCGGCCCACGTCCGGCGATACGGCGACGACAAGGCCGAGCTGTTCGCCGTGATGTGCGCGACCTTCGGCGTGCCCGACCTGCGCCCGCTCGCCGCCGCCTACGGGCACGAGATCGTGTAACCGCCGTGAACGCGCCCGATGACGACATCCTGATCACCAGGCGGCTACGTGTGGTGCTGGCCGAGGACGCCGTCGTTCTCCGCGACGGCATGGTCGAGTTGCTCGCGGCCCGCGCATGCGAGGTGGTGGCCACCGCAGGGACGGCGCCCGAACTGCTCGCCGCCGTGGCCGAGCACCCGCCCGCGGAGGCACGGCCCTCGACCCGGAGGTGATCACGCGTGCGCTCGTAGGGCGGGAGCGGCTTCACGAGTGACGGTGTGTCCTTCTGGTTCAGGTGAGGCCGTACCTGGCGCTGATGTCCCTGGCCTGCTCGGCGGTGACCTCGGGCGGGGTGTTCGCCAGGGCGCGCCGCAGGTCGGACAGGACGGCGTCGGCGCAGCCGCGGACACGGGTGCGATGCAGGGTCAGTTGCTCGTCGAATCGCTGCGCGGCCGGCCCCGTCCACACGCGCCCGGAATGAAAGGTTCGGTACTGCGTCTCGAGATGGTCGGTGATCTCCGTGAGCATCGGCTCCGCTGTACGCAGCGTGTCCCGCAGCGCCAGATACAGCGGATTGGGCACGAGACCGGCCATGTCGTGGTCACCCCCTTGTCGTGGACGGGGTGAGGGTAGGCGTGCTGTCCGGCTTGATCAGCTTCGGCGTGATCAGTTTCATCAATGCCACCACATCCGCCGCATTGTCCCGCCCCTCAACCTCCTTCTCTAATTTGATGAGGAGCTCTGCATGGCCTCGTGCGAGCATCGCGTGGGCAGAATTATCGTCGGTCGACGAGTTTTCGCCGTAGTAGCCGATGGCTCCGGGAATGATTGCGGGCAAAGGAGAGGCGCCGTTCTGCAGCTGATCTTTGACCCGATCTTCACTGCTCAACGGGACCAGGAGAATCTGCAACACCTTCAGCCGGTCGCCGCCTCGTTGATAGATGGCGCAGTCTCCGTCACCGGCGTCCGGCCGGTCGAGGTCCATGTAGCCGCGTACCAGCGGATTGTGTTCCCCGGTCATCAGTTCGACGGCTTTCAGTGGAATATATTTGCACACGTAGGGCGGGGCGGCGACTGTCGGCATCGGCGTTCGGTCAATTTTGATCTCCGTGTGCTGGCAGTCACTGAAAAGGGTCAACGCGCAGATCAACCCTGCCGTCCCGGCAGCTCGTGACGTTTTCATCAATTATACTCGACAAAGGCTTGCATGAAATTGGTGTTCACGCGGCTCAGCAGGTCGTCCCAGCGCTTTCCTATTAGGTTCACGTCGCGAAACCACATTGGCTCCGCTGTACGCAGCGTGTCCCGCAGCGCCACATACAGCGGATTGGGCACGAGGCCGGCCATGTCGTGGTCACCCCTTTGTCGCGGACGGGGTGAGGGTAGGCGTGCTGTCCGATTTGATCAGCTTCGGCGCGATCAGTTTCATCAACGCCACCACATCCGCCGCATTGTCCCGCCCCTTGACACCCTCCTCCAGCTTAATGACGAGTTCGGCATCGCCGCGCGCGAGAATCGCGTGAGCGGAGTTGTGCTTGATCGACGAGTTGTTCCCGTAGTAGCCGATGGCATCGGGCACGATCGTCGGCAAAGGGGAGGCGCCGATACTAAGCTGATCTCTGACCCGCGCTTCGCCTCCCATCGGCACCAGGACGATCTGAAGAACCTTCAATTGGTCGCCATCGCGTTGATAGACCGCACACCCGCCATCGCCGAGGCCACTGGGGCGATCGAAGCTGAAGCCACCGCGCACCAGTGGATTGGTTTCTCCGGTCATCAGTTCGACGGCCTTCAACGGGACGTAGTCGCAGATGAAAGGCGGGGCGGCGGCCGTGGGCAGAGGTGTCTGATCGACCTTCGCCTCCCTGCTCTGGCAACTGGCGGTCAGGGCAAGCAGGCAACTCAGTCCTGCTGCTCCGGCGGCTCGTGTCCATCTCATCATTTGAACTCTGAGAAAGCTCGCGAGTAGCTCTGGTTCAGACGTTCCAGGAGCTCCTTCCAGTGACTTCCAATCAATTTATCATCGCGGATCCATCGTTTGTATGCGTCGAGTCGTTGCTCGCCGACAACCTCACCGCGAGCTGTTCTATCGAGCATCTCGTTTCTGCTCATGATGGTCCGGCCATCCTTCAGGAAGTTGTTGGGATTTCCGCGAGGGTCTTGGTCTTTCTTCAGACTCTCGAGCGAAGCCCAGGGGTGGTTCGGCGCAGGTGGATCGGCTGAGCCGAAGAGACCGTACTTGAGCATCGCCTGCACGGTCAGGTCACTCAGAAGTTCCTGCGTCGTCCTCGCCGCTGAGTTGGCGTTCTTTTTGGCCTTGTCTTCGGAATCGCCTTCGGCGGTGTCTTCGATCATCCCCGTCCACGCGCCGGCGACACCGGAGACTACCGGCCAGGCCCCTGACTGCGGTATGGCAAGGCCGGTGTTCACGATGGCGAGGAGGACCTTCATGTTCCTTTCCTGTGCTTCGTCGAGATCCTTGCCCTGACCTATTTCGGCAAGTCCGCCCGTGTCCGTGATCAAGCCGAACCCTGCTCCAATCCATTCGGCCTGGGTCGACAGCGCCGCGTCACGCCCGGTGAGGGCCATATCGGCGGCGCCGTGATCGAGGAGCTTCTTGGCAAACGCAGTCTGAGCGACCATGACGGTGCTGAATGCCCGGGAGTCGCCGAATGTCTCCGTCATGACTTCATGGATTTCATCTCTTACGATTCGCGCACCCCAATAAGGTGATTTAGGAATACTTGGATAGGTTGTGTACGCGACGTCGGGCACGCTCTTGTCCCCGGTATCGTAGGCGACG
This sequence comes from Microbispora sp. CA-135349, assembly GCF_050947365.1. Lineage (NCBI taxonomy): Bacteria > Bacillati > Actinomycetota > Actinomycetes > Streptosporangiales > Streptosporangiaceae > Microbispora > Microbispora sp. CA-135349. Next base: position 4,918,963 of record NZ_CP192001.1, on the reverse strand, counting down.
CGATTGACGTCGAAAATGTAGCCGGCCAGGATTCTGGCCGTGGTGGTGGGGGGAACGGCGGGTGGGGAATCCGCGGAAATCCGTTCGGCCTCCAGATGGAAGAAACGAGAGGCCAGTTGGGCGGACAGGTATCCGCGGGAAGGCCGATCGGGGGTGCCCTCGTGGTCGCGGAAGGTGAGCATGGCGGCCTCCAGCGCCTCGCCCAGTGCCGCGCCGTCGTCCGGCATGTAAGGCCACGACAAGTAGCGTTCCAGTGCCTTGGGATCGCCGAGGAAGAAGTCCTGCGCCGCTATGGGATTGCGGGCAAGGGCCCGCATGAGGGTCTTCCTGATCGCGGGCTCGCCCGCCATCGCCGACGCACTCTTGTCGATTCTCCGGGCCACCGCCACGAGGAAGGCGGCGGAGGCGAAGGTGCCGTGCTCAAGCGCCAGCGCCAGGGCGTAGCCCGGACGCCAGTCGACGATGGCCTTATCGAGCGTGGCGGTCAGTTCGTCCCCGTAGACGGGGCTCAGGCGTGGGCTCGCGGTGCCGAGGGTCTTGCCGAGGGCCTTCTGCAGCCGCTGCATGATCGCGTCATCGGTGTGCTCGACGGTTTTGATCAGCAGGTCGCGTAGCCGTGCGGCGCCAAGTGTGTTCATCAGCGCCAGAGCGAACGCCGGGTCTCCCGTCCGCTTCTCCAGCGCCGCCACGGTCTTCGCGTCGGCCTCGCCGTTCCTGCCCGCCTCGGTCAGAGTGCTGACCGCTGCGTACACGTCGGGATCCCGGCCGGCTCTGCCGTACAGGCTCTCGTCGAAGGCGGTCATGCCATCGGGCGCGGCGGCGGAGGCGGCCCACTCGTCGTGCTCGGCGCGGATCGTGTCGCGTCGTCGCCGCAGGTCGGGCCGGGCCGTCTCGATCCAGCCCCGCGCCTCGCGCAGGGCGCCCAGCCGGGAGGTGTCCAGGTCGAGCCGCTCCAACATGCCACGAAGTCTCGGCTCGGCACGGCCGATGGCGTCCTGCGCCTGGCCGAGTCCGCGGTCGAAGGCGTCCATCGCGGCCGGATCTATGCCGGCGAAGCCTCCGCTGCGGTTCACCCAGCCCTCGGGTGGTGCCGTGGGTTCCGGCCGGCCGGGCGTGCCGGGCCGGGTCGAAGGGGCCTGCGCGGGTGTGGGTGACGGAGCGGTGGGCGCCGGCTGAGGGTGCGGCGACGGGACGGAGGCCGGGCCGGGTGGAGACGGCTGAGGCGAGGCCGGTGGGGGAGTGGGCGGGGATTCGAGGCGCGGTGACGGCCGAGGGTTGCCTGACGGATGGGTCATACGGCCCGGACTCCCCTGATGTCGATGACGGGCGACGACTCAGGCAGCAAGATTATTTACATTGCTCTCGTTTCGTAAACAGCACCGATAGATCCGATATAGCGGATCAATGGCTGTCGCGCACTCCCGCATTCTCCCGTGCCGTTCCCGGGGCGGTGAAGAGGGTTCGCGACCTGCTGCTCCAACGAAATTAGGAAGATGCGCCGGTCGAATTCCCCGTGCGGCACGACTTACCGGCCGCCGATCCGGGCGGGCGGCAAACAGCGTGAAGGACCGCCCCTTTTTGCCGTGAGGCGGTGAGCGGTCAGGTGCGGGCGGAGGCGACGAGACGGTCGACCTGCCGCTCCAGTGGAACAGCGCCCAGGCGGTTGTCGATCTCGTCGTACGGCACGGCGGGCGGGTCGTCGACGCGGATGGCGCGCAGGTATTCGGCGAACCTCTCCAGCTTCTGCCCGTCCCTCGCGAGGCCCCGGCGGATCAGCCGCTCGCGCAGCGTCGGGCCGTCGGAACGGACCCAGATCAGGCGCACCTCGTGGCCGCCCAGCGCCTCCGCCCACGCGTGCCAGAGCGCCGCGTCGTGGACCTGTGAGGTGAAGGGCCCGCCGAGCATCACCGGGCAGCCGTGGGAGCGGATCTCCCTGGCGGTCGCCGTCATGCCGGCGTATTCGTGCCGCTTGACGTGCTCGTCGTACCACGGACCCTCGCGCTCGCCGTGCGGCCTGCCGTACGCGGCGAGGGTGGCCTCGACGAAGCCGCCGTACATGGTGTCCTTGTCGAGCAGGGCGGGCACGGGGTCGAGACGGGCCAGCAGCAGGTCGCAGACGGTCGACTTGCCCGCGCCCGGTGGGCCGGACACCACCCAGAGAGGGGCGGTCATCGCGGCGGGCCATAGGGCTCGATGGGCGGATCGGAGTAGGGCCCGCCGTCCGCGCGCCCGCGGCCGTCGCCGGAGTCCCCGCCGTCCGCCGCCCCGGCGCCCGGATCGCCGACGCGCCGGCCGGCGTCCTCCGTCACCCGCAGGACGTACAGGTTCCTGGCCGGGTCGACCGGCACGAGGCCGTAGGCGGTGTCGACCTCGTCCGCGGTGAGGTCGAGCCGCCGCATGGCCTCCTCCAGCGTCGCGGGCGCGGGAAGCCGCACGGTGATCAGCACCTCGGCCACCGGCCCCGCCTCCCCCTGCTGGACGTCTCATCACCGACGGCGCGGCCGCCTTCACGGTGCTGCGGTCTCAGGCCGCCTTCGCCGCGCTGTGTTCTCAGGCGGCCTTCGCCGCGCTCTGTTTTCAGGCGGCCTTCGCCGCCCGGCGGCGCAGCGCGGCGACGATGCCGGCGGCGTCCACCACGCCGTACCCGTAGTCGTTGTCATACCCTACGGCACTGCGATCATCGGCCGTCCGGCGCAGCAGGGTCCGGAGCTGGGCGGGCGACAGCACGGTGGCGGGCCAGCGGGTGCGGACGGCGGCGACCAGCCCGGCCGCGACGGGACAGGCGGCCGAGGTGCCGGAGTCGGGCTCGCCGTCGCCGAGCGCGCCCGAGCCGGCGAAGTGGGTGTAGGCGCAGACGTCCGGCTTGCGCGCGGCCAGCCGCCCCGGACCCTGGGAGGAGTAGCCCACCCGCGTCCCCGCCGTGTCGATCCCGCCGATCGACAGCGCCCGGGGATGGGAGTTGGCTCCGACGATGGGCCGGTCGGGGTAGGCGCATCTGCCGTCTCGGCACTGCGTCCCGCAGTTGCCGGCGGCGAAGAGGATGTCGGCCCCGGCCTCGGCCAGGCTGCCGACGATCAGGTTGAACGGGTGGGCGGGGTTGTCGGAGTAGTTGCCGGGATTGCCCGGTGGGAAGTCCCAGCGGGGCGAGAACGACCCCCAGCTGTTGGTCACCACGAGCGCCCGCGACTCGGCCGGCTGGGCGTCGAGGACCTCGCGCAGGTGGGCGTACGCGGCGATCGCGTCGGACAGCAGGCCGTCGAGCGTCGAGCCGCCCTGCCGCCGGGACAGCAGCACGGGCACGTCCACGAGTGACGCCTTGGGCGCGGCGATGAGCGCGTCGAAGGCGCACATCGATCCGTGGTCGACCGGGAAGTCTCCCGGCGTCCCGGAGACGCTCTTGGGGTTCCAGCTCCGCTCGTGATCGACGGTCACGTCGTGCCCGCGTGCGGCCTTGACGTACGCCGCGTTGATGCCCGTGTCGATGACCGCGAGGGGGACGCCGGAGCCGTCCAGCCCCTCGGCCGCCAGGTCGGGCACGCGCAGCAGCCGTTCGACGTCGTGCCAGTCGCCGACGGCGGGGTCGCCCGCGCACGTGAGCGTGGTCTCGATCGCCGGGTCGGCGTACACCGCCACCACGTCGCGGCGGGCCGTGGGCAGGAGGGCGACCCTGCTGGTGACCTCGTCGTCGGCGATCTCCCCGCGGACGACGACCGAGGCGTCCTGCGGCGCCATGGAGAAGACCAGCGGCTGGTTGAGCGACAGCGGGTCCCCGCCGGGGAACGCGGGCATCGGGCGGGGCACGGCCACAGGGGCGTACGAATGGTCGAGGACGACCCCGGGCAGGCCGTCGGCCACGTCGGACGGCATCGAGGGGACCGACGGGTCGGCGACGGCGGCGACCAGGTCGGGGGACGGACGCAACTGGATGAGTACGCGCACGACGAGTCCACTCCGTTACTCAGCGGATTGTGACTGGGTGGATACGTTACGTGACAACCTTGCTGTATCCGTGAAGGCGGCGTCCACACCTTCACCGAAAAACCGCCCGGTGCCGCCCGGCCGAGGCCCTCGCTCGAAAACCCCGGCTCAGAAGTCCTCGATCAGAAGTCCTCGATCAGAAGCCTTCGGTCAGAAGCCGCACAGCTCCGAGAGGCTCTTGGCCGCCTTGTCGTTCGGGGTGGGGGTCGAGCGGGGGCTCGCCCCGGCGAGGACCGGCGTACGTGAGGGGGACGGGCTCGGCGACACGGACCGGCTGGGCGAGCCGGAGGGACTCGCGGACGCCGGCGATCCCGTGGACGTCATCGGCGAGGCGGTGGCCGCGACGGTGCCCCGCTCGGTCATCGACTCCCGGATGGCGTCCAGGGTCAGTTTCCTGATCTTCGCCCAGTCCGGGTTGCCGGTGTAGATGAGCGGCGGCACGAACTGCAGGCTGGTGATCTTGGCGCCGCGCACCTTCATGCCGAGGGGGACGAGGTGCTCCAGCAGGTCGCGGGGAATGTCGGTGCGGAACATGTGCCGGGCCGCCGCTGCGATCTTGCTGAAGTTCGCGAGAACCGTGGCCGGGGTCACCTGCTGGGCGAGCGCGCCGATGACGCAGCGCTGGCGGGACATGCGGGAGAAGTCGTCGCTGTCCACCCGGGAGCGGCCGTACCAGAGCACCTCCTCGCCGTTCAGCGTCCGGTAGCCGGCCTTGATGGTCCCGGCGGTGCCGAACTTGCCGCCCCACTTGACGTCCTGCTCGACCCGGATCTTGAGCCCGCCCACCGCGTCGATCAGAGCCGCGAAGCCGAACATGTCGACCATCGCGTAGTAGTCGATGTGCAGTCCCAGGGTGTAGCCGATGGCGTCCTTCAGCGCCTGGGCGCCCTTGTTCTTGCCACCCATGACCTGGGGGTTGTTGTCGGCGTAGTACCAGACCGAGTTCAGCAGCCCCTGCCCCTCGGCGTTGAAGCCGTCGGGGAACACCTTGCGCAGCGGGCTGCTCGGGGGGAAGCGGACGTACTGGAGGTTGCGCGGCAGGCTGAACAGGACGGTGTTGCCGGTAGCGATGTTCACGCTGGCCACGGTCATCGAGTCGGTGCGCACCCCGACCCGGTTGCCCGCCGCGTCGCCGCCGATCAGCAGGAAGTTCACCCGCTTGCGGCCGTTCCACGGGTCCTCGGCGCGTACGGGGACGGGAGTCGTTCCCTCCGCCGGCGCCATGACGTCGTCGAGTAACTGGTTGGCCGTCCTGATCGTGTTCGCGGTCAAGGCGAACGGGGCCATCACGGCCACGCACAGCACGCCCACGACGATGCCGGACACCACCTGCCCGGTCTGCGGCAGGCGCTGCGGGCGCAGGGCGACGAACGACAGGAGCACGAGCGTGAACCAGGCGAGCGCGCACACGGCGGCGCCGGCCATGATGGCGGTGAGCGTGCTGCCGCGCAGCGCGGCCCCCGCGTCGTCCTTCAGGCGCAGGACCAGGACCACCAGGGCGACCAGCACGACGCCGAACGTCGCCAGCAGCGCGATTCCGGTGCGGCGGTTGCCCGCCCGTAGGTGGGCCGCCCCGGGGAGGACGGCCGACAGCGCCGTCCAGCCGATCAGGGAGGCGGTGGTCAGCGGAGGGCCGAAACGCGGCGCCCCGCCGCGAGCGGCCGCCGCGGGCGGCGGGTCCGTGGGCTTCTCGTCGCTCCCACTCCCACCACGCTGACCTGCACTCTGACCTTCCCGGGGACCCCCGGGATCGTCAGCGGGACCCCCGCCTCGCATGGTTCACCGCTCTCTCCTCCGAAGCTGTGGCTAGGGATTCTAACCCCCATATCCGGACAAGGTAGACGTAAACCAAGGACTGTTGATCACGAGACGGACGCGGAGCCGACGACCCAGGTGTTGCACTGGTAGGCCATCGGGCGGGTGTACCCCTGGCGGAACCACGCGGCGTTGCTGCGCGTGTTCCCGTGGTCACGCGGTCCTCCCGGCGGGTCGCCCAGGTGGCTGTACGCCCACAGGAGCGTGTTGCGCCGGGTGGAGTCGATCGGATACGAGGCGGCGACCGACCGCATGAACATGCCGCCGAAACACGTCGCCTGCAGTTCGTGCCGGCGGCTGAGGGCCATTTTGCCGCTGCGCGAGGTGGAGTCGAGCGTCTGCCGCCACCAGGAGTCGGAGATGCCCGACAGGCTCTGGATGTGATGACCGTACTCGTGGGCCATCATGCTGACGATGATCCCGTTCCACGACCCGAGCGGGCCGTACTCCCGCGCCATGGCCGAGGTGGAGGCGTAGATGGTGCTGTTGGTCGGGCAGTAGTACGGCACGTTGCTGCCGGGCGAGGGATAGTCGCCGCACGCGCCCCTGCCCTTGCGGGCCGCGATCATGTATTTGGGCGGGCTCCAGTCGATTCCCACCCGCTCGAGCGCCGGCGCCCACGCCTTGCTCATGCACGCGCCGGTCTTGAGGATCAGCGCCTTGAACTGGGCGTGGTTGTAGATGCTGGCGTTCCCGCCCCGGCAGTTCGTCTTCGCCGGCGACCCGGCCCGATAGAGGCTGTTGTTCTTCGCCGTCCGGTTGAGCACGGGCCTCGGCCGCGTCGTGGGCTGAGACGTCGGCTTCGAGGTCGGCCTCTGCGTCGGTTGCGTGTCCGTGGTGACGTCGTCCGAGGGAAACGACGAGAAGGTGGAGGTCGGGATCGCGATCGGCGAGACCGTCTCGTCGTGGTGCGACAGACCGGCCAGCGCGCTCACGATCACGACGAGGACGAAGACCAGCGCGAGCATGCCCATGACCGCGCCGACGATCACTCCCGCGCCCGACTTGCGGCGTGGCGGACGCCAGGCGGGCGGCGGATAGGCGGCGGCCGGCCCGCGCGGGGGAGGCGGGGGCTGCGGCGTCCACCCCGGCCCCTGGGGCGCCCATCCCGGACCCTGAGACGCCCGCCCCGGTCCCGGCGCCTGCGCCGGGACCGGGGGGAACGGCGCGCCCTGCGGCGTCTGCGGCATCCCCTGGGGCGGTATCGCCTGGGGCGGGGACTGCGGCGGCATCCCCTGCGGCGGCATCCCCTGCGGAGGCATCGCCTGAGGCGGGGACTGTGGCGGCATCTGCTGGGGCGGCATCGCCTGAGGCGGCGCGGGGACCGCCATATGCGCCTGCGCCGCCGGGGCGCCGCCGCTCTGCGGGTACGCGAGCCCGCTCGGCGCGTACCCCTGGCCTCCCGGCTGGCCCGCCGCTCCGTTCGCCGGGGCGTACGCAGGACCGGCCGGCGGACCCGCCGGAACGGAGGGGGCCGGCGCGGGCGCGTAGGGCTGTGCGTAGGGCCCGGCCTGAGACTGCGCGGCGGATTGCGCGGGGTACGGAACCCCGCCCTGCGGCTGAGATCCGGGGTACGCCCCGGCGCCTTGCGGCGGCCCGCTCGGCGGGTAGGGGCCGCCCTGCGGCATGCCGGAAACATGGGGACCCTGGGGCTGGGGGCCGCCCTGAGGCGAGGGGGTCGCCTGATACCCCGGGCCGCCAGAGGGGGCGTTCCCCGGATACGCGGGCGGGCCCGGCGGATTGACCCCGGGCGTCCCGGGCGGCGGATAGGGACCGCCGTAGGGCTGACCTCCCGGCGCCTGGGAGCCGTTGTGCGCCTGTGCCGGCGGCGGGTAAGGAGCGGCGCCGGCCCCCGGCTGCCATGCAGCGCTCTCCGGGCCGCCCCACCCCGGCTGCCATGCACCGTTCTCCGGGCCGCCCCACCCCGGCTGCCACGCACCGTTCTCCGGGCCGCCCCACCCCGGCGGACCGTACGGCCCCGGCGCCGCGCCGGGGGGTCGTGATCCGTCAGGTGCACCGGATGTGGCCTCCGGTCGCGGCGGATACGGCGGCCCCGAATTCGGAGAACTCCCCCCGGGCGGCTCCTGCGGAGGGTACTGCTGCGGCACGACGTTGCCCCCTTTGTGGATTTGGGGCAAAAGAATACTGATTTCCCATCCCTCACGGATGTAGCAGATGTCGGGCACGATGTGTAATCGACCGGCGTGATCTCTGCGATGTTCCGGAATCGCCGGGCTCGTCTGCCCTAGCGTTTTTCGCATGAATCTGCAGCAGCTCCGTTACGTGGTCGCCACTGCGGAGCACCGCACCATGACCGATGCCGCCAGATCGCTCTATATCGCGCAGCCCGCTCTGTCCCGCGCGATACGCGACCTGGAACGCGAACTCGGGATGACGCTTTTCGCACGCTCGGGCCGCGGGGTCGTCGTGACGGCCCAGGGGCGCCGGGTCGTGAAGCTGGCCCGCGAGGCCCTCGACGCGGTGGCCGAGATCGAGGCCCTCGCAACGCAGGGCAACTCCTCCGGCGCCGAACTGCGGATCGCGTCCACTCCGAGTCTCGAGCCCGGTCTCGCCGGGCGCCTGCTGCCCGCCTACGCCGCCGAACATCCGGGAATCCGGGTGCAGATCGTGCGCTGCGAGGGCCGCGAGGGGGTGGTCAGCGCGGTCCGCGAGCAGCGTGCCGATCTCGGCCTGACCGACCTTCCGGTTCCCACCGACCTGGTCAGCCACCCCCTCGAACGTCAGGAGATCGTGCTGATCTCCCCGCCGCGCATCGATCTGCCCGACCCCGTCCCCGTGGCCAGGCTGGACGGCATGCGGCTGGTGCTGCCCGCCCCCGGCAGCCCGCGCCGCAGGGAGTTCGACCAGATCTTCGCCACGTACGGCGTGCGCCCGATCCCGGCCGTCGAGTCCGACGAGCGCCGGGGCTGGCTGCGGGCCGTGAGGGAGGGGCGGGCCTCGCTGCTGTGGTACCGCGGCATGGCCGAGCAGGCGGCGAGGGCGGGCCTGGTGGTCCGGTCGCTCGATCCCTCCCTCCGGAAGATCATCGCGGTGGTGCACGCCCGGCGCCGGCTTCCCGTGATGGCGCAGGACTTCCTGGCCCTGGCCGAGGGCGGATCCGCGGCGTGACGCATGTCCGGCGGTTGGACCGTTCCACCACACCCGGCGCCCGGCCCGGCGCGACGAGCCCACCCGGGGAGTGCCGCCGTGATCTTCTGCCCTACAGTGAGGCGCCATCGGGGCGGCCGCAGTAGGCCGGCAAGATCACGGGACACGACCTAGTACGCTGGCGGCGATGTCCACTACGCCGCCGCTGCCCGCCGCGGCGCCCGGCCGGCCGGGCGTCCTGCGTTTGCGCGGGCGTGCCTTCGGCCCCGGCGACTTCGCGGTCATGGCCGTGGTCAACCGGACCCCCGACTCCTTCTACGACAGGGGATCGACCTACGCCTTCTCCGCCGCGGTGGACGCCGCCTCCCGGCTCATCGAGGAAGGGGCGGACATCGTGGACATCGGCGGCGTGAAGGCCGGTCCCGGCACGGAGGTCGATCCGGCCGAGGAGATACGCCGCGTGGCCGAGGTCGTCGCCGCGGTGCGCGACCGGCATCCCGAGGTGATCATCAGCGTCGACACCTGGCGCTCGGAGGTCGCCAAGGTCGTCGCCGAGGCCGGAGCCGACCTGCTCAACGACACCTGGGGCGGCGTGGACCCCGAGCTCGCCGAGGTCGCCGCGGCCTACGACATCGGGCTGGTCTGCGCGCACGCCGGGCGGGTGGAGCCGCGCACCCGGCCGCATCGCATCGCGTACGCCGACGTGGTGGCCGACGTGGTCGCGTACACGACGGACCTCGCGGAGCGGGCGGTCGCCGCGGGCGTGCGCCGCGACGCGATCCTGGTCGACCCGGCGCACGACTTCGGCAAGAACACATGGCACTCGCTGGAGGTCACCAGGCGGCTCGGCGAGCTGGCCGCGACGGGGTGGCCGGTGCTGGTCGCCGTCTCCAACAAGGACTTCGTCGGAGAGACGCTGGGCGGCCTGCCCGTGGAGGAACGCCACGCCGGCACACTGGCGACGCTCGCCGTTTCGGCGCTGCAGGGCGCCCGGGTGTTCCGCGTCCACGACGCGGCGAGCGCCCGTACGGCTCTCGCGGTGGTCGCCCGCCTCGGCGGCGCGTCCGCCGGCCCCTCCACGCCGTCCTGAGGGTCCGCGAGGCCGGCCGGCGTCGCACAGCCTCACGACCTGAGTGATGTCCGTGTCGATGTCCGCGATCATCTGGTCGGGATCGCCGCCGGTCATGCCGCCGTCCCCCCGTGCGTGGAGCGCGGCGCCCGTCGGATCGGAGTACGCCCGGCGTTTCGGCGAGGGGCGGGTCAGGAGTACAGGACCGACAGGAAACGGACGAGGATCGCCTCGCGGGTCGCGGCGGGCAGCGCGTCGAGCACCGCGTTCACGACCGCCATCCCCGGCTGCCCCGTCGCGGTGAGGTCGATTCCCACCGACGCGGCGAGTTCGGCGAACGTGGCGTCGTCCAGCGCGTCGAGGTCGAGGGACGCGATGAGCTCGGGCAGGCCGTCGGGCACCTCGGCCGGGCCCCGCCGCCGGGCGGCCGCGGCCGCCTCCGCGATCACCTCCAGCATCGCGTCCACGCCCGCCAGCGTCACGCCGGTGACCGTGATGTGAATGTTGGCCGGGATCCCGGCGTACGACAGCTGCGGCTGAAGGAACCAGCCGAGCCGGCGTGCCTCGTCGGCCAGCACGAACACGTCCACCTCGGGCGACCCGGCGATGGCGACCAGCGCGGCCTCGGGCTCGCCGAGCACCCGCAGACCGGGGATCTTCCCCACACCCTCGACCAGCCGCCTGGCCGCCTCCACGGTCCTGCGTCCGAGCTCCAGGTAGCCCTCCCGGCCGAGGGCCTGCAGGGTCGCCCAGGCGCCGCCGAGCGGCCCGGCCGAGCGCGAGCTCTGCACGGTCGCGTTGATGATCGTGTAGCCGGGCCAGGCCGCCGAGGCGAAGTAGGCCCTGCGGCGCAGCTCCGCGTCGCGGAACAACAGCACCGAGGCCCCCTTCGGCGCGTACCCGAACTTGTGCAGGTCGCACGAGATCGAGGTGACGCCGGGCACGCTCAGGTCGAAGGGCGGGATCGTGGCGCCCGCCTCGCGCAGCCACGGCAGCAGCCACCCGCCGACGCAGGCGTCCACGTGGCACGGCACGCCGCGGGCGGCCGCGAGCGCGGCGACCTCCTCGACCGGGTCGACGACGCCCTGCGGGTAGGACGGCGCGGAGACCACCGCGAGCGCCGTACGGTCGTCCAGCGCGGCCTCGAACGCCGGGACGGAGGCCCGGTAGGTGACCGGGTCGACCGGGACCGGCACGGTCTCCAGGCCGAGGTAGTGCGCGGCCTTGTGGAACGCCGGGTGCGCGGTGACCGGCAGCACGACCCGGGTGGCGCCCGGACGGGCGTCGCGGGCGGCCTTCACAGCCAGCATGATCGACTCGGTGCCGCCGCTGGTGAAGATCCCCGGCGCGCCGGGGCGTCCGAGCAGCTCGGCGACCGCCCCGACCACCTGCCGCTCCAGCGCGACCATGCTGGGAAAGGCCGTCGGGTCGAGCATGTTGACCTCGAGCATCTCCGCGTACGCCCGGTGCGCGGCCTCGTGCACCTCCGGCAGGCCGGTGTCGTAGACGTAGGCCGTCACCTTGCCGCCGCGGACCGGCAGGTCGGCCGCCTTCAGGGCGGTCAGCTCGGCGAGCAGTTCGGTGACGGGCCTGCCGTGGTCGGGAAGCATGGAACTCCTCAACGTGCCAGGGGGAGCCGGACGACGGCACGCAGTCCGGGGGAGGCGTCCTCCAGATGGACCGTACCGCCATGCGCCTCGACCGTGGTGCGCACGATCGCGAGACCGAGCCCGGCCCCGCCGACGTCGCGGCTGCGCGCGTCGTCGAGCCGGGTGAACCGGTCGAAGACCCGCTCACGGTCCTCGGGCGGGATGCCCGGCCCGTCGTCGGTGACGCTGAGCTCCGCGGTCGTCCCGTCGGCCCGTACGCCGATCCGGACCGTGGACGCGGCATGCCGCAGGGCGTTGTCGACCAGGTTGGCGAGCACCCGCCGCAGGTCCAGCGCGTCGCCCGGCACGACGGGAGACGGGCCGGGCCCGAGGTCGAGATCGAGGCCGTACCGCTCGGCCGTACGGCGGGCCATGTCGGCGAGGTCGACGGGCTCCCGCCGGCCCAGGCGGCCCTCGTCGAGCCGGGCGAGGGCGAGCAGATCCTCGGCGAGGCGCGACAGCCGGAGGGTGTCCTCGAGCACCCCCTCGGCGGTCTCCTTCCAGTCCTGCCCGTCCGGGTGGCTGAGCGCGACCTCAAGCTGAAGCCGGATGCTGGCGAGCGGGCTGCGCAGCTCGTGCGCCGCGTCGGAGACCAGCGCCCGCTGGCGGGCGTCGGCCTCCTCCAGCCGCCCGAGCATGTCGTTGAGAGTCGTGGCGAGCGCGTGGACCTCGTCGCGCGCCTCGGGCACCGGCAGCCGCCGCGACCGCGCGGTGCCGCCGACCTCGGCAGCGCCCCGCCGCAGCAGCGCGATCGGCCGCAGCGTGCGCCCGACGACCAGCCATGAGACCGCGGCCAGCAGCGCGAGCAGGATCGGCATGCCGGCGATCAGCACGTGCCCGGTGGTCACCAGGCTGCTCTCCACCTCGGCGAAGGACCGGGCCACGATCACCGTCACGCCGCGGTCCGCGCTGAGCGCCCGCACCCGCAGCGGCCCCGGCAACGCGTACGGCCGGCCGTCCAGGAAGCGGGGCGCGCCGGTGCGCACGGCGGCCTCCCGCTCCCGCGCCGGCAACAGGGGAACCAGCCGGTCGGTGTTCGGCGTGGCGTCGACGATCCGCCCGTCCCGGTCGAGCACCTGCACGATCGTGTTGTCCACCGCAACGACGGGATCGGACAGCCGGTTCGCGTCGGACAGCGCGACGATCTCACGGCCCCGCTGGTACACCTGGTCGTCGATGCCGCGGACGAGCGCCTCGCCGAGCACCCCCACGAACACGTACGCCGACACGCCGAGGGCGAGCGCCAGCACGGCGGTCGCCGCGGCGGTCACCCGGAACCGCAGGCTCTGCCGCCGCCACCACGTCACCGGGCGCGCGAGCACGGCCGGACCGGGCGCGACCGGATCGGGCGCGCGTGAGTCCGGCGCGGGTGGCTTGGGGGCGGGTGGCTTGGGGGCGGGTGGCTTGGGGGCGGGTGATTTGGGGGCGGGTGATTTGGGGGCGGCCGGCTGCGGTGCGGGTGATCCGGGTGGGGGTGATCCGGGCACGCTCAGCCGCCGTCGCTCGCGAGCCGGTATCCGGCCCCGCGCACGGTCTGCAGGGCGGCGCGGCCGAAGGGTGTGTCGATCTTCCTGCGGAGATACCCGACGTACACCTCGACCACGTTCGGATCGGTGTCGTAGGTGTCCCAGACGTGCTCCAGGATCTCGGGTTTCGACACCACCTCGCCCGGCCGGCGCATCAGGTATTCCAGCAGGGCGAACTCCCTGGGCGTCAGCTCGACCGGCGTCTCGTCCCGCGCGACCAGCCGGGCCGCGGGGTCGAGCGACAGGTCGCCCGCGCGCAGCACGGACGGCCTGCGGCCGCCGCCCCGGCGCAGCAGCGCCCTGAGCCTGGCCACCAGCACGACGTACGAGAAGGGCTTGGTGAGGTAGTCGTCGGCGCCGAGGTCGAGCCCGTCGGCCATGTCGTACTCGCCGTCCTTGGCCGACAGCATGAGGATCGGCACCCAGTTCTCCTCCGCGCGCAGCTGCTTGCACACGTTGTAGCCGGACAGGCCGGGCAGCATGATGTCGAGCACGACCACGTCGTAGTCGCCGACGCGGGCCAGATGCAGGCCCTCGTTGCCGTCGTGCGCCAGGTCGACGGCGAAGCCCTCCGCCTGCAGCCCGCGGCGCAGCGCCGCCGCCATCCGCCGCTCGTCCTCCACCACCAGAACCCGCATTGTCCCAGTGTGGACCTTTTCGCGGGCGCGGGCGCGACGAGCCTGAGAGCCCTCTCAGCCCGTCTCAGCGTCAGCACAGGTACGTCCCGGCAGTCTCGGGTCGTCAGGTTTTCCGCCCATAGTGGGAGATGTGAAATGGCGAAGAGAGCCCGCGCCGTGAGGTGGGGAGTTCCGGTGGCGGCGGTGGCCGTCGTGGCGGCGGCCGTGGGGACCGGCCCGGTGATCGCCGCGGTCCGCAGCGAACCGTCCCTGCCGGACCGTACGGCGGAGCAGTTGCTGACCGAAGTCGCGCGCACCTGGCAGAACGGCCGGATGCCGCAGATGTCCGGCACGATCGTCGAGACGGCGTCGCTCGGCCTGCCCGCGCTGCCCGGCATGTCGGGCCTGTCCGGGCCGCCCGGGTCGTCCGGGGCCACGCCGTTGTCGCTGCTGTCGGGGTCGCACCAGCTCAAGATCTGGTACGCGGGGGAGAACCGGTTCCGCCTCATGTTGCCGGGGGAGATGAGCGAGACCGACGTCATCGCGAACGGCGGCACGGTCTGGATGTGGGACAGCGCCGCCAACACGGCGACGCGCCTCACCGCCCCGGCGGCCACCGGCGGCAGGCCGGACGGCGCCTTCCCGATGCGGCCCGGACCCGGGTCCCCGATGCGGCCCGGAGCGTCGTCGTTCGCGACGCCCGAGCAGGCCGCGCGGCAGGCCCTGAACGCGGCGGGCACCGACACCGCGATCAGCGTCGGCGAGAACGTGACGGTCGCGGGCCGCGCGGCCTACCAGATCGTGCTGACGCCCAAGGCGGCCGACTCGCTGATCAAGGACATCCGGGTGGCGCTCGACGGTGAGAAGCTGATGCCGCTGCGTGTCCAGGTGCACGCGAAGGGAGCGGCGGAGCCGGTCTTCGAGGTCGGCTTCGAGTCGCTGTCGTTCACCGCTCCGGCCCCGGAGAACTTCTCCTTCACACCGCCGCACGGCGCGAAGGTCGAGCAGGGGACGGCCGAGCCTCCGGCCGGCCACCGTCCGGAGGCGGCCGCCGAGGCGCACGACCGGGGCCGGGTGGTCGGGTCCGGCTGGGACAGGGTGCTCGTCACGTCCCTGGCCGACGTCACCGGCCAGAAGCAGGAGGCGCAGAAGCAGGACGGGAAGGGGCGTGACGGTGTGGACATCGCCGCGCTGCTCGACGGCGTGAAGGCGTCGGCGACCCCCGTCAGCGGACAGTGGGGGAGCGGCCGGCTGCTGCGCACGAAGGTCGTGTCGATCCTGATCACCGACGACGGCCGCCTGCTCGCCGGCGCCGTGACCCCGGAGGCTCTCTACCGGGCAGCGGTGCGATGAGCGAGCCCGCACACCGTACGGCGGCCGCGTCCACGCTGTGTGCGCCGACGCCGGGAACGGCTCGGACGCGGCAGGCGCGAGGGACATGGCGGACCGGATGGACACCAACCGGATGGACACCGACCGGATGGACACCGACCGGATGGACACCGACCGGATGGACACCGACCGGATGGACACCGACCGGATGGACACCGACCGGATGGACACCGACCGGATGGACACCGACCGGATGGACATGGACCGGATGGACGCGGTGAGCACGGTGACTGCGGGCACGCGCGCGGGGGCGCCCAGGGAAGACATCGGGGCGCCCCCGCCCTCCCCCGGGGACGCGGCGGCGCAGGCCATCGTCACGTCCGGTCTCACCAAACGCTTCCGGGGCGGCCAGGTGGCGGTCGACGGCGTCGATCTGGCCGTGCCGCGCGGCGCGGTCTTCGGCTTCCTCGGCCCCAACGGCTCGGGCAAGACCACGACGATCCGCATGCTGCTCGGCCTGGTCGCCCCGACCTCCGGCACGTGGTCGCTGCTCGGGACGCCCATGCCCACGGGGCTGGCGCGGGCGCTGCCGCGCGTCGGCGCGGTGGTCGAGGGGCCGGCCTTCTACCCGTACCTGTCGGGCGAGGCGAACCTGCGCCGCTTCGACGCGGCCGACCCGGGCGCCGACCCGCGGACGGCCCGGGCCAGGATCGGGGCGGCACTGGAGCGTGTCGGGCTGACCGCCGCGGCGGGCAAGCGCTACCGCGCCTACTCCCTGGGCATGCGCCAGCGCCTGGCGATCGCCGCCGCGCTGCTGGTCCCGAGGGAGTTGCTCGTGCTGGACGAACCGACCAACGGCCTCGACCCACAGGGCACCCGGGAGGTCCGCACGCTGATCAGACGGATCGCCGAGGACGGCACGACCGTCTTCGTCTCCTCCCACCTGCTGAGCGAGGTCGAGCAGATGTGCACCCACCTTGGTGTCATGCGTACCGGCCGGCTCGTCGCCCAGGGCCCGATCGCCGCGCTGCGCGCGTCGGGCGAGCGGCCGCGGCTGCGTGTGGAGACGCCGGACGTCGCCGAGGCGGCGGCCGTGCTGATCCGGGCCGGGCTGGAGGACGTGCGCCCGGGGGACGGCGAGGTGACGGCGGTCGCCGGCGAGCGGGCGCCGGAGCGGATCTGCGCGCTGCTCGTCGGCGAGGACGTGGCCGTGCGCGGATTCGGCGTGGTGCGTCCCACGCTTGAGGAGGTCTTCGTCGGCTTGACGGGGGAGGGGTTCGATGTCGGTGCGTGAAAAGCCGGTGAGTGAGATTCCGGTGAGTGAGGAGGCGGCGGCCGTGCCCGATACCCGGCCGGCCGAGGCGGCGCGGGACGCGAAGCCGCCGTCGGCGCCGGAGGGCGCCCCGCCCGCGCCGGTTCACCTGCGGCACCTGACGCGGCTGCTGGCCTCCGAGATCGGTCTGACGTTCCGCCGTCCGCGCAACCTCGCGATGCTCGGGGTGCTCGCGGTCGTGCCGGTGCTGGTCGGCGTCGCGGTGCGGGTCGCCTCGGGGGGCGACGTGGGCGGCTCGATCGTCGGCCAGATCGCGGGCAACGGCCTGATGCTGACGTTCGCGGCGTTCGTCGTCATGATGCCGATCGTGCTGCCGCTGACCGTGGCGGTCGTGGCGGGCGACGCGGTCGCCGGCGAGGCGGCCCAGGGCACGCTGCGCTACCTGCTCGTCGCTCCGGCGGGCCGGACCAGGCTGCTCGCGGTCAAGTACGCCAACATCGTGGTCTACTGCCTCGCGGCGTGCGCGGTGGTGGCGCTGTCCGCGCTGGCGGTCGGGCTGGTGCTCTTCCCCGTCGGGCCGGTGACGCTGCTGTCCGGCACGACGATCCCGGCGGCCGGCGCCCTGCTGCGCGTCGGGCTGGTCGTCCTGTACGCCGCAGCGGGGATGGCCGCGCTCGGCGCGGTCGCGCTCGCGGTCTCCACGCTCACCGAGGCGCCGATCGGTGCGGTGGCCGCGAGCGTCGTGCTGGTGGTGGTCAGCCAGGTGCTGACCGCGATCCCGCAGGTCGCGGCCGTACGGCCGGTCCTGCTCACGTGGTGGTGGGACGCGTTCGACGGGGCCCTGCGGGAGCCGATGGCGACCGACCGGATGGGCCAGGGACTGCTCGTCTTCGCCGCCTACGCGCTGGTTTTCGGCTCCGTCGCCTGGGCGCGCTTCACGAGCGAGGACATCACGGCGTAAGTGCTGCCCTTTACCGTTCTTTGTCGCTAGTGTTGCCGCGGACCTCTCACCCAAGGCGGTGTTCATGCGGCACTTCTTCGGGCTGCTTCTGGGCGCTCTCGTCGCGGCGGCTCTTCTCCTCGGTGGCGGATGGGCGTCCCAGGAGGCGGTCCGGGGAGCGGCGCAGAGCGTCGACCCGGCCAAGGACACGCGCATGCTGATCGCTCTGGGCGTGATGGCCGTCGTGGGCCTGCTGCTCGGGCTGGTGCTGGTGGGCCGGGTGTCACCGCTGGCGGCGTTCGTCCCGTCGATGGCGCTGCTGGCCTGGACCGTGGTCTACGTCCTGGACGTGTCGCGCGCCGCGAGCCTCGTGCCCACCGGCCCTGCGGTGCAGGCCGAGCTGCTGCAGGCGGGCCGGGGCATGCTCACGCTGCTGTCCACCGGCGTCTACGGCCTGCTCGGCGTCGCGTTGTTCCTCCCGGTGCTCATGCCGTCCCGCTGGTCCGGTCCGGTGCGGGACGAGGAGGAGGAGTACGAGGAGTCGTTCGGCTTCTGAGATAGAGGCCGGCCACCACGTCCTCGATCGACGCGGGCCCGGGCGCCGTCGCGCGCAGGTCGTCCACGGTGCCGTCGAAGGCCAGCCGGCCGTGGTCGATCAGCAGCACCCGGCGGCACAGCCGCTCGACGTCGCCCAGGTCGTGGGTGGTCAGCAGCACGGTGGTCCCTCGTTCGGCGCATCGCCTCCGCAGGAAGTCGCGCACCTCCGCCTTGCTGACGACGTCGAGCCCGATCGTCGGCTCGTCGAGCACCAGCACGTCGGGATCGTGCAGCAGAGCGGCGGCGATGTCGCCCCGCATCCGCTGCCCGAGGCTGAGCTGGCGCACCGGCGTCCGCAGGAAATCGCCCAGGTCGAGCAGGTCGCACATCTCGTCGAGCCGCTCCCGGAACACCTTGCGATCTACCTTGTAAAGGAGCCGGGCCAGTTCCAGGCTGTCGCGCAGCGGCAGGTCCCACCACAGCGTCGTCCGCTGGCCGAAGACGACGCCGATCCTGCGGGCCAGAGCCGTACGGCGCCGGGAGGGGTCGAGACCGGCCACCCTGATCCGGCCCGACGTGGGCGTGAGGATCCCGGTCAGCATTTTGATCGTGGTGGACTTGCCCGCGCCGTTCGGGCCGAGGAAGGCGGCGAACTCCCCGGCCGCGATGCGGAAGGACAGGTCCCGTACGGCGTGCACGACCCGGCGGCGGACCGTGAAGGTCCGGCCGGCCCCGTCTGCCTCGATCATGGTCAGCTCCCCGTCGATCGGTAGCGGCGGATCCCCGCACGCCAGGCGAGCGCGGCGACGGCGGCCAGCGCGAGCGCGGCGGCGGGGGACAGCAGGCCCGTCCAGGACGGCAGCCCGAGCGGGTCGGGCCGGCCGAGCACGTACAGGCCCGGCTGCCAGTTGACGAACGCCAGCGGCAGCACGAAGGTGAGCCCCCGGACGATGCGGGCGTCGTAGACGCTCAGCGGATACTGGTTGAGCATGGCCCCGCCGTAGGTGAACGCGTTGGCCACCTCGGGGGCGTCGGTGAGCAGGAACTGCAGCGCGCCGCCCAGCGTGAACAACGCCGTGAAGATCACGATGCCCGACGCCACCATGACGGGCACCATCCAGACGCGGCCGAGGGGGATCTCCAGCCGCGCCAGGGCCACGCCCAGCACCGCGGCGGCCTGCACGGCCCGGCCGATCCGGTGCGGGCTGAAGCGGTCGGCCGCCACCTGCACGAAGAGCGACGCGGGCCGGATCAGCATGACGTCGAGGGTGCCCGCCCTGATGTGCTGGCTGATCCGGTCGACGTTGCCGAACAGCATGTCGGCGAGCGCGAAGGCCAGCTCCGACGCGCCGTACAGCAACATGACCTCGGCCAGGCCGAAGCCGGCCAGCGTGTCGGTGTTGGCGAAGATCACCCAGATCACCGCTATGTCCAGGCCGCCGACGACGAATGCGCCCGCCGTCGTGAGCGCGAACGAGAGCCGGTATTGCGCCGCGGCCCGCGTCCACGTCCAGGCCAGCAGCGCGTACGTCCTGATCATGGGCGCTCAGCCACCCTGGATCACGACCTTCCTGCGGGCGGCGCCGGTCATGAGCGCGCCCAGGGCCAGCAGGACGGCGGCCCACAGCGCCTGGAAGACGAGGGCGCGGGCGGGCTCGGCCGTGCCGAGGTAGACGTCGGCCGGCACCTGGGCCATCGCCGACCACGGCAGCGCGCGGGCGAGTTCGCCGAACCACCCGGGGAAGATGGTCAGGGGCAGCATGAGCCCGCTGAAGAACGTGGTGAGCACCATCGACAGCGTCGCGAGGCCCCGGTCGTCCATGATCCAGCACGTCGCCAGCGCGATGATGTACCTCCACCCGAAGCTCACGACCACGCCCAGGGCGACGCTCGCGAGGAACGCGACCGGCGCGCGCGGGGCGACGATGCCGAACAGCGACGCGCCGACGAGAGCCGGCGGCGCGCCGCGGACGGCGAACAGGTACGCTGCCCGGCCCAGGTCCTCCGACAGGCACCAGGCCTGCAGGGACGCCGGGCGGACCAGGTCGAGCGCCACGTCGCCGCTGCGGATGCGCTGCGGCAGGTCCAGGCCGCCGCCGAACAGCTGCATGGGCCCGATGAACGCCTGCGTGAGGAACGTGAACGTCACCGCCGCCGCGACGTCGTACCCGCCGAGCCCCGGCCGGGCCTGCCACAGCGCGATCAGCACGTACGCGCGCAGCACCCCGAAGACGGTGTTGGTGAAGGCTCCGGCCAGCGCGGCGGCCCAGTAGGTCGCGTGCCTGCGGAAGCCGTACCAGGCGAGCCGCGGATAGAGGGCGACGGCGGCGCCGTGGCCGGGGATCAACGGTCGGCGAGGCGGTAGACGAACCGCAGCCCCGACCACACCTCGTCCACGGCGCACACCTTGTTGTCCACCAGGCCCTCGCCGAGCCCGAAGGCGCGGACGACGTCGCCCGACAGATCGGTGGCGGCGCCGCTCGCCTTCTTGGGCCAGCTCACCCACAGGCCGCCGTTCCGGGCCAGGCGCTCGCGAGCCCGGGGGAACCCGGACCGCAGGGCGGCCTCGTCGGGGCAGAACATCACGATCACGTCATAGGGCGCGGAACTTCCGTCGTCCTTGTCGTGACCGTCGATCGGCAGGTTTTGCGGAGCGTTTACCAGCAACACGCGGTGGCCGGGCTTGACACCGAGCTTCCGGGGCAGCGGAGCCCCCGAATATCCAGTCATGGATGCCTCATGTCCTGCGGATGTTACCTTTTCGTAACACGGTTGTAAGGGGGGTGAAACATGCCAACCGATAGAACGGATGACCAAACGGGGAATGTCCCTTTTGGGAGGCTTTTATGGGCCATGATCTAAATGTAGACATCCGTCCGGAATATCCGGTCAGCTGGCAGGCTGCCGCGATCAACGGGGTCCTGCGCGGCACCATGAAGCCGATCTCCACGATCCTCGTGCGCAACACCACGGGCATGGCCATGGCCAGCCGCATCATCTGCCTCGGCGAGCGGGTCTCCGGCATCCTCCCCAAGCACGTGTCCATCGTTCCAGACGGATTCGGCTCGTGCACCGGGGAATGGGTGCACGGCGGGCCCGGCCTGGACGAGGGCAAGGCGGTGCTCTACTTCCACGGCGGGGCCTACTTCGTCTGCTCCCCGGCCACCCACCGGCCGATCACCTGGCGGCTGTCGGCCGCCACCGGCCGCCCGGTGTTCTCCCTCGACTACCGCCAAGGGCCGGTCCACTCCCTCGCCGAGTCGCTGACGGACGCGCTCCGGGCGTACGAGTGCCTGCTCGGCCTCGGCTACGCCGCCCAGGACATCGTGCTGGCCGGAGACTCCGCGGGAGGTCATCTCACCCTCGCCACGCTGCTGTCCCTCCGGGACCGGGGCATGCCCCTCCCCGCAGCCGGGATCTGTCTGTCCCCCTGGACCGACCTCAGCTCCAGCCGCCGCCGCGCCAACGTCTGGTCCGACCCCATGCTCCCCGCGGGCCGCGTCGACTGGCTCGCCCGCCGATGGACCGACGGCCTCGACTGCTTCGACCCCCTGGTGTCCCCCGTCTACGGCGACTACACCGGCATCCCCCCGCTGATGATCGTCACCGGCTCCACCGAGGTCCTGCGCGACGAGGCCCGCAGGGTCGCCGTCAGCGCCCGCGAGAACGGCGTGCAGGTGACCTACGAGGAGTGGAACCGCATGCCGCACATCTTCCCCCTCCTCGCCGACGTCCTCCCCGAGGGCCGCCTGTTCTTCGAGCACGTCTCCCGCTTCCTCGGCGCCGTCCACGCCCGCCACTCCGCCTCCGGCGCCGAGGCCGCCTGATCAGGGCCGCGGTTCACCGGACGTCGCTCAACGCGCGGATGAGCGCGCCGAGGTCCTTGCCGTACGCGTGCTCGGGCGGCGTCGCGTAGCCGATGACGAGGCCGGGCGGGGCCGGTAGAGTCGGGCCTCGTGCCGGAAACGCCGCGTGTGCTCGCCGTACAGAACGCAGCGAACGGAGGCCCTGGGCGGTTCGGGGAATGGCTGGACGCCGGGCTGCCCGCCGCCGTCCCGGCGATCGAGAACCACATCGACGCCATCACGGCCCTGCCGCCGGGCGCGGTCTGGCTCGCCGAGACCGGACGCTGCCCCTATCAGGCCTTCCGGCTGGGCGAGCGCGCCTGGGGTGTGCAGTTCCACCCCGAGGTGGGGCCAGAACGCATCCGGCAGTGGGACGTCGAGCACACCCGCAGGCGAGGTCTCGACCTCGACGAGCTGTACGCCGCCGCCGTGGCAGGCGACGCGCTCTCGCGGGCGGCCTGGGGCGAGGCGGCCTCCCGCTTCGCCGCCTTGGTCCGCGAGGGACGACCTTAGGGTCGTGGATCCGGCGCGCGGCGTTCGCCGCGACGGACGGTTCGGCCCTGGCCGTGCTCTGTTCGCGGGTCGTTTTGTGGCTTATGAGACCTATGTGACCTGCGGTTTCTCGATCTGACCTAACCGAACGGTGGCATTGGCCTTACCTCTCATGCCGCTTGTCGCTACTTGAGCGCGTGGCGCGTTCCAAACGGCCACAGTGGCTGTGCGGCACTTCGAGAGAGGTAGCTTCCGTATGGCACGTGGCGGAACGGCCCCCGGAAACGGCATGCCTCCCGGTGTGCGCCCGCTGACGGTGGGCGACCCGGTCGTCATCGGGCGTTATCTACTGCTCGGCCGGCTGGGCAGCGGCGGAATGGGCGTGGTCTACCTGGCCGGGCACCCCGGCGGAGGATACGTCGCGCTGAAGACACCGCATCCGATGCACCTGGGAGATCCCACGCTGCGGGCCCGCTTCGCCGAGGAGGTCGCGCTCTCCCGGCGGGTGGTGCCGTTCTGCACGGCCGCCGTCATCGAGGACGGTCTCGACGGCGAACGGCCCTATCTCGTGACCGAGTACGTCCCCGGCCCCCCGCTCTCCCATGTCGTCGCCGCGCAGGGACCGCTCACCCCCGACCTCGCGTACGGCGTGGCCCTCGGCACGGCCGCCGCGCTGGTGGCCACGCACGAGGCCGGACTGGTCCACCGGGACCTGAAGCCCGGCAACGTGCTGCTGTCGCCGCGCGGGCCGTTCGTCATCGACTTCGGGATCGCTCGCGATCTGGACGTCGCCATGGCGCACACGCAGGCCGGGCAGATCATGGGCAGCCCCGGCTGGGTCGCGCCCGAGCGGCTGCGAGGTCACCATGCCATCCCCGCCTCGGACGTGTTCTCCTGGGGCTGCCTGGTCGCGTTCGCGGCGACCGGGCTGCATCCGTTCGGCGCCGGTGATCTCGACGTGCTCACCCGGCGCATCCTGGTCGAGGAGCCCCGGATCGACGCCGTGCCGAAGATGCTGTGGGACGGCGTGGCGGCGGCGCTGCGGCGCGACCCCGCCGGCCGTCCGGACGCGGCCTGCCTGCTGGCCTCCCTGCTCGCGGCGAGCGGGATCCACGCGGCCGCCGATCCCCGGCGGGCGGTCGCCGCCGTGCTCGACGAGATCTGGCAGCCCGTGTCCTACCCGGCGGGCGCCCTGCCCGGCCGGGCGGCCGTGCGCGGTCAGCGTACGGAGGGCGGGACGGCCCAGGGATCGGCACAGGGATCGGCACAGGGCGGATCGGCACAGGGCGGATCGGCACAGGGGCCGGCACAGGGCGGATCGACACAGGGCAGGTCGACACAGGGGAGGTCGACACAGGGCAGGGCGGCGCGGCGCCGTGCGGCGCGTTCGGGGGCGCAGATGTCCCACGCGGGTTTCGCGGCGCTCGCCACCGTGACGATCGCCGCGGTGACCGTGGTCGCGGCGGGCGCCGGCTCGGCCCACATGGAGAGCACGGCGGATCCGCCGCCCGCGCTGCCCGTGGCCGTCCCCGGCGAGGACAGCGCCCTGCCGCCCGAGGACGTGCTCGGCACCTTCCGCCCGCCGGTGGTTCCCATCGCGGACGGCGCCGGGCCCCGGGTGACGGTGACGGCCACGCGGACCATGCCGCCACCCGCACCACCGTCCGCACCACCGGCCGCACAGCCGTCCGCACCGTCCACGCCGCCGCCCGGGACGGCGGCCCGGGACGACGCGTGGACCACTTCGGCGCCGTCGCCGCCCCCCGGGGTGATCCGGCGCCCGCCGGCGAAGGGGGACTGCGCCACCGGGCGGCCGCGGGACTGTCGTTCGCCCCGGCCGTCCCCGCCCGTCCGGCCCGGACAGACCAGGCAGCCGGGGAATCCCGAACATCCCGGACAGGGCCATACCCCGATCCCGTCGCCGGGGATCACCAGGGAGCCGCAGTGGGGAGACGGGGAGTCTTCTCCGCCCAGCGCCACTCCGCCGCCCCCGGTGGGCGAGTCGCCGGGCGTGGTCGCCACCCCGGCGCCGTCCATCCCCTGAAACGCCGTCGTGAGCGGGTGCGTTCATGCACCATGCTGTGTGTTCATGGACGCAGCTCTCGAACTCGACGACGTGACCGTCCGCGTGGTCGGCCGGACCCTGGTGACCGGGGCCGACTGGCGGGTGGAGCACGGCCAGCACTGGGTGATCCTCGGCCCCAACGGCGCCGGGAAGACGACGATGCTCTCGGTCGCCGCCGCCGTACGCCACCCGAGTTCGGGCACGGCCACCGTGCTCGGGCGCCGGCTCGGCCGGGTCGACCTGCGGGAACTGCGCCGGACCATCGGCCTGGTGGCGGCCAGTCAGCGTCTGGTGGACGAGTCGCTGCTGGAGGAGGAGGGCGCGACCGCGCTGACCGTGGTGCTCACCGGCCACACCGGGACGAGCGCGCCGCTGTGGGACCGGTACGGCGACGAGGAGCGGGAGCGGGCGCACCGGCTGCTGGCCGACCTCGGCTGCAAGGACCTGGCCGACCGCAGGTTCCAGGTGTGCTCGCAGGGGGAGCGGGCCCGGGTCCGGGTGGCCAGGGCGCTGATGGCCGATCCGGCGATCCTGCTGCTCGACGAGCCGTTCGCCGGCCTCGACCTGCCGGCGCGGGAGGACCTGATCGAGGCGCTGGAGGACCTGGCCCGCACCCGGCAGGGGCTCACCACCGTGATGGTCACGCACCACCTGGAGGAGGTGCCGGCCACCACGACGCACGCCCTGCTGATGCGCGACACCCGCATCCTGACCGCCGGTCCCGTCGAGGAGGTGCTGACAGGACCGAACCTGTCCGACTGCTTCGGCCGCCGTCTGCGCATCGACTCGCTGGACGGCCGCTGGTATGCCCGGGCGCTCCGCGTCTGACCGCGTCTGACCGCGTCTAACCGTGTCTGACTCGGGACTCGCCCGCGTCGCGGCCCCGCCGCCGATTCGTCAGAGCCCCGAGGGTGACCTGCGGATCGGCGGCGGGACCCGATCGTCCGACCTGTGTCCGTGCGCCGGCGCCGCTCAGCGAGCCCCGGCGAACTGCGCCTCCTCCGTCGAGCCGCTCAGGGCCGTCGTGGAGGAGTCCGGCGCGACGGCCGTGCTGACCAGGTCGAAGTATCCGGTGCCGACCTCGCGCTGGTGGCGGGTGGCGGTGTAGCCGAGCCGTTCGGCGGCGAACTCCGCCTCCTGGAGGCCAACGTAGGCCGTCATGCCCTCCTCGGCGTAGCCGCGGGCGAGGTCGAACATGGAGTAGTTCAGCGAGTGGAAGCCGGCCAGGGTGATGAACTGGAACTTGTATCCCATGTGGCCCAGCTCGCGCTGGAACTTGGCGATCGTCGCGTCGTCCAGGTGCTGCTTCCAGTTGAACGACGGCGAGCAGTTGTAGGCCAGCATCTGGTCGGGGTACACGCGCTTGATCGCGTCGGCGAACTCGCGCGCCACGTCGAGGTCGGGCGTGGAGGTCTCCATCCACAACAGGTCGGCGTACGGCGCGTAGGCCAGGCCCCGGGCGATGCAGGCGTCGACGCCGTTGCGGACCCGGTAGAAACCCTCGGCGGTGCGGTCGCCGATGCAGAAGGCGCGGTCGCGGGGGTCCACGTCGCTGGTCAGCAGCGTCGCGGCCTGGGCGTCGGTCCGCGCGATGACCAGGGTGGGGACGCCCGCCACGTCGGCCGCCAGGCGGGCCGCGTTGAGAGTCTTGACGTGCTGGCCGGTGGGGATCAGCACCTTGCCGCCGAGGTGGCCGCACTTCTTCTCGGACGCGAGCTGGTCCTCCCAGTGCACGCCCGCGGCGCCGGCCGCGATCATCGCCTTCATCAGCTCGAACGCGTTGAGCACGCCGCCGAAGCCGGCCTCGGCGTCGGCCACGATGGGCGCCAGCCAGTGCGGGGCCTCCTCGTCGCCCTCCGCCCAGCTGATCTGGTCGGCCCGGAGCAGCGCGTTGTTGATCCGGCGGACCACGGTGGGGACGGAGTTGGCCGGGTAGAGGCTCTGGTCGGGATAGGTGTGACCGCTGAGGTTGGCGTCGGCCGCCACCTGCCAGCCGGACAGGTAGACGGCCTTGAGGCCCGCCTTCACCTGCTGGACCGCCTGGTTGCCGGTCAGCGCGCCCAGCGCGTGGACGTAGTCCTCGTGGTGCAGCAGGCTCCACAGGCGCTCGGCGCCGAGGCGGGCCAGCGTGTGCTCCTCCTGCACGGAGCCGCGCAGGCGGATGACGTCCTCGGCCGTGTAGGTCCGCTCGACGTTCGTCCACCGCGGATTGCTGTCCCAGTCCTGCTGCAGCCGCTGGACGGCTGCGGTGAGGCGATCCGACATCTCCGGTCACTCCCTTGTTGCGTACGTTGTCGTCACCTGGGGCTTGCTTCCGAGTTTGTGTCGATATCAAGACACTCACAAGGCCTCCCAATCGAAAGAACGGCAGATTTTCTTCTTCGCGTAAGACTCGGGGGTATTCGACGGTGAAGAAACGTCAAGTTTTCGCTATGGACTAGACCAATCCGCGTGAGGTGGATCGCGTCCGGTTGGAAGAATCGCTGATTTTCCGCATAAGATCGGGTTATGACCTCCGTTCTGGGCGAAGAACCGCTGTCTTTGACGCACGAGCTCGATCTCCTGGCCTTCGGCCAGCGGCTCAAGCACCTGCGCAAGCAGCGCGGTCTCACGCTCACCGAGCTCGGCGAGCGCGTCGGGCGCGCCCCCAGCCAGCTGTCGCTGCTGGAGAACGGCAAGCGCGAGCCCAAGCTCTCGCTGCTGAAGTCGCTGGCCGCCGCGCTGAGCGTGCCGGTGGAGGAGCTGCTGCGCAGACAGGCGCCGAACCGGCGGGCCCAGCTCGAGATCGCCCTGGAGGAGGCGCAGCGCGACCCGCTGTACGCGGGACTCGGGCTGAGCCGGCTGAAGGTCTCCTCGCGGGTGCCCAACGACGTGCTCGAACACATCCTCGGCCTGTTCGAGGAGCTCAAGGCCAGGGAGGCGAAGGGCACGGCCACGCCGGAGGAGGCGCGCGCCGCCAACGCCGAGCTGCGGCGCAGGCAACGCGAGCTGGGCAACTACTTCGAGGACATCGAGAAGGCCGCCGCCGAGGCGTTGACCGCCGTCGGCTACCGGACCGGCGCGCTGTCGGAGAGCACCGTCCAGGCGCTGGTGTCGCACCTCGGGTTCGCCGTGCACACCGCGCCCGACCTGCCGCGGTCGGCGCGGTCGGTGACCGACCTGCGCAACCGGCGTATCTACGTCAAACGCCAGCAGCTGGGCATGCACACGCCGCGTACCGTGCTGCTCCAGACGCTCGGGCACATCGCGCTGCAGCACCACAAGCCGCGCGACTTCGCCGACTTCCTGCGCCAGCGGGTGGAGGCCAACTACTTCGCCGCGGCCGTCCTCGTGCCCGAGGCGGCGGCCGTGCCGTACCTGCGGGAGGCCAAGCAGGACAAGGCGCTGTCGGTGGAGGACCTGCGTGACGTGTTCGCGGTGTCCTACGAGATGGCGGCGCACCGGTTCACCAACCTGGCCACGCGCCATCTCGACCTCGTGTGCCACTTCGTGCGCAACGACGCCGGCGGGATCATCTACAAGGCGTACGAGAACGACGGGATCATCTTCCCCGCCGACGAGCAGGGGGCGATCGAGGGCCAGCGGATGTGCCAGCAGTGGTCGGGGCGCCAGGTGTTCCTGTCGCCCGACCGGTTCTCGCTGTACTACCAGTACTCCGACTCGCCCACCGGCACGTACTTCTGCGTCGCCCACGTGGACCCGTCGCAGGAGAAGGACTTCGCGATCACGCTCGGCGTGCCCTACCGGGAGTCGCGGTGGTTCCGGGGCCGGGAGACCACTCACCGCACCAAGTCGAACTGCCCGAACGGCGAGTGCTGCCGCCGCCCGCCGGCCGAGCTGGCGCAGCGCTGGGAGGG
The DNA here is from genome assembly GCF_050947365.1 of Microbispora sp. CA-135349. Classification (NCBI taxonomy): domain Bacteria; kingdom Bacillati; phylum Actinomycetota; class Actinomycetes; order Streptosporangiales; family Streptosporangiaceae; genus Microbispora; species Microbispora sp. CA-135349. The sequence continues at coordinate 4,890,860 of NZ_CP192001.1, read as the reverse complement.
CTACGCCTGGCCGTCGGCGCGCGCCAACTCCCACGTGCTGGCCGCGCTGCCGCCCGGGTCGTTCCCCGGCGTCGACGAGGCCGACGTGTACGCGTTCCTGGAGCGCCACGCCGGCCACGGCTGAGAGGCCCTGCCACGCCTGGAACCCCGACCAGGCCCTCGCCATCCGGGAGAGCCGCGGTTCCCTCCGGATGACAGAGGCAGAAAAAAGTGCCTTCTGCCGCCGGCCGTGGAACTCGTGCAAGATCGAGGCCGTGAGATTCCTCGCCGCCACCCTGCTGTCCGACGATCCGAGCCTGCCCGGGTACGTGCCGGGCGCCGAGCGTGAGCGGTTCCGGGAGGTCGTCGACCTGGCGGTGTGGGCCGAGCGGATCGGCTACGACGCCTTCGGGGTCGGGGAGCGTCACAACCCGGTGTTCCTGTCGTCGGCGCCGGCGGTGGTGCTGTCGCACATCGCCGCGAAGACGAGCCGCATTCGGCTGGTCACGACCGTGGCGGTGCTGTCGCTCGCGGATCCCGTACGGACCGCCGAGGAGTACGCGACGCTCGACCATCTCAGCGACGGACGCCTGGATCTGATCATCGGTAAGGGGAACGATCCCGTCTCGCCCGGAATGTTCGGCGTGGCGGAGGACGAGCTGTGGGACCGTCTGGAGGAGAGCTACGAGCTGGTACGGCGGCTGTGGCGCGAGGAGCGGATGACCTGGTCCGGACGGTACCGGCCCGAGCTGAAGGACGCGACGACCCGGCCGCGCCCGTTCCAGCGGCCGGCCCCGCGGGTGTGGCACGGCTCGGCGACGAGTGAGCGCTCGATCGACCTGGCCGCGAAGTGGGGGGACCCGCTCTACTCGGCCAACGGGTTCCGGCGCACCGAGCACTACCTCGGCCTGGTGCGCCGTTATCGCGAGCGGCTCGCCCGGTACGGGCACGACCCGGATTCCACGCTGGTGGGCGTGGGGGCGCACTCGCCGGTCATCACCGATCGGTCCCAGGACGCGCTCGCCCTGGCCCGGCCCGCCTTCGAGTCCTTCCGGCGCCTGCCCGTCGCGGACCGCAACCACTTCCCGTTCGACTCGTTCGAGGACTTCCTGGCGAACGGGTCGGCGCTGGTGGGCACCGCCGAGCAGGTCACCGCCAAGCTGCTGGACCTGCATGCCTCCTTCGGCAACCAGGTCTTCGGCGTCGGCCTGGAGGGGTTCTTCTTCGCCGACTCCGCGGTCACCCGGGCCCACCTGGAGCGCTTCTTCGCCGAGGTGGTCCCCGTCGTGCGCAGGGAGATCCCCACACCCGCCTGGGAGGCGGCTGCCGCCCATTCCCCACTGGACCTACCGGGAGGGTGAAGTAATATCGCCGTGGGGGTGGGGTGACCATGGCCGCGAGATCCTCCGACGGCGACGCGCGACGGGAGTGGGTGCCCGCTGTCCTGGCCGCACGCGACGACACGGCCTGCCGGGTACGCGAGGTGCTGGACCGGGTGGGCGAGAAGTGGGCGGTGACCGTCATCGCCGAGCTCGGCAGGAAGCCGCGGCGCTACAACGAGCTGCGGCGTTCCATCCCGGGCGTCAGCCAGCGCATGCTGACCGCGACCCTGCGCGACCTCGAACGCGACGGACTGGTGCGGCGCACCGTGCACCCGGTGGTCCCGCCGCGTGTCGACTACGAGCTGACCCCGCTCGGCGCGACCCTGCTGGACACCGTGTCGGCGCTGCTCGACTGGGCCGTGGAGCACATCGACGACGTCGACGGGGCCCGCGCCGAGTACGACGGCCGGCAGGAGGCCGCGGCTCCGGGATGACGCCCGAGCGGGTCGGGACGGCTCAGGCGCCGACCTCGATCACGATCTTGCCGCGGGCGTGACCGTCCTCCACCGCACGCAGCGCCGCGGGCGCCTGCTCGAAGGGGAACGCCTGCGTGACGAACGGCCGGAGTGCGCCGGTCACAGCCAGGTCCGCCACGGCCTCCAGCACCGCTCTGTCGCGGACCCGCTCGACCAGCGAGCCGCCCAGACGGCCGACCGTCTCCCGGTCGACCGCCGTGATCAGCTTCGACCGGTCCTCCAGCAGGCCGGCCACCTCCTCCAGCGCCCTGCCGCCGACCAGGTCGTAGATCGCGTCGACGCCGCCCGGCGCCGCGGCCCGAATACGGTCGGCCGCGCCCGGCCCCGGCTCGACGTGGACCACGCCCAGCGACTCGAGGAAGTCCTTCTTCCCGGCGCTGGCGGTGCCGATCACCCTCACGCCGGTGTGCTTGGCGATCTGCGCCGCCGCCACCCCGACGCCCTTCCGACGCCGGTGATCAGCAGGGTGGCGCCGGGCGGCAGACCCAGTTGCCGCACGCCGTCGTACGCGGTGGCGGCCGCGATGGGCAGCGTCGCCGCGTCGGCGAACGACAGGCCGGCGGGCTTGGGCGCGGTCAGTTCGAGCGGAAGCAGCGCGTACTCGGCGTACCCGCCGGCGACGGTGTTGCCGAAGACCGCGTCGCCGGGCGCGAACTCGCCGGCGCCGTCCCCCACCTCCTCGACCACTCCGGAGACCTCGCCGCCGAACACGGCCGGGAAGTCGACCGGAGCGATCTGCGCGAGGTGGCCGCTGCGCCGCTTCCAACCGACGGGGTTGACCCCCGCCGCCCGCACCGCGACCAGCACCTGCCCGGGACCGGGGACCGGCCGCTCCACCTTCGCGAACGTCTCCACCTCCGGACCCCGGCGGGCGATGCGGACGCGCCGGCTCTCGCGGCGGTGCGCCGGGTCGCGGCCGCGCTGGCGCGGGGACACGGCCGAGCGGGATACCGCCGGGTCCGCCCCGCTGGCGGAGGTCGCCCTGCTGCGGAACCCGGGGCTGCCGGCCCTGCTCGTCCAGGCGGAACTCGGCGGCGCGGGGGAGAGCTGGGAGACGGTCCTCGAGGCCGTCCGGCTTCTCTCCCACGCCGACGCGTCGGCCGCGATGCTGTTCGGCTACCACCACCTGCACCTGTGGCGGCTGGGGCAGTACGGCAACCCGGGCCTGGCCGAGCGAGCGGCCCTGGGGACGGCCCGGGAGGGGTGGTTCTGGGGCGGTGCGAGCAACCCCCGCGATCCGGCTGACCCTGGTCCCGGACGGCGGCGGCTATCTGGTGCGCCGGCGCAAGGGCTTCCCGATGGCGCCGCCGGTCATCTCTCGACGGCGGCGGCGGTCACTTCTCGACGGCGGCGCGGACGAACGCCATGATGTGGTCGCGCAGCGCCTCGTGGCCCTCGGGGGTCGCCGCCTCCTCGCCGACCGTGATCCGGGCGAGCTGCGGCATGACGCTCGGCCACATCGCCATGCCCACGAGCGAGAACACCATCCGGGCGACCGAGGCGTCCGGCTGGCGGCCGAGACCCTCGGCGAGGGATTCGGTCTTCGACCGGCACTTGTCCACCCGCAGCTCCTGACCGGGCAGCAGGTCGTCCTCACCCCGGTAGTGCAGCGCCTCCCACATCAGCAGGCGTACCAGGTCGGGGTGGGCGGAGTAGAAGTCGAAGAGGTTGCCGACGTACTCCGCCGGGTCCTTGCCCGGCATCGCCACCGCGGCGGCGACCTCGTCCAGTGCCGCCTTGATGACGGTGTCGAACAGCTTCTCCTTGCTGCCGAAGTGCCCGTAGATCCGCTCCTTGTTGACCCCGGCCCGCTCGGCGATGCGGTCCACCCGGGCGCCCGCCACGCCGTACGCCGCGAACTCCGTCCGCGCGGCCTCCAGCAGGGCGGCCTTGGTGGCGGCGGTGGGGTCCTTGGCGTCTTTGCGCGGCGACATCGGCTTCCTCCGGGTTCGCGAGCGGACGGGGCTCAGGGTGGGTTCCGCCCAGCATACCGAACCGTGCCACCAACTAGTTGGTTGACACCCAACTGGTTGGTTGGCTACTGTCCCGGCCATGAGCAGATCAACTCACGCCGTCATCGAGACGGCACCCGCGATGCACCGTCCCCCTGAGGCGGACTCCGAGGGCTACGCGCCGTTCGCGCGGACCGTGGCCGCGTTCGTGCCGGCCGGGCTGCTCGCCACCGGGCACCTCTACGTCGTGATCCCCCTGCTGGCGCGGATGTCGGCGGAATGGGGCGCCCCCGCCGCCGTCCTGACCTGGCTGGTCAGCGCGTTCGGCCTCGGATACGCGGCGGGCTTCCTGCTGTTCGGCCCGCTGTCCGACCTGTACGGCAGGCGTCGCGTGATGACCTGGGGCATGGCGGCCACGGCGGTGACGACCGCGCTGGTCGCGCTGAGCCCCGGCTCCGGGGCGGCGCTCGCGCTCCGGGTGGTCGAGGGCGTCACCACCGCCGTCTTCGCCCCCACCGCGTTCGCGTACATCGCCGAGCGCGTCGAACCCCGCCGCCGGCCCGTGACGATGACCTCCGTGGTCAGCGCGTTGTTCGCCTCGGCCGTGGTCGCCCAGCTCGCCGCCAAGGCCCTCGGGGACCTGCTCGGATGGCGGACGGTCTTCCTGCTTGGCGCCGCCGCGTTCGCCGTCGTGACCGTCGTGCTGCGCCGGGTGATGTTGCCCGACACCGGCCGCGGGGCGGGAGGGAACCCCTACGCCGCCGTTCCGGCGCTGCTGCGCGATCCGCGCCTGGTCCTGGTGTACGCCGCCACGCTCACGGTCCTCGGCGCGTTCGTCGCCCTCTACACCGCGCTGCAGCTCGAAGGCCCCGCGGGCATCGCCGGCGACCCCTCGGCGCTGCTGACGCTGCGGGCCACCGCACTGCCGGCGATCGTCGCGATCCCGTTCGCCACGCCGTACCTCGCCCGGATCTCCCCGGCCCGCAGGGCGGCGCTGGCCCTCGGGCTCGCCGCGGCGATCGCGCTGGTGGTCGGGCTGACCGCCCCCGGTGTCGCCGTGCTGGCGGTGCTGCTGGCCGTCTTCGCCTTCGCGATCGGCGTCGCCGCTCCCGCCGTGATCGAGACCGTGGGCCTGCTGGCCGGCCCCGCGCGGGCCACGGCCGTCTCCCTGTTCACCTTCTTCCTGTTCACGGGGGCCAGCATCGGCCCGGTCGCGGCCTCGGCAGCCGCGCCGTACGGCTTCGCCGCTCTCATCTACGGCGTGGCGGGGGTGCTCGCGCTGGGAGGGGGGCTCGTGCTGATCGCCTCCTCCGGCCGCCGCATAAGGTGATGCCAGTGAAAGTGGCGGACAGGGGGAGGACGGGCGTGCTGCCTGAGGTGGAGGCCTGGCTGAGTCGGCGTGCCTCGTCGGCGGCCGACTGGCCGGCCCGCGCCCTGCTGTCCGCCAAGGGAGGCGCCACGATCTCGGTGGTGCTGCCCGCGAGGAACGAGGAGGAGACGGTCGGGGAGATCGTCTCGGCCGTGCGGCGCGACCTCGTCGAGGCCGTGCCGCTGGTGGACGAGCTGGTCGTGATCGACTCCCGGTCGTCGGACGACACGGCGGCCCGGGCCTTACGCGCCGGGGCGAAGGTCTTCGCGCAGGACGAGATCCTGCCCGAGCTGCACGATCCGCGCTACGACGGCAAGGGCGAGGCGTTGTGGAAGTCCCTCGCGGTGACGACCGGCGACCTGGTGGTGTTCGTCGACGCCGATCTGCGCGAGTTCCGGACCTCGTTCGTGACCGGCCTGCTGGGGCCGCTGCTGGCCGACGCCGCGGTGGGATACGTGAAGGCGTGCTATGACAGGCCGCTGCTCGGCGCGGCGGAGCCGAACGCCGGGGGCAGGGTCACCGAGCTGGTCGCCCGGCCGCTGCTCAACCTGCACTGGCCGCTGCTCGCCGGGTTCGTGCAGCCGCTCGCGGGGGAGTACGCCGGCCGCCGCGCGGTCCTGGAACGGGTGCCGTTCGTCACCGGGTACGGCGTGGAGCTGGGACTCCTCATCGACCTGCTGGATCTGGTGGGGCTCGACGCGCTCGCGCAGGTCGACCTGGGCCGCCGGGTCCACTCCCACCAGTCGACCGAGGCGCTCGGCGGGATGGCCGGGCAGATCATGCACACCGCCTGGGCGCGGCTGGAGCGTCACAACAAGATCGTCCCGTTGCACGAGCCGTCCGCGCGGCTCGTCCAGTTCGAACGCGGCCCGGCGGGACACCGCCCGGTGACCCGGGACGTCGGGGTGGCCGAGCGCCCGCCGATGGCGACGGTCCCCCAATACGCCTCCCGGCTGCGCTGACCGGCTCCTCGGGTGTTACCGTTGGTAACACTTCAGGAGAGGAGAGCCCCCGATGACCTTCTGCCCCGAGTTGAGCGACGACCTCCGCGAACTGCGCGGCTGGGTCCGCGAGTTCGCCCGGGACGTCGTCCGCCCCGCCGGTGCGGAATGGGACGAGCGCGAGGAGACGCCCTGGCCGCTCATCGAGGAGGCCGCCAAGATCGGGCTGTACTCGCTGGACTTCTTCGCCCAGCAGTGGTTCGAGGAGTCGGGGCTCGGCCTGCCCGTGGCGTTCGAGGAGTTGTTCTGGGGCGACGCCGGCATCGGCCTGTCGATCGTGGGCACCGGCCTGGCCGCCGCCTCCATCGCCGCGAACGGCACCCCCGAGCAGATGGGGGAGTGGCTGCCCCAGATGTTCGGCACTCCCGGCGACGTCAAGCTCGGCGCGTTCTGCTCCTCGGAGCCGGACGCCGGCAGCGACGTCGGCGCGATCAGGACGCGCGCCGTCTACGACGAGGCGAAGGACGAGTGGGTCCTCAACGGCGTGAAGACCTGGGTCACCAACGGCGGCATCGCCAACGTCCACGTCGTCGTGGCCTCGGTCGACCCCGCCCTGGGCACCCGGGGGCAGGCGTCCTTCGTGGTGCCGCCCGGCACGCCGGGCCTGTCCCAGGGCCAGAAGTTCAAGAAGCACGGCATCCGCGCCTCACACACGGCCGAGGTCGTCCTGGACGACGTACGGGTGCCCGGACGGTGCCTGGTGGGCGGCAAGGAGAAGCTGGACGAGCGGCTCGCCCGGGCACGCGCCGGCGCGCGGTCCGGCGGGCAGGCGGCGATGCGGACCTTCGAGACCACCCGCCCCCTCGTCGCCGCCATGGCCGTCGGCGTCGCCCGCGCGGCCTACGAGTACGCCCGCGACTACGCCCGGGAGCGGGAGCAGTTCGGCCGCAAGATCGGGGAGAACCAGGCAGTCGCGTTCCTGCTGGCCGACATGGCCACCCGGGTGGACGTCGCCCGGCTGATGACCTGGCGGGCCGCGTGGACGGCCCGCAACGGCCGGGGGTTCGAGCAGGCCGAAGGCTCGATGAGCAAGCTGGTCGCGAGCGAGACCGCCGTCTGGGCGACCGAGCAGGCCATCCAGATCCTCGGCGGGGCCGGCTACACCCGCGAGCACCCGGTCGAGCGCTTCCACCGCGACGCCAAGATTTTCACGATCTTCGAGGGCACGTCGGAGATCCAGCGCCTCATCATCGGCCGCGCCGTCACCGGCCTCCCCGTCCGTTAGCGGTGGCTGCGGGGCCGATTGCTCGGCGGGCAGAGCGATCCGATGAGGTGCACGTCCGATCTCTGCCGGCGGCTGCCGTTCCAGCCGCCGGCGGAACCGCTGTCTCCCAGCCCGCCTACGCGGCGGGACGTTCAGGGTCATCCAGGCTGGTCGCGCCGCGGCGGCGCTCGGGGGTCATCCACGCCTTGCCCTCCGCCGCGACACCCTCGAGGACATGCAGAGTGTGGCGCAGCCCGGCCGCGTCCAGCGATACCTCGGAGATCTCTTCGGGATCCTCGGACTGCTGGTGTTCCTCCGGTTCCGGCCCGATCATCTGAGCGGGGATCTTCTGGCCGTCGATGAGGGAGAGCTCGAAGGTGTGCGCGTTGTCGTCCGACTGCCGCACGTGGACGGCCGTGACCGCCTCGAAGCGGTAGTTCAGCCGATTCCGATCGTGGAAGGTGCCGTCCGCGAAGTGAAGCCTGGCGTTGCACTGCCGCACCCCGTCGGCGGTGATGAGGAAAATCATCATCTCGTACTTCCGGTACCGCCAGGGTCCGCCTGATACCCGCGCCCGGGTCGCGGAACCGCTCCGCGCCTCGATGAAGGCGTAGGCGACGACGTCGCTCATCTTGAGCCGGTAGTGCCGCAGCGCCTCGTTCAGGAGCACTTTGCGATCGCAGTCCAGCCAGGCGGCCATCTCTCTGTCGTCGGGCTTGTCGGCGAGCCGGTGCTTCCAACGGACGTAGGCCGCCGCGCACTCGGCCGACAGCTTCTCGGCATCAGACGTGTCGGCGATGAACCGGCGCCGCGCGAGGGCGATCCGCAGCCAGGCGCGCTCGGCGATCCAGCCGGCCGCGATGGCCAGGACGACCGACGCAATCCCGGCCGGCCCGCCGGTCCGCACCGCGCCGCTCACCGCCCAGGCCCCTCCGGCGGCGAAGGCCATCGCGCCGAGCACGGCCGTCGCCATCGTGCGCGGAGGAGTGGCAAGTTCGTGACGGTAGCTCCACAGCGTGCCCTCCGCCCATCGGTCCGCCACCGCACCGGCTCGATGGCGGATCAGCTAGTTGAACGCCTCGACCTTGATACCCGTGTCGCGATACGCGTCCGCCACCTCGTCGCGCATGCGCCTGCGGATGCCGGCCGTCCACGTGAGCCACACTTCGCGGTCCATCCCGTTCGGCATGTACTTGACGAGGTAGTACGCGAACCGATGGTCGACTCTCCGCGCGAAGCGATCGGGGGGCGTGTCGGTCCTGGGGCGTGGAGTCGGCGCGTACGCCTCGTCCATCTCCCGCCGCCGCCCCGAACGGAAGCGCCATTCCAGGCCGGCAGGGGCGGCGACACAGGCCCCGACGATGCCAAGCAGATAGGCGAACAGAGCGGAGATCCGGCCGCCCTGCACCAGCAGCAGGCCGATGTGCGCGGTTCCCGTGACGGACGCGACCGTCCCCGCCACCGCCTTGAGCCACGTCGGAACGGGAACCCGTTCCTGCTCGGGCTGCCGCACCTGTGGATCGGCCGGCTCCGGCTGGAAGAACTTCCAGACCCGGTGCTCGCGGCTGCCGGCCTTCTGCTGCTCACAGGCGTCCCGCAGCGTGAGACGCCACATCTGGTCCTTGATCGGCCCGTCGAGGAACAGCTCCATATGGCGCAGGATCATGGTCCGCTGAGCCGGGCGGAGCCCGTCGAGCTCCGCCATCAGACTGCGGACGTCCGCGTCGGGCTTCTCCGCCGCGTCCAGAAGCCGGCGGACGGTTCGCACGCCGTCGGCCCAGGAGTCGTCGCCGGTGAGCGGGAGAAAGCGGTCCGAGTCTCGCAGGCGGGCCGCCTCCTGGGCGGACAGCTCCCGGCGGGTCCTGCCGCTGACCATGGCGAGCAGCCAGTAGAAGCACAGCCGGTTCGTGAGGTAGCCGGATGCGAGTGCCTCGTCGATGAGCCGCAAGGCCCGGCCCGCCGCGCCGCCCTCGAGGAAACGCGCGCCGGTCTCGAACTTCTCCTGAGGCGACGGATTCAGCGACATCTTGTAGTGGTTGACATCGCCGTGTACGACGGCCGCCTGCACGTCGACATGCGCGGAATCGGTGGCGGAGTTCGTCGCGGTGTTCTGCGGCGGCGTCATGACAGGGCCTGCGCGAGGGCAATGACGGCCGCCAGTTCCGCCGCCAGCTCGCCGACATCGCTGATCAATCCCCGCAGCTTCTTGAGCGCCAGGGTCAGCCTGCTTTTGCGCTCCGGCGCCTTCGACCGCAGAGCCTCGTCCGCCACCGTGAGCTCGGCCTCGGCCGCTGCGTAGGTGTCCTCGTCCAGGCGGCCGTCCGCGCGCGTCCGTTCCAGCCGGGCGCGGAAGGCGGCGAGCGCCTGCTCCAGGTCGACCGGCTGACGCGGGTCTGGGCCGAACCGGACGCCGCCGTGCACGACGCCGGCCTGAACGCCGACCTGGGCGTTGTCACGTGCGATGTTGTACGTCGTTCCCTGCTCCGGCATCCTGGTTCCTCTCGCCGCCGCCTTCGGTAGCCAGCCGCCGTCCCGGTCCTCGGCGGCGATCTCTTCGGCCAGCGCGGCCGCGAACGTCGCGGCGTTGGCCACGGCCCGCTGCTGCCACCGTTCGCGGTCCGTCACCTCCTTGGTTCCGTCGGCCCGGTCGCTGATGCCCCTGATGACGACCACAGGCAGTGCGCCGTTCAGATGTCCCGCCTGGGCCACACCGGCGCCTTCCATCTCGACAGCGAAAGCGTCGTTGTAGTTCTGCTGGATCCATCGGGCATGTCCGGACACCTTGGAGTTCAGGACCACCTCACCGGCCGCGATCGCGCCGAAATGCACCTGCGGGACATGGCCGGGATCGGGGAGATCACGCGTCCACGCGCCGATGCGGCCGATGTGCCGCGCGAGTTGATCGGCAGCGTGCGAGGTATCCCAACCGCGAGGGCGGCTCTTGAGTCCGTCGTCCTCGCTCGTTCCCCCGTGATAGGCGTAGACGCGGGTCGCCACAACGACGTCCCCGAGAGCGATGTGAGACTGGAGGGCGCCCGCCACGCCCACGAACAGCAGAGCGGCCGGGGCGAACTCGGCGATGGCCCGTTCGGCCAGCACGGCCGCCGACTGGTTGCCCGTCCCGACATGGGCCAGGGCCAGACGGCAGCGGTCGCCGTTCAGACGACCGACCTCGAAACGGGTGCCCTGCTGATGGCGGTGTAGCTCCGGGTCGAGCAGCTTTCTCCGGATCGCTTGATATTCCAGGTCCAGCGCGGTGAGGATCACGATCGGGCGGTCGCTCACTGTCCTACTCCATTGCGTTCGGCGGTTCGGCGGGCCGGACCATCGGCGGATAGAGGACTGTGCACGGACCGGCTCGGAACAGCCGGGCCGGCCGGCCAGTGGTGGCCTTGCGGGCTGTCCCTGCCGGGACGATGAACCCTTCGGTCTTCTGGACCTTGCGATAGAAGTTCCGGGGATCGAGTGGGATCCCCCAGACCGCCTCGTACACGTCCTGCAGATCGGTGATGGTGAACGTCGGTCCGCAGAAGGCCGTGGCGAGGGAGGAATGTTCAAGCTTGACGCGAGCACGTTCTACGCCATCCGTGATGATGCGCCGATGGTCGAAAGCGAGCTCGACATCGCCGGAGAACACGTGCTCGACGGGCTGCCATCCTGCGTCGGCCGCGTCCGTTCCCGCGGTCGGCTCCGGCAGGCGGGGTGCGATGGCCAGGTACGCCACGGACACCACGCGGCCACGCGGGTCGCGACCCGGGTCTCCGTACACGCCCAGTTGCTCAAGGCTGAGGGTTTCGACGTCGAGGTCGGCCTCCTCCGACAGCTCCCGGCGGGCCGCGGCGGTGATGTCCTCCTCGGCGTGCTGGAGAAATCCGCCGGGTAGCGCGAGAGCACCTTTGTACGGCTCGACACCGCGCTCGACGAGCAGCACGTGCAGGCTCGACTGGCGCAACGTCAGGATCACCAGGTCAACCGCGAGGAGAACGACGGGCGGCACCCATTGGTCCTCGGTCATGCGGCAGAGACTATCTTTTTGTCAAACTGACAGAAATAGCCGCGAGGTAAGACGTGTCAGTCCCGGAACGGGGCCGAGGCGAGTGCGGCCAGGCCTGACATGCTTCGCTGAGGAACGAGGGGAAGGCGCCACCACGTGCGCCGCAGGCGCGAGGCGTACGCGGGCCGCCTCCTGGCGGCCACGCCTGATCGTCCTCTCCGGGTTCGGGGCTGTGGCGTCAGGAGACGGCCCGGGATGCCCTGCCGGTGGTGCTGCTCGCAGCGGTCAGTGGGGTGGTTCGCCGGTCAGGAACTCGTTCAGGGCCGAGATGATGACCTCTCGGGACTCCGGACGCGCGAGGGCGGCCGGCTGGAGCGAGGGGTACTTCGCGTAGCCGGCGGGTTCGAGCTGGTCGCGCAGACGGGCCGATCCCGGAAGGACGCCGAGCCTCTCGGCGAGCTGTGCCATCCGTTCTTCTGATGCGCCGTGGTTGCGGATGGACCCGAAATTGACAGCCAGGACCGACTTGGCCGGACTCGTGTAGATGCTCCACACGGAGGCCGTGTCCGAGCCGAGATTGAACCAGGCGGTCACCGACGGATACTCGCCCTCGCCGAAGTAGTACTCGTGGAAGGACGGGTGGCTCTCGGCGTGACGGTAGACGGCCAGCAGTGTCTCGCGAACGTCGGCGGGACAGTACCGCTCGACGGCCTGGAGGAAGCCGGGCTCGTCCCACGTGCGCTTCACCCGGGAGCCGGCGGCCTGTCCTGCCCCTTCTGCCGAAGGGGCGCCTCGCATCTCGCCCGCACTGTCGGGGCTCGGGGCGGGAAGGGTGTCGCCGAGGGCCAGTTGGATGGCGATGGCCATCGTTTCGAGCCACTCGATGGTCGCCTCCGCCTCGTCTGCGGTGATCGGGGCCTTCTGCCCGGGGCGTACCGGATCGTGGTCGGCGGTGTGGGCGATGTTGTTCCTGCGCCAGGCGATCTCTCGCAGCCTCGCGCGGACGCCGTCCGCGGTGATCGGATTCTTGGCGTCCTGCCCGGTCAGGACCTCGGCGACCTTCACCCACAGATTCACCGTGCTGACGTAGGCGAACCCTTCCTTGATCTTCTCCGGGTTCTGGAAGGTCATGAACGCGAAATGCCGCTCCAAGTGGGCGCGGAAGGTCTCCCCGACAGGTTCGCCGCGATAGTGAACACGCTCGAACAGCTGGACGGGGATGTTCAGATTGTCGAATCTGGGAGGACGGGGCACATGCGGAGCCAGGGCAAGAGCCACGGCCCGGTCGACGATCTCGCGCGTGATCCAGTGGTCGAGAGCCGCCACGGCCTGGGTCCAGGCCGCGCGGTAGAGGTCGGTGACGTCGAAGGAGCCGACCCCGAGCCGCTCCAGGTTGCGCCCGCCGTCGACGAGCTGCCGGGCGTACTCGAGGTTCTGCTGGAACTGCTCGAACGCGGCAGGAGTCGGGTCGGGCGGAGGCGGAGGCTGGGGACCGCCCACGGGCGGGAGATCGACGCCGGTCTGGGCGAGCATCGTACGGAACCGGTCGGCGGTGACGCGCCGCCGCGGGTCGGCCCGGCCGGCGTGGTCGAAGGTCAGGCCTTCCTTCTCGAGCACCTCACGCGGATCATCGGTCCGTTCCGGGTCCAGCCAGCGGAACTGCGGAGAGATCCGCCCTCCCGACTGCAGGACCCGATGAGCATGGCCCGTGTCGGCGCTCTCGGCCATGAAGCCTCCCACCGACTGCGCCGACATGCCCACCAGGGCCGCCAGGTCGCCATACGTGGTCCAGTGGCCCGGCTCCAGGCGCTCCAGGGCCTCCAGGACGACGTTCCAGCGGGGGTCGCTGTAGACACGACCCTGTGGCGGCAGCCTCCTCGCCCGGTACTGCCGCGCCAGTTCGCGGTAGAGCTCGGTGCCCTCGAAGCCGTCGAGCGCGCGGACACCGGCGTCGGTGATCGCCCAGCCGTTCCGTTTCGTCATCCAGCCGAGAGACGCGGCCTCTCCCGTGCGGAAGCCCAGTTGCGCCCACCACCGTTCCTGGCCGTGCGCGTTGGGCCCCCGCAGCTCCGGGGGTATCGTCACTCTCCCTTCGACTTCCTTGCGAACCTCTTCGGGTCGCAGCGGCCGTCCGGCCTCACGCAGGAGCTCGAGCGTGGCGCGGAGAATGGGAGAGATCTTGTCGGCATAGGCCATCGGGGGGATTCCTGCCTTTCAACTGTCGCCCCCGGCAGGATAAACAAGCGCTCGGTGAAAGTCCCTCGTCTCACGTAACCCTCACCTCTTCGGACGCGGGTGAAACAAGGGCATACGGGTAGAAAGTGGGACCGGGGCCGGGAGAGCGTGGGGAAACGGCCGATGACGACGGCGTTCATCCTGTGGGGAGGCGGCAGCCTGGGGGCCGCGCAGGTCGGCATGCTCCGCGCGCTCACCGCTCACGGGATCCGCGCCGACATGGTGGTGGGCGCCTCGATCGGGGGACTCAACGGCGCCTACTACGCCTCCCGTCCCGACGCCGCGGGAGTGGAGGAGCTGGCCCGGCTGTGGCTGTCGGTGAGCAGCCACGACGTGTATCCGGTGAGCGGGCCCGACGTGCTCCGCACGCTGACGGGAAACCTGCCCTTCCATCCCCTGCGGGGAGCCCTGCAGGCACTGGGCGTGCTCAACTACGCCTTTCCGCTCAATCCGGCCACACTGGCCGCGGCCGCGCTCGGCCGCCGCAACTACCTGTTCGACAACTCCTCCCTGCGACGGTTCCTCGAACGCATCCTGCCGATCCACGCCCTGGAGGAGACGGCGACCCCGCTGTCGGTGCTCACCGCGGATGTGCGGACGGGGCGGCCGGTGGTCCTGTCGCGGGGACCCGCGCTGCCGGCCCTGCTGGCCAGCACCGCGATCCCGGCCCTGTATCCCACCGTGACGATCGGGGACCGCGTGCTCATGGACGGCGGCGTCGCGGACCTGACCACGCTGGACTACGCGGTGGAGGCGGGCGCCGACGAGGTGTACCTGCTGGCACCCGGATTCTCCTGCCACCTGCCGGCCGCGCCGTCGACGGCCATCGCCATGGCCCTGCACGGTTACAACCTGCTCAGTGAGCAGCGCATCAGCGCCTCGATCAGGCAGAACAGGCGGCGGACCCGGCTGCACGTGCTGCCGCCGCTGTGCCCGGTCGAGGTGCTGCCCGTCGACTTCCGCGGTACGGCCGACATGATCGAGCGGGCGACCCGGTCGACCACGCATTGGCTGGAGCGGCACGAACCGCACCCCGGTCTCGCCCGTCCGCTCGGCCCGCCGCACGGCGAGCACCACCGGCGGTGCGGGCCGGGACACCCGGCATCTCGCACAGGGCGCACCGCACCGTAGATCGCCTGGTCGCAGGGGGTTCCGCTGCTCGCGACCCCAACACGTCGACGTACAGATGTCCGCCGACACGCTGCTCGTCCGGCCTCGCCGCCTCCACCGTCACCGACGGGGTGAGCAGGGCGTCGGCGTAGTGGGCGCCGCGCCACAGATCGAGCGGCCGTGAGGGTCCGTGGGCCTCAGCCGGGGGCTCGGACATCCCCCGAAGGGGCCGGTACTACAACCGGGTTTCGTGACATGGATCGTGAACGTGTCGTGGCGGAGCCGCCGTCTTCCCGGCGGGGGTGCTCACAGGTGCCAGGAGACGGCGGACTCCGGCCGGTGTGAGGGGGACCGGGCCGCACGGGCTCTCCGGGCGTGGACGGCGGAGACGGCCAGGTACGCGTGGGCGAGCATCGCCAGGGTGATGTGCCGGTGCCAGCCGTCGAACCGCCTGACCTGGTAGTGGTCCAGGCCGACCTCGTTCTTGGCGGCGCGCAGGCACTCCTCTGCCGCCCGGCGGGCGCCGGCGACGCGGACGAGCTGCTCGATGGTGGTGCCCGTGGGGCCGAAGCACAGGTGGTACACCAGGTCCCGGGGGTCGGCGATAGTCCGGCGGATCAGGAGCCACCGCTGCCACGCGTCCTGCCCGCCGGGAGGGTCGCCGGGAGGGTCGCCGGGCCATGGCGGCAGGGTCGCCATGGCCCAGTCGTACATGAGACCTTCGGCGGCTCGGCCCGCCGAGACGCGTTTCCATGCCCGCGGGGGCGCGTCAGCGGTCACCGTGTCGAAGCGCGGGCCGGTGTCGCCGGGGCCGATCGATCGGCTCCCCGGCACGGCCAGCACATACCCGATCCGGCGGTGCTCCAGGTGGCGGCGGAATTCGCGGTCATCGCCGTAGGTCTCGTCGGCCGTCATCCACCCGGCCGGGACGCCGGCGTCCAGAGCCCGGTCGAGCATGGCGGCGGCCAAGTCGGATTCGGTGGCGAACCGCGTCTGCTCGGGGATGCCGGCTCGCGCGCATCGCGCCGGGTCGCCGATCCAGCTTTCGGGCAGGTACAACTCGGCGTCGATCAGCGCGCACCCGCGTGCGGAGGCGTAGGCCAGGAACACTCCCAGCTGGCAGTTCTCCACCCTCCCGGCCGTGCCGGAGTACTGACGCCGCACCCCCGCGGACTGGTCCCCCTTCTTCGGGAATCCGGTCTCGTCCACGACCAGCACCCCATCGGGTCCCCCGAGGTGCTCGACGACGTAATCCCGCAGATCGGCGCGTACTTCCCGGTGCTCCCAGCGCATGTCGTTCAGCAGTCGTTGCATGCGATGGGGCCGGGCTTCACCGGCGGCCTCCGCCAGTTGCCAGCCGTTCTTGCGCTCCACCGGCGCGAGGAGCCCGACCAGGTAGGCGCGCGCCTGACGGCGGGGCTCCACCCGGCCGAATCGGCCGGCCACCCGGCCGAACAGTTCATCCAGTCCCACCGTTCGGGACCGTGCGTCATCGGCCCTCACCGGATCCGGCACGGAATCGACTATAGATAACGAAACCTGACTGCAGAAGGGGCGGATCCATGGTTCGCCGGCTCGTCTGGGCGAAGTTATCGCAGGCCGGGGAATTCAGGATGTCCGTAACTCAGTAAAGGTCTGAGTCATGGCTCTTTTCGCCTGCGCGATGTGATGCAGTCTGCTGCGAAACCCCAGGTCAACTGGCCTTTGCCATGCTCGGATCGAGCCCTCGAGCGGAAATCAAGGGGGTTGCGATGTATACCTATTGTTCACCTATAGTTGATACGTACTTCACCATCAGAGGGGGCTGATCCGTGGATTCAGTACGTTCTACCGCTGTCAGTGGCCATATGCAGTTGCGCGAGTTGCTGCTCGGTATCGAGGGTCTGGCCCTGCTGCGCGGGATGAACGACGGCGACGACAAGACGGTTGAAGCGCGCATCGACGAGGTTCGGTGGCTGGCGGACGCGGGGAACACCGCCGTCGATGAGCGCATTCCGGTGCGCGAACTGGACGTCGAGGCTCTGTATCGAGCCTGGGCGGACACCTACGACGACGCCAGCCGGCCGATCCGCCCGATCGAGGAACCTGTGGTTTGGTCTCTGCTGGAGCAGGCGGCGCCGGGCCGGGCTCTGGACGCGGCGTGCGGCACCGGTCGGCACGCTCGCAAGCTGGTCGAGCTGGGCCACCGGGTGACCGGCGTCGATCTCTCTCCGGAAATGCTGGCCAAGGCCAAGGAGCAGTCTCCCGAGGTGGATTGGCGGACGGGCGACCTGGCCGACCTTCCCCTGGAGTCCGGGTCGTTCGACCTGGTGGTCTGCGGTCTGGCGCTGGACCATTGCCCCTCGCTCCTAGAGCCGGTGGCCGAGCTGGCCCGGGTGACCCGGCCGGGTGGCCGTGTCATCGTTTCCGACATAAACCCCCTGATGTCGATTCTCGGGGGCGCGGCGCACGTCAAGCTGGACCAGGGAGTGCGTGGCTTCGCCCGCAATCACAGCCATCTGCACAACGATTTTCTGACCGCGTTCCAGGAGGCCGGCCTCGAAGTGCGACGGCTCCACGAGCCGCGATACGAAGCCGGCCACCTGGCGCTCAAGCGGACCGCTATGTCGCTGGTGCCGGACGCGACGCTGGCCGCCTATCTCGGGTTGCCGGCTGTCGTGGTCTGGGATCTGCGGCGTCTATAAGCGGTCAAGACCAGAGTTCGAACGGCTCACTGAGCTTCTCCCCGGCCAGGAAGCCAGTCAGCAATTGGGGAAGACTGCGGGGATAGAACTGTTCGGAGCTGGCCACCACTTCGGCGATCGGCCACCAGCGAAAGTCGAAGTAGTCATCGCGCTCGTAGTCGAGGCGACCGGCCTCGTCGATCAGGTCGCCTGGGCGGTCAAGGCGCACCTCGACCACGACCTCATGCTGGAGATGCCGTCGATCGCGGTGCCGGAACGAGGCGGTCCGGCTCCAGTTCGGTGGCCTGACCTGTTCGGGGGAAATGATGATGCCGGTCTCTTCACGCAGTTCCCGCACCGTGGTTTCCAGGTAGGTCTCGCCCTCGTCAATGCCGCCTCCGGGTAGTTCCCACCACTGGCCGAGTTCCGGCGCGGTCAGTTCGTGAGTGTGAAAAAGCAGGATGCGGTCGCCGGTGTCGCGAAGCACGATGCGAACCGCGTCACGTTCGAAAATCGGCAGGTCCTGGGGGATCTCGACCATGACCAAACCTTTCGTCTCGGGAGTGTCAGCCAAGCGTATAAGAAGGAGTGGCGGGTGATGCGTGCTGTCGTATTCGACAGGGCTGGATTGGTGGTGGTCGACGAAATCGACGATCCGGTCCTCAGTGCCCCCACTGATGCGGTGGTCGGCGTAGTCGCCGCCGGTGTGTGCGGATCCGACTTGTGGTACTTCCGGGGAATCGACCCGGTGGAGCGGGGCGCGCCGCTCGGACACGAATTCGTGGGTGTGGTGCGCCAGGTCGGCACGCAGGTCGAGAATTTCCGGGTCGGCGACGCGGTGGTGGCGCCGTTCAACTACGCGGACGGCACGTGCGCCGCGTGCCGGCGCGGACTGCCGTCGTCCTGCCCGGCAGGCGGCTTCTGGGGCGGGGCGCCGGGACGCGGCGGCGCCCAGGCCGAGGCGATCACGGTTCCCTTCGCCGACGCCAATCTGGTCCGCGTGCCCGCCCCCTCCGACGACAAGGAGCTTTTCCGCTACCTGCTCGCGGCGGACGTGCTGCCGACCGCCTGTCACGCGGTGGCCAACGGCGAGATCACCGGTGACTCCTCGGTGGCCATCGTCGGGGACGGTCCGGTCGCCCTCGCCACGGTGCTGATGGCGAGCCGGGCCGGGGCGGGCGCCATCACCGTGGTCGGCCATCACGCGGATCGGCTGGCGGTCGCCAGTTCGTTCGGCGCGACTCATGTGCTCCTCGCCGAGGGCGACGCGGTTTCGGCCGGCGAGCAGACACGAAGACTCGCGGGAGAGATCACGACGGTCATCGAGTGCGTCGGCACCCAGGCCGCCCTGGACACCGCCCTGGCCTGCGTGCGGGACGGTGGCCTGCTTTCCTGGGTGGGGTTGCCGGTGGGTGACAGCGTCATCTCCATGATTAACGTGTTCGACCGGAATCTGACTCTGCGTGGCGGGGTGACCCCGGCCCGGCATTACCTGCCGGGAATTATTGACTCGATGTCGTCGGAGCTGGACCGATTGGCGTCTCTCGTCGATTTCTCGTTCCGCCTGGATGACGCGCAGGCGGCCTATGAGGCGATGGACCGACGTCGCGTGATCAAGTCGGCACTCATCCCTTGACTGGTTACTTGACCGTATCTACTCGTTAATGTTATGTTCATTCGCGGTTTATGTGCAGATCGGCTGACATCTTCCACCCGCGCCCGTCTCGATTTGAATAGGTCGATGGCGGCTTGCGCGAAGAGGGGGTACGGAAGTCATGCGCGAAATAACCTACCGAACTCCATCCATCCCCGGCCCTGACATTTATGTCGAGGTCATGACGCTCGCCGCCAAACTGGACGCCATCAATCTCGCGCAGGGCTTTCCGCAGGACGCTCGGGCTGCCGCGGTGGCGGAGCAGGCCATCGATGAAGGTCTTCTGCGACACACTCAATACACCTCCCTGTTCGGTCTCGCCGAGCTGCGGGAGGTGCTGGCCGAGCGGGCCGCGGCCGCGGGTCTGAACTACGACCCCACGACCGAGATCACCGTCACGATCGGGTGCACCGAAGCGGTCGCCGTGGCGTTGCTGGCGGTAGCTCCCGCGGGATCGGAGGTCCTGACTCCCGAGCCCTTCTACGACAGCTACCCGGGGGTCGCCCGGTTGGCCGGGGCGCGCCTGGTCCCTGTCCCGATGGCCGACCGGAACGGCGGCTTCGAGCTCGACATCGAGGGGATGCGGCGTGCCGTCACTCCCGCGACCCGGGCCATCCTGCTGAACTCGCCGCACAATCCCACCGGATACATACTGTCCGAACGTGCCGGTGCGGAGCTCGCCCGGCTGGCCGTCGAGCATGACCTGTACGTCGTCAGCGACGAGGTCTACGAGGAGCACGTCTACGACGGCCCCCACGTCCGCATCGCCGCCTATCCGGGCATGCGGGAGCGCACGGTGGTCTGCTCGTCGGCCTCGAAGATGCTCGCTGTCGGCGGATGGCGGGTCGGCTGGGTGCTCGCGCCGGAGGCGGTCAGCGATGCGATCCAGCACCACCACCGCCATCTCACCTTCGCCGTGCCGACGCCGCTGCAGGCCGGGGTGGCGGGGGGACTGAGGTGGGCCGGGCGAACCGGGTACTTCGCCGACCTGCGGGCCGACTATCGGCACCGCCGGGACGTGTTGTCCGCCGCGCTCGCCGAAGCGGGGCTCGCGCCGCGGGCCGCGCCGGGCGGCTTCTTCGTGGTCGCCGACGTGGCGCCGTGGGGCGCGACGCCGTCCGCCATGGGGCCCTTCGCCAAGCGGCTGATCCGCCGAGCCGGAGTCGCCGCCCTGCCGATGGGCGACTTCTTCGCGGAGCCGAAGCAGGCCGGAACGCTCATGCGCTTCGCCTTCTGCAAACCACTGCCGATGCTGCTCGAAGCGGCGCGCCGGCTCGGTGAACACGGCAGCTTAGGAGGGCTGGCCGTCGAGCACGACTGACCATGCCGGAGATTCACGCGGGAGAGGAACGCGCGTGCCAGATCGGGGCCTTCACGTCGCCATGCTCGGCATCGACGGAACGGGCAAGTCGACGATGGCCGAAATGCTGTCCGAGCTGCTGTCGGCGGACGGCCATGCGGTGAAGAAACTCAGTTATCGCGGCGAGCTGAGAGAGGCGAGCCGGACCAACACTCGGCACGCCCTGCAGGAGCTTTGGGTGGAATCACTTCGGCTGCTGTATCTGGGCGTCGAGGAACTGGTGCCGCCGCCGTCGTACGTGGAGTTCGACGGCGAGGACTGGGAGCGGCGGCTCCGCGACACGCCGGTCGCGGCGAACGTTCCCGTGGGCCCCCTGGCCGCCGCCTGGCTGGAATGGGTCGGCCAGGTGCTTCTGCGCCACGAGTCGGTGATCCCGAACCTCGCGGCCGGAGTGCATGTGGTGGATGAGAGCTTCGGGCTCAAGACGGCGTTCCGCGAGCTCCTGCTCGCTTCCCGGCTGAACGCCGATCCCGCCATGGCCGACGAGATCGGCACCGCGAAGACCGTTCTCAGCCGGCTGTTCGCCACCTGCCGGCCGGACATCGGCCTGGTCATCACCTCGCCGATCGAGCAGGCGTACCGCTGGCGGATGCGCCAGAAGGGCGCGCTGGGCATCTTGGAGTCGATGACGGTCGCCGGGGGTGATGCGCACCTGGACGGCTTCGTCGAGATCCAGTCCACGTGTGACGCCTATTTCCGCGAATTCGCGGCGTCGGCGGGCTGGACCGTCTTCGAGATGGAGGACCTGCCGCCACAGGACAACTTCGACCGACTTCTCGGCGTGCTGAGAGCGCATCCCGTGATGGCATCGCTGCTGCCGGATCGGGGCGAGCACGCCGGCTCCGTCAGCACGGCCGACGCGACCGGAGGACTGCACGTATGAGCCTTGTCAGCGCCTACAACGAATGGGATCCGTTGGAGGAAGTCATCGTCGGATCCGCGATCGGGGCCCGGGTGCCACGTGCCGAGCGCAGCATCCTGTCGATCGACTACCACGAGATAGGCGACCCCGCCGCCCTGCCGTCCGGCCCGTACCCGAAGGACGTCGTCGATCAGACGGAAGAGGAGCTGGAACAGTTCTGCACGGCCCTGGCCGGTCTGGGGATAACCGTGCGCCGGCCGGCGCCGTCCGATCCCGACGCCGTGCTGCGCACCCCGCTGTGGGAGACGGACGGCTATTACGACCACGCCCCTCGCGACACCGTGCTGGTCGTCGGCGATCTGCTCATCGAGGCGCCCATGGTGATTCGGGGACGGGCCCTGAAGCAGGCGCTCTACCGCGATCTGATGCTCGAGTACTTCCACAGCGGCGCCCGGTGGATCGCGGCGCCGAGGCCCCGGCTGGCCGATGAGACCTATCGCCCGGAGCTGCCGGAAGGACAACGGCTGGCGAACCTGGAGCCGGTCTTCGACGCGGCCAACGTGTTACGCGTCGGCACCGACCTGCTCTATCTCGTCTCGGACGGCGGCAACGAGCTCGGCGCCCGATGGCTGCAGGAGGCGGTCGGTCCGCAGTACACGGTGCACCCCTGCGGCGGTCTCTACACCGCCGCGCACGTCGACACCACCATCGTGCCGCTGCGCCCCGGCCTGGTGCTGCTGAACCCGGAGCGCGTGACCGAGGAGAACCTGCCGGAAATCTTCGCGTCGTGGGACAAGATCTGGTGCCCGGAACTGGTGGACATCGGCTTCGCCGGGCCCGCGCCGGTGAACTCCGTCTGGATCGGCATGAACCTCCTCAGCCTCAGCCCCGACCTTGTCGTGGTGGAGCGGCGCCAGGTCGGTCTGATCAAAGAGCTGGAGGACAAGGGCATCGACGTACTGCCGCTGCCACTGAGCCATGCCCGTACCTTCGGCGGCGGCTTCCACTGCGCGACACTCGACGTCCGTCGTCGCGGAACCCTCGAGTCGTACCGATGACCGGCGCCGATCTCGTCGTCGACGTGCTGGCCGACGAGGGCGTCCGGCACGTCTTCGGCAACCCCGGGACCACGGAGCTGCCGTTGGTCGCCGCGTTGTCGCGCCGCGGAGAGCCGGGTTATGTGCTCGGCCTCCAAGAGAGCGTGGTCGTCGGTATGGCGGACGGATACGCTCAGGCCACGCGCCGGCCCAGCTTCGTCAACGTGCATGCGATGGCCGGGCTCGGCAACGCCTTGGGCAATCTGACGAACGCCCAGGTACAGGGCTCCCCCATCGTGGTCACCGCCGGCCAGGCCGACCAGCGTCACCTGGTGGCCGACCCGCTGTTGTCCGGGGATCTGACGGGTCTCGCCGCGCCGGTGACGAAGTGGGCGCACGAGGTCCGCCGGGTCGACGATCTGGAGGTCGTGCTGCGCCGCGCCTTCCGCGACGCGGCGTCGCCACGACGCGGCCCGGTGTTCGTCTCCTTGCCGACGGATGTGCTACAGGCTGAGACGCCCGCCACGGACCGGACCCCGAGGTCGGCCGTGATCCGGGACAGCACCGCGCCGGGCGTGGAGGATCTTCTCGACATTCTGCTCGGCACCGCCCCGGATCGAATCCTGGTGGTGGCCGGCGACGACGTATCCGCCGGTGACGCGGTCGGAGCGCTGGTGGAACTCGCCGAGGCCCTGGGAGTCGCGGTGCTCGGCTCGTCGTTGTACGGCACGACCGTCTTCCCGACGACGCACCCGCTGTGGGCCGGTGAGATCGGCCTTACGGCCGGAGACATTCGGGAGACGCTCCGCGGCTACGACCGGGTACTGGTGCTGGGCGGCCGGGCCTTCATGGCGTACGGCTTCGATCCCGGTCCGATGGTGCCGTCCGGTGTCGAGCTGCTCCAGATCGCCGAGGACCCGCACCAGATCGCCAGGTTCGTTCCGGTTCGCCTCGGCCTGGTCGGCGGCCTGCGTGCCACCCTGCGGAAGCTTGCCGCGGAAGTACGCAAGCGCGGCGATGCCGGCCGGGCGGCGACGTCGGCCGCGGGGCTGGCCACGACGCATCTGGCGAACCGGGCCGAGCGCGAGGCGGCCGCGCTGGACCGGTATCCGGACTCGCCGATGGCGCCGCAGGCGGCGGTGCATGCCCTGCTCCGCGCGATTCCGGATGACATCGTCGTCGTGGACGAGTCCATGACCTGCGACGAGCACGTGCGCGCCCTCCACCGAACCGACGGTCCCGGACGCTACTTCGCGGCGCGGGGCGGAGGCCTGGGCTGGGCGATGCCGGCCGCCCTCGGAATCTCCCTGGCGTACGAACGGGAGCCGGTGTTGTGCGTCGTGGGCGACGGGTCGGCCATGTACAGCCCGCAGGCGATATGGACGGCCGCGCACGAGGGCCTGCCGGTGGTTTTCGCGGTCGTCAACAACGCCCAGTACCTGATGCTCAAGCGGAACCTCCGCCGGACGACCGGGCGGGACGACATGTCGTTCGTCGGCATGGACGTCGACGACCCGGCGGTGGACTTCCTCGCGCTGGCCGAGGCGATGGGCGTGGAAGCATGCCGCGCCACCAGTCCTGCCGACGTCGCCGAAGCGGCGGAATTCGCCTGGTCCCTCGGCCGGCCCTACCTCATCGACCTGCCCATCGGCCCGGGATGATCAGGCGCTCGCCCCCAGCGCCGGCCGTCCGTCTCACGGAGAGGAGATGTGATGTCCTCCACGATCTACAAGAACCGATTACCGGCCGCATCCCCGGAACCCCCGTCCGCCAAGCCGTACCACCGCGGCTACACCGCCCCACCCGAGCTCAGATCGGCGATCGCGGCAGCCCACCGCAACCGGAGCTGGATCACGATCGGGGCCGCGCTCGCCGATCATCTGGTGATCTACCTGGCCCTGGCGGCGACCGTCTGGACGGTGACGAACGGCTGGTGGCCGCTGAGCCTGATCGTCGTCCCAGCCGGGCTGGTCGTCGTCGGGCGTAACCTGCGGGCGCTTGAGTGCCTGATCCACGAGGGGTCGCACTTCAACCTGAGCCGGACCCGTCGCCGGGCCAACGACGTGCTGACCTTCGTCTTGTGCGGGTTGCCGGCGGGCATCATCGTCGCCGACTACCGTGCCTCGCATCTGCTGCACCACGGTCGTTTCGGCGGAAATCAAGATCCTGATCGGCAGCGCTACATCGAACTGGACCTGGAGCCGATGCGCCGGGACGACTGGCGTACGTTCCTGATGGGGCTGAGCCGGCGCCTGCCGCGCTACCAGATCGGCTGGCTGCGTGCGATCGGCGCCGATCGGCTCTGTCTGGCGATGCCGCTGGGCTGGGCCCTCATCGCGGTGGGGGCGCCCTTCTGGGCTCTGGCCGGACCGCACGAGGGCATCGTCGCGGCGGTCGCCTGGCTCGGCGCCTATCTGCTGGTGCTTCCCGTGATCAGATTCCTGGCGGAGTCGTCCGAGCACGTCTACTCCGACGCCACCACCGTCTTCGACGCGACGATCTCGAACCTGGGCCGGATGCAACGCCTCCTCCTGCACGCGCACAACGACGGCTATCACACGGTGCACCACATGTGGCCCGGCGTGCCGCACCACGCCCTGCGGAAGCTTCACGAGCTGCTGCTCGTCGAGGATCCGGACGGCTACGGCGCGCGGCTGCGATTCCGTACCCGTTTCCTGCAGGAACCGCAGACCCGGCCAGGTGGACCGGCCGGGCGGCGGCGCCCGCGGTGAGGGGACGCTGTGTGTCCTCACGAGTCGTGCAGGAGACTCCCGATGGCCGGATGGCCGGCGAGCAACTCACGAAGCCGCGCGAAGTTGACCGGCGGCGCAGCGTCCTGCATCTCCAGCACTACCCAGTTCGGCTGCCGGGCGAAGCGGCGGAAGAAGGAGTCGCACTCCTGCTGCAGGCGCACAAAGCCGTCGCGCCCGCGGGCGCCGGCCGCCGCGCCAAGATCTTCGAGGCTGCCCAGTGCGCCCTCCTGCCGAATGCGCCACCGGTACGCCTGATCCACCGAGGAGCTGCTGATCACGATGCCGACGTCGGGGGCGGTGGATTTGAATAATTCCGTGATGATCTCTCGGGCGCGGCCGATTTCCGCGGCGAGGGCCGGATCGTCATTGAGCAGATCGGCGATCAGGAGTTCTTTGTACGCCATCTTCAAACTGAAGCTCTCGTCGATGACGTGGACCCCGCGGGCGCGATGCGGGTTGACGATCTCGTGCATCAACAATGTCTGCCCCACCCATTCCAGCCAGGCGGCCGCAAGGGGGCCGCCCGGCACGTTGGTGGAGAATTTCGAGCCGGCGTACCGCTTCTCCCACTGCTGGCTGTGAAATTCATCGTAGGAGGCGGGGGCCGGCGGCAGATCCACTCCCAGGTGAACGAGCCGGAGCGACTCGACCCACAGTTGACGAAGCGATTCTCGGGTGTTCGGCCGCTCTGCCAGCTCGAGCTCCTCTCGCCAGCTCAGGACCTTCGCCTCATGGCCGCTCCGCTTCAGTTCGTCGGCCAGCATCCTCGTCATGGTTGTCTTTCCTGTGCCGTCGATGCCCAGCACGGCGATATACAACCCGGCTTCGCGCATTTCCGATCCCTTTGATTGAGGTCGCCCGGAGCCTTTGTCTATCATCGTGCAAAGTAGCTCGGCAACCGTTCGGAAGAAGTTCGCAATCTGTGGTTGCGGGGCCTATTGCAGTCAGGTAGCTTGATATTCGGTCAATGTCGGTAATTGCGCCGGGATCGCTTTCGGAAGTGGCGGTCACATCATGTCCGGCGTGCATGAATCTTCGATTATCAATGTCTCTCAACGCCATTCCTGTCGGTTTGGTCCGGAGGCGTTGGTAGTGAGTGTCAGCGGCGACGAAGCGCGACCACCGGGGAGTTTGACATTGAAAAGCAATCCCATCGTCATCGGGATCAACACCGTCTACCACGAGTCGTCGGTCTGCGTGGTCCGCGGCGCCGAGGTGCTGGCCTTCGCGGAGGAGGAGCGCTTCAACCGCCGCAAGCACGCCAAGCCGGCCGACATCGACACGGTCGACGAGATCCCGGTCGAAGCCCTGCGGGACTGCATGCTGCGGGCCGGCATCACCGCCGAGGACGTCGACTACGTGGCCACGTCCTTCGACCCGGCACTGCGTCAGCCGCCCCTGGACGAGCCGGTGACCGCCGGCTCCTGGGGTCATGCGGACGGTGAGCGGTTGTTGCTGGAGCGACTCAACCGCATTCCGGACGAAGTGTCCAAGGTGCTGGGCGCGGACATCCGGGATCGCTGGGTCTGGGTGCCGCACGAAATGAGCCACGCGGCCAGCGCCTACCTCGCCTCCCCGTTCGAGGAGGCCGCGGTGCTCAGCATCGACGGTATCGGCGAGCATTCGACCGCGCTGCTCGCGTACGGCCGTGACGGCCGGATTGAACCGTTGGACACCGTCGTCTACCCGAACTCGCTCGGCTTTGTGTGGGAGAAGCTGGCGAAGTTCGTCGGGCTGGACGAGTACTCCGCGCCGAAACTCATGGCCTTGGCGGCGTTCGCCCCGCCCGACCGCTATCGGGAGACGTTCGAGAAGATCGTCCAGCGGGACGGCGGGGGGTTCACGGTCGACCTGGACACCTTCCGCTTCCGGGTGGAGGACTACGAGCCGCTGGAGGAGCTGTTCGGCCCCCGCCGGACCGGTGGACCCGGCGCTCCGTTCGAGTACCGGTACGCCGAGGTCGCCGCGAGCCTGCAGGAGATGACCGAGGAGGTGCTTCTCACCCTTGCCGGCCGCCTGAAGGAGATGACGGGCTCGGCCAACCTGTGCCTGGCCGGCGGAGTCGCGCTCAACTGTGTCGGCATGGGCCGCCTGCTCAACGACGGACCGTTCGACGGGGTCTTCGTCCAGCCGCTGGCGCATGACGGCGGCACCGCCTTGGGAGCGGCTCTGCTGGTCGCGCGCCAGAAGGGGCGGGTCAGCGGCCGCTTCGTCATGACCGACCCGTACATCGGGTCGCCGCCGCCCACTCCGGCGCAGGTCGAGGCCGCGATCGCGGCCGCGCCGGTCAAGGCCACCCGCCTGGACGACGCTCCGCGTACCGCTGCGGAGCTCGTCGCCGACGGCAAGGTCCTCGGTTGGATGCAGGGCGCCGCCGAGGTGGGTCCCCGGGCGCTCGGGAACCGCTCCATCATCGGCGATCCGCGGAATCCGTCCACCAAGGACAGGATCAACGTACGCGCCAAGCACCGCGAATACTTCCGGCCGTTCGCGCCCTCGGTCCTGGAGTCGGAGGCGGCGGACTGGTTCGAGTTCGCCAGGCCGTCGCTGTCGACCCGGTTCATGTCGTTCGCCGTCAAGGTGCGGGCCGACAAGCGAGCGCTCGTTCCCGCCATCGTGCACGTCGACGGCACGGCTCGCATGCAGACCGTGTCCGCCGAGGTGAACGCGCGATACCACGCTCTCATCCGCGAGTTCAAGGAGCTGACCGGCATCCCGCTGGTGCTCAACACCTCGTTCAACACCTATGACGAGCCGATCGTCTACACGCCCGCGGACGCCATTCGCACCTTCCTGCGAACCGGCATGGACGCGTTGATCATCGATGACTACCTCATCGAGCGTGACCCGCAGTGACCGTGGGGGTGTCAGCGGTGCGGCGCGCCGGCTCGGCCGTGAGCGGCTGGCGCGTCCACCGTCCAGCCGTCGCGCCGGGCGATCTCGATGGCGGCCGGGCGCGGGAGGGTTCCGAGCGGATGAACGGCGGGTGGCATCACGTGGCATGCTCCGGTGCCGGAAACGCCGGCGTGGTGAGGACGACGTGGTGAGGACGACGCGCACCCGTGACGAGCGCACTCCGGAGGAGATCGGCGGATGACCGACGTGATCGTGGCCGCGCTGCGTGGCGCACTGGCCACGGGATCCTTCGCCCGGCTGCGCTCCTTCTACGCGCCCGAGCCGGTTCTGGAAAGCTACGTGACGGGTCACCGGGAAACCACCGTCGGGGTGGACGCCATCGAGCGGAGCTGGGCCCGGATAGCACCGGGACCCGGCGTCGAGACCTACTTCTCGGTCGACGTCCATCCGGGCGGATATGACATCGACGTCCAGCGTACGGTGCGACCGACCGGCCGTCCGGAGCGGTACCTGCACCGAATCGGCGTGGTCGACGGCCGTGTCTCCCGGCACATCGTCTACCCGTCCCTGCCCAGAGAACCGGTGCGGCTGCTCCCCGAGCCGGTCGCGAAGTCGCTCGTCGCCGGCTCCGTCGGCGATCTGGCGCACCGGGGATTCTCCGGCGCGACGTTGATGCGGGCGCGGCTTGCCAGCGGCGAGCCTGTCGTCATCAAGCACATCCGGCCGGGTCGTGACTGGCTGGCACGGGCGAGCGGAGACGAGGGGCGGGAGGGGTGGTTGTTCGTCGAGGGTGTCTACGACCGGCTTCCCGCGCAGATCACGACCCCGGTGATCGACGCCGTCGCCTCTGACGACGGTTGGGTGATCGTCATGCGCGACGTGAGCGGGGCGCTCGACACCGTGAGACACGGCGACCCGGTCGCCTGCGGCAGCGTCCTGCTCGCCGCCGTCGCCGAGATGCATCGGGCCTTCCGCGACACCCGGCCGAGTGCCGTCCTGTGCTCACCGGCGGACCGGCTGCGGTTGTTCTCGCCCTTGCGGCCACTGATTGAGCGGCGCGGCCGTGACATGCTGCCCAAGACCCTGAACACCGCCTGGGAGTCGTTCGCTGACGGCGCCGGCGATGCGGTAGCCGACGCGGTGCTGCGCCTGGTCGCCGACCCGGCGCCCCTGTTGAGTGCGCTCGCAGCCGAGGCGCCGGCCACGCTTCTGCACGGCGACTACCGGCCGGACAACCTCGGTGTCGAAGGCGGCAGGGTCGTTGCGCTGGATTGGGGGCTCGCCTGCCATGGCCCGGCGGAGCTGGACTTCGTGTGGTTCTTGTCCAACACCGCCTGGGCCGGTGATGAGGCACGGGCGGCGTTGGAGGCGGAGTGGGAGAGAGTCAACGGCGGTCACCGGGCAGGCCTCGCGCTCGACCTGGCGGTGATCTTCCACGCTGTCATGGGCGAAGTGGCGTTTGTGATGTCCGAGGCGCGACACCAGCCCGACGGCTTTCCCAAGCCTTCCGCCGCGACCGTGCGATGGTGGCTGCGGCGGCTTGAGCAGGCGTTCGAGCGAGTCGGCGACCTTCGCGGCGAAGGCTGAGGCGCGATGACACATCACCCCGGATACGTTCCACCCGGATGACCATGAATGGTCGACATGCCGTTTCGTCGAGAGAGGGGAGTGATTTCTCCACTGATTTGCCCGTCGCCGTGCGCGCGACCATTCGAATTTGATCGGCATCGGCACGTCCGGGTCGCCGCTCTCGTTTGAGCTGGGAAGAATTCGCCGCGAACGGCGGGATGTCGCGGCGCTTACCAGATGGCGAGAGGACGTCCGCCGGCCAATCCGGCGAGTTTATGATCGCGCCCTTCGCCGGTTAATTCGGCACTGGACATCAGTAGATGATCGTGGCAATCTTGCAGGAGTCGTGGTTGAAGTACGCGACGGTCGCGATGATGCATGACGGCTGCGAGCGTTAAACGGCCCGGGAGGGCCGGAGTGAACGCGATGAAAGGTAGACCTGAATGGCGACGACGAGGCCACTTCATCCTGTCTTCGACTTACCGATATCGCACTTGAAGATGCTGAACGATCGCACTCGGACCCAGCGTTACTTCGAAGCGCTGCGGGAATCGGTCCGGCCGGACTCTGTCGTCGTCGACGTGGGTACGGGCTCCGGGGTCCTGGCGCTGGCGGCGGCCAAGGCGGGCGCGCGGCATGTCTACGCGTTCGAGATCGGGCGTATGGCGGACGCGGCCGAGGCGCTCTTCGCCGGCAACGGGATGGCCGACCGCATCACCCTGCTCCGCGGCGACGCCTTCGAGCTGGAACTGCCCGAAGCCGCCGACATCCTGGTGAGCGAGACGATCGGGCGTGAACCGCTCGAGCAGTACGCGCTCGAGCTCTCCATCGACGCGAGGGAACGCCTGCTCAAGCCCGACGGCATCCTCATTCCGCACGCCATGGCGATCCACGCGACGCCGGTGGAGATCCCGGCGGACGAGCTCGACCGGATCCACTTCACCGAAGCCACCACGGCGCGGCTCAGGCAGTGGTACGACATCGACTTCACCCCGTTGGCCACCGCGCCGGTTCCGCGGGTGATGTTCAAGCCCGGACGTACGGTGCTCGGCTGGCCGCGCCTGGCCGCACCGGTCGAAGTGGCGTTCGTCGACTTCGCGCGGGCGACGGAGCGGTTCGTCGAACAGTCCGGCACGGCCAAGGTCGACAGGCCGGGCACCGTCAACGGAATTCTGGTCTCCTTCGATCTCCGGCTGTCGCCGGGCAGCACGTTCACCACGCACCCGGACCGGGTGAGCCCCGACAACAGCTGGAAATACACCGTGATCCTGCCCGAGCCCGTATCCGTCGAGCCCGGGGCGGAACTGGACCTCACCTACCGTTATCGCGTGCCCGGTCGGCAGCCGGGTGTGGATCTGACGATTCGCTGATGAATTCGTGTGGAGCTGGAAAACTGGCATCGGGACAGCCGTGGCGATGTGGCGTCCGATACGGTCGCCGGCTCAGGGGATGACAACGGGGAGATGAAATGAAAAGAAGTGGAGTGCCCGATCGCCGCCCACCGGCTCACCCGATGAAAAGCTCTTCAATTCGTGAGTATTGCGCGCGCTTCTTCGTCGAAGGCAGGGACTCGCGCCGGACGCAGGGAGCGGCCCGATGACGAATGCGTCACTTCGCGGTCTTCCCGTCGCCGTGATCGGGATGGCCGGTCGCTTCGCCGGAGCGGGCGATGTCGCGCAGTACTGGAAGAATCTGCTGGACGGTCTCGACACGGTGAGCCGGCTGGATCAGGACAAGGCCGGGGAGGATGAGCAGCCGGAGTCCGGGCGCGTGGCCGACGGCGGGTTCGTGCGCGCGGTGGGCAAGGTCGGCGACGTCGATCAGTTCGACGCCGACCACTTCCGGGTGCCGCCGGCGGAAGCCGTCACCATGGATCCGCAGCAGCGGGTCCTCCTGGAGGTCGCGGCCGAGGCCATGGACGACGCCGGCTACTCCGGCGATCGTGACTGTGTCGTCGGCGTGTTCGTCGGGTGCGGGGAGAACCTGTACTTCCGCGATTTCCTGGCTCCCACCGAGACCGGCACGGGACGGCTCCGCGACGTACGCCTCACCATGGCGAACGAGAAGGACTTCCTCGCGCCGCGGCTCGCCTTCAAGCTGGGTCTCACCGGGCCGGCGATCACCGTGCAGACCGGTTGTGCCACGGCGCTCAGCGCGGTCGCGATGGCATGCTCGTCCCTGGCCGCCGGGGACTGCGACATCGCTCTGGCCGGTGGTGTCAGCCTCCTGCTGCCCGATGTCGACGGTTACACCTACAACGAGGGCGGCATCCTGTCGGCCGACGGGCGCTGCCGCGCCTTCGACGCGGAAGCGTCCGGGACGGTGCCCAGCTCGGGCGCCGGAATCGTCGTCCTCAAGCGGGACGACGACGCGCGGGCCGATCGAGACAACCGCCGGGTCGTGATCCGAGGCTGGGCGATCAACAACGACGGCGGATCGCGCGCGGGCTTCTCCGCACCGAACGTCGACGGTCAGGAGGCCGTGATCCGGGCCGCGCTGGCCCGGGCGGGTGTCTCCCCCGGGCAGGTGGGCTACGTCGAGACGCACGGGACCGGGACCGCCATAGGCGACTCCGTCGAGTTCGAGGCCCTGCGACGGGTCTTCGCCGGTGACGGCCGGCCGCCTGGGTCCGTCACCCTCGGGGCGGTCAAGGCGAACATCGGCCACGCCGATGCGGCGGCGGGCATAGCGGGGCTCATCAAGGCGATTCTGGCCGTCGAAAGCGGCACGCTGCCGGGAACGGCGCACTTCCGCACGCCGAATCCCGAGCTCGACATGGAATCGACGCCCTTCGTGGTGACCGCCGAGACCCGGCCCTGGCGGACGGAGGGATCACGCATCGCCGGCGTGAGCTCCTTCGGGCTGGGCGGGTCCAACGCCCACGTCATCGTGGAACGGGCGCTCACCGTGCCGACGGCCCCTGCCGTGCGATCGCGCAAGGTGCTGGCGCTGTCCGCCCGTACCGAGGACGAGCTGGATCGGATGCGCATGCGGCTCGCCGAACGAATCGAGTCGATGGACTCGATCGACTCCGCCGAACTGTCCGACATCGCCTACACGCTCGCGGTCGGGCGCGGTCGCTTCGTCCGGAGGTGGGCGGCGGTGGTCGGCAGCGGCGCCGACGCCATCGCGAAGCTACGGGCACCCGATGAGGCAGGGCCGTCCGCTCCGCGATGGTCGCTGGTGATCGCCGGGGCCCCCAACGACCTGGCGGAGATGGGGAAACGGCTGCGGGAAGCCGAGCCGATGGTGCGGTCGGGTCTCGTTGAACTCACCGGATCGGCCGAGCTGGACGGCCTGCCCTCGCACAAAGCCGGCGCGCTCGCGGCGGCCGTCGTCGGCCGGACACTGCGGCGCCTCGGGCTGACCTTCTCCCGAGTGGACGCGCCGGGCTGGGTGCGGCCGGTCGCGGAATGGCTGACCGGCGGCGCCGACGCCGCGTCGCTGGCCGCGGCCCTGGACGCATGCACCGACGCCGCGGCGTCGAAGGACGCCCGTCACGGCCCCGGCCAGGTGGTGATCGGGCCGTCGTTCGACCTGGAGGACGTGCTGGCCGCGGCGTGGCGCGCCGGAGCCGGCATCGACTGGGCCGCCTACTACGCCGAAGAACGACGCAGGCGTGTCTCGCTGCCCGCTTACCCGTTCACCCGCCGCCGGTTCTGGCTCAACCGTCCCGTCCGCGTCCTGGATGCGGGCGGTGATTCCCCGGGCGCGTCGGCGCCGGCGAACGGGATGAGCACCGCCGACTACGTCGAGCAGGTGTGGCGCGAGGTTCTCGGCGTCGAGCACATTCCGCCGGACGCGCACTTCTCGCACGACCTCGGCGGCGACTCCATCTACGCGGTGGAGATCGGTGCCCGCCTGAGCGAAGGACTCGGGCTGGAGCTGCCGGTCGACCTGCCGTTCATCGCACCCACCATCACTGCCACAGCGGCTTACGTCGAGAAGACCTCGGCCAAGGAGGAGGCGGACTCATGACCACCGTAAGCGACGACATGGTCCTGGTTCGCGGGCTGGACGTGACGGCCCGCCTCAGCGACACGGTCGCCGAGCTCAGTGACCGTGCTGCCGGCGGCTTGCTGCTCGAGACACTGATCGGCCGCTACGTTCTCGACCGCGATGCCCGCATGGCGTGGCTGCTGATCGATGGGCGCCGCACCGTGGGTCAACTGCTCGAAGGTGTCGCCGAGGCCTCGGGTCAGCCGCTCGAAGAGGTTCGGCAGCCGACATACGACCTCTGTGAGCAGCTCCTCGAACGCGGCCTGGTCGAAGTGGCCACGCCCGCCGACGTCGAAGCCCTGACCAGTCTTTAGGTGTGGCATGACTCGCCGACCCATCACGCGCGTTGGCCTGCAGTTCAGTGGCTACTCGTTCGCGGGCGTCCCGGATCAGAAGCTTTTCGAGCATGTCGTGGACGCCGCGCGCGCGGCCGAGAACGCCGGCTTCGACAGCCTGTGGACCATGGATCACCTCCACCAGATCGCATCGGTGGGCAGCCAGGACGAGCCCATCCTGGAGGCCTACACCACCATCGCCGCGTTGGCGGCCGTCACCTCGGCCGCACGTCTCGGCGTGCTCGTCACCGCCTGCGGATTCCGCAATCCGGCGCTTCTGGCCAAGATGGTTACCACTATCGACATCATCAGCGGTGGCCGGGCGATTCTCGGGATCGGTGCCGGTTGGCACGAGG
Source organism: Microbispora sp. CA-135349 (assembly GCF_050947365.1). Classification (NCBI taxonomy): domain Bacteria; kingdom Bacillati; phylum Actinomycetota; class Actinomycetes; order Streptosporangiales; family Streptosporangiaceae; genus Microbispora; species Microbispora sp. CA-135349. The sequence continues at coordinate 4,856,714 of NZ_CP192001.1, read as the reverse complement.
AGGAGTACCGAGCGTACGGCCTGAGCTTCCCGCCTCCGCGGCAGCGATTGGCCGAGCTCGACGAGGCGGTGCGGATCTGCCGTGCGATGTTCACCGAGTATGCGCCGAAGTTCTCGGGGACCTACCACAGCATTGACGAGCCGCTGAACATACCCCGTCCGATCAATCCCGACGGTCCGCCCATTCTCATCGGCGGAGGTGGCGAGCGGGTGCTGATCCCCCTCATCGCCAGGCTCGGGGACGCCTGCAATTTCTTCGGCGGACCGGCGACCGTACGCCACAAGATCGAGGTACTCGAACGGGCATGCGCGGCCGTGGGCCGTGACAGCGGCGAGATCACGAGGACGTGGCTGGGCCATGCGATCATCACCGAATCCGAGTGGGAACTCCAGGAATCGCTGGATCGGCTCGGAACGCTGCTGAATCTGCCGCCGAACGCGGCTCGCGGCTTCGCCCTTTGCGGCACCAGGAAAGAGGTCCGGCGCCAGGTGGCGGAATACCGCAAGTCCGGGGTGGACGGATTCATCCTCGCCGTCCTCGACCCCACCGATCTCGCGCATCTGCACAGCGTCGGCACGACCTTACGGGAGGCGATGGATGACTGATCGGGCGTGCGCACCGGAGGTCGAGTTCGACCTCGACGGCACCCCGGCCGAGGTCGTGCGGGCGGTATGGGCAGACGCTCTCGGCGTGGCGACGATCGAGCCGGACGTCGGCTTCTTCGACCTCGGCGCGACGTCGGCGATGATACTCGGCGTGGTTCGCGTCCTTCGCCGGCGCTGGCCCGGCCTCAAGGTCGTGGACGTCTTCTCTCACCCGACCGTCGCGCAGCTCGCGGCACTCCTCGACGATGAGTGAGGTGAACGCCGGACGTGGTCCGTCACTCCAGCGCGACGCGGATCGTCTCCGCGAGTTCCAGCCACGCTTCACCTTCGAGCAGGTGATCACCCCCGGCTATCTCATGGAAGCTCGTCGGGCCCGTCGTCACCCGGTGCCAGCCGTCGACCTGGGCTCTGCCGAGCACCTCGTCGCCCGCGCCGTACACGACGGTGAGCGGTACCTCGAGGGGATCGCCAGGCTCGTACGCGTAGCGCGACATCAGCTCGATGTCCGCGGCGATGATGGGGAGCAGCAACTCGACGAGGTCGGGCTCCTCCCGGAATTCCGCCGGCACATACGTCATGAGGTCCTGGTCCACCGCGATGCCGGCCTCGGCGAAGTCCCGCGGTGGCCGCTGCGACGCGACGATAAGGCGGGTGACGTCGATGCCGCGGCCGGGATCGGCCAGAGCCTTCGCCAGCTCGAAGGCGAGCACCGCTCCGGAGCACTGGCCGAACAGCGCCACGCGCGACACGCCCAGGTCGGCCAGCTCGGCGACGGTCTCGGCGACGACGTGGGACATCGTGTCCGCGGGCGGCTCCGTCCGGCGGCTCTCGCGCCCCGCGAGCCGCAGGCCGTACACCGTGGCCACGTCGCCCAGCAGTGGGCCCCACGAGCGGAAGGGAGCCGCCCCGGCGCCGGCCCATGGAATGCACACGAGCGCCGGGCCGTCGCTCGCCGGCTCATTCCATGGAATGAGCGACTTTCCCGGCCTTGCCGTCACGGAATTCGATTGATTCATAGTGTGGATACTATGCCGCCGAGAGTCCGATGTACATCATGAGAACGCCAGGACAGTGTTTTCGATAATAACGGCAGACCGATCGGAGGAATTCATCATGTTCAAGCCCACCATTGAGGTCATCGTCTCTCAGCCGCGATTCCGGCAACCGCCGGACCTGACCTTCGAGGGTATCCTCAAGCGGTTCCCGGGATTAGCGGAAGCGCACGCGGTGTGCCGTACGGGGTCGACCGCGGCCGGCTGGGGGAACGTCTTCAGCGATTTCGACCTGTACGCGTTCTCGGATCAGCCGCTCGAGCTTCCCGTGGACGAGACCATGGAGAAGTGGCCGGGGTCGGACAAGAGCGGAATACGCTGGGACAACTGGATGGGCGAGTACGAGAAGTCGCGCGTCGATCTGACGATCTGGCCGACCGACGCCCTCGCCACCATAATCGCGCCCTACCTCGAGTCCGAGGTCGAATTCTGCGGCATGAGCGACGTGCTGCTGGACTTCGTCTACCGGTTCTCCATCGGCATTCCCCTGAAGAATGAAAGTTACTTCCGGGAGATGCGCGAGATGCTCCACAGGTCGTCGTTCCGCCGCGCACTCGCTCGGTCCATCAAGGTGTGGTCGGAGAACGCGCTCACCGATGTGGCGGGTCAGCTGGACGCCGGCGACGACGCGTCCGCACGCATTGCCGCAGGGCTCGCGGCGGCCAGAGCCGTGGATGCCTGCCTCGTTCTGTTCGGGGAGTTCTGCCGGCGCGACAAATGGGTGATGCGCCGCCTGGCGAACACGCCGCAATGCGGGATCGGTGTCGATGAGTATCGATCGGTGGTGCTGAACGGCACCCGCCCCGGAGAGTCCGACGGGGACTACGCGCGGCGCGTGGCGCGCTGGGCGCAGGGGCACCTGGTCCGGCTCGAAGGCGAGTTCCTGGCGACCTCCTGACCTCACGAAGCCGCAGAACCGGACCGGGCGCAGGACGAGGAGGGCCGAATTGGATACCGCAGGACATGTCACCAGGGTCGTCGCGCGGGCGCGCGGACGCCGCCGGGGAGCGTCCGGCGCCGGCCGGGCCATCCTCGCTGAGACGGCCGGCGTTTGCCCGGTCACGATCGAGGTCCGCCGGTGAGCGGGACCGTTCGGCTGACCCGCCTCCGGGCTCTGCTGCGCGGCCCGGAGGACCGTCGCCAGCGACTGTTGACGCAGGCGACGATCGTGAACACCGTCGGCATGGGGATGTTCATGTCCGTCGGCACGATCTTCCTCATCAGATTCGCCGGGCTGGATCCGGCCGAGGTGGGTGTGGGGCTCACGGTCGGCTCGCTGGCCGGCCTCGGGGCGGGCGTACTGATCGGCGACCTGGCCGACCGCCGTGGCGCACGCGAGGTCGTCATCGCCGCCCTGGTGCTGGAAGCGGTGGGGAGCGCCGGCCTGTTGCTGGTACACAACCTGTGGTCCCTGATCGCCGTGTCCGCTGTCGCCGCCGTCGGCAGCGGGGGAACGAGCAGCGCCCGCGGCGCGATGATCGGTGTGCTCGCCGAAGCGGGCAAGGGCGCACGGTTGCGTTCGTACCTGCGTGCCGTGACGAATGTGGGACTGGCGATCGGCACCCTCACCGCCGCCGTCGGACTGCACATCGACACCCGCCCGGCCTACCTCCTCCTCATCGTCACCGACGCGGTCACGTTCGTGCTGGCCGCCGCCATCCTCTCCCGGCTGCCGCATCTGCCGCCGACGCGCGTCAAGAGCACCGGCTCCACCGGGAAGGAACGCAGGTGGATCGCCGTGCGCGACCGCCATTACCTGAGCCTGACGGTCGCGGCGTCGGTGGCGAGCCTGCAGTACTGGGTCCTGATCCAAGCGCTCCCGGTGTGGATCGTGCTGAAGACGGACGCACCGCATTCCATGGCGGCGCTGGCGCTTTTCCTCGGTTCGGTCATCGTCGCGGCGCTCCAGGTCCCGGCGACGCGGTCGATCGACGGTCCGCGATCGGCCGCGCGGCTGGTCGCGCTGTCCGGCCCGCTCTTCCTGATCGCGTGGATCATGATGGCGATGTCGGCCGGCCCGTCCGCGTGGATCGCCGTCGTGCTGCTGCTTCTCGGGGTGCTCGTGCACTCGCTCGCCGAGGTGTGGCAGGCGGGTGGCTCCTTCGAGTTGTCCTTCGCCCTCGCCCGTCCCGAGGCGCAAGGGCAGTACCAGGGCGTTATGGGCATGGGGCACAGCCTGGTCGCCGCGGTGGCGCCAGCCATCGTCATCACGCTGTGCATCGACGGAGGAACGTACGGCTGGATAGTGCTGGCCGTGGTGGTCGCCGTGGCCGGCTTCGTCTGTGCGCTGATCGAAAGAAACTGGGGCCGCTCGCGGCATCCGGTGCCCGGCAGCCCGGAGATGCAGACCTGAACGTCCGACCGGGCGGTGCGGTGGTGCGATCGACCGGTCTCCCGGGCGCTGCGCATCGTCGCGCGGAACGGCGAAAGGAACATGGTGATGTCACACGTTGCAGCCAGTGAGCTCGTGCCGAGACTCACGGCGATCTGGGAGGCCGAGCTGGGTGTCGCCGTGGCTCCCGACGACGACTTCTTCGACCTCGGCGGCGACTCGCTGCTCGCGCTCGCGGTCGCTCGTCAGGCGACCGCGGCGGGGATGCCGATGCAGGCGGGAGCGGTGTTGCGCCATCCGACGGTGGCGGCGCTCGCCGAAGCGGTGCGAAAGGGAACGGCGTGACCGGAGGACGCCCGCAGACGGTGCACGGGGTGTTCGCCGACGTCGCCCGCTCGATGCCCGGGGCGGTCGCCGTCGAGGACGACCGGGATCGCATGACCTACGCGGAGCTGGATCAGCGAGCGACAGCGCTGGCGGAGGTCATCGTCGCTCGAGGATGCCGCGGTGGGTTCGTGGGCGTCCTGCTCGACCGGTCGGCGCAGACCATCGTCGCCCTTCTCGCCGTCCTGAAGGCCGGCGCGGCCTACGTGCCACTCGATCCGGCATACCCCCGGGCCCGGCTCCTGGAGATGGTCGAGCGATGCGGCGCCGCACTGGTGCTGACGACCGTCGCCGTCCATGAGGCCGTCGGCGACGTGGGTGCGAAGGCGATCTTCTTGGACGAGGTGCCGCGGCTCCCGGCGGCCGTCCCGTCCTCCGAGCCCCCGCGCGGGCCCTCGGACCCGGCATACGCCATGTTCACGTCGGGTACGACAGGCCGGCCGAAGGCCGTCGTGATCTCCCATCACAACGTGGTCAATCTGGCGACCCGCGCCGACTATGTGGATCTGAGCCCGGCCCGGACGTTGCTGCAGTTCGCCCCGATCTCCTTCGACGCTTCGACGTTCGAGATCTGGGGTGCGCTCCTCAACGGCGCCAGGTTGGTGGTCGCACCCGGGGGGTTGCTCGGCAGTGATCAGCTCGGTGCGACGCTCGTACGCCATCGGGTCGACTCGATGTGGCTGACCTCCGCGCTCTTCCACCAGATCGTGGACACGGATCTGGCGGCGCTCGGACCGGTGACGCAGTTGCTGGCCGGCGGCGATGTGCTGTCCGCCGATCACGTGCGGCGGGCGCTGGCGGCGGTGCCGGGACGCGTGGTGGTGAACGGTTACGGTCCGACGGAGACCACCACCTTCGCCTGCTGCCATCGCATGTCGGCGGTGGAGGAGGTCGGTCATCCGGTGCCGATCGGTCGTGCGATCCCCGGCGTCCGGGTGTGGATCATGGCGGAGGAGGGTGCGCCGGTGCCCGCCGGGGAGGTGGGAGAGCTGTGGATCGCGGGTGAGGGCGTGTCGCTCGGCTATCTGCAGGACCCGGACGAGAACAGGCGCAGGTTCGTCCCCGAGCCGGGGAATCCCGGATCCCGCGCCTACCGGTCCGGCGACCTGGTGCGGTCGCGCAGCGACGGGGTGCTGGAGTTCCTCGGGCGGATCGACGACCAGATCAAGGTGCGCGGGCACCGCATCGAGCCCGCCGAGGTGGAAGCCGCCCTGGTCGCGCAGCCCACCGTACGCCGGGCCGTGGTCACCGCCCACGAGATCCGGCCGGGGGACAAGCGTCTCGTGGCCTACCTGGTCCTTGCGCCCGGCGCCGAACTCCGCGTTCCGGAACTCCGGCGTGCGTTGTCCGCGACGTTGCCGTCCTATCTGATACCGGCACGGTACGTGGTGCTGGACGATCTGCCGGTCACGAGGAACGGCAAGATCGACCGGCGCGCACTGCCGGCGCCGGAATGGACGCCCGCCCGCGCCGGATGAGCGGTGGCGCGCGTGCCGGCCCGCGCACGCCCTCCCGGCCTCTCACCCGACGGAAGAAAGGCGCACCGACATGGCAGGTTCTCCCCCTCCTCACTCGGAACAGCCGCGGACGCGGGATGACGGCGCGAAGGAGCGTGTGAGCCGGTTGTCGCGCGGGATCGGGCCGGCGGCCTACCGGAACGGTGACCGGATCGAGCACATCGTCCGTCATCATGAACGGCTGGCGCCGGACGCCGTCGCGGTGCGGCAGGGGAGCCGCGCACTCTCGTATCGGGAACTGGTCGCCATGGCGGACCGAATCGCGGGCGGCCTGGCCGAGCGGGGCATCGGGCCCGGCGACATCGTGCCGGTGTGCCTGCCTCGCTCGCCGGAATTCGTGGGCGTTCTGCTGGGCGTACTGACCACCGGCGCGGCCTACCTGGCCATGGATCCCGGTTGGCCGGTCGCCCGGCGCGAGTACATCCTCGCCAGAAGCGGCGCCACGTTGTCGGTCACCTCCGAGGGGCGGGCGGACCCTGTGACCGGTGTCCGGCGGTTGACGGTCGCCGAGCTGACGGCGGGTGGCGGCGTCACGCCGCCACCCGGGCTGAGCGGTACGGACGCCGCCTGTGTCTTCTACACCTCCGGATCGACCGGACAGCCCAAGGGAGTCGTGTCGCCTCATCGCGGCACGGTGCGGGTGCTGGTGGGCAACGACGACGTTCCCCTCGACGCCGGCACCGTCTTTCTCCAGGCTGCGCCGCTGCCGTGGGATGGAGCGTCGCTCGAACTGTGGGCCCCGTTGCTCAACGGCGGCTGCAGTGTGCTGCTCGACGCGGAGGCACCGGTGCTCGACGTGGCGGCCTTGCGAGAGGCCGTGGACGGAGGCGTGAACAGCCTCTGGCTCACCAGCTCGTTGTTCAACGTGTTCGTCGACGAGGCGATCGAGCTGTTCGGCACCGTACGGGTGGTGCTCATCGGCGGCGAGCGGGTCTCGGTGACCCATGTGCGGCGACTTCTCGACCGGTTCCCGGAGCTGCCCGTGGTCAACGGATACGGACCTGTGGAAAGCACCATCTTCGCCACGACGCATGCCATCCGCCGATCGGACGTCGAACCGCCGTCCCTTGACATCCCCATCGGGCGCCCGGTGCCCGGCACCGGTGTAGTCGTCGTGGACGACGCGTTGCGGCCGCTTCCTCCCGGGCATCCGGGGGAGCTGCTCATCTCCGGTGACGGGCTCGCACACGGGTACCTGGGAGATCCCGATCAGACCTCGCGTGCTTTCGTCGAGGTCGACGGTGTCCGGCATTATCGGACGGGTGACCTGACGGTCCTCGACGATGGCGTCCTGCGCTACCGCGGGCGCATCGATCGGCAGGTGAAGGTGAACGGTGTCCGTATCGAGCCGGGCGAGGTGGAGGCGACCTTCGAGAACCACCCGGGAGTACGGGCCTGCTCGGTCGTCAAGGTGGAGAACGACGGCCGTCCCCTGCTGGTGGCGCTGTTCGAAAGCGCCGACGAGGTGCCGCCCACGGCGGAAACACTCCGGGCGTTCGCCGCGGAACGCCTTCTTCCGGCCATGGTTCCGGCGGTTCTGCACCGGGTCGATCGTCTCCCACTCGGGGTGACCGGCAAGGTGGACACGGCGCGGGTCACGGCCATGGCGGAGCGTGTCGTCGAGGAGAGAACCCCTGGGACCGACTCCGGCGTCGGCGCGGCCGTGGAAACCGCCGTACCGGACGTCCCCTTTCTCTCGGTGGCCCGATCCCTGCTGGGTGTCCCTGATCTCCGGCTCGACGACGACCTCTTCGCCGCGGGAGCCACCTCGCTCGACGTGGTCCGCCTGGCGTCACGGTCCGCCGCGTTGCTGCCGTCCCCGGTCGGCCTGACGGATGTCTACCGGACGCCGACCGTCCGGGGTCTGCTCGACACGGCCCGCGTGCGAGCAGGACGACAGCCGGCCGTCGCTGAGAACTCCTCGGCGGCCGATGCGCCGCTGTCGCACGCGCAGACCCGTTTCTGGCTGTCCGAGCAGTTCAGCCCGGGCGCCGCCGACAACATGATCGTTCTTGCGTACGTCGTCACCGGCAGATTGGAGCCGCAGATCCTGGAGACGGCGTTCCGCGACGTCATCGAGCACCACGCGATACTCCGGACGGTATACACGCAGCCGCGACCGAAGGTGGTGCGGCAGACGGTCGTGACGTCGCCGTTTCGCATCGAGACGGTCCCGGCTCCCGCCGGGGCGGAGAACGACGTCGAGGCCGCGGCGCGGCTGCTGACGGCGGACTGGTGGCGGACGCCTTTCGACCTGGAACGCGAGGCACCCCTCCGTGTCCGGGTGAGCCGGCTCGACGAGGAGCGGTACCTGCTGGGGCTGCACCTGCACCACATCGCCTTCGACGGCTGGTCGGAACGGATCCTGATGGCCGATCTCGCGACCGCCTATCGGGCCAGGACGACCGGTGCGGTCCCAGTCCTGCCGGACACACCGGCGTACGCCACGTACAGCCGGGCGGAGCCGGGCGACGCCGGGAGCGGTGTGGAGGCGGAGCTGCGTCACTGGCGGCGCGTCCTGGAGCCGCCGGTCGCCCCGGCCTTCGCGCCACCGCACTCGAATTCGCCCGAAGGACCGCGATGCGAGATCACCCGGATGCTGCCGGGGTCCCTGGTCGGCGAACTGCAGGCCATCGCATCCGGGCTGGGATCGCCGTCCGCCGCGCTCCTGTCCGCGGCGGTGGCGCAGGCGGAGGCGCGCACGTTCGGCGTCGCGGAGGTATGCGTCGGCACCCTGGCGCCGTCGCGGCCGGATCCGCGCTTCGACAACGTCGTCGGCTGCTTCGTCAATCCTCTCCCTCTGGTGTTTCGCGCGGCGGGGGACCCGGGACGGCGTCTGCCACCGGCCGAGGCGGCCGAGCAGCTCCGCGCCGCCATGAGCCACAGCGGGATCCCTTTCGACGCGCTGGTTCGCGCGCTCGGACCGGCCCGGGGCAGACATCCCTGGTTCCAGACCTGGGCAGTGGTGCAGCACGAGCCGCCCCGCGGCGAGCTGAGTCCGCACGTCCGATACCGGCCGGTCCGCGTGGCTCCTCCGTCGACCGCGATGGAGCTTCTCGTGGAGGCCGTCCCGCAGGGCGATGGCAGCTGGGAGCTGGTGGCCTCCTGCCGTACGGATGGAATCGGGGCGGCCACGTTGCGGGATCTGGTGGAGAGGCTGACCGAGGCGCTCGAGCGGTATGCCCACGACGGCGTCATCGAGGAGCCGCCCATCACCGCTTGAGGCGGACCGAGCGGAACCGGACTATACAGTGATCGTCCCGAAGGTGCGCCGCGAGCGCCGTAGAGGTCCGACCGGGAACCTCGCCGAGATGCGAACCGCCCCCCGCCTGGGCAAGTACGATCGATCCGTGACCGAAATGACCGAAACGACGCCAGGCTGGCTCGCTCCCGACGAGATCGAGTCGATGCGGGGCCGGATGCCGATCCTGTACGTGGACGCCGTGCCCGTGCGCGTGGACGACACGGGCACTGTTACCCGCGTCGGCCTGCTGCTGCGGATAGGCGCCGACGGCACCGTGAGCCGGGCGCTGGTGTCCGGGCGGGTGTACTACCACGAGCGCATCCGCGACGCGCTTCTGCGCCATCTGGAGAAGGATCTCGGACCGGTGGCGCTGCCGAGCGTGCCGGTCTCGCCGACGCCGTTCACGGTGGCGGAGTACTTTCCCACCCCGGGGGTCACGCCGTTCCACGACCCCCGCCAGCACGCGGTCTCCCTGGCGTACATCGTCCCGGTGCGCGGTGACTGCCGGCCCCGGCAGGACGCGCTGGACCTGGAGTGGTTCACGCCCGAGGAGGCGGCCGCCCCGGTCGTCCAGCAGGAGATGACCGGCGGTCAGGGCGTGCTCCTGAAGCAGGCGCTCGCCTACGTCGGCCGCCTGACCTGATCCGGGGTCACTCCTCCGCGGCGGCAGGGCCGAGCGCCCGCGCCAGCCGGTCAAGCCAGTCGCGGGCGGTCCCGGTGACGTGTGGATACTCGGCGCGAAACTCGTCCCAGTCCACCTCGTCGAGAGAACGGATCGTCTCCGGGCCGAACTCACCGGCCTCGCGCTCTCCGAGCGCGTCGCGCAGAACCCCGTGAAGAAGGTCGCGGGGAAGCGCCACGCGCTCGGCGAGCAGGACGGCGTCGTAGAGGTCCTTGCCCTGCGGGTGTCCGTCGGAGACCAGCCAGAGCACTTTCCACGCCAGCGACAGCTCCGGGGTGGCGGCGAGTATCGGCGTGGAGTCACCCCCGCCGGGGCGGGGGATCAGGGCGACTTCCGGCGGAACGGGCAGGCGCTCGTTGAAGGTGAAGTCGAGCTGGACGGTTCCCGGCGGAAGGTCGCCGGCCCGCCAGGTGAACACGAGCCGCCGTCCGGGGACACGGTCGTACGTCCAGATCTCGTCCGTCGCGATGTCGCCCGGGTCGAAGGTCACCGTGCCGTCGGCAGGACCGGCCACGGTGGCGGCGATGACGCCCTTGAACATCGCGACGGTGAGCGGGCTGTCCATGTCCACGGTGGGCGGGACGACGACCCAGTCGAGGTCGCCCGGCTCACGCGCCTGCTCGCCGACCCAGGCCTCGAGCAGCAGACTTCCGCGCAGCACGAGGTTCTCGTGCCACGGGGACTCGGCGACGACCCGGACCACATGATCGATCGCCCGGCGGCGAGCCCGCCGCCACCGGCGCCCGGCCTCCGGGTCGTCGAAGACCGGCTCGCCGGCCCGGAACGCACGGTAGAACTGCTTCAGCGCCGGGTCGAAGATCGGCGGCTGGCGGATGCCCGGCCTGTCCGTGACGGGCAGGTAGGTCGTGGGGAACAACGGTGTGCCGCGCGGCGGCACCGTGGTCCCCTCGGGGAGAGTTACTCCCTTGAACCGATCCCAGCTTGACGTCATCGCTCCTCGATCCAGCCGTGGTCGATACCCGGGTTGTCGTCGTGGACGACGTACTCTCGCTCGGCTTCGAGTACGGCGTAGCCGTGCTTTCCGAGATCGGACAGCAGCGCCTCGAAGCGGCGGCCGGCCGTGGCCAGCCCGACACCCCGGCATCGCTGCGTGACGAAACGCTCGTGTGAACCGTCGTCGCGCTGCCGGCGGGCGTTCCGCGACACGTGCGCGCCGTGGACGACGGCGAGATCGGTGAGTGGCGCCAGGTCTGCGCGGACGGCGACCTTGACGTGGTGTTCGAAGTAGAGGCCGGGCATCGCCGCGGCGGCCTCGGCGGTCTGAGGGACGTCCTCGTTCCAGGGGGCCGCCTCGATCTTGACCCGGACCACGCGGAACCCCGCGCCCCGCAGTCGCTCGGTGTGGGCGGCGGCGGTCGTCCTCTGCGCGCCGAGCGTGCCCTCGCCCCGGACGGTGAGCATCGGCTGGGAACGGACCGTCCCGCGTGCGAGCACGATGTGCGTGAACTTCATGTCGTTCTCCCGCGCCCAGGCGCCGAGCGACCCGGCGTCGTCCGCGGCCACCGTCAGGTGGATGTCGAAGACGCCCCTGAACTCCGGGCCGCTCACCGGCGGGCGCCGCTTCCCGGCAGGCTTGCCGGCACTCCGGCCCAGCCGGGCAGCGGTTCCACCCGGCGCAGCCAGTCCTGCGGCAGCCCGCCGAGCCCGGCCCGGCCGCCCAGGATGCCGCCGACGATCGCGCAGGTGGTGTCGACGTCGCCGCCCGCCGTCGCCGTCGTCCAGACAGCCCGCTCGACGTCGTCGAGGTGCCGGGCCGCGGCCCACAGCGTGAACGGCACGGTGTCGCGCGCCGTCACCTTCCGGCCGTTGCCCAGAGCGTCGGCGGCGAGCAGGGGATCGGTGATCGTGAGCAGCCGTCTGGCCGCGCCGATCCCGCTCCGCAGGCGGCCGGGCGGCGTGTGCTCCAGGACGGCGTCGAGGAAACGGCCGGGAGACAGGTCCGCTTCGCCCGCCGCCACGGCGGCGGCCACGGCCACGGCGACCGCACCCGCCACGGCCTCGGAATGGGTGTGCGTGACCCGGGCGGACAGTTCGGCCTGCCGTGCGGCGCGGACCGGATCCCCGGCGAACCAGGCGCCCAGCGGGGCGACGCGCATGGCAGCGCCGTTCCCCCACGAGCCGTTCCCGTCGAAGAGCCCGGACGCGAGTGCCCGCCAGTCGCCTCCCTGCCGGACGAGCCGCAGCATGCGGCCGGTGGCCGGGCCGTAGCCGCGGTCGAAGTCGTGGTGGGCGGCGAACGAGGCCGCCAGCGCGTCCTGGTCGACCGTGCCTCGGTCGGCCAGGAGGCGGTAGATCGAGCAGGCCATCTCCGTGTCGTCGGTCCACTGCCACGACCCGGGCGGCAGGGTTCGGGTGGCGAGCGCCTCGCGGTTGGCGGGCACGAAGAACTGGGAACCGAGCGCGTCGCCCAATGCCAGGCCGTACAGGGACGCGGTCGCGCGAATGAGGGGATCGGACGCCATCGCCGCCCAGTCTGGCACACGGATCCGGCTTGGACGGGGGTTGTCGAGAAGCCGGGCGGCCCACGCGGCTCGCGGATCCCTGACGTCGGTGATCGCGGAGGTGGCGGGTCAGGGCGACCGCGGTGAGCAGGGCGGCGAGCGCGCACACGCCCCGCCAGCCGGCCGCGCTCCAGACGCGTATCCCGATCCAGGACCCCGCGCTGCCGCCGAGGTAGGCGCAGGTCATGTAGGCGGTGTTGAGCCTGCCGCGGGCGTCGGGACGCAGGGCGTAGACCCGGGCCTGGTTGGCGACCATGCCGCACTGCATCGCGACGTCGAGCAGCAGCGTGCCGAGGGTCAGCGCGGCCAGGCCCGCCGTGCCGCCGAGCGACCCGGCGGCGAGGACCGCCGCCGAGAGGAGGACCCCGAGCATGCAGACGAGGTTCACCGGATCCGGTCCCACGCGGTCCACGAGACGGCCGGCGACGGGAGTGCACAGCATGGTCGCCGCGCCGACCAGGGCGAGCACTCCGACGGCCTGGGCGCCCAGCTCGTACGCCGGGCCGGTGAGCAGGAGCGCAAGGCAGGTCCAGACGGCCGAGAACCCGGCGAAGACGGCCGCCTGGTAGAGGCAGGAGCGGCGCAGTTCGGGCTCGGCGCGCAGCAGGCGCAGCGGTTCGGCCAGGAGCGCGGGGTAGCGCCGGCGGGTGGATGCGGCCGTGACCGGCACCGTGACGGCCAGGCCCGCCGCGAGGAGCAGCGCCATGGCCGCGGCCACCAGGTATGGAGCCCGCCAGCCCAGCCACTCGCCGAGGGTGCCGCTGAAGGTGCGGGCCAGCAGCATGCCGCCGGTCGATCCGCTCAGCAGCGTGCCGATCACCGCTCCCCGGCGGTCGGCCGCCACCAGACCGGCCGCCAGCGGCCCGACGACCTGCGCGGCCACGGTGGTGAGGCCGACCAGGGCGGCAGCGACGACGAGCGGCGGCAGGGCCGGCGCGCAGCCCGCGGCGAGCAGGCCCAGCCCGGTCAGAGCGAGCAGGGTCACCAGGAACGGCCGGTGCGGGAAGCGGTCGCCGAGCGGCACCAGCAGGACGATCCCGGCCGTGTACCCGGCCTGGGTGGCGGTCACCACCAGGGCGCCCGCGCCGGGGGACAGGTGCAGCCCGGTGGCGACCAGCGGCCCGATCGCCTGCGGGAAGTAGACGTTGCCCACCGCCACCGCGCAGGTGAGGGTCAAAATCACGAGGATGCGGCGGCTCATGCTTCGGCCACCGGCCCGTCGGCGGCATCGCGGACGCGGCGCTGTCCGGTCGTGCCGCTCACGACGACGAATACGTGGGTCATGGACCGAAGTCCACGCCACGGGCATCCCGCCGCCAATCGATGTAGCTTGGGGCTTAATGATCAGCTTTGTGCTCGGCGTCGAGGATCTCGCGGACACGAGGTTCGCTCTCTCGCCCCTGACCGAGACGGTGCTCAGTCTGCGGGTGCTGCGCGACCCGGGCCTGTCCGCAGTGCATCTCCCATGGCGCAGATCCGTTGTCGGCGAACTCGGCACGCTCGACACGGACCTGCTGATGTCCCTGGTGGCGGAGAGGTTCACCGTTCCCGACTTCCTGACCCCGAGACCCGAGACCTTCGCCCCGGAGTTCGAGGAGGAGCTGGCGGCGGTCCGCCGGACCCCACCCGACCTGGTCCGCCGCGACCTGGCGGCCACGCACGCGCCGGGTCCGCTCCCCGGGCCGCTGCGCGACGGCGCCACCACCGACGACGCGCCGGTCGTACGGCTCCGGGACGCCGTCTGCGACCTCCTGGAACGCTACTGGGAGATCGCGGTCAGGCCGTTGTGGCCGCAGATGCGGCTGGTGCTGGAGGCCGACATGACCTACCGGGCGCGGCAGCTGGCCGTGGGTGGCGCCCGCCTGCTGTTCGCGGGCATGCATCCGAACCTGCGCTGGGACGACGGCGTGCTGCACGTCGACAAGATGATCGGCAGCTTCCGCGTCGCGGCGGCCGGCCGGGGACTGCTGCTCGTGCCGTCAGTGTTCGCGCACAAGCGTCCGCATGAGCGGTCGTTCAGCGGCGTGAGGTCAGCACCTGCGAGAGGACCTCGTGCACGTAGGTGTTGGGGTGCTTGCCGGTGAAGAGGGTGGAGAGGGGCCCCTCCGCCGTAACCGGCACGTCCACGCCGGTGTGGCCGGTCGTGGTCCAGTCCATGACGAACGTGAGCTTGCTGCCGTGGACCGGGAACGGACCGTCCTCGGTCGACAGGTCGCTGCCGCTCTCGTCGCTGCCGGAGGTGTCCTCCACGGTGAGGCCGCCGCAGTCGTGGTCACCCGTGACGACGAGAAGCGTGTCGGGGTGCGCGGCCACGTACGCCCTGGCGACCTGGACGGCCTTCTCCAGCGATCGCATGGCCTGGAGCATGCGGGTGCCGTTGTTCTCGTGCGCGAACTCGTCGATGCCCTCTTCCTCGACGAAGAGGAAGAAGCCCTTCTTGTTCGTGCCGAGGATGTCGAGGGCCTTCTTGGTCATGGTGGCCAGGTCCACGGCCGGAGAGTAGACGTCGCCCTGGCCTTCGGGCCTCTGCTGGAACATCTCCTCGTTGCCGAACAGGCCCAGCAGCTTCCCCCGCTTGGCCTTCGCGAGCTCCTTGGCGGTGGAGACGTACTGGTAGCCCGCGCTCTTGGCCTGGTCGATCAGGTTGCCCTTGGTGCCCTTGCTGGCCTCGCTCGGATCCTCGGCGGGCTTGTCCGGCCACGCGCCGGGCGTGCCCGCCGGGAGCCACCAGTCCTCGCCGCCGCCGAGGATGACATCCGGCTTGCTGACCGCCAGGTACTGCCGCGCGATCTCGTCCTGGGCCGAGCGGTCGGCGGTCTGGGAGAACCACGCGGCGGGGCTGGCGTCGGTCACCTGAGCCGTGGTGACGAGGCCGGTGGACTTGCCCGCCGCCTTGGCCTGCCGGCCCAGGATCGGCAGCGGCTTGCGGTTGACGTCCACACTGATGGCGCCGTTGTAGGTCTTGGTCCCCGTGGCCCAGGCGGTGGCCGCCGCGGCGGAGTCGGTGATCGCTGTCGCGGGGTCGTGCGGACTGGTGCTCAACTGCCCGGAAACCGGAAGCCTGTCCATGGTGAGCTGTCCGTCGAGACCGGTCAGGTACAGCCGCGCGGCTTCACGGTGAGCCGCGGACATGCCGTCACCGTTGATGAAGATCACGCTGCGCGCCCGGCCGGCGCCGTGGCCGGCAGCGGCGGCGTTCGCGGACAGGACAGGAGTGAGGACCGCGCCGAGGACCGCTGTCGTGGCCACAGCCGTCGTCGGCACAAGCAGCCGCAGCAGGCGCTTGCGGGGGATATTCATCAAAACTCCCATGTGGGTATCTGTTGGCAGGACGGGGATATTACGGGCAGAAGGCCACGACGAGATGAACACGGCTTGGCAGGAGCTTTAACCAGGCCGGACCACGCGTCTCCCGGAGCTCTGCCGCCCGCCCGACCGTACGGGAGGGTGACGACGGCGGCGGCCGATCGACGCGAATTTGCCGTTCCCATGAATTGATGACGAACATGCCCGGCGGATCACGGCGTCTGTTCACGTGGCATAACCCGGCATTGTCGTGATGCACACCGTGCCACGTCCTTAGTGTGGCTAACTTTCTCGCTGCCGCACCCGAACCCACGAGCGGGTGCCGGTCGCCGAGGAAGGACACGATGCGAAGAAGCGACATGGACAGGAGCCCGGCGGTCCGGGCTCGCGGAATCACAGTTCTCCTGCGGAGAACGTGTTCTGGCTGATGGGCCTGCTCCCCGGCGCCGATCTCGCGGTGCCCGCTGCGGCCAGCCCCTCTTGCCGCCGTGACGCGGGCCCGCAGAGGCGCGCAACGAAGAGCCGCTCACTGGGACCAGTACGAGCTGGACCCAAAAACTTCTGCGATCGTCGACCCGCGTAAGTGTCGTACTCGAGGTATCTGCGGTCCTTCTCCCACGCGGCCTTTGACGTCTCATGAGTCGTGAAGGGTGCCGGTGTGTGTCACGCCGTTTGTCCCGCCGCCGGCAATGGAGTAATCGGTGGACCCTGACCGTTGGGCCACGTTACGCGGCTTGTTTCGGGGTTGTTGCGTCTGTTGTCGGCCGTTTGTATTTGTCCATCAGCTGCCTGAGCGGCGCAAATCCCGCTCTGGGTAGTTCGACCTGAGCTTGGTACTGAACCAACCCGATTCACGGACCCCGCCGCGCCACGTTGAGGCGTTCGTAACCGTGTTGCGCGTGAGCGCCCATTCACGGCGAGTTAACTCCGCCTAGCCGCGGCGTGAAACATCCGGCTGGCGTCATCGATCTCACCCCACTTCAGGAGGAGTGCATGCATTCTCCCCCACGCGGCATTCTCGCCGCCCGACGCCGGGCCAATCGACGACGGCTGGCTTGGCTGCTGACCCCGATCCTGGTTCTCGTAACAATCGGGGTCAGTCCTTCCTCATCCCAGGCGCTTCCGATCGGTGTAGGAACGCCGGTGCAATTCACGCTAACCGACAACCAGGGTGCGTGGTTCGACACCGGTGCGACGCTGTTCGGCACGCGGTCGCTCGGCGTCGCCGTGACGCCGCGGACCAAGCTCGCGTCGCTGCCGCTGAACACCGACACGCTGCTCAACGGCGATCTCGGCGGCGGCCTGCTCAACCTGCCGCTGCTCAACGGCGACGCACCGCTGATCGGCAGCCTCGGTGTGAACGTCAACAGCCTGCTCAACCTCGACCAGCTCAACTCGGCGGTCGACGCGGCGGGCGGCGTGCTCGGATTCCTGAACCCAACGATCCAGCGTGCCAAGACGCAGATCAACCAGCTCAGCCAGCAGCTGTCGACGGTGCCGGACAGCAGTGCCGTCCCGCTCGGCAGCCTGCCCGTGGGTCTCGACCTGATGCGCACGCTCAACGAGGTCGCCGCGCTGGCGCCCGCGGACCTGAGCCTCGCGCCGAAGGCGAAGTTCACGGTGGCGGCACCGGCGGCCGCCTCGGCCCACTCGGTGACCAGCCTGATCTGGCCGGTCGGCGCGCAGCCGCTCGACCAGAACAGTGCGTTCATCGGCAACGTCGAGGCCAACCTGACCGAACCGGGCCTGTACGCGTGGGTCTGCAAGATCCACCCCTACATGCTCGGCGCTGTGGTCGTGGACGACCCGCTCACGCCCGGCCTGGACTTCGGCAAGAAGCTCAACGTCAACGTCAAGGGCGGCATCGTCGTGCCCAGCTCGGCCGACGTGGTGCAGGAGCTCGTGCAGAAGTTCTTCCGGATCACCACCCCTGACAACTGGCAGGTCTACAGCAACACGCAGACCAAGAACTGGAACCCCTACTACCCGCCCGCGCCGATCCTCGAGTACGACGCGAACGAGCAGCCGGTGATCATCCCGAGCCTCGACGCGTACTACAACAGCAAGTTCAACGAGGGCGTCACGCTGCCCGCGCTAACCCAGCGGCCGAGCGTGCCCGGCGTCGGTGAGCTATGGGTCGACACCCAGATGGAGCAGTACGCCGGCAAGGTCAAGTCCGGCGCGGCGACCAAGGTCGACGTGCAGAACTGGACCGTAGACCGGAAGGTGGCGCTACCACAGATCAACCTCAACAACCCGCACAATATGTGGTCGGACCGCGACGGAAAGTACATCTATCAGACGGAATGGTTCTCCGACCGCCTGACCGTATTCGACCGGACCACGGGTAAGCTCGTGCGAACTATCCAGGTCGGCCCGGACCCATCCCATGTGATGACCCGGACCGACACCGACCAGATCCACGTCGCCATCAACGCCGGCAACGCGGTGGTCGAACTGAGTCCGGGTGCCAAGCAGATCGACAGACGCATCCTGGTGCAGGGTCCCGGCCAGACACCGGCCCACCCGCACGCGCACTGGATGAGCGCCGACGGGCACACCATGGTCACGCCGAACGTCAACCACAACAACTCGACGATCGTCGACGTGCCGTCGGGCTCGATCCAGGAGGTGCAGACCGAGCAGCTGCCCATCGCGACCGGCATGATGCCGGACTCCTCGAAGTACTACGTGGCCAACTTCCTCGGCCAGAGCGTCTCCTGCATTTCGCTGGACGGGCCGGCGTGCCACACCGACAGCGGCACGAAGGTCGGCTACAAGTCCATCAACCTGTGGGCGAACTACGACATGGTGACCGGGGCGACGACCGGGGGCTTCGGCGGCCTGCCGATCCAGATCCCGGTCAGCCCTGACGGCAACGTGGCGTTCGTGGCGAACACGCTCACGAGCAACATCGCCGTCATCGACACCAAGACCGACAAGGTCATCAAGTACATGCCGTGCGACTCCGGCTGTCACGGCATCAACTTCGGTGCCAAGCGCGGCGGCGGCTACTACGCCTACGTGTCGAGCAAGTTCGCCAACACCCTCGCCGTGATCGACCCCGACCCCAACGGCGACGGCAACCCCGCCGACGCCACAATCGTCGGCAAGATGGTTCTCGACTCGGCCGCGGGCACCGCCGTGGACGACGTCGTGACCGGCTACAACGGCATGGGCGGGCAGGGCGTCTTGCCCTACCCGATCGTCTACAACGGCTGGGTGCAGAACGCCACGCCGGAGATGGCGAACCAGCTCACGTGTGCCCAGCTCAACCCCATCAACCCGGCAGTCTGCGAGTAACTGCGGGCCCGCACTGCGGGGGAGGGACCGTGAAACGGACGGTCCCTCCCCCTGACCAGGGCCCCCGATCGCGCACCACCCACGCCGGTCCATTCGGCCGCCGACACGTGGGCGCGTGCATTCCACAGTAGACGAGGAAGTACACCCATGTCTGATACGACCGCGCCGGAGCCCTTCGCGGCCCTCCGGCGTGCCCTCTCCGACGCCTCGCCACCGGTACGGCGGCTGATGCTGATCGGCGTGATCGCGCTCTCGATGCTGGTCTCCGGCGTGGCACTGTTCGCGCCGAAGGCCGCGAACAGTGCCACGAACCACACGATCGCGATCAAAAACTTCGCGTTCACGCCAGACGTGCTCACGCTGGCACCCGGCGACACGGTCACGTTCGTCAACCAGGAGACAGACGGTACCGTCCACGCCATCCGCGGCGACTTCACGTCCCCGGACCTGCCGCCCGGGGCGAGCTTCATGGTCACCGTCACCGCCGCCGGCTCGTACAACTACTACTGCAGTTTCCACCCGTACATGACCGGCATCATCAACGCCGGAACGGCACCGCCGTCGCCGTCGCCGCCCCGGTCACCGAGCGCGAGCCCGTCGCCGTCCCGCTCACCGAGCGCGAGCCCGTCGCCGAGTGGCAGCCCGGGCGCGAGCCCGAGCCCGAGCGTCTCCCCGACGACGCCGCCGCCCGGCACCGCGCCCTGCGACAAGCCGGTCCTCGGCGCCGACCAGGGCGATGGCACCCGGCTGGCCGCCTACGAGCTGGTCGGCACCGTCAAGGTGTTCAAGCTGTGCATGTCGCAGACCGACTGGGAGGTCTCGCCCGGGGTGGTGAAGCAGGCGTACACGTTCAACGGCATAGTGCCCGGCCCCACCATCAAGGTCAACGAGGGCGACCAGGTGCGGGTCATCGTGCAGAACGACCTGCCGGAGCACACGGCGGTGCACTGGCACGGCATGCAACTGCCGAACGCGCAGGACGGCGTGCCGGACATCACCCAGCCGCACATCATGCCCGGCAAGACCTACACGTACGAGTGGACCGCCAAGTCGACCGGCACGCACTGGTACCACTCGCACATGGGCGGCGGCCAGGTCGGCCGGGGCCTCTACGGCGCGCTCCTGGTGACCCCGACGCTGGGCGACATCGCCGCCGACAAGCACTACACCATCGAGATCGGCGACGGTTCCAACGGGTTCACCTTCAACGGCAAGTCGTACCCGGCGACCGTGCCGCTGACGGCGGCGGTCAACCAGAAGGTCCACGTCCGGCTGATCGGCACGGGCCCCGAGATGATCCACCCGATGCACCTGCACGGGGTGCCGTTCCAGGTCGTGGCCCAAGACGGCAACAAGCTCGCCTCACCGTACACCGTGGACACGCTCAACGTCGGTGTCGGACAGACGTACGACATCGTGTTCCAGCCCAAAGAGCCCGGGAAGTGGTTGCTGCACTGCCACATCTTCTCCCACTCCGAGGGGCCCAACGGCATGATCGGCCTCGTGACGATCATCAATGTAACGCCGTAATCGCCGGCTGAACCCGCCTCCGAACCCGTGCCGGTCAGCCGTGAGCGCACCTGGCCGGCACGGGCTCCACATACCGATACGCGCAAGGAGTCCGCGCATGAAGCCCATCCGTGCCGTCGCCGCGACGCTCGTCGCCGGCGTCGCCGTCCTGCTCGCCCCCACCTCGCCGGCGTGGGCCCACGTCACCGTTTCCCCCTCGGTCGCCACCACCGGCGGCTACGGCACGTTCGCGTTCAAGGTGCCCGACGAGCGCGCGGACGCGAAAACGACCCGCGTCGAGGTCGTCTTCCCGGAGAACGCCCAGCTCACCAGCGTCTCCCTGCGTCCCGTCCCGGGCTGGACGGCCACTGTCGCCACCCGGCAACTGCCGAACGCCGCGTCCGCCGGGCACGACGACGAGGCCGCCGACAAGGCCGTCACGGGCATCGTGTGGGAAGGCGGCGCCATCAAGCCCGGCGAGTTCCAGGTCTTCGAGGTGTCCCTCGGTCCGCTGCCCACCACGCCCGGCCAGCTCGTGTTCAAAGCGCTGCAGACCTACAGCGACGGTGAGGTCGTCCGCTGGATCGACATCCCGGAGGCCGGCGCGCCACGGCCCGAACACCCGGCGCCGATGATCGACGTCAAGCCGGCGGACGCGCAGGCCAACGCGCCCGCCGCGCCCGCTGCGCCCGCCGCGGCCACCCCCACCCCCACCGGCGACGGCGTCGCTCGCCTGCTCGGCTGGGCCGGCCTCGCGCTCGGCGCCCTCGCGCTGCTGACGGCGGCCGCGACCGGGCTGCGCCGGCGCACCCCGGTGCCGGCCTCCGCGCCGCTCGCGGAGGCGGACACAGCCGCGCGGCTCTCGCCGTGACCCGCATCAGGACGCGCGGCGCGGGGCTCGCCGTCCTCCTCGCAGGGTTCGCCACCGCCGTGTCCCTCGTGGTGGCGAGCCCTGCCTGGGCGCACGCGGAACTGGTCGACGCCGCGCCGGCCAACGGCCAGATCTACCAGGACTCGCCTCGGACGCTGCTGCTGCAGTTCACCGACCCGGTGACCGTGCCGCCGGACGGCCTGCGGCTGTTCGGCCCAGACGGCGCCCGCATCGGCATCGGCGCACCGGTCCACCGCGTGGGCGACGACACGTCGGTGGAGGCCCCGCTGAACGGGAAACTCGCCGACGGCGTCTACACCGTCTCGTGGCGGGTGGTGTCCTCCGACAGCCACCCGGTGCAGGGCGCCTACACGTTCACCGTCGGTACGCCGGGCAGCCGCCCGGCCGGCGTCACGCCCCCGGGCGATCGTTCCGGCGATGCCGCGACGGCGTACGGCGCCGCCCGGTGGGCCGCGTTCGCAGGATTCGCCATGCTGCTCGGCACCGCGTTCTACCTGGCGTGGTGCTGGCCGGCCGGTGCGCGGCGACGGTCGGCCCGGCGGGCGTTGTGGGCCGGCTGGGGAGTCAGCCTCGCTGCCGCGATCGCCTCCGGCCTGTTGTACGGGCCGTACGTGGCCGACGGCGATGTGGCGGGCGCCTTCGACCTGCGGCTGCTGTCCACGACGTGGGCCACCGGCCTTGGCCGTGCCCTCGGGCTTCGCGTCGCTCTGCTGCTCGCCGCGGCGCCCGCGCTCGTCTGGTTGCTGAACCGCTACCCGGACGCGCCGGACCGCCGCACGCGGTGGACGGCCGCGGCGGCGGTGCTCGCGGCCGCCGCGGCGCTCGCCGCGACCTGGAGCATCGCGAACCACAGCGTGACGGGCGAGGCCGGCGGGTTCGCCGTGCCGGTCGACGTCGTGCACCTCGTCGCCGGCTCGGTCTGGCTCGGGGGTCTCGTCGCGCTCGCCATGACGCACGTGCCGACCCGCGACGCCGTCACCCTGCGCGTGGCGGTGCCCCGGTTCTCGCACACGGCGCTGGTGTGCGTGGCGCTGATCGTCGCCACCGGCCTGTTCCAGGCATGGCGGCAGGTCGGGTCGCCGCCGACGCTGTTCGCCACCGCGTACGGCATGGTTCTGCTGGCGAAGGTCGCCCTCGTGGTCGTGCTGGTCGCGTTCGGCGCCGCCGCCCGCGGATGGGTCGCCCGCTACTACGGCGCGGGCGGCAACCGGCGCCGCGGCGGCCCTGACCCGCACCAGCTCTACGCGTTCTACCGGCGGCTGCTGGCCGAGATGGCGGTGGGCGGCGTCGTGCTCGGCCTGTCCGCCGCGTTGGTCGCCATGGAGCCGGCCCGCTCGGCGTACGCCGAGCGCCGCTCGACGGCGGCGCCCGCGAATACGGCGGCGCCGGTGCCGGCCGTGCCCACACCCGTGCCGTTCTCGGCCGGCTCCGGCCCCGCCGCGCGCGGTGCGGTGCTGCTCGCGGTATTTCCGCCCAAGGTGGGGCCGGCGCAGCTGCACCTGTCGGTGCTCGACCCGAACGGCGCGCCCCTCAACGTGCCGGAGGTGCACGCCGCCATGACCCTCACAGACCGGGACCTCGGGCCGATCCCGGTGGAGCTCCAGGGCGCCGGCGGGCACTACATCGGCCAGCTGAACCTGCCGTTCCCGGGTCGCTGGCAGGCCGTTCTCACGGTCCGCACCACGGAGACGGACCAGGCCACGGTTCGCGTCGTGGTCGACGTGAGCGCCTGAAGGGCGGATTCGGACAAGCCACGCGGCACGCGGGCCGAGATCGACACGGCGGTCGCGGACGCGCAGTGCCGGGCCGAGACCGGCTACTCCGACGTCCGCCGCACGGTCTACACCGAGGCCCAGCAGCGGGTCATCGACCGCGATCGTGCCGTCTTGCCCGGGCCGCCGAAGCTCAGCCGGGTGTCCGGCAGCAGCGCCCTGACGTGCCCGAACTCGCCGCCGGAGGAGACCTCGAACCCGTCCGTGTACGGCGCGAGCGTCCGCAGCACCTCGGGGTCGGGGTTGGCCTTGACGGCGTAGCAGAGCTCGGTCCCGGCCAGGGCGGCCTGTACGGCCGCCACGTGGCGGGCGAGCCCGGCGAGGTCGTAGACGTAGGCGGGGACGTCGTCCAGCGACTCGGCGATCTGCCGTACGCCCGATGGGATGGCCATGCTCATCCGCGCCCCTGGCGTGGGTCGGCTCGGGCCAGAGCGGGCCGGGGCGGGGCCCGGGCGGCGCGAGCGGGTTGGCGACGTGCACGTATCCGGCCTCCCGGTCGGCCGCCCTCGCCCATCGCACGGTGAGGTTCGCCTTGGCGGGCAGCGGCGCCCCCGCCAGCAGCCGGGTCAGCGGCGCGAGGGCGTTGAGGTCGGCAGCGGGCCAGGCGGCGCGGCCGGGCAGGTAGCGGGATGCACGGTCGGGTGCATGGTCGGATGCGTGGCGGGATACATGGTCGGGCGCGTGGGCGGCGACGTAGCAGTGTCGGCCACTGTGGCGGCGACCTCCGCCAGGTGGTTGACGAACAGGCAGTAGGCCACCCGGTCCCAGCCGCGACCGGCGTCGTACGGCAGAGGAGAGGATGATGATCCCCGGTCCTAAGAAGCGGAACGGCACGAATCGTCCAGGTCGGTTGGGGGTGTGTCGCTCATGGCGGTCATCTTCCTCCCGCGGCCGCTCATCCTCGGCTGACGCGCAGCGGTGGAGGCGCTCGTTGCCAGGCGATCGGGCATCGGTGTGCCGCTCTTCCGGCCCTGCGCCGCTCTCGCGGGAACCCGGAGCAGATGAACCGCTTCTCATGGTACGAGGCGCACGACTACAAGAAGCCCTACCCGGGTGACGGCGAGATGCACGGGGCGGGAGGCCGGCCGGGGCGGCGTCCGCGTGAGCCGGGTCAGCGCCGCGCCCGCGCGTCGCTGCCCGACTTGGCCCGGAGGAGTTCGGCGAACAGGTTCTCCCACAGCGGCATGACGTTCTCCGGCGCGTACTCCCTGGCGGTCGCCGCGGCGGCCGCGCCCATGCGCAGTCGCAGGCCGCGGTCGGCGATGAGCCGGTTGAGGGCCGCGGCGAGGGCGTCGACGTCCTCGCAGGGCACCAGCAGACCGTCGGCGCCGTCGGTGAGCACGTCGCGGGGGCCGGTCGGGCAGTCGAAGGCCACGATCGGCAGCGCGTGGGTCATCGCCTCGATCATGACCATGGGCAGGCCCTCGAAGCGGCTGCTCAGCGCGTAGACGGAGGCCCGGGTGAGTTCGTCGTCGAGGCGGTCGGTCCGGCCCATCAGCGTCACGTGCGCGGACAGGCCGTGCTCGCCGATCAGCCTGCGCAGGGCGGCCTTCTTCGGGCCGGTGCCGAAGACCCGCAGGCGCCACTCCGGATGGTCCTTCACCACCTGGGCGAACGCGGGGAGCAGCAGGTCGAAGCCCTTCTGCCTGACCAGGCGGCCCGCGGCGACCACGATGGGGTGCTCCTGCCGGGACGGCTCCTGGTTCACCGAGTGCACCGCGTTGGGGATCCGCACGATCCTCGTCCCGGGCAGCGCGCGCTCGTATTCGCTCCGGTCGCCGGCCGTCAGCACGGCGACCGCGTCGAACGCGCCGTAGTGCCGGACGATCTCCTCGCGCAGCGTCTGCGGATAGGTGCCGAGGTTCATGTGCTCCTGCGCCACCCGTACGACGTTCGTGGAGCCGCGACGCGCGGAGATCAGGTTCAGCGCCGGCCGCGTGGTGATGAGGATCCCGTCGTCCACCGAGGCGACGTAGTCGATGACGGCCTTCTCGACCCGCTCGGTGAAGTAACCGGCGGCGAACTCGCCGTACGGCACGATCTTGCCGCGCAGCCGCCGCCACACGCGGCGGCCGAGGGAGTCGGCCAGCACGCCGGCCCGCTGGTCCACGAGCGTGGTGAGGGCGACGGCGGGATGCAACCGGAACTGCGGCTCCTCACGGCGGCGCACCACGCTGACGATCTCCACGTCGTGGCCGAGCGCGGCCATCGCGTTCGCCTGGTTGACGACGGTGCGGATCGTGCCGCCCATGCCGTAGGCGTGCAGGAGCATGTAGCGGATCCTCATCGGCCCTCCTCCCGGGGGAGGTAGCCCCAGCTGCGGCACATGGGTTTGAGCAGGCCGGGTATCTCGTCCGCCCCGGGCAGGTCGCGCCCCGGCTGCACCGTGCCCGACCGGATCTTGTCGCTCCAGTCGCCCAGGCCCTTCTGCACCACCTTCTGCTCGCCGTACGCCAGCATCGCGGGCTCCCACTCCACTCCGAGGAAGTCGCAGATGGCGCGGGTCGTCTTCTCGGGCTCGGCGGTCAGGTCCTCGTAGCGCACGGTCAGGCCGGTGAGCGCCTTCCTGGCCCGCTGCACCGCCTTCATGTAGCGCAGAGCGTCGGCGGCGGCCTCCTCCCTGGTCCGCTTGACGGGGTCGGCCTCATACCAGGAGGCGGCGATGGAGGCGGGGTGACGCAGCAGGAAGACGTACCGGGCGTCGGGCCAGCAGGCGGCGATCCGGGCGTACGCGAAGGCGTTGGCGGGGGTCTTGTCCACGATGGTCCGCTTGCCGCTGCGTACCAGTTCGCGGTGGAGCACCCGGTCCCACAGCATGTGCTCCAGGTCGGCCTGGTTATGGCCGAGCGCCTCCATCGCCTTACGGGCCAGCGGCGTGCCGAACCCGACGGTCAGCCGCCTGACGTGCAGCTCATGCGGGGCGTGCAGGTCGGGGTGGGCGTTCAGGATCGACCGCAGCAGGGTGGAGCCCGACCGCACCGGGGACATGACGAACACCGGAGCGACCAGCAGGCGATCGGCGCGAGGGTCGGCGGGAGGACGCACCAGTTCCTCCGGCGCCGGAGCCGGGGCGGGACCCGAGGGCGAGGACTGGGCGGCGGGCCGGACACGGGTGAGCTGGACTCCCGTGAACCTGACGAGTGCGCCGTTGATCCTCCGCTGCCATGTCATGGCCCGCGACGTTACCGGGGCTTCCGGGGAATTCCCTGAGAATCCACCCCCTGCTCACCTGTGACTCCCTCGCGTGTCACCAGGCGGCTTGCCGCGGTCAGCCATCGGCGCGCCGTGTCGAGGTGGCCGTCGCCCAGCCCGTCGCGGGGATCGACGGCCACGACCAGGAACTCGCCGACCCCCGGATGACCGTCCAGATACTCCAGATCGGCCGGCCCGAGATCGTCGTCGAACCAGACGAACGGCCGGCCACGGACGTACTCGGCGACGTGCCAGGTCTTGAGGTTCACCCCGGGCGGGCGGGAGGCGTCGCCGTCGATCGGGACGACGGGCAGCGGCGGCAGGCCGATCCTGGGGCCGATCTCCTCGTTGGCGCGCTCGCCCCAGGTCGTCGCCCAGATCAGCGTCGCGCCGGTTTCCCGGCGCAGCGCGGTCAGCTTGGCGCCGTGCCGGGGATCGAGCAGCAGACGGAACCCCTCGCCCTCCACCACGCACTCGAAGCGGCGGAAGCGCGGCGAGGAGCGCCGTACGGGGTTGAGCACCCCGTCGACGTCCAGCAGCAGAAGAGCGCCGTCCATCACATGGCCATCATCTCTCCGCGGACGCCGCCTCTCCACTCCATATGGTGTGCGGAAGCGAAGCGGACCCGGCCGGACATCGTCCGGCCGGGTCCGCTCGTGGTCGTCAGAGGGTGAGGATCAGGAACAGGTGAGGGTCGGGGTGGCCGCGCTGCCGTTGGCGGTGAAGCCGAAGGTGGTCGACGAGCCGGCCGCGACGGAGCCGTTGTAGGGGGCGTTGCGGACGGTCACGTTGGAACCGGACCCGCTCTGCGTGCCGTTCCACAGGCTGCTGATGCTCTGCCCGCCGGGCCAGCTCCAATTGACCGTCCAGCCGTTCAGTGACGAGCCGCCGGCGCGGACCGTGACCTCGGACTGGAATCCGCCGGGCCAGGAGTTGACCGTACGGATGGTCGCGCTGCACGCTCCGCTCGGATCCGGCGAGGTGCTCGGCGAGGTCCCGGGCGACGGGCTGACCGGGGGATTCGGGCTCGGGCTGACCGGTGGGGTGGGGCTGGGCGAGGTGTTCGGCGTGGCGGCGTTGAGGGCGTTCAGCACCGAGGTGTAGGCGGCCTTCTTGTTGCCGTTGCCGTCGAACAGCAGCGGGGTGTCGCCCGAGCGCCAGGAGTCGCTGTCGCGTACGCCCCACACGGTGATGCCGACGCACCTCGGGACGGCCAGGCAGTCGTTGACCACGTTGGCGTAGGTCGTGGCCGAGGCGCCCTGGATGTCCAGCTCGGTGATGGCCACGTCCACGCCGAGGGCGGCGAAGTTCTGCAGGGTGGTGCGGTAGTTGCCCGGGTAGGGGCTGCCGCTGTTGAAGTGCGACTGCAGGCCGACGCAGTCGATGGGCACGCCGCGGGCCTTGAAGTCCTTGACCATGTTGTAGACGCCCTGCGTCTTGGCCCAGGACCAGTTGTCGATGTTGTAGTCGTTGTAGCAGAGCTTGGCCGCGGGGTCGGCGGCCCGCGCGGTGCGGAAGGCGACCTCGATCCAGTCGTTGCCGGTGGCCTGGAGGTTGGACTGGCGGCGTCCGCCGGAGCCGTCGTCGAAGGCCTCGTTGACCACGTCCCAGTAGGGGATCTTGCCCTTGTAGTGGGACAGGACGCCGTTGATGTGGCTGATCATCGCCTGGCGCAGCGAGCTGCCCGACAGCTGCCCCCAAAAGCTCGGCTGCTGCTGGTGCCAGGCCAGAGTGTGGCCGCGGACCTGCTTGCCGTTCTGGATGGCCCAGTTGTAGATCCGGTCGGCGTTGGTGAAGTTGAACTGCCCCGGCTGCGGCTCGGTGGCGTCGGGCTTCATCTCGTTCTCAGCCGTGATCATGTTGAACTCACGGTTGGCGATCGTGGCGTACTGCGAGTCGCCGAGCCTGTTCGCGCTGATCGCCGTACCGAAATAACGGCCGCTCTGCGCCGCCGCGGCGCCCAGCGTGCTCGCCGCCGCGTCGGCGGGAACCGACACCGCCACGGCGGTGATGGCGCCGAGAACGCCGAGGGCGCCGGCGAGCAGCACCCGGGCGCGGCGTGGTCGCCGGAGCCGATCTGAGGGGGTGGCGTTCGTATCCATGCCTGAGCCTCCACAACTGAATCACGGAAAGCGGGACATCCGCGGGATCGGCACCGCGTCCCATCACGGGACGCACACCACGAGGGCGTCGCGGACGGCGACCCCCTGCCGCTTCACCACCGACCTGGCAGGGAGAAACCGCCTCGGGGACTCAGTCTGGAAACCTCGCCGAAATGTGTCAAGACTATCCTGAAACTTTCGGTGACCCTGTCCCGCCATGCTGCCCTAACCGGGGCCCGGTAGGCCCTACAGCCATCGCAAACATGGCGACGACCTCGCCCTATGAGGCGCGTCGTCGATGAAACTTTCAGCGCGACTCCTGTGCCGATCGCGGCCCGGCCGTTCCCGATAAGTCCTGATGAACGAACGTCCGCTCCGTGCCGGCGCGGATCGGCGGATGCCGGGGCCCTTGACGGAGCCCCTCCGGCTCGTATTTGCTCCGGCGCACCACCATCCACCGGCCGCCCCAGAAGAGAAGCAACGACTCGCCGGTTTCTGTTAGCGCTAACAGGTCTGCGGACGGCGCCACGGAGCCGGCCTGCGCCGCTGATGGTCTTCATCGACTGGAGACCGCACCGCCATGCCAGAGCCTCGCCTCATTCAGCTCGCCGCCATCGGGAAGGATGGACCACTGTAGATGTTAACGCTAACAAGTGCTGGCTCCGCGAAGAGGCCGCGCACCCACGGTTGGAGGCGGTGGAGCCGCCGGCTGACCACCGCGCTCCTGGCCATGACCGTCGCGGCGATGGCGCCGGGCGTCGCCCACGCCGAGTCCAACGGCGGGGTGCGGGTCATGCCGCTCGGCGACTCGATCACCGAGGGCACCCAGGTGCCGGGCGGTTATCGCATCGGCCTGTGGCAGCGCCTGGCGGCCGGGCGTTACACGGTCGATTTCGTCGGATCGCAGTACAACGGGCCGTCCAATCTGGGCGACCACGACCACGAGGGCCACCCCGGGTGGCGGATCGACCAGATCGACGCCAACATCACCCGCTGGGTGCAGACCTACACCCCGCGCACGGTGTTGCTGCACATCGGCACCAACGACGTGCTGCAGAACTACAACGTCTCGGGGGCGCCGCAGCGGCTGTCCACCCTGATCGACCACATCACCGCCGCGGCGCCCAACGCCGAGGTGTTCGTCGCGACGATCATTCCGCTGTCGAACTCCGGTCAGGAGGCGGCGGCCCGCAACTTCAACGCGCAGATCCCCGGGATCGTGCAGTCCAAGGCCAACAGCGGCAGGCACGTCCACCTGGTCGACATGCACAGCAAGCTGACCACCGGCGATCTGATCGACGGCATCCACCCCACCGCGACCGGCTACGACAAGATGGCCGCCGCCTGGTACGCCGCGCTGCAGTCGGTCCCCGGCAGCCTCGGCCAGGGCGGCGGCCCGTCGCCGAGCCCCAGCGCGACTCCGACGTCCCCGGGGGCGGGCGCGATCAGGGGAGTGGGCTCCGGCAGGTGCCTGGACGTGACCAGCGCGAGCACCGCGGACGGCACCCAGGTGCAGCTGTGGGACTGCAACGGCCAGAGCAACCAGACCTGGACGTCCACCTCCGCCCAGGAACTGCGGGTGTACGGCAACAAGTGCCTGGACGCGGCCGGCACCGGCAACGGCGCCGTGATCCAGATCTACAGCTGCTGGGGCGGCGACAACCAGAAGTGGCGCGTCAACTCCGACGGCAGCATCCAGGGCGTCCAGTCGGGGCTGTGCCTGGACGCGGTCGGAGCGGGCACCGGCAACGGCACCAAGATCCAGCTGTACTCCTGCCACGGCGGCACCAACCAGAAGTGGACCCGTTCCTGACCCGCGACGTCGCCCGGAGATGACCGGCACCCCCCGCACCGATCCCGGTCATCTCCGGGCGCCCCATCCCTGCTCCTGACCGAACCAGGCATACGCGTCACTCCCGAACGGAAGGACATGGCGTGAAACGAAGGCTCAGAGCGATACTGGCGGCCGTCACCCTGCCCCTGGTGATCGCCGGCACGCTCCTGGGGGCCCGGCCCGCCGCGGCCGCGTCACTGACCCGGGTCATCGGCTTCGGCAACAACCCGACCAACCTGAACATGTACATCTACGTGCCCGACAGGGTCGCGGCGCGACCGGCGCTGCTGGTGCTGGTGCACTACTGCAGTGGATCCGCCAGCGCGATCTTCAACGGCAACGGGCACGACTACGTCACCGCCGCCGACCGGTACGGCTACATCATCGTGGTCCCCGAGGCCACCCGCAGCGAGAAGTGCTTCGACGTCTCCACCCCGGCCGCGCTGCGGCGCGACGGCGGCAGCGACTCCACCGGCATCATGTCGATGGTCGCCTACGCCCGTCAGCGCTACAACGTCGATCCGGGCCGGATCGTGGTCAGCGGCTTCTCCTCCGGCGCGATGATGACCAACGTCCTGGCCGCCGAATACCCCGACGTGTTCGCGGCCGGGTCGGCGTTCTCCGGCGTACCGGCCGGGTGCTTCGCCACCACCAACGGCTCGCTGTGGAACAGCCAGTGCTCCGGCGGGCAGCTCATCAAGACCGCCCAGCAGTGGGGCGACCAGGTGCGGGCGATGTATCCCGGCTACACCGGCCGCTATCCCCGCATGCAGCTGTGGCACGGCACCACCGACACCACCCTCGCCTACCCGAACTACGGCGAGGAGATCAAGCAGTGGACCAACCTGCACGGGCTGAGCCAGACCCCCGCGTTCACCGACCACCCGCAGTCGTCGTGGACCCGGACCCGGTACGGCAACACGGGAACCCAGGCCACCGTCGAGGGCATCAGCATCTCCGGCGTCGGCCACCAGCTGCCGATGAACGGCCAGATCGCCTACGCCATCTCCTTCCTCGGCCTCGACGGCAGCACACCGTCGTCCCCCAGCCCGTCCCCGGGTAGCCCGTCACCCAGCCCGACCGTGACCCCGACCCCCGGTGGAGGCAGTGGGCCGATCAAGGGAACGGCCTCCGGCAGGTGCCTGGACGTGCCCGGCGCGAGCACCGCGGACGGCACCCAGGTGCAGCTGTGGGACTGCAACGGCCAGAGCAACCAGACCTGGACGTCCACCTCCGCCCAGGAACTGCGGGTGTACGGCAACAAGTGCCTGGACGCGGCCGGCACCGGCAACGGCGCCGTGATCCAGATCTACAGCTGCTGGGGCGGCGACAACCAGAAGTGGCGCGTCAACAGCGACGGCAGCATCCAGGGCGTCCAGTCGGGGCTGTGCCTGGACGCGGTCGGAGCGGGCACCGGCAACGGCACCAAGATCCAGCTGTACTCCTGCCACGGCGGCACCAACCAGAAGTGGAGCTGGACCAGGTAGGCCACACCGAAAGCCTCCGGTGCGGCACCCCGCCGCGCCGGGGGCCTTCCGGCGGCCCCCGTCACAGCCTGATCCCGCGACGCTCGGCACGACCTCCAGACGCGTTCAGGGACTGAGCTTCTCGTGCGCGTTGCCGTGCCACTCGACGAGCAGGACGGTGGCGTCGTCGTGCAGCCGGTTGTCGTGATATTCCAGCACGGTCCTGATCAGGCGGCGCAGGGTCTCGGGCACCGGCAGCCCGGCGGCGTTCTCCCGGATCATGAACTCGACGAACCGGCCCAGGCCGAACTCGCCGCTGTCGGGGCTGCGCATCTCGGTGATGCCGTCGGTGTAGAGCAGGAGCCGGTCGCCGGGCTCCAGCTGCTCCCGGCACAGCATGACGGGCAGGCCGAGATCGAGCCCCATCGGGTGGGCGGGCGGGCACTTCAGTGTGGAGGTCCACCGGCCGTGGCGGATCAGCACCGGTGCGTGGTGGCCGCGGTTCACCCAGGAGAAAACGCCGGTGCCGAGGTCGAGATCGCCGATGACCGCCGTGACGAAACGGTCGCCCCGGCCGAACTCGTCGATCAGGGCCCGCTCGATCGCCTCGCTGTTGCGCACCAGGCCCATGCCCTGCCGCCGGTGGTTGCGGCAGCAGGCCACGGCGAGGTTCGCGGTCAGCCCGGCCGAGACGTCGTGGCCCATCGCGTCGAAGACCCCCACGTGCGCGAGGGCTCCGGAGGTGGAGTAGTCGAAGGCGTCACCGCCGATCTCGTACGCCGGTTCGAGCACGGCGCCGATCGTCACCGCCGGTGTGGCGAAGGTCAGCGGCGGCGTCAGATTCCACTGCATCTCCGCCGCCACGTTCATCGGCCGGCTCCGGACGAGGCGCGCGTGGCAGTCGCTGAAAGAGCGCTTGCTGACGACGATCAGCGCGATGAGGGACGCGATGTGCCGCATGCGGTCCTGGATTTCGTCGTCCTCCGACTCGGGGACCATGTGGAGCACGCCGATGCGCTCGGTGCCGTCCAGCAGGGGCACCCACCACTGGCCCGGGCCGCCGTCCTCCGGACCGCTCCGCAGCATGCGCACCTCCTGCAGCGCGCGCCCGGCGAGCGTGGTGTCGATCTTGAGCTCCTCCGGCTGGAAGTCCTCGTCGCCGATGCCGCACAACCGGCGCAGTACGCTCTGCTGCAGGTCGGCGAGGTAGACGCCGATCTCCTCGAAGCCCGCCTCGCGTTCGTACCGGGCGAGCAGCGCCGGGATGCCCTCGAACGCCGTCAGATGGCTGTCCTCCAGCATGCCCGCCAACGCCCGCAACAGCTCACGATCATGAGAAGGGGGGATGCCCTGCTCCATCTGTCCACCCCCGTGGTCCTTCACCACCTACCCACGATGCTCCACCGCGCCTGAGTCAGAGCTGGGCCCCGGGGACATT
Organism: Microbispora sp. CA-135349; assembly: GCF_050947365.1. Lineage (NCBI taxonomy): Bacteria > Bacillati > Actinomycetota > Actinomycetes > Streptosporangiales > Streptosporangiaceae > Microbispora > Microbispora sp. CA-135349. Next base: position 4,823,562 of record NZ_CP192001.1, on the reverse strand, counting down.
TGGGCAACGTATTACTTCGGGGGCCGGACGAACCCGGCGACGGCCCACTCGACCATGGGCGACCGCACGCTCAGTCGAAGAAGCGGGCCAGCCGCCGTTCGCAGGCGGGCTCCCGGCCGTCCTTCGCCGGGACCAGATCGGCGAAGACCGTGGAATCGTCGCGGGTGACCAGCAGCGGGTACCAGCACCGGCCCGTGTCGTCGGGCCGGCACAGGTGCTTGAACGTCTGCACGTCGATCAGCCGGACGTGCGTGGGGTCGGCCACCGCGTTGACGTGCCGCCACCAGGGCGCGAGCACGTGCAGCACACCGCCGGGGCGCAGGACCCGGTGGCACTCGCGCAGCAGGGGCAGGTAGTCGGCCAGGTGCTCCAGCACGTGCACCACGAAGATCTGGTCCACCGACTCGTCCGCCAGCGGCACGCCGTACGCCAGGTCGGCCAGCACGTCGACCACCGGGGTGGGGCGCAGGTCGACGCCGACGTTGTCGCGGTGCTGCTTGGTGCCGCCGCAGCCGAGGTCGACGACCCGGGGCGGGGCGCCGGCCACCCGCACCCTGTCCCACACCGCCAGCACCCCGGACAGACGACCGAGGCGTTCGCGCAGAAGATCGAGGCCGCCGGCGGCCGGCACGTCGCCCTCGACGTGCGCGACCCCGCCGTCGAAGCGGACCCGCACGTCCAGGCCGCGCAGCCGTGCATCGTGCGCCAGAAGGTCCGCCGCCGCCTCCTCGAGGTCCCGGTCGACCAGGTCACGCCGACGCCTGTCCATCCCGTCCACTCCTCGCCGCTCCGGATCACCTGTCCCTACCCGCCCCGGGCGGCCGCGTACGCATGACGGGCCTTTGCGAGGATGAATGAAGGCCGTACGACGGGGGCAGGTGAGCGGTCATGCGCGATCCGCGGGCCGGGGGGACCGGCGGACAGCGGGAACGGCACGTGGGAGGAGACGCGGACGTGGTGGCGGAAAGATCCGGAGCGACAGATGCCAGGGGCACCTCACCCGAGCCGCTGACGCCGGAACCGGACGACGGAGGGCTGGAGGAGCTCATCGGCGACGCGTCCGACATCGAGACGCCGGCCGCCGAGACGCCGCCGCCGACCGGGTCGGAGTCGGCGATGCCCGAGGCCGAGCCCGACATCGGCCCGACCTCCTGAGCCGTCCCGGCTCCGCGCGGATGGCGGGGCGTCGCCGCCGCCGCGACCGGCGGGCGGTGGGCCATGCCCACCGCTCCGCATCGCCGGTAGCGGCCCCGAGTTCGGTCAGCGGCTCGTTACGGTGAGGCATGAGGGCCTACGAACAGCTGGACGTTCGGTACGTGCACCGCAACTGCTGAACTCGGGGAATTCAGCCCTCGCGGCTTCAAGCGCCGAGCAGTTCCACCGTGCCGTTCGCGCCGTCCACTCTGATCCTGTCGCCGTCGCGTACCCGCATGGTGGCGTTGCCGGTGCCCACGACGGCGGGGATGCCCAGCTCGCGGGCCACGATGGAGGCGTGCGAGAGAGGCGCCCCGACGTCGGTGACCACGGCCGCCGCGCGCGGGAACAGCGGCGTCCAGCCCACGTTGGTGAGCGTGGTGACCAGGATCTCACCGGGCCGGAGCCGATCGCCGTCCTCGGGGCGGGCGATCACCCTGGCGACACCCTCGACCACGCCCGGCGCGCCGGGAAAGCCGGTCACGGTGTCCACGGCCAGGGGGACGCCGCCGCGGGCATCGTAGACGTCGGCGCGCCTGTGGGGGTCTGCCGCCCAGCGGACCGGGTCGAACCGGCCCACGATGAGCGTCGGGTATGGCGGGAGCGCCGCGTACATCTCGTACGTCGCCCGCCGGGCCGGCACCCGTTCCAGCGGGGCGGCGTCGCCGCCGAGCACGGCGAGCAATTCGTCGAGGTAGAGGTGGAACAGGTCGTCACCGTGGCCGGTCAGCTCGCCGGCCCGCAGGACGAACGCCCGCAGCACCCAGAACGCGCGGACGACCTCCGACCGGGTGGCCTCGCGGTCGCGCACCACTCCGGCCCAGCGCTCGACCCTCGCCCGCATCCCGGCCTCCCGGCGGGGGTGGCGCCGGGCGAAGCGCGCCCACGCCTCCTCCCTGGCCTTGCGCTGCCGGGCCAGCATGCCGTCCGCGCCGGTTTGCATGTCCCGCAGCCCCGCGAGCTGGGCGTCGATCCAGGCGGGGTCCTCCCCGGGGCGCGGGACGGACACCTCGAACTCGTGCGGTCCGCGGTGGCCGTAGAGCCGGGCGAAGGTCTCCCTGGTGATCTCGCCGGATGCCAGCCGGCCCAGCCCCGTGATCAGGCCGAGGCTGGCCAGCTCGCCCTCGCCGCCCGCGCCCGTCAGGATGGCGTCCGCGTCGGTCTCGCCCACCAGCGTGCGCAGCCTGCCGCGGGTGAAGACGAGCGTGCCGCCACCCTGCCGTCCCGCGGCCTCCAGCATGCGGCAGGCCGTGCGGAAATGCGGCTCGACGTCCCGCGACCACATGGCGGCAAGTTCAGGGGCCGACGAGGTGGACCGGATCGCGGCGCGCAGCTCCTCGCATCGCTCCAGGGAGGTGGACAGAAAGGCCCGCATGCCTCCGAGGCTCGCCTTGACCCTGCGCTGGCGGCGTACGGCCAAGGGCACCGCCGTTGTGATGATCTGCCACCGGGACATCCCTAGCGGCGGCACGTCCAGGCCCGGCGGCAGCTTGCCGAATACCTGCTCGATCGCACCGAGCCTGCTCCCCATGCCCAACGCCCGGGCGACGGAGACCGCGATGCTCAGGTTCATGTAGAAACGGCCGCCGATGTTGCCGACCAGGTCGAAGCCGGGCAGCGCGGCGGCCGACATGGCCTCGTTGATGAACAGACGGACGAACGACCAGGTGATGGGCGTCATGACGTCGGGGATGGCCTCCCCGAGGTTGCCGGACGTCCACAGGTAGTCGCCCTTGAGGCTGTCGTTCCACTCCTCCACCCGTGACCCGGAAGCGGTGATCGGGCGGGCCTGGACGAGGGCGAACGTGCCCGCGCGCATGGTCCATTCCACGTCCATCGGCGTGCCGTACAGCGCCTGGACGCGCGCGCCCAGCTCGGCCAGAGCCTGGGCCTGCGACCTGGTGAGGACGGGGACCCGGCGCAGGTCCTCGGGGACCGGCTCCTCGCGGGTGCCGCCGGGGGCGCGGACGGTCATGACGGTCTTGTCGCCGGTGCGCTCCTCGACGACCGCGGCGCCGGAGACGACGACCGTGTCGGGGATGACATGGCCGCCGACCACGGTCTCACCCAGGCCCCACGACGCGTTGATCACAGTCGAGTCGCGGGCGCCGGTGACGGGGTCGGCGGTGAACATGACGCCCGCCGCGTCGGCGTCCACGAGCTCCTGCACCACGACCGCCAGGGCGACGTCGTCGTGTGGCACGCCGTTCTGTTCCCTATAGGCGATGGCGCGGGCGTTCCAGAGGGAGGCCCAGCAGCGCTTGACCGCGTCGAGCAGCCCATCGGCTCTGACGTTGAGGAAGGTGTCCTGCTGCCCGGCGAACGACATGCCGGGAAGGTCCTCGGCGGTGGCGGACGAGCGCACTGCCACCGGGACGTCGTCGCCCAGTGCCGCATGAGCGGCGCGGATCTCCGCGGCGATCGGCTCGGGAAGCTCGCGCCCGGCGAACAGGGCGGCGATCCGCTCGGCGTCGCCCGCCGCGGCGGCGGCCAGCGTCTCCTCGCGGAAGTCCGCCACGAAGGCCCGGTAGGCCTCGGTGGTGATGTGGAAGCCGCCGGGGACGGGCAGCCCTGCCCGTGCGAGGGTGGCCAGCGAGGCGCCCTTCCCCCCCACGGTGGCGAGGTCGGCGCCGGTGTCGTCCAGGGGGATGACGACCTTCATGTCACACGCTCCTCGGAGAGCTCAGGGAATCCGCCAGCTTGCGCCGGGCGACGTCCGTCATCGAGTCGAGATAGTCGAGGGTGGCCCGTTCCACGGCGTCTACGGCGTCATCGGGCAGCGCCCGTCCGGTGCCGATGGCGCGCTCGACCATGTCGGCGAGCAGCGGGGCGAGTCGCTCCTCCGGGGGAGGCCCGCCGGGGAGCATCCACGGCACGGTGAGGAACCCGTAAATGATCGAGCCGATCACCAGGACGTGGTCGCCCGACAGGTCTCTGGCCGCGCCCACCCGGATCAGCGCGGCGTAGTAGGCGTCCAACGCCTCGCCCGGGTTCACCGCGCCGGGGCCGTGCCGCTTCTGCCGGACGAGCTTGCCGAGCACCTCCGAGTCGCCGACCAGCGCCGCCTTCAGCAACGGCCGGCGCAGCAAGCCCGCGGCGATCCCGGCGAACAGCTCGCGCGGCGTGGCGGGAGCGCTCCGCCGCACCTCCTCGAGCATCCGCACCCGCTCCCGGCGCAGTAGCGCGGCGAAGAGCGCGTCGCGCGTCCTCCAGTGCAGATAGATGGTGCCCTTGGCGACGCCGGCCTGCTTGGCGACGTCGTCGATGGTCGTCTTGTCGTAGCCCCAGCGGCCGATCAGCTCGGCGGCGGCGTCGAGGATGCGGTGCGCCCGCTCCACCTGGCGCGCCGGATCCTGCGGGGGCCGTCCCACCCTGCTCATGTCCCCATCTCCATTGTTTGACCGGATGACATTATCCGGTCATAGAACTGAAGACAACGGCGGTGGGGCCAGGACTTCGTAGCGGCCGACGTGATGGGCGCGAAGGCGGCGGCATCGGGATCCGGTCGGCCCGCGAGCCGGCCTCGTCTCAGTCGGTGGTGGGTTTGATCCAGTCGAGGGCGCGCTCGACCGCCCTCCGCCAGTTGTCGTACTCGTCCTCGCGCCGTTCCGGGTCCATCGCCGGCGTCCACTGGGCGGCGCGGTGCCAGTTGCGCCGCAGGCCCTCCAGGTCGGGCCAGTAGCCGACGGCGAGCCCGGCGGCGTACGCCGCGCCGAGGGAGACGGTCTCGGCGACCATGGGCCGGACCACCGGCACGTCCAGCACGTCGGCGATGAACTGCATCAGCAGGTTGTCGGACGTCATGCCGCCGTCGACCTTGAGCGTGGTGAGGGCGATGCCCGCGTCGGCGTTCATGGCGTCCACCACCTCGCGGGTCTGCCAGCCCGTGGCCTCCAGCACGGCGCGGGCGAGATGGCCCTTGGTGATGTACGAGGTGAGCCCGACGATGACCCCGCGGGCCTCGCTGCGCCAGTGGGGCGCGAACAGCCCGGAGAACGCGGGGACGATGTAGCAGCCGCCGTTGTCGTCGACCGTGCGGGCCAGGGTCTCGATCTCCGGGGCGGTGCTGATGATCCCGAGCCGGTCCCTGAACCACTGCACGAGCGCGCCGGTGATCGCGATGGAGCCCTCCAGGGCGTACACCGCGGGCTGGTCGCCGATCTGGTAGCCGACCGTGGTGAGCAGGCCGTGGGTGGAGGCGACCGGCTCGGTGCCGGTGTTGAGCAGCAGGAACGCGCCGGTGCCGTAGGTGCACTTGGCCTCGCCGCGGTGGAAGCAGGTCTGCCCGAACAGCGCGGCCTGCTGGTCGCCGAGCGCCGCGGAGATCCGCACGCCGGGCAGCACCCGCCGGGCCGTGCCGTACGTCTCGCTGGACGGGCGGATCTCCGGCAGCATCGCGCGGGGGATGCCGAAGAAGCCGAGCAGGACCGGGTCCCAGTCGAGGTCGCGGAGGTTCATCAGCAGCGTGCGGCTGGCGTTGGTCACGTCGGTGACGTGGACGCCGCCGTCCGGACCGCCGGTGAGGTTCCAGATGAGCCAGCTCTCCATCGTGCCGAAAAGGACCTCGCCGCGCTCGGCCCGTTCGCGCAGCCCGTCGGTGTCGTCGAGCAGCCAGCGGACGGTGGGGGCGGAGAAGTACGTGGCCAGGGGCAGGCCGCAGCGCTCGCGCACCACGTGCGCGTCGGGGCGGCGCGACAGCTCGTCGACCAGGGTGTCGGTCCTGGTGTCCTGCCAGACGACGGCGGGGGCGACCGGGACGCCGGTGCGCCGGTCCCACAGCACCGTCGTCTCCCGCTGGTTGGCGATGCCGACGGCGGCGACCTCGCCGGGCCCGATGCCCGCCTGGGCGAGCGCCTCGGGGCCGATCCGCTCAAGGTTGCGCCAGATCTCGACGGCGTCGTGCTCCACCCAGCCGGGACGCGGGAAGCGCTGCTTGTGCTCCCGCTGCGTCACCGAGACCAGACGGCCGCGCTGGTCGAACAGGATGCACCGGGTCGAGGTGGTGCCTTGGTCGATGGACATCACATAACGCTGGGTCACGGCGGCCTGCCTTCGGGGCGGATGCGGTGAGGGGCGGATGCGGTGAGGGGAGGTGAGGGGGGTCACCAGCGGGAGGCGCCGAGGTCGCGGGAGACGGCCCGCGCCGCGTCGCGCACATAGCCCACCAGTTCGGGGCGGGGACGTCCGCCGGAGTCGCAGATCCGCTCGGTGGCGCCGGAGATGCCCATGGCGCCCACCACGAGTCCTCCATACCCCCGGATCGGGGCCGCCACCCCCGCCTCGCCCATGCCGGCCTCGTCGGCGTCCGACGCCCAGCCGTGCTCGCGCACGGTCGCGAGCGCGCGCGACAACTCCTTGTGCGTCCGCACGGTGCGGCGGGTGAACTGCTCCAGCTCCCCGTCCTGTACGGCGTCCTGCACGGTGGCGGCCGCGTTGGCGTCGTAGGCGAGCAGCACCTTGCCGATCGCCGTGGCGTGCATGGGCAGGAGCATGCCGACGTCGAGCGTCTGCAGGCTGTCGTCGGGCCGGAAGACGTGGTGGACGACCAGGACCTTGCCCTGGAGGTGGGTGCCGATCCGCACCGCCTCGCCGCTGCGCGCGGCCAGGGCGTCGGCCCAGTTGATCGCCCGCGAGCGGAGCTCGTTCACGTCGAGGTAGCTGGTGCCCAGATGCAGCAGCGCCGCGCCGAGCTGGTACTTGCCGGTCGCCTCGTCCTGCTCGACGAAACCGACGAGCTGGAGGGTGCGCAGGATGCCGTGCGCCGTCCCGCGGGCCAGTCCCAAAGAGTTCGCGATCTCGGTGAGGCCGAGCCGCCCCGATCCCTGGGCGAGCAGCCGCAGGATCGCGGCGGCGCGTTCGATGGACTGGACCGGACCTGGCACGCCCCGGATTCTAGCGATGCCGGAAGGTGTTCGACACTGCCGACACCTGATCGGACATGGATGGAAGATCTTTTGTCATCGGACGGTTTCGCGCGAAATGTGAGTGTTCGCGTCATACCCGGGGAGCGTAGTACGACGTTCGGAATGTGACCAGTGTTCGACAATGCCGACGATCTTTTATTGACGCTCCCTTGGGTGCCGTTTAACGTCCGGACAACCGGCGGCGCTCACAGCGAGCACTTCGGGATCTGACGGGCGTGGTCAAGGAGGAGACACATGGCGGAAGGGCGAAGCGACCGAAGGCTACTCAATCCATTCGCGGGTGAGCTCGCGGCCGAGTTCGCGGGCACGGCGATCCTCATCCTGTTCGGCGTCGGCGTGGTGGCCCAGGTGACGGCCGGCGGCATCGGCGACCACGACAGCATCGCGTGGGCGTGGGGACTGGGGGTGACCCTCGGCGTCTACACGGCGGCCCGGCTCAGCGGCGCCCACCTCAACCCGGCCGTCACGGTCGCCCTCGCCGTCTTCAAGGGCTTCTCCTGGCGGAAGGTCCTGCCGTACGCGCTGGCGCAGACCGCGGGCGCCTTCGTGGCGGCGCTGCTGGTCCGCTGGAACTACGCCGAGGTTCTCGCGAAGGTGGACCCCGGGCACACGATCAAGACGCAGGGGGTCTTCTCCACCCTCCCCGGCAACGGCGCGCTGCCGGTCACCCAGTGGGGGGCGCTGCGCGACCAGATCATCGGCACGGCCATCCTGCTGTTCCTCATCTTCGCGATCTCCGACGAGCGCAACTCGGCGCCGCTCGCCAACCTCGCCCCGGTCATCGTCGGCCTGCTCGTGGTCGCGATCGGCATGGCGTGGGGGACCGACGCCGGCTACGCCATCAACCCCGCCCGCGACTTCGGCCCGCGCCTCGCCTCGTTCTTCACGGGGTACGGCTCGGCGTTCCGCGACCAGTACGGTGGGCTCTACTTCTGGGTGCCGATCATCGGGCCGCTGGCCGGCGGCGTCGTCGGCGCCGGGCTCTACCAGCTCCTGGTCGCCCGCTTCCTGCCGCGTACGGACGCGCCCGAGCCCGGTCGCACGCCGGAGCCCGCCGCGCAGGCCGGCTGATCATCGCCGGGCCGAGACCGGCAACGTCCAGCTCACCCGAGCTCATACGAGACGAGAGGCGCAACGAGAATGGCAGACTACGTCGGCGCGGTCGACCAGGGGACGACCAGCACCCGCTTCATGATCTTCGATCACGGCGGCAACGAGGTCGCCCGCCACCAGCTGGAACACCAGCAGATCCTGCCGCAGGCGGGCTGGGTCGAGCACAACCCGACCGAGATCTGGGAGCGCACCCGGGCGGTCGCCGAGACCGCGATGCGCACCGCGGGCCTGCAGGCCTCCGACCTCGCGGCGCTCGGCATCACCAACCAGCGCGAGACCACCGTCGTGTGGGACCGGCGCACCGGCCGGCCGTACTACAACGCCATCGTCTGGCAGGACACCCGCACCGACCGCATCGCCTCCGCCCTCGAACGAGAGGGCAAGGGCGAGGTGATCCGGCGCAAGGCGGGCCTGCCGCCCGCCACCTACTTCTCCGGCGGCAAGATCCAGTGGATTCTGGAGAACGTCCCCGGCGTCCGCGAGGCGGCCGAGCGCGGCGACGCGATCTTCGGCAACACCGACACGTGGCTGCTGTGGAACCTGACGGGGGGCGTCGACGGCGGCGTCCACGTGACCGACCCCACCAACGCAAGCCGCACCATGCTGATGAACCTCGAGACGCTCGACTGGGACGACGAGCTGCTGTCGTTCTTCGGCGTCCCCCGCCAGATGCTCCCCGAGATCCGGCCCTCCTCCAACCCAGACCTGTACGGCGTGACCCGCGCGAGCGGCCCGCTCGGAGGCGAGGTGCCGCTGGCGGGCGACCTCGGCGACCAGCAGGCCGCGACCGTCGGCCAGGTCTGCTTCGAGCCCGGCACGGCCAAGAACACCTACGGCACCGGCAACTTCCTGCTGCTCAACACCGGCGCCGAGCTCGTGCGCTCCCAGCACGGCCTGCTGACCACGGTCTGCTACCAGTTCGGCTCGGCCAAGCCGGTGTACGCCCTGGAGGGGTCGATCGCGGTCACAGGCTCGGCCGTGCAGTGGCTGCGCGACCAGCTCGGCATCATCTCCGGGGCGTCGCAGAGCGAGGCGCTCGCCAGGCAGGTCGAGGACAACGGCGGCGTCTACTTCGTGCCCGCCTTCTCCGGCCTGTTCGCGCCCTACTGGCGATCCGACGCCCGCGGCGCCATCGTCGGCCTGTCCCGCTACAACACCAACGCCCATCTGGCCCGCGCCACGCTCGAGTCGATCTGCTACCAGACCAAGGACGTGGTCGGCGCGATGGAGCAGGACTCCGGCGTCGTCCTCGACGTGCTGCGGGTGGACGGCGGCGTGACGGCCAACGAGCTGTGCATGCAGATGCAGGCCGACATCCTCGGCGTCCCGGTGTCGCGTCCGGTGGTGGCCGAGACCACCGCGCTCGGCGCCGCGTACGCCGCCGGGCTGGCCGTGGGCTTCTGGAAGTCCACCGACGACCTCAAGCGCAACTGGCACGAGGACCGCCGCTGGGAGCCCGGCTGGAGCGACGAGCAGCGGGAGCGCGGCTACGCCGGATGGCGCAAGGCCGTCCAGCGGACGCTCGACTGGGTCGACGTCGACTGACCTGCCTGAACCAACGAGGGAGTAAACACCGATATGTCTGTACCCATGGGTCCCCGCGCTCGGGAGGCGGCGCTGCGGAGGCTGAGCGAGGACGAGTTCGACGTCCTGGTCGTCGGCGGCGGGGTGGTCGGCGCCGGGGTCGCGCTCGACGCGGTCTCGCGCGGCCTGTCCGTCGCGCTGGTGGAGGCCCGTGACCTCGCGGCCGGCACCTCGAGCCGGTCGAGCAAGCTGATCCACGGCGGGCTGCGCTACCTGGAGCAGCTCGACTTCCGCCTGGTGCGGGAGGCGCTGCGGGAGCGCGGCCTGCTGGTGACCCGGCTGGCCCCGCACCTGGTCCGCCCGGTGCCGTTCCTGTTCCCGCTGCGCCACCGCGTGTGGGAGCGCGGCTACGTCGGCGCGGGCGTGCTGCTGTACGACACGCTCGGCGGCGCCCGCGCACTGCCCCGCCACCGCCAGCTCAGCCACAGCCGGGCGCTGCGCGAGGCCCCCGGGCTGCGCAGCGACGCGCTCGTCGGGGCGATCCAGTACTACGACGCCCAGGTCGACGACGCCCGCTTCACGATGATGCTGGCCCGCACGGCCATGCAGTACGGCGCGTGCGTCACCACCCGCACCAAGGTCACCGGGTTCCTGCGCGAGGAGTCGCCGGACGGAGGGGGACGGGTCACCGGCGCGGTGGTGCGCGACCTGGAGGGCGGCGCCGAGTTGCGCGTCAGGGCCCGCCAGGTGATCAACGCCACCGGCGTGTGGACCGACGAGATCCAGCGGCTCGCGGGGGCGTCGCCGGGCTCGCGGGGGTCGGTGAGCGTCCAGGCGTCCAAGGGCGTGCACCTCGTCGTGCCCAGGGAGAAGATCCGGCTCGACACCGGCCTGATCCTGCGCACCGAGAAGAGCGTGCTGTTCGTCATCCCCTGGGGTCCGCACTGGATCGTCGGCACCACCGACACCCCCTGGGACCTGGACAAGGTCGAGCCGGCCCCCACGCGGGCCGACATCGACTACATCCTGGAGCACGTCAACGCCGTGCTGCGGACGCCGCTCACCCACGACGACGTCGAGGGCGTCTACGCCGGCCTGCGCCCGCTGCTGGGCGGATCGGGGTCGGAGACCGTCAAGCTGTCCAGGGAGCACGCGGTCATCCGGCCCGAGCCCGGCCTGGTGATCGTCGCGGGTGGCAAGTACACCACCTACCGCGTGATGGCCAAGGACGCCGTCGACGTCGCGGTGGCCGATCTCGGCCAGAAGGTGCCCGCGTCGGTCACCGACCGCGTTCCCGTCCTCGGGGCCGCCGGGTTCGAGGCGCTGCGCAACAACAGGCGGCGCCTCGCCGGGCGCGCGGGGCTGCCCGTCGCGCGCGTCGAGCACCTGCTCGGCCGCTACGGCTCCTGCGTCGAGGAGGTGCTCGCCCTGATCGAGGCCGATCCCGGCCTGGGCGAGCCGATTCCGGGCGGGCAGGGCTATCTCAAGGCCGAGGCCGTGTACGCGGTCACGCACGAGGGAGCGCTGCACTTGGAGGACGTCCTGGTCCGCCGCACCCGGGTCTTCATCGAGGAGCGCGACCACGGGCTCGCGGCGGCCCCCGAGGTCGCCGCGCTCATCGCGCCCGTCCTCGGCTGGGACGACGACCGGGTGCGGGAGGAGATCGACGCCTACCGGTCCGGCGTGGAGGCCGACCTCGCGGCGCAGCGTGAGATCGACGACGCGACGGCCAACGCCGTACGGCTCTCGGCGGCCGCCCCGGCGCGGCACGTGGCCTAGAACGATCGGCGCGGCTGCCCCGGCCCGTCTCCCGGCCGGCCCGGGCAGCCGCGCGGCCACGCATCTCAGAGCGGGGGGAACAGGCGGATGAGGCCGCCCTCCAGGTAAGCGGTCCGGCCGGCGTCCACCGCTGCGATCGCCGCGTTCATCCTCCGCGCCAGGCCCGGCGGCAAGAGCGTGTCGAGGTCTGCGGGGTGGTCAGTCCTTGACCAGGAGGCCCTGGAAGGTGACGTCGCCTTCGTCGCCGTCCCATCGGTAGGCGAGCCCATCATCGGTCTGGACGAGGGTGATTTTGCCCGCGGCGCACGTGTCCAGCCGGAAGACGAGTGCCGTGCCGGAGCTGCGCGTCAGCCTCAGGCTTCCCCGGCATGAGCTGTTGGTGTCCTTCCAGCTTCCGGTGCGACCGCCCGGCTCCAGCACGATCTGCACGTCGGTCTCGCTGGTTCCCACGAACTGGTCGGGCTCGAGATGACCTCCCCAGGTGCCGGCGAACGCCGCCGGAACCGTCCCGCCCGGCGTGGTCGACGGCGCGGGAGTGGCCTTCGAAGTCGCTGTGGCGTCCCCCGCGGCGTCGTCCGTCGTCACAACGTCGTCCTGGGGCGCGCCGTCATAGTCCGTGACGGTTTCCCCCGGCGTGGCGTCCGCGGGCCGTGCCGGTGAGCCGGCGATGGGCGAGACGGCCGTCGTCGTGGCGGCCGTGCCGCCGGGCAGCAGGCGCGGTCCGAGCAGAGCGGCGGTGACCGACACCGCGGCCACGGCGGCCACCGCCCCGGCGACGATCCCGGTACGGGAAGACCGCCGGCGGCCGCCCGCCCCGGTGGTCTCCGGGGCCGCCGGTATCGTCCCGGCCGGTCCGGGAGCTGGCGAGGCCGGGAGGATCGCGGTCGTCCCGCCCTGCCGTACGTTGTCCGGCCTGGTGGCCGCCGCGGCCGCGCCCGCCTGAAGCGGGTCGGGGGCGGACCCGACGAGCTCCAGCAGCAGGTCGCGGGAGGACGGCCGGCGCGCGGGATCCTTGGCGAGGCATCGTTCGACCACCCCGCGCAGCGAGCGGGGCAGTGCCGAGGAGTCGGGCTCGGCGGTCAGGATACGGTGCATGACCGCGGGGACGCCGGCGGCGCCGAAGGCCGGGCGGCCCGTGGCGGCGAAGATGATCGTGGCTCCCCAGGCGAACACGTCGGAGGCGGGCGTGGCCGGGCCGCCGGCGATCTGCTCGGGAGCCAGGTAGGCCGGGGTGCCGACCGGGCCCGCCGTGATCGTGTCACTCGCGCCGTGCCTGGCGATGCCGAAGTCCACCACCCGGGGGCCGTCCGGACCCAGCAGCACATTCGCCGGCTTGAAGTCCCTGTGCACGATCCCGGCCGCGTGAACGGCCGCCAGCGCCGTGGCCGTGCCGACCGCGAGGCGTTCCAGCTCGCCGCCCCGCAGCGGACCGCCGGAATCGACCCGCTGCTGCAGAGACGGCCCGTCGATGAACTCGCTCACCACGTACGGCATCCGTCCGTCGACCACCGCGGTCAGCACCCGGGCGGTGCAGAAGGGCGCGACCGCGCGCATCGCGTCGAGTTCGCGGGCCAGCCGCTCCTTCACCGACGAGTCGAGCCCCGACTTGAGCACCTTCACCGCGACCGGTTCACCGCGGGGCGACCGTCCGAGGAACACCACCCCCTGCCCGCCCTCGCCGAGCCGTCCGCTCAGTGTGAACTCGCCCAATGCGCGCGGGTCGCCGGGCTCCAGGGGGGTGGCCATGGCACCGAACCCTAGCGACGGGGATGTACGCCCGGGGCATTCACGAGGCCGGCGTTTCCCCGTCTTCAGGGATCGCCGGGCCGCCGCGATAAGCGTCGGCGTGAGCGTGACACAACGATGACACGGCGCTGACGAGGCGGGGACACGGCCGGTCGACAGTGGAGGGGGTCGACCGGGGGACGAGTCACGGAGCCCCACCTACCCAGGACCCGAGGATGCGGCAGTGAGCGAGGACGGACGATGACGCCGGCGGACACGGCGGAGGCCGTGCAGGACGAGGCCGGCCGACGGGACATTGGCGCGGGGACCCGGCGCGCGCGCATCCGCCGGGCGATACGCGCCGCCGCCCGGCCGGGCCCCTGGAAGCGGGCCCCGGTGCTTGCGGCGCCGGCGCTGCTGCTCGGCCTGCTCATGCTGCTGCACGCGAAGGTCCCGAACCGGATCGGGCACCTCGGCAGCCTGGTGGAGACCTTCCTGCCATGGTTCGGCCTGTTCATCCCGGTGCTGCTGGCCGGGGCGCTGTGGCGCCGCTCCGTCTCCACGGTGGCCGCGCTGCTGCTGCCGGTCATGGTGTGGCTGAACCTCTTCGGCGGGCTGCTCGGCGACAAGTCCCGCCCGGGCGGCGACCTCACCGTGGCCGGCCACAACGTCGGCGCCGGCAATCCCGACCCGGCAGGCACCGCCCGCGGCCTGGTCGCCTCCGGGGCGGACGTGCTGGCCCTGGTGGAGCTGACCGAACAGGCCCGGGGCACGTACGAGGAGGAGCTGGCGAAGGCGTACCCGTACCACACGGTGCAGGGCACGGTCGGGCTGTGGAGCAGGCTGCCGCTGTCGGAGACCAGGCCGGTCGACATCGAGATGGACTACGGGCCGGCGGCGGACACCCTGTCGGCCGAGGTCAAGATGATCGACAACCGGGCGCTGCGCACCACGGTGACCACGCACCGGGGTCCGCTGGCGGTGTATGTGGCCCACCTCGCGTCCGCCCGGGTGAATCTCAGGGCGGGCTTCTCGACGGCTCAGCGGGACAGAGGGGCGCAGGCGCTCGGTAAGGCCGTCACTGCCGAGCGGAACGAGCGGGTGGTGCTGCTCGGCGACCTGAACGGCACCATGGACGACCGTGCCTTCGCAGGCCTCACCTCACAGCTGCGCTCGGCCCAGGACGCGGCCGGGGACGGCATCGGCTTCAGCTGGCCGGCCAGATTCCCGGTGGTGCGGATCGACCACATCCTGGTTCGCGGCGTGAAGCCGGAGAGCTCGTGGGTACTGCCGGCCACCGGCAGCGACCACCTGCCGGTGGCGGCCGCAATCAGCTGGTGAAAGCGAGGTGGCGGCCTCGGCCTGTCTTCCGACCGGCCGAGGCCGCCGCGCATCGTCAGAGCCGGGGGAGGGCCGGGCGGGACGGCGCCCGTGGGGGAGCCTGCCCTGATCGACCTCGTCCGGTCGCCGGACAGGTCATCCCCTCGGCGCTTCTTCTACCGGCAGATCGAAAGTTGCCGTCGTCGGCAGGCTCCCCTGGTCGCCGGCCCACTGAACGCGATACGAGTACGCGCCCGCCTCAGCGGGTGTGTCGGTGAACCTGAACGATCCGGTCCTCAACTCGACGGACACGGACGGCAACGCGGTGATCACGGTGCCCTTGCTGTTGGTGACCTTGCGCAGGACCTTCAACGTGGAACGCCGGACCGGGTGCTGACCACCCAGAGCGAGTACGCCGTCGAAGCTGAGCTGTGTGCCGGCGATCCCCGTCGCCGGTCCGGACAGGGTGAGCGACGATGCCGCCTTGACCAAGGTGACGGTCGCCGAGGCGGCGCTCCAGCGCACGCTCGGACTGCCGTCCCAGAGCACGTCGTATCTGATCACCCCTGCGATCCCCGGCCTGTCCCTGAAGGTGAACGTGCCGTCCTTCGCGGTCGTCACATCGAAGCTCGTGCCGTCGCCATCGCCCACTCGACGGGTCATCACCAGTGGCTGCTCACCCGGAGCCGACCCGCCGGGCAGCGTAAGCCGGCCGGTCAGGGTGAGGATGTCGGTCCCGGTCCCGGTGGCAGGAGCTGTCAGCGTCAACGTGGATCCCGGCAGCGTGGCCCCTTGCAGCCGCCACAGGTGCAGCCGATCGTTACTCAGGTCCCTCCACACGCCGAAGACGTCGTCACCCGAGAAGGTAAGTTCCTTCAAATGCATGATCCGGGGAGATGTCGGTGTAGGTCGCCGCCGTCGTCGCACTGTCGTACAGGGTCACGCCCATTGCCGGTTCGGGCCCCCATCCGCACGCGATATGAGTTCCGTCCGCGCTGACCGCGACGACCGGCGAGTAGCTCCCGGAGGCCGGGTCCGGGCCGTAGGTGCGGACCTTCCGGAGGCTGGTCGTGTCCCAGGCGCCGTACTCCTTCACTCCGAGGAATGCCGCGACGACCGTGGAGCCGTCCGGTGTGATGGCGAGACTTCCCAGGAAACCTGTTTTGTTGTCGTGACCGTCGATTCTGCCGCGCAGGGTGGCCGGGGTCGTGCTCACGTCGTACACCGCCAGGCCGGCCGGAGTGAGCCCCGACTCGCCGATCACCAAAGTGCTTCCGGCGACGGCGACCTTGGGGCTGCTGTAGGCCGTTGCTATCAGCACCGGCCGTGGTGCAGGTGCGAACGGGTTGATACGGACGACACGCCATCCCAGTAGTCGTATCCGTATCCCACCCAGAGGTGGTTGCCGGACAGTGCCAGATTGGTCGGGCACGGGTATTCGGCCAGGTTGAATCGCCGTGTGACGGTGAGATCGGCGGCGTTGATCTCGGCCACCTCGTTCGAACCGCGTAGCGCCGCGTAGAGCCGTGTGCCGTCCGGTGTTATGGCGAGGCCCAGCGCACCGGACAGGCCGGTGACGGCACCGTTGAGCGTGCCGTCGGCATCGGCGACGACGATCCGGTCGTCCCCGGCAACGAAGACCTTGCCGCCTCCCGCCACGACGAATCTGTCGGACCCGCCCGGCACGATGGCCGCATGACTGAAGCACCCCCCATCGACGCGATTCCCGATGAGACCGCCTACGCCGAGGCGGTCCAGCTGGCGGACGACGCGGCCGCGGCCTACTACGGCGACGGCACCTCCCCCCTGGACGACGACGCCTACGACAGGCTCGTCCGTGGCATCGCCGCCTACGAGAAGGCCCACCCCGGCCAGGTGCTGGAGGCCTCGCCGACGGGCAAGGTCGCCGGGGTCGTGGGTGACGTCCCGCACACCGTGCCCATGCTCAGCCTGGACAACGTGTTCGGGCCCGAGGAGCTGGCCGGCTGGACCGCCTCGCTGGAACGCCGGCTCGGCCGTCCGGTGACCGCGTGGTCCGTGGAGCCGAAGTTGGACGGGCTCGCGATCGCCGCCCGCTACCGCGGCGGCCGCCTCGTCCAGCTGGTCACCCGCGGCGACGGGAGCGCGGGCGAGGACGTCTCACACGCGATCGGCACGATCGTCGGTCTCCCCGGGCGGCTGGCCGACCCGGTCACCGTGGAGCTGCGTGGCGAGGTGATGATGACCGCCAGGCAGTTCGAGGAGGCGTGCGCGAAACGGCAGGCGCACGACGGGACCACGTTCGCGAACCCGCGCAGCGCCGCCGCGGGCACGCTGCGGGCGCAGGACCGGCCGTACGTGTGCGAGCTGACGTTCTTCGGGTACGGCGCACTGCCGCTGCCCGATGACACCTCCGACCTCGCGACGCGACTCCGGGAGTCGCCGCACAGCCAGGTGATGGACTGGGTCGCCGGACAGGGCGTGCAGACCACCGCGGGAACCGCGGTCGCCGGGATCGTCGCGACGACCGTGGAGCAGGTGCGGCAGAGAGTCGAGGAGATCGCGGCCGCGCGGCCGGAGCTGCCGTTCGGGATCGACGGCATCGTGATCAAGGCGGACGACGCGGCGGATCAGGCGCAGGCCGGGTTCAGCTCGCGGGCGCCCCGGTGGGCGATCGCGTACAAGCTGCCCGCCGTGCAGAAGATCACGAAGCTGCTCGCGGTGGAGTGGAACACCGGCCGGACCGGGGTGATCGCCCCGCGCGCGGTTCTGGAGCCGGTGGAGCTGGACGGCTCCGTCGTGACGTACGCGACGCTGCACAATCCCTCCGACATCGAGCGCCGCGGGCTGCTGGTGGGGGACAGCGTCGTCGTCTACAAGGCCGGCGACGTGATCCCGCGGGTGGAGTCCCCGGTGGTGCACCTGCGCACCGGCGACGAGCAGCCCATCGTGTTCCCGGAGGTGTGCCCGGCCTGCGGTGGCGAGATCGACACGTCGCAGGAGCGGTGGAGGTGTGTGCGAGGCCGCAACTGCCGCGCGATCGCCTCGATCCGGTACGCGGTCGGCCGCGACCAGCTGGACGTGGAAGGGCTGGCCGACAACCGCGTCCAGCAGATGCTGGACGCCGCCTTGATCGCCGACTTCGGCGACCTGTTCTTCCTGACCCGTGAGCAGCTGCTGGGCCTGGAGCGGATGGGGGAGGTGTCCACCGACAACCTCCTGGCCGCGATCGACAGGGCCAAGGCCAGACCGCTGAGCCGGGTGTTCTGCGCGCTCGGGGTCAGGGGGACGGGGCGCTCGATGAGCCGCCGCATCGCCCGGCACTTCGGCACCATGGAGGCCATCCGGGCGGCCGACGCCGAGGCGTTCCAGAGGGTCGACGGCATCGGCCCGGAGAAGGCGCCCGTGATCGTCGCCGAGCTGGCCGAGCTGAGCGACCTCATCGACAGGCTCGTCCGCGCCGGGGTGAACATGGTCGAGCCCGGTGTGGCGGCGGCCGGTGACGAGGACGGCACGGCCGCCCCGGCCCCGGACGGCGACGAGCCGGATGCCCTGCCACTGGCCGGGATGACGGTCGTGGTCACGGGCGCGATGAGCGGGCAGCTGGCGGCACTGTCCCGCAATCAGATGAACGAGCTCGTCGAACAGGCCGGGGGCCGGGCGTCGTCCAGCGTCTCGGCGAAGACCTCGCTGGTCGTCGCGGGGGAGAACGCGGGATCCAAGCGGGCGAAGGCCGAAGCCCTCGGCGTGCGGATCGTCTCCCCGGAGGAGTTCGCCGAGATGGTCGCGCGGCTGTTGTAGGCGTCCCCGGTGGTCTGCGGGGCGTCTGCGGCGCCGGCTCGGCGCGGCGTCGGGCCGACCACGGCCGCGAGCAATACTTAAGCAACCGCTTGACTACCGGAGGCGAGCACGAACCGGACTTCCGCGTCGGCGGCCGGGAGATCAACCGCGCGTACGGCGACGGCACCTCGCTGATCTTCGAGTCCTGGTACCGCGACATCGTCGCCGACAGCCGCATCGTCTACACCTCGTCCCTGTACGGCGGCGACGAGCTGGCCACGGTGTCGCTGACCACGGTCGAGCTCGCCCCGGCCGACGGCGGCACGCTGCTCAGGCTGACCGAGCAGGCGACATTCCTCGACGGCCGGGAGGATCCCGGCTGGCGGCGGCAGGGCACCGGCGACTGGCTCGACGCACTCGGCGCCGAGCTGCGGCGCGGACCGCGGGAACGGGCAACGGGGGAAAGGCCGTCATGACGAGCATCCGCCGGCGGGTGCTGGCGCTGCTGGGGACGGCGTTCTTCATGACCATCCTGGACGGCACCAGTCTGATGTCGGCCCTGCCGGCCATCGAACGCGACCTGGAGCCCGCCGGTTCCGTGGTCCAGTGGGCGGTGACCGCCTACGCGCTGGCCTTCAGCGGCCTGCTGCTGCTGTCCGGCAAGGCCGCCGACCTGCTGGGGCGCCGTAAGGTGTTCCTGGCCGGAATGGCGCTTCGGGTGCTGTCTTCGCTGCTGTGCGGGCTGGCGCCCTCGCTGGGGGCGCTGGTGGCGGCACGTGCCGGGCAGGGCGTCTCCGCGGCGATCATCGCTCCCGCCGCACTGTCGATGGTGGTCGATGCCCACCCAGAGGGCCCTGAGCGCAACAAGGCACTGGGTGTCTGGGGCGGCCTGGGCGGGTTCGGTGCGACCGCGGGCCTGCTGCTCGGCGGGGTCGTCACCGACGCGCTCGGCTGGAGGTGGGTCTTCTGGATCAATCTTCCCGTCGGAGTGGCGGTGTTGCTGCTGGCTCCCTTCCTGCTCGGCGAGAGCCACGCCCGCTCCCGGGGATTCGACCTCGCCGGCACCCTGACCATCACACCGGCCCTCGTCATGCTGGTGTACGTCATCACCCGGGCGCCCGAGGCCGGCTGGGACGTCGGCGCGCCGGCGGCCGCGGCGGTGCTGCTGACGCTGTTCGTCGTGATCGAGCGGCACTCGGCGGCTCCGCTGCTGCTTCCGCCGCGGCTGCTGCGCTCGCGGGCGCTGGTCGGCGGCAACCTGCTGTTGCTCATCGCCGGGATGTCCGTCGACGGCATGCTGATCACCCTCACCGCACACGTGCAGCGGGTGCTGGCATGGTCCGCGACGTCGTTCGGGCTGGTGACCGCCGCTGACGGGGCCCGAGTTGCTACTTGCTGACCTCCTTCTGGCATATAACGGCACAGACGATCCCATAGCTTCCGGTTACTGAAAGTAGTTGTGGAAACACTCTCTGTCATCGTCGTCAGAGAGGGATCGGCATGAGCGGGCAGAACGAACAGCAGATCGCGGAAGCGCTCCGGGCCGCGCCGCCCATCATCCTTGCTCCTGGCCCCAAGGAGCCTCCCACCCAGATCCCGCCGGTGCCCAACGATGTCTGGGCTCTGCCCGGTGGCACCGCCTGGGTGTACTACGGGCAGGGCAACCGCGCCCTGACCGCACCCGTGATCATGGCCGACGGCTTCAACACCGGACCCAGCACACCCGAGTTCTCCTGGAACGCCCTGGAGTTCAGCGGATTCCCGCTCCTCAGCGAACTGCGCAAGCGCGGCAAGGACGTCGTCCTGCTCGGTTTCACCGAGCGAAGCGCATCGATCCTGGACAACGCCGAAGCCGCCATCGCCGCGATCCGGGAGGCGATCGCGCGGCGGCAGGGCGGCCATCCGCTCACCGTCGGCGGCTTCAGCATGGGCGGCCTGGTCACCCGATACGCCCTGGCCAGGCTGGAAAGCCAGGAGAGGATGGACCACCAGACGGAGCTGTACTTCTCCTACGACAGCCCGCACCGCGGTGCGTGGGTGCCCATCGCGCTGCAAGCGTTCGCGCACTACATCCGCCGGCTCGACAGCCGGTTCTCCGACCAGATGAACAGCCCGGCCGCGCGTCAACTGCTGTGGCAGCACATCGAAGGATGGCAGGACGAGCCCGACACCGACGAGGAGCGCAAGGAGTTTCTCGCCGCGCTGGAGCTCGTCGGCAACTGGCCGCGCAGGCCCCGGCTGATCGGCGTCGCCAACGGCGTCGGCTCAGGCCAGGGCAACGGCATCACGCCCGGCCAGACCGCCCTGCGCGGCAAGGGCCTGGCCATCACCGGCACCGACCTGCGCACCCAGGCGACGGGCGACGACTCGCTCGTCGCCGCTCTTCGGGTCGTGACCGCGCAGCGCCCGGAGATCCGCACCACGGACCTGCCCGATATCGACGGCGCCCCCGGCGGCATGCTGGAGGGCTTCGGCATCCTCGCCGACGCGCTCAACACGTTCACCGGCCTCGGCATGGGCGTGGACAACCCGATCCGCTCGCACTGCTTCGTCCCGGCGGTCAGCGCCGTCGCCATTCGCGACATCGCCACCAACGACGATCTGTACGCCCGCATCGACAGCCTTCCTGCCGACGCCAGCGAACTGGACGAATTCACGCTCGCGTCCCAGAACGAGGGGCACACCGCGATCACCCAAGAGCTCGGCACCTGGATCCTCGACCGGCTTCCTTAGGCGGTCGCTCGCGTGGCCAGGCCCCGAAGGTGACGTTCACTCCGCCGCGGGCGCGCCCGAGGCCGCCTGCGACAGCACGTCGAGAAGGCGCTCGGGCGTGCCGGCGACGGCGATGACGCCGGGAGCGGCGAACTCGGCCGTCTGGCCGAAGCCCCACGTCACCGCGACGCACCGCACCCGGCACTCGGCCGCGCCTGCGACGTCCTCCCCGCGGTCGCCGATCATGACGGTCGCCTCGGGCGGGGCGCCGAGGAGGTCGAGGGCGTGGCGGATGACGTCCGCCTTGTGCCGCCGGGATCCGTCGAGCGTCGCTCCGGCCACGTACGCGAAGAAGCCGTCGAGCCCGAAATGCACCAGGATCTTCTCGGCGTAGACGGCCGGTTTCGACGTGGCCACCGCCAAGGTCCAGCCGCCGGCGACGAGAGCCTCCAGCACGGCGGGGATTCCCGCGATGACCTCGTTCTCGTACATCCCGGCCGCCGTGTAGCGCTCCCGGTACGCGCGCACGGCGTCATCGACACGCTCCCGCGGCACGCCGAGCCGGAGGAAACCGTCCTGGAGGGGAGGGCCGATCATGGCGCGGAGCTGCTCGTGCTTCACCTCGGGAAACCCGATCGCGGACAGGGCGTACCGCATCGAACCGACGATGCCGGTCTCGGGATCGGTCAGCGTGCCGTCGAGGTCGAAGAGGCAGTAGCGCGTCACTTACGGCTGTCCAATCGGGGTCGCGTCCATTCGGGCGGGTGTTCAGGCGAGCACGGCGTCGAGCAGCAGGGACCCGGCGCCGAGCAGGGCGGCGTCCGGCCCCGACCGGGTGGTGGAGATCTCCAGGTCGCGGGTGGCCAGCGGCAGGCACCGTTCGTACACCGCCGCGCGGATCGAGGCGATCAGCGGCTCGGCCGACGACAGGCTGCCGCCTACGACGATCGCGTCGGGGTTGATGAAGTTGACCAGCACGGTGAGCACCTCGCCGATGAGCCGGCCGGCGTTGCGCACCAGGGCGGTGGCCTCGGGGACTCCGTCCCCGACCAGCGCGACGACGTCGGCGGGCCGCCGCACCTCGATGCCCTGCTCGTTGAGCACACCCATGAGCGCCGCGCCGCTGGCGTAGGCCTCCAGGCAGTCGTCGTGCCCGCAGGAGCAGGTGACCGACGAGTCGCTCCTGACCCGCACGTGGCTGATGTCTCCGGCGGCGCCGCGCCCCCGGTGCAGCGCGCCGTTCACGATGACGCCGCAGCCGATGCCGCTGCCGGCCTTGAGCACCATCAGCGTCTCGCACTTCGGCCATGACCTGGCCTCTCCCGCCGCCATGAGGTTGGCGTCGTTCTCCACCAGGACGGGCAGGTCGAAGTGCGCGCCGAGGCGTTCGGCGACGGGGAAGTTGTTCCAGCCGGGCATGCGCGAGGGCGCGACGACCCGGCCGGTCGCCGGGTCCACAGGACCGGGTATGCCCGTGCCGACCCCGCGCAGCGGGACCCCGGGCGGGCCGTGCGCGGCCAGCAGGTCCTCGAACGCGGCCGCCATCCAGTCGATGGTCGCGTCGGGCCCCGCCAGGATGTCGCAGGGACGCTCCTCGACCACCAGCGGGGTGCCGCTGAGGTCGAGGAGGCCGAGCCGCGCGTGGTGCGCGCCGAGGTCGGCGACCGCGAGCAGTCCCGCACCGGGGCTGAGCCGCAGCCGCCGGGGTCGCCGGCCGCCGCGCGAGGTGCCCGCGCCCTCCTCCACCAGCAGCCCGCTGCCGATCAGTTCTTCGACGCGGAGCGAGACGCTGGAGGCCGCCAGGCCGGACAGGCGGGCGAGCTCGGCCCGCGACTCGGCGTGGCCGGCGGCGACGAGGCGCAGGAGATCGCCCTGCGCCCCCCGCACCGGCAACCTCTCTTTGCCTGGCATGGAGGAAGGAATACCACGACTTTACTTTCTGCGCCAACGCGTTGACTTCGCCCATAATCATCCATTACGGTCCGCCATATCTTCGATTTCGAAGGAAGTTGGCGATGATTCGGGTACGAGGCCTCAACAAGTGGTTCGGTGAGCATCACGTGCTGCACGACGTCGACCTCGACGTGGCGCGCGGCGAGGTCGTGGTGGTCATCGGGCCCTCCGGGTCCGGCAAGTCGACGTTGTGCCGGTGCCTCAACCGGCTGGAGGCGGCGGACTCGGGCGAGGTCCTCGTCGACGGCGTCCCCGTGCCCGAGGAGGGCCGCGCGCTGGCCCGGCTGCGGGCCGACGTCGGGATGGTCTTCCAGAACTTCAACCTCTTCCAGCACAAGAGCGTGCTGGAGAACGTGATGCTCGCGCCGATGAAGGTGCGCGGCGTGAGCCGCGCCGAGGCCGAGCGGACCGCCCACGAGCTGCTGGCCCGGGTCGGCATCGCCGAGCAGGCCGGCAAGCAGCCCGCACGGCTGTCGGGCGGGCAGCAGCAGCGCGCCGCCATCGCCCGCGCGCTCGCCATGCGGCCCAAGGTCATGCTCTTCGACGAGCCCACCTCGGCGCTCGACCCGGAGATGGTCGGCGAGGTCCTCGACGTGATGACGGGCCTGGCCGCCGACGGCATGACCATGGTCGTCGTCACCCACGAGATGGGGTTCGCGCGCCGCGCGGCCGACCGCGTGGTGTTCATGGACGGCGGCCGGATCGTCGAGACGGGAGAGCCGAACGCCTTCTTCGACTCGCCCCGCACCGATCGGGCCAGGGACTTCCTGGCCAAGGTACTCACGCACTGATCGCAAAGGATGGTGGACCCCGATGGTGTCCATTAAGCGGGTGGCCGCTGTCGCCGCCGTGGCGATGGCCGGCCTGACGGCCTGTGCCGGGACGGACTCGGCGAGCTCCGCCGTGCCGGGCGCGGCCGCGAGCGAGGGCGGCGGGAGCGGCGTGCTCGCGAACGCGCCGGTGGCCGCCGCCGCCGACATCCTGCCCGGCTCGACGATGGAGAAGATCAAGCAGCGCGGCGAGCTGATCGTCGGGGGCTCACTCGACGCGCCGCTGCTGTCCCAGCAGAACCCCGCCACCGGCGAGGTGGAGGGCTTCGACGCCGACCTTGGCAAGGCGCTGGCCAAATACATCATCGGGCAGCCGAAGGTGAAGATCGTCAACTCGGCGTCCGAGACCCGCGAGGCGCTGCTGAGCAACGGCACCGTGGACGTGGTCTTCCAGACCTACACGATCACTCCGGAGCGGGCCGAGCAGGTCGCCTTCGCCGGTCCTTACTACTCCTCGGGCCTGTCCATCGCGGTCAAGAAGGGCACGACGGGGATCTCCTCGCCGCAGGACCTGAACGGCAAGACCGTCATCGCCGGGGCCAACACCCCCGCCATCCCCGAGATCAAGAAGCTCGCGCCGCAGGCGAAGATCATCACCTTCGGCGGCGACCCCGAGTGCGTCCAGGCGCTCAAGCAGGACCGCGGCGTCGCCTACGTCCAGGACGAGACGCTGCTCGTCGCCGACGCCAAGAAGGACCCCGAGCTGCAGGTCGTGACCAAGCCGTTCACCCAGGACCCGTACGGCATCGGCCTCAGGCACGGCGACGACCAGTTCAAGTCGTTCGTCAACGACTGGCTGAAGAAGATCCAGGCCAACGGCGTATGGCAGGGCATCTGGAAGAACTCCCTCGGCACGGTCGTGCAGGGCGAGGCCCCCACGCCGCCCGAGATCGGTTCTGTGCCGGGTTCCTGATGTCGGCACTCTTTGATCACCTGCCCGAGTTCTGGCAGGGGCTGGTCGTGACCCTCCAGATGACCGCGGCGTCGTTCGTCGGTGCCGCGGCCGTGGGGCTCGTGATCGTGGCGATGCGGGTCGGGCCGGTCCCGGTGCTGCGCACGGTCGCGACCGTCTACGTCGAGACCCTGCAGAACCTCCCGCTGCTCGTGCTGCTCGTGCTCGCGGTCTTCGGCCTGCCCGAGATCGGGCTCACGGCCGGCCTGACCACCACGGCCATCGTGGTGATCGCGCTGTACGAGGGCGCCTACATCGCCGAGGCCCTCCGTTCGGGCGTCAACGCGATCTCCGCCGGTCAGGGCGAGGCGGCCCGCGCCCTGGGGCTGACGTTCGGCCAGTCGCTGCGCCACGTCGTGCTGCCCCAGGCGCTGCGCACCGTCGTGCAGCCGATCGGCAACATCTTCATCGCGCTCACGATGAACACCTCGCTCGCGGCGGCCGTGGGCGTGGTCGAGCTGACCGCCGCCGCCAACCGGGTGAACCTGCTGGAGGCGCAGCCCATCCCGATCTTCGTGGGGGCGGGCCTGGCGTACGCGGCGATCGCGGCCTGCGCCGGGTTCGTGACCGGGCGGCTCGAACGGCGGCTGGCGGTGGCGCGGTGAGCAACCTGCTGTTCGACGAGCCGGGCCCGCGCGCCCGGCGCCGCATCCGCCTGGCCACCGTCGCGGGCGTGGTGGTGCTGCTCGCCCTGCTGGCCCTGGCCGTGCGCCAGTTCGCCGCCAACGGGCAGCTCGCCGCCGAGCGCTGGCAGCCGTACGCGACCTGGCCGATGTGGCGCTACCTGCTCGGCGGGCTGTGGTCCACCGCCCTGGCCGCCGTCGTGTCGGCCGCGCTCGCGATGGCGGCCGGGATCGCCCTCGCGCTCGGACGGCTGTCGCGGCGCCGCTGGGTCCGCCTGCCGGCCGCCGCGTACGTCGAGGCCGTGCGGACCATCCCGGCGCTGCTGCTGGTCTACCTCGTGCTGTTCGCGCTGCCGAGGTACGGCCTGGACCTCCCGCTGTTCTGGAAGCTCGTGGTGCCGCTGGCCGTGTCCAACGCGGCGGCGTTCGCCGAGATCTTCCGGGCCGGGATCAGGTCCGTCGAGCGGGGACAGGGGGAGGCCGCCCTGGCCCTCGGGCTCACCCACGGGCAGTCGATGCGGCTGGTCGTGCTGCCGCAGGCGGCCCGCCGCGTGCTGCCCTCGATCGTCAGCCAGTCGGTCGGCCTGCTGAAGGACACCTCACTCGGCTTCGTCGTCAGCTACGCCGAGCTGCTCTACAGCGGCAAGGTCCTGGCCAACTACAACGGCCTGCTCATCCAGACGTACATCGTCGTCGCGCTGGTCTACCTCGTGGTCAACGCGTCGCTGTCCGCGCTCGCCCGTTCCCTCGACCGCAGGGGCAGGGGCGGGACGCGCAGGAGGAAGAACACCCGTGTCCCTCGCTGAATACGCCCCGCTCGCGGAGGTCGTGCGATCCGGTTTCGTGGAGAGCGTCCACTTCGGCAGCGCGGTCGCGCTGTCGGCGGGCGGGGAGGTCGCCGTCGCGCGCGGCCCGGTGAACGCGCCGGTGCTGCCGCGCTCGTCGGCCAAGCCGTTCCAGGCGCTCGCCTGCCTGCTCGCCGGGGCCCACCTGCAGGGTCCCGCGCTCGCGATCGCCGCCGGCAGCCACACGGGGGAGGACTTCCACGTGCGGCTCGTGGCCGAGATCCTCGGCGGGGCCGGGCTCGCCTTCGGCGACCTGCGCTGCCCGCCCGACTGGCCCGAGGACGAGACCGCCCGGCAGGGCCTGGTGCTGGCGGGCCTCGGGCCGTCGCGGGAACGGATGAACTGCTCGGGCAAGCACGCCGCGATGCTCGCCGCCGCCGTGGCCGCGGGCGCGCCCACGGCCACCTACCTCGACCCCGGCCACTTCGTGCAGGAGCGGGTCAGGTCGGTGGTGGAGGAATTGTCGGGGGAGAAGGCCGCGCACGTCGCCGTCGACGGCTGTGGCGCGCCGCTGTTCGGGATCTCGCTGACGGGCCTGGCCCGCGCCGTACGCGCCATGGTCGTGTCCGCGCCGGGGACGCCGCCGCGCGCGGTCGCCGACGCGATGCGCACGCATCCGGAGTACGTCGGCGGGACCGGGCACGTGAACACCCGCCTGATGCGGGCGCTGCCCGGCGCCGTGGTGAAGGGCGGCGCCGAGGGTGTGCTGGTCGTGGCGCTCGCCTCCGGGCACGCGGCGGCCGTCAAGGCGATCGACGGCGGCCCCCGGGCGACGACGGCGGTCGCTCTCGCCGCACTGCGGGCCGCGGGCGCGGACGTCTCGGCGGCGGCCGAGTTCACGACCGTTCCCGTGCTGGGCGGGGGAGCTCCGGTCGGCGAGATCAGCGCTGTTTTCTGAGTGGCCGTTTTCTGAGTGGCGGTTTTCTAGGGGAGACGATGAACCTGACGTATGAGATCTGCATCGACAGCACGGCCGGGGCGCTGGCCGCCGAGCGGGCGGGCGCGCACCGCGTCGAGCTGTGCGCCGCGCTGTTCGAGGGCGGCCTGACTCCCACCCTGGGCACGGTCGAGGCCACGCTCGCCGCGGTCTCCTCGATCCGGGTCCACGTGATCATCCGGCCGCGCGGCGGCGACTTCGTCTACGACGAGCACGAGGTCGCGGCGATGGCCCGCGACGTGGCGGCCGTACGCGACGCCGGGGCGCAGGGCGTCGTGATCGGCGCGCTCACCCCGGCGGGGGAGGTGGACGTCGAGGTGTCCAAGCGGCTGATCGAGGCGGCCGGAGGGCTCTCGGTCACCTTCCACCGGGCCTTCGACATGACGGCCGACCCGTTCGCCGCGCTGGAGACGCTGGCGGGGCTTGGGGTCGACCGGGTGCTCACCTCAGGTCAAGACAGCTCGGCACTGGAGGGCGCGCCGCTGATCGCCGAACTGGCCGAGCGGGCCGGCGACAGGCTGGTCGTCATGCCCGGTGGCGGCATCACCCCGCGGAACGTGGGCCGGGTGGTCGAGGCGACCGGGGCGAGGGAGATCCACTTCGCCGCCCTCGTGGACGAGCCCAGCCCGGCCGTCCACCGCAACCCGTACCCCTTCATGGGCGGTGAGCTGCGCCAGCCCGAATACGTCCGCAGGGTCACCTCGCCCGCCCTGGTCTCGGAGGTGATCGCCGCCGCCCGCGGCTGAAGCCGGGCCGCATCGCGGTGACCCGCGGGCAGGAGGGGTAGACCCGTGGGCGGGGGGTGAGGCCGATGGCCACGCCGGAGCGGAGCCGGCCCCATCCGGGGCCCGAGGAGGGCGTGCGGCACGGCCGGTTGTCCGCCCGCCCCGTGGCCGTCGCGCGAGCGGCGTCCTCTCCCGAACCGGGGGTGCACCGCCTGGACGGGCGCGCCCTGTTCTCCGTGCCGCCCGCTCAGGGCGCGGGGCCGTCCGCGCTCGCCGTCGTGCTGCATGGCGCGGGCGGCACCGCGGAGCAGGCGCTGGAGTGGCTGCTTCCGCAGGCCGAGGATCTCGGCGTGCTGCTGCTCGCGCCGCAGGCCGTCTCCGCCACCTGGGACGTCATCGTCGGCGGGTACGGCGCGGACGTCTCCAGGATCGACGCCGCGCTGGAGGAGGCGTTCTCCCGCGCGGCCGTCGACGTCGGCGGGGTGGCCGTGGCCGGTTTCTCCGACGGCGCCTCCTATGCGCTGTCGCTGGGGCTGGCCAACGGCGACCTGTTTCACGCCGTGCTCGCGTTCTCTCCGGGATTCATGGCGCCCATGATCCGGCACGGCCGTCCCCGGATCTTCGTCTCGCACGGCACCTCCGACCGGGTGCTGCCCATCGACCACTGCAGCAGGCGGCTCGTCCCGCAGCTGCGGGACAGCGGCTACGAGGTGACGTACGAGGAGTTCCCCGGCGGGCATCAGGTGCCGCAGCGGACGGCCGCCGCCGCCGTCCGCTGGTGGATCCTGGGTCGCGGCACCGGCGACGTCAGCCCGGGGTAGCGGTCTGCTTGAACGGCCACCAGTTCCGCTCGCCGAGCATCATCGCGAGAGCGGGGACGAGCAGGGCCCGGACGAGGAAGGTGTCGGCGAGCAGGCCCAGGGTGACCACGAAGCCGATCTGAAACAGCGCCTCCATCGGAAGCACCATCAACGTCGCGAAGGTGGCGGCGAGCACGAGGCCGGCGGAGGTGATCACGCCGCCGGTTTGCTCAAGAGCCTCCGTCACCGCACGGCGGGTCTCGTGCTGTCGACGCCGCTCGCTGATCCGGCTGAGGAGAAACACGTTGTAGTCGACGCCCAGAGCGACGAGGAAGATGAACGCGTATATCGGCAGATTCGGGTCTGAGGCCGGTTGGCCCAGGAGGTGGGTGAAGATGAGGGAACCGACGCCGAGGGCGAAGCCGAAGGAGAGGATCACGGTCGCGATCACGTAGAGCGGCATCACCACCGCGCGCAGGAGCACAGCGAGGACGACGAGGATCAGGGCAAGGCTGATCGGGACGATCAGCCCGGTGTCACGGCCGAGTGCCTGGCGGGCATCGTAGTTCTCGGCCACGGTCCCGCCGATCAGGATGGTTTGGCCGTCGGCCGCGCGCTCAGCGATTTCGCGCAGCACTGGGACGGCGTCGGTGGACTGCTCCGAGAACGGATCCATCCGCAAGTCCGCGTCGAAGATGAGCAAGTCCTCCGCGGATCTTCGCCGGCCCTGCGCCTCCGCGCCCAGGGAGTCGCCGTCCGCCCCGACCGACCTCGCCACCGCGTGCATGCCGGCGACGGGTGTGTGCGTGCCTTCGGTGAGAGCGCTCTGGACCTTCCCGCCCACCTCGTCGGCGACGACGATGCGAAGCGGCGCCGCCCGGCCGGGGACGAAGTGGTCGCGGATCACCTGCTGGCCGAGGACCGAGTCCGGCGCCTCGCGGAAGGACTCGGAGAAGTCGAGCGCCGGACGCCCGCCGATGCCGGCCAGCGCGCCCGCGGCGAGGACGGCGGTGATCGCCACGGCGATCACTCTCGGGCGTGCGTGAACGAGGCCCGCGACGCGCCCCCAAAACGTGACCCCAGGTGCGGACTCGGGCTCGGGGCGGGGAATCGCGGGCCAGAACGCCCGTCGGCCGAGGGCGGTGAGCACCGCGGGCAGGAGCGTCAGGCCGGCACAGACCATGATCGCGACACCGAGGGCGAGGATCGGGCCCATCTCGCGCGTGGCGTTGAAGTCGGCGAGGGCGAGGACCATCATCGCGCCGACGACGATCGCTCCGGCGGAGACGATTGCCGGGGCGGTGCGCTGGGCGGCGGCGACCATCGCCTCCTCGACGTCCCGCGTCCGGCGCAACTCGTCGCGAAACCGCGCCACGATCAGCAGACAGTAGTCGGTGCCCGCACCGAACATCAGCACGACCATGATCGAGGTCGTCTGGCCGCTGACCGCGGTGAGGCCGACGGCGACAAGGCCGTAGGCCAGGCCGGCGGTGACGAGATAGGCGAGGGCGACGACTGCCAGCGGTACCAGAGCAACCAGCGGTGAGCGGTAGGTCGCGAGCAGCAGGAGCAGCAGTACGGCGATCGTCACTGCCAAAAGGGTCCCGTTGATCCCTTCGAAGGCAGCTTGCCGATCGGCCTCGAAGCCGGCACGGCCGGTCACGAAGGCCCTCAATCCGCTCGCGTCGCCGGCGGCCGACGGGACTACCTCGCGGATCGCCGCGACCGCCTGCTCGATGTCGGGCGTCGAGTCATCGGTCATCAGGACCGTGCTCAAGATGACGGTGTCGTCGGGTGAGGTGAGTAGCGAAGCCCCCGGGCTCATGTCGAGCGGGTCGGTCTCGCCGCACGCGCGTTGGTAGGGGGTGGCGACCATCGTCAAGTTCGGGATCGCGCCGGACCGGCACAGCGCGAGGGCGTCGGCGTCCGCGCGCCGTCCGTCGTCCGCGGTGATCCCACTCTCGCGGAAATAGGCGATCACCGCCGCTGTCTCGCTGCCGCGCCGGAACCGCTCGTCGATGATCCGCTTGACCGCCGCCGACTCCGATCCTCGGACGAGGAAGGTCTCGCTCTCGTCGTCGGCCTGCTCGCTGAGTTTGGCGTGTAGCGGGACCGCGAGCATCGCGAGCGCAAGCCATACCGCGATCACGACCCACCGTGACCGCCGGCCGGCGGCGATTACGGAAGCCCTGGTGAGAGGTCGCATCGGGTCGCCGGCCTTAGAGCCCACCACCGACCCCTTCTATATCGCTGACGACGCCATGCGCGATATAGACGTAGATCCTCGTCGGGTCGATCTCTATCGGCACGGGCCGGCTCTTGCCGTCCTCGCGAGAAACGACGATTTCGCAGCTGTGACGGGCCGCCTTCTCGCGCGCCTCGGCGAGCTCCAAGCCGAGCAGTTCCGCCGTGTCGAAGGCGTTCTCCGCGGGCCTGTACTGGTTGACGCCCCCGTTCTGCCCGGTCTCCACCATCGGGCATTGGAGGGCGGTCAGGTCGCGCCCCCGCGTCTTCGCCTCCCCGGAATCGTCGCTACAGCCCGTCAAAGCCAGTGCTCCGACGGCGATCGAAACTGTGGCCGCAGCGACGCTGAGAAGCCGCCGGTGAACCGTCTGCCCGCTCATAGCGGGGACGCTAACCGACGAAACCGTCTCGTTCAAGAGAACTAATGCCTCGGGCAAACAAAACGACTGCATCTTCGGGGCTGACTTTTTCGTGTACGTGGAGAAAGTCCTTGACACATGGACAAAAGGCGCAGACGCTACGTCTAACCTCAGGCGGTCGAACCACATCGCTCCGGCCGCGGGGCTGGTCGCCGCCGCATTGGGAGAGGAAGTGAGTGGTATGCGGAACGCCGCGCTGCCCGCGCGGAGTGTGAGGCGTTCTTTAACCGCGCTGACTGCGGTCGCTCTTGGGGCTCAGATGCTCGCCCCGGCGACCACTGCCCAAGCGAAGAGCACCCACCTGCCGGCTGCTGCCCCGGTGACGAGCACCGGGCCGGCCAATCAAGGCTTCCTTGCGGCTCCTGCCAAGGAGGAGGACGGCAAGAGGGTCCTCATCTATACCGGCACGACCGGGTACCGGCACGCGGAGGCGATCGACAACGGGCGCCCAGTGGTGCAGGCCGCTCTCAAGGCCGCAGGCTACGAGGTCGACTGGGAGGACTGCGACAACAACGGTGGCGGCACGAACAACTGCGACAACCCGAACAAGAACCCCCGGATCTTCACCGACGACAACCTGGCCCGATACAACGCGATCCTGTTCCTCAACGCGTCGTGGTCATGGGCCGGCGGCGGCCGGACCGGACCGCTCCTGGACCAGGCCCAGCGCGATGCGTTGATCCGCTTCACCCAGAACCGCGGCGGGATCGCGGCCGTGCACAACATGACCGACGCCGGCGCCGGCGCGTCCGTATGGGACTGGTGGGACGGCGGGCCGGACAGCGTCATCGGCACGACGATGACCGCCCACTCGAATGGGTCGGCGACCGGCAACGCCGCAACCGTCCAGGTCGCCGACCACAACCACCTCTCCACCAAAGACCTGCCCGACACCTACCAGCTCGCCGACGAGCACTACAACTTCGTCCGCAGCGTCCGGGGCACCCACCACGTGCTCGAGACCTTCGACGAGCGCACCTACAACACCGGCAGCCAGAAAATGGGCCAGGACCACCCCACGACGTGGTGCAAGCTCTACGACGGCGACAGGGTCAAGGACGGCACCGCCACCCCGCGGTCCTACAACGACGGACGGACCTGGGTGACCTCGCAGGGTCACTTCGGCGTGCGGTACAGCGAGAACGGCGGCGACAACCCGCTGGTCAAGCAGATCGTCGGAGGGGTGCGCTGGGTCGCCGGCGAGGGAAACAAGACCGACTGCTCGGGCACCGTGTGGTCGAACTTCACCCGCACGACCCTGGTCGACAATGCGAACGGCCCGATGGCTCTCGACGTGGCGGCGGACGGCAAGCTCTACTGGACCGAGATCGGCCCCGCGACGGGCTACCAGTCCCAGGGCTACGTGAAGATGCACGATCCGAACGGCCCGCCGAACAACTCGACCACGGTCGCGACGATCCCGACCCGCGCCGACCACGGCAACTCCGAGGACGGCGTGCTGGGGATGAGCCTGGAGCCGGGCTTCGACCTGTCGAACCCGAACAAGCGCGACATCTACGTCTACTACTCCCCGCGCAACCCCGACTGGCCGACCACGGGCAACCAGCAGACGGTCGGTTACAACCTGATCAGCCGCTTCACGCTGAACGAGGCCGGCACCGCGTTCGTGCCCGCACCGGCGGGCGGAGCCGCCGACCCGGCACATCCATACGATGAGCGGCAGATCCTGCGCGTGCCCAAGGCGAAGATCTCAGGCAACCCCTCAGGCTTCCCGGGTGGCCCCACCGACAACGGCCCCGGCCATGTCGGCGGCGCGAGCCTGGTGTTCGACTCCGAAGGCAACCTCTACCTCGGCGTCGGCGACGACACCTCCCCGAACGCGCCCGGCCACAACGGCTACCCGCCGATGGACCATCGCGCCTCCGAGCGCTGGGACGCGCGCAAGACGGCGGCCAACACCGCCGACCTGCGCGGCAAGATCCTGCGCATCAAACCGATCGAGGACATTCCGCCTCCGGCCTCAGGGAGCGCCCCCGACCCCGGCCTGGACAAGACCTACACGGTTCCGAAGGGCAACATGTTCCCGCCGGGGACCCCGAAGACCCGGCCGGAGATCTATGCCATGGGCTTCCGGCAGCCCTTCACGGTGCACACCGACCCCGCCAACCCGGGTACGGTCGTCGTCGGCGAGTACTGCCACGACAACACGGTGGACCAGGCCAACCGTGCCCCGGCCGGCACCTGCGAGTGGGATCTGGTCGACGAGCCCGGCTTCCAGGGCTGGCCGTTCTGCGTCGGCGACAACTCGAAGACCAACACCACGTGGCGCTGGAACTACGAGACCAACTCCTCGACCGGTCAGCAGTACGACTGCTCGCTCGACAAGATCCCGGCCGACCTCGCCTGGGCTCCGCCGGGCGGCAAGAATTCGCAACCCACGTTCCAGGGCCTCGATGAGATTCCAGGCCCCGCCAAGTCGGCGACGATCTGGCGCAAGTACCCCGGCAACCCGGGTGGTCAGGATCCGATGGCCTTCGGCGACCTGGGCCCCGGGGGCATGCAGCCGGTCACCGGCCCGGTCTACCGATACAAGGACAGCTACGGTCCCGGTGCCTTCCCGCCCTACTACGACGGCTCGTGGCTGATCACCAACCGTGGCGCCGACAACGGGTTCTGGAAGGAGGTCCGCCTGCGGGAGGACAACAACCAGATGCTCCGGGTCAACGACTGGCTGCCGGTCAACCACTTCGGCACACCGAACAGCAGCTTCGTGATCCCGACCAGGTTCGGGCCCGACGGCGCCCTCTACATGGGGCGCTGGACCTTCGGCTGCTGCCGCAACCAGATCAACTCCACGATGAAGATGGAGCTGGTCAAGATCGAGTTCAAGCCCTCCACCACGTGCGCGGAGGACACCCAGGCACCGACGGTGTCGCACCAGATCGAGGGCCGGGCCCACCCCAGCCAGCAGAACACCTACATCGACTCGGCCACGCTCAAACTCACCGCCAACGATGTCGGTTGCGCCGGTGTGGAAAAGACCGAGTACCGCGTCAACGGCGGAGCGTGGACCGCCTACGACGCGCCGGTTCCGTTCAAGAACCCGGGGAAGTACACGGTCGACTACCGGGCCACCGATTACTCCGGGAACACATCCAACCCGCAGAGTGCCGTCTTCACGGTGCTCGACGGCGGCAGGACGCTCCCCACGACGTGCGACATCTTCGCCTCGGGCACGGGGTGGAGTCCCGGTAACTGCGAGATCACCCGCGGTGGCACCGTCACCTGGCACTTCGACGTGCCGGATGCGGGAATGCCGCACGATGTCTGGCTCGTGCCGCCCGGCGGCAATCCGGACCCGAACGGCGGCGACATCTTCGAGGTCACCAAGGGCGCTGTCTCGCCGGGAGGTCCGCCGGTCTCCTACACCTTCGATCGGGAGGGGACCTGGACGGTCATCTGCAGGCTCCACTCCGGCTTCGACGGCAAGAAGTGGGCAGGCATGGTCGCGACGGTCACGGTCGGCGGAGGGGCCAAGGGTGTCTACACCATCGCCCCGAAGCACAGCGGCAAGTACGTCACGCCGCAGGACGCCTCGACCGCCGATGACGCCAAGATCGTTCAGATGAGTGCGACGGAGGGCAGCGAGCAGCAGTGGGAGGCCATTCCCTTCACCGCCGGCGCCTACCAGCTCAAGAACGTCAAGAGCGGCAAGTGCCTTGACGTGCCGACCGGCTCGACCGCGACGGGCACCCAGCTCGTCCAGTACTCCTGCCATCCCGACGGACACAAGGACCAGGTCAACCAGCGGTTCTATCTCATCCCGTCCGGAGACGCCTACCAGGTCAATTCGGCGGTGAGCGGCCTGTGCCTCGACATCAACGGCAACTCCAAGGCCGACGGCGCCGCGTTGATCCAGTGGACCTGCAGCAACGCCGACAACCAGCGGTTCGGCTTCACCCCGGTTTCCTCTCCCGGCGTTCCGCTGACCGTGACCGCCTCGTCCCGCTGCGTGGGCACGTCGGCGTACGTGGCGGTGACGGCCGTCAACGACGGCGACGCGCCGGCCACGATCGAGCTGAACACCCCGTTCGGCAAGAAGACCGTGGCCGACGTGGCCCCGGGCAAGCAGGCCTACCAGTCCTTCAACGCGCGGGCCGGACAGATCGGCGCGGGCAAGGTGACTGTTAAGGGGACCGCGACGATCGGCGGCAAGCAGGTCACCTCGACCTACGACGCCGCCTACAACGCGATCAGCTGCGCCTGACCGCCGTACCAAACAGAAGCAACCGGGGCCGGCCGACCGGACGATTGGCCGGCCGGCCCCGCCCCCATGCCTCCCCAAAGATGGAGTCATCACGTGAAGACCAAGAAAACCGCCCAGATACTGGCCGTGTCGGTGCTCGGCCTGGTGCTTTCGGGTGTGGCCGGTCCCGCGATGGCGGCCGACGGACCCGGCGACGGCTCTGGCGACGGCATCGATGTGTCGGTGAAGATCGAGCCCACGACCACGCCCGGTCAGCTGTCGATGACGGTGGCCGACAACAACGGGGTGTCCCTCACCGAGAACGGTTCCGACGCCGCCGCCCGTCAGTTCACCGGCACCCTGCCGACGGTCACGGTGTCCGACACCCGCAACCCCGAGGACATCCCCGCCGGTGAGTTCTGGGCGGTCGTGGGCCAGTCGAGCCAGTTCGTCGCGGCCGACGACCCGGCCAAGACCATCGGCCCGCAGTACCTGGGGTGGAAGCCGCGTCTGCTGAGCGACTCCTCCACCGGGGCGGTGTCGGCCGGTGAGCCGGTCTCCAGTGTCATCTCCGACGGCACCGGAGCCCCGGAGGTGGGTCTGCAGGGTCAGGAGCTGCTGGTGTCGACCGCCAACTCCTCCGACGAGATCGGCACCTCGAAGGTCAACGCCGACCTCGCCCTGCGCACCCCGGTCGACGTCGCCGCCGGCGAGTACCACTCGACCCTGACCCTGTCGCTGTTCAACCAGACCTGAACCGTCGGCGGGACCGGAAAAGGAAACGGGCCCCCCTTCGCCCCGAAGGGGTGGCCCACCAACTGGGGAGCTATTCGGGAGTCCGAGCGCACTATTTTCGAGTCCCGCGTCCGGTTTGTGAAGGGCCGAAATAGGCGAACCTGCTGGAGGTGAGGAGCGGGTTCTGTGACGATCGGCGGATAGATATGCCGTGATTCGACAGAAGTTACCTGGTAACTGACCGATCGACGGTCTCGGGAGCCAGAATGCGCTCGATGACCATCACGGCGGCGCCGGTAACGCCCGCCCGGTCACCGAGTTCGCTGGCGCGAATGCTGAGACTCTGGGTGGCCAGCGGCAACGAGCGGCCGTAAATCATTTCGCGGACGCCTGCCAGAAGGTGATCGCCCGCTTCGACCAGGTCGCCGCCGATCACGATCAGTGTGGGGTTGAAGAAGTTGACGATCGAGGCGAGCGCGCTGCCGACCTCTCTGCCGCTCTGCCGGACAAGGCGGATGGCCAGGGGATTGCCTTCCTTGGTCAGGCGGACGACGTCCCGGCCATCGGCGACATCAAGCCCCACGTCGCGGAGGCGGGCGACCAGAGCCGCGCCGCCGGCCACGGCCTCCAGGCAGCCGACGTAGCCGCAGCGGCACTGCACCTGGTCGATGGTGGGGATGCGGATGTGGCCGATATCCCCTGCGGCGCCTCGGGCGCCGCGATGCAGCCGGCGTCCGGCGATGATGCCGCAGCCGATGCCGGTGCCCGCCTTGACGAAGATCAGATGCTCGACCTCGGGGTAGACGGCCCAGTGCTCGCCCAGCGTCATGATGTTCACGTCGTTGTCGACGAGCACCGGAACGCCGAGCCGCTCGCCGAGCCAGTCGGGTACGGGGAAGCCGTCCCAGCCCGGCATGATCGGAGGGTTGACCGCCGTGCCGCTTTCGTGGTCCACAGGGCCGGGGAGGCCGACGCCGACTCCGCATACGTCCGACGCGGTGTGACCGCACTCGGCGAGCAACTCGCGGAAGGTGTCGAGAACCCAGCTCAGCGTCGGCTCGGGTCCGCGGTCGATGGGCAGGTCGGCGGCACGTTCCGCCAGGGCCGTGCCACCGAGGTCGCTGACGGCGATCCTGGCGTGGGTGACGCCGAGGTCGGCGGCGAGCACCATGCGGGCCTCCCGGTTGAAGGAGAAGGCGGTGGCGGGCCTGCCGCCCGATGGAGTCGTCGCCTCGGCGGGCAGGATCAGGCGCTGGTGCAGCAGAGCGTCAATCCGTTGGGACACCGCGCTCCTTGACAGACCGGTGAGCTGGACCAGCTCGGCGCGGGTACGCGCCCGCCCGTCGCGCAGGATCGAGAGTAGTGATCCCGCTCCGGTCCCCCCGGGCATGCCCTGAGCCACTGGCACTCCTTCGTACTCGACGTTTCCTTATGTCTTACACTACGCCGCCTTTTGCTTGACCGAAGTCATAAGTCGTGTATACGCTCGCGGCGATATGTAGCGGCACACCTATAGTTCTGACAAGCAGACCGCGTGTCGGTCGGGAGCGGGTTTATGAATTGTGTTAACGGCGTGCCCGAGCCGAGAATCCAGAGAGCCCAGCAGTACGGCATCGGCCGGGCCCTTGCTTACTTCGCCCCTGCGGGCGACCGCGCCACGCGAATGCGCGCGGCCTTTCTCTCCTCCGTTCCCGCGGCGGAGTAGAGCCGATGCTGACCATGACGGGCATCGGCAAGAGCTTCTTCGGCGTGCGGGTGTTGTCCGGCGTCGACCTTGCGGTCGCGGCGGGCGAGGTCCACGCGATCGTGGGGGAGAACGGAGCGGGCAAGTCCACGCTCATGAAGATCCTCGCCGGAGTGCACGCACACGACGAGGGAACGATCGAGATCGACGGCCGGCGCGTATCGTTCGGCCATCCGCTGGACGCCCAGCGCGCCGGGGTGGCGATCATCTACCAGGAGTTCAATCTGCTGCCCGAGCGGACCGTGTCCGAGAATGTCTTCCTCGGCAGGGAACCGATACGGCGCGGCTTGGTCGACCGGACCGCGATGGACACCGCGACCGCCCGGCTGCTCGCCGAACTGGGTGAGGATTCCTTCGGCCCCCGGCGGCTGGTCAAGCGCCTGTCGGTCGCTCAGCAGCAGGTCGTGGAGATCGTCAAGGCGCTGTCGCTCGATGCCCGGATCGTCGTGATGGACGAGCCCACCGCCGCGCTCGCCGAGCACGAGGTCGAGCTGCTCTACCGGCTGGTGCGGCGATTGCAGGAGCGAGGCATCGCCGTGCTCTACATCTCTCACCGGCTGCGCGAGGTGTTCGACCTCAGCGATCACGTGACGGTCATCAAGGACGGCAGGCTGGTCACCACGGTCGCCACCGAGGACGTCACCTCCGAGGATCTGGTCCGCCTCATGGTCGGGCGCGATCTGAACGGTTACTTCCCGCCACGCTCCACCTCGGCCGGGGAGACACGGCTGCAGGTCACCGGCGGCGGCAACGACCGGCTGCACGACATCGACCTGAAGCTGAACGCGGGAGAGATCGTCGGCATCGCCGGGCTTCAGGGCTCCGGCCGGTCGGAGCTGGCCAAGGCCCTGTTCGGCGCCGAGCCGTTCACCCGGGGCGAGATGACGCCGGTGCGCCCGCGCTCGGTCCGCGAGGGAATCCGCGCCGGAGTCGGCCTGGTGACCGAGGACCGCAAGAGCGAGGGCCTGGCCCTGCGCCAGTCGGTGCGCGACAACGCCCTTCTCGTGACCCGCGCGATGGGCCGTGGTGCTCGCCGCAGCGGGGTGCGAGAACTGCTGGAACGTGTACGGCTCAGGCCGCCCCGCGAGGAGCAGGAGGTTCGCTACCTGTCCGGCGGCAACCAGCAGAAGGTCGTGCTCGCCAAGTGGATGACCGTCGCCCCGAAGGTGCTCCTGTTCGACGAGCCCACCCGTGGGGTCGACGTGGGCGCCAAGGCGGCCATCCACGACCTGATGCGCGAGCTGGCCGAAGACGGCGTCGCGATCATGATGATCTCCTCAGAGCTGCCCGAGCTGATCGGCATGAGCGACCGCATCGTCGTGCTCCGGGAGGGCCGCATCGTGGGCACCCTTCCCGCGGGCTCCTCAGAGGAGGCCATCATGAGCCTGGCCGCGGGCGAGGTGTCCCCATGACCCAAAACGTTCTCGCTGATCGCAGGGCCAGGTTCTCGGCGCTGGTCAACCCCACGAGTGTCGTCTTCCTGGCACTGGCCGGCGTGATCCTCGTGGGCTGGACGCTGGTCGCCGTGGACGGTGGTCAGTTCCTCACCATGGAGACCGTCGTCGGGGTGCAGCAGCGCTCGGCGGCGCTCGGGATCGTCGCGGTAGGCCAGACGCTGGCCATCCTGGCGGGATCCCTCGACCTGTCGGTCGCCTATCTGATCAGCCTCACCTCGCTGGTCGCGGCGGTGACCATGGCGGGCCAGGACTCCAACATCGTGCTCGCGGTCGGCGCCGTCGTGGCAGTGAGCGCGCTGGTCGGGCTGGTCAACGGCCTGATGATCAGCAAGTTGCGCGTGCACGCGTTCATCGCCACGCTCGGCGTCGCACTGATCGTCAAAGGAATCCTGAGCGACCTCTACGACGGCCCGGCCGGCCGGGTGCCGGAGTCCTTCCAGCACCTTGGCTACGACCGGCTGGGCCCCGTGCCCGTCTCGGCGTTGCTCTGGGCCGCGGTCGCACTCGTCGCCTGGTTCCTGCTCAGACGGACCAAATACGGCTACCGGGTGTACGCCGTCGGCGGTGACGTCGAGGTCGCCAGGTTGTCCGGCATCCGCACCGATCGGGTGATCATCATCACGCACGTGCTGTGCTCGCTCTGTGCCGGGATCGCGGGACTGCTGCTGGCCAGCAGGCTCGGCGCCGGAGCCCCGACCGTGGGCACCGACGGTGGATACGACCTCGAGTCCATCGCCGCCGTCGTACTCGGCGGCACCGCGCTGGCCGGGGGCAGAGGCGGGGTCGCGGGCACCGTGGGCGGTGTGCTGTTGCTCGCCGTCCTGGACAGCGTGTTCAACCAGCTGGAAGTGAACTCCTTCTTCAAAGACGTCGTGCGGGGCGTGGTGATCGTCGTCGCCGTCGCCGTCTACGCCCGGCGTGCGGGCCTGGTCGGAAGGAGGCGGACGTGAAGCGTGCGCTGCCGATTCTCGCGGTGCTGGCGGTGCTGCTGGCCGCCATCGCGATCGTCAACCCGTTCTTCCTCGAACCTGCCGGGTTCCTCTCCTTCGTCAGGCGCGCCGCGCCCCTGGTCATCCTCGCCGCCGGGCAGTACCTGGTGATCGTCTCCGGCGAGTTCGACCTGTCGGTCGGATCGCTGGTCACCGTCGAGGTGGTCGTCGCCGCCCGCTTGATCGACGGGGACGAGGCGGCGACCTGGCCGGTGCTGGCCCTGCTGATCGTTCTCGGCCTGTTCGTCGGTCTGGTCAACGGTGCGGTGACGACCCTGCTCCGCGTGCCCTCGTTCATCACCACGCTCGGCATGATGCTCGTGCTGTCCGGCGCGGTCTTCCTGTGGACGGGCGGCGCACCGCGCGGCGCGCTCTCCCAGGCCTTCCGCATGTTCGGCAGGGAGACCGGATGGGCCGTGCTCATCCTCGTGGTCGTCGCCGTCGCGGCCGTGCTGCTGATGCGGGCGAACTTCGGCAGGACGCTCATCGCCGTCGGCGACAACGAGCGTGCGGCCGCCCTGTCCGGCGTACGGGTCACCAGGGTGAGGATCATCGCCTTCGCCCTCTCCGGCGTGTCCGCCGCGGTGGCCGGAATCCTGCTCGGTGGGTTCGCCGGCGTGTCCGCTCAGGTCGGCCAGGGACTGGAGTTCCAGGCGATCACCGCGGTCGTCCTGGGCGGCGTCGTCCTCGGCGGCGGTCGCGGCACGGTCATCGCCGCGATGGCCGGGGCGTTCACCCTGGAGGCCTTGTTCACCCTGCTCAACCTGTACGGCGTCTCCGGGGCGCTGAAGTTCACCGTGCAGGGCGTCGTCCTCATCGCCGCCGTAGCGGCCGGAGCCATCCGTCTTCCCTTCCTCAATGCCCCGAAAACAAAAGGAGACGCTCATGCCGCCTCATAGACCGCTCATCCTCGCCGTTACGGCTCTGACGGTGCTCGCCGTCGGCGGCTGCACCAGCGACAAGCCCAGCACCACCACCGCCGCCGACACGGCGCCGACCGCGGCCGCTTCGACGGCGCCGGCCTCGGGGACCGGTGAGCAGTCCAAGTTCTTCGTCCAGGCCGACTACGACGCTCAGCTCGCGATGCGGTCGCAGACGGCGGAGGGACCGGCGGACAAGCCCTGGGAGCAGGCCATCGCGCCGCAGATGGTGTCCACCGCCGAGTACAAGAAGAAGGATGGGCCATACCACCTGTGCTTCTCCAACGCGGCGGTCGACAACCCCTGGCGGCAGGTCGGCTGGAAGACCATGCAGGCCGAGGTGGCGTTGCACAAGGAGATCTCCAAGCTCACCGCCCTCGACGCCGAGGGCAAGGACGACAAGCAGATCTCTGACATCGCCGAGCTGCAGGCCAAGGGGTGCGACGCGTTGATCGTCTCGCCCAACACGACGGCGACGCTCACTCCGGCCGTCAAGGCCGCCTGCGGCAAGGTCCCGGTCATCGTCTTCGACCGGGGCGTGGAGACCGACTGCCCGGTGACGTTCATCAAGCCGATCGGCGGCTACGCGTTCGGTGCCGACGCGGCCGAGTTC
Source organism: Microbispora sp. CA-135349 (assembly GCF_050947365.1). Lineage (NCBI taxonomy): Bacteria > Bacillati > Actinomycetota > Actinomycetes > Streptosporangiales > Streptosporangiaceae > Microbispora > Microbispora sp. CA-135349. The sequence continues at coordinate 4,781,519 of NZ_CP192001.1, read as the reverse complement.
CTCGTGGAGAAGGTGCCGGCCGGCGGGAAGATCCTGGCGCTGCGCATCAGCCCCGGGGTGGATGTACTGGAGACCCGCTGGTCGGCGGCGAAGGCCGCCTTCGACTCCAGCGGCCTCCAGGTCGTCGGTGTGGAGTTCACCGATGGCGACGCGGCCAAGGCCAAGGGCATCGTCAACGACTACATCCAGCGGTACGGCAAGCTCGACGGCGTCTGGATGGACTCGGGAGCCACCTCCGTGGCCGTCGCCGAGGCGTTCGAGGACGCCGGCATGCCCGTCCCGCCGATGACCGGTGAAGACCAGCAGGACTTCCTGCGTAAGTGGAAGGACGACGGTCTGACCGCCGTCGCTCCCACGTACCCCACCTACCAGTGGCGCACACCGATCATCGCCGCCTTGAAGATCCTCAAGGGTGAGGAGGTGCCGAAGGTGTGGAACCTTCCGCAGCCCAAGATCACATCGGAGAACCTCGACCGGTACCTGCAGCCGAACATGCCGCCGCTGCACTACGCGCTGTGCGGCTGTGAGGGCATGCCGGGATTCCCCGAGAAGTGGGGCGGTAAGAAGGGGTGAGCGCCTTCCCTCTCGGAGTGAACACCTGGGTGTGGGTGTCGCCGCTGACGGACGGCGACCTCGCGTCCCTGGCGCCCCGGATCGCGGCCTGGGGGTTCGACGTCATCGAGCTGCCGGTGGAGCGGCCCGGCGACTGGGATCCTGACAAGGCCGCGGCACTGCTGGCCGAACACGGGCTGAAGGCGTCGGTGGTGCTGGTCATGCCGCCGGGGCGGGAGCTCGTGGCGGCCACGGCCGGGGTCGTCGAGGAGACGCAGGACTACCTGCGGCACTGCGTGGACGTGGCGGTGGCCGTGGGCTCCCCGGTGATCGGCGGGCCCGCCTACGCCTCCGTGGGCAGGACCTGGCGGATGTCGTACGACGAGCGCCGGACGATCTACACCGAGCTCCGGAACAACCTGGAACCCGTGGTCGACTACGCCGGCGAGCGCGGTGTGACGATCGCGGTCGAGCCGCTCAACCGCTACGAGACCAGTCTGCTCAACACCGTTGAGCAGGCTCTCGAGGCATTGCCCGACGGATGCGGCCTGGCGCTCGACGTCTATCACATGAACATCGAGGAGAGGGATCCGGCGCAAGCCGTACGTGCCGCGGCGGGCCGGATCGCGCATGTGCAGGTCTGCGGAACGGATCGGGGCACACCAGGCGCCGACCGTTTCGACTGGCCCGCCTTCACCCAGGCCCTGCGTGAAGCGGGCTATGCGGGCCCCCTCGTCATCGAATCCTTCACCGCCCACAACCAGACGATCGCCACTGCGGCCTCCATCTGGCGGCCGCTCGCACCGAGCCAGGACTCCCTCGCCGTGGACGGTCTGGCCTTCCTCAGGTCGCTGTAGCCGGCGGCCCGCGGTTCCCCGCCACGGCGGGGAACCGCGGGAGCGCTGGTCTCGGGGGCTCACATTCCTACTTCTATGTAGGTAGTGTGGGTTTTATGACCACATCCGTCCACGGCCCGCACGCCGTACTCGTGACGGGCGCCGGATCGGGCATCGGCCGGGCGACCGCCGAGCTGTACGCCGAGCGCGGCGTCGCCGTCCTCGCCGTGGACCACGACGAGCGGACGCTCGAGGAGCTCGCCCCGCTCGACCGCGTGGTGACGCTGGCCGGGGACGTGTCGCTTGAGGAGACCAACCAGGCAGCGGTCACGGCGGCGGTGCGGGAGTTCGGCCGGCTTGACGCGGTCGTGCTCAACGCCGGCATCGGCGGCACCCGGCCCTGGGAGGCTCCCGGCGCGGTGGAGGCCGCGGATCGCATCCTCGCCGTCAACCTCCGCGGGCCGATCCTGGGCATCAGGGCCGCGGCGCCCGCGCTGCGCGAGGCCGGAGGCGGCGCGATCGTCGTCACCGCCTCCGTCGCCGGGCTGCGCGCCGACCCCGGCAACTGGGCCTACAACGCCTCCAAGGGTGCGCTGATCAACCTCGTCCGCGCCGCGGCGATCGATCACGCGCCCGACGGCATCAGGGTCAACGCCCTCGCCCCCGGGCTCACCTGGACGCGGATCAACGCCGGCGTCCGCCGGGACCCGGTGCTCACCGCCGAGATCGAGCGCCGCGTGCCGCTCCAGCGGTTCGCCGAGCCCCGCGAGCAGGCCGAGGCCGTCTGGTTCCTCACCTCGCCGGCCGCCTCGTACGTCACCGGGACCGCGCTGGTCGTCGACGGCGGCCTCGACGCGAGCCTCGGCATCCTCCCGCTGCCGGCATGGGGGAACCGGCCGTGAGGCGGCCGGGGACCCTCAGACGCGGGTCCACCTCTGGTTCGCGCCGCCGTTGCAGGTCCAGATCTGCACCTTGGCGCCGTTGGCCGTCTGGTTGCCGTTCACGTCCAGGCACAGGCCCGACTGGACGCCGGCCACGGTGCCGCCGGAGTTGAGCGTCCACTTCTGGTTGGCGCCGCCGTTGCAGTCCCACACGCCCACCGTGGATCCCGCCGTGGTCTTCTGGTCGAACACGTCGAGGCACTTGGTCCCGCCGAACGTGCGCAGTTCGCCGGAGGAGGTGAGGGACCACTTCTGGCCCGCGCCGCCGTTGCAGTCGTAGATCTGGACGGTCGAGCCGTTGGTCGCGGCGCCGCCGGCGACGTCGAGGCAGCGCCCCGACTGGCCGCCGACCAGCGTGAAGTTCTGCGGAGCCGGCGCGGCCGCCCAGGTGCCGGTGGCCGTGTCGATGGTCCAGGAGTCGTAGAACGCGCTCATCGAGGCGGTGGAGCCGCCGATCGTGAGCGGCAGCCAGACGGGTGTGGAGCTGTTGAGGTCGCCCGGGTTCCAGCGGTCGCCGACGTAGACGTACGTGGTGCCCGACGAACCCGAGACGGGCACGACGGAGGAGGTCTGGGAGTCGAACGTGCGGCTGCCGTTGGGCGCGAACGTGGTGAAGCCGCTCCACGGCCCGGACAGGGAGGTCGCGGTGGCGTAGACGTTGTCGTTGGTGGACCAGCCCGTCAGGTGCGAGGCGAAAAGGAAGTACCGCCCGTTCACCTTCACCATCGCCGGGGACTCGAGGTCGGCGAGCACCGCCGTCGTGCTCACCGCCTGGGTGTAGTCGGCGGACAGCCGGTCGATGCGCAGGCCGTGGCTGCGGTCCTCGGTCAGCAGGTACGCCGTGCCGTCGTCGTCCTTGAACAGGCCCAGATCCCGGCTCTCGAACCCGAGCGGACGTGAGGAGCCGCGGTAGGTGTACGGCCCGCACGGCGTCGGGCTGGTGGCCACCCCCGCGCGCGCGTCGCCGTAGGAGGAGTTGTCGATGTGCACCCACATCACGTACTGGCCGGTCGCGGAGTTGTAGATCACCTTCGGCCGTTCCACGATGCGCCCGGCCGCGAGGTCGCCGCCGCTCTGCCGGCTCAGTGCGTCGCCCACCCGCGTCCAGGTCGCCAGATCGGTCGAGGAGTAACAGGCGACCGCCGTGAACGTGGCGCCGGCGGACTTGTCCTCACCGACCATGTAGTAGGTGGAACCGACCTTGAACACGCCGGCGCCGTGTGCCTGCAGCCGGTTGCCCGCGGTGTCGTACCACAGGACGCCGGGACGAAGCGTCGCGGCGGCGGCGAACCCGGGGGCGGGCGTGAACAGCCCGGCCATCGTCAGGACGGCCGTGCCGAGCGCCGTGAACCACGTGAGTATTCGTCTCATGGGCGCCTCATCGGGTGGAAGGGCGGGCGGGGGACGGAACGCCGGCGTCCGGCTTCGGGCGCTCCCGGACCATAGTCACGGTCCGGCGCACGGGGCAACGCGCGCTCGTCCCGCCCGCCGGTCCGTCCGCGGTGACCTCGGCCCCGGCCGTCCGCCGCGGCCGGACGACCCGAAACTTTCACGGGGGGCGGCGATCGACGTGATTACCGCCGAACAGCTGGAGAGCGCTCTCTTGACCGATGGCCTTTACCGGGTGACGATCTGCGCAACACGCCCGTACTACCCGACCTGGTCCACGGGACCCTCGAGAACGGACGTTCATGCGCAGACTCATCACCCGATCGCCCCGGCGCGTGCTCGCCGCCCTGGCCGGCCTCGCCCTGCTGCCGGGCGCCGTGGCGGCGGCGACCCCCGGCGGGCCGTCCGGGAAGTCGCCGGGCAAGCCCCCGGTGAAGACGCAGGGCAAGCCTCCGGCCCGCCCGGTGGTCGGCAGACCGGACATGGACCACGGCTGCGCGCGCATCGAGAAGCGCCTGCCGACGCTGCCCGACTGGCCGTCCGTAAGGAGCGAGATCAAGCGCGACCCGGCCGGCGAGAAGCACATCGCGAAGATCGTCGCGGGCATGACCCTGGCCGAGAAGGTCGGCCAGATGACCCAGCCGGAGATCTCCGCGATCACTGCCGAGGAGGTCGGCCGGTACGGCGTCGGCTCGGTTCTCAACGGCGGCGGGTCGTGGCCGGGCCGTGACAAGCACGCCTCCCCGCAGGACTGGCTGGCCCTCGCCGACGCGTACTGGCAGGCGTCGGTGAGCACGCGGACCAAGATCCCGGTCATCTGGGGCATCGACGCCGTGCACGGCAACAACAACGTCTTCGGCGCGACGCTCTTCCCGCAGAACATCGGCCTCGGAGCCGCGCACGACCCCTGCCTGCTGCGCGACATCGGCGCCGCCACCGCCGCCCAGGTCCGGGCGACCGGCCAGGACTGGGCCTTCGCGCCCACGCTCGCCGTCGTCAGGGACGACCGCTGGGGCCGCACGTACGAGGGCTACTCCGAGGACCCCCGCATCACCCGGGCGTACGGCTACGAGGTCGTACGCGGGCTGCAGGGCGGGAACTCGCGCGGGCTGGGCGACCGGGGCGTGATCGCCACGGCCAAGCACTTCATCGGCGACGGGGGCACGCTCAAGGGGCAGGACCAGGGCGTGAACGCCTCGTCCGAGGCCGACATGATCAACATTCACGGCCAGGGCTACTACGGCGCGCTCGCCGCCGGGGCGCAGACCGTCATGGCGTCCTTCAACAGCTGGACCAACGAGGACCTCGGCATCACCGAGGGCAAGGTGCACGGCAGCGGGAAACTGCTCACCGAGGTGCTCAAGCGGAAGATGGGCTTCGACGGCGTCGTCGTCTCCGACTGGAACGGCATCGGCCAGGTCGCCGGCTGCACGAACTCCAACTGCGCCCGGGCGATCAACGCCGGAATCGACGTGGTGATGGTCCCGAACGACTGGAAGGCGTTCATCTCCACCACGATCGCCCAGGTCGAGGCGGGGGAGATCCCGATGTCCCGGATCGACGACGCCGTGACGCGCATCCTGCGGGTGAAGCTGCGCGCGGGCCTGTTCGGGGCGCCCAAGCCGTCCGCGCGTCCCGGCGCGGGCTCGCAGAGGGCCCTTCAGGTGCGGGCGCTGGCCAGGAAGGCCGTACGGGAGTCACAGGTCCTGCTGAAGAACGACCGGAAGGTCCTGCCGCTGTCTCCCCGATCCAAGGTGCTGGTGGTCGGCAAGAGCGCCGACAGCATGCAGAACCAGACCGGCGGCTGGACCCTCAGCTGGCAGGGCACCGGCAACACCAACGCCGACTTCCCGAACGGCACGACGATCCTGGGCGGGCTGCGGGAGATCCTCGGCGCGGGCAACGTGACCTTCAGCGAGACCGCCGACGACGTGGACCCGGGCCGGTACGACGCCGTGATCGCGGTGATCGGCGAGACGCCGTACGCCGAGGGCGTGGGCGACCTCGGGCGGCGCTCACTGGAGGCCGCCACGCTGTACCCCGGCGACCTCGCGGTGCTCGACAAGGTGGCGGGCAGGGGCGCGCCCGTCGTGACCGTCTACGTCACCGGCCGCCCGCTGCACGTGAACAAGGAGCTCAACCGGTCCGACGCGTTCGTGGTCGCCTGGCTTCCCGGCACCGAGGGCGGCGGCGTGGCCGACCTGCTGGTCAGGAGCCGCGACAGCGGCCCCGGCTACACGGGAACGCTGTCGTACTCGTGGCCGAAGAGCGCCTGCCAGACTCCGCTCAATCCGGGCGAGGAGGGCTACGACCCGCTGTTCCCCCTCGGGTACGGCCTGCGCTACAGGCAGACCGGGTCGGTCGGCACGCTCGACGAGACCTCGCCGGGGTCCGGCTGCGGCGGCACGGGCGGCGGCGGCACCGCCACCGAGGATCTGGAGATCTACAACCGCCAGGACGTCGCGCCGTACAAGAGCTTCATCGGCTCGGCCGAGAACTGGAGCGGCACGGAGATCGGCGTGGACGGCGAGGCGGCGCACTCGGAGATCGCCGTCGTCCCGTCGGACGTCAACGTGCAGGGCGACGGCCTGAAGGCCACCTGGAACGGCGCCGGGGCGGCGCAGATCTACCTGCAGAACCCGGCGGGCGGCGGCGACCTGCGCGGCTATCTGAACGCCGGCGCCGCGCTGGTCTTCGACACGATCGTCCACCAGCCCCCGGCGGCCCGCACGGTGATCAGCGCGCACTGCGTCTACCCGTGCCTGGCCGAGGTCGTGGCGACGTCGCTGTTCCAGAAGCTGCCCGCGGGCACGAAGACGACCGTGAAGATCCCGCTGTCCTGCTTCGCGCCGAATCTGGACTTCGAGAACGTCAACACGCCGTTCCTCGTGTACACGGACGGCGCGTTCTCCGCCTCGTTCGCGAACGTCCGGTGGGTGCCCGGCGCGGCCACGGACGCCGACGCCCTGAGCTGCGCCGACCTGACGTAGGTACACGGGAGCGTTCGTCGGGCGCTCACGATTCTCCCAGGATGACCTCCTAGCCTGACCGGATGTTCGTCGATGCTGTGGAAACGGGCCGGACCGCGGTCAGGGAGGAGGTCCCGGCCCGGCGGCCGCAGTCCCCGCCGCGGCAGGGATGGCTGGACGCGCTGCGCGGCACGGCGGCGATCGTCGTGGTGTTCGAGCATTCCCTGGACGCGTTGTTTCCCGAGGTGCGCGCGAGCGCGAGTCCGTGGTTCAACTTCGGCCAGTACGGCGTGCTCGTGTTCTTCCTCGTCAGCGGATACGTGGTGCCGGTCTCGCTGGAACGGCGCGGCAGCGTCGGCGGGTTCTGGATCAACCGGGTCTTCCGCCTGTATCCCCTGTGGCTCGTCGCCGCGCTGATCGGGACGGTGTTCGGCGCCGCGGGCGTGTACGCGACGTTGCCGGCCCAGTTGACGGACAGTCCCGTCACCTCGGTCATGGCGCATCTGACGATGCTGCAGGACCTTCTGCAGGTGGCCGGCGTCGTCAACGTGTTCTGGACGCTGTCGTACGAGATGGTCTTCTATCTGCTCGTGACGGGGATGTTCGTGGCCCGGGCGCATCGCGCGAGCGCCACCGCCACGCTCGTCCTCGCCGTGGCGGCCGTCACCGTGGGAGGCGTGCTTCCGTCGGGCGCGCTGTCGCGTGGTGCCGGCACCACCCAGGTCGTGGTGATCACGGTGGTCGTGCTGCTCGCGGCGGCCGCGTCGCTGGCGCGTGGCGGGTGGCCGCGCGTGTGCGGCACCACGGCGGCGGCCGTGCTGGCTCTCGTGCTGCTCGGCGTCAACAGCCGGATCGGGGCGTGGCAGAGCCTCGCCATCCTCGCGACGATGTTCGCCGGCACCCTGCTCTACCGGCTCGACCATGGGCAGCTCCGCTGGAAGAGGAGCGGGTGGGCGCTCGCGTGCGTGCCGGTCGCGTCCATCGGCGCCGCGTGGGCCTTCGGTCCCGGCTGGGGCATGCCCGGCGATCAGGCGCTGGCGTTCACCCGGGGCTGGTCGACCGCCGTCGCCGCGGCATGGGCCACCTTCCTGGCCGCCCGGCTGCTGCGGCGCCGGCCCATGCCCCGTGCCCTCGTATGGCTCGGCCTGATCAGCTACTCCGTCTACCTGCTGCACCCCCTCGCCGTGCAGGTGCTCCGGCGGCTGACGATGGATCCGGGCCGTTTCCCCCTGGCCGAGCGCCTGGCCATGGCCGTCCTGCTGCTGGCGGTGGTCCTCGCCTGCTCCGCGCTGACCTACCGGTTCGTCGAGCGCCCCGCCCAGTCCCTGGGCCGTCGCGCTCTTCGGGAAATGTCGCATTCCTCGGTGAACGCCGTCTTTCGGGCGCTGCCAGCTAAGATCGTCTACGTCGGCGACGGCCAGGGGGAGGCGTCATGGATTCGGCGGCCATGGAGAGCGGGTTCGACCCGAACGTGCCCAACGCGGCCCGGATGTACGACTACTTCCTCGGGGGCAAGGACAACTTCCCGGCCGACCGGGCGGCGGCCGAGCAGGTGATACGGCACGTTCCGGAGGTCACCCTGAGGATCAGGGAGAACCGGGAGTTCCTCGTCCGCGCCGTCCGGTTCCTCGCCGGTCAGGGCGTCCGGCAGTTCCTCGACATCGGCGCGGGCCTGCCCACCCAGCCCAACGTCCACCAGGTGGCGGCCGAGCACGTGCCCGACGCGAAGACGGTCTACGTCGACAACGACCCGCAGGTGCTCGCGCACGCCCGCGCGCTGCTGGCCGACAGCCCGCAGGTGCGGGTCGTGGAGGGCGACCTGCGGCGCCCGAAGGAGATCCTGTCCCATCCCGAGGTGCGGGACCACCTGGATCTCGGGAAGCCGGTCGCCGTGCTGCTGGTCGCTATCGTCCACTTCCTGCCCGACTCCGACGAGCCCCGCCGCCTGATCAGGGAGATCCGCGAGGAACTCGCGCCCGGCAGCTACCTGGTCATGTCGCACGTCGCGGTGGACGACCGCCAGGAGCAGGCGTCGCGCGTCGAGCGGATCTACCGGGGCGCGTCCGCGCAGTTCGTGGCCCGGCGTTCCGACGAGGTCACGCCGTTCTTCGAGGGGCTCGATCTGGTCGAGCCCGGCCTGGTCAACCTGCACGAGTGGCGCCCCGAGCACGACGCGTTCGACCCGCGCCTGCTGAAATTCAAAACCTACTTCCTGTGCGGGGTCGGCCGGATCCCCTGACGCGCCCGCCCGCCCGACGGCGCGAGCCTGCCCGCGCCCAGCAGGACCGCCAGCAGCAGCACGGTGACCAGCGCGAACGAGGCGGGCAGCCCGGTCAGCGCGGCGATCCCGCCGATCGCGCTCGGTGCGACGAAGCCCGACGCGTAGCTGACCGTGGCCGCGCCCGCCACGCCCTCGCTCGGTGAGGGCGTCGCGTTGCCCGCCGCCGCGAACACCAGCGGGACTACCACCGCGATCCCCACGCCGATCAGCATGAACCCGGCGGTCGCCGGCACCGGAGTCCGGGAGACCACGACGAGCAGCCCGCCCAGCGAGGCCAGCGCCGCGCCGCCGCGCACGGTCGCGACCGGCCCCAGCCGCCGCACCACCGCGTCGCCGCAGAACCGGCCCGCGGCCATCATGCAGGCGAAGGCCGTGTACGCCGCGGCGCCGACCGCCTGGGACGCGCCCGCGACCTGCCGGAGGTAGACCGCGCACCAGTCCTGGGCGGCGGACTCGCCGAACACCGAGCAGAAGCCCACCAGCCCGATGAGCAGCACCTCGCGCGGCGGGAGCACGAAGTGGGGCGGGGCCGGCTCGTCGTCGCCCGCCCGCACGTCGAGCAGCAGCGGACCCACGGCCAGGGACGCGAGGAACAGCACGACCGCCGCCCCGCCCAGGTGAAGCCGGGCGTCGAGGCCCGCGCTCGCGGCCAGCGTGCCCACCGCGCCGCCCGCGAGCGTTCCCACGCTCCACATCCCGTGCAGCCCGGACATGATCGAACGGCCGAGCCGCTGCTCGATCACCACCCCCTGGGCGTTCATCGCGACGTCGCTCATGCCGGCCACCCCGCCGTACAGCAGGAGCGCCGCGCAGAGCAGGGGCAGGTTCGGCGCCAGCGGGGGCAGGACGAGGACCAGGCACCACAGGCCGATCGAGACGCGGGTGACGGCCCGCCCGCCGAAGCGGTGTGTGAGGCGCCCCGCGGTCGGCATCGCGAGGATGGCGCCGGCCGCGGGCGCGAGCAGGGCGAGCCCGAGCAGGCCGGGGCCGGCTCCGACGTGGTCCTGGATCCAGGGGATGCGGGAGGCGAAGCCGCCGGTCACCGCACCGTGCAGGGCGAAGGTGACCGACACCGCGATTCTGGCCCGTCTCAGCTCCCGAAGATCCACGATCAAACGGTATCGGCCCCGGGATTTCCGGGCCGCGTGCCGGGGGCGGCGTTCGGGGTAAGGGCGGAAAGACCGTAGGGTCGTCCCGTGCACATTAGCCCCGCCGGTGAGCAAAACCAGGAGCAGAACCATCAGGAGCAGGACATGGTCGTGAACGAGATCGACGAAGGACCCGGATTCGCCGACCTGGCGCTGGGCCCCGAGCTCCTCAAGGCCCTGTCCGGTCTCGGCTACGAGGAGCCGACCCCGATCCAGCGTGAGGCCATCCCGCCCCTGCTGGAGGGTCGCGACCTCCTCGGCCAGGCCGCGACCGGAACGGGCAAGACGGCCGCGTTCGCCCTCCCGATGCTGCAGCGCCTGCACGCGGAGGGCGACGGCGGGGAGCCCGCGGGGCTGGTGCTCGTGCCCACCCGGGAGCTGGCGGTGCAGGTGTCGGAGGCCATGCACCGATACGGCCGCGACCTCGGCACGCGGGTGCTGCCCATCTATGGCGGCCAGCCGATCGGGCGGCAGTTGCGGGCGCTGGAGCGCGGCGTGGACGTCGTCGTCGCCACGCCGGGACGGGCGCTCGACCACATCGGCAGGGGCACCCTGCCGCTCAAGGGCCTGCGGATGGTCGTCCTCGACGAGGCCGACGAGATGCTCGACATGGGCTTCGCCGACGACATCGAGGCGATCCTCCAGGACACCCCGCAGGAACGGCAGACCGTGCTGTTCTCCGCGACCATGCCGCCGCGCATCGACGGGATCGCCCGCCGCCACCTGCGCGAGCCGGTGCGGATCAGGATCGAGCGGGAGCGGCCCGCCGCCGGAGAGGCCCCGCTGATCCGGCAGAGCGCCTACATCGTGAGCCGCGCGTACAAGCCGGCCGCGCTGGGCCGGGTGCTCGACGTGGAGGCCCCCACCGCGGCGATCGTGTTCTGCCGTACCCGCGAGGAGGTCGACAGCCTCACCGAGACCATGAACGGCCGCGGCTACCGCGCCGAGGCCCTGCATGGCGGCATGGGCCAGGAGCAGCGCGACCGGGTCATGAGCCGGCTGCGCAGCGGGACCGCCGACCTGCTCGTCGCGACCGACGTGGCCGCGCGCGGCCTCGACATCGAGCAGCTCACCCACGTCATCAACTACGACGTGCCGTCCGCGCCCGAGTCGTACGTGCACCGCATCGGCCGGGTGGGCCGGGCCGGGCGCGAGGGCGTCGCGATCACGCTCGCCGAGCCGCGCGAGCACCGCATGCTCAAGACCATCGAACGCGTGACCCGCAGCAAGATCGCGGTGGAGAAGGTGCCGACGGTGGCCGACCTGCGCGCCCGGCGGCTGGAGCTGACCCGGGCCGCCCTGCAGGAGAGCCTGATGGAGGACGGCGACCTCGACCGCTTCCGCGTGGTGGTCGAGACGCTCGCCGACGAGTTCGACCTGGTCGACATCGCGCTCGCCGCGGTCAAGCTCGCCCACGAGTCCACCGGCGCCGCCGCCGACGAGGAGGAGATCCCCGAGGTCGCGTCGCGCCCCCAGCGGCCCGAGCGCGGGCCGCGCGACGACAGGTTCGGCCGCGACGAGCGGCGCGGGCGGCGCGCGGGCGGCGCGATGAGCCGGGTGTTCGTCGGCGCGGGCCGCAGCGCGGGCGTGCGCCCCCAGGACATCGTCGGCGCGATCACCGGGGAGACCCGGGTCAGCGGGCGCGAGATCGGCGCGATCGAGATCGCCGACCGGTTCACCCTGGTCGAGATTCCGGACGGCGCGGTGGACGAGGTGGTCTCCGCACTGCGCCGCACCACGATCAAGGGCAGGAAGCCGATGGTGCGCAGGGACCGCGACGACGCCCCGCGCGGCCGTCGCTGATCTTCCCGGAGACGATCGGCACGGAAGGGTGCCGCCGGGTCGGGGCGACGGCCGTTCTCACCCGGCGGCCGTCCTCCGGGGCCCGGCGGCCCGCGGTCATCCCGACTGCCGCACGGACATCACCGCCCACGGCGCGAGTTCGACGTCGAGGTCGAGCACCCCGGTGCCGGGCACGGTCAGCGCGAACCTGAGAAGCGAGTCGGCGACCTCGCTCAGGTGCTCGCTCTCGGCCCGGGACGGGTTGAGGGGGGATCCGAGCCCGTACCAGGCCTCGGCGGCGTTCCCGTGCTCCCAGTCCAGGATCTCGACGAGGAAGGTGGCGCCCGGCTCGAGCCCGCCGATCGAGTGGCGGATCCGCCGGCTCGGCCCCGTCTCGGCCAGCGCGCGTGTCGCCGCGTACGAGCTGTGCGACCGGATACCCTTCAGCGCCATGTCGTCGGGGTAGTTGAAGAAGACCGCCGACACGGCCGACGTCCGGCTGTCACGGGTCACGACCCCCTCGGGCGTCGAGAGGAGCAGCCGGTCGCCGAGCCGTTCCAGCATCCTGAACGCGTGGAACGTGGGCTTGTGGATGCCGTTCTCGTTCACGATGCCGAACCCGCCGTGAAACGGTCCGATCCCGGCGCCCCCCTCCTCGAACACGTCCGTGAAGGTCCAGTAGGAGATCGAGTCGGCGAGGGTGGCGCACTGCAGATACGCCCGCGTGATGAAGGTGGCCGCGAACAGCGTGTCGTGGATGAAGTCGCGCGATGACGGCGACGTCGACCACTCCGTGATGTGGATCTCCGCATCGGGATACGCGCTGTTGTCCACGATCGTGCGGAGCAGGGTCAGATCGTCGAACGTCGCGTCGGCGTACCGGGTGATCTGCACCGCCTCGCCGTCGGCGGCGAACGCGAAGTCGGTGGGGTAGGTGTGGGTCGAGACGAAGTCGATCGGCAGGTCGCGCTCCGCGCACCAGGCCATGAAGTCCTCGATCCACACCGGACGCCAGTCGAGCGCGTCCACGTCGGCCGCGGCGGCCGTCTCGTGCGTCGCGGAGCGGTCCTCGACCTCGCCCTTGTAGCGGTCGTCGGGCACGAAGACGCTCGTCGCGGGCCCGCCCACCTTCAACTCGGGATCGACCCCCTTGATCGCGGTCACGGTGTGCTCGTACAGCTCGAAGTACTCGGTCTTCGTCCCGGTCCAGAAGTGGGGCACCAGGTTCGGCTCGTTCCACACCTCGAATCGCCACCGCCGCACCTCGTCGAGGCCGTACCGGCCGATCCAGTGCTCGACCGTCCTCGTGACCAGCTCGACCCAGCGCGTCATGTCCTTGGGCGGGCTGCAGTGCGCGCCCCACCAGAACACCGTCTCCGTCGCCGTCGCCAGTTCACGCGGCATGAAGCCCAGCTCGACGAAGGGACGCGCCCCGCAGTCGAGGATGAAGTCGAACACCTTGTCCACATAGCTGAACGTGTACACGGGCGAGGCAAGAGGCGCGTCCGGGCCGAAACCGCCGCCGTAGCTCTCCCGGTACACGAACATGTCGTCGTGGAAGAGGCCGTGGAAGCGGACGTACTCGAATCCGCATGCGGCGACGGCCTCGGCGAACTGCTGCCGCCAGTCCGCGCGCAGTGCCTCGTTGGCCCGGCCGGCACCGACGCACCTGCTCCAGACGTGCGGGAGCGGACTCTCGTCGCAAAGCTTCCCGTCGATCCGCACCGCTGAATTGGGCACCGGGGAATCCACACTGTCGATCGTCATGCTCTCAGCCTTGCCTTCTGGGAGAGCCGCGTGGCCTCTCATTAAGAGTATTTCGAAACTATTTCGCAACTGGTTCGGTGCTGCGAGGACAGTAGGTCGTGCCGCTGTCCCCCGTCAACGATGGAACAGGAAGGGAATCGTTGGAGCCGCCGACGGCAGGGGGCTCCGTGGTAAATTCGAAAAAATTTCGATGCCAGAGGAGCCCTGATGCCACGGCGCGGTCCTTCCGAGCGAGCCACCCTGGCGGATGTCGCCCGACTGGCCGGCGTCTCGCCGACGACCGCATCGAAGGTCCTCAACGGGCGCAGCGACGTGGGGGCGAACACGCGCGAGCGTGTCCTCGGTGTCATGGCCGAGATCGGCTACAAGCCGACGGCCGCGCGGCACGAGCGCACACGGGACCGGGCCCTCGTCACCGTGCTCGACATCGTGGAGTCCCGTTACGCCGGCACGGTGCTGCAAGGGATACTCGTGGCCGCGACCTCCGCCCAGGCAGAGCTTCTCCTGCGCCTGCCGCCCGACGAGCCGATCAGCACGAGCCATACGGCGGCCCGTGCCTGGATGGAGGAGCAGAAGGCGTCCGGCGTCGCCGGAGTCATCGCGCTCGCCGTCGCCGTGCCCGACTCGGTGCTGCTCGCCGCGGAGGATGTCGAGGTGCCCGTCGTGACGATCGACCCGATCGACACGACCGAATCACGCGTCGTCAGCATCGGCTCCACCAACTGGGCGGGCGGACGCTCGGCGACCGAGCACCTCATCAGGCTCGGCCACAGCAGGATCGCCTGGATCGGCGGCCCGCTCGGATCCGCGCCTTCGGTGGAGCGCTTCCACGGATACCAGGCCGCGCTCGACTCGGCCGGCATCACGCCGGACCGCACACTGATCCGCCACGAGGCGTTCTCCGTCGAGGCGGGCCTCCGGCACGGCAACGACCTGCTCACGCTCGACGAGCGGCCGACCGCGGTCGTCGCGGGCAACGACGAGATCGCCGTCGGTGTCCTCGCCGCGGCCAAGGAGCTTCACATCAGCGTGCCGGGCGAGCTGTCGGTCACCGGGTTCGACGACACCCCGCAGACCCAGTGGACCGTGCCCCGGCTCACGTCCGTCCGGCAGCCTCTCGTCGGCATGGGCCGGATGGCCGTCGAGACCGTCCTCGGCATGGCGGACGGCGTCCAGCCCGTCTCCCGGCACCTTCAGCTGGCGACGACCCTCAGCGTCCGCGACTCGACGGGGCCCGTCCCGTCGTCCTGATCGACCCGGGCCCGGACACGGTCCTGCGCCGCGCCGCCCGCCAGCGGACGAGCAGCAGCACGAGCACGCCCGCGAGGACGGCGACGGCCAGGCCGGTGCCCAGCAGCGCCCCCAGCCGCTGGTCGGCAGCCCGGTCGGGTGCCCATGTCAGCCCGAGCGCCGCGTACCACTCCGGCGCCTGCGGCGGCCCCACCAGCACCACCAGGCCCGTCCACGCGAGCACGGCGATCGCCGCGGCGAGCATCCAGGCGCGCACCTGCGGCGGGATCGCGCGCGGGAGCGGATCCACGCCGGTGGTCACCGCGAGGAAGAGGACGGCGGTGACCGTCACGACCGTCTGCGCGGCCAGCCGCAGGGCGAGGCTCGGCTGGGCGTACCCGAACAGGCCCGTCAGGTACAGCGCCGGGTACGGCAGGGCGTACAGGACGACCGCCGTCACCGGATGGGACAGCGCGCGCCCGGCGGGGCCGCCGGCGGGGTCGGCATCCGGACGGGCCCGGCGCCACAGCGTCAGCGGCGCGCCGTACACGAGCAGGACGGGACCCACGGCGCCGAGCAGCGCGTACTGCGCCGCGTGCGCCGAGAACAGCGCGGGCGCGTACGCCGCGACTCCTCCCGAGGTGGCGTAGCCGAGCACGACCAGACCGGCCACCCAGGACGCGGTCCGCCAGGCCGGCCACCTCCCGCCGTCTGCCGGAGTGCGGGACAGCCGCCGTACGCCGGACAGGTACGCGGCCAGGGCGGCGGCCAGCAGGAGCAGCGCGATCGGGTCGAGCCGCACCTCGGTGACGAGCGTGCCGGGGGTGAGGGGAGGCAGGGTGTACCCCAGGGCGTCGTGCTGGTGCGCGGCCGTCTCCGTGGGCGGCGGGGGCGTGCGTCCCAGCGCCGCGGCCAGGCCCAGCGTGCCGGCCATCACCGCGATCTCGACGCAGGCGAGGCGGAGGAACGGCGCGCGGGCTCCGCCGGACTCCAACGCCGCGATGGTCCCGCTCCGGTGCCGCCACCCGAACCAGCCGAGCACGGCCAGCGCGGCGATCTTGGCCAGCACGAGCAGGCCGTACCTCGACTGCCACAGCAGAGGCGGTGAGCCGAGCCTGACCCAGGCGTTGAGCAGGCCGGACGCCCCGACTGCTACGTAGCAGCCCAGCGCGAGCGTGCTGAAGCGGCGCACGGCGACGGTGAGCCCGGGCGCGGCGCGCAGGTGCGCCACGAGGGCGTACAGGCCGCCGGTCCACATCGCGACGGCCGCGACGTGCGCCATCAGGCTGAGAACCGCGAGGTTGTGGTCGGCCGCCGAGGCCGAGTGGCCCACGTACACCGGGGGCAGCACCGCGAAGAGCGCCACGGCGAGCAGCACGACCCGGAGCGGCGCGGACCAGCTGCGGGCGCCGCGCGCCGGGAACGACCCGGCGGCGATCGCCAGGGCGGCGAGTGTCACTGTCAGGAACGCCTGTCCCTGCGGGATGTAGAGAAGGAAGGCGGTCAGCGCGCCGGAGCGCAGGGCGTCTCCCGGGGGCAGCCCGAGGAAGTCCGACAGCGTCAGCACCTCGGTGACCGCCGCGCTCGCCGCCCAGCCGAGCGCCCAGGCCCCGGCCGCCCGTACGACGGCGCGGCCGCTCGCCGGGGCCAGCACGACGGCCGCGAGCAGGACCCCGACCGTGGCGACGGCACAGATGTCGTGGACGAGGCGCGCGACCGGCAGGCCCCAGGTGGTCAGCGCGCCGGGGGAGGGGAGCCCCTGGATCGCCGGTTGCGGTCTGCCACCGCCGAACCACAGGGCGAGCACCAGTACGGCGATCGCCGTTGCGGCGACGGCGGGAACGACCGCGCCAGGGCGGCGCTGGGGAGTTGTCATGGTCGGCGTCCTCGCCTTTGCACCGTTGATCGTTGTGAGTATGACCGAAGGGCCGTCCCCGGGGAAACCCCCGCGGGGTGTCCGGCCGCCACCTCGGCGTCCGGCCGAAACGTTCAGCGGTCCTGGCAGCCGTGCGATGGAGGGACGCGCGATGCGAATCGATTCGCTCACGGTCTTGACGCACGTCGTGAAGATTTTTCACACTGAGTGCGCGATCGGCTTCCTCCTGCCGGGGCGGTGACGATCGGCAGGGGCCGGCGGCGACGCCGGGCACTCGCCGGGGATCCCTCACCAGAAGGAGAAACGAATGCGATTACACGGGCCTGCCCCGCGGTGGTTCTCGGGGCACACGGGGGACGGCCGTTCCCCCCGCGTCCGGCTGCTGCTGCGGCTGGTCGTCGCCGTGCACCTCGCGATCGCGACGACGGTGCCGGCATGGTGGGCGCTCGCGGACGGCGCGGTGGCCGCCACGACGAGAACGGCCGGGGCCGCCGCGGCCGTGGCGGCGGTGACGACTCCGCCGATGGGCTGGGCGTCGTGGAACACCTTCGCGGCCCAGATCGACTACAACGTGATCAAAGCCCAGGCGGACGCGATGGTGTCCTCCGGGATGAAGGACGCCGGCTACGAGTACGTCAACATCGACGAGGGCTGGTGGCAGGGGACACGCGACGCGTCCGGCAACATCACGGTCGACACGGCTGAATGGCCGGGCGGGATGAAGGCCATCGCCGACTACATCCACAGCAAGGGGCTGAAGGCGGGCATCTACACGGACGCCGGCCGTAACGGTTGCGGCTACTACTATCCCACCGGCCGGCCGGCCGCCCCGAACACCGGCAGCGAGGGCCACTACGACCAGGACTTCCTGCAGTTCTCCCGCTGGGGCTTCGACTTCGTGAAGGTCGACTGGTGCGGCGGCCAGGCCGAGGGGCTCAACGCACGCACCGCCTACCAGGCGATCAGCGCCGCGATCGACCGCGCCACCGCGGAGACCGGGCGGCCGATGGTCCTGTCGGTCTGCAACTGGGGAGCCCAGAACCCCTGGGACTGGGCACCGGGCATCTCCACCATGTGGCGCACCAGCGGCGACATCATCTACTGGGGGCAGAGCGCGTCGATGGACCGGGTGCTGGCCAACTTCGACTCCGCCCAGCACCCGAACGCGCAGAGCCCCGGCCACTACAACGACCCCGACATGCTCATCGTCGGCATGAACGGCTTCTCGGCCGCGCAGAACCGCACGCACATGGGCCTGTGGGCGATCTCGGGGGCGCCGCTGCTGGCCGGCAACAACCTCGCCACGATGAGCGCGGAGACCCGGGCGATCCTCACCAACCGGGAGGTGCTCGCGGTCGACCAGGACCCGCTCGGGCGGCAGGGGGTGAAGGTGGCCGAGGACCAGAGCGGCCGTCAGGTGTACAGCAAGGTGTTGTCGGGGACAGGCCGGCGGGCGGTGCTCCTGCTCAACCGGACCACCTCCTCCGCGTCCATCACCGCCCGCTGGTCCGACCTCGGTCTCACCGGGCCGGCGACCGTACGGAACCTGTGGACGGGGACCGACGCCGGGACGTTCGACGGCGGCTACACCACGACCGTGCCCGCCCGCGAAGCGGTCCTCCTCACCGTCACCGGAAACGGCACCGCTCCCAGCCCGTCGCCCACTCCCACCGCGACGGGTGCGATCAAGGGGGCGGGGTCGGGCCGGTGCCTCGACGTCAACGGCGCCTCGCAGGCCAACGGCGCGCAGGTGCAGATCTGGGACTGCAACGGCCAGGTGAACCAGCGGTGGACGCCGACCGGTTCGGGTGAGCTGCGGGTCTACGGCACCAAGTGCCTGGACGTGTACAACCGGGGCACCGCGGACGGCACCAACGTGGTGATCTGGGACTGCAACGGGCAGAGCAACCAGCAGTGGCGGCTCAACGCCGACGGCACCATCACCGCGGTGGGCTCGAACAAGTGCCTGGACGCCTACAACGCGGGCACCGCCAACGGCACCAAGATCGTCATTTGGACGTGCAACGGCCAGGCCAACCAGCGCTGGACCCGCCTCTGACCTCTCCTCGCATGCCTTCGCCGGACGGCGCGGTCCGTCCCGGCGAAGGCGGTGCGGCGACAGTGGCAGGCTGCGGCGCGGAGTGGCCCCTTCCCGTGGCCGATGCGGCGAGGGCGGTTGCCCTGGTGGGCGGCAAGCTCGGCGACGGACAGCCTAGATCGCGGGGGTGTGAGACAATCCCGGCGTCATGCGCGCCACGTTCTCCTTCCGGCTCGCGCGGTCGGCCGCCTTTTCGGCTGTCTGCGTGCTCCTCGCCGTCGGCGCGCACCGGTTCGCCGGGGGAGGCGGGCCGACGCCCGCGGCGCTCCTCACGGGAGTGCTCACGGTGACCGCGGCCGCTGCCGCGGCGGCGGGCCGGGAACGCTCGCCCCAGGCGATCGTCGGCCTGCTGGTCGGTGCCCAGGTGTTCCTGCACTGCCTCCTCGACGTCACGGGGTCCGCCGCGGCGTCGCACCCCACCTGGCACGGCGGCCTGGCCGCGCAGACCGGCATGCTCACCGCCCACCTCACCGCGGCGCTGCTCACCGGAGTGTGGCTGTCGCGCGGCGAGGAGGCCCTGTGGTCCGCGCTGCGCGCGATCGGCGCCGGGGCGGTCCGCTGCCTGCGGGCCGTGGCCGCTCTGGTGGGGGCGTTGGCGGCACTGCCGGGAGCGGATCTCGCGGCCACCCGGCGCTCTGTCCAGCGTACGGCGCCCGGTGCCGCGCGCGCTCCCCGCACCGTGGGCGTACTGCGGCACGTGGTCATCCGCCGCGGGCCACCGGTTCTCCGCGTCTTCTGATCTACAACGCGCGGGCGGCGCGTATCTCCCAGGGATCCGGCTCTCCTCCCCCTGGGGGCACGCTCGCGTGCCTTCGTAATCTCGCAGACGACTGGAGAACTCCCATGACCTCGTATGTTCGGCGCGCGGCCACCGTCGCCGCCGGTGCCCTCGCCCTCACTCTCGGCCTCTCCGCGCCCGCCCTCGCCCACGTCACCGTCAACCCCGGCACCGCCGAGCAGGGCGGCTGGACCAAGATCGCCTTCCGCGTCCCCAACGAGCGGGACAACGCCTCGACCACCAAGGTGGAGGTCGAGTTTCCCACCGACCACCCGCTGCCGTTCGTCTCGGTTCGCCCGGTCCCCGGCTGGGACGTCAAGATCACCCGCGGCAAGCTGCCCAAGCCTGTCGTGTCGGACGCCGGTGACACGATCACCGAGTCGGTGCTGAAGATCACCTGGTCCGGTGGGAAGGTCGAGTCCGGTCAGTTCCAGGAGTTCGAGGTGTCGGCCGGCCCGCTGCCGAAGAACGTGGACGCGATCGCGTTCCCGACGGCGCAGACCTACTCCAACGGTGAGGTGGTCAAGTGGGCGGACGCGCCGAAGGCCGACGGGTCCGAGGCGGAGCACCCCGCGCCGACGCTGAAGCTCGTCGCGGCCGAGGAGGAGGACGACAACCAGAGCACCGCCGCCCCCACCGCGCCGGGCGCCGCCCCCACGGTGGCGGCCGCGGCGAGTGACGACGACGAGGGCGGAAACACCACACCGGCCCTCGTGCTCGGCGGCCTCGGCCTCGTCGCCGGCCTGGTCGGGGCCGGGGCGGGCCTCACCGCCCTGCGCCGTTCGCGCGGCTGAGCCGCCCCGCCACCGTCGGAAGCCCCGTTCCGGGTCGCACGGCCCGGAACGGGGCTCCCTCTCCTGCAAGCGCGCCTTGTGTTCCGGTGCGCATGCCGCCCATCGCATGTAACCCGTCCCGGGGCCGGTGCCGCGTCCGTCTCGTGTGCATGTAGCGCTCTGTCTGTGAGCAGCTGTGCTGTATCCGTTCCCGCCGTGTGCGCACCCATGGCGCGGGGGTCCGCTGGAGCCCCGGCACCCTTGCCGGGCCGGGTGTGGCTAGCTGGCCGGCTGTCTGGGTCTGCCGCCTGGGCCTGGCGCCTGGCGCCTGACGCTTGGTGCTTGGTGCTTGGCGCTTGGTGTTGTCGGGAGTGGTTGCCGGTCCGGGGTTTCGACGTCCTGGGGCTCGGTTGGGGGTGGCGTGGTGAGGCTGGGAGCGGGTTGTGGCTCCATGTTGTCGCTGGTCGGGGCTTGGTTCGATGGTGTGTTCGAGGTAGGGTTGGGGTAGCCGTTACAGGTGAGCCTTGCTGGCGGGCCGTCGAGGGCCATACGCCGTGTGTTGAGCCGAGTCTGCGTGAAGGACGTCCCGATCCGGGTGGTCGGGAACCCATCAGCCGCCTGTGTCTCCGCTCCCCGGAGGGCCACCCGCCGTGTCCGCACCCACCTCCACGTCCGCACCCACGTCCGCACCCACGTCCAGGTCCACGTCCACGTCGGCGTCGGCGTCCGTGTCCGTGTCGGCGTCCGCGCCTGTGCCTGTGCCGGTGTCGGTGTCGGTGTCGGTGTCGCCGTCGTCGTCGTCGCCGCCGTGTGGACGGCAGCGGCCGGCGTTGTCGTGCCGGCCGCGGCAGGCGCCGGTGGCGATTCCCGAGGGGCTGGCGGCGATGGCGCCGGGGGCGGAGCTGGCCGGGTTGCTGGCCGGCATCGTGGTGGAGCGGGTGTCGGGGTTCGACACCGTCGAGGTGCTCAAGGCGGCCTACCGGCAGTCCTGTCATGACCGGGCGCGGTTTTTGCAGGCGCTGCTGGAGGTCGGGCTGCGTGAGCAGTTTTCCGGCGACGGCGTGGTCCGGTTGCACGTGCCGGAGGAGTTCGCTCCCGATGAGGCGCGGGCGGCGCTGGTGTGGTCCCGCCGCCGGGCGGATTCGGCGTTCGATCTGGCCTGGAACCTGCACCTGCGTCTTCCCGTCCTGGGGGAGGCCATGCTGGCGGGCACGCTGGACGAGCCGCGGGCGGTGGCCTTCATCCGGTGGACCGGCGGGTTGACCGACGCTCAGGCCGGCTGGGTCTGCGAGCACTTGATCGGCCGGGCCGCGACCTGGACGGTGGGAGAGCTGGTGGAGCAGATTCAGCGTCTGGTGCTGGCGATCGATCCGGGCTGGGCGGAAAGGCGGTATCGGGAGGCGGTGCGCAGGCGCCGGGTGGTCGGGATGCGCAACGACGACGGCACCGCGACGGTGTCGGGCCTGGATCTGCCGCTGGAGCGGGCGGTGGCCGGGTGTGAGCGCATCGATGAGCTGGCCCGGGCGTGCAAACGCGCCGGGGACCGCCGTCCCGTCGATCACATTCGTGCTGATCTGTTCCTGGGCAGTCTGGACGGCAGCTTCGAAGGCCTGTCCGATGCCGAGATCATCGCTCATGTCCGCGCTCACCCTTTCGTGGACGCCTGTGACACCTCCTCTTCCGACGCCCCGGCCGGCTCCCCCGACCTTTCGCCTGCACCCCCACCCCCGACTGCGGCGGGGAAGGAGACCACCGGCGAAACCAGCAGCGCGTCCGGCGACCAGACCGGCGAGGAAACCGGTGCAGGCACCGGCGACCAGACCGGCGTCGCACCCGGCAGCGAGTCCGGTAAGGAAACCAGCAGGGGAACCGCTGACGAGACCAGCAGCGAGCCCAGCAGCGCGTCCGGTGACCAGACCGGCGAGGAAACCGGTGAAGGCACCAGCGACCAGACCGGCAGCGGAACTGCGGTGGGGACCATTGGTGAGACCACCGAGAGGACCGCAAGCGCGGTTCGCCCTGAGGTGCCCCGTGAGACGTCCGGCCAGGTGCGCCCTGAACCCCACGCGGGGACACGCCCTGAACCCCACGGTGGAACGCGCGCGGCAACCCATGGCGGAGCCGGCCACAAGGGCGGTAGTGCTGCGCGTCCTGGGGTACCCGGCGGGACCAGCGAACCGGCAACCACCCCCGGACACCAGCACGGGCACAGCCCCGCACACAGGCCCAGCGAGGAGGTCGCGCACAGGCACCGGCACAACCCCACACACGAGCACCGGCAGGACTTCGCCCACGAGCGCGGGCACAACTCCGCACACGAGCACCGGCGGGACTTCGCCCACGAGCGCGGGCACAACTCCGCACACGAGCACCGGCGGGACTTCGCCCACGAGCGCGGGCACAACTCCGCACACGAGCACCGGCAGGACTTCGCCCACGAGCGCGGACACAGCCCTGAACACGAGCGTGGGCGCAGCCCCGGGCAACCGCGCGGGCACAGCCCCGGGAGTGAGGACCGCCACGATTTCGCCCACGAGGCGGGGAACGGACCCGGGCACAAGGGACTCCGGCGAGGGCTTGACCATGCCGGTGAGCGGCCGGTCGCGGGCTGGAGGTGGTCGATACCGGAAATACGGGTGGAACTGACTACCCTGCTCGGCCTCGACGAGCACCCCGCCCACCTGCCCGGCTGGGGCATGGTCCACGCCGCTCACGCCCGCCGCATCGTCGCCGGCATGCTCAGCGGGCAGTGGCGCTATGCCATCTGTGCCGACAACGGGCACCTACTGCTGACCGGTATCACCCGCCGGCGCCCCTGCCCCACCGCGCAACGGCCCCCACGCAACGCCCGCGGCGGCATCGTCGAACTCCAGATCACCCTCACCCGGCTACGCGAACTCGCCACCACCACCACCGCCACCACCGCCGCCACCGCCGCCACCGCCGCCACCACCACCACCACCGCCACCACCGCCACCACCACCGCCACCGCCGCCACCGCCGCCGCCACCGCCGCCGCCACCACGACCGCCGCCACCGCGACCGCTGCCAATACCGTCACCGCACCCGCCGCGACCGCTGCCAATACCGTCGCCGCTGTTGGTGCCGCGGATTGGGCGCCTTTGGTCGCCGACCTGGCCCGCCGCTGTGCCCAGCTCACCGACACCGGGCACCCGGGCCCCCAGACCGGGCCCGCCGCTGGGCCACAGCCGGCCGGCTCACCCGAATCGGCCGATCGCCGGCACGCCGGAGCGGCCTTACGCCGCTACGTCCAAATCCGCGGCCGGGTCTGCTCCTGGCCGGGTTGCCGCGTGCCCGCCACACGCACCGACCAAGACCACATCCAGGCTTGGGCCGACAACGGCGTCACCACCGCCGCCAACCTCCACCTCGCCTGCCGCCACGACCACCGCGCCAGACACCTGGGCGGCTGGCGGGTCACCTCACGTGGACCCCAGCTGATCGTCTGGACCAGCCCGCTCGGGCATACCTACGCACGCCCGCTCCCGGCGATCATCCAGCCCGCCCCGCAGCCCCAGCCCCGCCACTGGCCCGACGCCCCGCCCGGACGCCTGCCCGCAGACCACGCCGGAGCACCCACCACGATCATGACTCCTCCACACCCGCCCACGGCCCCCACCACCACCGGAAGCCACAACACGACCAGCGGCGAGACAAGCAGCCGAACAACCCACCGGACGGATGAGCAGGCCGGCGGCAACACAACAAAAACCACCTTCACAAACAACCTCGAAGTACCGCCGTTCTGAACCACCACCCGCCCCCGGCACCCCCATCCGCTCCAGCACCGCACCGCCGGGGACACCGACGTCGACGGCTCCGCCCGTGACCCACACGACGCCGACCCACACGACGCCGACCCACACGACGCCGACCCACACGACGCCGAGCCGCATGACTGTGAGCGGCGGGAGTCGCACCGCGCGTCCTGCCGGCGTGGCTGGGGCACGCCGGTGCGGTGCGCACTGTGACGCACGGGTTCCATACGTGGCCTGGCGAAGCCGCATCGCTCGCTGAGGTCATCGCTCACACGCGCCGACGGAACGGAACGGGATGGGGTGGAACGCTAGGCCGTGTACCGGCGTGCAGGGTGGGTGTGCCTCGAGCGGGGCCCGGCCCGGACCCCGTGCAGGATCCGGGCCGGACCGCCGGGAGGTACGGCTGTCAGGACAGGAGGGTCTCGCCGATCCAGCCGTCCGGGGAACACCCGGGCGGCACGGCGAAGACGGCCGATCCGATAGGGGTGATCCACTGATTCAGCAGGTCGACCTCCGCGAGCCGTCGCTGGACCGGGACGAACTGCCGTGTCACGTCGGCCTGGTAGGACGCGAACACCAGGCCGGCGTCCGGCCGTCCCTCGGGGCTGAGGCCCTCCTCGTAGTTGTAGGTCCTGCGCAGGATACGCATGCCCGGGTCGGCCACCCGGGCGCGGCGGATGTGGGCGTACTCGGAGATCACCGGCAGGCCCGACGGGCCGAGCGCGGTGAAATCGGGCTCGTCGGTCTCGGCCCGGCCGGTGAGCTGAGCACCGGTGTCCAGGCGCCGTCCGACGCTGAACTCCTTGGCCGCCGGGTCCGCGGCGTCCCACTTCTCCAGGTCCATCCGGATGCGGCGCAACACCAGCGTGGTCCCGCCGCGCAGCCACCCGTCGCGCACCCACACGGCCCGATCGAAGTCCGCCGACCCCGGGCGGGGGTTGACGGTGCCGTCGAGCTGGCCCATCAGGTTGCGCTGCGTCGTCCCCGGGGCGCGCACCTGCGGGCTCTGCCGGAATCCGTGCTGGGTCCACCGTACGGTCGCGAAGGAACGGGCGTCCCTGACCGCGCAGCGCGTGCGCCAGCGTGACGCGGTCGTCCGCGCAGACCTGGACCAGCAGGTCGCCACCGCTCCAACGGGGCTGGAGGGCGTCGACTTTGAACGCCGGAAGTGGCCGTGGCGCCAGGTGCCCGGCCCCCGCCGCCTCGAACAGTCCGGCGCCGAACCCGAGGGTGACGGTGAGCCGCGCGGGCAGCAGCGCCAGCTCGGCGTCGGTGTCGGCGAGGACGGACTCGCCCCTGGTGAGACGCCGCGCGTCGTCGGTCAGCAGCCGCAGCAGGCGCGCGAGCGCCGCGCGGTCCGTCCCCGGCAGCAGGTCGAACCCGGCGAACACCGCGAACGTCTGTGGAGATGTCGCGATGCCCGCCTGGTGGAGGTCGTGGAAGCGCCGGGGTGCCCGCACGCCGTCGGCGATAATCGCGCGGCGAGCTGCCGGTGATCCGCTTAAACGCGGTGCTGAGGGCGCTTTCCGAGCCGTAGCCGACGGCGAGGGCGATCGTGGCGAGCGTGTCGTCGCCGTCGCGCAGGCGCCGGGAGGCGAGCTCGATCCGCCATCGGGTGAGGTACTCCAGTGGACTGAGACCGACCGTGTCCTTGAACCGCGCGGCGAGGGTGGATCGGGACACCGCACCGGCCCGTGCCAGCTCCGCGACGGTCCATGGGTGGGCGGGCCGGGCGTGGATGGACCGCAGTGCCGCCGCGACCACGGGGTCGGCGAGACCGGCGAGCCACCCCGACACCGCGCGGGGCTCGCGGGCGAGATGCAGACGCAGAACGTGGATGAGCATGACCACGGCGAGATGCTCGGCCACGAGTGTCGAGCCGATCGGACGCCCCCGCAGCTCGGCGTCGATCTGATTGAGGGCCCACCGCACCGCGCTCGCCTCGCCGGTTTCCGCGGGCACGTGGATGACCGGCGGCAGCCCGTCGAGCAGGAGCTCGCGCGCCCGGTCGTTGAACGAGAAGCGGCCGCCGACGAGGAACATGTCCACACCGTCGCCGACGTGGGGGAGGCGGTCCCGGGCGGCCGCCCACAAGGGCCCGGCGTCGACCGGGACGGCGTAGGGGTCGCTGGAGAGAGTGAAGGCGAGGGGGCGCGTGAGCAGGAAGCAGTCGCCCTCCGCCAGAGGGATCGGCGCGGCGAGGCCCTCGACATCCAGTAGGCACCGGCCGCGCCGGAGGGTGTTGAACTTCACGCCGTCCGGCGGCTCGAAGCGCACCGCCCAGCTGCCGCCCGCCGTCATTCCCGTGGACAGGTGCGCCCTGGTGCCCAGCAGCGCGAGCACGTCCTCGAGCGGATCCATCGGCTGCCCCCGGTGCGATCGAGTCGATTGGACGATTGATGAAGTTCTCCGGACTTTCTAGTATAGGTCGTCCGCATCCGGCCTTTTAGTGTGGCCTCATGAACAGCGAGCAGACTCGTCTCACGACTCCCTTCCACTCCCATGCCACGGCCGCCGAGGCCGTCGAGGGGGTGGATCTGTCTGGGCGGCGCGTCATCGTCACCGGCGGCGCCTCCGGCATCGGCGCCGAAACCGTCCGCGTCCTGGCTGCGGCCGGCGCGGAGGTAACCATCGCCACCCGCGACCCGGCCGCCGCGGCGCGGACCGCCGCGACCTTCGCCGACGCGCCCGGAATCGTGCGGGCCGCCGCGCTCGATCTGGCCGATCTGTCGTCGGTCGCGGCGTTCGCACGAGACTGGCGCGGCCCGCTCGACGTGCTGGTCGCCAACGCCGGGGTCATGGCGATTCCGGTGCGCGAGGTTACCGCGCAAGGCTGGGAAATGCAGCTCGCGACGAACTACCTCGGACATTTCGCCCTCGCCGTGGGCCTGTACGGCAGTCTGCGGGCGGCGGGCCGGGCGCGGATCGTCGTCGTCAGCTCCGGTGCCCACCTCGGCACGCCGTTCGACTTCGACGACCCGCAGTTCGAGCGCCGGCCGTACCACCCGTGGACGGCCTACGGGCAGTCCAAGACGGCGGACATCCTGCTTGCGGTGGGTGCGCGCCGGTGGGCGGCCGACGGAATCACGGCGAACGCGCTCAACCCCGGCTGGATCATGACCAATCTCCAGCGCCACCTCGACGAAGCGGCGATGCGCGAGATGGGCGCGATCGACGAAGACGGCGAGATCATCCCTCAGCCCTACCTCAAGACGGTCGCCCAGGGCGCGGCGGCATCGGTGCTGCTGGCGGCCTCCCCCCTGGTGGAAGGCGTGACCGGCCGCTACTTCGAGGACAACCAGGAGGCCCGACCCGCCGCCCCCGGGATCGCCGGCGGCGTGGCGGCCCACGCGCTCGATCCGGACGCGGCGGACCGCTTGTGGGACTACGCGAGCACCGTGCTCGCAGCGGCTTAGGAAATGGGCCGTTTGGGCACTTCAAGAGGTATCGGGGGCGTGTTCGATGGGGGGAACCATGGCTGTATCTGCGGACCTGGCGAAGCTGCTCGACCGCGAGTACGAGGACAAGACCCTGGACGAGATCATCAAGGCGCCGGTGGACGCGCTGGCCGGGGTGAGCGCGGAGGACGCGGAGCTGCTGAAGAAGGCCTTCCACATCAAGACCGTCGGAGACCTCGGCCGCAACAAGTTCTTCCGGGCGGCCACCGCGCTCGTCGATCTCACCGACAGCAGGAAGTAGTCGACAGTCCCGCCCGGCGACGGCCGTTGTAGAAGATTTCCATGGCCTTATAGGTTGATGGAGGGTATCTACAAGGGAGCGGTCGTGGGGGCTCTGTTCGTCGGCGTGGACGGGGGAGGCACCAGCACGCGCTGCGTCGTGGTCACCGAGTCGGGCGAGGTCGCCGGGCGGGGCCGGGCCGGTGGCGCCAACGCGCTCTCGGTCCCCGACCCGGCCGCCAACCTGCGCTCCGCTCTGCTCGGCGCGCTTGAGGGCCTGGAGCCCGCACGGGTCGCCGGAGGGGTGTTCGGGCTGGCCGGGGCGGCCCGCGCCGCGGAACCGGCGGAGCGGGCCTGGCGGGAGGCCGGGCTCGCCGGGCGGCCCGTGGTGGTCGCCGACGTGCTCGTCGCCTTCACCGGGGCCACCGCCGAGCCGGACGGCGCGGTCCTGGTGGCCGGCACCGGCGCGATCGGCGCCCGCATCCGCGACCGCCGGGTCGTACGGCGGGCCGACGGCCTGGGCTGGCTTCTGGGCGACGAGGGCTCCGGCGTGTGGCTGGGCCGCCGGGCCGCCGCCGCCGCGCTGAACGCGATCGACGGCAGGGGCGGGCCCACCGTGCTGGTCGCCCGGGTGGCCGAGGCCGTCCTGGGGCCGGGAACGGCGGGGGAGGACGACGGGCCCGCACTCGCCCGGGCCCTGGTGGCGGCCGTGTACGCGCGGGTCGCCGAGTCGGGGCCCGCCTGGCTCGGCACGCTCGCACCCGTTGTGGACGCCGCCGCGCGTGAGGGTGACGAGGTGGCGCGCGGCGTCGTCGCGGAGGCGGCCCGCAGGCTCTGTCGTACGGCACGGGTCGTCGTCGGCGAGGGGCCCCGTGAGAGGCGGGCGCAGCGAGGCGGAGGGCCGCTGGTGCTCGCGGGGTCGCTGCTGACGGAGCCGACCGAGCTCGCCCACCTGGTCCGGGCCGAGCTGGGCAGGCGGGCCGTGCTGGTGCGTGCCCGGGACGGCGCGGCGGGCGCGGCGGCACTCGCGGTGCGCGCCGCCTTCCCCGGCGACCCGCGCGCCGCCGAGGCGCACCGCGCGCTGATCCGGCAGGGGGGCGCATGAGTGAGCTGGACCGGATGGCGATGGCCGTGCTCCAGCCCGGGTTCGACGGACTCGAGCCGCCCGGCTGGCTGCGGCGGGCGCTCGCGGACGGCCTGGGCGGGGTGGTCCTGTTCGCCCGCAACGTCGCCGGCCTCGACGGAACGGCCGCCCTGGTGGCCGAGCTGCGCAGGGAACGGCCGGACGTGGTGGTCGCCGTGGACGAGGAGGGCGGTTCCGTCACCCGGCTGGAGGCCGCCACCGGGAGCTCCTGGCCGGGCAACATGGCGCTGGGCGTCGCCGGAGAGGAGTCGCTGACCCGCAGGGTGGGGCGGCAGATCGGCCGGATGGTCGCCGCCGCCGGCATCACCCTCGACTACGCCCCCGTGGTGGATGTCAACGCCGACCCGCGCAATCCCGTCATCGGCGTGCGGTCGTTCGGCTCCGACCCCGAGGCGGTCGGCCGCCACGGCGCCGCGTGGATCGAGGGGCTGCAGAGCGCGGGGGTGGCCGCCTGCGCCAAGCACTTCCCCGGCCACGGCGACACCGTCACCGACTCCCACCTGGCGTTGCCCGCCGTACGGGCCTCCCGGGAGGTGATAGAACGGCGCGACCTGCCGCCGTTCCGCGCCGCCGTCGCGGCCGGGGTGCGCGCCGTGATGTGCGGGCACCTGCTCGTCCCCGCCGTCGACGTGCTCCCCGCGACGCTGAGCCGGGCCGTGCTGACCGGCCTGCTGCGCGAGGAGCTGGGGTTCGAGGGGCTCGTGGTGACCGACGCGATCGAGATGCGGGCGGTCGCCGCCCTGCATCCGCCCGGTGAGATCGCGGTGCGCGCGCTGGCCGCCGGGGCCGACGCGATCTGCGTCGGGGTGTCCTCGGCCAGGGGGGAGAGCGTGTACGCGCTGCGCGACGCGATCACCTCGGCGGTCCGCGAGGGGCGGCTGGCGGAGGAGCGCCTGGCCGAGGCGGCGGGCCGGGTGCGGGACCTGGCCGCGTGGTACGACGCCCAGGCGGAGGCCAGGGAGGCGGTGGCGCGCGACGCCGACGAGGGCCTCGGTCTGGCGGCGGCGACGGCGGCGCTGCGCGCGACCCCCGCGGAGCCGGCGGGGTCGCTCACGCGGGCGCCGCTGGTGGTGCGCATGGCGGCCCGCCCCAGCCAGGCGGTCGGCCGCGCGACCCCCGTCACCCTGGGGGAGGCGCTCGGCGAGATCCTCCCCGGGACGGCGACGATCGAGGTGGACGACGACGGGCACCTGCCGGATCTGAGCGAGGCGGGGCGTCCGCTCGTGATCGCCGTCCACGACGCCGTACGGCACGCCTGGATGCGGCGGCTTCTCGACGAGGCCCTGCGGGCCCGCCCGGACGCGGTGGTGGTCGAGACCGGGGTGCCGGGGCCGCCCGCCGGGCGGCTGTACCTCGCCACCCACGGCAGCTCCACGGCCTCGGCGCGGGCGGCGGCCCGCTGGCTCACCGGCGCTGCCTGACCGATTCGCCGGCCCTCCCTGTGGGACGTCTTCCCTGGTAGCGGGCCTGGGTAAAAATTAACTCCATCGCGACGTCTGTCCGTGGAAAAAATTGACGACCCCGCGAGAGCGCCCGTATTGTCCAGGCAATCGGGAACCAGGAGCAGCCCATGAAGCGACTCGCAGCGATCATGGCGGTGGCGTCCATCGCCACCGTGACCGCCTGCGGCACTACCGGGACGACGGACACCGCCCAGCAGGGCGGCGGTGTGTACACCACGATCGACGGCAGCAAGCAGATCAACGCGAGCGCGCCGATCAACCCGTTCAACCCCGTCGGATCGGTCTTCTCGGGATACAACGGCATGGCGCTGGCGTGGCCCAAGAACGACCCCACCGATCCCAACCAGTTCTACCCGGCCATCGCCAGGAGCTGGAGCATGTCCCCGGACCGGTCGGAGGTCGTCATCCACCTGCAGCCGGACGCCAAGTGGTCCGACGGCGAGCCAGTTACCAGTGAGGACGTGCGCGTCTCGATCGGTCTCGCCTACACCCAGGGCGGCACGGCGTACGCGCTGGACCCGAAGGCGGCGGGCGCCGCCGCCGACATCCAGGTCGTCGACACCAAGACGATCAGGGTGACCCAGGGCGCCAACCGCAGCTCGACGTTCCTCGCCAACCTGCTGTCGACCGTGGTCGTGCCCGCGCACGTCTTCGGGAAACTGCTGCCCGCGGACTTCTGGCAGACCCTCAAGGTCGCCCAGCACGGCCAGGGCGCGGCGGCCGAGAAGGCGAAGAACCAGATCACCGGGCTGGCGGAGAAGGTCATCGCCTTCAACCCCGGTCACGACGTGTCGGCCGGGCCGTTCGTGCTGGAGCGGGTGAACCCGGGCGCGGCGCTGCTCAGGCGCAACCCCTACTTCTACGCCCGGCAGAACATCGCGCCGGACAAGGTGAAGATCCTGAACTACACCGGCAACGAGCAGATCTGGAACTACCTGATCGCCGGCCGGCTGGACAACGCCCCCTTCACCTCCGTGCCCACCGCCGTCATGGACCGGATCCGCGACGCGAAGGGCAGCAAGGTGGTCAAGGGCTACTCGCCGGTGGCGGTCTCCCTCGCGTTCAACCAGGCGCACAAGCCGTACGACAACGTGCACGTGCGGCGCGCGATGGCCTACCTGATCGACCGCGCCCAGGTCACGAAGATCGCCTCGCCGGAGGGCGGCACTCCCGCCGCCACCACCTCGGGCATTCACGCCAAGGCGGCCCGGGCCTGGCTGGGCGACGCGTTCGACACCCTCGAGCAGTACCGCGTGAACCCCGCCAAGGCCGACGCCGAGCTGAAGGCGGCCGGCATGACCAAGCGGAACGGCCGCTGGGCCCTGCCGGACGGCAGCCCGTGGAAGGTACGCATCCACGTGCCCGCGTCGTTCTCCGACTGGGTCGCAGCGGGTAAGTCGATCAGCAGCCAGCTCAGCGACCACGGCATCGACGCGAGCGTGGTCACCGCCGCCGACTACACGCTCTATCTTGGAGAGCTGGCCGAGGGCAAGTACGACCTCGGGTTCTGGCTGATCGGCCTCGGCCCCTCGCCGTACAACATCTTCCAGCGGCTGTTCGGGCAGGCGAACGGCTGGCAGATGTTCGGCGGCCGGCTGCGGCACGTCGCGCCGGGCACCGAGGGCAACTGGATGGGCGGGCCGGAGAAGGTCGACGCCGGCGCCGCCAGCACGGTCGACCCGGGCGAGCTCACCAGCAGGCTGAACTACGCGTCCCACGACGAGCAGCAGCGCATCGTCGGCGTCCTGGCCAAGGTCGCCAACGAGCAGCTCCCGGTCGTCCAGCTCTGGGACTACGTCAACACCCAGTTCGTGAACACCTCCCGGTTCACCGCGTTCCCGCCCGAAGAGGACGAGTCCCTGCGGCTGTCGTCCGGGGTGTGGATGCAGCTCGGGATGATCAGAAAAGCGGAGAAGGGGCAGGCATGACGCACGCCGTTCCGGGGCGTCCCCGGCTGGGCGCCATCGCCAGGAAGATCGGCGGCCACCTGGTCCGCGGCCTGGCGATGATCTGGGTCGTCGCCACGATCAGCTTCGTCATCATCCGGGAGATCCCCGGCAACCCCGTGCTCGGGCAGTACGAGAGCCTGATCCAGAAGGGCATGTCGCCCGAGCAGGCCGAGCGGGCCACCGCCGTCCTGTACGGCTTCCTGCCCACCGGCAACCTGTGGCAGCAGTACGTCGGCTACATGGGCTCGCTGCTCCACCTCGACCTCGGGCGTTCGCTCAGCACGCCCGGCGTGGACGTGACCACGCTCATCGGTCACGCGGCCCGGTGGACCGTGCTGCCGGTCCTCGCCGGCACGCTGCTGAGCTTCCTGCTCGGCGTCACGATGGGCGTCTACGCCGCGATCAAGCGGTCGGGCAAGCTGGGCGACCTGCTCGCGCTGTCCGGATCGCTGCTGCACGGCGTGCCGGTGTACGTCATCGGCCTGCTGCTCACCGCGATCTTCGCCACCCTGTGGCCGATCATGCCGTCGGGCGGGCCGGTGGACGTCGAGTTCGTCCCCGGCTTCAACGCCGGCTACATCGGCTCTCTGGTGCACCATGCCGTGCTGCCGGTCGTCACGTACACGCTGGCCAGCTACGGCGGGTGGATCCTCGCGATGAAGTCGAACGTGGTCGCCGTGCTCGGCGACGACTTCATCCTCGCGGCCGAGCTGCGCGGCCTGCGGCGCGGCTTCGTGTTCCGGTATCTCGCGCGCAACGCGATCCTGCCGCTGTTCACGATCCTCGCCCTGTCGATCGGCATGCTGTTCGGCGGCTCGATCTTCATCGAGGAGATCTTCAACTACCCGGGCCTCGGCCTGCTGCTCGTCAACAGCATCAGCAGCCGCGACTACGCGCTGATGGGCGGCACGTTCCTGGTGATCACGGTGGGCATCGTCGTCGCCAACATCGCCGCCGACCTGCTGTACACGGTGATCGACCCGCGGGTCAGGAGCGGAGGCGCGGCATGACCGTCATCGTCAACCCGGAGGGGGCGATCAGTCCCGAGGCCGCGCCGGCCGGGACCACGCGGGCCACACTGCGGCGCAACTTCTGGCGCGGGGTGTGGCGGGTGCTGCGGCGCAAGCCCAGCCGCATGGCCGGGGTGGTCATCGTCGCCCTGTTCGCGGTCATGGGCGTGGCCGGGCCGCTGCTCTACCCCGCGCAGCTGCCGCGCGACGACGACGCGCTGTACGCGCCGCCGAGCCTGGCCCACCCCTTCGGCACCGACTTCGAGGGCACCGACGTGCTCGCGCTGGTCGTCACCGGCGCGCGCTACGTGCTGCTCACGGGCCTCGCCACGGCCGTCATCACGGTCGCGCTCGGCACGGTCATCGGGCTGGTCGCGGGCTTCCACCGCGGCCGGTGGGACACGCTGCTGATGCGGCTGACCGACATGAACCTCGCGATCCCCGGCCTGCCGCTGCTGCTCGTGCTGTCCACGGTGTGGAAGTTCGAGAGCCCGCTGGAGATGGGCCTGGTGCTCGGGGTGCTCGGCTGGGGCGGCATCGCCCGCGCCGTGCGGTCGCAGACGCTGTCGCTGCGCGAGCGCGGCTTCATCGAGGCCGCCCGCGGCCTCGGCCTGCCGACGCGACACATCATCGGCCGCGAACTGCTGCCGAGCATGGCGCCGTACATCGCGATGAACATGCTCATCGCCGTCACCGGCGCGGTGTACGCCCAGGTGGGCCTGTTCTTCCTCGGCGTGCTGCCGTTCGAGTCGAACAACTGGGGCGTGATGCTGAACCTCGCGGTGTTCAACGGCGGGGCGCTCACCACTCCGGCCGCGCTGCCCTACCTGCTGGCCCCGCTGATCGCGATCCTGTTGCTCACCCTGGGCATCGTGCTGATCGTGGACGCGATGGACGAGATCTTCAATCCCCGGCTGCGGGAGGAATAACCCCATGACCGCTCACACGGCCGCACGTCAAACGGCACCGGGGGTCCGGATCCGGGACCTCACGGTCGTCTACAAGACGCCGGCGGGCGAGCTGCCCGCCGTACGCGGCGTCGACCTGACCCTCGCCCCCGGCACGATCACCGGCGTCGTCGGCGAGTCGGGTTCGGGCAAGTCGACGCTCGCGCTGTCGCTGCTCAACGCCGTCCAGCCGCCCGGCAGGATCGCGGCGGGCAGCGTCGAGATCGACGGCCTCGGCGACGTGGTGACGCTGCGGGGCGAGGAGCTGCGCCGCGCCCGCGGCCGCCAGGTCGGGTACGTCTTCCAGGCCGCGCAGAACTCGCTGAACCCGCTGAAGACCATCGGCAAGCAGTTGCTCGACCTCGGCCGCTCCCACGACGTGGAAGATCTGCGGGCGCTGGTGCGCGACGCCAAGGAGCTGCTGGCCCGCATGGGCATGGACGGCGCCCGGGTGCTCGACTCCTACCAGCACGAGCTGTCCGGCGGCATGCGCCAGCGGGTCGGCATCATGCTCGCGCTCGTCCTGAACGCCAAAGTCGTCGTTCTGGACGAGCCGACCACCGCCCTCGACATGATCACGCAGGCCACGATCCTGCGGATCATCCGCGAGGTGCACGAGGAGCGGGCGCTCACCACGCTGGTGATCACCCACGACGTCGGCGCGGTCGCCGAGGTCGCCGACAGCCTCGCCGTCATGTACGGCGGACGCGTGGTCGAGCACGGCCCGGTGACCGAGGTGCTCGGCGACGCCCGGCACCCGTACACGCAGGGGCTGATCAGGGCGATCCCGCGCCTGACGGGCGACCTGTCGCTGGCCCGGGCGCTGCCCGGCCGCCCGCCGACGCTCGGGACGCTGCCCGCGCAGGGCTGCGTGTTCCGCGAGCGCTGCGAGCGGCGCATGGAGGTGTGCGAGACCGACGAGCCGATGTCCGTCAACCGGGAGGGCCGCACCGTCGCCTGCCACGCCACCGACCGCCACCTCACCCTGGTCAAGCGGAAGGAGTTCGTGTGATCACGGGAACCGGGATCACCAAGATCTTCAAGCAGCGCGGCGGCGTGCTCGGCGCCCGTGAGGTGCCCGCGCTGCGGGGCGTGGACTTCGCCATCGCCAAGGGCGGCGCCGTCTCGTTCATCGGCGAGTCGGGCAGCGGCAAGACCACCCTCGGCCGGATCATCGCCGGGC
Source organism: Microbispora sp. CA-135349 (assembly GCF_050947365.1). Lineage (NCBI taxonomy): Bacteria > Bacillati > Actinomycetota > Actinomycetes > Streptosporangiales > Streptosporangiaceae > Microbispora > Microbispora sp. CA-135349. The sequence continues at coordinate 4,745,947 of NZ_CP192001.1, read as the reverse complement.
TGGAGACCCACGACGCCGGCGAGATCGTCATCGACGGCGTGCCGATGTCCACGCTCAGCCATCGCGCGCGGCAGCCGTACTTCCGCCGGGTCCAGCTCATCCACCAGGACCCCTACTCGGCGCTCAACCCCACCCGGACGATCCACCAGACGCTGGAGGCGCCGCTGCGGCTGCGCGCCAAGCGGACGGGCCGCCCGAGGTCGTGGGTCGACGGGCGGGCCGCGGAACTGCTGGCGATGGTCGGCATCGACCCCGGCTACGTGCTCCCGCGCTACCCGCACCAGCTGTCGGGCGGCATGCGCCAGCGTGTGGTGATCGCCCGGGCGCTCACCATGGACCCCGAGGTGCTCGTCGCCGACGAGGCCGTCTCGATGATCGACGTGTCGCTGCGCCTGGGCATCCTCGCTCTGCTGAAGGACCTGCGCGAGCGGCTCGGCGTGGGCGTGCTGTTCATCACCCACGACATCGCCACCGCCCGCTACATCGGCGACGACGGCGAGTTGTACGTGCTCTACCGCGGCCAGGTCGTCGAGAGGGGCACCACCGAGAAGATCATCGCCGACCCGGTCCACCCGTACACGCAGTCGCTGCTGTCGGCGATCCCGGTGCTGCACGGCCTTGAACGGCCGGGCGCCGAGCGGGTCGTGCCGCGGGAGATGCAGCGGGAGGGGCTGCCCGACGGCGGCTGCCTGTTCGCGCGGCGCTGCCCGTTCAGCACGGAGCGCTGCGAGAGCGAGATGCCCGTGCTGGGCCGCGACGGCGATACGGATCAGGAGCACGCCTGCTTCCATCCCAGGCGGCGCAGCGTGATCCCGGTGGGGGTGGGCGAGTGACGGAGATCCTTCCGGCCGCGGTGGACGAGCGGCTGGAGAACCTGGCCGCCGCCGCGCTGTGGGCGGACGCCGAGGACGCCGCGCTGGTCGTACGGCGGCTGGCCGACCCGCCGGGGGAGCGGACGTGGACGGTCCTGGCCACGCCGGACCGGGACGGCGTGGTGTTCGCCTCGATCGGCGCGGACGGCCCGGACAACAACATCACTGGTCACATCGACCTGATCGCCGTGGACCCCGCCGCCCAGGGCAGGGGGATCGGGCGGGCGCTGGTCGGCGCGGCCGAGGAGTGGATGCGGGCGCACGGCGCGGCCGAGGCGAGGTTCGCCGGCAACCCGCCCTGCTACGCCTGGCCCGGGATCGACGTGCGCTACACCCCGGCCGCCTGCCTGGCCGAGCGCCTGGGGTACGAGCAGTACCGCGTGGCCTGGAACATGACGGCCGGCCTGCCGGCCCGCTACGACGAGGCCGAACACGAGGCCGATCTCGCGAAGCTCGCCGCCGCCGGCGTGACGGTCGCGTCGGCGGCGACCGGGGAGCGGGAAGCGGTCACGGCCTTCGTCCGCGAGCAGTGGAACGACAAGTGGGCCTGGGAGGCCGAGCAGGCGACCGGCCTGCACTACGCCTATCGCGACGGGGCCTATCGCGACGGGGCCTTCCGCGACGGGGCCTTCCGCGACGGGGCCTTCCGCGACGGGGAGATCCTCGGCTTCGCCGCCTGGGGCGCCCGGCCGCTGTGGTTCGGCCCGATGGGCACGGCCGAGGCCGCCCGCGGGCTCGGCGTGGGCCGGGTGCTGCTGCGCCGCTGCCTCGACGAGCAGGCCGCCGCGGGGCAGACGTCCGCGCAGATCGGCTGGGTGGGCCCGCTCCGCTTCTACTCCCGGGCGGTGGGCGCCCGCGCCGAGCGGGTGTTCTGGCTCTACCGCCGCGCGCTGGGCTGATGTCAGCCGTACAGCAGTTCGCCCTGGGGCGTCCCCGGCGGGGGGCACAGCCCGCGAGGGTCGCGGCCCGCGTCCAGGTGCTCGCGCAGCGACGCCGAGCCCCACAGCAGGTCGAGGAACGGCTCGCAGGCGAAGTCGCCCGGATGGAGGGCGCGCAGCACGTGCAGGACGGACACGCCCGTCAGCACCGGCCTGAAGGCCTGCCGGCCGGTCACGTGCAGCTGCGCGCCGCGCACCACGACGCCCGCGTGCCTGCCGAACGTCGGGGTGAACCACGTGTCGCGGAAACGGACGCCGGGCAGGCCGAGGTCGTTCAGCGCCGCGGCGAACCGGCCGTCCGCGTACGGCGCGCCGACCAGCTCGAACGGCCGGGTGGTGCCGCGGCCCTCGGCGGCGTTCACGCCCTCCAGCAGCCCGGTGCCGGGGTAGACCAGGGCGGTGTCGAGGGTCGGCATGTTGGCCGACGGCATCACCCAGGGCAGCCCGGTGCGGTCGAAGTGCCACTCCCTGCGCCAGCCCTCCATCGGCACGATCTCCAACTCGGCGCCGATCGCGCGGTTGACGGACAGCGCGATCTCGCCGGGTGTGAGGCCGTGCCGTACGGGCAGGGCGGCGCGGCCGACGAAGCTCGCGAAGGCCGGGTCGAGCACCGGGCCCTCGGCCACCGCGCCGCCGATCGGATTGGGCCGGTCGAGCACGGTGAACCGCAGCCCGAGCCGGGCCGCCGAGCGCATCAGGTCGTACATCGTCCAGACGTAGGTGTAGAAGCGCGCGCCCACGTCGCACACGTCGAAGACGAGCGCGTCCACCCGGGACGACGCGACCAGCGCGTCCAGGTCCGCGCCCGACCGCTGATAGGTGTCGAGCACGGGCAGCCCGGTGACCGGGTCGACGGTGTCGCCCTCGCCCCCGCCCGCCTGGGCCGTGCCGCGCAGGCCGTGCTCGGGGCTGAACAACGAGGTCACGGGCACCCCGGCGGCCAGCAGGGCCGGTGCGGCCGCGGTCAGATCGGGCAGGACTCCAGTGGGGTTGGTGACCAGGCCCACCCGTTCCCAGCCGGCCTTCGGCGCGCTCACCAGGAGCTCGAGCCCCGTACGCACGCGATCCATTAAGCACTCCGAAGCTGAGGAATCATGACGCAACCACTCGCCGCTCTCGCCACAGAACAGAGCGATCCCCGCTACAGCGGGATCGACACGCTCCCGACGGAGGAGATCGCGCGGCTCATGAACGCGGCCGACGCCGCCGTCCCGGCGGCGGTGGGCCGGGCCGTCCCGGCGATCTCCGCGGCCATCGACGCGATCGCGGCGCGGATGGCCGGAGGGGGCAGGCTTCTCTACGTGGGCGCCGGCACCTCCGGACGGCTCGCGGTGCTCGACGCCTCCGAGTGCCCGCCGACGTACGGCACGCACCCCGATCTCGTCCAGGGCATCATCGCGGGCGGCGAGGCCGCGCTGGTGCGCTCCGTGGAGGGCGCCGAGGACGACGCGGAGGCGGGCGCCGCCGTGATCCGCGATAAGGCCGTCGGCCCTCGCGACTCCGTCGTGGGCATCTCCGCCAGCGGGCGCGCGCCGTACGTCGTCGCGGCGGTCGAGCAGGCCCGGCGGCTCGGCGCGCTGACCGTGGGCCTGGCCTGCAACACCGGCACCCCGCTCGCGCGGGCCGCCGAGCACGCCGTCGAGGTCATCGTGGGACCCGAGGTGGTCACCGGCTCGACGCGGCTGAAGGCCGGCACGGCTCAGAAGCTGGTCCTCAACATGATCTCCACGATCACGATGATCAAGTCGGGCCGCACGTACGGGAACTACATGGTCGACGTCGTCGCCAGCAACTCCAAGCTCGTCGACCGGGCCGCCCGCATCGTCTCCGACATCACCGGCGCTCGGGTGCCGGACGCCCGCGAGGTCCTGGAGAGCGCCGGGCGGGACGTGAAGACCGCCGTCGTCATGATCGAGCGCGGGGTGGGCGCCGACGACGCCCGCGCGCTGCTCGCGGCGCACGGCAACCGGCTCGGCCCGGCCCTGCACAGTGCCTGATAGCGCGGCGCCTGATAACGCGGTGCCTGACGGGGTGTCCGCGCTCGAAGACGTCCTGCGGGCCGCGGTGCCCGGGGTCGCCTCGGCGGCGGTCGCCGAGATCGCCGTGGACGGGCGCACGGTCGCCGCGGCCGCCGTGGGGGAGGCCGTGCGGTACGCCGACGCGTCCGGGGAACTGCTGGCGGAGCGGCCGCCCGTGACGATGGACGCGCTGTTCGACATCGCCTCCCTGACCAAGATGTTCACGGCCGTGGTGCTGGTCTCGCTGGCCCAGGAGGGCGCGCTCGACCTCGACGAGCCGGTGGCCGTCCGGCTGCCCGGGTTCTACGGGCACCGCCCCGAGATCACCGTGCGGCACCTGCTGACGCATTCGGCGGGCCTGCCCGCGAGCCGCCGGGTGGAGAAGGAGCCGCAGGAGACCCGCTGGGACCTGGTCCTGTCCACCCCCGTGCAGGGGCCCCCGGGCACGCATCTGTACTCGGACGTCGGCATGATCACGGCCGGGCGGGTCGCGGAGGCCGCCGGCGGGGCGCCGCTGGACGTGCTCGTGCGCGAGCGGGTCACCGGGCCGCTCGGGCTCGGCGCCACGGCGTACGGGCCGGTCGAGCCGGGCCGGGCCGTCGCCACGGAGTTCAAGCGCGGCACCTGCGTGCGGGGAGAGGTGCACGACGAGACGGCCCACGCGCTGGGCGGCGTGGCCGGGCACGCCGGGTTGTTCTCCACCGCCGCCGACCTGGTGCGTTTCGGCGAGGCGCTGCGCACCGGCGGCGGCCCGGTCCTGTCTCCCGCCTGGACCGCCGAGCTGCTGCGTGACCAGGGGGTGCCGGGCGCCGCCTTCCGGCAGGGGCTCGGCGTGCGCATCGGCGACCCGGCCATCGTGGGGCCGCTCGCGGACGCGTTCGGCCACTCGGGCTTCACCGGCACGTCGCTGGTCGTCGACCCCGCCCGCCGGCTGACGGTCGTGCTGCTCACCAACAACGTGCACCCCCTCCGGGGGCGGCCCGGCATCCGCGACCTGCGGCACGCCGTCGCGGCGGAGGCGCTGCGCCTGGCCGGCTGATGTTTGATCGTCCTCGTCCGGGTCAGTAGGGAGACGGTTCAGGCAGACCGATCCGTCCCCCCAAGGAGAGGAGCCGTGATGACGACCGCGCATCAGGCGGGCCGGCGGCTGGAAGGCACGGCCCGGAGAGCGGCCGACCATCCTGTCCTGGAGAAGCTCGCCAAGGTCGGGTTCGCCGCTCGGGGCGTCCTGTACGCGATCATCGGCCTGGTCGCCCTCCAGATCGCCTTCGGCGGGGGAGGGGAGGCCGACAAGAGCAGCGCGATCCAGATCGTCCGCGACGCGCCCCTGGGCGACACGCTGCTGTGGATCATGGCCGTCGGCCTGGCCGCGCTGGCGATCTGGCAGGTATCCGAGGCCGTCTGGGGCCGTCCCGAGGCCAAGGACCGTGTGGAGGCCGTGTCCAGGGCCGTCGTCTACGCCGCCCTCGTGTTCTCGATGGTGGCGCTGCTCACCCGGAACAAGGCCGCCTCCTCGTCCGACAGCCAGTCGCAGGACGTCACCAAGGCGCTGTTCGAGTTGCCGGGCGGCCAGTTCCTGGTCGGCCTGATGGCGCTCGGCGTGATCGCCCTCGGCGTGTACTGGATCTACGAGGGCTGGACCGAGAAGTTCATGAAGGACATGCACGTGACCGAGCCCCGCGCCCGTGGCGTCGTGGTCAAGCTCGGCAAGGCCGGCTACATCGCCCGCGGCGTCATCGCGCTGGCCGCCGGCGCCCTGATCGGCAAGGCCGCGCTCACCTACGACCCCGACAAGGCGGCCGGCATCGACGGCGCGCTCAAGGCGCTCGCCGACACCCCGGCCGGTCCGTGGCTGCTCGCCGTGGTCGCGATCGGCCTGGTGCTGTTCGCCGTCTACTGCTTCGCGGAGGCCCGCTGGCACCGCGTGTGACCGGATCCGCCGGGGCGACGTCTCAGGTCGTCGCCCCGGCTTCTGCATGTCTTCCTCCCCACGATTTACGAGGACATCCTCGCTGTCATCGGGCATGGGAGGAGCCGCCGGTCATGCCGGTGAGGGCGCGGGTGACGGGGTGGGACGGGTGGTGGAGCACCCGATCGGCTGGACCGTGCTCGACGAGGCGCCCTTCGTGGACGACCGCGACCCGGTCGGCGATCCGCGCGGCCACGGGAAGGTCGTGGCTGATGACAATCAGGGTCAGGCCGAGGCCGGTGAGCAGGTCGAGGACCTCCGACTGGGTGACGGGGTCCAGGCCGGAGGTGATCTCGTCGCAGATCAGCACGTCGGGGTGGGCGAGCAGGGCGCGGGCCAGGGCGGCGCGCTGGAGCTCGCCCCCGGACAACGCGCCGGGACGTCGTCGCGTGGTGTCGTGGTCCAGCCCGAGTGAGGCCAGGGTCGCGAGGGCTTCCGCACGGGCGGCGGGGGCGGCCAGGTCGCGCAGCCGCACCGCGGTCCTGGCGACTTGGTCGACGATGGAACGCCAGGGAACGAACGAGGCCCGGGCGTCCTGAAAGACGTACTGCACGCGGGCGAAGTCGGCGCGGCCGCGCCGGCGGGGGGACCTCGGGAGCGGACGGCCGGCCAGCCGTACGCTCCCGGACATCCAGGGGTGCAGACCGGCGACGCAGCGGGCGAGCGTGGTCTTCCCGCTGCCCGAGCGGCCGGCGACGACCAGTCGCTCGCCGAGGGCGACGTCGATGGTCACATCGCGCAGGACCTCCGTGCTCAGACCCGCGATTTCCAGGAGCGGGAGTGGTTCCATGCGGGTCCGTGCCGCGCGGGGTTGCGCGGTGACCAGTGCCCTGACGTACGCGTCGCGCGGGGCGTCCAGCACCGCGGGGCCGGACTCCACGACCCGCCCGTACCGGAGCACGACGACCTGGTCGGCCAGCTCCCGCACCAGGTCGAGATCGTGGCTGAGCAGGACGACGGCGACGCCGAGACTGGACAGCTCGGCGGCGACCTCGGCCCGGGCGATGGCGTCCTGCCCGGTGGTGGGTTCGTCGGCGACGATCACGGACGGGTTGGCCAGCAGCGCCTGTGCCAGGACGAGCCGCTGCTGCTGTCCCCCTGACAACTGGTGAGGGAAACGGCGCAGGAAGTCGCGGTCGCCGGGGAGCCGTGCCCTGCGCAGGGCGTCGCCGACGCTGCCGCTGTGCCGCGCCGCGATCTGCCGGAGCACGGTCCCGATGCGCAGCACCGGGTTGAGCACCGCAGAGGGATGCTGGGGGATGTAGGCGACGGTCCCGGGCGGCGGGGGCCTGCCCGGGGCGACCTTATGCCCGGCGACGGTGATACGGCCGGTGACACGGGCGCCCGCGGGATGCTCCCCGAGCAGCGCGAGTGCGGTGGTCGTCTTGCCGCTGCCGGACGCGCCGACCAGGGCCAGTGTCTTCCCTGCGGGCAGGGTGAAGCCGACCCCGTTCACCAGGGTCCGGTCTCGGACGGAGACCACCAGCCCGTCCACTTCGATCACGATGCCGCCTTCTGAGCACGGTCCACTGTGAGGTTCAGCCCGACGGCGAGCATGACGATCAGTAGTGCGGGGGTGAGGACCGCCCACGGGTTCAGGAAGAGCCCGCCCCGGTTCCGGTCGACCATCACCGCCCAATCGGCGGCGTCCGGCGGCACCCCCACGCCGAGGAAGCTCGCGGCGGCGACGAGGTACAGCGATCCGGTCAGCCGGGTGTTCGCGTCGGTGGCGAGCACCCGGGCCATGGAGGGCACGACGAATCCGGCGGTGATCCGCCACCGGCTCTCGCCCTGCAGCCGCAAGGCCTCCACGGCAGGCCTGGCGCTGATCTCCAGTGCGCAGGCGCGCACCAGGCGGGCGACGTCGGGCAGGTGGACCAGCATGACGATCCAGGCGAGCGCCCCGTCGGGAGCCAGCGCCGCCACCACCAGGAGCAGCAGGAGGGAGGGCACCGCCAGGAGCACATCGAGCGGCCGCATCAGGATCTCGTCGGCCATCCGGGGGGCTCTTGCCGCGATCAGACCCCACACCGTGCCCAGCAGGTAGGCCCCGGCGGTGGCGAACCCGGCCGTCAGCACCAGGGATCGCCCGCCCAGGAGTACCTGGTGCCACACGTCGCGTCCGGCGAAGTCGGTGCCGAGCAGGCCCAGGTCCCTGAAGGAGGCGCCGTGCACCGTCGCGTCCGGAGCCGACCACGGGCCCGCGAGGGCGACGGCCAGGGGCACGGCGAGCAGGAGAAACCTCATGCGCGGGGCGCCAGCCGGAAGGCCGCGACGTCGGCGAGCAGGTTCACCGACACGGTCGTGGCGGCGAACAGGAGCGCGAGTCCCTGGAGCACGGGAAGGTCGCGCCGGCCGACCGCGTCGGCCAGAACGGTGCCCAGCCCCGGGACCACGAAGACGGCCTCCACGACGATGACGCCGCCGAGCAGCCAGTCGATGGTGCGGGCCAGGTGCTGTACGGCGGGGATGAGCGCATTGGGCAGCGCGTGGGCGAGCCAGTTGAGTCCGAGGCGCCGTGCATGCCCGACGTACGGCGTGGCCAGCGCCTCGAGCATCGCGGAGCGGACCAGCCGCCCGGTGGAGCAGACGGGCCGCACCAGCAGCACCGTCACCGGCAGCACCAGGGCGGCGGGGGTGAGCCCGCCGAGCCCGGTCGGCGGCAGCCACGCCAGCGCGACGCCGAAGACCGCCACCAGCACGATGGCGAGCGCGAACTCCGGGACCGCGTAGAGCGCCGTGCTCGCCGCGGTCAGTGCCCGATCCGACCAGCTCCCCTCGCGAAGCGCGGCGGCCACCCCGAACAGGATCGACAGCGGGACCAGGAGCAGCAGAGTGATCCCGGCCAGCACCGCGGTGGGGCCGAGCGCGTCCAGCATGATCTCGCTCACCGGTCGGCCGGAGACGAGTGAGGCGCCGAAGTCGCCCCGTACGGCGGCGGCGGCCCACGCGGCGAGGCGTTCGGTGAGAGGGCGGTCCAGGCCGAGCCCGGCGCGGATCTGCTCGATCCGCGCCGGATCCGGTTGGTCGCCCGCCAGCACCACCGCGGCGTTGCCCGGCAGCGCCTCCGCCATGAGGAACACCAGGCAGGCGACTCCGGCGACCTGCAGGACGCCCACGGCCAGCCGCCGCCCCACATAGCGGGTCAGGTTCACGCCAAGCTCACCTTGTCGAACCGGGCCCAGTCCAGGGTGTTGGCGGGCGCCGCCCGGACTCCGCCGACCTTCGGCGAGGTCGCCACGATCCAGTCGGCGAAGCCCCACACCAGCAGGCCGCCCTCGGCGTGGAGCGTCTGCTGCATCTTCAGGTAGGCGGCCTCCCGATCGGCGGGGTTCCGCGCCGAGACGGCCGTCTCGTAGAGCGCGTCGAACTCCGGCCGCGCCCATCTGGTGGCGTTGGTCGTCGAGGTCGACAGCAGCCGCTGCGCGATGTGGGTCTCGATCGGCATGGCCCCGGAACGGAAGCTGACGATGGACCCCTTGGTGAGGATGTCCGACCAGTAGGTGTCCTTGCTCGCGTTGACGATCTCGGCCTTCAGTCCGGCGGCGCGCAGCTGGCCGGCGAAGACCGTGGCCGCCTCGACGAAGCCGGCCGCGGCGGCGGAAGTGGTCAGCTCGACGGTGAGCCCTTCCGCGCCGGCCTTCCTGATCAGCGCCTTGGCCCTGTCGAGGTCGGGGGTGCGCTGGGGGATGCCGCCGGCGTAGTGCAGGTAGCCCTTGCCGAACAGATCGTTGCCGAGCTGTCCGGCACCGGGCAGGACGGTGTCGATCAACTGCTGCCGGTCGGCGAGCAGGAACAGCGCCTCCCGCAGGTTTCGGTCGTCGAACGGGGGGCGGTCCACCTTCATGGCGAACGCCTGCATCGCGCTGTTGGGGGCGCGGACGACCGTGACACGTCCCTCGTACTGGCGCGCGGAGGCCGGGCTGAGGTCGTGCGCGTACTCGACCTGCCCCCCCAGCAGCGCGTTGATTCGTGCGGACTCCTCATTGGCGATGAGGAACTCCAGCTCCTCGATGGACGGCGCGCCGTCCCAGTAGTCCGGGTTGCGCTTGAGCAGCACGGAGCTGCCCGGCCTCCAGGACACGAAGGAGAACGGGCCCGAGCCCACCGGCCTGGCGAAGTCCCTAGTGCCCTCGGGCACGATGTAGGCGCCGAAGGCGGCCAGGACGTTGGGAAACTCGGCGAACGGCCGCTTGAGCCGGAACTCGATCGCCCCTTCCCCGGCCTCCCGGCTGTTCGGCAGGTCGATGAGCGCCAGGCTGGACTTGGCGCGGAAGGTCTCGCCGGGGTCGGTGATCCGGGCGTAGCTGGCCAGGACGTCCTGGGCGCGCACCGGCCGCCCGTCGTGGAAGCGCGCCTGCCGCAGGGTGATCCGCCAGACGGTGAAGTCCGCGTTCGGCTCCCACGTCTCGGCTAGGCGCGGCTGTGGGGAGACGTCCGGGCCGAGATCGGCGAGTTTGTCGTAGAGGGCCTTGGCGCGTGCGGCCTCGTTGAACAGGTTGGCGAGGTGCGGATCCAGCACTTCGGTGGCGCCGCCGCCGGCGAATACGGCCCGCAGTCTTCCGCCGGAGCCGCCGGCGTCCCCGGAGGAGATGGTGGTCGTGCCGGTGCCGCACCCGGCGAGCAGGGCGGCTCCGGCGGTCAGGCCGAGGAAGCCGCGGCGGCTCAGATGGTCACGCATGGTGGGGGTCCTTCGCGAGTCGGGCGACGACATGGAGCCGGTCGGCGGACAGAGGCGGGCCGTCGTGCGGCTCCGCCCGTGGCCCTGGCTGGTCGAACAGGTCGAGAACCTCGAACCCGGCGACGGCCAGGAAGTAGGTGAGCTCCTGCGGGAAGAGCAGCCGCCACGCCGAGTGCTGCTCCAGCGGGCCGCCGCCGGGCCAGCTCCACGTGCGGCGCCGCCGCAACAGCTGGGCGCTGTGGTCGATCCACAGCTCGGTGCGGGAGGTGTAGGTGACGCCGGCGTGGGTCACCGTGCGGGTGAACGGAACCGGAACCGGGTGGGTGAGAAAGTGGGCGGCGCCGCGCATCTCGGCGATCAGCAGACCGCCGGGACGCAGGTGCTCGCGGCAGCGACGCAAAAACGCGGCGAGGTCGGCGTTGGTGTGGCAGTACAGCATGGCGCTGTCCAGGCACGTCACCACGTCGAAGCGGCGGCCGAGCGCGAAGTCGCGCATGTCGGCGTGGATGAAGGTCGCCCGCGAGTGGCGTTCGCGCGCGTAGGCCAGCATCGCCTCGGACACGTCGATGCCGGTGACGTCGTAGCCGAGGACGGCCAGGCGGCCGGCGTCGCGGCCCGTGCCGCAGCCGACGTCGAGGAGGTTCCGCCCGCCGTCGAATCGCCGCACCTGGTCGTCCACGAAACGAGCCGCCCTGTGGTCCGGGTCGGGAAACTGCGCCTCGTACAGGGCGGGATTGTCGGTCAGGAAGTTCACGTGGGCACCGCCGTCCGCCGTTCCTGGACGAGCACAGCCGCCGCGCAGACCAGGCCGATCACCGCGCACACGGCGGCTCCGGCCGCGCCCGCCCAGCCGACCAGCGCGGTGCTTGCGGCGGCGACCGCTCCGGACGCGAGATAGAACACGCCGAAGTAGGTGCCGGACAGGGACTCGCCGCCGAATCGGCCGATTCGCTCGTACACGAACGGCTGCGCCATCATCACGCCGACGGCCAGCGCCAGCACCGCCACCAGGACCGGGACGATCCCGGGCAGCAGCGCGAGGGCGAGGAACCCGCTTCCCATCACGGCCAGGCCCAGCGCCATCGCCCGGTCCCGGCTCGTCGCCTCCCGCAGCCACGTGGTGATCCGCACCTGGAAGAGCAGGCTCACCACCGTGGAGACCAGGAACAGCAGCGCCACCGAGCCCGCCGTACCGGTCGCCCGCTCCGCGGCCAGGGGAAGCACCAGGTAGAGCTGGTTCTCCAAGGCGAACATGCCGCTGAGGGCGAAGGTGAAGGCGAGGAAACGCCGGTCGCTCAGGCAGCGCCGCCAGTCGCGAAGCACGGAGGAACCGCTGCGCGGCACCTGTCTCGCGGGTAGCGCGAGTACCTGCGCGACGGTCAGCACCGCAAAGACCGCCGCGGCGGCGAGCGCGGCGGCCCGGAAGTCCACCAGCAGCAGTGCGCCGCCCAGCACCGGCCCGCAAAGCGCTCCCGCCTGGGCGAACACGTTGAACAGCGCGAACGCCCTGACCTTGTCGGACGCCGCCACGGCGACGTACGCCCGGACGGCCGGGTTGAACAGTGCGCCGGCAAGCCCGCTGAGAACGGCGGCCGACAGCAGCAACGGCACCGCGTCCCCGAACGCGAACAGGGCGAACCCGGCGGTGCGCAATGCGCAGCCCAAGATGATCACCGGCCGCGCGCCGAGGCGGTCGGCGGCTGAGCCGCCGATGAGGAACAGGCCCTGCTGACTGAGGTTGCGCGCTCCGAGGATGACGCCGGTCACCGCGGCGGACAGGCCCAAGTCTCCGGTGAGGTGACCGGCCAAGTAGGGAACCAGCAGGTAGAAGCCGACGTTGACGCCGAACTGGTTGACCAGCAACAGCCGCACGGGCCAGGAGAGCTCTCTCACGCCGGGCGCACCCCCAGCCCGGGCTCACCGCTCAGCCGCAGCACGCCGTCGTGCCCGCCGATGCCGGTCCACGGGTCCTCGGCGAGCAGCAGGTGCCCGTCCAGGTCGGCCCAGCGGGCCGAGCGCGCCAGGTGTACGGCGGGCGCGATGCCCAGACTGCTGGCCACCTGGCAGCCCAGCATGACCTGCAGACCGTGGTCGCGGGCGAACTCGACGATCCGCCGCGCGGCCGTCAGGCCACCGCATTCGGCGAGCTTGACGTTGACACCGTGCACGGCGCCCGGCAGGTTCCGCACGTCTTCCAGCGTCCGCGCGTCCTCGTCGGCGATCACGGGGATCGCCGAACGCGCCGCCACCCAGGCCAGGGCGTCCGGGGCTCCGGGAGCGACCGGCTGTTCGACGGCCTCGATCCCCAGCGGCGCGACCCGATCGAGGATCCGCACCGCCTCGTCCGCCGTCCACGCCCCGTTGGGGTCCAAGAGCAGTCGGGCTCCCGGCGCGGCACGGCGGATCTCGCGGACACGCGCGACGTCGTCCCCACCGCCCAGCTTGATCTTGAGCAGCCGGAAGCCGCGACCGAGAACCGGAGCGGGATCCTGGCCGATGCCCACGGTGAAGGCGGTCGCGGTGTCTGACCACCCATGACCGAAGAGCGCGTGAACCGGCAGCCCGCACCGCTTCCCCACCAAGTCGTGCAGGGCCGCGTCCACCGCGGCGAGCACACCGGGGGCTTCGGCCACAGAGTCGGGGACGGCTGCCAGCGCCGCTTCGGGGCCGGGCAGCTCCTCCAGTGCCGGGCGCAGCCGCCGGAGCAGGCCCGTGATCCGCTCGACGTCGAGCCGGTGGTAGACGCTGGTCACCGCCTCCCCGTGACCCCGCAGCCCTTCATGGGCCACGGTGAGCTGGACGGCGTCCCGGCCGGCCATCACCGAGCGGGAGATCCGCAGCGGTTCACGCAGTGCCAGCGGCGTCACGGTCCAGGTAAGCCTCACGCCGGGACCTCCGCGAGCAGGGGGTCGGCCACCGTTCGGCAGCGGGCCCAGCCGGACACCTCGACGGCGCCGGGGTGCGCGATCTCCACAGGCCCGTCCTCGGACCGCCCCAGCAGACCGCGGGCCCGGCAGTACTCGTCATCGAAGATCGATCCGAGGTAACGGTCCGGCCCGTCCGGGAAGATCGCGACCACTACGGCCCCGGCCTCCCGACGCGCCGTCCACGCGGCGACCCGGGCGACCGCGCCGGTGCTCCACCCTCCGGTGACGAACGACCCTCGTGCCAGCCTGCGGCAGGCGTCGACGGCCTCGACCGGGCCCAGCCAGTGCACCTCGTCGAACAGGTCGTAGGCCACGTTGCGCGGGTGGATGCTGCTGCCCAGCCCGCGCATCAGCCTGGGACGTGCCGGCTGGCCGAAGACGGCCGAGCCCACCGTGTCCACTCCGACCAGGCGCAGGCCCGGCCAGTAACGGCGCAGGCCGCGGAACACCCCAGCGCTGTGACCGCCGGTGCCCACGCTGCACACCAGCACGTCGGCTTGGGTCAGCCGCTCGGCCAGCTCGCGTGCCAGCGAGGCGTACCCCGCAGGGTTGTCGGGGTTGTTGTACTGGTCGGGCCAGTACGCGCCCGGAAGCCGCTCCAGCAGATCGTGCAGCCGGTTCAGCCGGGCCTGCTGCCAACCGCCTCGCGGGTGCGGGCGGTCCACGACTTCCAAACGCACGCCGTACGCGCGCAACAGGGTGCGCATCACCGGTTCGAGCTCGGCGTCGACCACCAGAATCACCGGATGTCCGAGGCACTGTCCGGCCAAAGCCAACCCGATCCCGAGCGTCCCGCTGGTGGACTCCACGACGGGGGCGCCGGGGCGCAGTTCGCCGCGGGCGCGGGCGGCGGTGAGCATGGAGACGGCGGCGCGGGCCTTCATCCCGCCGACACCGAAGCCTTCCAGCTTCGCCCAGAACCCGCCGTGCGGGTGGGGGAGCGGGACGGTGATCCGGGCCAGGGGCGTACGTCCGACCAGGGACAGCAGCTCGTTCATGCCCGCTCCCGGTAGCGGAACAGGACGGTGTCGCCGCCGTCGAGCCAGAAGAAGGGGTACGGCTCCGCCGACACCGCCGTCACCCCCCAGCCCAGGAAGCGCGGCAGGATCGCGCTGCCCGTCTGGGCGAACATCACCAGCGGCTTGCGATGCGCGCGGGCGTGCTCCAGCAGGGTCTCGAAGCTCCCGTTGCCGAGGGTCATCCCCGAGGCGAGCACGGCGTCGCAGGCGCCGAGTGCACGGGCGGCATCGGCGGTCACCGGCTCACCCCACTCGGTGTAGCCGCCCTTCAGATCGCACGGAACGTAGCGGACGCCCCGTTCCCGCAGGCGATGCAGCACCGAGTTGACCACGCCCACCACAAGGACCCGCTCCGTCCCGGCGGGCAGTAGGTCCACCACGGCCGCCGCCCGGGCCAGGGACTTTTCCAGCGACGTCCCGGCCGCCACGGTGACCCGCTCCCCCCAGTGGGCGCGGGCCGACATCAGGTAGGCGTCGAGCGTGGCCACCCGGACCGCCGGCACCGGGTGGAGGAGCAGGTCGGCGACGGCGACGCCCGCGCACTCCTCGACGATCTCGTCCGCGACCTCGCCGGGTTCGACCGCGCAGGAGCCGACGGCCCGGCCGACCCGCAGGCTGACCACATGGTTGCGATAGCCACGCCTGCGGGAATCGTGCCGTACGCCCTGCCGGGTGGTGAAGGCGGTGCTGACCCGCTCCCGCACGGGATCGGGACCCAGTTCGCCGGCGAGTGCCCGTTTGATGATCGATGTCAGGTTCATCGCTCGTACTCGACCTTCAGAGCCGAGACCAGCTCCTGCGCCCGCGCTCCGGCGCCGCTGCCGAGGGTGTCGGTCACCATGACGTGACCCAGGTAGTGGTTGTTGCTCGTGGGCTCACCCGCCCGGTGCCCGCCCGGCTTGACGGACCAGTCGACGACGTCCGCGGCGGCGGCGAGCACGTCGGTGCCGTGGACGGCGGTGATCCGGCCGGCGTGTCCGGGCAGCAGGAAGGCGATGGCGGCGCTGCGCACCCCAGTGTCGGCGAAAGTCAGGTCGGGTTGCTGGCCGGCGGCCAGGCGGGCGTGAACCATCGGCAGGTCGACGCCCGTGACCCGGCGGACCAGCTCGGTGATCTGGTTGCCGGCGGGGCGCGGGTTGACCTCGATCAGCGCCGGGCCGTCCGGGGTGAGCCGTAGCTCCGTATGGGCCACGCCCCGGTCCAGGCCCAGCGCCCGCACCGCTGACACCGCGGCCTCCTTCGCCTGCCTTGCCAGGTCGGCGTCCAGGACGGCGGGGAACATGTGGCCGCTCTCGACGAACCACGGCTCCCCCGTCAGGCTCTTGCCGGTCACCCCCACCACGTGGACGTCACCGTCAACGCTGACCGTCTCAACACTGACCTCCGGCCCGGCGAGCAGCTCCTCCAGCAGCACGACCGGCACCCGGCGCTGACCTCGCGCGTTCACGGGGAACTCCTCAAGAGCGAGGAAGGCCGTGCGCAGCTCGGCCTGGTCGCGCACCTTCCGCACGTACATGCCGGCACACAGGTCGACCGGCTTGACCACCAGTGGGTAACCGAGACCGTTCGCGGCCTCCGCGGCCTGTTCCCAGGAGGAGGCCAGCGCGTACCGCGGGCCCGGCACCCCCGCGTCCCCGAGGGCGGCGCGGGCGAGGTCCTTGCGGCAGGCCCGCCGTACGGCCTCCGGTGACGGACCGGGCAGGCCCAGGTGTGCTGCGACTTCCGCCACGGCCGGCAGGTAGTAGTCGCATGAGGACAGGACTCCGTCGAAGCCGAGCGCGTCGTGTAATCGCTCCACGTGGGACAGGAGCGCGGGGAGGTCGTTGGTCTCGGTGGTCAGAACGTTGTCGGCGGCCAGTAGCGGATGCGATCGGGCGCTGGGCGCGGTACGCAGATAGTGGTGCAGGTCACGGGTGAGGAACGTGAACCTGTGCCCCGCGTCGCGGATGGCGCGGGGCAGCAGTGTGCTCATCGCCCCAACCCAGCTCTCGATCACCAACAGATGTGCCATATCGCCTCCTTTGGTTTTGATAATGATTATCGTTTTCTTCCTCGGGATGCAACCAGGGGCGGGGGAGATCACGAAACGTTCCCGAGCGCGGCAGCCCGACTGGCCAGGCGAAGCACTCAGGGGCCGTGCCGGCCTGAGGCGTGCTGAACACCAACGATCTGGGCGTCGTGTTCTCGGGGCTGTCCGACCTGGTCATCGAGGACGTGGCGGACGAGCACGACTTCGTTCGGGTCATGGTCCGCACTCGGAATGAGCCTGCGCCCTGCCCAGGTGCGGCTGGGGTGCTACCGGTGCCGCACCGACAGGCTCACCGGCCGGCTGGGAGCCGTGGTCACAGAGCTCGCCGGCCGGGCTCGCTCTTCGACGACCTGGTCGATGAGCGTGGGCTATGTGCACAGCGCGGCGAGCTGGTCCGGGTTCTGCGGCAGCGCGAAGGTGCCCAGTGCCGGGGCGTGTTCGCGGTGGTGTCGAATCCGGCCTGGATCAGCGCCATACCCTCGCATCCGGCGGGCGGTGAACTTGCCCGCCAGTGGTTTGCGGTCGCGGCCGTGCTGGGGCCCGTCCGTGAGGAGGAACTCATCGGGCGGCGCTGGAGGAATCTCCAAGTCGCCGTAGTCGATCAGCGGGTGGTGGCGCATCCCTGGACCGACCGGATCAGGTCGTAGCCGGCGACCAGCCGGCCCTGGTGCCCGCGAGGGAAGGGGAATCGGCTGATAGGGCGTTCTCACTGGCCGATCGGTCAAACGCTGGCCGATCGGTCAGCTAAGGTGTCTTCCATGGCACGTTCCGCAACCACCATGCGCGCGGACATCCTGGACTCGGCCCTGCGGCTGTTCGCCGTGCACGGCTTCCGCGGCACCTCCCTGCAGGACATCGCCACGGACGCGGGCTGCTCCAAGGCGTCCTTGCTCTACCACTTCACGAACAAGGACGCCATCTTGACCGAGCTGCTGGCGCCCGTCGGGCCGGAGTTCGCGGCGCTGGAAGGGCGGCTCGCCGGGCTCGACGGCGAGGAGGCGGCCCGTGCCGCCGTGGCCGGGCTCGTCGACCTGTCCCTTCGTTTCCGGCTGCAGGTGAAGATCCTCCTGCAGGACGTCGACGCGCTGATCTGCCGGCCGGAACTGCCGGACGTGGACGGTATCACCGAACGGCTGACGACCGCCCTGTCCGGCCGCTCGGCCGCTCCTCAGGCCCGCGTATGGGCCTGGATGGCGATGCTGGGAATCATCCTGACCAGCGCCGGGGAGCTCGCGCTCCCCGAGGAGACGCTGCGCGCGGAGCTGACCCGCGGTGCGTTGCGAACGCTCGGTCTGCAGACCGACTGACCTCCCGAAGAAAGAGATCTGCTGTGGCAACCCTGCTGTACCGGCTGGGCCGGTTCTCCTTCCGCAGACGCGGGCGCGTGGCCGCCGTGTGGCTGCTGCTTCTCGTGGTCCTGGGCCTGGCCGCCGCCGCCTTCCACGGCCCGACCGGCGACAAGTTCGCCATGCCCGGCACCGAGTCGCAGCGGGCGCTCGACGCCCTGGCCAAGGAGTTCCCGCAGGCCAGCGGTGCCACCGGCGCCATCGTCGTCGCCGCTCCGCAGGGCCGGAAGCTCGACCCCGCCGCGGTCGCGCCGGTGGTCAAGGAGGCCACCGGCGTCCCCGGCGTCGTCGCCGCCCTCGACCCGTTCAAGACCGGCGCCGTCTCGGCCGACGGCCGCTACGCCCTGGTCCAGGTGCAGTTCGACCGCAAGGCCCAGGACGTGACCGAGGCCCAGCGCGCGGCGTACCTGAAGGCCGGCTCCTCGGCGAAGGGGCTGCGCGTCGAGCACGGCGGCGAGGTCCTGAACAGCGCGCCGGAGGTCGGCGGGTCGGAAGGGATCGGCGTCGTGATCGCCGCGGTGGTCCTGATCGTCACCTTCGGCTCGCTGGTGGCCGCCGGCATGACCCTGCTGAACGCGCTGATCGGCGTGGGGGCCGGCATGGGCGGCCTGTTCGCGCTCAGCGGCGTCGCCGAGCTGACCTCCGTCACGCCGGTGCTGGCACTGATGCTGGGCCTGGCCGTCGGCATCGACTACTCGCTGTTCATCACCTCCCGCTATCGCCAGTTCCTGGCCGAGGGCGTGACGCCGGAGGAGGCCGCGGGCCGTGCGGTCGGCACCGCGGGATCGGCGGTCGTGTTCGCCGGGGCCACCGTGGTCATCGCGCTCGCCGGCCTGTCGGTGGTGGGCATCCCGTTCCTGAGCGTGATGGGCCTGGCCGCCGCCGGCACCGTGGCCGTCGCCGTGCTGGTGGCCCTCACGCTGCTGCCCGCCTTCCTGTCGTACGCCGGAGCCCGGGTGCTGCCCCGCAAGCAGCGCACCGGCGAGAACGCGGACGCGGGCGGCCGTGGCTTCGGGTACACCTGGGGACGGGTCGTCACCCGGCTGCGCGTGCCGATCCTGGTGGCCGGGGTCCTCGCCCTCGGCGCGCTCACGCTGCCGGCGCAGAATCTGCGGCTGGCCCTGCCCGACGCCGGCACCGCCGCCCCCGGCACCCCGGCCCGCGAGGCGTACGACCTGACCAGTGAAGGGTTCGGCGAGGGCTTCAACGCCCGCCTGATCGCCGTGGTCTCGGCGGCGGACGCGGCGGCCACGACCGCCGCCGCCGGCGAGGCCGCCAAGCTGATCCAGCAGACCCCCGGCGTGCTGGCCGTGGCCCCGCCGCAGCCCAACGCCGCGGGCACCACCGCGCTGCTGACCATCATCCCCAAGGCCGGGCCCACCGCCGCGGCGACCGAGGACGCCGTCCACGCCATCCGCGCCAAGGTCGCCAGGATCGGCGGCGCTGAGATCGCCGTCACCGGCGCGACGGCCGTGGGCATCGACGTGTCCGACAAGCTCGCCGACGCCATGCCGGTGTACCTGCTGTTGGTGGTCGGCCTGTCGGTGCTGCTGCTCATGCTCGTCTTCCGCTCGCTCCTGGTCCCGGTCAAGGCGGCGCTGGGCTTCCTGCTCACCGTCGGCTCGACCTTCGGCATCACCGTGGCGATCTTCCAGGAGGGCCACCTGGCCGATCTGCTGGGCGTGGACGTGCCGGGCCCGCTGGTGAGCTTCCTGCCGATCCTGCTCATCGGCATCCTGTTCGGCCTGGCCATGGACTACGAGGTGTTCCTGGTCTCGCGGATGCGCGAGGACTACGTGCGCGGTGACGCTCCCCGCCAGGCGACGATCAACGGCATGGGGCACAACGCGCGGGTCGTCACCGCCGCGGCGCTGATCATGACGGCCGTGTTCGGCGGGTTCGTGTTCATGAACGACCCGATCATCAAGTCGATGGGCTTCGCGCTGGCCGTCGGCGTGCTCGTCGACGCCTTCGTGGTCCGCATGACCCTCGTCCCCGCCGTGATGTCCATGCTCGGCCGCGCCGCCTGGTGGCTGCCCCGCGCCCTGGGCCGGGCACTGCCCGACCTCGACGTCGAGGGCGAGCGCCTGCGCCACCACCTCACCACCGGCGCCGCCGAATCCCCGGAGCGGGCCGGCGTGATGTGACCCGGGGCCGGAGGTCCCGCTCCGGTGGGACCTTCGGCGCTCGCACGCCCCGGTGGGGGAGCGGTCTGATGGAAGGACCGGAGAAGGAGGGCCTCATGATCGTCGTGGGTGTCGACGGCTCGGACGCCGGCATGGAGGCCGCCTGCTGGGCGGCCAGGGAGGCCGGCCTGCGCGGCGTCCCCCTGCGCATCGCCAACGCCATCCCCGCCTGGGCGTGCTCGACCGCGCAGCAGGGTGCGTACACGAAGGTCGCGGCGTGGATGCGCGACGGCGCCGCGGCCGTGCTCGGCGCCGCCACCGAGCGGGTCCAAGCGCAGGCCCCCCGTGTGCCGGTCGACACCGCGATCCTGGCCGGCGACCCGCGCCCGGCGCTCGTCGAGGCGGCGGTGGACGCCGATCTCCTGGTGGTCGGCAACCACGGGCTCGGCGGCTTCCGCGGCCTGCTGCTCGGCTCGGTGGCCTACGGCGTGGCCGGTCACGCCCCGTGCGACGTGGTCGTCGTGCGGGAGGTGCCCTCGGCGCCGCGCCCGGAGATCGTGGTGGGCATCGACGGATCGCCCGCCTGCGCCAAGGTGCTCGACTTCGCCTTCGCCGAGGCGGCGCTGCGCGGGACGGCCCTGCGCGTGGTGCACGCCTACAGCTCCCTGGATGGGGGCGGCGGCCTGGCGCCGCTCCCCGACGACTTCGACGACGAGAAGGCCGAGGTGCGGATGGTCAGGGAGGCACTCGCCGGGCGGCGCGAGCGCTATCCCGACGTCAAGATCGTCGAGGAGGTCGTCCGGGGTCACCCCGTGGACATGCTGGGGCAGGCGTCCGCGAACGCCGACCTGCTCGTCATCGGCTCCCAGGGGGCCGGCGAGTTCCGCGGCCTGGTCTTCGGATCGGTCTGCCAGGCCATGCTCCAGCACGCGACGTGCCCCATGGTCGTCGTACGCGTGCCGGCGCCGCCGGGCTGAGCAGCCCGGATCGAGCAGTCTTCCGGATCGAACAGTCCGGAAGATCAGTCCGGACACGCGGAACGCCCCCGGCGGCCGGAATTTCCTCCGGCCGCCGGGGGCGTTGCCGACGTCCTACGCGCTCCTGCGCCGCTGCTCGCGCAGAATGGCGAGGCGCTCGTTCAGCACCTCTTCGAGGTCCTCGATCGAGCGACGCTCCAGCAGCATGTCCCAGTGGGTCCGCGGGGGCTTCGCCTTCTTCTGCTGGGGCTGCTCCGCGTCCACCCGCAACGCCGGGCTGCCGCAGTGACGGCACTCCCAGGTCGTGGGAATCTCGGCCTCGACGGCGAGCGGGACGGTGGTGAGATGGCCCTTGGGACACGTGTAGGACACCTCCTGGCGCGGGGCCAGATCGGTGTTGCGGTCGTTCTCGTAGCTGGTCGCGCCGAGCCGGGTACCGCGAAGTGCACGCTCGCCCATGTCTTTAAGCCTCCTGAGGTCCCCGCCTTCGAGGGGTTCGTTCGCCACCGCGTACAACGCCTGATACCGTGTGTGGATTCCCAGCCGAGACCTGATCCAATCGCGCTTTTTCCGTCCCACTGGTCTCAGATGTGGTCGGGCACCTCGTTCCCCGCCTCACGGATGGCCTGAGGCAGGTTGACAACGGTGAGCAGCACGAACCCGATGACGAAGAACACGATCAGCGAGACGATCGCGGTGCGGTAGCTGTCGGTGAGCTGGAGCGCCAGCGTGAGCACCAGCGAGCCGAGGAACGCCGAGCCCTTGTCGCTGATCTGGTAGAGGCTGAAATACTCCGCCTCCCGCCCGGGTGGGATCACCAAAGAGTACAGCGAGCGCGACAGCGCCTGCGTGCCGCCCATGACGATCGCGATGGCGAAGGCGATCGCGTAGAACTGGACCGCCGCGCCCTTCTGCAGGAAGTAGGCAACCGCCACCACCACCGTCCACACGACCAGGCTGGCCAGGACCGTGCGCTTGGTCCCGATCCTGGCCGCGATCCACGCGAGGCCGAGCGCGCCGCCGACGGCGATGAACTGCACCATGAGGATCGCCCCGATCTGGTGCGTCTGGCTCAGCTCCAGCTCCTGGTCGGCGTACGTCGCGGAGAACCCGATCACCGTCTGCACGCCGTCGTTGTAGATCAGGTAGGCCGCGAGGAACAGCAGCGTGCGGGGATAGCGCCGCAGGTCCATGAGGGTCCGGCCGAGCTGGCGGACGCTGCCGGCCGCGACCCTGGCGGCGGTCGCCTCGTGGACTGGCACCCGCCGGTTGCGCAGGCGCAGCATCGGGATCAGGGTGAACGCGCCCCACCACAGGCCGGCCGACGCCAGGCTCACGCGGACCGCCAGGCCCTCCTCGACCGCGCCGGACAGGTAGAGCACCAGGTTGAGCGCGAGCAGCAGGCCGCCGCCGAGGTAGCCGAAGCCCCAGCCCCTGCTGGAGATCGCGTCGCGTTCCTCCGCGCCGGAGATCTGCGGCAGGAAGGAGTCGTAGACCACGCGCGCCGAGCCGAAGGTCACGTTGGCGACCAGGAACAGCACGCCGCCGAGCAGGTAGCCGCCGCCGGAGACGAGGTAGAAGCCGAGCGTGGCCGCCGCGCCCACATAGGCGAAGGCCCCCAGGATCTGCTTCTTGCGGCCGGTGTGGTCGGCCAGGGCGCCGACGATCGGCATGATCACGATCTGCAGCAGCACCGAGATCGTCACCAGTGCCGTGAAGTACGCCTTCGGCCGCAGGTCGAGGCCCAGGAACGACACGAAGCCGTCCTCGCCGCCCGCCGCCGTCGTGGCGACCGAGGTCAGGTACGGCCCGAGGAAGACGGTCAGGACGGTCGTCTGGAACGCCGAGTCCGCCCAGTCGTACCAGTACCAGCCGCGTTGCTCGCGTCGCCGGGCGCCGGGGATCTCCTCCTGAACGACCTGGGGAGCGGTCATGGTCTCTCCTCACGGGGGTGGAGCGTCGCCGGGGGCCCGGGGCTCGCAGGGGGTTCGGCGGGGACAGAGGCTCAGCGGCTTCGGTGGGGCGTTCCCGGCCGGGCGTGACGGTCCGGAGTCACGGCTCGGCCGGGCGGGGGTGCCACTGCCCGCGTGACTTGAGCACGTCGCGCAGGCCGCTGATGTTGTCCGTCATGATCCCGTCGACGCCAAGATCGAGCAGATGCGCCATCGTCACGGGGTCGTTCACCGTCCACACGTGCACCTGCATGCCGATCGCGTGCGCGGTCCGCACGAGGGCGCGGGTGGTCACCCGCAGGCCACGGAACCCGATCGGCGCCTGCGCGCATGGCACTCCCGACCGGGCCAGCCCGGACAGCAGCCTGCCGTACCCGCCTCCCATCGCGGCCGTGCGCAGGGCGGCCAGGCCGCGCGGGCCGAGCGAGAAGCAGACCTCCCGGTCGATCGCGCGCCGGGCGCGGGCGAGCCGCGCGTCGGAGAAGGAGGTCAGGCACACGCGGTCGTAGGCGCGGGTGCGGCGGATCGCCCGGGCCAGCGGCGCGATGGCGGCGCTCTCCTTGACGTCGATGTTGAGCCGCACGTCCGGCCAGGCGCCGAGCAGGTCCTCCATCAGCGGGATCTCGTGCCGGCCGCCGATCCTGGCGCTGCGCACCTCGCGGTAGGGCAGCCGTGAGATGCGGCCGGTGCGGTCGGTGACGCGGTCGAGAGTGTGGTCGTGGAACGCGAGCAGGACGCCGTCGGCGGTCGCGTGCGCGTCGGTCTCCAGATAGGTGTAACCGAGCTCGACCGCCCGGGAGAAGGCGGCCATGGTGTTCTCGCGCGCCTCCGCAGCCCCGCCTCGATGCGCGAAGGCGAGCGGTCCGGGATGGTCGAGGAACGCGAAACGGCGATGCACGAGAGGAGTATGCCGGGTTCCGGCCAAACAGTCAGCGCACCAAGATGAACATTTGCGTCACAAGAGTCCCTTGTCATCCATGTCCGATGGTCCTTGTCCGGTCCGGTCGCGCGCCAGGAGGCCGGCCAGGTGGGCGGTGATGTCGTCGATCGTGGGGTGATCCCAGGCCAGGGTCGGCTCGACCAGCAGGCCGACGGCCTCCTCCACGTCGACGCACAGACTGAGCGCGTGGATCGAGTCCAGGCCGTAGGAGCGGAGCTTGACCGACGGGTCGATCTCCGCGGGTGGCCGCCCGACATAGACGGCCACCCGCTCGATCAGCCATCGGCGCAGGTCGTCGTGGGGCCCGTTGGCGGTGTTCATGCGACGGTCTCCAGCAGGTCGTTGAGCGCGGGTTCCAGCTCGGCGTGCAGCGGGGTGAGGGTTCCGCTGAGGAACAGCTCCCGCATGTGGCGGCGGCGAAGCTTGCCGCTGGTGGTCTGCCGCACCGCGCCACGGGCCACCAGCATCAGGCTCATCGGGATGCCGAACTCCCGCGTCACCTGGTCCATGACCCGGTCGGCCGTCTCGCCGAGGTCTCCCGGCTGTCCCCGCCGCATCTCCTGGACCACAACGACGTGCTCCCCGCCGTCCGCGCGGCGGACGCCGAACGCGGCGCTACGCCCCGCGGCCGGATTGGCCCGCGCGGCCGCCTCCTCCAGGTCCTGCGGATAGAGGTTGCGGCCGTTGACGATGATCACATCCTTGATCCGCCCCGTCACGTAGAGCTGGCCGTCGAGCAGGAACCCCAGATCCCCGGTGCGCAGCCAGCGCCCGTGCTGTGCGGAATCGCCGGCCCGGAAGGTCGCTCGGGTCTCCGCCGGGCGGCCCCGGTAGCCGAGGGCGACGCTGGGGCCCGAGACCCAGATCTCCCCGATCTCGCCGCCGGCGAGGGAGCGCGAGCCGTCCGGTTCGACGATCCGCAGGTCGAGCCCGGAGACCGGGCCGCACGCGACCAAGGGAGTCCCCTCGGGCGCCGGGACCGCCCGATGCCGTTCCAGCGCGGAAGGGTCGAACCGCCGCACGGTCACGCCCTCCCCCTGGGGCACGCAGGTGACCATCAAGGTGCACTCGGCCAGGCCGTAGCCGGGATTCCAGGCGGTCGGGCGGAAGCCGGCGGGAGCGAACCGCCGCTCGAACTCGGCGAGCGTGCCGGCGCGGATCGGTTCGGCTCCGCTGACGGCCATGGTCAGTGAGGACAGGTCCAGGCCGGCGAGTTGCTCGTCGGTGACCCTGCGCGTGCACCAGGCGTATCCGAAGTCCGGCGACACGGTCCAGTCGGCGCCGTACCGGCTGATCAGCTCCAGCCAGCGCACCGGCCGCGCGACGAATGAGGCCGGTGACATGAACACCAGGTCGGCGCCCGTGTAGAGGGCCTGCAACTGGAGGCCGACCAGGCCCATGTCGTGATAGTGGGGCAGCCACCCGGCCAGCCGCCGGACCGGCCTGTCCCGGGCGAGCAACCGGAAGAGCTCCAGGTTGTGCAGCAGGTTGCCGTGCGAGACCTCGACTCCGCGCGGGTCGCTCGTGGAGCCGGAGGTGTACTGCAGATAGGCGATGGTGGCGCCGGTCATTGCCGGCGGGGTCCAGGCGTCCGGATCGGCTGCGGCGTGATCGGCCACACAGGCCGAAAAGGCGGACAGCTCGGACACGTGCCCGGAATCGGTCAGGACCAGCCGCGCGCCCGCGTCCCGCATCAGTGTCCGTACGCGGCTCGCGTGCGCCGTGCCCGTGTCCGGCAGGGGAGCGGGGATGGCCGGCACCCGGGCGTAGAGACAGCCGAGGAACGCGACGGTGAAGTCGAGCCCGGCCGGGTAGAGCAGCAGCACCGGCTTGTCGGTCAGGCCGCGTCCGGCGAGCCACACGGCGGTGGCGCGCGCCCGCCTGTCCAGCTCGGTGAAGGGAAGCCGGACCGGGCTGCCGTCGTCCCGCACGAAGACGAACTCCCGATCGTCGGCGAGGCGGGCCCGGATGTGTGCGACGAAGTCGGTCATTCGGGCAGTCCCTCTCGTACGTACCAGGAGATCAGCCGGTCGAGGGTCGAGCGGGTGACGGCGGGCGGGGCCGCCGCGTCCCGCCACGCGAATTCGTAGTGGTGCCGGAAGTAGACCGCGGTGTACTTGGCCCGCATGTTGACCACCGCCTCGAACCGGCTGAACGGCCTGTCGCGGATCTCTTCGAGCGTGGCGGGAACCAGTTCGATCGGCAGGTGGGCGTTGATCACGTCGAACAGGTCGCGCACCGGCACGGTGGCTCCGTTCACCACGTGGGAGACCGGACGCACCCGGTCCGCGGCGGCGAGCGCGACCAGCCGGGAGACCGTGGTGTCGACGGGGGTCAGGTGGAGGTTGGCGTCCGGATGGCAGGGGATGCGGACCCGCTCCCCGGGCGTGCGCCGGGCGAAGAAGGCGATCACGCGGAGGAAGTCGTACAGGCCGTAATCGGTCAGCGCCCGTCCCGTGCGGGAGTGCCCGACCATCACACCCAGCCGGGCCACCAGGGCGGTGCCCTCGCGGACGGACCGCGACCGTGCCAGCGCGATCTCCGCCTGCCGTTTGGAGTATTCGTAGAAGTTGCGGAACCGGTCCGGCGGATCGTGCGACGGCCAGTCCTCGGGCACGGGGCCCTCGGTGTCGAGCCCGCACTGATAGGCCGTCCCGACGAGGATGTAACGCGAGCCGGGCCGGGCGTGCCGCTCGTAGGCGGACAGCGTGTTCGCCGATCCCGTCACGTTCACGTCCAGGAGTTCCTCCTCGCGGTGGGGGAAGAAGGTGACGAGCGCGGCGACATGCCAGTAGGTGCAGGGCTCCGCGAACACCTCGGCGACCGGAAGACCGAGGTCCGGCTCGTCCAGCGCCAGCCCGCGCACCCGGAGGCGTCCCGCCGGGGACTCGTCGAGGCCGAGGCAGCGCAGCGCGTCCGCGACCCGGCGGCGCACCACCTCCGCGGAGGCGCGGGCGAGGGCGATCACCTCGTCGCCCTGGGCCAGCAGTGTGCCGATGAGATGAGAGGCCACGAAGCCGTTGGCCCCGTCGATCACGTGAATCCGCACCACGGCACCTTCCCACAAGTGGTCGCGGAAGGTAAAGTCACGGTCGCTCACGGTAAAGGAACTAGGGAGGGGTCCATGCTCAACGACCTGCAGCAGCGCAAGCTGACCCATCTGTTCACGCTTCTGGACGTGGACGACGACGGGACCATCGACAAGATGGACTACGCCGCCTCGGCCGACCGGCTGGTCAACGCCTTCGGGTTCGCGCCGGGCTCCACGCAGTCGCAGCGGGTCCGGGACCGGTACGCGCGGCTGTGGGACGAGGTCACCCTGCCCATGGACGCCGACGGGGACGAGCGCGTGGAGCTGAGGGAGTTCATGGCCGGGTTCTACCGGTTCGTGACTCAGCCCGAGGCGGGCTACCACACCCACGTCGCACCGGTCGCCGACGCCTTCTACGACCTCATGGACACGGACGGAGACGGGAGGATCACCCGGACCGAGTACCTGCGGATGGTCGCGAGCGCCTTCCGCATGTCGGAGGCGAACGCCGCCGCCGCGTTCGAGCGTCTCGACCTGGACGGCAACGGCTCACTGAGCCGGCAGGAGCTGCACATGGCCAACGAGCAGTTCTTCCGCAGCCCGGACGCGGAGTCCCACGGCAACTGGCTGTTCGGCCCGCTCCCCACGCAGACCCTTCAGTCGTAGATTCTCACCCTCGCTGTAGTTCTAGGGGAAAAGAACTGGAGCGAGGGTTGCGGCATGCGAGCCCCCGTGTTGGAGGTCGGTCCGGTCGCCACTGACCTGGAATGGGCCGAGGAGTGGTCGGACCAGCTGGACAACCTGCTGTTGGAGATGGGCCGGGTCTTCCCGAGGGCGGATCTAAGACGGCGGGCGGCGGCCTGCGTGCGGGGGCTGCTGGGACCGGTCTCGCGTAAGAACGGCTGGCAGTTGGCCGAATACGTCGGCGAGAAGCACGCCTGGGGACAGCAGCACCTGCTCTCGCGCGCGGTCCGGGAGGCCGACGAGTTGCGTGACTTCATGAGCGGCTACGCTCTCGGCCACGGCCACTACGCGATCTTCAGATGTCTTCACAAACTCCGAATGATCACGTGGTGGCCGTTCTCATGCCACCTAAACCGCGAAGATCGCGAAGTGTCACTGGAGTACTAGGCCGCCCATCCAAGCGGGGCAGGCTCACGGCTTATCGAAGACTTACTTGCCATATGTACGTGATTTCGCAGACGTACGCTGGTTCCGGTCGGTGTCAGGTTCCCTCGGAACGCCGCGCGAACTTCTCTTCAGTGTTGACAAGGGCCACCAAGACGACTGTCGCCGAGGGAGGGTCGATGCTAAGGCCGTCGTTCTCCCCCGAGATCAGCGGAACGAAAACCGTAGGACTCGACGAAGCTGTTCACACGCCTTACCGCCGCATCAACCTCGTCCGCCAAGGCCTCAAGAACCGTAGCTAACTCGGCAACCGGAAAGTTCGCGGCGGAAGAACAGCAGGCTGCAAAGGCCGGAGCATCGGTCGCTGCTGCCAGTACCTATGTCTACTGGTACGTCCCTTCCTGCTACGCCCGCCAGTCGGGCGCGGATACCTGGTTCGACACCTGTCACCAGGTTAGCGTGCAGAAGAACGACGGGAACTCGACCTACAACTACTGGGGACTCCGTCTCTGGGGCACGTGTACGAGCGAGGCCAGCGATATGGGCCTCGATTACTGCGAAGTAGGCAGCGTCCCTCGTCCCGGCGCTCCCGTCCAGGCCAAGTGGCTGGACTGGCACCCGAGATCCAGCAAGGACACCACCGACTGCAGCACGATCGGCATCGAGCTCGAGTTCCTGGGCATCACCGCTCCCTTCAGTCACACCGAGTGCGGCAAGGCGACCATCTATAAGGGTGGGACGACCGTCCCCGGCCCTGGTACGTTTAGAAGCAGATGGACTAAAGGCGTCTATCTGATCGGCGACACCGCCAAGACCACCTCCTCGGCTATTTCGGTCACGTCGCCTCAAGGGGAGACGCCCAAGTGGGATGTTTCCTTCCCCTGGAGATGGGCCTACTGTGGAGGCACCTGCTGGGGTTGAGACCTTCACAGGTACCTAGTTTAGCGTAATCATCCGTTTCGAAGGATACTCGGAATGCGACATCGTGTGCTACTCTTCTTCGTTTGCCTCCTGGCGATCAGTGGATTCGGTGTATACACCGTTTTCTATTTAGTCCGACAGGAGAGTGCAAGTGGAGAACAGTACCCCAAGGTGTCGCATTCAGAGTCCATCGCGGTACTTGGATCTGTGTATAAGCTGGCGCATTCGAGAGATTTTCGACTCCTGTGCAATAGTTCATACGTTGCCGATGAAGAAATGTGCAAGAGGCTCATCGATGACGCGCGACGGCGAGGCATGGCCTTCCCAGGGTCACAACCGACGGTGGGTGATTCCAATGAACTGCCGTCGGAGATTCCCGGTGAGGACGGGGGAAGAGTCCTTCGCATAAATGGGGGTACGTCCGAAGGCAAGGCCTACGCCACTGACTTCGTCGTCATCCGGAATCACGGACGTCTGCAAACCACCACCCCTGTTTTCTGGTCGGGAGTTCGGCTGGGCAACCAGCCCAGTTGAAATGCTGGGTTGACATGTCTACGGGCTCCAGGATGCGGCTGGTACTGATCTACGAATGTGATTATGGTCCCTTCAGTCGTAGATTCTCACCCTCGCGGTAGTTCTAGCCTCGATCTTTCGCGCCGGGTGGGCGGGGTTCCACGGGCCCTCGGGGGTGTCCTTCCTGGTCGTCGGGGCGGCTTGGCGCTGGTCAGGTGGGTGCCGGGAGCGCCTGGAGCCGGGTGATGGCGGTGACCAGTTGGCCGGCCCAGAGCCAGGATGCGGTGATGCGTAGGCGTAGCCGGCGTCCGCCGCGGCGGACCAGGCGGGCGGCGACGGCGAACAGGCGCAGTCGCAGGCGCCTGGGCTCATAGCGGCGGGCCGGTCCATGAGGGCGAGCATCTGCATCCAGGCGATGAGTTTGCAGGCCAGCGCGACGATCTCGCACCAGATTTGGTTCTGGGTGAAGTCGTGCAGCGGGAGGTTGCGCAGCCCGGTGTCCTTGGCGCCGCGGATGCGGTCTTCGCATCGGGCGCGGCGGCGGTGGCGTAACTCCAGGTCGGCGAGCTGACCCCGCTTGGTGTTGGTGACAAAGCACGTGAAGCGGTGCCCGTCGATGTCGGTGAAGCGCAACTGCGCGCCCAGGTGCGGGCGCTCCTTGCGCACGATCAGGCGCGTCCCTTCGGCCAGCCCTCCAACCTGGCCAGGCCGGTCAGCTCGGCCACCCACGCACCCGGCCGGACCTGCCCCTCGGCGTCTTAGGCAGGCGTCCACGCCTGTGCGGGCAGAGCCTGGATCGCCGTCTGGACTTCCTGGGTGAGGGCGAACCCGATCGAGTAGGACAGTCGCCGCCCGGGCCAGGACAGCCAGGACAGGAACTCGCGGGTGCCGCCGCCGGAGTCGGTGCGGATCAGCACCTGCCGGCGTCGCTGCTTGGGATCCAGCACGCGCTGCGCTGGTCAGCCTGGCGACGCGGGCACCAGGCAATCGCCCGAGCCTGCCACCGAGCCCGCCGGGTAGCACGGCCACCGCCGTGACCAGCCCCGACATGCCGAATTACGACAGCATCAGGGATCTACGACTGAAGGGGCAGAACTGAGCCGCGCAGAACTAACCCCGCGCAGGCTGAGCCGGCGTAGGCAGAAGGGGCTCGCGGCGCGGCCGCGCCGCGAGCCTCCCTGTGTGGTTTAGCTGATCGTTTCAGCGGGCGGCTGCCCGGGGGACGACGCCCATTCCTGCCGCCGGCTCTCCGCCATCGCGATGGCCGCGGCGATGGCCACGTTGACCGAGCCCACCCGGCCGACCTGGGGGATGTAGGCCACCGAGTCGGCCGCCTCCAGGCAGGCCGGGGAACAGCCGTGGTCCTCGCTGCCGAGCACCAGGCAGACGTCGCCGTCGAGCTTGGCCTCGTGCAGGGGGGCGGCGTCGCCGGTCAGCTCGACGGCGACCACCCGGAACCCCGCCTCCCTCGCCGCGCGTACGGCCTCGGTCACCGGGACGGGCTCGTGCCATTCGACCAGCCGGTCGGTGCCGAGTGCCGTCTTCTGGGCCTTGGGGTTGGTGGGCGGAGTGGCGTTGCCGGCCAGCCAGATCGTCTCCGCGCCGAAGGCGGCAGCCGTACGGAAGATCGAACCGATGTTGAAGGGGCCGGTCACCGACTCGAGGATCAGCGCGAGACGCCCCTCGGTGTTGCGGCGCCAGGTGCGGTTGAGCCGCTTGACGTCGGTCGGCTTGAGCTGCCTGCGCGGGTTGGGAGTGCTCATCGCTCCTTGCTCTCTCGCTCCTGGAGGTCTCGCTCCAGGATGTCGGCGGGGCGGGCGTCGACCCGCAGCACACGGTAGGCGGACCGGGAGGCCAGCCGTGAGGTGGGCAGGCCCTGGTCGCTCAGCCAGCGCTGCAGCGAGTCGGAGCCCAGATGCTTCTGCACGACCAGATACGCGCTGCCGTCGGGGGTAAGCCGGCCGAGCCACCGGGTGAGCATCTCGTGGAGCGCGGCCTTGCCGATCCGGATGGCCGGGTTCGACCAGATGGCCCGGAACCTGATGTCCTCCGGCATCTCATCGACATGAACCGACCTTACTTTGTCAAGGCGGGCGCTCCTGGCGTTCCGCGCGCACAGCTCCACCGAGCGGCGGTTGACATCGACGGCCCACACCGTGGCCTTCGGCGCCCGCGACGCCATCGTCAGCGCGACGGGCCCGTATCCGCACCCGAGGTCGAGCAGGTCGCCCTCGGCCGGGGGCGGGGGCACGGTCTCCAGCAGCACCCGGGTTCCCGGGTCGATCCGTTCGGGGGAGAACACCCCGCGGTCGGTCTCCAGGCGCAGGTGGAGATCCGGGAGGACCAGGGCGACCGAAGCGGGCCGGCTGGCCGCCTGGGGGCTCTCCTCGAAGTAATGGGCCACGTGCCCAAACGTACCAACGCCGCGGACCTGTGATCTCCGCACGTGCGAGGACCGGGGACAGGCTGAAACACTTCCGGCCTTCCGGACACGTACGAGATGACGGAGAAAGCGGTGAAAGGGGAGTATCGGTGGCCCGCTCGGACCTGAGGCGTCGTTTCGAGGAGATCTATCTGGCGCATTACGCGGATCTCCTCGGATACGTGCGCCGCCGCACCGAGTCCCCCGAGGACGCGGCCGACACTCTCGCCGAGACCTTCGCCACCGCATGGCGCCGCATCGGCGACGTCCCGGCCGGCCCGTCGGCCCGATTATGGCTGTACGGAGTGGCCCGGAGGGTGCTGGCCAACGGGCGCAGGGCCGAGACCCGCAGGAGCGCGCTCGTGGAGCGGCTCGGCGCGGAACTCGGCCAAGGGGACGACCGTGATTGGACGCCGGACCACGAGGATCTCGACGCTGTACGTGCGGCGTTCCGGCGCCTCGGTCCCGACGACCGCGAGGTGCTGGCACTGGTGAGCTGGGAGGGGCTGGGATCGGCGGAGATCGCCACCGTGCTGGGCTGCTCGCGCGGAGCCGCCCGCCTCCGGCTGCACCGGGCCCGCAAGCGTCTGACCAAGGAGCTGACCCGCGCGGGAGTGGACGTGGCCCGGTACGGCGTCCGGATGCCCGCACTGGCGGGAGGAGGGGCATGATGACCTACGACCGCGATGACCTGCACCGGCTCGTCGCCGGCATCGCTCCTGCCCCCGGCCCGGGGATGACGCCGGCCGCCCTGGACCTGCTGGAGGAGATCGTCTCCGGCCCGGTTCCGGCGGACCGGCGCCGTGTGATGGCAGCGGTCACCGGGGCCGCCGGGACCATCCTGCGCAGCCGTCGGCTGGTTCCCGCGATCGTCTCGCTCACCGCCGTTCTGCTCGCCGTGGGCTGGCTCGTGCCCGGGGCGGCCGGTCTCGGCCCCGCCCCCGCCTCCGCCGCGCTCGACATCAGGTCGGAGGGCGACCACTACGTCGTCATGGTGCGGGACCTTTTCGCCGCTCCCGCGATGTACCAGCGCGAACTGCGCGAACGCGGCCTGGACGTGGAGGTGCGGCTCGTGCCGGTCTCGCCCGCCTCGGCCGGGCAGGTGTTCTACCTCGACGGCACCAGGGACCGCAGCGCCATCACCGCGATCGAGAAACCCGGCGAGTGCGCCCACTTCGGCGGTTGCCCCATCGGCTTCCGCATCCCGGTCCGGTTCCGGGGGCACGCGACCGTGTACCTCGGCCGCGCCGCACGGGCGGGGGAGCGCTACGGAATCCTGGAGTCCTTCGACCTGGAGGGCCAGCCCTTCCACTGCGTGGACTACGTCAACAAGACCGTCGCCCAGGTCCTGCCCCTGCTCCGGGAGCGCGGCCTGCGGGCGCGGTTTTCCTCACCCGGCGCCTACGCACAGCCGTCCGCTCCCGCCGACTGGTACGTCTACGAAGGGGTCATGGTCGCCGACGGGCAGGCGCTCGTGCTGGTCAGCCCCACTCCGAACCCCCGGCCGCGCCCCACGGACGCCTTCTGCCCCGACGGTCCCTGAGACTCCGGCGTCACTGAGATCCCGGCGTCCCTGAGATCCCGGCGTCCCTGAGATCCCGGCGTCCCTGAGATCCCGGCGTCCCTGAGATCCCGGCGTCCCTGAGATCCCGGCGTGCCTGAGCACAGCCAGGCGGTCCGCGCTCCGGTCGCGGGCGCGGACCGCGCCAGGTGCCCCTCCGCGCCCGCGCCCGCGCGGCGGGCGGCGGGCGGCGTAGCGGCGCCCCGGTCCTCATTCCTGCCCTCTCCGGCCGGTCGCCAGGTGCTGACACCGCCATGCCCACCGCCATGCCCACAGTCATGCCCGGCTGTCGCGTGCGAGCGCCGCCCTGCCGGATTTCCCCTCAACGAATGGGTTTTTCATGCCCGCATACGCTCGTGCCCTGCTCCCGGTGCTCGCCGGGACGAGGCGCCACCGGGCCTTCACGGTCGTGCTCACCGCCGCGGCCGCGCTCAGAGTGGTCACGATGCTCGGCTACCCGCCCGCCCGGCTCTACTGGTACGACTCGTTCAGCTACCTGCACAACGCCGTTCATCTGCGGCCCGAGCAGGGGTTCCATCCCATCGGATACCCCCTGCTGCTGCGGGCCCTGCTGCCCTTCCACAGTGTCGAGCTGATCGTCGTGCTGCAGCACGCGATGGGGCCGGCGACGGGCGTGACCGTCTACGCCGTGCTCCGCGGCAGGGGACTGCCCGCCTGGGCTGCCGTGGCCGCCGCGGTCCCGGTGTTGTTCGACGCGTCGTTCCTCCGGCTCGAGCATGCGGTGCTGTCCGACTCGCTGTTCATCCTGCTCGTCGTCGCCGCCACGGCCCTGCTGGTCCGCCGGCCGGTGCCGTCCGCGCGCGCCGCCGCGACCGCCGGCCTGCTCCTCGCGGGCGCTACCCTCACCCGCACGATCGCGCTGCCACTGATCCTGCTCGTCCTGCTGGCGCTCGCCGTCCGCCGCGTGCCCTGGCGCCGGATCGCCGCGCTGGCCCTGGCCGGGCTGCTGCCGGTCGCCGCGTACGCGACGTGGTACGGCGGCGTGCACGGCCGGTTCGGCGTCGGCGGCCTGGACGGAGTGGCGTTGTGGGCCCGTTCGATGACCTTCGCGGACTGCGCGGTCATCCAGCCTCCGCCGGATCTCGCGCCGCTGTGCCCGAACGGGACCGTCTCAGACGCGGCGGGAGAGTACGTGTGGGCGAAGGACTCCTCCCTCAACCGGCTCCCCGGCGGACACGTCGCGCTCAACGACCGGGCGCGTGCCTTCGCGCTGCGCGCCATCGCCGCCCAGCCGGTGGACTACCTGCGCGATGTGGTGAAGGACACCGCGCTCGCGTTCGCCTGGACCCCCGTCGCCCACCCCGCGCGCACCGTCCCCGCGTTCGGCTTCACCCACGGAACCTGGCCGATCCCCGCCGATCAACCGCTCGTCGAGCAGGCCAGACGGGAGTACGACCCGGATCTCGCCGGGATGCGGTCCGTCCGGCCGTACGCCGACCTGCTCATCGCCTACCAGTACCCTGCCTATCTGCGCGGGCCGATGCTGGCCGTCATCCTGCTGCTGGGCGCCGCGGGCGCGCTGCGGCGACCTCGGACGGCGGCGCTGCCGTGGATGGTCGCGGTGGCACTGCTGGTCGCACCGGTGGCGGTGCTCGACTTCGACCACCGCTACGTGCTCCCCGTCGTGCCCGTGGCGTGCCTGGCGGCCGGGCTGGCGTTCGCCCGGCCCCCGCGCGAATCGGCGGGCATCGTGCATGGCGGGCATCCGCCCGGTGTCCCGTCCCGAGCCGGGCAGAATGCCCGGGTGACGGGGTCAGGGGATGCGGGCGCCCAGCAGCATCGCCGCGGCGGCGGCCAGCAGGCCCACGACGATCGCCGCCACGAGGAACCGCTGGGTGATCTCCTGGTGCACGACCTTGTAGCCGAGCGACGTGCCGATCTGCGCGTACACGTCGCGCAGCTCGCTGCCCGACTCCGCGGTGTAGGCCCGGCCTCCGGTGCCGTCCGACAGCGACTTCAGGGTGGTCTTGTTGACCGGCACCTGCACCGGTCGGTTGTCGATCGTCACCGTGCCCTCGGGCGTGCCGTACGCGATCGTGGACACCGGTACCTTGGCGCCGACCGAGGCCTCGATGGCCTCGTTGACCGACCGCCCCGAGGTGTTGTCGCCGTCCGACAGCAGCACGATGGCGGACGGGGGCGGATCGGTGACCGCACGCTGGTCGAACGACCTGATCGAGTCGAGCGAGTTGAACACGGCCTCGCCGATGGCCGTGCCGGGCCGGGTGGTCAGGGTGGAGATCGCGGTGTTGACGGCGGCGTGGTCGGTGGTCGGGGAGATCACCACGGCGGCCGACCTGGCGAAGGCGACCACGCCCACGTTGAACCGTTCGGGCAGGTCCTTCACGAACTGCTGGGCGGCCTGCTTGGCCGCGACGAGCCGGGACGGCGGGACGTCGGACGACTCCATCGACAGCGACACGTCCACGGCGACCATGATGGTGGCGCGGTCGCGGGGCACCTTCACCTCGCCCGCAGGCCGGGCCGCGCCGAGGACCAGCAGGCTCATCATGACGAGGAACAGCACGGCGGCAACGTGCCGCCGCCAGGTGGGCCGCTCGGGCGCCACCAGCGACAGCAGCGCGAGGTTGGTGAAGCGCACCGTGTAGCGGCGGCGGGCGAACTGCGCCGCGACGTACGCCGCGACCAGCACGGCGACCAGGACGAACAGCCAGAGCCAGCCGGGGGACAGGAAGGTCATGCGCCCGCCCTTCTGTTCGCGGCCCGGCGCAGCAGATGGGAGGCCCGCCGCTGGCGCAGCACGAACTCGGCGATGTCGAACACCCAGTCGCGGTCGGTGCGCAGCACCAGGTGGGAGGCCCCGGCCCGGCGCAGCGCCGCCCGGGTCGCCAGGCGCTGCCCGGCCGCCGCCTCGGCGTACCGCTCCCTGAGCGCGCGCGACAGGCGGACGTCGCGGGAGCGCCCGCTCTCGGGGTCGGCGAGGGTGACGAACCCGACGTCGGGCAGTTCCAGCTCGCGGGGATCGATGATCTCCACTGCGAGCACCTGGTGCCGCGTGGCCAGGCGGCGCAGCGGCGGCTCCCAGGAGTCCGGCGAGTCGAGGAAGTCGGAGACGATCACTCGCAGCCCGCGCTTGCGGTGCGCCGTCGCCATCATCTCCAGAGCCTCCCCGAGGTCCACCGCGCCCTGCGCGGGCGGCGCGCCGAACAGCGAGTGCAGCAGAGCGTACAGCCGGGGCCGGCCGGGCTTGGCCGGATAGCGGTGCACGGCGTCGCCGTACAGGATGTAGGCGCCGAACCGGTCGCCGACCCGGCTCGCGAGGATCCCGACCGCTCCGACGGCGCTGACGACCAGGTCGCGCTTGGACATGTCGGCCGTGCCGAACTCCATGCTGGCCGACAGGTCGGCCAGCACCCAGGTCTCCAGTTCCCGGTCGGCGATCAGGTCACGCACGTGCGGGACCGTCGTGCGCGCGGTCACCGCCCAGTCCATGCGGCGCACGTCGTCCTCGCCGGGCACATACACCCGGGTGTCGCCGTGCTCGCTGCCGGGCCCGGGGATCAGCCCCTGGTGGCGGCCCTGCAGCAGCCCGTCCAGCCGCCGCACCACGGTCAGCTCCAGCCGCCGCAGCGCCTGGTCGGGGTTCCCGCCGCTCATCGCATGCCCTGGTTCCACACGACGAGCGGCGGCGGCACCGCCTGCAGGACCCGGCGTACGACGTCGTCGGGGTCCACCTCGTCGGCCAGCGCGTCGAAGGTGAGCATCAACCGGTGCGACATGACGTCGACCGCCACGTCGCGGACGTCGTCGGGCAGCAGGTAGTCGCGCCCGCGCAGCAGGGCCAGGGCCCGTCCGGCGGAGACAAGGCCCAGTGTCGCCCGCGGGCTCACCCCGATCTCGATCGTGTCCTGCAGATCGGCCAGCCCGTAGTCGGCGGGCGTGCGCGTGGCCATGACCAGCCGTACGACGTAGTCGGCCACGAGCTGGTGGACCGAGACCTCCTCGGCCAAGTCCTGCAGCCGCACCAGCGTGGCCGGGTCGAGCACCGGCCTCGGCACGGGCGGGCGCACGCTCATCCGCTGCAGGATCTCCAGCTCCTCGTGCGCGCTCGGGTGGGACACACGCACCTTGAACAGGAACCGGTCCCGCTGCACCTCCGGCAGCGGGTAGACGCCCTCCGACTCGATCGGGTTCTGGGTGGCCAGCACGATGAACGGCCGGGGCAGCGGGTGGGTGCGCCCGGCGAGCGTCACCTGCCGCTCGGCCATCACCTCCAGCAGGGCCGACTGGACCTTCGCCGGTGCGCGGTTGATCTCGTCGGCGAGCAGGAAGTTGACGAACACCGGCCCGAGCTCGACGTCGAACCGCTCCGAGCTCGGGTGGTAGACGCGGGTGCCGACGATGTCGCTGGGCACCAGATCGGGGGTGAACTGGATGCGGGCGAACGTGCCGCCCACGACGGTGGCCAGCGTCGAGGCGGCCAGCGTCTTGGCGACCCCCGGGACGCCTTCGAGCAGGCAGTGTCCCCGGGCGAGCAGCGCCACCAGCAGCCGCTCGACCATGTGCTCCTGTCCGACGATCACCCGCCGGACCTCGGCCAGCGCCTCCCGCAGGGCGTCCAGCCGGGGTTCGTCCTCCTCCTGCTCCGTCACGCCCTCGCCGGGCTCAGGGTCACTGCGTTCATCGGCAACGGTCATGCTCGTTATTCAATCGTGACTCGGCTGGAGAATCCATTTCTCTCCCATTTGCCCGTCCCGGCGCGTGCCACACCCCCTGCCACGGCCGGGTGTCTCGGATACCGGGGTGTGTTTTGATGTGGGAGATGGTCACTCCGCTGCAGTACGGCGACCCGCCCCACGTGGGGCCGTTCGTGCTGCAGGCGCGTCTGGGGACGGCCCCGGCCGGGCTGGTCTACCTGGGCCAGGCGCCCGACGGCCGGGTGGTGACGGTCGCCGTCCTGTCCAGCGGCGCCGCCCTCGACGCCGCGGCCAGGGACCGGTTCGTCACCGCGATCAAGGACGCGCAAAGCAGCGCGATCAGGGACACACAGGGCCGGACGGGCGTACGCGGGTGGGGCGCCTCTCTGGTGGACCGGGTGCGCGGCCGGGTGCCCCCCGGCACGCCGCCCGTGCTGGCGATGCAGGACGGGCCCGCGCCCTGGGTGGCCGTGCCGTACGTGCCGAACGGCCCGGGAGCCGAGCGGTTCCTCGAGCCGGTCCCGGTGTCCGGCACGCTGATCGGGCAGCGGCACGGGCCCGACTTCGCGCACTACTGGCTGGGCGACCGCACCCCCGCGCTGCCCGCCCCGCCCGCGCCGCCCCCGCCGCCGCTGGGCACCCGGCGGTCGGTCGTGCTCGCCTCGACGCTGCTGGCCACGCTCGTGCTCGCGTTGCTGCTGGTCACCTGGATGCTGCTGTTCCGCGGAGAGGACGACCCGGAGCCGCCCCGGCCGCTGCCGAACACCCAGTTCGTCCCCACCCCGCCGCCCGAGCCCGCCACGCCCGAGCCACAACAGCCCACACCCGGCCCGTCCGGCAGCGGCGACGGCAGCGAGAGCCCCTGGCCTGACGACCTCTTCGGCGGCCGCGGCCCCATCTGAGGCCCGCGCCTCTCCAGCGAGCCCGTGCCTCCGCCTGCGCCGCGCCCGCTGCGGGGCGCTCAGGCGGTGGTGAACACCAGGGACGCGTTGTGGCCGCCGAAGCCGAAGGAGTTCACCAGCCCGGCCGTCCACCGCCCCCGGCGCGGCGCGCCGGTCACGACGTCGAGCTTGACCTGCGGGTCGAGGTCGTCCAGGTTGCGGATCGCGGGGATCACCCCGTCGCGGAGGGCGAGGACGGTCGCGATCGCGCCGAGCGACCCGGCCGCCCCGCACAGGTGCCCGGTCATCGACTTGATCGCGGTGACCGCGGGATGCGTCCCGACCGCCTCGGCGATCGACGCGTTCTCGGTCAGGTCGCCCGTGGGAGTGGAGGTGGCGTGGGCGTTCACGTGCCCCACGTCGAGAGCGTCCAGCCCGGCGTCGGCCAGGGCGAGCCGCATCGCCCGTGCCTGTCCGGCCGCGTCGGCGGCGGTGATGTGGTGGGCGTCGGAGGTGACCCTGGCGCCGGCGAGGGTGGCGTGCACCCGGGCACCACGGGCGGCGGCGAACTCCGCGCGCTCCAGCACCACCAGCGCGGCCCCCTCGCCCAGTACGAAGCCGTCGCGCCCCACGTCGAACGGCCGCGACGCCTCCTGCGGCGCGTCGTTGCGCGTCGAGACGGCCTTGGCCTGGGCGAACCCGGCCAGCGTCAGCGGGTGGACGCACGCCTCCGCCCCGCCGGCGACGACCACGTCGGCGCGGCCCAGGCGGATGAGGTCCAGGCCCATCGCGATCGCCTCGGCGCCGGTCGCGCAGGCGCTCACCGGAGTGTGGGCGCCGCCCCGCGCGCCGAGCTCGATGCTGACGACCGCCGCCGGTCCGTTGGGCATGAGCATCGGCACGGTGTACGGCGAGATCCGGCGCGGCCCGGACCCTTCGAGGATCTCGTTCTGCGTGAGCGTGGTCAGCATGCCGCCGACACCCGTGCCGATCACGACGGCGAGCCGCTCGGGCTCGACGCCGGGCGATCCCGCGTCCGCCCACGCCTCCCGTGCGGCGACCAGCGCGGCCTGCTGGCAGCGGTCGAGCCGCCGCGCCGTCACCCGGCCCAGCACCTCGGCGGGGTCCACCGGCAGCCGGCCGGCGATCCGTACGGGCAGGCTTTCGGCCCAGTCGTCGTCGATCAGGCGGATGCCGGACCGTCCTTCCAGCAGACCGGCCCAGGTGGTGGCCACGTCGCCGCCCAGCGGCGTGGTGGCGCCCAGCCCGGTGACCGACACCTGCGCCCTGATCCCGTTTCCCATCGACGACCCCCTGCTCTGCGATGGCCGCACCGACCGGTCCTTCATGGCGGTGCGCTTTCCGGTTGTCACGCTGCCAAAGTGCCCTCGCTTCGGGCAGGCGTGATGATCGACCAAAAAGCCGTGGAAGATTTGTCGGCGCCGCGCAGCCCGCCGCCGCTCGTCACCGGTTCTCTCAGGGCCGTGTTCGCCTGTCCCAACGGGGTGTGCGAACCTCGTGTGCGTCTTTGCGGAAGGACTGATCGTGACGCTCGGAATGGTTCTCGGCGACGCCTCCTCTCGCGCTTCGACGCGGGAGCGGTAACTCTTCCTGCTCTGTCACCCACGCCCGTGCGGCAGCACGGGCGAGTCGCCGTGCTCCTCGTCGAAGTGCTCTTCGTGCCCACACACGTCGATCACGAGGAGTACGTCGTGTCCACGATCCACTGGACCGAATCCCGCATCGCCCGATCCGCCCGCCGGCACTCCGAGAGCGACGCCCCGCCACCCAGGCGGATCGTCGTCGCGGACGACCGGATGAAGGCCGGCACCGCCTACCGGCTCGCCCGTGAGGGCACAGCGCTGCTGTGGAGAGGCGACTACCACAACGCACGTCAGCTCCTGCGCGCAATGAGCCGCCGCATCGACGGAAGCCCGTCCCTTCGGGGAACGACGCCCGTGAGACCTTCCGCGTTCACCGCCGGGCCCGCGGCGACCGCGCCCGGGTCCTGGGCAGGCTCGTCGTGGTGCTGGACGCTACGGCGTCTTCTCCCCGGTCAGGAGGGAGTACGTCGACCGAATGCTCCACGGCTTCCTGGACGGGCTCGCCGCCCACCTGCGACCGGGCGGCGAAGGCTGGCTCATCCTGTCGGACCTGGCCGAGCACCTCGGACTCAGGCCACGCGGGTCACCTGCCGGCCCTGATCGAGGCGGCGGGCCTGCGCGTGGTGGACAGGATCGACACCAGGCCGCGGCATCCACGGGCGACGGACGGCGCCGATCTCCTCCACGCCGCCCGCGCCGCGGAGATCACCTCGCTGTGGCGGCTGGCCGGAACGGGAGGAAACCGGCGGAGATCAGCCGGCCCAGCAGACGCTTCCAGAGCCACAGCGGGGGCGACCCCGCGGTCGCCGGCACGGACGGCCAGACGTTCGCCCAGATGACTCTTGCCGATGCCGGACTCACCCGTGATAGGGGCGAACGGGTGGCGGTGCGGCCGGCGGGCCCGGCGGACGGGAACGGATCCGGCACCGGGACGAAGGGGGGACCGGCAGCGAGCTGCGGGTGCCCGGGGGCCGTAGGTGGGGAGACTGGCGGAGGATGTGCCGTTCCAGCTCGCGCAGCTCGTCGCCGGGGTCGATGCCGAGCTCCTCGGCCAGCGTCCGCCGCACGGCGCGCAGGACCTGCAGCGCCTCGCCCTGGCGGCCGCACCGGTACAGGGCCAGGGCGCGCAGGGCCCACAGCGGCTCGCGCAGCGGATGCTCGTGCGTGAGCGCCTCCAGCTCGCCGACCACTTCCCGGTGCCGCCCCTGCCGCAGGACGGCCGAGACACGCAGCTCGCGGGCGCGTTCCCTGGCCTCGGTCAGCCGCGCGACGGCCGCGGCCACGTACTCCTGTCCGCCCAGGTCGGCGTACGGCTCGCCGCGCCACAGGGCGAGGGCCCCGGCCGCCGCCCGCTCCACGGCACGGGGATCGGCGGCGTGCTCGGCCTCGGCGACCAGAGCCAGGAAGCGGGTGACGTCGACCCGCTCGCGAGCGACGGTGAGGCGGTATCCGGCGGAGTCGAAGGTGAGCACCCGGCTCGGGGCGCGGGGGAGGCGCCCGGGCTCCAGGAGCCGCCGCAGGTGGGAGACGTACACCTGCAGCGAGCCGAGCGCCTTGGCCGGTGCGCGCGGTCCCCAGATGCGGTCGACCAGCGTGGCCGCCGTCAGCGGGCGCCCCTCGGCGAGCACCAGGATGGCCAGCAGCGTCCTGACCTTGGGTGCGCCGAGGAGGAGGGGGAGACCGTCGCCGCCGGTGACCTCCAACGGGCCCAGCACGCGGATGTCCAGGCTCGCGGGCCCGCCGCCGGCGGCGGGCGTCGTGGCCGGCGGCATCAGCTCAGCCATGAGAACCTCCTGTCACCGGGTGGGCGAGTCAGCGGCCGTTCTCGTCGTCCGCGACCGTCAGCTCGGGACGCCGGGCGAGCAGCAGCCCGAGCAGCGCGTAGCCGGCGACGAGGTGGCAGCCGCCGACCCAGTTCGCCAGGGGGTCGCCGAACACGAGGTAGGTGGGGACGGTCGCCACCGCCCAGGTTTCGGCGACAAGCGGCCACCAGCGCAGCACTCCCCGCCACCTCGCGGCGATCGCGAGCTTGACGCCGATCACGAACATGCCGAACATCGACAGCGGCCAGAACACGTCCACGAACCCCAGCCAGGCCTGGTCCCGCAGGTTGTCGGGCAGGACCCCGTGCAGCAGCGACCAGACGCTCGCCACCCCGAGCAACACCGCCTCGACCCGAAGCCCGATCACACCGCCGCGTGAGACGCCGATCGCCCGTGTTCGCGTCTGCACCCACAGCAGGCAGAACACGCCGAGCTGAAAGGCCAGGCCGGTGAGGTCGTGGATGCGCCCGCCCATCCCCTGTGCGTCGGTGCCGAAGACGAAGATGCTGGCGGCCCAGGCCAGCGTCCCGATAGTGAGCGCGGCACCCGCCAGGCGGACGGAGCCGAGGCGGGAGGCGCCGGGGGAGGGAGCCTCGGGCGGGGTGAGATCCGTGCGTGCCTTGGGGGCTTGCCTGGTGACGTGCGTGTCCATGT
The DNA here is from genome assembly GCF_050947365.1 of Microbispora sp. CA-135349. Classification (NCBI taxonomy): domain Bacteria; kingdom Bacillati; phylum Actinomycetota; class Actinomycetes; order Streptosporangiales; family Streptosporangiaceae; genus Microbispora; species Microbispora sp. CA-135349. The sequence goes on along the minus strand of NZ_CP192001.1, from coordinate 4,702,936 downwards.
CATTCCTTCCGTGGTGCGCGGCGCCGGTGCGCCGTGCGGATCCACCATCCGCGCCCGCCGCCCCGGCCCCACAGGGCCGCCGGTCCCGGATCCGGCCCCCACCGCCGGGCACCCGTTCCGGGACAGGAGTCCCGGGACTCCCGTCCCGGGACAACGGGGCGGCGAGCAGAGGACAATGCCTGTCGTGGTGGACGTGGAGGCGGTTGAGCGTTCGGCGACGGGCCGGGCGGCCGCGTGGACGGCACCGGCGGCGGCCGCGGTCGCGGTCGCGCTCGCGGCCGGCACGGTGGTCGTGGACATCCGCAACAGCGGAGTGGCGGCCTCGCCCGGTGCCGACCTCGACATCGCCAACTGGCCGTCGGCCATGGCCGGCCTGGCGCAGGCCCTGCCCGGCGCCCTGCTGCTGCGCCGGCTGCCGCGGCATCCCGTCGCCTGGGTGCTGATCGTCTCCGGACTGGAATGGGCACTTAACGGCTTCCTCGGCGCCTGGTCGCTGTACGCGATCTACACGTCGCCGGGCGCACCGGGCGCCTCGGCCGTCTACTGGTGGTTCGAGCGTTTCGGAGCGGCGCTGCTGATGGGGCTGCCGCTGCTGATCCTGCTGTTCCCCCACGGACGGCTGCCGGCAGCCGGGGCATGGCGGTGGTTGTCCGTCGCCAGCCTCGTGCTGACCGCCTTGCTGCCGGCGTTGCTGCTGGTCGTGCCGATGGATGTGATGGCGCGGTACAACGCCACGACCCTTCCCGCGGAGATCTCCCGTCTCGCGCTGGATCCCGTCAGCATCCCCCTGCCGTACGACGTCTGGGCGCCCGTGCTGGCCGTCGCGTACGCCGCCGAGCCGGTGAGCCTGGTGGTGCCGTTCGCGGTCATGCTGCGCCGATACCGCGTCGCCGACGCGGAGCGGCGTGCCCAGATCCGCTGGCTGACCTGGTCGGCGCTCGTGAGCATGTTCGTGCTGCTGCTCCAGTTCGTGGCGCCCGTCGAGGTCACGGCGGTGCTCTTCTGCTTCGCGGTCGCGCTCACCTCCGCCGCCGTGCTGGTCGCGGTCACCAAATACCGGCTGTACGACATCGACCGGCTGCTGCCCGCGACCGTCCTGTACGGCCTGCTCGCTCTGTCGGTGGTCGGCATCGACGTCGCCGTCTTCACCGTCGCGGGGAGCACGCTGGGGGAGCGTGACTCGGCACTGGCTGCGATCGCGATCGTCGCGGTGGTCTACGCGCCGCTACGGGGCTGGCTGTGGCGGGCGGTACGCCGGCTGCTGCGCGGGGGGCGCGACGATCCGTACGGCATGGTCTCGACACTCGCCGAGCGGCTCGAACTGGCCACCGACCCGGACGACCAGCTGCTCGCGCTGGCCCGGACGGTGGCCGACGCCTTCCGGCTCCCCTATGTCAGGGTGGAGATCGAGCGGGCCGGCGGCGCCCGGTCGGTGGTCGAGCACGGCTCCCCGCACGGGCCGTCGCTGTCGTTGCCGGTGGCCTACCGGGGAGAGGTGGTGGGCCGCCTCATGCTGTGCCGTGCCGACCTGACCGAACGCGACCAGCGGCTCCTCGGCGATCTCGTACGGCAGGCCGCGGCGGCGGCCCGGGCGAGCGAGCTCAGCGCCGACCTGCAGCGCATTCGCGTGCAGCTCGTCGGCACGCGGGAAGAGGAACGCAGGCGGCTTCGGCGCGACCTGCACGACGGGCTCGGGCCGAGCCTCGGCGCCGTGGCGCTGCGCATCGAGACCGCGCGGAACCTGGCCCGCAGCGCTCCCGAGCAGTCCGATCGCATGCTGGAGCAGGCGGCCGCGGACGTCGCCGCCGTCCTGGCGGACGTCCGGCGGCTGGTGCACGACCTACGCCCGCCGGCGCTCGACGAGCTCGGCCTGCGCCGCGCCGTCGAGCAGCAGGCGGAGCGCGTCAGGTCGGGCCGGCTCCAGGTCGCCGTGTCCACCGAGGGAGATCTCGGCTCGCTGCCCGCCGCGGTCGAGGTGGCGGCGTACCGCATCGTGTCGGAGGCGCTGGCGAATGTGGTCCGGCATTCGGGCGCGGCGCGCTGCGCCATCACAATAGGCGTGCGGGAACGAGCGCTGGAGGTGACGGTGCGGGACGACGGCTCGGGCATCGGGGCCGATGTGACGGCCGGGGTGGGGATGCTCTCGCTGCGGGAGCGCGCGGCCGAGCTCGGCGGCGGCTGCGAGGTAGCCTGCCCGCCCGGTGGCGGGACGCTGGTCCGCGCGCTGCTGCCTCTTCAGGAGGCGACCGGAACGACGGAGACGACGGAGGCGGCGGGTGTCCGATGATCTGATCCGGGTGCTGCTCGCCGACGACCACCCGGTCTACCGCGAAGGGCTCGCCATGCTGCTGGCGTCGATCCCCGGCATCGAGGTGGTCGGCACGGCCGCGAACGGCCGGGAAGCGGTCGAGCGCGCCGCGGAGCTGCAGCCGGACATCGTGGTGATGGACGTCACGATGCCGGAGCTGGACGGGATCGAGGCGACCAGGCGCGTCGTCGAGGACAGCCCGCACATCGGGGTCGTCGTGCTGACGATGTCGGAGGAGGACAGTACGCTGTTCGCGGCCATGCGGGCCGGAGCCCGCGGCTACCTGCTCAAGGGCGCCAGCCAGGCCGAGATCACCCGGGCCATCGTGGCGGTCGCCCACGGCGAGGCGATCTTCGGCCCTGCGGTCGCGCTCCGCGTGGCCGAGTTCTTCGCCGGCCCGTCGCCTGCGTCCCAACTCACCGCGTTCCCGCAGCTCACGCCGCGCGAACGCGACATCCTCTCGCTGGTCGCCGCGGGACGGTCGAACGCGCAGATCGCGAGCACGCTGTTCCTGTCGCAGAAGACCGTGCGCAACAACGTCTCGAACATCTTCGCCAAGCTGCACGTCGCCGACCGCGCCGAGGCCATCGTCCGCGCGCGTGACGCCGGACTCGGTCGCACCTGACCCAGAAGGCCCGGCGAAGCAGCGCCGCCGCGACCTCTCCGGCCATCATGGAGGGCATGAGCAGCGCCCCGCCGACGATCAGGCAGGCCCACCTGCGGTAGGTGACCCTGTCGAGCAGCGGGGCGAGGACGCGGTTCACGGCCCGACGGTCCCGCACTCGCGGCGCACGCCGTGCCGTCCGGTCACGGCCTGTGGACGAGCACCCGCCACCCGTGCGCGGGCACGAGAGCGGGATCCTCGTCCGGGCCGCCGGCCCCGGCACAGCTGTCCGCGACGGTCAGACGGGAGACGTCCACGGGGAAGCGGTAGGCGTCGTCGCCGATGTTGAGCAGTGTGACGACTTCTTCCGTCCCCGCCTGGCTGCGCAGCGCGAGGGCCCTGTTGGCGACGTGCTGGGCCTCCGTACGTGCCCGGACCAGCCAGGGGTGCCGGCGGCGCAGCCCGGCCAGCCGCTGGTGGAGCCGGTAGACGGGCATGCCGTGCGGCGCCAGGTCGTCCGGCCCGTCGGGGAAGGCGGGCCGGATCGCGTCGTCGCCCCCGGCGCGTTCCTCCTTGACCCCGAGGAACGCCTGCTCGTCGCCGTAGTAGAGGCTCGGCACCCCGCCCACCGTCATCAGGACGGCCAGCGCGTGCCCCAGGTGCCGTGGATCGGTGAGCCTGCTGGCCAGGCGCGTCACGTCGTGGTTGCCGACGAACGTCATCGGCGCGAACACCTCCAGCAGCCGGTTGTGCCGGTCGAGCGTCCAGGCGAGTTCGAAGAAGTTGCCGTCGTTGAGCGAGCTCCAGACGGCTTTCCACAGCTCGTACTGCGTCACCGAGTCGAGCCCGCCCTCGGTCACGTACGCCGCGTAGTCGCCGTGGATCACCTCGCCCACGAACCAGGCGTCCGGATGCTCCCGCCGCACCCGGGTGACGGCCTCCCGCCAGAAGGTCCGTGGCACCGCGTACGCCGCGTCGAGGCGCCAGCCGGACGCGCCGCGGCCGAGCCAGTGGCCCATCACCCGTACGACGTGGTCGAGGACGGCGGGCTCCGCGTGGTTCAGCGCGACCAGGTGGTCGTGGCCCTCGAACACGGCGAAGCCGCCGGCGCCGTCACCGGGACGGAACCAGCGGGCGGCGGGGGAGTGCGGCCCTTCCGCAAGCGCCCGCGCGAAGACCGGAAACCCCCTGCCCACATGGTTGAACACCCCGTCGAGCAGCACCCGCAGCCCGCGCCGCCGCGCCTGCGCCACCAGGTGGTCGAAGTCGTCGTCGTCCCCGAGCCGGGGATCGACGCGGAAATGGTCCACCGTGTCGTACCCGTGCGTCTCGGACGCGAAGATCGGGCCGAGCTGGAGACCCGAACAGCCGAGTTCGACGGCGTAGTCGAGCCAGCTCTCCAGGCGCCGCAGCCGGTGCCGGCCGGGCGCTTCCCCGGACGCCGCCGTCGGCGGGGCGCCGGTGAAACCCAGCGGGTAGACATGCCACCAGATCGCGTGGTCGCTCCAGGACGTCACATCCGCTCCTCATCGTTCGTCCGTCTGGTCACAGTGTCGTCGCCGCCACCCCCTTCCGCGTCGGCGGCCCCTCGGCGCGGACGTGCCGTACGAGGGCGGGACCCCCCGCCGGCCGAGGGCGACCGCGACGCCCGGTCCCGTGCCGAGGACGCCGGCCGGGACCAGCATCACGCTCCCCACGAAGGCGGACCCCGCACGGGGGAAAAGTCGCTTGAGCCTCACGTTGCGTGAGCTTCTAGCGTCGGCGGTATGGAGATCATCGTTCACGACACGGCCACTGCGATGGCCGATCTGCTGGCCGCCCCCCTCGCGGAACGGCCCACCGCGCTCACCCGCATGCTCCGCCCGATGTGGGACGCCGTGCCCTGGATGCCCGTCGCCGACGTCGTCGGCATGCACCACAAGGGCTTCGGTTTCCGGGTCGACCGGGACGACGAGCGCTACCTGGCCGCGTTGCGACGGATGCGCGACGCGGGGGTGTGGGAGCAAATCGGCGACGCGCTCACCGCCGCCTGGAAGCACCAGCGCGAGGCCGTGCCCGGCATCCGGCATCCCGAGACGCTGCAGGTCTACATCGTGCTCGGCGACCCCGACGCGGAGCACCTGGTGCGGCGCAACCACGGCTACCTCGGCATGAGCGGCAAGGGCCTGGTCTACCTGCTCGTCTGGCCGACGGAGGACAACCTCGGCCGCCTCGGGCACTGCGCCGTCCACGAGCTCAACCACAACATCAGGTACTCGAACGTCGTCTGGGACCCCGCCACCGTCACCCTCGGGGAGCAGGTCGTCTCCGAAGGGCTCGCCGAGGCGTTCGCCCGCGAGTTGTACGGGCCGGAGGGGCTCGGGCCGTGGAGCACATCCCTGAACGGCTCCGCGTTCGACGCCGCGTATGCCACGATCACCGGAGCCTTGAACCTGACCGGCATGCACAACTTCGCCGCGTACGTGCACGGGGACGCCACGGCGGAGTCGATGGGGCAGCAGCCGGTCGGCCTGCCCGACCACGCGGGCTACCCGGTCGGGCTGCGGATCGTCGACGCGCACCTCGCCGCCTCCGGCCTGACCGCGGCCGAGAGCACGACGTTGTCCCTCGAGGAGATCCTGGCCAACGCCGGGTTCCCCGCCGCGCGCTAGGCTCGCTCGTCGGGCCATGGTCAAACCGGTGCAAAGGGGGACGGAGCCGTATGGGTGCCGGACAGGTCGTGCTCCTGCTCCTCGCCGCCGTGGCCGCCGGATGGGTGGACGCCGTTGTGGGCGGGGGAGGGCTGCTGCAGCTTCCGGTGCTGCTCCTGGCCGGTCTCACGCCGGTCCAGGCGCTGGCGACGAACAAGTCCGCCGCCATCTTCGGCACGGGGTCGGCCGCCGTCACCTACGCGAGGAGGACGAAGCTCGACCGGGCGGTGGCCGTGCCGGCCGCGGCGCTGGCCGTGGCCTTCGCCGGGCTCGGCGCCGCCTCGGCGGCCCTGCTCGACGGGGATGTGCTGAAGCCGCTGGTGATGGTCGTGCTGCTGGGGGTAGGGGCGTTCGTGACCCTGCGGCCGGGGTTCGGCCGCCTGCCCCACCCCCACCTGCGTACGCGGGCGCGGGCGGTGACGGGGGTCGCGGTGGCGGGTGCCGGCATCGCCTACTACGACGGCATCGTCGGGCCGGGCACCGGCACGTTCCTGCTGATCGCGTTCACCTCGATCCTCGGGATGGACTTCGTGCACGCCTCCGCCACGGCGAAGGTCGTCAACACCGGCACCAACCTCGGCGCCCTCGTCGTCTTCGCCGTGCAGGGCCACGTGGTGTGGGCGCTCGGCCTGGCCATGGCGGTCTGCAACATCGCCGGGGCGCAGGTCGGCGCGCGGATGGCGCTCAACCGCGGCGCGGGGTTCGTCCGCGTCGTCCTGCTGTGCGTGGTGGCCGCCCTGGTCGCCAAGCTCGGGTACGACCAGTTCTTCAGTCGATGAGATCGCACAGGCCGGGGCCGAGGTCGTCGTCCACCATGCGGAGCGCGGTCTCCGCCCTCGACGCCGGCGCGAGCGGGCGGAAGACCGACGAGCCACGTCGCTGCCGGTCCGCGACGACCGCACGAGCGGAAGCCCGTCCCGGCTTTCCAGCTCCGCGACGATCATCGTGGAGTGTTCCCTGCGTGGATGACGTGGCGCAGCTTGCGGCGGCCGTCGGGGTGCCCAGGGCGGGATCGTCACCGAGCAGGCGCTCCAGCGTGTGGCGCTGCCAGTCCACCGCCGCCTGTGACAGCACCCGCCGATCGAAGACCGGGGATCACGACCGGCGGGAATCGCATGCATGCTGACGCAACCTCGGGGGGTGTGCGGGACATCGGGGGAAATAAAGAGGGCGCGGCCCAGAAGACCGCGCCCTCGGGGGCGACTGCCCCGGTGAAGCCTGTGTTCGCTTGCGCGATGCTCAGAACATACCCGGTTCCGCGCCCGCCGCACCGGGTCTGCCGCACCGGGATTTCGCGAGAAACCTGACCCGTGTCGTCGCTCCTGGGTCGGCATGGCGGTCAACTCGCCCGTGTATGCCGTCTGGTGACGCATCGGGCCATCAGCTCTGGGGTTCCACAACGACCTTGAGCCCGCGCCGGGAGACGGCGGCGGCGAAGGCGTCCGCCGTGGCCGCGAGCGGGAAGCGCTCGGTGACCAGCGACGACACGTCCACCGATCCGTTCTCGACGAGGCGGATCGCCCGTGGATAGGTGAGGTTCATCCGCCGGACCAGCGCGAGCGTGAGGCCCTTGCGCCGGGCCGGCGACGCGGGGAACGACGTGCGGTCCTCGTCGGGGATGCCGGCCAGCACGACCCGGCCGCCGGGCCTGACCGCGGTCATCGCCACGCGCACCGCGTCGTCGGCACCGGACACCTCGAAGGCCACCCGTACGCCGAGGCCGTCGAGCCCGTCGATGCCCGTCCACACGGCCGGTTCCGCCTCCTCGGGAGACAGGACATGGTCGGCGCCGGACCGCAGTGCGGCGGCGCGGCGGTGCGGCAGGGGATCGACGGCGATCACCGTCGAGGCGCCGGCGAGCCGGGCGAGCTGAACCACCAGCAGCCCGATCGGCCCGCAGCCGACGACGGCGACGGGCGCCCCGAGCCCCAGATGCCCCAGGTCCACGGTGTGGATCGCCACACCGAGCGGTTCGAGCATGGCCCCGTCGCTGTCGGACAGCGCGTCGGGTAGCGGATGCAGCAGGTCGTCCGGCCAGGCCAGACACTCGCGCAGACCGCCGTCGAGCGTGCCGTGCCCCGCGAAGCGGACGTCCGGGCACAGGTTGCCGTATCCCGTCGCGCACACTCCGCACCGGCCGCATGGGATGGCGGGGTCGACCGCGACCCGCGTGCCGTGCCGGGGACCGCCCTCGATCACTCCGGCGATCTCATGTCCCACGACGAGCGGATCGTCCAGCACCGCGTCGCCGATGCCGCCCTCGGAGTACCAGTGCAGGTCGGAGCCGCACAGGCCGACGGCGGTGACGCGCACCAGGCTCTCGCCGGGCCCGGGGACGGGGGGCGGCTCCTCGGACAGCCGGATGTCGCCCACCTTGTGGAGCCGGGCGGCCCTCACGTCCTGGTCCCTCGCGCCATCGCCGTTCCCCTCGCTCCGTCCTCCGCCTTGAGCCTAACCCCCCGTCCGGTGGGGGAGGCGTGCCGCCGGTGCCGATGGAGGGCTTCGGCCCGGACACGACGGGACCCACTTGTGCACGCCGCCCTCCGATCGACGTGGCATCACGAGCGACGATCAGCTGTGCCGGCCCGCTGCCTTCCTCGTCGTGCCGCCCAGCCTGATCGCCGAAGGGATGTCATTCGCAGTTCTCATCCGACAGCGGACGGCCTGTCAACGGCTGCTGCGTCGCGGCTACGGCACTGGTCGCGCGCATAGATACCGCACCGAGCCGGCGGCACCCGGCGGACGGTCCGCTGGAGCGGCCGAGAGCCGGGCCCTTCCTGCCGGGCCCGGCCCTCGGAACGTTCCCACGGACCTCGCGCTACGAGCGGGCCTGCCCGGTCATCTGCCGCGCCTGGTCACGCGTCTGCCCGGTCATCTGCCGCGCCTGGTCGCGTGCCTCCTCGCCGGTGGCCCTGGTCGCCTCCGCGGCGGTGTCGCGCACCTGCTGGACAGCCTCTCTGGCGTCCTCGCCCACACGCTGCGCGGTCTCCTGAACGGCCTGCTTGACCGGCTCGACCATCTCTCCGGCCCGGTCCTTCACCTGCACGGCCGCGCGTTCCTCGGCGGAGGTCTTCGGCAGCAGGCTCGCGGCCAGCAGCCCCGCGCCGAAGGCGATCAGCCCCGCGGCGAGCGGGTTGCCCTGGGTGCTTCGCATGGCCTGCCGAGGCGTGTCGCGTACGGTCTGGGCGGCCTGCTGGGCGCCGTGCCGGACCATCTCGCCCGCCTCGGCCGCGGTGCCGCGGACGGCCTCGCCGGCGTGCGCCGCCGCGTCGTGGACCGCCTCGCCGGCGTGCGCCGCGGCCTCGCGCATCGTTCCCGCGGCCTCACCGGCCTGGTCGCGAACCGTCTGGGTGGCGTGTGCGGGCACTCCCATCACCTTCTCCCTCACCGACTGCGCCGTCTGGCGCATCCTGTCCGTACGGCGCCGCACGATGCGCGCCGGGCTCGTCCGGTCGGCGAGCCGGTCAACGTCGGCGGCGAGCTCCGCCCGCGTGACCTCGATCTCGGCCCTTATCTCCTCTGGGCTCGCGCCCATCGCACGTCCTCCTTCAGCGTCTCGATGGTCTGCTCGGGCGTGGGGTTCACCTCGCGCATGCGCTCCTTGCCCCGGGCGAACAGCACTCCGCCGATCACCGCCCACACGGCCGCGACGATGAGCGCGGCCCAGGCCAGGTCCATGACGTTGCCGAGCCCGAACACGACGGCCAACGTGACGAGGAGCGCCACCATGTAACCGGCGAAGCCGGCGCCGCCGAGCATGCCCGCCGCCTTGCCGGCCTTGGCGGCCTCCTGCCGGATCTCGGCCTTGGCGAGCTCCACCTCCTGGCGGAACAGCGTGGACAGGTCCTCGCCGATCTCGCCGACCAGCTTGCCCAGTGAGGGCTCGGCCGGTGGGCTGGGGTAGCTCATCGCGGCCCACCTCCGTTGCCCGGCGTGCCGCGGTAGCCGTCGGTGTACCCGTCCGCGTGGCCGTCGGGATGGCTGTCGGTGCGGCCGTCCCGGATCTCCTCCGACGGGTGGCGCGCGCCGCTCGGGTAGCCGGTCCCGGTGCCGTTTCGCGTTCCGTCATCGGCCCGATACCCGTTGCCGTACGACGGCGAAGGGGTCACACCGGTTCCCGTGCCGTACGCCGGCGGGCGGCTGCCGTACGAGGCGGGTGCGGGCGATCCGGAACCGTATGCGGTGCCGCTCCCGTCACCGGAGGCGGAGCCATATGCGGAGCCGTATGCGGCGCCGGAGCCGAACCGCCTCGCGTCGCCGTCCGCCGTGCCGTTCGTGTGCGGGTCCTCGGCCGAGGCGACGGCCTTGACGGCCCGTCCCACGAGGAAGCCCGCCACCGCGGCCCCGGCGAGGAACAGCCCCGGACGGCGGCGGGCGAAGTCCTGCACGTCGCGCACCGCGCCGTGCAGGCCCTTGGTCTCCAGGTAGTCGGCGGCGCGGTGACCCTGCTCCGCGACCTGCTGCACCACACCACGCATGGGGGAGTCGGGCGTGGCGTTGTCGCCGATCGCCTCGAGTTCGCCGGTCCACTGCCGGATCGCGTCGGCCGCGCGTCTGCTCTGGTGCCGCGCCTGCTCGTCGGTGTGCCTGCGCAGCTGGTGGAGGACGTGCCGGGTCTGCTCCCTGGCCTCGTCGGCCACCGCACGCGCCTGGTCCTTGGCGGTCACGGCCACCTCGCCGGCTGCCGTCCTGGCCTCGTGGGCCGTCTGCTGGGCCGCCTGCCGGACCTGCTGTGCGGTGCCCTGTTGCCCGGTTTCCTGCTGTACGGCCTGCTGCCGGCCGGAGTCCTGCGGCAGCTCGCTTCCTCCCACGTATGTTCGCGTCTCGCTATGGAAGTCGCTCACTGAAGCCTCCTTGGGTCGAAATCGTCCCTGGAGCGGCGAGCTACCCGTGAAGCTCGAACGGACGCACGGCCGGGCCATGCGGGTCCGGGCGGTGGGAGACCGGGACCTGCCCGGCGTTCGGCTGGGGGTCACTACCTCACAATCGGGGACCGGGATTCTGGAGAGCGCTTTCCCGAAGCCTGGACTTCGTCGGAGCGGCTGTCAAGGCGGATCCGCGACTTCGCCGAAACCCCCAGCTCACCCGGTTGTTCTCGGCGTGGTGACGGCCGCGCGCGCAAGCCTGGAGAGCGAGAGGGAGGGTCGCCCCTTGACACTCTTCGCCTTCCGCGCCACTCTCTCGTTGGAGAGCGCTCTCCCATCTGTGGCAGTGAGGAGAGCCCTGCTTCCGTGACGCTGCCGGCCACGTGCGGTGACGCCCGCACAGTCCGGCGGCGTCCGTGCCGCGCTGTCGGAAGACGGCGCTGTCGCAGGATCGCGCCGCCGCCCGTGCTGCCGCACAGCCGCACAGCCGCGCTGTCGCGGCGCACGGACCGTTCACCCCCCAGGCCGCCGCCCTCGACGGGCGGGCGGTCGCACCCGCAAGAGTGAGGACACCACACGTGCGCAGACGCAAGCCATATCTCTTCGCCGTCGCCGGAGCCCTCGTGCTCGCCGCGACGGCCTGCGGCGCCGACGACTCCTCGTCCACGGCCGGATCGGCCGGTGGGAGCGCGGCCCAGACGATCACCTACTGGGCGTCGAACCAGGGCACCAGCCTGGAGAACGACAAGGAGGTGCTCGGGCCCGAGCTGGACAGGTTCACCAAGGAGACCGGGATCAAGGTGAACCTGGAGGTCGTCCCCTGGGCCGACCTGCTCAACCGGATCCTCGCCGCCACCACGTCGGGCAAGGGCCCGGACGTCGTCAACATCGGCAACACCTGGTCGGCCTCGCTGCAGGCGACCGGGGCGTTCGTGCCGTGGGACGACGCGCTGCTCAAGACGCTGGGCGGCAAGGAGCGCTTCCTCGGCCCCAGCCTCGCGGCGACCGGCGCCCCCGGCCAGCCGCCCACCGCCGTGCCGATCTACGGCATGACGTACGGCCTCTTCTACAACAAGAAGATGTTCAAGGAAGCCGGTATCGACAAGCCGCCGGCCACCTGGGACGAGCTCGTCGCGGACGGCAAGAAGCTCACCAAGGACGGCACGTGGGGGCTCGCCGTGGAGGGCGCGAGCGTCAGCGAGAACGCCCACCACGCCTTCATCTTCGGTCAGCAGCATGGCGCCGATCTGTTCGACGCCTCCGGCAAGCCGCACTTCGACTCCGACCAGGAGGTCGCGGCCATCAAGCAGTACCTCGACCTGCTGGCCGTCCACAAGATCGTCAACCCGAGCAACGCCGAGTACGCCAACGGCACCGAGGCGGTGCAGGACTTCGTCTCGGGCAAGGCCGGCATGCTCATGTGGCAGTCGATCGCCACGCAGCTCAAGCAGGCCGGATGGAGCGAGGACGACTACGGACTCGCGCCGATCCCGCTGCCCGACCCGTCGCAGGGCGGCAAGCAGGTCAACGCGATGGTCGCCGGCATCAACCTCGCCGTGTTCAAGACGGCCGCCAACAAGGACGGGGCGCTGAAGTTCGCCCAGTTCATGACATCCAAGCAGACCCAGCAGAACCTCAACAAGGCGTACGGCTCACTGCCGACCGTCACGGACGCCTACGACGACCCGGCGTTCGAGAGCGAGACGATCAAGACGTTCCAGCAGATCCTGTCCACCACGGCCGCGCCGCTGCCGCAGGTGGCGCAGGAGAGCCAGTTCGAGACGCTCGTGGGCAACGCGATGAACCAGTTGTTCGCGGACGCCGCGAGCGGCAAGCCGGTCACCGAGGAGGCCGTCAAGGCCAAGCTGACCGAGGCCAACCAGCAGATGGGCGGCTGAAGCCCCGCTCGTCCCGGCGCCGGGCGGAGGACCCGCCCGGCGCCCCCACGCGCCCGGACGCCGCTGCCCGCGAGAGCCCGCGGCTGCCAAGCTCCCCTGACAGCGAGAACCACCGCCCTTCCAAGCTCCCGGCTCATGAGAGCCCGGACCCGCGAAAGCCCCCGGCGGGCGAAAGCTCCGGCTCGCGAAGGCCCCGGCTCGCGAAAGCCCCCGGAATCGCTCTGCCCGCAAGGCCCCCGCCCGCCAGGGCGCGCCCGCCTCGGCGGGCTCGTGCCCGACATCGAGAGGAAATTGATGGTCGTGTCCACCACGTCCCGGTCCGGCGCGGGACGGAGACCCGCGTCTCCTGGTGGCCCTCCGCCTCCGGGCGACCGGCGGCGGGGGATCGCCGACCGCGTCCCCGCGCGGCTGCGCCGCGTCGCCCTGCCCTACCTGCTGATCCTTCCGGCCGTGCTGCTCGAACTGCTCGTCCACCTGGTGCCGATGCTGATCGGCATCGCGATGAGCTTCCTCAAGCTCACCCAGTTCTTCCTGCGCGACTGGTCGGCCGCGCCGTTCGCGGGCCTCGGCAACTACAGCGTCGCCGTCGACGTCGACGGCGCGGTCGGCCGCTCGCTGCTGCACTCGTTCCTCGTCACCGTAGGATTCACCGCGCTCACCGTCGGACTGTCGTGGCTGCTCGGCATCTGCGGCGCGGTGCTCATGCAGGGCTCGTTCCGGGGCCGGGCCGTGCTGCGCGCGCTGTTCCTCGTGCCGTACGCCCTGCCGGTCTACGCCGGGGTGATCACCTGGAGCTTCCTGCTCCAGCGCGACTCGGGTCTGGTCAACCACGTGCTGGTGGACCAGCTGCACCTGTTCGGGGAGCGGCCGTTCTGGCTGATCGGGTCCAACAGCTTCTGGTCCCTCATCGTGGTCTGCGTGTGGCGGTCGTGGCCGTTCGCCTTCCTCGTGCTGATGGCCGGGCTGCAGAACATTCCCGCCGACCTGTACGAGGCGGCCGCTATCGACGGCGCGGGCTGGGGCCGGCGGCTGCGCGCGGTGACGCTGCCCATGCTGCGCCCGATCAACCAGGTGCTCGTGCTCGTGCTGTTCCTGTGGACGTTCAACGACTTCAACACGCCGTACGTGCTGTTCGGCAAGTCGGCCCCGCACGAGGCGGACCTGATCTCGATCCACATCTACCAGAGCTCGTTCGTCACCTGGAACTTCGGCTCGGGCTCGGCCATGTCGGTGCTGCTCCTGCTGTTCCTGCTGCTGGTGACCGCCGTGTACCTGGTCGCGACGTCCCGGAGGAGGAGCGATGCGTGAGCCCCGCTGGCTGCCGTGGGCGCGGTGGATCGGCCTCGGCCTGCTCGGCCTGTTCACCCTGACCCCGCTGTACGTGATGCTGACCTCGGCGATCAAGCCGTTGCGGGACGTGCAGGGGGACTTCCACTGGATCCCCACGACGATCACGCTGCGGCCGTTCGCCGACATGTGGCGGACGGTCCCGCTGGCACGTTACTTCGCCAACAGCCTGATCGTGGCGTCGGTGGCGGCGCTGGTGTCGGTCCTCATCGCGATCTTCGCGGCGTACGCGATCAGCCGCTTCCGCTTCCCCGGCCGCCGGATCTTCTCGGTCACCGTGCTGTCGACGCAGATGTTCCCCGGCATCCTGTTCCTGCTTCCGCTGTTCATGACCTACGTGAACCTCGGGACCGCGCTCGGGGTCGAGCTGTACGCGAGCCGCACCGGCCTGATCATCACCTATCTGACCTTCTCGCTGCCGTTCTCGATCTGGATGCTGGCCGGATACTTCGACTCGATCCCGACGGCCCTGGACGAGGCCGCCCAGGTGGACGGCAGCGGCCCGATCGGCGCACTGCTGCGGGTCGTTCTGCCCGCCGCCACCCCCGGTATCGTGGCCGTCGTGATCTACGCGTTCATGACCGCGTGGGGGGAGGTGCTGTTCGCCTCGGTCATGACCGATGAGTCGAGCCGTACGCTCGCCGTCGGCCTGCAGGGGTACGCCACGGAGAACGACGTCTACTGGAACCAGATCATGGCGGCCTCCCTGGTCGTCAGCGTCCCCGTGGTGGCGGGGTTCCTGCTGCTGCAGCGCTACCTCGTGCAGGGCCTCACCGCGGGCGCCGTCAAGTGACCCGCCCGTAACCCATCACCCTCGAACCAAGGAGAACCAACGCATGGAGCCGCAGCGCGGCCACGTCCCCGATGTAACCGCTTTCGATGACTTCGTCTGGGGCGTCGCCACCTCGGCCTACCAGATCGAGGGCGCGGCCCTCGAGGACGGCAGGCTGCCCTCGATCTGGGACACCTTCTGCCAGGTGCCCGGGGCGATCGACGGCGGCGACACCGGGGAGGTGGCCTGCGACCACTACCACCGGTGGCGCGAGGACGTCGGCCTGCTCGAACGCCTCGGCGTGGACGCCTACCGCTTCTCGGTGGCCTGGCCGCGCGTGGTGCCCGACGGCACGGGCCCGGTCAACCCGCGCGGGCTGGCCTTCTACGACCGTCTCGTGGACGCCCTGCTCGACGCCGGCATCCGTCCGTTCGTGACCCTCTACCACTGGGACCTGCCGCAGACGCTGCAGGACCGCGGCGGCTGGCCCGAGCGCGACACCGCCCAGCGCTTCGCCGAGTACGCCGCCGTCGTGGCCGAACGGCTCGGCGACCGCGTCACCGACTGGACGACGCTCAACGAGCCGCTGTGCAGCTCCTGGCTCGGGCACCTGGAGGGCTCCATGGCGCCCGGGGTGAGGGACCTGGAGGCCGCCGTCCGCACGTCCTACCACCTCCACCTCGCCCACGGCCTGGCCACGCAGGCCGTACGGGCGGCGGCGCGGCTGACGCCGTCGATCGGGATCGTCAACAACCTCAGCCCGTGCGACCCGGCGACCGACAGCGAGGAGGACCACGCCGCCGCGCGCCGCCTCGACGGTCACGTCAACCGGTGGTGGCTCGACCCGGTCACCGGCCGGGGCTATCCCGAGGACATGATCGCCGTGTACGGCGTCGACCTGCCGATCCGGCCCGGCGATCTGGAGACGATCGCCACGCCGCTCGACTACCTCGGGATCAACTACTACTTCCGGCAGGTGGTCGCGGCCGACCCCGGGGGGCCCGCGCCGTACGCGCGCCAGGTGGAGGTGCCGGGGGCGACGACCACGGCCATGGGCTGGGAGGTCGACGCGGGCGGCCTGGAGCGCCTGCTGCTGCGCGTCACCCGGGAGTACGGCGCGCAGCGCCTGTACGTGACCGAGAGCGGGTCGGCCTGGCCCGACGCCGTCGGCCCGGACGGCGCCGTCGACGACCCCGATCGCGTGGCGTACCTGGAGGACCACATCGCGGCCTGCGGGCGGGCGATCGAGCAGGGGGCGCCGGTGGCGGGCTACTTCGCGTGGTCGCTGCTGGACAACTTCGAGTGGGCCTACGGCTATGACAAGCGGTTCGGCCTGGTGCACGTCGACTACGAGACCCAGGCGCGGACGGTCAAGTCGAGCGGGCGCCGCTACGCCGAGATCATCGGCGCGAGCAAGCGGCTGCGGGTGGCCTGAGCGGCGTGAGGCGAGCGGCGCCGGTGGTCCGTCAGGCGGACTCGCGGACCACCAGCGTCGGCTGGACGATGACCGAGGTGACCCGGAAGCCCGGGTCGGCGACGTGCGCCAGCAGCAGGCGGGCCATCTCGGCGGCCATGTCCTCCATCGGCTGGCGCACGGTCGTCAGCGGCGGCCGGCAGGCGGCCGCCGCGCTGTCGTCGAAGCCGACCACCGCGACGTCCTCGGGCACCCGGCGCCCGAGGTCGCGCAGCGCGAGGAGCGCGCCCTGCGCCATGAGGTCGTTGGCGACGAAGATGCCGTCGATGTCCGGGTGCTCCTTGATGAGCCGGTGCATCCCGGCCTCTCCGCTCGCCGGCATGAAGTCGCCCTCCACGGCCGGCACGTACGGGTGGCCGTGGCCGGCCATGGCCTCCTGAAACCCCGACAACCGGTCCTGGGCCGCGGGCACGTCGAAAGGCCCGCTGATCGTGGCCACCCGGCGGCAGCCGCGCGCCACCAGGTGGTCGGCCGCCAGCGCCGCGCCCGCCCGGTGGGCGAGGTCGACGTAGCTGATCGGGATCGGCCGGGCGGGCCGCGCCCACAGCACGGCGGGCAGCCCGGCGTCCACCAGCAGCTTCGGCAGCGGGTCCTCGCCGTGGGTCGAGACGACCAGGGCGCCGTCGGCGCTGCCCTGCCGGAGGAAGGACACGACGTCGTCGCGGGTCTGCGCCGAGTCCGCCAGCATCAGCACCGGGTGGATGCCCCGCGGCCGCAGGTAGCTCACCACGCCGCTGGCCACCCGGCCGAAGAACGCGTCGGCGAAGACCCGGGACTCGAACGACTCGCCGCCTCTCGCGTCACCCGCGCCGGAGACGACCAGCGCGACCGCTCCCGTACGGCGGGTGACGAGGGACCGGGCGGCCCGGTTCGGCACGTAGCCGGTCGTCGCGATGGCCCGGTGCACGGACTCCTGGATCTCCGGCGCGACGTTGCGAATGCCGTTGATCACGCGCGAGACGGTCGCCCGGGACACCCCCGCCACGCGGGCCACGTCCTCCAGTGTGGGAGCTCCCGATAGCGGCGGAAGGTCGCTGCTCATGCAGCCATTTATAGCATGGGGCGGAGAGCGCTCTCCGCGTCCGATCGCAGGGGTGACGCCGATCCGATCACCGGCGTGCGGCATGCGATGATCGGGTACGCGCCCGCCGTTCTGTACGGACGCCCACCGCTCCTGAACGGACGAGGCGAACGCCGCCCGGCGGGGCCGGGCGCCCGGCCGCCCGCACTGGACCGATCGTGAGGAACGACAGGAATGCCCGATCACCTGGCACTTCGACCCGTCACCGAAGCCGACCTGGTCGCCTTCGACGCGGCCTTCCAGAGCGAGAGCGGAGCCACTTCGTACCAGTGGTTCGGATTCACCCCGACCGTCGCGCTGCGGGAGGCCCTGCGCACCCGCGGTCTCCTGGCCGGAGCCGACAACATGCTCGCCGTCACGGTGGACGGCGAGCTCACCGGGCGGGTCGAGTGGCTGGAGCGGCGCTGGGGCCGCCGTGACACGTCGCTGTGCTGGGAGATCGCCGTCGGCCTGCTGCCGGACTGGCGAGGCAGGGGGATCGGGACCCGGGCCCAGCGGGAACTCGTCCGCTACCTGTTCACCCACACCCGGGTGGAACGCGTCCAGGCGACCACCGACCCGGAGAACACGGCCGAGATACGGTGCCTGGAGAAGATCGGGTTCCGGCTCGAAGGCGTGGTCCGGCGCGCCCAGTGGCGCGGCGGGCGCTGGCACGACCAGCTCCTGTTCTCCATCCTGCGGGACGAGTTCGACCTCACGTCCGGATGAGTCCGGAAATTCGCTGCGAGGGCGGCGCGGCGGCGGGCAGGATGAGGCATGCCCATCGACGATCTTCCTGGTGCCATCCGGCTTCCCGACGGCACCGCGGTGCGGGGCCGCGGCCTCAGACGTCCCACGCCGCCGGGCGTTCCGCCCGACCACGGCCTCTACCTGGGCAGCCGACGGCTCAGGCACAAGCATGACTACGGCCTCACCTGGCCGCACGAGTGGATCGACTGGCCCGACTTCCTCCTGCCCCGCGACCGGGAGCACGCGATCGGCCGCATCCGGGCGCTGCACGCGCACGCGCGCGCCGGCCGCCGGGTGGAGGTCGCCTGCGGCGGAGGAGTCGGGCGTACCGGCACGGTGATCGCCTGCCTGGCCATCCTGTCGGGCCTGCCCGCAGACCGGGCCGTCGCCTGGACCCGGGCCGAATATCACCCGCGAGCCGTGGAGACGCCCTGGCAGCGTCGCTGGGTGCTGCGTTTCCCTTCGTCCTGACCGTCGCGTGCGGCGAAGGGCACCGGCCGGCGGTGTACCAGACCGAGCCGGGCACGCCCGATCGCGACGCGATACTGCCGCTCGAAACGGGATCGGGCACGGCCTCAGCTCAGATCCAGCGAGTGCCGCGGCGCCCGGCCTCGCGCGCCCGTACGGGAGGGCCGGTGCCGGGCGTCCTGAAACCTGTGTGGTTGGGTGCCTTTGTGCTTTTGGACGTGCTGGGACTGGCCGCGGTCGGCTTGGTCGCGGGAGTGGCCAGCACAGTGGTGAGCCTGGCCTCGATCGTGTCGTACCCCGCGCTGCTGGCCTTCGGCCTGCCGCCGCTGACCGCGAACGTCACCAACACGGTCGCGCTGCTGTTCACCGGTGTGGGAGCGGCGGCCGGCTCCCGGCCCGAACTCGCGGGTCAGGGACGTCTCATCGGCCGCCTCGGCCTCGCCACCGCGCTGGGCGGGGCGACGGGCGCGGCGCTGCTGCTGGTCACGCCGTCGCGGACGTTCGAGGCGGTCGCCCCGTGGCTGATCGCGGGCGCCTCGCTGCTGCTGTTGCTGCGCCCGCCCCGCCCGGGACGGGTGCGTCTCGGCGGTGAGAACGGCCTGGCCCTGCGCGTGGGCGTCTTCTGCGTCGCCGTCTACACCGGCTACTTCGGCGCCGCCGGCGGCATCATGATGTTCGCCGTGCTCGCCGCCGCGCTGGACCGCCCGGCGGCCGGCGTCAACGCGGTCAAGAACGTCGTGGGAGCGTTCGCCAACGCCGTCGCGGCCGTGTGGTTCGCCCTGTTCGGTCCGGTCGACTGGGCGGCGGTGGCTCCACTGGCCGTGGGGTTCCTCGTGGGCGGCTGGCTCGGCCCGGCGGTCGCGCGCCGCCTCCCGGGCGAGACGCTGCGCCTCGCCGCGGCCCTCTGCGGTCTCGCGGTCGCGGTCAAGCTCGGCCTCGACGTCTACCGCGGCGGCTGAGCGGAGGAGCCGCCGCGGGGAACCTCCGCCGCGGCCACGGCCTCGGCGTGCCGGGCGCGCAGGCGCTCCCGGATCTCCTCCGGCGTGTACGCACGCCGCCGGCGCTCTGCCCGTGCGAGCACCACACCGGTCGCCGCGACACCTGCGAAGGCCGCCAGACCGAGTATCTTCCACCAGCGCATGTGCCTAGGCTACTGCCGTGGCTCATACGCGGATAAGCCTCGACAAGGCACTCGAACTGGCCCGTACCGGCGACGTCTGGGTGTTCCGCGGACGCAGTGTCCCGGACCGCGCCATCCAGGTCACCACCAACAGCCCGGTCAACCACGTCGGCATGGCCGTCGTCATCGAAGACCTGCCGCCGCTCATGTGGCACGCCGAACTCGGCCGGTCGCTGCCCGACATGTGGTCGGGCACCCACCAGCGCGGCGTCCAGCTGCACGACATGCGCGACGCGGTCTGCGTCTGGGCGGCCAGGTACGGCCAGCGTGCCTGGCTGCGGCAGTTGGAGCCGTCCGCCGGCAGGGAGATGGAGGACGCCGTCCTGCGGACGATCGCGCGGCTGGACGGCACGCCGTTCCCGTCCACGGCCCGCCTGGCCGGGCGCTGGGTGCGCGGGCGGCTGCCCTCGCTCCGGCGCGGAGCGTGGGACGGCGAGCGGACCGGTGAGCGGTCCCGCGGGCGGGATGGCGAGCGGGACGGTGCGCAGGACCGTGCACTGGACCGTGCGCTGGAGACGGCCTACTGCGCGGAGGTCGTCGCCGTGACCTACGAGGCGATGGGTCTGCTGCCCGCAGGGCGCCGCCCGAACTGGTACGACCCCGGGAGGTTCTGGAGCGGCGACAACCTCGTTCTCAGCGGGGGACGCCGGCTGGGCGGCGAGATCGCGGTCGACGTCCCCGGCGGCGAGGCGCCCTGACAAGACATCGGGAGGACCGGTGACACCTACTCGCCGGTACGTGATCGCTCCGAAAGTTTTGCCGCGGCGGTCAACCTAGCGCCGCCGAGGCGCGTCAGGTGTAGGCACCGTTCGTCCAGACCCGGAGGGCAGAGCCCCATGCCTACTCCTGAGATGAGACGCGAGGATCTCGCCGGAAGTCCCGACCGAGAGCGGCTGGCGCGCCTCGCGCTCGACGCCATACGCCGCCAGGGTCCAGAGGCGGTGCAGGAGGAGACGCTCCGCATGAAATCCGAGTTGTTCCGGTTGTACGGCTGGGAGGGGTACCAGCGGGTCATCGCCAAGATGGAGAGCGACCTGGCGCGGCTGCACGAGTCCCGCTGAGGCACGGTGAGTGCGGCACTCACCGGGTGGCACTCACCGGGTGGCACCGCCGAGCGTCAGGGCTGGAGATCACCACGGCTGAGCACCGCTGAGGTGCCGGCGCCGTGAGTCACCCGGAGGAGACGGCGGTCAGGTGCCGTCCGAGCCACTCGGTCACCCGCCTCACGAACCTGGCCCGGTTGGCTCGCCGCCGGATCTCGTGCCCCTCGTCCTCGAACAGCAGCAGTTCGCAGGGCACCCCCCGGGCCCGTGCCGCGCGGACGACCTGCTCGGCCTCGTACACCGGGACGTTGGTGTCCCGCGCGCCGTGCACCACGAGCAGGGGAGCCGTCAGGCGGTCGAAGGCGTGCAGAGGTGACAGGGCGTGCAGCAGGTCGCGGTCGGTCTCCGGATGGCCGTACTCGCTCACGGCGGCCGCCGCGATCCACGGCTCCGTGCGCTCGTAGAAGGTGGCGAAATCCGCCATTCCGCACACGTCCACTCCGGTGCGGAAGAGCCGCGGATACGTGACGAGCGCGGCCAGCGTGAGGTAGCCGCCGTACGACCAGCCCATGCAGGCCAGCCTGGCGGGGTCGGCGAGCCCTGCCCGCACCAGGTAGGCGGCGCAGTCGGCCACGTCGTCGATGGCGTGGAAGCGCAGCGCGTGGTTGTCGGCGTCGCGGAAGGCGCGGCCGAACCCGGCCGACCCGCGCACGTTCGGCGCGAACACGCCGATGCCTGCGGCCACCAGGCACTGGTACAGCGGGGTGAACGCCGGTCGCTCCTGGTCCTCGGGCCCGCCGTGCAGGAAGATCGCGTACGGCGCCGGGCCCAGGACGCCGGGTGGCCGGTAGAGCCACCCGCTGAGCTCCAGCGCATCGCGGGCCGGGACGCGCACGAGTTCGGCGTCCACGGCCCCGGCGATCCGGGCCGTTCCGGCGACCGGCAGGTATCGGCCCTCGTCCAGGTCGCAGAGCACGACGTGCGACGGCTGGGCCGGTCCCTCGACGGCCAGCGCGGCCATCCGGCCGTCCGGCGACAGCCTGACGGAGGAGACGACCTCACCGGGCGGAGCGGGGAGCGGGCGCCGCACCCACCCGGAGCCGCCGCCGAACCCCGCGCCGGGCCGCGCACGGGACTGCGCATCGAACTCGGCATCGAACTCGGCATCGGACTGCGCACCGGACTCCGCGCCGGGCCGCGCCCCGGACTCGGCACCGAATTCCGCGCCGGACCGCGCATCGGACCGCGCATCGGACCGCGCATCGGACCGCGCATCGGACTCGGCAGTTTCGCCGTCACTTCCACCACCGACCGTGCCCGTGTCCCTGACGCCCCCGGCGCATGTGGCGCCCGTGGAGGGCTCTGAGGCCCCGCGCTCAGGGTGCACAGGGTCGGTGTCCGCACGCACGGCGTCGTTGGCGCCGCCGCCGGTGTCGTTGCCCGTCTCCAGCACCTCCAGTTTCGAGCGTCCCGCCGCGTTCCACACCAGCACCAGGCGACGGCCGTCCACGCTGAGCGCGAAGCGGTCCAGCTCGGCGTCCGGACGCTCGGCCACCACGACCGTCAGGCCCTCCCGGCCCCCGGCGAGCGGTCCGGCGAGCGGTCCGGCGAGCGGTCGGCCGCCCTTTCTGCCGCCCTGTCGGCCGCCCAGTCCGCCGGTCAGCCCGTCGACCGGCACGGCGACCAGCGCGGCACGGTCGCGGCCCGCGTCGGTCAGCAGGTAGGCGGTCGCCCCGCCGGGGGAGAGCACGCCGCGCTCGGTCGAGCCGGGCAGGCCCGCGAGCAGCGACCGCTCGGCGACGCCCCCGGACAGGCCCGCGCCCCCGGACAGGGCCGTGCCTCCCGGGAGGTGCGTGCCGTCCGGGGAGAGGTCCTTGACGTACATGCGCCGGACTCCGCGCGGGCCGTGCCGCAGCAGCACCCTCGCGTGGTCGCGGCTGACCGACTCCGGGTGCAGCAGCGGTCCGGCGGCGACCGTTTCACGGCTCCCGGTGGCCGCGTCGATCAGCAGGGCCTCGGTCAGCCCGGACGCCGAGACCTCGGCGACCAGGAGCAGGTCGCCCCGGCCGGTCCAGTCGACGAACCACGCCGATCCGCCCTCGGGCGCGGCCAGCGGGCGTAGGTCGCCGCCGTCGGTACGGACCGTCCAGACCTGCGTGTGCTCGCCGCCGCCCGGCGCCACGAGCACGGCCAGCCGGCCCCCGGCCGGCGACCAGCTCACGTCCGTGACCGGCTCGGGCCCGGTGCCGACGACCCACGCCCGCCCGCCCGGCCGCAGCGGCTCGACCCAGACCCGTGGCCCGCCGTCGCGGTCGCTGACGTACGCGACGGCGCGGTGGTCCGGGGCCAGTGCGGGCGCCCAGCAGCCCCAGGCGCCGAGGACGTGCTCCGCCATCAGATCCCTTGCGCCTGCAGCCACATCTCCAGCAGCCCGAGCTGCCACAGCATGTTGACCCCTGTCGTGGTGCGGTCGGCCTGGGGGTTGTCCAGCAGCTTCCCGACGTACGCCGGGTCGAACAGGCCGCGGGAGCGCGCGGCGGGCGCGGTGAGCGCGTCGCGCACCAGATCGAGGAACGGCCCGTCGATGTGCCGGATCGCGGGCACCGGGAAGTAGCCCTTCGGCCGGTCGACGACCTCGCGCGGCAGCAGCGCCCGGGAGGCCTCCTTCAGGATGCCCTTGCCGCCCCCGGCGAGCTTCAGCTCCGGCGGGCACGCCGCCGCGAGTTCGACCAGCTCGTGGTCGAGGAACGGCGTGCGGGCCTCCAGGCCGTGGGCCATCGTCATGTTGTCCACCCGCTTGACCGGGTCGTCGGCGAGCATCAGCCGGGTCTCCAGGCGCAACACCGCGTCGAGCGCGGTCTCGGCGCCAGGCCGGTCGAGGTGACGGCGGACGAGGCCGGCACTCACGTCCTCCCCACGCAGATGGTCCGGTGCGACGATGCCGGCGAGGTCCTCGTGCGGCCGGTCGAAGAACTCCCTGGCGTACGTCGCGAAGGCCTCCTCGCGTGGCACGGCGGCGAGCGGGGGGAACCAGCGGTATCCGGCGAACACCTCGTCGGCGCCCTGCCCGGACTGCACCACCTTGACGTGCCTGGCCACCTCCCCGGACAGCAGGTGGAAGGCGACGCAGTCGTGGCTGACCATCGGCTCGCTCATGGCCCGCACCGCCTCCGGCAGGCCGGAAAGCAGGCGGGAGTCCTCGATGAGGATGCGATGGTGGTCGGTGCCGAACCGTTCGGCGACCAGGTCGGAGTAGCGGAACTCGTCTCCCGCGTCGCCGCCCGCCGCGTGGAACCCGATGCTGAACGTCGACAGGTCCCGCTGCCCCTCCTCTGCCAGCAGCGCCACGATGACGCTGGAGTCCAGGCCGCCCGACAGCAGCACGCCCACGGGCACGTCCGCGACCATGCGCCTGCGGACGGCGGCGCGCAGCCGGTCGAGCACGGCCTCGCGCCAGTCGTGCGCGTCCATCCCGTCGTACTGCGGCAGCCTGGTGAAAGGCGGGTCCCAGTAGACCGTGTCGCGGGAGGTCCCGTCGGCCTCGACCGTGCGTACGGTCGCCGGGGGCAGCTTGCGCACACCGGCGAGGATCGTGCGATCGCCGGGCACCAGCGAATGGAAGGTCATGTAGTGGTGCAGCGCGACCGGGTCGACGTCGGTGCTCACCTCGCCCCCGGCGAGCAGCGCCGGCAGGGTGGAGGCGAAGCGCAGCCGCCGCCCGTCCCCGGACACGTACATCGGCTTGATGCCGAGCCGGTCGCGGGCGAGCGTGAGTCGTCCCGTCGCCGTTTCGAACACGGCGAAGGCGAACATGCCCGCGAAGCGGCGCACGCAGTCGGGTCCCCAGTGGTGGAACGCCTTGACCAGGACCTCGGTGTCGGAGCCGGAGAAGAAGTGGTACCCCTCGGCCCGCAGCTCCGCGCGCAGCTCACGGTAGTTGTAGAGACAGCCGTTGAAGACCGCGGCCAGGCCGAGGGAGGAATCCGCCATCGGCTGGGCCGCCTTGTCCGACAGGTCGATGATCTTCAGGCGCCGGTGGCCGAGGGCGACCGGGCCCTGTGACCACAGGCCCGACCCGTCCGGGCCGCGATCGTGCATCGCGTCGGTCATCCGGCCCACCGCGCCGATGTCGGCGCGCCGCCCGTCGAACCGGATCTCGCCGGTCAGTCCGCACATGTCCTACCTCCCGGCCGCCGCGAGTCGCCGGTTCCCGGACCTCGTCTCCTCCAGCAGGAGGTCCACCACATCGGTCAGCCGGCCGCCGCGCCGGAACGCCTCGCGCTGCCGCGCGGCCGACCCGCCGTCCGCCAGCGCCCGCTCGGCCAGCGACGAGACGAGCGCCCAGTCGCCGGACTCCTCCAGCTGCGGCCGCAGCTCCTCCAGCATCCGGCCGACGACCGTACGGGCCGGCCTGGGCACGCCCTCGACGGGGTCGATCAGCTCGCCGTCGAGCCCCGAACGGGCCGCCCGCCAGGAGGCCGCCCGCACCAGCTCCGTACGCACGGGCTCCTCGGCCGCGGGGGGCGGGCCGCCGGCGGCGAGGGCGTCCAGCTCCCGCCGTACGAGCGCGCGGAACAGCCCGGCGATCAGCACGATGTCGTCCACGCGCGGGCAGGCGTCGCACACCCGCAGCTCGACCGTGGGCACGTGCGCCGACGGCCGGACGTCGAAGTAGAGCATCCCGGGATCGCTGATGACCCCCGACCGCACGAGCTCGTCCACCATCGCGTCGTACTCCTCGGCCGACTCGAAGTGCTCCACAGGCCCGGCGGTCGGCCAGCGCTGCCACACCATCGACCGGAAACTCGCGTAACCGGTGTCGGCTCCCATCCAGTACGGCGAGCTGCAGCTCAGCGCCAGCAGCGGCGGCAGCCAGGGGGCCAGCCGGTGCGTGACGGCCACCGCGAGGTCGCGGTCGCGCACCTCGGCGTGCACCTGGGTGCCGCAGATGAGCTGCTCACGGGCGAGCGCCTGGTAGTCCGCCAGCATCTGCTCGTAGCGCGGGTCCGGGGAGATCTTCATCGTCTCGGCGTCGACCAGCGGGACCGCCCCCGCGGCGACCACGCCCAGGCCGAGGCCGTCCGCCGCCGCGACCGCTTCGGCCCGCAGCCCGGTGAGCTCACGCGAGAGCTCCTCCAGCCGCGTGCACGGGCGGGTGTTGGCCTCCACGACCGAGCGTTGCAACTCCTGCGTGAACCGATCGGGTGGCAACTGCTGGAGGAGCAGACCGGCGCGCGGGACGAGCTGCCGGGTTTCCAGGTCCACGACGTGGAACTCCTCTTCGACGCCGACCGCCATATCCCGCGCCAACTCCGTCATATGGTCGCTCCCCAGGCTGATGAGTGCTTTCGTGTCCTCTGCCCCGAAAGTCGGCTTACGCACGTCTCTGGTTTCGCATGGTGATGAAAGTTACAGGCCCTCACCGGAGGGTCGCCCAGCTCACCGGCTCGCCGGCGAGGGCCGCCTTGACCCGACCCTTGACGGAGGAGGGCTTCGCCGCCACGATCGCCGCGTTCCGAGCCGACCGTGAGCGCAGGGAGCCCGATGAACGGCCGCAGCCTTTCCTTCCGACGCCGCATCTGGGCGGCCGCCGTCGCCGCGGTGCTGCTGACCGCCTGGCCCGCCGCCACGCCGGCCGGGGCGGTCGACGACCCGCCCGCGCCGGTGACCGGCAGCGCGACCTATTTCGACGGCCTCGGCTCACCGTACGGCGGTTGCGGCATGCCGCAGTCCGAGCTGGACTCGCAGGACTTCGTCGCGCTCAACGTGTACGACACACCGGGCGACTACTCCTTCTACCCCCGGCCGCTGACCGGTGCGAACGCCTCCAAAGCGGGGCTGTGGAACAACGGCCTCAACTGCGGCCGGTACGTGAAGGTCACCGTCTCCGACTACTGCACCGGCGTCAACGACGGCGCGCCCGGCCAGGCGTTCTGCCGCAACGGCTCGTGGGTCTCCGACGCCTACAACGGCGCCACGCTGACCATGATCGTCGCCGACAGCTGCGGCGACTCCAACGGCTGGTGCCGCGACGACCGGTATCACCTGGACCTGTCGAAGCCCTCGCTTAACAGGTTCGTCAAAAACGGGGCGCCGGTCGGGGACATGTACCCGAACCACTGGAACAACCGCCACCTGACGTGGTCGTTCGTCCCGGCGCCCGGCTACAGCGGCGACATCAGGATCGGCTTCATGAAGGGCGCGCAGGCGTGGTGGCCCGCCATCGCGGTCTCCCACCTGCCCAACGGCATCCACGGAGTGGAGTACTACGCCGACGGCGCCTGGAAGCAGGCCCAGATGAACTCCGACATGGGCCAGTCGTACATCATCGGCGGGCTCACGCAGGGCGCGACCCGGTTCCAGATCCGGGTGCGCGACGCGTCCGACGCGCTGGTGAACGGGGGCCGCGTCTACAGCTTCGCCCTGCCCGCGTCCTGCGGATCGCAGTGCGGCGCCGACTACACGGAGGCGAGTTACACCACGACGACGCCCAGCGGGTCGCCCTCGCCCTCGCCGTCCGCCTCGCCGTCGGTCTCCCCGTCCGTCTCGCCGTCGGCGTCGCCGTCCGTCTCACCGTCGGCCTCGCCCAGCCCCAGCCCGTCCCCCTCGGCGAACCCCGGCAACTGCCAGGTGACCTATCAGGTGGCCAGCTCCTGGCAGGGCGGGTTCACGACGAACGTCACGGTCAAGAACGCCGGCACCGCGGCCTTGTCCGACTGGACGGTCACCTGGGACATGCCGTCCGGAGTGAGCCTCGTCAGCGGCTGGAGCGCGACCGTGACCTCCAGCGGCACGCGCTGGACGGCGAAGGCGCCCTCGTGGGCGAGGAACCTCGCGCCCGGCGCGTCGGCGAGTTTCGGCTTCCAGGCGTCCGGCCCCTCCTCTCCGGGAGCGAGCGGATTCACCTGCTCCTGACATCCGCCTGCTCCCGACTCTCCGATCCGCTCCTGTCGCTCCGGTCTGCGTCCTGACTGTCCAGTCCGGTTCTGACCCTCCGGCCGGCTCGCGGCACCAGCGGCACGCGAGCCGGCCGGCCCGCGCGAGCCCGCTCGCGATCTCCTGGCTCCGACGCACCGGCCCTGCCCCGAGCGCCGCCCCCCGCGGAGGGAGGAAGGTCCCGCGGGGCAGGGACCAGCGGCCCTGCCCCCGACGTCGCGCAGACGGTCGGATAGGGGCAGGAGCAGAAGGAGGAGTCATGACCGGACCCGTCATCGTCGGCACAGACGGCTCGCGCGCCGCGGCCGCCGCCGTGGAGTGGGCCGCGGGCGACGCGGCGCGCAGGGGCCTGCCGTTGCGGGTCGTCCACGCGGTGGACCGCCTGCCGTACGAGATCGCGCGCTATCCCATCCCCGTGGAGGACCAGCTCGACCGGGCCGGCCGGCGGATACTGGAGGAGGCCGAGCAGGCCGTACGGGAGACCCACCCGGCCGTCCGCGTCACCCCTGCCCTGATCGAGGGCGACCCGTCCCGTGTGCTGCGCCAGGAGGCCGCGAACGCCGCGGAGATCGTGATCGGCAGCAGGGGACACGGCGGATTCGCCGGCATGCTGCTCGGATCGGTCGGCATGCACGTCGCCGGGCAGGTCGACGTCCCCGTCGTCGTGGTGCGTCCCGGGGTGTCGGCGCCCCACGGGCTGGTCGTCGTCGGCGTCGACGGCTCCGCCGAGGCCGGCGCCGCCCTGACCTACGCGTACGAGCAGGCACGGCTGCGCGAGTGCCGCCTGCTCGCGCTGTACGCCTGGCAGCTTCCGGTGCACTCCTTCGCGCCCGAGATCGCCTATGACCTCGACGAGGTGCGCACGGCGCAGGAGGACTACGTGGCGGACGCGCTGCGCACCCACCGGGAGCGGAACCCGGGCGTCCCCGCCGAGACGCGGGCCGTCTGCGCGCACCCGGTCACCGCGCTGGTGGAGGCCGGGCAGAAGGCCGATCTGCTCGTCGTGGGGTCGCGGGGGCGTGGCGCCGTCGGCGCGGCGGTGCTCGGCTCGGTGAGCCGCGCGGTCCTGCACCACGCGCACTGCCCCGTCGCGGTGGTACGGGTTCCCCGGCCGTCCGCCGAGGACGCGTGAGCCGCGGGTTGAGAGTTCACGAAGGTCCGGCTGCGAATTTCCCGAAAAAGCCTCACAGGGAAGTTCAATGAAACACTCGAAGGAGGAAATCCACCGAGAAAGGGACCTCGTGTGACCGAGAACGACGTCATCGAATTCGTGACCGGCCTGCCGGGCGTCGTCGCCTTCACCGCCGGCGAGGACAACGGCGCCCCGCGGGCGGCGTGGGGAGACACCTTCTTCTACTACGACCCCGACGACCTGCCCTCGAACCGGCAGATGCCGTTCGCCACGATCGTCGTCAAGGATTACGAGGGGTTCGACACCGCCTCCGACCTGAACCGGCCCGGTGTCTTCCGGGTCAACATCGGGGTCGGCCGCGCCGTGTTCGAGGAAGTGCTCGGCTATCCGCCGGCCGCGCACGCCGGCCGTCGCGAGGCGGTGGACTATCGCGCGCTCGACCGGATCCTGCCGCATCCGGTCTACGCCGCCCAGTCCTGGATCTGCGTGCTCAACCCCGGCGACGCCACGGCCGATCGGATGCGTACTCTCCTGACGGGCGCGCATGCCCGTGCGGCCGCCCGCCACAGGAAGGGTGAGCACACCACCCGCACGTGACCGGGCGGGTGTTAGCGTGACCCCGCAGATGTGATCTTCGAGGAGGGTTCATGTCGGTTCTCGTCGCGTTCAGCGTCACGCCGATCGGCGCCGGTGAGGATGTCGGCGAGGCGGTGGCGGAGGCGGTGCGCGTGGTCCGCGCGTCCGGGCTGCCCAACCGCACGGACGCCATGTTCACCACCGTCGAGGGGGAGACCTGGGACGAGGTGCTCGGCGTCGTCAAGGACGCGGTCGCCGCCGTCGAGGCCCGCTGCTCCCGCGTCAGCCTGGTGCTCAAGGCCGACGCCCGCGCCGGGCAGGGCAGGCTCGACGCCAAGGTCGCCTCCGTCGAACGCCACCTCGCCGAGCGCTCGTCCTGACCACGGCCCGGACGTGCGACGGCGCGTACGCCGGGGGAGTTCGTCAGCGCGTCGTCAGGCCGTCCGTCAGGGGGAAGCGGCCAGGGCGGCCTTCAGCGCCGCCCGGCACAGGCGGTCGGCGGCGCGCGTCGTCTCGGGGAGCCGGTGACGGGGGGTCAGAGCGAGGACGTCGTGGCAGGCGGTCTCCAGGTCGACGCGGTGGCCGACGGAGACGAAGACCGGCTTGACGCCGTCCCGGGTGCGCAGCACGCGACCGACCACCTCACCGTCCAGGAGCAGTTCGCTCCACGCGCCGCGCTCCCGGCCGGGCTGCTCGAATGAGCCGACGAAGGCCGTCTTGCCGACGCCGATCGTGGGCAGGCCGGTGAGCACCCCGAGGTGGCAGGCGAGGCCGAACCGCCGCGGGTGCGCCAGGCCGTACCCGTCGCAGACGAGCAGGTCGGGAGTGACGGTGAGCCGCTCCAGCGCCTCGACGAGGCTGGGCAGTTCGCGGAAGGCGAGCAGTCCGGGCACGTAGTCGAAGGCGGGCCGTCCCGGCACCGTCACCTGCTCGACCACGTCCAGGCTCGCCCCGTCGAGCACCACGACCGCGGCGGCCAGCAGGTCGTCGGCGTAGGCCACGTCCACCCCCGCGACCAGGGCGGGGTCACGGGGACCTGGGCCGGTCAGGTCCAGCCGGGGCCGCAGGGCGTCCTGGATCGCCTCCGCCTCCTCGGCGGTGGCCGGAGCGGTGATGGGACAGACCTCCATGCGGAGACGATAGACGCCATCGGCGACCGGGCGGGCGCCCGGTTCACGTGACGTGAGCGGGTCTTCGCGCGGGTGCGGGTCGCCTCCCGCGCCCGAGGATGACCGCGTCGGGCCCCTCGCGCGCCCGGTCGTCGCCCACAGCCCCGGCTCATCGCGGGCAGACGGGAGTGATCAGCCCTTCGTCGGTGTGGGGGCGCCGGCTTCCGAAGCGGCGGCCGCTCCGGCATCGTGATCGGCCGCGGCCCGCCGGGCCCGCAGCAGTGGAGCGACGGGGGCGAGCGCGGCGACGGTGGCGAGCGCCGCGGGAGCGACGCCGCCCAGCTCGGCCAGCCGCTCCGCGGGCCACTCCAGGAGGTCCGCCCCACCGTCGGCCACGGTGGTGAGGACGACAAGCAGGGCGCCCGTCCGCCCGAGCAGCCGGTGTGGCGTGACGGCCTGCCGGTGGCTGAGCAGGGCTACGGCGGCGATCACCGTCCCGGCGGCGGGGACGGCGGCCCCGAGGACGTACCAGATCGGTCCCGGCCCGGTTCCGGACAAGGCGAGCAGCAGGGTGAACGGCGCGCTCGCGAGCAGGGCCCACCACGCCAGGCGGAAGGTCCCGAGCCTGCGGTGCAGCAGCACGGCGAGCAGCGCCCCGATGACGGACGGGCCGTGAACCCGCGCGATCCTCAGCCACCAGGGAAAACCGGTCGGCGTCCCGCTCAGGCCGTTGAGGGCGGTCTCCCACGCCGCGCCCGCCGCCGCGTCGGCGATCCCGGCGAACAGGGCCGACAGCACCAGATAGAGGGCGATCGCCCGCAGTGCCGGATGCCGGGCCGTGAAGCGGATCCCCTCCGCCGTCTCCCGCCACAGTCCAGTCGCGGGCGGCGGCGGGCTCTCGACGGCGCAGACGCCGCGGAACAGCGCCGCCGCCCCCGCCAACGCCAGGCCGACGGCGAACAGGAACGCGGAACCCCACCGGACGGTCCCCGCCAGCGTCACCGGCACGACGACGATTCTCGGCAGCAGCGTCAGCAGGACGTTCGCCGGTAGCAGGCGCTCACGCCGTACGACGGAGGGCAGGTACGCGTCCGCGCCGAGCCCCGTCACCATCGTCAGGACGCCGGACGCCGTGATGACCACGAGGAGGTGCGGCAAGGCGGATGTCCCGGCGGCCCCGGCCGCCGCGACGGACGTGACCACCGCCGCTCCCAGCAGCGCGGACACCACCAGGACGGACCGGCGTCGCGTCCGGTCGATCAGCACTCCGAGCGGCAGCGCCAGCACGAGGATCGCCACCGGCACCACGTTCCGGTCGAGCATGACGAGGATCTTCAACGAGAGTCCCCGGTCGGCGGTCCACAGCGCCGGTTCGGCCAGCGGGAGGCAGACACAGACGACGGCGGCGGCGAGCGCGAAGAGCGCGAACCGCCGTCGAGCCGGGCCGGGGGAGGTCATCCGGTGATCTTCGCCGCCACCGCCCGGTCCATGCAAACCGCCCCGGTCCGCATCGATCGTCGTGGATTCGAGAGAGCCCGGAGGGCCGTGCAGCCGGCCCCCGAGGCCTCGGCCCGTGCCCGGCGGAGAGGGCGTCTCCCGCTCCGATCAGGTTCTTGCCGCCTCAGTAGCCCCGCGCCGGATCGATCAGGCCCAGCAGCGGTTCGCCCCGCAGGTAGCGGGCGACGTTCTCGCGCACCCGCTCGGCGAGGCTCTCGGTGAGGCGGGCCTGCGGGTTGGCGCTGTGCGAGGTGATCAGCACGTTCGGCTCGGTCCACAGGCCGTGCCCGTCGGGCAGCGGCTCGGGGTCGGTGACGTCGAGGGCGGCGCCGCCGATCTCGCCGGCACGCAGCGCGGCGAGCAGGGCGCCGGTGTCGACGAGCTCACCCCGGGCCACGTTGACCACCCACGCGTGCGGGCCCAGGGCGCGCAGTTCGTCCCGCCCGACCATCCGGTACGTCTCCGGGGTGGCGGGCGCGGCGAGGATGACGTGGTCGGCCCGCGACCAGACGCCGGGCAGGCCCTCGAACGGCACGGTCTCGGCCGCGCCCTCGACGGGCTCGCCCGATCGGTTGACCGCGAGGACGCTCGCGCCGAGCGCGCGCAGCCCGGGGACGACCGCCCTGCCGATCCCGCCCGCGCCGACGACGGCCACCGTGCTCCCGCGCAGCGTGCCGGGCTGGTCTCGCTGCCACGTGCGGCGCCGTGCGGCGGCGGGCAGCCGGTGCACCCCGGCCAGCAGCAGGGCGAGGGCGTGCTCGGCGACCTGCGGGGCGTAGGCCCCCGCCGCCGAGCACCACACGCGCGTGGAGTCGACGAGCCCCTCCCGCGTCCAGCGTTCCACACCCGCGGAGGGCAGCTGGACCCAGCGCACGCTCGGTGTCAGGTAATCGCGCACGCCCTCCGGCCGCGAGTCGGTCCAGACCAGCGCCTCCGCCCGGCGGGGATCGCCGACGACCTCGCCGCCGGCGGCGCGAACCGACTCGACGATCAGCGGCGGGTCCGCAGGGGCCACGCAGACGGTGAGCACGCGCCTGTTCCTTCCTGGTCGCGCCGGGCGCCTCCACTGCCGCGGCTTTCCACCACAACAGTACGGTCCGCCCGCTTCCGCCGATCACCGGCCCGGCTCATCGCGATCAGCGCGGCCGGGGCCGCCCGGACGCGGCCGCCAGGCGCTCAGCCGGCCTTGGTGGGATGCAGGACCACCTTGGTCCAGCCCTGTTCCCGCGCGTCGAAGTGCTGATACGCCCCGGGTGCGTCGTCGAGATCCAGCTCGTGCGAGACGATCCAGGACGGCCGGGCCCCGGCCTCGTGGATGAGGGCGCACAGCTGGCGGTTGTAGTTCTTGACGTTGCACTGGCCGGTGCTCATCGTCTGTCCCTTGGACCAGAAGGTCCCGTAGTCGATGGCGACCTTGCCCCACTTGGAGAGGGTGTCCCCGCCGCCGGGGTCGTGGGGGACGAAAAGGCCGACGACGGAGATGTTCCCCGTGAACTTCACCGACTTGACCAGGTTGTTGAGCGTCATGTTGGGACGCTCCGCGCCCTCCGGGTCGTGCGCCTGGAAACCCACGCACTCGCAGCCCCGGTCGGCGCCCATCCCCTGAGTGAGCTCCAGGACCTCCTCCACGGGGCAGGACCGGGAGTCGTCGATCGCGATCGCGCCGATCTGCTCCGCCTTGGCGAGCCGGTCCGGATGATGGTCGATGACCATGACGCCGCTCGCGTTCCTGAGCACGGCGGAATAGGCGGCCATCAGTCCGACCGGGCCCGCGCCGTAGACCACGACGGTGTCGCCCGGCTGCACGCAGGCGAGCATGGTCGCGTGCCAGCCGGTGGGCCACACGTCGGCCAGCATGACGTAGTCGGTCTGCCTCTCGTGCGCGTCCTCCGGCAGGATCAGGCAGTTGAAGTCGCCGTACGGCACGCGCAGCAGCTCGGCCTGGCCACCGTTGTACGGGCCCATGTCGGCGTAGCCGTACGCGGCGCCGGCCAGGCCCGGCTCGGGGTTGGTGGTCAGGCAGAAGGCCGTCAGGCCCCGCTCGCAGTTGGCGCAGAAGCCGCAGGAGATGTTGAACGGCATGCACACCATGTCGCCGACCTTGACCCGGTCGACGGCGTCCCCGATCTCGACGACCTCGCCGAGGTTCTCGTGCCCGAGCACCCGGCCCGGCGCGAAGCTTGTCCTGCCCTCGTACATGTGCAGGTCGGACCCGCAGATGTTGGACGTGGTGACGCGGACGAGCACGTCGGTGTGCCGCTCGATCCGGGCGTCCGGCACAGTGGTGACGCTGACCTGTCGGGGGCCTTCGTAGACCACTGCTCTCATGACTGTCCTCAGCAAACCGATCGTGACGACGGACGCGTGTGTTGGCGACGCAGCACGCAGCACCCCGCCTCCGGCGACGGCGGCCCGGCGCCGGTGCGTCCCGGGCCCACGTGCTCGCGCTGTATCGGTCTGAAGGGCGTACCCCTGTAATTGGGGCGAAAACCGGTCCGCCCGTGTGACGGCCCGCGTCAGCCGTCCGGCCGCCGGAGGGGGAGCCGGGCTGCGAGCACGAAGCCGCCCTCCGGGGTCGGCCCGGAGACGAACCGGCCCTGCGCGAGGCAGACGCGCTCCCGGATTCCGGCCAGTCCGTACCCGCCGCCGAGGGAGGGCGCCGCCCTGACCGTCCTCCCGCCGGCATGGGCGGGGTTCGGCGTGTCGACCACGGAGACGGCCACCTGGTCGCCGGTGACCTCGCAGGTGACCTGCACGCGGGAGTCCGGCGCGTGCTTGCGCACGTTGCTGAGTCCCTCCTGCACCAGGCGATAACAGGCGTGCGAGACCTGCCTGGGCAGCCCTCCCGGGGGCACGTCGAGGCGGAGGTCGATCTGGAGGCCGCCGGCCCGGGCCTCGCCGACCAGCCGAACGATGGCCTCGCTGCCTTCGGCGAGATCCCCGTCCTCGCGCCGGAGCACGGTGAGCAGCTCACGCAGTTCGCCGAGCGCCTGCACGCCTTTGTCCTCGATGGCGGCCGTCAGGTCGCGGATCTCGCCCGGCTCGATGGTGTCACGGGCCATGCCGGCGTTGAGCACCATGGTGGTGACCGCGTGGGTGACGGTGTCGTGCATCTCCCTGGCGATCTTGCGGCGCTCCTCGGAGGCGGCGACCTCCTCGCGTTCGCGTACGCCGACGCGCAGATCCCGGATGAGCCGCCGATAGGCGTACACCCAGGTGCCGACCACCGCGGGCAGGTAGATGAGGGTCAGCGCGCGCACGATGTTCAAGTAGACCGAGTGGTCGGTGTGGGGGTTCACGTAGTCGACGGCGAAGTAGATGACCGTCAGGGCAAGGGCGACGTACTGCCACCGGCGCACCCGATGCTCGGCCGTCATGGAGAAGACGGCGAGGATCATCGGCACGACCTGCCCGGCGGCGCAGGCGCACGCGGCCGAGGCGACGATCGCGGGCCAGGGGGTGCGGCGCCGCACCAGCATGGTCGCCGCGGTGATCACTCCTATCGCGATCTCGGGCCCGCCCGGCGTGCCGCCCCAGAGGGAGAAGCTGTAGCCGATGAGGGTGGTGGGGATGGTGAACGCGATGACGGCCGCCGCGAGCGCCGCGTCGACGAACCAGGTGCGATGCCTGATTGATGCCCATTTGCGCCACATACTGCAAGTCTGCGGGGTTCGCTTTGCGACCCTGACACCGGCACCGTTCTCGCCCTCGGTGCGGGCCGGGACTCGCGGCCCCGGGAGCAAGGCCCGGCTCCTGCCGGAATCCCAGGTGGCGTCCTTGGAAAACTTTTTCCTTCGCAACCCGCGGCACGACTTGACGCAATCAAATGAACAATCATTTAATTTCGGCATGGGGCGGATCGCGGGCGTCACCGCCGCCGAGACGCGTGAGCGGCTGTTGCGTGCCGCCGCCGACGTCTTCGCGAGCCGTGGCTACGACGGCACTCGTGTGGCCGACATCGCCGCCGCGGCCGGGGTGAGCAACGGCGCCCTGTACGCGCACTTCGGCTCGAAGGCCGAGCTGATCGTGGCCGCGCTGCGCGCCCACGGGCCGCGGCTGCTGGCCGACCTGCTGGCCGCCGACCCGAGCAGGCCGGTCGCGGACCTGCTCCTGGCCGTCGGCCGCAAGCTTCCGCGCAGTCGTGACGCACGCGGTTCCCTGATCGTCGAGGCGCTGGTCGCGGCACGGCGTGACGAGGACGTCGCCCGGCCGATGCGGGACTACGTCGGCGAGCGGGCGGACTGGCTCTCCGGGCTCGTCCGCGCCGCCCAGGACGCCGGACAGATCGACCCCGCGTTGTCGCCCGGCGCGCTCGCCCAGTTCTGCCTCCTGCTCTCGATGGGCAGCGCGCTCGTGCCGAGGGACCTGCACGCGGTCGGCGACGAGGAGTGGACCGCCCTGCTCACCCGGCTCGTCGCCGCACTCGCCCCGACCCGACCCCACTCCGCGAAGGGGAACACCACA
Source organism: Microbispora sp. CA-135349 (assembly GCF_050947365.1). Classification (NCBI taxonomy): domain Bacteria; kingdom Bacillati; phylum Actinomycetota; class Actinomycetes; order Streptosporangiales; family Streptosporangiaceae; genus Microbispora; species Microbispora sp. CA-135349. The sequence continues at coordinate 4,666,763 of NZ_CP192001.1, read as the reverse complement.
GTGAGAGTTCAGATCGACCCCGAGCGCTGCCAGGGACATGGCCGCTGCTACGACCTCGCCCCCACGCTGTTCACGGAGGACGACGAGGGCTACGGACAGGTCGCCGGCGACGGCGTGGTGCCGCCGGGCGAGGAGCGCGCGGCGCGCGTCGCGGCCTCCAACTGCCCCGAGCGGGCGGTCGCCGTCGTCGAGGAGGCCTGAGATGACCGTCGACGACCGTTTCATCCGCGACTTCCGGGACAGCGAGGAGCCGCCTGCCGGCACCCGCAACGAGATCGTCACCGGGCCGGTCTCGGACTGGGCGACGGACTTCTCTCACCACGAGCCCGAGTGGGCCGCCGATCCGTACCCGATCCAGGACGACCTGCGGGCGCGCTGCCCGATCGCGCACACCGGGAGGTACGGCGGCGGGTGGCTGCCGACGCGATACGAGGACGTCGCCGCGGTCGCCTACGACACCGAGCGTTTCTCCTCCCGGTCGATCATCATGAGCAACTACCGGCCGACCAGGGACATCGCGCCGGTGGGATCCGTACCGCCGATCTCCTCCGACCCGCCGTTCCACCACGACGCGCGCAAGCTGCTGCTTCCGGCGTTCACCAAGAAGGCGGTCGCGAGGCGGGAGGAGGCGACGAGGGCCTTCTGCCACTCGCTGATCGACACGCTGGAGGGACTCGAGGTCGTCGACGCCGCGCGTGATTACGCGCAGCACATCCCGATGCGGGTGATCGCCGACATGCTGGGCTTCCCGCCGGAGGACGGGACGCGGTTCCGCAGGTTCGTCGAGACCGCGCTGGAGAGCGTCAACCTGCCTCCGGAGGAGCGGCTGGCGCGCATGGAGGAGCTGTTCGGCTACCTGTACGTCCAGATCCGGGACCATGTCGCCAACCCCCGTGACGACCTCACGACCTATCTGGTCGACGCGGAGCTGTACGGCCGCAAGCTGGAGCCGACGCACGTGGCCGGCACCATCGCCCTGCTGCTCATCGCCGGAATCGACACGACGTGGAGCGCGATCGGCGCCTCGTTGTGGCACCTGGCGAAGACTCCGGCCGACCGCGAGCGCCTGGTGGCCGAGCCGGAGTTGCTGCCGACCGCGATGGAGGAGTTCCTGCGGGCGTACGCGCCCGTCACGATGGCCCGGCTGGTCAAGGAGGACATGCACTGGCGGGGCGTCGACATGAGGGCCGACGACTGGATCCTGCTGTCGTTCCCCGCGGCCAACCGCGACCCCGCGCAGTTCGACCGGGCCGACGAGGTGATCATCGATCGCGAGGTCAACCGGCACGTGGCGTTCGGGCTCGGCATCCACCGCTGCGTGGGTTCGCATCTGGCCCGCATGGAGCTGCGGGTCGCCCTGGAGGTCTGGCTGGAGCGGATCCCCGTGTTCGGCCTCGCCGACCCCTCGGCGGTGACCTGGGCCCCCGGTCAGGTGCGGGGACCGCGTACGCTCCCGCTCCGCATCGGCTGACCGTCCCGCGGGGTCCCCGCCCGGGGAGTGATCACGCCCCCGGGCGGAGACGCGCCGCGTCGGCGTACGCCGCGAGCGTGCGGCGGGCGGTGCGCGCCCAGCTGTAGCGCTCCCGCACGTACGCCGCGCCCCGCAGCGCGAGCCGGTCCGCCTCCCCGGCGTCGCCGAGGACACCCAGCAGGGCCGCCGCCAGCTCGCCGGGATCGTCGCGCGCGCAGCGGACGGCGCCGTCGCCGACGACCTCGGGCGAGTAGCCGGGCCCGACGACCACCGGGCTGGCGAGCGCCATCGCCTCGACGGCGACCAGACCGAACGGCTCGTACACCGACGGGAAGACGCAGACGTCGGCGGCCAGGAAGTGCGCGAACACCTCGTCCGGGGCGAGGAAGCGGTTTTCGGCGACCACGTGCCCGGAGGTCCGCGTCCGCTCGATCAGCCGGGCCACCGCCACGGCGTCGCCGGACTGCGGCGCCTGGGCGCCGACGAGCACGAACCGCGCGTCACCGTGCTCGGAGACGACCCGTGGCACCGCCCGGATCAGCGTCCGGACGCCCTTGTGTGGCGACGGCCGTCCGGCGAACACGACGAGCCGGCCCTGTCCGCCGGGCAGGTAGCGCCGTCGCACCTCCGCACGGATCCGGTCGCGCTGGTCGTCCGGCAGCGCGCAAAGCCGCAGCAGGCCGGGCTCCTCGAAGCCGTGCGGCACGACGAGCAGCCGGTCCCGCGGCCAGCCGCGGGCGGCGAGGTCGTCGCGCATGCGGACGCTCGGCACCAGGATCAGCCGCGCCATCCTCGCCTGAGCCGTCTCCAGCAGGTCGAGCAGGACGGCGTACGCCGAACGACGCGGCGCCGGCCCATCACCCGCGGGGGCGTTCAGCTCGCGGGTGTGCACGTGGAACACGACCGGCAGCCGTCCCAGCACCCGGCACACGATTCCGGCCGCGCAGCCCATCCAGTCGTGCACGGCGACGACCGCGCCGGTCCGTCCCGCCTCGGCTCTCAGGATCCGGGCGGCCGCCCGCACGTTGAACACGAGCAGTCCGGCGACCCTCAGGAGCCGACGTACGCCCGGCGGGAGGACCGATCCACCACGGAGGCCGGGGGTGGGCAGCCGGTGGAGCGTGACGTCACCCAGGCGTTCCGTCCCGGGCGCCCGGCCGCCGCGGGGTGCGGCGCCGAAGACCACGACCGGCACCCCGGCGTCTCGTAGCGCGCCCGTCATCCTTTCGGCGTACCTGCCGAGGCCGCCGACCACGTCGGGCGGGACCTCCGAGCAGACGGTGTAGACCCGGACGCCGGGGGAGGGGTGATCAGCGGTGGGCACGGGCGGGAACCTAGTCCCTCACGCCGCGCGTCGCCAGGACATTCGCGGAAAACGTGATCGCCTGTAGTCTCGGCGCGTGCGGTACGAATCACCGGACGGCGGTGCGGGCCTGCGCCGGCATCTGCCGGCCGGCGGGACCCTGCCCGGCCACCGGCTGCGGTTCGGCTCCGGAGCGGCGGGCGTCGAGCGGCTCGAGGCGTCGCTCGTCGGCGAGGGGTTCGCCACGCACCGCCACGACACGTACGCGATCGGGATGACGCTGCGGGGCGTGCAGACGTTCCGCTACCGCGGTGAGCCGCGGCACTGCCTGCCGGGGGAGTGGCACGTCCTGCACCCCGACGAACCGCACGACGGCGTGGCGGGCACCGACGAGGGGTTCGGCTATCGGATCATCTACCTCGCCCCCTCCCTCGTCCAGGAGGCGCTGGGCGGGGCGCCGCTGCCGTTCGTCGCCGACCCCGTGATCGGCCGGCGCGACGCGGACCCCGCGCTCGCCGCGTGGCTGCGGGACATCGACGAGCCGCTGGACGAGGTCGACCGGCTGACGCTCACGCTGCGGGTGGTCCGCACGCTCGTGCGGCACTCCTCCGTACGGAGCTCCTTCACGGGGAGCTCCACGCGGCCGGGCGGGCGGGCTCCGCTGGCTCTGGAGGCGCTGGCCCGCGTGCGCGACCTGATCGCCGGCGACCCGGCGGTGAGGCACACGCTCGCGGAGTTCGAGCAGGTCTCGGGCCTGGACCGATGGACGCTCGCGCGCCAGTTCCGCGCCGCGTTCGGCACCAGCCCGACCCGCTTCCGCACGATGCGGCAGCTCGACCTGGCCCGTCGGCTGCTGCGCGGCGGGGCGCCCCTGGCCGTGGCGGCCCAGCTCGCCGGCTTCGCCGACCAGGCGCATATGTCACGCATGTTCAAGCGGGCCTACGGCCTCACGCCCGCCCGGTGGACCGCCGCGCTCGCGTGACCCGCCGCCTGCGGGCCCGACGCGGTCAGCCGCGGTAGCACTCGGCCAGGGCGGTGAAGGCCGCCTTGGGTTCCCAGGGCATGTCCGGGTAGGTGTCGCCGTGGCCCCTGTCGAGGACCTTCACGATGCCGGGGCTCGCCAGGTCGAGGTCGGCGGTGGGATCGCCGCCGGGGCGGTGCGGGAAGTTGCCGAGCGCGAAGAGGAAGACGAAGGCGCTGTCGACGCCCGCGGCGTCGAAGGTCTCCAGCAGCTCACGGAGGTAGGCGGCCTGACCGGCCTCGTCGCGCTCGTAGACGCCGTCCAGCCGGATCGGGACGCCGTCCTCGGCGTACTCGACGATCTCCATGCAGCGGCCGCCCCGGTCGCCCGCGCCGCGGTAGGCGGCGGTGCCGAACTCGGTGATCGCGACCGGTTTTCCCTGCGCGACGAGGGCGCGGACGCCTTCGCCGAACCGATCGGCGATCTCTGCCGACCGGTAGAGATCGACGCCGACGATGTCGAAGGGCGCCCAGTCGACGCGCTCCAGCGGGATGGCGGCGTAGGTGATCCTGCCGCCGAACCGTTCGCGCACGACCGCGACGGCGCGGCCGAGGAAGTCGTTGACCCGTGCGGGCAGCTCACCGATCAGCTCCCGCAGGCGGCCCGGGTCCCGCTGGTGCAGCAGCGGCCCGAGACGGTCGTCCAGGGTGTCGCCGGGCAGGAACCCCTTGTTCATCAGGCTCAGCTCGGCCCCGGCGACGAACACGACCTCGGCTCCGCGCAGTCGGATCCGCTCGGCCCGCTCGGCGCAGTCGGCGAACAGCGACAGGGTCTCCTCGGGGGTCAGTTCGAGCGGGTAGGGCGAGAACCAGACTTCCAGGCCGAGGCCGGCGGCGTAGGCCGAGGCCAGCTCAAGCCGCTCGGGGTCGCCGCCGATGACACGGACGGCGGAGCAGTGCAGATCATCACGGATGATGGTCAGTTCGCGCCTCACCGCGTCCGGGTCGAAGCGGTCACGGGAGATCTCTCCGTCGCGGACGAAGCCGGTGTCGTAGCTGATGCCCTTGGCTCGCATGGATCTGGCCCTCCCTGTCGGATCCGAGAGGCTCAGACTTGTACAAAAAGTGCGCGCACGCAAGTTTGCGCTCGCGCAAAGAATCTGGAACGGTGGGACGGTGACGGCACGACAGACGGGGTTGCGCGAGCAGAAGAAGCAGGCCATCCGGCAGGCGTCGTGCTGCTGTCGATCCCCGCTCGGCCCGCGCCGCGCGCCGCGTTCGTCGACGCCGCCGCGATCGAACGGGGCGGATCGATCAGAGTCCGCCGTCGACGTTCAGCACGGCGCCGGTGACGTAGGAGGCCCGGTCCGACAGCAGCCACGCGACCGCCTCGGCGATCTCCTCCGGCCTGCCGGGGCGCCCCATCGGAATCCGGGCAGCCACCCGCTGCGCCCGTCCGGGCTCCCCGGCGCGGGCGTGGATCGTCGTGTCGATCGTCCCCGGCGAGACAGCGTTGACCCGGATGCCCGCCGGGGCGAGCTCCCGGGCCAGGCCCACCGTCAACGTCTCGACCGCCGCCTTGGTCGCGGCGTACGCGACGTACTCGTGCGGTGAGCCGGTGCGCGACGCGACCGAGGAGACGTTGACGATGACAGGCCCGGTCGCCGTCGCCGTCGCCGTGCGCCCGGTCCAGCGCCGCGCCGCCTCCCGGCACAGCCGCACCGGAGCCATGAGGTTCACCTCGACGACCCGCCGCAGGTCGGCGTCGGTCAGGTCGGCGAACGGCCCGATCCTGCCGGTCACGCCCGCGTTGTTCACCAGGCCGGCCACCTCGCCGACGGACTCGGCCAGCTCGAACAGCCTCTCCGGCGCGTCCTCGCCGGTCACGTCGAGCCGTACGCCGCGGACGAGGGCGCCGGAGCGGCCGAGCTCGCCCTCCAGCGCCTTGGCGTCGGCGTCGGAGTCCGAGTGCGTGAAGACGACGCCGAACCCGTCCGCGCACAGGCGCCGCACCGTGCTCCGGCCGATCCCGCGCGTTCCTCCGGTGACGACGACGACCGGGCGAGAGGTCATTCGCAGGTCCCTTCCTTGTTCGTCCTGGCCTCGATCGCGTGGACGACGGCGGCCATGTCCAGATCGGCGTGACCCAGTGCGAGGGTCTCGCCGAACAGAGCGTGACAGACGTCCAGCAGCGGCGAGGCGATGCCCGCCCGCCGCGCGGCCTCGGCGATGAGCCGGTTGTTCTTCAGCACGTCGGCGATGGCGGCCTGGGCGGCGAAGTCGCGCCCGGCCAGCTTGGTCGCCTTCACCCGCGAGACGTCGCTCGCCATCTGACCCGAGTTGAGCACGTCGACGAGCAGCCCGACATCGAGGCCCTGACGCTCGCCGAAGTGCAGCGACTCCGCGAGGCCGGTGACCGTCGTGATCAGGAGGATGTTGACGGCGAGCTTCATCAGCAGCCCCTTGGGCGCGGGCCCGCACACCACCGTCTTGGCGCACATCGGCGAAAGCAGCGGGCGGACCTCCTCCACGGCGTCCGGCCGGCCGGCCAGCATCGCGACCAGCCGCCCCTGCTCGGCGGGCACCCGGGAGCCCGAGACGGGCGCCTCGACGTAGCGGCCCCCGGCCGCGAGCACGTCGGCCTCCAGCGCGGCCGAGTAGGCGGGGGAGGTCGTGCCCATGTGGACGACGACCCGGTCCGCGACGGTGCCGGCGAAGGCGGGCATGCCGCGCTCCAGCACCGCGTCGATCGCGGCCTCGTCGGCCAGCATGAGGATCACCACCCGCGCCCGCCGGAACACCTCGGCCGCGCTTGCGGCCACCCGCGCGCCCGCGGCGCGCAGCGGCCCGCTCCTGGCGGCCGTGCGGTTCCACACCACCAGCGGCGTCCCCGCGCGGGCCAGGTTGAGCGCCATGGGCTGTCCCATGATGCCGAGCCCGACGAAGCCCACATCCATTCGTTCGCCTCCGCGCACACGTTCTCGTGCCGCCCTGGCGGCACGCCGGGGACCGTTGTAGCCGATGGCGTGATGGCGGTCTTGAACGATTGTGCCCGGCCGGGCTCCCCGTCGCCCGGGCGGGCACATCGGGGTCTGCCGGAGTTCAGGTGGCACGGAACCCGGCGGCCGGGAGCCGGTTGATGGCCTGGCCGGTCGCGGCGTCGTCGCTAGAGCGCAGAGCCGCTGGCATCGCGACCACGTGCGTCTCCATCGCCGGCGCTCAAGACGTCTCGCGAAATCCCTCACATGCGGGCCTGCCCCGATCGCGGTCGGTTATCGCAAACGCTCACAGTGGTGAAGGCGGGTCGACTTGTGGTCGCGTCGTGATCGCCGATAGTTCTTCGCCGACTACTCATAGTGAGGATGGCGAGTTGAACCGCACGCCACGCCCCCAGGCGGCCCGCCTCGCCGGCCGGGCCAAGGCCGTACCGACGGCAACCCTCGCCGGGGCCCTCATGATCCCCCTGCTCACGGCGACCCAGGCGCAGGCGGTCGCCGACGCCACCCTGCGCAACGCGGATCAGGCCGCCGTCGCGCCCTGCGTCCGGCAAGGGCAGGCGAACTATCCGGTGGAGTACTACTGGAAGAACGTGGTCGGCTGGCGGCTGGGCAACGGGTCCATCTCGGTCACCACTTCACCCGGCCTGTGGGGCGGGCAGATCGCACCGGGCAGCACCTTCACCCTCACACTGAGGCACCACACGGCGCAGTGGCCGGCCCTGGTCCGCACCTACACCACCATGTGGGACCTGTCTCCCTGCTGGCCGGCGCCACCGTCGTCGGGCCGGTCAGCAACGGCACCCTCAGCGGCAACACCCTGAGCGTCCGGTCGCCGGGCACCAAGACCGACCCGGGACCGACGGTCATCACCTTCCGCGTCAACCCCGGCACCGTCGGGCGCAGCATGACCATCCGGCCGAGCGGCATCAGCAGCGTCATCGCCTTCCCGGGCCAGCTCGGCGACAACACCGCCGCCCCGCCCATCCGGATCGTCAGCGGAAGTTCCATCTCGCCTGCCAACGCCGCCGACGACACCGCCTCCACCACGGAGAACACGGCCGTCACCGTGCCCGTGCTGGCAAACGACACCGGGACGTCACCGACGATCAGCGGTGTCACCCAGCCGGCCTACGGCAAAGTGACCATCTCGGGCGACAAGCTGATCTACACCCCGGACAAGGATCGCGCCGGCACCGACACCTTCACCTACACCATCGACACCGCCTGCGGCACCAGCACCGCCACCGTCACCGTCGCCGTGGTCTGCACCCGGGCGCCCGTCAACCTGGTGAACGGCAGCTTCGAGACACCTGCCGTGGCCCGCTACGACTGGAACATCCCCGACGCCTCCACCAACCCGGGCGTCGGCTGGCACACCACCGCCTCCGACCGCAAGCTGGAGTTCTGGAACAGCGCCAGTGGGGTCCCGGCCGCCGACGGCGGGCAGTTCGCGGAACTCAACGCCAACGAGCGCTCCACGCTCTACCAGGACGTCCCCACCGTTCCGGGAACCGTGATGACATGGTCGCTGTATCACCGGGGCCGGGCGGGAACCGACGTGATGCAGGTCCTCATCGGCGCGCCGGGGGCCACCACCACGCAGACCCCCGACGGGGCCGCCTCCCCTGACATCTCCGACGGCGACACCGCCTGGGGTCACTACACCGGCACCTATGTCGTGCCCGCGGGGCAGACCGTCACCCGCTTCGCCTTCGAATCGGTGTCGGCTGCCGGCGGGAACCCGGCGGTCGGCAACTTCCTCGACGGCGTCGTCTTCAAGACGCCGTCCTGTCTGCTCATGTCCGGCGACGCGACGTCCAAGAACGGGAACTGACGCACACGGTCATCGGTCAGTCCCGCGGCCGGGGTGGGGGCCGGCCGCAGGCGGAGGGGCGGGGTACGCGGACACCGCCCAGTCTTCTTCACAGCCCCCTTCACGGCCGCCGTCACGAACCGGTCGGCTTGCGCCGGCGCAGCCCCTCATAGACGAGGGTGCCGGCGGCCACGAGGGCGACCACGCCACCGTAGACCAGTGAGGTTCCCCGCAGGCCCTGCGTGGTGATGGCCACCCCGGCGATCAACGCCGGGATACTGAAGGCCAGGTAGCTGACTACGTAGATCGCCGAGATCAGCGCGGCTCGCTCATGCGGTGCCGCGAGCTGGCTGACCGTCCGGAAGGCACCGAGGTAGGCCGGCCCCCACCCGACGCCGGCGACGAGCACCGCCGCGACGAAGACGGTCAGCGAGGACGACGCCACGGCGAGGATCAGCAGGAGCGTCCCGAGGAGGAGCAGCAGCGTTCCCTCACGCTGCAGGCGCTCCGGTGCGCGCTTCCTGAGCAGCACGGACGCCAGCGCCGAGACTGCGGCGAGCGCTCCGAGCGTGAGGCCGACCGCCGCGTGGTCGTGCTCGTCGAACACCGCGGCGAGCAGCGAGGCCCCGACGGAGAAAATCAGTCCGCCGAGCATCCAGGTGGAGATCATGACGGGGGCCGCGCGCAGGAACGCACGCCTGGCCGGTGCGGGGACGAGCACCTTCGGCCGTAGCGCGGCGGCGGCGCCGGGGGTCCGAGCGACGGTCTCGGGAAGCACCGCCGTCGCGACGGCGAGGCCGATGAACGCCGCGGTGAGAACCACGAAGATCAGCCGGGTCGGGTGCGGTGCGTACTGGATCAACACACCGCTCCCGATTGTGCCGATGCTCAAGCCTCCGGTAGTGGCTGCGCCGTTGACGAGCGATCCCAGCCGCGAGCCGTCGGCGGGTTGCAGGTCGAGCAGGTACGCGCCGACCACACCGACAGCGGCGCCGGTCGCGAGGCCCTGGATGACGCGGGCGGCGAAGAGGGCGGTGACGCCGTGCGCGTCGAGGAAGACGGCCATCGCGGCCGCTTCGGTGACCAGCGCCGCGGCGAGGACCGGACGGCGGCCGAGGAAGTCGGAGAGCCGTCCGACCGTGAGCAGGCTGACCAGCAGCGCGAGCACGTAGACGGCGAAGATCGCCGTCAGCGTGAGGGCGCTGAAGCCGAACTCGGCCTGGTACACGGGATAGAGGGGGCTCGGCGCGCTCGAGGCGGACAGCAGGATGGCGGTGGTGCCCGCCACCAGCCAGAAGGCGGCGGAGCGCGGCAGCGCCGCGAGCCTGCGACGTCTCACCGCCGGGGTGTCGAGGGCGTGCTGTCGTTCGTGCAAGCGACTTGTCATCGTGGCTCCAACCGGCTTACCGTTCGAGATGTATCGAACGGTTGCAACCGCTTGGCCCCGCATTTAGTTCCAAAAACTTCGAAATGTTCGTACGGCCGGGACGTGTGTGCTTCCTCACTCAGAGGCTGAATCGGCAGAGCTCGCACATGGTTCGTTCCACGACCCTCGGGCCCGCTGGGGTGAGCATTTTTGCCATCCGTAATGTGCCGTTCGTCGGGTGGCTGTCCGAACGCGTTACAGATAAGCGGCATGACCTCCCTTGAGAGAAGAACGCTCCTTCGCGCGGGCATCGTGCTCGGTGGCGGCCTCGCCGTGCCGCCCGTGCTGGGGGCCGTGCCGGCGCGCGCCACGGCGCCCGCGTACGTCGTCTCCGGCCGGCCCGAGCTCGGCCACGGCGTGCAGAGCGGCGACGCGACGATGGACTCGGCGGTCGTCTGGGGCCGCGCGGATCGGCCGGGGCGGCTCGTCGTCGAGTACGGCATCCGTCCGGACCTGCGCAACGCCGAGACCATCCGGGGACCCTGGCTCACTCCGGACACCGATCTGACCGGACGGGTGCGCCTGCGTGGACTGCCCGCGGGCCGGCGGATCCACTACCGCGTGCGAGTCGAGGACGAGCGCGGCGCGGCCGGCAAGCCCGTGAGCGGATCGCTGGTCACCGCGCCGAGGGAGAACCAGCGCGCCGATGTGCGATTCGTCTGGTCCGGGGACATCGTCGGCCAGGGCTGGGGGATCAACCCGGACATCGGCGGCATGACCATCTTCGAGGAGATGCGCCGCCTGGGCCCGGACTTCTTTCTGTGCAGCGGCGACACCGTCTACTCCGACGGCCCGCTCGCCGAGACCGTGACGCTGCCGGACGGCCGGGTCTGGCGCAACGTCACGACCCCGGAGAAGTCCAAGGTCGCGGAGACGCTCGCCGAGTATCGCGGGCAGTTCGCGTACAACCTGCTGGACGTCAACTATCGTGCGCTCGCCGCCGAGGTGGCGCAGATCAACCAGTGGGACGACCACGAGGTCCGCAACAACTGGTACCCCGGCCAGATCCTCGACGACGCCCGCTACACCGAGAAGAACGTCGACGTGCTCGCCGCCCGCGCCCGGCAGGCCTTCCACGAGTGGGTGCCGATCGGCGATGACCGGGTCTACCGCACGCTGTCCTACGGCCGCCACCTGGACGTCTTCGTCCTGGACATGCGGACCCACAAGGACCCCAACGACGACAACCGCTACGCCGACCCGCGCCGCGGCCTGCTCGGCGACCGGCAGCGGCGCTGGCTGATCGACGGCCTGAGCAGGAGCCGCGCGACCTGGAAGGTCATCGCGGCCGACCTGCCGCTCGGCCTCGTGGTCCCCGACGGGGCCACGGCGCAGGAGGGAGTGGCCCAGGGCGACGCGGGCGCACCGCTCGGGCGCGAGCTGGAGTTCGCCGAGGTGCTGCGCACGGCTCAGCGGCGCGGCGTAAGCGGGATCGTGTTCGTCACCGCCGACGTGCACTACACCGCCGCGCACCACTACGACCCCGCGCGCGCGGCTTTCACGGACTTCGACCCGTTCTGGGAGTTCGTATCCGGTCCGCTCAACGCCGGAGCGTTCGGGCCCAACGTGCTCGACGGCACGTTCGGGCCCCGCGCCGAGTTCGTGCACGCGCCGCCGCAGGCGAACGCGTCCCCGATGGAGGGCTTCCAGCACTTCGGCGAGATCGAGATCGACGGCCCGAGCGGCGACCTGACGGTACGGCTGCGCGACGCCCGTTCCGCGGTGCTGTGGAGCACGACACTCCGCCCCGAGCGCGGACCGATGCAGAGCCGGGGATAAGGGCACGGCCCTCACGACAGCAGTTCGTTGAACTTGTCGCGGGCCACCGTGGCGAGGGTGCCCACCTTGTGCGGCTGGCCGCGCAGGAACGCCTCGGTGAAGTGCTTTGCCTGCTCGTACTTGACCTTGCCGGGCATGGGCGGCTCGTTCGGGTTGACGTCGCAGTCCACCAGGGCGGGCCCGTCGTGCGCCAGGGCCTCGCGGACGGCGCCCGGCAGGTCCTTCGGGTCCTTGATCTTCGCGCCGTACGCGCCGCAGGCGCGGGCCCAGGCGGAGAAGTCGGCCTCGGGCTGCCGGTGCCGCACGGCGTACTCGGGGTAGCCGAGGATGATCTGCTCCCACAGGATCTGCCCGTAGCTGTTGTTGTTGTTGATCACAACCTTGACGGGCAGGTCGTGCCGCACGGCGGTGAGGAAGTCGGCCATGAGCATGGCGAATCCCCCGTCGCCCACGAAAGCGATCACCTGACGGCCGGGAAAGGCGTGCTGCATCCCGATGGCGTACGGCAGGCCCGGGGCCATCGTGGCGAGGTTGCCCGACAGGTAGAACTCCCGCCCGCCGCGGATCGTCCAGTGCCGCGCGGCCCACGTCGCGATGGTCCCGGAGTCGCAGGTGAGGACGGCGTCGTCGGAGGCCGCCTCGTCGACGCAGCCCATGAGGTACTGCGGCGCGACGGGCTCGCGCGAGGGGTCCTGCAGCGCCTTCATGTCCTCCCGCCAGCTGTCCATCCTGTGCTGGTACTTCTCCAGGAACGACCGGTCCTTCGCCGGTTCGAGCATCGGCAGCAGCGCCTGCAACGCCAGTTTGGCGTCGGCGGCGACCGGGGCCTGGGTGGGCCGGCGGATGCCGAGCAGGGTCGGATCGGTGTCGATCTGTACCACCCGGGCCTGGCCGTCGGGCGGCAGGTACTTCCCGTACGGGAAGGACGTGCCGATCATGATCAGCGTGTCGCACTCCTCCATGAGCTCCTCGCTCGGCGCGGTGCCGAGCAGGCCGAGCCCGCCGGTGGTGAGCGGGTGGTCGTCGGGCACGACGAACTTCCCGGGGAGGGTCTTGACGATCGGGCTGGCCAGCGTGTCCGCGACGGCGAGCACCTCCTCGCGGGCGTGCCGCGCGCCGACGCCGACGAGCATGGCGGTCTTCCGGCCTTGCCGCAGCACCTCGGCCGCCCTGGTCAGGTCCTCCTCGACCGGCCGCAGCGGCGGGAGGGAGCAGGTCGTCAGGCTCGCGGGCGGGGTGCCGGGCCCGATGTGCCGGTAGGGGTCCTCGCTCGCGGGCGCCACCTGGATGTCGTTGGGGAAGGTCAGGTGCGACACCGTCCGCTTGGTCAGCGCGTTGCGCACCGCCAGGTCCACCACGCCGGGCATCTGCTGCGGATTGGTGATCATCAGGTTGTAGGCGGCGAGGTCCTGGTAGAGGCGGTCGAGGTGCACCTCCTGCTGGTAGTGGGTCCCCAGGACCGAGGTCTCCTGCATGCCGGTCAGGGCCAGCACGGGCACGTGATCGAGCTTGGCGTCGTACAGGCCGTTCAGCAGGTGGATGGCGCCCGGCCCCGAGGTCGCGGCGCACACCCCGAGGCGGCCGGTCGCCTTCGCGTAGCCGGTCGCCATGAACGCGGCCGCCTCCTCGTGGTGCACCAGGATGAACCGCAGCTTCTCCCGGTGCCGGCGGAAGCCCTCCATCAGGCCGTTGATCCCGTCACCCGGGAGCCCGAAGATCGTGTCGACCCCCCACTCCACCAGCCGCCGGGCCAGACTCTCACCCACGATCTCGGTCATCTGCGCCTCCTCTCAACGGCCCCGCACTCCGCGTCCCCCGGGCGCGGATCTGTGACCGCACCGCCAGCCGAGGGCGTACGCGGCGACCAGGGCGGCGGCGACGGCGAGCGGCTTCGGCGACGACATGACCGACTTGGCCTGCTTGAGGGCGCCCTTCGGGTCGGCCACGGCGCCCGCGACGCTGCCGATCGCCGACGCCAGGGTGTCGCCCGCGTTCTTCACCGCGTTGCTGTGCACGTTCATCATCGACTCCGGTATGGAACGACCCACCGCGTCCGAAGGACCCCACGGCATCGAACGGCTCGCCCGGTGGGCCCTTCCCGCCCGCCATACGCGTAAACGAAAGCCCAGGTCACAGCGGCTTTGTGTGGAGCAGACCCGCAGCACCCGCATTGGGGAATCCCCGCCGCGCTTTTACCCGTCACCGCGGTCCTGCCCGCGCTCGGCGGGAAGGGTCGCGCGGGAGGCCGCCGCACACGCTGCCGCCGGGCCGTGGCGCACGCGTCCGCCCGGCCGGCGATCCGCGAGGAGGCGGACATGACCCGTGTCTTCCCGAGACCGGAGCCGTCGGCGCCGTCCCGGGCGTGGCCGGGGGCGGGGGAGGCCAGGAACCCGCCGCTGCCCGCGTACGCCGTGGAGCTGCGCGACCGGCTCGGCGAGGCCGTCGCGGGCGAAGTCGGGTTCGGCGGCGGCGACCGGGCCATGTACGCCTACGACGCGTCGGTCTACCGGCAGGTGCCGATCGGCGTGGTGACGCCCAGGGACGCCGCCGACGTCGAGGCCGCACTGGAGGTGTGCCGCCGCTTCGGCGCCCCCGTGCTCGCCCGCGGCTGCGGCACCTCGCTGACCGGGCAGACCGTCAACGGCGCCGTGGTGTTCGACTTCACCCGCCACATGGACCGGATCGCCGAGCTCACCCCCCTGCGCCGCACCGCGCGGGTGCAGCCCGGCGTCATCTGCGACGAGCTCAGGGACGCCGCGGCGCGCTATGGCCTGACCTTCGGCCCGGACCCCGCGACCCACGACCACGCGACGATCGGCGGCATGGTCGGCAACAACTCCTGCGGCGTCCACTCGGTGACGGCGGGCAAGACCGTCGACAACGTCGAGGAGCTGGAGATCGTCACCTACGACGGCACCCGCATGCGGGTCGGCGCGACCGGCGAGGACGAGCTGGAGTGCGTCATCGCGGCCGGCGGGCGGCGTGGCGCGATCTACGCCGGGCTGCGTCACATCCGCGACACCTACGGCGACGCGATCCGCCGGGGCCTGCCCGACATCCCCCGCCGGGTGTCCGGCTACAACCTCGACGCGCTGCTGCCGGAGAACGGGTTCCACGTCGCGCGGGCGCTGGTGGGTTCGGAGGGCACGCTGGCGCTGACCCTCGACGCGACCTGCCGGCTGGTGCGGCTGCCCCCCTTCCGTGCGCTCGTCGTGCTCGGCTACCCCGACATCCCCTCCTCCGGCGACGACGTGCCCTGGCTGTTGCGGTTCGGGGCCATCGGGCTGGAGTTCACCAGCCGCCACGTCGTGACCAATCTCCAGGCCAAGGGTTTCCGCCTCGGCGGCGAGGACCTGCTGCCGCCAGGCAGGGCCTGGCTGCTGACGGAGTTCGGCGGCGAGACCCAGCGCGAGGCCGACGCGCGGGCCGCGCGGCTGGTCCGCGCCGTACGGTCGCGCCCGCACGGCCCGAGCTGCAGGTTCTACGACGACCCGGCCGACGAGACCGCGGTGTGGGAGATACGGCGCCACTCCGCCGGCACCGCCCGCATGCCCGTGGGGCTGGGCGGCCACGGCGGCTGGCCCAACTGGGAGGACGCCGCCGTCCACCCGGACGTCCTCGGGCCCTACCTGCGCGACTTCCTGCGCCTGCTCGACCGGCACGGCTACGACGCCGTCTTCTACGGTCACTGGGGCCAGGGATGCGTGCACAGCCGCATCGACTTCGACCTGCGCAGCCTCGGCGGCGTCCGGGCCTTCCGGCGTTTCATGGAGGAGGCCGCCGACCTCGTCGTCGCGTACGGCGGGTCGCTGTCGGGGGAGCACGGGGACGGGCACGGACGGGCCGAGTTGTGGCCGCGCATGTTCCCGCCCGAGCTGATGCGGGCGTTCGAGGAGTTCAAGCGCGTCTGGGACCCCGACGGCCGGATGAACCCGCACAAACTCATCGACCCCTACCCGCTGGACGCGCACCTGCGTGAGGGGCCGGCGTACCGGCCGCGCGACCTGGAGCACGTTTTCGGCTACCCGCTCGACGGCGGCAGCTTCACCGAGGCGGCCGGCCGCTGCTTCGGCGTCGGCAAGTGCCGCCACCTGTCCGGCGGGGTGATGTGCCCGAGCTTCATGGTGACCCGGGAGGAGAAGCACTCCACCCGGGGCCGGGCCCGGCTGCTGCAGGAGATGGCCGAGAGCGCGGGCCCCGTCGAGGGCCGCTGGCGCAGCGAGGCCGTACGCGAGGCCCTCGACCTCTGCCTGGCCTGCAAGGGATGCAGGAGCGACTGCCCGGTGCAGGTGGACATGGCCACCTACAAGGCGGAGTTCCTCCACCACTACTACGCCGGCCGGCCGCGGCCCCGGCAGGCGTACGCGCTGGGGCTGATCGACGTGTGGGCCCGGCTGGCCTCGCGGGTCCCGCGCCTGGCCAACGCCGTCACCCACGCGCCGGTGCTCGGCCGGCTGGCGAAGCTGGCCACCGGGATCGCGCCCGAGCGTGACGCGCCGCGTTTCGCGCGCCGCACGTTCCGCCGCCTCATGGCCGGTCACGTGCCGCGCAACCCGGGCGGGCCGCCGGTCCTGCTGTGGCCGGACACCTTCACCGAGCACTTCCAGCCGGAGGTGGGGGTCGCGGCCGTGGACGTGCTGGAGTCCGCCGGGTTCCACGTCATCGTGCCCGAGGGCCCGCTGTGCTGCGGCCGCCCGCTGTACGACTACGGGATGCTCACGCTCGCGCGGCGCTACCTGCGCCGGGTGCTCGACGCGGTCGGCCCGCTCGTCGAGGCCGGGATCCCGGTGGTCGGCCTGGAGCCGAGCTGTCTGGCCGTCTTCCGCGACGAGCTGACCAACCTGCTGCCCGACGACCTCGACGCGCGGCGGCTGCACGCGAACAGCTACCTGCTGTCGGAGTTCCTCACCCGGCACGCGCCGGGCTGGCCGCTGCCCCGGCTGCGGCGCCGGGCGCTCGTCCAGGTGCACTGTCACCACCACGCGGTGATGGGCTTCGACGCCGAGCGCGCGCTGCTGCGCGACATGGGACTGGACGTGGAGATCCCGGACTCCGGATGCTGCGGCATGGCCGGCGGCTTCGGCTACGAGGCCGGCGAGCACTACGCGGTGTCGATGGCGGCGGGGGAGCGGGTGCTGCTTCCGAAGGTGCGCGCCGCCGATCCCGGCACGCTGATCGTCGCCGACGGGTTCAGCTGCCGCGGCCAGATCACCGCGGGCACCGGCCGCAGGCCCCTGCACCTGGCCCAGGTGCTCGCGCTCGCGATCCGCGAGGGCGAGCTGGGGCCCGTCGGCCACACCGTCGACGGCGCCGTCGGCAGCGCCGCCGATCATGCCGCCGGAGACGGAGGCGGCGGACATCGGGGCCTGCGCGCGCTTGTCGCCGGCGGCGCGGGCGCCGCCGTCGCCGTCGCGGCGGCACTCGCCGCCAGGCGGCGCGTACGCGTTCCATCGAGGGAGACCCATCATGGGCGATGAGCTCACCGCCGCGGACGTCCTCGTCGACCGGCTGATCCAGTGGGGAGTGGACGTCGTCTTCGGGCTGCCGGGCGACGGCATCAACGGCTTCATGGACGCCCTGCACAACCGCAGGGCGGACCTGCGCTACATCCACTGCCGCCACGAGGAGGTGGCCGCGATGGCGGCGGTCCGCTACGCCAAGTTCACCGGGCGGCTCGGTGTGTGCTTCGCGACCTCGGGTCCCGGCGCGGCCCACCTGCTCAACGGGCTGCTCGACGCGCGCACCGACCAGGCGCCGCTCCTGGCGATCAGCGGCATGACCTATCACGACCTCGTCGGCACGAGCTATCTGCAGGACGTCAACACCGACTACATGTTCGACGACGTCGCGTTGTACAACCAGCGCATCATGGGGCCGGCGCACGTCGTCAACGTCACCGACTACGCCGTGCGCACGGCGCTGACCCAGCGCGGCCCGGCCCACCTCACGTTCCCGATCGACTACCAGGCGGCCCCGGCGAGCTCGGGCAGCCGCTTCCGGCGCAACGTCGAGGGCCACACCTCCACCGCGTACCGTCCGCCGATTCGGGTGCCGCGCCGCCAGGACCTCGACGCGGCCGCGCGGGTGCTGTCGGGGCGGAGCAGGCCGGTCATCCTCGCCGGAGCGGGCGCCCGCGGCGCGGTGGACGAACTCGAGGCGGTCGCGGAGAAGCTCGGCGCGCCGATCGTCAAGGCCCAGCTGGGCAAGGACTGCGTGCCCGACGACAGCCCGTACACCACCGGGCCCATCGGCCTGGTCGGCAGCCGTCCGAGCGAGGACGCGATGGAGGAGTGCGACGCGCTGCTGATCGTCGGGTCCACCATGCCGTACATCGAGTTCTATCCCGCGCCGGGGCAGGCCGCCTGCGTGCAGATCGACGACAGGCCAGAACGGCTCGGCCTGCGCTACCCGGTGGACGTGCCGCTGGCCGGCGACGCGCGGGCCACCCTGGCCGAGCTCCTGCCGCTGCTGACCCGCAACGAGGACAGGTCGTTCCTGGCCAGGGCCCAGCAGGGCATGCGCGAGTGGTGGCGGCTCCTGGAGGAGCGCGGCACCCGCACCGACACGCCGATGAAGCCGCAGGTGCCCGCCTGGGCGCTGAACGGCGCGCTCAGGCCGGACGCCATCGTGTGCGGCGACTCGGGCACGGTCACGAGCTGGGCGGCCCGGCAGATCAAGATCCGCCGGGGGCAGATGTTCAGCTTCTCCGGCACGAACTGCTCCATGGCGGCCGGCCTGCCGTACGCCATCGGCGCGCAGGTCGCCTACCCGGGACGGCAGGTGGTCGCCTTCACCGGGGACGGGTCGCTGACGATGCAGCTTGGCGACTTCCTCACCGCCGTGCAGCACGACCTGCCCATCAAGATCGTGGTGGCGAAGAACAACTCCCTCGGCCTGATCAAGTGGGAGCAGATGGTGTTCCTCGGCAACCCCGAGTATGGCGTCAACCTCGCCCCGATGGACTTCGTGAAATTCGCCGAGGCGTGCGGCGCCCGGGGCATGTGCATCACGGACCCAAGGAGCTGCGCCGACCAGATGTACGAGGCGCTGTCCTGGGACGGCCCGGTCATCGTCGAGTGCCTGGTCGACCAGCACGAGCCTCCGCTGCCGGCCAAGGTGAAGAGCCACCAGGTGCAGAAGCTGACCGAGGCCCTGGTGCAGGGCACGCCGAACCGCAACCGCATCGCCCTGCAGATGGTCAAGGACATGCTGGACGAGTCGAGCTTCGCGGCCAGCCCGGCGCACGCCGTGCCCCGCAGGGTCGGCCAGGCCGCCGCCACGCTGGTGGGCAGGCTCCGCGACCGCGCCAGAGGTGAGCACCCCGAGTGAGGTCGCGGCTCGGCCCGGGGTGCCGGGCTCAACCGGGGTGCCGGGGTCAGGCGGGATGGCAGGCCTATCCGGGGTGCCGGGCTTATCCGGGGTGTCGGCGCAGCAGGAGCATGGCGGCGTCGTCGGGGATCGGTCCGCCGACGTGGCGCAGCAGGTCGCCGCGCAGTTCGTCGAGGGCCGCCTGGGGATCGTCGCCCCGCAGCATGTGCGCCCGCTCCTTGAGCGGATAGAAACGGCCGTCCCGGTCCCGGGCCTCCACCACGCCGTCGGTGTAGAAGAGGATCTGGTCGCCGTCCCCGAACGGCACCCGGTGAGGCTTCGGGCGAGGCGCGCCGAGCATGCCGAGCCCGAGGGGAAGGGCCTCCTCCTGCGGCTCGGCGAAGTGGACGCCGCCGTCGCGCCGCAGCACCAAAGGGGCGGGGTGGCCGCAGTTGAGCAGGGAGATCTCCCCGTCGTGGACCTCGGCGAATATGGCGGTGACGAACTTCTCGCCGCTCAGGTGCCGGGCCAGGCTGGTCTCCACGCGCTCGACCACCCCGGGGAGTTCGGACTGGTCGTAGGCCGCCTCGCGGAAGGCGCCGAGCACCCACGCCGCCGTCTCCACCGCCTCCAGGCCCTTGCCCTGCACGTCGCCGATCAGGATGCGTACGCCCTCGGGGGCGGTGACCACCTCGTAGAGGTCCCCGCCGATCTGGGCCTCGGCGGCGGCGGAGGTGTAGGAGAGCGCCACCCGAAGGTCGCCGGCGCGGCGGGGGACCGGGCGCAGCAGCACGCGCTGGGCGGCCTCGGCGACCAGGCGGAGGTTGGCCAGCTCGCGCTCGCGCCGGTTTCGCAGCCTGCTGGCCAGCATGCTCGCGGCGGTGACGCCGACGATCGCCGCGATGGTGAGGTTGTTCTGGCGCCTGCCGAGAAGACCGTCGTACTGGGCCAGGGGGAGACAGATGACCAGGGCCAGCACCCCCACCAGGGCCGTGCGGCGCACGCCGCCCGCAACCGAGGCGAAGGCCGGGCCCAGGGTGAGGAGCGGCAGGAAGCCCACACCCGGCCCCGTGATGAGGTCGACGATGATGACGAGGAGTATCGCGATGAACGGCAACGCGCGCAGGAGGCTCTGGGAACTCATCGCGACTCCATTGCCGGCCCCCACGTCAGCACATGATTCCTTTTCTGATGGCTTTACTCCTTCCCGTTTTGTGACCGGGGCACTCCCGATCATCCGCGACTGATCCACCAATTCGGGCCGGTCGGTCGGGTCGTGGCACGCCCACTGATCACTTTGAGTAGTGAGGTTACTCCATTTCGTGGCGTGCTGGCCGGTAAAGCCGGACATCCGGCCTTCGCTCCGCACCGTCACGGTGCTGTCACGGCAATTCCGCGAAGCGTTCGACCCGGTCCGTACGGCCGGACACGAGGATGACGTCGCCATAGCTGAGTTCGGTCTCGGCGGTGGCGTAGGTGAACTCCTCGCCCGGCCGCTTGACCGCGACCACCGTCACCCCATACTTGCGGCGCAGGCTGGACTCGCCGAGGGGAACTCCGACGTACTCCTTGGGCGGGAGGGTCTTGACCAGCGCGAAGTTCTCGTCGACCTCCATGTAGTCGAGCATCCGCCCGCTCACCAGGTGAGCCACGCGCTCGCCCATGTCGTATTCGGGGAAGACCACGTGCTGGACGCCGATCCGGCTGAGGATGCGGCCGTGCTGCTGGCTGACGGCCTTGGCCCAGATGTCGTCGATTTCCATTTCCACCAGCAGCGACGAGGTGAGGATGCTCGCCTCCAGGTCGCTGCCGATGGCGCACACCGCGCGGTAGAAGTCCGGCAGGCCGAGCTGGCGCAACGCCTCGGGATCGGTGGCGTCGGCCGTGGCGATGTGGGTGATCTGGCCCGAGAGGCTCTGCACCACCTTGGGGCGGTGGTCGATGGCCAGCACCTCGGTGCCGCGCCGCACGAGCTCCAGGGCGAGCGCGGTGCCGAAGCGGCCGAGACCGATCACCGCGACGGGGTCGTTCCTCATGTCAGCCAACGATGACGTCCTCCTCCGGTAATTCATAGCGGCGGATGCGCTCCTTGAGCGCCAGTGCGGAGCCGAGGGTGAGCGGGCCGATCCGGCCGACGAACATCAGCAGTGTGAGCAGCACCTGCGCGGCGGGGGAGGCGGCGGAGGCGACGCCCACGGACAGGCCCGCCGTCCCGAAGGCGGCGATGACCTCGAACAGCACCCGGTCGAGGGCGTGCGGTGTCAGCACCAGCAGCACGTAGGTGAAGAGCGCGACCAGGCCCACGCTCAGCACGGTGACCGCGACCGCCTGCCGCTGCGCCGCCTCGGTGAGACGGCGGTGGCCGATGTTCACCCGGCTCTCGCCACGCAGCTCCGCCCAGACGATGAACGTGAGCAGGCCCAGCGTGGTGACCTTGATGCCGCCCGCGGTGCCCGCGCTGCCGCCGCCGACGAACATCAGCAGCTCGGTGACCAGCCAGCTGGACGGGTGCATCTGCGTGATGTCGAGGCTGTTGAACCCCGCGCTGCGCGGCATGACGGCCGTGAAGAAGGCGGCCAGCAGCTTGCCCTGCCCGTCCATGGGGCCGAGCGTGCGGGGATTGGTCCACTCCGTGACGAGGAAGACCAGCGTGCCGCCGGCCAGCAGGACGGTGGTGACCGTGAGCGTGATGCGGGTGAGCAGCGACCAGCGCCCGGGGCGGCGCCAGGACCGGCGCAGCTCGAACACCACGGGGTAGCCGAGCCCGCCCACGATGACCGCCGCCGCGACGGTCAGGCAGATCCACGGATCCGCGGCGAACCTGACGAGGCTGTCGGGCCACAGCGCGAACCCGGCGTTGTTGAACGAGGAGACCGCGTGGAACAGGCCCAGATAAAGGCCGCGCCCGACGGGCTCGCCGTACCCGAGCACGAATCTGAGCGTGAGAACGGTCCCCGTGACGGCCTCGCAGAGCAGGTTGAACACGACGACCTTGCCCACCACGCGCCGCAGGTCGCTGCCGTTGAGCACCTTGGTCTCGGCCTGGGCGGACAGCCGGGCCCGCAGGCCCAGCCTGCGGGAGACGAGCAGGGTGAAGACGGTCGCGAGGGTCATGATGCCGAGGCCGCCCACCTGGATCAGGGCGGCGATGACCACCTCGCCGAACGCCGACCAGTGCGTGGCCGTGTCGACGACGGTCAGCCCGTTCACGCACACCGCCGAGGTCGCGGTGAACAAGGCGGTGATCCAGTCCGCGGGCTCCCCCGAGGTGGTGGCGAGCGGACTGGACAGCAGGGCGGTCCCCAGGAGGACCGCCGCCCCGAACACCGTCGTGATGACCTGCGCCGGATGGTGGAATCGCCCCAGGGCGGCCCAGAACAATCTCATGTCGGTCGCTCCGCGCCTGCGCGGCTGTCCTCGCGGCCGTGTCCGCCGCCCTGCCGGGCCGTTTGCAGTACCACCGAGAACCTCCGTGCGGGCAACGCGATCACCTCGCCGACCCGACTTCCCGGCACACCGCGGCCTACCGTAACAGCACATTTCCCGCCGGGCACATCAGGGCGGGAGTCCGGTCAGCCGGTCGTGACGGCGAACGGGCCGCCGGGGCCGAAGACGAGGCGGGCGAAGTTCTCGCCGATTCGGCGATGTCCCGCGGGGTCGGGGTGCACCTCGTCGGGCAGCGGCAGTTCCGCGTAGTCCGCCTCGCCGTAGAGGTCGCGGCCGTCGAGGTAGTGCAGGTTCGGGTCGTCGACCGCCCGCTGCCGGACGATCCGGGCGAGTTCGTCGCGGATGACGTTGAGCGTGAGACGCCCGGCGGCGCGCTCGGCGGGATCCCCCGTGGCCTTGAATCGCACGGCCCCGCCATCGAAGTCGGGCGCGAGCGGGCCGGGGGTGTCCTCCTGGACCGGGCACAGGATGGAGGACACGACCAGCAGCGGCGTGGCTGGATGCCCCTCGCGGATGGTGTCGAGGAAGCCGTGGACCGCGGGGGTGAAGGCGCGCAGGCGCATCACGTCGCCGTTGACGATGTTGATGCCGATCTTGACGCTGATCAGGTCGGCGGGGGTGTCCCGCATCGCGCGGGCGGTGAACGGGTCGAGCAGCGCGCTGCCGCCGAACCCCAGATTGATCAGTTCCACTCCGCCCAGGGCGGCGGCCAGGGCCGGCCAGATGGCGGTCGGGTGGGCGGCGTTCGAGCCGTGGCTGATGGAACTGCCGTGGTGCAGCCACGCCCTGAGTCCGCTGTCCGGCGCCGGCTCGACCGGGGCGTCGGTGCGCAGCGCGATCAGCTCGGTGATCTCCGTATGAGGAAGCCAGATCTCGACGTTCTTGTCACGCGCGGGAAGATCGGCGAAGCGGGCGGTGCCGGGAGGTCCTTCGCGCAGCTCGGCCGACTGCGTGGCCATGTCGATCACGCGGACGTTGCCGCCGGTCACGGTGGCCTGGGCCGTGAGGCGGCCGTCGGCGAGCAGGTCGTATACGCCGTCCGCAGGGGCCGGGAGACCCCGGTAGGCCCTCTTGGTCGGCAACGTGTCCAGTTCGATGGTGGTGGCCCGGGTCCGGAACGCCAGGCGTACGCCGGACGGCTGGGCCTCGGCCATGGCCAGTTGCCCGTCGGGGATCTGCCGGCGAGCCCAGGCGGGCAGCCGGTGCGGCAGCAGGCCGTGCGCCGTGCGTTCCACGTCGAGGACGCCGCGCAGGACGTCCTGGGTGACGGGTGTGGTGATCCAGTCGTGCTCGATGCTCATGTCCTCAGCCTGTTGATCGGGTCGCCGGCGTGTTCCGCCGCGTCTGTGCGGCCCTGGCGGTCAGGGCGTGGTCCGGTTGCGCAGCAGGGTGTCGAGGGAGTCCACGATCCAGGACCAGGATTCCTCCGGGTCGACGGCGGTGTGGCTGAAGCCTCCGCTCATCTCCAGGCTGACGTAGCCGTGGAAGACGCTGCCCAGCATCCGGACCGCGTGTGTCTGGTCCGGCTCCGCGATGTCGTAGCCGCGCAGGATGGCCCGCGTCATCTGTGCGTGCCTGACGCCGGCGCTGGCGGCCGCCGTCTCGGGGTCGAGCCTGAGACGGGCGGCGTCGTAGCGGCCCGGATGCTCCCGGGCGTAGCCGCGGTAGGCGTCCGCGAAGGCGGCCAGGGCGTCCTTGCCGGCGCGCCCGGCCAGCGCGTCGGCGACTCGGTCGGCGAGCTCCTCCAGCGCGAACAGGGCGATCCCGGTCTTCAGGTCCTCGGAGCTCTTCAGATGTGAGTAGAGACTCGCGACCTTGACGCCGAACCGCCGGGCCAGCGCCGAGATCGTCACCTGGTCGAAGCCGACCTCGTCGGCCAGCTCCGCCCCCGCCCCGATCAGGCGTTCCGTGGTCAGTCCCGCCCGCACCATAACCCTCTCCCTGCTTTGCCTAAACTTATTATGGATCTGCCTAACACCTTTAGGCAAATCGCTGCTGGTTCTCGAAGAGATGTACGGCGCGCTTGAATATCATGTTTGCCGATATATTCTGGAGGCATGACAGCACGAGCGATGACGGAACCCGCCTTCCTCGTTCTCACCGCACTGGTCGACGAGCCGCGGCACGGCTACGGCATCGCGCAGGAGGTCGAGCGGCTCTCCGGAGGGCGCGTCCAGCTCAAGGTCGGCACCCTGTACGGCGTGCTCGACCGGCTCGCGGCCGACGGGTTCGTGGAGGCGGACCGCGAGGAGGTGCGGCAGGGACGGCTGCGCCGCTACTACCGCCTGACCGACGAGGGGGCGGGGGCGCTGGAGGAGGAGGCCGTGCGGCTGGCCGACAACGCGCGCCGCGCCGTCGAGCGGCTGCGGCTGCGGCAGGCGGGAGGTCTGGCATGAGCGAGCGGAGGGAGCCCGTCGACAGGCACGGCGCGAGCCGCGAGGCGAGGGGTGGCATGAGCGTTCTCGAGGAGCGTTACCGGTGGTGGCTGCGGCTGCTGCCCGCGTCCTACCGCGCCGAGCGCGAGGAGGAGATGGTCTCGGCCTTCCTCGAAGGCGCCCAGCCCGGTGGGGCCGGGCACGACGACCAGCGCCCGCGCTTCCTGGAGATCGCCAGCGTGGCCGCGCTCGCGCTGCGGCTGCGGCTGGGCGGTCCGGGGTCGCCGCCCCGGTCGTACCTGTGGGGCGAGGCGGTCCGCCGGGCCGCCCTTCTCGGCCTCGTCTTCTGGACGATGATCGGTTGCGTCTTCGCCGGGCAGGCGGTGCTCACGTACGCCATCCCCGCGGACGCGCTCCCCGGCGGTGTCATGGGCATCGGCGACCCCGGGTCGCCCGACCGAGTGCGGCTCGTGCTGGCCGACCTGACGCCGCTGCTGTGGGCCGCCGGCC
This sequence comes from Microbispora sp. CA-135349, assembly GCF_050947365.1. NCBI lineage: Bacteria > Bacillati > Actinomycetota > Actinomycetes > Streptosporangiales > Streptosporangiaceae > Microbispora > Microbispora sp. CA-135349. Next base: position 4,641,372 of record NZ_CP192001.1, on the reverse strand, counting down.
TCGGCGCGCTCGTGCGCGGGCGACCCCGCGTGGCCACGGCGGCGGCCGCGGCGGCCCTGGTGGTGCCGCACGTGCTGGTGCCTCCGCCCGTTTCCGGGTGGGAGAGCGCGGTGCGCTGGGCCTGTTCGGTCCTCCCGGCCGTGATCACGGTGCTGGCTCTGGCGCTCGGGTTCCACCGCGACGCGCCGCCGCCCGGCCTGCCCGTGCGGCGGGCGCTGCGCCTGCTCGCGCTTCCGGTCGCGGCGGGCCTCCTGCTCTCCCTGGTCGTCGGTGTGCTCGGAGCGATGACGAAAGCCGGGACGGCCCCGGCGCCGGTCCTGATGCAGGCCTGGATGTGGGTCGACACCCCCGGTCTCGCCTGCCTGTCGCTGCTGGCGCTGACGGTGTGGTGCGTGGCCGTGGGCGGGGCGGTGAGGCGGCCCGGGCCTGCGGCACTGGCGGGAGCGATACTGGCCGCACCGGCCGTCGTCGCCCGGGCGGGCACGTTGTCCCCGGACACGACCGGCGTGACCGGTTTCGTGGCGACCCTGCAACTGGCCGTGCTCCTGGTGAGCGGGATCACGCTCTTCGTCATCGGCACACGTGCGCTGCGGGCGACGGATGACGCCGGGGCGCTGGGCGGGCAAGCGCGGTGACGCTTCGCGGGCTCCGGCGCCGTCGCCCTCAGGCCGGAGAGGGGACGTACCGCTGGACGACCGGGCCAGGCCAGTCGACGAGTTCCTGGCGGGTCATCGTGCCCAGCGGGGGAAGGGCGAGCACGTAGCGGCACAGTGCCATGCCGAGGATCTGGCTGGCGGCCAGTGCCGCGCGCTTCCGGGCGGCGGCGTGATCGCCGGAGATCTTCGTCGCCACCGGCACCAGCTGGGCGGAGAATATGGACCGCATCCGTTCGGCGACCGCCTCGTTGGTGACCGAGGTCCGCAGCATGACAAACAATGCCGCACGCCCGTCCAGCGGCGTCTGGCCTGGCGGCTGTCCGGGCTCGACCGCCGCTGACCGGCGAATCCCGGCCGCCGCCGCGGGGATATGTGATCATCGGTAGTCCCCCTACCGACAGGACGGTCTCATGAGACACCTGCCCCGGATCGCCGCGACCGCGCTGGCGCTCGCCACCGCTTTCGTCACCGTCACCCCCGCGTCCGCGGCCGCCGACCGGCCCTTGAGCCGTACGCAACTGAAGAAGGTCCTGCTCACGAAGAAGGACCTGGGCAAGGGCTGGGGCGTGATCGACATACCCCTGAGGCGGATCGACCTGACGGGCCTCGACGTGAACGACGCGGCCTGCGTGACCGCCGCCAGGGAGTTCGACGCCGCGTTCGAGACCGCGGGGAAGAGCCAGTGGATCCTCGGGCGGATCTCCGGCGCCGAGCGCGTCTACACCGGGAGCTCCTCGAAGATCGAGCGGATGACCTCCGCCGCCAAACGGGTGGCCGCCGCCTGCGACGGCGCGGGCGACGCCCGCAACATGGTGGAGATCACCAAGCGTTCTCCCGGCGACCTCGGCGACGCGGCGTACGGTTTCGAGGTCCGCGACGAGAACCCGCCGTATCCCGGGCAGGGCTCGCAACTCGTCCACTTCGACTACGTGGTGATCCGCTATCGGTCGGTCGTGGCCCTCGTCCAGGGCGCAGGCGGCGGCAGGAACCACTGGAAGGACACGCTCGAACTCGCCAGGAAGGCCGCGGGCAAGCTCGCCTCGGCCTACCCCCGGCGCGCCTGACGCGCGACGGCGCGGCCGGGGGCGGCAGGCGCGTCTACCGCCGGGACCACACGACGTGCCGGTGCCCGGCGTGGCGGCGGGCCTTGCCGTGGTGTGGGGGCTTCGGGTGCTTCGCGTGCCGCACGGGTTTCGCGGGCCGCACCGGCGCGGTCGCCGCGGACGTGGCGACGCCCGGCTCGTAGCCGCGGGCGGACGCCGTCACCCGTACGGACAGGCGGGCGCCGCGGTCGCGGCTCCTGACGTGGTAGGTACGCCCGGTCGCGCCCCCGACCTCGGCGCCGTCGCGCAGCCACTGATAGCGGATCCGCGTGGGCGACGGCGTCCAGGCGCCCGGGGAGGCGCTCAGCGTACGGCCGGCCTTCGGGACGCCGCGCACGGCCGGGGGCGCCGTGTTGGTGACCGTCGTCGGCCGCGCGTCGTGCAGGTCCACGTCGGCGGCGCGGACGAAGACCTGGCGATGGGCGTACCAGAGCTGGTAGTAGCGGTCCTGTCCCTTGAGGTCGGTGCGGTCCCCGGGAGCCGACCCGTCGAACGTCGTCGCGCGGTAGTAGTCGGTGACGACGTCGTCGTCGCTCACGGCGTACGCCTGCCCGCCGGGGAGGGCGTACTCCAGGGGCGAGATCGCCTGCACGGGGATGCCGGTGCCGCTGTAGGCGGACACCTCGGGGTAGGCCCGGCCGTACACGGCGGCGGGGGCGGTCGCTCCCGCCTTCACGGTGACCGTCCTCGCCGACGCCGGGACCACGACGGGCCGGTCGGCGGGATTGTGCAGCCAGGCCAGGGAGCCCGCCCACCACACGCCCAGCCAGTCGCCCTGCACCTGCGCGACGACGAGCTTGTGTCCGGAGACGACGCGGGCGCTGATGTCGCTGACGTACGTCGTGCCCGCCTCTCCGCCGGGCTTCCACGCGGGATCGGCGGCGAGCGGCGCGGTCTCGGACGGCGACTGACGGAGCGGGACGAAGTTGGTGCCGGCCCCCGCGACGCACTCCGGCGAGGGCGGCGACGCTTCGGCGCAGCCGGTCAGGGGCTGCGGGTTGTCGTGGTAGCCGGTGCGGACCTCCACCACGTCGCCGGGCGCGACCCGGGCCGTGGCCGCCCGGCCGCCGCCGATCGGCGCGCCGAGCAGCTCGAAGTAGTGGTCCCAGTCCCAGTACGGCCCCGGGTCCCAGTGCATGCTCTTGGTGGCGCCGAGGACGGTCCCCGGCACCTGGTCGTGCCCGATGACGTGCGCCCGGTCGAGCGGGATGCCGTACTTCCCGGAGAGGTGCTTCACCAGCGCGGCGGAGGTCTGGTACATCGACTCGGTGAACCAGGTGGCGCCGCCGGCGAAGCCCTCGTGCTCGACGCCGATGGAGTGCGCGTTCACATACCAGTTGCCGGCGTGCCAGCCCACATCCTTGGCGTCGAGGTGCTGGGCGACGTGGCCGTCGGAGGAGCGGATGGTGTAGTTCCAGGCGAGGTACGTGGGGTCCTGCACGAGCCGCACCGAGGGGTCGTAGTAGCCCTCGGTGTCGTGGATGACGATGTAGTCGAGCTTCGGCCCGCCCGGCCCGGTCCGGTCGGCGATGTCGTGGTTGCCGTAGTCGGTGGTGTCGTCCGGGGCGGTCGGGTCGTGCTTGGCGTACGGCGCCGGGATCGGTTCGCATTCGAGATCGGCCGGGCAGTCGGCGCCGGGGCCGGCGGCGGCCTTGGCCTGCGGGAGCGTGACCGACTCGTCCGCGGCGAGCGTCACGGTCTGGCCGTCGGCGGTGACCCGGCTCTCGCCCGTGCGCAGTGTCTGGTAGACCTGCCGGGTGAAGTCGTGCTTCGCGCCGAACCGCGTCACCGCGTCCCGCCAGGAGGTCAGGTCGTCGCCGCCGTCGTGGTAGGACGCCAGCAGCGCCGCGCCGCCGCAGATGTTCGCGTTCGGCTCCCGGCGCAGCGCGTCGGCCGCGAGGCCGGTCAGCTCGGCGGCCGCCGCCAACTGGCTCTTCACCCCGTTGCCGGCGGCCCGGCCCTTGCCGGCGCCGTCTCCCGTCACCGGCGTGTCGTCGCTCAGGTCGAACACGCCGTAGCCGCCGTCGGAGCTGGGGCGCCCCTTGTGGTCGTCCCAGCGGGACAGCATGTATGCCACCGCCTTCAGCAGCGGCTCGGGCACGCCCGTCGTCCGCGCCGCCTCGCCGAAGGCGGTCTCCCGGGACGGCGCCGACAGCGTCGCGGCGCAGGACACCCGGGGTCCGGCGCCGTCCTCGGCCGAGGCCGGCCCGGGCAGGGCGGCCGGCAGCAGCATCGCCGCGGCGGCGCCGGCGACGGCGACCGTGGTGGCGCGCGGTACGAGTCTCACGGGGGTGGGCCCTTTCCCTGCGGGGGCGTGGGGAAGATCGGACAGGGGTCATCACACCGCCGCGCGAGGGCCGGACGCCAGGGAATCGGGTGAATCTCGGCGAGATCGTTAACTGAAACCCGACAGAACAAGTCAAGTAGGCATTGACCGCCCGGATGTCGGACGTAGCGGCCCCGAAAGCCCCCGCGGGGGCTAGGCCCGGGCGCCCTCCCGCAGCCGGGCGTCGGCCTCGGCCTGGACCGCGTCGAGGTCTTCGGCGATCTCGGCGCCCGCGACCGCGTCGGGCAGCGCGTCCTCCATGCGCCGCAGCGGCCGGAACCACAGTCCGAGCGCGCCCCAGAGCATCAGCAGCGCGCCGCAGACGGTCAGCAGCAGCGCGACGCCGCGCCCCGGGCCCACCCCGACGACGTCGCCGACGACCGTGTCCGCGAGCGCGCCACCCTGGACGAGCAGCGGCCCGAAGACGTCGTCGGCCAGCGCCGGCGCGGTGAGGAACGCCAGCGGCGTCATGGACACGGCGAGCATCTGGTTGGTCGCCAGCACCCGCCCCTGAAGCTCGAGCCCGACCTTGAGCTGGATGATGGCGAGCCAGTGCGCGTTCAGCACGCTGAGGAACGCCCACGACACCAGCCCGCCGAAGGCGGCCAGCGGGAGCGAGGGCCGCAGGCCGACGAGCAGCACCCCGGCTCCGAACCCGATCACGAAGCCGACCATGCCGATCGCGCGCCGTTCCGTGCCGCCCCAGAACACCATGGCCAGCGAGCCGAGCACGGCGCCCAGGCCCTGCATCGCGGTCACCGTGCCCACACCCGCGACGTCGCCGAACGACAGCACCGCGGGCACGGTCACGGCCTGGGCGAGCATGCCGAGGTAGTTCTCGACGACGAAGAACCCGATCATGATCATCAATGCGCGCCGCCGTACGAGGAAGCGCCACCCTCCGGTGATGGCCTGCCAGAAGGACTCCTCCAGGCGGCGGAACAGCCGGTCGGGGAAGCGGACGAGCAGCAGCGTGCCGAGCCCGAAGAGGAACGTGACGACGTCCACCGCCACCACGCCGTGCAGCCCGACCGTCGCGACGAGCGCGGCGCCGCCCAGCGGGCCGATGAGCATGCCGAGGCCGGTGCCGAGGTTGGCCAGCGCGTTGGCCTGCATGAGATACGGCTTGGGCACCAGTTGCGCGACGGCCGCCAGGTACGCCGGCCGGTGGAAGGCCGTCACCAGCGACAGCAGCCCCGCGATGATCCCGACCTGCCAGATCTCCAGCCGTCCCAGCCAGAGCAGGATCACCAGGGCCGCGGTGGCCACGGCCGAGACGCCGTCGCACGTCAGCATGACCAGCCGCCGGTCCACCCGGTCGGCGACCGCGCCGCCCAGCGGCGCCGCCAGCAGCGACGGCAGCAGGGCGAGCATGCTGACGAGGGCGTAGTCGAGCACCCGGCCGTTCTGCTGGTAGGCCCACACGCCCAGCGCGAAGGAGGTCAGCGCGGCGCCGAGCAGCGACACGGTCTGCCCGGCCGCGACGATGTAGAAGCGGCGCAGGTCCCGCCGGGCGCTTCGCCCCGCGACCTCGACCGGCCCCACCGGATCGGGCAGGTCGCCGCCGGCCCAGCGGTCCAGACGCTCGCCGACCAGCCGCGCCAGCGTCTCGGCCTGGTGTTTGAGGAAGTAGTGACCGGCCCGGGGGATCGTGGCGAGCTCGACCCGTTCGGCGAACGCGCCCCACTCGCGGTAACGCTCCCGGTAGAGCTCGGTCGACCGGTCCCGCTCGCCGATCACGCACAGCAGCGGCGCCTTCAGCCTGCGCTCCTCGTACGCGGGGGAGTCTTCAGTGGAGTCCTCAGGGGAGTCCTCGGGGGAGCCGAGGTGGCGGCTGAACCACGCCTGCGCCTCCTCGACGTCGTGCCGCAGGGCGCGCAGCATGATCCCGGTGTCGCCGAAGTCGTCGTCCACGGCGCCGAGCGTGCGCAGGAAGTCGCGCTGGGCGCGGTCGGAGGACCAGCGGTGGGCGGGGAACCTCCGGTTCCACCAGGCCGACAGCCGTCCGGGCAGCCGCGCGTCGGGGAAGCTGCCGCCGACGACGACACCGGCGACCGACGTCCCCGCGGCCTCCAGCCGCAGCGCCAGCTCCATCGTGGCGGCGGAGCCGACGCAGTGGCCGTACAACGCGACGGGCCCGCGGATCGCGGCCAGTTCGGCCGTGAGGCGGCCGGCCAGCTCCGGGATCGGCAGGGGGTCCTCGTCCGGCCGCGCCGAGTCGTGCCCGGGCAGTTCGACGGCGACCACCGCGGTGCCGGGCGAGAGGCGGGCCAGCTCCTCGGCGAGCGGCCGGAAGGCGGCGGCCGAACCGCCGCCGTACGGCAGGCACACGAGCGTGCGGGTCGCCGTACGCGGGCCCGCCAGGTGGTGCAGCAGCCCGGCGGGGGCCTGTGCGCCGCCGTCGAGGTGGGCGGCGAGCTCACGCACCGTGGGCCGGGTGAACAGGTCGATCACCCGCAACGCCGGGTCGATCTCCCGGACGGCGCGGACCGCGCGGAAGGAGTCGCCGCCCAGCGCGAAGAAGTCGTCGTCGACGCCGAAGTCCGCCACGCCGAGGACATCCGCCCACACCGCGGCGATCCGCAGCTCCGTCGGTGTGCTCGGCGCCACGCGCTCCCCGGCGGGCGCCGCCTCGGGCACCGGCAGGCGGGCCCGGTCGATCTTGCCGAGCGGGGTGAGGGGCAGCTCGTGGAGGACGACGACGGCGGACGGCACCATGTAGTCGGGCAGCCGCTCACGCAGCCCGGCCCGCACCGCGGCGAGGTCCACGGTGGTGGGCGCGACCCAGGCGGCCAGCCGCCGCGCGTGTCCCTCGCCTACCGGCAGCACCGCGGCCTCCCGGACGCCGGGCTGCTCCTGCAGCGCGGTCTTCACCTCGCCCAGCTCCACCCGGAAGCCTCTGATCTTGACCTGGTCGTCGACCCGGCCGAGGAACTCCACGAGCCCTTCGGCGTTCAGCCGGACCCGGTCGCCGGTGCGGTAACAGCGGCGCGTTCCGGTCACCGGATCCGGGACGAATCTCTGGGCGGTGAGGTCGGGGCGGTTCAGGTACCCGCGGGCCACGCTGAGGCTCGCCACCCACAGCTCGCCCGGCACCCCGGCGGGCAGCGGACGGCCGGCGGGGTCGACGATGTAGCAGTCCACTCCGGGGAACGGGCGGCCGAGCGGCACCGACCCCGACCCGGTGGGCGTGCCGGGCGCCCGGCCGCCGAGCACCGAGACCGTCGTCTCCGTCGGCCCGCAGTGGATCTGCAGCTCCAGGTCGGGGCGGGCCGCGCGGATGCGCTCGGCCAGCTCCCACGACGTGGCCTCCCCGGCGAGGATCAGCAGCCGGCGCGGCAGCATCCGCGCGAGGTCGCCGTGGGCGGCCAGCAGCTCCAGATGACTGGGCACCATCTTGATCACATCGACGGGACGCGCGGCGAGATAGGCGGCGTACGCCTCCGGGTCGGTCGCGGTCTCCTGGTCCACGAGGTGGACCGCGGCGCCCCGGAACAACGCGCCGTACAGGCAGGTCAGCCCCAGGTCGGCGGCGGTGGTGGAGACCACGCCGTACGACTCGTGGACGTCGGGCACCAGCTCGGCCAGGCCGTGCAGGTAGTGCAGCGCCGACCGGTGCTCGATCCCGGCGCCTTTCGGCCGTCCGGTGGAGCCGGACGTGAAGATCACATGGATGAGGTGGTCCGGGGCGACCTCGACGTCCGGAGGATCCTCGGGCCCGGCGGCGAGGAGCTCGGGCAGCACCAGCGCGCCGGGGAGCCGGCCCGCGTGCTCGGGGTCGGCCAGCACGACCCGCGCGCCGGCCGTCTCCAGCATGTGGCCGAGGCGGTCGTCGGGATAGAGAGGATCCATCGGCAGGTAGGCCCCGCCCGCGCGCAGCACGCCGACCAGCGCCGGAACCAGCCCGCGGTGGCGGCCGACCAGGACGCCGACCGGCTCGTCCGGCCGCACCCCTGCCGCGACCAGGCGGTTGGCGAGGCGGTTGGCGAGCCGGTCCACCTCGCCGTACGTGAGCGAGCCCGTGGCGTCGGCCACCGCCGTCGCGCCGGGCGTGCGGCGTGCGTGGTCGCCGACGACCGCGTGCAGCGGCCGGGTCAGGTCCATCGGCGTCCGCGTGCCCGAGACGACGGGCCCGGTCACCGGTTCCAGCGGCACGGCCGCCGCGGGCGCGTCGAGGCCGGCGAGCATGCCCTCCAGCAGGGTCGGGTACCAGCCCGCGACGCGCCGTGCGGTCGCCTCCTCGAACAGGTCGGCGCGGTAGGCGAGCTCGCCCTCGTACGTCTCGCCCATGTTGTCGAGGGCGAGGTTGAGGTCGTACTTGGTGGTCCGCAGGCCGAACGGCACCTGCTCGGTGGTCAGGCCGGGGAAGTCCGGCGTCCGCGGGCCGTCCTCCAGCACGTTGAGCAGCACCTGGAAGATCGGCGTGGTGGCGAGGTTGCGCTCGGGGTGCAGGTGCTCCACGATCCGGTCGAAGGGCACGTCGCGATGGGTGAGCGCGTCGAGCACGGCGGCCTTGGTCCGGGCCAGGAGCTCGCGGCCGGTCGGCTCGCCGGACCTGTCGCCCCGCAGGACGAGCGTGTTGACGAAGCAGCCGAGCATGGGCGCGGTGCCGGGGTGGAGCCGTCCCGACTCGGGCACGCCGACCGGCACGTCGTCGGTGCCGCAGACCCGGCCGAGCAGCTCCTGCCAGGCGGCCAGCAGCACCATGAACGGCGTGCAGCCGGTCTCCGCGGCGGCCTCCCGCACCCGGGCGGTCAGCGCGGGCGCGAGCCGCACCGGGACGGTGGCGCCCGTCCAGTCCGCGACCGAGGGCCGCGGCCGGTCCACCGGCAGGTCGAGGACCGGTTCGAGCCCGGCCAGCCGTCCGGTCCACCAGGACAGGTCGCCCTCCGGCTGCCCGGCGAGCCAGGCCGCGTAGTCGGCGTACTGGACCTGCGGCGGCTCGGGCGGATCTGCGAGCCCGAGCCGTGCCGCGTACAGGGCGGCGAGCTCGTTCAGCGCCAGGTTGCGCGACCAGGCGTCGAAGGCGATGTGATGCACGGTCAGCGCCAGCACGTGCTCCCGGGCGCCGAGACGCAGCAGCAGGGCGCGGGCGGGCGGCTGCACGTGCAGCGCGAAGGGGCGGGCGAGCTCCTCCTGCAGCCGTGCTTCGAGCGGAGTGTCGTCGTCGAGGTCCTCGACCGTGATCGGCACCCGCTCCGCGTCGACGGGGACCGCACCGGCGTCGGTGAACAGGCTGCGCAGCACCTCGTGCCGGTCGGCCAGATCCCGCACGGCGCCCAGCAGCGCCGGGACGTCCAGCGGGCCGCGCAGCCGTACGACGGTCGGCACGTTGTAGGCGGCCAGGTCGTCGAGTTGCGCGAGGAACCACAGCCGGGCCTGCGCGGGCGACAGGGGAGCGGGGCCGCCGTCCCTGCTCCTGACGGGGATCGCCGGGACGGCCCGGGCGGCGGCGCGGCGGGCCGCCGCGAGCCGGCCGGCGAGGGCGCTTCTGCGCTCGTCGCTGATGGTCACGGCGTCTCCTCCAGGCGCGGCGTCTCAAGGCCCGGCGTCTCAAGGCCCGGCGTCTCAAGGCCCGGCGTCTCAAGGCCCGGCGTCTCAAGGCCCGGCGTCTCAAGGCGCGGTGTCTCCTCCAGACTCGGCGTCTCCTCGATGTCGGCCAGGAGCAGAGCCTCGATGCCGGCGGCGTAGCCGGCCAGCGTCCTGTGTTCGAACAGCAGGCGCACCGGCACGGTCAGGTCCAGGGCGTCGCTCAGCCGGGCCGCGACGAGAGCGGCGGTGGCGGAGTGCCCGCCGAGGGCGAAGAAGTCGTCGTGCACGCCCGCCACGGGGCGATCGAGCACGGCGTTCCACACCTCGGACACCAGCAGTTCGGCCTCGGTGCCGGGCGGCTCCGGTGGAGCGTCGCCGCCGGGCTCGGGCAGGGCGGTGCGGTCCACCTTGCCGGAGGCCGTGACGGGCAGGGCGTCCAGGAGCACCCAGCGGCGGGGGACCATGTAGTCCGGGAGCAGATCGCTCAGCCGCCGCTCCAGCTCGCGGGTGTCGACCCGCTCCGGAGCGGCGAGGTAGCCGACCAGATGGTCGCCGCCGCGCACGGTCACGACCGCGTCGGCCGCGCTCTCGTGGGGCACCGCCCGAAGCAGGGTCTCGCGGAGCACGGTCTCGATCTCGCCCAGCTCGATGCGGTGGCCGCGGACCTTCACCTGCCCGTCGCGCCGCCCGAGGAAGTCGAGCGTGCCGTCGGTCCGCCAGCGGGCCAGGTCACCGGTGCGGTAGCGGCGCCCGCACGCCGGATCGTCACCGGGAGCGCCGAGCGGGTCGTCGGTGAAGGCGGCGGCGGTCAGGTCCGGCCTGCCGCGGTAGCCCCTGGCCACCCCGGCGCCGCCGATCCACAGCTCGCCGGTCACCCCGGCGGGCAGCACGCGCCCCGCCCGGTCGAGCACGTACGCCCGTTCCCCCGGCAGCGGCAGGCCGATGGACACCCGGTCGCCGACCGGCGCGGTCACCCGGATCATCGTGGAGTAGATCGTGGTCTCGGTGGGGCCGTAGGCGTTCCACAGCTCGACCCCGCGGTCCAGCAGCTCGCCGGCGAGGGCCGGGTCGAGCACCTCGCCGATGCTGATCGCACGCACGTGCCCGCCGCGTCCGGAGGGAGCACCCCGCCAGCCGGAGGCGGCCAGCATGCGCAGCGTCGTCGGCGTCGCGGTCATCAAGGTGACCCCGGTCTCCTCGATCCGCCGCGCGACGGCCCGCCCGTCGAGCGCCTCGTCGCGGCCGAGCAGTTCCAGCCGCAGCCCCCAGCACAGGCTCACCCACACGTCGAAGCCGAACACGTCGAACGAGAACGGCGTCAGTCCGAGCATCACGTCGTCCGGCCGGACCCCCGGAGTGATCGTCATCGAGGCGACGAACGCCGCGAGGTTCGCGTGGGTGATCTCCACGCCCTTGGGCCTGCCGGTGGAGCCGGAGGTGTAAAGGACGTAGGCGAGATCGCCGGGATCCACCTCCACGCCGTCCGGCACCACCTCCGGCGAGGGCAGCCGAGCCAGGTCGACGACGACGCCGCCCAGCTTCCGGGCCACCGGCAGACCCTCGCCCGCCGCGACGATGACCTTGGCGCCGCAGTCGTCCACCTGCTCGCGGAGCCGCCGAAGCGGGTGCCCGGGGTCGAGCGGCACGTACGCCGCGCCGGCCAGCAGCACGCCCAGCAGCGCGGCGGGCAGGTGGCGGTCGCGGGGCAGGCACACGCCCACACAGGAGCCCGCCGCCTCCGGTCCCAGCGCCGCGGCCACCCGCCGCGCCCAGCCGGCCAGCTCGCCGTAGGTGAGAACGCCCTCGCCGTCGGCGGCCGCCGGGGCGTGCGGGCGACGGGCCGCCTGGTCCAGCACCGCCTCCACGACCGTCCGCGGCGCGTCCGCGGGCAGCGGCGCACCGGTGCCCGCGGCCAGCAGCGCCGACCGTTCCTCCGCACCGATCACCTCGAACGCCGACAGCGGCCGGTCGGGGTGTGCCAGGGCGTCGTCGAGCAGGCGGACCAGACGGCCGGTCAGGGACTCGGCCGCGGCCCGGTCCAGATACTCCAGGTCGTACTCGACCTGCAGCTCGGGCCCGGCCGCAGTGGCGTTGACATAGACGATCAAAGGCACCTGGACGCTGCCCGCGTCGAGCTCGCCGATCAGGTCCACCCCGACGTCCCCGTGGTCCAGGCGGAGGGGCACCTCGGGTGGCTGCATCGAGAGCACGACGGGGGTCGACACCCGGCCGGGCGGGCGCTCGACGCCCGCGGCCTCGGTCAGCTCCTGATCGCTCAGCCCCCTGTGGTCCATCGCACGGGCGGTCGCGGCCCCCGCGTGCCGTACGGCCGCGCGCAGCGACAGCCCGTCGTCCAGGCGCAGCCGCACCGGGAGCACGTCGACGAGCACGCCGACCACGCCCTCCAGACCCGGGGCGGCGCGGTCGGCCACGGCGGCGCCGAGGACCACGTCCCGCCGGTCGGTCAGCCCGGCCACCAGCATGCCGAGCGCGGTCAGGTAGACGGCGAACGGCGTGGCGCCGCAGCCGGCCGCGAGCTCGCCGGCCCGCGCGGCTGTCGTCGCATCCAGCCGGCGCACCAGGCGCTCCCCGCGCAGGCGGCTCGGGCGGTCGTCCCCGCGGGGCAGCAGCTCGTACGGCGGGACCGCCCCGGCGAGTTCCTCGGCCCAGAAGGCACGCAACGCCTCGGTGTCCCGTGCGGTCTCCTGCTCGCGCAGCGCGACGTCGCCGAACTGCAGCGGCGGCTCCGGCAGGAGGACATCGCCGTCGTGGGCGAGCCCGTCGAGGAGCTCCCGCATGACGACCCCCAGCGACGCGCCGTCGAACGCGGTGTGGTCGGTGAGCAGCACCAGCTCCGCGCTGTCCGGCCCGGACCACAGCAGGGTGGCCCGCAGCAGCGGCGTGTCCCCGGCGAGGTCGAAGTCGTGGGCGACCGCCGCCCGCCGCAGCTCGTCGGCCTCCGCGGGCGAGGCCGGGCGGTGCTCGTCCAGCGGCACCGGCGCCGGGGGCCTGACCTCAGTGGCGACACCGTCGACGACGACGGAGCGGAGGGCCTCGTGGCGCCGCACGATCGCGTCGAGGGCGGCTCGCAGCGGCTCCGCCGAGGTGAGGCCGCGCAGCCCGAGCCGGAAGGCGATCGCGGTGGCGTGCGGGTTCTGGCTGACCTGGCGCAGCATGAGCTTGTCGCGCTGGGAGGCGAGCAGCGGATAGCGGGTCCGGCCGGCGTGGCGGACCAGCGGCGTCACAGTGCCCGGCGTGCTCTCGGCGACGTATGCCGCCAGCTCGGCGACCGTGGGCCGGGCCAGGAACGTCGTCAGCGCGACGCGCACACCGAACGCCTGCTCGATCCCGGCGCAGATCCTCGCGGCGGCCAGGGAGTGCCCGCCGAGGTCGAGGAAGTGGTCGTGGACGCCGATCCGTTCGACGCCGAGCGTCTCTGCGGTGATGGCGGCGATCCGCCGCTCCACGTCGTCGCGTGGCGCGACGTGGCCCCGCCCTCCGACGTCGTCCCGCTGCCGCTCGGTGTCCTTCCGCTGCCGCTCGGTGCCGTTCCGCTGCCGCTCGGTGCCGTTCCGCTGCCGCTCGGTGTCTTCGTGGAAGAGGACCTCGGGCAGGCGGGAGCGGTCGGCCTTGCCCGTGGGGCCGATCGGGATGGCGTCGAGGAACACGATCCTGGCGGGGATCATGTAGTCGGGCAGCCATTCGCGCAGCCAGGACCGCAGCCGCGCGTCGTCGAGGCCGGGGCCGGCCGGTTCGACGTACGCGACGAGCCTGCGGGTGCCCTCCTCGTCGGCGGGGGCGAGCACGACGGCCTGGTTCACCAGCGGGTGCCGTTCCAGCCTGCCCCGCACCTCGCCCAGCTCGACGCGGAAACCCGCGACCTTCACCTGGTCGTCGATGCGGCCCTCGTAGAAGTAGAGGCCGCCTTCCCTGCGGACCAGGTCGCCGGTGCGGTAGTGGCGCACGCCCCCGGCGTCGGTCACGAACCGCTCGGCGGTCAGCTCCGGCCGGTTCAGGTAGCCCCGGCCGACCAGCGGCCCGGCCACCCACAGCTCGCCGAGCTCGCCGTCGCCGAGCGCCTCGCCGTCCGCGCCCCGCACCGACAGCTCCGACCAGGCGTACGGCGTGCCGATCGGCGGCTCGCCCCGCTCGTCCCTGGCGATCTCGTGCGCGCAGCAGTGCACGGTGCACTCGGTGGGGCCGTACAGGTTCACCATGCGCCGCACGCCGGGGTTGGCGAAGACCCGGTCGGCCAGGGCCCGGCTCACCGGCTCGCCGCTGGACAGGACCGTGCGCACGTTCGGCGGCAGCGGCTCACGCAGCAACGCGGTCAGCGCCGAGGCCGCGGCGCTGATCATGGTGACCTCGTCCCTGGCGGGAAGGGTGTGCAGCGCGAGCGGGTTGTCCGCCATGATCACCGTGCCGCCCAGCAGCAGCGGGAGGTAGAGCTGGGGGACCGACGGGTCGAAGCAGACCGACGTGGAGGCCAGGAATCCGGACAGCTCCTCGGCGGTGAAATAGCCGGCGTCCCAGCGCAGCAGCGTCATGACGTTGCGGTGCTCGATCGCGACGCCCTTGGGGCGGCCGGTCGATCCGGAGGTGTAGATCACGTAGGCCAGGTCGGCCGGGTCTCCCGGCAGGTCCGGATCCCGGTCCGGGCGGTCGCCGATGTCGTCGAGCAGGACGAGTTCGTGCCGCGGCAGCCGCCCGGCCGGCTCGGCGGAGGTCACCGTGTGCGTCACCCCGGCGTCCTCGACCATGAATTCCAGCCGGTCGGCCGGATAGGCCGGGTCCAGCGGCACGTACGCGGCGCCGGTCTTCCACACCCCCAGCAGCGCCGCGATCAGGTTCTCGTCGCGGTGCAGGCACACACCGACGGCCGAGCCCCGCCCCGCTCCGCGGGAGAGGAGCTCGTGCGCTATCCGGTTGGCCTGCGCGTTGAGATCGGCGTAGGTCGTGCGGGTCGTTCCGGAGACGACCGCGATGCGGTGCGGGGTTCGTCGCGCCTGCCGTTCGAAGGCCTTGTGGGCCGGTTCGATCGATGCAAGGGTGCCGGCCACCTGCGATCTCCTCTTGTTGAAGGAAGGCGGTGCATGGATCGCACGCGGGCATCGTCACAAACGGCGCCTCGGAAAAGTTAGACCGAAGATCGTTCTGTTATCTCAGTGATATCGGAACGAGTTGGACGCGTTACCGTCCGATTCTCTGACTGTGGGGCGTAACCCCAGCGCCGAAGGCGGGAAGCCGTTCAGGGCCAGCGCTGCGGCCGGCGCGCCGCGGCCGGGTTCGCGCTCGCCGCCGGTTCCCCGGCCGAGTGCTCTGCTCGCTGGTTCCGCTGCTGCCGGGCCTGGCGGCCGGGGCGTGCGGCGATCCCCGGAGCTCCTAGCGAATAGGGCCGCCCGTAGGATTCGATAATGCTCTTCGCCTCGTGTATGACTCGATTCGAGCACGGCCTGGTCATCGCTGCCGCGCCCGGTAGTGTCGACACGCACGCGGGCTGGGACGTTGCGGCTGAACCGGTTCACGGTGGTCCGGACTCTTTGTTCGTTTCGGTCCGGCAAGCCGCCAGCGGTCCGGCGTCGGTCCAATGCGTGCAGGGGCCTTTCCGGCCGAGCGGAAAGGCCCTCGTGTACTCAGGAAATCTGACTCTTCCCGAGGCGTCTCTTGAGATTTCTGACCCAAATCAATCAGTGCGACTGCTGATTCCCGTTCCGAATGTAGAGAATCGGGTCGAGATCTACGGTGACGGCACTGATGAGCCTGATGAGGTGGTGATCGTCCTGACGGGCGCCGAGTCGTGGTGACCCACCCGACGGTCGCCTTCCGTGCGTTGGCCGACGCGCGTGGCCGGGTGCTCTGCCGCGCGTGGTGCAGGCGGTGCCTCGCCGCGTTTCCCGCCCGCGGAAATTCCGTCGCAGGTTCGGAACTTCCGCGGGCCCAGGTCGTCGGCCGGAGGCTCCGCTCCGACCTCCTCTTCCGTCTGGCGACGCATCCACCTGGATCTACGCGTGCGACCGGCGATTATCTGTCGGAAACTCCTACGCCCAGGGCTGGGAGACGACCCAGCTGACGTCATCGTTCCACGCGGTGGAGTTGTCGAAGGAGTTCGAACCGCCGTTGCTCGCGATGTAGACGGTGTTGTTGTAGTGGCGGATGAACCGGCTCGGGAAGTTGTACGACGCGAACGACGTGCCCTGGCCGTTCTTCCCGGACTGCGGGCAGAACGTCGCGTCGGAGGCGAAAAGCGAGCTGCCGTCGTTGTGCTGCCGGTAGAGCTGGTAGTTCTGGTGGCGCAGGTAGTCGCCGGGGTAGTTCCTCGACTCGAACGACACGCACGAGCCGCTGGCCAGGCCACTGCGCACGATCCAGGTGGCGTCGTTCTTGTCCAACGTGGAGCTGGACGAGGTGATCACCGACGTGACGACGCTGTCGTTCTGGTGCCGGATGTAGCGGTCGGTGTAGCCGGAGGTCGTGGCGCGCAGCGAGATCGACGAGCCGGGGGTGAGGGTCCCGGTTCCGGGGTTGCCGCCGCCCGACGTCGAGTATCCGGCGGCGACGATGTTGGCCTGCACGGCGTTCTCGGTGGCGTCCGACGGATAACCGGAGGTCATCACGCCCTCGTAGAAGGTGCCCCGGGCGCCGACGCTGTTGTCGCCGCCGATGCCGAGGATGATGGCGCCTTCCTTCTTCATCGGGTTGTAGCCCGCGACGTTGGGCCGCACCCCGTTGTAGAAGGTCGACAGGGCGCCCGACTGGGCGTTGCCGCCCCGGATGGCCCAGTGGTTGGGCTCACCCTTGATGATGGCGGTCAGGAACCGGTGGCTGATGCTCGGGTCATTGGCGTTGTAGTGCTGGTTCACGCCGGAGAACAGGCCGTTCTCCAGGTCGGCCATGATCCAGGGGCCGTTGCCCGCGCCGTAGCCCCAGACCTTGATGTTGCCGAAGTAGATGGCCTCCATCGTGCCGTTGCCGTTGTCACGGCTGTTGGTCTCGGCGTTGCCGTAGTCGAAGCAGCAGCCGCCGTTGTAGTGCGTGCCGTCGAAGATGGCGTACATGCCCTCGGGCTGGTCGCCCTTGGCCACGCCGTTGGTGTTGTTGTTGCGATAGCCCGTGCCGGGGGCCACGTAGACGCCGTAGGCCTTCTGCCCGCCGACCGTGATCGGCGCCGCGGTCGCGACCGCGAGGTTGTCGTAGCCGCCCGCGGCCGGACCGTTGAACCCGCCGGGAGGCGCCTGGGTCAGCCGGTTGTTGCGGCCGGACTGGTCGTAGATGATCGTGATGAGGCAGGTGGTGTTCGCGCAGAACGAGTCCTGCGCGGCGGCGTTGGCGACCCCGCCCGCGCTCAGCACGCCGATGTCGCGGGTGGCGTTGTCCGAGGAGCGGCGCACCTGGTAGAGCGCGCCGTTGTAGTTGCCGTACAGGGCGCGGGTCGTGCTGTGCGCCGCCACGCACGGCGTGCCGCCCGCGGCGTAGATGTCACACGGGCCCTGCGACGCGGCCTGCGACGGTGCGGACAGACCGGTCAGCAGGCCGGCGGCGAGCGTGATCGCCGCGCCCGCGGACAGTGCCGCCTTCTTCGCGCGTCGTAATCCTGGGATCATGGCTGGCTTCACACCTTCCCGAGAGCGCCCGGCTCTTCCGGTGGCCCACGCGGAACGTCGCGTCCCGCCCGTCCGTGATCTCCGGCCCGGAGGAGAGGAGATCGCTGCGCGGCACGTGGCCGGCGGGCCGGACCCGTCGCGACGATGTCTGACGCGATATCCGACGCGAGGGCCGGCAGCGCCGGAACGGCGCCGCCAGTGCGCGGCGTACGGGGGAACGGACGTTCACGGGAGTGCCTCCCGCGTGGCATTGTTAGCGTTAACAATTCGCGGTGCAGAAGGGGCCGGGAGATCTCACAGTTGGGGATGGGGGGTAGGTGCGCTCAGTGTTGGCCTCGCTTCCGGGTCCGTCAAGACCGGCGCCTCGAAGCGGGCGAGCCGGGCCGCACGACGGTGAAACTTTCACAGCGGGCCGCGTCCGTATCCGTCAGGGCGTGGCGCGGGTGCCGGCCGCGGTGCCCGCCCGCCCCACCCGCCCCGGCCTCGGGGGCGCCGTTCACGGCCGGCATCCCTGCCTTCACGCGTCCCGGCTGTGCGTGGCCAGGCCGGCGAGCCAGCGGCGGGCCTCGCGGGCGGTGCGCAGCCGGACGACGGTGAGATGCGGATGCCGCCCGATGCGCTCCACCGTGATCGTCCGCCTCCGCTCGTGCTGGGACCACGCCCAGCGGATGGGGTGCCCGGGGTCGATCCAGTCCCGCACGCGCTCCCAGTTCCCGTTCCACAACTCCTTGCGCGACAGCGCGTAGGCGAGCGAGCGGCGCACGACCCGGTGCATCACGGTGCGGCGCGGCAGGTCGAGCCAGATGACGGTGTCGGCGCGTTCCCACAGCAGGTCGTGCAGGAACTGGTGGTACTGATCCTCGGTCACCCAGCGCGGCTGCGAGGAGAAACGCTCCACGTCGGACTCGAACTCCGGCCGCTTCGTCCAGCCGGGTCCGTGGTGCAACGCGTCGAGTTCGTGGCGCGGGAGCCCGAGCCGCGATTCCAGCACCCTGGCCATCGTCGTCTTCCCCGCCCCGGAGATCCCTGCGATCAGCACTCTCTGCACGGGGACATTTCACCAGCGATCAATCCGGCGGTCAGCCCGCTCGTGAAAGATCGCGGCCTTCGCGTCAGACGAGGTGGGCCTCGTACGCGGCGATGACCAGGTGAACGCGGGTACGCGCGCCGAGTTTGGTCAGCAGGCTGCTGACGTGCGTTTTCACCGTGCTGAGGCAGACATGCAGGCTCCGGGCGATCTCGGCGTTGGACAGCCCCCGCGCCACCAGGACGAGGACCTCGCGCTCACGTTCGGCGATGCCCAGGCCGTCCGCTCGCGACGGCGGGCTCACGAACCGCTGGATCAACCGCCGTGTGGCGGTCGGCGCCAGCAGGGACTCGCCCGACGCGATGACGTTCACGCTCCGGATCAGCTCGGCGGGGGGCGTGTCCTTGAGCAGGAAACCCGCGGCGCCCGCCCGCAACGCTCCGTAGACGTACTCGTCCAGGTCGAACGTGGTCACGATGAGCACGCGCGTCCGCGGGCGGTCGGCGCAGATACGACGAGTGGCCTCGATGCCGTCCATCTGCGGCATGCGCACGTCCATCAGCACCAGATCGGGACGATCCCGGGCAGCCGACGCCACCGCCTGCGCGCCCGTCGCGGCCTCGCCGACCACGTGGAACCCCGGCGCGGAGTCGATCAACCGGCGGAAGCTCGCCCTGATGAGCGCATGGTCGTCGGCCACCAGCACCCTGATCACAGCGGCAGCCTCGCCATGACGCGGAAGCCGCGCACGGGACGGGCGCCCGCCTCGAACTCGCCGCCGAAGACGCGCACGCGCTCGCGCAACCCTGTCAGGCCGTGCCCGTACGGCCGCGCCTGGCCTCGCGTGCCGTCGTCGGTGACCTCCACCGTCACTCCGTCCTCCTGCCGTTCGATCCGTACGAGGACATGGCGGGCCCCGGCGTGTTTGAGCACGTCGGTCAGCGCCTCCTGCACGATCCGGTAGACCGTCAGCTCCATGTTCCCGCCGATCTCGCCCTCGGTCTTCAGCTCCACCTCCAGGCCCGCCGCCCTGGTCCGCTCGACGAGCGCGCCGAGATCGGCCAGCCCGGGGGCGGGGGCGAGCCCCGCGTCGCCGTCCTCACGCAGCACCCCGAGCAGTCGCCTGGTCTCGTGCAGGGCCGACCTACTGGTCTCCTCGATCGAGGCCAGCGTGCGGCTCATCTCCTGCGCCCCTCCCAGGTGGCCCGCCACGCCCGCCTGCACGGCGATCGTG
The DNA here is from genome assembly GCF_050947365.1 of Microbispora sp. CA-135349. Classification (NCBI taxonomy): domain Bacteria; kingdom Bacillati; phylum Actinomycetota; class Actinomycetes; order Streptosporangiales; family Streptosporangiaceae; genus Microbispora; species Microbispora sp. CA-135349. The sequence goes on along the minus strand of NZ_CP192001.1, from coordinate 4,621,893 downwards.
CTGAGGCTGTGGCCGATGACGTCGTGCAGCTCCCTGGCGATGCGCAGCCGCTCCGCAACGGCCTCCGTGCGAGCCCGTTCCTCCGCCTGCGCGGCGAGTTGCTCGGTGTAGAGCCTGCGCTGCCGTACGGCCGTGCCGGCGGCCCAGGCGGCCACCAGGATCGCCAGCACCAGCCCGAGCTGGTCGCGCACCACGGCCGTTAGCGGCAGCTCGACCACACCCTGCACGGCGACCGCGGCCGCCACGAGCAGCGGGACGACGGCCCTGCTCCGCGTGGCCAGCGCGTACAGCGCGAGAGGCAGGCAGAGCGGGTCGGCGTGCGGGACGAGGAACTCGCGCATGCCGAGCCCGCCCAGCAGGACGACCGCGAACACCGCGCGCGGCCACAACCGCCTGACCGCCAGGGGCAGGCTGGTCGCGAGGGCCGCCGCATAGTCCGTCACGCCGGGCTCCGACAGGTTCCTCGACGAGGCGAGCCCGATGAACGAGGCCGCGAGGACCACGGCGATCGCGGCGTCGATCGTCACCCAGACCCAGACCGGCACCCGGCTCAGCAGGGGAAAACGGATCTGTTCGCGCACGACATGAACCTCGACATGATCGAAGTCACCGGACTCACCAAACGCTTCGGAAAGACGCTCGCCGTGGACGACCTCTCCTTCACGGTCCCGTCCGGCAGGATCACCGGCTTCCTCGGTCCCAACGGCGCCGGCAAGACCACGGCCATGCGGCTGATCCTCGGTCTCGAACAGCCCACCGCCGGGCGCGCGACCGTGAACGGCGTGCCCTATCGGGAGTTGAGGAGGCCACTCACCCGGGTCGGCGCGCTCCTGGACGCGACCGCGGTGCAGGGCGGGCGGCGCGCGGGGCAGCACCTGCGGTGGCTGGCCCGCTCCAACGGCGTCTCCCGGGCGCGCATCGGCGGGCTGCTCGAGCTCGTGGGGCTCGGCCGTGCGGAACACAAGCGCGTCGGCGGATTCTCACTGGGCATGAAGCAGCGGCTGGGGCTCGCCGCGGCTCTGCTCGGCGACCCGGAGGTGCTCGTGCTCGACGAGCCCGCCAACGGACTCGATCCGGAAGGCATCCGCTGGATGCGCGGCCTGCTCAAGTCCCTGGCCGCCGAGGGCCGGACCGTGCTCGTGTCGAGCCACCTGATGAGCGAGATGGCGGTCACCGCCGATCACCTGATCGTCGTGGCCCAGGGCAGGGTGCGCGTCGACGCCGGGATCACCGAGCTGGTACGCCCCGGCACGTCGCTGGAGGACGCGTTCCTGGACCTCATCGGGAGGCGTGCGCGATGAGTGCGATCGCCGCCGAGTGGATCAAGCTGCGGACCCTGCGTTCGACCTGGTGGGCGCTGGGCGTCGGGGTGCTGGTGTCGCTCACGCTCACCGCGCTGGGCGCCTCCACCGTCATCGCGCGCTGGGATCCGGCCCGTACGAGTGATCAGGCCGCCATGGGGATCGTCGTGGCGGTGTACGTGGGAGTGATCCTGGCCCAGCTTCCGCTCGGCATGCTGGGCACAATGACGATCAGCGCGGAGTACGCGTCGAAGATGATCGACACGACTCTCCTCGCCACACCGTCCAGGGCCCGCGTGCTGATGGCCAAGGCGACCGTCCTGAGTGGGGCCGCGATCGTCGCTTCGCTGCTCATCACGGTTCCCGGTTATCTCTACGGGCGGTTCGTCGCGGCGGAGTTCCACCCGTCGCCGCTGCCCGCCGGAGCCTGGACGGTGATCGCCGGCGGCACGCTCATGATCGTGGTGAGCACGCTGCTCGGGCTGGCGCTCGGCACGATCCTGCGCAACGGGGCCGCGGCGACCGCGGCGCTGGTGGCGATCCTTGTCGTGCTGCCGTTCGTCGCGCGCATGCTGCCCTGGGGCGAGCACATCAACCGGGTCCTTCCCGCGTACCCGGCGCTCCAGCTGATCGAGCAGGTCCCGGACATCATGCCGTCCTGGACGGCGTTCGCCGTACTCACCGGGTGGGCGGTGATCCCGCTGCTGATCGCGATCGCCGGCGGGCGAGCCCGCCACCGGTCCTGACAGCCGGTCGCCTGCCCGCTCACGGCCTCGGGAACGGGGAGTGTCTGAAAGTTTCAAGGCCCAAGTTCGGACTCCGAATGCGTCACCACGTGGGGTATCGGCCCCATTGGAGGGTTCCGACCAGCGGTGACGAGCACGTCGTCCACCATACGGTTTCCGGGGCATTACGGAAATCGTTGACAACGAGACAAGTGCGGTCCGATACTTTCGCCGATGTTCCGATAACTTTCGGCTGCGTGCGACGGTGTCGTGTCGTGTCGTATCCCGCCCGCTGACGGCTCCCGGCGAGCCGTCGCACGCCGCCCGCCCCCGACGGCCTTCACAAGGAGGAAGCGCGCACATGATCGACGCCCCCGCATACTGGAGAGGCCGTAGACGCGGCCGCGCCAGGCTACTCATCGCCCGCGCCTGCGCCGTCGCGCTGGCCGCGGCCGTGGCGCTGCTGCCCGGCGTCGCCCACGCGGCCGTCACCACGAACCAGACGGGCACCAACAACGGCTACTTCTTCTCGTTCTGGACCGACAGCCAGGGCACCGTCTCCATGGACCTGGGGTCCGGCGGCAACTACAGCACCTCGTGGCGCAACACCGGCAACTTCGTGGCCGGTAAGGGCTGGAGCAACGGCGGGCGCAGGTCCGTCTCCTACTCGGGCAGCTTCAACCCGTCGGGCAACGCCTACCTGTCTCTCTACGGGTGGACGAGGAATCCGCTCGTCGAGTACTACATCGTCGACAACTGGGGCTCCTGGCGGCCCACGGGCACGTACAAGGGCACCGTCACCACCGACGGCGGCACCTACGACATCTACGAGACCACCCGCTACAACGCCCCCTCGATCGACGGCAACAAGACGTTCAACCAGTACTGGAGCGTCCGGCAGCAGAAGCGGACCGGCGGCACCATCACCACCGGCAACCACTTCGACGCCTGGGCCCGTTACGGCATGAACCTGGGCAGCCACGACTACATGATCCTGGCGACCGAGGGTTACCAGAGCAGCGGTAACTCCAACATCACCATCGGCGGCTCCACGTCCGGAGGCGGTGGCGGCGGTGGCGGCGGTGGCGGCGGCGGTGGCGGTGGCGGCTGCACCGCGACGCTGTCCGCCGGCCAGTCGTGGAGCGACCGCTACAACCTCAACGTCTCGGTCAGCGGCTCGAACAACTGGACCGTGACGATGAACGTGCCGTCCCCGGCGAAGATCCTCTCCACCTGGAACACCAGTGCCACCTGGCCCAGCTCCCAGGTGATGGTCGCCAAGCCGAACGGCAGCGGCAACAACTTCGGGGTGACCATCCAGCACAACGGCAACTACAACTGGCCGACGGTCTCCTGCAGCGCGGGCTGATCCGCACACCCGCGGCACCGCACCCGTGGCGCGGCGGTTCATGACCGCCGCGCCACGGGTTGTGTCACGCGCCGCCCCGTCAGCCCGGGATCGTGGCCGGCGGCCCGGTGAGGCGGCGCAGGGCCGCCTCCGCGTACGCCAGACGCGTGTCCGGGATGTTCAGGCGGACGATCGCCGTGCGGTAGTCGTCGAGGAGCTCCGGCAGCACCTGTCCGGCGCGCTCGTCGTCGGGCGCGTTCTCCAGCAGGTCGGGAATCGTCTCCTCCGCCGCGTCCGCGACGACCCGCCAGCGCTCCGCCTGCGCGGCGCGGCGCGCGAGCAGGACCAGGGTCAGCACGAGAGCGCGCCGCCACGTGCCCGGGGTCTCCCGGTCCAGCCGCCGGTAGCAGGCGACGGCCCGCTCCGCGGCGTCGTACGCCTCGTCGCCCGAGGACGTCACGGCCATCAGGTGCAGGGCCTGCCCGAGGTCAGGCAGGCCGTCCGTGCCGTCGCCCGCGCCGACCAGGACGGCCAGGTCGGCGAGCCCGATCGCCTCCCGGGCGAGGGGCAGCGACCCGGCCGTGTCACCGGCCCGGCCACGGGTCGTCGCCGCCGCGGTCAGGGCCCGGCGCAGGTCCGCCCGTACGGCGCCGTGACCCTCGTCTAGAAGCGCTCGATAGAGGTCCACGGCCCGTTCGTACGCTTCGAGCGCGCCGGCCAGGTCGCCGAGGCCGGCGAGCAGCTCCCCGAGGGCCTTCGATGCGCGGGCCAGGAGGTCGCGGTCGCCGGGATCCTCGGCCGCGAGGTTCTCGTACACACCGGCCGCCCGGCGCATGTGCGCGACGGCGTCCTCCCGCTCGCCCAGGCGGGCCAGCGCGTTCCCGGCGTCCTCGTACGCCTGCGCGAGGAAGTAGCGGAACCCGGGATGCCCTGCCGCGACGAGGTTCTCCAGCAGGGTGGCCGCCCGCAGGCTCACGGACGCCGCCTCGGGGAACCGTCCGGCGCGGGTGAGGGCGGAACCGAGCCTGCCCGCGCCGAGCGCGAGCTCCCCGACCGCCTCCTCGGTCATGGGCTCCGCGGCCTCCCGCAACGCCACGACGACGCGCAGCACCTCAATCTCGTCGTCGGCCCGGCCGCGCAGGCACAGCGCGGCGGCGAGGTCGCTAAGTGAGAGGGCCAGCCAGTCCGGGCCGTCCGCCGGGGCGAACGCGCAATCGGCGGTGGTCTCGGCGAGCTCGTGCAGCGCCGCGGCGATGCCCGGCCGGTGCTCCGCTGTGCCCTCCAGCCGGTCGTACCGCCTGGCGAGGTCGGCCGCCGTGCATCCCTCGTACGTCTCCGTGGCGGGTGCGCTCTGCCGCACGGGCCCGGCCACGCCGTCGGCCCGCAGCCGGGCGTCTTCCGCGGCCTGCCCGCGACCGAGCGCGGCCAGCGCGTCGCCGAGCCGCCGCAGCGCCTCGGCCAGGTCGTCCCGGAACCGCTCGGGGTCGCGCGCGTGCAGGCGTTCGCGGACGCCGAGCGCCCGCGTCGCGGCGTCGAGCGCCTCGACGGGACGCTCGCAGGCGAGCAGGTAACCGGCGAGGTCGCACAGCAGCACGCCCAGCTCGGGAAGGTGAGCGCTGTGGTCGTCGTCCGTGATCGGTTCGAGCAGGGCGGCGCCCCGGCGGGCCAGCCGTACGGCCTCGTCGGGACGGCCGAGCCGGGCGCGGCACCAGGCGAGCCGGTCCAGGCAGAAGGCGTGCAGCCCCGGCACCTCGGGCATCGCGGTGAGGAGCGCGGGCCGCCTGCTCGGCCTCCTCGTCGCGGCCGACGCCGGCCAGGCTGCTGCCGAGGTGGCCCATGGCGAGTGCGACGGTCTCGCGGTCGCCGGACTTCTCGGCCGCGGTCACCGCCCGCTCCGCCCAGCGCAGCGCGGCCTCGTGACGGCCGCACATGAAGTCCACCTGGGCGAGGCGGCCGAGGAGCCGCGCGTGCGACGCGGCCCAGCCGGAGCCCGCGGCGGCGAGCAGCTTGAACAGGCGCGCGGCCACCGTCAGGACGGACGCCGCCTCGCTGAGCAGGCCCTCGCCGAAGAGGATCTCCGCCAGCCGGTACAGCTCCGGCGCGAACCCTTCACGGAAGTCCTCGCTGCCCGGTACGGCCGCGAGATAGGCCTCCTTCGCCTCCATCAGCCGGCCGTGCTCCAGCAGTCTCCTGCCGTACGTCCACGAGGTCAGCGAGCGCACCATCTGCTGGTCGTGATCCAGTTGGCCCGCTGTCTCCACGGCCTCCGCCGCCGCCGCAAGTGCCTCGTCATCGCGGTCGAGCTTCGACAGGGGATCGGAGACGAAGTTCAGGGCCAAGGCGAGCTGTGTCATGTATCCGACATGCTCATCGGCGATCCGGCGCAGGTGGGCCACTGCTTGGAGGCATTCGTCCACGGCCTCGTCCACCCGGTCGAGCCACGCTCGGGCTCTGCCTATCGCGAGCACCTCGTTTCCGCTCTCGCTGACGGCGCCAAAGGCGCCGCCGATCTGGTCGCTTATTTTGTGCTACGCGCCCACGCCATCCTCAATTCTGTTGGCCAGACGGGTCTGATCGCGACCAACACGCTTGCTCCAGGTGAAACCCGAGAGGTGGGTTTGAATAGGGCTGCAAGCGAAGGGACCACCATCCGGCGGGCAGTTAAGTCGAAGCCCTGGCCGTCAAAGTCGGCCGCATTGGAGTACTGTGCCGTTTGGTCCAGTCGCTTTCCCCTAGAGGAAGGCTCAGCTGATAGCGGACGGTGCAGTTGTATCCGGAATTACCTCTTCCTTGGATCCTGAATCTCGTGCGCTCGGGAATCCGTACCGCCTGGCTGTCAATTATGGTATAGCCTTTCAAGGGTCTATTCTTTTAGGGATTGGATTTGCTGTAGAGGTATCATTTGCTCAAGAGATGCTGGCATGCGACCCGCGGAACGTCGAAGTACTTTTTCCTTATGGGATATAAGTTCCCGTCCGGATTGCTCGGCTGGTCGCTGGGCTGTGGATTTCGGTGACCGAACTGCCGAGGAGGCTCAAGAATGGCCTGAGCCTTGGTCTTGGATTGAGAGCAAGGTGAAAGCAGAGCGCGCCAATGCAAGTGCGGCGGTGCGTCAGGTTCCTTGGTGGCAGTATTGGAGACGGCGACCAGCGCTTTACAACTCTATCGCGTCATTAGACCGGGTGACTGTTATTACGCGAGTGAGTAAGGTCGTAATGCCAGTGATGGTGCCAACTGGTCAGGTCATGAGTGAACAAGTGGTGGTATTCGCGACCGATGACACAGCCATGCTGGCACTGCTTTCGAGTGCGCCGCACTACTGGTGGACACTTACTCGGGCGTCGACCCTTCAAACACGGGTGCGCTATACGCCATCCGACGTATTCGAAACGTTGCCGCTGCCGGAGCTGACTTCGGAGATACGTGAGCTTGGCGATCGGCTCGACACGTACCGGCGGGAGCTGATGCTTGCCGCCAAGTCGGCCTGACCGCGACGTACAACCTGGTCAATGACCCGGCGTGCCAGGACGAGGACATTGTCGAGCTGCGCCGCATCCATCGGGACATCGACGCGGCGGTTTGCCGGGCCTACGGCTGGGACGACATGCTCGACAAGCTCGACCACGGCTTCCATTTGGTGGGCGGCCGGGAAACCCGCTACACGGTCGGCCCCTACGCACAGCGCGAGTTCGTGGACCTCCTGCTCGAACTCAACCACGAGCGCTACGCCGAAGAGGTCGCCAAGGGCCTCCACGACAAGAAGAAGTCCGCCAGGCCCAAGCCGGTCCGTACCTCCAAGCAGTCCGGCAACACTCCGCCACCGTTGTTCTGAAGGAGTGCGTGATACCCAGAACGACGATGAAGTAGCCGGAGCGATGCGGCATGTTAGCGCTGAAGCGCTGAGAGGTTATGGCGAGCTGTCAGATGTCGAGACGCGGACTCGCGGCGCGGAGTTGGCTGTCCAGCGACCTCGGATTCGGCTGTAAGGCCCGGTTCTATTCCTCTTGCGATTGTCCGCTGCTTGCCGTCCGGCGGGCGAGAGATGCGTGAGCGTTAACGATCAGGTCACGAAGCGCCAAGTGGGTAAGCCGACTCTGCGGGTGAGCTGTCAAATTGGTCGGAATAAAACAGTAATCCCGGAGTCGAACCATGACCTATCAGCAGGGGCCGTACGGTAACTATCCCTCCCAGCCTGGCTACCCCGCACAGCCTGGCTACCCTGTACAGCCCGGCTACCCCGTGATCCCGCCGCCGGTTAAGACCAACGGCTTGGCGGTCGCCAGCCTCGTTCTCGGTCTCACCGGTTTCATCACGTGCGGCTTCACCAGCCTCCTCGCCGTGGTTTTCGGCCATGTCGCGATGAGGCAGATCCGCCGCGACCACACCGACGGCCGCGGTATGGCGATCGCTGGTCTCGTCCTCGGCTGGATCCTCACCAGCCTGTGGATCGTTTATTGGACGCTGGTCTTCGCCGGCGTCATCGCGGGCATTGCCGGAATCGGCACCCAGTCCGCAGATCAGTCCGCGGGGCGCGGTGACACCACACTCGGGCAACGTGTCGCCGGTGACCACGAGGTGACCTTCGAAGCCGAAGGCGTTGGCGGCGCCAACTCGGCCGGCAACGTCACCTACAACGTCGGATTCGACATCAAGCAGGAGACCGAGGTGTCCTTGCCGTATTCCAAGACCGTCCAGGCGCCCGAGGACACGCTGACCGTGTCGTTGTGGGTGCAGAACGCCGATACAGCAGGCGTCGTGAAGTGCCGTATCAAGGTGGACGGGAAGACCGTCCGGGAGGCGAAGTCCAACGGACCGTACGGCGTCTGCCGGGTCGAGACGGGCTCTCTCGACCAGTGACCGTGGGTGAGGCAGGATCGCTCCTGCCCTACCCACCTTGGCACTCACGAGAGGGGAGCGACGGATGACCGGTCTTCCCGCGGTGATCACCACAAGAGGAAGCGACCGTTATCACGCCAGCGAGGAGTGCCCCATGTGGCTGGCGGGTCGGCTCGGCAGCGAAAGCCAGGGCAACCGCCTGCATAACATCCTGCAGATGTCCGAAGCGGAGGCCCGTGCCGACGGCTGGACGCCCTGCCCCGGCTGCATCGGGAGAGGATAAGTGTGAGTCTCTGGTCTGCCGGGAACATGCTCGCCGTCCGGCGCGTCCGGCAGCCCCTGGATCATCAGCCCGCTGCGGTAGGGCCAGTTCTACCCCGCGTCCAGGCTCAACGGCGATGTTCCATGGATTGTTTTGCCTGATAGTCGGCCTCAAGTCGATTCCAAAGCCGTGCGGGGGTGCCGGTGACTCGCTCCAGGGCTACTGCGACTTCTGGTGGAAGCAGAACCAGTCCGTCGATGAGCTGATCGACATACTGAAGGGGTAGCCCGGCACGAGAGGCCAGTTCGTGCCGAGTAATGCCCTGCTCTTCGAGAATCTCCAGCAGGGTCTCCTCGGGCGGTACTGGATAATCGAGTTCTCCAGCCGGGTATAGCCTGCGACCGCGCTTGTTCGTGGTCACTATCGCCCCTTCCTGCTGTGGTCGTGCTGTGCTGCGACTTCGGCGAGCGGTCCGAGGACGGCGGAGGTCTGACGACATCAACCGCCCAGCGGCGGTGCTTTGAGAACCTTCCATTGGTACATGCCCTCATCTCGGTTGAGGTCGATCAGCGAGACGCGTGTGAGCGTCGCGGGTACGACCTCGGCATGCCGGCTGAGGGTCTCCCGGATCGGAGCCAAGGGCGATCCAGAGGTGTTGGCATAGGCGAGGCTGACGTGCGGATAAAAGCGGTTTTCAGCCTCGGGCACGTGGTCCTTACCCCATACCCCCGCGATGCTCTCGCGGATGCCTCGGCGAATGGCGGCTACGGCTTCGACTGGCCGTACAGGAAGGTGTACGCCCTCTGCGTCTGCGACCACCGGACCAAGGTCAACCGAGACGGGCCGAAAGTTGGCCAGGTGCTCGGCAACCGCCGTGCTGATTACGCTCAGGTCTTCGTCGCTCACCTCGTCCGTGAAGCCCACGCCCTGCAAGGTCATGTGCAGCCACTCGAACGGAATGGGATCGAAAACGCCCGCCTCTTCGAGGTGAGGGCGCAGTCGCGCCGCGAACTCGTGCAGGGCGGGTTGCTCGCCGACAAGGAAGTGCCAGGTGTAAAACGACCGGCCCTTTCGCCATCCTGGGCGCCACCACCAGTGATTACGCGTCTGCTCGTCGATTCCCGTCACGGGATCACCCTTCCAGAGGCGCTGAGCTCTCGGAGCGGAACGCCTTGATTCCTTCGCAGGTCTCCTTCGCGTAGCCACTGGCAAGCACACGGTTGGCGATCTCATCAAGCTTGAGCGGCAGGGGCACCGCCGCATTTCCGGCGGTGGTCCATTCAGCACCAGGCGTAGCGCCTCGATCGCACCGCCAAGGTTCCCACGCGGACGGCGTTGACCGGGCCGAGGTACTCACTCGGTGTTCCGCCGTAGTAGGTGTCGCGGGGGTGACACAGGGCGTGTCACCCCTTCGGCTTCCCGTACGCGAGACTTGACCTCCCATGATCGATAGTGCGATCGCACGGGACATAGACGTCCTTCCGAGGGGCTGTTGCCGAACTCTGAGTTCGGCGAAGCTGGGAAGCCGGGGACACGGATGCTTGAGGGGCGGGATGAACGATCGGGAACTGGGCCAGCGGGTCGCGTACTGGCGGCGTCGGCGCGGCCTGACCCAGCAAATCCTTGCCGACCGGCTGGGCCGTTCAATCAGTTGGCTGCGCAAGGTGGAGGCCGGGGTTCGGAGCGCCGATCGGCTCTCTGTCCTGGACTCTCTCTGCGAGGCGCTGAACGTCGACCTCCAGACTCTCCTCGGCGAGGAATCCGCCCGAAGCGGGACCCTGTGTATCGATGATGCGCAGGTCGAGCGCATTCGGGAGGCGCTGGAGCGCTATCCTCTCGATGCGGGGCCGGGTGATCTCTTGCGCCTGCGCCGCCAGGTCGCCTACGCGTGGAGCGCCTTCGAGGTGGCGGACTACGACGTCATCAGTCAGGTGCTCCCGGAGACGCTGGAGAACGCGCAGAGCACCCATGCCACTCTTGGGACGGAGGAGACGGCCAGGCTCCTCGCCGAGGTCTACCAGATCACCGCCAGCACCCTGCGGAAGCTCGGAGAGCATTCGCTGTCCTGGCTCGCAGGGGACAGGAGCATGGCGGCGGCCCGTCAGATCGGGGACTTGTCGCTGCTGGCCGCCGCCGGATTCCGGATCGCCAACGCGCTGCTGTCCATGGGGCGAGCAGAGTCGGCATTGGACATGCTCACGGGCTTGACCAATCGGCTCAGCGCCGAGTCGCATGCTGAGGAGCAGCGTGCCATGTATGGCCATGTGCTGCTTCAGGGGGCGATGGCCGCCGCATCCCTCGGTAGGCACTCCGTGGTGCGGAACCTTCTCGGGGAGGCGCGGCAGGCGGCACGGTTCGTGGACGCCGACCGCAACCATCACTGGCTCGCTTTCGGCCCGGCCAATGTCACCGCTCATGAGGTCGCCGCCCTAGTTGTGCTGGGTGAGGGCGGCCTGGCCGCCGAGGCGGCGATGGCGGCCGATCCAGATGCCCTCGCCCGGATGCGCCGTGAGCGCCGAGCCGCCTTCCTCGTGGACGTGGCGCGCGGATACAGCCAGTGGGGTCGCCGGGAGGACGCCGTCCGCAGGCTGTTGGAGGCTGAGCAAGTCGCTTCTCGCGAGGTGCGCTGTCGTCCTCTCGCTCAAACCGTCATCGCGGATCTCCTCCGCCGTACCCGAGGACCGGCGCCCGCGGATCTCGCAGGGCTTGCCGCTCGCGCTGGCGTGCGGGCATGAGTCAGGGCGTGCTCTACGTGATTGCTTGCGGAGCTCCTCCAGCCCGCGAAGTGAGCAAGCTGATCGTGGCGGCGCAGGGGAGGGGCTGGTTGGTGTGCCTCCTGACAACCCCTGCGGGCAGACGATTCGTTGACATCGACGCGCTGGAGCGACTGACCGGGCATCCGGTGCGCAGTGAGTACAAGAATCCCGGCGAGCCGGATGTGCTCCCTCCGCCCGACGCGATCATCGTGGCGCCGGCCACGGTGAACACCATCAGCAAGTGGGCCTTGGCCGTGTGCGACACGCTCGCGCTCGGCATTCTGGTCGAAGCCATCGGCAAGCGGCTTCCGGTCGTCGCGTTGCCCTTCACGAACCGGGCACACGCCGCTCACCCCGCCTTTCAGGAGCACATCGACAAGCTTCGGTCCTGGGGAGTCGAGGTCCTCTTCGGCCCGGACGTGTATCCGCTGCACGAGCCGGGAACCGGGAGCCGTTACCTCCACCTCTTCCCCTGGGAACGAGCCCTGGACTGTCTCGACCGCCGATAGCTGGTCCTGCCCTCTCGGAGAAGTATCCTCGACGGCCGACTCGTCACCCAATGGCGTGATCGCAATGTGCCCACCATGCAGGAAACTCTGGCGGCCAGGAGATAGGTCTTCTTCGATGTTGACGGCACCCTGATCGATGCCCTGCACAACCAGCGGCGAGTTTAGATGGCGTGGGCGATGCGGTTCGGCTTGGATCCGGAGGAGGTCTACCGCTGGCCTTCGTCTCCGGCGGCTGACGTAAGCCTCGGCGGCCTCCGTCCTTGCGAAACCCCGGACTGTACGGTGACCGTTCTACAGAACGTCACATCTGACACACTCTGTGTCACTACTCGCTCGCGCTGTGTACCAGTCTTGGGATCGTCCAAGCCGGTCATGCAGGTAGGAGCGCTAGAACCACTGCCTGCATGAAGCGGACCCGCCAGCGGTGCCCTACATCGCCGACGGGTCCTTGATCAGGATGGTGGTCCTGACCCATGACACAGAGTAGGGCTGTTGCCGCCGCCCGTCCGGTGTTCGCCGGGTGGCGGATCATGCGGAGCGATGCCGGGCGGTTGTGGGCGACGCGGGAGCGGCCGTTCCCCTCGGCCGTGGAGGAGGCGGGCGCGCACCGGACGGTCGACGCCGACGACCTGGTCGAGCTGTGCCAGGCGATCGCCGTACAGGAGGGCATCGCCGAGGGGACGGCCGGGTGAGCGCGTCCGCCGCGGTGCTCGACGTCGCCGCCGAAGAAGAGGACGACGACGCGGACTGTCCGGACGTGTCCCCACACCCGGCCGTGCCGCGCCTCGGCCGCACGAAGCTGTGGTGGATCGAGGAGAGCCTCGGGCGCGGCCGGGTCGTCGCCCACACCTGCGCGTGCCAGATGACCTCCTACGAGCTGGTCCGCTGCGGCGGCGTCTACCAGTTCCGCCGCCGCGCCCTCGCCCGCCGCGACGTGCCGCCCGTGTCCTGGACGGCCGGATGCTGGCGGCGCGAGGAGGCGTACGAGTGGTGGCGCCGCCTGCTGGCCGGTCAGGCCCGATGAAAGCTCCCCGCCGATCACGCGAAGACCGTGGTCGGCGGGGTCCGGGCGGCCTGCCGTACGCCTGAGGGGGCTTTCCCGGCAGGCCGCCCGTCGCACAGGACCCCGCCCACACGAGGCGGGGACAGATCGAGAGAGGAAGAGAGACGAGATGACCGACCTGTACGAGCGCGACCTGGCCGGGGCGCGGTTCCGCCGGCTGTGCGGTGGCAACCAGCAGGAGGAGGAGTAGGAGACCTGCGTCGAGATCGCCCCGATCCCGGGCACGGCGGACGCGTTCGCCCTGCGTGACAGCAAGAACCCGAACGCCGGGACGCTCCGCTTCACCGGCGACGAGCTCCGCGCGGCCGGTATGACCGCCAACCTGTAGCCGCCTCGACGGGGCCGGGTGCGGCCCCTGCCCGGTGATAGCAGGCAGGGACCGCACCCCCACTGTAACGACCAGGTCCGAGGAGTCTCATGCACCTGCACTGCTACTCCTGGACGGGAGTCGGCGACGACCGCCGCAACGAGGCCGAACGCCGCCCGCCCCCGCCGTCCGGCGACCCCGGGCCGTTCCTGGCCTCGCCGCTGCCGCCGATGCGTACGTGCGATTGGCTGCTCAAGCCGCGCACCCGCATCGACGTCTCGCCGGGGACGGTGGGGGAGGCGTTGGACTGGCTGACCGGGCGCTACCGCGCGGCCGAGCCGCAGTTCCTGCGGCCGGACGACGAAGCGCGCATCGGGCTCGGCCTGCGCCTGGAGAACGCGGGGGAGGCCCTGACCAGCGGACTGGACGTGCAGTGGGGCATCTGGCTGCGCGGCGGCCGGTTCGTCACCTGCGCCGTCGTCTGCTGCTCCCCGAACCGCGACGCCGCCCACCGCTGCCCCGCCGCGTGAACCCGCCGCAATTCGTAGTACGGGTGCCTAAGCATCCCCGGAGGGCGCCTGTAGCACGGCCGAGGCCGGGCGGAACTGTGACGTTCCGCCCGGCCTCGGGGGTTGGTCGGTTCAGGTGGGGTGGGTCATGGGCAGTTGCCGATGTCGCTTTCGGCGGAGGCCAGGACGACATCGGTCTTGGCCAGACCGAGGGCGTTGACGGTGACATGGACGGCGTTGACGGTCAGGCCCTTGTCGGGGGTGGTGAACGAGGTCTGCTCGTTGAGGACGAGCTTGACGACGCCGACGTTGACCGTGGTGTTCGGCTGGACGTTGGTGGGTGCTGCGATGACCACCGTGTTGCCGACCTTGAGGGAGGCGATGGTGGTGGTTCCGGTCGAGCCGTCGCAGGTGGTGGTCGAGCTGGACTTGATGGCCCCGACGGTGATCACCGGGATGCCCGTGATTCCGATGCTGGTGTCGTCGATGGAGGCGGTGGCCACGGATTTGCCGGGGAACTCGGTGGTGGCGACCTTGGCGCACAGGGCGTGCGCGCTGATCAGTCCGCTGAGGCTGGCGGTGCAGGGCACCGAGGTGGCGCCGGTCGAGGTGGTGGAGACGGGGCCGGTGTCGGGGGTGCGTGCGATGTTGACCAGCTGGATGCCGGCCAGGGCGGCGCTGGCGGTCAGGCCGTAGGCCCGTCCGGTCAGCTTCTGCGGCGTGACGGTGACCTGTTCGTCGCTGCACGGCGAGGTGACGGAGTTGTTGTTGGCGTCGCCGCTGTAGGTGGCGGTCCACCGGTAGGTGCCGGCCGCGCCGATGGTCACGTTGCCGGACGCGGCGGTGCCGCTGCCGGACAGGTCGTCGGTGCGGGTGCCGATCGGCGTCGTGCAGTCGGTGTCGCCGGGGGCGTACAGCTTGAATGTGACGTTACCGGTGGGGTGGAACCCGCCGGAGACGGTGGCGGTGTCGGACACGGCGCCACCGGCCGGCACGGACCCAGATGGGGTGGTGGCGATGCCCGGGGTGGCCTTGACGACCTCGACCTCTTCATCGCCGCACGGGGAGGTGACCGGGTTGTTGGCGTCGTCGCCGCTGTAGGAGGCCACCCACCGGTAGGTGCCCACCCCGCCCGCGGCGATGTTCCCGGACGCGGCGGTGCCGCTGCCCGACACCGTCCCGGTACGAGTCTCGATGGGCGTCGCGCAGTCGGTGTCACCGGGGGCGAACAGCTTGAACGTGACGGTGCCCGTCGGGTGGTACCCACCGGTCAGGGTCGCTGTGTCCGAGATGTTCCCGCCCGCGGGTGCCTGTCCCGATGGTGTCGTGGCGATCGATGGGGTCACCTTGGGGACGTGTTCGGTGATCGTTTCGGTGAAGCCCGGTGACAGGACGCCGTTGAGCAGGAAGTCCACCTTGCAGGTGAGGGTGCTTCCCGGTGCGGCTCCGGCGCCGACGGAGACGTTCTCGGTGAAGGTGGCGTCGTCGCCGCTGGTCACCGCCCGGCTGCCGGGGGTCAGGGACACCGACAGGTTCGCATCGCAGTCGCGCAGCTGGTGGGTCACCGTGACCGGCAGGTTGTGCAGGGCGTCCAGGATGGTGTCGCTGACCTCCGAGGCGTTGAGGCCGGAGAACAGCTGTCCACCCGTGGCGTTGGTGATCGCGGTCGCCTGGCCGCTCGAGTTCAGCCCGGACAGGTCGAACGCGAGCACGGTGATGTCGGCTGCCTGCAGGGCACTGATCGCATTGGCCAGCGTGTGGCCGTTGCTGGGGTCATGGCTGGGGGCGTCCCCGATCAGCAGCACGATCCGGGTGCTGTTCGGCCGGAAGCCGACCGCCCCCGACGCGACCTGGAACAGACCGTTGATGCCGTCCTCGGGGATGTCACCGCCGCCCGAGGCGACCAGCGAGTTGAGACCGTTGGTGACGTCGGTCTGGTCGGCGGTGAGGTTCTGCGCCACCCGGAACGGCGTCGTGTCCCCCATGTCCTTGTATTCGGCGACCGCGAACTGCGCGTCCGGCTGCGCGGAAGCGACGGTGGACAAGATGGTGTTCGCATTGGTCCGCACGTTCGAGATGACCCCGCCCATGCTTCCCGTTGTGTCGATCAGGAACGCGATATCCGGCTTGGGCGGGACCGCCGGAGTGGACACGGTCTTGGTGATCGTCGTCGATCCGCCGGGGGCCAGGTTCAGGGTCACGTCCGCCGGGGTGACCCCGGGCGCGGCGAACGCCGTCCCTACCCCGGCCATCAGCATTGCACCGGCCGCCACCGCGCACACGGCGGCCCGTAAACTTCGCGTCATTCTCACTGTGTCATTCCTTCTGGTGTGGCGTTATGCCACAACGAATTCGGAATCGCCGGCCGTGCGGAATCTCTGTGATTGCACCACCCGGGGCGCCCTCTTCTCGCGTGTGGGCGCGAGCGGATGCCAAATTGCATTGGATGACAATCTCGGTAGACCTTTTCAGTGCCGGCCGCTGATCAACGAGGGGGTGTGGCCACGGTCATATGGTGACTGGTCGACGAATAGATGTAAATAGGCCACTTACGGCAAGTTCCCGACTGGCCACAGTCGGCCACTTCTCGCCGGTGAGAGGGGTGCCGGTGAATAGCGAATCTTTTTCAGGTATGCCCGTTGAAATGCGTAATCGATGGTTCGCCGCCGAGAAGAGCCGTCCTGTGGACCGTCTCAATTCCGGTTATGGGCATCGCCGCGGAGTCGGCCGACAGCTCCCACGTCCATCCGGAATCAATAAGATGCGACGGATATGACAACTTTCGGTCATGACGCCGGCACCCCGGCGAGGTACACTCGCCACCGCCGTATGCCGTGGGCGTGTGAACGGACACCGCAGACTCGGATCTCCACCGCAGCCGGTGCGGTTTACCGACAGCCGGTCCTGCCTCCGAGGAGCTCGCGAACGGTTCTCCCGGCGGCCGGACCGACAGTCCGATGGCATGATCGCGGTATGCCCGTGGTCCCACAGACTCCGGCCGCCAGGAGATGGGTCTTCTTCGACGTTGACGGCACTCTCATCGATCCCCTGGACAACCAGCGGCGCGTTTGGGCGGCATGGGCGGTGCGGTTCGGTCTGGATCCCGAGGAGGTCTACCGTGTCGCGCTGCGGACCCGGCCGGTGGAGACCTTCGCCGCCGTCGCGCCGGACCGGGATCCTCATGCCTGCCTGGCCACCCTGCACGAGCTGGAGGACGAGGACGTGCGGTCGGGCGTCTACATCGCTTCCGACGGTGCGCCGGAGCTGCTGTACGGTCTGCCGCCGGGCTCGTGGGCGCTGGTGACCTCGAACTACGCCCATAGAATTCGCGGGCGCTTCGCCCGCACCGGGTTGCCCGTACCTGAGGTCATCGTGGACGCGGCGGCAACTGAGCAGGGCAAGCCGTCCCCCGCCCCCCACCTGCTGGCCGCGCAGCGGCTCGGTGCCGCACCCGAACAGTGCCTTGTCGTCGAGGACGCTCCTTCCGGCGTACAGGCCGGCCTCCGCGCCGGGATGACCGTGTGGAACGTCAACCTGCCTGTCGCCGTCGAAGGCGCGCACCGTCATTTCGAGCACCTGAGGGATGCGGCAGAGGGCATCCTGGCCTTTGTCGCCGGAGCCTGACACAAGCCTCGGCGGGCTCACGCTCGATTGAGATCACGAACTGCCCGGTGACGGTTTCGCAGTACGGTTGATCGGGAGAGGAAACCCAAGGCGACCGCCCGGGACTACTCCTCCTTTTGCACATCCTGCTGGACGATCGACGCCCCTCGGACATCGGCTCTTTTGCTCAGAGCGCTCAGCGCCTTCGGCAGTGAGCCGTTCCGGCGACAGCGGTCCCGTTCCCGGGGATGTCGGCTCTGGCATCGTTTCCCCCGTACGCCTCGCAGGTGTGCTGTAAACCCAGCTAACGCATTGCGTGTCATCTGCTACGGCACGCCTCGGCGTCCGCGGGGTTTGACGTGGATCGGGCTCCTCGGCGGCGAGGAGATCCAGCTTCCGCCGGGGTGTCTCGTCACCCCAGGCATGTGATACGGTTTACGGCGTTGCAGTTGTGGTACCCATGAAACTTGTGTGCGCCTGACGGGATGTAACCTTCAGGCGCATTTGTTTTTTCCGGCATTCTCCGGAGGGGCCTCACGGCGACACGGAATCCGTGCAGTGCGGATTCCGCTTCGGTCCCTGTTCAAGGAGATTCAACATGGCTGTCGGAACCGTGAAGTGGTTCAACGCGGAAAAGGGCTTCGGCTTCATCGAGCAGGAGGGCGGCGGCCCGGACGTCTTCGCCCACTACTCCAACATCGCCGCTCGTGGTTACCGCGAGCTGCACGAGGGCCAGAAGGTGTCGTTCGACATCACCCAGGGCCAGAAGGGCCCCCAGGCCGAGAACATCGTGCTCGTCTGACCCAGGCAGACTGATTCGGGGTCCGCGCTCGACAGCGCGGGCCCCGACTCATGTCCGGGGGCAGACGCTCCGTCATGGTGCACCTCGTCGATGCGGTCAGCGCCGCTGCCCCATTTGGGGCAGGTGGGCTTCCGGCGAGGGCGGATGAGGATCTGGGTCCTGGCCGCGAGGGAGGGCGCCGGGGCGTGGACGCCCGCCGACGTGTCGCCGACGGAGTTGTACTCTCGCGACGCGCTTCCCTCGGGGCGTTGTCTCTCAGAGCTTGTGCAGCTTTTTGTATGGGGTCGTGATTCGTTCCTGCTGCGATCGGAAATCGACGATCACAGCAACCCCATCCTCGACGTCGAGGACCACGCCGAGACCGTATCGATCGTGGGTCACCTGGTCGTTCACACTGAACTGCTCGACAGGTGGGGCGGGAGGCGGGGGCTTGAAGGGACTGGTGGGCAGGTGACGGCGGGACGCGCCGCTGGCTGGCTTCATTACCTCCAGTATGTGCTGCTCGCCGGGCCGCTTACAACCAACCCCCGGCCTTGAGACGCCGTCGTCGTTCCTGCGGGGCTCTGCTTCGCGCGCCCGAGCAGCGGGCGGAGCAGGAGATCGGGCGTCGTCTCAGGGGCGCCAGTCGTCCTGGTAGTCGGTGTGCCAGTTGTACGCCGCGGCCTCCAGCCTCAGCAGGTGCTCCGCCTGGGCGTGCTCCTCGATCGCCAGATAGAGCTCGTGGACGAGCACGGACTCCAGGAAATCCACGCGGTCGCGCTTCGCGGTCAGATCCCGCTCCGCCTTGTGCCAACCGGGCTCCCCGGCGTCGGTGGCTTTGTGCGCCTGGTCCAGGCCCTCGTCGATGCGGGCACGCAGGAACGGGATCAGGTCCTCGGACAGGACCTCTGCCACACGCGCGCGGGACCGGCGTGCCTCGGTCACGATCTCGCGGTAGCGGGAGGTGAGCGCCGGCTCGTCGGTGCCCGCGGGTTCCGGCCGGGGGAGTCGCCACAGGAGTGTCCCTTTGTCGATCGGCTCACCGTCGCCGGCGGCGAGAGCGTCCCCGAGGAGTTCCGCCGCGAGCAGGGGCCGGTTGCGGACCAGCTCCAGGAGCGTCCCCCGATTGATGGTTGTCATGGCCAGGAGGTTACATGCAGTGATCGAGCGACCGCCAAGGGTGTGCAAGATGCTCGGGGTCGATGTCTTGTCCTCGGTAGTAGGTGTCTCAACCGGTGGTTGAGCGCAACCTTACGATTCGGCCACGCGTCATTCAGATGCTTATCAAGAGCAACTAACGTTGCGTCAAAGGTCAGGCGAGGAAGGACACCCCCCACGTGTTCGGTCGGCAGGAGAAGCTGTTCGCTGCGGGAGCCGACCAGGGAGACCTGTTCGGCCCGGGAGACGACGCAGGGGAGGCGATCGCCGGCAGACAGGGGCGGCATCCGCTTGGCGTGCCGCAGGACTTCCCGCCGGTCACGTCGTTCGAGGTCAGGGGAGAGTTTCAGAAGCTGGTCGAACGCGACCTGCTCGGGCCGTACGACGGCGAATTCGAGGAGCTGCCGCCGAAGGCGATAGGCCCGCGCGAGCGCTACCTGGTCGGCATGCTCGGCCCGAAGCCGTCGCCGAAGCGGGTCGCGGAGAACGCCGGTGAGCTGCCCGACACCGAGATCGGCGCGGAGGGCGACGGCGCCGAGGGCGAATGCCGGACGTGCTGACCCGCAGAACCTCGGCCGCCTGTGGGCGTCGTCCATGGGCATGTCGTTCGCGGTGCCCGTCGGCCTCGACGCGCTGTGGGAACGCGGGCGGCTCGACCTCACGGTCGAGGCCCTGGTCGTGCAGCCGAGGTTCGCGGAGTTGTTCACGCCCGAAGAGGTCGAGGTCGCCCGGCACCGCCTCGGACAGTTCGGCTGGAGCACCGCGGTCGCCTGACCCGCCGGCGGTCATCGTGGATGAGCCCTCGTCGTACCTGCCGATTCTCGATCACCAGGCCATCGCCTGATGCTGCGCGAGCAGCGGATGGAGCCGGGTGTCAGGGCGGGTTCCGGGGCAGTGTGAGAGTGAACACCGCCCCTCCGCCCGGCGCGTTGGCGGCGGTGAGGGCGCCACCGTGCAGGCGCGCGTTCTCGGCGGCGATGGCGAGACCGAGGCCGCTGCCCTCGCTGCGGGTCCGGGCCGCGTCGCCCTTGGTGAAGCGGTCGAAGACGTGCGGCAGGACGTCTTCGGGGATGCCGGGCCCACCGTCGGCGACCGTGATCACGAGGTGGTCGTCCTCGGCCCGAGCCCGGACGTCCACCGGTACGGACTCGCCGGCGTGGCGAAGGGCGTTGCCGATGAGGTTGGCGAGGACGACGTCGACGCGCCGGGGGTCGAGCCGGGCGCGTAGCCCCGGCGGCACGTCGGCGCCGACCCGGTCCTGCCAGTGCCGCACGGTGAGCGTCTTGCCGACGAGTTCGCCCACGTCGATCTCGTCGAGATCCAGTACGGCCGCGCCAGCGTCGAAGCGGGAGATCTCCATGAGGTCCTCGACCATGCGGACGAGCTTGTTCGTCTCGTCGGCGACCAGTTCCAGCGCCTCGGCGGCCTCGGGGTCCAGCCGCCCGGAGGCGGCGTCCTGGTGGAGCACGCCGGTGACGGCGGTCATCGCGGCGAGCGGCGTGCGCAGTTCGTGGGAGACGTCGGCCGCGAAGCGGCGTGCCCTGGCCTCCATGGCGCGCAGTGCGGCGGCGTCGGCCTGGAGGGCGGCGGCCATGGTGTTGAAGGTGCGGCCGAGGTCGGCCAGTTCGTCGTCACCGGTGACACGGATCCGGGTGTCGAGGGCGCCTGCGGCCATGTTCTCGGCGGCGGAGCGCAGTCGCCTGACCGGGCGCAGGACGCGGCGGGCCGCGAGCAGCGCGGGGACGACGGACAACAGCACGACGGGCAGCACGCCGGCCCGCGCGGCCGCGACGAGGGTGGCGACGTCGCGCTCCTGGTCGGCGAGCGAGAAGGACGCGTAGACGACCAGCCCCGAGGGCTGTGCCGGCCGGTCGGCGCGCGTGACCGGCAGAGCGACGGCGAGCCAGGGTACGCCGGCATGGTGGAAGCGCTGCACAAGGGCGGTACGGGCCGTGGAGGCGGCCTCGCGCAGTCGCCCGGGCAGGACGGGCGCACGTCCCGCGGCGAAGATCGGGGCGCCGCCGCGGTAGGCGACCGCGGTGCGCCAGTCGCGGGAGACACCGGCCCGGTCGAGCTGAAGCGCCAGAGCGCGCAGGTCCGCCTCGGCGGGTGCGGCCGGCAGGTCCGGGGCCAGCGAGCCGACCTGGGTGCGCAGGTGGTGCACGGTCGTGTCCCTGGCGCGGTCCAGGATCGCGGTGCGGGCCTGCCGGAAGGTCAGGGCGGCGACGGCGAGCGCGCTGAACGCCGAGACCAGGACGAACGCGACGACGAGGCGGGTGCGCAGGCCCCGCCGGACGAGACGGCGGCTCACAGGCGGCTCACAGGCGGCTCACAGATGTCCCACCGGGGTTGCGCCGGCGCGTCTGCCCGGCGTCTTCACAGCGGTCCGAAGCGGTAGCCGAAGCCGCGCACGGTCTGGACGTAGCGGGGGTTCCGCTGGTCGTCCTCGATCTTGGCGCGCAGCCGCTTCACGCACGCGTCGACGAGCCGCGCGTCCCCGTAGTAGCTGTGTTCCCACACCGCTTCGAGGAGTTGCCGGCGGCTGAACGTCTGTCCCGGGGCGGCCGACAGGAACAGCAGGAGCTTCACCTCGGAGGGAGCGAGCACGAGTTCTCTGCCGTGCTTGCACACCCGCACCGCCGTCCCGTCGATCTCCAGGTCGCCGTACAGCAGGGGGCCGTCGCTGCCGGGTGAGGATTGCGAAGGGGCGACGCGGCGCAGCACCGCGCGCATGCGCGCCTCGATGACCTCGCCACTGGCGGGCTTGACGATGTAGTCGTCGGCGCCCGCCTCCAGGCCCACGACGACATCCACGTCGTCGCCGCGCGCGGACAGGATCACGATGGGCACCCGGCTGGTCTCGCGGATGCGCCGGCAGGTCTCAAGGCCGCTCATGCCGGGCAGCATCAGATCCAGCAGCACGATGTCGGGCGCGAACGGGGCGAGCGACTCCATCCCGTCCTCGCCTGTGGCGACAGCTTCCGTCTCGTGTCCGTTGCGCCGCAGTCCCAGGGTGACACCGCGGCGTACGGCCGGGTCGTCCTCGATCAGCAGGACGCGTGTCATGGTCCAGCTCACTCCTTTCACTCGGCGGAACGCCGCACGCCGGTCAGCGGGCCGTGGGTGCCGCCGCCGGGACGGCGGCACCGGTCTCGTCGCACTTCACCTTCCACGGCCCTCCGGCCAGGCCCGGCTCATGGATCCGGACCCGCACCTCAGGAGGGGGTTTCCCGCCGGGGATCCCCGGCGCCGCGGCGGCCGTGCACACCAGCTGGTCCACCGCCACATGGTCCAGCTCGGACACGAGCCAGGGCAGGTGGAGGTCCACGGTCCCCGGCCCCGTCGCTTCGGCCCGGACCCGGTGTCTTCCGGGCGGGAGCGCGGTGACCAGCCCGCGCTCCCGCTCGCCGCGGGTCGGCCCGGCCAGCAGCGTGTCCAGCGCGGTCTGCGGTCCGGCACCGGCGGGTACGGCACGGGCGACAGGCCAGGCACCGTTGGGAGCGATGAAGTACACCCGCATCCAGTGGGCGGCGTCGGCGGTGCGCGCTCCGACGGCGGGTGCGCCGGCCGGTGCCGGACCCGTGTCCGGGACGCCGCAGCCCGCGAACACACAGGACGCGAGCACACAGGACGCGAGCACACAGGACGCGAGCATGCGGGACGCGAGCATGCGGGACACGGGCATGCGGGGCACGGGCATGCGGATCTCGGACCTCCGTTTCACGGTGTGATCAGCTGCTCGACGTCCACGGTCCCCGCGCCGGGATCCGGTCGCGGCACGGTCCCCCACACGCTCGCCGCCACGGTGACCGCCGCGGTGAGCGCCAGCAGGCCTCGTCGCCCGGTCGTCCACCGGGCCCGGAAACGGACCGGATCCTCCACGAGAACCTTCGTCACCCATGCGGCCAGCAGCGACACGCCGATCGCCACGGCCGTGCGCCCCCACCCGCCGATGCCGGGCACCGGCCGGGGGAGCAGCAGATACACCGGCCAGTGCCACAGGTACAGGCCGTAGGATAGCTCCCCGAGCGTGCGCGGTACGGCGCTGCCCGCCAGCCGCCCGGCACGGCCGCCGGCGTTCCGGGCGAGGAGTCCGATGAGCGCGGCGCAGGCCGCGGAGTGCGCGAACAGCCCGCCCCGGAAGAGGCAGGGCGCGTTCTGACCGCCCGTCAGCACCCAGGCGGCGCCGATGCCGCACGCCAGCGCCGCACACACTCCGTCAGCCACCGGCGCCGGGACGCGGGCGAGCAGGCGCCGGATCGGCGCCGTGACCGCAAGCGCGCCGAGCAGCAGTGAGAACGCCCGTGTGTCGGTGCCCTCGTACGCGCGCGTCGTGTCCACGGCCCCGCCGTAGCGCAGCATCAACGCGAGCGATACGAGCGCCCCCGCACCGGCGAGGGCCGCGACCCGCCGATGACCACGGCGGTGACCGTGCCGGCCCCGCCCGGCGAGCGCCACGACCACCGGCCAGGCCAGGTAGAACTGCCACTCGACGGCGATGCTCCACAGGTGGGCGAAGACGCGGGTGCCGGACGCGTTCCAGTAACCGATCTGCTCGACGATGAAATGCCAGTTCACCGCCTGGGCCGCGGCCCACGGCGCGTCGTCGAGCGCGAAGCGCAGGACGTACGGCGAGCCGAAGGTCCAGGCGAGCAGGACGGCGGCGACGCACACCAGGGCCAGCGCGGGCAGCAGGCGACGTGCCCGCCGCGCCCAGAACGCGGTCAGGACGATGCGGCCCCGTGCCGTCGACTCCTCCATGAGGAGACCGGTTATCAAGAAGCCTGACAACACGAAGAAGAGGTCCACGCCGAGGAAGCCGCCTTCCAGGTGACCGGCGTGGAAGAGCAGGACGGCGACGACGGCCAGCCCGCGCAGTCCGTCGAGCGGGGCGATGCGGACGGTGCGGGAACGGCCGGGAGCGGCGGCGGCGCGGGAGCCGGGTGCGCGCCTGGGAGCGGACGCGGACGCGGACATGACGGGACCGGGGCGGGGAGAGGCGTCATCGGGCACGGGGCGGCTCAGCCGCATCCGAGCTTGCCGTACCGCTCGTCCGCGGTCCACGACCCGGTCGCCCACGTCGCCGGCGCGGCCGGGGTGAACCCGTACGCCTCGCCGAGCCGGTCGGTGAACCACTTGGCGAAGGCGGCGGAGCCCTGCTGGCACGAGTGGATGCCGTCGGCCGAGCGCTGAGCCTTCCCACTCCTGGCATCGGTGCCCCACAGTACGGAGGAGTCGAGGAATCGCACCGTGCGCTCCACTGCGCCGTCCACCGTGACGTCCGCCGTGTCGTCCGCCGTGCCGCCGCCGCGGTCGGCGACCGCTTTGGCGGCCTTCGGCGCGCTCGCGATCGCGCCCGCGTGCTTCGCGTAGAAACCGTCGATCCTGAAGGGCGGAGCCGAGACGATCACCAGCTCGGCCCCGGCGTCCTGCGCGGTCTTCGCGAGCTTCGCGTACGAGGCTCGCTGCTGCCCGGCGCTGCCCCAGTCGTAGGTGGTGATCTGATAAGCGATCACGTCAGGGCGGAACGACTCGATGGTCTTCGCGAGGTTCTTCCAGGTGATCTCGGCGATCGGTCCGGTCATGGCGTCGCCCTCGACCACCGTGCCACCGCCGTCGGACGTCGCGTCCCTGAACGCCTGCCCGCTCGCCTTGAGTGAGGCCTCCAGAGGCGGCGCCTCGGAGCCGGCGATGGAGTCGCCCATCCAGAGAACTCTTCTGCCCGCTTGGGCCTCCTCGGTGGCGCTCGTCTTCGCGCCGGCGTCCTCGCCGCCGTCCGCCCCGCAGCCGCTCAGCACGGCGCCGGTCACGGCCGTGACGACGAGGAGAGCGGCGATCGCGACCGGCCGGCGGTGACGGCGGGCAGAGTCGTGAGGCCGGGTCTCGTGGAAAGCGGTGTCCTTGTCCATGCCGTCAGGCAATCACCGCGCAGGGCCTGTAATCGGCGCGGTCATCGATCGGTCACACAACGACCGGGGGACGGTCACGCCCGCGCCGCGCCGGGCATCGCCGCGATGATTCGTCGCAAGCGTCTGGAAGTCCCTGCACCGCGGCCGTGAGGACTGGGACGACGTGCTCACCTACCTGCGTGACGGGGCGGGCAAGAACACCGGGAGCAGGAAGTCGATCACCTACTGGGCCGGGCAGGGCTTCGCGACCGGCGACCCCGGCGCCTGCAACACGTGGACCGCGCCGTCCGCCAGGGTGACCTGACCATGTCCGGCACCGGCCGTCCCGCCCCGTCCCGCCCCGTCCCGCCGCGAGGCGGGACGGTCCGCCTCTGCCCGGCAGATCTCAGGGCAGCGGGACCGCGCTCGACTCGCGGACGACGAGGTGACACGGCAGGGCGTGCCGGCCGGGGGAGGGGGAGCCGTTGATGGCGGCCAGGAGCATCTCCGCCGCCGACCGGCCGAGCCCTTCGAGGTTCATGTCGACGCTGGTCAGCGGCGGCTGACAGCCCTCGGTCATGACGTCCCAGTTGTCGAAGCCGACGAGTGCGACGTCCTGGGGGACGCGGCGGCCCGCGGCGCGCAGCGCGTCGCACACGCCGCGTGCGATCTGGTCGCTGCCGCAGAAGACGGCGTCGAACTCCGTCCGCCCGGCCATCAGGATGCCGACGGCCTGGCATCCCCACGCCTCGCTCCAGCCGCCGAACAGCGGCGGCGCGGCAGGTTCGAGCCCCTCCTGCGCCAGCCGCTCCAGCGCGGCCGCCGCGCGGACGCGGGCGGAGTTGTGGTGCTCCGGCCCGGTGACGTGCGCGATCCTGGTGCGGCCGACGGCCAGCAGATGCTCGACGGCCTTGCGGGCGCCGCCCGTCTCGTCCGGCACCACCGAGCAGTCGCCGGGGTCGGCCGAGCTGATGAAGGCGTACACCACCGGCACGGGCAGGTCCGCGGCGATGGGCGTGCGCGCCTCGGTCCGCCGGCCGGTCACGATGATCCCGTCGACCCTGCGGCTGAGCAGCGTCCTGACGTAGTACTGCTCCCGGATCGGGTCGTCCCGTCCGTCGCAGAGGAAGACCGACATCTCACCGGCGCCCAGCGCGTCCTCCGCGCCGATGAGCACCGGGATGCTGAAGCGGCCGATCGTGTCCGTCGTGATCATGCCGACCGTGTAGGTGCGGCCCGAGTGCAGGCTGCGGGCACCGGCGTTCGCCTCGAAGCTGAGCTGCCGCGCGGCCTCCCGGACGCGCATGCGGGTCTCCTCCCGCAGTGATCCGCGTCCGTTGAGCGCCTTGGAGGCCGTGCCCACCGACACCCCGGCCAGTGCCGCGACGTCGGCGATCGTGGCGTGACGCTCCAGTTTTCCCACGTTTCCTCCACTTTCCGCTGGCGTTGCCTCGGCCCACTCTATCGCCGGGCCGTTCCACGCGACGCTCCCCGGTTACACGGGTGAAACCTGCTATTGACGGTCCAGGAGGGCGTTGGTAGCTTTCCGGCAACCGTTTTCCTAGTTTTCCTTCGCGTGGCCGTCTCCGGCGGAGTCTCGCACGTTCCCGCGTACGACACGAGAGATCAGGAATGACCCAGCAGAAGCTGTCAGAAACCGTCCAGGCCGCGGCCGGACTCCAGGAGGCCGCCGGGCCCGTGGCCCCGACCCCGGCGGCCCTGTCCGCGCTGCGGCCGCTCGGCCTCGGCCGGGTCCGGTTGGGGGAGGAGGGCCTGCTCGGGCAGTGGCGGAGGCGCAACGCCGAGGACACGCTGCCGCACTGCGTGGACAACCTTCACGGCAGCGGCAACATCGGCAACCTCCGCACCGCGGCGGGCGAGTCCGAGGGCGAGTTCGCCGGCATGTGGTTCGCCGACTCCGACGTCCACAAGACCCTGGAGGCGGCGGCGTGGCAGCTCGCGGCCTCGCCCGAAGACGCGGGCCTGCGGTCGTTCGTCGACGACACGACCGCGCTGCTCGCCCGCGCCCAGCAGGCGGACGGCTACCTCAACTCCTACTTCACCGTCGTCGCGCCCCAGGACCGGTGGGCCAAGCCCGACTGGAGCCATGAACTGTACTGCGCGGGCCACCTCATCCAGGCGGCCGTCGCGGCGGGCCGCACCGGCGCGAGCGACGCGCTGGTGACCCTGGCCCGGCGCTTCGCCGACCTGCTGGTGGAGCGGTTCGGCCCGGACGGGGTGGAGGAGGTCTGCGGACATCCCGAGATCGAGACCGCGCTCGCCGAGCTGTACCGGCTGACCGGCCACCGGCCCTACCTGGACCTCGCGCGGCGCTTCCTCGACCTGCGCGGGCGCGGCCTGCTCGGCCACGGCAGGTTCGGCCCGCGCTACTACCAGGACCACCAGCCCGTACGCGAGGTGCGCGAGGTCACCGGGCACGCCGTACGCCAGTTGTACCTGCTGGCCGGGATGGTCGACGTGGCCGTGGAGACCGGCGACCTGTCGCTGCTGAACGCGGCGGAGCGATTGTGGGAGGACGCCGTCAACCGGCGTACCTACGTGACCGGGGCGCACGGGTCGCGACACCGCGACGAGGCGTACGGCGACCCGTACGAGCTGCCGCCCGACCGGGCCTACGGCGAGACCTGCGCGGCCATCGCGAGCTTTCAGTGGAACTGGCGGCTGCTGCTGGCGACCGGCCGGGCCCGCTACGCCGACGAGATGGAGCGGGTGCTCTACAACGCCTTCGCCGCCGCCGTCTCGTCCGACGGCAGGCACTTCTTCTACTCCAACCCCCTGCAGGTCCGCACCGGGCACGCGAGCGCGGGTGAGGAGGCGGCGGCGCGGCGGCTGCCCTGGTATTCGTGCGCCTGCTGCCCGCCGAACATCGCCAGGCTCATGGCCTCGCTGCCCGGCTACCTGGCGACCGCCGACGACGACGGCCTGTGGATCCACCTGTACGGCGACGCCTCCTTCGACGCCCCCGGAGGGCGCCGCGTGGAGATGCGCACGGCCTACCCCTGGCAGGGCCGCATCGAGCTGGAGATCGCCGAGGCGGGGACCGGACAGCCGTGGACGCTCGCGCTGCGCGTGCCGGGCTGGTGCGACGCGTACGCGGTGAGCATCGGCGGCGAACCGGTGCGGGCGGCCGCGCGGGACGGCTACGTCCGGCTCACCCGCGCCTGGACGCCGGGCACCACCGTCGTCCTCGACCTCGGCATGCCCGTCCGCCAGGTCACCGCGCACCCCCGGGTCGACGCGGCGCGCGGCTGCGTCGCCCTGGCACGCGGCCCGCTCGTGTACTGCCTGGAGCAGGCCGACCTGCCGCACGGCACGGTCCTCGAGGACGTGCGGCTCGACCCCGGCGCTCCGGTCACACCGGACCACCGGGAGGACCTGCCGGAAATCCCGGTCGTCCTCACCGCCACGGGGCTGGTCGCCGACGCCGGCGGTTCGCTGTACACCGCCGGAGCCAGGCGGGAGCGGACGGGCACGCCGCTCATGCTCACGGCGGTGCCGTACTTCCTGTGGGGCAACCGGAGCGAGGGCCCGATGCGGGTCTGGATCCCGGTCGCCGCCACCGGATGACCGCGGCGGGCCGGCCCGGCCGAGGTCCGCTCCGGTCCGGCCCGCGCGCATGAGAACGTCCACGGCGTCCGCCGGCTCGGGGAGGACGGTCTCCGCTTCACCTCCTGCTCACCCCCCACCCGCAGAAAAAACGAGGTAGTGCATGCGCAGACCCCGAAACCCGGCGATACGCGCGATCGGCCTGACGTCGGCGTTGCTGGGCGCGGTCCTCGGCCTCCCCACGACGCCGGCCGAGGCGGCGGGCGCCACCCTCACCGTGAACGTGGCCCAGCCCTTCCGGCCCGTCACCCACGTCGCGGCCGGCGGCCTGTACGGCCTGGCCGAGAACGGCCGCCCGGCCGACTCCACGCTGCTGCCCCTGAAGCTCAACTCGCTGACGCAGCCCGCCCCCGGCGTGGGGCAGCGGCCCAACGGCCAGCCGCCCGGCGGAGACTCCCTGCTCGTGGCCCAGCAGGCCACCCGCGCCGGGGCCGGGGAGCTCATCCGGATGCCGGACATCTATCCCGACTTCCCCTACAAGTGGGTGAGCTGGAACGACTGGCTGGCCAAGGTGGACACGATGGTCCGCGCCCGTCTCAACGCGACCACGGTGACCAACGTCATCGGCTGGGAGCTGTGGAACGAGCCCGACTGGACGTGGAACACCTCCGCCGCCGGGTCCTTCAACGACGGCTGGACGCGCACCTTCCGGGCCGTGCGGGCGCTGGACGCCACGACGCCGATCGTCGGCCCGAGCACCTCCTACTACAACCGTTCCTGGTTGTCGTCGTTCCTGGGCAGCGCCAAGGCGGCGGGCACGCTGCCCGACGTCGTGTGCTGGCACGAGCTGGGCGACCCCACCGCCATCGCCGCCCACATCGCCGACTACCGCGCGCTGGAGTCCTCGCTCGGCATCAGCCCCCGGCGCATCGCGATCAACGAGTACGCCGCGACGAGCGAGGTGGACGTCCCCGGCCGGATCGCCAGCTACGTCGCCAAGTTCGAGCGCGCCGGCGTCGAGATGGCCCACCGCGCGTTCTGGTACGAATACGGCACCATGAACGGTCTGGTGGTCAACAACAACCAGCCGACCGGCACCTGGTGGCTGTACAAGTGGTACGGCGACATGGCCGGCCGCATGGTCGCCACCACCCCGGCCACCCAGACCGGGCTGGACGGCTTCGCCTCCTACGACTCCACGCGGAAGATCGTCAACGTGGTCTTCGGCAACGAGCCGGGCACCAACACGGTCCGCGTCACCGGCATCGGCGCGCTGGGTTCCTCGGTGCGGGTGACCCTGCAGTCGGCGCCCGCCAACGGCAGGTTCACCGCCGTGACCGCGCCCACGACCATCTCGACGAGCACGTACGCCGTGAGCAACGGGCAGATCGCCGTCTCGGTGCCGAACATGTCGGCGACGAGCGCCTACAACCTGGTGATCCAGCCGGTCGGCGGCGTGCCGTCCTACCAGCAGCGCTACGAGGCGGAGAACGCGGCCGTCTTCCGCGCCCAGCGGCTGACCAGCTCCAGCGCCTCCGAGGGCGGCTACGTCGGCCGCATCGACAACAACAACGGCAACCACGGCACCGACAGCTACGTCGACTTCGTGGTGAACGTGCCCACGGCCAGGGCGTACACGATGACCATCGGCTACGCCAACGCCACCGGGGCGACGGCCACGCAGGGCCTGGCGTACAACGGCGGCG
Source organism: Microbispora sp. CA-135349 (assembly GCF_050947365.1). Classification (NCBI taxonomy): domain Bacteria; kingdom Bacillati; phylum Actinomycetota; class Actinomycetes; order Streptosporangiales; family Streptosporangiaceae; genus Microbispora; species Microbispora sp. CA-135349. Next base: position 4,591,574 of record NZ_CP192001.1, on the reverse strand, counting down.
CCTGGACGACGGTCAGCTACCCGCCCACCGCCGCGTGGGGCCAGTTCGGCGCCACGACCGGCACCACGGTGAATCTGCAGGCGGGCTACAACGTGATCCGCCTGGCCAAGGGGTCTCCCAACTTCGCCGGCGGCACCGGCTACGCCGAGCTGGACTACATCCAGCTCACCTGAGCCCGCCGGTCCACTGAAAGGAACAACGACATGGAAAGCCTCGACAAGAGCCGGCGCATCGCCGGACTGGGCCTGGCGGCCCTCGTAGTCGCGGGCGGGCTCACCGCGTGCTCCGGGTCGTCGGACGGCGACTCCCAGGCGGGTGCGAGCCAGGCCGCCGGGGGTGGGACGTACACGATCTGGGATCCGTACCCGCAGTTCGACGGCTCCTCGGAGTGGGTCAAGCTGCTCACGCAGTGCGGAACGCAGGCCGGGGTCACGGTCGAGCGGACGGGCTATGACACCACCGATCTGACGAACAAGGCGCTGCTGGCGGCTCAGCAGGGCAACTCGCCGGACGTGCTGATCGTGGACAATCCGGTCGTCTCGACGCTGGCCGAGGCGGGAGTGCTCACCTCGACCGACGAGACGAAGATCGACACTTCGGCCGTCTCTCCGAACCTGCTCGCGGCCGGCCAGCTGGGCGGCAAGACGTACGGCATCCCGATCGGGGCCAACACGCTCGCGCTGTACTACAACAAGGAGGTGCTGAAGAAGGCGGGGGTGGAGGCCGGTGGCATCACCGACTGGGCGTCGCTGACGGCGGCGCTGGAGAAGGTGAAGGCGGCGGGCAAGAAGGGCATCACGTTCTCGGCGATCGGCACCGAGGAGGGCAGTTTCCAGTTCCTGCCCTGGTTCTGGGGCTCGGGCGCGAACCTCACCAAACTGGACTCGCCCGAGGGTGTGGCGGCGTTGTCGTTGTGGGCCGACTGGGTGAAGAAGGGCTACGCGCCCAACTCGGTGATCAACAACACGCAGACCACGAGCTGGCAGGAGTTCGCGACCGGGGACTTCGCGTTCGGGGAGAACGGCACCTGGCAGCTCGCCAACGCCAAGAAGACCGGCTTCGACTACGGCATCATCCCGATCCCGGCCAAGGACGGCGGCACCGCCCCCGCCCCGACCGGCGGCGAGTTCGTCACCGTCCCCGCGCAGAAGGACGCCGCCCGGTATGTCGCCTCGCAGAAGCTGGTGACGTGCCTGGCCAGCACCGGCAACTCGCTGACCACCGACACGACGTTGTCGTACATCGCGCCGACGGAGGAGGTGCAGGCCAAGCAGGTCGAGCAGAACGCGGAGCTGAAGGTGTGGGTGGAGGCGGTCAAGGCGGCCAAGGGCCGCACCAGCGACAACCTCGGCACGAAGTACCCGAAGATCTCCGAGCCGATGTGGAAGGCGATGCAGGCCGCCCTGAGCGGGTCGCAGCCGCCGCAGGAGGCGCTGGCGGCCGCTCAGACCGCGGCGGCGAGCGCCGTCCAGTAGCGTCGCGCGGGCCCGGGACGTCTTTCTCCGGGCCCGCCCCTGGTCGTGAATCGGTCGTGAGGAAAGCATGAAACACGCAACACAGACGCCGGCCCCGCCGACGGGGGAGAACCGGCGAGGACGGGACCCGGCGCCGCAGGCCGCGGGCGGCCGCCGCGCACCCGTACGGCGATCGGGACAGTGGGCGGCGTGGGCGTTCCTCGCCCCCGTCGTCGTCTATCTGCTGGTGTTCTACGCCTATCCGTTGTATCGGAACGTGGATTTGAGTCTGCGGAACTACACGGTGCGGTCGTTCGTGCAGGGGGATGCGCCGTTCGCCGGGTTCGCCAACTACGCCAAGGTGTTCGCCGATGCGACGTTCGGGCCGGCGTTGTGGCACACGGTGGTGTTCACGGTGGTGTCGCTGGCCTTCCAGTTCACGATCGGGCTGGCGCTGGCGGTGTTCTTCAGCCGGAACTTCCGGCTGTCGGCGACGTTGCGCGCGTTGTTCCTGGTGCCGTGGCTGCTGCCGTTGATCGTGTCGTCCTCGACGTGGTCGTGGATGCTCAACAGCGAGTCGGGTGTGGTCAACGCGGCCCTGGGCTGGGTCGGCGTCGGCCCGGTGAACTGGCTGACGTCGCCGGAGTGGTCGCTGTGGTCGGTGATCATCGCGAACATCTGGATCGGGATTCCGTTCAATTTGGTCGTGCTCTACAGCGGGCTGCAGGCGATCCCTTCGGCCGTGTACGAGGCGGCGGCGCTGGACGGGGCGGGTGGCTGGCAGCGGTTCTGGCGGGTGACGTTCCCGTTGCTGCGTCCGGTGTCGGCGATCACGCTGCTGCTGGGGCTGGTCTACACGTTGAAGGTGTTCGACATCATCTGGATCATGACGAAGGGCGGGCCGAGTGACGCGTCCACGACGCTGGCCACCTGGTCCTACCGGCTGGGTTTCGGCAACCTGCTGCCCTCGTTCGGGCCCGGCGCGGCGGTGGGCAACCTGCTGATCCTCATGGCGCTGGTCTTCGGGCTCGTCTACATCCGCGTGCAGCGACGGCAGGGGGCGGCATGACGCAGATTCGGCGCACCTGGTGGCGGACCGGCCTGGGTGTGGTGTTCACCGCGTTCATGCTGTTCCCGGTCTACTGGATGATCAATGTGTCGTTCACGCGTGACCAGGACATGCGCAAGTCGCCGCCGTACTGGTTTCCGGTGCACGGGACGCTCGAGGGCTACCGGGCGGTGCTGGAGCAGCAGTTGCCGTTCCTCGGGGTCAGCCTGGTCGTCGGGCTGGGCACGGTGGCCCTCACGCTGGTGATCGCGGCGCCGGCGGCGTACTCGCTGGCCAAGCTGCGGCCGCGTGGCGGCGGCGTGCTGAGCTTCGTGCTGCTGATCGCGCAGATGATCCCCGGTGTGATCATGGCGATGGGCTTCTACGCGATTTTCCTCTCCACCGGTGTGCTGAACACGGTGCCGGGGCTGATCGTGGCCGACTCCACGCTGGCGGTGCCGTTCGCCGTGCTGATCCTGACGGCGTTCATGTCCGGCATCCCCGAGGAGCTCATGCAGGCGGCGAGGGTGGACGGCGCGGGCGCGTTGCGCACGTTCGTCTCGATCGTGCTGCCGGTCTCCCGCAACGCGGTCATCACGGTGTCGCTGTTCGCGTTCCTGTGGGCCTGGTCGGACTTCGTCTTCGCCTCCACCCTCGACCAGGGCGGCGGCCACCAGCCGATCACGCTCGGCATCTATCACTACATCGGCAACAACAACCAGCAGTGGAACGCCATCATGGCCACCGCCGTGGTCGCCTCCATCCCGGCCACCGTCCTCCTGATCGTCGCCCAGCGCTACGTCGCCGCGGGCGTCACCGCCGGCGCCGTCAAAGACTGACGACTCTTCCCGCACCCCCGCGAACGCGCCGTCACCCACGGCTCGATCGAAATGTTAGCGCTCACATAGGCCTGGCGGCCCCGCCGGAAGCCCTTCGAGCCGACGCACAACGGATGTGAACGCCCCCTCGTTCACGCAACGCAAAGGAGCAGCACCCATGTCCCGAACGGCACCCTCCTCGGGAGGTGCTTCAGCCCCGCGCCGTGGCCTCGGCCGCTTCCGGGGCGCATCCCGCCACGCAGCGCTTCTGGTGGCCGCGCTCACGATCGCGGCCACGGGAGCCGTCCTCTCCACCTCGCCCGCGTCCGCGGCGCCGGCCCCTGCGGCCACGCTCGTGGTGAAGGCCGACCAGCCTTTCCGGCCGGTCACGCATGTCGCGACGGGGTCGTTGTACGGCCTCGCCGACGACGCGACGCCCTCCGACGACCTGGTCAAGGCCATCAAGCCGAACACGTTCGTCCAGATGGCCGTGGGCGGCAAGCAGCAGGCGAAGGGCGACGTGCTGGTGGTCGCCGACAAGGCGGCCAGAGCGGGCGCGAAGGTCGTGAACCGCCTGTCGGACTACTACGCGGGCTGGCCGTACAGGTTCAGCTGGGACACCTGGCCGGGCGTGGTGGAGCAGCAGGTCAAGGCCGTCCAGGCGTCCGGAGCGACGAACATGGCGGCGTGGGAGCTGTGGAACGAGTCGGACAACACCTGGCTCGCGTCCAACGGCACCTACGAGGACTTCTGGACGAAGACCTTCCGTCAGGTGCGATCGCTCGACCCGACCACGCCGATCCAGGGCCCGAGCTTCTCCGACAACATCACCGACATGGAGAAGTTCCTGAGGAACGCGGTCGCGACCGACACGGTCCCCGACATCCTCGCCTGGCACGAACTGATCAACTCGGGCAAGATCGTAAGTGACCTCGCCAAGGTCAACGCCATCATGAAGGACCTCGGCATCAGCCCCCGCCCGATCTCGATCGAGGAGTACGCGGCGCCCTCCGAGGTCGGCATCCCGGGCGCCCTGGTGGGGTACATCGCGAAGTTCGAGCGTTACGGCATCCACGATGCCGAGCTCGCGTTCTGGAACGGCTACGGCGCGCTCGGCGACCTGCTGACCGGCACCGGCGGGAAGCCGAACGGCGCCTACTGGCTCTACAAGTGGTACGCCGACATGAGCGGCGACATGGTCACCACCACCCCGCCCAACGCCACGACCGGCCTCGACGGCGCCGCCGCCGTGCCCACCGACAAGAAGCAGGTCAGCGTGGTCTTCGGCGGCGGCAGCGGTGCCACCGCCGTCAAGGTCGACGGGCTGGACAAGCTCGACCTGGGCGGCACCGTCCACGCCAGGCTCGAGTACACCCCGTCGTACGGGCGCACCAACCCCGTCGCCGGCCCGATCACCATCTCCGACACCGTCTACCAGGTGAGCGACGGCTCCATCACCGTGCCGGTGGCGATGAGCTCCGCCGACGCCTACCACCTGGTGATCAGCGGCGCCGGTGCGGCGACCGACCTCGAAAGCACCTATCGGATCACCAATCTCAACAGCGGGCTCGCGCTCGACACCCATGACGCGGGCACGTCGGCCGGCACCCTCGTGAACCAGGCCGCCGCCGCGGGCGGCGCCACGCAGCGATGGAAGCTGGTCTCCACCGGCTCCGGCCTGCACAAGGTGGTCAACGCGGCCAGTGGCCTGGTGCTCGGGGTGAAGGACGCCTCGTCCGGCAACGGCGCCTCCGCCGTGGTGGAGACCGACACCGGCGGCAACACCCAGCTCTGGCAGGTGGTCCCCGACGGGAAGGGCCACAGCCAGCTGGTGAACTACGACACCGGTCTCGTGCTCGCCGTCGACGGCATGAGCAAGGACCCGGGCGCCCAGGTCGTGCAGTGGAGTGACACCACCGTCACCTCCTCCGGCATCGGCGGCACCCGGGTGGCCGGCAAACTCGGCAAGGCCGTCGCGCTGTCCGGAGCCAGCCAGTACGTCAACGTGCCGCGCGGCGCGGTGAGCGGCGTGACGGGCGACTTCACGGTCTCGACGTGGGTCAACCCCACGAAGAACTCCACATGGTCGCGCGTGTTCGACTTCGGCACCGGCGCGTCGAACTACATGTTCCTGACGCTCACCAATGGCGCCGGGCTCCGGTTCGCGATCACGACCGGCGGCGCCGGCGGAGAGCAGCTGATCAGCTCCACCACGTCGCTCCCGCTCAACACCTGGTCGCTGGTGACGGTGACCGTGTCCGGCACCACCGGCACCCTCTACGTCAACGACAAGGTCGTGGGCACCAACGCCAACCTCACCCTGCACCCGTCCAGCCTCGGCAGCACCACCCAGAACTGGATCGGCCGCTCGCAGTACGGGGGTGACCCGTACCTGGCCGCCGCGGTGGACGACTTCAATGTCTACAGCCGCGCGCTGACCGCGTCCGAGGTGTCCGCCCTCGCGACCGGGCAGGCCGGCGCGGGAGACGTCCTGCGCTACACGTTCGACGAGACCGGAGGCACGGCCGTCGCGGACTCGTCGGGCAACGGACGCACCGCGACCCTCGTCGCCAGCCCGGCGCCCGCGACGGGTGAGGCCGCCGTCCCCGACCACTTCTGGACCCTCACGCCCTACCTGACGATCAAGGGCGTGTCGGTGGCCGACGGCGCCACGGTCTCCGGCACCGCGACCTTCACCGTCGACCTCGGCGGCACGGCGTCCGACGTGTCCTACACCTACATCGAGCTCAACCGCGGCGGCGTCTGGCTGACCGACAACACCAAGGCGCCCGGCAGCCACAACGACGGGCTCCACCCCACCCTCGTCGTCGACACCACCGCCTATCCGAACGGCACCTACCAACTCAAGATCGACGCGGTCGGCGCGAACGGGCTGACCACCGAGCAGACCCTCTCCATCGTCATCGGCAACCCTCCTGGCTGGGCCGCCACCACGGTCTACGACACCGGTGACCAGGTGTCCTACCACGGGTCCGTCTGGCGCGCCTCGTGGTGGACGAAGAACCAGACCCCCGGCGATCCGTACGGCCCGTGGCAGGAGATCGTGACCACGGCGGACGGCACCGCCGTCTGGACGCCGTCTCGGATCTTCGTCGCCGGCGACCGGGCGGAACACCAGGGCGTCGCCTACCAGGCGAAGTGGTGGACCCGCAACCAGAAGCCGGGCGACCCGAACGGTCCCTGGAAGCGAATCGGATGAGACCGACACGATGATGTCGCGGGCCGGGCGTCCTCCAGGCGCCCGGCCCGGGTGTGGTCACCGTGCGCCCATCAGCACTCCTCGGGGGTGGCCCGGGTGAGATGCGGACGGGGGAAGTGTTACCGCTCCCACCTCCAGTCGTCAAGGAAGAGGCCGGGCGGGCGTGAATCTTTCACGCCTCGCCCGGCCTCTTTCGTGTTTCGGCACACGGCTCGGAGCAGGGTGATGAACCGAATTTCGGGGTTCCGGCCGGCGGGCGGGTCCGCAATGTCGCTTGACACCGTCGGCGGCAGGTTCTAGACCCTCATGTTACCGATAACTCACATCGTCGCCGACTTCCACGATCTCCGGCGGGAGCGTCGCTTCCGCCCACCCCGGCCCCACCACCCCAACGAGGAGAAGAACGATGCACGACTTACCCGTTCGCCCGGCGGCCGGGCGGCGGCGTTCGCCGGGCGCCGTCGCCATGGGCCTGCTCGCGGCGCTCGTCACCCTGGCGGCCGTCGCGCTCACCTGGGCGGCACCGGCGTCCGCGGCACCCGCGCCGCTGGTGAGCGCCGCCTCCGGCCGCTGCCTCGACGTGAAGGGCAACGTCGACACGCTGGGCACGATCCTGGACATCTGGGACTGCAACGGCCAGGCCAACCAGGGCTTCGAGTTCACCTCGGCGGGTGAACTGCGCACCGTGAACGGCACCCGGTGCGTCGACGCGTACAACAACCAGACCTCGCCCGGCACCCAGGTGATCATCTGGTCCTGCAACGGCCAGAACAACCAGAAGTGGCGGCACAACGCCGACGGCTCCGTCACCGGAGTCCAGTCGGGGCTGTGCCTGGACGTCGACCACGGGAACACGACCAACGGCACCGCCGTCATCCTGTGGACGTGCAACGGCCAGAGCAACCAGAAGTGGAGCACCACGACCGGTGGCGGCAGCGCCCTCGTGGTCGACGCGGGCAGCGTCGTGCGCCCGGTCACCCGCGTCGGGTCGGGCACGCTGTACGGACTGTCCGACGCCAACACCCCGCCCGTGTCGATCATGCAGCCGCTGAAGCTCAAGCAACTTCGCCAGCCGCCGCCGCTGCACGAGCACCGGCCGAACGGCTCCCCGGTCCCGATCGGCGACACGTTGAACGTCTGGCGGAACGCCGCGGCCATCGGTGCCGTGATCACCGTCGACATGGCCGACAGCTTCGACGGCTTCCCCTACAACTGGACCAACTGGAACGACTGGTACAACCGGATCGACAAGATGATCGCGGCGGCCAAGTCGGCGGGCGTCAGCAACATCGACGCCTGGGAGCCGTGGAACGAGCCGGACTGGACCTGGCCGTCGGCGTCGGGCGTCTCCTTCAACGAGGGGTGGGTGCGCACCTACCAGCGGATCCGGCAGAGCGAGCCCAACAAGGCCATCATGGGGCCGAGCTACTCCTACCTGAACCTGAACGCGATGCGGGCCTTCCTGACCAACGCCAAGGCGACGAACACGCTGCCCGAGGTCGTGTCGTGGCACGAGCTGAGCGGATGGCAGCAGGTCAGCGCCAACGTCCGGGCCTACCGGGCGCTGGAGCGAGAGCTCGGCATCTCGCCGCGGCCCATCTCCATCAACGAGTACGCCACGACCGGTGAGATCGATGTGCCGAGCAGCGTCAACCACTACATCGCGCAGTTCGAGCGCGAGGGCGTGCGCGACGCCGAGCGGGCGTTCTGGTATGAGGCCGGCACGCTCAACGGCCTGCTGTACAACGGCCAGCCCACGGCGTCGTACTGGATGTACAAGTGGTACGCCGACCAGACCGGCAACGTCGTCAAGGTCACTCCGACCACGAACAACGACGGCGTGGCCGCCTACGACGGCAGGACGTTCAGCCTGGTCTTCGGCGGCCAGGCCGGCAACAACACCATCCGCGTCGACGGGATCGGCGGGCTGGGCGCCTCGGTCACGGCGACCCTCGAGTACGTCCCGGGCTCGGGACGCAAGACTAACGTGGCGGCGGCGACCCGGGTGTGGTCGAACCCCTACACCGTCACCAACGGCAGCGTCACGATCCCGATCGCCGGCCAGGACGCCAACGGCGCCTACCGGCTGGTCCTGACGCCGAGGTGAGACGCGCGGAGGCCGCCGGGCACCCCGGCGGCCTCCATGCACGCCTGTTCGCGGGCGCCTATTCCCGCACGCTTATTCCCGGACCAGGTGCACCAGGGCGCTGGCATAGTCGCCGGGAGCCAGGTCGGGGAACACGCCGTGGGTGAGCAGGACGGCGCCGTGGTGGACCTCACCCGTGGCCGCGTCGCGGTAACGCGCGTCCGGGTCGAGGCCGCGCAGCGGGATCCCCGGATCGGCGTGCCCGAACCGGCGGGCGCGGCGGTAGACGAGCACGGCGGTTTCACCGCCGTCGGGGGCGAGGTACTGCACGGCCGACAGCTCGCCGCCCGGCGGCAGCAGGCGATGCTGCCGGCCGTGCTGGACCAGCGGGCGGATCCGCTTGTAGGCGGTCACCAGCTCGGCCGCCCGGTCCAGATCGGCCCCGCTCCACTCGGTCAGGGCTCCGCCGATCGCGAGCACCCCGGCCATGGCCACGTGAAAGCGGAAGTCGAGCGGGATCTCCCGGCCGGTGTAGGGGTTGGGGCTGTCGGTGACCCACGCGCCCATCACCCGGGCCGGGTAGAGCTGGGTGAAGCCGTGCTGGATGTCCAGCCGGTCGAGGGCGTCGGTGTTGTCGGAGGTCCACACCTGGTCGGTACGCCGCAGGATCCCCAGGTCCACCCGGCCGCCGCCGCTGCTGCACGACTCGATCCGCACCCGCGGGTGGGCGGCGCGCAGCCGGTCGAGCACGTCGTACAGGGTGTGGACGTGGCCCAGCCACAGCCGCTCGTCCGGGCCGGCCTCGGTGAAAGGACGGTTCATGTCCCACTTGAGGAAGTCGATGGCGTTCTTGGCGAGCAACTCGTCCAGCGTCCGGTACAGCCAGTCCCCGACCTCCGGCCGGGATAGGTCGAGCACGAGCTGGTTGCGGTGCTCGGTGCGCGCCCGGTGCGGCCGGTGGATCACCCAGTCCGGATGGGCGCGGTAGAGGTCGCTGTCGGGGTTGACCATCTCCGGCTCCACCCACAGCCCGAACCGCATGCCCAGCTCGTGCACCCGGTCGATCAGCGGCCCGAGCCCGTCCGGGAAGCGGTGCGGGCTGGGATGCCAGTCGCCGAGCCCGGCGGCGTCGTGGGTGCGGGCGCCGAACCAGCCGTCGTCCACCACGTACAACTCCACGCCCATCCGGGCGGCCAGCTCCGCCAGCCGGATCTGCCCGTCGAGGGAGACGTCGAAGCCCGTGGCCTCCCAGGAGTTGTAGAGCACCGGCCGGATCTCGCCGGGGTGCGGCAGGACGTGCCGGAGCTGGTGGTCGTGCCAGGCGCGGCTGGCGGCGCCGAAGCCGCCCTCGGTGTACAGGCCCGCGCACACGGGGGTGACCAGCTCCTCGCCGGTGCCCAGCTCCCAGGTCACGGGGTCGTGCCCGAACCCCGCGGACAGCGTCACCCTCTCGGTGGGAAGACGCTGGGCGGTGAGCCGCCAGCTCCCGCTCCAGGCCAGCGCGCAGGAGTAGACCGCGCCGTGCTCCTCGCCCGCCGTGCCGTCGTCGACCATCGCCCAGGGGTTGGCCTGGTGGCTGGTCACGCCCCTGCGGCTGGTCAGGACGGTCTCGCCGTACGGCAGCTCGGTGCGGTGCAGCCGGGTCTCGGCGCCCCACTGACCGCGTACGGAGCTGAGCCGGTAGCCGTTCAGCCGGGGGAGGACCCAGGTGGCGGAGTCGGCCCGTACGACGGTGACGGGCTCGCCCTCGTTGCGCAGGACCAGGTGGCGCTCGATCACGTCGCCGCGCAGGCGGTAGTGGCACTCCACGGCCAGCGGATAGTGACGGTCGGCGTACGCCAGCACCAGCTCCCGATCGGTGCGGCGTTGCCCGGTGAAGACGAGCTCCAGGTCGCGGGTGCCGTCGGCGAAGCGCACCTGCAGGCCGGCGTGCCCGTAGCACAGGCCCCCGGTCGCGACCAGGTCGAAGGAGCCCTCCAGCGGGTCCTCCACCGGCCGGAAACCGGGCCGCGGCAGCCGTAGCAGGAGCGAGGCCGCCTGCTCGGGGGTGAGCCGGGGCCCCCAGTGCACGACGCGCGGCCGGTCGGCCTCGTCGAGATGCAGGACGTAGGAGGAGGACGGCCCGGACAGCACCCAAAGGCGGCGTTCGGAGTCGTGGTGGATCATCTCAGCCTTTCGACGGCGAAGGAGAAGACGGCACGCATGCCGGACCCCTCCGCCGCGGGGCGCGGCGGAGGGTTGTGGAGACGCGGGAGGTCAGGCGGGAGCGGGGCCGCTGCTCTCCCGCACGATGAGTTCGGGCTCGCTCCAGGCCGGGACGGCCGGGGCGTTCTGCGGGTCCAGCCTGCGGTGCAGCAGGCCGAAGCAGGCCCGGCCGAGGCCCTCGAAGTCGAGCCGGACCGTGGTGAGAGAGGGGTTGAGATAGGCGGAGGGCGGGGAGTCGTCGAAGCCGACCACACTGAGGTCGCCGGGGATGTCCCGCCCAGCCTCGCGGGCGGCCCGCATGACGCCCAGCGCCAGGTCGTCGTTGCCGCACAGGACCGCGGTGACCGAGCGGTCCGCGAGCAGGGAGCGCACGGCGAGGTAACCGGATCGGGGGCTCCAGCCACCGGTCAGCGGCTCGGGCACCGGACGGCCCGCCGCGCGCAGCGCCTCCTGCCAGCCCTGGGTGCGCTGCGGCAGCACGCTGGTGGAGGAGGGGATGGCCACGTAGTGGACGGTCCGATGCCCCAGGCCCAGCAGGTAGCGGGTCGCGTGCGCGGCCGCCGCCCGGTCGTCCAGCCAGGCCTGCCAGGGGTCGTCGGGCCCGTCGTCGGGCCGTCGCTCGACGGCGGCCGCGACCGGGACGTCCGCGGGCAGCGCCCGCAGCGCGCGCACGCCCGCGTCGTCGAAGGCGATCACCATGACCGCCTCCCCCGGCCGGTTCAGCCGCAGGGCGATGTCCGCCTGGGCGGAGTCCCGCTCCAGCACGCTGATGCCCACGGAGAACCCGGCCGTCCTGGCCGCCTCCTCCATGCCGCGCAGCGTGGCGGCGGCGCCGTACAGGGCGGTGTCGGAGGTGAGGACGGTGACCGAGCGGACCGGCCCTCCGGCCAGCGCCTGCGCCAGCCGGTTGGGCCGGTAGCCGAGCTCGGCGATGACCTCCAGGACCCTGGCCCGGGTCGCCTCGCTGACCCGGGCCTTGCCGTTGATGACGCGGCTGACGGTCTGCTGGGAGACACCGGCCACCCGGGCGACGTCCCAGATGCTCGCCGACCGCGTGCGGGGGCCGTCCTGGGCAGGCATGTGACCGGTAACTTCCACGAATCAGACCTTACTTGATGGCGGCGTTGGCCTCGGTGGTGATCTTCTGGGCGGCGTCCTGCGGCGACAGCTGGCCCAGCCAGACCTGGTTGAAGATGTCGAGCGCCTTCACGTTGTAGACGTCGGCCGCCTCGGTCAGCGGGTAGCCCATCGTGGTGCCCTCGGCCGCCTTCTTGAAGCCGGTGACGTCGACGCCCTTGGCCTTCCACGCGTCGGCGAAGACGTCGTTGAGTGAGGGGATGCCCGGCCAGACGGCGCCCGCCTGGGCGACGGCCTTCTGGTGGCGTTCGGACGTCAGCCACTTGAGCAGCTCCCACGCTTCCTTCGGATGCTTGGTGCCGGCGTAGACCGCCTCGGTCAGGCCGTTGTAGACGCTGCCCTTGCCGACCGGACCCGCGGGGAGGTCGGCGACGCCGAATCCGCCGCCCGGCAGCGCGGTGTCGAAGGCGCGCAGCATCCAGCTTCCGTCCATCGCCGTGGCCGCCTCGCCGCGGCCGACGACCTGGTCGAGGGACGGGCCGTTGGGCGGGTTGGTGACCGTGGCCGGCACCGCGACGTGATACTTCAGCCGCAGGTCCTGGACGAACTGGATGGCCTGCACGCAGGCCGGCTGGTCGATGGTCCACCGGCCCCACGGCTTGTCCTGGAGCGCGCAGCCGTTCTGCAGGGCGAAGTTCCACCAGTCCTGCTGGCCGGTGGGCGCCTGCATGGCCAGGCCGTACTGCTTGACCTTCTTGGGGTCGAAGCCGGCCTCACCGGCGTGCTTGCCGTTCTCGTCGACCGTCAGTTTCTGCAGCGTCTTGACGAAGGTGCCGCCGTCGGAGGGGTTCCAGGTGAGGCCGTCGAGGTCGGCGGGGGTGAGCCCGGCCTCCTTGAGGGCCTTGGTGCTGTAGAAGAGCCCGATGGTGTCCCAGTCCTTGGGCAGGCCGTAGACCTTGCCGTCGACCTTCCAGCCCTCGGCGAGCTTGGAGTCGTAGACCGAGGTGTCCACCTTGTCCCGCGCGATGAGCGGCGCCAGGTCGGTGAGCACGCCCTCCTTGCTGAACTTGGGGAAGTAGGAGACGTGGTCCCAGAACACGTCGGGACCCGAACGCCCGGCGAGCTGCGTCTGGAGCTTGCTCCAGTAGTCGTTCCAGTTGTTCAGCTCGATCTGCACCTTGATGTTCGGGTGGGCCTTCTCGAACTCCCGGATCGACTGCTCGATCGGCGGCTTCTGCACCTCGTCCCACATGGCGTACCGGAGGGTGACGGCGCCGCCGGTCGCGTCCGGGTCGTCTCCGCCGCCGCAGGCGGCGAGGGACAGCAGGGCCGCCGCCACGACAGCCGATAAGGCGATTTTTCCGGTCATATGTGTATGTCCTTCTCTCCTCGGGGGGTGGTTATTTCAGCCCGGTGAGGGCGATCGAACGGACGATGTGCCGCTGGAACAGCAGGAAGATCACGACGAGCGGCAGCAGCGCGAGGGCGGCGGCCGCCAGGATCAGGTGGTACTGGGAGGAGTACTGGCCCTTCAGCGCCGAGATGCCGAGCGTGACCACCCGGGTCGCGTCGCCGTTGGTGACGATCAGCGGCCACAGCAGCGTGTTCCAGGTCGTGATGAACGTGATGGTGGCGAGGGTGGCCAGGATCGGCCGGCTCAGCGGGAGCAGCACCCGGACGAGCACGGTCAGCGTGCCCGCGCCGTCGATGCGCGCGGCCGACTCCAGGTCCTTGGGGATCGTGCGGAAGTACTGCCGCACCAGGAAGATCCCGTACGGCGTGCCGAACGCGGTGGGCAGGATCAGCCCGAGATAGGTGTCGATCAGCCCGAACTCCCGCATGATCAGGAAGAGCGGGACCAGGGTGACGATCTGCGGCACCATCATCGTCGCGAGGTAGCCCCAGAACAGCGCGTCGCGGCCGGGGAACGACATCCTGCCGAAGGCGTAGGCGGCCATCGTGCTGAAGACGACCTGGCCGGCCGTGACGACCCCGGCGTAGACCAGCGAGTGCAGCAGGAAGCCGGCCATGTCGTACTGCGACCAGACCTGGGCGAAGTTCTCGAGCGTGACGGGGAAGGCGGGCTCCCAGGCGGGGGTGGTCAGCACCTGGGAGGGTTCCTTGAACGCCGAGTTCAGCGTCATCAGGTAGGGCGCGACCGAGACCACGGCGCCCGCGAAGAGCGCGAGATACAGAGCGATCCTCTTGATGGGGATCTTCTTCATCGGGTCCTCTTCATGCGGGGGTCCTCAGGAGAAGTCGTAGACGGTGCGCTTGCGGAAATAGAGGAACTGCGCCGCGGTGACCAGCAGGATCAGCGCGAACAGCACCATCGCCAGCGCCGAGGCGTAGCCGGACCGGAAGAGCTGGAAGCCCTGCTGGTATATGTGGAAGTTGAGCACGTCGGTCGCGCCGCCCGGGCCGCCCTGGGTCATCACGAAGACCGTGTCGAAGATCTGGAACGACCCGATCGTGTTCGTCACCAGCACGAAGAACAGCGACGGCCGCAGCAGCGGCAGGGTGATCATGAAGAACCGCTGCACCGGCGTGGTGCCGTCGATCGCCGCGGCCTCGTACAGGGTGTGCGGAATCGCCTGCAGCCCGGCCAGCAGGATCAGCATCGTGTAGCCCGTGTACTGCCAGACGTTCACCGAGGCGATCACCGGCATGGCCCACGCGGGGTCGGTGAGCCAGTTCGGGCCGTCGATCCCCACCAGGCCCAGCATCTGGTTGACCACGCCGTGTCTCGGGTCGAACACCCAGGACCAGATGATGCCGAGCGCCACCGGCATGGCCATCCAGGGCAGCACGAAGACCACCCGGAGCACCTTGCCGCCGCGCATCCGCCGGTTCAGCGCCAGCGCCAGCAGCAGCGCCAGCACGGTCTGCGCCGGGATGTTGAGCACCACGTAGTAGATCGTGTTGAGCACGGCCCGCCAGACCTCGGGGTCGGCGGCGAGCTCGCGGTAGTTGTCCAGCCCGACGAACGAGGGCGCGCCCATCAGGTTCCAGTCGAACAGGCTCAGCGCCGCCACGCCGAAGATGGGCGCTACCAGGAAGAGCAGGAAGCCGGCGAGGCTCGGCGCGAGCAGGGCGTAGGCCTCGGCGACGGCGCGGACGCGCGTGGCGAGCCGGCGCTCCTCCCGGCGGTGTCCCCGCACGGCGTGTACGGAGGTAATGTTATCGGTCACATTCGTTCTCCACGTGCCACTCGGGTATCCGGAGGGCTCAGGTGATGCAGAGAAGAGTTACCGATAACATCGCGGTCGTCAAGCGTTCGGGGAAAGGAATCGCCCGGGAGCGGCGGGGACGCCACTCCCGGGCGGGGGAAGGAAGGACGGGGACGTGGTTCAGTAGACGACGCGGTTCAGTAGACGTAGGGCCAGCCGGCGCCGTCCCAGCCGAGCTTGTTGATGCCGAGGCGCGAGGAGCCGTCGTCGGCGTACCAGTGGTAGAAGAGCACGTCGCCGTCGTTGTCGGCCAGGACGGCCTGGTGGCCGGGGCCGTGGATGCTCCCGTGCCCGGCCAGCACCTGCGTGCCGCCTCCCGAGGTCATCGCCGTCCCGTTCCTGTCGACGTACGGGCCGGTGACCGAGGCGGAGCGGCCCACCATGATGCGATACGTGCTGGACGCGCCCTTGCAGCACAGGTCGAACGACACGAACTGGTAGTAGTAGCCGCCGTGCCGATAGATGAACGGCGCCTCGGTCGCGCCGCCGTTGCGGCCCGAGATGCCGAGGATCGTGCCGTTGGCCCGCTTGCCGGTGGCCGGGTCCAGCTGGACCATCTTGATGCCGGACCAGAACGAGCCGAAGTCGAGCCACCAGCCACCCTGGTCGTCGATGACGAGGTTGGGGTCGATGGCGTTCCAGTTGTCGGAGGTGTTCGACTCGATGACCAGTCCCTGGTTGGTCCACGACCCCGACGCCCCGGTCGTGCTGGTGGCCAGGAAGATGCCCGAGTGGTTCGAGCCGAAGGTCGAGGCCGCGTAGTACATGTAGTACTTGCCGTTGACGTAGGTGATGTCCGGCGCCCACAGGGTGTTGCTCCCGTTGGTGTACCCGTACGCCCAGGACACGCCGCCGGGGAACGCCGCGCCCGCGTTGCGCCAGGTGGTCCGGTCGGCCGAGGTCTTGAGCTGGACGCCGTCGCCGGTGTAGGCGAGCAGGTAGGTGCCGTCCGGCTTCTTGGTCACCTCGGGGTCGTGGACGCTGGCGTCGCCGTTCACGACGCCGGGGTTCGGATAGGAGGGCGGCGGCGTGCTCGTCCCTCCACCGATCTTGACGAGCTGCCACTGCTGGTTGGCGCCGCCGAGGTCGGTGTACTGGGAGACGCGGCCGCCGTCCGCGGTGGACCATTCCCAGACTTCGAGGGCCTTGCCGCTGTTGCGGTTGATCAGCTTGACGTACCCGCTGTCGGTGTCGGCGACCCGGAACTGCTGGTTGGCGGCGTTCTTGTCGACGTACTGGATGACGTCGGCGCCGTCGGCGGTGGAGCGGCCGGAGATGTCGACGACCTTGCCGCTGTGGCGGGACCTGAGACGGTAGTAGCCGCCGCCGGAGTCGACGAACTGCCACTGCTGCCAGGCGCCGTCGTTGCGCGTCCACTGGTCCAGGGGCGCGTTGTCGCCGGTGGCCTTGTTGTAGACGTCCAGCGCCTTGCCGCTGTTGCGGTTGACCAGGACGTACGACGCGCTCGTGTCGATGGTCGCCGCGCCGGCCGGGCCGGCCGTCACGAGGGACGGGCAGATCGCGAGCAGCGCCAGGATCGCCAGGGCGAGGCCGCGGCGCGGCCACGCGGGAGAGCGTACGGAGGTGTCCATCGGAGGGTGCCTCTCGTCGGGGACGGACGGCTGTGCGGGGCAATGTGAGCGTTAACAGCATCGGTGTGGGAGCGCCTCCACACGGGCTGTCGTTCACCGGGGAATCGCCGCTCAGTGTCGGCGGCGCATCCCGGGTCGTCAAGGACCCGCCGACCGCCGCCGGCTCGCCCGGCCGTGGAGGGGGCGGGGGTGAACGCGCGCGAAGCCCCCGGTAGGCAGGCAGGCCTCCGTGCGTCTGCCCTGCTTCGGCGTGCCGGAGAGGCGTCGCGGCCCGTGCCCGCCTCCGCCGGGCGGCTCCGGTGAGGGAACGGTGAAATTTTCACCTCCGTCTCGGCCGCGACGGCGTGTTCGCGCTAACAGCCCGATGTTCCCCCTGCCCTCATACGCAACCCGCTGAGGGGGCCGCCATGTCTTCCACCCTGTGAGTCGGCCGGCTGACTGGGAGTCGACAAGCGGGCTCACAAGCCGCTAGGGTTCTCCTTAGTTAGTCAGCTAACTCACTTTGAGGGAAGCGAATCATGATCGTTGTGACGGGTGCCATCGGGAACGTCGGAGGCCGGTTGGTCGCGCTGCTCGCCGCCGCGGGTGAGCGGGTGACCGCCGTCTCCCGGCGGGACACCGAACCGCCGCAGGGCGTACGGCAGGTGCGGGCCGACCTCGGCGACCCGGCCGGGCTGAAGGAGGCCTTCGACGGAGCGGACGCGCTGTTCCTGCTGGTGGCCGGCGAGGCCCCGCAGGCGGTCGTCGAGGCCGCCCGGGCCGGCGGGATCCGGCGGGTCGTCCTGCTCTCCTCGCAGGGGGCGGGGACCAGGCCGGAGTTCTACCGCCACCCGGCCGCCTTCGAGGACGCGGTGCGCCGGTCCGGGCTGGAGTGGACGATCCTGCGGCCCGGCGGCTTCCACTCCAACGCCTACGCCTGGGCCGAGTCCATCCGCGGTGGCCGTACCGCCGCCGCCCCGTTCGGCGACATCGGCCTGCCGACCGTCGACCCGGCCGACATCGCCGAGGTCGCCGCGGCCGTCCTGCGCGAGGACGGGCACACCGGCCGCGTCTACGAACTGACCGGTCCCGCACCGACCACGCCGCGGGAACGCGCGGCGGCGATCGGCGCGGCGCTGGGCGAGCCGGTGCGCTTCGCCGAGCAGACCCGGGAGGAGGCCCGGGCGCAGATGCTGGGCTTCATGCCCGAGCGGGTGGCCGAAGGGACGCTCGCCATCCTGGGGGAGCCGCTGGCCGCCGAGCAGAGGGTCAGCCCGGACGTCGAGCGGGTCCTCGGCCGTGCTCCCCGGTCCTTCGCGGACTGGGCGGTCCGCAACGTCGCCGCCTTCCGATGAGCCCGATCGAGGCGTTCCCGGCCGGAGCGCCGGTGGCGGCCCCGGCCCGGCACTCCGGATGCCACTCCGGATGCCGCGGCGTCGCCCCGCCCAACCCGGCCGTCCGCGTCGTCGTTGAGATCACGGCCGGCCGAATCACGAAGCTCCACCTCGGAAAGGACCCGTCATGCCCGTTCAGCACGTTCTCGGCTCCACCATCCACTACCGCGACACCGGCTCAGGGGCGCCGATGGTGTTCCTCCACGGCAACCCCACCTCGTCCCACCTGTGGCGGCACGTCATCCCCGCGATCGGCGAGGGCCGCCTCCTGGCCCCCGACCTCATCGGCATGGGCGAATCCGGCAAGCCCGACATCGCCTACACCTTCGCGGATCACGCCCGCTATCTGGACGCCTGGTTCGACGCCCTCGGCCTGCACGACGTGGTCCTCGTCGGCCATGACTGGGGCGGCGCACTGGCCTTCGACTGGGCCGCCCGTCACCCGGACCGGGTGCGGGGGATCGCCTTCACCGAGACCATCGTCAAGCCGATGACCTGGGAGGAGTTCCCCGAAGGCGGCCGGGGGCTTTTCGCGGCGATCAAGACCGAGGGCGTCGGCGAGAAGATGATCCTGGACGACAACGCCTTCATCGACCAGGTGCTGCCGGGCACCGTCGCCACCCCCATGGACCAAAGCGACCTGGCCGTCTACCGCAAGCCGTACCCGACCAGGGAGAGCCGCCTGCCGCTGCTGCGGTGGGCGCGCTCGATGCCGCTCGGCGGTGAGCCCGCCGATGTGGTGGCCCGCGTGGAGGCGTACGGCGCGTGGTCGGCCGCCGGCCCGGAGGTGCCGAAGCTGCTGATCGCCTTCGCGTCCGGGCCCGGCGCGATGATGCACCAGGACATGATCGACTGGTGTGCGGCCACCATGGCCGGCCTCGAGATCCGGCGGTACGACGAGGTCGCGGGGCACCACACGCCCGAAGACCACCCGGAGCTGATCGCCGCGGCCGTCGCGGACTGGGTGAAGGCGCACGGGCTCCGCTGACGTCTCGGACGCCGCGCCGGCGGACGACAAGGCCGTCCCGGCCCGGCCCCGGGCCCCGCGCCCGCGCCGGGGAGCGGGAGCGAGATCGCCCGTGGACGCCGGGGCAGGTCGCAACTGTCGGTGCCCTCCAATACGGTCTTCTCGGCACGCGGAGCCCCGCCCGCCGGGAAACGGGCGGGACTCCGCGATCGGGTGCACGGGATCGGGGGGAACGGATGGCGGAACGCAGGGCGCTGGATCTCGGCTCGCCTGCCATCAGCGATCGGTTCAGGCTGTTCAACTTCACCAGGCGTGACGACCATGTGGCCTACCTCTGGGTCCTGCGCGCCATGGACCGGCTGCGCGAGGTGCACCAGGTCCAGGTGGACGCCGGAGAGGTGCAGGCGGCGTTGAACGAGCTCGCCCGGCTCCACGACGAGGTCCCGACGTTCGACGGCAACCTGCGCGACCGGCTCGACGCCCTGTACGAGGACGGGGTGGTGCACCGGTTCGACGACGCCTCGCGGGCCGGCAACCTCGTCCGCTACCGCAACAGGCAGTCGGTGTACCAGTTCAGCGAGCTGGGCTACTGGGCGTACACCTCGGTCGAGGGACTGCTCGCGGCCCGCATCCAGGACGCCAACCTGTCACGACTGGTCTTCTCCGACATCCTGGAAGACCTCAAGGCGCTCGCGGCGGCCAACCGCGCGGGGGAGGGCGAGCAGGTCTACCGCAGGCTGTCCCGGCTGGACTCGGTGATGGAGGACATGGGTCGCCGCTCCGCGCGCTTCCACGTGACGCTCGGCGAGATCATCCGGTCCACCGACGCCTCTCCCGAGACGTTCCTTCGGCACAAGAACGCCCTGCTGACGCACATGTCCGAGTTCATGGCCGAGCTCGACCGCCATCTGCCCCGCCTGGCCACGGCCGTGCGGGACGTCGAGGCGAGCGGCCTGGCCTCCCTGCTCGACCGCGCGGCGGCCGCGGACGAGCGGCCCTTTATGGATCGGCACGAGCGGCTGGAGGACTGGCGCCGCCGCTGGTCCGCCCTGCGGGCCTGGTTCGCCCCCCAGGGCCCCGGAGAGTCCCGCGCGGAGGAGTCCCGCGCGGGGGAGTTGCGCAACGCCACACGCATCGCGGTGTCGGGAGTGATCGCGCTGCTGCGGCAGATCTCGGAGGCCCAGCGCGGCGGCGTCAACAGGGCCACCCAGCTGCGGCATCTGGCCGAGTGGGTCTGGAACGCGCCGGACGAGGGCGCCGCCCACGCGCTGATGGGCGCGGCGTTCAACCTGCGGAGCGCGCGGCATCTGGGCGCCGCCCACGAGGACACCGAACAGATCTCGTCCCGGGCGACCTGGTGGGACGCGCCGGGGGTGGAGGTCTCGGTCACGCTCTTCCGCAGCGGGAAGGCGCCCACCACGGGCCTGCCCACGCCGGTGCGCGGCAATCCCGGCGCGCGGGCGGCGCTGCGCCGTGAGCAGGCCGCGGAACGCGCCGCCGAGCGGGTGGCCGCCGGCCACCTGGCGGAGCTGGGCGCGCACGGGCGGGTGCTCGACGATTCCGAGACCCAGATCCTGCTGAAGCTGCTGACGCGGGCACTGGAGGGACGCACGGTCGTCGCCGGCCGGCTGAAGAGGGGTTCCGGCGCGGACGACGCCGTGATGATCCGGCTCGTGCCGTCCGGCACCGGCAGTGCCGTGCGCACCGCGCGGGGGCTGCTGCATCTGCCCGGATTCCGGGTCGAGGTCGCCGGGCGGACACCGGTGACCGGTCCGGGGGCGGGCACGGGGGCGGGTTCGACGACGGGTTCGACGGCGGGTTCGACTGCGGGGGGTGCCCGGTGACGACCGCCCGTGCCCGCGCCGCCGCCCGTGTCGCCGCCGGAGTCTCCGTCACCGACCTCGGCTCGTATCAGCAGGCGGTCCGCCGGGTCCTGACGTGCGATCTGATCACCAAGGAGCGGCCGCGGCCCGGCGTGCTCGACCAGGTGCTGCGCTGGGCCGACGAGATGACGCGCGACTTCCGCGAGCTGCTCGGCTACACGCTGATCGCCACCACCCACCACGTGCGGCTGGTCCGCCACCTCGACGTCCTGGACGACACGCAGCTTTCGATCTTCTCCCGCAAGGGCAAGCCGTTCGACCGGCGCCGGCTGGCCTACCTGTGCCTGGTCCTCGGGTCGTTCCAGCGCTCCCGCATCGAGATCAGCCTGGCGGACCTCGTGCGCATCTTCACGCCGCTGGCCAACTCCATCGACGGCCTCGGCTTCGATCCCGCGCTCGGCTCGCACAAGGCCGCCGTCGTCGACGTGCTGGGCTGGCTGGTGGACCGCGGGGCGCTGCGGCTGTCGGACGGCAGCCTGGAGTGGTGGGCGCGCGACACCGAACGCGGCGACGCGTTGTACGACATCGACCACGACATCTGCGCGGTGCTGTTCAAGCCCGCCCGGCCCGTCCAGCACCTCACCAGCGCGGCCGGCCTGGTGCACGAGCCGCCGCACTCGAACCCGGCCCGCCGGGCGCGGCGGCTGCTCGTCGAGTTCCCCGTGGTGTACTACGCGGACGTCGAGCCCGAGGTGGCCGACGCGTTGCGCGCCCCGGGCCTCGCCGAGGACCTCGTCCGGTTCACCGGCCTGGTCCTGGAACGGCGCGCGGAGGGCGTCATGCTCGCCGACCCGGGCGGCGTCTTCACCGACCGGCCGTTCCCGGGCCGGGGCAACGCGGTGAGCCGGGCGGCCGGCCTCCTGCTGGCGAAGGTCGCCGACCTGCTCGAGGATCCCGGGCACGTGCCGCGGTCGCTGCCCGTGCCGGCGCTCGCCGACGACCAGGCCGGTCTCGTCGCACGGATGGACACGGGGCTGCCCCGCGACGGAATCGTCTCCGAGCTCGCCTGGTCCGCGTCCGAGGCCGAGCAGCCGTCTCCCGGCGACCGGCCGCCGCCCGCCGAGGCGCCGTTCGTGCAGCGCGGCCACCTCGAGGCGATGACGACCGAGCTGTACGACGAGTTCGGGGCGGCCTCGTTCACCACCACCTGGCAGCAGGACCCCCGGGGGCTGCTCGACGCGGTCATCGGCTTCCTCGCGGACCTGATGCTGCTCAGGCCGGTGCCCGGCGGGGTGCTCGTCCTGCCCGCCGCGCTGCGGTACCGCAACATCCGGGCCGCCCTGCCCACCCGGAGCTCGGGCGGCCAGCTGTCGCTGGTGCCGCTGCCGGATCCGTCCACGCGCAAGGACCCGCAGGCGCAGGAGGAGAAGTGATGACGCCGCCACCCGACCGGTTCCAGCCCAGCAGAGCCGGTGTGATCAACGTCTGGGACTACGTGGACGAGGAGTTCGCCTTCGCCGACGGGCGCCTGGTGCTGCGCGGGCACAACGGCTCGGGCAAGACCAAGGCGCTGGAGGTGCTCTTCCCGTTCATCCTCGACGGCGTGGCGGACGCCCGGCGGCTCGACCCGTTCAGCGGTGAGAACCGGACGATGAAGTCCAACCTGCTCTACCGGGGGCAGGAGGCCGAGTACGGCTACGTGTGGATGGAGTTCGCCCGGCGGGAGATCGGGGCGGAGCCCGCCGAGACCGACGAGACCGTCACCCTGATCATCGGCATCCGGGCGCACCGGCACCGGGACGGGGTGCGGACCTCGTTCTTCGTCACCGACAAGCGTCTCGGCGTCGACTTCGGGCTGCTGGCGCCCGACTCCCGGCCGCTCACCGAGCGGCAGCTGAAGGCCGTCCTCGGGGCGGACGCGCACAGCGAGACCGCCACGCAGTACCGCGACGCGGTGGACGCCCGGCTGTTCGGGCTGGGCAGGGAGCGCTACACGCAGCTCCTCGACCTGCTGCTCGCGCTGCGCCGCCCGCTGCTGGCAAAGGATCTCGACCCCGACAAGGTCTCGGCCACGCTCACCTCGGGTCTGAGCCCTCTCGACGAGGAGCTCGTCGACCAGGCGGCCCGCGACTTCGAGAACCTGGCGGCGGTCCAGAAGCAGTTCGACGACTTCGCCGCCGCGGACGCGGCCGTGCGGGCGTTCCTGACCGACTATGTCGCGTACCTGCGGACGCACGCGAAGGCCCGGCTCGCCCGGGTCCAGACCGAAATGGACGGCGCGGTGGAGCACGCGCGCACGCTCGCGCGGGCCGAGGACGCGCGGAGGAGGGCCGCGGCCGCGCGTGAGGTCGCCTCGGCGGCGGCCACCGCGGCCGGGGCCGAGCGGGAGGGGCTGGAACGCCGTCTCGCCGCCTTGCGCGCGGACGACGCCTACCGCGCACGGAGCGAGCTGGACCTGCGCCGCCGTCAGATCGTCAAGACGGGCGAGGAGATCGAACGGGAGCGCGCCCGGCTGGCGGACGGCGCCGAGCACCTGGCCGCCCTGGAAAGCGAGGCGGGCGAGCTCGCGGAGCGGCTGGAGGGGGCACGGGCGGCGATCGTCCGCCACGCCACGGACCTCGTCGACGCCGCGGAGCGGGCCGGTGTCTCCCACGACGGGGACGGCCCGGCCGACACGGGGGAGGACCTGCTCACGACGGCGAGGGCACGTGCCGCCGCCCGCCGGGACGACGTCGCGAAGGTCCGCGACGAGATCGCCAGGTTGTCGGGGGCGGAGAGGGACCGCCTACGGGCGGAGTCCGACCGGGACAAGGCGGAGGAGGACGTCGAGAACCGGGAACGCCGGTGCGAGGCGGCCGACGCCGCGCTGGCGGCGGCGCGCGGCCTCGCACGGGAGGCGCTCGACGCCTGGGCCGGCCGCTGGGCCCGCTCGCCACGGCCCCCCGGAGAGACGGACCCGGCAACCGAGCGCCAGGCGACCGAGCGACGGGAAGACGAGCGCTCGGAGGGCGCGAGCCCGGAGCGCCGGTACCCGGAGCGCCGGTACCCGGAGCGCGAACACCCTGAGCATGAGCACCCTGAGCATGACAACCCTGAGCACGCGTACCCGCAGGACGACGAGGCGGTGGCCGGGCCCGCCGACGTGGAGGCGCTGGCGGAGGCCCTCGCCCACGCCGGTGACGCCGGGGCGCCGTCCCTGGCCGAGGTCTACAGCGTGCGGACCGAGGAACGGCGCACGGAGGCGGCCAGGTCCGCCGAACGCCTGTCCGCGCGCGTCCGCGACCTCGCCGCCGACCTCGTCCGCCTGCGCCGCGAGCGGAAGGAGATCGCGGCGGAACGCGACGAGGCGCCGCCGTACGACGACCGCAGGACGGCCGGCCGGGACGGACGCCCGGGGGCGCCCCTGTGGCGGCTCGTCCGGTTCGCCGACACCCTCGGCGAGCAGGAGGCGGCCGGTCTCGAAGGGGCCCTGTACGGCGCGGGGCTGCTGACCGCCTGGGTGCATCCGGACGCGCGGCAGACCCTCGACGCCGTCGCGGCCGTGGAGTCCGACGGCTACCTGGTTCCGCTGCCGGAGGAGAGCCGCCCGTCCGGCCGTACGCTCGCCGACGTTCTCGTGCCGGAGGAGCAGGACCTGGTGCCGCCGGCGGTCGTCGTGGACGTGCTGCGGTCGGTCGCGGTCTCCGACGCGATCACGTCCGGCGGGACGGCGCCGACGGTGACCAGGCGGGCGCAGTTCGGCTCCGGGCTCCTCCTCGGCGCCCGGCCCAAGCCGTCGCCCGAATACATCGGCGCCACCAACCGGGCCAACCGCCGCGCGGCCAGGCTCGCCGAGTACGACGAGACGATCGGCGAGACGAGCCGGGCGCACGAGGACGCCGAACGAGACCTGGCGCGCGCGAACCGCCGCCTCGAGGACTTCGCACGGGCCAGGAAGGAGCTTCCGCCCGCCACGGCGGTCGTCGAAGCCGTCACCCGCGTGTCGCAGGAGTCCGCGCTGCTGGCTCAGGCGCGGTCGGCTCTCGCGGACCGGCGCCGCGACCTCGACGCGGCGGTGGCCCAGGTCGACGCGGCGCGCCGGCGGCTGCGGCAGGTCGCGGCGGAACGGAGCATGCCCGTCGCCGGTCAGGAGGTCGACGCGGTCGCGCGGGCCGTCGACGACTTCCTGGCGACGGCGCAGCGGCTGCACGACGGCCGCGAGCGGGCCGCGTCCGACGAGCGCGGCCTGGCGGGACGCCAGGCCGCGCTCGTCCGGCAGCGCGAGCGGTACGACGCGGACTCCCGCGCTCTGGAGCTCAAGGAACGGGAGCACCGGGCCGACGCCGAGGAGCTCAGGGCGGGCGAGGAGGCCCTCGACGCGCCGTTGCGCGAGGTGCTCGCCCAGATCGCCGAGACCGAGCGCCGCCTCGCCGAGGTTCGCGAGCGGTGCGAGGAGCACGCCGCCACGGCCGCGCGGGAGCACGAGGCGCTGATCGTCGCCCAGAACGACCTCAGGCACGGTCAGGCGTCCCTCGGCCGGGCGTTCGCGCATCTCTTCGAACACGTCGCGTCGTTCGGGCCGTACGCGCATCCGGAACTGCGTCCGCTGCTCGGCGTCACCGCCACGGCGCCGTGGCCCGCACAGGTGGGCTGGCCCGAGCCGGCGGAGGCGGCCGCGTCGGTGGCGGCGGAGCTGTCCGCCCACCCCGGCGAGGGAGAAGGGGGCGGACCGCCGCGGGACGCCGCGGACCTGGTCGGCCGGGTGCTGCCGGGAGACGTGGCCGCGCTGCTGGACGCCTTCGCCGCGGAGATGGCCGGCATCCGCGTTCCCGGGGAGAGCGCGCTCAAGAGCGCCGCGAGCCGGCTGTCGGCCTCGCTGCGGACCTTCCAGGACGCGCTCGACGGCTGCGCGGAGGACTACCGCCTGGAGCACGACCCCACGGGCGTCGTGATGGTCTACGTCAACGACGAGGGCGGCCGCAATCCGGTCGCCGCGTTCGCCCGGCGCGTCGCCGACCGCGTCGCGGAGCAGGGCCTGCTGCTGGAGGAGCGGGAGCGGACGGTGCTGGAGGACGAGTTGCTCACCGCCCTCGCCCAGCAGGTGCACGACCGGGTGCGCACCGCACGCGACCTGGTGCGCGGCATGAACGACGACACCCGGTCGCGGCCCATGTCGTCCGGCACGAGGATCGGCATCCGGTGGGGCCGCTCCGACAGGCTGAACGACCGGCAGGTCGCGGTGTCGCGGCTCCTCGACCGGGACGCGCAGGGGCTCGGCGCGGCCGGGCTGACCGAGCTGCGCGGCCGGCTGCGGGAGATGATCCGCGACTACCGCGCCGCCCACCCGCGCGCCACGTACAGGCAGGCCCTGGCCGAGGTGCTCGACTACCGCACGTGGTACGGCTTCGAGCTGGTGCTCGCCGTGCCGGGGGAGAAGGAAGTGAAGCTCACCCGGGCCAAGCACGAGGAGATGTCCGGCGGGGAGAAGTCGGCGGCCATCCACCTCCCGCTGTTCGCCGCGGCGAACGCCCTCTACTCGTCCGCCAAGCCCACGTGCCCGCGCGTGATCGCGCTGGACGAGGCCTTCGCCGGCATCGACGACCGGTACAAGCCCGAGCTGCTGGGCCTGACCGTGAAGTTCGGCCTCGACTTGTTCATGACCGGCCACGACCTGTGGATCCACTTCGACACCGTGCCGATGGCCGCGCATTACGACATGCACCACGACAAGAGCGCGCACGCGGTCTCGGCGATGCTGATGCTCTGGGACGGTGACCAGACCGTCGACGCCGACGCCGGTTTCTCCGGCAACGAGGAGCTGGCCGAGACGCTGCTCGGCTTCCGGCCGAGCCGCCGCGCCCCCGCCCTCACCGAGGGCACCCTCCTCGCCGCCGACGGCGACGAGGCATCCGACGTCGCGGAGGCCGAGATGTGACAACGGTCCTCGCGGCGGTGCAGCGCTACCGTTCGAGCGTGAGCAGAGGCGCGGGATCCGCAGGCGCCGGCGCGCCGGGATCTGCGGCGACAGCCTGCTCCAGGCGGCGGAAACCGGTCTCCAGTTCGTCGGGAGTGAAGCGGGCGAAGACCGAATGGGTGCGCAGGCGCAGCCGTTCGAGCATGTCACCGCGGGTGCCGCAGGACGGCTCCGTGACCGTGCCGAAGTCGGCGACGCGCCAGCCGGCCGACGTGAATGTCTCGATGACCTCGTGCAGCGGCTGAAACATGGAGGCGTCCACCTCGAAGCCGCGAGGGAAGTACTCCAGCCACCAGATCCGCGGCATGTGATCGCTGAACCCGGAGCGCAGCAGCAGCCGCCCGGCGGGCCTGAGCACCCTGGCCAGCTCCCGGGCCGCCCGCGGCTTGTCCTGGACGTGGTGCCAGGCTTGCAGCATGACAGCGTAGTCGGCGCTGCCGGACGGCACCGGAATGTCCTCGGCGGAGCCTGCCAGGTATCGCACGCCGGGATGCCGGGACCGCGCCTGCGCGATCTCGCGCATGCGGGCCGACGGCTCGACGCCGGTCACCGGCCCGAACGCTCGCGCCAGCGCGGGGGTGAACCTGCCGGTGCCCGAGCCGACGTCCAGCCCGGCGAGTGGACGCCGCTCGGGCAGGAGAGCGCCGAACGCGGTCATCCATGCCTGCAGTTGCCGCTCGGTGAGCGCGCGACCGCGCGCGTAGTCCTGGTATTGCTCCGTGTCGTAGTCGATCCGCCTCATCGCGGCCCCTTTCGCCTACGGTCCCGCTGGGTGGTGCAGCCCCGTGGGCGGCCCGCCGGAACCCCCACGACCTGGACCGCGATGTGCCGTGCCGATGTATCGACCCGATACATCGGCACGATAGGTAATGACTCGCTCCGGCGCAAGGGTGCACCTCAGCGGATCCCGGGGGTGACACGGCGCGAGGGACGGCCGTACGTTGACGGCGGGGACCGCTTCGACGACGAGGAGTTGCGCGTGAGCGAGACGACCCGCACCCAGCTCTTCCGGGAAGCCCGCGACCTGCTGCTCCGCTTACGGGAGGAGCCCGAGCGGGCGGCCCGCGAGTTCGTGTGGCCGGCCTTCGGCGACAGGTTCAACTGGGCCACGGACTGGTTCGACGCGATCGCGCGGGGGAACGACCGCACGGCCCTGTGGATCGTGGAGGAGGACGGCTCCGAGCGGCGCTACTCCTTCGACGAGATGGCCCGGCGCTCGGATCGGGTGGCGGCCTGGCTGGCCGCCCGGGGGGTCGGCAAGGGCGACCACGTGCTGCTGATGCTCGGCAACCAGGTCGAGCTGTGGGAGTCGATGCTGGCGGTGATGAAGCTCGGTGCGGTGATCATGCCGGCGACGACCGCCCTCGGCACGGCGGACCTCGCCGACCGCGTAGAGCGGGGACGCGTCCGGCACGTCATCGTCAACGCGGCCGACACGCACAAGTTCGACGGCGTCCCGGGGGAGTACGGCCGCGTCTGCGTGGGTGAGGCGGCGGGCTGGCTGCGGTACGGCGACGCCTCCGCGATGCCGGAGCCGGAGCCGTTCGAGGCCGGGACCTCCCCCGGCGACCCGCTTCTGCTGTACTTCACCTCGGGCACGACGAGCAGGCCGAAGCTCGTGCGGCACACGCAGGTGTCCTATCCGGTCGGCCACCTGACGACGATGTACTTCATCGGGGTGCGGCCGGGCGACGTCCACCTCAACATCAGCTCGCCCGGCTGGGCCAAGCACGCCTGGAGCTGCTTGTTCGCGCCCTGGAACGCCGAGGCGACGGTGTTCGTGCACAACTACTCCCGCTTCGACGCCGCCGCCCTGCTCGGGCGGATCCGCCGCGCCGGGGTCACCACGTTCTGCGCGCCGCCCACGGTCTGGCGGATGCTCATCCAGGCCGACCTGGGGGACGGGCCCGGCGGCCTGCGTGAGGCGGTGGCCGCAGGGGAGCCGCTGAATCCCGAGGTCATCGCCCAGGTGGAGCGGGCGTGGGGGCTGACGGTCCGTGACGGGTACGGCCAGACCGAGACGACCGCGCTGATCGCCAACACGCCGGGCACGCCCGTCAAGGCTGGTTCGATGGGCCGCCCTCTTCCCGGCGTCCCCGTCGTGGTCGTCGATCCCGTGACCGGCCGGGCGGCGGACGAAGGAGAGATCTGTCTGGATCTCGCCGCCGGCCCGGTCAACCTTATGACCGGATACCTGGACGGCGACGAGGAGGCCATGGCCGGCGGGCTCTACCACACCGGCGACGTCGCGGTCCGGGACGCCGACGGCTCGATCACCTTCGTGGGACGCACCGACGACGTGTTCAAGGCGTCCGACTACAAGATCTCGCCGTTCGAGCTGGAAAGCGTGCTCATCGAGCACCCCGCCGTGGCCGAGGCCGCGGTCGTGCCCGCCCCCGACCCGATCCGCCTCGCGGTGCCCAAGGCGTACGTGGTGCCGGCCGCGGGCTGGGAGCCGAACCGGGAGACCGCGGCGGCCATCCTGCGGCACGCCCGTGAGAGGCTCGCGCCCTACCAGCGGGTGCGGCGCGTCGAGTTCGCCGAGCTGCCCAAGACCATCTCGGGGAAGATCCGGCGGGTCGAGCTGCGGGCCAGGGAGGCCGGCGCGGCGGACGCGGGCACCCCGCCGCCGGGGGAGTGGCGGGACGACCAGTTCCCCGAGCTTCGCTCCTGACCCGGCCGGTCCTCCATCGGCCCCATCCCCTCCGGCCGCTGCCCGGACAGCGGGGCCGTCACCGCGCGCCGTGCGCGAGGAGGCGGGCGACCGGCTCCTCGGTCAGCCCGACGACGCCGTCGAAGTCGGTCGAACGGCTGACGGCGGCCCAGTGCTCCGCTTCGGCCGCGCGGGACCGGGACGCCTGCTCGGCCATGCGCAGCGCGTCGGAGCCGAGCAGGAGCCGCAGCGGCGGATCGTCCACGTCGACCAGCTCGGCGATCACCCTGGCCGCCCGCCGGGGGTCGCCCGGCTGGGCGCCGTCCACCGCTCGCCGGTAGGCGTTCACCCGGCCGACGGTCTGCTCGTAGTCCGGCCCCACCGGCGGGATGCGCATCGACGAGCCGCCCCAGTCCGTACGGAACCCGCCGGGCTCGACGACGACCACGGTGATCCCCAGCGGCCGGACCTCGCTGTTCAGCACCTCGGAGAACCCTTCGACGGCGAACTTGGCGGCCTGGTAGGCGCCGAGCCCCGGTGTGCCCCCGACCCGGCCGCCCACCGAGCCGATCTGCAGGATGTGACCGGACCGCTGCGCGCGCAGCACCGGCAGCGCGGCCTTGGTCATGGTGACGACGCCGAACAGGTTGGTCTCGAACTGCGCCCGGAAGTCCTCGTCGGAGGTCTCCTCGATGGGTGAGGAGTTCGCGTACCCCGCGTTGTTCACCAGCACGTCCAGCGAGCCGAACTCCTCGACGGCCAGCCGTACGGCCCGCTGCGCCGCCGTGGCGTCGGTGACGTCCAGTGCGACGGCGCGTGCCCGCTCGCCGTGGGCCCGTACGAGGTCGTCCAGCCGTTCCGGCCGGCGGGCGGTGGCCACGAGGCGGTCGCCGCGTTCGAGCACCTCCCGGGCCAGCGCGTGTCCGAGGCCCCGGGACGCGCCGGTGATAAGCCATGTCCTCTGCATGATGTGTTGTCTCCTTCAGTGGATGTTCAGCGTGCCGCGCCCACCGGGACCCGCTCGGCCGCCTCGGCGGCGGGCGCCGCACGGCGGCGCGCCCCCGGGACGAGCAGCGCCACGGCGACGGTGGCCGCCAGGGTCACGGCCAGCACCAGGAAGGCGGTGGTGAAGCCCGACTCGTACGGCAGCCCGTCGGGGCGCAGGTGCCCGGTGACGAGCGAGCTGATGACGGCGGTGCCGATGGAGCCGCCGATGGTGCGGATGTTGGTGTTCATTCCGCCGGCGACGGCGGTCTGGCCGGCCGGCACGCTCTGCACGATCAGGTTCGTCATCGAGGCGTAGGCCAGGCCGAGACCGAGCCCGAACACGGCGGTCGCGGCGGCGAGCTGCCAGGGCCGGTCGTGCCAGAGGGCGACGCCGGCGCTCGACAGCGCGCCGAGCGCGCATCCCCACACGAGCTGAGCCTTGACCCCGGCGACGCGGGAGATCGGGCCGCTCACCGTGCCGGCGACGGCCATCGTGACGAGCATGGGCAGCATCAGCAGCCCGGCCTCGGTCACGCTCGATCCGAATCCGTAGCCCGTCACGGCCGCCGGTATCTGCATGAACTGCGGCAGGAACGCGTACGAGGCGAACATGCCGGCGCCGAACAGCAGCGCCACCAGGTTGGTCGTCCACACGGCCGGGAGCCGCATCATGCGCATGTCGATCAGCGGGTCGCGCGAGCGCAGCTCGACCGCGATCCACGCGGCGAACAGCACCGCGGCGGCGGCGAGCGGCGCGATGACGGCGGCCGAGCCCCAGCCCCAGGCGGACGCCTCGGTGAGCGGGACCAGCAGAGCCACCAGCCATCCGGACAGCAACGCCGCGGCCGCCCAGTTGACCCGGCCGGGCGTGCGCACCGGGGACCGGGGCACGTTGCGGTACGCCAGGAGCGCGGTGGCGACGACGACGATCGCCGGGATCCAGAACAGCCAGCGCCAGCCGAGAGCGTCGACGATCGGGCCGGCCAGCACGATTCCGACGCCGCCACCCGCGGCGATGACGGCGGACAGGACGCCGACCATCGAGGGCACCCGGGTGGCGGGGAACTCGTCGCGCACGATCCCGAACGACACGGGGAACACGGCGCCGCCGAGCCCCTGCACGATCCGTCCGGCGATGAGCACCCCGACGTTGGGGGCGACGGCGGCGACGACGCAGCCGACCGCGATGGCGGCCAACGCGATGAGCAGTGTGCGGTCCTTGCCGATCATGTCGGCGATGCGGCCCATCAGCGGCGTGGCGACGGACGCGGACAGCAGCCAGGCGGTGAGCACCCAGGTCACGGTGCTCTGGCCAGTGTGCAGGTCGTGCTGGATGGTGGACAGCACGGGGCTGACCAGGGACTGCAGCAGGGAGAACGAGGCCGTTGCGGCTGCCAGCGCGAGGAAGGTCAGCCGTTGCGGCGAGGTGGTGCGTGACATCGAGATCCTTCGACAGGAGGAACCGGCGCGACGAGGCGCGCCGGTGACGCCGCCCCGGCGACGGGGACGGCACGAAACAGAGACGACGATCAGGGCGGCGTTGACAGGGAGGACGCGAACGCGAATGCCCGCCTGCTAAAGTCGAGGCGTGCCTCCAGATTAGCGGAGGTACTCCTCCGGTTCAACTCGAAAGGAAGACCGGTGAAGGAGAAGGCGGCCGAAGGCCCCCGGACGCGGGTGCGACGCCCCCAGCGCGCCGACGCGCGGCGCAACTTCGACGCGCTGCTCGCCGCCGCGCGGGAGGCGTTCGCCGAACACGGCACGGCGGCCTCGCTGGAGGACATCGCCCGGCGTGCCGGGGTCGGCATCGGCACGCTCTATCGCAACTTCCCCACCCGCCAGGACCTGTTCGACAGCGTGTACCTGGACGAGATCGACGAGCTGTGCAGTGCCGCTGGGCAGGTCGCGGCCCTGCCGCCGTGGGAGGCGCTGGCCGCCTGGCTGCGCCGGTTCGTGGACTACGCGGCCACCAAGCGGGCCATCTACGAGGCGCTCAACCGCGACTCGGAGATGATGCGGTCGTGCCGGACCGCGATGTACGAGGCGGGGGAGCCGCTGTTCGACCGGGCGAAGGAGGCCGGGGAGGTCCGCGGCGACGTGACCTTCGACGACGTCCTGCGGATGATCTCCGGCATCACCGGGGGCGGGTTCGTGGACGACGACCAGCGTGAGCGGGTGCTGGGCATGGCCCTCGACGGCGTCCGCTCCCGCCCGGCCTGAATCCCGGGGGAGAACAGGAACGCCGGGCGGGGCCGACGGCCCCGCCCGGCTGAGGTGCCCGGCGTGTCACTCGGCGATCGGCGTCACCGCGATCTTGTCGATGATCGGGGCGTACTTCGATCGGAGCAGGATGTCCGGGAAGGTCTCGGAGATGTAGGTGGCGCCGTCGAAGTTCGGCAGTTCGCGTGAGGCGAAGGCGACGGTGTTGGCTCCCTTCGTGAGCTGGACGGGGATGGTCATCTCCCAGAAGTTGTCGGCGTGGAAGGAGTGGGGGAACCAGGCCCGCTGCGGTGTGGCGCCGTTGACGGAGATCTCGGCGTGGCGGGCCAGCGGGTCGGGGTTGTAGTGGGACGCGGGCGACTGTTCGGGGTTGGAGTAGCGAACCGTCAGCGCGTACGTCCCGTTCTCGGGGGCGGTCACGTCGAAGGTGAGGGTGTTCGCGTTGCCGGGGGCGCCGCCGATGTCGGTGACGGCCTTCCCGCCGCTCGCCAGCGGATAGGCGGCCACCTTGGCGGCGCCGGCGACGCGGGCCGACTCGGCCTCATACCAGGTGGGCTTGAGCGTGCCCTCGGTCGTGGCGGCCCGCAGCCGGTCCAGCCGCACCCTGCCCGTGCGCGCCGTGTAGGTGATCTTGTTGACGCCGCCGGACAGGAACGCCTTGACCTGCGAGGACCCGGATGGCTCGGCGATGTCCCGGCCGTTGACGGTCAGCGTGCCCTTGCCGCCGCCGCGCAGGTCGACACCCAGCGTGGACTCGCCGTCGCCCGGTGAGTAGACCCAGAACGTCGCCGACTGTCCCTTGCGCAGGTCGGCCACGCCGGAGCCGGACACCTTCTTCTCGCTGTAGTCGGTGCGCGCGCCGCCGAGGGTGGCGTACTCGGCCTCGTAGATCGCCTCGCTCGCGGCCGGGTTGGCGAGGGTCAGGTCGATCTTGTCGACGATCGCGTCTCCCTTGGTGGCGCGGGTGCCGTCGAGGCTCCTGGCGGCCAGGGTGATCGTGTGGTCCCCCTTGGAGAGGGTGACCTTCGTGTCGGTGTGGTCCCAGACCACCCACTTGTATCCCAGCGGCAGGTGCAGCTCCCGCTCGTCCTTGCCGTCGACCCGGAGGAAGACGTTGGTCGGGCCCTGCTCCCGCACCGCGTCGGCGGTGTTCAGCGAGTTCGCGAAGACCGACAGGTCGTACGTGCCGTCCCGCGGGACCGACACCGTGAAGTTCAGCGTGACGTCGGAGCCGGTGCGCAGCCCGCCGACGTCGTAGCCGCCCGAAGTGTAGAACTTGCCGACGTCGGACGGAGTCCCCTCGGGACCGTTGCGGCTGTACCCCGTGCCCGTGTGGCCGGCGTTCTCCGCCTCGTACGTGGCCTGCCAGAGCGTGGTCGCCGGAGTGCCGGAGGCGGCGTGGTCGCCGGGGGTGAGGATGATCTGGTAGGCCGACGACTCCTTCAGGGCGGGCAGCGCGGGCCCGAACGCGAAGCTCACCGCGCCGTCCGTCACCTTCTGGTTCAGCTCGGCGACGACCCGGGGCTGCGCGGAGTCGCCGACCTGGCCGGTCCACGGGATCTCCTGGATCAGGGCGTGCACCGTGCCCCCGAACCCCTTGCGGCCGAACAGCGCGGTGTCGACGTTGTCGAAGTGGATCCCGACCCGGCCGGACGCGCCGCCGAACAGCGCGCGGGCCTGGGCCTTGGCCTTGTCGAGCGTCGCGACGCCCTGCAGCGTGTAGCTGACGTTCGGCCGCGGCGGGATGACCTTCACCGTGGTGCCGGTCATCTGGCCGTAGGCGTGGAGCAGCCACCACTGGCCGTTGCCGCGGTTCGCCTGCACGGCCGAGTCGGACAGGTTGCCGTCGATGTTCCAGTACGCGATGTCGGCGTCGACCTTCGACTCCTCGATGGCCGAGGCCCACTGGACCATCTGGCCGGGCACCGACGTGTGGTAGTTGAAGGCGTACTCGTCCAGGTTGATCGGGAGCTGCCTGCCCTCGTACGGGGTGCCCGTGAAGATGACCTGCTCCCACTGGCGATACTTCGCCACGTTGGTGCGGATGCGGGCCGGGTCGCCCAGCTCGTGCCAGGTCATGACCTCGGGGACCGTCCCCGCCTGCACGGCGTGCCGCAGGAAGCCCTGCACCTGGTCGTACAGGACACTGGTGTTGGGGCCCGCGATCCTGGCCTTCGGCATCTTGCCCTTGATCAGGGCGTTGATCTCATCCCAGGCCCTGAAGTAGTACTGCGGGTCGCTCAGCCAGTTGATCTTGTTGTAGCTCCACGTGCCGGTGCCGAACATGTTGCCCTCGGGCTCGTTGAACGGCACGAAGACGATGTGGTCCTGATATTTCGGGTCGAGTTGGAGGACCTGGTCGACCTGCTTGGCGATCTTGGCCTTGAAGTCGTTCAGCCTGGCCTCGGGCGTGCTGCCGGGCCACTCGTAGGGGAAGCCCCGGTAGATGTCGGTCATGTAGATGTACACGTCGCCGCCGGTGCTGTCGGCGAGCGGCTTGACCACCTCCAGCGCGTCGGCGCCGGGGTGCTGCGGGCCGTCCTGGGCCTTGGTCGCGACCGTGCGCAGCCGCATGCCCTCGAGGAGGTTGGAGGTCGGCACGCCCTCGCCGTACACGCCGTACAGAGTGCCCGACGCGCCGCCGTGGAAGGCGCCGGTCTCGGTGCCGAGGTCGACGGTCAGGTCGTTGGCGAGGACCTTGACCGTGGCCTCGACGGTGGCCTCGATCGGGGCCCCGGACGCGGTGCCCTTGACGGTGAACTGACCCGGCTTGGCGTACCGGGCCGGGTCGACCGCCTCCCAGGTGACCGGCACGCCGCGGCGGATGCCGTCGGAGAACTGCGCGTTGACGGTCGTGGGCAGCGTCGGCGCGGTGCCCGTGTAGGTGACGATCTCGAAGGAGGCCTGCTCGACCTTGGTGAGGGCGGCCTTGTGGTCGCCGGCGAGTTCCGCGACCTGCTCGGCACTCATGGAGGCGTCGTAGACCCGGAAGTCGTCCAGGTCGCCGGCGAGGAAGGGGTGCCCGCCCCAGAACGGCTTGCCCAGGAAGCCGGAGGTGCTGTTGCGGTCGGAATGCATCACCGCGGCCAGGTCGACCTGGGCGGTGGTGCTGCCGATGGCCACGCCGTTCACGTAGTAGGTGAGGGTCTTGCCGTCGATCGTGGTGACGAGGTTGACCCACTGGCCGGTCGGCAGCTTCTGCGCGCCCGGCACCCCCACCTCGGCGCTGCCGTTGACCGGCTTGATGGACGACCTGGTGGTGGCGTCGCCGGCGTACGACGGGGTGACGAAGGTGGCGGTCCCGGCGTCTTTTCCGAGGTTGTAGACCCACTGGAAGTCGGCGCCGCCCGCCCACTTCAGCCAGGTGGAGACCGTCATCGCGTGCCGGTCGCGGAACAGGCCGTTCGGGATCGTGACATAGGGGGCGGTCGCCGAGCCGGTCGCCCCGCCGGGCAGTGACAGCGCCTGTGTGCCGTCCGGGCCCGCGGCGGCCTTGGCCGCGCCGGGGTTGGCCAGGGCTCCGTCGAGACCGGACGGGGAGCGGTCCTCGATGACGCCGCTCGACAGGTCGCCTTCGAAGTCGTAGTGGAGGACGAGTGCCGGTGCGCCGGCGCTCTGGGCCGACGAGGCGAGTGCCGGTGAGGCGGCAAGGGGGATCGTGGTCATCGTGAGGGCGGAGGCGAGAACGGCATGAGGCACGAGCCTGCGTGCTCGCCCGGACAGGGGTACGGCCATGCGCTGTCCTGTTCGCGGGGGAGTGAGTGGTGAATCGAATCGATTCGGCGAATCGATTCGATCGGACGATAAGCGGGGTTTCGTGAAACGGTCAAGGAACGGCACGTCATCGTCATCTCGCCGTCACACGCCGGCGCACGTGACGGCTCGCATCGGACGACAGCGCCGCGAGCCCGGAGGCCGCACGGCGCACGCGGACGACGCGCCCCCGCGGACGTCCCCGTAGACGTCTCCGCGGACGCCTCCGCGAATGTCCGCGCAAATCGTGCCGCAAGCCCATTGACGCATGCGGCGGACCGGGCCTATCGTCAGCGAACCGATTCGCCGAATCGGTTCGACTCGGATCGGAGACAGCCGCGTAACGCTGTCAGTGGAGGTCACGTCATGAGACCAGGGTCAAGCGGCCGGCGTGCGGCCGGGATGGGTGCGGCGCTCCTCACGGCTGCCGCCGGGCTGGCCGCCTGCTCGTCACCGTCCGACGACGCCGGCGCCTCCTCGGCGGGCGCGAGCCAGGCCGCCGGGGGCGGGACCTACACGATCTGGGATCCGTACCCGCAGTACGACAAGAGCTCCGACTGGGTGAAGCTGCTGGACACGTGCGGCACCCAGGCGGGGGTGAAGGTCGAGCGGACCGGCTATGACACCAGCGACCTCACGAACAAGGCGCTGCTGGCGGCTCAGCAGGGCAACTCGCCGGACGTGCTGATCGTGGACAACCCGGTCGTCTCGACGCTGGCCGAGGCCGGCGTGCTGACGACGACCGAGGAGAACAAGCTCGACGTCTCGTCGATCGCGCCGAACCTGCTCGCGGCGGGCCAGCTCGGCGGCAAGACGTACGGGGTCCCGATCGGGGCGAACACGCTGGCCCTCTACTACAACAAGGAGGTGCTGAAGAAGGCCGGCGTGGACGCGGCCGCGGTGAAGGACTGGGCGTCGCTGACCGCGGCGTTGGAGAAGGTGAAGGCCGCGGGCAAGAAGGGCATCACGTTCTCGGCCATCGGCACCGAAGAGGGCAGCTTCCAGTTCCTGCCCTGGTTCTGGGGCTCCGGTGCGAACCTCACCAAGCTCGACTCACCCGAGGGCGTCTCCGCGGTGGGCCTGTGGGCCGACTGGCTCAAGAAGGGCTACGCGCCCAACTCGGTCATCAACAACACCCAGACCACGAGCTGGCAGGAGTTCGCGACCGGAGACTTCGCCTTCGCAGAAAACGGCACCTGGCAGCTCGCCAACGCCAAGAAGACCGGCTTCGACTACGGCATCATCCCGATCCCGGCCAAGGACGGCGGCACCGCCCCCGCCCCGACCGGCGGCGAGTTCGTCAGCATCCCGGTGCAGTCGGACACCGCACGCTACGCCACCTCGCAGAAGCTCGTGAGCTGTCTGACCAGCACCGGCAACTCCCTGGCGACCACGACCACGCTGTCGTACATCGCGCCGACGGAGGAGGTGCAGGCCAAGCAGGTCGAGCAGAACGCGGAGCTGAAGGTGTGGGTGGAGGCGGTCAAGGCGGCCAAGGGCCGCACCAGCGACAACCTCGGCACGAAGTACCCGAAGATCTCCGAGCCGATGTGGGGCGCCGTGCAGGCGGCGCTGAGCGGTTCCACGGCTCCGCAGGAGGCGATGACGGCGGCGCAGTCGGCGGCGGCGAGCGCGACCCGGTAATGAGCATGAGCCGAGTGACGCGATCGCCGGTGCGTACCGCCCGCGCCCCCGTCCCCGCTCAGGGGCGGGAGCGCCGGGCGGGGCGTACCCGACCGGGGAAGCGGGCGACAGGACAGCGGGCGCCAGAGCAGTGGGCGGCGTGGGCGTTCCTCGCCCCCGTCGTCGTCTACCTGCTGATCTTCTACGCCTATCCGTTGTATCGCAACGTCGAGCTGAGCCTGCGCAACTACACGGTGCGGTCGTTCGTGCAGGGGGACGCGCCGTTCGCCGGGTTCGCCAACTACGCCAAGGTGTTCGCCGACGCCACCTTCGCCCCGGCGCTGTGGCACACCATCGTGTTCACGGTGGTGTCGCTGGCCTTCCAGTTCACGATCGGGCTCGCCCTGGCCGTGTTCTTCAGCCGGAACTTCCGGCTGTCGGCCACGCTGCGCGCGCTGTTCCTGGTGCCGTGGCTGCTGCCGCTGATCGTGTCCGCCTCGACCTGGTCGTGGATGCTCAACAGCGACTCCGGCGTGGTCAACGCA
This sequence comes from Microbispora sp. CA-135349, assembly GCF_050947365.1. Lineage (NCBI taxonomy): Bacteria > Bacillati > Actinomycetota > Actinomycetes > Streptosporangiales > Streptosporangiaceae > Microbispora > Microbispora sp. CA-135349. Next base: position 4,552,947 of record NZ_CP192001.1, on the reverse strand, counting down.
GCCCTGAGCTGGATCGGCGTCGGCCCGGTCAACTGGCTGACCTCCCCCGACTGGTCGCTGTGGTCGGTGATCATCGCGAACATCTGGATCGGGATCCCGTTCAACCTGGTGGTGCTCTACAGCGGGCTGCAGGCGATCCCCTCGGCCGTGTACGAGGCGGCGGCGCTGGACGGGGCGGGTGGCTGGCAGCGGTTCTGGCGGGTGACGTTCCCGCTGCTGCGTCCGGTGTCGGCGATCACGCTGCTGCTGGGGCTGGTCTACACGTTGAAGGTGTTCGACATCATCTGGATCATGACGAAGGGCGGGCCGAGCGGTTCCTCCAGCACGTTCGCCACCTGGTCCTACCGGCTCGGCTTCGGCAACCTCGTACCCTCCTTCGGCCCCGGCGCGGCGGTGGGCAACCTGCTGATCCTCATGGCGCTGGCCTTCGGGCTCGTCTACATCCGCGTGCAGCGACGGCAGGCCGCGGCATGAGGCGGCTCAAGACCGCCGTCGGGCTGGCGCTCACGGCCGTGATGCTGTTCCCGGTCTACTGGATGGTCAACGTGTCGTTCACCCGCGACCAGGACATGCGCAAGTCGCCGCCGTACTGGTTCCCGGTGCACGGCACGCTGGACGGCTACCGGGCGGTGCTGGAGCGGCAGTTGCCCTACCTGGGGGTGAGCCTGGTCGTCGGGCTGGGCACCGTCGCGCTGACCCTGCTGGTCGCGGCGCCGGGGGCGTACTCGCTGGCCAAGCTGCGGCCGCGCGGCGGCGGCGTGCTGAGCTTCGTGCTGCTGATCGCGCAGATGATCCCGGGGATCATCATGGCGATGGGCTTCTACGCCATCTTCCTCACCACCGGCGTGCTCAACACCGTCCCCGGGCTGATCGTGGCCGACTCCACGCTCGCGGTGCCGTTCGCCGTGCTGATCCTCACCGCGTTCATGTCCGGCATCCCCGAGGAGTTGCTGCAGGCGGCCCGGGTGGACGGCGCCGGGGCGCTGCGCACGTTCGTCTCGATCGTGCTGCCGGTCTCCCGTAACTCGATCATCACGGTGTCGCTGTTCGCGTTCCTGTGGGCCTGGTCGGACTTCGTCTTCGCCTCCACCCTCGACCAGGGCGGCGCCCATCAGCCGATCACCCTGGGGATCTATCACTACATCGGCAACAACAACCAGGAGTGGAACGCCATCATGGCCACCGCCGTGGTCGCCTCGATCCCGGCGACCGTTCTGCTCATCGTCGCCCAGCGCTACGTCGCCGCGGGCGTCACCGCCGGCGCCGTCAAGGACTGAGTTTCTTCGAGAAGGGACCCCCTCTTCATGACCGTCGCCGCTTCAGGCCCGGTGTTCTCCCTGCGGGAAATCCCGTTCAGCTACCGCGGCTCCTGGTTCGGGTTCTCGCCGGTGGTCGCCCAGAAGACCTACGCCCGGGACGTGCATCTGGTCTCCCACCAGACCGGCATGCACCCGGTCCTGCGGCTCGTGCCGTCCGGGGAGAGCGACGTCACCGCCACGCCCCACCAGCTCACCTGGAGCCGTGCCGGCGGCCGGATCGACCTCGCCTACGAGAACGCCGACACGGTGCGGCTGCGCGGCAGGGACCTCGGGCTGACTTTCCTGGCCGCAGACCCCGTCCTGACGCCGTTCAGCGGCCCGTACTTCTACCAGGACCCGGCGGACGGATCGTTCGTCTTCACCGTCTACCAGACCGGCCGCCGCTACCGCGTCACGGTGCTCGCGGGACAGGCAGAAGCGCGGGGCGCGCAGGCGCTCGGCACCGCCGAACGGGGCGTCGTCCTGAGTGGCGAGTGGGAGGTCGCCGTCGAGGAGTACGAGGCCGCTCGCGCCCCCTACGCGCCCGCCGGCGCGTTCGAGGAGGTGGCCGAGGCGGCGCGGGCCGAGTTCGACGCGTTCACCGCGGCGGTCGCGCCCTGGCGCAGCGAACGGACGCCCGCGGCCGAGCTGGCCGCCTACGTCCTGTGGTCGGCGACCGTACGTCCGGCCGGGTTCGTCACCCGGCCCGCCGTGCTGATGTCCAAGCACTGGATGGACAAGGTGTGGAGCTGGGACCACTGCTTCAACGCCATCGCCCTCGCCGACGGCCTGCCCGGCCTGGCGTGGGACCAGTTCCGGCTGCCCTTCGACCACCAGGACGAGGCGGGCGCGCTGCCCGACTCCGTCACCCACTCGGAGATCCTCTACAACTTCGTCAAGCCGCCCATCCACGGCTGGGCTCTGCGCCGCCTGCCGGCGGCGGCCGAGCCGGAGGAGGTCTACCGGCTACTGGAACGCTGGACGGCCTTCTGGCTCACGGCACGGCGTGTCCCCGGTCGTGAACTGCCGCACTACCAGCACGGCAACGACAGCGGCTGGGACAACGCCACCACCTTCGACCCCGAACGCGTCGTCGAGACCGCCGACCTGGCCGCCTTCCTCGTGCTGCAGATGCGCGAACTGGCCCGCCGGGCCCCGGACCCGGCGGCCGCGGCCCGCTGGTCCGGCGCCGCCGACCGGATGCGCGACGCGCTGCTCGCCGAGCTGTGGACGGGGGACCGGTTCGTCGCACGCGGCGCGCACTCGGGGCGCACCTGGTCGAGCTCCAGCCTGCTCGACCTCATGCCCATCGTGCTCGGCGACGAGCTCCCCGAGCGTGTGCACACGGCGCTCGCCGCGCGCATCGCCGCGCATCTGACCGCGTTCGGTCCGGCCACCGAGCACCCCGGGTCCGAGCACTATCAGGACGACGGCTACTGGCGGGGACCGATCTGGGCCCCCTCGACCGTCCTCGTCGAGGACGGCCTGCGCCGCGCCGGTCACACCGGGCTGGCCGACGAGATCAGCGCCCGCTTCCGCGGGCTGTGCGAGCGGTCCGGCTTCGCGGAGAACTTCGACGCGCGCACCGGCGAGGGGCTGCGCGACCGCGCCTACACCTGGACGGCCAGTGCCTATCTCAGCCTCGCCGCCGCCCACGAACGGCGACACGAACAGCGGACGCGGACGGCCGGTACGGCGGCTTTGACACAACCGCGGACGCCTGCGTAGCCTGCCGTCGAATCGATTCGAACAATCGCGTCGACGAGCTGCCGCGGGGGACGGGTGAACATCGGGGAGATCGCGAGGCGGGCGGGCGTGTCGCGGAGCACGGTCTCCTACGCCCTCAGCGGCAAGCGCGCGGTCTCCGCCGCGACCCGCCGGCGCATCCTGCAGGTCGTCGACGACGTCGGCTATCGGCCCAACGCCTCCGCCAGAGCCCTGGCGGAGGGCCGCACCCGTGCCATCGGACTGGTCATCCCGCCCGCCGGGCGGCGGCTGACCCCGATCCAGCTCGGCTTCGTCGCCGATGTCGTGGCCGCTGCCGGCCGGCGCGAGCTGGACGTGCTGCTGTCGCCCAGCGGCGGCGAGCACGACCGCTCGTTCGAACGGATGATTCGCGGTCGCCGGGTCGACGGCGTGATCCTGATGGAGGTCCGGCTGCGGGACGCGAGAGCGGCCCGCCTGCGGGAGTCCGGTGTGCCCTTCGTGGCGATCGGCCATACCGCGGACGCGGCCACCGGATACTGGGTGGATCTGGACTACCGGGGACTCGTCGCGGGCTGTGTGCATCACCTGGCCGACCTCGGGCATCGCGAGATCGCGCTGATCAACCGGCCACGAGAGCTCCTCGATTCCGGTTACGGCCCGGCTCGCCGTGCCCTGGACGGATTCACCGCCGCAGCGGCGGCACGGTCCCTGTCCGCGACCGCGTCGTGCTGCGCCGACGAGGCGACGGCGGGCGAGACCTGCATCGAGGACCTGCTGGCGGCCCGGCCGCGGGTCACCGGCCTCGTCACGGTGAACGAGGCGGCCCTGCCCGGCGTCGAGCGCGCGCTGCGACGCCTCGGCCGCGCGATACCCCGGCGGATCTCCGTCACCGGAGTCGTGGGGCGGCACTGGGCCGAGGAGTTCCACCCGCCGCTCACCGCGGCCGACGTCCCGATCACCGAGATGGCCGAAAGGGCCGTCGAACTGCTGGCCGAGCGAATGGCCGAGCCCGGCACGCCGCCCAGCCACGTCCTGCTCTTCCCGCCGATCTCCCTGCGTTCGAGCACGGCGCCGCCACCGTGAACGAGTTCCGCCGGGCCGGCAGGTCCGGCGGATTCGGCCGATCCGGCCGTTCTCGCCCGGTCCGCCCGAGAGGATAGGTTGGCTCCCGATCATCTGGGCGCGAGTCGCTATGGGGAGGTGCGGGACATGGTGCCGTCCACGCTCGGCGGTCGTTACGAGCTGGAGGAGCTGATCGGCCAGGGCGGCATGGGCGAGGTCTGGCGCGGCCGCGACCTGCGGGCCCACCGCCCCGTCGCGGTGAAGATCCTCGCGCCGCAGGTCGCCGGGGTCGCCTCGCGCGAGCGCTTCGCCCGCGAGGCCCGCGCCGCCGCCCGCGTCGTCCATCCGAACGTGGTGACCGTGCTCGACGTGGGCGAGCAGGACGCCCGGCCGTACCTGGTGATGGAGCTGCTCACCGGCCGCAGCCTGGCCGCGGAACTGCTCGACCGGGGCCGGTACGGCGTGGCGGAGGCGTGCGACCTCATGAGCCAGGCCGCCGCGGGGCTGGACGCCGCGCACCGCGCCGGGGTCGTGCACCGGGACGTCAAACCCGCGAACCTGCACCTCACGACGAGCGGCGTGCTCAAGGTGGTCGATTTCGGCGTCGCCCAGGTGGCGACCGAGGCGGCACGGCTCACGATGGTGGGCACCGTCATCGGCACCGCCGCCTACCTGGCGCCGGAGCAGATCGACGGCCGGGGTGGCGGGACCGCCTGCGATCTCTACGCGCTGGGGTGCGTCTGCTACGAGCTGCTGTGCGGGCGCCCGCCGTTCACCGGGTCGGCCCCCGAGCTGGTGTATCAGCACGTCCACCAGGTCCCGGCGCCGCCCGGCCGCCACCGGCCCGACATCCCCGCCGAGCTGGAGCGCCTGATCATCGCGCTGCTGGCCAAGGACCCCGCCGCCCGGCCCGCCGACGCGGAGGTCGCGCGCCGGGTCCTGGCGGCCGTCGCCCTCTCCGCGCGGGAGGCCGCCCAGCGGGAGCCGGCCCAGTGGGAGGCCGCTCAGTGGGAGGCCGCTCAGTGGGAGGCCGGGACGGCGGCGCCGCAGGCGTCGTATCCGGCCGGTGCGCGTGCGGGCGACACGGCGCTGCTCAACACGGGGCTGCTCAACACGGGAATGCTCGACACGGGGCTGCTCGACACGGGGATGGTCGACACGGGGCTGCCCGACGCACCGCCGCCCGGCCTGCCGGCCGGGCGTGCTCCGGGCCGTTCGGGAACGTCGCCGGAACGACGCACGCTCATCCGGCTCGGCGCCGCGGTGGCGGGGCTCGCCGCGGTCACGATCGGGGTTGCGGCGCTGTCCGACGGCGGCGGGCAGGCGGAACCCGCGGCCGCGGCCCAGTCGCCGGCGGGCACGGACGCCGGGGCGTCGCCCACGCCGGCATCCCGGCCGTCCAGGACACCGTCCCCGAAGTCGTCTCCCACGCCGTCCCTCAGGCCGTCTCCGAGGTCGTCCCCGAAGCCGTCTCCCACGCCGCCCGCGCGCCGGGTGTACCGGAGCTACCAGGAATGGCTGGCCGCCTTCGACCACGCCGTCCAGGAGCAGGAGACCAGGGGCGGCATCGAGCCGAAGCTGGCCCGCGAGGCCCACGAAGCGATCAGGAAGACGGCCAGGGACATGTCCAGGGGCCCCGGCAGAGGCAGAGGCAGGGGCAGAGGCGACAAGGCCGCGCGGCACGTCGGAGAGTTGCTCGTCAAGCTGAGACGGGCGCACCAGACCGGCGCGCTCGCCGACGGCCCGCTCGTCGACTTCCTGAACGCCACCGGCCTCAGCGCGCGCAGGGGCCGCTGAGGGTCGCGACCGGCCCGGCGCACCGCGTTGCCGCGGTTGTTTCGCGCGTGACGCTTGCGCGTACGCCTCGGGCGTTGGTGTGCTGTGAATCACCCAGACCCCAGGAGGTTCGCCGTGTCCCCGCCTCCCGTCTCGCTCGACGACAAGTACGCGGCCGAGAACGGCACCGTGCTGATCTCGGGCGTCCAGGCCCTCGTCCGGCTCACCCTGGAGCAGCGCCGCCTCGACGCCGAGCGCGGCCTGGACACCCGGGTGTTCGTCTCCGGATATCCCGGCTCGCCGCTGGGCGGCGTCGACCTGGAGATGGCACGGGCCGCGCGGTTCCTGGAGGAGGCGGGGGTGGTGGCCCGGCCCGGCCTCAACGAGGAGCTGGCGGCCACGGCGGTGGCGGGCACGCAGCTGCTCGCGCAGGTGCCGGGCCGCAGGCACGAGGGGGTGACCGGGTTCTGGTACGGGAAGAACCCGGGCCTCGACCGGGCCGCCGACGCGATCCGGCACGGCAACCTCGCCGGCACCGCGCCGCTCGGCGGGGCGGTGGCCTGGATCGGCGACGACCCGGCCTGCAAGTCGTCGACCGTGCCCAGCTCCTGCGAGCCGATGTGCCAGAGCCTGTCGATGCCGCTGCTCGCCCCCGGTTCCGTGGCGGAGGTCGTCGAACTCGGGCTGCACGCGGTGGCGCTGTCGCGCGCCACCGGTCTGTGGGCCGGCTTGAAGATCGTCGCCGACGTCGCCGACGCCTCCGCCACCGTCGACCTCGGATCGCTGCGCGAGAACATCCGGTCCGGCGTCCCGGTGCCGGACCGCGCCGATCGCGGGGCACCGCCCACCCTGGTCGGACCGGCCTCGCTCGACGCCGAACACGACATGCTCACCCGCAGGCTCCGCCTGGCCCGCGAGTACGCCCGCGCGCACGGCCTCAACCGGGTGACCCACGACGCGCCGCGCGCCACGACGGGCGTGCTCGCGTCCGGCGCCTCCTACGCCGTGGTCCTGCGCGCCCTGACCGATCTCGGCCTGGACGAGGCCGCGATGGACCACCTCGGCCTGCGGCTGATCCGGCTCGCCATGCCGTTCCCGCTCGCGTACGACGACCTCGCCGCCATGACCGCCGGGCTCGACCGGGTGCTCGTGGTCGAGGACAAGGTGCCGTTCCTGGAGGGACACCTCAAGCAGGCGTTGTACGACACCGGGTTGTACGACACCGGGTTATACGACACAGGGCAGCGCCCCGACGTCATCGGCCGTGACCTGCTGACGGCGCGCGGCACGCTCGGCGCCGAGGACGTGGCCGGCGCGCTCGCCGCCTGCCTCGGCCCCGACCGGCTTCCCCGCCGGGCCGCGATCCTGACGCCCACCTCCGCGAGGCGTCGGCTGCTCCCACTGGCCGCCGGCCGCACGCCGTACTTCTGCTCGGGCTGCCCGCACAACGCCTCCACGCGTGCCTCCGACGACACGCTGGTCGGCGCGGGCATCGGCTGCCACGCCATGATCGCCCTGGACGGCGACGGACGCGGCAGGCAGGTCGGCATGACGCAGATGGGGGGCGAGGGCGCCCTGTGGTTCGGCCTGGCCCCGTTCACCTCCGACCGCCACTTCACCCAGAATCTCGGTGACGGCACCTTCCACCATTCCGGCTCGCTGGCCGTACGCGCCGCCGTCGCGGCCGGGGTGTCGATGACGTACAAGCTGCTCTACAACGACGCGGTGGCGATGACCGGCGGACAGCGCGCCGAGGGCCGCCTCGACGTCCCGGCGCTGACGCGGTGGCTGGCGGCCGAGGGGGTGCGCCGGGTCGTGGTCACCACCCCGGAGCCCGAGACCTACCGGAACGTCCGGCTGGCGCCGATCGCGTCCGTACGGCACCGTGACGACCTCCCTGCCGTGCAGAAGGAGCTCGCGGCGATCGACGGGGTGACCGTGCTGATCCACGACGACCGCTGCGCGGCCGAGGAGCGGCGGCTGCGCAAGCGCGGCACGCTGCCCACGCCGAAGGCCAGGGTGGTGGTCAACGAGCGCGTATGCGAGGGCTGCGGCGACTGCGGGGACGCCTCCACCTGCCTGTCGGTGCAGCCGGTGGAGACGGAGTTCGGCCGCAAGACCCGCATCCACCAGGCGTCGTGCAACTCCGACCTGAGCTGTCTCAAGGGCGACTGCCCGTCGTTCCTGCTCGTCGAGCCCCGCTCGGAGACCCCGCGTACGGTGCCCGAGCCGCCGGTGGCGCTGACCGGGCCGGTGCCGCGCTTCCCGGAGCGCTCGGTGCTGCTGCGGATGCCCGGCATCGGCGGCACCGGGGTCGTCACCGTCTCGCAGATCCTGCGGATGGCCGCCCATCTCGACGGTCTGCACGCCGCCGGCCTCGACCAGACCGGGCTGGCGCAGAAGGGCGGTCCCGTCGTCAGCGACGTGCGCGTGTCCCCGCAGCCGATCAGCGGCGCGGTCCGTGCCGCCCGCGGCACCGCCGACGTCCTCATCTGCTTCGACGTGCTCGGCGCCGCCGCGGACGACACCCTCGCCGCCGCCTCGCCGGGCCGTACGGTCGCCGTCGTGAACACCGCGATCGTGCCGACGGCCGCCATGGTCACCGGCCGCGCCGCGCTCTCCGGGCCGCAGGACGCGATCGCCCGCATCGCGTCGGCCACCCTGCCCGAGACCGGCCTCCACCTGGACGCCGGCGCGTTGTCCGAGGCGCTGTTCGGCGACCACATGCCCGCCAACCTCGTGCTCGCCGGCGCGGCCTACCAGCACGGCTGCATCCCGATCTCCGCGGACGCGATCGAGGGCGCCATCCGCCTCAACGGTGGTCCCAAGAGTGCGGCCGTCGAACGGAACCTGGCGGCCTTCCGCTGGGGCCGGGCCGCCGTCCTGGACCGCGAGGCGGTGTTCCGGGCCGTGTCCGGGGCCGCGATCCCCCAGCAAAAGATCGCGCAGCCGGAGATCGCGGCGCCGGCCGGCGCGCTGGAGGAGACGCTCGCCGTGCGCGTCGCCGACCTGACCGGCTACCAGAACGCGGCCTACGCCCGCTCGTACGCGCGCGACGTGCGCGGGGTGGCCGCGCTGGCCGCCGAGCGGGCGGGGGAGGAGGCCGGCGCGCGGATCGGGCTCGCGTACGCCCGGGGGCTGCACAAGCTCATGGCGTACAAGGACGAGTACGAGGTCGCCCGGCTGCACCTCGACCCGGTGGAGCGGGCCCGGCGCGAGCGGGAGTTCGGCCCCGGCGCCGCCGTGTCGGTGCTGCTGCACCCGCCGCTGCTGCGGGCGATGGGCCTCAAGCGCAAGATCAAGTTGCGCCGGTCCGCCGGCGTCGTGTTCCGCGGGCTGCGGGCCGCCCGCGTGCTGCGCGGCACCGCGTTCGACGTGTTCGGGCACGCCGCCGTCCGCCGGGTGGAGCGTACGCTGGTCGTGGAGTACCGCGAGCTGGTACGACGCGCGCTCGGCCGGCTCACCCCGGCGACCGCCCCGGCCGTCGCCGAGATCGCCGCCCTGCCGGACATGATCCGCGGATACGAGGGCATCAAGCTCGCCCGTGTCGCCGAGTTTCGCGACCGCGCCGCCGCCCTTCTCGCCGAGCTGAACGAGCCCGTCCTCCAGGAGGCACCGTGACCGTCGACCGTCTGCTGCCCGGCCAGGACGCCCGGGACCTCATCGAGCTGACCCGCGAGATCGCCGACAAGGAACTCGCCCGCCGCGTCGACGAGCACGAGCGCGCGGAGACCTATCCCGAGGGGCTGTTCGCCACGCTCGGCGCCGCCGGGCTCCTCGGCCTGCCCTACCCGGAGGAGTACGGCGGCGGCGGCCAGCCGTACGAGGTGTACCTCCAGGTGCTCGAGGAGCTGGCCGCGCGGTGGGCCGCCGTCGCGGTCGCGGTCAGCGTGCACACGCTGTCCTGCTTCCCCGTCGCGACGTACGGCACGCCGGAGCAGCGGGAACGCTGGCTGCCGGACATGCTCGCCGGGCGGCTGGTCGGCGGCTACAGCCTGTCGGAGCCCCAGGCCGGTTCGGACGCCGGGGCTCTGACCTGCAAGGCCGACAAGGCCGAGGGCGGCTACCGGATCACCGGCACCAAGGCGTGGATCACCCACGGCGGCCGGGCCGACTTCTACGCCCTGTTCGCCCGCACGGGTGAGGGCAGCCGGGGCGTCTCCTGCTTCCTCGCCCCCGGCGCCGCCGACGGCCTGACCTTCGGCCGGCCCGAGGAGAAGATGGGCCTGCACGCCGTCCCCACCACTACCGCCCACTGGGACGGCGTGCTGATCGACGCCGACCGCCTCATCGGCGCGGAGGGCCAGGGCCTGCCCATCGCCTTCGGCGCGCTCGACTCCGGGAGGCTGGGCATCGCCGCCTGCGCCGTCGGCCTCGCCCAGGCCGCGCTCGACGAGGCCGTCGCGTACGCCAAGGAGCGCGAGGCGTTCGGCAAGAAGATCATCGACCATCAGGGGCTCGGCTTCCTGCTCGCCGACATGGCCGCGGGCGTGGACTCCGCCCGGGCCACGTACCTCGACGCGGCCCGCCGCCGCGACGCCGGCCTGCCGTACGGCAGGCAGGCCAGCGTCGCCAAGCTGGTCGCGACCGACACCGCGATGCGGGTCACCACCGACGCGGTCCAGGTCTTCGGCGGGTACGGCTACACGCGCGAGTTCCGCGTCGAGCGCTACATGCGCGAGGCGAAGATCATGCAGATTTTCGAGGGCACCAACCAGATCCAGCGCCTGGTCATCAGCCGCCACCTCGCCAAGTAGCCCATTGATCAGGGAATTCTTGACTCGGATGAAGATCATCGGACGATACTGGACTTCGCCCGATGATCTTCAGTTCTGCCCGGCCACGAGCCGGGGGCGACGCATGCGCCGGTCGATCGCCTCGCGCGCCCGCTGATGCGAGCTGGACTGCATGTGGGCGTAGACACGTAGCGTGAACCCCGGGTTGGAATGCCCGAGGTACTCGGTCAGTTCGTTGATCGAGACACCGGCTGGGAGTGTCACCGAGGCGTAGTAGTGCCTGAGCTGGTGTGTGCCCTCCTTCCGGGTCGTGATGTACCGGCGGCGGCCTCGCGCGTCCTTCGTCGGCTCGGGGATTACGCCCGCGATGCTCGGCGTGGGAGTCGATGATCGACCAGACCACCTCGTCTGCCCAGGCGATGTCTTCTCGTCGGTGTGCGATGGGGCCTTCACGATCTCGGACTTGGCCGGATTCCGCTTGATCTTCTCGTCGGCTTAGGAAGCCTTCTTGTTCTCCGAGGACTTATAGTCGCCGGCCATCATTTGTAGCATCGGAAAGTTTACCGTACCATTTACGTGTAATGGTAACCGTTGTCAAGATCTTGAAATCCAAAGCTGTGGAACGACACCATAGCGATGTCATGAGGGGTGTACCCCGGTGATGGAGATTCCCTCCAGACATCTACCCCCCGTCATCGAAGGGACTGTGTCTTGAAATTCGGGCTCGCTGGTCTAGCCGTCTTCGCTCTCGCAGCCTCAGGGCTGGTTGTGAATCCAGCATTCGCCGACGCCGCGCCAGACTCGGCCCTCCTGGCCGGCTGCACAGCCACCGCCTACGTTCCGACATACGCTTCGCCGAGTGTCACTGCCAAGGGAACCGGAAGCTGTAGCGGCGTTTCCAGCGCGAGTATCCAGGTCCTTCTACTCAGAGACAGCTCTCAGGTGGCGTCGAGCAGTGGTAGCTGCTCGACCAATGGAGCCTGTTCCACAGTAACCGCCAAAGCGAACAACCAGTCCGGCGACCAGGTGTGGTGCTCCGTTGCCACAGTTTCCTTCACGATTTCCGGCCAAAGCTACGGCTCCTCGGACCGAAAGTGCGAAACATCCGCTTGGATTGCTCGCCCCTAGCTCAGACTGCTATAGGTCGGTCTTCGGGAAAATCGGCAGACCACTTCTCACGGAGCGGGTGGCGTCGATCCGCACCCCTGGGGGTGCGGATCCCGACTCATGATCGGGAACCCGCTCTGTCCGGATGAAGCAGCAAGAAGCCCCCCGCATAGGCGGGGGGCTTCCTGCGTTTCTGATGGTTAAATCCACTACGAGACCCGGCGCTGGATGTCGATCAGTATCTCGAGCATCTGCGCCTGCGCGGCCTTCATACTGGCCTGCTCCTGCTCGATGCGATCGAACCGCTCATCGACCCGACCGAACCGCGAAGAGGGCCACGACTCGGCCTCGCACCGGCGGTTCCTCCAGAGCGACGACTTCCGGCGGGTCATCCTCACCTCGGACGGCCTGACCGCGTACCCGCCCCGGGCGCCGAGCCCTTGACGGCGGGGTTCGCCCAGTCGGTGCCCGGGATCTTCTCCGGCCGCATCGACCACATGAACGCCATGATCGCGACCCTGACGAACATGGCCGCGCCCCACCTCGACGGCGGCTACGTCGCGGCCTCGCTGCTGGACATGTCGAAGCAGTCCGGCGCCTACGACAACACCACCGTCGCCGTGATCGACCTGCTCCACGGCGATGACGACACCAACTGAGCCGGAGCGGCCTGGGCCAGGACGGGCCCCGGCCGCTCCCGGAAGGGAGCCAACACCAGATGACCGAAGCCGCCGCCACCGCGCCCGGCCTCAGCAGCAGCGTCATGGGCCGCTGTCGCATCCCGGCGGACGGCAGCGCAACCTCATCGCTGGGCTGCTGCTCCACAAGTACCTCCCGGCCGCCGCCAACCGCTGGTGGCTCGACCTGCGCGGCGGCGTCGTCATCACCGGCATGTGCCACTGCGGCGCACCCTCCGAGCTGCCCCACCACATCTACGACTCGGCGCGCGCGTGTCCGACAACTACCCGAGAGACGATCCCTGGACCAGGAAAATCCGACCCGCCGCCGACCCGACGACCAACCGGGTGGCGATCACCACGAAGGCCAACCTCGACGGCTGGGTCCTCACTACCGGGCCGGCCGACGAGGACGGCGTGATCGAGCTGACCATACCCGCGACCAGTGGGTCATCATCGTCGCCTGCAAGGGCCAGGCCGCGTTCGGCGCCGCGCTGCAGTGGCCCGGCGACTCCTGCCCGGCCGCGATGCTTTCGCTGCGGGAGCTGACCCGCTACCTGCGCGGCAACCGCGCACAGATGGGCGCCTTCTACATCGGGCAGCGCGTCGTCGTCGGCGACAAGTGCGGGGAGGTGGACGACATCCACCCCTTGCGACCGTGTACCAGTGGAATTCGCGCGGTGGTGGCCCGCGCTTCATGAAGATCGGCAAGCACGTACCGCTACAAGATCGCGGACGTGGAAGCTTGGGAAGGGTCGCTGTGTGTCGAGCAGGCAATCGGCTGACTCCAGATCCAGCGCCTCGTCATCAGCCGCCACCTCGCCCGCTGAAATCCCCCATGCCGTGCGGGTGAACGGCCGCACCCACGCGGGGTGGCGGCCGCCTCGGGAATCGGCGCACCCCTATCGGTGTTCCCTGCCGATCAGAGCGTACCGTTAGGCGGGTTCTGTCCGCTTATTAGCTGTTTGGGGGAATTATGGCTAAGCCAGTTCTGCAGATCGTCATCGCCAGTACGCGCCCCGGGCGGGTCGGGCTACCGGTCGCGGAATGGTTCCGCGAGCGCGCGGCGGCCCAGGACGCCTTCGAGGTCGAGCTCGTCGACCTGGCGGAGGTGAATCTGCCGTTCCTGGACGAGCCGAACCACCCCCGGCTCCGGCAGTACGTCCACCAGCACACCAAGGAGTGGAGCGCCACCGTCGAGCGCGCCGACGCGTTCGTGTTCGTCACGCCCGAGTACAACTACGGCTTCAACGCGGTGCTGAAGAACGCCATCGACTACCTGCACCACGAGTGGCAGTACAAGCCGGTCGGGTTCGTCAGCTACGGCGGAGTCTCGGCGGGCACGCGCGCCGTGCAGATGCTCAAGCAGGTCGTCACCACGCTGAAGATGGTGCCGGTGTTCGACGCGGTCTCCATCCCCTTCGTCGCCCAGCTTCTCGACGAGGAGGGCCGCCTGCGGTCCAACGACGTGATGAACACGGCGGCGGACGCGATGGTGACCGAGCTGGCCCGGCTCGCCACCGCGCTGCGGCACCTGCGTCCCGCCGCCTGAGGCTCACCCCGGCAGCGAGCCGGTCACGGGGTCCCGGCGCGTGAGGCAGTAGACGCCGCCCGCCGGGTCGCGCATGACGATCCAGTGCCGCCCCCGCGCCACGAGCACCGCGCCGTGCCGCTCGTGCCGTACGCGAGCGGCGCCGGGGTCAGCACAGGCCAGGTCGATGTGGGCGGACTGGCCGTGCCCCTCGCCGAGCCGCTGCAGGAGGATCCGCACCGGCATCCCCGGCATCGCCAGCACCGTGAACTCGGGCAGCGACCCCCGGCGAGGCGGCCACCCGGTCAGCGCCTGCCAGAACGCCGCCTCCTCCTCGTACGCGCCGGGGGCGATGTCGAGGCAGACCTGGTCGAGGCGGGTGCCGGCGAAGACGGGCGGCCGCCGCGTCGTCCCCTCTCCGGGGACGAGACAGAACGCCCTGCCCTCCGGGGAGCGCAGCACGGCCCAGTCGCCGTGGTCGTCGGCGACGGCGGCGCCGAGCGCCACGGCCCGGGTCATCGAGGCACGGACGTCGTCCACCTCCAGATCGAGGTGGGCGCCGCCCCCGTCGCCCACCGCCTGGATCTTCGCGCACGCGTCACCAGTCTCCGGCAGCAGCGTGGCGAACTCCCCGTCGTCGCCCCGCCGGGGCGACAGGCGCATGCCGGTGACGGCGGTCCAGAACGCGGCGGCCTCCTCGAAGCTCTCCCTGGGCCTGTCGATGAAGGCCAGCACCCGCCGCAGCGCCATCAGGGAGCCTCCTCGAACAGCGGGAGCAGTGCCGTCTCCAGGTCCGCCGGGGCGCGGTAGACGACCCCGGTCATGCCGAGCGCCCTCGCCGCGGCGACGTTCTCGGCCCGATCGTCGACGAACAGGCAGCGCCGGGCGGGGACGCCGGCGCGGCCGGCGGCGATCTCGAAGATCCGCGCGTCGGGCTTGGCCACTCCCACGTCGTAACTGCTCACGACGTGGTCGAAGGCGTCCTGCAGCTCCAGCTCGCGCAGGTGGGCGGCCAGTTCCGAGGTGGCGTTGCTGACGAGCACGACGGGGACGCGGGCGCGCGCCCGCGTGAGCAGCGCCAGCACCTCCTCGTCCGCCCAGGTGCGGGCGGCCAGCCAGTCGGCGGTCAGCGCGCTCGCGCGCGCGGCCGAGCCCACCAGCCCGGCGAGGACGGGAACGGCCGAGGCCAGCCACTCCTCCCGGGTCACCAGCCCGGTCAGGGCCGGGACCACCAGCGCCGACTGGCCGGTCACCCGGGCCACCGTCCCCGGCTCCACCCCGTACGCCCGCTCGATCTCCGCCTGGTGCTCAAGATCGGACAATTTCAGGACCCCGTCGAAGTCGCACAGCACCGCGTCGAACGCTCTGGCCGCCATGGTCCGAGCCTATGACGCGAGCGACTCGTACAGGGCGATGTGGCGTTCGGCGGCGGCTCGCCAGGTGTGCCGGGCGGCGAGCGCCCGGCCTGCCGTACGCCTGCCCGGATCGGCGGAGTCGAGGGCGTCGGCGAGCTCGGCGGCGAGCCCGGCGGGGGTGACGGCGAAGCGCGCGGCGGAGCCGAAGACCTCACGCAGGACCGGCAGATCGCGCATCACCAGGGGGACGCCCGCCGCGAGGGCCTCCATCGCGGCGAGGCCGAAGCCCTCCTTCACCGACGGGAAGGCGAAGGCGGCGGCGCCCGCCACGAGCGGCGGCAGGTCCGCGTCGGCGACCGGGCCGAGAACCAGCGGCTCGGCGCCCAGCTCCGCCGCCCGGGCCTCCCACCGCGCGCGGTAGTCGCGGTAGTCGAAGAGCGTCTCGCCTCCGGCGATCACCAGCCGGACGTCCGGGCGCGCCTCCCGCAGCAGCGCGTACGCCTCCAGCAGGTCGAGCGAGCCCTTGCGCGGCTCGATGCCGCCGACCGTCAGCACGTATGTCCCGAGCTGACCGCGCCACATGCGAGTGGCGACCGGGTCGGCGGACGCGAAGCGCTCATACGCGACGCCGTTGGGGATCACCGTCGCCGTGATGCCCCACCCGGCCGCGAGCTCGGCGGCCACCGCCTCCGACACGCAGACGTGCGCGTACGGCGTGACGATGGCGCGCTCGTGACAGGCGGCCAGCTCGGGTGTGGTGAAGCGGTCCAGGTGGTGGACGGTGCGCACGCACAGGCCCGCCGCGTTGGCGCTGATGCAGTCCTGGGCGTGCACGACGTCGTAAGAGGCGGCCTCAGGAGCGAACGCCCCGCGCAGCATCGCGATCGACCGCAGCACCCGTGGGCCGACGCCCTCCCCGGGGATGTCGGGGAACGGCACGACGCGCAGCCGGACGCCGGGGTCGACCGGGCGGAAGAACCCCGAGTCGCCGCCCCGGCCGAGCGTCCACACCGTGACGTGCTGTCCCGCCGCCGCGAGCGCCTCGGCGAGGGCGAGGGTGTGCACGACCCCGCCGCGGGGCCTGGTCGAGTAGCTGAGCAGCGCGATTCTCACTCATGCACCTCCTCAAGCACCTTCCGGTAGACGCCCGGCCTGCGCTCCCCGAGATGGTGGAGAATCCGCCGGGCGCGGTCGATCTCGGCGGCGACGTCGAGCTCGGCCACGGCCAGCCCGGCCTTCGACCAGGTGCGGGCGAGCACGTCGCCCCCCGGCCCGACGACCTTGGCCTGGCCCAGGAACCGCATGCCGCCCATCACGCCGGTCTGGTTGGAGGAGGCGAGCACGACCTGGTTCTCCGCGGCCCGCGCCTGGTCGTACAGGTCGAAGAGCCGTGACTGCCGGTCCTGGGCCATCCGCGGCGCGCGGTTGGTGACGCTGGCGGGCCAGGCCGAGAGGCAGGCCAGGATCTGCGCGCCGTCGAGCGCGAGGCTGCGGGCCGACTCCGGGAAGGTCTTGTCGTAGTCGATCAGCATGCCGATCCGCCCGGCCGGGGTGTCGAAGGCGTCGAACCGGTCGCCCGGGCGGTAGGCCGCGGTCTCGCCCGCGGGCAGGTGCACCTTGCGGTGCAGGCCGAGCACCCCGTCGCCGCTGACGCACACAGCCGTGTTGTAGCGGACGTCGCCGCCGTCCTCGCAGAATCCGACGCACACCACCATCTCGGCGGCCAGCGCCGCCACCCGCGCGATGACCGGGTCGTCCGGCTTCAGGGCGGGCGGCAGCGCGTCGGGGTCCGGCCTGCGCAGGTCGGCGAGGTAGCCGCCGAGCGCGGCGTCGGGCAGCACGAGCAGCCGGGCGCCCGCGGCGCGGGCGTCGTCGATCAGTTTGGCGATGCGGGCGAGGTCGAAGGCGAGGTCGCGGCCGAAATGGGCGGCCGCCGCGGCGATCCGCAGGACGCTCACGCCGCGTGCCCCGCCTGCCCCGCGTGCCCCGCGTGCCCCGCCTGCCCCGCGTGTCCGGCCTGCCCGGCCGTCCCGTACGTCTCCGGCCGGCGGTCGCGCAGGTGGCCCATCGACCGGCGCGCGGTCTCCAGCGCCCGCGGCACGTCGATCTCGGCGACGGCCATGCCCGGCCCGACACCCGTCGCCGAGACGATCTCGCCGCCGGGGTCCACGATCTTCGCGCTGCCGACGAAGCGCAGCGACCCGAACGTGCCCGCCTGGTTGGCCGACAGCCACACGATCTGGTTCTCCAGCGCCCGCGCCCGGTCGAACAGGTCGAAGCGCCGCTTCCAGCGGTCACGCTCCAGGTCCAGCGCCGCGTTCGTCCGCGAGCCCGGCCACGCCGACACGCACACCCCGATCTGTGCGCCGTCGAGGGCCAGCGCGCGGGCGGACTCGGGGAACGCCTTGTCGTAGCAGATCATCATGCCGATCCTGCCGACGGGCGTGTCGAAGGCACGGAAACCGTCGCCCGAGGCGTAGCTGGCGTTCTCGCCGAGCGGCTGGTGGACCTTGCGGTGGTTGCCCAGCACGCCGTCGCCGCTGACGCACACCACGCTGTTGTAGCGGGCGTCGCCGCCGTCCTCGCAGTAGCCCGCGACCACGACCAGGTCTCCGGCCAGCGCGGCCAGCCGCCGGATCTCGGGGCCGTCCACGGCGAGCGGGGGCGGCCCGGCGTCCGCGGCGTCGCCGTCCAGGCTGAGCAGGTAGCCGCCGAGGCACGCCTCGGGCAGCGCGAGGAGCCGCACGTCCGCGTTGCGCGCCTCCTTGACGAGGCGTTCGACGATCGCGAAGTCCTCGTCGAGGTCGCGGCCGAAACCGGCGGACACCGCCGCCATGCGAAGGGCGCTCACGCGGTCCCCAATCCGGTCACCGGGCCGCCGACGGCCTCCGTGACCTGTCCGTCGGGCCAGCGCAGCGAGACGCCGCTGCCGGTGGTCAACTCCCCGCACACCGCCGATGCGGCCGGCCCCGGCGGCGGCGCCGGCGCGCCCGGCCGGTCCGTCGTGAGCATCGCGAAGCCGGGAAAGCAGGTGAGCCAGTCGCCCATGGAGGCGGCGGCCGGGCGCGGCACCGCGGCCACGTCCAGCACGGCCGCGCAGCCGCTCGCCTCGGCCAGCATGCCGAGCGTGCCGGCGATCCCCGCCATTGACACGTCCTTGGCGGCGGCGGGGCGACCGGCCGCGACCGCGCCGAGCATCGCGCGCAGCTCGTCGGTGCGCCGGGAGGTGGTCGAGTCCCATTGGCGGCCCCGGTAGCCGGTCCGCCAGCCGCCGCCGAGGTCCGCCGTGAGGCGCACGGCGTGGCCGGGGCGTCCGCCGCCGCCGGGCACGGGACGCGCGGCGTGGCCGAGGGCCGTGACCGACAGCGCGGCCGGCACCCCGAGTTGCGTGTGCCCGCCCAGCACCGGCACCCCGAACGCACGGGCGGCCCGGGCCAGGCCGTCCAGCACCCGGGCGGCGTGCGCGGCGTCGGGCGCGGCGAGCGCGTCGAGCAGCCCCGCCGGGGCGGCGCCCATCGCGGCCAGGTCGTTGAGGTTGACCAGGACCGAGCACCAGCCGGCCCACTCCGGGTCGCGTTCGACCATGGAGGGCACGATCGCGTCGCAGGCGGCGACGAGGTCGCCGCCGGGCACCGGCGCTCCGTCGTCGCCGACGAAACCCGGGCCGCCGAGGGCGTGCGGGACCGGTCCGGCGAGGGCGGCGAGCAGCGGCCCGAGCGCCGACTTGGCCGCCGCCGCGTGGGCCGCGACCCTGCCGATCGGGCGACGCATCAGCACGTGCGGCGCGCCCGCGACCGTCACCGGCCGCACCCGAGTCCAGCCCAGCCGGCGGAAGAACGTCTCGGCCCTGACCTGCACGGTCGCCTCGAACCGCAGCACGCCCTCCGCCTCGGCGCGGGCGCACGCGGCACGCACCAGCGCCGCGCCGGTGCTTCCCGTCGCCCCCGCGCCGCGCGCGGCGGGCGTGACGACCAGGCGCCCGCCCGTCCACCAGCCGATGTCGGGGCCGTCGCAGGCCGGTCCGAGCCGCACGCCGCCGACGACCGCGCCCGCCGCGTCCCTGGCCACCAGCGTGACCGTGCGGGGATCGTCGTCCCTGTCGTCGAGGTCGTGCTCGCCGAACAACCTCTGCTCCCGGACGAACGCCTCGTGCCGCAGCCGCCGGTAGGCCCGGAGGGTCGCGGCGTCAGCGGCCTGCTCGATCCGGACAGGCGGCCGCCGGGCCAGGGTGCTGCGGTCACCGAGCAGCGCGAGGATGTCCGGCGCGGTGTCGCCGTCGAGGTACATCGGCGCCTCACCCGCCCGCCGCGCTCAGCACGCCGCACGCACCGCAGGCGGCGCAGCCCGCGCCCTGGTCCGCGCCGCGCATGCCGGCCGCCCGCAGCAGCGCCGCCACACCCTCGGTGACGTACGTCAGCAGGCCGGCGCCGGGGGCGCCGATCCCGTCGCGGGCCGCGAGGGTGCCCCGCATCGGGCGGAACGGGACCACGAAGGGATAGACGCCGCGCCGGATGAGGCGGCCCGCGCCCGCGATCAGCTCGTCGGGGTCCTCGCCCAGCCCCACCAGCAGGTACGTCGAGACGCGGTTGCGCCCGAACACCCGGACCGCCTCGTCCCAGGCGGCCTCGTAGTCGGCGAGCGGCACCGACGACTTGCCCGGCATCCACCGCCGCCGGACCTCCTCGTCCAGCGACTCCACGTGGATGCCGATCGCGGTGGCCCCGGCCTCGCGCAGCGCGCCGATCCAGGCCAGGTCGCCCGGCGGCTCGCACTGCACCTGGATCGGCAGACGCGGCACGGCGTCCAGCACTGCGCGCACGCACCGCGCCAGGGTGCGCGCGCCGCGATCGGGCCCGGTGGTCGTGCCGGTGGTCATCACCATCTGCCGTACGCCGTCGAGCCGCACCGCCGCCTCCGCCACCTCGGCGAGCTGGGCGGGGGTCTTCGCGGCGACCGTCGCGCCCGACCGCAGCGACTCCTCGATGGTGCAGAATCGGCAGCGGTCGGCCTCGCCGTACCTCACGCACGTCTGCACGACGGTCGTGGCCAGCACGTCCGCGCCGTGCAGCCGGGCGATCTTCTCGTACGGCACGCCGTCGGCGGTGGTCAGGTCGTAGAACCTCGGCCGCCGCACGGGCACCAGGGAGACCCCGGTGTCCTGCTCGCCGAGCCAGACCGTGCCGTCGCGAACGGTGTAGGGGCTGCCGGGATCGATGGGCAGCGCCGCGCCGGCGCCGTCGACGAGGACGTGGCCGTCGCCGCTGGGCCCCGCGCCGTCAGGCCGCCGTACGGGCGTGTCGAAGGCCACGCCGCGCAGGGCCAGCTCGGCGCGGGTCATGATCCGCAAATCGACGGTCACGGCACTACAGCTGGTAGGTGGAGTTGATGATGGCGCCCTTGCGGGCGTAGTGGATCAGCGCGTCCTGCACGTCCAGCGGGTGGGTCGGGATCACGCCCTCGATGAGGTCCTCCTCGCGGGCGCCGTGCAGGGACAGGCCGAACCGGCAGCAGTAGACCTTGCCGCCCTCGGCGATGAACGTCTTGAGCTGGTTGTTGATGTTGTGCTCTCCAGGGAACGCCGAGTTGCCGGTCGTCGGGAAGCCACGCGTGGCCAGGCAGTTCAGCGAGCCGGGGCCGTAGAAGTAGATGGCGGTCTCGAAGCCCTTGCGCAGCGCCCGGGTGGCCTGCAGCACGGCCACGAAACTGACCGACGACTCGTGCGCGATGCCGTGGACGAGCGTGAAGTACGACTCGCCGTTCTCGGCCTTGTAGTCGGGGAACACCTTGGTCGTGCCGTAGATGCTGGAACCCTCGGGCAGGGACGGGTGGGGGATCTCCTCGATGCTCTTCTTCTCGAGGTCGGTCATGTCGACGGACATCTGCTGCTCCTTCGGGTAAAGGTGGGTCAGTCGTAGAGGGAGGCGAAGGTGTCGTGGAAGACGAGCGCGCCCAGCTCGCCGTCCCCGGCCGCGGCGCGCATCCGGGCGTGCTCGCCCGCGAAGTCGCCCCACGGCTGGTCGCTGGCGAACAGCACGCGGTCGTGCCCGAAGCCGCGCCGCTCGATCTCCCGGGCCAGCCAGTACGGCGCGAAGCCGATGGCCCAGGACAGGTCGGTGTAGACGCGTTTGCCGGCCGCGATCCAGTCGAAGAACCGGGAGCCGGCCAGCTTGATGTGGCCGCTCATCCCGCCGCCGAAGTGCACGAGGTGCACCGGCACGCGGTCGGCGTACCACTCGACCAGGTGTCCGACCTCGTCGACGTCCGAGGCGGCGCCCGGCGAGGTGTGCACGTGGACGACCAGGCCGTGGCGTCCGGCCGCCGCGAAGATCTGGTCGAGGCCGGGACGGCAGGCGGGGTCGGTGGGCCGCCCGCCGAGCAGGAAGCTGAGCTTGAGCGCCCGGACACCCCGCTCGCCCGCCAGGGCGAGGGCGCGGGCGGTGCGCTCCTCGTCGCGGGGCAGCGGCGAGACCCACAGCCCCGCGCGGATCCGGTCGTCTGCCTGCGCGGCCTCCAGGACGAGGTCGTTGAGCGCGAAGGCGACCGCCGGGTCGGGCACGCCGTAGTTGGGCAGCACCAGCGCACGCTCCGTGCCCTCCGCGTCGAGGTCGGCGATCAGCTGCGTGACCGTGGCCCGCGCGGTGACGCCGGGGTTCACCGCGGGACCGCCGTAGAAGGGATGGGCGGGCAGTACGCCGATGTGGCGGTGGGCGTCGAAGACCATGTCGCGGATCATGGGACTCACCCGACCGGCAGCGCGGGCGAGAGCTCGGCCGGCGCGCCGGTCAGCGCGCCGCAGACGTCGGCCAGCCGCCGGGACGCCTCGATGTGACCGGCCAGGAACTCGGCGTCCCGGCCCACCGCCTCGAACCGCCCGGAGCCCCAGGTGTGCTGCCAGGGCAGCCCGAGGAAGTAGAGCCCGGGACAGTTCGTCACGCCGCGCCAGTGCATCGGATAGCCCCGGCCGTCGAAGGCGGGGATCTCGATCCAGCGGTGGTCGCGGGTGAACCCGGTCGCCCAGACGACCGAGGTGATCCCGGCCGCGGCCAGGTCGAGGGCGCGTACCGGCTCGCCCGGTTCCCACACCGGCACGTAGCGGGGCTCTCGGGGGGCGTCGATGCCGTGCGTGGAAATGTACGCGTCGATGGCGTCCTTGATCCCCTCGGCCACCGCGTCGGCCCGGTCGAGGTTGTCGTTCAGGTCGGCGGCGAACTCCAGCGTCACACCGGTCACACCGGTCAGCCGGCCGTACAGGCGCATCCCGTCGCGGGCGAAGGCCCGCAGGTCGATGTCGCGCCCGCCGTCGCGTCCGGTGACGTAGTGGTTGGCCCGCAGGCGTACGGCGTCCGCGTCGTCGTACTCGTCGATGCTCCTCGCGTAGTGGCCCATGTCGTGCAGCCACGCAACGCAGTCCCTGCCCCGGTAGAAGCGGGCGACCCGGGGCGCGCTTCCGACGGCGAGGTGGACACGGCGCCCGGCCAGATGCAGGTCCTCGGCGATCTGGCAGCCCGACTGCCCGGTGCCGATCACGAGGACCTCGCCCTCGGGAAGCCGCGCGGGACGGCGGTACCGCGAGGAGTGGACCTGGGTGATCCCCGCGGGCATCCGCTCGGCCAGCCGGGGGACGGCGGCCGCGTGGTAGGGGCCGGTGGCCACCACGACCTGGTCGGCCGTGAGATCCCCGGCGGTGGTCGCGAGCTCGAACGTCCCGCTCGCGGCCCTCCGTAAGCGGCTGACGCGCACACCCTCGGCGAGCGGGGGGCCGAAGGACGCCGCGTAGTCCTCCAGGTAGCGGACGATCTCCTCGCGGACCATGAAACCGTCGGGGTCGGGCCCGCGGTAGGGGAAGCCCGGCAGGTCGCACTGCCAGTTGGGGGTCACCAGGCAGAAGGAGTCCCAGCGGCGCTCGCGCCACTCGTGACCGATCCGCCGCGCTTCGATGACGACATGCTCGATGCCGCGCCGGCCCAGGCAGTGGCTGACCGACAGCCCCGCCTGGCCGCCGCCGACGACCGCGACCGGGTAGTTGGCTCCGGCGATCCGCGGTGTGCTGGTTTCTGCCGCCGATTCCATGACGGCCACTTCAGCCCGCCCGGATTACCGGACCACGGCATCCGGAATAAAAATCCGTTACCGATGCGTCACCGTACGTGATGTCGCCGAGTGAGTCAGGTGATGAGGCGGTGGCCGCCGGGGCTGAGTGAGCCCATGAACAGCCGGTCGGCTCCCGGCAGGGAGGCGAGCCGCAGCAGCCAGTCGCGGGCGGTGATGCGCAGGCGGCTGGACGGCGCCATCCAGGGGAGGAAGCGGCGGCCGAAGGCCTGGACATCGGCGACGACCGGCCGCATGCGTGCCGCGTACCGGTCGAGGGCGGGGGACAGGCCGCCGGGGGAGACCTCGCGCAGCTCGTCGGCGAGCACCCATGCCGCGGCGATCGCGAGGGACGCGCCGTGCCCGGCGAACAGGGAGACCGCCTGACAGGCGTCGCCGAGCAGGACCACCCGGCCACTGCTCCATCGAGGGGCGTCGACCTGCGTCACCTGGTCGTAGTACAGCTCGGGCGGCCGCGGGCACCGGGCCAGCACCTCGGGCAGGATCCAGCCGAGACCCCCGTAGTGCCGGCGCAGCGAGGCGGCCGGATCGGCGGGAGCGGCGGGGTCGGGCTCGTGGCGCAGGAACAGCAGGGCCAGCCGGTCCCCGCCCACCGCGTACGCCCCGGCCATCAGGCCCGGCACGGTCAGCATCCGGTAACGCGCGCCGACCTCCCGGCTGAGGTGTTCGTCCTCCACCACGTACGCCGCCACGTGGTGATCGAGATAGCGGACGAAGCGCTCCTCGGGACCGAAGACCAGCTCCCTGACCCGTGAGTGCACGCCGTCGGCGCCGATCAGCAGGTCTGCTTCGTGCCGGGTGCCGTCGGTCAGTTCGACCTCGACACCCCCGTCGTCCTGCGTGACGGCCGCGACCGTCGTGCCGTACCGGACCGGCGCGCGCACCTGCTCGGCGAGCACGCGGGCGAGGTCGCCGCGCAGCAGGCTGACCACCTCGGCGAATCCCGCCTTCACGGTGAGACGGCTGGTCTGCCGTCCGGAGCCGTCGACGTAGCCGATCTCGTGGACGGGATGGCGGACCTCCTCCAGCCGTGGGCGCAGCCCCATCCGCCCGGCCGCCTCCAGGCCGGGACCGTAGAAGTCGATCATGTATCCGCCCTCGCGGAACGCCGGGGCGCGCTCGACCAGCCGGACGTCCCAGCCCGCGCGTTCCAGATGCCAGGCCAGGGCCGTTCCGGCTATCCCGGCGCCGCAGACGATCGCTCTCATGTTCCTCCACCCTTTTCGTGTCCGTCCGTACGCACCATCGCCCGCAGCGGCCCGGCCAGAGCGGTGAGGTCGAGGGCGGGATCGAGGCCGCGGTGCAGCACCAGCCCGTCCACCGCCGCGACGAGGACCGCGGCGGTCGCCTCGGCGTCGCCGCGATGGCCGTGCTCGCGCAGCCAGGCGGCGACGTGGGCGCGGGAGTCGGCGACGATCTCGTGCAGTCGGTCGCGGAGCTCGGGCAGCCGGGCGGCGGCCAGGTACATCTCGGCGATCAGCAGCGAGGCGGGGTCGGTCCCCGTGTATCGGGACAGCTCACCGAGCAGCCACTCGACGCCGGTCTCGAGGCCGGGCTGCTCCGCCAGCCGCCCGGTGAACTCTCCCAGCATCGCGCGCGCGACCCCCGTCGAGGCCGCGATCAGCAGGTCGGGCAGCGACGCGAAGTGATAGTGCACGACTCCGGGGGCCACTCCGGCCCGCTCGGCCACCATCCGCGTGCTGACCCCGCTCCAACCGGCCTCGGCGATCAGGGCCGCCGCGGCGGCGAGCAGCCGTTGCCGTGTGGTCCTGCCCCGGTCCGCGGACGCCTCCGTCATCTCCTACCTGCTCCGTTCACGTCTCGTACGACTGCCTTGGTCGAACGACTTGGACGACTGCCCAAAAACAATATCGCGGACATGAGGCCGCCGTCACCGGGGATGGCCGGATACATATGCGCGACCCGGTCGCCGAGGGGAGTGATCGATCATGATGTCCGGGGCTCCGGGGGGCGGCGCGGGGCCGTGATCGTCACGGTGGTTCTCGGCCTCGCGGCCGCGGCCCTGCTCGGGCTGGGCTGGGTCGCGCAGCAGCACGTCGCGTACACCGAACCGCTGGGCGAGATGCTGCACGTGCGCCTGCTGTTCGATCTGGTACGCAAGCCGGTGTGGCTGGCCGGGATCGCCGCGATGGTCGGCGGGCAGGTCCTCGGGGCGCTGGCCCTGCGGCGCGCCGACGTCGCCTCGGTGGAGCCGCTCCTGGCGACCAGCCTCATCTTCGCCCTCGCCGCGGCGGCCCTGTTCTACCAGGAGCGCCTGGGCACGGCGGAGTGGCTGGGGGCGGTGCTGGTCAGCGGAGGCGTCGCCGCCTTTCTCGTGGCGGGGCGACCCCACGGCGGCGGGATGCCGGCACCGAACTCTCTGGTCTGGCTGGCCGTGCTGGTCGTGGCGGGGGTGGCCGCGGGCATGGTCGCGGTGGCGCTGCGAATGCCCCTGCAGACCAAGGCGATGTTGCTCGCGGCGGCGGCGGGGGCGTTGTACGGCCTCCAGGACGCGCTGACCCGCGGGGCCCTTCTGACCCTTGCGCGGGGACCGGTGGCGCTGTTCACCTCATGGCAGGTGTATCTGGTGCCCGTCATCGCCGCGACCGGTCTCCTGCTCAACCAGAGCGCGTTCGACGCCGCACCGCTGCGGATCTCGCTGCCCGCCACCACCGCGACCGAACCGATCGTCGGCATAGTCCTGGGGGTCGCGATCTTCGGTGAGCGTCTGCGCGTCGATCCGCCGGCCCTCGCGGGCGAGGTCGGCGGCCTGGTGGCGCTCGTGGTGGGCATCGTCATCCTCGGCCGCTCGCCGTTCCTGGCGAAGTCGGAGCAGGGGCAGCAGGCCTCTCGTGGCCGCAGGTGAATGAAACGTGCCCGGATCCGCCGCTGGGCCCTACGCGTCACGGCCCTGCTGACCGCGTCCCCCGGCAGGCGGTGGGCTTCGGGCCCCGCCGGACGACGTCCGGCGGGGCCCGCGTGTGTCACCGCGTACGGATCACCGGGCGAGCGTGCCGTGCGCCTCGTCGGCGTGGGCCACGGCGGTCCTGGCGGCGGCCGCGGTGGTGCGGGCGTCCGGACCGGGCAGGTCCCGGCTGAAGGCGTAGACGGCGGCGGCGGTGGCGATCGCGCCGGTGTTCAGCGCCAGAGCCTTGTCGCTGATGTTGGCGATGGTGTCGCAGGCCTGGTGGTAGCAGGAGTCGTACGCCTCACCGGCGGTGCCGCCGAACAACGCCTGCTCCTCGGGCGTCTTGACGCCCTCGGCGCCGGTGAACGTCCCGCCGGACGGAATCCCGGCGTCGATGAACGGCCCGTAGTCCGACCGTCCGTCGAAGTCGGTGCCGTTGTGGGCCTGACGGAGCGTGTCGAAGTACTTCTCGAAGAGCTTCTCGATCTCGTCGGAACCCGCGGGACCGGGGCCGGCGCCGGTGGCGTCGGAGTCGTCGCCGTCGTAGATCTTCAGGGCGTAGTTCGGGGAGGCGACCATGTCGAAGTTCAGGTACAGCTTGATCCTCGCCAGGTCGGCGGGGGACAGGCTCGCGACGTAGTGCTCGGAGCCGAGCAGGCCCAGCTCCTCCGCGCTCCAGAAGGAGAAGCGCAGCTTGTTCCTGGTCGGGATCTTGCCGAACGCGGTGGCGACCTCCAGGATCGCGGCGCTGCCGGAGCCGTTGTCGTTGATGCCGGGCCCCGCCGGCACGCTGTCCAGGTGCGCCCCGAGTTGCACCACCCTGTTCGGGTCGCCCCACCGCGAGTCGGCGATGACGTTGTGGGTCTTACGGGTCTCGCTCGTGGTGTCGGTCCTCACCCGTACGGACGTCCCGGCGGCGGCCAGTTCCTGGCCGACCGCGAAGCTCACGCCCACGGTGGGAATGTGCACGGTGGGCTCGCCCAGCGTGCCCTGCAGGGTGTCGGTGCGCCCGGGCTGGCCCTCGTTCATGAGGATCACCGCGGACGCGCCCGCGGCCTGCGCGTTCTCCGCCTTCACCTGGAAGGTGCAGGTGCCACGCTGGACAAGCGCGACGGCCCCCGCCGGGAAGCCGGCGAAGTCGGCGGCCTCGCAGCCGGAGGTGGACGTGTTCGGCGTGGGGCCGGGAGGCAGCACGAGGTCGACGTTCCGCACGGCTCCGGTGACGTCTCCCGACCCGGAGTAGGTCATGGTGGCGAAGTCGCCGACGCTGCTGCCGTCCGGCGGGGTGGGCGCGTACGTCTTGGGGGAGGGCGCGGTCCGCTGGAGGACCGCCGCCGAGTTCTCCTTGAAGAACGGGAAGTCGAACTCCTGCAGGGTCACCGTGTAGCCGGCCTTCTTCAGCACTCCGGCGACGTAGTCGCGGGAGGCCGCGAAGCCGGGGGTGCCGGCGGCGCGGGTGCCGCCGTTGGCGTTCGCGATGTCCTGCAGTTTGCGCAGGTGCTTCTTCACCGCCGACGCGACCACCGTCTGCGCGATGTGGGCGGGGTCGGGGTCGGCGTTCGCCGGCGCGGCGGGCAGGAGGGGAAGCACGAGGGCGGACGCCGCGGTGGCGACGGCGGCCCGCATGCCGAGCGAGGCGCGCATTGGGCTCTCCTTCGGGTCCAATGACGGTCCGGACGGTCCAGGTGCCAGGGCCCCCGCTGGACACTGATCGGGAACTTAACCGGGATTGACCGATCCGGAAAGGCCGTGTTTTCTGGCCCGCCGGGGTATTGCGCGGGCCCGCCTCCCCCTACGCCGGCTCAGCGCTCGGACTCGGACTCGGACGCCCAGTCGAGCAGCCTCTCGGCGGTGTTCCACCGGCGGCTGGCGACGTCCTCGCCGAGGATGATCCCGATGAGCCGGTGACCGTCCCGGTCGGCCGCGAACGCCAGGCAGAACCCGGCGGCGTTGGTGGACCCGGTCTTCACGCCGATCGCGCCCGGCAGGCCGAGCATGTGGTTGGTGTTGTACCAGTCGTACCGGCCGTCCTCGGTCGAGTGGTGGCTCGTCGAGGTGATCTTGGTGAAGATCGGGTTCCGCAGGGCGATCTCCGCGAGCCTGGCCTGGTCGCGGGCGGTGGAGTGCCCGTCGCCGTGGGACGTGGGGAGGCCGTCGGCGTTGACGTAGAGGGTGTCCTTCAATCCGAGTTCGCGCGCGGTGGCGTTCATCTTGTCCACGAAGCCCTTCACTCCGGGGCCGTACACGCGGGCCAGGGCGTGCGCGGCGTCCGCGCCGGAGGGGAGCAACAGGGCGTACAGCAGTTCGCGGACCGGCAGGGTGTCCCCTGCTTCGAGATCGGCCGTGGTGCCGTCGTTGTTCCAGGCGTACTCGAGGTCCTCACGCTTGATCTTGACCTCGTCGTCGAGGTTCGCCTCCCGCAGGATGATGTACGCGGTCATCATCTTGGTGAGGCTGGCGACCGGCATGCGCTCGGCGGCGTTCTTGTCCAGCAGGTCCTGCCCGGTCGTGGCGTCCCACAGGTAGACGGCCCGCCCGTGCACATGCGGCGCTGCGTACGACTGCGCAGGACCGTGCTGTGTGGAAATGTGCTCTGTGGAAATGTGCTGCGTGGAAATGTGCTGTGTCAGGCCGGGAGCGGCCAGGGCGGGAGGGGCGAGAACCGGCGCCGCAACCCCCGTGACCAGGGCAAATGTGGCCATGGAGGCACCAAGGGAAAGCTTCCGAGCGAACATGCGAATCAGCGTGCCATGACTATTCGGGCCTTTCTGGCGAGAATTGGCAAAATATCGGCAAAGCGGCTGAACGTATGTGACTCAAGAGGTTTGATGTGACTTATCGGATAACGGCCGTGACCTGACCGGGAGCGCCGGGACGCCGGTCGGGCGCCGGAGCGGACGGTTCGCCGGGCTGCACGCCGCCGAGCCGCTCGGAGTGGCGCAGCGCGGGGTGCGGGAGCGCCTCGATCTGGACCCCCACCCGGGCGCGTGGCGCGATCATCCAGCGGGCGGGCCCGGCCGTGACACGACCTCGCCCCGTCGCGCCGCAACGGCGCGAAGAGTGGAAGGCCGGAAATCCCTCGTGAACGATCCTGTCAGCCATTCGGTCAGCCATTCGGCGAGGGTCATGTTCTGCGGCGTCAACGTGGAAGGGTCTACTCGGGCACCCGTATGATCCGGCCGCAGGTGGGGACCCACCGGGTCCCATATCCACATCGGGCCCGCGGGATCGCGGCAATCCACGAGCGACCAGATCGCGGTCCCCCAACTGCAGAGCCAGACGAAACCGGGAGGGACGAAAGGATCCGGGCCGGAACTCCATGCGCTGTGGGAGAAGACGATCTCGCGCGCCCGGTGGGCGCCTGGCGCGGGCACCCCCTGGATACCCCGGCCCGGGCCCACTCCTCCATTGGCCACCTCCAGGTACAACCGGCGAAGCAACGGAGGCAGGGAAAGCCCCATCGTCCGTTCCGCCCCGGTGACCGCCGCTGAAGACGCGGGTGAACCGAGGCAGGGCAGCGCGGACATCGTCCCGATGATCTCATCGTCCGGCAGGCACTCCGGCGGGGTGTATTCCAGCTCGCCGGGACAAACGTCGAACGATGCGCGGCGTTCGGCGACGGCGACGAGATCCGAGGTCTCGAAAGCCTTTTCCAGGTTGCCGCTGAGTGACTCTGTGAGCCATTCGGCCAGGGTCATGTTCTGCGGAGTCAACGGGACTTCGTCCGGAGACTCTTCCGCGTCGCAATTCGGGTCCCATACCCACATCGGCCCCGCCGGATCCCGGAAATCCATGACGGACCAGATTCCGCACCCCCAGTCGAACAACCACAACATGCCGGGCCACTCGTCACGTGTATCCGGATACATGTCGACGATGTCGGCCACTTCGAAATGGTGCTCGTATTCGCTCCCGGTCACCCCCAGTATCCCCGTGCGCGGGCCGAAGCCGCCGTTCGCGGCCTCGAGATACAGACGGCGGAGCAACGGAGGCAGCGAGTGCCCGATGACCCGTTCCACCTCGTCGATGGCCTCGGGCGATGCGGGAGGGAGAAGACCGGGGATCGCGCGGACCGCCTCGATGAGCTCGTCGTCAGTCATATGGGCCATCCACCTGTGCCTCCAAGCAAGGCCCCACGGGGTCGACTTGCACTGATTACAGTATTACGGTGATCTTCCATCCGTCATCGCGGCCACGGGGGGCGCTGTCCACATGATCGTCGAGTCGCATCGCGCGGCAGGACGCCGGGGAGTTCGAAGAGGCCTACAGGCGTGCCGCGCAGTCCCTGGCGGCCGCGCCGCAGTGCGTGGACTACGAGCTGTCCCGCTGCGTCGAAGAGCCCGAATGTTACGTTCTGCGCATCACCTGGACCTCCGCCGAGGACCACCTGCGGGGTTTCCGCGGCGGTGAGCACTTCGGAACGTTCTTCGGGGAGATCAAGCCGTACGTCCGGCAGATCGAGGAGATGCGCCACTACGAGCCCACCGCCGTGCGCGGCGCCGGCTCCTCCGTCCCCAGCCTGTACGACTGGGCGGGCGGGACCGAGGCGTTCGAGCGGCTGACCGAGACGTTCTACGATCAGGTCCTCAAGGACGACCTGATCGGTCCCCTCTTCGCCCACATGGACCCGGGCCACCCCAAGTATGTCGCGATGTGGCTGGCCGAGGTCTTCGGCGGCCCGTCCCGCTACACGCGTGAACGGGGCGGTTACCACCACATGCTGCTCCAGCACCTCGGCAAGGCCATCACCGAACCCCAGCGCCGCCGCTGGGTCAACCTCTTCATGGACGCCGCCGACGAGGTCGGCCTGCCCGCAGACCCCGAGTTCCGCGCCGCCTTCGCGAGCTACATCGAGTGGGGCACGCGCCTGGCCTTCGCCAACTCGCAGCCCGGCGCGCGCCCCCCGCAGCAGGCTCCCGTCCCCCAGTGGGGCTGGGGCGTCGCCCCGCCCCACACCCCCGCCTCCTGACGGCGCCGGTCGTAGTGCAGAGCGCGTGCTGCGCCCGCCGTGCGAACCCCGGTAACGGATACGTATTCCTGCCGATGCGCGCAGGGGCCGCGGTCTCTACCGTCGGGGGCGCCGACGAGACCCCGAGGTGAGCCATGCGCGTGCCGAGCGTGTTCCTGCCCGCGTTCCTGTCCGCCCTACTGATGACCTCCTCCCTCACCGCCACGGCAGCCGAGGCCGTGGCCAAACCGCCACCGCCGTCACCGTCGTCCGCCGTCGACGTCGTCTACCAGCGGGCCCACTTCGGCCCGGGCCTGCGGGAGGGAGTGAAGGCGGGCACCACCCTGTCCTTCGGCGCCCCCGTGGGCACGATCTCCTACACCGACGCGCTCGGCACCAAGACCTGGGAGTACGCCCGGTGGACCGGCCCCGAGCGGCCCGTCGGGTTCGCCGCCACCGAGCTGGTGGCCAGCTGGAACGCCGACGTGCCCGCCGGGAGCTGGCTGCAGGTCGAGATGCGCGGCCGCCACGCCGCCGGGCAGACGAAGTGGTACGTGCTCGGCCGCTGGGCGTACGGCGACGAGGACATCCGGCGCACCTCACTGTCCGGGCAGCGGGACGCCGACGGCACCGTCTCGGTGGACACGTTCGTGGCCGCGGCCGGCAAGGCGATCACCGGTTACCAGCTGCGCGTCACGCTGTACCGCACGCCGGGCTCGTCCGTGCAGCCGGTCGTGCGCGCGCTCGGCGCGATGGCCTCGGCCGTGCCCGACCGCACGACCGTCCCGGTCAGCCCCGGCGGCACCGCCTGGGGCGTCGAGCTGAACGTGCCCCGGCGGTCGCAGAACGTCCACGAGGGCCACTACCCCGAGTGGGACGGCGGGGGAGAGGCCTGGTGCAGCCCGACCTCGACCACCATGGTCCTCGGCTACTGGGGCAAGTGGCCCGGCAAGCAGGACACCGCCTGGGTGGACCCCTCCGACCCCGACCCCGAGGTCGACTACGCCGCCAGATACACCTACGACTACGCGTACGAGGGGGCGGGCAACTGGCCGTTCAACACCGCCTACGCGGGGCGGTACGGGCTGGAGGGGTTCGTCACCCGGCTCCGTTCGCTGACCGAGATGGAGCGGCTTGTCCGGGCCGGCATCCCGGTCGTCACCTCGCAGTCGTTCAAGTCGGAGGAACTGCCCGGCGCGGGGTACAGCACCAACGGCCACCTCATGGTCATCGTCGGCTTCACCGCCGACGGTGACGTGATCGCCAACGACCCCGCATCCCCGGACGACGACGCGGTCCGCCACGTCTACCCGCGGGCCAACTTCGAGAACGTCTGGCTGCGCAGCACCGGCAGCGGCGGGATCGTGTACATCATCCACCCGAAGAACCGCCCCCTGCCCCCGACCACACCGGGCCTGCCGGCCAACTGGTGACACCAGGCGGGTCTATAGTCAGTCAGGTGACTGACTCGACCAGTGCCCGGGTGAAGGCCGCGAGCGCCAAGCGGCAGCGGCTCATGGCCGCTGCCGCCCAGGTTCTGCACCGGCAGGGGGCCGAGCGCACCACCATCGCCGACATCGCCCGCGCCGCCGACGTCCCGGTGGGCAACGTCTACTACTACTTCAAGACCAAGGACGAGCTGATCGCCGCCGCGCTCGCCGAGCACGCCCGGCATCTCGGCGAGCTCACCGCCCGGCTGGAGCTGCTGCCGGACCCGCGCGAGCGGCTCAAGGGGCTCGTGGAGGCGTGGGTCTCCCAGCGCGACGTCGCGGCCCGGTGGGGTTGCCCCACCGGCACGCTCGCCACCGAGTTGGACAAACGTGACGAGGGCGGCCTGGACGCGGAGGCGGGCAGAGTGATCCGGCTGCTGCTCGACTGGGCCGAGCGGCAGTTCCGCGAGCTCGGCCTGCCCGAGCCCGACGGCCTCGCCCTGACCCTGGTGGGCGCCTACCAGGGCATGTCGCTACTGGCCAACGCCCTGCGCGACCCCGAGATCATGACGCGTGAGGGTGCCCGGCTGCTCGGCTGGCTCGACTCACTGCGCGGTTCACCACTGCGCGGTTCATCGGGCGCCTGACCCCGCCGCGCGTTGCGCGAGCAGCGTGGTCAGCGCCGTGGTCCGCGCCGCCCTCCGTGCGTCGTTCCACTCGTCCGGCGGCGCGATCCGCGCCCAGGCGGCGACCACCTCGCCGTCGTAGGCGTGGCCGTGTCCCGGCGGTGCGTCGAGGGAGAACACCAGGTCGGCGGTGATCTGCCAGAACGTCACGAACGGATACCACCGGATCCAGGGCAGCACGTCGTCGCCGCGCCGTTCCTCCAGCCAGTCGGGCCGGGTGAGGACGAGCCGGGGCGTCCACCACACGATCGGGTCGGAGGGATGCTGGAGGTAGACGACCCGCGGCGCGTGCCACGGTGACGCGGGCACGTCCAGGTCCGAGGGACGGTTGGCGAAGCGCACGGTCTCGCCGCCCCCGTAGACGGGCAGCGCCTCCCTGCTTCCCCGGTCCCTGCCGTCCACGAGCCGCCGCCACAGCGCGCTGCTGTCCGGCGGTCCCACGAACAGCGCGCCGTCGGTGCGCTCACGCAGGTCCCGGTCGCCGCCGAACGCCGACTCCGCGCCGAAGGCCCCCAGGCTCTCCCCGAAGACCAGCAGCTTGGGCCGGTGCCCCGCGGGCAGCGTCGACCAGCGGGCGTACACCTGGTCGAACAGCTCCCGCCCGGCCGCCTTGGCCCGGTCGCGGTCGACCAGGAACGACAGCCAGCTCGGCAGGTAGGAGTACTGGATCGAGACCAGCGCGGTGTCGCCGCCGTACATGAACTCCAGGGCGGCGGCCGCCTGCGGGTCCACCCAGCCGGTGCCGGTCGTCGTGATCACGCAGATGACCTTGCGGCCGAACGCGCCGGTCCGCTCCAGCTCCCGTACGGCCAGGGCGGCTCGTTCGCGGGTGGTCGCGGCGGAGTCGAGCCCCGCGTAGACGCGGATCGGGGAGACGGCGGCCCGCCCGCCGAACCGGCTCAGCTCGCCCACGCCCGGCGCATCCGCGACGAAGGCGCGGCCCTCCAGGCCGAGGGACGCCCAGGAGACCAGCGAGGAAGGGCTGCCCGACAGCGTGGCCGCGCTCGGCCGGGTGGCGCCGGGCGCCGTCTCGCTGTTGATCGCGGCGAAGCTGCGGTCGGCTCCCCTGAGCAGGGCCTCGGTGACGATCCCGTCGGTCAGGAAGACGGCCAGCACACCCACCCCGAGCCCCGCGGCGAACTGCGCGGCCGTCGCGGGGAACCACCGCCCGAGGAGGCGGCCCAGCGCCCGCGCCGCGATCCGCAGCGCCCTGGCCGTGGCCAGCAGGGCCAGGAACAGGGCCGCCGCGACCAGCGGCACCCCCAGGTAGCCGAGCCGCTCCGGCGGGTCCATTCCCATCAGCACGTAGATGTCGCGCTGCGCGCGCACGCCGAGGACCAGCGAGGCCGCGCCGAGACCGCAGCCGAACGTCGCGACCAGGCGCCGGGCCCGCCGCCGTCCCGTGCGGTGCCACGCCTCGCGCCATCGCTCCGGCATCCGTGCCGCGGCCGGGCGTACGAGTGCGGCGGCGAGCACACCCACCAGGTATCCGGTGGCGGTGAGCACGCCCGCGATGATCCCCTGCAGCGTCCAGGGGCGGGGCAGCAGCGACGGCGTGAGGGACAGGGAGAAGAAGGCGGAGGCGAGGACGATCCCGGCCGTGTCCAGCGGCGCGTCGAGCCGTAACCGCCGCCTTTCCTCCATCAGGCCCCCGATCCCCGTGCCTCACGAAGCAGGCAGGCTATCAAGGTCACGAACCGGTCACGGCGCGGGTGGGGTCGGGTCGTCCGCGCATAAGGAAGATCTCTTGGTCTCTTCCCGGAGGCGTGATGCGTTGCTACATTCCGAAGCGAGAATTAATTTCAGTTTTGGGAGGTGTGATGACCGCTCTCCACGCCGAGCAGGAGGCGGCGGCGCCCGCTCGACGAGAGCTGCCGCCGTCGATGGTCGAGCGGATGACGCTGATCCTGGACGCGTTCACCGGCCGCTCCACCCGCCTCACGCTCGAGGACGTGGCCCGCCGCACTCACCTCCCGCGGTCGACGGCTCATCGCATCCTCGATCAGCTCGTACGGCTGAACTGGCTGGACCACACGTCGTTCGGCTACAGCCTCGGGAAGCGGGCGCTCGGCCTCGGCGGCCGGGACGGCGGCCACGGCGAGATCCGGGAGGCCGCCGCGCCGGTGCTGCACAACCTGCAGATCAGGACCGGGATGGTCGTCCATCTGGCCGTGCTCGACGGCGCAGAGGTGTTCTATCTGGACAAGGCCGGCGGGCGGTTCGCCCTGTCGGTGCCCTCCCGCGTCGGCGGCCGGGCGCCGGCCCACTGCACCGCGCTCGGCAAGGCCATCTTGGCCTGGCTGGAGCCCGAGCAGGCCGAGGTGCTCGTCGACGGGCACATCAACCGGCCGACCAGCCGTCTGCCCAGCCCCTTGACCGGCCGGGCGATCGGCGACATCGGCACGCTGCACCAGGAGCTCAACCGGATCAGGCGGCGCCGAGGGCTCGCCTTCGAGCGGGGGGAGTGCTTCCCCGGAATCTCCTGCGTCGCCGCGGCCGTTCGTGGCCACGAAGGACCGGTGGCCAGCATCTCCCTGGCGGGCGACGACCGTACGCCGCTGGAGAAGGTGGCCCCGCTCGTGGTCGAGGCCGCGCGGCAGGTCTCGCTCGCGCTCTTCCCCGATCTCGGCGCACAGGACAGGTCCCGGGCCGTCCACCGCGTGCCGGACATGGTCCCCGGAGCCCGGTAACCGCCTGCTCACCGCTCGCCACGGGAAGAACGCAGGCCGGTGGAGAGGCGCGATGAGTCACCCGGAGAGGCCGTGGCTGGGGGAGATCGGGGCTCAGCCCCAGTGGTCGCCCCAGCCCCACAGGTTCGGGCCGAGGGCGGAGAACCGGTCGTCGTGCTCCACGCCGAACCGGCCGCGGTAGAACAGCATCGGGCGCTGGTCGGTGGCGACGGGTTCGAGTTCGCGGACACGGCCGATGACCACGTCGTGGTCCCCGGCCACATGCACCTCGCGCACCTCGCCGTGGACGCGCAGCAGCACCCCGCGCAGCGCGGGAGTGCCCCATCGCGACAGGTCCCAGTCGAGCCCGTCGAACTTCCGGCCATTGCTGGAGCCGAACCGGCCGCAGATGTCCACCTGATCCTCGCCGAGGACGTTCACGCAGAAGCGGCCGGAATTCCTGATCCGCGGCCAGGCGCGGCCTTTGTGGTCGGCACAGAACAGGACCAGCGGCGGTTCGAGGGACACCGACGCGAACGACTGGCAGGCGAAGCCCACCGGTTCGCCGTCGTCGAGGCCTGTGACCACGGTCACGCCGCTCGCGAACATGCCCAGCGCGCGCCGGAATTCGGCCGGCGTCGGCGGCGCCGCCCCGGTGAACTCGGGGTCGGCGGGTGCAGCGGTCATGGACTCACCTCGCGTACGTGTCGATGCCTCAGGTAACGAACTTACAAACCCCCTTGTGTGCGACTCGCAGGGGGATCCCGGTCAGCGGAAGGCGCGTACGGGCGGAGTCGCCGTCCGGGCAGGTCACCGGACCTGCCCGCGCCGGTCTCGCCGGTCACGGAACCGATGGGCATCGCCCGGCCGGCCGACGGGGGCCACGTCGTCAACGGCCGGTGGCGGTTCTCGTCGGACACCGGCCGCTGCGACTGGATCTTCCTGGGCGGCATGCTCGGCGACGCCGGGGGCGAGACGGCCGACCGGTGCGCTCGATGAATTCGGCGAGGGGAACGTGGCGAGGCCGTCAGGACTGGGCGAACAACTGGTCGTAGGCGCCGGAGTGCCGGCAGCCGGCGGCGCGTCGCCGCCGCGCTGAGGCGCGTAGGCCGGATCGAGCATGGTCATTACCGTGTCGAGCCGTGTCCACGACTCCGGCAGCAGCCGCGTCGCGAGATGAGTGGACAGGTAGGCGGCGTGCATCAGCGTGCGTGTGCCCGGCACCTCGGCGAGCCCCAGTCGCGCGCGGAGCGACTCGGGCAGCGACGCCACGACGACGGCGCTGGCCGTGGGCCCGGCGAGCGCCCTGCCCGCCGCCCACACGGCCGGCCGGTCCCGTAGCAGAGGGGGTGGGAGCGGGCACCTGCGCGAACAGGCGGTCGAGGATGATGTGGACCGCTTCGGTGTTCTCCAGCCGCTCTTCCACGGCGCGCGCGTAGTAGCGCCAGAACTCCCGCATGGTGGGCGGCAGCTTGCCCCCGTAGGGGTCCATCAGGGCGAGGAACGCCCGGAACTCGGCGTACAGCCGGTCCAGGGCGGGGCCGTCGAGGGACTCGCCGCTCAGCCGGCACATCGTGACCGTGGACTCGAACAGCGTCGCCACCACCCAGGCGCGCGCCTCGGAGTCGGCGGCGTTGAACGGGCGGCCCTCCGCGTCGATACCGGTGATGCGGGCGTGCATGCGGTTGAGCCGGGCCGCCTCCCGCTGCCGCACCTGAATGTCGGGGTCGACCATCCGCTGCGCGCTGAGCACGGTGTTGCGCAGCCGCCGCCACGGGTGCGCGACGAAGGTCGAGTTGGTGATCAACGCCGCGCCGATCTGCGGGTGCGCGGCCTCCAGGACGATGGCCCGGGTCGCCACCAGCCCCCAGCGTGCCTGCCGGGTCAACCGGTGGAGCATCGATCCCGGGCCGAGCGGATCGGCGTCGGTTCCGGCTGCTGCTGCGTCGCTCATCGACATCCCTTTCCCGTAGGGGCCGGTGCCCGTACGCCGCCGAGCCGGCGCTCGCGCCGCCGGTAGGCCTCCAGGCACTCCCAGAAGTGCTCGGCCCGGAAGTCGGGCCACAGCACCCGGGGGAAGACCCATTCGGCGTACGCCACCTGCCACAGCATGAAGTTGGAGATCCGCTGCTCTCCGGAGGTGCGGATGACGCGGATGGCGCGCCGCACCAGGCGCAGCAGGACGTCGACCTCGGGGGCCGGGCGCCGCCAGTTCTCCGTTGAGAAGGCGTAGAGGCTCAACCACTCGACGCCGGCCGTGTGCGCCGCCTCGATGACGTCGATCACGGCGGCCTCCGCCGCCCGATGCCCCGCGGTGCGGGGCAGCGACCGTTGCGCGGCCCACCGGCCGTTCCCGTCCATGACACACGCCACGTGATGAGGGATGCCTCTCACACCCGTTCGTCGCGATCCCCTCCCCAGGTTCGGGAGGGAGGAGGAGGGTGATCCTCTCCGGAGACGGACTCTTTCACGTAGGGCGATTGATCGACTACTCAACGTCGGTAGCCGTGATCCTTACCCCGGCCCGACGGGCCCTAGGGTACGCCGACGCCATCCCGGCCGCGGCAGCTCGCATCGGCGCAGGTAAAGACGCCTTTTGTCCTGTTTACACCATTCTGGTGCGGTGTGTACCTTTAGGTGCCACGGCAATGGGTACCGGCGGTCTCCGCCTTCTCGTGTCCGTTGCCGTGTCGTTGCCCGGTCCACGCGATCAGGATGATCGCGCGGCCGCCGAATCCGCGTCCTGCGGAGCCGGGGACCCATTTCCTGGGGTGAATCGGGCGCAGCCCCCAGATGCGTCCGTAGGGCACTTCCTGCCCGAACCCGTCAGCTAACCCGGTAGGCGGCATGGAAGCAAGGAGTCAACCCCGTATGCCCACCCATCGGCTCTCCCTCGGCCGCCGGCCCTCCCGCCGGCGCCTGCGCTCCGCCCTCGCGGCGGCGACCCTCGCGGTCTCGGCCGCCTCGGCCAGCGTCACGGCGGCCGTCGTCCTGTCCGCCCCGGCCTACGCCAACCCGCACACGTACGGCCAGGACGTCTCCGGCTACGAGGCCGACCACGACTGGGTGAACAGCCGCGCGCAGTTCGGCTTCATCAAGGCCACCGAGGGCACGTCCTGGGTCGACTCGTCCTTCCCCCGGCACTGGCGGGAACTGGCCAAGAAGGGCATCGTCCGGGGTGTCTACCACTTCGGTCATCCCTCCAACGACCCGATCGCCGAGGCCGACCACTTCCTCGGCGTGGTGAACGCGCAGCCGAGCAAGCCCGGCGACATCCTGGTGCTCGACCTGGAGACCACCGACGGCGAGTCGGTCGCACACGTCAACAAGTGGGCCAAGACCTGGCTGGAGTACGTGACGGCCAAGACCGGGACCAGGCCGATGTTCTACAGCGGCTGGAACTTCGCGAACGAGTACGGCGGCGGCCTCGGCCAGTACCCGCTGTGGGTGGCCCACTACAGCAAGGCCCCGGGCGACATCACGCCGCCCGCCGACTGGAAGTCCTGGGCGATCCACCAGTACACCGACTCGCCCATCGACCAGAACGTCTCCGCGCTGACGCCCGCTGAGCTGCGCGCACTCGGCCGGCCCTGATCCGGCCCTGATCCGGCGCTGATCCGCTCTCGTGGCCCCGGGCACGTCCCGGGGCCACGACTCGCGACTCAGAC
The DNA here is from genome assembly GCF_050947365.1 of Microbispora sp. CA-135349. NCBI lineage: Bacteria > Bacillati > Actinomycetota > Actinomycetes > Streptosporangiales > Streptosporangiaceae > Microbispora > Microbispora sp. CA-135349. Next base: position 4,513,280 of record NZ_CP192001.1, on the reverse strand, counting down.
GACCGCGCCCGATCCGTCGCGAGTGACGGGCCTGCGGCGCGGGGCGGCGGGAGCGGGCGGCGGCTGCGAGGTGCGCCTCTCCAGCGCGATCGCCACCGGCCCGGCCACGAACGACGACGACAGCGTGCCGACGATGATGCCGATCAGCAGGGCGACGGCGAAGTCGCGCAGCGAGTCGCCGCCGAACACCGCCAGCGCCGCCAGGATGAACAGCGCCCCGAGCCCGGTGTTGACGGTGCGCGGCACGGTCTGCAGGATCGCGGTGTTCACCACCCGGTGGAACGGCTCCCCGCGCCGCACCGGCCACAGCTCGCGCACCCGGTCGAAGAGCACGACCTTGTCGTTGACCGAATAGCCGATGATCGTGAGCATCGCGGCCAGGAAGACGCCGTCGATCGGCTTGCCGAGCCAGGCGAACGCGCCGACGACGACGGCCGCGTCCACGAACAGCGCCGCCACGGCCGCCGTGCCGAACGTCCACCGGAACCGCAACGCCAGGTAGACGAGCTGCGCCGCGAGCGCGACGGCGAGCGCGATGAGCGCGTTGCGGCGCAGTTCCTCGCCGAGGCTCGGCCCGATGAGCTCGTCGCGCTGCTTGGTGACGTCGCCCACGCGCCGGTCCAGCGCCTCCTCCATGCGGACCACGTCGTCGGCGCTGATCTGCCCGGTGCGCACCGAGATCGCGTCATCCGACCGCTGCACGACGGCCGAGGGGAACCCGGCGTCCGCAACCGCCTGCCTGGCCGTCGCGACGTCGACGGGCCTGCTCGTGCCGAACTCGACGATCCGGCCGCCGGTGAACTCGACGCCGTAGTTGAGGCCACGGGCGACCAGCCCGGCGCCCGCCAGCACGAGCAGCCCGGCCGCGACGGCGAGCCACAGCCGCCTGCCCCGCATCAGGTCCGGGTCACGCCGGGTCAGCCAGGTCCTGACCCGGCCGATCGAGCCGAGGCCGGACGCCCGCGGGCCGATCCTGCCGATGAGGGCGGCGGTGAGCACCCGGGTGATCAGCATCGCTGAGACCAGCGAGGCGAGCACGCCGATGGCCAGCGTCACGCCGAAGCCCTTCACCGGCCCGGACGCCAGCCAGAACAGGAGCCCGGCGGCGAGCAGGGTGGTGATGTTGGAGTCGGCGATCGCGCTCCAGGCGTTCTTGAAGCCACGGTCGAGGGCCGCCTTGAGGCCCCGGCGTGGCGCCTCGCCATACTCCTCCCTGGCCCGTTCGAAAACCAGCACGTTGGCGTCCACCGCCATGCCGATCGCCAGGACGAACCCGGCCAGGCCGGGCAGCGTGAGCGTGGCTCCCATGGCCACGAGCCCGGCGTACGAGATCAGGCCGTAGCAGGCGAGCGCGACCGCGGCCAGCACGCCCACCAGGCGGTAGACGACGCCGATGAACAGCGCGGTCAGGATGACCCCGACGATGCCGGCCTTGGCGCTCGCCGCGATGGCGTCGGCGCCGAGGGTCGGGCCGACCGTGCGCTGCTCGACCAGTTCCAGCGGCACCGGAAGCGAGCCACCCTTGACCAGCACCGCGAGGTTCTGGGCCTCCTGGGCCGTGAACGACCCGGTGATCTGCGTGGTGCCGCCGGGGATCCCGGCCTCGCAGGCCACCGTTTCCGCTACTTGCGGCGAGGAGATGACCTCGTTGTCGAGGACGATGGCGACACGGCGCTTGTGGTCGCCGACCGGCGCGCAGGCCGCCTTTCCGGTCAGCTCACGCCAGGGGCCGGGCTCCCTGAAGTCGATCGTGACGAACCAGCCGGGGCCCATCTGGGGGTCGGTGCGCGCGGCGGCGTCCGTGACGCCGGCGCCGCTGAGCGCGACCGGGCCGAGCTTCAGCTTCTGGCCGCTCTCGTCGGCGATCGCGTCCTTGTCTCCGTCCTCCGCGGGACCGAGCACGGAATGGAAGTTGAGCTGCGCGGTCTTGCCGATGACCTTCGCGGCCTCGCGCGGGTCGAGCACACCGGGCAGTTCGACGATGATCCGCTTCTCGCCGGAGCGGACCAGAGTGGGATCGACGACTCCGAGGGCGTCCGCCCTGCGCCGGAGCACGTCGAGGGCACGGTCGGTGGCGTCGGCGTCCGCCTTGACCGTGGGGGAGTCCTTCGTCTCGAAGACGAGCTGGGTGCCGCCGCGCAGGTCGAGGCCGAGGCGCGGGGCCATGGTGAGGGCGAGCAGCAGTGAGGTCGCGATGACGGCGAGCGCCGCCACCGCGCGCCACAGGGGCGCACGGGACATGAAGCCTCCACAGGCGTGACGAACTGGGAAAAGGTCTCAGTACGCCGTGGAGGGAGGAGCGCGGGCCGTAGCGGCCCGGCGCGGGCACTGGGCGGGCGGGCCGTCGTGGTGCGGCCCGGCCCGGGTGACCCGGGTGCCGCCGCGCGGCGCCGCCGGATTGGGCAGCACGACCGGCCCGCCGGACACGCCGGGGCCGCCCGCGCCCGCCTGGACGCGGGACGGGTCGCCGTTCGCGGGCCGCGTGGCGTGCGCCGGAGCGCAGGCCCGGACGTCCGTGAGCCGGGCGCCGTCACGCGCCGGGGACCAGGCGCGGGCCGCCTGGCGCACACCGCGTGTCCCGGCCGCCGGACGGACCGGAGCGAGGTGCGGGCCGGCGCCGTGTGGGAAGGCGCCGTGTGGGAAGGTGCTGTGCGGTGCGGCCACGCGATGCGGCGTCTCCAGCGCGGACGCGGGCACGCCGGCCGCGGTCAGGAAGATCGCGTGCAGCAGGAGCAGCAGCGCGGTGGTCAGCCTGCGTCGCACGATCCCTCCCTCCCACGCGACCCGGTCTTGCGGGCCACCGTAGCGGCTTCCGCGCGGGCGTGGCGCATGCCGTGCCGCATCCCCTGCCGGTAGGGACATGCCGCACGGGAGGGAAGGGGAAACGCACCCGGGCGTACGGGAACGGCGCCGGAAAACGGGGTACGCATCACGAATGCCGGGAATCGGGCGCGCACCGAACGTCACAAACGGGCAGCGGGAAACGCAGATGACCGTTTCGCGAAGGTGGGTTATGGTCGGTCTCATGGCGACCTCACGACGTGGCATGTGCGGGTCCACCGCCTTCACGTTGGTGGTGGGCCTGCTGATGCTCGCCCTCGCACTGGTCGCATCCACCCCCGCCTGGTACGGCGGCGATCCCGCTCAGCGCACGCCGCAGGGCGCCACCGAGCTGTGGACGATGGGAGCGTGGACGCCGCAGTCGGCGACCCTGCCCACCGGCGGCGCCGGTCCCGAGCACCTGCCGTTCCCGTTGCGGCCGCGCAACGCGGCGGTCACGGTGGCTCCCGTCTACGCACCGATGCCCGCCCGGGCCCACGAGGACATCGTCCTCAGCCCGCAGCAGACCGGGCACCGCACCGCCGGCTCACGCAGTCCACCACAGGTCCGCTGACCAAAGCCCGCTCGGAGCCCGCGGGAACCGCGGCACCGTCACGGCCCTCGTCGTCGCGCGCCTGATCCATGTCCGGCCATGCCGGATCGGTGCGCCGGGCGACCGGGACCGGTGACGCGCGCCGGCGTCCGCGCACCCGCTCACGCCCACCCGCACCCCGCCACACCGCTGTCCCGCCGTGCCCGTCGGCACGGCGCCGTCGGCGTGTCCCCGTGGGGAGCGGGTCGTCGTGACGCCGCGCTCCGAGCGGAGCCCCCGGCCGCCGCCACGCGGGCCCGCCCGCGTACTCATCTCGTGCACCGGCACCGGTGCGTCGAGGCGCGCACGCTCGCGCGCCGACTCATCCTTCACCTGGAGTGATGCCGCTTATGGCAGAGATCAGGTCGCCGCGCCTCCTCATGGAGGAGTGCCGGCGGTACACCGCGCAGCTGTCCGAGCTGCGCATGCTCCTCGAGGAGCGGCTCCACGCCGCCCGGGCCGAGCTGGCCCGGACGCGCGATCCGTACGACGTGGCGTCGTCCGTCGTGGCACGCCCGTCCGCCGCGCGCGTACGGCAGGCGCGTCTCGACGTCGCCGCGATCGAGGCGGCGCTGGAGCGGATGGACCGGGGCCTGTACGGCACCTGCACCCGATGCGAGGCGTTCCTGCCGCTCGACCGGCTCCGGCTCGCGCCGCACGTGCAGCAGTGCGCGGCCTGCGCCGGCGAAGCCCGGATGACGGCATGACGGTCATGACCGGCATGACCGGTGTCAACGGGAGGAGAGGCGGGGAACCGGCCCTGGCTCTCGACCTCGGCACCGCGCGGACCCGGCTGCTGCTGTCCGGCAGCACGGCGGTCAAGGAGCGTCCGTCGGCATGCGGCGAACCGGGGGCGCGCCGGTGGCCGGTGCGGCACGGCATGGTGGCCGACATGCCGGGATGCGCCCGGCTGGTCCGCACGGCGCTGCTCGACGTGGTGACCGAGCGGCACCCGCCCCTGGAACGCGTTCTGCTCGGCGTGCCCGTCGCGGCCTCGCGACTGGACCGGCGAGCCGCGTACGCGGCCGTCAACAGCGCCGCCCGCTGCCGGGTGACGATCGTCGAGGAGCCGCTGGCCGCGGCGGTCGGCTGCGGCCTGGACATCGCCGATCCGAGGCCCCGGCTCCTGCTCGACCTGGGGGCGGGGATCGCCGAGGCGGTCGTCATCCGCTCAGGAGAGATCGCCGACGCGGGCGCCGTACAGGTGGCCGCGGGCGATCCGGCGGAGGGCGCCGGCTGCCCGCCGTACGCGCGGGAACGCGTCGTGGCGATGGTCGCCGACCTGGTCGCGCGCGTTCCCGCCGCCCTGCGGGGCATCGCCAGGCAGCAGGGCCTGCTGATCACGGGCGGCGGCGCCCACGACCCGGAGCTGGCCCGCAAGCTCTGCGCGGAGCTGCGGATCACCGTCAGCCCCGCACCCGATCCCGCGAACGCGACCGTCAGAGGGCTGGCCTGCCTGCTGTCCACGGTCCGGCACCGCACCCCCGGCATGTCTGCCATCGGACGAAAGGACGTCGACGATGACCACCAGTGACGAGTTCACCGCCATCAGCCAGCCGCAGATGCAGGCGATGCGAGCGGACCTGCAGGAGCAGCTCCAGTGGCGTGAGGTGCAGCTGCGCGACCTGCGGGCCGACGTCGGCGGCGGCAACGAGGACACCGCCAAGCTCGCCCTGCTCGCCGACGTCGCCGCCACCGAGCGGGCGGTCGCCGAGCTGCGCAAGGCGCTGGAGCGGATCGACGAGGGGAGCTACGGCCGGTGCGCCGACTGCGCCGCGGTCATCCCGTTCGGCCGGTTGAAGATCCGGCCGATGGCCCGCTACTGCATCACCTGCCAGCGGCGTCACGAGGCCCGCTGACGCCTGCGCCGCTCCGCCCCCGGGCCCGCCCGCCGGGACTTCCACCGAGCGGGAGGGCGGGGGCGGACCGGCGCCCGGCTTCCTGCGCCCGGTCTCCTGTCCCGGGCCGCCGTCACGATGGGCGGCGGCCGTCAGCGGGATCCGGAGAGCCGAGCACCGGACAGTTGAGCACCGGGCAGTTGAGCACCGGGCAGTTGAGTGCCGGACAGTTGAGCGCGGTGGAGCCGGGCGTACGCGCCTCCCGCCGCCAGCAGCTCGTCGTGCGTGCCCTGCTCGACGATCCGCCCCTCGTCCATCACGAGGATCAGGTCGGCGTTCCTGATGGTCGACAGCCGGTGGGCGATGACGAAACCGGTGCGCCCGGCCCGCAGCGAGGTCATGGCCCGCTGCACCAGCACCTCGGTACGGGTGTCGAGCGCGCTGGTGGCCTCGTCGAGCACCAGGATCGGGGGATCGGCCAGGAACGCGCGGGCGATGGTGACGAGCTGGCGCTCGCCGGCGCTCAGCCCTTCGCCGTCGTCGTCGATCACCGTGTCGTACCCGTCGGGCAGCGTGCGTACGAGGTGGTCGACGCCGGTGGCCCTGGCCACCTCGACGATCCGCTCCCGCGGCACGTCGCCGGCGCCGTACGCGATGTTGTCGGCGATCGTGCCGTGCCGCAGCCAGGTGTCCTGCAGCACCATGCCGATCCTGGTGCGCAGCGCCTGCCGGGGCACCCGGGCGATGTCCACCCCGTCGACGGTGATCCGCCCGCCCGTGACGTCGTAGAAGCGCATGAGCAGGTTGATCAGCGTGGTCTTGCCCGCGCCCGTCGGGCCGACGATCGCGACGGTCTGCCCCGGTTCCGCGACCAGGGACAGGTCTTCGATGAGGGGACGGTCCGGCGCGTACCGGAACGAGACGTTCTCGAAGGTCACCCGCCCGGTGGTGGCGGCCGGAAGCCGGACGGGGTCGGCGACGGGCTCCTCCTCGTCCTCGTCGAGCAGCTCGAAGATCCGCCCGGCCGAGGCGATCACCGACTGCAGGAGGGTGGACATCGACGTGACCTGGTTGACCGGCTGCCCGAACTGCAGGCAGTACTGGATGAACGCCTGCACGTCGCCGACCGACAGCGCGCCGGCCGCCACCCGCAGGCCGCCGATCACGGCGACGAGCACGTAGTTGAGGTTCATGACGAGCGACATCGACGGGCCGATCAGGCTGGACAGCAGCTGCGCCCGGAACCCCGCGCGGAACACCGCGTCGTTGCGCTCGCCGAACTCGCCTGCGGCCTGGCGCCGCCGGCCGAAGACCCTGACCAGGGCGTGCCCGGTGTAGGTCTCCTCGATGTGCGCGTTGAGCCGGCCCGTGGCGGCGAACTGCTCGGCGAACCTCGGCTGCGCCCGCCTGCCGACCGCCCTGGCCGCCACGACGGACAGCGGCACCATGACCACTGAGACCAGGGCGAGCAGCGGCGAGGTCCACACCATCATCGCGAGCACGCCGACGAGCGTGAGCAGCGCGGTGACCGCCACGCCGAGCACCTGCTGCAGCGTCTGGCCGACGTTGTCGACGTCGTTGGTGGCGCGCGAGAGCACCTCGCCCCGCTGCCGCCCGTCGAAGTAGGCCAGCGGCAGCCGCGCGAGCTTGGCCTGGGTCCGCTCCCGCAGCCGGAAGACCAGCCGCTGGGCGATGGCCGCGGTCGTCCGCTGCTGGACGAAGGCGAGGACGAACGCGGCCAGGTAGCAGGCGAGGGCGCCCAGCAGGACCCGGCCGGTCGCGGCGAAGTCCACCCCGCGGTGCCCGGACACGGCCGACAGCACCAGGTCGGTGGCCGCGCCGAGCAGCCGGGGGACCGCCACGGTCAGGGTCACGGCCGCGGCCGCGCAGACCAGGGCGGCCAGGGCGAGGGGGAGTTCGGGGCGGGCCGTCTCCAGCAGACGCCGGACGGCGCCTCGCCTCCGGGCTGTCATGCGGCCACCTCCTGGCCTTTCTGGGAGAACACGATCTCGCGGTAGGCGGGGCACGAGGTCATCAGCTCCTCGTGGGTGCCCGATCCGGCGACGCGGCCCTCGTCGAGCACCACCGTCCGGTCGGCGTGCCGGATCGAGGAGATCCGCTGGGCGACCAGAACGACGGCGACGTCGCGGGTCTCCCGGGCGAGGGCGTCGGCGAGGGCCCGCTCGGTGAGCGGGTCGAGCGCGGAGAACGGGTCGTCGAGCAGCAGCACCCGGGGACGGGCGACCAGGGCCCGCGCCACCGTCAGGCGCTGCCGCTGGCCGCCGGACAGCGACGCGCCACCCTGTCCGAGCGGCGTCTCCAGACCCTCCGGCAGCGCCTCGACGAAGTCGCGCGCCTGGGCGACCTCCAGCGCCTGCCACAGCTCGGCGTCCGTCGCCCCGGGCCTGCCGTACCTGAGGTTGCCGGCGATGGTGCCGGAGAACAGGTACGGCCGCTGCGGCACCAGGGCGACGACGCCGGCCGGCTCATCCGGAGGCAGCGACGCGAGGTCCGTCCCGTCGAGCAGCACCCGGCCGCCGGTCGGGTCGAGCAGCCGGGCCACGAGGTTCAGCAGAGTGGTCTTGCCCGAGCCGGTGGAGCCGACGACCGCGACGGTCTCGCCGGGGCGGACGAGCAGGCTCACGCCGCGCAGCACCGGCTCCTCGGCCCCCGGATAGCGCACGTGCGCGTCGCGGATCTCCACCTCGCCCTCCCAAGACCGGCCTCGCCGGGCCGGACTGTTGCCGAGCGGTTCCGTCCCGGTTTCCAGCACCTCGCGCACCCGGAGGGCGGAGACCCGGGCCCGCGGCGCGGCCAGGACGGTGAAGGTCGCGAGCAGGGCGGACCCCAGGATCACGGCCAGGTAGTTGAGGAACGCCACCAGCGAGCCCACCTGGGTCACGCCGTCGTCGACGAGGTGCCCGCCGTACCAGACGACCGCCACGCCGCAGAGGTTGCCGATCAGCATGCCGGCGGGATACATCACGGCAGCCAGCCGCGCCGCGCGTACGGACGCGTCCAGCAACGCGTCGTTGGCCTCGGCGAACCTGGCGCGTTCGCGCTCCTCGGCGGCGAACGCCCGGACGACCCGGACGCCGGCGATCTGCTCGCGGACGAGCCGGTTGACCTGGTCGACGCCGCGCTGCGTCGCCTGTGCCAGCGGGGTGAGCCGTCGCAGGATCGCCCACAGGACGACCGACAGCGCGGGCAGCGCGACCAGCAGCAGCGTGGACAGGCGCAGGTCCTGCCGCAGCGCCATGACCACCCCGCCGAGGAAGATCATCGGCGTCGCGGCCAGGCCGGTCAGTCCCATGAAGACCAGCGTCTGCACCTGCTGGACGTCGCCGACGGTGCGGGTGATCAGGGACGGCACGCCGAAGCGGGCCACCTCCCGGGAGGAGAACGACTGGACCTTCGCGTAGACGGCCGCGCGGAGGTCCTGGCCGACGGCGGTGGCGGTCCTGGCGGCGAGGACTCCCACCACGGCCGAGCACAGGACCTGTGCCAATGTCCCGGCCGCCATGAGGCCGCCCAGACGCACGATCAGCCCGGTGTCGCCGCGCAGCACGCCGTCGTCGATGAGCGTGGCGTTGATCGTGGGCAGCAGGAGGGCGGCGAGCGCCTGCGCGATCTGGAGCACGCCGATCAGTGCGACCGCGCCTCGGCGGGGCCGCAGGGCGGAGCGGATCAGGGAGCCCATCTCAGCCCCCGTACGGCCGGGCCGCCCGCGCCTCGCGCAGGGCCCGGCCGAACCAGACGAGCTCGTCGAGCATGACCTTGGCGGCGCCTTCGGGGCCCGCGGGGTCCTTCGGCCAGTTGCCCTCCGCGTCGAACAGCGTCCAGGGGCTCTGGAAGGCGACCGAGTCGCGGATCGTCACCGCGTGCAGCTCGGCGAAGACCAGCCGGAGCTGCTCGACGGCCCGTAGGCCGCTGGACATGCCGCCGTAGCAGACGAATCCGACGGGCTTGGCCGCCCACTCCCGGTGGTAGCTGTCGATCATCAGTTTGAGCGATGCGGGGAAGCTGCGGTTGTACTCCGGGGTCACGACGACGAAGGCGTCGGCGGCCTCCACCCGGGGCTGGAGCCCCGTGACCTCCTCCGGCTTCTGGCCGCCGAAGTGCCCGCGCAGCCCGTCGGGGAGCCGGGTCTCGGCCAGGTCGATCACGTCGAGCGCGACGTCGTCACGCCGCTCGGCCTGGCCGGCCAACCAGTTCGCCACGAGGGGCGCGACCCTCCCGTCCCGGACACTGCCGATGATCATCGCGACACTGAGCCGGTCTTCTCCGGACATGGTCTCCTCCATGAGGTGAGTACGTCGTACGCAACGAGTACACCGTACGCGCAGATGCGTACAGCGTACAAGTCGGAGTACGATGTACTCAGCGAACGGGAGGGGCATGGCGATGGCCGGGAAGAAAGCGGACGATGTGGACGACGGCGCTCACGAGTCGATCTGGCAGCGGATGGAGCGCCCCGCCCGGCCTCCCCGCGCGGCGCTGACCCACACGCAGATCGCCGCGGCGGCCGTGGAGATCGCCGACGCGGAGGGGCTCGACGCCGTCTCGATGCGCCGGCTGGCCGAGCGGCTCGGCGTCGCCACCATGGGCCTGTACCGCTATGTGCGCGGCAAGGACGACGTGATCGAGCTGATGGTGGACACGGTCTACGCCGAGGAGGCGCGGGCCGCGGAGGGCCGCGACTGGCGGGAGGTCCTGCGGGTGTCCGCGCTGCGGCTGCGGGCCCTCATGCTGCGCCACCCCTGGCTGGTGGAGACCACGGCCCAGGCGGGGCCGCTGACGCCCAATTTCGTCGCGCGGACCGACCGCCTGCTCGCGTCGCTCGACGGCCTCGGCCTCGACGCCGACACGGCGATGACCGTCGTCGGCACGGTCACGGCGTTCGTCACCGGGGCGACCACCGCCCGCATCAGGATGGCCCGGCTCATGCGCAAGGAGGGCGCGGAGAAGATGGACGACCTGCGCGGCCTCTATTCGTCACGGATGAGGTGGCTGCTGGAGTCGGGCCGCTATCCCGCGTTCGAGCGCTACATCCGCGAGGGCGTGAGGAAGGACGACGACGACTGGCAGTTCGAGCTGGGGCTGGACAGCGTCCTCGACGGCGTCGCCGCCCGCCTGAAGATCTGAGGGCGGGTTCCATCGGCCGGGAGTGCCCTGACATGCGGCCGTCGGCTCCACGCACCATCATTGACGGCATCTGACCGACGAGCGTGACACGGAGGACTCCCAGATGAGCAACGAGGTCCTGGACGCGGTTCGGGCGCTGTTGCCGAAGATCGCCGAACGGGCCCGGTCCACGGACGAGGACCGGCGGGTCCCGGCGGAGTCGATCGGGGAGCTGGTTCGGGCCGGGGTCTTCCGGATGCTGCAGCCCAAGAGGTACGGCGGCGCGGAGAGCGACCCGGTGAGCTTCTACGAGGTGGTCAGGGAGCTCTCGGCGGTGTGCGGGTCCACCGGCTGGACGGTCGCCGTGCTCGGCGTGCACCCCTGGCAGCTCGCCCTGTTCGACGAGGCCGCCCAGGACGAGGTGTGGGGGAGCGACCAGGACGCGCTGATCTCCTCGTCGTACGCGCCGGTCGGGCGGCTCGTCCCCGCCGAGGGCGGCTACCGCCTGTCCGGCAGATGGCGGTTCTCCTCCGGCTGTGAGCACGCGTCGTGGGCCATGGTGGGCGGCCTGGTCCTCGGCGACCGGGGCAGGCCGGTGGACTTCATGACCGTGCTGGTGCCCCGCTCCGACTACCTGATCGACGACGTGTGGGACGTCATCGGGCTGCGCGGCACGGGCAGCAACGACATCATCGTCGAGGACGCCTTCGTGCCCGCGCACCGCGTGATGCGCAACCACGAGATGGCGCAGCTGCGCGGCCCCGGCCAGAAGGTGAACACCGGGCCGCTCTACCGCATCCCGTTCGGCGCCGTGTTCACCACCACGATCACCGCCCCGGTCATCGGGATGGCCGCCGGCTGCTACCGGTCGTACGTGACCGCGATGCGCGACCGCGTACGGCTCAGCCTGGACGGCGGCCGGTTCACCGAGGACCAGTTCGCGCAGGTGGCGGTGGCCCGGGCGGCGTCGGAGATCGATGCCGCGATCCTGCAGACCGACCGCAACATCCGCGAGGTGTACGAGCACGCGGTGCGGGGCGAGACGATTCCGGTGGAGCTGCGGCTGCGTGCCCGCCGGGACCAGGTCCGCGCCACCGAGCGGGCGCTCGAGGCGATCGACATCCTGTTCAAGACGGCCGGGGGCAACTCCCTCAGCCGGGGCAACCCGATCGAGCGGGCCTGGCGGGATGCCCACGCCGGCAGCGTCCACGTGGCCAACGACGTCGAGCGGGCCCTCGCGATGTACGGCAAGGGCGAGTTCGGCCTGACCGTCGAGGACAACCTCATCTGAGGCATCACCCATGCCCCGGCCCGGCCGTCCCACTCAGTGGTATGGACCAATGGCAGGCCGCCGCGCGGAGCTGTGTATCTTCGTTGCGACACGTGAGGATCGGGGGGAGAGGTGCCGAGAATCGCCGAGGTGCGGGCGCCGGCGGAGCCCAGCTCGCCGGAACAACGCGCCCGGCACCTGCGCATCCTGCGGGCCGCCGCGCGGCTGGGGTCGGAGAAGGGCCTCGAGCGCGTCCAGATGCACGAGGTGGCCAAGGAGGCCGGGGTGGCGATCGCCACGCTGTACCGGTACTTCCCCTCGAAGATCCACCTGTTCACGGCCGTGATGGCCGAGCAGATCGACCGGTTCGACGAGAGCGTCCCGCGCCCGAAGCCGGGCACCGCGCCGGAGGACGCCGTCGCCGACGTGCTCGTGCTGGCCAGCAGGCAGTTGCTGAGCCGTCCGACGCTGGCGACGGCGATGCTGCAGTGCGCGAACTCGGCCAACGCCGCCGCGGTGGCCGACGCCGGCCGCATCGACATGAAGTTCCGGCGGATCGTCCTGCGGACGCTCGGCATCGCCGAACCCACCGTCGTGGACGTCACGCTGATCCGGCTCCTCATGCAGTGCTGGTACGGCGTGCTGCAGTCGGGCCTGAACGGCCGGGTGTCGGTCCCCGACACGGAAAGCGACATCCGGATCGCCTGCCGGCTGCTGCTCGCGCCCCGCTCGAACGCCGCCGCCCGCACTCACTAGCATTCCTTCCGTGGCTGCGGAGATCGTCGCGTTCCTGGTGATCCTGAGCGTCTTCGCGGCGTTCGGGCTCGGTTCGGTGGTGCTCGCGGCGCGATCGGCCCCGTGGGATCGCCGTACGCTCGTGCGCCGGCGTCCTGCGGTCTGGGTCGCACTCGGCGGCGCACTGGCCGCGACGGGCCACGCCGCCGGTGCCCGGGCGGCCTGCCGTGCGGGACTCGGCGCGGCCGTCGCCGGTGCTGCCCGCCGCTGAAACCAGTATGTATTCCGGAAACCGGCTGAGCGGAAGACCGCTGAGCGGGACAGGACCATTGTCTGTCACAGAAACGATTTCTAGTCTCTCCTCATGGCACCGAACGTGGCATCCCTGTTCGAGTCAGGAGGACCGATGGCCGCGACCGTCACTGGGACCGTCACTGGGGCTGTCACTGGGGCCGTCATCGTCGACGCGGTGCGCACACCGGTCGGCAAGCGCAACGGCGCCCTGGCCGGGCTTCATCCGGCCGAGCTGCTCGGCGTGGTGCACCGGGGCCTGATCGAGCGCAACGGCCTCGCCCCCGAGGTGATCGAGCAGGTGATCGGCGGCTGCGTCACTCAGGCGGGGGAGCAGGCCAACAACGTCACCCGTCAGGCATGGCTGCACGCCGGCCTGCCGTACGGCACGGCCTGCACGTCGATCGACTGCGCGTGCGGGTCCGGCCAGCAGGCGGTCCACCTGGTGGCCGGACTGATCGCGGCGGGCGCGATCGACGCCGGCATCGGGTGCGGCGTCGAGGCGATGAGCCGGGTCTTTCTCGGCGCGGCGATCACCCCGGAGGCGGGCAGCCCCTTCCCGCCGTCGTGGTCGCTGGACATGCCCGACCAGTTCACGGCGGCGGAACGGATCGCGCGGCGGCGCGGCATCACCCGCGCGGACGCCGACGCGCTCGGCCTGCGCTCCCAGCGGCGCGCCGCCAAAGCGTGGGCGGAGGGCAGGTTCGAGGGACAGGTCCTCGCGGTCGAGGCGCCCGTGACGGGACCCGAGGGCCCGACGGGGGAGACCGCCGTCGTCACCAGGGACCAGGGGCTGCGCGAGACCAGCGGGGAAGCGCTGGCGAGGTTGCGGCCGGTGCTGCCGGGAGGCGTCCACACCGCGGGCAACTCCTCCCAGATCAGCGACGGCGCGGCCGGCGTGCTGCTGATGAGCGCCGGCAGGGCGCGCGATCTCGGCCTGCGACCGCGGGCGCGCATCGTCGCCTCCTGCATGGTCGGCTCCGATCCCTACTACCACCTCGACGGCCCGATCGAGGCGACCCGGCACGTGCTGAAGAAGGCGGGCATGAAGCTGTCCGACGTCGACCTCGTCGAGATCAACGAGGCGTTCGCCTCGGTCGTGCTCTCCTGGGCGCGGGAGCTCGACGCCGACTTGGACAAGGTCAACGTGAACGGCGGCGCGATCGCGCTCGGCCACGCCGTCGGCTCCACCGGCTCCCGCCTGATCACGCAGGCGATGTGCGAGCTGGAGCGCACCGGCGGCTCGACCGCCCTGGTCACCATGTGCGCGGGCGGCGCGCACGCCGCGGCCACCGTCGTCGAACGGATCTGAGGAAGCGGCCGATCGGGCCGACCGGCGAGCGGCGCCAGCGGCCCCGCTGACCCGGCCGTCGCCTGCCGGCGGGTATTGACGGGGGGTCAGTCAACAGTAAAGATACTTTACTGAGAGCGCTCTCAGGCTCATCTCCGCACCCCCCAGAGGAGCCGAGGCATGCACATGTCGTTCCGGCTGTGGCGGCGGGCACTGCTCGCCGTCGTGTTGCTGGCCCAGGCGGTCGTACTCGCCGCCGGGCAGCGGGCGGCGGACGCCGCCGTCGCGCAGTTGCCCTTCACAATCACCAACAACTCCGGCCGCGCCGACGCGACGTACGTCTACGTCGTCGCCCGGAACTCGGCCACCGGCCGGCAGGGATACGTGGACGCCTCCGGAACGTGGCGCGCGTACTCCTTCCCCTCGTCGATCCCCAACGGGCCCGTCCCGGCGCCGGACATCTCGATCCCCGGGCCGGGCAACGGCGCCAGCGTGACTATCACGCTGCCGCCGAACCTGTCCGGCGGCCGCGTCTATGTGTCGATGGGCGCAAAACTGCGGTTCTTCCTGACCACGAACGGCCTGGTCGAACCGGCGCCCTGGGCCGACAGCGACCCCAACGCCGGCATCCTCTACGACTGGACGGAGTTCGCGCGGACGAGCAACGGCGGCACCGGCATCTTCATCAACTCGACGACGGTCGACATGTTCAGCGTCCCGGTGACGGTCAGCGTCACCGACGCCTCCGGCAGCACCCAGACACAGGGCATCCCCGGCGACCGCACCGGCATTCTCAACGCGTTCGCCGCCCTGGGATCGCCGTGGTCGGGCCTGACGACGACGCGGGCCTCCGACGGCCTCCCGCTGCGCGTGCTCGCGCCCGTGCACGCGATCGCCAAGGGCCTGTTCCCCGCGACGTACCTCGACTCCTACGTGAGCGCGGTGTGGTCCTACTACGCGACGCACGCGCTGACCGTGCAGACATCGCTGGGCACCTTCACCGGGACGACCAACGGCACGAACTGGACGTTCAGGAACACGTCCGGCGCCGTCATCGGCACGCTCACCAAACCGGCCACGAGCGACGTCTTCGCCTGCTCCGGGGGCATGCAACCACCGAACCAGCCCGACCAGGCGGCCATCCTCGCGGTCGGCGCGCGGGTGTGCGCCGCGCTCAACCGCGCGACGCTGTCGACCTCCGGCCGGGCCATGTACGACACCCAGCCGACGACCGACGCGGCGAAGTTCTACGGGCAGCCGGCGTCGAACCTGTTCAGCAAGACGATTCACGCCAACTCGCTGAACGGCCTGGCCTACGGCTTCTCCTATGACGACGTCGGCGGGTTCGCCCCGGTGATCGACCAGCCCAACCCGTCGTCGGCCGGCATGACGATCGGGAGTTTCGGCGGGGGCCCGGGCGGCCCGGGCGGCACGAACATCGTCGGTCCCGGCGGCAAGTGCGTCGACGTCGCGGGCGACGACACCGGAGGCAACGGCGCGCCGGTGCAACTGTGGGACTGTCAGTCCTACGCGAAGGACCAGCGCTGGACCTGGAGCGGGCAGACGCTGCGCACCCTCGGCCGCTGCCTCGACGTGCAGTCGGGCGGCACCGCCAACGGCACCCCGTTGCAGCTGTACGACTGCAACAACACGGGCGCGCAGAACTGGGTGCGGCTGTCCGACGGGTCGATCCGCAACCCCCAGTCGGGCCGGTGCGTCGACGCCCCCGGCGGCGCCACCGGGAACGGCACCCGCCTGCAGATCTACGACTGCAACGGCACCGCCGCCCAGCGTTTCGCCGTTCAGTGAACACGACGCGGTGACGATCGGGCCCGGCGGTGCGTCTGCCGCCGGGCCGCCCGTCTCACGACTCGCGGCGGGAACGGGTGGTGGCGAAGGCGCCGCTCGCGAGGATCACGGCGCAGCCCGCCAGTTGCAGGAGGGAGGGGCGCTCGCCGAGGACGGCCCAGCCGAGGACGAGGGCCCCGACGGGCGTGAGCAGCAGCAGGATCGCCCCGACGTGGCTCGCGAGATGGGGAGCGGCGACGGCGACGAGGAGCCAGCCGAGCACCTGCCCGAAGACCGCGACCAGGGCCAGCCAGCCGACGGCCGTCCAGCCCGGGGCCAGATCGACGCCCTGCCAAAGGGCGCCCGCGACCAGGGACGTGACGGCGGCGGCGACGGTCACCCACAGATAGGACCGCACCGCCCGCCCGTCCTGCCCTCCCCGCCGCAGCAGGAACAGGAAGCCCGAGTAGCACACGGCCGCGAGCACGGCGTGAACGGTCCCGAGGAGCGGCCGGCTCCCACCGGCGCCGCCCTCGGCCACACCGCTCGCCAGGACCACGCCGAGCAGAAGGGAGGGCAGGGACACGACGAACCGGCGGGGCGGCGGCTCGTGATCCACCAGCAGGGCGAGCAGCGGCACCATCACCACCTGAACGTTGACGAGCACGGTGGAGAGCCCGGCGCCGACCTCACCGATCGCCGCCGTCCACAACAGCATGTCGCCGGCGAACAGAACGCCCGCGGCCAGGGTGACGACCCGCCACCGCGCCGGCGCCGCGTTCTCCCGCCCGTTCTCCCGTCCGTTCTCCCGCCCGTTCTCCCGTCCGCGCTCCAGCGCCGCGAGGGGAACCAGTGCGGGCAGGGCCAGCAGGCAGCGGTAGAACGAGGCCGTCCCCGGTGAGGTGCCCGACAGGTGGATGAGCACGGCCGAGGCCGACACGAACAGCGCCCCCAGCGCCATCGACACGGACGGGTGGCCCGCGGCCCGGCCGGTCACGTCCGCGGTCCGGTTCTCGCTCACTCGCGTCATGGGCGTCCCCCGCTGTCGGCGTGATCGGCCTGGCTACCCGAGCTACCCCCCGTCGCAGGGCCCATGCCTCGGGGACGACGGGCGCGCAGGCGTCGCAAGAGCCCTGAATGCCGAACTATGGCTATTGTCGCGAAGTGGGAATTAAGTGAGGCTTGAGCCGCTCATGTCATTTGTCTGGCGGCCTCTGTTGCGGCGGTCCGAAAACGGTTCCCATTATGAGAATTGCGCCGTTGAAGAGTACGATGACGATTCCCCCGTCATTCTCGGAGACGCCGTTGGCAGTGGATGCGGAGCCTCGCCCCCGCATGCGGCTTGGGCGGCAGGTCTTTCTCTGGCTGGCGTTGGGAATATGTAGCGCGCTGGTCACAGGAGTCGGGCTCTGGTGGAGCCTCGGGACGCCGCCGTGGTCGGGCCGGTCAGGGCTGCCGTCGGCGGACAAGCTCGAGTTGACCAGGGTGGCTCTTACCGTGGTGGGCGGGGTCGGCGGTGTGATCGCGCTGGTGGTGGCCTACCGGAAGCAGTGGCTCAATGAGCGCGCGGAGCTCCGGGAGCAGACCAGGCTCAACGTCGAGCGCCTGGCCAAGGCCGCGGAGCAGCTCGGGGCCGACGCTCCGGCCGTCCGCCTCGCCGGCGTGTACGCCCTGGCGTCGCTCGCCGACGACTGGCCGCGGGGGCGCCAGAACTGCATCGACGTCCTGTGCGCCTACCTGCGCCTCTATTACATTCCCGACCCGCCGGACGCGCTGCCGGAACGGAGGGCGTGGCACGGTGAACGGCAATTGAGGCATTCGATCACCCGCATCATCTCCGCCCGGCTGCGGGAAGGTGCCGGGCCTTCCTGGCAGGGGCACGATTTCGATTTCACCGGCGCCGTCTTCGACGGCGGGGAGTTCGAGGACGCGCGATTCACCGCCGGCAGGGTGAGCTTCCGCAACGCCCAGTTCCGTTCCGGAGTGGTGTCGTTCCGCGGAACCGTGTTCGCCGGTGCGGTGGTCTCCTTCCAGGACGCCCGGTTCGCGGACTGCATGGTCAGCTTCGAGGGGGCACACGTCACGGCGGGGGCGGTGAACTTCGACGACGCCGAGTTCGAGAGCGGTGAAGTCAGCTTCACCGATGCGCGGTTCACCGGGGGAGCGCTCTCGTTCAACGCCATCTTCTGCGGTTGCCTGGTGGCCTTCACCGGAGCGGCCTTCCGCGGAAGCGACATCACGTTCGCCGGTGCCCGCTTCCGGGACGGGCAGGTCGACCTGCGCGACGTCGCTGACTACCGGACGCCTCCGCTTCTGGACGGGCAGCGCACCCAGGACGTGTTCCTGCCACCCGGTTCACCCGCATAGGAGGTGCTTATGGCGGGGATGAGCCCTGGCCACCATCGTGAGCCGTTCCCCGATCCGGCTGATGCGCGGACGCTCAAGGAGTTCGGCACGGCTCTGCGGCGTATGCGCGAACGCTGCGCGAAGCTCGCCGTCGACAGGATGCGCGACCCGGGGTCGCGTGATTGCTGGAAGGAACTGCGCCGTGAATTCATTCAGGCAGTGGAGTGCGGATTCCATCAAGCGGAGTCCGACGACGACGTCCACGACTTTCTCAGCTGTTTCATCCGAGCGTGCCTGCGCGGCAGGCCGGAAGCGGAGGTGACGGCCGAAGTGGTGAGATGGCAGAACGCCTGGAGACAGCTGTCGCGGCTTCCCGCGCCGGACGCACCGCCCGGTGTGCCTCACGAGGTTCCGGCGCCTGCGACGCGGCACTTCGTCGGACGCGTTCACGAGCTGTCAGAGCTTGACACGCTCATCTCCACCAGTGGGGACGACACCACCTCGGTCGCCCTGGTCGGCGCCGCAGGGGTCGGGAAGACCACACTGGCCCTCTACTGGGCCGCCCACAGCGCGGGTTGGTTCCCCAGCGGGCAGATTTACGTGAACCTGCGGGGCTTCGGCGACATCGAGGAGCGGCTCAGCCCCGCCCTCGCGCTGCGTAACATCCTGAGCAGCCTCAACGTGCCCGACGAGGAGATCCCCACCTCGCTCGACTCCCTCGAAGCGAGGTTCCGGACCGAGATATCCGACCGCCGGCTCCTTCTGCTGCTCGACAACGCCTACGACGCCGAGCAGGTCCGCCCCCTTCTGCCCGGCAGCGGTCCGTGCCGCACGCTGATCACCAGCCGGCGGTTCCTGGGCGGGCTGGGCGTGCTGACCGTCCCGGTCCGCCACCTCACTGACGACGAGGCGGCCGGCCTGCTGAAACGGACCGTGGGGGAGGACCGGCTCAGGGCCGAGCCCGGCTCCCTGGCACGGGTGGTGACATTGTGCGCCGGGCTGCCGCTGGCGTTGTCGATCGTGGCGGAGGGACTGGTCGCGCGTCCGAACACCCTGGTGGCCGACGCGGTGGACGAACTGGAGCCCGAGGACGAGCGGCTGGGTACCCTCGCGCTCCACGACCGCGCCGATATCCGGCGGGTACTGCGCTGGTCCTACCAGTCGCTCGGCGCCGAGCAGGCGGCACTCTTCCGGCACCTCGGGTTGCACGAGGGACCCGAGATCGGTGCCGAGGCGGCGGCGACCCTGGCCGGACGGCCGGTCCCGGCGACGCGCCGGCTGATGCGCGAACTGGTCGACGTGCATCTGGTGGAGCAGTTGCCGGCCGGCCGCTACCGCCTCCACGACCTGGTGCGGCTGTACGCGCGTGAGTGCGCGGAGGAGATCGAGCCTCGCGAACGGGAAGAGGCGGTCCGTCGCGTCCTCGAGTGGTATCTCGCGGGAGCCGATGCGGCCGACCGGGTGTTCGCCCCCGAGCGTCGCCGGGTGCCGCTGAGCATGCGAACCGGTGTCGCTTTCCCCGGCTTCCCCGACACCAGGGCCGCCTTCGCCTGGTGCGACCGTGAGGCCGACAACCTGATCCGTGCCACAGGCCAGGCCGCCCGTCTCGGCATGGACGACCTCGCCTGGCAACTCGCCGCCGCCTCCGGTGAGTACTACTACCTGCGCAACCGCTGTCCGGACCTGCTGCAGATCCACCGGCTCGCCGCGGCCTCGTCCCGGAACGCCGGGGGCGTCGCCGACGGGTGGATCCTCAACAACCTCGGCCTCGCCTGCCAGGAGGTGGGGCTGCTGGAGGAGGCGCTCGAACACTGTGCGGCCGCCGCGTCGGCCAACCGGAGGGAGGGCGACAGGTTCGGTGAGGGAATCGCCCTGAACAATCTCGGTCTCACGTACCTGGAACTGCACCGGTGGGAGGATGCCGAGACCACTGTGGGCGAGGCCCTCCGCGTGTTCCGTGAGATCGGCAGCGAATGGGGGATCGCGCACGCGCTGCGGAACCTCGGCCGGGTCGAACTGGGACGCGGCCGCTGGAGTGAAGCCACGGAGATCCTCGAGAAGGCGGCCGACCTCCACCTGGCGATCGGCAACCGGGCCGTACAGGGCTGGGCGTTGTACGAGTCGGGGTTGGGGCAGGCCTCGGCCGGTGCATGGGACGCCGCCGTCGGACGGTTCGAGCAGTCGCTGGCGGTTCACGAGGAAGCCGGCGACCGTCTCGCCGCGGCGATGGCCCTCGACGGGCTGGGCGGCGCGCTGCAGGCACTCGGCCGGCACGACGAGGCGCTCCACCGTTGGGAACAGGCGCTGGTCGTCTTCGACGCGCTCGGCCACCCGCGGGCCGCCGAAGTCAGGTCGAAGCTGATACGGCAACCCGGGTAGCCACGCGGAGGGCCCGAAGGATTCCTCCCGATCAGCGGGATTCGCCGGATCGCCGGCGGGTCCCGCTGACTAACGTCTGGACAGCGTGAAGACCGGAGTGGAGGATCCCCCATTGACTCGACAAGCGCCCAGGACGGCTCCGGACGTGCTCGCCCCGGCGAAGCCCGGGCCCGTGACCCTGCGCAACCGCATCAAGGCGGCCACCTGCGAAGGGCTGAGCCGCGAGAGCCTGGTGACCGACGAGCTCGTCGTCACCGCCTTCGGCGGCGTGCACGCGGTGCTGCGGGTCATGGTCGCCACCCGGGGCCTCGGCCTTCCACGGACTGGTCGCCGATGAGCGATTACGAGAGGTTCGCCGGGCGGGAGATCGTCCCGCTGTGGGAGGGGCCCGACCCGGTGAACGTGCCGATGATCCGGCACTGGGCCGAGGCGATGGGCGACCGCAACCCCGTCTACCTGGACGACGCCGCCGCCCGCGCGACCGGCCGTCCCGGGATCGTCGCGCCCGCGTCGATGACGCAGGCGTGGACGATGCGGGGATACGCCGCGACCGTTGCGGACACCGTTGCGGGCACTGTTGCGGGCACTGTTGCGGGCACCGTTGCGGATACTGGGGCGGCCCCGGGCGCGGAGGAGCTGCACGCGCTGCTCGAAAAGGACGGCTACACCTCGGTGGTGGCGACCGACTCGGAGTTCGAGTTCCACCGGGAGCTGGTGGTCGGCGACCGCGTGAGCGTCCGGGAGGTCGTGGAGTCGATCTCCCCGGACAAGAGCACCGCGCTGGGCGTCGGGCGGTTCGTGACCACGGTCCGCACCTACACCGACCAGGACGGTGAGGTCGTCGCCGTGCAGCGCTGGCGTCTGCTGTGGTTCCGCCCGAAGGCTTCTTCTCCGGAAAAGCCGGCCCCGAAGGCGCTGCGGCCGCGGCCGGCGATCAACCGGGACAACGCGTTCTGGTTCGAGGCGGCACGTGAGCACCGGCTGGTGATCCAGCGCTGCGCCGGGTGCGCGACGCTGCGCCACCCGCCCGGCCCGTGCTGTCCGCACTGCGGCTCGTTCGAATGGGACGCCGCCGAGGCGTCCGGCCGCGGGCAGGTCTACAGCTTCGTGGTCAACCATCACCCCCGCCACCCGGCGTTCGAGTATCCGCTGATCGTCGCGGTCGTGGAGCTCGATGAGGGCACGCGGCTCGTCACCGATCTGGTCGGCGTGGAACCCGGAGAGGCCGAGATCGGCATGCCCGTCGTCCTCGACTGGCTGGACGCCGACCCCGACCTGTCACTTCCGGTGTTCCGCCCGCAGGAGGACGACCGATGGACATGACAAGCCGGACGTACGAGGAGGTGGCGGTGGGGGAGGAGTTGCCCGTGCTGCCGATCCCGCTGACCCGCACGCTCATCGTGGCGACCGCTGTCGCGAGCCGCGACTACCAGGACGTCCACCACGACCCCGGCCTCGCGGTCGAGCGCGGGTCGAAGGACATCTTCATGAACATCCTCACCACCAACGGCCTGGTCGACCGGTACGTCACCGAATGGGCGGGCCCGGCCGCCGTCGTCACGGCCATCAGGATCAGGCTCGGAGTGCCCAACTATCCCGGCGACACGATGACGCTGACCGGCACGGTCACCGCCAAGCACGACGAGGACCACCGGGTCGAGATCGCCGTACGCGGCGAGAACGGCCTGGGCGCCCACGTCACCGGCACCGCCGTCGTCCGGCTCAAGGAGGCGACATGACCCGTCTTTCCGGTGCGGCGGCGATCGCGGGCATTGGGGCCACCGAGTTCTCCAAGGACTCCGGCCGCAGCGAGCTCCGGCTCGCCTGCGAGGCGGTGCTCGCGGCCATCGCCGACGCGGGGCTGAAGCCGTCCGACGTGGACGGGATGGTGACGTTCACCGCCGACACCAACGCGGAGATCCACGTCGCCCGCGACACCGGCATGGGCGACCTGACGTTCTTCTCCCGCATCCCGCACGGCGGCGGCGCTGCCTGCGGCACGGTCCAGCAGGCGGCGATGGCTGTCGCGACCGGCGTCGCCGACGTGGTCGTGTGCTACCGGGCGTTCAACGAGCGGTCCGGGGTGCGCTACGGCCTCGGCCAGGCCGGCCAGCCGATGGGGACGGGAGCAGACAGCGCCGCCTACGCGTGGCTCACACCGTTCGGCCTGTCGACGCCCGCGCAGTGGGTGGCGATGTTCGCCCGCCGCTACATGCACGAGTACGGCGCGACGAGCGAGGACTTCGGCCGGGTGGCCGTGGTGGACCGCAGGCACGCCGCGACCAACCCGGCGGCCTGGTTCTACCAGCGGCCCATCACGCTGGCGGACCACCAGGCGTCGCGCTGGATCGCGGAGCCGCTGCACCTGCTGGACTGCTGCCAGGAGACCGACGGCGGGCAGGCACTGGTCGTGGTCTCGGCCGAGCGGGCGCGCGACCTGCCGCACCCGCCCGCCGTCATCCTCGGCGCGGCCCAGGGCTCCGGCGACGACCAGCACATGATGACCAGCTACTACCGTCCCCGCATCACCGGCATCCCCGAGATGGGACTGGTCGGGCGGCAGCTGTACGCGCAGAGCGGCCTCGGCCCCGCCGACATGGACGCGGCGATCCTGTACGACCACTTCACCCCGCTGGTGCTGCCGCAACTGGAGGAGCTGGGCTTCTGCGCCCCCGGCGAGGCGAAGGACTTCATCGCCGAAGGCAACCTGGAACTCGGCGGGCGGCTGCCGTTCAACACGCACGGCGGGCAGCTCGGCGAGGCGTACCTGCACGGCATGAACGGCATCGCCGAGGCCGTCCGCCTGGTGCGGGGCACCAGCGTCAACCAGCCGGAAGGAGTGCGCAACGTGATCGTGACCGCGGGCACCGGGGTGCCCACCAGCGGTCTCGTCCTCGGAACGGATCGGTGAACGCCGGAGAGCGGCCGGTCGCTGTCCGCGCCCGGGTGCGGCGGATTCGGCGGAGAGCGTCGCCGAGGCCGGACGAAGCGGTTTCCAGGTTGTCAAAATCCAGGTGGAGCGTTCGAAGACCCCTTCCGCCACGTGCGCGGATCGGCCGGTGACCCCGTCGCGCCGCATTGGGCCGAGACGAACGGCACGGGGAGATCTTGACCCGGCCTGAGGCGGTACCTAGCCTTCCATGGGAGCGTTCCCACGGCCTCCCAGCACCACGGCCGCCCGGCACCACGTTCCTCCGCGGACCGGCATTTGCTGATTCAGACGTGCAGTCGAAGGAGAGTCATGCGGCTTTCGGTGGACTTCGCGGCCAACCGCTCCGGAACGGCGGATCTCGCCTGGGGACAGCGGGCCATCTGGAGAGCCATCGACGGTGTGGGGCAGGACGACGCGCACTACTTCAACGTGCCCCGGTTGCTCGACGTCCCGCGCGCGGGCGGCCCGCGCAGTCCCGGCGACGTGGCGGCCGCCCTGGCCGAGGTGGTGGGCCGGCACGACGCCCTGCGATCCCTCGTACGGCTCGGCGCGGACGGGCCGTACCAGGTGGTGAAGGCGACAGGCACTCTGCCGATCGAGCTGGTGGACGCCGCACGCGGCGACGCGGACGACGCCGCGGCGGAACTCGTCGCCCGCCTGGCCGGGCGCTCCTTCGCCGACGGTGAGCAGCCGCTGCGCGCCGGATTCGTGGTCTGCGACGGCGCCGTCACGCAGGTGGTGCTCGTGATCAGTCATGTCGTCGCGGACTGGCGCGCGGCCGACGTCGTGGTGCGCGACCTGCGGATGCTGCTGCTGCGCGGCGCGATCGCGCGACCGCCGTCGTCGCAGTTGCTCGACCTGGTCCGGGAGGAGAAGGCGGCGTCGGCCCGTTCGGACCGGGCCATCGCGCAGTGGGAGACGCTCCTGCGGACCGTGCCGTCCAGCATGTTCCCGAAGGCGGTCGCGGCGGGCTCGACGCCGAGGTACGCGCGGGCCGTGTTGTCGTCGCCCCGGCTCAACCACGCCGCGCAGGTGCTCGCCCGCCGCGCCGGCGTCAGCACCGCCACGGTCCTGCTGGTGGCGGTCACCATGCAGCTACGCGAGCTGACCGGGCACGAGGTGTGCGCGATCACCCCGATCGTGCACAACCGCTTCGACGACCGGACCCGAGACCTGGTCACCAGCCTGAACCAGCTGGGACTGTTCACCCTGGGGCCGTGCGGAAGCTTCGCCGAGACCCTCGTGAGCGCCTATCCGGCGGTTCTCGCGTCGTACCGGCGCGCCCGCTTCGACACGCTGGCCTTCGACGCGATGGTCGACCGAGTGAGCGCCGACCGGGGCGTGTCCGTGTTCCCGTCGTGCTGCTTCAACGACCTGCGCCCCGGAGAGGATCCGGGCAGCGCCGGCGACGTCGACGGGGAGTCCGAGCTGGAATGGCTCCCCGGCACGGACCAGCGCAGCTGCCACTTCTGCCTGGCGCTGATGCGCTGGAAGGGCACGCTCGGCGTGGAGCTGAGCGCCGACACCACCCGCCTGCCCAAGGGTGAGATGGCCGCCCTGCTGCACCGGCTGGAGTCCTTCGTGGTCGGCGCGGCTCGGCCGCTCTCCTAGAAGGGTTCGACTCCTAGGAGGGTTCAACGCAGGGCAGCTCGACCGCGAGGGTGAGGCCGCCCTCCTCACGCGGGGTGGCGGTGACCACGCCGTCGTGAGCGTAGGCGACGGCCCGCACGATCGACAGCCCGAGGCCGCTGCCGCGCTCGGAGCGCAGCCGGTCGCCGTGCAGCCGCCGGAACGGCTCGAAGATCGTCTCGATCTCGTACGGAGGCACCGGCAGGCCGGTGTTGGCCACCACCAGTTCCACCCGGTCGGCCCTGCGCCGGGTCGACACCCACACCTCGCCGCCGGGGTGGTTGTGCCGGATCGCGTTCTCCACGAGGTTCTGCACCAGCCGCTCCACCAGCACCGGCTCGCCCGCCGTCGGCGCGGGGTCGAGCAGCCGGTGCACGGCCACCTGAGCCGCCTCCGCCTCCTCGGCGGCGGCGTCGAGCACGTGCTCGGCCACGTCGGTAAGGTCGAAGGGCCGCCGGTCGAGCACCTTCTGCTCGCCCTCGGCCAGGGCCAGCAAACCGTCGATCAGGCGTTCGTGCCGGGCGTTGACCAGCAAGAGCGACTCACCGAGCCGTTTGACGTCCTCGCCCGCGTCGGCGCGGCGGACCGCCACGTCCACGAGTGTGCGGTTGATGGTCAGCGGAGTGCGGAGCTCGTGCGAGGCGTTGGCGACGAAGCGCCGCTGGCCGTCGAACGAGCGGGCGAGGCGGCCCAGCACGGTGTCCACGATGTCGGCCAGCTCCTTGACCTCGTCGTCCGGGCCGTCGTGCGCGATGCGCTCGGTCAGGTCGTGGCTCTGCGCGATCCGCCGCGCGCTCGCCGTCACCGACCGTATCGGCCGCAGCGTCCATCGGGCTTCACGCCAGCCGAGCAGCGCCGCGAGCCCGGCCCCGGGGAGGAGGGCGATCGCACCCACGACGAGCACGTTCTTGACCGTCTCGGCCTGGTAGACCCGCCTGACCTGCTCGGCCCGTTCCTGGGCGACCGAGTACCCGATTGTGTACGGAGGGTAGATTCCGTTCGAAACGCGCATGTACGCGGGCCGCCCCAGCCCGGCGCGGGGCTCCAGGGTCTGCCGTACGACGAAGGCGACGACCCCGATCAGGACGGCGCCGGCGAGGAGGAAGACGGCGCCGCAGGCGAGCGCGAACCGCAGCCGCAGGTTCTTCGTCATGGGATGCGATACCCCGCTCCCGTGACCGTCTCGATGACCGGCGGATCGCCGATCTTGCGGCGCAGCTTCATCATCGTCGTGCGCACGGTGTTGGTGAACGGGTCGATGTGCTCGTCCCACACCTTCTCCAGCAGCGTCTCGCTGGAGACCACCGCGCCGTCCGCGCGCAGCAGCTCGGCCAGCACTCCGAACTCCTTGCGGGCGAGCGGGACGTATCGCCCATCGCGGAAGGCCTGCCGGTGCGCCCAGTCGAGCCGGATGCCCGCCCGCTCCAGGATCGGCGGGTCCGCCGGCCGCACCCGGCGGCCGAGCGCGTGCACCCGCGCCACCAGTTCCTCGAACGCGAACGGCTTGGGCAGGTAGTCGTCGGCGCCCAGCGACAGCCCCTCCACCCGGGAGCGCACGTCGGCCGCGGCGGTCAGCATGAGCACGCGCACCTGCGCGGCCTCGGTCACCACCGCCCGGCACACGTCGTCGCCATGCGTTCCCGGCAGGTCCCGGTCGAGGATGAGCACGTCGTAGTCGTTCACACGTACGCGCTCCAGCGCCGCGTCGCCGTCGTAGGCGACGTCCACCGCGAGCGCCTCCTCCCGCAGGCCCTCGGCGATCGAGTCGGCGAGCATCCGCTCGTCTTCCGCGACCAGCACCCGCATCGAAGCCCCCTTCACCCGTCGAAACCGCCCCAGGCTGCCAGGAGTGGCATAACCAGGACGTAACCGAATCAGGTGACGGCGAGTTTATCGATCTTTCGCTGGAGTGTCCGGGCGTCGCCGGGGAGCCGCCCCGGCCCGGACCCGGGGGATCGTCCATGCTCACCTCGACACCCGCCCTACGGACGGCGCCGCTCGGGCGCGCCCGCGCGAAACGGGTGCTGACCAGGGGACACGGCCTGTTCGCCGCCGTGCTCGCCGTGGCGGCGGCCCTGCGCGTGCTCGTCATGCTGGGGTACGACACCGCGCAGCTCTACTGGTACGACTCGTTCACCTATCTTGACAACGCCGTCCATCTGAAGCCCGGCGGGGCGTTCCACCCCGCCGGATACTCCTTCTTCCTGCGGCTTTTGTGGCCGGTCCACAGCGTCGAACTGGTAGCCGGCGCGCAGCACGCCATGGGCCTGGGCATTGCCGTGATGATCTACGCGTTGCTGCGCCGCCACCGGTTGCCCGGATGGGGGGCCACCCTGGCCACGCTGCCCGTGCTGTTCGACCCGGCGTTCGTCCGGCTCGAGCACGCCGTGCTCTCCGACACCCAACTGATCTTCCTCGTCGTCGCCGCGCTGACCGTCGTCATGTGGCGGGCGAAGCCGTCCGTACGGTCGGCCGTCTTCGCGGGGGCGCTGCTCGCGCTGGCCGGGCTCACCCGGACCGCCGCGGTGCCGCTGCTCGGCCTGGTCCTGCTGTATCTGGTCGTGCGCCGGGCCGGGGTGCGCCAGGTGGCCGCGCTCGCCCTCGCGGGGGCGTTGCCGCTGGCGGCCTACGCGGGCTGGTATCAGGCCCATCATGGACGTTTCGCACTCAGCGGCTCCGACGGGGTGGCGCTCTGGGCGCGGACGATGACGTTCGCCGACTGCTCGGTCATCAGGCCGCCGGCCGACGAGGCCAGGCTGTGCCCGAACGGCACCGTCGTGGACGCCGCGTCCGAGTACGTGTGGGCACCCGGCGCCTCACTCAATCTGCTGCCCGGCGACCGGTTCTCCCACAACGACCTGGCCCGCCGGTTCGCGCTGCACGCCATCGAGGCGCAGCCGCTCGACTACCTGCGCGAGGTGGCGCACGACGCCTCGCTGGCCTTCGCGGTCACCCTTGTGCGGCACCCCGCACGCATGCGTCCCGCGCTGTCGTTTCCCGTCGGCTCCTGGCCGCTTTCCTCCTTCCCGCTCATCGACAAGGTGCGGGCCGAATACGACCCCGCCATCCGCGGCATGTCTTCGGTCGAGCCGTACGCGTCTGTCCTCGGCGTCTACCGCTACCCGGGCCTGCTGCACGGGCCGCTGTTCGGTGTGGCCCTGCTGCTGGGCGGGATCGGCGCGATCGGCCGGCGGCGCGCGGCGCTGCTGCCGTGGGCGGCGGCCGCCTTCCTGTTCCTCGGCCCGATCGCCGCGCTCGACTTCGACCACCGCTACGTGCTGCCCGCCGTCCCGGTGGCCTGCGCCGCCGCAGCCCTGGGCCTGCGGGATCTGGCCGCGTCCGGCCAGCTCCGTTCGCTCCGTTCGCTCGGTTCTGGCCGGGCGGCCGGCTGACATGACCCTCGCCCGGCCGGCCGCGAAGGCCCCGGACTCCGGGCACGGGATCGCGGCGGACAGCGCGATCGGCGAGAGGCCGCGACGGCAGCCACGCGAGCGCGACTGTGTCATCACAGCCACCGGGCTCGTGGCGCGCGGCGTCACTGCATCCGCAGTCGCCTGGCATGAGCCGGTTGGTAGGTGAAGGCCCAGCGGTCTTTGCCGGTTGCGTGGCGGGTGTAGCGCTCGGGGTGCTGGTAGCGGTCGCGGTTGTGGAACTGGCAGGCCGGGCCGAGCAGCTTCAGGTCCGTGAGCCCGCCGGTGCTCCAGTTGTCGGCGTGGTCGATCTGGCAGAGGGTGGCGGGCAGGGGGCAGCCGTCGATCCAGCAGGTGGCGTAGCGGGTGAAGACCGCCCGGCGTTGGGCCGGGGTGGCGAGTCTGACTTTGCGGCCCATGTCGAGGACCTGTCCGTCGGCGTTCATGACCAGGCGTACCAGGGTGGAGGTGCGGGCAAGGCGGTGCACGCCGGAGACCGGCAGCACCTGCCCCGTGGCCAGCAGCAACCCCGGCGCCCTCCCCAGCAACGCCCCCGGCCATGTTTTTGCCCCCGGATCCAGCCCTGTCGCCGGCCCTTGCTCCGCCGAGTCTGCCCCCGGCCCTGGCACCGGCCCTGCGCCCGGCTTATGAGGGCCCGGCTTATGAGGGCCCGGGTCATGGGAGCCCGGGTCATGGGAGCCCGGGTCGTGGGAGTGCTGCCCGCCGCGCACGTCGCCGTGGGCGTCGGGTGTGCCCAACCCATGCCGGGATCCCCCCGCAGGCCCAGGCCCGGCGTGGGCGTGACGGGCAGAAGCGCCCCACGCAGGAGGATCCGGCGGTTGCCACTCATCCCAGCGCGACCTACCCGGCCGTGACTCGCTCTGCTGTGACTCACGCTGTCGTGACTCGCTCTGCTGTGACTCACGCTGTCGTGGCTTGCTCTGCTGGGGCTCGCTCGACCGCGCCTTCTCCGGCCGAGCCTCCTCCGACCGCGCCCCCTCCGGCTGCGTCCCCTCCGGCTGCGTCCCTCCCTGCTGCTTGCTCTCCGACTCGTTGCCCTCCGACTGTCCGAACCCGGCTGCGTCACCGAGGCCCGCAGCACCGGCACCCGGAGCGACCGCGTCCGTCCCTTGGGCCTCGCTCGACGCAGAGCACACGGCCTCCTCGGCGGGCTCCACGGACCCGGCCGACTCGATGAGCTCGGGGGCGGCCGACTCGGGGGCGGCGGGCTCGGGCTCTGCAAGCTCGGGGGCGGCAGGCTCGGTAGTCTCACTGCGATCGCAAAGGTCATCACCCCGGCCGACAGCGTCAACGACGTCAACGCCACCCGCCTCATTCGGGTCACGTACGTCATCCGAGCCATCCAAGCCAGCGGCGTCGCTGGTGCCGGTGTCCTCGGTGTCGGTGTCGGTGTCGGTGTCGGTGTCCTCGGGGTTCTCAATGTCCTCGGTGTCGCTGGCGCCGA
Organism: Microbispora sp. CA-135349; assembly: GCF_050947365.1. NCBI lineage: Bacteria > Bacillati > Actinomycetota > Actinomycetes > Streptosporangiales > Streptosporangiaceae > Microbispora > Microbispora sp. CA-135349. Next base: position 4,483,370 of record NZ_CP192001.1, on the reverse strand, counting down.
CGTCCTCCGTGTCACCGGCGTCGGTGGCGCCCCCGGGGTGCTTGGCCTCGTCGTCCTGGTCGTCCTGGTCGCCCTGGTCGCCCTGGTCGTGGACGGTGTCGGGGACGGGATCGTCGACCGGGTCAGGGGCGGTGTCGGTGACCGGGTCGGTGGGGAGGGACTCGGCGTTGACCAGTACCAGAAGCTCGGCGACGATCTTCTGCTCCAGCAACGCGATCAACGCATCGGCCTGGCGTACCCGCAGCGGCCGGTCATCACCCTCTGCCCGGGGCCGGGCATAGGCGTCCAGCAACGCCCGCAACCGGGCGGCCGCCTCACGAGGCAGATAAAACTCCCCCTCCAGCCCACCCCCCTTACCCGGACGAACCCGCAGAAACTGCCGCCCGTAATCGGCCCGCTCATCACGCTCGTCCCCATCAGGGTCCAGCACCGCCCGCAGATACCGGCCCGCCCTGGCCACCTCCGCCGGCCCCGCCCGGCCCGCCAACTCCAACAAAATCGGCTCAGCCAGCCCCACCTGCTCACCGGTCAGATGCTCGGTAGCCATACAGATGGCCTCCACCACCCCCGCCGACAACCCCCCGCCCGCAAACGCCTCCCGCACCCGCGGCAACCGCGCCAACTGCACGCCCAACGTCAGCAGCCGGCCCGCCCCCGCCACACTCAACCCACCCGCGGTACGCAACCAACTGCGGGTCGAGGCATGCCCATGCTGCCTAGCCTGCCCCGCCCGATGCACCCGCCCCACCCGATCCGCCAACGCCGACGTGATCCGATCCCGCACGAACATCAAGTCCTCGGCCTCGGCCAGGCAGACACCGGCATCGTCCGCAACCGGAGCCAACGCCAACGCCTGCGCCGACTCCCGCAACGAGGCCACCAACACCCACGACGACCGGACCCCCGACGAACGGCCCCGGCCCCGACCCGCACCACCACCGGCATCCCCGACAGACCCGGCAGACCCGGCACCAGCCGAACCAACCCCGGCACCATCGGCGGCAGCACCGAAACCACCCGAAGCAGCGCCAGCATCGGCACAAGCAGAACCCGCCGCACCACTGGAACCAGCCGCGGAAGCGGCCCCGGCAGTATCGGCTGAACGGGCGGTCAACCGATCCCACCAGTCGCCGTCGGCATTATCCGAACGATGAGAGTGGTCATGGTTCCGGTCGAACAGATCCATCATGCCCCCCATTCATTCGAAAGCCTGTACCAATTCTTTCCTTGCCAATACACCTCTGGCAACCGTGCAACGTGATTTGTTGGAGCTACAGGCATACGGGGAGAGCAGCGGAAACGCGCGCCAAACAAGGCGGGAAACGCGGCAGAAAACATCTCAAAGGCTGCTCGTGGGCTCATTGAGCGGTAAGCGGGGAATCGAGCACTCGTGCACCGGGTCGAAGTGTCTGGCTGACCGTGGCTCAGCTGACCGTGGCCCGGCCGCCGCCCCCGCGTCGCGGCCGGGGCGGAGTCTCACCAGGCCCAGGCCTCCGGGCCGGGGCCGCCGTTCCCGACGGGCGGGAACAGCTCCTCCAGCCGGGCCAGGGTCCCGGCCGACAGCTCGGTACGCAGCGCGGTCAGCGGCAGGTCGAGCTGCCCGGGCGAGCGCGGCCCGATGACCGGGGCGGTCACGCCGGGCCGTGACAGCAGCCAGGCGAGCGCGACCGTGGTGGGCTCCTCGCCGATCTCGGCGCACAGCTTCTCGTAGCCCTCGATCGCCGCCCGGTGCGGCTCGACCCGCTCCGGGGCGTGCAGCACGCTGCGGCCGCCCGCGCCCTCGCGCTGCTTGCGCAGCGCCCCGGACAGCGCGCCGAAGTGCAGCGGCGAGTAGGGCAGGATCCCGATGCCCAGCTCGATCGCCGCGGGCAGCACCTCCAGTTCGACGTGCCGGGTGAGCAGGTTGTACTTGCACTGTTCCGAGACCAGGCCGAGGAAGTTGCGCCGTTCGGCCGCCGCCTGCGCACGGGCGAGGTGCCAGCCGGCGAAGTTGGACGAACCGACGTACCGCACCTTGCCCTGGACGACCAGCGTTTCCATGGCCTGCCAGACCTCCTCCCAGGGGGTGTCCCGCTGCACGTGGTGCATCTGGTAGAGGTCGATCCAGTCGGTCCGCAGGCGGCGCAGCGACGCCTCGCAGGCCGCGATGATGTGGCGGGCCGAGAGCCCGCCGTCGTTCGGCCACTCGGTCATCGGGGCGTACACCTTCGTAGCCAGCACGATCCGGTCCCGGTGGCCCGCCCTGTCGAACCAGCGGCCGATGAACCGCTCGCTCAGGCCGTCGCCGGTCTCCCGGCCGTACATGTTCGCGGTGTCGACGAAGTTCACGCCTTCCTCGTACGCCCGGTCGAGGATCGCGTGGCTTTCGGTCTCGCCGATCTGCCAGCCGAAGTTCATCGTGCCCAGGCAGATGCGGCTGACGAGCAGGCCGGTCCGCCCCAGACGGGTGTATTCCATGCGCCGACCGTAGGAACCGGGGGCTGCTCTCCGCTAACCGTTCGAGCGTGCTCGAATGGACAGGTGATCCGGATCGAGTTCGCCCCCGCCGACCTGTTGCGGCTCAGGTTCGCGCACAGCCCGATGGCGGAGGTCGTGGCCAGTTGCCTCGCGCTGCGGTCCCGCTCTGCGCGCCTGGTCCCCGCGTCCTGGCGGGCCAGGGCCGAGCCGCTGCTGCGGGGCCTGACCACCCTTGGCGCGCTGGTCCCCGGCCCCACCGGCTATGTGCCGGACTTCCTCACTCCCGCGCCCGTCGCCGCCCGGCCGACCCTGGAACAGGAGCTGCGGGTGGTGGCCGCCACCCCGCTCGACCGGGCCGCGTACGAGGTGGACCGGGCCTGGGCGGGGCACCGGGCGCCGGCGCAGATCGAGCGGTTCGCGGCCGACCCGGCGGCGGCGCTGGCCGCGACGGTGCGGGAGGTCAGGCGCTATTTCGCGCTGGCGATCGCGCCGAGCTGGCCGCGCCTGCGCGCGCTCGCGGAGGGCGAGCTGACCCGCCGCGGCCTGCTCGCCGCCGAGCGCGGGCCGCGGGCGTTGCTGGCGGACCTGCATCCCCGGCTGGACTGGGACGGCGAGGCGCTGCGGCTCGCGTACGCCAAGGATGGGGAGTTCGGCCTCGACGGGCACCCGCTGACCCTGCTGCCCACCGGCTTCACCGGCTCGCATGTGTACACGATGACGGACTCCCCGACCGGCAGGGCCCTGTGGTACGCGCCCGGCGGCCACGGCCGGCTGTGGGACCGGCCCGTGCCGGCCGAGCCGCCGGCGGCGTTGGCCGCCCTGCTCGGCCCGACCCGCGCGGCCGTGCTCGCTCTGCTGGCCGAGCCGTTCAGCACGGGGGAGGTCGCCGCCGCCCTTCGGCTGGCTCCGGCGACCGCCTCGCATCACCTGACCACGCTCAGGGACGCCGGCCTGGTGACCGGCGAACGGGACGGCCGCCGGTTGCGCTACCGGCGCACGGGCCTCGGCGAACAGCTCGTGGGGGAGGATCAGGCAGTAGACGGTCCGGCAACTATGTAGACCGGTCTAGTTGCATCTACTGGACCGGTCGGTCTAGTGTGATCCGCATGACGCGAAGGAACGACACGCGCGAGCGCGTCCTGCGCACGGCCGCCGGGCTCTTCCAGCGGCAGGGCTACAACGCCACGGGCCTCAACCAGGTGCTGGCGGAGAGCCGGGCGCCCAAGGGCTCGCTGTACTTCCACTTCCCGGAGGGCAAGGAGCAGCTGGCCGCCGAGGCGGTCGCCCTGTCCGGCGGCGACCTGGGGGAGCGGATCACGGCCGCCGTGTCCGCCGCCTCCGGCCCGGCCGAGGCGATCGCCCTGATCGGCGATCTGCTCGCCCACGACCTCGAGCAGTCGGAGTTTCAGGAGGGGTGTCCGGTGGCCACGGTGGCGTTGGAAGCCGCCGGTGCCAGCGAGCCCATCCGGTCGGCCTGCGACGCGGCGTACGCCTCCTGGCTGAACGGGCTGACCCGTTACCTGCGCGAGCACGATGTGGGCGAGGCCGAGGCGCTCGCCGACCTGGTGCTGTCCTCCCTGCAGGGGGCGCTGCTGCTGGCCCGCGTGCGCCGCGACACCGGCGTCATCCACTCGGTCACGCGGCGGATCGGCGCTCTGGTCGACGGCACCGTCCGGGGAAAGGGCTCCGCATGAAGATCCACCACCTCAACTGCGGCTCGATGCGGAAGATCGAGCCCGTGTATGACGACCTGGCGCCCGCGCACGCGGTGTCCCACTGCCTGCTCGTCGAGACCGACCACGACGGCCTGGTGCTGGTGGAGACCGGGCTCGGTCTCGGCGACGTACGCGACCCGGCGGGCTCGCTCGAACGGGAGTGGACGGAGATGGCCGAGCCGCTGCTCGACCCGGCCGAGACCGCCGTACGCCAGGTCGAGCGGCTCGGGTACGCCCCCGCCGACGTGCGGCACATCCTGCTGACCCACCTCGACGTCGACCACTCCGGCGGCCTGCCGGACTTCCAGCACGCCCGGGTGCACGTCCTGGAGGAGGAACTGGCCGCCGCGATGGCCGAGGCCCCCAGCCGGCGCTACCGCCCGGCGCACTGGGCCCACCGGCCGCACTGGGTGACGTACGAGCCCGGCCGGGGGGAGGAGTGGCTCGGCTTCGGCGGCGTACGGCAGCCGGAGGGGCTGCCGCCGGAGTTCCTGCTGGTGCCGCTCGGCGGGCACACCGCCGGGCACGCGGCGGTGGCCGTGCGTGACGGCGACCGGTGGCTGCTGCACGCGGGCGACGCGTACTTCCACCACGGCGAGCTGCGGGCGGGGGAGCCGCAGCCGCACCCGCTGCTGGACATCGTGCAGACCGGCTCGCAGGTCGACGCGACGCTGCGGCTGCGCAACCGCGACCGGCTGCGCGCACTCGTCCGCGACCACGCGGGCGAGGTGGAGGTCTTCTCCGCCCACGACCCCTGGGAACTGAGCCGGTACAGGATGGAGCGGTGAGGGGACAGGCTCCGCACCGGTGTCAGCCGGCGAATGAGCCGGTCCCCGGGCCCGGCCGCCGCCCGCTGAACAGGTCTTCGGACCTCCGGACGGCGGGGACCGGAACGCCGTCCTGGTCGGCCGGTCCGGCGACGACGTGACTGTCGTCGAGCGCCTCTGACCCGGCCTCAGCCCTCGGGCTCCCCGCCGTCCGGCGCGGGCAGATGGAACACCAGCGAGTGCCCCGCGCTGTCGACGACGTCGGCCAGGGTGAGGTGAAAGGTCCGCGTCCCCAGACCGGGGGCCGTGATCGTGCGGGGCCGCAGGCGCGGACCGTGGACGTGCCGCTCGTCCCACCAGCGGCGGAACTCGGGGCTGGCCTCGCTCAGGCCGGTCACCAGTGCGCTCATCCTCGGGTCGCCCGCCAGCGGCGGGTAGGCGGTGCGCAGCCGGGCGACGACGTCGAGGGCGTCGCCGTGCCAGCCGGGCAGCCGGCGCTTGGCCTCGGGGTCGGTCAGCAGCCACCACAGGATGTTCCTGCGTGCGTCCGGCAGCCGCCCGAAGTCCGTGTACCACCGCGCGGCCGCCTGGTTCCACGCCACGACGTCGCCATACCGGTTGCCGGCGTAGAGCGGCCAGGGGCCCTGCCCGGCGGCCTCGACCAGCCGCGCGACGAGGTCCCCGTCCACGACGGTTCCGTCCACAACGGATCCGTCCGCGGCGACCGGCCGGGTGCGCGCGAGCAGGTGGACGTAGCGGCGCTCGTCCTCGCTGAGACCGAGCACGCGGGCCAGGCTGTCGAGCACCGCGGGCGAGGGATTGATGTCGCGGCCCTGCTCCAGGTAGGTGTACCAGGTCGGGCTGAGGCCGGCCAGCACGGCGACCTCCTCGCGCCGCAGCCCCTTCGTCCGGCGATGGGGTCCCACGGGCAGTCCCATGTCCTGCGGCGCCACCCGGGAGCGACGGTCGCGCAGGAACCGCGCCAGCTCGCGCCTGTTGTCGTGCCCGGTCTCGCCCATCAGCCCCCCGCCGGTCGCCCGTGTCCGTCCATCATCGCGAAGCCGGCGATCCCGAAGAAGAGCCCGCCCCGCCCCACCACCGGTCCGGCACCGTGAGCACCGCGGCGGCCGCCGCCAGTGCCCCCAGGCAGACCAGGCTCGCCGCGAACGCCCTGCCGTACGCGACGGGGGAGGAGCCGCCGCCGAGGACGCCGAAGAAGACGATCCCGATCATCGCGACGCCGAGCGCCCCGGCCATCTGCTGCACGGTGGACAGCACGCCGGCGGCCGAGCCCGCGCTGCCGGAGCCGACGCCGGACAGCGCCTGCGACAGCAGCGGGGCGCCGACCATGCCGATCCCGGCTCCAGCCACCGCCATCAACCCCTCGTACAGCGGGAGGTTCACCCCCGCGCCGGCGTCCCGGGTGACCAGCGTGAGGCAGCCCTCCCCGGCGACGATGAGGACCGCGCCGGTCGTGAGCGTACGGCGGCCCAGCAGGCGGGTGAACCGCGCGGCGTTCGCCGAGGTGGCGAAGAACGCCACGCCCATCGGGAGGAACACCAGGCCGGCGCCGAGAGGGGATCGGCCCAGCCCGTCCTGCACGTACAGCGCGATGACGAGCATGAACGAGGCCATGCCGCCGTAGACCGCGAGCACGGTGGCGAGGCCGGTCAGAAACGACCGGGACCGGAACAACGACGGCTCCACCAGCGGGGTGCCGCCTGCCCGCGACAGGCGCAGCTGCTGGACCGCGAACAGGGCGAACATCACCGCGCTCGCCGCCAGCGACGCGAACGTCCAGCCCGGCCACCCCTCCTGCCTGCCCTCCACGAGCGGCACCAGCAGGAGCAGCAGGGCGGGCACGACGAGGGCCACACCCGCCAGGTCGAGCCCCCGCGCGGTCTCGGAGCGCGACTCGGGCACGAGGCGCAGCAGGAGCAGCGTGACCACGCCGACGGGCAGGTTCACCAGGAAGCAGGCGCGCCAGCCCAGGCCGAGCACGTCCGCCGCGATGAGCAGGCCGCCGAGGACCTGACCGCCGACCGTGGCCAGGCCGAGCGCGGCGCCGTACCCCGCGAACGCCCTGGGCCGGTCGCCGCCCGTGTAGGTGACGGTGATGACCGACAGGACCTGCGGGAACATCAGCGCCGCCGCGACCCCCTGGAGGACGCGGGCGGCCACGAGCATCACCGGGCCCGTCGCCAGGCCGCACAGCGCCGACGCCACGGTGAACCCCGCCAGCCCGATCGCGAACACCCTGCGCCTGCCGTACAGGTCGCCGAGACGGCCGCCGGTGATCAGGCTCGACGCGTACGCCATGCCGTATCCGGCGACCACGAACTGGATCTGCGCGTCGGTGGCGCGCAACTCGGCCTGGGCCGAGGGGATGGCGACGTTCACGATGAAGAAGTCGAGGATCGTCATGAAGGTGCCGACGAGGATCACCGGAAGGGCGAGCCAGCGGCGGCGCCCTCGCACGATTGTCCCGGCCGGTTCCGTAACGAGAGAGGACATGCTTCGTCTCCTGGTCTGGTGGGGGAGTCCCGGTCAGAGCCTCCCCGGCCGCGGCGGGGAGGGCCAGAATCGGCCGATGCCGGTATCGCGAGTGCCACCATCCGCGGGCGCGGGCCGGGCGCCGCCGATTCCGGAGCGCGGCCCGCGGCGCGGTAACCTCAACCGTCCACCGCTGTTTGGGAGCCCGGATGGCCTGCACGTACAACCGCACCACGACGACCCGCGCCCGCGCCGGCCGGGAGGCCCGGCGATGAGCGCCGTCACGAGTGAGGCGGCGCGCCGCCGCACGTTCGCGGTGATCAGCCACCCGGACGCCGGAAAGTCCACGATGACCGAGGCGCTCGCCCTGCACGCCTCCGCCATCACCCAGGCGGGCGCCGTGCACGGCAAGGCCGGCCGGCGGGGCGTGACGTCCGACTGGATGGAGATGGAGCGGGCCCGCGGCATCTCCATCACCTCGGCCGCGCTGCGGTTCGACTACCGCGACCACGTGTTCAACCTGGTGGACACGCCCGGCCACGCGGACTTCTCCGAGGACACCTATCGCGTGCTGGCCGCGGTCGACTGCGCGGTCATGCTGCTCGACGCGGCCAAGGGCATGGAGCCGCAGACCATGAAGCTGTTCGAGGTCTGCCGCCACCGCCGCATCCCCGTCATCACTTTCGTCAACAAGTGGGACCGGCCCGGCCGCGAACCGCTGGAGCTGCTCGACGAGATCGAGGAGCGCACCGGCCTGCGTCCCACGCCGATCACCTGGCCGATCGGCACCGCGGGGAACTTCCACGGCGTGGTCGACCGGCTGGCCGGCCGCATCGTCCGCTACACCCGCACTCCCGGCGGCGCCACCAAGGCCCTGGAGACCGATCTGACCCCCGAGCAGGCCGCGGCCGAACTCGGCGCCGACTGGACCCGTGCGGGGGAGGAGGCCGACCTGCTCGCCGCGATCGGCGCCGAGCACGACCAGAAGGCGTTCGAGGCGCACGAGTCCACGCCGGTGCTGTTCGGCGCGGCGCTGTCCAATTTCGGCGTGGCCCGGCTGCTTGACGTGCTCGTCGACCTCGCCCCCGCCCCCGCGCCCCGGGCGGACGTCGAGGGCGCGGCCCAGCCGCTGGACGCGCCGTTCTCCGGCCTGGTCTTCAAGGTGCAGGCCAACATGGACCCCGCCCACCGCGACCGCATCGCGTTCGTCCGGGTCTGCTCGGGCCGGTTCGAGCGCGGCATGGTGCTCACCCACGCCGCCACCGGCCGCCCGTTCGCCACCAAGTACGCCCAGTCGGTGTTCGGCCAGGAACGCGCCACCATCGACGAGGCGTACCCCGGTGACGTGGTGGGGCTGGTCAACGCCACCGCGCTGCGGCCGGGAGACACCCTTTACGAGGGCAAGCCGGTGGAGTTTCCGCCCATCCCCAGCTTCGCCCCCGAGCACTTCGCCGTCGCACGCTCCCGCAGCACGGCCAAGGCCAAGCAGTTCCGCCGCGGCATCGACCAGCTCGACGGCGAGGGGGTGATCCAGGTGCTGCGCTCCGACCTGCGCGGCGACCAGGCCCCCGTGCTCGCGGCGGTCGGGCCCATGCAGTTCGAGGTCGTGCAACACCGCCTGGCCACCGAGTTCGGCGCGGAGATCGTCCTCGACCGGCTGGAATACACGCTCGCCCTCCGCACCGACGCCGAGTCCGCCGAGGTGCTGCGGCGCCAGCGCGGCGCGGAGGTGCTGACCCGCAGCCGCGACCAGGCACTGCTCGCCGTTTTCGCCGACCAGTGGCGCATGCGCTCGATCCAGCGCGAACACGCGGGCCTGACCCTGGAACCGCTCATCGCCGGTCAGGGGCTGCCCGGCGCGACCGCCTGACCGCGATATCCGCCACACCCGGGTTTGTGCCGTCGTCCCGGACGATCGCTCATCCTTCCGGGGCGAGGCCGGCGTAAGCCCGGCAGTCCGCCCGCGTCATGGGCGCGACGGCCAGGCGTGCCAGGTCGCCGTTCCTCATGGCCGCAGTCTGCCTGCCGCCACCGACATTCCGTCCGCCGGCGGAGTGCCGGTCATGATCTGTCGGTCCTGATCTGTAGCGTCCCGGGCCATGGCTGATGCGGTGCTGGCGTACTCCTATGTGCGCTCTTCGGAGCTGGACCTGTCCTCCGGTCTGCTCGACCTGTCCACCTCGGGAGGCGTGACCCCCAGCGGACCGGCTTCCCATCCCGCGTTCTTCAGCGGGCTGCTGACTCGGGCGGCGCCGGCGGCGGCCGGACTGCTCGGAGTCGCCGATGTGGCCCGGGCCCGCTACTACGACGCCCGCCCCACCGGGATCGTGCGCGATCCGGTCGTGACGTGCAACGGCGACCGGTTGCGCTTCGAGTCCTTCTCCGCCTGCGGCGGCGTGTACGCCCGGCTGGACGTGCTGCAGCAGGGCCTCGACGGCGAGGTGGTCGAGCTGGGCACGACCAACGTGGACGTCAACGACCCGCTGCGGCGGGCGCTGGTCCGGGTGGGCGGCGGCGATCCTCTGCATCTGCGGGTCGGCGCCGAGGAACTGGTGGCCACCACGCTCGATGGCGCGGTGGTGGAGAAGAAGGTGCCGCTGCCCGAGCGGTGGGTGCGCGGCTTCGCGGAGGTGCAGGTCATCGCATCGGGGTTCGACCTGCGCGCGGAGACGACCGGGCCGGAGGCGGTGCGTTTCCTGCGGTCGCTGCCCAGGCGCGGGGTGCTGTGGGCGGTGCCCGCCGGAAGGTCGCTGCGTCTGTCGGCCCGTCCGGCGGCGGGCGCCGTCTGCCTGCCCGGCCCCGAACGGCTGGCCAGCCTGCTCCCTCTGCTGCGTTTCGCCACCGGCCTGAGGGTGTACGGCCCGGCAGTCCCCGCGCACGGCCTTCCGGTCGCGAGCGCGTGGGAGCTGGAGCTCCCCGGCATGCGCTACGTGCTGACCCTGTCGCCGGAGGCCCGCAGAGGGTTTTCCGGGGAGGGCGCGGTGCTGGGCGACCTGGCCACCGCGCACGCGGAGGAGGACGCCGGCCTGGTCGGGGCAATGCTGTCGTTCGAGCCCCGCCTGGACGCCGACCTGCTGGCGGAGCGATCCGGGTTGCCCAGGAACCGGCTCCGCGCCGCGCTGACCCAGCTCGGCACGGCGGGACGGGTCGGCTACGACGTGGCGGAGGCGGCGCACTTCCATCGTGAGCTTCCCTACGACCCCGGCCGGGTGGCGGCGATGAATCCGCGGCTGAAGGCGGCCCGGGACCTGGTGAAGCGGGGAGCCGTCCGCTTCACCGCGCCGGACACGGCGGTGGTGGGGGAGCGGCGGGTGCGGCTTACCTCGGACGGCCCGGTCTGCACGTGCCCCTGGTACGCCGACTTCCGGGGCAGCCGCGGCCCGTGCAAGCACGTCCTGGCCGCCCAGCAGGTGCGCGACCAGGGCGGGGCGGCTCCGGAGGGCGGCGCGCGATGAATCCCTGGAAGGAGGTGGCTAGCCGCATCGAGGCGGGCGACGACACGGAGATGGCGCGCTTCCTGGCCACCCTCGACGAGGATGGCCGGCGGGCGGTCGCCGCGCGGCTCCCCGGATACCTGTCCGAGCGGCTGGCCCAGGGGTGGGAGGGCCAACTCTGGATCCAGAATCAGACGGAGATGTTCCGCCTCGCGGGGGCCGCCTGCCTGAGCGGTGCGGCGCAGGTCGCGGCCTGGCTGAACCGGCGTGACCTGCGCTGGGTGCGCCGGCCCGAGGCCGACGCCGCCCGCATCCTGGCGCTGATCGGGGACCGGCCGGCCACATGGCGCGAGGACTTGGCCGTCCGGCTGGTGGAGCGGCTGCGGTCGCCGTCGAGGTCCGCGTCGCGGCTGCTGGACAGCGGTGTCCCGGGGTGGGACCTGGCGGCGGGCCTGGTGCTGGAGACGGGTGCCGAGCCGCCGGACAACGACGCGTTCACCGTCGGGTGGCTGTGGCGGCTGATCGGGCGTCACGGAGCGAACCAGGGCACCCTGGACGCGCTCGCCGTGGACCCGCTGCTCGGCCGTCTGCTCCCCCGGGTGTTCCGGGCCGCGGGCGTCGCGGCGGCGCTGACCTGGGATCTGGTCCGGAACCGCGACCAGGGCGTCGTCGCCGCCCTGGTCGCGCTCGCCGAGAAGGGCCGGGTGCCGCGCGGGGTGCTCGTCGGCGGATGCGTGGAGCGGTTCCTGGCGGGTGGCGGCGCCGAGGAGATCGCCCCGTTCGCGACGCTGTGGCGCAGGCTGCGGCCCGAGCCGGAGGAGATTCCCGCCGTCGAGTTCGTCCGGCTCCTGCCGTCGGCCGCGCCGCCGCTCGTCGAGCTCGTGCTGGAGGAGCTGAGCCGCCTCGACGAGGCGGGCCTGCTGGGTGACGAGTCGTTCGGTGAGGCGGTCGAGGCGCTGGCGTTCCGGCCGGAGAAGAAGTACGTCACGGCCGCCCTGCGGTGGATCGCCGGCGCCGCGCCGTCCAGGGCCGACGCCGCGGAAGTGGCGCTGGCGGCCGTGCTCGACCAGGACACCCCCGCGCTGCGGGACCGGGCCGTGCGCCTGGCGGTCAAATTCGCCCCGCACGCGTCCGGCCCGGCCCTCGACGCGGTCCGTACGGCGGCCTCCCGGCTTCCCGCCGACTTGCGGGAGAAGATCGCGGCCGTCGCCGGTGTGGTGGAGGCCGACGAGCCGCCGCCGATGACCCCGGCCGCTCTGGTGGTGAACCCGCTGCCCGCCCTGCCGGCGACGCTCGGCTCGCCCGGCGAACTGGCCTGGGAGATCGAGGCGCTGGACTGGCGGACCGGGCAGCCGCAGTTCGAGAGCATCCTCGCCGCGCTCGTCGAGCTGACGCACCGTGACAGGGACGCCGTGTCGCAGGCACTGCGGCCGTGGTGCGACAAGCGCTGGCGCCGGCCGTTCGACCCGGCCACCTACGTGTACGGCATCAGCGGCTTCGGGCGGAACACCCACGCGCTGCTGATGCGGTGCGCGCTGGCGGTCGTCGCGCCCGCCGACAGCAGGAAGCTCTCGGCTCTGCTCGCGGGCTACCACCGCAGCCATCCCGAGTATGAGCCGGCGATCCAGCTGCTGGTCCAGCGCCGGCTGCGGGAAGTCGTCGAGATGCTGGAGAGGGGCCGCAGTGTGGCGGTGCTGCTGGCCACACCGACCGCCCCCACCGGCCACGTCGATGCGGAAATCCTGGTCGAGCGGATGGAGCGCCTGGAGGGCGCCGAGCCGCTGCAGGCCGACTTCCACCAGGCGCTCCTCCGGCTGCCGCGCGAGATCGAGTCACGGGCCGTCGTACGTGCCGAAGGACTGACCTCACAGGCGGGCCGGGTCCTGGCGGAGTGGCTGCGGCGGGGCGGGCTGCCCGACCCCGAGGTGATCGTGGAAATGGAGGCGGCGCAGCGGCCGGACGCGGACAGCGGCCCGGACCACTACGGGGAGGTGTTCGTCGAGATCACGCCACCGGCCGGTGTTCCCCGGCCCGTCGCCGAACTCTGCACCGGGTCGCGGCGCATCCTGCACGACGCCGGGGAGGCGTTGTGGTGGCCGGCCGTCATGCCCTCCCACCGTGAGGTCGTCGCCGCCCACCTGCTGGAGACCCTCGCCCTCGGCATCGACGACACCCGGGGCGGGGGCCACGTCCTCGCCGCGCTTGCGCACGGCGACGGGCCGGTGGGCCCGGCCACCGCGAGCGCGCTCGCCATCGGGATGGGGAACAGGCATCCCGGCCAGCGGGCCGCGGCCGTCGACGCCCTCATCACCCTGGCGGCACGCGGACACCTACCGGCGGGAGATCTCGGCCGGGCCGTCGCGGGGCTGGCCGACGCGGGCCTGGTCAAGCTGAACCGCATCACCTCCGCGCTGGACGAGGCGACGACGGCGGGCGCCCACGCGCAGGTGTGGCGGGCTCTCCTCACGGCGCTGCCTCCGCTGCTTCCCCGCACGGGGGACAGGCCCCGGGCCGGGCTCGGGGAGCTGCTCGCGGTCGCGGTGAAGGCGGCCGCCCTCAGCGGAGAGCGCGGCGACGTCCCCGGGCTGGCCGAAACGGCGGCGCGCGGGGGATCCAGCCGGCTGGTCCAGGAGGCCCGCCGCCTTCAGCGGCAGGTGAGCCGATGAGCTTCTGGGCCGCGATCACCCGGCGAGCCGTGCAGCCGCCCGGGTTGGCCGACAGCATCAGGGCGGGCGACGCGGATAGGACGGCCGATCTGCTCGAACGGGCGGGCGACGAGGCGAAGCGCCCACTGGCGGGGCACCTGCGGACGTTCGCCGCACAGGGCGGGCTCGGGAGGGGATGGTGGGACGGCCCACCGCATGACCCGCAGGCGCCCGCGCTTCGAGCGGCCGCCGCGGCCTGTTTCGACACCGCGGCCGAGGTCGCGGACTGGCTCACGCGTCCCAGCCTGTGGTTGTTCGAAGGGCACCAGGACGACGCCCGCCGCATCGCCCGCCTGCTGCGCGACAGGCCGGCGCGGTGGCGGGCGGAACTCGTCCGCCGCCTGGCGGAAGAGCATGTGTGGAGGGACGAGGCCGACGGCGGACGGGCGCACCGCCTGTCGGCGTGGTTTCCGGCGGCCCGCCTGGCGGAAGAGGACGGCATCGAGCCGCCCGGCGATGCCACCTTCGTGCTGGGCTGGTTGTATGCCGTGGCCGACCGCGGCGGCGATGTCGCCGATGAGCGGCTGACCCGTCATCTGGCCGGGAGCCTGCTGCGCGGCAGAGGCCTGGCGGCGCGGCTACGCGGCGCGGGAGACCCGGTCGCCGCGTGGGCCGCCGCGGTCGCGCGCCGGGCAGGCGACGGCGTGCTCGAGCGCGGCGCCTTGCTGGAAGGCTGCGCCGGCGCGTTCTACGACGGTGAGACCCGGCCGTTCACCGACCTCTACGCCGCCCTGCGGCCGAACCCGCGGGAGATCCCCGTCGGAGATCTGGTGCGGCTGGTGCCCACCGCCCCGGGACCGGTCGTTCAGCTCGCGGTGACCGAGCTGCGGCGTGCGGACGCCGCAGGGCTGCTTGCCGACGAGCTGTTCGCCGAGGCGACCGAGACGCTGATGTTCCGTCCGGAGAAGAAACACGTCCGGGCGGCTCTCACCTGGGCGGAGGCCGGCACCCGCGGCCGGCCGGGGCGGACCGGCGCCGCTCTGCGAGCGGTGACCGCGGCCTTCGGCAGCGTTCACCGCGACATCGCCGAACGCGCCGCCGCGGCGGCGTCACGGCTGGCCGCCCGCGCGGACGAGGACGGTCATGCCGCCGTCCGCGCGGCGGCAGACGCTCTCCCCGCCGATCTGCGGGACCGGCTGGCTCCGGTCTTCCGCCTGGACGCTCCGCCCGTCCCCGTGCCGGTCGCCCTGCCGGCCCCGCCGGTCGAGGGGGCCGATCCGGTCCCTGCCGTCGAGTCGCCGGAGGAGCTCGCCGAGCTGGTCGTCACCGCGCGGGACCCGCTGACGGTCGAGCGGCTGCTCGCCGGGCTGGTGACGCTCGTCCACCGCGACCGTGAGGCGGTGCGCGCGGTCGTCGAGCCGGTGCTCCGCGCGGACTGGCCGGCCCTGTTCGACGCCGAGCCCGCCGCCCTCGGCATCGGCGGGATGGACGAGGACCCGCGTCTGCTGACGGTCCGCGCCGTGCTCGCCGCGGTGGCGCCCGAGACCGCCAGAAGGTTTCGCGAAGGGGTGAGGTCCTACCCTCCCCATGAGTGGGACCCGGTGCCCGACACGCTCGTCGTGACGCGCCTGAGAGAGGTCGTCCGTGCGCTCGAGACCGCGCACGTGCCGGTCCTGCTGGCCACGCCCACCGTCGAGTCCGGGCACATCGACCCGATGACGCTGGTCGAGCGCATGGAGCGGCTCGAAGCGGCCGGCGCAGAGCCACTGGACGCCGACTTTCAGCAGGCGCTCCTGCGACTGCCGCGGACGATCCCCCCGGCGGCGGCCGTCCGGGCAGGGACGCTGACATCGGCCGCCGGGTGGGAACTCGCGGCGTGGCTGCGGCGGGGCGGGCTCGCCGACCCGGTGAGCGGCCACCGGGTTGTGCGGCTCCCCTTGTATGAAGGCTCCGCCACGGTCGTCACACGGGTCTTCCCTGTCGTGCGGCCCCGCGAGGAGGACCTGCCGGACCTCGTCCGGCGCATGTGCGTGGTCGAGCCCGCCGACGCCGTGAACCTCGCTTCCCAGAGGATGGACTGGTGGCCCCTGCTCATGCCGTCGCACCGGGAGGTGATCACCGCCTGGATCCTGCCGCGGCTGCCCCCGCTGGTCGGATCCCGCCGGGCCGATCTGGCGCCGCTTCACCGGCTGGCCTGCGGGCAGGGACCGGTGGGCGGAGTGACCGCCGCCGTGCTCGCCCACGGTCTGGGATGTGAGGACGACGGCGCGCGGGGCGTCGCGGTCGACGCGCTGCTGGTCCACGCCGCCCGCGGCGACCTCGACGGCGGCGACCTCGGAGGGTTCCTGTCCGTCCTGGCCGCGGCTGACATGGTCAGGCTCGGCCGCGTCGTCACCGCTCTCGGCGACGCCCTGGCGGCGGGTGCGCATGCTCAGGTCTGGGCCGCCGCCGCGCGCATGCTCGCCGAACTCCTGCCCGAAGGCCGGGAGCGGCCTCGCACCGGCATGACCGGCCTGCTCGGGATCGCCGCGACCGCCGCCTCCCTCACCGGAGCCCGTTCACCGATTCCACGGCTGGCCGCGGTCGCGCGGCGGGCCGGCGACGGTGCCTTCGTCAGAGAGGCCCGGCGCCTCCAGGAGCTGATCGCCGTAAGTGAGGAGACCCCATGAGCTCGGGCGTTCCGCCGGTCATCCCACGCGGCGTAGCGCCTCGGGCGTGAGGTCCTTCAGGGTGGGATATCCGTCGACCGCCATGATGAGGTCCGCTTCGGCCAGTATGGAGCGCAGCACGTGCACCACCCCGTCGACGCCGCCGACCGCCAGCGCGTACGCGTACGGACGACCGATCCCCACCGCGGTGGCGCCCAGCGCCAGCGCCTTGATGACGTCGGCGCCGCTGCGTACGCCCGAGTCGAACAGGACCGGCAGCCCGTCGGCGGCGTCGAGCACGCCGGGCAGGCACTCCAGGGAGGGCAGCCCTCCGTTGGCCTGCCGTCCACCGTGATTGGAACAGTAGACGGCGTCCGCGCCGTGGTCCTTGGCACGGCGGACGTCGTCGGGGTGGCAGATGCCCTTGAGCATCAGCGGCAGCCCGGTCTGCGAGCGAAGCCAGTCCAGGTCGTCCCACCTGAACGGTCCACCGAAGATGGGCAGCGTGCGCACCGCGGCCTCCGTGGCGTCCTCGCCGGGGCGCAGTCTCCTCCGGAACACGGGATCGCTGGTGTAATTGCTCAGGCATCCGCTGGGCACCTGCGGGTAGTTCGAGCCGCGCAGGTCGCGGGGCCGCCAGCCGGTGACCCAGGTGTCGAGGGTGACGGCGATGCCCTTGAAACCCGCCGCCTCGGCCCGGTGCACCAGGCTCGCGGCCAGGTCCCGATCGGGGGCCGTGTAGAGCTGGAAGAATCCCGGCGTGTCTCCGAGCACCGCGGCCACGTCTTCCATGGGATCCGCGGAAAGGGTCGCCGCGAAGAACGGAACGCCCGTCCGGACGGAGGCCCGCGCGCATGCGAGATCGCCGTGCTCGTCCTGGGCACACACGCCGATCACACCGATCGGCGCCATGAACACCGGCGCGGGCAGCTTCACCCCGAACAACTCGATCGACATGTCGCGCTCGGTGGGAGCGACCAACATACGCGGATACAAGCCCCAGCGTGAGAACGCCTCGCAGTTGGCCCTCTGGGTGTGCTCGTCACCGGCGCCGCCGGCCACATACCCCCAGACCTTCGGTTTCATCGCGGCCGACGCCCTGTCTTCCAGCTCCGCGAATGTCATGGGATACGGCGGCTGATGGCCGGTCCGTCCCTGGGCGTACAGCTCATTCTGGTATTCGGCGAAATTCATACGAGCGCGTTACCCGGGGGAGGGTGCATTACCCGAGCCGAGCGGCCAAGCAAAAGCCAACTATGTGAAAAAGGGCCAGGGACAACGTAAGCAGTTCCTCATCGCAGGGAGACCGTGACGCCGCCGGAGAAGAGCGAGTCGTGCAGTTCGACGGCCTTGAGGGTCAGGCCCTTCGGCACGTCGAAGAGCAGGAAGCCTTTGACGCTGTTGCCCGGGTTGATGTTCTCCAGGAACGCGTTGGAGTCCTGCAGCCAGACGGCCGCGCCGGAGTCGGCGTCGAACGTGCGGCCCTTGGTGTCGATGAGCTTCTGCGCGGAATCGGTGAACATCTGGGCCTCGTCGCCGATGTTCTTCACCGTCAGGTGCACCAGGACGTACTGCCCCTGGGCCTTGTGGACCGTGAAGCCCTCGCCGACCTGGGACAGCCCCTTCTCCACCTTGGTGACCTTGAAGGCGAATCTGCCGTCCTTCACGACCTCGCCCACTCCGGGTGCGACCTGGGTTTTCCGGGGCTTGGCCGCGTGTGTGGTCTTCGCGGAACCTTCCGTGAGGCTGACCTCGGAGTCGCCGCCGCGGCCGCCGAGAACGACGCCGACGACGATCAGGATCATGAGCACGGCCGCGCCGACGAGCACGGCCTTCAGACAGCCGTTGCCCTTCTTCTGCACGATCACGGTCG
This sequence comes from Microbispora sp. CA-135349, assembly GCF_050947365.1. Taxonomy (NCBI): domain Bacteria; kingdom Bacillati; phylum Actinomycetota; class Actinomycetes; order Streptosporangiales; family Streptosporangiaceae; genus Microbispora; species Microbispora sp. CA-135349. The sequence goes on along the minus strand of NZ_CP192001.1, from coordinate 4,465,338 downwards.
GCTGGTAGTGCTGCGCCGGGGGCTGGGGGTGGGGCTGCTGTGGGTACTGCTGCGGATTCTGGTGCACCGGACAGGCTCTCCTTCCTCTCCGCCACACGTTGGCGACGGGCATGATCAGTAGAGCACATGTGAACGCTACACACAAGCTATCTGTCTCAGAGCTTTGCCTTGCTCGTTATGCGGTGGTCCTGGCGCTCACTGCGGACGATCTGGTTGAATCACGCACACGAGCCTCACGGAGGATGCATGTCGCCTCTCCGCGTTCTGGCCCGAACCGGGTGCATGCGTGGGATGACCGGCGCCGGTGGTGACCAGGCTTGGGGCTGCTTCGGTGGACCTGCTCGGCCACCGGTACGCCGCGTCCGTGTGAAGGCCGGTCAGCGCGAAAGGGCGGTCAGCCGGACAGCGCCAGCAGCAGGTCGGCGGCGGCGGGGCGGGTGCGGGGGTCCTTGTTCAGGGCGGCGGCGAGCGGCCGCCGCAGCGCGGCGGGCAGCGGGGCGAGGTCGGGGGAGTGCTCCATGATCTGCTGGGAGACCGCGAAGACCGACGGCCCGTCGAACGGCAGCCTGCCGCTGGCGGCGTAGTACATCGTGCTGCCCCAGCTGAACACGTCGGAGGCCGGACCGGCCTGCTCACCGAGCACCTGCTCGGGGGACATGAAGGCAGGCGTCCCCTTCGTCCCGGCGCTCGTGGTGAGCCGGTCCATCGCCCTCGCGATGCCGAAGTCGATCACACGCGGGCCGTCGGCTCCCAGCAGCACGTTGGCGGGCTTGAAGTCCCGGTGCACGATGCCCGCGTTGTGGATTCCGCGTAACGCGGCCAGCGTCGAGATGGACAGCCTGGTGAGGCTGTCGGGATTGCGCGGGCCCTGCTCCCTGACGAGCCGTTCGAGAGAGGGGCCGTGGACGTACTCGCTCACGATGTAGGCCAGGTCGCCCTCGACGCCGACGTCGATGACCTGGGCGGTCGCGAACGACGGCACGCGCCGGGCGGCGAGCGCCTCTTTGACGAAGGCGTCCCGCTCACCCAGGTCCGGCCCGATCCTGATGTGCAGGATCTTGACCGCCACCTGCTGCCCGTCCGGCGCCTGGCCGAGGTAGACCGTCCCCTGCCCGCCCTCGCCGACCTTCGTGAGCAGCGCGTACGGCCCCACCCAGGCCACGCCGGCACTACGGCCGGACGCCGGATGCGGGCCGCCGGTGACGTACTGGGAGTACGCGCCGGAGGCGTGCGGCACTGGCCAGGTCGGGGGAGTCGCCGGGGCACGGTAGGCCGGCGGACTGCCATAAGCCCGCGGAGCGGCATAGGCCTGCGGAGCGGGATGGGCCTGCGGAGCGGGGTAGGACGGTGGAGCGGGGTAGGACGGCACCGCCTGTGTGCCGACATGGGGGAAGACCCTGGTGCGCAGCAGGAAGGTGTGAATCGCTCCCCCCGGCCCACATCCCGCCGAACCAGACGACGGCGGTGACGGTGTTGCGCCAGTCGTCTCGGGGAACGCCCTCCAGCAGGTTCGTCGCGACGATGAAGGCGACGAGCCCCAGGGAGTAGCCGCCGGCGGCGAGGGCGAGCCGCCGTTCTCTCAGCCGGATGGCGGCGAAGGCGACGACGAAGGGTGTCCCCAGCCCGCAGGTGAGCAGCGGCACGAGTGCCCACCAGAAGCTCTTGCGCGACAGGTCGCCTCCGGATCCGCGGGGACCGTACTGATGAGGCGGACCGTGACGCATGGGTCAGCATGATAGGCGATCAGTCCGCCGGGAATTTAGGCGTTTGGCCCGTTCCAGGTGCGCGTTTTTCAGTTGGTCCGGGTGTTCGGTAGATGATCGCCGAGGTAGCCGACATAGATCTTGCCGGTGTCGCCGCCCGAGTCGTCGTGGAAGTACATCCGCGGTGCCGGATATCCGACGGCGCGCAGCTTGACGTGGGCCTCCATGACGATCTTTCCGTGGGGGTGGACCTCTGCGGGGACGGGGAAGGTGCGCGGCTGACTGAACTTGGCGTTGCCGGTGACCGACGCCGATTCACGCATGGCCAGCATCCCGGTCGGAATCACCCGCCGGCCGCCGGAACCGTCGGTGCACCAGTCGTAGAAGCCGCCCGCGAACTCGCCGGAGGAGCGGGCGCGGGCGAAGTCGTCCAGCGCGAGCAGCGCGTCCCACGCCTTGGCCGCCCACGTACGGCTGAGCACCGGGTCGGCGTGGTCGAGCCGGACCGCGGCGGCGTCGGTCGGCCCGATGACGAGGTGGGTCAGCCGGGAACGGGCCTCGACCAGGGTCTCGGCGAGGCTCGCGGGCGTGAAGGGCTCGCCGGGCGTCGCGAGGCCGTAGACGGGGTGCCCCGACTCGGCGAGGGTGCGCTCCAGCCACCGGACCCGTTCCTCCAGCACGCGGGCGGCGGTGACGGCCTCGGCGTACTCCTCCCGGAGCAACTCGTGTGCGAGGCGCAGATCGTCCTCGCTCCCCGCGGGAGGGGCGGGGACGATCAGTTCGCGCAGGCCGGCCAGGTGCAGGCCCAGGGTGCGGACCTCGCGCAGCACGTCACGGCCGGTGTCGGCGCCCGCGGCCAGGCCGAGCGCGGTGTCCAGGTCCTGGCGCATGGCCTTGACGACCATCTCGGCCACCCGATGCGCGAGATCAGGGCCCGGCGACTCGGCGACCACGGCGGCCGGATCCGGCGTGGGCTCGGGCTTCGGCGCCGGTTCGGGCCCGGCCGCGACCGGCGGCGCCGCGGGGGGCGCCGGGCGGACGGTCAGCGCCATCATCTTCCGCCGCAGTTCCTCCCGTGCGGGGTCGACGGGCGTGGGGCGCGGCGCCATCGCTCCGTCCAGTTCCGCGACCTCCGCACGGCCCGCCAGGACCCGCAGTACGACGGGCAGGGACCGCCGGACCTCGGGAGGCAGATCCATCGCGGAGGCGCGGCCGATCACGCCGTCGGCGATCTTCTCGAGCGCGCCCTCCTCCCGTAACTTGGCGGGCCGCATCGGCGGATGCCGGTAGGGACTGCGTTCGCTGGCGGGGTCGAAGGGGGCGGTGTACGTGCGGATCGCGCCGCCGTACACCGCCAGCTCGTCTCCCATCAGACGGTTGAAGAGGTGTTCGGTGCGCCTGTCGGCCAGCCGTACGACGACTCCGGCTCCGGCCGTCGCCTCCGCCAGCCGGTCGGCGCGGGAGGTGTTCTCATCGCCGTGGCCGGGCGACGCCACCACGACGGGAACCCGGCGCCGGGGCTCGGTCAGCACACGCAGGAAACGGTGCACCTCGTCCTCCGCCAGCACCTCCGCGCGGTCCACCAGGTGGATCCCGCCGTCGGTGATGCGCGCGGTGCGCAGGTACGCCGGGACGAAGCCGGGGGCCCGGACGTCCGGCCGTGTGTCCCCCTCCCGCTCGACCGTGACCAGGACCCAGCCGGGTTCGCCGTCGAGGAACACCGCTCTGGTCCGCAGTCGTCCGCCTTCCACCGGTTCCTCGAGGATGTAGCGACCGCACCCGGCGCGCCGCTCCATCACCAGGCGAGAGCCCGCGTGCTCGTGGTCGACTCGCGGCCTGCCCGCGTCCGGCGGCGGGAAGCCCTTGGACTGCGCCCAGGCGGACAAGACGCGGTGCAGCCGCACCCAGATCGGCCGGCCGGGGTCCCGCAGGAGCGCCTGGTACAGCTGCGTCGGTGCCATGAGCCGATCCCTCCGCTTGCCCTTGAGGGCGTTTCCGGACATGGCAGCGTAACAAGGACGTGGGGTGGCCGTTCTGTGAATCGGCTAAACAAATAGAACCGTCCGAAGCTAGGCCAGCAGAAGGGCCCTCCGATAGTGTGGGGGACGGATTGGCTGAGCTGGCGGCACCCGTCGAGATTGGTGTGAACCTGGCATGCTGGTGAGCGTGAAGGATTCCGGGGGTTCATACGCATGGGCGGCACGGCGGAAGAGCGCAGGGTTCCGGTGGGCGCGGCTCCGGTGGGCAGCAGGGTCCCGGGCAGCACGGTTCCGCACAGCAGGGTTCCGGGGGAACGACGATGAGTCGTGAGGACGTGACGGTCAACGCGGCCGACATCGCGCGGCTCGCCGACGTCGGCCGGGCCGCGGTGAGCAACTGGCGCAAGCGGTTCGAGGACTTTCCGCAGCCGGTCGGCGGCACGGCGAGCAGCCCGGCCTTCTCGCTCGCGGACATCGAGGCGTGGCTGCGCCGCCACGGCCGGTACGTCGAGGTCGCGCCGATCGAGCGGCTCTGGCAGCGGCTGCGGGCCAGCACCGACGACATCCGGCTGGGCGACGCCGTCGCCTACGCGGGAACACTGCTGCTGTCCCTCCGGGAGGATCCGGACGGCTGGCGTGAGCTCGACGACGACTCCCTGCTCAAGCGGCTACCCGAGGCCGCGCCCGACGGGGTCGCCGTGGACGCCGGCCTGGTCAGGGCCATCGCCGAGGTGGGCGAGGCCGAGGGCCCCGCGGCGGCCTTCCGGGGCATCTGCGACCGCTATCTGGAGCTGCACTCGCGCAGGCTGCTGGCCACGCCGCGTCCCGTCGCCGAGCTGATGGCGAGACTCGGCGGCACCGCCGGCGCGACGGTCCTCGACCCCGCCTGCGGGATCGGCACGCTGCTGCTCGCCGCCGGCGCGTCGCGCGCCCTCGGCCAGGAGCTCAACGAGAGCGCGGCGCGTCTGGCCGGGATCTGCCTGCGGTTCGCGGACGTCGCGGGCACCGTCACGGCCGGTGACTCGCTGCGGGCCGACGCCTTCCCCGGCGAGCTCGCCGACGTGGTGGTCTGCAACCCCCCGTTCAACGAGCGCGGATGGGGTTACGAGGAGCTGACCAGCGACCCGAGGTGGGAGTACGGCCTGCCGCCGCGAGGCGAGTCGGAGCTCGCCTGGGTGCAGCACTGCCTCTCTCATGTGAAACCCGGCGGCCTGGTGGTCGTCATGATGCCGGGCACCGCGGCCGCCAGGCGTCCCGGCAGGCGGATCCGGGGCAACCTGCTGCGCGCGGGGGCGCTGCGGGCCGTCATCACGCTCTCTCCGGGAGCGGCCCCCGCCTCCAGCGGCGCGCCCGACCTGTGGGTGCTGCGCCGGCCGGTGCCGGGGGACAGCCCGCCGTCCGATGTGCTGATGGTCGGGGCGGGTGACGATCTCGTCCTTGCGGACAAGGCGTGGCAGGCGTTCACCGAGGGCGCCGAGCTGCCCGCGGGCAGCGGCAGCGTCCGGATCATCGACCTCCTCGACGAGGAGGTCGACCTGACCACCGGTCATCGGGTGGTGTCGCCGGAGCAACAGGAGTCGGCGGGATACGCGGCCGTCCGGGAACGGGCCGAGGCGCTGCTGCGCGGTCTCGGCGCCGGGCTGCCCAGGCTGGTCGCCGGCGGACGCGGGGAACTGCCGATGACGACGCTCGGCGAACTCGCCCGCGCGGGCGTGGTGGCGATCATGCAGGGACCGCTCAAGATGCCCGACGAGGGTGACCTTCCGGCGCTCACCGCCAAGGACCTGCTGCTCGGCCGTGCGCCGAGCGGCCGTACGGCCGACGTGGCGGGCCAGGTGCGGATCGAGGCCGGAGACGTGGTCGCGCCGCTCATCGCGGGAAGCGGCCCGGTCCCGCGGGTGATGACGGAGTCCGGCGCGGTGCTGGGCGCCCAGCTCCTGCTCATCCGGGCCGATCCCGAGCGGCTCGACCCGCACTTCCTCGCCGGATGCCTGCGCGCGGCCGGCGGCACCTCGACGAGGCTCGGCTCCTCGATGCGCTTCGATCCCCGCCGCGCGCAACTGCCCCGGCTCGCCGTCGAGGAGCAGCGCAGGTACGGCGAGGCGTTCCGCGGGCTGCTCGAATTCGAGGACGCGATGCGGGCGGCGCGGGAGATGAGCGAGAGCCTGGTTGCGGCCGGCTTCGACGGCCTGTTCGATGGCACCCTGCGACTCGAATGATCTGACAGTCCCGGGGAGGCGCGGGTGACCCTCATCGCCGGCAGATACAGGCTCGACCCGGCACGCGCCGGCGGGGGAGGGATGGGCGAGGTCTGGGGTGCCGTCGACGAGAGGCTGGGACGCCGGGTCGCGATCAAGTTCGTGAGGTTCCCCGGCGGTGTGCCCGACCGCGACTGGGAGGCACGCTTCCGTCACGAGGCCACGATCATGGCGAGGCTGTGTCACCCGGGCACGCCCGCCGTCCACGACGCCGGGGCCTACGACGACCCGCTGCGCGGACGGCGGCAGTTCATCGTCATGGAGTACGTCGAGGGGGCGGGGCTCGACGACGTCGTGGCCGAGACCGGGGCCCTGCCCGTGGGGTGGGTGGCGTCCATCGGCGCCCAGGTGGCCGCGGTGCTCGACGCCGCGCACGCCGGGGGGATCCTGCATCGCGATCTCAAACCGGCCAACCTGATGCTGCGCCCGGACGGCTCGGTCCAGGTGGTCGACTTCGGGCTGGCGATCATGCACGACCCCGCGCTGACGAAGCTGACCCGGACCGGTGAGATGCTCGGCACCGAGTCGTACATGTCGCCCGAGCAGGTGCGCCAGGAGGAGCCCACCGCCCGCAGCGACCTGTACGCGCTGGGCTGCGTGCTGCACGAACTGCTCACCGGGCGGACGCTGTTCACCGGCCCGACCGCCTTCAGCGTGATGCGGCAGCAGGTGAGCGTGCCGCCCGCGCCCGCGGGCCGGTGGCGTGACGGCGTGCCGGCCGGGCTCGACGACCTGCTGCTGTCGATGCTGGCCAAGAACCCGGAGGACCGGCCAGGGAGCGCGCGGGAGGTGCACGACCGGCTCATGCCGTACCTGGCGGACACCGCGCCGCTCCCGGGGTTCACCTCGCCCGCGCCGAGCCCGGCCCGGATGTACGCCGCCGCGGCCGGCCGCACCGGCACGGGCGGCGCACCGGCTCCGCCCGCGGGCGCGTCCGCCGCGCCCGCGGACGCAGCCGGAAACCGGCGCGACGGGCAGGACGGGTTCAGCCGTGGCGATCTGCGGCGCGCACGGCAGCGTGCGGACGCGCTCGTGCGCGGGTCCCGGTACGCGGAGGCGGCCGCCGTGCTCGCCGAGGCCGTCGCCCCGGCCGGCCGTGTACTCGGCGCGAACGACAGTGAGGTGCTGGGCCTCGGCGTCCACCTCGCCGACGTGCTCTTCGAGGGCGGCGACCATCTGGCGGCCGCGCAGGCGTTCCACCAGCTCGCCGCGCAACTCGGCCCCGGCGACGAGCGGGCCTTCCAGATCAGGATGCGCGAGGCGACGTGTTTCCTGCATCTCGGCGACACCGAGACGGCCCTGCGGCTGGCGCGTGACCTGCTGGGGGGTGAGCTGCGCGCCTGGCCCGGGGACGACCCCCGGACGCTGGAGCTGCGCCGGCAGGTCGGCGAGCTGGAGATCGCCGCCGGACGGCACGAGGCGGCCCGGCGGACGCTGGACAGCCTGCTCGGCGACCTCACGGCGCTCTACGGCTCCGGCCACCCCGCCACCGAGCGGGTCCGCGAGATCCTGGCCGGCCTGTAGGCCGTCACCACAGGCGCCCGGCCAGCGCCCGCACCTCGGTGTGCAGGCCGCGCAGCTCCGCGGCGGTGGGGCTGAGCTCGTAGCCGTGGTAGTGGCAGGCGCGGCTGAGCGCGGCCCAGCACCGCGCCGCCAGCCGGGCGGTGCCGGGATCGCGGTAGCCCTTGAGGCAGACGATCTGGGCGTGCGTGTCGCAGCGCTCCAGGCCCGGCGCCGTCCTCGACCAGTAGTCGGCCAGGCACGCCTCCAAAGCCAGCCGGATGAGGAACGCGGCCGCCCTGGGCCACGTCTTGTCTCCTCTTGCGCTCAGCAGGGCGTCGGCGTCGTCGAGGAACGTGAGGCACCGGGACATCAGCGGGCCTCCCGCAGACGACGGGCCAGCCGGGTGACGTTGCCGATCGGATCCTTGCCGTGTCCACGCAGGATCTCGTGGAATCGCCGCGGATTGTGACTGCCCTGGTTGCACGCGCGGTAGACCGCGCCGGCCCAGTCGCCGAAGCGGTGGTTGAGCTGGGCGGGCACGTCCTCGCGCGGTACGCCGAGGGCGAGGGCGGCGATTTCCGCGGTCGACCGGGCGTCGGCGATGTCGCGTTCGGTCACCGTGTAGTCGACCCCCTCCGACAGCAGCCGGCGGCGGGCCGCCTCCACGAACGCCGTCTCCAGCGCCACGCGACACAGCCCCGGCAGCACCGTGTGGCCCACGTCGCGGGGGAGCCGGGGGTTCAGCGCCACGCCGCGGGCCTCACGGAGCGCGCGCTCCACCGGGTCGAGGTCGACGGCGATGTCGATCTCGGACCGTTCGCCCCGGCTGACCTCGAGGATGGTCGCCTCGATCCCCAGGCGGCGGATCGCCTGCGGCAGCCGCGTGTCGTGCGTGAAGACGACCACCTGCCGCTTCCTGGCGACCTCGTCGAGCAGCTGCGCCAGGCCGTCGACCTTCTCGGGGTCCATCGACTGGACGGGGTCGTCGATGACCAGGAAACGGAAGGGGCTGTGGTCGGCGAGGGCGCGGGGGAGGAACAGCGACAGGGCCAGCGCGTGCAGCTCGCCCTGGCTCATCACGCCGAGCGCCGCGCCGGGGATGTCGTCGACGGCCACGCTCAGCTCCGCGCGGCGCTGGTTGCCCCTGCCCTCCAGGCGGATCTCCCGCAGCGCCACGTTGCTGTGCCCGCGCATGATCTGCCAGCAGAGACGCGCCTCCTGCCCCTGTGCCGCCATCCGCTCGGCCCGCAGCGTGTCGTGCAGGTCGCGGGCCAGGGCGTCGGCCTCCTTCACCAGCGCGAGGCGCGCCTTCGCCTCCTGTCCCGCACGGGCGTCCCGGCACCAGGCGGCCAGCTCCGGTGCGACCTCCCGCCAGTCGCCGTCCAGCTCGGCCAGCCGGCGGCGGGCCTCCTCTCGTACGGCCGCGCACTCGGCCGCCAGCCGGAGCCCGGCGGCCTCGAAGACGCCGGGGTCGCCGAGGGCGCGGCAGGCCGTCCACGCCTGCCAGACACCGGCCAGCCGTTCGGGCAGGCCGGGTGGCGGGTCGGCGATGAGCCTGCGCGCGGCCTCGCCCGCGTCCCGTGCCTCCCGCACGGCCGCCGTCGCGTCCGCGGCCTCCCGCCGGAGCCGGGGGACCTCCTCGGCCGCCCGCGCCGCCCAGCCCCCGCCGAGGGCGTCAGTGGTGCCGCAGGCCGGGCACGCGGGATCATCCGGGTGTCGCCGGTGGTGGGCCAGCGCGAGATCGAGCAGGTCGGCCCGCCTTCCGGCGTCCTCGGCCGCGGAGTCCCTGACGCGCTCCGCGGCGTGACGGGCGCGGCGCAGGCGCGCGGCGGCCTCCCGGACCGCCTGCTCGGCGGGCCCGGTGAGGTCCGCGAGGCGGCGCAGTGCCTCGTGCTCGGCGTCGCGCGGGCGTTCGCCCGTCACGAGCGCCTCGGCGACGGACAGATCGGGGTGGGCCTTGCTCAGCTCGGCGTGCGCGGCCGCAGCTCTCGAATCGGACACGCCCGCGAGCCGCGCGAGCAGCGGAGGAAGAGCCTTACGCGGCGTGCGTGCCGTCTTGTCGAGCGCCAGCGCCTGATCGTGCAGGGTCGTGCAGGCCGCGGCCAGCCGCCCCAGGCCCAGGATCGCGGAGATCTTGTCGTGGATCTCCGTCGGCTTGTCGAGCGCGGTGCCCAGCTCCGCGTACGGGAGGAAAGGCCGGAAGTCCGTCAGGGCGCGTGCCAGCCCGAGAGCGGCGAGCGGCGTCTCCGGACGACCGGGGCGGGTGACGGTCGCGGCAGTGGTGTCGTGCCTGTCATCGGTCCAGGTGCGTCTCACCACGCTCGGTTCGCTGTCGCCCGCGATCGCCAGCTCGACCTCGATCTCCGGTGCGACCCCCGCGTGGAGGTTGGCGAAGCCGCCGGTCCAGATCTGCGACCTGTCCCTCCACCGGGAGTTCTCACCGGTGAGCGCCGTCTCGACGGCCTCGGCGAAGCTGGACTTCCCCGAGCCGTTCCTGCCGGTGACCAGGGTGAGCCCGTTGCCGGGGGTCAGGGACAGGCGGGCGGCCCGGCCGATGCCGCGAAACCCCCGGACGGTCACCGCCCCCAGGTAGACGCCGGAGACGGCCGGCGAGTCCTGGGGCGGCGCGGCGCCGAGTGCGGCGCGGACGAGTTCCGCCACCTCGGCGGGCGGCTTCGCCTCCGCGAGCCGGGCCTCGACTTCCTCGTCCAAGGTGGCCGCAACGGCGGCCCGGGGGACGTCGGGCATGGGGGATCTCCTGGTGTGCGGGGGTGAGCAGGGCTGCAGGCGGGCGGCCGTGCGGATCCCGCCCGCAAGCAGTAAAGCACACCTGTGTATGCCCTTCACGTGCATACGGGAGATTACCCTGGTTTCGGACTGAAGTCCTTTATGTCCCCAGGCGTACGGGAAGGTGGGCGAGGCGCCAGGAGAACGGGAGAAACTGCCGGTCGAGATCCTGCGGCGCGACGGCCAGTTCGAGCCGGGGGTGACGGCGCAGCAGCGCGCCGAAGGCCACCTCGCCCTCCTGCCGGGCCAGCGCCGCGCCCAGGCAGTAGTGCAGGCCGTGGCCGAAGCCGACATGGACCTCCTTGTGCCCGTCGGCCTCGCGGGCGATGTCCAGACGATCGGCGTCGTCGAAGCGCCGGGGGTCGTAGTTGGCCGACACCAGCACCGCCATCACCGGCTCGCCCCGGCGCACGGTCATGCCGCCGAAATCGACGTCCTCGGCGGCGTACCGGATTCGGGTGCCCTGGACGGGCCCGCACCAGCGCATCAGCTCGTGCACGGCGCGCGGCAGCAGCGCGGGATCGGCCCGCAGCGCGGCGAGCTGGTCCGGGTGGGTCAGCAGCGCGGCGGTGCCGTTGCCGATCAGGTGGGCGGTGGTCTCGTGCCCGGCGAGGACGAGGGTCAGCACCATGGTGACCATCTCGGTGTCGGTGAGCCGGTCGCCGTCCTCGTCGTGAACGCGGATCAGCCCGGTCAGCAGGTCGCCCGCCGGCTCGGCCCGGCGGCGGTCGATGAGCTCCAGGATGTAGGTCACCATGTGCCGCAGCGGCTCGGCCGCCGCTCCCGGTTCGAGCGAGACCAGGGCCCTGCCCCATTCCCGCCACAGCGGGCGGTCCTCCTCCGGGATGCCGACCAGCTCGCAGATGACGGTGATCGGCAGGGGGTAGGCGAAGTGCTCGATCAGGTCCACGACGCCGTCCTCCGCGTGGCCGTGCAGCCGGTCGAGCAGGTTCTCGGTGATCTCCTCCACCCGGGGGCGCAGCTCGGCCACGCGGCGGGCCGTGAAGGCGCGGGAGACCAGCCTGCGCAGCCGGAGGTGGTCGTCGCCGTCGGCGTCGAGGACGCTGTCCAGGATGTACGCGGCGTACTCACGCGGGATGCCGCGGGCCTCGATGAGCTCCTCGCGGATGTTGTGCACGTCGGCCCCCGGCACGTTCGCCGGGTTGTTGACGAAGCGGCGGTCGCTCAGCACGGTCTTGACGTCGTCGTATCGCGTGACGAGCCAGACCGGGGAGTTGAGGCCGGGAAAGGAGCCGCGCACCATCGGGGCCTGCTCCCGCAGCCGGGAGTAGCCCCCGAACGGATCGCGCACCAGGGCCGGGTCGAACAGGTTGACGGGCTCCGCCGTGCTGGACGTGCTCATGACCACCCCCGCGGGTTCGGCATGATGACCGGGGCTGTCAACGTATGTCAGAGCGGGCATCGGAGCAATGGCTCCGCGCCCACCCGTCCGCGCCCACCCGTCCGCGCACACTCTGCGTGCGCTCGGCGAGGAGTGTCTGCCACCCGCCGACGGGTCAGAGCCAGCCGTTGTGGCGGGCGACCCTGACGGCCTCCATCCGGTTGCGGGTGCCGGTCTTGGTGATGCACGCCGACAGGTGGTTGCGTACGGTGCTCTCCGACAGGTGGAGGCGGCGCGAGATGTCGGCGGCGGCGGAGCCGTCGGCGGCGGCGATGAGCACCTCGCGCTCGCGCGGCGTGAGCGGGCTTGGCCCGGCGCTCAGGGCGGCCGTGGCCAGGGCGGGGTCGACCACGACCTCGCCCGCCAGCACGCGCCTGATCGCCTGGGCCAGTTCGCCGACGGGCCGGTCCTTGACCACGAATCCGCGGGCGCCCGCGTCCAGCGCCCGGCGCAGGTAACCGGGCCGTCCGAACGTCGTGACGATGACCACCACGCACTCCGGGAGGGCGGCCCGCAGGTCGGCGGTCGCGTCGAGCCCGCTGCCGCCGGGCATCTCGATGTCGAGCAGGGCCACGTCGGGCTTGGCCCGCAACGCGGCGGAAACGATCTCGCCCGCCGTGGCGACCTGCGCGACGACCTCGAAGTCGTCCTCCAGGTCGAGCAGCACGGTGAGCGCGTCGCGCATCATCGTCTGGTCCTCGGCGATCAGCACGCGGGTCACGGGCCGTCCTTCCGGTCGTCGTCGTCCACACCCGCGTGCGGGATCTCGGCGGTGAGGACGAACCCCCGCGGCAGGCGGACCGCGGTCAGCCGCCCGCCCGCCGCCGTCAGGCGCTCGCGCAGCCCGCGCAGGCCGCTGCCGTCCTCCTCGCGGGCCGGTCCGCCGGCGCCGTCGTCGCTCACCTCGACCAGCACCGGGTCGCGGTCGCGGCGCAGCGTGATGACGCAGCGCCGGGCGCCGGAGTGCCGCACCACGTTCGTGACCCCCTCCCGCACGACCCAGCTCAGCAGCATGTCGGTCTCCCACGACAGCGCGGGCCCCGACTCCTTCACCACGCAGTCGACGCCGGCCGCGGCCAGGGCCGCCCTCGCGCTGTCCAGCTCGGCGGCGAGGCTCGCGTCCCGGTATCCCGTGACCGCCTCGCGCACCTCGGTCAGCGCCTGCCGCCCGATGGCCTCGATGTCGGCGGCGTGCCGTACGGCCGCGTCCGTGTCGCGCGGGGCCAGCCGCCGTACGGCCTCGGCCTTGACGACCACCATCGAGAGCGTGTGGCCGAGCAGGTCGTGCAGGTCGCGGGAGAAGCGCAGGCGCTCGGCCGAGACGGCGGCGACGGCCAGCTTCTCCCTGGTCCGGCCGAGCTCCCCGATCACCTCGGCCATCCGGCGGAAGCCGTACGTCGTGATCCCGGCGAGCGCGGCGGTCAGGGCCGTGCCCCACAGGGCCACGTCGAGGGCGCCGCCCCGGGCCAGGACGATCGCGGCGGCCGAAACGGCCGTGACGGCGACGGCCCAGGCCGCGACGCGTGTGGGCGCGACGAGCGCCACGGCGACCGCGAGCAGGGAGAACAGCGTCCGCCACTCGTCCGCCGAGGGGTAGGCGAGGTTCGCGGTGATCGCGGTCGCCGCCAGCAGCCCGGCGAACACCGGCGGCAGGGGCCGTACGGCCGGGCGGGTGCGACCGGCGGTCAGCACGGCACCCGCGAACGACAACCCCGCGGCGGCCACCAGGGTCCACGCGGGCCAGGCGGGAACTGCCGACGCCGCGGCGATGGCCGGCGCGGTCAGCAGGAGGACGGTCAGCCCGAGCGCGGGAGCGAATACCCGGCCCGGCAGCCGCGCGGGCGGCCACGGCCGGGAACGCCGCACCCCGGGCCCGCACTCGTCCGCCCGCGCCGCCGCCTCTGCCATGGCCGCCATTATGGTCGGCTTCCAATAACGGTGGACAGGGTGGAATATCGCGGTCCCGGCGGTACGAATGGCCCAGACGAAGGAGTCCGGCTCGTCCGGCGACGGCCCGGACAGGGTGATCGCCGACTCGTGCCTGCCCTGTGGCTTGCCGGGCCGGGTCTTCGGTCACACCGAGCCGGGACCTCCGCACCTGGAGAGGTCTCCGGGGCGCGCAGCAGCCTGACGTTGGGGGTGCGTGCGATGAGACGGTGCAACGAGGAGGTCGCCGGGCTGCTGCAAGAGTACGCCGACCTGATCGCGATCACCGGGGGCGACGCGTTCAAGGTGCGGGTCTACGAGAAGGCGGCCCGGTCGGTCGGCGGGTACGGCCGGGACGTCGACGGCATGGACGTGCCGGAGCTGCGGCGGATACCCAACGTGGGCGCGTCGATCGCCGCGAAGATCGACGAGTACCTGCGGACCGGGGCGATCCACCAGCTGGAGGAGCTGCGGACGAAGATCCCGGCCGGGGTCCGCCTGCTCACGACCATCCCCACGCTCGGGCCGAAGAAGGCCATGGTGCTGTATCACGAGCGGGGCGTCGACTCGGTCGAGAGGCTGGAGCACGCGATCCACGCGGGGGCCCTGCAGGGCCTGCACGGGTTCGGGGCGAAGACCGAGGAGAACCTGCTCCACGGCATCGAGGTGATGCGCAAGACCGGCAGCCGGGTGCACATCGGGATCGCGATGGCGGTCGCCGAGGAGGTCGTCCCCGCGCTGTCGGCCGTGCCGGGCTGCGAGCGGTGCGCGTACGCGGGGTCGCTGCGCCGGATGAAGGACACGATCGGCGACGTCGACGTCCTGGCGAGTGCCGGTGACCCGGCCGGCGACTCGGCCGCCCTGATGGCGGCCTTCACCACGCTGCCGTACGTCACCGAGGTGATCGCGCACGGCGAGACGAAGAGCTCGGTCCGCACGGCCGCGGGGCTCCAGGTCGACCTGCGGGTGGTGCCGAGGGACTCCTGGGGGGCCGCGCTGCAGTACTTCACCGGGTCGAAGGCGCACAATATTCGCACCCGGGAGATCGCCGTGCACCGCAAGCTGAAGCTGTCGGAGTACGGCGTGTTCGACGTGGCGACCGGCGAGAAGATCGCTTCGGCGGACGAGGCGGAGGTGTACGGCATGCTCGGCCTGCCGTGGATCGAGCCCGCGCTGCGCGAGGACGCCGGGGAGATCGAGGCCGCGCTGGGCGAGGGGCTGCCGAGGGTGGTGACCACGGCCGACTTGCGCGGCGACCTGCACACCCACACCGACCTGACCGACGGGCTCGCGCCACTGGAGGAGATGGTGGAGGCGGCCGCGGCGCGCGGCTACGACTACTACGCGGTGACCGACCACGCGCCCAACCTGTTCATGCAGCGGATGACCGGCGAGAAGGCGCTGGAGCAGCGCGACCGGCTCCGCCGCCTCGCCGCCGCCCGCCCCGGCATGACGCTGCTGCACGGCACCGAGCTCAACATCGGCCCGGACGGCGAGGTCGACTGGCCGCCGGAGTTCCTGGCCGGGTTCGACCTGTGCGTCGCCTCGGTGCACTCGCACTTCACCCAGCCGCCCGAGGAGATGACCCGGCGGCTGATCCGGGCCTGCGAGAACCCGTACGTGAAGATCATCGGCCATCCGACGGCCCGGATCATCGGCAGACGGGACCCGGTGGACGCCGACTGGCCGAGGGTGTTCGACGCCTGTGTCCGCACCGGGACGGCGCTGGAGATCGACGCCTTCCCCGACCGGCTCGACCTGCCCGCGGACCTCGTGCGGCGGGCGGCCGCCCGGGGAGTGCTGTTCTCGATCGACAGCGACGCGCACGCCGTGCCGCACCTCGACGTCATGCGGTACGGCGTCGGCACCGCGCAGCGGGGCTGGCTCACCCCCGAACGGGTAATCAACACCTGGCCACTCGGCCGGCTTCGGGAGTTCCTCCGGCCGCGATGAAGGGGGGTTTCATGCTGACGATCGACCGGCGGCCGCTGCCCGTCGTGGGTCGCGCCCGGATGTACGTGTGCGGGATCACGCCGTACGACACCACCCACCTCGGCCACGCCAGGACGTTCGTGTGGGCCGACGTGGCGGCCCGGGTGCTGCGCCACGCCGGCGTGCCCGTCGAGGTGTGCCGCAACGTCACCGACGTGGACGACGTGCTGACCTCGGCGGCGCGCCGGGCCGGCAGCCCGTACGACAGCTTCGCCGCGGTGCAGCAGTTCCACTTCGAGCGGGACATGGCGGCGTTGCACGTGCACCCGGTGACGTACGAGCCGCGGGCGCACACGTACGTGCCGCAGGTCGTCGCGCTCGCCCGCGCCCTGCTGGAGCTGGGTCACGCGTACGAGCGGGACGGTGCGGTGTACTTCCGGGGCGCGGGCGTGCGCGAGCGGGCCGGGCTCGGCGCCGAGGAGGCGGCCCGCCTGATGGCGGAGTTCGGCGACGATCCGGATGACCCGAGCAGGGACGACCCGGCGGACGTGGCGGTCTGGCGGCCGTCGGCGAAGGGGGAGCCGGGCTGGCCGAGCGAGTGGGGCGACGGGCGGCCGGGCTGGCACGCCGAGTGCGCCGCCATGGCGCTGACGACGTACGGGCCGGCCCTCGACCTGCACGCGGGCGGCGCCGACCTGCGCTTCCCGCACCACGCCTATGAGGCGGCGATGGCCGAGGCGGTGACCGGGGTGCGGCCGTTCGCCCGCGCCTGGCTGCACGTGGGGGTGGTCCGCGTGGACGGCGCCAAGATGGCCAAGTCGGCGGGCAACCTCGTCTTCACCACCGACCTGCTGCGGGACCACCCGGCGGGAGCCGTACGCCTGATGCTGCTCGGCCATCCGTGGGCGGCCGACTGGGACTACCACCCCGGCGCGCTGGAGGAAGCCGCCGCACGGCTGGAGCGGCTGCACGCGGCTGCCGGGCGCTCCGCCGCCTCGCCGGCGGGGGAGCGGGCGGCGGTGCGCGCGCTGATGGACGACCTGGACGCCGCGACCGCCCTGGCGATCGCCGAGGAGGAGGGCGGGCAGGCCGCCCGCACGATGATCGCGGTGCTCGCCCTCGGTTGACGGCCGGACGCGCGGGCGGCGTTACACGATCACAGAGGGCCGCCCGGCGCCCTCGGGCCCCGCACGCTCACGAAGGGTGTCGTGCCAGATCGGCGCCGTCGTCCGCGGCAAACCGCAGGATCACGGTGTGGGGGTCGTAGTCGTCGTGGACGGCGACGACGTCGCCCTCGCGCCCGGCGGCGGCCAGGATCGAGGCGGCGATGGACGCCCGGTAGCCGCTCGCGCAGTGCGTCCACACCTCGCCGTCGGGCACCTCGTCCAGCCGCCCGGGCAGCTCGTGCAGCGGGATGTGGACCGCGCCGGGGATGTGCGACTCGCGCCACTCCACCTCGCGGCGCACGTCGAGCACCACGACCGGGCGGTGGCGGCGCACGGCCGCCAGGTCGGCGAACGTCGCCGTCGGCATGGACGCGGGCTTGTCGTCGCCGGTCCAGTCGGCCGGGCCGCCGGTGGCGGCCGCGGCGGGGCGGTCGATGCCGATCCGCACCAGTTCGCGCTGGGCTTGCGCGATGTCCCGGGGCGTCTCGCCCAGCAGGGTGACGGGTGTCCGCGGTGTTCCCGACGAGCTCCAGGGGATGAGCCAGCCCAGGTAGACGGCGAGGTTGCCGTCCAGCCCGAAGTTGAGCGTCCCCGCGAGGTGCCCCGCCGCGAACGCCGTACGGGACCGCAGGTCCACCACCCACTCGCCGGCCCGCAGGCGGCGGCGCAGCTCGGCGGCGTCCGCCCGGTGCGGCGGGGACAGGTCGGGCGCGTCGGGCCCGGCCTGGTTGAGCGGGGCCATGTGCGCGTAGTACGCCGGGTAGGCGTCCAGCCCGGCCAGCAGTGACTCCACGTACTCGTCCTCGCTCCGGGTCAGGACCGGGTTGACCCGCCGCTCCCTGCCGATCGTCGACTCGGTGACCTCGGACTGCGTGGCCGAGCAGAAGCTGCCGAACCCGTGGGTGGGGAAGACGTCCGTCTCGGCCGGCAGCTCGCGGGCCAGCCGGTGCGCCGAGGCGTACTGGGCGCGCACCAGCGTGCCGGTGTGCTGCGGGCCCAGCAGATCCGGCCGTCCGGTCGTGCCGTGCAGCAGTGAGCCTCCGGTGAAGACGGCGGGCGGCCGGTCCGGGGACTCCAGCACGTATGACAGGTGGGTGAAGGTGTGGCCGGGAGTGGCGACCGCGCGCACGCGCGTCCGCGGGCCGATCTCGACCACGTCCCCGTCGTCGAGGGGGCTCCGGTCGAACGTCATGGGGTCGGCCGCGTTGACGTGGTAGTCCGCGCCGGTCGCGGCGGCCAGGGCCGGCCCGCCGGTCACGTAGTCGTTGTGCACGTGCGTCTCGAAGACGTGCCGGATCTCGACACCGCGCCGCTCGGCCAGGCGGAGAATCCGGTCGATGTCACGCTGCGGGTCCACCACGAAGGCGATCTCCCCGTCGGCGACGAGATAGCCGCGGTCGCCCAGAGAGGGGGTGTCGACAGGGATGATTTCGATCATTCGGGTCCCTCCTCGGCTCGTGAGGCACCCGTACCCTGGGAAAAGGCTTTCACCTCCTCCCTGGTCGGCGGAACCGCGCCGGCGCGGGTGCAGACGATCGCGGCCGCGGCGCACCCGCGCCGCAGCGCCTCCGCCACGCGCTCGCCGCTGATCGGAGCGCCGTCGAGCGCGTCGAGGTAGGCGGCGGTGAAGGTGTCGCCCGCGCCGACCGTGTCCACGACCTCGACCGCCGGGGCCGGGCAGGTGATCACCTCGCCGTCCGTGGTCTCGTCACGCAGCACCGCCGCGGCGCCGTCGCCGCCCTGCGTGACCACGACGAGCTCCGGGCCCAGGCCGGCCCACCGCCGCGCGACGTCGACGAAGGGCTCGCCCGGGTAGAGCCAGCCGAGGTCCTCCGCGCTCAC
Organism: Microbispora sp. CA-135349; assembly: GCF_050947365.1. Taxonomy (NCBI): domain Bacteria; kingdom Bacillati; phylum Actinomycetota; class Actinomycetes; order Streptosporangiales; family Streptosporangiaceae; genus Microbispora; species Microbispora sp. CA-135349. The sequence goes on along the minus strand of NZ_CP192001.1, from coordinate 4,446,840 downwards.
CTTGACCAGGCGCGAGAGCCGTACGCACTCCTCCACGTGGGCCAGGGCGCGGGCCCGGTCGCCGATGAGGGACGGCCGGATGTTCGGGTCGTAGGACACCGTGATCCCCGCTGCGGCGGCGGCCCGCATCAGGCCTCTGACGTGGTCGCCGCCCGGGGCCACCAGCGTGGCCAGCGAGCCGGTGTGCAGGCAGGTCACCCCGTCGAGCGTGACCGGGGCCGAGAAGGTCCAGTCGAAGCGGAAGTCGTAGGAGGCCGAGCCGTCCGCGCCGACGCGGGCGAAGGCCAGACCGGTCGCCGCCGCCGGGGCGAGGTCGCCTGCCCCGATCCCGTGGCGGGCCAGGTGACCCCGGAGCAGGCCGCCGAAGAAGTCGTCGCCGGTCTCCCCGGCGAACCGCACCGGCCGGCCCAGTGCGGCCAGCGCCACCGCGACGTTGAGCGGGCTGCCGCCGGGCACGGCGGTGAAGGTCCACGATCCCGGCGTGCCGATCAGGTCGACCAGGCTCTCCCCGGCCACGAGGAAGGTCATCCGGCGTCCCCCGGCGTGTCCTCCGCCAGCACCCGCTGGGCGACGGCGAACGCGGCGTTGGCGGTCGGCACCCCGCAGTAGATCGCCGTCTGCAGCAGCACCTCCTTGATCTCGTCGGTCGTGAGCCCGTTGCGCCGCGCGGCCCGCACGTGCATGGCCAGCTCCTCCAACTGCCCGCGCGCCACCAGGGCGGTGAGCGTGATGCAGCTGCGGGTCCGGCGGTCCAGGCCCGGCCGGGTCCAGATCTCACCCCAGGCGTAGCGGGTGATCAGGTCCTGGAAGTCCGCGGTGAACTCGGTGGTCCGCTCCCGCGCCCGGTCCACGTGCGCGTCGCCCAGCACCTCGCGGCGCACCCGCATGCCGTCCTCGTAGCTCATGCCGTCCTCCAACGGGTGGTCAGGTGGCGCGTGATCGCGTCGTTCACGACGTCCGGGCGTTCGGCGGTGGCCAGGTGGGCCGCTCCCGGCACCACCAGCAGCTCGGCGTCCGGGATGCCACCGGCCAGGATCTCGGCGTCCGCGGGCGGGGTGGCCGGGTCCTCGGCCCCGGCGATCACCAGCGCGGGCGCGCGGACGCCGGCGAGCCGGTCGCGGACGTCGAAGACCGCGAGGGCGTCGCAGCACGCGGCGTACCCCCCGGGGTCCACGCCGCGCAGCATGTCCAGGTAACGCCCGGCGTCCGTGAAGGCGGGAGTGAACCACCGCGACCTGGTCGCGTCCACCAGGGGCCCGGCGCCCTCCTCACGCACCAGCGCGGCGCGCTCGTGCCAGCTCTCCGGCGTGCCGAACCGCGCGGAGGTGCAGCACAGGACCAGGCTCGCGACGCGGTCCGGCGCACGCAGCGCCAGCGTGGTCCCGACGGCCCCGCCCAGCGACACCCCGCCGTACGCGACGGTGTCCAGGCCGTGCCGGTCGAGCAGCTCCAGCACCCCGTCGGCGAGATCGCCGACGGTGAAATCGGACGCAGCCGGGGACCCATCGTGGCCGGGCAGGTCGTAGCGGAGCACCCGCCAGGTGCGCGTGAGCACCGGCAGCTGGGGCTCCCACAGGCCGAGTGTCGTGCCCAGCGAGGGCCCGAGCACGACGACCGGAGCGTCCGGCGGCCCGTCGAATCGGTGGTGCAGGATCATGACGCCTTTCCCCCGTGGTGCCGCAGGGCCCGGTCGACCAGCGCGGAGGCGGCGCCGGTGCCGGGGTCCTGCGAGGTGCTCGCCAGCACGGCGAGCAGGTGATCGAGATTGTGCCGCATGCGCTCGGGGAACACCTCCAGCCCCTCGGTCAGCTCGGCGGCCGTCTCGGCCGCCCCGCCGGCCAGGCGCAGGCACTCGCGCAGCGGCTGCCACTCGGCGTGCCAGCTCCCGGCGGGCCGCTCGTGCTCGGCGACCCGCGAGCCGAGCAGGATCTGCGCGAGCGCGGGCGCCTGCAGCGCCGCCGACCTGATCATCGTGGCGAGCACCGGATTGCGCTTGTGCGCCATCGCCGACGAGCCGCCCCGGCCCGGCGCGGCGGGCTCGGCGACCTCGCCCACCTCGCTCTGCGCCAGCAGGATCACATCGGTGGCGAGCTTGCCGAGCGCGCCCGTCACGTCGGCGAGCGCGCAGGCCAGGTCGGTCACGGGCGTGCGCAGCGCGTGCCAGGGCAGCACCGGCTCGGCCAGCCCGGTCTCGGCCGCGAACAGCGGCGGCAGGTCGAGGGCCCGCTCGCCGTACCCGGCCATCGTGCCGGCCGCGCCGCCGAGCTGGACCGGCAGCCGCACCGCCGCCAAGCGGTCGCGGGCGTCCCGGCATCCGGTCAGCCACCCGGCGGCCTTCAGCCCGAAGGTGATCGGCACGGCCTGCTGCCCGAGCGTACGGCCCGCCATCGGCGTCTCGCGGTGCTCGCCGGCCAGCCCGGCCAGCGCGGCGAGCACCCGGTCGAGGTGGCGCAGGATCACCGCGCGGGCCCGCGCGGCCACCAGCATCGTCGCCGTGTCGAGGACGTCCTGGCTGGTGGCGCCGTGATGCACCCAGGACCCTGCCTCGCCCGCCGCGGCCCGCAGATCCTTGACCAGCGGCACGACGGGGTTTCCGGCGTCCCTGGCCCGCCGGGCCAGACCGGCGACGTCGAACCGCTCCGGGCGGGCCGCCTCGGCGATCGCGGCGACGGCAAGCTCAGGGACGACGCCGAGGCGGGCCTGCGCCCGCGCGAGGCAGACCTCCGTCTCCAGCATCGCCCGCAGCCAGGCGTCGTCGGCCGTGATCGCCGCCACGTCCGTGCCCGCCCACACCGGGGAGAGCAGCCCGTGATCGGCACCCGCGTCAGAACTCAAGGAAGACCGTCTCCTGCTCGCCCTGCAGCCGTACGTCGAACCGGTAGACGTCCTGCCCGTCCGGGCGGGCGAGCAACGTCGCCCGGCGGGCCGGGTCGAGGGAGCCGAGCAGCGGGTCGGGCACGTCGGCGAGGTAGACGCGGGTCCGCACCGGCTTGAGCAGGCCCCGGGCGAAGACCAGCAGGGCCGCGTACGGCCTTACCGGCGGCGCCAGGCGGAACCGGTAGGAGCCGTCGGGCGCGGTGCCGCACCGGCCGAAGCCGCTGACGCCGGCCTGCGTGCGGCGCAGCGCCTCGCGGGGCGCGGAGTCGCCGGTTCCTGTGTCTCCGCTCCACAGCTCCAGCAGGGCGTCCGGGATCGGCTCGCCCGCCCCGTCCAGCACCCGGCCGGTGATCGTCACGGCTCCCGGGTGGCCCTCGGGGACGAGCTCCCAGTCGCCGGCGTACGGCAGGGCGAACCCGAAGAACGGGCCGACGGTCTGCGAGGGGGTGATCACGCGTCCTCCATCGGGGTACGGCCGAGCACCACGTCCCACCGGTAGCCGAGCGCCCACTCCGGCTCGGTGATCTCCAGGTCGAAGGTGGAGACGAGCCGCTCGCGGGCGGCCGGGTCGGGAATGGACTGGAAGATCGGGTCGAAGGCGAACAACGGGTCGCCCGGGAAGTACATCTGCGTCACCAGGCGCTGCGTGAACGCCGCGCCGAACACGGAGAAGTGGATGTGCGCCGGTCGCCAGGCGTTGTGGTGGTTGCGCCAGGGGTAGGCCCCCGGCTTGATCGTGACGAACCGGTAGCGTCCCTCGTCGTCGGTCAGGCACCGGCCCGCACCGGTGAAGTTGGGATCGAGCGGCGCCGGGTGCTGGTCGCGCTCGTGGGCGTACCGGCCGGCGGAGTTGGCCTGCCAGATCTCCACCAGCGTGTTCGGCACCGGCCGGCCCGAGGCGTCGAGGATCCGCCCGGTGACGATGATGCGCTCGCCGAGCGGTTCGCCCGCGTGGCCCGCGGTCAGGTCGGCGTCGAGGGGGTCCACCTCGTCGCGGCCGAAGACCGGGCCGGTCAGCTCGGCCGCCTCGGGGTCGTCCTTCATCTGCAGCGGAGGCCGGGACGGCGCCCGCAGGACCGTGCTGGCGTAGTCCGGGTACAGGTAGGGCGGGTGCGTCACGATGTCTCCTCTTCGTAGGGCAGACCCACGTAGTTCTCCGCCAGCGTGGTCCCGGCCGCCTCGGAGGACGTCACGTAGTCGAGGTAGGAGGTCTGCAGCTTCCGGGCGTACGCGTCGTCGGACTCGAACGTGTGCAGCAGCGTCGTCATCCACCACGAGAAGTGCTGCGCCCGCCACACCCGGGGCAGACAGGCCCGCGAGTAGGCCTCCAGCCCCTCCGTCGAACCGTCGGCGAAGAAGCGGGCCAGCGCCTCGGTCAGCACCCGCACGTCGGCGACCGCCAGGTTGAGCCCTTTCGCGCCGGTGGGCGGCACGATGTGCGCCGCGTCCCCGGCGAGGAACAGCCGGCCGTACTGCATGGGCTCGGCCACGTAGCCGCGCATCGGCGTGATTCCTCGTTCGATGATGTCGCCGGTGGCGAGGGTGAAGCCGGGCACGGTCTCCAGCCGGGCCCGCAGCTCGGCCCAGATCCGCTCGTCGGGCCACTCGGCGAGGTCCTCGTCGGGCGCCACCTGGAGGTAGAAGCGGCTGATCTCCGGGGAACGCATGCTGTGCAGCGCGAAGCCGCGCTCGGTCCGCGCGTAGATGAGCTCCTCCGACGACGGCTCGACCCGGGCCAGGATGCCGAGCCAGGCGAAGGGGTAGTCGCGGCGGTACTCGGTCAGCACGCCCTCCGGGATCGACGCCCTGGAGACGCCGTGGAAGCCGTCGCACCCCGCGATCACGTCGCAGTCCAGCCGCTGCTCCGTCCCGTCGGCACCGGTGAAGGTGAGGTACGGGCGGTCGGTCGCCGCGTCGTGCACCGCCACGTCCTCCACCTCGAAGCGGAGGTCGCCGCCGGCCGCCAGCCGGGCGGCGATGAGGTCCTTGACGACCTCCTGCTGGCCGTACACGGTGATGGCCCTGCCGGGCACCAGCCGCTCGAAGGCGACGCGGTGGCCCGCTCCGCCGTACCGCAGCTCGATTCCGTTGTGGGGAAGGCCCTCCTGTTTGAGCCGCTCGGCCACCCCCGCCTCGACGAGTGTGTCCACCGTGCCCTGTTCGAGCACTCCCGCCCGCACCCGCCGCTCGACGTACTCCCTGCTGCGGCGTTCGAGTACGACGGACTCGATCCCGCGCAGATGGAGGAGATGGGAGAGCAGCAGGCCGGCCGGTCCGGCCCCGATGATCCCGACCTGAGTTCGCATACCTCCGAGCATCGGGACGACGACCCGCGCCGCGTAGGCTTGGCTTCTGCTCAGTGGAAGACGACGCGGTTTTTTAACGATTGAGGGGCATCATGTCCGGTGGAGCGCGCGATGCGGGACGGACCGTCACCTCCCGGACCCTGTCCATCCTCGGTGCCTTCGACGACCACCATCCGCGGCTCACGCTGACGGAGATCGCCGGACGTACCGGCATGGCGCTGAGCACCGTCCACCGCCTCGTGGGGGAGCTGGAGGAGTGGCGCGCCCTGCGCCGCGGCGCCGACGGGCGCTACCAGATCGGCCGCCGCCTGTGGGAGCTGGGGCAGCTCGCCCCCGACCCGCTGCAGGAGGTGGCGCACCCCTGGCTGCAGGAACTGTTCGGCGGCACCGGCGAGAACGTCCACCTGGCGGTGCGCGACGGGCTCGACGTGCTCTACGTGGACAAGGTGTACGGCAAGCGGGCCGTGCCGATCGTGTCGCGGACCGGCTCGCGCCTGCCCATGCATCCGACCGGCGTGGGCAAGGCGCTGCTCGCCTTCGAGCCGGACTGGTTCGTCACGGCCTACCTGTCCCGCCCTCTGGAGCGGCCGACCGGGCACACGATCACCGAGCCTGGCCGGTTGGCCCGCGAGCTGGCCCAGGTGCGCGCCCAGGGATACGCGACGACGCACGAGGAGATGACGCTCGGCTCCTGCTCGGCGGCCGCGCCGGTGCTGGTCGGGGACCGGCCCGTCGCGGCCGTCGGCATCGTGGTGTCCTCGCGGCGGGTGCGCGAGTTGCCCCGCCTGGTCGATCCGCTGCTGGCCGTCGCGGGCCGCATCGCCGGCGACTACCGGGCCGCCGTCACGCGGGCGTGACGGGCCGCGCCGTCACAGCGGCGTGCAGGTCACGTTGCTCAGCCCGAACGTGCCGCCCGTGGAGTTGCCGACCGCGGTGATCGCCACGCTCGATCCGGGATTGATGGCGCCGTTCCAGGACACGTTCGTGGCGGTGAGGCTCCGCCCGGTCTGCGTCCACTGCGTGGTCAGCAGCGAGAAGAGCTTCTCGTCGCCGGTGAACGTCCAGAAGACCCGCCAGCCGGTGATCGGGGTCGTGCCGGTGTTGACCACGCTTCCGTCCGCCACGAAACCCCCGGGGAAGGAGTGCACGGTCGGGAAACTGACCGAGCAGGACGCCGCGTCCGCGTGAGCGGTGGCGGGCGCGCCGATCGCCGCGGTGGCGGCCAGCGTGGCCGCGGCGATCCAGACGGCCCGCCCCCGTCTGACGCCGCGTCTGAAACCGGTTTCATGAGTGCCCGAAAAAAAGAGCCGTGCCATGTCCCTGTCCTTTCGCCGTGCCGGGATCTCCGGCGCCCGATGCGACGAGACGTCGCTTCAGGAATGTCACACGGTCGCGGGCGGATGTCATCGGGACGGGCCGGATCCGGCCTGTTGTGGCGGCACACGGATGAAAGTTTCATCCCACGACACGGTCCTGACCGGCGCCGGAGTGGCCGCGCTCGGCCCTCTCGCCCGCCCGTGACTGCGGGCGAGAGGGAACGGGCAGGCCGGTGCGGCCACCACCACGGCGAGTCGGAAACCGCGATCTACGTGCGGCCTGCCCGAGCTCAGGTGGACCGGCCCGGTCCGGACGACGGCGTGACCATGGAGGTCACCGCCACGGCGACCGCCGGCATGCTATCGGTCAGTACTGCCAGCGGCAGGCCCACCCGGAGCCGCAGGTGTTGGGGTTGAAGCCGCAGTCACAGCCCGCGGCGGACCCGAACCGGACCTCGTCCGAGGCGGTCTGCGCGGGAGCCTGGGCAACGTCGGACGACGGAACGTCGGGCGTGCCGGAATCGCCGTCGAAAAGGTCCGTGACCATGTCGACGAGGTCGGAAAGAAATTCGAACATGGGTTTCTCCCGCAAGGACGTTCGTCACTGGAAGAGCAATTGCTTGACCTCTGCCAACTCCCGGGGCATCGGGATTTTGACGAGGAGTTGCGTGATACGCGCGGCGAGATCGGCGAGGTCGTCGGCAGTGAAGCCGGGCCGGGAGAAGTCGGCCGCGCACGACTTGCCGAGGCGGTAGGTGAAAAGGCCGTTCAGCATGACGTTCACCGCCACGACCGACGGCACTCCGACGACCGGAAAGGCCACGATCAGAGGCAGGGCGACGGCCGAGAGCATCTTCGATCCGGCGTAGTAGCCCGAGACTCCGGCGACCGCCGCGGCGACCAACTTTCCCACCATCGCCGTGGAAGCGGGATGTCCGGAAGCCTTGGCGATGGCCACTACCATCGTGGTCCAGGTGGTGGTGATTCCGGCCAGGTCGACGACCGGAAGGAAAGTACCCACGGTGCCTACCCCGGCAGCGCTGATCATGGCGGTTTTCACGATGCCCTGATAGCGATGGTCGAGTGTCATAATCGCACTCCGGATGATGAGAGCGGGAATTGGTGCCGCTCTCAGGATCCGTTCAGGTCAGCGCGGTGGAAATCACCAGAACTGGTGAAATCGCCGGTGCCGGTGACGCGTCACCACCGCCGGTGGGTCGTTTCCGTGCACAGGCCCAGTTCCCTGGCCCACAGCATGGCGACCACCTGCTGCGTGGGCGGCACGGCCGAATCGGCGACGGAATGAGTGGCGAGATATTTCTTCCGGATCCTCGACAGGTGGCTGTTGACGGTGTTCACCTCGATGTTGAGCCGCCCTGCCACGCTCACCGCCGTCGCCCCGGCGGAGCACCCGAAGGCCCGCAAGATGTCGATCTCGCGTTCGGTGAGCTGGTGCAGCCTCCGCCGCAGCGCGGCGGCGGCGAAGATGCGGGTCAGCGCTCGCTGCAGGCCGGCCGCGTCGAGGCCCCGGGCCGCCGCGATCCGGCCGCCGGTCTCGCCGCGGACGAAGGCCCTCAACACCTCCTGGTCGGAGAAGGAGAGCTCCTGGCCGTGCGGGAGCCTGCGCTGCTGCTTGTCCTCATAGAACATGGCCGCCAGCACCGGAGACAGGTGCTTGCGGCCGTCCGCCGCCGTGACGATCGCCTCGATCAGCCGGGCCTCGTCCGGCGACGACTTGTCGATGTAGCCGTGCGCGCCGGCCGCGATCGCGTCCAGCACCTGCGCGGCCGACGCCTGCCCGGAGATAAGCAGAACCGACCAGCCCTGCGAGCCGAGACGGCGTACGGCGTCGGCTCCCGACAGGCCTGGACGAAGATCGACGTCGCATATGGCCAGCCCTCGCGTCGTGATCGGAGGAACCTTCTCCACGCCCGGCACCGGATCGAGGACACGGAACCCGTACTCGAGGAGGCGGGGCCTGACCATGTCGTCCAGGGATCTGGCGACGAGCCCCAGGTTCTCGACGAGGATGACCAGCGGTTCACCCCCCATCAGGCGCCTCCGTCCACGTGATCAGAACTCTGGTCCCCTCACCCGGGGCCGAGGTGATCGTGCAGGAGCCGCCGATCCGCCGGACGGCCTCGAACGAACGCGTGAGACCGCCGCCCCGGGGCGCCGCGGCCGAGTCGAACCCGTTGCCGTGATCGATCACGGACACCTCAAGCCTGCCGTCGTCGAATTCGGCGAAGAAATACACGTCGACACCGTCCCCGGCGTGCTTACGGGCGTTTCCCAGGGCCTCGCCGGCCGCGCCGATCACGACGTCGGCGACGGCGGCGGGCGGCTCCGCGTGAACGTAGAACCTGGGGTGCACGATCAGGTGGAGATCGACGAAGGTGTCGGTGAGCTCGATGAGCCGCGCCTCGAAGCGTGTCTTCCTCGGGTCCGACGTGAGGAGCATGGTGCGGGCCTTCAGCGCTCCGCGCCGGACCGACCGGCGCGCGTCGGCCGGAAGACGGCGATCCTTCGCCAGCACGTCCAGGATGGACAGCACCCCGTCGTGGAGTCCCATGCGCACCCGCTCCCTGTGATGGGCGAGTTCGAGCCGGCGCGTCTGCTCGGCCACCAACTGTTCGGCGGCATGCCGCTCGGCGGTGGCCTGGGCGGTCTGCGCCGCGAGGATCCGCAGGAGGCAGGACACGTAGAGGCCGACCATGTACCACAGGATGAAGCCGAGGAGGTCGGAACCCACTTTCTGCGTCAGGTCGGGGAGAAGCGTGAGGAACCATGCGACCCACATGGTGAACACGGCGACGATCGCTTTCCTGCGCAACCCGACCGCGAATCCCAGGACGAGGGAGGCGACGAGGCTGTAGGGGACCACCTCGGTCATGACCTCGTTGCGCAATTCGGATGTGGCCGCGCGCGAGCCGATCACCATGAGGGCGATGCAGAAACCGGTGTCCACCCAGGCGATCGTGGTGTCGTCACGAATGCTCCTGCGTGTCCAGGCCCGATGGACGAACCAGGACGCCTCGATCGCGCTCGCCGCGAATGCGATCACCGCGAGAACCGGATACTCGAGCTGATGCCAGACGAACAACGGGATGGCCAGAAAGGGCACCATCAGAGCCCGGATGAAAGCGGCCATCTTGGCCAGCCGCTCCTCGTTCCGCACGACGGCCCCGGAGATATCGTTTTCGATTACCGGAACGCGGCTCCAGTCGAGCGCCTCAATGATTCGAATCCACAGATCGCGTCGCGCCCTTCCCGTCACGTTCTTCTCCCGGCAGGCAGTGGACACGTCACCCACGGTCATAATGGCTGATCGCTGAACGGGGTGGGAAGGGCGACGTCCCGAATGGTGTATGACTGTGACGCGTTACTGACTCGCCGGGCCGATTCGTAGGGAACCGGGGTCAAGGCGGCGACCATGCCATCGCCGGGCAGGCACTTCCGTGCCTCCGGTCCGGGCCGATTCGGGAAACCGAAAAGGACTTCCGGGAAAACGCCGGGCGGTCTCTTCAGCCCTGGCGCCCCGGGGAGCCCGCCGGTCCCGGACGCGGTGCGCCGTACGGCCGCTGGGCCGCGGGCAGGGCCGTCCCGGGAACGGCCTGGCGGACGTCGAAGGTGACCTGCGGCGGCACCCGCAGCGTGGTGCGGAGCGCGCAGTGCTCAAGGACCGACAGGAGCGAGGCGCGCAGCCCGGCGGGCAGCCCGGGGGCGTCCACCGACAGCTCGATGTGGTCGATCCGCCCCGGGCAGACGCCCAGGCCGTACCGCGCGGTCACGCCGACCCCGGCGGGCAGCTGACGCTGACGCAGGTAGCGTTCGGCGCAGCAGGCGACGCCCGCGGCCACGCTGCCCACGAACAGCTCGGCCGGCGTGGGACCGGTGTCGCTCCCGCCGACGTCCGCGGGCTGGTCGGCGCGGACCTCGTGGCGCCGGATCCGGACGTCGAACCGGTCGGCGCCGTGCCAGGCGACCCGGATGACGCCGTCACACGCCTCACCCATGGCGCACGGACTCCCGGTGCTGTGCCGCCGCCGTCATGGCCCACCCCCGTGTCCGACCCGGCTATATCCGAGTATGTCCGTGGCCCCGGCCGGAGGGATGCACACGGACAGTAAGAAGCCGGTCGCGACCTGGCAAAGAGCGGGAGCCCGGAGTGTCCGGGTTTGCGACACTTTCAACTGTGGCGGACATGCGTGGCGCCGACGGGGAGGCGGACCATGATCCCGCAGACGTACCCGGACGGGCTGCCGGCCGAGCTGCACACGAGGCTGCAGGCGGTCGTGACGACGCATGACCGGGTCCACGCGCTGCTGGAGGCGGTGGTCTCCGTGGGCGGGGAGCTCGACCTCGAGACCGTGCTGCGCCGGATCGTCGAGACCGCCGCCACGCTGGCCGACGCCAGGTACGGCGCCCTGGGTGTGATCGGGGAGGACAACACCCTCGTCCGGTTCATCCCGGTAGGGCTGACCGAGGAGGAGATCGCCGGGATCGAGCACTGGCCACACGGCCTGGGCCTGCTGGGGCTGCTGATCGAGGAACCCCGGCCGCTGCGGCTCGCGCGCATCTGCGACCACCCCGCGTCGTACGGTTTCCCGCCCGGCCATCCCCCGATGACCGGCTTCCTCGGCGTGCCCGTACGAGTCAGGGGCGAGGTCTTCGGCAACCTCTACCTCACCGAGAAGCGCGGGGGAGGGGAGTTCGACGAGGACGACGAGGCGATCGTCGTGGCCCTCGCCAGCGCCGCCGGGGTGGCGATCAGGAACGCGCGCCTGTACGAGGACACCCACCGCAGGGAGACCTGGCTGCGGGCGTCGGCGGAGATCACGACGAGGCTGCTGTCCGGCGCGCGGACGCCGGGGGTGCTCACGCTGATCGCCCGGCGCGCCCGCCAGATGGCCGGCGCCGACGCGGCGGCGATCCTGCTGCCGGAGGAGGGCGGGCGGACGCTGCGGGTCGTGATCGCGGACGGCGTGCCCGGCGGGGAGGAGGCGCAGGAGGGGGCGCAGGAGCGGGCGTGGGGACGCCGGCTGCCCGTCGAGGGCTCGCTGGCCGGGCAGGCCTTCGTCCACGCGGAGCCCCGCGTGATCGCCGACCTGGGTGACACCGACCTCATCGCCGCCGTCGGGAAGTCGGCCGACACCGGAGCCGTGTGCGCGGTGCCCCTGGGAGCCCCGGGAGCGGTACGCGGGGTGCTGTCGCTGGGCAGGCGGCCCGGCCGCGTCCCCTTCAGCCGGTCCGAGGTGCGCATGCTGCACTCCTTCGCCGGGCACGCGGCCGTCGCGCTCGAGCTGGACGAGGCGCGCAGGGACGCCGAGCGGCTCGGCCTGCTGGAGGAGCGCGACCGCATCGCCAAGGACCTGCACGACGTCGTCATCCAGCGGCTGTTCGCGGTCGCGATGACACTGACGAGCGCCGCGCGGCTGGAGGAGCACCCGGAGGTGACCGCGCGCCTGCGGACGGCGATCGGCGAACTCGACGACACGATCCGGCAGATCCGATCCACGATCTTCGCCCTGCAGGCTCCGGCCGGCGCCCCCGGACTGCGCGCCCGCCTCGTCGAACTGGCCGAGGGCGCGCGCGGGCCCCTCGGATTCATGCCGGCCCTGCGTCTGGAGGGCCAGCTCGACACCCGCGTGCCCGCCTCCGTCGGTGAGCACCTGCTCGCCGTGGCGCGGGAGGCGATTTCCAACGTGGTGCGGCATGCCCACGCCACCCGCGCCACCGTCACCGTGCGCCTGGAGAAGGACCGGCTGACCCTGCTCGTGGAGGACGACGGGGTCGGCATCCCCGCGCGGGGGCGCCGCAGCGGCCTGCGCAACCTGCGCGACCGCGCCGAGAGCCTCGGCGGTTCATGCGCCGCGGAGGCGCGCGCCGCCGGAGGCACCCGGCTGTGCTGGACCGTCCCGCTGCCGTCGACGCCGTGAGAAACGCCGTGAGGAGGCATCGTGCCATGACCGAGCCACTGCACAACGATGTGCACGGTGAACTGAACAGTGAATCGGTGAGTGATCCGGTCGGTGATCCCATCGTCGTCGGCACCGACGGGTCCGCCGGGGCGATCGGGGCGGTGGAGTGGGCGGCCGGCCACGCCGGCCTGCGGGGAGCGCCCCTGCGGGTGGTCCACGCCACCGACCGCCTGCCGTACGACGGTCCGCGCTACCCGATCCCCGACTGCTACGACCGGCTGACCCCTTCCGGAGGGCAGATTCTCGACTGCGCCGAGCGGGTCGCCCGGGACCGGTGGCCCGGTCTCGAGGTGACCACGGAACTGGTCGAGGGGCGTCCCGGCCGTGTCCTGCGCGACCAGGCCGCCCACGCGGCCGAAGTGGTGCTCGGCAGCCACGGCGCGCACGGCTTCCCCGGCATGCTGCTCGGGTCGGTCGGCAACCACGTCGCCGGGCACGTGGCCGTGCCGGTCGTCGTCGTACGGCCCACGCCCGCGGAGGCGATGCCGGAGATCGTGGTGGGGTTCGACTGCTCGGAGTCGTCCGCGCCCGCCCTGGCGTACGCGTTCGAGGAGGCGCGGCTGCGCGGTTACCGGCTGCGCATCGTCTGCGCCTGGGAACCGCCGGTGCCGTACGGGGCCGCCGTGAACCTGGACGAGATGCGGCAGGCCGCGGAGGACTACGCACGCGGGGGGCTGCGGCCGTGGCGGGGCGGGTACGCCGACGTCAAGACCGAGCTGGAGGTGGTCCGCGCCCATCCGGTCACCGCGCTCGTCGAGGCGTCGTCCCGGGCCGCCCTGCTCGTCGTCGGCTCCTACGGCCGCAACGCCCTCGCTGCGGCCGTGCTCGGCTCGGTGAGCCGATCCCTGCTCGGCCACGCGCACTGCCCGGTCGCCGTCGTGAGGAGGACCCGGCCGCGCGGCGGTGAGCCCGTCGTGTCATGAGCCCGGCGAGCCGGTCGTGCCGTGTGGTGGGCCGGTCGTGCGGTGGCCGGTCGTGCGGCGAGTCGTCAGAGAAGGCGGGCCGGCCGCACCCCGGGAACCGCCTGCGCCAGCAGGTCGGCCACGTGTTCGGGGCACTGGCCCTCGGGGCCGCGCAGGTCGACCTCGCCGTCGCGCACGCGCACCTCCCAGGACGTCTCCGAGGGGTAGCGCTCGCGCAGGGCGGCCAGCACCGCCTCGCGCAGCTCGTCGTCCGACCTGGCGAGCAGCCCCATGAGATCGCGGCGGCTGACCATGCCGACGACCCGTTCGTCGCGCAGCACGGGCACGCTCTTGACCCTCTTCGCGATCATCAGGTCGGTCAGCACCCTCGCGTCGGTGGTGTCCTCGACCGCGCTCACCTGGCGGGACATGACGTCTCCCACCGTCCCCGGCACCGAGGCGCCCGGCGCGAACGCGCCGCACAGCAGATCGATCTCGCTGACCATCCCGACCAGTTCGCCGTGCTCCCCGAGCACGGGGGCGGCCGTGATGTGGTGGTCGTACAGCACCCGGATCGCCCGCCGCACGGAGTCGCCGCGCCGCAACGTGATCGCCGGGCTGCTCATGACCTCACCGGCCCGCATGGCCCACCTCCCGCGTCTCGCCCCACCTGCCCGGCACCTGCGCCGACATGGTCATTCCACCGCCGTCCGGGCCGTACGGGCAGGTGCCGGAGGTCCCCGTCCGTGAGGTCTTTGGGCCCGTGCGGCGCCCTGACCCCCGTGGTCGGATGGAGATGGCCCGGTGCGGGCGAGCCCGGCCGCGCGCGGGGCCGGTGCCGTACGGCACGCCGCCGTGGGGAGGAAACGATGACCGTAGAAGCCATGACCGCCGCCGACGTGATGAGCAGGGTGCTCGTGACCGTGAAGCCGGACGAGTCGCCGCTCATGGCCTGGGAGCTCATGCGCCGTGGGTCGATGCATCACCTGCCCGTGGTGGACTCCGGTTCCCGCATCATCGGCGTGCTCACCCGGGAGGACATCGCGGCCCACTGGTCCGGCGGGCCCGCGGAGCAGTCGAGCAGCCAGGTGCGGCAGTTGCTGGCCGGGCGGAGGTGTCCCCACGTGCCGCCCGACACGTCGCTGCCCGTCGTGGCGGCCGTGATGCTGGAGTCGGGGGTGGACGTCGTCCCGGTCATCGGGGCCTCGGGCGCCCTGCAGGGTCTCGTCACCGTGACCGACGTGCTCGTGGCGGTCGCGGGCAGGCGGGGAGCCTCGCACGGTCACGAGGAGGTGCCGGCCGGGATGTTCCGCCTGGAGCCGGTGCTGCCGCCCAAGCCGTCCCGGACCGCCGAGGACCAGCGGCAAGGGCCGTGACGGCGGTCGTGCCCCGGTCGTGGCCATTCGCCGGGCGGTGTGCAGAATAAGGGCATGTTCCGCTCGGTGGTGATCTTCAAGTGAGTGCCCGTATCGACCATGCCGTCACGTCGGGCACCTTCAGCCTGGACGGCCAGACCTTCGACGTCGACAACAACGTGTGGGTGCTCGGTGACGACGCCGAGTGCGTGGTGTTCGACGCGCCCCATGACGTCAAGGCGATCACGGACGTGATCGCGGGACGGCGCGTCGTGGCGATCCTCGCCACCCACGCCCACGACGACCACGTGAGGGTCGCGCCGGAGCTCGCGGAGGCCACCGGGGCGCCCGTCCTGCTGCACCCGGCCGACCTGCCGGTCTGGCGGCTCACCCACCCCGGCCGCGAGCCCGGCGGCACGCTGTCCGACGGGCAGGTCGTCGAGGTCGCCGGAACCCGCCTCGAAGTGCTTCACACTCCCGGGCACGCTCCGGGCGCCTGCTGCTTCCACGCGCCAGGCCTGGGCGTCGTCTTCACGGGCGACACCCTGTTCCAGGGCGGCCCCGGCGCGACCGGTCGCTCGTTCTCCGACTTCGGCGTGATCATCGATTCGATCCGCGACCGTCTGCTCGTCCTGCCGCCCGAGACCGTCGTCCACACCGGTCACGGCGGCAGCACGACGATCGGCGCGGAGGCGCCGCACCTCGACGAGTGGATCCGCCGGGGCCACTGACGCCCCCGGAGCCGACGCCCCCGAGCCGCCGCCCCGCCCGCCGTGGCTCATCCCGCGACCCGGACGCCGGTGACGGTGAAGCGCTCCACCTCGGCCACGTGGCCGCCGGTGCTCGCGACGAGGGTGAGCGTGCGGCCCGCGGCCGCGCGGAAGGTCACCGTGGCGGACCAGGGGACGTCGTCCCCTCCGGCCGAGACGCAGCAGCGCTCGCCGAGTGGGCCGGCGCTCCCGGTGCCGCGCACCCGCACGCGGATGCTCTCGTCCACGCCGGTGATCCTGCCGCCCACCGTGACGGGCGAGGACACGAGCGCGCCGTACCGTGGGGTGGTGAGGGAGAAGGTGGTGTCGTCGGTGCCCACCACCTCCCACGGGGCGTCCGGTCCGGTGCCGAACCTGACCAGGTGGACGACGGCGGCGATGCCCGGCCGTCCGCCGCCCTCGCCGCGGATGCCGACGGAGACGCGGGCGTGCGCGCCGGTGACCGTACGCGTGACCACCTGGTCGACGCCGGTGAAGCCCAGGAAGCCCTGGGTGAAGGCGAGCGCGGTCTGTTCGGCGTCCAGATGCCAGGGCTGGTGGCCGCCCGAGCGGTAGCCCTCCTGCCAGTCCCGCACCTGTTTCTCGTCCGCGAAGGGCCACAGCGGCTGGTAGTGGCCCGCGACGAGAGAGCCCGCGGGGGCGGGGGTGGACACCGGACCGCTTTCCGGGCTCATCGCGGGGCTGACCGTGGGGCTGATTCCCGGGCCGGCGTCTCCGCCACTTCCTGAGACGCTTACCGAGCCGCTTACCGAGCCGCTTACCGGGCCGCTCGGCCCCGCGGTCTGCGGGCCGGATCCGCACGCGCCCGCCAGCAGGCCGAGCGCGGCCAGCACGGCGGGCGCCCACCGGGCCAGTCCTGCCCGGCCGTTGGTCACGCCGCCAGTCACGCCGCCAGTCACGATGCGGGCTCCCGCCTCACGAGAGGTTCCTTGACCGAGAGCATGCCCCCGGCGGGATGTCGGACACTCCCTCAGCGGCACTTGCCCCGCAGCCAGGCACGGTATTCCTTGGGATAGTTCGTCATGACACTGCCCGGCGACTGGTGGAGCACAGCCTGCCACTGGGACACATTGCCCTTCCACGAGGCAGCCGGCTCGGTCCAGTGGACGCTGTCGGTCCACCGGCCGGCGGACCCCTTCAGCAGGTCAGGGTGGCGCTTGGCCAGCTCGCTCTGGATCCAGGGGTCGTTGGAGTAGACCATGATCCGCTGCTTCCCCCGGCGTTCCCCGATCGGGTCGGAGATCTCCTTCCAGCCCCGCGCCGCGAACTTCGGATTCGTGAGGACGGGCTTGGTCTCGGGTTTGATCTCCAGGAGCGCGACCAGCCCCAGGGAGCGCGCGTGGTCGAGCCACTGCCGCAGCGAGTAGACCCGCTCGCCCCGGTAGGGACCCCGGATGACGCGGCGGCCGGCCAGGTTCCCCGCGCCGTACGTCCACCAGATGCCGGTGAGTTTCTGCTGCGTGCCGGTCAGCCCGTGAGTGGTGCTGTTGTGCCACATCACGGCCTTGGTCCCCTCCTTGGTGAGCTGGACGTCGGCCTCGACGCCGTCGGCTCCCCAGGACTTCTGGTCGGCGAGCCCCCGCACGTTGTTGGGCTGGCGCATCTGGTCCTTCGCCCAGCCGTTCGCGCCCTCGGGGTAACCCCCGTGCCCGAACACCAGCGGGCAGCGCGGCAGCGCGCTCATTCCGGACGCCGTGGCCGGTGCCGCGCCCACCGTCGCGCCCGCGGCGAGGACGGCCGCCGCCGCGCACAGAGCGGTCGTGATCCTCATCGTCCAACCCCCCGAGACGGACTGTGTATCAGCGCGGCATCGTATTGGCACGGTCATCGGGAGATCAAGAAACGGCCGGACGGCGGCCACCGGAGTGGTCCTGGACGCTCACCGGCCGGTGCCAGAACTGTTAACGATAACAGCGGCGCTGTCAATGGGCCGGGTTTTCCAGAACGAGGCCTTGACCAGAGCCAATGCGAACGCTAACAATCGGCCCGCGAGACCTGCCGCCTGACTAAGGAGTTCCTTCGTGCTTCAGGCACAGCTGACCATCGACCCCGCCCATCGGGTGGCTCCCGTACGGCCCCGCACGTTCGGCACGTTCGTGGAGCACCTCGGCCGCTGCGTCTACACGGGAATCTACGAGCCCGGCCACCCCACGGCGGACGAGGAGGGCTTCCGCGGCGACGTGCTCGCGCTCACCCGCGAGCTCGGCGTGACCACCGTGCGCTATCCCGGCGGAAACTTCGTCTCCGGCTACCGCTGGGAGGACGGCGTCGGCCCCCGCGAGCGGCGGCCCCGGCGGCTCGACCTGGCCTGGCACAGCACGGAGACCAACGAGATCGGGGTCGACGAGTTCGTCCGGTGGTCCCGCCTGGCCGGGCTGGAGCCGATGATGGCGGTCAACCTTGGCACGCGCGGCGTTCAGGAAGCGCTCGACCTGCTCGAATACTGCAACATCCCGTCCGGCACCGCGCTGTCGGACCTGCGGGTCGCCAACGGCGCCAAGCAGCCGCACGACATCCGCATGTGGTGCCTGGGCAACGAGATGGACGGCCCCTGGCAGATCGGGCACAAGACCGCACGTGAGTACGGCAGACTCGCCGCGGAGACCGCCCGCGCGATGCGCATGGTCGATCCGGGCCTAGAACTGGTGGCCTGCGGCAGCTCCGGATCCTCCATGCCGACCTTCGGCACGTGGGAGGAGGCCGTCCTGGAGGAGACCTACGACCTGGTCGACCTCATCTCCTGCCACGCCTACTACGAGGAGAAGGACGGCGACCTCGGCGGTTTCCTGGCCTGCGCCACCGACATGGAGCACTTCATCTCCACGGTCGTGTCCACGGCCGACCAGGTGGGGGCGAGGCTCGGCTCCGCCAAGAAGATCTCCGTCTCCTTCGACGAGTGGAACATCTGGTATCTCAGCCGCCACCAGGCGGCCCCGCCCCCGCCGGACTGGCCGGTCGCGCCGCCGTTGCTGGAGGACCACTACCACCTCGCCGACGCCGTGGCGCTCGGCAGCCTGATCATCACGCTGCTGCGGCACAGCGACCGGGTCGCGGCGGCCTGCCTGGCCCAGCTCGTGAACGTGATCGCGCCCATCATGACCGAGCCCGGCGGCCGGGCCTGGCGGCAGACGACCTTCCACCCGTTCGCGCAGGCGGCGCGGTACGCCAGGGGCGAGGTCGTGCGGGTCGACCCCGTCTGCCCGTCGTACGAGACCGCCGAGTTCGGCCGGGTGCCCGTGGTGCACGCGGTCGCCACGCGTGACGAGACGGACACGACGGTGTTCGCGGTGAACAGGTCGTCGACCGAGCCGGTGGAGCTGGAGCTCGACGCGCGGGCGCTCGGAGCCGTGCGGATCGCCGAGGCGACGACGCTCACCCATGAGGACGTGTACGCCAGGAACACGGCCGACGACCCCGATCGGGTGGCGCCCCGTGCCAACACCGGCCACGGCGGAGACCCGCTGCGGATCGTGCTGCCGCCGGTCTCCTGGAACGTGATCCGGCTGTCGGGGGCCTGACACCCGCCCGGCGCCCGAGCGCGTGATCACGGGCCGAGGCGCCCGCCCTACACTCGTTGGCTGTCCTGTGCCGCCTGCTCTGTGTCGCCTGTTTGGGGCAGCGGCCACGTCCACACGGGTGGGGAGCAGAGGTGGAGTTCCGGGTTCTCGGCCCCGTCGAGGTGCGCGGCGGCGACGGCCGTCCCGTCGACGTGGGGGGACAGCGGCCCCGCTCCGTCCTGGCCAGGCTCCTGGCCGCGCGGGGCACCGTCGTCGCCACCGAGACGCTGATCGACGACCTGTACGGCGACACGCCTTCCCAGGGGGCGCGGGCCACGCTGCACGCCTATATCTCCAATCTCCGCCGCGTCATCGAGCCGGGCCGGGGGCCGCGGACCCCCGCCCGGCTCCTGCTGTCCAGGCCGCCCGGGTACGTCCTCGCCACGAGGAACGTCGACGCGATCCGCTTCGCCGAACTGGTGGGGGCGGCGGAGCCGGGCACGCCCGGGGAGGCGCTGGTCCGGCTCGACGAGGCGCTCGGGTTGTGGCGCGGTGCGCCGTACGGGGAGTTCGCCGGTGAGCCCTGGGCGGTCGCCGAGGCCAACCGGCTGGGCGAACTGCGCCTGATCGCGGTGGAGCGGCGCGCGCGGGCGCTGCTGGATCTCGGCCGTCCGCAGGCGGCGATCGACGCTCTCACGACCGAGACGGCGGACCATCCGCTGCGGGAGAGCCTGTGGTCGCTGCTCGCCACCGCGCTCTCGCACGCCGGCCGGCACGCCGAAGCCCTGTCCGCGATAGGCCGGGCCAGGGACGCGCTCGGGCGGCTCGGCCTCGACCCCGGGCCCGAACTGCGGGCGCTGGAGCACGACATCCTCGAGCAGGCCGGCTCGTCCCGTCCGGCCGTCCCCGTCGCCGTCGGCAGGCAGCGGGAGCTGGCGGAACTGAAGACGCTGCTGGAACGGGCGGGCCACGGCCGGGTGGCGATCGGCGCGGTGACGGGCGAGCCGGGGATCGGCAAGACGTTCCTGCTCGACGCGCTGCGGCGGCACTGCGACGACCTGGGATACCTCGTTCTCAGCGGGGGCTGCCACGAGGCCCAGGGGGCGCCGCCGCTGTGGCCGTGGCTCCAGGTGCTGAACGCGCTGGCCCTCGTCTGCCCCCCGCCCGACCTGCCGGCGCTGGCCGGGCTCCTGGACGAGGAGGCGCCCGCCGGGTCCGGCGACGCGGCGCGGCTGCGGCGCAACAAGGCCGTCGCCGAATGGCTCGCCGGGGCCGCGCGCGCCCGGCCGATGCTGATCGTCCTGGACGACCTGCACTGGGCCGACCCCGCCACGCTCGAACTGCTCAGGGACGTGGTGATGTGCACCGAGGCCGCGCCGGAACCGGCGCCGCTCACCCTGGTGACGGCCTTCCGTGACGCGGCGTTCGCCGGTGTGCCCTCCAGGAGCACGAGCGGCCTCACCGTGGACGAACTGCTCGGGCGCGTCACGCGGTACGAGCTGCTCCGCATCCGCCTCACCGGCCTGGGAACCGACGCCGTACGCGCCATCGCGGCCGAAATGGGCACGGACCTCGACGAGCCCACGGCCGGCCGGCTGGCCTCGCGCACCGGCGGAAACCCGTTCTTCGTCCGCGAGAGTGTGCGCCTGCTCGCCCAGGGCCGGGCGCTGGACGCGCTTCCCGAGGGGGTGGCGGACGTGGTCCGCCGGCGGATCGCCGCACTCCCGCCGGAGACCGGCGAGGCCCTGAAGATCGCCGCGGTGATCGGCCGGGCCTTCGACCCCGCGGTCGTCGCGGAGGCCGGCCGTACGGACGTCTACGAGCCGCTGGATCGCGCGGCGCAGGCGGGTCTGGTCGTCGAGCGGGACAAGCGGATGGCCTTCGTCCACGATCTGGTGCGGGAGACCCTTCTCGCGGACATCCCGCCGCTGCGCAAGGCGGCCCTCCACCGCGACGTGATGGCCTCGCTGGCCTCCCGCCCCGGCAGCGACGTGGCCGCGATCGCGCATCACGCGGTCGAGGCCGGCCCGGCGGCCTATCGCGAGGCGGTGCGCTGGGCCCGCGCGGCGGCCGAGCAGGCGAGCCTGCGCATGGCCTTCGACGAGGCGGCCTTCTGGTGGAGCCGGGCGATCGACGCCCACGGCGCCTGCTCCGGCGATCTGATGGACCATGTGGAACTCCTGCTCCGCCAGGTCCGCGCGCTGCTCGACGCCGGAGACCTGGTGAGGGCCCGCGACGCGAGAGCCGAAGCCGTACGCGCCGCCGACCGGGCCGGGGCGGGGCCGGAGCTGACCGCCCGGGCGCTGACCGCGCTCGACGTGCCCGCGAAATGGCCGCTTCGCGACCCCTACGTGGCGGTGGAGCTGAGACTCGTCCACCGCTTCGAAACCTGCCTGCGGACGTTGCCGCGGGCGGACAGCCCCGAACGCGCCCGCCTGCTGGGTGGCCTCGCGCAGGAACTGTACGACGGGAGCGGCAACCCGCTCTGCGACTCGCTGTCGGCCGAGGCCGTACGGATGGCCCGCCGCCTGGGCGACCCGCACCTGCTCATGGGAATGCTCAACGCGCGGCACCTGGCCCTGCCGCAGCCGCTCCACGTCGGCGAACTGCGGGACGTCACCGACGAACTGCACGCGCTGGCGCTGAAAGCGGAGTCGCCCGGGTACGAGCTGCTCGCGCAGCAGCTGTACACCAACGTCGGGCTGGAGACCTTCGACGTCAGGGCCGCGGACGAGGCCGCCGCCCGCTGCGACGCCATCCTGGAGCGGCTGCCGCTCCCGTGGCCCCGCTTCCAGCACGCCATGTGGCGGGCCGTCCGGCTGACCCTCGACGGCAGGTTCGGCGACGCGGTCGAGATGTACGACGAGGCCGAGCGCCACGCGGAGCGGATCGACATGTGGCACGCCCACGGCCTCATCGCCCTGGGACGTGTGATGGTGCACTACCACGAGGGCACCATGGCCGCCGCCGGGCCGGCCGTCGACGCCGCCGCCGTCTTCCACCCCTCGATGGGCCGGGACGCCCGGATCCTGCATCTGTGCGCGCAGGGCAGGACCGGCGACGCGCGGCTGCTCGCACGCGACGGCCGGCAGGCGCCGCTCAAGGAATGGTCGTGGCTGCACGCGAGCTGCCTCCAGGCGGCGGCGCAGGCGGCGCTCGGAGACGGTGCCGCCTGCCGGCTGAGCTATTCGACGCTGCTGCCCTACAGCGGGCGTGTCTCCGCCTGGTCTGGGGTGCTGTGCGTGGGGCCCGTCGACTGGTATCTGGCACTGCTCGCCGACGCCGTGGGCGACGCCGGCGCGGCGCGGCGGCACCTCGAACTGGTGGCGCGGCTGGCCGACGAGAACGGGCTGACCTGGTGGCGGGACCGGGCGGTCGCGCAGCGGGACCAAGAACAGCGGGATCAAGACTGACCAAGACGGGCCAAGAGGGCCCAAGAAAACCCCAGACGGTGATCTTCAGGATGGACGCAGGGCCGCAGAGCGCGGCCCGGTACAACCAGATGGGGGATTGTCATGCGTGACATTCTCAAGATCGAAGACCTCCCCGCGGGCGTCTCCGAGCTCTCCGGGGCGGACCTGGACGCCGTCGCCGGTATCGACATCGTGCTGGACGACGGCAGCGTGATCACGGCCGACCTCAAGCCCGGCACCGGCTTCCTCTGCACCGCCAGCCAGACGAAGGACTGCTGGAACACCTGATCACCGCGGTGATCCGGCCGCGGTGACCGCCACCGGATCCCGACTGTGAACAGCGGGGAGCCGGCGTCCGCGGGCGCCGGCTCCCATCGCGTTATGGCGAAGGAGCACGTGACCGTGTTATTGATCATCAGTAGTGCCCGCGACGACTCGGTCCACATGGTGCTGCCGAAGCTGGAGAAGCGCGGCGTGCCGCTGCTGTGGTGGGACGAGGCCGACTACCCCGGGGCCTCGGCCCTCACCACCCGCTATGCCGACGGCCGCTGGCGGCAGACGCTCACCTACCGGGGAAAGACGCAGGACCTGTCCGAGGTCACCGCGGTCTGGCACCGCCGCCCCGGCAAGCCGGCGGCGCCGGACGTGGGGGAGCCGTCGCAGCGCGAGTTCGCCGGGCACGTCGCCAAGCTGGCGCTCCGCGGGGCCTACGACCTCATGACGGGGGCGCGGTGGATGCCGGCGCCGCCGCAGCACGCCCTGGCGATCGACAACAAGCTGCTGCACCTGCACCGTGCCACCGAACTCGGCTTCACCGTGACGGAGACCGTGGTGACGAACGACCCGGACGAGCTCGTCCCCGCCTGGAACCGGGCCGGCGGCAAACTGATCACCAAGACGCTCGACTACGTCCCTTTCTCACTTGACGACGAGGCCCGTCACCTCTACACCACTCAGGTGACCCGGCGGTGGCTGTCCGGACGGCACCGGCTCCGTCACGCCCCGGCGATTCTGCAGCCCAACGTGCCCAAGGCGTACGAGCTGCGGGTGACGGTCGTCGGCGAGCGGGTGTTCGCCGCCCGCATCGACTCCCAGGTGTCACGGATGACCGCCGTCGACTGGCGGCACCACGACGACCCCAAGGTGGGCTATTCCGCCTACGATCTGCCGCCGGACGTGGCCGAGCGCTGCGCCCGGCTGGTCGCCGGGCTCGGCCTCACCTTCGCCGCGCTGGACTTCATCGTGACGCCGGACGGCCGGTACGTCTTCCTGGAAGTAAACGTGAACGGCCAGTGGGGGTTCATCGAGCTGCTCAGCGGCCTGCCGATCAGTGACGCGATCGCCGACTGGCTCGCCGACGCCACCCTCCGCCCCGACTTCAAGGAATCCACCGATGCCCGCTGACCAGAGCACGCTTCCCCTCCCGGCCGCCTTCGCGAACGACCTCGCCGACGCGGTCGCGCTTCTGCGTGGCCTGCCCGCCACCCCCGAGACCGTGAACGACGCGCAGCGGAGCGTGCGGGACTGGGCGGCCGAGCGGCCGTGGCTGCGCGCCCAGCTCGTGGTCGACGAGACACCCGGGACGGCCCGCGTCGGCTACGACCTCCTCCTGGAGCACCCCGAAGGCGGCTCCGTCGCGTTGTCGGCCCAGGTGGACGACGGCATTCCCTGGCTGGTCGACCACTCCAGCCACTGGGCCGCCGCGAACATCCTGAGCGTCGACGGGGTCGGGCTGTCGATCGGGGTCGCGCTGTCGGCGATCCGCTCCCTCGGCGTCCGCGACCCGCGGGTGCACGAGCAGTTGGTGGACCACCGCATCCTCATGAACGAGATGGAGGACGACCCGCGCCCGGTGACCGACGACGAGATGCGACGGGCCGCCGACGACTTCCGCCGGCGGCTCGGGCTCACCACCCGCGAGCAGACCCTGGACTGGCTCGCCCAGAACGGCATCTCCGAGGAGGGGTTCTGGGGGCACGCCAAGATGCAGGCGCGCGTCGCCCGGATCCGCGAGCGCTTCTCGGGCGACCCGGCCCGCCGTTACCTCGCCGAGCACCCGCAGCGGTTCACCGTACGGCGGGCCGCGTGGGTGACCGGGCCGCGCCCTGAGCCGCTGCGGGCCCTGCTCGACGGGCCGGTGAGCGAGTTCGCGAGCCGGGTCACTGCCGCCCTGCTGTCGCCCGGCGATGGGGCAGGCCTGCGCCTGGAGGCCGCCGCGGCCGTCACTCCCCGGCTGCCGGAGCCCCTGCACGACGTCCCCGCGGGAACGGCGGCCGGGCCGGTCGCCTACGACGGCGGTCATCTGGCCGGGGTCGTGTACGAGGTCGTCCCGCCGGACCCGGGGGCCCCCGAGGTGCTCGACGCGGCACGGGACGCGGCGTTCCAGGCGTGGCTGGACGAGCGGCGGCGCACCTCCGAGATCAGGTGGTTCTGGCTGTGAGCAGGCGAGTGCCGCTGCGGATGCAACTCACCCGCAGCGAGTGCGGCGCGGCCTGCCTCGCCATGGTGCTCGGCGCGCTGGGGCGCCGCACCAGTCTCGGGGAGGTGCGCGAGCACCTCCCCGAGGGTGTCGACGGGGTCAGCCTGCGCGAGATGATCCAGGGCGGGGCCCGCTTCGGGCTCCGGCTGCGTGCCTGCCGCGCCCCGATCGAGACCGTCGCGAAGCTGCCCACGCCGTTCATCGCCGTGTGGGAGAACAACCACTTCGTGGTGGTCGAGCGGGTGACGCCGCACGGCGTCACCGTCCTCGACCCGGCGCGGGGGCGGCGACGGCTGTCACAGCGGCAGTTCAGTGCCGGCTACTCCGGCACGGTGCTGCTCGCCGACGCTCCCGCAGGGCTCACGCCCGCCGTCAGGTCCCGGTCGTGGCGGGTGCTGCGCCCGCTGGTCGCCCCCGCGCTGGCGAACCGGAGACTGGTCGCCGCCGTCCTGCTGGCCTCGCTCGCCACGCAGGCCCTCGGCCTGGCCGTACCGCTGTTCACCAAGATCGTGGTGGACCGGCCGGTGGGGGTCGACGTGACGGCGCTCGCGGCGGCCGCCTGCGTCGTCGTCGTCGTGCACGCGCTGATCACGTGGACCCGTGCCTGGACGTTGATCAAGCTGCAGACCTCGGTCGCGGCCGAGATCATGCGCTCGCTCGTCGGCCACACGCTGGCCCTGCCGTACCGCTTCTTCCAGCAGCGGTCCAGGGGAGACCTGCTGAGCCGGCTCAGCGGGGTGGCGATGCTCCGCGACCTTCTCACCGAGCAGTCGCTGACCTTCCTGTTCGACCTGTTCACCGCCGTGACGTACCTGACGCTGCTCTTGGTGGCCTCGCCCGGGCTCGCGGTGCTGACGCTCGCGGCCGCCGTCGCCCAGGCCGTCGTCGTGCTGGCCACGGCCGGTCGCGGACACCATCTGGCCCTCGCCGCGGTGCACGCGAACGCGGCGACCCAGTCCGCTCTGGTGGACAGCCTCACCGGCATCGAGGCGATCAAGGCCGCCGGCGGCGAGGCGGCCGCCGTCGCTCGCTGGCGCGGACACCACGACGAGGAGCTGATCACCGGGGCGGCCCGGAACCGGCATGTGGCCGGAGTACAGGCCGCGAGCAACGCGCTGGGGCTGGCGCTCGATCTGGGGCTGCTCGTCGCCGTGTTCGCCACCTCGGGCGACGGCGCGACGCTGGGGGACCAGCTCGCCCTGGTGTCCCTCGCGGTCTCGGCCACCACGCCGCTTGCGTCGTTGCTCGGCATCGTCTACCAGCTCCAGCTCGCGGCCGCGCACATCGGGCGGATCGCCGACCTGATAAGCGCCGAGCCGGAACGCGCCGGCGGCGTCCGGCTGAACGGCGGGCTGCGCGGCGGGATCACCGTCACCGGGATCAGCACCGGCTACGACGCCCGCACGCCGGTGCTGCGGGACGTCTCCCTGCACATCCCGCCCGGCGCGCGGGTCGCGATCGTCGGCGCGTCCGGGTCCGGCAAGACCACCCTCGGCCGGGTTCTGGTGGGGCTGGTGGAGCCGTCCGCCGGGCAGGTCCGCTTCGACGGGGTCCCGCTGGAGGAGCTCGACCTGCGGTGGCTGCGCGGGCAGGTGGGCGTGGTCACCCAGCAGCCGCATCTGTTCGCCGGCACGATCATGCACAACATCGCCGGATTCTCCGGCCTGAACAGGTACGCGGTCGAGCACGCCGCCCGCATGGCCGAGATCCACGACGAGATCGTGCGGCTTCCCCAAGGGTACGACACCGACATCGGCGAGGGCGGGGCGCGCCTGTCCGGCGGGCAGCGCCAGCGCATCGCCCTGGCCCGCGCGCTCGCCCGCCGGCCCAGGATCCTGCTGCTTGACGAGCCGACCGCCAGCCTGGACGCGGTCACCGAGGAGCGCATCCGCCGCAACCTGCTGCGGCTCGGGCAGACCCAGATCGTCATCGCCCACCGGCTGTCGACCATCCGCGACGCCGACCTCATCGTCGTGCTCAACCGGGGCCGTCTGGTCGAGGCGGGCACCCACGATCGGCTGATGGCCCACGGCGGTCACTACGCCGATCTGGTCCGCTATCAGCACCAGGCGCCCGGCGTCACCGCGGCGGCTCCAGGCGGTCGCCAAGTGTGATGCCAATGATCCGCAAGTCCGTCCTTGTTGGGTGGGGGGTGAAGAAGCACCCTCACCTTAAGGACGTACATGCGCACCCCCGACCATTCCACGACGAGCTGCGCAGCCGCGGGCGCGATGCGGTTCCGCGTTCTCGGGCCGGTGGAGGTCCGCGACGGTGGTGACATGCCCGTCGGCCTCGGCGGGCGTCGCCAGCGGACGCTGCTGGCGAGGCTGCTCGCGGCGCACGGTGCGGTCGTACCGCTCGGCGAGCTGATCGACGACGTGTTCCGCGGCGCGCCCCCGGCGCGCGCGCGGGCGACCCTGCAGTCGTACGTGTCGAACCTGCGCCGCGCCGTCGAGCCGGGTCGTGCTCCGCGGACGCCGCCGCGGCTGCTGGTGGCACGGCCCCAGGGGTACGCGCTGACGACGACGGACGTGGACGCCCTGCGCTTCGGCGAACTGATGGACCGCGCGGAGGGCCGTACGCCGGGAGAGGCGCTGCCCCTGCTCGACGAGGCGCTGGGCCTGTGGCGGGGTTTCCCGTACGGCGAGTTCTGCGACGAGCCGTGGGCCGCCGCCGAGGTGACGCGGTTGTGGGACCGGCGCGCGGTGGCGGTGGAACGGCGTGCCCAGACGTTGCTGGACATGGGCCGGGCGCGGGCGGTGATCCCCGACCTGGAAGGGGAGACGGAGGCGAACCCGCTCAGGGAAGGGCTCTGGTGCCTGCTGGCGCTCGCCTTGTACCGCACCGGCAGGCAGGCCGAGGCGCTGGCGGTCCTGCGCCGCGCCGGAAGGCTCCTGGACGCTCGGCCGGGGACGCGCCACGGCACGCGGGTGCGCGCGCTCGAGACCGACATCCTGCGGCAGGCCGGCTCTCTCGAACACGCCCCTTTCAGCGCCGAGTCCTTCAGCACGGCGTCTCTCAGCGCCGAGTCCTTCAGCGCGGCGTCTCTCAGCACGGTGTCCCTCGGTGCGGACTCTTCCGGCCCGGAACCGGTGCGGCGGCGGCCCCTGCGTGGACGGGAGACGCAACTGGCGGAGCTGACGAGGCTGCTGGACAACGACGGCCCGGCCGCCGCTGTGGTCGGCGGGGAACCGGGCATCGGGAAGACGTCCCTGCTCACGGCCTTCCGCGACCACTGCGCCCGGCGCGGGCGTCTGGTGCTGTGGGACGGCTGCGACGGCGTCAACCGGCTGTGGAGGCGGGTGCCGGAGGAGTTGCGGCGACGCTGCCCGCCGCCCGAGCCCTCCGTGCTGGAGTGTCTCCTGGACGACCGGTCGCATCCGGGGTCCGGGCACGGGGCACCCTCGCGCCGCAGCCGGGCGGTCGCCCAGTGGCTGGTCACCGCCGCACGTGAGCAGCCCCTCGTGATCGTCCTCGACGACCTGCACCGAGCCGGCCCGGCGTCGCTCGAGATGCTCAAGGACGTCTTCGTGCTCGCCCGTGCCGTGCCCGGCAGTCCTCCTCCCATCACCGTCGTCGCCGCCGTGTGCGGTGCCTCGCCGCATCGGAGCGCCGTGCACGACCTTCTGGGCGGCCTGGCCTCGTACGACCTGGCCTGCGTCCACCTCGGCGGTCTGGGAACCGGGGCGGTGCGGGCGCTCGCGGCCGATCTGGGGACGCCGGTGGACGAGCGGACCGCGCACCGGCTGGTCGAACGCACCGGGGGGAACCCTCTCTTCCTGCGTGAGGTCCTGGGCGCTCGCACGCGGAACCAGACGCAGGACACGCTTCCGGATGCGGTGTCGGAGTCGATCCGTCAGCGCATCGCCGGGCTGGGGCCGCGGACCGGCGACGTCCTGCGGATCGCCGCCCTTGTCGGGCAGGACTTCGATCCCGCGCTGATCACCGAGATCGCGGGCGATTCCGCCTGCGAGGCGCTGGACCTGGCGGCGCAGGACGGGGTGATCGTTCCCCGGGCCGGGCGCATGGCCTTCGCCTACGGTCTGCTCAGGGAGACGATCCTCGGCGACATCCCGCCGTCGCGCCAGGCCGAGATCCACCACGCCGTGATGGTCTCCCTGTCCTCCCGCCCCGGCGCCGACGTGGCCGTCATCGCCCGGCACGCGGTCAAGGCCGGACGCCGTGCCCACCGCGAGGCCGTGCACTGGGCGCGAGCGGCCGCCGAGCAGGCGAGCCTGAGCCTCGATCACGCCGAGGCCGCCGCCTGGTGGGGCCGGGCCGTCGCGGCCCATGCCGCGGTCGGCGGCGATCCCCTCACCCACGCCGACCTGCTGTCACGGCGTGCCCGAGCGCTTCTCGACGCAGGGGAGGACGCGGGGGAACCCGTTCACCCGCCGCTCCACGTGGTGGCGTCGTCCTCCTTCCACCGCAGCTCGTCCACGACGTCGACGACCCCGCTGACCCGGCGCGTCATCCGTACGGCCGTGCGCGCGTCGCCGCGCCGGTCCATCTGGCCGGTGAGCGTCACGACGCCCTGATGGACGTGGACGCCGACCCCGGAGGTGTCGGCCCGCAGGCTCCGGCCGAGGATCTCCACGCGCACCTCCCGCTCGATGTCGTCGTCGGCCCGCACGAACGTCTTGATCAGGTCGTGCCGGCTGACGATGCCCCGCAGCCGGCCCTCGGCGTCCACGACGGGCAGCCGTTCGACCCCGTGCTCGTCCATCAGGCGGGCCGCCGCGACCGTGGTCGTTCCGGCGGTGACGGTGACGGCGGGGGAGGTCATCAGGTCGGCGGCCGTCTCGCCGGCCGCCTTGGCCCGCGCCCCGCCCTGCTGTCCGAGGCGGGCGCGCAACCGCGCGCGCAGCGGCGGCCGGTAGCCCTCGCGGTAGTACTGCTCCCTGAACTCCTCCCTGCGCAGCAGATCGGCCTCGGACACGACGCCGATCACACGCCGGTCCCCGTCCACGACGGGAACGGCGCCCACGGCGCGGGCGATCAGCAGCTCGGCGATGTCCCTGAACGGCGTGCCGGCGTGGACGGACGCGACGTCCGTGGTCATCACGTCCTGCACCTTCATGTGCATGTCGGCCTCCTTCCGGCTCGTGGGGCGCCTTCTGGGGGAGCGGCCCGCGCTTTCCATCCCATCCCCGGGGCCGGGATCCGGGGCAGGGCCGAAGGTCCCAGGGTCGTCCGCACCCGGCCAGGCGGCGCCGGGCGGGCGGAAGTCCCGGCGCCTGAGGACTTTGGTCTGCTGCGCGGCGGGCAGCGGACACGATGCGATGGTGGGCGGGAGCATCGACCCCCGCGCGTCCGCGAACCGCTTCAGCACAGGAGGAAAAGCACATGGCCGGACAGATCGTCGTCGCCGTGGACGGATCGAAGCCCGCGACGGCGGCGCTGGAATGGGCGGCGGACGACGCGCGGCGCCGGGGAGACGGCCTGAGAATCGTCCATGTGCGCGAGCCGTGGGCGCACGAGTACCCGTTCCATGCCGTGGAGGGCTTCGCCCAGTCCTACAGCGAGTTCTGTGAGGGTGTGCTCGCCGCGGCCGCCGCCCGCGCCCGCGAGATCGCCCCCGGCGTGGAGGTGACGACGGAGCTCTCCGAGGGGACGGTCGTCGAGGCGTTGCGTGCGGGGTCGGCCGATGCCGGCGCCCTCGTGGTCGGCAGTCGGGGGATGGGGGGTTTCTCGGGCCTGATCCTCGGGTCGGTCGGTCTCGGGCTGGCCGGTCACGCGGAGGTCCCCGTCGTGGTGGTGCGCAAACCGCACCGGGACGAGTACCACGAGGTCGTCGTCGGCTTCGACGGGTCGCCCCACTCGGAGGCCGCCCTGGAGTTCGCCTTCGAGGAGGCCAGAGCGCGGCGCGGGCGGGTGCACGCGGTGTACGCCTGGGAGATGCCGGTGCTCTCGTCGCCTTTCGCCGTCGGGTACGGCGCGGCGCTCGACGAGATCTACGACAGCGAGTCGCGGGCGGCGCGGCTGCGGCTCGCGCCGTGGCGCGACAAGCACCCGGACGTCCCGCTCGTCGAGACGGCGGTCTGCGGCCACCCGGTCCCGGCGCTGGCCGACGCCTCGCTCGTCGCCGACCTCGTGGTCGTCGGGTCCCGGGGGCTCGGCAACGTACGCGGCGCGCTCCTCGGCTCGGTCAGCCATGCCGTGCTGCACCGCGCACACTGCCCCGTCGCGGTCGTAAGGCCCCGCGACGGCGAGAGCTGAAGGCGCGGACCAGCCGAGGGCCCCACCGGCGCCGGAGCGCGGGAGCGGCCCTCGTTCGGCGATGCGGGACGGGTCAGCCCAGGACGATCGTGGTCAGGGCGCGCGGCGCGATCGTCACGCTCTTGCCCCGCAGTGCGATGGGGACCACCGCGTTGTTCTCGTCGGTCACGTACGCCCTCGCCCGGCCATGCCCCTTGATCGTGTCCCAGGTGACGGGGCCCGTGCCCGTGTTGAGGATCTCGATGACGCGGGAGCCGTCGGCGTTGCGGAACGCGGAGACCTTCAGCGTGGGGTCGGAGGCCGACGCCCCGATCCGCACCGCACCGGGCCGGATGAACCGGCTGTAAGCGGCCATCGCCCACAGGCGCTTGGACACCCGGTAGGTGCTGTTCGTGGTGTCAACGCTGATGAACGCCCTGGTGGAACCGCTCGAGACCCCCAGCCAGTAGATGTAGGCGGAGGCGCTGCCGAGCGTGAGCGCGTCGTGGACGGCCTGCGCGACCGTCATGCCGTCCTGGCCGCTGCCGTCGTCCCAGTTCTCGTCCCAGGTGTTGCCGCTGGGGCCCCACTCCGACATCCAGGTGTTCCGGCCCGTCGGCAGTGGGGAGGTCGGGGGGCTGGCGTAGGAGTGCCCAGTGTGGACCTTCACCCAGCGCCTCGCCTCGGGGTCGGCCTCGATCGCCTCCGTGTACGCCTTGGCCTGGTTCCAGCCGAACGAGTCGCAGCACACCAGATTCACGTGCGCGGCCGTGGCCGCCGGGCCGAGCACCTTGACGAACTGGGCGGCCTGTTCAGGAGTGAAGCGCATGGACTCGTAGGGGGCCGTCCAGTCGGGCTCGTTCGTGAAGCCCAAGTCGGTGATCTTGATTCCTTCCTGCTTGTAGAACTTCGCGTACTGCACGAGGTAGTTCGCGTAGGCTTGCTGCCACTCCGGCAGCAGCGTGCCGCCGTTCCTCGCGTCGCCGTTGTCCTTCATGTAGCCGGGGGCGCTCCAGGCGTCGGCGAAGAAGCGCTCGACCCCGTATCTCCGGGCCGCCTTCGCCATCCAGACCTGGCTGTTGTCGTCGCCGTCCCAGACGTACTTCGGCGGCGCGGCCGGGCCGCCCGGGTCTTCCGGCTGGATCGAGACCATCTGGTCGTACGGGACACCCGCCGGCCTAGCTCCGATGCCGAGCCGGAGGACGCTGAGCCCGGCACCCTTCTCGCGGCTGAACCACAGGTCGAGGATCTCCCGCTGCTTGTCCTCCGGCAGGGCTTTGATCAGCTCATTGCGACGGAACGCAGTGGAGACGCCGAACCCGTCGATCTTCTGGTACTTGGCGCTGTTGTCGATGTCGATGGCGACCGCCGACGCGGTCGCCGGCTGCGCCTGCCAGATCAGTGGAACGACGAGCAGTGAAGCCAAGATCAGATGTCTACGCATGGCTACTCCGGTGTTCGGTTGTCGGGGAGCTCTTGGTGGCCGAACAGGCATCACATTGATAGCGCTAACAATCGTGGCTGATGATTGAGGCGGGAATTTGTGCAGACCCGAGATCGCCCGGCAAACCCCGAAGTTCGGCAGGGGCCTGGAAATCGCACTGAATGGGAACACCCATAGTGATAGCACGCCGGATAGTCCGGCTCAATACATCGGGCGGGATTGGCGAAAATTTCAGGCCGCTCCTCCGGTCCGAGGGGTGGAAACCCGCTCGCCGGCCGGGGGGTCGCGCGCCGCGCCTGTCGGCCCGGCGACGGACGCCTTCGTGGGGGCTCCGCTTGCCTCGGTTGGCCCCGGCCATGTAAGGGCCGAAGAATTAAGGGTTCTGCCTGCGAAAATGCTTCATGATCACGGGTCCCCCTTCCGGGGGTGCGTGGTCGCGGCGGCTACGCGGCCGCTCTTGACGGCTGTTAGTGGCAGGCCTCAAATCCGGCCCGAAACATCAGCTCCAGTCCGAAAGTTTCTGATCAATTACCGGTAATAGGTCACACGCCGGGCCGGCTGGGTGAAGCCGGGCGGCGGACGGTCATGGGGTTGTTTCGGTGCGTTCGCCGGCCCACGCGCCTCTCCTTGCCGCCCGGCGCGAAAGCCCGCGTCCTCGAATTCTGCATGATTCGATCGCCTGTGGGCTTCGTGCCGAGTCGCGCACCCGCCCTTTTTGCGAACGCCGATCGCATTCATGGGAAGGGGTCGCCTGCACCGGCCGCTGGGCCTTCATCTACCAGCCGGCCCATGCCAGGCGTAGGGGGACCCCGTGACCGGCGGGGCTCGGAGCGTCAGGGAAATCTACATAGTAAAGGAGCTCAGTGGGTTGTCACCGCTCGGCCGCGTCCAGCACGGGCTTGATGTCGAGCACAGGAGTGCCGTCGACGGCTTCCAGCGGCCGCACCCGCAGGCCCCTCGCCGGGTCGATCTCCAGGACCGTGACCCGGTGCAGGCCGATCGGGTTGGGGCGGTCAGGGGAGCGCGTCGCGAACACGCCGGCCACCGGATTGCTCGTCTCCCCGCGCGGATGGACCCGCAGGGTTTCGCGGTCGGCTTGGTGGAACCAGGTGAGGACGAGCACCTCGTCGCCCGCCGTCACCCCGTCGAGCGCCTCCGTGACGGGCGGGTCGATCTCCAACCAGGCGTCCGGCGCCCCCTCGCGCCCCTGCCGCGGCGCCTCGGCACGGTCGGTCAGCACGGACCGTACGACGCCGACGGGCCGCACGGTGAATGTCCCGGTGGATGTTCCGGTGAACGCCTCGGGCTCGCTCATGATCCGTTTCCTTCCTGGCGATGGATCACCACGATGTCATCCGGTGCCGACATCTCCGGACCGTTCCGCGGGAATGCCCACGAAATGGACGTCGAGGCGGGCACGTACGCGTTGGGGCCGAGGTCCGGCCGGCTCCTGGTCCTCACCGGCCGGGCCGGGCTGGGCGCCAAGGCCGGGCATGACCTCACGATCGAGGTCACCCGGTGGCGGGGCGAGGCGGTGGTGGCGCCGGACGACCTGGCGGGCTGCCGGGTGACGGTGGAGGCCGAGGTGGCCTCGATGCGGGTCCGGGAAGGCACGGGCGGAGTAAAGCCGCTCACCGACTCCGATCGCGTCGACATCGAGAAGAACATGCGTGACAAGGTCCTCAAAGCGGATCAGCACCCGCTGGTCACGTTCCGGTCGACCCGGGTCGTGGGCGAACCCGAGGCGTTCCGCGTGGAGGGCGAGCTGACAATCATGGGCGCCACTCGGCCGGTCACGGTGGACGGGGCGTTCGCGGACGGACGAGCGCGCGGCCGGGCGACGGTCGTGCAGTCCGAGTGGGGCATCCGCCCCTACTCCGCGTTCTTCGGCGCGCTCAAGCTGCGCGACGAGGTCGAGGTCATCTTCGACGTACGGCTGGGGGAGGGGCGGGGCTGACATGTGTGATGCTTCGGGCACCATGGATGCGTGACTGTGGTGCGCGACGCGGGAATTGCCGAGCGGTGGGGCTTGCTGGCCGATCTCGTGGCCGACGGCGAGGTGGTGGTCCTCAGCGGGGCCGGCCTGTCGACCGAGTCCGGGATCCCGGACTACCGAGGGGAGACCGGCCGCAGGCGCAGGGCCGACCCGATGACCTACCAGACCTTCGTGAGCAGCGCGGCCGCCCGCAGGCGCTACTGGGCGCGCAGCCACCTGGGATGGCGTCACATCGTGGACGCCGCGCCGAACACCGGGCATCGCGCGGTGGCCGAACTGCAGCGCTGCGGCCTGGTCGCCGGGATCATCACGCAGAACGTGGACGGTCTGCACCAGGCGGCGGGTGCGCACGGGGTCGTCGAACTGCACGGCAGCCTGCATCGGGTGCGCTGCCTGGCCTGCGGGCACCGCACCTCGCGGTACGCGCTCGACCGGAGGCTGCGCGCGGCCAACTCCGGCTGGCGGGCCCGCTCGGAGATGATCAATCCGGACGGTGACGCCGTTCTGGCCGTGGACGAGATCGAGACGTTCCGCACGGTGGACTGCGAGGGCTGCGGTGGCGTGCTCAAACCCGACGTGGTGTTCTTCGGCGAGAACGTGCCGCCGTCACGGGTCGAGGAGTGCTACGCGCTGACCGAGCGGGCCGGTCTGCTGCTCGTCCTGGGATCCTCGTTGACCGTCATGTCCGGATACCGGTTCGTCCGGCGCGCCGCCGCCCGCTCGA
This sequence comes from Microbispora sp. CA-135349, assembly GCF_050947365.1. NCBI lineage: Bacteria > Bacillati > Actinomycetota > Actinomycetes > Streptosporangiales > Streptosporangiaceae > Microbispora > Microbispora sp. CA-135349. Next base: position 4,411,582 of record NZ_CP192001.1, on the reverse strand, counting down.
TCCCCGTCGCGATAATCAATCAGGGGCCGACCCGGGGCGACGGCGAGGCGCTGATGACCTTCGACGCCCCCCTCGGACCGGCCCTCACCTCTCTCCTGGAGGCCCTCCGCTAGTTGAGAGGAGTCAGGCTGTTCCGGCCGGACGCAGTCGTGCCTCGGCACGGACGCCCTGACGCAGGGAACGCTCGGTGAGGCCGCCGAACAGCAGTCCGATGGCGGCCCACAGGGCGAACTGGACGCCGAACGACGACACCCTGAACCACCAGAGGGTGTCGGCGGGGAAGTCGCCGGACACCTCGTTGATCGGGGGCAGCAGGGCGTACGAGACGCCCACGAGGACGGCGTAGACGACGATGCCCGCGAGGGTCGCGTTCCAGCCGCCCAGCCGGGGCGACAGGGCGCGGCCCGCGTACGTCGCGACCGCGGCGGCCAGCAGCGCGACCAGGATCATCGTGAAGTACAGCGCGGTCCTGCGGCCGATGGTGTCGGGGTTGCCGACGGCCGGGGGATTGGGCGGGTACTTCAGGATGGGGGTCACGTACACGACGACGAATCCGGCGGCCGCGACGACGAGGGCCGTGGCGCGGGCGCCGAGGGCGCCGAGGCGGCCGTGGGCCACGGCGTACGCGATGGAGAAGAAGCCGCCGAGTGCGGCGCCGTAGACGAGCAGGGCGGTCAGGAGGCCGGCGGTCTCCTGGACGGTCCGGCTGACGAGTTCGTGTTCGTGTGCCGCTCCTGTCGCGGCGGCCTTGGCCTCCTCGAGCGAGATGGCGGCGGCGACCTGGGGTTCGCCGGCGAACCAGGCCACGACGTACGCGAGCAGCGCGGCCACGAGGCCGACGAGCATGCCGCGCACCAGCAGGGAGCGCATGGTGGGCATCCGGCGGGCCTCAGTGGCAGGGGAAGCCGAGGAGGTGGCGGCCGTCGTGCACGAACTCGTGCACGGTGTGCCCGCTGATGAGGTGGGTGGCGCCCTGCTCCGCGCCGACGAAGTAGATCAGGATGAGCCCGACCACGGCGGCGAAGACCGCCCAGGGCAGGATCTCGCGCACGGGGATGGTGACCGGCAGGGGCCGGGATACGGGAATGGCCGGCTGAGCCATGATTTCTCCTCACGGGGTGCCTCGCCCCGGTGATGGAGGACAACGGGTCAGTGTCCTGACTCCCGGGTCATCGTGTCGCCCGACCTTCCAGCCGTCTCGGCCGTGGTCACAAGCGGGGGACACTCCCCGGTCACAGTGGCGGGACCGTCCTGGATTCGCACCAGGTTCCTGCACACCGTCGCCTCTGTCTGCAATTGTCCCCTAGAGCGTGCACCGTCTGCAAAAGTACGTCAAGCCGTGGTCCATACTCGTGACCTATGAAGCGCGTCCTCATCATCGGCATCGGCGCCGGGGACCCAGCCCACCTCACCTTCCAGGCCGCCGCGGCGATCGCCTCGGCGGACGTGTTCTTCCTGCTCGACAAGGGTGCAGAGAAGGACGGCTTGGTGCGGCTGCGGCGCGAGCTGATCGCGGCCCACGCGCGGGAGCCGTACCGGGTGGTGGAGGCACGCGACCCGGAACGCGACCGGACGAGCGGCGCCTACGTGGAGGCGGTGGCCGACTGGCGGGCCCGCCGGGCGGAGGTCTACGCGCGGCTCATCGCCGACGAGGTGCCCGAGGACGGCGTGGGCGCGTTCCTCGTCTGGGGCGATCCCGCCCTCTACGACAGCACGATCGCCATCGTCGAGGACGTCCTGGCCAGGGGCGGGGAGCCGTTCGACTACGAGGTGATCCCGGGGATCAGCAGCGTGTCGGCGCTGGCCGCGCGGCACCGCGTCAGCCTGACCAGGGTCGCGAGGCCCCTGCACATCACGACCGGACGCCGCCTGCCCGCCGACGTCGAGGCCGCAGACGACATCGTGGTGATGCTCGACGCGGGATGCGCGTTCGCCGACCTGCCGGAGGCCGCCGACGCGGACGTCTACTGGGGCGCCTACGTCGGGACCGAGGACGAGATCCTCCTGGCCGGGCCGGTGCGCGAGGTCGCCGGCGAGATCCGGCGGCGCAGGGCGGAGGCGCGCGCGGCGCACGGCTGGGTCATGGACGCCTACCTGCTCAGGAAACCCGCTCGATGAGGCCGGTGTCGGTCGTCGGGATCGGCGCGGACGGCTGGGCCGGCCTCACCGACGCCGCGCGCGCCGAGCTGACCGCCGCGGACGTCGTGGTCGGGTCGGCCAGGCAGCTCGCGCTGCTGCCCGCGTCGCTGGCCCCCGAGCGGGTGCCGTACCCGTCGCCGCTGGTCGCGGGGTTGCCGGGGCTGTTCGACGCGCACGCGGGACGCGCGGTCGCGGTGCTGGCGAGCGGGGATCCCATGTTCTTCGGGATCGGCGCGACGCTGGCCCGGCTGCTCGGGCCCGAGCGGCTGCGCGTGCTGCCGCACGTGTCGTCGGTGACGCTGGCCTGCGCGCGGCTCGGCTGGCCCGCCGAGGGCGTCGAGACCGTCAGCCTGGTCGGGCGTCCGCTCGCCACGCTGACCGCCGCGCTCGCGCCGGGCCGCCGCGTCCTCGTCCTCAGCGCGGACGCGGGCACCCCCGCGCGGGTCGCCGCCCTGCTGACCGAGCGGGGATACGGGGCGAGCCGCGTGACCGTACTCGGCGATCTCGGCGCGGCGACCGAGTCGCGCCATGACGGCACGGCCGCAGACTGGACGGGCGCCGGCCGGCCGGGCGCCGAGCCGATGCCGGCCCTGAACATCGTGGCCGTGACCTGTGCCGACGTCCCCGACGCCGCGCCACTGGGGAGGGCTTGCGGGCTGCCGGACGACGCGTACGAGTCGGACGGGCAGCTGACCAAGCAGGAGGTGCGCGCGGTCACCCTGGCCAAGCTGGCGCCCCTGCCGGGCGAGCTGCTGTGGGACGTGGGGGCGGGCTCGGGGAGCGTGGCCGTCGAATGGCTGCGCGCCCACCCCTCGTGCCGGGCCGTCGCCGTCGAGCGCGACCCCGTGCGGGCGGACCGCGTCAGGCGCAACGCCGACGCGCTGGGCGTGCCGCGCCTGCGGGTCGTCACCGGCGCCGCGCCGGACGCGCTCCACGGGCTGCCGGCCCCGGCGGCCGTCTTCGTGGGCGGCGGCGTGACGGGGGCCGGCGTGGTCGAGACCTGCTGGGACGCCCTCGCCCCGGGCGGGAGGCTGGTCGCGAACGCCGTCACCGTGCAGTCGGAGGCGGTCCTCGCCACGTGGCACGCGCGGCTCGGCGGCGACCTCGTGCGGTTGTCGGTGCAGCGCGCCTCGCCGGTGGGCGGCTTCACCGGGTGGCGTCCCCTGATGCCGGTGACCATTTGGACGGCGCGGAAGGAGCGCGAGCAGTGACGGTTCGATTCATCGGTGCGGGGCCCGGCGCGGCCGACCTCATCACGGTGCGCGGGCTGCGCGCCCTGCAGGCGGCCCCGGTGTGCCTGTACGCGGGGTCGCTCGTGCCACGCGACCTGCTCGCCGACTGCCCGCCCGGCGCGCGGCTCGTCGACACCGCCGACCTCACCCTGGACGAGATCATCGCCGAGATGACGGCGGCGCACGCCGCCGGGCTCGACGTGGCCCGGCTGCACTCGGGCGATCCCTCGCTGTTCAGCGCGGTCGCCGAGCAGATGCGCAGGCTCGACGCGCACGGTGTGCCGTACGAGGTGATCCCCGGAGTGCCCGCCTTCGCGGCCGCCGCCGCGGCGCTGGGGCGGGAGCTGACGGTGCCCGAGGTGAGCCAGACCATCATCTTGACCAGGACGTCGGCGCGCGCCACCCGGATGCCGCCCGGCGAGGACCTCGCGACGCTGTCGGCCAGCCGCGCCACGATGGTGCTGCACCTGGCCGTGCAGCGGATCGGCGCCGTCGTGGCCGAGCTGCTGCCCGCGTACGGGGCGGACTGCCCGGTGGCGGTCGTCGCGCGGGCCAGCCGGGACGACGAGGAGATCATCAGGGGCACCCTGGACGACATCGCCGATCGAGTGATCGCGGCGGGGATCAAGCGGACCGCCGTCATCGTGGTGGGCCGGGCGCTGGCGGCGCACGATTTCCGCGACAGCCACCTCTACTCGGCCGAGCGGGACCGGGCGTGCTCGTCCTGATCCTCGGCGGCACCGCGGAGGCGCGGGCGCTGGCGGCCGAACTGGCCGCCCTGCCCGGTCTCCGGGTGGTGTCGTCGCTGGCCGGGCGGGTCGCCGATCCCCGGCTGCCGGTGGGCGAGGTCGTCTCGGGCGGCTTCGGCGGCCATGAGGGGCTCACCCGGTGGATCGCCGGGCACGGCCCGGGCGCGGTGGTGGACGCCACGCATCCGTTCGCGCGGACGATGAGCGAATCGGCGGCGCGCGCGTGCGCGGCGACCGGTGTGCCGCTGCTCGGCCTGCGGCGTCCGGGCTGGTCGGAGGGGCCGGGGGACGCGTGGCTGCGGGTGCCGTCACTGGAGGCCGCGGCGGACGCGCTGCCCGGTCTCGGCGGCCGGGTGTTCCTCACCACGGGCCGCCGCAGCCTGCCGGTCTTCGCGCCGCTGACCGGGCTGTGGTTCCTGGCCAGGTCGGTGGACCCGCCGGAGCCGCCGGTGCCCGCGAACGTCCACGTGATCCTCGACCGGGGGCCTTACACGGTGGCGGGAGAGCGCGCCCTGATCGGCGAGCACCGGCTCGACGTGCTGGTCACCAAGGACAGCGGCGGGGAGCTGACCCGCGCCAAGCTGGTCGCGGCGCGCGAACTCGGGCTGCCGGTCGTCATGGTGGACCGGCCCCCGGCGCCCGGCGGTGTCACCCAGGTGACGGACGTCGCCGACGCCGTCGCCTGGGTTCGCGATCACACGGAAAATCACATGGAAAATCACACGGGATAACGGCGCGGAGTGTAGACGGTCGCCCGCCCGGCGCGTTCGACGACGCGGGTGGTGGACGAGCCGATGATCAGCAGGCAGCGCATGTCGATCGCGGCCGGGTCGAGCTCGCCGAGCGTGGTGACCGTGACCGACTCCCGCGCGCCGCCGACGTCGCGGCCGACGACCACGGGCGTGGCCGGGTCGCGGTGTTCGAGCAACAGGTCACGGGCCGCGGCGACCTGCCAGGTGCGGGTCTTCGACGCCGGGTTGTAGATCGCGAGCACCAGGTCGGCGCGGGCCGCCGCGGAGATCCGGCCCGCGACCACCTCCCACGGCTTGAGCTGGTCCGACAGCGACAGCACGCAGTAGTCGTGGCCGAGCGGCGCGCCCGCCCGGCTCGCCACGGCCTGCGCGGCGGTCAGGCCGGGCACCACCCGCACCGGGACGTCGGCGTAACGCGGGTCGGCCGCGGCCTCAAGCACCGCGCTGGCCATCGCGAAGACGCCCGGGTCACCCGACGACACGACCGCCACCCGCGCCCCGGCGAGGGCGAGATCGAGCGCGTGACGCGCGCGTTCCGCCTCGACGCGGTTGTCGGTGCGGTGCCGGGTCTGGCGCGGGTTGGGCGCGACGCGGTCCACGTAGGGGCCGTAGCCGACCAGGTCGGTGGCCCCGGCGAGCACCTCCTGCGCCTCCGGGGTCAGCCAGGGCCGTCCGGCGGGGCCGAGGCCGACGACCGCGACCTCGCCGGGACCGGTGCGTTCCACGGTCTCCGGCACGAATGTGAGCTGGGCCGGGCTCGGGATCAGCGCCAGCGAGAAGTACGGCACCTGGCCGGGGTCCACGTCCTTCAGGGGGGCGACGCGCTGGGCGTCGGTGGTGGCGCGTTCGACGTACCAGGCCTCGTCGAGACGGCCGGCCTCGGCGAGGGCGTCGCGCACCTTCTCGAACGTGCGGCCCAGCTTGAGCACCGCCGCGGAGTCCGTGCCGCGAAGCTTCTCCGCCAGCACGCCGGCGGGCAGGGTTCCGGGCAGGACCGTCAGCGTCTCGTCGCGTTCGACCAGCGGGCGGCCGAGCACGGCCGACGCGCCCGCGATCGACGTGACGCCGGGGACGACCTCGGCCGGGTAGCGCTGCGCCAGCCGTTTGTGCATGTGCATGTAGGAGCCGTAGAAGAGCGGGTCGCCCTCGCACAGGACGACGACGTCGCGCCCGGCGTCCAGGTGGGCGGCCAGCCGGGCCGCGCAGTCGGCGTAGAAGTCGTCGAGCGCGCCCTGGTAGCCGCCGGGGTGGTCGGTCGTCTCGGTCGTCAGGGGGTACTGGAGCAGCTCCTCGATCTGGCCGTCGCGCATGTGGTGGGCGGCGATGGAGCGCGCGATGCTGCGGCCGTGCCGGGCGGCGTGGTAGGCGATCACGTCGGCCGCGCCGATCAGGCGGGCGGCCTTCACCGTCATCAGTTCGGGATCGCCGGGGCCGAGGCCGACGCCGTAGAGGGTACCTGTCACGTCACGTCACTCCTGCTCGCTGGCGATGGCGTTGATCGCCGCCGCCGTCATGGCACTGCCGCCCCGGCGGCCGTGGACAACCAGAAACTCCAGGCCGGACGCCGCGAGGGCGCGCTTGGACTCGGCCGCGCCGATGAAGCCGACCGGAATGCCCAGCACGGCGGCGGGCCGTCCCGCGCCCTCCGCGACCAGTTCGAGCAGCCGGAACAGCGCGGTCGGTGCGTTGCCGACGGCCACGACCGCGCCGTCGAGCCGGTCGAGCCACAGATCGAGGGCGGCGGCGCTGCGCGTGGTGCCGAGCCGCTCGGCGAGGGCGGGCACGCGGGGGTCGCCGAGCGTGCAGACGATCTCGTTGTCGGCCGGCAGGCGTTTCCTGGTGACGCCGGAGGCGACCATCTGCGCGTCGCACAGCACGGGCGCGCCCGCCAGCAGGGCGGCGCGCGCCTTCGCGACCACGCCGGGGGAGTAGCCGAGGTCGGCGACCAGGTCGGTCATGCCGCAGGCGTGGATCATGCGGACCGCGACCCTGGCCACGTCGCCGGGCAGGCCCGTCAGGTCGGCCTCGGCCCTGATGGTCGCGAACGACCGCCGGTAGATCTCCGCTCCGTCGCGGACGTAGTCGTGCTCGGGCACGGACACCCCTGTTCGTTCGATGGTGTTCGTTCAGTGGCTCACGCGGTAGCCGCCGGGCGTGGCGACCACGTCGGTGACCCGCCCGCGCGGGCGCCCGCAACGACGTTCGCAGCCCGCCCAGTGGATCGGCCCGTCCGGCAGCTCGGGCGTGCCGGTCTCCGCCCAGCGCGCCGCGTCCGCCCGTACGTCGGCCAGCGCCTTCGCGCAACCGGGCCGCCCGGTGCAGGCCGACAGTCTGGCGTACGGCGAGGCCGGGTCGATCACCAGCCCCGCCTCGACGAGCGAATCGGCCACCGGCCCGACCGTCCCGGGCGCCAGGTCGGGCAGCACGACCGTACGCCACGGCGTCAGCCGCACCTCGGCGGGGGTCAGGCCGGCGAGAAGGTCCGCCTGTGCGGGGGTGAGCCTGCCGAGCGGCACGATCACGTCGACCGCGACCCGCCCGTCCGCCTGGGGAAACACCCCGCCCTTACGCGGCTCGGCAGCCGCCACGGTCACGGGCACGGTCACGGGCACGGCCACGGGCGCGGCGCCGGGAAGGCGGGCGGTGATCGTCGCGGGGCCGCCGGGGAGCTCGGCCACGCGCCAGGCGTCCCCGCGTACCGACTGGAACGCCTCGGCGGCGGCGAGGGCGACGGCGACGGCGTCGCCGGCGGTCACCGATCTGACCGGCTCGCCCGCGAGCAGGAGCGTCAGATCGCCGCCCAGGTGGTCGACAGGACGGCCGGGCTGCGCGGCGAGCGTCACGTCCGCGCCGAGCCCGAGGACGTCGCCGGTGCCGTCGTCGAGCGCGAACAGGAACCGGCCGGGCAGGCCGGCCAGCGCCGGACGCCCGCACAGGTCCGCGTCCAGCGCCGTCACCAGCGGCCGGACGTCGAGGACGCCCGTGGCCGACCGGCCGCTGAGGGGCGAGGCGACGATGTTGCGCACGCGTTCGTGGGTCGCCGACGGCAGCAGCCCGGCGGCGGCCATCCGCGCGGCGAACGCCGCCGGGTCCGCCAGCCCGCGCACCTGGACGTTGGCGCGTGACGTGAGCTCGATGACCCCGTTGCCCAGCTCCCCGGCGCAGGCGGCCAGCTCGCGCAGCGCGTCGGTGGTCAGGGCGCCGCCGGGCACGCGGACGCGGGCCAGCGCCCCGTCCGCGGCGACGTGCACCTGGAGCGCGCCGGGGCAGGCGTCCCGAGCCGCACGTCCGGAAAAGCCACCTATGACCACAGGCAGGATGCTAACGCCAGTTTTTCGATAGGGCCTCCGTCCCGTAAGGTCGGCGATGAACGATGGCAAGCGGAGGAAGCCGGTGTGAATCCGGCGCGGTCCCGCCACTGTGACCGGGGAGCGAACCCCACCACACGGCCACTGTCGCAAGACGGGAAGGCCGGGGTGAGCGTCGATCCGGGAGCCAGGAGACTCCTGCCGTCGTGCCGCCACGACCCGGGGCGAGGACCCCGAGGGAGGACCCTGCCATGCGCACGGACCAGCCACTCATCGTGCTGTTGTCCACGTCGGACACCGATCTGCTGAGCGCGCGCGCCAGCGGGGCGGCGTTCCGGCTGGGGAACCCGGCCCGGCTCGCCGTGGACGATTTGCCCGCGCTGGTCGAGGGGGCCGGCCTCGTGGTCGTCCGGCTGCTCGGCGGGCGGCGCGCCTGGGAGGACGGGCTGGACGCCCTGCTCGCGGGCCCGCGCCCGGTGGTCGTCCTCGGCGGCGAGCAGGCCCCGGACGCCGAGCTGATGGAGCTGTCCACGGTGAGCGGCGGGGTGAGCGGCGGCGTGTGCGCCGAGGCGCACGCCTATCTCGCGCACGGCGGCCCCGCGAACCTCGCCGAACTGCACGCGTTCCTGTCGGACACGGTCCTGCTGACCGGCCGCGGCTTCGCGGCCCCGGCCGCCACGCCGACCTGGGGCGTGCTCGAACGCGACGCCCGGCCCGGCGACGGCCCGGTGATCGGCGTGCTCTACTACCGGGCGCACCACATGGCGGGCAACACGGGCTTCGTCACCGCCCTGTGCGACGCGATCGAGGACGCGGGCGGCCGGGCGCTGCCGGTCTTCTGCTCCTCGCTGCGCACCGCCGAGCCCGAGCTGCTCGACGTGCTGCGCCGCGCGGACGCCCTCGTCGTGACCGTGCTCGCGGCGGGCGGTTCGCGGCCCGCGACCGCGTCGGCGGGCGGGGACGACGCGGCCTGGGACGTCGGCGCGCTCGCCGACCTCGACGTGCCCATCCTGCAGGGCCTGTGCCTGACGACCGGCCGCGCCGAGTGGGAGGACAACGACGACGGGCTGTCCCCGCTGGACGCCGCCTCGCAGGTCGCGATCCCGGAGTTCGACGGGCGGATCATCACGGTGCCGTTCTCGTTCAAGGAGATCGACGACGACGGCCTGACGGTCTACGTCGCCGACCCCGAGCGCGCGGCCCGGGTCGCGGGCATCGCCGTCCGGCACGGCCTGCTGCGGCACGTGCCCCCGCAGGACAAGAAGCTCGTCGTGATGCTGTCGGCGTACCCGACGAAGAACTCGCGGGTCGGCAACGCCGTCGGCCTGGACACCCCGGCCAGCACGGTCGGGCTGCTGGCCCGCCTGGCCGAGGAGGGCTACGACCTCGGCGACGGCTTTCCCGGGCAGGCGGAGCAGGACGGCGACGCCCTGATCCACGCGCTCATCGCCGCGGGCGGCCAGGACCAGGACTGGCTCACCGAGGAGCAGCTCGCGGCCAACCCCGTGCGGATCCCCGCCGAGACCTACCGCGCCTGGTACGACACCCTGCCCGAGGACCTGCGCGCCGGCGTGGAACGCCACTGGGGCGCCCCGCCCGGCGAGCTGTTCGTCCACGACGGCGACATCGTGCTCGCGGCGCTGCGCAGCGGGAACGTCGTGGTGATGGTGCAGCCCCCGCGCGGCTTCGGGGAGAACCCGATCGCGATCTACCACGACCCCGATCTGCCGCCCAGCCATCACTACCTGGCGGCGTACCGGTGGCTGTCGGCCGAGTGGGGCGCGCACGCCATGGTGCACGTCGGCAAGCACGGCAACCTGGAGTGGCTGCCCGGCAAGTCGGCGGGCCTGTCGGCGTCCTGCGCCACCGACGCGGCGATCGGCGACCTCCCGCTCGTCTATCCGTTCCTGGTGAACGACCCCGGCGAGGGCACCCAGGCCAAGCGCCGGGCGCACGCCGTGCTCGTGGACCACCTGGTGCCGCCGATGGCCAGGGCCGAGACCTACGGCGACATCGCCCGCCTTGAGCAGCTCCTCGACGAGCACGCGACGATCGCGGCGATGGACCCGGCGAAGCTGCCCGCGATCCGCGCCCAGATCTGGACCCTCATCCAGGCCGCCCGCCTCGACCACGACCTCGGCCTGAGCGAGCGCCCGCACGACGCCGAGTTCGACGAGTTCATCCTGCACGTGGACGGCTGGCTCTGCGAGGTCAAGGACGCCCAGATCCGCGACGGCCTGCACGTCCTCGGTGCGGCCCCGACCGGCGAGGCCCGCGTGAACCTCGTGCTCGCCATGCTGCGCGCCCGCCAGATGTGGGCCGGCCGCGAGACCCTGCCCGGCCTGCGCGAGGCACTCGGCCTGGCCGAGGACGGCAGCGCCGCGACCGGCGTCGTGGACCGCGTCGAGGCCGAGGCCCGCGCGCTCGTCGCCGCCATGGAGGAACGCGGCTGGGATCCGGCCGCCGTCGCCGGCGTCACCGACGACCCGGCGGTCGCGCGGGTGCTGACGTTCGCGGCGACCGAGGTGGTGCCGCGGCTCGCGCGCACCACCGACGAACTCGACCACGTGCTGCACGCGCTCGCCGGGGGATACGTCCCCGCCGGGCCGTCCGGGTCGCCGCTGCGCGGGCTGATCAACGTGCTGCCGACCGGCCGCAACTTCTACTCCGTCGACCCGCGCGCCGTGCCGAGCCGCCTCGCCTGGGAGACCGGGCAGGCCATGGCCGACTCCCTGCTGGCCCGCTACCGCGCGGAGACCGGCGAGTGGCCGCGCTCGGTCGGGCTGTCGGTGTGGGGGACCAGCGCCATGCGCACCGCCGGTGACGACATCGCCGAGGTGCTCGCGCTGCTCGGCGTGCGGCCCGTCTGGGACGAGGCGTCGCGGCGCGTCACCACGCTCGAACCGGTGCCGCTGAGCGAGCTGGGCCGCCCGCGCGTGGACGTGACGGTGCGCATCAGCGGGTTCTTCAGGGACGCCTTCCCGCACGTGGTGGCGATGCTCGACGACGCCGTCCGGCTCGTCGCGGGGCTCGGCGAGAGCCCCGAGGACAACTACGTGCGCGCCCACGTCGATGCCGACCGGGCCGCGCACGGCGACGACAGGCGCGCGACGCTGCGCGTGTTCGGATCGCGTCCGGGCGCGTACGGCGCGGGCCTGCTGCCGCTCATCGACAGCGGCAACTGGCGCGACGACGCCGACCTCGCCGAGGTGTACGCCGTCTGGGGCGGCTACGCCTACGGCCGTGACCTCGACGGCGCGCCAGCCCGCGAGGACATGGAGAACGCCTACCGCCGCATCGCCGTCGCGGCCAAGAACGTGGACACCCGTGAACACGACATCGCCGACTCCGACGACTACTTCCAGTACCACGGCGGCATGATCGCGACCGTCCGCGCGCTGACGGGCCGCGCGCCCGCCGCGTACGTGGGCGACAGCACCCGTCCCGACGCCGTCCGGACCCGGACCCTGTCGGAGGAGACCTCGCGGATCTTCCGCGCCCGGGTCGTCAACCCCAACTGGCTCGCCGCGATGCGCCGCCACGGCTACAAGGGCGCGTTCGAGCTGGCCGCGACCGTGGACTACCTGTTCGGCTACGACGCCACCACCGGCGTCGTCGCCGACTGGATGTACGACACGCTCGCCTCGACATACGTGCTCGACCCGGTCAACCGCGACTTCATGGCCAAATCGAACCCGTGGGCGCTGCACGGCATCGCGCAGCGCCTGCTCGAGGCCGCCGAGCGGCGCATGTGGGAGCACCCGGACCCCGATGTGCTCGCCGGGCTGCGCGAGGCCTACCTCGCGATCGAGGGCGACCTGGAGGAGGGCTCTGCGTAGGCCAGCAGCCGCCGGGCGAGATGCGGTGCGCCCGCCCAGTGCAGGTGCAGGTAGGACGCGGTGAGCCGGGCGTCGCCGGCCCCGTCGGCCCCGCCCCGCCACCGGAAGACGGGCTCCCCGCCGCCGGTGATCGTGGTCCGGTGGAACTCGTGGCCGCGCAGCCGCTCGCCCTGCCGGGTCAGCAGCGTGTCGCGTACGGCCACGGCGTCGCGGTAGCCCAGCGTCAGACGGTCGGTCATCCGCCCCACGCCCGGCACCCGGCCGCACATCGGACGGCCGTCCAGCTCCTCGCACAGATAGAGCAGCCCCGCGCACTCGGCCGCCACCGCGCCGGGGAAGGCCGCCACCTCGGCGCGCAGCCGCTCGTTGGCCGACAGCTCCGCCGCGTACACCTCGGGGAAACCGCCGCCCACGACCAGCGCGGACGCGCCCTCGGGCAGGGACTCGTCGCGTACCGGATCGAACACGGCGACCTCGGCCCCGGTGGCGGCCAGCATCTCGACGTGCTCGGCGTAGCCGAACGTGAACGCCGCGCCGCCCGCGACCGCCACCACCCGCCGTTCGCCCGGCTCGTGTCCGTCCGACGGGTCCCACGGTTGTCCGGTGAGCGGGGACGCCGTCGCGGCGAGCCGTACGAGACCGTCCAGGTCGCACGAGCCCGCCACGAGCGCGCCGAGCCGGTCCACCGCCGACACGGCGGCGGGCAGCCGCTCGGCCGCCGGGATCAGCCCGAGGTGCCGCGACGGCGTCATCACGGCGTCGTCGCGGTGGACCGCCCCCAGCACCGGGACCCCGGTCTCCTCCAGCGCGGCCCGGCACAGCTCCTCGTGGCGCGCCGAGCCGAGACGGTTCAGCACCACGCCCGCCACCCGCACCCGCGAGTCGAAGGTCGCGAACCCGTGCACCAGCGCCGCCACCGACCTGCTCTGCTTGCCCGCGTCCACCACGAGCACCACGGGCGCGCCGAGCAGCCGCGCCACGTGCGCGGTCGAGGCGAAGTCGCCCTCGCCGCGCCCGTCGAACAGCCCCATCACGCCCTCGACGACCGCGATGTCACAGCCCGTCGAACCGTGCAGGAACAGCGGCGTCACCCGGTCTTCGCCGGTCAGCCAGGGATCGAGGTTGCGGCCGGGCCGCCCGGCGGCCAGCGTGTGATAGCCGGGGTCGATGTAGTCGGGGCCCACCTTGAACGGCGCGACGCGCAGCCCGCGCGCCGCCAGCGCCGCCATCAGCCCGGTGGCCACGGTCGTCTTGCCGCTTCCCGAGGCCGGGGCCGCGACCACGAGACGCGGGACGCCCGTCACCACTCGATGCCCTTCTGGCCCTTCTGCCCGGCGTCCATGGGGTGGCGGACCTTGCCCATCTCCGTGACGAGGTCCGCGGCCTCGACGAGCGCGGCCGGGGCGTCGCGGCCGGTGATGACGACATGCTGCGAACCCGGCCGGCCGGCGAGCGCCGAGATCACGTCGTCGAGGTCGATCCACCCCCACTTGAGCGGATAGGTGAACTCGTCCAGCACGTAGAACCGGTAGGTCTCCGCCGCGAGGTCGCGCTTGATCTGCTCCCAGCCCTCGCGTGCGTCGGCCGCGTGGTCGGCCTCGGTGCCGGGCCGCTGGATCCACGACCAGCCCTCGCCCATCTTGTGCCAGGCGACCGTGCCGCCCTCGCCGCTCGCGCCCAGCACGGTCAGCGCGCGCTCCTCGCCGACCCGCCACTTGGCCGACTTCACGAACTGGAACACACCGATCGGCCAGCCCTGGTTCCAGGCGCGCAGCGCCATCCCGAACGCGGCCGTCGACTTGCCCTTCCCCGGGCCCGTGTGGACCATGAGCAGCGGCCTCGTCCGGCGCTGCCGGGTCGTCAGGCCGTCGTCCGGCACGTTGTCAGGCTTGCCCTGCGGCATGTCAGCCCGCCTTCCTTCGTACGAGATCACCGAGCGACTCCAGCGGAAGCACGCGCGCGCCGAGTCGCAGGGCGAGCGCGTGCGCCATGCCCAGGCGGACCGGGCCGCTCTCGCAGTCCACGACCACCGAGGTCACACCGGCGAGCGCGGCGGCCGCGCGGGTCACGTCGCCGCCGGAGGTCGCGCGGCCGTCGGTCACGACGACCAGCAGGGGGCGGCGGTCGGGGTCGCGCAGTCGCTCCACGCGGAGCACCTCGGCGGCGGTGGCCAGGCCCTCGGCGAGCGGGGTGCGGCCGCCGGTCGGGAGCGCGCGGAGGCGGGCCGCGCCCGCCTCGACCGACGAGGTCGGCGGGAGCGCGACCGTCGCCCCCGCTCCCCGGAAGACGACGAGGCCGACCTTGTCCCTGCGCTGGTACGCGTCGAGCAGCAGGCTCAGCACCGCCGTCTTGACGGCCGTCATCCGCCTGCGCGCGCCCATGGAGCCGCTGGCGTCCACGACGAACAGGACGAGGTTGCCCTCGCGGCCTTCGCGGACGGGCTCGCGGAGGTCGTCCCGCGTGAGGACGAGGCCGGGGCCCCGCCTGCCGCGGCGGAGCTGGTGCGGGGCGGCGGCGAGGAGGGTCGCGGGGAGGTCGATGCCGGCGGGGCCGGCGCCGGTCGGGACGCGGGTCCCGATCGTCCGGCCGTGCCGCCCCCGGCCACTCGACCGCCGCCCCGCGACGCCCGCCCCGACTCCGGCGACAGTGAGAACGGGCACGCGGAACGGAGCACCGGCCGCGGCCACGTCCTGGGGACGGTCGTCGTGAGGCCGGCCGCCGGAGCCGGCGGCGGGGTTCGATTCTTCGGAGCCGGACCCCACGGAGCCGGACCCTTCTGAGACGTCCGCAGTGCCTTCGGGGGCGCCGCTGCCGGCACCCGGGCCGCCGGAGCCGTCAGGGCCCTCGGACCGGCCGGAGCCGGGTCCGCCGGAGTCGTCGGGACCCGGGCTGTCGGGACCCTCAGGACCGCCGGGATTGTCGGGATCTTCGGGGTCCTCGGGGGCGGCGGGCTCGGCCTGGTCGAGGAGCTCGTCGAGAAGACGCTCGTCCAGGCCGGGCGCGTCGAACGGATCCCGGCGACGCCGGTGGGGCAGCGCCAGCCGGGCCGCCACCCGGACGTCCTCCCGGGTCACCACGTCCCGGCCCTGCCAGGCGGCGTGCGCCACCGCCGCATGCGCCGTGACGAGATCGGCCCGCAGCCCGTCCACCCCGAACCCCGCGCAGACGGCCGTGATCTGCCGCAGCCGCGAGTCGGGCAGCCGCACCGACCCGACGACGGCACGGGCACGCGCGATCCGCGCGGCCAGGGCGGCCTCCTCCGCGGCCCAGCGCGCGGCGAACCCCTCCGGATCGGCGTCGAACGCGAAGCGCCGCCGTACGACCTCGGCCCGCTCGTCCGGCTCCCGCGTCGCGCGCACCTCCACGGTCAGCCCGAACCGGTCGAGCAACTGCGGCCGCAGTTCGCCCTCCTCCGGGTTCATGGTCCCCACGAGCAGGAACCGCGCGGCATGCCGGATCGAAACGGTCTCCCGCTCGACGTAGCAGACCCCGAGCGCGGCCGCGTCGAGCAGCAGGTCCACGAGGTGGTCGTGCAGGAGGTTGACCTCGTCCACGTAGAGCACGCCGCGGTGGGCCGCCGCGAGCAGCCCCGGCTCGAACGCCTTGACGCCCTCGGTCAGCGCCCGTTCCAGATCGAGCGAACCGACCAGCCGGTCCTCGGAGGCCCCCACAGGAAGCTCGACGAGGGACGCCGCCCGCAGCGCCCCTGCCGCGTCCGGCTCGTGCGGCCCGTCGGGGCAGCCGGGGTCCGGCGCCCCGGGGTCGCAGTGGAACCGGCACCCCGCCACCACCGCGACCTGCGGCAACTGCGCCGCCAGCGCGCGTACGATCGTGGACTTCGCGGTTCCCTTCTCGCCGCGGACGAGAACGCCGCCGACCCGGGACGAGACCGCGTTGAGCACCAGGGCCAGCTTCAGATCGGCGAGCCCGACGACGGCGCTGAACGGATAGGCGGAGTTCACAGGGCGGCCTTCCTGTTGACGTAGGCGATCCGCCAGCCGCCGTGCCGTGCGGCCAGCTCGGTGCGGGACAGCGGGGCGATGTCGAACAAGGCGGCCCGCGTCGCGGGCAGGCCGAGCGCGTGCGCGAGCGCGGCCCGGACGGGCCCGGCGTCGCAGACGGCGACCACGCGGGCGGCGTCCGCGTGCACCGACTCCAGCCACGCGGCCACCCGCGCGCCCAGCTCGGAAAGGCTCTCCCCGCCGTGCGGGGCGGCGTCCGGGTCGGTCAGCCAGGCGCCGAGACCCTCGGGCTCGGTCTCGGCGATCTCCGCGAACGGCCGTCCCGCCCAGGTGCCGTAATCGGCCTCGGCGAGCGCACCGGCCACGACCGGCTCGCGCCCGGACGCGGCCCGCGCGGTCGCCACGGCCGCGGGCCAGGGCGCGGCGAAGACCACCGCGTCATCGGGGAGGGCCAGGTCGGTGCGGGCCAGGTCGGTGCGGGCCAGGTCGGTGCGGCGCAGGGCGGCGGCCTGCGCCAGCCCCGACGGATCGGCGTCCTCGGGGGCGGGGAAACAGGCGCGGCGTGTGCCGGGCGTTCCCGCCTGGCGAATGATCAACATGGGCCGGCCGCGCCGTTCGCACCGCTCGCGCCGGGCGGCAGGGCCCGCAGGCCCGGCGTGGGCCCGCTTCCGATGAGCGAGAGCAGCCCGTCGGTGTCGACGTTCCGCTCGACCAGGTCCCCGAGCGCGTCCAGCCGCGCCTCCCGCAGCCCCGCGAACGACAGCGACGGATCACCCCGGAACTCCCGCCCCGCCGCCCTCGCCACCTCCCCGAGGAAGGCTCGCCGGAACCCGTCGTTCTCCAGCGCGCCGTGCCAGGTCGTGCCCCACACGTTTCCGGCGCGGCACCCGTCGAGGAACGGCTCACCCCCGTCGTGGGTGACGACCCCGTGATGGATCTCGTACGCGCGTACCGGATGCCCGTAGCCCTCGCCGACCGGCCGCCCGAGGGTCTTCTCCCTCGCGAACGCGACGTCGGCGGGGAGCAGCCCCAGGCCGGGCACCGTGCCGGCGCCGGACTCCACGTGGTCGGTGATGGTGCGGGCGAGCATCTGGTAGCCGCCGCAGATCCCGAGCACCGGACCCGTCCTGCGGACGACGAGGTCGGCGATGCCGGTCTCGCGCAGCCAGGCCAGATCGTCCACCGTGGCCCGCGAACCCGGCAGGATCAGCAGGTCGGCGCCGGCGCAGGCGGCGGGTGAGGTGACGAAGCCGACCGTGACCCCCGGCTCGGCGGCCAGCGCGTCCACATCGGTGAAGTTGGAGATGCGTGGATAGCGCACGACGGCCACCCGCAACGCGCCGTCAGCCGCGGCGCTCCCCGTGTTCCCCGTGTTCCCTCCCGGCCGGTTGTCGAGCGACAGCGAGTCCTCGACGTCCATCCACAGCCCGTCGAGCCACGGGACGACCCCGTAGACCCGGCGCCCGGTCAGCCCTTCGATCATGTCCAGCCCCGGCGCGAGCAGCTCCCGCGCGCCCCGGAACTTGTTCACGATAAATCCGGAAATATGCGCCTGATCGGCGGCGTCGAGCAGGGCGACCGTGCCGTACAGGTGCGCGAAGACGCCGCCGCGGTCGATGTCGCCCACGACGATCACCGGCAGCCCGACGGCCCTGGCCAGCCCCATGTTCGCGATGTCCCCCGCCCGGAGGTTGATCTCCGCCGGGGAGCCCGCCCCCTCGCAGATCACCACGTCGAACTCGTCGGCCAGCCGCCGGTACGACTCCACGGCGATCGCGCGCAGCTCGTCGCGATGCGCGCGGTATTCCAGCGCGTCCACGTCCGCGACAGGCCGTCCGCGCACGACTACCTGGCTACGGCGGTCGCTGCCCGGCTTGAGCAGGATCGGGTTCATGTCGGCCGTCGGCTCCAGCCCGCAGGCGGCCGCCTGCACGGCCTGGGCCCGCCCGATCTCCGCGCCGTCGGCCGTGACGTAGGAGTTCAGCGACATGTTCTGCGCCTTGAACGGCGCGACCCGTACGCCGCGGCGGGCCAGCCACCGGCACAGACCGGCCACCAGCACGCTCTTCCCGGCATCGGAGGTGGTGCCCGCGACCAGCAGGCCGCCGCCGGGCGCCCCGGCCATGGGATGTCCCCCCTGGGGGTGTCCGCGCCCCCGGTAGAAGGTCCGACGGCCGGAGTATCCTGGCTCCCGGATCCGCGCTTTCCCTCAGCCTTCCCGCCCGTGCGGGGCAGTGGCGTGGGTGAGGGTCGCTCCCCGGTGACAGTGGCGGGACCGCGCCGGATTCACACCGGCTTCCTCCGCGTCCGTCGCTTGCGGTGGTCAACATACACCTTCATGCCGGACGTTCCGCAAGTGTGCCGCTATGTGCGTTTCAACGTGGCGATCATGTAGAACGGCTCGTTCTTCGTGACCTCGTTCTCGCCGTGCCCGTTGTAGTCGAAGGTCATCGTCCCGTTGTCGTGAACGGTGAGGTAGATCGTGCCGTTGCGCACGCAGTTGCCCCGCATCGACACCCGCTTCAGGCGCACGGTCGTCCCGCTGACCACCTGGAGTCTGGACCTGCCTACGCACCGGTAGTCGACGAACTGCTCGGTGACGGTGTCGCCACCCTTCGGCACGGTCAGCACGAGCGTGTCGTACGCGCCGGGCTCGTAGTCCACCCTGCCGCGCCACACGCCCGCGAAGCGTGCCGTGAAGCGCAGGGGCACGCGCACGGTGGGCGCCGGACCGGGCGCCGAACTGAACGTCGGACTCGGCGCCGGAGCCGGCGTCCGCGTGGGTGTCCCTGCGAATGTCCCCGTGAGTGAGGTGGTGGGCGAGGGGGCCGGAGTGACGGCGGCCGCAATGTGCCGCGCGACACCGTCGCCGTCACGGTCGCCGTCACGGTCGCCGTCACGGTCGCCGTCACCGCCGGCGACGCCTCCGGACGGGAGCACGGACAGCAGCACGGCCCCCGTCGTCGCGGCCGCGAGTGTGACCGCCGCCCCCGCGAGCAGCCCACGGCGGCGGCCGGAGCCCCGCCGTGAGGGCACGGTGTCCTGGTCCGGAGAAACGGGACGCCCCGCGGCGGCGAGCAGGTCCGGGACGTCCCCGGCGGTCCCCTCCGGCGCCGCGGCGAGCAGCCGCATCGTGATGTCGAGGATGTCCGGGCGCTGTGCGGGGTCCTTGCGCAGGGCCAGCGCGACGATGGAGCGCAGCGGCTCCTCCAGGTCGCCGAGGTCGGGCTCCTGGGTGAGCACGCGGTTCAGCACGGCGGGCAGCGCGTCGTCGCCGAACGGCGGCCTGCCGGTGGCGGCGAACACCATCACGCCGCCCCACGCGAACACGTCCCAGGCGGGCGCGGGCGGCTCGCCGGCGATCTGCTCGGGCGCCATGTAGGCGGGCGTGCCGAGGGCGCCACCGGTCGTCGTGGTCGCGTCGAGACGGCGTGCGACCCCGAAGTCGACGACCCTCGGACCGTCGGGCCCCAGCAGCACGTTGGCGGGCTTGAAGTCGCGGTGGACGATCCCGGCCCGGTGCACGGCGGCGAGTGCGGTCGCGGTCGCGACGGCCAGCCGGTGCAGGGCGGGCCCGGACCGCCGTCCCGCCCGCTGCAGCGTGGGGCCGTCCACGTACTCGCTCACGACGTAGGGCCGCGGGCCGTCGAGGTCGAAGCCGAGCACCCGGGCCACGCAGAACGGCGCGACCCGCCGCGCGGCGGCGATCTCCCGCGCGAAGCGGCGGCGGGCGTCCTCGTCACCCGGCCGGCCCCCGTACGCCGGCTCGTGCAGCAGCTTGACCGCCACCGGCGCGCCCTCGGCCGTACGGCCGAGGTAGACCACCCCCTGGCCGCCCGCACCCAGGCGGCCCTCCAGCCGGCAGCCGCCGATCTCGGCCGGATCTCCGGGCAGCAACGGCTCCACCGCAGGCATGCAGCCCTCCTCGGCCCGTTTTCCCCTCACCCTAAATGAACGGAACGGTGGCACTTCCCGATCATGCTTGCCATCATGCCGGGATGGACGTGGTGGGGACGGTCCGGGCGCGGCTGCCGCTGGTGGTCCGGCGCGCCCTGGCCGAGCCCCTGCTGCTGACCGCCGCTTTCGGCTCCATCCTGCTCGCGACCACGGCGATCTCGGCGCTCCTGCTGCACGCGGGGTCGGCGACCCAGACGGGCGTGCGCCGGGCCCTGGAGACGGCGCCGCTCGGCGCCACCGCCACCGTCGTCACCTCCTCGGTCACGGCGAGGGACTTCACCGGCGTCGACCGGGCCGTGCGCGCGGGGATCGCCCACGCCCACCCGGAAGTGCCCGTACGGGTCACGGTGCGCGTCGAGTCCGGCTCCTACGCGCTGCGGGGACGGGCGCGCGGCGATGACCAGCCCGTGCTGACCCGGTTCGCCACGTACGAGGGACTGGACGGCCGGACGGACCTGGTGAGCGGGCACTGGCCGGCCGAGGGCGGCCCCACGGCGGGGGCGGAGGCAACGGTGGAAGCGGCGCTGTCCGAGCCGGCATCGCGGGCCATGAGGGTGTCCGCCGGCGACGAGTTCACCGTCGTGGGACGCCTGGACGGCGCGCCGGTCCGTGTACGGGTCACCGGCGTCTTCCGGTTGCGCGACCCCGGCGACCCGCGCTGGGCGGGGGAGGACCTGCTGCGCTACGGCACGCGGACGGGCGACTTCACCTCCCGGGGGCCCCTGGTCGTGCCGGCCGGCGCCTTCCTCGGCCGGTTCACGACCGGCGACTCGGCCCGCTGGCTGGCCGAACCCGACCTGCGCCGGCTTCCGCCCGACCGGCTGCGGGCCTTGTCCACGTCGGCCGCCGGGGTCTCCGCCGACGTGCGGGCCGGCTGCCCCCGGTGCGCGGTCACCGAGACGCTGTCCGCGACGCTGCTGCGGCTCGACCGTGGCGCCCTGACCGCCCGCTCGACCATGCTGGTCCCGGTGTTCCAGTTGCTGGTGCTGGGCGCGTACGCGCTGGCGCTGACCGCGCGGCTGCTCGCCGAGCACCGCCGGATGGAGACGGCCCTGCTGCGGTCGAGGGGCGGCGGGTCGCCGCGGCTGGCCGCTCTGGCCGCGGGGGAGGCGCTGCTGATCGCGCTGCCCTGCGTGCCGGCGGCGCCGTTCCTCGCGCCCGTCCTCCTGGGGCTGGTGAGCGCGTTCCCCTGGATCGAGGCCACCGGCGTGCGGCCGCCCGGAGCGCCGGACGGAGCCACGTTCGCGGCCGCGGCGGCGGTCGCGCTCGCCTGCGCCGCCATGCTGGCGGCCCCGCCCCTCCTCGCCGCCCGCCGTACGTACGCCGAGGAGCAGGCGGCGCGGGGGCGCGACGACCGGCCGGGCCTGATCCAGCGCGCCGGGGCCGACATGGCTCTGCTCGTCGTGGCGGGCCTCGCCGTCTGGCGCCTGCGTGACCAGGACGCCGGCGTAACCGCCCGGCTCGGCGGCGAGCTCGGGCTCGACCCGCTCATCGGGGCGGGACCGGCGCTGGCTCTGCTCAGCGGCGGCATGGCCGCCCTGCGGCTGGTGCCCGCCGTGGCCGGGGTCGCCGAGCGGGCGACGCGGCGGCGCTCCGGCTTCAGCCCGGTTCTGGCCGCCCGGCAGGTGAGCCGGCGCCCGGCCCGCTATTCGGGGCCGGCGCTGCTGCTGACGATGGCGGTGGCGATCGGCGTGATGTCCCTGGCCACCGCCGCGACCTGGCGCGGCGTACAGGAGGACCGGGCCCGGCATCTCGTGGGCGCCGACCTGCGCGTCGCGGCTCACGCGGGGGACGGCACGCGGACCTTCACCGGGCTGCCGGGGATCGTGGCGGCCGCACCGGCGCACCGCGTCACGGTCGTCGCGAACGGCGGAGACGCCACTTTGATCGCCATGGACGCCACAGAACTCGGCCGTGTCATGCTGCTGCGTCCCGACCTGTCGCGGCTGTCACCGGCAGGGCTCGCGGCCCGGCTCGCCGGTCCACCCGGAGAGACGCTGCGGGTGGTGGTGACCGAGGGCCTGGCGGACACCGTACGGATCACGGCCGGCACGGCGACGATGCCGATCGAGGTCGTGGGCGTCGTCGCGGCGATGCCGGGCACGCCGGAGGGGACTCCGGCCCTGCTCGCCGACCTGGCGGCGCTGCGGGCGCACGGCGGGCAGGGGGGACAAGGCGAGCAGGCGACGCAGTGGCCGGTGACGGAGTGGTGGCTGGCCGCCGGCGGGCACGACACGACGCGGGCAGCCGCCGCGCTGGCGGCGACCGGGCGGGAGACCGGCGAGGTGACCGCTGTGGCCGCGCTCACCCGCGGCCTCAGGGACGACCCCACGGCGGCCGGCCTGCAGGGGGCGCTGCTGCTCGGCTTCGCGGCGGCGCTGGCGTTCGCCGTGCTGGGATTCCTGGTCAACGCGGCGGTTCTGGCGCGCGAGCGCAGGGGCGAGTTCGCCGTGCTCGGCGCGCTCGGCGTGAACTTCCGGCAGACGCTCGGCCTGCTCGCGGCCGAGCAGTCGTTCGTGATCGGGCTCGCGCCGGCCGGCGGAGTGGCGCTCGCCGTGGTCGTCTCCGCCGCGGTGGTGCCGCCGATGGTGTCCACCGCGGCCACCGGCGCGCTGCCCGTGCTCCTCCACGTCCCATGGGCGCAGGTGGCGGCGCTGGTGGCCGCGGTCATCGCGGTGTTGTCCGTGATCGTGGCGGGGCTCGCGCGGTCGCTGCACCGCCGCGAGCCGGCCGCCGCGCTGCGAGACGGGGAGGCGCCGTGATCCGCCTGCTGGGTGCGCACAGGGGTGTGGCGGCGCTGCTGGCCGCGCTGGTGTTCGGCGCCGCCCTGACCGTCTCCGCGCTGCCCCGGACGGTCGAGTCGTCCCTCGACGCGGCGGCGAGGGCGGCCGTCGGTTCCGCGCCGCCCGTCACCGCCACGCTGGCGGTGCGGTTCGACCGGCGCTTCGACCTGACGGCCCTGGGAACCACGGCCGAGGCCGCGCGGGCGGACGGCGCCTGGCGCGGGTTGCTCCCCCCTGCGCTCAGGAAGGTCGCGGGCGACGAGCCGCACTTCGGGTTAGCGGCCGCGCCGAGGCTCATCGACCAGCGGACCCACCGTTATCTCACCCTGCAGTGGGTGTCGGGGGCGGACCGGCGGGTCCGCTATGTCGAGGGCCGTCCGCCCGGTCCCGGCTCGGGCACACGTCTCGAAGTGTCCGTCCCCGCCGTCGCCGCCGCCGAGATGTCGATCAGGACGGGCGACACGCTCGATCTCGGTGCGCTGGCCGGGTCCGGCCTCCCCGGCGCGCTGACCGCGACGGTCACGGGCCTGTTCGAGCCGGTGCGCCCCGCCGACCGGTTCTGGGCCGCCGAGCCGGAGCTCACCCGTGTCGTCCACCGTCGCGCGCCGCGCGCCGAGGAGGACGACCTGATCGTGGCCGGTCTCGCCGACGGCGACAGCCTCGCGGGCGTCCCCATGCCGCTGACCTACCAGTGGCTCGTCACCCCGGTGCCCGGCCGGATCACCGCGGGGGACGCGGCGGCGGTGCTCGCCGCCACGGAGGAGTTCGGCCGCCGCCTGGGGAGGCAGGACCTCGAACTCGCCCTGTCGACCGGGTTCGACCGCATCCTCAGGGAATACCTGGACCGGATGGCCGTCACCCGCGCGCTCATCGCGGTGTTCCTGAGCGGGCTGGCCGTCGTGTGCCTGGGCACCACGGCCCTGGCGGTGCTGCTGCTCGTCCGGCGGGTGCGCGGCGACCTGCTGCTGATGCGCGCACGTGGCGCGTCCCTGGCACGGGTCGTGCTCGCGTGCGGGGGAGCGGTCGCGCTCGCGGCGGTGCCGGCCGCGGTGGCGGGCCAGGCGGCCGCGGGTCTCGTGCCGGGCGCCGCGACTCCGGCCGCGCGGCTGGGGCCGGCCGCGCTGGTGGCGGGGACGATCGCGATCGCCTGCGCCGCCGTCGCGCTGCGCCTGTCTCCAGGACGCCTGTCTCCAGGACGCCTGTCGCCAAGGCTGCGGTCCCCGGGGCGGCGGGCCCATGGGCGGCTGACCGGGAGCGCGCCCCGCCGGATCATGATGGAGATCCTGGTGCTCGTGGTCGCCGTGGCGAGCGTCCATCTCCTGCGCGCCCGCGGTCTCGGAACCGGCGACGCCCTCCTCACGCCGGCGCCCGTGCTGCTGGCGGCGGCCACCGCGCTGGCGGTACTGCGCGCCGGTCCGGCCGTGATCTACCTGGCGTTCCGGGCGGCCGCGCGGCGCGCCGCCGCCGTGCCGTTCCTCGGGCTCGCCGCCGCACGGGCCGTGCCGGGCACCGCGCTGCCGGTGCTCACGCTGCTGCCGGCCATCGCGCTGGCGTCTTACGCCATGACGACCGCCGGTGGGCTGGAGGCGGCCCAGCGGCAGACCGCGTGGGAGCGGACCGGAGCCGAGACCAGGGTGGAGAGCGAGCAGGGGATCCCTCCGGAGACGGTGGAGCGCATCGCCCGCGCGCCGGGCGTCAGGAGCGTCGTCCCGGCCGCGGTCGGGACGACGACCGCCGAGGTGGGCTTCGGCGGGCGGCCGGCCACGGTCGTCGTGGTCGACCTCGGCGACTACCGCAGGCTGGTCGCGGACAGCCCGCTCCACCTGCCTCCGCCGGGGGGCGGTGTGCTGGTCTCACCCGGCCTGTCCGCGATGCGGAGCTTCGAGATCGGCTGGCCCGAGCGGATGACGGTCACCCCGGCGGGGACCGCCGGCACGATGCCCGGGGTGGAGACGGGCGACGGTGACCTCATCGTCCTCCCCACGGCTCCCGCGCACGTCACCACGCTGCTGATCGCGGGCGACGCCGGCGCGGTCAGGCCGCTGCTGCCGCCGGGGGCGCGCATCACCACCGTGGCGGGCGCGCTCGCCGAGATCACCGCGGCGCCGCTGACCGCGGCGCTGATCACGGCGTTGCGCGTCGCCGCCGCGGCGCTGGCCGCCTACGCGCTGGCGGCCGTCGCGATCGCCCTGGCCGCGGGAGCGGCCCGGCGGGCGGAGGACCTCGGGCTGCTGCGTGCCCTCGGCCTCACCCGCAGGCAGGCCGGCCTGATCACCGTCCTCGAGGCGGCGCCGCTGCTCGTCCTGACCGCCGCCGTCGCGCTGGCGGCCGGTCTCCTCATGCCCGCGCTGCTCGGGCCCGGCGTCGACCTGTCGGCGTACGCGGGCGGGCGGCCGGGCGCCGCGGTGGCCGGTTGGGCCGCCCCCGTTCTTCCCGGTGCTCTGGCCGCCGGGGTCGCCGCCGTCGCCCTCGCGGGCGCGTATCTGGGAGGTAGCCGTGGACACGCTGGCTGACCTGGAGGCCCGGGCCGCGCGGGGCGCTCCCGCGTTCGGCGCGGACGCCCACATCCTGTGCGACAACCTCGTACGGATCTACAAGGTCGACGGCTCCGCCGCGGTGGAGGTGGTCGCGCTGCAGGGCCTCGACCTGCTCATCGGCCGGGGTGAGCTGGTGGCGATCGTCGGGGCCTCGGGTTCGGGCAAGTCGACGTTGCTCAACATCCTGTCGGGGCTCGACGTGCCCACGGCGGGGCTGGCCCGGGTCGCCGGGATCGACCTGCTGTCCATGACCCCGCGCGACCGCCTCCGCTACCGGCGCTCGGTCGTGGGCTTCGTCTGGCAGCAGACCGCCCGCAACCTGCTGCCGTACCTCACCGCCCGGGAGAACGTCATGCTCCCCATGCGGCTGGCCGGCGGCACGTCCCGGGCGGCCAGGTCGTCCCGTACGGACGAGCTGCTGGAGCTGACCGGGATGGCGGACCGCGCCGGCCGGCGGCCCGGGGAGATGTCCGGCGGCGAGCAGCAGCGGGTGGCCGTCGCCGTCGCCCTCGCCAACGCGCCCGAGGTGGTGCTCGCCGACGAGCCCACCGGTGAGCTGGACAGCGAGAGCGCCGAGACGGTCTTCGGCGTGCTCCGCCACGCCAACCGGGAGCTCGGCGTCACGACCGTCGTCGTGACGCACGACCCGATGGTGTCGGAGCAGGTCGACCGGACCATCGGCATCCGGGACGGCCGCACCTCCAGCGAGACGTTCCGCCGCACCTCCTCGGACGGAAGGGTGGTCGCCGAGGAGTACGCGGTGCTCGACCGGGCCGGGCGCCTGCAGCTGCCGAGGGAGTTCATCAACGCCCTGTCGATGGAGCACCGGGTGCGCCTGGAGCTCGAACGCGACCACATCGGGGTCTGGCCCTCGGGGGTGGAGGAAGAGACGAATGAGTGAGCCGCTGGTCGTCGTCGAGGGCCTGCGCAAGACCTATCCCAAGGGCGTGCGCGCGCTGCGAGGGGTCTCCTTCGAGGCTCATCCCGGCGAGCTGGTCGCGATCCGCGGTCGTTCCGGCGCGGGCAAGACGACGCTGCTCAACCTGATCGGCGGCCTGGACCGGCCCGACGAGGGGCGGGTGCGGGTGGCCGGGCAGTCGGTGCCGGACCTGCCGGAAGAGGGCCTGCTGCGGCTGCGCCGCGACGTCGTCGGGTTCGTCTTCCAGTCGTTCCGGCTGATCCCGGTGCTGTCGGCCGCCGAGAACGTGGGCGTGCCGCTGCGGCTGGCGCGCGTGCCCGCCGGGGAGAGGCGGGAGCGGGTCGCGACGCTGCTGTCCCTGGTCGGGCTGTCCGGTCAGTCCGAGCAGCGGCCGCATGAGCTGTCGGGCGGCCAGCAGCAGCGCGTGGCCATCGCCAGGGCCCTGGCCAACCGGCCCCGCCTGCTGCTCGCCGACGAGCCGACCGGCCAGCTCGACTCCCAGACCGCCCGCCAGATCATGGAGCTGCTGCGGGTGCTCGTCCGGGGCGAGGGCGTCACCGCGCTGGTGGCCACGCACGACGAGGGCCTCGTCGGCCTCGCCGACCGCGTGCTGGAGCTCAAGGACGGCGAGTTCCTGAGCTGACGTCAGGTCCAGGGGAGGGCGGCGCGGCGGGCCCAGTAGGTCTCGGCGTCCTCCGCCAGCCCGGCGAGCGCCTGCTCGGTCTCGTCGTCCCAGGTGACGGCGAGCGCCGTCAGGTTCTCGGCGAGCTGAGCGGTCGTGGCCGCGCCGCTCAGCACGACCCCGGCCCACGGGCGGGCGAGCACGGCGGCGAGCGCCAGGGCGTCGGGGGTGACGCCGCGTTCGCGTGCCGCGCGCGCCAACGCCGGCGGCGCGCCGCGGGCGGTCAGCCTGCCGTTGGCCACCCCCTCTTTGACGATCACCGCCAGACCGGCGGCGTGCGCCCTGGCCAGGGCCTCGCCCGCGGAGCGCTCGAGCAGGTTCCACGTCGACTGCACGCTGTCGAACAGTCCGGTCGCGACCGCCCTGTCGATCGTCGCGGCCTGCGCGGGGCCGGTGGTGGACAGGCCGACGGCGACGCCCCCGGCGCGCAGAGCCCGCAGCTCGCCGAGCACCTCCTCGTCGTCGAGCACCCCGCTCTCGGCCGTCGCCGAGTGGATCTGGTAGAGCGACAGGTGATCGCCGAGCAGTTCCCGGGTCTCGCCGAGCTGGCGGCGCAGCCGCGCGGCCGACAGGTCCTTCTCCTCGTGGCGGACGGCGTCCATCCGCCAGCCGCCGACGTACTCGTACCCCCACTTCGAGCCCACGGCGGCCTCGCCGGGCCGGATGCCCCGATCGGCCAGCCAGCCCGCGAGGAACTCCTCCGCGAGGCCGTAGGAGCGGGCCGCGTCGAGGTAGCGCACGCCCGCCGCCCACGCGGCGTCCAGCACCTCCCAGGTGCGCGCCCGCATCGCCGCCACGTCGCGGTGGCCGCCGAGGTCCTCGTCCCGGCCGAGCGTGATGTACGCCGGGCGGCCGAGCGCGGCGAGCCCGAGACCCATCTCCTGCACCCATTTCCGCATGGGGCATCAGGTTAGGGGATGTCGAGCGATCGGGAGGGGCGCGCCGCCGGTCTGGACCGAGGAGCGACCGAGGAGCGAGCGGGGAGCGAGGGACGAGCGACTCCGAGCGGCGAGGGCTGTGCTCCCCGCGCGCATCCGGCACGACCAGGCGGGTGTGCGCGCCCCGATGGTGAGCGGGGAGCACGTGTGGTGAGGAGGCGGCCGGGGTATGCCGACAAGTCCAGCCGGCCTGTGGGTCCATTCGAGCCCGAGGTGGTGGGAGCGTGACGGAACCGGTGGCGGAGGGAGTGCGGACCGCGGCGGACGTGCTCGCCCGGACGCGTGACCTGGTGGAGCCCGCTCTGCGCCGCGCGGTCGGCACCCTGCCTCCGTCGATGCGCCGGATGGCGGGCTACCACTTCGGATGGTGCGACGCGCGGGAGCGGCCGGTGCGGGCGGGCGGGGGGAAGGCCCTGCGGCCCGCGTTCACGCTGCTCGCGGCGGAGAGCGTGAGAGGAGACGCGGAGGAGGCGCTGCCCGCCGCCGTCGCGGTCGAACTGGTGCACAACTTCTCCCTCGTCCACGACGACGTCATGGACGGCGACGCGGTCCGCCGCCACCGTCCCACGGTCTGGAACGTCTTCGGGCGCGCCGAGGCGATCCTGGCCGGCGACTCCATGCTGGCGCTGGCCTTCGCCGCGCTGGCCGAGGGCGGCGGGAACGCCGAGAGCGCGCGCACGCTGTCCCGGTGCGTCCAGTCACTGCTCGACGGCCAGAGCGCCGACCTCGGCTTCGAACAGCGTGCGGACGTGAGCCTGGGGGAGTGCGTGCGCATGGCGGAGGGCAAGACGGGCGCGTTGTTCGGATGCGCCTGCGCCCTCGGCGCGCTCCACGCCGCCGGTCGCTCGGGGGGTGCCGCCGCCGAACAGGTGGCCTTCCTGCGCGTGTTCGGCGAGCGCGTGGGGCTGGCGTTCCAGATAGTCGACGATCTGCTGGGCATCTGGGGCGACCCGGCGGTCACCGGCAAGCCGGTCCATTCCGACCTGCGCAACCGCAAGAAGTCCCTGCCGGTCGTCGCCGCGCTGACGTCGGGCACGCCGGCGGGCAGCGCGCTCGCCGTGCTGTACCGCCGCCCGCTCGCGCGGGCCGACCTCCCCGGGGCGGCGCGGCTGGTGGAGGAGGCGGGCGGGCGCGCGTGGTGCCTCGCCAGGGTGGACGACCTGCTGTCGGAGGCGCTGGAGGCGTTGCGGTCGGCGGAGCCGGCGCCCGGGGCGGCGGCGGGGCTGGAGGCCCTGGCCCGGCTGGCCGCCCACAGGGACCGCTGACAGGGACCGCTGACGGCCGGGCGGGTCCGTCACTCGTTCATGAGCATGACCTTGACGTCGTCCTCCCGGCGCTCGAACGCCTCGGTGTACCGCCGCAGCGGCACGCGCCGGGTGATCAGCCGGGCGAGCCAGCCGGGGTCGGCCTCGGCGAGGGCCCGGGCTCCCGCCACGTAGTGGCTGAGATTGGCGTCGATGGCGCCGATGACGACCGCGTTCTCCAGGACGATCTCGCGGTTGAGCGTCCCGGCGTCCACCGTGATCCGCCGGCCGCCGGGGGTGACCCCGGTCAGGCAGACGATCCCGTACGGCCCGATCGCGGCGATGGCGCCGATGATCATTTCGGCCGCGCCGGTGGCCTCGATGACGATGTCCGGCCGGATCGAGGCCATCACGTCCTCCACGTCTCCCGTGTGGTAGGCCGCGCCGAGGTCGGCGACGAGGCTCGGTTTGGGCCCGACGGTGACGCGGTCGAGGACGTGCACGGTGAGGCCGCGCTGGACGCCGAGCAGCGCGGCGAGCAGGCCGAACGGCCCCGCGCCGGTGACCAGCGCCGTCCGGGGCTCGAACCACGCACGCGCCCCCACCCTGTCGACCTGCTCCCACGCCTTGGCGACCACCGAGGACGGTTGCAGCAGCACCCCGTCCATGCCGAGTCCGGTGGCGACCCGTACGGCGTAGGACTTGTCCGCGCACCACAGGTCGCTGGCGTAGCCGTCGCGTTCCTTCATGCCCCGCTCGAAGTAGCGGCCGTTGCGGCACATGTCGAACTGGCCGTGCGCGCAGGCCCCGCACGGCACCGGGTCGGGCCTGCGCACCAGGCCCACGACGAGGTCTCCCGGAGCGAAGCCGGAGCCGGGCGGGGCCCGCCGTACACGGCCGAGGGACTCGTGCCCGATGACCAGCCGCTCCCGGCCGGGCGGGGCCCAGCCGTAGTCGCCGGCCACGATCTCCCTGTCCGTACCGCAGATGCCGATGGCCAGACCTTCCACGAGGAGGTCGTCCGGCCCGGGCTCGGGATCGGGGACCTCGGTCAGCGCCAGCGAACCGGCGCGGTGCGGGACGACGGTGAGCGCTCGCATGCCGGTCTCCTTTCCCTGCGGTCAGTTCGGGCCGCCGTCGCCGGGGTCGCCCGCCGCCGCGGTGAACTCGCGCAGCGTCCGCGCGAGCGTACGGCGGCTGCCCGGCGGCAGGCGGCGCAGCGCGTCGGCGATGTGCCCGCGGCGGGCCGCGCGGAGCCGTTCCAGCGATCTCCGGCCGGTCTCGGTGACGTCGATGGTGACCTCGCGGCGGCTGTGCGGGGACAGCAGACGTGTCAGCAGCCCGGCGGTGTGCAGGCGGGCCACCAGGCGGCCGGAGGCGGAGACCGACATGCCCAGCAGGGCGGCGAGCCCGCTCAGGTTCAGCGGGCCGTGCCGGTCGACCGCGAGCAGCACCCGCAGCTGGGTGACCGGCAGGCCGGCGCTTCGCGCCACCGCCGTGAGGGTCATCTCCACGAGGGCGAGGGAGGCGTCCTCGACCACCCACGCGTCCTCCTCCAGGCCGCCCGAATCCGGGCCGCCCGAATCCGGGCCGCCCGAATTCAGGGCTCCCGAGTCCAGTGCTTCGGAGTCCAGTGCTCCCGAGTCCAGGGCTCCGGCGCTCATCGTGCCCCCAGGACCCGCGCCGGGCCGGGCCTGCGTACGATCCGGCACTCGGGGTGGTCGCCCAGCGGGGTGCCGCGCACCCCGGCCGCCAGCAGCTCCGCGAGGTGGATCGCCTGGCGTCCCACCCCCGACTGCTCGATCTGCGTGCGGCAGCTGAAACCGTCGGCGAGGATGAGGGTGCCGGCGTCGGCGGCGCGGATCGCCGGCAGGATCTCGTGCTCCGCGCAGGTCATCGACACCTCCAGGTGACCGGCGGTGAAACCGAAGTTGCCGGCGAGGCCGCAGCAGCCGCCCACCGCCTCCACCCGCACGCCGGCCCGTGACAGCAGGGCCTGGTCGGTCTCGAAACCGAGCACCGAGTGGTGGTGGCAGTGCGGCTGGGCGACGGCGTCCCGGTCGATCCGGGGCGGGTCCCAGCCGTCGGTCGCGCTCAGCAGCTCGGCGAGGGTCCGGGTCTGCTCGCCCAGCCGGGCGAAATCCCGGTCGTGCGCGAACATCTCCGGCGCGTCGGCGCGGAACACCGCCGTACAGCTGGGTTCCAGCCCGACGATCGGAATGCCGCGGCGCAGCGCCGGGGCGAGCGTCCGGACGGTCCGGCGCAGCACCCGCCGCGCCACGCCCAGCTGCCCGGTCGAGATCCAGGTCAGGCCGCAGCACAGGGTGCGGGGCGGGAGCAGCACCCGGTAGCCCGCCGACTCCAGCACCTCGACGGCGGCCCGGCCGATGTAGGGATGGAAGTTGTCGGTGAAGGTGTCCGGCCACAGCACCACGGGGCCCCGCTCGCCCCCGCCGCGGGGACCGCGCCGCCGATACCAGTCGCTGAAGCGCGCCGGTGCGAAGTCCGGCACCGGCCGGGCCGGTTCGAGATGCGCCAGGCGCTTGGCGAGCGCCGCCAGCACGGGCGCGTGCGTCAGCGCGTTGACCACGCCCGGGGCGAGCGCGGCCACGCGGGCCCACACCGGCAGCCACCCCATCGCGTAGTGGTCGGTCGGCCGCAGCCGGCGGGCGTAGTGGTGGGCGAGGAACTCGGCCTTGTACGTCGCCATGTCGACCTGCATCGGGCAGTCGTGCTTGCAGCCCTTGCAGGCCAGGCACAGGTCGAGGGCGTCGCGCACGGCGGTGGAGCGCCAGCCGTCCTCGACCGCGGAGTCGGCGTGGCCGTCGAGCATCTCGAACAGCAGCCGCGAGCGGCCGCGGGTGGAGTGCTCCTCCTCACCGGTGGCCCGGTAGGACGGGCACATCACCCCGCCGGTGTGCTCGCGGCATTTGCCGACCCCGACGCACCGCATGACGGCCCGCTGGAAGCTGCCCTCGTCGTCCGGGTAGCCGAAGTGGACGGGCGGGTCGGCGGGCGTCCACTCGGGGCCGAGCCGCAGGTTCTCGTCCAGCTTGTACGGTGCGACGATCTTGCCGGGGTTCATCCGGTCGCCGGGGTCGAAGACGGCCTTGACCCGCTCGAAGGCGGTCATGACGTCGGGCCCGAACATCCTCGGCAGCAGCTCGCCCCTGGCCTGCCCGTCGCCGTGCTCGCCCGACAGCGAGCCGCCGTAGGAGATGACGAGATCGGCGGCCCGTTCGAGGAAGGCGCGGAAGGCCGCCACCCCGTCGGCGGTCACCAGGTCGAACGGGATGCGGGTGTGCACGCAGCCCTGCCCGAAGTGCCCGTACAGAGAGGCGTCGTCGTAGCCGAACTCCTCGAACAGGCGGCGCAGGTCGCGCAGGTAGCCGCCGAGCCGCTCGGGCGGGACCGCGGAATCCTCGAAGCCCTCCCAGGTCTCGCGCATGCCCGGGACCCGGGCGGTGGCGCCGAGCCCGGACTCGCGCACCTCCCACAGCTTCTTCTCGGTCTTGGCGTCGTCGACGAAGGAGATGTGCGGCGCGTGCTCGCTGTCCTTCAGCTCCTTCAGCAGGCCACGTCCCCTGGCGTCCGCCTCCTTCTGGGAGTCGGCGCCGAAGGAGACCATGAGCCAGCCGCCGCCCTCCGGCAGCCGCTTGAGGGCGTCGGGATGCATGTGCTTGCGTCGCTCGAAGTCCACGAGCTTGTCGTCCACCCCCTCCAGCTGAAGCGGGCCGTAACGGGCGATGCGCGGCACGGCGTCGGCGGCCACGTTGATGTCGTGGTAGCCGAGCAGGACGAGGCACTCGGCCTTGGGCGCGGGCACCAGGCGCAGCTCGGCCCGCAGCACGGTGACCAGCGTGCCCTCCGACCCGACCAGCGCCCTGGCCAGGTCGAACCCGTTCTCGGGCAGGAGCTGGTCGAGGTTGTAGCCCGACACCCGGCGGGGGATGTCGGGGAAGCGGCGGCGGATCTCGTCGGCGTGCTCGTCCACGATCGCGCGCAGCTCGCGATAGATCCGCGCCCGCGGCCCGCCCTCTGCGACGATCCGGCCGAACTCCTCGTCGCCGGTCGGCCCCACCCACATCCTCTGGCCGTCGTAGGTGAGGATCTCCAGCCGCGCGATGTTGTCGGCGGTCTTGCCGTACGCCTGCGCGGTCGAGCCGCAGGAGTTGTTGCCGATCATGCCGCCGAGCGTGCACTGGGAGTGCGTGGACGGGCGCGGGCCGAACATCAGGCCGGTGTCGGCCAGCAGCCGGTTCAGCACGTCGAGCACGATGCCGGGCTCGACCACGCAGGTGCGCGCCGCGGCGTCCACCGACACCAGCCGGTGACAGTACTTGGACCAGTCGATCACCACGGCGGCGTTGCAGGTCTGACCGGCCAGGCTCGTGCCGCCGCCCCGCGAGGTGACGGGCGCGCCGTGCTCCCGGCAGACCGCGACGGCCTCGGCCGCCGCGTCCACCGTGCGGGGCACCACCACCCCGAGCGGCACCTGCCGGTAGTTCGAGCCGTCGGTGGAGTAGGCGCCCCGGCTGCCCGGGTCGAACCTGACCTCGCCGTCCACCCGGGCGGCGAGGTCCCGCTCCAGGTCGCGCAGCCGCACGTACGGCTGTCGCGGCCGGGCCGTCACGGGCGGGGGAACGAGCACCTGGTCGGTCATGGCGTCACCGCCCCAGTTGAGAGATCTTGTCCTTGAAAAGCGTCGTCGCGATGGCCGCCTTGTGCGGCTGCCCCTTCAGGAACGCCTCGGCGAACTTGACGGCCTGGTCACGGGCCACCTTGCCCGGCATGGGCGGCTCGTTCGGGTCGACGTCGACGTCCACCAGCGCGGGTCCCGGATGGGCGAGGGCCTGCCGTACGGCCTCGTCCAGCTCGGCGGGATCGGTGACCTTGCGCCCGTACCCGCCGCAGGAGCGGGCCCAGGCGGAGAAGTCGGAGGACGGCGCGCCGAATCTCACCCCGTGCTCGGGGAACCCCAGCACCATCTGCTCCCACAGGATCTGGCCGAGCGAGCCGTTGTTGTTCACCACCACCGTGATCGGCAGGCCGAGACGCGCCGCGGTGAGGAACTCGGCCATCAGCATCGCGAAGCCGCCGTCGCCGATGAACGCGATCACCTGCCGGTCGGGGTGGGCGAGCTGCGCCGCGATCGCGTACGGCAGGCCGGGGGCCATGGTGGCGAGGTTGCCCGACAGGTAGAACTCCCGGTCGCCGCGGATCGTCCAGTGCCGGGCCGCCCAGGTCGCGATCGTGCCGGAGTCGCAGGTGAGGATGGCGTCGTCGGAGGCGGCCCGGTCCACGCAGCCGATCAGGTACTGCGGGGCGATCGGGGTGCGCTCCGGGTTCTCCAGGGCGGTCATGTTCTCCCGCCATTCGGCCATGGCCTTCTGGTACTTCTCCAGGTGCGCCCGGTCGTCGTTGCGGTGCAGCAGCGGCAGCAACGCGGCCAGCCCCTCCTTGGCGTCCCCGACCATCGGCACCTCGGTCGGCATGCGCACGCCCGCGCGGGCGGGGTCGGCGTCGATCTGCACGACGCGGACCTTGCCGGGCTCGGGCAGGTGCTTGGTGTAGGGGAAGTTGGTGCCGACCATCAGAAGGGTGTCGCAGTCCTCGACCAGTTCCTCTCCCGGCTTGGTGCCGAGCAGGCCGATCCCGCCCACGGCGTACGGCGAGTCGTCGGGGATGACCGCCTTTCCGGGCAGGGTCTTGATCACGGGAGCGCCCAGCGTCTCGGCGACGGCCAGCACCTCCGCGCGGGCGTGCAGGGCGCCGGCCCCGGCGAGGATCGCGGGCCGCCGGGCCGCGTTCAGCACCTCGGCGGCCGCCCTCAGGTCCTCGGCGCGCGGCACGCCGGGCGGGGACAGATAGACGGGGGCGGTCGCGGGTGGCCGCGCGGGGGCGACGTGCTGGTAGGGGTCGGCGTCGGCGGGGGCCACCTGGACGTCGTTGGGCAGGCACAGGTGGGCCACCCCGCGCCGCGCGTACGCCGTGCGGATCGCGATGTCCACCACCCCGGGCAACTGGGTGGGGTTGTCCACCACCAGGTTGTACTCGGCCACGTCCTCGAACACCCGGTCGAGGTGGACCTCCTGCTGGTAGCCGGTGCCCAGCACACTGGTCTCCTGCATGCCCGTGATGGCCAGCACCGGCTGGTGGTCGAGCTTGGCGTCGTACAGGCCGTTGAGCAGGTGGATTCCGCCGGGGCCCGAGGTGGCCAGGCACACGCCGATGCGGCCGGTGGCCTTCGCGTGCGCGGCGGCCATGAACGCGGCCGCCTCCTCGTGGTGCACCAGCACGAACCGGACACGGTCGGATTGGCGGCGCAGCCCTTCCATGATGCCGTTGATGCCGTCACCGGGAAGCCCGAAGACGGTGTCGACACCCCAGTCGGCGAGCCGCCTGATGAGTACTTCGGAGGCGATTTCCGTCATATAGGCCGCGCTGCCCGGGGAATGGGAAGCCGAACACTCACCGCATGGAAAATCTTTCCTCCGATCCAGAGTCCTGGGGGCACGACCGGGTAGGAGGACGCCCGTGATCAGGGACCTCGTGATCAGGGACCTCCACGTGTCGGCGTACCGCGTGCCGACCGACCGCCCGGAGGCCGACGGCACGCTGAGCTGGGACGCGACCACGATGGTGGTGGTCCGCGCCGACGGCGGCGAGGCGGCCGGGCTCGGCTGGACCTACGCCCCGGCCGCCGCCGCGGCGGTCGTCACGGACCTGCTCGCGCCGGTGGTGCGCGGCGGCGACCCGATGGACGTGCCGGGCCTGTGGACCGCGATGGTCCGCCGCGTGCGCAACGCGGGCCGCACCGGCGTCGCCGGGTACGCGATCTCCGCGGTCGACGTCGCGCTCTGGGACCTCAAGGCCCGGCTGCTCGGCGTGCCGCTCGCCCGCCTGTTCGGCCTCGCCAGGGAGCGTGTGCCCGTGTACGGCTCGGGCGGGTTCACCACCTACGACGACGACGTCACGACGGCGCAGCTCGCGCACTGGGCTCACGAGCAGGGCATCCCCCGCGTCAAAATCAAGATCGGTGAGTCGGCGGGCACGGCGCCCGGCCGCGACCTGCACCGCGTCGCGCTCGCCCGCCGCGTCATCGGCGACGACGCCGAGCTGTACGTGGACGCCAACGGCGGCTACGGCGCGAAGCAGGCCGTGCGGATGGAACGCCGCATGCGTGATCACGACGTGCGATGGTTCGAGGAGCCGGTGTCCTCCGACGACCTGGCCGGGCTGCGCCTGGTGCGCGAGCGGGCCGACGCCGACGTCGCGGCCGGGGAGTACGGCGGCGACCTCGTCTACTTCACCCGCATGTGCGCGGCGGGCGCGGTCGACTGCCTGCAGATCGACGCGACCCGCTGCGGCGGCTACACGGGCTGGAACGGCGCGGCCGCGATCGCCGCCGGGCACGGGCTGGAGGTGTCGGCGCACTGCGCGCCCAACCTGCACGCGCCGGTCGCCGCGGCGACGCCGAACGTGCGTCACATGGAGTGGTTCCACGACCACGTGCGCATCGAGGGCGACCTGTTCGAGGGCGCGGCCGACCCCACGGGCGGCGCCGTGCGCCCGCCGGACGCGCCGGGACACGGCCTGACGCTGCGCGCCGCCGCGGCCGAGCCGTACCGGGTCGCGTAGAGCCGTTCAGTCCCCGGGTTTGCGCCAGACGACGCTGTAGCGCCACAGGAGATGGCGCCGATATCGGGAGCCGGGCAGGAGTTCGGCGGCCAGCGCCCGCATCTGCGGGTACGTCACCGGCGGCGGCCACACGGTGGGGGACGGATGCTCCCAATGGCCCTTCACGGCGCGGTGGGCGGCGAAGGCGACGACGCCGGCCAGCTCGCGCGGCAGGTCTCGGGGGACGGTGCTGCGGGCCAGGCCGACGACGGCCAGGACACCGCCGGGGCGCAGCAGGTCGCGCATGCGGGCCAGCCCGGTGGCGGCGTCCATGTGGTGCAGGGTGGCCACGGACGCGACGACGTCGAACGACGCGGGCTCGAACGGGTGGGTGAGGAAGTCGCCGAGGACGTAGTCGACGTCGTCGCCGTATCCGCGGGCCTGCTCGACGCTGGGGGCGTGGAGGTCGATGCCGGTGACGTGCGGCACGGATTTCCGCAGCGCGCGGGCGAGCATGCCCTCCCCGCAGCCGACGTCGAGGGCGCGCCGGGCGCCGCCGGGGACCGCGCCCAGGATGCGGGGATGGTAGTGGATGTTCGTGTTCCACCGTGTGCCGTCGTCCGCCGTCATGTGATCACCTTGCCCGAACCGGGCGGGCGCGGCGTGCCCGCCCGGTCGGCCGCGAGGGCTCAGTTGAGGCGTTCGAGGTAGCCGTTGTCGGCCAGCCACTGGATGGACACCTCGCCGTTGGTCCCGAACGTCGGAGCGCCGGGGATGTACTTGGCGAGTGTGTGGAACTGCTCGCCGAGGCCCCGCATCTGGAACGCCGAGGCCGCCGGGCCCCCGTCCACGTAGAACGGCCGGGTCACCCGGTAGGCGTGGTAGTTGCACAGGTGCGGATCACCGGGGGCGTTGTTGAGGTTGCTCGGCGGCAGCGACCGCTTGGAGAACGGCGTGCCGAAGGGCGCGAGGAACGCACCGGTGGGCTCCCCGCCAAAGCGGTCCACCTTGTAGCCGAGCGGCAGCCGCACCGGCCTGACGAGCGGCCGGCCGTTGGTGAACCCGCCGGAGTGCGCGAACCCGAAGTCCTGGGGGAAGCGGTAGAACTGCGTCGTGTAGTCGTAGTAGCGCTCGAGGAACCGCTCGGGGGAAAGGCCGCCGTATCGCACGTATCCGTCCAGAATCGTGGCGATGAGTCCCTCGCGCGGCAGGAACACCGGGCCGAGCAGCCGATCACCCTTCACGTACGGCGGCCCGCAGATCTCGCCCGTCGTCGCGCGCAGGGGCGCGGGAGCGGAGGTCGCGGCGCCCTGCCCGGCGGGGGCGGTCGCGGCATGGGCCGGGACACCGGTCAGGGCCGCCGCGGCGAGGGTGCAGGCGGCCATGAACAGCTTGCGAGAATGAACGCGCACGAATTCTCCCGAAATTGCGCACACGGGATGCGATCTGGACATATCCGCATCAGATCAATTTCATGGAAATCGCTCGGTGAAGGGCGCCGAGAAACAGCCATGATCGCGCTGACGCGACGAATTCGTGCGTACCCGGCCTTTGTCCAGGCGCATCGCAAGGAGATCGCCGCAGCGTTCAAAAACCCCGCGTCGCCGGGAGAGACAATGCGACGGCAGGGCTTATTTGGACACCGGTTTCGACGAAATTCCTATTGTGGACAGAATCCACTCTTATAACGGTCCGCGACGACACTCTCCGGACGGGCGGCCCTGTCGCCGTGGGAAAGGCGGTGCCCGGGTGGCGCGGTGTCGCCGCGACGGCCGCGACGGCCGCGACGGCCGCGACGGCCGCGTCGTCCGGGTCAGTCGTCCGGGTCAGTCGGCCGGGTCGAGTGGGTCGTCGAGCAGCGCGGCGTCATGGACGAGCAGGGCGATCTGGACGCGATTGTTGAGGCCGAGCTTGGCGAGGATGCTCGACACGTGCGTCTTGACGGTGGGGACGCTGAGATGCAGCAACGCGCCGATCTCGGCGTTCGGCCTGCCCCGGCCGACCGCCACCGCGACCTCCCGTTCCCGGTCGTTCAGCCGCGCCAGGCGCTCCGCGGCCCGGGTCCGGCGCCGGTCCTGGCCGTCCTCGGCCACCCGGGCGATGAGCCGCCGCGTCACGGCGGGTGACAGGACCGGGTGGCCCCGGGCCACCCGGCGGATGGCGTCCACGATCTCGGCCGGCGGGGTGTCCTTCAGCAGGAACCCGGCGGCCCCGGCGCGCAGGGCACGCAGCACGTGCTCGTCGGCGTCGAAGGTGGTCAGCACGATCACCTCGGGCGCTCCGTCGCGCGTGCGCAGCGCCTCGGTGGCGGCCAGGCCGTCCATGACCGGCATCCGGATGTCCATCAGCACCACGTCGGGGCGGTGCCGGCCGGCCAGCGGCAGCACCTCGGCGCCGTCTCCGGCCTGGGCGAGGACGCGGATGTCGGGAGCGCCGCCGAGCATCATCACCAGACCGGCCCGGACCAGGGGGTCGTCGTCGGCGATGAGCACGCCGATAGGCGCGGATTCTGGCACGATCATGCCGGCCACGGTAGCCAGGCCCGCACGCGCCAGCCACCCGGGCCCCCGCCGGCGCCCCCGTCCGTACCCCCCTCCACAGGGCCATGCAGGGGTCCATGCAGGGGTCCATGCAGGGGTCCGTGCTCCAGCCGTCCTCCCACCAGCGCGACGCGCTCGGCCAGGCCGGCGAGGCCGTGGCCGCCTCCGCCGCCGGCGTCCGGTGGGACGTCGGCGGGGGCGTCGGCGGCGTCGTTGACCACCTCGACCGTCAGGCCCTCGCCGGGCGCCCCCGACACCCGTACGCGGACCGCGGCCCCCGGCGCGTGCTTGCGCGCGTTGGTCAGGGCCTCCTGCACGACGCGGTACGCGGTCCGGCCCGTCCGCTCCGGGACGCTCTCCCGCGAGCCGAGGTCGTCACGCAACCCCACCCGCATGCCCGCCTGGCCCGACTCCGCGACGAGCCGTCCCAGGTCGGCCAGGGTGGGCAGGCCGGGCCGTGTCGGTGCGGACGACTCGCCCGCCGGGGCGCGCAGCACGCCGATCACCTCGCGCAGGTCCTGCAGCGCCCGGTGGGCGCTCTCCCTGATCACCCGCGCCGCGCGGGCGACGTCGGCGGGGTCGGCGCCGGGATTGAACTCCAGCGCCCCCGCGTGCACGCTCAGCAGCGACAGCCGGTGACCGAGCACGTCGTGGATCTCCCGGGCGATGGCCTCGCGGACCTGGTGCTGCGCCTGCTCGGCCCGCAGCCTCGCCTCGGTCTCCATCCGGGCCACGCGGTCGCGCTGCGCCAGCACCAGACGGCGCCGATGGTGGACGAACAGCCCCCAGCCGGCCGCCGCGCCCTGCAGGGCCAGGCCCAGCGTGAACATCACGGACGGCGGCTCGTTCGGTTCGGGGCGCAGCAACGTGAAGACGACCCCGGCCAGAACGCTGAGACCGAACACCGTGCCGGAGGTCCGCGGGCGACGGTGGACCGCGACCGAGAAGAGCGCGGCCAGCATCGAGCCCGCGACCATCTCGAAGACCGCCGACAGCGCGACCAGTGTCACCGCGAGCCCGACCGGCCACCGGCGGCGCAGCCACAACGCGGCGCAGCCGAGCGCGCCCACGAACTGGTCGAGGGGGAACAACCATGCGGGCGGCAGCGGCGCGTTGTGCAGGCGGTCCACCGACATGAAGAAGGCGAAAGCCGCGGCGAGCGTGAACATCGCCGAGTCCACGAGCCAGTCGCGCCGGCTGCGCCGGTGCCGGGGAGTGGCGGAGGGATCCATATTCCCCGCAGC
Source organism: Microbispora sp. CA-135349 (assembly GCF_050947365.1). NCBI lineage: Bacteria > Bacillati > Actinomycetota > Actinomycetes > Streptosporangiales > Streptosporangiaceae > Microbispora > Microbispora sp. CA-135349. The sequence goes on along the minus strand of NZ_CP192001.1, from coordinate 4,371,137 downwards.
GTACGGCCCGGGGGAGGCCGGCTCACGGCCGAGCTTCGAAGACCATACCGAAGTCGGGCGCCGTCCTACTTCGGCCGGCGGGGGCGCCGCACGCCGGCGACCTTCGCCGGACGGAAGCATGCCGACGCCCGATCCCCGCCGGGTCCGCCGGTCCCTAGCGTCGGCGCCATGCGTAAGTTCATCCGATTCGCCGGGGGGTTCCTGGTCGTCGCGGGCATCAGTGGGACCATCGACCACCTGGCCGCGCAGCCGTTCTGGGGCGCGATACTCAACGTCTTCAACCGCCAGGTCATCCCGCGGCTGAGCTTCCTGACCGGCTACGAGATCTACGCCAACCTTCTTGTCGCGGTCGTCGGCGCCGTCGTCTTCGCCGCCGCGTGGAGGCGAGATGACGAAGCCTGATCCGTGGCGTCTCGCCATGGCGGCCGGGCTCCTGGTGCTGGCGCCGATGTGCGCCGAATACGTCACCGGTTACGACGACAGCACGGGCGACCCGCTCGTGCTCGCCGCCAGTCTCCTGATCTTCAGCCCGTTGTACGGCGCGCCCGCGTTGCTGATCCGTGAGACGTCCCGCCGCCTGGGCCTGGGCTGGCCGGCGATCCTCGCCCTCGCGACGGCGGCCGGCGTGCTGCAGGCCGGCGTCATCGACCAGTCGATGTTCAGCGAGGGATACCGGGACATCCCGTACTGGGAGGAGATGGTCCGCCCGACGTACGTCGAGCCGCTGGGACTGGCGGCCTACACCGCGCTGTCCTTCGTCGCGGGCCACGCGATCTGGAGTTTCGGGGTGCCGATCGCGCTGACGGAGGCGCTGAGCCCGCGCCTGTCGCGCACGCCCTGGCTGCGAACGCCCGGCCTGGTGACGGCTGCGGTGCTGTACCTCGCGGCGGCGGCGCTGGTCCTGCGCGACCACCTGCGGACCGAGCACTATCACGCCTCGGCCGCCCAGACAGGGGGATCGCTGGCCGCCGTCGCGCTGCTCGTGCTCTTCGCGTTCGTCCCCGCCGTACGGAGACGGCGCCGGCCCTCGGTCCCGGCTCCGCCCGCAGAGCCGTCCGCGGGGGTGCCGCCGCGGCCGGTCCTCGTGGCGGCGGGCGGTCTGGCGGCGGGCCTCGTCTTCAACTTCCTGCCGTCGACCTGGGCCGGGGTCGCGGCCGGACTCACGGTGATCGCCCTGTGCGCGGCGGGCACCGGCCGCCTGGCCCGCACGCGGCGGTGGAGCGGCCGCCACGCCGCCGCGCTCGCCGCCGGAGCCCTGGGCGCGCGTGCGGTCGTCGGGTTCTTCGCGGTCCCGCTCGGCGAGGTCCCACCGGTCGCGAAGTACGCGCACAACGTCGCGTTCCTCGCGGGCGCGGTGCTGCTCGGCGTGCTGGCGGCGCGGCGCCGCGACACCGTGACACCGTGACACCTTGACCCTGCGACACCGTGACACCTTGACCCTGCGACACCGCGGCGCCGTGACACCTTGACCCTGCGACACCACGACGCCGCGACACCGTGAACCCTGAGCTCACGCGCCTGAGCCGGGCGCGTCATCCTTCTCCGCGGACGACCTCGCCGGGGTCCTTGTCGTCGCGCAGGCCCCGCCAGGAGGGGTGGCGCAGCCGCCCCTCGCCGGTCCACTCGGCGAACTGCACCTCGCCGACCAGGACCGGGTCCACCCACCGGCCGCCCCTTGCCTCCTCGCGGGTGATGTCCTCGAACGGGGATGTGTCCCGCCGCAGCGGCGCCAGGCGTTCCCCGAGCCGCCGCAGCGCGTCGTCGGTGAAGCCGGTGCCGACGCTGCCGGCGTACCGCAGGCGCCCGCCGGCGTCGTTGACGCCGACGAGCAGCGAGCCGACGGTGTTCGCGCGGCGGCCCTCCCCGGCCCGCCAGCCGCCGACGACGACCTCCTGCGTACGGACGTTCTTGACCTTGACCCAGTCGGGGGAGCGGCGGCCGGGCCGGTAGGGGGAGGCGAGCCGCTTGGCCACCACGCCCTCCAGGCCGAGACGGCGCGAGTCCGCGAGCGCGTGCTCCCCGCCGCCGCTGTAGTACGGCGGGATGGCCCACCGGCGGCCGGTGTGGACCAGGTCCTCCAGGCGGCGCCGCCGTTCGGTGTAGGCCAGGGCGGTCGCCGGCGCGGCGTCGACGTGCAGGACGTCGAACAGCAGGTACGTCACGGGCGTGGTGACCGTGAGCTGCCGGATCTTCAGCGGGTTGCGCTGGTGCATCCGCGGCTGCAGCGCCCCGAACGACGGCCTGCCCTGCTCGTCGAAGGCGACGATCTCCCCGTCGAGCACGAGCGCGTGCCCGCCGGTCGCCTCGGCCAGTCCGGCGAGTTCGGGGTAGGCGGCGGTGATGTCCCTGCCGTTGCGGGAGACCAGCCGGAGGGTCCCGTCCTCGACGTAGCCGAGGGCGCGGACCCCGTCCCACTTCATCTCGTGCGCGTAGTCGCCGTCCGGCTCGGGCAGCGGCCCGAGCTGGGCCATCATCGGCGCGTACGCCGGAAGGGCGGCCATGCCCCGCTGATACCCCGGCCCACCCGGCCAGTACCCCTGACCTGCGGCGACGCGACGGCATCCTCCGGATGGAGGATGCCGGGCGACGTGTCGGGTGATGCCGCGCGATCGGCGCCGCCGCGAGTCTCGAGGCATGGAAGCCATCGAGGTGACAGACCTCCGCAAGTCGTACGGGGACACCCCCGCCGTGGATGGCGTGACGTTCACGGTCCGTACCGGGGAGACGTTCGGGATCATCGGCCACAACGGCGCCGGCAAGACCACGACCGTCGAATGCCTGATCGGGCTCAGGCGAGCAGACGCGGGCACGGTCCGCGTGCTCGGCGAGGATCCGGCGCGCAGGCGGCGGGCCCTCGCCCACCGCCTCGGCGTGCAGCTGCAGGACGGTTCCCTGCCCGATCGGATCAAGGTGGCCGAGGCGCTGCGCATGTTCGGCTCCTTCTACCGCGACGCGGCCGACTGGCGGCGGGTGATGGAGTGCTGGAGCCTGCGGCCGCTGGCGAGGAAGGCGTTCGGCGACCTGTCGGGCGGGCAACGGCAGCGGCTGATGCTCGCGCTCGCCCTGGTCGGCGACCCGGAGGTGGTCGTGCTCGACGAGCTGACCACGGGCCTGGACCCGATCGCGCGCCGAGAGACCTGGCGGCTGGTCGGCGACCTCAGGACGGCGGGCACCACGGTGGTGCTGGTCAGCCACTACTTCGACGAGATAGAGGCGCTCTGCGACAGGGTCGCCGTCTTCGCCCGCGGCCGTGTGGAGGCGACGGGCACCCCGGGCGAGCTCATCGCCCGGACCGGAACCGCCTCGCTGGAAGAGGCCTACCTCGCCCTGGAAGGAGTGGACCGATGAAGGCGTTCACGGCTCTGGCGGCCGCCGAGCTCAGGCTGCTGTCGCGCGACCCCGCCTCGCTGTTCTTCATGGTGGCCTTCCCACTCATGCTGCTGGTGCTCAAACGCGGCGACAGCGGTGCGGTGCCCGGCTACCTCGCGATGATCGCCGCCATCGGCGGGATGGGCGCGCTGCCGGGCCTGCTGGCCTCCTATCGCGAACGCAAGGTGCTCAAGCGGCTGGCCACCACGCCGATCTCCCCGGTTCTGCTGCTCGGCGCCCAGCTGGTCGCGCAGGTCGCCGCGGGCCTGGCGGGCTCCGTGCTGCTGGTGGTCGTCACCATCACGGTGTTCGGCGGGCAGGCGCCCGGCGACGTCCTCATGCTCGCCGCCGCCTTCCTGCTCTGCTCGGTGATGGCCTGCGCGCTGGGCTTCGTGATCGCCGCCGTCGTGCGCAACACCAGGGGCGCGAGCCTGATCGGCATGCTGGTCATGTTCCCCATGATCTTCCTGTCCGGCGCGGCCGTGCCCAGGAAGGCACTGCCCGGCTCCTTGCGCCAGATCGGCGACTTCCTGCCGCTGACTCCGGCCGTGGAAGCCCTCGGGCATGCCTGGAGCGGCAACGCCGCGATCTTCCCCCTGCTGATCCTGGCGGGGATAATCGTGGCGGCCACGGCCGCCGGCGCCGCGCTGTTCCGATGGGAGTGAGGACGTGAACGTCTGGGAGGCGCGCTGGCTGCGCGCCTTCCACATGCTGTACTACGCCTGCCTGGCGCTCGGGCTGATCCTCTCGTCCGGGGAGAGCGCGGGCCCCGGCCCGCTGACGCTGGGAATCGTCGCGCTCATGGCCGGATGGCACGGCTTCTTCGTCGCACGGCGGCCGCGTCTGCTCGGGCGGCCGAACCCGATGGCGTTCCACCTGGCGGTCGTGTGCGCGCTCTACATCGCGCTGGTGTCGCAGGACCGATCCTTCGACGTGGTCGTCTTCGGGCTGATGCCCCAGCCGTACCTGATGCTCGCGAGCCCCTGGTCCTATGTGGGGGCGGTGGCGACGGTTTTGAGCACGTTCACCGCCAGGGGCTACCTGGACGAGCCCAACGCCGTCTGGCGGCTCGCCGGGAGCTCCGGTCTCGTCGTCGCGATCGGGTTGTTCGTGGACTACGTGTCCCGGCAGAGCGCGCAGAACCGGACGGTCGGAGTGCTGGAGGAGCGGGCGAGGCTGGCCAGAGAGATTCACGACACCCTCGCACAGGGGTTGAGCGGGATCATCACCCAGCTGGAGGCGGCCGAGCAGGCGATGCCCGACCCGCGTGCCGTACAGAAGAGGATCACGCTGGCCAAGGAGCTGGCGCGCGACAACCTGCGGGAGGCGCGGCGCTCGGTCGCCGCGCTGCGGCCCGGACCCCTCGCCGGCGCGGGTCTCGAGGCGGCGCTCGCGGAGGTGGCCGCACGGTGGTCGCGGACGTCGGGGGTGGCGGCGACCGCGTCGGTGGAGGGGACGCCCCGCCCGCTGCCCGGCGAGGTGCAGACGACGCTGTTGCGGGTGGCCCAGGAAGGGTTGTCGAACGCGGCCAAGCACGCGCGGGCGGGCCGGGTCGCGATCACACTGACCTACATGGACGATGAGGTGACGCTCGACGTGTTCGACGACGGGGTGGGTTTCGACCCGGACGTGCGCGGCGCGGGTTACGGGCTGGCGGCCATGCGCGAGCGGGCCGGCGGCGTCGGGGGGACGCTGACCGTGGAGTCCGCACCGGGAGAGGGGACGGCGCTGTGCCTGCGGATCCCCTCAAACTGATGATCGTCGACGACCATCCGGTGGTCCGCGACGGACTGCGCGGCATGTTCGACCACGTGACGGACATCGAGGTGGTCGCGGAGGCGTCCGACGGGTTCGAGGCGCTGGCCATGGCCAGGCGGGCGCGGCCGCACGTGGTGCTGATGGATCTGCGCATGCCCGGCCTCGACGGTGTCGGGGCGATCCGGCGGCTCCGGGAGGACCACCCGGAGATCAAGGTGATCGTGCTGACCACGTACGACACGGACGCGGACGTGGCGCGGGCCATGGCCGCCGGGGTGGCGGGCTACCTGCTGAAGGACGCGCCACGTGAGGAACTGCACCGAGCGGTCCGCACGGCCGCCGCCGGCGGAGCGGTCCTGGCCCCGTCGGTGGCGTCCGCCCTGATGAGCAGGCCCACGGCGCAGGAGCCGAGCCCGCGCGAGCTGGAGGTGCTGCGCCTGGTGGCGCGGGGGTCGGCCAACAAGGAGATCGCCCGAGCTCTGCTGATCAGCGAGACGACGGTGAAGACGCATCTCAAGCACGTCTTCGCCAAGCTCGGCGTCGACAGCAGGGCCGCGGCCGTCGTCGTGGCCATGGAGCGGGGGCTCATCTAGCCCCTGCACCGAGACCGGAGCATCAGGCGTCCCGCGCCCACAGCCGCAGCTTCTCCGGGTTGCGGACCGCCCAGATCCGGCTGACGCGGCCGTCGGCGACGTCGAACGCGGCGACGACCACGACGACGCCGGCCTGCCGGGCCACCAGGCCCGGCACGCCGTTGACCTGCTGCTCCAGGAGTTCGAGCCCCGGAGCCCTGCCGGCGATGGCGACCATGTACCTGGCGATGCGCTCGGCGCCTTCGACCGGGTGCAGGACGGTGCCGGCCATGCCGCCGCCGTCGGCGGTCATCACGGCGGCCGGGTCGAGGAGGTCGACGAGGGCCGCGATGTCCTTCGCCTCCCATGCCTGTTTGACGTTCCGCACCACGCCGGCCTGCCCGGCCGCCGTCACCGGGGCGCGCGCGGCGCCCACCCGCCGCCGGGCGGAGGCCGCCAGCTGCTTGCAGGCCGCAGGGGTCCGGCCGAGGACGCCGGCGATCTCGGCGAAGGGGTAGCGGAAGACGTCGTGCAGGACGAACGCCACCCGCTCGGCGGGCGTCATCGACTCCAGGACGACGAGGAAGGCCATGGTCACCGATTCGTCCATGACCACCTGGTCGGCAGGGTCGGCGTCGTGGCCGTGGTCCCGCCCGGCGCGCCCACGCAGCGACTCGGGCAGCGACGCCTGCGGCGACTCGGGCAACGGCTCGGGCAGCCACGCGCCGACATAGCGTTCACGCCGGGCCCGTGCCGAGCCGAGCAGGTCCAGGCAGACGCGGCCGGTCACGGTCGTCAGCCAGGCGCCGGGGGACAGGATCTCCTCCTGCCGGTGGCGCGGCAGCGCGTACCAGCGCGCGTAGGCCTCCTGCACGGCGTCCTCGGCCTCGGCCAGCGAACCGAGCAACCGGTAGGCGACATTGATCAGTTGGCGCCGCTCACCGGCTATCGCATCGGCGCTCGTCCCCGCCGTCCCCGTGCTCACGGCCGCCTCCTCGCCTTACCTTTCGCGGGCCCGCGTCGTCGGGCTGGTGAGACCTTATCGATCGACTGCCCCCCGGGGCGGAACAGGGGACCTGACATGGCCATCCAGGCGACGGCACAGCGTGACTTCTCGTTTCTGCGGATCGCGATCACCTTGCAGACCCTGACCATCTTCCTGCAAGCGGTCTCCGCCGGACTGCTGCTGACCTCGTCCTACGGAGAGACGCTGCACAGTGCCGGAGCCCGCGTGATGTACGGGGCGTCGATGCTGTACGTGCTCGCGGCGGTGCTGGCGTGGAAGCCGGGCGGCGGCTCGCCCCGGCCCGTCTGGCACGCGTCCGGCTTCCTCGCGCTCGCCTCCGTGCAGGTCGTGCTCGGCATCGCGCACGTGCCGTCGGCCCACCTGCCCCTGGGTGTGCTGATGTTCGGGCTGAGCGTGCTGGCGCTGGCGCGGTCGCCGAAGCGCCGGTGACACAGGCCCTTCAGGGGAGGATCTCCAGGCGGACGTCGAGGCCCTCGTACAGGTAGGGGGTGGCGGTGATGATCCGCCAGCCGCGGCGGGTGGCGTGCACGGCGGCGTGGGCGGCCACCAGGACGTCGGGCAGGAGCGCGTCGGCGGCGGACGGCCGGTGACGGCGCAGGCTGGCCATGATCTCCTGCGCGTAGGGCCCGCCTTCGACGGCGTCGCCGGGGGACAGCGCGCCGGTGACCACCATCGACATGCGCAGGAAGCGTTCGAGCCGGGGCTGGATGGGGCCCAGCGACAGCACCTGGACGGCGAGCGCGGGGACGAGGAGGGTGACGCCGTGTGCCGAGGACTGCCGCACGACGGCCCTGCCGTACATGCTCTTGCCCTCGATCAGGTGGACGACGGCGTCGAGGTCCAGCACGTGGCCGGACAGGACGCCGGCCGGTGGGACGGGGTCGGTCACGCGGCGTCCGCCTTGGCGCCGCCGGTCATCAGGCGCGCCGCGCGGGCGCTGTCGTCATCGCTGATCCCGTCCTGCCAGCCCGGCCCCCATAAATCGGCCATGATGGCCAGGTCGCCCTGGATGCGCCGCCGTTCCCGCAGCGCCGCGGCGATGTAGGCCGAGGCGTTGCCGGACGCCTGCGCCTCGTCGGCGAGTTCGTCCGGCAAGGAGATCGTAATCTTCTTGGTCATACTTGGGAGCCTACCCAGTCATACCGTCGGCGGTCCACCGGTTCGCGGAAAAGCATCCGCCTTCACCGCCGGCACTTCACGGGGCACGGCGGCGGGCGAACGGGGGACGCCGCGCGGCGTCACCATGCCCGCCACCGCCCCCACGCCGCCCGCTGTCTCGTACGCGGACTCGGCCGGCAGTCGCGCGGCGCGAAGCCGTTCCGCAAGCAGATCCATATCGCTCATCGTGATCATCACTACATCCCCGGTCCGCCGGGAGGGCCGGGCGGCGGCGCACGCGCCACGGGGTACACCCCTGGACGAGGGGGTGGGGCGCATGCGGCCTGCGGGGGCACGGGTGCTGGTCACGGGCGCGTCGTCGGGCATCGGCGCCGCGACGGCGCTGGAGTTGTCGGCGCGCGGCGCGCGCCTGGTGCTCTCCGGGCGGGACGAGGACGCCCTCGCCGGCGTCGCCGCCCGGACCGGCGGCGAGGTCCTGCCCGCCGACCTCTCGGACCCGTCGGCCGACCTCGCCGTACGCGCCGGGCCGGTGGACGTGCTGGTGGCGTGCGCGGGCGAGGGCTGGAGCGGACCGTTCACGCGAATGTCCGCGGGCACGGCCGAGCGCTTGATCACGGTCAACCTGGCGGCTCACCTGCGGCTCACGCGGCTGCTGCTGCCCGGGATGCTGGAGCGCGGCCGGGGCCACCTCGTCTACGTCGCCTCGATCGCCGGTGTGGTGGGCGTGCGGGAGGAGGCGGTGTACGCCGCGACCAAGGCGGGCCTGCTGGCCTTCGCCGAGAGCCTGCGGTACGAACTGCCGGGAATCGGGGTGACGGCCGTGGTGCCCGGAGTGGTCGACACGCCGTTCTTCGCCCGGCGCGGCAGGCCGTACACGCGCAGCAGGCCCGCGCCCGTCCCGCCGGAGCGGGTGGCCCGGGCCATCGCGGTCGCCGTCGAGCGCGGCCGCGCCGAGGTGTACGTCCCGGCCTGGCTGCGGCTGCCCGCCCGTCTGCACGGGGCCGCGCCCGGCGCGTTCCGCGTCCTCGCCCGCCGCTTCGGCCGCCCCTGACCGCCCTGCGAAACGGTTCTCCCCGGCCTGATCGCGAAATCAGTCTTTGGAGGCCTCGGGCGGTTAAGAATCACGATCTATGATCGCGACCAATTCCTCCAGGAGCCCGAGGAACTCCTCGGTCCGGAGTTCGGCCACCCAGACCTTTCCCGCATGCTCGGGATGCTCCCGCAGGTGCTCCTCGCGCCAGAACGCCACCGTGATCGTCAGGTGGGCCCCCTCACGGAAGGCGAACGCCTGAAGGTTGTCGGTGGTGGGCCCCCAGCCGAAGAACCGGCAATTCCAGGCGGTCTCTTCGAAGTCCTCGGACTCGTCGACGAGCCGCCGGTGAGCGGCCACGGGGGACAGTCCGGGGAAGGGCGGAGGAGAACCGCCGCCGGAGCGCATCCAGCGGGCCGTGCCCGCCACGGACAGACGGAACTGCTTGACGAACGCCAGGTTGTCATCACAGGTCAGCCGCTGACCGGCGATCCACAGATCCACCTGGCGCAGTTCCGAGTCGACCCAGTCGCCGACTTCCATGCCGAATCTCTGTTTGTCGCCGAGAAGCACAGTCATGCGACGACTGTGGCAGACCGTCACCTCACGGCAAAGCGAACAGGCCCCTGCCGCGTAGGACCGAAGCACGGTCCTACGTGCCGCGGAGCGCGCGCAGGGACTCGCGCAGCGAGCCGAGGGTGGCGAAGACCGCCGTCGGCTCGTAACCGCAGTGCGCCATGCAGTTGGCGCAGCGCGCGTCCCGCCCCCGGCCGTAGGAGCTCCAGTCGGTCTCCTCGACCAGCTCCCGGTAGGTCTTCGCGTAGCCGTCGGCCATCAGGTAACAGGGCCGCTGCCAGCCGAACACCGAGTAGGACGGAATCGCCCAGGCCGTGCAGGGGAAGTCGGCCCTCCCCTCCAGGAAGTCGAGGAACAGCGGCGAGTGGTTGAACCGCCAGCGCCTGCGGTTGCCGCCCGCGAACGCGGCGCGGAACAGCTCCCGCGTCTGCCGCACCCCCAGGAAGCAGTCCTGGTCGGGCGCCTTCTCGTAGGCGTACCCCGGCGAGATCATCATCTGGTCGACACGCAGGTCGTCGTTGAGGAAGTCGAGCACCTCGATCACGGTGCGCGGGCTGTCCCCGGCGAAGAACGTGGTGTTGGTGGTGACGCGGAAGCCGCGCCTCTGGCACTCGCGCACCGCCGCGACCGCCTCGTCGAACACGCCCTCCTTGCACACCGACGCGTCGTGCCGCTCGCGCAGGCCGTCGATGTGGACCGCCCAGGCGAAGTACGGCGACGGCGCGAACCGGTCGATCTTGCGCGGGATCAGCAGCGCGTTGGTGCACAGGAAGACGTACTTCCTGCGCGCCACCAGCTCCTCGACCATCTCCCCGATCTGGGGGTGCATGAGCGGTTCCCCGCCGGCGATCGACACCATCGGGGCGCCGCACTCCTCGACGGCGGCCACCGCCTGCCCGACCGGCATGCGCTGCTTCAGCACGCCGGCCGGGTGCTGGATCTTCCCGCAGCCCGCGCATTTCAGGTTGCACGCGAACAACGGCTCAAGCTCGACCAGCAGCGGGAACCTCTCCCGCCGGCGCAGCCGCTGGGCCAGGATGTACGCGCCCACGCGCAGGCTCTGGCGTACGGGCATCGGCATCAGGGCCGCACCTCCTTCGGCAATGTGAACTCGACGTTCTCCTCGGTCACCCGCCGTTCCTCCACCTCCAGCGGGCCGAGCCCGCCGAGGGCGGCCACGACGGCGTCCACCATCGCGCCGGGGGTGGACGCCCCGGCGGTGAGCCCGACCGTCCGCGCGCCGCGCAGCCAGTCGAGCGCGACGTCGCCGGGGCCGTCGACCAGGTGGGCGAGCGGTGCCCCGTCGTGACCGGACCGCGCGGCGACCTCGGTGAGGCGCAGGGCGTTGGACGAGTTGGCCGAGCCGACGACCAGCACCAGGTCGGCCTCCGCGGCGACGGCCCGCACCGCGTGCTGCCGGTTGGTCGTCGCGTAGCAGATGTCGTCGCCGCGCGGCCCCTCGGCGTCCGGGAAGCGGCGCCGTATCGCCGCCGCGACCCGCCCCGCCTCGTCGGCCGCCAGCGTGGTCTGGGTCAGGTAGGCGACGCCGCGCCCCCGCGGCACGTTCTCCACCACGGCCGCCACTCCCGCTTCGTCCTCGACCAGCACGCCCGCGCCGGGCACCTCCCCGAGCACGCCCTCGACCTCCTCGTGCCCGGCGTGGCCGATCAGCACGACGAGGTCGCCCCGCGAGGCGAACCTGCGGGCCTCCGCGTGGACCTTGGCGACCAGCGGGCACGTCGCGTCGACGACGCGCAGCCGGCGTCGTGCCGCCTCCTCCCGCACGGCGGGCGCCACGCCGTGCGCGGAGAAGACGGTCACCGCGCCCTCCGGCACCTCGGCCAGGTCGTCGACGAACACCGCGCCGCGCCGCTCGAGGTCGCGTACGACGTGGACGTTGTGCACGATCTGCTTGCGCACGTACACGGGCGCGCCGAACCGGTCCAGCGCGCGTTCCACGATCTCGATGGCCCGCTCGACCCCGGCGCAGAACGAGCGGGGTGACGCGAGCAGGACCCGGCGGGGACCCAAGGCCGCCGCCCACCGCGCCAGGACCGGGCCGATCGCGGCGAGCGTGCGCCGCGCGGCGACCGCGCCGGCCAGGGTGGCGAGGTTCAGCAGGGGGGCGTCGGGGGTGTCCACGATGACCCGCACCGCCGCGAACGGCCGCCCGCCCGCGGCCGCCGCCAGGGGAGCGCTCTCCATGTCGACGGCGGAGGCGCCCGCGCGGGCCAGGACGAGCCGGTCGCGGCCCGTCACCATCCCCGGCGAGGTGACGAGCGGGCCGGTGCGGGCGGGCAGCCCGGCGCGGGTGAGTTCTCCCGCCAGCAGCGGGGCAGACGGGCACGGCCAGACCCGGCCGCCGGAGCGGACCTCGGTGGCGACCAGCACGTCCCCGGGACGCAGGCCGTCGTGCAGGGCCCCGCCGAAGCCGGTGACGGCGAGGGCGGCGGCCGGCGGGAGCAGGGCCGCCGCCCGCGCCGCCCGGTCCGGGCCCATGCCGATCCGGACGACCCGGACACGCGGATGGCCGTCCCCGAGATCCGGCCGATACCGCAGGCCACGGGCGACGGCCCGGGCCTCCATCCCCAGCGCGGTGCACACGATCAGGTCTTTCATGACGTCCCCTCCCGCGCCCGCAGGTAGCGGCCGAGCGCGCTGACCGGGAAGACGAGCCGGTAGAGGTGGTAGTTGATGAAGAAGTCGCCGGGAAAGCCCGTCCCGGTGTAGTGCGGCTCGTCCCACGTGCCGTCCGGGCGCTGGCTGTCGGCCAGCCAGGCCGCCCCTCTGTCCACCGCCCGGCCACGCTCCCCGGCGGCGAGCAGGCCGATGAGGGCCCAGGCCGTCTGGGAGGCGGTCGGCTCGCCCCGCCCGATCCAGGCGGGGTCGCGGTAGGAGCGCATGTCCTCGCCCCAGCCGCCGCAGGGGTGCTGACACGCCTCCAGCCAGGCCACGGCCCGCCGTACGGCGGGGGCGCCGGGCGGCACCCCGGCCGCCGCGAGGGCGGGCAGCACCGCCCCGGTGCCGTACACGTGGTTGGCCCCCCACCTGCCGAACCAGGAGCCGTCGGGCTCCTGCGCCCGCAGCAGCCACATCACGGCGCCCCGGACGACGGGGGAGCGGGCCAGGCCCTCGGCGGCGAGCGCCTCGACCACGTGCGCGGTCACGTCGGCCGAAGGCGGGTCGATGACCGCGCCGAAGTCGCAGAACGGCAGCCGCAGGCACAGCTCGCGGGTGTTGTCGGCGTCGAAGGCGGCGAAACCCCCGTCGCGGCAGGCCATCCCGGCCATCCAGCGCAGCCCCCTCTCGACGGCCGGCCGGGCGTCGGGCCGGCCCCAGCGGCGCAGCGCGAGGATCACCTCCGCGGTGTCGTCGACGTCGGGATAGCCGTCGTTGTCGAACTCGAAGGCCCAGCCGCCCGGCGCGAGGCCGGGGCGCCGCACCATCCAGTCGCCCGGTCCCCGGATCTCCTCCCGCAGCAGCCACTCGCCCGCCCGGGTCAGCGCGGCATGGTCGCCGGGCAGGCCGGCGTCGAGGAGGGCGGTCATCGCGAGCGCGGTGTCCCAGACCGGCGACTGGCACGCCTCCAGCCTGCGCGTGCCGTTCTCCCTGATGGTGAACCTGTCCAGCCCGGCCAGGCCGGCGCGCATGACGGGATGGTCCAGGCCGTACCCGCTCAGGCTCAGGGCGATCAGCGAGTAGACCCAGGGAGGCTGGATGCCGCCCCACGAGCCGTCGGCCTCCTGCCGGGCCACGACCCACTCGGCGGCCCGCCTCAGCGCGGCGCGGCGGAGTCCGGCCACCGGGCGGCGCTCGTAGCGGTGCAGGGCGCGGTCGAGGGCCGCGAACACGGCGTCCCAGCCGGTGCGCGGGCCCCGCCGCGCCACCTGCCCGCCGGTGATGTCCCGGCCTGAGATGTCCAGGCCTGAAATGTCACCGCGCAGCTCCGGCAGGCCGAACGGCAGCGGGCGGACCGGGCGGTGCGCGGTCACGATCGTGAGCGGGACGATGGTCTGCCGCGCCCAGCAGGCCCAGTCGTACACGTTGAGCGGGCACCACGGCGGCAGGAACATGATCTCCGGGGGGATGACCGGCAGGTCCTCCCACCGCCAGAGGCCGAACAGCGCGAGCCAGATCCGGGTGAAGACCCGGGCCGACTCGACGCCGCCGGCCCCGCGCACGTACGCCGCCGCGGCCCGCATGTGCGGCGCGGAGGGCGGGTCGCCCGCGAGCCGCAGCGCGGTGTACGCCTCGACGGTGGTGGACAGGTCGGCGGGTCCTTCGTGGAAGTTGGCCCAGGTACCGTCTTCGCGCTGTTGCGACCTGATCCACCGGGCGGCCTCGGCGGTCTCCTGCGCGGTCCGCACGCCCAGGAACTCGCGCAGCAGAAGGTCCTCGGCGTCCATGGTCACGTTGGTCTGCAACTCGCCCTTCCACCACCCCTCGGGCGTCTGCAGGCCGAGCAGGTGGTCGCGGGCCGCCGCCAGGGCGGTCGCGGCGCGGGCGGCGCCGGTGGCGACCGCGGTCACGGCGCCCACTCCCGTGCCCACTCCCGTGCCGAGATCCGCCCGAGATGCCGCCTGACGAGACGGGCCGCCTGGAGTCCGCTGCGCACGGCTCCCTCCATCGTGTCGGGCCAGCCCGTGTCGGTCCACGCGCCGGCGAGGAACAATCCCGGCCACCGGGTGGCCGCGCCGGGGCGCAGCCCGCCGCTTCCCGGGACCTGCCGGAAGGTCGCCCGCCGTTCCCTGGTGATGAACAGGTCCACGACCCGCGCCTCCCGCGCGGCCGGGAGCAGCCGCTCCAGTTCGGGCAGGAACACCTCCCGCATCACGGCGGTCGGCACGTCGATCCAGTGCCGCGCCGCCGACACCGAGACCGTCAGGTACTGGCCGCGCGTGAGCCCGCCCGCCGCGGTCCTGTCGAAGATCCACTGCACCGGCGAACCGACGACCGCGGCGAACGGCAGCCGGGTGACCGGCCGGTCGTAGACGACGTGCACGTTGACGATCGGGCTCGCGCCGAGACGCGCCCAGGCGTCCCGTTCCGGCGCGGCCTCGGCCGGCACGAGCCGCGCGGCCTGCCCGTGCGGGGTGGCGACGACGACGGCCGCCGCCTCGACGTGCCGGCCGCCCACGAGGATCGACGGTCCGTTCGGGCCCGGCGGAGACGGCAGCACCCCGTCGACCTTCGCCGCCAGCCGCACCTCGCCGCCCAGCCGGGCGATGGCCGAAAGCGCGGCGCCGCCGTGCAGGTCGCCGAGCGGCACGGACGGCACGCCGATGTCGGCGGCGTCGGCGCGGCCCAGCAGCGCCGTCCTGAAGACCATCGCGGCCGGCCCCAGCGCCGCCTCCTCGGACGGGATGTTGAGCGCGGCCACCGCGAACAGGTCCCACAGCGCCCGCCGTACGCTCTCCCGCTGGCCGTTGGCGGCCAGCCAGCCGCCGAGCGCGACCCGGTCGAGGGCGGGCTCCGCCGGGTCGAGCCCGCGCAGCGCGAGCGCGCCGCGCACCGCGCGCAGCCGGTCGGCGGGGGACAGCAGGCGGTAGCCCGCGAGCGCGGGCAGCAGATGGAGCGGCCCGGGCAGCGCGGACCGGCGCAGCCGTCCCCGTCTGCCGTGCGGAGTGAGCACGCTCACGTCGAAGCGCTCCTGCAGGCGCACCCGCCCGGTCCCGCCGAGCCGGTCGAGCAGCCCGCGGTAGGCGGTGCAGCAGCGCAGGAAGACATGCTGCCCGTTGTCGGCCGTCAGGCCGCCCCTGGCGAAGGAGTGGGTGGCCCCGCCGAGCCTCGGCCTGGCCTCGTAGAGGGTCACCGGCCAGCCGGCCTCCGCGAGCGCGAGGGCCGCGGTGATGCCGGCGAGGCCGCCGCCCACCACCGCCACGGGCGGGACGGCCCCGCTCCCCATGCCGTTCAGCGGGCCGTTGCCCATGCCGTTCATCGGGCCGTTCATCGGGCCGTTCATGGGCCCGCCCCCGCGATCGCCCGCGCCGCGACCATCGCCTTCGCCCACGGCGTGAGCGACACGCGTCCGTCCAGCGCCCGCCCCGGGTCGGCGGCGATGCGGGCGAGCAGGCGCCGGTAGATGCCCGCCATCGCCGCGGTGCAGGCGGCGCTGCGCCGGTCGAGCAGCGGGATCAGGCGCATCCCCTCGGCGTACCAGCCGAGCGCCCGCCCGGCCTCGTACCGGATGAGCCGTGCCAGCCGCTCGGGCGGGTCGGCGAAGGCCCCGGACCCGTCCAGGTCGAGCGTGCAGCCGAACCTGCGCAGGTCGTCGGCGGGCAGATACACCCGGCCCGCGCAACGGTCCTCGCGCAGGTCCCTGAGCACGTTGGTGAGCTGAAGCGCGACCCCGAGGGAGTCCGCGAACCGCGCCGCGCGCCGCAGCGTCCCTCCTCCGGCGCCGTCGCGTCCGTCCACCCCGGAGGCGAGGCCGAACACGCCGAGCGACAGCCGCCCGATCGACCCGGCGACCTCCCTGCAGTAGCCGACGAGGTCCTCGTACGACTGGTAACACGCGCCCGCCACGTCGGCGGCGCATCCGTCGATCAGCTCCTCGAACGCCTCCAGCGGAACGGGGAAGCGCGCGGCGGTGTCACGCAGGGCCACCAGCACGGGGTCGGCGGGATCCGGCCCCGGCGCCCGCAGGCCCGCGCGCGCCTCCTCCAGCGCCGACAGCCGCGTGTTCACCGGCCCGGCCGCGTCGCCGATGTCGTCGATCCTGCGGGCGAAGGCGTACAGCGCGCAGAGCGCGCGGCGCTTCGACGGGGCCAGCAGGCGGATTCCGTAGGCGAAGTTGCGCGCCCGGGCGCGCACGACGCGCTCGCAGTACCGGTAGGCCACCGGCACAGGCACGAGCACCGGCATCGGCCCGGGCACCGGCTCGGAAATGGGCGTGACGGGGCGCAGCGCGTGGCCGGTCGGGTCGTCGCCCACGCGACGCGGCGTCGGGCCGGGCGGGCGATCGGGAGCGGGATCAGGAATCGCGCCGGGAACCGTCACCGTTCACCTCCTTCAGCACGCGCACCCATTCGCTCAGCACCGCGCGGCGGCGCGCGCGGACCGCCCGGCCGAGGACGTCGTGCCGGCCGCGATCCAGCGCCGCGAGCGCCGCCCGGCCGCCCGCGACGTACCCGGCGACCGCGGTACGCGCGAAGCCGCTCAGCGTCTCCAGCAGCGGCATGCCCTCGTCCAGCAGGGTGGCGGCGCGGCGGGCCTGCAGGGCGACCGCCCGGCGCAGCCGCGGGCAGGCGTGGGAGGCGGCGAGGTCGGCCTCGCGGCAGCCGAACCTGCGCAGGTCCTCGGCGGGCAGGTAGACGCGGCCGCGGGCGTGGTCCTCACCCACGTCCTGGCAGTGCTCGATCACCTGCAGCGCGGAGCAGATGCGGTCCGACAGCCGCGCCCGCTCGTCGGTGGCCACGCCGAAGACGTGCAGGACGATCCGGCCGACCGGGTTGGCGGACAGCTCGCAGTAGGCCAGCAGCTGCCCGAAGGTGTCGTAGCGCCGCACCACCTGGTCGCGCCGGTTGGCCTCGACGAGGTGGAGGAAGGGCGCTCTCGGCACGCTCCGCCCGGTGACCAACGGCGCCAGCGCGCGTACGGCGGGCAGCCGCGGGCTCCCCCCGGCGTACAGGCGGCCGAGGTCGGCCTCCACCGCGTCGAGCAGGGCGGGCCGATGGGCGGGATCCGCCTCGTCGCCGACGTCGTCCACGTAGCGGGCGAAGCCGTACACCGCGATCAGGTCGCGGCGGTACGCGCGCGGCAGCAGGCGGGAGGCCACCGGGAAGTTCTCCCGGCGCGCGGCGTCGCGTACGTCCGCTGCGGACATGCCTGAAGAATCTCCACCGCAATTCGCCACAAACCCGGACAGGTCGGGCAGGTGTTTTACGTGGGTAACCCCGGAGGAAAAGCGGCGTACACGAGCAGGCGGCGCCCGGAGAGAACGGCAAAAACACGGTCGAGAACAACGGCGGGAGCGCGCGGCTCTTTTCCCCGGACTTCACGCTTCCGGCCGCGGGTAAAGAGTTGCCCGGACCGGAAGCCGGTGCGGCCGCGCGCCGCCGGGTACAACCCCGGTCCGGGACGTGTGCGGGCGGCCGACGCCGTGGGCGCCGAGCGGTCCGACACGGAGCCCGGCGGCGCGGCAGCGGCCGACCACGCCGGCGAGCGCGCCCAGCGCCGAGCGCCAGGAACCCGGGGCGGAGGTGTGGTCGCAATCGTGCAGCAGCAGCGTCGCCCCGCCGCGCAGACCGGGCTCCAGGGTGCTCAGCACCGATTCCGGCGTGGCACGCTCCGTCCAGTCCCGGCCCCAGGCCGTCCACAGGACCGGCCGCAGGCCGTGCCATCGGGCCGCGAGCAGTGCCTCGGCGCTCAACACCCCGTACGGCGGGCGGTACCACGAGGGGCGTACGCCGGTGACGGCGGTGACGAGGCGCACGGCCCCGCCCATCTCCGCCGCGACCCTGCCCGGCCGGGTGACCAGCGTGTTGTCGTGCCGCCAGCCGTGCACGGCCACCTCGTGACCGGCGCGCGCGATGCTCCGTCCGACCTCGGGGTGGCGGCCGAGCATCTCGCCGAGGAGGAAGAAGGTCGCCCGGCACCCGAGCCGGTCCAGTTCGTCCAGGAACAGCGGGGTCGAGCGCGGGTCCGGCCCGTCGTCGAAGGTCAGCGCCACGTGCCCGGGATCGCCCTCGCCCGCGAGGGACGGCAGCAGGCGGCGGACCGGGGGCAGCCAGGTCGCCCCCGGCCCGGCGTGGAGCAAAGCCAGGCCGGCGGCGACGAGCGCGTGATGTCTCAATCGACCCTCCATCGCGTGGAGACTCCGGCGCCTTCCCGTGTCCGTTCGGTTCCTTCAGTGTCGCCCAGTGCCTGTCCAGTGTCCGTCGGTCGCCACCGGGGCTCCACACGGCCTGCCGGGGAAGGAGGGCCATGACGACAGCAGCGCCCGCGCCGCCCGTGGGGACGGTGCTCATCGTCAGCGCCTCGATGGGAGCGGGCCACGACGCCGTGGCCGCGGAGCTGGCCCGCCGTCTGGCCGCCATCGGCGCGCGTGCCGAGACCGTGGACGTGCTCGCCCTGCTGCCGCTGCGGCTGGGCGCGCTGATGCGGTGGTGGTACCGCGGGGTGATGCTGCGGGCGCCATGGCTGTACGCGCTGGTCTACCGCGTCTTCTTCGTCTCGCGCCGGGCCCCCTCCACCTCGCCGCTGACGGTGGTGGCCGCTGCCGGGCTGGCCCGGGTGGTGCGCCGTCTGCGGCCCTCGGTGGTCGTGCCCGTCTTCCACGTGGCCGCGCAGGCCGCCGGGCATCTGCGGGCGCGGGGGCGGCTCGCGGTGCCGAGCGTGGTCGTGCTGACCGACTTCGCCGTGCACCGCCTGTGGCTGCACCCCGGCAACGACCGCTACCTGTGCCCGGACGCGGCCACCGCCCTCGCCGTGACGGCCGCCGTCGGCCGCCCGGCCTTCCGGTGCGCCCCGATCGTCCGCCCCTGGTTCGCGGCGCCGGGGTTCGCGGTGCCGGGGCCCGGGGCGCCGGGGGCCCGGGCCGGCGCGGCGGACGTCCGGGCCCGGATCGGCCTGCGCGACGGCGATCGGATCGTGCTCGTCTGCGCGGGATCCTGGGGAGTCGGCCGGGTCGCGGATACCGCCCGGACCCTGGCCCGTTCTGGCCGGTACGCACCCGTCGTGCTGTGCGGGCGCAACGAACGGCTGCGCCGCCGGCTCGGCCGCCTGCTCGGCGGCGCGGCGGGCGCCGCCCTCGGCTGGCGGGACGACCTGGCGGACCTGCTCGCCTCCGCGTACGCGCTGGTCGACAACGCCGCCGGACTGACCTGCAGGGAGGCGTTCGCGGCGGGGGTGCCCGTCGTCACCTACCGGCCCATCGCGGGTCACGGCGGGGACGGGGTGCTCGCGATGGCGCGTGCCGGGGTGAGCGTTCATGCGCGCCGCCGCGCGGACCTGCTGAGGGCGCTCGACCGGCTCGAACCCGGCCTGCCCGGGCGGGCCGCGCTCACCGCGCGGGCGGCCGCCCTGTTCACCGCGGCGCCGGCCGAGTCCCTTCTTCTCCCGGGCCTTCCGCTCCCGGGTGACGCCGTGCCCCGGCCATGCGCGCCTGCTCCCTGATCGGCGCGGATCTCGACAGCAGCACGCTGCCGTACAGGATGAGGGCCATGCCCGACAGCTCGGGCAGCACCCACGGGCCGGTGCGGATGTCCTCACCGAACATCGCCACGCCGTACGCGGTGCTGGCCACGGGGTCGGTCACGGTCAGCGCGGGCTGCACGGCGACGAGCGGACCGCTGTGCAGGGCGTTCTGCAACAGGAACAGGCTGCACAGGCCGGCGGCCACCATGGCGTACAGCGACCAGGAGCCGGCGAGCGTCCGCACGCCCGCCGGCAGGTCCTCCACCGTGCGCTTCATCAGGACGGCGGTGTAGGCGAATCCGAGACCCGCGGCGGCCCCGAGCAGCACCGCCCGGGCGGGCCCGTCGGCGGCGATCGCGGCGGCGACGCAGCCGGCGAGGAGCCCGGCGGTCACGCCCGCCGAGATCACCCAGGTCAGCAGGCCGGGAAGCCGGTCGCCCGGGGTGGGTGACGCCGCCGCGAGAAACCCGGCCAGGCCCGCCGTCAGCGCGCCGATGGCCAGCCACGTCTGAGGGGTGACGCGAACCCGGAACATCCAGCCCGCCACGAGCATCGTGATCGGCAGTTCCGCGACCAGCAGGGGCTGGACGAGCGCGAGCCCTCCGGAGGTGAGGGCGGCGGCCTGCAGCAGGAAGCCTGCGATGAGCGCGGCGATGCCGCCCAGCCACGCGGGCCGGCGGACGAGGTCCCAGATCAGGCCGGCCCGGAACGCCTCGTCGGCCGGGGCGCTGCGGGCGGCCCGGCGCTGCAGCACGGAAGCGACGGCGTTGGCCGCCGCCGCGAGCACCGCCAGGACAACAGCGATCATGACCCAGCGCCTCGTCTCCGGCCTCTCTTCGCGGGCTCTCTCGCTCGAGGCCCTACCGCTAACCTCCCCTGCGACGCCCGCCGCATGTCGCCTTAGACGCTCCGAAACGTATTTATCCGTCTATTGCAGAATTAGCACGCAATTATTAATCAGAATCGAGAATGCCGGGAGTTTGGGGGGTATGGCCGTCGGCACAAACGCACGCAGCAGGAAAGGCGGAACCAGACATGGTTGGACCCACCGGCCTCGAGCGTCATCCCGACGTCGCCGAACTGCGCCAGACCTACGACCGGGCGGGCTCGACGGCCCCCGCCCAGGTATTGGAAGGGCTGGCCTTCCTGGCCGGGCTCTATCTGGCCCTCTCGCCGTGGATCGTCGGGTTCTTCGGATTCCGGGGCATGACCGTCAACAACCTGATCACCGGTCTCGTGATCAGCGCCCTCGCTCTCGGGCTCGCGTCCGCCTTCGGCCGCACCCACGGAGTGGGGTGGCTGCTCCCGATGCTCGCCGTCTGGGCGATCATCTCGCCCTTTGTGCTGCGCGCGGGACGTGAGGCCACGGCGACGACCATCTGGAACAACGTGGCCATCGGCGTCGTGACCCTTGTGCTGGGAGCCGCCGCGCTGGCGATGGCGATGGCGTTCCGCCGGCACGAGCGGGGCGAGCGCAGCGCGCGCAGGCTCGGCAACTGGTGACGGAACCGGTGCCCGGCTCGCCAGGAGGCGGGCCGGGCACCGCTCGCTTCACCCGCCGCACGCCCTTCGCCGGAACGCGGACGATCAGCCGCCTTGGGGGCTCACCTGCCCGAGGGCGGTCGGAGCCCGGCCGGTGTCGCCGGGAAACGCGCGCAGGCGCGCCAGGGAGAAGGCCGCCGATTCCGTGGCGTTCCACGAGCGTGACCCGGTGGCCCCTCGCGGCCAGCTCGGCCGCGGCGGACAGGCCCCAGGCGCCGGCCCAAACTACCGTGCACCGCACGTGATCACTCCGTCCTGTCTTCGCGCCGTGTCTCTGCGCCGTGTCTCTGCCCTGGTGCTCGCCCGGCGGACGGCTCATCGGAGGGTGACGCTGAGCCGGGCCGAGGCGTCCCTGAGGTAGTCGGCGAACGCGCGCAGGGCGGGATTGGGATTGGTGGGGCGCAGGGCGGCGCCGATTCGCCGGTAGAGCTTGGGCCCCTCCACCTGGCACGCCTGGATGCCCGCGGCGCCCTGCACACCGAGGCTCGGCACGAGTGCCACGCCGAGCCCGGCCCGCACCAGGCCGAGCGTCACCTCGTAGTGGTCGCTGCGGCAGCGGATGGTGGGCGTGAACCCCTCCAGGGCGCTGGCCCGCTCCAGCACCGACACCGGGGTCTCGGTGCCGAACGTGGTGATCCACGGTTCGTCGGCCAGGTCGGTCAGCCGGGCACGGGGCCGGTGCCCCACGGGGTGGCCGAGGGGCATGACGAGGAGCTGCGGCTCGTCGAACAGGTGGACGACCTCGACGCCCTTGGGCGCTTTCCAGGGATCCAGCGCGTGCTCGAACACGACGAGCACGTCCAGCTCGCCGCGCTCAACGTCGGGCAGCAGCTCGTGCGGCTGCCCGAGCACCAGATCGAGCTCGACGCCCGGATGGCGGGCCGTGAAGGACGACAGTGCCATCGGCAGCAGCCGGTAGCCGGCCGAGGCGAAGAACCCGATGCGCAGCTGCCCGGCGTCCGCCCGCGCCTGCGCGAGCAGGTCCTTCTCGGCGGACTCGATGAGGTCGAGCACCTCCTGGGCCCGCCCGGCCAGGCGGCGGCCCGCCGCGGTCAGCCGCAGGCTGTGCGCGGCCCGCTCCACCAGCCCGACCCCCGCCTCCTCCTCCAGCCGGGCGAGCTGGTGGGAGACGGCGGACGGCGACAGCCGCAGGTTCTTGGCGGCTCCGGCGATGCTCCCGGTCCTGAAGACCTCCAGGAGCACCTTGAGGCGGTGACTGCTGAGCATGCCCCCAAGTATCGGCTCCATTCAGCATGCACCGAGCCTTCGCGCCCTGCCTGACGTGCTCCGACGGGCTAGAGGACGGCGGCGGCGACGGCGAGGCCCGCCTGCCGGATCGCCTGCACCAGGCCGTGCTCGCGGCCCGCCGGTCCGTGCGCGAGCACGGCGTAGCCCTCCCACCGCGCCCCGGCAATGACGCCGACGTCGGCCCGCGTCCCGGCGTCCGTGCCGGTCTTGTTCGCCACCCACACCCCGGCGGCGTACGGCAGGGCCACCGGCGGGTCGCGGTCCTCGGGCTCGTGCGGGAGCAGCGCGGGCACCAGCGCGCGGTCGGTGTTGTGCGCCATCCAGCCGAGCAGCAGCCGCTGCCACGGCTCTCGGCCGTACGCCAGGGACCGCATGAGCCCGGCCAGCTCGCGTGCCGTGCCGCTCGCGAACGCCGGCGGGTGCTCGGGCAGCCGCGGCTCGCGGATCGTGTCGTGGATCCGGGTCACGGCCAGCCCGAGCGCGGCGGCGGCCGCGTCCACCCGGCCGAGCCCGAGCCGCCGCAGCAACGCGTTCGTCGCGGTGTTGTCGCTGACGGAGGCGGTGAGCAGCGCGAGGTCGCCGGCCGTCCAGACGCGTGCCGAAAGATCGGTCAGCAGGCCCGAGCCGCTCGCGTAGTCCTCGTCGAGCAGCGTCACCGGCTCGGCCGGGTCCACGACGCCCGCCGCCACGTCCTGGGCGAGCGCCGCGAGCAGCAGCACCTTGCCGGTGCTGGCCAGCGGCAGCACGGCGTCCTCGTTCAGGCCGAGCACCCCGGGAACGCAGACGGCCAGCGTGCCCGGGCAGGCGGCCGCCGCCTCCTCCAGCCGCGCCGCCCCCGGCGCACGGGAGTCCGTCCCGCCCACGCCGCCGGTGTCCTTCCCGCTCATGACGTCATCCCTTCCCCGGTCGCTCTCACAGTGCCTCTCACAGGGCCAGCACCGCACCCGGGCGGGCGCCGGTCTCCTCGCCGTCGCGCACCACGACCTCGCCGCCGGCGACGACCGCGTCGATCCCCGCGGGCGGCAGCAGCGGCTCGGTGAACGTCGCCAGATCGGCCACCGCCGCGGGGTCGAAGACCACCAGGTCGGCGTGCGCGCCGTCGCGGATCACACCGCGGCCGGTCAGCCCGAACCGCGCCGCGGCCATCCCGGTCATCTTGTGCACCGCCTCCTCCAGGCCGAGCAGCCCCAGCTCCCGGACATAGCGGCCGAGCACCCGCGGGAACGTCCCGGCCCATCGCGGATGCGGACGCCCGCCGGGCTTCGGCACGCCGTCCGAACCGATCATCGCGTACGGCGCGGCCAGCACCCGCCGCACGTCCTCCTCCACCATCGAATGGCTGATGATCGTCACCTCGCCGGCCTCGGCCACCAGCAGATCGGCGGCCACGTCGAGGGGGTCGGCGCCCGCGGCGGCCGCGAGGTCGGCGATGGTCCTGCCCTCGGTCCGCGGGTGGCGGGGCGCGCACGCCACGGAGATGCGGTCCCAGCCGCCGTTGCCGACCGTGTTCTCCCAGCCCGGCACGCCCTCCGCGATGGCACGGCGCATCCGGTCGCGCTGGACGGGATCGCCGAGCCGGGCCGTCAGCGCCCCCAGGCCGCCGTCGTTCGCCCAGGGCGGCAGCATGGCGGCCAACGCCGTGCTGCCCGCCGTGTAGGGGTAGACGTCGCAGGTGACGTCCATGCCCTCGGCGCGCAGCGCGGCGATGCGCGGCAGCGTGCGCTCGGTGCGGCCCCAGGCGTACCGGCCGGCGGTCTTGTGGTGCGAGACGTGCAGCGCCGCGCCGCTGCGCCGGGAGATCTCGATCGCCTCCTCCAGCGCCTCCTCCACGCGCGACATCTCGTCGCGCAGGTGGGTGACGTACGGCTTGCCGTGCCGGGCGGCCACCGCCGCCAGCGCCACGACCTCGTCGGTGCCGGCGTACGAACCCGGGGTGTAGATCAGGCCGGTGGACAGCCCGGCCGCCCCCTGCGCCAGCGAGGCGTCGAGCAACGCGCACATCGTGCGCAGCTCGCCGGGCCGGGCGGGCCGGTCCACGGGGCCGAGCACGCCCGCCCGGAGCGTGCCGTGCCCGACGAGCGAGGCCAGGTGGTTGGCCCGGGGCACCCCGGCGTGCGCGGCGGCGAAGCCCGCGAAGTCGGCGTACGCGCCGACGTCGCCGCCGAAGGTGATCCGCGTCTCGGCCCGCATGGCGGGCAGCCGCTCCGGCAGGGCCGGGAACAGGCTGGACCCGCAGTTGCCGCAGATCTCGGTGGTCACGCCCTGCAGCACCGACGCCCGCACCAGCGTGGAGCCGCCGCCGGACGGGCCGAGCAGCGTGACGCCGTCGGAGTGCGTGTGGACGTCGATGAAGCCGGGCGAGACCACGCGTCCGCGCGCGTCGATCACTTCGGCCGTGCCCGTAAGGGGGGCCTCGCCCGGGGCCAGCACGGTCAGCCGCCCGGCGGCGATCCCGACGTCGGCGGCCCTGCCGGGGCGGCCGGTGCCGTCGACCAGCAGGCCGTTCCGGACGACCAGGTCGAAGCCGTTCACCGGACCTGCCCGAGGAAGGCGCGCAGCCGCTCGTGGCGGGGCGCCGCGAGCACCTCGCGCGGGTCGCCGCGCTCGACGACGACGCCGTCGTCCATGAACACCAGCTGGTCGCCGACCTCGCGGGCGAAGTTCATCTCGTGGGTGACGACCATCATGGTCATGCCGGTCGCCGCGAGATCCCGCATCACGGCCAGCACCTCCTGCACGAGCTCGGGGTCGAGCGCGCTGGTCGGCTCGTCGAACAGCATGAGGCTGGGCCGCATGGCGAGGCTGCGGGCGATGGCCACCCGCTGCTGCTGCCCGCCGGACAGCTGGGCCGGGTAGTGGTGGGCCCGGTCGGCAAGGCCGACGCGTTCCAGCAGCTCCTGCGCCTGCCGCCTGGCCTGTGCGGCGGGTGTGCCCAGCACGGTGACCGGCCCCTCCATCACGTTCTCGATCGCGGTGCGATGCGGGAACAGGTGGAAGCGCTGGAACACCATGCCGATGCCGCGCCGCTGCCGGGACAGCTCGGCCGGGCGCAGCGCGTGCAGCCGGCCGCCGCGCTCGGCGTAGCCCATCAGCTCGCCGTTCACCCAGATCCGGCCCGAGTCGATCGTCTCCAGGCGGTTGACGCAGCGCAGCAGGGTCGACTTGCCCGACCCCGACGGGCCCACGACGCACACCACCTCGCCCGCGGGGACGTCGAGGTCGATGCCCTTGAGCACCTCCAGCGAGCCGAAGCGCTTGCGGACCGCGCGGATGCGCACCATCGGCTGGTCCTGCGCGTTCACGAGGACTCCTTCGACGACAGGGGCTCCTTCGACTGGGACTCCTCGGGCGACCGGGGCTCCTTGGACGGCAGCGGGGACAGGTTGCGGCGGACCCGGGAGGACAGCCGCACATGGCCGCGCTCGAACCGTTTCTCGACGAAGTGCTGGCCGACGCTCGCGATGGTGGTGAGCACGACGTACCAGATCGAGGCGACCACGAGCATCGCGATGACCTCGAAGTTGCCGAGGTAGATGCGCTGCGCCACGGTCAGCAGCTCGGCCCCGGCGATCACCGAGACCATCGAGGTGGTCTTCAGCATCGAGATGAACTGGTTGCCGGTCGGCGGGATGATCACCCGCATGGCCTGTGGCAGCACCACGCGGCGCAGGACCTGCCGGTGCGACATGCCGAGCGACTCGGCCGCCTCCCGCTGGCCCGGGTCGACCGAGCGGATGCCCGCACGGACGATCTCCGCCATGTACGCGCCCTCGTTGATGGCCAGGCCGAGCAGCGCGGCGGTGAACGGCGTGATGACGGCGTTCGCCTGCCACTCGATCAGCTTGGGCCCGCCGAACGGCACGCCGATCGCGAAGGTGGGGAAGACCAGCCCGATGTTGAACCAGAAGATGAGCTGCACCAGCAGCGGCGTGCCGCGGAAGAACCACGTGTAGAGCGCGGAGGTGCCGCGCAGCACGGGGTTGTCCGACAGCTGCATGACGGCGGCCAGCACGCCCAGCGCCAGGCCGATGGCCATGGACAGCACGGTGAGCTGGATCGTCACCCACAGGCCGCCGAGGATCCTGCCGTCGCCCAGGTAGGCGACGATCACGTCCCAGTGCAGGTTCTCGTTGACGATGACCGTGTAGGCCAGCCAGACGAGGAAGAGGAGGGCGACGGCCGCCCCCAGCCACCTGCCGGGCCGTACGGGGCGCACGGCCTCGATCGGCAGCTCGGCGCCGGCCGCCTGCTCCCGGGTCACTTCCACGGCTGGGTGTTGACCAGCACGCCGTCGACGGCGTTGGCCGTCACGCCGTACTTGTCGAGCACGGCCGTGTAGCCGCCGTCGGCCTGGAGCTCCTCCATCGCCTTGGCGACCGCGTCGCGCAGCGCCGTCTTGCGCTTGTCGACGGCGATGCCCCACGGCCCGGCGTCGTACTGGTCGGGCAGCACGTCGTACTTGCCGGTGTCCTTGGCGTACATGACGGCGACGGGGTAGTCGACGATCGTCGCGGCGGCGCGCCCGGAGTCGATCGAGAGCAGGCCGGTGGGCGCGTCCTCACTCTGCATGATCTTCATCTTCGTGGCGCACTTCTCGTTCTGCTTCTCGCCGATGGCGAGGTTGGAGCTGCCCTTGGCCAGCACCACCGTGCGGCCGCACAGGTCCTCGAGGTTCTTGATCCCGTCGGGGTTGCCCTTCTTCACCATGATGGCGCCGCCGGCGTTGAAGTAGTCGACGAAGTCGACCGCCGCGCGCCGCTCCTCGGTGTCGCTCATCGAGGACATCACCATGTCCCAGCGCCCGCCCTGAAGGCCGGGGATGAGCCCGTCGAAGGCCGCGTTGGTGATCGAGAACTTCAGGCCGAGCTTGGCCGCGATGGCCGCGCCGAGGTCGGGGTCGACGCCGGTGAGCTCCTGGGTGCCCTCCTTGTACATCTCCATCGGGGGGTAGCCCTCGGACGTGGCGACCCGCAGCGTGCCCGTCTTGCGCACGTCCTCGGGAACCAGGTCTTTGGCGGTCTTGCCCGTCGTCGCCGCCGCGTTGTCGCCCGCGGCGGCCCCCGACGACGAACGCCCGCAGCCGCCGGCGAGCGCCGACACGACCAGCGCGCCAGCTATGGCCATATATAGGCGCTTTGTCATGGAACCTCCTGTTTTGCGAACGATTGAGCTTATGCTGACGACAGGAGGTAACAGCTGTAACAATCGTGAACGCTTGCGGTCCTGAGCATCGAAGTCTTCGACGCTCCGCCCGGCGGTGTCCTTCCTCGTGACGCGGCGAACGGGAACGGCGCCACACCCAGCCGGCTGCAAGTGACCCACAAGTTGCGATCGTTACGTTCCGAACATGAGGAAAAGATCGTCTGCTCTGGCCGCCCTGTCCGCCGTCGCCATGCTGGCCGTTCCCGTCGCCGCCCCGGCCGCGGCGGCGCCGGCCGGGGCCTCGCCGGTCGCCGCGGCCCCGCAGGCCCGCGGGACCGCGGCCCTCTCCTTCCGCGGCATGAACCTGAGGATCCCGTCCGCATGGAAGGTGCGCCGCTACGCGGACACGGTCAGGGTGATCACCGGTGCGTGCGCCGATCCCGAGTACTTCTACGGCGACTGCAAGGGCTTCTGGCTGGTCGGCCCCAAGACACTGGGCTATTGGGGATACACCGGCAAGACCCAGTACATCCCCACGCTCGCGCAGCCGTCGTGTCCCTTCGGCGGGCTCACCCCCGTGGTGTTCGCGGACAGGGCCGGTTCGAAGGGGCTACGGCAGGCCGGGCGTGGGCACACGGCCAGGTACACGGCCTGGCGCGACTACTGCGAGCCGCAGGGCAGTTCCGGGCGCAAGGTGAGGTTCACGCAGCGGGAGTGGTTCCTGCCGACCTCGAAGATCCTGGTGGCGGACCTGTGGGACCACAAGGAACTGTCCGGCCTGCTCAAGAACGCCACCTGGAGCTGACCGGGAACGCCTGCCCGCCCGCTCCGCTGCCGGGACCGGGAGCCGGCCGGCGCGGCGCTTGCCCCGGCTCTCAGCCGCCCAGCCCGTGCGCCGGGCGGGACGCGGACGCCGCGGGCCGTACGACCGCGACCCGGGCACGCTGAACGTTCGGCTTGCCCGCCGGACGCGCCACGGCGGTCCAGCACACCGCGCCCACGGCGAGAGCCGCCACCAGCGTGAGCCACCCCAGGGCCCGCCCCGCGCGCAGGCCGTACCCGCAGGCGAGCCAGTACAGCGACAGGAGCATCCGGGCCCGGCCACGGGGGCTGCCCAGCCGCCGCATCTCCATCGCGCCGAACGCGAAGTCGTCCGCCACGCGCGCGTCGTCGACGCCCGGCCGCAACCGCTCGTACAGGACCGCCAGGCGCGCCGGATCGGACGCCCGATCCCCGGCAGGGCCGGCGGACGGCCCGTCCACCCCCTGCGACGGCCATCCCCGCCACAGGTGCTCGTCGGCGATGACGCGGCGGCGGCTCCACCACCGGACGGGCGGCCACCCCAGGCGCAGCCCGAGCCCGCCAGGGGGCGCGGCGAACAGGCATTCCCGCAGGCGCAGGCCCTCGGGACGGCGCAGCCCGCCGAGGCCGCACGCGCGCAGATCGGCCCCGGTCAGCGTGAGCGCGCCCGCGTCGAGGCCGTCGAGCGAGGTCACCCGCAGCCGGCCCGCGCGCCGCGCGACGGCCGCGGGCCCGGCGAGCGTCGCGTCCCGCAGGTCGACCTCGGCGTCCGACAGCCGCGCGGCGAGCCGGCCGAGGACGGCCGCCGAACGCAGCACCACCCGGCACCCGCCGGTGTCGAGGTGCAGCGGCGCGCAGGCCCGTACGCCCGCCAGCGACAGACGCCGCACGATCCGCATCGGGCCGAGGTAGGCCGCCCCCTCGAAGCGGGCGTGCTGGAACTCGGCGCTCGCTGCGCAATCCGAGCCGCGGAAGGAGACGGCCCGGTGGAACCGGGCGCCGCGGAAGCAGGCGTCTCCATGGAAGGCGGCCCCGTCGAACACGGCGAACCCGTGGAACTGCGCGTGCTGGAACGACGCGTTCCCCGCCTGCCGGAACGACGCGTTCCCCGCCTGCCGGAACGACGCGTTCCCTGCCTCCTGGAACGACGCGTTCCCTGCCTCCTGGAACGACGCGTTCCCTGCCTCCTGGAACGACGCTCGCGGCAACGGCGCGTCCCGGGACGGCTCGGTCGCGGTTTCCCCGGACGGCGGGGCGCCGAACGGCCCCGCCCCGAACCGTGTCTCCCCGAACCGCGCCTCACCGAACAGGGCGTCGCCGCGCACCGTGACGTGGTCGAACGTGGCGTGACCGCACACCCGCGCGTCATGCAGGGACAACTCCCGCAGGAACCGCGCATCCCGGAAGGAGACGTTGCGGAGGAACCGGGCGCCGTAGAACGAGGCGAGACGGTCGAACCTGGCGTGGCCGAAGGTCGCGTCGCCGGCGAAGACGACCTCGCCGAAGCGGGCCGGGCCGGTGAAGACCGCCCGGTCGAACCTCGCCCTGCCCAGGCGGCCCTCAACGCCGTCGAGGACCCACGCGAGCAGGTCCTCAGACAGGAGGGTGCCGCGCAGGTCGAGAGCCTGGCCGGGCGTCAGGCTCCGCAGCACCTCGGCCGTCTCGGCCGGCGTGAGGTGCGCCAGGCACCTGCCGTACGGCTCCTGGGCGACGCCCAGGCACTCGGGCATGGCGTCGCACGTTCTCCAGACCACGTCGAGCGGAGCGATCCGCGACCGGGGTGTCATGGCAACGTCATACCCGATGTCCCGTCTCGGGACATTAAAGCGTGATGGATAGGTAACAGTGTGTGTCCGCCGCGTGATCGACGCCGTGCCCGCGGGCGGCCGTTTGCCCTGGACGGGCAGGGGTACCCGACGTGCATGCCTGAGCAGCCGAACTCCACACCGCCACCGCAGACGCAGCCGTACCCGGGCCGGACGGGCGAGATGACGCCCGAGCCCAGGGACGAGATGCGCGACTACGCCGGACGCGACCTGCTGGCCGGCAAGCGCGCCCTCGTCACCGGCGGCGACTCCGGCATCGGGCGGGCCGTCGCCGTGGCGTTCGCCAAGGAGGGGGCCGACGTCGCGATCGCGTACCTGACCGAGCACGAGGACGCCGAGCACACCAGGAAGCTCGTGGAGCAGGAGGGCCGCCGCTGCGTGACCATTCCCGGCGACCTCGCCGATGCCCGCCACTGCGAGGAGGTCGTGGAACGCACGGTCCGCGAGCTCGGCGGCATCGACGTGCTCGTGAACAACGTGGCCACGCAGACCCCCGTGCAGTCGTTGGAAGAGCTGCCGGACGAGCAGTGGGAGCACACCTTCGCGGTCAACATCCACAGCTACTTCCGGGTGACCAAGGCCGCGCTGCGGCACATGCCGGAGGGCGGCTCGATCGTGAACACCTCGTCGATCAACGGGCTGCGCGGCAACAAGACCCTGATCGACTACTCCGCGACCAAGGGTGCGATCAACGCGTTCACCTACTCGATGGCCCAGGTGCTGGTCGAACGGGGGATCAGGATCAACGCCGTGGCCCCCGGACCGGTCTGGACGCCGCTCATCCCGTCGACGTTCCCGGAGGAGAAGGTGGACAAGTTCGGTCAGCAGGTGCCGATGGGCCGGCCTGCCGACCCGGACGAGATCGCTCCGTCGTACGTGTTCTTCGCCGCCAACCGGCTGTCGTCGTACTACACGGGCGAGGTCCTCGCCCCGATCGGCGGCGAGACGCTGCCCGGGTGACGGCGCCGGTGGAGCCGAAGGGCCGCCCGCGGAAGACCCCGGGCGGCCCTTCGGCGTGGTTCACCCGTTCTCGTTCAGGCGGCGGCTCTGGTCCTGCAGCTCGTCGATCAGCCGGGAGGCCTCGGCCTTGCTGAGTCCCTCCGGCACGTCCCGCCCGGCCTCCCTGGCCAGCGTGCGCAGGTAGGACTCCTGCGGCGCGGTCATCGGCTCGTCCCCGGTCGCCCACTCCTCGGGGTCCTTCTCCACAGGTCCTCGGTCCATGACTCCTCCATTGTCGAACTGCCGTTCGCTCTACCCGTCGTCGTGGTACGTAACCCGAATCACCGCGCGGCGGGATGGCGCAGGTAGCGGGCGCGGGTGAGCTCGGACTCGGCGGGCTCCGCCCGTCGCCGCAGCATCCGCGCGGCGAGCACGCCGCCCGTGGCGCATCCCGCGGCCAGCGCCGCCGCCGCGGCGAACATCGAGCCGGTCCGGGTCGACGGAGGCTCGGGCCGTACGGCGCGGGCCCGCCAGGCGCGCAGCCACATCGCTTCGGCCGCCGCGTCGAGAAGATAGGTGGGCCGGATGCGGCCCGTGGGCACGTAGACCAGATCGACGGCGAGCAGCGTCGCCGCCGTGGCCATGCCCAGACGGCGTGCCTGGTCGGCGCCGCCGGGGCTGGACGCGCCGCGGATCTGCGTCCACCCGATACCCACGAGGAGCCCGGCGACCGTGCGTTCCAGCCATCGGTCGGTCTTCGCGCCGAACACTTTCTCGAAGCTCGGCAGGTGCAGGAGCGGCCACAGCCCGCCCGCCATGTTGAAGAGCCCGTGGGCGCGGGCCAGGGCCGCTGCGCCCCTGTCGTCCTGGGTGGTCATAGGCCGACGATGCCCGGCCGAAAAACGGACAAACCGCGCTCGGTTCGGTGCGCGGGCCGGGGGTAGGCGCACATGGAGCAGCAGCGGGAGGACACCATGCCGGGAAATTTCAAGATCCGGCCGCTCGGGGGAGCGGCGGGCTGCCTCATGATGATCGTCATCTCGGTCGTCGCGTCGATCCTGCTCACGATCCTGGCCAACGTCCTGCTTCGCTGACCGGCCGGCGCACCCTGGATCGTGATTGCGTCAGCCGAAAACCGGATTCCGGCCGGCTTAAATGATATATAGCGCGCCAATAATACGAAATTGTCCATGTACCACGAATTCGCGCGCTGACAGATAGAACAATTCGCCTATATCATCGCCGACCGTGGCTGAAGGCGATCTTTCGAGCCCGTCCCTTGTCGATGATCTCTACTTTGTCCTGCACGACAATGCGACGGGTCATCCGTTGCTTCATTCCCGGCTCACCGGGCTGGTGCTGGCGAGCGGGGTCCTCGGAGAACTAATGATCGCCGAGCGCGTGGCGCTCGACGTCGCCGCGACCCCCGAACGCCTCTACGCGACGGTCCAGGAGGCCGGCGGCGACCCGCTCACCCGCGCGGTGCTCAGTCACGTCATCGCCGAGCCATACCACCCGGTCGGCACGTGGCTCCTCTTCTTCGCCCGCACGATCTACGCCGACGTCACCGCCAGGATGATCGCCGCGAAGCTGCTGAAGCCTCCGGTCAGGCACCTGCTGAAGCATCAGCCCGCGGCGCCGGCGGACGTGAACACCGCCGCATGGCCGCTCGCCCGCCTGAACCTCGCCGTGCAGCGGCGCAGGACGCCGGTGACCCAGGACTGCCTCCTCCTGGGGCTCCTGGCCGCGGCCGGCTGCGCCCAGCGGGTCCTGTCCGAGCACGATCCCCCGTTCGTGGCCGCCGCGACCGCCATGCTCCCCCTACCGCTGCAGAGACTCATCGCCCAGACCAAGGTCGCGGTCGGCGAGGCCGTCATCAGCCGCCGGTGACCCCACCCCCTAACACGGAGTTCCAGGTGTCCCTCACACAGCAACGGCCCAGCGCCGTCACCGCCGCACTGGCCGAGGACCGGCTCGGCGTGCCGTCCATCGTGTTCTTCGTCATCTCCGCGGCGGCGCCCCTGATGGTCGTCGCGGGGTCGGTCCCGACGGCGTACACGGTGACGGGCGTCATCGGCGTCCCGTTCGCGTTCCTGCTGCTGGGCGCCGTCTTCGCGCTCTTCGCCGTCGGATACGTGACGATGGCCAGGCACGTGGTCAACGCGGGCGCCTTCTACGCCTACGCCGCGCAGGGTCTCGGCCGCACCCAGGGAGTCGCGACCGCATGGGTGGCTCTGCTGGCGTACAACGCGCTGCAACTCGGCCTCTACGGAATCATCGGATCGGCGGCCGAGCCGCTGCTCACCGACTGGTTCGGCGGCTCGCCCCCGTGGTGGGTGATCGCGCTCGTGGCCTGGGCGCTGACCGGCGTGCTCGGCCTGCTGCGCGTGGAGGTCAACGGCAAGATCCTGTCCATCCTGCTGATCAGTGAGATCGCCATCGTGCTGCTGTTCGATTTCGGCGACGTGACGCACGCCGCCGCGGGCGGTCTCAGCTTCGAGGGCTTCACCCCCGGCGCGCTGTTCGTGCCCGGCGTGGGCGCGGCGCTCGCCACCGTCGTCGCGGGGTTCGCCGGTATCGAGTCGTCGGTGGTCTTCGCCGAGGAGTCCAAGGACCGCCACAGGACGGTGCCCATCGCCACCTACCTGGGCATCGCGATCATCGCCGTGCTGTACTCGTTCTCCGCCTGGGCGCAGACGGTGCCGACCGGGCCGGACGGGATCGTCAAGGCCGCCTCGGAGCAGGGGACCGAGCTCATCTTCAACCAGGCCGCCGCCCACCTGGGCTCCGCCGTCTCGACCATCGGCTCGGTGCTGTTCGTGACCAGCAGCGTCGCCTGCATGATCGCCTTCCACAACACCACGGCCCGCTACATCTTCGCTCTGGGCCGGGAGAACGTCCTGCCCTCGGTCTTCGGCCGCACCTCGGCCCGCACCGCCGCTCCGATCGCCGGGTCTCTGCTGCAGACGGTGCTCGGGCTGATCGTGATCACCGTGTACGCGGTCTCCGGCCTCGACCCGGTCACCAAGATGTTCTTCATCTTCGGCACCTTCGGCGGTCTCGGGCTGCTGACCCTGCTCACCGTCACCTCGATCTCGGTGATCGTGTTCTTCTCCCGTGACCCCCGGGGGGAGACGACCTGGCGCACCCGCGTCGCCCCGGCCTTGGCGATCCTGGCGCTCTGCGTGATCATCGGTCTCACCCTCGTCAACTTCGACACGGTCCTCGGGGTCGAGCCCGACTCGATCCTCCGCTGGGTCCTGCCCGGGATCTTCGTCGTGGCGATCGTCTTCGGCCTCGTCTGGGGCCGGGTGCTGAGGTCGACCCGGCCCGAGGTTTACGCCAACATCGGCCTGGGCGCGCGGGCCGTCGGCGGGGGCGTCAAGTGACCGCCGAGATCACCCGGCTGGCGGACGCGGACGCGGCCGGCGGCCTCATCGCCGACACCTTCCACACCGACGAGATCACCAGATGGCTCATCCCGCGGATGGACGACCGCCTGCCGATGCAGCGGCGGTTCTTCACCATGTGGGCCGGGCACGCGCTGGAACACGGCGACGTCTACGGCCTCCACGAGTCGGGCGAACTGGCCGGTGTGGCGGTCTGGTTCGCCGCGCCGTTCCCCGAGATCCCCGGTGAGCAGGAGGCGATCGCGTCCTTCGCGGGGGAGAACGCCGGACGTTACCGTCTCCTCGGGGAGCTGATGGACAAGCTGCACCCGCAGGAGCCGCACCACTACCTGGCGTTCATCGCACTCAAGCGGGGGAGGACCGGCCGCGGCCTGGGCAGCCTGCTGCTGGAGGAACACCACCGCAGGCTCGACGCCGAAGGTATCGCGGCCTATCTGGAGGCCAGCAGCCAGGCGAGCCGGCGGCTCTATCTCCGCCACGGCTACGCCGACATGCCCGAACTGGTGCGGCTGCCCGATGGTCCGGTCATGTACCCCATGTGGCGCGAGCCCCGCTCGTCCGCGCAGCCCGGATAACCGCACAGCCCGCGAACCACCGAGGCCGGAAGACGGGCGGCGGCAGATCGCTCCGCCCGACCGCTCAGCCGCCGCCCGTCTCCTCGGCCCGGGTGGACACGTACGCCCCCTGCCCTTCGACCACGTACACGAGACCCTCACCGCTGAGCACCTCGACGGCGCGGCGCACGTCGTCGGGCGCGAAACCGTGCTCCCGCACGAGGCGCTCCTCGGGCGGCAGGGGACGATCGGGCTCGATCCGGCCGCGCACGATCTCCTCGCGCAGCATCGCCGCGAGCCGCCGGTACGCGGGGACCGGCTCGTCGGAATCGCTGGTGACGGCCACGCCCCCCCATTGCCCGTCCCCGCCCGTTCCAATCCTCGGCCTCCGCCCCGGCTTGTCGTTCCCCACCGCCCCGTGACCGGCGGCCGCGATCCGGTTGCCGTGATCGGCCGGATCGGTGGCGTCGTCGGCGATCGCGCGAAGCCGGGCTCTGTCTCGGCGCGCGGAGCGGCTCCCGCGCACAGCCGGCAGTACCCGCTCCGGCGGCCTCCCCAGGCGGCTCGATCACGGGCGGCTCACTCGCGGGCGGGCTCGGCGTGGCGGCCGGCCGCGGGTTCCGGCCGGGGCGAGCGCAGCGCCGGAGCGGCGAGGGCCACGAACAACGCGAGCACGGCGGGCACCAGCAGCGCGTGCGGAAGGGAGACGGCCTCGGCCAGGCCGCCGATGAGAACGGGACCGGTGAGGAAGCCGGTGTAGCCCAGACTCGCCACGGCGGCCAGCGCGCGACCCGACTGGGCGGGGTCGCGATGCCCGGCGGCCGAGAACACCTGGGGAACGATGCACGACAGGCCCGCGCCGAACAGCCCGAAGCCCACGACCCCGGCTACGGGGTGACCGACGAGGATCCCTGCCGCGAGGCCCACCCCGGCCAGCCCCCCGCAGCAGCGGACCAGCGTGACCGGCCCCAGCCGGGCGGCGAGGCGGTCCCCGGCGAACCGGCCGGCCGTCATCATGATCGAGAACGCCGCGTACGCGGCCGCGGCGAAGCCGGCGGAGGAGCCCAGGTTGTCGCGCAGGTAGACGGAACTCCAGTCGGCCGAGGCGCCTTCTCCGATCATGCAGCAGAAGCCGAGGACGCCGAGGAACAGCACGGCGCTGTTGACGCGCCATCGCCGTGCCGGGCCGGTCGCGGGGGACGCGACCTGCGCCGCCTCTCGCGCCGGGTTGTCCCGGACGGCCCAGCGGGCGCTCAGCAGGGCGATGAGCAGGATCACCGCACCCATCGCCGCGAAGGTCGCCCCCGGGCTCACCCCGGCGTGCGCGAACAGGCCGCCG
Organism: Microbispora sp. CA-135349; assembly: GCF_050947365.1. Taxonomy (NCBI): domain Bacteria; kingdom Bacillati; phylum Actinomycetota; class Actinomycetes; order Streptosporangiales; family Streptosporangiaceae; genus Microbispora; species Microbispora sp. CA-135349. The sequence goes on along the minus strand of NZ_CP192001.1, from coordinate 4,334,748 downwards.
GCGGACGCCCCCGCGAATCCGCCCACGCTGAACACCGCGTGGAAGGACGACATGATCGGCCGGCCGTAGGCCCGCTCGACGACGACGGCGTTGGCGTTCATGGCCACGTCGAGGGTGCCGTGCACCGCGCCGAACGCGAACAGGGACAGCGCCAGCGCCGGCAGGTTGGGCATGAAGGCGGGAATCACCAGGACGAGGCCCTGGACGATGGCCATCGGCAGCATGGTCCGGTAACTGCCGTGACGGTCCACCAGCCGGCCGACGACCTGCATGCCGGTGATGGCGCCGGCCGCGATGCCGAGCAGGCCGAGGCTGAGCGCGCCGTCGCTCAGTCCCAGGCCGGCCTTGATGGCGGGAATCCGGCTGGTCCACGTGCCGATGGCCATGCCCGACAGCAGGAACAGTCCGTAGACGGCCACACGTGCGCGCAGGAGCACGGGGCGGGCGGGGGCGGACAGAGCCATGGGGTGCTCCTCGAGTGCCGAGCGATTCGTACTGGAAGGTTCGTCTGTGCCCCGGCGTGGAAGTGCCTGTGGCGGCCGGTGTGGAGGTGGCCGGGGCCGGGCAGCCAGTGCCAGGCGGCTGGTGTGGAGGCGGCGGCTGTGCGAACGATCAGGGAAGGTGTTCGCACCGCACCGCCCCCGAGGAGCGTCGGGTCGACTGACCGTGCGGTTGCGAACCCGGTGCGACGGCGGCCACGGCCACGGACGGCTTCGGCGTGACGCCACGCGGGGGAGAGGCGGTGCTCAGGTGACGGGGACCGAGGCGGGCACGGTGCGGACGGTGACTCCGGCGGCGGCGAGGGCGTCGTGCTGGTCCCGGGGGATGCCCTCGTCCGTGACGACCACGTCGAGCCGGTCGAGCCCGCAGACCGCTCCGAACGCCGTCCGGGCGAACTTGCCCGAGTCGCATGCGACGACGACGCGGCGGGCCGAGGCGATCGCGGCCTGCTTGATGGCCACCTCGGGCAGGTCGTGGGCGGTCAGGCCGTGCTCGGCCGACAGGCCGCAGCAGCCGATCACCGCGGTGTCGAACCGGAGGGCCCTGATCGAGGTCTCGGTGAGCGGGCCCATGAAGTTCATCTCCCCGTGCCGCACCTCTCCTCCCGGCAGGACGAGGCGGATGCGGGGTGCGGCCGCCAGTTCCTGGGCCGCCTGCAGCGCCAGCGGCAGGACGGTCAGGCGTCGCTCGCGTACGGCCCGGGCGACTTCGAGCGCGGTCGTGCCGCCGTCGAGCAGCACGGCCTCGCCGTCGGCCAGCAGTGCGGCGACCTCGGCGCCGATGTGGCGCTTGGCGTCGATCGCCTCCCGCTCGCGCACCCCGAAGGGCGGCTCCTCGCCGCGCAGCAGCAGGCTCAGGGCGCCGCCGCGGACCCGCCGGACCACCCCCTGCTGGGCGAGTTCGTCGAGGTCGCGCCGGATGGTCATCTCCGACACGCCGTACGCCAGCGCCAGCTCCGCCACGGAGACGCTGTCGGCGGTGCGCAGGGCGTTCATGATGGCCCGAATCCGATCGGCACTTTCCATGTGTGCATTTGAACACAGGTTATGTGAGAAGGCAAGTGAATCTACTTTGTAAAGGTGGCAGACTGGTCGCATGCGCGCGAGCCGGTTGCTGTCCCTGCTGCTCCTGCTGCAGACCCGCGGCAGGATGACCGCCACGGAGATCGCCGAAGAACTCGAAGTCTCGGTCCGGACCGTCTATCGCGACGTCGAGGCCCTGTCGGCCGCCGGGGTGCCCGTTTACGCCGACCGTGGCCCGCTGGGCGGCTACCGGCTGCTCGACGGCTACCGTACCCGCCTGAACGGGCTCACCGTGGAGGAGGCGTCCTCCCTGTTCCTGGCCGGGCTGCCGGGCCCGGCAGCCGAACTCGGGCTCGCCGACTTCGCCGCGGCGGCGGAGCTGAAGCTGCTGGCCGCGCTGCCGCCCGAACCGCGGTCCCACGCGGCCAAGATGCGGGAGAGATTCCACCTCGACGTGCCGGGCTGGTATCGCGGCGCCGACGAGGCGCCGTTCCTCACGGAGGTCGCGGAGGCGGTGTGGGAGGAGCGGGCGCTCCGGCTGCGCTACCGCAGGTGGGGGCCGGCGGAGGTGGAACGGCTGGTGCATCCCTACGGCCTGGTGTTGAAGGGCGGTTCCTGGTATCTCGCCGCCGCCTGCTCGGGCACGGTGCGGACCTACCGGGTGGGCCGCATCCTGGAGGCCGAGGTGCTGCCCGAGCACTTCGAACGGCCGGCGGACTTCGACCTCGCCGAGTTCTGGCGCGGCTTCGCCGCGGAGTTCGCCTCACGCATGTACACGGCAGAGGCGGTGATACGGCTCGCGCCGGGGGCGGAGGACCTGCTCCGGTACACCCTTGGGGGAGACGTCGTCGACAAGGCGCTGGCCGGCGGGCAGCCGGAGCCCGGCGGCTGGACCCGGCTCACGCTGCCGATCGAGTCACTCACGCACGCGCGGTGGTTGTTCCTGCGCATGGGCGCTCTCGTCGAGGTGCTGGAGCCGGCCGACCTCCGCGCGCTGATGGCCGAGGCCGTCGCCGACCTGTCCCGCGTGTACGGTGCGGCGCCGGACGGCGGCGTCCCGCCGGTGCGGATGCCGCCCGCCCCCGATCCGGCGGACTCGCCGTGACCCGCCGGCCATAACCGCCCGCGTCCTGTTGTCACTCCTGGACGGCCGCACCGCCGGGGCCGGGTCCGGTGGGTATCAGTGGTGGGCGGTCATGTGGGCGAGGGTCTGTTCGGCGCTGTCGGGGGAGAAGGCGCCGTCGATGCCTTCGGCGGCACCCTCGGCGGCCTCGACGGAGCGGGGCAGGAGGATCTTCTCGTAGGCGATGACGGCGTCGTCCAGCTCGGCGTGATCGATGAGGGCCTGGGCGAGGTCGGCGCCGTCGCGCATGGCGAGATTGGCGCCCATGCCGGAGAAGGGGGACATCAGGTGGGCGGCGTCACCGAGGAGGGTGACCCCGGGGGCGTGCTCCCAGACGTGGGGGACGGGCAGGGCGAACAGCGGGCGGTTGACGTAGCCGGTGTCGGTGTCGGTGATGTAGCCGCGCAGCGCCGGGCTCCAGTCGGCGAAGCGCTCCAGGAGGGCGTCGCGGACGGCGGCGGGGTCGGCCAGGTCGACGCCGGCCTGCCGGTGCCAGTCCTCGGGGGTGCGCATGCCGACATAGACGCGGATGTGGCCGCCGCTGTTGCGCTGGGCGACGAAGCCGAGGTTGTCGTCGAGGGCCAGCATGGTGCCGTCGCCGGTGAGGGCGGCGAGCTCTGGGTGGCGGGCGTCGGCGTCGTTGAGGCCGGTTTCGACGAAGGTGACGCCGGTGTAGACCGGGACGGCGTCGGAGACCAGGCGGCGCACCCGGGACCAGGCTCCGTCGCCTCCCACGACGAGGTCGGTGTCGGTGGTGGCGCCGTGGGCGAAGTGGAGTCGGTGGCGGCCGTCGCCGAGGGGTTCGGCGCGCTCCAGTTTGTGGCCCCACCGGACGGTGCCGGGGGTGAGGGAGTTCACGAGAAGGTCGCGCAGACGGCCGCGGTCGATCTCGGGGTTGCCCTGGCCGTCGCCGGGCGGTGCGGCGTCGAAGAGCACCTCGCCGCCACGGCTGACCAGGCGGATCTGCTCGCCTTCCGGGCGGGCCAGAGCGGTGAAGGCGTCCCACAGGCCTGCGGCCCGCAGCGCGTGCCGGCCGGTGCCGGGGTGCATGTCCAGGGTGCCGCCCTGGTCCCGGGCGGCGGCGGAGGCGTCGAGGTCGTAGACGGTGACGTCGATGCCGTGCAGTTGCAGAATGCGGGCCGTCATCAGGCCGGCGGGTCCGGCGCCGATGACGGCGACACGGGCGGAGGCGGGAATCATGCTGGTACTCCTCGGTGATGGGTGTCGCGCCGGCCGGGTGTGCGGCCGGCGGCCGAGTTCGGGGGCAGGCGCCGGCCGGGGCCGGCGACGGGAAAGCCCCTGTGACGGCCGGTGGCTGACCTGACCGTGTCGGCGAGGGCGGGGGAGGAGCGCGGCGGGGCGCGTCCTTCCGTCGACGCCCACAAAAGCACACTCGATCAAAAAGTGCAACGACACAACTTTTTGTACTGCTCAGACATCTGTACGATGTCAGCATGACGACGCCCGTAGGTCGGCGCGAGCGGAAGAAGGCGGCCACCCGCCAAGCGCTCGCCGACGCCGCCCTGAACCTTTTCATCGCGCACGGCTACGACAACGTCACCCTGCATGACGTCGCCGAGGCCGCCGACGTGTCCACCACGACGCTCCTCAAGCACTTCCCCAGCAAAGAAGCCCTGGTCTTCGACCAGGAAGCCGACCAGAAGGCCGCCCTGGTCGCCGCCGTGCGCGACCGCGCTCCCGGCACGACCATCCCCCGGGCCCTGTGCGTCCACGTCAAACGCGTACGCATCCACGCCGGCGGCTCCGACGCCCGCTACAGCCAGTTCGCCGAACTGGTGAAGACCACCCCCGCCCTCAGCGCCTACGCCCACCGCATGTGGATGCGCCACCAGGACGCACTCGCTCGCGCGATCGCCGCCGACACCGGCGCCCCGTCCGACGACCCGCGCAGCGCCGCCCTGGCCCACTTCGCCCTGGAGAGCGCCGCCCTCGCCCACCGCGCCACCGATCCCGAACAGGCCGTGGAGGCCGCCTTCGACCTCCTCGAACACGGCTGGGAAAACCCGGCCGCGAAGCCCGGCGCCGCCCGCCCGTGACAGGTCGGGCGGCGCGCGTACCTCGACGAAGGGTGCCACCGGTTTGACCTTGACGCTGCGTCAACTTCTAGCATCCAGGGCCATGCCGATCACTGTTCTCGACACCCGCTCCGCCATGAGGCGGATCCTGCTGGCCCCGGTCGCGGACCGCGTCGGCCTGCTGCGTTCGATGCTGGAGCCCGCCAGGGGCATGTACCGCTACCACCCCGGCGAGGTCGACCTGGTGGCCATGCACCTCGAAGCGTCGGGGTTCCCGATCGACCGCGACGAGGAGCGTTGCCTCGACGCGCTCGAAACCCTGGCGGCGGCCGGAGCATGGGAGCGCATGCGACGCGCCTTCGACGACGCCCTCACCGTACTGCTGGAGGCGACTCCGGGATTGGGGGCCCCGGACATCGCCGTGCTGTTCGTGCTCGGCGATCCGGGTGACGAACACTTCATGGGTCCCTGCCAAGGAGTGACCGGGTTCGGCGGCATCTCGGGCCACATCGTGATCACGCTCTGGCCCCTCCCCGAGAACGTGGAGCGGCTGGAGGCCACCGCCGTGCACGAACTCCACCACAACCTGCGGTTCGGCCCGGGCGGGGTCGTGTGGGACCCGATGACCGCCACGGTCGGCGATCACATCGTCTCCGAGGGCCTGGCCGACGCCTTCGCCCGGCAGCTCCACGGCGACGAGCTCGGCCGCACCCGCATCGGCGTGCCACACCTGCACGACGACGAGATCTTCGGCAAGGTGCTCACCGGGCTCGACGTGACAGGCATGCGGAACTTCACCGCCTGGGTGCACGGCGACCCCAGCGCCGAACGCTTCGGCCTCACCCCGGTGGGGTTGCCGATGGGCGCCGGGTACGCCGCGGGCAACAGACTGGTCGACGCCTACCTGGCGGCGACCGGGCAGACGGCGGCGCAGGCCCTGCACGCCGACAGCTCGGAGATCATCGCCGCCACGCTCCGTCGCGGGTGACACTGAAACGATGGAGTGGACGATCCAGGAACTCGCGACGAGGGCGGGCATCACCAGCCGCACCCCTCCGTCACTACGACCGCGTCGGGCTCCTGGCCCCGTCCCGGATCGGCGCGAACGGGTACCGCTACTACGACCCGGCCGCGGTGGTCCGGATCCTGCTCATGCGCCGGCTCGGCATGGGCCTGCCGGCCATCGCCGAGGTCCTGGCGGACGATGTGGACACGTGCGACGGGCTCCGCGCCCACATCGCCGCGCTGGAGGAGGAACGGGACCGCATCGAACGGCAGATCCGGTCCGCGCGCCACACGATCGAGGCCCTGCAGGCGGGGGCGGAACCGCAGATGGACATGATGCTGGCGGGGTTCAACGACGGCTACCGGATTCGTCCGCAGTGCTCCGGCCTTCAGGCCGGGGGTGAAGCGGACTGTCCCGCGTAGCGGGGCAGGGAAAGCCGATTCGCCGTCAGGCGGATCGGCGTCTTGGCGGATCAGACTGGGCGGTTGTGGTGCTCGGTGTACTGGCGCAGGACGCTGATCGGTGCGCCGCCCACGCTCCCGGCGAAGTGGGAGCCCGACCACAGCGTGTTCGCCCGGTAGTAGTGGCGGGCCAGTTCGGGGAACTCGGTCCGCAAACGCCGTCCCTGCGTGCCCTGACTCCCCGTACGCGCCCATCAACGGATGGTAAAACCTTGGTGTGCGGCTTCGGTACAACTTCCGCCTGTCCCCGGCCCCCGCCCAGCAGGTCGCGCTGGCCCGGGCGTTCGGGTGCGCGCGGGTGGTGTTCAACGACGGGCTGCGCCTGCGGCGGGAAGCCCACGCCGCCGGGTTGCCGTACATCTGCGACGGGGAGTTGTCCACGCGGGTCATCACGCAGGCGAAGAAGACCTCGGAACGCTCGTGGCTGGGCGAGGTGTCGGCTGTGGTGTTGCAGCAGGCGCTGGCGGACCTGAACTCCGCCTACCGGAACTTCTTCGCCTCGATCGGGGGGAAGCGGAGGGGGCCGAAGGTCGCCCCGCCGAAGTTCCGGTCCCGCAAGGACACTCGGCAGGCGATTCGCTTCACCAAGAACGCCCGGTTCCAGGTCACGGCGGGCGGGAGGCTGCGCCTGCCGAAGATCGGCGAGGTGCCGGTGCGTTGGTCCAGGTGCCTGCCCGCCGAACCGTCGTCGGTGACAGTGGTCAAGGACGGGGCCGGGCGGTACTTCGCCTCGTTCGTGGTCGAGGTCGCCGAGCGGCCCCTGCCGCCGGTCGAGTCCGAGACGGGGATCGATCTTGGGCTGTCGGCCTTCGCCGTCCTGTCGGACGGGCGGGAGATCGACTCCCCGCGTTTCCTGCGCCGGGCCGACAAGAAGCTCAAGCGGCTCCAGCGGGCGCTGTCGCGCAAGGCCAAGGGGTCGAACAACCGGGCCAAGGCACGCCTGGCGGTGGCCCGCCGGCACGCGAAGGTCGCCGACGCGCGCCGACAGTTCCACCACCAGCTGTCCACACAGATCATCCGTGAGAACCAAACGGTGATCGTGGAAGACCTGGCCGTGGCGGGGCCGGCGCGCACCCGGTTGGCCAAGAGCGTGCATGACGCGGGCTGGTCGGCCTTCGCCGGCATGCTGGAGTACAAGGCTCGCCTGTACGGGCGGGTCTTCCACCGGATCGACCGGTGGTTTCCCTCCTCCAAGCGGTGCTCACAGTGCGGGACCGTCCAGCAGTCCATGCCGCTGAACGTCCGGGAGTGGACCTGCCCCTGCGGGGCGGTCCACGACCGGGACGTCAACGCGGCGAAGAACATCCTGGCCGCTGGACGGGCGGACAGGCTCAACGCCTGTGGAGCGCGGGTAAGACCAGGCCCTGGCCTGGCACAGCGCGAGGAAGCAGGAAGCATCAGAGGTGCCGCATGATGCGGCACGGGCTGAATCCCCGGCCTTCAGGCCGGGGAGCGCGTCAAAAGGACGAGGTGATCTCCCGCTGGGGCGAGCGCGCGTTCCGGGAGAGCAACGACTGGTGGCACGGCAAGACCCTTGACCAGCAGCGGGCCTGGAAGCGGGCCGCCGAGGACCTCGTCGCCGCATGGGTGGCCGCGGTCGAGGCCGGGGTCTCCCCGACGTCGGAACAGGCTCAGTCACTGGCCGCGCGGCACGTCCGGTGGCTGAGCCGGATCCCGGGCACTCCCACGGCCGAGGGCGATTGGGAGCGCTCGATCGAGATGGTGACCTGCCTGGGGGACACGTACGTCGACGACCCCCGCTTCGCCGGCATGTACGACGACGCTGCGGGGGCGATATTCGTCCGCGACGCACTGCACGCGTACGCGCGGACCCGGATGTAGCTCGTCTGGCCTCGTGGAGACGACCAGCGAAACTCCCTACCTTCTTTTCTGATCTACACTGTAAAGGCGCCGGGCGAATGAAAAGCGCGAGATCAATTTCATAAAGGATCCCAACGACCCCGTGAGGCGGCTGCGGCCTTGTCGCGTGCGGCCCTGCTCTGACGCGCCCGCGTAACCAGGGCAGGGCAGAGGAGCTCGGCGAAACCGCCGGCGGACGCGGCGAGGGTGACGATGCCGGCTCCGTGTGGGCGGGCAGCATCGCGGCCAGCGCGGCTTTCTGGGAACGATTCTCGGACGTAGCCTGGCGGAATGAAGCTGGCCGAGATCCGTAGATATCCGGTTAAGTCAGTTTCCGGGTGGGTTGTTGATTCGGCGGTTGTGGAGCCGTGGGGGCTGGCGGGGGACCGCCGGTGGGCCGTGGTGGACGAGTCGGGGAACCTGCACTGGGTCGGGGAGAATCCGCGGCTGCTCTCCGTCGTGGCCACCCCCACCGCCGACGACGGCGTCCTGCTCGAGGCTCCGGGGCTGCCGCGGCTGAGGGTCCCCCCGGCCACCGGTGAGCACGTCCCTGTCCACTTCGTGGAACTGGACACGGCGGTCCTCGCCCATCCGGAGGCCCATGCCTGGTTCACTCGATTGCTGGGGAAACCCGCCCGCCTCGTCTGGCAGGACGACCCTCGCCGCTGCGCCGTCCCGGCCTCTCACGGAGGCCTCCCCGGCGACGTCGTCAGCTTCGCCGGGGACGCCCCCTTCCTGCTCACCTCCCGTTCCTCCCTCCGCCGGCTCGACGAGTGGATCGCCGAGGGCGCCCTCGATCGTCAGGAGGAGGTCCCCGCGCCCCTTGACATGGCCCGCTTCCGTCCCAGCCTCGTCGTGGACGGTTTCGCCCCCTTTGTCGAGGACACCTGGCGGGAGATCCGCATCGGCGCTCTCCGCTTCCGCATGTCCGAACTCTGCGACCGCTGCGCCGTACCCACCTACGACCCGACCACCCTGGAGAAGGGCAAGGAACCCCTCCGCACCCTGGCCCGCCACCGCCGCTGGGACGGCAAGACCTGGTTCGGTGTCCGCTTCGTCCCCCGCGGCTACGGCGAAATCCGGGTCGGCGACCCGGTGACCGTCCTCGCCACCGAGCCCTGACCCGGCAGCACGGGTCTCAGGAGGCGGTCAGGCCCGCCACCTGCCTCCTCCTCGTGCCGTCTCCGGCCGGGCCGCAGGAGACGGCACGGTCACATCACGCGACGGCGGTCCCCTCAAGCTCGACCATCAGGCCGGGGACCGCCAGCCGGGTCACCCCGAGCATCGTGGTGGACGGCGCCACCCCGGCGGCGCCCAAGCGCGACGCCAGCACGCCGTAGTGCTCGAAGAGCCGGTCGACGTCGGTGGTGTAGACGTTGAGCCGGACGAGGTCGGCGAGGGACATGCCGGCCTCGCCGAGCACGGCCTCCAGGTTGTCGAGGCTCAGCGCCAGCTGCGCCGCCATGTCACCCGCATGCCGGGGCTCACCGTCGCCGCCCATCGCGGCCTGCCCCGCGCAGTACAGGGTCCGGGTGTGCCCGGAGACGATCTCACCCTGGTTGTATCCCAGCTTCACCGACCACGCCCAGGGGTTGATCGCCGTTCGCTCCATTGCCACATCAGCTCCATTCGGGTCGACGTCATGTGCGCCGGTCGGCTCGGTACCGCCGTTCTCGGTCGCGTTGATGAGCCTCCCAACAAATCACGACATCCTTTGTCGTATATCTCGGTACATTTCTCGGGTGCGCGCCGACCGGTTGGTCTCGCTGGTGCTGCTGCTGCGGCAGCACGGCCGGCTGTCCGCGGCCGCGCTGGCCCGCGAGCTGGAGGTGTCCACCCGCACCGTGCTGCGCGACATCGAGGCGCTGTCCGCAGCAGGCGTCCCGGTCTACGCCGAACGCGGGCGGCACGGCGGGTTCGCGCTGTTGCCCGGTTTCCGGACCGAGCTCACCGGGCTGAACCACGACGAGGCCCTTGCCCTGCTGGTCGCCGGATCGCGGCGCGGCGCGCAGGCGTTCGGCCTCGGCTCGGCGCTCGCCTCAGCGATGCTCAAGGTGGTTGACGCGCTGCCGGAAAGCTACCGGGACACCGCGGCCGGCGCGGCCGAGCGGCTGCTCATCGACCCGGAGACCGACCTCCTCTCGCGCCGGCTGGTCGCTGAGGAGGTGCCTGACGCCGTAGCGGCCGAGGTCCTGCGCGCGGTGTTCGCCGGACACAAACTGCGGATCCACTACGCGGCCGTGGACCAGGCCCCGAAGTGGCGCACGGTGGACCCGATCGGCCTGGTCACCGTACGCGACCGGGGCTACCTGCTGGCCACGAGGTCCGGCGCGGACCGCACCTACCGGCTGTCGCGGATCCTGGCCGCCGAGGAACTCGCCGAACCCGCACAGCGACCGGACCGCATCGATCTGGACCGGGCCTGGCAGGAACGCAGCACGCGCTTCCGGACCGGCGGCGACCAGGTCGCCGTGCTGGTACGGGTGGACCCGGCGCGGCGGGAGGACCTGGTGAGCACCGCGCTGGCGGTCCTCGCCGAGGAATCCGGCTCGGACGGCCGGCTGCGTCTGGAGGTGACCTTCCAAGATCCGAGACACGCCGAATGGGCGCTGTGGCAGCTCGCCACGGACGCGGAAGCCCTGGCCCCGCGGTGGTTGCGTGACTCCCTGCGCAACCGCGCGGCCGCGGTCGTCACGCGCTACGGACCGTGATCCCGAATGTGGTCGCCTTCCGCGGGCCGCCGTCGCAGGCCGGTCGGCGGTGCAAGATCGAGGCGCGGAGGCCGGCTCGCCTCCCCTCCTCTCAGGGGCGGGCGTGAATCCCCATGCCCCCGGAGACGACGAGGTTGTCGCCGGTGATGTAGCCGGCGGCGGCGGGGGGCGAGTTCGAGCGCGAGGGACCGCATGAGGGGCACCAGAGCGCCCTTGGCGGCGGTCATGGCGGCTCCGATCCCCATGGTCCTGTACGACGAGTGCCTGGCCGCAGTGCGCGGCTGAACCGCAGCCGTCGGCCGGCCCGGAAACCGCGGCCGTTCCGGCCCGGCCAAGGCGGCGCCCGTCCCGCCGCCGGCGTCAGGAGCCGGTGAGGATGACGAGTCGCTGGGTCGCCCGCGTCATGGCGACGTAGCGGTCGACGGCTCCTTCGATGCCCTCGCCGAACCTCTCCGGGCCGACGAGGACGACCAGGTCGAACTCGAGCCCCTTCGTCAGCTCGGGGGTCAGCGACCGGACGCGGGGCGTCTCCCGGAACGCGGGGGCGCCGATGACGCAGGCGGTCCCTTCGTCGTGCTCGGCGAGCCAGGTGCCGAGGACGGCGTCGAGATCCGCGACGGATCCGTGGACGACGGGGACGCCGCTTCCGCGGATGGAGGCCGGCACGTTGGCGTCGGGGAGCACGGCCCGGATGACCGGCTCGGCCTCCGCCATGACCTCCTCCGGTGTCCGATAGTTGATGCTCAACGTGGCCAGGGTGATGCGGTCGAGCCCGACCCGCTTGAGGCGTTCCTGCCATGACTCGGTGAATCCGTGCCTGGCCTGGGCGCGGTCTCCGACGATGGTGAAGCTACGGGACGGGCAGCGGAGCAGCAGCATCTGCCACTCCGCGTCGGTGAGTTCCTGAGCCTCGTCCACGACGATGTGGGCGAACGGGCCGGCGAGCCGGTCCGGGCCGGCCGCGGGCAGCGCGGACTCGTCGACCAGGGCGTCGCGCAGGTCCTGTCCGCGCAGCATCGACATCACGAGCATCTCGGAGTCGTCGGCCTCGATGAGGTCGTCGACGACCCTGGTCATGTGCTCGCGCTGGACGGCGACGGCGGCGTCCTGCCGGCGCTTGCGTCGTGACGCCTCCGGGTCGCCGAGCCGCTGCCGCGCCGCGTCCAGGAGCGGCAGGTCGGACACCGTCCACGCATGGGCGTCCGCGCGCTGCAGCTTCCGTACGTCGTCCGGGCCGAGCCAGGGCGCGCACAGCCGCAGGTAGGCGGGCACCGACCACAGATCGCCGACGAGGTCGGGCGCTTCGATCAGGGGCCACGCGCGGTTGAGGGCCGTGAGCAGTTCCCTGTTGCGCAGCAGCGACCTGCGGAGCAGGTCGGCCGGGGCGTCGCCGTCGTGCTTGTCCACCAGGATCGTGAGCAGTTCCTCCAAGATCTGGTCGCGCGCCTCGTTGTGCGGGGTGCCGGGTTCCGGCGCTTCGAACGCCTCGGCCCAATCTTCGGCGCTCAGCCAGATGTCGGACCAGGGGGTCGTGACCGTCATCCCCTTGGCGGGCGGGTTCTCGTAGAACCTGACGGCCGGCTCGATCGCCTTCACCATGTCCGCGGACGATTTCAGGCGGGCCACGTCCGGGTCGGTCTCGATCGCCGCCGTGCCTCCCTCGGGCACGAGGTCCCGCAGGGTGCAGGTCCGCACGCCCTCCTCCCCGAGGCTGGGCAGCACGTCGGCGACGTAGGCCAGGTAGGGCTGATGCGGGCCGACGAACAGCACGCCGCCCCGGCGGTGACCGAGGCGAGGGTCGGAGTAGAGGAGATAGGCGGAGCGGTGCAGGGCGACGACGGTCTTCCCGGTGCCGGGACCGCCGTCGACGACGAGCGCGCCCTCGGATCCCGCGCGGATGACGGCGTCCTGGTCGGCCTGGATGGTGCCGAGCACGTCCCGCATCCGGGACGACCGGCTGCCGCCGAGGCTGGCGATGAAGGCGGACTGGTCGTCGAGCGCGGCGTGCCCGTCGAGCCCGTCCGGGGTGAACACCTCGTCCCAGTAGTCGCTGATCAGGCCGCGGGTCCAGCGATACCTGCGGCGGCTGACCAGCCCCATCGGATTGGCGTGGGTCGCACCGAAGAACGGCTCGGCCGCGGGGGAGCGCCAGTCGAGCAGCAGACGGCGACCCGTGCTGTCGGTGAGGCCGAGCCGCCCGACGTACACGGGCTCGGGGTCGTCCGCGCCGACCATGCGCCCCAGGCACAGGTCCAGCCCGAAACGGCGCAGCACGCGTAGGCGAGCGCTCAGCCGGTGGACCTCGAGGTCCCGGTCCAGTGCCTGCCGGCCCGCACCGCCGGGCGCCCTGAGTTCGGCGTCGAGACGGCCGGACAGGTCGATGATCGACTGTTCGAGGCTTTCTGCGATGGCCGCGAAGTGCCGCTCATCGGCGGCGATCAGCCGCGGATCGGCCTTGCGGGACAGACGTTCGGGAAGGTCGAACGCGCTGGTGGTCAGCGGGTTCACGTCATCAGCTCCGATCTGGGTCGCTTGCGACCATTACGCGCACCAAGGCCGCCAGGACCGCTGTGACGAACCCGGCGGCCATGACGGGCAGCGGTATTTCCGCAGGCGCTGCCTGCCCGGCGGACGATTGTGCGGCATGACAGGGGTCTTGCCGCAAGCCCCCCTGTGCGCTATACGTTGAGAATGGAAAGGAGCGGATAACCCCCTTTCCCTTCATGGCCCGCCGCGGACGAACGGAATGCCGGCGGCCTCAGGACCGGACGTGATCACGATCTCCGTCGGGGACACTCTGATGCTCAGCGGTCAGGTCGCCGTGGGTTCCGAGACGGCTGTTCGGTTCAGCCGTTCGTGATCCGGCGTTCGTTCTGGTGGGCATGGTCCGAGGTCATGGAGGCGAGGAGGCGTAGTTTCTCGTCGCTCTCGCTGCCCTGATCGGCGTAGTAGAGGACCAGCAGCAGATCGTCCACGGGGAGCTTGTCCCGGTGCAGGCGCAGCTCACCGACGACGGGGTGGTTCACGGTGGTGGTGCCGCCCTCGAGGTCGCGGACGTCGTGGCGCGCCCAGAGGGTTCGGAAGCGCTCGCTCGACAGGGCGAGCTCGCCCACCAGTTCCACGAACCGCGGGTTGTGGATGTCGTACCCGGCGGACTTTCTGAAGGCGGCGATGAATCCTTCCGCGGAGCGCGTCCAGTGCTGCTGGAACGCCTGCTCCTCGGGATCGAGCAGCAGCGACCGCAGACGGTTGTACCCGGGCTGGAGACGCGGGGAGAGCGCGACCGCGAGCCGGTTGGACGCGAGCACGTCGAACGCGCGCCCCTCCACGAAGGCGGGAACCTGCACGCCGGCCAGGAGCTGGTGCAACCGCGCGGGGACACGTTCGGGTTTTCTGCGCGGCTGGGGCCTGGGGCGCGCGGCGGTCAGGCCAAGGAGGTATTCCTGTTCGAGCTCGTCGAGGTGCAGGACCCGCGCGAGCGATTCGAGGACCTGTGCTGAGGGGTTCTTGTCGCGACCGCGTTCCAGCCGCAGGTAGTAGTCGGCGCTGATGCCCGCGAGCATGGCGACCTCTTCACGGCGAAGCCCCGGAACGCGCCGGTTCGTGCCCGGTGCGAGCCCGGCCTGCTCCGGGGTGACCAGGGCCCGCCGGGCACGGAGATAGCCGCCGAGCAGGTTGGCGCGGTCGTCGTCGCTCATGTTCGCCATCGTATTTCGGGCTCCGTCGGCCAAGGGGGCCCTGGCAGGACCCCGGAAGACGGGGGCACTGCCTCCTGCCGGAGAACGGATCGACACTGAAGGCGTCGCCGCCCAGGAGAGGAACCGGAAGCGGCGATGCCGAAACCGTGCCGGTCGCGGACGCACCGCCCTATCCACCGCACCGCCCTATCCACGGCGCCCACCGGCACGCCCTGAGCAGGAGCAATCAATGGACATCACCAACCGCACCGTCTTCATCGCCGGAGCCACCTCGGGAATCGGTCTCGAGCTCGCTCGCCGCTTCGCCGCGGCAGGCAGCTCCGTCGTCGTCGGCGGCCGGCGGGCCGACCTGCTCGGCCGGCTCGCGGCTGAGGGGTTCGACACCGTTCCCATCGACGTGACCGACCATGACAGCGTCGGCCGTGCCCGCGACACGATCCTCCGCGGACACCCGGGCCTCGACACGATCGTGACGATGTCCGGGATCGGGATCCCCGAGGACCTGCGCGATCCCGCGCACTTCGCCGCCGCGCAACAGATGATCGACACCAACCTCCTCGGCACCATCCGCGTCATCGACGCGTTCACCCCGCACCTGGTCGGGCGCGGCGCCGGCACCGTCATCACGGTCACCTCGGGGATCGGCTTCCTGCCGTTCCCGGTCATGCCGACCTACGCGGCTTCAAAGGCCGCCGTGCACGCCTACTCCGAGGCGTTGCGCGCGCAACTGGAGGGCACAGGCGTGGAGGTGTCCGAACTCGTCCCCCCGGCTGTGGCCACCACGCCGGAGCAGGTGCGGCGCAACCCCCGCGCGCTCGACCTGGCCGAGTTCGCCACCGAGGTGATGGACCTGCTCCAGGCCGACCCCACTCCGCACGAGATCCTCGTCGAGGGCGTGCTGATGCACCGGTGGGCCGAGCGCGACGGCACCTACGCCGATCTGGTCGCCCAGCGGTCGCGGGCGCTCGCGACGCTCCCGGGCCGTCGTTAGGCAGGAGCCGCTCGGGGCGTTCTCGTCCGTCGCCGGCCGGGGCCATGACAGGGGATATGCGGTTGCGGCGCTCGGGCGGGGGCCAGGACGATGTGCCCGTGATTTGGCTCGCTTTCGTCGGTTCCTGCTTCCTGCTCGCGATGATCCCGGGCGTCAGCACCGCGGTGATCCTGCGGCAGACGCTCAGGGCAGGCCGCTCCTCCGGTGTGGCCGCTCTCCTCGGCAACGAGACCGGCATCTTCCTGTGGGCGATGGCCGCCGTGTTCGGCCTGTCCGTGCTGGTCCTGGCCTCGCAGGTCGCGTACGGCGCGATGAAGGCGGCAGGCGCGGCGCTCCTGGTCGCCCTCGGCGTCCGCGTCGCGCTGGAGGCCCGATGACGGTCTGGCACGAGG
This sequence comes from Microbispora sp. CA-135349, assembly GCF_050947365.1. Classification (NCBI taxonomy): domain Bacteria; kingdom Bacillati; phylum Actinomycetota; class Actinomycetes; order Streptosporangiales; family Streptosporangiaceae; genus Microbispora; species Microbispora sp. CA-135349. The sequence continues at coordinate 4,318,947 of NZ_CP192001.1, read as the reverse complement.
AACGGGGCTCAGGCGAGCCCGTCGTCCTGCTGCACTCCAGCGTCGCCGACTCGGGCATGTGGGATCCCCAGTGGGAGCCGCTGGGGGAGCGGTTCCGCGTCACCCGGCTCGACTTCCGGGGGCACGGGCGCACGCCTTTCGTCGCGGAGGGGCCGTACTCGGACGCCGGCGACGTCGCGGAAGCGGACGGCACATCGCCGGGGCGCTGCCGGACGCGACGCTGCTCGAGCTCGACTGGGCCGGTCACCTGCCGAGCCTGGAGCGCCCCGCCGAGATCACACGTCTACTGACCGAGTTCCTTATCCGATCTACAACGTAAAGGCGCCGGGTCAATGGAAAATCAAGATCAACTCCCGAAAACCCTTCGCCGCAGCGCGGAAACCGGGCACGATCTTCGTGCCCGGTTTCCTATGGCCGCTCAGTGGTTGACGGTGCTCATCCCGGCCGGGTTGTACCGGTCGCCGGCGACCTGACCGGCGAGGGAGTCGAGCGCGTCGAGCTGGTCCGCGTCGAACTCGATCTCCAGAGCCGCGACGTTCTCCTCCAGCCGGGCGACCCGCTTGGTGCCGGGGATGGGCACGACGTCGTCCCCGCCCCGGGTCAGCACCCAGGCGAGGGCCACCTGGGCCGGGGTCGCGCCGAGCGCGGCGGCGATCTCGCCGACCTTGGTCACCAGGGCCTGGTTGGCGTCGAAGTTGCCGCCCTGCCAGCGGGGGTTGTGGTGGCGGAAGTCGTCGGCGGACAGCTCCCCGGTGCTCGTGATCGCACCGGTGAGGAGGCCACGGCCGAGGGGGCTGTAGGCCACCAGGCCGATGCCGAGCTCCCGCAGCGTGGGCAGCAGCTCGTTTTCTATGTCGCGGGTGAACAGGGAGTACTCGTACTGCCCCGCGGTGACGGGGTGCACGGCGTGCGCGCGGCGGACGGTGGCGGGCGCGGCCTCGGAGATGCCGAGGTGGCGGACCTTGCCCGCCTCGACCAGCTCCTTCATCGCACCCCAGGTCTCCTCGACGGGGACGCCGGGGTCGACGCGGTGCTGGTAGTACAGGTCGATGTGGTCGACCCCCAGCCGTTCGAGCGAGGCGTCGCACGAGCGGCGCACGTAGTCGGGCCGGCCGTTGACGCCCACCCGGGTGCCGTCGGGCAGGCGCTCGATGCCGAACTTGGTCGCCAGCACCACCTGGTCGCGCCGGTCGGCGACGGCCTTGCCGACGAGCCTCTCGTTGGTGAACGGACCGTACGCGTCGGAGGTGTCGAGAAGGGTGATCCCCAGGTCGAGCGCGCGGTGGAGGGTCCGGATCGACTCGGTCTCGTCGCCCGGACCGTAGAAGTCGCTCATTCCCATGCAGCCCAGGCCGAGCGCCGACGTGCGAAGGCCCTGGCCGAGCGTGTGCTGCTTCATTCTTCTCCCCTGATTCTGCGGCGGTAGAGGTCGATCTTGTAGTCGACCGTCTCGAGATCGCTGCGGAGCTGCTCGATCTTGGCGATGACCTCGGCCCGGTGGGCTTCGAGCAGCTCCTTGCGAGCCGCGTAGGTGCCCTGGCCCCGGCGGGCGAGTTCGGCGTACCGGCGCATGGCGGCGATGGACATGCCGCTCGCCCGAAGGCGGGTGAGCAACGCGATCCAGTCGGCGTCCCGCTCGGTGTAGCGCCGGTGGCCGTTGTCGCCTCGCGGCGGAGGCTCCAGCATGAGGCCGGCGCGTTCGTAGTAGCGCAGCGTATGGGCGGTGAGGCCGGTACGCTGCGCTACCTGCGCGATGGTCATCCCCTCGTCCATGGGGACCAGTCTGGGAGTTGGAGCGCGCTCTAAGTCAAGCTGAAGATCATTGCGCGGTGCAGAGGGCGCCGTTGAGGGTGAAGGCCGTCGGCAGCACATTGGGGCCGCTGTAGGCCCCGACGAATCCGATGGAGGTGCTCGCGCCGGGTGCGAGCTTGCCGTTGTCGGTGGTGCTGGTGACGGTGACCGAGGTCCCGCTCTGCGTCCAGTTGGCGCTCCATCCGCTGCTGACGCTCTGCCACGCCGTCGGCCAGGTGAAGTGGAGCGTCCATCCGTCGACGGCGGCGGTGCCGGTGTTGGTGATGTCCACGGTGGCGACGAACCCGCTGCCCCAGTCGCTGGTGTCCTTCAGGCGTACCGCGCAGGAGCTCTTGTCCGGTGTGCCGGTGGTGAAGGTGAGCGGCGCGGAGGCCCAGGAGACGCGGCCGGCGGTGTCGCGGGCGATGACGTTCACCGTGTAACGGGTGCCGGGGACGAGATTGCGGACCGTGAAGGAGGTGCCGGGGGTCTCGCCGAGCTGTTCGGTGACGGCGCCTTTCTGACGGTGGATCTCGTATTTGGCGACGGGACTCGCGCCGGGTGCGGCGGCGGGCCAGGAGATGGTGGCGGTCTTGTCGGTGACGTCGCTCGCGGTGGGCTGCCCGGGGGCCGCGGGGGCGCCCGTGGCGGCGGTGGCCGGGTGCAGCACCAGCGTGGTCAGCGAGTACGGCGGAAGGGTCCGGGTGGTGGCGGTGCCGTCGTGGGCGGTGCTGACCGAGGTGGCGCCGTTGGTGAGGGTCTGCACGGTCGGCGCTTCGTCGGCGGGGGTGAACCCGGCATAGCCGATTTTCACCGTGCGTTCGCCGTCGGGGTCGCGGTTGATCAGCAGGACGGCGAGGTCGCCGTTGGGGCGCCGTGCCGCGTGCGCGGCGACCAGCGGCTCGTCGGTGGCCGCGCGGACGAACCGGTCGCCGGGGTGGGCAAAGGCGCTGATCATGGAGAGCGCGTGGTAGGGGGCGAAGGGCGTGTTCAGCGGGGGCTCGCAGGTGTCGCCCGAGCAGGTGCCGCTGGACAGCATGCCGAAGTCACCGTAGTCGGTCTGGCCGGCGACGGTGCTGATGGTGCCGGCGCCGTTGTGGACGTTCCACCAGTCGACGGTGAACACGCCCTGTTCCATGAGGCCGGCGTAGGCGTCGGCGGCGAACAGCGCGCCGGGCTGTGTGTTCGGCGCGATCCCGCTGTTGATCTCGGTCACGGCGATGCCGATGTCGCCGGCGCGGGCGCCCGCGTGCTTGGCGATCTGCTCGCGGACCAGGTAGATCATGTCGGGGATGTGGGCGGTCTTGGTGAGGACGTCGGCCACGTCGTTGTGCGGGGGATACCAGTGCAGGATGACGAAGTCGATCTTCGAGGCGGCGATCGACAGGACGGTGTCGTTCCAGGTGTTCTGGTCGCCGTCGGCGACGATGGCGTCGGGCCAGTTGGCGGGGGTGGTGAGCACCGCGCCGATCTTGATGGCCGGGTCGACGGCCTTCATCGCGTCGGCGTACCGCACGAGGTTCCCGGCGTACTCGGCCGGGCTCTTGTCGGCGTGGTCGTCGGCCTCCCAGTCGGCGCCGTAGTGGCCGTTGCCGTAGTTCTCGTTGCCGATCTCCCAGTACTTCACGCCGTACTTCTTGGTGACGTTGGCGTACTCGACCCAGTCGGCGGCCTCCTGGGCGCTGCCGGTGCCGTAGTTGGCGATGATGATCGGCTGCGCGCCGGTGCGCCTGGCTCCGCTGATGAAGGTGTCGAAGTCGGTGCCGGGGGCGACGTAGCCGCCGGGGGCGGTGTGGGTCTTCCAGTGGTAGATGTCGGCGTACGACCCGCCCGGATAGCGGAGCATCTTCACGCCGGCGGCCTTGAGGAGGTCGGCCGTCTCGTTCGTGCCGAGGTTGCTGTCCCAGATCGCGTGGTTGGCGCCCACGGCGGTGTCGGACGCGGCGGCCAGCCCCGCGCGGGCGTTGACGGTGACGTTGACGGGCGTGGTGTTGGCGGTCGCGGCGGGTACGCCGGTGAGTATCTGGGCGGCCACCGCTAACCCCGTGACGAGTGCGATGGCCGGTCTGGCGATGCGCAGGGTGCTCATTACGTCCCTTTTTCTGGAGGATCTTGCCCGTGTGATCGTGAGTAGGACGTGTGGAGCGGTCAAGCGTGCAGCTGCCGGTAGGGCCGTGAGCTGCGGCATATTTAGGCGGGACGTGCAACTTTCACCGTCAGACACGACCTGGCGGCGGGTGGGTCCGTCGAGAGCCGTTCACGGCCTCGCCGTATCCGCCGCAGGCCGTCGCGCTCCGGCGGATACACGGACGAAGTCAGGCGCCGGGGCGGCGGACGCGGGGGACGGGCTGGCCGCGGCGGGCGGCCTCGGCCTGCAGGCGCTTCCTGAGCATCCTGCCCTGGCCGAGGAACGAGCGGTTGCGCTCGCGGCGGTTGCGGGGCAGGCTCCAGTCGTTCAGAGCCCGGTCGACTCGCACGCTCAGCCGGTCGCCCTCCCCGGTCGCGGTCCCGACGAGCACCACGTTCTCCTGCCACTCCATGGCCGGGCCGTGCCGGTGGAAGGTCAGGCACACCGGCCCCTCGGCCGCCCGGACGCCGGCGGGCAGCCGCAGGTCGAAGCCGGCCCCGGTACGTACGGCCGAGCGGGTGCGCACCGCCAGCGGCATGCCCTCGCCGGCCCCTCCTGTGACCCCGGTGGCGACCATGGTGACGACGGGTTCGCCCAGACGGGCCGCGCGGTCGGCGAAGGGCCGCCAGTCCGGCGGCGGGGCCGACCGGCTCGGCAGCCGGGGGCCCGTGGGGGCGGGGTCGGAGGCGGGGACCGCGACGTCCCCCGGACCCGTCCAGATCTCGGGCGCCCTGGACAGGTCGCCCTCGGGCCACCAGACGATCCTCTCGGGGGTGACCTCCACCCAGACGCGGGCGAAATACCACCCCAGCCGCTTCACCAGAAACCACGGCATCGCGGCGAACCCGGCGCCGGTCTTGGCGAGCGACTCCCGGACGTACCGGTCGGTGTTGGCCTGCAGATCCGCGTCGCGTACGGTCGCCCGGCCCTGCACGAGGACGACGGGCGCCGGGGGATGGGCCCGGTCCGGTCCGGTGCCCTCGGAGTAGAGCAGCGCGACGCGCGGGTCGCGCCGGGCGCGCTCGGCCTTGTCGGGGTAGGTGAGCCCGGTGCTCACGTCGAGCGTGCCGCCCGCGCCGACGTACGGGGTGACGGGCCAGGTGACGGGCCGGCCGTCGCGGGTGAGCGAGGCGTATGCGCAGACCATGGCGCGGTCGAAGATCTCGGCCGCCTCGCGCGGCCACGTGGTCGATACGGATGCGGTCATCACGACTCCAGGAGAGCGTTTGCGGGGGCGGTGGTGCCGTACAGGCGGGTGAAGCGCCGCCGGTAGGCCGGCCACCAGAACAGGCGGAACATGAGCCGGGCCACGACGGGCAGGTCGGCGTACGACGCCGCGAGCAGGCCGGCGTCGGCGCTCGAGGCGAGCCAGCCGAAGATGACGGGGACCCGGCGGCGGCCGAAGTCGTCCATCGCCCGGCGCTTGTCGGCCTCGACGTCGTCGAGGGTGAGGTGGCGGAGCATGAGAGGCACGACGGCCCGCTCCTCGTGGTCGAGGTGCTCGTTGACCACCTCGTGCAGCCGCCGCAGGGTGGGCGCGCGCCCGGGCAGGGGCACCCCGCGATCGGAGGCGGCCGCGATGAGCGGGTCGAGCACGGCGTGCTCGGACTCCAGCTCGGCCAGCACGTCCGCCGCCTGCGGGGCGCGGCCGGCGAGGGTGGGCCACAGAACGGCGTCCTCGTGGGCGTGGTGGGCGTGCAGCATGTCCAGCACGAGGGCGAGCTGCTCCTCCAGCAGTTCCTCGTGCGTGTCGTCACGCGGGTTCGCGCACGCCTCGGCCAGGCGGCCGAACTCTGCGCGGAAACCGGCGTGCATCATCAGGAAGCCGGTCAGGTGTTCCTCTGTGATCATCGATCTGTTTCCTCACGTGGCGAACGTGTCGGAAACAGCGTGCGCGACCCGCCCCTACGTGCACTTGTCGAGTGCTTGCCGGGTCCTTGCCAGCCAGTAGCCCGCCCCCGCCTGCTCCAGCAGGCGCACCGCCTTCCGCAGGTGGGCACGGGCCCCCTCGCGGTCCCCGAGCGCCAGCAGCGCCTCGCCCATGTGGCCGTCGTACGCGCCGTCGATCGTGGTGCACGTGCCGCTCACGTGCAGCAGCCCGGCGAAGGGACGGAACGCGTCGTAGACCTCCCGCACGATGTCCGTCTCGCCGAGCCGGATCGCCGCGTGCAGCCGGCACATCGCGGCCATCGCCCAGTGGTAGTCGCGCGGAGGCAGCGGGGTCTCCCGCAGGAGCCGCCGGGCGCGCTCGTGCTCGCCCCGGTCAGCCAGCGCGTACGCCAGGACGTAGGCGAGCCCGGCCATGCCCGTCCGCCGGAACACCTCCTCGACCCATTCCGCCTCCTCGCCGAAGCGGTCCTCCTGGATGAGCGTCTCGGCCCGCACGGCGAGCATGCCCACCTCGAAGTACGCGAGGTCGGAGAAGGACAGCGTCGCCCTGACGGGCTCGTAGTGGCGCGCCGGGTCCGGCACGCCCTGGAACAGGTCGAGACCCACGTGTGCGATCGCCGCCTGCAGCGCCAGCGCGGGGTTGTGTAAGTCGCGTAGCAGCGCGTCGGTCTCCGCCAGCAGCGCGCGGGCCTGCGGCACCCTGCCGTGCTCGACGTGATCGACGACGAGGTGAAGCTGTGCGATCGCCCTGAGCTGCGACGACAGGTCCGGCTCGGCCAGCAGGCGCCGCGCGGTCTCGGCGCGCTGCTCGATGAAGTCCTGTCCCTGCATGGCGAGCAGCCGCAGGTGGAGCACGCGCCGCAGCAGGGCGGGGTCGCCCAGGCGCTCGGCCGCCGCCACGGCCTGCGACGCGACCGCGTCGACCTCGTCCTCGCGGCCGGTCTGGGCGAGCACGACGGCCCGGACGGCCTGTGCCGTCGCCCAGGTCGGTGTGGACGGCGGCAGCTCTCGCACGGCCCGGTCCGTCGCCTCCCGCAGGGCGGCCACGTCGAGGCCGTACCGGAAGGGCACCCAGACGCCGTGTCCCATGGCGATGTCGGCGGCTTCGACGGCCTTGTCCAGGTCGGCGCCCGCCATCGCGAGCGCCTGCTCGACCGCCTCGTAGCCCTCGTCGAAACGCCCGGCGGCGTAGCGGCTCTCGGCCAGCCCGACGGCGAGCTCGAACCGCTCGGCCGGGCCGGCCCCGGCCGGCTCGGCCGCCGCCAGCGCCTCCTGCCATGAGGTGGCCGCGTCGTCGGGCGCGTGCCGCCGCAGGGCCGCCCGCGCGGCGCGGGCGCAGTAGTCCATCGCCATGCGGGCGGGCTCCGCTCCCAGCTCCGCCGCCGCCAGCCAGTGCCGCGCGATCACCGCCGCGCGGTCGTCCCGGTCCCCGTGGACGCGGGTGAGGACGCCCGCGACCCGCTCGTGCACGTGCGCCCGCCACAGCCGCGACCGGCGCGACAGCAGCGCGTCGGTCACCAGGGCGTGCGCGAACTCGTAGACGCCCAGCCGGTACGACGACTCCCGGATCAGTCCCGCGGCGAGGGCCGCGTCGAGCGGCGGCAGCAGGTCGCCGACCGTGCCGCCGGCGACCTGGGCGAGGACGCCCGCCTCGAACTCGTCGCCCATCACGGCGGCGAGTTCCAGCACGCGGGCCGCCTCCTGCCCCAGGCCCGCCACCCGGTGCAGCACGACGTCGAGCACGCCCTGCGGCAGTTCCTCGCCGGCCCGGGCCAGCTCCGCGAGGAAGAAGGGGTTCCCGGCGGTGCGCCCGCGCAGTTCCTCGGCCTTGCGGCTGCCGGGGTCGCGGCCGGACACCTCCCGGACGAGCGCGCGGACCTCCTCGGCGGCGAGCCCGTCGAGCCCGAGCCTGCGTGCGCCGAGCCGTGACAGCGCCGACAGCGTGCCGGTGAGCGCCGACGCCTCGTGCCGCCGGAAGGTCGCCACCAGCAGCAGGCCCGGCCGGGCGGTGGACGCCACGTGGACCAGCAGTCGCAGCGTCGCGTCGTCGGCCGCGTGGATGTCCTCCAGCACGACGGTCACCGGGCCGACGCCGCCGAGGAACGTGCCGACGGCCTCGAAGAACCGCAGCCGCGCCCCCTGCGCGTCGGACGCCGGGATCGCCTCCAGCCCGCCCGACAGGAACGTGCCCACCTCGTCGGGCAGGTCGGCCTGCGGGGCCGCGGCGGCGAGGTCGCGCAGGATCCGTTCCCAGGGCCACAGGGCGGGCGCGGTCTCGTGGTCCGGACTCGCCCCCCAGCCGACCGGCACGTCGGCGGTCGTGATGAACCGCTTCAGCAGGCTCGTCTTGCCGACGCCCGGCTCGCCGTCCACCAGCACGACCTGCCCGGCGGCGGACGACGCCTGCGCCGCCTCGTCCAGGAACTCCAGCGCACTTTCGCGGCCGACGAAGACCGGTTCGTCCGCCGCGGGCTCGGGAACCGCGCGTGCCGTCGTCTGTTCCGGTGTCCGCGTCAGTGTCCGCTGTGGGGGCCGCTGTGGGGATGACGGCGCGGCGGGGCGCTCCGGCGGGAGCAGAGTCGTGTCCTGGCGCAGCACCGCGCCTTCGAGCTCCCGCAGCCGCGGCCCGGGGTCGATGCCCAGTTCCCCGGCGAGCACGTCCCGCACCCTGCGCAGGCATTCGAGGGCCGCCGCCTGCCGGCCCGCCCGGTAGTGGGCCAGGACCAGCAGTTCCCAGGCACGCTCGCGCAGGGGGTGTTCGCGGACGAACGGGTCCAGCCGCGCGACGACATCCGTGTGGCGGCCCAGCTCCAGCAGGGCCGCGGCCAGCCCCTCCACTGTGTCCAGCCGCATCTGTTCCAGACGGCCGATCTCCGGCTGCGCCCACTCCTCGGACCGCACGTCGGCATAGGGGGTGCCCCGCCACAGGCCGAGCGCCTGGGCGAGGGCGGCCGCCGCCTCCTGGTGCCGTCCCTCGTGCAGTTGGGCGGACCCGGTCGTCACGAGCGTCTCGAAGTCTCTGGTGTCGAGGGCGAGCCCGCCGGTCATCAGGCCGTATCCGTCGGCGGCGCTGACCAGGACGGTCGGGGTCGTGCCGGGCCGCCGGCCGGGTTCCAGCCGGCGGCGCAGGTTGGAGACGTACACCTGCAGGTTTCCCTGGGCGCCGGCCGGCGGGTTGCCGGACCACAGCCGGTCGGCCAGGAGGTCGGCGGGGAGCACGCGGTCGGCGTGCATCGTGAGGAGGGCGAGGAGGGCTCGCTGCTTCGGTGGTCCGGCCAGTACGACCTGCCCGGCCACGACGAGTTCCATGGGCCCGAGGACGTTCAGCCGCACGGGCCAATAGTAGGGAGGTGTTTTTCGACCGGTCCAGTTGTCACATTTAGGGATCGTGCGAGCCGTGGCGCCGGTGGTCGCCGTACCCCGGAACGCGATGCGGGTGAGGAGTTTCGGTCGGCGCGGCTCAGTCCGGGAGCGGCCGCGGTGTGGCCGCCGCTGCTGCGTCGGGCAGCCTGAGCCCGGCCGCGGCGAGCGCGGGGTCGGTGAGGGCGGCGGTGTGGTAGGCGGTCCAGGCCAGAGAGTCCAGGCGGCTCTGTTGGTTGGAGGGAAGGATCGAGCCGAGGACGGCGGCGAACAGACCTCGCGTGGACGGCCCGCCCGGGGCGGCGGCCCGCTGCCGGACCCGGCGGTCTGTCCTACGGCGTTGCGATCCCGGGCCGTGCCTGCCCGGGAAAGGTAAGGATCCGCTCGACGACCAGGTCGGGAGCTTCGACGGGCAGCGCGTGTCCGGTGCCGGGCACGATCTCCACGCGCCAGGACGGCGCGATGCGGGCCAGCCGCGCGGCCACCGCCGCCGCGTCGAGCAGCGCGCTGCGGGCACCGAGCAGCACCTGCACGGGTACGGGCAGCTCGCGAACCTGTTCGATGGCGTCCACCGGCACCGGCCACAGTTCGCCGAGCAGGCGGTCAACGGGTGCAACCGGCAGGGGTGCGTGATCTTGACAACACATCGAGCGCCGCTGAAATAATTCAGCCACTCAACCGAATAGCCCTGGCGTTGCAGATCTTCGACCCCAGGCATGGTCGGCGCCGAGGGCGCGGGTTCATCCGCTCAACCGGCTCGCCGTCAATCACGTGGTGTGCGCCCCCGCCGACCAACCACGCCACAAGACCCGCACCCGACAAGCCCGGAGAACCAGTGCCCCTCGTCGCCGGAGTCGACTCGTCGACCCAGTCGTGCAAAGTCGTCATCCGCGACGCCGAGACCGGGAAGCTGGTGCGCGAAGGCCGCGCACCACATCCCGTCGGCACCGCCGTGCCGCCGGCCGCGTGGGAGGCCGCACTGTCCGACGCGGTCGCACAGGCCGGCGGACTGGACGACGTGGCGGCCGCCTCGATCGCCGGGCAGATGCAGGGCATGGTGTGCCTGGACTCCGACGGCGCGGTGATCCGAGACGCCGTGCTGTGGAACGACACCCGCTCGGCCGGCGCCGCCGCCGACCTGATCTCGGATCACGGCGGCGGCGAGGCGGGACAGCGAGCATGGGCGGAGGCGGTCGGCCTGGTGCCGGTGGCCAGCTTTACCGTGACCAAGCTGCGCTGGCTGGCCTCGGCGGAGCCGGACAACGCCGCCCGTACGGCCGCGGTGTGTCTGCCGCACGACTGGTTGACCTGGCGACTGTCCGGCGCGCCGGGGCTCGATGCGCTGCGCACCGACCGCAGCGAGGCCAGCGGGACCGGCTACTGGTCGGCGGCGGCCGGTGAGTACCGCCTGGACCTGCTCCGGTTGGCGTTCGGTCGCGACGATGTGCTGCTGCCGGAGGTGCTCGGGCCGACCGGTCAGGCCGGGCACCTGCCCACGGGTGCGCCGCTGGGCCCCGGCGCCGGCGACTGCGCCGCTGCGGCGCTGGGTGTCGGCGCCGAGCCGGGCGACGTGATCCTGTCGATCGGCACCTCCGGCATCGTGTCCACCGTTTCCGACGTGCCGGCCGCGGACCCGAGCGGGATCGTGGCCGGGTTCGCCGACGCGACCGGCCGGTTCCTGCCTGTGGTGTGCACGCTCAACGCGGCCCGGGTGCTGGACGCGGCCGCGATCATGCTGGGGGTGGACCACGCGGGGCTGTCGGCGCTGGCGCTGTCCGCCCCGCCGGGCGCCGACGGGCTGGTCCTGGTGCCCTACCTGGAGGGCGAGCGCACACCGAACCGCCCGCACGCCACCGGAGCCGTGCACGGCCTGACCCTGCGGACCTCGACCCCCGCGCACCTGGCCCGCGCGGCGGTGGAGGGCATGCTGTGCGCACTCGCCGACGGGCTGGACGCGATGATCGCGCAGGGCGCGACGGTCAACCGGGTCATCCTGGTCGGCGGCGGCGCCCGCTCGGAGGCGGTGCGCCGCATCGCACCTGCAGTCTTCGGCCGTCCTGTGCTCGTCCCACCGCTGGGGGAGTACGTCGCAGACGGCGCCGCCCGTCAGGCGGCCTGGGTGTTGTCGGGCGGGCAGCGGCCGCCGTCGTGGACGGTCGGGCAGGTTGAGACGCACGAGGCGGACGGCGTGCCGGCGATCCGCGAACGGTACGCCGTGGCCCGCGAGAACGTCCTGGACCGCACCGCCTGACGGCGGCAGAGTTGGTCAGCGGGCCGGTTACATCGTTCACCCCGACGAGGAGGAGCCCGACCGGGTGATCGACACTTCCGGCTGTGCAAGGGGTTGGATCTCGTCGTCGTCCCCGGCGGCGGCCGGGTCGCGCAGGTCGCGGTTGGCGCCGTGATCACCGGTCCGGCGTGCGTGAGGTGTTCGCGGCCCGGCCTGGCGGGGCGTCAGGATTTGCGGCGGATCGGCATGTTCTGTCCGAGCAGGCAGTTGTCCGGCTGCGACGCACAGAAAGCGGACTGCACCTCGAACGCGCCGTGGTCGGTGATGGCCTGCTGTGCCTGCCCCTGCACGAAGGTGGGGCTGATGACGCCGTTCAGGCTCTGGTTGAACCGGCCTTCGCCGGAGCGGTCCTGGCCGCCGCCCGCGCGGCCTCCTCTGATCACCTGGCCGCCGCCGGCGCGGCCTCCTCTGCCCGCCCGCGCTCCGTCTCCGCCCGGTCCGGGGTTGCGGAGGGCGGTGAGTCCCGTGCGCGGCTGATGCGGGGCGACGCGGGCGATCGCGGGCTGCGCGGCGGCGATCCCCGCTGTGATCAGGAGCGCGGCCGCGGCCAGCCGCCGGCTCGTGAGGGCCGTCGCGGGGACGGTGGTGTCGCGCGGGTCGCGCGCGCGGGAGCGGGACATTGCGTGCCTTCCTGGTCCTGACCCGGCGGTTCGCTGCCGGTCGCGTCCGGTGCCGCCGGGACGTGAGCCTCATACCCCTCGGTGAGGGGCCCCGGCCGGAGCTGGTCAAGATCGGCGCAGGTCATTACCGGTCCATTGGAATGATCGCCGGGTCAGGAGGGTTCGGCGTCCTCGGCGTGCATCTCGCGCATGGCGTCCTCGATTTTGCGCATCACCGTCTCCATGGTGCGCAGGGTCTCGGTGTCGAGCCGTCGCAGGAGGCGGGTGTAGCCGCCCGTCCCGGCTTCGATGATCTCGCTGGTGAGCCGCCGCCCCGCCTCGGTGAGCTCGACGCGGCGTACGCGGCGGTCGTGGGGGTCCTCGTGACGGGCGGCCAGGCCCTGGGCGACCACGCGGTCGACGATGCCGGTGACGGTGGCCAGGCCGACGCCGAGGTGGCGGGCGAGTTCCTGCCCGGAGGTGGACCCGGCGAACGACAGGAACATGACGACCTTGAGCTGCTGCATCGTGAGGGTGGAGGCCAGCAGCGGCATGGAGCGGTCCCGGGCGAAGAATCGGCCCATGCTGCGTTGCAGCTCCGTGAGGCGCGCGATGAGGCATCCACGCTCGGAGCCCTCCCCGTTTTCTCCGGGGGGTGCGGGTTCGTCCTGCGTGCGGGGGGCGGCCGCCGCGTCGATGCCGGTGGGCCGCTCGGCCGGGCTGTCGTTCACTGTCACCTCTCGGAAGGAGAGGTTACCAGTCGTTAATGCAACAGCTGAATGTTCGTCCAATGCGAAGTGTTAGGGTTGGGCAAACACTTTCCTTACTGTCAGGAGCTCGGATGACCTCCTTGGCCAGGCTGAGCCTTGGCAATCGCACTCTCGTGATCATGATCGCGCTGGTGCTCGCGGGTTTCGGCTTGTTCGCGATTCCCTCGCTGAAGCAACAGCTTTTCCCGTCGCTGGAGTTCCCGGCGGCGTTCACGGTGGCGAGTTACGCGGGTGCCGCTCCGGAGATCGTGGAGGAGCAGGTCACCAAGCCGATCGAGAGCGCGTTCCAGGGTATCGCCGGTGTCACCGACATCACCTCCACCTCCCGGGAGGGGATGTCCCAGGTGCAGGTGGCCTATGAGTACGGCACCGACATCGACCAGATGATCGGGAAGATGCAGCAGGCCGTGAGCCGGATCAAGGCGCAGCTTCCGGCCGACGTCGATCCGCAGGTGGTCGCGGGCGGCACCGACGACATCCCGGTGATGGCGATCGCGGTGGGCGACGGCGGCGACCAGCACGCCATGCTCGACAAGATCGAGAAGATCATGGTGCCGGAGCTGCAGTCGGTCGAGGGCGTGCGCGACGTCAGCGTCAGCGGCGCCCGCGAGGAGCGGGTCGTCATCACTCCCGACCAGGAGAGGCTGGCTCGGCTGGGGCTGTCGACCGCAGCCATTCCCGACCTGCTTCGGGCCAACGGGGTGTCCATCCCGGCCGGCACCCTGACCGAGGACGGCAAGTCGCTGACCGTGCAGATCGGCGACCCGGTGCGTACGGTGAAGGACCTCGAGAACCTCTACCTGACCCCGGCGGCCGCGCCCGCGGCGGGCCAGGGCGCCGCCGCCGGGCAGCGCGGCGGCGCGGGCCAGGCCGCAGGACAGGGTCCCGGACAGGCGGCAGGACAGGCGGCAGGACAGGGCGCGGCGGCGCAGCCGCCCCGGCCGAAGCCGGTCAAGCTCGGCGACGTGACCGACATCAAGGTCGAGGACGCCGCCGCGACCACGCTGACCCGCACCAACGGCACCCCGACCCTGGGCGTGTCGATCACGATGGTGCCCGACGGCAACGCGGTGCAGATCTCCCACGACGTCAACGACGCCCTGCCGGAGCTGACGCGGGCCCTCGGCGGCGACGCCGAGCTGACCGTGGTGTTCGACCAGGCGCCGTACGTCGAGCGGTCGATCGAGGACCTCACCACCGAGGGCCTGCTGGGCCTGGCGTTCGCCGTGCTCGTGATCCTGGTGTTCCTGCTGTCGGTGCGGTCCACCCTGGTCACGGCGGTGTCGATTCCGCTGTCGGTGGTGATCGCGCTGATCGCGCTGTGGATCGGCGACTACTCGCTGAACCTGCTCACGCTGGGCGCGCTGACGATCGCCGTGGGCCGGGTGGTCGACGACTCGATCGTGGTGCTGGAGAACATCAAGCGTCATCTGGCCTACGGGGAGGAGAAGCGGAGGGCGATCCTGACGGCCGTGCGCGAGGTGTCCGGCGCGGTGACCGCCTCGACGCTCACCACCGTCGCGGTGTTCCTGCCGATCGCCTTCGTCGGCGGGATGGTGGGGCAGCTGTTCAGCCCGTTCGCGATCACGGTGACCGTGGCGCTGCTGGCGTCGCTGCTGGTCGCGCTGACCGTCATCCCGGTGCTGGCGTACTGGTTCCTGAAGGCGCCGGCGCTCACGCCGCAGGAGGCGCAGGCCGTACGCGAGGACGCCGAGCGCAGGGAGCTGCGCAGCCCGCTGCAGCGGATCTACCTGCCGGTGCTGCGGTTCGCGACGCGGCGGCGCCTGATCACGGTGCTGATCGGGGTAGTGGTGTTCGTCGCCACAATGGCGCTGGCGCCCAACCTGAAGACGAACTTCCTCGACAACTCGGGCAACGACACCACGCAGATCAGCCAGCGAATGGCGGCGGGGACCGACCTGGCGACCACCGACGCGGCGGCCAAGAAGGTCGAAGAGGTGCTCGCGGCCGACGGGGGCGTGAAGTCCTACCAGGTGACGGTCGGCGGCGGGAACCGCTTCCTCGGCGGGCTGGGCGGCGCCTCCGATCACGCGTCGTTCTCGGTGACGCTGAAGGAGGGCGTGGAGACGACCGCCCTGGAGGACCGGCTGCGGGAGCGGCTGAAGGGCCTGACAGGGGTCGGCGACATCACGGTCGGCGGCAGCGGCGGCGGGTTCAACTCCGACCAGGTGCAGGTCATCGTGCAGGGCTCGGACCAGGCCGCGCTGAAGACGGCCGCCACCACGGTGCGCGATGCCATGGCCAAGGTGGACGGGCTGCGGGACGTCACCTCCAACCTCGAAGACAGCGTCCCGCGGGTCGAGGTGCACGTGGACCGGGAGAAGGCCGCCGCCAGGGGACTGACCGAGGCCGGGATCGGGCAGCTGGTCGCGCAGGCGTTCCGCGGGGCACCGGTCGGCTCGATCGACGTCGACGGCCGCTCCAGCGACGTGATCCTGCGCGCCGGAGGCGACGTGCCCGCCGACGTCGCGGCGATCAGGAAGCTCGCCATCCCCACGGCGACCGGCATGGTGAAGCTCGGCGACGTCGCCGACGTGGTGAAGGCCGGTGGGCCGACCCAGATCACCCGTCAGGACGGCGACCGCACCGCGACGGTGTCGGGCACCGCCGACGCCTCCAACCTCGGCGCGATCACCACGAAGGTCACCGACACGCTGAAGACGCTGACGCTGCCGGCGGGGGTGACGTACAAGATCGGCGGTGCGAGTTCCGAACAGCAGGACGCGTTCGCCGACCTGGGACTGGCCATGCTGCTGGCGGTGGCGATCGTCTTCATGATCATGGTGGCGACGTTCCGCAGCCTGGTGCAGCCGCTGATCCTGCTGGTGTCGATCCCGTTCGCGGCGACCGGCGCGATCGGGCTGCTGCTGGTCACCGATACGGCGCTCGGCGTACCCGCGCTGATCGGCATGCTGATGCTCATCGGCATCGTCGTCACCAACGCGATCGTGCTGATCGACCTGATCAACCAGTACCGCGAGCAGGGGATGGGCGTGGTGGAGGCGGTCGTGGAGGGCGGCCGGCGGCGCCTTCGCCCGATCCTGATGACCGCGATCGCGACGATCTGCGCGCTCACCCCGATGGCGCTGGGCGTGACCGGTTCCGGGGGGTTCATCTCCCAGCCGCTGGCCATCGTCGTGATCGGCGGCCTGATCTCCTCGACGCTGCTCACGCTGGTGCTGGTGCCGACGCTCTACACGATCGTGGAGCGGCTGAAGGAGCGCATGCGCCGTACGCCGAAGCCGCCCGCCTCGGGCGAGGGCGACCTGACCGTGTACGGCGAGGAGGCCCTCGAACCGGCCAAGTGAGCCCGGCCGCGTGAGGTAACCGCAAACAGTTCTTCGCGAACACTTCTTCGCGAAGAACTGTTTGCGGTTTATGGTGGGGTCATGACCGATCACGACGAGACGCCGTACTCTCCGGCCGCGGAGGACGTGGTCGTCCTCGACGCCAAGGGCCTTCGCGCCCTCGCCCACCCGGTGCGCGTGCAGGTGGTCGGCCTGCTGCGCAAGCACGGCCCGTCGACGGCCACCCGGCTCGCCGAGCTGCTGAACATCAACTCCGGCGCGGCCAGCTACCACCTGCGCCGGCTCGCCGCCGCGGGCTTCGTCCAGGAGGACACCGCGCGTGGGAACGCGCGGGAGCGCTGGTGGCGCGCGGTCCACCGGTCCACCTACCTCGACGACCTGGACCTGGCCGAGCGGGAGCCCGAGGCGACGGTGGCCTACCTGCAGTCCGTCGCCGCCACCTACACCATGCGCACCCAGCGGGCGATCAACGAGCTCCAGACGATGCCGCGCGAGTGGCGCGCCGCGTGCGACATGAGCGACTGGGCGCTGCGGCTGACCCCGCAGGAGGCCACCGCCCTGCGGGAGGAGCTGTGGGCGGTCGTCACCCGCCACCGCCGCGACGTGCCGGAGGCGGCCGGTGCCCCCGAGGACGCGGAACGGGTGTCGGTGATCGTGCAGATCCTGCCCGAACTGGACGCGCCCGCCCCCCGGGAAGACGACGCGCGATGACGGGTGCCTCCTCCCGCACGCGGAGGCTGCGGCCGCTGGGCGGGCTGCTCGCCGCCATGGCGGTCGCGTTGACCGGCACCCGGGTGTCGGCCATCGCGCTGCCGTGGTTCGTGCTGGTCACGACCGGCAGCGCCACCCAGACCGGGCTGGTGGCCTTCTGCGAGATGACTCCGTACGTGGTGGTCAAGGCGCTGACCGGGCCGCTGGTGGACCGGGCGGGTCCGCGGGTCGTCTCCTGGAGCACCGACGCGGTCAGCGCGGCCGCGGCCGGCGCGGTTCCCCTGCTGCACGCCCTGGACCTGCTGACCTTCCCGGTGCTGCTGGCCCTGGTCGCGGTGATCGGCGCCGTACGCGGCCCCGGCGACCTGGCCAAGGAGGTGATGGTCCCGGACGCGGCCGAGCGTGCCGGTGTGCCGCTGGAGCGGGCCACCGGCCTGTCGGGCGTGACCGAGCGGCTGGCCTCGACCGTCGGGCCGGCGGCCGGCGGCCTCCTGGTGGCGGTGCTGGGCCCGCTGACCGGCCTGGTCGTCAACGCCGTGTGCTTCGCCCTCGGGTCGCTGATCATCGCCCTGGCCCTGCCGCGCGGCATGGGACGCCCGGCGGACGAGGCCCCGGCCGATTCCGGCTACTGGCGGCGCTTCGGCGAGGGCTTCGCCTTCCTGCGCGGCGAGCCGCTGCTGCTCACCATCATCGTCATGGTCGGGGTCACCAACCTGCTGGACGCGGCGTTCAGCACCGTCCTGCTGCCCGTGTGGGCCGAGCGGTCCGGCAACGGGCCTGCCGCGATCGGCCTGAGCAACGGCGTGTGGGGCGCCACGGCGGTCGCGGGAAGCCTGGTCGCCGCGGCCGTCGCGCACCGGATGCCGCGCCGGGTGGTGTTCTTCGCGGGATTCCTGCTCGCCGGGGCGCCGAGGTTCCTGGTGCTGGCGACCGGCGCGCCGATGTGGGCGGTGCTGGCGGTGTTCGCGGCGAGCGGGGCCGGTGGGGGATTCCTCAATCCGATCCTGGGGGCCATCGCCTTCGAACGGGTGCCGCGCGGCCTGCGCGGGCGGGTCAACGCGCTGGGCGATGCGATGGCGTGGGCCGGCATTCCTCTCGGCGGCCTGGCCGCCGGGGCCGCGGTGGCCGGGTTCGGGCTCGGGCCGGCGCTGGTGGCCGGCGGCGCGGCGTACTTCCTGACCACCAATCTGGCCGCGCTGCTGCCGCAGTGGCGTGAGATGGACCGTCTGCGCGGCCGGGGCGCCCGGGAGTCCCGGGCGGCCGAGCCTGTCGCGTGAGGCTCTCGCGGCGATCTCGGGCTTGTGTCGTGCTTCCGAGGTCCCGCACAGCGACGTCGCGGCCGGCGACACGGGCCCGAGACGACACCGGAGTTTCCGCACCGCGACCCTGGGCACGCGGCATTCCTGATCGGATCTGGATCGGATCAGGAGGAACGCATGAGCGGCGAGTCAGGCCAGGAGCGGATCACGACCCGGCGGCTGTGGCCCGGCGGGCCGGAGGTGGGGGCGATCGGGCTCGGCTGCATGGGGATGACGTGGGCCTACGGCGCGGCCACCGACGCCGAGGATCCCCGTGAGGTCATCGGCCGGGCGCTGGACCTGGGCGTGAACGTCCTCGACACCGCCGACGTGTACGGGCCCTTCACCAACGAGGAGACCGTCGGCAGGGCCATCGCCCGGCGGCGCGACGAGGTCGTGCTCGCCACCAAGGGCGGCAACGTCGCGCGGGTCGGCGATGACGGCGTCCCCGCCCTTCCCCACCCGGACGGACGCCCCGAGCACCTGCGCGCGGCCCTCGACGCCTCCCTCCGGCGGCTGGGCGTCGACCACGTCGACCTGTACTACCTGCACCGCCCGGACCCGCGGGTGCCGGTCGAGGAGAGCATCGGCGCCATGGCCGAGATGGTGGCCGCGGGCAAGGCGCTGGCCCTCGGGGTCTCGGAGTTCAGCCTGGAGCAGCTCGACCGGGCCCAGGCCGTCCATCCCATCAAGGCCGTGCAGTCGGAGCTGTCCCTGTGGACCAGGGACCACCTGGCCACCTCCGTGGAGTGGTGCGCCCGCCACGAGGCCGCCTTCGTGGCCTACTCCCCGCTCGGCCGCGGCTTCCTGACCGGCCGGTTCCGCGAGGCGAGGTTCGCCCCGGACGACTATCGCTCGCACAACCCCCGCTTCCAGGAGGAGAACCTGAAGGCCAACCTGGCCATCGTGGACACGGTGGAGCACGTCGCCGCCCGGCACCGGGCCACCGCGGCCCAGGTAGCCCTCGCATGGACGCTGGCACAGGGCGAGCACATCGTGCCGATACCCGGCAGCAGGCGCCGCTCGCGGGTCGAGGAGAACGCGGCGGCGACACGCCTGCGGCTCACCCCGGACGATCTCGCCGAACTCGACGCCGTGCCCGCGCCGGCCGGTAGCCGGTACTGACGCGTGGGCGTGCGGGCCCGGGCCGGCAAGTGGTCGCGCTGAGACGCCCTGGTGAGCCCTGCCCGGCACCTGGGGACGGGCGGCGGGTGCGCGCTCAATAGACTGGGCCAACGTGAATGCCAAGCCGCGTATCCCGAATGTCCTGGCCGCCCGTTACGCCTCCCCGGAGCTGGCCCGCCTGTGGTCTCCCGAGCACAAGGTGGTGCTGGAGCGCCGGCTCTGGCTCGCCGTGCTGAAGGCCCAGGCCGACCTCGGGATCGAGGTGCCCGAGCAGGCGATCGCCGACTACGAGAAGGTCGCCGAGCAGGTCGACCTGGCCTCCATCGCCGAGCGGGAGAAGGTCACCCGCCACGACGTGAAGGCCCGCATCGAGGAGTTCAACGCCCTGGCCGGGCACGAGCACGTCCACAAGGGCATGACCTCCCGAGACCTGACCGAGAACGTCGAGCAGCTGCAGATCCGCGACAGCCTGCTGCTGGTGCGCGGCCGGGTCGTGGCGCTGCTGGCCCGGCTGGGCCGGCTGGCCGCAGAGCACTCCCCGACCGTCATGGCGGGCCGCTCGCACAACGTCGCCGCGCAGGCGACGACGCTCGGCAAGCGCTTCGCGACCGCGGCCGACGAGCTGCTGGTGGCCTACGCGCGGCTGGAGGATCTGCTGGAGCGCTACCCGCTGCGCGGGATCAAGGGCCCGGTCGGCACCGCGCAGGACATGCTCGACCTGCTCGGCGGCTCCGACCGGCTGGCCGCGCTGGAGGACCGCGTCGCCGCGCACCTGGGATTCGCCCGCCGCTTCACCAGCGTCGGCCAGGTCTATCCCCGCTCGCTCGACTACGACGTGCTGACCGCGCTGGTGCAGCTGGCCGCCGCCCCGTCCTCCCTGGCCAAGACCATCCGCCTGATGGCCGGGCACGAGCTGGTCACCGAGGGCTTCAAGGAGGGCCAGGTCGGCTCGTCGGCGATGCCGCACAAGATGAACACCCGCTCCTGCGAGCGGGTCAACGGCCTCACCGTGATCCTGCGCGGGTACGCCTCCATGGCCGGGGAGCTCGCCGGCGACCAGTGGAACGAGGGCGACGTGTCCTGCTCCGTCGTCCGCCGGGTGGCCCTGCCCGACGCGTTCTTCGCCTTCGACGGCCTGGTGGAGACCATGCTGACCGTGCTGGACGAGTTCGGCGCGTTCCCGGCCGTCATCGAGGCCGAGCTGGGCCGCTACCTGCCGTTCCTCGCCACGACCAAGATGCTCATGGCGGCGGTGCGGGCCGGTGTCGGCCGCGAGACCGCCCACGAGATCATCAAGGAGCACGCGGTGGCCTCGGCGCTGGCCATGCGCTCGCGCGGCGCCGGCAACGAGCTGCTCGACCGGCTGGCCGCCGACGAACGTTTCCCGCTCGGCCGGGCCGAGCTCGACGCGCTGCTGGCCGACCGGGCCTCCTTCGCCGGCGCGGCCGCCGGTCAGGTGGAGGCCGTGACCGCGCGGATCGGGGAGATCACCGCGCGGCATCCCGGGGACGCCGCCTACGTCGCGGGCGCGATCCTGTAGGGACACGCGTGCGTGAGCTGGTGAGCGAGGCCGAGGTCGTCGCCGCCTCGGGAGACGACGACCTCGTCGTGTGGGCGGCGCAGGGCATGCGTCCCGGCGTACGCGCCTGGGCCTACGGGGACGCGGTGGCGGTGGCCAGCCCCGAGGCGGCCCGGCGGGACCGCCTTGCGGTCAGGGGCGAGGCCGCCCGGGTCGTCCCGCTGCTGCGGCACGCCCTGGCCGAGGCCGGGCCGTCGTACCGGCCCTTCGGCGACGCCGCGCTGATCGAACAGGTCGTCGAGGCCGTGCCGGAGCTGGAGCTCGCGGGTCGCTTCTCCTGGATGGGCACCGAGAAGCTCGCCCCGCCCCGCGAGCGGGCCGGGGGCCGGGAGCGGCCTCCCGCCTGGCTGGCGGACTCCGCCGCCGGCGAGGTGGCCGATCTGCTCGCCGCCGCCAGCCCCGGCTCCTACGCCGTGCCGGGCCTGCCGCGCGTGCACCGCTGGGCCGGTGTCCGCGACGGTTGCGGCGCCCTGCTGGCGGTCGCGGCCGACGCGTGGCCGGCGCCGACGGTGGGCCTGCTCGCCGGCGTCGCGACCGCTTCGCCGGCGCGGGGACGCGGGCTGGGGGAGCGGGTGTGCCGGTTCGTGGCCTCCGCGCTGCTGGCCGAGCACGGCCGCGTGGCGCTGATGGTGGACGACTGGAACGCGGCCGCCGTCGTCGTCTACGAGCGGCTCGGCTTCGCCCGCCGCCGCGTCGCCGCCGCCGGTCTGCGCGCCTGACCGCTCACGCCCGCGGCCGTGAGGGATGTGCCGGCTGCTCGGGCTCACGGCGGCGTGTGCCCTCACCACGGCGAGGTCACCCGAGCGGCACAGGCACCGCGATCCCGCCCATGGCCGTCCGGGTGACCGTCGCGAACGCGGCTGTTTCCCGGCCGGTCGCGGCTTCGGGCGTACGGCGCCGTGGCCGGCCGGACCCGCGCGAGTTCACCGCGTCCAGCGCGCCGGGCAGGTCCCGCAACGTGGTGATCCTCGGTACGGCGGGGGAGGAGGGGGCGGGCTCCGCGCGGTACCGGTCGAGCCACACGCCGTGCATTCCCGCCCGGGTGGGGGCGACCGCGTCGAGCAGGAGGTTGTCGCCCACCATGAGCACCTCGCCGGGAGGCAGGCCCAGCGTCGCCGCCGCCCGCCGGTAGCACTCGGGGTCGGGCTTGAACGCGCCGAGCGCCTCGGGCGTCAAGACCACCTCCACACGGTCGATCAGCCCGATCCGGCGCAGTTTGGCCTCCTGCTGCGCCGCCGTGCCGTTGGTGAGCACGGCCGGCACGGGCGCGTCGTCGAGAAGCGCCAGCGCCTCCAGCGTCTCGTGTACGTCGGGGAAGGCGGCCCAGGCCGACTCGTAGTGGGTCAGGAACCCGGCGAACGCCAGGTCCGGGTCGGCCGGCGCCGGCAGGCCGAGCCGCCGGCAGAACTCCCGCAGCCGCCTGCGCCGCTGCTCGGCGAACGAGCACTCCCCGGCGTGCCAGGCCGGCAGGTGCTTGTCCTCCAGATCCAGCCACAGCGCCGGCGCCTCCGGCAGCAGCTCGTGCCCGGGGCAGACCGACTCGGTCCAGCGGGTCGCCGCGTGCGCGACCGCCCGGCGATGATCGAAGAGGGTCTCGTCGAGGTCGAACAGAATGGCCCTGATCACGAGTCCTCATCTTGACCCGGACGTGTTTCCGCCGCGTTTCCAGGCTGTGAAGGTGCCAGGAATGACCGGGAGGGGAACAGCCACCGGTGGCACCGGCACCGCCCGCAGGACACGCCGTACCGGTCAGGCGTGCCGAGCCGCGTTGGCGTGGACCGCGTCGCGGACGTACCGGCTCAGCCCCTCGGCGACCCGCTCGTAGTTGTCCGCGAAGCGAGGGTCGCTCACGTACATCTCCCCGAGGCCCTTGTGGATCTCGTAGGTGCAGTCGTAGAACCAGCGGGTGATGTGCGCGCGGTGCCGCTCGGCCACGTCCGTCGCCCGCTCGCCGTCCGCGGGGGCCCCTTCGGTGAAGGCCGCCGCGAACGCCTGCAGCACCTCCTCGGCCTCCGCGGTGATGGCCCGCCAGTCGTCCTTGGTGTAGCGGGCCGTCCGGCGGCGGCTCTGCTCGAACGCGTCGGTGCCGCCCCAGCGTTCCTCCGCCTCCTCGGCGTACCGGTCGGGGTCGAAGTCGCCGAACACCTCGAACCGCTCCTCGGGTGTGAGGGAAATGCCCATTTTTCTCGCCTCCATCGCGCGTTGGACCGCCGCGGCCATCTCCTCCAGCCGGCCGATCCTGCGCCGCAGCAGCTCGTGCTGGTGACGCAGGTGGGTCATCGGATCGGCGCCCGGATCGTCGAGGATGGCGGCGATCTCCTCCAGGGAGAACCCGAGCTCCCGGTAGAACAGCACCTGCTGCAGCCGTTCGAGGTCCGGCTCTGTGTAGCGCCGGTATCCGGCCGCCGACCGCTCGCCGGGCGTCAGCAGCCCGATCTCGTCGTAGTGGTGCAGCGTCCGCACGGTGATCCCCGCGAAGCGGGCGACCTGGCCGACCGAGTAGCCCATGGGCTCTCCTCCCTTCCTGGTCCAAGCCTGCGGTCTCACGCCGCGTGAGGGTCAAGCGGGTGGCCCGCGATGAAAGTTTCGCACCGGGCCCGGCCGGTCGATCAGCGGCGACGCGACACCGTTAGTTGAGGCGATTGACTTATTCGGAGCAGTTCGCATACGGTGCGGTGGCTCTCGCGCCGACGCCGGTCCTTCCGGCGCGAGCCGTGGTCCTCCCGTTCGCGCAGCGCGTCCGAAGGAGTGCAGATGCCTGTCACACCCCCCAGCAACGCCTCGAGTCCGCCTCGGATCCGCCGCCGGCCGGCCCGGCGTGCCGCCGGTGGGGCGGCCGTCCTCGCCGCCGCGCCGCTGGCGGCGGTCGCGTTGTCCTCCGTCCCCGCGCAGGCGGCCGTGCCCTCGGCCGGGGGGACGTACCAGATCAGCGTCACCAAGAGCGGCATGTGCCTGGACGTGGTGTCCGGCTCCACGAGCAACGGCGCGCTGGTGCAGCAATGGGGCTGTTCCGGCGCCGCCTGGCAGCACTTCACGCTCAGATCCGCCGGATCCGGCGTTTACACCATTGTGAACGCTAACAGCGGCCTGTGCCTCGACGTCCCGGGCGGCTCCACCGCCTCTGGGGTGCAACTGCAGCAGTGGGGCTGCGCCAACCAGACCAACCAGCAGTGGCGCCTGGTCGCCTCAGGCTCCGGCACCTACCAGATCGTCAGCGTGGCCAGCGGGCTGTGCGTGAGCGACAAGGGCGCCTCCACCTCCTCCGGCGCCGCGGTCATCCAGGAGACCTGCACCGCCAACACCAACAAGCAGTGGCTGTTCACCCCCGCCGGCACGCAGGGCGCCGCCACCGTGGCCGCCGACGGCACCGGCAGGTACCGCACGGTCCAGGCCGCGATCGACGCCGTGCCGGCGAACAACGGCGGCCGCGTGGTCATCACCATCAAGCCCGGCACGTATCGGGAGATCGTCACCATCCCGGCCAACAAGCCGTACATCACCCTGCAGGGCCTCGGCGCGTCGGCCTCGGACGTCGTGATCGTCAACAACCACTACGCCGGGGGGAACGGCGGCACCTTCAACAGCGCCACCGCGTTCGTGAACGGCCACGACTTCACCGCCACCAACCTGACGATCTCCAACGACCACGTCGAGAGCTCGTCCGTCGACGGCCAGCAGGCCGTCGCGCTGAACCTCAACGCCGACCGGGCGGTCCTGTCGAACGTGCGGCTGCTCGGCGACCAGGACACGTTCCTGGTCAACGCCTCCGCCCGCGCCTACATGACCGGCTCCTACGTGGAGGGCACCGTCGACTTCATCTTCGGCGACGGCACCATCGTGATCGACAACTGCGACATCTACGAGAAGCGCGCCAGCGGGGCCCCGATCACCGCCGCCAGGACGGACGCCGCCAAGACCTACGGCTTCCTCATCTACAGGTCGCGGATCTCCGGCGCCACCGCGGGCACCACACAGCTGGGCCGCCCGTGGGGCCCCAGCGCCCAGGTGCTCTACCGGGAGTCCACCCTCGGCTCCACCATCAAGACCTCCCAGCCCTGGACCGACATGTCCGGCAACTCCTGGAAGAACGCCCGCTTCTTCGAATACAGGAACACCGGCGCGGGCGCCGGCACCAACGGCAACCGGCCGCAGATGAGCGACTCCCAGGCGGCGAACTACACCCCGCAGAAGTACCTGGCCGGATCCGACGGCTGGAACCCTGCCCCCTGACCGCTGCCGGCTGATCCCTGCCCCCTGCCCCCTGGCCCCTGCCTCCTGGGAACGGACCCGCGCCGCACCACGCTCCGGGCCGCCGCCGCACCGACGGCGGCGGCCCGCGCCGGCCTCCGTTCCCGGGCAGGCGGCCCTGTCCCCGGCGTTGGCAGGCCCGCGCTCCCCTCCCACCTGACCTTCGCCTGATCAGCGGGAACGCAGTCCGTCGAGCGCGACCTCGATGTATCGCCGCCAGTCGCCCGCGGCGTTGCGGATGACCGCCGCCAGGCCGCAGATGACCATGTTGACGTCCTCGGTCGTCACCTCCTGCCGGACCGCGCCGCTCGCCCGCGCCCGGTCGATCAGCTCGGCGGCGATGGCCAGCAGCGCCTCGCGGGTCTCTTCCCGCGGCTCGCTCGAGCCCATGGCCTTCTCGACGACCTCCGACATGCCGCGGTCGTCCGCGAGCACCTCGCCCATGTGGTGCAGGAAACGGGCCAGGCCCTCGGCCGGATCGCCGGCGCCGGTGAGCCGGCGTGCGGTGGCGATGATCTCCACGGCCCGGTGCTCGGCGACGGCCTCGATCAGGGCCTCCCTGGTCGGGAACTTGCGGTAGAGGGTCCCCACGCCGACGCCCGCCGCCCGGGCGACCTCCGACATCTGCACGTCGTGACCGGACGCGGCGAACAGTGCGCGAGCCGCCTCGAGGACGCGATCGCGGTTGCGCTCGGCGTCGGTACGCGTCCTGCGGCGGGCCGGCGGAGTTGACATCTCAAACGATCCTCTGCCTAGACTTCGGGGCGGAATCCGGATTCCTTATTCCGTATTATGTCAGAGAGGTCGACGCCATGTCGAAGGAGCGTTCCGTCCTGGTTTCCCCCGATGAGAAGCGGCCGCCAGGGCGTTCCGGCCGGGCGCTACTGGTGTGGGGACTGCTGGTGGTGGCGGCCAACCTGCGGCCGAGCCTGACCGCCGTCGGGCCGTTGCTGGATCGCGTGCAGGCCGATCTGGGGCTGACTCCGGCGGTGGCGGGCCTGCTGAGCACGCTGCCCCTGCTGGCGTTCGCGGTGATATCGCCGCTGGTCCCGCGGCTGGCGGCCCGGTGGGGACCCGAGCGGCTCCTCTGGGGTGCGCTCATGGTGCTGACCCTCGGGATCGCCATCCGGTGGGCGCCGTCGGCGATCGGCCTGTTCTCGGGAACCGTGCTGATCGGGGCGGGAATCGCGGTGGGCAACGTGCTGCTGCCGAGCCTGATCAAGCGCGACTTCCCCACCAGAGTGGGCCTGCTGACCAGCGCGTACGCCACCGTGATGGGGGCCGTCGCCGCGGTCGCCTCCGGGGTCGCGGTACCGATGAGCCAGGTCGTCCCCGGCGGCTGGCCCACCGCGCTGGGGTGCTGGATCCTGCCCGCGCTGGCGGCCGTGGTGCTGTGGCTTCCGCAGTCGCGTACGGCGAGGCCGGCCCCGCGGGCGATCCGCGGACACCGGTTGCCGCTGGGATCGGCGCTGGCGTGGGCGGTCACGGCGTTCATGGGATTGCAGTCGCTGGGTTTCTATGTCGTCGTCACGTGGTTGCCCCAGGTGTTCCAGGACGCCGGGGTGAGCGCGGCAGCGGCGGGATGGCTGCTGTTCGTGTTCCAGGCGGTCGCGGTGGCGACCAGCCTGGCGGTGCCCGCCGCGCTGCGGTGGGCACGTGACCAACGCGCGGTGGCCACCGTGAGCTCGGCCGTCCTGCTCGCCGGATACCTCGGCCTTCTGGCGGCGCCCGGGTGGGCGTTGCTGTGGAGCGTCGTCCTCGGCCTGGGCGGCGGAGCGTGCCTGGTGCTCGCGTTGGCGTTCCTCAGCCTGCGCGCCCAGGACGCGACCGTGGCGGGCGCGTTGTCGGCGATGGCCCAGTCGATCGGTTACCTGCTCGCCGCCGCGGGACCGGTGGTTTTCGGGCTGCTGCACACCATCACCGACGGCTGGCAGGCGCCGATCATCGTGATGTGTGCCGCCGCGGCCGGACAGGTGATCGTCGCCATGGTGGCCGGCCGGGGCACGGTGCCGCCGGCCGACGGCCGGGCACCCGGGCGCGCCTCCTCACCGGCACCGGATCGCGCCCCTTCCCCCGGACAGTGACGCGTCGTCGTCTTCGGTATGCCGCCGAGCGCAGGCACGCCGGATCGCCGTCCCTCGCGGGATGGACTCTCCCACGGAGGGAGAGGCCATGCTGGGGCACGTGAACGACGACCTTCTGTCGATCGGGCAGTTCGCCCGCCTCGCCCGGCTCAGCGTCAAGCAACTGCGCCACTACGCCACGCTCGGCCTGCTCGAACCCGCCTGGATCGACCCCGCCAGCGGCTACCGCTACTACCGGGCCGCCCAGGCCCGCGACGCGCTCGTCATCGGCCTGCTGCGGTCCCTCGACGTCCCCCTGCCCGTCGTCGCGGCCGTCCTGTCCGCCGGCGGGGTGACCGGCCAGGACACGGGGAGACAGGACCCCGGGGGAGACGGCAGCGGGGGAGAGGGCACCGCGGCCGCCGCGCTCGCCCGGGTGAAAGACGACCTGGAGGCCGAACTCGCCCGCCGCAGGCGCACCCTCAAGACCCTCGAACACATCCTCGCCGCCGGCCTGCCCGGCGCCGAGGTCACCGTCGTCACCGAACCCCCGCGCCCCGCGGTCGTCGTCCACGACCTGGCCGCCACCCCCGACGACATCGGCCGCGCCACCTCCGCCTGCGTCGCCCGCCTGATGGGCGCCGCGTCCGGCGCGATCCCGCTCCACCTCGTCGGCCTGTTCCCGCTCGACTATGGCGAGTCCGTCCCCGTCGCCGTGGCGCTCACCGGCACCGGCCTCCCGCACGTGCCGGGCGCCCGGCCCGACATCCTGCCGGGCGGCACCTTCGCCACCGCCGCCCACGTCGGCCCCTACGACCAGATCGCGCTCACCGCCCACGCCCTGCTCGCCTGGTGCGCCGAACGCGGGCACGCCCCCACCGGCCCCCTCCGGGAGGCCTACGTCTCCGACCCCGCGACCACCCCGCCCGAGCGGCTGATCACCCACCTGATGATCCGGCTGGAGGACGAAGAATGAACCACCTGACCGATTGGTATTCGGCCGCCGACACCCCCGAGCTCGCCGAGTTCGGCCCCGTCACGGGGCTCGGCGTCACCGGACGCGGCGCCCCCGGAGGATCGGCGCACCTCGCCGCGATCACCGCGCTGTACGCCGTGGCAGGACCCCTGACCGGCCTCGCCGGAGGACTGCCCATGCCCGTGCTCGAAGGCCGCTGGTGGGTCGAGGACACCACCCGCCACCCCCTCGATGTCCCCAGGGACGAGTGGCACTGGCACCTGTTCCTCCGCCTGCCCGCCGGCCTCGACCCCGCCCTCGCCGAACAGGCCCGCGAGGCCGCCCGCCCCACGCCCGGCGTCGGCGCCGTCCAGCTCGTCACCTTCACCGACGGGCGGTGCGTCCAGATGACCCACCACGGACCCTTCGCCGAGGAGCCGAAGTCGCTCACGCTCATGGAGGAGTTCATGCACGCCCACGGCCTCGTCCCGGCCGGCCTGCACCACGAGCTCTATCTCACCGGCGTCCAGGAGGCCGACTCCGCGGACGTGCGCACGATCCTGCGCCAGCCCGTACGCCCCGCCTGAGCGGCCCGGCTCGACGATCCCGCGCAACGACGCGGCCGGGGGAGTGCCACGAAAGACGGCGGGCGTCAGTGAAGCGCGGGCGCCCGCCGCCCCGTGCCTGCCTGCCCTGTGCCTGCCTGCCCCGTGCCTCCCTGCCCCGGGGCGGCATGGCAGGCGCCGGACGCCCTGAACGGCTCGGCCAGCTGGGCCAGATACGCGCTCGGATAGTGGGGCTTGGCCGCCATGCCGAGCAGCTCTGAGGTGAAGCGGCGCCCGGGGTCGTAGGAGTAGGTGCCGAGCAGATGGTCCCAGACCAAGGTGAACAACCCGAAGTTGACGTCACCGACGCCCGCCCACTTCAGGTGATGGAAGCGGTGCCCCTCGTTGAGCGCCAGGACATACCTGAGCGGGCCGACGCGATAGTCGGCGTTGGAGTGCTGCAGCAACAGCTGGACCGCCACAGCCAGGGCCAAAACCGAGGCGACCCGGACGGGCAGGCCGATCAGCAGCAGCGGAACGACCCCCGCGGCCATCTCCATCGTCTGGTGCACCGGGTGCTTCATCAGGCCGTTCAGGCCGTAGAAGCGTGTCACGGAGTGATGCACGGCGTGGAAACGCCACAACGCGCCGACCTTGTGGCTGCCGTAGTGAAACAGGGTGATCCCGGCATCGGCGACCACCACAGCCAGCAGCACCTGCACCACGAACGGCCAGCCGCCCGGCCACAACCCCGCGGCGGGGACGACGGCGGCCAGCAGCGGGATGACCGCGACACCGACCAGGATCAGGCTCTCGTTGACCAGGCCATGCGCGACATCACGCCCGGCATCGCCACGAGAGGTGTTCCAGCCGGTCTCATACGGCACGATGCGCTCGGCGCAGAACGACACGCCGACGGCGGCCGGCAGCAGGACGAACAGCCACAGCTCGGCGGCACCGGCGGAGGCCAGCGCGACGGCCGCGCCGTTGACGCCGAGCAGCATCAGCGGGACATAGCCGTAACGCACGGCACCCCGTACGGCGGCGCGCGCGGTAACGGCGAAAGCAGTGAAGACAGGAACGGACATGCCCATCACTGTGGCGGCGCGGCACCGCTCGCGGCTTGAACGGATCCGCTGAAGCCCTTCACCGGCCCCCGCGACCGGCGGACCTCCAGTGCGCGGCGGCAACGGCGTGGCTGGGGGTGATGCCGAACATGGCCCGGCAGGTGCGGGTCAGATGGGCGCTGTCGGCGAACCCGGCCGCGTGCGCGGCCTCCGTCAGGCCGGCGCCGTCGCGGACCGCCTCGATGGCGTGCAGAAGCCGCGCCCAGCGCCGCCACGCCGGATAGGGCAGCTGCAGATGCTCGGCGAACAGATGACCCAGGCGGCTGGCCGACACCCCCACCCGAGCCGCCAGCTCACTCAGCAGCAGCGGTCCGCTGATCAGCTGCGGAATCAGGTCCAGGGCACGCACGAGCACCGCGGGCAGCTCACCCGGCCCGGCCCCGGGCACCTCGTCGTCCATCGCCGCCCCGAACGGCTCGCCCACAACCGGCTCGGCGGCACCGCGCCACGTGCCCACGGCCTGCGGATCGCCGCCGCCCGATCGGACGCGGGCCATGGCCGCACGCCCCGCGCGGCCCGCCGGATCCAGGTAAGCCAGCAGGCCGTGCGCGCCCGGACCGGCCAGCAGCTCGTGCCGGACCCCGGTGGGGATGATCGCGGCCTCCACCTGCCGCTGCCGCCGCCCGCTGCCGTCGACCAGCTCCACGTTCCCCTCGGTGACCAGCAGCACCTGCACCGCGGCGTGCGCGTGCGGCTCCGCGGTGCCGATCGCGCCGGTGAAGGCGAGCAGACCCGGCGCGGCGCTGACGCTCCCCGCCCACCGCGCGCCGAATGCGCCACCCGCCCACCGCGCGCCGAATGCGCCACCCGCCCACCGCGCGCCGAATGCGCCACCTGCCCACCGCGCGCCGGAAGGCCACTCACCCATCAGCGCGACGCTCAGGGCGTGTCCGGCCCGGCCTGGCCGCGCCGGCGGCGCAGCAGCGGATGCGACCCCATCGCGATCTCCAGCTCTCCGGGCAGGTCGTCCCGGTAACGGCCCAGCGTCGACAGATCACTGTGTCCCAGTACCCGTCGTACCGCGTCCATGTCCGTGCCGTCCGCCAGCAGATGCGTCGCCGTCGTGTGCCGCAACCCGTGCGGCGTCACCGCCCGCCGCTGCCCGGGATCCACCCGCCGCTGCACCCGGTCGATGACCGCCTGCACATCGCCCCGCGCCAGCCGCCTGCCCCGCCACGACAGCAACAGCGCCTTCTCGCCGTTCCCGCCCGGCCGGACCGCCAGGTAAGCGTCGAACGCCGCGGCCACGGCATCGGGCAGCGGAACGTCACGGGTCCGCCCGCCCTTGCCGAAGATCCGCCAATAGCGCACCCCGTCGTTGGTGTAGAAGTCCTCCACGTTGGCCCGCACCAGCTCCGACACCCGGGGGCCCACCGTGGTCAGCAGCAGCACCACCAGCGCGTCACGCACCTCGGTCCGCTGGTCCGCCCGGCGGCGGCGGCGCCCCACGCCGGAACCCGCCGGCTCCGCCTCCGGAGGCGGCCCAGAGGGGGAGCCGGCCGCCTCGATCAGGCCTTCGGCCTGCTCCCGCGTCAGCGCCCGCCGCTCCGGCCGCAGCCCGCCCCGCTCCCGCGCCCGCACCGACGAGGCCGCCATCGGATCCAGATGCACCCACCCCGCCGACGTCGCGTGCCGGAACAACGCCGACACCGACCGGCGGAACCTCGCCTGCGACGCCGCGCTCTGTCCCGCGCCTTTCCCCGTGCCCTTCCCCCGCTCGTCGCTCTTTCTGCGCTCGTCCGGCTTGCGCGCGAAGGCCAGCAGCACCGCGTCCACATCCTCGCCGGTCAGGTCGTCCAGCACCCGGTCCGGCCCGGCCAGCCGTACGAACGTGGCCACGTCACGCGCGTACACCTCGGCCGTGGCGGGCGACAGCCCCCCGGTCAGCGTCTTGGCCCGGACCAGCTCCACGTAGCGGTCCGCGGCCTCCTGCACGGTCACCCTGTTCACCTGTGCGGGCAGCATGATCGACACCGTACCGAGCCGCACCGACAACCGGCACCCGGAGGGCGGCCTCCTACGCCTCGCCGCCCTCCGCGTCGACGGCGTCGATCGCGTCGACGAACCGCTCGGCCTCCGACTGGCCCATGCCCGTCTCGCCGCGCACCAGGAACACCGCCTGCTCGCCGCGTCCGGCCGCCTTCAGCTCCCGCACCCGCGACGCCAGATCCGGCCGCGCGTGGCCCGGGGCCACCGGCAGCGGCCGCCCCGACGCCAGGGCCTCGGACAGGTCCTTGGCCTCCTTCAGACCCAGCCCGGTCTGCTCGCGGATCAGCTTGATCGCCTCGATCTTCTTGCCCTCGGCGTACAGCTCCCGCACCCGGTGCTGCAGATCGGCCGACACCGGCGGCAGCAGCCCGGGGCTGCGCCACGCGAGCGGCCCGGCGGGGCGGGCGCCGGCCCGCACGGCCGCGAGTGCCACACCGAGAAGCGCGATCACGATGACGGCGAGGATCAATACCTCGACCATGCCCAAGCCGAACATGTGATGATCGTAAACCCCGCCCCACGGAACAGTCAGCCCTTCCGGCTAGGGTGAACGACAGACGTGATCGCCGGCCGGGTGACCCGGCGCCTGCCGGTCAGCCCACCCGCCGGGCGACGGTGACGCCGTCACGCACCGGCAGCATCACCGACTCCACCCGCTCGTCCTGCGCGATCGTCTCGTTCAGGCGGCGGACGGCCACCTGCGCCTCCCCCTGGAAGGCCGGGTCGAACACACGCCCACCCTGGAACACGTTGTCGAGCACGACCAGGCCGCCCGGGCTCAGCCGCGTCACCACCTCCTCGTAGTAGTCCGGATAGCTCTCCTTGTCGGCGTCGATGAACGCGAAACCGATGACCGGCTCGGCCGGAAGCGCACGCAGCGTCTCCAGCGCCGGCCCGATCCGCAGGTCGATACGACCGGCCACACCCGCCCGCTCCCAGTAGTTCCTGGCGATCGACGTCCACTCCGTGCTCACGTCGCACGCCAGCAGGCGCCCGTCCGGCGGCAGCCCCCGGGCGATGCAGATCGAGGAGTAACCGGTGAACACCCCCACCTCCACCGCCAGGCGGGCGCCCGACATCCGCACCAGCATCGTCAGCAGCGCGCCCTCGTCGTGAGAGATCTGCATCCCGGCCGCGCCGCCCGTCTCCTCCCGCGTCCTGACCACCAGATCCCGCAGCACCTCGTCCGGCGGGGAGCAGTGCGTGAGCAGGTAGTCGTCCACGACGGGGGACAGGTCCCACACCGCGTCGCCCCCGACGGGCGGCGACCAGTCGACCACGAGCTCCTCCTGGGTGGCGAACCGCAGCAGGTGACGGGTCACGACGTCCCGCACGCCGGTCAGCGACTCCTCGCCGCCGGCGGTCGCGATCATTTCGAATCCGCCGGCGCACGGCCGCAGCACGCAGCGCCCGGCCCCCAGCTCGATCACCGCCCGTCCGTCGCCGCCGAGCACGGCCTCCACCTTGTGGCCCATGTGCGATACGAGCTGCCTGATGTAGCGCTCGGGCCTGTCGGTGACGACGCGCGCCGTCGAATGAGGCATCGGCTTCCTCCACGTGAGGCATCAAGCGTCGAGAATGCTCGACGCTTCTGGTCCGGCGATTGTGCTGTCCCGCCCACCCGTTTGTCAAAGCGTCGACCATCCTCGACACTTTCTCCGTGACCGACGAGACGACGACGGGGGAGCGCCCCTCAACGCCCCCGCACGACCCCGACCTTCTGGAGCTACGTACCCCCGCCCAGTTCAAGGCCCTCGGCCACCCCGTCCGCCACCGCATCGTCAACCTTCTCCGCCAGCGCCCCGCGACACTGGGGGAGCTGGCCACGGCACTGCGGGCCGCCAAAGGCACCGTCGGCTACCACATCCGAGTCCTGCGCGAAGCGGGCATCGTCCACCTCGCCGGCACCCGGCACGTACGCGGCGGCACCGAACAGACCCTCGCCCTGGTCAGCCGGGGCTTCCGCCTGCACGAGGAGGCCACCGCAGGCCCCGGTTTCCTCATCAGAGCCGCCCTCGACGAGATGCTGCCCGCCCGGCCGGGCCAGGCCGAGCACACCCTGCTGAACCACCTGTGGCTCACCCAGGACGAGGCCCGCGCCCTCATCACCAAGCTTCGCGCCCTGCTGCCCCCTCCCGGCGGCACCCCGTCCTCCGCGGGCGAGCCGTACGGGCTGCTGCTCTCGCTCTATCCCGCCGACATCCCCACCCTGCCGTCCCGCCCCTCCGGCGAGAGCGCCTCCAGGAACAGCCCCTCATGACGGGCCATATGCGCGCTGTCGGTGAAATACAGCAGATCGTGCCCCTCCGCGACATGAGCGGCGAACGCCTCGTGACCCGCCGCGGCCTCGGCACGCATGTGGGCCACCAGATGCTCCAGCCGGGCCCGCGCGGTCTCCACCAGCACCTCCCGGTCCTCCGCCACGAGCCCGTAGGCGTCGGCGAACACCCGCAGCCGCCGCGCCTGCTCCTCCACTCCCGGAGCGCTCCCGTCCCGGCCGGGATCATGCATCGGCACGAACCGGTAGGCGGCATACGCCACATCCCACACCCGCGGCCCCGGATGCGCGGTGTCGAAGTCGATGAACGCCACCGGCCGCCCCTCCCGGAACACACAGTTGTACGGCGCCACGTCACCATGGCAGACGACCTCCGCCGGAGCCCGCGCGGGGAAGTACCACCCGGCGTCCTCCGCGGGCGCGAAGCCCACCGTCGCGTCGTGGTAGTCCCGCAGCAGCGTCCCCACGGCGACCAGCGCCTCATCCGCCGTCACGTACGACGGCAGGGGATAGTCCGGCACCTCACCCGGGACGAAATCCAGGACCTCCCGGCCCTCGCCGTCACACCCGTGAGCTCTCGGCGCGCCGCCGAACCCCACCGCCGCCAGATGGCCGAGCAGGGCGTGCACCACCGGCGTCCACCGGCGGGCCGGCCGGCGCACCGTGCCTCCCACCCGGACGACGCGGTTGACCCCGCCCCCGGTCAGCTCCTCTTCGTCCATCCCAAGATCGTAGGCGTGATCACAGCAGACCCCGGCGCGGCCCCGGCTCCCACCCACAGCTCGCCGGGGGAGAAGGCGTGACCCCCCGGCACGCGACCCGCGGGCGTCACGGCCCGGGAGGTCGCCGTGCTCGTCGGACCGCAGACGTCGGGCAAGTCCACCTTCTAGCCGCGCCCGGGTGCCCGAAGTCGGCATCCTCGCCACGGTGGAACGCCTGCGCCGCCCACGCCCGCAGGACGGGTTCGACGCGGTCCACACGGTGACCTTCGACGGCCGGGGCGGCTTCACCGTACGAGACGAGGACGACCACGGCCGGTGAGGAACGCCGCGCGGCTCAACCGGGAGACGCCTCCGCCCGATCGGCGCCGATCAGCTCCAGGAAGGCCAGCGCCGCCGGGGACGGCCGGTTGTCCCAGATCAGGTGCTCCACCCGGGTGGGAGCATCGCGAAGACGAATGACACGCAGGTCGGGAAAGCGCGGCGCGAACGCGGCCGGCAGCATGCCGACGCCGAGGCCCTGCCGTACCAGGTCGACCATGAGTTCGGCCGACGACACCTCGAAGGGCACGTCACGCCGCACCCCCACCGCGGCGAAGGCCTCGTCGGACTGTGCCCGCCCGGCCGCTCCAGCGCGGAAGTCGATGAACGGCTCGTCCGCCAGACTCCGCAGATCCACCTCGGTCTCCGTCCGGTGATAACCGGGCGCGACCACGGCGACCAGCTCACCTCCGCCGAGGCGGCGACTCTGCACGCCCTTGGGTTCCATCCGGGGCGGCAGGCCGAGAAACGCGACGTCGACGCCGCCCTGCCGGACCCGCTCGATCAAGCTTTCGCTGCCCGCCGAGGTGAGCGTGATGTGCACCCGCGGATAGCGCCGGCGGTAGTCCCTCAGGGCGACCGGAAGGTCGACGGCCGCCAGGGTGGGGATGGCCCCGACGGCGAGCCGCCCCAGGATCTCCCCGCCGACGGCCGCCACCTCGGCCCGCGCCCGGTCCGCGGCCTCCAGACACTCCCGGGCCGCGGGCAGGAACGCCTCCCCGGCCGGTGTCAGGCGTACGCGGCGGCTCGTGCGCTCGAACAGCCGTGCGCCCAGCTCCCGCTCCAGAGCGGCGATCTGATGACTGAGCGCCGACTGCACCACCCGGCAGCGCTCGGCCGCACGGGTGAAGTTGCTGGTCTCCGCGACCGCGACGACATACCTCAGCTGCTGCAGTTCCACCCGACAATCATGCATCACGATAGATAGCAATGAAAATTATGTGTTGGACTCATAGATCGATGCTCGCGCACCCTTGAACCATGACGGAAACCACGCACTCGCCCCTGAAACCATGGCTCGGCGTCGCAGCGATCACAGCCAGCCTCTTCGTCTTCCTCACGACCGAGCTCATGCCCGTCGGCCTGCTGACCCCGGTGAGCACCAGCCTGCACATATCCGTGGGCATCGCCGGGCTGATGGTCACGCTCTACGGCGTCTCGGCCGGACTCGGCGTGCCCTTCATCGTCGCCTGGACCAGGCGCGTCAACCGGCGCGTCCTGCTGTCCACGCTCCTGGCGATATTGACCCTGGGAAACGTGATCACCGCCATCTCGCCGAACTATCCCCTGGTCCTGGCAACGCGGCTCATCATGGGATTCGCCAACGGGGTGTTCTGGGCCATCGGCGTGAGCATGGCGATGCGCCTGGTCCCCGAACGTCACGCCAGCAGGGCGGCCGCGACCGTCATGTCCGGCATCTCGGTCGCCGCGGTCGTGGGCATGCCGCTGGGAACAATCCTGGAAAGCCTCACCAGCTGGCGAACCACGTTCCTCATCTGGGCCGGCCTCGGAGCGCTGGTGTTCCTCGCGGTCGTCGCCGTCATCCCGTCGCTGCCGTCGACGAACGCCGTCTCGGTGCGCGAAGTCTTCAGCCTCCCGCTGAAGAACGTGCCCCTGCGTCTGGTGCTGTTCACCGTCATCCTCTTCGTCCTCGGCCACTTCGGCACGTACACGTTCGTGCGCCCCTACCTTGAGCAGAGCGCATCCGCCGCGCCCTTCTTCATCACCGTGGTGCTGATGGTCTACGGCGCCGGAGGCGCGGCCGGGAACTTCATCGCCGGATACACGGCCAACAGGAACCTGAGGGGCAGCTTCATCGTCGGCTGCGCCGGCCTCGTGATGTCCATGCTGTTCCTGCTCACGATCGCCGGCGGACAGGCCGGTTCGATCGTCACGCTGATCCTCTGGGGAGCGTCCTTCGGCGTCGTCCAGCTGTGCCAGGTCAACATGACGCAGGCCGCCGCGCCCGACACCTTCGAAGCCGCGATGTCGCTCAACACGATGGCGTACAACACCTCCATCGCCCTCGGAGCGCTGTTCGGCGGACAGTTCGTCGACCACCTGGGCGTCACGAGCGTCGTCTGGTACGGCCTGGCGCTCACGGGGGCTTCGCTGCTCCTCACACTCGCCACCCGCCGGAAGACCACACGCACCGTCCCCGACGACGCGCTGGCACTCGCCCGCGGTTGAGCGCGTCCTCCGACTTCCTGATGAGGTGATCCGCCTTGAGAGTTCTCATCGTCGGCGGCAGCGGCCTTCTCGGCAGCGAACTGGCGAGGCGGTGTTCGGCGGCCGGGCATGAGGTCGTCGCGACCTACCTCACGCGGCCAGGAAAGATCGTGGACGTCGAGTGGGCGCCGCTCGACATGCTCCGGCGCGAGGACGTCGGCGCTCTGATCGGCGCACACAAACCAGAGATGGTCGTCAACGCCGCGTACCGGCAGGCCGACTGGACGACCACGGCGGCCGGAGCCGCGAACGTCGCTCTGGCCGCCTCCGCGACCGGCGCGCGCCTGGTGCACATGGCCGGCGACACGGTCTTCTCCGATGCCGCGACGCGTTACGACGAGACCAGCGTCACCGGCGCGATCACCCCGAACGGCGCCGCCGCAGCCGTCACAGCGATGAACGCGATCGCGCCGGCCGCGGTGACAGCCCGGACCTGCCTGCTGACCGGCGACGGTGATTGCCCGCACGAGGCGCCGGCGCATCCCCCGGCCACGGACTGGGGGAGCGGAGTGCTGTTCACCGACGACGTGCCGCGCCCCGTGCACGTCGCCGATCTGGCCGCGGCGCTGCTCGAACTCGCCGCGTCCGAGCACCACGACGTCCACCGGGTCGCCGGAACCGACGCGGCGAGCCGAAACGAGCCGGGGTCGCTCACCGCCCGGCGTGACGGCCTCGACGAGGACCGGCCGCCATCGGCCCAGCGAGCGGACACCGCCGCGCCCGGTCCGCTCGATGCGCGTCTGATGTGCTGCTGACTCAGCGGCCGCTTCGGACCACGCTGCGCGGCGGTTCCGGGGGATGGGAAGCGATTGCTCAACTAGGGTGACCGGCCATGAGATTCCTCATCGTCGGGGGCAGTGGTCTTCTCGGCAGTGAACTCGCCCGGCAGTGTGTGGCGACCGGGCATGAGGTGGCGGCGACCTACCTCACCCGACCAGGAGAGACCGCCGGCGTCGACTGGTTGCCGCTCGACGTACGCCGGCGCGAGGACGCCGACGCACTGGTCGGCGCATTCCGGCCGGAGGTGGTCGTCAACGCCGCGTACCGGCAGACGGATTGGGCGACCACTGCCATCGGAGCCGTGAACGTGGCTCTCGCCGCCACCGCGGCCGGCGGGCGCCTGGTCCAGGTGTCCAGCGACGCGGTTTTCTCGGGCGCCGCGATCCACTATGACGAGACCTGCGTCCCCGACCCGATCACCCCCTATGGTGCGGCCAAGGCCGCTGCCGAGACAGCGGTGAGCGCGATCGCGCCAACGGCGGTCATAGCCCGGACCTCCCTGATCATCGGGGACGGTGGTTCCTCGCACGAGGCGCTGGTGCACGCACTGGCCGGCGGCAGACAGAAAGGAGTGCTGTTCACCGACGATGTCCGATGTCCGGTGCACGTCGCCGATCTGGCTGCGGCGCTCCTCGAACTCGCCGCATCCGGATACCACGGCATCCATCATCTCGCCGGAACCGATGCGGTGAGCCGGTTCGAGCTCGGGCTGTTGATCGCCCGGCGTGACGGCCTCGACGCGGACAGTCTGCCTTCGGGCAGGCGAGCGGACACCGCCGTGCCCGGACCGCTGGATGTGCGACTGGAGTGCGCCATGACGCAGCGGCGCCTTCGGACCACGCTGCGCGGCGCGCGGCGGTTCCTGAGCAGGGGACAGGAACCGCCTCTGCAAACCGAATCAAAGCCCTCATAGCGACTGGTAGCCACTTATACCGGACAGAATCCACCTTCTGTCCGGTATGACGGTTTATAGATGCCTGCGATCAGAATAGGGACCTTTGTCGTGATCGCAGAGGACGGGCGGGTTCTCGTTCGGCGACGTGGGCGTCCAGAAGGAGAATCGTGGACCTCGGGTGCCGAGAATGCGGCACCGGCTCCGTCCCGGGTACGCCAGTGGCGACGACGGGCCGCGCGACGGAGGAGGAGAGGACCACCATGACGATCCAGTGGAGGAACAACCTCGGCATCGTCGACGTCATCGCCCGCCTGCGCATCCACGCCGCCGAACTCGTCGGCGAACTCGTGCGCCCTGAGGGTGGCTGCCGGCTCTGTCGCGTCCGCGGCCCGGAGGCATCGTCGTCGCACTGGTCGAGCAGATCGGCTGACGGCCCTCGTCGCGGCACCAGCACGGAGACGGTGTCATGCGCACCTTGAAGGAGCGTCCGAAACTCCAGGCCAACGGCCCTTCGTGCCCCTTCCAGCATTGCTCGATAATGAACATTATGTCAAGTAAGCGATTTGGCGGCCCTCCTCCAGGCCACTCTCCTGGCTCTACGACCGACTCGCCGCCCGTATCGCGGACATCGCCGCGCGAGGGCGTCCGAGCGTCCATGTCGCGGCGCCGAACGGCGGGCCCGATGGCGTGGCGGTGCCGCGCCACGGGGCTTGCGATCGTCGCGCTCGTGCGGACGAGCACTCCCGCGGCCTGGCTTCGCGGACGGCGGCGCCCCTCTCGCGGCGGGTCTGCGGCGCCACACGTCGTTCGGCCGCCGACCGGTTGGAGACTCCCCCGCCCGTGTTCGATTTGCCGGCTCTCGACGAGGTTGCGCACCTGCGGATCGTCCGCTTCCGGCCCGCCGGCTCTGGTGACCTGCTTTCCACCGCTGGGACCGGCCCGCTCTGCCACGCTCCCCGCGCCTCTCCCCCGCCTTCCCGGGCGCACACGGACTCACCCGTGAGAGTGTGGTCACTTTCCGCGATCACCCTCTCCCCCGCCCTTCAGCCGGTCGCGGCCGGGCGAGGTGGGCAGTTGGACGACGATACGGAGCCCGCCCGCGGGGCGCGGGACGATGGTGAGAGACCCGTCGTGCGCGTGAATGATGCTCTTGACGATTGCCAGGCCGAGGCCGACGCCCGCGTGGTCGCCGCGTATTCTTCCGGTGCCGCGCTGGAACGGTTCGGTGAGTGTCGCGACCGACTCCGGGGGCAGCGTTTCGCCGCTGTTTTCGACTGTGAGCATCACGGTCTCGGGGCGGACGCCGGTCGTGACCCACGCGGTGCCCTGTTCGGGCAGGTTGTGCACGATGGCGTTGTGCACAAGGTTCGTCGTGGCTGACGACCCCGCCTTCGGCGACGACGAGCACTTCGAGCACGGCGAACTGCTTGCCGGTGAGCGCGACGTAGCGGCCGTCGCGGTAGACCTCGCGGCGGAACGGATCCAGCCGCAGGCCCGCGATCTCCCGCACGGGCGGCCTGTTGTAGGCGCGCCTGCGGTCGAGTGCTCTGAGCCTGAGGACGAGTTCGCGGAGTTCGAACGGCTTCGTGAGGTAGTCGTCGGCGCCGAGTTCGAATCCGGAGACCTTGTCGTCGAGCCGGTCGGCGGCGGTGAGCATGAGAATGGGGGTGCCGCGGCCGGAGGCGACGATGCGTTTGGCGATCTCGTCGCCGGAAGGGCCGGGGATGTCGCGGTCGAGGACGGCGATGTCGTAGGCGTTGACGCTCAGCAGTTCCAGGGCGGTGTCGCCGTCACCGGCGATGTCGGCGGCGATCGCTGCCAGGCGTAGGCCGTGGCGGACGGCTTCCGCCAGGTAGGGCTCGTCCTTGACGATCCGCACACGCACGCTCTCGAGGCTACGGGTGAGCGCATGTCGTCGGCGTATCGAAAATCTCATACGTGCCGGCAACACCGCGCCGCCTTGACTGCGGGCATGGACTACAGCGAACCGACCGTGGCCGCCGGCGCGCGGAA
Source organism: Microbispora sp. CA-135349 (assembly GCF_050947365.1). Lineage (NCBI taxonomy): Bacteria > Bacillati > Actinomycetota > Actinomycetes > Streptosporangiales > Streptosporangiaceae > Microbispora > Microbispora sp. CA-135349. Next base: position 4,277,915 of record NZ_CP192001.1, on the reverse strand, counting down.
CCTGACCAAGACCTACGGCCAGGGCGATGCCCAGGTGCATGCCTTGCGCGGCGTCGACCTCGACCTCCCCCGAGGCAGGTTCACCGCGATCATGGGGGCGAGCGGGTCGGGCAAGTCCACGCTGATGCACTGCCTGGCCGGACTCGACCACCCCAGCGGCGGCACCGTCACCGTGGCGGGCATCGACCTCGGTTCACTCGATGACGACGCGCTCACGGTCTTCCGACGCGAGCATGTCGGCTTCGTGTTCCAGTCGTTCAACCTGCTGCCGATGCTGACCGCGGGCGAGAACATCGTGCTCCCGCTTGAGCTGGGCGGTCGCCGGATCGACGGCGCGGCGCGGGAACGCGCGCGGATGCTCGCCTATGTCCTCGGCGTGGCCGACAGGCTGGGTCACCGGCCCGCGGAGCTGTCCGGCGGCCAGCAGCAGCGGGTCGCGATCGCCCGGGCGCTGATCACCCAGCCGGACCTGCTGTTCGCCGACGAGCCCACCGGGAACCTGGACAGCACCACGTCGGCGGAGGTGCTGGATCACCTGCGCCGGTCGGCGCGCGAGCTCGGGCAGACCGTCGTGATGGTCACGCATGAGCGGGACGCGGCGGCGTACGCCGACAGCGTGGTCGCCATGCAGGACGGGCGGATCGTCTGATGCGTACCGTCTTCCTCGCGTCGCTGCGTACCAACGCCCGCAGGTACGTGGCGGCGGTGATCGCGGTCGCCGTCGCCGTCGCCGTCGCCGTCGCGGTCGCCTTCGTCGTCGTGGTCGTGGTCGGCGTGCTCACGTCCGGGGCGCGTAGCGGGCTCATGGACGGCCTGGGGGCGCCGTACCGCAATGCCGACCAGGTGGTCTCGGCGGCGAGATGGCCGGCGTCCGAGCTGGACCCGAAGGCCGCGATCGCGTTCGCCGAGCGGCAGGGTGGGAACGCGGCCGCGACCGGCCGGGCGACTTTGCCGGTGCGTGTGAACGGGCGGCGGCTGTCCGGGACGACCGTGGGGCCGATCTCCACCGTTGAGGAGTGGCGCTGGCAGAAGCTCAGCTCGGGTCGCTTCCCGGCGGGCATGGGCGAGGCGGTGGTGGACGTGTATTTCGCCCTGGCCGAGAACGTCGAGCTCGGCGACCGGGTTCGGATCGGCGAGGGCGCCGACGGGCGCGACGTGGGAGTGGTCGGTCTCGTGGAGTCGCCCTCTCCCCCGGCCCAGGCCTCGATGTACGTCACCTGGCCGCAGTTGCTGCAGTGGCGTGACCGGCTCCATCTGACCGCGGTGGCGGTGCGCGGGGAGGTGGGCCGGCTTCCGGAAGGCGCGAAGGCGCAGTCGCCGGAGGGGTTCGCCGCGGAGCGGCTGACTTATGTCCAGTACAGGGTGGACAGCTTGTCGGTGATGCTGGTGTTGTTCGCCGGTATCGCGCTGTTCGTGTCGGTCCTGGTCGTCGCGAACACGTTCTCCATTCTGTTCGCGCAACGACTTCGCGACTTCGCGCTGTTGCGCTGTGTCGGGGCGACCCGGCGGCAGGTGGTGCGTTCGGTGCGCCGCGAGGCGGCTGTCGTCGGGGTGCTCGCGTCGCTGGCGGGGACACTGGCCGGTGTCGGTCTCGGCTATGGGCTGATCGCTTTGATGAACGGTCTCGTGCCCGCCGTCCCGATGGGTGCCGCCGGGGTGCCCGTGCCCTGGCTGCTGGGGGGTTCGTGGTCGGCTTGGTGGTCACCATGGTCGCGTCCTGGTTGCCGGCCCGGCGTGTGGTCCGGGTGAGCCCGCTGGCGGCGTTGCGCCCGGATGGCGGGGTCGGTGTACGCACGGCCATCGGCCGGGTGCGGCCGGCGGTCGCCGCGTTCCTTCTGGTCGCCGGGCCGGCTCTGCTGGGGGTGGCGAGGTCGAGGGCAGTACGGCGCTCATGGTGGCAGGCGGAGGATCGGTGTTCGCCGGTGTACTTCTCTTCGGGCCGGTGCTCGTCCCCCGCCTGGTTCGGATCGCCGGCGCGCTGCTCGGCCCCGCCGGGCGGCTGGCGACCGCGAACGCTGTGCGCAATCCGCGCCGGACCGCCACCACGGCTGCCTCCCTTCTGGTCGGCGTCACCTTGACGAGCGCCGTACTCACCGGGATGGCCACATGGCGTTCGGCGGTGGATGAGCAGATCGGCAGGGACCATCCCGTCGATGTCGCGCTCACTTCTTCGGCGTGATGGCCCGGGTGGGTTCGACCAGCCGATTCCGGTGGTGGCCGCGCCGGCCGCGGCGTGGGTGGCGCGTGACGGCGGGGCGTTCGCCCGGGTCGATCCGGGGAGGACCAGGATCGATTCCGAGGCTTTCGGCAAGGGCCTGAGTCTCCGGTCCGGTGAGCGGGTCATGGTGCGCGCCGGCGAGCGGCGAGCCTGGCTGCGGGTGGTCTTCGGCACCGGCTGGGGCCCGGCCGGCGTGGTCGCGCCGGAGACGCTGGCGATGCTCACCGACGCTCCCGAGCCGCGTGCCGTGTGGATCCGCGCCGCTTCCGGCGCCGACCCGGCTCGGCTCGGCTCGGCGGTGCCCTGGACGAGCTGGCGGATCCGGTTGGTGCGACGGTTGAGAACGGGTTGCGGACCTGGGAGTCGCTGGACCGGCAGCTGGGGACCTACACCTGGTCGGCGCTCGGACTGCTCGGGATCGCCGTCGTGATCGCGCTGATCGGGATCGCGAACACTTTGGGGCTGTCCGTGCTCGAGCGGGCCCGTGAGCACGCGATGCTGCGCGCGCTCGGGCTCACCCGCGGGCGGCTGCGGTGGATGCTGGCGACCGAGGCGGTGCTGCTGTCGGTGGTGGCCACTGTGCTTGGCACCGTGATCGGCGTCGGGTTCGCCTGGGTGGGCTACGAGACGGTGGTGACGCGGGCTCTGCGCGGCGCCGCCATGCGGGTCCCCTGGTGGTCGCTCGTCGTCGTGGTTGTCATCGTCGCCCTTGCCGGGCTTGTCGCCGCTGTCGTCCCGACACGCCGGGCCGCCCGGGTGACTCCGGCCGCGGGGCTGTCCCTCGACTGATGCTCTCGTCGGTCGTTCGCGGGGGCCGCGGTGGTCATGCGGTGGTGTCGGGCAGGCAGACCGTGATGGCCTGGGGGACGACTTTGACCTTGATGTTTCTGACCTGGTCGCGGGCTCCCCCGTCCAGTTCGTACGTCTTGGGGTCCTGAAGTTTGACCGATATCTTCTTGGCGCGGGTGATGCGGACGAAGGGGGATTTTTCGGCGTTGCCGGCGCTCATGCGGCCGAGGGTCCGGGCCCATTGGATGGGGCCTTCCGCGGTGGAGACGCCGACTTCCAGCCAGCCGTCGTCGGAGCGGGCGTCTTCGAAGACGTCGATGCCGCCGGTGACGGTGCCGACGTTGCCGACGAGGACGCAGCTGGCGTCGCCCTCGAACCAGTCGGTGCCGTCGATTCTGATTTTCATGGGGGTGACGGCGCCGCCGACGTGGCGTAGCCCGGTCCAGATGTAGGCGAGGCGGCCCAGGCGGTCCTTGAGGCCGCGGTCGGCGTCGGCGATCATTTCGGCGTCGAGGCCGACGCCCGCCATGACCGCGAAGTGCTCGCCGTTGATCTTTCCGAGGTCGAGTTTGGCGCGGCGGCCCTCGAAGCCGATGCGTACGGCCTCGGGCAGGTCTTCGGGGATGCCGAGGTTGCGCGCGAGGAGGTTGGCGGTGCCTGCGGGGACGATGGCGACGGTGGCGCCGCTGCCGGCGAGGGCGTCGACGCAGCGTTGGACGGTGCCGTCGCCGCCCCAGAGGAAGAACAGCTCCGCGCCGTCCTTGAGGGCTTGGCGGACTTTCTTGGGGGCCTTCTTGCTCTTGGGGACCTCGTACCAGAGCAGGTCGGCGATGTCGTAGCCGGTGATGAGCTTGCGCAGCTCGTCGAGGCCGCCGCCGAGGGTCTTCTTGCGGTGCGCGATGACGGCGACGCGCGGGGCCCTGGTGTGGCCGTCAGTGGTGCGGCCGGTGGGGCGTGCCGCGGTGCGGGGGGTGGCGGGAGCGGCGGAGGCGGGCTCTGCCGGGGCGGCGGCCTCGTCCGTGGTTCGCCGGTCAGCGGATTTCACCATGGACCGGCGGCTACCCGGATGAGAGCGGGTTAGGCGTCGGGCAGGGTGTAGTCGAGGACATAGTGGTGGCCGTCTTCGACGCGGATGGTGCCCTGTCCGGTGAGGCCGGTCAGCTCCCCGGTGCCGCTGGTGGGGACGATCTGCCATTTCATCCATTGTTCGCCGTTGTGGCTGGCCGCGCTGTGCTGGAGGGCGAAGGTGCCTTTGCGTCCGTGGAGGGTGCCTGCGACGTGTTCGACGCCGACGTAGGCGGCGGGGCCGTCGGGGGTGATGACGGTGAGGATCTCGGTGGTGCTCGTGCCGACGAGGTCGCCGTGGAAGGCCTTGGTGATGTGGTTGCGGCCGAAGGTGGCGCCTTCCTTCTCGTCGGTGGCCAGTTCGTTCCAGCTGGTGATGTCGAAGGTGCCGGTGGCGTGTGCGTTCATGTGTCCAGCGTGGCGCGTTTTCCTGTCGTCTTCTGTCAGGTATGGCGGTGACTGGAGGATGAAAATTCTGCGAATGCCGTGAAGCCGGTCACTTTACCGGCGTTCATGACAGAGGATCGGAGGCATGGGTTCTCCCCGAACGGCCGTCCCGGTCGTCGTCGACCGGTCCGTCCACGCCCGTTCAGCGGAATGCTGACCTCTCCTTTCCCTTCGCAGGAGGGCCGCAGCAGCGCGTACAGGGCGTTCGGGTCGGGCGCGACCGCCCCGCGCCGGGCGCGCGCGTTCGTACGGTGCCAGTTGCGGGGGTGGGAGCTCGCGCATCTGGCCGAGACGGCGGAGCTGGTGGTCTCGGAGCTGGTGACGAACGCGGTGCGGGCGACGGACGCCGTCGTCAGTCCGCCGATGGCCTCGTCGATGTTCCCGGTGGCCCTGCGTACGGTGGCGCTGCGGGTCCGGGTGGCGCCGGGGCGAGGCAGCCTGTTCATCGAGGTGTGGGACGTCAGCGACGGCGAACCGGTGTCGCTCGGCGCGGCGGAGGGCGATGTGGACGGTGAGGCGGGCGGCGAGTTGGGCGAGAGCGGCCGGGGGCTCGCGCTGGTCGGCAGTCTGGCCCGGAGCTGGGGCCACTACTCGGCGCCGGACCGGGGGAAGATCGTGTGGTGTGAGCTGGCCATCGTGCCGGTGGAGGCGGCGCTGCCGTCCTTGGCGGGGGGCGCGGCGGACGCCGGAGACGGGCCGCGGGTGCGGACGGGGGCCTTGACGGCGCAGCGGCGGGAGCCGGTGACCGCGGGGACGTCTTCGGAAGCGTCTTCGGGGGCGCTGCCGCGGCGGGCCCGGCGGCATCCGGTGGCCGCGCGGGCGGACGGCCCGGACGAGGCGACGTTGCTGCGGGTGCTGGAGGGCCTGCGGGCGCTGGACGTGTCCGGGCCGGAGCGCCGCTGAGCCGGTCCGCGGTCCGGCTACGCGGGGCGGATCAGGGGACGACGGTGACCGGCCAGCGGCCGGCGCGGACCAGGCGCAACGCGACCGAGCCGATGAAGCGGTGGCCGGCCTGGGTGGAGGCTCCCACCACGACGGCGTCTGCTCTGATCTCGTCAGCGATCTTCGCGAGGGCGCCGGCGGCGTCGCCGTACTCGGTGCGGAAGGTGTAGTCGACACGCGAGTGGGTGGTCTGGGCGAAGCGTTCCACTTGCCGGAGGAGGTCCGCGGCGACCTCCTCCCCCGCCTCGATCACCGAGGCCGACGCGGCCGGCATCATCGTGCTGATCGCTCCGGGATTGGTGACGTAGACGAGGACGACGTGCGAGCCCTGGCGGCGGGCGAGCCCCCAGGCGTAGGCGGCGGCGCGCAGGGAGGTCTCCGAGCCGTCGATGCCGACGAGGATCACTCGCGGGCCGTCGGTGCCCAGCTCGAACGTGTTCACGCAAGTCAGCGTACGGCCATCGGAGGGTGCCCGGATATGGGCCCCGCGCCGGGGGCGCGGAGCCGCCGGCGGGGCTCGCTACGGTGTGTGCCATGGCGGAATTCGTACTGGTGGCCGGAGCGCGGCTGGGGGCGTGGGCGTGGGAGGAGGTGGCGCCGCTTTTGCGTGCGGCGGGCCACGGCGTCCATCCTCTGACGTTGTCCGGGCTGGCGGACAAGCGGGGGGTGCCGGCCGGTCAGCAGACCCACGTACAGGACGTCGTCGGCGAGGTGGAGCGCCGTGATCTGCGTGAGGTGGTGCTGGTCGGGCACAGTTACGCGGGCGTTCCTGTCGGGCAGGCGGCCGGGAGGATCGGTGACCGGCTGGCCCGTGTGGTCTTCGTGGACGCGGAGGTTCCGGTTGACGGAGCGTCGTTCGCGTCGGCGTGGCCGGACGGCGGGGAGGCATTGCGGGCCTGCCTCGCGGAGAACGGCGGATTCTGGCCGGTCGCGACGGCGGCTCATTTCGAGGGACAGGATCTGACCGAGGACCAGATCGCGCGGATCGTGCGCGGGGCTACGCCGCATCCGGGCGCCACGCTGGTCGAGCCGGCGGTGCTCGTGCGGCCGCTCGACGAGCTGCCGGCGACGTACGTCGGGTGCCGGTACGACGGTGGAGAGCCCGATGACCTGGATGACGCGGATGACGTGGTGCGGCGTCTGCTGGCGGGCGGGCGCTGGCGGCTGGTGGAGATGGACACCGGGCACTGGCCGATGTTCTCCCGGCCGCGGGAGCTGGCGCGGATTCTGCTGGATGAGGTGGCGGTCTGACGGTTTTCCGCGTGGTCGGCGTGGAGGCGGGGCAGGACCCGCGCCAGGGGCGCGGATAACCTGTTGCGGAAATGTCGGGGCCGTTGGTTAGGGTCTCGGATCGTGGCTGATCAACCGCTGATCTACGCGCGTGGCCTGGTCAAACGCTTCGGGGAGTTCACCGCCGTCGCCGGGATCGACCTCGAGGTGGCGCCGGGAGAGGCGTTCGGTTTTCTCGGGCCCAACGGGGCCGGCAAGTCCTCCACCATGCGGATGATCGGCTGCGTGTCCACGCCGACCGCCGGGGAGCTGCGGATTTTGGGCATGGACGCCGTGCACGACGGGCCGCGGATCCGGGCGCGGCTGGGGGTGTGTCCTCAGCTGGACAACCTCGATCCCGACCTGACGGTGCGGGAGAATCTGGTGACCTACGCCCGGTATTTCGGGCTGTCGCGGGCGGAGAGCCGCAGGCGGGCCGATGAGCTGCTGGAGTTCGTGCAGCTTTCCGACCGTGCGAGTGGGAAGGTGGAGCCGCTGTCGGGTGGCATGAAGCGGCGGCTGACGATCGCGCGGGCGATGGTCAACGAGCCCGATCTCGTGCTGCTGGACGAGCCGACGACGGGGCTGGACCCGCAGGCTCGTCACCTGTTGTGGGAGCGGCTGTTCCGGCTCAAGCAGCGGGGCACGACGCTGGTGCTGACGACGCATTACATGGACGAGGCCGAGCAGTTGTGCGACCGGCTGGTCGTGATGGACGGGGGCAGGATCGTGGCGGAGGGGTCGCCGCGGTCGCTGATCGAGACCTATTCGACGGCCGAGGTCGTGGAGTTGCGTTTTCCCGGCATGCCCGAGGCGGGGTCGCGGTATGCGGCGGCGTTGGAGGGGGTGGGCAAGCGGGTCGATCCGCTGCCGGATCGGGTGCTGGTGTACGTGGACGACGGCGACGCCGCGCTGGCCGAGATGCATCGGCGGGGGGTGGAGCCGTCGAGCGTGCTGGTGCGGCGGTCGACGCTGGAGGATGTGTTCCTCCATCTGACGGGCCGGACGTTGGTGGAGTGAGATGGCTGTGGCCCATGGGGTGCGTCCGACACTGGCGGTGCTGGAGCGGCATCTGACGTTGTACCGGCGGTTGTGGCAGGCGTCGGTGTTCTCCTCGTTCGTGCTTCCGGTGCTGTTCCTGCTGAGCATCGGGATCGGCGTGGGTGGTTATGTCGGCAGGGTGCAGGGGGTCGATTACCTGTCGTGGATCGTGCCGGGGGTGCTCGCGTCGACGGCCTTCCAGATCGCGATCGGCGAGTCGACCTATTCGGTGCTGGGTGACTTCAAGTGGGTCCGGGCTTATCACGCGATGCGGGCCACGCCCGTGGAGCCGGTGGACATGGTCCGGGGCCACGTGCTCTACCTGGTCTTCCGGGTGACGATCGCCGTCGTGGCGTTCCTGGTGGTGGTGGTGTTCTTCGGTGGGCTGCATTCGCCGTGGGCGCTCGTCACTCCCGTGGTGTGCGCGGTGCTGACGGTGTCGGTGTCGGCGCCGGTGATCGCGTTCGCCGCCACGATCGATCATGACAGTTACTTCTCGATACTGTTCCGCTTCGTCGTGCTGCCCTCGACGTTGTTCGCCGGGGTGTTCTTCCCGGTTGAGCAGCTCACGGCGGTGTTGCGCCCGCTGGCGTACGCCTCGCCGTTGTGGCATGCGGTGGAGTTGTGCCGGGCGGCGACGCTCGGCAGGGCCCCGGCCTGGCCGGTCGTGGTGCATGCCGGGTATCTGCTGGTGTGGGCGGCGGCGGGTCTTTTCCTGGCGGTGCGGGCGTTCCGCAGGAGGCTGGAGGACTGATGGTGACGACGTTGGTGGCGTCCCGGGTCTCCCCCGGCCGGGTGGGCGCCGTGATCGGCCGGAACGTGGGGGCGCTGCGGTCCGGGCCGTCGTACTGGATCGTGCTGGTGTCGGGTTTCTTCGAGCCGCTGCTGTATCTGCTGTCGATCGGTGTCGGCGTCGGTGCGCTGGTCGGTGATCTGACGGTGGACGGGCGGACCATGTCGTACGCGTCGTTCGTCGCGCCGGCGATGCTGGCGGTGTCGGCGATGTCGGGGGCGTTGGCGGAGACGACGTTCAACTTCTTCTTCAAGTTGAAGTACATGAAGACGTTCGAGGCGGTGCTGGCGACGCCGGTGCGGCCCGTTGAGATCGCGGTGGGTGAGCTGGTCTGGTCGATCGTCCGGGGCTCGCTCTACACCGCGATCTTCCTGGTGGTGATGGTGGTGATGGGGCTGGCGGAGCCCGCGTGGGCGGTGGCGGCGTTTCCGGCGACCGTGCTGGTGGGGCTGGCCTTCGGCGGTCTGGGGATGGCGGTCAGCACGCTGATGCGCGGCTGGCAGGATTTCGACCTGATGGGCACGGGGCAGTTCGCGTTGTTCCTGTTTTCGGGGACGTTCTCCCCCGTGCGGGATTATCCGGTCGGGGTCGAGGTGCTGATCCAGCTCACGCCGCTCTATCACGCGGTGGAGCTGGTGCGCGGTCTGTGCATGGGAGTGCTGGAATGGGGGTTGCTGGGTCACGCGGCCTATCTGGTGGTGCTGGCCGGGGCGGGGGTCTGGTTCGCGTCCCGGCGCCTGACCCGGGCCCTGTGTGACTGACCTGGGCACCGCGTGATCAAGCGGGCACTGGGTGACCGACCGGGCCCGAGGACCACACGCCGAACCACTGCTCGGCGCCGTACTCCTCAAACCGCTCCACCTCGGTGAACCCCAGCTTCGCCGCGAGGCGCATCGAGCGGTGGTTGGCGGTCTGGGTGCAGAGCACCACCGGCTCGGCGGGAAGCACGCCGGCGAACCAGTCGAGTGCCGCCGCGCACGCCTCGGCGGCGTACCCACATCCCCACGCCTCCGGCAGGAACATGTAGCCGAGCTCGGCCTCACCGGCATCCGGACGGACGTGACCCGGACGCTCCGCGTCGCGCCGGTCGAGTGTGACGATGCCGATCATCGCTCCGTCGAGATCGACCACGAAAAGTCCGGGGCGCCGCCTGGGCGTCTCAGGCACCGTACGCGCGAACTCATCACGCGGTCGAGGGCCACCAAGGTAGAGGCCCACCTCTGGCGAGGTGAACAGCTCGATGATCGCCGCGCGGTCGCGGGCCTCGGGTTCCCGGAGCAGGAGCCGCTGGGTCCGTATCGGGGCAGGTGGCCAGGCGACGGGTCCGAGCTCGGTCATGGCGGGCAACCTATCGCACGCCCGCCGGGCCACACGTGCTCTGGCAACTCGCGAACGAGGAGCGGCCCGGCAGGTCAACGCCTTCTGCGCGGCTGCCGGTTCAGCCGGCCCGGACGAGTAGCGGACACGCTCATCTCCCAAGATGAGGGGATGCGTGTATCTCGGCTGATCTCCTTGGTGTTGTTGCTCCAATCTCGTGAGGTGATGACGGCCGCGGAACTCGCGCGTGAGTTGGAAGTGTCCGAGCGGACGGTGTATCGGGACGTGCTGGCACTTTCGGCGGCGGGCGTACCCGTCTACGCCGAGCAGGGGCGAAATGGCGGTTACCGCCTGATCGGCGGCTACCGGACCCGGTTGACCGGGCTGAGCCGCGCGGAGGCCGAGGCGCTGTTCCTTTCCGGACTGCCGGGTCCGGCCCGGGAGATGGGGCTGGCCGATGCCGTCGCCGGTGCGCGGCTGAAGGTGATCGCGGCGCTGCCGGCCGCGTTGCACGACGCCCCGGCGCGGGCCGGGCAGCGGTTTCATCTGGACGTTCCCGGCTGGTTCGCCGCCGCCGATCCGCCGCCGCTCCTGGCCGGCCTTGCGCAGGCGGTCTGGGGGGACCAGGCCGTCGAGCTGCGCTACCGCCGGGGCCGGGAGGACGGTGAGGAGGTGTCTCGTGGGGTGCATCCATACGGGCTCGTGCTCAAGGCGGGTGTCTGGTATCTCGTGGGCCGGGTGCGGAGGGACTATCGGATTTACCGTGTGGACCGGATCGTTGCCGTCGAGCCGGCTCAGACATCGTTCGACCGTGATGAGTCCTTCGATCTCCCCGGGTTCTGGGCGGAGCACACCGCACAGTTCGTCGCCTCGTTGCTGGCTGAGCACGTCACCATTCGGTTGAGTCCGAGGGGGATGCGAGCGTTGCGGTTCGCCGTCGAAGCACCCGCCTTCGAACAGGCGCACAAAGCCGCCGGGAGGCCCGACGGGCAGGGACGGGTGACGACGTTGCTGCCCGTCGAATCCCTCGACGTCGCCTATGACGTGCTGCTACGGCTCGGCCCGGAGGTGGAGGTGCTCGACCCTCCGCAACTGCGCACCCGCATGGCGGAGGCGGCGGACCGGCTCGCCCGGATGTACCGCGGTCAGCGGTAACCCGTCGCGTCGGCAGGCTTGCCGGCGTCCTGGACCTCGACGGCGTAGCGCCACGCGTCGGGCCGGCTTCCGTCCACGTCGGTGAAGCCGTAGACACCGGCGAGCTGCCCGCTGGACAGCGACTGCCCGTTCCACCGCGCGACCTCGGAGTCGGCCGCGAGTGCCGCGACCGCACGCCCCACATAGGCAGGCGTTTCCGAGATGACGAAATGCGGTTCTCTGTCCAGCGCGTCGCGCCAGGTCGCCTCCGTGACGCCGTACACATCCAGCATGATCTCCGAGCGCATCCAGCCCGGCGTCAGGGAAACGGCGGTCACCCCGTACGGCGCCAGCTCCTTCGACTGCGCGAACGCCAGGCGGTTCACGGAGGTCTTGGCCAGGTCGTAGAACACGGAGATGCGGTAGTTCTCCGCGTTGTAGGCGGTGGTGCCGTCGGTGACCTCGACGACCAGGCCGCCCGGCTCCCGGATCATCAGCGGCAGTGCGTAGTGGCTGGTGATGATGTGGGTGTCGATCGCGAGGCGCAGGACGCGCAGGCCCTTGTCGAGCGAGTGCTCCCACACCTTCTCGTTCCACCCGAAGAGCAGTTCGCCGCCCCAGATGTTGTTGACGAGGATGTCCAGCCGCCCGTGCTTGCGGTCGATCTGCTGGATGAGGGACTCGACCTGGTCCTTCTGCAGGTGATCCACCTGGATGGCGATCCCCTGGCCGCCGGCAGCGGTCACGAGATCGGCGGTCTCCTCGATCGTCTCCACCCGGTCCATCTCCGAGCGGTGCTCTCGCGTACTGCGCCCCGTCACGTAGACCGTGGCCCCCGCTGTGCCCAGCTCGACGGCGATGCCCCGGCCCGCGCCCCGTGTCGCCCCCGCGACCAGGGCAATCTTCCCTCTCAGCGTTTTCTCCATGGCAGGAATGCTCACAGAAATACCTGACAATCGACGTCAGGCTTTTCCGGGACCGAGTCGTCCGAAGACGAGTTCCCCAACGCTTCGTGGACGCCCCGAGGTGACGGCGGCGCGCAACCCTCTTCCGTCGGTACGGCCTCCACGATTGACATTGCTAGCTATTTCAGTCATGGTTGAAATAACTAGCCAACAAGTACGGAGCAAGCCGTGGAACACGTGACCTTCAACAGCCTCGGCACCCGCTGCGCGGGCGATCTCTACCTGCCCGAGACGAGCGACCCGGTCCCCGGGCTGGTGCTCGGGCACAGCGGGGTGATGGTCAAAGAGGCGCTGGCGTTCTTCGCGCCCTACTTCGTCAAGGCCGGCTTCGCGGTGCTGGCCATCGACTACCGCACGGTCGGCTCCAGCGAAGGCGAGCCGCGCGGCCTGGACTACCCGGAGCGGCAGGTGGAGGACTTTCGCAGCGCCGTGTCCTACCTGCAGACCCGTTCCGAAGTGCGGCCAGAGCGGATCGGGGTGTGGGGGGTGAGCATCGGCGGCTCGGTGGCGGCCCAGGCCGCCGTGCTCGATCGGCGCATCAAGTGCGTCGTCGTGCAGAGCCCCAGCGTGTGGAACGGATGGCGATACATGGAACGCCTCCTGGGCCGTGCCGGTGTCCACGCGCTGCGCGACCGGCTGCAGCAGGACTGGCAGCGGCGCTACGAAGGCGGGCAGAGCGCTCGCGTGCCGCACCTGACACTGGAGGGCGACAGCGTGAAGGACACCCCGGACATGTCGACCCGCCTGTTTCCCACCTACCGCAACGAGAAGACCCTCGACTCGGCCGAGCACCTGCTCACCTTCGCACCGGAGAACCTCATCCACCGGCTCGCACCGACGCCGCTGCTGATGATCGCCAACGGCGGCTGGGACCCGTACCACATGCTCGAGGAGGCGCAAAGCGCCTTCGCCAGGGCGGGCGAGCCGAAGCGGCTCGCGGTGCTGCCCTACGACGTGCTCGGCCTCTACACCGGCCCGGGCCTGGAGGAGGCGATGGCGCTCGCAATCGAGTGGTTCGACCTCCACCTGCGCAGGACCCGGCTCGCGGCCATCACCCCGGCACCCACCTACGAGTCGGTGGCCGCCATGACACAGTGAACCGGCACGCGATCGACAAGGGAGGACGCGACGATGAGCACTGAGGAACAGCAGGACCGGCTGCTGCGCTGGGTGGAGCGGGTGGCCGCCTTCTGCGTGGAGGAGTGGGGGCTGCCGCCCATCACCGGACGCATCCTCGGCTGGCTCATGATCTGCGATCCGGCCGAGCAGTCCGCCGGGCAGATCGCGGAGGTCATCCAGGCCAGCCGGGCCTCGCTCACCTCGAACATGCGGTTTCTCACGGCCATCGGCCTGGTCAAAAAGGTGAGAAGGCCCGGCGATCGCGTCTCCTACTACCGCATCGAAGACGACGCCTGGCAGAAGGTCATCCAGCGCAAGCTCGAAAGCCTGAGCGCGTTCGGCGAGATCGCCGACGAAGGGCTCGACATCGCGGGCGGCGACGGGCACCGCACCGAGCGCATCAAGGCCGCCCACGACTCCCTGACGTGGCTGCAGAACCTCGCGGCCCGTCATCCGCTACGCCGTTAAGGAATTCCCATGCACCGCCGGCAACCCAAGCTCGGGCTGATCCAGGAAACGCTGCTGCTCACTCTCTACGCCAGAGCCCTGGACGCCGGGCGGCCCAGCCCGCTCCTCGGCGACACGCTCTCCGCCGAGCTGGCCGGCACCATCGATTACGACTTCGGCAAGCTGCAGGTCAAGCCGAACCTCGTCCTCACCACGGCACTGCGCGCCAAGAAGCTCGACGGTGTCGTCCGCGCCTTCATCGCCGCTCACCCCGGATGCGTGGTGCTCGACCTGGGCTGCGGCCTGGACACCAGGGTGTTCCGCTGTGATCCCCCGCCCGGCGTCGACTGGTACGACATCGACTTCCCGGACGTGGTGCACCTGCGGGCCGAATGCCTGCCCGGCCGTTCCCACCTGGTCGGAGCCGACCTCACCCGCTCCGACTGGCTCACAGCCATCCCCGGTCACCGCCCGGCGATGATCGTCGCCGAGGGGCTGCTCCCCTTCATGCCCGGCGACTCCTTCCAGGCGATGACTCGCGCGCTGGCCGGCCATTTCCCTTCGGGCGAGCTCGCGCTCAACGGCTACACCCGCTTCGCCGCCTGGGCCATGAAGTATCACCCGACCATCAAGGCGCTCGGCGTCAAAGCCGCCCAGGGCTTCGACGACCCCCACGAACCGGAGTCCTGGGACGCCGGCCTCGAACTGATCGAGGAGCAGATCCTCGCCCGCGCACCGGAGGTGGCCCGGTTCCCGCAACCGCTTCGCGCGCTCACCCGTCTCACCGCCCGCAGTACGGCCTTGTCGCGGCAAGGGGCCCGCATCCTCCGCTACCGATTCTGACCGGCCCCTCGCGGCAGACGTCGTCCTTCACTCGTGCACGCGCCGCCGAAGGCGGCTGGGGCGGTGGAACGGAAACCGGCGCGAGCGCCTCCGCTCGACGAAGACCGCGCACTGTCAGCGAGCCCGGCGAACGAGCCTTGGCGTACGTTTCCGTTCCTCCACACTCCGAGGGCCGGCTCCCGGCGGCGACAGCCGTACGCGGTCGCTGTCGCCCTCGGACAGGAACGACGCCAGCGCCCGGCCCTCTTCGGCCACCGTGTCGCGCTCGGCGCGGGAGAAGGAACGCAGCGGGGTGACGATCACGGTGTCGTCCTCGACGGTCCAGGTCGCGGCGACCCGGCCGTCGACAAGGACCATGCGGGCACCGGCGACCGACAGGCCGCGGTCGGTGTCGTCGATGATCCGGCCGCGGTCGTGGTAGCCGAGGATCGTGTTGTCGAACGCCGGCAGGAACCGCACCGGGGCGGGTGTGTCCGGGTCGGGGCGGGGCGCGTCGGGGAGGTCGAGCAGTTCCCGGCCCCGCTCGTCGCGGAAGGAGACCAGCTCTCCGCGGATCGAGGCCACCGCGGCCGGCAGTCCGGCCAGGCCGCACCAGGCGCGCAGGTCGGCCACGGCGGCGGGGCCGAACGCGGCGAGGTATCGCCGGACCAGCGTCTCCCCCACCGGATCGGTGCCGTCCGCGGCCGGCGGGTCGATCTCTCGCCCCAGCCATGAGGAGAGCGGGACGTTACGTACTCCCG
The DNA here is from genome assembly GCF_050947365.1 of Microbispora sp. CA-135349. Classification (NCBI taxonomy): domain Bacteria; kingdom Bacillati; phylum Actinomycetota; class Actinomycetes; order Streptosporangiales; family Streptosporangiaceae; genus Microbispora; species Microbispora sp. CA-135349. Next base: position 4,262,786 of record NZ_CP192001.1, on the reverse strand, counting down.
CTTTCGTGCGCCACAGCCCGCGCGGCGGCAGCTGCGCCATCGGGACGAGGGCGGCGACAAGCATCTCTCCCAGCGCCCGTGGTCCGGGCTCCGGCCAGCGGCCGGCCAGGGCCCGCGCGAGTTCGCCCATCGAGCGCGGCTCGCCGTCGGCCATCACCGCCCGGCCCGCCGCCGCGAGCTCGTCGAGGTCCACCCCGGCGAGCTCGCGGCGGTAGGTGCCGAGCACCCGCTGGCGCAGCATGAGGTCGTGGCGGGCCCGCCAGGCGAGGGCGTCGCCGGCGGCGAGGAGGTGGACGGTGCGGCGCATGAGGTGGGTGCGCACCACGTCTCGTCCGGTCAGCAGAGCGTCCAAGGCCGCGGGGCGGAAGGCTCGTGCCCGCGACCACAGCCCGACGAACGGCTCCTGCGGTTCCTGCGCCTGCATGCCGCACAGGTGCGCGACGACGTCGCGGATTTGTGTGCCGGTGCGGTCGAGCAGGAACTGCCGGGCGAGCGTGGCGCGGTTGAGAGCGCGGCTGTCGAGGACCGTCATGGTGTCAGGCCGCGGCCCGGTCGCCCGCCGGGCGCCTGCGCAGCGCCGGATGCGTGATGGCCGGCGGGTCGTGGGCGATGTCGAGGGGGCCGATGTCGGTCCCGGGCGGGACGATCTCGTCGATCTTGTCGAGGATGTCGTCGCCGAGTGTGATGGCGGCGCCGGCCAGCAGATCCTCGAGCTGTTCCACGGTGCGGGGGCCGATGATGGCTGCGCTGATGTCGGGGTGGGTGGTGGCGAATGCCATCGCCATGTGGGCCAGGGACATGCCGGCTTCTTCGGCCACGGTGATGAGCTGTTCGACGGCGTCGAGCTTGCGCTCGTCGGTCAGGTGCTTGGGCACCCAGTGCATCCTGGCGTTGTCCGCCCGGGGGACGCCCTTGCGGTAGCGGCCGGTCAGCAGGCCCGACGACAGGGGGCCCCACACCAGCACGCCCAGGCCGTAGCTCCGGCAGACGGGCAGGACCTCTCGTTCGATTCCGCGGTTGAGGATGGAGTATGTCGGCTGCTCGGTGCGCAGCCGGTGCAGAGCACGCCGTTCGGACACCCACTGCGCCTGAACGATCTCGGAGGGGGGCAGGTTGGAGGAGCCGATGGCGCGGACCTTGCCGCTGCGCACCAGGTCGGTCAGCGCGGACAGGGTCTCCTCGATGTCGGTGCGGGGGTCGGGGTGATGGATCTGGTAGAGGTCGATGTAGTCGGTCTGCAGGCGTCGCAGCGAGTGCTCGACCTCGGCGGTGATCCAGCGCCGTGAGCTGCCGTGGCGGTTGGGGCCCTCGCCCATCCGGCCGTTGACTTTGGTGGCCAGCACGACGTCGTCACGCCGGCCTTTGAGGGCCTTGCCGACGATCTCCTCGGTCTCGCTGTAGCCGTACACGTCGGCGGTGTCGACGAAGTTGATGCCGGCGTCCAGCGCCCGGTGGGTCATGCGGACGCAGTCGTCGTGGTCGGGGTTGCCCACTGGCCCGAACATCATGGTGCCCAGGCAGTAGGCGCTGACCTCGATGCCGGTTCGCCCCAGCTCTCGCGTTCTCACAGTGATCCGATTCCTCTTCGATTCGATGGGGCCGCTCGGTGGGGTCTCGCGGCCTTGCCGGCGGTCCCGTTCCCGGCGCGCGGGCAGGAGCGGGATGGAAGGCGGAGGGGTGCGGCAGGCAGGCGGATGCCCGCCGCCCCCCTCTGCGGGGGAGGTCGGTCGTCGTGCTCAGCCGTTGTAGGGTGCCGCGACGTCCAGAACCCAGACGACGCCGAAGCGGTCCTTGAGCATGCCGTAGAGAGGCGCCCACTGCGCGGGCTCCAGCGGCCGCACGATGGTCGAGCCGGCGGTCAGCTTGTCCCAGAGGGCGGTGATCTCGTCGGTGTCGTCGCCGCGTACGGAGACGAAGACGGCGTTCTCACCGGGGTTCCAGGGGGTGTGGGAGGGCACGTCGTAGGCCATGATGTGAAAGCCGTTGTCGGCGATCACCTGGCCCCACATCACCCAGTCCGCCTCGTCCGGAGTCTGCGCGTTGCCCGCGTCCTTGTAGGTGACGGCGACGACGTGTCCGCCGAAGACGGAGTGGTAGAAGTCGAGCGCGGCGCGGGCGTCGCCGCGGAAGTTCAAGTGGGTCGTGGTGGTGATGGACATGATGACTCCTGGCATTCGATCGGTCGGACAGGCGCCGGACGAGTTCGGGGGCGGAAGCAGCCGGGCATGCGTCGCGGCGGCGGTTGCCCGCCCCGGCGATGGGCGTTCCAGCGATCCCACGGGTCACCGTCTCCGCCGTAGCGGGCAGGCGCTCTTCATGGGTGGTGACCTGTGGTGATCGTGCTTCTGTCCGGCCTCGGTCGGCGTCGGTGACCTCACGCTCCCATGGGTAGCGGACAGGATGTGTCCTCTACTTGGGGCAGGATGAGTCTCATGCCGAAGACGTCCGCGCGGCTGCTCGCGCTTCTCTCGCTGCTGCAGACCCGTCGTCACCGGTCGGGCGAGGACCTGGCCGCGCGGCTGGACGTCAGTGCGCGCACGGTCCGGCGTGACGTCGACCGTCTCCGCGAGCTCGGTTACCCGATCACGACGTTCAAGGGGCCCGAGGGCGGATACCGGCTCGATGCCGGTTCGCAGATGCCGCCGCTGCTGTTCGACGACGATCAGGTCGTCGCCCTCGCCGTGGCTCTCCAGACAGCCACCGCGACCGGCGCCGGCATCGAGGAGGCCGCAGCGCGTGCGCTGAACACCGTCCGGCAGGTCATGCCCGGGCGGCTGCGCCACCGGATCGACACCCTCCAGGTCACCGCTGTCGAGCGGCCCGCGCCCCGGCCGGCCCCGCGGGTCGGCCACGAAGTGATCACAGCGCTCAGCGCCGCCGTCCACGCCCGCGAGGTGCTGCGCTTCGACTACGGCCCGCAGTCCCGGCCGCGGTGGGCGGAGCCCCACCACCTCGTCACGTGGGGCGGGCGCTGGTATCTCGTCGCCTGGGACCTCGACCGTGAGGACTGGCGCACCTTCCGCGCCGACCGGATCACGCCGCGCATCCCGGCCGGGCCCCGCTTCACCCCGCGTGAGCTGCCCGGAGGAACGGTGGCCGCCTTCGTGTCCGGCAGGTTCCTGGGCTCCGGCGGCTCCGGCGGCTCCGGAGACTGGCCCTGCCGCGGCGAGGTGATCCTCGGCCTCCCTGCGGCCGACGTGTCCCCCTATGTCCGCGACGGGGTCGTCGAGGAGCTCGGCTCGGGCCGTTGCCGGCTCGTCCTGGGCTCGTGGTCGTGGACCGGGCTGGCCGCCGCCGTCGGCAGGTTCGACGCCGACATCGAGGTCGTCGGCCCGGCCGAGCTCAAGGACGCCTTCGCGCGCCTGTCCCGCCGCTTCGCCGACGCCTCCGCATAGCGCGGCCCGGTCTCCGGCCCGACACCGTGGCGAGGGCGGGCGCTCCTCAGGTGCTCACGCCGGGCTCGGCGGGTCTGCGGCCGGCGGCGGCCGTGCCTGCCTGGATGCCTGCCTGGATGCCGTCCAGGAGCCACCGGAGGCCGAAGGTGAAGCTGACGTCCCAGTCGCCGTCCGCGACGAGGGGTCCGTGGGCGGCGAGGACGGGATACCGGTCGCCCGTGGCGCGCAGGTGCTCCCGGGCGGCCTGTGCCGTGGCTTGTCCCGTGGCCTGCTCTGCCCTGGCCGTCCAGGTGGCCTGCATGAGCGCGGACCCGATCACGTAGTTGGACAGCCCGTACGCCGCGGCGGTCAGGCAGGGTTCGGCGACCCCGGCCCCAACGAGGGTGGCGTACAGGAACTCGCTGCGGGCGAGCACGTTGGGGCCGAGCATCGGGCGGCCCAGCAGCGCCGCCGACCAGGGGTGGTCCAGGAGGACGGCACGCCACCCGGTGATCAGTGCTGCCGGATGGGCGGCTGCTGCTGCACGAGGTGTCGTTCCGCGTCGGCGACGGCGTCAAGGCCGGGCTGGTGGGACCGAACGGCGCGGGCAAGACGACCCTGCTGCGCCTGATCGCCGGGGACCTGCGCCCGGACGACGGCCGGGTGAGCCATTCGGGCGGGCTCGCGGTGATGCGGCAGTTCATCGGCGGCGTGCGCGATGACCGGACACTGCACGACCTGCTGCTGTCGGCGGCTCCCGAGCGGGTCAGGGCCGCCGCGGCGGCCCTGCGGCGGACGGAGTCGACGCTGGCGGCGCGTGACGACGAGGCGGCGCAGCTGGCCTACGCGCAGGCGATCGGGGACTACGCCGACGCCGGCGGCTATGACATGGAGGTGGTGTGGGACACCTGCGCGACGGCGGCGCTGGGCGCGCCGTACGACGTGGTGCGGCGGCGGCCGGTGGGCACGCTGTCGGGCGGGGAGCAGAAGCGGATCGTGCTGGAGGCGCTGCTGCGGGGCCCGGACCAGGTGCTGCTGCTGGACGAGCCGGACAACTACCTCGACGTGCCCGCCAAGCAGTGGCTGGAAGAGCGGCTGCGCGCGACGTCCAAGACGGTGCTGCTGGTCTCCCATGACCGGCGGTTGCTGGCCGAGGCCACCGACCGGATCGTCACGGTGGAGTCGCGCGGTGTGTGGGTGCACGGCGGTGGCTTCGCCACCTACGCGCAGGGCCGCCGTGACCGCATCGACCGTCTGGAGGAGCGGCGCCGCCGCTGGGACGAGGAGCACGCCAAGCTCAGGCGCCTGGTGCAGACTCTCCGGCAGACCGCGGCCAACAACGACGCGCTGTCGTCGGCCTACCGGGCCGCCCGCACGCGGCTGGAGCGGTTCGAGGAGGCGGGCCCGCCCGAGCGCCCGCCCCGGGAGCAGAACGTGCGGATTCGGTTGCGCGGCGGGCGGACCGGCAAACGTGCCGTCGTCTGCGAGGGCCTGGTGCTCACCGGGCTGACGCGGCCGTTCGACGTGGAGATCTGGTACGGCGAGCGCGTGGGCGTCCTCGGGTCGAACGGCTCGGGCAAGTCCCACTTCCTGCGGCTGCTGGCCGGGGCCGCGCACGGCACGGCCCCGGCCACGGTGCCCTCAAGCGCTGTGACCTCTGGCGGGGTCGCCGCGGACGCGCTTCCCCCGGTGCGCCACAGCGGTTCGGTACGGCTGGGCGCGCGGGTGGTGCCCGGCCACTTCGCGCAGACCCATGCCCGGCCCGAGCTGCACGGACGCACCGTCGCCGAACTGGTGACGTCCGGGTACGCGCTCACGCTCAACGACGCGATGGCCGCGCTGGCCCGCTACGAGCTCGCGCCGGCCGCCCGGCAGCGGTTCGAGACCCTGTCCGGCGGGCAGCAGGCCCGGTTGCAGATCCTGCTGCTGGAACTGTCCGGCGCGACCCTGCTGCTGCTCGACGAGCCGACCGACAACCTCGACCTGGCCGGCGCCGAGGCCCCTGCCGGGGTGGCTCCGAGCGCGGCGGCGCGCGCGACCGCACCGGCGAAGTCATCGGTGACCAGGTCGAGGTGGACCCGGTTCTTCACGGTCTTGGGTTCGGCGGCCCGTTGCAGAGCCAGGTCGGGACCGAGGCTGATCCAGTCGTCCTCGCGGCGGGTGATGTCCCGCTCCAGCAGCCTGCTCCAGAACTCGGCGAGCCCGTCGAGGTCGTTGGCGTCGATGACCACGCCACCCAGGCGAATGCTCATGCTGTCCCCTCGGCGTACGAATCGATCCCGCCCGGGCCCGTTGCCCGGGCCGGCCCGAATCTGGACCATGGCATAAGGAGGATCTTCCAAGGAAGGGTGGGGATCGTATCGTGAGCCCGGTTGTCATACGCCGTCTCGGCGGCGGGGACTGGCGTACCTGGCGCCGTCTGCGGCTGGCGGCACTCGCCGACGCGCCCGGCATCTTCCACGGGGACCTGGAAGAGGAACGGGCCTACGACGAGGGGCGGTGGCGCGGGTGGACCGAGGAGGGTGTCAAGGTGGCCGCGTTCGACGCGGACGCGCCGGTCGGCGTGGCCGCGGGGCGTGTCCCGCAGGACCGGGCCGGGGCCGTGGAACTGTTCGGCATGTGGGTGCGTCCCGAGGCCAGGGGCGGGCGGATCGCCGAGCGTCTGGCACTGGAGGTGGTGGCCTGGGCGCGGGAGTCGGGACGCTCCCGGGTGGAGCTGTGGGTCATCTCCGGCAACAGCCCCGCGGAGCGGCTGTATCGGCGGCTCGGATTCCATGGCACGGGCGAATACGAACTCCATCCGCACGATCCGTGCCTGCGTAAATATGTCATGGCCAAGGGCATCGGCGAACGGTGAAGCGTGATCCCCCGGCCGGAGGCGGGGGGGTGATGCCGGCGGCGCTGTCGCGGGGCGTCGTGCGGTTCCCGCTCGGCGCGACTGCGGGCGGAAGCGCCCGCCGGCGCCGCGCGCGTTCACCGATCCAGGGGGCCGCCCAGCCACACCGGTCGCCCGCCGCCGGATTCGGTGAGGATCTGCCACAAACGGCAGGCGCAGCGCCTGTAGACGACCCATCCCTGGGATGTGCGGTGGCGGGAGGCCTCGGTCCAGTGGTGCACATGCTGTCCGGTCATGTCACCAGTGTGTTGTAATGCCATTGTGCATTTAAACCCTTACGGTGCCGAGGCGGTGGCACTCGCCGTCGACCTGGCCAACAGGAAGCCCGCCACCGTTGAGGAGCTGGTGCACAGGTGCACCGAGGCCGGACTGGTCATCACGCAACCGGTTCGGGCGGAGGATCTCGTCCGGACGATCGCGATGCTGCGCGACTGGGAGCGGATCGTCGACACCGTCGAGGAGCGGGCGCGGGCCGACCTCGTCAATCGCCGGCTGGCCGCCGTGGCCGCCTACCCGCGGCTGAGCGATCACGCCGGTGACGGCTGGCACCTGCACTATCGCGACGACGACGCGTCCTTCATCACGATGCTCAAGGCGGTCATCTTCGTCGGGACGGCGCTGCATCTGGCCGGTCGTGGGATGCACCGCCTCGGGAGGTGCGGGCTGGCCGGCTGCGACGCCGTCTACGCCGACACCTCCCGTGGCGGCACGCAGCGTTATTGTTCGCCGCGCTGCGCGAACCGCGACGCGGTCCGCAGGCACCGTGCGAGAGCACGTCCGGCTCCTGACGCGTCCGTGCGCGGGGGATAATGCCCGCGTGTACGAGGAGAGGGCCTCGCGTGTGCCGGGCGCGGTGGTGTGGTGGAGCGTCTCCCCCGGCTCCGCGGCCGCCGCGCGCCGGGTGCTGCCGGACGGATGCATGGACGTGATCTGGGCGGACGGCGCGCTGCTGGTGGCGGGTCCGGACACCGCCGCGCACGTGGTGGCCGACCGGCCCGGCGCCCGGTATGTGGGGCTGCGTTTCGGCCCGGGCACCGGCCCGGCGGTCCTTGGGGTCCCCGCGCACGAGCTGCGCGACCGGCGGGTGCCGCTGGCCGAGCTGTGGCCGGGGGCGCAGGCGCGGCGGCTGGCGGAGCGGGCGGGCGAGGCCGCCGAGCTGGGAAGGTCGGTGGGCGCGGTGCTGGAGGAGGCGGCGGGGCTCCGGCCGGGCGCGGCGCCGGGCCCCGTCGACGCCGTTGTCGTCACCGCCGTCGTGAACGGCGTGCGCGCGGGGCTGCCGGTGGCGCGCATCGCGGCGGACGCGGGGGTCGGCGAACGGCGGCTGCACCGCCGGTGCCTGGACGTCTTCGGGTACGGGCCGCGGACGCTCGGTCGCATCCTGCGGATGAACCGGGCGGTTGACCTGGCCCGCGGGGGCGCGCCGTTCGCCACGGTGGCCGCCGTCGCCGGGTACGCCGACCAGGCTCATCTGTCCCGTGAGGTGAGGTCGCTGACCGGGGTGACGCTCGGCGCGCTGGTCCGCTGACCTCCCCGCTCCTCCTGCGCCTTGCAGCGGGGAGAGGAATGGGCCGGCATTCAACTGCCGAGGGCGCGCTTTTGCGGGTGGATCGTTTCGCCGCGGGCGAGCATGTCAACGAACTGGGTGATACGGCGGGCTCGGGTCTCGGCGCGTTTGGCGTTCGTGATCCGATAGAGAATGGCATAGCGGTTCTGGGAGGTGAGGATGTCGAACATCGCTTGTGCCCGGGGTTCCGCGGCCAAGGCGGCGGTCAGGTCGGCCGGTACCTCGATGCCGGCTTGTCCCGCGTAGGCCGCCTCCCAGCGGCCGTCGGCCTTGGCGCGTTCGACCTCGGTCATTCCGGCCGGATGCATCCGGCCCTCGCCGATCAGACGGGTGACGATGGAAACGTTCCGCGCTGACCAGGGACTTTGCCTTCCGCGAGGGGTGAAGCGCCGGCAGAAGGTGACCTCATCCCGCCGTCGTAGCCGGCCGTCGATCCAGCCGTGGCACAGGGCTTCGTCGAGCGCCTGGTCATAGGTCAGGCTGGTGGGCAAGGTCGCGTTCTGCTTGGCGAGGACCAGCCACACCCCTTCCGAGCTGTCGTGGTGCCTGCTGAGCCACTCCCGCCAGGCTCGGGCATCGGCAACGGTCAGTTCCGGTGGTTCGTCGCTCATCGTCTGTGCCCCTGATGATCATCGCGGGTTTGGTTGTCGGCGGTCACCAGGTCTTGCCGGCCTGCTCCCGGATCGTGTGGTTGATCCGGTTGAAGAAGTTGGTGATTGCGATGTTCAGGGTGATCGAGGGCATCTGCTTCTCGTCGAAGTGGGTGGCAGCGGCGTCCCAGATCTCGTCGGTCACACCCGGCGCGCCGTCCTGGATCCGCGTGGCGGCCTCGGTAAACGCGAGCGCCGCCCGCTCCGCCTCGGTGAAGAACGGCGTCTCGCGCCAGGCGACCACGCTGTGCAGCCGCTCGTCGGTCTCTCCATGCTTCTTCGCCGACGCGACCCCGGCGAAGACGCACGGGCTGCATCCGTTGATCTGGCTGGCCCGCAGATGGACCAGCTCGAGCACGAGCGGGTCGACGCCACCGGAGTGAATCGCCTTCTGGAGATGCGTGATCCCTGTGATCACGTCGGGATTCGCCACGCTCTTCATGCGCGCTTCCATGGGTCCTGCCTCTCGTCGGTTACGTGCGCCCATCCGGGGCCCCTCATTGAACGCACCGTGGCGTAGGTCATCGTCGTCATGGGCTTTTCTGCCGAGGACTCCCGGTCATGCCGGCGACGTTACGGTATGACCCGGTCAAAAACGGTCCTGGTTATCGAGCAGACTGTCAGCCGTGCTCAACACCTCGGCGCGGCTGCTGCGGCTGCTGTCATTGCTGTCGACGCGGCAGTCCTGGACGTGCGCTGATCTTTCCGCCCAGCTGGAGATCACCGAACGGACGGTTCGCCGGGACATCGCCCGGCTACGTGAACTCGGCTATGGCATCGAATCGGAGATGGGTCCATGGGGCGGCTACCACCTCGGGCCCGGAACCAGCATTCCGCCACTGATCCTTGACGAGGAGGAGGCCCTCGCGGTCGCTGTCGGGCTGCGCACCGCCGCCTTCAGCGGAGTCTCCGGCAGCGACCAGGCAGCCCTGTCGGCGCTGCTGAAACTACGCCAGGTGCTGCCGGCCAGGATCGCAGGCCGGCTCGGCGAGCTGGACGCCGCGTTCACCCACACCGCACGGCCCGACGACAGCCAGATCTCCCCCGCGCTGCTGCTCGACCTGGCCACCGCGTGCCGGCGAGGCGAACGCACCCGGTTGACCTACCGCGACGATGCCGGAACGACGTCCACCCGACGAGTAGACCCCTACCGGCTCATCTACACAGGCCGCCGCTGGTACCTTCTCGCCTACGACCTGACGCGGCAGGACTGGCGCACCTTCCGTACCGATCGCATCATCGATGCCACAGCCACCGGGCAGGCCACTGCCCTGCCCGACCCGCCGGATCCGGCACAGATGGTCGGCACGGGCATCGCGCTGAGGCCCTACCCGGTGCGGGTGACCATCCGCCTGGCCGTACCGGCCGATGAGGCCCGCAGGCTGGTGCCGCCGACGGTCGGCGTCCACCACCCGGACGGCGATGACGCCACGATCATCGACATCGGCGGGCCGGACGCCGACGGCCTGGCCCGCTACCTGCTCAGCCTCGGCCGGCCACTCCGGATACTGCACTCAGAAGAGGTCCGCCAGGCATTCCTCGCCCGCACACAACAACTCCTTCAGGACAACCGGTAACACGAACACCCGCCGAGCGCGGGCACGGCTACCTGCGGTGACGGATGTCGCCTGTCACCACGAAGTGCGATTGCGATCGTGCGGCCGCGCCGTTCCCGGTCGTCATCCGCCCAGTGGACCGGCCCCGATCGCCGTCGTCCGCGACCCGCGACGAGAGATCGTCCGGTCGAGGAGGACGGCAGGCACGATGGCCGCCGCCGGCTCCGCGCCGATCCATGGGGCGGAGGTGATGCCCGCACCGGCATTCAAGGCGGCGTCCTGAGCGGAGCCGGCGGGCGGATCAGGTGGTGGGCAGTGCGGCGAACAGGTCCACGCCGTTGCCGTCCGGGTCGTGCACCACCGCGTAGCGCTGCCCCCAGAACGCGTCCCACGGTTTCAGGTGTCCCTCGTAGCCGGCCTCGGTGAGGTCCGCGTACAGACGGTCGACCTCCTCGGGGCTGTCGCAGCGGAAGGCGAGCCCCATGCGGCCCCCGCCGCTCCCGGGCGACCAGGAGGGGTCGAACGACCGGACGGTCGCGTCGGTGTCCCAGGCGAGGCGCAGCCCGCCGGGAAGGGTCACCTCGACGTGGGGTTCGGTGTCGGCCGAGGACGGGATGTCCAGCCCGAGCCGGCGGTAGAAGGACAAAGAGGCGGCCATGTCGGTCACGACCAGGCCGATGAGATCGAACGCAGGTGCCATGACGGCCACGTTAGGAGGCGGGCGGGCCGGCCGTCTTGAACGAATCGGACACTCGGCACCGGGCAATCAGCGCCGGGCACTCAGCGGGAGAAGGGCGTGACGGCCGTGACGGCGGCCACCGGGATCGGCCCGTAGATGTGGGGGAAGGCCTCATCCGCCCCCGCGGGGACCTCCAGCCTGACGGGGCAGCCGAGCCGGTCCTCGTCGATCTCCAGCAGCACCAGGGGCTCGGTGACGTGGCCGTAGTAGCGCCCCGCCACGCCGCGCGCCTGAGCCACATCGGCCGAGGCGTGGATGTACCCCTCCTCCTCCAGGGTCCGGCCGAGGGTCGAGACGCGGTACTCGCCCGCCGTCACGGCCGCGTCCCAGTCGGCGGCCAGCGCGAGATGGAAGATCATGGTCCGATTCTGGCGGGGCGGACCGAGCGCCGCCAGCGCGCGGGTCACCGACTCCCGGGCCCGGTCCCTGGAGTCGGGGCGGGCCTCGACGACGTCTTCCACCCACAGGCCCGACAGCAGGCCGGCAACGAAGCGGACCTCCGCGGAGCCGCAGGGGTAGCCGGCACGCTCCAGCACGCCGGCGACGATCTCGTCGCAGCCGTCGGTCCAGGCCCGGGCGATGGCCTGCAGCGCCGGGTCGCGGCCCGCCTGCAGATACAGCTCCCACAGGCCGAGCTGGCGCAGCCGGTCGGAGGCGTACACACCGGTGAGGGTTTCGGCGACCGCGTGCGGCCTACGGCTCGCGAGGTTGTCCACCGACTCCCGCATGCGGGCGAGTTCGCGCGCGACCAGCAGGGCGAACGCCTCGGCGAGCAGCTGGTCGCGGCTGATGAAGTAGTAGGAGGTGGCGGCGAGAGGGAGACCGGCCCGGCGGGCGACGGCGCGGTGGGTCACGGCGGCGAAGCCGCCGTCGCCGAGCAGGTCGACGGCCGCGTCGAGCAGCGCCTCCCTGCGGCGCACGGCACGCTCTTGCGGACGCCGCAGCCGGGGCGTGACCGCCCGTACGGCCACCCCGCGTGCGGGGGCCGCCGCCGGGACGGGTACGGGCCGGTCCTGATCGGGCACGCCGTGATCCTCCCTGGATCGTCGTAGGCTCCACGGCCGGCCGGTGAGCCGCCCGGATCGCCCTCAGATCGTTCCTGACAAATCATGCCCTGCCAGAGGTGGCCCAGGCGGCCGAAGACGCCGGCCGCGCCACGGGCAGGTGGTCAGGTGGTCTCGGCCGCGAGTGCGGTGGCGCACAGGTAGGCGTCCAGGGCGGCGGCGCCCTTGAGCATGGCGCGGCCCCGGGCGGACAGGCGGGCCTGCCAGTCGCGCAGGGTCGACTCCAGCGGCGCGACGCCTCCGGCGGAGCGGACCTGTGCGATCAGCGGGGCGATCTGCTCCAGCAGGTAACCGCCCCGCCTGAGCTGGTGGGCCAGCCGGACGTCCCGTACGTCGGCCGGGCTGTAGATCCGGTAGCCCGTCCGCGGGTCGCGGCGCGGCCGGACCAGCCCGGCGTTCTCCCATTTGCGCAGTGTGGCGGGGCGGACGCCGAGCCTCCTGGCCAGAGGGCCGACGAACGTGTCGCCGCGCTCCTGCGGCACGGGCGCCAGATCGCGGAGCGCGGCCTCGACGGCCTGGAGGGTGCGGCGGTCGTCGAGGAGCTGGCCGTGGCTTTCGTCGATGAGCCGCAGCGCGTCCTCGGCGGCGCCCCGGTTGACCGCCTGCATGATCGCGGTCGCCGTCTGGTGACCGTGCCCCGGGACGAGGTCGAGGAACGCGCGCAGGGCGTGCGCGTGCAGCGGCGTGTAGGTGCGGTAGCCGTGGACGGTGCGTTCGGCGGCGGGCAGGATGCCGGCGTCCTCGTAATTCCTGATCGCCTGCGTGGACAGGCCGTGCTCGCGCGCCAGGTCGACCGGCCTCATGGGTGCATCACCGATTGAAGGTTCATAGCGGCCAAAGCGGCATTTGCCAGAAAAAGTTCACACCAGACGGCCAACGATACCGTCGAACCTCTGCCGCCACCACCGGCGCCACCAGGGCCCGGTCGGCCATACCGGGCGCAGGTGACCTGGCTCCCCGGCTCTCAACGGGGACGATCAACGAGGTGACGGGCGGATCAGGGATGGCAGATCGGGTCGGCGGCGGGGAGGGTGCCGGTGGCCAGGTAGGCGTTGACCTTGGCATCCACGCAGGCGTTGCCGTACTCGCCGTAGATCCCGTGGGCGGTGACGCCGCTCAGGGTGAGCAGACGGGAGCCGGTCAGCGCCCGGTGCATGGCCTTGCTGCCCTCGTAGGTGGTGGCGGTGTCGCCGGTGGCGGACACGATCAGCGCGGGGGTGGGATTGGCGACGCGCGTGGGGCGCTCGCGCGGGGGGTTCGGCCAGAAGGCGCAGGGCCAGATGTTGTTCCTGAGCGGGCCGAACAGGGGGTGGCGCGCACGGCTGCGCTGGACGTCGTTCCAGTAGACGTCGGGGTCGCGTGGCGCGGCGCGGTCGCCGCAGATGATCGCGGCGGCGGGGCTGGCGAGCGGGGAGCCGGCGCTGGTCAGGACGAAGGTGAGGAATCCGTCGAGTTCGGTGCCGGTGTCGGCCGGGCGGCCGTGCGCGGCCTCGTTCAGGGTCCGCACGGTGGAGGAGAACTCGGCGCGGGCCGCGGGGCGGTCGTCGCCGGAGCCGATGGACAGGATGTACGGGACCGCCTGGTCGTCCACCTCGTACGGTCCGACGCGCAGCGGGCGGTCCTGCGCGGCGGCGACGATCGCGTTCACGCTGGCGAGCACGCGGGCGGGGGTGGCGCCGAGGCCATAGGTGCCGTGGCGTTCGGCGGCCCAGGCCGCCCAGCCGCAGTGCGCGTTCCGCCTCGTCCTCGGTGCCCTGCGTCGCCTGGGGGCCCCACTCGTTCGGGGCGCCCGCGCTGTCGAGGACCACGCGGTCGGTGCGGCCGGGGAACATCTGGGTGTAGACCGCACCCAGATAGCTGCCGTAGGAGTAGCCGAGGAAGGAGATCCGGCGCTCCCCGAGGACGCGTCGTACGAAATCGATGTCGCGGGCCGTGTCGCGCGTGTTGGCGTACGGGAGCACGTCGGCGTGGCGCCGGGCGTAGCGCTCGGCCAGGTCCTTTGCCACCTTCACCTGGTGATCGAACCGGGCGCGGGTCGGATCGGCCGAGCGGAGCCACAGGCCGATGGGCCAGCCGCAGTCGAGCGGCGTGCTGCGCCCGACGAAGCGCGGGTCCAGGCCGACGAGGTCGTAACGGGCGGCGACGTCCTTCATGGCCGCGCGCGTCTGCAGGGGCATGCCCAGCGCGCTCTCGCCGGGGCCGCCGTTGTTGAGGACCATGGTGCCGATGCGGTCGGCGCGGTCGGTGGCGGGCAGGCGGGACAGCGCGAGTGTGATGGTGCGGCCGCCGGGCTTGGAGTGGACGAGTGGGACGGTGAGCTCCGCGCACCGTGCGCCCGCCCGGTCGAGCTCCCCGCCGAGGGCGTCGTCGGGGCCCTGGGCGCAGGGCTTCCAGTCGAGCGGTGCGGTGGCCTACTACGTGATCGCCGAGGCGCTGACGAACGTGACCAAGCACGCCGCCGCCACGCGGGCGGCCCTGCGCATCGAGCGCACCGAGGGCATCCTGTCCATCGAGGTCAGCGACGACGGAAGGGGCGGCGCCGACGAGGCGCGCGGCACCGGGATCCCCGGGATACGCCGGCGGGTCGCCGCGCTGGACGGCGCGGTCCGCCTCGACAGCCCGCCGGGCGGCCCCACCACGCTCGCCGTCCGGATGCCGGGAGGGGATCCACGCCGCGCTGCGGGCCCGCCGCGAGCACGGCGCGCTGCCGATCCTGGTGCTCTCGCAGTACGTCGAGCGCGAGTACGCCGGCGAGCTTCTCTCCGACGGCCGCGGCGGCATCGGTTACCTCCTCAAGGACCGCATCGGCCGGGTGGCCGAATTCGTCGACGCCCTGCGCCGCGTCGCGGCCGGCGGCACCGCCATGGACCCCGAGGTGGTCGCCCAGCTCCTCGCCCGCCGCGCCGGTGATCACCTGGACACCCTCACCTCCCGCGAGCGGGAGTCGCTCGCCCTCATGGCGCAGGGCCACGACAACGCCACCATCGCCGAGCGGATGCGCATCTCCGACAACGCCGTCCACAAGCACATCGGCAACATATTCGCCAAGCTCGGCCTGGCACCGGACGACTCCGGCCACCGCCGCGTACGCGCGGTGCTCGCCTACCTGGACGGCACGTCGCGGCCGGACCCCGGCCGTTTTTCCGGGGCAGGGTGAGCGCCCTGTCGGGAACCGTCTGATCCCGGAACCTTCGGGTTGTTGTGGTGGGTGGAGCGCCGGCTCGCTCAATACCCCCTGCGGCGAGGAGCGGCGGCCGGGCGAAGGAGCAAATCCCGCCCGGCGGCCGGGGACACGTTCGGGAGCGGAGAGCCCGGACCTCTTACGCTCTCAGTGCGCGCCCGAGAGGTTGAGCACGGCGACCCCGACGATGATCAGCGCGATGCCGGCACCTTTGACGAGGTTCATGTGCTCGCCGAGGAACAACGCGCCGATCAGCGCGATCGCGGCGGTCCCCGTGCCCGCCCACACGGCGTATGCGATGCCGACGGGCATGCGGAGCTTGAGCGCCCAGGCCAGCAGGATGAACGAGGCGATGTACCCGACGGCGACCACGATGGTCCAGCCCCAGCGAGTCAGGCCGTCGCTGAGTTTGAGCGCGGAGGTGGCCAGGACCTCCGAGGCGATCGCGCCGACGAGCAGGAGCCAGGCCATGGGAACCTCTTCGATAAAAACAGTACGCTTGTCCCAATTTTACGTGGCAAGGCTTCGCAAAGCCATGGGCAGGTCAACCAGGCGCTCCAGCCTTGTGATCAGGCTCGTGTGACGGTCATGCAAACAGTGTCAGTCCCGGGCTCCGGCGTCGATGCTGCCGAGGATCAGGTCGGTCAGCGCCGCGATGGCCTCGGCGACGATGGCCCGCCCCCGGTTCAGCTCCGCGGCGATCGCCTCAGCTGCGCCCAGCGCGCCGACGCAGCGCAGCCGGAGGGCTTCCTGGGTGAGCCCGGAGTACGGCCGCAGGGCGGTGGCCATCAGGTCCGTGTAGCCGTCGAGCAACTCGCGCTCGATCGCCTCCATCTCCTGGTTGCCCTTCAGCGCGGCCGAGATGGCGGTCCACTCCGGCATGTCGGTGGCGCAGGCGAAGTAGGCGACGCTCAGGACGCGGGCGATCTCGCGAGGGACGGCCGGGGCGTCGCGCAGGGCCTCCTCCAGGGCGGCCTGGTGCCGCTCGTCGAGCCGCCGGTAGAGCGCGATCAGCAGGCCGGGGCGGGTGCCGAAGTGGTCGTAGACGATCGGCCTGCTCACTCCGGCGGCCTCCGCCAGGCTGAGCAGCGTGAGGCTGTCGGTGCCGTGAGCGCGCACGATCGCCATGGCGGTGTCGAGCAGTTGCTCCCGTCTGGCCGGCCTGGACAGGCGAGTCGATCCCGTGGTCATCGTCCTCCCTTGCTTCACCTCCCAGCGTAAGCTACAAAATGTAACTTACAGAATGTAGGTTAGGGAGAGGACATCACTGTGGAGCGCTCCGTACTGATCATGGGCGGGTCCGGCCAGGTGGGCGCGGAGACCGCGGCCCTCCTGCGCCGGTGGTACCCGGAGCTGCCGTTGACGATCGCGGCCCGTGATCTCGGCCGCGCCAGGCGGGTCGCCGACGAGCTCGGCGGCGCGACCGCCGTGACCATCGATGTGCGGCGGGACGGCCTCGGCCTCCAGCGGACCGACGGCTACTCGGCGGTCGTGGCAGCGGTGTGGGACAGCCACCTGAACGGACTGCGTTACGCACAAGACCGCGGCCTGCCGTACGTCAGCATCTCCAACGGCCTGGTCGACATCGGACCCGAGGTCGTCGCCGCCGGCCTGCGAGCCGGTGCGGCGCCGATCCTGCTGGCCAGCCACTGGTACGCGGGAATCGTCGTCCTCGCGGTGCTCAACCTCGCCGGGGAGTTCGACCGGCTCGACACCATCGAGGTCAGCGGCGTGCTGGACGAACAGGACGGAGGCGGGCCCGCGGCCGTGGCGGACGTGGCACGCCTGCTGGCCGCCACTTCGGCGGGGCCCGTCCGCCGCGACGGCGTCTTCGACTGGGTCAGCGGCCCCGACGCGCAGGTGGAGGTCACCAGCGTCGACGGCGCCGTACTGCCCGGCCAGATCGTCCCCATCCTCGACGTGCCGAGCCTGGCCGTCGCGACAGGCGCGGCCAACGTCCGCGTCGCGTTCGCGATCGGTGAATCGGCAGGCAGGCGGCGCGGCGGGCCCGCGTCCGCGGAGGTCAGGATCGACCTTGAAGGCGTGGATCGCGTTGGCGCACCCCTCAGGACGAGCCGCTACCTCCTCCACCCGAAGGGGCAGAGCCCTCTGACGGCGCTCGGCGTCGCCCTCGGCGTCGAGCGGCTGCTCGGCCTGCGCGGCGGCCCCGTGCAGCCCGGTCTCCACACCCCCGAGGCGTTGATCGACCCCGGCTACGCGGCCGAGCGGTTGGCGGAGATCGGCGCCACCTTCACCGGCGCGCACGGCGGTCACTGACTCCGCCGATCGAGAGTCGCGGGCGGCGCATCCGTAAGATGACCTGGCTCATGATGGCTCTGTCAGGCACGGACCGCGCCGCCGAGCTCGAGGGCACGGACATCGTGTGACGCGCGTTCATCCAGCCCCAGCCCCGTCGCGCCGTCTACCTCACGATCGGCGCGCTGTCGGCGACGCTCACCTTCAACTGCGCGCTCGACGACGCATGCCCTCGGTGCCGGCCGGCAGCTTGCTGACGTAGGCGTAGTCGTTGCGCAGGTACTCGGCGCGGTCATCGAAGTCGGCCGCCCGATCCGGACGGCCGGGCCTGCCCACCAGCTCCTGCTCCCGCTGTGCCAGCGGCGGCAGCGTGCGCCCCGGATACGGCAGCGGCGCCGGAATCTCCTCCTGCAGCACTCCCTCGACCGCGCTGCCCTCGACCGGCAGCCAGATCGTGCGATTGGAGCGCGACAGCCAGATCCCCCCGTCCACTGGAGAACGCCCGCGCGAATCTTTGGTGAGTCGTGTTTCACAGGGTCACCGGCAGCGCGGACAGCCGCCAGGTGCCCGGATCGGGGGCGCGCAGATCGTCGGCCGGGGCGGCCATGGCCAGGCCGGGGAAGCGGCGCAGCAGCGCGGTGAGCGCGACCTGGGTCTGCACGCGGGCAAGGGAGGCGCCGAGGCAGAAGTGCGGGCCGTGGGCGAACCCCAGGTGGCCGGCGCCGGGCGTGCGGGTCACGTCCAGCCGGTCGGGGTCGGCGAACACCCGCGGGTCGCGGTTGGCCGCGGCGACCAGGGCGGTGACCTTGGCGCCCTTGGGCACGGTCGCGCCGTACAGGTCGACGTCCTGGCGGGCGTGGCGTGGGATCGCCAGCAGTGTGGGGCCGCACCAGCGGATGAGCTCCTCGACGGCCCCCGGCATCAGCGCGGGGTCGGAGCGTACGGCGGCGAGCTGGGCGGGGTGGGACAGCAGGGCGGCCACGGCGTTGGCGATGAGAGTGGTCGGCGTCTGCCCGGCGAGGACCAGGTGCCAGACAAGGGTGACGATCTCGGTGTCGCTCAGCCGGTCGCCGTCCTCGGCCTGGACGCGCACCAACTCGCCCAGCACACCCCCGGGCTCGCCGGAGTCATCGGCACGGGCGGCGGCGACGGCGTCCCTGGCGCCCGCCATGATGCCCGGAATGGCCCGCGCGAAGTCCTGGCCCGCCCCGGCGGCGACGGTGGCGCCCCATTCCCGCCAGCGCGAGCGGTCCTGCTCGGGGATGCCGACCAGCGCGCAGATGACGTCCATCGGCAGCGGCCGGGCGAAGTGCCGCAGCAGGTCGGCCCGCCCACCGTCCGCCCGGGCGGGCAGATCGTCGAGCAGCGCGTCGACGATGGCCTCGATCCGGGGCCGGAACTCGGCGGCCCGCCGGGGAGTGAAGGCCGGGGCGACCAGCTTGCGCAGCCGCCCGTGCTCGGGGCCGCTCATCTCGCTCATGGTCCGCATGTACGGCAGGCAGTCATCGGGGACCTGCGGACGCATGAAGCTGTCGGCGGAGATTTCGAAACGGGCGTCGCCGAGCATCGCCCGAGCACCGTCGTGCCTGGTGAGGGCCCATATCGGGCCGAGGCCGGGGATCAGCAGCCGGGCGAGCGGCGAGCGTTCGCGCGCCCGTCCGTAGGCGGTGAAGGGGTCGCGCAGGACCTCGGGGTCGGTGAGGTCCACCTCGGGCAGGGCGATCACGGGCAACTCCAGATGTTATGTCCAGATGTTCTTATCATCTGAGTGGTGACGGTATCTTGGGGTCCGCCCGTACGGCAAGCGGGCGTACGCGGACGAGGAGAGGGATGGGACGCCTCACCAGGGCCGAGCTTCAGGCACGCAACCGGGCCAGGGTGCTGGCCGCCGCCCGCGACGAGTTCGCCGAGCGAGGGTTCCGCGACGCCAAGGTGGACGGGATCGCCGACCGGGCCGGGCTCACCCGCGGCGCGGTCTACTCCAACTTCCCCGGCAAACGGGCCCTGTACTTCTCCGTGCTGGCGGACCTTGCCGAGCGGGAGGCCGGGCCCGACGGTTCGCGGCGGCTCTCCCCCGCGTCCGGCGAGAGACTCGCCACCGACCCAGCCGACGCCGGCACAGCCACCACCGGGACATCGGCTGCGGCCACGGCCCGGGAGGCGCTCGCGGCGTTCGCCCGCGCCTGGGTCTCCCGGCTTCCGCTGGCCACCGACGGCCCGGCCAGGCTCGGCATGGACCTCATGCCTGAGGTGCTCGCCGACCAGCGGGTCCGCCGGCCGTTCGCGCAGCTCATGAAGCTGAACGCGCTCGTGCTCGGGCTCGTGCTCGAGCGGGTCGACGGGCACGTCTCCACGCGGCGCCGGGTGCGGATCGCGGAGACGGCCCTGACCACCCTCCACGGCGCGAGCCAGATGGCCGACGCGGCGCCCGGGTTCGCCGAGCCGTTCGACATCGTCGCGGCGTGCGCCGCGCTGGCGGACCTCGATCTCGGCGACCGGTGGGACCCTCCTCACCTGCCCTTCGTGCCACGCGCGCGCCCCGCCGACGAGCCCTGGTCGCCGCCGCTCGCGGTGGACGCGGTGCGGGGCGAGCCGGTCCCGCTCACGCGTGACGGCGTGGTGGCGGTCCTCGGGCTGCACCGTCTGGAGGCCGTGGAAGAGGCGGTGCGGGCCACGCCGCCCGGCGGCGAGGTCACCGCGGTCCTGGTCACCGGCGATCCCGGCGAGCTGGGGCCGCTCGCCCGGCTGACCCTCGCCGACCTGCGCGCCTGCCTGCGGCAGGTGTTGCCCGCGCCGGCCTGGCCGCGCCTGCGTGTGGTGCACGACGACGAGGGGGCCGTGGCGGCGGCGGCCGGGGTGACCGCCGTGAGCGACGGGACCGAGGCGGCCGTCCGAGTGCGGTCGGGCCGTGTGGTCGCGCGTGCCGACGGGTACGGCGCCTGTCACGCCGCCGCCTCCGCCGAGCTCTGACCGCCGCGCCGCGCCGGCCGCCGGTGGCCGAGCGCGGGCGGCGCGCGCGGGCGCGGACACTTGGCGCGAGGGTCGAATGCGTGTTCTACTGAACCTCATGCGTCGCGACGCCACTTCCCGCGCGGAGGACCAGCCCGTTGCGCGGCCCCGCGGGCAGCAGCAGACGGTGCGGCAGCCCGGGCAACAGCAGGTGCGGCAGCCCGGAAAAACGGTACAGCCCGGAAAGACAGTGCAGCAGCCGGGACCGTCTGTGCAGCAGTCGCTCGTCGGTGAGGGGCCCGCCCGCCCGCGCATCGAGCGGCAGGCCGTCACCCGCGTCTTCGACGGCATCACCTGCTATGAGGTGCCGGCCCGCGCGGCGCTCGAGCGGGTGCCCGAGGCCGCCGAGTTGCCCTTCGCATGGGGCGCGAGCCCTTATCGCGGCTGCGAGTCGGGCTGCGGCTACTGCACCGCCCGGCGCGGCCACCGCTACCTCGGCCTGGATCCGGGCCGCGACTTCTCCACGAAGATCGTCGTCAAGACCGACCTGGCCCGCCGCCTGCGGCGCGAGCTGGACTCCTCCCGCTGGAGCGGCGAGCCGGTCGCGCTGGGTCTCACCGGCGACTGCTACCAGCCCGCCGAGGAGATCTACCGCCTGATGCCCGGCGTCATCCGGGCGCTCGCCGAGGCGGCCAATCCGTTCACGGTGCTCACCAAGAGCCCCCTCGTCCTGCGTGATCTCGACCTGTTACGCGAGGCCGCGAAGGTGACCCAGGTCGGCGCCCTGGTATCGGTCGGCTTCGTCGACGACCGGCTGCGGCGCGCCGTCGAGCCGGGGGCCGCGACCCCGCAGCGGCGCCTGGAGATCTGCGCGACGCTGAACGAGGCCGGCATTCCCTGTGGTGTGCTGATGGCGCCGATCCTGCCGCTCATCACCGACTCCACCGATCACCTGCTGGCGACCGTACGGCGCGCGGCCGAGGCGGGCGCGGTCAGCGTGACGCCCGTCGTGCTGCGCCTGCCCGCCGGTGCCCGGGAGTGGTACATGGGGTGGCTGGAGCGCGAGCATCCCGGTCTCGTGCCGCGCTACCAGGCGCTGTACGGCAGGGGCCAGGTCGCCGAGGACGGTTACCGGCGGCGGATCGCCGAGCAGGTGCGCGGCCTCGCCGAGACCTACGGCATCGGCAGGGACGCCCGGCGGTGGCGGCGGCGCCGCTCCCCCACCCGCCAGCTCGCCCTCGTGTGACCGAATTCGTGGTCGCGAGTTGGTCATCGCAGGGGGAGGCTGAACACGCCGGATCACCGGGCTTGCGGCTGATCGCGGCACGCGGGTAGGTCAGGCGGAGGTAGGCGGCTGGCGGGTTGTTGAGGTAGTCGCCCCAGACGCAGCCTGCGGAGTGGGGGCAGGTCTCCAGCCAGGTGTTGCAGTGCCGGCACAGCAGGCCGCGGACCTGGAGGCCGGTGGGGTCGTGGTCGACGAATACGCCGATCGTGCTGTGGCATGCGTGGCAGGCCGGGCCCAGGGCCGTGATCAGCGCTCTGATGATCGGGCCCAGAACCGGCCCCTGGAACGGAGGCCACCGCGCGCTGTCTTGTTCGACCGGGCATCGCTCGCGTCGCCTGACGAGAGCGGGGTCGGTCTCGGAGCCGAGGGCGAGCACCGCCCAATGCACGGTCCTGCTGCCGGGGTGGCCCTCCTCCGGCCGGGTGCCAAGGGGCGGGTTGACCCGGTAGTGCTGCCCGTCCGCGCTCCACCACTTGCACCATTGCTCGTGCGGCAGGGCCGGGGGCGGCGGCTTCTTCAGTCCTCGCCACGCCCGGGCGCAGAGATATCGCGTGCCAAGACGCAGGTGGTAGCGGCCGTCGTCGCCGAGCACCGCGATCGGAGGGGTGAGCGCGACGGATCCGGTGAGGACGCGGCAGGGCCGAGCGGCCCTGGCGGCGGCCAGCGCTGCCAGGGCCGCGGGCTCGTCAGTGCTGGCCTCCCAGGCCAGCCGGCGCAGCAGCGCGTCGCGACGGTGCTCGGGGAAGTCGGCGGGCCCCAGCCAGGCGATCTCGATGGCCAGCACGCCGAGCGCTTCAGCTCCTGGTGGTGGTCAGCCAGCGGCGTACGTCGGGCATGGCGGTGCCGTTGCTGTCGGCGTCGATGTCGGCGGCCAGGTCGGCGATGGAGAGCTGGGCGAGTGCGCGCGACCAGGCGTCTTGGGCGGCGGTCATGGCTCGGGCGATCGCGCATGGCCGTGAGCACCGTTCGGCGGGAATGCCGAGGGGTCCGCGCTGCCGTATCTCGGCGCATCGATACGCGGGCTCGTCTCCGTCGATTGCCTGCACCACCTCCAGAGCGCTGATCTCCGAGGCGGGCCTGGTTAGGGTGTAGCCGCCGACCTGGCCCATGGTGGAGTGGACGATTCCGGCCCGCGACAGTGCCTGCAGGTGCTTGGCCGTGTACGCCGGCGGGGTGCCGTGCAGTTCCGCCAGTCGCGCCGCCGGCACCGGTTCGTGGCTCTGGCTGAGCGTGACGCAGCTGTGCAACGCCCACTCCACCCCGCTCGACATCTTCATGCCCCAACCCTACCCATCCCGGACCAGAGGTGTCCGAGTTGTGATATGAACTCGGATAGAAAATATCCGAGAGAATTTGTTGGAGTGCCCATGACGCAGACAGCACTGCAATCCAGCCGCACATCCCTGGGGGTGGCAGCCTTAGCGTTGTTCGTCGCGGCGGCGAACCTGCGGCCGGCCATCGCGGCCGTCTCGCCGCTTGTCGACCACATCCGCGCCGACCTGGATCTGTCGGCGACCGGGGTGTCGCTGCTGACCACCGTCCCGACGCTGGCCATGGGAGTGTGCGCGCCGCTGGCCGCGTACGCGGGCCGCCGGTACGGCCTGCAGTCCGGCGTGCTCGCCGGGCTCGTGATCATCGCCCTGGCTACGGCGGCGCGCCTGCTCGGCGAGTCCACCTGGCTCCAGCTGAGCAGCGCGGCAACCGTCGGAGCAGGGATCGCCATCGCCCAAACCCTGCTGCCCGCCGTGGTCAAGACGCGCTTCGCCGCCCACGCCGGGCTGGTCACCGGCCTCTACACCGCCGGACTCGGCCTGGGCGGCGCGGTGGCCGCCGGGGTGAGCGCGCCGCTGGCCGACGCCCTCGGCTCCTGGCCCGGAGCGCTCGCGTCGTGGGCGGTGCTCGCACTGGCGGGCATCGCGCTGTGGTCTGCCGCCAAGGGCCCCCTGAGCCTGGACAAGGTCACGACCCCCGCCGGGCCCGTAACCCAGCAGATGCCCTGGCGCAGCGGCACGGCCTGGCACATCACCATGTTGTCGGCCGTCAACTCCGCCCTGTACTACTGCGAGCTGGCCTGGGTGACGCCGCTACTGCACGATGACGCCGGTCGCGACGCGGCGACCGCCGGGGGCATGCTGACCGTGATGATCTCCATCCAGGTCGTGGCGATGCTGGCCGTACCGGCGCTGCTTGGAGAACGCCGCGGCACGTGGGCGGGACTGGCGCTTACGATGACGCTGACCGCGGCCGGCTTCCTGGGGCTGTCGTACGCGCCGGGCACCGCGACGTGGATATGGATCGCGGCGCTGGGCGTGGGGCACGGCGGGCTGTTCACGCTCGTGCTGACCCTGCCCGTGCTGGCCGGCCGTGACCCCGGCGAGGCGGGGCGGATCAGCGCGATGGCATTCTTCGTCGGCTACGGCTGCGCCGCGCTGGCCCCCCTTCTGGTGGGCGCGCTGCGCGACGCCACGGGCGACTTCGCTCTCGCCTTCGGCGTGCTGGGCGCGATCGGCCTGCTGATGCTTCTGCCCATCGCTCGTCTGCGCAGCACCATCCTCCGTCCGGTCAAGGAACGCTGACGTGCACCTCGAGCATCGGAAAGGTGCGGGTGCCCGCGTGAACCTCGAACGTCTCACCGGTCAGGAGATCCTGCCCCGCACCTCTCACCTGGTGAAGATCTACCGGGCCGCGTTCGGCGGCCCGCCATGGCACGAGGACGAGCGCGCCGCCGACGCCTTCGCTGAACGCCTGACCGCGGACGCGCAACGTCCCGGATTCGTGGCGGTGCTGGCCAGCGACAACGGCGAACCCGCTGGTTTCGGTACGGCATGGCGCACCCCGAGGCCTTTCCCCACGGGCCGCGCCTACGATCTCGTCCGTGCCGAACTAGGTGACGCGGTGGAAACGCGGCTGGTTGGAGCCCTGGAGGTGGACGAGCTGGCGGTGAGCCCACACGCGCGCGGCCAGGGCCTCGCGGGACGAATCCTCGACCTCCTATGCGGCCGCGCCGACTCCTGCTGGCTGCTGACCGCCCCGCAAGCGGCTGACGCGATCAGGTTCTATGAACGGCTCGGCTGGCGGCGCCTGACCGGGCCGAGGGCGAACATCGTGGTGTTCTTGCGTTCGCCGTGAACTCCTCGATCAGCTGACGGGCCGTCACGATCATCCTCTGCTGACCCCCCTCTTACGGGTGCCCGTCCCAATGCACCTGCCGTGCGGCCCGGGAGGCGGGCCCTACGGTATCCTCGCGAGGGTTCGGATTTCGCTGACCTGCATTAATGCGTGCTCCCGCACCGGAGCGAGGCGGCCTCGGCACGCGCCGACCGGTTTGCTGGACGGCGCTCGCGGGCGACCCAGCCTGCGCGAAGCTGCCCGGGAGATCAACGCCCGTCCGTAAGCGTCGTGTCAGCCAGGAGATGCGGCTGCACGCCACCAGAGCGCCGGCCTCGATGCCGCAGTCGCTCTGGCATCGAGGTCGACCTGCATCCGCCGCGCGCGGCGGATCTGGCCGCCCCTCATGCCCGGCGCACTGTCGTGTTCGACGCCGAGACCATAACGGCCGCCTACGGCATGCTCCAAGTCAGCGTCGCGCTCGCCCAGAACGGGCCGTAAGCACAAGAGGGTGGCCCGCGCCCGACACAGGCCAACCCCAAGATCGTTCGTCGCTCAGAGCGGACCAGCTGAGTGCAGGCCCTCGGCGCTCGGCACCGGTCCGAGGTCGAGCTGTTTGCTCATGTCGAGCTCGAACTTGCCGTACAGGTTCAGATGGGACCAGAAGAGAGCCGACAGGGCGCGCCGGTCGGCGTCGGTGAGCTTCTTTCGCCACTTCGGCTCGGCGAGAACGATCTGCACCATCCTGGTGTTCAGGTAGACGATCGCGGCCTGGACCAGGTGAAGGGCCAGGGCTGAGATTTCGACGTGTTCGCGGTCGTCGCCGGTAAGATCACCGGCCTTACCGTAGAGGATGTCCTTATTGGCCGAATTCCAGTTCTCCACCACGTTCAGGCCCTCGTGGATCTCTCGGCGCAGTTCCTCCTCGGCCAGGTAGTCGCAGATGAAAACGGTGCGAATCACCCGGCCGAGTTCCTCGATGGCCCGATAGGTGGGGTGCTTGGGGCCGCCGCGGGTGAAGCGGCGCAGCATCTGATGGGCCTCGGCGGTGCCCAGCCGCAGCGCCGTCGCATACTTGATCATCTGGTCGTACTGGTTGGCGATCAATTCCCAGTCGATGGTCTTGCCCGACAGCACGCCCTCCAACTGCGGCCAGCCCTCGCCCTCGGTCAGGCCCGGCCGGTACAGGCGGGCCGAGCCGATGTTCTTCAGCCGGGGCAGCAGCTTGAAGTCCAGCAAGTGCGAGAACGCAAAGCCAACGATCGAAGCTCCGTGGGTATCGGTGTACTGGCGATCGATCTCCGCGCTGGTCAGATGACGGAGCAAGCCCTCGATCATCGAGGCCACCTCGGAGTCCGCGGTGGATCGCACCTGGCTGTAGATGCACACGTTCTTGCGCTCGACGTGCCAATACACCATGATCCCGGCACCACCGTAGCGCTGGTGCCACTCGGTCATGAAGTTCGCCGACCACGAGCCGAACTTGCGCGAGTCCGACGCGCACGCCGTACCCGGCCCCCACAGCGAGACATCGCGCACCTCCAGCGTCTTGTTAACCACCGTGCGGATCGCGGCGCGCAGGTTCTCGCGGTTGACGAACAGCCGGCGGGTCCGGCGCAGCGCCGCCTCGGTATCGGCCTCCATCCCCTCGATCGCCGCAGTGCCGTCGGCGACCCGCTTGATCCCCATGTTCGTACCGAGCCCGAAGGTGCACAGCAGCAGCCGGCGGCGCAGCACCTTCGCATCGGTCACCGTGCGCGAGGCCACCGAGGTGAACTCGCCGGTGAACTCCGTGGCGTGGTCGACGTTCTTAATCAGGTCCAGCAGGTCGACCACTCCCCAACGGCGAGCGATCTCTCCTTCAGCGCCTCCAGGTTCTCCGGCTCGATCTGCTTGCCCAGGGGCGGCACGCTGATCCACGGCTCGCCCTTCCTCCTGGTGATACTCACCCCGCCCGTCGTGGCCTTCTTCAGCCCCTTGTTCAGCCGGTTCAACGCCGCCACGTGCCGCTTCTGCAGATCGGCGATGAAGTCGGCCGGGTCGCGGGCTTGGCCAGCGCCTCGTAGTGCACGTCCCGGTTGTCCTCGAAGTCGGCGGGCAGATCCTCATCGGGGTTGCGCCAAGTGTTGGCGCCCTCCACCCAGATCTCACGGCGCCGGATGGCCTTGCGCAGCGCGACCAGCACGCACAGCTCGTACGGGATGCGCTCCACCAGGCCGCTGTCGGGGTCGAGGACCGCGTCGCGCCAGTCCTCGGGCACCACGTGCTCCAGCAGCACCGCCTCGGCGGCGGCGTAAAAGTCGGCGTCGGAGCCGTCGTAGCACTTCAGCAGGTCCAGGGCGTCCATGACCGGCTTGAAGGTGTCGTTGCTGGAGCGGAACCTCACCGCTTTGAGCAGCTTGGGCAGGCCGCGCCGGTAGTGGTGGGAGTAGGAGCCGCGCAGCTTGGTCCGTACCCGGGTGCGGAGTTCTTTCTCGTTCGCCTTGGCCTCGGCGATGATGTCTTCCAGCGTCCGCTCGCCGACCACCGGATACAGGGCTTTGCGGACGGTTTCCTCCGGCAGTTCCAGCGCCGCTGTGGCGAGCTTCACCTAGATCCCGTTCTTGCCCTGCACCCGCCGAAACTCGGCGTTGAGCTCGCCCTCGACCTTCTTCTCCGCCCGCACGCTGATCTTGTGCACGAGCTGGATCAGCAGCTCTACCAGCCCGTCGATCAGCTCCGCCTGCCGCACCTGGCACAACGCGACCAGCAGGGTGAGCCGCACCGGCGCCGCCGCCGCCTCGAAATCGGACGGGTACATCTTCATCGCCCGGGCCCGCCAGCCCGCCACGACCTTCTCCGAGACCCCCTCGAACAACGCTGCAGGCAGACCGATCGCCTTGACTCGCTCCAGCTTCACGATCTCTGCCAGCAGCGTCTCCAGCTGCAGCGGCCCCGGGTCCTCCTTCAGCTCTTGCAAGAACGCGCGCCGGCCGCCGCTGGCGCCACTGGCGACCTGAGATTGCCCGTCTCCTTCCGGAGCGTCCTGTCCGGCGACCGGGACGACGGGCGGGGAGCTTCGGCGACGATCAACTCTTCCAGTTTGCCGACCGACTCGAACGACAAGCGCTGCACGGTCGTGGCGGTGAAGTTCCGCTCGAACATCGCCTCGGCCGCGCCCAGCACGCGTTCGATCCGGGTCGTCTTCGGCGGCTCGATTCGGTCTTCGCGGCAGCGCGCCAGCAGCGCGCCGCGCAGCCGATCCCGCGACATCTCCACCGGACAGATCTTGGTGGCCAGCCAGTCGGCGAGCTTGTCCTCATCGCCGACGGTCGGCTCGCGGAAGTCGTGGAACTTCCTGATCTGCGCCCGGTGGTACTCGATCGTGCGCCCGGACCAGTCGTAGGAGGCGAACAACTCCGCGTCTACCTTGACTTGTCCCGCCATGAACTCCACCGCTGCGCGAGGTATGTCCTCCCGGCGAGGGAACCTGGCTTCCAGCTCGAAGAACTTCAGCATCAGACCGAAGCCGAGCCGCGTCGCCCCGGATTTGTTCGCCAGCAGCGCGTCGAGCAGCAGCCGGTGGACGCCGCCGAGCTGGGCGGCGGCCACCCGGGGCAGAGTGTCGCCGGGGGCCGGCGCCGGTCTCCGCGGGTATACGGCCTGCCCACATCCGGGTGCGAGCCGTACGGCATCACCCTCGGCCCGGACGGCGCGCTGTGGACGGCGCTGGAAATCGGCGCGCTGGCACGCATCGCTCCGGCCCGCGACGAGGTCTGAAACAGAAAATCATCCCAAGCCCGTCATCGACGCCGTTCGGCCGCACTGGCGAAGCGGTCGGACAGCTTGCGAAGGTGCCGGGCCAGTTCCGGAGGCGACTCGACGTCGAAGTCGGCGTCGAGCATGCCCGCCACGAGCGCGACCAGGTCGAGTGAGTCTGAGGCCAGTTCGAGCAGGCAGGTGTCGTCGTCGATGGGGGTGACGACGCCGTCGACGCGTCCGGCGATCCGCGAAGCGGGGGCGTGCACGCGCAGCCGGGAGCGGTACGGCCAGATGTCGCGGCCGATCGTCCGGCGAAGGTAGGCCGCCACGTCGCCGCCGGGTGGCTCGCGGTGGGTGAAGCGGGGCCCGTTGGGCGTGCGCAGCGACATCCGGTCGGCTCGGAAGGTGCGCCAGTCGCCCCGGCCGACGTCCCAGGCGATCAGGTACCACCTGCGGCCCCAGGAGACCACACGGTGGGGTTCGGCGGTTCGGGCCGACCGCACCCCGTGATGACCGACGTAGTCGAAGCGGAGCGTCTCGGCGTCGCGAATCGCGGTGGATACAGCGGTGAGGACGGCCGCGTCCACCGTGGGCCCACCGCGCGGCGGGATCGTGACCATCGCGTTTTCCAGGGTTTCGACCCGGTGGCGTAGCCGCGACGGCAGGACGTGCTCGACCTTGGTCAGCGCACGCAGCGACGCTTCCTCGATCCCGCTGACACCGCTCGCCGCGCCGGTGCGCAGCCCGACGGTCACCGCCACCGCCTCGTCGTCGTCCAGCAGGAGCGGGGGCAGCGAGGTGCCGGCCCCGAGCCGGTAACCACCCGCGGGGCCCATGGTGGCGTGCACCGGATATCCCAGCTCGCGCAGCCTTTCGACGTCGCGCCGCACGGTCCTGGTGGTGACGTTCAGGCGTTCGGCGAGTTCGGTGCCCGACCAGTCGCGGTGGGTTCGCAGCAACGACAGCAAGCGGAGCAGGCGGGCCGAGGTGTCCGACATCCGTCCATGGTGATGGATGTGTAGGAGCGTAGCTGTCCTACACAGACGGGAGGCTGACTGCCATGAGCACGCCACAACCGTTTCGCATCGACATCCCACAGGCCGATCTCGACGACCTGGCCCTCCGTCTGGCCCGCACCCGCTGGCCGGACGAGCTTCCGGGCGTCGGCTGGGCCTACGGGGTGAACAAGGACTACCTCGTGGAGCTGGTCGACCACTGGCGCACCGGCTACGACTGGCGCGAGCACGAGGCCCGCCTCAACAAGGTCCCGCAGTTCACCACCGAGATCGACGGCCAGACCATCCATTTCCTGCACGTACGCTCCCCCGAGCCCGACGCCACCCCGCTGATCCTCACGCACGGCTGGCCGAGCACGGTGTACGACTTCCTGGACGTCCTCGGGCCGCTGACCGATCCCCGGGCGCACGGCGGGAACCCGGCGGACGCCTTCCACGTCGTCGCGCCCTCGGTGCCGGGCTTCGCGTTCTCCGGCCCGACCCGCGAGACCGGCTGGGGGGCCGGCCGCGTCGCGCGGGCCTGGGCCGAGCTCATGCGGCGCCTGGGGTATGAGCGTTTCGGCGCTCAGGGAGGCGACTTCGGCAGCATCGTCTCACCGGAGCTCGGCCGGTTCGCGCCGGAGCGCGTGATCGGCGTCCATGTCAACGCGCTGGCCACCGCCTCGACACCGGTCGACCCCGGCGAGCTCGACGGGCTCTCCGACGACGAGCGCGAACAGGCCAGGCGGAACAAGTCGTGGTGGTACGCCCACTCGGGCTACGCCACCCAGATGTCCACCCGGCCGCAGACCCTGGCGTACGCGCTCAACGACTCCCCGGCCGGCCAGCTCGCGTGGAACCTGGAGTGGTTCGTGGACTGGGACCCCACCCGCACCGAGCGAACCCCCGTCGACCGCGACGCCGTTCTGACCAACGTCACGATCTTCTGGCTGACCGGAACGGCGGGATCGGCCGCGCGGCTGTACCTGGAGAGCGGATCGGAGGCGTGGGGCCGGCGCCCCGCGCCCTCGCCCGTGCCGACGGGGGTGGCGAACTTCCTCGGCGACCGGGCGATCCGCGGGCTGGCGGAGCTGTCGAACACCGTCGTCCACTGGTCACGCTTCCCCCGTGGTGGGCACTTCGCCTCGCTGCAGGCTCCTGACCTCCTGGTCGCCGACATCCGGGACTTCTTCCGCAAGCTGAGAGCCCAGTAGGGGCGCGGCCGGACAGGCACGCCCGCCCGGGCGCGGGGGTGCCTGAAGAGTGCGGACCGGACGCGGAGCCGGTTTCCGCGGTGACTCACCCCGGATCCGGCAGGTCCATCGCCGCGAGCCTGGCCGGGTCGGCCACGACCGCGATGCCGGTGATCCGGCCGTCGGCGACGGTGAACGCGACGACCGAGAGCGGGGTGCCGTCATCGCGCCAGGACACGATTCCGGGAAGGCCGTTGACGAGCACCGCCCGCGTCCGTACGGCCAGGCCGCCGCCCAGCCGTGCGCCGGCGGCGACCGCGGTGGCGCCCAGGGTGACGACCATGCCGCCGGGGGTGTCGGCGGTCAGCTTCACCTCGGGGTCGAGCACGCGCAGCAGCCCTTCGAAGTCGCCGCGGTGTGCCGCCGCCAGGAAGGCCTGGACCACCTCGCGCTGCTCCCGTCCGGCGGCCGCCGGACGCTCGGTCGCCCGCACCTTCCTGCGGGCGCGGCTGGCGAGCATCTTCGTGGCGTCCGCGGATCTGCCGAGGATCCGGCCGATCTCGGCGAACGGCACGGCGAACAGATCGTGCAGCACGAACGCCAGCCGCTCGCTCGGCCCGAGCGAGTCGAGGACGACCAGGAGCGCGAGCCCGACCGAGTCGGCGAGCACCACGTCGTCCTCCGGCGCGGGGCCGTTGTCGACCGTCACCACCAGCTCGGGCAGCCGGTCGTCGTAGGACGCCTCGGGGCGGGCCTGCCGCGATCGCAGGACGTCGAGGCTGATCCGGCCGACCACGGTGGTCAGCCAGCCAGCGAGGTTGTCGATGGTCGCCGTGTCCTGGCGGGAGACGCGCAGCCAGGCCTCCTGGACCACGTCCTCGGCGTCGGCGTGCGATCCGAGCATGCGGTAGGCGACCGCGCGCAGGCGGTCGCGCTGGGCCTCGAACGCCTCGGCCACCGGGTCGGTCGGGCTGGTGCCGGACATGTTGTTACCTTCCTCGAATCCGCTCCGTCATGGGGATGACGGGCCCGGACGGGCCGAGGTAACCGATGAAGGAGCACCACCGATGGAAGCACGTATGAAGAGCCCGGCGAATCCCGACGTGATCGCGGCGATCCAGCAGCTCACCAAGGCTGTGTACGCGGCGGGAGCCGACCCGCTCGTGCTCGAGCTGGTCCACCTGCGCGCCAGCCAGATCAACGGATGCGCCCCGTGCGTGTTCGCGGGGGTCGCGTCGGCCAAGAAGCGCGGGGAGACCGACGAGCGGCTGCACAACGTGGTCGCCTGGCGGGAGACGCCGTTCTTCACCGAGGCGGAGCGGGCGGCGCTCGCGCTGGCCGAGGCCGCCACCCGGATCCAGGACGGCGCGCCGGGCGTGACCGACGAGATCTGGGACGCCGCCGTCGCCCACTTCGACGAGAAGCAGATGTCCGCGATCATCCTGAACGTCGCGCTGACCAACTTCTTCAACCGGATCAACCACACGGTCCGGGAGCAGGCCGGCAAGACCTGGTGAGCCGGCCGGGGCGTCACCGCCGGTGACCGCGTACGGCCCGGCCGCCGTGGCCGGGCCGCCCCAGCGGAAGAGCCGCCGGCCACGGTGAGCGGCTTGCCGCTGTGCGGTTGACGATACGGTAGGTCGCGACCGACACCGGGCCACCCGAACCGGACCCGAGGGTGACGTACTCGACCGCGTCGGTGAACGTCGTGGCACCCGACTTGGTGGTCACCAGCACCAGGTACACCCGTGAGCCGCTCGCCGGCGTGATGAAGGTGACCGGCTGGGTGAGTCGGCGCCGGGCGCGGCGTCGAGGCTGACCGGGCGGCTGCCGTCGTTGCCGTTCATCGCCGTGTAGAGATCCTGCTCGAACTGCTCGGAGTCATTGCCGAAGGTCAAGTCGTCGGCCTGGCTCCAGCGGATTACGGCGGGTGATTGCGGTCCCGCGACGTGAGTGCGCGGGCGTGAGCGACGATGCACCCCGTTTCCCCGTATTCCGATGGCACCTTTGGATAGGATTTCCTGCGGCCGATAGCGCTATTTCTACCGGTGATTCCGCAATTTCATGATGGCTTCCACGCTTCGTAGAATCTCGGCGTGACCGCTACCCCCCACGACCCGTACGCGGCGCCTCGTCCCCGCCCGGAGGTCACGCTGGCGCATATCGCGAAGCTGGCCGGCGTGTCCGCCCCGACCGTCTCCAAAGTGATCAACGGCCATCCCGGCGTGGCGGCCGGCACCCGCCGCAAGGTAGAGGAACTGGTCCGGGAGCACGGCTGGCGGCGTCGGCCGGACACAGTCGACTCCAGCGCGGTGGTGGAGGTCGTCTTCGAGTCCCTGGACAGCCTGTGGGCGCTGGAACTGATCCGGGGCATGGACGAGGTCGTCCAGGCCAGGGGCATGATCCTGGGCTTGACCGACATGCGCGGTCGGCGCTCCCCGCGCTCGGGCTGGATCGACCAGGTGCTGGCCCGCCGCCCGGCCGGGGTGATCGCGGTCTCGGCCGACCTCAGCGAACGCCAGCGGGCCCGGCTGGCCAGCCGGGCCATCCCGCTAGTCGCCCTGGACCCCCGCGGCGAGCCCGACCACCGCATCCCCTCGGTGGGGGCCACCAACTGGAACGGCGGCCTTGCCGCCACCCGCCACCTGCTGGAGTTGGGCCACCGCAGGATCGCCATGATCAACGGTCCGGACACGCTGATGTGTTGCCGGGCCCGCCTGGACGGCTACCGGGCCGCCTTGGACTCAGCCGGCGTCCTGCCCGATCCCGGCCTGGTGTGCACCGGCCCGCTGTATGTGGAGGGCGGCCGCACCCAGGCTCAGGCGCTGCTGGGGCTCCCGGATCCACCGACCGCGATCTTCGCCGCCAACGACCTGCAGGCCCTCGGGGTCTACCAGGCCGCCCACCGGGCCGGGCTGCGCGTTCCCGAGGACCTGAGCGTCGTCGGGTTCGACGACCTGCCCCTCGCGCAGTGGGCGGACCCGCCGATGACCACCGTGCGCCAGCCCTTGCAGAAGATGGGCACCGCCGCCGCCGAGATGGTGCTGGCCCTGGCCTCCCGCGGAGCACCTGTCGAGGACCGGGTGGAGCTGGCCACCCGGCTGGAGGTGCGCTCCAGCACCGCTCCCCTCGTTTGACCCAGGTTCACCTGCCATCCGCGGGCCGGCGGAGCTGCGGGGCCGGGGTCAGCTTCGGGCGCGGAGGGCCGACACCGTGGGGCCGACCACCGCCCATCGGCGGCAGGGCCAGGAACGAGTGTTTCGTGAAATTTTCAGAAGCATTCATTCCATTATCCGCGTTCACCAGCGGAAACAATCGCAACATATGGACCGGGGTGTTCGCCGTGTAGTCCTCTGTTTCACCATTTGGGCACGCATAATCACCAGAACGCCCTAAGGGGTGCTGGTGAACGGATCAACATCCCCGCCGCGGCTGCCGCCCCCCGCCCGAACCAGAACCGAACCGCCGACGAGCGACCGACGGCGCGAGTGGCGCAGGTCAGTGGACCTGATCGTCCGGATCTCCGCGTGACCCGATCGGGTCCCGTCAAATTCATGGAGGACGTATGAAACACCGGATCGAGTTCGGGCGCCTTCGAACTACGGTCATTTTCGTCGCCGGTCTCCTGATGTGCGCGGCACTGACCATCTCCACCCAGGCCGCCGCCGCGGACACCTCAACCAAGTACCTCGGAGTGTTCCGCGAGACGAGCCCCACCCAGATCCTCTCGGGGACCGTCAGCCGTTACGGGGTCACCCCAGCCAGCGTTGAGTGGTTCGACAGCTGGGCCACCGGCAACGCCTTCAACGCGGCCGAGGCCAGGGCCCTGTGGAACCAGGGCGTCATGGCGCATTTCACCTGGGAACCCTGGAACCCGGCTCTCAGCGTGAGCGATTCCAACCAGATCCACCTCCAAGACATCGTCGACGGGAAATGGGACAGCTACATCAAGGCCCGCGGCGCGGAGTTCGCGTCGGTCGGCGCGCCGATCATGGTCCGCTGGGGTCACGAGTTCAACGGCGACTGGTATCCCTGGGGCATCGTCAACAACGGCAGCAACCCCGCTTTGTACATAAGCGCCTACCGGCGGGTGCACGACCTGGTCGTCGCCGCCGGCGCCACCAACGTCCAGTGGGTGTGGTGTTTCAACAACAGCTCCACCCCCAACTCCTCCTTCAACGACCCCGGGCAGTCCTACCCCGGTGACGACTACGTCGACTGGGTCGGCATCGACGGCTACAACTGGGGCCTCGGCCCGTCCTGGGACCCGTCCGGCAATTACTGGACGAGCTTCGACTCCATGTTCTCCAGCCCGTACGCCAAGGCGCGCGCCGTCGCCCCGAAGCGCCCGGTGATGATCGGCGAGGTCGGCTCCAGCGAGGACGGCGGCAACAAGGCCCAGTGGATCAACGACATGGCGTCCGTCCTGCAGTCAGGCCGCTACCCCGACCTGAAGAACGTCGTCTACTTCGACCAGGACAAGGAGGAGCGGTGGTCGGGCACCTCGTCATCGGCCGTCCAAACCGCTTTCACCTCGTGGGTCAACCAGACCTACATGAGGGGAACGGGAACGGACCTGGCCAAGGTGGCCGCGGAGTACAAGGGAACGTCCGCGAGCCCGTCGCCTTCGGCTTCGCCGTCCGCGAGCCCGTCGCCTTCGGCTTCGCCGTCCGCGAGCCCGTCGCCGGTCGGCGGCGCGTGCTCGGCCACCTACAGGACGGTCGGCTCCTGGCCCGGTGGATTCCAGGGCGAGGTGACGGTGCGAACCGGCACCTCAGGGATCAACGGTTGGACGGCACGCTGGACCATGGCCGGCGGGCAGACAATCAGCCAGCTCTGGAACGGCACCTTGAGTGTCAGCGGTTCCGCGGTGACGGTGAAGAACGTGAGCTGGAACGGCTCGCTGGGCGCGAACGCCTCCACCACGTTCGGGTTCCTCGCCAACGGATCACCGACATCGCCCACGCTCACCTGCAGCAGCCCGTGACTTGTCGAATGCCTCAACGCGGCGACAAACCACCTCGCTTCTCGCGGCCAGAGGCGAACATCTCACCCGCATGCCCGCACCGGGGTGATGAAGCAACCGTGGGGGCACAGGTGACATCAGGCCGCGGCCATCACCAACCTCGCCATCAGAAGTCGCGATGAGCACGCCAGCGGACCGCCGACACCTCGTCGCCCCCGCTGCGGCGACCGTCGGCGCCGTCGCGCTGCCTTCGACCTCTTGATCGGCTCAGCGGCCGCCGCCGTGCCGTCGCAGTTGACGCCGCCGCAACGCGGCATCTTCGACACGGCCGCGGCCGCTGGTTGGACCGATGCCTTCCTGACCGGCAACCGTGAGCGTGGGGTCATGCTCTACGGCGCAAGCCGAACCCTCGTCCGCCTCACCACCAAGAGCGCACGCTTCCGCACCTCCATGACCGTCGACGACCACGCGCCGTCGCCCGCCGCCTCAGGCGGCCGCCGGTCTCAGGAGCGGACTCGGGGCGGGGTGAGGAGCGCTCACGCCCTGCTGCCCGCAGAAACCGGGCACCCGCCGAGGACGGGAGCCGGGCATGACGGCCCACGTCATCCGGAGGTCTCGATGCCGGACGGCAGGAATGACGGCCCTATCTGGCACTGGTTGACGCGCACCTCGCGCCAAACGTCGTCCACCAGACTCCGTCGCGCCGGCGGCCGTCCGGACCCGGCGGGTGAGGCGCGCCGGGTAAATCGATCGACACCCGGCGCCGGAGATCGCTACCGTCCGGCCATGGCCGCAATCACCGATGCCGACCTCGACCGCTTCGTCACCGAGGGCTTCCTCAAGGTGGAGGAGGCGTTCCCGCGCGAGACCGGCGACCGCGTCAGGGATCAGCTGTGGCGGCAGATCGGGTTGTCTCCCGATCGGCCGGAAGACTGGACGCAGCCGGTGGTGTGGGCGGTTCCCGACCCGACGGGGCAGGGTCCGTCCGGCGAGGCGATGCGGAGCCCGCGCCTGACCGGGGCGCTGGACCTGGTCGCAGGCAAGGGCGGCTGGGTGCCGCGCGGCACGATCGGCAACACGCCGGTCCGCTTCCCCCACTCCTCCGACGCCGGGGACACCGGCTGGCACATCGACCAGAACGACCCCGGTCCGGCCGGGGCCTGGGGGATCGTCACGCTCAGGTCCCACACGATGCTCGTGCTGGTCCTGCTGTCCGAGGTCGGTCCCGACGACGCGCCGACCCGCATCAGGGCCGGCTCCCACCTCGACACCGTCCGCGTCCTGGAACCGTACGGTGAGCAGGGACTGGAGTTCTTCGCCTCCGGCCCCGTGCTGGACGAGGCGACCGCGCACCGCCCCGAGATCTACGCCACGGGACTGCCCGGCGACGTCTACCTGTGCCACCCGCACCTCGTGCACGCCGCCCAGCCCCACCACGGCACGCGGCCGCGCTTCATGTCCCAGATCCCGATCTCCCTGACCGAGCCGCTGGCCCCCGGCGACGCCACCCCTCTCGCGCGGGCCGTACGGCTCGGGCTCGGCGGCTGACCGGCCGGGGGCGCGGCAGGCGCCGGCTCAGGCGTGCTCGTGCGACATCTCCCACGGCGCCTGCGGGAGGACGTCGCCGGTCTCGAGCAGCGACTTGAGGTTGGCCAGCACGGCCGGCCATCCGTGTGAGACCGCGTCGAGCGCCGTCTGGTCGGCGAGCTTCTCGTGGGTCACGGTGAGGCGGACGATGTCCTGGTGAGGTTCGACCACGAAGGTGACGACCGAGGCTTCTCGCGTCGTTCCGGGTGCGGCGGCGTCGTCGAAGGTGATGGCCAGGCGCATCGGGGGTGTGGCCTCGATCACCCGGCCGGCGACGTCGACGGCGCCTGACCCGTCGACGCGCCGGTGCTCCCAGGTAGAGCCCGGCTGCCAGTCCGAGACGTTGGCGTGCCCCCAGTAACGCGCTGTCAGGTCCGCGCTC
This sequence comes from Microbispora sp. CA-135349, assembly GCF_050947365.1. Classification (NCBI taxonomy): domain Bacteria; kingdom Bacillati; phylum Actinomycetota; class Actinomycetes; order Streptosporangiales; family Streptosporangiaceae; genus Microbispora; species Microbispora sp. CA-135349. The sequence continues at coordinate 4,225,300 of NZ_CP192001.1, read as the reverse complement.
GTCAGCGCCTGCCACACCTGCTCCGCGCTCGCGCGGATGTAGGTGACATAGACGTAGGTCGGCACGGACGCGGGTCCGTCGCTCATGGCGTGCTCCTCTGCCTGATTCTTGATGGCACTGATCGCGTGCAGACGGGGCCTGTCGAACTCCGCGATCCATCGCTGCTCGATCTCGTGGATCGGCACGGGATTGAGGTAGTGAAGTCGTTCCCGCCCGCGCCGCACGACGGTGACGAGGCCGGCCCGTTCGAGGACGTCGAGATGCTGCGTCGCCGACTGGCGCGCCATGTTCAGGCGTTCGCACAGCTCACGCAGCGTCTGACCGTTGTGCTCGCGCAGACGGTCGAGCAGCAGTCGCCGGGTGGGATCGGCCAGCGCCTTGAAGACCACGTCCATCTGCGTCGCGTCGAACGTCACCCCCGAATTATGCAGGCATCTGCCTGCATAATGTCAACGGCGGGCGCAGAGGGCACGGACGTCACGCCCGTCCTCTACGATCCGATCATGGATTGTCCGGCGGTGGTGTTGCCGCGCCTCCGCAGGCAGCACCACACCGACGTTCTGCCGGTGTTGTCCGTCTGGGCGTTCCAGGCGGTGTTCGCCGTCTCCGCCGGTGTGCCCCTGCCCCTGCCCGTTCTCGTGATGGCCGACACCGTCGCCTCGGGGACGCTGCTGTGGCGCCGGAAACGGCCCTGCACCGTCGCGGCGATCACGATGGCCTGCCATCTGACGACCATCGTGGCCGGTCACCCGGCCTGGGCCGCCCCGGCCGCACTGTGCGCCCTCTACGCCGCAGGCCGGTACGGCGCACCGCGCCGGGCCTGGATCACGGCGGCGGCGGCCGATCTCGCCGTCACCGTCACCGTCCAGGTGCTCGCCGCCGGCACCCGGCCGCCGGCGGGCACCTTGGGAGCCGTGGCCGCGGTCGGGCTCGGCCATCTGATGCGCTTGCGCCGGGAGTTGAGCGACCGGTCCAGGGCCGAGCAGGCTCGGGAAGCGGTACGCGCCGAGCGCCGCCGGATCGCACGCGAGATGCATGACGTGGTGGCCCATCACATCAGCACGATGAATCTGCTGGTCGGCGCGGCGCGCACGACAATGACCCGGGATCCGGAGCAGGCCGGGGACACGTTGCTGACCGCTGAGCGGACCGGTCGCGAGGCCATGGCGGAGATGCGCCGCCTGCTGCACGTGCTGCGCGCCGACGACGCTCCCGGCGAGCACTCCGCCGGGCACTCCGCCGGGCACGGCGCGGCCGCCCTGCCGGATCTGATCGCCAGAGTCCGGGACGCCGGCCTGCCGGTGGAGATGCGGGTGTGCGGCGATCCGGTGGAGTTGGAGACCGCGACCGACCATGCGCTCTACCGGATCGTGCAGGAGGCGTTGACCAACGTGCGCAAGCACGCGGGCGGTGCACGGGTGAGCGTCCTGATCGCCTACACGTCCGGGCAGGTGGAGGTGACCGTACGCGACGACGGTCCCGGCGCGGCCACCGCAGGAGACGGCTTCGGGCTGGCCGGCATGGCTGAGCGGGCGGCGGCCTGCGGCGGGCGGCTGCGGGCCGCACCCCGGCCTGAAGGAGGTTTCGAGGTGCACGCGTCCCTTCCCGCCCCCGCCACGCCGAGGGAGAAGGCATGATCACGACGTTGGTCGTCGACGACCACGCGCTGGTCCGCGCTGGTCTGCGCATGATCCTGGACGCCCAGGACGACATGATCGTGGCGGGCGAGGCCGGCGACGGCCGGGAAGCGGTGCGCCGTGCCCGCGAGTTGCGGCCGGACGTGGTGCTGATGGACCTGCACATGCCGGAAGCCGACGGCATCACCGCCACCAGGACGATCACCACCGAGCTGCCCGGAGTCCGGGTGCTGGCGCTGAGCACATTCGACCTGGACGAGTACGTCGTCGACGCGCTGCGGGCCGGGGCCTCGGGCTTCCTGGCCAAGGACGCCTCCGCGGAGGACCTGGCCGGAGGCGTCCGCGTGGTGCACCGGGGTGAGGCGGTGGTCGCGCCGCGGCTGCTGACCCGGCTGATCGGCACGTTCGTCCGCGCCGAGCGCCCGCGCTTCGCGACGGCGCCCGGACGGCTGCCCGCCCTGACCGAGCGGGAGCGCCAGGTGCTGATCCTGATCGCCCGGGGTTGCTCCAACGCCGAGATCGGCGACGTGCTCGGCGTGACGCCCTCGACCGTGAAGAACCACGTCACCGGCCTGTTCTCCAAGATCGGCGCCCGTGATCGGGCTCAGGCCGTGATCACCGCCTACGAGAGCGGGCTCGTCACTCCCGGCGGTTGACGCCTGGGAGCACGCTCCCAGGCGAGCACGCCTGCGGGACCGCACTCCCAGAACGAAGGGCGTTCCCACGCAGGAGGAACCTGGCGCTTTCGCGGGTCAGGCTGATCGCATGCAGATCACGATGCTCCGCAGATCACTGGCCGGGTGCCTGGCGCTGGCCGCCGTGGCGGGGATGTCCCCGCCGGTCCCGGCACACGCCGCAGCCCCGGCGGCATGGACGACCTGCCGGGGAGACGACATCCCGCCGGGCATGCAGTGCGCCACAACCACGGTGCCGGTCGACTGGCGGCACCCGGCCGGGCCGGCGATCACACTGAACCTGGCCCGGCTCCCGGCCACCACCCCGGCCCGCCGCATCGGCACCGTGCTCATCGTCCCCGGCGGCCCCGGTCAGGACGGGATCCCGGTGCTCAAGGAATCCACCGCCTCGTTCGCGGCCCTGCGCCGGCGGTTCGACGTCGTCGCCTACGACCCGCGGTCCGGCAACGCCATGCGCTCCATCCTGCCGCCGTCGTGCCTACGGCCCGGCCTGAAGGCCGTCTCGGCCGTACGGACCCGCACGCGATACCGCGCCCAGGCCGGCGCCCTGGACGAGGCGGTGCAGCGGTGCCGCGCCGACGACACCACCGGCCTGGTGGACCACCTGGACTCCTTGTCGGTTGCCCGGGACATGGATGCCGTCCGCGAATTCGCGGGCGAGGAGAAGCTGAGCCTGCTGGGCTGGTCCTACGGCGGGGTTGCGGCCGCGGCCTACGCCCGGCTGTATCCCCGGCGCGTGCGAGCCATGGTCCTGGACGGCGTGGTCGACCACAGCGGTGGACCGTTCGCGCTGGAACGCTCGATGCTCCCACCCGTGGACCGGTCGCTCGCCCGGTTCACCGCCTGGTGCGCGTCCGACAAGGCGTGTGCCCTGCACGGGCGAGACGTCCGCGGGCTCTGGCGCCGGCTCGTCAAAGCCGTCGGCCGGCGTCCGGTCACCGTCGGCTCTCCCGGGCTCGGCACGATCACCATGGACGACACGCACCTGAAAATGTTCGGCGGCACCGTGACGCAGCCCGCGGCGTGGCCGGCCCTGGCCGGCGCCCTTGCCAAGGCGGCCGAAGGCGATTTCACCTGGTTCGGCGAGCAGGCGCTGCACAACTCCCAGGCCTGGACGATTCCGGCTTTCATGGCCGCCCGCTGCTCCGACGCCCTGGGCTACCAGGGCTACGACGAGCTCGTCCGCGGACGCCGCCACGCCGAACGGATCTCCGCGGACTTCGGTGGCGGCTCCCTGTGGGAGTCTCTGGTCTGCTCCGGCTGGAAGCAGCCGATCGCCAACCCGCCTCGCCCTCTGCCGGTCGCGGGGCTGCCGCCGCTGCTCGGCCTGGGCAGTTACACCGACTTCGCCACGACCGAGGCGCTGACCCGCAAGATCCCCGGATCGGTCTCCGTCCGCTACGACGGCCCCGGCCATGTCATGTATCTGGCGGGTCACCGGTGCATGACCGAGCACGCCGACCGCTACCTCACCGACCTGACGCTGCCCCCGGCCGGCAGCGTCTGCCGATCATGACCGCATGACGGTTCGTCCCCGCCTCCCGGCTCCCGGGGGACATCCGGGCTCTCGCGGCGACCATCAGCGTGGTGCCCGGCGTCGTCATCACGCCGGGGGCGATGGCACCGATCCCCGCGGGGCCGGAAGCCTTGACATGGCGGTGGCGCGAGCGACGCGGGCGGTAATGTGCGTGCATGTTCCACCGCAAACCCATCGAAGAGCGCATCGCCGAGCGCGTCGCCAAGCGCCCTCCTCTGAAGGAGGGCAAGCACTTCGAGCACCGCCCCGCGCTGATCGTGTTCTGCGTGATCATCGCGCTCGTCGCGCTGAAGATCGTGGGCGCCTTCGCCCTCATGAAGTGGGGCGTCCAGTAGGACCGCAGCCTCTCCTCACGCGGTGGGCCGGACGACGGCTCCCCGGCGCGCGTCACCGGGCAGCAGCGCGTCGCCCAGCAGCCGCCAGTACGGCATCGCGGACCGCCCCGGCTCGATCCCGATGACCTGGATCGCGACGTGGTCGGCGCCGGCGTCGAGGTGGGCGCGGAGCTTGGCCACGATGGTGTCGAGGTCGCCCCAGAACACCAGGTCGTCGACGAGGCGGTCGCTGCCGCCGCCCGTGATCTCCTCATCCGTGTAGCCCAGCCGCCGGAACTTCGCGATGTTGTACGGCGTGTTCAGGTAGGGGTGAAGGTGCTCGCGGGCGGCCGCACGGGCCCTCGCGGGGTCGGCCTCGAACAGCACCGCGTGCTCGACGCCCAGGAACGCGCCGGGCCCGAGGATCTCCCGCGCTCCTGCGGTGTGCGCCACGGTGACGTGATAGGTGAGGGCGCCGGCGGAGCGGTCTCGGGCCAGTTCGAGCATCTTGGGCCCGTACGCCGCGAGAATGCGGCGCAGGGGCGTCTGCGGCAGCGGGTTGGACGTCGTCAGCCCGTCCATCTCGTCGAGGTATCCGGCCATCGCCGCCAGCGGCGTGACCCCCGGTCGAGGCACGCCGCCGAATCCCAGGCCGACCACGTGCCGCCCGGGGTAGGCGTCGGCCAGGAGCAGCGCGGCGCCGTACGCCCAGGGGGCCTCGCGCGGCCAGATCTGCGCGATGCCGTTGACGACGGTGATCCGCCGCGTGGAGGAGAGCAGGTAGCCGGCGTGCGTGAACGCCTCACGCCCCGCCAGCTCGGGGATCCAGAACGCCGGCCATCCCCGCTCGTCCAGTTCCTGTATCGACTCGCGCATCCGCGCGGCCGACTGGTGCTCGAAGTCGAAGGTGTAGATCCCGAACCTGCCCAGGTCCAGGCCGTCGAGGTCGCCCATCGGTGATCTCCTCGCGCTCGTCTCCGCCAGTTCATATCGAACTATCGCAGATTTTCGATATGACGCGCAACGCGAGATTGGCCGGCATGGGACGTCGTGGTTCTAGAGCGTCTCCCCCAGAGTGGCGACGAGCTGGGCGATGCGCTGCTCGTCGCGCTTGTAGTGGGTCCACTTGCCCACCCGCGTGGCCTTCACCAGGCCCGCCCGTTGCAGCTCGGCCATGTACGCCGACACCGTCGACTGCGCGAGGCCCGCCCTGGCCTGGATGTGGCTCACGCACACGCCGACCTCCGCCGGATCCGCGATCGCCTCCTCCAAGGGGAAGTGGCGCTCGGGCTCACGCAGCCACATCAGCAGCTGCAACCGCACCGGGTTCGACAGCGCACGCAACGCGTCGACCAGCCCGGGATCCGGTGAGGTCACGGTCTCCGCCATGAGCCCAGGCTACAGCTCCCCCGCCGATGTTTCGGAATTCCTCGATGTGATCGAGGGATCACGATTCCAGGGCGCTGCCCTGCTTCCACTTGCTGAACGGCATCTGCCAGAAGCCCCAGCCGTTGTCCCACTCCAGGATCCGGCTGGTACCGACGATCTTGACGATGTCGCCCCGGTGGAAGTTGTCGTAGAACCACTTGGCCTGGGAGGGGCTGGCGTTGACGCACCCGTGGCTCACGTTGGCCCGGCCCTGGGACCCGACCGACCACGGCGCGCTGTGGACGTACTCCCCGCTGTTGGAGATGCGCACCGCGTGGTTGACGACCTCCTTGTAGTACCCGGGGTCGCCCTCCTTCTTGCCCGGCGAGATCATCGTGACCGGGTTGCCTCGTTCCATGGTCAGATGGATGCCGCTGGTGGTGGTGTACTCGCGGGTGTCGCCCTTGCCGGCGCTGATCTTCATGGTCTGCACGACCTTGCCGTCCCGCCGGACCACCATCATGTGGGTCCTGGTGCTGACCGAGCTGATCCAGGCCGCGCCGATCTTGATGGTCGTGCTGTGGTCCTCGAGGCCGTAGGTGTTCGGCCCGGCCTTCACACCGGTCAGGTGCGCGGTGAACTTCACCTTCTGGTGCGCGGGCCAGTACTTGGCCGTCCGGTAGATCACGTATTTGTCGTCGACCCACCGCCAGGCGCCCTTGACCGGCTTCTCCGCGTCCACCTCCAGGGCCTGCTCCACGGCGGCCTTGTCCCGCACCGGCGCGTTGAACCGCACCATGATCGGCATGCCGATGCCGACCGTCTCGCCCTTGATCCCGGGGGTGACGTCCACGACCTCCAGCCCGACCTTGGGCTTGAGCGTGGTGAAGCTGCTGGTCGCGGTCGCCGGGCCGCCCTTGCCGGTGGCCTTGGCCGACACGGTGTACTTGGCGGAGGGCTTGAGCGGCTCCTTGGAGGTCCACTTGGTGTGAGTGGGGTCGAACTCGCCCTCGACCTTCTTGCCGCCCGCCTGGACGGTGACCTCCTCCAGCTCGCCGTCGGCGGCCGTGACGATCACGGTCTTGTCGGGACGCACCTTCGCGCTGCCCGTCGCCGGGCTGATCGCGATCTTGGGAGCCGGGACGGCGGGCGCGGCGTCACCGGAACCCCCGCCCGCCGAACCTGGCGCGTCCGACCCGCCGGAGCATGCCGACAGAGCCGCGGTCAGCACCACGGCGACTCCGGCGATCGGCCACCTCGAACGACTTCCAGTGCTCAGCACAACTACTCCCCCATAAGCGCGAAGGGCACCATAAGACCTTATTCGGGGTTGCCTCTTATGTTGGCATTTTCTCCTGTGCTTAGGTCACATTTCGGTCGCTTCTCCGGTGGACTCGCCTGAGAAGACGGTAAGGTGCAGGTCAAGACTGATCAAGCACCGAGTCAGCGTCCGCCGCGACGAGGGCCTGCACATCCGCGTACGACGGAAGGCCGGCGGGGATCTCTTCGCCCGCGGCGACCGCCCGGGCGGTCTGTGTCACCGCGTGCAGGGCGGCCCGCAGCAGCAGCGACCCGGTGCTGATCCGGCGGACGCCGAGTGCGGCCAGACCGGCGACCGTGTGGCGGCCGGGCAGGAAAAGCACGTTGAGCGGCAGGTCGACCGCGTCCACCAGCGCCCGCACGTCGTCGGCCTCGGCGACGCCCGGGACGAACACCCCGTCGGCTCCGGCCTCGGCGAAGGCCCGCAGCCGGGCGAGGGTCGCATCCCGATCCCCTGCGCCCAGCCAGTAGGTGTCGGTGCGGGCGTTGACGAACAGGCCGGGCGCCCTCGACTTGACGGCCGCGATCGTCTCGCACCGCTCGCCGAGGTCGGCGAGCGTCCCGTCCGGCCGGCCGTCCTCGATGTTGACGCCGGCCACGCCCATGCGGGCCAGTTCGGCGGCGATCTCCGCCACCCCCTGCGGCGTGTCCGCGAAGCCGCCCTCGATGTCCACCGACACCGGGCACGGCAGCCCGGTCAGCCGCCGGGCCAGCGCCAGCGTCTCCGCCGCGGTGTCGCCGGTCGCGTCGGGCTTGCCCGCCGCCGCCGCGACACCGAGGCTCGTGGTGCCGATCGCGGCGAACCCGGCGGCGGCCAGGACGGCCGCCGAGGCGTGATCCCACGCGTTGGGCAGCACCAGGGGGCGCTGGGCATGGTGCAGAGCACGAAAATCGGCAGGGTGCGGAGCACGGGAATCCACAGAGTGCGGAGCACGGGAGTCGGCAGCCTGCGACGCAGGGAACGTCTCGGCGTGTGTGTTCATCGAGGTCCTTCCACACTCTCGCGGGTCCTGCAGTTCGTTGGGGGCCTGCAGTCTCTCGGGGTCCTGCAGGCAGAGCCGGGCGGGCACGCGCAGGTTAGGCGACGGCTCGTACGGGATCTCGGAGTCGGCGAGCCGGTGGCCGAGAGCGGCCTCCACGATTCCCGCCGCGAGGGCGAGCGCGGCCCGCTCTCCCGGGCAGGGCCTGAGCCCGTCGCCGAAGCCCAGGTGGCCGCCGCCTCCGCCGCGGCCCTGCCGGAAGCGGGCAGGGTCGAAGCGGGCAGGGTCGAAGCGCGAAGGGTCGAAACGGTGCGGGTCGGGGAAGACCTCGGGATCCCGGTTGGCCGCCGCCAGGTCCAGCACGAGGACGGCCCCCGCGGGCACGGGAACTCCCCCGGCCATGGCGTCCTCGGCGGCCACGCGGCGCGTGAGCCGTACGGGCGGATCCCACCGCAGGGTCTCGGCCAGCAGCACCTCGACCGGCCACCGCAGGGCCAGGTCGGCGGGCATGCGGGTCACGGCGGCGAGGGCGTTGCCCACCAAACCGGCGGTGGCGTCGCACGCCTGGATCAGCACCCCGGCGACGGCGGCCAGCAGGCCGGGCTCTGGCGCCTCCCCTTCGCCCAGCGCGACTCCCAGGGAGGCCCCCAGCACGCCCACCGCCGCGTCGGCGGCGTCCCCGGTGGGCGAGGCGTCGGCGGCGGGCGGGAGGTGATAGGCGGCGGCCATGGCCGTCACCGCGGCGACCACCTCCTCCCTCCACTCTTCGGGGACGCCGAGCCGTGTGGCGAGGACGCCGACCGGGACGCGGCGGGCGATCCTCGTCATCACCTCGACGCACGCCTCGCCCGCCAGTTCGGCGCGCGTCCTGTCATACGCTTCGCGGCGCAGCCGTGCGGGGTCGAGGGCGTCGAGCAGCCCCACGGCACGTGCGCGGCGGCGGGTGTGCTCGGCGCCGTTGCTGAACCTGCTGACCGCTCCGCGTAGCCAGGTCATCCCCGTTCCCGGTCGTACGGCGACCGGTTGGGCGGCGGGGGCGGCCGGGACGAGGAAGCGGGGATCGGCGAGCACGGCGCGCACATCCGCGTGCCGCGTGAGCCGCCGGTCCTGCCCGGCAGGCGGATCTGCTGTCATCGGTGGCCGGGGGCGCGTGGAGGCGGCCCCCTTCCTCCCTTCCGTGGTGGTCGTCGTCTCCCCGGCACGCTAGGGCCGCGACCTTTCGGTTCCGGTCAAATGATGAACGTTTCACGCCTATGCGTCCGGTGCGCGGCCTGTGGGCGTTTGGGCCTTTTCAACGATCGCCGGGCGGGTTATCACAGGGCGAGAGGGCGATTGTGATCTCCTGCCTTCCGAGTGCGATCCACGGCTCCACCGACGTACGGGTTCCACGCGCCGGGTCACCGGCGTCGACATCTGCACGCCCGCTGGGCACCACTGCGATGGAGGACGGCATGCGCCTGTTACGAACCGTGGTCACTCGATTACTACTGTTGTGTGCGATGGTCGCCGCAGGCGCCACCGCCGGGGTGGGGGCCGCGAACGCGGCGGTTCCCGATGTGTGGGGCTTCGCCTACGTCGACGTCACCTCCGGGGTGCCGAACCTGGCCTACCAGGCGGGCAGCTGGGCGCCCGGGCCGACGGTCAGCGTCTCGCCCGGCGGCACGGGCGAGGTCTTCGTGCGGTTCCCGAAGATCGGCATCCCCAAGGGGGGGATCGCGCACGTGACCGCGATCTCGCAGTCGGCCGAGTGGTGCCAGATCGAGAAGTGGGGGCAGGCCGGCTCCGACGAGATCGTGGCGGTGCGCTGCTACAAGTACGGCGGAACCCCCGTCTACGCGCGCTTCTCGATCGTCTTCGCCAGCAGCAGCGGGGCGCTGGCCTCGGCGACGCAGGCGTACGGCTACGTCTACTGGGACGGCGCGTCCATCGCCTCCGACTACAACTCCGCGCTCGGCGTGAACGCCGTCTTCCCCAACACCACCGGAGACTGGACCGTCTGGCTGCCCGGGCTCGGCTCCGCCGTGCAGGCCGGGAACATCCAGGTCACCGCGGTCGACTCGGGCAAGCCGGCGCGGTGCAAGGTGGGCGCCTGGAGCTGGGCGGCGTCGGGGCAGAAGATCCAGGTGCTCTGCCATGACGTGGCCGACAAGCCGTACGACACCGGCTGGACCCTCACCTACCAGCGCGAGCGGGCGATCACCGGGGCCTTCGCGCCGCCGAAGCTGTTCGCCTACACCTTCGACAACGTCCCGGCCAACCCCGGGCCGTACGCGCCGGTGCCTCCCGGGATCAACTACAACTCCCAGAGTGGGGTCAACACGGTGCGGACGGCCGGGACCGGCATGCGCCTGGTGTACTTCCCCAGGGTCGGGTCGCCGCCCAACAACGTGCAGGTGACGGCGTACGGTCCCGGGCCGGAGTACTGCAACCTGCTCACGCTGTGGACGACCTCCGGCGCCGACGTCTACGTGCGTGACGTCGTCTGCTACAAGGGCACCACCCAGGTCGACCAGCCGTCGTTCGTGACCTACACCTCGAAGTACTGACCCGCGCGCGGGGGGCGGGCCCGGCCGGCCAGGACACGAAAGATCAGGGCACGCGGAGGCGGTGGGTCAGCCCCGTGTGGCGGCGGCCCGCCCCCCGCGTGCGCACCGCCTGGCCGAGCGCCCGCCGCGACCCGACGATGACCACGAGCTTTTTGGCCCGGGTGATGGCGGTGTAGAGCAGGTTGCGCTGCAGCATCATCCAGGCGCTGGTGGCCAGCGGGATGACCACGGCCGGATACTCGCTGCCCTGGGAGCGGTGGATGCTGACCGCGTAGGCGTGGGCGAGTTCGTCGAGCTCGTCGAAGGAGTAGTCGACGTTCTCGTCCTCGTCGGTCAGCACGGTCAGCTTGCTCTCCTCGGGGGTGATGGCGGTGACCACGCCGACCGTGCCGTTGAACACCCCCGCGGCGCCCTTGTCGTAGTTGTTGCGCAGCTGGGTGACCTTGTCTCCGACGCGGAAGACCCGCCCGCCGTACCGTCGCTCCGGCATGCCCTCGCGGGCGGGGGTCAGCGCCTCCTGCAGGGCGATGTTGAGCGCGCCGGCGCCGGCCGCACCGCGGTGCATGGGCGCGAGCACCTGTACGTCCCTGCGCGGGTTGAGCCCGAACTTGCTCGGGACGCGCCGGGCCACCACGTCCACGGTCAGGGCGGCGATCTCCTCGGGTTCCTCGCAGGGGAACAGGAAGAAGTCGGGGAACTCCCGCACCAGGGGGTGCTGCCCGGTGTTGACGCGGTGGGCGTTGACGACCACGCCCGACTCCTGCGCCTGGCGGAAGATCTGCGTCAGGCGCACCCGGGGGATGTCGGGCGCGGCCAGCAGGTCGCGCAGCACCTCTCCGGCTCCGACCGAGGGAAGCTGGTCGACGTCGCCGACGAACAGCAGGTGCGCTCCCGGGGCCACGGCCTTGGCGAGCTTGTTGGCCAGCAGCAGGTCGAGCATGGACGCCTCGTCCACCACGACCAGGTCGGCGTCGAGGGGGTTGTCGCGGTCGAAGGTGGCGTCACCGCCGGGGCGCAGCTGGAGCAGCCGGTGCACGGTGGTGGCCTCGTGGCCGGTCAGCTCCGCCAGCCGCTTGGCCGCCCGGCCGGTCGGGGCGGCGAGGATGACCTTGGCCCGCTTCGCGCGGGCGAGGGTCACCACCGAGCGCACGGTGAAACTCTTGCCGCAGCCGGGACCGCCGGTGAGCACGGCGACCTTCTCGGTCAGCGCGAGCCGTACGGCCTGGGCCTGCTCGGGCGCGAGCTCGGCGCCGGTCCGGCCGCGCAGCCAGTCGAGGGCGGCGGGCCAGTCCACGTCGGTGAACGCCCCGAGCCGGTCGCGGCCGGAGGTCAGCAGAGTGCGCAGCGTGCCGGCCAGCGACAGCTCGGCGCGGTGGAAGGGGACGAGGTAGATCGCGGGTACGGTGCCCTCGTTCGCGCTGTCGTCGCCGTTCTGCGCGCCGTTTCCCCTGGCCGGGACCTCCTCGCGGACCACGCCCTCCTCGGCGACCAGTTCCTCCAGGCACGCGCTGGTCAGGTCGGGCGGCACCTCCAGGATCTTGACGGCGTCGGCGACCAGGTTGGGAGCGGGCAGGAAGCAGTGGCCGTCGTCGGCGGCCTGCGACAGCGTGTAGCGCAGCCCGGCCTTGACCCGCTCGGGGCTGTCATGCGGGATGCCGACGGCCTGCGCGATGGTGTCGGCGGTCTTGAACCCGATGCCCCACACGTCGTCGGCGAGGCGGTAGGGCTCCTTGCGGACCACGTCGATGGATTCCTCGCCGTACTGCTTGAAGATGCGCACGGCGATCGAGGTGGACACGCCCACGCCCTGCAGGAAGATCATCACCTCTTTGATGATCTTCTGTTCCTCCCAGGCGGCGGCGATCATCTTGGTCCGTTTGGGGCCGAGTCCGGGGACCTCGACCAGGCGCTTGGGCTCCTCCTCGATCACCCGCAGGGTGTCGGTGCCGAAGTGGTCCACGATCCGCTCGGCCATCTTCGGGCCGATGCCCTTGATGAGGCCGGAGCCGAGGTAGCGCTGGATGCCCTGGATCGTCGCCGGCAGGACCGTGGTGTACGACCAGACCTCGAACTGCCTGCCGTACCTGGGGTGGGAACCCCAGCGGCCGGTGAGCCGCAGCGACTCCCCCACCTGCGCCCCGAGCAGCGGCCCGACGACGGTGAGCAACTCGGTGCCCGACCGTTCGGTGGCGACCCTGGCGATGGTGTAGCCGGTCTCCTCGTTGGCGTAGGTGATCCGCTCGAGCACGGCGTCCAACTGCACGCCGGGCGGCCTGCCCGCGGCGCCTTCGGGAGCATTGGTCATGGACCGCATTGTCCCCCACACGACGGCACGCGCCCGCCGCCCGGCACCGCCGTCGCCTCGTACGCGGCGGCGGGCATGCGACGTCGTGCGGCGGGCACGGCGCGGATCTCGCCGCACTGCAGCGGACTACCGCGGCACGCGCAGCCCCGCGATGAGGAGCCCGACCATCCGGCGCGCGTCGTAGCGGGGGTCGCTGTCCGCGCCGATGCAGAGGTTCCCGACGCCGCGCATGAGCTCGATGGCCTCGATGTCGGAGCGGATCTCACCCGCAGCGGCCGCGGCGTCGAGCAGCCGGGCGCACACGGGCACGAGCCGGTCGAGGAAGTAGGCGTGCAGCGTGTCGAAACCGGCGCTGTCTGACCGCAGCACGGCGGCCAGTCCGTGCTTGGTGACCAGGAAGTCGGCGAACAGGTCGATCCATTGCCCCAGCGCTGCGTAAGGGGTCGCGCCGGTGGCCAGCAGGGCCGGCCCGGCCTCGGCGCAGGCCTCGACCTGGTGCCGGTAGACGGCGATGATGAGGTCCGCCCGCGTCGGGAAGTGGCGATAGATCGTGGCCGTCCCGACGCCGGCCTTGGCCGCGATGTCGCGCACCGGCGCGTCGACGCCCGAGGTGACGAAGACCGCGGCGGCCGCGTCGAGCAGGGCCTTCTCGTTGCGCCGGGCGTCCGCCCGTCTGGGCCGGGCCGCGTCCCCGGTGCGCCGGTCGCCGTCGTTCATCGCGTCGTTCCCTCCGTCGCGGGACTTGCTAAACGGGACATGGTTCCGTATGTTCAAACGGGACACCGTCCCGCTTTCTTATCCTGCCAGACCAGCGGGCCGGCCACCAGGCCATGTGGCACCGTTCCCGCCCCAGCGCACCTCCCCCGGCACTCCGGCACGGAAAGGACCGACGCCCCCCGATGCCCACCACCACATCCCCGCCCCGCTTCGGGATCATGACCGCTCCGCAGCAGGTCGGCTACCACGACGTCCTGCGCGTCTGGCGCGAAGCGGACACGATCCCCGAAATCGAGCACGCGTGGCTGTTCGATCACCTCATGCCGATCGCCGGCGACCTCGACGGGCCCGTCCACGAAGGCTGGACTCTGCTGGCGGCCCTCGCCGCGCAGACCCGGCGGCTACGCCTCGGCGTGCTCGTGACCAGCAACCGCTTCCGGCCGCCCGCCATGCTGGCCAAGATCGCCGCGACCGTCGACATCGTCTCCGGCGGTCGGCTCGACTTCGGCATCGGCGCCGGCTCACGACCGGGCCATCCCCTGGCCCGGCGCGAGTACGACGCGCACGGCCTGCCCTTCCACGACGCCGCCCACGCCGTGGAGAGCCTCGCAGAGGCCTGCACGGTGATCCGGCGGCTGTGGACCGAGGCCGAGCCGTTCGACTTCCACGGCACCCACGTCCGGCTCACCGGAGCGTTGTGCAACCCCAAACCCGTCCAGCGTCCCCATCCGCCGATCCTCATCGGCGGGCGGTCGTCCCCGACGCTGCGCGTGGCCGCCGAGCACGCCGACCTGTGGAACATCCCCGGTGGCGACATCGACGACGTCGTCAGCCGCAGCGCGCTGCTGGACCGCTACTGCGCCGAGATCGGCCGCGACCCCGCCTCCGTCACCCGCTCGATCCACCTGCCCGTCTCCTACGACCGGCCCGGCCCGGTGCGGGACGCGATCGGCGAAGCGATCGACGCCGGCTTCCGGCACATCGTCCTCGGACTTCCGGCGCCCTACCCCGCCGGCGTGGCGCGGTGGATCGCCGACGAACTCATCCTCCGAACAGTTGAAAGGAAGGCCCTTTGATGAACGAGCCCGCCATGACGATCAGGGACGTGGCCGCCGGCGCGCCCACTCCGGTCATCTCGGTGGAACCGGTGGTGCTGCCGGCCCCGGGCCGCGGCGATGACCTGCACGTACGGGTGTCCGCCCCGACGACAGGACGGGACCTGCCGGTCATCGTCTTCTCACACGGCTTCGGCGAGTCGTCGAACGGCTACGCCCCCCTGGTCGACTTCTGGACCGCTCACGGCTTCGTGGTGATCCAGCCCACCCACCTCGACTCGCGGACGCTGAACCTTCCTCCCGACGATCCCCGAACGCCGTCGATCTGGCGGTTGCGGGTCGAGGACCTCAAGCGCGTACTCGACCGGCTCGACCTCGCGGAAGACGCCGTTCCCGGCCTGAACGGGCGTCTCGACCGCGGCCGCATCGCCGTGGCCGGGCACTCCTGGGGTGCCCAGACGGCGAGCATGCTGCTGGGCGCGCGGGTCCTCGGTCCCGACGGCGAGGCGGGACAGGACATGTCCGACTCGCGGATCAAGGCGGGTGTGCTGCTCGCCGTGCCCGGCAGGGGCGGTGCGGACCTGACCCCGTTCGCCGCCGAGCATTTCCCGTTCATGAACCCGGGCTTCACGGAGATGACCACCCCGGCCCTCGTGGTCGCGGGAGATCACGACCAGTCCCTGCTGTCCGTCCGGGGACCCGACTGGTTCACCGACGCGTACTTCATGAGCCCGGGCGGCAAGAGCCTGCTCACACTGTTCGGCGCGGAGCACTCGCTCGGCGGGATCTCCGGATACACCGTCACGGAGACGACGGACGAGAACCCCGAACGGGTCGCGCTGCTTCAGCGGCTCACGTGGGCCTACCTCCGCGACGCACTGGGTCTTGACAATGTCGCCTGGCCGGCGGCGCGCGCGGCTCTGGCGCAGGGCGCCGATCCCCTGGGCCGGCTCGAATCCCGATAGCCGGCGAACGCACCGCGCGCTTCACGGCCGGCTCGGCGCCTCCTGCCGCACCCCCTGCTGCGCCCCCGGCATGCGCCGGCCGCCGAGTGCGGTCGTCGCCCGCGGAGCCGTTCTCCTCGCAGCAATCGGGGATGGCGGCGTCCAGGTAACTTGCTTTGGCTAAGTTAGCATGTTAAGTTACAGGCATGGAGCGAAACCTAAGCCTCAACCTGCACGTGCTCATCGCCCGGCTGGACCGGGCGGCCGACCGGATCCTGCGGGCCGAGCACAACATCTCCTACAGCCGCTTCCTGGCGCTGACCCTGGTGGGCGAGCTGGGCGCCTCGACGCAGCGGACCCTCGCCGAATACCTCGGCGTGACCGAGCCGTCGGTGAGCCGCATGACCGGAATCCTCGCCGCCGACGGCCTTCTCGACGTCCAGCCCGACCCCGCCGGAGGGAACCGCCGGCAGCTGAGCCTCACCGGCGAGGGAAAGCGGGTGGTGAGCTCGATCCGGCAGGAGTTCGAAGACCGGCTGGCCACGGTCGTGGCCGAGAGCGGCGTGCCGTACGCCGAATACGCCGAGCACACCGCCCGGCTGCTGACGACGTTCGACCGGCTGGAGCGGGAGGCGGGCAAGTGAACCAGGACATCCAGACCACGCCGTTACGCGAGAACACGGCCGTGTCCGCCGACGGCACGGTGATCGGCTACCAGACGCTGGGCGCGGGACCCGACCTCATCGTGGTCGGCGGCAACCTCAAGACCTCCGACGACTATCTGCCACTGGCCCGGCTGCTGGCCCGCTCCTTCACGGTGCACGTCGTCGACCGGCGCGGCCGGGGCGCCAGCGGCCCCCAGGGGCCCGAGTACTCCCTGGCCAAGGAAGTGGAGGACCTTCGCGCCGTCCAGGCCGCGACCCAGGCGCGGCTGGCGTTCGGGCACAGCTACGGCGGGCTGGTCGTCCTGGAGACCGCGCGATCCTTCCCTCTGTTCGACCGCATCGCGGTCTTCGAGCCGGGAGTGCCCGTCGCCCCCGTCCCCACCGCCTGGATGGAGCCCTTCCGGGAACGGCTGGCCGCGGGCGACCACTACGGGGCGTTCATCCACTTCATCCAGGGGTCGGGCGGCGCACCGGACTTCATGAACAAGCTGCCGCACTGGTATCTGCGCACGGTCTTCCGCATCGCCTTCCGCGGGCCCTCCTGGCAGCGGATGCGGCCCCTGCTGGGCGCCTGCCTGGCCGAACACGAGCAGCTCGCCGCCCAGTACGGCCGCCTCCCCGAGTTCGCCGGCGTCACCGCCCCGGTGCTGCTCCTGGTGGGCGCCCGCTCCAAGCCCCACCACCGGGAAGAGTTCGCCACGCTGGCCGGCACCCTTCCCAACGCCGTGCTCCAGACCGTGGACGGCGTCAACCACATGGGTCCCTCGGAGCGGAAGGGCGCCCCGGCCGTGGCCGAGCAGGCGCTGCCGTTCCTTCTGTGACGATGCGGGCCGTCGGCTCCCGCTCCACGGCGCGGCGGCCGCACGACGAGGTGCGGCCCCGGCCGGCTCCGGCCGGCTCCGGGGCCGCGCGGGCGGCGGGGCGCTAGCCTGGTGCGGGTCACGGAAAGGGGACGACCGGAATGGTGCTGGAGGGGACGGCCCGCGCGCTGCTACGCAGGCTGGCGGCCGAGCAGGCGGAGTCACGGGTGCCGTCGCTGGTGGCGGCGATCGTGCGGGACGGCGAGATCGCCTGGTTCGGGGCGCGCGGCCGGGTCGGCGATGAGCCGCCCACCCGGGACACCCAGTACCGCATCGGCTCCATCACCAAGACCTTCGTGGCGACCGCCGTCATGCGGCTGCGCGACGAGGGCCGGCTCGACCTGCTGGACCCCCTGGACAAGCACGTGCCCGGCACGCCGCTGGGCGACGTCACGGTCGCCCAGCTGCTGTCCCACAGCGGCGGGCTGACCGCCGAGTCGCCCGGCCAGTGGTGGGAGCGCACCCCGGGCGTTCCGGCGGGCGACCTGATCGCCGCGCTCGGCCCCGAGTCCGCCCGGCACCGGCCCGGCCGCCGCTACCACTACTCCAACCTCGGGTTCGCCCTGCTCGGTGAGTTGATCGCGCGCAAGCGGTCGGCGCCGTGGGACGAAGTCGTACGCGAGGAGATCCTGGAGCCGCTCGGCATGCGCGACACCACGCCCCGCCCCCGGGCGCCGCATGCCACCGGCTACGCCGTGCACCCGTGGGCCGACGTGCTGCTGCCCGAGCCGGAAAACGACCACGGCGCGATGGCCCCCGCGGGGCAGATGTGGTCCACCGCCGCCGACCTGGCCCGCTGGGCGGCCTTCATGGGCGGCGACACCGGCGAGGTGCTGCGCCCGGCCACGGTCGCGGAGATGCGCGAACCGGCCGTGGTGGACGACGGCGACATCTGGACCCGCGGTTACGGCCTCGGTCTCCAGCTGGCCCGGCACATCGGGCCCGGCGGCCCGCGGCGGCTGGCCGGCCACACCGGGTCGATGCCCGGATTCCTCGCCACCGTGTGGGCCGACCCCGCCGACGGCGTGGCCGTGCTGTGGATGGCCAACACCACCTCGGGCATGCGCAACCTCGACACCGCCCTGCTGGACATCCTGGCCGAGCACGAGCCGCCGCTGCCGGCCGAGTGGTCGCCCTCCCCGGTGGACGAGGACCTGCTCGCGCTGACCGGGCCGTGGTACTGGGGGCCGACGCCGTACGTGCTGCGGGTCCTGCCGCATGGCGGCCTGTCGCTGACCCCCGTGAGCGGGCAGGGCCGCGCCTCCCGGTTCGTCCGCCAGGCCGACGGCACCTGGCTCGGGCTCGACGGCTACTACGCAGGGGAGACCCTGCGGGTGGTGCGCTCCCCCGGCGGGGTGACCCACCTCGACCTCAACACGTTCGTCTTCACGCGTGAGCCGTACGACCCGGCGGCCCCGGTGCCGGGCGGCGTCGACCCGGCCGGCTGGCGGTGACCGGCCGGGTCGCCGGTCAGGTGGTGGCCAGCGCGACCGTCGGCGACAGGCGGGCCGCGCGCATCGCCGGGTAGAGACCCGCGAGGGTGCCGATGACGAGCGTGGCGCCGACGGCGCCCGCGAAGGCCCAGGCCGGGACCACCGGCGGCCAGTCGCGCGACAGCGCGTAGCCGACGGTGGCCAGGCCACCCAGCGCCGCCCCCGCGATCCCGCCGAGCGCCGACAGCAGCAGCGACTCCGCGAGGAACTGCAGACGGACCTGTCCCCGGGTGGCGCCCAGCGAGCGGCGCAGGCCGATCTCCCTGCGCCGTTCCAGCACCGAGATCACCATCGTGTTGGCCACGCCGACCCCGCCGACCAGCAGCGCGACCGCGCCGAGGCCGAGCAGCAGGTTGGTGAACGCGCTCGCGGCCGCCGCCCGGGCCGTCAGCGCGTCCGAGGGCCTGCTGACCGTGACCTCCTCGGGGTTCTCCGGGTTGACCGTGCGCGGCAGCACGGCACGTACGGCCTCCACCGACTCCTCGGCCGACCGTTCGTAGATGGTCGTCGGGTGGCCGTCGAAGCCCAGGTACTTCTCCGCGGCCGGGAACCCGACGAGTGCCGAACGCTCGATCTCCGGGGCGAGCGGCATCGGACCGAGGACGCCGACGACCGTGAACCACCGCTCGCCCATCCAGACCTGCGCGCCGGTTCTGGTGATGCCGAGCCGTTCCGCCGCCTTGGCACCCAGCACGACGGCGGGCCGCGCCTCGGTGGCGGCGTTCAGCCAGGCGCCCGTGACGACCCGGCCCTCCAGGGTGGTGAGCAGGCCCGCGGTGGCGGCCTGGACGGCGATGCCGCCGGTCACGGCCTTGGGGATGCGGTCGGTGCGCCGGATCGTGGTGTCGACCGATCCGGTGGCCGAGGCCGTGCGGACCGGCCCGATGCGCCGGACCATGCCGAGCGCCTCCGTGGGCAGCTTGGCCTCCCCGCCGAACAGCGTCTGCCCCGGCGAGACGGTGAGCAGGTTGGTGCCGAGCCGGTCGAGCTGGCGCAGCAACTGCTCACGGGAGGAGGACGAGATCCCCAGCACCGCGATCATCGTGGCGATACCGATGGCGATGCCGAGCGCGGACAGCACCACCCGCGCGGGGCGGGTGCGCAGCCCGGCCGCGCCGGTCCGCAGGACGTCGGACGGCCCGAGCCTGGCGGGGGTCAGCCGCTGACGGGTCATCGTGGTGCTCCCTTCGCCGCCCCCGCCTCCGCCGTCCGGCGATCGGGCGCCGCTTTGGGATTGGCTCCGGGAGGGCGGCGTCCTTCGCCCGGCCCGGCGTCGGCGACGACGCGGCCGTCGCGTACGCGCACCTGCCGGGGGCACCATTCGGCGATCTCGGGGTCGTGGGTGATGACCGCGATCGTGGTGCCGGCGGCGTGCAGGTCGCGCAGAACCCCCAGCACCTCGGCGCCGGCCGCGGAGTCGAGGTTGCCGGTCGGCTCGTCGGCCAGCAGCAGCGGCGGGTCGCCCGCCACGGCGCGGGCCACCGCCACCCGCTGCTGCTCGCCGCCGGACAGCTGGTTGGGGCGGTGGCCCAGACGGTGGCCGAGGCCCACCTTCTCCAGCGCGGCGGCGGCGCGTTCCCGCCGCGCCCGCAGCGGCGTGCCGGTGTACAGCAGGCCGTCGGCGACGTTGTCCAGCGCGCTCACCCCGGGCGCGAGGTGGAACTGCTGGAAGACGAAGCCCAGGTGGCGGGCGCGCAGCGCGGACAGCTCGCGGTCGCGAAGCCCGGCCACATCGTGCCCGGCGATCCGTACGGTGCCCGTGGTGGGCCGGTCCAGGGTGCCGACGAGGTGCAGCAGGGTCGACTTGCCGGAGC
Organism: Microbispora sp. CA-135349; assembly: GCF_050947365.1. Classification (NCBI taxonomy): domain Bacteria; kingdom Bacillati; phylum Actinomycetota; class Actinomycetes; order Streptosporangiales; family Streptosporangiaceae; genus Microbispora; species Microbispora sp. CA-135349. The sequence goes on along the minus strand of NZ_CP192001.1, from coordinate 4,205,050 downwards.
CGGACGGCCCGGCGATGGCGACGAGTTCGCCGCGTTCGACCAGCAGGTCCACTCCGCGCAGGGCCCGCACGCCGCCGCCGTACACCTTGGTCACCTCGCGCAGCTCCACCACGTACGGCTGCTCGGGCTGCGGGATGCTCATGTGGCGGGCACCCCGACCTTCATGCCCTCGGCGAGCCCGGCGCCGGTGATCTCGACCATGCCGCTGCCGAAGGCGCCGAGCTCGACCGGGACCACGCGGGTGGAGGCGCCCTCGACCACCTCGACGCCGAAGCCGCCCTCCCGCAGGGCCAGCAGCGCCTCCACGGGCACGGCCAGCACGTTCTCCCGCCGCTCGCTGACCAGCTCCACCTCGACGGGGGCCTTGTCGAGGCGGGTCTTCGGGGTCGTGCCCAAGGTGATGTCGACGTCGACGGTGCTGCCCTCGTCCTGTCCCTGCTCGGAAGGGACGGACTCGGCCACCGTGCCGACCGAGGTGATCCTCCCGGTGACCCGCTCGCCGCCGGGCAGTTCCACGGTGACCTTGGCGCCCTTCCTGGCCAGCGTCTGGTCGTCGGTGGACAGGTCCACGTGCACCAGCCGTCGTACGCCCGACACGGTGAGGGCCGGGCGTCCGGGCGTGGTCCTGTCGCCGACGTCGACCTTGGCGGCGGTCACCCGGGCGGCGGCGGGAAGGAAGACCACCTGGGAGGCGTCCACCTGCCCGGTCTCGGGCAGCCCGGCGTCGTCCTGCCACTGCTTGACGGCCAGATAGGTGGCGTAGCTGAAGTGGTCGTCCACGGTCAGGTCGTCTCCGTAGCCCAGGACCTTGAGGTTGCGTTCGAGCTGCTCGACGTCCGGGCCGTCGTCGACGCCCTGCCGCAGCGGGCGGTACATCGGCAGCGAGCCGTACATGAGGACCACCGGCCTGCGGTCGACCCTGAGCAGCGGGCGGCCGCGCCGGACGACCGCGCCCTCGGCGGGCGCCCAGGTGACCGTGCCGGAGGCGTCGGTGCTCACCTGACGCTCGCCGGAGTAGGTCAGGGCCCCCTCCACGGTCTTGGTGTCGATCAGGTCCTGGCGGGTGATCGACGCGGTGGCGGGGACCGGGGGCGCGGACGGCTCGGCCGCGCCTGCGCCGTCGCCGCCCGCCATGGCGACGGCGGTCCCCGCGGCGGCCAGGGCGAGGACTCCGGCCCCCGCGATCACCAGGCCCTTCCTCACGGCCTGCTCCCCGGCGCGAGCTCCTCGCAGGCCTTCTGCGCCTCTTCCATCGCCTTCTCCTGGCCCGGCTTGAGCTTGAACTGGATCCCTTGTCCGGGCGCCGGGTCGGGGATGTCGATGCCGTGCTCACGCATGCACTGGGCGAACTTGACCATGCGGTCGCGTACCTGGGGGTCGTCGCCGCCGAGCTTGTCGCCGACCGCGTCCTTCATGAAGTGCTCGCAGGCCTGCATGGCCTTGCGCATCACGGCCTCCTCGCCCTTTTTGCCCATGATGCGGACGCGGCCGTCGGGGCCGGGGTCGGGCATGTCCACGCCGTGCTCGCGCATGCACTGGGCGAACTTGAGCTGGGCCTCCTGCCGGTCGACGGTGCCCGGCGAGGGCTTCGTCGTCGCGCCCGTCGCGGTGCCGGGGGTGACGCCGGTGGTGGTGCCGGGGGTGGCGCCGCCCGCACTGGCGATCCCGTCGTCCGCGGGGGCCGCGCCGCAGGCGGCCAGTGCCAGCGCGAGCCCGAATGCCGGGCCCAGGGCGCGCAGCGGTCGTAAGCGCATGGGTCGCTCCTTCTTTCCCGGGGCGTTCGCCCGGGACGGGGCCCAACTTCAGCGGAGGCGGTGCTAAACGCGGATAAGCGAGATCCGTTTATCCGCGGCTAACACCTCCTGCGCCAGTCTCGGAGCCGAGCGGGAGGTTGGAATGCGGGTGCTCGTGGTCGAGGACGAGGAACAGCTGGCCCACGCGGTCGCCCGCGGGCTGCGGCTGCACGCGATCGCGGTGGACGTGGCCTGCGACGGCCGGGAGGCGCTGGAGCTGGCCGCCTACGTCGACTACGACGTGGTCGTGCTCGACCGCGACCTGCCCGAGGTGCACGGAGACGAGGTGTGCCGGGAGCTGGTCGGCGCCGGCGGGGCGAGCCGCATCCTCATGCTGACGGCGGCCGGGCGGGTGCGGGACCGGGTCGGGGGCCTGTCCCTGGGCGCCGACGACTACCTGGTCAAGCCGTTCGCGTTCGCCGAGCTGGTGGCCCGGATCCGGGCGCTGGCCCGGCGCACGCCCCGGGCGGTGCCGCCGGCGATCGAGCGGGCCGGGATCCGGCTCGACCCCGCCCGCCGCACGGTCGTGCGGGACGGGCGTCAGGTGGCGCTGGGACGTAAGGAGTTCGACGTGCTGCACGAGCTGATGAGCGCGTGCGGCGGGCTGGTCACCCCGGCCCGGCTGCGCGCGAAGGTGTGGGACGAGCACGCCGGCGCCGGTACCGGCGTGCTGCGCGTCACGATCACCTCGCTGCGCCGCAAGCTGGGCGAGCCGCCGGTGATCGAGAACGTGCCGGGCCGGGGGTACCGGCTGTGAATCGCGTCCTGTCCTTGTGGGGCGGGCTCGGTCTGCGGATGCGGCTCACCCTCCTGTACGGCGGGCTGTTCCTCCTGGCGGGGTCGGTGCTGCTGTGGTTCACTCACCTGCTGACCGCGCGGGCGCTCAACCAGCGGTTCGTGGTGGCGGTGGCGTCGAAGGTGACCGGCGCGGGCGCCCCCGTTGCCGTCCCCGGCGGCAGGCTACCCGACGGCGACCTGCTCGCGCAGCGGGTGCGGACCAATGTCGAGCAGGGTGCGGCGGACGTGCTGAGCGACGTGCTCAGGTCGACGGTGATCGTCATGATCCTGGTCGGGGCCGTCGCGGTGGTGCTGGGCTACCTGGTGGCCGACCGCGCGCTGCGCCCGCTCGACCGCGTGACCGAGACCGCGCAGCGGCTGTCGGAGAGCACGCTGCACGAGCGGATCGCCCTGCGCGGCCCGCAGGACGAGGTCAAACGGCTCGCCGACACCTTCGACGCGATGCTCGACCGGCTGCACCGGGTGTTCGACGCCCAGCGCCGGTTCATCGCCAACGCCTCCCACGAGCTGCGCACCCCGCTGGCGGTCAACCGTACGGTCCTTGAGGTGTCGCTGGAGGAACCGGCCGCGTCGGAGGACCTCAAGGCGCTGGCCCGCGCGCTGCTGGGCACGAACGCCAGGTATGAGCGGCTGATCGAGGGCCTGCTCATGCTGGCGCAGTCGGAGCAGGAGGTGACCTGCCGCAGGCCGGTCGACCTGCGGCAGGTCGTCCGTACGGTGATGGAGCAGATCGACCTGCAGCCGCGACGCGGGAAGGTGGTCGTCCACGAGGACCTGCGCCCGGCGGTCGCGCAGGGTGATCCGCTCTTCCTCGAGCGCTGCCTGTTCAACCTGCTGGAGAACGCGATCAAGTACAACGTGCGTGACGGGGAGGTCTGGGTCCGGCTGCGGGAGGACGAGGCCGGGGTGAGCGTGACGGTGGAGAACACCGGGCCCCTCGTCCCGCCGTACGAGGTGGACGACATGTTCGAGCCGTTCCGCCGGCTCGGCGGCGACCGCGTGCGCTCCGCCCGGGGGGCGGGGCTGGGCCTGTCCATCGTCCGGGCCATCGCCGTGGCCCACGGCGGCACGGCGGAGGCGCTGGCCCGGCCGGAAGGCGGCCTGGCGGTGACCGTGCGCCTGCCCGGGTGATCACGGGTTGCGCGCGCCACGGCGCGCCCCTGGTGATCACGTGGCGCGGCCCCTACCCACCCCCGCCCGCTTGGCGCATTCAGCACCGTAAAATCTGACTTGGTCTAACTTGACCGGTTTGACCTGGTCTATTACCTTTTAGGCATCTCAGGGCGCACTTGCTCATCTCAATGGTCAAGAAGCCCTCCTCAGACCGACGCGGCCGGCCGATACCGGCCTGCCGCCCGGCCGCCGAGTCCGCGTCCGCGGAGCCGGGGACCCACCTCTCCTGGGGTGAATCGGCATGCCTGCCGTAGGGCGACTTCCAGCCCGAACCCGTCAGCTAACCCGGTAGGCGGCATGGAAGTAAGGGAGTTCGCCCCACCATGCACGTCCTCAACACCTGTATGCGCGCTGCCCTCGCGGGCGGGGCCCTCGCCGCCACCGTGCTGGTCGCGTCGCCGGCCGCGCACGCCGACAACCCGCACGCCGGCAAGGGCCCGGCGGCCTCGCAGTCCATGGCCGAGATCGCCTCCACGCTGCCCAAGATCAGCGCGGCGGACGTGCTGACCCTGGCCAGGAGCCAGGTCGGGATCAGCGAGAACGCGGCCGGCGGCGGAACCAAGTTCCAGCAGTGGTACATGTCCTCGCCCCGCGCCCGTGAGACCCTCGCCCGCGACGGAGGCACCCTGAAGGGCTACCTCAACGCCGCCTGGTGCGACATGTTCGTCTCCTGGGTCGGCGACCAGCTCGGCATCGGGCCCGTCATGGGCTCCGACGCCTACACGGTCGAGCACGCCCGCTGGTTCGCCGACCACGGCCGCTGGGGTCAGACGCCCAAGCCGGGCGCGGTGGTGTTCTTCAACTGGAACGGCAGCAAGGACATCGACGACATCGTGCATGTCGGCTTCGTCGTCAAGGACAACGGCGACGGCACCATCCAGACCATCGAGGGCAACACGGGCGACGGCGGCGCCGTCGAGACCCGCACCCGCCCCACCTCGCAGGTGGTCGGGTACGGCTACCCGATGTATCCCGCGGACGCCTCCACCACCGCCTCCGCCTGACGGCCCGGCGGTCCGGCACCGGACCCCGAAGCGCGCCGGTGATCCCGGCGCGCTTCGCCGTTCAAGGGAGGGACCGGAGTGCCGCCGGCCATCGCTGTGCACTCGCACGCCGCGACCCGCGACGGGTTCTCGAACGGGGCTGTCCGGCCGGGCCGATCAGAGCGAGGATCGAGCCTCCGGCAGACCCGGAGCGCGTCAGGTGGCCTCGCCCAGCTGTGCGGCCAGCCGCTCCAGGCCGCCCCTGATGAGCTGCCCGTACTCGTCGTCGCCGAGCTCGCCGATCAAGGCCCGCGCCTGCTGGAGATGCTCACGGGCGCGGCCTGAGTCGCCCAGCTTGCGATAGCACTCACTCAGGTTCAGGTGCAAGGACGGATACAGGCCGGCCACGGAAAGTGGCACCCCGGCCTGGGCCACCCGCTCGTCGGTGACGAGATCGGCGGCGGCAAGCGCACGCAGATCCCACATCAGCTCCTGGTGCACGTCGTCCTGCACGTCGGCCATTGAGTGGGCGAGGACGCAAACATGCAGCGGGTCGCCCTGTTCACCGCCGATGTCGTCCCAGATCTGTGCGAACAGGTCGCGGGCGGCTTCACGCTGACCTTGGTGGTGATGCAACTCCACCCCCTGGCCGATCCGGGTCATCGTCGGGTCGGTGGTCATGATCATCTCCTTTGCCGACGCGGGCGATCGCGGTCACCCTAGTGCCTGACGTGTCCTGACGACATGTTCCTGCGGGCGGCCGTCGCGGTGCCCGCGACGGCCCCGGTCAGGCGCCGACGTAGGCCGCGAGGTGCTCGCCGGTGAGGGTGGAGCGGGCGGCGACGAGATCGGCCGGAGTGCCCTCGAAGACGATCCGGCCGCCGTCGTGACCGGCGCCCGGACCGAGATCGACGATCCAGTCCGCGTGCGCCATGACGGCCTGGTGATGCTCGATCACGATGACCGACTTGCCGGAGTCGACCAGCCGGTCCAGCAGGCCGAGCAGCTGCTCGACGTCGGCGAGGTGGAGGCCGGTGGTCGGCTCGTCCAGGACGTAGACGCCCCCCTTGTCGCCCATGTGGGTGGCCAGCTTGAGCCGCTGCCGCTCGCCGCCGGACAGCGTGGTGAGCGGCTGACCGAGCGTGAGGTAGCCGAGCCCGACGTCGGCGAGCCGGTCGAGGATGGCGCGCGCGGCCGGCGTGCGCGCCTCGCCGGAGCCGAAGAACTCCTGGGCCTCCTCCACCGGCATCGCGAGCACCTCGCTGATGTCGCGCCCGCCGAGCTTGTGCTCCAGCACCGCCGCCTGGAACCGCTTCCCCTCGCACTCCTCACAGGTGGTGGAGACCCCGGCCATCATCGCCAGATCCATGTAGATGACGCCGGCGCCGTTGCAGGTGGGGCAGGCGCCCTCGGAGTTGGCGCTGAACAGCGCCGGCTTCACGCCGTTGGCCTTCGCGAACGCCTTGCGGATCGGGTCGAGCAGCCCTGTGTACGTCGCCGGGTTGCTCCGCCGCGAGCCGCGGATGCCGCCCTGGTCGACCGACACGACACCCGCGCCGGCGGGGATCGACCCGTGGATGAGCGAGCTCTTGCCCGATCCGGCCACTCCGGTGACGACGACGAGCACTCCGAGCGGGATGTCGACGTCGACGTCGCGCAGGTTGTTCGCCGTCGCGCCGCGGATCTCCAGCGTGCCGGTGGGCGTGCGCACCGACTTCTTGAGGGCGGCCCGGTCATCGATGTGGCGGCCGGTGACGGTGCCGCCGGCCCGCAGCCCCTCGACCGTGCCCTCGAAGCAGACCATGCCGCCCGCCGTGCCGGCGCCGGGGCCGAGGTCGACGACGTGATCGGCGATCGCGATCATCTCCGGCTTGTGCTCCACGACCAGCACCGTGTTGCCCTTGTCCCGCAGCCGCAGCAGCAGGCCGTTCATCCGCTGGATGTCATGGGGGTGCAGGCCCGTCGTGGGCTCGTCGAAGACGTAGGTGACATCGGTGAGCGAGGAGCCGAGGTGGCGGATCATCTTGACGCGCTGCGCCTCGCCGCCCGACAGCGTGCCCGACGCCCGGTCGAGGGACAGATAGCCCAGTCCGATCTCCACGAACGAGTCGAGGAGCTGCTGCAACGTGGTGAGCAGCGGCGCGACCGACGGCTCGTCCAGGCCGCGGACCCAGTCGGCCAGGTCGCTGATCTGCATCGCGCAGGCGTCGGCGATGCTGATCCCCTCGATCTTGGACGACCGGGCCGCCTCGCTGAGCCGGGTGCCGCCGCACTCGGGGCAGGTCATGAACTTCACCGCCCGCTCCACGAACGCCCGGACGTGCGGCTGCAACGCCTCCTTGTCCTTGGACAGCATCGACTTCTGGATCCGCGGGATCAGGCCCTCGTAAGTGAGGTTGATGTTGTCGACCTTGATCTTGGTCGGCTCCCTGTGGAGCAGGTCGTGGAGTTCCTTCTCGGTGAAGTCGCGGATCGGCTTGTCCGGGTCGAAGAAACCGGAGCCGCTGAAGATGCGGCCGTACCAGCCGTCGACGCTGTAGCCGGGGATCGTGAGCGCGCCCTCGTTGAGCGACTTGGAGTCGTCGTACAGCTGGGACAGGTCGATGTCGGAGGTCCGGCCCATGCCCTCACAGCGCGGGCACATGCCGCCGGTGACGTTGAACTCGCGCCGCTCCTTCACCGTCTTGCCGCCGCGCTCGAATTTGACCGCGCCCGCGCCGCTGATCGAGGCGACGTTGAAGGAGAACGCCTGGGGCGAGCCGATGTGCGGCCGGCCGAGCCGGCTGAACAGGATGCGCAGCATCGCGTTGGCGTCGGTGACGGTGCCGACCGTGGAACGGGGGTTGGGGCCCATCCGCTCCTGGTCGACGACGATCGCGGTCGTCAGCCCGTCGAGCACGTCGACCTCGGGCCGGGCCAGCGTCGGCATGAAGCCCTGTACGAAGGCGGAGTAGGTCTCGTTGATCAGCCGCTGCGATTCGGCCGCGATCGTGCTGAACACCAGCGAACTCTTGCCCGAGCCGGAGACGCCGGTGAACACCGTGAGCCGGCGTTTCGGGATCTCGACGCTGACATCTTTGAGGTTGTTCTCACGCGCGCCGTACACGCGAATCAGGTCGTGGGTGTCGGCGACGTGCGGCGTGGCCGACCGCGTGTCCGTCCTCGGGGCCATGGTCATCGTGTCTCCATATAAGTTTCAGGCGGAGCCGTCCTCGCGACCCGCGCCGGCGTCGCCTGACTGATTCAACCAGCTTCGAGCGGTACGCCCGGTTCTGTGCGCCCTGCGCGGGCCGCCGCGGAACCGGCGATGCGGCATGGCCGGCTCAGCGCAGCTCGTTGACGCGGATCAAGTTGCCCGCAGGATCGCGGAAGGCGCAGTCGCGAACCCCGTACGGCTGCTCGACGGGCTCCTGAACGACCTCGGCGCCGCCGGCCCGCAGCCGTTCGAAGAGGCCGTCGAGGTCCTCGGCGGCCAGGGTGATCATGGCGTAGGTGCCCTTGGCCATCATCTCGGCGATGGTGCGGCGCTCGTCGTCGGTGACGCCGGGGTTGCCGGCCGGCGGGTACAGGACGATGGACGTGCCGGGCCGGCCGGGAGGACCGACCGTGATCCAGCGCATCCCGCCGTAACCGACGTCGCCCCGGACCTCGAAACCGAGGGTGTCGCGGTAGAAGGCCAGGGCAGCGTCCGGGTCGTCGTGCGGGAGGAAGACCGAGTGAATCCTGACGTCCATGGTCGTCACGCTAGCCGCGGCTCGGCGAGTGGCGCTTCTCGATTCCTGACCGGCCTGGTCACCTGTTTCGCCACACAGGGCGGCATGCCCGCGGTCGCGTCCGCCGCCTGGCGCCGGTAGGTGCTGGGCGGCACGCCGACCAGCTCGGTGAAGCGGGTGCTGAAGGTGCCCAGAGACGAGCAGCCCACCGCGAAGCAGACCTCGGTCACGCTGAGGTCGCCACGGCGCAGCAACGCCATCGCGCGTTCGATGCGCCGCGTCATCAGATAGCTGTACGGCGATTCGCCGTAGGCGAGCCGGAACTGGCGGCTGAGGTGCCCGGCCGACATGTTCACACCATGGGCGAGCGCCTCGACGTCCAGCGGCTGTGCGTACTCCCGGTCGATGCGGTCACGGACTCGGCGCAGCAGCGCGAGATCGCGCAGGTGCTGCGGCGAGGCGGTTCTGCTGGTCACCCGGGGATAGTACGTCGCGCCACCGACACTTTCGCGCGGCCACCGCCCGCCGGCATGGCCGTTTTCCGCCATGCCGGCGGGCGGTGGATGTCCGGCCCGCGCATCCGCGGGATGGCCGCCGCTCAGGTGAGATCAGTCGGCGGGCCTGCCGAACCAGCGGGAGAGGTGGTCGTCCAGGTCCCGCTGGTCGTCGCCGATCCAGGCGACGTGGCCGTCGGGGCGTAGCAGGACGCACGGAGCGTCCAGTGCCGCGGTGGGATCGGCGAGGTGGTCGACCCGGTCCGACCAGCCGCCGGCGGTCAGGCGTTCGGTGCGGTCCAGCAGCAGGCCGCGGCCTCGGTGCAGCAGGTCGTAGAGGCGGCCCTGCTTCACGTCGATGTCGCGCAGGCGGCGGCCGAGCAGGTCGGGGCCCTCGCCGAAGTCGTAGCGGACGCCGATCGCGGTGATCTTCTCGATCAGGTGGCGGTTCACCTCGTCGAAGTCCATCAGTTCGGTGAGCAGCCTGCGCACGGCCTGCGCGCCCGGTTCAGAGGAGAGCAGTTCCGTCTGGGCGCGGGTGTTGTCCAGCACGTCCTCGGCGACCGGACGGCGTTCGGCCTGGTAGGTGTCCAGGAGTGTGTCCGGCGCCCAGCCGCGGATCTGTGCGGCCAGTTTCCAGCCGAGGTTGAACGCGTCCTGAACGCCCAGGTTGAGACCCTGTCCGCCGATGGGCGGGTGGATGTGTGCCGCGTCCCCGGCCAGCAGCACCCGTCCGACCCGGTAACGTTCGGCCAGCCGGGTGGCGTCCCCGAAGCGGGACAGCCAGCGCGGGGAGTGCACGCCGAAATCGGTCCCGGCGACGGCGCGCAACTGCTGCTGGAAATCCTCCAGGGTGGGCGGCTTCGCCCGGTCCCCGACCTCCGCGGCCGGGACGACGACGCTGTAGACCCCTCCCCCGAAGGGGCGGAGCCAGAACGGCCTGTGGGTCTCGTTGATTTCGGCCACCTTGGCGGCGATCTCCTCCGGCGGCACGCCCACGTGCATCTCGCCCATCAGCGTGTCGTTGCGCGAGGGCTCGCCGGGGAAGCCGACGCCGAGCAGTTTGCGCACCGTGCTGCGCCCGCCGTCACAGCCGACGAGATAGCGCGAACGCAGCTGTTCCCCGTCGGCCAGCTCGACGGTCACGCCCTCGTCGTCCTGTTCGAAACCGGCGACCGCGCAACCGCGCCGGACCTGCGCGCCCAGTGCGGTCGCGTGTTCTTCGAGGAAGCGTTCGACGACCGGCTGCGGGATGCCCAGCAGATAGGCGTACGCGGAATCCAGGCCCTCGGGCGCGGGTTTGGGGATGGCGGCGAAGAAACCGCCGGCCGGACGCCGTCTTCCATGCGGGAGAACGCGATCCAGCAGTCCGCGCATCGCCATCAGCTCGAGACTGCGAATGTGCAGACCGACGATGCGGACGAACGACTTGGGCTCGGTCTCCTTCTCCAGAACGAGCACCCGCACATCGTGCAGCCGGAGTTCGGCGGCCAGCATCGCGCCGGTCGGCCCGCACCCGGCGATGATCACGTCGAACGGAAGGGATGCGCGCTCGGCGCCGGAGGCCGGCGACCAGGGCCCGGGGACGTCGCCCGCGGTGGAGTCGCGCCCGGCCCTGTCGTCCGGCGACGGCCCGGCGGTGAACTGAGAGTCCATAGGTGTTGCCTTTCGGGAGTGCCTTGTTGGTGAGGCGCTCCCGGCGACACCTACATCGATCGCCCGGCCGTGACGGGAAGGGGGAGCACCCACATCGATACAACGTTCATGGGTCTCACCTCCTCTGGCGGCGTCACGGTCAGCTGCAAGCTACAAGTCCGAGCATCGGCCCGTCCAATCCTTTCCCGCCACGGCCGAGGCGTCATCGGCGTGTGCGGCGGGAGGTTGTCAGCTGGTGGGGCCCCAGGTGAGAGACAGGCCGGTGGCGGCGCGTTCGGTGCGGATCTCCATCATGCTGCCGAGGATGGTGGCGTGGTCGGACACCACGGGGGTGGCGTCGAGGGTGTAGGTGATCCGGGTGCTGAGGAGCACCGGACCGCCCTGCGGCTCGTGCAGGTGGCGGGCGGCGGCGGGGCCGAGCAGACCGGGCCGGACCACCTCCGACGCCCGGGCGACCGCCACCCCCGCGTCGGCGAGGGCCGTGTAGAGGGAGACGGCGGTGAAGTCGCGGTCGCGGATCTGGTCGGCCACCGGCCGCCGGACCCAGGACACCTGGTGCACGGCGGGACGTCCCGCGAACTCGCGGACCCGCTCCAGCCGCAGGGCGGTGTCGCCGGGACGCAGCCGCAGCTCCGCGGCGATCGGGGCGGGGGCCCGGCGCACCGCCCGCCCGACCACCTCGGTGCGCACGTCGTGGCCCTGTTTACGCAGGTCGTCGACCAGGCTGCGGAGCGAGTCGAGCTGGTACGACAGATGGGGCGGGGCGACGAACGTGCCCCTGCCGGGCTGCTGCACGATCAGCCTCTCGTCGCTGAGCTCCCGCAACGCCTGCCGCAGCGTCATGAGGGTCACCCCGTAGGAGGCGCTCAGCTCCCGTTGCGGCGGCAGGGCCTCCCCGGGGGCGTAGTGTCCCGACCGGATCTTCGCGGCGAGGTCGGCGGCGATGGCGCGGTATCTCGCCTCGTGCCCGGCGTCGGGGGTCATCGTGGTCGGTCACACTCCTGGTCGAGGGCTCGCCGCAGGGCCGCGAGGAAGGTCCGCAGGTCGTCCGGCCCGGCCCCGTCGAGCACCCGCCGCATGACGGCGGCGCCGACCACCACGCCGTCGGCGTGCCGGCGGGCTTCGCGTGCCTGGTCCGGGGTGGAAACGCCAAATCCTAGCAAGACCGGCCGGTCGGTCACGCGCCTGATCCGCTCGGTGAGCTCCGCCGCCGAAGCGGCGAGGGCGGCCCGCTCACCGGTGGTGCCCATCACCGACACCGCGTAGACGAAGCCGCGACTACGGCCCGCGATCTCCGCCAGCCGCGGCTGCGGCGTCGCCGGCGACGCCAGCAGGACCAGTTCGATCCCCGCGGCGGCGGCCACGTCCGTCAGCTCGTCCGCCTCGTGCACGGGCAGGTCGGGCACGATCAGGCCGTCGACGCCGGCCCCGCGCAGCGCGGCGCAGAACGCCGCGGGGCCGTCGTGCAGCACCAGGTTGTAGTAGGTGCTGACGACCAGCGGGACGCCCAGGTCCGGCATACCGGACAGGTCGGCGAGGATCCGGCGGGTGCTCGCCCCCCGCGCCAGTGCCGTGTCGCCTGCCTGCTGGATGGTGACGCCGTCCAGCGTGGGGTCGGAGAAGGGCAGGCCGACCTCGATCGCGTCCGCTCCCGCGGCGGCGAACGCCCGCAGGTAGTCCGTCCAGCCGGGCGTGATCCCGCCGGTGACGTACGGCATGAGCAGGCCGCGGCCGGCGTCCCGGCGGGCACGCAGGTGGCGCTCGACCGCGCCCGGGGCCAGGGTGGAGTTCGTCACAGCAGCTCCTTCAGGGTTGAGACGTCCTTGTCGCCCCGGCCGGACAACGTCATCATCACCGTGGCTCCCGCGGGCAACTCGCCGTCGCCCGCCGCGCGGATCACCCAGGCGAGGGCGTGCGCCGATTCGAGCGCCGGGACGATGCCTTCGGCACGCGCCAGCCGTACCGCCGCGCCGACGGCCTCGTCGTCGGTCACTGTGACGTAGCGGGCCCGGCCGAGATCGCGCAGGTAGGCGTGCTCCGGGCCGACTCCCGGGTAGTCGAGCCCGGCGGCGATGGAGTGCGCCTGAACGATCTGCCCGTCGTCGTCCTGCAGGAACAGCGAGCGGCAGCCGTGCAGGACGCCCAGCCGGCCGCGGGTCGCCCCCGCGCCGCCGTCCGCCTCGACACCGACCAGGCGCGCCGGGGTGTCGGCGAATCCGGCGAACGTGCCCGCCGCGTTGGAGCCGCCGCCGACGCACGCGACCACGTGGTCCGGCACGCCGGTCCGCAGCTCGGCGGCGCACTGCCCGCGGGCCTCGTCGCCGATGACCCGCTGGAACTCCCTGACCATCCACGGGTAGGGATCCGGCCCGAGGACCGAGCCGATGCAGTAGTGGGAGTCGCCGGTCGCGCCCACCCAGTGCCGCATGGCCTCGCTCGTCGCGTCCTTGAGGGTGCGGCTGCCCGTGGTCACCGGGACCACCTCGGCGCCCAGCATGCGCATCCGGAAGACGTTCAGCGCCTGCCGCTCGATGTCGCGCTCGCCCATGAACACCGTGGCCTCCAGTCCGAGCAGCGCGGCGGCGGTCGCGGTGGCCACCCCGTGCTGGCCCGCCCCCGTCTCGGCGATCAGCCTGCGCCGTCCCATCCGGGTGGCCAGCAGGGCCTGGCCCAGCACATTGTTGATCTTGTGGGATCCGGTGTGGGTGAGATCCTCGCGTTTGAGGTACAGCCGCACGCCCAGCGTCTCCGACAACCGGCGGGCCGGTGTGAGCGGTGTCGGCCGCCCGGCGTGCACGGCGAGCAGCCGCGCCAGGGCGCCGCGGAACCCCGGATCCACCCAGGCCTCCCGGAACGCCTCGTCCACCTCGCGGCACGCCTCCACCAGGGACTCCGGCGCGTACCGTCCGCCGTACTCGCCGAATCGGCCAGGTGTCTGAGGCTCGCCCATCGTCCCGTCCAGCGGGACCGGCTCACTCCACGGCAGCACGTCTCGCATGCCATCCTCCGATTGTTCTATAACTCTATGAAGAGTTCTATAACAGTGAGTGTCGCATGGACGGCACCGGCGCGCCACCATGGGTGCGCTACTCGTGTTTGACTAGTCGGCGCTAGTCGTGTTTGAGTAGTCGCGTGAGTGACGCACGCATGTTCGTGCTCGGCGCCCTGCTGCACGGTCCGATGCACGGGCATCAGATCCGCCGGCAGGCGCAACTGGACCGCACCGAGCTGTGGACCGACATCAAGGTGGGCTCGCTGTACGGCGCATTGCACCGGCTGGTCGCCGAGGGGGCGATCGAGGTGGTCCGCACCGAGCAGGCGGCGGGTCCGGCACGGACGGTGTACGCGCTCACCCCGACCGGCCGCGAGGAGTTCATCGCGCTGCGCGACCGCACGCTGCGCGAGGTGCGGCTGCGGCCCGACCCGGTGGACCTCGCGCTGCACTACGCCGCCGACCTGCCGGAAGAGGACCTCCGGGCACTGATAGAAGACCGGCGTGACGCGCTGATCGCCCGGCTGACGGCCTGGCGGCACCAGCGCGAGCAGGCCGAGCCCTACCTGCGCGGCCTGGAGCCGATGACCTTCGATCACACCACGGCACGCCTGCAGGCCGAGATCGCCTGGCACGAGAGCCTGCTGGAGCAGCTACCGAAACTGCTCGCCGCGCGCGATCACGGCGAAGCGCCGACAGCGGAAGGACGGCGGGAATGATTCTCGTGACAGGAGCGACCGGTCTGGTCGGGCGACGCCTCGTCACCACGCTTCGCGAGGATGGTGCCGAGGTGCGCGCGCTCAGCCGTCACCCCGAAACCGCGGACCTGCCGCCCGGGGTGCGGGCGGTGGGCGGTGACCTGGGCGAGCCGGCGTCGCTGGCGCCGGCGTTGACCGGCGTGGAAGCGGTGTATCTGTTCTCCGCCGGCCGGGCGGCCGGCGGGTTCGCCGCGGCCGCCGCGCGTGCCGGGGTCAAGCGGATCGTGGTGGTGTCCGGACTCGACGACGACCCCGCCGGCGTGGAGCGGCCGCTCGCCGACGCCGGGCTGGAGTGGACTCATCTGCGGCCCAACGCGTACGCCTCCAACGCCCTGCGGCACTGGGGCGGCATGATCCGGCACCAGGGCGCGGTGCGTGCCCCGTACCCGGACGCGGCGACCGCACCCGTCCATGAGGCCGACCTCGCCGCCGTCGCCGCGGTCACGCTGAGGGGCGGCCACGCGGGCCGGCGATACTCGCTCACCGGGCCGCAGTCGCTCACCTTCCGCGAGCAGGTCGCCATCCTCGCCCGCGCGCTGGGCCGTGAGCTCTCCTTCGTCGAGGAGACTCCGGAGCAGGCCCGCGAGCGGATGGCCCGCTACGGCATGCCGCGTTCCGTCGTCGACGAGCTCCTGGCCATGTGGGCCGCCACCGTGGGAGTGCCCGCCACCGTGTCATCTGCCGTCGAGCGGCTCACCGGGCTGCCCGCCCGGGGGTTCGCGCAGTGGGCCGACGAGCACGCAGACGACTTCCGCTGAGAACCGTGATGCTGCGCAACCGCATCTTCGCCTGGCACCGGGAGTTGCAGGACGTGCACCACCGCCTGGAAAAGACGCTGGAGGACGCCCGCAGGGCCATCCGCTCCGGCGAACGCGCCCAGAGCCTCGAACCCGAGCTTCGCGACTTCTGCTACACCTTCTGCTCGGCCCTGGGCAGCCATCACCGCAGTGAGGACAGCGACTTCTTCCCGGCCTTGCTGCAGCAGATGCCCGAGCTGGAGCCCACGATCGCCCGCCTGGGGCGCGAGCACGAGGTCCTCGCGCGCCTCCTCGCCGACTTCCGCCTGAGCCTCGACGATCCGCAAACGTCACCGCAGCAGCTCTTTCGGCAGATCAACGACATCAAGGCCGCGATGAAGGCACATTTCGGTTTTGAGGAAGGCTCCCTGAACCAGGCACTGCATGCTCTCGATGCCCCGAAGAGCGACAGGAGCCGCATGCTCGGCGACCTCTGACTCAACGGCCCGCGGCGCTGGCGTACAGGACCTCCCGCATGCCGGGAAGGGCCTCGCGGTCGGCCCGCCACACCAGGCGCAGGCTCAGACCGGGGACGTCGAGCGCGAGCCGGGCGAGGGCGCCGGCGGCGACCCGATCGGCGACCGCGAACCACGGCAGCAGGGTGATCCCGAGGCCACGCTCGGCCCAGGCCCGCATGACGGGCACGCCCCCCGCCCGCACCCGCTCCACCCGGTCGCCCAGCAGGCGCTCCCCCGCCAGCCACAACGAGCAGGCGGGCACGTTTACCAGCAGCCGCTGGCCGTACAGGTCCTCCTCGCGCAGCCGCGACGCGGCGGCCAGCGGATGATCGGGTGCGGCGACCAGCGCGAGCGGCACGGGATCGAGGTCGAGGAAGGCAAGCGGAGTGTCCGGCGCGCCGAAGCCGAGCCCGCCGACGTCTTCTCCGGTGTCCAGCAGCAGCGCCGCGTCGAGGTCCGCGGCGGCGACCGCGTTCAGGAGTCGGTCGCGGACGCCGTCCGACCGCACCTCGACCACGAGGTCGGGCCGGCGCTCGGCCAGCCGGGACAGAACCTCGGGCACGTGCACGGCCGCGATCGTCTCCAGGGCGCCCAGCCGCAGCACCGGGCGCGTACCGGCCACGTCGCGTCTGGCCTGGTCGGCCTGGTCGAGCAGGCGGCGCGCCCAGCCGCGCAGCCGCTCGCCCGCCGCGGTCAGGCGCATCCCCCGGGGTCCCCGGTCGAACAGCGCGACCCCGAGGTCCCGTTCCAGCCTCCTGATCTGCTCCGACACCGACGACGGCGCCAGATCCAGGGCGACGGCGGCGTCGGTGACCGTGCGATGAGTCACAACCGCCTCGAAGGTGCGCAGCTGCCGCAGTTCCATGCCGCAGCGAACAGGCCGGGAGCGTTCGGTTATTCCGAACGCTCCCTGCGGCCGGGCCGGTGGAGCCCGTACGGCGGCCGGCTCCACAGTGAGGCCCAGGTTGATTCACCTTCCTGGAGATTCTCATGACGATCACAGCCTCTCCCCCGGCCGCGCCGGCCCGGGCCCGCGCGCTGGCCGGGATCGCGCTCGGCTATTTCATGGTGCTGCTCGACACCACCGTCGTGTCGGTCGCCGAGCCCGATCTCGCGCGTTCCTTCGGCGGAGCGGGCGTCGCGGGGCTGCAGTGGGCCGTGACCGGCTACACCCTCGTGTTCGGCGCGGCGCTGCTGACCGCCGGGTCGGTGGCCGACCGGTACGGCGCGCACCGCGTGTTCCGGGCGGCGGTCACCGCGTTCGGCCTGGGCAGCCTGCTGACCGCGCTCGCACCGTCACTGTGGGCGCTGGTCGGGCTGCGGGCGCTGCTCGGCCTGGCCGCCGCGGGCTGCGTCCCCGCGTCCATGGCCATGATCACCCGGTTGTATCCGGTGCCCGCAGAACGAGCCCGGGCCGTGGCCGTCTGGGCGGCGACCAGCGGCGCCGCGCTCGTCGCCGGCCCGGTGGCCGGCGGGGCGCTGACCGATCTGGCGGGCTGGCGGGCGATTTTCCTGATCAACGTGCCGCTCGCCGCCGTCACCCTCGCGCTCACCGCCGTGCCCGCCGTGCGCTGCCCGCGCGGCGACCGGCGGATCGACTGGACCGGCCAGATCCTGGCCTGCGCCGCGGTGGCGCTGCTGACCGACACGCTGATCGCCCTCGGCGCCCGATCCCTCGTCCACGCCGCCTGGTCGGCGGGCGCAACGGTGCCGGCGGTGTGCGCCTTCGCCGTACGGGAGCGGCGCGGCCACGCGCCGGTTCTGGCGCCCGCCGTGCTCCGCGCGCCCGGTGTGCCCGCCGCGCTGCTGGCGGGCGCTGCGGTCAACTTCGCGATGAGCGGGGTGCTGTTCGTGCTGCCGCTGCTGTTCCAGCAGGCGCTCGGCCTGACTCCGGGGCAGATCGGAGCGGCGCTCCTGCCCATGACGCTGCCCTTCGCCGTCAATCCGCTGCTCACCGGCAGGCTCGTGGCCAGGTCAGGGCCGCGGCCGCCGGTGCTGGCGGGGCTCGTCCTGCTCACGGCGGGCGGCGTCGCGTTCGGCGCGGCCTTCCGGGCGGGCGCCTCCTACCCGTTCCTGCTGGCCGGTCTGGTCGCCACCGGCTTCGGTGTGTCGTTCGCGCTGCCCGCGCTGGCCACCCTGGTCGTGACCGCGGCTCCCGAGGGCGCCGCCGGCGCGGCCGGTGGGCTGCTCAACGCGGCCCGGCAGTGCGGCGCCACGATCGGCGTCGCCGTGACGGGGGCGTTCGTCGCCCTCGGCGTTCCCGATCAGGGACACCGCGGCGCGGCGTACGCGCTGATCGTGCCGGCGGTGGTGTGCGCCGCGGCGGCCGTCGCCGTCGCACGGACGTCCCGGAGGGCCCGGCCGCCCGCCGGTTGAGGCGGGGTGGGCCCCTGCTCAGCTCCTGCCGAAGGTGACGGTTATCGGCGGCCGCCCGGCTCTGCGGGCCGGCCGCCGGAAGGACGGCACCTGGCCGGACCTCGCGCCGGGCATGCGCGATCATGACCGGATGGACACTCGTTTCCTCGGCATCGCCGAGCTGGCCGAAGCCCCGTCCGCGGCGGTCGTGGTCGACGTCATGCGCGCCTTCACCGTGGCTGCCTGGGCCTTCGCCCGGGGGGCGGAGAAAATCGTCCTCGCCGAGTCGCTGGACGAAGCCCTGGCGCTCAAGGCGCGCCACCCGGACTGGGTGGCGATCAAGGACGGTCCGCCGGCGACCGGGTTCGACACCGTCAACTCGCCGGGCCTGCTGCGGTCTGCCGACCTCGGCGGGCGGACCGTTGTGCAGAAGACCACCGCAGGGACGGTCGGCGCCCTCGCGGTCAAGGAGGCGTCGCTCGTGCTGTGCGCCGGCTTCGTGGTGGCGGAGGCGACGGCTCGGCTTCTGCGCACACGCGAATGCGGCAGTGTCACGTTCGTGGTCACCGGCGACGACGGGCGCGCCGATGAGGATCTGGCGTGCGCTCAGTACATCGCGCGCAGGGCCACCGGGGCCGGGGCGGATGCGTCCGAGTTCCTCGGCCGAGCCGGCGAGTCGCGCGCCGCCGCCGAGTTGGCGGAGGGCGTGCGCCAAGGAGCCCATCCTGACGACGTCGCACTCTGTCTTGAACTCGACCGGTTCCCCTTCGCCATGGTGGCGGCCGTTGAGGACTCGTTCATGGTCCTCCGCCCGTGCGCCGTGCCCCCGCCGACCGGCGACGCTTCGACCTGACCGCCGGTGCGGCCCGCCGTACGAGACGGTGGACGGTCCTCGTGATGGCTGCGGGCGTGTGCATCTGCTTTTCCGTCACCCTTCGGCGGCGTCCCCCGGTGACACGCGGCCTCATGGGCATAGGAGACAACACGGCCGCCGGACGCGCGGCCGGGAGTCTTGCGGACTGGCTGGGGCCGGAAGACAAGGTGCGGGAAAGGCACCGTGGTCATGAGGTCAGAGATCGACTATGAAGCGGTGTTCCGGGCCGGTCAGGCCCCGTCGGCGGTGCTGACCCCGGCTTTCGTCCTGGTCGACGTGAACGACGGTTTCCTGAAGACGCACGGGCGCGATCGCGACGCCTTCGTCGGCCGCGGCCTCTTCGACGTCTTCCCGCCCAATCCCGCCGCGCCGGAGGACTCCGAGCAGCAGGGGGCGCCGGCACTGCGAGCCGCCCTGGAACAGGTGCTGACCACCGGGCGCCGCGACTTCGTTCCGCTGCAGAGGTACGACGTCGAGGCGGTGGACCGGCCCGGGGTGTTCGAGGAGCGGTATTGGAGCACGGTCCTCACTCCCGTTCCCGGCCCGTACGGCCAGGTCAGATGGATCGTCCTCAGCACCGAGGAGGTCACCGACCTCGTCCGCGCGCTGCGCCGCGCCGGCGCGGACGGAGACGAGGGAGGCGGGAACGACTCCCTGACCCTGCAGTTGCGGACCCTCAACGACCAGCTCAGGCAGGCGCACCGGGAACAGCGCGAGACGACCTCGGCGCTGCGCGAGGCCATCGAACGGCAGCGGCGGCTGGTCTACGACGCCTCCCACGACCTGCGCAACCCCATCACCGGCCTGCTGACCGAGCTGGAGGTCGCGCTGTCCGACCCCGGTTGCGACCTGCACCGGCTCCTGCGCAAGCTGCTGCGCGACGCCGAGCGGCTCAACGACATCGTGGCCGACCTGCTCGACCTGGCCCGGCTGGACAATCGGGCCCCCGAGGACAACCGCCTGATCGACCTCGCCGACTTCGTCACCGAGGAACTGGACCGCCGCACCCCCTCCGCGGCCGTCCTCACCCGCCTCGATACGCACGTGTGCGTGCGCGCGTCGGCGATCCGCCTCGCCCGCCTGCTGAGCAACCTGATGACCAACGCCGAGCGGCACAGTCACACCAAGATCGAGGTGGTCGTCACCGCCGACCCGCCCGACGCCGTCCTGGAGGTCGTCGACGACGGTCCCGGCATCCCGCCGGAGGACCGCGAACGCGTCTTCGAACGCCGTTACCGGCGAGAGGAGGCACGCCTACGGGATCCCGGCGGGTCAGGGCTCGGCCTGTCCATCGCGCGGGAGATCGCCCAGGAGCACGGGGGCCGGTTGTACGCCGCCGAGCAGAACGGCGGTGCCCGTCTCGTCCTGCGTCTGCCCCTCGCCGCCGAGCCGCGCACGTGAGAAAGGACCGCGAACAGCACGGCGCCGGGTCACCACTGGCTGATAAGCGGCGTGTCCGGTCCACGCTGCCGCCAGGCCTCGGTGAGGCGGACGAGGCGGGCGGGGGCGGCGATGCCGCGCACGGTTGCGATCCTGCCTCCTGCGATGTCGAACGTCACGGCGCCGATGACCTGGTCGCCGATCACGAAGAGGATGGCGGGGGCGCCGTTGACGAGCGCGTAGTGGACGGCGGGCGTGCCGCCGGCGAATCGCCGCTTCGCGGGCGTGGGTGTGAAGCCGGCTCGCGCGACGGCGGCGATGCGTTGCGGAGTGTCGTACCGCAGCAGCGTCTCGGCCAGGCCCGCGCCGTCGGAGATCGCGATCGCGTCGTCGGTGAGCAGCGCCACCAGCCGTTCGGTGCGGCCCGAGGAGGCGGCGGCGAAGAATTCCTCGACCACCCTGCGGGCGGATGCCGGGTCGATCTCGCCGCCGCGGCGCCCGGCGGCGAGACGGCGCCGGGCCCGGTGGAGGTGCTGCTGGCTCGCGGCCTCGGTGATGTCGAGGATCTCTGCGATCTCAGCGTGGCTGTAGGAGAACGCCTCGCGCAGGACGTAGACGGCCCGCTCGAGGGGCGGCAGGCGCTCCATGAGCGTCAGCACGGCCAGGGAGACCGATTCGCGCTGCCCGAACGAGTCGGCCGGGCCGAGCATCGGATCGCCGTCGAGGAGCGGTTCGGGCAGCCAGGCGCCGGCGGCGCGTTCGCGGCGGGCCCGCGCCGAGCGGAGCCGGTCGAGGCACAGGTTGGTGACGACCTTGGTCAGCCATGCTTCCGGCACCTTGATCCGACGCCGGTCCACGGCCTGCCAGTGCAGGAACGCGTCCTGCACGGCGTCCTCGGCGTCGGCCGCGGAGCCCAGCAGCCGGTAGGCCAGTGAGGCCAGCCGGTTCCGGCTGCCCTCGAAGCGTCCGGTGTCGAAGCGATCCGTGGCGGCGCTGTCCTCGTGGACCACCTCAGGTGGCAACGCGACCGCCCTCGCGGTGGGCGGCCGACTTCCCGGCGGTCGCGTCCGGCGCGGCGGCCAGGTGGTGCTTGCGTTTGGGCATGCCGAAGGTCGGGTGCATGGTGGCCCACAGCGACATCGTGACGATGCCCGCCTTGACCCGCGCGGCCTTCCGGCCGCTTATGAACTTCGGCTTCGCCTGCCCTTCGTCGTCGACCATCTGCAGGATTCCGTCCCGCCGCCCGAGGCTGATGTGGTTGTACGTGTAGACCAGCTTGCTGTTCGAGATCTCACGGCCGGTCAGGCGTCCCACGATCGCCTCGATCGCCTGCCGGCCGGTGTAGCCGGCCGAGGCGCAGGACATCGGCAGGGGCCGGCCGTTGTCACCGACGGCGTAGGCGCTGTCGCCGATGGCGTAGACGTTGGGGTGCGAGACCGACCGCATGGTGCGATCGACGACGATCTGACCGTTCTCGGTGACTTCCAGCCCGCCGGCGGCGGCGATGGGGGCGACCGCGAACCCGGCCGTCCACACAGTCGCCTCGGACGCCAGGACGGTGCCGTCGGCGCACAGCACACGCGTCGCTTCGACGGCTGTGACGCCGGTGTGCTCCAGAACGATGATGCCCAGCCGGTCGCAGGCCTGGCGCAGGTGGCTGCGGGCCCCTGCGGAGAGCCGGGCGCCCAACTCGCCGCGAGCGACCAGCGTCACCGACAGGCCGGGCCGGGATTCGGCGATCTCGGTGGCGGTCTCGATGCCGGTCAACCCGTCGCCGACGACCACCACGCGCCCGCCTTCGCCCCGCCTGCCCAGGCGGTCCGGGCGGTCCGGGCGGTCCGGGCGGTCCGGGCGGTCCAGGCTGTCCAGGCACTCGCGCAGGCGCAGCGCCGAGGGCCTGGCGGCGACGTCGAAGGCGTGCTCGGCCGCGCCGGGTACGCCGCGGACGTCGCCGTGACTGCCGAGCGCGTAGACAAGCGTGTCGTAGCCGAGCTCGCCGCCGCCGTCGGTGTCGGCCACGGTGACGACCCGCCGCTCGGGATCGACGGCGGTGACGCGGGCCACGCGCAGTCGTATCTCCGTGCCCGCGAAGACGTCGGCGAGCTTCGGCTGCACGAAGTCGGGCACGGTGTTGACCACGGTGATCTCGATGCCCGCCGGGGACAGCCGGCGGGCCAGGGTCCCGGCCGCGTAGGCCCCGGCATAGCCGGCCCCGAGGACGACGATGCGGTGCTTCATGCGACGCTCCTGTCGGTTCGCTTGCTCTCGGTGACATGAGCGGAGCAGCGCCTCGATTGCTGACAGGAACCGCATGTGGCATGGGTCACACAGCGGCAGGAGCGTCGCCCGGCCATGCTCGCGACGTCGAGGCGGCGCAGATGGGCCGAGCCGAACGAGGTGATCCGTGCGGCCGGCGTCCGAACAGCGAGAGGACGATGCGTCACGACCCGGGCGGGGGTTCTGGCGCCTCCTGGCGCAGCCGAAGCTCGGCGGCGACCGCGCGTTCGCGCAGCTGGGCCGCCTCGGACCGGGCCACGTCGAGCTGCGCGCGCAGGTCGGCCAGCCGGGCCCGTTCCAGCGCCAGCTCCGCCTGGACGCGCTCCCGCTCCGCGGCGGCGTCCCGGGCGTGCCGCTCGGCCCGTCCCGCCGCCGCGTCCGCCGCTCCGGCGCGCGCCTCGGCCTGCGCCGCCTCCGCGCGCACCCGGGCGGCCTCCGCGACGGCCTGCTCGCGAGCGGTTTCCGCCGCCTCGGCCCGGGCCAGCGCCCGGTCACGCTCGTCATGGGCCTGCGCCACGGCCCGGTCGCGTTCGGCCTCGGCGCGCGCGACCACGCGGTCGCGTTCGGCCTCGGCCGCCTGGGCGCGGGCGAGGGCGGCGGCGCTGGACTGCTCGGCCTCACGGTGCGCACGGCGGGCCAGCTCCGCCTCCGCACGCGCCGCCCGCGCGTCGGCCTGCGCCGCGTCACGTTCCCGCACGGCCTGGTCGGCCTGCTCCCGCGCCAGGCCGACCTCGGCCGCGGCCCGGTCCACCCGCTCGGCCAGTTCTCGTACGGCCTGCTCGCGGGCGGTCTCGGCGACCTCGGCGCGGCGGGTGGCCTGGTCGGCCTCCTGCCTGGCGCGGCGTTCGGTGCTCGCCGCCTCCCGCAGGGCGGCCAGCGCCTGCTCGCGGGCGGTCTCCGCGTCGGCGAAGGCCGTGTCGCGCTCGGCGTAGGCCTCCTCCATCCGGCGGCGGGCATTCTCCGCTTCCCCGCGGGCCTCCTCGGCGGCCTCGCGGGCCAGCCGCACCTGCTCCAGCGCCTGCTCACGCTCGGCGCGGGCGATGGCGACGCTCGTGTGCGCCTCGGCCTGGATCGCGCTCAGTTTCGCCTCGACCCCCGCGGGGCTGAGCTCCTGGGCGAGCACCGTTGCGAGCGGCTCGATCGCCGCCGCCAGGCCTTTCTCCATGCGCTCGTACAGGTCCTCCACCCGTGCGAGCGCGCCCTCCAGGCCCGGTGTGGCACGGCGCAGCTCCCGCTCCCTCTTGGCCGCCGCCTGGCAGTCACCGTCCGGGCAGTACTCCCGCGGCCTGCCCCGCCGTACCGGCTGCTCTATGGGGGCGCCGCAGTGCTTGCACGCGGTGATCGTCACGGAGCTCGTCACGGCGGCTCAGCATAGCCAATTTCTGATTTTCTGGAAATAGAAAATAGAAAATATTCATCCGTTGCGTGCTGGCGCCGTCCGGATAACTTGGGAGATGGGTAATTCTCGCAAGCTATCCGAACGCCTCGGGTTCCGCCGCCGTGATCGGCTTTGAGAGCGTCGGCACCAGCGGCCCTTCGGGGCCGCGAGCACGTGCTGGGCACCCGGCCACCGGCCCGACAAGGCCCTGCGCGAGCCGGTTCAGCTCTTACGCGCTCACCTGGGGGTGGCGGTCTTCTGGGGTTTTCTCATCGCCCGCCGACGTGGAGAGCTTGTTCCGCGGACCGCGGGCGGCGATGTAGACGAACAAGACGCCCATGACGACGACTCCTGCCCACATGGCCTGCTGCCAGCCGTCGACGAAGGACTGACGGGCGGCGTCGACCAGCGCCCGCGCGTGGGAGCCGGCAGTGCCCGCGGCCTCGATGGCGTTGGCGACGCCCTGGCGTGCGGCGTCCGCCGCGCCTTGAGGGATGCCGCCGAGCCTGTCCTCGATGGCACTGCGGTAACCACTCGCCAGGAGGGCGCCGAGCAGGGCGACGCCGAGTGCGGTGCCGAACTCGCGGGTGATGTCGTTGAGCGCGGAGGCGACACCCTGCTTCTCTCGCGACAGGGCACTGGTTATGGCCTCGGTGGAGGGGGCCATCGACAGGCCCATGCCGATGCCCATGGCGAGCATGCCGGGCAGGATGGACAGATAGCCGCCGTCGACGGAAACGATGCCGGCGATGAGGGCCAGACCGGCGCCGAACAACGCGATCCCCGCCGCCATGGTCGAGCGGGCGCCGACACGCGCGGCCAGCTTGTGCGCCAAGCCGGAGGTCATCATCATCAGCACGGCCATGGGCATCATCGCCAAAGTGGACAGCAGTCCCGACCAGCCGAGGACGGCTTGCAGGAACGGGAAGAGGACCACGAAGACACCGGCCTGGACACCGAAGACCACCAGCAGTGTGACGGAGCCGCCGGCCAGGCCGCGCTCGCGGAAGAGGCGCACATCCAGCAGGGATGCGTCCCCGCGGCGCAACTCCCAGGCCACGAAGAAGATCAGGGCCACCAGACCGGCGATGAGACTGATCAGAGCGACAGGGTCGCTCCAGCCGCGCTCCGGGCCTTCCTGCAGGACGAAGATGAGGCCCACCACGGCGACGACGGAGGCCAGTGCGCCCATGGTGTCGAAGGAGTGCCCGGAGCGCTCGCGAGAGTTGGGCACGGACCGCATCATGCCGAGCGAGACGACGACAAGGACGACGGGCAGCACGAACAGCCACCGCCAGTCCCCCACGTCCACGAGCAGGGCGGAGAGGAACATGCCGATGATGCCGCCGCCTCCGGCGACGCCGGTCCACACGCCGATCGCCTTTCCACGCTGCTCGTCCGGGAAGGTCGAGGTGATCACAGCGAGGGTGATCGGCATGATCACCGCAGCGCCCACACCGCTGAGCACGCGGGCGGCGATCATGACCTCAGACGACGGGGCCAGGCCCGCCAACGCGCTGGCGATTCCGAAGATGCTCAGCCCGGTGATCAGCATGGGCTTGCGGCCCAGCCGGTCACCGATCGCGCCGAGCGGAAGCAGCAGCGCGGCCAGAGTGAGGGTGTAGATGTTGATGATCCACAGGATCATGGTCTGTGAGGCGCCGAATTCGACGGCCATGGCAGGCTGGGCGACGTTCAACCCGGTCACCGAGGCGATGACCGCCATCAACGCGACACAGACGGCGATCAGGATGGTGCGCAGTCGGCGCGCGTCCGGCGCGCCCCTGCCTATTGCCTCGGCGGTTGCCCCCTGTACGGACTGGTTCGTGCTCATGAATTCCTCTCGAAAAGGCAGGTCAAAGGGCAGTTGAGGTCCGCGCCACGACGATGAGCCGGGGAAGGCGCCCGCGTGCCGGACGCGCCAGGAAGACGGCGTCCTCGGCGACGCACGCCGATCGGGGTGCGGAAGTCGGCCCTACCGGATCAGGGCCGTCTAGGTGCGACGATATCCGCGCCTTGCATCAACGGCATAGGCTGTTGCCTATGAAGCAAGAAGATGAGGGTCTGGACAGCCTCGTACGCAAGCGCATCCGCGCCCTGCGGGTCGCACAGGGTTGGTCGCTGGAAGAGCTGGCCACCCGTGCCCGGCTCAGCCAGTCCTCGCTGAGCCGCATCGAGAACGGCCAGCGCCGTCTCGCGCTGGATCAGCTGGTCACCCTCGCCCGCGCCCTCGACACCTCCCTCGACCAGCTGGTCGAGACCGCCGCCGACGACGTCGTCACCAGTCCGATGATCGATGGCACTCACGGCGTGATGCGCTGGCCGATCAAGAGTGACCCCGGCATGACCGTGATGCGTCAGCGCATGACCGAGCCCCCGCCCGACAATCCCGCCCGCATTCGCGCCCACCCGGGCCGGGAATGGCTTGTCGTCCTGTCCGGCACGGCGATCCTCATGCTGGGCCACCGCCGCTTCCGCCTCGAAGCCAATCAGGCCGCCGAGTTCCCCACGATGATGCCGCACGCCATCGGCGCCGAAGGCGGACCGTGCGAGATCCTGGGCATCTTCGACCGTGACGCGCGGCGCGGCCACCAGCGCGAGGACGGCGGCCGGGATGCCCGAGAGGGCGGTGACTGATGGTGCGACAGGTGCCCGGTGCTGCTGGACGGTGCACGGATGCGTCTTGCGTGCCCGGCAGCGCCGGCGGCCATTTTCTTGCGCGATACGAAAGGTGTTATGCCAGGGGCGCATAGACTTCGTAATGTGACGTCATGACCCGAACACACCTGCACACCAGCCACGACCACAAGCAGGGCGCCGGCGGCCAAGAGGAGATCCTCGACCTGGACGCGGAAGTCCTCGCCGAGCACCTCGCCGCCATCACCGAGTGGCTGCCCCTGACCGCCGGCCCGCGTCATATCGTGGACGTGGGCTGCGGCACCGGAGCGGGCACCTTCGCACTCCTCGAACGCTTCCCGGAGGCACACGTCACAGCCGTCGACACCGCACCCGGGCACCTGCAGCGCCTGCAGGAGAAGGCGTGCGCCCGTGACATGAGTGACCGCGTGCACGTCGTGCAGGCCGACCTCGACGACGCCGACTGGCCCGACCTCGGCACGCCCGACCTCGTATGGGCGTCGGCCTCGATGCACCACATGGCCGACCCCGAGCGTGTCATACGCAACGTCCACGACCTGCTCGCGCCCGGCGGCCTGTTCGCCGTCGTCGAACTGGCCGGCTTCCCCCGTTTCCTGCCCGCCGGCGCACCCGAGGACCGGCCCGGCCTGGAAGAGCGCTGTCACGCCGCGACCGGCCACCTTCACGCCGAACACATGCCCCACCGCGGCGCCGACTGGGGGCCGATGCTGACCGGCGCCGGATTCGCCCTCGATGGCACACACACCATCACCGTGCACATCGAGGGCTCCCGCAACGAGGCGATCGGCCGCTACGCCCTCAGCGCCCTGCGGCGCATCCGTGGCGCCGCCGTCCAGGCGCTCTCGCCCGAAGACCTCGCCGCGCTCGACCGGCTGCTCGACACCGGCAGCCCGCACAGCATCCTGCGCCGCGGCGACCTCGCCGTACGCACCGAACGCACCGTCTGGGCCGCCCGCCGCACCTGAGCTCACCGAGTGCGCAGACGTGCATCGTCTAGTCTCCGGCCATCACGGTGAAGGTGAAGCCGGTGCTCCTTGGACGGCGCAGCGAGATGTCGCACTTGATCCGGCGCAGCACTTCGTTCCTGCTGAAGCCGAGACCTTCCGCGATGAGCCGTTCCGGGCGCACCGGTACCGGATCCTCGAAGACGACCTCCACCTGCACCGGCCACGCCTCGTCGAGCCATGGCGACGGGGTGTCCAGCCGCCAGGCCGCCGTCCAGTCCAGGGTGAAGCGGTTGCGCCGGGCGAGCAGCGGATCCAGCAGCCTGGACGCCACCAGTTCCGGATCGTTGACGCGGTAGCCGTGAAGTGCACGGGCAGCCCGGCAGAGCCGACGGAACGGTCGGCTGGTGAATGAGCGGAAGAAGGTGTCAGATCTGAAGAGCAGGCGGGGTCACGCGGTCTTGTCCTCTGTCCTCACTACGACGGGCAGCAGGCAACGTACGGGAAGCAGAAGTAGGGTTCAACCGGTTTACCGGCCGCAGCGTCGTCAGTGCGACCGCGATGCAGTGGCGAAGGTGACGCCGTCGGCGGTGCCCACGACGAGGACCGGCAGGGCTCCGCGTTCAGAGCGGGGTGAGGACGCAGAACTCGTTGCCTTCGGGGTCGGCGAGGACGACCCACGGGACGTCGCCCTGGCCGACGTCGGCGGGTGTCGCGCCGAGGGTCTGCAGCCGGGCCGCCTCCGCCGCCTGGTCGTCACCGGGGTACGGCCGCAGATCGAGGTGGACGCGGTTCCACACGGTCTTCACGTCGGGCGTGCGGAGGAACTCCAGATACGGCCCGACGCCCTTGGCCGAGCGCAGCACCCCGTGGTCGTCGGTCACCTCGTGCAGGGTCCAGTCCATCGCCTCGCCCCAGAACCTGGCCATGGCCCGCGGATCGGCGCAGTCGACCACCACCGCGGCGATCGGACCGGTGTCCCGGTAGATCTCCCGGGGCTCCAGCACGCAGAACTCGTTGCCCTCCGGGTCGGCGAGAACGACCCACGGCACGTCGCCCTGGCCCACGTCGGCGGGCGTCGCGCCGAGTCCCCGGAGGCGTGCGACGAGGTCGGCCTGGTGGGCCGCGGAGGTGGTGGCGAGGTCGACGTGCACGCGGTTCTTCACCGTCTTGGGTTTCGGATCGCGGACGACGTCGATGCAGACGGCGGCGGGGTCGGGATAGACGAAGCCCTCGGGTTCGAGGTTGGTCACGCCGGGCCCCTCGCTGGAGATGCCCCAGCCGAGTGCCTGCGCCCAGAACCGGCCGACCGCGGCATCGTCCCCGGCTTTCATGTGAATCTGCACGAGCCTCGTTGCCATCCACCGATCCTATGCCCGCGGCCGCCCGCGGAGATCGCGGTCCCCATGCCGCGGGGATGGACGACCAGCAGCAGCCGCTCGGCCGCTGTATCGGCCCAGTACAGCCAGCAGACACGCCATGACCACGCCGACGGCCGCCAGGCCGGCGCGGTCGGCCGCCGTGTCGGTGTTCGAGATCAGGCCGAAGGCGGTGTGGGCGACCAGGGCGCCGGAGGCCAGAGCGAGGCTGTGCCGGTCCGTCCACAGGCCGCCGGCTGTCCAGCGGCGCAGGAGCCACGCGGCGGCCACCGCCAGGGCGGCGGCGGCCGCCATGGGCACGACCACCCACCCGCCGTGAGTGAAGGCGGGCTGGGTCGCGCCGCCGAAGGGGAACAGCGCCGCCAGGTATACGAAGGCGGCCACGGCGCCGAACACCCCGGCCGCCGCGGGTGCGGGCGGCGTGATCGAGGGCCTTCCCGCAGAGGCCTTCAGCCGCAGCCCCGCCGCCACCAGCAGGGCCACGGCGGCCGCGCAGCCCGCGAGGATCGCCGGTCGCGCCTGGTAGCCGGGGTCGATGGAGGTTACTACCGTCACTCGCAGCAGCAACGCGCCGAGGACGAAGACCGTCCCGGCCAGCCAGGTGCCGAGCCTGCCCAGGTAGGGCCGGTCGCGCAGGGAGGGGACGATCAGGTCGGTCAGGAGGATCGGGATCGCGGCGCTGAAGACCGCGTGGTAGGGGATCTGCAGCTCGGTGTACGCGCTGTTCAGGCCCATTATCCGGGGCGCCCACCCGGCGGCGCCGTAGATCGTGGGGCTGCTCAGCGCCTGCAGCGCCAGACCTTCCTCGACGATGCCGTAGGCGGCGCCGAGCAGCAGCACCCCGGTCCAGCCCGTCCCGGCCCGCCGCACCAGCTCGCGCACCAGGACGACGCCGGCGCCGTATATCGGGATCCACAGCAGCAGGAGCCCGGCCATGCGCAGCGGCGGGTTGCCGAGGGTGAACTCGGCCACGAGCGGTGTGATCACCGCGAGCAGCAGTGCGGCCCGGCGGCCGCGCGTCTTGTTCGCTGTCATGGGGTCAGCGTGTGCCGCACACCCCGCCCGCGTCTGCCGCCCCGGGTCCTGCCCGTGGCAACCCAGGTGACAATCCGGCGTCGACTTTGGACGCTGCCGCCGGTGGGCCCGCCGTCGTTACGCTGGGCGTCCGTGACGGCAGACGTACGGCCGGGCCCTGTGAGGACCCGGCGGGACCGGGCGATCCGGGCGGGGGGTGTCGCCTGCGCGCTGGCCGCGGCGGCGGTCGTCGTGCGAGGCGACCTCGGCGCGGCTCCCGGCTGGTATCTGGTCGCGGACGTGTCCTGCGGCGCGGCGGCGTGCGCGGCGCTGTGGGTGACACGCCGGTGGCCGGCCACCACCGCGCTGGCGGCCGTGGCGCTGGCGGTGCCCGCGGCCTCGGCGTCGGTCGCGGCCGGCATCGCCACCCTGATGACCGCCCTCTACCGGCGCTCGGCCGTCGCGATCGGGGTGGGCGCCGCCTGGGTGGCGGCGATGCTGGCCCGGTTCTGGCTGCGGCCGCCCGGGCTGGCGCCGTACCCGGTGTGGGCGCTGGTCGCGGTGCTGTTCGGGGTGGCGCTGACCGGATGGGGGATGCTGGCGCGGGCCCGCCGCCAGCTGGTGCTGTCACTGGCGGAGCGGCTGCGCCGGGCCGAGGAGGAGCAGCGGCGACGCGTCGAGCAGGCCCGCCACGCCGAACGCCTGGCCATCGCCCGCGAGATGCACGACGTGCTGGCGCACCGGCTGTCGCTGCTGGCGCTGCACGCCGGGGCGCTGGCGTTCAACGCGCGGGCCGACCCCGCCGAGGTGGTCGAGGCGGCCGCGGTGATGCGCACCAGCGCGCACCAGGCGTTGCAGGAGCTGCGTCAGGTCATCTCGGTCCTGCGCGAGGCGCCCGTCCTGGCCGCACTCGACCTGCCGGCCCTGCTCGATGAGGTACGGCAGGCGGGTGTGCGGGTCGAGATGTACGACGGCGGCGTGCGCCTGTCCGATCTGCCGGGTGCGACGGCGCGGGCCGCCTACCGGATCGTCCAGGAAGGCCTCACCAACGCCCGCAAACACGCCCCCGGCCTACCGGTGACCGTACGCCTCGACGGCGGCCCCGGCCGGGGGCTGGCCATCGAGGTGCGCAACCCGGTCGCGGCGTCCGCCGCCGGTGCAGCGGCGGACCTCCTCGCGGGCGAGGGCGCCGGCCTGGCCGGGATACGGGAACGCGCCGAGCTGGCGGGCGGCCGGGTGGAGCAGGCCGGAGCGGAAAAGGACACGGCGGAGAAAGACACGGTGGAGAAGGCCAAAGTGGAGCAGGCCGGGGCGGAGAAGAGTGAGTTCCGCCTGGCGGTCTGGCTACCATGGCCGGGGTGAGCGCCATACGCGTGCTGGTCGTGGACGACGATCCGCTCGTCAGGGCGGGTCTGACGCTGATGCTCAGGGGCGCCGACGAGCTCGTCGTGGTGGGCGGCGTGGCCGACGGCGCCGACGTCGGAGCCGCGGTCGACGCGCACGCGCCCGATGTGGTGCTCATGGACATCCGGATGCCGGGCCTGAACGGGATCGACGCCACCCGGCTGCTGCGGCGGCGCCCCGCCCCTCCCCACGTCATCATGCTGACCACGTTCGACGCCGACGAGCACGTCTTCGGCGCGCTGCGCGCCGGGGCCAGCGGGTTCCTGCTCAAGGACACCCCGCCGGAGGGCATCGTGGAGGCGGTCCTCCGGGTCGCCGCGGGTGAACCGATCCTGTCCCCGGGGGTGACCCGGCGCCTGATCGCCCACCTGGCGCCGGAGGCGGAGGACCGCCGCCGCGACGAGGCGCGCAGGCTGCTGTCCAGGCTCAGCGACCGCGAGCGCGAGGTCGCCGCCGCGGTCGGCCGGGGCAGGTCCAACGCGGACATCGCGGCCGAGCTCCACATGAGCGTCGGCACGGTGAAGAGTTACATCTCGCGCATCCTCGCCAAGACCGATCTGGACAATCGCGTCCAGCTCGCCCTCATCGCCCACGACAATCGGCTCTAGCCAGGCGCGTCAGGGCCCGCGGCGCCCCGCGCACGGGTCCTCGCGGGCAGACAGCGGGCATCAGGCAGTCACCTTCTGGAGGAAGTCGCGCACGTTGGCCACGGTCCTGCTGATCTTCTCTTCGAGCGTGAGCGACTCGGGCATCCGCCCGCCGGGCCCGACGTCCTTCTTGCCGCGCAGATAAAGGGAGCAGGCCAGGTCGGTGCAGACGTAGACGCCGACGGAGTTGCCGCTGCCGGCGGCACGCCGGGCGGTCATCAGCGACACGCCGTCGCCCGTGTGCGTGGTCAGGCAGAGCGAACACATGCTGCGCCGCACATGCCCGGCATTGGAAGTGGCCCGGCGTAGCGCCACCCCGACCAACCGGTCGCCCTGATCGGCGACCAGGTACGCCCGGCCCGGCGACGCGAGATCCTGCCAGCCCAGGAAGTCGAGGTCGTCCCAGGGACGCGCGTCCAGGTCCCTCGGTACGGCGAGGCGTTTGGCCTCACCCTTGGTGCAGTTGACGAACGAGGCGCGAATGTCGCGCTCGGCGATCGGTTTCATAGGAACGAAGCTATCCCCTATCGATTCCAGTCGCAATCAATTAAGCTTTTGCCTAGGATCTCTAGGAAGCGGAAGGGCAATCGATGGCACGTGCGGGGGTGACGGCCGAGCGGCTGATCGAGGCGGCGGCGGACCTGGCCGACGAGGTGGGGCTGGAGAACCTGACGATCTCAGAGCTGGCGCGAAGGTTCGGCGTCAAGGACGCCAGCCTCTACTCCCACATCAGAAACGCGCACGAGCTGCGGGTCCGGGTGGCCGGGCTGGCCCTGGCCGAGCTCGCCGACCGGGCCGCGGCGTCGCTGGCCGGGCGGGCGGGCAAGGACGCGCTGGTCGCCTTTGCCGGCACCTACCGCGACTACGCCAGAAAACACCCGGGCAGGTACACGGCGATGCAGACCGACCTCGACCCGAAGAGCCCGGAGGCGAGCGCGGCCCGGCGGCACTCGGACATGACGCGGGCGATCCTGCGCGGCTACGCACTCGCGGAGCCCGACCAGACCGATGCGGTCCGCATGCTGGGCAGCGTTTTCCACGGGTTCGTCAGCCTGGAGATGGCAGGGGGCTTCCGCCATCATTCACGAGCCGCCGACGAGTCCTGGAGCAGGATGCTCGACACGATCGACGTCGCCCTGCGCAACTGGCCGGCCCCGCGTACGGAGTCAGGTTCGAGCCGCGAAGCCTGACCGCGCGTCGCGACGCGGGCGTGCGAGTGGTCGCGGGTCGTTTCCGGCCTCAGCGGCTCAGCACGGTCTCCCGCTCCACATGTGAGAGCTTCTCGGGATTGCGTACGAAGTAGAGCCCGGTGACGAGACCGGTCTCGACCCGCATCGCCAGGACACCGTCGATCTCGCCGTCGATCCGCAGGAGGAGACCCGGCCAGCCGTTGACCTGCACCGGCTCGACCGACACCCCGGCGCCGAACTTGACCACGCCGGCCGCCAGCAGGCGGGCCACCTTGCCGGCCCCCGCGACGGGCCGCGGCACGGCGCGCTTGAGTCCGCCTCCGTCCGTCAGGAGGACGACGTCGGGGGCGAGGACGTCGAGCAGGCCCTGCAGGTCGCCGGTCTCGACCGCCCGCTGGAACGCCTGGAGGGCGTCGCGGGTCTCGGCCGGGGTGACGACGTCGCGCGGCCGGCGGGCGGCGACGTGTGACCGCGCCCGGTGGGCGATCTGACGGACCGCGGCCGGGCTCTTGCCCACGGCGTCGGCGATCTCGTCGTACCCGAGATCGAACACCTCCCGCAGCACGAACACCGCCCGTTCGGTCGGGTGCAGAGTCTCCAGCACCAGCAGCATCGCCATCGAGACGCTGTCGGCCAGCTCGACGTCCTCGGCCACGTCGGGTGTCGTCAGCAGCGGCTCGGGCAACCAGGGTCCGATGTAGGACTCCCTGCGCCGGCCGAGCGTACGCAGCCGGCTCAGCGCCTGGCGTGTGGTGATCCGCACGAGGTACGCACGCCGATCCCCCACCGTGTCCAGGTCGACCCCCGCCCATCGCAGCCAGGTCTCCTGCAGGACGTCCTCGGCGTCGGCGGCCGAGCCGAGCATCTCGTAGGCCACGGTGAACAGCAGGTTGCGATGGGCGACGAACGCCTCGGTGGCGGAGTCCGTCCGGCCGCCCTCCCCGAGCGGCACAGCCGTGCCTGTGGTCCGCTCGCCGCACTCGGTCATCGCCGGCTCCCCCGTCATCGCTACCGACTGTGTCACACGCACAAGACGCCGTACCCCCCGGCCGCGTGACACCCGCGACCCGTGACATGCCTCACACGACCGTGTTGTCACAAGGAGCCGGTCGCCGGCGTCTCCATGGCCGTCAAGACGCCGTGCGGACGCACCGCACGGCATGCGACTCCACGATGGAGGATTCGATGACGAACACGGAACGGACCTCGGTGCTGATCACCGGAGGCAACAAGGGCCTCGGCCTCGAAACGGCCCGGCGCCTCGGGGAACGGGGCTGGACGATCTTTCTCGGCTCGCGCGACGAAGACCGGGGACGAGCGGCCGCCGGCGAACTGACCGCCGGTGGCGCGAATGTGGTCCCGGTCCCGCTTGACGTGACCTCCGACGACTCCGTGGCCGGCGCCGTGCGGCTCGTCCGCGAGCACACCGACCGCCTGGACGTGCTGGTCAACAACGCGGGCGTACCGGGAAGAGTCGTCGCGCCCGCGGACGCGACGGCCGGCGAGATTCATTCCGTCTACGACACCAACGTGTACGGGCCGATCAGGGTCACGCATGCGTTCCTCCCCCTGCTGCGGGCGGCGGACAACCCGCGCGTGGTGATGGTGTCCAGCGCCGGCGGCTCCTTCGCGGTCGTGACCGATCCGGAGCAGGCCGTCTCGAAGATGCACGAGCTCGCCTACAGCTCGTCGAAGGCGGCGTTGAACATGATCACAGTCCGGTACGCGCAGGCGCTCCCGGAGATCAAGTTCAACGTCGTCACTCCCGGAGAGGTCGCCAACCACAAGTTCACCGCCACCGACATGAACAACCACACCGGCCAGCTGACGGTCACCGAGGGCACCGACCCGATCGTCGAACTCGCGACGCTCGGCGCCGACGGACCGACCGGGATCTTCATCGATCGCCTCGGCCCCGTCGCGTGGTGACCGCCGTACCCCCACCCCGCCTGATCGCGGCGAAGGTGATCCGGCCGGGGCCGGTGAGCGTGGTGAAGGGGGTTGCCCACGCCTCTCCCACCACGGCACGCTCTACTGTGTCCACCGCGGCTGACCACATGTTCAGGCAATGAGGTGCGCCGCATCCAGCAGACGGCGCAGGTGCAGAGTGTTCGGGGCCAGAGCGGTGATCAGGATGGCGGGGCCGGCCAGCGGGGTCAGTACGGCCTGGCCGGTTGCCGGGTCGTCGCCGAACAGTCGGGTGGGGGGCGGTTGCCGGTCCAGGGCGGGGTCGACGATGAGGATCTGGCCGACGGCGCGGTGGCAGGCCACGATGGCGGGGCCGTCCCAGCCGGACGCTTCGGGGCCGTACCTGGTCTGCTGCTCCAGCAGGGGGTGCCCGTCGCGGCGGACGGTGAGGTGGGTGGACAGCCGGCCCGGCCCTTCGCCGGAGCGGCCGAGCACGATTTCTTCGCGAAGCAGAAGCCGGGCAGTCGGGGCCAGGTCGACGGTGCAGCTTTGACGCAGGTTGCTGCGTGCCGCCGAGATCAGGGGCTGGGGCACCCAGAGCAGGCTGGCGTGCTCGGCGACGTTCAGGTGCACATCGTAGGTGGCGTGGGCGGTGGTGGGGCCGCGCAGGGCGATGGTGGCGGCGGCGGTGGTGACGTGCAGGTGGGCGTTGCGGTCGGCGGTGGCCTCGATGCGCAACCGGTCGCCGCCGAGGGGGGCGCTCATGACGCCGAGGATGCACACCCGTGCCTGGTCTCCGTGCGGGCGGGCACGGCGCAGGTCGAAGGGGCCGTCACCGGCGAGCACGGGTAGGCCGGTGCCGCCTCCCATGCGGACCGCCCTGATGCGGGCGGTGGCGTGGACGCCCGGCCCGGCGCGCTCGGACGGCGTTGGGGCGGGAGTGGGGGGCGGTGTCGGTGGCAGGGCCGCTCGGCTCATGCGGGGCCCGCGGTCCAGGCGGCCAGGCGCTCGCGGATCCAGCCGGCCACGGGCGTGATGCCTCCCGTGGTCTTGACCGCGGTCAGGACGGTGGGCAGGTCGCCGCGCTGGGCTTTGGCGTCGCGGGCCATGGCCTCCAGGTCGGCGCCGACGTGGAGGGCGAGGTCGGTCTTGTTGATGACGAGCAGGTCGGAGGTGGTGACGCCGGGGCCGCCCTTGCGGGGGATGTCGTCGCCGCCGGCGACGTCGATGACGAAGATCTGGGCATCGACGAGACCTTTGGAGAAGGTGGCGGTGAGGTTGTCGCCGCCGGATTCGATGAGGATCACATCGAGCGGGGCGAGACGGTCCTCGAGGTCTTCGACGGCTTCGAGGTTGGCGGAGATGTCGTCGCGGATGGCGGTGTGCGGGCAGGCGCCGGTCTGCACGGCGGTGATGCGCCCGGCGGGCAGGACGGCCTCGCGCACAAGGAACTCAGCGTCTTCGCGGGTGTAGATGTCGTTGGTCACGACCGCTATGGACAGCTGCTCGCGCAGCGTGCGGCACAGGGCGGCGACAGTGGCGGTCTTGCCGGAGCCGACCGGTCCGCCCAGCCCGATGCGCAGGGCGCGATGACCGCCGCCGGGACGCTCGCGGGAAGAACCGCCGGGGCCGTGAGGGGAACCTTCGGGGAAGGTGTCGTCGTGATGGAGGTGCATGGCTGCTCCAGGCAAGGGGTCGAAGGAGTGGTCAGGAGGCGAACAGGCGGGCCGGGCGGGTGGCGTGCTGTTCGGCGGTGATGTCGAGCAGCGGCGCTGAGGCGGCCGGCAGCGCGGCGACTCCGTCAGTGCGGACACGCTGCGCGGCTTCGGCCGCCTGAGCGGCGACGTGGTCGATGTCGGCGGCCAAGCGGGCCAGGACGGCGGTGGCGTCGAAGGGGTCCAGCCTGAGCAGGCGGACGGTCGCGGTGACCGGGCCGCCGATGCTCTCGTACGCCGCCGCGTAGGCGGCGTCCATCGGCGCCAGTCCTGCGCAACGGGCGGTCAGGCCGAGCACCACGCTCTGGTGGGCGCCGCGCGGGCGGGCGGCGGCCAGGGCGTCGAGCTCGGCGCACGGCCAGGCGGCCCGGGCGGCGCGCATCAGTTGGCGGCCGAGCCGCCGCGAGGTGTGCCGCAGGGCGGGGGCGCTGGTGCGGGCGTCGGCCGCCTCCTCCAGCAGCAGCGGGTCGTACCCGGCGGCGGCCGCGGCCGCGAGCCCTGCCGCGACCAGGCCTGCCGTGTGCAGCCGGCCGCGGCAGAACTCCTGCAAACTCGCCACATTGCGCACCCGTCCGGCCGCGACGGCCTCCTCGGCCCCGCCGGAGTGGGCGTGCCCGCCTGCGGGGAATCGGCCGTCGGCCAGAACGAGTAGGGCAGCGCGGTTCATCGTGCGCGGCTCACCTTCCGTTCGAGTCCTTCATGGTGCGCTGGTCAGAAGAGGAAGTAGCGCTGCGCCATGGGCAGCGTCTCGGCGAACCGCCGGCCGTCCACAAGCTGATCGTCGATCTCCGTCTTGACGTCCTTGGCCTCCGCTCCGCCGATCACCACCTCGAAGGTGTCGGGATCGATGCTGATGTCGGGGCAGGCGTTGTTCTCCCGCATGTCGGCCTTGAACACCTTGCGGGTGTTGCGGATGGCCTTGAACGGCTTGCCCACGTTGACCCGTTCGGGCAGGCCGGCCTGGATGGCGTGTTCGGTGACGAAGTTGACCGCGTTGGCGGTAGGCGCCCGGCCCGTCGCTCCCCACATCGGCCGGGGCAGGATCGGCTGCGGGGTGGTGATGGAGGCGTTGGCGTCACCGACTTGCGCGTAGGCGATCTGGCCGCCCTTGATGACCCGGTGTGGCTTGACGCCGAAGAACTTCGGCTCCCACAGCACCAGGTCGGCGAGCTTGCCCACCTCGACCGAGCCGACCTCGTGGTCGATGCCGTGCGCGATGGCCGGGTTGATGGTGTATTTGGCGACGTAGCGGCGGGCGCGGTGGTTGTCGGCCCCGCCGTCGCCCGCCCGGTCGCCTTCCAGCGGGCCGCGCCTGTCCTTCATGACGTGCGCGGTCTGCCAGGTCCGTATGATCATCTCGCCGATGCGGCCCATGGCCTGGGCGTCCGACGACATGATCGAGATGGCGCCGAGGTCGTGCAGGATGTCTTCGGCGGCCATCGTGGAGGGCCGGATCCGTGACTCGGCGAAGGCCCGGTCCTCGTCCACCAGCGGGTTGAGGTGGTGGCAGACCATCACCATGTCGATGTGTTCCTTGACCGTGTTGACGGTGAAGGGCCGGGTGGGGTTGGTGGAGGCGGGCAGCACGTTCGGCAGGCTCGCCATGGTGAGCATGTCGGGGGCGTGGCCGCCGCCGGCGCCCTCGATGTGGAAGATGTGGAGCGGATGATCGCCGATGGCCTCGATGGTGTCGGCGACGGTGCCCGCCTCGTTCAGTGAGTCGGCGTGCAGGGCCAGCTGGACGCCGGTCGCCCGGCACACCTCCAGGCACCGGCGCAGCACGGCCGGCGTGGCGCCCCAGTCCTCGTGGATCTTGAACCCGAGAACGCCGGCCTCTACCTGGTTGTACAGGGATTCGGTGGACATGGTGCTGCCCTTGCCGAGCAGTCCGATGTTGACCGGGAAGGCGTCCAGCGCCTCGAACAGCCGGGCGATGTGCCAAGCGCCGGGCGTGACGGTGGTGGCGGTGGTGCCCTCGGCGGGGCCCGTGCCGCCGCCGATCAAAGTGGTGACCCCGGCGGCGAGCGCCTCGTGCACCTGCTCGGGGCAGATGAAGTGCACGTGCGTGTCGATGCCGCCCGCAGTGAGGATCTTGCCGTTGCCCGCGATGACCTCGGTCTCCGGGCCGATCAGGAAATCGGTGGCCCGCTCGTGCCCGTCGTGCAGCCGGTCCATGGTCTCGTCGTTGTAGGCCTTGCCGAGCGCGACGATCCGACCGTCTCGAAGGGCCACGTCGGCCTTGACCACGCCCCAGTGGTCGAGGATGACCGCGCCGGTGATGACCGTGTCGGGCGGCTGCGGGGCGCCGAACGTGGCGGAGTCGCGCGGTGCGCAGGACTGCCCCATCGACTCGCGGATCACCTTGCCGCCGCCGAAGATGACCTCGTTGCCACTGCGTCCCGGGCCGCCGGCCCAGTCCTCGGTGATCTCGATGCGCAGGTTGGTGTCGGCCAGCCGGATGCGGTCGCCGGCCGTTGGGCCGTACCGGTCGGCGTACTGGACACGGGTCAGCGGCAGATCGATCGTCAGGATCTCCATGTCGGACGCGGGCTCCCGCGGCGGTGTGTCCGCCACCATCTCGGCGAGCGCGCCTGGCGCCTGGTCTGCTGCAGTGTCGGCCGATGCGTCCGGGGCTTCATCCATCGAGTCGCCCTCCGACCTGGCCGCGCAGGCCGGCGACGATGCGCTCACCCTCGATGGGCACGAGCTTCACCGTCCGGGTGCACTGGGGTTCGAACCGGACCGAGCTCCCGGCGGGTATGTGCAGGCGCTTGCCGTAGGCGGCGGAGCGTTCGAAGTCGAGAAGGGGGTTGGCCTCGTAGAAGTGGTAGTGCGAGCCCACCTGGATGGGACGGTCGTCGGTGTTGGTGACCGTCACCGTCGTGATCTCGCGACCTTCGTTGAAGGGCACCTGCGTGGCGCCCTCCGGATGGTCGATCTTCCCCGGATGAATCAGCGACTGCGTCCGCGCTTCCTTCGTGTCCTTCTCCCCGTCTCCCTCGTCGTCCGCGAAGGGGTCGCGGATGGTGACCAGCTTGGTGCCATCAGGGAACGTGGCCTCGATCTGGAGGTCGGAGATCATCTCCGCGACGCCCGGCATGAGGTCGTCCCGGGAGAGGATTTCGTTGCCGGTGGACATGAGCTCGTGCACGGACTTGCCTTCCCGGGCCGCCTCCAGCACGTGCGCCGTGATCAGCGCGACCGCTTCCGGGTAGTTGAGGGGGACCTCCCGCTCCTTGCGTCTACGGGCTACGTCCGCGGCCACATGGATCATCAGGCGTTCCTGTTCATGCGGGGTCAGATGCACCCGCCACCTCGCCTTCGCTCTGCCTCGGGGCGTATTCCCGGGGGTTCGTCAACGGCGGATCGCCTTGCCTGACCGGCCTACGATCACGTCGCCGTCCGCTGTTCGGCCAAGAGATGACCGCCCGTACCCAACGCCCCAAGTACGGTGACCACCACCTTGCCGCCTACTGAAAGTAATTGAATGCACACCGAGAGTGATATGACGTGCGAGTGAGGCATGCGTCACCTGTGACCTTGAAATCGCATCAGCTGCCGGACATAGTCCGGCGGCCATGTCCCGCCCAGCTCACCGCTCGCCCCCGCCGGGCCGACTCGGCGGTGTTACCTGTCACATCAGCCCTGCGGAAAGAACGTAAATAGGCAGGTTTATTGACAGCTCGGGAATCGCACGCCATTTTACTCAACAAGCGATCCCTCTATTTGCGCAAGAGTCATTCTTCTCCGCCCGGGCGACACGGCGGGCGAGCCGGGGCCTACCGCATCACACGAGGAGACACATCATGGCCAGAAGGAGAGTCCGGGCGCCCTCACTGGCCCTGGCCGTCGTAGCGGCCCTCACCGTGGTGACACCGGCCGCGGCGAACCCGGCCCAGGCGAGGTCGTCCGCGCTGGTGCAGTGCCAGGGGACCGAGTCCGACGCCTACGACCCCGGGGTGATCTTCCAGCCCCGCACCTTCGAGATCACGACCACCGGTCGATTCACCTCCTGCCTGGGCGGAGGCGAGGTGACGGGCGGATCGTACGACGAGCAGTTCAGCATGTCCGCCGGCTGCAACGACCTGCTCGACGGCTTCCAGGGCGCGCGGACCGTCACCTGGAACACCGGGCAGGCCAGCGTCATCGAGGGCGCCGGCAGCAGCACCGCCGTGGCCGGGCAGGTCGTCACCACGTTCACCGGCACGGTCATCTCGGGTCCGTTCGCCGGCCAGTCGGCGGTGCAGCTCATCACCCTCCCCCAGCCGGGGCTGCTGAAGTGCCTCACCACCGGCTTCACCGGCGCGACAGGGGTGACCACGCTGACCATCACCTGACCACTCACCGCGAGGTGACGGGGAGCGCGTCGCCCGGAGGTGGGGCGCGCCGGTCGGCCGGGAACACCGGCCGGCCTGGCGGCATCGAAGCAGGCGTGGCAGCGGGCGGTGGTGCGGGCCGACCGATGGGACCCGCACCCTGTCTCCTGCGGCCCTCGGGAATCCCGGGCCACTTTGATCAGGTGCGGGTGATGCTCAATCCCGCGGTCAGGGAGGTGAGCTCGCTGATCCGGAGAAGGCGGGCGATCAATGCATAAAGACAGGCGCCGACGGCTGTCGCGGCGCAGACAACGGCGAGCGAACCGCCCGGTCCCTCACCCACGGCCCGGCCGAGACCCGAGGCGACAACCGCTGCGGTGAGCCCGGCGCCGACCGCAGCCGCCAGCATCCGCGAATGAGAGCTGAGCAGGCGATGGCCGTCGATGCGGCCGAGTCGACGCCGCAGCAGCTGTGCAGTGATCACGAATCCCAAGGCGTAGGCGATGGCCGTGCATCCGGCCAGGGCGATCACCATATCCGTGCCCGGGTAAAGCCGCGCAGCGGCCAAGCCGCTGACGAGGAGAGCGGCGGAGACCGCGACGCTGATCAGGGCCGGCGTGCGCGTGTCACCGAGGGCGTAGTAGACGCGCAACATGATCTGGTAGCCGGCGAACGGAACCAGTGCCAGCCCATAGGCGGCCAGCACGACGCCGGTGAGATGGGCCGCGCCGGGTGAGGCGTTCCCGTGCGCGAACAGCAAGGTGGTCAGATGCGGGCCGAGCACGACGAGCGCGGCGGCCGCGGGAAGCAGCACCACGCCGGTCAACCGCAGGCTCTGGGACAGGTCGGCGGTGACCTGGGACAGGTCGCGTTCGCTTGCCGCCCGGCTCATGCGAGGCAGCATGCCGGTGATCACGGTCACCGCGATGACCGCGTACGGCAGCTGGAACAAGGTGTACGCGTTGGAGAAGACACTGACCGCGCCCGGCCCCGCCTGCGACGCGAGACCGTTGACGACGATCAGCGCGATCTGTGCGGCGGTCACCGACGCGATGGTCCATCCGGCCATCGCGGCGATCCTGCGCACCGCGATGCCGCGGGGGTTGGCGCGCAGCCGCAGCGGGAAACCGGCCCGTCGGGTGACCACCGCCAGGACGGCCATCTGGGCGCCGACTCCGGCGCTGGTGCCGATCGACAGCAGCAGCATCTGGCCCTGGGTCAGCGTTTCCATCCGGCCGGTCCCGCCGACCAGCAGGAACGTCCCGGCGGTGGCGATGACGACCAGGTTGTTGGCCACCGGAGCCCACATCGGAGCGGCGAACCGGCCACGAGCGTTCAGGATCGAAGCGAGTGTCGCGCTGATGCCGTAGAAGAGTATCTGGGGCACGAAGATCCGGGTGAAATCGACGGCCAGCTCACGCTGGGCGAGGCTGAACCCGGGAACGGTCAAATTCACGATGAGCGGAGCGGCGATGATCGTCACTATGACGACCGCTGAGAGCCCGTAAAGCACCAGGGACAGCAGCCGCTGCGTGAACAAATCCGCGTCGATGTCGTCGTCAGCCGCGCTGCGAACCAGCAGCGGGACCAGCACACTCGCGGCCGCTCCGCCCATCACCAGTTCATAGATGCTGTTGGGAGTGACGTTGGCGGCGGTGTAGGCGTCGAGCAGGCGGGTGCCGAGTCCGAGGGCGGCGACCAGCGCCAGCGTACGGAGGAATCCGGTGATCCGGGAAACCAGGGTAGCCACCGCCATTGCCCGGCCGGTCCGTAAGATGCTTTGCCGGTCCGCCATAAAACTTGCCTCTCCTCTTCGGCGATCAACGGGTCGATTATGTCCGTTGACCATGTCCCGGAGAAAATCCACACAAAGGCAGCAGGGCCTAATGCGGGGACTCCCACATTGAGCTCCAGGTTGTCGGCTTTTCCAGAAGAGGTGCCGTGCCGGGCGCTCTTGCGCTGGAGCCCGGCACGGTGCGGAGTTACCTCGCTGTGGTGCCGACGAGTCCGGACACGCCCTCCGTCAGACCGGGGTTTCGGCGGTGGCGGTCAGGACGGCGCGGCCGAGGGTGTGGCCGGACATGGTGAAGCCGAGGAGGGCCGGGGTGGCGTCGGCCGGCACGCCGATGGACTCGACGTCGAGGGCGTGCACCACGATGAAGTAGCGGTGCGGGCCGTGCCCGGCCGGCGGCGCGGCGCCGATGAAGCGGGCCGCGCGGACATCGTTGGGCAGTTGGAAGGCGCCCTCGGGCAGGCCCGAACCCGTGTCGTCGCCGGCGCCCTCGGGCAGCTCGGTGACGGT
Organism: Microbispora sp. CA-135349; assembly: GCF_050947365.1. NCBI lineage: Bacteria > Bacillati > Actinomycetota > Actinomycetes > Streptosporangiales > Streptosporangiaceae > Microbispora > Microbispora sp. CA-135349. Next base: position 4,161,694 of record NZ_CP192001.1, on the reverse strand, counting down.
GGCGGGAATGTCGGCGACCGCCCAGTGCCAGAACCCGGACCCGGTGGGAGCGTCGGGGTCGTAGACGGTGACGGCGTAGCTCTTGGTGCCTTCCGGCGCGCCGCTCCAGGACAGCTGCGGGGAGATGTCCTTCCCGCCGGGGACGCCGGAGGAGAACTGCTCGGGCGGCCAGGGGGCACCGTCGCTGACGGTGGTGCTGGTGACGGTGAAGGAGGCCGCCTCGGGGAGGCGGGCGAAGGGGTCGTTGGCGCTCATCGCGTCGTTCCTTTCAGGCCCTGGTGTGGGTGGTGGTGATGCGGCCGACGCAGCCTCGCGCAGAGGCACTGCCGAGCCTTCCTCGACCGCACGCATCGACTATAACAGCAATAATCGATTATTTATCGAATCGTCTATGCTGTTCGCATGACCCAGACGGCCCCTCTCCCGGTTCCGCCGGGAAAGCAGATGCTCTCCGAGCAGGTCTACGCACACTTGCGGGAGGCGATCATGCGCGGGGACCACGCCCCCGGCGACGCCCTCAAACCCCAGGACCTCGCCAAGGAACAGGGCGTGAGCCTCGCTGTGGTGCGCGAGGCGCTGGTGCGGTTGGTCGGCGAGGGCCTCGCCGACCGGCTGCCCAACCGCGGCTTCGCCGTCCCGGCCTTCTCCGACCGCCGCTGGCAGGAGATCGCGGAGGCCCGCCGGACCATCGAACCGGTCGTGCTGCGCATGTCGATCGAGCGTGGCGACGTCGATTGGGAGGCCCGCGTCCGAGCCGCTCACCACCGTCTGGCGCGCACCCCGGCGTACGTGCCTGAGGAGGGCGAGTACTACAGCAGCGCATGGGCCGAAGCCCACCGGGTCTTCCACCGCACGCTGCTGGAGGGGTGCGGCAATCCCGTCCTGCTGGAGACCGTCGACCGGCTGTGGACCGCCAGTGAGCTGGCTCGCCGCTTTTCGGCGCACCGTGCCCCCGGCCGGGACCACGTCGGCGAGCACCGCCGGCTGGAGGAGGCGGCGCTGGCCCGCGACGCCGACACCGCGGCCGAGGCACTGGCCCGGCACCTCACACAGACCGCGGCCGGACTGACCGGCCGCGCCCACCACGAACCCCCGAAGGAAACCTGATGCGTCTCGCCGACCCGGCCGGTCACTGATGGGGAGCCCGCCGAGCGGGCCGGCCATCGCCGGCGCGACGCCCCGGGCGCCGTATGGATGAGGACCGGCCGGAGACGGCGTCACCCCGGGTGTCCCGGAGCGACACCGGGTCCGGAAAAACACCGGTGCGGACCCCCGGCACCCGCTGGAAGACTGCCGGCATGACCACACCGGGACCGAAGACGGATCTGCACCGCTATCTGCAAGCCGCCCGCGACGCTGTGCTCTGGAAGCTCGACGGACTGGCCGAATATGACATCCGCCGCCCGCTGACCCCGACGGGCACCAATCTCCTGGGGCTCGTCAAACACCTCGCCGGGGTGGAGGCGGGCTACTTCGGCGAGACGTTCGGGCGGCCGTACGGCGAAGCCCTGCCGTGGATGGCCGACGACGCCGAAGACAACGCGGACATGTGGGCGACCGCGGACGAGTCGCGTGACGACATCGTCGACCTGTACCGGCGGGTATGGCAGCACTCGGACGCCACGATCGCCGCACTGGCGCTCGAAGCGACCGGTCGCGTGCGGTGGTGGCCGGACGAGCGGAGCGAGGTGACCCTGCACCAGATCCTGGTGCACGTGATCGCGGAGACCAACCGGCACGCCGGTCACGCCGACATCGTCAGGGAACTCGTCGACGGGGTGGCCGGGTTGCGGGACGGGAACCTCAACCTGCCCTCCGGGGACCGGGCGTGGTGGGAGAGCTACCGGAACCGGCTGGAGCGTACGGCGCGGGAAGCCGGGCGCGACTGATCCTGCCCCGCCGCCCGTCTCGCGGCCCACCTCGACCGGCTGATCACCGAGTTGGCGGCCGCCCACCACCCACCACGCAGATGCCGGTGATCCGGCTCAGCGCCGGCGACGAGCCCGGGTTCTCTGCAAGCTAGGGCGTCGGGCGGCGGCGCCTGCCCGTGGCGGCGAGCGCCGCCGCCACGAACGAGGCGACGAGTGGGCGGCGGTCCGGCTCCGCCCAGGCGAGGACGATCCGGCTGGCGGGGGCGTCGGCCACCGGAACGCACACGAGTCCCGGCGGCACGGGCTCCACGAGCGAGCGCGGGAGTATCGCGATCGTGCGTCCGAGCGCGATCATCTGGATCATCTGGGGCACGTCCACCAGCTCAGGCCCGGTACCGCCGCCCGGCACGCCCTTCCAGCGCGGCAAGGTCTCCCCCTCGAGATCGGCCAGCCGCAGTTCGTCGCGCGAGGCCAGCCGGTGATCGGTGGGGAGAATCGCGACGCGGTCCTCGACGTGGAGCGTCTCGTACGCCAACCGCGTGAGATCGTCGAACGGCGCGTACAGAAGTGCCACGTCGGCCCTGCCGTCGCGCAGGTAGTCGGCGCGGTCGGTGGCGCCGCCGAAGAGGATGTCGACCCGGCGCGCGTCAGGCTGCTGGGCGTACGCGGTGAGGATCCCCGACAACAGGTTCGCGTCGCCACCCGGTTTGATCACCAGTCGCAGATGCGCGTCGGCGTCACCGGCCTGCCGCGCCTTCTGCACCGCGGCGCTGACCGCGTTCAGCGCATGGCGGCCGTGATGCAGCAAGGCCTCCCCCGCTGCCGTGAGCGAGACGTGTCGGCTCGAACGCGCGAGCAGCCTCACGCCGAGCCGGGCCTCGACGCGCCGGATCGCTTTCGACAGCGCGGGTTGCGCGATCGACAGGCGCACCGCGGCGCGGCCGAAGTGCAGCTCTTCCGCGACCGCGACGAAGTACTCGAGCTCGCGCGTCTCCAGCTCAACCATTCCTGTAGGTTATCGCCCGGTGCCCAGTCGGTCTTGGACTCCGCGCCGACTGCGCTGTTTGGATGGGCTCGTGCTCAACCACACGATGATTGTCTCCTTCGATCAGCCCATCCCCGATGCCGAGCTGGATCAATACCTGAAAGACATCGAAAACCTGATGCTGGGGTCCGGCCACGTCCAGACGTTGTCGGCCCGGCGCCACATCCGCGTGCCGGCAGACGACCACAGTCCCGTCTTCGTTGCCAGCGCGATCGTGCAACTCGGGCTTGCCGACCTGGACGCGCTGAACGCGGTCTTCACGGTGCCCGGCGCTGAGGAGCTCATCCGGCGCTGGCAGTCGCGGTACCCCTACAAGGTCGTCTGGGCCAATCACGAGGCCCTTTCGTGACGGACTTCGCGGGAAAGGTCGCACTGGTTCCCGGCGCCGGCAGTGTCTAGTAGGCGAGTTCTCCGATGCCTCCATCGACGCGCAGGACGGTGCCGGCGGTGTAGGCGGACTCGTCAGAGGCCAGGTAGACCGCCGCCTTCGCCAGCTCGGTGGTGGTGCCGATGCGATGGAGGGGCACGGTCTGCCGGAGTTCGTCGTAGATGGCGGCCTGTCGCTCGGGACCGAGCGACTTGAACGTGTCCGTCAGGGTCGGCCCGGGGCTCAGCCCGTTGACCCGGATGCCCCGGTCCTTCAGCTCATAGGTCAGCCCACGAGAAAAGGACAGCAGGCCTGCCTTGGCGGCACCGTAGACTGCCGCGTTCTCATGCCCGATGAAAGCGGAGACAGAGCCGACAAGGATGACCGAGGCTTGCCGTGAAAAGAGCGGCAGCAAGGCCTTGACCAGGAAGAACGGCCCCTTGAGGTTGGTGGCGACGAGCCTGTCGAATGCCTCCTCTGTCCATGCCTCGATCGGGAGATGGGTGACATCGGCGGCGTTGCTCATCACGATGTCGAGCCGCGGCCACTCCTCCTGCAGCCGCGCCGCGAGTGCCGCCTGGCCGGGCACATCGCCGGCGTCGCTGAGGATGGGCAGCAGCGGGCCGTCCAGCTGCCGGGCGGCCTCATCCAGCCGTTCCCGCGAGCGGCCGGTGATCGCGACAGTCGCTCCCTCGGCGAGGAACTCGCGGGCGGTCTCAAGCCCGATGCCGCTCGTCCCGCCCGTGATCAGTGCGTGCTTTCCCTCAAGACGACCCATTGAACTCATTTCCTCTCACTCACGCCAAGGTGGTTCTGGTAACGGTGGTCCGGCAACGATGACGGGCCATCCCTCGTCATCACGGGACACCCGCCGGGGGCCGGCTTCCTCGCTGCGGACGCGGGCCTGGCAGGCGCTCGGGGTCAGATGGCGGTACGGCCGCCGTCTGCGGCCACGACGGCACCGGTCACGTAGCTTGCCCGGTCGCCGGCGATGAAGGCGATGACCTGGGCGACCTCGGCGGGGTCGGCGGTGCGCTTGAGCGCGGTCGTCAGTCCCATGCCGCCGAGGTCCGGTCCCATGGCCGCCACCACCTTGGAGGTGGTCATCGGGCCGGGCGACACGGCGTTGACGCGCACGTTCGAGGCGGCGAACTCGGCCGCCCAGGTGCGTGTCAGGGACTCGAGCGCTGCCTTGGTCGCACCGTAGACCGCCATCGGCGGCATGCCCAGGCCGGCGGCGGTGGAGCTGACGTTGACGATGCTGCCGCCCCCGCGGGCGGCCATCTTCGGTGCGAGCCTGGCGACCAGGACGAACGGTGCGCGCACGTTGACCGCGAAGGCGGCGTCGTAGTCGGCGATGTCCTGGTCGGCGGTCGCGCTGAAGGGGACGACGCCCGCGTTGTTGACGAGAATGTCCACCGCCCCGGCGTCCTCGGCCAGCCGCTGCACGGCCCGTGGGTCGGCCAGGTCGGCGGGAACGAAGCGTACGGCGCCGGTCGCTCTCCTCCGCACGTCGTCCACGACCTGGGCGCCGCGGTCCGGGTCGGTGCCGGTGACGATCACGTTGGCCCCGCCGGCGGCGAGGATCCTCGCTGTCGCGTGTCCGAGCCCGCCGATGGCACCCGATCCGGTGATCAGTGCCGTCTTTCCCTCGAAGTCCACGTGGTCCTGCCTCTCGTCCGGCGGCACGCTCGCGCCGCCGACTTCCGTGTGGTCGTTCAATAAGTCGGTCAGCCCTCACCGTACGGCTTTTTGTGCAGGCGGTCAAAAAGTCCTAGCCTGGGGGTGTGGCACGGACAGGACGCCCCCGCGCATTCGACAAAGATCAGGCCCTGGAGCGCGCGCTCCTCCTGTTCTGGTCGCGGGGCTACGGAGCGACCTCCGTTCAGGACCTCGTCGACACGCTGGCCCTGGAGAGGGGCAGCCTGTACGGCGCTTTCGGCGACAAGCGGCAGTTCTACCTGGCCGCGGTCCAGTTGTACTGGGACACCTACGAGCGCCAGCTGGTCGCGGCACTGGAGGCCGGGCCGGTGCTGCCGGCGCTGCGCGAGGTGCTCGCCAATCCGGCCCGGGCGCAGGAGTACGCCTCGGAGGCCGGCGTTCCGCAAGGGTGCATGATCGGCAACACCACCGCCGAACTCGTGCCGCAGGATGCCGAGGCCCGCGAAATCGTCGCCCGCTCGCACGCCCGCTTCACCCAGATCGTCGCCGACGCCCTGCGGCGCGCGCAGGCCGGCGGCGAGGTCACCCAGGCCGCCGCCCCCGAGGCCCAGGCGCAGCTACTGCTGTTCACCGTCCAGGGCCTTTCCCTGGTCTCCCGCGCGGGACTCGACACGGCCGCCGCGCTCGCCGCCGTTGATGCCCTGATCGACGCCCTTCGCGCTTGAAGAGTTGAAAGCCGGCCCACTCCTCTCCCCGCCTCCGCCCCGTCACGTCGCCCGCACGGCAGCGCCCTCAGCCCGCCCGGGGCGCCGTCCATCGGACGAGGAACGTCTCCGCCCCCGCGACCCGTACGCGCTGCAGGTGCACGGGCGTGAGGCCGTGACGGATGCCGAGCGGCAGCTCGGCGACGCCGGGGAGCAGGACCACGGCGGTCCCGCCGGGCGCGAGCACCCGGCGCACCTCGGCCCACCATCGTCCGGCGGACGCGGCGAGCAGGCCTCCGGGGGCGACCTGGCCACCCCAGGGCGGATTGGCCAGCACGCGGTCGGCGACGCCGTCCGGCACCGGCAGACGGCCTGCGTCGGCCCGGGCGACGGCGACGGGCAGCCCCGCGGCGTTCTCCCGCGCGGCCGTCACCGCCTGCCAGGCCAGATCGAACCCCAGCAGACGAGCCGTGGGCCGCTGCCGGGCCGCCTCGATCAGCGGCGTCCCCGCGCCGCAGCAGGGATCGACGACCGTGTCCCCGGGCTCGACACCGGCCATGGCCACCATGGCGGCGGCGAGCGGAGGATGCAGGGTCCCCGGGACGGACCGCCGCTTGTACGCCCGCCGGTGCAGGGGGCGCTCGCCGATCCGCAGCAGCAGCGTGGCCCGCTCGCCGTCGAGGGTGACCCGCCAGCCGCTGTGCCCCGGCGGCGGCGCGCCGCCGCCGCGCCGCGAGTGGTAGCCGACCCCCAGGCGGGCGGCCAGGGCGTGCCCGACCGCGTCTTCCACGTCGTACCTCGTGAAGGTGCGCCTGCCGAGGAACGACGCCGACACCTCGACGCCGGTGAGCGCGCCGGGACCGCCGTGGTCGTGGCGCAGCCGCGCCAGCGCGGCGAGGTCGGCGGCGTCCGCGAGGCCGGCGAGCGCGGCGGCCCCCTTCCGCGACGTGCCGGCGTCGGGGCCCTGCGCGGCCAGCAGGAACACGTCGTCCGCCGTGCGCAGACCCAGTGCAAGGCCGCGCGGCGCGGGGGACCGCGACGCGCGGAAGTGCACCTCGCGATGCCCGATGTGAGTGATCGTGCCGAGCCGGAGCCGCAGTATCTCGGCGGCGACCGTCGGCTCCAGCCCGTGGACGCACCGCGCCACCAGGCTCACCGCCGTCATGGGACGGCGGGAGCGCTGGGACGCGGAGCGGTGAGAGTGACAGCGCGTGCGCGCATCGTGATCGTTCTTCTCCCGCGTCAGCCCGGGACGGCACCCCGCCGTCCCGCCTCGTCGGCGACGGGCGGATCCTCGCTTCGCCGACGGCGGCTAGCGGAGGTGGAAGAAGAACGTGAACGTCACGGGCGTGATCCTAGGGCCCGCGCGTAGGCCCGATCAATCTCCACGCTCCCGGCCAGCACGCGCACCGCGGCGAACGCGTCGGCGAGAGACCGATCACCCAGCTCACGGAAGCGGGCCAGCTCGGGGACGTCCCCCGCGCGGGTCATCTCGGCCTGCACGACGTGCAGGTTCTCCTCGGCCACTCCCAGGTTCCGCAGGTACGCGCGCAGGTAGGGCGTCTGGAAGTCGAAGCCCTCCCGCGGGGTGCCGGGGCCGTAGGCGCCGCCCCGGGCGGTGACCACGATCACGGTCGTGCCGCGCAGGCGGCTGTCTCCGGTGGCGGGATCGACGTACGCCCCTGGGAATGTCACCCGGTCGATCCACGCCTTGAGCGCGGCGGGCACCGTGAAGTTGTACATCGGGCAGCCGATCAGCACGGTGCGCGCCGCCAGCAGTTCGTCGATCAGCGGCAGTGTCAGTGCCCATTCGCGTTCCTCGGCCGGGTCGGCGGTCATCGCGGCCACCCGCGCCGGCGGGACGACGCCGTGCCGCTCCACCCGGCGGCCGAGCGTCGTGTAGGCGTGGGACACCAGCGGCACGGGGTCGGCCGCCAGATCCCGGTACCGGTACCCGTCCCTGCCGTGCCGCCGGCACCAGGCCTCGGCGAACGACGCCGTCAGCCGCCGGGTGACCGAATCCCCCGGAAGACTCGCGCTGGAATCGACATGCAGCAGTGAAAACACCTGTCACTTCTCCTTCCTCGTGTACGTCATGGAGATGACGAGACGGCACGGGGGAAAGGTGACCGATGGGCGAGCACGACATGGCGGAGCTGTTCGAGACATACCGTCCTCATCTGCGCGCGGTCGCCCACCGCATGCTGGGCGTCGCGGGAGAGGCCGACGACGCCGTCCAGGAGACCTGGCTGCGGCTGAGCCGCTCCGACGTCGGCGAGGTGGCGAACCTCGGCGGATGGCTGACCACGGTCGTCTCCCGCGTGTCCCTCGACATGCTCCGCGCCCGCGCCGCGCGCCGGGAGGAGGCCGAGCCGTGGCCGTACGACCAGGTGTGGGGCGACCGGACGGCGGACGACGCGGGCGACCCCGAGCAGGAGGCGGTGCTGGCCGACGCCGTGGGCCGGGCGCTGCTCGTGGTGCTGGACACGCTGACTCCCGCCGAACGGATCGCGTTCGTGCTCCACGACGTGTTCGCCGTGCCGTTCGACCAGATCGGTCCCATCGTCGGGCGGTCGCCCGTGGCCGCCAAGAAGCTCGCCAGCCGGGCACGTCACCGGCTGCGCGGCAGGCCCGGGACCGTCGGCGCGCGGGCCGCGCGGCACCGGCGCGTCGTGGACGCCTTTCTCACCGCCTCACGCGAGGGCGACTTGGAGGCGCTGATGGCGGTGCTGGCGCCCGGAGTGGTGCGCCGGGCCGACGCGGCCGCGGTGCCCGCGGGCACGCCGACGGTGGTGCGCGGGGCGCGGGCCGTCGCGCGGGAGACCGTCGTACTCGGCCGGCGGGCCCGGTTCGCCGAGCCGGCGCTCGTCAACGGCGCCGTCGGCATCGTGGTGGCGCCGCGCGGCCGGCTGCTGCTCGCTCTCCGTGTGAAGGTCGAGGGCGAGCGGATCGCCGAGATCGACGTGATCGCCGACCCCGCGCGCCTGCGCACCCTCGACCTCGCTCTCATCGACGCCGCCCCGTGCGGGTGAACGGGCGCTCTGGTGTAGGGTGCCGATCACGGCGGCGACGACGCGAGGAGGTGAGCCCCATTACCGCTGAACTGGTCGGGTGCTCCCCTCATCCCGTGCGTACGGTCGCGTAGAGGCAAGGCGACCGCGGGAGCGCCCTCGGCACACCGAAAGGCTCTCCCCTTGTCACTGTCCTTCTCCCCCGCTCTTCCTCCGATCGTGGCCCGGCTGCGGGCCGCCGGATGCGTGTTCGCCGAAGACGAGGCCCGTCTTCTGGCCTCCGCCGCGCGTACCCCCGCCGAACTCGACGACATGGTGGACCGGCGCGCCGCCGGCCTGCCCCTGGAACACGTCCTCGGGTGGGCGGAGTTCTGCGGGCTGCGGCTGGCCGTCGACCCGGGGGTCTTCGTGCCCCGGCCGCGCACCGAGTTCCTGGTCCGCCAGGCCGCCGCGCTCGCCGGGCCGGGCGCCGTCGTCGTCGACATGTGCTGCGGCTCGGGTGCGATGGGCGCGGCGCTGGCGGCCGTCGCCGGGCCGATCGAGCTGCACGCCGTGGACGTCGACCCCGCCGCCGTACGCTGTGCCCGCCGCAACCTCGCCCCGGCGGGCGGCACGGCGGTGGGCACCGTGTACGAAGGCGACCTGTACGCGGCCCTGCCGGCCGCCCTTCGCGGCCGGGTGGACGTCATCGTCGCCAGCCCGCCGTACGTGCCCACCGACGCGATCGGGCTGCTGCCGCCGGAGGCACGCGTGCACGAGCCGCAGGTCGCGCTCGACGGCGGCGCGGACGGGCTCGACGTCGTACGGCGGGTCGTCGCCGAGGCGGGCGGCTGGCTCGCGCCGGGCGGACACCTGCTGGTGGAGACGAGCGGAGGCCAGGCGGAGCGGACCGCCGAGGCCGTCGCCCGCGCCGGGTTGGCCGCCCGCCTGACGCGCGACGACGAGCTGGACGCGACCGCCGTGATCGGAACCAGGCCGGCCGGTGCGCGCGGGCCCGGCGGCGGCCCGCGCGAAGAACCGGTTGATCGGCTCCGGGTGCCCACGTCCGGGTCCGGGGGGACCGAAGGAGCACATCCGTGACAGACGCGACGTCGTTCCTGCTGGAACGCCTGCACGCGGCCGGCCTGACCGACGTCGTCGCGGTCGAGCCGGCCACTGGAGGCCTCGCCGCGACCGCGGGGCTCGCGCGCCGCGGTGACGGCACGTCGGTGTTCGTCAAGGCGTTCGGCGAGCCGCCGTCGGACGACGCCTTCGCCGCGGAGGCCGAAGGGCTCACCGTGCTGCGCGAGGCGGGCGGCATCGCCACGCCCGAGATCATCGACGTGGACCGCGACCTGCTCGTGCTGTCCGTGCTGCGGCCCCGGCCGGACACCGGGGCTTTCTGGGAGCGGTTCGCGCATGCGCTCGCCCACCTGCACACCACCACGCGATACCCCCGATTCGGATGGCACCGGGACAACTGGCTGGGCCGCCGCCGGCAGGTCAACACCTGGGATGACGACGGGTTCGAGTTCTTCGCCCAGCACCGCCTGCTGCGCTGGCTCGGCGAGCCTCGCGTCCGGGAGGCGCTCGACACCGCGGACCGGACGGCGCTGGAGCGGCTGTGCGACCGGCTGCCCGAGCTGTTGCCGGTCAGGCCCCCGTGCCTGACGCACGGCGATCTGTGGGCGCTGAACGTCATGGCCACCCCCGACGGGCGTCCCGCGCTGATCGACCCGGCCGTGTCGTACATGTGGGCCGAGGTCGATCTGGCCCACCTGTGGACGACGGCGCCGCCGCCCGAGGCGCAGGTGTTCTTCGATGTGTACGCCGAGCTGACCGGGCTCGACCGCGACTGGCGTGAACGCATGCCGATCCTCCAGCTACGCCAGCACCTGGCCGTGATCGCCCAGTTCGACCCCGACTGGGGCGCCGCCGACCTCGCGCGCGTCACGCTCGCCCCGTTCCGGCGGCGGCCGTGAGCTCGGCCGTGAGGTCGGCTTAGGGCCCGGGGCGGGCAGGGGCGGCCGCCGGGGGATAAACCGGTTGATCGGCTCCCTGCGCTCTCGTCTATCGTCGGGCCGTGCTTTCCCACGTGCGGCTGCCGTCCGCCTGCCGTACTTCTTTGCCCAGGCCCCGGGCGGGCAGGACGGCGCTCACGCGATGTCCTCCTGTGAGGCGGCCCGGAAGGTGGTCATGAACAGGGCCTCGATGCTCTCGTCGTCGAGACCGGCCAGCCGGGCCTTGGCCAGCCAGCGGCGCAGGTCCTGACGCAGGCGTCCGTGCGCGGCCAGGGAGGCGTCGGTCAGCGTCCGGGTGACGAACGTCCCCACCCCCGGGCGGGCGGCCGCCAGGCCTTCGTGCTCGAGTTCCCGGTACGCCTTGAGCACCGTGTTCGGATTGATCGCCAGCCGGGCCACCACGTCCTTGACGGTCGGCAACTGGTCACCCTCACGCAGCAGGGCCGGCCGCAGCGCGTGCCGCACCTGCTGGACGAGCTGCAGGTACGGCGAGACGCCGGACCGGCCGTCCGATTGGTGGCCGAGGCCGCGATTCCTCAGACGGCCTTGCGCAGGGCGTACACGGCGGCGCCCGCGGCGAGCACGGCTGCCCCGGAGACCACCGAGGACGGCGGCAGGGCGAAGGCGAGGATCAGGCACCCGGCCAGGCCGAGGGCGGGCACGGCCCGCGGGGGGCGTCCCTCGGCCGCGGTGAGGGTCCAGGCACTGGCGTTGGCAATGGCGTAGTAGACCAGCACGCCGAAGGAGGAGAACCCGATCACGCCGCGCAGGTCCGCGGTGGCGGCCAGGATCGCCACCACCGCGCCGACGGCCAGCTCGGCCCGGTGGGGCACCGTGAAGCGGGGGTGGACGGCGGCCAGCGCGTGCGGCAGGTGCCGGTCACGGGCCATGGCCAGCGTCGTGCGGGACACCCCGAGGATCAGCGCCAGCAGCGAACCGAGCGCGGCCAGCGCGGCGCCCGCGCGCACGACCGGGGCCAGGCCGGGATGCCCGGCCTCCCGCACGACGGCGGCCAGGGGGGCGGCCGCGTTCCCGAGGCCCGCGCCGCCCAGCACGGCGAGCGCGGACACCGCGACGGCCGCGTAGACGACCAGGGTGACCGCCAGCGCGATCGGGATCGCCCGGGGGATGGTCCGCGCCGGATCCCGGACCTCCTCACCGAGGGTGGCGATGCGGGCGTATCCGGCGAAGGCGAAGAAGAGCAGGCCCGCCGCCCGCAGCACCCCGCCGGGAGTGGCGCCGGCTCCGGCGCCCAGCCGCGCGGGGTCGGCGGCGGCGGAGGTCAGGCCCGCGACGACCACGGCGGCCAGCACCGCGAGGACCACTCCGACGATGACCCGGGTGAGCCAGGCGCTCTTGTGGATCCCCACGTAGTCGACCGCGGTCAGCGTCACCACGGCCGCCACCGCCACCGCGTGGGCCTGCTCCGGCCACACGTAGGAGCCGACGGTCAGCGCCATCGCCGCACAGGAGGCGATCTTGCCGACCACGAACGCCCACCCCGCCAGGTAGCCCCAGAACTCCCCCAGCCGCTCCCGCCCGTACACATACGTGCCGCCGGAGGCGGGGTAGCGCGCGGCCAGCCGGGCCGAGGAGGTCGCGTTGCAGTAGGCGATCACCGCCGCCGCCCCCAGCCCGAGCAGCAGCCCGGACCCGGCCACGCGCGCCGCCGGGGCGAAAGCGGCGAAGACTCCGGCGCCGATCATCGAACCCAGCCCGATGACCACGGCGTCGGCCGGGCCCAGCCGCCGCTTCAGCGGCCCCTGTCCGGGGCGGGACGGCGTGCCCGCCATGGCGACCTCCAGTGACGAGGGGTTCCGGCAGTCTCAGGGCCACAGGCGGTGCCGCGCCCAGCCGGACTCCTGACGCGTGTAGCGCAGACGGGTGTGGCGGCGGTCGCGGTCCGCCTGCCAGAACTCCACGTCGCCGGCGCGGACGCCGTACAGGGTCCATCCCGGCGCGACCGCCCCGGGGTCGGCCTCGATCTCGGCGTGCGCCGCGCGGAGCGCGTCGTCGAGGGCGGACGGGTCGTCCAGGACCTGCGACTGGCGGCCGGTCAGGGCGTCGGCACGGGCGCCTGGGGAACGCGCGAGGAAGTCGGCGGCGGAGCGCTCGGCGCCCGCCGGGACCACCACGCCCCGCACCCGGACCTGACGGCCCTGCTCGGGCCAGTGGAAGCACAGGGCGGCGTACGGATTGCCGGCGAGCTCGCGGCCCTTGCGGCTGCCCGCGCTCGTCGCGAAGAACCAGGTGCCGTCCGCGTCGAGGTCCTTGCAGATCAGCATGCGGGAGGAAGGCCGTCCGGCGGCGTCGGCCGTCGCCAGCGACATGGCGTGCGGTTCGCGCACCCCGGCCTTCACGGCCGAAGTCAGCCATTCCACGAAAAGGGCGACCGGATCGGACGGCGCGGCGTCGACGTCGAACTCCGGCAGTTCGGTGTCGAAGACCGCGAGATTCCGCAGCAGATCACGGATCGACCTCGCCGGACCGTTGTCCACCACGATCACTCCTCCACCTCGAACCTCGATGATGACCGGTCGCCGCCATGCTTCACCACCGCCAGCCCGCCGCCCGCTTCGCGTACGCCGCGAGTGCGGCCCGGCATGGCCCCTTCGGCAGTATTCCAGCACCGGAAACACCGCCCGCTCACCGATCGCCGAAGCTCTGCCGCGCCATCACACCGCCGGCCCGGACCACGAGTTCACCCGCACGCCGTACAGGTGCTGCGCGAGCGCTACGGCATCGACATCGCCGACCGGCGGCCCCGCCACCTGCACTCGCTGCGCGGTCGCCGGTTCGATGACGTCATCACCCTGCGCGACAGGGCCGGCGAAGCCCGCCCCGATTTCGGCGGCCACAGTTCGGCGGCCACGCGCGGCGGATCCACTGGAGCATCCCCGGCCCGGCCGCGGCAGTCCCGTCGGAGCAGGACAGCCTTGCCGCGCTCGCCGGTCGCGTGACCGGATCGCCGGGCGAAGCGTTTACCCGCGCCGCCGCGTGGCGTCCGGCCGTACGGGGGAGTCTCCGATCGCGTACGAGCACGCGGGCGGCGCCCGACGACCGGGCGAGGACGGAGACGGCGTGGACGATCGTGGTTCACCGGCGGTGCGCCGCCGCGACCTGCTCGGCATGTCCGCCGCCCTCGCGGGGGCGGTGACCGTCGCGGCCCCCGCGGCGGCGGCCGCGCCGCGAGCCCCCGAACGGGAGGCGGAGGTGACTCCGCCCGAGGACCTCATGCGCGAGCACGGCGTGCTGAAGCGTCTCCTGCTCGTCTACCGGGAGGGCATCCGGCGGGCCGAGGGCGGCGACCGGGTGCCCGCGCAGCCGCTGAACGCCGCCGCCCGCATCATCCGCGGCTTCATCGAGGACTACCACGAGCAGCTGGAGGAGAAGTACGTCTTCCCCCGGCTGCGCGAGGCCGGCAGGCTCACCGGCACCGTCTCGGTCCTGCAGCTGCAACACCGACGAGGACGCGAGCTGACCGGGCGCATCCTCACCGCCACCCGGCGTACCAGGGGGGCCAGGGCCGCCCACACCCTGGTCGCCGACATGGCGGCGTTCGTCCGCATGTACGAGCCGCACGAGGCGCGGGAGGACACGGTGGTGTTCCCCGCCTTCCGTCAGGTCGTGCCCGCCAAGGAGTTCCTCCGCCTGGCCGAGGTCTTCGAGGACGAAGAGCACCGGCGTTTCGGGCCGCGCGGCTTCGAAGGCGTGGTCGACCAGGTCGCCGACATCGAGAAGGCGCTCGGCATCTACGACCTGTCCCGCTTCACCCCCGCCGGATGACGGATCGCCCCACCGTCAGGGGTCGTCGTCGAGACGGGCGGCGCGGGCGTTGAGGTAGCGCCGGCGCGGCAGGCTCGCCGCCCGCCGGGCCGCCGCCAGGTAGGCCTCCCGCGCCGCCGCCCGCTCCCCCGCCAGCTCCAGAAGGTGCGCGCGAACCGCGGGCAGGCGGTGGTCGCGGGCGAGCCGTTCGTCGCCCTCCAGGCCGCCGAGCAGGTCCAGCCCCGCCCGCGGGCCCCGGCTCATCGCCACCGCGACCGCGTGGTTCAGCGCTGTCACGGGGTTGTCCGACATCCCCGACAGCACCGCGTACAGCGCGGCGATCTGCGGCCAGTCGGTCGCCTCCGCGCTCGGCGCCTCGTCGTGCAGGGCGGCGATCGCCGCCTGGATCTGGTACGGCCCGGGCGCTCCCCGCGACAGCGCCGCGTCGACCAGCGCCACGCCCTCGGCGATGCGGGCGGCGTCCCACAGGGCGCGGTCCTGCTCGGCCATCGGGATCGGCGTGCCGTCAGGGGCGGTGCGCGCGGCGCGGCGGGCCTCGGTGAGCAGCATGAGCGCGAGCAGCCCGGCCGCCTCACCGTCGTCCGGCAGCAGCCGGTGGACGACGCGGGCCAGACGGATCGCCTCGGTCGTCAGGTCCTCCCGGAGGGGCCAGGTCTCCCCCGCGTACCCCTCGGTGAAGACCAGGTAGAGCACGTGGAGGACCGCGCGCAGCCGCGCCGCGCGGTCGGCACTCGCGGGCATGCCGAACGGGACACCGCTGTCCCTGATGCGCTGCTTGGCCCGGGTGATGCGCCGGGTCATGGTCGCCTCCGGCACCAGGAACGCCCGCGCGATCTGCGCGGTGGTCAGGCCGCCGACCGCACGGAGGGTGAGGGCGATCTGCGAGGCGGGCGGCAGCGCGGGATGGCAGCACAAGAACAGCAGGATCAGCGTGTCGTCGGCCCCGGCCGCGGACAGGTCCGCCGCGGGCGCGAGCCGCCACTCGGCAAGCACCCGTCTGCCGGCGACGTCCTCCCGGTTGCGCCGGGCCTGCTCGGCGCGCAGCAGGTCGGTGAGCCTGCGGCCGGCGACGGTGACCAGCCACCCCAGCGGGTTGTCCGGCAGGCCGTCCCGCGGCCAGCGGCCGGCGGCGGCGAGCAGCGCCTCCTGCACGGCGTCCTCGGCGGTGTCGAAGTGGCCGTATCGGCGCACGACCGCGCCGAGGACCCGCGGCGCCAGCCGGCGTAGCAGGTCCTCGGTCTGTTCTCCCGGCGTCGTCACAGCTCCAGCTCGGCCGGCGAGCCGGCGATCGGGCGCACGTCCACGTACCACTCGTGCGCCAGCGCCGCGCCCTGCGGATGCGGAGTGCGCGCCAGGCGTGCGGCGATCTCCGTGGCCCGGTCGAAACCGTCGCACTCCACGATCGTGTAGCCGGCCAGGACCTCCTCCGTCTCGGCGTACGGGCCGTCGGTGACGACGGGGACGCCCTCACGCAGCCGGATCCTGCGTGCGTGGACGGGGGCGGTCAGTCCCTGGGCGTCGACGAACTCCCCGGACTTCACCAGGTCGTCGTTCCACTCCGCCATGAACGCGTGCATCGCCGCGACGTCGTCGGCCGACCACACGGGCCCGCCGCCCGGCCGTCCCGCCAGGACGTCGTAGTCCTGCTGCGAGCCGTACAGCATGATCATGTATTTCACGGTCTGTTCCTCTCCGCCGGGCGCCTTCGTCGCGCCGCTCCACCATGGACGTCGGAGCCGGCCGCCCGATCCGGACACACTTGGTGAACACGAGAGACGTCCTGCCCGCTCGCTGTGCAGGAGACTGTGCCGGAGCGGGCGAGTCCTGTCACGCCGGCGGCATGGGCGAAAGTTTCACGCGCGGGCGCCGGGGTCCGTGCCCCGGAGCAGCACGCACTCCCCCCTCCGTGCGGTATGCGGAGGCCGGCCGCTGGCGCGAGCGACTCCCGTTGATCAGTGTGTGCGGCATGGCGTACTGGGCAGGCGCGTCGCGGCTCGCGGCGATCGCGGCGACCACTGTGGCATCGGCCGTGCTGCTTTCGCCGGTGGCGGCGGCCCCGGCGACGGCGCGAGTGCAGAGCGTCGAGGGCGTGGAGGGCGTGGAGGGCGCCGCGGACTTCGCACCACAGCCGAATCCGGGCGAGAATCCGCGGCAGGACCCGCGGCGACGTCCCGGGCGGCCGAGGGGGCAGGACCTGCGCTGGGGCGACTGCGCGGGAGTCGACGACCCCGCCCTGCGCTGCGCGGAGGTCACCGTGCCGCTGGATCACCGCCGTCCGCACGGGCGGACGATCACGATCGCGATCTCGCGGCTGCCCGCGACCGATCCGGCCCGCCGACGGGGCGTGCTGCTCACCACAGGAGGCGGACCCGGCGGGCCGGGCGTGCCACTGCCGTCGACCCTGGCGCCCCAGCTGTCCCCCGAGGTGCGGGCGCGCTACGACCTGATCGGCTTCGACATCCGCTTCGTCGAGCGGAGCACGCCCATCGGCTGCGGGCAGAGCGTGGAGGAGCCCGGCGGCTACTGGGTGCGCACCGCCGCCCCCGGGAGCTTCCTCGGCGACGCGGCCGAGGCCCGCGCGTACGCCCGCGACTGCGTACGCGTCGCCGGGTGGGCGCTGCCGTACGCCACGACGGCGAACGCGGCCCGGGACATGGACGTCATCAGGGCGGCGCTCGGCGAGGAGAAGATCTCCTACCTCGGCGGATCGTACGCGGGGATGCTCGGGGCGGTCTACGCCGCCTTGTTCCCTGGCAGGGTGGACAGGTTCGTGCTGGACAGCCCGCCGAACCCGGACACCGCGGGGCGGCCGTACGAGCTGGCGCGCACCCCCGCGTTCGAGGCCGGGACGGCCGCCTTCGCCGCCTGGACGGCCGAGCGGAACGCCGACTACGGACTCGGCGCGACCGCGCGGGAGGTCACCGACGCCGTCACGGGACTCATCCGGCGCGCCGCCACGGCCCCGATCGTCGTCGCGGGCCACGCCTGGACCTCGGGCGAGTTGGGGACGCTGCTGGTGGCGGGCATCTACGACGAGCGTTCCTTCGGTCTGGTCGCGGCGGCCTTCGCCGACCTCGCCGCGGGGCGGGAGCCGTTCGTGCCGTTCCCCCTCCGGCCGCTGCCGCCCGCCGGGGTGCCGGGCGTCCCCGCCGACAACCACACCGCGACCAACATGGCCTACCGGTGCGGGGACGGCCCCTGGCCGCACGAGGCCCGCGACTACCTGCGCGACCTCGCCTCCTACAGCGCGCGGTATCCGTTGTTCGGGCCGGCCAACGCCAACATCACGCCGTGCGCCTTCTGGCCCCGGATCAAGGACGAGCCGGTGCGGCTGTCGGCCAACCGCGCGCCCGGGGTCCTGGTGACGGCCGCCCTCCGGGATGTGGCGGTGCCGATCGCCAACAGCCGCGCCGTCGCGGCGCGCATCCCCGGCTCGCGCATGGTGACCGTCGACGCCCACACCCACGCGCCGTACCCGTCCTTCGGCGACGCCTGCCTCAACCGCGCCGTCGACGCCTTCCTCACCACCGGGACGCTGCCGCCCGCCGACGTCGCCTGTTGACAGAACCCCACCACCAATAACACCATTCCACTACTCAATTAGTGGAATGGTGATGACGACGTGATCGAATTCCATCTGGACCGGGGCTCGGGGGTGTCGACCTATCTGCAGCTTGTCCAGCAGGTCCGGCAGGCACTGCGCGTGGGCGCGCTGCGGCCGGGCGACAAGCTGCCGACCGCCCGCGAGGTCGTGGAGGCCCTCGCGATCAACCCCAACACGGTGCTCAAGGCGTACCGCGAACTGGAACGCGAGGGCCTCGTAGCAGGCAGGCCGGGGCTGGGCACCTTCGTCCAGCGCTCGATCGGCGGCGCCCGGCTGGCCGGCCAGACCGCGCTCCGCGACGAGCTGGACGCGTGGGTACGGCGGGCCCGGGCGGCGGGCCTCGACCGCGACGACATGCGGACGCTGTTCGACCTGGCGACGTCCGATGTGACGCCCGCAGAGGCGGCCGGGGAGGAGACGGCGTGAGCATCGCTCTTCGGGCGACCGGCCTCGGCGTCCGTTACAGCCGCTTCGCACGGCCCGGCGCCTGGGCGCTGCGCGATTGCTCGCTGGCCGTGCCGCCCGGCCGGGTCGCCGCTCTGGTGGGTCCCAACGGCGCGGGCAAGACCACCCTGCTCCACGTGGTCGTGGGCCTGCTCGCGCCGGGAACGGGGACCGTGGAGGTCGCGGGCCAGGTCGCCTTCATGTCCCAGGACAAGGCGCTGTATGGCACGTTCACCGTGGCCGACATGCTCGCCTTCGGCCGCCGCCTGAACCCCACCTGGGACGACGGCTACGCCCGCGACAGGCTGGCCGAGCTGGGCATTCCCCTCGACCGGAAGACCAGCTCGCTGTCGGGCGGGCAGCAGGCGCAGGTCGCGCTCACCGTCACCCTGGCCCGGCGCCCCGACCTGCTGGTGCTGGACGAACCGCTGGCCAACCTCGACCCGCTGGCCCGGCACGACGTGTTGCGCGCGCTGATGGGCGCCGTCGCCGAGCGGTCGTTGACGGTCTTGTTCTCCTCCCACGTCGTGTCCGACCTGAAGGACACCTGTGACTGGCTCGTCGTGCTCAACGGCGGCCGGGTACAGGTCAGCGGCGACATCGACGACCTGCTCGCGGAGCACACGGTGCTGAGCGGGCCCGCCGAGCTCGCCGACGGCCTGGCGGCGCGGGCGCGGGTGGTCGAGGCGAGCCGCACCGGCAGGCAGGTGCGGCTGCTGGTGCGCGACGCGCCACCGCCCGACCCGAGATGGACCGCCCGGCCGCCCGGTCTGGAGGAACTGGTGATGGCCTACCTGCGCACCCCGGACGCGACCGCGCTCCCCCGGCCGACGGCGGTGCGGGCGTGACCTGGCTCACCTGGCGGCAGCACCGGCCGCAGATCCTGATCACCGCCGCCCTGCTGGGCGTGCTCGGCCTGCTCCTGCTCGGCTCGGCCGTGGAGGCGCGCCTGTACGTCGCCGGTCACGCTCCGCCCGGCTGCCCCGGCCCCGGCCCCGCCTGCGGCGACCTCGCGGCGGCGCTCGACGACAGGTACGACGCCGTCTACACGATCTTCGGATGGATGCCGCTGCTCGCTCCCGCGCTGATCGGCGCCTTCTGGGGTGCGCCGCTGCTGGGCCGGGAATACGAGCACGGCACGCACAAGCTTGCCTGGACGCAGTCGGTCTCCGTCCGCCGCTGGCTGACGGTCAAGCTCGTCATGCTGGGCGCCCTGGCGGCGGGCGCGGGACTGCTGCTGTCGGCGATGGTCTCCCTGTGGCGACCGGCCTTGTCGCGGCACGACGTGTTCGGCAACATCGGCACCTTCAACATGGTCGGCGTCGCCCCCGCGGCCTGGTGGCTGTACGCGTTCACGCTGGGGGCCGCGGCCGGCGCGCTGCTGCGCCGCACGCTGCCCGCGATGGCGGTGGTCGTGGCCGGGATCGCGGTGACGATGCCCCTGCTGTTCACCCTCAGCGACCACTACGCCCCGCCGGTCCGGACGGTGCTGTCCGAGCTGTCCGACACCGTCGCCAGGGCCGGGCCCGACGGACGGCTGGTGGGCGAGGCGTGGATCGACCCCTCCGGCCGGGAACTGGCCGGTCCGCCCTCCGGCGTGTGCCCCCGTCTGCCGGACGCCCCGTCGAGCGACCGCAACGAGCAGGCCTTCGAGCGGTGCCTGCTCGGCAAGGGCTACCGCTTCGCCGTCTACTTCCACCCGCCGTCGCGGTTCTGGCGCTTCCAGTGGTCCGAGGCCGCCATCCTGGCCGCCGCGTCCCTCACCCTGGCCGGTCTGACCGTACGCCGCACGCTCCGGCGTACCGCCTGAACCCGGTGTGAGCCTGTGAAGGGGGCGGCCCGCCCCCTTCACAGGCCCGCGTCCGGCTGCGCCGGTGCGTTCGTGACTGCCATGGCCCAGAATCAATCAATCCAGTTTGATCATTATGATGATGGCCATTGTGCCGTCCGGTGAAGCCGTCCCGCCGCCGTTCGTCCGGCTGGCCGCCCACGAGTTGCGCTGGCGGCTGCCGACGCCGTGCGCGTGCTGCACGAGCGGCACGAGATCGACGTCGCCGACCGGCGTCCGCGGCATCTGCACACGATGACCGGCCGCCGATTCGACCACGACGGGAGCTCAGCGGGTGAGAAGGGCCCGCAGCGCCCCGGCGACACCGGCCGGGTCCTCCTCGGCCATGAAATGCCCGGATTTGACCGTCGTGTGCACCAGGTCGGGGGCCCAGGCGCCCCACAGCGCCACGGCGTCGTACCCGAGCGCGGCCCCCCAGTCCTGCTGCAGCACGGTCACCGGCATCCGCAGCCGGTTCCCGGCCTCCCGGTCCGCCTGGTCGTGGTCCACGTCGATCCCCGCCGACGCACGGTAGTCGGCCACGATCGAGGGCACCGCGGCCCGGCAGGCCTCCAGGTAGGCGGCGCGTACGTCGGCGGGGATCGCGCCACGGTCGCGGGTCCAGACGTCGAGGAAATGGCCGAAGAAGGCGTCGGCGCTCGCATCGATCATCCGCTCGGGCAGGCCGGGCGGCTGAGCCATCAGGTACAGGTGGAACCCGACGGCGGCGCCCACGCCGTGCATCACCTCCCACATGTCCAGCGTGGGCAGCACGTCGAGGCAGGCCAGGTGACTGATCGCCGCCGGATGGTCGAGCCCGGCGCGGAAGGCGACCAGCGCGCCGCGGTCGTGCCCGGCCAGCGCGAACCGCTCATGTCCCAGCGCGCGGGCCAGGGCGACGACGTCTGCGGCCATCGTGCGCTTGGAATAGGTCTCCCGACCGGCCTCGGCCGGCTTGTCGCTGGCGCCGTAGCCGCGCAGGTCCGGGCAGATCACGGTGTGGCCGGCGGCCAGGTCGGCGGCGACGTGCCGCCACATCAGGTGGGTCTGGGGGAAGCCGTGCAGCAGCACGATCGGGCTCCCCGACCCGGCGACGGCGACGTTCAGCGCGACACCGTCGGCCACCGGCACGCGGAGGTAGTCGAAACCGGGAAGGACAGGCGCCATGGTGCGCCCCTTTCTGTG
Source organism: Microbispora sp. CA-135349 (assembly GCF_050947365.1). Lineage (NCBI taxonomy): Bacteria > Bacillati > Actinomycetota > Actinomycetes > Streptosporangiales > Streptosporangiaceae > Microbispora > Microbispora sp. CA-135349. Next base: position 4,140,187 of record NZ_CP192001.1, on the reverse strand, counting down.
CGGGATCAGATGCCTTCAGGCTGCCGGGCGTGAATGAGCATCCGATGAGCGCGCTACCGTGACGTGAGGCCAGGTGGGGAGGGGGCCGCGGGTGGAGGTCGCATTCGGGGTGCTGGGGCCGGTGACGGCCTGGGACGGCGCCGGCGACGCGATCGCCCTGAAGGGGCCACGGCACCGCGCGGTGCTGGCCCGGCTGATCGTCGCCCGAGGCCGCGTCGTCCCGGTCACCCGCCTCGTCGACGACCTGTGGGAGGAACCCCCGGCGGGCGCGGTCGGGGCCGTACGGACGTTCGTGGCGGCGCTGCGCCGGGCGCTGGAACCCGACCGGCCGCCCCGCGCCCCCGCGCGGCTGCTGGTCACCGAGGGACCGGGGTACGCGCTGCGGGCCGGCGCCGACGCGGTGGACGCCTGGCGCTTCGAGCACGCGGTGACCGCCGCAGCGGCGCTGCCCCCGCACGACGGGCTCGCACGGCTGGAGGAGGCGCTGGGATGGTGGCGCGGCCCCGCGTACGCGGAGTTCGCCGACCAGGACTGGGTCCGCGCCGAGCGCTCCCGTCTGGCCGAGCTGCGGCTGCACGCGGCCGAGCGCCGGGCCGAGGCGCTGCTGGCCCTGGGACGGGCGGCTGAGGTGGTGCCCGACCTGGACGCGCACGCCGCCGGGCACCCGTGGCGGGAGGATGCCTGGCGGTTGCTCGCGCTCGCGCTGTACCGCAGCGGACGGCAGGGCGACGCGCTGGCCGTACTGCGCCGGGCGCGGACGCTGCTGGTGGACGAGCTGGGAGTGGACCCTGGCCCGGCACTGCGCCGCCTGGAGACCGACATCCTGCGCCAGGCCGATCACCTCGACTCACCGGTGCGCGGCTCCGCCGAACGGGTCTGGGCCGAGGCGACCGCCGCCTACGACCGCGCGGTCGCCTCCGGGGCGCGGGCCCGCCTGGAGTCCACGACAGGCCTGCTGCGCGATCTCGCGGTGACCGGGGGCGGCGGCCCGCGGGCGGCCGGCGAGCACCGCGTGGCCGCGGTCGAGGCGGCCGAAGAGCTGGGCGACGCGGAGCTGACCGCCCGGGTGATCGGCGCCTTCGACGTCCCGGCCATCTGGACCAGGTCCGACGACCCCGGGCAGGCGGCGCGGATCGTCGCGGCGGCCGGGCGCACCCTGGCGGCGCTGGCCCCCGATCACCCTGCCGCCGGTCACCCTGCCGCCGGCCACGAGGCGGCCCGGGCCCGCCTGCTGGCGACGATCGCGCTGGAGTCACGCGGCGACCGCTCCGGACACGGGCGGCGGGCGGCGCGGCAGGCCGAGGAGATCGCCCGACGCCTGGGTGATCCCGCGCTGCTGGCGTTCGCGCTGAGCGGCCTGTTCATGCAGACCTTCCACCGCACGGGCCTGGCCGCCCGCCGCGACGAGATCGGCGCCGAGCTGGTGGAGCTGTCCGCCCGGCACGGCCTGGTCACCTTCGAAGTGCTCGGGCGTCTCATCCGGATGCAGGCCAGGTCGGCGCTCGCGGACTTCACGGCCGCCGACGCCCACGCCGCCGAGGCCGAGCACCTGGCCGTACGGCACGAGCGGCCCCTCGTGGGCGTGTTCACCACGTGGTATCGGGCGCTGCGCCTGGACGCGTCCGGGCGGGCGACGCTGGAGGAGACCGAGGCCGCCTACCGGCAGGCCGCCGCCCGGCTGGACGGCGCCGGCATGCCCGGCATGGAGCGCGGCCTGCTGCCGCTCGCGTTGCTGTGCCTGCGCCTGCGGCACGGACAGCCCCCGCCCGATGTCGGACATGCCGGCTGGGGGCCGTACGCGCCGTGGGCCGGGCCTGTGGTGCTGCTGGCGCGCGACCGCCGCGCGGAGGCGGCCGAGGCGCTGCGCGCCCTGCCCGAGCCGCCGCCCGACCTGCTGACGGAGGCCCTGTGGTGCCTGGCCGCCCGGGCGGCCCTCACGCTCGGGGACCGCGCGACCATGGAACGCGCCCACGCCGCGCTGCTGCCCGCGGCGGGCGAGCTGGCCGGGGCGGGCAGCGGGGTGCTCACGCTCGGCCCGGTGTCCGCGCATCTGGACGATCTCGCCGCCGCTCTCAACCGGCCGACGGGGGTCGCGCCGAGCCGGTCGTGACGCCTGTGCTCTCCCCTCTGCGGGATCGCCGGTCAGCATGGCTGGAGGGAGGGGAAACGGCCCGCGAAAAAGGCGGCCGGAGGCACGCCCATCAGGGTGCGGAACTCGGCGGACATGTGGGACTGGTCGTAGAAGCCGGCGGTCGCGGCGAGCTGCGCCCAGCGCGCGGTGCGGGCTCCGCCGCGGGCGAGCACCCGGCGGACGCGTTCGATGCGCTCGAGGCGCTTGGGCGGCACGCCGATGCCGTCGCGGACGAGATCACGCAGATGACGCTCGCTGACGGCCAGCCGCCGGGCGATGACGGCGATGGGCTCGCGCTGTTGCCCCGCCTGGTCACGCAAGGCTTGCGCGGTTGCGCGCACCAGCGCGCCGCGGGCCAGGTCCGCGTTGGACTGGGCGGTGATCCGCGCCGGCAACGCCGACTGAAGACGCCGGAGGACGCGCCTCACGTCGTCTCCCGGCTCGGCGGTCAGCCCCGCTGCGCCGTCCCACAGCTCCTTGAGGTCGACGACCCGGTCGACCAGCTCGGTCATCGGGACTCCCAGCAGGAGCCGGGCGGCGCCGGGGCGCAGCCTGAGCCTGAGGCAGAGCGGGAAGTCCTTGCCCACATGGTAGGAGGCGCGGGTGCGGGGGCCGGCCACCAGCAGAGCGCTGCGCCGCGCCGATGTCGTCCGGAAGATCAGCGAGGTGTCGGCGTCCGGAACGTGGACGAGCGGCGTCCGCTCGGCCGGTACGCCTGCCCTCAGAGATGTGATCTCGCTGACCAGCCACCGCAACGGGACCGGCACGGGCATCGGGACTTCGAGGGTCACGGCCTCACGTTACCCAGCGGCGCTCGGCACGCCGACCGTGCCGAAAGTTCCTATAGCTCGCGGCACCTGCGCTGACATGGTGGTGACCATGATCCTCGTGACAGGTGCGACGGGCACCATCGGCAGTGAGACGCTCCGGTTGCTGGCGGCCATGGGTGCGCGAGTGCGGGCAATGACCAGAGACCCGGCAACGATCACGCCGCCACCGGGCGTGGAGGTCGTGCGGGGCGACTTCGGCGAGCCCGATTCCCTGGCGCGGGCGGCGGACAAGGCGGAGGCGCTCTTCCTGCTCAGTGCCCCGGGGCCGCGGCTGCCCGAGCATGACGAGGCGATGCTGGCCGCCGCGTGTGCCGCCGGTGTCGGCAAGGTGGTGAAGGTGTCGGCCGTCGGCACGGGCCGGGACACCGAGGTCAAGGTCGGGGACTGGCATCTGCCGGGAGAGCGGGCCGTACGCGCGAGCGGCCTGCGATGGACGCTACTGCGCCCGTCCAGCTTCGCCTCCAACACGCTGCGCTGGGCCGGTCACATCCGCCGTGGAGAGCCGGTCCCGAACACGACGGGGACCGGCAGGCAAGGCGTCGTCGACCCTCGTGACGTCGCCGAAGTCGCCGCGCGGGCGTTGACCTCCGACGATCACGCGGGCGGCGTGCTCACATTGACCGGGCCAGAACTGCTGAGCGTCCCCGACCAGGCCACTATCCTGGGCGAAACCATCGGACGCCGCATCACGGCCACCGACGTACCGCTGGATGTGTACGAGAAGCAGATGCTCGCCGCGGGCGTCGATCCCGCCTTCGCCGAGATCGCGGTCAACGGCTCAAGACTGGTCGCACAAGGCGGCAACGCCATCACCACCAAGGACGTGGAACGCGTGCTCGGTCGTCCGCCCCGTACGTTCTCCACCTGGGCATACGATCACCGCGCCGCGTTCGCCTGAATGTCGCCGAATCCCGGTGCCGCCGGACCGCCCGGCTTCCGGCGTGTGCCGGCGGGCCCGGAGGCTATCCGCGCCCGCGCCCGCGGCGGGGGCGCGGGCGGCGGGTGGAGGCCCGGCCCGCCGCGGCGGCGGCGGCCGGGGCCGCCTGACCCGACCAGTGCGCCGGGCGGGTGAGGGCCGGGGGCAGCCTCGTGGCGTCGTCTCCCCTGGCCGCGTTCACCTGGACCTGGGTGAGGAAGACGCTTCCGGTGAGGTCGGCCCCGCGTAAATCCGCCCCGCGCAGGTCCGCCCCGATGAGGTCGGCTGCGCGCAGGTCGGCCCCGCGCAGGTCCGCGCCGATGAGATAGGCCCCCCTCAGATTGGCCCCGCGCAGGTCGGCCTTCCTCAGCCGGGCGCCGATGAGATCGGCTCCCCTGTGCTCGGGGGCCCGGCCCCCCGCCGACGCCCGCACCAGCTCACTCGTGCGCAGCAGCAGCACGTTGACCTTCTCGCGGTGGGCGGCGACGTCCACGCCGAGCAGGTCGTCCGGGGTGCCGGTGGTCAGGCGCTCGGTCTCCTCGAAAGCGCCGCGCAGCTCCGCGTGGATCGGGCGGGCCACCGGCAGGGACAGCGCCTCGTCCAGGTACCACAGCAGCTCGTGCAGGTGCCGCACGACCGGGAAGACCTCGAACATCCGGGCGGCGGCCGATGGATCGTCGCGCCAGCTGCGGCCGAAGGTGACCTGCGAGACCTGCTGCCCCGCGCCGAAGCAGTCGTAGACGGTGCAGCCGGAAAAACCGCTGTCCCGCAGGCGCGCGTGGATGCCGCATCGGAAGTCGGCCTGCAGGTTGGGGCACGGCCGCCCGGCGTCCTTGGTGATCGCGAAGTCGGCCGACGCGGCGAAGGGCAGCGCGACGCAGCACAGCCCGAAGCAGTTCGCGCAGTCGGCCCGCAGGCCGGTCCGCCGGCCGCCGGGGCCCGCGGGGGCGTCCGCCCGGGCGTCCCCGGGGTCGTGCGTATCGGGCAACGTGCCTGATCTCCTCGTGTTCCATGGGTGTCCGCGGGTGGGCCGGCTCGCCGCCGTCACGGCACCCAGCTAGAACGTATCCCATGCGGATCGCCCCGCTGACCGGGCGCACGGCCCCTTCCGTTCATACGACGACGTCGGCCGGGGCACCCCTGGGCAGCCAGCGGAGGCTTTCACGGAGGGTGGACGAGCCGGCGGCGAGCTCCCGCTCGATGCCCTCCCGGTTTTCGCGGAAGTGCTGCCAGCCCTCGTAGTGAACGGGCAGCACGGTGCGCGGGCTGATCGCCTCGTGCAGGCGGACGGCCTGCCTGGCGGTCATCGTGTAGCGCAGGGGCCCGGTGATCGGGAAGCCGACGCCGCCCAGGTGGAGCAGGACCGTCCCGGGCCGCAGGCGGGCGGCCGTGTCGCGAAGCGCCCGGTGATACACGGTGTCTCCGGTGATCCACAGCGGTCCGTGTTCCTGCCCGGGCCAGGTGAGTGCGAAACCGACGACCTCGCCCACGATCGGCCTGCTGAACGGGGGTCCGTGCCGGCAGGGCGTGGCGGTGATGTCGATGGGCGGGCGGCCGGAGTCCTGCAGACGGGTCGCCTGCCCGGCTCGCAGGCCACGGGCCGGGTACGGCAGGGAACGGGCACCCGAGGAGGTCGTCACGATCGTGCCGGCGTCCGGCAGCAGGGTCCGGCCGGTGTCGTCGAGGTTGTCGCCGTGCTGCTCGTGGGTGAGCAGGATCGCGTCGATGGGGGGCAGCTCGTCGAGCGCGACGGCGGGACCGGCGAGCTTGCGGGAGGAGGTTCCCCACCCGAAGGCGTAGGTCCGGCCGGGGGGATCGAAGGTCGGGTCGGTCAGCAGGCGCCAGCCGTCGACCTCGATGAGCACGGTCGGGCCCCCGATGTGGGTGAACCGGACCTTCGTCATGGGGACGCTCCCTTTCCGCGGGTTCGGGCCGGCGCCAGTAGTGGCCGGCGGCGATGGTGGCGAACCCTGCCGTCACCCAGGTGCCGTCACCCAGGTGGCGTCACCCGCGCGGCGGCGATCACGCCGCGGCAGGTCGCCGCCGCGGTGCACGTGGCCGGCCCGGAGGGCCTGCACACCGCTCATGGCATCACAACGGCCGCGACGCGAGGGACCCCCGGGAAAAAATCTTGGAAGAAATCCGGGAGAGATGTCGATCCTGAGGCGTCCCGTTCGAGGAGTGGGTGAAGGGCCGGTGAGGGACCGGCCCACGGACGAAGGGACGACCCCCATGACCGCCACCACCGCTCACGCCCGCGCCGCCGCCCGCCCCTGCGACCGCGAGACCAGCCTCACCCGCAGCCTGCTGGGATACGGCGTGATCGCCGGCCCGGTCTACGCCGGGGTGTCGCTGACCGAGGCTCTGACCCGTGACGGATTCGACCTGACCCGGCACGCCTGGAGCCTGCTCGCCAACGGCGACCTCGGCTGGATCCACATCACGAACCTCGTCCTGGCCGGGGCGATGACCATCGCCTTCGCCGTGGGACTGCGCCGGGCCCATGGCCGCGGCTGGGCTCCCCGCCTGCTGGCCGTCTACGGCCTGAGCCTGCTGGCGGCCGGGGCCTTCCGCGCCGACCCGGTTCAGGGCTTCCCCCGGGGCGTGCCCGGCGGCGAGGTGACCTGGCACGGCGTCGCGCACCTCGCCTCCGGCGGCGTGGGATTCACCTGCCTGGTCGCGGCCTGTTTCGTCCTGGCCCGCCGCTTCGCCCGGCGCGGGCGGGCGGCCTGGGCGTGGAGTTCGCGGATGACCGGCGCGCTGTTCGCCGCCGGTTTCCTGTCCATGGTCTCCGCCGCGGGCGTGGCCTGGTCCAACCTCGCCTTCACCGCCGCCGTGGTGCTCGGCTGGGCCTGGATCAGCGCTCTGGCCGCGCACGCGTACCGAAACGCCTGACACGTCCCACAAGCACCTGATAGATCAAGACCGGAAGGAGACGAACGATGCGATACATGGTTCTGCTCAGGGCCGGCCAGCCCGCCACCCCGCCGCCCGCGGACCTCATGGAGGCCATCGCGAAGCTCGGTCAGGAGGCGGCCGTCGCGGGGGCCCTGCTCGACACCGCCGGCCTCGCCCCCAGCACGTCCGGGGCGACCGTACGGCTCGCCGAGGGCGAGCTGAAGGTGACCGACGGCCCGTTCGCCGAGTCCAAGGAGCTGATCAGCTACGCGCTGTACGACGTGCGGACCAAGGAGGAGGCGGTCGAGTGGACCGCCCGCTTCATGCGCCTGCACCGTGACCTGTGGGAAGGCTGGGAGGGCGAGGCCGAAGTGGTCAAGGTGCTCGGCCCCGAGGACTTCGCCCCGCCGGCCTGAGCACCCCGATGACCGGCTCTCCGATGCCCGGCTCCCCGACGACGGGAACCGACGCGCTGCTCGCGGCGCACCGCGCGATCGAGGCGGTCTGGCGGATCGAATCCGCCAGGCTCGTCGCGGGGCTGGCCCGCCTCGTCGACGACGTCGTCCTGGCCGAGGAACTCGCCCAGGACGCGCTGCTCATCGCGCTGGAGCAGTGGCCGGAGGCGGGCGTGCCGGAGAACCCGGGCGCCTGGCTGATGGCCACCGCCAAGCACCGCGCGATCGACCACCTGCGGCGGCGCAGCCGCTACGAGCGCAAGCTCCAGGAGATCGGGCGCGACATCGAGAGCAGGCCGGAACCGGACCCGGACGCCGACATGGATGACCACATCCGCGACGACATGCTGCGGCTCATCTTCACCGCCTGTCACCCCGCGCTGACGACCGACGCCCGCGTCGCGCTCACCCTGCGCCTGCTCGGAGGCCTGAGCACCGGGGAGATCGCCAGGGCCTTCCTGGCCGGCGAGCCGACGGTGGCGCAGCGGATCGTCCGCGCCAAGCGCACCCTGGCCGCCAAGGGCGTCAGGTTCGAGATGCCGGCGCCGGCCGAGCGGCTGGCGTCCGTGCTGGAGGTCGTCTACCTGATCTTCAACGAGGGGTACTCGGCCACGGCCGGAAACGACTGGACCCGCCCCGACCTCTGCCACGAGGCGCTGCGCCTGGGCCGCCTCCTCGCGGGCCTGCTCCCCCGCGAAGCCGAGGTGCACGGCCTGGCCGCGCTGATGGAGCTGCAGGCCTCCCGTCTGCGCGCCCGCACCGGGCCCGGCGGCGCGCCGGTCCTGCTCCCCGACCAGGACCGGCGGCTGTGGGACAGGCTTCTGATCCGCCGCGGCCTGCGGGCGCTGGAGCGGGCCGAGTCGCTCGGCGGCGCCTTCGGCCCCTACGCCCTGCAGGCCGCCATCGCCGCCTGCCACGCCCGCGCGCCCCGCCCCGAGGACACCGACTGGGAGCGCGTCGCCGCCCTCTACCGGGTGCTCGCCCACGTCTCACCCTCCCCCGTGGTGGAGCTGAACCGCGCCGTCGCGGTCGCGATGGCCGACGGCCCCGCCCGGGGGCTGGAGGTCGCCGACGCCGTCGCCGCCGACAAGGCCCTTCGGGGCTACCCGCAGTTGCCCGCCGTACGCGGAGACCTGCTGGCCCGGCTGGGCCGTACGGACGAGGCGCGGCGGGAGTTCGAGCGGGCGGCGGCCCTGACCGGCAACGAGCGGGAGCGCGCCCTGTTCCTCGCCCGCGCCGCCGGCTGCCGGTAGAGGGCGGCCTTCACGGCCCTATGGGCACCGGGCCCCGAGCTCGCTTTAAGCGTCATACCGGCGGCCGGGTGAGTTTGGCGGCCACGGCGTCGAGGACCCACTCCAGGCCGGTCGCGAAGGACGCCTCGGCGTCCACGTCCGTGCCGTCGTACACGGCCTTGGTCAGCGCCGGGAAGCGACCGGTGGCCAACATCCCTGTCAGCCGCGGGCCGGAGGCGCGCTGCCAGTCGTGCTTCGACAGGCCCGTGGCGCGCTCGGCCCGCAGGCTCGCGATCTCGCGCCTGATCGCCCCGGTGAAGTAGGCGCTGACAGTCTCCACCGCGCGCATGGCGGTGTCGATGTCGGCGAGGCTGTTCAGGGCGGCCAGCGTGGCCTCGCCCACGGCGAGGGCGTTCGGGCCCAGGGCCGGGCGGCCGCCGAGCAGGTCGGCCAGCCATTCGTGCCGGAGAGCGGCGTGTCTGGTGCGGTGGGCGAGGGCGCGCAGCACCTCACGCCAGTCACCGGGCTGCTCCTGGGGGAGGATCTCGGCGTAGACCTCGTCCACCATGAGGTCGAACAGCTCCTGCTTGGTGGAGATGTATCCGTACAGCCGCATCGGGCCGACGTCGAGCCGGGCGGCGACCTTGCGCAACGACACCGCCTCCAGCCCGCCCTCGTCGGCCAGCGCGATGGCGGCGGCGACGATCCGCTCGCGATCGAGCGGGGCGGGTCGAGTCGGCGGCTCCGGCCGGTCCCACACGGTCATGGGCTACATCGTACTGTTGCGATACACCGTATTAGGGAAATACGGTGTATCGACATGAGACACCGTATCGCCGTGGTCGGGAGCGGCCCGGCCGGCCTTACCTTCGCCCGCGTCATGCACCGCCACGGCTACCCCGTCGCCGTCCTCGAACGCGATCCCGCCCCCGATGCCCGCCCCCCGGGCGGCACGCTGGACCTGCACGAGGGGATGGGCCAGCTCGCGCTGCACAAGGCGGGGCTGCTGACAGAGTTCCAGGCGCTGTCCCGCCCCGAGGGGCAGGCCATGCGCATCCTGGACACGGACGGCACCGTCCTGCGCGACTGGCGGCCCCGTCCAGATGACCGGGCCAATCCCGAGATCGACCGCGGGCAACTCCGTGACCTGCTGCTCGGCCCTCTCGACGTTCAGTGGGGGCGGAGCGTGACGCAGGTGGTGCCGGGGACCCGGGAGGGCGTTGCGGTCCACTTCGCGGACGGGCGACAGGAGACGTTCGACCTCGTGGTCGGCGCGGACGGCGCCTGGTCCCGGACACGCCCGGCAGTCTCCTCGGTGACGCCGCACTACACCGGCGTCACCTACGTCGAAACCTCCCTCGACGACGTCGACACCCGCCACCCCGGCCTCGCCCGGCTGATCGGCGACGGCTCCGTGGCCGTGTACGGGGTGAACCGAGGTCTCGTCGCCCAGCGCAACAGCGGCGGCCACGTCAAGGTGTACGCCCAGTTCCGCGCGCCGCTGGACTGGCACACGGACCTGGACCCGGCCGACGTCGAAGCCGTGCGATCGAGCCTGCTGGCACTGTTCGACGGCTGGGCCGCTCCCGTCCTCGACCTCCTCCGCCACGGCACCGCTTTCGTCCACCGCCCCCTCTACGTCCTGCCCGTGTCCCACACCTGGACCCACGTCCCCGGGGTGACGCTACTGGGCGACGCCGCCCATCTGATGCCCCCATTGGGGGCGGGCGCGAACCTCGCGATGCTGGAAGGCGCCGAACTCGCCGAGTCCATCGCCACCTGCCGTGGAGATCTGGACGAGGCCGTCCGCGCCTTCGAGGAACAGATGTGGGCACGGGCCGGCAGGTGGGCGAAGATCACGACGGCCGGCCTGGAACGCCTCGTGAGCCCGGACCCCGCCGACGCGCTTGCCCTCTTCGACCGAGTCCAGCCATCCTGACAGCCAAGCGCGGGTGCACCAGCACCAACGGCTCACCATGCTTCACGGGACAGTACGGCACCACTACGCTGATCGGCCGTTACGCCGACGTCGCGCGCCCGGCGGCGTGACTCCGCGGCCGGGTCGCGGTCATGACGAGGCCGGTGCTGCCGTGCCGGACGCCAGAGCCGCCTGTACGATGCGGATCGCCTCGCCCGCGTCGATGCCGACGCTCGCTATCACGGCCGCGTAGTCGGCGGCGGCCCGGCGGGCCCGCTCCCGGCCCTCCTCCCCGGCGGCCGACACGAACGAGCCCGCCCGCCCGCGCGTTTCGATCAGCCCCGCCTCCTCCAGCTCCCGGTAGGCCCGGCCGACCGTGTTGACGGCCAGGCCGAGGTCGGCCGCGAGGTGGCGGATGGTCGGCAGCCGGGCACCCACGGCAAGCGTGCGGTCCTGGATCTGCCGGGCGAGCTGGGCCCGCAGCTGCTCGAACGGCGGCACCGGCGAGGCCGCGTCGATGACGATCATCGGACGCTCATGGCCCGCCGGGCCACCGTCGCGCTCGACGGCGTCTTGGCATGGAGCGCGACGCACGCGACCAGGCCCAGGATCAGGTAGGCGACCGCAGCGGCGCTCCACCAGGCGGGCGCGGTGCCGAACAGCAGCACCATGGGCAGCGACCACTGCGCGCTCGGCACGGTGAGGTCGCGGGCGTCCTCGACGCGCATGATGACGTCGGCGGTCAGCGACTCCTCGTCCTCCGCCACGACCGGGCGCCTGAGCAGGTGGCGCAGCTGCATGGCGATGATGGCCGTCACGCCGAGCAGGCCGATCAGCAGGACGACGGCCAGCTGCCGCACGGTGGGGTCGGGAACGGCCAGGGCACTCCCGGCCAGCACCATCGCACCGGCGAACGTGGCGACCGCGAAGACGGCGTACGGCCGGCCGAGCACGGCCCGCCAGCCGGGCTGGATCAGATGGGCGGCCCTGCGGGACAGCGACGCGCCCGCCCGCTGGTCGACGCGTCGCACCCACCAGTCGAGCAGCGACTGTGCCAGCAGCAGCCCGGCCACCGACGCGGTCAGGGCCAGCAGCGGCAGCGGTCGATGCGGCTGGAAGCCGCCGAAGGCGGAACTGGCGAGCCGGTCGTAGGACGCGGCGAGCGCGCTCGCGATGATCAGCACGGCCAGGATGAGGTGGGCGGCGAGGCGGGCGCGTCTGCGGGCCGCCAGCCGGTCGGCCAGCAGCGGGGTCGGGCGGGCGCCGGCCAGGTCGTGCCGGGCCAGCCACTCGCTCGCCAGTCGCAGATCGGCCGCACGCGCCGGCCGGTCGGCGTCCGATAACGATTCGTCGGTCATAGCGCCTCCTTTGTCTCAAGCTTTGTAGCAACATAGTGAGTCATACCTTGAGACAAAGTCAACGCTTCGCGGTCCCGGACCGCCGGGCCTGCCACCCGGCGGCTTGCGCCCTCATTGAGAGGTGCGCAGGGCCAGCCGGGGCGCAGAACGGCATAGACGTCGCGGTGGATCAGCGACACGACCTCGCGCTGCTGACGGACGACCCGGCGAGCGGAGACCGGCCGTGGAAGGCCCGCCGATACTCCATGGGGGTCACGCCGACGGCCCTGGTGAAGTGGTGGCGCAGGTTGCCCGCGGTGCCCATGCCGCACAACCGGCTGATCCGCTCGACCGGCAGGTCGGTCGCCTCCAGCAGGTGCCGGGCGCGCGCGAGCCGCTGAGCGTGCAGCCAGCGCAGCGGCGTGGTGCCGGTGGCGTCGTGGAACCGCCGCACCAGGGTACGCGCGCTCACCCCGGCCCAGCAGGCCATCTGCGCGACGGTCAGCTGCTGATCCATGTGCTCGATCGCCCGCTGCAGCACCGGGGCCAGCCCGTCGTCGCCGGAGCGGGGCACCGGGGCCTCGATGTACTGCGCCTGCCCGCCGGGCCGATGGGCGGGCACGACCATGCGGCGGGCGACCTGGTTGGCGACCTCGGCGCCGAGGTCGGTCCGGACGAGATGCAGGCACAGATCGATCCCCGCGCTGCGGCCGGCGCTGGTCAGCACGTCACCCTCGTCCACGTAGAGGACGGCGGGATCGACCCGCACCCGAGGGTGGCGCGCGCCGAGGACGTCGGCGTACATCCAGTGCGTCGTGGCACGCCGGCCGTCAAGCAGCCCGGCCGCGGCCAGAACGAACGCGCCGGTGCACAACGAGACGATCCTGGCCCCGTTCGCGTGCGCCTCCCGCAACGCCCTCAGCAGCCGCGGGTCGACCGGCGCACCGGACAGCACGGCGTCAGCCGGCAACGCCGGGACCACCACCGTGCCGGCCGCGGCGAGCGCCTCCAGGTCGTAAGGGGTGTGCAGGACGAACCCGTTCTGCGTTCGCGTCCTTCCCGGCTCGGCGGCGCACAGCCGCAGCTCGTACCAGGGGTCGGCGAGGTCGCGGCGGTCGGTGCCGAAGATCTCGCAGGCGATGGACAGCTCGAACATCGGCATGTCCGCGGTGACGGCGAGGGCCACGACCCCCGTGCCGGCTCTCATGCCTCCACGGTAGCGGCAGGATCTTGATGTAGGCAGGCAGTTCTGCCACTGGCCGGGCGCCGGGCACCCGGCCAGGCTGATGAGCGTGAACAACGACACCTCCGCTGCTCCGCCCGCGAGGCGGCTGGGACCCCGGCCCGCGTTCGCGCTGACCGCAGGGGTCATCGGGCTCTGCCTCGCCGCATCGGCCCTGCCGTCCCCGCTGTACAGGCTCTACGCGGCCCAATGGCACCTGCAGACCTCCACCGTGACGCTCATCTACGCCACGTACTGCTTCGGAGTGCTGGTCTCGCTGCTGGCCTTCGGCCGGGTCTCCGACACCTGGGGCCGCCGGCCGGTCATCAGCGCCGGCCTGGCCGGCCTCCTCGTCTCGATGGCGGTGTTCATGTGCGCGCCCGGCGCCGGCTGGCTGTTCGCCGCCCGCGCCGTACAGGGCCTGGCCACCGGGATCGCCATCAGCGCGTCCGGCGCGGCCCTGCTGGAGTTGCACCAGGGCGGCGACCCCGGCAGGGCCAGCCGCTACAACGTCGTCGCCAGCGCCCTCGGCGTCGGGGTCGGCGGCCTGCTCGGCGCGGTGCTCGTGCAGTACGCGCCGGGACCGCTGGTGACCCCGTTCCTCGTGCTCGCCGTACTGATCGTCGTCCTGCTGCTCGGCATGCTCGGGGTTCCCGAGACCGTGACCGGCGAGTCCCGCACCGGGTTCCGGATCGCCGCCCCCGGCGTCCCACGGCAGATCATCGCCCCCTTCACGCTCGCCGGCCTCGGCATCGCCTGCACCTGGTCGATCATCGGCCTCTATCTGGGGCTCGTCGGGACGCTCGCCCCCGCTCTGCTGCACACCCAGAGCCGGCTCGCGGCCGGTCTGGCCATCCTGGCCCTGGGCGGCGCCTCCGCGGTGCCGCCGCTGATCGCGCGGAGGCGGGCCCCGGCCGTCCAGATCGCCTGGGGGGCGCTCGCGCTCACCGCAGGCATCGCGCTGATGGCCTGGTCGCTGTCGGCCGGCAGCGCGGCCCTGTTCGTCGTGGCCAGCGTGGTGATCGGCGTCGGCGTCGGTTTCGGGATGTTCGGCTCGCTGCGCACCGTCGGCGCCGCCGCGCCGCCGGACCGGCGCGCTCAGGTCATGGCCGCCTTCTACATCGTCGCCTACGCCGCGATCTCACTGCCCGCCGTCGCCGCCGGGTTCGCCGTCCGTCGTCTGGGAGCGGTGCAGACCTTCCAGATCTTCGGCGCCGTCATCGTCGTCGTCTCCCTCGGCTCCCTGGTGCCGGCCGTGTCCCTGTACCGGGCCCGGGCCCGGTCGCGGGCGGCCGCGGCCGTCTCGGCGACGCCGACGCTATAGTGAGCCGCGCTGTGACAGCCGCAGCATGACAGTGAGCCGCACCGTCGCGCACGCACCCACCGGGAGGCGACCGTGGTGACCACCCAGGACGTGCGTCAGGTGGCGATGTCGTTGCCACGCACCACCGAGCACCTGATCCGCGACCGCGTCAAGTTCCGTGTGGGGCGCATCGTCTACGTCTCGCTGTCCCGCGACGAGACGCTCATGGGTTTCGCCTTCCCCAAGGAGGAACGCGCGGCGCTGGTCGCCTCCGACCCCGGCAGGTTCCTCATGCCCCGGCCGTCGGACGAGCGGTACAACTGGGTGTGCGCACGCCTCGCCGGGCTCGACACCGCCGAACTCGCCGAGATCGTGACCGAGGCCTGGCGCATGGTGGTGCCGAAGCGGGTCGCCGCGGCACACCTGGGAACCTGACCCCCGGCAGCCCCCGGCCCGCTCAGCAGCGGGGCCGATCGTTCCCGTTCCCGGGTCACCGCGGTGCGGGGCGGGCACGAAGATGCGCGCGCTCGCCCTGCCTGCCGAAGAGGCTGAGGAACTCCACCGCCCGCGAATCGGCGGCGCCGAACCAGTGCGGCAACCGCGTGTCGAACTCGGCCGCCTCCCCCGGTGACAACACCAGATCCTGCTCGCCGAGGACGACCCGCAGCCGCCCGTTGAGCACATAGAGCCACTCGTACCCCTCGTGGGTCTTCGGCTCCGGCTCCCTCCTGCCGCTGCCCGCCGCGATCACCAGCTTGTACGCCTGGATGCCCCCGGCCCTGCGGGTCAAAGGCAGCATCGTCATGCCGTTGCGCACGACCGGGCGCAGGTGGATGCGCGGATCCCCGGTCGGCGGGGCGTCCACGAGCTCGTCCAGCGTCACACCATGGGCCCGCGCCAGGGGCAGCAGCAGTTCGAGGGTCGGCCGGCGGGCGCCCGACTCCAGCCGTGACAACGTGCTCACCGAGATGCCGGTCGCCGCCGACAGGTCGGCCAGGGTCGTCTCGCGCTGCCGGCGCAGCGCGCGCAGCCGGGGCCCGACCGAAACGAGCGCGTGCTCGAGGTCGTCGTCCACGTCGCCAGCTTGCCATACCGGCAACAACACGTGCGAAGACGGCCCGAAGTCAGACCTCTGCCCGTGATTGGTAGGTTCACTGGACAAGTATTTACTTATCGAACGGAGGAGCAGCGCCGTGGATGTCGAGCAGACGGTGTTGCCGGGGATCGGGTTGCGGCACGAGTTCACCACGCGCTCGGGACGGCGAATAGGGGTCGTCTCCCACCGCACCGGGCGGCGCGACCTGGTGATCTACGACCCCGACGATCCCGACAGGGCCTGTGAGACGGTGAAACTCAACGACGAGGAGGCGGACGCGCTCGTCGAGCTGCTCGGCGCCCCCCGCATCGTCCAGCGGCTCAACGCCCTGCACCGCGAGGTCGAGGGACTGGTCAGCCTCCAGCTGCCGATAGCGCCCGGCTCCCCCTACGCCGACCGGCAGATGGGCGATGCGCAGGTGCGCACCCGCACCGGAGCCTCGATCGTGGCCGTCGTCCGCGCCGGGCGCGTCTTCGCCAGCCCCGCCCCCGACTTCGTCCTCGCCGAGGACGACGTCGTGGTCGTGGTGGGCAGCGAGGACAGCACCGCCGCCGTCGCCGACATCTTCGCGAGCGGCTGAGGGCAGCGCGTGCACAATACCGCCATACTTTTCCTGGAATTCGGCGCCGTCGTCCTCGGACTCGGCATCCTCGGAGCACTGGCGCTGCGCGTCGGCATCTCCCCCATCCCCCTCTACCTCATCGCCGGTCTGGCCTTCGGCACCGGTGGCATCCTCCCGCTGGCCACCAGCGAGGAGTTCACCGCCACCGGCGCCGAATTAGGCGTCATCCTGCTGCTGCTCACCCTCGGCCTGGAATACAACGCCGACGAACTGGTGACCAGCCTCAAGGGCAACGCCCGCGCCGGCCTGGTCGACCTCGTGCTCAACGCGACGCCCGGCGCCATCTGCGCATTGATCCTCGGCTGGGGACCGGTCGCCGCCGTCGCCATGGCCGGCGTCACCTACGCCACCTCCTCCGGTATCACCGCCAAGGTGTTGTCCGACCTGGGCTGGATCGGAAACCGGGAGACCCCCGTGGTGCTGTCGCTGCTGGTCTTCGAGGACCTCACGATGGCGGTCTACCTGCCGGTCCTGACCGCCATGCTGGCGGGCCTGAGCGCGGTCGCCGGAGCGGTCACCGTGGCCATCGCGCTCGCCGCGGTGAGCGTGGTACTGCTGGTCGCGCTGCGCTTCGGCCGCTACATCGAGGCGTTCGTGGCCAGCCCCAACTCCGAGGTGCTCGTGCTCAAGGTGGTCGGGCTGGCGCTGCTGGTGGCCGGGCTCGCCCAGCAACTGCAGGTGTCGGCCGCGGTCGGCGCGTTCCTCGTCGGCATCGCGCTGTCGGGCGAACTGGCCGAAGACGCTCAGGCGCTCCTCGCGCCGCTGCGCGACCTGTTCGCCGCGGTCTTCTTCGTCTTCTTCGGCCTGCAGACCGATCCCACCAAGATCCTTCCCGCCGCGGGCCTCGCCGTCTGCCTGGCCCTGGTGACGATGATCACCAAACTGCTGACAGGGGTCTACGCAGCCCGCCGGGCCGGCATCGCCCGCGCCGGGCGGGTCCGCGCGGGCATCGCGCTCATCCCCCGCGGCGAGTTCAACATCGTCATCGCCGGGCTGGCGGTGGCCGCCGGCGCCCACCCCGACCTGGGCGCCCTCGCTGCGGCGTACGTCCTGATCCTGGCGGCCTTCGGCCCCCTGGCGGCGCGTCTCGTCCAGCCACTCCTCACGCGGATAGCCGCCCGCGCCTGAGAACCCTTCCCCCGTCGTCACCGGCCTGCCCCGCACCCGCGGTGGCAGGCCGGTGCGTTACTGCCGCCAGCCCATCGTCCATGGGCGGAGCTTGTCGGGGTTGCGTACCGCCCAGATGTGCGTGATCCGGTCGCCCGCCACCTCGAACGCGTACACCGACACGGTGACCCCGTCCTGCTGGGCGACCAGACCGGGGCGACCGTTGACCGTACGCTCCAGGAGCGTCAGGCCGCGCACCCTGTCCCAAAGACGGATCAAAGAGCGCACGATTCGCCTCACATTCCGGGGTGCCGCGTTGTCGGACTGGTGAGAACCGGTCAGCGCACAGGGCCTCAGCGCACAGGGCCACCCCCGTCGGGTCGCGAAGCCTCGAACCCGCGCTGCAGTCGAGAAGGGAACCCGTTCATGTCCACGCCCGGACACCACACACCCCACAAGGTCGTCGTCATCGGCGGCGGTTACGCCGGCACGCTCGCGGCCAACCGTCTACGGATGCGTCCCGACGTCGACGTCACTCTGGTCAATCCCCGCCCCGAGTTCGTCAACCGAATCCGGCTGCACCAGTTCGCGGCCGGCACCGGCGAGGCCACGGCCGACTACGGCACGCTGCTCGGTGAGGGCGTCCGGCTGGTCGTCGACAACGCCGCGCGCATCGACGTCACCGCCCGCACCGTGCGGCTGGCGTCGGGCCGCGCGCTCGACTACGACCACGTCATCTACGCGGTCGGCAGCACCGGGGCGATACCGTCATCGGTGCCCGGCGCGGCCGAATTCGCCCTCGGCGTCGCTGAACTCGAATCCGCGCGGCGGCTGCGTACCAGGGTGCGGGAGCTGCCCCCCGCCGCCGCGGTCACCGTGGTCGGCGGCGGGCTGACCGGTGTCGAGACGGCCGCCGAGCTGGCCGAGCAAGGGCGCAGGGTCACGCTGGTGTGTGGCGGGGCCCTGGCGCCGTCGCTGAGCGTGCCGGGGCGCCGTTCCGTGGCCAAGTGGCTGTCCCGGCACGGCGTCGTCGTGATCGAGGCCGCCGTGGTGAGCGAGGTCCGGCCGGATGCGGTCGTCCTCGCCGACGGTTCCGCCGGCAGTGTGGTGCGCGCGAGCGCACTGACCATCTGGACGGCCGGTTTCGGGGTGCCGAAGCTGGCGGCCGCCAGTGGACTGCGCACCGACGCGCTCGGCCGGCTTCTCACCGACGAGACGCTGACCAGCATCGACGACGACCGCGTCGTCGCGGCCGGGGACGCCGCCGCACCGTCGGGCCGGCCGCTGCGGATGAGCTGCTACGCGGCCGGGCCGCTCGGGGCACGGGCCGCCGACACCGTGCTCAGCCGCATCGCGGGAACCGCTCCCGCGGTGATCGACCTGGCCTTCACCGGGTCGTGCGTCAGCCTCGGCCGGCGGGCAGGCCTGCGGCAGTTCGCCCGCAAGGACGACACCGCGACGAACGTCCACTTCGACGGCCGCATGGGCGCGGCGTACAAGGAGCTGACCTGCAAGTTCGCCCTGTTGAAGATCCGCCGTGAGGCTCGCAGGCCGGGTTCCCTCGCCTGGATCAAGGGCCGCCCGCGTACCGAGCAGCCGGCCACCGCCGCGCCGGTGGTCACCTCCCCGTAACCACCGGCGGTGAAATCGTTCGCGGACGCGGCCCATCGGCTACCCGCGGGCGAGGGCCCCGCGCCCGGGCCGGGGGCGGCGCTCTGGACGCCAGGTAGAGACGAGCGCGGCGGCGACAAGAAGCTCGGCGATGTCGCCGCCGTAGTACATGATCTCCGCGCCGCCCCGCACCTCCGGGATCGGGGCGTGGACGTCCACCCAGAAACCGCCGTACATCAGCTGCGCGGCGACGGCGTGCACGGCGATCGCGCAGCCGAGGTAGACCAGGCGCGCACGGACGCCAGGCCGGGCGGGCGCGGGGTCAGGACCCGCGATGACGTGCGCGAACAGGCATCCCGACAGCAGAAAATGGACGTGCAGCAGCCAGTGCCCGGCGGGCCGGGCCGTGACGGCGTCGTACAGCGGAGTGAAGTACAGCACCACGACGCCGCCGGTGGACAGCAGCAGGGCGATCGCCGGATGGGCCGCCAGCCGGGCGGGGCGGCCGTGCACGACGGCCGACAGCCGCCGCGCCCCCGCGACGGGCAGGGTCCGCAGCAGCAGGGTCACCGGGGCGCCGAGCACCAGGGCGAGCGGGGCGTACATCCCGATGAGCAGGTGCTGGACCATATGCCCGCGGAAGTCGGCGTGGGCGAAGGGCGCGACAGGTGGTGACAGCGCCACGGCCGTCAGGGCGAGCCCGGTCCCGAAACTCGCCGTACGCCACCGGCTCCACCCGAGGACCGGGTTGCGGCGGCGTGCCCGGCCGGCCAGGTGCAGGTACGCGAGCAGGGCGAGGACCGGCAGCAGCACACCGGACAACCCCGCGACGTGCGCGCCGTGGTCCATGACACCGTGGCCCATCATGCGGGGCCCATCATGCGGGGGTCTCGGCGGGATCGAAGGACCGGCCGCTGCGCGCGAGCAGGGAGCCCCCGGCGAGCAGCAGCGCGCCCAGGACGAGGAAGCCGATGTCCCACCACAGCTGGTGAGGGCCACCGCGGACGTGATGGATGCCCAGGATGTGGTGGTCCAGAACGCCTTCGACGAGGTTGAAGATCCCCCAGCCCGCCAGGATCCAGCCCCACAGCACCCGCGAGGTCCACACCCGGCGCCGGTCGCGGGTGACCCTGGAGTACAGGATCGCGAGCCCGATGAGGACCGCGAGCCAGCACACGGCGTGGAAGACGCCGTCCCAGACGGTGTTCATCTCCAGCCCGGAAACGGTGCGGGGGTTGTAGTACTTCACCCCGATGTGGTCGCTGTCGGTGCTGCTCAGCATGTGATGCCACTGCAGGATCTGGTGCAGCAGGATGCCGTCGACGAACCCGCCGAGTCCCACCCCGAGCACGATGCCCGGCAGGCGCAGACTGGCCGGCGCCGGACCGGCCCCGCCCTCGCCCGCGGTGGTCGCCATCGCCCTGCCTCCGTCCCTCGGCGCCGCCGTACGGATCCGCCGTACGGATTCCCAGTACGGATCCCCTGCGCGTCTCCGCCTGGGCAGGTTCCCGGGACGAGGGGCCGTAGTCACGCAGGCACGCGCGGAGCCGCCGCGGGCCTACCGACTCTTTACAACGGTGTCCAGACCAGGGGACGTGGTCGAACCTCTGCGAGCGTCACCGGCCGAGCCGCTCGGACGCGGCACCGACCGCGCGCTCCTCATCCGGCCGTACGGGTCGCGACGAACGCCTCGATGCCGTCGAGCACGCGCTGCAGGCCGAACTCGAAGGCCTGGCCGGGGTCGTAGGCCGCGTTGTACGCCTCACCCGCCGCCGCGCCCACCCGGGCGGCCAGCGGGTAACGCCGGGGGTCCAGCACCGTGGCCAGGTAGGGCGCATGGGCGTACCACCACTGCTCGTCGGTGACGCCCGTGTCCCCCGGCGCCTGCGCCGCCTCCACCACGCCCCGCGCCGCGCCGCTCACATAGCCGTTCACCAGCGTGACGACCGAGTCCATCTCGAGGTCGTCCAGGCCGATGCCGTCGACCGCCCGCAACTCGTAGTCGTACTTCGCGATGAGGTTGGGACCCAGCGGCGGCCGGGTGACCGACGACACCTGCAGCATCCACGGATGCCGCCGGTACAGCGCCAGGTTCTCCCGCGCGATCAGCTCCAGTCTGCCCCGCCAGCCGCCCGGCACCTCTGCCGGCGCCGGCAGCTCGCCGTACGCCGTGTCGAGCATGACATCGATCAGCTCGCCCTTGCCTGGCACGTAGGTGTACAGGGACATCGTCCCCACGCCGAGCCGCTCGGCGACCTTGCGCATGGACAGCGCGGCCAGACCCTCGGCGTCGGCGACCTCGATGGCCGCACGAACGATCCGGTCGACCCCGATCTCCGGCTTGCCCTTACGCCCGGTCCGCTCCCCCGTGCGCCACAGCAGGGCCAGACTCCGCGCCGGGTCTCCCTGCGAGCTGTACTCGGTCATCGCCGCGAATTCTATGCGCACCCCGGTTCCGTATGCCGTACGGTACGAGTTGCTGCGGGGGTGACGACGCCGGCGGGGCGGGTCGCGAAGGCCCGCGACGACACCACCAAGCGGCTCGCACCGATCGCCGGCGGGGCGTCCCGTCGCGTTCGCTTCAGTGGCCCAGGCGCCGGAGTTGCCCTTCGTGCACGTCGCTCACCCACTCCCAGCCAGGCTTGGCCGACGGGCCGATCCGCGGGTCGGCGGGGACTCGGCCGTTCCGCAACGCGAGCACGTACGCCCGATCCTGGCTGATCCGTGCCTGCACCCGGTCGGATCCGCCGACGGACCCGTGGCCCGGGACGACGACGTCGACGCCGCCCGCCACGCCCTCAAGCAGCCGCAGCGCCGCGAGGTAGTCCTCGATCGGGTCAGCGGTGCCGTTCACGTCGAGCATCGGAATCAAGACATCGGAAAGCATGTCGCCGGCGACGAGAACCCCGCGTTCCGCGATCAACAGCGCCGCATGGCCCGGTGCGTGCGCGTGATGCTCGATGATCCGGACCTCGGGGCCATCCCAGGGAATCTGCGCGGTTTCGGCGGGCAGGCCGGTGATGAGGCCGAGCAGGTCCAGCGGCACCTGCCCGGCGATTTCCGTCTCCAGCAGGTGGGCGGCGATGCGGGCCTTCGCATCTGCCTCCGACAGCTGATCACGGACAGTGGCCGCGCAGCGCGCCGTGCCGTAACGGGGCGCCCCGCCGAGCCGGTCGTGCCAGAGCAGGTGGTCCCAATGCGGATGCGTCGAAAAGCCCGCCACAACGGGCCGGCCCAACTCGCGAAGGTCGTTCGCGAGGCAGTCGAGCTCGGACCCGGTCACCCCGGGGTCGATGAGCAACACACCGGCCCTGCCCTGCACCACAACGGCGTTGCTCTGCACGAACGCACTCTCGTGGACCAGCACGCCTTCGGCCACCTGCCTCAGCACGAGCTCGCCTCCTTCGCCCCCCGGATGGCGTGGCGACGCATCGTGACGCCCTGCCCGAACGATCGCTGCTCCAGCGGGTCGAAGCGGCCCATCAGTTCCTCTTTTCACAAGTGATTGCAATATGCAACTCCTATCGGCGGGACGAATCACCTGTCAAGGAGGAATCGTGGAACCACGGTCCGGGTGTCCGATCGACGCCGCCGTCGAGGCGCTCGGAGATCGCCGGTCGGATGCTCGTGCCGCGCCACGTCATCTCCGGCGGACCACTGAAACCCCGCCCCGGCTGACACCCCTAGCCGGTGCGCTAGCGTGAGCGCCATGCTGCGCCGATGGATGCTGCCGATCCTCTTCCTGGCCCTCGGCCTCGCCGCGGCGGTGCGGCAGACCAACGAGGGATCCCCGGGCGGCGCCGTCACGATGCTCCTGATCTTCCTGCTGGCCGCCGTCCTGTTGTCGCCCCTGGTGTTCCCGAGGTCCCTAAGCGCGGCGGAGGCTCAGCGCCGCAGCCGGGCCGACGGCCGCCCCGTCGTCTACTGGCGCCCCGGCTGCCGCTACTGCCTGCGACTGCGTACGCGGCTCGGCCGCCACGCCTACCGGATGCACTGGGTCGACATCTGGCGCGACCCCGAAGGCGCCGCGGCGGTCCGGGCGGCCACCGGCGGCGACGAGACGGTGCCCACCGTGGTGGTGGCGGGCACATCGCACGTCAACCCCGACCCGCGGTGGGTACGCGCGCAACTGCCCTGACGAACCTCACCGGCGCGGCGCCCCGACCATACGCGCCGTCCAGACCGCGCAGCGCCCGCGCCGCCCCGGCGAGCAGTGCGGCACGCGGCAGGTCCCCGCCGCCCGCGCACCACTCCGCCACCGCCTCCAGCACCGCCGCCCGCACCGTCTCGTCGCCCGCACGCCCCGACAACTCCAGCGCCGACCGCAGCGACCGCCACGCCTGCTCACGGTCACCGCGATCCGCCCGCACCCGGGCCAGCTCCACCTGAACCGTGGCGAGGAACTGCGCCGGGGCGCCCACCTGCCCGTCGGCCAGCTCCAACGCCTCGACCAGCAGGCCCTCCGCCTCGGCGGGTTCCCCTCTCCGCCGCGCCACCTCCCCGGCCGCCTGCCGCACCCGCGCCAGCGCCACCCGGTCACCCGTACGGCCGGCCACCTCACCGGCCCCCGCCAGCTCCAGCTCCGCCCCCGCGAGATCACCCGTACGAGCGCGCAACTGGGCAAGCCGCACCCGCAGCATCAACGGGACGGGAATCGCCTCCATCCCCCCGATCAGTCCCGCCAGCTCCGCCGCCTCCTCCAGCAGCGTCAACGCCTCCGCCGCGTCCCCCCGGTTCTCCGCCGCCAAAGACAGCCAGTACAGCGTCAGCGACAGCCCCCACCGCTCCCCCAGCGCGCGGTAGCCCGTTAAGGCCTCACGCAACCACGCCTCGGCCGCACTCGCCCCCGCCCTGCCGTACTCGAACTCCCCCACCCCACCCATGAGAAGCGCCGTCGCCCGCGTCCACGGGTCCTCGTGATCGGCGAACGCCCGCATCGCCGCGACCGCCCTGCGCCAGTGCCCCGCCGCCCCGCCCGCCGGCCTGACCCCCGCGATCCAGGCCCACAACGCCACGGGATGGCCCGACTCCTCCACCACACGCAGCGCCTCGGGCGACGCGTACGGCCCGCCTGGCGCCATCAGCACACACAGCGAGTACGGCAACTCCAGCCCGGGCGCCGCGGACGCACCCGGTGCCGCCCGGATCGCCCGCGCCCACCCGGCCGCCTCGTCGCCGCGCCCCCGCACCGCCCACGCCCACAACCTGGCCATGAACAGCCGCAGTGACGGCCGTGCCTGCCCGGTCCGTACGGCATGGCCCAGCGCCGCGTCGAGGTTGCCCCGCTCGGCGTCCAGCATCGCCAGCAGGCGCAGCTGCTCCCCCGTCCGCAACCCGGGCTCGGCCTCCTCCGCCGACTCCAGGAAGAACCCCAGATGCAGGTCCCGTACGGCCCGCGCCTCGCCCGCCTCCTTCAGGCGCTCGGCCGCGTACACCCGGACGGTCTCCAGCAGCCGGTAACGCACCCGCCCGTCCCGGTCCGCGGGCCCGTCCGGCTCGGCCGCGACGACCAGCGACTTGTCCACCAGCGAAGCGACCGTCTCCAGATCGGCCCCGCACACCCGCCGCACCGCCTCCGTCGTCGCCCCGCCCGCGAACACCGACAACCGGCGCAACGCCACGCGCTCCTCCGGCGACAGCAGACCCCAGCTCCAGTCGATCACCGCCCGCAGCGTCCGATGCCGCGACCCCGCCGTACGGCCGCCGCGCAGCGCGAGCCGCTCCCCCACCGCCGCCGCGAGCTGCCGCATGGTGAACGACCGCAACCGGGCCGCCGCCAGCTCGATCGCGAGCGGCAGACCGTCCAGCTCCCGGCACACCGCGATCACGTCGGCCACCACGCGGTCGTCCACGGCGAACCCCGGCCGGGCCGCCGCCGCCCGCTCCGCGAACAGCGCCACCGCCGGAGACTCCATCGCCCGCGCCGCGTCCGCCCCGTGCGCCGGCACCGCGAGCGGGCGCACCGGATGAAGGTGCTCGCCCGGAATGTCCAGCGGCTCCCGGCTGGTCGCCAGGATCCGCAGCCCCGGCGCCTTCGCCAGCAACCGCTCCGCCATCTCGGCCGCGCCGTCCACCACGTGTTCGCAGTTGTCGAGCACGAGCACGAGCTCCCGGCCCGCGAGCGCCTCCGCCAGCGCGTCGAGCGGCGACGCGGCGGGCCGCCCGGCCGCCTCTCCGTCCGGCTCGGGCGCGGCAGCGGGTATGGTCGCGCGCACGACCGCGGCCACGTCCGCCGGGTCCCCCGCGGAGGCCAGCTCGGCCAGCCACACGCCCCCGGCCGGGGCGAGCCCGCCTGCGACCTCCACCGCCAGCCTGGTCTTGCCCGCGCCACCCGGACCGGTCAGCGTGACCAGCCGCACGGCCGCCAGCAGGCTCCGCACCCTGGCCACGTCCTCCTGCCTGCCGACGAGACTCGTCACCGGCGCCGGCACATTCCCCCGTACCGGCCGTGCCGGTACGGCTCGCGCCGTGGACGCCTCGCGCAGCGCCTCGAGGTGTGCCGCGCGCAGTTCCGGCCCGGGATCGACGCCCAGCTCGTCCGCCAGCCGCAGCCTGACGCGTTCGAACGCCTCCAGCGCGTCCCCGCGCCGCCCCGCCGCGCACAGCGCCCGCATCAGCAGCGCGTGGAACCGCTCGCGCAGCGGGTGCGCGGTCACGACTTCCTCCAGCTCCGCCACCAGATCGCCGGCCGCCGCCATGTCCGTCACGACAAGATCGGCCGCCATCCGGGATTCCAGGGCCGAAAGGCGCAGCTCCTCCAGGCGTACCGCCGCCACCCGCGCGAACGGCAGGCCCGCCGCGTCGGCGAGCGCCGCGCCGCGCCAGAGCGACAGGGCGGAACGCAGGCAGGCGGCGGCACGCCGAGGGTCACGCTCGGCCCGGCCCTCGCCCACCAGGCGTTCGAACTCCGCCGCGTCCACCTCGCACGGTGGAACGTCGAGCAGATAACCGGCCGGATGCGACACCACACCACCCGGCAGTCCCCCGTGCAGCTCGCGGCGGAGCCGGGACACCAGGGAGTGCAGGGCGGCCACGGGGTTCGCCGGCGGCTCCTCCCAGAGGTCGTCGATCAGTCTCTCGGCGGTGACCACTCTGCCGGGTTCCAAAGCGAGCCGGATCAGGAGCACACGCAGGCGTGCACCTCTGATGGCGACGTCCGTCACCCGTAACGGCCCGAGAATCGCGATTCGCATGGTTCTCGCATTGTCGTCGAGGGTTTTGGGCGGCAGGGTAAATGATCTTGTAACTGCCCACCGCCTTTACATTGTAGATTCATAGTAGGATCACGGTGATGAACACCCCCGCCGTCCCCGAGCCGAGCGCCCCCGCGCGACCCGGACGCGACCCCTACCAGGTGTATCTCGACGCGCTGCAGAGCCCCGAGTCCAAGCGCACGATGAAGGGCTGTCTCGACCGCATCGCCCGTCTCATCACCGGAGACCCGGAGGCGACCGGCGCCGGGCAGCCCTGGGAACTGCTCCGCTACGAGCACACGATCCGCCTGCGCACGCTCATGCGGGAGCAGGGCTGGTCGCCCTCCCACGTCAACAAGCACCTGGTCGCCCTGCGCCGCGTGCTGAAGGAGGCCTGGCGGCTCGGGCTGATGAGCGGCGAGGACTACCAGCGCGCCGCCGACCTGCCCGCCTACACGCACACCCGCGTCCCTGCGGGGCGGCACGTCGAGGCCGAGGCGCTGGCCGCCGCGCTCGAGGTGTGCGACGGCGACCACTCCCCCGCGGGCCGTCGCGACGGCGCGATGCTGGCGGCGCTCTATTCCACCGGCTGCCGCCGGGCCGAGATCGCCGGGCTCACCCTGGCCGATTTCGATCCCCACGCCCGCTCTCTGCGGGTGCGCGGCAAGGGCGACAAGGAACGCCTGGTCTACCTGACCGCCGAGGCCGTCGAACGCCTCGACCTCTGGCTGGCCGTGCGCGGCCGGAGGACGGGCCCCCTGTTCTGCCCCGTCAACAAGGGCGGGCGGCTGCGGCTGGCCCACATGACCGGCCAGGCCATCGCCGACATCGTCTCCCGGCGCCTGGCCGCCGCCGGGGCGGCCCGCCGTACGCCGCACGACTTCCGCCGCACGTTCATCGGCGAACTACTCGACGCCGGGGTCGACCTCGCCACCGCCCAGGCCCTCGTGGGCCACGCCTCCCCCGCCACCACCGCGCGGTACGACCGGCGGCCCGAGCGGCGCCGCCGCGAAGCCGTCGACCGGCTCCGCGTCCCCGGCGCCGCCCGCTGACCGGCCCTGCCGTTTCGCCGCGCCGCGGTGTCCTCCTGTCCGTACTGGCACTACCCCGGACGCACACCCGGCGTCGGGGCCACGCGCTCGAGCTTGGTCCAGCCCGTCCAGCCTCGCTGCTTCAACAGCTCGATCAGCCGGCGTGCAGGCGGCACAGTGTCGAACGCCAGCGTGTCCATCAGCGTGACAAGCGGCGCCTCGATGTCAATGTCGCCGACATAGTCCTCGCCCCGCTCGTCGGCCATACGCGTGATGTAGGCGGCCAGCTCGTCGGCCAGCTCGACCAGCCGCGGGTCGTCGTCGGGCCGGTCGAGAGCCCGGCTCAGGGTGAGATAGAAGCCGACGAGCCGCGGGTCGTCGATCTGCTCCCGCTTGCGGGCGACCCACTCCGGGACTCGCGCGGGTGAGTGCGTGGCCAGCGGGATCCAGCCGTCACGCTCGGCCCGGACGATCCGCTCGTCGATCCCGAGCGCCCGCAGCCGGTCGAGATAGTCGACCACCTCCGGAGGCAGCGCCAGGCTGTCCCCGGAGGCGAGCCGGGCGATCCGCTCGCGGTGCCGCTGCCGCTCCCGGATCTCCGCCTGGAGCCGCACGTCGATGTCCGCGACGGCCGCGGCGAACTCCTCCTCACCGGCCCGCAGCAGCTCCCGCACCCGCGCCAGCGGGACCCCGGCCTCGGCGAGGATCCGGATTCTGATCAGCTCGATCACGGCGCCGGCGTCGTATCTGCGGTAGCCGGAGTGGTCCCGCTCGGGCTCCGGCAGCAGCCCCTTGGCGTGGTAGTGCCGCACCGCGCGCACCGTCACTCCCACGTACGACGCCAGCTCACCGATGGTCAGCATCAGACCAGTCTCCAGGAGTCGCTCAAGAGGTCGTCCGGCCGGCTGGGCCTGGCGCGTTCCGGATGATCCGGGCGATGTCCGGGGCATGGGTGAAGACCAGCTGGTGGTCGGCGTCGAGCCAGGTGGTGTCGATGTGCGGCCGCTCACGGACAAGCCGCTCGACACCGGCACGCCAGTTGTGGTTGAACCGACCCGCATGCCCTTCACCGCTGTCACCGGCCATCGCGGTCGACATGATCATGCGGATGGGCCGGGAGATCTTCCTGTAGCGGTCGAGGATTTCGGACCGAACCCCATCGATCTCGACGTTCAGATCGAGAATCTCCTGCGCGGTGAGCAGCACCTGACGCGCGGTGCCCCGCACGGCCTCGTGCCGCGTCGCCAATTCCTCGCACATGGCGCGGAAGTCCGGCAGGACCGCCTCGGTGATGAACGGTTCCGGCACCGGGTTGGCCCCGTCGATGAGAACAAGCCCGGCGACGGCTTCCGGATGCTCGCAGGCATAGTGCACAGCCAGGTCCGCGCCCAACGAGTAGCCCACCAGCACGGGCGCCGAGGACGTGCCGAGGTTTCGCAGCTCCGCCATCACCGCGGCGAGATCGCTCAGGAAGTCCTCGAAGGAGTACCGGCCGGCGGCCGAGGCGAGGCCATGACCCCTCAGGTCGAAGGTCACCACTTCGTGGTCGCGCCGCAGCAGCCCGGCCAGCTCGTGCAGGTCCGCCTGTGTCGAGTTCAGCCCGGGGCACAGGACCAGTGGTCGTCCCCGCCCATCACGGGACACTGGGATCGTGACACCGTCGTGCCGGATCTCGAAGTGCCGCATCGCCTTGTCGCCTCTCTCCGCCCGCGCTCCGTCATCGTCGCGCTCGCCGTACGGCCTGCGCGGTCCGGCGACCTCGATCGCACTGGTTTCCGTGGTCATGCCGCCATGCTGAGAGATTGACCCTGCGTCAGGGTCAAGCGGCGCGGCGACATGACCTCCGCACGTCCACGCTGCCCGGGCAGCCGGACGATCAGCCGAGGACGAACGGGAGTCTCGCGGCCAGCTCGCCCAGTTCCGCCCTTTCGGCGTCGGTCGGGGCACGCCGCCCCGTGCCGACCAGCAGCGCGTCCTCGTCCGAGAACGACGAAGGAAACGCGCCCCCGGCGATTGTCTCCAGCATCTCGCGGGAGCGGGCGAGCCCCTCGGCGGGCGGTCGCGCCGCGTTCGGGAGACGCGCGACCAGGTCGAGGTGGTGCAACGTCCACTCCAGGACGTACGCCGAAAGGTAGTCACCGGCGGTGAGAACCTCGCCGCGGGTGCCGACCCGCAGTCCCGGGCCGGCGAGCCGCGCGGCGCGGCCGGCGGCGGACCCGACGTCGTCGAGGTGGAACTTCAGCAGCCGAGGCTCCTGATAGGCGGCGGCCAGCCGGACGATCAGCGCGTCCAGCGGGTCGTCGCCGGTCGGCGGCGTCGCGGAGACCTCCCAATAGGTCACCGCGTCACGGGTCGGTTCCGTTTCCGCGGGCGTCACGAGGGTGATCAGGACGTCCTGCGCGTCGATCACCAGATGGCACACCAGATCCCGCACGAGCCAGCCGGCGCAGCCGGACGGCTGCGCGAAATCCTCGTCCGGGAGCTCGGCGACCGCCTTGCGCAATGCCGCCCACGAGCGCGCGAAGAGATCCATATGGGCACGGTAGTGCGGTGCCGCGATGGCGGACAGCCGACGGTTTGGGCGCGCGTGATCGTCCGGCTGACGCGGCCGTCGGCGCGTCCGTCGCCGAGGCGCGCGAACCCCGGCGTACGGGGGCCGACATAATCGCTTCATGGATCATGTCGCGGTGCGGGAGTTCGTCGACAGCTGGGTGGCGGCGTGGAACGCCCATGACGTGGACGCGGTGCTGGCTCACTTCGCGGAGGACGTGACGTTCCGTTCCCCGGTCGCGGCGCAGCTCGTCGGTGGCGATGGGACCATCCGGGGCAAGGCGGCGCTGCGCGCCTACTGGACGGAAGGGCTGCGGCGCATCCCCGACCTGCGGTTCGAGGTCCTCGGCTCCTACGCCGGCGTCGATTGCCTGGTCATCAACTACCGCAACCAGAAGGGCGGGCTGGTCAACGAGGTGCTGATCTTCGACGGCCCGCTGGTGGTCGAAGGATACGGGACGTATCTCGGCGACGACGCGAACCCCGCCGGCGCGACGGCGAGCTGAACGCCCCCGCGGTCGTCACCCGGGAATCCCGGCGCCGATGACCGGGCCCGCACACGGCGCGGGGATCTCGGTGCTCACATCTCCGGTGCGACCCACAGGCGGGCCGCCAGGACGAGGCCGATCAGGGCGACCACCCAGCGCAGCAGCGCGGCCGGCAGGCGCCTGGTGACACGAGGGCCGAGTGTGGACCCCGCGAACAGCCCCGCGGCGAGAGGGGCGACGGCGGCCCAGTCGACGGGCCCGAAGAGGGCGAATCCGGCGGCGGAGACCAGGGCGCCCGCGCCGAGGAGCATGTTCTTCAGAGCGTTGGCGGCGGGCAGTCGCGGCTCGGCGGTCACCAGGAGAAGGGCGAGGATCATCACCCCCGACCCCGCGCCGAAGTACCCGTTGTAGACCGACAGGGCGATCAGCCCGAGGGGGAGAACCGCCTCCGGCGAACCGCTCCGCCCGTGACGTACGGCGAGCCACGGCTGCGCGAGCAGCGCCACCGAACCGGCGGCCACGAGGAACGGCACCACGCGGGCGAAGACACCGGGCGGGGTGGACAACAGCAACGCCGATCCCGCCGCCCCGCCCAGCGCCGACAGCGGCACCCAGCGCCGCAGCCACGGCCCGGTCCCGCGCAGTTCGGGCCGCGAGGCCAGGGCCGAGCCGGGCCAGCAGGCGACGAGCGCGACGATGTTGGCCACGTTCGCCGCGAGGGCGGGCAGGCCCGCCGCGAGCAGGGCCGGATAGGAGATGAGGGAGGTGATGCCGCCCGCGGTGCCGACCAGCCCGGCGAGCACTCCGGCGGCGGCCAGCAGCGCGGCGTCACCGATGCCGGTCAAGCCCCGGCGTCCGGCGCGGGCGTCTCGACCGGGAACAGGATCGGGCTGAGCAGGTGCCGCCTGCGGTCCTGCGCGGGTCCGTGCCGCATCCGCGCGACGATCACCGCGCGCAACTCCTCGATCATCTCGGCGCGCTCCCCGGGGCTCAGCCACAGTACGTGCTGCCGGTAGCCCACCTCGTCGGCCACCGGGTCGGCGCCGTCCAGCCCGAGATAGGCGTCGAACTCCGAGATCAGCGCGGCCATCGCCGTCGCGAAGGTGCGCCGGTGGTCGTCCGGCGACATCGCCGCCACGACCTTGGTGCCGATCACCACGCGTTCACGCAGCCGGTAGCGCCGTTCCACCGCGCCGCGTACGCGGTGCTCGCCGTCCACCTCCAGCACGCCGGCGGCGGCGAGCGCGCCGACGTGGCGGTAGACGGTCGCCTTGTGCACGTCCGATATGCGCTCGCACAGCTGCGCCGTCGTGAGAACCCGCCCACCGGTCAGGGCCTGCACGACGCGCAGCCGCACCGGATGCGCGAGCACCTCCATCACGTCCATGGCCCAAATGATCGCACGCGTGCTACCGTTCGCAGAAATGCGAATGATCATTACGGAAGAGGGCGGAATGAGACGACCGTCATCGGAAACGGCGGCCCCGCCACTGGGGCGTCTCCACGAGGTCGGGGAACGGCGGCTGATGCTGCACCGCTCGGGCTCCGGCGGTCCGAGCGTGGTGTTCCTGCCCGGGGCGGGCCTGGTCGGGCTCGATTTCCTGAACGTGCATGAGGGGGGCGTGATCGACGGCGCCTCGCACCAGTACCTGCACGTCGAGCGGGCCGAGGAGGTGCTGCGGGCGATCCGCGACCTGGCGGCCGCGGGCTGAGCCCCGGCGTCACCCGGCGTCACCCGGCGGCGCGGAGCTCCTCGAGCAGGACCGCCGGGTCGTCCGTCATCGGGTCCCACGCGCCGATCGCCGCCAGGCGTCGATCACGGCCCGCTCCTCGGCGGGATCGAGCCCGGGCGGGATCTCGGGGATCTCACCGGACCCGCTCAGCCACGCCCAGGTGTCGGCGACGGTCTCCACCACCGGACGGCACCGCAGCCCCGTGGCCAGGGCCCGGCCGACGCCGGTCCAGATGAGCCCGGCCTGCTCGGGACCTGGCGGGATCCAGCCCGGCAGCGCCGCCCACCGGTCGATCCCTGCGGCCTCGATGGCCTCGGGCTCGACCCAGACCGGCTCGGCGAGCCCGCCGGTGACCGCGACCGCGGACTCCAGCAGGTCGCGGGTCGTGGTGTGCCCCTCCGGGTTGACCAGGTTGACCGGGCCCCGCACGCCGCCCTCGGCCGCGTCGAGAAGCCAGGCGGCGAGGTCGCGCACGTCCACGAAGCGGAACGGCTGGCCGGCCGGGCCCGGGGCGAGTATCTCCCCGCCCCGCGCGGCCCGCAGCAGCCAGTGTGGCAGCCGTCCCTGGTCCTCGTACGGCCCGAGGATCAGCCCGGCCCTGGCCAGCACGGCGCGGTCGCCGAAGGCCTCCTCCACGGCGATCTCGCCGCCCCGCTTGTTCGGGGCGTAGTCGGTGTCCCCGGCCTCCGCCGAGGCCTCGACCGTGGGCCAGTCCTCGGTCAGGCCGACCGGCGTCGGGGGCGCGTACACCGCCCTGCTGGAGACGTACACGTACCTGCCCGCGCATCCGGCCAGCGCGCGGGCGCTGTCGCGCACGACCCGGGGCGCGCCCGCCCAGGTGTCCACAACGGCGTCCCACCGGGCCTCGGCGAGCGGGGCCAGGTCGGCCGGACGCAGCCGGTCGCCGGTCACCGCCTCGGCTCCCGGGTGGGCCCACCCGGCGAGCCCGCGGGTGAACGTGGTGACGTGCCAGCCGCGCTCCACGGCGGCCGTGACCACCCATCGGCCGACGAACGTCGTGCCGCCGAGCACCAGCAACCGCATGCCGCTCACGCCTGACGGCGGATCCGGTACAGCACGTGGCGGCTCAGCGGGTGCCCCGCAGGGAGCACCGGGTGGTCGAAGTCCCCGGCGGCATCGTGGGTCATCCCGATCCTGCGCATGACGGCCTGCGAGCGGACGTTCGGCACCGCCGTGAACGAGACGATCTCAGTCAGGCCGAGGCGGCCGAACCCGTCCTCCAGCGACGCCCGTGCCGCCTCCGAGGCGTACCCATGCCCCCAGGCGGACCTGGCGAGCCGCCAGCCGATCTCCACACATGGCGTGAAGTGGGCGGTGAACCTGGGGACCTGCAGCCCGGTGCAGCCGATGAACTCCCCGTCCGCCTCGACCGCCCACCAGCCGAACCCGCGCTCGTCGAACCCGGCGTCGGCGCGCTCGGCGATCGCGTCGCTCTCCTCGCGGGAGAGCGTGGCCGGGAAATGCTCCATGACGGCCGGATCGGCGTTCAGCGCCGCGAAGGGCTCCTTGTCCTCCTCGCGCCAGCGCCGGAGCAGAAGTCGTTCTGTTTTGATCGAATTCGTCACCCGCCGACGATAGTGCACGCAGGCTTGGGCCGCTGATGACGGAGCCCGATGCGGGGGGCGGGAGAAAGCAGAGGCGAAAGTCGGCTAGAGTCGTTCATGGCCGATGTGGTTTGTGTCCCCCGGGCCGCAATCACCGCCTTCACGGAATACCGTTCGGCTGGAGCCGTGTTGTGCATCTCGCCGAGGAGGCGACCGCCACATCGGCCCTCGACGTGGGCGCCCCGCGAGACCTGTTCTCGCGGGGCGCCTTGTCTTCTCACCAGGCCCGGCCTTCGGGCAGGCTCGCCAGGCCGGGCTCGGACAGGTGCAGCACCTCGTAGCGTTCGGCGTCGCCGTGAACGCCGGGAACCTCCCGCTCCCACAGCGCGTACGTCAGCAGTGTCCAGTGATGAGGGTCCACGGCGAGGGCGGCGGTGTGCAGGCCGTCGGCGCCGGCGAGATCGCGCAACTCGGCGAGGGCGCCCGCCACCTGCTCGGCCGGATCGGCAGAGGCGGGCATCGGCGTCAGCCGCCGCGACGCCGCGAGGGGCGCCGCCCGCCGGGCCGGGCCGGCCTCGACGGCCAGGCCCGTCCAGTGCCGGACGACCGGGCGGCCGAAGTCGGCGACGATGCCCTGGAAGCCGCCCCCTCCGACCAGGAACTCGCCCATCCTCCCGGCGTCGTTCCAGAGGTAGAACGGCGCGTACTGGTTGACCGGCGACCCGGCGACGCCCCGCTCTCGGATCAGGTAGGCCTTGAGGCCGAGCCCGGCCCGGTCGTCGAGGGCGTGGCCGCGGGTCGCCACCCGCTCCCGGATGATCGTCATGTCGTAGCCGGCGGGCAGAGTGATCTCGTACTGCATCGCGTACACGGCGGGTTTCCTTGTCTCAAGCGCGGGACAACAGGGCGAGCACCCCGTCGACGGCCTCGTGGAACGGCTCGGGCGAGCCCGCCGCGCGGGCCAGGACGTAGCCGCCCTGCAGCACCGCCACGATCGTCGCGGCGGTCCTGACGGGATCGAGACCGGCGTCGAGTTCGCCCCGGTCCCGCCCCTCGGCCAGCACCGCCGCGAGCCGGTCGCGCAGCCACGCGAACGTCTCCTCCACCGGCCGCCGCAGCACCGGATCGGCCATCACATCGGGGTCCTGGGTGAGCCGGCCGATCGGGCAGCCCCGCAGCACGTCCCGTTCGCGCCTGAGGTAGGCCGACACGCGCTCGACGGCCGTGCCCGGGCCGTCCAGGATCTCTTCGATCCCCGCGCGCATCTCCCCGGCCGTACGGCCGATCGCCGCCAGCGCGAGATCGGGCTTGCCGGAGAAGTGGTGATACATGCTGCCCTGCCCGGCTCCCGCCCGCTGCTGGATGGCCCGCGGGCTGGTCCCGACATAGCCGCGCTCCCACAGCAGTTCGCGGGTGCTCTCGATCAGGCGGTCCGGTGTGCTCATGCTGTACATACTAGTAGGTACAGCAGTGTGTTGGTGAAGCCGTACAAAACACGAGAGAGTGTGTTGCAGAGGGCGTACACCTGTGCGGGGGTCCGAGCGGCCTAGGGTATGTCC
This sequence comes from Microbispora sp. CA-135349, assembly GCF_050947365.1. Classification (NCBI taxonomy): domain Bacteria; kingdom Bacillati; phylum Actinomycetota; class Actinomycetes; order Streptosporangiales; family Streptosporangiaceae; genus Microbispora; species Microbispora sp. CA-135349. The sequence continues at coordinate 4,105,390 of NZ_CP192001.1, read as the reverse complement.
GTCAGACCGGAGAAGGAGAGGCCGTGCTCTACCCCGCCCTGAAGTTCGTCAGCGTTCCCGTCATGCACGCGCTGTGGCGGCCGCGGCTGGAAGGACTCGAGCACGTCCCTGCGCACGGGCCCGCGATCCTCGCCTCCAACCACCTGTCCGTGCTCGACTCGTTCTTCATGCCGGCCGTGGTGCCACGGATGGTGCGGTTCGTGGCGAAGAAGGAGTACTTCACCGGTAACCCCCTCGTCGCGGCGTGGATGCGCGCGATGGGCGCGATGGAAATCGACCGCGAGAACGTCTCCGCCGCCCAGGACATGCTCGACGCCGCGGTGGAGGTGCTCAAGGCGGGCGAGCTGTTCGGCATCTACCCCGAGGGCACCCGCTCCCCCGACGGCCGGCTGTACCGGGGGAAGGTCGGCGTGGCCTGGCTCAGCCTGACCACCGGCGCTCCGGTCGTGCCCGTCGCCATGCTCGGCACCGAGAAGGTGATGCCGCCGGGCACAACGGTGCCGCGTCTGCACAGCATCGGCGTGCGGTTCGGCAAGCCGATGACCTTCACCGGCGAGCCGGGCAACGCCAGGGACCGGCGAAGGGTGACCGACGAGGTCATGGCCGCGATTCAGGGGCTGTCCGGGCAGGAGTACGTCCCCCGATACGGCGCCAGCGTCAAGGGCGCCGGCGGAACAGAAGTGTAAATAACGATTTGACCCCGCTAGGCTCTGTTGCCGACCACAGGGCCGTCGATGGGGGTGCACGTGCCGCGAGGACGTACTGTCGCGATCTCGGCCGCCGTGGCCGTGGTGCTGGTGGGGGCGGCAGCAGGCGGGGCCTACTACGTGCTGCACACGCGCGGCACGCCGCAGGAGACCGCGTCGCGCTTCGCCGCGGCGTGGTCCCGGGGCGACCTCGCGGCGATGAAGGCCGAACTCGCCTCCCCCGCCGCCGGCTTCGACGCGGCGTACGCCGAGCTCACCAAGAACCTCGCGGTGACGAAGGTCGTCGTCCGGGACCTGCGGACCGGCGCGGCGAAGGACGACAGGGCGACCGCCTCCTACACCGCCACCGCGACGGTGAAGAACGTCGGCGACTGGACCTACAAGGGGTCGCTGAAGCTGGTGGTCAAGGACCACTACTGGAAGGTCGACTGGTCGCCCTCCGCGGTCCACCCCGCGCTCGACGGGACCAGCCATCTGGCGCTGAAGACGTCGTGGCCGCAGCGGGCGGCGATCACCGGCGCCGACGGCCACCGCATCGACGGCGGCGACGTGGGCGGCTCGGTGCAGCAACTGGTCGGCTTCCTCGACAAGGCGACGGACAAGGACGTCGAGAAGCTGGGCGCCGCCTACAAGAAGGGCGACGCCGTGGGACGTGGCGGCCTGCAGGAGACGTTCCAGAAGCAGCTCGCCGGCACCCCCACCACCGAGATCCAGGTGGTGGGGCCGGCCACGAAGACCCTCCATTCCGTGAAGGGCTCCCCCGGCAAGGACCTGCGGACCAGTCTCGACCTGAAAGTGCAGAACGCCGCCGCCGACGCGGTGCGCGACCTGGACAAACCCGCCTCGCTCGTCGCCGTCAGGCCCTCGACGGGCGAGATCCTCGCCGTCGTCAACAACAGGGGCGGGTTCAACCGCGCGCTGGACGGCAGATATCCGCCCGGGTCCACGTTCAAGACGATCACCGCCGCGGGGCTGCTTGCCGAGGGACTGACCCCGTCCAGCCGGGTGACCTGCCCGAAGGAGGCGGTCGTCGGCGGGCTGAAGATCCGCAACTCCGACCACGAGGCGTTCGGGTCGCTGTCGTTCCTCGACTCCTACGCCCACTCGTGCAACACGACGTTCGCCCCGCTCGCCGCGGACAAGCTGAACGCGGCCAAGCTGTACGACCTGGCGACCGATCTGGGCTTCAACCAGCCGCTGCGCATCGGCGTCCCGGCCACCGCGGGCAGCATGCCGAAGGCCACCAGCGCCGCCGACCTTGCCGCGGAGTCCTTCGGGCAGGGCAGGATCACCGCGAGTCCCCTGGTAATGGCGACCGTGGCCGCCGCCGTGGCGGACGGCTCCTGGCGGCCGCCCACACTGGTGCCCTCGATGAAGCAGAAGGCCGCTCCCAAGGAGCTGCCGCAGGACGTCGTCACGGGCCTGCGGTCGATGATGCGGGCGGTCGTCACCAAGGGCACCGCCCACGCCGCCGGACTTCCCGGGGGGACGGCAGGCAAGACCGGGACCGCCGAGTTCGGCACCGGCCCCGAACTCGACTCGCACGCCTGGTTCATGGGCTTCCGCGGCGACCTGGCCTTCGCCGTGGTCGTCGAGGGCGGCGGAATGGGCGGCGCCGTGGCGGCTCCGGTCGCCGCGCGCTTCCTCAAAGGCCTGTCCTGATCCCGCCGCCGAGGCGGGCGGCGCGCGCAGCGGGCGTGGGGTGACCGCGCTCGCCCGGGTGCCGAGAGGGCCGGATGACGCCCGAGCTACACGGGGAGAGCGGCGGCGTCGTGCCGCAGGGCCATGACCAGCAGGGTCGCGATCAACGTGGCGATGAGCAGCCAGCTCACCGCGATGATCACCGTCGAGCGGCCGGGCCGGCGGCGGCCGGCGCTCCGCCCCTGCCGCCCGCGCTCCGCACGGTGGTTGAACGACTCGAGCCTGGCCGCGAGCTTCGGGTCCTCGTCGGTGAGGTGCCGCTCGATCATCGCCAGCATCCGCTCTTCGTCCTGCGACCAGGCCATCGCGCAACTCTCCCAGAACGCAAGGTATGTGCCGACGTTCTGCCCAACGATGAAGATCGTTAGCCGTTTCCAGGGCCGCGATTTACCGCCCGTTGCACGTTGCGATCTCCATCGAACCTCTGTTCTAATCGGAAGGTGCGGTGGGATGGGCTGCGCCTCGACGTGGGCGTCGACACGGGTGACGGCGGGCACGATGACGGTGGCCGGGGCGGTGGGCAGGGCGGCGGGCGTCATGGCGACGGACAGGGCGGGACGACGCCCCTGTTCGCCCGGTCGGCCGTGGCGAGGACCTTCGACACCCCCGAGTTCCGCGGCGTCACCTTCTACGAGATCCACGCGCGGTCGATCATCAACCGGGTGCCCTCGGCCAGCCGGGTCCCGTTCGAGTGGACCGTCAACCCCTATCGGGGCTGCACCCACGCGTGCACGTACTGCTTCGCCCGCAAGACGCACGAATACCTCGATCTGGACTCAGGACGGGACTTCGACTCGAAGATCGTCGTGAAGGTCAACGCCCCCGACCTCGTGCGCAGGGAGCTGGCGGCGCCCCGCTGGGGCGGGCACCCCATCGCGATGGGGACCAACGTCGACTGCTACCAGCGGGCCGAGGGCCGCTACCGGCTGATGCCGGGGATCCTCGCGGCCCTGCGGGACGCCCGCAACCCGTTCTCGATCCTGACCAAGGGTTCGCTCATCCTGCGCGACCTCGGCCTGCTCGCCGAGGCGGCGGAGGTGACCGACGTGAGCACCGCCGTCTCGATCGGGTTCACCGACGAGTCGCTGTGGCGGGCCGTCGAGCCCGGCACCCCGTCGCCGCGCAAGCGGCTGGAGGTGTGCGCCGCCCTCAACGGGCACGGGGTTCCGTGCGGCGTGCTCATGGCGCCGATCCTCCCCTGTCTGTCCGACTCGCCCCGGACGCTGGAGACCACCGTCCGGCGCATCGCCGAGGCCGGCGCCACGCATGTCACACCGATCGTGCTCCACCTGCGGCCCGGCGCGCGTGAGTGGTTCATGGCCTGGCTGTCCCGCGAACACCCCCGGCTGGTCCCCCGCTACCTGGAGCTGTACGGCAGGGGCGCCTACGCCCCCAAGGCCTACCGGGAACGCATCGGCGAGATCGTGCGGTCGCTCGCCCGCGAGCACGGCATCGGCCGGTCGGCCCCACCCGGCGGCGAAGCAGGCGCGCGCGGCGGCCGAGCGGCAGAGGCACGCGGGGCCGGAACAGCGGGGACGCGCGGCGCCAGCGCCGGACAGCGCCCCGGCGGGCGACCGGTTCCGCCGCCCGCGCCCGCCGCGACGCCCGAACAGCTCACACTCCTTTAAGGCGGCCACCTTCCCCCGCGTGGAATGTCACTCTGGGCGGCGTGATCGTCCGATACGGGATCGACGGAGTGATCAGGTGTCGCCGGACGGCGGGGTTCCGTCGAAGGCGCCGGCGGATGCGGCGAGGGTGGCGGTTCTGGCCGCGCGGCCGGGCAGGCCCGGGTCGGGGGGCGTGCGCAGAAGCACCAGGTGGTGGTAGACGGGCGCGGTGGCGGCGATGAGCAGTGGCCGGGCATCGGTGTGCGGGGGGAGTTCGCCGCGCCGGATCGCCCGGTGGACGATGGTCTCGCAGCGGGCGTAGCGGTCTTCCCAGAGCCGCCGTTGGGCGTGGTCGGCCTTGTCGGAGCGGAAGGATGCGGCGATCAGGGCCCCCATGATGGGCGGCTGTGCGGTCAGCGCGTCCTGGATCTCGTGGTTCAGCGCCGCCAGGTCACCTTCCAGAGAGCCGGTGTCCGGGGGTTGCCAGGCGTCGTCGCCCGCCGCGTCCAGGACGTCGGCGAGCAGGCCTCCGACGTCTCCCCAGCGCCGGTACACCGTGGCGCGGTGCACCCCCGCACGGGTCGCGACGGCCTCCATGGTGAGCCCGTCGTAACCGCCCTCTCCGAGCTCCGCCAGGACCGCGTCGAGCACCTGCTCACGGATACGGGCGGTGCGGCCGCCGGGGCGGCGCCGGGACGGCGGCACGGGCTGAGCGCCCTCCGGTGGCGGCGCTGAAGGAGTCATCGCTGATGGTCCGTTTGCTCGATGAGACGGTGTCGTGACAGGATCTTAATGCATCAACTGTCGCAATAGCGGGGGTCATCGGTGGTCATCTGACATTCGCCCGGCCGCGGGCTTCTGACGGCCGCCCCGCCCACGAACCTCCCCGAATGCCGTGAAGTGCCCGAATGCCCGCACAGGTCCTCAACGCCTGCCCCCGACGTCCGCGAAGGTCCTTGCGGAAAGGAAACGTTTTGATGGTGCCCGCCGACCCGACCGTGCTGCATCCGATGCCCGGGCAGCCTCGGGTGGTGCTGCTGAAACCGCTGATCACCTCACCGCTGATCGAGGTCGGCGAGTTCTCCTACTACGACGATCCGGATGACCCGACCGCCTTCGAGACGCGCAACGTGCTGTATCACTACGGGCCGGAGAAACTGGTCATCGGAAAGTTCTGCGCGCTGGGCGAGGGCGTGCGGTTCATCATGAACGGCGCCAACCACCGCATGGACGGCCCCTCGACGTTTCCCTTCCCGATCATGGGCGGTTCCTGGGCGGAGCACTTCGACCTCATCACGGGCCTGCCCGGACGAGGCGACACCGTGGTGGGCAACGACGTCTGGTTCGGCTACCGGGCCATGGTGATGCCCGGTGTCCGCATCGGCCACGGAGCGATCATCGCCTCTGGGTCCGTCGTCGTCGACGACGTTCCCGACTACGGCGTCGTCGGCGGCAACCCCGCCAGGCTCATCCGCCGCCGCTACAGCGACGCGGACATCGACCGCCTCCTCGCCGTCGCCTGGTGGGACTGGCCGATCCGGCACATCACCGAACACCTCCGCACGATCATGTCCGGAAGCGTCGACGACCTGGAGAACGCGGCGGCCGCGCGCCCGCACCGCTGATCCACTCGCGCTCCGGCCCTTCAGAGTCCCGGCCCTTCAGGGTTTCAGCACTTCAGAGTTCCAGCACTTCGGAATGGAGCCATCAGCATGCCTGCTCCGTCCAGCCACAACCCGTTCGCCGGCTGGCTTCACAGCCGCGCCGTTCCGCTCACCCACCTCGACCCGGCCGCGCCACTCGATGACCTGGAGCCGCTGCGCGACATCGTCGGCGACGCGCGCGTCGTCTCGATCGGCGAGAACTCCCACTTCATCACCGAGTTCTCTCTCATGCGCCGGCGCATCCTGCGGTTCCTGGTCGAACGCTGCGGCTTCACCGTCCTGGCCTTCGAGTACGGCTTCAGCGAAGGCTTCCCCCTTGACGCCTGGGCCCAGGGGGAGGGCGCGGACCATGATCTGTCGGATCACCTCGCCGCGGCGATCCCGGTGGGAGTCGAGGAGCCGCTGCGCTGGATGCGCCGGCACAACGCCACGGCCGCGGCGCCGGTGCGTTTCGCCGGAATCGACATCCCGGCGGCCGGTGGTTCCCTGCTTCCCGCCCTGGCTCCGGTCGCCGACTACCTGCGCCAGGTCGATCCCGAAGCCCTAGCGGTCGTCCAGGCGGCGATGCGGATCGCAGAATCGTTCGCCGGTGCCTCCGCGGCCGCGGCCGCGCCCGCGTGGACCCGTCTGACCAGCGCCGAGCAGGACGCCCTCAGCGCGATCCTGATGCGCCTGCTCCTCCGGTTCCGCGCCGTCGAGGTGCTGTACGTCTCCCGCGGCGATCGGGCCGGTTACGACATCGCCCTGCGCCGGCTCGAGGCCGCCTGCCACGCCGACTACGGCTTCCGCGCGATGGCCGGCCTGTACGCCGGCACCGGCCTGACCGCCGACACCTCGGCCCGCGACGTCTACATGGCCGGGTCGGTCCTGTGGCACCTGGAGCGCTTCGGCCCCGGAACCCGCATCGTGCTGGCGGCCCACAACGCCCACATCCAGAAGACGCCGGTCTCGTTCAACGGCCACCTCACCGGGCTCCCCATGGGACAGCATCTGCACGGCTCCCTGGGCGATGACTACGTCGCCCTCGCCCTGACCAGCGTCACCGGGCACACCGCCGACATGCGCCCCGACGAGAACGCGCGCTTCGGGTTCGCCATCGACGACACCGCCCTGCAGCCGCCCGAGCCGGGAAGCGTCGAAGCCGCCTTCGCCGACGCCGGTCTGGGGCTCAGCATCGCCGATCTCCGTCAGGCGCGCCACGGGATCCCCGGCCCCGACCGCATCCGGATACAGAGCGCCTACGTGCACACCCCCGTCCTCGACGCGTTCGACGGCGTCCTCAGCACCCCGTCCTCCACCGTCGCCGACGACGTCCGGCTCCCGGGCGCGTAGCCCCGGACGTGCGGATACGATCGGCGGCCGTGGAGAACGACACGGAGGACGACGCCGAGGATTTCGTCCGCGCGCACACCACGCTCGCGGCCGTGCCATACGTGCCGGAGGTACGGCTGCACACGATCACACCGCTCGTCACCCGGGACGCGGGCGGAGACGACCGCGTGTACGAGCTGTGGGAGCGCGCCGGGCGGCTGCCCTTCTGGGCGTGCCCCTGGGCCGGCGGGCAGGCGCTGGCCCGGCACGTGCTCGACCACCCGGAGATCGTGCGGGGCCGTACCGTTCTCGACCTCGCCACCGGCTCGGGGCTCGTCGCGATCGCCGCGGCGCTCGCCGGAGCCGCCCTGGTCGTCGCCAACGACGTCGACCCGTACGCGCTGGCGGCCGTGAGGGTGAACGCACGCGCCAACGGCGTGGCGGTGCGCGTCGCCGAGGGCGACCTGCTCGACGGGACGCCGTCCCAGCAGGTCGTGCTGGCCGGCGACGTCTACTTCGAGGAGCCGCTGGCCCGGCGGGTCACCCCGTTCCTGTCCCGGGCCGGAGGCGCTGTCCTTATCGGGGTGCCCGACCGCGCTTGCTCCTATCTCCCGGAAGGCGTGTTCGAGCAGGCCGGCGTGCATCGGGTGCCCGCCGCGCTGGAGAACACCCCCAGCAAACGGACGACCATATATCGGCTTTCAGGCACTATGTGATCTAGTTCACAACAACGGGACAACTGCCGGTTACGTCATAGGGAAAGGGGATCTTCATCTGACACGAACGGGGCGTGACTGTGTCTTCTCTTCATCGCAGGGTGGTCAGGAAGGTGGCCGGGAAAGCGGCCAGGACGGTGGTGCGGGCGCTGGAGGCCCGTGACCGGCAGCGTGCCCGCTCGGCGCCGCCACCCGACGGTCATGAGATCCGCATCCTGCTGCTGCACGCCAACGGCATGGGCGGCACGATCCGCACGGTCTTCAACCTCGCCGGATATCTGGCGCGCACCCACGACGTCGAGATCGTGAGCGTCGTACGGGAACGCGAGGAGCCCTTCTTCCCCGTTCCTCCCGGAGTGCGCGTCCGCTACCTCGACGACCGGCTGCCCCGCCGCAAGGGCCTGCTGTCGCGATTCCCGAGCAAACTCGTGCCGAAGGACGAGGCGGCCTACCACTGGTTCACCCTGCGCACCGACCTCAAGCTGGTCCGCTACATCCGCTCCCGCCGCCGCGGCATCCTCATCGGGACCCGGCCCGGCCTGAACCTGATCGCCGCGCGCTTCGCGCCCCCGGAGATCATCACGGTCGCTCAGGAGCACGGGAACCTGGCCTCGCACCAGCCGCTGGTGCGCAAGCAGATCCCCCGCAGGTACGGCAGGCACGACGCGGTCGTCACCCTCACGCAGGCCGACCTGCGCGCCTACGAGCGGTCCTTCGAGAAGGCGCGCAAGGACCTCCCGGCCGTGCTGACGCAGGTGCCCAACGCCACGCCCCGCCTGAACGGCGGCGTCTCGCCGCTCACCGCGAAGACCGTCGTCACCGCGGGCCGCCTGACCTGGGGCAAGGGCTACGACCTGCTCATCCGCGCGTGGGCCCACGTCGCGGCGCGGCATCCGGACTGGACGCTGCGGATCTACGGCGGCGGCCCCCGGCAGGAGAAGCTCCAGGCGTCGATCGACAAGCGCGGCCTGTCCGAGCGGGTGTTCCTCGAAGGCCCGGCCGAGGACGTCGGCGCCGTCCTCGCCGAGGCCTCGATGTTCGTGCTGAGCTCCCGCCACGAGGGCATGGGGATGGTCATCCTGGAGGCGATGAGCAAGGGCGTCCCGGTCGTCAGCTACGACTGCCCGACCGGCCCCAGGGAGGTGATCACCCACGGCCACGACGGGCTGCTGGTGAAGCCGGAGAAGATCCACGCGATGGCCGACGCCATCTGCACGCTGATCGAGGACGAGGACCTGCGCCGTCAACTGGGCGCCAACGCGCTGGAGACGGCCGCCCGCTACGACCTCGACGTCATCGGCGCCCGGTGGGAGGACCTGCTGGCCGGCCTGGTGGACCGGCGGCGCGGCCTGCCGACCGGCGGCGAGCCGCTCGGGCACGGACAGGCCGGGACCGGCGAGCACGACGCCGGGGAACGGCCCGGCCCGCTCGACGCCGCCGCGCTCGACGTCGGCCGTACGCGGGACGTGACGGCACGCCTCAGCCAAAGTGCGTGAACCCCGGGCGGGCGGCCCCCTCAGGGACGGGGAGGAGGACCGCCGGCGGCTCCGGGGCAGCGGTCACAGGAAGATGCCGCCGGAGACCTCGACGCGCTGACCGGTGATCCAGCCGCTCCCGTCGGCGAGCAGGGCGGCGATCGCGCCCCCGACGTCGGCGGGCTCCCCCACCCGTCCCAGCGCGGTCTGCGACGCGAGCAGGGCGCGGAACCCCTCGTCGTCCCGCATGACGCCGCCCGCGAAGTCGGTGCCGACCGGACCGGGGGCGACGGTGTTGACCGTGATGCCGCGCGGCCCGAGCTCCTTGGCGAGGTATCGCGTCAGCACCTCCACCGCGCCCTTCACCGACGCGTACGCCGCCTGCCCCACGCTCGCGAACCTGGTCAGCCCGGTCGAGAGGTTGACGATCCGGCCGCCGTCCGCGATGAGGGGCAGCAGCTTCTGCGTGAGGAAGAAGACGCCCTTGAAGTGCACGTCGAGCAGGGCGTCGAAGTCGCTCTCGGTCGTGTCGGCGAACGCCGCGCTGACCGCGATGCCGGCGTTGTTGACGAGGTAGTCGAAATCGTCCCGGTGCCACCGCTCGCGCAGGGTGCGGCGCAACTCGTCCGCGAAGCCGTCGAACCCCGCCACCACCGCGGTGTCCAGCGGCAACGCAGCCGCGGTGCGGCCGAGACCGGTCACGGACTCGACGACCTCCTCGGCCTGGTCCTTGCCGGCCCGATAGGTGACGACGACGTCGACACCGCGCCCGGCGAGGGCGAGTGCCGTGGCACGCCCGAGGCCCCGGTTGCCGCCGGTGATGAGGGCGATTCGCTGAGAGGTCATGATTGAAGCTCCTGGTCATCGGGACACGGCCCTCTGGCGGGGCCGTCACGCCCAGTTCACCGAGTCGCGCGCCGGCCTGCCACGGCCCACATGTCCACGGCTCACGCAGCCATGGCCCGCGCAGCCATGGCCCGCGCAACCGGGGCCCGCTTATCCGGGGATCGGCAGGCCGTGGATACGCGGTGACCGGCGCGGAAGGATGAGCGGGACGGGAGAAGGCGAGGAGGCCGAGGGTGGACCGCGAGGGACTGGCGGACTTCCTGCGCAAGCGCAGGGAAGCCCTGCAACCCGAGGACGTCGGGATGGTCCGCGGGCCGCGCCGGCGCACCAGCGGGCTCCGCCGCGAAGAGGTGGCCGCCCTCTGTGGCATGTCGAGCGACTACTACAGCCGTCTGGAACGCCTTAGAGGACCGCAGCCCTCGGAGCAGATGCTCGCCGCGATCGCCCGCGGGCTGCGCCTGACCCTCGCCGAGCGCGACCACCTCTTCCGGCTCGCCGGGCACAGCGCACCTCAGCGAGCGCTGCGGGGCGACCACGTGAACCCGGGGATCATGCGTGTGCTCGACCGGCTCTGCGACACCCCCGCCCTGGTCACGACCGCACTCGGCGAGACGCTCCGGCAGACCCCGGCCGCCGTCGCGCTGTTCGGCGACCAGACCGTCTTCAGCGGGATGGCGCGCAGCCTGTTCTACCGGTGGTTCACCGACCGGGCCGAACGGAGCCTCTACCTGGAGGACGACCATCCCCTGTACGGACGCGTGTTCACCTCCCTGCTGCGGGAGGCCGCCACGCGCGAGGGGCCCCGCTCCCGCGCCGCCGCTCTCACCCGCGACCTCCTCGGCCGCAGCGCCGAGTTCGCCGCGCTCTGGGACAGGCACGAGGTCGGTCTCGGGCACCCGGACACCAAGCGGCTGCTGCACCCGGAGCTCGGCGTGCTGGAACTGCAGTGCCAGACGCTGCTCGATCCCGACCAGTCGCAGGCGCTGCTCGTTTACACGGCCACGCCGGGCACCGAGAGCCACGAGAAGCTGCGCCTGCTCGCCGTCATCGGCAGTCAGGCTCTGGGGGACGGGAATCGGCTATAGCCGGGACCGGACGGAAGGCAGGACGGTGGGCCAGGTGAGTCACCCGGTTCTCCCATCGTCTGTCGTCGCCTGGTGCGGGTGGCTCCGTCACCGTCGTCGCGCCATGCGGCGTGGCCCGCTGCGGGCCGTTACGTGATCGACTGATCGGCGCTCTCCGCGGCGATGCCATCGGCGCCCTCACCGGAACGCGCTTCGACGCGGTCGACCATCTGCCGGCTCCACATATGGATGGCCGCGGCCTGCTCGGGCGTGAGCGTTTCGAAGAAGTACCGGCGGATGTTGTCCGCGTGCCCCAGGATGGCGTTCTCCACGGCGCTGCGGCCCTTGGCGGTCAGTCCGACGCCGATCCGGCGGCCGGACCGGTCCTCGGTCCTGTCCACGAGCTCGCGGTTCTCCATCCGCGTCAGCTGGTGCGCCACCCGGCTTTTCTCCCAGGCTAGTGACTCGGCGAGCTCACCCACGCGCATCCGGCCCTCGGCCGCCCGGTGAAGCGTCACGAGCACGCTGAACTCGGCCTTGGAGATGCCGTAGTCGCGCTGCAGATCGCGGTCCAGCTCACGGGCCAGGAGACGCTGCGCCTGCATCCAGCTGTTCCACAGCTCCCACTGCTCGGGTTCCAGTGTGCGGGGCTTCGCCATGACACCAGCATAACGACCCGAAGTTGACGTGACAACTCGCCCGTGCTTAGAGTTGTCACGTCAACTTCGGGTGGTGCCCTGCGCGGCCTTCCGTCATGGTGCGCCGCGCATCGCCACCCAGCGGCGGCAATGCGCTGAGGAGCGAGAATGAATCACACAGTGGTGGTCGTCGGGGGAGGGTATGGAGGGTCGCTGGTCGCCAGGGAGCTGGACTCCGAGGCCGACGTCACGCTCATCGACCCCCGGGAGGCCTTCGTCAACGCGGCCGCGTCGCTGCGGGCACTGACTCGCCCGGACTGGGCGCACAACGCGTTCTTCTCGTTCGCGACGCTGCTCCAACGGGGGCGGGTGATCCGCGACAGGGCCGTCTCGGTGGACCCGAAGGGCGTCACGCTCGCTTCTGGTGAGCGAGTCGAGGCCGACTATCTGGTTCTGGCCACCGGTTCCAGCTACACATATCCGGCCAAACCGCGCGATGCGTCGACGAGCATCGCCCAGCAGCTGAACGATCTGCGCGAGACCCACGAGGAGTTGGCCGGCACCGGCCGCGTGCTGATCCTCGGCGCCGGCCCGGTCGGTCTGGAGCTCGCCGGGGAGATCAAGGACGTCTGGCCGGACAAGCATGTGGTCGTCCTCGACAGGGCCGATCAGTTGCTCCCCGGCTTCCTTCCCGAGGTGCGGAACGCGCTACGCCACCAGCTGGACGAGCTCGGTATCGACGTGCGGACGGGTACCGGTCTGACCGCGTTGCCGGCGGTCGCGGCCGGTCGGGCCGGCCGTTTCGCGGTCACTACCGACAAGGGCGAACAGATCGTGGCAGACATCTGGTTCCAAGCCTTCGGAGTCGAGATCAACACCGGCTACCTGGCCGACGGATGCCTCTCTCCGCTGACCGGGCAGAAAACAATCCCGGTCACCGAGCGACTGAACGTCCAGGGCTACGAACACATCTACGCGATCGGGGACATCGTCGCTCTACCCGACCCCAAGATGGCCTCCTATGCGATGACCCATGCCGACATCGTGGTGCAGAACCTCAAAGCGCAGCTGGCCGGCGACCAGCCGGACGCCGTTCACACCCCGGCATCCGAACGGAGAATCCTGCTTCCGCTGGGAACGCGCGCGGGCATCGGCCAGCTCCCCACACCGGACGGTGTCGCCGCGGCCACGGCCGAGACGGTCTACCAACGCAAGGGCGCCGACCTGTTCACCGCACGATTCGCCTCCCGGTTCGGCAGCACCTGACAGATCCGTCGAACGACCAGTCCCGCTGCACCACACCACCCGGCCCTTCCTGACGGGACTCTTCATACGCCCGCCACGTCAGCCCCTCGGAGCCCGGCCGGCCCACTCCTCCAGGCCACGGGCGAGCACGCGGACCTCCTCGCGCAGCTCGGGCGGGCCGACCACGGTGAACGGCACGCCGAGCCCGGCCAGCACCCGCGCCATGCCGTCCAGGCGTTCGGCACGGCCGGTCATCCGGACGCCGCCCTCCACGGGCGTGAGGGTCGCGACCGTCGGCGGAACGCGGCGCCGCGCCTCCTCCGGCGTCGTCTCCAGCACCACCTCGACCTCGTACCGGTACGGCACGGAGGCCAGCGAGCTCGTCACGTGGGCGACCGCGTCGAACTCCGCCGGTTGCGTGAACTCCTCCTCCGTGGGCGCCGCCCGGCCGATCCGGTCGACACGGAACGTGCGCACCTCCCCGCGCCGGTGATCGTGGCCGGTCAGGTACCACCGGCCCGAGTGGAACACCAGCCCGTACGGATCGACCGTGCGCTCGCTGTCCTCCCCCGCGTACGAGCGGTAGACCAGCCGTACGCGGCGACCACGGCGGGCCGCGTCGGCCAGCGTCAGCAGCGTGGCCCCGCTCGGGCGGGAGGTCGCGGCCGAGCGGGAGGTCAGGGCGACCATGTCCTCGACGGCGCCGACCCGTTCGCGCAGGGCGGCGGGCAGCACGCGCCGGATCTTCGCGAGCGCGCTCTCGGCCGCCCCCTCGCCCACCGTGAGGCCCGCGCGGCGCCCCGCGAGCAGGCCGAGCACCACGGCGGCCGCCTCGTCGTCGGTCAGCATGAGCGGCGGCAGCCGGTATCCCGGCATGAGCCGGTAGCCGCCGTAGCGTCCCCGCTCCGCCTCCACCGGAATGCCGAGGTCCTCCAGCCTGCGTACGTAGCGGCGCACGCTCCGCACGTCGACCTCCAGGCGCTCGGCGAGCTCGGGCCCGGTGAGCCCGGGCCGGGCCTGCAGCAGTTCCAGGAAGGCGAGGACGCGATTGGTCGACATATCAGGACCGATTCTGCCCTGGTTCGGCTCTAGCGTCGACGCATGACGACATACGTACTGGTCCCTGGTTTCTGGCTCGGCGCGTGGGCGTGGCGGGACGTGACCGCCGCCCTCCGGGGCATGGGGCACGAGGTCCACCCCCTGACCCTCACCGGCCTCGCCGACCGCGCCCACCTCGCCTCCCCCGATCTCGATCTCGACACCCACATCCGCGACATCACCGGCCTCTTGGAGGCCGAGGACCTGCGCGACGTCGTGCTCGCCGGTCACAGCGGGAGCGCCGCCGCCGTCACCGGAGCCGCCGCCCGCGCGGCCGGCCGCGTGAGCCGGGTCGTGTACGTCGAGAGCGGCCCGGTGCCGGACGGCATGGCCCAGATCGACCTGATGGGGCGGGAGTTCGTCGAAAAGCGCGTCGAGGACGGCTGGCGCTACCCCATGCCCTCCTTCGACGAACTGCAGGAGTCGGGCGCGAGCCTGGAGGGGCTGGGCGAGCGGGAGCGTGCGCTGATGGCCACCCGCGCCACCGGCCAGCCGGTCGGCACGATCACTCGGCCCCTCGACCTGGGCGAGGACGCCGACGCGTTCGCCGCGCTGCCGAAGACGCTCGTCAGCTGCTCGTTCCCGCTCACGCAGGTCAAGGAGCTGATCGCGGCCGGGCACCCGGCGTTCGCACCGCTGAGCGGGCCGGAATGGGAGCTGCGCGAGCTGCCCACCGGCCACTGGCCGATGCTTTCCCGCCCGGCAGATCTGGCCGCACTTCTTGCCGAGGTGATCTGACAGGCCGACGCCTTTACATTGTAGATTCCCTGGGTGGGACTTTTGTCCTGCCCAGGGTCGTATCGATCTCTCTACCTGGGCCGACGGCGCCCGCCTACCGTCGACCTCGTGACCACGAACACCCCCGACGCCGTGTCCCTGACCTCGGCGACCAAGCGTTTCGGCCCCGTGCGGGCCGTGGACGGGCTCACGCTCGCCATCCCCCGCGGCCAGACTGTGGCGCTGCTCGGCCCCAACGGCGCGGGCAAGTCGACCACCATCGCCCTGCTGCTCGGGCTGCTGCCGCCCGACTCCGGGCGGGCCGCGCTGTTCGGCCTCGACCCCGAGCAGGCCGTACGGCAGGGCCGGGTGGGCGCGATGCCCCAGGAGGGCGGCCTGATCCCCCGGGTCACGGTCCGGGAGCTGCTGGCCTTCGTGGCCGGAACCTACGCCGCTCCCCTCCCCCTCGACCGGGTGCTCACGCTCGCCCGGATCGCTGAGCTGCGCGACCGCCGGGTGGACCGGCTGTCCGGCGGGCAGGCGCAGCGCGTGCGGTTCGCCATGGCGGTGTGCGGCGACCCCGATCTGATCGTCCTCGACGAGCCCACCGCTGCCCTGGACGTGGAGGCCCGGCGCGAATTCTGGGAGGGCATGCGCGGGCTGGCCAGCCAGGGCAAGACGATCCTGTTCAGCACCCACTACCTGGACGAGGCCGACGAGCACGCCGACCGCGTCGTCGTGCTCGGTCACGGCCGGGTGATCGCCGACGGCACCAGCGCGGAGATCAAGCGGGCGGCGGCGCTGACCACGGTGAGCGTGACCGCCGACGGCGAGTCCGCCTGGCTGGCGACCCTGCCGGGCGTGCGCCACATGGAGATCAGGGGCGGCCGGGCCCACCTGCGCAGCGGCGACTCCGACGCCACCGTCATGGCCCTCGCCCGCGCGGGCGCCGTACGCGACCTGGAGGTCGTTCCGGCCGATCTGGAGGACGCCTTCGTGGCCCTCACGACGAAGGAGAACGCGTGATGTGGGGATACATCCGGCTCGAACTCACCAGGTCCATGCGCGACGGCGGCTACGTGATCTTCGGGATCGTGATGCCGGTCGTCATGTATCTCGTCTTCACCAACCTCGGCCTCGCCCCCGGCGACCGGCACGACGCCGCGATCTACACGATGGTCAGCATGGCGGCGTACGGCGCGCTCGGCGGCGCGTTCAACAACGGCAGCGGCATCGCCGAGGACCGCGCGGCGGGGTGGCTGCGCCAGTTGCGGCTCACCCCGCTGACCCCGGCCCAGGTGGTGGCCGGGAAGGTGGTCACCGGAGTGGTCGGCGTCGTGCCGAGCATCGCGGCCGTGCTGCTGGCCGGCGTGCTGGTCAACCACGTCACGCTCCCCCCGCAGCGGTGGCTGGCGATCGTCGCGCTCCTGTGGGCGGGCACCGTGCCCTTCTCCCTGCTCGGTCTCGGCAACGGCTACCGTCTGTCGGGCCAGTCGGCGGCGATGGCCAACATCGCGACCATGCTGACGCTGGCCATCCTCGGCGGCCTGTGGGTGCCGGTCGAGAACTTCCCGTCCTGGCTGCGGGCGATCGCCGAGTGGACCCCGTCCAACAGCTACGCCGGCCTGTCCTGGCGGATCGCGTTCGGCGACGTCCCCACTTTCCGTCAGGTCGTCCTCCTGTCGGCCTGGCTGCTCGTCTTCGGCGTCTACGCCGTGTACGGCTACCGCCGCGCCGGACGCCGGGCCTGACCGCTAATGTGACGTTCCCGATGACGACAGAACGCGACACCTGGCTCGACCCGCTGCGCGAGGGCGAGCGCGGCCCCGACGCCAAGGGCATGTACATGTGGGTGGCCGTGACGGCGGCGCCCGTGTGGGACATCGCGCACGGCCGGTCCCATCCCCTCTGGGTGGCCTGGCCGGCCGCGCTGGCCGCCGCCGGGCTCTACGTGGTCACCACGCACTTCGCCTTCGCCGACCGGCGGCGCGCCCTGCCGGTGCTCGGGCTGCTCGCGGTGGTGGTCCTCGCGTCCGCCGCCGGGTTCCGGCACAACTGGCTCTATCTGATCGTCATGCTGGCCGTCGCCACCGGGGTCACCGTGCGCGGCAGGATCCTGCCGGTGGTGCTGTTCGCGGAGTGCGGCGCCGCGCTGGCCGTGGCCGTGGCGGCCGGCGCGTCCCTCACCGGCGTCCTCTCCATGATGTGGGGCACGTTCACCGCGGGTCTCATTCCGGCGATCATCATCCGGCTGTGGGAGGCCATCCACGAGCTCAAGGCCACCCGCGAGGAGCTGGCCCGGGCCGCGGTGACCGAGGAGCGGCTGCGCTTCTCCCGCGACCTGCACGACCTGCTCGGGCACACCCTCTCGGTCATGGTCGTCAAGGCCGAGGCCGTACGCCGGCTGTCGCGGGTGGACGCGGACGCGGCGGCCGGGCAGGCGGCCGACATCGAGCAGGTCGGGCGGCAGGCGCTGACCGAGGTGCGGGCCGCCGTCACGGGCTACCGGGGCAGGGGCCTGGCCGCCGAGCTCGACTCCGCCCGCGCGGCGCTCGCGGACGCCGGCATCGGGGCGACCGTCCGCACCTCCTCCGTACGGCCCGACCCCGAGATCGACGCGCTGCTCGGCTGGGCCGTGCGCGAGGGCGTGACCAACGTCGTGCGGCACAGCCGCGCGACGAGCTGCGCGATCGGCCTGCGCGACGACGGCGGGCTCCTGGTGCTGGAGATCCGCGACGACGGCCCGCCGAAGAAGGCCCAGGGGCACGGCAACGGGCTGATCGGCCTGCGCGAGCGGGTGAGGGCCGCCGGCGGCACCGTGGAGACCATGGCGCCGCAGGAGGGAGGCTTCCTGCTCCGGGTGGCCGTCCCGTACGCGAAGGAGAACGACGAGTGATCAAGGTGCTGCTGGCCGAGGACCAGGGCATGATGCGCGGGGCGCTGGCCCTGCTCCTCGGCCTGGAGGAGGACATCGAGGTCGTCGCGCAGGTCGGCCACGGCGACGAGGTGGTGGACACCGCGCTGCGCACCCGGCCCGACGTGGCCCTGCTCGACATCGAGATGCCGGGCCGCGGCGGGCTGGAGACCGCCGCCGACCTGCGCGAGCGGCTGCCCGGCTGCGCCGTGCTCATCCTCACGACGTTCGGCCGGCCCGGCTACCTGCGCCGCGCGATGGAAGCCGGGGCGCGCGGGTTCCTGGTCAAGGACGGACCGGTCGAGGACCTCGCGGACGCCGTCCGCCGCGTGCTGCGCGGCGAGCGGGTCATCGACCCCGCTCTCGCGGCGGCCGCGCTCAGCACCGGCCCGAGCCCGCTGACCGACCGGGAGCGGGACGTCCTCGGCGCGGCGGCCGACGGCTCGACGATCTCCGACATCGCCGCCCGCCTTCACCTGTCGGAGAGCACGGTGCGCAACTACCTGTCGTCGGCAATCGGCAAGACCGGCACCAGGAACCGGATCGAGGCCGCGCGCCTGGCCCGCCACAACGGCTGGCTGTAGAGCACCTACTGCACGTCGAACTCGTTGCCCTCGGGGTCGGCCATGGTGACGTGGTGGGTCCCCGGCTCCCGCACGGTCCGCAGCACGGTCGCGCCGAGCGCCTTGAGCCGGTCCACCTCGGCGTCCCTGCGCTCGGGGCCCGCGTGCAGATCGATGTGCAGGCGGTTCTTGCCGGCCTTCGGCTCGGGCACCGTTTGGAAGAGGATCCGGCGGCCGAGGCCGGTGCCGCTGTGCGGATCGACCGGGTCGTCCGGGTGTCGTACGGCCCGCAGCGTCCGGAAGGCCGCGTGGTCCGGGGTCACCGCCTCCTCCCCCACGACACCGGCGGCCAGGAGCCGGCCGACCACCGCGCTGTTGTCCTCCACTTCGTATCCCAGGGCCTCCGCCCAGAACGCGGCCTGCGCGTGCGGGTCGGCGGCATCGATGACGAGCTTCCATTCGAGAGTCATGTAACCCTTTATAGTGGTTACATGAGCCTGACGCTACACCCGCGTGACGGGGTCTCCTTCCGCTTCGATCCGGGTGCGCTCTGCCTGGAGTTCCTGGTGAGCGGCGGCGTGGGGGTGTACGCCCACTACGAGACGCTGCACGAGCCGGACGACCTGGCCCGGTGGGCCGGCGTGTCCCGGCTCGGCCTGGAGCGGGTGGACACGACGGCCGGCGATCTCGTCCGCGCGAAAACCCTGCGCACCGCCCTGTGGGGACTGGCCGGCGACCACGTCAGCGGACGCACGCCGCGGCAGGCGGACGTGGACGCGGTCAACCACGCGGCCTCGGGGCCGCCGCTGACGCCCGTGATGACGGCCGGCGGCCTGAGATCCTGGGCCGCCCCGGCGACCGGCGCCCAGGTGGTCGCTACCGTCGCGAGGGACGCGATCGAGTTGTTCACCGGACCGTACGCGGACCGTGTGCGGGAGTGCGCGGGAGACAACTGCGCCCTCGTCTTCGTCGACACCTCACGCCCGGGCAGCAGGCGCTGGTGCTCCATGGAGCGGTGCGGCAACCGCCACAAGGTCCGCGCCCACCGCTCCCGCGAAGGGTAGTGCGGTAGGCCCGTCCGGCACGTGCGATTCGCGCGGGATATCGCCCGGACCGCCCCCGGCGCCAGGGGGACGGCTACGTGGTGAGCGAGTGGCTGACAGCGATGCCGGCCAGGATGAGCGCGATCCCGTCGAGGAACTGCTCGCGGTCGTCGTGCCCGCGCACCTGGTCCGCGACGGCCCGCGTGAACGGGTAGTCGCCGGGGTCGAGCTCCTTCCACGCCGCCGACACGGCGTCGAGGAGCGCGGCACGGTCCACGCCGGGCCGCTCAGCGCTGGCACTCGCGGTGCTCGCGGCGTTCGCGGCGTTCTGGCCGGCGGCGCCGAGGATGTAGTGCATCAGCGCCGAGGTCGCCGTGAACCAACTGCCCTCGGGCACGCCAAGCGCACGGACCTGCCGTCCGATGCTTTCGAAGATCCGCGGTGCCACCGTCCCCCAGGGGCTGCGGGACAGCTGCGTCGCGAGCTGCGTGGTGAGCCACGGGTGTTCCTCGACCGCGTCGAACAGCCCGAGCGCGACGGCGCGGATCCCGTCCTGCGGCGAGACCGGAGAAGCGGTGGGCTCGACCGCCACGGCGGCGGCGACGACGGCGTCCGTGGCGGCGGCGAGGAGTTCGGTCTTGCCCGTGACGTGCCAGTAGATCGCCCCGGGGCCGGTCGCGAGGCGCTCGGCCAGCGCGCGGAACGTGAGACCGCCCTCGCCCACCGTGTCGAGCAGCTCGACGGCGGCGCCGACGATGCGCTCCCGCGAGAGCGGATCCTGCCGTCGCTCCGGACCACGCGCCCTGGTTGCCATGCGCACATTCTAAAGGCTTTGGAACACCATTCCAGCTTGACAGTGCCTGGAACGGCGTTCCACACTGCCGTTCCTGGAACAGCGTTCCAGACATTGGGCCGCAGGTGTCCGCCCAGCGGCCCGTGATCAGGAGGGAAGCCCCATGACCACGCACGTCACGATCATCGGCGCCGGGCTCGGCGGTCTCACGCTCGCCCGCGTTCTGCACGTCAACGGAATCCCGGCCACCGTCTACGAGGCCGAATCCTCCCCGGCGGCACGCGCGCAGGGCGGGATGCTCGACATCCACGACCACAACGGCCAACCGGCTCTTCGGGCGGCGGGCCTGATCGAGCCGTTCCGCGGCCTCGTCCTGGAGGGCCGTCAGGCCGCACGGGCCCTCGCCCCGGACGGGACCGTTCTGCTCGACGAACCCGACGACGGCACGGGTGGACGCCCCGAGGTGATGCGCGGCGAGCTGCGACGGATGCTGCTCGACTCGCTCCCGGCCGGCACCGTCCGATGGGGCCACAGGGCAACCGGCGTCCGCGCCCTCGGCGACGGCCGCCACGAGGTGACCTTCGCCGACGGCACCTCCGTCGTCACGGGCCTGCTGGCCGGCGCGGACGGCGCGTGGTCACGGGTCCGGCCGCTGCTCTCCGACGCCACACCCGAGTACGCGGGCATCTCGTTCATCGAGACCTACCTGTTCGACGCCGACACCCGGCACCCGGCCGGCGCGAAGGCGGTCGGCGCAGGGGCGATGTACGCGCTCACGCCGGGGAAGGCGATCATGGCTCACCGGGAGAGCGGCGCAACCCTCCATGTCTACGTGGCGCTCCGCAAACCGCAGCGCTGGTTCGCCGACATCGATTTCACCGATCGCCTCGCCGCGACCGCACAGATCGCACAGGAGTTCCACGGCTGGGCACCGGAGCTCACCGCGCTGATCACCGACAGTGACACCGCGCCTGTCCTGCGCCCCATCAACACCCTGCCCAGCGGACACCGGTGGGATCGCGTTCCGGGGGTGACCCTGCTCGGCGACGCCGCCCACCTCATGCCCCCGTCCGGCGAAGGCGCCAACCTGGCCATGTACGACGGCGCCGAGCTCGGCAAGGCCATCGCCGCGCATCCCGGCGACGTCGAGACCGCGCTCGTCGAATACGAGCGGGCCCTGTTCCCCCGCAGCGCGGCGGAAGCCGCAGACGCCGCCCACCTCCAAGAGCTCATGTTCGGCGACGACGCACCCCGTCGCCTGCTCGACATGTTCGCCGGGCACGAGTAGCGGGAGCGCTCGCGCGACACGGGCACGGCGGGCTCCCGGACCGGATGCCCGGCAGGCTTTCCCCGGGACTACAGCCGGCGCAGCACCTGCATGGCGTCCTTCTCGATGCGCGAAAGATCGCGGAGGATGGCGCCGGCCTGCGCGAGGCATTCCGCGTCGCCACTCTCTCCCGCCTTCGCGATCAGGGCGGACACGTGCGTCCACAGGACGGCGGCCTCGGCGTACAGCCGGTGACCGGCGCGGAGGTCGTCGTCGTCGATCAGCCGCGTGCACTCGTCGAGGAAGTCGCGATACAGGGCGCGAAACAGGGCGCCGCCGGTGCCGCCCTGCTCCATGAGGAGGCCGGCCCGCGGCAGGTCCTGCTCCGGCTCGCCGGCACGCAGCAGCCATCCGGGCACCTGCCTGCCGGCTTTCTCGATGCCGCGGTAACCCAGATTCGCGATGGGAGCGGCGAGGAACGCGTCGGCGCAGTCCTTGACGGCGGGGATGATCTGGTTCTGCCAGGCGAGCGGGCATGCCGGCAGGGTGACGGTGAAGGAGCGGTTCCTCGCGGTCATCGGGCCGCGTGCGGCCCGCGCCATGGCGAAGCCGGCCCGGCTGGTGCGCACCGCTCCCCCCTGCTGGGCGGTGTCCACGAGGTGGACGTCGTGCTCGTCGTAGCCGTACATCGCGACGACATGACCGCCGAAGTGCACCTTGGAGCGGAAATAGTCCAGGTGGTAGCTGTCGAGCTGGACGCCGACCGGCCGTCCGGCGTCGACGGGGGCGGCCACGTTCTCCCACGCCTTGCGCGGTGAGGTGGTCTCCTCGGTCGTCAACGTCAGCCCCAGCCTGGCGGCCAGGTTCCTGGTGAGGTCGAACGGCTTGACGCGGCCTCCGAGAAAGGGGAACGGCATGCCCTTGCTGTCCCAATAGACGAACGACAGGCCCGAGCCCAGCCCGAACAGCATGGGCTCGGACAGATCGAGTCCCTCGTGCCGCAACAGCACTCCCAGCGCCGTCGTCTCGCAGTGGTGCATTCCACGGGCCTCGACGTCCTTCACGACGGCCATGCTCGATCTCCTCACGCCGACGCGGCGAACGGTCTCGCCGCCCCCATCCCTGATCGCCGAAGTAGCGTCGGGCCTCCCACAGTGGGAGAGTCCACCGGCGGCGGGCGACTACGTCGGCAAGCCGGCCGAGACCGGGATCGACCGGCCTGCGGGCTCCCGAGGTTCCCGGCCCAGCCGTCTGACCGGTTTGATCGACAGCAGCGCCGTCACCACGCCGGCCGTCACCAGGGCCGACCCCAGCATGAAGGCGCGCGGTTCGACCAGCGCGGTGACCGGACCGGCCAGCGCCTGCCCGACTGCCATGCCGGCGACCGACCCGGCCACCTGGTAGGCGTTGACCCGGTTCACCACCGCGTGGTCGCCTTGGTCGCCCCAAACCAGGAGCTCTACCCGGTCACCTCCGCCTCAGCCGTCTTCGGCTACCACGGCCCCGACATCCCCCAGCGCTACAGCTTCAGCCTGTGCGCCGAACACCCCCGCTCCCTCCCCACCACCCTCGGCGTTCCCATCCAGGTGGACAGCGGTCTCGAGGCCCTCGACGACGCCGACACCGTGGTCATCGCGAGCTGGACCCTCACGCCCTCGCCCGCCGTACTCCACGCGGTGTCGCAAGCCCATGCCCGAGGCGCCCGCATCGTCGCCGTCTGCGCGGAATCTTCATCCCCGCCGCCCTGGGCCTCCTGGACGCAGTACCCTCCCCTCCCCACCACCGGCCCCATGCCGGACTCACTGGCGCCCCTGCTCGAATGGCTCCTCTCGCGCCTGTCCGACCAGGTCACCGTCAAGGACATGGCCGCCTACTCGGGCGTCTCCCCCCGCACCCTCACCCGCCAGTTCGCCGATCAGCTCGGCGTCCCACCCGCCCGCTGGCTGCTGGAACGCCGCCTGGCCGCCACCCGCGCCCTGCTGGAGGAGACCGACCTGCCCGTCGAGACCATCGCCACCCGCGTCGGCCTCTCCTCCGCGGTCAACCTCCGCCGTCGCTTCCACACCGCCCTGCGCACCACCCCGGCCGCCTACCGCCGCTCCTTCCACTGAAGGTCCCGATCGGTTCCGCCGCGTGTCCCCTACGGTGAGCACCCACGACGGCCGTGGTCACCCGCCCTTTCTAGGGCCGGAGCACGATCTTGCCGTGGGTGTGCCCCCGTTCCAGCTCGCGGAACGCGTCCCGCACCCGCTCCAGCGGGTAGACCCGGGCGATCGGCACCTCGAGTTCCCCGCGCGCGGCGAGCCGGGCCAGCTCGCCCAGCACGACCGCGCACGCCGCCGCGCCTTCTCCGTAGGTCCGCGCACCGACCCTGGCCGCCGCCTGCCAGTCGCGGATCGTGTTGATCCGCTCGGGACGCACGCCCAGCTCCACCGCCAGATCCACGTAGCCGTCGCCGAACGTGTCGATGAAGGCGTCGACGTTCCCGCCGGAGGCCTGCCGGATCCGCTCGGCCACGCCCTCCCCGTACTCGACCGGCACGACACCGCGATCCTTCAACCAGGCGTGGTTCGGCTCGCTCGCCAGCCCGATCACGGTCGCGCCGCGCCGCCGCGCGAGCTGCACGGCGAGGGACCCGACACCGCCTGCCGCACCGGACACGACGACCGTGTCGCCCGGTCCGGGATCGACCGCGAACACGGTGGCGTACGCGGTCGTGCCCGCCACATACAACGACCCGGCCACGTCCCAGGACAGCCCCTCCGGACGCAGGGCCAGCGCCACGTCGTCGACCACGACGAACTCCGCGTGGCTCGCCCTGTTGTGGGTGAAGCCGAGGACCTCGTCGCCCACCGCGACGCCACGCACCTCCGGACCGGCCTCCACCACGACGCCCGCCAGATCGCTGCCCTGCCCCGAGGGGAACGTCGCCGGCCAGCGCCGGTGCCGGGCGCCCTGCCTGATCATCACCTCGCCGGGCTGGATCCCGGCCGCGCGGACCTCGACCAGCACCTGCCCGGGGCCGGGCACCGGCCGCTCCACCTCCTCCACCCGCAGCACATCGATCCCGCCGTACTCGTGGAACCGCACCGCCTTCATCGCGTGATCACCGCTCTTCCTCGTTCGGACAGGTATTGAGTGCCGGTCCGGCATGCCCGGTCATCGGAGCACCTGGTGAAGCCGCTCCGCGGTCGCGCGCGGGCGGAAGACGTATCCGTTGTGCCCCCCGGGGAACGTCTCGTAGGCGGTCCCCAGCTCCTCGGCGAGCAACCTGGCGCACTTGTGCGCCCAGATGTGGCCCGAGTTCTCCCCGACAGCGGGCACGACGCGGGCGGGTGAGTTCTTGAGCTCGGTCAGGTCGAGAGCGTGCGTCCGCACGGCCGGCGCGTCGTACGTGAGGAAGAACTCCAGGTTCGGCAGCTGTTCCGGCCCCGGAACGCGCGGCTCGACGTCGGGCTCACGGTCTGTCGGGTCGATGCCGGCGAACTTCGCGAACCTGCCCAGGGCGGGGAAGGCGCCCTCCGCCTTGAACGTCTCCTCGGCCCCGAGCAGATCCTCGACGGCGAGAGCGCGATCCGGCTCCGGCAGCAGTTGGATGACGGGCGGTTCGTGCGCGACGACCACGCCGACCTGCCCGGGGTGCCTGATCGCGAGCTCCAGCGAGATCAGCGCGCCGAGGCTGCTGCCGTAGACGTAGGCGGGTTCCGTGGTGAGCGCGGAGAGCAGGTGGGAGATGTCGTCGGCATGCGTGGCCGGAGTCGGTCCGGGGGCGTCGGTGGTGCTTCCGGACAGGCCACGGCGATCGTAGGTGAGGACGGTGTACCTGTCGGCGAGGTGGGTGGCGAGAGCCTCGTTCACGGCGGCGTCACCATAGCCTCCGGCGACGAGCACCAGCAGGGGGCCCGAGCCACGGACGAAATGACGCAGCCGCGCGCCGGGCACTTCCAGCAGGGATTCCCTCATGAGAACGCCTTTCATCGTCGGGGTGTGCCTTGGATGGCCACGCCCCGACTATGCCTTCGCCGTCGGCGGTACAGGAGCGGAGCGGTCTCCCTAGGATCGACGGTCCCAGGATCTGCTCGACGACCGGTGATATCACTACCGATATGGGGATTCACCGCGACGACCTCGCCGATTTCCTGCGCCGGTCCCGGGAGCGGCTGACTCCACGGGACGTCGGACTGGTCGAGGGGCCGAGGCGGCGTACGCCGGGACTGCGCCGCGAGGAGGTCGCGGCACTCGCCGGGATGTCGGCCGACTATTACATGCGGCTCGAGCAGGCCAGAAGCCCGCAGCCCTCGGTTCAGGTGCTGGCCGCGCTGACGCACGCGCTGCGGCTGACTACCGACGAGCGGGATCACCTGTACCTGCTCGCCGGGCACCGCCCGCCGGAGGGGGCGCGGGCCGGGGAGTACCTGCGGCCGAGCATGCTGTACCTCCTCGACCGGCTGGACAGCGTTCCGGTCCAGGTCCTGAGCGATCTGGGCGACCTGCTGGCGCAGAACGACATGGCGCAGGCGTTGTTCGGATGCGTGTGCACGGTGGCCCCGAAGGACCGCAACATCGTGCTGCGCTGGTTCACCGAGCCGGACGTGCGGACCCACTTCGCGGACGAGGAGCACGAGGAGCACTCCCGGCAGCTGGTCGCCGACCTGCGCGCCGCGGTGGCCCGCCGCGGGGACGACGCGGCAGCGCGCGGACTTGTCACGCGGCTCCGCGCGGCCAGCGCCGAGTTCGCGGCGCTCTGGGACCGGCACGAGGTCGCGGTGCGCAGGTCACATCCGTACCTGCTCATGCATCCCGAGCTGGGCAGGATCGAGTTCGACTGCGAGGTGCTGGCGACGCCTGCGGCGGACCAGCGACTGCGGGTCTTCACCCCGCCGCCCGGCGGCACCGATGCGCTGGACATGCTGCGCGTGCTCGGCCCGCAGCACCGGCACGGCACTACTGCGACACGTACGCCCGGGAACTAGCCTCGGGCTTTCGCCGCGAATTTGAGCGGACTTGATCGTTTACATGAGAAAAGTGCCTTTGAGCTGGGAGGATCGGGCTTGTCTAAGGTCCTGTCCGCGCCAGTTCAGAAGGCACTTTTCGAGTGCAGACTATCGCGTCCCGGCGCAAGATCATGGTGTCTGCTGACGGCTTGGGACTCGTCTCCCAGGCCGGTGGGCTGTTGCTGAAGGAGACGATGCGGGTCCGGGACTGGACGCGGCGCTGTCGGCGCAGTTGGAGCGATGGCGTGCGTCCCGGGCCGTGCACGATCCCGGCAAGGTCATCGCCGATCCGGCTGTCACGCTGGCGATGGGTGGGGACTGCCTGGCCGACATCGCGATGCTCCGCGCCCAGCCCGAGGTGTTCGGCCTGATTGCCTCCGATCCGGCACCAGGTCATCGTCACCGCAGCCGTACGGGCCGCCGGCGGGACGATCGTAGGGTGACGGAACGACTCGAAGAGACGGGGGTCCGGCTCGTCCTGGGGGACCTGCTCTCCGACGAGCTGCCGATGCTCGCGGCCGAAGCGCTGGCACGCGGAGTTGACTCGCCGGCGCTGCGCGAGCCGGCAGGTCTGTTCTCGCACGAGGTCCGGGAAGCCCGTGATCTCTTCCACCTCGCCATGGAGGAGCTGGGCTCGCCGGTCCCGGACGCGGAGGAGGCGCGTCGCCGGACGATGGCGAGGGCCGCCCGGCGGGCGCTGCGAGGGGAGTTGTCCCTGCATGCGGCTACGCATGAGGTCTACTGGCAGTCCTGCTACGTCTCCGAGTCCTGGCCGCCCCGGACAGAGACCGTCATGAGGTTCCTCAGCCTGCAATCGGCGTGGGAGGACCATCCCGAGAAGCGAGCGCAGATCGAAGCGGACATCCGTGCAGCCATGATCGAGCTGTTACAGGAGTTGGAAAGCCCGCGCCGGTGAAGAGGCACTCTCCGCGGGATAGGCCACCGAAGACGGCGGCGTGCCCGCTGCCTGGGCATCAGGCTCGGTGTCCTTGCTCGCCTCCCACCGAGGCAGGCGAGCAAGGACACCGAGGTCGAGCAGATCGCCCGGTCACTCCTGCGAGCGGGCGCCCGGCTGCCCGGCCAGGGCGCGGTTGACGGCGGCGAGCACCGCCAGGACGAACGCCCTCACGGCGTCGGCGTCCTCACCGGCCCCCCAGGCGGGTGTGCCGCCGACGCGGCACCGGGCGTAGGCGACGGCGCCGCCCTCCGCCGGATGTCCGCCGCGTTCCAGCACTTCGACCGAGAGCCCGGCCGCGGCCAGGGCTGCGGCGAGGGCGTCCACCGGCTCCGCGCCGGCGCCCTCGCTTTCGCGCCCGTCCCGTCGGACCAGGCAGTGGAAGCCGCCGTCGCCGGCCGTCCACGACGACAGCGTGACCGGCCCGTCCTCCGCCATGTACGCGCCGTGGAACAGCTCCAGCAGTTCCTTCGGTGTGGCCTCCCGCCCGCTGCGGTCGGTCGCATCCTGGACGACGCGGGAGAACTCGGCGCGCAGCGCCTTCGGCAGGTCGAGCCCGTGATGCGCCTGGAGGAGGTGGGCGATGCCGCCCTTGCCCGACTGGCTGTTGACCCGGATGACCGCCTCGTACGTGCGTCCGACGTCCGCGGGGTCGATCGGCAGGTACGGCACGACCCAGGGCGCCTCGCCCACCGGCACGCCCCGCTCGGCCGCCGTGCGCTCGTGGTGGGCCAGGCCCTTGCTGATCGCGTCCTGATGCGTTCCGGAGAAGGCCGTGTAGACCAGGTCTCCTCCGTACGGATGGCGTACGTGGACCGGCAGGCGGTTGCACTCCTCGACGGTCTCCCGGATGACGTCGATGTCGGAGAAGTCGACCATGGGGTCGACGCCCTGCGCGTACAGGTTGAGCGCGAGGGTGACGAGGTCGACGTTCCCGGTGCGCTCGCCGTTGCCGAACAGGCAGCCCTCGACTCGCTGCGCCCCGGCCAGCACGGCGAGCTCCGCGCAGGCCACCCCGGTGCCCCTGTCGTTGTGCGGGTGGACCGAGAGGATGACCGCGTCACGCCGTTCCAGGTGACGGTGCATGTACTCGATCTGGTCGGCGTACAGGTTCGGCGTGGCGATCTCCACGGTGGCGGGCAGGTTGTGGATCACCGGCCGGTCGGGTGAGGCGTCCCACAACCGGGTCAGGCCGTTGCAGACCTCCAGGACGAAGTCGGGCTCGGTGCAGTTGAAGACCTCCGGGGAGAACTCGAACCGCACCGCCGTCCCCGGCATCGCGTCGGCGAGCCGCGCGACGTGCCCGGCGGCCTCCCGGATGAGCGCCTGGAGCCCCGCCCGGTCCTGCCCGAGCACCACGTCGCGCCAGACCGGTGCGGTCGCGGTGTAGAGGTGCACCACCGCCCTCGGCATGCCCTGGATGGAGGCGAAGGTCCGCTCGATGAGATCACGGCGGGCCGCGGTGAACACCACGGGGGTCACGTCGTCCGGCACCGCGCCGCTGTCCGCCAGGTGACGGACGAAGTCGAAGTCGGTCCGGCTCGACGACGGGTAGCCGACCTCGATCTCCTTGAACCCCATCGCGACGAGGAGGTCGAACATGCGGCGCTTGCGCGGTGTGTCCATGGGCTCGGCCAGCGCCTGGTTGCCGTCGCGCAGGTCGACGGGCACCCACAGCGGGGCGTGCTCGATCCTGTGCCCGGGCCAGGCGCGCGGGATCTCGCGGATCTCGACCCGCTCGTGCGCGGGCCGATAGCGGTGGTACGGCATGGCACTGCCCCGCTGCGGATTCCAGGCGGGAGCGCCGGCGGGGACCGGGCCGCGCGGGGTGCGGATCGTGGGGAAAGGCGTGCCGATCACGGGAGAGGAAGTGGAGACGGTGGTCACGATGGTGATCCTTCGGTCGGAGGACGACCGGCGGCACGGCACCCCGCGGCGGGGTGCCGGTCATCGGATCAGGCCCCGCCGCGGCGGCCGAGAAGCAGGCCGAAGGACTCGTGCGGCGTCATGCCGGTTAGACTAACCACACCACTACTCCTCAGACAACCTGAGATCAGACAACCTGAGAGGTGAACCTCGATGGCGCTCGGCGCGCTCCGCCGCAGTCCCCTCGTCGACCAGGCCGTCGAGAGCCTGCGTGAGCAGATCGCGGAGGGCCGGTGGCCGGTCGGCACCCGGCTGCCCGGCGAGACGACCCTGGCCACGACCCTGGGAGTGGGCCGTTCCACCGTCCGCGAGGCCCTGCGCGCGCTGGCCGGAGCCGGGCTGGTCCAGGCGCGGCAGGGCGCGGGGGTGTTCGTCATCGCCACCAGGCCCGCCGAGGACTGGCCGGCCCGCCTGCGCCGGGCCGCCGTGGCGGACGTCTACGAGGTG
Source organism: Microbispora sp. CA-135349 (assembly GCF_050947365.1). NCBI lineage: Bacteria > Bacillati > Actinomycetota > Actinomycetes > Streptosporangiales > Streptosporangiaceae > Microbispora > Microbispora sp. CA-135349. Next base: position 4,075,699 of record NZ_CP192001.1, on the reverse strand, counting down.
CGCATGCTGGTCGAGGTGCAGGCCGCCCGGCTGGCGGCGCGGCGCCGTACGCCGGAGGACGTGACGGCGCTACACGTGGCACTGGAGGCGCGGCGGGCCGCCGCACGGGAGAACGACGCCGCCTTCGTCGACGCCGACATCGCCCTGCACGCGGCCGTCGTCGCGGCCGCGCACAACCCGGTGCTGACCGACCTGTTCGCCGAGTTCGTCCCCCGCCTGCGGGAAGGGTTGATCGCCCTGGTGGATCTGCTCGGCCTGCGCGCGGGCGACCCGAACCCGGGAGACGACACCCACGCGGCGTTCGTCGCCGCCGTCGAACGCGGCGACGCCGACGGCGCGGGCCGCGTCTTGGAGGACGAGCTGGAGCAGACCCTCGACCGCCTCCGCCGCGCGGACTGAACCGCCGAGATCAGGGCCCGGCGATACTCAGCGGTCAGGGCAGGGGATCGGGCTCGGCGATCAGGGCTCGACGTCCGAGAAGACGTTCGCGTCGAAGGTGATCTTCGCGAGGGCCTTCTGCCCGTCGGCGTTGGGGTGGAAGTAGTCCCACGCGCTGACCTGCTTCAGCGTGAAGGGATAGGAGAAGACCGCTCCCCCGTCGTACCGGCACGCCGGGCCGTAGGTCTCGCACGCCTGCCTGAGCTGCTCGTTGTAGTCCATCACCCGCTCGCGCACCCGGTCGCGCCTGGCCTCGTCCTTCTTCGCGGTGGACTTCGGGGCGGCCAGCATCGACGGGCAGATGTGACCGACTCCCCAGAAGAGACGCGCCCACCCGTTGTCCTTGCCCACCCGCCACAGGCGCTTGACGTCCGGGATACTCGCCACGAAGACCCGGGCACCGGTGGGCCGCAGCACGTCGAAGGCCTCGTCGATGTTCCGCCGGAACGTCCGCACGGGGGTCATCTCCTTCTCGGAGCCCACGCAGGCGTCCTGCGCGCCGATCAGGACGGTGACGTACCCGGCGCCCGCCCGGGCCGCCTGCCGCGCCTGCCCGGAAAGGTCGGCGCTGGTCGCTCCCGGGACGGCGAAGTTCAGGTTGTGCCCCTTGATCTCGCTCCCCATCGCGAGCAGGCGCAGATAGTGGCTGTTCACCGAGGGGAAGTCGCCCGCGGACCACGAGCGGGACGTGCAGGCGACGTACCAGCCACAGGCGTTGAACCCCGCGCTGATCGAGTCGCCCAGCGCCGCCATCACGGCTGGCGTCGTACGGGCGTGGGCGCCGGTCGGCACGAACAGGACGGTCGCGGCCAGGACCGGTGTGATCTTCTTGATCATGGGCACCTCCGGGAGATCAAAGGTAGGGATCGCATGGAGGTGCGCTCTATCGCCACCAGGGAAGGCGAGCCTTCCATGACCAAGTTCCTATCGCGGCTTGACAGAGGGGCCCCGGGGTCGCGTGGGGGGTCTCTTGTCGAACATGTTCAGATCCTGCGTAGAGTGAGTCGGGTGAGTGTCGCTCTTATCCGGCCCCTGGTGGTTCGCACGGTCGCGGTGAGCGACCCCGACGACCTGCTGGCGCGTCTGCCCGGCGCCGCGCCGTACGCCTGGATCAGACACGGCGAGGGACTCGTGGGCTGGGGGGAGGCGGCCCGGGCCACGGTGCCGCCCGGCCCCGGCCGGTTCGACTGGGCACGCGGCTGGCTCTCCTCCCTGTTCGCGGGGGCGCTCATCGAGGACGAGGTCGGCGTTCCCGGCTCCGGCCCGGTCGCCTTCGGCTCCTTCACCTTCGACGGCGACGTCCCGGGAGCCGTGCTGATCGTCCCCCGTGTGGTGCTGGCCCGCCGGGACGGCCGCGCCTGGCTCACCACGATCGGCGACGACGCCTTCGACCTGGTCACCCCCCGCAGAGAGCCCGGCCGCATCCGGTACGGCGACGGTTCGCTGTCGGCGCCCCAATGGGAGCAGCGGGTCGCGCGGGCCGTACGGCGGATCAAGGACGGGACGCTGGACAAGGTCGTGCTCGCCCGCGACCTGACCGCCGTCGCCGAGCGTGACATCGACCCCCGCGTGCTGCTGGGACGGCTGGCCGAGCGCTACCCCGAGTGCTACACGTTCTCGGTCGACGGCCTGGTCGGCGCGACTCCGGAACTGCTGGTGAGGCACACCGGCCAGGCGGTGGAGTCGCTGGTCCTCGCGGGGACGACGGCGCGGGGTTCCGGCCCGGCCGACGACGCCGCCCGCGCCGCCGCGCTGTACGCGTCGGAGAAGGACCGCCACGAGCACGCGTGCGCGGTCGCCTCGGTCAGGGAGGCCCTCGCCCCCCTGTGCTCGGCGCTGCACGTCCCCGACGAGCCCGAACTCCTGGTGCTGCCCAACGTGCAGCACCTGGCCAGCCGCGTCACCGGCCGGCTGTCCGACGGCGCGTCGGTGCTCGACGTGGTGGCGGCGATGCACCCCACGGCCGCCGTCGGGGGGACGCCCACCGGCGCCGCGCTCCGCGTCATCCGCGAGCTGGAGGGCATGGACCGCGCGGGCTACGCCGGGCCGGTCGGCTGGATCGACTCGCGCGGCGACGGCGAGTGGGGCATCGCGCTGCGCTGCGCGTACATATCGGGCAGGCGCGCCCGGCTGTTCGCCGGTTGCGGCATCATGGCCGGGTCCGACCCCGCCGCCGAGCTCGCCGAGGCGCAGGCCAAGCTCCGCGTGATGCAGTACGCCCTGGAGGGCTGACCCGGGCGCCGCAATCCGCCATGACCGCGGATGACACAGTGACCGGCTTCCCCGCCGGCATCAGGCTCGTCGGGCTCGGACCGGTCCTGCGGGAGTGGACGGCTGAGGACCTGCCCGTGATGGTGGAGCTGTTCGGCGACCTGCCCACGACGTCCTGGACGGCTCAGCGGGCGAGGTGAACCGTGCCGCCGAGCGCGGTCTCGGCCCGTCCGGCGGTGACCGCCGCGATCCACTCCTCGAAGACGGGCAGCCGGTCCTCGGCCACCGCCACCTCGAAGGCGACCCGGGCGCCGTAGTCGACGCCGCGCAGCGCGTACGGCGAGGCGCGCAGGTCGCTTTCCAGCCTTCCGGCCTGCGCGTGGCCGACCGACACGGTCACAACGGACGCGGGGACCATCTCGACCACCTCCGCCCGGTCGAGTGTCTCTCCCACCGCGCCGCCGTACGCGCGGGCGAGCCCGCCCGCGCCCAGCAGCACTCCGCCGAAGTAACGGGTGACGACGGCGGCCACGTCCGCGAAGCCGCGCCGGGTGAGCATCTCCAGCATCGGCGTGCCGGCCGTGCCGCCCGGCTCCCCGTCGTCGTCCGCCCTGCGCACGCCTTCGCCGATGACGTACGCCGAGCAGTTGTGGGTCGCGTCGGCGTAGAGCCGCCTGCGCTCGGCGACGAACTCCCGCGCGGTCTGCTCCGACGCCGCCGGGGCGAGCGCGCAGATGAAGCGTGAACGGCGAATCTCGATTTCGTGCTCGACGATGTCCCTGATCGTCCGGTACGGCGCTGCCACGTGGTCAGTCTAGAGAGTGACGCCCTTTACCAAGTAAAACGCCGGCGGAACGCGGCGGCCTCAGAGCTTCCGCAGCTGGGCGCGGATCTCCTGCACGCTCGTCTCCTCCGCTTCGGGCACGCCGAGGTCGGTGAGGATCGCCAGCGCGCGCCGCCAGTGCTCGCGGGCCTCGTCTTGGCGGCCGAGGCTGCGACAGGCCCGGCCCAGGCCGTGCAGCGCGCGGGCCTGGTCGGCGCGATGGCCGAGCGCACGGGCGATGGGCAGGGCGACCTGGTGGAACGCGAGGGCCCGTTCGGCCTGACCGGCGCCCTGGTACACCCGCCCGAGCCCGTGCAGGCCCTCGAACTGCGCGTTGCGGTCGCCGATCCGGAGGGCGATCTGCAGGGCGCGCCGGAACCGGTCCGCCGCCGAGGCGTGCCGGCCCAGCATCAGGTGAACCTCACCGAGACCGCACAGAGCGTTCAACTCGCCGTCGCGATAGCCGGCGGCACGGGCGATCCGCAGCGAGTGCTCCAGATACCGGGCCGCCGCCCCCGTCTTCCCCTGCGCCCGGCACACGTGGCCGAGTCCGCACAGGGCGTTGAGTTCGCCGACGGGATCGCCGGCGGCACGGGCGATCTCCAGGACCCGCCCGAAGTGCCCGGCCGCCTGGGTGAACTGGCCCAGCATCAAATGGAGGTCGGCGACGCCGCACAGTGCGGCGACCCGGGTGTCTCCGGCCGGGTGCGGCACGTCCCCGTGCGTGGTGCGGGCGCAGGTGTGGTGCGCGCCGGTGTGGAGATGGCGGTGAAGTGCCGCCGACAGGCGCAGGGCGTGCCCCGGCCGGCCGTGACAGGCGGCGTACACGGCCGTCGCGAGCAGATTCGTCAGCTCCGTCTCCAGCCACCGCGCGGCATGCGCCCGGTCGCGGATGTCCGGCGCGGTGGCCGCCCGGCGCCCGCGTCCGTGGTCGCCGGGCGGACGAGGGCAGGCCGGCGGATCGGCCCGCGGATGGGGCCGGGGGTGGGTCCGCGGATGGGCGGTGTCCACCGCGTCGGAGGCGGTGTCGGCGTAGTGGTCGAACAACCTGGTCAGCGCCGCGTCGCGGTCGGCGTCGGTGTCCTCGTCCGCCAGGGCGGCCGTGGCGTGCACGCGCAGGAGATCGTGGAAGCGGTATCGGCCGGGTACGGGCTCCTGCAGCAGATGGGCGTCGACCAGGTCGTCGATCAGCCGCCCGGCGTGCCGGGGCGTGGTCCCCGCGAGGGCGGCGGCCGCGTGCCGCTCGAAGTCGGGGCCGGGGTGCAGGCCGAGCAGCCGGTACATGTCCTGCCGCCCCCGGCCGAGGTGCCGGTACGACAGGTCCATCGCCGCCGTGACGCTGAGCCTGCCGACTTCGAGCTCCCCCAGGCGGTGCTGGTGGTCGCGCAGGCGTTCGGCCAGATGCGCCGGCGTCCAGCCGGAGCGCATCCGCAGGCGTGCGGCCGCGATGCGGATCGCCAGGGGCAGCCGGCCGCACAGCTCGACGATCTCCGCGAGCAGTTCGGGCGGCTCGCCGGCGAGGCGCTCCGGGCCCGCCGAGCGGGTGAAGAGAGTGACCGCGTCGTCCTGCGGGAGGACGTCGAGCGACAGCGGCCGGACGTCCTCCAGCCCGGCCAGCCGCCTGCGGCTGGTGATGAGGACCATGCAGGTGGGCGTCCCGGGCAGCAGGGATCTGACCTGGGCCTCCCCCGCCGCGTTGTCCAGCAGCACCAGCAGGTGTTTGCCGGCGAGGCGGGTGCGGTAGAGCGCCGCGCGGGCGTCGAGGTCCGGGGGGATCTGCTCGCCGGGCACACCGAGCGCGCACAGCATCTGGTCGAGGGCCTCGGCCGGGTCGACCGGCGACACTCCGTGGGTGAATCCGTGCAGGTCGACGAAGAGCTGCCCGTCGGCGAACGTGTCGGCCAGCCGGTGCGCGGCATGAACGGCGAGCGCGGTCTTGCCGGCCCCGGCCATGCCGTCGATCACACTGATGACGGGAGCGGCGGGGCCGCCGGGCGGACGGGCCAGGGCACGCAGGCACGTCAGTTCCGCCGTCCTGCCGGTGAAGCTGACGATGTCCCTGGGCAGCTGGTGCGGCATGACCGGGTCGCGGAGCCGCGCTCCGGCCGGTGCGCCCGCGCCCGCGCCGGCCAGATCCTCGTGACCGGTCAGGATCTGGCGATGCAGCCGCCGCAGAGGCGGGCTGGGCTCGACGCCGAGCTCCCGCACCAGCCGCAGGCGAAGCTCGCGGTAGGCCGCCAGGGCCTCCGCCTGCCGCCCCGACCGGTACAGCGCGAGCATCCACTGGGCGTGCAGCCGCTCCCGCAGCGGGTGCTCGATCACCATCGCACCCAGCTCGGCCAGAAGGTCCCGGTGGTGGCCGAGGGCGAGCTGCGACTCGATCCAGGTCTCCTGCGCCGCGATCCTGCGTTCCTCGATGCGGATGAGGTCCGCCTCCATCCCGGGGTCGAGCGGCACGTCCTCGAACGGCCGGCCCCGCCAGAGCGCGAGCGCCCGGCGCAGCCGATCGCCGGCGAGGACCGGCAGCCCGTCGCTGAGCGCCTGCCGTCCCTGGTCGGCCAGCTCCTGGAAGACCAGCAGATCGAGGTCGGCGGGCGAGACGGACAGCTGGTATCCGCCGGGAACCGTGGACAGCAGTGGCGGCTCCCCACCCTGCTGCCCGTCTCGGTCGGCGAGTCCCAGCACCTGGCGGAGCGCGGACACATAGGTGCGCAGCGCGACGACCGCGGTACGCGGGGGCCGCTGCGGCCACAGCGCCTCCAGCAGCCGATCGATGGTGACGGGGCGGTTGACGTTCAGGAGGAGAACGGCCAGGAGAGTGCGTTGCTTGGCGGCACCGAGACGGATGAGCCGATGGGCGCCGGAGCGGACCTCAAGTGCGCCCAGGACACGAAACCGCATGTCCCGGCCATATCACATATTTACCTCATATCAATATAAGCACGTAGATTCCTATTTGATTCGCCACAAACCAGGGGTTACTGACCGGCTTTTTCCGGCCCTTCCCCGCCCTTCCCCGGCGGACACCGGCTTTCACCGGCTTTCCCACCGAGACGCCTTTTCTCGGATCTCGAGACGCGCATCAAAGCCCGGCAACCGCCCCGGGGCTCTCTCATGTCAAGTTCCGCCTTTACCCGTCCTTGACGCGGCCCTTGCACTGTTGATCTCGCGCCCGGAACGGCACGGAACACCGCTTCGGGAACGACGGCGCGAAAACGGCCCGGATCGGGACGAGCGCCCGTGACAGGAAGCATCCGAGGACACGGAAGGGAGAACGCGCGTGTCCGGACTGATCAGTCTCGACGATTGTGAACGGCTCGGCGCGGAACAGGTACGCGACCTTTACCGCAGGCACGTGAGCCGGAGCCAGGTGTCGCTCATGACGTCCTTCGGTTTCGGCCGCGAGCTCGTCGAGCGCGCGGAGGGGGCGTGGATCTGGACCCGCGACGGCCGGCGGATCCTCGATTTCACCGGAGGGGTGGGGGTGCTGAACCACGGCCACAACCACCCGCGCATCCTCGCGGCCCGCCGGCGTTTCCAGGACGCGCGGAGAATGGAGGTGCACAAAACCTACTTTTCGCCATACGTCGCCGCGCTCGGCCACAATCTCGCCGCGCTCCTGCCGGGCGACCTCACCATGTCGTTCCTGCCGAATTCCGGCGCGGAGGCCGTCGAGGGCGCGGTCAAGCTCGCCTACAAATATCACGGCGGGCGCAGGCAGCGGATTCTGCGCGCCGACATCGCCTTCCACGGCAAACTCCTGGGCTCGGGCAGCCTCACCGGGGGCGGTGACCGCTTCCGCTTCCCCGAAATCCCCGGAGTGGTGTCGTTCCCGTACGGCGACCTCGACGCGGTGGCCGCCGCGGTCGCCGCGGCGCGGACCACGCGCGGCGGCTGCGACGTCTACGCGATCATCGTCGAGCCGTTCAGCGCCTCGACGATGCGCAGCTGCTCGGAGGAGTTCCTGCGCGGCCTGCGCGAGCTGTGCGACGCGGAGGACATCGTGCTGATCTTCGATGAGATCTACACGGGCTGGGGGAAGACCGGCAGCCTCTTCTACTTCATGCGCTACCCGGGGCTCGTCCCCGACGTGGTCACCACCTCGAAGTCGTTCGGCGGCGGCAAGTCCTCCATCTCGGCGTACGTCGCCAGGGAGCGGGTGTTCCGCAAGGCCTACGACAACCTCACCGACTCGCTGCTGCACAGCACGAGCACCACCTACTACGGCTTCGGGGAGGAGACCGCCACCGCCATCGAGGCGGTCAACATCGTCGTCGAGGACGACTACCCGCGGCGGGCACGGGAGATCGAGCGCGTGCTCGCGCCCGGCCTCGAACGCGTCCGCAAGGCTTACCCCGACACGGTGGCCGAGGTGCGCGGAGCCGGCGCCTTGTACGGCGTGTTCCTGCGGGGCGGGCCGAAGATCCTCGACCTCGCCGCCAGGATCGCTCCCGTCGGCCTCGTGCGCGACCCCAACTTCCGCGTCAAGCTCATCACCTGCTCGGTCGTCGACGCGCTCTACCGCGACCACGGCGTCTACACCTACTACACGCTGAACGGCGCCAACCCGCTGGTCGCGGCGCCCCCGCTCGTCGCCGGGCCCGAGGAGGCCGACTACTTCCTCGACGCGCTGGAGGCGACCCTCGCGCAGGGGCTGCCCCGTCTGCTCACCAGGTTCGTACGGGAGAAGGTGGCGCCGCGATGGCCGTCCGAGTCGTAGTCACGGGTGCCTCCGGCATGCTCGGCGGCAGTCTGGTCCGGCATCTCGCCGAGCGGGGACGCCCGGTCCTGGGCGTGGATCTGCGTCCAGGAACCGATCCCCATCCCCTCGCGCGGTACGCGACCGGCGACGTCCGCGACACGACGCTGATGGCCGGCCTGGTCAGGGACGCCGGCGCCGTGGTGCACTGCGCGTCGGCGCTGCCGAGTTACCCCGACGAGGAGATCCGCGACGTCATCGTCGGCGGCACCGGCAGCGTGCTGACGGCGGCCGCGCGGGCGGGGGTGCCACGCGTGGTGCACGTCTCCTCCACCGCGGTGTACGGCCTGCCCACGCGCGTTCCCACGCCCGAGGATCACCCCCGGGAGCCGGTCGACGCCTACGGGCGGGCCAAGGCCGCCGCCGAGGAGATCGCGGAGAAGTTCCGGGCCGAAGGCCTGTGCGTGCCGGTCCTGCGCCCCAAGACGTTCCTCGGGCCCGGGCGGATGGGCCTGTTCGCGATGCTCTTCGAATGGGCGCAGGAGGGCCGCGACTTCCCCATCCTGGGCCCTGGCGACGCCCGCATCCAGATGCTCGCGATCGAGGACCTGCTCGACGCCGTCACCCTGGCGCTCGACGCCCCGGCCGGCGTGGCGAACGACACCTTCAACATCGCCGCCGCCGAGTTCGCCACCCTGCGGGAGGACTTCCAGGCGGTGCTCGACGCCGCCGGGCACGGCGGACGGGTCCGCTCGCTGCCGGCCAGGCCCGCCCTGGCCGTCCTGCGGCTCCTGGGGAGGGCCGGGGTCTCGCCGGTCTACGACCGCCTGCTGTACAAGCTGCTCGCCGACTCCTACGTGAGCATCGACAAGGCGCGTGAGCGGCTGGGCTTCGCCCCGCGGATGTCCAACCGCGACGCCATCCTGAGCGCCTACGACTCGTGGCGGCGGCATCCGCGGCCGTCGGCGGGCGCCGCCGGACGGACCAGCAGGGACGCCTGGCGGCAGGGTGCGCTCTCGCTGGCGAAGGTCTTCTTCTGATCCCCCGCTGGAGGAGCGCATGCGTGTCATCGAGTCGACCGGCAGGCTCCCTGGTGACTCCGGGGAGCCGCCCGCCCGCGCGCGGCCGGTCGCGGATCTCCTCGCCCTCGTCCGGCCGGCGCACGCCGCCAAAACCCTCCTGGTCGTGCCGGTGGTCCTCGCCGACGCGCCCGCATGGACCCTGGACACCCTCGCCGGTCTGGCCTGGGCCGTCGGCGCGTTCATCCTGGCCGGCGCCTGCGTCTACATCGGCAACGACGTCGCCGACCGGCACCGCGACCGATTTCATCCCGTCAAGCGGCACCGGCCCGTGGCCGCGGGCCGCGTCTCGGTCCGCACCGCCGGCCTCTGCTGCGTGGTGCTGCTCGCCCTGCTCGCGATGGTCGTCTGTACGGGGCCGGACAGGCCCTACTGGCCCGTTCTGACCTACCTGGGACTGAACGTCGCCTACAGCCGCGTGCTCAAGCACATCCCGCTGATCGACGTCGGCACCATCGCGCTGGGCTTCGCGCTGCGCGTCCTGCAGGGCTACCTCACCGTCGGGGCGCGCGTCGCCGAATGGCTGCTGGTCGCGGTGTTCTCGATGGCGCTGCTGCTCGCCATCGGCAAGCGCCGCCAGGAGCTGCTCGGCACCGGGGCCGCGCACCGGCCCGCGCTGCGCGGTTACACGGTGCAACTGGCCGATCAGCTCCTGTTGCTCACGTGCGTGCTCACCACCGTCACGGGCCTCATGCACCTGCGAACCGACGCGCTTTTGGAGCCCTACGGGCAGACGGCGATGCTGCTGTGCACACCGCCGGCGCTGTTCGTCCTGTTCCGCTACCTGCAGGTCGTGCTGGTGGACGGCGGAGGCGGCGACCCCGTCCGTGAGCTCCTGGCCGACCGCGGCATCGCCGTCGCGGGGCTGGCACTGGCGGTCGTCCTCGGCGTGACGATCCTCCTCACCCGTTACCCGGTGCTCGCCACCGCGATCCCCCATTGAGACCAACCGTGAGAGGCGACCGACGTGTCCCGACTGTCTCCCCTCGTGTCGATCATCGTCCCGGCGCACAACGCGGCCAAGACTCTGCGGGCCTGCCTGGCGTCGGCGCTGGCGCAGACCTACCCCGCCATCGAGGTCGTCGTGGTCGACGACGCCAGCACCGACGGCACCCACGCCATCGCCGGCGAGTTCCGCTGCGCGCTGGTGCGCCAGCCGTACAACATGGGCGTGTCGGCGGCGCGCAACGCCGGCGTGGCGGCGAGCCGCGGCGAGATCCTGTTCTTCCTCGACTCCGACGTCGCCCTGGAACCCGACGCGGTGGCCAACGCCGTGGCGTTGCTGCTCGACGACCCGGGGTGCGGCTGCGTCTACGGGGTCTACGCCAAGGAACCCCTCGTCGACGACGGCCCCGTGGAGATCTACCGCACGCTGCGGCTGCACCACGCCCTGGTCAGGGGGGCGGGCCCCACGGCGACCGCGATCTTCGCACTCGCCGCCGTCCCCCGGGCGGTGTTCGACGAGGCGGGCCCGTTCGACGAGCGCCTGCGCAGCGCCGAGGACGACGAATACAGCGAGCGGCTGCTGACACGCCGTCACATCCACCTCAGCCCGGATGTGGTGGGCCGCCACGACGAGGCCGACCGGCTCCTGCCGATGCTCGCCGAGCAGTATCGGCGCTCGCGTTATCTGCGCTTTTCCGCCCGCAACCGGATGCGGCCGGGCGCCCTGCGGATCAACCGGATCCCCGGCCTGCTCGCCACGGCCCTCACCCTGGCCGCCGTCCCCGTCGCACTCGCCTGGCGGCCGGCGCTCCCGCTGCCGGGCGCGTTCCTCGCCCTGTTCGCGGTCTGCGACCCGCCGCTGTCCCGCTTCGTGCTCCGTGAGAAGGGCGCGGCCTTCCTGGCGTACTTCACCGCGGTGCACTTCCTGACGCACGCCGCGCAGCTCTGCGGAGCCGTGGACGGGCTGGTGCGCGCCACGCTCGACCCCTCCTTCGGGCCGTCGTACCGCACGGCCCCGCTCCACCGCGCCGACTCCTCGAAAGGCTGGTGAACCATGCACTCCCCCCTGCACTCCTCTGGGCCGGACTCCCCTGCGCCCGACTCCTCAGCGCCGGACTCCCAGAAGCCCCTGGTCTCGGTCGTGATCCCCAACTACAACTACGGGGATGTGCTCGAGCTGTGCCTGAGGTCCGTCCTGGAGCAGACGTACTCCCCCATCGAGATCATCCTCGTGGACGACTGCAGCACCGATCACTCCGTGCGGGTCGCCCGGTCATTGGGCGTGCCGGTGCTCAGCACGCCGCGCAACAGCGGTGTGTGCGCCGCGCGCAACCTCGGCGTCTCCCACGCCCGGGGGGAGGTGCTGTTCTTCCTCGACTCCGACGTCGCGCTGGCTCCCGACGCCGTCGCGCGGGCCGTGGACATCCTCGCGTCCGATCCCCGGATAGGCGCCGTCTCCGGCAACTACGAGCCGATCCCCCTGCGGCGCGACAGCCTCGTCAAGGAATACCGCATCCTCTACCGGCACTACTGGTACCGCGTCGCCGAGGGCCCGATCACCGGCTTCCTGCCGGTCGCCATCATCGCCATCCCCGCGGCCGTGTGGGCCGAGGTGGGCCCGTGGACGAACGAGTTCGTCCAGTCGGAGGGCACCGACCTGGGTGAACGGCTGACCAGCCGATGGACCGTGCTGCTCACCTCCGCCGTGCGCGGCCGCCACGACGACGACGCCACGGTGCGCGTCGCGCTGTGGAAGGTGTTCACCCGGACCCGGATGCACGTGCCGTTCTTCCTGCAGCGCAGGTACGCCGCCGGGGTGGTGGGCTCGCCTGAGGCGGCCGCCAGCCTGGCCGCCGCGCTGACGGTCGCGGCCCTGCCCGCGCCGCTGCTGGGCGGCGCCGCCTGGGCCGCCGTGCCGGCCCTGCTGCTGGCCACCTGGCTGGCGATCGACCGGCGGTTGTACCGGTTCGTGTTCTCCACCCGGTCTCCGGCGTTCGGGCTGTTCTTCGTGGCCATGCACTTCCTCGTCAACCTCACCATCGCGGCGGGCGCGGGCGTCGGGATCCTGCAGTGGCTCACCTCGCGCTCGTTCCGCCGCATGTACGCCTCCCCGTCGCGCAGGGCGGCGACGTGACCGGGGACCACACGGCCCGCGGGAGGGTGTTCGCCGCGCTGCGCGCGGCGGCCTGCCTGCTCGTGCTCGCCTTCCTCGGCTACCAGCTCTGGCGGGTGCGCCACGGGCTGGGGACGAGCCTGGCCCGCGTGGGGTGGGGAGCCTGCGTGCTCGCGACGGCGCTCGCGATCGTGGGCGGAGTGCCCGGTTTCTTCGGCTGGCGGATGCTGCTGGCCGGGCTGGGCACCCGCCTGCCCCTGCCGGCCGCCGTACGGGTGTTCTTCCTCGCGGGGCTCACCCGCTACCTGCCGGGCGGGGTGTGGCCGGCCGTGGCGCACGCCGCCATGGCCAGGCCGCTCGGCGAGCCCCCCGCCCGGCTGGCCGGAGCCTTCCTGGCCGGGCAGGGCCTCGGGGTGATCGCGGGGCTCGGGGTCGGGCTGGTGGCCCTGCCCCGGCTGGTGACGACCGGGCCGCTGTGGTGGGGCCTGGTGCCGCTGCTGGCCGCCGCCCTCGTGCCGCTCGCCGCGCCGCGGCTGCTGACCACGCTCCTCGGCGTCGCCCAGCGGGTGCTGCGCCGGGGCGGGCGGGCGCCCGTCCTGCCGGGACGCCGGACGCTGCTCGCGGTGACCGGGCTGATGGCGGCCGGCTGGCTGATCAGCGGCCTGCACGTCGCGGTGCTCGCGATCGCGCTCGGCGCGCCCCCCGCCGGGGCGCTCACCATCGGCATCGGCGGCTTCGCGCTGTCCACGGTCGCCGGCATCTTCACCGTGATCATGCCGTCCGGGCTGGGCGCGCGCGAGGCCGTGCTGGGTCTCACCATCGCCACCCTGCTGACCGGCCCCGATCTGGTCACCCTGGTCGCCCTCAGCCGGGTGCTGATCACCGCGGGTGATCTGATGTCCACCGCCGTCGTGCTGGGGGCGCTCACCTGGGCGGCCCGGCGGCGCGGGCTCTCGTCCCCCGTCACCGGCAAGCGTCCGGAAGGAGCCTCGCTGTCATGACCGGGCATCCGCCGGTGGTCCTCGCCGTGGCCGGCTGGCCGAGCGGGATGGTCTGGTGGCTCCTGCTGCCGCTGGGCTGCGCCGCGCCGGTCGTCGTGCTCGGAGCGGCGGCCGTGCTCGTGCTCCGGCGCACCGGGCTGTCCCGGGGGGAACGCGTGCTGGCCGGTCTGTGCGTGGCGGCCCTCCTGCTGGCCGTCCTGCGCGCGCTGCTCAGCGGGCGCACCTGGATCTGGGTGATCCCCGACCTCATGGTGCCACCCCTGCTGCTGGCGCTCGTCCCCGCGGCGCTGCTCGCGGTCACGGCCGCCCTGACGCCGTGGGTCCGCCTGTCATCCGCGGGACGGTGGTGGAGCCTGCTGCCCGCCGCGGCGGCACTGGCCCTCGGCCTGGGCCAGGCCGGGCTGCACCTGCCGGGACGTGCGGGCGCCGACGGGCCCGCCCCGCGCGACGCGCTGCGCGTCGTCTCCTGGGACGCGCTGTGCTGGGACGAGGGCGACGACACCGCCGGCTTCTTCCGCTACCTGCGAAGGTGGCGGGCCGACGTCTACCTCCTGCAGGAGCACGCCGGATGCGCCCCCGGCGCGCTCGTGCCGCTGAAGGACGACGACCGGCTGCGACGCGAGTTCCCCGGCTACGGGTTCGCCACCGCCGACGGGCTGCTGACGATCTCCCGTCATCCGATCACCCGTGTGATTCCGATCGGTTGGACGTCCAACCCGGCGGCCGGGAACTGGAACCGGGCGGCGCTGCGGACCGACCTGGACGTCGGCGGGCGCGTCCTGTCGGTCTACAACGTGCACCTCTACGACATGCTCTACCTCGACTCCGGTCCGCTCTCGCCGCGCTTCTACCGGACCGTGCGGACGCTCGACGCCGCCAGGCGCAGCCAGCTCGACCGGCTCGCCGCGGACCTGCGCGGCAACTCCGGCCCGCTGCTCGCCTCCGGCGACTTCAACATGCTGCCCGGCACCGGGTTCGCCCGGCTGATGAGCGGCTGGAAGGACGCGAGCCGGGCCGGAGCGTCGCCCTATCCCGCCACGATGGCCTTCGCCGGCCTGCGGCTGTGGCGGATGGACTGGACCTTCACCTCGCCGGGGCTGCTCGTGCACCGCTACGACCTGCGCTCCCCCGAGGGCATGTCGAGCCACCAGCTCCAGGACATGGTCGTCTCCCTCCCCCGATCCGGCACCTGATCCCCACCCGCCTGAATCCCACCCGAGGTCACCATGCGATCGGATCGCCCCCTGGTCACCGTCATCATCCCCAACTACAACGGTGCACGGTTCCTCCCGCTGACGCTCAAGGCCGTGCGGGAGCAGACGTACGCGCCGCTGGAAATCCTCATGGTGGACGACCACAGCACCGACGACTCGGTGCGCATCGCCCGCTCGGCGGGCGTACCCGTGATCCGCACCGGCGCCAACGGCGGCGCCGCCGTCGCCCGGAACACGGGCGCGCGCCGGGCGAACGGCGAGATCCTGTTCTTCGTCGACTCCGACGTCTCCCTCGCCCCCGACGCGGTCGCCACCGCCGTGGCGATCCTGGAGTCCGACCCGGGGATCGGGGCGGCCTGCGGAATCGAGGACCCCGACCCCCTCATCCGTTCGAGCAGGGTGGAGGACTACCGGGCGTTGCAGCACCACTACTGGTCCGTCGCCTCCGAGGGCGAGGTCTCCTTCCTGTGGTCGGCGATGTTCGCCATCCGCGCCGCCGTCTTCGCCGAGACCGGCCCGTTCAACCCCCGGCTGAGGTACACAGAGGAGGTCGACTACGGGCATCGGCTGGGCCGGCGATACCGCATCCTCATCACCTCGGCCGTGCACGGCCGCATGGGCCACGACAGGGAGCTGATGACGCTGCTGCGCAAGCTGTTCCACCGCGGCCGGGCTCGCGTGCCCCTCTACGCCGCCAGGCGCAGCCTGGCACGCGGCTACGAGACCGCGGCCCGGGGATGGGGCGCGGTGTCGGCCGCACTCGCCGTCGCCACGCTGCCGCTCGTGATCCCGTATGGCCTCGCGGCGGCCGTCGTGCCCGCGCTCCTGTTCGGCGTGTCGCTCGCCTGCGACGCGGGCATGTACCGGTTCGTCCTCGCCCGGCGGTGCCCGCTGTTCTTCCTGTTCTTCGTGGCGGTGCACTTCCTGGTGAACCTCGTCATCGTCGGCGGCCTGGCGGCCGGCGCGGCGCAGTGGCTGCTGTCGGGACGGTTCCGGGCGCTGTACGAGACGCCCGCCCCCGCCGCCTCCCGGGCCGGGGGGTGAGCACGGGTGAGCATGCTGTCGGATCGGCTCGCCCCCGGCAGGCGGGACGCCGCACGCCGGGGAGGGAAACGGCGGGGCCGTCTCGTCGCCGCCGCCGCGACGGCCTGGCTGGTCTTCGTCGTCCTGCACCTGCTGCTGTCCGGCCGGTTCTGGCTGTGGCTGGTGCCCGATCTGGTGCCGCCGCTGGTCTACCTCGCCGTCCCGCTCCTGCTGGTGGCGGCCCTCCCGCTGACCCGCGGCCGGGCCCGGCTCTGGTGCGCGGGAGCCACGGCCGTCGCCTTCGCCCTGGGGGCGGGGCAGAGCGGGCTCGATCCCGCCGCGTTGCGAGCCGGCGGCGAGCCGCCCCCGCCGGGGTCGATCCGCCTGGTGTCGTGGAACACCGAGTACTGGGACCAGGACGACGATCCGGAACGGTTCTACGGACTGTTGAAGGCGCGGAACGCGGACGTGTACGTCCTTCAGGAGTACCTCAACTGGGTGGACGGCACTCCCCGGAGGGTCGACGAGCAGGCGAGGCTCCGCCGCGAGTTCCCCGGCTATCACATCGCCGTCCAGGGCGAGCTGGTGACGCTGTCCCGCTTCCCGATCGTGAGCACGGTCCCGGTGGGGCCGGCCCGCTCCCTCGGGCCACGGCCGCCGTGGGACTCCGCGTTCGCTCTGGGCAAGGTCCTGCGGACCGACCTGCGGATCGGCCCTTCGATCGTCTCGCTGTACAACGTGCACATCCCGACCCAGTACATGCTGGACGAGAATCCGTTCGCCTCACGGTTCTACACCGCGTTGCGCGGCCGGGCCGCCGCCAGGCAGGCGCAGTTCCGCGGGCTTGAGGAGGACCTCGCCGGCAACCACCGTCCCGTCGTGGTCGCGGGCGACTTCAACAGCACCGGTGCGATGGGCGAGATGCGCGGGCTCTTCGACCGGTTGTCGAGCGCCGACCGTGCCGGCGACTCCCTCATGCCCACCTCGTGGCCCGCGGACGGTCCTGCCCTGTGGCGGCTCGACTGGATCTTCACCGCGTCCCTGGTCGTCCACGACTATCGCCTTCTCGACCCTCGGGGCATGTCCGACCACCGGATGCAGGAGATGCGTCTGTCGATGAAGGGGGGCGGCGGGGCATGACCGGTCCGGACGGCCAGCGGCCTTTACGAAGTAAGGAAACCGCGTTCTACGCGGCGGTGACCTTCTCGGTCTCCTGCTCCTCGTCCGCCGCCTTGGTGGCCTTGCGCTTGAGCCACACCGTGGTGCCCAGGCCGAACAGAAGGGCGATCACCAGCCCCACCCAGGAGAAGCCCTTCAGCCACTTGTCGGCCACCATGCCCAGGTAGTAGATCGCGGCCGTGGTCCCGCCGGCCCACGCCACGCCGCCGAGGACGTTGGCGACGAGGAAGCGCCAGTACGGCATGTGCAGCGCCCCGGCCAGCGGCCCGGCGAGAATGCGCAGCAGGGCGATGAAGCGGCCGAAGAACACCGCCCACATCCCGTGGCGGTTGAACATCTGCTCCGCCCTGGCGATGTGCGCCGGACCGAAGTGTTTGGGAAAACGCCGCCCCAGCCGGTCGAACAACGGCCGCCCGCCCTTGCGGCCGATCAGGTAGCCGATGGAGTCCCCCAGGATCGCGCCGCCGCTCGCGCAGAGCCCGACGATCACCGGGTCCACGACCCCTCTGGCCGACAGCAGGGCGGCGCTCACCAGCACGATCTCACCCGGGAGCGGGATGCCCAGGCTCTCCAGCCCGATGACGGCGCCCACGAGCACGTAGACCCAGACGGACGGGATGGTCTGCAGCCACTCGTCGACGTGCATCTCACTCCTCAACGTGGAAACAGCACCCATTCTGCCGTCGCCGCGTGGGTGCGGCATCCGCCGGAAGGACCATGGCGGGTCCGCCGTGGGGACGACGGGCCTGCCCCGCCTCCCACCGGGAGAGGATCAGTCGCGCATCGCCGCGCGTACGGCGTCGCGCATCGCGGCGTGGACGGCCGCGTTGCCCACCCGGTCGGTGCGCGCCTCCACGATCCGCAGGCCGTCCCCCTTGATCGCCCTGGACAGCTCCTCCGGATCCTCGAGCAGCGTGTACGGCAGGCCGCTCGCGGCGGCCAGATAGCCGAAGTCCACCCCGTGAGGGGTGCCGAAGACCCGTTCGAACGGGTCCTCAAGCGCGGCCTGCGGCAGCAGCGAGAAAATCCCGCCGCCGTCGTTGTTCACCACCACCAGGCACAGATCGGGCCGGGACTCACGCGGGCCGAGGATGAGGCCGTTCTGGTCGTGCAGCAGCGTGAGGTCGCCGATCAGCGCGTACGCCGGGCCGTTGTGGGCGAGCGCCGCCCCGACGGCGGTGGAGACCAGGCCGTCGATGCCCGAGGCGCCCCGGTTGGCCATCAGCCGCAGTCCCCGCCGGGGGCGCATGGCCTGGTCGAGGTCGCGAATCGGCATGGACGACCCGCAGAACAGCAGCGAGCCGTTGGGCAGCACCTCGGCGAGGTCCCTGGCCAGCCGCGGCTCGGTCAGCCCGGAGGAGTCGAGCACGGCGTCGATCGCGTCGCGGGCCACGTGGTCGGCGTGCCGCCAGGCGCGCAGCCAGGCGTCCCCGCCGGCCGCGATGGGGATCTCCACGGCCTGGGCCACCTGGGTCGCCGAACGGGTCGGGTCGGGCCACCGGGTCAGGTCGGAGGCCACCACGATGTGCTCCTCGGCCCGGCGCAGCCACGACAGCAGCGGGCGCGAAAGCCCGGGGCGGCCGAGGGTGACCACGACGTCGGGCCGGTGGGCGTCGGCCCACTCCTGGTCGCCCAGCAGGAAGTGGTAGGTCGAGATCGCGTGGTCGCCGTACCGGCCGCCGCCGTTCGGCTCGGACAGCACGGGCCAGCCCGCCATGCCCGCGGCGGCGACGTATCGCCGCACGTTGGCGGCGCCGTCGCCGACGACCAGCACCCCGCGCCGGGTCGGCGGGATGTGCAGGGCGGCGGAGGGCGGCGCGACCCGCGCCCGGAACCACGCGCCGGAGGCGTCGCCGTCCAGCGGCTCGCACCAGCTCGCGTCGCCGTCGGGGA
The DNA here is from genome assembly GCF_050947365.1 of Microbispora sp. CA-135349. NCBI lineage: Bacteria > Bacillati > Actinomycetota > Actinomycetes > Streptosporangiales > Streptosporangiaceae > Microbispora > Microbispora sp. CA-135349. The sequence goes on along the minus strand of NZ_CP192001.1, from coordinate 4,057,081 downwards.
TCAGCGGCTCGCGGAAGGCCACGTTGAGGTGGACGGGCCCGGGATCCGGGGGCCCGGCGGCGCGCTGGCAGGCCCGGCACACCAGGGACCGCCAGTAGGCCACCTGGCCCGGCCGCTCCTCCGGCACGCCGACTTCCGCGAACCAGCGCACGGCCGAGCCGTACAGCTTGACCTGGTCGATCGTCTGGTTGGCGCCGGTGCCGCGCAGCTCGGGCGGCCGGTCGGCGGTCAGCAGGAGCAGCGGCACCCCCGACTCCGACGCCTCGATCACGGCGGGGTGGAAGTTCGCCGCCGCCGTGCCGGAGGTGCAGATGAGGGCCACCGGCCGCTCGGACCGCTTGGCCAGGCCCAGCGCGAGGTAGGAGGCCGATCGCTCGTCGACGCGCACGTGCAGCCGCACCCGCGAATCGGCGTGCGCGGCGAGCGCCAGCGGCGCGGACCGGGAACCCGGGGCGAGTACCACGTCGGTGACCCCGCAGCGCACCAGTTCGTCGATCAGCACGGTCGAGAGGGCGGTCGCCGGGTTCACCGTCGCGCCTCCCGAACGCCCAGATTCAGAACGCCCAGACCGGCCCGGTTCCTGTCCACCCGCCCGTCTCCTCCCGTTCCAGCAGCCGCAAGCGTACGGCAAAACGGAGAGGCCGCCGTCATCGCGCGGCCTTCTACGGGCGGCGGGGGAACTTCGAGAAGTCCGGCTTGCGCTTCTCCTTGAACGCGTCGCGGCCCTCCTGGGCCTCCTCGCTCATGTAGTAGATGAGCGTCGCGTCGCCGGCGAACTGCTGCATGCCTGCCGCGCCGTCGGTCACCGCGTTGAGCGCGCCCTTCAGCATGCGCAGCGCGAGGGGCGACTTCTCCAGCAGCTCGCGGGCCCACTGGACGGTCTCCTCCTCCAGGCGCTCCAGCGGCACCACCGCGTTGACCAGGCCCCACTGGAGCGCGGTCTGGGCGTCGTACTGGCGGCACAGGTACCAGATCTCGCGGGCCCGCTTGAGGCCCACGGTCTCGGCGAGCAGCCAGGAGCCGTACCCGCCGTCGAACGAGCCCACCTTGGGGCCGGTCTGGCCGAACCTCGCGTTGTCGGCGGCGATCGTGAGGTCGCAGCACACGTGCAGCACGTGGCCGCCGCCGATGGCGTAGCCCGCCACCATCGCGATGACCGGCTTGGGGCAGCGCCGGATCTGCACCTGCAGGTCCAGGACGTTGAGCCGGCCGATGCCGTGGGTCTTGTCGTCCACGTAGCCGTCGTCGCCGCGGATCTTCTGGTCGCCGCCGGAGCAGAACGCCTTGTCGCCGGCGCCGGTGAAGATGATCACGCCGACCTCGGTGTCCTCCTGGGCCCGGTTGAAGGCGTCCCGGAGCTCGAACAAGGTGGTGGGGCGGAAGGCGTTGTGCCGCTCGGGGCGGTTGATCGTGATCTTCGCCATTCCCTCCGCGGTCTCGTAGATGATGTCCTCGTACTCGCCCGACCGCTTCCAGTCGACCCCGCTCGTCACACCCGCTCCTTCGTCAACACCAACCAGGCGCCGTCACCTGCCGGGCGGCGGCCTGCGGCCACCGCAGCCGGGACTAACCTTACGACCGTGCTCAGCCATCCCGGACACCGCCCAGGACAGCGACCCGTGCACGCTCTCGTCCTGCCTCCGGGGCCCGCTTTGTCCGAGGCCGTACGGCAGGCCCTGACCGGCGACGGGCCCGCCGTGCTGCCGCTGTCCCCGGACCTGCCGCGGCCCGCGCTGGAGGCGACGCTCGCCGCGTTGCGTCCCACCCACGTCGTCACCGCCGACGGTGTGCGGCGCGCGCCGGACGGGGAGCCGTCCGACGCGGCGCTGATCATCGCGACCTCCGGCTCCACCGGCGCCCCCAAGGGCGTGGAACTGACGGCCGGGGCGCTGCTCGCCTCGGCCCGGGCCTCGCTGTCCAGGCTCGGCGCCCGCGAGGGCGACCGCTGGCTGTGCTGCCTGCCGCCGTCGCACATCTCGGGCGCGCAGGTGCTCGTGCGGTCGCTGCTGTGCGGCACCGAGCCGATCGTCCACACGCGCTTCTCCCCCGCCGCGGTCGCCGCGAGCGGGGCGGACCACGTGTCGCTGGTCCCCACCCAGCTGCGGCGGATGCTGGACGCGGGGGCGGACGTCGCGGCCTTCGGCACGATCCTGCTCGGCGGGGCGGCCGCTCCCGCGGGCCTGCTCGCCGAGGCCCGCGCGGCGGGGGCCCGGATCGTCACCACGTACGGCATGAGCGAGACGAGCGGCGGGTGCGTGTACGACGGCGTTCCGCTGGACGGCGTCGACGTCAAGATCGGCGGCGACGGGCGGGTGCGCATCTCGGGCCCGGTGTTGTTCTCGGGCTACCGCCTGCGCGAGGAGCGGCCCTTCGACGGCGGCTGGTTCGTCACCTCCGACCTCGGCTCGTTGGAGGACGGGCGGCTCACCGTGCTCGGCCGGGCCGACGACGTGATCAACACCGGCGGCCGTAAGGTCGTGGCCGGCGTGGTCGCCGAGGTCCTTTCCGGGCACCCGGCCGTACGCGACGTCGTGGTGGTGGGCAGGCCCGACCCCGAGTGGGGGGAGATCGTGGTCGCCGTCGTCGTCCCCGGGGACGCCGGCGAGGTCACGCTCGACCGGCTGCGGGCTTTCGCCAAGGAGCGGCTGCCCGCCTACGCCGCGCCACGCGCCGTCGAGCTGGTGTCCCGAATCCCGCTCCTGCCGAACGGCAAACCGGATATGGTCGCACTCAAGAACCCAGAACCGAAGAACCGGAACTGACGAACGGGAACCGCGGATGACCGTCGTGCGTCCATGAGAGCGGGGGAAGGGAACGTCCTATGCAGCCGATCCGCCTCACGCCGGCCCACAAGATGATGGCCTCCGCCGTGCTCGTCGGCGTCGTCATCGTGGGTGGAGCGTCGGTCACCGCCGCCGCCTTCGCCGGCCGCCTGGACGACGTCGCGAAGGTGGGCGACGCCCCCGCCGCCAAGTTCGGCCCCGCGACGGGCCGCCACGGAGGATCGGTCGAGGTCTCCCCCGACGATTCCGGCCGTGACGGCCTCACCGGGCCGCGGTCCACGCCCGAGGTCGACCCCGACGTGGTGTTCAAGGAGTTCGCGGACGACCCTGACGGGGTCGCCGGCTACTGGACGCGCGAGCGCATCCGGGGCGCGAGCCCCATGCCGATGCCCGAGGTCACCGTCTCCATCATCCCCGACTGACCCGGTCCTCCCGCGCGAGCCGAACACCCTCCCCCGCGGGGTGAGGGAACAAACCAGGCGTGAGAGCGTTATTGATACTGGTGCGCTGAGCCGCCGGACGCCGCGCCCCGATCGCAAGCATTCGAACCTTCCATGAACTCCGCAAGGAGGAGGTGTCCTCATGCCCCGGACCGCCGTGGCGGCCTCGCCCGAGCGCGAGGTGACCCCGACGACGCTCGACCTGCTACTGGAGCGAGGCCGCGCACAGGGTCGCCTTTCGCTGTCGGAGCTGCGCGAGGCCTTCGCGAAAGCCGGTGTCGGCCCCGCCGAGGGCCGCTCGATCCTGCGAGAGCTCACCGAGGCGGGCGTGAACCTGGCCACCGACAACCGCACGGACAACGGCACCGGCACCGGTGCGGAGGACGCGCCGGGCGGCGCCACCCCCGCCGGCACGCACAAGGACAAGGCTCCGGCCAGGAAGTCCCGCCGGGCCGCCCAGGCCGAGGCGCAGGCCGCCAAGAAGGCGCAGCCCGCCAAGCCCAGGAGCGCCGCGAAGAAGACGGCCAAGGCCGACGACGAGGAGCCGTACGACGAGGAGCTCCAGGCCGACGAGCCCGAGGCGGAGGAGAGCGAGACGCTCGACCTCGACGACACCTCCTCGGTCATGGGCGACTCGGTGCACACCTACCTGAAGTCCATCGGGCGCCGCACCCTGCTCACCGCCGCTCAGGAGGTGGAGCTGGCCAAGCGCATCGAGGCCGGGCTGTACGCCGAGTACAAGCTGGAGACCGCCGTGGAGAACGGCGAGCGCCTCGCGCCCGGCGTCCGCGAGGATCTCGAGTGGGTCATCGAGGACGGCAGGCGGGCCAAGGACCACATGCTGGAGGCCAACCTCCGCCTGGTCGTGTCGGTGGCCAAGAAGTACACCGACCGCGGCATGGCCCTGCTCGACGTGGTGCAGGAGGGCAACCTCGGCCTGATCCGCGCCGTCGAGAAGTTCGACTACACCAAGGGCTACAAGTTCTCGACGTACGCCATGTGGTGGATCCGGCAGGCCATCCAGCGCGGCTTCGCCGACTCGGCCCGCACGATCCGGCTGCCCGTGCACGTGCTGGAGATGCTGTCGAAGCTGTCGCGCGTCGAGCGCGACATGCACCAGCGCCTCGGCCGGGAGCCCACGCCGGAGGAGCTGGCGGTCGAGCTGGACAAGACCCCGGACCAGATCGAGGAGCTGCTGCGCACGAGCCGGCAGCCGATCAGCCTCGACTCGACCATCGGCGAGGACGGCGAGACCCGTATCGGCGACCTCATCGAGGACGTCGACTCCCCCGAGGCGTCCGAGGTCGTGGACCGGCAGCTGCTGGCCGAGCAGCTCAAGGGCGTGCTGAGCAACCTGTCGCCGCGCGAGGCCAAGATCATGAGCCTGCGCTTCGGCCTGGCCGACGGCAAGCCCCACACGCTGGACGAGATCGGCAAGCACCTGGGCCTGACCCGGGAGCGGATCCGCCAGCTCGAGAAGGAGTCGCTGTCGAAGCTGCGCCACCCGAGCAACACCCGCCCGCTGCTCGACTGGGCCAGCTGAGATTCGAGCCGGCTGAGGTTCGAGCCGGCTGACATCAGGGCGAGCTGGAATCACGGCGAGCCCGGCCCTGTCCGTACGGCCCGCATCCCCGCTGGGGGGCGCGGGCCGTACGGCTTTCACGCGATCGGCTGATCGTCCCGCCGGCCGCCGCGGAGCCTGCGCAGGAAGGTCCACACCGAGGAACGGCCGGGCCGCCGGTCACCGTCCGCGGGAACGTCCGGCGGCCGCTGTCCGCCCTCGCCGGCCGGGCCCGCCTCACCACCCACACCGTGGCCGGGACGCGGCACGAAGCCCTGGCGGACCTCGTACTGCACGGGCAGGGAACGCAGCGCCCGCATGAAGGGAGACGGGCGCCAGGGCAACTGGTCGGGCGGCAGCGCGAGTTTCAGCGCCGAGAACCGCTCGAGCAGCCGGCGCACGGCGATCGTCGTGATCTGGGTGGCCAGCCGCCGGCTCGGGCATCGGTGCGGGCCCGCGCCCCACGACAGGTGCGCGCGGGTGCTGCGCACGGTGTCGTCGCTCAGCGCGGAGGCGATCCGCGGATCGTTGTTCGCCGCCGCCACCGACAGCAGCACGGGGTCGCCCGCGGCGATCGTGTAGTTGCCCAGCTTCACGTCCGCCATGGCGTAGCGGAGGGTGACGTTGGTTATCGCGGGCTTCCGCATCGCGACCCGGTTCACCGCCTCCTCGATCGCCCCCGTCGACAGCGTCGTCCGCAGTCCCGGGTTGGTGATCGCCTCCACCACCGCGTTGCAGATGAGGCTGCCGGTGAAGTCGAGGAAGGCCGGCAGCAGGAACAGCTCGCGGGCCAGCTCGTCGTCGGTGAAGTCCGGCTTGGCGGCGAACAGGTAGGAGGGGACGTCCTCTCCGGGCATTCGCCGCTTGGCCGTCACGAGCTCGAGGAAGGTGCGGTAGAGCCGCTGGAAGGCCCCAGCGGAGTCCGGGCCGTCCAGCATGCGCCACAGATCCATCACCATGTCGTCGCCGCGGTCGATGCCGATCCCGAAGAGATGGCCCGCGACCAGCAGCGGCAGCGGCCGCCCGTACTGCGCCGACAGGTCCGCGAGCCCGGCCGGCGTGCCCTCCGTGATGACGTCGATGAGATCGTCGCAGTACCGCAGGATGGCACGTTCCATCGCCTGGGCCTGCCGATGAGCGGGGTCCTGGTAGGGGCGCAGCGCCGCGTCCCAGGCCGCCCGGCCCCTTCGGTGCGTGTCGCCGTCCTGGAACCCGGTGTTGTCCGCCGCGAGCAGGGTCAGCGGCGGCCAGCCGGCGGGAACCCCGCCTTCGGCGTACGCCCGCCAGTTGGCCACGCGCTTGCTCCAGCGCTCGCCCGCGTTCTGCAGGACATGCAGCACCTCGTCGTAGCCGAGGACGAACCAGACCGGCACCCCGAGAAGGTCGACCGGGGCCACCGGCCCGTACGCCTTTCTGAGCCGTTCGTGGACGAGCGCGGGCTCGACGTCGTAGTCCCTCGTGAGCAGTGGTTCCAGCGGTAGCGTCGACAACGTTTCGCCGCGCGGCGCGAACCGTGAGTCGGAGATCAAAGGGGTCCTGCCTCTCTGGATCCCGGGCCTTTCCAACTGATGCGAACGCCCGGGTATGAGGCGGAATCGTAGACCGTGGGTGTCCCCGTGTCCGGAGGAGGTCCCGCCTCCGGACGGCATGCCGACAGGCCCGCCGGGGCGAGCCCGGCGGGCCTGCGGGGCGGGCCCGCGCGGACCCGCCTCGGAGTCAGTGGTGCGCGGCGGCCAGGCCCTTGCGCACGTCGCGCGGGGTCAGAGCGGCGGCGTCGCCCGTCTTGGAGGCGCGGGGCACCCGGGGAATGCCGCTGAGGCGGTGCGCCTCGCGCAGCGTGCGCAGGCGGTTCACCTCGTCGGTCCACAGCGCGCCGTCCGGCGTCGCCTTCGCCTTGCGCCGGGCGATCCTGCTGTCGTAGGACTTCACGCCGTAGGTGGCGCGCTGCCCCGCCTCGGCGGCGCGCAGGGCCTGGGTCAGCGCGGCGTCGAGGCCCAGAGCCGCCTCACGCAGCTCGGGGAGCGCGGCCCCGGCCGCCTTCGCCTCCTGGAACCGCCGCTGCGCCACCCGGAGCTTCTCCAGCACGTCGCCGAAGTCTTTCCGGATCTCCAGATCCGCGTGGTAGCGGACCTCCGCCTCCCGGCTCACCCGCGGACGGAAAAACGCCATCGTCAGCCCCTTCGGTATCGAACTCTCGTCGCAATCGGTAGCGTACGCGCTTCGCGAAGGGCGCCGTACCGCAGGGTGCACCGCCCTTTACCAAGTAAGGCCAGGTGTGGCAGCATGCTCGCGTGCCTGCCAAGCGACCACCCGTTCCCCTGTCCCGCGAGCGGATCATCGACGCCGCCCTGCACATCGCCGACGGCCAGGGCCTGCGCCGGCTGACCATGCGCCGGCTCGGCGACGCCCTCCAGGTGGAGGCCATGGCCATCTACCACCACCTGCCGCGGGGAAAGGATGCGCTGATGGACGCTCTGGCCGAGCACGTGACGGCCGTGACGGTCGATCCGGCCGCCGGCACCACCTGGCAGGACAGGGCCCGCGCCTGGGCCCGCGCGAGCCGTGCCGCGCTGCTGGAACACCCGGGCGTGCTGTCTCTGGCCCTGACCAAGCCACCGAAGGGCTCCGCCCTCATCGCGATCGGCGAGCATACGGAGCAGCTGCGCGAGGCGGGAGCCGGCGACCCGGCCGGGGCGGTCCGGGCGCTGCGGGCCTACGTGTTCGGCAGCGTGGCGGTGGAGGTGCAGCAGTCGGGATGGGCCGACCCCGACGCCGAGGTGCGCGACGCTCGTACCGCCGAGGGTGAGCGCGACTTCGAGCACGGCCTCGACGCGCTGATCGCCGGTCTGGGCGGCTGAGACGCGCGTTCCGGGCCGCCCGGATCCCATCGCGCACGAGGCCGGAACCTGTGATCTCCTGGTTATCGGACCGTCGGCGTGTCGAGGTCGGACCGTTGCCCCCAATGGGGCATTCTTGTGTACTAGGTCACATCAGTGTGCGCGAGCCTGCTCGGGGTGCGGCCGGGGCCCCTGCCCGACCGGCGGAAATGCTCCGAACTGACTATGTCGTACGCATGCGGCCAGGCCGCAGACTGGTGGAGTCCAGTGTGGTGTTCGTCATACCGGGGCCCTCGCACCCTGAACGAGGACGCCGGCGACGGCGCCCCTGGACGACCGGAAGACAAAACGAGCGAACGATAAACACGGAGCCCCGGCGATGTGCCCTCATGAACCGGCCTGTCCCACCGCGGACGCGAAGGACCGAGAAGCCGCCCGCACGATAGCCTGTCACCCAGAGCAGGGCTGGAGCCTGCTCTGCAACGGAGTCGTGCTCTTCGAGGACACCGGCGAGTTGCTGCCCGACGGCGGCGTCATCGCCCCGCACCGCCCCACCGACATGGCCATCAGCGCGGCCTAGCCCTCCACCGGCAGAGGGGGGAACAGCCACCGCGCCACCGCCTCGCCCACCCGGGCGGGGTCCTTCTTGAACTCGTGCCCCTCCCCCGGGAGGACCACGAGACGTGCGGCGTCCTTCTCGTCCGGCACGCCGAACGGATCCCGATCTCCGTTGACCACGAGCACGGGGACTCCCGCCTGCCGCAGTTCTTCCGCCCGCGAGCGTTCCGGCTTGCCCGGCGGGTGCAGCGGGAACGCGAGCGCCACCACCGCCTCGGCGCCGGCGGCGCGCGCGGTGCGGCAGGCGACCCGCGCGCCGTTGCTCCGTCCGCCCTGGACGAGCGGCAGGCCCCGGTGGCGCCCGCGGAGCCCGGCGACGATCGACAGCCACGCCTCGTCCTGCTTCACCGCCGAGCCCGGCGCCCGCGCGCCCCGCAGCCGGAACGGCTGCACCACCCGGGCGACCGTCCCCCCGGCGGCCAGCACCGCGTCCCGTACGGCGAGCAGATCGGGGGCGTCCACACCTCCCCCGGACCCGTGGGTCAGGACCAGCAGCAGCCGGGCATCGGCCGCCTCGTCCACCTCGGCCAGGGCGCGGCCGTGCGGGGTCTCGATCTCCATGCCGGTGACGGTAGCGGGTCCGACCGGAGCAGGAGGCGGCGACCCTCCGATCGGAGGATGGCGGATCCCCTCGCAAGCGGCGAGAATGCCATGGTGCCGGACATCGCATCGCAGCAACCGCCCGCGACCGGGCGTCCCGTCCCCCCGCCGCCGGCGGCCTCCTCGACTCGCGAGGACCTGCGCGCAGTCATGGCGGCCCGCCGTGACCTCGGCCCGGAGTACGAGGACGCGCTGGTCGACTCGTTCCTCGACAAGCTCGACGTGGAGATCGCCGCGCGGGTACGCAACGAGGTGGCGGCCCAGCTGCACCACCGGCCGCCGGGGCCTCCGGTGAAGCAGAAGGACAGCGCCGTGGGCGTGGTCATGGGGTCGCTGGCCCTGGGCATCCCGCTGACCGGGATCGCGGTGGGGAACGCCGGCCTGCCGGGCCTGTTCCTGTCCTGGGGCGGAATCATCGCCGTCAACTTCGCCTACGCCATCAGCCGCCGCTCCCAGCGCTGAGCCCGGCCTGCGCCGAGATCGTCACGCACTGAGATCGTCATGCCTGGGACCGGCCTGCCTGGGACCGGTCCGCCGGATCAGGCCTCCACGCCCTCCACGACCTCCTCCATGGCGGGACGCACGTCCCGTCCGAGGCGGAGCCGCACCTGCTCGGCCAGCGCCTCGTCGGGGTGATCAAGGCCGTACCGCCACACGGTCTCCGCGTCGGCGTCGCGGCCGCGCAGCGGCAGCGTACGGGCCAGCAGTTCGATCGCGAGCGCGCCGGTGCCGGCGTCGGCCCCCTCCTGACGGCTGTCCTCCACGGCCCCGGCGAACTGCGCGCACGCCATCTCCAGGTGCGCCATGCCGAGCAGCACCCGCAGGCGCGCCGGATCCGCCACGGTGCTGACCGACAGCGCCTCCAGCAGGACGTCGGCGGCCCGCTCGGGCTCGCCGTCCTCCAGCAGCCGCTCGGCCATGCGCTCCACCACGACGGACAGGCCTTCGCCGGCCTCGCCGCGTTCCGGCGCGGCCTCGTCCGCGGCGAGTTCGGCGAAGATCGCGGCAGCGCCGTCGAGGTCGCCGCCTTCGGCGAGCCGGCGCGCGTGGTCGAGCCGGTCGGACCGCCGCCCGGAATCGATGGCCGTCATACAGGGGCCTCGCATGGTCGCAGGTGATGAGGAACGATCACCGCGATCTTAACGAGACCGGCCGCCGGGCGGGGCCGACATGCCCAACCGATCAATCCTCGTACGCCTCGAGGGGCGGGCAGGAGCAGACGAGGTTGCGGTCGCCGTACGCCTGGTCGATGCGGCGCACCGGCGACCAGTACTTGTCGTCCCGCAGGCCGGGCACCGGGTAGGCGGCCGCCGCCCGGGAGTAGGGGTGGGTCCACTCGTCCGCCGTGAGGCATTCGGCCGTGTGCGGGGCGTTGCGCAGCGGGTTGTCGGTCTTGTCGAACTCGCCCGACGCCACCTTGGCGATCTCGCCCCGGATGGCGATCATCGCGTCGGCGAAGCGGTCGAGCTCGGCCAGGTCCTCGCTCTCGGTCGGCTCGATCATGAGCGTCCCGGCGACGGGGAACGACATCGTGGGCGCGTGGAAGCCGTAGTCGATCAGCCGCTTGGCCACGTCGTCGACCGTGACGCCGGTCTCCTTGGTGATCTGCCGCAGGTCGACGATGCACTCGTGCGCGACCAGGCCGCCCCTGCCGGTGTACAGAACCGGGTAGTGCGGCGCGAGGCGCCGGGCCAGGTAGTTGGCCGACAGGATCGCCTGCTCGGTGGCCTGCCGCAGCCCGTCGCCGCCCATCATCCGGACGTACGCCCAGGAGATCGGCAGGATGCCCGCCGAGCCGTACGGCGCGGCCGACACGTGCGCCGGCAGGTGCTCGGCGAGGTGGGCCTTGACGGCCACCGGGCCGACGCCCGGCCCGCCGCCGCCGTGCGGGATGCAGAAGGTCTTGTGCAGGTTGAGGTGGGAGACGTCCGCACCGAACTCGCCCAGCTTGGCCAGGCCCACCAGTGCGTTGAGGTTGGCTCCGTCGACGTAGACCTGCCCGCCGGCCTCGTGCACCCGCTCGCAGATCTCGACGATCGTCTCCTCGTACACGCCGTGCGTGGACGGGTAGGTCACCATGATCGCGGCGAGCGCGTCGCGGTGCTTGTCGATCTTGGCGGCGAGGTCGGCGAGGTCGACGTTCCCGTCCGCGTCACAGGCCACCACGACCACGCGCATGCCCGCCATGACGGCGCTGGCGGCGTTGGTGCCGTGCGCGGACGACGGGATGAGGCAGACGTCGCGGCCGCCCTCGCCCCTCGACCGGTGGTAGGACCTGATGGCCAGCAGCCCGGCGAACTCGCCCTGCGAGCCCGCGTTCGGCTGGATCGACACCCGGTCGTAGCCGGTGACCTCGGCCAGCCAGCCCTCCAGCGTCGCGATCAGCTCGGCGTACCCCTCGGCCTGCTCCGCGGGCGCGAACGGGTGCACCGAGGCGAACTCCGGCCAGGTGATCGGCTCCATCTCGGTGGTCGCGTTGAGCTTCATCGTGCAGGAGCCCAGCGGGATCATCGAGCGGTCGAGCGCGATGTCCTTGTCCTGCAGGCGCCGCAGGTAGCGCAGCATGGCCGTCTCGGACCTGTGGGCGTGGAACACCGGGTGGGTGAGGAAGTCCGAGGTCCGCTGCAGGTCGGCCGGGAGCGCGTCGGAGGTGACCCGGTCGAGATCCTCGAGCACCACGTCGGCGACCCCGAAGGCCGCCCAGACGGCCCGCAGATGGCCGGTGGTGGTCTTCTCGTCGCAGGCGACGCCGACGTGGTCGGCGCCGGCCTGGCGCAGGTTCACGCCCCGCTCGGCGGCGGCGGCCACGACCTGGGCGGCCCGCCCGGGCACGTGGGCGAGCACGGTGTCGAAGAACTCGTCGTGGACGACCTCCACGCCGCCCTCGCGCAGCCCGGCGGCGAGGACGGCCGCGTGCCGGTGCACCCGCTGGGCGATCCTCCTGAGGCCCTCCGGGCCGTGGTAGACGGCGTACATCGACGCCATCACCGCGAGCAGGACCTGCGCGGTGCAGATGTTGCTGGTGGCCTTCTCCCGCCGGATGTGCTGCTCGCGGGTCTGCAGGGCCAGGCGGTAGGCGGGGCGTCCGTCGGCGTCCACCGAGACGCCCACGAGACGGCCCGGCATCTGCCGCTGCAGGCCCTCGCGGACCGCCATGTACGCCGCGTGGGGCCCGCCGTAGCCCAGGGGGACACCGAAGCGCTGGGAGGAGCCGACGGCGATGTCGGCGCCCTGCTCACCCGGGGACTCCAGCAGGGTCAGCGCCAGCAGGTCGGCCGCGGCCACCAGGAGCGCGCCCCGCGCGTGCGCCCGCTCGGCGACGGCGCGCAAGGACGCCACCCGGCCGCTCGCGCCCGGATACTGGACGAGGACCCCGAAGCATTCGGGCAGTTCACCGGCGAGGTCCGACTCCACCAGTGTGATGCCGAGCGGCTCGGCACGGGTCGCCAGCACGGCCTTGGTCTGCGGCAGCGCGTCGGCGTCCACCACGAACACGTCGGTCTTCGCCTTGCTCGCCCGCCGGGCCAGCGTCATCGCCTCGGCCACGGCCGTCGCCTCGTCGAGCAGGGACGCGCCGGCGACGCCGAGGCCGGTGAGGTCCGACACGACCGTCTGGAAGTTCAGCAGCGCCTCCAGCCGTCCCTGCGAGATCTCCGGCTGGTACGGGGTGTACGCGGTGTACCAGCCGGGGTTCTCCAGCACGTTGCGGAGGACGACGCCGGGGGTGATCGTGTCGTGGTAGCCGAGGCCGATCATGGGAGTCAGCACCCGGTTGCGGCCGGCGAGGGCGCGCAGTTCGGCCAGGGCCTCGGCCTCCCCCACCGCCTCCGGCAGGTTCAGCGGACCGCGCGTGCGGATCGCCTCGGGCACGGCGACGGCGAGCAGGTCGGCGATCGACTCGTAGCCGACGGCCTCCAGCATGCGGGAGCGGTCGGCATCGGAGGGGCCGATGTGACGGGTCGCGAAGGGCGGGGCGGAAAGATCGTGAAGAGTGGAGCGATCGGTCATGACGAGGGCCTCCTGGGCGGGTCGAGACCTGCGGCGACCGCCCCGCCCGTGGGGCGCGGCCGGTCGTGAAGCGGTCTCCCCCTCTGTCATCGGACCTGAGAGCTTCACCGGGCGGTCGAGCCCGGCTTTCCCCTTCGGTGAGGCACCGCCTGGCCGGCGGGCCTGCTTTTCAGAGTCGCCTCGTCCGTGCGGTACGGATGCCTGAGAGATTCCGGGGAGGTTGCTCCTTCGGCGCCCCTGAACGATCAGGGGTCTCTCCCGCACGAGGTCGTCGGCCGTGTTCCACTCTACCGGCTACCCGTTATCGGAGATGACTACCCTCCTGCCCGATTGATCTCAGCCGGTCCTGCGGGCCTTTCTGCGGCGGGCCAGCTCGTCCGCCGGATGGTCCCCCTCCGCATCCGGGGCGGGCTCCGCGCGCTCACCCGGAAGCTCGGCGAGCGATCCCTCGACCTCCCGCCAGACCCGCCCGAGCGCGATGCCGAACACACCCTGGCCGCCCTGCAGCAGATCGATCACCTCGTCGGCGCTCGTGCACTCGTAGACGCTCACGCCGTCGCTCATCAAGGTGATCTGCGCCAGGTCGTTGACGCCGCGGTCGCGCAGGTGCCGTACGGCGGTGCGTATCTGCTGGAGGGAGACCCCCGTGTCGAGAAGACGTTTGACGACCTTCAGGACGAGGATGTCGCGGAAGCTGTACAGTCGCTGGGACCCGGATCCCTGAGCCGCTCTTATCGTCGGGAGCACCAGTTCGGTCCGGGCCCAGTAGTCGAGCTGCCGGTAGGTGATCCCGGCGGCCGCGCACGCCGTCGGCCCGCGGTATCCGATGCCCTGGGGCAGCGCCGTCGGCTGCTCGTCGAACAGCAGACCCTGTTCGCCGGCGCGCTCGCGCGCCGCCTGCCGAACCGGGTCGTGCTGGCCGGCCGACTTACCCTCGCCGCTGCTGACCGCCACTGCGGACCTCCGGCTTTCTCTCATCCCACGGTCTGATCTGGGGGTTCGTGAATTACAACCGTGGTTTCCCTTGCACCGTAGGACCGGGGCCATCGTCAGTCAACGACCCCGTCCGGCGCGTCGTGAAGCGTAATCTCCCGAAATCGTCCGGCACGTCAGCCCGCCCGGCCGAAGTCTTCCGGTGTGATTTTGTCCAGGAACTCGCGGAACTTCTCCACTTCGTCCTCCTGGTCGTCGGGCATGCTCACGCCCGCCTCCTGGATCACGTCCTCACTCGCGTAGATCGTCGCCCCCGTACGCAACGCCAGCGCGATCGAGTCCGAAGGACGCGCGCTGACCTCCACGCCGTTGGAGAAGACCAGGTCGGCGAAGAAGATTCCATCGCGGAGCGCGACGATGTTGACGGTGCGCAACCGCACCCCCAAGGCCTCAAGAACGTCACGGAACAAGTCGTGGGTCAGCGGCCGGGGCGGCGGCTCCTCCGCCTGGGCCAGCGCAATAGCGGTCGCCTCGGTCATGCCTATCCAGATCGGCAGATACCGATCACCACTCGTCTCCTTCAGGAGAACGATCGGCTGGTTGGTGGGCATCTCAACGCGAACCCCCACGACCTCCATCTGCAACACGGGCGGCTCCGTCTCAAGCGTCGCGGCATATCACCAGGCATTCAACGTAACACCCACGGAGGAGCGGATGTGCCGGTCACCGCCCTAGAACGCCGCGAACACTCCCACGCAGTAACGCATTGTGCAGTTCCTGGAGAAGTCCGGAGATTTCGCGGGCGGTCTCGTCCGCTTCCGCGATCGCTCCCGGCGCCTTGCGCTTCAGCAGCGGGGCCACCGCCTGCTCGATCAGGCCGGCCTCCCGCTCCACCGCCGCGCGTACCGCCCTCAGGTGCCGCGCCTGCAGGCCGAACCGCGCCAGCGCCCCCACGCTGCGCGCGACTTCCAGGGCCTCCCCGTCGTACCGGCGCGCGACGGGAGCGACCAGGCCGAAGCTCTCCATCTCGGCCAGCGTCTCCTCGTCGATGCCGGCGGCCTCGATCAGTTCCTCCCGGCTGAGGCGCACGGGCGGGGCGCCGTCGGACACGGCGTGCGGGCGGGCCGCCTGCTCGTCCAGCTGATCCTTGATCACCCGGAGCGGCAGATACTGGTCACGCTGCGCCCGCAGGATGTACCGCAGGCGCTCGACGTCGTTGAAGGTGAACTTGCGGTACCCGGACGGGCTCCGCTGGGGCTCGATCAGCCCCTCACCCTCCAGAAACCGGATCTTGGAGACGGTCACGTCCGGGAACTCGCCCTGCAGCAGGCCGAGCACCTCCCCGATGCTCATGAACGCCCGTACGGCCTGTGCGCTCATGACTCCTCCTCCTCACCGATCACAACCCTCCCGGACCACGCGTGAGGAACACCAGCCGGAACTTGCCGATCTGCACCTCGTCGCCGCCCTGCAACGGGGACTCCTCGATGCGCTCACGGTTGACGTAGGTGCCGTTGAGGCTGCCGACGTCACGCACGGTGAACTGGCCGCCGCGCCGGTAGAACTCCACGTGCCTTCTGGACACGGTCACATCGTCCAGGAAAATGTCGCTTTCCGGGTGACGACCCGCCGTAGTGAGGTCACTGTCGAGCAGAAACCGGCTGCCCGCGTTCGGGCCCCGCATGACCACCAGAAGAGCCGTGCCGGGGGGCAGCTGTTCGACCGCCGCCCTGTCCGGCAGAAGCGTCTGGCCCGCCTCCGCCTCGAGCGCATCGAGTGAGATCGTCGAGGTCGTGTCGGCTGCGACGGGCGCCGGAGCGCTCAGCGGCGAACCGCATCGTGAACAGAAACGGGCATCCTCGGGGTTGGCATGACCGCACTGCGTGCAGTAGACGCTGGGCATCGAACGGCTCGGCCTCTCTCACGACTTGCTCTAGGACTAGCTCAAACTGCGAATGCCGCAACTTACGCTGATCAGGCACAAAGGTCAAGACCGCGCATGGGCGCGGACTGACCAACGCTACAGCCCACGGCGGTTCAAGGTCCATCCCGACACATGCATCCGTCCACCCTCGGCACCGCCTCTCCCCCCAACCGATCCCCCATCCCTCACCCGTGATCTTGCGATTGGTGGCAGAGATGCCCCAGGCCCGGGCTTTCATTCTTCATGATCTTGCACCATTTCGCACATCGGCCGCTCGACCGGGATTCATCCGATCAGTGATCTTTCAAGAGCAGTGAAACCGCAGGTCAGCGGGAGCCTGCGGCGTGTTCGACGACGTGGGCCCAGCGCTCCAGGAGGGCCTGCGCGGTGTCCATGTCGTGGCCCTCGGCCCACAGATGGGTGACGGCCTCGGCGGGGTCGGGCAGGACGAGGGCCCAGCTTCCGTCGTCCTCCACCACGCGGACGCCGTCGGTGGTGTCCAGGCGGTGACCCTCGGCCGCCTCGACGACCGAGCGCATCACGGCGCCCTTGTGCGCCCAGGGTGTGGGGACGGTCCGTTTGAGCAGCTTGGCCTCAGGGATGCGGGCGTCGATCTGGCTCAGCGACAGCCGGGTGCGCGCGACCAGGCCGAGCAGGCGCAGGAACACCGCCAGGCCGTCCACGGTGGGCGCGAACTCCGGGACGATGAAGCCGCCCTTCCCGTCCCCGGCGAAGATCGTGTCGGGATGCCGCGCCGACCTCGTCAGCGTGTCGAGGCTCGTGGCCGTCCAGTCGACCTGCACGCCGTGGAAGCGGCACACCATCTCCGCCACCCGCGTCGTGGTGACCGGCAGGGCGACCCTGCCGGCCCGGCGCTCGGCCGCCACCAGGTCGAGCACGACGAGCAGCGCCCGCTCCTCGCTGATCAGCTGGCCCATCTCGTCCACCAGTGAGACGCGCTCCCCCACCGGGTCGAACCGCACGCCGAAGGCGGCCCTGGCCGAGGCCACCAGCTCCGCCAGGCGCTGCAGATCGCGGCGGCGCTCGGCGAGCGTCTCGGTCGGCGAGGCGTCGTCGAGGCGGTTGTTCACGGTCAGCACGTCGACCCCGGCGCGGCCCAGCAGGTTCGGCAGCACGAGCGAGGAGGTCCCGCCCGCGCAGTCGACCACGACCTTCATCTCCGTGTCCTTCACCCCGGACATGTCGATGCAGGACAGCAGCTCCCGGGCGTAGGTGTCGACGGCACGCGCCGGGAAGGTCAGCTCGGCGATCTCACCGGGGAACGCGCGCCGGTACTCCTGCCGGGAGAAGACCCGCTCCAGCTTGCGCTGGGCCGCCTGGGACAGGTCGGCCCCCGTCTCGTCCATGAACACGATGTCGACGCTCTGGGGGTCGCCCGCCGTCGTGCGCACGGCGATGCCGCCCCGCACGTTCTCCCGCGAGGTGTTGAAGCGGGCGACCGGCAGGGCGGAGGCCTCCAGGTCGACGACGTTGATCGCACTGGAGTTCAGCGCGCTGATCACCGCGCGCTTGAGCGCGCGCGCCGCGCGCGAGGCGTCGCGGGAGGTGACCACCGTGTCGCCCTTGCGCAGCGTCGTGGCGTACGCGCTGGCCAGTCGTACGCACAGCTCCGGGGTGATCTCCACGTTGACCAGCCCGGAGACCCCGCGGGGGCCGAACAGGCTGCGCTGGCCGCGCGACTCCCAGATGACGCTGGTGTTGACGACGGTGCCCGCCTCGATCGTCTTGAACGGGTAGATCTTCACGCCGGAGGAGACGTACGTCTCGGCCTCGATGACGCACTCGTCTCCCACGACCGCGTTCTCCTCGATCCTGGCGCCGGTCATCACGTCGGTGTTCTTGCCGATCACGCAGCCGCGCAGGTGGGCGGCCGGGCCGACGTACACGTTGTCGCTGACCACGGCGCGGTGCAGGAAGGCGCCCTCCTTGACGACGGCGTTGCTGCCGAGCACGGTGTATTCCCGCAGTTCGGCGCCGGCCTCGACCTTGGCGTAGTCGCCGATGTAGAGGGGGCCCTTGAGCACGGCCTCGGGGTCCACCGACGCGCCCTCCGCGGCCCACACGCCCGGGGCCAGCTCGAACGCGTCGAAGTCGACCTTGACCTTGCCCTCCAGCACGTCGGCCTGGGCCTTGAGGTAGCTCTCGTGCGTGCCGACGTCCTCCCAGTAGCCCTCGGCCACGTAGCCGAACAGCCGGCAGCCCCCCTCCAGAAGCCTCGGGAAGATGTCGGACGACCAGTCGACGGACTGGCCGGGGGCGATCTCGTCGAGGACCGACGGTTCCATGATGTAGATGCCGGTGTTGACCGTGTCGGAGAACACCTGGCCCCAGGTGGGCTTCTCCAGGAAACGCTGGATGCGGCCGCTGTCGTCCACGATGATGATCCCGAACTCCAGCGGGTTGGGCACGCGCTTGAGGCCGATGGTGACCAGCGCCCGGTTCTCACGATGGAAACGGAGCATGTCGGTCAGGTCGATGTCGGTGAGCGCGTCGCCGGAGATCACCAAGAAGCGGTCGTCGCGGAGCTTGTCGGCGGCGTTCTTCACGCTGCCGGCCGTGCCGAGCGGCACCTCCTCGGT
Source organism: Microbispora sp. CA-135349 (assembly GCF_050947365.1). Lineage (NCBI taxonomy): Bacteria > Bacillati > Actinomycetota > Actinomycetes > Streptosporangiales > Streptosporangiaceae > Microbispora > Microbispora sp. CA-135349. Next base: position 4,038,777 of record NZ_CP192001.1, on the reverse strand, counting down.
GGCGTAGTGGAGGGTCATGCCCAGCTCGTCGCCGTCGCCGAAGTAGTTGCGGATCAGGGCGGCCAGGAACTGCACCGTCACCACGGTCTCGGTGAACCCGTGCCGCTTCAGCAGCCGCAGCACGTGCTCCATGATCGGCCGGTTGATGATGGGCAGCAGGGGTTTGGGCTGGTTCGCGGTCATCGGCCGCAGCCGTGTCCCCTCCCCGCCCGCCATGACGACGGCCTTCACGGGTCACCCCTTCGTTAGCTGGCGCACCTGTACGACATACAACACCCCCGCCCACCAATACAGACCAGTTCCCCAGATGGCGAAGGCCCATCCGAAGATCGCGGCAATCTCGGCGTACCACCCCTCGTGCGAGGCGAGGAAGAGCAGCGGGAACGCGTACATCAGGGCGGCGGTGCCCGCCTTGCCGAGGAAGTGGACGGGCAGGGCCGGGCCGTACCCGTGCCGGCGCAGCAGGGGCGGCATCCACAGCAGCAGCACGTCGCGCAGCGGCACCGCGACCGCGAGCCACCAGGGGACGACACCGCGCAGGACCAGGCCCACCAGGGTGGCGAGGATGTAGAGCCGGTCGGCGAGCGGGTCGATGAGCCGGCCCAGCCTGCTGATCTGGTTCCAGGCGCGGGCGAGCTTGCCGTCGAGCCAGTCGCTGAAGCCCGCGAGCGCCAGCAGCGCGATGGCCCATCCGTCGGCGTGGGGACCCAGCACGAGCCAGAGGAAGACGGGGACGCCGAGCAGCCGCAGGGCGCTCAGCAGGTTGGGCACCGTCCAGATCCGGTCCTCGGCAGCGTTCACGCCCCAGACCCTACATGCCGCTCTCCCCGCCGCTCCGCCCAGGAGCCACCGGGTTGAACCCGGTGTCGACCAGTCCGAACCGGTGCGCCATCACCGCCGCCTGCGTGCGGTTGCGCAGCCCCAGCTTGTCGATGATCGCGGCGACGTGACTCTTGACCGTCGTGACCCCCACGTGCAGCCGTCCGGCGATCTCGGCGTTGGACAGGCCCATCCCGACCAGGGTGAGCACCTGGGCCTCGCGCCCGGTGAGGCCGGGCGGCAGCGGCACCGCCTGCCGCTCGGCCGCCAGGGCCCGTTCGACGACGCGCCGCAGCACGGACGGCGCGAGCGGAGCCTCCCCCGTCGCGGCCCGCCGTACCGACTCGACCATCCGCGCGGGCGGGTCGTCCTTGACCAGGAACCCGAGCGCGCCCGCGCCCAGCGCGGCGTAGAGGTTCTCGTCCTCGGCGAACGTGGTGAGCACGACGATCCGGGCGGACGGCTGGGCCGCGAGGATCCTGCGGGTGGCCTCCAGGCCGTCGACACGAGGCATCCGCAGGTCCATGAGCACCACGTCCGGGCGGTGCCGCTCGGCCAGCCGTACGGCCTCGGCCCCGTCGGCCGCCTCCCCGCACACCTCGACGTCCCCGGCCGCCTCCAGCATCATCCGTACGCCCGCCCGCACCAGGGCCTGGTCGTCGGCGACCACGACGCGGATCACGCGAACCTCCCCGCCACCCGGCAGTGCGGCCCGCCGCCGCCCGGAACGGGCAGCGAGGCGGTGAGCCGCCAGCCGCCGTCCTCCGCCGGGCCCGCGGTGACGTGCCCGCCGAAGGCGCGGGTCCGTTCCCGCATGCCCGCGAGGCCCTGGCCGTGGGACGGCAGCGCCTCCGGGGGACGGGACGTGCCGGGGCCGTTGCGCACCTCCACGGTGAGCGCGTCCGGGCGCATCTTCACGTCGACCTCCGCGTGGGCCCCCGGCCCCGCGTGTTTGAGCACGTTCGTCAGCCCCTCCTGGACGATCCTCGCGGCCGACGCCCGCACCACCAACGGGGCGCGCTCCGCCTCGGCCGAAACGCGCAGGTCCACACGCAGACCGGCCGCCGACATCCGGGCCACGGCGTCGCGCAGCACGTCGCCGGGGTCGGCGAGCATGTTCGCGAGCGCGAGGTCCGCGCCCAGATCCGGTCCCAGGGTCTCGTCCGGGTCGCGCAGCACGGCCAGCAGGCCGCGCAGGTCCTCCAGCACGCGGTGCCCGGTGTCCCTGATGTCGGCGAGCGCCTCGGCGGCCGGTCCGCTCGCTCCCGCGTACTGCGCGGCGCTCGCCCGCAGCACCATGGCGCCCACGTGGTGGGCCACGATGTCGTGGACCTCGCGGGCGATCCGCTCCCGTTCGGCCAGCCGGGCGGCCCGGCCGCGTTCGGCCGTGAGCTCCGCCGCGTGCCGGGCCTGCGCCTGCCGTACGCCCAGGTAGCGGCCGATCGCCACCGGCGCGGTCACCATCGTCATCAGCGCGACCACCCGGAACGGGGTGATGTCGGCGGGATCGTCCACGACCACGATCGCGGCGACCGAGCAGGTCAGGGAGTACGCCGCGGCGACCCACGGCCAGGCGGCGCGGGTCGCGAAGACGCCGAGGGCCACCAGGGCGAGCAGTTGCAGGCTGTTGCCGGTCCTCGGGGCGTACTGGTCGGCCACGACCAGCGCGAGGCTCTCCAGCAGCAGGACCGCGCCGGGCAGATGCCGCACGACGCCCAGCGCGAGCCCCGCGAGCATCACCCCGAGCGCGACCGCCCACACCGGCAGCTCCCCACCGTGCCAGTACGGCCAGGTGGTCAGCACCGACAGCGCCACCCCGCCGCCGGCGAGCAGCAGGTCGAGCAGCGGCGCGGGGTCCTCCTTGCGGCGCCCCTCCTGACCGCGCAGGTAACGGCCGATCAGCACCGGCGCCGCGATCAGCCCGACGGAATAGAACCAGGTGTTGCTCGTGACCGCGATGCCGGGGTCGGCGAGGTTGACGGCCGTCGCGGCGGAGGCGAGCACGGCGGCCGGCGCCGTCCAGCCCCAGCCGTGCGACCGGGCCAGCACGCCCATGGAGATCGGCAGCAGGACCTGCAGGGTGTTGACGGTGAACGCGCCGAGCTGGTCGCAGATCACCAGCAGCACGGACAGGTAGACGGCCACGGGGCCGGGCCGCCGGCGCAGCAGGCCCATCGGCAGCCCGGCCAGCAGGGCGAAGCCCGTTCCCACCCACGCCGGGGCCGGGCCGGGGCCGCTCCAGGAACCCGCGCTGACGAGCACGTCGAGCCCGGTCCCGCACGCCGCCAGGCCGATGTCGAGAACCGTGCCGCGCGAGAGCCTGAAGGGCCTGCCGGTGAGGATCCGGCGTGTCGGGGGCCACCGCATGAGGGAACGCTATCGCCCGCCCGCGCGGAACCCGGTCCTCCGGTGGGAGGACGGCCTCTCCTCCTTCTGGCCGGTCCCGTCCGCCGAACGGCCGTACGCGGTGATCCACCGGGCCGCCAGGTCGGTCCGGACGGCGGGCGGCCCGGGCGGGATCACGGCCCTAGCGTCGCCGCATGGCCAACGAATCAGCGATTTTCTTCGGGCAGTTCCTGCGCTCTCCCGCCGCGACGGGGGCGGTCGCGCCCAGCTCGCGCCGGTTGTCGGAGGCGGTGTGCGTGCCCGTCCCCGAGCGCGGCGACCCCGTCGTGGTCGAGCTCGGACCGGGCACCGGTCCTTTCACCGCCGAGATCCAGCGCCGCCTCGGGGGGCGCGGACGGCACCTGGCGATCGAGATCAACCCACGGCTGGCCGGCCGTCTCGGCGCCCGCTACCCGGGCGTCGAGCTCGTCGTCGACAGCGCCGCGCGGCTGCCCGAGCTGCTCGCCGGCCGGGGCGTGGCCGCAGCCGACGTGATCGTGAGCGGGCTGCCCTGGGCGGCCTTTCCCCCCGCCCACCAGGCGGACCTGTTGCGTGCGGTGGTGGCCTCACTCGCGCCGGGGGGTGCGTTCACCACGTTCTCCTACGTCCACGCCCGCGTCCTGCCCGCGGCGCTGCGGTTTCGCCGCGGGCTGGGCGAGGCGTTCGAGGAGGTGGTGGCGGGCCGCACGGTCTGGCGGAACCTGCCGCCCGCCTTCGTCCACCACGCCCGGCGGCCTCGCCGGTGATCTCGCAACGCACCGAATCGCGTTCTAGAGTTGCGGCATGGACTTCACGCTGCCGGAGAGCGCGCAGGCGGTGCGGCGGGGCATCGCGGACATCTGCTCGCGATACGACATGGACTACTGGCAGCGCTGCGAGTCGGACAAACGCTGGCCAGAGGAGGTGTGGGCGGAGCTCGCCAAGGGCGGCTGGCTCGGCCTGGCCGTCCCCGAGGAGTACGGCGGGGCCGGACAGGGCCTGCTCGAACTGGCCGTGGCCACCGAGACCCTGTCGGCCTCCGGCTCGGCGGGAGGTTCGGCGTTCATGTACGTGCTGACGCCGGGGTTCGGGGCGCTCACGCTGGCCAGGCACGGCTCGGCCGAGCAGAAGGCCGCGCTGCTGCCGAAGCTGGCGACGGGAGAGATCGAGACCTGCTTCGCCCTGACCGAGCCGGACGCCGGGTCCAACTCCCTCGCGATCTCGACCTTCGCCCGCGGGGACGGCGACGACTTCGTCGTCAATGGCCAGAAAATCTGGATCACCGGGGTCCAGCGGGCCGCCTGGATGCTGCTCGTCACCCGGACGATCCCGGCGGCGCGGGCCACGCCGCGCACCCACGGGCTGACGGTGTTCCTGGTGAACGTGCCGGAGGCCGTGGCGGCGGGGCGGCTGTCCTATCGGCCGATCCCCAAGATGGGCGCGAACACCACGCCGTCCAACATGGTCTTCATCGACGAGCTGCGGCTGCCCGCCTCCAGCGTGCTCGGCGAGGTGGACAAGGGCGTGGCCGTGCTGTGGGACGTGCTGAACCCCGAGCGGATCCTGCTGGCGGCCAGTGCCCTGGGCGGCGCCGAGGTGGCGCTGCGGGTGGGCGTGGACTACGCCAGGCAGCGGGAGGTCTTCGGCCGGCCCATCGGGGCCAACCAGGCCATCGCGTTCCCGCTGGCGCAGGTCAAGGCCAAGATCGAGCTGGCCAGGCTCATGCTGTACAAGGCCGCCTGGTCGTTCGACAACCGGCTGCCCTGCGGCACCGAGGCCAACATCGCCAAGCTGACGGCCTCGCAGGCCGCGTGGGAGGCGGCCGACGCGGCGTTCCAGACCCACGGGGGCATGGCGTATTCGCTGGAGTATCCCGTCGCACGGCTGCTCGCCGACGCCAGGATCGGCCGGATCGCGCCGGTCACCGAGGAACTGCTGCTCAATCATCTGGCCACTCAGGTGCTCGGCCTGCCCAGAAGCTTCTGACCGCTTCCGCTTCCGGCCGCTTGCGCGACGCCCCCGTGGGGCACCTACCTGAGGCAGCGGAAGGAGCCGCACATGCGCGGTCCGTACGCCGGCGCGGTGATCAGCGCGGACGCCGGGGACGTCTGGGCGTGTCCGCGTGAGTTCGGCAACCTCCACGAGTGGCTACCGGGCGTGTCCACCTGTGAGACTTCTCCTCACGACCGCGGCCCGAACCGGGGCGGGCGCTTGTCCCGCAGGGCCAGCACGCCCTCGGCGGCGTCGGGGCCGGTGAAGCCGAGGAACTCCATGGCCAGCGAGGCGTCGAATGACGGCCCGGCCATGCGCAGCCAGTTGTTCAGCGCGTACTTGGTCAGCCGGATCGCTTCGGCCGACCCGGCGGCCAGCCGCGTCGCGACGTCCAGCGCCGTGTCGTGGACCTGGTCGTCGTCGACGCACAGGCTCACCAGCCCCATGGCCTCGGCCTGCTCTCCGGTGACCGGCTCGCACAGCAGGAGGTGATACTTGGCCTTGGCCATCCCGCAGAGCAGCGGCCAGACGATCGCCGCGTGGTCGCCCGCCGCGACGCCCAGCCGGGTGTGCCCGTCGATGATGCGGGCCGTCCGCCCGGCCACCGAGATGTCGGCCAGCAGCGCGACGGCCAGCCCCGCCCCCACCGCCGGGCCCTGGATCGCAGAGACGACGGGCTTGGCGCAGTTGAGCACGTTGTAGACGATGTCGCGGGCCTCCGCGAAGACCTCCAGGCGCGTGGCGTGGTCGCGGGTCATCTCCTCGATCATCGACAGGTCGCCGCCCGCCGAGAACGCCTCGCCCTCCCCGCGCACGATCACCGCCCTGACGTCGTCGTCGCGGTCCACGTCGCGCCAGATCTCGGCCAGCTCGCGGTGACCGGTGCGGTCCACGGCGTTGCGCCGGGACGGCTCGCTGATCACGACGCGCAGGACTCCGTCGGCCGCCCAGCCGACCTTCAGCTTCTCGTACTCCCTCACGACGCGACTTCCAGGGACTCCCTGAGCCTGGCGGCGAGGAACTCGCGGCCCTCCAGCGCCTGGTCGAAGAACCCGGGCAGGCCGAGGAAGCCGTGCAGCGCGCCCTCGAAGCAGCGATGCTCCACGGGGACGCCCGCCTCGGCGAGCGCCCGCGCGTAGGCGGCGCCCTCGTCACACAGCGGGTCGCACTCCGCCGTGATCACCGTCGCGGGCGCCAGGCCCGACTTGTCCGGCAGGTGGATCGGGGCGAGACGCGGGTCGCGGGGGTCGGCGCCGCCGGCGTACTGCTCGATGAACCACCGCATCTCCGCCGCGTCGAGCCCGAACCCCTTCGCGTACGTCCCGTAGCTTGGCGTGTCGGCCGCGACGTCGATGACCGGGCAGATCAGCGCCTGGTGGGCGAGCCGGAGCCCGGCGTCCCTGGCCAGCCAGGCCGCCACCGCCGCGAGGTTGCCGCCGGCGCTGTCCCCGACGACCGCCACCCTGCGCGCGTCCGCGCCGTAGAACGCGGGACGGGCGTGCACGTCGCGGACCACGCCGAAGGCGTCCTCGGCGGCCGCGGGGAACGGATGCTCGGGCGCGAGGCGGTAGTCCACCGAGACGACGACCGCCCCGGTCCTGTGGGCGAAGTCGCGGCCCAGGGCGTCGTTGCGCTCGACGCTGCCGAAGACCCAGCCGCCGCCGTGGAAGTAGACGAGCACCGGCAGCGGATGCTCGCCCGGCTGCGGGCGATAGATCCTTATCGGCACCCCGGCCGCCGTCTCGTCCCTGACCACCGGCAGGTCGATCCTCGGCCCGCGCTGCTCGGCCATTCCGTCCAGGGACCGCAACCGGGCGATCTGCTCGCGGGTGAGGGAGGCGAGGTCCACGCCGAGATCCGAGGGGAACAGCTTGAGGTAGGCCTCCGCCTGGGGATGCAACGCCATGCCCCGCACAGTAACAGCGCCCGCCGACACAACCGCGCAGGCGGCAGCGGCGTTGGGTGAGGCTCACCTGCCCGGCCGCGGTCGCAGGTGGTGGCCCGGCGCTGCGCCGACGGACCGGCCGGCCCGTGCCGCCTCCGCCACCGGGGCACCGCCTCCGTACGGGTCAGGGGCGGGCCGCGTCCACCAGGGCCTCGACCAGGCGGTTGTCCGCGCCGCGCTCGGGGTGCCACTGGACGCCGACCGCGAATCGGTGGCCCTGCAGTTCGATCGCCTCGACGATCTGGTCGTCGGCCCAGGCCACCGCGATCAGGCCGGTGCCGAGCCGCCGGACGGCACGGTGGTGCGCGCCGGTCACCTCCGCGCGGTCGCCCACGGCCTTGCCGAGCTTGCTGGTCACGCTCACCGTGACCACATGCCCGGCCGTCTCGTGGCGGTCGTGGCCCACCGACTCCCGCAGCGAGGTGATCAGCGTGCCGCCCTGGGCGACGTTGAGGACGTGCATCCCCCGCGAGATCGCCAGCAGCGGCACGTCCGCCTCCACCGCCGCCTGCGCCAGCGCCGTCTCGAACCGGTCACGCTGGGGCTGCGGCCCGCCGAGCCCGTCGTCGTCCGGCTCGCCCGGCACGACCTCGCCGTACAGCGCGGGATCCACATCGACGCCCCCGGCGAGGACGACCGCGTCCAGGCGGCGCACGTAGTCGCCGGCGGACACGGGGCTCAGCGGCGGCAGCAGGACGGGCGCGCCGCCCGCCTTCTCCACCGCGCGCGCGTACGCCTGGGGCGAGAGCGCCGCCTCACGGACCCACGTGCCCCAGCGCGCGGCCTCGAGGTAAGTGGTGATGCCGACGATGGGACGCGCCATGGGCCATCTCCTGGGGTGTGCGAGCAGGCAGGCCCATCATGGCGCAGATCTTTCCTCTATTTGGCCGAAATTCGCATCAGTCACACCCGTCACATCGCGGACGTCACGAAAAATAACGAAGTGTTCACAGTCGGTTGCCTTGCGGGGAATCGGTTGTTACCGCTGAGAGCGAGTGGAACACTCGCGATTGAGCGATCGGTCGAGCCGGGGCCGCCGGCGCTCGTCACCCGGAGCCGTCAGGGAGGTGGATCGACAGACCGGAGCACGATTCCGGTCCCTAGGGTGGGACACAACTGATGTCGCTGAATCCGCGCCTCGTCAAGGAGAGCTTCTCGGCCGTCGAACCCGTCGCCGGGAAGGCGGCGGCCTACTTCTACGGACGACTGTTCACGCAGTGCCCGCACATGCGGGGCATGTTCCCGCCGGGCATGTCGGTGCAGCGCGACCGGCTCTTCGACGCGCTCACCAGAGTCGTCTGGATGCTCGACAGCCCGGAAGGGCTGGCGTCCTATCTCGCCCAGCTCGGGCGCGACCATCGCAAGTACGGCGTGTCTCCCGAGCACTACACGGCGGTGGGAAGCGCCCTTCTCGCCACCATGAGGCACTTCGCCGCCGAGATCTGGACCGGCGAGATCGAGGCCGCGTGGACCGAGGCGTACGCCATGGCGGCGAAGATCATGATCGAGGCCGCCGCCTCGGAGTCCACGCCCCCCTGGTGGCTGGCCGAGGTGATCGACCACGAGACGCGCACCCGGGACATCGCGGTGCTCACGCTGCGCCCCTCGCAGCGCATGGACTTCGTCCCCGGACAGTACGTCACGGTCCAGACGGCCAGGTGGCCGCGGGTGTGGCGGCGGTTCTCCATCGCCAACGCGCCCCGCGCGGACGGCACGCTGCGCCTGCACGTGCGCGCCGTTCCCGGCGGCTGGGTGAGCACGGCACTGGTCCGCCACACACGCATCGGCGACCAGCTCCTGCTCGGCCCGCCGGTGGGCACGATGACGCCGCCCAGGTCCGACCGCGACCTGCTGTGCGTCGCCGGGGGCACCGGCCTCGCGCCGCTCAAGGCCGTCATCGAGCACGTCATCGCCTCCGGCGACCGCCCGAACATCCACCTGCTGTTCGGCGTCCGGCACGCGCGCGACCTTTACGACATGCCGGACCTGGCGAGAATGGAGGCGGCCTTCCCCTGGCTGCGGGTGATCCCGGTGGTCTCCGACGACCTGGCTTACGACGGGATGCGCGGCCGGCTTCCCAACGTGGTCGAGAGGTTCCACTCGTGGGCCGACCACGAGGCGTACGTCTGCGGCCCGCCCGCGATGGTGAACGAGACCGTACGGCGCCTGCGGCACTCGGGCGTGCCGCTCTCCAGGATCCACCGCGACCCCGTCCAGTGCGACACGGCACAGAAAGACACGGCGCAGAAGGACACGGCACAGAAGGACACGGCACAGAAGGACACGGCGCGCAGAGGGGTCTGACTGGAACGGCGGGCGTACAGCGGGGCTTCCTGGCAGGATCGAATCGAAAACACAATCGAAATCGGTACACGGGAGGACCAATGACCGCACTGCTCGCCATCGGCACCCGAAAGGGACTGTTCCTCGCACGCGCCTCGGGAGACGGGAGGTTCGAGGTCGAGCCCGTGCGGTTCTCCACCATCGGGATCCACTCGGTCGCGATCGACACCCGCGGGAGCACGCCCCGCCTTCTCGCGGGGATCGAGTACGGCCACTTCGGCCCGTCGGTGATGTGGTCCGACGATCTCGGCGCGACCTGGGAGGAGGCGACGACCCCGCCGGTCGCCTTCCCCGAACGCACCGGGGCCGCGCTGGCCCGGGTGTGGCAGCTCCAGCCGTCGCCCGCCGAGCGGGATGTGGTCTGGGCGGGCGCCGAACCCGCCGCGCTGTTCCGGTCGGAGGACCGCGGGGCCACCTACACCCTGGTCGACGGGCTGTGGGACCACCCCACCCGGGCGCGGTGGCAGCCCGGCGGCGGCGGCCTGTGCCTGCACACCGTGATCCCGCACCCCACCGACCCGCGGCGTCTGGGGATCGCCGCCTCCGCCGTCGGGTTCTTCCGCAGCGACGACGCGGGGGCCACCTGGCGGCCGTCCAACAAGAACATCCGCGCCCCCTTCTTCCCAGAGGGCGCACAGTATCCAGAGTTCGGCCAGTGTGTGCACAAGGTGGCGCAGCATCCGGCGATGCCCGAGCGGCTCTACCTGCAACACCACTTCGGGGTCTACCGGTCCGACGACTTCGGCGGCTCCTGGACCGAGATCGGGACCGGCCTGCCCTCCGACTTCGGGTTCCCGATCGCGGTCGACCCGGACGACCCGGACAGGCTGTACGTCTTCCCGCTGCGCGGGGACGTCGACCGGACGCCGCTCGGCCACCGCTATCAGGTGTTCCGCAGCGACGACGCCGGGGCCACGTGGAAGGGCTTCTCCTCCGGGCTGCCCGAGGGCCCGGTGCACGCCTCGGTGCTCAGGGACGCGATGTCCGCCGGGCCTGCCGGGGTGTTCTTCGGCACCCGGGACGGCGAGGTGTACGGCTCGGCCGACGCGGGCGAGACCTGGTCGTTGATCGCCCGTCACCTGCCCGACGTGCTGTGCGTGCGGGCCGCCGTCCTCTGAGGGCGACCACTCCGCCTCCGCCGCCACGCGGTCGCCCCCTTCGGCGGCCACGTGGCGGTTGCGGCTTCAGATCCTGAAGCTCGGGCCTTGACTCAGACCTTGCGGTAGCCGGGCACCCAGGCGCCGTCCTCGACGACGTAGTCGCCGAACAGCGCCGGGGCCTCCTCCCGCATGATCTCCCCGATGCGGTTGAAGATGACGCGGATCTCCTCCTCGGCGCCCCCGGCCGTACGAGCCTCGATCGTGTGCCGCAGGGTGCGCACGTTGGCCGTCCAGACCAGGCCCGTCGCGACGCCTTCGGGCGCGAAACGACGCATGAACGAGGTGCGGTGCTTCTTCTCCGCGAACGGCACTCCGTCCTCGTCCAGCCCGAAGTGGGCCGCCATCCAGTTCTGGAACTCCTCCATCCGGTCGAGCATCTCGGTCGCCCGCTTCATCAGCTCGGCGTCCTCGCGCGCCCACTCGGGGAACCAGAACGGGATGTCGCTCAGCCGGACGTACCGCAGCGACTCCTGCGAGATCGCCACGCCGGGCCGGTGCCGCACCAGCTCGTGGGTGAGCACCCGCGAGACGTTGTGCAGCACGAAGCTGAAGCTGAGGTGCTCGAGCACGCTGCCGTGCGCGGACGCCAGAATGTTCGTCAGGTACGCGTCCTGGTCGGTGCGCACCCTCGTGACGTTCGGGTTCAGGCCCGGCTCGAACGACCGGTAGCACAGCCGCCCGGCGAACTCGGCCAGGTTCTGGGCGTCGAACTCGCCGCGCTCCAGCCGCTCCAGCCAGGACTCCCCGCCGACCTCCTGGAGGTAGCGGGCCAGCTCGTCGTAGTCGACAGAAGGTTTGGCGACGAGGAAGACCTCGGGCTCAACGCTGCGCATTCACATTCCCCGTGACGTTCGGTGCCGGTTGTGACCGTCCAAGCAAACCAGCTCCGGCCCCTCGATCGCGACTCGCCCCCGGGCGTGGACGGTCAGGTGATGTCACGGCGGACGGTGGTGGCGGTGGCCACGGCCGCGAACAGCAGGCCGTAGCCGATCAGGACGAGGGCGCCCGCCCAGGCGGGCAGCCATTCGGGGACGCCCAGACCGGCGACGTCCAGGTCGATGCTCAGCAGCGCCTGCGCGGCGCCGCCGGGCAGCCACTTGCCCACGCTCTGCAGCGCCGGGATCCCGATGAAGATGTTCTCGATCACGTACGCCCACACGATCGCCCCGATGATCCCGGCGATCTGGTTGCGGACCAGCGCCCCCAGCCCGATGCCGAACACCGCGTACAACGCGAGGGTCATCAGGATGCCGAGGCTGATCTGCGGGATGCGCGAGGCGGACAGGGAGAACTCGCCGCCGGACAGCGTCACGGCGGGGATCACCGTGGCCGCCTGGAAGACCAGCACGGCCAGGCTGAACAACGCGCCCACGAGCAGTCCGGCCACCAGCTTGGCGACGATCACCCGGTTGCGCCGCGGGGTGGCGAGGAAGGTGCCGGTGATCGTCTGGTAGCGGTACTCCGAGGTCACGAGGACGACGCCGAGGATCATCGCGAAGATCCCGCCGGCGGCCCCGGCCGACCACGCGGTCTCGGCCCACTGCGCGCTGTCCCGCGCGGGCAGCGCGGCGCCGTTCTGCTCCACTCCCGCGAACGCGATGAGGAACCCGAGGCGCAACGCGGCCAGCAGCAGCATGACGAGCAGCATGATCCACCACAGCCGGGTGGTGAACAGCTTGCGCAACTCGGCCTTTACCAGCCCGCTCATCGCCCCTCCGTCAGGTCGAGGAAGACCTTGTGCAGTCCTGACCGCTCCTGTGCCACCTCGGTGAGCACGATCCGCCGGTCCAGCGCGATCCTGCCGACGGCCTCCGTGTCCAGCCCGCGCACGCGCAGCAGGCCGTCGCCGGCCTGTTCGACCACGCCGCCCGCCGCCTCCAGAGCCAGCGCCAGGTCGGCGGTCTCCGCGGCACGCACCCGGACCACGTCCGCGCCGTCGCTCGTGAGCTCGGCCAGGCTCCCCTGACGCACCAGCCGGCCCTTGGCGATGATCACGACGTCGTCGACGGTCTGCTCGACCTCGGCCAGGACGTGGCTGGAGACGAGCACCGCCGCGCCCTGGTCATGGGCGAGGTGCCGCAGGAACCCGCGCAGCCACTCGATGCCCGCCGGGTCGAGGCCGTTGGCCGGTTCGTCGAAGATGTACACCCGGGGCCGGCCGAGCAGGGCGGAGGCGAGCGCGAGCCGCTGCCGCATGCCCAGAGAGAAGCCCCCCACGCGTTTGCCCGCGGCGTCCGCGAGGCCGACCTGCTCGAGCGCCTCGTCCGCGCGGGCGTCGGGCAGCCCGGCCGCCGTGCACAGGATGCGCAGGTGGTTGCGCGCGGTGCGGCCGGGGTGGAAGCTCGTGGCCTCGAGCACGGCGCCGACCTCGGACGTCGGCCGGGAGAGCGTGACGTAACGCTCGCCGTTCACCAGCGCCTCACCCGAGTCGGGCGTGACCAGGCCGAGCAGGCAGCGGAGCGTGGTCGTCTTGCCGGCTCCGTTGGGGCCGAGATATCCGGTGACGGATCCGGCCTCCACACTGAACGAAACGCCGTCCACGGCCTTCACCGGCCCGAACGACTTCATGAGGTTTCTGATCTCTATCGCAGCCATCGGGCGCGATTATTCCGTCAACTAAAGCGAAAATCATCCTCAAAAAGAAGGATGGCTTTCGCCGGGAATATTTCCATGATTTAGGGGTAGCCGAATATCGTTCAAAGGCGGTAGACACGGCGGGCGTTGCCCGAGCCGATCATGTGGGCGATCCGGGCCGCGTCGGCCGGGCTCCACTCGCCCTCGGCGATCCGGTCGGCGAGCACGCGGGCCAGGCCGCGGCGGTGGCAGAGCGCGGCGAGGAAACACAGCTCGGCGGCGCCGTGGCAGCCGGAGCCGTACATCTGCTTGTGGAACGGGACGAGTTCGAGCAGCTCACGCAGAACGTGGGCGGAGCCGGCGACGGTGTGGGCGACGGCGGGCCCGGCGTCCACGTACACGTGCGGGAAGACGGCCGCCAGGCACGCCGCCTGGCGGTGGTAGGGGTAGCAGCCGAGCAGGACGACAGGCACTCCGAGCGGGGCGAGGGCGCGGACGAACCCGCCCAGCAGTGCGGGATCGGCCGGATGACCGGCGACCGCGGTGTCGCCCACGCATGTGCCGCCGGGGCCCGTGACGCCCGTGCCGATGCCGGACAGGCCACAGCCGGACAAACCACAGTGGAACTGCAGCGGCAGGCCCCGCTCCCTGGCGACGTCCACCGCCGCCCAGAGCAGGTGCCGTACGAGGACGGGGTCGTCGAGACGGGTCTTGGGGTCGGCGAGCCTGCGGCCGGCCGCCGCGATCACGCTGCCGCGCGAGGGCCGTGAGGGGTCGAAGCCGAGACCGCAGCGGTGCGCCGCGACCGAGGTGAGCGCGGCGGCGCGCGACGCGCGGGCCGCGAGCTCGTCCCGCAGCATCCCGGCGTAGTCGGCGGCGAGCAGCCCGGCCTCGGCGATGTCCTGCTCGACCTGCTCCAGCCGGACGATCTCGTCGGCCGCGGCCGCGCCGAGACGTCCCGTCTCGGCGGGCGACAGCAGCGCGGGCACGTCGGCCCCGGTGTCGACCAGGAAGGCCGACACCCCGGTGCCGCGCAGCAGCCGCCGGTTGACCTCGGCCGCGCCGAGCTCGGCACGGCGCGACAGGTAGACGGTGGCCGAGGCGTGCGGCTCCAGGCCGAGCAGCGGCGCGCACCAGCGGCGGATCGCCGCACCGGCCGGGGTGTCGAAGTGCGTGGTCCCGGGCGGGGCGGGCGCGCCTCCTTCGGAGATGAGCTGCTCGAAGCCGGATCTGGTGGTGTCGTCGCGGCGCACCCCGTGACAGTGCTGGTCGATCAACGGCGCCAGCAGGGCCGCCCGCACCGCGTCGGGAAGGGGTACGGGCAGCATGTCGCTCGGTCTCGTCTGTGGTCTCGTCTGGGGTCTCGGCTCCGGCACGGCAGTGGACTCTACGGCTCCCCCACCGCGCCGGCGCCGCCCTAAACGGCCTCTTTACTCATCCATGACGTGCGCACAGCCGCAGGACGTTGGCGATGATCCTCGCCCCCGCGCCGCCCTGCGTGGTGAGGATCGACTCGGGATGGAACTGCACCGCGAAGCGCAGGTTCTCGGCGTCCTCGATCGCCATGGCCGCGCCGTCCGGCGTGTACGCCGTGACCCGGAAGCCCTTGACCCCCGGCTCCTTGGCGTGCACGGAGTGGTAGCGCGCCGCGACGAACTCGCCGGGCAGGCCGTCGAGCAGCGCGCTGTCGCCCTCGCGGCGGACCAGGCCGCGCTTGCCGTGCTCCGGGTACGGCAGCAGTTCGAGCGTGCCGCCCGCGTGCTCGACCATGGCCTGCAGACCAAGGCACACCCCGAACACCGGGAGCCTCCGGGCGTACAGCGCCTCGATCAGGGCCGAGCAGCCGAAGTCGGACGGCCAGCCGGGGCCGGGTGACAGCACGACGAGCGTGGGCGCGATCTCCTCCAGCTTCTCCGGCGGGAAACCGTGCCGGAGCGTGACCACCGACGCGCCCTGCTGCCGGAAGTAGTCGGCGAGCGTGTTGACGAAGGAGTCCTCGTGGTCCACGAGCAGCACCCGGTGGCCCTCGCCCGGCAGGTCGGCCGGGGGCTCGATCCGCACCTG
Source organism: Microbispora sp. CA-135349 (assembly GCF_050947365.1). Classification (NCBI taxonomy): domain Bacteria; kingdom Bacillati; phylum Actinomycetota; class Actinomycetes; order Streptosporangiales; family Streptosporangiaceae; genus Microbispora; species Microbispora sp. CA-135349. The sequence goes on along the minus strand of NZ_CP192001.1, from coordinate 4,023,516 downwards.
GTCCTGCGGGCGGGCGGAGGCGGCGAGCGCGCCGAGCAGGGCGCTGGCCTTGAGCTCGGTCTCCCGCTCCTCCGCCTCGGGGTCGGAGTCGTACAGCAGCGTGGCCCCCGCGCGCACGGCGGCGACGCCGTCGCGGATCTGCGCGGTGCGCAGGGTCAGGCCGGTGTTCATCGAGCCGTCGAAGCCGATGAAGCCGACCGCGCCGCCGTACCAGCGCCGCGTGGTCTCCTCGTTGTCCTCGATGAACTGCATGGCCCACGTCTTGGGGGCGCCGGTGACGGTGACGGCCCACATGTGGGTGAGGAACGCGTCGAGGGCGTCGAACTCGGGGCGCAGGCGGCCCTCGATGTGGTCGACGGTGTGGATCAGGCGGGAGTACATCTCGATCTGCCGCCGGCCGATCACCCGGACGCTGCCCGGGACGCAGACCCGCGACTTGTCGTTGCGGTCCACGTCCGTGCACATGGTCAGCTCCGACTCCTCCTTCACGCTGGACAGGAGCGTGCGGATGGCCTCGGCGTCCTCGACGGGGTTGGCCCCGCGGGCGATGGTGCCGGAGATCGGGCAGGTCTCGACGCGGTCGCCGGTCACCCGGACGTACATCTCGGGCGAGGCTCCGACCAGGTGCTCGCCGTCGCCGAGGTTGAGCAGGAACTCGTACGGCGCGGGGTTCTCGGTGCGCAGCGATCGGTAGAAGGCGGACGGGTCGGCGCAGGCGCCGTGGAAGACCTGGCCGGGGACGACCTCGAACAGGTCGCCGCGCTGGAACTTCTCCTTGGCCTTGGCGACGACCTCGGCGTAGGTGCCCCGCACCGGGTTCGGCGGGATCTCGCGGGGCGTGACCAGGGGGATCGTCTCGCCGGCGCGCGCAAGGCCGCTGGTGGACACGCCGTCCACGGTGAACTCGTAGCAGTGCTCGACGCTGGTCTCGCGGACCCGGTCGATCACGACGAGCCGGTCGGGCAGGTGCAGCACCAGGTCACGCTGGTCACCGGGCCGGGTCAGGCGGTAGCGGATCGGTTCGAACTGGAAGGCGAGGTCGTAGCCGAAGGCGCCGTACAGGCCGAGGTGCGGGTCGTCGGACCGGAACGCCGCGATGATCTCGCGGATGGCGGTGAAGACCGTGGGCCTGCGGCTGCGCATCTCCTCGGGCAGCAGATCCTCGGACTCGGGGACGTGCACCTCGACATAGCCCTGGGTCGGCTCGGACACCGGCTTGCCCGCGGCCAGCAGGCAGGAGGCGACGACCGGCAGCACGACCTGTCCACGCTCGTTGAGCGCGCGGGCGGAGATCCGCCGCCCCCGCGCCACGATCTCCAGGCAGGGATCGACATAACCGAACGCCCACCTGCTGTAACGGCCCGGGTAGTCCATGCCGGACGAGAAGGCCCCGCCGCGCCGCTCCCCCAGCGACGTGACGATCTCCTCCAGCGCCTCCTCGGGCACCTCGCGCACCCGGCGCTCGACCGCGATGCCGCCGGCCGTGGTATATCCGCTGATCTCCACTGTCCACGCCCCTTTTTCGTATGCCCCCGGGGCGGACATACAGAAGGCCGCCACACACGGGGCGGCCGGTCACTTCGACGCGAATGCGAAAACGCCGCCTGTCAGCGGCGCCACCAGGAGGGTGCATGAGTTCGCATGGGTCAAAGGGTAGCGGCGGAAACCGCGATCATGCAACGCGGCATGACTGGAAGGGGGGACAGCGGATAGATATTCTGTTACTGGTCGGGAAACCTCACTCCCGGCGCGGGGCGATCCGCCCGCCGCCGCGGAAGTGAGGGGGCCGGGAAGGAGGGGGCATGGTCCGTGTGCCGGCCCACCTGCCGGTGTACCGCCGCGGTCCTCGATCGCCGGGCGAGCTGAGCCGTACGAACGGGGGTGCGAGCGGGCCGCAGGGCCGCCGGGTCCGGGTCCGTCGCGACGTGCCCGTGCCGATGCCGGACGGCGTGACCCTCCTCGCCGATCACTACGCGCCCGTCGGCGCCGACCGGCCGCCGACGATCCTGATCCGCACGCCGTACGGCAGGGGCGGGGTGGTCGGCTGGATGTACGGCTGGACCTTCGCCCGGCACGGGTTCCAGGTGCTGCTGCAGAGCTGCAGGGGCGGCTTCGGCTCCGGCGGCCGGCTCGATCCCCTGGTCCACGAGCAGGAGGACGGCCTGGCGACGGTCGAGTGGATGCGGGCGCAGTCGTGGTACGGCGGCAGCTTCGCCATGCACGGGCCCTCCTACCTCGGCTACACCCAGTGGGCGATCGCGGCGGAGACCCCCGACCTGCGGGCGATGGCCGTCCAGGTGACCGCCTCGTGCTTCCGCGACGCGGCGTACGTCGGAGGGTCGTTCGCGCTGGAGTCGACGCTGATCTGGACGACGCTCACCGCCCACCTGGAGGGCAGGCTGGGCGGCGTGGCCGCGTTCACCGCACCCCGGCGCACCCGGCGGGCCGTGCTGTCGGGCCTGTCGGGCCACCCGCTGTCCGAGCTCGACCTGCTGTCGGCGGGCCGGCCGCTGCCGTTCTTCCGCGAACTGCTGGCCCATCACGGCGAGGCCCCCTGCACGTACTGGGAAAAGAGGGACTTCTCCGCGTCAGTGGGACAGGTCGGCGCGGAGATCACGATGACCGGCGGCTGGTACGACGTGTTCCTGCCCTGGCAGCTCAAGGACTACGCGGCGCTGCGGGCGGCCGGGAGGCGGCCCTACCTGACGATCGGGCCGTGGTATCACGCCGACGTCCGCCACGGGCGGGCGGCCAACGCCGACGCCCTGGCCTGGTTCCGCGCCCACCTGCTCGGCGACCCGTCGGGGCTGCGCCCCTCCCCCGTCCGGCTGTACGTCACCGGGGCGGGCGCGTGGCGGGACGAGCCGGACTGGCCGCCGCCCGGCATGCGACGCGAGCGCTGGCACCTGCAGCCGGGCTTCGCCCTGTCGCGGGACAACCCGGCCGGCGGCGAGCCCGACCGCTACCGCTACGACCCCGAGCACCCCACGCCGGTCGTCGGCGGCCCGGTGCTGATCGGCAACTCCGAGCCGAGGGACAACCGGCGCCTGGAGGCCCGGCGTGACGTGCTCGTCTACACCTCGGACGCGTTCGACCGGGACACCGACATGATCGGCCCGGTGAGCGCCGAGCTGTTCGTGCGCACCGGCAGGGAGCACACCGACTTCGTCGTACGGGTGTGCGACGTGCATCCCGACGGCGCGTCGATGAACGTCTGCGAGGGCGTGCGACGGCTGACCCCGCAGGTGCGGGCGGACGAGGACGGCGTGCGCCGGGTGGAGATCGACCTGTGGCCGATGGGCCACCGGTTCCGCCGCGGCCACCGCGTCCGCGTGCAGGTGGCGAGCGGCGCCTACCCCCGCATCGCGCGCAACCCCGGCACCGGCGCGCCGCTGACCTCGGGCACCCCGATGGTCGCCTCCGACCAGGAGATCCTGCACGACCCCCGGCATCCCTCGGCCGTGATCCTCCCCACACTCCCCTGAGCCGGCCCAGGGCCGCCACGTGAGGGCGTGATCTCGAGAAGGCTCATCGATAGTACGGAAGAATCCCAAGGAATCGGATCACCCAAATAACCGAGAAGATTCCGTAGACGATCGAGGTGGTCGTGTATCGCCGCAGGTTCAGAGCCGATCCCGTTGCGAGAATCGCGGCGAAGACCAGGACCACCAGAAGGGCCGCCGCCGGGCCGGGCCGAGCTGGCCGACGCACGGACGTGCCCGGCTTCCCCTGCGCTCCGGAAGGGCTGCGGTACGCGCCCGGCATCACCGTGCACGGGGGTGGCGCCTATCTCCGGTCCCCGGCGGTCCACCGCCGACCCGCCGGCGGGTGGGTGCCACAGCGGGTGATCGACGACGGCGTTCCCGCGGCGGAACGCAGCGCGGGGCCGTTGCTACCCTCGCGATCATGGCTATCAGGAACTCCCACTGCTCCTTCTGCGGAGCGGCCTACGCGCCCGGCCTGCCCTGGCCGAGGGCCTGCCAGGAGTGCGGCAACACCGGCTATCTCAACCCCCTGCCGGTCGCGGTCATGGTGCTTCCGGTGGACGACGGCCTTCTCGTGGTGCGCCGGGACGTCAAGCCGCACCGCGGCCTGCTCGCCCTCCCCGGCGGCTTCATCGACGTCGGCGAGTCCTGGCAGCAGGCCGCCGTACGGGAGCTGCGCGAGGAGACGGGCGTCGTCGTCGACGCGGCCGGCGTGCGGCTGTTCGACGTGCTCAGCGCGCCCGACGGCACCGTGCTGATCTTCGGCCTCGGGCCGCGGACGACCGTGGACGCCCTGCCGCCGGTCGCGCGCACCGCGGAGACCAGCGAATGGCTGGTGATCGACGGCCCTCAGGAGCTGGCGTTCCCGCTGCACACGCAGGTCGTGACCCGCTATTTCGGCTCCGGCGGATCGTCGCGGGCGTGAAGGCGGGCGAGAGGATCCCGTGGCCCGGCCCTTGGACAATGTCCGGTACGGAAATCAGCGATGCGAACCGCGACGGCCGCGAACCCGGCAGCGCGTCACCGAGGTCGCTCTCGTCAGCCTGCGGTGGCGGAGGGCGGCTCCTTCATCCAGTCCGGGATGTCCCGGCCGGTGACGACGCGGAACTCGTCGGCGACAGCGGTGGTGTCTCCCACATAGGCGAGACGCAGCAGTTCGGCGACCGAGCCGATGATGTCCTCGGCGACGTGTTCTGGCAGTTCCCGCGACGCCAGCAACGCCTCGATCAGCGGGATGACGGCGGCAGCGAATTGGGAGTTCTCGATCCTCACATACCCCGGGTCGCGAGGCTTCTGACATATTGGGGCAGGTAGGCGTCCCGGTTGAGCGCGGCCAGCTCACCGTAGAGACGGACGGCCTCCTCGCTGAAGGGAACCGCCTCGGCCCGCCGCCCGGCCTTCGCCAGAAAAGATCACGCGATGTGATTGATCGACAAGCGCATCGGACCTCTCGCGCTTTCAGGCTTCGCGGATCCGGCCTGCCTCGGCGACGACGCGGCGCGTGGTGTGCACGGCCTGCAACATGCGCCGGTCGTGGGTGACGAGCAGCAGGGTCCCGGTGTACGAGGCCAGCGCGGCCTCCAGCTGTTCGATCGCCGGAAGGTCGAGATGGTTGGTGGGCTCGTCCAGGACGAGCAGGTTGACCCCGCGGGCCTGAAGGAGGGCGAGGGCCGCTCTCGTGCGCTCGCCCGGTGACAGCGTGGCCGCCGGGCGGAGCACGTGGCCGGCGCGCAGGCCGAACTTGGCCAGCACCGTGCGGACGTCGGCGGGCGGCAGCCCGGCGAGCACGCCGAACGCGTCGAGCAGCGGCTCGTCGCCTTCGAAGAGGGCGCGGGCCTGGTCGACCTCGCCGACGACCACACCGGGGCCGAGCGCCGCCGTCCCCTCGTCGAGGGGGATCCGGCCGAGCAGCACGCCGAGCAGGGTGCTCTTGCCCGAGCCGTTCGCGCCGGTGATCGCGACCCGGTCCGCCCAGTCGATCTGCAGGTCGACGGGCCCGAGCGTGAAGGCGCCACGCCGTGCCACCGCGCCGCGCAGCGTCGCGACCACGGCTCCGGAGCGAGGCGCGGCGGCAATTTCCATCCGCAGCTCCCACTCCTTGCGCGGCTCCTCGACGACCTCAAGCCGCTCGATCACCCTCTCGGTCTGCCGGGCCTTGGCCGCCTGCTTCTCCGTCGCCTCGGTGCGGAACTTCCGCCCGAGCTTGTCGCCGTCGGGGGCCTTGCGGCGCGCGTTCTTGACCCCCTTCTCCATCCAGGCGCGCTGGGATCGGGCGCGGGCCTCCAAGGACGCCCTGGTGTCGGCGTACTCCTCGTACTGCTCGCGTGCGTGCCTGCGGGCGACCTCGCGCTCCTCCAGATAGGCGTCGTAACCGCCGCCGTACGCGCGGACCTGCTGCTGGGCCAGGTCGAGCTCGACCACCCTGTTCACCGTACGGGCGAGGAACTCGCGGTCGTGACTGACGACCACGGTCCCGGCGCGCAGTGTCGTCACGAAGCGTTCGAGCCGGTCCAGGCCGTCGAGGTCGAGGTCGTTGGTGGGCTCGTCGAGCAGGAACACGTCGTAACGGCTGAGCAGCAGCGAGGCCAGCCCCACCCGGGCCGCCTGGCCGCCCGACAGCGACGCCATCTCCTGCTCCAGACCGACGGTGAGCCCGAGGTCGGCGGCCACCTCGGCGGCCCGCTCCTCCAGGTCGGCGCCGCCGAGGGCGAGCCAGCGCTCGAGCGCCTCGGCGTACGCGTCGCCGGGATCGCCGCTCACGAGCGCCTCGGTGGCCGCGTCGAGCGCCCGTTGCGCGGCGGCGACCCCGGTCCGGCGGGCGAGGAAGGCGGCGACGGTCTCACCGGGCCGCCGTTCCGGCTCCTGCGGCAGATGGCCGACGTTGGCGGTGGGCGGGCTGAGCCGTACACCGCCGCGCTCGGGGGTGTCGAGGCCGGCCAGCAGGCGCAGCAGCGTCGACTTGCCCGCGCCGTTCACCCCCACCAGCCCCACGACGTCTCCGGGGGCGACGACCAGATCGAGATCCGCGAACAGCACGCGCTCGCCGTGCCCGGCGGTGAGTTCCTTCGCGACAAGAGTTGCGCTCATCAGGACACCGACCCTACTGCGTCCGGTCTGATCAGAGGTCCTCGGCGAGCGCGAGCAGGCGGGTGACGGTGTTCCAGTTGCGCATGGTGGCCGGGCCGGTCGAATACCTCTCCATGAGAGGCGGCAGCTTGGGACGCCGCAGCCCGTCGGGGAAGTAGACGTAGAGCTCCCGTTCGCCTATCCACATCTCTTCGGGCGCGTACGCCGCCGGGTCGATGCTCGCCAGCCCCTCCCGGTCCGGCGGCCGGGCCAGGAAGACCACGGCGAACCGGGCGGGGTCGCGGACCTCCAGGGGGTTGCGCTCCACCACGCCGCGAAGCTGCCCGGCCGTACGGACGATCACCGCGACGGACAGGCCGAGCTCTTCACCGAGTCCGCGCTCGATCGCGGCGGCGGTCGACTCGGCATCCCCGTCCGCGGTGAACAGGGCGTTCCCGCTGCGCAGGTGCGTGCGCACTTTTCCGTACCCGAGCCGGTCCAGCAACGCCCGGAGATCGGCCATCGCCAGCGTGGTGGCGGGGTTGACGTTGATGCCGCGCAACAGCGCCACGTATCGCATCGCATCGCCTCCTTCCGCCCGGAGGCTATCGCCCGTTCCTGTCAGGAAGCGTCAGGTACATGACGCCGCCGCATCGGCCGCCGATCGTCGCTGGGCGCGCCAACATGACCGTTCGCCGATTGGTGATCTATCTGTTACCTGAAGGTCCTTACGCTGCCGCCGAGTAACCGTCCCGCTGGTCCGCGTGACGGCCCGTCACGCGGAGCTGCCGGGCACGCCTGGTCCGTGTCCGATTGGAGAACGTGTGACGACCCCCCGCGCCGACCGCGGCCGCAACCCGGACCGCAGTCCGCTGAACTGGCTGCTCCCGCTGCCGGTCGTGATCCCTCTGATCCCGGCTCTGTTCAACGCCGACGAGCCGCGGCTGTTCGGCATCCCACTGTTCTACTGGCTGCAACTCGCCTTCATCATCCTCGGCGTGACCTCCACCACCCTCGTCTACCGCGCCACGAGGAGGAACCGGTGAAGACCACCGAGATCGTCATCTTCACGCTCCTGTTCCTCGTCGTCAGCGGGCTGGGCTTCGTCGCCGCCCGGTGGCGCCGTCCGAACGACCTCGCCACGCTGGACGAGTGGGGTCTCGGCGGGCGCAGCTTCGGGAGCTGGATCACCTGGTTCCTGATCGGCGGCGACCTCTACACGGCCTACACGTTCGTGGCCGTGCCCGCTCTGATCTTCGGCGCGGGCGCCATGGGCTTTTACGCCGTGCCGTACACGGTGATCGTCTACCCGATGATGATGCTCGTGCTGGTCCGGCTGTGGTCGGTCTCGCACGTGCACAACCTCGTCACGCCGGCCGACTTCGTCCGCGTGCGCTTCGGCTCCCCCACGCTGGCGCTGCTGGTCGCGATCACGGGCATCGTCGCGACCATGCCGTACATCGCCCTGCAGCTCGTCGGCATCGAGGCCGTGCTGAAGACGATGGGGCTGACGGGCGACCTGCCGCTGATCATCGCGTTCGCGATCCTCGCGGCCTACACCTACCAGTCCGGGCTGCGCGCCCCCGCGCTGATCGCGTTCGTCAAGGACTCGCTGATCTACCTGGTGATCCTGGTCGCGATCATCTACATCCCGGCCAAGCTCGGCGGCATGGGCTCGATCTTCGACGCCGCGAAGGCGAAGTTCGACGCCGCCGGCAGTGGCGGCATCACGCTCAACGCGAACAACCAGCTCCAGTACGTCACGCTCGCGTTCGGTTCGGCGCTGGCGCTGTTCCTCTACCCGCACAGCGTGACGGGGATCCTCGCCTCGCGGAACCGGAACGTCATCAAGCGGAACATGTCGGCCCTGCCGGCCTACAGCCTGCTGCTCGGCCTGATCGCGCTGCTCGGCTACATGGCGATCGCGGCCGGGATCAAGCCGATCGGCAAGGACTCGAACACGATCGTGCCGCAACTGTTCGACAAACTGTTCCCCGACTGGTTCACCGGAGTGGCGTTCGCCGCCATCGGCATCGGCGCGCTCGTGCCGGCCGCGATCATGTCGATCGCGGCGGCCAACCTGTTCGCCCGCAACATCTACCGGGAGTACTTCAACCGGAACGCCAGTGCGGCCCAGGAGGCCACGGCCAGCAAGATCGCGTCGCTCGTCGTGAAGATCGGCGCGGTGCTGTGCATCCTGCTCATCGACCCGCAGTTCTCGATCGACCTCCAGCTCATCGGCGGCGTGATCATCCTGCAGACGCTCCCGTCGGTGGGTCTCGGCCTCTACACCCGGTGGTTCCACCGGGGTGGGCTCATCGCGGGCTGGGCCGCCGGCATGGCGGCCGGGATGCTGCTGCTGTACAACATCGCCAACCCGGCCACCAAGCACGACCACTTCGGCGGCTCGGCCTTCCCGCTGTCGCAGCTCGGGTTCGACACCAAGATCACGGTGTACGCCGGGTTCCTCGCGCTGATCGTCAACCTGGTCGTCGCCGTGCTCGGGACCTTCGTGGCCCGTGCCCTGAAGAGCGCCGACGGCCCGGACCGCACCCGGCCGGAGGACTACTTCGCCGACCAGGGCGACCCGCGCGTCCACGAGCTGGAGACGGCCGCGCCCGCTTCCTGAGGTCCTGCGGGCCACGGCCGCCCGACCTCCGTACCGACTTGTGGCCGGCTTGACGCGGTGACGTCTTCCGCGTGAAGTCGGCCACAAGCGTGCGGTGGGACAAAGAGGCATCACCTCGAAAAGCGAAGGAGCATCAGATGCCTCTCAGCCGCGATCTGGTCGTCACCGGCGGTCACGTGCTCGGCATGGACCCGGCCGTCCCGGACGGCCCCGCCGACGTCGTCGTCCGCGACGGCGTGATCGTCTCGGTCGGCCCCACCGCCGAGCCCCCCTCGGGCGCCACCGTCGTGGACGCCTCGGGCTGCCTGGTGATGCCGGGCCTGGTCGACACCCACCGCCACACCTGGCAGTCCGCGCTGCGTCACATCGGGCTCGACTGGAGCCTGATGGACTACCTCGGGGCGGCGTTCCTTCAGCTCGGGCCGAACTTCCGGCCCGAGGACGTCTACGCGGGCACCCTGCTCGGCGCGCTCGGCGCGCTGGAGGCCGGGATCACCACGCTGGTCGACTGGTCCCACATCCAGAACACCCCCGGGCACAGCGACGCCGCCGTGGCCGCGCTGCGCGACAGCGGCATCCGGGGCGTCTTCGCCTACGGCTGGCCCCAGGTGGATCCGCTGGCGTGGGTGGGCGACCACAGCGACGCGGAGCTTCCCGGCGACGTCCGCCGGGTCAGGGACGTGCTCCACGATGACGCCGCCCGCGTGACGATGGCCCTGGCGGCGCGCGGCCCCGAGATGTCGGCCCCCGCCGCCGCCCGGCGCGACCTGCTGCTCGCCCGTGAGCTCGGCCTGCGGGCCACCATGCACGTCGGCTCCGCCGACAAGGCGGGCAGCGTCGGATGGCTGCACGACGAGGGCCTGCTCGACGAGACCGTCACCCTCGTGCACGCGAGCGCGACCGGCGACGACGAGCTGAAGGCCGCCGCCGACGCGGGCGCGACCGCGAGCGTGGCGCCGTTCATCGAGATGACGATGCCCGGGCTCGGCACGCCGGCGACCGGCCGCCTCCTGCGGGCGGGTCTCGTGACCGGTCTCAGCGCCGACACCGAGGTCGCCACCTCGGGAGACATGTTCACGCAGATGCGCGCCGCCCTGGCCCACCACCGCTTCACCCAGGACCCGGTGCCGCTGACCGCCGGCGACCTGCTGCGGATGGTCACCGCCGACGGCGCCGCGGTGGCCGGGCTGGCGGGCGTCACCGGCAGTCTCACGCCCGGCAAGCGTGCCGACCTGATCGTGGTCGCGGCCGACACCCCCGCCGTGGCGCCGGTGCTCGATCCCCGCGCGGCCGTCGTCCTCGCCGGTCACCCGGGGCTCGTCCGCACGGTCGTCTGCGACGGCGCGATCGTCAAGCGTGACGGCGTGCTCACCGGGCCCGTCCGGCGGGCCATGGACGCCGCCGCGGAGAGCCTGGCCCACCTGCGCAGCGCCGTCCCCGGGATGCTCACCGCCTAGGGCAGCGAGACCGGCAGATGATCGTGGCACAATCCCGGCATGGCGGTCATGTTCCGGGTGCTCGGCCCGATCGAGGCGTACGTCGACGGCGTTCCCGTCGACCTCGGTGGGCCCCGGCCCCGGCTGCTGGTGGCCCGGCTGCTGATCGCCAGGGGCGCGACCGTCTCGGTGGACGCGATCCTCGACGACCTCTACGACGGCACGCCGCCGCCGCGTGCCCACAACACGCTGCACAGCTACATCTCCAACCTGCGCCGGGTGCTCGAACCCGGCCGCGCTCCCCGCACGCCCTCGTCCGTGCTGCTCAGCCGCCCTCCCGGGTACGCGCTCGGGCCGCACGAGGTGGACGCGGCGGAGTTCGTCCGCCTGGCCCAGGCCGGCGAGCCCGAACGCGCGCTGGCCCTGTGGCGCGGCATGCCGTACGAGGAGTTCGGCGACGTGCCCTGGCTCCGGCCGGAGATCGAGCGGCTCGCCGAGGCCCACCTCGTGACGCGCGAACGGCTGCTGGCCGGGCGGGTGGGCGACCCGCACGCGGTGGGCGAGCTGGAGGCCCTGGTGGCCGCGCATCCTCTGCGCGAGGGGCTGTGGGAGCTGCTCGCCCGCACGCTCTACGCGCTGGGGCGGCAGGCGGACGCCCTGGAGGCGCTGCGCACGGCCCGGGTTCGCCTGGCCGAGGAGCTCGGCCTCGATCCCGGCCCGGCGCTGCGGCGGCTCGAGGAGGCGATCCTCGCCCAGGACCCGGCCCTCGACCGCCCCGGCGGCGCACGGCGGGGCCAGGACGCACCGGCCGCACCGGTGGTGGCGGCGCGAGCGGACCGGCCGGAACGCCGGGCCGTCGGCCGGGGCACCCAGCTGGACCGGCTCGCGGAGCTGGCCCGAGACGTGGCCGGTGGGAGGCCGAGGATCGCGGTGATCTCCGGTGAGCCGGGGATCGGCAAGACGTGGCTGGCGGAGGCGTTCGCGGAGCGGCGGGCGGCCGAGGGCTGGCCGGTCGCGTGGGGCAGGTGCCACGAAACCTCCGGGGCGCCCGCCCTGTGGCCCTGGCAGCAGGTCGTCCGGGACCTCGCGGGCCGGGTGCCCCCGTCCCCCGCGCAGGCCGCCGCCCTGCGAGTGCTGCTCGGCGATCCCGTGCTGGACGACACCGCGCGAGACGGCATCGCGCTGGGCGACCCCGTGTTGGGCGGCACCGCGCGAGGCGGCACCGCTTCGCGAGCCGGAACGGCCTCGCCGGGCGATCGGCCGGCCGAGGCGGGCGAGGCCCGGTTCCGGCTGCACCAGGCCACCGCGGCATACCTGGACGCGGCCGCCGCCGACCGGCCGCTGCTCGTGCTGATCGACGACCTTCAGTGGGCGGACACGGCGTCGCTCAACCTGCTGTCCGACCTTCCGATGCTGCTGCGCGGCGGAGTCGCGGTCGTGGTCACCGTACGGGCCGGAGAGGGCACCGCCGCGGTCCACGACGCGCTCGGCCTGCTCGGGCGGCACGACGCCCTCCGCCTGCCGCTGGCCGGGCTCGATTCCGCCGCTGTCGCCGAGCTGTCGGGGCTGCGCGACGCGGCGACCGTGGCGGCGCTCGCCGAGCGCACCCGGGGCAATCCGCTGTTCATCCGCGAGACCCTCCGCCTCGCCGAGGACCAGGGCGTCGAGAGGGCGCTCACCGGGGTGCCCGAGGGCCTCGCCGACGTGCTGCGGCGCCGTCTGCTCGGCCTGCCCGCGCCGCACCGTCCCGCCATCGACGCGGCGGCCGTGCTCGGCACCGGCGCGGACCGGCGGCTGGTCGCCGAAGTCGTCGAGGCCGCCGGGAACGCCTCGGGCGTGGACGTGGACGAGGCGCTCGACGCGGCGACCGCCATCCGCGTCCTCGACGAGGACCTGCGCTTCACGCACGACCTGATGCGGGAGACGGTCTACGCCGACATCCCGCCCCGCCGCCGGGCCGGGCTGCATCTGGCCGCGCTGCGGGCGCTCCGCCTACGGCCTGGCGCCGACCTGGCGGTCCTCGCCAGGCACGCGCTGGCCGCCGGCCCGGGCGGCGCGGCCGACGCGGTGCGATGGTCCTCGTCCACCGCGCGGCAGGCGGCCGGCCGGCACGCCTATGAGGACGCCGCGCAGTGGTGGCGGCGGGCGGTCGAGGCGCACGGGACGTTGCCCGGCGCGGACCCGGCCGGACACGTGGAGCTGCTGCTGGAACTGGTCCGCGCGCAGCTCGCCGCCGGCGACGGCGTCTCGGCCCGGCGGACCAGGGCGGAGGCGGTGCTCGCCGCCGACGGGCCAGGCGATCCGCTGCTGGCCGCCCGCGCGCTGACCAGCCTCGACGCTCCCGCGCTGTGGAAGATGTACGCGTACGGCGACATGGAGCTGCACGTGGTGCGGCGGATCGAGGACGCTTTGGCGGCCCTGCCCGCCGGCGACTCCGAGCTGCGCTGCCGGCTGCTCGGCTGCCTGGGGATGGAACGTTACGACGGCTCGGCCGATCCCCGGTGCGACACGGCCACGGCCGAGGCGCTGGCGATGGCCCGCCGCCTGGTGGCCCAGGGTGAGGCGGGCGAGGAGCTGCTCGGGTTCACGCTCAACGCGCGCTACCTCGGCGTGCAGCTGCCGGAACACATACCGGAGCTCGACGCCATCGGCGAGGAGCTCACCCGGCTCGGATCGCCCGGGTTCGAGCTGCTCGGCCACATGATCCGGGAACGTTCCCGCCTGGAGCTGTTCGACGTCGCCGGGGCCGACCGGGCCGCCGAACGGGCGGCCGTGCTGGTCGAGCGGCTCGACCTGCCCTGGCCGCGGTTCCAGCACCTCATCTGGACGGGCGCCCGGCGCCTGCTCGACGGCGACTTCGACGGCGCGGGCGACGCCTACGCCGCGGCGGCCGAGGCGGGCGAGCGGCTCAACCTCTGGTACACGAGCACCGCGCTCGCCTCCGCGCTGCTCGCCCGGCACATCGCCATGCGCGACACCGACGGCGTCGAGGAGCTGATGGAGCAGTACTCCCCCTTCCCCGCCCACCGTCAGGTGATGGACGTGCTCTTCGCGAACTGGCGGGGCGACCGGGCGCCGGCCGAGGCGGCGCGCGAGCAGGGCTGGCACCCGCTGCCGCGCGACTTCGGCGAGCTGCCGGGGGTGTGCCTGCAGGGCGAGGCCCAGATCGTCGCGGACGACCACGAAGGGTGCGCGCGGACCTATCGCAGGCTCCTGCCGTACGAGGACAGGGTCGCCTTCGGGGCGGGGACGTTCTGCGCCGGGCCGGTCGGCTACTTCCTGGGCCGGCTGGCCCACCTGGGCCGGGCCGCCGGGCCGCAGCAGGCGCGAGCGCACCTGGAGGCGGCAGAAAAGCGCTGCGCGGCGGCCGGGCTGAGTTGGTGGGCCGCCCGGATCGCTCGCGAACGCGAGGCCGTGCGCGGATGACGACCGGCCGGGAAGAGGGCCGCAAGTGGGCGTTGAGTGGCGGTGAAGGAGGGTCCCGCATCGTGGGGCCATGACAACACCGACGCAGACCCGGCGCCGACCGGGTGAACCCGCTCCCGACCTCGTCATGTTCCTCGTCTTCCACGCCGGCCTGCGGCGCGAGTTCGGCCGGCTGGCCGAGGTCCTCGACCGCTGCGACCCCCGCGACGAGCGGCGCCGCGCCGTCGTCGACGAGCACCTCGCGCTGCTGCTGCGCGCCCTGCACCACCACCACACCGAGGAGGACGAGAGCATCTGGCCGCTGCTGCGCGGCCTCGTCCCGGAGGCCGCCGCGACGCTCGACCGGCTGGAGGCCGACCACCAGGAGATGGACGCCGTCATCGGCAGGCTTTCCGGCGGTGGCCGGCCGGCCGGCGAGGTCGCGGCGGACCTGCGCGCGCTCGACCGGCTGCTGAACGACCACCTCGACCTGGAGGAGTCCGAGGTCGTCCCGCTGATCAGGGAGCACGTCAGCGCGGCCTGGTGGGACGAGTCGGGCAAGAAGGTCAGCAAGAGTCACGGCCGCGACCTGCCGATGCTCGCCGCCTGGCTGGTCGACGTCGCCACTCCCGCCGACCGCGAGCACATCTTCGGGACCGCTCCGGCCATCATGCGGATCCTCTACCGGCTCTCCTGGCGCCGGGCGTACGAGCGCCGGGTCTCCCAGGTCTACGGGTGACAGGTCTGCGGGTGACCGGGGCGCGGCCTCCGCGACGCCGATGCGGAGGCCGCGCCCGTTCCCGGCGTCCTCGCCGTACAGCGTGCGGGCGGGCGTCGCCGCGCACCAGTCGGTGAAGCGGCCGAACATCCGCTCCAGGCCCCGGTAGGCCAGGAGGTTCTGGTTCGCCCAGCCGGCGGTCTGGTCGATACGCCGTCCAGGCACATCGCGCGGACGTGTTCCGGGAACAGCCGGAGGCAGGCGGCGGCCGGCACCCCGCCGTAGGAGCCGGCCATGAAGCTGAGCCGCGGCTCGCCCAGGGCCGCGCGGATCGCCTCCAAGTCGCGGGGCCGCCGACGGCGAGTCGAGCCTGCCGTACCAGCCCGCTGCGGTCCTCGGCCCGGCATCCGCGGACGGCCGCGGCGATCGCGCGTGCCTGGGAGTCGTACGCGGCCCGGTTGCGGGGCGCGGTCAGGGCCGGCACCGCGCTGTGCGCAGGACTCCGGCGGCTCGGCGGCGAGTCCGATGTTGCGCGGGTCGTAGGCGACGAGGTCGAAGCGCTCCCGGAGCCCGGTGAGGTCACCCGCCGCTCGCTTGATGTCCTCGATTCCGCTGGAACCGGGGCCGCCGGGGATGTGTAGCCGCGCTGCCGATCCGGATGACGCGGAAAGGTCAGTCCGGCTCGGCGGTGAGCAGGGCCAGGAGTGCCTCCCCCCGGCCGGTGAGGCGGTAGATAACGGCGCGTCCCGCCCGTGCTCCGGCCACCACGCCGCCGTCCTTGAGTACGGCCAGGTGGGCGCTCACCGTGCCCAGAGAGAGGTCCAGGGCATGCGCGAGCTGGGTGCTCGTCGCCGGTCTCGACAGCTCCCGCACGACCCGGGCGCGGCCGGAACCGAGCAGAGCCGCCAGCGGATCCGGCCCCGTCGCCCGCGCGCGGGCCGCCGCTCCCCGCGCCGGGTAGACGAGCGCGTACCGCGGCGGCCGCTCACATCAACCAGCCGCCGCCGGCCGTCTGCGGGACGAAGACGAGCCCGTCGTCCGTGATCAGCAGGTCCGGCCAGTCCTGGTCGTCGAACCTGACGGCGTCCTGGCCGACCCACGCCGACCGGCCCGTCATGCCCTTGACCGCCTGCTGCCAGCCGTGGGCGGCGAGCACCCCGGCGCGGTGCGCGATGTCGCGCTCCAGCACGCCGCGCCGCCGCGGCCAGTCCGGGGCGACGAAGCGCTCCCACCCCTCCCGCAGGGCCGCGGCGACTCGTGGCCCGAGCGCGCCGAGCCCCAGCCATGTGGTGTCCTGTGGCCTCCAGCTCGCGGCGACGGCGTCGGCCACCGTGGAGCGCACTGCCTCGTCCGTGAATCGCGCCACGTCGGCCAGCTCGTCGGTCAGCCGGGTCCTCATCCCGCCGCGCGGCGGCTGGGCGACCATGTCGGGAAGCCACTTGGTGGCGGCGACGAGGGACATCAACCCGGCGGCGACCTCGTTTCCCTCCAGCCAGCGCCGGTAGGCGGGCCGGTGTTCCGCGTGCCAGCACGCGAGCCAGGGGTCGGCGCAGGGCCGATCCAGGGCGATGAGCGAACCGAGTGTCTCCGCCAGAGGCGAGAGGGCGAAACGACACCGTGAGAGGGCGGTGGGGGTGAGCCGGAGCAGAGTCACGTTGCGCCTTTCAGCGTAAGGATGGCGTCGGCGCGGAGCCTACGGACACCCTTGCGCGGTGCCCGCCTCAACGACACCTCTGCTCGTCCCGCCGTTCCGCGGTTTCTTCCTCGGGCGCGCCGTCTCGCTCGCCGGCAGCTCCATGACGCCCGTCGCGCTGGCCCTCTCTGTGCTCGGCATCTCAGGCGAGGCCGGCGACCTCGGGATCGTCCTCGCGGCCCAGGTGATCCCGCAGCTCGTCCTCACCCTGGTCGGCGGAGCGTCGGCCGACAGGTTCTCACGGCGCGGCGTCCTCGTCGTCGCCGGCCTCGGCGCCGGGCTCACCCAGGGCGCCGTCGCGGCCGTGCTGCTCACCGGGCACTACAGCCTGCCGCTGGTGAGCGGACTCGTAGCCGCGGGCGGCGTCCTGGAGGCGTTCGCGTCACCGGCGCTGCGCGGCATCGTCCCCGAGCTGGTCGGCGCGCGAGACCTGCAGCGCGCCAACGCGGTGCTCTCCGCGGCGGGCAACGCCGCCCGCGTCCTCGGCCCGGCCGCCGCGGGCCTGATGGTCGCCGGTGCCGGCGGCGGCTGGGCCATCGCCCTCGACGCGCTGAGCTTCGTCGCGGCTGCCGGATTCTTCGCCCGGCTCCCGCGGGGGACACGCGTGCCGGCCTCCGAGGCACGTCCGCTGTCGGGCATCCGCGCCGGATGGGAGGAGTTCCGCTCGACCCCCTGGATCTGGAGCATGACGCTGTCCTTCGGCGTGATCAACCTTGTCAACGTCGGCCCCTGGCAGATCCTCGGCGCGATGCTCACCAAGGGCCACGACGGCGAGGCGGCCTGGGGGCTGGTGCTCAGCGCCCGCGCCCTCGGGACGCTCGTCATGAGCGTGGTCATGTACCGCCTGGCGCTGCGCCGCCCCCTGCGGAGCGGAGCCCTGGCGGGTGCGCTCGCGGCGCTTCCGCTGCTGGCGCTGGGCTGCGCCGCCGGCACGCCGGCGCTGATGACGTGCGCCTTCGTCGGTGCGCTCGGTTTCTCCCTCGCGGGCATCGCCTGGGACACCGCCCTGCAGCAGCACGTGCCCGGCGATGTGCTCTTGCGCGTGTGCTCCTATGACGATCTGCTCTCCTACGCGGCCATCCCGGCCGGGCAGCTGCTCGTCGGGCCGGCCGCCGCCCACCTGGGCGGCGAACGAGTGGCCCTCCTCTGCGGAGTCATCTACGTCGCCGCCGGCCTCGGCCCGCTCGCCGTCCGCTCGGTCCGAGACCTCTCCGCGCGCACGGCGTGATCCGGGATTCGCGATCCGGGAGGCCCGGGGCAGGGGCGGGAGCCCTTCCCGGCCCCCGCCCCCCGGCGCGTACGTCAGCGCCCTCGCCCCGTCCGCGCCGAGACGCTCATCTGTCCGGAGTGGCGCGCTGGGCGTCGAACTCCTCGTCCGGGACGACCAGCTCGCTGCCGGCCAGGGCGGCCTCGCCCGAGACCGCGGCGAGCTCGGAGCCGAGCGACTCGTGGGCGGCGGCGCGGTGCCGGCGGCCGACGCGGTCGGTCAGCAGCGACGACAGGGCGGCCACCAGGCACGCGGCCACGGCGAACCAGAAGGCGATGACCAGGCCCTGGTGGAAGGGACCCGCGATGAGGTGCGGGAAGAACTCCTTGCTCGTCAGGTGGGCGCCGCCGTCGGGCAGCCGGTCCAGGACGCCGCCGAGGAGCTGCCGGAACGGGTTGTATCCGAGGAACGCCGCGAACAGCACGGCGATCGGCGGCAGCTGGGCGATGCCCTCGGCCTGCGCGGCGGGCACTCCCTGCGCCACCAGCTCGTCGTGCATGGTGTGCGGCAGCGACTGCGACAGGCCCGCGATCATCAGGCTGAAGAACACGCCGATGGACAGGACCATCGAGGAGTTCTGGAAGGTGGCGGTCATGCCCGCGCCGACGCCGCGGGACTCCGCCGGAACCGCGTTCATGATCTCCGCCCGGTTGGGCGAGGAGAACAGGCCGGACCCGAGGCCGTTGATCAGGATGAGCAGCGCGAAGACGCCGTAGCCGAAGTCCGTCGGCAGGGTCATCAGGGCGAAGAAGCTCGCCGCGGTGACCAGGGTGCCGCCGACCGTGAACATCCGTGGCCCGAAGCGGTCCGACAGCCAGCCGGAGACCGGCGCCGACAGCAGGAAGCCCACGGTCAGCGGGATCATGTAGATGCCCGCCCACAGAGGCGTCTCCTCGAAGCTGTAGCCGTGCAGGGGCAACCAGATGCCCTGCAGCCAGATGATCAGCATGAACTGCAGGCCGCCGCGCCCGAGGGCGGTGAGCAGGCTGGCGATGTTGCCCGCGAGGAACGCGCGGCTGCGGAACAGCGTCAGCCGGAACAGCGGTTCGGCCACCCTCGTCTCGACCCACGCGAACAGCGCGAGCAGCAGAACGCCCCCGGCGAGCGCGGCGATCACCCACGGGTTGCCCCACCCCATCACGCCGGTCCCGTACGGCTGGATGCCGTAGGTGATGCCGACCAGCAGCGCGATGAGACCGACGGCGAAGGTCGCGTTGCCCCACCAGTCCATCCGGGCCCGGCGGCGCACGCCGTTGTCGCGCAGCTTGAGGTACGCCCAGATCGTGCCGAAGACGCCGAACGGCACGGAGACCAGGAAGATCGCCTTCCAGTCGACCGGCGCCAGGACCCCGCCGATGACCAGGCCCAGGAAGGAGCCCGCGATGCCAGCGATCGAATTGATGCCGAGCGCCGTGCCGCGCTGGCGCACGGGGAAGGCGTCGGTCAGGATCGCGGTCGAGTTGGCGAACAGCAGCGCCCCGCCGATCCC
The DNA here is from genome assembly GCF_050947365.1 of Microbispora sp. CA-135349. NCBI lineage: Bacteria > Bacillati > Actinomycetota > Actinomycetes > Streptosporangiales > Streptosporangiaceae > Microbispora > Microbispora sp. CA-135349. The sequence continues at coordinate 4,004,328 of NZ_CP192001.1, read as the reverse complement.
CTGCACGATCCGCCAGCCGATCAGCCACATGGCACCGGCGTCGCCGTCCATCCAGGTCAGCGACAGCATGATCGAACACAGGCTGAAGACCGCGAACCCGAGGTTGTACATGCGGACCCGGCCGAACATGTCGCCCAGGCGGCCGAACATCACCACCAGCACGGCCGTGACGACCATGAAGCCCATCATCATCCACAGCAGGTAGCCCGTGTTGCCGGGGTCGAGCGGGTTCAGGTGGATGCCCCGGAAGACGTCCGGAAGGGCGATCAGCACGATGGACTGGTTGATCGTCACCATCAGGACGCCGAGGGTGGTGTTGGACAGCGCGATCCATTTGTACCGCGAGGGCGGCGCCGCCTGCGGCGACGCCCCCGCCAGGGACTGGTTCGCTACGGCCACGGAGTGGTTCCCCTCCTCTTGGTCCGCACAGCGCGCAGCCTGTTTCCGCGCAGCGCGCGACGGACGGACAGTTAGTTAGCGCAACTAAATTACCCCGATCGGGTGACATCGATGTTTCACGGCATGCGCGATAAAGGCCTTCATGGGGCCCTTAATCACATTTGAGCGTTATCTGACCTGATTTAGGGCGCCAAAGGGGACGGCGTCAGGGCTTGAGCACCCCGGCGATCACATCGACCAGGCTGTCCACGACCGTGTCGCGGTCGAGCCCGTGGTTGTCCAGCCACCAGTCCCCGATCGCCTGCACCATGCCGACGAACGCGTGGCCGAGCACCTGGGCGCGTACCGGGTCGGCGACGCCCTCCTGCGTGAGCACCACGCCCAGCTCCTCGCCGACGCTGCGCACGATCGCGGCCATCTGCGTACGGGTGCGGCTGTCCTCCGCGCTGGCCCGGTGGAACAGGAAGCGGTAGAGGTTGGGGTTGGCCGAGATCGTGTCCAGATAGGCCTCGACGGTGGCCCTGGCGCGTACCCGGGGGTCGGCGACGGCCCTGGCGAACTCGGGGCGCAGCAGGTCGATCACGACGCGGGCGTGGCGTTCCGCGAGAGCCTGGTACAGGCCGCTCTTGTCGCCGAAGTGACGGTAGAGAATCGGCTTGGTGATCCCGGCCTCCGCCGCGATCGCGGCCATCGACGCCTGCGGGCCCTCCCTGCGGATCACCCGGTCGGCCGCGTCGAGCAGGTGCCTGCGCCGCTCCGGGCTCCGGCCGCGCTCCCCTGTGCCGCCCGTCGTGAGCCCCGTCATGAGCACAGCATAGGGTCCGTCTCCGCCGATGCCCGGACGCTCATATCGGGCGAAGCACCGCGGAAGGCACGGCGGACCCGATCCATGGCGGCCGGAAGAGGACCGCGCGAATCTCGTCGAACGCATCGAGAGCACCGTGCTCACCATGGGCGTGCTCGTAGGCTGGATCTCGCCCGTGACGGACAGGAGGCCGAGGTGGCCGAGACGACGCCGACCGAGACGACGGTGGCCGAGGTGATGGCCGAGCTGGCCGCGCTCGATGACCCGAAGGCACGCGAGGTCAACGAGAAACACGGTGACGACCACGGTGTGAACCTCGGCAGGCTGCGCGCGCTCGCGAAGCGGCTGAAGACGCAGCAGGAACTCGCGTGCCGGCTCTGGGAGACGGACGACACGGCGGCGAGACTGCTGGCGATCCTGACCTGCCGTCCGAAGGCGTTCGAGCGTGACGAGCTGGACGCCATGCTGCGCGAGGCACGCGCACCCAAGGTGCACGACTGGCTCGTGAACTACGTGGTGAAGAAGAACCCGCACGCCGAGGAGCTGCGTCTGGCCTGGTCCGCCGATCCGGATCCGGTGGTCGCGAGCGCCGGCTGGGCGCTGACCGCCGAACGCGTGACCAGGAAGCCCGAAGGCCTCGACCTCGCAGGACTGCTCGACGTCATCGAGGCGGAGATGAAAGACGCCCCGGATCGCCTGCAGTGGGCGATGAACCACTGCCTGGCCCAGATCGGCATCGAGCACGCCGGGCACCGCGCCCGGGCGATCGGCATCGGTGAACGCCTGGAGGTGCTCAAGGACTACCCCACCTCCCCGGGCTGCACGTCTCCGTTCGCGCCCATCTGGATCACCGAGATGGTGCGCCGGCAGCACGACACGTAGGAAGGTGCACGCTCCCGCCCGTGCCGCGATTCCCTTCTCGTGCCGCCTGAGCGCCCGCCGCGCTCCGCGCGGATGGGGGGCCGATGGGCGATCACTCCGGTAATGTGCCGGACACGGGATTTGTGATCGCGGTTCCGCCGAGTCGGAGGTGCGGGGTGGGCGAGGCGGGCGGGCCGCTGGTGCCGGGCTACGAGGTGCTCGGCGTCCTTGGCCAGGGCGGCTTCGGGGTCGTGTACCGCGCCCGGCAGCTGGCGGTGGGCCGGGAGGTCGCGCTCAAGATCGACAATCGGGTGCTCGTCTCCGACCGCGACCGGCGCAGGTTCATGCGCGAGGTGACGTCCGCCGGCGCCCTGTCCGGCCACCCGCACGTGGCCGACGTCTACGACGCGGGCGTGCTCACGGACAGCCGGCCGTACATGGTGCTGGAGCTGTGCCCCAACGGGTCGCTGGCCGACCGGCTGCGCGACGGCGGCCCGCTCGGCCCCCGCGAGGTGCGCGACATCGGCGTCAAGATCGCCGACGCGCTGGCCGCCGCCCACGCCCTGGGGGTCCTCCACCGCGACGTCAAGCCCGCCAATATCCTGGTCAACTCCTACGGCATGGTCGCCCTGTCGGACTTCGGGCTTGCCACCATGCCGGGGCAGGGCGGCACCGCGCGGGGCGAGGTGTCGGTGACGCGCGAATCGCTCACACCCGCCTACGCCCCGCCCGAGGCGTTCGACCTCACCGAGCCCACGGCCGCCGGGGACGTGTACGCGCTCTCGGCCACGTTGTACGCCCTGCTGCAGGGCAGGCCGCCGCGCTTCCCGGAGAGCGGCGTGGTGAACATCGCGGCCATCATGGCGCTGCACCGGCTGCCGATCCCCGACGTCCCCGGCGTGCCCGCCGCGCTCACCGCCGTCCTGCGCCACGGCATGGCGACCGATCCGGCCCAGCGGATCCGGACGGCCGCCGGGCTGCGGGACGCGCTCGCCGCCCTGGCCGAGGACGGCTCCGCCCCGGGAGGTGGCGCGCGGTCCGCCGCGGCGCGGCCGTCCGCGGCCGGGAGGCCGGCCGGCGATCCGGGGTGGCGCGCCGCATCCCCCTCAGGCCCCATTGCGTCCCCCTCCGGGCCCGCCCCTTCCCTCTCCGGCCCCGTTGCGTCCCCCTCCGGAACCGGCCCTTCCCCCCTCGGGCCCGCCGCACGAGGACGAACCCCCGGGGAGGGATGGCCCGCCGAACCGGGCCACTCGCTCACCGGCCCGGCCGGAGGCCTGGCAGGAGACGGTCAGGACGTGCGCCGGGCGGCGACCACGCCGAACGCGGTGCCGGCCCCCCGGCCCCCCGATCGCCGGCTCCCCGCTCACCGGTCACCCCACCCCCTGCCACCCCATCACCGGCCACCCGGCCGGCCGCTGCAGGGCTCCCCGCAGGGGGCCGCTCCCACGCTCCCGCCGCGCACGGGCATGTCCCGGCAGTCGATCGTGTTCGGCGTGGTCACCGCCGTCTTCGCGCTCCTGCTGACGGCCGGGATCGCCGTCCTGATCATGGAGAACCGCGACACCGGCCCCACGCCGTCCGCCACCTCCACCGCCGCCCGGTGACGAACGACCGGTGACGAACGGCCGCCGGCAGCGGAAGATCGCGGCCCTCCTCTCCGGCCGGAATCAGGTCGTGGGCGGCTCTCCGGCGCTCTTGCGGCGGGCCGGGCTCGCCGGTTCTCCGGCCCTACGGGCCCGCGCCGGCCGCTGCGCCTTCTGCCGTCGCCGGGGCTCGGGCGGGCCGGACAGAGCGCCGTATTCGGCCAGCGAGTCCCGGAGGTAGTCGATGAGGTCCCACACGTCGGGCACCATGTCGCGATCCGTGACGATTCCGAAGCCGAGCTTGCCGTCGTAGGAGAACACGGTGATGTTGATCCCCCCGCTGACGTCCGTGATCACCGACATCGGGTAGAGCGCGGTGACCCGCGCCCCGCCCACGTAGAGCGGCGTCTGGGGCCCCGGCACGTTGGAGATCATGAGGTTCATCGCGGAACCCGTACGCGAGGCGATCCGGAAGGCGGACCTGGCCGCCAGCGCGCTCAGCGCGGCCGGCATCGCCTGGCTGAACTCCAGGAGCCAGGCCGCCGGCGCAGCAGCGAGACGTTCCTTCAGCAGCCGCGTCGCGTGGTTCACCGTCATGAGCCGATCGCCTGGGTCGGCCACGTCCGTCGGCAGGGTGGTCATGGTCAGCATGACCTCGTTGGCGGCCGAGCCGTTCGCGGCCTGTCCCCTGGTGGAGACCGGGATCCCGGCGACGAGCGGCTGACGGGGCAGCTCGTCGCGCTTCGCCAGCCAGCGCCGCAGCGCCGTGGCGCACATCGCCATGACGACGTCGTTCACCGTGACGCCGAAGGCGTTCTTGATCCGCTTGACCTCGTCCAGGGACAACTGGCCGAACGCGAAGCGGCGGTGCCGTGAGATCGGCCCGGAGAACGGCGTGCGCGGCACCACCATGCGGGGCAGCTCGGGCAGGGGCTCGGTGTTCCCGCCGCCGATGCCGCGGACGAACCGCGAGACCAGCCCCACCCCCGGGAGCTGGGCCACGAACGGCACCTCGTCGAGCCGCGGCGTCGCCTCGGCGATGAAGCGCAGCAGTGCGAACGGGTTGTCCAGCACCCGCGCGATGCCCCTGATCACCATTTCGATCGCGTCGGGGGCCGGCTGCGGCTCGGGCGCGGCCTCCGGGGCGGGAACGGCGGCCGGCTCGGGCTCGAAGTCCATCACGGCGGCCAGCACCTCGGCCCCGGTGACACCGTCGACGGCGGCGTGGTGGACCTTCGTGTAGATCGCCACCCGGCCCCCCGCCAGGCCGTGGATGAGGTAGATCTCCCACAGCGGCCGTCCCCGGTCGAGCCGTGCCGCGTGCAGCCGGGCGACCTGCTCGGCGAGCTTGTGGTCGTCGCCGGGAGGAGGCAACGCCAGATCCCGTACGTGGTAGTCGAAGTCGACCTCGCGATCCTCCGCCCAGTAGGGGTGGTCGAGAGCGAAGGGCACCTCGACCAGCCGCCTGCGCAAGGGCGGCGCGAGATGGAGCCGCCGCTTGAGCAACGCGACGAGGTCTTCGCGGGTCAGCGCGCCGCCGGGCCTGCCGGAGGGGTCGAGAATCGTGAGCGCCGCGATGTGCGCGAGATTGGTGCTCGTCTCGAAGTTGAGAAACTGCGCGTCGAAGGCGCTGACTTGCTGTGCCATGCCTACTCACGTGCCCCGAAACGCCCGGGTCGGACCGCCGGGGAAGCGGGTGTTTCGCATGATCAGTGCCGGTGGTCGGCGTCGGGCTGTGCCGGGTCGGCCGGATGCTCGTGCCCCGGCGTGAGCACGACCGAATCGGCCTGCCGTGCGTCGAGCCACCGGGCGAAGGCCCGCTCCGCGCTCTCCTTCGCCAGCTCCGCGCCGATCCGCTCCCGCACGGCCGCGTACGGCTCCCGCCGCGCCGCCTCGATCCGCTCGACCACCAGCGTCCAGGGGCCGCCGGGGCCTTCCACCGGCCCGGTCGTCTCACCTTCGCGGGCCGCGAAGACCGCGTCCTCGATGGTCCCGGTGATCTGCCCGCGCCGGACCGGCCCGAACGGACGGACCCAGCGGGTCTCGGGCGTGGTGAACCGGTCGAGGTTGCGCCGGTAGTAGTCGCGCACCTCGTCCTCGGACGGCTCGCGGCCCGCGGCGAGCACCCGGCACACCGCTCGCGCCGCCGGTGACGCCGCCAGCACCGCCGCCACGACTCCTCCGGTGCGCAGCGCGCCCGCCAAGGTGAACACGGATCCGGGCCCGACGGCCGTCACGCCGGACGCCCCGGCCGAGTCATTCGCCGGGTCCGGCAACGCCGGACGGCCGGACCTCCGGCGGGGCCCCGGTGCTGGGAGGGGCTCCGGCGGGGCGACGTGCTCGGACGCCAGGCCGAGGCGGGTCGCCTCCTGCTCGGCCAGCGTCTCGGCCACCATGACCTGCACCAGCCAGCGGCGCAGGTTGCGGCCCTCGGCCGTCCCCGGGTGCGGCAGCCGGGCCGCGAGCGGGCCGCCGCGCATCAGGCCCAGCCGACGATCCACCTCCGCGGCCGTGATCACCTGCTCCCCCACCACCGCCGCGATCATTTCGCCGCCCGCGAGAGCACCCTCCGGCGGGGAGACGGCCCCGGGCACGCGGACGCCGCCGGGCACACCCGTGAGGACGGCGTCCGCCGCGCGGGCACCCCAGGAGGGGATGCGTGCGGGTGCGGCGCCGGAACCGGCCGGGGCGCCGCCGGTCCGGGGGTCGTACGGGCCGTTCACGGCTCGACCTCGACCTCGATCGTGTCGGTGTAGTGCAGCCACCCGGCACAGGCGATCTTCACGAGCGCCCACCACCGGCCCGGCCGAGTGCCCCGCGGCACGCGAACCGGGAAGCGCACCTCCGCCTCGCCCTCCGGCGGCACGACGGCCCCGGTGTTCCACTCCGGGAACATCCCGAACGTCTGCCACGGGCTGACGAGCTGCACCCGCGCGGAAACCGGCGACCGCGCCTCGGACCCCAGCCGGACCACGATCTCCGCCCGGCCGCCCGGCGTCAGCCGGAGGTGGGGCGGGTGGCCGAGACCCTCCAGCGTCACCTCCAGCCCCGGCGCCCGCCGTCCGCCCTCGCCCGGCCGGAACGCGTGCAGCCGGGTCACGTCCTCGTACGCCTGGCCGCCGAACTCGGTCCGCGCGGTGAGCAGGTAGAGGCCGGGCTCGGCGCCGGGGGCCGGCGTGAGCCGTACCGGCACGGTGGCGTGGCCTCCCGGCGGCAGCACGTACGGCCGGACGGCGGGCGCCACCGACCAGCCGCCGGGGGCGGTGAGCGTGACCACGCCCTCCGCCCGGTCCTCAGTGAGGCCGGAGGCGACGGTCAGGGTCAGGTCCACCGGCCCCGCGACGTCCACGTCGGACGGGGACAGGTGCACCGCGACCGGCAGGTCGCCCATGGGCGCGGGCCCGGTGTTGTTCAGCCAGTAGCGCGTGTTGACCGGCTGGTGCGGCTCGGTCTCCGGCACCACAGGCGCGCTCCCGCAGGCCACCGCCCGGCCGCCGGCGCTCGCCCCACGACCGCCCGCGCCAGGGTCACCGGCCCGCTCCCCCGCCACGTCCGTCGCCGCGATGTCCGCCCCTGGACCGCTCGCCCGCTTCCCCGCCCCGTCCACGGGCGGCCCGGGACGGAGCGGGGCGACGAGCGTGACGATCTCCATGCCGTCGAGCGTGCCGGGGGCCTCGCCGGTGACGTTCTCCAGGAGGTCGGCCCGCCGCCACGGTGCCGTCTCCCCTGAGCCCGTGCTCAGGGGCAGAGTTGTCGTGATCGAGAGCGGAACGGTCCCGCCGCCGGCCTCGTGGACGCGGGCGGTGAGCGCGGTCACCGGACCGGGCGTACGGCCCGAGGCGATCGGGTTGCCGGCCGCCTTGAGCGCGGTGAGGACCAGGCCGGGCCCCGTCTCCAGGAACGACCGCGACTCGCCCGCCGGCCCGTCGTCTCCCACGGTGGCAAGCAGAGGATGGTTGACGTCGTGGCCGAGCCGTACGAGGCCGGCCGCGCGCCAGTCGCCGGGGGCGGCCACCAGGGAGCACTCGAACGTGTGCGTCCAGTGCTGGAGCTGGAAGTTCGAGCCGTCGGGCGCGGTCCGGCGCGGCGGGTCGATCCACACGCCTGACGGCCAGCCGGTGCACGACCGCATCAGCGACACGTGCAGCGCCCCCGAAGGGTCGACCGCGAAGCCCGGGATGCCCCGATTGACGATCCCCACCGTGTAATCGTCCAGGTAGTCGTCCGTGGAGCCGGCGGCAAGGGAGTCGCGGAGAGAGTCGTGCAGGGCGGCGCCGGCCGGTTCGGCGTCCGTCACCACCTCCACGACCGCGTCGGCGAGGTCTGCGGCCAGCGCCTCGGCCGCGCCCTCGCCGCAGACCACGAGCACGGGAAGGTCGCGGAGGCCGGTGAGGTCCGCGCCCGGCACCCAGACCTTCTCCAGCGGCTCGTCCGCCGGCACCCACATGCGGGCCCGGCCCTCGGCGTTCAGACGCGTACGCAACTGCGCGGCCTCCGCGTCGTCCAGCAGCGCGGCGACGAAGGGATTCTCCTCGGGCGTGCCGACCGCGATGCGCACGTCGGGCAGGTTGGAGTCCACGGCGAGATTCCCATATCGGGGGCCGGGCCCGGTCGAACACGTCGAGGTCACGCCCTGCCGTACGAGCGCCACGGCGAGGTCCCTGATTGCGCCGGCGGCCGCGTCCCGCGGCTCGATGATCTCGGCGACGCCGATGGCCCGCGCGCCGATCAGGCGTCCGGCGGGCGAGCGCAGCACGACGCGCGCGGTGGACGACAAAGCGAACCAGTTGTGGGCGGGGTTGTCCAGCGTCCACGGATGCTCGGCGGAATCCACGTCGATCAGGCCGAACCCGCGGCCGACGACAGCGCCGGCGACCTCGCTGACCGGCAGCGCCCCCGGGACCCGCACGGGCCAGCGCAGCCGCAGCAGCACGTCGGAGCCGTGGAACTCGTCCACGTGGGTGGTGAGGTCCACCCGCGGCAGCCCGTCCCAGAGCGTGATCTCCTGCGTGTAGGAGACCGGGCCGACCTTGCCGGTGACCGTGATCCGCCGCCCGGCCGGGCACTCGGCGGCGACGACCTCCGCGGGAGACCCGGCCGAGCCGGTCACCCCGCCGCTCGGCACCAGGTGCCAGGGGCCCTCGCCGAAGCGCGGGTGCGCCGGGTGCTCGTCGTAGACGAGCAGCTCGTTGCCCGTCCGCCCCTGCTGCAGCAGCTCGCGGCCCTCGACCGTGAGGCTCGACACCGTCCCGCCGCGCTCGGGATCGACCTCCACGGTGTGCGTGGCGTTCCCGATCCGGGTTCCATCGCGTACGGCCCAGCCGATCGGGGCGGGCTCCGCGGTGGGCGCCAGCCGGAACGTCCGGTATCCGAGCGCGGGCACGCCCGCGGCGACGAAGACCGCGTCCACCGCCGCCAGGCTGCCGTCGGGGTGCCGCTCGGGATGCTCCAGCAGCAGGCCCCCGCCGGACTCGAGCGTCAGGCCGTACGACCCCGGCTCGGGCAGCGTCAGCCGTACGCGGACGAGGTCGGTCCTGGGCCAGGAGGAGGGGTTCCAGACGGCGACGCCGGTCAGCCCCTCGCCGAGACGGCGCAGCGACGCGTCGAGGACCTGCCCGCCCAGGTCGTACGCCTCCCGCCAGCCCGTCGTCAGGTCCAGGTAGACCTGGTCGGACTCCGACCCGGTGATGCCGTCGTGGTGCGCGCCGTACGCGATCTGCCGCCAGGCCTTGTCGAGGGCGGCGTGCGGGTAGGGCGCGCCGAGGGTCGCCGTGGCGATGGCGGCGAACTTCTCGGCGTCGGCGAGCCGGGTCTCGGCGTGCCGCTGGGCCTGCTTGGTGTCGATGTACGACACGTCCTTGCCGGTGTAGATCGGGTTCATGTCCCGCGTCTGCGGCGTCAGGCGGACGCCCTGCTCCCGCACGGCGGCGAAGAAGTCCCGCGGCAGCCCGCAGACGAAGCGCGGCGAGACGTAGCGCCGGTTCCAGTCGCACTGGATCTCCATGACCCACTTGTTGGGCGGGGTGTAGTCGGTGCCGACGGGCAGCAGCACGTTGCGGGTCGCCGCGACCTTCTTGAGCAGCGTGAACAGCGCGTAGACGGCGGCCTCGGCCTGCTCCAGCCCGGGCGCGGAGTCCATCCACCATCCGGCGCTGTAGTGGGCCGGCATGTAGTGGGTCGTGACACCGCGTCCCGACGGCGACAGCCACTCGAACTCGGAGGGGAACTGCATCACCGACGGATCGCCCCAGCCGCCGCCCGCGAGCATCGGGCCCCATTGGTGGTAGGGCCCGCGCGCCCACGAGCTGGAGGCCAGGCCCGCCTCGGCGGCCAGCCCGGGAAACTGGGGGTCGTGCCCGAACGCGTCGAGCTGCCAGGCCGTCGCCGGTTCGCCGCCGAGCACGTCGCGCTGGAAGCCGATCCCGTGGACGATGTTGCGGATCGTCGCCTCGAGCCCGGTCAGGTTGGTGTTCGGCTCGTTGTACGTGCCGCCCACGATCTCCAGCCGGCCCTCGGCGAGCAGGCGGCGCAGGTACTCCCGGTCCTCGGGATGGGCGTTCCAGTACGGCTTGAGGTAGTCGACCTCGGCGAGCACGAACGTGTATTCGGGCTCCCTCCTGGCGGTGTCCAGGTGGAGCCGGACGAGGTCGAATCCCGCGTGCTGGAACTCCTGCCGGTTCGCCTGGGCCGGGCCGCCCGCGTGGTCCCAGGTGGCGGTGTAGGCGGCCTGGGTGTTCCACCAGACGGGGTCGTAGTGGAAGTGGGGAATCATCCACACCGTCCACCCCGGCTCGGCCACGAGCAGCTCGCCCTCGGCACTACATCGCTCCCGGCCCGCGGCGGCCCGCACGGTGATCGGGACGCGCGCGCCCGCGACCGCGGCGGGCGCCGCGGCCTCCACGGGCACCTCCACCACACAGGGGTGCGGCCCGTTACCCGTGTGCTCGCCCCGCACCCCCGGGCCCGTGATCTCGACCACCGGCGACGCGTGGTCCGGCACCTCGTCGAGGACGACACGGACCACCTGACGCGGGCCCTCGCCGGTGGCCACGCGGACGAACAGCTCGGTGGATTCGACGGCGGTGATGCGCATGCGCACCCCTAACTGCGGCTCCCCGCGGCGGCCGCTGGGGGATAGATGACTGTCGAGACATCCCCCGCTCGCACCGGCCTCACCCCTGCCATCCTCACGGTTACGCTTCGGCGCGGCGAGCCCTACGCTGATCATGATCCATGATCCAGAGGTCCTGCCCGAGAGGAGACCGGACGGTGGCGGTGTGCGTGGCGATCCTGCGGGCCAAGCCCGAACACGCGAACGAGGTGGAGGCGACGATTCGCGGCATCGTCGCCTCCACTCAGGATGAGAAGGGCGCCTTGGCCTTCGTGCTCCACCGGCAGGGCCCGGACACCTTCATCATCTACGAGAAGTACGTGGACGAGGAGGCGCGGGAGGCCCATTTCGCCGCGCCGTACGTCTCGGGTTTCGTGGCCAGGTTCGGAGAGCTGCTCGTCGCCGAGCCCCAGATCGAGTTCGCCGAGGAGCTGGCCGGCTTCACCCGGTGAGGCGTGCCGCGGCGTCCCTGAGGAGGCCGGAGGCGCCCTCGGTGACGGGCTCGCCGTGCCCGAAGCAGGCGATCTCGGCGTCGAGGGCCGCCTGCCGCGCGAACGAGGCGACCGCGCGGGCCGGGTCGGCGTTGAACACGCCGAGGATGACCTGGCCGTCGGGGGCGCGGGCGATCGTGTCGCCGGTGAACAGCACGCCCGGCCCCGGGAGATGGAGCGCGAGACTGCCCGGGGTGTGACCGGGCACGGCGAGCACCCGCGCCCCGCCGCCGAAGTCCAGCGCGTCGCCGTCGTCCAGCTCGCGGTCGACGCGCACGGGCGGCGCGGGCACCTGCGGCATGCCCGCGTGCACCTGGTCCCACAGGTCCCGTTCCCAGCCGGACAGGACCGGCGGGGGCCCGGCCGCCTCACCCCGGACGTACGGCGCGTCGTCGCGGTGGGCGTACACGGTGACGTCGCCCCAGGAGACGATCTCGGCGGCCGAGCCGGTGTGGTCCTCGTGGAAGTGGGTCAGCACCAGCCGCCGCACGTCCGACGGCGCGTGCCCGAGCGCGCGGACGGCCTCCTCGATGAGCGGCGCGGAGCCGGGAAGCCCCGAGTCGATCAGTGTCAGCCCGTCCGGGTCGCGCCACAGGTACACGTGCCCGACGGGGAACCGCAGGAAATACAGGCTGGGGAGCAGTTCGACCAGGTCCATGTGGCGACGGTAGAGCGGCCCGGCCGGCCACCGGCGCGCTCTTCGCTCGCGGCGGATCCGCCAGGAGCGCAAGCCGTGCCGCGGTCGTGAAACTTTCCTCGCCCACGGCTGGTGGCGAGTGTCCGGGAGTCGCATCGATTGACCCGAATTCCCGCCGATTCCTACGGTCGGCAGGAATTCCAAGGGAGGACCGATGACATCCCGGCTGAGACCCGTGTGGATCACCGCGCTCGTGGCGCTGCTCGCCGCGGCGCTGAGCGCCGTCTTCGCCGCCGACCACCAGGTCGCGCGGGCGGCGGACGCCCCCTACAAGGACGCGAGCCTTCCGGCGGCGGCGCGGGTGGACGACCTGCTGTCCAGGATGTCGCTGGACGACAAGGTCGGGCAGATGACCCAGGCCGACCGGTCGGCCCTGACGACGGTCTCCGACGTGGCGACGTACCGGCTCGGGTCGATCCTGTCCGGCGGCGGCTCGGCGCCCTCGCCCAACACCGCCTCGTCCTGGGCCGACATGTACGACAACTTCCAGCGGCAGGCGTTGTCCACTCCGCTCGGCATCCCGATGATCTACGGAATCGACGCCGTGCACGGGAACAACAACGTCGTCGGCGCCACGATCTTCCCGCACAACATCGGGCTCGGCGCGACCCGCGACCCCGACCTGGTGGAGCGGGTCGGGCGGGCGACGGCCGAGGAGGTGGCGGGCACCGGCATCGACTGGACCTTCGCCCCCTGCCTGTGCGTGGCCCGCAACGACCGCTGGGGCCGCACCTACGAGTCGTTCAGTGAGGACCCGCAGCTCGTCACGCAGATGACGACGATCGTGGACGGCTTCCAGAAGGCCGGCAACGCCTCCATCCTCGCCACCGCCAAGCACTACGTCGGCGACGGCGGCACCACGGGCGGCAGGGACCAGGGCAACACCGAGCTCAGCGAGGCCGAACTGCGGGCCGTCCACCTCGCGCCGTTCAAGGCCGCGGTCGAGCGAGGCGTGGGCTCCGTCATGGTATCCTACAGCTCCTGGAACGGCGTCAAGATGCACGGCAACAAGTACCTGATCACCGACGTGCTGAAGGGCGAGCTGGGCTTCAAAGGTTTCGTCGTCACCGACTGGGCGGGCATCGACCAGCTCGACGGCCAGACCGGCTTCACCGCGAACGAGATCACCACGGCGATCAACGCGGGCGTCGACATGGTGATGGTGCCGACCGACTACAAGAAGTTCGTCTCGCTGCTGAAGCAGGAGGTACAGGCCGGGCGAATCGCGATGTCGCGGATCGACGACGCCAACCGGCGCATCCTCACCAAGAAGTTCGAGCTGGGGCTGTTCGAGAAGCCGCTGACCGACCGCTCCTACACCTCCACCGTGGGCGGCGCGGCACACCGCGCCGTCGCCCGCGAGGCCGTACGCAAGTCGCTGGTCCTGCTGAAGAACGCGGGCAACGTGCTCCCGCTCGGCAAGAGCGGCGGCAAGATCTTCGTGGCCGGCAAGAGCGCCGACGACATCGGCAACCAGAGCGGCGGCTGGACGATCAGCTGGCAGGGCTCGTCCGGGAACATCACGCAGGGGACCACGATCCTGCAGGGCATCCGCGACACCGTCGGCTCCGGCACACAGGTCACCTACAACCGCGACGGCAGCGGCATCGACTCCTCCTACCGCGCCGCGATCGCCGTAGTGGGCGAGACGCCGTACGCGGAGGGCCAGGGCGACCGCACCGGGTCGATGGGCCTCGACTCCACCGACCTGGCGACGTTGCAGCGGCTCAAGGCGTCCGGCGTGCCGCTGGTCGTGGTGCTCGTCTCCGGCAGGCCGCTGGACATCGCCGGTCAGGTCGACCAGTGGAACGCGCTGGTGGCGGCCTGGCTGCCGGGCACCGAGGGGCGCGGCGTGGCCGACGTGCTGTTCGGCGACCACGCCCCCACCGCGAAGCTGCCGATGACCTGGATGCGCAGCGCCGACCAGCAGCCGATCAACGCCGGGGACGGCAAGCAGGCGCTGTTCGAGTACGGCTTCGGGCTGACCTACGCGGGCTCCAGCCCGTCCCCGTCTCCGTCGCCCTCCCCGTCTCCCTCTCCATCTCCCTCTCCGTCTCCCTCTCCGTCGCCTTCCCCTTCGCCGTCGCCCAGCCCGTCCCCCAGCGCCAGCCCGTCGACCTCGTCCGGCGGGTGCGTGGTGACGTACAAGGTGAACGACTGGGGCGGCGGGTTCACCGCGGACGTGACGATCACCAACAGGTCGTCGAGCCCGGTCAACGGGTGGCGGCTCCAGTGGACCTATGCCGGCAACCAGAAGATCACCGGCTATTGGAACTCGACGGTCACCCAGTCGGGCCAGCAGGTCACCGCGTCCAACGCCACCTGGAACGGAACCATCGGATCGGGCGGCGGCACGGCGAGCTTCGGCTTCCAGGGGTCCTACAGCGGCGCCAATGCCGGCCCCACCGCCTTCACCCTGAACGGGACGGCCTGCGTCACGGGCTGACGGCGGCCCCTGAGGGGCGGGGACGGCTCGGCTCAGAACGTCTGGGCCAGCGCCACCCCCGCCCCCGCGGTGAACAGGACGACGCCGACCGCGAGGAAGATGCCGCCGAGGAGTGTGCCGCTCCCCGCCGCGCTGTCGATGCGGATCCGCGTCGGCCTGGCCGGGTCGTACAGCACCGGCACCTCCTCACCCGGCCGGGCGGGCGGGGGGTTGCTCCCATAGGTGGTCTCGGCCTCGACCTGCTGGCCGTACATCGTGGTGAACCGGATCCTCGGGTAGTACGAGGTCCCGTCGTCGGACCGGCTCGCCCGCAGTCCCACGACGAGACCGCGGGTGCGCTGCGCCCGGCGGCGGAACTCCCGGGCGTTCATCGTGAACGCGCCACCGATGAGGCCGAAGGCGAGTCCGAGACCCGAAAGGATCAGTGTGATGAGAGCGGTTTGTGACACGATCGGACCCTAGGCTCCCACGCTTGCGATCGGCTTGCACCGTTCCGCACGTTCAGGCGGGCACCGGCGGGGATCAGGGCCGCAGCCGCATGAGCCTCTCGGCCACGTCGACGACCGGCTCGCCGAGGTCGAAGCGGCTGAACAGGTGGATCTGCTCGCCGGCGTCGATCTCCAGCAGCTCGGCCGTCAGGCCGTAGCGGCGCTGGGAGTCCACCCGGATGCGGTCCACGTCGTTCCAGGAGATGCGTTCGCGGCCGGCGAGCCCGCTGACGACGAGACCGTCCTCCCCCGCCGCGAGCCGCACCGGCGCGACCAGGTCGCGGCCGGTCAGCAGCCCGAAGCCCAGGGCCGCCACGCCGGCGAGGAAGAGCAGCGCGCCGTCGCCCGCGATCGCCAGCGCGCCGCACAGCGCGGTGCCGGCGGCCTTCAGCGCAACGATCCTGCGCGGCACCCGCCACTCGTGCCGCCGTTCCTCAACTCCCGCCATCGGGGCAGCGTAACGAATGTGAGGTCCTTTCGCGGCTCCTTTCCCGGCCCTCACGCCGTGCGGCGGGATGTGGGCCCGTCGCACAGCTTGGCGCTGCTCAGGATGTGCCTCTGCTGTCGGCGTGGCAGCCGAGACAGGCGGCGGCCCCGGGGGCTGTTCGCGGATGTACCGCGTCTCTCCGGGGCGCATGGGCCGCCCGTAGGTGCAGCGCTTCCCGGTCTCCGCCGTCGCCGTGAACGGGTCGTCGGGCGCGGGCGAAGTTGACCGCGATCGCGAGAGCCGACGCGTGAGGAACCGCACGGGTCGATGCCGAGCGCCAAGCTGGTCGCCGGCGGCGGCCCGGCGTCGCGGCCGCCGCCTCCTCCTATGGCGTCTCCTCCTACGGGGTCTCGTCCTCCACGCGCATCGCCTGCTCCTCCGCCGTGTAGCCGCCGAGGTCGGGCCCCACGTCCTCGGCGATCAGGTCCTTCTCGGTGTCCACGCCCATGCCGCCGTCGGGATCGACGAGCCGCCCGGCCTGGCCGGGTTCCGCGGTGCCGTACCTGCCCGGCTGGTCCGGATTCGCGGTCGCGTAGTCGGCCGCGTCGCCGAATCCGTAGCCGCCCGCCTCATCGCCGGTGCCGGTCCCGTACCTCTCGTACGGCTGGTCGCCGCCCTCGCCGAGGACGTCGGCCTCGCCGCCCGCCGTGCCCGGCTCCGTGCCGAACCGGACGTCCGCGTCGGGGATCTCGCGGGACAGGCGCCCGCCGAGGGACTCGCCCTCGCGCATCTCGCTGGGCGTGGTGCCGTACTCGTCGAGGCCCAGGGGCCGGTCGCCGGGCAGCGGCATCTCCTGCGGGTCCTCGGCCCACTGCTGCCCGGGGGTGCCCTCCTGCAGGTCCGGAATGCCTTCGTCCTCGAACCGCGAACGCGGGTCGGGTTGTGGTCTGTTGTCTCTCATACCGGCCCCATGCCCCGCCGTACGCCCCTTAGGCAGGTCATATGCCGCCCGCGCCCGCGCGTCTCGCGGGCGGCGGAGTGCGCGGCGGGCTCGATGTCGGTGGCGTCTGATGGGATTCGCGGGACCGCATCACCCGACGTAGGAGCCTGTCGTGGACCGTCACACGTGGAAGCCGTTCCTCCGGCGCTGGAGCGAGGATTGGCGCGTCGCCCACCCCGGCGAGGAGCCGGACGCCGACCCCTGGCTCGGGTTTCCGCCCGCCACCGAGGACGAGGTGCGGGCTCTGGAGGCGCGTCTGGGATGCGTGCTGCCTCCGTCATTGCGGGAGTTCCTGCTGGTCACCAACGGCTGGCGGGACGCGGGCAACTTCGTCTGGAGCCTGCGCGGCACCGAGCGGATCGGCTGGCTGGCCGATCTCGAGCCGCTGTGGGCCGAGGTCTGTGCCGACTGGCACGGGGAGGACGAAGAATCCCTGGCGGCACGATTGTTGCTGGTCTCCCTGGCGGCGGACGCCGGCGTCGTCTACCTCGACTCCGGCGACGTCGACGAGCGCGGCGAATGGGCGGCCTACGACATGTTCACCTGGACGGCCAATGGTCCCAAACGGCACGGCTCGTTCTACGAGAAGATGTACGACCTCTTCGCCCGGTTCCACGCCCTCGAAGGCCCTTCCTGTGAGACTCAGCGTGAGTGGGACGCCAAGATCGAGGACGCCCGGCTGGCGAGCCTGCGCGGCGAGGTGGACCGCCCGCTGGCCGTGTTCGAGCAGGCCAGGCGTTTCGGCCGCGACCGCGCCTCGTTCCTGTACTTCCAGATGCGGGTCCTGTTGCGGGAAGAGAGCTACCACCCGTTGCACCTGCTGCCCACCAGCGGCGGCACCGGGTCGTGGACCATCGACGAGGGCCTGTTCGGCGCGCAGGTCCGTCCGCTGCTGCCCGCTGAGCCCGAACAGGCCGGCGGCTCCGGCTCCGGTTCCGTTTATGAGTCACTACGAGGCCGCGGGTCACGGCGGGTCACCTACCGGTTCCAACGAGACCGCGGGGTGCAGCGGGCCGAGCGCTCGCTCGGCCGTCGTCAGGCGCGGCGGGAGGAGCCGGAAATCCGGGTCTGCTTCGGCAATCCGGAATTCGACGTGGCCGCGCACGCCGCTCTCGACGCCGGCGAGGACGCCTGGCCGCGCCTGCTCGACGCCCTCGTCCACTGGCGGCCGCTGCATGAGGACCATCTCGCACCGATCGCCCTGCTCGCCGACCCCCGGGCCGCCCGCCTGATCACGCCGGAGCGCGGACGCCGGATCCTGGCCACGAGCCGGGGCTGAAGGGCGCCGCGCACGCTTCATCGCCGCCGCAGCCGCGCCGCGCCCCGGAGACGTACGGCGATCACTGCGAGGCCCGCGGCCGCGGCCGTCACCAGCCAGACCATGAACGTCGGATAGAGGTAGGCCAACTGGACCCATGCGGCATCGCGGCCATGTGCCAATATGCGATGGATCGGGACGATCGTCGTGCACAACCCGATCGGCACCAGGTAGGACGCCAGCCGCCAAAACTGCCGTCCCGCACGGCGCGCGGCCCATCGCCGGGCACGTACCGTGCCCCGTACCCCAAGCCCGATCGTAATCAGGGTCAGCAGTGCGAAGAACACGTCGGTGAGGATCAAGGGCTGCCCGGAGGGCACCTGGGGGGTGCCGCCTTCGATGATGGCGACGATGCCGGTCATGAGGGCGTGCGCGTCGGAGTAGACCATGCCCGTGTTGGCCATGACGGCGATGCCGTACCCGGAGCCCGGCATCAGCAGCTGGTGAGCGGTGGAGGTGAACAGATCTCCGCCGTGCTCGATCACGGGGGTGCCGCGTGCCGTCCTGCCGATCTCCCAGCCGAGGGCGTACTCATCGTTCGGCCTCGACGGCGTGCGCATTTCCCGCACGGCCTGCGGGGACAGCAGACCCGGGAGACCGGCGTTCTGCGCGATCAGCCATCTGGCCATGTCGCCGGCGGTGCTGAGGACCCCGCCCGAACCGTTTCCGAAGCCCGTGGGCTCGGGCAGGGCGACGGCCCGGCCGAGGACGTACACATGGCCGCGGGCGGTGCCGGGCAGGTCGCGGTCGGTGTCGATCGTCGTGCTGTGGCGCATGCCGAGGGGCCCGAAGACGTTCCCGTCGAGATAGGCCGCGAACGGCCGGCCGCTGACCACCTCGACGAGCCGCGCGGCGACCTGGTAGTTGGTGTTGTGGTAGCTGAAGGCGGTCCCCGGATCCGCGGCGAGCATGGCCGTCCTGAGCCGGGCCACCGCGCCGTGGAGCGTCCGCGGCTGAGGCAGGCTCTTTTCGTGGAAGGCCGAGTCGGCCATGCCCGAGGTCTGGTTGAGCAGCTGCCGTACGGTGATCTTCACGGCCCGGGGGTCGGCCATCGTGAACTCGGGCAGATAGCGGCGCACCGGCTGGTCGAGGGCGATCGCGCCCTTGTCGGCCAGCTGCGTGACGGCCAGGGCGGTGAAGGACTTGCTGACCGAGGCCACCGCCATGGGGGTGTCCGCTGTGACGGGCTCGCCGGTCGCGGTCCGGCCGTATCCGGCGACGTGGACGACTCTGCCTTCCTTCGTGATCGCCACCGCGACGCCGGGTAACCCCGTGGCCGCGCGGTACTGCTCGACGTAGGCGTCGACCGACGTGGGGACCGATGGGGACGTGGTGGAGACCAGGGCGAGGCAGAGTGCGGCGAGGACGGTTCTGATCACTCGCCGACGCTATTGAGGCCCGTCGCCCACCCACCATGGTGGAAATCCTCCGCGTTCGTTACGGGAAACCGCCATGAACGCGCGGGTGATGTGATGCCTAGACTGCAGCCGTGTCAGGTCAACACGCCGCGCGCACGATGGTGGGAATGCTGGCGGGCGCGGTCCTCGGCGTGGTCGAGCTGGTGTTCCTCTGCGTGGCCGGCCCGGTCCGCCTGATTCCTGCCGCGAGGCCCGCCTGCCGCCGGATCGCGGAACGGCTGCTGGCACTCGAACGAGCACGGCTCACCACATGGCTGGGGCACCGGACGGCTCCGGCCGGTGGCGGGTACGGCTTCCTCGCCGTGCGCGCCGCCTACGGGCTCGTGACCGGATACGGCGTGGCCGCCGGACTGTTCTTCGGCGGCCTGCTCGTCTTCGGCGGGGTGTGGGACCTGCTCACCCGCGAAAGCCCGTCCGTGCCGGTCGACTTCCCCGGTGTGAAGGTGGTCACGAACATCGGCGTCGTAGGGCTGCTGGCGGGCGGCTTCCTGCTCGTACTGACCCTGGGCGGGGCCCTTGCCGCCGGCGCCGCGGAGCGCCTGCTCACCGACCGGTTCCTCGGGCCGAGCAGTCAGGAGCGCATGCGCCGGCGCATCGCCGAGCTGACCGCCACCCGGTCGGACATCGTCCGCGCCGTGGACGACGAGCGCCGCAGAATCGAGCGCGACCTGCACGACGGCGTCCAGCAGCGGGGCATAGCCCTGGCCATGCTGCTGGGGCGCGCTCAGCACGCCGCCGACCCGGCCAAGGCCGGCGAGCTGGTCGCCCAGGCCTACACCGAGTCACGCCGTCTCCTGGACGAGCTGCGCAGCGTGGCCTGGCGGGTCTATCCGACCGCCCTCGACGAGCTGGGGCTGCGTGCCGCTCTCGCGGGCGTCGCCGAGCGGTCCGCCGTGCCGGTGACCATACGCTACGGACTGGTCGAACGGCCCGTCTCCGAGATCGAGACCGCCCTGTACTTCGTCGTACGCGAGGCGATCAGCAACACGATCAAGCATGCGGGCGCCCGTGACATCCTGGTCGTGGTGAACGAGGACGAGCAGGCCGTCAGCGTGGCGGTCTCCGACGACGGCGCGGGAGGCGCCGACCCCTCCGGTGGAGGGCTGTCCGGGCTCGCCAGGCGCGTCCGGGCTCTGGACGGGACGTTCACCGTCGACAGCCCTCCGGGCGGGCCCACCAGGATCGTGGCCACGCTGCCCAAGGAGGTTCCATGCGGGTGATCCTGGCCGACGACTCGGTGCTGCTCCGGGAGGGACTGACGCGCCTGCTCGCCGACGCCGGGCATGACGTCGTGGCCGCCGTGGGCGACGGGCAGGCGCTGCTGGAGGCGATCGGCGAACATCCGCCGGACGTGGCGGTGATCGATGTACGCATGCCGCCGACGCACACCGACGAGGGGCTGCGCGCGGCTCTGGAGATCCGCACGCGCCACCCGGGAGTCGGCGTGCTCGTACTGTCGCAGTACGTGGAGAAGACCTACGCGGCCAGGCTCCTCGCCGGCGACGCCGAAGGCCTGGGATACCTGCTCAAAGATCGCATCTCGGAGGTGGCCGACTTCCTCGACGCGCTGGAGCGGATACGCGCAGGCGGCACGGCCTTCGACCCCGAAGTGGTGCGCCGGCTGCTCACCCGCACCACTCACACCGACCCCCTGAGCAAACTGAGCCCGCGCGAGACGGAGGTGTTGCGGCACCTCGCCCAGGGGTACGTCAACACGGCGATCGCCGAACGCCTGCACGTGTCGCTGAGCACCGTCGAAAAGCACATCAACTCGCTGATGGACAAGCTGGAGCTGCCGCGCGACCCCGGCTACAGCCGCAGGGTGCTGGCCATCCTGCGCTACCTCGGCGATCCGGGGCCGAGCGCTACGAGCGTGTGAGACATGTGTCGCGGTGTTGACGCTGTCCTCGCCCCGGGCGGCCGACCCAGAGCGGCCCCGGTCCTCTCCTTCTCGTGGTCGTCGCACCACCCCAGGTGAGGGGATGCGATGGACTTCGAGATCCGGGAGGACCGGGAGCGCGCCAGGGCTAACGGGGCTCTCAGAGGTGCCAGGGCGCGTCGTTGGGGGCGATGCGCCACAGGCGGTCGGAGCTGGGGTAGGCGGTGTCCAGGTGCAAGGTGTCCCAGCTGCCGTCGTTGTACCTGTTCAGCTTCATGGCCAGGTTCTTGTTGACCTTCGGCCGCCAGATCCACCAGCCGGTGTACTTCCCGTCGACCCTCTCGCCCTGCAGGATCCACTTCTGCAGGTCGGATCCGTCGCAGGTCTTCACGATGATGGTGGTGCCGCGCTGGGGGGCGGCGGCCGCGGGCTGCAGGCACTTGTTGGCGGCTCGGTTCTTCAGGACGGTGGTCCAGGTGCCGGTCCCATCGGCCTGCCAGGTGGAGTCGTCCTCCCAAACCTCGGTGCGGTAGTTCCACGCGGGGTCGCGCAGGGTGATGGCGGTCGCACCCTCGGCGGTGCTGTCGCCCAACAGCGCCAGCCGCCCGCCACTGGTCTTGTTGATCACATCTTGGTCGTGGGTCGGCGCGGCTGAAACCGGTGCCGGTCCCAGGGCCAGAGCGCCTGTCAGGCAGGTGGTGACTGCGAGGACGACGGTGGTGCCAGTGCTGATGCGCACGGTGGTCCTTTCGTTGCCGGTGACTGGTCGGTTGTCAGGTGCGGGATGCGCGAGGGGCAGCCGGAATGGAAAGCGACTGGTCGGGGCAGGTTCGGGCGATGACAGCCAGGGCGTCCTTTGGGGCGGGGTCCACCGACGAGCGGGGTGAGCGCTTCCTCGATCAGGACCTCGGCGCGGGTGCCGCGGCCTGTTCCCGCCGGCGAGGGTGGTCAGGAGCCCCGCGATTGCCGCCAGGGTGCGCTGCACGGGGACAGGCATGATCCTCCAACCCAAGACATCAATCACTCTGAGTTGCCGAATTGCAACTCTAAGTAATCAACGCTGGCAGGCGTGCGTCACTACCGGGCAGGTGACAGCTGCCTGTCTCGGCTTCGATCTCGGTCGGGCCCCGGCGCAGGTCCACGCTCGAGGTTTCGCTGGGTCCTGACATCTGCATAACGAGGGAGGTCGGCAGCCGCAGCGGCCACACCATCCCGGACGGTGTTCTGCAGCAGGGCGAAATACCAGCTCAGGGGCAGTTTGGCGGACGGCTCCACCGCTCCGGCGTGGTATCGGGGCACCGGCGGAACCTCACCCATTGCACGATCAGGCCACCCTCCGCCGGCCGATAGACGACAGACGACAGACGACAGACGACAGACGACAGACGACACCTGAGCATCTCCCCGTTCACGTCTCCGGGTCGGTGCCATGACCCCAAAGACCCTTCTCCCTGCGCGGGCCTTGGGCGGCAGTGCCTGGCGGATCGGAAGGGGACCGCCCGAAGGTGGGTCCGGGGTGCGGGCGCGGCGGCGTATGCCGTGGCTGTCCCGTCCCCCGCGGGCGAGGCACGCGCTCGACATCCAACACTCATTGTGACCTAATGATTACACACAGTGTTGCCATCGTTTCGGGAAGAGGATCCATGCGTCTGCACTCTGCCGTGGCCGCCGCCAGCGGCGCCCTCATGCTGGTTCTGGCGGTTCCCGGCTCCGCATCGGCCGCCACAGGCCAGTTCCGTTACTCCTACAAGACCGCCGACGGGTACGACGCCATCGGCTTCTTTAACGACCCCGAGAGCGGGAGATGTATCGACATCAAGGGGGCTGGCTCTGACGGCACGTCGGCCGCCTACGCGCCGAAGAATCTGACCGACTCAACGGCCACGGTCTTCCTCGACGCCGGCTGTATGGGAGATGTCTTCTACAGCCTGCGCCCCGGCGCAGGTGCTTCAGAGCGCCTGCTGGTGCGCTCCGTCGTCTTCTCCTGAAGCGCGCATTCGGGCGCCCTGGCCATCACGACCCCCGCGGAGCGGCCGATGTCGCCCGGTCCGCACCGGCAGGCTGGTCAGCCCTCGACCGACGCCGCGGTGGTGTCGTGCTCGCGGAGCATGCGCAGGACGGTGGCCGGGGACGGGTGCCGGCCCTTCTTCCTGCCCTTGGTGATGACAAGCCGGCTGGCGATGTACACGCAGGCTGAGGTTCTGCTCGCGCAGGTGGAGGGCCATGGAGAGCATGGCCGTCGGCCGGCTGAATCCCACGCACCGTGAAAGGAACAGCAGTGAGCGCCACCGTCGCGCAGCATCCCCGCAGCGTTCCCGCCGCCCCCCGCCGCCCCCGCCACGTGCGCCGTGCCGGGCATGCCGGTCGGGTTCTGGCAATCCTGGCGCTGAGCGCCACGGTCCTGGCCGTTCCCGCACCCGCCCAAGCTCAGGCAGCCGAGCAGGTGGCGGTGTCCTTGGGGGACAGCTTCATTTCCGGCGAGGCAGGCCGGTGGTGGGGCAACAGTACGGTGTCCGCCGCTGCGGGCTGCACCCGCGGCGGGACCGACCGGGCCGCTTATCGCAAGCGTTTGATCTGTTACTACGACCCCCAGCGGGTGTACGACGGCACGGCCGTGCACGGAGAGGGCACCGGATGTCACCGCTCCGACGTGGCCGAGATCACCGGGCTGGGCCAGGCCGGGCTCACCCCGGTCAACCTGGCCTGTTCAGGGGCGGAGACCCGGCATGTCATCAACGAGGCGTTCAAGGAGAACACCGCCTCCCAAGCCGAACTGCTTGCGCAGGTTGCCGCCACCCAGCAGGTCAAGGTGATCGTGCTGTCGATCGGCGGCAACGACCTGAACTTGTCCGGGATGCTGCGTCGCTGCGCCGCGCTGTACATGGCGGGCGACAAGCGCTCCTGCGCCTCCGCAGGCGAGGGCGATCGGTTTCTCGCTGCGCTACCGGCGGTGGAGCAACAGGTGACCCTAGCGGTGGAGAAAATCCGCCAGGTGATGAGCCAGGCGTCGGCCCGTTCCGCCGGATACCGGCTGATCCTGCAGTCCTATCCCTCTCCGGTGCCCTCCCCGGCCCGGGTGCGCTACAGCGAGGGCGGCGGCGGCAAGGCCACCATGCGTACGCTTGTGGGCGGCTGCCCGCTGTGGGACGCCGACTTCGACCTGATGCACGACACCCTGGCACCCGCGATCGACGCCATGCTGCGACAGGTCGCCACCGCGACCGGTGCGGAGTTCCTGAGCATGCTGGGCGCCGTAGAGGGCCACGCGTTGTGCGAGCAGGGCACAAGCCAAGCCGGCCCGCTGGACGACGCCGCCAAACTGGGCGACACGATGGAATGGGTACGGTACGGCACCGCCGGCGCGAAGATCAGCCAGGGACACCAGCAGGAGGCCATGCACCCCAACGCGTTCGGCCAGCAGGCGCTCGGCCGCTGCCTGCTGGCCCTCTACCGCAATCCCGGCACCCAGCCCTGCAATGCAGGCACGCCCGCCCAGGAGTCAGACCTGCCCCATTCCACAGCCCGCACATACTCACGGTCTGCGCGGACAGCCGTCCCGCGGTGATGGCGCCAGCTACTTCTTCGCGGGTCCGGCCGGTGAATCTGCGGATGCGGGTCCGGCCGGCCCCGGCCTGGTGTGCCGCGAACAGCGCCTCGGCCTGCTCGAAGGCAGTCAGCCCGCGCCGGTAGTCGTCGTCGTTCTCGACCGCCATGTCGATGAACTGCCCGGCGCGGTCGTCGGCTTTGGCCAGGTCGATCAGGCACAGCAGGTCGGGCTGCTGCTGGTGGCGGGCGGCGGCCAGGCGCCGGTTGCCCTTCCTGGCGCCAACCTGAAGGCAGCGAACCTCGACCGCCGGCAGACCGTGGACGAGCTCGCCCACCGCGCGCACGTGTCCCGCCGGACGTTCATCCGGCGCTTTCACCAGGAGACGGACACGTCGCCGATGGCCCGGCTGATCGCCGCCCGCGTCGACTGGCCTTCCGGGCGGCCTTCCACCGCCATGTCGGCATCTTCCCCGCGAACTACCGGGCCGGCCGGACCGCTACGAGCGCCACACCCTCGTCGTCGCCGGCTACGGCCGCCGTCTCGGGTGACAGAGCGGTTCGGGCAGACCTCCGTCAGGTGACGGGGACGATCTCGGCGCGCCGCAGCAGGCCGCCCTCGACGTCGAGTATTCCGATGGTGCCGTGCGGCTGACGGCGGCGGTCGGTGGGCGAGCCGGGATTGAACACCCGCACTCCGTCGCCGGTCACGTCCATGGGAATGTGCGAGTGGCCGAAGACGACCAGGCCGGCCTCCGGAAAACGGCGCCGCATCCGGGCGGTCCGCCCCGCGGCCTGGCCGCTGTCGTGGATCATCGCGACCCGGAGGCCGCCGAGGTCGAGTTCGAGCGTCTCGGGGGCGCCCCAGGCGGCGACGTCCGGTCCGTCGTTGTTGCCGAGCACCGCATGGACCCGGGCGTACGCGGACAGCTCCACCAGGACGTCCGCGGTGCAGACGTCTCCGGCGTGCAGGATCAGGTCCGCCCCCCGCAGGTGCCCGGCGACCGCGGGCGGGCAGGACTTCCAGCGCCGGGGAGCGTGGGTGTCCGCCAGCACGACGACCTTCACCCTTCCATCATCCCTCCCTGAGAAGAGGTGCCAAATCTCATATTCGGGGAATAGAGACCCACGTCCCGCACGACCCTCAGTCCTGCACCCCTACACCGGTCTCCCCCGGCCGGTCCCGCTCGGGAGGAACGATGAGCAGGCAGATCGCCGACGGCTTCCAGGCCCCCACCCTGTCCGAGCTCGAGGCACGCGTACGCGGGCTGGAGAGTCAGGTCGCCCACCTCACCGAGCTCGTCAACACCCTGTCCGGCCAGAGTGGGGAGAGCCGCTGACGGCATCCCTGCAAGAGGCGGCCGCAACGACGGCGTCCCCGCCAGGGAAGACCTGACGGGGACGCCGGCACCGGTGTGGGCCGCGGCTACACGCGGCGCGCGGAGGCGGCGACGGCCCGGACCTTGAGGTCCGCGCCCCGGCCCGCCGTGAGCCCGTTCACGTGTCCGTCGCCGGACCCGTTGACGTGCCCGTTGGCGGGTGCTTTGCCGGACGCGCCGGCGGACCCGTTCGCGGGTGCCTTGCCGGACGCGCCGGCGGACCCGTTCGCGGGTGCCTTGCCGGACGCGCCGGCGGACCCGTTCGCGGGTGCCTTGACGGGTTCGATCACGGACCCGTCCACGGGCGCACCGGTCTTTCCGGACCCGGCGGCCCGGAGGTCCCGCCCGCGCCTGTCCGTGCCCGTGCCCGCCGGGACGGGGGCCACCCGTCCGTAGGGCTCGCGCCCGGTGCTCACCGCCATCGCGCCCAGCCAGACGAGGGTCGCGATCGCGATCACCACCACCGCTCCGAGCACCAGCACCGCCACCGCCGCCAGGGAGACCACGGCTCCCAGCAGCTCCACCATTGAGATTCCTCCAGAGGTCGACCCCGATTACGGCACTCCGGCGGCCGGCGGAAGATCACCTGCCACGTAGAGGAACGAAAATTGCCGGATATTGGTGCCTTGCCCCGTTTGGATGACTCTCATACCTTACTGATCGGCCAGCGAGGGCCTGCCCATGGGCAGGCCGTCGAGCCTGCGCAGGATCACACCCTCCCGCAGCGCCCACGGGCAGATCTCCAGCACCGGCAACGCGAACAGGTCCATCGCGGCGTCCGCGACGACCGCGCCGGCGAGCAGCTGCGCGGCCCGCCCCGCCGACACTCCGGGAAGCTCCGCCCGGCGGGCCGCCGGCATCGCGGCCAGCCGGGCCGTCCACTCGGCCAGGGCCTCATGCGTCAGCGTCCGCTTGACGTACGGGCCCTCGCTGGACGGCGCCGCCCCCGCGATGCGCGCGAGCTGGCGGAACGTCTTGGAGGTGGCGACCGCGTGGTCCGGCCTGCCGTACTTGGCGACCGCCCCGGCGGCCCGCCCGATCTCGGTGCGCACGTGCCGCCGCAGCGCGCGGATCTCCTCCGGACCCGGCGGGTCGGCGGTGAACCAGTCGCGGGTGAGCCGCCCCGCGCCGAGCGGGAGGGAGACGGCGACGTCGGGCTCCTCGTCGATGCCGGAGGCGATCTCCAGCGAGCCGCCCCCGATGTCGGTCACCAGCAGCCTCCCCGAGGACCAGCCGAACCAGCGGCGTACGGCCAGGAACGTCAGCCTGGCCTCGTCCTCCCCCGACAGCACCTGGATGTCCACCCGCGTCTCGGCCTTGATCTGGGCCAGCACGTCCTCGCCGTTGACCGCGTCGCGGACCGCCGACGTGGCGAAGGCGACCAGGTCCTCCACGCCCTTGTCCTCGGCGATGCCGGCCGCTTCGCGTACGAAGGCCCCCAGCCGCGCCGCGCCCTCCTCGCTGAGCCTGTCGCCGTCGACGAGATGCTCGGCCAGCCGCAGCTCCTCCTTGTGGGAGAACGCGGGTATGGGCCGGGCACCCTGATGCGCGTCCATCACCAGCAGGTGCACCGTGTTGGAACCGACGTCCAGGACTCCGAGTCGCATGCCCCCGACGCTACCGTCCGTACCGGGGAGATCCACTCGCCCGCACGGCTCATTCCGGCGCGACGTCCACGAGGTGACGCTATTCCGGTTCGGCCCTTTTCCCTCGGGTAGTTGCAGGCCGACCAGGCGAGGGAGTGCGGTGGCATGAGCGTCAGGCAAAGGTACGGGGGCCTGTCCGGCGGAAGGACCGGTGACAGGCTCGGCGGGACGGGGGGCGGCTGGTCGAGGGACTGGTCGGGAAGCTGGGCCAGCGGCTGGGCCGGGGGCCGCTTCGGCCGCCGTTTCGGGCGCAGAAGCAGGCGCCTGCGGGCCACGGCCAGGGAGGCCTTCGGCTGGCAGCAGTTGCGCCCGGGTCAGCAGGAGGCGATGGAGCTCCTGCTCGCGGGGCGCGACGTGCTGCTCGTGATGCCGACCGGCGGCGGCAAATCGGCCGTCTACCAGGTGCCCGGGCTGCTCCTCGAGGGACCGACCGTCGTCGTCTCGCCGCTCATCGCCCTGCAGCGCGACCAGGTCATGGGCCTGCTCAAAGCGGGGGCCGCGGGCGCGGTGGCGGTCAACTCGGCCGGTTCGGTCGAGGCGGGGCTCGACCAGGTCACGGCGGGCCAGGCCGAGTATGTGTTCCTGTCGCCGGAGCAGCTCGCCAAGCCCGAGGTGGTCGAGCGGCTGGCCGAGGCCCGGCCCTCCCTGATCGCCGTCGACGAGGCGCACTGCGTGTCCGCCTGGGGCCACGACTTCCGGCCGGAGTATCTGCGGCTGGGCAAGGTCATCGAGCGTCTGGGCCATCCTCCGGTGATCGCGATGACGGCCACGGCCGCGCCGACGGTGCGCGAGGAGATCGTCGAGTCGCTCGGCCTGACCGGGGCGCAGCAGATCGTACGGGGATTCGACCGGCCCAACCTCCACCTCGAAGTGCACCGGTTCACGAGTGACGACGACAAGCGCAGGACCCTGGCCAACCACGCCGCCGGCCTGGACGGCGTCGGGCTCGTCTACGTGGCGACGCGGCGTCAGGCCGAGGAGTACGCGGAACTGCTGAAGGAGCGGGGCCGCCGGGCCGAGGCGTACCACGCGGGGATGAAGACGAAGGACCGCCGCCGCATCCACGAGCGGTTTCAGGACGGCGACCTCGACACCGTGGTGGCGACCTCGGCGTTCGGGATGGGCATCGACAAGCACGACGTGCGTTACGTGCTGCACGCCGCGCCCCCCGAGTCGCTCGACGCCTACTACCAGGAGATCGGCCGGGCGGGCCGTGACGGCAACCCCGCCGACGCCGTGCTGTTCTACCGGCCGGAGGACCTGGGGCTGCGCAAGTTCTTCTCCGCGGGCCGGGCGGACGAGGCCCTGATGCGGCGCGTCGCGACGCTGGTCCACGAGCACGGGGGCGAGGTGGCCGCCGCCGATCTGCGCGAGCTCCTCGGCGTCGGGGCCGCCAGGCTGACCTCGCACGTCAACCTGCTTGAGCGGGCGGGCGCGGTCGAGGTCACCCACGGCGGCGCCCTGAGCTACGCGCCGGACGGCCCGCCGCCGGACGAGGCCGCCGCCCGCGCGGTCGAGATCGACGACCTGCGGCACCGGATGGAGGACTCCCGGCTCGAGATGATGCGCGGTTACGCGGAGACGACCGGCTGCCGCCGCCGCTTCCTGCTCGAGTACTTCGGCGAGCCGTACGAGCGGTCGTGCGGCGACTGCGACACCTGCCGCTCCGGGACTGTGACCCCGCCGGAGGCCGGCGACGGGCCGTTCCCGATGCACGCGAACGTCCGGCACGCCGAGTGGGGACACGGGATCGTGATGAGCCGCGAGCAGGATCGGATCACGGTGCTGTTCGACTCCGTGGGCTACAAGACGCTGGCACTCGGCCTGGTCGACGAGCTGCTCGAAATGGTGTGACAGGCGGCCCGGCTGACCAATCATTACCCAGCGTGACCTTGTCGCCACTTGCGGTGATTTGGCCCGATGCCGAGACTCATAGACGGGGGGCGTGAGTTCGGGGGTGGTACCGGTGCGGGAGCGAACCAGCACCAGGGAGACGTGGCCGTTCGAGTGCCTGCGTTGCCTGCGGGTCTGGGCGGAGGAGTACGTCGTCCACCGCGGGCGCGACGAGCACGGTGACGACCTCGTCGTCTGGACCCGGGACGACGCGGCCGTCCAGCCGCCCTGGTCCGGGATGGTCTGTCCCGGATGCGGCTGCGGGACCGTGACCACCTTCCCCACCGGTTATCTGGCCCACCATCCGGAGATCACGCTGGGGCGGCCCGCCCTGAAGACTCCGGCGCCGTAGACGCCCGCCCGGCGGGCGGCCGTTCGCAGGTGACCGTCGGGCGACACCGCGCGGGCGGGACGGGGTGACCGGGCCCGAAGGGGCGAAGCAGGCGACCGGCGCAACTGCGGATTCGCCTGCCCGACCCGGTTGTCCACAGGCAGGACGAGCGGGCCCGCCGGATCCGGCAGAATGAGAGCCCCGGAAGAGGGCGGACCCGGAAGAAGGCGGAACAGGATCGTGACGACGTCCATTCAGCAGCGGATCGCCGAAGAGCTCGGCGTGCGCGAGAGCCAGGTCACCGCGGCCGTCGACCTGCTCGACGGCGGGGCGACGGTGCCGTTCATCGCCCGCTACCGCAAGGAGGCCACCGGCGCGCTCGACGACGCCCAGCTGCGCACGCTGGAGGAACGGCTGCGCTACCTGCGCGAGCTGGAGGAGCGGCGGACCGCGATCCTCGAGTCGATCCGCTCGCAGGGCAAGCTCGACGAGGCCCTGGAAGCGCGGATCATGGAGGCCGACTCGAAGGCCCGGCTGGAGGACATCTACCTGCCCTTCAAGCCCAAGCGCCGCACGAAGGCCCAGATCGCCAGGGAGCTGGGGCTGGAGCCGCTGGCCGACGCGCTGCTCGCCGACCCCTCGCTCGACCCTCAGGCGACGGCCGGGACGTACGTGCGGGAGGGCGTGGCCGACGCCGCCGCCGCGCTGGAGGGCGCCAGGGCCATCCTGGTCGAGCGCTTCGCCGAGGACGCCGATCTCATCGGCGACCTGCGCGAGCGGATGTGGTCCCGGGGACGGCTGGTCTCCCAGGTGCGGGAGGACAAGCAGGAGTCCGGGGCCAAGTTCTCCGACTACTTCGACTTCTCCGAGCCCTTCACCCGGCTGCCCTCCCACCGCATCCTCGCGATGTTCCGGGGCGAGAAAGAGGAGGTGCTCACGCTCACCCTCGATCCGGAGGCCGAGGAGCCGAACGACTACGAGGCGCGGATCGCCCGGCGGTTCGCCATCGCCGACCAGGGACGCCCGGCCGACAAGTGGCTGCTCGACACCGTGCGCTGGGCCTGGCGGACCCGCGTCCTCGTGCACCTGGGCATCGACCTGCGCACCCGCCTGTGGCAGGCGGCCGAGGAGGAGGCCGTGCGCGTGTTCGCGGCCAACCTGCGCGACCTGCTGCTGGCCGCCCCGGCCGGGGTGAGGTCGACCATGGGCCTCGACCCGGGGCTGCGCACCGGTGTGAAGGTCGCGGTCGTGGACGGCACCGGCAAGGTCGTGGCGACCGAGACGATCTACCCGCACGAGCCGAAGCGGCAGTGGGACCAGTCACTCGCGGTGCTGGCCCGGCTGGCGGCCGAGCACAAGGTGGAGCTGATCGCCATCGGCAACGGCACCGCGTCGCGGGAGACCGACAAGCTCGCCGGTGAGCTGGTCAAGCACATGCCGCACCTCACCAAGATCGTGGTTTCCGAGGCCGGGGCGTCGGTGTACTCGGCGTCGGCCTACGCCTCGCAGGAGCTGCCCGGCCTCGACGTCTCGCTGCGCGGCGCGGTCTCGATCGCCCGGCGCCTGCAGGACCCGCTCGCCGAGCTGGTCAAGATCGACCCCAAGTCCATCGGCGTCGGCCAGTACCAGCACGACGTGTCCGAGGTGAAGCTGTCACGCTCACTCGACGCGGTGGTGGAGGACTGCGTGAACGCGGTGGGCGTGGACGTCAACACCGCGTCCGCCCCGCTGCTGACCCGGGTCTCCGGCATCAGCGCCGGGCTGGCGGAGAACATCGTCGCGCACCGGGACGCCAACGGGCCGTTCCGCTCCCGGACGGGGCTGAAGGACGTGCCGCGGCTCGGCCCGAAGGCGTTCGAGCAGTGTGCGGGCTTCCTGCGCATTCCTGGCGGCGACGACCCGCTCGACGCCTCCAGCGTGCACCCCGAGGCGTATCCCGTGGTGCGCCGCATCCTCGACTTCACCAAGAGCGACCTGCGTACGCTGATCGGCAACACCTCCGCGCTCCGCACGTTGAAGCCGTCGGACTTCGTCGACGACACCTTCGGCCTGCCGACCGTCACCGACATCCTCAAGGAACTGGAGAAGCCGGGCCGCGACCCCCGCCCGGCGTTCAAGACCGCCACCTTCAAGGAGGGCGTCGAGAAGCCCTCCGACCTGTCGCCCGGCATGATCCTGGAGGGCGTCGTCACCAACGTGGCCGCGTTCGGGGCGTTCGTCGACATCGGCGTGCATCAGGACGGCCTGGTCCACGTGTCCGCGATGTCGACGTCGTTCGTGAAGGACCCGCGCGAGGTGGTCAAGCCCGGCGACATCGTCCGCGTGAAGGTGCTCGACGTGGACCTCCAGCGCAAGCGCATCTCGCTCACGCTGCGCCTGGAGGACGAGACCGCGGGCAACGGCCGCAGGGGCGGGCCGAACGGCGAGGCCCGCGACGACCGGCAGGGCGGCCCGCAGGGTGGCCGGCGCGGCCAGAACCAGTCCCGGCAGAACCAGTCTCGCCAGAACCAGGGCGGCAAGGGCGGGTCGGGCCGCGGCAACGGCCGGGGCTCGGACGGCGCGCCGCTCGGAGGGGCCATGGCCGAGGCCCTGCGCCGGGCCGGTCTGACCGACCCCGGCTCCGGTGACCGCCGCTCCCGCTGACGGGCCTGAACGACCGTTCCCACTGACGCGTTCCCCCGTCCGCCGCCGCTCGCGCCCGGCGCCCGCCTTCGGTGCGCCGGCACGCCGTGCTCGCCCGCACCGGGCCGCACTGCTCGGAGGACCGCAGGGTCGTGACCAGGCGGATGCCGCGCGCACCCATGGAGGAGAACAGCCCGGGCAGGCCGGCGATCCGGCAGATGTCGGCCGCCTCGTCCGGCGAGACGGTCATCGGCGGATCGAGCCGGCCGCCCATGCGTTCGGCCTCGCTCTCGGCGGCCTCCGGTCGGCCAGGCCGGCGATGAGCGGGGCGGCCGGACGCAGGGTAGGCGTCCGCGAAGGCTGGAGTCTTACCAAAGCGTGGTTCGCCAGTACCTGGACGACGGTTGGGGTGAGAGCCGAGGGATCTCCCGGGCAGGCCGGCCCGGCCATGGCACGCGGCTCGCGCCGGGGATCACCGCCGAGAATCTGCTCGTCGATGCCGAGACGGCCGCACCGTCTACGGGGATCCAGCACCTGGGAGAGGGCCGGCTCAATGAGTGAGCGAGGGAAGAAGCGGGTGGTGGCCAGGAAGCCCGTGTCGATCGTCCTGACCGTTCTGGTGCCGGGGGCTCTGGCCCTCATGGGCATGTCCGTGATCTTCGGCGCCGGGATCGTCCACAACCTCGCGGACGTGCTCGTCTTCTCCCTGATCATGGGGGAGAGTTCGTTCGTGATCTGGTTGCTCGCCTGGCACTCGAAGATCCGGGCGACCCCCCGCAGCCTGTTCGTC
The DNA here is from genome assembly GCF_050947365.1 of Microbispora sp. CA-135349. Taxonomy (NCBI): domain Bacteria; kingdom Bacillati; phylum Actinomycetota; class Actinomycetes; order Streptosporangiales; family Streptosporangiaceae; genus Microbispora; species Microbispora sp. CA-135349. The sequence goes on along the minus strand of NZ_CP192001.1, from coordinate 3,971,201 downwards.
GACAATTTCCTCGTCGTCCATGAGATCCCCTGGCAGCACGTCAAGGACATCGCCCTCGGCAACGGCATCGTCGTCGTCCTCGACGACGGCACGGCGATCGGCTCGCTACAGTTCGGCGGATCCGTACTCGGCGGCATCACCGGCTACCCCACCTTCCGCCGCCCGCTGCGCCGCCTCCGGCAGGCCCTCGCCACCTACAAGGGCAACGGCGAACGCGAGGCCCGTGAGAAGAAGACCTACGTCAAATTCCCCTGGATCGCCGCCCTGGCCTGGTTCCTCCTCTATGCCATCCCGTCGTTCCTCCAGCTCTGAGGAATCCGTTCCGGCAGCGGGCGCATGAGGCAGCACTCGTAGTCCGTGTCGCTCTTGTGACGAGTGGCCGGACCGAGGTGAAGGTGTGGTCCGTCATGGTGTCATCGGCGTTCAGGCCGTCGACACCGCGCGCCAGGGTCGCGGCGAAGTGGGCGGCCTGGGATCCGGCCGGCAGCCGCAGGCGGATCTTGGACCACTGTGGGAAGACCATCGTGAATGCCATGAACGTCGGCCGGGCGTCGGGGCAGTCCCGAGGGCCCGCGTCCGCCGGCGACGGAAAATGCCCCGCGAGGCAATGGACGCGGGGCACAGGGCTGATCAGGAACGATGGCCGGTCATTCAGTCACTGCTGCTGTTGCTGTTGCTGCTGACCACCGCCACCCTGCTGTTGTTGCTGTTGTTGCTGCTGATGACGTCTGCGCCTCTCTTGCTGCTGCTGTTGCTGTTGTTGCTGCTGGCCTCCGAAGCCCTGCTGCTGTTGCTGCTGTTGCTGCTGATGACGTCTGCGCCTCTCTTGCTGCTGCTGTTGCTGTTGTTGCTGCTGGCCTCCGAAGCCCTGTTGCTGTTGCTGTTGTTGCTGCTGCTCCCGCCGGTGGTGACGGTGATGGTGCCTGCCGCGGCATCTGCCTCCCGGGCAGTCCCCCGTGGTCGACGGCCGGATGACCTGCTCGGTCGTGCCGGCGGCGTTGGCGGGCTGCGTCTGGATCGCGACAGGGGCGACGAGGGCCGAAGCCGTCATGACGGCAGCAGCCAATGCTTCTTTGAACATGGGTATCCCTCCGTCGGCTCCGTGCTGAGAAAGCGGACGACATCCGAATTCACGGAGCTCGAATCGATCCATCGAACCTTGGATCTGGACCCTGATTCTCACGCTAGAGGCAGCAAACGCCCCAGTCGCCCATCAGGGGGCAAATAAGCATTTTTGGCATCGAAAGTATATGGGCCCGGGAACGCCGCGATTTCGGCCTCCACTCGAACGGACCGGCGATTGCGGCTTTGCCGAGACCCGGAGGGAATTCCCCCTTATTTGGGATTCCCATTGTTGCTTCGGGGGTCTCGGGCGCTCTCACGACCGCCCGGCATCGCCCGTGATTGCGGCCCTCCGCGTGCTCAGCGAGCCGCGCCAGGGCCGACGGCCGTCGTGAGCAGATCCTCCAGGACGACGGCGAGGGCGGCGACCCCGGCGAGGCAGTCGGCCTCCTCGGCGTGCTCGTACGGCGAGTGCGAGACCCCCGTGGGATTGCGCACGAACAGCATGGCCGCCGGAACCACGCCGGCGAGGATGCCCGCGTCGTGCCCGGCCCCGGTGGGCAGCACCGGCGCACCGCCGAGGACGCGCGCGACACGGTCGCGCAGGGCCACGTCGAAGTCCACGACCGCCGTGTAGGACTCCCGGGTCACCTCGGCCCCCTCGGCGGCCCGCGCCGTCTCCTCGACGAGCCTGTCGAGCAGGGCGGCTTCCGGCGCCCGGCAGTCGAGCCAGGCGCTCACCAGCGACGCGATGGCGTTGGTGCCGTTGGGCTCGACCCTGACCCTGCCGAAGGTGGCCAGGGCCCCCAGGCGCTCGGCGCCCGCCCGAGCGGCCAGCACGGCCGCCGCGTAGGCCGGCATGGGATCGCGCCGGTCCTCCAGCCGGGTGGTGCCGGCGTGGTTGGCCTCGCCACGGAAGTCGAAGCGCCAGCGGCCGTGCGGCCAGATCGCGGAGGCGACGCCGACCGGATGCGGTGTGGCGGCGAGACGGCGGCCCTGCTCCACGTGCAGTTCCACGAAAACGCCGATCCGAGCGAGGCGCTCGTCGTCGCGCCCGGCGGCCTCCGGGTCGCATCCCGCCCGTTCCATCGCCGCGGCCAGGGTGACGCCGTCGGCGTCGCGCAGCTCCCGCGCCGCCTCCGCCCCGACCGCGCCGGTCATCAGCCGCGATCCCAGGCAGGCCAGGCCGAACCTGGCGCCCTCCTCCTCGGCGAAGTTGACCACCGCGAGCGGCCGCTCCGGGCGCACGCCCCGGGCCCGCAGGGCGTCGAGTGCGGCGAACGCCCCCGCCACGCCCAGCGGGCCGTCGTACGCCCCGCCGTCGGGCACCGAGTCCAGGTGGGATCCGGTCACCACGGCGTCGCCGGCCGCGGGGTCGCCCATCCAGGCCCACTGGTTGCCGTTGCGGTCGGTCTCGTACGTCAAGCCTCTCTCGCGAGCCTGCCCGGCGAACCAGGCCCGGCACTGCGCGTCGGCCGCCGTCCAGGCGTGCCTGCGGTATCCGCCCGTCGCGTCGCACCGCCCCACCGGGAGCAGGTCGCGCCACACCCGGCGGAAGCCGTCCGCGACCTCCTCAGGCAGGGCCCGCGCCCCCTCAGCCATCGGTGTCCGAGCCGCGCTCCCCCGCCCCCGCCATCGGAACGCGTACGCCTCGCTCACCGGCGACCTCGGCGGCCCGGTCGTAGCCCGCGTCCACGTGCCGGATCACGCCCATGCCGGGGTCGTTGGTCAGCACCCGGCGGATCTTCTCCCCCGCGAGCGGCGTCCCGTCGGCGACGGTGACCTGTCCCGCGTGGATGGAACGGCCGATGCCGACCCCGCCGCCGTGGTGGATCGACACCCAGGACGCACCGGAGGCGACGTTGACCATGGCGTTGAGCAGCGGCCAGTCGGCGATCGCGTCGGATCCGTCCAGCATGCCCTCGGTCTCCCGGTAGGGCGAGGCCACCGAGCCGCAGTCGAGATGGTCACGGCCGATCACGATGGGAGCGGAGATCGCCCCGGAGGCGACGAGGTCGTTGAACCGCTCGCCGGCCCGGTCGCGCTCGCCGTACCCGAGCCAGCAGATCCGCGCGGGCAGGCCCTGGAACCGCACCCGCTCCCCCGCCATCCTGATCCACCGGGCCAGCGGCTCGTTGTCCGGAAAGAGATCGAGGATCGCCCGGTCGGTCGTCGCGATGTCGGCCGGGTCGCCGGACAGCGCCGCCCACCGGAACGGGCCCTTCCCCTCGCAGAACAGCGGCCGGATGTAGGCCGGCACGAACCCGGGGAAGTCGAACGCCCGGGCGTACCCGGCGAGGCTCGCCTCGCCCCTGATCGAGTTGCCGTAATCGAACACCTCCGCGCCGGCGTCCCGGAAGCCGACCATCGCCTCGACGTGCCGGGCCATGGACTCACGGGCCCGGCGGGTGAAATCCTCGGGGTCCTCGCGCGCCAGCGCGGCCATGTCCTCGAACGCGACGCCGAGCGGCAGGTACGCCAGCGGGTCGTGCGCGCTCGTCTGGTCGGTCACGACGTCGATCTCCGCGCCCCCGGCCAGCAGGGCGGGCACGGCCTCGGCGGCGTTGGCCACCACCCCGATCGACAGCGGGCGGCGCGCGTCCCTGGCCTCGTACGCCAGGCGCAGCGCCTCGTCCAGGCTCTCGGCCCGGACGTCCAGATAGCGGTGACCGATGCGGCGATCGACGCTGCGCGGGTCGCAGTCGACGCAGATCGCCACGCCGCCGTTCATCGTGACCGCGAGCGGCTGCGCTCCGCCCATGCCGCCGAGCCCGGCGGTGAGCGTGATCGTCCCGGCGAGACTGCCGCCGAACCGCTTGGCCGCGACCGCCGCGAACGTCTCGTACGTCCCCTGCAGAATGCCCTGGGTGCCGATGTAGATCCACGAACCGGCCGTCATCTGGCCGTACATCGTGAGCCCGAGCCGCTCCAGCCGCCGGAACTCCGGCCACGTCGCCCAGTCGCCCACGAGGTTGGAGTTGGCGATGAGCACCCGGGGAGCCCATTCGTGGGTGGTCATCACGCCGACCGGGCGGCCCGACTGCACCAGCAGCGTCTCGTCGCCCCGCAGCGTGGCGAGCTCGCGCACGATGGCGTCGTACGACGGCCAGTCGCGGGCCGCCTTGCCGCTGCCGCCGTAGACGACGAGCCGTTCCGGATGCTCGGCGACCTCGGGGTCGAGGTTGTTCATCAACATGCGCAGGGCGGCCTCCTGCGGCCAGCCGCGCGTGTTCAGCGTGCCGCCGCGCGGAGCCCGGACAGGAGCCCGAACGTCCGAAACACGAGCGTCCCGAGCACGAGCGTCCCGAGCACGGTCGCCTGGAGCACGGGCGCCGGGGACGCTGCCACCATCGTCAGCCACGGGTCCTCCTTCCGACAGTGCCGCGCACGAGTTCATTCATCGTCGGTGAATGAATAGATTCAGTCAATGAGGAACACCCCGCGGGCGGCGGCCGACGCCTCGAACGCCTCCAGTCGGGCCTGCGCTCCGGGCAGCTCGTCGCACATGGCCTCCAGCAGCACCCGGCCCAGCATCATCGGCGCGCACGCCGTGTCGAACACCAGGTGCGTGCCCACGGCGGCCGCGAGGAGAACGTCCGACAACCCGGCGAGGGACGGCACGCGCCTGTCCGCGACCGTGACGACGCTCAGGCCGGCCGTCCGGGCGGACCGGAGGGCGTCCCCCAGTTCGGCCGGGTAGCGGGGCAGGGCGAAGCACAGCAGGGCCGTCGCCCCGGCCGCCGCGGCCTGCTCGACCCGGTCGGCGAGAAGGGATCCCGCCTCCTGCAGAAGCCGTACGTCGGGGTGGACCTTCGCGGCGAAGTAGGCGAACCCGGCGGCCTGCGCCGCGCCGGCCCGCAGGCCCAGCACGAGGAGCGGCCGCGAGGCGGCGAGCAGACGGGCGGCCGCGGCGACGGGTCCGGGGTCGTCCAGCGACCGGGCGAGGGCGCGCAGGTTGTCGATCTCCGCCAGCACGGCCCGCCGGTATCCCTCGCCCGGGCCCTTCCCCCGGGCCACGTCCCGGTTCGGCGCCGCGGACGCGGCGTCCGCGTAGCCGTCCGGTCGCGGCGACGGCCGATCCGAGCTCCCTGAGCCCCCTGAGCCCCCCAAGCCCCCCGAGCCCCTCAGGTCCCTTGAGTCCCTCGAGTCCCTTGAGAGGGCACGGAGCGGCTTCGCGGGGCCCGGCCGCGGGCCCCCGGCCCGCCCGGTCGCGCCACCGCCGGGCCGTACGCCCAGCTCCCGGAACCTTCGCCGCAGGGCCGGGTACCCGTCGTAACCCAGCGCCATCGCGAAGCGGGTCACCGACGGCTGGCTGACCCCGGCCAGCTCGGCCACTTCGATGCTCGACAGGAACGGCGCCTCGGCGGCGTGCTGCGCCAGGCAGTGAGCGATCCTGCGCTGCACGGGCGTCAGCCGGCGCCCCTCGAACAGCCGCAGCAGCCGCGACGCGGCGTCGCCGTCGTCGCCGCGACCGTCGCGGTCCTCGCCGTGGTCGCCGTGGCCGTCGCGGTCCTCGCCGTGGTCGCCGTGGCCGTCACGGTGGCCGGGCGGGCCGTCGTCCGCGTTGTGGCCGGTGTTCATCGTCCCCCCACGCCTCGGCCCGTCCGCGCCGGACCGGTCGGCCTGCATACTTTTATTCACCACGCAGTCTCCAGCGAGGCGTCGTCCACAGGCAAGGCACCGTCTGCGCGCACCGGCCCGGGGATTGCCTAGGCTGATCGGCAGAATCCAGCAAGGGAGATTTCCGTCGATGACCGGTGGATTGAGAAATGGTGACCTTGGCCGTCGCGTGGGGCTCGTCGCGGGAGCGGCCGCCCTGGCGGCGGCGGTGTGGGTGCTGCGGGACGTCCCCGCCGCGCTGGGCGCGCGGCCGTCGGGCGAGCGGGCACTGCGGGTGCGGCGCTCCAAACAGTTCCGCGACGGCGCGTTCCGCAACACGACGCCCAGCCCCGTCCTCCCTCCGGGGACCAGGCAGCAGGTCGCCCGCGAGTTCCTCAGCCGGACACAGCGCAAGCCCCGCCTCCCCGTGCCCCTGATGACCCCCGGCCCCTCCCAGGGCGGCGACCTCGACGCCGTCTGGTACGGCCACTCCTCCGCCCTGATCGAGATCGAGGGCCGGCGGGTGCTGTTCGACCCGGTGTGGAGTGATCGCTGCTCCCCGGCGTCGTTCACCGGGCCGCGCCGCCTGCACCCCCCGCCGGTGCCGCTGTACGAGCTGCCCGAGCTCGACGCGATCGTCATCTCGCACGACCACTACGACCACCTCGACATGGACACCGTGCGACTGCTGGTCCGCACGCAGTCCGCGCCGTTCCTGGTGCCGCTCGGAGTCGGCGCCCATCTCGAGCGCTGGCGGGTGCCCGCGTCCCGGATCATCGAGCTGGACTGGAACGAGGAGACCACGGTGTCCGGCCTCCGGTTCGTGGCGACTCCCGGCCGTCACTTCTCCGGCCGCGCGTTCCGCCGGGACCAGACCCTGTGGGCCTCCTGGGTCGTCGCGGGCGAGCGCAGGCGGGTCTTCTACAGCGGTGACTCCGGCTACTTCGACGGATACGCCGCGATCGGCGAGGAGTACGGGCCGTTCGACCTGTCCGTGATCCAGATCGGCGCCTACAGCAAGGGCTGGCCGGACATCCACATGACGCCCGAGGAGGCGATCCTCACCCACCTCGACCTGCGCGCCCGGGTGCTGCTGCCGGTGCACTGGGGCACGTTCTCGCTCGCCCCGCACGCCTGGAACGACCCGATCGACCAGCTGTGGCGGGAGGCGAAGGCCCGCGACGTGCGGCTCGTCGTACCGCGCCCGGGCGAGCGCGTCACGGTCGACGACCCCCCGCCGGTGGACGGCTGGTGGCAAACGATCATGTAGTGGAGCCGATCCGCGCCGGCCGGTCAGTTCATCTCGGCCGCGCCGGCGGGCATGCCCGCCGGATGGCGCAACGCGTCGGCGCGGGTCGGATACATGGTGAGCCGCGCGGTGAGACCGAGCAGCGAGAACAGGTGGAGCATGTGCGGGCTCATCCCGCAGACGGCGCCGTCTCCGTCCTTCGGCGGGGTGCGGACGCAGGCGTCGATGAGCACCCGCAGGCCTGCGCTGTCGATGAACCGCAGGCTCTCCAGGTCGAACAGGAGGCGCGTCGCGGGGCGGGCCAGCAGGGGGGCCACCTGCTCACGCAGCATGGAGACCGTGAGCACGTCGAGCTCGCCGCTGAGGGTGATAAGGGTGAAGGGGGGCGACTGCGCCACCGACACCTGGAAATCATGCAAGGGTCCCACCTCCGCTGGTGAGATGACCCACCCGGAACTCCTTCCGGACGCGCCCATATTACGCATAAGGGGCGATTGATCCCATATATGTGACAGAAAGTCTCTTCAGGTTTCACTCGCGTCCCACGGGTAGTCGCGATCCATGGGCATACGAGCAACGGCGGTCGTCTGCCTCGCGGCCACCGCACTGGTCTCCACGGGGTGCGCCTCCGTGGACGACGCGGCGGTCACCACGACCGCGGAGCGGTTCCTGTCCGCGGCCGGGCAGGGCCAGGGAGGGCAGGCATGCCTGCTCCTGGCACCCAGGGCCGCGGAGTCCCTGGACGACTGCGACAAACAGATCGTGTCGGTCGGGCTGCGGGTGGGCGCGGTGCGCGGCGTCGACATCTGGGGCGACGAGGCGCGCGTGCGGGTGGACGGCGACACGATCTTCCTGCACCGGTTCCCCGACGGCTGGCGGGTGCGGGCCGCGGGCTGCGAATCTCGCCCGGATCAGTCGTACACACAGCAGCCGTACGACTGCGAGGTGAGCACGTGAACGGCGCGCGCACGCTCTACGCGGTGCTACTGGTCACGATCGCGCTGGGCCTCGCGTACGTGATCGTCATCGGGCTCGCTCGGAGGTAGCGGCGGTGAAGCGTCTGATCAGGGACAACGCGCTCGCGCTGTGCTTCCTGCTGCTGTTCCTGCTGAGCCTTGCCGGGCAGTCGGTCGCGGGCGCGGCGGCGTTCAACGAGGAGCAGGTGGCCGGCGGCGGCTCCCCCGTCACCTGGGCCGAGTACGTCGCCTCGTCGAGTTTCGCCGTGGACGTGGCGGAGAACTGGCAGTCGGAGTATCTGCAGTTCTTCCTCTGCATCCTCGTCACCGTCTGGCTGGTCCAGCGCGGCTCGCCGGAGTCGAAGAAGCGGGGCGAGCAGGGCCTGGAGTCCGACGCCGACCAGAAGGTCGGCCGCCACGCCGAGCCCGGCTCCCCCGCCTGGGCGGCGGCGGACGGCTGGCGGCGGACGGTCTTCAGCCATTCCCTGGGCATCGTGATGGGCGTGCTCTTCCTGCTGTCCTGGCTGGCCCAGTCCGTCGCCGGACTGGCGGCCTACAACAACGAGCAGCTCGCCCGGCTGGAAGATCCGGTCAGCTGGATCGGCTATGTGACCTCGCCCGACTTCTGGAACCGCACCCTGCAGAACTGGCAGTCGGAGTTCCTGGCGGTCGCCTCCATGGTCCTGCTGGCGATCTTCCTGCGCGAGCGGGGCTCACCACAGTCGAAGAAGGTCGGCGACCCGCACGTCGAGACGGCCTCCACCGGCTGACAGACTTCACGCCACCGGTGACAATCCCGGTCAAAGCTCCGAATGTCCGCGTTTGTCGCATTCCACGATTTGGGTACGCCCAGCGCCAATCGTGGGGAGGAGCACCGAGATGACGTTCAACCCGCTGCAGGAGCGGGGAATCCCGCTGGATCGGCAGCTGCGCAACTGGCGCGAGCTGAATGTCACGCCGATCGATCCCGACCGCGCCGATCCCTACACCCGGTGCCGGATCATCACGATGAACGGGATCGAGATCGAAGCGATCATGTTCAGCCACCATTTCGCCAGGCGGTGCCCGGACCTGGAGGTGCGGCAGCGCCTGGCGGAGGTGCGCTACATCGAGGCCCAGCAGCAGAAGGCAGTCAACTGGCTGCTGCCGGGGCTGGCCTCGGTGCTGGAGACGACCCTCGCCTACGAGCAGGTGGCGGTGGATCTGACCGCCTGGGTGGCCCGGATGGAGCCCGACCCCTATCTCAAGCAGGCCTACCAGTTCGGCGTGCTGGAGGACTTCGATCACCTGTACCGGTACGCGAACCTGTACGAGATGATCGAGCACCGCAAGGCCGAGAAGATCGTCGACCGGCTGACCGAGGTGATGCCTGGCCGGCCGACGACGATGCACCACCGCCACCCGGCCGACAACGTCCGCGAGCACTACAACCGGGAGACGACGCAGGCGATCTCCAAGCTGCACGCGCTGACCATCATGTCCGCCGAGCAGCAGACGATGAACTTCTACATGAACGTCGGCCCGATGTACATGGAGCCCATCGCGCGGCAGCTCTACCAGGAGATCGGGCTGATCGAGGAAGAGCACGTCACCCACTACGAGTCGCTGCTCGATCCGGGCGAGTCGTGGTGGGAGCAATGGCTCAATCACGAGTACAACGAGTGCTACCTGTACCACTCGTTCATGGAGACCGAATCCGACCCGAGGATCAGGGCGATCTGGGAGCTGCATCTGAACATGGAGCTGGAGCACCTGCGGATCGCCGCGGACCTGTTCCGCCAGCACGACGGGCGCGATCCGGAGCAGCTGGTGGCCCGGGAGTTGCCGAAGCCCGTGACGTTCGAGCCGAACAAGGAGTACCTGCGCGAGCTGATCGCCACACAGATCGACTACACGACCCTCGGGACGGGGTACGTCCAGGAGGCCCACGAGCGCTTCCAGCGCTGGCAGGAGCAGCTCATGGGCGGGGAGGAACCGCCCAGCGAGCGCATCATCGACGAGAACCGCGCCAAGTCGGGCGACGAGTACCGCCTGGAGACCGAGGGCACCCACCCCCTCTACAGCCTGCGCACCCACTGAGGCGGCGTCCCGGCCCGGAGCCGCGCCTACGGACCCGGGCCGGGGGCACGCCCTATCGGCGGCGCAGCGCCTGGCGGATGAGGTCGCGCGCCCTGTCCATGATCGCCGCGGGCGGGCCCAGCAGCAGGTTTCGCGTCATCGACTCCACGCCGGGATGCGGACGGGTCGGGGCCATCGCCTCGGCGGCCCGCACCCCGAGGGCCATCGCCCGCCGCTCCGCCGCCGTCGTCTCGGCCCGGAGCTTGGTGAACTCGTAACGCTCCTCGGCCCGGGCGTGTGTGAGCACGGCGATCCGCAGCCTGTCCAGCTCGGGCATGAAGCCGGGGTGCTCCGGGCCCATCTCGTCCAGCCTGCTGAGGATCTCCTTGGCCTCGCGCTCCTCCTCGAGCCGGTCGGCCACAACTCCCGCTCCCCCGTCCACCCGCAGCCGCGTGTAGGGGTGCACGATCTCCTCCTCCGCCGTCTCGTGGACGGCCAGCATCCGCAGCAGCCGCCGGAACGGCTCACGGCGCTCACCCGGCGGGGCGTGCTCCACCTCGTCGAACATGTCCCTGATCATCGCGTGCTGATGGACGAGCAGGTCGACGACGTCGGCTTCCTTCATCAGTTCGGGTATCGGGTGCTGCACGTCGGTCATGTCCCTCTCCCCTCGGATACGGGCGCCCGGCCTCCCCGCGGGAAGGCCGGGCGCCCGGCGAAACGGGACCACGGTCGAGCGTGACCGCGCATGGCGGACACCCGGCTATCTACCCCTGACGTGCGGTGATCAGCAGCCGATCGGGCTCGATCCCAGCGCCACGTCGTCGTACCAGATCGTGTCCGAGTCGCCGCCGTAACTCTCCCAGCCCAGGCGGAACGTCGTGGGCCGCGGCGAGGTGGAATGGCGCAGCCACTGAGCGTCCACGTCGGTGGTCGGCGTGCCGTCCACCCTCAGGCCGGCGATTTCCTGGTCGTCCAGGTACGTACGCATGGCCTGCTGCGTGGTGTCGATCTGGAAGCGCAGGCACACCCAGCGGTTGACGGGCAGCGGGGTGCTCAGCGCGACCCCGTTGGGGCTCTGCTCGGGCAGCGTGGCGTCGTCGGACTCCCGGTTCCACTGGAGAGCGCCGTTCTGGCCGCCGATCCGCAGGTCCTTGCCGCCGTCCCTGGAGTCCGACATGGTGATCATCGCGACGTGGCCCGCCGGGAGCGCGGTCGTGTGCCGCAGCCACATGCGCCCGTACACCACGGGCGAGATGGAGGAGACGTTCTTGGTCGTCGCGGCGAAGATGTGGTTGCAGTAGTTGCCGCCGCCGTTGATCTTCAGCGACTTGCCGCCGCTGTGCACGGTGCTGGAGTCGATCGTGGCGGTGCCGGTGCCCGAGCAGTTCGGGGTGGTCACCTGCCACTCCCCCGACGGCGTGCCCGACTGGTCCTCGAAGCCGGAGCAGACGACCAGTCCGTTGCCCGAGCAGCCGGACGGCGAGGGCGTCACCGAAGGACTGGGCGAGGGCGACGGGGACGGCGAGGGAGACGGCGAAGGAGACGGGGACGGGGACGGGGACGGCGAGTGGTCGACGGTCGGGGACGGCGTCGGCGAGGGTGAAGGAGACGGCGACGGCGAGTGGTCCACGAACGAAGGAGACGGAGAAGGCGACGGCGAGGAGGAGGCGCCGCCGCACGGCACGCCGTTCAGCGACCAGTCGGACGGCGTCGTGAGGCTGCCCGACCAGGTGCCCTGGAAGCCGAAGTCGGCCGTCTGCCCCGTGGCGAGCGAGCCGTTCCAGGTCTCGTTCTTGGCGGTGGCGACCGCGCCCGACTGGCTGACCTTGGCGCTCCACCCGTTGGTGATCTGCTGGCCCGCGCCGACCGTCCAGCTCAGCGTCCAGGAACTGACCGCCGAGCCGAGGTTGGTGAGCCGCACCGACGCGGTGTAGCCGCCCGGCCACTGGTTGGCCGTGTAGTCCACCTTGCACACGGGTGCCGCGGAGGCGCTGCCGGGCACCAGCACGACCACGAGGCCGGCGACCAGCGCGGCCAGGGCCGCGACCAGGCGCGCCGCCGGAGAGCCCGGCAGGCCGCGGGCGGCGGGGCGGACCCATCGGACGGGACGGAACTGCTTCATGCGTACCTCGTTTTCTGCGCATCTGCTCGTTGGCACGCCGCCCGGCACGCGCCGCGCTCCCGCACCGGGCACGGGCGGCCGATCCCGCTCGGACCGCGGCAGGGGACGGGCTCCCTCCTGCGCGTACGGCGGCAGTGACGACACCGGGGACGACACCGGGGACGCCACCGGAGACGACGCCCGGGACGACGGCGGAACGTGCGGTGGGACGACGGTGGGCCGCGCATGAGCCGACCGGCCGGCGACGCGCGCCCGGGTCGCGACGCTGCGGCCCCGGACGCAGATGTTTTCTCCGCGTGGCGGAGCCGGTCAACGGAGGCCGCCGGTCCCCGGCCGGCCCGCCCGCCCGGTGACGCCCCCCGGCGCAGCTCACGGGCACCGCGGCGGCCGGAGACGGCCGGGCGCGGCCACGGGACGAACTGAATCTTTCACCATGGGCACCCGCGTGAGGGCCGCGGTGGCCGGCCGAAGCCCGCACCGTGCGCGCCCGGTGCGGCACGTGCCCGGCCTGTCGCGCCCCGACCGGTGCCCGCGGGCGCCGGCTCTCGTAGTCTTCGCACTGACACGCACGAACGCAAAGGACATCCCCCATGGCAGATGCAGGGTCCTGGGTCGTCGTCGGGCTCGACAACGGCGGGACGAGCAACAACGCGACCGTTCTCGACGCCTCCGGGCGGTTCCTCGTGGACCGGATGGTCGAGACCCCGAGCCTCGTACGGGAGGGTCCCGAGGTCGCGGTCGAGCAGCTCCTGGTAGCCCTCGACAACGTGCTGGAGCTCACCGGCACGCCGCGCTCGACCGTGCGCGCGGTGGGCCTCGACACCCCCGGCCCGGCCAGCGCCGACGGCGTGATCTCCTCGAAGGGCGCGACGAACTTCGTCGATCCCGGCTGGTTCGGCTTCGACTTCCGGGGGGCGCTGGAGGCCCGGCTGGGGGTGCCCGTGGTCTACAACAACGACGGCAACGCCGCCGCCCTCTACTCCCACCACGTACGCTTCGGGCCGGACGCCTGGCAGCACTCGTCGATCTCGGCGATCGTCGGCACCGGTCTCGGCGGCGGCGTCGTCCAGTCGGGGCACGTGGTGAAGGGCGCCGCCGGGATGGCCGGCGAGCTGGGGCACGTCCACATCCCCCTGCAGGGCCTGCTGGAGGAGGACCAGCCGCTGCCCGAGTGCAACTGCGGCTTCGTCGGGGACGCCGAGAGCGTCGCCTCGCTGACCGGCATCGAGAAGAACCTGCTTCCCTACTGGCTGACCCGCTTCCCCGGCCACGAGCTCCACGAGGTCGAGCCCGCCGGGAAGGCCGCCAAGCTGCTGCGCGGCTACGCCGAGAACGGCGATCCGCTCGCGCTCAAGGTCTTCGAGCAGCAGGCGATGGCCATCGGCAGGCTGTTCACCATCGCGGCCAACTTCACCGACCCGGACGCGTACTTCCTGGGCGGCGGGGTGGTCGAGGCGGCCCCGCACTTCCGCGAGTGGTTCCTGGAAAAGGTCCGCGAGCACACCCTGCTGCGCGAGGAGCAGCGGCGGGTGACCACGGTGACGCTGGTCGAGGACCTCGACATGGCCGGCGCCCGGGGCGCGGCGCTCGCCGCCCTCGCCGAGATCGTCGGCCGCTGACACCTGTTCACGCCCGGACCCGGCCGCGGCGTGTGGTCTGGACGGATCACACGCCCGGCCGGGGCTCGGTGAACGGAACGTCCAGAGCAGGTTGCGACTTCCACACAAAACGGCACGATGCGGACTCGTGAACAACACAGACCTGCTCAGCGGCCGCCGCTTCGTCATGATCAGTTCCACGGCCAGCGCGGTGAACGCCGACGCGCCCACGGAGTTCGCGTACGAGGAGTCGGGCGGCGTGATCTGGGGGCACTACACGGGCGACACCGTCGTCCACGGCCGGTTCGTGGGCACGCGGGACGGGGACAGCATCGAGATCTCCTACGTCCACCTGCTGAAGACCGGCGAGCGCGCGAGCGGCCGCAGCACCAGCCGCATCGAGACGGCCCCGGACGGCCGGCTGCGCCTGGTGGAGGAGTTCCAGTTCGAGGGCGACGACACCACCCACGTCAGCGTCTGCGCCGAAGTGGGCTCATGATCCGTCCCCTCTGAGTCGCGTCTGAGTCGCGTCTACGTCGCGTCGCGCAGCGCGGCGCGGCCCTCGGCCGCCCCGACGAACCGCATCTTGCCGAGCGGCAGCCCCTGCCCGTTCCCCTGCGCCTGCCCCTGGCCTTGCCCCTGTCCCTGGCCCTGCTCGGGCTCGGACGAGGAGGCGGGGGCGGGCCGCCGCGGGGCGCCGCGCCCCCGGTCCCGCTCCCGGTCGCTCGGCAGGACGTACGGCCGCCTGAGCACCTCGTCGAGGATGAACACGGTCTCGGTCGCCTTGACGGCCGGGATGTTGGCCAGGCGTTCTGTGACCATCGCGTGCACCTCGGCCACGTCGGCCACCCTGACCTGGATCATCGCGTCGTGCTGCCCGGTGGTGATGGCGCAGTACTCCACTTCCGGCATCTGGGCGAGCTGTGCCCGGAACTGCCGCCACATCTGCTGCCGCACGGTCACGAAGATCAGCGCGACGATGCCGAGGCCGGCCCGCTGGTGGTCGATCTCGGCGGTGAAGCGCCTGATGACGCCGTCGGCGCGCAGCGCCTCGAAGCGCGTGTAGGCGCTGGCCCGGGAGATCCCCACCCGCTCGGCGAGGGCGGACACCGAGATGCGCCCGTTCTCCCTGAGCACCTCGAGGATCTTCAGGTGGGTGGCGTCAAGCTCCAGGCCGATGCCGATCCGTCCAGTGGGGCCGCCCCCGGACCCCGAGTTGCCTGACATTTCGGTCACTGGTTGTACCTCCGCGGGAGATTCGTCTCGGCTTGGCCTCATGAGCTGGACTTTCTGCCGCACAATCCTGGACGATCGGCGACCAAACGTCCATACGGCCAAGAGTTGGCCTGTTTTCGGAGGACACATAATGACGACCCGTTCGTGGCAGGTGAGGGCCGGCCTGCTCCCGGTCGCGCTCACCGGCGCCCTCGCCCTCGCGGCCTGCTCCGGCGGCGGCTCGTCCAGCAGCACCCAGAGCGGCGCCGCGGGCAAGACGCTCGTGATCGACACCTCGTTCGACCTCAAGACGGCGGACCCCGGGCGGACCTACGAGCCGACCGGCCTGATCGTCGACAAGGCGACCTACGACACGCTTCTCACGTTCGAGGGCTCCGACGTCACCAAGCCGGTGCCGTCGCTCGCCGAGTCGTACGAGCTGTCGCCCGACGGCAAGGAGCTCACGCTCAAGCTGCGGCAGGGCGCCACGTTCGGCGACGGCTCCCCGGTGACGGCCGACGACGTGGTGTTCTCCCTCACCCGCGTGCGCGACATGAAGGGCACGCCGTCCTTCCTGCTGGACGGCGTGGAGATCGCCAAGACCGACGACA
Source organism: Microbispora sp. CA-135349 (assembly GCF_050947365.1). Lineage (NCBI taxonomy): Bacteria > Bacillati > Actinomycetota > Actinomycetes > Streptosporangiales > Streptosporangiaceae > Microbispora > Microbispora sp. CA-135349. Next base: position 3,955,728 of record NZ_CP192001.1, on the reverse strand, counting down.
CGACCGTCACGCTGACGTCGAAGACCCCCAACCCGGCGCTGCCGTACATCCTGCCGAACCCGGCCCTCGGCATCCTCAACTCGAAGGTGGCCAAGGAGCACGGCGCGACGAACGACCCCAACGACAAGGCCGAGCAGTACCTGAACTCCGCCTCGGCCGGCTCGGGTCCGTACACGATCGAGTCGTTCAACGTGAGCAGCCAGGTCGTGCTGAAGGCGAACGCGAAGTACTGGGGCGCGAAGAAGCCGTACTACGACAAGGTGGTCATCCGCAACGTCGAGTCGGCCACGCAGAAGCTCAACGTGCAGCGCGGCGACAGCCAGGTGGCGCTGAACCTGTCCGGCGACCAGGTGAGCGGCCTCTCCGGCGGCCTCCAGGTCAAGCGGACCGCCTCGGCGTACGTGTTCTTCCTGCTCGTCAACCAGGACGCGGGCGTCAGCAAGATCACCTCCAACCCCAAGTTCGTCGAGGCGGTGCGCAAGGGCATCGACTACCAGGGCCTGCTGGAGCTGGCCGGCGAGGGCTCGGCGCAGGCGTCGGGCATCATCCCGTCGATGTTCCTCGGCGCGCTGCCCGCCGACCAGGCGGCCAAGCGCGACGTCGAGGGCGCCAAGGCGGCCCTCGCGGCGAGCGGCGTGACCGACGCCACGGTCAAGCTGGAGTACCCCAGCGAGCTGACCGTGAACGGCCTGTCCTTCCAGCCGCTGGCCGAGCGGATCCAGGCCAACCTCAAGGAGGTCGGCATCTCGGTCGAGCTGACCCCCGCGCCGGTCACCACCGCCCTGGACAACTACCGCAACGGCAAGGAGGAGCTGGGCCTGTGGTATTGGGGTCCCGACTTCCCCGACCCCAGCAACTATCTGTCGTTCGCCCCGGGCAAGCTGGTCGGGCTGCGGTCCGGCTGGAAGGCGGGCGCGGACAAGGACGTCGAGGCCGCGGCCGACAAGGCCGGCGCCGCGGTGACCGACGACGACCGCAAGCAGGCGTTCACCGACTTCCAGCAGAAGCTCAACGCGACCGGCCCGTTCATGCCGCTGATCCAGCCCGGCCAGAACATCGTGACGGCGGCGTCCGTCACCGGTGTGGAGTACCACCCCGTGTGGACGATCAATGTCGCCGACCTCGGCGCCAAGTAGACGCCGTACGGGGAGCCGGGCGGTGCGCGGTCCGTTCGCCCGGTTCCTCGTCCGGCGTGTCGTCACGGCGCTGCTGCTGGCGGTGGGGATCACGCTGGTCACCTTCGTGCTCACCAACCTGGTGCCGGGCGACCCCGCGGCGGCCAACCTCGGTCAGCGGGCGCTCGGCGACCCGGCGATCGTGGCCCAGTGGCGCGCCGACCACGGCCTCGACCGGCCGCTGCCGCAGCAGTACCTGATGCACCTGGCAGGGCTGCTGCACGGCGACCTCGGGACGAGCCAGCAGAGCCACCGCCCGGTGCTCGACGACCTCGCCCAGTCCGTGCCGGCGACGCTGGAGCTGGCCGGGGCCGCCATCCTCGTCTCGCTGGTCCTCGGCGTCGGATTCGGGGTGGTCGCGGCGCTGCGCCGGGACCGCTTCTCCGACCACGTGCTGCGGGTGCTGAGCCTGATCGGCATCTCGGTGCCGACGTTCTGGCTCGCGCTGGTGGCGTTCTACGTGTTCTTCTTCCGGCTGCAGGTCACCCCGGGCAGCGGCCGCATCGATCCGGGGATGACCCCGCCCCCGCAGGTCACCGGCCTCTACACGGTCGACGCCCTGCTGTCGGGCCGGTGGGACGTGTTCTCCTCGGCCGTCGGCCACCTGGCCGCTCCGGCGCTCGTGCTGGCCCTCTACACGATCGGCCTGCTGACGCGGTTCACCCGCTCGGCGGTGCTGGAGGTGCTCGGGCAGGACTACGTACGCGCCGCCCGCGCCAAGGGCCTGCCCGGCCGGGTGGTGCTGTTCCGGTACGTCCTGCGCCCGGCCCTGGTGCCGATCATCACGGTGGCCGGTCTGGCGTTCGGCAGCCTGCTGTCCGGCACCGTGCTGGTGGAGGCGGTCTTCGCCTGGCCAGGCGTCGGCCAGTACGCCTACAAGAGCGCCACCACCCTCGACCTGCCCGCCGTCATGGGCGTCGGTCTCGTGGTGGGCGTGGTCTACCTCGTCATCAACCTGGTCGTCGACGTCCTGTACGGCGTCATCGACCCGAGGGTGAGGGTCTCATGAAGCGCGGCCGCCTGTTCGGGCGCACCCGCGTGAGCCGGCTCCCGCAGGCGTGGCGGCGGCCGCTGGCGGTCGTCGGCGTCGTCGTCGCGCTGGTCTGGATCGTGGTCGCGCTGGCCGCGCCGGTGCTCGCGCCGCACGACCCGCTGGCGCAGGAGCTGCCCCGGCTCGCGCCGCCCGGCCCGGGCCACTGGCTCGGCACCGACCAGCTCGGCCGCGACATCCTCAGCCGGATCATGTACGGCGCGCGGGTGTCGATCCCGCTCACGCTGCTGCTGGTCGCGCTGTCGGTGGTGGTCGGCGGCCTGCTCGGCGCCTGCGCGGGGTATTTCGGCCGCTGGGTGGACGAGACGATCATGCGCCTGGCCGACCTCGTGTTCGCCTTCCCCACGGTCATCCTCGCGATGGTCGTCGCCGCCGCGCTCGGGGCGAGCCTCGGCAACGCGGTGCTCGCCGTGCTCGTCGTCGCCTGGCCCGCGTACGCGCGGGTGACCCGCGGCCTCGTGCTCGGCGTACGGGAGCGTGAGTTCGTGCTGAGCGGGCGGCTGCTGGGCTTTTCCGCCTGGCGCTCGCTGCGGGTGGACGTGCTGCCGAACGTCACCGGGCCCGTCCTGGTGCTCGCCACCCTCGACATCGGCACCGCGCTGCTGCTGCTGTCGGGGCTGTCGTTCCTCGGCCTCGGCGCCAAACCGCCGTCGCCCGAGTGGGGCGCGATGGTCGCCGCCGGAGTGGACGTCTTCGACAGCTGGTGGGTCGCGACGTTCCCCGGGCTCGCCATCCTGACGGTGGTCCTCGCGTTCAACTTCCTCGGAGACACGTTGCGCGACGCGCTCGACCCGCGTACCGCACGGGCCATCAAGGAGCGTGCACTGTGACGGCCGAATCACGGACGGCGGCGCTGACCATCGAAGGACTACGGGTCTCCATCGGAGACCAGGAGATCCTGCACGGCGTCGATCTGACCCTGGAGGCCGGCCGCGTGCACGGCCTCGCCGGGGAGAGCGGCTCGGGCAAGACCATGACCGGTCTCGCCGTGCTCGGCCTGCTCCCCCACGGCTCCCGCACCTCGGGACGGATCGCCTTCGGCGGCCGGGACCTACTCGGCATGCCGGCAGGCGAGCTCAACAGGGTGCGTGGCGCGAAGGTCGCCATGGTCTTCCAGGACCCGGCGACCAGCCTGCACCCGATGCTGACGGTCGAGCGGCAGCTCACCGAGCACATGCGCCACCACCTGGGCATCGGCAGGAAGGAGGCGCGGGAGCGCGCCGCCGGCCTGCTCGCCAAGGTGCGCATCCCCGGCCCGGAGGAGGCGCTCGGGCGCTACCCGCACCAGTTCTCCGGCGGCATGCGGCAGCGGATCGCCATCGCCGTCGCGCTGGCCTGCGATCCCGAGGTGCTGATCGCCGACGAGCCGACGACCGCGCTCGACGTGACCGTGCAGGCCGGGATCCTCCGTCTGCTGCGCGGCCTGTGCGACGACCTCGGCCTCGCCGTCCTCCTCGTCACCCACGACCTCGGCGTGATGTCCGCGGTCGCCGACGAGGTGAGCGTGATGAAGGACGGGCTGGTCGTGGAGACCGGCCCGCGCGGCCGGGTGCTGCGCGAGCCCGACCACCCCTACACCCGTTCGCTGCTCGACGCCCTGCCCGTGCCTCCTGGGGAGAACTCACCATGACCATGCCTCTGACCGGGCCCCTGTTGTCCGTGGAGGACCTGGTCGTGGAGCACCGCACGCCGGGCCGCCCGGTCGTGCGGGCGGTGGCCGGGGCCAGCCTGCAGGTCGCCGCCGGCGAGGTGGTCGGCCTGGTCGGCGAGTCGGGGTGCGGCAAGTCCACCCTGGCCAGGGCCGTGTGCGGCCTGCACGGCGCGGCCGCGGGGCGCATCCGCGTGGGCGGGCACCCGGTGACGCCTCTCGGACTGCGCCGCAGGGACCCCGCGCTCACCGGTGTGCAGATGGTGTTCCAGGATCCGTACTCCTCGCTGAACCCGCGCCGCCGCGTGGGCGCGCAGATCGCCGACGGCCTGCGTACGGCGGGCGACACCGCGACCAGCCCCGCCGACCTGCTCGAACGGGTCGGGCTGCCACGCGCGTTCGCCGGCCGTTACCCGCACGAGTTCTCCGGGGGGCAGCGGCAGCGCATCGCGATCGCGCGGGCGCTGGCCGCCCGGCCCTCGCTGCTGATCGGGGACGAGCCGATCTCCGCCCTGGACGCCTCCGCCCAGGCGCAGGTGGCCCGGCTGATGCGCGACCTCGCCGTGGAGTCCGGCGCGGGCCTGCTGTTCATCAGCCACGATCTGTCCGTCGTACGGTTGATCGCCGACCGGATCGCGGTCATGTACCTCGGCAAGGTCGTGGAGACCGGGCCGACGGCGGAGGTGTGGGCCGACCCCCGGCACCCGTACACGCGGGCGCTGCTCGCGGCGATCCCCTCGCCGGACGGCGCCGGGGTGCTGCCCGCCGAACTGCCCGGGGACGTGCCGGATCCCGCCGATCCCCCGGCGGGCTGCCGGTTCCACCCCCGCTGCCCCTTGGTGATGGACGTGTGCCGGGAGCGGGAGCCCTTGGGTGGATCGGCGCAGTTCGCGCCGGTGGCCTGCTGGCTGCACGAGCCGGAGCCGTCCTCCGCGTCATGATCGACCCGATCGTGCTGCGGGACGTACGCGCCGGAATGGCCGGGGCGGGCATCGACGCCCTCGTGCTGCGTCCCTCCCCGGACTTCCGGTACCTGCGGGCGGCCCCGCTGTCGGCGGCGGGCGGCGAGGAGAGCTATCTCGTGGTGGCGCTGGACGGGCCGCCCGCGCCGGCCGGCGATCCCGCGCAGGCGGCGGCTCTGGTGCCGCCCGCGGCCGCCCGCGTGGCGGTCGATCCGCAGATGCACGCCGCCGAACTGTTCGCGCTGCGCCTGGACGCGGAACTCGTGCTCGCCTCGGCCGTGCTCGCGCCGCTCCGCCTGCGCAAGCGGCCAGACGAGGTGACCGCGATGCGGCACGCCGCCGCGGCGGCCGACGCCGTGCTGCTCGCCGCCCGCGAGCTCGCGTGGTTCGGCGCCACCGAGCTGGCGATGGCCCGCAGGCTCCGGGCCATGCTCGCCGAGACGGGCTGCGAGGGAGCGCCGTCCGTGCGCGTCGCCGCGGGCGAGCACTCCGCCGACGAGCGCCACCAGCCGTGCGAACGGGTGATCAACCCCGGCGACGCACTGCTCGTCTCGGTCGGCGGGCGCTGGAACGGCTACTGCGCCGAGGTCGCCCGGGTCTTCGCGGTCGCGGAGCCGCCGGAGGACTTCGACGCCATGTACTCGGTCGTCCTCGCCGCCCAGCGGGCCGCCGTCGACCGCGTACGCCCCGGGGTGGCGTGCGCCGAGGCCGAGGGGGTCGCCCGCGAGGTGATCGACGGCAGCGGCTACGGCGCCTACGCCGCCGCGCGCACGGGCCGGGGCATCGGGCTGAGTCCGGCGGAGGCGCCCTGGCTGGCGGCCGGGGAGACGTTCGAGGCCGGGATGACCGTCTGCCTGGAGCCCGCCATCTACCTGCCCGACCTCTTCGGCGCCCGGGTGGCCGACGTGGTCGTGTGCGGCGAGGAGGGGCCGGAGCCGCTCAGCACCGGCGCCCACACGCTGCACGTCCTCGACCGATGAACCGATCGGGGCCGTACGGGCGGCGCGAAGGCCCGTCGCCCGCCGCGAGCAGGTGAGCGCCGGCTTGAGCGCGGGTCATACGGGAGGCTCGGGGTCGTACTGCATGTGCCGGCGCACCTCCCGGGCCCGCTCGACTCCCGCGAGCCGCGCCACCACGTGAAGCGCCATGTCGATGCCCGCCGACACGCCGGACGAGGTGACGATGTCGCCGTCGTCGACGAAGCGCTCGTCGCGCCGGACGTCGACGGTCGGGTCCAGCTCGGCGAGCAGGTCGAGGGCGCCCCAGTGCGTGGTCGCCGGCCGGCCCGCCAGCAGACCGGCCGCGGCGAACACGAGCGATCCGGTGCAGACGCTGGTCATCAGGGGCACGCGTCCGCGCTGGTCCCGCACCCACGCGAGGTGGTCCGGGTCCGTGAGCTGGGGACGGGTCCCGGCGCCGCCAGGGTGCACGAGGACGTCCAGGTGGCCGACGTCGGCCGCCGACCTGTCGGCGTGCAACGTCAGCCCCTTGGAGGCCCGTACGGCTCCCGCCCGCGGCGCGAACGCGACGACCTCCGCCTCGTCCGGGCGCAGTTTCGCCCACACGCCGAAGACCTCCCACGGGCCCACCGCGTCCAGCTCCTCCACCCGGTCGAACAGCAAGATCCCTATGCGTGTCATGCCCGCCATCCTCGCCCCAAGGGCCGGGAGCGCGAAAGCACCGGCAAAAGTGGGCAAATAGTCGCTATCAGCACCAGCAACCACAGGAGGCTCGATAGAGGATGGAAAGGTCATTTTCCCGAAGCTCTCGCGGGTCGGACAGAGATCCGCGATCGAGGGAGACGCCATCGGGGGAGGATCCATGACCACGACCGAGACGACGCCGGGCACGACCGCGGCAGGCACGACCGCCGGGGCGGGCACGACGACCACGCGGGGCCGGACGTCCCGTGCCCGGACGACGACCAGACCGCCCACGCCCACGCCTACTCCGGCTCCGCCCGGCGGCCCGGGCCCGGAGATGAAGGAAGAGCACCGGCCCCAGCTGGACCTGAACCTGCCGTTCCTGCGGCTCCAGCTGCGGGCACCCGAAATGCACCTGCCGCATGTGGGCATGCCGCACATCAGCGGCCGTGACGTCGGGCACGCCATGGACGTCGCCCGGACGTTCCTTCCGCCGCCGGAGCGCATCATGTACTACGGCGGCCTCGGCGCACTGGCCGCGCTCGGCATCCTCGAGTGGCCGGTGGCGGCGGCCATCGGCGCGGGAACACTGCTCGCGCAGCGCGCCAGGGGCCGCGAGCAACGCTGGTCCCCGCTCAGCGGCCCGCAGAGAGACACCCGCGGGACGACCATGGCCACATCGGGGACGCCCGGCGCCGGCGCCGGGCCCACGGCCATGCAGGAGCCGGCGGCGCAGACGGCAGGGCAGGCGACCGGGAGGAGGACCACGACGGCCAGGGGCGAGGCGAAGACCCCCGCCGGCGCCGCCACCGCCGCCCGGCGTACCCGGGCCACCGGCACCAAGTAAACGAGATGCGCCTCGCGCGGGTCCGCGAACCGGCGGCACCGCGCGATCGGCGCTGCGGCGAAGACCCGGCCCGCACCACACAACCGGGCCGCACCGCAGGACCACTCCGGATCGCAGGCCCGCAGACACGACCGGGCGACACCACAGGACCAGCCGCACCACTTGACCGGGCGCACCGCACAACCCGGCCCGCACCGCAAGACCGGCCCGCCCGCAGCGGGAGCGGCGCCGGGCCGCCGCGTGCCCGGCCTCGCCGGAGCCGGGCCGTGATCAGGAACGCGCCAGGGGACCCATGATCAGGACGTGTATCCGCAACGGTCGCCGGCTGTTCACCGAACGGTAACCTTAACTACGCCGTTTTGGGAGGTTTATGCGTAACTCTTCCCTAGAAGCCGATTTGTCCCACAGAGGTGTGAAGTGACTGAGTTCCTCGCCGCCGTACTCTCCCGGGCGGCCCTCATGGTCCTGGAAGCGCTGCTCGTGCGTCTCATCCAGGCTCTCGTGACGTCGACCTTCCGCATCACGCTGCCGCACGCGGCCTGACCGGCGTCCGTCCACCGCGGGCCGGCGCCACCGGCCCGGAACCACCGCTCTCCCGGAACTCGACGGGATCAGGGGATTCGCCGGATTCACCGAAGCAGCGGCGGAGCCGGGGCGGGCACGTCGCCGTACGAACCGGGCCCGTGCACGCGGAAGCCGGCTCCCCAAGGAGCCGGCCGTTCTTCCAACCGCGCCGTTGTTCCCCGGTCAGGCCGTTCTTTCCCAACCCCACAGGGACGGGAGCGCCGGGAAGCAGCACCCGGCTCGGCGGCCCCTCGTCCCCCCGGCGACGGCCGTCGGCCCGTTCGTCCGGGCCGCGCACGGTCTGTCGCCCGTCGCGTGATCGCCGTACCCGCGGGTCAGTCCTTGAAGGCGTCCTTCACCTTGCCGGCGGCGTCTTTCACCTTCTCGCCGGCCTGCTTCATGTGGCTCTCCGACTGGTCGGCCCGGCCCTCGGCCTCGAGACTCTCGTCGTCGGTGACCTTGCCGAGCCCTTCCTTGGCCTTGCCGGTGACCTCTTCCGACTTGTTGCGGAACTTGTCCTCCATGCTCATCCGGACGCTCCTCTCGGTCCCAGAAGCTGACGAACTCCCTCTTTCCGCTGGTGAAGGGGCTAAACACCGCTCGGCGTGTCGCACGTCACACCACGCAAGCACAATCTCACCAAAACGGGAAAAAGTGACGAACCGGGCGTACGCTAGGAATAAGGACTACAGCACACACCTCTGAAGGGTGGTGTGACGGATGACACACGGCGCCGACATCGGGACTCATCCCGACATCATGCAAATGCGTGCCCGCTACGAGGCCGCCGCGGCGAATCCCGCCGCGCAGCTCGCCGACGGTCTCACGCTCCTGAGCGGCCTGTATCTAGCGCTCTCGCCGTGGATCGTCGGATTCAGCGGCACGCGAACTCCGCTTGCCGTGAACAACCTGGTCACGGGCCTCGCCGTGGCGCTTCTGGCGATGGGGTACAGCTCGGCGTTCGGGCGCACCTACGGAATCTCCTGGGTCGCCCCGCTGCTCGGCATCTGGACCATCATCGCCCCCTGGGTGATCCGCGGCGGCATGGCGACCACCGCCACGATCATCAGCAACGTGGTCGTCGGCGCGCTCATCCTGCTCTTCGGCCTGGCGACCATGCGGTTCGGCATGATGGAGCGCGGACGGCCCGGCGGCTTCGGCGCGACGGGGCCGGCGCACATGGGACCGGCCCACTGACCGGACCCGGCCGATGAAGGGCGGCGCCCCGCCCCGCGCCGGTACGGCGCGCAGGCGCGGCACCGCCGCCCGGGAGATGCGCACCGGCGGCGTGCCCGTGCGTGTCTTGCGTGTCCGTGCGATGGAGATGGCGGTGGGGCGCGTCGATGCCCCAACCCCGCGGGTGCCCATGCCGGTGCCGGTGCGCCGGCGATGCCGTGGCCGCCACGCCACCGGCCCCCGTTACTCTCGTCGTGCAGGAGACGAGAGGACGGTGGCGGCGTGACGACGACGACCCCCGCGAGTCCGGTGGACTTCGCGGCCTACGGCGACTACACGATCAAGGCGGCCACCCGGCCGGACGGGTCGTTCGAACGCCCCCTGTACGGCTTCCGCGACCGCGTGACCGCCGACGGAAGCAGCGGATACCCCGCCGAGCCCGGCCGCTACCACCTGTACGTGTCGCTGGCCTGCCCATGGGCCCATCGGTCGGTCATCGTCCGGGCGCTCCTCGGCCTCGAGGACGTCGTGTCGATGTCCGTCGTCGATCCGGTGCGCGACGGTCGCGGATGGGCGTTCCGCGAGGGACCCGGCCACGGCCCCGACGAGCTCAACGGCTTCACCCTGCTGCGGGAGGCGTACGAGGCGACCGAACCCGGCTACGACGGCCACGTCTCGGTCCCCGTGCTGTGGGACCGGCGCACCCGCCGGATCGTCAGCAACAACTTCCCCGACATCAGCCTCGACCTCGGCCAGGCGTTCGCCCGGTGGGCCAGGCCGGGGATCGACCTCTATCCGAAGGATCTCAGGGGCGACATCGACGCGCTCAACGACCGCGTGTACGCCGACGTCAACAACGGCGTGTACAAGTGCGGCTTCGCCGAGAGCCAGGAGGCGTACGACGCGGCGGTGACGACGTTGTTCGCGGCGCTCGACGAGCTCGATGAGCGCCTCGCGGGCGGCCGCTACCTGTTCGGCGACCGGCTCACCGAGGCCGACGTCCGCCTGTGGGTCACGCTGGCCCGGTTCGACACGGTGTACGTGACCCATTTCAAGGCGAACATCCGCCGCCTGGCCGACTACCCCAACCTCTGGCGCTACGCCCGGGACCTGTACGCGAATCCGGCCTTCGGCGGCACGACGGACTTCGACCACATCAAGCGGCACTACTACGGCACCCACCCGAAGATCAACCCGCTGCGCGTCGTGCCCGCCGGGCCGGTCATCGACTGGAGCCTGTAGTCACGCGGTGGGCAGCGCCTCGCACAGCCGGTCGAGTTCGTCCTCGGTGTTGTAGTAGTGCACCGAGGACCGCACCATCGGGGGCAGCCCGCGGGACTCGAAGTCCCACCGGGCGGAGGGCGGGGCCGCCACCGAGACGTTGATCTTCGCGGCGGACAGCCGGGCGGCGACGTCGCGGCTGTCGTGCCCGTCCACGGTGAACGTCACGATGCCGCACCGCCGTGCGCCGCGGTCGTGCACGGTCACTCCGGGGAGGGCGGCCAGCCGTCCGCGCAGCGCCTCGGCGAGGCCGGTCACCCGCTCCTCGACCGCGTCGAGCCCGAGGCTCAGCGCGTAGTCGGCCGCCACGCCGAGGCCGATCTTGCCGGCCACGTAGCCCTCCCAGTTCTCGAACCGCCGGGCGTCGCCGCGCACCTCGTAGGTGTCGGCGGAGGTCCAGGTCGCGGCGTGCAGGTCGAGGAACGGGGGCTCCAGGCGGTCGAGCATCCGCCGCGAGCAGTACAGGAACCCGGTGCCGCGCGGCCCGCGCAGGAACTTGCGGCCGGTCGCCGACAACAGGTCGCAGCCGATCTCGCCGACGTCGATCCGCAACTGCCCGACCGACTGGCAGGCGTCGAGCAGGTACGTCACCCCGGCCTCCCGCGCCACGGCTCCGATCTCGGCCGCCGGGTTGACCAGGCCGCCCTGGGTCGGCACGTGGGTGACGGCGATGAGCTTGACCCGCTCGTCGATCATGTCGCGCAGCGCCTCGACGGAAAGGGCGCCGGTTTCGTCGTCGGGCACCACTTCCACGCGCACGTCGTGCCGCCTGGCGGTCTGCAGGAAGGCGATCGCGTTGCTCGCGTACTCGGCGCGTGACGTGAGGATGCGGTCCCCCGGCTGCCACCGCAGGGAGTAGAAGGCCATGTCCCAGGCGCGGGTGGCGTTCTCGACGAGGGCGATCTCGTCACGCCCCGCGCCGACGAGCCGGGCCAGCGCGTCGTAGGTCCGCTCGGACCGGCCGAGGGCCTCGGCGGCCGCCTCGTAGCCGCCGGCACGCTCCTCCAGGCGCAGGTGGTCCACAACGGCGTCGGTCACCTGACGCGGCGGCAGGGACGAGCCGGCGTTGTTGAGGTGGACGACGTGTTCGCATCCCGGTGTGTCCGCCCGCACCCGTCCGACGTCGATGGTCACGTGACCCTCCCAGAAGATCCGCGAAAACCCCATTCTGCCCCGGCATGCGGCCGCTCGCCCGACATCGCCGCGGGGCTGACGGCCCGCCTCGCCGGCCTGCACGTGTGGCCGGGCCTGCACGTGTGGCCGCCGCTGGTCACGACGGGGTGGCCGACCTCGGTTTCGCGAATCCGCCATCGCATAATGAGGTATGAGCACCTCCTCCCCCGCAGGCGGCTGGACGTTCCTCACCAACCACGCGCACGTCCTGCTCGCGCTCTCCCGCGATCCCGACGCGCGGCTGCGGGAGGTCGCGGAGTCGGTCGGCATCACCGAGCGGGCGGCCCAGGCGATCGTGTCCGACCTGGAGGCGGCCGGCTACCTGCGCCGTGAGCGCGTGGGGCGGCGCAACCACTACACGATCAACCCTCTCGCGCCGTTCCGCCACCCGATCGAGCGGCACCGGCACATCGGCGAGTTTCTCGAGCTCTTCGGAGCGCCGGTTGACACACGAAGCTGATTTCGTGAATACTTGAACACAGTTCGAGGGGGAGTACCCGGCTTCCTCAGCGTCGTCATCACGGCCGCCTCCGCAGGGCGTCCCGGCGCGAGGGTCACCGCTGGCGGTGGCACGGGGAGACCGTCGGCCTGCCGAGCCCGCCGTACGCGGCGGTGATGGAGGTTGACGATGTCGGTGCCCCTGTGGGTCTGGGCCGCGGTTCTGGCGGTCATCCTGGCCATGCTGGCCGTGGACCTGTTCGCTCACCGCCGGGCCCACGTGGTGGGCACCCGCGAGGCCCTGACCTGGTCCGGGCTGTGGATCGCGCTGGGCCTCGGCTTCGGTGCCGTGGTCTGGCTGGCATGGGGACCGGAGGCGGGCGGGGAGTACCTGGCCGGTTACCTCATCGAGAAGTCCCTGGCGGTCGACAACGTCTTCGTGATCGCGCTGCTGTTCTCGTTCTTCGCGGTCCCCCGCGAACTGCAGCATCGCGTGCTGTTCTTCGGCGTGCTCGGCGCGCTGGTCTTCCGCGCGGCGTTCATCGGCGCGGGCGCCGTCCTGCTCGACCGCTTCCACTGGATCCTGTACGTCTTCGGCGCGTTCCTGCTCTACACCGGCGTGAAGATGGCCAGGCATTCGGCGATCGAGGTGCACCCCGGCCGCAACCCGGTGCTGCGCGCGATGCGCCGGCTCATCCCCGTCACCGACTCCTATCAGGGCCAGCGGTTCCTCGTACGGCGGGACGGGCGGGACGGGCGGGACGGGCGCGGCCGGTGGGCCGCGACGCCGCTGCTGGCCGTCCTGGTGGCGGTGGAGACCAGCGACATCGTCTTCGCCGTCGACTCGATCCCGGCGATCTTCGCGGTCACCTCCGAGCCGTTCCTCGTCTTCACCTCCAACGCGTTCGCGATCCTGGGGCTGCGGGCGATGTACTTCCTGCTCGCGGGGGCGATGCACCGGTTCGGTTACCTGCGGTACGGCCTGGCGGCGATCCTCGTGTTCGTCGGCGCGAAGATGCTCCTGGCGGACGTCTACAAGATCCCCGTATGGCTGTCGCTCATGGTCATCTGCGCCTGCCTCGCGATCGCCGTGGGCGCGAGCGAGTACAGGAACCGCCGCGAGGAGCGGAAAGGCAGGCACCTGGCCGCCGGGGAGCACCGGTAACCCGCCCCCCGGCGGAACCCACGGAGGCGTACGACCGCCGCGAAACGATCTTCCGCCGCGGCCCGGGGATCTGTACTCTCCCCACATGACCGCCGCGCCGAGACAGACGTACGACGCCCGATGATCAGTGACATCCTGCCTCCGTGGGTGGCGTCGGCCGAGAGTTTCGGCGACGTGCCGGAGGAGACGCTGTTTCCGGAGGAGAGACCGCTCATCGCGCGGGCGGTCGACCGGCGGCGGCGTGAGTTCGTCACCGGACGCCACTGCGCCCGGCTCGCGCTGGCCCGCATCGGCGTGACGCCGGGGCCGATCCCGCGCGGCGAGCGGGGCGCGCCCGTCTGGCCGGCGGGCACGGTCGGCAGCATCACGCACTGCCCGGGATACCGCGCGGCGGCCGTCGCCTCCGCCGAGGTCGCGCGCGCCGTCGGCATCGACGCCGAGACGCACGAGCCCCTCCCGGAGGCGGTCCTCTCCATGATCGCCTCCCCCGAGGAGATCGCCGCCCTCGAGGCACTGGGCCGCGCGGACGGGGCCGACGCGGAGGGCACGGACGCCGTGGGCGCGGACGGTGCGGTCTGCTGGGACAGGATCCTGTTCAGCGCCAAGGAGTCGATCTACAAGGTGTGGTTCCCGCTGACCGGCCGCTGGCTCGACTTCTCCGAGGCGGTCGTCGACATCGACCCCTCGGGCACATTCCGGGCGAGGCTGCTGGTCGCCGACCCCGCCATGGGAACGCACACCCTGTCCGGGCGGTGGCTGGTGCGCGACGGGCACATCGCCACGTCGGTCGCCCTCCCCCGCCCCTGAGAAACCCCCCGCCCGAGAAACCCGACCCGAGAGAACTCCACTCCTGAGTCCCCCGCCCCCGGGAAACCGCGGAGGCGGGCGGGCCGGCAGGAGGTGAGCGGTGCGGCCGCGTCACGCGGACGGGCGGCGGAAATAGTGGCCCTTGCCGAGATCGTCGAGCAGCCCCGGCTGAGTCGGCTGCCATCCCAGCAGCTCGCGGGTGAGTGCGCTCGACGCCGGGGCGTCGAGCCCGACCATGCCGCCCAGCCAGGAGAAGTGCTCGCCTGCCTCCTCGGGGGAGATCGATACCACCGGCAGGCCGAGGTGGCGGCCGATCACCTCGGCGACGGCGCTGATCGGCACGCCCTCGTCGGCGACCGCGTGCAGCACCGATCCCGCCGGGGCCTCCTCCAGCGCGAGGCGGAACAGACGCGCGGCGTCGAGCCGGTGAACCGCCGGCCAGCGATTGGATCCGTCGCCGACGTAGCCGGAGACGCCCCTGTCGCGGGCGATGCCGACCAGGGCCGCCATGAAGCCGTGGTCGCCCTCGCCGTACACGGTCGGGGGCAGGCGCAGCACCGACGAGCGGACCCCGTGGGAGGCGAGGTCGAGGGCCCTGAGCGCGGTGGCGTGCCGGGCCCGCGGGCCGTCGTCGTGCGCCGCGTCGGAGCCGGAACCACGCCCGTCCCGTTCGGTCGCCACCCGTCCCGGCGCGAGCCCGAGGAGCCCGAGGAGCCCGGAGGCGAGGACGAACGGGCGATCGGTGCCCGCGAGCGCATCGCCGAACGTCTCGACGGCGCGGCGATCCGCCTCGGCGGCGCCCCGGAAGTCGCCGGTGAAGGCGATGTCGTGCTTGAACGCGAGGTGGATCACTCCGTCCGACGCGGCGGCCGCGTTCCGCAGGGTGTCGAGGTCGTCGATGGTGCCGCGGCACACCTGCGCCCCGGCCTCGGTGAGGGCGGCGGCCGAGGCGTCGGACCGCGCCAGCCCGACGACCTCGTGACCCGCGCCGATCAGCTCGGGGACGACGGCGGAACCGATCCAGCCGGACGCGCCGGTGACGAACACGCGCATGACGTACTCCAAACGGTCGGTCGCCCTCCACGCCGGATAACCACCCGGAGGAGGGCCATGTCAGTGACTGTCATCAACCTAGCACCGATGTCAGCGACTGTCATCAGGGTAGGATCCCGAGCATGGGTCGATGGGAGCCGAACGCGCGCGGCCGTCTCGCGGAGGCGGCGCTGGAGCTCTACGTCGAGCGCGGCTACGAGCAGACCACGGTGGCGGAGATCGCCACGCGGGCCGGGCTGACCGAGCGCACGTTCTTCCGGCACTTCGCCGACAAACGCGAGGTGCTGTTCTCCGGCTCGGACGCGCTGCGGGAGCACCTCGTGAACTCGGTCGCCGGCGCCCCTGACTCCGCGGCGCCGATCGACGCGGTAGCGGCGGCCTTGGAGAGTGTCGGCGTCCTGTTCCGGGAAGGCCGCGAGCGCTCCTTGCGGCGGCAGGCCGTCATCACCGCCAACGCCGAGCTGCGGGAGCGCGAACTGATCAAGCTCGCGTCGCTGTCCGCGGCCGTCGCCGACGCGCTGCGTCGGCGCGGCGTCGCGGATCCGGCCGCGAGCCTGGCCGCCGAGGCCGGGGTCGCCGTGTTCAAGGTCGCGTTCGAGCGCTGGGCCGACGGCCCCGGCGAGCCTGACCTGTCACAGCTCATCCGGGAGTCGTTCGACGAGCTGAAGGCCGTGACCGCGGGCAGGTGACCGTCTCGGCCGATCACGGCCGATCACGGCCGATCACGGCCGATCACGGCCGATCACGGCCGGTCGCGGCCGGTCGCGGAGCGGCGACGGGAGACGACCGGTCGCCGGCCCGGCGGGGCGCCGGAGCCCGATCTCCGACAGGCAAAGACCTTTCGGGGCCGGCCCGCCATTCCGGAAGGTCCCGGCGAATCCCTTTTCTCCCGCCCGATATCGGCTCTAGTATCCGGGACATGACCGCAGTTCCGCTCGCTCCGCCGCGGGCGGTTCCGGGGGACCCGCCGTCCGCCCGTACGGCAGCCGGCGGCAAGGAGGTCTCATGACCAGGCGGTTCACCGCCACCCAGGCCTGTGGCGAGGTGTACGCCCTCGCCGAGGGGCCCGTGTGGGACCCCCTCAGGGAACGCCTGCTGTGGGTGGACATCGACGCGGGCGCGGTGCACGAGGGACGGCTCGACCCCGTGACCGGCGCCGTCACCGCCACCACCGCGCACACCTTCGGCGGCACCGTGGGCGCGGTCGCGGTCTCGGCCGACGGCGAGTTCGTCGTCGCCGAGCGCGAGGTCCTCACCCGGGTCGACACCGCCGGCCGCCGCACCGAGATCGCCCGGGTGCTGCCCCCCGGCGTACGGAGCAGGCTCAACGACGGCGCCGTGGACCCGGCCGGGCGTTTCCTGATCGGCAGCATGGCGCTGGACGACCGGGAGGGCCAGGAGGTCCTGGCCCGGCTCGACGGCACCACCTGCGTCCGCATCGACGAGGACCTGACCCTTTCCAACGGCCTGGCCTGGAGTCCCGCCGGCGACCGCCTGTACAGCATCGACAGCACTCCGCACGTGGTGTGGGAGCGCGACTACGACGCCGCCACCGGGCGGACCGGGCCGCGGCGGGAGCTGTTCAGGCTCGCCGACGGCATGCCCGACGGGATGTGCGCCGACTCCGAGGGCAACCTGTGGATCGCCGTCTTCGGCGGCGGCAGGGTCGAGTGCCGCGACCCCGGCGGGCACCTGCTCGCCGTCGTCGAGGTCGGCGCGCCCAACGTCACCTGCCCCGCCTTCGCGGGACCGGATCTCGACGTCCTCGTCATCACCACCTCGACCAACGAGCTGTCGGCTCGCGACCTGGCCGAACACCCGGGATCGGGTCACCTGTTCACCGCCGAAGTGGGCGTCCGCGGCGTGGCGACGCCCTATTGGGCGCCATCGCGCCCATGAGCTCCGCTCACTCCCGAGGAGAAACAGTCGTGCCCGTCGTTCCCGTCGTTCCCGTCTCGCGGTAGGGCGGGCGGGTGCGCGCATTGGTCATCACCGGCCCCGGCAGGGCCGAGGCCGGGGACGTCGAGCCGCCGGTCGCCGCGCCCGGGCAGGTGGTCGTGGACGTCGAACGGGTCGGCGTCTGCGGCACCGACGTGGAGCTGTTCACCGGCGAGATGAGCTACCTGCACTCCGGTCACGCCTGGTACCCGCTGCGCCCCGGCCACGAGTGGTGCGGCGTCGTCACGGCGCTCGGCGAGGGCGTCGACCCCGGCTGGCTGGGCCGCCGCGTCACCGCCGACACACAGCTCGGCTGCCGCCGCTGCCGCCTGTGCGGCGACGGCCTCCACCACGTCTGCCCCGACCGGGCCGAGATCGGCATCCGCAAGGGCTTTCCCGGGGCGCTGGCCGAGCGGCTGGCCGTACCGGCGTGGGCCCTGCACGCGCTGCCGGAGACGATCGACGCGACGATGGGCGCGCTCGTCGAACCCGGCGGCAACGCCCTGCGCGCGGTGCGCGGCGCCGCCGCAGGCCCCGGCGACCGGCTGCTGGTCCTGGGCACGGGCACGATCGGCCTGCTCGTCGCGCTGCTCGCGCGGGCGCGCGGCGCCGAGGTGCACCTGCTGGGCCGCGACGAGCCCACACTGCGGCTGGCCCGCGACCTCGGCTTCACCGGCGTCTGGACCCGCGCGTCACTGCCGTCCCTGCCGTGGAACGCCGTGGTCGACGCGTCCAACGCGGCGGACCTCCCGGCGCTCGCGATCGACCTGGTCAGGCCCGGTGGCCGGGTAGTCTATATCGGTCTCGCGGGGTCCCCCAGCCGCATCGACACCCGCGACCTCGCGTTCCGGGACGTCACCGCCGTGGGCGTGCTCAGTGGCTCGGCCGGTCTGGCCGGGACCATCGAGGCGTACGCGGACGGATCGGTCGACGCCCGCCCGCTCGTGGCCGCCACCGTGGGCCTGGACGACGCCGCCGGCGTGCTGGCGGGGCGCCGCCCGGCCGGTGCGGGCCCGGGCCCGAAGATCCACATTGATCCCCGGCGATAGAGGGGGCGCATCGGCGCCTCCGGACGGAAGCGTTGAGATCATGAGCCTTATCCACGCCGAACCGCGACGGCCCGGGCCGTCCGACCCCGCTGTGCTCGCGGCGGTGGAGGCCGCCGTCCCGGGGATCACCCGTGCGCGGGCCAGTGACCGGCTCGGCATGGCGCACGACGCCTCGCATTACCTGCTGACTCCGCAGGCCGTCGTGGTGCCGGAAAGCGCCGCGCAGGTGGCGGCGCTGATGCGGACGGGGCTGCCGCTGACCTTCAGGTCCGGCGGCACCAGCCTGAGCGGGCAGGGCGTGAGCGAGCACCTGCTCGTCGACACCCGCAGGCACTTCAGGGGCATCGAGGTACTCGACGGCGGCGCCCGGGTCCGGGTGCAGCCCGGGGCCGTGCTGCGTCAGGTCAACGCCCGGCTCGCCGCGTACGGCCGCAAGCTGGGTCCCGACCCGGCCAGTGAGTCGGCGTGCACGATCGGCGGGGTCGTGGCCAACAACTCCAGCGGCATGACCTGCGGCACTCACGCCAACACCTACCAGACGCTGGAGTCGATGGTCCTCGTGCTGCCCAGCGGGACCGTCGTCGACACCGGCGCGCCGGACGCCGACGCGCGCCTGCGCGCCCTCGAACCCGCCCTGGCCGAGGGCCTGGAACGGCTGCGTGACCGGATTCGCGGCAACCCCGGCTCCGTGCGCCGGATCAAGGCGCAGTTCTCCCTCAAGAACACCATGGGCTACGGCCTCAACAGCTTCCTCGACCACGACTCGCCCGCGCAGATCCTCGCCCACCTCGTCGTGGGCAGCGAGGGCACCCTCGGCTTCGTCGCCGAGGCCGTCGTGCGGACGGTGCCGGCGCACCGCCTCGCCGCGACCGGCCTGGTGGTCTTCCCGACACTGCGGGAGGCGATGGCGGCCGTGCCGGAGATCGTCGCCGCGGCGCCCGCCGCCGTCGAACTGCTCGACGCGGAATCGCTGCGGGTGGCCGGGACCGACCCGTACGCCGACGACGTCCTGCGCACCCTGGAGGTGCGCGACCACGCGGCGCTGCTGGTGGAGTGGCAGGAGTCCGGCCCCGAACCGCTCGCCGCCCGCGAGCGGGAGGCCGGACGGGTTTTCGCCCGCCTTAACCTCGCCGCCCCGGCGCGGCTGAGCGGGGACACGGCCGGCCGGGCGGCCCTGTGGCGCATCCGCAAGAACCTGTACGCCGCGGTCGCGGGCGCCCGGCCCAGCGGCACGACGGCCCTGCTGGAGGACGTGGCCGTCCCGGTGCCCGCCCTGGCCGATCTCTGCGACGACCTGGCGGAGCTGTTCGCGAAGCACAGGTACGAACGCAGCGTGATCTTCGGCCACGCCAAGGACGGCAA
This sequence comes from Microbispora sp. CA-135349, assembly GCF_050947365.1. Classification (NCBI taxonomy): domain Bacteria; kingdom Bacillati; phylum Actinomycetota; class Actinomycetes; order Streptosporangiales; family Streptosporangiaceae; genus Microbispora; species Microbispora sp. CA-135349. Next base: position 3,936,396 of record NZ_CP192001.1, on the reverse strand, counting down.
CCTGCACTTCATGCTGAACGAGCGTTTCGGCACCGGCCTCGGCCGCTACGCCGAGTTCACCGAGGAGATGGTCGACGCCGTGCTCGACCGCGGCGGCACGCTCAAGGCGGAGCACGGCACCGGACGGGTCATGGCCCCCTTCGTGCGCCGCCAGTACGGCGACGAGCTCTACGAGGTCATGCGGGAGGTCAAGCGGCTGTGCGACCCCACGGGCACCCTCAACCCCGGGGTCGTGCTCACCGACGACCCGCGGGCGCACCTGCGCGACCTGAAGACGGTGGTCAGCGTCGAGCCGGAGGTCGACCGGTGCGTGGAGTGCGGCTACTGCGAGCCGGTGTGCCCGAGCCGCGACCTCACCACCACCCCCCGCCAGCGGATCGTGCTGCGCCGCGAGATCGCCGCGGCCCGGGCGGCGGGCGACGACGCGCTCGCACGGCGGTTGGAGGAGGAGTACGGCTACGACGCCGTCGACACCTGCGCCGTGGACGGCATGTGCGCCACCGCCTGCCCCGTGCTGATCAACACCGGCGACCTCACCAAGCGCCTGCGCGCCGAGCGTCACGGGCGTGCGGCGCGAGCGGGGTGGAAGACCGCCGCCAGGCACTGGGACGCGGTCACCCGTGCCATGGACCTCGCGATGGACGCCGCCGCCGCGGCCCCGGCCGGGCTCGTCGAGGGGGCGAGCCGGGCGGCCCGCGCGGCCGGCGACCCCGACACGGTCCCCCAGTGGAGCCGCGACCTGCCGCGCGGCGGCACCCCCCGGCGCGCGGCGCCGCACGACGAGGCCGACGCGGTCTACGTGCCGTCGTGCCTGAACACCATGTTCGCTCCCGCCGGCGGCGGACCCGGGGTGATGTCCGCGGTGTGGCGGCTCGCCGAGCGGGCCGGCCTGCGGCTGCACGTGCCGGAGGGCGTCGGGAGCCTGTGCTGCGGCACGCCGTGGTCCTCCAAGGGCTTCGGCGAGGGATACGAGGTGATGCGCCGCCGGGTGCGGGAGACGCTCCTGACGGCGACCGACGGCGGCCGGCTTCCGGTGATCAGCGACGCCGCCTCCTGTACGGAAGGCTTCGAACGGCTCGCAGCCGCGGGCGTGCCCGGGCCGCCCGCCACGGACGTGAACAAGGCGCCCGGCGCGGGCGTGGCTGACGCACCCGGCGCGGGCGGGTATGAGCCCCCCGGCGCGGGCGTGGCTGAGGCGCCCGGCGCGGGAGGCGTGGGGAGTGCGCCCGGCGCGGCGTCCCCCGTCGTGCGGGTGCTCGACGCCGTGACCTTCGTGGCCGAGCACGTCCTGCCGAGGCTGCCCGCACCGCCAGAAGGCCGCAGGCTGGCCTCGCTCGCCCTGCATCCGACCTGCTCCTCGGTCCGCCTCGGCCTCGACGCCGCCATCGCGGCGATCGCCGAGGCGGTCGCCGAGAAGGTCGTCGTCCCCGACGGCTGGCAGTGCTGCGCGTTCGCCGGCGACCGGGGCATGCTGCACCCGGAGCTGACGGCCTCCGCCACCCGCGCCGAAGCCGCGTCGGTGGCCGGCGGCGGTTTCGCCGCGCACGCGTCGGTCAACCGCACGTGCGAGATCGGCATGACCCGCGCCACCGGGAAGACCTATCACCACCTGCTCGAACTGCTCGACCAGGTCACCGCCTGACGCCGTCACCGCCCTGAGGGACGCCGCGGCTGACCTGCGGGATGTCGACGGCCCACTGGACGCGTGCGCGCGAAGGGGGTCGCCCCGGCGAAGGCCAGGGCCTGCGGACTGGGGTGGGGCGACCCGACCGCGGCAGTGCCGGTCGGCTCCGGCAGGACGCCGTGCTCGCTCGTACGGCCCCGGTCGCCGGTTCCACCCGCCGGGCGAGTATCGTCGCAGGCCGGACGGCACGGACCGACACGGACAGGAGTCGCCGATGAAGTTCATGAAGGCACGGGAGGTGCCGGGCCGCGTCGCCACGGGCGCCTACATCCTGCACTCCGGTGTGGAGAAGTGGAACGGCGGCGACGAGCAGGCCGCCGGTCTCCACGGCATGGCCGTCGGCGCCTTCCCGTTTCTGAAGTCCGTCCCGCCCCGCCGTTTCCTCAAGCTGCTGTCCGCTGCCGAGATCGCGACAGGTGTGGCGCTCCTGGCGCCGTTCGTGCCGGCCGCGGTCGCCGGGGCCGCGCTCACCGGGTTCTCCGGCAGCCTGGTCGCGCTCTACCTGCGGACGCCCGCGCTGCACAAGCCCCGCAGCATCTGGCCGAGCCAGGCCGGCATCGGCGTCAGCAAGGACATGTGGCTGCTGGGCGTCGGGCTCGGGCTGCTCGCCGACGCCGCGAGCCGGCGGCGCGACTGACCCGCGAGGTCCTCACGCGTAGTCAACCGCCCCGGCTCGTCCCGGCGCGACTACGAAAGGTCCGCCGGGCGGGCGCGGAGGATGCGGGACAGCAGGGCCGTCATCTGCTCGCGCTCGGCGGCGCCGAGACAGGCGAACCACTCCCGCTCCCTGACGGCCTGATCGGCGAAGGCCTCGCGCACGGCCGCCTCCCCCGCCTCGGTCAGCGCGATCACCACCGCACGGCCGTCCTCCGGCACCCGGCTGCGCTCGACCAGGCCGCCGCGTTCCAGGGTGTTGACGGCGTTGGTCACCGCGGACCGCGACATGGCGGAGATCTCGGCCAGCCGGACGGGCTGGGTGGGACCGAGCAACCAGAGCTTGAACATCAGCCGGAATCCGGGCAGCGTCAGGCCGCGCGGGCGGTGGACGCGGGTCTCCAGGTCGGTCACCAGCAGGTAGGCGAGCTGCAGCAGGTGATAGGCCAGCGCGAACGCCTCGGCGTCGGCCGGAGGCGACATGGCCGTCAGCCGCTCGCGCGCGTACGCGGCGTACCGCAGATCCGGCGGCAGGGAGGCGGCGCCCGGGGCCGGGTCCGATCGCCCACCGGGGGCCTCCCCACGCCCGGCACGACGCTCCGCGCTGTCGCCGCGGCCGTCCCCGCCGAGGTCAGGCCGGATGTCGCTATCCCTGTTCACCGGTCAAGTCTTGCGCAGTCACAGGGGCGTCGTGAATATTGTTACGGTCATAACAACCCTCTCTCTTTTCCGGAGGCGCGCGTGCGCATCGTCATCGCCGGAGCGGGCATCGGCGGGCTGACCGCCGCGCTCAGCCTGCACGCGGCCGGCTTCGAAGACGTGACCGTGCACGAGGCCGCCCCCGAGATCCGGCCGCTGGGCGTCGGGATCAACCTCCTCCCCCACGCCGTACGGGAGCTGACCGAGCTGGGGCTGGCCGACCGGCTGGCGGAGATCGGCGTGGCCACGGCCGAGCTGGCCTACTTCAACCGGTATGGCACGCCGATCTGGTCCGAGCCCCGGGGGGTGGCCGCCGGCTACGCCTGGCCGCAGTACTCCGTCCATCGCGGGACGCTGCAGATGCTCCTGCTGGAGGCGGTGACCGAGCGGCTGGGCCCGGACGCCGTACGGAGCGGGAGCAGGATCACCGGTCCCGGCGACGAGGACATGCTGATCGGCGCGGACGGCATCCACTCGGCCGTGCGCGCCCATCTCTACCCCGGCGAGGGCCCGCCGCCGTGGAACGGCCTGGTCCTGTGGCGGGGCGTCACCTACGGCGAGCCGTTCCTGACCGGCCGATCCATGATCATGGCCGGGGACGGCACGCAGAAGTTCGTCGCCTATCCAATCGAGACCGGTGAGCGCACGCTGATCAACTGGATCGCGGAGCGGCCGCTGGACGGCGAGGCCCCGGACCGGGGGAACTGGAACCGCCCGGCCGACCTGGCCGAGATCGGCAGGCACTTCGCCGACTGGCGCTTCGACTGGCTCGACGTGCCGGGGATCATCGCCGGGGCCGAGACCGCGTACGAGTACCCGATGGTCGACCGCGATCCCCTGCCCCGCTGGACCTTCGACGGCGTCACACTGCTCGGCGACGCGGCGCACGCCATGTATCCGATCGGCTCCAACGGCGCCTCCCAGGCGATCATCGACGCCCGGGTGCTGGCGTACGCCCTCGCCCGCGGCGACCTCGCGGCGTACGAGGAGATGCGCCGCCCGGCCACGACGGCGCTGCAGCTGTCCAACCGGGAGATGGGCCCGGAGGTCGTCATGAAGCTCGCCCACGAGCGCGCGCCCGGCGGGTTCGACGACATCGAGCAGGTCATCCCCCACGCGGAACGGGCGGAGATCGCCGCCTCCTACAAGCGCACAGCGGGCTTCGATCCCGCCTCGCTCAGCGAACGCCCCTCCTGGAGCATCGATCGGAGCGCCGTCTCGTGAACCTGGAACCGCTCGCCACCTTCCACGTGGAGCTCGACCCCGTCCTCGATCTCGGCGACTCGCAGTGGGGCCACCGCCGCGTGATCAACATCGTCGGCGGCACGTTCGACGGCCCTCGCATGTCGGGCACCGTGCTGCCCGGCGGGGCCGACTGGCAGGTCGTGCACGCCGACGGCATGATCAGCGTCGACACCCGTTACACGCTGCGCACCCACGACGGCGCGCACGTCTACATCACCACCAGCGGCGTGCGGCACGGCTCCCCCGAGGTGCTCGGCCGCCTCGCACGGGGCGAGGACGTGGACCCGTCGGAGTACTACTTCCGCCTGCACTGCCGCTTCGAGACGGGCGACGACCGGTATCTGTGGCTCAACCGCACCCTCGCCGTGGCCTCGGCCGCCCGCAAGGCCACCGTCGTAAGCTACGACGCCTACGCCCTGACCTGACCCGACCCGACCCGACCCGACCCGAGGAGCCTCATGCCGAAGCTCGACCGCTCGCCGCTCCAGGTCACCGTCGAGCACGACGCTCCGATGCCGATGCGGGACGGCACCGTCCTGCGCGGCACCGTCCACCGTCCGGCGGAGGGTGGTCCCTTCCCCACCCTGCTCGTGCGCACGCCGTACGGCGAGGACTCGTTCCGGACGGAGCCGGTGACGCCCGCACTGCGGGCCGGGTTCGCAATGGTGCTCCAGCACTGCCGTGGGCGCGGGAGCAGCGACGGCGAGTTCCGGCCGTGGGCGGACGAGGGCGCCGACGGCCACGACACGATCGCCTGGATCACCTCGCAGCCGTGGTCGAACGGCGAGGTCGTGATGAGCGGCATGTCCTACCTCGCCGGGTGCGCGCTGCAGGCGGCGGCGACGCGCCCGCCCGGGCTGAAGGCCGTGGTCGCCGCGATGACGCCGCACGACTTCCACGACGGCCTCAAGTATCACGGCGGGGCCTTCGCGCTGGGATCGGCCCTGAACTGGGGCGCCTTCCAAACGATGCTCGGGCTGCTGCACGCCGCCGAGGCGGGCGAGGACACCGGCGAGGGGCTCGCCACGGTTCTTCCCGTTCTCGGCGACCAGGACGCCGCGGCGCGGACCCTGCCGGTGGGCGACATCCCGGGGATCCCCTGGTGGCGCGACTGGACCTCGCACGTGGAGCGCGACGCCTACTGGGAGGACCTGGCCGAGACCCTGCGGCACGACCGCGTCGAGGTGCCGGTCATGCACGTGGCGGGCTGGTTCGACCTGTTCCTCGGCGGGACGCTGGAGAACCATCGTCGTCTGGGCGGCCCTCTGGTGATCGGTCCCTGGTCCCATCTCGCACCGGGCGCCGCGGGCACCGGGCGGCTGTTCTTCGGGAGCGCCGCCTCCGCGCAGGCGATCCAGCTGGAGCAGCGGGAGCTCGCGTTCCTGAAGGGCGAGGACACCGGCCCCGCCGTGAAGATCTTCGTGATGGGGGACGACGTCTGGCGGGACGAGGAAGCCTGGCCGCTGGGGCGCGCGGTCGAGACCCCTTACTTTCTGCACACCGGCGGCCTGCTCTCCCCCGAGCCGCCCTCCGTGCGGGAGCCGGCGACCTTCACCTTCGACCCGCGCGACCCGGCGCCCACGGCCGGCGGGCCGACTCTGCTGCCCGACCTCACCAATGTCGGCCCGCAGGACCAGCGCGACGTGGAGCGGCGGCCCGACGTGCTCTGCTACTCGACCGACGTCCTCGCCGCCGACGTCGAGGTGACGGGCCCGGTGACGGTGGCCCTGCACGCGGAGACCTCGGCCGCCTCGACCGACTGGACGGCCAAGCTGGTCGACGTGTATCCGGACGGACGGGCGATGAGCGTGATCGACGGCATCGTGCGCGTTCTCGAGCCCTCCGGGACGTTCCTCATCGATCTGGTCGCCACCAGCCAGGTCTTCAAGGCCGGCCACCGCATCCGGGTGGAGATCTCCAGCTCCAACTTCCCGCGCTTCGACCGCAACCCCGGCACCGGCCGTCCCCACGCGACCGAGGCCGACCTGGTCGTCCAGCACCAGAAGGTCTTCCCCGACTCGTACATCACACTGCCGATCGTCCCCCGCTGACGCGGTCGCCGGTCCTCCCCGGAGTCGGCCTCCCGGCCGTCCCTCCAGTAGTGGCGGGCGACCCCGTCATCCGTCCGGTAGGAGATGCACGCCTCGGCCACGTCCGGCCGCTGGAAGGTCCGTTCCGCCGGGCCGACCGCTCACCAGCGGACGGCAGGAACGAGCTGGGCTTGCCGTGCCACGAGACCGGACCAGCCCGCTCCTGGGTGATGAGCGGACGGGAGCTCACCTGCGGGTCGCCCTTACCTGCTGCTGACGTTGTGAGCAACATCGACAGGCTTCCCACGTACGGCAGATAGATTGGTCGGTATGACCGCTCAGCCTCTGGAATCTTCTGGACGTCATGATCCCGGCGAGGACCCGGCCGCGATCTTCGAGGCGCTTCCGCCGTCGCACCGTGGCCAGTTCCGGGCGGAGTACGAGGAGGCATTGGACGCCGCCCACGACTTGGCCCGCTTCAAGCAGGTGCAGACGCTGCTGCGTCAGTGGCGACTGCGAGCAATCGCTTACGCTCGCCCGGGTTACGAGGAGGCCGTCCAGGACGCGCTCCAGCAGCGAGCCGAGATGTTCGCTCGCTACACCCCTCCGGAGTGGGAAGGCCGGGTGTGAGCTACAAGTTCGACGGTTTCCATGGACGCGCCCTATATGAGCTGAACGGTCTCCCCCAGGAAGTACGAGATGGCGCACTGCTGGAACGGCTCATCGAACTTCTCCGCGATCCATGGGACGCAGTCGCGGAGCGTCCCGGACAGTCGGTGGTGAGACAGGCCTTCTTCGGAAACGACGGCCAGGGGATGATTACGTTCATCCTCGATGAGGCCACCCAGTCATTGCGGATCATCGACATCCTCTGGATCGGCTGACCTCGGGCGCCGCCCCCCAGGCCAGCGCCGAGGCCGTCACCTGCGGACGAATGGATCGGGCACCGATCAGCTTGGACTCTGCCCCGCCCACTCACCATGCGCTGAGATGGTCCTTGCCCCTGACCGCCCCAGCCGCAGGCTGCTTCCTCATGATCGTCGGTCGCTCCTCGCAAAGTCAGCCAGCTCGGTGCCGGGCGGAATGGTCCACCCCCACTCGCGCTCGGCCGGGGTCCATACGTCAAACAGGTGCGGATAGGGATTGGTGAGGCCGAGTTCGGCCGGAGGTGCGGGTAGTTCCACCGCCAACCGCGGCACCCGGTTCCAGTATCTGAACGAGAGGAACCTCCACTGGCCTGGCATCGCGGACGGAGCTCACCAGGAAGATGCTGTTCACCGCCGCTCGGGTGCAGGCCGGGCATCCGGACTGCGTGGCGACTCGCAGCCTGTGGCCCCTGGTCAGGAACCGGTTGCCCGGCCTGGAGGACGAGTGGAAGACGGGCGGCGTCGAGAGCAACACACCCCGAGCTCGCCCTCGACTGCAAGAGCGGCGGGCTGATCAAGTCGCAGGGCCGCTGGTAGCTCACGCCGCTCGGCCGGATCGCCCTTCAGGAGCACCCTGACGCGCCGTCGTTCACAGCAGCCGCTCACACCGGCTACCAGTACTGGGACCAAGTGCGGATGGTGGCGTACCGGATGCGGCACACGCCGACCACATACTCCGGACACAGTGGCTGCACGACCGGCTCGCCGAGGGGTACTGCTCGCTGCCCACGTCGAAGTGCGCGAGCTGCGGTCAGGTGAAGCCTCGCTGAGGGCACTTGCGAACCGGTACGGCGTACGGCCTCGCGCCGGACATTCGATAGCGTGCCGAGCGTGACCGCATACCTGTTGATTCTCGGGGAGCGGGAGGCCGTCGCGTGGGTGCTGCGCGAGTCCAGGATGGCCTTCCCGCCGACCAGTCGCAGCGAGGTGAACCGGCTCAAGGCGGGGGACGATCTCTTCGTCCTGACCACCCGCGGCTGCTGGCACAACCCGACCCGTGACCGGACGAGGATCATCGGCATCGCCGAGGTCACCTCGCAGGTGATCGCCTACGAGAAGCCGGTCACGATAGCGGGCCGGGATTTCACCCGTGGGTGCGACATCGGCCTGCGGTCGCTCACGCCGTACCTCACCGGGGTCGAACTGGCGCCCCTGGTGCCACGGCTGGATGCCTTCCCCGACATCATGTCCTGGTCCATCCGCCTCCGGCGTCCCCTGCTTGGGCTGAGCGCATCCGACGCCGCCCTGCTCGAACGCGAGCTCGGCGGCGTCGCCCGCGAACCCGCCTCGGTCATCCCGGAATACCTGTCCTCGATTCGACCCGTGCGGCAAACACCTACTCGCGCCTGATCCCCGCTACGCTGCGGCGCTCTGGCTAAGTTGATCACGTCCGTGCACAATGCCGTTGTGAAGGCGTACGTCGGGGTGACTGATGGGGGCTGGTACCGCTTTCTGGCCGGGCGTCCCGACCTGAGCGAGGTCAACTTCTGGCGGCCCTCCAGCGGTCGGGAGTTCCGCGCGATCGACCACGGCGAGCCGTTCTTCTTCAAGACCCACCACCCGCACAACCGCGTGGTCAGCGGCGGCTTCTTCAGCGGGTTCGCGCCCCTGCGAGTCTCCGAAGCCTGGGAGTTCTTCGGCGAGGGCAACGGCACACTCAGCCTGGCGGAACTGCGCCGGCAAGTCGGCAAATACCGCAGCCAGCTGATGGAACCGGACGACGATCCGGTCATCGGCTGCGTCATCATCCGCGACGTCTTTTTCTATCCCGAGGACCGCGTCGCCGGGCCGCCACCGGACTTCGCCTCCAACATCGTCCAGGGCAAGAGCTACGACCTGGCCGCCCACCCGGCCGCCGGCTACTTCTACGACCTCCTCGACCGCGCCGGGATAGGCGGAGACGTCGACCTGTCCGAACCGTGGCACCGCCACGGACCCGTCTTCGGCGACCCTCGGCTGGCGCCGCGAAGGCTCGGTCAGCGGGCCTTTCAGGCTGTGGTCCTGCACGCGTACGAACGGCGTTGCGCAATCACCGGCGACCGGATCAGACCGGTTCTGCAGGCCGCGCACATCCGTCCAGTCACGAAAGGTGGCGAGCACCGGCTGGACAACGGCCTCCTGCTCCGCTCGGACGTGCACACCTTGTTCGACCGCGGCTATCTGGCCGTCGATCCCAAGCATCGATTACTGGTCAGCCCACGCCTGCGGGAGGAGTTCGGCAACGGCGAGGAGTTCTACCGCCGGGCCGGGCAGGAGATAAACGTCCCCGGCCGTCCGAAGGACCGCCCGCACAGGGAAGCCCTCGAGTGGCATCTCGACCAGGTCTTCCTTCGTACATAAGCCATACGAGGTGGGCTCCGAAGGCCCCCGTCGATAGAATCGCCGGCGGGGACGAGGTGCACATCACGCGCAGCCCTCTGCCCGGCAGACTCCAGCAGCGCAGCCTGGTCATCACGAGCTGTCGCCGTCGTGATCAGAGGCCGTGCGGTCTCCCCTGGGCGCCCGGCCCAGCGGGAGCCGCGGCACCGCAGGACGACATCAGGAGAAGCCGTCGAGCAGAGCGTCAGAGGACTCGGCCGTGGCGGCCGCTCGGAGCCAGGCAGCCAGTCGGTCGAGGTCGTGACAGCTACGGATCTTCTCCGAAGTATCCTCGGACACCTCGATGCCCCGGGCCGACAGCACAGTCAAGATCGCCTCGGCCTTGCCTTCAGCCTTGCCTTTGGCGATGTTGTCGCGGGCCCAGTCACTCAGGTACTCGTGGGTCTCGGTCTTCAAGTGCCTCTCCAAGTGATCCCAGATCTCCCCGGGCAGCGCAGCACGCACCATGTCAGCGTACATACCCGCCTGATCGCGATCGAGATTGTGCAACGCGGTGAGAAGGGCTTCGAGGATCTCCGGGCCCTGCGGCGTGTCGGCATGATGGATCACCGACAGTACGGCGAGTTCGAGGTCCTCCGCCACCCGGCCGGGGTCGGTGATCACCGGGACCTCGGCCGGCCCGACGACGAGCGGGGTCAGCACCATACCGGGGTGACCCAGCCCGATGGGGCGGGCGCACCAACGGGCGATCGCCGCGTCGGGCGCGACGATCAGGAGCATCACTGGGCTCGAGAGGCCGGAGTTGGTTTCTCCGTGCGATCGGGGAACGGGAGGGCCAAGACTGTTACCGGGAGCCGGCCGGACGGGTGAGGAGGGCTCGGAGGCTAGATGTACCAGCAGGCCCATGGGCCTACCTGGAATCGAACCAGGTGAGAAGGAAGCCACCGAATGGCCTCACCCGCCGGAGCGCGAGGAAAGCGGAAGAGCTGGAACCAGACCGGCGCCCGTACGGGCAGACCGGTTCCCAAAGAGGTGAGAAGGAAGCCCTCCCATGGCCTCGCGCTGGGCAAGATTATCAGGCCGGGATCAGCTCGTGCAGCGTGGCGGGCGTGTAGACCCGCGCCCCCTCCGGAAGGTCGGCGGGCGCCTCAAGCCCGATGTACGTGACGGGCCCGCCCAAGGTGGACTTGGCCCGGAGCAGGTCGGCCAGGTAGCCGACCCGGAGGTAGTCCCGCTCCACGATCGAGCGTACGAGCAGCGACGCGGTGACCCGGTTGCCCTCCACCTGGTTGAACGCCGGATGGCCCGGCAGGTAAAGGTGCAGCCACTTCACCCGCCAGGCGCCGTCGTCCCCGCGCAGGAAGACGAGCGGCAGCGCGACACGGCCGGCCCCGCGCAGGTCGGACTTCATCCGCACCGTACGCGGTTCGAACGGCCTGCCCTCCTGGGCGGCGTCCCTGGTCATGTAGCCGAAGAACGCCTCCTCGGCCTCGTCGAACCGCTCCCCGGCGAAGACGTGCACCTGAGGGATGATGATCGGCTTGGTGGCGCCGGACAGACGTATGTCGATGAACTCCGAGGCTCCGTCGGGGGCCTCGGTGAGGTCGCCCGAGTAGGTCGCGAAGTCGTTGGTGTACGACGTCCACGAGATGTGGGTCGGCTTGTCATAGGCGGCGTCGAGCATGAGCGCGGACAGGTCGTAGTCGGTGCGCCGCTCGGCCTGGCGCCAGTGCACGAAGAACCGGAGCAGCTCGCCGTCCACGGCCGACAGCGAGCCGCGGGGCAGCATCCCCAGCCCGGGCGCCACCGCCTTACCCGACAGAGGGAGCGCCACGTCGAGCACGGCGGGGTCGACGGTCAACTCGCCGAGGTCGGGCAGACGGCGGCCGATCTCCTCGTCCAGGATGGCGAGCGTACGGTTGAGCGCCTCCTCGTCGAGCGGGGCGCGGGTGTCGGGCGTCGTCCACGCTCTGCCGGCCCGATTGGTGAAGACCCGGTTCGCCGGAGCGAGCCGGTTCTGCAGGTGCTCGCGCAGGGAGAGCAGCACCCGGCCGGAGGCGCGGGCGGCGGACCTCTCCGCCGCCTCCAGTACGGCGGAGCCGCCGCCCGCGCGAAGCAGGTGGTCGAGACGGCGCAGCAGCGCGCCGGGCGTGTGCTCCAGCAGCGAGACGGCCTCTTCGGTACGGCCCGCGGCCAGCGCGGCCTCGACGCGGCTGCCGAAGCTCGCCACCTTGCGCACGCCTCTGGCCACGTCGAAGACCTCAGCCGCCCGGGGGAACCGCGGGTACTCGTGGGGGTGCAGTCGCTCGCCGAGCCGTTTCCACTGCTCCCGGTGACGGAGCACGTCCCCGTGCTTGGCGGCAGGGACGGTGTCCAGGGCGGCCAGCAGGATGCGGCGTTCCACGCGGCGGAAGGAGCGCAGGCGGGTGGGGGTGGCCAGGGTGACGTCGCCGTCGGAGCAGAGCGCGGCCAGCCGGAGCACGTCTGTCACGGTGTCGACGAGCAGCGACTGCCCGGCGGCCAGCCGCACCTCGTTGATGACGGCCCGGTTCTCTCGTACCGGGACGTGCCCGGGCTGGTCGTCGGCGTGCAGGTCGGCGCAGAAGGCGGCCAGCGCGCGCAGGGCGGCCAGGTCCTCGGCGGCGAGCGGGACCTCGGAGCCGGCCAGCGAGAGGTAGAGGTCTCGCGCTTCGTCCCGCAGGCTCCCGCCCAGCTGCAGCACTGTCACCCGGTCTTTCGCCAGGGGGACCAACTCGGCGTGCGCGGTCAGCAGGTCGGCGTAGGTGTGCTGGTAGCTGCCGTATCGCGGCAGGTCCAGCAGGTTGACGATGCCCGGCTGGATCCGGGCGGCGGCGACCGGGTCGAGCATGGCCTCGCGTAGCAGCCCCGCCCAGAACTCCAGAGTGTCCGGAACGTTTTTCGGAAAGTCGATGAAGTAGGCGTTGTGTTCGACGTGGTCGCCGACCAGGCGGCGTACCGCGGCCAGGACGCGCACGCCGAGGTCGATCACCTGCTCGCCGGGCAGCCCCGCCAGGCGGTCGAGCAACGCCGGCGAGCACGTGAAGCCGACGCTGAGCAGCGCCGCGTCGAGCTGCCGGGCGGCCACCCCGCCCCACCCGGCCGCGTCCTCCCCCAGAGCGTCGACGGGAACGCGCAGGCGCCGGGCGATGATGAGATCTTCCACGCAGGCACGATAGGGATGGATATGCCCGGCTCGCCACCGAAAAAGAGGCGCCTGCCGATGATTCTCACGGGCAGGCAGCCGTCCGCCGGCTGCCTCATCGCCAGCGGATGAAGCCGGGCGGGACGTGGTCCACCAGCCAGACACCGTTGGCGCTCACCCGGAAGTGATGCCCGGCCGCGTGCATCGCGCCCGCGTCCACTGCGAGCACGACCGGCTTCCCTCTGCGCGCGCCGACGCGGGCGGCGGTTTCCCGGTCCGGCGACAGATGGACGTGATGACGTGCCATCGGCCGCAGCCCTTCCGCGCGGATCGCGTCCAGGGCCCGGGCGACCGTACCGTGATAGAGGTACGGGGGCGGCTCGACCACCGGCAGGTCGAGGTCGACAGGCACCGAGTGCCCCTGGCTGGCCCGGATCCGATCGCCGTCGATCACGTACCGCCGCTTGTCGTTGTCGGCGACCACCTGCTCCAGCTCGGCGCGCGAGATCGGGAACCCGTGCGCGGCCGCCGCCGTCAGCAGCACGCCGACATCCACCCAGCCATGCGGATCGAGCTCGACGCCGATGCGCTCGGGCTGATGCCGCAGATGCTTGGCCAGGTATTTCGAGACCCGCACCAACCGCCGTTCGTCCATCGGTCTCCTCCAGTGCCCGCCGCCTCGCCGTTGAACCGGCTCGCATCCGATCCGGCACCCGCGCAGGAGAAGTGAGCCGCGTCGAGGTGAAGATCACTCTATTGTGCCGGTCATGGACTGGGTCGAGCGTGTCGCGAACATCCGGCGCTGGACGCGGCAGGGCGAACGGGCACCGCACAAGCCGCTTCTGCTGCTCTACGCCCTCGGCCGCTTCCAGCGCGAAGGCGGCCGGCCGATCCCGTTCGGCTCCGCCGAGGCGGACCTCAAGGCACTGCTCAAGGAGTTCGGGCCGCCGCGGGACACCAGCCCGGGTTACCCGTTCCATCACCTCACCAGCGACGGCGTCTGGCTCGTCGACACCGTGCACGGACCGGGCAGCCCCGGCTCCGAACTCGGCCGCCTCCGGGAGGCCCAGGCCGCCGGGCGGCTCCACCCCGACCTGCTGCGTGCCCTGACCGACGACTCCCACCTCGTCGTACGGCTCGCGCGGCACCTTCTGGACGCCAACTTCGAGCCGTCCCTGCACCCCGACATCTGCCGTTTCGTCGGCCTCGATCTGCACGACCAGGTCACCGCCGCCGAACAGCTCGTGCCGTCCCCCAGGCCCGGCCGGGATCCGGCGTTCCGGGAGAGCGTGCTCGTGGCGTACGAATACTGTTGCGCCTTCTGCGCCTACGACGGGTGGCTGGACGGCATGGCGGTCGGTCTGGACGCCGCGCATGATCGCCTGGCACGGCCGTCAGGTCTTCCGCGCCCCCGCCCGGCAGGGGCAGCACGTGCAGGGCCAGCACGTGTAGGGGCAGCGCGCCGTCCCCTGGTCCATGAGCCGATAGGCTTCCGGGCCTATGGACAGTTCGATCTTGGAGAAGGTCCGCGAGCTCCGCGGACAGGGCCACTCCCCCAAGCAGATCGCCCGCGCGCTGGGCATGTCGCCTGCGGCGGTCGCGCCGTACGTCCGGGCGGTGGCCGAGCAGACGAGCACGAAGGCATCGGAGCCCGAGCTCGCCGGGTGCTGGATCAACGCCGGCTGGAGCGAAGGGCTGGGCGTCCCGGGCACGGACGGCTGGGGGGACGACGTTCCGGACGGCCAGCAGACCGCGGGCACGGTGAGCGTGGTGGTGGCGCGCAGGCACGGCTGGGACAAGCTGTCGGTCTGCGCCTACCTCGTCGACGTCTACTGCCTGGGCGTCAAGCACACCCGCGGACCCGACGTGATGAGCGAGGTGGAGCTGCACCGCTTCCTCCCCAAGTGGTTCAGGATCTACGCGCACGGGTGGCGGGAGGCGCCGCTCGACCTGGTCCGGCACCTCGTCTTCGGCGCGGTCGACTACGCGCGCGACCTCGGCTTCGAGCCGGCCACGGACTTGGCCGGGGCGGCCGACCACCTCGGGGCGTGGGAGGACAAGTCGGCCATCGTCTTCGGCAAGGACGGCAGGCCCCTCTACCTCGCGGGCCCGAACGAGGACGTCCGGCACGTGGTGAAGACCCTGGAACGGCGGGTCGGGCCGCCGCCCAACTTCGACTTCTTCGCTCCCGTGCCCGAGACGCAGATCTCCCTGGGCGGCCACCGGCTCGCGCCCTGACGCCGACGGCCTGCGGCGCCGCTATCGCAAACCCCGGAAGCCGTCGCGCATCCGGCGGACGTCCTGCAGCCGTGCCTCGTAGGTGGCCCCGATCAGGACCAGCGCCATGCCTCCCGCCGCCACCGGAACCCAGCGAGGCACGGCCGTCACAAGCTGCGCGATCCATGGCGCGAGCTCGTGCACGGCGACCGCGGCCAGCGTGAACCCGCCGAGCGCCACGGGCGCCTGGAGCCGTGATCTCGCGCCGAGCAACAGGACCACGAACGAGGCGGCTCCCAGTGTCAAAGGGCGAATCCAGCCCCCGAGCTGCGCGTAGACCGCCAGGAGGCTCGGCAGGAGGGAGAAGGACAGGCCCGCGCCGTAGGCCGGCCACGACGACGACTCTCGTGCCCGCCGCCGGCCGATCGCGAGCAGCACCAGGGAGAACGGCACCGTGTAGGCCTCCACCAGCTCGACCCGCTCGGCCAGGAGCCGAGTCCAGCCGGCCAACAGCAGGAAGGCGGTTCCGACGTATCCGGCCACCCGCCGGTCCGGCCGTAGAGCCGTACCGATCGCCAGGACGCCGGCCGCAGCGCAGGCCAGGCTGAACATCGGCAGATCCACAGCCAGGAGCAGACCGGCCGACACGAGCGCGTACGCCGTGATCTCCACCGCCACCCGAGGCCCCGCCTTGAGCAGGGCGGCCTTGGGCGGCGCCGCGACGACCATGGCTACGGCGGCCACTCCGAGGAGGACGAAGGTGACGAAGCGCGGCTGAAGGCCGGCAGCGATCCACAGCGCGACCGCTTCACCACCGAACAGCAGCGTCGCCATCACGGCGGCCCCGGTGCGTACGGCCGGCGTACGGGCGACGGGGACGGTCACCGCGGCCGTGACGGCGAGGACCCCCAGCACGACCAACGTGGCCGGCTCGGACACCAGCGCCCACGCGCACACCTCCAGCGCGGCCGCGAGCGCCAGAACGCTCACCAGGGCGGTCCTGGCCGACATCGCGGCGAGGCTGACAGCGAGCGCGAGTTGCACGGCTATCGCCGCCGGGTACGGCAGGCCGAGCGCGACAGGACAGACGGCCACGGTCACCGAGGCGAACGCCAGCCCGGCAACGATCAGCGTACGTTGCCGGGCGCGCGAAACGGCGTCGTCCGTCCTGCCGTGCCGGGCGACGAAGAGCGCGAGCACCGCACAGACGAGTGCGAGCGCCGCGAGCACGACCAGGTCGGGCGGCCCGATGCCGCTCCAGACCCCGCCCCGGTCCGGTGGTCCGGCCATCGGCCCAGCCAGTGTGACGATCACCGGCATCGCCACCGGTGTCGAGAGCAGAGCTGTGGCGATCGCGGCCGTGACCGCCGCAGTGACCGCCGCGGTGACCACTGACGCAGTACGGGAGGCCAGCACGGCGAGCACGGTCACGGCCAGCCCGGCGAGAGGCGCGGGCGCGACGGCCCAAGGGCCCTCCAGCACCACGCGCGCGGGGACCGCGAGCGCCGTGATCAGCGTGATCGCCGAGATGGCGGTGAGCGCTACCGACCACGGCCTCGTCGCGCGGACGGCGACGACCAGCCCCGCCACCACGGCGACGATCAGCGCTCCGGAAAGCGGCCAGGCACTACGCGGTTCGTACGTGTCCACTGCCTCCGCGAGCCCGATAACCACGCCGAGCGGCCACGTGCACCCGAAGCAGACAGCCACCATCCTCCACCGCCCGGCCAGCCAGACCGTCGCGTCGGCGCAAGCGGTGGCGAGCAGGGCCGCGACGAGCCAGAAGACTCCCTCGTCGAACGCCGGCACCGCGAGCGGAAGTTGCATCAGCCCGACAGCCACGGGGATCGGCAACCTGAGCCGGGCAAGCCGGCCATAGATCGCGAAGGCCACGGCGACGACCCCGATGAGTCCGGCCGTGTAAGGCTGTGGACGGATCGCGTCGAGACCGGCCAGCCCGACCTGCCAGGCGGCGTAGCCGTCGAGGAACAGCAGCGCCAGGCCGAGCATGGCCAGGGTCTCCGCCGTCGCGGCCAGGCCACGTCGCCGCAACGGGATCGGGGCCGCGAGGACGAGCCCGGTCAACCCGAGCAGAATCGCCGCCCGACCCCCGATGCCGAGGTGCCCCCAGCTCACCGCCGTGAACACGATCGCGGAGACGACCAGCAGGAGCCCGCCGAGTGCCAGCAGCAGGTTCTGTACCGCTTTCCCCGACAGATCCCTCGGCCGTCCAAGGCTCGGCGCCGGTGACGACAGGGCGCCGGAGTGGCCCTCTGCCCGGTTAGTCCCGGTACGGGCGGTCCGCAACGCCGCGACAAGTTCGTTCCGCCTGGCCGTCAGCTGCGCCTCACGCGTCCTGAGGTCCGCGAGCGCCATGTCGACCCGCCATAGTTCGCCGGCGACAGCGCCTCGCAACGGCAGCGCGCAGGCCGGGCAGACCGCGGGGGGACCGGTGAGAGGCTCACCGCAGTCCGGACAACGGGGATGTGCGCCGGGTTGCATTCCACCAGGATTCCCGAGTCCGATCATCGCCGCCATGCGCCGGACCACTCAGTTACTCATTGGTAACGAACGCTGTCCGCGAACACGCGGTCTGCCCGAGATCCGGACGTGCCAGACTGCGAGCATGACAGTCTCGGGCCGATCGGTGGTCATCGACATTCGGACGCGCCGGGCCGCCAAGGAGCGCGACCCGGCGATCCCCGACGGCCCTGACCCGTTGCTGCGGACGGTGTACGGCGAGATCCTGCGCGACGAGCGGCTGGACCAGGACCGCACGCTCGACGACGTGGCGCGTGCGGTGGGCATGTCGAAGCAGTATCTGTCGGAGGTCGAGCGCGGCCGCAAAGAGCCGTCGTCGGAGATGTTGCATTCGGTGTGCGACGCGCTCGGGTTGCCGATCGAGCAGCTGCTCACCCGTGCCGTCCGGCGGATCAGCGCGTCGCGCCGGCTCGCGACGCGCGGGTCGTCCCGTACGCCACGGGTGGAGCTGCTGGCGGCGTGAGCGCTACGGCGCCTCTCGGGTGAAGATCAGCTCGTCGGCGAGGCCGTACTCGACGGCCTCGCGAGCGCCGAAGATGCGGTCCCGGGCGGTGTCCTCGCGCAGCCGGGCGACGTCGACCCCGGTGTGACGGCTGAGGATCTCCTCCGTCTGCGCGCGCATGCGCATCACCTCGGCCGCCTGCAGGGTCAGGTCGGAGATGGTGCCCTGCCCCTGCGTGGACGGCTGGTGCAGCAGCACGCGGGAGTGGCCGAGCATGAACCGCCGTCCGGGGGCGCCGGCGGCGAACAGCACCGCGGCCGCGGAGGCCGCCTGGCCCATGCAGTACGTCGCGACCTTCGCGCGGATGAACTGCATGGTGTCGTAGATCGCGAGCATCGCGGTCGACGAGCCGCCCGGGGAGTTGATGTACAGATTGATCTCCTGGTCCGGGCTCTCCGCCTCCAGGTGCAGCAACTGTGCCATCACGACGTTGGCGACGCCGTCGTCGATCTCCGTGCCGAGGAAGATGATCCGCTCGTTGAGCAGCCGGCTGAAGATGTCGAACGACCGCTCCCCCACCGGGGTCTTCTCGATGACATACGGGATCGTGTACTGGCTCATGACGAGAACCCCATCCGGTTGGGAGCGGCGTACGGCGCGATGGCGTGGAAGGAGTCGACGATCTCGTCGATCATTCCGTAGTCGCGGGCCTGTTCGGGGGTGAACCAGCGGTCCCTGTCACTGTCGGCGGCGATCTCCTCGACCGTGCGTCCGGTCTCCGCGGCGAGGATCTCCTCGGACTGCCGCTTCATGTACTTGAGGTTCTCCGCCTGGATCGAGATGTCGATCGCCGTGCCGCCGATGCCGGCCGACGGCTGGTGCATCATGATCCGGCTGTGTGCGAGGCTGATCCGCTTGCCGTGGGTGCCGGACGCCAGCAGCACCTGACCCATGCTCGCCGCCATCCCCAGGGCGACGGTGACCACGTCGTTCGGCACCAGCTTCATCGTGTCGTAGATCGCCAGCCCGGCCAGCACCGACCCTCCCGGCGAATTGATGTACAGGATGATGTCCCGCTCGGAATCCGCCGAGGCCAGCAACACCATCTCGGCGCACACCCGCTCGGCCATCTCGTCGTCGACCTCTCCGGTCAACATCAGGGTCCGTTGATGGAACAGCTTCTCGTTCAGCCGGTCCCGGTAACTCCCGCTCGGTGAAACACTCATGACGCTTTTCTATTCGCCGTGACCCCGCGACCTGCCGATGTGTCTGCCGAGGGCAGACACATCCGGGCACACGCCCACCGGCCCTTGGCGGTCACGCGACGCCCATAACCCAGCGGCATCGCGGCTAGCCCACGTTTGTGGGGTTGTCTCACCCACTTCCCACCTGCACATACTCGACGTACACCGCATTCCCGTCAGACAGAGAGGTGAAGGCATGGCCTTCGATCCGAGGGAAGCTCTGCGTGAAGCCGGCATTCTGAACAGCCCGCTGGCCGCCGAGGTCGAGGAGGCGTTCGCCACCTTGACCCGGGAGGAAGTCGACCTGCTCATCTCGCTCAAGGACAAGCTCCCCACCGCGCTGCCCGGTGTGCTGGCGCACGCCGGCACCGGCGGCGAGTGGTCCCGGCCCGAGGTGGAGGCCCACACCGTTCCGGTCGAGAGCAAGTGCCTGTGCGGGGCCTGGTCGGGCTCCGGGTCCGGGGCGAACTAGTCAGGAGGTTCGCGGGTGCGGCTCCGGCCGCGCGTCGCCCACAGAATCTGGGGCCGCACCTGCGGCTGGGAGCGCAAAGGGGAATGATGCCTGGACAACTCGCCCGGAACCGCTCGTTGATCGACGTACCGGCGGACCTGACCTACTTCGTGCACGACGAGAGGTACCTGGTCGTCAACCCGCAGGTGGGCGGCCGATGCGTCCTCGACGCGCGCGAGTTCGCCGTCCTGGCGGCCCTGTCCCGCCCGGGGGCGGGCGGGGAGCCGGCCCCCCTCGACGAGACCGACGAGACCGATCGGGCCCTCGCCAAGCTCATCCTGAACTGCATCGTCTACTACAACGGGAACCGTCCGAGGCTCAGCGTCAAGGAGCCGGCGCTCCTCCAGGTGTATTACGCGATCACCGACGGGTGCAACCTCCGCTGCCCGTACTGCTACGCCTCATCGGAGAAGTGCCTCCCCGGGGAGCTCAGCACCGCCGAGTCGCTCGACCTGGTCTCCCAGGTCGCCGCCATCGGGGCCACGACCATGATCTTCACCGGCGGCGAGCCCATGCTCCGCAAGGACCTGTTCCGGATCGTGGAGCACGCCAACGACAGCGGGCTGACGTCGAACATCGTCACCAACGCCACGATGATCAGGACGCCCGCGCAGGCCAGGCGCTTCGCCGAGCTTTTCGGCATGGTCACGGTGAGCGTCGACGGCGGCACGGCCGAGACCCACGACCGCACCCGCGGCGCCGGCTCCTTCGCCCGGACCCACCGCGCCCTGCGGCTGCTCAACGACGCCGGTGTGGTGCCGCGCATCAACCACATCGTCACCTCAGACAACGTGGACGAGCTGGAGGACTTCGCGAGGTTCGCCGAGGGGCTCGACGTCCACAGCATCCGGTTGATGTACCACAACGACCTGGGCCGGGGCGAGACCGACGAGTACGACTTCGGCTGGGAAGACCACATGCGGATCCAGCGGATCACCTGGACGTCTCCGGCCGCCGGCAAGCTGCTGCCGGACGGCCCGAGGCCGATCACGCCGTGCTCGGTGAAGGCCAACTGCGGGATGGGCGGCAACGAGATCTACGTCAACTCGCTGGGCGACGTGTATCCGTGCAAGCTCGTCACCGGACGGTCACACCACGCGGGCAACGTACGGCGGCAGCCGCTGTCGGAGATCTTCGCCGGGCCGCTCCTGCGCGGGATGCGCACCAGCACGGTGCTCGGCGGCGACTACCACGCCGACTGCGCGAAGTGCTACATCAAGGCGTCCTGCGGCGGCGGATGCCGGGCGGCGCACATGGCCGAGTCCAAAGACCTGCGGCGCAACAGCCGCCACCAGTGCCGGATCCTGCGGCACGGCATCGCCACGCAGCTGTGGCTGGAGGCCGGTGTCAGCCCGTCGGAGCTCGCCGCCGACGACCGCGCGATGACGACACCCCGCCTGGTCGTCAACGGCGACGTCCACCCCGTCTTCGACGACTGGAAGACCTACGTTCCCCCCTCGCGCGGCACCGTCAGGGTCGGCGAGTTGCTTCCCATCACGCCGATATAGAGGAGGTCAGTGTGTCACTGCGGATCAGCGAGGCCGTGATCTGGCAGGAGACCGGGGAAGGCGTCTCGCTCTACAACACCGAGACGGGCGACTTCCACAGCCTCAACGACACCGGCTCCCGGATATGGAAGCTGGTCGCGAGCGACGGCGAACGGGAGCCGGTCATGTTCAGGCTCTCCCGCGAGTTCGCCGGCAGCAACTCCGCGATGAGCAGGCGCATCCTGGCCGACGTCGAGGAGTTCATCGGCTCCATGATCGAGCAGGGCCTCATCGAGGAGATCCCCGCCGAGGAGCCCGCGGCAGGGGAAGAGTCACCGTCGTGACGCGTTCGCCGGGCCTCGTGCCGTGAGCAGGGCGGTCGTCCTCGGGGGTGGCCTCGCGGGCGTGCTCGCCGCCACCGTGCTCGCCGGGCACGCGGACGAGGTGATCCTGATCGAGGGCGACCGTTATCCGTCCGGTCCGCGCCCGCGGCGGGGGCTGCCGCAGTCGCACCACAGCCACGTACTCGTGGCCGGCGGGGCGCGAGCGCTGGACGCGTTGCTGCCCGGAACGGTCGACGCCCTGCTCGCGAGCGGCGCGAACCTGCGGGACCTCCCCGGCGACGCCCTCATCTACTCCGCCGACGGCTGGTTCCGCCGTCTCCACACCGGTGCCCACCTGATCTCCTGCACTCGAGGGCTGCTGGACCAGGTGGTGCGGCGGCGTGCGCTCGGCGGCGGCGATGTCGAGGTCTGGGACGACACGCGGGCGCTCGGGCTCACCGGGGACACGGCCAGGATCACCGGTGTCTCGGTCAGCCGGCGGGGCGCCCCGCCCGGGACCGTACGCGCGGACCTCGTCGTCGACGCGACGGGACGCCGGTCGCGGTCACCCCGGTGGCTCGCCGAGATCGGTGCCGGGGACATCGAGGAGGTGTCGGTCGCGACCGGGCTGGCCTACGCCACGCGCCTCTACCGGGCGCCCGGCGACCTGGCCGCCACGATTCCGGCCATCATGCTGCACCCCGGGGCGGAGAAAGGGCGGCCGGCTCGGGGGGCGACGTTGTTCCCTGTCGAGGACGGCCGGTGGATCGTCACGCTGACCGGCACCAGGGGCGGCGAGCCGCCGACGGACGAGCATGGCTTCGCGGCCTTCGCGCGCTCGCTGCGGCACCCGATCGTGGCGGACCTCATGGGGAAGGCCACTCCCCTCGGCGCCGTCCGGCCCTACCGCGACACCGCCAACAGGAGGCGGTTCTTCGAACGGGCGCCCCTGCCCGCCGGTCTCGCCGTCGTCGGCGACGCGGCCGTCGCGGTGAACCCCGTGCACTCGCACGGGATGTCGGTCGCCGCGCTGGGCGCGCTCAGGCTGCGCGAGGAACTGGCACGGCACGGGATGGAGCCGTCCCTGTTCGCCGGGCTGCAGGCCGCCCTCGCGGCGGAGGCGGAGCAGTCATGGCGCATGGCGATCGAGGCAGACGGTGAACGGGCCGGCGCAGGGGCCGGCGCAAGGGCTCGCGCAGGGGCCGGTGAACGGGCGGGGCTCGACGGGACTCCGCGACGTGAGCCGAACACCTTCGAACGCGAGATCCGCACCCGCCTGGCCCAGGCGAAGCTGAGCAGCCCGAAACTCGCCGCCGAGTTCTTCGGCCTCCAGACGTTGCTTTCCCCCGCTACCGCGCCGGACAGGTCGGAGATCGCCCGCGTGCTGATCGGGCGGGCGGAGCCCCTCCTCACCGGCGAGGAGGCGATCGGGCAGTATCCCGCCCTGGCCGCGTGGCTGCGCTCGCGGTACGCCACCACGCTGAGCGGTACGCCCAGCCGAGATTCGGCGGGACGTGCAACAGGCTGACCACCGGAATCACCAAGACGATCACGCAGATAAGTAGCATGACGGTCGCGTCCTGAGCCGTTCGCTGCGGAGCTGGACGACAGGCTCCGCCTCGTCGTCCAGCTCCGCCTGCAGCGCGTATCAGATCACGACCTTTTCTTCGGTGACCATGACCACCACCGAATCCAAATCGATGAACTTGCTTTCGTCCGGGTTCAGCAGCTCCTTGTAATTCTTCGATCCGAAGAAGGCGTCATGGTCCGCCCAGGTTTCGAACCAGATCTCAGTGAGGCCGTCGTAGCCGGGGCTCGGGTAGCCGTCGGCGGGGACCGGGTGAGAGACGGTGTACTTCTTCACATACCGTCGCGCCTCCGGGATGGAGGCGAACAATGGGGCGTGGTGGTTTCGGTGGTAATCAACGAATTCCTCGAGGGTCATTCCCCCGACACGGTTGATCATGTAGGCGAACTTGATCATGCTTTGCTTCCTTCGTCCTCGCGGCACGGGGGAGGCGACCGCCTGCCCCGGCGCCGGGTTGCGAGCTACGGGATTACGCTAAACACTCACATCGATGTCATGGGCAAGGCATTGTGACGCAATGCACACGAGGAGTTGAGATGCGGATCGGTGAGCTGTCGGCCCGGACAGGAGCAAGCCGTCGATCGCTGCGCTATTACGAGCAGCAGGGCCTGCTGGTCAGCACGAGATCGCCCAGTGGCCAGCGGTGCTACAACGACGATCACGTCGAGCGGGTGGCGCTGATTCAGACATTCCTGGCCGCCGGCATGTCCACCATGAGCATCGCTCAGATGGTCCCCTGCATGTCGGAGCCCACCACGGCCAAGGCCCTGCATGCCTTGGCCGTCATGAACCATGAGCGAACCCGCCTCACCTCGACGATCGACAGCCTCATGGCCGCCAGGGAAGCGCTTGATCACCTGATCGAGATCAACCGGTCCTTCCTGGCGAATGCAGCGGATGCTGGTTGAGTGACGGTGGGCGGTAGTGGTGACATGGCCTTCAGGAAACCGGTCGATCCGTTCCGTCGAGGTCGACCGGAACGTCGAGCGCCGTTGTCGACTGCGGGGGCCGTCGCCGGCGTGTGGCGGTACTGCCTCGATCCGCTCGACGCCGCTGCGGTTACGGAACCTCCGTTCGTGCAGCCGCTCAGGGTTCAGGGTTCGCGAGCGGTGGCCGGAGTGACGGGGTGACCGGCGCACCAGACGGCGCGGATGTCGCGGGTGGCCGTGATGTCCCGGGTCGGGTCGCCGTTGACCAGCAACAGGTCGGCCCGCATGCCCGGCCGGACGGCGCCCCGGTCGGCCAGGCCGAAGGCGCGGGCGGGCAGCACGGTCGCCGAGCGCAGGATCTCCACCGGCGTCATTCCGGCCCGCGCCATCAGCTCGAACTCGTGATGCAGGCTCTCGCCGTGGGGCACGGGCAGCGGTGCGGACGACTCAGCGTTCGCGTCCGTCCCGGCGAGGATCTCAACACCGGCCCGGTGCAGACGGCCGACGTCGCCCAGCACCTCCCCCAGGTGGTCGGCACGCCCAGGCGGCGGGCCGGAGGTCACGAAGGCGGTGAGCAACGCCTCCATCATGGTGATCGTCGGGATGGACCTCTGGCCGGCGGTCCTCATCGCGGCCACGTCGTGCGCCCTGATCCCGCCGGCGATCGGCGTGTGCGTGACGAACTCCGCTCCCGACTCCACTGCCATCGTGTAGGCGCCCGGAGTGGCGGCGTGCACGATCGTCTTGAGCCCGTACTCGCACGCCGCCTCCACCAGCGCGCGCAGCGCGTCCGCGGGCGGCCCGCCCTCGCCGGGAGCCTCGGCGACGCCCTTGATGTAGTCGGCACCTTCCGCCGCCCGCGCCTCGACGTGCCGCCGCGCATCGGCTGCCGTCAGGATGACGGCTTCCGGCGGCATTCCCGGCATGCGGGCGTGGTGGCCGCCCGGCCCGATCGCGGGCAGACCGGCAGTACGGAAGTCGGCCGCTCCCTCGGTCTCGCGCAGCGAGGCCACCCGCTCGGTAGGCCAGCAGGCCATGTCGAGTCCGGTCGTCACTCCCCAGGCGGCCAGGGCGGCCAGGTTCCCGGGGTCGTGCAGGTGGACATGCGCGTCGATCAGCCCGGGCAGCAGCGCCGCCCCCGCCGCGTCGATCTCCTCCGCCCCTGCGGGATCGTCGCCGATCAGCGCACCGTCGATGACGACGGTGCGGGGCTCGCCGAGCCGCTCGCCATCGAAGACCCGCACATTGCGTAAGGCTGTCCTGCCATCACTGGACATGGGTCACCCACCTCTAATAAGGAACAACTTTGTTCACTAATGGAGGCTAGCACGGCGAAGTAGCGTGATATATCCGTCCTCATGAGTCCCACCCGCCGCCGCGGAGACGCGCTCACCACCGCGATCTTCCAGGCCGTCCTGAGCGAACTGGCCGGGAGCAGCTTCGAGGAGCTGACGTTCGACAAGATCGCCTCCGCGGCCGGGACCGGGAAAGCGGCCTTGTACCGGCGCTGGTCCACCCCGGCCGAACTCGTCCTCGCCGCGCTGAGCGACCCCGCGACCGGCTTCGGCGACCCGCCGGCGCCGCCCGGCACGGGCGTGCTGCGCGATGACCTGATCACCCTGCTCGAGCACTTCGTACGGGCGCTCGACGAGCCGCGCGGCCGCGCGCTGCTCCCGCTCATCGCCCACCGCCACCGCCATCCCGAGCTGTTCGAGCAGGTCCACCGGCTGGTGATCCGCCCGCACCAGGAAGTACTGCTGTCCGTCCTGCGCCAGGCGGTCGAACGCGGCGAAGCCGCACCCCGCAGCCTCACCCCGCGCATTGTCTCAGTCGGGCCACGCGTGATCCTCCTCCAGGCATGGGAGGGCGGTCTCGTGGACTCCGGCGAGATCGCCTCCATCGTCGATGAGGTGCTCATTCCGCTGACCAGGCCATGACCCCCTGGCCGGCATCCCGCAGGGCGGCAGTGCGAGATGAACGGTGCACGTTGTGAGTGGATCACGTTTGAACCACTCCGACTTTCGTGCAGGTGATGTTCACCGGCTTTCGTGGAGTCATTTTGGATGACTTGCATGCCTGAACCCCGAGAGGTCAGCATGCCGAGGAGCTATCCCCCGAGTGCCGTCGCAAAGTCCTGGACCTGCTGCAGTTCGGCCGCACCGTGCGGCAGGTGGCCGCCCGGCGTCGGATCGCCGACCTGGAGACCGAGCTGGCGGTGACGTGGCGGGCCAGTGAGCAGCTGCGAGAGGCGGTATCCCCAAAAGGCGGTCGATGCCATCGCGGTGATAGCCGAAGAAGGGCTGCCGGTGCAGGTGTGCTGCCATGTCACGGGCGTGCCGGAGTCGCGCGGGCATCAAGGGGCTGCCCGCTGGGAGTGTCTGACAAATGCTGCCCGCCACGCGCAGCAGGACGAATCCCCGGAGCTTCCGCGGGCAGCGGAGCTCAGGCCGGTATCGCGACGAGAGCCCGGATCGCCGAGCCCCCCAGCGGGGCAGTCACCTCGGCCAGGCCGAAGCCGGCCGCGGCGAACAGGTCCCGGAACTCGGTCATCCCGCGTTCCCTGCCGCCGGTGTAGACGAGCATGGCGATGTCGCTCATTACGGCTCCTGCCGCCTCCGGCGTGCCGAGGCCTGACGGCATCACCGGCTCGAGCACGAGCAGGCGGCCGTCCGCCGCGATCGACCTGCGGCAACTGTGCAGAAGGGCGACGCAGCGCCGGTCGTCCCAGTCGTGCAGGACGCCCTTCACCAGCATGACGTCGCCCTCGGGCACGGCCTCGAAGAAGTCGCCGGTCTCGATGGAGCATCGGTCGGCCAGCCCCGCCCGCCGGAGCTCCTCCGCGGCGCCCGTCACCCCCTCGGCGGTGTCGAACAGGATTCCCTTGAGGCCCGGGGTCGCGGCCAGCACCGCGGCCAGCAGCGAGCCGTTCCCGCCGCCGACGTCGACCACGGTCTGGGCGCCGGTGAAGTCGTACGCCATGGGGAGCGCGGGCGCGATCCGTTCGGTGCCCTCGCGCATCGCCCTGTTGAACACCGCCGACAGTTCCGGGTGGCGGGCGAGATGGGCGAACAGCGGACTGCCGTGCACGTGGTCCCACGCCGCCTCACCGGTCCGCACGCTGTGGGTCAGCGCCCCCCATGCCCGCCAGGTGTCGGGGTCGCCGAGCAGCAGGAGACTGGAGCGCATCGACCACGGATGGTCGGCGCGCAGCGGCTGCCCCTGCTCCGTCAGCCCGAACCACCCGGGCTCGCCCTCCTCCGCCACGCCCAGCACCACCAGCGCGCGGAGCAGCCGGTACAGCGCGTGCCGGTCGGATCCGGTCGACTCCGCGAGCCGTGTCACCGGTGCGGGTCCCTCCGCCAGCAGGTCCGGCACTCCGAGCCGGACGGCCGCGTAGAGGATCTGCGAGGACGCGTACCCGAAGGCCTTCCGGGACAAATTCGCGTATCCCGCGAGGCCTCGCGGTCGGTCGCTCGGCGGTCGGTCACTCATTGGCCGGTTCCTCTCGGCGTCCGACGGGTGTCTGGTGAGCGCGTAGCCGCAGCGGCAGGCGGCGTACGCCGTGCAGGAACAGGTCGGGCGTCCACTCCAGGCCGGCGGGGTCGACCGCCAGGGCGATCCCGGGAAAGCGGCGCACCAGCGCGCCGACGGCGGCGGTGGCCTGCAGCCGCGCCAGCGCCGCGCCGAGACAGAAGTGGGCGCCGTGACCGAAGCCCAGGTGACGGTTCGGGCTGCGGCCGATGTCGAAGACGTCCGGCCGGGGAAAGACCGCCGGGTCGCGGTTGGCCGCCAGCAGCACCGGCACGACGATGTCCCCACGGGGGATCACGGTGCCGCCGATCTCGACGTCGGCGAGGGCGTACAGCGGCCGGGAGTGCCCGACCGGGCCGTTGTACCGCAGCGCCTCCTCGACCATCGAACCGATCAGCTCCGGGCGCGCGCGCAGCCGCTCCAGCTCGCGGGGGTGCCGCAGCAGCTCCAGCACGCCGTTCCCGATCAGGTTGACCGTCGTCTCGTCTCCGGCGAGCAGCAGCTGGAACACGCTGGAGATCAGTTCGACGCGGCCGATCGCGCCCGTCCGCTCCGCCTCGGCGAGCCGGGACAGCAGGTCCTCCCCCGGATGCG
Organism: Microbispora sp. CA-135349; assembly: GCF_050947365.1. Lineage (NCBI taxonomy): Bacteria > Bacillati > Actinomycetota > Actinomycetes > Streptosporangiales > Streptosporangiaceae > Microbispora > Microbispora sp. CA-135349. The sequence continues at coordinate 3,908,269 of NZ_CP192001.1, read as the reverse complement.
CCCGCCGCTCGTCGATCCTCTCGTTGGCGTACGCCATGAACTCCACGCCGGCGCGGCGCACCCGGAGCGGGTCTCCGCTGCCCACGATCTCGTCGCTCCACCCGCGCAGCCGGGCGCGGTCCTCGAAGGGCAGGCCGAGCAGCTCGGCGACGACCAGGATCGGCAGCGGCAGCGCCAGGTCCCCGATCAGGTCGGCCTCGCCTCCGGCGGCCGCCATGCCGTCCACCAGCTCGCCGGCGACCCGGTGGACGTGCCGCTCCAGCGCGGCCACCGTACGGGCGCCGAAGGCCGGCGCCATCAGCCGGCGTATGCGGGTGTGGTCGGGCGGATCGAGATGGAACACGTTGCGCCGCAGCATGGCCAGCGGGTCACGGCTCTCCGCCCGGCGGTGCGGCGCGGCGAGATCGGGGGGCAGCCGGTCGAGCTGGCGCCCGACGTCCGGGTCGAGCAGCGCGCGCTGCACGTCGGCGTACCGCGTCAGGTACCACAGCACCCGGCCGCTCGCCGGGCTCACGTACCGGTAGACCGGCGCGTGCTCGCGCATGCGGTGGAACAACGGGTGGGGGTTCGGACGATGCCGCGCGGCCGCCGGGTCGAACGGCTGCTCGAGCGTGGTCGCTGTCATGCCCCTCTCCTCACGGGGCACGCCGGCGGTTCTCGACGTCGAGGGCGAAGAACCTCCTGACGGTGTGTCCCAGCTCCTGCATGCCGGTGAAGCCCCGCCGGGCCAGCTCCACCTTCGCCGGGGTCCCCTCGCGGTGCCAGTGGCGGAGGAAGATCTTCGCGCAGATCTCCGGCGGCGGGACGGCGAGCCTGCCGCGGGTCCGCTCCGCGGCCTCGTCGGCTCGGGCGACGATCTCGGACCACTCGCGCCAGTCGTCCGACTCCCTGACCCGTTCCAGGACCACCGGCCTCCAGTCTTCCGACTGCCAGCTCGGCCAGACCCGCACCATGACCAGCCGGAGCCGGTCGGCGGCCGGCAGAACGGCGAGCTCCGTTTCCGTGAGCCACGACGCGAGGACGGGCGGCAGGGCGGCGGGCTCGGCGACCCCGAGCCTCGCGCGGGCGTACGCCTCCAGGCCGAGGCCTTCCGCTGCGGCGAAATCCGTCAGCAGGCCGGTCAGCGTCTCCTCGTGCAGGCGGGGATAGTCGTCGCCGAACAACCGCCCGGCGTTCACGACGTCGAGGTCGGTCATCCACCTGCCCGGCGCGTACTCACGCCTCGACCGCCATTTGAGCGCCTCGTAGTGGGTGATCCCCGTCAGCACCGTGCCGGCCGCCCAGTCCGCGGACCTCTGGCCAGGCCCCTCGCCGGGGCGCTCGCCGACCGCCCGCAGCGCCGCCATCGCGTCCAGCCGCTTGACGTCCCACTCGCCCGTGCCGATCAGCCGCTCCAGCGTCGCGAGGCAGGGGCGGTCGCCGGAGTCCACCGCCGCGTCCAGCTCGCGCCAGGTCCGCCGCATGAAGGGCAGCGCCTTCGCGGCCCGCACGATCCGCTCCCCGGCCGCCGCCGGGATCTGGCCGGTCCGCGCGCCCTCGCGACAGCCGTACCGGATGTTGACCAGCGCCGCCGTCCCGGCGGGGTATCCGCGGTCGGCTGGTCCGTGCACCACGGCGACCTCGTCGTCGCCGTCGACCTCGCCGAGCGCGTACATGTCGAAGACGGTCCCGGCGCCGCTCATTCCGTACGGGCTCAGCTCCGCCGCGCGCAACGCGCCCATGCTGGCCGCCCCGATGACGTGGACGCCCTCGTCGAGCAGCCAGAGGATCTCCTTGTGGCCCACCGACAGCCGTTCACGGTAGTAGCCGTCGATGATGACGGCGGTGTCGTCGGGGCTCCAGGTCTCGGCGAGGAGGTCGCCCCGGGCCACGGGCGGCCGCACCCGCGCGTGCGGCACGACGCTCAGGACCTCGTCACGGGAGATCGTCGGGCCGGCGTAGACGACCACGTTGTGCGAGCTCATCAGGACACCCTCACTCTCCGGAAAGCCCCGCTCATCGGGAAACCCCTGCTCATCAGAAGATCTCCGCGCAGACGCGACTCCCCGGCGCGAGCACCCTGACGACGGGAACTGCGACGTCCTCCCTCGTCAGGTCGACGACGAGGGGTGCGTGGCAGAAGGCGACCGCGGCCCGCTTCACCACGTCCTCCAGGTCGTCGACCAGGCTCTCGTGCGCGTGCATGGGCGATATCGGCGCACCGGCCTCCCCCACCGGCTCCGGCCGGCGCTTGGCGCCCAGGTCGTCCTGGATGTCGGGCCGCAGGTCGTCGCGCGCGCCCGAGACGTAGCCCAGCCTGGCCTGCGCGGCCTCGGTGAGGGCGCGGCTGAGCGCGATCTCCGAGCTCAGGTGGCAGCCGAAGCCCATGAACGGCGGAGGATAGTCGTCGCAGGTGATCCGGGCGACGAAGCACGGCAGCCCGGTCGGGGAGGTGAGGGACCTCGCCTCCAGGCGGATCCCGGCCTGCTCCATCGTCACGCACAGGTCGTCGACGACCGGCGACCCGAGCGAGCGCGGGTCGACCTGGACGCCCGGGTCGCCGCCGGTGACGAAGGCCGTCACCGCGTCCCGCTCGATCACCTCGTACAACGCGTGCAGGACGGCCTCCGCCCGCGTGTTCCCGCTGGCCAAGCCGTTGGTCGAGGAGAAGAACGCCGGCGGGTTCCAGCCCGTCCTGCGGACGAGGGTGAACTCCACCACGTCCCTCGGGACGAGGCTCCGCGACCCGTCGGCGAGCGACCTGGCGGCGACCCAGTCCACCGGCAGGCCGTCGTGCAGCAGGGCCGGCGTGCACAGCGGCAGAGCGTGGACGTCGTAGCCCAGTTCCCCGGCCACCTCGCGGGGAGAGGCCGTGGTGACCGGCCGCATGGGCTGCTCCGCGTGCCAGAGCTCTATGGCCTCCATCATGGCGGACAGCTTCGCCAGGTCGGGGGTGGCGCCCTTCCCCTGGGAGACGGCGAGGGTCCGGGCGGTGGGCCGTATCGCCTGGAACGTCGGGATGCCGATCGTGTCGAGCATCGTGATGTCCGCGACCCGGGTGACGCCGGCTCTGCGCGCCGCACGGCCGGCCATCTCCAGCGAGGCGGCCGGGTCCCTGGCCCGGTCCGTCCCCGGCAACCGGACCTTCGACTGGTCGGAGAGGGAGAGGATCCATGAGTGGGAGGAGGTGTCTGTCCGCATCGTCCCCTTGCCCTGAACGAAGTGACTGCCGAAGTGGTGCCGGGATCGAGCCGGCGGGGTCGGATGGTGCGGGCTCGGACGTGGCCGGCTCGGTTGTTGCGGGCCCAGGTGGTGCGGGCCCAGGTGGTGGGGTCAGATGTTGCCGGCGCGCTTGAGCAGGGCCCGGCCGCCCACGGCGTAGCCGACGGCCGCCATGACCGCGAGCACGAGCAGGTCCACCCATGCCTCGCCGAAGCCGAAGACCGCGGCGTCCCGCATGCCGTTGATGGCGTACGTCAGCGGGTTGACCACGGAGATCCACTGCAGCACGGTGGGCATGCTCTCGGTGGTGTACATCGAGGGGGCGCTGAAGACGAGAACGGGCATCGACACGTTCGACAGCACCATGAAGGCCTGGTAGTCCGTGATCGTGATCGCGGCCGCCAGGTACAGCCCGTTGAGCGCCAGGGCCGAAAGCGTGAGCGCCGTCAGCAGCCCGAGCCAGTTCTCCGCGCCGAACGGGAGGTCGAACATGATCGCCGCGACGGCGAGGCCCAGCAGGGTCTGCCCCAGCACGAGCGACACTCCGGCGATCATCTTGCCGAGCAGGAAGCGCGACCTGCGCATGGGGTAGGACCACAGCTGCGTGGCCACCCCGCTCATCTCCTCCTGGAACACGGCCATGGCGGACGTGCCCGCCGCGCTGACGACCGACATCGCCAGCGTCATGGGGAGCAGGAAGACCGCGAACCCGACGCTGACGCCCTTGTAGTCGACGACCCTGACGAGGTTGCTCAGCGAGGTGTTCACGAGCAGCAGGTACACCAGCATCGGCGTCAGGCCGAGGATGAGGTAGACCCGGTTGCGGGCGAGCAGCGCGTACTCCCGGTAGAGCACCGCGGACAGGTCCGCCGCCCTCGCGGTGCGGGCGGGGGGCGCGGTGTGGAAGTGCAGCCCGGCGGCCATCGTCACCCCTCGTTCCCGGTCATCCGGAGGAAGACCTCCTCGAGCGAGTCCACGGCGGTCGACACTCCGGTGATCGCGATCCCGTGGTCCTGACAGTATCGGGACAACTCCGGCAGCACGTCTCGCACGTTCGCGTCGTCGATGCGCACCTCGTCGTCCTCGGCCTTCGCCCTGAGCCCGGCGGACTCCGCCCAGGCGGCCACCAGTGCGCCCGCGGCGGGGTCCTCGACGGTCACCAGCAGGTGGGTGCTGCCGAACTCCTCCACGAGTTCGCGTGGCTTGGCGAAGCGCAGCACCTTGCCCCGGTCGACGACCAGGACGCGCTGGCTGTTGCGCTCGAGTTCGTCGATGTGGTGGCTGGTCCACAGCACGGTCACACCGTGCTCCTCGCGCAGCCACGTCACGAAGCGCTCGATATGGCGCCGTCCCGCGACGTCCAGGCCGGCGGAGGGCTCGTCGAGGATGAGCAACTGCGGGATGGTGAGCAGCGCCCGCACCAGCTGCAACCGCTGCCGCTGACCTCCCGACATCTGGAAGACCAGGCGCTGCATCGCACCGGTGAGGCCGAGGAAGTCGGCCACCTCCGACGCCCACGGCCGCACGTCGCGCCACCGCAGCCCACGGAACCTGGCGGCGATCCGCAAATTGTCGAGCGCCGGCAGCATCATGTCGAACGGGCCGGTCTGGTGCATCGCGCCAATGCCGCTCTTCGCGAGGACGGGCTGGCGCACCGGATCGGCGTCGAAGACCCGGATCTCACCGGAGGTGGGGGTGGTGACTCCGCAGATCATCTTGATCAGTGTCGTCTTGCCGGCGCCGTTGGGGCCCAGGAGTCCGACGGTCTCTCCCTGGGCGATCTCGAAGGAGACGCCGTCCACGGCCGGTTTCTCGCTGCCCCGATAGCGTTTGGTCAGCCCCACGGCCGTCACGACATCTCGCAACACAGCCTGCCCTTCACTTCGCCCTCCCGCTGTCGGTGTGCTCCTGAGCGATGTGAGCGGCTCTCCGCTCGTCCCCGGCCTCGCCGTAACGCGTCGCAGGTCGAGTATGAGCCGGGGACGAGCAGGTAACACAACCCCACAAACGTGGGCTACCGACGCGGCCGGGAGGGCCGTAACCGGGGCCATGGTCAGGCCATACCGATCGTTAAGCGCCCCTTTCTAGGGTCGCCGCAAAGGGACCCGACCAGGCTCTCTTTCATCGAACGGCGATCCGACCCGGGACTGCACATGGACCCTGTTTCCGACGGCCTGATAAATGATCGCGACAGATGGCTGATCGTCATGCTGGCCAGGGGCTACACGACGACGAGGATCGCCCGTGAGATGCACCTGAGCCGATACACCGTGGCGGAGCGGATCAGCAAGCTGCTCGTCCAGTTCGCCTGCAGCAACCGCAGTCAGCTCGTGGCCTACTTCTACGCGCACCGGCTCCTGAACGTCGGCATCTGGCCGCCCAGCGTTTCCGGGGTCGTCGGATAGGCCGGGCGCGGCGGACCCCGTCCTGCCGGGGTGAACCGCCGCCCGGCCACCGTGCCTGACCCGGCCCTCCGGGCCCCGTCAGCGGCTGGACGCCGTCGCCTCGGGTGACGCGCCGGCGGACGTCGACGCGGGCGACGCGGGCGCAGACGGCGTGGCCGAGGGTTTGACGGGTCCCGCCGTCGACACCGGCGGCGAGGTGTTCGCCGCGGGCGTGGCCGTGTTCGTCGCGCCGACAGAGGTGAACACCAGCACCCCGGTCGCCACGGCCACCACCGCCACGACGGCGGCGGCGGCGTACGTGATCCTGCGCACCAGCCGCCTGCGCTCCTCGCGCCGTCTGGCCTCCTCGCGCCGCATGGCGGCGCGCATGCGCTTCACCTTCCGCTGTGACATGAGCACTCCCGAGAACGCTCACCGAGACATCGTCGGGCGTCACCATAGCCGCGAGCGCATAACGGGGATCTAAAACGGCCCGCACCCGGCGGGCCGGCGCGGACGCCCCGGGTCAGCCGCCGAGGGCGGCGGACTCCTCCTCCTCGATGCCGCGGTTCCACTCCCTCTTGGAGGACTGCCAGCCGTCCTCGTCACGGCCCCGCCGCCAGTAGCCGGAGATCGACAGCTGCTCCAGGGGAAGGCCGCGTTCCACGCGCAGGTATCGCCGCAACTCCTTGACGAAGTTCGCCTCACCGTGGACGAATGCGTGCACGACGCCCGCGGGGAACTCCAGCTCCCGCACCGCCCGCACCAGCGCCTCGCCCACCTGCCCGCCTCGGCGGTGCAGCCACACGATCTCCGCGTCGCCCTCCGTCGGCAGCTTCTGCTCCTCCTCCGGGTCCTCCACCTCCAGGAACACCCGGGCGGGGGCCTCGGCCGGGAGCCGCTCCAGGGCGGCGCCGATCGCCGGAAGCGCGCTCTCGTCCCCTGCCAGCAGGTGCCAGTCCGCCTCCGCGCTCGGCGCGTACGCCCCGCCGGGGCCCAGGAAACGGATCACGTCACCCGGCCGGGCCCGCAGCGCCCAGGGGCCGGCCAGTCCCTCGTCGCCGTGGTAGACGAAGTCGACGGTCAGCTCCCGCGCACCGGGGTCCCAGGCCCGCACGGTGTAGGTCCGCGTCTTCGGCCACTGGTCGCGCGGCAGCTCGGCACGGATCACGGCCATGTCGAACGGCTCCGGGTAGGCCACTCCCGGCAGCGGGAACAGCAGCTTCACGTAGTGGTCGGTGAACTCGCCCGCACCGAACCCGGCGAGCCCCTCACCGCCGAGCACCACGCGGATCATGTGCGGGGTCAGCCGCTCGGTACGCACCACCACGCCCGTGGTCACGGGGGGCGTGCGCCGCACCGGTTCGGTCGTCGCCATCGGAAATCCCTTCGTCAGATTCTTAGGTAAGCCTAACTTCTCCGGAGGACGCCGTCACCGCGCCGCCCTGGCCGGTGCGGGGCCGGACGCCGGGAACGGGGACCGTCCGCGGCGCGTCCGCCCGGCGCACACCCTCATAGATACAAGCTTGTATCCATACTGCTAGGCTCCTCACATGGCCGATCCCGCGAAACGCCCGTCCGCCGCCCACACCGCGTACGCCGTGACCAAGGAGCTGATCCTCTCCGGCGAACTGCCCGGCGGCAGCCTCATCAGCGAGGGTGAGATCGCCGAGCGGGTACGCGTGAGCAGGACGCCTGTCCGGGAGGCCTTCCTGCGGCTGGAGTCGGAGGAGCTGCTGGCGCTTCACCCCAAGCGCGGCGCGGTGGTGGTGCCGGTGCCGCCTGGAGAGGCGGCGGACGTGCTGGAGCTGCGGCTGGCGCTCGAACGGTCCGCCGCGGAGCGCATCGCGCGAGACGGCCTGCCGGATGAACACCACACGAAGATGCGAGAGCTGCTGCGGCGTCAGCGGGCCCTGGCCGAGGCCGCGGACATCGGCCGATTCGCCGAGGCGGACGAGTCGTTCCACCGCTGCATCGTCGAAGCGTCCGGAAACCGGCTGGCCAGCCGGTTCTACGCCACGCTCGGCGACAGGCAGCGGCGGATGAGCATCTCCGCGCTGCGCCCGCGGCCGCAGCGGCTGTCCCTGCTGGCCGACGAGCACGAGGCCCTCCTCGAGCACCTCCTCGGCGGCGACGCCGCCGCCTTCGCCTCGGCCCTGCTCGGTCATCTCACCGCGACACACGGCTCGCCGTACACGGCGGGCCGCGACGACCGCTGAGACGCGTCCTCCTCACGCACGATCCCTGTGAAGGTCCGACCCTCCCCATGCACGAAACCCAGCAGGCCGTATCGCCGCCTGCCTCCGCGCCCACGTCAGACTCCTGGCGGGCCGTCGCCGTCGCGATGTTCGCCTGTGGCTGGGGCGGCAACCAGTTCACCCCGCTGCTGCTGATGTACCGCCGGCTGGGCGGCTACTCCACGCTCAGCGTCGACGCCTTCCTCGGCGCGTACGTCATCGGGCTCGTGCCGGGGCTCCTGCTCGCCGGGCCCGTCTCCGACCGGCGCGGGCGACGTCCCGTGCTCGCGGCCGGCGCCGTCGCCTCCGCCGTGGCGAGCCTGGTGCTCTGCTTCGGCGGGCAGAGCGCCTGGCCCATCTACGCGGGCAGGCTGATCACCGGCCTCGCGGTCGGCATCGCCATGTCGGTGGGCAGCAGCTGGGTGAAGGAGCTGTCGGCCGGGGCGGACGGTGGGCTCGCCGCACGCCGCGCCGCACTGTGCCAGACGGCCGGATTCGGGCTCGGCGCCGGTGTCGCGGGGGTGCTGGCCCAGTGGGGGCCGTGGCCCATGGTGAGCCCGTACGCCGTCCACCTTCTGCTCACCGTGGCGATACCCGTGCTGCTTCTGCGGGTGCCCGAGACACGGCCGCCGCTCTCGCACGGGACGGGTTCGGTCCGGCGGCTCCTCGCGACGCTGGTGAACGATCTGCGTGTCCCCGCACCGGCACGCAAGCGGTTCCGGCTCGTGGTCCTGCCGATGGCGCCGTGGGTGTTCGGCGCGGCCGGACTCGCGTACGCGGTCATGCCCCAGCTGGTCGGCTTCCGCGTCGGTGACTGGGGACTCGCGTACGCGACCGGACTGACCGTGCTGACCCTGGGCACGGGGGCGGCCGTGCAGCCCGTGGCCAGGAAATTGCAGGGCGAGGCCGGATCGCGCGCGGGACGGGCTCCGGTGGCGGCGATGGCGGTGATGCTCCTCGGCGCGGCGCTGTGCGCGGCGAACGCGGTGCTGCTGTCGCCGTGGCTCGCGGCCGTCGCGGCGGCCGCCCTGGGGGCCGGCTACGGCATCGCCGTGGTGTCCGGGCTGCTGGAGATCCAGCGCATGGCCGGCCCGGACGACCTGGCCGGCCTGACCGGTGTCTACTACACGCTCGCCTACGCGGGCTTCCTGCTCCCCACCGGGCTGGCGACCCTGTCGGCGTGGCTCTCCTATCCGGTCATGCTGACGGCGGTGGCCGCCGTGGCCCTGGTCTGCCTGGGCCTCGTCATGACCGGCGCCCGCGTCACGAAGCCGGCCGCCCCGATGCCATGAGGACCGAGGCCATGAGGACCGAGGCCATCCTGAGGACGGCACGCCGCCACGCGTGAAGCTTTCATGAGGCGGGACGCGGCGGCATCGGGCGGCGCGGACGTTCGCCGAGATCAGAACGGGTGACCGCTCCCGGGCGCTCACCCGCGCGCGGCGGACGGTCCGATCGAACGCTGTACGCGCCCGCCCGGCGAGTGGATCGTGCGTGGTGACGAAGTCACTCACACGTCACCGGACGAGGAGGCACGGCGTGGCGGTGCGTCTGGGAACGCGTCTCATGGCGACGATCGCGGCGGCGATCCTCCTGCCGGTCCTCACGTCGGTCCCGGCGACGGCGGACGTCCGCGTCGACAATCCCTACGCGGCCGCCCGCGGCTACGTCGATCCCTGGTGGTACGCGTGGGCCAGGGCCCAGCCCGGCGGGGCGCCGGTGGCGACCAGTTCGACCGGTGTCTGGCTCGACCGGGTCTCCTCCATCGAGGGAACCGCCTCCTTCCCCGGGCTACGCGCGCATCTGAACCAGGCCGTCCTGCAGGCCGGCGGCTCGGGGCCGCTCACGATCCAGATCGTGCTGAACGACCTGCCGGACCGCAACTGCACCCACCTGGTGTCCAACGGGGACTTCAGCCTGGCGTCCGACGGCCTGAACCGTTACCGGAACGAGTACGTCGACCCGATCGCCGGGATCCTGGCCGACCCGGCCTACCAGCGGCTGCGCATCGTGGCGATCGTCGAGCCCGACTTCCTGCCCGGTCTGCTCGCGCCCGCCACCACCAGCCGCTGCGCCGCCGTACAGGCGAGCGGCGCCTACCCCGAGGCGCTGCGGTACGCGGTGAACCGGCTGCACGCCATCCCCAACGTGTACGTCTACCTCGACGCCTCCCATCACGGCGTCGTCGGCCATCCGGACAACTTCGGCCGGGCCGCGGGCCTGCTCGCGAGCATCGTGGGCGCGACCGGAGGAGCGCCTTCACCCGTGCACGGCTTCACGGTGAACGTCGCCGGCTACGGCGCCCTGGTCGAGCCGTACTACAACACCCACATGGGCCTGCCGGTGAAGACCTCACGGTGGGTCGCCGGGAACGATTACGTGGACGAGCTCTCGTTCGCCCAGGCGTTCCGGCAGCGGCTCATCGCGGCCGGCTTCGCTTCCGACATCGGCATGGTGATCGACACCTCGCGCAACGGCTGGGGCGGCCGGCGCCGCCCGGTCCACACCAGCACCTCCGTCGACGTGAACCGGTTCGTGGACGAATCCCGCACGGACCGCCGCCACAGCGTCGGCAACTGGTGCAACCAGGCCGGCGCCGGGCTCGGCGAGCGACCCCGTGCCATCCCCGCCTCCGGCATCGACGCGTACGCCTGGATCAAGCCGCCGGGTGTCTCCGACGGCTCCAGCATGAACGTCACGGCTCCGGACGGCACCCGGCACGACCCGATGTGCGACCCCGCATACCTCCAGGTGAACAACGGAAACGTGCCCGGCGGGGCGCTCCCGGACGCCCCGGCGGCGGGGCAGTGGTTCGAGGCGCAGTTCCAGGAACTTCTCACCAACGCCTACCCGCCGCTGTGAGACACCGGCCTGAGGGAAAGACCGCCGCCGCGCCGTCCGGCCGGCGGCCGCGGGCAGGGCTCGGCCGCTCCTGAGCGGAGGCCTGCGGCTTCAGGCGCCCTCCGGTCCGTCGTAGTCGGTGGCGGCATAGACCTGCAGGAGCCTCTCGACCCCGCGAAGGAAGGTCTCGCAGACCAGCACCGGGTCGAACAGGCAACCGGCGGCCATGGCGCCGTCGCGCATCATCACGAAGTGGCGGGCAGCGGCCTCGGCGCCGGTCTCCTGGATCTTCGCGAGCAGTTCCGTGACGGTTTCCAGGAACCAGTGGCGGTGGGCGAGCACGGCCTTGTGCACCGGCGACTCCGGGTCGGGATACTCGGCGGCGGCGTTGAGGAAGGCGCATCCCCGGAAGCCGGGGGACCGGATGCCCTGGGCGATGGACTCGCTGAGGGCCCGGATGGTGCCGGCGGCCGGTAGTCCGGCGGCGACGGCCTCGTCCGCCTGACCCCGCACTGCTCGGTCGACCTCGTCCAGATAGGCGAGGACGAGGTCTTCCTTGCCCGGGAAGTGCCGGTAGAGAGTGGCCCGCGTCACCTGCGCTTCGGCGACGATGCGATCGATGCCGACGGCATGGATGCCCTCGGCGTAGAAGAGGCGGGTGGCCGTGGTGAGCAGCCGGGACCGCGCTTCGGACGGCCGGCCTTCGGATTGGCTGGGCATACCACCACCTTAGCGGATAGAACGTTCGGTCTTGACAGTCTGCGCGACAGGTTGCCATGCTGTGCCCAAGACAGAACGATCGGTCTAGCTAGGGCGGTCCGGCAGCGGCTCGTCGTGCTGACGTACGCATCAGTGGCCGGCGTGACCAGGGGCGTCGCATCGAGAGGACCGACCGCGAGCTGCGCCGAACCGCTTTCCGCATCGCTCATCCACCGAAAGGATCACCATGAGCACTATCACTGCTTCGCCCGGTATTTCCGCGACCGCGTCCGCACTGCGGCGGCTGTACTTCGTCCGGTTCGCGTTCGCCATCGTCTGGGCCCTCGTGATGTTCACGACCGCCTCGAACCTGGGTGCGCTCGCGGTCACTCTGCTCGTGCTCTACCCGCTGTTCGACGTGGCCGCCGCCATCGCCGACGCCCGCGCGTCGCGCACCACCGGATCACCCGCCCTGCTGTACGTGAACATCGCGGTCAGTCTGATCACCGCCGTCGGCGTGGCCGTCGCCTGCGCGTCCGGTATCCCGGCGGTGCTGCGGGTGTGGGGTGCCTGGGCGGTCGTGGCCGGACTGGTCCAGCTGATCGTCGGTGTCACTCGCCGCACGATGGGCGGCCAGTGGCCGATGATCATCAGCGGCGGCATCTCCGTACTCGCCGGCGCGTCGTTCGTCGTCGGCGCCTCCGCGGACAGCCCGACGCTGATCAACGCGGCGGGGTACGCCATCCCCGGCGGCGTCTTCTTCCTCATCTCGGCCTTCCGTCTTGGCCGCGCCGTGAAGGGAAACTGACGTAACCGGTGTCGGAACGAGCTCGCGCTCCCCCAGGTGCGCGGCATCCACGATCAGTGACGTCAGGCTGAAGGTCATGGTTTTCTCTGCAGATCGCGTACGGGGGGTGCGGCTCAGTGCAGGGGATGCCGCGGGTGCGCGCCGGCCGACATGACCTCACCACGTGCAGGCCGGAACCGCGGGCGGTGCGGTGCCCATGTACTGCCGCCACTGCTCCGTGGTGATGTCACGCCCGGCCGAGTCGCAGGCGATCCGCAGCAGCTGCTTCTCGTCGACGAAGGACAACAGAGGCCTGTACGCGTCCTTCACCATGATCGCCCGGCCGCCCGCCGGTCAGGTCGAGCAGCACGAGCTGAGGGGAAACGGAGGTCGTCCGCGTTGCCGGCGAAGACGGCCACGAACCGCCCCGACGGCGAGACGGCCACACCCGTCGGCTTGTATCCGTCCCGCCTGCCTGCAGACCGCGTACGAAGTGGGGGCTGGCCGACACCGCGTGGAACAGGGCGGCTCGGGTCTGCGGGTCGCGTCGTAGTGATACGCCTCGGCCGCGAACAACTGCGCCAGCCCGACGTCACGGTCCAGCAGAGTGCGCGAGACCTCACTGAGGCGCGTGGCCGTGTGCCTGCGCTCAGCGGCGGCGGCGTCGACCTTCGCGACGACCACGCCGGTGGCCCCGGCCACGGCGAGCACCATGGCTGCCGTGGCCAGACGGCCGACGCGCCACTGCCGCGCGTACCGGTCGGCCTGCCTCAGGTTCACGGCGAACCTGACCGCGGCCGGACGACCGGGGACGTCGCCCCGGTTCTCCTCGGGGACGACGAGCCGCCAGTGTTTGCTCTGTGCCACCCGCAGTTTGGCGCTCAGCCCGCTGACGTGCCGCAACGTGCCGGTCTCTTCGACACGGCCGGTCACGGCGGTTCTGGAGCGCAGGCCGTACACCAGACCGCGCAGCGCCGCCGCGCCGGGGCGGCGGGCACGGGGATGCCGGAACAACTCCCGCAGGCCCAGGGCGAAGGCCGCGCCAAGTGAGCCGCCGCTGATGCGGAGCGCCCGCGTCGCATGATCGTGGACGGCGACGCGCCAGAGCACACATCTGCCCCTGTCCCGCCAAGGCGAGGCGTGCCAGGCGTTGGCCAGCGACGCCGCGAAGGCCGGGCCGTTGCCGCACGCTCCTGCCATGGCCTGCGGATCCGGAAACAGCCCGACCGGCCCGGCCGGAGATTCGCGGAGCTCCAGCACGCCCGCGACGCCTTCCTCCTGATCACTGCCGTGGCGGGTGGCACGGTCGAAGACAACGGCCACCCGTACGACGGGGTGTCATCGCCGCTCGGCTCCCGCGAGCAGCAGGGCGGTGAGGCCGACCATGATCTGCGCGGGCCCGTTCGCCTCGTCCAGCACGGACGTGAGCCGGCTCCGGACGCCTTCGGGAGCATCGGGCACCGCTTCGGCCGGCGGTGCGAAGTCACCGAACGGCGGGAGAGAGGGCAGCAGCCCGCTGTCGTCCCATGCCTCAGCCGTCCGGTGCAGCGCGCCGAGGTGCTCGGGGCAGGGGCCGTACGGACAACTGAGGACCCGGGCCACCAAATAGGCGGGATCGGCGGGATCGCGGCCGGTCGGTCCGCCGTCCGGCGCGTTCATGTTGATCCAGGTGCGCCAGCGCTCGGCCTGTTCCTGGAAGAGCCAGCCGGGATCTTCGCGCACCGCCTCCTGGCAGCACCTCCACCACAGACCCTCGCGGCCCACAAGACGGTCGAGGAGCCGTCCGCTACTCGCCCCCCGCCGCGTCTCCAGGGCGTCGAACTGCTCCTGCACGGCGGTTCTGCATCGCAGACGCCCGCCGTCGGCCGTGGAGCGCCCGCCGGGCGACCTGACGGCGCCGGGATCCGCGAGGGGGACGTCACGGCATGGCCTCGTCGACCACCCGCCCCAGGTCCTCGGGAAGGAGGTCCCGCACCCGGCGCCAGGAATCGCGGGTCGCCTCGTTCACCGCCGCGGCCACCGACGCGGCCACCGACGCGGCGTCCCAGCCGCCCATGACGCTGACCAAGACCACTGGAGCGGATGCCCACCAGGCACCGTCCCCGGTGAACCCGGGAAGCTCGATCTGGCCCGTGGTGGGCACGATGTCCTGCCTCGTCATGGGAAGCAGTAGTTCCTGCTCGCTACCTCCGGCACGTTCGTAGCGGACAGTGATCACGGCCGGCAACTCGTCGAAGTCCCGCAGGGTCACATCGAGCGCGTAGTCCGCTTCGGCCGCGTCGCGGCGACGTACGTGAAACTCAGCCCGGCCGTCCGGCGAGACGGCCTCGGCGACGACGGCGTCGTCGCCGGCGGCCAGCAGCCCGGCCGGTTCGGGCAGGCGCGGGAGCACGAACCAGCGCGCGTCCGGTGATCCGGTGGCAGGGGCACCGTGGAACGGGCGCGAAGTCTCCTCCGGAGTGGTGACGCCGCCGCTGAGGTCGACACGGGCGCCTGTCCGGTCTCGCAGGTCGATCCCCAGGAGTCCGGCCCAGTAGCGGTGCGGGAACGTGTGCCCGCGCCATGCGCGCGGGGCAGGCGGTGCGAGGCGAGGCCCGCCGAGGTCCGTCAGCGACCTCCAGTAACGGCGTAGAAAGGACGTGCTCATTCGAGCTCCTCGGCGTTCGGCGGGTTGTCGTCGCCGGTGCTCCGGGCCGCCCTGCCGATGCTCGCGAGCAGAGCCGGTGCGGCGGCACCCACGGCGACCGCCGCGTAGGAGCCGCTGATCTGCCCGTGCGGCAGCGCGCCTGCCGCGCATCCGAGCGCCGCGCGGGTGCAGGCGACCGCCGTATCGGCCGGCAGGTCGATGAAATCCCGTAAGGCGGGTCGCCGTTTCCGCTTCGATCGTGCCAGAAGACGCGCGTCCCGCCAGGCGCTCAGATGGTTCCAGGCGGCAATGGCTTCCACGATCAACCCGCCGACGGCGCCATACGCCATCGCAGCGGACCAAGACAGGGTGCCGACCCCTGTCCTTGCGGCTGGGTGAGGATCGCACCATTCGCCGAATGCATCGCGGCGTCCCGTGGATTCGTTACCGTCAGTCGCCGTTCTGCGACTGAACATCGCCCGGTCCGAATACAGGTCGCTCGCGCCTGCGGGGGGTGCGGGGCCGCCGATGGTCAGGCGTTCGCCGGCGGTTCGCCGAGGAGCCGGACCAGGCGTTTCGGAGCGATCAGCCGATAGCTGTCCTCGATCAGCCCGGCGATCTCGTCCCAGTCCTGCTCGGCGTCCAGGCGCGCGCCCACCCAGCCGTTGCGGCCGACGTACGGCGGGACGAAGAAACGCTCCGGATCCGAGGTCACGAGTGCCTCCTGCACCCCCGGCCCGGCCTTGAACGTCAGCGACCGCCCGTCCTCACCGGTCATCGCGAACAACCTGTCGCCGACCCGGTACGAGGGCGCGGTGTGGCCCCCGAACGGCTTCTCCACGGCCTCCGGCAGGCTCAGGCAGATCTCCCGGAGCCGGGCCGCCACATCCTCATCGCTCACGCGGGCCCCTTCGCACAATCGTCATGACCGACCAGGGTAGGGGCCGCCCCCAGGCCCCACCACCCGGCTCGAAGCGGTGAGGGCGGCGAGCAGCGCCACCGCCGCCAGGATGGCCGCCGCGGCGCGGCCGCCCGCCTCGTGGGAGACTCCCGCGAGATGCAGGGCCAGGGTCACCGCGGCGATGCCGAGCGCCGTGCCGATGCCCCGGGCCATGTTCACCATGCCGCCGGCTGTGGCCGACACCCGTTCGGGGACTGCGGCCATGACGGCGGTGTTGTTGGCGGGCACGAACAGGCCGAGACCGGCGCCTGTCAGCGCCAGGCAGGCCCCGGCCCAGCCCTCGGCGGCGGGATCCGCGGCCAGCAGCGCGCAGCCGGCGGCCGCCGCCACGGCGCCGACGACGCACCTGCGCCGGTCGCCCCAGACACGGGGCAACAGGTGGTCGCCCATCAGGGCGCTCGCCGCGAAGCCCCCGGGCAGCGCCGTCAGGACCAGGCCGGCGACCAGCTCGCCGGTCCCACCGGCCACGAGGACCTGCGGGATCGACACCAGCGGGCCGAACAGCACCAGGTAGCCGCCCAGCGCACCGGCGAGCCCCGCCGTGACGACGCGGCCGCGGAGCAGGACGGTGTCGATGAGCGCGGACGGGACCCGCGCCTCCCACCGCCAGAAGCCGATCGCGGCCCCGGCGGCGGCGGTGAGCAGGACGGGCACCGACCAGGACGGCAGGTCCAGGCCCGAGAGCACGGAGGCGGCGAGCAGCAGGGCGCTGGTGGAGGCCGCGAGCAGGACCAGTCCCGGCCAGTCGAAGCGGCCGCCCCTCCCCCGTTGCCGCGTGCGCGGCAGCAGGTAACGTCCGGCGATCACGGCCGCGCAGCCGACCGGCACGTTGATCCAGAACACCCACCGCCATCCCGCCGTGGCGACCAGCACCCCGCCGAGGGCAGGCCCCAGGGCCAGTCCGAGTGCCTGGGCCGCCGCCTGCATGCCCAGGCCGGTCCGCATCCGCGCCCGGGGGACGCTCGACACGACCAGGGCCACACTGTTGGCCTGAAGCATCGCCGCGCCCGCCGCCTGCACCAGCCGGCCGGCCACCAGCACCGCCAGGGACGGCGCCAGCCCGCAGGCGGCCGAGGCGGCGGTGAACACGACGAAGCCGTAGAGGTAGACCAGCTTGCGGCCGGCCACGTCGGCGAGCCTTCCGGCCCCGGCCAGCAACGCGACCAGCACCAGCAGATAGCCCAGGGACACCCACTGCACGGCCGCCAGCGAGGCGCCGAACTCCCGTTCCAGCGCCGGGAAGGCCAGGGTGACGATGCTCGCGTCCAGCTGTCCCATGAACGCGCCGATGCACACCGCGCCTACCGCGAACCAGGGGGCGTACGGATGCTCGCGCACGCGGTGGGGGCGGCGCGATTCCCGCAGCAGACCACGCATCCTCCGACCCCTGCACCCAGCCTATCCCCGCAGGTGGGGACCGCATGGGACGGCTCAGCCGGCACTGCCCCGCCCGAACGGCAGGCGGAGCCGCGAACACCGGCCGCGTCGTCCGCTCTTCGCGGGGAAGCCCCGGCCGGAGAGTGTTCGCCTAGTGGTCGTCCCAGTGACCGTCGTGGTGCATGTGGTGGTGCCCGTCGTGGATGTAGTCGACGTGGTCGCCGTGCGGCACGGCCACGTGCCCGCACCCCGGCCCGTGCTCGTGGTCGTGCGCGTCGTGGACGACGTGCCCGCTCACCTCGCATTCGTCGACATGGTTCTCGTGAACCCGGTGCAGGTGGCCGTCGTGGACGTAGTCCACGTGGTCGCCGTGCGGCACCGCGACATGGCCGCATTCGGCCCCATGATGATGATCGTGTTCCGTGTGCGGGTGGTGCTTGATCGTTGTGGACATGGGGGGATTCCCCTTTCCGAGAACCGCGGACTGGTGCGTAGGTACCCTCACGCGTACGCCGGAGGCGGTACCTCGACCGGCTTTTGCGCAAGCCGACGGGAGGATCTACCCGGGCGCGGCACGCCGGACCGCCGCGAGCCGGACGGTCGTTACCTGAGGCGGCCATAAGCTTGGTTCATTCACTCTCTTGAATCAATCGTGTTTATGGCTGTATGGTGAACGCCATGATCGCGCCCAGGACCCCGACCACCGCCGAGGAACTGCGCGGGGCCGGCCTTCGGGTGACGGCCGCCCGCGTCGCACTGCTCGAGACCGTCCGCAGCGGTGACCACCTCGACGTCGAGACGATCGCCTCCGGGGTGCGCGATCGCGTGGGCCATGTCTCCCTGCAAGCCGTGTATGAGGCTCTCCACGCCCTCACCGCGGCGGGACTCGTACGCCGCCTCGAACCGGCCGGCAGCCCGGCCCGGTACGAGGGCCGTGTCGGCGACAACCACCACCACGTCGTGTGCCGATCGTGTGGTCTCGTCGCCGACGTCGACTGTTCGGTCGGTGAGGCGCCGTGCCTGACCGCGTCCGACGACCACGGCTTCACGATCGACGAGGCCGACGTCATCTACTGGGGCCTGTGCCCCGGCTGTTCGAACGCCCGCACTACCTGAGCCCCATGATCCGCCTAGTGCAGAAGGATTGCCTTGACTGAGAACCACGACGCAATCGTTGTCGACCCGAAGACGGAGGGCGAAGGCGGCTGCCCGGTCGCGCACACGCGCGCCCCGCATCCGACTCAGGGCAGCGCCAACCACCAGTGGTGGCCGGAGCGCCTCAACCTGAAGATCCTCGCCAAGAACCCCGCCGTGGCCAACCCCCTCGGTGAGGACTTCGACTACGCCGAGGCGTTCTCGTCCCTCGACCTCTCGGCGGTCAAGCGGGACATCGCGGAGGTGCTGACGACCTCGCAGGACTGGTGGCCCGCCGACTTCGGCCACTACGGCCCGCTCATGATCCGCATGGCGTGGCACAGCGCGGGCACCTACCGCATCAGCGACGGCCGCGGCGGCGCCGGCTCGGGCCAGCAGCGCTTCGCCCCGCTCAACAGCTGGCCGGACAACGGGAACCTCGACAAGGCCCGCCGCCTGCTGTGGCCGGTCAAGAAGAAGTACGGCAAGAAGATCTCCTGGGCCGACCTCCTGATCCTCACCGGCAACGTCGCCCTGGAGTCGATGGGCTTCAAGACCTTCGGCTTCGCCGGCGGCCGGGTGGACGCCTGGGAGCCCGACGACGACGTCTACTGGGGCCCGGAGACCACCTGGCTCGGCGACGAGCGCTACAGCGGCGACCGTGAGCTGGAGAACCCACTCGCCGCGGTCCAGATGGGCCTCATCTACGTCAACCCGGAGGGCCCGAACGGCAACCCGGACCCGATCGCCGCGGCCCGCGACATCCGTGAGACGTTCCGCCGCATGGCGATGAACGACGAGGAGACCGTCGCCCTGATCGCGGGTGGTCACACCTTCGGCAAGACCCACGGCGCGGGTCCCGCCGACAACGTCGGCCCCGACCCCGAGGCCGCCCCCATCGAGCAGCAGGGCCTGGGCTGGAAGAACAGCTACGGCACCGGCAAGGGCGGCGACACGATCACCAGCGGTCTCGAGGTCACCTGGACGCCCACCCCGACCACGTGGGACAACACCTTCTTCGAGGTCCTCTTCGGCTACGAGTGGGAGCTGTTCAAGAGCCCCGCCGGCGCCAACCAGTGGCGGCCGAAGGACGGCGCCGGGGCGGGCACCGTCCCCGACGCCCACGACCCGTCGAAGCGTCACGCCCCGACGATGCTGACGACCGACCTCGCGCTCCGGTTCGACCCGATTTACGAGCAGATCTCGCGGCGCTTCCTCGAGAACCCCGACGAGTTCGCGGACGCCTTCGCCCGTGCGTGGTTCAAGCTGACCCACCGCGACATGGGCCCGGTCGCGCGCTACCTCGGCCCGGAGGTCCCCTCCGAGGTGCTGCTGTGGCAGGACCCGCTGCCGGAGCGGACGTACGAGCTCGTCGACGCCGGCGACATCGCCGCCCTCAAGGGCAAGATCCTCGACTCGGGCCTGTCGGTCTCCCAGCTCGTGTCGACCGCGTGGGCGTCGGCCGCGTCCTTCCGCGGCAGCGACAAGCGCGGCGGCGCCAACGGCGCGCGCATCCGTCTGCAGCCGCAGATCGGGTGGGAGGTCAACGACCCCGACCAGCTCGCGACCGTGCTGCGCACCCTGGAGGGCGTCCAGCAGTCGTTCAACGCCGCCCAGACCGGTGGCAAGCAGGTCTCCCTCGCCGACGTGATCGTGCTCGGCGGGTGCGCCGCCGTCGAGAAGGCCGCCAAGGACGCGGGCGTCGACGTGGAGGTCCCCTTCACGCCGGGTCGCGTGGACGCGTCGCAGGAGCAGACGGACGTCGAGTCGTTCGCCGCGCTCGAGCCGACCGTCGACGGGTTCCGCAACTACTACGGGAAGGGCAACCGCCTGCCGGCCGAATACCTGCTGGTCGACCGGGCGAACCTGCTGAACCTCAGCGCCCCGGAGATGACGGTCCTCGTCGGCGGCCTGCGCGTCCTGGGCGCCAACCACCAGCAGTCGAAGCTCGGCGTCTTCACCGAGACCCCCGAGGTCCTGACCAACGACTTCTTCGTCAACCTGCTCGACCTGGGCACGGAGTGGAAGTCGACCTCGGAGGACCAGAGCACGTTCGAGGGCCGCGACGCCGCCACGGGCGAGGTCAAGTGGACCGGCAGCCGGGCCGACCTCGTCTTCGGGGCGAACTCCGAGCTGCGCGCGGTCGCGGAGGTCTACGCCAGCGACGACGCCAAGGAGAAGTTCGTGCAGGACTTCGTCAAGGCGTGGGACAAGGTGATGAACCTCGACCGGTTCGACCTGGTCTGAGCATGACATGACGTCCGGGCCGGCCCACACGGGCCGGCCCGGACGTTCGCCTTTTCAGGCGGCCCACTCACGCATGCAGGGAGGCGAGCCAGCCGGTCAGGATGTCGTTGACCTCGTCTCGGCGTTCCTGCTGGATCCAGTGGCCGCAGCCGTCGAGTACGCGCGAGGAGACCAGGCCCGGCAGCGTGACCGGGTAGGCCGCGACGGCGTCGGCCATCCAGGTGGTGGAGGCGTCCAGCGCGCCGCCGATGAACAGCGACGGCTGTGTGATGGGGGCACCGTCGAAACCGGCGAGGTCCTCCCAGTCCCGGTCCATGTTCCGGTAGCGGTTCAGCGCCCCGGTCATGCCGGTCCGTTCGAACTCCGCCGCGTACGTGTCGAGATCGTCCGCGCCGAGCCAGGCGGGCAGCCGGCCGGAGGGGAAGCGGTCGCGCAGCCTTCCGCCCCGGGACACGAAGTGCGGGTCCGGGGCACCGGCGGAGGGCATGGTGTCGGCGGACAGGGCGGCGTAGAAGCCGGCGAGCCAGCCGCGGACGTCCGGCTCGATTTCGCTCTCGGCCCGGCCGGGCTCCTGGAAGTAGCCGACGTAGAACTCCTCCTCCCCGCCCATCCGCGCGAACACCTCGCTGGGCCGCGGCCCGCCGCGCGGAGCGTACGGCACGCTCAGCAAACCGACCGCGCGGAAGATCTCGGGCCTCACGAGGGCGGAGTTCGCGGCGATGGTCGCGCCCCAGTCGTGGCCCACGATCACCGCGGTCCGCTCGCCCAGGGCGTGCACGACCGCGACGTTGTCCTCGACCAGCTCCAGCATCCGGTACGCGGTCACGTCCCCGGGCTTGGAGGAGCGGCCATAACCCCTGACGTCCAGGGCGACGGCCCGGTAACCGGCCGCGGCCAGCACCGGCAGTTGGTGGCGCCACGAATACCAGGACTCGGGAAACCCGTGCACCAGCAGCACCAGCGGTCCGGAGCCCTGCTCCACCACGTGGATGCGACCGGCGGGAGACGAGACCAGACGATGTGTGACCGCCGCGGCGGGAGCGGGCTGCGCCATCGATCCTCCAAAGTTCCTGGTGGTTCCTGTGAGGATCATCCGCCGGACCGTGGCGCCGCCGCGAATCGTGTTGCCGGTCCGGCAAATCGCTCCCGGCGCCACGTCAGGGGGCCGGTCGAGGCGACCGGCCCCCTGAAGGTTCGCCGAGCCGGCCGCACGGCGACCACACAGGGGACTCGGGAACAGGTTCTCCGGCCGGAAGGAGTCGCTCCGCGTGCCGTCGCTCCTCCGCCCCCGCCGTCCGGGTCTCAGACCGCCACCGGGTAGGTCTCGGGGACCTCTCCGCGCTCCCAGCGGGCCGTACGCTCCAGCGGCTCCAGCGCGCCGGTCTCGTCGATGTGGATCACCGCGTCGAACTGGTCGGGCAGGCGGGTCTGGAAGTAGTGGCTCTGCCGCTCCGTGCCGGGACGGTAGACGACGCCGATGGCCCGTTCGAGCAGCGCCCTGCGCAGCAGGTCGGCCGCGCCGGCCGCACGCGCGAGGTCGACCACGAACTCCTTGTGCCCGACCTCGTGGAACAGCTCCTCGACCGAGCCCGGCAGCGCCGGCCGCACGTTCTTCCGCTCGGCCGGGCGGCCCCAGTCGTCGGCCGCCGTGACGGTGCCGGTGTAGGTGGTGAAGCCGATGAGCCGGCAGTCCTCCGGGTTGTGCTCGCGCACCAGCCGGCCGAGGTTGAGCTCGCCGCGCGCGCCCATCTCCGTCGCCCGCGCGTCGCCGAGATGGGAGTTGTGCGCCCACACCACGATCCTCGCCGGCTCGCCGCGCTGCCAGCCGAGGTGCTCGGCCAGCGCGAACAGGGTGTCGGCCATGTGCCGGTCGCGCAGGTTCCACGACGACACCCGGCCGCCGAACATCGTGCGGTAGTACCGCTCCGCGGCCGCCACCACCGCGGCGTTCCGCTCGGCGTGGAAGAACTCGTCCTCGCCGAGCAGTCCCTGTGCCCGCTGGTAGCGCAGCGCGTTGCGCTGGAGGTCGACGAGCTGGTCGATCACCCGCCGCTCGCACGACTCCCCGGCGCCGTAGGCCGCGGCGAAGCCGTACGCCTGCCCGTCGTCTCCGTCGCTGTGGTCGAAACAGGAGTAGCGTTCGCGGGCCCGTTCCGCCGCGCCCGGGTCCACCTCCTCCAGGTACGCGACGACCTCGTCGGCCGACCGGTGCAGGCTGTAGAGGTCGAGCCCGTAGAACCCGGCCCGCGCCCGCTCGCCGAGCCGCTCGTTGTGCTCGCGCAGCCACCCGGCGAACTCCAGCACGTCCGCGTTCCGCCACATCCACGCGGGGAAGCGCCGGAAGCCGCGCAGCGCCTCCTCGGCGGTCGCGTCGTCGCCGCGCCCGCGGACGTACCGGTTCACCCGGTACGCGTCGGGCCAGTCGGCCTCCACCGCCACGGCGACGAAGCCCTTCTCCTCGATGAGCCGCCGCGTCATCCGGGCACGCGCGGCGTAGAACTCGTGGGTGCCGTGCGACGCCTCGCCGATGAGCACGAACCGCGCGTCGCCGACGATGCCGAACAGCACCTCGTCCGGCGGGACGCCGTCCTGCGCGGGCGCGAGCACCGAGCGGAGGATCGCGAGGTCGGTCCTGGCGGGCGGGGCTCCGGCCCGCGCCGAGGCCGCCGTGCGGAGGAGTCTGCGCACCTCCTCGTCGGCGGTCTGGGTGAAGTGCCAATACGACTCCCCCACCGAGAAGAACGGCGTGGGCGTGGTCGCGCAGACGACCTCGTCCACCAGAGCGGACAGCTCCTGGCAGGTGGACTCGGGCGCGGCGGGCACGGCGACCACGATCCGGGCCGGCTCCCGCCGCCGGACCCCGCGGACGGCGGCGCGCATGCTCGCCCCGGTCGCGAGACCGTCGTCGACCACGATGACGATCTTGCCGCGCAGATCCGTGGCCGGCGTGTCGCCCCGGTAGCTCCGCTCCCGCCTCGCCAGCTCGCGGGCCTCCCGTTCGGCGACCTGCCGGACGGTGTCGGACCGGAGACCGAGCCCGCGCACGACGTCCTCGTCGAGCACGATCACTCCGCCACCGGCGATCGCTCCCATCGCGAGCTCCTCGCGCCCGGGCGTGCCGAGCTTGCGCACCAGGAACACGTCGAGCGGGTGGCCCAGTGCGGTCGCCACCTCGTACGCCACCGGCACGCCGTCGCGCGGCAGACCGAGAACGACGACGCCGGGCAGCCCACGGTAGTGGTTGAGGAGTCCCGCGAGCACCCGGCCCGCGTCCCGGCGATCCGAAAACAGGCGATCAGTCATGAGCCTCGCCTCCCGGTCGCGCAGCCGCATACCCCCGTCCGACCGGCGCAAACACGACGTGATCACTCGTCGTCGCTCGAGCTCCGAAGCTCCTCGTCCATGTCCCTGCACTGCTTCGTCCGCATGTCGTCCGGGGTGCACACCCGCAGGCACGGGTTTGCGGCTCTGCCCCCGCCTCGCGTAGTGCCGCGAGGCGGGGCCGGCCGGCGGTCAGCGGTACGTGTAGCAGTAGTTCGACTTGCCCTTGAACCGGTGGAAGGCCCGCTGGTCGTGGTATCGCCAGCGGCAGCCGGCGTCACGCTGCCCCTGGCTGAGATACATCGTGTCGCCCTTCCGCTTGACGCAGTACGCGCCGGGCGCGGGCGTCTCGCGGTATTCGACCCACTCCCAGCCGAGGCTCACGCAATAGTCGGTGAAGTGTCCGGGGCCCAACTCCGCGAGCCGCCTGGCCGGCGTGGGCGAGGGCTTCGCCGGCTTCGACGCCGGAGAGTCCGCCGGGACCGGCGCGGTCGTCTTCGAGCGGCGGACGGTCGGCCGTGCGGTGACCGTCCTCGTCGGGGCCGGCCGGGTGGTGTCCGGCCTGGCCGTGGACGGGCTCACCCGCGGCCGGTGCGAGGAGGCGGGTGACGCGGATCGCGAGGCGGCGGTGGGCGACGGGGCACCCGACGGAACGGAGGCGTCGTCGGCGGCCGGGGAGGTGGCCGGGGAGGCGGCCGGGGCCGTGCCCGCCGCCGCCGCTCGCTCCGTCGCGGCGGCGCCGCTCCCCCCGGTCGGCAGACGCACGGACGGCAGCAGCGCCACGGCGGCGGCCGCCGTGACCGCCACTGCCAAGACCACCGCGGCGACCGCCGCCCGGACCCGGCGGCGCCGGCCGCCACCCGGCACGGTGACCGGGCCCGGCCCGCGGGACGGCCCCGCAGGACCGGCGGGTGCGACCGGCGCCGCCGCCGCGGCCCGCGGATCGTGATGTGGACGGACGAGGCGGTCGAGGATCTCCCGGGCGGTCGGGCGCCGTCCCGGGTCCTTGGCGAGGCACCCGGCGAGCAGGTCGCGCAGCGGCGCCTCTATCCCCTCCAGGTCGGGTTCCCGGTGCAGGATCCTGTTGATGATGGCGGGGATCGCGTCGGCGCCGAACGGCGCGCGGCCGGTGGCGGCGAACACGATGGTGGACGCCCAGGCGAACACGTCGAGGGCGAAACCGAGCTCGCCCGCGGTGAACTGCTCGGGCGCCATGTAGGCGGGCGTTCCGACGACCTGGCTGGTCATCGTGCTCGTGGCGGCGAGGGCACGGGAGATCCCGAAGTCGATGACCCGCGGCCCGTCCGGTCCGATGAGCACGTTCTGCGGCTTGAAGTCCCGGTGGAGGACCCCGGCGTCGTGCAGGGAGACCAGAGCGGTGGCCGTGGCGATGGCGAGCCGTTCGAGCGCGCCGCCCGACAACGGCCCCCGCGCGGCCACCACCTGGTTCAGCGCGGGCCCCTGGACGTACTCGCTCACGATGTACGGCCGGCCGCCCTCCATGCCGGACTCCAGCACCTGGGCCGTGCAGAACCGGGCCACTCGGCGGGCGACCTCCACCTCGCGGGAGAAGCTCTCGAGGGCCGGGGCGTCCCGGCCGAGCCGCGTGTGGAAGAGCTTGACGGCGACGAGCTCGCCCGATTCCGACTCGCCGAGGTAGACGACGCCCTGTCCTCCCTCGCCGATCCTGCCGGTGATGCGGTAGGAGCCCAGGCGTGCGGGGTCGCTCGGCTCCAGCGGCTGGGGCATGACTCTCCGGGGGGCGGGGACACGTACGGGACTTCCAGTATCCCGCTGGAGATCGACGACCTGACCGGGTTCGGAGTGATGCCCGGAAACCGTGGCAGAACGGGTTCGTGTGAAGCGCGGTGGACCGGACGGGCCGGCGGTCGCGATCGTGGCGGAGGTGCCACACAGGCGGCACAGGCCGGAGAACGGCCGCGGCCCGCGAACCGGCCGCCGCCGGTCGCGGTCTCGTCTGCGGGGCACCCCCGCGGGTGGCGGGGGTGCCCCTGCACGCTCCTCCTGGTCAGGAGCGCGTCATCGCGGTTCCACCGGTCAGGAGGCGCCGCACGTCAGGGTCGGCGTCTCCGCGCTGCCGTTGGCGACGAAGCCGAAGGTGGTGGTGCCGTTGGCGGCCAGCGTGCCGTTCCACGACTCGTTGCGCACGGAGACCGAGGCGCCGGATCCGGACTTGAGGCCGCCCCACAACTGGGTGATGGACGGGGAGCCGGACCAGCTCCAGTTCACCGTCCAGCCGCTGACCGCCGAGCCGCCGGCGCGGACCGTGACCTCGGACTGGAATCCGCCCGGCCAGGAGTTCACCGTACGGATCGTCGCACTGCATCCGCCCGGCTCCGGCGAGTTCTCGGGCGACGGGCTCACCGGCGGGGTCGGGCTCGGGCTCACCGGCGGGGTGGGACTCGGGCTGACCGGGGGGTTCGGGCTCGGGCTGACCGGTGGGGTGGGGCTGGGCGAGGTGTTCGGCGTGGCGGCGTTGAGGGCGTTCAGCACCGAGGTGTAGGCGGCCTTCTTGTTGCCGTTGCCGTCGAACAGCAGCGGGGTCTGGTTCGATCGCCAGGAGTCGCTGTCGCGTACTCCCCACACGGTGATGCCGACGCAGCGGGAGACCGCCAGGCAGTCGTTGACGATGTTGGCGTAGGTGGTGGCCGAGGCGCCCTCGACGTCCAGCTCGGTGATCGCCACATCGACGCCGAGCGCGGCGAAGCTGGAGATGGTGGTGCGGTAGTTGCTGTTGTAGGCGCTGCCGCTGTTGAAGTGGCCCTGGAGTCCGACGCAGTCGATGGGCACGCCGCGGGCCTTGAAGTCCTTGACCATGTTGTAGACGCCCTGCGTCTTGGCCCAGGACCAGTTGTCGATGTTGTAGTCGTTGTAGCACAGCTTGGCCGCGGGGTCGGCGGCCCGCGCGGTGCGGAAGGCGACCTCGATCCAGTCGTTGCCGGTGCGCTGGAGGTTGGAGTCGCGGCGGCCGCCGGTGTTGTCGTCGAAGGCCTCGTTGACCACGTCCCAGTAGGGGATCTTGCCCTTGTAGTGGGACAGGACGCCGTTGATGTGGCTGATCATCGCCTGGCGCAGCGAGCTGCCCGACAGCTGCCCCCAAAAGCTCGGCTGCTGCTGATGCCAGGCCAGGGTGTGGCCGCGGACCTGCTTGCCGTTCTGGACGGCCCAGTTGTAGATCCGGTCGGCGTTGGTGAAGTTGAACTGCCCCGGCTGCGGCTCGGTGGCGTCGGGCTTCATCTCGTTCTCAGCCGTGATCATGTTGAACTCACGGTTCGCGATCGTGGTGTAGTTCGAGTCGCCCAGCTTGTTCGCGCTGATCGCCGTACCGAAATAACGGCCGCTGCGGGCCGCGGCCGCGCCGAGGGTCGAGGCCGGCGGGCCGCCGGTCGGGCCTGCCGACGGGCTCGGGGACGGGCTCGGCGACGGGTTGTCCGGAGGCGAGGGCGACGGCGACGGCGAGGGCGGCGTGGTGTTGTTGAGACCGAGGAAGTCGATCGCATAGGAGATCATGCCGTTGAGCGGCAGCGAGTGGCCCTGTCCGGAGACGCTGACGCCCTCGACCGGCGGCTGGGTGCCGGTGCTGCCGTACCGGCTGCGGGTCCAGCCCGACGAGGGACTGTCGGTGGACGCCGGCGTCTGGCTGACGCCGTGGAGGTTGGTCCACTGCTTGATCTCTTCGCCGAAGTTGGGATAGGCGAGCGTGGTGTCGGTGGTGCCGTGCCACAACTGCATGCGCGGGTAGGAGCCGCTGTAGCCGGAGTACATCGAACGGGCCAGGTCACCCCACTGCTGGGCGGACTTGATGCTCTGCCCGCCGGAGCACTGGCTGTTCCAGGTGGAGCCGTCGGTGGTGGCGAAGCAGCCCGCCGGGACGCCCATGAAGGCCGAGCCCGCCGCGAAGACGTCCGGATATTCGGCCGCAAGCACGTTCGTCATCATCGCGCCTGAGGAGACGCCGCTGACGTAGACGCGGCCGGGGTCCACGTTGTACCGCGACTTGGCGTAGTCGACCATCGACATGATGCCGACCGGGTCGCTGCCGCCGCCCCGCTTCAGCGCCTGCGGCGAGTACACGTCGAAGCACTGACCGCTGCGCGTGGCCTCCGGGAACACGATGATGAACCCGTACTGGTCGGCCGCGGTGACGTAGTCGCGGAAGTATCCGCCGAAAAGCGCCGACGCGGTGCCCGTGCAGTAGTGGACGGCGACCAGCAGCGCGGGCCGGGCGGCCACCCGGTCCGGCACGTAGATGTACATGTTCAGGTTGCTCGGGTTGTTGCCGAAGCCGGTCACCCGGGTCAGCGAGGCCGCGGCGGCCGGTTGGGTGACCAGCAACGTGGTCGCCGCGACCACGGGCATCAGCACGGCGGCCAGTAAGGCCACGATGCGTCGTCTCACGTGAGCTGTCCTTCCTCCGGTTGCGCCGATCCGGACGTGTGGCCATGCCACCCGAGATCGGGCTCCCCGTACCGCTCCGACATCCCGGACATCGGCCGCGCCCGGATCCGGCGCGTTTAATGTTTTCGAAGAGTGCCTGAAACTTTTCAGCCCCTCAAGCCACAGGTGTACGGGGAATCCACCCGGCGACGGAGAGGCAGGTCAGAAGCACCACCCAGCAGTCCGAGATGCCGAGAGCTGGAAAGTTTCATAGAAAAGCCGAAAGGTTGCAGTCGCTCGGAGGGGCGGCACACCGTGAAAACGGCCCCCGGGCGGGCATGTTCCGCGGAGCCCGGTCCGGCCGGCGCGCGGGCCGGACCGGCGGGGACCACGCGGGCCGCGCCGGCGCGGCCGCGGCGACGACGGGAGCCTGGACATGCTGGAGGTCATCGGCGCGGGACTGCCGCGCACCGGGACGACATCGACGAAGGCGGCCCTGGAACGGCTCGGCTTCGGGCCCTGCTACCACACCTTCGAGATCCTGCGTCACCCGGAGCTCGCCGAGCGGTGGCTGCCGGCCGGCTCGGGCGGGCCGCTCAGCTGGGAACGGGTCTTCGCGGGCTTCCGGTCCTGCGTGGACTGGCCCGCCAGTTTCTTCTGGCGGGAGCTGGCGGGGGCCTACCCGGGCGCCAAGGTCGTCCTCACGGTCCGCGACCCGGACAGCTGGTATGCCAGCTTCCGGGTGCTGGGTTCGCTCAGTGCCCGCGGGCCGATGCGGGAGGACGATGCGCCCGAGGCCGTCCGTCCCGTCGTCGCCGCGATGACACGCCTCCGGCCGCTCTTCGAGCGGATCGGCAGGTCGGTCTTCGAGGAAGACTGGCGGCCCGGTCGCGTACCGGACGAGGACCGGGCGGTCGCGGCCTATCACCGGCACGTCGCCGCGGTGCGTGCCGCTCTTCCCGCCGAACGGCTCCTGGTCTTCGACGTGCGCGAGGGATGGGGACCGCTGTGCGCCTTCCTCGGCGTCGCCGCTCCCCCGGACGGCCCGTTCCCGCATCTCAACGACGCCGCGTCGATGCGCAGGATGTTCGAGCTCATGCACACCGAGGGCCGCGTCCACGTGCCCTTCCCGCCCGGAGGCTGACGACCGGCCGACGCGCGTCCTTCGCGGCCGGGACGCCGTGCGGTGGTCAGGTGCGCACCGCGTACACCTTGCGGAGGGTCTCGTGCACCGTCCACACGGTGCGTGCGCCGGCGGGCATCAGGACGACGTCCCCGGGGCCCACGTCGAGCACCGGCCCGTCCTCGACCTCGATCGTCGCGCTGCCGCCGAGCACGACGAAGACCTCGTCCGCCTCGGTGTCGGTGCTCACGCCCGGCCCGTGCTGCCAGACGCCCACCGCCAGGTCCGTGCCCGACGCCAGCTCCAGATGACGGACCTCCGGAGCGCCGGACACGATCTGGGCGGGGTCGAGCGGGTCCGCGTCGAGGTCGGCGTCGGCCAGGGCCGCCGCGTGCACCACACGCGGGGTTCCAATGAACGATTTGTCGCTTTTCATCTGCGGAAGTGTAGGGCCGGGGCAGGTGCGCGCCTCCATCGGCTCACCCCGACGCTCTCCGCCGGCCGGCGCCGTCGCGATCCGCGCGTACGCCCCGGCCCGAGCGGCCGGTCAGGCGTCGCGGCGCTTCAGCAGGACCGCAGCGACGGCGATCGTGGCCGCGGCGTAGCCGCAGAAGACCGCGAACCCGGTCCACGGCGCCAGGTCGCCGGGCGCCGGATGCACGGACATGATCACCTGACCGGCGTTGGGCGGCAGATAGGGCACGACGTGCCTGGCCCAGCCGGTCGGCAGCACCTCGCCGAGGGTCGGCAGCACCAGCAGCAACCCGAACAGCGTGGCGACGGCGCCCGCAGTGTTGCGGAGGATGAAGCCGAGCCCCACCCCGAGCAGCCCCACGACCGTCAGGTACAGCCCGGCCCCGGCGACGGCGCGGGCGACGCCGTCCGCCGCGAGAGTGGTGCCCCGCTCCCCCAGGACCGCCTGGCCGCACAGGAAGGCCGCCGCCGACGCCGCGATCATCAGGACGGCCGCGACGACGCCGAACACGCCCGCCTTGGCCCACAGGACCGGGAGCCTGCGAGGCACCGCGGACAGCGTGGCGCGGATCATGCCGGTGGAGTACTCGGCGGTGACCAGCAGTACGCCGAGCACGCCGACGGCGAGCTGGGCGAGGGACACTCCGCGCAGACTGGCGCCCGCCGGATCGAACAGGGCGTCGTGCCGCGAACCGGGCAGTGCCGCCTGACCCGCCAGGAACGCACAGAGCAGGATTCCCGCCCCGATCGTCGTCCCGACCGCCGCGACGAGGGTGTACACGGTCGACCGCAGCGACCACAGCTTGATCCACTCGGACCGCAGGACCCGGCCCTGCGTGACCCGGTGGCGGTCCACCGCCGGCCCGGCCGTACCCCGGGGCCCGGTGACGTTCACAGCGACGTTCGCAGTGACGTTCGCGGCGCTCATGCCGCACTCCTTTCCGCACCGGCCGGGCCGTGGCCGGTGACGCCGTGATACTCGACCGCGTCGCGGGTCAGCTCCATGAACGCCTCCTCCAGCGACACGTGCACCGGGGTCAGCTCGTACAGGGTCACGCCGTGCCGCGCGGCGATCCGCCCGACGGCCTCGCCGCCGAGGCCGTGCACGTCGAGGACGCCGGTCCCGTCGCCGGTGACCGTCACGTCAGGACCGGCCAGCAGGTCGCGCAGCCGGTCGGCCTGTGGAGACCGGACGCGCGTTGTCGGGCGGGAGGAGCCGCGGACGACGTCCGCCACCGGAACGTCGGCGATCAGCCGCCCCCGGCCGACGATGATCAGTTGCTCCGCCGTCAGCGCCATCTCGCTCATCAGGTGCGACGACACGAAGACCGTGCGTCCCTCGGCGGCCAGCCTCCTGAGCAAGGTGCGGATCCACAGGATGCCCTCGGGGTCGAGGCCGTTGACGGGCTCGTCGAGGATCAGCGTCGCCGGGTCGCCGAGCAGCGCGGACGCGATGCCCAGCCGCTGGCCCATGCCGAGCGAGAAACCGCCGACCCTTTTGTGCGCCACCTCACCCAGACCCACCAGGTCGATCACCTCGTCGACGCGCCGCCGCGAGATGCCGGTGGTGGCGGCCAGGGCGCGCAGGTGGTCGTAGCCCGACCTTCCGGGGTGGACCGCCCTGGCCTCCAGCAGCGCGCCGACCTCGTGGAGCGGTGCCGCGTGCAAGGTTTGACGCGCTCCCCGGCCTGAAGGCCGGGGATTCAGCCCGTGCCGCATCATGCGGCACCTCTGAGGCTTCCTGCTTCCTCGCGCTGTGCCAGGCCGGGGCCTGGTCTTACCCGCGCTCCACAGGCGTTGAGCCTGTCCGCCCGTCCAGCGGCTGGCGGGCCACCGCCAGGCGTGCCTTGGCCCGGTTGTTCGACCCCTTGGCCGTGCGCGACAGCGCCCGCTGGAGCCGCTTGAGCTTCTTGTCGGCCCGGCGCAGGAAACGCGGCGAGTCGATCTTCCGCCCGTCCGACAGGACGGCGAAGGCCGACAGCCCCAGGTCGATCCCCGTCTCGGACTCGACCGGCGGCAGGGGCCGCTCGGCGACCTCGACCACGAACGAGGCGAAGTACCGCCCGGCCCCGTCCTTGACCACCGTCACCGACGGATGGTTCGGCGGGCAGGCACCTGGACCAGCGAACCGGCACCTCGCCGATCTTCGGCAGGCGCAGCCTCCCGCCCGTGGTGATGCAGAACCGGGCGTTGCGGGTAAAGCGAATCGCCTGCCGAGTGTCCTCGCGGGACCGGAACCGGGGCGGGGCCACCTTCGGCCCCCTCCGCTTCCCCCCGATCGAGGCGAAGAAGTTCCGGTAGGCGGAGTTCAGGTCCGCCAGCGCCTGCTGCAACACCACAGCCGACACCTCGCCCAGCCACGAGCGTTCCGAGGTCTTCTTCGCCTGCGTGATGACCCGCGTGGACAACTCCCCGTCGCAGATGTACGGCAACCCGGCGGCGTGGCCTTCCCGCCGCAGGCGCAGCCCGTCGTTGAACACCACCCGCGCGCACCCGAACGCCCGGGCCAGCGCGACCTGCTGGGCGGGGGCCGGAGAGAGGCGGAAGTTGTACCGAAGCCGCACACCAAGGTTTCACCATCCGTTGATGGGCGCGTACGGAGAGTCAGGGCACGCAGGGACGGCGTTTGCGGACCGAGTTCCCCGAACTGGCCCGCCACTACTACCGGGCGAACACGCTGTGGTCGGGCTCCCACTTCGCCGGGAGCGTGGGCGGCGCACCGATCAGCGTCCTGCGCCAGTACACCGAGCACCACAACCGCCCGGTCTGATCCGCTAAGACGCCGATCCGCCTGACGGCGAATCGGCTTTCCCTGCCCCGCTACGCGGGACAGTCCGCTTCACCCCC
Source organism: Microbispora sp. CA-135349 (assembly GCF_050947365.1). NCBI lineage: Bacteria > Bacillati > Actinomycetota > Actinomycetes > Streptosporangiales > Streptosporangiaceae > Microbispora > Microbispora sp. CA-135349. Next base: position 3,875,612 of record NZ_CP192001.1, on the reverse strand, counting down.
GGCCTGAAGGCCGGAGCACTGCGGACGAATCCGGTAGCGGCGGCCGTTGACGGTGGCCTGCCCGGCGCTGGGGGCGTCCAGGCCGAGGATCATCCGCATCGTGGTCGACTTGCCGGCTCCGTTCGGGCCGAGGAAGCCGGTGACGACGCCGGGCCTGACGGTGAAACTCAGGTTGTCGACGGCGACCTTGCCACCGTAGCGCTTGGTCGGCCCGTGCGCTTCGATCATGAGGAACCTTCTCGCTGCGAGTGTGCCGGTGTGCCGCGGCCCCCGCGGGGCCGCGGCTTGACACTCGCAACCGGGACTGTCCCCTCGCTGCCCGTTCGCTGGCCGGCGGCTGTCCGCCCGGCAGGGGGGCGGTGCAGGGTGGACTTCACAGGAAGGGGTGGCTGTAGCGGCCCTCCTTCACGCGGTCGTAGACCGCGCGCAGCCACGGCTCGCGAACCTCCGGCAGCCGTACCAGCGTGTCCCAGTCGGGCCGTACGGCAGCAAAGGCCCGGCCCGCGGTCGGGCGCCCGGGTCGAGGTGCCCGGCGATGTGGACACCCCGGCCAAGCCGCCGGATCTCATCGGCCGAAGCCCGTTCCGGCCCGGCGGTGACCGGAAACGAGGAGAGCCGGCGGAGGGGCGGGCGCGGCCGCGAGCGAACGCTCACGCGAAGCGGAAACATTGCCGAATGTGATCACGATTCCTATACTGGACCGCACGCCGATGAGTCAACGCCCATTGTCAACGGCGAGCGCCCCTTTACCAGTCATCATTGATTACCGATAACGGTCGTCCGAATATCGCTATCGGCATTCACCCGTCCGACTCGTGTCGCCGGATCGCCGAGATACGCCCACGTAGATGACGCCGAGGCGCCACCGACCGGCCGTCCTCCGTGATCGGGTGCGTCTCTCACCATCGGATAGGACCCCCATGTCAGCAGTAGGCACCGTTCTGATCGTCGGTGGCGGCATCGCCGGATCGGCCCTGGCGATCCCGCTCGCCCGCGCCGGCGTCACCGTGGACATCGCGGAGATCCAGCCCGGGATCACCACGCTCGGCTCGGGCATCAGCCTGCAGGGCAACGCCCTGCGGGTGCTGCGCGATCTCGGTGTCTGGGACCGGGTCGCCGCCGCGGGCTTCCCGTTCGACTCGGTGGGGCTGCGCGCCCCGGACGGGACGCTGCTCGCGGAGATACCCGACGCGCGCACCGGCGGCCCCGGCCTGCCTTCCGCGCTCGGCATCAACCGCCCGGAACTGGCGGCCGTCCTCGCCGGCGCCGTACGCGAGGCCGGGGCGCGGACCCTGTTCGGAGTGACCGCCGAGGCGCTGACCGACACCGGCGACGCCGTCGTCGTGCGTTTCTCCGACGGCACCACCGGCACGTACGACCTGGTCGTGGGCGCGGACGGCATCCGCTCCGCGGTGCGCGGGCTGATCGGGATCGACACCGCTCCGCGGCCGACCGGCATGGGCATCTGGCGGGTCCACACCCGCCGTCCCGCGGAAATCGAGCGCACCGACCTCATCTACGGCGGTCCCTGCTTCACCGCGGGCTACTGCCCGACCGGCCCGGACAGCATGTACGCCTACCTTGTGGAAAAGGCCCGGCCACGGGAGGCCGTCGGCGACAAGGTCGCGCACATGCGGGCCCTCGCCGAGGGGTACGGCGGGCCCTGGGACGAGATCCGCGAGGACATCACCGACCCGGAGCGCATCAACTACACGTGGTTCGAGTCGCTGCTGGTGGACCGGCCGTGGAACCGCGGCCGCGTCGTGCTCATCGGCGACGCCGCGCACGCCTGCCCGCCCACCCTCGCGCAGGGGGCGGCCCAGTGCCTGGAGGACGCCGCCGTCCTGGCCGAGCTGCTGCTGGCCGCCGACCGGCTCGACCAGCGGCTGTTCGACGCGTTCATGGACCGCCGCCACGAACGGGCGAAGGCGGTGGTCGAGGCGTCAGTGCGACTCGCCTGCTGGCAGCTCGACCCGGCGCCGGACGCCGACGTGCCCGGCCTGGTCGGCCGGATCACCGCGCTCGTGGCGGAGCGGCCCTGAGCCGGCGCCCTCCTCGACGGGCGGCGACCACGCGGTGTGTCGCGGCGGCGAGTTCGTCGCGGCGGCGCCGCGCGGCCTGTGAACACGAAGACCCCCGGCGGGGCGGGACGCCCGGCCGGGGGTTCCTCAGTCTCTTACGGGAAGCTGGGGTACACGTCGTAGGTCTGCCCGCCGACGCCGCGGTAGTTGGCACCGGCGGCCCAGAGGCCGTCGTTGATCAGGGGCTTGTAGTAGAACTGCTGCCCGATGGGGACGTTGATCCCGCACTCCCACAGGCCGGCCGACCTGCTGACGCAGTTCTGCCCGCCGGTCCAGCTCAGCGGCGCGTCCCCGCGCAGGGTGATCCGGTTGCCGGCGCCCGGGTCGTAGTGGACGCGGACCGTGGTCGTGAAGGTGGAGGTCGCCTCGATGTGCCCGCCGAGCGAAGTGCGCACCGAGGCGCCGCCGGACGACGTGGCGGTCAGCACACCGCCGTAGAGGCTGTTCGCGGCGTCGACCTGATGCAGGGTGACGGTGACCTGCGCGGTGCCGTTGGCGGGCACCGTGACCTGGTCGGCGCTCAGGGTGAACAGGCCGGCCGGGGCGGGCGCCGTTCCCGTGGAGCCGGTGGCGGACACGGCCAGGCCCAGCGTGACGGGTGTGGCGGCGTCGTTGGTGTAGGTCACGATCTGCGTGGCCGTGGGCTGGGCGGCGGTGACCGACAGGGCCGCGCTCGGCGGGTTCGCCGTGACCTGCTGGCTCACCGCGCGGGCCGCGTCGACCCGGCCGGTGCCGTACGCGTAGGGGCTGGAGCCGGCCGCGGCCGCGGTCGTGCCCATGAGGGCGTCCTTGAGTCGCTGCGCGCCCCAGGCGGGGTGGCGCTGCTTGACGAGCGCGGCCGTCCCGGCGACGTGCGGGGTCGCCATCGAGCATCCGTCCTTCGCGCCGTAGCCGCCACCGGGCACGGCCGCGGTGATGTTCACGCCGGGCGCGGTCATGTCCGGCTTCAGCCCCTGCTCGCCGACGGGGCCTCGGCTGGAGAAGTCCGCCACGGTGTCGTTCAGGTCCACCGCGCCCACGGTCAGCGCCTTGTCGGCGACGCCGATGGAGCTGATGGTGGACGTGCCGGGCCCGGAGTTGCCCGAGCAGACCACGAACAGCGCGTCGTGCTCCGCGGTCAGGCTGTTGATCGCCGCCGCGATCGGGTGGTCGGCGCGCGCGGGATCGCTCACGATGCTCATGCTGACGATCTTGGCGTCCTGCTCGCCGACCGCCCAGTTCATCCCCGCGATGATCCAGGAGTCGTAGCCCGAGTTCCCGTCGTCGAGGACCTTGCCGACGACCAGGTCCGCGCCGGGGGCGACCCCCTTGTAGCGGCCCCCGGAGGCGGCGCCGGTCCCGGCGACGGTGGAGGCGGTGTGCGTGCCGTGTGAGTTGCCGTCCTCGACGCCGTTCGCGTTGCCGGTGAAGTCGGCGGAGGCGACGACCTTGTTCTGCAGGTCGGGGTGGTCGGTGTCGTAGCCGCTGTCCAGCACCGCGACCTTGACGCCGCTGCCGTCGTACCCGCTCGCCCACGCGGTCGGCGCGCCGATGTGCGGGACGCTCCGGTCGAGCCCGGCCGTCACCCTGCCGTCGAGCCACAGCTTGGTGACGCCGCCCTGCAGGCCGGTGGGCTTGGCGGAGCCGCCGGTGAGGCCGCGCCAGCCCTCGTGCGCGGACTTCTTCCCGATGGCGAACGCGCTGATGCCCAGGCGGGGGAACACGTGGCGGCGCTTGGCCGCGCCGCCGAAGACGGCACGGGCCCGCTCGGCGTTCTCCGAGGTCGCGCTCTTGCGGTAGGTGGTCATGACCGGGACGGCCTGGCTGTGCTCGTCGTCGTAGCCGTCCGCGATCAGCGTGCCCACCTCGAAGAGCTGGGGGTCGAGCCGCCCCGCCCGGATGAGGGAGGCCGCGTCCGACGGGATCACCGAGACCTGGTCGCCGCGATCGGTGACGGCGAAGGTGACGCCGGTGCGGCCCTCGCCCGGCTCGACCGACAGGACGCGCAGGTCGTGGCGCTCCAGCCGGGCACGCACCCTGTCGCCGGTGACGAGGGTGACGGTGTGGTCACCGGCCGCCGGCGCCGCGGCGGCTCCCGTCGCCGCGGAAGAACCGGAGGTCCCGGAGGAGGCCGAAGGAGTCGAGGGGCTTGGAGGTGCGGTCTGCGCCGCTGCGGACGCGGCGAGCGGGCCGAGGAGGGCGGCCGCCGTGAGGGCGGCGGCCACGGATGAACTTCGCAAGGGTTGTCTCCCGAGTGGTCGAGATGATCACTACGCAAAACAGGCTAGGTTTTTCCGCGAAGTTCTGAAATTTGCGGAATCCGTGTTGTTCGACAGAGTCCGCGATCGGAAAATCGGCGTGTCGCGCGCCGATGAAAGCGGTTTCACGACTATCGCCCCGGCTGCGCCACGAGATCGGCAGATATGCGCGGCCATGTGGCTTCGATCACATCGACCGCTGTTGTTTCCGCAGCTGACCCTGCTGTACAGGGCCATGGCAACGCACTGCCAGAGGACCGGAAGCGTTATCCGCCGCACGGCAAGCAGAGATTTCAACCGGCCGAACAATGCGTGAAACAAATGTAACGGACTTTTGTTCCGTGAACTTTCTACTACTTAACGAGGGTGCGGATGGTGATATAGATCACGCGCACATTCCATCGGAATGCGAGAAAGTGATTCAGGTCACGCGAATCCGGGAACCGGCGTCACGCCGGGGACCGTGCTCCGCACCGTCGCGAGGCGGTCGACCCCCGGGCTCGCGACGGCTCCGGGGAGTCCCGGCCGCCGGCGTCGGCCACGGATGATTTGATCGCGAAGTGGCGATTCAGGTAGCGGTGTGCGGACCCCGCGACTGCACGGCCGAGGACGAGCGCGACGCGCGCGAGGTCGGCCGGCTGCTGGCCGAGCGCGGCGCGGTGGTGATCTGCGGCGGTTACACCGGAGTGATGGCCGCGGTGGCGGCCGGGGCGCGCTCCGCCGGCGGGATCGTGGTCGGCATCCTGTCCCGCGCGGACCGCGAGCACGCCAACCCCGATCTGAACATCGTGATCCCCACCGGAGCCGGCGAGGCGCGCAACACCGTCATCGTGAACTCCGGAGAGGCCGTGATCGTCGTCGGCGGCTCCTGGGGCACCCTCTCCGAGCTCGCCCTCGCCATGCGCCGGGGCCGGGTTCCCGTCGTACAGCTCGGCGGCTGGCGGATCCTCGACCAGCGGGGAGATCCCGTCCCGGGCGTACGGCACGCCGCCTCACCCGCGGAGGCGCTGGAGCTGACAGGGCTGTGGCCCTGACCACGCCGCGCGGCCGCCTCCGGGGCATCGCCGCGCCCCGATGCGGCGTCAGCGGACGCGGCCCACTCCGCCGAGCGCGCCTGCCTTGCCTTCCCGCACCAAGGGGTAGTCGGTGTCGGGCCGCCACTCGTGCAGCGGCACCACGCCCGGCTCGACCAGGTCGAGCCCGTCGAAGAACGCGCGGATCTGGTCGTGCGACCGGGAGGTGGTGCCGGGAACGGAGGTACGGCTGAAGATCTGGCGGCCCTCCTCCTCCTGGTCCTCGCTCAACTCCCCGAGGGAGCCATGTGACACGACCAGGTAACTGTCCGGCACGAGCGGGTCCCGGAGCGCTGTGACGATCTTCATGGCCTCGTCGTCGTCCGGGATGAAGTGCAGCACGCCGAGCAGGAGGACGGCGAGAGGCTGGGAGAAGTCGATGTGCTCCCGGACCTCCGGATGCCGCAGCAGCGCCTCGGGATCGCGCATGTCCGCGTCGACCGCGCGCACCCGCTCGTTCTCGGCGAGGATGGCACGCGCGTGCACGAGGACGATGGGGTCGTTGTCCACGTAGACGATCCGGGACTCCGGGGCCAGCTCCTGCGCGACCTGGTGGACGTTGCGCTGCGTCGGGAGCCCGGCGCCGACGTCGAGGAACTGCCGGATGCCCTGCCGTGAGAGGTAGGTGACGGTCCGGATCAGGAACTCGCGGTTCTCCCGGGCGATGTCGCGGAGGTTGGGCAGGATCTCGATGATCTTCTGGGCGGCCTCGCGATCCACCGCGAAGTTGTCCTTGCCGCCCAGGTAGTAGTCATACATCCGGGCAACGCTGGGCGTGAACGGGTCGATGCCCGCCGGCGCCTTACGCTCGTCCACAAAACTCCCCTTCGTCGTACATCAAGGATGGTACGGCCTTGATCACTATCAGGGAGAGTTGCGTCACCAGATTGTCATCGAACACCACAAAACGGCATGAACGGGCTCCCATGCCGCCACCGTCGATCGACGACCTCGCGGACCCTCATGGCCGCCCACGTACCGCCCGACAGGATCCGGATTTACGGACAGCCCATTACTCATCTCGATGCACGTCTCACAGTCTTGACAGTGCGGGTCGTCCCGCCTACGGTCACGACAACACCCGATGTGCACCCCCACCAAAAATGTTAGCGCTAACACCATGAGGAGCCCCCCACTCATGAGAGCGGTCCCCCCTGTCACAGCTCAGCCCCCACCGCTCGGCGGGAACGCTCCGCGTCGACTCACCCGTACGAACCGCGTCTCCCTCATGGACACCCCGCCTCGTGGCCGTCTTACCCGCGCTCCAGAGATGAGCGTCACGCGGCGCCACCGGTAGGACTCGCCTTCACCGCGCCCCCGCGCTCCGGCCCCTCTCCGCAGGACGGTCACGCCGGCCGAGCCACACGCGGGCCGGGTCCTCCTCCCCGGACCGGCGGTCCGCCCACCCGCCATCACCCGCCGTTCCCTAGGAATCCACGCCCATGCTCGTCAGGCATTGCCTGACATCACCCCCCATAGGAGTCTTCCGTGCCCAGCAAGCGCCGATACGCGGCGAGCGCTCCGGCGATGTCCCGGCGGTCGAAGGCAGTCCCGCTCGCGACCGTCGGCATGCTGCTCAGCGCCGCCCTCGTTCCCGCGGGCGGTGTGGCCAGTGCCGCCACCGCGTGGTCGCCGAAGCCGTCGTACACCTCGACCGACAAGGGCGACGGCACCTACACCGTGCCGATCACCAACGCCGACGTGCCCGACATCAGCGTGGAGCGCGTCCCCGCCGCCGAGAACAAGGAGCACCGGGACGTCTACTACATGATCAGCACGACGATGCACCTGAGCCCGGGCGCGCCGATCATGAAGTCGTACGATCTCGTCAACTGGCAGATCGTCAACTACGTGTTCGACCGGGCGGACATCGGCGACGCGTTCTCGCTGCGCAACGGGCAGAACTCCTACGGCCAGGGCCAGTGGGCATCGTCCCTGCGCTACCACGACGGCAAGTTCTACGTGGTCTTCAACACCAACAACCTCGGCGGCGCCTACCTCTACAGCACCGACGACGTCGAGAACGGCACATGGAAGCGCACGCCCCTCGGCCGCGGCCTGCACGACCCGTCGCTGTTCTTCGACGACGACGGCACGGCGTACATCTTCTACGGCTCCGGCAGCACGAGCGCCGTACGCCTCAAGTCCGACATGTCGGGCATCGACAAGGACTTTCCGAGCATCTTCGCGGCGAGCGACTACGCCGGCAAGCCGTTCATCGGCGGCCTGTTCGAGGGCGCCCAGGTCTTCCACATCAACGGCTACTACTACGTGGTCATCATCACCTGGCCGTCCGGGCAGGGACGCCAGGTCGTCATGTTCCGGTCCAAGGACCTGCTCGGGCGCTACACCTCGGCGGACGGCACGAACACCTACGAGGCGCGCGGGGTGCTCAACTCCAACGGGTTCGCCCAGGGCAGCCTCGTGCCGATCTCGCGCGAGGGCGGCGCCACCGACTGGTACGGCATGTTCTTCCGCGACAACTTCCCGATCGGGCGCACTCCGGCGCTCATCCCCGCCACATGGCAGGACGGCTGGCCGACCTTCGGCACCAACGGAGTCGTGCCCGTGGGCGGCGCGTTCGCCAAGCCGATCACGCTGAGCCCGGCGGAGGAGACGTTCGAACAGCAGAAGAGCCTCGTCGCCTCCGACGACTTCGCCAACGACGCCCCGCACAGGCCGTACATGGACGAGCAGTGGACGATTCCGCAGCCGCCCAAGTACGACGACTCGCTCATCGGCGTCGAGCTGCTGCAGAACCCCGGGTTCGAGTCCGCCGATGTCTCGCCGTGGGGCACGCAGTACGGTGCGACGATCAGCCGCGACACGACCGGCCCGGCCGCGGGCTCGGCGGCGCTGAAGGTGAGCAACCGCACGCTCAACGGATCCGGGCCGAACCAGAACCTGAACGGGAAGGTGCAGCGCGGTCTGACCTACACCGTGTCGGCGAAGATCAAGTACACCTCCGGCCCGAGCAGCATCCGGTTCAACCTGGTGGCCGACTGGGGTGCGGGCGTCCAGACGATGGCGTCGGGGAACGTCCCCGCCGGGCAGTGGACGACGGTCACGGGCCAGTACACGATCCCGGCGACGGCGAACGTCGACAACTTCAAGTTCGCGGTGGAGACGCCGTGGGCCAACCCGCAGCCGGCGTCGTCGAGCGTGGAGTACCTGATCGACGACGTCTCGGTCGTCGGGCAGCCGGTGACGACCGAGAGCCCGGCCGAGGAGGAGATCGCCCCCAACGGGTCTCGCCTCGACCCGGTGTGGGAGTGGAACCACGCCCCCGACAACCGCTACTGGTCGCTCACGGACCGGGAGGGATGGCTGCGGCTGACGACCGGCAAGGTGGTCACCGGCAAGTACGTCTACGGCAAGCTCTCCGGCCGGGACGAGCTGACCTGGTTCGAGGAGGCGCGGAACACGCTGTCGCAGCGTACGTTCGGGCCGCGGCAGTCCGTCGAGACCAGGATGGACATCTCCGGCATGAAGAACGGCGACGTCGCCGGCCTTGCCGCCTACAACCGCGGGTTCTCCTACGTCGCGGTCAAGCGCGTCGACGGGCAGAACACGCTCGGCGTCGTCAACCGGGCACAGCCGTTCGCGGTCGACATCGACCAGGCGGCGGTGGAGAACTTCGTGCCGGGCACGACGGTGTCGCTGGGAGACGCGACCCAGGTGTACGTGAAGGCGGACCTCGACTTCGCGTCGCCGAGCGGGCAGCTGTGGACCACGTTCTACTACAGCCTCGACGGGCTGACGTGGACCAAGCTGGGCGACCGCGTCGGCCCGCAGACGCTGGACGGCAGCCTCTCGCACTTCATGGGGCACCGCGTCGGCCTGTTCGACTACGCGACGAAGGAGAAGGGCGGGCACGTCGACTTCGACTACTACTCGCTCAGCGACACGCTGACCGCGCAGAACAAGCCGCTCGACACGAGCGCGCTCGACGCGGCCGTCGCGTACGCGGAGACGCTCGACGAGCGCGACTACCCGGCCGGGGCCTGGACGGCGATGCGGGACGCGCTCGCCGACGCGAAGGCGGCGCGGGCCGGGCAGTTCGGCAGCCAGAACCAGATCGACGCGCCGGAGCGGGCGCTCAGCTACCAGCTGGCCCGGCTCGGCACGCTCAAGGCGGCCGCGCCGGAGGTCAAGCTGACCGTCACCGCCTCCTCCCGCTGCATCGGCACCTCGGCGTACGTCGCGGTGACGGCCGTCAACGACTCGGACGCGCCGGCGACGGTGACGCTGAACACCCCGTACGGCACCAAGACGGTGGCCGACGTGGCCCCGGGCAAGCAGGCCTACCAGTCCTTCAACACCCGGGCCGCCCAGATCGACGCCGGCACAGTCACCGTGAAGGGCACCGCCACGATCGACGGCAAGCAGGTCACCTCGACCTACGACGCCGCCTACCCCGCGGCCTCCTGCCGCTGAGCCGCACACACCGCGGCCGGCGGTGACCACGGTCCCCACCACGAGGACACCCGTTCAGCACAACCGGGGCCGGCCAGCCGGCCGGCCCCCCATGACACGTCGTTCGGATCGCCAGAGCGGGCGGCCGCCCATCCCCATCCGAGGGTGAGCCGACCCGCCCGGGACCGTCCGTTCATCCCCGGAAAAGTCTGAGGTCAAGGAGGATATTTCGTGTTGAAGCGCGTTGGAAGGGCGGCCCGGCGACGGGTCGCCGCCGCGGCCGTCGCCGGCGCCCTGCTGGCCGCGGCGGTCGCCGCGACGGCGGGGCCGGTCCAGGCCGCCGGCCCGAACATCATCGTGAACGGCGGGTTCGAGGACGGCCTCACCAGCTGGTTCGTCAACAACGGGAACTCGACCGACGGCGCCACGCTGTCGGCCACGACGGACGCCTACGCCGGATCGAGCGCCGTGCTCGTCACCGGCAGGAAGACGACCGGCTCCGGTCCGATGCAGGACCTGTCCGGCAAGGTGCAGGCCGGCAAGACGTACGCGATCACGGCGCGGGTCAAGTACGAGAACCCGAACAGCCCGGCGACCAAGCAGTTCTTCGCCACCATGCACTACGGCGGTTCGACGTACACGAACGTCGGCACGGTGACGGTGGCGCGCGGGCAGTGGGGGCTCATCCAGGGCACGTTCACGATCCCCGCGAGCCAGAGCGTCGCGACCGCCAGGCTCTTCATCGAGACGCCCTGGACGTCGAACCCGGCGAGTGACCCGAACACTCACCTGATGGACTTCAAGGTCGACGACGTGTCCGTCTCCGAGTTCGTGCCGTCGACGACCATCGAGGCGCTCGGCAAGAACCCCGGCGAGGGCAACCCGCTCATCTCGCACAAGTTCGGCGCGGACGGCAACGCCTTCGTCCACAACGGCCGCGTGTACATCTACATGACCAACGACACGCAGGAGTACAAGCCGGGTCCCACCGGGGTCTCCTCCACCAACACCTATGCCAGCATCAACACGATCACGGTCATCTCGTCCGACGACCTCGTGAACTGGGTCGACCACGGCGAGATCCCCGTCGCGGGCCCGAACGGGGTCGCCCGCTACGCGAACAACTCGTGGGCCCCCGCCATGGAGAGCAAGGTCGTCGGCGGCAAGGAGAAGTTCTTCCTCTACTTCGCCAACAACGGCGGCGGCTCGGGCGTCATCGTCGGCGACTCGCCGGTCGGCCCCTGGCACGACGAGCGCGGCAACCTGCTCATCACGAGCGCGACGCCGGGCGCGTCCAACGGCATCAACTGGTTGTTCGATCCGGGCGTGTTCATCGACGACGACGGTCAGGGCTACCTCGTCTTCGGCGGTGGCGGCGACGACGGGTCGCGCAGCGCCGAGAACACCAACCACCCGAAGTCCACCCGCGTGATCAGGCTCGGCGACGACATGATCAGCACGAAGGGCTCGGCGGAGGTCATCGACGCGCCGCTCGTGTTCGAGGCCGGCCACCTGTTCAAGCGCGAGGGCAAGTACTACTACTCGTACTCGTCGAACTTCGGGTTCGGCGGCCCCGTCGACCCCAACGGCCCGCCGACCGGCGCGATCGCCTACCTCATGGCCGACAGCCCGATGGGCCCCTGGACGCCCGAGACGTACAAGGGCATCATCTTCAAGAACCCCGGCACCTACTTCGGCGCCGGCGGCAACAACCACCAGTCGGTGTTCAAGCTCGGCGACCAGTACTACTTCACCTACCACGCCCAGACGCTCAACAGCCGCATCACGGGCGGCGCCACCCAGGGCTTCCGCAGCCCCCACCTCGCCAAGCTCGACTTCAACGCGGACGGCACGATCAAGGAGGTGAAGGGCGACTACAAGGGCGTCGAGCAGGTCCGCAACCTCAACCCCTACCGCGTGATCGAGGCCGAGACGATCGCCTGGCAGCAGGGCATCGCGACGAAGAAGGTCGACGGCGCCTCCGAGGAGTTCGGCGCGCAGGCTCCGAACCTCGTGGTGCACGACATCGACAACGGCGACTGGACTTCGCTCGCGAAGGTCGACTTCGGCACGGCCGGCGCCACCGGCGTCACCGCGAAGGTGCGCCCGCTCGTGGCCGGCGGCAAGATCCAGGTCCGCCTGGACGGCCGCACCTCGCCCGTGGTCGCGACCATCCCCGTCGACGCGCCGCTCGGCGAGTGGACGAAGCTGACCGCCGCGCTCGACGGCGTCACCGGCGTGCACGACGTGTACTTCACCTACGCCGGGCCCGAGGGCGCGGACCTCTTCGAGATCGACTCGTGGTCCTTCGCCACCACCTCGCAGGAGGTCAAGCTGACCGTGACGGCCGCGCCGCGCTGCATCGGCAGCTCGGTGTACCTCGCCGTGACGGCCGTCAACGACGGCGACGCGCCGGCCACGATCGAGCTGAACACCCCGTTCGGCAAGAAGACCGTGGCCGACGTTGCTCCGGGCAAGCAGGCCTACCAGTCCTTCAACACCCGGACCGCCCAGATCGACGCCGGCAAGGTCACCGTGACCGGCACCGCGACGATCGACGGCAAGCAGGTCACCACGTCCTACGACGCCAACTACACCGCGGCCTCCTGCCGCTGAGCCGCACACACCGCGGTCAGCTGACGCTGAGCTGCTCACACGGCGGTCGGCTGACGCTGACCGCGCCGGCGGTGACCACGGTCCCCACGACGAGGACACCGCCGAGGTGTGTCTGACAAATCAGCCCGCTGCTCGCGTGGCCGGCATTTCGCCAGACACGCGCCGCCACAACCGGGGCCGGCCGATGAGCCGGCCGGCCCCGCCCCCCATAAATGGAGCGAACATGAGGATCAACAGGACCACGCAGCTGCTCGCCGCGTCGGTGCTTGGCGTCACGCTCGTCGGCGCCGCCATGACGAGTCCGGCGCTGGCCGACGACAATCCCGGCAGCGGTATCGACGTGTCGGTGAAGATCGAGCCCACGACCACGCCCGGTCAGCTGTCGATGACGGTGGCCGACAACAACGGGGTGTCCCTGACGGAGAACGGCTCGGATGCCGCCGCCCGTCAGTTCACCGGCACCCTGCCGACGGTGACGGTGTCCGACACCCGCAACCCCGAGGACATCCCCGCCGGTGAGTTCTGGGCGGTCGTGGGCCAGTCGAGCCAGTTCGTCGCGGCCGACGACCCGGCCAAGACCATCGGCCCGCAGTACCTGGGATGGAAGCCGCGTCTGCTGAGCGACTCCTCCACCGGGGCGGTGTCGGCCGGTGAGCCGGTCTCCAGTGTCATCTCCGACGGCACCGGAGCCCCGGAGGTGGGTCTGCAGGGTCAGGAGCTGCTGGTGTCGACCGCCAACTCCTCCGACGAGATCGGCACCTCGAAGGTCAACGCCGACCTCGCCCTGCGCACCCCGGTCGACGTCGCCGCCGGCGAGTACCACTCGACCCTGACCCTCTCGCTGTTCAACCAGACCTGACCCGAAGGCAGGACGCCACCGCCTACTGTGGGCGTCCGGGACGCGTGCCAGACTCGCCCGTGTCCCGGACACCCACAATGAGACAGGAGACACCTTCGTTGACCAAGAGCCGTTCACGGGGCGCTCTCGTCCTGCTCGCCGTTCTTCAGGCTGTCGGCGCGACCGTACTGGTCGCCTTGGTCGCGTTAGCCACCCCCGCAAGCGCCGACGTCACCTGGTCGGTCGTGCCCGCCGACGCGAACGGCCCCGACGGCCGCCGCGTCATCGACGTCGAACTCGCCGCCGGGCAGCAGGCCGATGAGCACATCGCCGTCATCAACCGCTCCACCGAGCCGGTCGACTTCGCGATCGACGCCAACGACGGCTACCTGACCTCCAAGGGCTACTTCGACATGCGGCCCTCGGACGCCAAACCCGTCGACGGCGGCTCCTGGATCACCATCCCCGACAAGGTGACCATCGCCGCCGGAGCCACCGCCGTCGTGCCCGTGAAGGTCTCCATCCCGCAGAACGCGACGCCGGGCGACCACCCCGCGGGCGTGACCGCCTCCGTGGACACCGTCTCCGGGCAGGTGCGGGTCCAAAACCGGGTCGGCGTCCGCCTGAACATCCGGGTGAGCGGCGCTTATGCGGCCAAGGTCGCCGTGAGCGACGTGCACGCCGCCTACACCTGGTCGTGGAACCCCTTCGCGCCGGGATCGGTCGAGGTGACCTACACCCTCGCCAACGCCGGCAACGTCCGCCTGGCCCCCGACTCCCGGATCCTGACCTCCACCTTCGTCGGCGAAAGCGACTGGAACGACAAATCCGACGCCAAGGCCAGGGAGATCATGCCGGGCGGCAAACGCACGTTCACCGCACGGGTGAGCGGCGCCTGGCCGATGGGAGTGATCACCACCACGGTGATGGCGATCCCCGCGCCCGCGGGCCGGCCGCTCCCCGGCGTCACCGCCGAGCGGGTGTCGATCGACACCTCCGTCTGGGCACTGCCCTGGCCGCAACTGGCTGTCCTCGCGCTGCTCGTCCTCGCCTTCCTCGCCTTCCGGCTGACCGCTTCCCGCCGCCGCAAGCGCATCGAGAAACTCATCCTCAACAGCCGGGGCACACCCCTCGGGGCCTGAGCACGTCAGTGCTTGTCAGGAGCGGCTCTCCGGGTGCTCGTGGGTCGCGGCCCGGCTTGCGAGCATCCGCAGGGCGTCGTCGCTGCTGGAGCCCGCTTCTGCGGTGTGGGCCGGCAGCACGAGACCAGACTCTTCTGTCGTCCCGGGAAGCAGGCTCTCGGTGCGGAGCCCGTGCACCCGATTACTCCGCGGGCTCCGTCGCCGCGGAAGGCCTGGCCGTCCAGGCACTACGAGTGCACCCCGGGACCGCGTCGCTGCCGGCTCGCGCACCCACGACGCGGACCGGGAACGAGGCGGTCTTCGTCGTGTCCGCCACCGTGTAGGAGACGGTCACCGCCTGGGTCCCCGGTTTCGCCGGGTCGTATCCCGACACGGAGCAACCGCCGTACCCCTCGGCCAGGACCTCGTCCTTCACGCCGTCCGTGTAGTCGGCCGTGACCACGAGGCCCGACAGGTCGAGTGGCTCGCCGACGGCGTAGACGGTCCTGGCCGGAGGCGTCCTCACCGAGACCGACGACAGGTCCGCGCCGCGCAGGGCGGCGTGTTCCGCCTGGGTCAGCGCGAAGACGTTCCCGTGGCGGATGACGCCGTCGGCCAGGTCGTAGTCCGGCGTCTGCCAGGTGATGGGAGTCCATTCGCCCGACGCGAGGTCCCTGGCCCAGTAAGGGCTGAGCTGCTGCTCCATGGGGTTGCCCGCGGGTGCGCCGGCCCACTTCTGGTCCGCCCAGAGGTAGTAGCCCTTCCCGCGTACGTCGCCGGGGTTCGCCTTGACCACCATCGGCGCCTCGGCGTAGGTCGTGTTCATCGTGTCGTGGGTGATGCAGCCCCTGACGACCGTCCAGTCCTCGGGCGGCGCGAGCACGGACGTCGCCCGCTCCTGGTAGATGTCCTCCGAGGCGCACCCGGAGACGTACGTGGTGACCCCGACGCCGGTGGAGACGCGGTCGCTGACGAACCGGTGGTACGACCCGTCCTCGTCGTCCCTGATGATGACGGCGTCGAGCGTCCCGTGGCCGGGCCTGCCGCTCATCACCTTCGCCGGCGTGAACGTCACGAAGTCGCGCGTCGTGCTGTAAAGGGTCTGGTTCCTCGTCAGCGGATAGCGGCCGTTCGGGTCGTCGCGGTCGGGTGTGTAGTACGTCCCGGGGGGATACATGGACGACGTCCAGTAGACGACGTAGGCGCCGATCGCCTCGTCCCAGATCGCCTCCGGGGCGAACGCCATCCCCGCCTCGTCCGGGGCCACGCGGACGTGCCGCTGCTCCGACCAGGTCCGCAGGTCGTCGGACTCCCAGACCTCGATGTGGCGGCCGGCGCCGCTCTGCGCCCAGTCCCACCCCTTCCACCCGTACGCCGTGCCGTCGACGTTCAGATCGGTGGCGATGAGATAGAACCTGTCCCCCTCCGGGGACCGGACGACGGACGGATCGCGTACGGCGTGCATCCCCTTGGTGGACTGGAGCACCATCCGCCCGTCGTTCACGGCCACCCAGCGGGTCGGGTCGTCGCCGACGCTCGTGGCCATGTAGATCTGCTGTCCCGCCTGGCAGTTCGACCTGGCGAAGTTCGCCATGCCGTACCGCGTGAACGGGGCGAGACGCACCGCGGGCCGTACGGTCAGGACGAAGGCGCGGCACGCCTCGGCGCCGTCGACGGTGACGCGCGCCGTCAGGGTCACCTCGGCCGGGCCGGCGCCGGCCGGCGGGCGCGTCACCACGCCCGCCGCGATCGCGCCGTCCGCCTCGTCGGACACGATGTCCGGGTCCGACGACGTCCAGCTGACCACCGCGCCCGGCGCCGCCGCCACCGTGGTCGGCAGCGTCACACTCCCGCGCACGTCGTCGGCGTGAGGGATTGTGATCCCGGCCAGTGCCCGCTCAGCGGGCCCGGTGACCCTGGTCGCCCCAGTCGACGTGGTGCCTTCGGTGCCTGCCATCCGGCCTCCCGTCACCCGGCCACGCATCGCCCAATGCCCTGATCAGCGGTAGCCGGCGGCGACCACGTCGGCCTGGACCGCGTTGTCGGTGGCGTCGGAGGGGTAGCCCGAGACGATGGCTCCCTCGTAGAAGGTGCCCTGACTCAGGTTGGTGTTGGTGGCACAGCAGTCGCCGCCGCTGCCGAGGATGATCGCACCCTGCTTCTTCATCGGACTGTAACCGCGGGGAAGCGATCCGTCCCACAACGTGGTCATGCCGCCGGTCTGCGCGTTGCCGCCCTTGATGGCGAAGCGCGACGTGCCGTTGTTCTTCAGCATCGCGGTGACGAACTTGCTGGTGAAGGCCCTCTGGTTGGGGTTCCAGGAACTGCTGCCGCCGGGGTAGAGGCCGTATTCGAGGTCGGCCTGCACCCACGGACCGGAGCCCGAGCAGCCGCCGAACCAGCAGCTCGTGCCGAAGTAGATGGCGTCCATCGCGCCGGCCCCGTCGGCCTTGCGGGTGGTCTCGCTGTTGCCGTAGTCGAAGCAGCAGCCGCCGTTGACGTGGGTGCCGCTGGTCACCATGTACACACCCTCCGGCGCGCTGCCGGTCGGCACGCCGGTCGCATGACCATCACGCCAGTAGCTGTTGCCGGGCCTGATGTACAGCGAGTACGCCTTGCCGCCCCCGACCGTCAGCGACTCCGACGTCGCGGTCGCGGGGGTGTCCTTGCCGCCGGCCCCGCCCGGTCCCTGGTACCAGACGTCGTTGCCCCGCCCGGACTGGTCGTACACGACGGTGATTACACAGGTGGTGCCGGCGCAGAAGGAGTCCTGCGCCGCGGCGTTGGCGACACCGCCCGCGCTCAGCACGCCGATGTTCCTGGTCGCGTTGTCCGACGACCGCCTGACCTGGTAGAGGTTGCCGCTGTAGGACCGGTAGAGCGCGCGCGTGGTGCTGTGCGCGGCCACGCAGGGCGTGCCGCCCGAGGCGTAGATGTCACAGGGCTTGCTCGATGTGGCCGGGGAAGACGGGCTGGCCGAAGGACTCGGGGAAGGGCTCGTGGCCGGGCTGGGCGAAGCGGTGACGCCGCCGGTGCAGGCCGTGCCGTTGAGCGTGAAGCTCGCCGGCGCCGGGTTGGTGCCGCTGTAGGCGCCGTTGAAGCCGAAGGACGTGCTCGCGCCGGTGGCCAGTGTCCCGTTGTAGCCGGCGTCGGCGACCGTGACCTGGGCGCCCGACTGCGTCATCGTGCCGTTCCACAGCTGCGTGATCGTCTGCCCCGCGGAGAACGACCAGCTCAGCCGCCACCCGTTGATCGGGTCACCGAGGTTGGTGATGCTCACGTTCGCGCCGAAGCCGCCCGGCCACTGGTTCGTCACCGAGTAGTCCACGCGGCAGCCCGCGGCCGCGTGCGCGGCGGGCGCGGTCAGCGCACCGGCTGCGCCGGCCATGGCGACGAGCCCGGTGGCAAGCCACAGCCGCAGGCGAGGGATCTTCATCCGTACTCCCGGGGTTCGTTTCACGTCTGTATGCGGTCGGCGACAGCACGGGCGGCTCGGGGTTCTCGTGAGCCGACAAAGGTGATGGATCGTGCTGTTAGCGCTAACAATTCATCTACGAAACTGGCTTCTTCTCCGTCGGAGCATGTGTGGTGGTGGTGCGGCGGAGCAAACACGACGCGAGGGAGCCGCGTCAAGGTCCGGGCGCTTCTCCGCGCCTGCCCTCACCCGCCGGGGCCTGTCCCAGCTGCTCTCACCAGGTCGGAGTCCGGTCGCTCGCGAAGTGCGAGTGTTGGAAGTTTCATGGAAATCTTGTCGTAATGTTCTAAGCATTATCGCCCGGATATCGGCCGAAGTGGCGCCCCAGATCTTGGTGCGGAAACGTTCTCCAATCGCCTTGTTTACTGACGCAGGCCAGAGAGATGGGCTTCCAGGCGTCCGAGCGAAATATTTTCGAGATCCCCTTGACAGGTTTCTTCACCGTTTCCACACTGAGTGCCGAAGCGGCCTCCTGCCGGGGTCGGTGGTGCGCGGCAGGGGTTCCCGGTTGCGACGCGTGAACGTCGAAACCGCAGTCGGATCAGGTCGCGATTTCGCCGGATCTGGCTTCCACTTGCCCTCGTGAACGCCGATGGAGCGCCGGTCGGCCTGAGTTCCCCACAGCCGGCATCACCGCATGCGGCGGCGTAAGTCGCCGTGTTCTTCCCCTGGAGTGTGAATGAGCACGTCCGCACGATTTCGCACCGTGTTGTTCGCCGCCTCGGCTGCCGGGATGGTTCTCGCGGCCGCCCCGGCCGGCAGCGCGTCCGCCGGCACCGTCCTGAGCGCGCTTCCGGGCGCGGCCCCGGCGGTCGCCCTGCGGCTGGCCGCCTGGCCGTCCCCGGCCGGTCAGCAGGCGGTCGGCGCCACCATCAACGTCTCGGGCACCCTCGACGGAGGGATGAAGCGCTACTACGGCACCGGCGCCCTGGGCAGCGGCAGCCAGAGCGAAAGTCAGCCGCCCATCTTCAAACTGGCCAACGGCGCGGTGCTGAAGAACGTCGTCATCGGCGCTCCCGCGGCCGACGGCGTCCACTGCATGGGCACGTGCACCCTGCAGAACGTGTGGTGGGAGGACGTCGGCGAGGACGCGGCCACGTTCAAGGGCACCTCGTCGTCGCAGACGATGACCATCGACGGCGGCGGCGCCAGGGCGGCCAGCGACAAGGTCTTCCAGCACAACGGCCCCGGCACCATGGTCATCAAGAACTTCCAGGTGCAGAACTTCGGCAAGCTCTACCGCTCCTGCGGCAACTGCTCGACCCAGTACAAGCGCAACGTCGTCATCCAGAACGTCACGGCGACCACGCCCGGCAAGGTCCTGGCCGGTATCAACACCAACTACGGCGACACGGCGCGGTTCTCGCAGATCACGATCGTCAACGACCCGAGTAAGAAGGTCGTCGTCTGTGACAAGTACAAGGGCGTGACCAGCGGCGAGCCGACGAGGATCGGCAGCGGCGCCGACGGCGTCAACTGCGTCTACTCGTCGTCCGCCATCACCTATCGGTAGACCCGCACCCGGCGCTCACCCACAAGATCTCGCGCATGTCCCGTGTGCGGCGGCCAGAAGTGATCCCTCTCGGCCGCCGCACCGGACTCGCGACCCACACACATTCGTCTACTCACTTCAAGGAGGATCCTTGCGAAAGGTGAAAGCTCTCCTCGCGGCCGGAATTCTCGCGACCGTCCCGATCGCCCTGCAGGACCAGGCGGTCGCCCTGGAGAACGGCGTGGCGCGCACGCCTCCCATGGGCTGGAACAGCTGGAACACGTTCGGCTGCAACATCTCAGAGACGTTGATCAAGCAGATGGCCGACGCGATCGTCAACTCAGGCCTGCGCGACCTCGGCTACCAGTACGTCGTGGTCGACGACTGCTGGATGAATTCGACCCGCGACTCCGCCGGGAATCTGCAGGCCAACGCGTCGCGCTTCCCCAGCGGGATGAAGGCGCTCGGCGACTACCTGCACGGCAAGGGGCTGAAGTTCGGCATCTACCAGGCGCCGCTGGACAAGACCTGTGCCCAGTACTTCAACAGCTACCCCGGCGCGACCGGCGCCCAGGGACACGAGGCCCAGGACGCCCGGCAGTTCGCCGCCTGGGGCGTCGACTATCTCAAGTACGACTGGTGCTCCCCCAGCGGCACCATCGACGACCAGGTCCGGACGTTCGCGAAGATGCGCGACGCGCTGGCGGCGACCGGGCGGCCGATCGTCTACAGCATCAACTCGAACAGCGTCCACTCGAAAACGGGGCCGCAACGCAACTGGGGCGACGTCGCCAACATGTGGCGGACGACCGAGGACATCACCAACAAGTGGGACACCGGTCAGACCAACGGATACCCGATGGGCATCCAGAACATCGTCAACGTGACCGTCCCGCTCGCGTCGTACGCGAAACCGGGAGCGTTCAACGACCCGGACATGATGGAGGTCGGCCGGGGCGGCATGACCGACACCGAGATGCGCAGCCACTTCGCCCTCTGGGCGACGATGGCCTCGCCGCTGATCCTCGGTAACGACGTACGCAACATGGACGCGGCGACACAGACGATCCTGAAGAACCAGAACCTGGTCGCCATCAACCAGGACTCGCTCGGCCAGCAGGCACGCCAGATCAGCAACGACGGGACCCGGCGCGTTCTGGCCAAGAAGCTCAGCAACGGCGACGTCGCGGTCGCCCTGTTCAACCAGGGCGGCAGCACCACCACGATCAGCACCACCGCGTCCGCGATCGGGATGTCCGGCGGCTCGTTCATCCTGCGTGACGCATGGACGAACACCCTCAGCGGCACCAACGGCACCATCTCGGCCAGCGTGCCGGCCCACGGCACCGTCGTGTACCGGGTCAGCGGCGACACGACCCCGTCGCCGAGCCCCACGCCACCGCAGTCCCCCACGCCGTCACCGAGCCTCACGCCCTCCCCGAGCCCCACGCCGTCGCCGAGCGCGCGGCCGGGCGGCTGTACGGCGACGTACCGGCTGGTCAACGACTGGGGAACCGGCTTCCAGGGCGAGGTGACCGTCGCCAACGCCGGATCGTCGGCGATCAACGGCTGGACCGTCACGATGACCCTGGCCGGAGGCCAGACCATCTCGAGCCTCTGGAACGGCGTGAACACCGGCACAAGTGGCGCGATCACCGTCAAGAACGCCGCCTACAACGGCACCGTCGCCGGCAACGGGTCGACGACGTTCGGTTTCACCGCCAGCGGCAGCGGCTCGGCCGCCCCCACCGGCGTCACCTGCACGAGCCCGTGACACGGAACGCGGGCCGAGCGGTATCGGCCCCGCGTGTCCGCGAGCAGGAGGTCCCGCTCGCGGAGCACGCCCATCTCGAGGAAGGCAAGCACCTGTGCGACATGTGAGCTCTTCTCGCCGGCGGCTCAGACTGTCGGCTGCGGCCGTCGCCGCGCTGCTGGCGGCCGGCGCCGGCATGGCCGCGACGCACGCCGCGTCGGCGGCCGCGGCCGGATGCCAGGTCACCTATACGGTGGCCAGTGAATGGCCGGGCGGCTTCAACGCCAATGTGAGCGTTAACAACCTCGGGGATCCGATCAACGGCTGGAAGCTGACCTGGTCGTTCCCCGCCGGGCAGACCGTCACCCAGCTGTGGAACGGCACCTACACCCAGTCGGGCTCCCAGGTGACGGTGACCAACGTCTCCTACAACGGCAGCATCCCGACCGGCGGCAGCACCGGCTTCGGGTTCAACGGATCGTTCAACGGCTCCAACCCGATGCCGTCGAGCTTCGCGTTGAACGGCGTGACCTGCACGGGCGGAGTCACCTCCCCCTCCCCCGGTGTCTCGCCCACGGTGTCACCCAGCGTGTCGCCCTCCACGTCACCCTCACCGCCGCCGCCGTCCAGGCAGCCCTGTGACATCTACGCGGCGGGCGGCACGCCGTGCGTGGCGGCGCACAGCACGACCCGCGCCCTGTACGCGACCTACAACGGCCCGCTCTACCAGGTGCGCCGCTCCTCGGACAACACCACCCGCGACATCGGCGTGCTGAGCCCGGGCGGAGCCGCCAACGCCGCCGCGCAGGACTCGTTCTGCGCGAACACCACCTGCCTCATCACGATCATCTACGACCAGTCCGGCCGCAACAACCGCCTCACCCAGGCGCCTCCCGGCGGCTTCGCCGGGCCGGCCGCCGGCGGCTACGACAACCTGGCCACCGCGACCAAGGCACCGACCACGGTCTACGGCCACAAGGCCTACGGCGTCTACGTCGATCCCGGCGTCGGCTACCGCAACAACACCACCAACGGTGTGGCCAAGGGCGACCAGCCCGAGGGCATGTACGCCATCTTCGACGGCACCCACTACAACGGCGGCTGCTGCTTCGACTACGGCAATGCCGAGACCAACAGCCGTGACAACGGCAACGGCACGATGGAGGCCATCTACTTCGGCAACATCAAGGTCTGGGGCTACGGCGCGGGCAACGGCCCCTGGATCATGGCCGACCTGGAGAACGGCCTGTTCTCCGGCGTGAACCAGCACTACAACGCCAATGACCCGAGCATCAACCACCGCTACCTGACCGCCATCATCAAGGGTGAGCCCAACCACTGGGCCATCCGCGGCGGCAACGCCCAGTCGGGCGCCCTGTCGACCTTCTACAACGGGGTGCGGCCCAACGTCGCGGGCTACAACCCGATGAAGAAGGAAGGCGCCATCATCCTCGGCATCGGCGGCGACAACAGCCACGGTGCCGCCGGCACCTTCTACGAGGGCGTCATGACCTCCGGTTATCCGTCGGACGCCACCGAGAACGCCGTCCAGGCCAACATCGTCGCCGCCGGATACAAGTAGAGGCAGAAGGGAAACCGGGACGACCGAGCCGCCCCCGGCGTGGACCGGGGGCGGCCGGGTCGTTCATGACGTCGTCGCGGGCGCGAGGATTTCCGGCGGCCGGTCGCCGCGCTCGATCGCCCGCGCCAGGCCGACGACGTCGACGACGTCTCCGTCCGGCCCGGCGAGTTCCCGGTGGCGCAGCGCGTTGACGTACCTGTAGCCCCGCAGCCGCAATGCGCGGTGAAGCACCGGGAAGAGCGCGCAGACTCCGGGCGACGGGTGGGTGCACGACTCCTCCCTGTGCTCCCACTCGAGCTCCGCGCCGCGCCCGGCGGCCACGATCTCCATCAGGTCGGCGAGCGCAGGGTCGGGTCTGCCGGACAGGTGGGCGACGGCCCGCAGGACGCTGTCGTGGCCCTGTTCGATCACCGCGTCCCAGGCCGCGAAGGGGATCTCGGCGAACGTGACGTACCAGTGCACCGTCTGGCCTTCGGTGCGGGGACTGAGCAGCCAGCGGGCGAACCGATCTTCGACGGCCGGGTCGAGCGCCCGCACGATCGGGTCGTCCGCCGGTCGGAGCGGCTCCTGCGGAGCGACGCCGAGCTCGCCGATCCGGTCGATCACGAACCCGTATCCGGCCGGGTCGGCCGCGTACCGCTGCAGATAGGGGGACATTAGCCGGGCCGGCAGGTCGTCCTCGTACACCTTCCAGCGCCAGCCCTGGTAGAGATCCACGGCGAACAGCCCGCGGCCGGGCAGGTGTGCAGCGTGGCGGCGGGCGAACCAGTCCAGCGAATGGCTCAGGAGCGCACCGCGAAGAAGCGCGGTCGCCATGGTTCGCCGGTCGCCCACCCGGCAACTGGCCTCGTCGGCCTGCCGTACGAGAGCCCTGACGGCGGCGGCGACCTCGGGCCGGACGGCCTGCTTCCTTACCGCCCCCGCGGTCCATAGCTCCACCAGCGCGGCGAGGGACCATGCCCGGCACGCCTCCAGGAGGGCGAGTTCGAAGGCGATGACCCCGCGTAGCTCCGCCCGGTCGAAGCCCATGGCGTACGGCAGGCCGATCCACAGCGCGGTGCGCCGCGGGCCGAGCCGGGTGGCCCCCGACTCCGCGATGGGCGTGAAACACACCCGTGACGGACGCCGGACCCCCAGCGTCGCGGCCACCTCGTCGACCATCGCATGAAGCTCCGGGTGATCCGCTCGCCGGGCGACATGCGCCTGGCGCGCACGCCTCGGCCAGGCGAGGGGAATCACCCGTACGGCGATCATCACGACGACGGCGGTCACCACCGGCGCCGGCTCCCCGTGCCCGTGGCGCCAGGCGGCGGCCCCGGCGATCACGCCTGCCGCCACCGGGAGAGCCGCGTTGTTCAGCCACCACGGAAGGAGTGCCCAGCGCCACACTCTCCGCCGTGCCGGCAGGGGTGGCCACCAGCCGCTTCTGAACCACAAGGGGATGAACGCCCGGGGGCGATGAACCAGCACATGCCAGGCCACCCGTCTCCGGGTGATGCCTCCTGGTATCACGGACGATTTCCTCCCAAGGCCGGTCACCGCGCCCGGAGCGCCGTGGCTCGCCGCTGCGGCGGGGGCTCGCCGCTGCGACGGCGTGCCGGCGAGCGGTGTGATCCGGCGAAGGGCGGCCCGCCGCACCGGTTCGGCAGAAGCTTAGGGGCCGCCTCCCCCACTTTCATGGCGTCGTGCCGGATAAATCCGATGGCCCGGCCGAGGCCGCCTGTGGCACGGTGTGGACGTGTCCGAGCAGATCTTCCTGCCTCGCACCGTGGACGAGGCGATCGCCGCGGAGCAGGTGGGCCGTGCCCTTCGCTACCTGTACTTCTGGGGCCACCGGCCCGCCCGGGACGGAGGCGCCGGTCCCGGCTGCCTGTCGCAGTGGTGGCCGGCCGACTTCGCCGAGGACGGCCGGACCTTCGCCTCCGCCGAGCATTACATGATGGCGCATAAGGCCTGGCTGTTCGGCGACACCCAGACCGCCGAGCGGATTCTCGCCGCCGGTCACCCGGGTGAGGCCAAGAAGCTCGGCCGGGCCGTACGCGACTTCGACGAACAGGTCTGGGCCGACCGGCGGTTCGGCATCGTGGTCCGCGGCAGCATCGCCAAGTTCGGCCAGAACACCGAGTTGCGGCGTTTCCTGCTCTCGACCGCGAACCGGGTCCTCGTGGAGGCCAGCCCGTACGACCGCGTCTGGGGCATCGGCCTGGCCGCCGGGGACGAACGCGCCGCCTCCCCGGCCACCTGGCAGGGTCTCAACCTGCTCGGCTTCGCGCTGATGGCGGCCCGCGACGCCCTGGGGACCGGCTCGTGAGCGCCGGCGTTTCCGCCGCCCGGCCGTAGGAGAACCTGCCCGACGCCCACCACCGCTGGCGGCCCTGACCTGTTCGGCTTCGGGGGTCGGAGGAAGCGCCACCGGTGGTCGTCGGTGCCGTTGCCGGACCGCCGGATCACCAGGCCGCCGCCGGACGTGGACATGTTCTCCACGCCCAGCACCGGCCCGCCGGCCAGGTTCTAGCCGTTGGCCACCAATCGCCACCGGTTGTCGGCGGTTCCGTTGTCGGAGTCCTGGACGGCCTGGGCGCCGTTGGCGGTGGAGTTGTTCTGGATGGCGAGCAGCTTGCCGCTGTTCACGTTACGGATCTTGTAGGTTCCGTCGCCGTTGTCGACCAACGTCCACCGGTGGTCGGCGGTGCCGTTGTCGGCCCACTGCAGGACGCGGGCGCCGTCGGCGGTGGACATGTTCTCCACGCCCAGCACCTTGCCGCTGTTGACGTTGCGGAACCGTACGGCGTTGCCGTCGGTCACGATCACCCAGTTGTGGTCGGCGGTGCCGCTGTCGATCCACTGCAGCGCGAGACCGCCGTCGGCGGTGGACATGTTCTGGATGCCGAGGACCAGGCCGCTGGCCGCGTTGACCAGCCGGTAGCTTCCCGTCCCGCCGTTGCCCTGCCCACTGGCGTTCCAGTAGACGGTGTAGTTGTGGCCGTGCGCGTCGTAGAACGGGCCCAGGTTGACCGTCGAGCCGTTGGCCGTCGCCGTGAAGGCGAGCGCCGTGGTGCTGGTCCGGGTGATCGACCCGGTGTTCAGCGAGGGCGGCGCCGTCAGCGAGGTGTTGCCGTAGTTGCCCGACAGCACGACCGGCCCGTACGTGACCGCCGCGACGTTCGTGTTGTCGTTGGCCGCCTTCATGACCACGCGCATGGGCAGGCGCACCGTGACGGTGTCGCCGGACGTCCACGACCGGGTGACGACGGCGTACGTGCCGGGCGTGGTGCTCACGCTCTGCTGCGTGCCGTTCACGCTGATCGTGGCACCCGACGTCCAGGCGGGGATGCGGATCCGCATCGACCACGAGCCGCTCACGTTGCCGGTGACCTGCAACGTCGTGGTGTCGCTCGCGGGGTACGACGTCGTCTGGGTGACCGTGATGCCGCGCTGGGTCCAGTCCAGCGTCGACGGCATGAACAGGTTCACCGTCAGCGTGGTGCCGTTGTAGAAGTAGATGGAGTCCATCAGCCTCGTGTTGACCTCCACCCCCGTCCCCTGGCAGCACCAGAACGAGTTGTAGTCGGTGCTCCACGTGCCGCCGCCCCACGCGGGGCCCACCCCACGGCGGCCGCCCGGCTTGAGCGGGGTGAAGTAGGTGACGTGCCCGTGGCCGTCGGCCGGGTTCTGCGCGCCGATGACGTGGTTGAGCAGCGCCTGCTCGTAGAAGTCCACGTACGCGACCCGGTCGGGGTTGAGCGTCCACAGTTCGCGGGTCAGGTTGAGCATGTTGACGGTGTTGCAGTGCTCGCAGGTGTCGTTGGTGAGATATCCGGCGATCGCGTTGGGCGCCCGGAAGTGCTCGGCCTGGCTGTTGCCGCCGATCGCGTAGGTGTGCGCGCCGACGGTGATGTTCCAGGCGTTGGTGGCGATGTCCCGGTAGCGGGTCGTGCCGGTCGCCTTGTACTCCCGGGCCGCGCCGATCCACTTGGGCACCTGGGTGTTGGCGTGCAGGCCGTTCAGCTGGTCCTGGTTGGAAGCCAGTGGGTTGAACACGGCGGCGTGGTCGAACCGCTGCGCGGCGGTGAGCCACCGCGCGTCGCCCGTCTGCTGGTAGATGTCGGTCAGCACGGCGTTCATCCCGCCGAACTCGGTGCCCAGCATGTTCTGCATCTGGCTGCTACTCAGCCTGCTCGTCCGCCAGTCGACCCAGCCGGCGAGCGCCAGCAGCACGTCGCGCGCCTGGGTGCTGCCGATGAGGCGCCACACGTCGAGCAGGCCGGTCAGCGTCTTGTGGATGCAGTAGTACGGGACGTTGCCGTTGCTCAGCGTGCGGGCTTCGAGGGCGGTGAAGTCGGACTCGGGGAAGCCGGACAGGTATCCGGCGTTGAACCCGGCGGCGCCGTTGTTCGCCTGGCACTTGGCCAGTTCGGCGACCATGGACGTGGCCTTGTCCCGGCAGGTGGTGTCGCCGAGCACGGCGTACGCCTGGGCCCACGCGGTGAGGAAGTGGCCCTGCACGTGCGTGCGGAACGGGAACGACGGGGCGTCCCACCCTCCGTTGGAGGCGGCGCCGTTGGTGGACAGCCTGTGGTTGGCCCGGAAGTTGTACAGCAGCCGGTTGACGTCGACGTACTTGAGGTAGGAGAGCGTGCGGTTCTGGTTGTCCAGCCAGCGGCTCGTCGTCAGCCGCACCTGGCCCAGCTCGAACGGGTACGCCGAGACGCCGACGTCGGGCCGGGCCGGCGCGACCGCCGCTCCGGCCGCGGAGGCCCCGGCGACCTCCCCGACGGCGGAGGCCACGACGGCGACACCGGCGGCCTGGAACAGCCGGCGCCGGCTGAAGGATGAGGGGGACACGTCGCCTCCTGGGCATGCAACTTGTTAGCGTTAACAATTC
Source organism: Microbispora sp. CA-135349 (assembly GCF_050947365.1). Classification (NCBI taxonomy): domain Bacteria; kingdom Bacillati; phylum Actinomycetota; class Actinomycetes; order Streptosporangiales; family Streptosporangiaceae; genus Microbispora; species Microbispora sp. CA-135349. The sequence goes on along the minus strand of NZ_CP192001.1, from coordinate 3,848,043 downwards.
CTGATGGTCCAGACGCCCGTATGGGATGACGTCGGACGTGGCACGCGGGACACCGCGCAGCCGGCGGCGCGGCCCCCCTGCCGGGGCCGCGTCACTGGCGGCGGCCCCGCCGCCCACCACCGCCCCGGCAGGAGGCCGCTCGGGGCTCAGTGTGAAAAACCGTCATCGAAAATGTCAAGACCATACCCGGAAAGTTTCCGCCGTCGCCTACAGGCCAGAACCCGTCACCTGCGCCAATGAGACAGCGGATCCGGCAACTTTCCGGAAATGGTTTGCCGCAACCATCCGCGATGAAACTTTCACCAAGGGCCGCCTCCCGGTTGCCGACCGTGCCCGGTAGTGGCAGGCGGCGGCGCGTCCGGTGGGTCAGTCGCGCCGCACACCCTTGACGGGCCGGGCAGCGTCGTATTTGCTCCGCCGCACCACCACCAAACACTCGACACGGAGGTCTGCGTCCGGCCGAATTGTTATCGCTATCAAATCGGTCCCGCTTTCGGTGGCGGTCTCCACCGGCGGTGCTCCGATCGAGGGGCGATGCGCCGGCACCACGGCGCCGGGCCCGCATGCGACCACGCGCAGGACACGGGCGGCACGCGCCGGCACTCCCCACGCACGAATTAGGAGTCAGATGCACAGGATCGGTCGATGGGCGATGGCGGCGGTGCTGGCCGCCGGGTCCCTGGTCGCGGCCGGCGGCATGACGTCGCCGGCCGCCGCGCTGGACAACGGGCTCGCCCGTACGCCCCAGATGGGGTGGAACGACTGGAACAGCTTCGGCTGCAACGTCAACGACAGCCTGATCCGGCAGACCGCGGACGCCATGGTCTCCAGCGGCATGGCCGCGGCGGGCTACCAGTACGTCAACATCGACGACTGCTGGTCGACCAAGAGCCGCAACTCCAACGGCGACCTGGTGCCGGACCCGCAGAAGTTCCCGAACGGCATCAAGGCCGTGGCCGACTACGTCCACTCCAAGGGCCTGAAGCTCGGCATCTACTCCTCGGCGGGTCTCACGACCTGCGCGGGCTACCCGGCCAGCCTCGGCAACGAGCGTCGGGACGCGGCGCTGTGGGCGTCCTGGGGAATCGACTACCTGAAGTACGACAACTGCGGCGACCACCAGGGCAAGAACGGGCAGCAGCGATACCAGGCGATGCGTGACGCGCTCGCCGCCACCGGCCGTCCGATCCTGTTCAGCCTGTGCAACTGGGGCCAGGAGAGCGTCTGGACCTGGGGCATGCAGACCGGCAACTCCTGGCGCAACACCGGCGACATCCAGGCGAACTGGAACTCGGTCATGGGCATCCTGGACCAGCAGGTCGGGCTGGAAGCGTACTCGGGGCCGGGCGGCTGGAACGACCCCGACATGCTGGAGGTCGGCAACGGCTCGATCACCGGGACCGAGGGCCGGGCGCACTTCAGCCTCTGGGCGTTGCTGAACGCCCCGCTCATCGCGGGCAACGACATCCGCACGATGAGCGCCGACACCCGGACGATCCTCACCAACACCGAGGTCATCGCCGTCAACCAGGACTGGGGCGGCCGGCAGGGAAGCAAGATCAGCGACAACGGCAACCTGGAGGTCTGGCGCAAGCCGATGTCGAACGGTTCGGTCGCGGTCGTGCTGCTGAACCGGGGCACCTCGACGGCGACGGTGTCCACCACCGCCTCCGCCCTGGGCCTCGGCGCCGCGTCCTCCTACTCGGTCCGCGACCTGTGGGCGCACAGCACCGGCTCCTCGACGGGCACGATCAGCGCGCAGGTGCCCGCGCACGGAGCCGCCATGTACGTCGTGAGCGGTGGGGGCCTGGTCACGCCGTCTCCCACGCCCACCCCGACCGGGACGGGCGCGATCAAGGGGGTGGGGTCGGGCCGATGCCTGGACGTCACCGGCGCCTCCCCGACCAACGGCGCGCAGGTGCAACTGTGGGACTGCAACGGCCAGGCCAACCAGCAGTGGGCGCCGACCGCCTCGGGTGAGCTGCGGATCTACGGCAGCAAGTGCCTGGACGTCAACAACCGCGGCACAGCGGACGGCACCAACGTGATCATCTGGGACTGCAACGGCCAGAGCAACCAGCAGTGGCGGTTCAACTCCGACGGCTCCATCACGGCCGTCGGCGCGAACAAGTGCCTGGACGCCTACAACGCGGGCACCGCCAACGGCACCAAGCTCATCATCTGGACCTGCAACGGCCAATCCAACCAGCGCTGGACCCGCGTCTGAGAACCCGTACCGGCGCCGGGCATTTCACCGCCCCGGCGCCGGTCCTTCCCGGGCTCCCCTTTCGGAGGTCTCGTGCACCTCACCCGACATCGGCGACGTACACCGTCAGCAGTGAATGGCCGGGTGGTTTCGGCGCTAATGTGAGCGTTAACAACCTGGGTGACCCGGTGAACGGCTGGAAGCTGACCTGGTCGTTCCCCGCCGGGCAGACCGTCACCCAGCTGTGGAACGGCACCTACACCCAGTCAGGCTCCCAGGTCACTGTCGGCAACGTCGACTACAACTCCGCCCTCTCGAGCGGCGGCAGCGCGAGTTCCGGCTTCAACGGCGTCTTCAGCGGCAGCAACCCGGTGCCGTCGAGCTTCGCTCTCAACGGCAGCGCAGGCCGGTGAGGCCAACCTGTTCAACATCGGCCAGGACACCCAGCCCTGGTACCCGGCCGGGTACTGGTTCTGGAACCTGCGGATGATGATCCAGGCCAACCTGCCGGCCGGGGCGTTCCCGCTGAACTCGCCGATGTTCACCCTCTATCGAACCAACCTGAGCAACATCACCGCCTGGACGAAGGCGCGCTATCCGGGGCACGACGGCATCTGCGTGCCGGAGACCATGCGCTTCAACGGCAACGGCTCCTGGTATTCGGGCAACGAGTCCTGCGACTCGACCATCGCGCCCTCGTACAACTCCCAGACCGTCACCTCCGGCGCCGAGATCGGCCTGTGGGTCTGGCAGACCTATCTGGCCACCGACGACCGGGCGTTCCTGTCGGCCAACTATCCGATCATGCGGGACTCGGCGAAGTTCCTGCTGTCGCACGCCAAGACCGGGGGCGACGGCCTGCTGCACACCCACTCCAACGCCCACGAGACGCAGTGGTCGGTCGACGACCCGATCACAGACGTGGCCGCGATGCAGGCGCTGTTCCCCGTGACCGTGCAGGCGGCGCAGACCCTGGGCGTCGACGCCGACCTCGTCAGCAGGCTCCAGGCGGCGATCCCGAAGATCCGGCCGTTGCCCAGGACCGACTTCAGGCAGACCCAGGTGCCCGGCCCGTCCTCCGTGGAGCAGATGGGCGTCACCGCCGCAGCGGTGACCGAGGGCTTCGTGCAGAGCTACGACGGCATCGTGCGCATCGCCCCGGGCTGGCCGACCGGCTGAGACGCCGACGCGACGTGTACATCCGGCACAAGGGCAAGGTCCACGTCCAGATCCGCAACGGCACCTTGGTCACCGTCGCGGTCGAGGCGGGCGCCGACCAGAACGTCACCGTCCGCAACCCCTGGCCGGGCCAGAACGTCACCGTCGTGGACGGCGGCGGCGCCACCGTGCTCGCGAACCAGACCGGCGCCACCATCACCGTCCCCGCGCAGGCCGGCACGTCGTACCTGATCCAGCGCGCCTCGGCGCCCACCACCTCCCTGCCCTTCTGGCCGGTCGGCGGCAGCCCCGCGACGGCCGCCAAGCATCTGGGCAACCGGAGCATCGGACTGTGACCGGCCCCGGTCCCCGGCACTGAGCCACTCCTCCTGCACCGACCTACTCCTCCTACGCAGGGCCGCCGCCTCCTGGCGGCGGCACCGGATCGGATAGACGCTGATCGCCCTGGCCGGGATCGCTTATACGGGGAGGGCGTCTCCGGGGAAGCCGTGGCACGGGTGAACCTCGCAGCGCAACATCCCGGCTCGAACGCAGGGATCCCCGGCCATGATCTCCGCGGCTTTCTCGGCCGGCACGGTCATGATCGCGACGCCGGCCACGGTGTCGGAGGTGACCGGGCACAGGATCGCGATCACCCCCTCAGCGCGCAGCGCTACCATGCGTCGCTGGTGTTCGAGCTCGATCGCGTCCGCGCCGTCCATGGTCCGCTCCGGCCCCCACTCAAGGAGCGCCAGGCTGTAGGGCTTCGCTGTCGCGGCCAGAGCCCGAATCTGTTCGTCGGTCACGGTCGTGCTCATGATGTCTCCTTACTTCTCGATGCGCTCGGCCAACGAGACGATGATTCCTTCGGGCCCGCGGACGTAGGCCATCCGCCACACGCCTTCGTATTCGCCGACGCCTCCCACCAGGCCGTAGCCGTCGGCTGCGGCGTGGTCGACCGCGGCTTGGAGGTCGTGCACCTCGAAGGCGACGTTCCGCAGGCCCAGCTCGTTGGCCGGCGCGGCAGGCGAACCCGGGAGGTGGTCCGGCCGCGTGAAGCTCGAGAGCTCCAGCGTCGTACCTCCGCCGGGCGCTCGCAGCATGACGATCTCGGTGCGGGCGCCGGTCATGCCGATCACCGTGTCCAGGAACTCGCCTTCGACGGCCATCTTCCGATCGGCCTCCAGACCGAGGCTGACGAAGAACGCCGTCACGGCATCGAGGTCGGCGACGGTGATGCCGACGTGGTCGAAGCGCCTAACGAATGTCATGGGATCCCTCTCGAGTTTCTTTAAGAGACTCCGAGAAAGGTAACACCCTGAGTTTCGTAAGGGAACCCCAATTGCCGGATTGCTGCCATGCAGCGAACGCGGTCCGGGGAGATGGCGTGTTCCATCGCGCGCACCTTAGACGTGATCGACGAGCCCTGGTCGGCGCTGATTCTGCGCGACGTGTGGGCCGGGTAACGGACCCCTGCAGTCCGCGCGCCGCCGCACGGGGCGAGGCTTCGGGCACCGGTGGACCGGCCCCATGCCCCAGCGTCCCGACATAAGAGGGCCTGCGCCGTGAGGGGCAGCATGCGCGCGGTGCTGCCGCCCTTTACGTCGTAGATTCCGAAATCTCCGCGCGGAGCGCTTTGTACCGCGCCCCCGGGCGCCGAGACAGCGGCGACCCGGCGTATAACAGGAAATTTCGGTGTGCCAGTCGATCTGCGCCGCGATCGCTACGCTCCCATGATCAACCGCGAGGCACGGAGAGCAACGTCATGGGCCAGCCCCCCCTACCCGCCCAACCAGCAGCCATACGGGCACCCTCAGCAGCCGTACCAGCCCCAACCCTACGGGCAGCAGCCGTATCCGCCCCAGCCGTACCCCCAGCCCCATCCGCCGATGCCACGCAAAAGCGTGACCAAGCACCGGGGCCTGTCGGCCAAGTCGCACGTGTTCCACCTCGCGCTGACCGTCTGCACCTGCGGCCTGTGGGGCTTTGTGTGGTTCGGCCTGTGGATCTACCGACTGATCGTGCGCCGCAGGGAGGTCACCCGTCACTACTACTGACCGGAGTCCCGCCTCCTGAGCCCCCGCTTACCGGGGGCTCACGCATATCCGGCCCGGCAGCCCTTTATCGTGGTCTCACGCGTCCTTCGCGGCGCGGTGGCGACTCCCTGCGGGCCGAGGATCCCAACGCTCTCGCCTCGCGTCCTGCCCGCCCCGGGCCGGGGGCTTCAGTGTCAATACTTGCGCAGCATTTTGGTCATCTCGGTGACCACCCGCTGGCGGGATTCGGCCTTGCCGCGGGTGGCCTCGGACACATGGTTGATCCACACGTGCCAGGCATCCTTGCCGATGATCCTGTAGAGGATGCCGTTCTCGCGCTCGTCACTGAAGATCCATTCTGGCAGCCTGTAATTGCCGTACTCCTTGGAGGAGCCGGCCATGTTCGGCACGGTCGTCACCCCGACGCCGTACAGGACCGCGGCGCAGACCTGGCAGACCGGGTTGGTTAGGGCGGTGAACTGGCCCGAGCCCAGGTCCTCATCGTTGTTGTATGCCTGGTTCAGGCAGTCCACCTCGCCATGGAAGGTCGACTGCGACCGGCCGTTGTAGGCGGTTCCGTTGAAGGTCATGGTGCAGGCCGTCGCCTGCCCGGGGTTCATCGGCTGGTTGAGCGAATGCATCTTGCCCGGCACCTCGGTCTTGATGTACTCGGCCCATCGGGCCGCGACGACCGGGGCCGCCTGCTCCAGCGGCGTTCTCGTACTCCACCCGTTCGTGGCCTCTCCTCCGCACGACATGACGCGCTCCTTTCGGCGGTGGGTTCCATCGAAACGTAACCACGCCATTGCGGCGAGTAAAGGGATTTGAATCCGGAAATCAGCATTTCCGATGCGCGAGAGCGACAGGAGGAAACATACGCGACCGACTACCTCGCTCACCGTTAGAGCATCCTTGTTACCTTGAGCAGGCAGAGATCATGCTCGGCGTCAGGGCGCGCCCGCCCCCACTACGAGTACCACCTCACCGCCAAGGACGCTGGTCTCGTCGAGATGCTCATGGTGATGACCCGGTGGGGTGACCGCCGGCTCGCCGGCGAGGCGGGCCTCCCCTCTGATGCCTCGCATGCCCGGAAAGGTTGCATGCCGAGGCAGAGTTGATGAGCGCGGCCCCCGGCGAGCGCGGAGCGCTCCCCGGGGGCCGTCGTCGCCGATGGGGTCAGGTCGATCGGGTCAGGGTGTGGTGAGGTCGAATCGGTTGACGGTGACGGCGCCGCCCAGGGATTGGGTGGCGTAGTTGAAGATGGCGAAGCGGTAGCCCATGAAGAACTGCCAGGCGTTGCCCATGGTGAAGGCCGGGCCGAGGGGGGTGAAGTTCACTCCGTCGGTGCTGTAGGAGAAGCGGGCCTGTCGTCCGGTGCCGGGCCGGATGTCGGCGTTGACCCGCAGCCAGATCCGCCCGCCGGACACGGCCGCGCCGGCGGCCTCGGTGCCGGTGGAGGTGGTCTGCCAGCTGCCGTTCATGGCCAGGCCGTTGGTCATGACCACCCGGGTCTGCCCGTTGTCGCGTCTGACGCCGATCCAGGCCGAGGAGTCGCGCAGCATCGCCAGACCGGCCCGGTCACCGTCGCGCATCGCCGAGTAGTCCAGCTGGATCGTGGCGGTCGAGGACGGGCCGAGGATGCGGTGGCTGAGGGTGTTGCGGGCCGAGTACAGGTCGTTGGTCACGGTGGCGGTCTGCAGCCGCAGCCCGTTGCCGACGCTGTATTTGGTGGTGTCGGGGTTGTGGTTCCACTCCCACTCGGGACCCAGCTGGGAGCCGGTGAAGGTGTCGGTGCCGGTCGGCGGCTTCACCTGCCGCGGCGGGCGCGGCACGTTCGGATAGGGGTAGGAGCCGCCCCAGGCGCCGTTCACGGTCTGCACGGTCGGCCAGCCGTCGGAGGTCCAGGTGACCGGCGCGAGCACGGGGATGCGGCCTCCGGGGTAGGCGTCCTGGAAGGCCATGTAGTACCAGGCGCCGTTTTGGGTCTGGACCAGCCCGCCCTGGTGCGGCACGCCGCCGCCGGAGACCGGGCCGCCCATGTTGAGCAGCACCTGGCGCATCTCATACGGGCCGAAGGGTCCGTTGGTGGACTTCAGCACGTACTGCCCGTTGGCCGGGCGGGTCAGGAAGATGTAGTAAGCACCGTTGCGCTTGTACATCCGCGACCCTTCCAGGGTGCCGACGCTGGAGGGGGTGGAGAACACCTGCTGGCTGCGGACCTCGCTTTTGCCGTCGGCCGACAGCTGGGCGACGCTGATCTGGGTGTTGCCGTAGGCGACGTACATGGTGTCGTTGTCGTCGACGAGCAGCCCGGCGTCGTAGTAGCACTTGTTGATCGTGGTGTGCCGGTTCCAGGGGCCTTCGACGCTGGTGGCGGTGTAGATGTAGGTCTTGCTGAAGTCGATGCAGCCGCCCCAGTAGAAGGTCTTGTTGCTCTTGCGGTAGTTCAGGAACGACGCCCAGATGCCGTTGACGTAGGCGCGTCCGCCGTTGAGGTCGTACTTGGAGCCGAAGTCGAGTTTGGGCACCGAGTGGCCGGCGTACTCCCAGTTGACCAGGTCGTAGGAACGCAGGATCGGCGCGCCGGGCGAGTAGTGCATCGTGGAGGCCGAGTAGTAATAGGTGTCGTCCACCCGGAAGATGTCGATATCGGCCAGGTCCTCCCACAACACCGGGTTGGAGTACGTCGACGACGGCGGCCACGGCCCACCCGACGGATCCCCCGACGGCGAGGCCGAAGGCGATGGTGACGGCGACGGTGAAGGCGACTGATCGGAGACGCTCCCGACGCGGACGAGCTGCCACTGCTGGTTGTTGCCGCCCCAGTCGGAGTACTGCACGATCTTGCCGCCGTCCGCGGTGGAGGCGTTCTGGACCTCGACGGCCTTGCCGCTGTTGCGGTTGATCAGCCGTATGTAGCCGCCGGACGAGTCCGCGAGCTGGAACTGCTGGTTGGTGCCGTTGTGGTCGGTCCACTGCACGACGTCCGCCGCGTCCGCGGTGGAGAGGTTGTAGACGTCGAGCACCTTGCCCGAGTGCCGCGACTGCAGGCGGTAGTAGCCGCCGCCGGAGTCGACGAAGCGCCACTGCTGGTTGTTCGCGTCGGTGCGCGACCACTGCACCAGCGACCCGCCGTCGGCGGTGGAGAAGCCGGAGACGTCGAGGGCCTTGCCGCTGTTGCGGTTCACGAGGACGTACCAGGCGTTGGTGTCGACGCTCGCCGCCGACGCCGGCGCCACCCAGGTGAGGGCGGTGGCGAGGACGGTCGCGAGCGCCGCCAGCAGACACGCGACGACGGTGGCCGGCGAACGTCGCCGGCGACCCGCCACCCGTGTGGGGGGTGAGTGCATCTTCTCTCCTGCGAAGGTGGGGGGACACGGCGGGCCGTTCCGTCCGGCGTCGCGGTGGATGCCCGCCTTCACACGGCGGACTCCCTGCATGGCGGGAATCTCCGCGGGTGGACGACCTCCGGGGTCCTGGGCGGATCCGAACGTGCGGCCTCGACGCACGACGAGCCAGGCCGGTCGCCCGATCCTGTGAGCGTTAACATCAGTCGCGAAACGTTCGCTCCTCTCTCAGGATGACCGGAGGTGGTGGTGCGCCGGAGCAAATACGACGTGTGAGCGCCTGTCAAGGCGGCGGCTTCCGCCTGTCGCCTCCGTGACGTCGATACGCCTCCTGTCACCCGGCGTGACGATCCCCGGAGACTTCGGCTGCGGTTCGCATGGCGATGAAACGTTCATCCGGACCGCGGTCGCGGCGGGCCGCCGGCCGCGGAGCCCGGAAAGTTACACCGGTTGTTGACACATCAGCGCAGCGTGGAAGAGCTCCTGCGATCCGATGAGGCGAAACTTCCCGGAAACACTCTTGACACGTTTCCGGATCATTTCCAGACTGACTCCCCAAGGCGGCCTCCTCCTGCCGGAGTCGGTGGTGTGCGGCAGGGGCCGCACTCTGTGACGCGAACAGAGCGCGTCGTCGTTCCGCGGGCAGCTCCTTCCCGCGTTTCCTCGTTCGATTCCGCAGTGGAGGCTCAGGCATGGGCGAAAATTCCTTATCCGCCGGCTCAGTCCCGGTCGGCCCAGTACCGGTCAACTCGGTGGCAGGGCGGCGACGGCTCGGCGGCGCCCGCCGGATGCTGGTCGCCGGCGCTGTCGGCGTGCTCGGCGCGGCCACCGCGCTGGCGGCGACCACTCCGGCGGATGCCGCGGCCGGCACGCTGGGCGCGGCCGCCGCCCAAAGCGGCCGCTACTTCGGCACCGCGATCGCGGCCGGTCACCTGAACGACTCGACCTACGTCGCCACCTGGGACCGGGAGTTCAACGCCGTCACCGCCGAGAACGAGATGAAGTGGGGCCCGATCGAGCCCTCCCGCAACTCGTTCAACTGGGGCTCGGCCGACCAGATCGTCAACCACGCCGTGAGCAAGGGCATGAAGGTCCGCGGTCACACGCTGGTGTGGCACGCCCAGCTGCCCAACTGGATCAACAGCGGCATGTCGGCCAGCGACCTGCGCTCGGCGATGACCAACCACATCACCCAGGTCATGAACCACTACAAGGGCAAGGTCTTCGCCTGGGACGTGGTCAACGAGGCCTTCGCCGACGGCGGCGCGGTCGGCTCGCTGCGCGACTCGATCTTCACCCAGAAGCTCGGCAACGGCTTCATCGAGGAGGCCTTCCGCGCCGCGCGGGCGGCCGACCCGAACGTCAAGCTGTGCTACAACGACTACAACATCGACGACGCCAACGCGAACAAGACCCGCGGCGTCTACAACATGGTCAAGGACTTCAAGGCCCGCGGCGTGCCGATCGACTGCGTGGGCCTGCAGTCGCACTTCGGCAACCCGCCGTCGAACTACCAGCAGAACATCGCCCAGTTCGCCGCGCTCGGCGTCGACGTCCAGATCACCGAGCTCGACGTCGGCGGCTCCGGCTCGACCCAGGCCGACGCCTACCGCCGCGTCACCCAGGCCTGCATGGCCGTGCCCCGCTGCACCGGCATCACCGTGTGGGGCATCACCGACAAATACTCCTGGCGCAGCGGCGACACCCCGCTGCTGTTCGACGGCAACTACAACAAGAAGCAGGCCTACACCTCCGTCCTCAACGCACTCAACGGCGGGACGTCGACCCCGGATCCCGGCTCCGGCGGCGCGATCAGGAACACGGGCTCGGGCCGGTGCCTGGACGTCAACGGCGCCTCCCAGACCAACGGCGCCCAGGCGCAGATCTGGGACTGCAACGGCCAGGCGAACCAGCAGTGGACCTCCACCAGCTCCGGTGAGCTGCGCGTCTACGGCAACAAGTGCCTCGACGTGAACGGTGCCGGCACCGCCGACGGCACCAGCGTGATCATCTGGGACTGCAACGGGCAGAACAACCAGAAGTGGCGCTTCAACTCCGACGGCACCCTCACGGCCGTCGGGGCGAACAAGTGTCTCGACGTACCCAACAATTCGACCGCCAACGGCGCCAAGCTCCAGATCTGGTCCTGCAGCGGCGCCGCCAACCAGCGCTGGACCCGCGGCTGACCTCGCGATGAAGGCCGATCGGAGCCGGTCCGCGCGGGTCCGCGCGGACCGGCTCGTTCCGCACGGCGGGCTCGGCGCACCGCCGCCCGCGAACGTGGCGCGCCTCTCGCACTTCCTCCTCCTCTACACTGCTAGACGTCCGATGTATGCGGTCTCGTCCGCAGGACGACAACAGTGGAGGCGGCGCGGTGGCGGTCACGGACGCGGCGATCGACAAGATCAAGCAGATGATCATGTCGGGTGAGCTCGCTCCGGGTGACCGGCTGCCGAAGGAGGCCGATCTGGCCGAACGGCTCGGCCTGTCCCGCAACTCCCTGCGGGAGGCCGTCCGCGCCCTCGCGCTGATCAACGTGCTCGACGTACGACAGGGCGACGGCACCTACGTCACAAGTCTCCAGCCTCACCTGCTTCTCGAGGCGATGTCGTTCGTCGTGGACTTCCACCGCGACGACACCGTGCTGCAGTTCCTGGAGGTGCGGCGGATCCTGGAACCCGCCGCCACCGCGAAGGCCGCGCTGAACATGCCGGACGAGGAGGTCAAGGAGTTGCGGGCCATCCTCGACGCGCTGCCCCGCGACCCGAGTGTGGAGGAGTTGGTCGCCAACGACCTGCTCTTCCACCGCCGCATCGCCGCGGCGTCGGGCAATCCCGTGCTGTGCTCGCTCATCGACAGCCTCTCGGGGCCGACGACGCGGGCCCGGGTCTGGCGGGGTCTCACTCAGGAGGGGGCACTCGACGACACCCGCGAGCAGCATGTGATGATCTGCGACGCGATCGCGGCCCGGAGCCCGGAGGTGGCCAGGGCGTGGGCCACGGTCCACGTGGCGGGCGTCGAGGAGTGGCTCCGCCGCGCGCTCTGAGACGGCCCGGGCACGGGTCACGCCTCGCCTGCGGTCGTGGAACGGCCCACCGGCCGGCGAGATGATCACGCCTCCCGGTGCGCCGCTGGGGCGGCAACGCGACAACCCGCTACAACTACAGGTACGACACCAGCAACCGCGCCTCCGACTGGTTCTTCGAGAACATCGCCGAGGACGACGCCGACCCGTCGCAACTGCCGGACGGCTCGACGGCCGACCGGTTCTCCGGTCTCGACCAGGAGACCTGCGGCCGGACCAACTGCTGGTCGAACCCGCCGGACAAGGAGGTCCGCGGCGGCCTTCCGTTCACCACCTGGTATCTGCGGCAGATGAAGAAGTACGAGGACGAGCACGGCCTGCGCGTCCTGGACTACTTCGACGAGCACTTCTACCCGCAGGCGTCCGGCATCTCCTTCGGCTCCGGCGGCGACCCGGCCACCGACGCCCTGCGGCTGCGCTCCACCCGGGCGCTGTGGGACCCGTCGTACACGGACGAGAGCTGGATCGGCACCCAGGTCCGGCTGATCCCGCGGATGAAGGAACTGGTGGCCGCCGAGTATCCCGGCACCAAAACCGCGATCACCGAGTACAACTGGGGCGCCCTCGACCACATCAACGGCGCCCTGGCACAGGCCGACATCCTGGGCCTCTTCGGCCGGGAGGGCCTCGACCTCGCCACGCTGTGGGGGCCGCCCACGGCCTCCCAGCCCGGCGCGTACGCCTTCCGCATGTACCTGAACTACGACGGCAAGGGCGGCAGGTTCGGCGAGACGGCGGTCGGCGCGGCCAGCGCCGACCAGGGCAAGCTGGCGGTGTATGCCGCCGAGCGGGCCTCCGACAAGGCGCTCACGCTCGTCGTGGTGAACAAGACCGGCGACGATCTGACCAGCAAGGTCGCCGTCAAGGGACGCGACGGCGGAGCGACCGCGCAGGTCTACCGGTACGGCGCGGCCGACACGTCGGCCGTCAGGCGCGACGCCGACGTGCAGGTCGGGGCCGAAGGCTTCACCGGCACGTTCCCGGCGAACTCGATCAGCACCGTCGTGATCCCCGCGGGCGCCGGCCCGTCGCCGTCCCCCTCGCCCTCCCCCTCGGCTTCTCCCTCGCCGTCCCCGAGCCCTCCCCCAGCCCGTCGCCCAGTCCCTCGCCCAGCCCGTCTCCGTCGCCCAGTTCCTCGCCGACGCCGGCCACCGCCTGCACGGTGACGTACACGGTCACCAACCAGTGGCCCGGCGGCTTCCAGGCCGGGGTCCGGATCGTCAACCGGGGGGCCACGGCCGTGAAGGACTGGCGGCTCGGCTGGACGTACGGCAAGGGGCAGGCCGTGACCCAGCTGTGGGGCGGCTCGTACACGCAGAGCGGGCCGACGGTCACGGTGACCAACGCCGGCTACAACGCCACGATCGCGGCGAACGGCGGCAGCGTGACCTTCGGTTTCCTCGGCCGCTTCGACAACGACGCCAACCCCGCGCCCAAGCAGTTCACACTCAACGGCTCGCCCTGCGCGACGAGCTGACCCGCTGATCCCGGTGCCGGCCCGCTCCGGCCGGCACCAACGGGAGTCACTCCACCATCGCGCCCTTGTCACGTCCGCACGCGGTGACGTCGTCGTGCCGGCCGCACGCTTTCACGAGGGTGAAGTCCCGCCAGACCGCCATCGGAGAGGTGACCGCCTGGCCGTCGCGCCCCACCGGGAAGGGGCCGCACCGATGCCACGGGCCGCCGCCCGGCGGCCAGACGGAGAGCCAGACCGCGTCACCCGGGCGCGTGCGGCCGGTGAGTGCCGCCCAGTAGTGCCACTCGCCGCGCGCGCCCGCGTCACCGCGCCAGAGCGTGACGTCCACTTCACCGCCCCACTTCTCGCTCGTCAGCGAATACACGGGCGTGGCGTTCTTCACGATGCCGGGGTCCGGCCGGAACCAGCCACGACAGTCGACCGGCCGATCACCGCCGGGTCCGGCCGAGCCGGAAGAGACTGGTCCGGAAGAGGGCGGGCCGGCGAAAGCCGCGCCCGAGGACGCGGGAACGGCAAGGAGCGCGGTCGCGGCCACAGCCGCCGTGGTGGTCCTGCCACGCCTGGTTCGAATCATCTGAACCTCCCCCGGTGTGGTGTCCACCGGATGAGTATCGGTGACGATACGCATCGACACAATCACATCCAGTGATCGTGCGGGGTCGGATCCGGCCACCACCCTTCACGGCTGCCGTGGTCCCGCGCCGCGATCCGCGGCTACCGCCGGCCGCTTCGGGGCCTCGCGGTGAGTCCGGAGGCCGGGGAGATCGGCCAGGAGGACCCGCCGCCGCGGCGGCGGGTCCTGGTGTGTCACCTGCGGTCAGGACAGGTGATCATGCGTACGGGTTCTGGGTGAGCAGGTGCGCCCTGTAGCCCTCACCGATGCCGGGCTCGGGCGTGCCGGCGTAGTCCTTGATGAGCACCGCGCCCGTGCTGCAGCCCCACGGGCTCCAGGTCCAGGCGAGGTACGACACGCCGTTCTTGTCCGCCCACTTCGTGAGCTGGTCCATGTAGTCGTAGCCGCAGTTGTCCGCGCCGAACTCACCGGTCACCACGGGGACCTTCGCGGCGAGCGGAGCGATCTGGCTGTCCCAGCAGGACGCCGTGGCGCAGGCGTTGAAGCTGTAGGAGTGCCAGGATGCGGCGATGTTGTTCAGCGGGTCGTTCGGCTTGTACGCCAGCCACTCCCGCATGTCGTTGGCCCACTCCAGGCCGCCCACCATGAGGACGTTGGTCGCGCCGGTCGCCCGGACCGCGTCGACGAGGTCCTGCATGCCGGCCACCTCATAGGGAATGCCGGTGCAGGTGCCGCCGTCTCGCAGGCACTGCCAGCCCAAGGTCTTGTTCCAGTCGCTGCCGACCTCCGGGTACGGCTCGTTGAACAGATCGAAGACCACCGCGTTGTCGCCCTTGAAGGTCTTCGCGACGCCGGTCCAGAACTGGGGAGCGTACTGCGCGTCCGGCATCGGCTTCTGGCACGTCGCGGTGGCGTCCTTGCAGTGCCAGTCCGGTCCGTTGCTGTAGGCGCCCGAGGTCCAGTGCAGGTCGAGGATCGGCGTGATGCCGTTGGCGACCAGCAGGTCCGCGTACTTCTTGACCTCCTGCTGGTAGGCGGTGCCGCTGGGCGAGCCGTTGAGGCCGAGCCAGCACTCCTCGTTGAGCGGGATGCGGACGGCGTGGATGTTCCAGCTCTTCATCGCGTCGACCGACGCCTGGTCCACCGGGCCGGAGTCCCACATCCCCTTGCCCTGGACGCAGGCGAACTCGCCGCTGGAACGGGAGACGCCCAGCAGCCGGTACGGCTTCCCGGCCGCCGTCACGATCTTGTTGCCGGAGACGTGCAACTGCGGCGCGGGTCCTCCCGGATCAGGGCTCGGACTCGGACTCGGACTCGGGCTCGGGCTCGGGCTCGGGCTCGGGCTCGGGCTCGGGCTCGGGCTCGGGCTCGGGCTCGGGCTCGGGCTCGGACTGGGACTGGGACTGGGGCTCGCACTGGGACTGGGACTGGGGCTCGCACTGGGACTGGGACTGGGGCTCGCACTGGGACTGGTGGTGGCGCCGCCGCAGGCGACACCGTTGATCTTGAAGGCGGCGGGCGCCGGGTTGCCGCCGCTCCACTTGCCGATGAAGCCGACCGACACCGAGCCGTTCGAGGCGACCGTGCCGTTCCAGCTCAGGTTCCTGGCCGTGACGTGCGAGCCGGACTGCGACCAGTCGGCGTTCCAGCCGTTGTTCACTCCCTGGCCGGCATTGGGGAAGTCGAATTCGAGGGTCCAGCCGGACCACGAGTCCCCCAGATTGGTGATCGACACGTCACCCTGGAACCCACCCTGCCATTCGCCGACGACCTTGTACTTCACCGAGCAGCCCGCGCCGGCGGCGGATGCGGGGCCGGTCATGACCGCCGCACCGGCGGCGGCGACGAGGCCGACCGCGGCTGCTGTCGCCCAGGCGACACGTAATTTCATCGATTTCCTCTCCTGCCGGGGCAGCCTGAATAAACAGTGCGAGATTCTTAAGTAGGCGACTTAAGTAAGTCAACGAAGGGTGAAACTTTCAGTCGGGCCCTGCCCGGCCCCGATCCGCGCGTGGCCTGTCCCGGCGCCGCCACAGGGGCGCGGCCAGGGCTTGTACGCTCACAGTGGCCGGGATGATCGGAGTCGAGACGAGACGGCAGTGAGCGCAGGAGTGAAGGCGAAGCCGCACGCGAGCAGCAAGGCCGCCGTCCTCGACGCCATCAGGGCCGCGGGCACGATCAGCCGCGTCGGCCTGGCCGCCGCCACCGGTTTCACCGGCCCCACGATCTCCGCACTGGTCCGCAGACTGATCGAGGAAGGCCTGGTGGTCGAGACCGGCCACGCCGAGTCGACCGGCGGGAAAAGGCGGGTCCTGCTCCAGCTCAACCACACCGCCCGCTACGCGGTCGGCGTGCACCTCGACCACGGCGGCGTGACACATGTCCTGACCGACCTCTCCGGGACCGTGGTGGCCCGCATCACCAGGCGCGGCGCGGGCGCGGACGAACCCCGGACGGTCGTGACGAGGACGGCGGCGGAGATCTCCGGTCTGATCGAGAGCGTCGGCGTGGAGCGCGAGCGCGTCCTGGGCGTCGGCCTGGTCTCCCCCGGCCCCCTCGGCCCCACGCGGGGCACCGGCCTCGCCCCTCCGACCATGCGGCACTGGCAGGGGTTCCCCCTGGCCCGGGCGCTCGAACAGGCGACAGGCCTGCCGGTGGTGCTCGACAACGACGCCACCGCCGCCGCCCTGGGCGAGCACTGGTCCGGCGGCCTGGGCACCACCACGTCGTCGGCGGTCGTCTACCTGGGCACCGGGATCGGCGCCGGCCTGGTCATCAACGGCATCACCTACCGCGGTCCCAGTGGCAACGCGGGCGAGTTCGGGCACGTCTGCGTCGACATCGACGGCCCCGAGTGCTGGTGCGGGGCCCGCGGCTGCGTGGAGGCGATGGCCGGCGCCGCCGCGGTCGTGCAGGCCGTGCGGGCCGACCCGGCCCTGACCAGGACCGTCGGCCTGGGGACCCGCGGGATACGAGCCTCGACCACGGCCGACTTCGCCGCAGTCAGCCGGGCCGCCCGCAGGGGGGAGCCGGGGGCGCTCGCGCTACTGGAGAGGTCGGCCCGCTACATCGCGGCGGCCGCCCGGACTCTGGCCAACATCATGGATCTCGAAGTCCTCGTGCTGACCGGGCCGGGATTCGCCGTCGCCGGCTCGGTCTACCTCCCCGTCGTCCAGCGGGAACTCCGGCGCACGGCCTTCTCCCGCGGCACGCACGTCGTGGACGTCCGGTTGTCGCGCTCGGCCGCCACGGCCTCCGCCGTCGGGGCCGCCGCACTCGTGCTGGAGTCGGAACTGGTGCCCCTCAGCCAGGGCACGCGCCTTTCCGAGAGACCCGGCGCCGAGTCCGCCGCTGTCTCGTGACGCCGCTGTCTCGTGACCCTGCCGCGGCCCGTCGTCCGCGGCCGTTCTCGGCGAGATCCGCCGCGGCCGGACGCGCCCCTCACTTCGGTAGGCTGATCAACCGGGCTGGGACCACCAGGTTTCCGTTCCCTGCCAAGGAGGAGACAGGGCGGATGATCCGCGAAACGTCGCACGGCGTACAGCGCATTCAGGCGGCGGGCGACCCGGGACAGGACGATGTCGCGGGCCGCGACGCGCGGGTGACGTGGTGAGCGCGGCCGCGGCCGTGGGCCTGGTGCTGGCGAGGCCGCCCCGGCTGCGGGGTGCGGAACCGTTCTTCATGGAGTTCATCGCGGGCATCGAAGAGCATCTGGCCGAGCACGGTCAGTCCGTGCTGCTGCACGTCGTCACCACCCATGACGCCGAGATCGCCGCGTACCGCCGGTGGGCGGCCAACCGGAGCGTCGACGCGGTCGTCCTCGTGAACCGGACGGTGGACGACGGCAGACCCGCCGTCCTGCGCGCGCTCGGCCTGCCGGCGGTGGTCGCGGGCGAGCCGGAGGGCGACGCCCCCGCCGTCCGCACCGACGACGCCGGCGCCGTACGGGACGCCGTCGCCCACCTGAGCGGGCTCGGGCACCGCCGAATCGCACGCGTCAGCGGGCCGGACACTCTGATCCACACGCGCATCCGCACCGAGGCCCTCGTGGACAGCATGCGTTCGGCAGGCGTGGAACCCGTCGTGGTGGAGGGGGACTACTCGGAGGAGTCCGGAGCGAAGCTCACGGCGACGCTGCTGGAACGGCCCGACCCGCCGACGGCGATCATCTACGACAACGACCTGATGGCGGTCGCGAGCCTCGACACCGTCAGGGAGCTCGGCTACGACGTTCCCCGCGATCTCAGCCTGATCGCCTGGGACGACTCCAGCCTGTGCAGGCTCGCGTCCCCTCCGCTCACCACGATGAGTCTCGACGTCCACCGGTTCGGGCAGCTGGTCGCCGAGTCCCTGCTGGAACTCATGGCGGGCGAGCCGGTCGCCGAACGCCGGTGCCCGACCGCCACCCTCGTCCACCGGGGCACCACCGCGCCCGCGAGCGGCCCGAACGGTTAGGCGATCGCCCCGAAGTTCGAGGACATCAGAGGTCGAGGACGAGGCGGGCGGATCGCGCCCGTGACACGCAGATGAACATGACGTCCCCGGCCGCGCGCTCCTCCTCGGTGAGCAGGTGGTCGCGGTGGTCGGGGACGCCGTCGAGGACCGCCGTCTCGCAGGTGCCGCAGGTGCCCTCGCGGCAGGAGGAGAGCACCTGGACGCCCGCCTCCTCGACCACCTCCAGGATCGAGCGGCCCTCCGGCACGGTCAGCGTCGCGCCCGTCAGGGCCAGCTCCACGTCGAACGTGCCCGACGGCGTGTCGTCCTCGCGGCCGGCGGGCGCGAAGCGTTCGACCCGCAACGCCCCCGCGGGCCACGGGGCGCACCGCTCCTGCGCCGCCGCCAGCAGCGGCTCGGGCCCGCAGCAGTAGACGAGGGTGTCCGTACGCGGGACCCCGAGCAGCGTGTCCAGGTCGAGCAGGCCGGTCTCGTCCTGCGGGCACAGCTGAACCCGGCCCGGATGGTCTCGCGCGAGCCGGTCGGCGAACGCCATCGAGGCCCGGGTGCGCCCGCCGTACACCAGCCGCCACTCGGCCTGGCGCCGCGCGGCTTCCTCGATCATGGGCAGGATCGGGGTGATGCCGATGCCGCCGGCGACGAACAGGTAGCGGGGCGACTCGGCCAGGCCGAAGCGGTTGCGGGGCCCGCGCACCCGGATGGTGTCGCCCTCGGCGACCCGGTCGTGCACGTACGCGGAGCCGCCCCGCCCGTCCGGCTCCCGGAGCACCGCCACCTGGAAGGCCGAGGAATCGCCCGGGTCGCCGCACAGCGAGTACTGCCTGACCAGTCCCTCGCCGAGCAGCAGGTCGACGTGGGCGCCCGGCGTCCAGGCGGGCAGCGGCCCCCCGTCGGGACGGACGAGACGCAGGAGGACGACGCCCTCGGCGACGGGCGTCCTGCCCGCCACCTTCAGATCGAGCTCCGGTTCCCCAAGGGGCATCGCGTGGTCATCCCTTTCTCGTGTGCTCGCCGTCTCGCTCGGCGCGTCTCCCGGCACGAATCAAGCGAGCGCGGTTCAGGCGAGCGCGGCGGCCGGGACCGGGGAGCCGTGCGCCGCCGCGGGGCGGGGCCGGTGGCCCTCGGGATGGCCGAGCAGCCAGTCCCAGATGACCACCGGGTCCTCGAACTCCTGCTCCGCCCCGCAGAAGCAGGAGGCGTGCAGCCGGTCCGTCCCCGGCAGCCAGTGGATGCGGTAGACGGTGCGGCCGGCCTGCGCCCCGGCGTCGTCCGCGTTCATCGGGCGGCGGCCTCCGGTCGTACGGCTCCGGCCCCGGCCATCCGGGCGAGGAGGCGGCGGGCGGCCAGCCCGCCGGTGTCGATGTTCACCGACAGCTCCTGGTATCGGTCCGGTTCCGCGGCGAGGACCCGCTCCAGCGTGTTGAGCGCGGCCACGTCCTGCAGCACGACGGTGCGGTTGCTGTCCCGCAGGAAGTCCGAGACCTTCTCGTCGTCGAGCGCGAAGTCGCGCGCCACCGCCCAGAAGTCGTAGGTGCTGCTGTCGGTCGACGGGGTGATGGCGTACACGACCTCGACGTGGAAGGCGTGCGGGTCCGTGCCGTCGGCGGCGGGCGGTGGCGACCCGACCGGGGCGATCCGGCTGTGCAGCAGGTACAGGCACGGCGGGTGATACTCGATGTCCTGCCAGCGGGTGATCCGGCCCTTGATGCCGGTCGACTCGGAGTAGAACGGCGGGCAGGCCGCGTCGTCCATGTGCCTGCTGACGTAGACGACAGCCGCCTCCTCGTCGACCTCCGTGGTGATCGGCGTCTCGGCCACCTCGGGAGTGCCGATGTACCCGCCGTGCAGGTACGTCTCGTGGGACAGGTCGAGCAGGTTGTCCACGAGCAGGCCGTACCTCGCGTTCAGCGGCTCCATCCCGCTCACCGTGGTGTAGCCGGGCGCGACCAGCCAGGGGGCGCGCGGCGGCAGCGTGTCACCCGGCTCGCGGTCGCCGATCCACACCCAGACGAACGAGTCCTGCTCGACCACCGGGTAGGTGCGCAGCCGCGCGGTGCGCGGGATGCGCTGCTGCGCGGGCACGGCGACGCAGACGCCGTCCGGGCCGTAGGTGAACCCGTGGTAGCCGCACACCACGCGGTCGCCGACGAGATGGCTGGGCGATTCCGACAGGGGGAACCTGCGGTGCACGCATCGGTCGGCCATCGCCACGGCTCGCCCGTCCTCGGTGCGGTAGAGCAGGATCGGCTCGTTCAGGATGGTACGGCCGAGCTGCCGCCGCCCCACCTCGTTCCCGTAGGCGGCCACGTACCACTGGTTGCGCGCGAATTCCGTGACGATCACAGGGTCACTCCTCGGGGCCGGCGGGCAGCGGCCGCCGGCGCAGGTCGGGTTTGCGGATCTTGCCGGAGCCGGTCTTGGGCAGCTCGCCGACGATGTCGACGTAGACCGGGATCTTGTACTTCGCGAGCCGGGGGCGGAGGAAGTCCGTCAGCTCGCCGGGGGTGACGTCGGCGCCGGGACGCGGCACGACGAAGGCGCGGCCGACCTCGCCCCACTTCTCGTCGGGCACCCCGACCACGGCGGCCTCCGCCACGGCCGGGTGCTCGAAGAGCACGCCCTCGACCTCGGCCGGGTAGACGTTCTCTCCGCCGGAGATGTACATGTCCTTCACCCGGTCGACGATGTGGAGGTGTCCCTCGTCGTCCATCGTGCCGATGTCGCCGGAGCGGAACCAGCCGCCCTCGGTCAGCGCGGCGGCGGTCGCCTCCGGGTCGCGCCAGTAGCCCGGTGTGACGTTCGGCCCCTGGATGAGCACCTCGCCCGGCTCGCCGGGCGCCGCGGGGGCGAGGTCGGGCCGCACCACGCGCACGTCGGCGAAGAACACCGGCACCCCGGCGGAGCCCACCTTGCGCACGCTCTCGCCCGCCTCCAGGAACGTCGCGCCCGGCGATGTCTCGGTCAGCCCGTAGCCCTGGCAGAAGACCAGTCCCCGCTCCTGGTAGGTGCGGATCAGCGCGACCGGGATCGCCGCTCCCCCGGACATTAGGGTGCGCAGCGAGGACAGGTCGGCGCGCGGCCACCGCGGCGATTGCGCGAACGCGGCGAACATCGCGGTGACCCCGAACATCCAGGTGATCCGGTGCTTCTCGATGAGGTCGTAGCACTGGTCGACGTCCCACGACGGCATGATCACCGAGGTGCCGCCCTTGAGGAAGGTCGGCAGCAGCGTCTGGTTCAGGGCTGCCACGTGGAACAGCGGCGCGCTGATCAGCGTCACCTCGGTGCTCGTCACGTCCACGCCGATGAGCATGTGGAAGCAGTTCCACACCAGGTTGGCGTGGCTGAGCATGGCGCCCTTGGGCCGGCCGGTGGTGCCCGAGGTGTAGAGGATGAGGGCGATGTCGTCGAGCGCCACCCGGGTGTCGATCGGCGCCGGGTCGCCCTGCGACAGCCAGGTCTCGTAGTGCCGCTCCCCTTCCAGCGGCGACTCCAGCGCCACGACCGTGCGCAGCCCCGGCAGCCCGCGCACCGCCGCGGCAGACCGGTCCGCGCATTCCGGCGCGTAGACGAGGACCGACGCGCCCGAGTCCTCCAGCATGTACGCGATCTCGGGTGCGGCCAGCCGGAAGTTCAGCGGGACGAAGATCCCCCCGAGCATGTGGGTGGCGAACATGGTCTCGGCGAAGGCCACGTGGTTGGGGCCGAGGTAGGCGACCCGGTCCCCCGCCCGCACCCCGGCGTCACGCAGCCGCGACGCGAGTCTCGCCGTCCGCTCGTGGACCTCCGCGTAGCTGAACGACCGGTCCGCGAAGACGAACGCGGTGCGGTCCGGGCTCATCTGGGCCCGGCGGGCCGGCCAGCCTCCCAGTCCTGCGTTGCGCATCGGTCGCACCCCTCGTCAGGCGGAGGACGGTTTCGCCGTGTCGGCCACGTGCCCGGACGCCGGCTCCGCGGTCGTGACCGAGGTCAGGTCGCGCCGGCTGGTCTCGCGCAACGCCAGGACGCAGACCACGGTCAGCAGGCAGCAGGCGGCGATGATCACCGAGATGGTCGTCGACCCGCCGCCGGTCGACGCGTCGAGCTGGGCGAACAACAGCGGTGCCAGACCGGCGCCGAGCCCGGCGAGCTGGTAGCCGAGCGAGGCTCCGGTGTAGCGGCTCCCGGTGGAGAACAGCTCGGTGTACAACGCTCCGAGCGGACCGTACATCAGCGGGTGGACGACCGCCTGGCCGAGCACGAGCGCGACGGCTAGCACGGCCGTGCTGCCGGAGTCCACCATCGGGAAGAGCACGAAGCCGTACGCCGCCATGAGCACCGCGCCCGCCAGCACGACCGGGCGGCGCCCGACCCGGTCGGACAACGCCGACCAGCCGACGATGCCGATGACGGCCAGCGCGGATGAGAGCGTGAGCGCGTTCAGCACCGCCTGCCTGGCGAAGCCGGCGCGCACGCCGTACGCGATGAGGTAGGTCGTGAGGGTGCCCTGGGCCACGAAGGCGGACAGCCCGACGCCGACCCCGAGCAGCAGAGCCTTCGGGTGGTCGCGGAACACGTCCAGCAGCGGCGCCCGGGACGTGCGCTCCCTTGCGGCCTCGAACACCGGCGTCTCCCGGACCCGCGCCCGGACGAACAGGCCGATCGCCAGCAGCACGATGCTGATCAGGAACGGCACCCGCCAGCCCCAGCTCAGGAACGCCTGTTCGTCCAGGAGCGCGCCGGTGCCGGTGAGCACCGCCGTCGACAGCACCATGCCGAAGGGCGCCCCGGCGTTGGTGAAGCTCGCCCACAGGCCGCGCCGGCTGGTCGCGTGCTCGGCGGACATCAGCACCGCGCCGCCCCATTCGCCGCCGACGGCCACGCCCTGCAGGACCCGGAGCACGATGAGCGCGATGGGCGCGAGGCCGCCGATCTGCGCGTAGGTGGGGAGCAGGCCGATGAGGAAGCTGGCGACGCCCATCAGGGTCATGGTCAGCACGAGCATGCGCTTGCGTCCCAGCCGGTCGCCGTAGTGACCGAAGATCACGCCGCCGAGTGGCCTGGCCAGGTAGCCCGTGGCGAACGTGCCGAAGCTGGCGACCGTCGCCGTGAGCGAGTCGAGCGAGGAGAAGAAGACCTTGTTGAAGACCACGGCCGAGGCCGTGGCGTACAGCAGGAAGTCGTAGTACTCGATGACACTGCCCAGGAAACTGGAGGTCACCGCGCGTCGGAGCTGAATCGGGCTGGGGGGCGTGGCTGACGGTTTCGGCATGACCGAGCTCCTCGTCCGGAAGCGAGCTGGGACTCTCGCCTTCTCCGGAGGTTAGGCAGATTACTAACGAAGGTCAACAGTTTGCCGAATATAGACACCGCCGGAACCCTGCCCGCTCCCCGACACGCCCACGGCGACCACGAGCCGCGGGCGTACCGTGCCACCAGTACCGGGAGAGACGCAGGTCACACTCGGCTGCTGTCATATCCGTGCCGGGTTGTGTGTCTAGGGGGTGAAGCAGCAGACAACCGCAGAAAGAACGGGAAGACATTATGAGCAAGGTCTGGTTCGTCACCGGTTCGTCCCGCGGCCTGGGCCGCAACTTCGTCGAGGCCGCACTGTCCCGCGGTGACAAGGTCGCCGCGACCGCGCGGACCACCGCGAGCCTTGAGGAACTGGTCGCCGCCTACGGCGAGGCGGTGCTTCCGCTGGAGCTGGACGTGACCGACAAGGCGGCCGTCTTCGAGGGCGTGAAGCGGGCCAAGGAGCATTTCGGCCGTCTCGACGTCATCGTGAACAACGCCGGCTATGCCCAGATCGGCGCGATCGAGGAGCTGACCGAGCAGCACCTGCGCGACCAGTTCGAGACCAACCTGTTCGGCGCGGTGTGGGTGATCCAGGCCGCGCTGCCCTACTTGCGCGAGCAGCGCTCGGGGCACGTCATCCAGATGTCCTCGGCCGCCGGGCTCATCGCGATGCCGCTCGGCGGCGCGTACCAGGCCTCCAGGTGGGCCCTGGAAGCCCTGGCCGAGACCCTCGCCCACGAGGTCGCGGACTTCGGCATCAAGGTGACCGCGATCGAGCCCGGCGGCTTCGCCACCCGGTCCGGCAAGAACCCCGATCCCCTCGACAACGGCCACGTGGCCGAGCCCGACCCGATCTACGACGGTCTCCGCCGGCGCCTCGCCGCGTTCGCGGGAAAGCAGCCCGCCGGCGACCCCGCCGCCGCGGCCCGGGCACTTCTCAAGATCGTCGACTCCGACAACCCTCCCCTGCGAGTACTCTTCGGCCTCGGCTTCTACCCGTTGCTCCAGCAGGTCTACGCCGACCGGCTCAAGACCTGGGCCGACTGGCAGGACCTGTCGCGGGAGGCGCACGGCAACCTCGATCAGGAAGATCGATGACAGGGCCGGCCTCGTCCCTCAACCGCCCGCGCAGCACGAGGCACCGCAGGGATGCGTACCTCTATAACCCGCAGACGCTGACCCGGATCGGACCCGAGACCCCGCTCACCCTGCGGTGAACGCCGGTGGCGGAACAGCCACGGCTGACCGGGCACCTCTGGCGTGGACCACGACGGCTGCCGCCCGCCCGTCGAGCGGGACCGGGCGGCAGCCGTACCGCGGTCACGCCGGCGGCGCGCTCACGCGGCCGTCTTACGCGCCTGCAGCAGTTCGCGGGCCTGCAGGAACGGCGCCCGCAGGAAGGCCAGGTGGTCCTCCTGACCGTGCCGATGGCAGACCTGACCGGGCCACAGACGCCGGCTGCGCTCGTCGATGTAGGCGAGGGAGCCGTCGATGAGGTTCAGCATGTGGTCGACGGTGGCCGCGTCGTAACGGGCGTACTCCTCGCCCGTGCGCAGGTAGACCGGGGACGTGTGCGCCATGATCGGTCTGGCCCACACGTCGTGGTGCCGGGCGACGCCCGCGCCCGGCCCGTAGCAGCGCGCGGCGATCCAGCTGTCCTCGGTCACGGGCACGTCCGCGGTGAGTTCGAGCGTCCGGCCGGGGGCGTCGAGCCTGCGCTCGGCGACGACGTGACCGTTGACCACGATCTCGAGCCGGTCGACGTCGAAGATCGATTGGACGCGGGCGTCGACGCGTACGGTGCCGCCCGCGGGCACCCGCGCCTCCTGGCCCGGCTCACGGCCGTCGACGCCCAACCACAGGAGCGGGCCGCTGGTGGCGAAGGTCGCTCCCCGCCGGACGGCCCCGCACCAGGTCCAGTAGTCGAACTCCTCGTCCGCCGGCACGTGCGCGTACGTGCGGATGAGGCCGATCGGAACCTCGCTGCTCATCTTGTCGGTGCCGCCCACCAGGGTGACGCGGTAGCCGGCGTTGAGGTAGCGGTAGTACTCCCGGATGTTGTAGTCGTCGTAGGCGATCATCTCGACGGCGTCGAGCCTGCCGGTGGCGAGCAGGGCCGCGGCCTCGCCGTTGGGCACGGGGAAGTGCGCCAGCACGACGGTGCCGCCCTGCTCGTGGCATTCGTCGGCCCAGTGGGACAGGGTGGTCTCCAGGCCGCCGCCGAGCTCCGCCTCCTCGGCGCCGCCGGTGCACCACGGCATGATCGGGCGCCGCAGCCCGAGCAGGTTGATGTGGCCGAGCATGCCGCTGCGGTTCTCCTGCCCGGCGAACACGTGGGTGTGCCCGTCGTGGGAGGTGTGCGGGCGCCCGGTGAACTCCTCGGTGTTGGTGAACAGGTGTCCCCACTGGCTGAGCAGCAGGTTGGTGACCCGGACGTCCTCGCCGCGGGCCTCCAGCTCCGCGCCCAGCGTCGAGACGAAGTGCACGTGGGTGTCGCCGCTGTGCCAGCCTTCGGCGGCCAGGTCCGTCACCCTGGCCAGCGTCAGGTCGAGCTCGCTCTGGCCGGGCCGGATCGTGACCGTGGTGTGCAGCGGCTCGTACTCGAACCCGCGGGCCGCCTCGACCGTGACCTCGCCCAGCGGCAGCCAGCCCTCGCAGGAGCCGTCGATGTAGGAGTAGGTCGTGGTGCCGAGGCGGACGTCGCCGCCGATGTCGAGGTTCCAGGTGTTGCCGTCGGAGTTGATGTGCCCGTGATGGCCGTGCGGCGGGTAGGGCACCCCGTCGGCCGAGCGGAAGTGGATCCGGCACGGGACCGGCTCACCGGTGGCCGCGTCCCTGACCGTGGTGCGCACCCAGGCCCGCCCGGCGTCGGGGACGCGCCAGGTGACCCCGCCGTCGTCGTGCCGCCCGGCGGTGAGCAGTTCCCCCCACTCGCAGGCGCTGATCGTCGTCTCCCCGCGGGTGAGCGTCAGCCGGGCCGACGGGGTGGCGGCGACGCGTACGTAGCCCTGGTGGTGCTCCCCCACCGGCGTCCCCCAGGCCGGCGTGCCGCCGGCCGCCGCGTCGCCGGAGCCGGACCCGACCGTGCGGTAGACGTAGGTCGCCGAGCCCCGGTCGACGGTCACCGCCAGGTCCTCCGAGATCGGCCCCGCCGACGGGCCGAGATCGAGCAGGACGTCGCGCCACACCGTACGGCCGAAGGGGTCCTCGTCGAGCTCGCTCGTGGTCACCGCGCCGACGAGGATGGCCGGGCCCGCGGAGTGGATCTCCAGGGCGCGGAGCGTCCGCTCGGGCCGGGGGTTGCGGCAGGGCCACAGGTAGAACCGGTAGGGCAGGACGTACGGCGACCGCGCCTGCGGGTCGTCGATGTCGACGAGCCGCGCCCCGGCGGCGTCGAAACGCCCGTGGGTGCGGGGCATCAGCCGGTGCTGGGCGTCGGGGACGGCCAGGAACGGGGTCTGGCCCCAGTCGAGCGGGATGGCGCGGTCGCTCCACAGCCGGGGCGTGGGCCCGATCTCCAGGCGCTGGCGCACCGGCAGCCGCTCGGTGGTCCCGTCGTCGTAGACCAGGGTGTAGTGACCGCAGAGCTGACCGGCCGTCTGCCCGTCGAACAGGTCCGGGGACTCCAGGGCGTGGGCGACCATCAGCCACGTGACCCTGCGGCCCACGGCGACGGTGACGGTCGCCGGGCCGGGCCCGCCGACGCGCAGCAGCGCCGCCTCGGCGTCCCGTTCGTCGCCGAACAGGAACGGCAGACCGTAGAGCGTACGCGGCCCGAGCGGATAGGAGTCTCCGTCGTCGAGCAGCGAACGGGGCGCGTTGAGCACACCGGCCAGGTCGAGCGGGAGGTAGCCCCGGCCGCCACCGGCCGATGACATGTCATGATCAGGCATTTCCGGCAGCCGCCTCCCGCCGCCCGGCGGGCGGCTCGTCGACGGACGTCTGGGCCAGCCCGGCGTAGAGCCGGGGCGCGCGGGTCCGCAGGTAAAGGGCCCTGGCGACGCCGGCGACGAGGGCGACCACACCGAGACCGATGATCACGACGTTGGTCGCGGCGCCGGCGCCGGTCAGCAGCGGCAGGTTGGTCAGGACGAGGACGAGCACCACGGTCAGGGCGACGAGACTGAGCCCGGGGGCGATCGTGGTCCTGAAGATCCCGGCGCCGGGCGCCTCCCGCCGCAGGAAGCGGATGATCGCCAGGGAGCACAGCGCCCACAGGCAGATGATCCCGAGGAACCCGAGCGCGCTGCCCCACAACAGCAGCCCGAGGTAGGGGTCGATCCCGAGGACCGCGAACACGACGACGGCCACGGCCGCCAGCACGGTCTGGACGAGGCCGGCCGTCCAGGGGGCCCTGGTCCGCGGGTGCGTACGGCCGAGCGCGCGGGGCAGCAGGCCCTCGCGGCCCATGGCGAAGAAGTAGCGGTTGGCCGCGTTGTGCAGCGCGAGCAGCGCGGCGAACGCGCTGGTCAGCAGCAGGATGTGCATCACCTCGGTGATCGGGGCGGGCACATACCTGTCGAAGACGGCGACGACGAGGTTGACCGGGTCGGCCTCGGCCGCGGCGCCGATCTTGCCGACGCCGTAGGCCATCACGATGACCCAGGTGATGAAGGCGTAGAAGACGGCGATGAACCCGACCGCGATGTAGGTCGCCCGGCGGACCGTGCGGATGCCGCCCCGCGCCTCCTCACTGAAGATCGCGGTGGCCTCGAAGCCCATGAACGCCCCGGCGACCAGGGCGAACATCGCGCTGTTGCCCGGGTCGAAGACCCTGCTCGGCGCGAACGACGCGGCGGACCATTCGCCGGAGCCGCCCTTCAGCAGCACGTAGGCCGCCAGCACGACGAGCACGGCCGTCTCCAGCACCAGCAGCGCCCCGAGGATCCGGGCGCTGGTGTGGATGCCCCGATACCCGAGCCACCCCACGAAGACCAGGCCGACGAGCGCGAACACCCACCACGGCACGTCGCGGTCGAAGTAGTTCCTGAACGTCTCGTTGGCGTACACGCCGAGCGCGCCGTACGTGCTGATCTGCAGGGCGTTGTAGGCGACGACGGCGAGCATCGCCGCGCCCGAGCCCGCCGGCTTGCCCAGGCCGCGCGAGATGGTGGCGTAGAAGGCTCCCGCGTTGCGCACATACCGGCTCATGGTCATGAAACCGACGGCGAACAGCGCCATGACCACCCCGGCGACCAGGTAGCCGCCGGGGACGGCGGCGCCGCCCTTGAGGAAGTGCAGCGGGGCGACGGCGACGATGAGCGTCAGGGGGGCCAGCGCGGCCAGGACCGTGAAGACGAGGTCCTTGGTCCCCATGGCGTCGCCGGCGAGGGAGCCGGGCGCGGCCGCGGCGTTCCCGGGGGGATGACCTGGCATGGTGAGTTCCTTACTGCGGGGTCGGCACTGCGGAGTCGGCACTGCGGAGTCGGCACGGCGGGCAGGCGACCGCCCGCCCTCGGGCTCGGGGCTGAAGGAGGATGGGCGGGTCACTCGGGGCTGAAGGAGGATGGGCGGGTCAACGGGTGACCGCGACGAAGACCTTCTCGCTCGGCTCCAGGGTGATCCAGTCGCCGCGCAAGCCCTGCGGGATGTGGAACGACTCCCCCGGGCCGAACTCCTTGCGCCGCCCGGAGTCGTCCTGCACGGCGACGCGGCCCTTGAGGATGAAGCAGATCTCGTCGTAGGGCCAGGAGTCGAACCGCACGGCGCCGGGCTCGCCCGTCCAGTAACCGCCGGTGAAGGAGCTCGCCGCGCCGCCGAACACGCGGAACTCCGCCTCCGTCCAGTCGGCGGACAGCAGGTGGTAGTCGCTCAGCGGCGGCACGAACCGCTCGCCGTTCGCGGCGGAGACGGCGCGGACGGCGTCGATGCCCGCCGGGGAGTGCCGGTCGTTCACGATGCGGCTCCGAAGCGGCGCAGGACGTTGTGGGTGATGCGCTCGACGAAGGGGTCGCCGAGGCTGAGCACGTGGGACCACTCGGTGGTGCCGCCGTTGAAGACCTCGCCGTCGCCGCGGGTGAAGGCCGCGATCATCCCGGCCCCCCGCATCTCGCCCTCGTGCACGTAGCCGGGCAGGTCGTCGCCGAGGTCGGCGTTGTAGTTGTAGACCTCCTCCTCCGGCCCGCCGATCGGCACCCGGCCGCCGAAGCGGTCCTCCTCGCCCCGTACGGCCGGCGCGAGGGCCAGGATCTCCAGCGTCTCCGGGGCGCCGTCCTCGAACGTCGGGTACGGCAGGCCGCGCCGGAAGGTGTACTCGACCGAGTCGAGCTCGAAGGCCGCCAGGAAGTACGGGGGCCCGCCGAGCAGGTCGCCGTAGTAGAGGTCGGTCCCCCCGAACGCCCAGTGGTGGGGCCGGTAGACCGTGAAGCCGCCCGACGAGCGGGGCGTGGCGACGCCGTAGCGGTTGTAGATCCCGCCGAGGCCGTTGAGCCCGATGGTGGTGGCGCCGGGACGGCCGACCGACTTGGCCTCCCACACCGTGGTCGCCAGGTGCGGCGTGGTGGCCGCCTCGGGGTCCAGCGACGGCAGGCGGTAGCAGTACTGCGTCGTTCCGTCGTCGCTGAGCCGCACCTGCCACTGGTAGTTGCCGCCGAACCTGGCCAGGTTGCCGCCGGCGTCGACGAACGCGTCGACGGTGTCGCGCATCCGCCACGACCAGTACTCGTCGTGCCCGACCACGACGACGCAGGAGTAGCCGTCCAGCGCGTGGGGGTCGAAGTGCAGGTCGTGCTGGGTCAGGTAGTCGATGTCGTAGCCGTTGCGCTCGGCCCACACCACGAAGTGCCGCTCGTACGTCGCCCAGAACGCGTCGGCGTG
Organism: Microbispora sp. CA-135349; assembly: GCF_050947365.1. Taxonomy (NCBI): domain Bacteria; kingdom Bacillati; phylum Actinomycetota; class Actinomycetes; order Streptosporangiales; family Streptosporangiaceae; genus Microbispora; species Microbispora sp. CA-135349. The sequence continues at coordinate 3,817,612 of NZ_CP192001.1, read as the reverse complement.
GTGGCGGCTGTACCCGAACAGCCGCGCCCACTCGTAGGAGGGATAGCGGGGGGCGCCGTGCATCGGCAGCGTGCCGGGGTTGGCCTCGCGCGGCGCGCTCAGCGGCTTGCGGATCATCCCGCGGGCGATGGGGCGCTGGGTCGAGGCCAGCGGCGACCCGTTGTCCGACCGCGGGTCGTCGCCCAGGCCGCGGTAGTGATTGGCGCCGCCCCAGTCGTTGTAGGCCAGCATGGTGCCGGTGGTCAGCACGAGCGCGGCCCGGGAACGCCGCTCGGCCGGGGCCTTGACGACGAAGAAGTGCTCGCGCTCCCACAGTTCCCCGGACGGCGTGACCGCGCGCACGGTGACGATGTGGAAGCCGCTGCGCCAGTCGTCCGGGATCTCCAGCTCCAGCCCCACCGGCCAGCCGCAGCCGGCGGCGTGGGCGTCGGCCGGCGCCTCGAACCGCTCCGCCGACAGCCCCGTGCGCGACCAGACGACGCGCGGCTCCAGCCCGTCGCGGACAACCTCCAGGTCGAAGGACGGGACACTCGCGCTGAGATGGAAGCGGACGGTCTCCCCCGGGAAGTACGAGAACCGGTCGGTGTAGCACCACACCTCGGCCGCGTCCGGCGTGCGGAACGCACGCTCCGAGGGCCAGTCCTTCGGTGACCAGGCGAAGGCGGCGGGCAGTCCCGTCGTGGTGTTCGTGTCGCTCACGGCTCCTCCTTGAGTGCGAGCAGGCTGATCAGGTCGTAGGCCACGTGGGAGGCGGCGACCGAGGTGATCTCGGCGTGGTCGTAGGCGGGCGAGACCTCGACGACGTCGGCGCCGACGAGGTTGGCGCCCGCGAGGCCGCGGAGGATCTCCAGCAGTTCCCGGCTGGTCAGGCCCCCGGCCTCGGGGGTGCCGGTGCCGGGCGCGTGCGCCGGGTCGAGCACGTCGATGTCGACGGAGAGGTAGAGCGGCCGGTCGCCGATGCGCTGCCGCAGTGCGCCGGCGACCTCGTCGACGCCCCGGCGCATGACATCCGCGCTGGTCACGATACCGAAGCCCAGCCGCCGGTCGTCCTCCAGGTCCTTCTTGCCGTACAGCGGGCCGCGGGTGCCGACGTGGCATACCGCCTCGGTGTCGAGGATGCCCTCCTCGACCGCACGGCGGAACGGCGTGCCGTGGGTGTACTCGGCCCCGAAGTAGGTGTCCCAGGTGTCGAGGTGCGCGTCGAAGTGCAGCAGCGCGACCGGCCCGTGCCGCCGCGCGGCGGCCCGCAGCAGCGGCAGCGCGATGGTGTGGTCGCCGCCGATCGTGACCAGGCGGGTGCCGCCCTCCATCAGGCCGGAGGCGGCCTCCTCCACGGTCTCGACCGCCTCGCGGATGTCGAACGGGTTGCACGCGATGTCCCCGGCGTCCGCCACCTGCACCGTGGCGAACGGCGAGACGTCCAGACCCGGGTGGTAGGGCCGGAGCAGGCGGCTGGCCTCACGGACGGCCGAGGGGCCGAACCGCGTGCCGGGACGGTAGGAGACCCCGCTGTCGAACGGCACGCCCACCACCGCGACGTCCGCGTGCCCGACCTCGTCCAGTCGCGGCAGTCGCGCGAAGGTGGCAGGTCCGGCGAAGCGCGGAACCCGCGAGGAGTCGACGGGCCCTCGAGGCACGGTCATGCCCGATCCTTTCTCTCCGCCGAGAAGCCCCAGGTCAGGGGCTTATGGATCGGCAAGTCTGCACGCAACCGGACCTGACCGGCAATTGGTGCATCAACGGAGAATCGGGCGATGGTTTGTGTATGACGACAAACCCGGCCGAGAGGGAGACAGCGGCGAACGTACGGCACCTATATGACGACGGTCCAAGATGTGCATGACGTCGGGGACGGTCTACCCTTCTGCTGTGATCCTCGGCGGCGAAGACGACCCGGCGGCGCCATCCCTGCGCCCGCAGTCCCTGATGTTCAGCTTCCTCGGCATCTACGTGCTGCATCGCGACGTCGCCGTCTACTCGGGGAGCGCCATCGACGTCTTCGCCCGCCTCGGCCTCTCCGAGGAGGCCGTACGGTCGACGCTCGCGCGCATGGTGAAGCGGAACCTGCTGGCACGGCACCGGCAGGGACGGAAGGTGTATTTCGGGCTCACCCCGCATGCCGTGGAGGTCCTGGAGGACGGACGCAGGCGGGTGTGGGAGACCGGCGCGGTGAACCGCGACTGGGACGGCACCTGGACGCTCGTCGGGTTCTCCATCCCGGACAGCCGCCGCAGCACCCGGCACGACCTGCGCTCCCGGCTCATCTGGCAGGGCTTCGGCCTGCTGCAGAGCGGGCTGTGGATCGCGCCGGGCGCCAAGGACGTCACCGACGTCCTCACCTCTCTCGACCTGGGCGACCACGTGACGGTGCTGACGGCCAAGGCGTTCAAGCCGACCGAGACGGCCGACCTGGTCGGCAAGGCGTTCGACATCGAGGAGATCGCCGGGCGCTACCGGGCGTTCCTCGCCCGCTGGGACGTCCCCCGGCCGCTTCCCGGCGCACCGGACGACCTCGCGCGGCAGCTGCTGCTGCACACCGACTGGTTGCACCTCGTCCGCCGAGATCCGCACCTGCCGGCCGAGCACCTGCCCCGGAACTGGCCGGCGATCGAGGCCGAGCAGACCTTCCAGACGCTCGCCCAGCGGTACGAGCCGCCCGCCGCCGAGCTGGCCGCGACCCTCCTGGACACGCTGGCCGTCTGACGCCCGGCCGCGCCCGCCCCCGATCGGCGAGGCCCGGCCGGGTCTCGGCCGGCTCAGCCTGCCCGGCGGGCGCGGCCGGGGCGGGTCAGGCGGTGGTGCAGGCCGCGCCGTTGAGGGCGAAACCGGCCGGTGTGGCGTTGCTGCCGCTGTAGGCACCCTGGAAGCCGAAGCTCGTGCTGCCTCCGGCGGAGATGGCGGCGTTGTAGGAGACGTTGCGCGCCGTGACCTGGGTGCCGGACTGGGTGATGCCGGCGTTCCACGCGCCGACGATCTGCTGGTTGCCCGGCCACGCCCAGGTGACGGTCCAGCCGTTGACGGGAGCCGTGCCGGTGTTCGTGATCGTGACGTCCGCCGTGAAGCCGTTGTTCCAGGTATTGGCCCTGTAGGTGATCCGGCAGGAGGCGCCCTGCTGGGGATTCGACGGGCTCGCGGACGGACTGACAGACGGGCTCGCGGACGGACTGACGGCGGCGCTCGGGCTCGGGCTCTGGCTCGGGCCGCTACCGGTGAGGCCGAAGAACTGGATGGCGACGGCGGCCATGCCGCCCGCCGGGAGGCTGTGGCCCGCGCCCTGGATCGTGTACGCCTCGACCTGCACGGTGCCGGAGGCGTCCGCGTAGCGGCGGCGGTTCCAGCCGGACTGCGGCGAGTCCGTGGAGGTCGGGGTCTGACTCAGGCCGTGCACGTTCGTCCACTGCTTGATCTCCTCCTCCAGCTCGGCGTAGTTGACCACCGTGTCGCTGGTGCCGTGCCACAGCTGCATCCGCGGCCACGGCCCCCGGTAGCCCGGGTTCGCGTTGCGGGCCGCGTCCCCCCACTGCTGCGCGGTCTTGCCCACGCACGGGGAGGAATTGCCCGCCGGGTTGTAGGCCGCCTCGTTGGGGAAGCACGTGAACGGCACGCCCATGAACGCCGCGCCCGCCTTGAACACCTCCGGATAGAGGGCGAGCATCGCGTTGGTCATCATGGCGCCCGAGGAGCTGCCGGTCGCGTACACCCGGTTGGGGTCGCCGTGGTACTGCTGCTCGACGTAGGTCACCATCGACATGAGCGACACCGGGTCGGTCTGGCCGCCGCGCACCTTGGACGCCTCGGACCAGTTGTCGAAGCAGTTCGACTTCTTCGAGGCCGACGGATAGATCACGATGAAGCCGTACCGGTCGGCGAGCGACGCGAACTCGGTGGACGAGTAGAAGCCCGGTCCCGTGCCTCCGCAGGTGTGCATGGCCAGCACGATCGCCGGGTTCTGCTGGACGTTGTTCGGCACGTACAGGTGCATGCGCAGGTTGCCGGGATTGCTCCCGAAGTTCGTCACCTCGGTCAGCGTGGCCGCGACGGCGGGGGGCGCGGCCACCAGGGCCGCGAGGGCGCACAGCACCGCCGCGCAGACGCCGGCGAACGCCGCGAGTAATCGCTTCATTCGCTCCTCCTCGTTTTTCTCGCGGCGCCTGTCCTCGTGAGCGGGAGCGCCGCCGACAACGGAATCCTGATGTCAGCCGGTATAAAAGCGCGCCCGGCCGGCGGTCAAGAAGCGACCGGAAGTGGCCCGTAGATCAAGTAGGCGTTTTCACTGCTTATCAAGCAACTTGCTATCAAGTCACTTGATATGAAATCGCGAAACTTACATCTGTGTGATCGCGCGGTATCGTCGTCCGGTGACCGCCCCCCGCACCCGTCCCGCCGCCCAGCCGGCCGGGCCCGCACCGCGCCTGAGTTATCTGGTGTTCCGCCTGGAGCGCCGCATCCGCGCCCGCCTGGACGACGCGCTCGCCCGGCACGGGGTCACCACGACGGAGTACATGGCGCTCAGCGAGCTACGCTCCCGCGACGGGCTGTCGTCGGCGGAGCTGGCCCGCATCGCCTTCGTCACACCGCAGGCGATGAACCTCGTCATCCGCGACCTGGAACGGCGCGGCCTGATCCGCCGCGACCCCCACCCGGACGGCGGCCGGGTGCTGTGCGCCCGCCTCACCGCCGAGGGGACGTCCGTGCTCGGGCGCTGCGACACCTCCCTCGACGGCATCGAGACGGTCATGCTCGCGAAGGTCGACGACGCGATGCGCGAGACCCTCAGGGACGGCCTCAGCGTGTGCGCGCGATCCCTGCGCCCCGACGCGTACTGACGGGCAGGTCAGAGCAGCCTGGTCATGAACACGCTGAGGGGATCGGGCCGGTAGCCGGCGAAGGGCTCGCAGTAGCCGAACCCGAACTTCTCATACAGCCTTCTGGCGGGCAGGAAGAAGTCGGCCGAGCCGGTCTCCAGGCTCAGCCGCCCGAAGCCCATCCGCCTGGCCTCATTGATGATGTGCTCCAGCAGCAGGGACGCGATGCCGCTGCGCTTGCGTCCCGCCGCGGTGCGCATCGACTTCAGCTCGGCGTGCGCCGGGTCGAGCCTCTTGATCGCGCCGCACCCCACGACGGCGTCGCCGTCCAGCACCGACCAGAACGTGACCTCGGGCGAGCGCAGGCCGTCGAGATCGAGGGCGTGCTTGCTCTCCGGCGGCGTGATGGACCGCATCTCCCGCACGTGTTCCCGCAGGAACTCGGCGATCTGCGGGCCTGACAGGTCGTCCTCGACGATTCTCATCGCGCTCGTCAATCCATCGATTCTCACGGAAACCACAACAGGACGCCACTTTAGCCGCCGCCGTGTCAGCCGGGCTGTCAGCCGAATCCGAAGCCCGGGGGCAGCGGCTCTCGCAGGAACAGCCCGGCGGGCACGGCGTCGGCGAGCGCCTGGTATCCCGCCGGGCTCAGGTGCAGGTGGTCGCCCACGTCGTAGGCCGCGAGCAGCCGCCGGGGGTCGGCCGGGTCGCGGGCGGCGCGGTCGAAGTCGATCACGGCGTCGAACCGGCCACCGGTCCTGATCCACTGGTTGACCGCCTGCCGGGCCGCCTCCCTGTGCCCCCGGGCGTCGTCGTAGGGCGTGTTGCCGCCGAACGGCGTCAGCGTCGCGCCGTACACCCGGATGCCCCGGGCGTGCGCCCGCGTGACGATCTGGTCGTAGGCGAAGATCAGGTCGTCGGCCACCTGCTTCTGCGCCGCCTCGGTCGCCTCGGCCGTGCCGATGTCGTTCACGCCCTCGAACACGACCAGCCACGCCACCCCGCTGTGCGCGAGCACGTCGCGGTCGAGCCGGGCCAGCAGGTTGGGGCCCAGACCGTCGTCGAGCACGCGGTTGCCCCCGGCCGCCTGGTTGATCACAGCAACGTCGGACGTGCCGCGCAGTGACTGCAGGCGGTCGGCCAGCCGGTCAGGCCAGCGGTCGTTGCCGTTGGTGGTCGAGCCCCGGCCGTCGCTGAGCGAGTCGCCCACCACCGCCACCGCGGCGGCCGGCGGCCCTGCCCACACCTCCAGAGCGCCGAGGACGTACCAGTGGTCGACGGGGGTCGCGCCGGGCAGGTCCGCCGCGCCGACGTGATCGCCCGCCAGCAGGTGGGACGTGGTCCGCGAGCCCGGGTGTGAGGTGATGGAGGTGGAGCGCTGCCCGTCGGCCAGGTAGAGCGTCACGGTCAGGTCGGTCAGGGGCGCGACCTCGAAGTCCAGCGGATCGGAGACCGCCTGCGCCCCGGCGGGAATCCGCACCGGCGCGTCACCGCTGAAGGTCACCGGCCGCACGGTGCCCGGCTGGATCACGCTCACCCCGGCCCGCCCGCCGGCCGGCAGCGCGACGGTGACCTTCGTGACGGGCAGCGCCGCGCCGCCGAAGGCGTTCGACAGACGCAGCCGGATCCGCTCGCCGCCCACCGACACCCTGATCGTCTGCCGCAGCGTGGTGTCGGCCAGGACCACGTCGTCGCGCGTGAACGGCGAAGGCGGCATGTTCTCCGGCTCGGCGGCCTGCGGCATCGCCGCCCACGTCGGGACCCAGTTCCCGCTCATCTCCGGTACCACGGTGATCTCCCTGGCCATCGGCGCTCCCGGCACGCCCTGCCGTCGTGCTCGCGTCATGGGATACGGCGCCCCTGAGCGTCGGGTACGCCCGACTTGCGGAAGAAGTAGGCGTTGATCTGGTCGCGCCACTCCTCCGCGCAGCGGAGCTGCTCGTCGAAGAGGCCCAGCACCCGGGCGTGCAGACGCTCGTCCACCACACCGGTGCCGGCGAGCTCCGCCCAGCGCCGCCTGGCCTCGGCCACCTGCTCGGCCCCGGCGAAGTGCGTGTCGTAGACGTGCTGGATGACCGTGGACCCGCTGCGCAGCACGTGCCCGTAAGGAACATGGTGGAAGAACAGCAGCAGCTCGTCGGGACAGTCGGCGAGCGACTCGTAGGTCTCCGACCACGGCGGCGGATACTGGCCGGTGAAGCCGGTGCCGGTGGCGCGGGTGCGGTCCACACCGACGCCGTCCCGGTCGGCGAAGTGATAGGTGCCCCACGGCGTGTACTCGTATCCGTCTACATCGGGCCCGTAGTGATGCCCGGGGCGGACCATGAACCCGACGCCGAGCGGCGCGGTGTACCGCTCGTAGGTGCGCCAGGAGCCGTCCATGATCGCATGCAGGGTGCGCCGCAGCCGCTCGCTTTCCCCGGTCGCCGCAGGCGTGAAGGTGAGGTCGATCCACTCGTCGAGAATCGCGGCCGGGTCCGCCCACGGCGCCCAGGCGAGCCTGCCGAAGGCGTACAGGTTGGCCTGGGCGAGCGGGTGACCGGTCCAGTACGGGTCGTCGCCCACGTTGGAGACCCCGACGAGCCCGCCGCCGTCGCCGGGCGCCCGGCCGTGCCTGTCCTCCGCTCCGTCCGCCACGTCCGCCGTACCGGCGGCGATGTCGGCCACGGCGGCCCCGTCCGGCCCCCAGGGACGGAAGCCGAGCACCTCGCTCCACATCGGCGCCAGGTAGCAGACGTGCCGCTGCTGGCCGGTGTACTCCTGCGTCACCTGCAGTTCCACGGCCAGGCGGGTGGCGGGCATGGCGGCGATCACCGGCGACACCGGCTCGCGTGTCTGGAAGTCGATCGGGCCGTGCTTCACCTGCACGATCACGTTGTCGCGGAACCGCCCGTCGAGCGGGGCGAAGTGGTCGTGGGCCGCGCGGGCCCGGTCGGTGGTCCGGTCGCGCCAGTCCTGCCGGTGGTTGTACACGAAGGCGCGCCAGTGGACGACCCCGTCGTACGGCGCCAGCGCCTCGGCGAGCACGTTCGCGCCGTCGGCGTGGTCGCGCCCGTACGCGAACGGGCCGGGCTGCCCCTCCGAGTCGGCCTTCACGACGTAACCGCCGAAGTCGGGGATCGTGTCGTACACCCCCTCGGTGACGCCCGCCCACCACGTCCGCACGTCCTCCTCGAGCGGGTCGGCGGTCGGCAGCCCCCCGAGGACGACGGGCGAGGCGAAGCTCACCGACAGGTGGACCCTGATCCCGTACGGCCGCAGCACGTCCGCGATCGCGGCGACGTCGCCGAGCCGGTCGGTCAGCAGGCGGGCCTCGGCGGCGTGCACGTTCACGTTGTTCACCGAGATCGCGTTCACCCCGCACGCGGCCAGCAGCCGCCCGTAGGCCCGCACCCGTGCCAGATCGCCGCGCGGCGCGCCGTCCCGCCAGAAGATCGACCCGCCGGCGTAGCCGCGCTCGACCTGGCCCATCACCGGATGGACCTCGACGTTGTCCCAGTGGTCGAGCATGCGCCGCCGCATCGCCGGCCGGTGGTGCTCGGCCTCCCGCTCGGCGGCGAACGCCCGCTCGCCCAGCCGTACGACGTGGAACAGGCCGTAGAGCAGCCCTGCGGAGTCGCCGGCGAGCACCACCGTGACGCCGTCGCGCCGCGCGAGCAGGTATCCCTCGGCGCCGATCACGCGCCCGGCAGGGCCGGCATCGCCCCGGAACTCCGCCAGGACCGCCCCTGCGGCGCCGGGGAGCGACTCCGCCGGGATGAGCGCGAGCACCAGATCGTACGGCCCGTCCTCGGCGCCGCGGCGCACGCGTCCGCCGTACCGGGCGCAGGCCTGCGCCACCTCGTCGTGCACGGTCTCGACGAGGAGGCCGTCGCCGAGCACGAGCGTGCGGCGTGAGCCGACGGCCAGGAACGCCTCGGGCGGCAGCCACGCCGGATGGACGGGATCAGGAATCTTCACGAGGCCTCTCCGTGTCGATCGGCGGCGGGGAATCGCCCCGCACGGTGAACTTCTCCGTGACCTCGGCGACCATCGGCCGGCTGTTGCGCAGCAGCGCCGCGGCGAACACCGAGCCGAGCAGCGCCGGCGCGGCCTCGGTGGCGACCAGCGTGACGCCGGCCGCGACGACGAGCAGGCAGGCGTTGCCCAGCGTGACCCGGCCCGAGGAGAACAGGAAGTAGGCGGCGAGACGAGCGACGTCCCTCGCCCGGAACGCGAACAGCGAGGTGATCACGAGGGCGTTCGCGCCCCAGAGGGCCGCCGCCAGCGCGAGGAGGAGCAGCAGGATCGCCCACCACCCGGGGACGCCCGCGGCGCCGAAGTTCGCGAGCGTAGATCCCACGACGGTCAGCCACGCCAGCCACGGGATCCAGAGCTTCAGCACCCCGCGCACGTTCATCCGGTATCCGCGCAGGAACGCCGCCGCCGGGTGGAGGTCCGTCAGGTCCAGCCGGCGGTGGTGCACCGCATACAGCGCGGCGGACAGCGCCGGGCCGGCCGGGAGCAGGCAGGCCGCTGCCAGCGGGACGTTGCCGGCGTCGCGGCCGAGCAGGACGAGCCCGATCAGGCCGGGCGCCGTGGTGGCCAGCAGCAGGAGCTCGACCACGAGCAGGGTGTAGACCAGCGCGGAGGCGCGCGAGAGCGGGCCCTCGCCGAACCGCCGCATCGTCGTCTCCGTCATGGCGCGGCCACCCCGCCCGAGGCGGACGCGTCCAGGCCGAGCAGGCGGCGCTCGTCCCACCTGTCCGCCCATGGCGGGGTCTCGTCCACCACGGGCGTGATCTCCAGCAGGGTGACCTCGTGACGGTCGAGGGTGATGTCCAGACGGACGATCCCGTCCTCGACGGGCAGGCCGCGGTGGCTGCGGACCGGCTCGGCCGCCTCCCGCAGCGCGTCGAGTTGCCGCGGCCGGGGCGAGGCCGGGCGGCCCATCTCGCACCACGCCCGCCAGGCGTTGCCCTTCTCCTCGCTCACCGACGAGCGCAGCAGGAAGGCCGAGCCGGACGGAGACCGGAGCGGAACCGACAGCCGCACGGTGTGCCCGTCGACCGGCGGGCCCCCGGTGACGTCCACCGGCGCCCAGGCCAGCACGGTGACCCGGCCTGCGTCGTCCCGCGTGACCAGATGGTCCCCGCCGCGCGCCAGGATCTCCTCGCCCATGCGCGCCATGAAGGCGTACAGGTGATAGGCGGGTTTCTTGATCTGACGGTGGGTCAGCAGGCCGAAGCCGCCGTGGAACAGCGACGTCGGCACCCCGGTCTCCTCGAACACGTCGCAGAAGGTCCAGTAGGAGAAGGAGTCGGCGTGGTCTCCCCCGGCGGCCAGCACCGGAGCGAGGTACGCGGCGTGGAAGGCCGTGTCGTGGATCGGGTTGTCGGGCCGGTAGGAGGAGTTGAACTCGGTGATGTGCACGGGCAGGTCCGCCAGCGGGCCGCCCCGCAGCTGCCGCCGGGGCATGGCGAACTGCTCCAGCAGGCGCGACGGCGGCGCCAGCGTCTGGTGCACGCCGAACGGCACGTGCCTGGCCGGGCCGGAGGTGTAGGCGTGCCTGCTGACGAAGTCGATCGGCAGGGACCGATCGGCGACGAACTCGGCGAAGCGCACCAGCCACTCGTCCGAGCCCGGGGAGATGGCCGGGCCGCCGACCCGCAGCGAGGCGTCCACGTCCTTGACGGTGTTCGCGGTCACCTCGTACAGGCGGTGGTAGGCGTCCCGGTCCGCGTCGAGCCAGAACTCCTTGAGGTTGGGCTCGTTCCACACCTCGATCGGCCAGGTGCGCACCTGGTCGAGCCCATACCGGTCGACCAGGTGCGTCACGGTGGCCCGCACCAGCGCGGCCCACTCCTGCCACGATCGCGGCGGGGTGATGTTGCCGCGCCACCAGAACACGGTCTGGTCGCCCGAGGCGAGCCCGGAGGGCATGAAGCCCAACTCCAGGAACGGCTTGATCCCGAGGTCGAGATAGGCGTCGACCACCTGGTCCACGTAGGTGAACGCGTGCCGTACGTGCCGCTTCCCCTCGTACTCGTACGGCCGGTGGACGCCGACGGCGTCGCTCAGCAGCCCGTGCCCCCGGATGTGCCGGAAGCCGATCTCCCGCTGGACCAGCTCCAGCGACTCCTGGTAGTCCCGGCGCAGGGCCAGGTCGAAGCGGCCGGTGCCGACGCAGAACCGCCAGGCGTCCGGCAATCGCCCCGGGACCTCGCCTGCGGAGACGTCAGCGGGCGCGGAGGGGGCGTCGGGCACATCGGGGGCAGGGTCGCGCATCATCGTCCTTCGATCACCGTTCGGAAAGGCGCGCGGCGGCCGTGGGACAGGCACGGCCGGCACGGTCCGGTCAGCCGTGCTCCTTCTTGTACCGCTCGTACGCGCCGTTCACGAGGTTGACGTAGGACGACACGTTCTTCGCCTCGAGCTCCTTGACGTACGCGTCCCACTCGTCGAAGCTCCGCTTGCCGAGGATGAAGCTGAGCATGTTCTGGCTGACGTGGTCCTTGAGCGGGGTCTCCCACAGCGAGGCCTGCTCGCGCTCCTCGTCGGAGAGCGGATGGGGAGGCGCCACCGGCAGCGCCTTCCTGGCGTTCATCGTCTTCTGGAACTCGATCTCCTCCTCGGAGAAGGTCGACTGGAGCAGCTCGGTGCTGCCGCCGTAGGCGAACACGCCGTTGGAGAAGCCGAAGTCCTTCTGCAGGTGCTTGGGTGCGCCGGGGTTGAGGCTGACGAAGTCGACGTCCTTCGCCAGCTGGAACTTGCCGGAGGCGTCCTTCGTGTAGGTGGTGCCCTCGACGCCCCACTTGGCGAACACCTGACCCTCGTCGGAGTACCAGAGCCAGTCGATGAACTGCATCATCGCGACGAAGTTCTTGCTGTCCCGGGCCTTCTTGGAGATCATGATGCCGTTCTCCAGGCGGGTGGTGTTCGACCCCGCCTTGATCGGGCCGAGCGGCCCGATGGGCACCGGGATCTTGACGAGCCTGGCTTTCGAATTCGCCTTCTCCAGCGGCGGGCGGTACTCGTTGACCAGTGTCTGCGCGTTGGTGCTGATCGCGAAGGACTTGCCGGACACCAGCTTCTGGATCGCCTGCTCGTCCTGCTGTGTGAAGCTCTCCGGGTCGAGCAGCTTCTCCTTCACCAGCGTGTTGAGGAACTGCAGCGCCTGCTTGAACTCGTCCATCGCGCCCACGTAGACGAACTTCTGCGCGGTGGAGTCCCACACGAGGCCGCCGCTCGTGTAGCCCCACCCCCAGGGAGCGCCGTAGCCCGTGCCGAGGTAGTTCATCAGGGCGCCGCCCGTCGTGGAGATGGTCCCCCACCGGTCGGAGAAGGGGTAGGAGTCCGGGTGTTCCTCCTTGATCGCCTTCAGCACGGAGTGCACGTCGTCCCAGGTCTGCGGGACCTGCAGGCCGAGCTTGTCGAGAACGTCGGCGCGCATCGCCAGGGTGTAGTCGACCCAGTAGTCCTCGTGGAGACCGGGGAGCACGTAGAAGCGGCCGTCGGACTGCCGGAGCGTGTCAAGGTCGGGCTGGAGGTTCCACTTGGCGATCTTCTCTTTGAAGTTCGGCATCAGGTCGATGTAGTCGCTGACCGGCAGGACGGCTCCGGATGCGACGAAGGGGGTCTCCTGGCCGGGATAGGTCTTCGGGATGATCATCGGCGCGTCGCCGGCGCCGATGAGCAGGCTGCGCTTGTTCTCGTAGTCGCTCAGCGGCACCACGCTCGGCTGCAGCGTCACGTTCGTGCGTTTGGTCAGCTCCGACCAGAACAACCAGTCGTTCTTGATCGGATAGAACGGGTGGTTGTTGTAGAGGATGCTGAACGACAGCGGCGCCGCCGCCTTGAACTGCTTGCCCGCCGCGTAGTCGGCCATCGCGCCGTCGCGGTTCGCCGCGAAGTCGTCGCCCTTCTTCGCGTCGCCGGAGCCGCCGTCGGTGCTGCAGGCGGCGAGCGCGAGGAACGCTCCCACGGCGACCATCGCCTGGCGCCGGTTGATCTCATACATGGATGGGGGGTCCTTTCCCTGACAGTGGGCTGGGGGGTGAGAGCGAACGAGAGGCGGGGCTATCCCTTCACCGCGCCGAGCATGACGCCCTTGACGAAGTACCGCTGGACGAAGGGGTAGACCACCAGGATCGGGATGACGGTGAGCACCATCGTCACCGCCTTGATGTTGGTGGCCACGGTCATGTCGGTGGCGTCGGCGCCGACGGAGGTGCCGGTGGTGGCGCCGGCGATGAGGTTGCGCAGGTAGACGGTCACCGGGAACAGGTCGCTCTGGCTCATGTAGAGGAAGGCCGCGAACCACGAGTTCCAGAACGACACGGCGTAGAACAGCACCATCGTCGCGAGCACCGCCTTCGACAGCGGCAGCACGATCCGGAGCAGGATCCCGTAGGTGCTCATGCCGTCGATCGCGGCGGCCTCCTCGAGCTCGGCGGGCAGGCCCTCGAAGAACGCCTTCATCACCAGGAGGTTGAAGACGCTGACCGCGTTCGGCAGCACGATGGCCCAGATGCTGTCCTTGAACCCGAGGCTGGAGATCAGGATGTAGTTGGGGATGAGCCCGCCGGAGAAGAACATCGTGAAGACCGCGATCCCGATGAGGACCTTGCGGCCCTTCAGGTGCTTCTTCGACAGGACGTACGCGTAGCACGTGGTCATGAACATCGCGATGACCGTGGCGACGACCGTGTAGACCACGGTGTTGCGGTAGTTCGTCCAGAACGTCGGGTCGGAGGCGACGAACTCGTACGTCCGGAAGGTGAACCCGACGGGGACGAGGTTCACCTTGCCGGCCTGGATGGCGAACTCGTCGCTGAGCGACCGGGCGACGACGTTGACGAAGGGGTAGAGGGTCACGATCACGACGCCGGTCAGGATGACGGCGTTGACCACCCGGAACACCCGGTAGCCCCGGGTCCTGTCGACGGTCACCACAGGCTCGTCCCCACCGTGCGCCGGGAGATCAGGTTCGCGGACAGGACCAGGGCCAGCCCGATCACGGCCTCCAACAGGCCGATCGCGGCGGCGTAGCTGAAGCTGTTGGAGACGATGCCCATCCGGTACAGGTACGTCGAGATCACGTCGGCCGTCGGGTAGGTCAGCGGGTTGTAGAGCAGCAGGATCTTCTCGAAACCGACCGCCATGAACGTGCCGATGTTGAGGATCAGCAGCGTGACCGCGGTCGGCCGGATGCCGGGGAGCGTCACGTGCCAGACCTGCCGCCACCGGCTCGCGCCGTCGATCCTGGCCGCCTCGTACAGCTGCTCGTCGATGGTCGTGAGCGCGGCGAGATAGATGATCGTCCCCCAGCCGACCGTCTGCCACATCTCGGAGGAGACGTAGATCGTCCGGAACCATCCCGCCTCCTGCAGGAACGCGACGGGATCGTCGCCCATCGCGCGCAGGAGCTGGTTGACCGGCCCGTCCACCGACAGCAGCTCCATGACCAGCCCGGCCACGACCACCATCGACAGGAAGTGCGGCAGGTAGGACACCGACTGCACGAACCGCTTGATCCTCTGGCCGCGTAGCTCGTTGATCAGCAGGGCGAGCACGATCGGCGTCGGGAAGCAGAACAGCAGGGTCAGCGCGCCGATGACCACGGTGTTGGTGAAGACCTGCCAGAACGTCGGGTCGTTCAGGAACATCTTCACGTAACGCAGGCCGACCCATTCCTCGCCCAGCACGCTGCCGCCGGGCTGGAACTTCCGGAAGGCGATGACGTTGCCGATCATCGGCAGGTACCGGAAGACCAGGAAGAACAGCAGCGGGAGGATCGCCAGCGAATACAGCTGCCAGTCACGGCGCAGCGCCTGCCGCCAGGTCCGGCGCGGGGGGCGCAACGCACGGGAGGGACCGGGTCTCGCGCGGCCGGGCTCCCCGGCGTCCGGTGACACGTCGATCGTTCTGGTCGTGCTCATCCCTGTGCCTCCGGTGCCCTGCTCACGCCGACGGCCGCGGCCACCGCTCCGGACGGCCCCGCGAGGGGCTGCGGCACCGCCGTTTCCCCGACGCCGACTGCCGGAAATGCCGGGTGACGCGACAGAAATTTTCGGTGATCCTCAGTAATATTGCGGAAATATAGGCGCAGCCCAGAGCCTCGTCAAGGGGGAAGTCAGCCATCTTCACAAGGGAGTTGATGGCCTCATACCCCAGCGTGGTCTTGGGTTATGCCCGACAACTTTCGATGCTAGAGTTTCGCGAAAGTTTCGACAACAATGAGCGGAACGATGCCCAGCCCTTCTCCAGCCTCCGGCCCACGCCCCGTGACGATCGCGTCCATCGCCGAAGAGCTCGGCGTCTCGGTGACCACGGTTTCCAAGGTGCTCAACGGCCGCCCCGACGTCGCCCCCGAGACCCGGGAACGCGTCGAGGCCGGCCTGACGCGCCACCAGTACCGTCGCCGCCTCCGGCGCAGGCCGCTCAAGGGACAGATCGACCTCGTCTTCCACCAGCTGAACTCCATGTGGTCGATGGAGATCATCCGGGGGGTCGACACCGTCGCCTCCGCCGCGCGGATCGAGGTCGTCCTGTCCCAGCTGAAAGGGGCGCACAGGCCGCCGGAGGAGTGGCTGGACGGCGCGCTCGACCATCGGCCTCTCGGCGTGCTGTTCGTCATGTGCAGCCCGTCGCAGTCGCAGCAGCAGAAGCTGCGGCGCGCGCAGGTCCCGTTCGTCGTCGTCGACACCGACGGCGAGATCGCCGAGTCCGTTCCCGTGGTCGGCTCGAACAACTGGGACGGCGGCCTGCTCGCCACCCGTCATCTCCTGGAACTGGGCCACCGCCGCATCGCGGTCGTCTCCGGCCCGAAGGACGTGATGTGCAGCAGGGCACGGGTCGCCGGCTTCCGGGTCGCCCACGACGAGGCGGGGCTCGCCGTCGACCCCGACCTGGTCAGGTACGGCAACTTCTATGTGAACGCCGGGTACGAGCACGCCATGGACCTGCTGACGCGCCAGGACCGGCCGACCGCGATCTTCGCCGGGTCGGACCTACAGGCGCTCGGCGTCCTGCGCGCGGCCCGGCGGCTCGGCCTCGACGTCCCCGGCGAGCTGTCGGTGGTCGGCTACGACAACGTGCCCGTCGCCGACTGGGTCGAGCCCGCCCTCACCACGGTGGGCCAGCCGCTGTGCGACATGGCGACCGTCGCGGCCCAGATGCTGCTCGACCTGGCCCGCGGCGTGGAGCCGGCCACGAGCCGGATCGACCTCGCGAACGAGCTCGTCGTGCGCCAGAGCACGGCCCCGCCGCCGAGGTCCTGACCCCGGTCACGCCCGCCGCGCCCGGCGGACAGCGCCGGCCGGGACGCGGGGCGCGGCGACAGCACTAACCGCGCCGCGGTCACCGGCCGGAGCCGGTCGGCCCGCCGCCCTGTCCGCCGGGCTCCCCGCTGCGCTCTTCGTCGTCGCCCGGAGAGCGGTAGGCGACGTCCTCGTGGGCGAAGCGGCGCAGCGAACTGAAGACCACGTCGCCGAGAACGGTCCAGATGACCGCGCTCTCCACCAGCGCGTCCGGATCGGTCTCCGTCGCCAGCAGCGCCAGCTCGGCCTCGGCGACGCGCCGGGCCGCCGCGGCGTACTCGTCGAGCAGCTTGAGCTGCGAGGTCTGCCCCAGCCGGAAAAGCGTGGCGACGGCCGAGGCCAGAGCCTGCCGGGCCGGGTTGCTGGCGCGGACCTGCCAGCCGAGCCGGTCGAGCAGCGCGTCGGTCTCCTTGAGCGCCCGCTCCCATGACTCGTCCTCGATCACCGGACGCGGCGTGGTGAGGGCGAACTGCGCCTTGCCCGCCGAGTCGATGACGCTCATCCCCGGGGCGTACATCTTCTCCAGGACGTCCCGGGTGGCCGCGACGCTGAGCCCGCCGACCTCGATCAGCGCCCGGATCACCTTGAGCCGGCGCACGTGCTCCTCGGTGTACTGCGCCTGGTTGTAACTGGTCCGTTCCCCCGGGAAGAGCAGCCCCTCACGCAGATAGAACTTGATGGTCGGCACCGACACGTCCGCCCGCCGGCTCAGCTCGGCGATCCGCATGCATTCCTCCTCGGGGTGTCTTGCCAGTCTACCAAGGAGATAGTAGAAAGTTCTTATATCCATTTTCGTGAGAGGCGAGCCGTCCATGGACTACCGCCTCTGTTCGGACGGACCGGCGTCAAGGTCAGCCCGCTCTGCCTGGGCGGGATGATGTTCGGCTGGTGGGGCGAGAACGGCTACGACGAGACCGCCAAGATCATCCAGCGGGCGCTCGACGCCGGGATCAACGTCATCGACACCGCCGACGTGTACTCCGGCGGCGAGTCGGAGGAGCTGATCGGCAGGTTCCTCGCCGAGAGCGGCACGCGCGACAACGTGTTCCTCGCCACCAAGGTGCACGGCGTGATGGGCGACGACCCCAACCAGGGCGGCAACAGCCGCCGGTGGATCAACCGCGCGGTCGACGACAGCCTGCGCCGCCTGCGCACCGACTGGATCGACCTCTACCAGGTCCACCGTCCCGACCCCGCCGTCGACATCGACGAGACGCTGGGCGCCCTGACCGACCTGGTCCGCGCCGGCAAGGTGCGCTACCGCGGCATGATGGGGCCGTCTTCCTGTTCGTGCAGTTCCTGCAGGACGTGCTCGGCTACCCGCCGCTCGACGCCGGGCTGCGTACCCTGCCCTGCACGCTCATGCCGGTTCTGGTGGCGCTGCTCGCGGGGGCGTTCGGCGAGCGGCTGGGCGTGCGCCGCCTGCTGGTCGCCGCCGGCGTCGGCATGGGCCTGTTCTTCGCGCACGGCATCCGGCAGACGATGGACTTCGTCTCGGCCGCCGAGCACGGCGTGGCCTCGGGCGTCAACAACGCGATGCGGCAGATCGGCATCGTGATGGGCGTCGCCGTACTGTCCGGGGTGTTCGCCACCGCGGGCGGCTACGGCTCGGCTGAGGCGTTCGTGTCCGGACTGCGGGCCGCGCTGTGGACGGGCGCCGCCATCGTCTCGGCCACGGCCGTCGTGGCGCTGCTCGTCCCCGCCGCGGCCCCTCCCGCGTCCGGCGCCGAGGCCGGCTCCTCCGACGACCCGGCCCGAGCAGGCCGGATGTTTCCTACGCAAGGTGAGCACCGGTTCCATCTGATCGGCGGCCTCACGGCAAGACCGCTACGGTTCACTCCAGGGAACGAAAGGAGTCAATCGTGAGCGATGCCAAATTGGGCGACATTCCGTTCGACGCGCGGGTACGCGGCTGCCTGCTCGGCGGGGCCATCGGCGACGCCCTCGGCGCGCCCGTCGAGTTCGACCCGATCAGCGCCATCCGCCGCGATCACGGCAAGGCGGGGCTGACCGACCTCACGCCCGACTGGCGCGGCAGGACCGGCCTGATCACCGACGACACCCAGATGACGCTGTTCACCGCCGAAGGCCTGATCCGCGCCCACGTACGCGTGCGGGAGCGAGGCACCTGCGATGAGGTGCAGGTGATCCGCCACGCGTACCTGCGTTGGCTCGACACCCAGGAGCACCGCGTGCCGCCACCGGCGGACGATCTCGTCCGCACCGGACGGCTCCGCGAGCAGGCCTGGCTGTACTCGCGTCGCGCGCCCGGCAACGCCTGCCTGTCCGGGCTGCGCGCCGCTCCCGGCCCGCTCGCCGCCCTCGGCACGCCCGGGCCGGTCAATCCCAATTCCAAGGGCTGCGGGACCGTCATGCGCTCCGCGCCGTTCGGGCTGGCCACCCGCGACGCGGAGGAGGCGTTCACGCTCGCGGCGCGGTGCGCCCAGATCACGCACGGGCACCCCACCGGGTATCTGGCCGCCGGGGCCTTCGCCGCGCTGACCTGCTTGCTGGCCCAGGGCGCACTGCCCGCGGAGGCCGTACCCGACTCCCTCGCGCTGCTCGGCGAGCGGCCCGCGCACGAGGAGACCGCCGCCGCGATCGAGGCGGCGGTCGCCCTGGCCGGTACGGCGGAGCCGTCGCCGGAAGCGGTGGAGACGCTCGGCGGCGGATGGGTGGCCGAGGAGGCGCTCGCGATCGCGGTCTACTGCGCCCTCGTGAGCGGCGACGACATCGAGCGGGCGCTGCTGCTGGCGGTCAACCACTCCGGCGACAGCGACTCCACCGGTTCCCTCTGCGGCAACCTCCTCGGCACGGCGTACGGCGAGGCGGCCCTTCCGCAGCGCTGGCTGTCGCGGCTGGAAGGCAGAGACACCGTCGTGGAACTCGCCGGCGACTTCATCACCGAGTTCACCGGCGGCCGCCTCGCACCCGGCAAGTACCCCGGCTGCTGACCCTGCCCGGCACACGGCCGGGCCACCCAGTGGGAACGAGCTGACTCACCGGCTCCGAAACCATCGTTCGAGGGTCGTGAAGTCGTCGTCGGTGAGCCCCCGGTATGACTCCACACGGTGGAGGAGAGCTCGGCCGCGATGGTGCGTGGCGACCCACTCCCTGTCCGCGCCGGTGATCTCGTCGTCGACCCAGGCGAACGGGCGTCCGGCCGCCCAGCTCACCAGGGTCCGGGTCTTCCAGCACAGCCCGAACCATCGGTCCTCACGTTCATCTCGGTCGGTCGGCTCCGGCCAGCGCACGACGGGCAGCCGCGGGAGCCCGATTCGGGGTGCCACCTCGGCGTTCGCCTCCTCTTCCCAGGTTGTCGCCCAGACGAGTTCGCAGGGCAGCGCCGCCAGCCGCCTCCCCGGCGTGGCGGTGAGCCGCGCCCAGCGCGCACCGGGTGCAGTACCCCGCGGTGCGCGGTGCGGGTCCTCGCCGAACGGGAGAAGCGGCCCGTCGACGTCGAGGAAGAGCAGCGGGCGTTCGGTCTGAGCGGTCATGCCGGGTCGGCCTTGTCACGTTTCACAAGTACGCCGCGTTCGGAAGCGGGCGCGGCACACACGCGTGCGGCGCCCGGAACGGACCGACCATCCGCACCGGCCGGCGAGGGCGGGATCGTGACAGCGGCCGGCCGGCTCACGGTCTCCAGGCCGGGTCCCGGCCGATGACGCCGAGCAGCCGGTCGAACGGCGGGGCGTCGTCCGGCACCGCGACCGGCGGCCCGAAGGCGCCGTGCTGCCTGCCCATCTCCACCATCTTGTCCGTGAAGCTCCGCGCCCGCGAGACGGCCTCGGGGTCCGGCTCGTACTCCTGACCGGTGGCTGTGGCGAGGTCCCAGCCGTGCACGACCATGTCGACGAGGTACATGTGCGCCAGCGTGGTCATCGGCAGGCCCATGGCGGGGCTGGTCCCCTCCCACGCCTCGGGCCGCGACCAGGCGGCCAGCGCACGCTCCGCCCGCTCGGGGAAGTCGCCGGCGTAGGGCCCCTGCTCGATGCGTGGCCCCTTGTGAGCCAGCGACTCGAACAGCTCCGCCGCCCACTCGAGGTGGTTGATCAGGTCCTGCACGTCGAACTTCGCGCATGGCGTCGGCAGCCCGAGCTGCTCACGCCGCACCGCCCGCACCAACGCCACGGTCCGTTCGGTGGCGCGCGTCATCGGAGGCATCATCTCTTCCATGTCTGCCATCGTGCCCCGCCCGTCCGAGGCGCGGCTTGTAGAAACGCGACAGCGCGGCTGGATCAACCCGTACGCGGGGCTCGACGCCTTCGACTTCGTCCGGCAGGGACGATCGCCAAGGACTTCCACCGGATCGCGGGAGTGATCAAGGGCGGCTTCTCCCACACGATGCGGAGCAGCGGCCGCATGCTCGGCACCCGCTTCCGGCCGTTCCTCGGCGGTCCGGTGTCCCGGCTGTCCGGCCGCTTCTTGGAAATCGGCGAGGTGTTCGGACGGCCGGGGCGGCCCTGGTAGAGCAAGTCCTGGCCGAGCCCGACGCCCGGCCGAGCCACCACCCCGGACCTGATCCGACGACGACCGGTGATCCCTCAAACTCGAGATCACCGTCTGTGCACGTATCCGGATCGGCAAACGTTCACCTGCATCGGCCGCATCGCCCATGAGCGGCGGCAACGGTCAGAAGGGCCGGCTGCCGGCGGCCCAGGTTCTCGGCCAGTCGGCCCGGACGCCGGTGGCGGCGAGGTCACCGAGGTCCACGCCGGCGAAGGGATCGGCGATGTACCGCACCTGGTCGAACTCCGGGCCGGCCGTGCTGACGGTGACCAGTGCGAGCCGGTAATGAGGGGCGGCGTTCTTGCCGGTGACGATCTCGTTGTGGGTGACGTAGAAGTCCTCGGCTCCCTCGATCCGCGCCTTGACCTCGATGCGGACGGAGGGGCCGCCGTCGGAGGGCAGGGACAGGATGTCGTAGCCGGGGTTGTTGAACGCCCGCTCCCGCGGCTCCCGGCCGAGAGCACGCTCGGTCGCGAGCACCAGGTCGACGCCGCGCCGCTCGACGGCCTTGGTCTCCCTGGCATGGATGGGGGCGTCGGCTGCGATTTCGGTCTCCACCATGGACAGCGGCAGCACCAGCGCGGCGGTCATGATGCGCGGCGGCTTGGTCGCCAGCTGTGCCTGCTGCTCCAGCAGCGCCAGACGGGTCTCCCGCCGGACCTGGAGGTCCTGCGCCTTGCGGAGAAGACTGTCGGAGCTCTCCTTCGGCCTGATGCCGGCCCGCTCCTTTTCCTGAGCCGCGACCGCCTCGCCGACGAGCCGGTCCGACTCGTGGGCCAGTCGCTCGTCCACCCGCGCCCGGGTCCGTTCGATCTCGGCGAGCCGGCGGGGTGCCACCTCGCCGAGGTACTCCTTGAGCTGGTGACCGATGATCCAGGTGCGGGCCCGGGACTCGGCCTCGGCGAGCCAGGCCGTCTTCGTGACCGCCGCCACGGCGGGGGTGTGCGGCGCGGCCACGCAGTCGAGGTACGGCGCGGGACCGGCGGGCCTGACCTGGCCGGCGGCGTCGACGTAGGCGTAGCCGAACCGCCGGGCGATCGACGCCCCGGTGCCGTCGACGACCTCCTCCACGACGCCGGCCAGCAGGTTCGGCTCCTCCACGTCCGCGGAGACCAGGACGGTCCCGCGCTCGAGGATGGGGCGCAGCTGCGTGATGGTGAGCTCGGCGACGGCGTCGTGGAGCGGGTGCCCGGGGGCGAGCAGGTCGGCACGGGGCTTGCCGGGGACGTCGATGCGGTCGAGTTCGAACGTCACCCGCTCGTAACGGCTGGCGACAGGGCCGTGCTTGGTGACGGCGCGGACCGCCGCGGGAACGTGCGCGATCTCGTAGCGACCGCGCTCACGTCTCGCGAGCCGGCCGCCGAGGCGCTGAAAAGCGAAACGGAAGGCCCACTCGATGTAGTGCGGCTGCAGCCGGCGGGCGCGCGCCTCCTCCATGACGCGCTGCATCTGGGCCAGGTCCGCGTCTGACATGACGTCGTGGGTGAGCGCGCGTTCCTGGAGAAGCTCCTTGAGGCCGTGGGCGACCGAATCGTCGATGACCTGCTCCATCCTGGCCCGGGTCTCGGGGAGGTCGCCGTACCGGATGGCCTCGATCAGCAGCTCGCGCAGCGGTGTCTCGTCGAAGGCCGACCCCAGAACGTCGAAGACCTTGCCGCCGTAGGCCTTGCGCTGCTCCTCGACCTTCTGCAGCAGCCGGCCGAACACCTCCCCCTCGCGGGTGTTGGCGGCCACGAGGTTCCACAGGCGGCACACCTCGGTCTGGCCGATCCGGTGGATGCGGCCGAAACGCTGCTCGATGCGGTTGGGGTTCCACGGGAGGTCGTAGTTGACCATCAGGTGGGCGGCCTGGAGATTGAGCCCCTCACCGGCCGCGTCGGTGGCCAGGAGCACCTGGCAGGCCGGGTTCTTGGTGAACTCCTCGGTGATGGCGCGCCGGTCGGCACGGCGGACGCCGCCGTGAATGGCCTGTACGGTGCCGGGCCTGCCGAAAAGCGAGCGGATCTTGCGGGCGAGGTAGTCGAGGGTGTCTCGGTGCTCGGTGAAGATGATCAGCTTGCGCGGCTTCTCCGCACCGGGATGAATGAGGTCGTTGTCGTCGAGGATCTTGCGCAGTTCGACCCACTTGCGGTCGCTGTCGAGATCGCGCACCCGGAGGGCGACGTGAATGAGCTGGTCGAGATCGGCGAGCTCGGCGTTGAGCTCCTCGATGGTGCGCGCTGCGGTGGCCGCGTCGAGCAGTTCCTCCTCGATTCGCTCGACCTCCTCGGCGCTGTGCTCGTCGTCGTCCCAGCCGGCCGGGTCGATCGGAGCGAGCTCGCCGGCGACGCCACGGCCGTGGAGCAGGTCGTCCCGGCGGCGCTGCAGCCGTGCGGCGCGCCGGACCAGGGACCGGTAGATCGCCTCGGGACTGGAGGCGAGGCGTCGCTGGAGCACCGTCAGCGCGAAGCCGACGGTGTTGCGGCGCTTGTCGTCCAGGCGATCGGCGCGGTTCATCCCCTCGCGCACGTAGTCGGTGACGCGCTCGTAGAGGTCCTGCTCGTCCTCGGTGAGCTCGTAGGGCACGGTCTGCGCGATCCGTTCGGGGAAGAGCGGCCTGCCCTCGAAGGTGAGCAGGTCCTCCTTGACCATGCGCCGCATGAGCCCGGTGGTGTCGGCGTTGTGCACGCCCGACTTGAATTTGCCCTCGAAACCGTCCCGCTCGAGCAGCGTGAGGAAGAGGTGGAAGTCCTCCTCCTTGCCGGCGTGCGGGGTGGCCGTCATCAGCAGCAGATGACGCGTGCGGTCGCGCAGCCTCTCGCCGAGCTGGAAGCGGCGGGTCTTGTTCAGCTTGCCGCCGAAGTAGTGGGCCCCCATTCGGTGGGCCTCGTCCACGACGACCAGGTCGAACTCGGCGTCGTCGAGCTGCGCGGTCAGATCCTCGTTGCGCGCGAGCTGGTCCATCCGCGCGATGAGCAGCGGGTACTGCTCGAAGACGCTCGACCCGAGCGCGCTGTCGGCCATGGCCGTGGTCAGGATGTCGAAGCGCAGGCCGAATTTGAAGAACAGCTCGTCGTGCCACTGGTCGACGAGTCCGCCGGGCGCCACGATCAGGCAGCGCTTCACGTCGTCGCGGAGCAGAAGCTCCTTGATGTACAGCCCGGCCATGATCGTCTTCCCGGCGCCCGGGTCGTCGGCCAGGAGGAACCGCAGCGGAGTGCGGTCGAGCATCTCGTCGTACACGGCCCGGATCTGGTGGGGCAACGGCTGCACGGCACTGGTGGCCACGGCGAGCATCGGATCGAACAGACCGGCCAAGGAGATCCGCTGCGCCTCGGCGACCAGCCGGAACTCCTCCGGGTCCGCGTCGAACGGCCGGCTGCCCGCGTCGGAGGGGCTCAGCTTCGCCTCATCGGTCCGGAAGAGCACCTGCTGACGCAGCCCTCCATCGAGGGTCTTGAAGGTCAGTTCCAGCGCGTCGGAACCGTGCCACTGCGCGGCGATCACCGAGACCGTCTCGCCGGACACCACCCCGGACACCCGGACACCGGACACAAGATCCTCGAGCCTCACCAATGACCTCCAGATCGTCGGTCTGCAGACCTTACCGACGATCAGCGCCAAATACCGACGAGCGCGGCGCCGGTACCCCTGCTGTCTCCTTGGCGGTCCTGTTCCCCGTCACAGGCGGGTGCTTTACCATCGCCTGACGCTAACTGATCGAACCCGTGTGGCGAGGCATGAACAAGACAGAGCGCGAACAGATTCGTCGCCTCGTGGCGGACTTCACGCAGTGGGGACGGCGAGCCGAGGAGCTGCGGGCCTGGCACCACGCCGTCCGTGAGGCCGCCGCCGGCGGCGAGCGGCACCTGCGCTCGCGCAGCCTCGAGATCACCCGGGCGGGCGAAGCCGCGTGGCGGGTGGTCCCACTCGGGACGGACGAGACCGGCGTCGTCAGGCACCTGTGGGAGCGCGCGAACCTTCCCGAGACGACAGCCGGTGATCGTGCCCTGCTGCGGCTGCTCACCGAGGACGCCCCCCGCGCGATCGCCGAGGTCGGCCCCGCGCTCGGTGTGCGTCGTTTCTTCACCGGCTCGGCGAGGAAGCAGTCGGCGGACGCCGCGGCCGAGCTCCTACGGCGTTGGCATGCGACGTTCACCGAGGCCGGCGGACCGGGGCGGCTGGAGCAGCTCGGGACCTTCACCGCGGCCGTCGGCGGGCCGGGATCCGGGTTCGGCGCGCTGCTCGACCCGGCCCTTCGCCTCGACCTCGTCTCCGGGCACACCGGCCCGGAGCCGGCGATCGTGGACCGCTCGGCCTTCGACGGCCTGGCCGAGGCGCTGGCCGTCATCGCCAGGGTCGTGGCAAGCGAGGCCTCGTATCGATCGGCCGCGCGCGACGCGGGCGAGAAGGTCCGGCGCGCGGAGGCTCAGCGGCTCCTGCGGGAGATGCCGGTGGACGCGCTGAAGGCGGCCACCCGTGAGCGCCTGCGGCTGAGTCCGCTCTCCCCGGCCGGCATCACCACGGTGCAGGACGTGCTGGACCGCGGCATGTCTCTGCAGGCGCTGCCCGGGGTCGGAGAGATGTCCGCACGACGCATGCTCGGAGCGGCGCGGACGCTCTGGCAGACGACGTACGACGAGACGCCCGTACGCATCGACATCAACAGCCGCCGGCCGGAGACCACCCACCTGCTGCGGCGCCTCGCCGAATGGGACGCGTGCCGTCAGACCCGCGGCGCGTCCGCCGATCTGGAGCGAGCGGCCGAGCTGGACCCGCTGCGGACGGTCCTCGGAGGCAGGACGAGTCACCTTCTCGTGATTCCGACCAGAACGCTGCCCGCCGCCGGACTGCGCGAAAGCATCCAGATCGTCAAACGGCGCGCCGAGCTGCTCCGTGGCTCGCCGGGGTCCGGCCCGGGCGGCGTCGGCGCGGATCCGTGGGACGACTTCCTCTCGCGGCCCGCCGACTATTTCGCCATGCTCTCCGAGCTCGGTTTCATCACCGAGGACGAGAACGCGGTGCACGGGGATCTCCCGGAGGAGATCATCAAGGCGGTACGCGACCAGGCACTGAGCGGTGAACACCTGACCGCGTCACTGCGCGGCTACCAGAGCTTCGCGGCCCGCTTCGCACTTGTGCAACGCAAGGTCATCATCGGAGACGAGATGGGCCTCGGCAAGAGCGTCGAGGCCCTTGCCGTGCTCGCCCACCTGCGCAGCCGGGGTGAGACCCACTTTCTGGTGATCTGCCCGGCCGCCGTGGTGACCAACTGGGTCCGCGAGGTGACCGGCAAGTCGAAGCTGCGAGCGCACCGCGTCCACGGGCCGGATCGCGAGCGCGCGGCCCGGGCATGGATACGCGACGGCGGGGTCGCCATCACGACGTACGAGACCCTGGCGTGGTGGGAGCCCGGACTGAAGGAGCTTCGCGATCTGGCGTGCGTCGTGGTCGACGAGGCTCACCTGATCAAGAATCCTCAGGCACAGCGCACGATCAGGACCAACGGCCTCATCGCGCGCTCGGACCGCGCGATCCTGCTCACCGGCACGCCGCTGGAGAACAAGGTCGACGAGTTTCGCAATCTCGCCTCGTACGTCCGCCCCGACCTCACCGTCGACGCCACGGACCTGTCGCCGAGAACCTTCAGGCGGCAGATCGCACCGGCGTATCTCCGCCGCAACCAGGAGGACGTGCTGACCGAGCTCCCGGAGCTCATCGAGGTCGACGAATGGCTGCCCATGTCCGCAGCGGACGCCTCCCGTTACCGCGCGGCCGTCGGGCGCGGGAACTTCATGGAGATGCGCCAGGCGGCCATGCTCGAAGGGCCTCGCTCCGAAAAGGTGCGGCGGCTCATCGAGATCGTCCGCGAGGCGGAGGAGAACGAGCGGCGGATCATCGTGTTCTCCTACTTCAGGGACATACTGGACCTGCTCGTCCGGTCGTTGCCGGGCCCGGTGTTCGGGCCCCTGACGGGGTCGGTGCCCGCCGGCCAACGCCAGCAGATGGTGGACCAGTTCTCGTCGGCCAAGCATGGCGCCGTGCTCGTCGCCCAGATCGTGGCCGGCGGCGTCGGGCTCAACATCCAGTCCGCGTCCGTCGTCGTCATCTGCGAGCCTCAGCTCAAGCCCACCACGGAAGCCCAAGCCATCGCCCGCGCGCACCGCATGGGTCAGGTGCAGTCGGTGCAGGTGCACCGGCTGCTGTCCGAAGACACCGTCGATCAGCGAATCATCGAACTCGTGGCCGGGAAGAAGCGGCTGTTCGACGACTTCGCCCGGGTCAGCGACATGGCCGACTCGGCTCCGGAAGCGGTCGACCTTTCCGAGGCCGAACTCGCCCGCCAGGTCGTCGCCGCCGAGCGCCAACGCCTCGCCCAGCGCGCCTCTGCCACGACCTGACGACCCCTCGCCTGCGGACCGCGACGGCACGGGGGTTCATGGAACCACGTATTTCATTGTGTGTACGGTTCACAGCGTGCTTTACTTGGGGCAGTAGCCGTTCGCTGACTCGCGGTTCTCGCGGTCAGTGACGCACCTACCGTTTCCCCCTCCCCAGGAGAACTCCCATGCTCCGCCGCATCCTCGCCGTCTTCACCCTGACAGCCGCCGCGCTCACCACGCCGGCCGCCGCGCAGGCCGACACCACCTACCGGGGCGAGGGCGACGACGTCGTCCGCATCCACGCCACGAAGAAGCCCGGCCTGATCCGCTTCACCCACGACGGGGAATCCAACTTCATCGTCCACACGGTCGACTCCCGAGGAAGGACCGGGGAGTACCTAATCAACTGCGCCGGCCACGCCGCCTCCGCGCCCGGCCGTCGCCGGCGTCTTCGCAACACTCTTCGCAAGGACCGTCCGGCACTTCCGGCTCGGCTTCGAGCGCCACGACCCTGAAGGCGTACGCTTCCTGGCCGCCCTGAACCTCCCGGCCCCGGACTGAGTGACATGAGCTCCCACCATGCGGACGGGAAGGCCTTCGGGTAACACATGGTGTGTAAGGTGCACATCGCTCTGATCGCCGATCAAGGGAGACCCGCGTGGAAGGCTCCACGTCCGCCGCCCGCCCCGGTGGCATCGTCAGCGTGATGGCGATGGCCGGCATCGTCGCCTCGCTCATGCAGACCCTGGTGGTGCCACTGGTCGGCGAGTTGCCGGGCCTTCTCCACACCACCGCGTCGAACGCCTCATGGGTGATCACCGCCACGCTGCTCGCCGGAGCGGTCACCACCCCGGTCACCGGCCGCCTCGGCGACCTTTACGGCAAGCGCCGCATGATGCTGCTCTGCTCGGTGCCGCTGATCGCGGGCTGCGCCGTCTGCGCCGTGGCCGATTCCCTGACGCCGATGATTATCGGAAGGGGCCTGCAGGGCATGGGCATGGGCATGATCCCCCTGGGCATCAGCGCCCTGCGCGACCTTCTGCCGCCGGAGCGGCTCGGCCCCTCCATCGCGCTGCTCAGCTCGTCGATGGGGATCGGCGGCGCGCTCGGCCTGCCGCTCGCGGCGGCGGTCGCCGAATACGCGAGCTGGCGGGCACTGTTCTGGGGCGTGGCCGTGTTGAGCGTGCTGGTCGCGGTGCTGATCCGGCTGCTGGTCCCGGCCACGCCCGCCCGCGCCGCGGGCCGGATCGACGTCGCCGGTGTGCTCGGTCTGGGAGCCGGGCTCGTGTGCCTGCTGCTGGGCGTCTCCAAGGGCGCCGACTGGGGCTGGTCGAGCGGCACCACGCTCG
Source organism: Microbispora sp. CA-135349 (assembly GCF_050947365.1). NCBI lineage: Bacteria > Bacillati > Actinomycetota > Actinomycetes > Streptosporangiales > Streptosporangiaceae > Microbispora > Microbispora sp. CA-135349. Next base: position 3,789,284 of record NZ_CP192001.1, on the reverse strand, counting down.
GCCTGCTCGCCGCCGCGCCGGTCGTGCTGCTGCTGTGGGGCTGGTGGGAGCTGCACGTGAAGGACCCGCTGGTCGACCTGCGCGTCACCGCGCGGCGGCAGGTGCTGCTGACCAACCTGGCCTCGATCGTGGTCGGCTTCTCGATGTACGCCCAGGCGCTGATCGTCATGCAGATCCTGCAGCTCCCGGCGGCCACCGGCTACGGCCTGGGCCAGTCGATGCTGGCGGCCGGCCTGTGGATGGCCCCTTCCGGCCTGGTGATGATGGCCGTCTCGCCGCTGGGCGCCCGCCTGTCGGCCGCCCACGGCCCCAAGGTCACCCTGATCTCCGGCAGTTTGGTCATGGCGCTCGGGTACGGCTCCTCGATGGCGCTGCTGGGCTCCGCCTGGGGCATGTTGATCGTCACCTGCGTCTGCAGCGCCGGCGTCGGCCTGGCCTACGGGGCGATGCCCGCGCTGATCATGAGCGCGGTTCCCCGCTCCGAGACCGCCGCCGCCAACGGCTTCAACACGCTGATGCGCTCCATCGGCACCACCGTCTCGGCCGCGGTGGTCGGCGTCGTCCTGTCACAGATGACCGTGCGACTGGCCGGCCACGTCCTGCCGTCGGAGGACGGCTTCCGTGCCGGCATGCTGATCGGCTGCGCCGCCGCCCTCGTCGCCGCCGCCGTCACACTGGCACTCCCCACGCGCATGTCGACCCCTGCGACCGGGCGCGACGTCCCCGCCGAGCCCGTCACCACCGCCAAGCCCTGAGCCGGGGAAGGGATCGCCTCGATCACTGATCGGCGGCGAAACGACGAGTGGCGACGAGCGCGGCCAGATCCGGCCCGAGCCGGAGCTCCGCCGCGTCCAGCCCCGGATGATCGAGCCAGTGCATCCGCGCCCGGTCGACGACGCCGTCGAACCGCGGCGGCCAGTGCCGTGCCGGGGTCAGGTCGTCGATGACGACCGTTCCTCCCGGCCTGAGCAGCCGGTGCGGATCAGCCGGCTGCTCGGCGCCCTTGCCCTGGCCGCCACCGTCGAGCACGAGCAGGTCATACGGCCCGTCCCGATGGATCTCCCGCCAGTCACCACCGATCACCGACACCTGCGGGTGATCGTGGAAGACCTGGGCGGCCAGGGAAGCCCGGTGGGCATCCCGTTCGACGCTGACCAGCCGGGCCCCGGGCCGGGCGCCGGAGGCCAGCCACGCCAGGCCCACTCCGCACCCGGTGCCGGTCTCCCCGATCATCTCGGCGCCGGCCGCCAGGGCGTACAGCAGTCGCCCCTGTTCAGGGCGGCAGGAAGGGGCGAAGCCCGCCTGCCGTGCCGTTTCGACCGCGCGCCTGACCAGCGGAGGCAATCCCTCGACGCCGTCATATGCCGCCATACCGTCAATCGACATCGCCCCAAGCTAGGGCAACCCGGCGGCGTAGATCAACGCGTCTGTCCCTAGTAGGAGCAGGCGCGGCGGGGAAGCGTGCCGGACGCCTTGATGACGACCGTCTTGTGGCGCCTGCTGTCCGGATCATTGATCCACATGGTCAGGCGGGGGTACTCGTGGGCGCACACCCTCTTCTCGCTCTTCTTCAGGTGCTTGAACCGGTAGACCACCCGCTTCCAATTCTTGACCGGGGTCTCGATCATCCATCCCTCGCCGCTCTGCATCTCACCCGCGCAGTTGCGAATCCCCTGGCATGGGCTGCTGTACGTCGTCGCGGCGCCGGCCGGCCGCGCGATCGACGGCTGCACGATGAGCGCGGTCAGGGCAACGGCCACGCCCGCGGCGAACTTCCTGGTCACGGTTGCTGTCCTCACGTCGGTTGTCGCAAAGGTCCGTCACTTTTCCGCACCAGCGTGGCGCGTGGTCCTTGTGATCCACATGGAACTCCCTGCAGCCCCACGTCCCGGCCCCGGCCGCCGGCGGCGCCTCCCCCTGTTTCGAGGTGCGGATCCGCCCGGCAGCACGGCGACAGGCATGGACTATGCTCAGAATGTTCGCATAATGAACTCGTGTTCGCATAGCGAACAGAAGGGAGCGTCATGGGTTCGGCCTTCGTCTACGCCGCGGCGCGCACGCCGTTCGGCAGGTTCAACGGAGCGCTCGCCGGTGTCCGCCCGGACGACCTGGCGGCCACCGCGTTGCGCGGCGTCCTGGCAAAGCTCCCCCAGCTGGATCCGGCGGAGATCGGCGACGTCGTGTGGGGCAACGCCAACGGCGCGGGCGAGGACAACCGCAACGTCGGCCGGATGGCCGTGCTGCTGGCCGGGCTGCCGGTCACCGTGCCGGCCACCACGGTCAACCGGTTGTGCGGGTCGAGCCTGGACGCCGCCATGATCGGCTCGCGTACCGTCGAGAGCGGCGACGCCGACGTCGTCGTCACCGGCGGCGTGGAGTCGATGACGCGGGCCCCCTGGGTGCTGCCCAAGCCGTCTCGGGCCTTCCCCGCCGGGGATGTGACCGCGGTCTCCACCACCCTCGGCTGGCGGCTGGTGAACCCCCGGATGCCCAAGGAGTGGACGGTCTCCCTCGGCGAGGCCAACGAGCAGCTTCAGGAGCGCTTCGGCATCTCGCGCGAGCGGCAGGACGCCTTCGCCGTACGGTCCCACGTGCTGGCCGACGCGGCGTGGAACGACGGCTTCTACGACGACCTGGTCGTCCCGGTGGAGGGCGCCGACCTGGCCCGTGACGAGGGCATCCGGCCCGGCACGACGCCGGAGATCCTGGCCGGGCTCAAGCCGGCCTTCCGCCCCGACGGCACCATCACGGCCGGCAACGCCTCCCCGCTGAACGACGGGGCCTCCGCGGTCGTGCTCGGCTCGGAGGCGGCCGCCGCCCGGATCGGCGCCGACCCGATCGCCCGCGTCGCGGGCCGCGCCGCGTGCGCGCTGGAGCCCCAGATGTTCGGGTACGCGCCCGTCGAGGCCGCCAACCAGGCGCTGCGCCGGGCCGGCATCGGCTGGGACGACATCGGCGCCGTCGAGCTGAACGAGGCGTTCGCCGTCCAGTCGCTGGCGTGCCTCGACGCCTGGAAGATCGATCCCGAGATCGTCAACACCAGGGGCGGCGCCATCGCCATCGGCCACCCCCTGGGCGCCTCCGGCGGGCGTGTCCTCGGCACGCTCGCCCACGTGCTGCGCGAGCGCCGCCAACGGTGGGGCCTGGCCGCGATCTGCATCGGCGTCGGCCAGGGCCTGGCCGTCGTGCTGGAGAACGTGAGCGCCGCATGACCACCGTGTTCACCGACCCCGACGAGGCCGTGGCGGGCATCGCCGACGGCTCCACCGTGCTGATCGGCGGTTTCGGTATGGCCGGCATGCCCGTACGGCTCATCGACGCGCTGATCCGGCAGGGCGCGACCGACCTGACCGTGGTCAGCAACAACGCGGGCAACGGCGACACCGGCCTGGCGGCGCTGCTGGCCGCCGGGCGGGTCCGCAAGATGATCTGCTCGTTCCCGCGCCAGAGCGACTCGTGGGTCTTCGACGGCCTCTACCGCGCCGGGAAGATCGAGCTGGAGGTCGTCCCGCAGGGCACCCTCGCCGAGCGTATGCGCGCGGCCGGGGCCGGCATCGGCGCCTTCTACTGCCCCACGGGGGTCGGCACGCCGCTGGCCGAGGGCAAGGAGACGCGCACCATCGACGGCCGCGACTACGTGCTGGAGTATCCACTCAAGGGCGACGTCGCCCTCATCGGCGCCCACGCCGGCGACCGGATGGGCAACCTCGTCTACCGCAAGACCGCGCGCAACTTCGGGCCGGTCATGGCGACCGCCGCGACCATGACGATCGCGCAGGTGAACCACGTCGTCGACACCGGCGCGCTGGACCCCGAGACGGTGGTCACCCCCTGCATCTACGTCGACCGGATTCTGGACCTGAGCGCAGCGGAGGGAACGCAGTGAGCACCGTGGAGCACCTCGGCCGGGGCCCGCTCGGCCGCGACGAACTCGCCGCCCTCGTCGCCCGGGACATCCCGTCCGGTTCGTTCGTGAACCTCGGCATCGGTCAGCCGACGACGGTCGCCGACCATCTCCCGGCCGGCTCCGGGGTCGTCCTGCACACCGAGAACGGCATGCTCGGCATGGGTCCCGCCGCCCGCGGCGACGAGGTCGACCCCGACCTGATCAACGCCGGCAAGATCCCCGTCACCGAGCTGCCGGGCGCCTCCTACTTCCACCACGCCGATTCCTTCGCCATGATGCGCGGCGGTCACCTCGACGTGTGCGTGCTCGGCGCCTTCCAGGTCTCCGAGCGCGGCGACCTGGCCAACTGGCACACCGGCGCCGCCGACGCCATCCCCGCCGTCGGCGGCGCGATGGATCTGGCCACCGGGGCCAAGCAGGTGTTCGTCATGATGACGCTGTTCGCCAAGGACGGCACGCCCAAGTTCGTCCCCGAGTGCACCTACCCGCTCACCGGGCTGGCCTGCGTCAGCCGCCTCTACACCGACCTGGCCGTCTTCCACATCGGCCCCGGCGGCGTCACCGTGACAGAGACGTACGGCACGAGCGTGGCCGAGCTCGCCTCCCGGCTGGACATCGCCATACGCCTCGCGTAGCTGTGGACGCCGGAAAACGCCGCCGGGTGCACGGACGACCCGTGCGGGGAGCGGAGGGTCAGTTGGGGGTCGAGTATTTGACCAGGATCTTGTCCAGCTCGCTCACGACCGGCTGCCAGGTCGGCGGCAAGGTGTAGCGAGTGGCCTGGTGACTCCCGTAGGTCAGCCGGTAGGCGAGGAAGTCCGCCCCCTGCGGCGGGGGCTCGGACCGGCCGAGCCGCAGGTGCTTGAGCGAACCGCGCAGGCCGCGCCACTCGGCGGGGGTCAGGCACTTGCGGACGGTGGGTCCGGTACGGCGGCTCAGCACGGCGCAGCCGTCCGTGTAGACGGCCACCCTGTTGTGCAGCCCGGCGAACCCGCCCTCCTCCCGCAACTCGACGAGCAGGTGTCTGTGCGCCGTGACCGCCTCGGCGGGAGCCGTGACGGCCAGGACGGGCAGGGCCGCCAGCGGCAGCAGCGCGGCACGCGAAATCCTCATGGCCCTAACACGTATCACGGTGCCCTCCGGCTCACCGAACACCTGCCGTGGCGGGTCGGGGTGTAGGGACGCCGGCGCGGGGCGGGCGCAGGCGTGAGCTGTTCAACGAACTCGTACGGCTGCCGGCGGTGCACGAGAGCGCGGAGGAGCAGGTCGTGCATCCGGCGGCGCGGTCGAAGGCGGGAGACGAGGTCGTCGAGGCCCGGCTGCACGAGGAGGACGAGGCGAAGCACGCCCTGTCCGACCTGTACGACCTCGGCGTCGACCATCCCGAGTTCGACACGAGGCTGGCCGCCCTGGAGAAGGCGGTCGTCGAGCACGCCACGCACGAGGAGCGGGAGGAATTCCCCCGGCTGCGTAGGGAGACGTCCCCCGAGAGGTTGCGCCGCAGGGCCGGTGCGGTCCGGGCGCCGAGGCGATCTCACCCACCAGACCCCACCCGGGCGCCGGGGAGTCCGCGACCGCGAACATGCCGGCCGGGCCGCCCGTGGCCGTGTTCAACAAGATCCGCGACGCCGTCCGGGACTGGCGGCAGTCGAACAAGGACTGACGGGCGACGAGCACCTCCCGGGGGCTCCCCCGGGACCGGCCCCAGGCGCTGAAGACCGTGCCGGCGATCAGGACGAAGACGTGTCCAGCTCGATCGGCAACCACAGCGCGCAGGGGACGTCGGCCCCGCCGCCCAGTGGCATCGTGTCGACCACCGGAACCCCCGGCGCCGGGCATCCGGAGGGTCGGTGCGGATCAGCGTTCGGGGCCGCGGATGCCCTCGAGCAGAAGCGTCAGGTGCCTGCGCCAGTCACCGGCACCGGTCATGTTCGCCATGGCGCCACGGGTGATGAGGACGAAGTCATCGGCGCGGAAGTCCTCGCGGAGGCGGCCGGCGCCGACGGCGCGCCGCACGATGCGTTCGGTGATCGCCGAGAAATCCGTCTTCTCCGCGGCGATGTCGTTCCAGCTCGGTTCCTCCGGGCCGAGGAGCGCGAAGCGGAACGCGGCGTCGGCCTGCGCGGACTCCAGATAGCCGTAGAGCAGCGTCTCGAAGGCCACCCAGGGATCCTCGGCCTCGTCGGCGGCGCGGGCCAGGGCGGTCATCGCCTCGAACCGGCGGCCGATGATCGCCGCGAGCAACGCCTGCTTGTCGGCGAAGTGCCGGTAGAGGGTGCCGACGCCCAAGCCCGCGCGCTCGGCGATCTCGTCCATCTGCACGGCGTCGCCTCGCCGGGCGAACAGCTCGCCGGCGGCGTCGAGGACGGCCTCGCGGTTACGCCGGGCGTCGGCGCGCAGCGCACGTTCGGGAGCGGTCATGGTCACTCCACTTTAGTTGACGGTGCGTGGACGCCGTCTCTATATTCGGAACCGGAGTTCATGTTCACGTTAGAGGAGATTCGATGATCGTCGTCACCACACCGACAGGACGGATCGGCAGTCAGCTGGTCCGTCAGTTGCTCGACCAGGACAAGGAGGTCCGGGTCATCGTCCGTGACGCCTCGCGTCTGGATGACACGGTCCGCGAGCGGGTCGAGGTCGTCGACGGCTCCCACGACGATCCGGCCGTGCTCGACAAGGCACTGCCCGGGGCGGAAGCGCTGTTCTGGCTCGTCCCGCCGAACCCGCGGGCGCCGAGCGCCGAGGAGCACTACCTCAGTTTCGCCCGGGCGGGTGCCGCTGCCATCGCCCGCCACGAGGTCGGTCACGTCGTCGGGGTGTCCAGCGCCGGGCACGGCTGGCCGGCCCCGGCCGGCGTTCTCTCGGCGGCCTTCGCGATGGACGCCGAACTTCGCACGTCCGGTGCGGCGTATCGGGCGTTGTCCATGCCTTTCTACATGGAGAACCTCCTCGGGCAACTCGATGCGATCCGCGGGCACGGCGCGTTCTCCCTGACCTGTGCAGGTGACCTGCCGCTGGCGTTGATCGCGACACGGGACATCGCCGGCATCGCCGCCGGCCTGCTCACCGATCTGTCCTGGACCGGGCAGGAGAACCTCCCCGTGTTCGGTCCCGACCGGCTGACCCCTGACGGCATGGCCGAGGTGATCGGCCAGGAGCTCGGGCGGCCGGTCGCCTACCGTCGCACGAGCGTGGACGACTACGCGTCGCTTCTCCGCTCCCGAGGCGCCGGCGACCAGGCGGTCAAGGACGTGACCGAGGCGTTCGCCGCGCAGGACCACGGCATCTACGACGCGGACTGGGCGACCGCCACACCCACATCGACGGACTTCCGCACCTGGTGCAGGGAAGTGCTCAAGCCCGCCGCGGACGCCGGGGCCTCCTGAAAAAGTGATGCAGTCTAGGCGCGCTCGAGACGGCGGAGTCCCTGCCCCGGACGCCAAAGATCCATGACCATGGCGGTCCCCTCGATCCGCGTCAGGACGACCTCACGGATGTCGGCCGTGAAGAAATGGGACTCGCTGAAGTCACCGGGACCGAACCCGCGTGCGGCCAGCATCGGCGCGATCCGGTCCCGATCGGTGACCTCGACCGCGTATCCGGACAGCTTCGTGTCGCCGGCCGCACCGGCGGGATCGCCGGCGCCGAGGAGAACCGGAGGGCCGTGCAGCGCGAAGCGCGGGTCACGCCGCAGGTCGCGGGCTTTCAGAGCACCGGGCATCGATCCGAACCACAGGTCGTCGCCGATGATGTAGGCCTCGATGCCGCTGACCCGCGGTGAACCGTCCTTGCGCAGCGTCGCGATGGTCTTGTGCTTGTGCGACTCGAACAACGCCCTGATCCAGCCGGCGAACTCCGGTGCCGATTCGGCCACCTCACGCCAGTCGGCCATGCGGCCCCCCTTCATGCGATTCCGAATTGACAGCGGATCCAGCCTGTCAGACGGGACCGACAAACAGCCGCGGTCGAGATCGTCACGTGTTCGACCAGCCGAGAGGCTCCCCCGGCAGACCCCGCTGCCCGGGTCAGTGAGTGACGTCCTCGCGCTCGCGGGAGCCTCTGCGGTGCCGCCGTACGCGCCACACGACCAGCGCGGCCACGACGGCCGCGGCGATGACGCCCGCGACCACACCGCCGACGGCCGTCCGCACCCGCTCGTACGCCGCTCCGGCGAAGAAGCCGACGAGCGTGTAACCGACTCCCCAGATCACCCCGCCCAGGACGTTGAACAGGAAGAACCGCCGATAATCCATGTGCGAGACCCCGGCCAGGGTCGGCATCAGGGCGCGGAGGAACGCGACGAACCGCGCGACGAGCACCGCCTGAGGACCCCAGCGGCGGATCAGCGCCCGGGCCCGCTCCACGCGATCGCGGCGGCGGCGCAGCACCCGTACGTCCAGGACGCTGGGGCCGAGGCGGCGGCCGATGAAGTAGCCCGTGCTGTCGCCGGCGATTGCGGCCAGCGTCACCACGAGCCCCAGCCAGTAGACCGACAGCCTGCCCTCGGCGGCGAACACACCGCCGAGCACCACGGCCGTCTCGCCCGGCACGACAAAGCCGACGAACAGCGCGTCCTCGGCGAAGACCAGCGCGGCCACGACCGTGTAGAGCACGATGCCCGACAGGCCCCACAGCCAATTGATGATCGTGTCCACCGGTCCTCCACGCGGCCCCCACCGTTGTCGTCTCCGGAAGGAGGCGCGCTTACGCGTGCCGCCGCGTGGACGGTCGCGGTCCGCCCCTGAGACATTCCGGGAGTTTGCCTACCGACGGACACCCGCACGACCGGCCTTCACGCTTACCCGGGCATACGTGATGGGCGCCGTCCTTCCGATCAGGAGGGTTCGCGGCGACCGACCACCTATGTACGAGGAGACGCGGAATGAATGCCGACGAGCAGATCCTGAACTACCCGATCCCCAACGACGCGGCGCTGGATCCGCCGGCGGAATGGGCCGAACTGCGCGCCACCTGTCCGGTCGCGCACGTCACGCTGCCCAGCGGCGACCGAGCGAGGCTGCTGACCCGTTACGAGGACGTCAAGCAGGTGCTGGCCGACCCGCGCTTCACCCGCAGGCTCGACGCGGCCGACGCGGCCCGGGTGTCGGCGGACGGCGGCGGAGTGTTCGGCGGCGAGATGGCGGCGATCATCCCGGACGGCGGCGAGGAGCACCGGCACTGGCGCCGTCTGATCAGCAGGTGGTTCACCGTCAGGCGCATGGACGCCATGCGGCCCGCCATGATTCAGATCGCCGAAGACCTCGTCGACGACATGGTCAAGCGCGGCACGCCGGGCGATCTCAGGGCGGGCCTCGGCTTCCCGCTGCCGGTCTACGTGATCTGCGACATGCTCGGCGTGCCCTCCGCCGACCGGGACCGGTTCTCCTACTGGTCCGACACCCTGCTCAACCTCACCCGGTACGGCAGGGCGGAGACCGAGGCCGCGCAGGGCGACTTCTTCCAGTACATGTCCGACCTCGTCGCCGCCAGGCGCGCCGCGCCCGCAGACGACCTGCTGAGCGAGCTGATCGCGGCCGGCGGCCCCGAAGAGGGTGGGCTGTCCGACCTCCAGATCGTGGTCACCGGCATGGCTCTGCTGGTCGCCGGGCACGAGACGACGGCGAACATGATCGGCAAGATGGTCTCCATGCTGCTGGCCGACCACTCCCGGTGGGAACGGCTGCTGGCCGACCCGTCGCTGGTCCGCACCGCGGTGGAGGAGTCACTGCGATTCGACGCCAACTCCGGTTTCGGCCTGCCTCGCTACCTGCCCGAGGAGACCGAGGTCGGCGGCACGGTGCTGCCCCGCGGCACGACCGTGGTGTGCGGCATGGCAGCCGCCAACCGCGACGAGACCGCCTTCGCGAACGCCGCGGAGATGGACCTGACCCGCAGCCCGAACCCCCACCTGGCCTTCGGCTCCGGCGCCCACTCCTGCCTGGGGCAGGCGCTGGCCCGCACCGAGCTGCAGGTCGTCCTGGAGGTGCTGCTGCGCAGGCTGCCGACGCTGGAGCTGGCGGTGCCCGTGGAGGAGCTGGAACGCGTGGAGGGGCTGGCCGTCGGCGGTCTGCGCGAGGTCCCAGTCCGCTGGTGACCCCGGGAGCGTGCCCGCGGCCTCCCCGGGCGGGCACGCTCCCCGCGGGCTCCCGGTACGGTCGCGACGGCGTGCGCCCCGGGAACCGCTGAGCTGAGAAGGAAGTCGCGACATGCCGATACTCGCACCCGAACGCCGGGCGAGGTCTTCACACCGATCGACGGTCACTCCGCGAGGGGGCCTTCTGGCCGCGCCCTCGCGTTCTTTCTGCGGCGATAGCGTTCTTCGCCCGCAGCCAGCAGCATCGCCGCGTAGGAGTCGCCGGCATCGGCCTTGGCCCGCAGCTCCGCGATTGTCGCCTCATCTCCCCGCTCTACCAGCATCAGGGTCAACTTCTCCGCCTCTATGAACCCCCACTCCTCTGGGCCGTCGTCTTCCCACATCCGGTCCTCGGGATCCAGGCTGCGCATGTGCTCCTGATGAAGACCTTCCGGGTTGTACCACAGAGCGTCCGACCCCTCCCACGCCCGCACCGCGCCTTGCAGATCACCGTCTTCGGCCATCAACTCAGCCAACCGCTTCGTCGTGGGCGAGGAGTCGCCGTAGGCTCGAGCCCACACGTACAGCGCGCCTTCCTTGTCGCCGCTCCTGGCGAGCAACTCCCCCAAGCGCCCCGCCGCGTTCTGGTCGCCGGCATCAGCCCGAACCCGCAACTCCGCGATTTCATTCGGGTCGGGCACACCGCTGTCTGATCGACGCTTCATCGCCGGGTCACCTCATCCGAGAGCCCTGGGAGCCGAAAGGCCGCCGCCCCACTCAAAATACGTCCGCGCACCGTTTCCCACAAGCGGTTGACGACTCTGCCGAACGGGCAGAACCGGCACCGGTCCGAATATTAGTTTCGGCGACCAGAATGCCCGGTGACGCTTTCGCCGTCATTCGGTAAGGGCTATTTTCGGACTCAAGGCGAAGCGCCGGTTGTTTTCAGCATTCGCCGGTGGCGGGCGCTGACATGTGGCCATGGCGCGAAGGCCGCTCCCCGTTATTCCCGTCGATTCTCCGAGGATATGCCCCATGCCCTCGGACATGTACGGCCGGCGCGGACATCGGGCCAGCGCGTTCACCCTGGCCGACCCGCTCGAGGTCGCGAACTACTTCCTGTGGCGGCAGCGCGACTGCGTGCGCAACAGCATCACCATGGCCGCGCAGGCGAAGTTCCCCCAACCGGAGCTCCACGGCAGGTCCACCGGCCAGATGCAGGAGATGCTGTGGGCCGGCCACGGCATCAACTGGAACGACTACGACGCGGGCGCGAAGCGGGGCCGCGTCGTAGTCAGGGAGACCGGGCGACGCGAGGTCGCCTACCGGGACGGCCGGACGGGAGAGGCGGAGACGGTCCTCGCCGTGCGGTCGTGGTGGGAGACGCGGGAGGCGCCGCACTTCACCGCGGACCCCGACGGATGGCTCGCCGCCGTGATCCCCGCCATGCCGTCGCCGACCGCCGGAAGAACCACCTGATCCATGCTCGTCCCGGCCGGTACGGTGTCGCCCGGGAGCTGATCGAGGGCACGGAGCGCACTTCGCGGGGACGCCTGCCGGGCCGTGCCGGCCGCCGCGGTCTCCGCCGGGGCCGCCGCTCAGACGACGGCTGCGGCGGCGGCTGCTGACCGGATCCCCGTGCCCCGGGGCCTCGTCTCAGGTCCGGGTGCGTGGCGGCGCCGTGCTGTCGCGGACGACCAGGCGGGTGGGGACGAGGTCGGTGCCGGGCCGCGAGGCGCCGCCCTCGCGGATCTGCCGCAGGACGCCCTGGACACAGCGCCGGCCGACCTCGGCGAAATCCTGGTGGACGGTCGTCAACGGTGGCACGAAGCACGAGGCGTCGGGGATGTCGTCGAAGCCGACCACGCTGATGTCGGCGGGAACCGATCGCCCCTGCTCATGAAAGGCGCGCAGCAGGCCGAGGGCCATCTGGTCGTTGGAGGCGAACACCGCCGTGCAGCCGGGTTCGCCGGCCAGCGCCAGCCCGGCGGCGTAGCCCGACCCGGCCGACCAGTCGCCGTGCAACGGTGGGGGCACCGGGCGTCCGGCCTCCTCCAGGGCCAGGCGCCACGCCTGCGCGCGGCGCTGGCTCGCGAAGGACGTCTCCGGGCCGGTGACGTGCCAGACCGTCTCATGGCCCAGGCCGAGGAGGTGGCGTACGGCGAGCCGGGCGCCTTCGGCCTGGTCGGTGTCGACGACGCTGTAACGGTCTCCGGCGTCGGAGTCCACGACGACGACGTGGACTCCGGGAGGAAGCGTCACGGTGCCGGCGTCGAGCAGGTGGATCTCGATGATGACGATGACGGCGTCGACGGCCAGCTCGCCCATCCGCGTGAAGGCGCCCAGCACGTTGTCCTGCGTGGGAACGCCGATGGGGATCAGCGTGATCGCGTACCCCTCGGCCGCGGCGTGGGTCGCGATCGCCTCCACGGTGCGGCTGTTGCCGGTCGACGCGAGCCCGAAGAGGATCACGCCGATCGTGTTGAACTGCCCGTAGCGCAGCGCCCGGGCGGCGCTGTTGGGCCGGTAGCCCAGCTCGCGCATCGCCGCGAGCACCTGCTCGCGGGTCGCGCCGACGACGCCGGGATGGCCGTTGGCGACCCTGGAGACCGTCTGGGACGAGACGCCCGCGAGCCTGGCCACGTCGGCCATGGAGACCCGCTGCTTGCGGCGCCCGCCCGGGATGCCCGAGCCGCCCCGCTGCGCACCGCCGATCGGCGCCGGGACCTGCCGGGCCGGGCCGTCCGGATCCATTCCTGTGTCGCTCCCGCCTGCTCGCCCCGTCGCCGGAGATCGTACGCCGCGATCCGACCGGGTGTGACGTGGGCGAGCCTTGACCTCTCAATGGACGGGTGCCACCATACCGCAGCAGAAGTTTACGTAAACATAACCCTGGCGACTCGAGAGATCACCCTCCGCAACAACCGAGCCGTGCTCGTTCGCTCGCGATGTTCACGTAAACATGCTCGTGATGTTCACGTGAACAGGAGAGTCACGGCCGGTAACCACACCGCGGAGAGGAGCGAGCCGGTGGTCTCGGAAGGGTATTCGCATGGTCGGGGGGCCATGACCGGCAGACGCCGGTCATGGATCGGGTGGCGGTTCGCAGGGCCGTTCATGGCGGTCTTCGCCCTGGTCTTCCTGGCCCCGATCGCGTACTCCGTCTACCTGAGCCTGTTCCGCACCCGGCTCATCGGGGGGACGTCCTTCGTCGGCGCCGACAACTACCTGAAGGCGCTGCAGGACCCGCAGTTCTGGTCGGCGTTCGGGCGCGTCGCGCTCTTCCTGGTCGTCCAGGTGCCGATCATGCTGTTCCTCGCACTGCTGGTCGCGCTGGCGATCGACAGCGGCAGGCTGTACGGCTCGGCGTTCTTCCGGATCTCGGTGTTCCTGCCGTACGCGGTGCCCGCGGTCGTCGCCACGCTGATGTGGGGCTTCATGTACGGCACCAGGTTCGGCCTGATCGGCAACCTCAACGAGGCGTTCGGGGTCTCACTGCCCGATCCGCTGTCGCCCGACCTGGTCCTCGCGTCCATCGGCAACATCGTGACGTGGGAATTCGTGGGTTACAACATGCTGATCCTCTACTCGGCGCTGAAGGTGGTGAACCCCTCGCTGTACGAGGCCGCCGCGCTCGACGGGGCCGGCCAGCTCCGGATCATCTGGGCGATCAAGCTTCCCGCCCTGCGCGGCGCGCTGCTGATCGCCACGATCTTCTCGATCATCGGCAGCTTCCAGCTGTTCAACGAGCCGAGCATCCTCAAGACGATCGCGCCGAACTCGGTCACCACCTACTTCACGCCGAACTACTACGCCTACTCGCTGTCCTTCAACGGGCAGCAGTTCAACTACTCGGCGACGGTCGCCATCGTCATGGGGATCATCACGATGATCGTCGCCTACATCGTCCAGCTGCGCGGCATGCGGAAGGCGGTCTGAACCATGGCGACCTCCACTCCCACCGCCGACCGGGCGCCTCGCCACAAGACCGGCCCCGGCCCTCTGGTGATCAAGCGCCGCCGGTCCCCGCGCGGCCCCCGCAACGCGACGCTCACCGTCCTGACCGCGCTCATGCTCGTCTACACGCTGCTCCCCCTGGTGTGGCTGGTGATCAACGCCACCAAGACCCAGGAGGGGCTGCTGGGCTCGTCCGGCCTGTGGTTCGACGACGACTTCGCCCTGTTCGACAACATCGGCGCGGCCTTCACCTACAACGACGGGATCTTCCTCCGCTGGCTGCTCAACACCCTGTTGTACGTGGTCGCCGGGGCGGGCGGCGCGACCCTGCTCGCGGCACTCGCCGGCTACGGGCTGGCGAAGTTCGACTTCCCCGGCAAGAAGGCGGTGTTCGCCGTGGTGATCGGGGCGGTGGCGGTGCCCGGCACCGCGCTGGCCGTCCCCACGTTCCTGATGTTCGCCAAGATGGGCCTGACCGACACCCCGTGGGCGATCATCATCCCGTCGCTGGTCTCGCCGTTCGGCCTCTACCTGATGTGGACCTTCGCCACCGACGCCGTGCCCAAGGAGATCCTGGAGTCGGCGCGGGTGGACGGCTCGGGCGAGTTCCGCACCTTCTTCCGCATCAGCCTGCCGCTGCTGGCCCCCGGCCTGGTCACGGTCCTGCTGTTCAACGTGGTCGCGACCTGGAACAACTACTTCCTGCCGCTGATCATGCTGAAGGACCCGAGCTGGTATCCGCTCACCGTCGGCCTCAAGGAATGGAACCAGCAGGCCCTCACGGCGGGCGGCGAGGCCGTCTTCAACCTCGTGATCACCGGATCGCTGCTCACGATCGTCCCGCTGATCGTGGCGTTCCTGCTGCTCCAGCGTTACTGGCAGTCGGGCCTGGCCGCCGGAAGCGTCAAGGAGTGACCGGACAAGGAACGACCGCTCCCACCGACGTCTCTCCCCGGACAACTCAGAAAGGCATATCCCATGGCGATAACCCGTCGTCACGCCCTCCTCGTGGGCGCGGCCCTGACCGTGTCGCTCACCGCCGGGGCCTGCGGCTCCGGCGACGACGCCTCCTCCTCGGCCGCCGACGCGCCCGCCGCGCCCGCGGCGTCCGCGGCCGTTTCCGACGCCGACATCCAGAAGGCGCTCGACACCGGCGGCTCCATCACCGTCTGGGCCTGGGAGCCGACGCTCAAGCAGGTCGTCGCGGACTTCCAGGCCAAGTATCCGAAGGTGAAGGTCAACCTGGTCAACGCCGGCACCGGCAACGACCAGTACACCGCCCTGCAGAACGCGATCAAGGCCGGATCCGGAGTGCCGGATGTGGCCCAGGTGGAGTACTACGCCCTGCCGCAGTTCGCCCTCGCCAAGTCGGTCGCCGACCTCAGTGCCCTGGGCGCCGGCAAGCTCGACGGCACCTTCACCCCCGGCCCGTGGAGCTCGGTCCACATGGGCAACGGCATCTACGGCCTGCCCATGGACTCCGGCCCGATGGCGCTGTTCTACAACAAGGAGGTCTTCGACAAGTACGACCTCAAGGTGCCCACCACCTGGGACGAGTTCGCGGCCGACGCCGAGAAGCTGCACAAGGCGAACCCGAAGGCGTACATCACCAACGACACCGGTGACGCCGGCTTCACCACCAGCATGATCTGGCAGGCGGGCGGCAAGCCGTACACGGTCGACGGCACCACGGTCGGGATCGACTTCGCCGAGCCGGGCACGCAGAAGTTCACCGCCACCTGGCAGAAGCTGATCGACGGCAAGCTGCTCGCGCCGGTCACCAGCTGGAGCGACGAGTGGTACAAGGGCCTCGGTGACGGCAGCATCGCCACCCTGGTCATCGGCGCCTGGATGCCCGCCAACCTCGAGTCCGGGGTCGAGGCCGGTAAGGGCAAGTGGCAGGTCGCGCCCATGCCGCAGTGGGAGGCCGGTGGCAGGGCCACCGCCGAGAACGGCGGCAGCTCGCTGGCGATCCCCGAGGCCGGCGCCAACAAGAACCTCGCCTACGCGTTCCTGAAGTACGCGAACGTCGACGAGGGAGTGCAGACCCGGGTCGACGGCGGCGCCTTCCCCGCCACCACCGCCCAGCTGCAGGACCCGAAGTTCCAGGACAAGGAGTTCCCCTACTTCGGCGGCCAGAAAGTCAACCAGGTGCTCGCCGAGTCCGCCTCCCAGGTCGTGAGCGGCTGGTCCTACCTGCCCTTCCAGGTCTACGCCAACAGCATCTTCAACGACACGGTCGGCAAGGCGTACACCTCCTCGGCCACTCTGCAGGACGGACTGAAGGCCTGGCAGGACGCCTCCCTGAAGTACGGCGAGGAGCAGGGCTTCACCGTCAAGTAGTCAGGTTCCCGTTCGTCCCCGGCGTATGCTCGCCGCCCATGTTCACGTGACCATCTCCGAGTTGAAGCAGGAGTCCTTGTGCGATCCGACCACGGCCACCGGTGGCTGCGCTGGCCGTCCGACCCCGGACGGGCCCGCCTGGGGTTCGGGGCCGACTACAACCCCGAGCAGTGGCCCCGGGAGGTCTGGGACGAGGACATGCGCGCGATGCGGGCGGCCGGGGTGAACATCGTCTCCTTGGCCATCTTCTCGTGGGCCCGGATCCAGCCGGGCGAGGACGTGTGGGACTTCGGCTGGCTCGACGAGGCGATGGACCTGCTGCACGCCCACGGCATCGCGGTCGACCTGGCCACGGCGACGGCCTCGCCGCCGCCGTGGCTGACGGCGAAGCACCCGGAGATCCTCCCCGTGGACGAGAAGGGCCACACGCTGTGGCCGGGCGCGCGGCAGCACTGGCGGCCCACCTCGCCCGTCTTCCGGGAGCACGCGCTGCGGCTGACCCGGGCCCTCGCCGAGCGGTACGGCGGCCACCCCGCTCTCGCCGCCTGGCACGTCTCCAACGAGCTCGGCTGCCACAACGTGTACGACTTCTCCGACGACGCCGCGGCCGCCTTCCGTGAGTGGCTGCGGGCACGGTACGGCACGCTTGACGAGCTGAACCGCGCCTGGGCGACCTCGTTCTGGTCCCAGCGCTACGGCGACTGGTCGCAGATCCTGCCGCCGCGCCTGGCGGCCTCCTACCCCAACCCCACCCAGCAACTGGACTTCAAGCGGTTCTCCTCGGACGCGCTCAAGGACCACCTGCGCGCCGAACGCGACATCCTGCGCGAGCTGACCCCGGACGTCCCCGTGACCACGAACTTCATGGTGATGGGCGAGACCAAGGGCATGGACTACGCCGACTGGGCCGGCGAGGTCGACTTCGTCTCCAACGACCACTACCTGCTGACCGGCCCCCAGGCCCAGGACGAGCTGTCCTTCTCGGCCAACCTCACCGGCTCGCTCGCCGGCGGCCTGCCGTGGTTCCTGATGGAGCACTCCACCAGCGCGGTCAACTGGCAGCCGGTCAACCTCGCCAAGAAGCCCGGCGGCCTCGCCCACGACTCGCTCACCCACGTCGCCTACGGCGCCGACGCCGTCTGCTTCTTCCAGTGGCGGCAGTCGGCGGGCGGGGCCGAGAAGTACCACTCGGCGATGGTCCCCCACGCGGGCACCGACAGTGACGTGTTCCGGTCGGTCGCCGAGCTGGGCGCCACGCTGGCCGCCCTCGCACCGGTCGCGGGCAGCCGGCGGCGCCGCGCCTCCGTGGCCGTCGTGTTCGACTGGGACTCGTGGTGGGCCGGCGAGCTCGACTCCCATCCCACCTCGCTGCTGCGCTACCGCCAGGAGGCCCTCGACTGGTACACCGCGTTCCTCGACGCGGGCGTCCGGGTGGACGTGGTCGACGTGGACGACGACCTCAGCGGCTACCGGCTGCTCGTGGCACCGATCCTGCACGTCGTGCCCGCCGCGCTCACGCGCAGGTTGGAGGACTACGTCGCCTCAGGCGGGCACCTCGTCACCACCTACTTCTCCGGCATCGTCGACGAGGACGACCACGTGTGGCTCGGCGGCTACCCCGGGGCCCTGCGCGACCTGCTCGGCATCCGCGTCGAGGAGTTCGGGCCCCTGCTGGACGGCGAGGCCGTCGACCTCGACGTCGGCGTGTCCGGCACCCTGTGGACCGACCGGATCGACCTCACCGACCCGGCGACCGAGGTCGTGGCGACGTACAAGTCCGGCGACCACGCGGGACGCCCCGCCGTCACGACGCGCCGCACGGGAGCGGGATCGGCGTCGTACGTCTCCACCCGGCTCGGTTCGGAAGGCCTCGGTGTCGTCCTCCCCCGCCTGCTGGACGTCGCCGGGGTCTCCTCGGAGCTGCCGCCCGAGGCCCGCGGCCTGGTCGACGTCGCCGTCCGCACCGACGGAACCGGCGAGTACTGGTTCCTGATCAACCGTACGGACCGGCACGTCGACCTGTCCGCGATCCCCGGCGAGCCCCTCCGCGGACCCGCCCTGGCCCCGGACACGACCCTGGCCCCCCGGCAGGTCCGCGTCCTGCGGCGGCCCCGCCCATAGCGCGGCCGTCACCGGCTGGCGCCGTCCCCTCCGCCGGGAGAAGATGACGGGGCGACGAGGGCCGGGCGCCGCACGCGCGGTCCGTCGTCCTCGCACCGACGATCACGTCAGCGGGTCGTTCCTGGGAGAGGCGCATGGGAGAAGTCGTCATCGTCGGAGGCGGCCCCACCGGGTTGTGGCTCGCGGCGGAGTTACGTCTCGCGGGGGTCGAGGTCACGGTCCTGGAGAGGCGGGCGGAACGCGACCCGCACTCCAAGGGCTTCACGATCCACCCCCGCACGATGGAGCTGTGGGCCTCGCGCGGCGTCGGCGAGTCGTTCGTCACGCAGGGCAGGCGGGTGCCGGACTCGCACTTCGGTCTTCTCGGCCACCGGATGGACTACGGGACGCTCGACACCCCCTTCCCGTACGTCCTTCTGCTCGCGCAGCCGAAGGTCGAGGAGCTGATGGAGGGCTACGCCCGCGACCTGGGGGTGGACGTCCGGCGAGGGCACGCCTTCACCGCGTTCGCCCAGGAGACGGACCGGGTCGTGGTGCGGGCCGAGGGCCCGGAAGGGCCCTTCACCATGGAGACGGCGTTCCTGGTCGGCTGTGACGGAGCGGGCAGCGCGGTCCGCTCGGCCGCCGGGATCGATTTCCCGGGAACCGCCTCCACCGCGTACGCCTGGGTCGCCGACGTGACGCTCGACGATCCTCCGGCGGTGCCGTACTTCCAGAAGACCAACGAGGCCGGCCAGGTGCTGGTCGTGCCCATCGGCCCCGGCCTCCACCGGGTGGCGGGCGTCGACGGCGCCGGTGTCCTCGGGCGCGGGGGCCGGCCCGCGGACAAGGACCTGCGCGCCTGGCTCGTGGCCGTCGCCGGCACCGATTTCGGCCTGCGCGACCCCGTGTGGGTGTCCGGCACGGGATCCGCCTCGTGCCTCGCCGACCGATACCGCAGCGGCCGCGTTCTCCTGGCCGGAGACGCCGCGCACCGCCTGTTCCCCGCCGGGGGCATGGGCCTGAACCTCGGCGTGCAGGACGCGTCGAACCTCGGCTGGAAACTGGCCGCCGCGGTGCGGGGGTGGGCTCCCGGAGGTCTGCTGGACACCTACCACGCGGAAAGGCACCCGGTGGGTGCGGCCACGCTGCGGCTGACCCGGGGGCAGACCGCGCTCATGACGACGTTCACGCCCGAGAATCTCGCCCTGCGGTCGGTCCTGGACGACGCCATCGCGCGGGTGCCGGAGTTCTCCCGCTTCCTGGCGGAACAGATCTCCGGCGTCGGCGTGTCGTACGGGCGGGACGCCGGTGATCATCCGCTCGTGGGGACCCGGGCCCCCGACCTGCGGCTGTCCGGCGGGCGGGGGCTGTTCGCGCTGCTCGCCCCCGGATGCTACGTGTTCCTCGACCTCACGGGGGCGGGCCGCGCCCTCCCCGGCCGGGCGACCGCGTCCCCGGAACCGCCCACGCCGCCGGGCTTGGCCGTGTGCGTGGACGGGCCGGTCGGGTCCCGGCCCGACTGGCGGCTGGTCCGCGCCGCGCTCATCCGCCCGGACGGGCACGTCGCCTGGGCCTCGGAGGAGGAGGAGGAGGACGACGCGGCGCTGCGGTCCGCGGCGGCCACGGCCCTCGCCGCCACGGCACGCGCCGGGAGACCGGACTGACCGCCTTCCCGGGTGGGCGCCCCTCGGCGGCGTCTCCGGAAGCACCCAGGAGAGCCCCAGGAAACCCCAGGAAACCTCGGAGAGCGGGGACGAGGTGACCCACCCGTCAGAACGGAGGCCCGCCCGCAGCGGCCGGACGACTCGGGGAAGGCGCGGTCAGCGGGGCGCGCCGGTGACGACGGCGAACACGCCGCGGACCTCGGTGCCGTCCGGCAGCCGCCAACCGGCCGTGAGGTGCCCCAAGGCGTCGGCGGCGTCGGCTTCGCCGGGCCGCAGAACGCGGGTCACGCGCATGGTCAGCCGTCCGCCCCGGCCGCCGTCCACTGCACCGTCCACTGCACCGGCCACTGCAGCGGCCACTGCAGCGGCCACTGCACCGGCGACTGGGCCGCCCGCTGCGCCGTCCGCTGTGAGGGTGCCCAGGACGATGTCGGTGGCGTGCGGCGCCTCGGCCACGGCCGTCAGCCGGATCGGGCCCGGCGCCGCCGCTCCCGTGAAGTTCACGGTGACCGAGGGGTCGGGGGTGTCGCTCACGTTCTGGTCCTGCGCCTCGATGTCGCCCTGGAACAAAGCGTGAAGCTGCGCGACGAGGACCGGATCGTGCGTGCCGTCGTAGGCCCACCGCCGTCCCAGGACACCGTGCTCCATCGTCCCGACGAGGGCGTGATCGGCTCCCTCCAGCGGCGCTCCCCGGTAGGTGAGCGGCACCTGGTAGGACACCGGCGTTTCGCCGGACACGTCGGTGACCACCATGAACTCCATGCCGACTTCACCCTGCGGGTCGTCGAGGCGGAAGCCGCCCGCCTTCGTCAGCTCCGGCCGCCCGTTGCCCTCGTACCAGGGCTGAGCAGGAAGCCACGACGTGAGCAGCTCCAGTTTGCCGGGCGCCAAGGTGGTGTGATGGATGACAGCCATTACCGTGAAGCCCCTCTGTCGGCGTCCCGTCACCTGTTTTCCCCGGCGCGGCCGCCCCGGGGCCGATCATCGTCTCATACGGTTGGTGGCGATGATGCCGACGGACACCGGCGCGGTGACCATGGCCGCGCCGAACGGGCTCAGGCCCAGACGCTGCTGCAGGTAGATCGCCGTCACGTACATGACGCCCGTGACGGTGCCGAAGAACAGCGCGCCGAAGACCAGACCGGCCACGAAGCCGCGGTTGCCGAACAGCGACCGTTCCAGCAGCGGCCTGCTGGTGCGTGCCTGCTGCCATGCGAACGCGGCCAGCGCGACGGCGCCGGCGACCGTGCCGACGAGTGCCCGGGCGGTCCACTCGCTCGTGCCGCCGTCGACCATTCCGGCGAGGAGCAGTCCGAGACCCGCCATCAAGGTGAAGGCCGCGCCCGGACGGATGCGGATCGACGCGTCGCCGCCGAAGGGCGGGATGACTTTCAGCCCCGCCACGAGCATCAGCACTCCGAACAGGACGTTGAGGAGGAACACCGAGCGCCAGGACAGGCCGAACGGGTCGAGCTCGATCAGCAGCCCTGCGACCACCGGGCCGCTGATCGACGACACCGCGAGCAGGGGCCCGAACAGGCCGAACAGCATGCCCATCGACTCACGGGGGATCACCCGCACCAGCAGGACGAACCCCTGCGGGATGAGCAGGCCGCCGAACACCCCCTGTCCGATGCGGAAGGCCACGAGTTCGAGCGGCGTGGCGGCCAGGGCGTCCGCGAGCGAGCAGACGGTGAACCCGGCCAGCCCGATGAGGAACAGCCGCCGGCAACCGAACCGGTCCCCAGGCGGCCGCCGACGATCATGAGGGAGCCCATCGCGAGCGTGTAGCTCGCGCCGAGCCAGGGAGCAAGTGACCAGGAGGCGCCGAGGTCCCGCACGATGGTGGGGGCGGCCACGTTGGTCACCGTGGTGCTCAGCAGGTCGAGCACATCGGCGGCGACCACGAGCAGGAAGATCGCCCACGCGCGTGGGGACAGGGTCGAGGACAGGGCAGGGCAGACTCTCCGCTGAGAGATCCAGACAGCCGTCGCTGAGGCTGTCGTGCCGGCCCACGAGCACCTCGTGCTGTACCGCGAGCGACCGTAGGACCCGCGCCGCTCGGCGGGCCGGGCGTGCTCCTCGGGTCAGCGCGCGAGCGCCGCTTTCCGGGGCAGCAGAGGATGGTCGAGCGCATGGATCTCCTGCTCCAGCCCGGCCGGCAGGCTGCCTCTCCCCTCGTTGTGGTGGTAGGCCAGGCCGGTGACCAGGGCGTTGCGGTAGTACTCGTCCAGATCCACGTAACGCCCCAGGGCGCCCGGACGCGGCAGCGGCCCGCCGGACAGGCCGCCCGGCCCGCGCCCGCGCGGCGGTGTGAGCCCGCGCAGGCGACGCCGGTCGCGTGCGATCCGGTCGTAGACCGCCTCGCAGGACAGCCCGCGCAGCGCCGGATCGTGGAGCTGTCCCTCGGGCATCTCGCCGACGCCCATCTCGACCAGCCAGCCGTTGACCGCGTAGTCGCAGGCGACCTTCCACAGGTACGGCTCCCGCCGGCCGATCCGCTCGTCGTGCCGCAGCACGGCGCGCAGCATCTCGCGGGCCAGCACGAACCGCCATTCCTCGGCGGTCATCGAGACCAGCGGGTTGACGTACATCTCGCCGGCCTCGGCGTCGGCCACCGCGATGTCCCGGGCGCGCGCGAGGCCGGCGTCCGCCACGATGGTCATGCCCGCCGCCAGCGCCCCCAGCAGCGGGTACGACGACACGAACCAGGTGAGCGCGTGGTCCCACGGCTTCTTCGCCGCGCCGCGAACGCAGTCGTGCACGCCCCCGGCCACTTCGATGGCCGTCGTCGCCGCGGTGCAGACCCCGACCGCGAACTCCTTCTCGTAGTTGCGGGCCTTCGCGGTCTTGACCGTTCCGGCGAAGAAGTCGGGGAAGGCCGGCACGTCGAACTCGTCGGGCACCCCTGACGTGCGCCACAGGCCGGCCAGCGTCCGCTCGTCCTCGGGCGGGAAGGCGGGCGGCAGCGGCTCCGGCGCCCGGCCGATCCCGAGGGTGGTCAGGAACCTGTCCACGCTCAGGCAGCAGGCGGCCAGGTACGCGTGCCGGGGGGCGCGCAGCGGCTGCTCCCGGCGAGGGGTCTCCTCCCCGTACAGGTCGCCGGGCAGGGCCTTGCGCGGGTCCAGGTGCCCGAAGCCCGCGTGCAGCAGGCAGTGCGCGAACACCCACGCCCACTCGCCAGGCTCGGCGCGCCTTCCGGGGTGGTGGTAGACGCTGCCCGCGGGGGTGATGTAGGCCCACCGGTCGTGCGGCAGCTCGCGCTCGTCGGCCGCGTACAGGTAGCCCCCGAGGTGGCGGAACAGCGGGTGGGAGCGCACCTCCTCCCAGCCTCTGAGCGCGGCGTCGCGCCGGCAGGGGTCGTCCTTCTGCGTCCCGCGGGTCACGTCAGCTCCCTACCGCCCGGCGCGGGCGCGGCAGGTCCCGGCCGGGCTCGACCGGCGACGAGCATCCGCCGCAGCCCATCACTACTCCCCGGCGCGGCTCCCGCAGCGGCGGCAGACCGAGGACGACGCCCGGCGCACGATGCCGCCGGAGCCGCTCACGCGGTCGCTCTCTTCTCCACGGCCGCGATCACCTGCGGGGCGACTCGCTCCGTCCAGTCGGCGAGGACCCGGTCGAGGTCGGGGATCTCGGCCTCCAGCAGCGCCAGGCCGGGGGTGGGCACGAGCGCGCCCAGCTCGACCAGCACGGGACGCAGGTGCAGCTCGACCGCCAGGGCGTGCCGGGGAGCGCCCATGACCAGCAGCGGCAGCGCCACCGTCGCGGTCAGCGCGCCGCCGGGAAGGCGGTCGAGGAACGCCTTGAGCAGACCGGTGTAGGTGGCCTTGTACGTGGGGCTGGCGACGACGAGCACCCGTGCTCCGGCGACCAGCTCCAGCGCCACCTCCAGGATGGGCGAGGGGCCGGGGGTGAACAGGTGCGGGCCGATCGCGGACAGGTCCACGACCTCGGGCGGCCCCTCGTGCCCGATGCGGCGCCCCAGTGCCTCGGCCGCCGACACCGCCGCGAGATGGGTCCGGGAACCGCCGCGCGGGTTGCCGACCAGCACCACGAGAGAGCTCACGGCGCCACCACCTCGTAGCCGGGCCCCCGGCGGTGCCGGACGTCCGTGCACGGAGCGGTTCCTCCAGGAGGAGCCGCGGGATGTCCCGGGTCCGGGGCGAGGCCGATCGGCCGGGGTTCGCGAATGGTCAACAGACGGTCCTCCAGATCGGAACGACGTTCGGGCGAAGCGGAGTCGCGGGTCACGGAGAGCTCGGCGCACCGGCCGATGCCCTCACGCGCGTCGCGAGCGGCCGGATCGACCTGGTCAGACGGACGCCCCGGCTCATACCGCCGAACGTACGATCACGGGCCCAGAAAGTCAATATTTCCTACTCGCTTTGAGGAGATATCTCCGCCCTGCGCACACCCGCCCACGGCCCACCACGCCGCCACCACTCCCCCCTTTTCCTGCATTCCCTATTGACTGGATGGGTATTGCCGTCCCACAGTCGTGCCGAGCACTCGCACTACCGAGAGAGGCGTCCGGCGTGAGCAACCAACACCCCCCGACCGTCGGCGAGCACACCCGTGCCGCGATCAACGAGGACTGGGCCGCCACCATCGTGGGTCTCGTCCTCCTCGCGCTGGTCATCACCGGCGTGATCCCGACCGGACTGGTGCCGTGACGAGCGACGAAGCGGCCGTCCCCGCCACCACGAGAGCCACTCCGGGCGCCACAGCGAGAGCCGCGGCGTGGCAGTGGCCCACGCTGGGCGTCCTCGTCGTCCTCGTCCTCGCCGCCGGCACGAGAGCCCTGGAGAAGGGCGTGCCAGAGTGGTTCGCCGGGTCCGATCTGGCCAAGGCCATCGAGTATCCCGTCTACGCGATCGCCCTCGGCCTGCTGGGCAACGCGGTGCTCACCGCGACCGGGCTGCGCGACCGCCTGGCCGGCGGCTTCCGCACCGAGTTCTTCATCAAGACCGGGCTCGTGCTCCTCGGGGCGTCGATCAACCTGAAGGTGATCGCCACGGCGGCCGGTCCCGCGATCGTCCAGGGCATCGTGCTGATCAGCGCGGTGTTCCTGTTCACCTGGTGGCTCGGCGGCCGCCTCGGGCTGGACGACAGGCTGCGGGCGCTGCTGTCGGCCGCGGTGTCCATCTGCGGCGTCAGCGCCGCGATCGCGGCGGCGGGAGCCGTACAGGCCAGGCGCGAGCAGCTCGCCTACAGCGCGAGCCTGGTGATCGCGTTCGCCCTTCCGTCCATCTTCGTCCTCCCGGCGCTGGCCTCCGCCCTGGGGCTGAGCCCGGAGGTGGCGGGCGCCTGGATCGGCGGCAACATCGACACGACGGCGGCGGTCACCGCGGCGGGCACCCTCTCGGGCGAGCACGCGCTGGCCGTCGCGACCATCGTCAAGGTCACTCAGAACGCCCTCATCGGTGTCGTGGTGGTCGCGCTGACCGCCTGGTTCGCCTTCCGCGTCGAGCGCCGTCCCGATGCCGAGCGGCCGGGCGCGGGCGAGCTGTGGCGGCGGTTCCCGAAGTTCGTCCTCGGCTTCGTCGCGGCCTCGGTCGTGACCACCTGGTATCTCACCACGGTCGGCGCGGCCGAGGGCAAGGCGGTCGTCGGCGTCGCCAACGACCTGCGCACCTGGTTCCTCATCCTGGCCTTCGTCAGCATCGGCCTGGAGTTCCGGGTGGCCTCGCTCCGGGAGGCGGGCTGGCGCCCGGTCGTGGTCTTCGCCGCCGCCACCGTGGCCAACGTGGTGCTGGCCCTGGGGCTCGCCACGGTCCTGTTCAGCGGCTTCACCGTCACCTGAACAGCCGGCGCCACCAGGGCCCGCGCCCGTCCTCGTCCTCCTCCGGCGCGGCGTCGTCGTCCGGCAGGTCGTACCAGTGCGTGTCCCCGGGGTAGGGGTCGCGCCGCACACCGGGCGCCTCCGCGGCACCCCTGGGGGCGGGGACGGCGGCCACGGCCAGGTCCACGGATTGCGCACCACGGTCGGAATCGGTCACGGGCTTCATCCTGGCACAGGTTCCCCACACATTCGATATGTAATAAAGGGATTTCCGCTCCGTCCCGGGCGACCTCACGAACGACGCGGTAGCCGCCCCCCTCCCGGCCGGCAGGCCGACGAGGGAGACGGCTGCTACCGCGTCGCCGATCGCGGCGCGGGCGCGACTCGGCGGCCGACCGGGCCTCAGCCGGGGATCTCGGCTGTCACGGTCAGGACCTCGCGGCCGGCGGGGCGGCGCACGCCGGCTGACGTGTGCCGGTCAGCTCGCGACTCCCACCGGCGGCGCGGCCGTCGTCCGGGTCCGCAGTCGTGTCGAACCGGCCGCGAGGACGGCCAGCCCGGCGGCGGTGAGCATCCCGCAGCGAATTTTCAGTATCGCCGCGGGGGCGGACGGCGAGCCGCTCTACGAGGTCCTGACCTGCGGCGTCAGCCGTACCGTCCGGACCGACGCCGACTTCTCGATAACGGTGGACCACGACATCGACGTCGTCACGACGGCCGACACCCTGGTCATCCCCCCGTTCGCGGCCGCGGGAGTGGACCCCTCGGGTTGGCTGCCGGCGCCGGTCGCCGATGCCCTGGCCCGTCTTCGCCCCGGCGTGCGACTGGTGTCCATCTGCACCGCGGCCTTCGTCCTGGCCGCGGCCGGCCTGCTCGACGGCCGGCCCGCGACCACGCACCCCCGTGGCGGGAGGGCGGCCAGGCGCAGTACGTCGAACGGCCCGTCCCGACGACGGCCGACCTGTCCACGTCGGCCACCCGGGCATGGGCCCTCGAGAACCTGCACCGACCGCTCTCTCTTCAGGAGCTGGCCGGACATGCCCGGATGAGCGTGCGCACCTTCACCCGCCGCTTCCGCGAGGAGGTCGGCATGCCCCCGGGCCAGTGGCTCATCCGGCAACGTGTCGAACTCGCCCGCCATCTGCTGGAGAGCACCGACCTGCCCGTGGACCGGATCGCCGCCGAGGCCGGGTTCGGCACCGGCGCCTCCCTCCGTCAGCACCTCACCGCCGCGCTGGGCGTCTCCCCCACGGCATATCGCCAGACCTTCCGGGTCGTCGAGTCCGTGGCCTGAAGGGTCCGGCCGACGCGGCGGCGACGCGGGTGGACGTGCCGGCGTGATCGGCCGGCGGGGCCCCGTCCGCGGGGTTCCAAGCCGGTGCCCCCGCACGGTCAGACCCCGCACATTCAGACCCCCGCCGGCACCCCGGTGGCCTCGGCCCGGGCGGTGTCCAGCGCCCTGCGGGCGTAGGCCCGGACGTCGGCGTCGGAGTCGCCGAGAGCATCCCGCAGGGCCGCGGTCACCTCGGGCCGCACCGCCCACGCGGACAGCGTGAGGACCGCGGCCTTGCGCACGTCGAGGTGCGGATCGGCCAGCGCCGCCACCAGCGGTCCAGCCGCGAGGGCCGGGCCTGCGGCCGCCAGTCCCCGTGCCGCGCCCACTCTCACCTGCCAGGCGGGATCGGCCAGGGCCCGTACGACCGTCTCCGCGAGGACCGGTTCCGCCTGGAGAGCCGGCCCGAGCCCGGCGAACGCCTCCAGCGCCGCCGCCCGGACGAGGAGGTCTGCGTCGGCGGCCAGGCGCGCGACGGCGGGGGCGCCAGCCGGCAGGCCGACGACGCCGAGCCCCCTGGCCGCCCACACGCGCACCTCGCGGTCCTCGTCGCCGGCGGCGAGCGCCACCCGCTCCGCGTCGTCGAGCGCGACCAGGCCCCTGACCGCCTCGATCCGCACCCGCGTGTCGGCGTCGGCGAGCGCCGCCTCGAACAACGCGGCGTCACCGAGGCGCAGCGCCCGCAGGACGTCCAGAACGGCCGCACGGACGAGCGGATCCCCCGCCGCCCCGGCCCCCACTCCATACGCCGCCACTGCACCGGCATCCACTCCACCGGCCGCTTCCTCTCCGTAACCGGCGGCCGCGCGGAGCGACGCGCCGAACTCGGCGGTCGCGGGCAACACCTCCACGAGCTCCCGCAGGCCGGTGGCGGCGGCGCGGCGCACCGTGCCGTGGGGGTCGGCGAGGGCCCGGACCAGCGCGGTCTCCACGCCCCGGGGCGCGGTCTCGGTCAGCGTCGCCACGGCGGCCCTGCGCACCTTGGGGTCGGCGTCCGCCAGGTAGGGAGTGATCTGGTCCAGCGCCGGCTCGCCGTCGGCGAGCCGCAGGAGTTCGAGGATGCGGGGCGAGCGCCCGATCGCCTCCACCGCGAGCCGCCCGCCCGCCCTGCGCCGCGCCGTACCGGCCTGGCCGCCCGCCGTGCCGTACGCGCCGAGCAGGACGGGCTCGGCCGGGCGGGGAGCGAATCCCTCGACCGGCACGAGATAGGGCTCGACCGGGCGCTTGACGAACTCCATCGCCCCGGCGGCGTTCTTACGCAGGTTGAGGTGGTAGAGCCACTCGTCGTCGTCCCGGCGGGGCAGGTCGGCGCGGTCGTGGTAGAGACCCCACCTGCTCTCGGTGCGGACCAGCGAGGACCTGGCCGCCATCTCGGCGCAGTCTCTGATGAACGTCACCTCGGCGCAGCGCATCAGCTCGTGCGGGGTTCTCGCGCCCATGGCCGCGATCTCCTCGCGCATCCGCTCGAACGTCTCCAGCGCGATGTCCAGCTTCCTTGCGGTCTTCGGCGGAGCGACGTAGTCGTTGACGAACCGGCGCAGTTTGTACTCCACCTGCGGCTGCGGCGGGCCGTCCGGGTTGCGCAGCGGGCGGTAGACCAGCTCGTGCGCGTCGGCGATCTGGTCCTCCGGCAGACCGCCCGGCGTCCGGTGATGCTCGGCGGCGTGGGCGCCGGCGAGGTCGCCGAACACGAACGCGCCGATCATGTAGTTGTGCGGCACGCAGGCCAGGTCGCCCGCGGCGTACAGGCCGGGGACCGTGGTGGCGCCGTTCTCGTCCACCCAGACGCCCGAGGCCGAGTGGCCGCCGCACAGGCCGATCTCGGAGATGTGCATCTCGACGTCGTGGGTGCGGTAGTCGTGCCCGCGTCCCGCGTGGAAGGTGCCGCGGGTGGGGCGCTCGGTGGTGTGCAGGATGTTCTCGAGCGCGGTGAGCGTCTCGCCGGGCAGGTGACTGGTCTTGAGATAGATCGGGCCGCGGGCCGAGGCGATCTCCCTGGCGACCTCGGCCATCATCTGGCCGGACCAGTAGTCGCAGTCGACGAACCGCTCCCCCTCGGCGTTGACCTGGTAGCCCCCGAAGGGGTTGGCGACGTACGCGCAGGCCGGGCCGTTGTAGTCCTTTATCAGCGGGTTGATCTGGAAACACTCGATGCCGCTGAGCTCGGCCCCCGCGTGGTAGGCCATCGCGTACCCGTCGCCGGCGTTGGTCGGGTTCTCGTACGTGCCGTACAGGTAGCCGCTGGCGGGCAGGCCGAGCCGCCCGCACGCGCCGGTGGCGAGGATCACGGCGCCGGCGGCGACGGTGACGAAGCGGCCCGAGCGGGTGTCGAACCCGGCGACGCCGACGGCCCGGCCCTCGCTGGTCAGCACGCGGACCGGCATCACCCGGTTCTCGATGCGCACCTTCTCGCGGATGTCGCGGCGGCGCAGCACCCGGTAGAGGACCTTCTTGACGTCCTTGCCCTCCGGCATGGGCAGGACGTAGCTGCCCGAGCGGTGGACCCGGCGCACCGCGTACTCACCGTGCTCGTTCTTCTCGAACTTCACGCCGTAGCGCTCCAGCCGCCGGACCATGTCGTAGCCGCGGGTGGCGGTCTGGTGGACGGTGCGCTGGTTGACCACCCCGTCGTTGGCTCTGGTGATCTCGGCGACGTAGTCCTCGGGGGTGGCCTTGCCGGGGATGACCGCGTTGTTCACGCCGTCCATGCCCATCGCCAGCGCGCCGCTGTGCCGCACGTGCGCCTTCTCCAGCAGGATCACGTCGGCGCCGCGCTCGGCGGCGGTGATCGCGGCCATGGTCCCGGCGGTGCCGCCGCCGACCACCAGGACCTGGCATTCCAGATGCGTACGGTCCGCCGGGGCAGGGATGTCCATGTTCACAGCTCCTCGATGATGCGGGCGCGCAGCGCGGCGCGGTCGATGTCGGGGGTGCGCGGGTCCGGCACGCGCAGGACGGTCGCGATGCCGCCGTGTCCGGTGCGGCCGTGTGCGCCGTGATGTCCGAGCACGACGACCCGGTCGGCGAGCAGCAGCGCCTCGTCCACGTCGTGGGTGACGAAGACGACGGTGGAGAGGGTGTCGCGGAGCACGTCCAGCAGCAGGCGCTGCATCCCGGCCCTGGTCTGCGCGTCCAGCGCGCCGAAGGGCTCGTCCATGAGCACGGCGCGCGGCGCGCCCGCCAGTGACCTGGCGAGCTGCACGCGCTGCCGCATGCCTCCGGACAGCTCCCGGGGCAGCCGGTCCTCGCAGCCGGCGAGGCCGACGCGGGCGATCCAGCTCGCCGCGGCCGTCCCGCGCTCCCGCCTCGGCACGCCGCGGATGCGCAGCGGCAGCTCGACGTTGCGCCGGACGGTGCGCCAGGGCAGCAGCGCGTCGTCCTGGAAGACCATCGCACGGTCGGGCGACGGCCCGGTGACGGGGACGCCCTCGGCCAGGACCCGGCCGGCGCGTGGCGCCAGCAGTCCCGCGATCGCCCGCAGCACGGTGGATTTGCCCGACCCGGACGGTCCCACGATCACCAGGACCTCACCGGGGGCGATGTCGAGATGCAGATCCTCCAGCACGGCCTGCCGCCCGTAGCCGAGCGAGACGCCCTCCAGCCGGATCGCGAGCCCGGCGTCCGCGCGTGCGGTCTCGACGGCCGATCCGGCGGCACCCGCGCTCATCGGGCGGTCCCTTCCCCGCGAGGCAGCCATCGGGTGAGGCGCCGGCCGAGCAGTTCGATGGATGCCGAGGTGACCCAGCCGAGCACGCCGATCGACGCCATGCCGACCAGCACCGCCGGGTAGTCGACCACGGTGTAGGCGTGCCAGGTCCGGTAGCCGACGCCGAACTCGCCGGAGATCATCTCGGCGGAGATCACGCAGATCCAGGCGACGCCCATGCCGACCGACAGCCCGCCGAAGACGCCCGGCAGCGTGCCCGGGAGGACGACGTTCCACAGCACGTGCGCGCGCCCGCCTCCCATGGTGCGGACCGCGTCCTCCCACAGCGTCGGCAGCGCGCGTACGGCGTGCCGCGTGCTCACCATGATCGGGAAGAACGCGGCGGCGAACGTGATGAACACGATGCCCTGCTCGTCGGTGGGGAACACCAGGATCGCGATCGGCACGAGGGCGATCGCCGGGATCGGCCGGACGACCTCGACGGGCGGCAGCAGCAGGTCGCCGATCCACCGGGACCGCGCGACCAGGACGCCCAGGGCGATGCCGGCGACGGCCGCCAGCGCGAACCCGGTGAGGATGCGGATCATGCTCTGGGCCAGGTCGAGATAGTAGATCCGGGTGCCGAGCTGCCGGCCGAACTCCGCCGCGACCTCGGCGGGCGAGGGCAGCCGGTCGAACCGCAGTCCGAGGCGGGCGTCCGCGGTCGTCAGCCACTGCCACAGCGCGACGACGACCGCCAGGGAGCCGAGCCTGACCGCCCATCTGCGCAGGCCGGCCGCCGTCCTCGTCCGGCCCGTCGCCGCGGCGGCGTCCGCGCTCGCGGCGGCGGGGGCGTTGGGAGCGAGGGCCGCGTCCAGCGCCGGGGTGCTCATCGCGACGCACCTCCCCCCGCCGCCGCCTTCAGCTCTCCCCCCGCCGCCTTCAGCTCTCCCGCCGCGGCCTTCAGCGCCTCGTCGTAGCCGACGATCTCCGCCCGGGGGTGCTCCTTCACGTACGCCTGCGCGCCGTCGCGGGTGGTGAAAGGCTCGAACCGCTCGTTTTCACCGGCCGAAGGGTCGCGCACCCAGACCGATCTGTCCGCGAACCAGTGCGTCCCCGTGGCCGCGTCGGGCACGTAGGCGGCCCGTACGGTCCGGCCGCCCGAGATGGCGGCGGCGATCTGGCGCAGCAGGCAGGCGGGGGTGGCCGCGGGGCGGAGCCGGTCCTCCCCGGCCAGCCAGAGCTCGCCGGCCTTCGCCGGGTCACTCACGGCGGTCCCGCAGGCCTCGTCGGTCCCGCCGATCTTCGCGGCGTTGGCGGTGCTCGCGGTGCCGGCGTCGTAGGAGGCGCCGTACGCCTCCCTGAGGTAGGAGTCGTTCGCGAACCTCGCCACGTCGACGCCGTTGAAATCGGCGCCGATCGACTTCAGATACTTCTGGTCGTGGTCGAGGGCGGCCAGCAGGCGCGGCTTCATCGTGACGTCGAACGAGGCGATGCCGTCACGGCCGTTGTAGAGGTAGACGACCTCCGGCGGCAGGCCGGTGGCCGTGGCGACCGCCTCGGCCGCCTCCACGGGATGTTCGTGGAGGTAGTTCGTCGCGTCGATCTGCGCCTGGAGGAACGCCCGGACCACGTCGGGGTGCTCCTTCGCGTACGCCTGCCGTACGACGACGCCGTGGAACGTCGGCACGCCGAGCGCCGAGCCGTCGTAGACGAGCCTGGCCTGGTTCTTGAAGACGAGCAGTCCCGGCCAGGCCACGAACTGGGCGTATCCCTGCACGTTGCCCGACTGCAGCGCGGAGGCGCCCACCGGCGGCTGCTGGTTCACGACCTCCACGTCGGTGGCGGGGTCGAGTCCGGCCCGTTCCAGGGCCTGGACCAGCGTGCCGTGCCCGGCCGACCCCGAGCTGGCCGAGACCTTCTTCCCCTTCAGATCGGCCAGCGTCCGCACGTCCGACGACGGGGGCACGACGACCGAGTTCAGCCCGCCGCGCAGGTTGTAGCCGGTCACCGAGACGAGCTCGGTCCGCGCGGCGGGCAGGCCCTGGGTGCGGGAGGCGTTGATGAGGAGCGGGTAGTCGCCCATCGACCCGATGTCGATCTTCCCGGCCACCATCTTGGCGGTGATCGGGGCGCCGGTGTCGTAGTCCTGCCACTCGACCCGGTATCCGTCGCCGAGGCGCTTTTCGAGGTAGCCGAGACCGCGCAGCAGCGTCCCGGCCGTCACCGTGTTGATGGTCTTCGACTGGTATCCGACGACGACCGTCCGCCTGCCGTCGTCGGCGCCCGCGGACACCGAGCAGCCGGCCGCGGCCAGCAGCGCCACGGCGGCGATGAGCTTACGCATGGGGGTGTCCTTCTATCGCAGCAGGTAGGGGATGTTCACCGTGACCGCGTCGGCGGGGCACCGGTCGGCGCAGGGGCCGCAATACCAGCACTCGTCCACGTGCATGTACGCCTTGCCGCTCACCTCGTGGATGGCCAGCGAGTCGAGCGGGCACACGTCCACGCACAGCGTGCAGCCTTCGATGCACAGCGATTCGTCGATCGTGACCGGCACGTCGGAGCGGCTATTGACCAGGGTCATCGGTGTTCCTCCAGAGATGGCCACGCATGGTGAGGCGGTCGCCGCGGAACCTGACGAACTCCAGGTCGACCGGGCGGCCGTCGGACAGGTGGGTGAGGCGTTCGACCATCAGCAGCGCCGCGCCGCGTGGCGCGTCGAGCACGGCCGCGGTGTGGGCGTCGGCGTTCACGGCCTCGATCGTGAGCTCGGCCACGCCGAGCGGCTGGCCCGCGATCCGTTCCAGCAGCACGAACACGTCGTTGTGCACGAGATCGGCGTCGAAGAGCGGCTCCCCCACCTCACGGACGAGGTAGGTCAGGTCGAGCGAGAGCGGCAGCCCGTTGAGCCTGCGCAGCCGCTCCACGTAGACGACGGACTCGCCCGGCGGCAGCCCGAGCCGCCCCCGGACGGCGGCCGGAGGCGGGATCAGCCCCATCGCCCGGACCTCGTTGGTGACCTCGCCGTGCTCCCTGAGTGTCTCGGCGAGGCCGAGCAGCCGGTGCAGGCCGTGCGGGTACTTCTCCGCGGCCACCGTCGTGCCGACTCCCGGGCACCGCTCGATGAGGCCCTCGTCGCGCAGCAGGTCCAGGGCGTCTCTGATCGTGTTGCGGGAGGTCCCGAACTCCCGCGCGAGGGCGGACTCGAGCGGCAGGTGACCGCCGCCGAAACCGCCGTGCACGACCTCCCGCCGCAGCAGGTCGGCGACCTGGCGGGCCCTGTCCGCCCGGCGCCGTCTCGCGTCCGCCAACTCCATGAGGCCAAAGACTATCTTCCAGGTAGGAATACCTGGATAACGGCGGGATTACGCCACTCCGGCCGGTCGCCGGACGCGTTCGACCTGCCGGTTCACGCGGATCCGGCCGACAACCGCCACCCCGGAGCGGGGGTCGACCGCTGGTTCCGGGCCACGAGATCGTCGGCATCGTCACCGAGGTCGGCGCCGCCGTCACCCGGCACCAGGTGGGCGACCGCGTCGGAGTGGGCTCGGCATCGACCCGGCGGCCGCGGCGCCGCTGCTGTGCGCCGGCATCACCACCTACTCGCCGCTGCGCCACCGGGGGCCCGGCCCGGGCAAGAGGGTCGCCGTCGTCGGCCTCGGCGGGCTGGGCCACATGGCCGTCAAGATGACGCTGGACTTCTGCGCGGAGCACGGCATCGGCGCCGACATCGAGCTGATCTCGGCGGATCGGATCAACGAGGCCTACCAGCGCGTCCTGGCCTCCGATGTCCGCTACCGCTTCGTCATCGACGCCGCCACCCTCGGCTGACCCGACGCCGACGCCGTGAGGCCCGTGAAGGGCACGGACGGGTTCGAGGCCGAGCCGATCGCCTCGGACCCGTCGGGCCTGCCGTGAGAACCCGCGCGCGTGGTCAATCCTTGCCGTGCCCCGGGTTCCGGCGCGCGACGTACAGGCGATCGCCCTCCGGTCCGGTCCACTCCAGCCGTACGACCCCCGGCACGGCGGCGTCGCCGATGCGCGACGGGTCGGCCCAGTAGCCGGCGTTGGGGTTGCGGAAGAACGTCGCCCACAACTGGCCGCTGCGGTCCACGAAGATGTTGTTGTGCCCGGCGCCGACGCCCAGGGTCCACCGCTTGGAGTACGGCCCCTCGAACTTGTCCGCGACGGCGATGATCGCGTCGTACTGGTACTGCACGCGGCCCGCGGCCGCCGTGTCGTAGGCGTACCGCGTGCTGCCGTCGGCGTTGACCGACGAGCGGTCCCACGCGGCGTGGACGAGGTAGTACTTGCCTCCGTACTTGAACACGTACGCACCTTCGAGGTACGGCTCGGGCGCGTAGGGCGTCTGCTGGAACGTCGGCAGGTTCGTCGTCGGGACGATGTCCTCCATGTCATCCCGGAACTTCGCGTACAGGTTGTTGTGCAGCACGAGCCACGCCTCGTCGCCCTCGCTGTAGAGGCCGCCGTCGATGTGGTGGTAGGCGCCGGGCTTGATGAAGGCGGGCCCGCCGATGAAGGAGTCGCCGAAGGGCTTGTCGTGGTTGCCCTGGACCAGCCGGTACGGGCCCTCCACGCCGCCCTCGCTCACGAGCATGAACGAGCCGACCTTCTGGGAGTGGTCGCCCATGCACGCGACGATGTACCACTTGCCGCGGAAGTAGTGCACCTCGGGCGCCCAGGCGTTGCCGCGCTTGCCGAACTGGTCGTCGTACCAGTACTCCTGCCACGGAGCGACGACCGTGCGCCCGGGCCGGTTCTCGCCGGCGAACTCGGGCGACCACACCTTGCCCTTCTCGGCGTCCGGCCGGATGCCGGTGGTGTCGGCCAGCCGCCACGGCCCGTGCAGGGACGGCGCCGTCCACACGAAGATGCCGTCGTTCCACGGGCCGGCCGCTGCGAGGCCGGGCACCCGGGTGGTGCCCGTGGCGACGTAGACCGGACGCCCGCCGACGTCGAAGCAGTTGACATAGGTGTCGCGCATCCAGACCCGGCCGAGCTCCTCGTCGCGGGGGCGCGGCTCCAGCGGGAGGATGAAGGAGTTGTCGTCACGCGGCCACAGGTCCACCCGCGTGTCCGCCAGGCCGTAGGGCTCGAGCTCGGGCCAGTTCGACGGGTACCGCCCCTTCGGCGCGCCCCCGTTCGGCAGCTCCTTCGGCTCCGCGTGCGCGGCGGCCGCGGGCAGCGCCGCCGCTCCCAGCAGGCCCGCGACACCGGCCAGTACGGACCGCCGGCCGACGTACAACCCGTTATCGGAATCAGTCATCAGTCACGTCCTCCCACGTGTCCAGGACGCAGGTCGCCCTGCCGGGAGGAAACGGTAGTGGGACCTATTCCGACAGTGAACAGACGGCAGAAAGGTTCTTTCCGGTCGCGCCAATGGCGGCGGCACCAGGCGCCACAGGAGGTGTCCCCGCACCTCGCCCGGCCCGCATCCGGCCGGTACGGCGCCGGGAGCGCGTGATCACGACGGTCCGGAAACGGCCTTCCGCCGGTCGATGACTCCGTCGCCATTTCCCGCACGGAATATCCCGCGCCCGGATATCCCGGCCCGGATATCCGGCATCGGAAAAGCGCCCGCCGGGACACGAGAACAGCCGGGCGTTTCGGCCGCCGAATTGCTTGCCACGCCGATCCGTCTTTTCGTCGGCGATGACGGCGCGCGTCTTCTTCGGGGGTTCGAGGCCGTCCGCGGTCATGCGCCCGGGTGCGCACCGCCGGCCGGCCGCGGGAGCGGCAGTTCGAGTTCGAGTTCGTGACGCAGCGGGATGCCGTCCAGCCCGATCTCGGGAATCGAGGGCTTCAGCGCGCGCGACCGCGCGACCGCGTCGCGGTGTACGGCGACGAGGTCGAAGCCGTACCTCTGGTAGAAACGCAGCGCCCGCAGATTGTCGTTGGTCGTGATGAGCCACAGCCGGACGGCGCCGGCCTCGCGCGCCGCCCGGGCGACGGCGTCGACGAGGGCCGTGCCCACACCGACGCCCTCGTTCAGGGAGTCGAGCGTGACGAGTTCGCACTCCCGGCCGTCGAGCCGGTAGGTGGCGACCCCCGCGGGGCGCCCGTCGAGGTGGGCGACGAACGTGGGCAGTGCGGTGGTGTCGTGGGCGACGCCCCGGCTGACGGACACGACCCCGCCCCACCGCTCGACGAACAGGTCCCGGACCCACGCGTGCTCGTCGGCGGCGAGCGGCCGTACGGTCAGGGAGCGCGCCGCGCCGCGATCGATCGATGTCATGCGTTCACCCTCGCAGACCGTGAACAGGCCAGGAAAGCGCCGAGAACACGTTGCGGCGGACGACCGCGGCGCGGAACGCTCTCCGGCGTGACGATGCACGCCGGTCAGCTGACGGTGTCGCGGGAGACGGTGCGCACCCTGGTGGATGACCAGTTCCCGCAGTGGCGGAGCCTGCCCGTCACGGCCGTCGCCACCCGGGGGACGGTCAACGCCGTCTTCCGCGTCGGCGACCGCCTCGCGGCCCGGTTCCCGCTGCGGCCCGGCCCGGCCGGCGAGGTGCGGCGCCGGCTGGAGTCGGAAGCGGAGGCGGCCCGCGAGCTGGCGGGGAGCACCCGCTTTCCCACGCCCGAGCCGGTCGCGCTCGGCGAGCCCGGCGCGGGATACCCGCTTCCGTGGGCGGTGCAGACGTGGCTGCCCGGCACCGTGGCGGACGACGAGGATCCGGGCGAATCGATCGCGTTCGCCCATGACCTCGCCGACCTCATCACCGATTTGCGGGCGGCCGGCACGCGCGGCCGCACGTTCGCCGGCACGGGCCGGGGAGGCGACCTGCGCTCCCACGACGCCTGGATGGAGACCTGCTTCGAGCGCAGCGAACGGCTCCTGGACGTTCCCCGGCTGCGCCGGATGTGGGACGAGCTCCGCGTCCTGCCGCGCGAGGCGGCCGACGTGATGTGCCACGGCGATCTCATTCCCGGCAACGTGCTCGTGTCCGCCGGCCGGCTGGCGGGGATCCTCGACGCCGGCGGCTTCGGGCCGGCCGATCCCGCTCTCGACCTCGTGAGCGCCTGGCACCTGCTGGAGGCGGGGCCGCGCCGGGCGCTCCGCCTCGACCTGAAGTGCGACGACCTGGAGTGGGAGCGGGGCAAGGCGTGGGCCTTCGAACAGGCGATGGGACTCGTCTGGTACTACCTCGACACCAACCCCGCCATGGCCCGGATGGGCCGGCGCACGCTGGAACGCATCCTGGCGGACGGCGGGCCCGCCTGAGCTCACTGAAGTGGTGACCCTCCTCGACGGCGTCGAGACGGTGGACATGAGCGGACCGTTGCCGACGCCGTTCCTCATCTGCGTCCCGTCCGACCGGGCCGGCACGGGCGATGACGACCTCGGCTCGGCGAAGAGCGCGACCGGGCGGCGGATGGCGGCCGCGAGGAACAGCGGTGTGACTCGTAGCTCATGGCGTCTGTCCTGAGCTTTCCAGATACTTCGCCGCCCCGGCGCAGGATGCCACGCTCCAGCTCCCGGATCCGGGCCTTGAGCTGCTTGTTCGGTGCAGAACCGTGTTGCACCACGTGCGGGGTTCGCTGGCTTTGCGAGATATCCCTCTCGCGTCGTCGTGGCGCTGGTGGTCTGGGGAGGTCACCATGTGGTGATGACCTCCTCGCCTCGCCCGCCGCACGTCAGTGGCCGACCGGATCCGATAGGCGGGACTACCGCGCTCGGTGGAGAGCCCGCTCCCGCTCGCGGGTACCTGCTGGACAACGCGCGTGCCGAGGCGGGCGAGCGATTCGTTTGGCTGGCCGAGCTGTTCGACGGTGTGACGCGGGGGCACTTCGATCGACTGGGGGTCAAGGTTGGCTCGCGCTGCTGGGAGGTGGGGGCCGGTGGCCGTAGTATCCCGGAGGCGCTCGCGGCGGCCGTCGGTCCGACCGGGCACGTGCTGGCCACCGACATCGACCCGTCGTGGCTGAAGGCAGGCGACGGGTACGAGATACGCCGGCACGACGTCGCCGCTGATCCGCCCCCAGAGCCGGGGACGTTCGACCTGGTGCACGCCCGGCTCGTGCTGGTCCATGTACCCGACCGGGCTCGGGCGTTGGCCACGATGGCTGCGGCGCTACGGCCCGGCGGCTGGCTGCTGGTCGAAGACGCCGACACCGCCCTGCAGCCACTGGCATGCCTGGACGACAGCGGCCCGGCGCAGCGGCGGGCCAACCGGCTACGCGACGCGGTCCGGGAACTACTGACGCGCCGCGGCGCGGACCTGCGCTATGGCCGGACACTGCCGCGGGCATTGCGTGAGGCCGGCTTGGTGGACGTCGCCGCGGCGGGCTCTTTCCCGGTCGGCGGGCCGGCCTGCGACCGGCTGGAGGCGGCGACCATCCGGCATGTGCGCGGCGAGCTGCTCGCGGCCGGCCTGGCCGACGACGCCGAGATCGACGCGCACTTGGCCGCCATCCACGCGGGCGAACTCGACCTGACACTCGCGCCGCTGATCTCGGCCTGGGGACGCCGTCCGGCCGAGTACCCGCCGGCACTCGGTCAGGTGCGGATCCAGGCGTTGTCCGACCTGCCCACAGCGCTGTTCGTCGAGGAGACTTTCGGGCCGCAGGAGTAAGCCCCTTACGGGGGTGGACGTCATGCCGAGCATCGTGCGGCTGCAGGCAACGGGAGGCAATCTCGGTCTCGAGAAGCGCTGTTTCCGCAGGCTACCTACAAGGAGGCCAGCGCTCCGAAACGAGAGCCGCTTCTTCGCACACGTGATCTGCGTCACATCACCGTGAGAGGCGACGTGGCTGGACCGGGTCTCCTCCAGTCGACGGGACCGGTCCTGGGCAGCTGAGCCGTCGCAGGTCTTTATGACGCCCTTGCCGCCGGCGAGAACGGCGTGTCGACATCGACGCCGGGATGGGTCAGTTCTTTGGCCATCCGTCGTCGATATGGCCAGTCTCGGTGAGGGTGCGCCAGTCGGCGATCAGGGTTTCGGCCGAATCGATCCGGTGGACGGTGTAGTGATCTCCGCGGTACCAGACGCATAGAGCGACACGCTTCCCGTCGTTTTTGAAGTCCCGGCTGACGGTCACCTTCTTCCACTGCTCCTTGATTTCTTCGGAGGTGGTGGTGACCTTCAGCTCGTGTTCGTAGGAGGAGCTGACCGCGGAGGAGAATCCCTCGTAGGAGAACGCGAGGTCGAGGCTGACGCGGATGTTGGTGGTCTCCTCGACCACCTGCGCGTTGCGAGTGGTCAGCCCGATGTAGGCCTCTTCGGTCTTGGTGTAGTTGCTGTTGCCGGCGTGCTCGTAGTACAGCACCTGCTGCCAGTAGCCGTAGCGCCGCACGATGTAGTACGGGCTGTGCTTGGCCTGCCAGGTGGTGTCCTTACCGGGCTCGTTGATTGCCAGGAAGGGGATGGCGACCTGGCCGATGAGGACCTCGTCGGTGCGCATCCTGGGCTGCTGGAAGCCCGTGAGCCGGTCCACGTCACCGATCTGGGACGGGTCGGTGTCGATGTGCGCCAAGTTCTCGACCTTGGGCAGGTGGTTGACCCTTTGGAGGGTGAACCGGGCCAGGACTTCATCGTCGTCCCCGACGACCAGCGGCGGGTCGCCCGCCTTCTTGCGGCGGACGTACAGGCTGGTGCTTGCGTTGGTGATCTCGTAGCCGGCGCCGTTGCCGACGATGGCCCAGTGGGTGAGGGTGTTGGCCGCCCAGGCTCGCTGCTGGCCGGAGGTTTTGATCACAAGGTTCGTGTCCGCGGCGCTGCTGAGGTTTTCAGGCATCACCAGCTCGCCCCGGTTGGCGTTGACGATCCAGAAGGTGGTGCGTGCGCTGTTGATCGGCATCAGGTGGAAGTAGTTGGCGGCCTCGGGCTTGGCGGCCAGGTCGAGCAGGCACTTGGGCAGCTCGGGCCGGTACACCCGCACGTTGTTCCCGTCGGCCTGCTCGATCAGGTAGATGCCGCCCGGCTTGAGCGTGGCGCCGGAGGGCTGGGAGGCGTCGTAGGTCTGGTCGGCTGTCGTCACAGCGCGCTCCTTGAGGATGGAGGATCACAGGGAGGCTGGCCTTGCCGCGACCCGGACCGGCCCCCGTGAGGGCGCGGTCCGTCCCCGGCGGCCTGTTCCGGCCGGTAGGAGGCTCCAGAACAGGCCGCGGGGATCGTCGCTGCGGAACCGGGTCGGTGATCTGTCTGAGTGAGAGCGGTAGGCCGGCGGATCAGTCGGGTGCCGAGACCGTCGCGGTCACGGAGGCGTTGTTGTCGTTACCACCGGTGTAGTCGGTGTCGAAGACCTGGTCGGTCTGGTCCCAGTCGTAGCTGTTGCGTCCCGTGTAGGGGTTGTCCCAGTGGAAGCGGATCCGCTTGCCTGACTGGGTGCAGTTGCTGGCCAGGTAACTCACCGCGGCCTCGGTGCCGGTCATGAATCCGTCGGACTCGGTCTCGAAGTTGTCGCTGGCGCCGGGCTGAATCGTCCGCGCGGGGTCTTTGACCCAGATTCCGTGGTTGAGCTCCTTGCCGCGCAGCGTCAGCACACACTTGGTGGTGTTGTTGAACGTGACGGCGACGCTGCGTGCCGCGCGCTGCTGTTGTGCCACCGAAGCAGAGGCCGGCGCGGCTTGTGCGGCACCAGGAACCGCCGCAAGCCCGGCTCCCAGCGCCGCTACGGCGGCCAGGCGAACCCAACGGGTCATCGGATGCTCCTCTCCCGAGACGAGATGTCTTTGACCGGACGTCGCGCAAAGGCAGACCGAGATCGTGCTTGCTTCCCGGGCGAGCCGACTGGCGATCTCCCAGCAGTCTTATACTTTGCGTAATCGACCTGTTACTCACCGTATTCATTCGTCCTCCTCCCGGCAACGACCGATCCGCCACTATGCCCTTACCGAGAGACGACACCGCCACCGCCCGGAGTTCGTCCACGAAGGCATCGCCCCTCGCGTCGTGGCCCTGTGCTCATCTCGCGTATCGGCACCACGGTGCGCAGATCGTGTGCCGAGACCGCGACGGCGCTGGCGTCTCGACGCTTTGAGGCCCGAACGTGGTCGGCAGCGGTGCAGGGGGGAAATGAGTGGCCGGTAGCCGATGCTGTTGACCTGGCCAAGGCCGAGTTCGCCATGGTCGCGCAGCCGGTTGGCGAGGGGCAGCCGGTACGGTAGGGCCACCGCTGAACTGGGCGAACCGAATCGCGTGTACCTGGCTGCAGGGCCCTCCCCCCGATGTGCGACCGGGGCGCCGGCCAAGGCGCGCCTGGCGCCCAGGCACTCGCAGGCCCCGCTACCGCCGGGCGACGTGGAAGAGGAGAACAAGCAGCTCAAGGCCCGGATCCGGGAACTGAAGCTGGAGCGTGACATCCTGCGCCGGGCCCGCTTGGCAGCGGCGCCTTCGGTTACGCCAGGCGGGTGATCCCGCGCAACGACCTGCTCACCTCGGTGGCCGGGCTGGAGTCGTGGCCGTCCCAGCAGCTTGATGCGCCGCTCAGTTGTCGAAGGCCCGTACCGCGGCGGCGATCGGCTCGAGCCCCGCGGCCAGTTCGTCGAGCTCGTCCGCGCTGAGCACGTCGTATGCCGGGGCTGCCAGCTCGTCCGTGAGCGCCTCGATCCGCTGCTTGGTCTCTCGGCCGGCGTCGGTGAACCCGCCGGCGGCGTCCACGAGGCCGCGGCCGCGCAGCCCGTCGACCACGGCGGTCAGCCGCGCCTTGGGCAGGTGGTGGATCCGGCCGAACTCCTCCGCCCTCATTCCGAGGGAAACAGCCATGAGGACGTGGGCCTCGGTGCCGCCGATGCCGTGGGCGAGAAGGGCGGCGTTGTGGCCGTCCCCGCGGTGCTCCCTCAGCAGCGTCGCCGCGTGCCACAGCCTGGCCACCGGCTCCTCGGGTACGTCGAGCGCCCGCAGCCCGGCGTACAGTGGCCGGCCCTCGACCGGCGCGCTGACCGCTGCTCGGGTGGCGAGGTCGGCGGCCCGCACCAGACCGGGCGAGTCGGCGAGCTCTCCGATCATTTGCCGCAGGGCGGCGGTGCTGCCCCGTTCGCGCACGGCGATTGCCTCCTGCGGGGTGATCTTTCCCCACACCCAGGGGATGTGGCGTGCCACCTCGCCGTCGGCGAAGTTGTAGAAGACCGCGTGTACCACCGCGGCCGGTGCCGGCCCCAGCGGCGCGGCGCGGCCCGCGAAGTATCCGTCCCAGTAGTTGCGCATGCCGAGGGCCAGGAACGCCTCGTTCGCCACCTCGGAGAAGGTGGCGGTGGC
The DNA here is from genome assembly GCF_050947365.1 of Microbispora sp. CA-135349. NCBI lineage: Bacteria > Bacillati > Actinomycetota > Actinomycetes > Streptosporangiales > Streptosporangiaceae > Microbispora > Microbispora sp. CA-135349. The sequence goes on along the minus strand of NZ_CP192001.1, from coordinate 3,746,249 downwards.
GATCGGCTCGACGAGCTCGAACATGCGGTGGATCTTGGCCTGTGGGTGCTGCTGCATCGGTCGGCATCTCCCTTGGTCGTGGCAGCTGGTCGTGACAGCGCCCTTGTGGGCGACCGTTCACCCTCGCTACGAACGACGCGGCTCAGATACGACAACTTCGGTCGGATAATTTTCCGGTCGATTCTGCCGGGCAGCGTCGGGGTGTCAGCCGGACCCGGTCACCGCTCGGTTGTCTGGTCGCTGGCGGGGCCATCAGCTGGACCGTCACATCGACCACGGGCACGTCATCGTGTCTGTGGAGAAGGTGGCGCTCCTGGCCGAGCCGCGGGTGACCCGCACGCCGCCGAAGACGCCGTAGTTGCGCACGCGGATGACCGGTCCGGAGGAGCCGGGCGTTCCCGGGTCCACCCGGCGGCCGCCGAACAGGCTGAAGCCCTCGACCTCCACGGTGCTGTCGGGGGGCACCCGCAGCCGCACGCCACCCGCGATCGAGATCTTCGTGACTGAGGTGACCGGCGCGATCTCGGCGTCGCTGAGGTCGAGATCGGCGCCGCCGACAGGGGTGAGGACCACGGTGTCAGCGGGCACCCGCCCCGGCCCCCGGCGCTTCAGACCGCCGAGGAGGGTGATGTGCCAGTCCGTACGCTGCGATGCTGTCGTGTTCGTCATGACCTTTACGGTACGGACCGGCCGATGCGGCGATAAGTGCCGCGCGTCGTGTCATCACCCGTGACACCTGTCATATCGGCAGCTCAGGCATGACGAGAGGCGGACCGCCGCTCGCGTCCGCTCATGTGCCGAGGCGGTAGACGCGTTCCGCCGTCCCCCGGAAGACCGCGTCACGCTCGGCGGCCGGCAGCCCCGCGTCCGTGAGCAGCGCGCGCACGGTCTCGGCCCACAGGGGCAGGGCCCCCGCGAGCAGGCAGACGGGCCAGTCGGAGCCGAACATCAGACGCCCGGGTCCGAACGCGTCGAGCGCGACATCGGCGTACGGCCGCAGCCGCGCCGCGTCCCAGTCGTCCCAGTCCGCCTCGGTGATCAGGCCGGAGAGCTTGGCCGTCACGTTCGGCTCGGCGGCCAGCTCACGGACGAGCCCGGCCCACGGTTCGAGCTCTCCGGACGCGACCGGAGGTTTGGCCAGGTGGTCGAGGACGAAGGTCAGCTCGGGAAGGGCCCGGACGGTCTCGATCGCGGCGGGCAGCTGGTGGGGCAGGACGAGCAGGTCGTAGACGAGCCCGGCCGCCGCCACCTGCCGCAGTCCTTCGCGGACGTCGTCGCGGGCGAGCCAGCGGGGGTCGCTTTCGCCCTGCACCAGGTGGCGGATGCCGCGCAGCAGTTCACCGCCCGGTGCGGCGGCGAGCGCGGCGAGTTCGGCGGCGAGGTCGGGCCGGGTGAGGTCCGCCCACCCCACCACGGCGGCGACGGTGTCCGACCGCTCCGCCAGCGCGAGGAACTCCCGGGTCTCCTCGGCGTCGGGCAGGACCTGTACGAGCACCGACCGCCCGATTCGCGCTTCCGCCGCGACGTCCGCGTAGTCGGAGGGGGTGAAGTCGCGGCGGATCGGCGCCATCCGCGGAGGATCGAGCCATGTCTGCGGCCGCCGGGACAGCTCCCAGAGATGGTGATGAGCGTCGACGATCGTCCCAGTGGGTGTCGCCGTGGGTGTCGCATCGGGTGTCGCGGTGGATGTCACAGCGCGTCAAATGCCTCTCGTGCCAGTTCGCGTAATGGTTTTCCGGTGACCTGGGCCAGCCTGGCCAGGTCGTCGTGCTCGGGTTTGACCCCCCACGGCCCGTGCTTCATCCGCACGTCCTGGCCGTACAGCCGCACGGTCGCGAAGTGCCGGGGCAGCGCCACCTTCTCGACCACGCTGCGCCGCAGCCCCAGGCTGCCCGTCTCGCGCAGGACCAGGTCCTGCAGGGCGCCGGTCAGTTCGGCGGGCGCGAGCACGTGCAGGACGTGCGCGGGCCTGCCCTTCTTCATGACCGCCGGAGTGGTCCACGCGTCCGCCGCGCCCGCGGCCAGGGCGCGCTCGATGACGTGCCCGAGGACCTCGCCGGTCACGTCGTCGAGGTTCGTCGACAGGACGACCTGATGGTCCGGGCCGGCGGTGGGCCGCCCGAGCATCGCCACCGTCACGTTCGGCCGGTCGGGCAGCTCACGGGTGCCCGCGCCGTACCCGGTGGCGCGCAGTTCCATCTCCGGGACCGGGCCGTACACCGTGCCGGCGGCGTGGAGCAGGGCGGCCCCGGTCGGCGTGACCGCCTCCCCCGCCGCCCCGCCGCGCACCAGCGCTCCCTTCAGCAGGGCGAGCGTGGCGGGAGCGGGCACGGGCAGCACGCCGTGACGGGTCCGCACGGTGCCGCTCCCCAGTGGCAGCGGTGCGCAGTGGACGCGTGTCACGCCGAGGTCGCGCAGGGCCGCCGCGCAGCCGACGATGTCGATCAGCGTGTCGTGCCCGCCGAGCTCGTGCAGATGCACATCGGCGGCCGGAACACCGTGCAGCGCGCCCTCGGCCTCGGCGATCGCGGTCAGCGCCGCGTCGGCGACGGGCAGGCCGGCCCGGGCCGCCATCGCGATCAGCTCCGCGGCGGGGCGCTCACCGGCGTCGTCCTCGACGTCGATCAGGACGCGGGTGGCGGTCAGCGCTCCGCTCCGCACGCGCTCGGCGTCCAGCCGCCACCCGGTCAGGCCGGTCAGGGCGACGGCCCGGCGTACGGCGTCGAGCGAGGCGCCCGCGTCGAGGAGTGCCCCGAGCAGCATGTCGCCGGCCAGGCCGGTGAACGGATTCAGGAAACAGATCACCTCGGCCTCCTCGTGAGGCGGAAGGCCGCGAGCGCGGCGCCGAATCCGGAGTCGATGTTGACCACGGTGATCCCCGCCGCGCACGAGGTGAGCATGGCCAGCAGGGCGGTGACGCCCTCCAGCGCGGCGCCGTACCCGGTGCTGGTGGGCACGGCGATCACCGGCGTCTCTACCAGGCCGCCGATCACGCTCGCCAGCGCCCCTTCCATACCGGCGATGACGACGACGCTGTCGGCCGCGCGCAGGTCCTCGACGGCGGCGAGCACGCGATGCAGCCCGGCCACTCCCACGTCCCTGATCAGGGTGGTGCGCAGGCCGAGGGCGGACGCGACGGCCGCGGCCTCGGCGGCCACCGGGCCGTCCGCGGTCCCGGCCGTCACCACGGCGACCGTGTGCTCGATCGCCCGGGCCTCGCGCCAGACCAGCAGCCGGGCGTCCCGGTCGTACCGGCCGCCGGGGACCCGCCCGAGCACGGCCGCGGCGGCGTCGGGGTCGACCCTGGTCACCAGGACGGGCCCGGTGTTGCGGCCGAGCAGCGCGGTGACGATTCCGGCGATTTCGGTCACCTGTTTGCCCGGACCGTAAACGATCTCGGGCAGGCCCTGGCGCGCCTCGCGGCCGAGGTCGAGGCGCGCGTAACCGAGGTCGAGGGCGTCGCTCACGGCCTCCTCCCGCCCGACGGCGCGCGGTCGCGGTCGCTCCGCCTGTTCATGAGGGGACGCCTGTTCATGAGGGGACGCCTGTTCATGACGGAAGGATGTATCCGACGGTCAGCAGGAGGTTCGCGTAGAGCCGGTCGTCGCCGGTCGCCACCGCGAAGGCGACGTCGGGGCCCTTCGCGGCCTCGTAGAACTCGAGCCGGTCCATCGCCTCGATGGGCAGGTCCGGGCCGAGCAGCTCCCGGTAGCGGGCGAGCACCTCGGGCTCGCCGCCTTCGTCCGGACGCATCGAGTGGACCGACTCCAGCGGCACGGCGTCCACGAGAACCTCCAGGACGTCGTCCACGCGGACCAGCCCGGGACGCAGGTTGAGGTGGATCACCGGGGCGCCGGCCCGCACGTTGGTGGCGTGGGCGTAGTTGGCGTCGGCGAGCAGGATGCGCGACCCGTGGCCGGTGGCCGCGAGCGCGGACAGCAGCGGCGGATGGATCAGGGGGTAGCGGAGCACGGTCATCCTCCCCCGAGGTACGGAATGGTCATGGGCCCCTCGGGCAGGACGCAGACCCGGCCGGGCAGGTCCCGCACCGTGGCGGCGATGTCGCCGGTCTGCTCCAGGTGTGCGGCGGCCAGGTCGGCGTCGTCCAGGTGCGAGGTGTGCATGACCACGCGGGCGTGCCGCTGGATGCGGGCCTGGATCTGGACCTGCCACTGGTCGGGCACGGTCTCGGTGCGGCGGGAGATCTCCTCGAACAGCGCGTCGGGGGAGGCGGCGGAGGTGAGTATGTCGCGGTAGGAGCCGTGGTCGGGGAACCCGTCCCGGCACTCGGCGGCGCAGACGATCGTGCCGCCGGGCCGCACGACCTGGGCGGCGGCGCTCATGCCCTTCACCGACTGGTACAGGTTCTGGTCCAGCGGGAATCCGGCGTTGGTGGTCACCACCACGTCGAAGGGCTCGGCGACCGGCCGCATCGCGACGGCTCGGGCGACGGCCGTGGCGGCGGCGTGCATCGGCGGCAGGTCGCCGCCGAACGCCCGCACGATCTTCTGCTCCCGGTTGAGCACGACGTCGAGGGCGAAGGTGACTCCGGTCGCCTCCGCGATGGCGCGGACGTCGTCGTGCACCGGGTTGCCCTCGATGACGCCCCAGGTGGCCCGGGGGTCGCCGATCCGGGCCGCGTCGTGCAGGGTGAGCACGGTCTCCAGGGCGGCGAGCCCGGGCGCGACCAGCTTCGGCCCGCCGGAGAACCCGGCGAAGAAGTGCGGCTCGACGAAGCCGGTCGTGATCCGCACGTCGGCGTCCGTCCACTCCCGGTTCAGCCAGACCGGGACGTCCTTGCCGTGCCTGCCCATCCACCTCAGGGACGACGCGTCACGCGCGTCGTGATTGACGATCCGCACGGCGTCGACGACCTGGTCGCCGAACATCGCGCGCAGTTCCTCGTCCGTGTTGCCGCGGTGGGTGCCGGTGGCCACCAGGATCACCACGTCGTCGAGGTGCACGATCCCGTCCAGCTCGGCCAGGATCGCCGGGATCATCAGGTGGCGCGGCTGGGGTCTCGTGCCGTCGCAGGCGGAGATCGCCACCGTCTGGCCGGGCCGCACCCGTTCCCGCAGCGGCGGGCCCGCGACCGGTTCGCGCAGGGCCCGCAGCACCTCGGCGGCCTCGTCCGCCACGGCGGGCCTGGCGACCGGCGCGATCACCGTGGTCCTGTCGTCCGGCAGGTCCAGCACGAGACCGTCCGTGCCGTAGGCGAGCTCAACCCGCATGGTCCAGCTCCTCCCACAGTTCCCCGGGCACGGGGGTGGCGGCCAGATCGAGGTCCTCCCGCACCTCCTCCGCGCTGCGCGCGCCGAACAGGACCGTGGTGACGGCCGGATGCCGGTGCGGGAACAGCAGGGCCGCGGCGGGCAGCGGCACGCCGTGCGACGCGCAGATCCGCTCCAGCTCGCGCGCCCGCCGCAGCACGGCCGGCGGGGCGGCGTCGTAGTCGAAGGTGGTGCCGCCGGCGAGGACACCGCTGTTGAACACCCCGCCGGCGACGACGGCGACACCACGCCGTTCGCACTCGGGCAGCAGTTCCCCGGCGGCGGAGCGGTCGAGCAGCGTGTAGCGTCCCGCGATTAGCACGGCGTCCAGGTCGGTCTCGCGGACGAACCGGGTCAGCATCTCGGCCTGGTTCATCCCTGCGCCGATCGCGCCGACCACGCCCTGGTCGCGCAGCTCGGCCAGCGCGGGGTACGCCTCGCCCGCGGCCTGCTCCCAGTGGTCGTCCGGGTCGTGGATGAACACCAGGTCGAACCGGTCCAGCCCGGTGCGTCTCAGGCTGTCGTCCAGCGAGCGCAGCACCCCGTCGCGGCTGTAGTCCCGCACCCGCACATACTGCGTGCGGCCGGGGAACCCGTCCTCCTCGCCCTGCCCGGGCACGAGGACGCGGCCGATCTTCGTGGAGACGACCGCCTCCCCGGCGGCCTGGCCGGGCAGGCCGCGCAGGAAGCGTCCGAGACGCTCCTCCGCCAGCCCGGTCCCGTAGTGCGGCGCGGTGTCGAAGTAGCGGATCCCCGCCTCCCACGCCGCGGCCAGCGCCTCCTCGGCCTGCTCTTCGCTCACCGGCGCGAACAGCCCGCCCAGCGGCGCGGTGCCCAGCCCGTACGGCCCGAGGGAGAGCTTCACGAGGTCACCGGCCTCAGCCGCAGGCCGGACATCCCGCCGTCCACGGCCAGCTCGACCCCGGCCGTCGACCCCGCACGCGGGCTGGCCAGGTACGCGACGGCGTGGGCGACCTCCTGCGCCGTGACCAGGCGGCCGTGCGGCTGGCGGGCGCACAACGCCGCGCGCTCGGCCTGCGGATCGGGGGCGGCGTCCAGCAGCCGGCCGACCCAGGGGGTGTCGACGGTGCCGGGGTTGACGCAATTGACCCGGATCCCCTCGCGGAGGTGGTCGGCCGCCATCGCGCGGGTGAGCGCGAGCACCGCCCCCTTGGACGCCGAATACAGCGCCCGCTGCGGCAGCCCGGCAGTGGCGGCGATCGAGCAGGTGTTGACGATCGCCGCGTGCGGCGACCTGCGCAGGTGCGGCAGCGCCGCCCTGGTCACCCGGGCGATCCCCACCACGTTCAGGTCGAACACGCGCAGCCACTCGGCGTCGTCGTTGTCGGCCACCGTGCCCTGCGCGCCGATGCCCGCGTTGTTCACCAGCACGTCGATCCTGCCGTACCGCTCCGCCACCGCCGCCACCGCCGCGCGTACGGAGGCGTCGTCGGTGACGTCGCAGACGAACTCGGTGTCCTTGAGGTCCAGGACGGCGACCCGGGCGCCCCGCGCGGCCAGTTCCTCGGCGACGGCCCTGCCGATGCCCGAGGCCCCACCGGTGACGATCGCCACCAGGCCCTCGAACTCCTCACTCATGCCTGGCCCACCCGCTGGCGCTGGCGGCCGAGGCCGTCGATCTCCAGCTCCACCACTTGGCCCTCCCGCAGGTACGCCTGCGGGCCGCGGCCGAGTGCCACCCCCGCCGGGGTGCCGGTGTTCACCACGTCGCCCGGCTCCAGCACCATGAACTGGCTGAGATACCAGATCACGTGATGCACGCCGAAGATCTGGTTCTTCGTGTTCCCGTTCTGGCGCGGTTCGCCGTCGACCCACAGCCGCAATCCCAGCGCCTGCGGGTCGCCGACCTCGTCGGCCGTCACCAGCCACGGGCCGAGCGGGTTGAACGTCTCACACGACTTGCCCTTGTCCCACTGGCCGCCGCGCTCGTTCTGGAACTCCCGCTCCGACACGTCGTTGGCGATCGCGTACCCGGCGATCACCTCGGCCGCGTCGTCCGGGGAGTCCAGGTAGCGGGCGGTACGGCCGAGGATCACCGCCAGCTCGACCTCGTAGTCGGTCTTCACGCTGCGCCGCGGCACCAGCACCTCGTCGTCGGGACCGACGAGCGTGTTGGAGGCCTTCATGAACACCACCGGCTCGGCGGGGATCGCCGCCCCGGTCTCCTCCGCGTGGTCGGAGTAGTTGAGGCCGATGCACACGATCTTCCCGGGCCTGGAGATCGGGGCGCCCACCCGCTCGTACGGCCCGGCCTCGGGCAGGGCGCCCTCCGCCAGGGCGGTCCGCACGCGCTCGACGCCTCCTCCCGCGAGGAACGCGCCGTCGATGTCGGCCGTCAGCGACGACAGGTCGAGCACCCGCCCGTCCGGTCCCAACACGCAAGGCCGCTCTTCACCCGCCGGACCCACTCGCAACAGCTTCACGATCTGCCTTCTCCCGCTGGTGTCACAGGTGCGTATGTGGTGCCGAGCCTGTCAGATTCATCGGGTTGAAGTAAAGCCTCCTATGGGGCATTTGCGGATTCTCTTGACCATCGCTCCCGGTGACCTTACTGTTCGATCCATATTCATCCGACCAATTGGAGTCCGCCCATGCCGGTGATCACTTCTGTGGACGTGATCGACATCAGGTTTCCCACCTCCGCGACACTCGACGGCTCGGACGCGATGAACCCGGACGGCGACTACTCGGCGGCGTACGTGGTGCTGGAGACCGACGGCGACCTGGCCGGGTACGGCCTGACGTTCACCATCGGGCGCGGCAACGACCTGTGCGTGGCCGCGGCCCGGCAGATCGGGGCCCGGCTGGCCGGGCGTGACGTGGACGAGCTGGCAGGCGACCTTGGCGGCCTTTACCGGGAGATCATGTCCGACAGCCAGATGCGCTGGCTCGGCCCGGAGAAGGGCGTGGTGCACCTCGCCGCCGCGGCCGTGCTGAACGCCGCCTGGGACCTTGCCGCACGCCGGGCCGGCGTGCCGCTGTGGCGCCTCCTCGCCGACATGTCGCCCGAGGAGCTGGTGGCCGCCTGCGACTTCCGCTATCTGTCCGACGTGCTGACCCCCGCCGAGGCCGTCGAGATGCTGGCCAGGCTCGCGCCGACGCGCGGGGAGCGGATCGCCGAGCTCGCCGGGCGCGGCTACCCCGCCTACAACACCACCCCGGGCTGGCTCGGCTACGACGACGGCAAGCTGCGCCACCTTATCCGTGAGGCCGTCGCCGACGGCTGGACGCACGTCAAGCTCAAGGTCGGCGCGAACATCGAGGACGACATCCGCCGCCTGTCGATCGCCAGGGAGGAGCTCGGCGAGCGCACGTTGATGATCGACGCCAACCAGGTGTGGGACGTGCCCCAGGCCATCGAGTGGGTCAACCGGCTCGCGCCGTACGAGCCGCTGTGGATCGAGGAGCCGACCAGCCCCGACGACGTCCTCGGGCACGCGGCCATCCGCAAGGCCGTCGCCCCCGTCGGCGTCGCCACCGGTGAGCACTGCCACAACCGCGTCATGTTCAAGCAACTCCTGCAGGCCGGCGCGATCGACTACTGCCAGATCGACTCCTGCCGGCTGGCGTCGGTCAACGAGATCGTCCCCGTGCTGCTGATGGCGGCCAAGTTCGGCGTGCCAGTCTGCCCGCACGCGGGGGGTGTGGGCCTGTGCGAGCTGGTCCAGCACATGTCCGTCGTCGACTACGTCTGCGTGAGCGGCAGCCTGGAGGGCCGGGTCCTCGAGTACGTCGACCACCTGCACGAGCACTTCACCGACCCCGTCCGCATCGAGCGCGGCCACTACCGGCTGCCCGAGGCCCCCGGCTACAGCGCCCGCATGCACCCCGAGTCGATCGCCGGCTACCGCTACCCTGATGGCCACCATTGGGGAGGCTGAGTGGGCGCCATCGAAACGGCGATCGACACGATCAAACAGATGATCATCGACGGGAAGCTGCGCCCCGGACAGAAGCTTCCCGCCGAGAAGGACCTCGCCGAACAGCTCGGCGTCGCCCGCAACACCCTGCGTGAGGCCGTACGCGCGCTGATCGCCATGCGGGTCCTGCAGACGCGCCAGGGGGACGGCACCTACGTCACCAGCCTGTCCCCCGGCCTTCTGCTCGACGGGATGAGCTTCGTCGCCGACATCCACCTGGACGCCGGAGCCGGGCAGTTCCTGCACGTACGCAGAATCCTGGAGGCGGAGGCGACGGCCCTCGCCGCCACGCGCATCACCGACGCCGATCTCGCCCGCCTGGGCGAGCTGCTCGACGACGCCGAGAAGGTGGCCGCGGCAGACGTGATCGACCACGAGAAACTCGTCGCCCTCGACCAGGACTTCCACGCCCTCATCACCTCCCACTGCGGCAACGCCGTGCTCGCCGCGGTCATCCACAACATGTCCGGCCGCACCGTGCGGGCCAGGATCTGGCGCGGCATGAGCGACCCCGAGGCGGCCCAGCGCACCCTGCGGGAGCACCGGGCCGTGCATCGGGCACTGCTGGCGCGGGACGCCGAGCGGGCCCGGCTCCACGCCGCCCTGCACGTCCTCGGGGTCGAGGAGAGCCTCGCCGGCACACGTACATATGGAGGCCCAGGTGAGTGACCGCCCTGCTCCCGCGGACCGGACGACGGCGAACCCCCCGGACGGCGCCCAGAACGACGCCCCGGCGCGGCTGATGGAGCGGCTGACGGCGCGGCTGCGCGAGGAGAGTGCGATCGTCGTCGCCTACTCCGGCGGCGCGGACTCCGCGTTGCTCGCCTTCGCCGCCGCCCGGGTGCTCGGCACCCGGGCGCTCGCCGTGACCGCGGTCTCCCCCAGCCTCGCCGCCTCCGAACGGGCCGCGGCCCGCGACTTCGCGCGCCGCCACGGGCTGACCCACCTGGAGGTCTGCACCGACGAGGCCGACCGGCCCGAGTACGCCGCCAACGGCCGCGACCGCTGCTACCACTGCAAGTCCGCGCTGTTCGACGCGCTCGCGCCGCTGGCGGCCGCCATGGGCGCCAGGATCGCACTCGGCACCAACCTCGACGACCTCGGCGACCACCGGCCCGGGCAGCGGGCCGCGGCCGAGCGCGGGGCCGTCACTCCGCTGGTGGACGCCGGCCTGACCAAGGCCGGCGTCCGCGCGGTCAGCCGGGAGCTCGGCCTGGTCACCGCGGACAAACCCGCCGCGCCCTGCCTGGCCTCGCGGGTCAGCTACGGCGACCCGGTCACCCCGGAGGTCCTGGGCAGGATCGAGGCCGCCGAGGCCGCGCTGCGCGACCTCGGCTTCCCGGTGTGCCGGGTGCGCGCCCACGCCGGCGGCACGCTCGCCCGGGTCGAGGTGCCGAAGGCCGAGATCCCCCGCGCGTGCGAGCTGCGCGAGCGCGTCGACGCCGCGGTCCGCGGCGCCGGCTTCACCTTCTGCTCGCTCGACCTGTCGGGTTTCGCGTCCGGGCGCCTCAACGCGTTGCTGCCGCTGCTCCCCTCATAACCCGCCGCTCCTCTCTCAACCGTCTCGTACGCGTCCGGGCGCCGAGCCCCGCGCGGACGCCGCCGGCCCGGGCGCGTACGAGATCGCCCGGGTCGGCGGAACCCGTCAGTCCTGCGACTTGCCGCCGGTGAGGCGGGAGATCGCGAGCGCGGTGAGGATGATCGCCCCGTTGAGCGCCTGGATCCACTGCGCGGGGACGCCTGCGAGAGTGAGGACGTTCTGGATCATGTACAGCAGCAGGATGCCGGTGAACGCGCCGAACACGGTGCCCTTGCCTCCGTTGAGGCTGACGCCGCCGATGACGGCGGCGGCGAACACCGTGAAGATCGCGCCGTCGCCCTGGGCGGCGGCGACGGAGGCGAGCCGGCCCGTCAGCAGGAGGCCGCCGATCGCGGCCAGCAGGCTGGCGGAGATCAGCGTGATCCACAGCACCCGGTCGGTGCGGATACCGGCCGCCTTGGCGGCGTCGACGTTGCCGCCGATCGCGTAGAGCGCCCGGCCGAACCGGGTGAAGCCCATCACCACGATGCCCGCCGCGAACAGCAGCAGGCAGATCCAGATCGACGCCGGCACGCCGAGCCACATCGTGGAGCCGAAGTAGGTCATCGAGTCGGGGAGGTTGAAGAAGGTCTGCCCGCCGGAGATGCCGGTGAGCAGGCCGCGCAGCACGATGAGCATGCCCAGCGTGACGATGAAGCCGTTGAGCCCGAAGCGGACGATGAACAGCGAGTTCACCACTCCGACCAGCACCCCCACCGCGAGGGTGATGGGAATCCCCCAGGCGCCGGGCAGCAGGCCGAGCCCGGCCCCCGTTCCGCTCGCGACCGTCAGCCAGGCGGCGACGCCGGGCGCCAGCCCGAAGGTCGACTCAAGCGAGAGGTCCATCCTGCCCGCGATCAGCACGAGCGTCTGCGCCAGGACGAGGAGCGAGATCTCCGACATCGTCTGCAGGATGTTGATCAGGTTGTCGCTCTGCAGGAAGATCGGGTTGACGATCTGCCCGACGATCGCGATCACGATGACCGCGGGGACCAGCGCGAAGTCCCGCAGCCGCGCCAGGGGGATCCTCGGGCGGCGCCGTTCCGCCTCCTCCGGGCCCGGCGGGCTCGGCGGGTGTCCCGCCGTGGCGTGTGCGGCGGTGGTCTCAGGCATCGAGGTCGACTCCTTCCATGGCGGCCACCATCTCGTGGTCGTGCCAGCCGGCGGCCAGTTCCGCGACGACGCGGCCGTGGAACATCACCAGCACCCGGTTGCACAGGCGCAGGTCGTCTAGTTCGTCGGAGGCGATCACGACGCCGGTCCCGGTGTCGGCGATCTCCTCGACCTTGCCGAGCAGGAACTCCTTCGACCGGACGTCGACCCCGGCGGTCGGCGTGATCAGCACGAGCAGACGGGGGTCGTTCGCCAGGGCCCGGGCCATGACGACCTTCTGCTGGTTGCCGCCGGACAGCCCGGAGACGGGGAGTTCCGGGCCGGGTGTCTTGATCGCGAGGTTTTTGATCATTTCGCGGGCCAGTGCGTCCTTGCGGCGGCCGCTGACGAACCCCGCCTGTCCGAGCCGCTCGGGCACGGTCATCGTGGCGTTATCCGCGATCGACATCAGGGGGACGAGCCCCTGGTGGTGGCGGTCCCGGGGCACGAAGCCCACACCGGCGGCCAGCGACTCCGGCACGCTTCCGGGGCGGAGGCGGCTCCCGGCGACCTCCAGGGTCCCCTCCTGGGATGCCCGCAGCCCGACGAGGGTCTCGGCCAGCTCGGTCTTCCCGCTGCCGCCCAGGCCCGCCAGCCCCACGATCTCCCCGGCCCGCACCTGGATGTCGACGTCCCGGTAGACGTCGCCGTCGGACAGGCCCCGGACGTCGAGGACCACCGGGGTCTGCGCCGCGACCGGCGGGCGGACGGCGTGCTCCCGCAGGCCCGCGGCCTCACCGGTCATCGCGGCCACCAGCTCGCCCTGCGGCAGGTCCGCCACCGGTGCGGTGAGGATGTGCCGGGCGTCCCGGTAGACGGTGACCGTGTCGCAGATCTCGTAGATCTCCTGCAGGTGGTGGCTGATGAACAGGAAGGTGATCCCCTGCTCGCGCATCGCCCGCATCCGGTCGAACAGACGGGCGATCGCCGCGCCGTCGAGCTGGGCGGTGGGCTCGTCGAGGATGATGAACCTCGCGCCGAACGACAGCGCCCGGGCGATCTCCACGAACTGCCGCTGCTCCACTCCGAGCTCCCCGGCCGGCCGGCGGACGTCGACGTCCACCGACCATGCCTCCAGCAGCTCGGCCGCCTTCCGCCACAGACCCTTCCAGCCGACCAGCCCGAACCGGTTCCGATCGTGCCGGTTCAGGTACAGGTTCTCCGCCACGGTCAGCTCGGGGATGATCGTGGACTTCTGGTAGACACAGGCGACCCGCTCCCGCCAGGCGTCGCGGTCGGCGAGCCGCGGAGCGGGGGCCCCGGCGAAGCGGACCTCGCCGTCGTCGGGCGCCTGCAGCCCCGTCAGGATGGAGACCAGGGTCGACTTGCCCGCGCCGTTGCGGCCGACGAGGGCGTGCGTCTCCCCCGGGTTGATCGTGATGTGCGCCCGGTCGAGCGCCACCGTCTCGCCGTATCTCTTGGTGATGCGCTCCGCCTCGGCGACGGGCGAGCCCGTGCGGGTCCGCCCGCCGTCGCGAGCGGGTGGAGGGCTCGCGGGCCCTCCCGCGAACTCATCCATGGGTCACGCCCTCTCAGCTCAGGTTGTTGCCCCACAGCGACTTGTCGTCGTACTTCACGCTGGGGATGTCTCCGTACGTGCCGCCGTCGGCGGTGACGAGCGGCGCGGACAGCTGGTCCTCCAGCAGACCGGACCGCACCTGGATGATGGTGCTGTCGTGGTCGGTCTTGCCCGGCTGGAACGTCTTGCCCTCGATCGCGGCCTTCGCGTACGACAGCGCCCACTTGGCGTACAGGTCCGCGGGCTGGGAGACGGTCGCGTCGATGTTGCCGGCGGCGATGTCCTTGAGCTCCTGCGGGATGCCGTCGTTGGAGACCACGAAGACGTGCTTGGGGTCGTCCGGCGGCACCAGCAGGTCACGCTGCTTGAGCACCTGCAGCGTGCCCGCGAGGGCGAAGCTCGACTGCATGTAGACGCCCTTGACGTCCGGATTCGCGGTCATGACCGTGGAGAGCTTCTGCGAGGCCACCGCGCCGTCCCAGTTCGTCGCCTCACCGAACACCTTGATGCCGGGATAGTTCTGCTTCATGCAGTCGTTGAACGCCTCGGTGCGGTCGCGGCCGTTGATGGAGGCCAGGTCGCCCTCCAGCATGACCACCTTGCCCTTGCCCTGAAGCTTCTCGCCCAGGAAGCGGCAGGCCTTCTCCCCGTACGCGCGGTTGTCGGCCCGGACGACCATGAAGGCGTTCCCCGTGTCGGGCCGCGTGTCCACGAGCACGGCGGGGATCTTCTTGTTCTCGAGTTGCTGCAGCGTGGGAGCCACGGCGGCGGTGTCCTGCGGCGCCATGACCACGGCCTTCACGCCCTGCCCGACCAGGGTCTGCACGTTGGAGGTGAGCTTCGCGATGTCGTTCTGGGAGTTGGTGGTCTTGGTGTCCGCTCCCAGCTCGGCGGCGGACTTCGGCACGTAGCTGATGTAGGAGTTCCAGAAGTCGGTGTCCGAACGCGGGTAGTCCACGCCGATGACCGGCTTCGCCGCGGCGTCGCCACCGCCGCCGGAGCCGCCGCTCTCGCCACTCCCGCTGTTCCCGCCGCAGGCCACGGCGAGGCACCCCGATAAAGTCAAGGCCGCGGCGAGCGCGAACCGTCTGCGTACCATCGTTTCTCCTTCTCAAGCACCACGGGTGCCATGCCGCCGCTGACGGCGCCGCAGACCCCGGCGAGGTTCGCCTGGAGCCGGCTCATCACTGACAGGACATGGGATGTCTTTTTATGACCAAACCCCGGTCAGTGTCCAGACCCTAGGGAATAATCACGAAAATCCCTCGCACTGACCTGCGAAGGGTCCGACGTATCGCCTGCTCTCGCGTTCAGAGGCAGACAGAGACGGCGCATGTCCGGCTCTCCGGACAGTGGGGCGTGTGGAGGTCACTGGCCCGGAGGTATCAGAATCCTCCTATGTCGTTGACCGAGCAGGCGATCGAACGCATCAGGCAGCTCATCAAGGACGGGACCCTCCCCCCGGGCGCCCGGCTCCCCCCCGAACAGGAACTCGCCGCCGAACTCGGCCTGTCCCGCAACCTCCTCAGAGAAGCCGTCCGCTCCCTGGTCACCACCCGCGTACTCGAAGTACGCAGAGGCGACGGCACCTACGTCACCAGCCTGTCCCCCGCACTCCTCCTCGAAGGAGTCGGCCTCGCCGTCGAAATGATGCGCGGCGACGACCTCCTCGAAATCACCGAAGTACGCCGCCTCTTCGAACCCGTCGCCACCGGACTGGCCGCCACCCGCATCACCCCCGCCCAGCTCACCGAAGTCGAACGCCACCTCAACGCCATGATCGACGCCCAAAACGACGTCGAAGCACTCAACCACCACGACGACGCCTTCCACCGCGCCGTCTTCGACGCCACCGGCAACAAATCACTGGCCGCCCTCCTCGGCGGCATCGCCGGCCGCACCCTCCGCTCCCGCGTCTGGCGCGGCCTCGCCGAAGCGAACGCCGCCGGCCGCACCATCGCCGAACACGCCGCCATCTACCACGCCCTCGCCCACCACGACGCCCCACTCGCCCACGCCGCCGCCCTCATGCACGTCAGCACCACGGAAACCTGGCTACGCGACAACCTCGGCCACACCCTCACCGACACCACCACACAACCCCAACACTGACCACACCACCGGCCGCCGCCGGGGCGTGAAACGTACAGACGACCCGTTCCCGCGACGGCAGAGGGCTCCACAACTGCACAGACATGGGTTGTCTGTGCGCCCGGACACATGAACAGGATCGCCACCAGGCCATCCGGCATGCGGAAACGCCGACGCCGCGCACGGAGTCCGCGGAGCTGCCGGCCCGGCCCGATCTCCCGCGGACCTCGGGGGCTCGTCGTATCCGCGATGACGCCGGACGCGCGCCCGCGTCCGCCGTCCGGCGAGAAGCCTGGACAGATCGCCATCGGTGATTTACAAACATCCCATGTCGATGTGGTGAAGGTCGTTGCACCGTCGCGACACATCCACGAGTGCACGTCCTCGGCGCGCAGGACGTCCATTCCGCGCACGGCCGGCGAGGCCTACCGGCCGGTCGGGAACGCCCCAGCAGAGCTCCTCCGCTCCAGAGAGGTTCCCCGCATGTCCTCGTCTTCGTCGTTCCAGTTCAGCCGCCGTCAGCTGCTCGTCACGGCGGGCCTCGGCGCGGCCGCCGGCATCCTCAAGGCAGGCCCCGCGTGGGCCACGGCCGGGCCGCAGAGCTACAGCCCGAGCTGGTCGTCGGTCGACCAGCACCCGCCGGCCGCCGAGTGGTTCCAGGACGCCAAGTTCGGCATCTACTTCCATTGGGGCGTGTTCAGCGTCCCGGCGTTCGCGAACGAGTGGTACCCGCGCAACATGTACAACAACGGGTCGAACGAGAACAACCACCACAAGAGCGTCTACGGTGATCCGTCGGCGTGGCCGTACCACAACTTCATCAACGGCGCCCGGGACAAGGCCGGCAACTGGGTGCAGTTCGCGCCGAAGCTGAAGTCTGCCGGAGGCAACTTCGACCCCAACGAGTGGGCGCAGCTGTTCGCCGACGCCGGCGCGCGATTCGCCGGCCCGGTGGCCGAGCACCACGACGGGTATTCGATGTGGAACAGCAGGGCCAACGAGTGGAACTCCGTCGCCACCGGGCCCAGGCTCGACCTGCTGCGATTACACGCCGACGCCGTCCGGGCCAAGGGACTGAAGCTGCTCGTCGCCATGCACCACGCCTACAACTTCACCGGCTTCTACCAGTGGGCGCCGTCCCAGTCCTCCGCCTCGCTCAAGAAGCTGTACGGCCAGCTCGGCTTCGCCGACGAACAGCAGCTGTGGCACGACAAGCTCAAGGAGGTCATCGACGGCTACCAGCCCGACATCATCTGGCAGGACTTCAACCTCAGCCGTCTCGACGAGTCGCGGCGGCTGGCCTTCCTGGCGTACTACTACAACCAGGCGGTGGCCTGGAACAAGGACGTCGTCGCGACGTACAAGGACGGGTTCGACACCCGGGGCGAGGTCTTCGACTACGAGCGCGGCGGCCCGGCCGCCATCCAGAACCCCTACTGGCTGACCGACGACAGCATCTCCAGCTCCAGCTGGTGCTACACCAACGGCATCGGCTACTACTCGCTCAACGCCATGCTGCACTCGCTGATCGACCGGGTCAGCAAGAACGGCACCATGCTGCTGAACATCGCCCCGATGGCCGACGGCACCATCCCCTCCGGGCAGCGGTCGATCCTGCTGGGCATCGGGGACCACCTCAAGCGCTTCGGCGAGTCCGTCTACTCGACCCGCGCCTGGGCCGTCTACGGGGAGGGGCCGACGCAGATGGGCGGCGGTTCCTTCACCACACCGCGGGCGGGGACCGGCACCGACATCCGCTTCACCCGCAGCAAGGACAACACGGTCCTGTACGCCACCGTGCTGGGCTGGCCGGGCAGCACACTGCACATCACGACCCTGGGCTCGAACCGGATCAACCTGGGCAACCTCGCCTCGGTGCAGCTGCTCGGCTCCTCGGCGGGCCAGTACATCACGCTGCCGGGCCGCACCCAGGACGGCTCAGGCCTGCATGTCTCGATGCCCTCGTCCACCGCCCCGTTCAGCGCGCCGGCGTACGTGGTCAAGCTGACCTTCAACGGCCAGATCCCCTCGCTCGGCGGCGGCTCGACGCCGACGGGCTACGTGCGCATCACGAACGTCGCCACCGGCCTCGTCCTGGACAGCGGCGGCAACGTGGCGTCGGGGTCGAACCTCAAGCAGTGGAACTGGGACGGCAGCACCAACCTGCAGTGGCAGCTGGTCGACCTGGGTGGCGGGTGGTACCGCATCGTCAACCGCACCAACGGCATGGTCGCCGACAGCTGGGGCGACTCCACCAGCGGCGCGCTGTGCAAGCAGGCGTCCTGGAACGGCGGCGACAACCAGCAGTGGAAGCTGACCGACATGGGCAACGGCCGCTACCAGATCGTCAACCGCGGCACGAACACGTGCCTGGACAGCGGCGGCACCACCACCGTCGGCTCCAACGTGAAGCTGTGGGCGCCGGACTCCAGCACCAACCTCCAGTGGACCGTCACCGCGGTCTGACCCACTCCGCCACGCGCTCGCGCGCGCAGGGCGTGCGGCGTCTCACCGGTCCCCTGCCCGGCGCGGGTCGCCGTCGCCGGGCAGGCGGTTCAGGGACTCCTCGACCCCGATGAGATGGTTGGCCATCCGGATGCGCGCCCGTTCGGGATCGCGCGCCGCCAGCGCCGTCCAGATCGCCACGTGCTCGTCATGGGTGCGCCGGTCGGCGTCCTCCTCGTGCCGGCTGCGCCACAGCCGCCCGCGTACGGTCCGCCTGGCGAACGCCTCGATCAGTCCGACCATGACCGGGTTGTCGGAATGGGCGGCGATGATGCGGTGGAAGGCGATGTCGATCTCGATGAGACGCTCGTGGTCGTGGTCGATCTGGCCGACCATGCGGGCCGCCTCGTCGAGCAGCTCCCTCGCCCGGCCGAGCGCTTCATCGGTGATCCTGGTGGCGGCGATCCGCGCCGCCTCGCATTCGAGCAGACGCCGGACGGCGTACACGTGCCGCGGGTCGCCCTGGCCGTGCAGGTCGACGACGAAGCCCATCGGAGCCAGCAGCTGAGTCGCGTCGAGACTCGTGACGTAGGTCCCGTCACCCTGCCGGGTGCTGACGATTCCGAGGATCGACAGGGCCGACACTCCCTCGCGCAACGCGCCGCGCGAGACTCCCAGCGACTCGGCGAGGTCCTTCTCCACGGGCAGGCGGTCGCCGGGCCGGAGCGCCCCGTCGAGGATCATCCGCTTGATGCTGTCTACTACGTCCTCTGTGCGTGACATGGCAGTGGGTTCCCTCGGTCCCGGCCGGAGCCTCATGCGGGGGTGTCTTCCCGGGGCTCCGACCGTATTCCGCTCGGCCGGCGGCCCCGGGTGGCGGCGGACGCCGCCGCGGCAGGCGGCGCCACCGGCTCAAAGATTAGATGTTTCCCGCCGCAAGCGGTTACAGATGCGCAATTTTGGACTGTTTGATAACGACCGTTGACGCATACATCAAATCTTTGTAGCTTTGCGGTCACTCCCCCCACACAGAGCCTCGTTGAGCCGCCGGCCCCTTCGCACCCCCCTCGTCTCGTCGTTCGCGAGCTCGTCGTCCATGCGCGGGTGCCGGTTGTCCGCAAGGCCGCGATGCGCTTGGAGAAGCGAGATGCCAGACCTGTCGCGCAGGCAATTGATGAAGATCGGTACGGTCGGAGCCGGAGCCCTGCTGTTGCCGATGCAGTGGACGGCGGTCGCCCGCGCCGGATCGGTGGCGCCCCCGGAGGTACGCGCAGCCAACGACATGGCGCTCTGGTACGACAAGGGCGCCGGCACGGACTGGCTCCGCGCCCTCCCGATCGGCAACGGGCGCCTCGGCGCCATGGTGTTCGGCAACGTCGACGCCGAGCGGCTGCAGCTCAACGAGGACACCGTCTGGGGCGGCGGGCCGTACGACCAGAGCAACCCCAAGGGCGCGTCGGCACTGGCGGAGATCCGGCGCCTGGTCTTCGAGGACCAGTGGAGCCAGGCCCAGACCCTCATCGACCAGAACATGCTGGGCAAGCCCGCGGGCCAGCTCGCCTACCAGACCGTCGGCAACATCAGGCTGACCTTCCCCGGCACCAGCGGGTTCACGGAGTACAACCGCCAGCTCGACCTCACCACCGCCACCACGTCCGTCACCTACCTGCTGAACGGCGTGCGGTACAAGCGCGAGGTATTCGCCAGCGCCCCCGACCAGGTCATCGCCATCCGCCTGACCGCCGACAAGCCCGGCTCGATCACGTTCAGCGCGACGTTCGACAGCCCCCAGCGCACGACGCTCACCAGCCCGGACAGCACCACGGTGGCGCTCGACGGCGTCTCGGGCAACTTCGAGGGCATCACCGGCCAGGTCAAGTTCCTGGCGCTGGCCAAGGCCGTCGCCGAGGGCGGCGCCGTCACCAGTTCGGGCGGAACGCTCCAAGTGTCCGCCGCGGACAGCGTGACGCTGCTGATCTCCATCGGCTCCAGCTACGTGAACTACAAGGACGTCAGCGGCGACTACCAGGGCATCGCGCGGCGGCACCTCGACGCCGCCCAGAGCAAGGCCTACGACGCGCTGCGCAGCCGGCACGTGGCCGACTACCAGGCCCTGTTCAAGCGGACGACGCTCGAACTGGACCGCACCGACGCGGCCGACCAGCCGACCGACGTCCGGATCACCCAGCACGGGGCCGTCGACGACCCGCAGTTCTCCGCGCTGCTCTTCCAGTTCGGCCGCTACCTGCTGATCAGCTGCTCGCGGCCCGGGACCCAGCCGGCCAACCTGCAGGGCATCTGGAACGACTCGATGAGCCCGCAGTGGGACTCGAAGTACACGATCAACGCGAACCTGCCGATGAACTACTGGCCCGCCGACACCACCAACCTGTCGGAGTGCTACGAGCCGGTGTTCAGCATGATCCAGGATCTCACGGTGACCGGCGCCCGCACGGCCCAGGTGCAGTACGGCGCCGGCGGCTGGGTCACCCACCACAACACCGACGCGTGGCGGGCGACCTCGGTCGTCGACGGTGCGCTCTGGGGGATGTGGCAGACCGGCGGCGCGTGGCTGGCCACGATGATCTGGGACCACTACCTGTTCACCGGCGACGTCGAGTTCCTGAGGAAGAACTACCCGGCGATGAAGGGCGCGGCGCAGTTCTTCCTCGACACGCTCGTGGAGGAGCCGAAGCTCGGATACCTGGTCACGAACCCGTCCAACTCCCCGGAGCTCCCGCATCACTCGAACGTCAGCGTGGCCGCCGGTCCGACCATGGACAACCAGATCCTGCGTGACCTGTTCAACGGCTGCGCGGAGGCGAGCGAGGTTCTCGGCGTGGACGCGAGCTTCCGGGCGCAGGTCCTGGCCGCCAGGGACAGGCTCCCTCCGATGAAGATCGGCTCGCGCGGCAACATCCAGGAGTGGCTGTACGACTGGGTGGAGACCGAGCGCAACCACCGGCACATCTCGCACCTCTACGGCCTGCACCCCAGCCACCAGATCACCAAGCGCGGCACCCCGGAGCTGTACGAGGCCGCCCGGCGCACGCTGGAGTTGCGCGGCGACGACGGCACCGGCTGGTCCCTCGCCTGGAAGATCAACTATTGGGCGCGGATGGAGGAGGGCAAGCGGGCGCACGACCTGGTGCGTCTCCTCGTGACGCCGGCCAGGCTCGCCCCGAACATGTTCGACCTGCACCCGCCGTTCCAGATCGACGGCAACTTCGGCGCCACCTCCGGCATCGCCGAGATGCTGCTGCAGAGCCACACCGGCGAACTGCACGTGCTGCCGGCGCTCCCGCAGGCCTGGCGCAACGGCAAGGTGCGGGGCC
Source organism: Microbispora sp. CA-135349 (assembly GCF_050947365.1). Classification (NCBI taxonomy): domain Bacteria; kingdom Bacillati; phylum Actinomycetota; class Actinomycetes; order Streptosporangiales; family Streptosporangiaceae; genus Microbispora; species Microbispora sp. CA-135349. Next base: position 3,724,917 of record NZ_CP192001.1, on the reverse strand, counting down.
TGCGGGGCCGCGGCGGCCACACCGTCGGCGCGTCCTGGAGCGACGGGCAGGCCGACGAGTACCTCATCACCCCCGACCGCGACGGTGCCGTCAAGGTGCGCGGCGGCATCTTCACCGGCCGCCACAAGCTCATCGACGTCGCCGGCGGCACGGTCAAGGTGGACAAGACCGAGCCCGACGCCGTCACGATCACGGCGCAGGCCGGTCACACCTACCGGGCGTACGTGCTGCAGAAGGTCTCGGTGACCGCGCCCGTCGAGGTCACACCGGGGCAGGGGGCCAAGGTTCAGGTCACGGTCCGGGCGGTCGAGGCGTCGCTGGCGTCGGCGACGGTGGCCCTCCAGGCACCGGAGGGGTGGGCCGTCGCCCCCGCGCAGGCCAACGTGGGGCCTCTGGCGCCGGACGCGAAGGCCACGGTGGAGTTCACCCTCACTCCCGCGACCGGCGCGGCGTCCGGCGCCGCGGTCCTCACCGCCGTCGTCAGCGGCACCGAGGCGGGCGAGGCCTGGACCACGTCCACCAAGGCCACGGTGCAGGTATGGGGCGGCGGGGAGAAGACGCTGGAGGAGCTCTTCAGCAACGTCGGCGTCACCGACGACACCAACACCGCCCCCGGAAGCATCGACGGCAACGGCGCCAGCATCTCCGCCCAGGCGCTGGCGTCGGTCGGTGTCACCCCCAGGGCCACCGTCACCAAGAACGGGCTGAACTTCAAGTGGCCCAACGTCGCGGTGGGCACCCCCGACAACGCCATCGCCTCGGGGCAGTCCCTCAAGGTGACCGGCACCGGCAAGACGCTCGGCTTCCTGCTGACCGGCACCTACGGCGCGGTGTCCGGCCCGGCCACCATCGTCTACAAGGACGGCACGAGGCAGACCTTCACCCTCAGCTCGCCCGACTGGTACGGCGCGCCGAGGCCGGAGGGTGACGCCGCCGTCGTGGCCGCCTACCAGAACCGGCCGAACAACCAGCGGCAGAACACGGCCGCCACCATCTACTACGCGGGCGTGGCTCTGCAGAACAAGGAGATCTCCCGCGTCGACCTGCCCAACATCAGCGCACGGGCGGCGAACGGAGTCGCGACGATGCACATCTTCGCGGTCGCGCTCGACGCCGTCACGCCGCCCCCCGCGGTCAAGCTGACCGTCACCGCCACCACCCGCTGCATCGGCACCTCGGCGTATCTCGCGGTCACGGCCGTCAACGACTCCGACGTGCCGGCCACGATCACTCTGACCACGCCGTACGGCACCAAGACGGTGGCCGACGTGGCTCCGGGCAAGCAGGCCTACCAGTCCTTCAACACCCGGGCCCCCCGGATCGACGCCGGCAAGGTCACCGTGACGGCGACCGCGACGATCGGCGGCAAGCAGGTCACCTCGACCTACGACGCCGCCTACACCGCGGCCAGCTGCTGACGACACCAGGGGAGTCCCCGGCCGACCGCTGACCGCGTCGGCGGTGACCATCGTTCACGCGCCGGGGACACCGCCATCGCACGCCAGGGCCGGCCGGCCGAACAGCCGGCCGGCCCCGCCCCCCATAAATGGAGCGAACATGAAAATCAACAGGACCACGCAGGTGCTCGCCGCGTCGGTGCTCGGTGTCGCGCTCGCCGGTGCCGGCGTGGCCGGTCCGGCGCTGGCCGACGACAACCCCGGCAGCGGCATCGACGTGTCGGTGAAGATCGAGCCCATCACCACGCCCGGTCAGCTGTCGATGACGGTCGCCGACAACAACGGGGTGTCCCTCACCGAGAACGGGTCCGACGCCGCCGCCCGTCAGTTCACCGGCACCCTGCCGACGGTGACGGTGTCCGACACCCGCAACCCCGAGGACATCCCCGCCGGTGAGTTCTGGGCGGTCGTGGGCCAGTCGAGCCAGTTCGTCGCCTCCGACGACCCGGCCAAGACCATCGGCCCGCAGTACCTGGGATGGAAGCCGCGTCTGCTGAGCGACTCCTCCACCGGGGCGGTGTCGGCCGGTGAGCCGGTCTCCAGTGTCATCTCCGACGGCACCGGAGCCCCGGAGGTGGGTCTGCAGGGTCAGGAGCTGCTGGTGTCGACCGCCAACTCCTCCGACGAGATCGGCACCTCGAAGGTCAACGCCGACCTCGCCCTGCGCACCCCGGTCGACGTCGCCGCCGGCGAGTACCACTCGACCCTGACCCTGTCGCTGTTCAACCAGACCTGACCCGAAGGCAGGACACCACCCACTGTTGTTCCGGGCAGGCCGGCGCGCCGGCCTGCCCGGACGACCCCGTCAGTTCCCCGCGACGGGGGTGGCTCCTCGCCTTCGGGGGCGATACCAGAAGACCAGGGCCACGACCAGGGCTATCACCAGCGCGCCGCACGCCCAGGCGAACACCGAGGAGATGGCGTCGGCGAGACTCCCCGTGCCGAGCGGAATCAGCATCGTGGCAAGGCCGAGCGAGCCCCCGATGGTGAGCGCGGTCTGCAGCACTCCCGCGGTGACTCCGGCGTACTCCGCCGGAACGGTGGTCAGCACGATCATGTTGAGCGGAATGATCGCCACGCCGACGCCCAGCCCCATCACCACGAGGGCCGCAAGGACGTCCACCGCGTAGACGCTGCCGCCGTCGAGCCGGGTCAGCCACGCCACCCCGGCCAGCACGATCACCAGGCCGAGCACCGCGCGGGTCTTGAGTCCGGCCTTCGCGATGCGTTTGGTGAGCAGCTGGGTGCTGACGAGCAGCGCCAGGCCGAACGGCAGGATGGCCAGGCCGCTCTGCAGCGCGTTGAAGCCGAGTACGCCCTGGAGATACTGGACCAGGTAGATCAGGAAGCCGGTGAGGACGGCGGCGAGCAGCAGCAGGCTCAGGAAGGCGCCGGCCCGCTCGCGGCCCGCGAAGACCGCCGGGGGCAGCAGCGGCTCCGCGGCCCGCCGGTCCACCAGCAGCAGCACGGCGGCCAGCACGACCGCGGCACCGAGCGCCGTCAGCGTCCAGCGGTCGCCCCAGCCCCGCTCCGCGGCGTGGACCAGGCCGTACACGGCGGCGCCGAGAGCGGCGGTGCTCAGCAGCGCGCTGCGCACCCCCAGAACACGAGGCATACCAGGAGCACTGGACTTACCGGGGACACGGGCGGCGAGCACCATGATGACCAGCCCGATCGGCACGTTGACCAGCAGGCTCCAGCGCCAGCCTCCCGCCCAGGTGAGCAGGCCGCCGAGCACCATTCCCGCGGAGGCGCCGAGCCCGGTCACCGTGGAGTAGAGCCCGAAGGCCCGCTGCCGCCGCTCGCCCTGGAAGACGATCGCCAGCAGTGCCAGACCGGTGGGGCCGGCGATCGCGGCGCCCGCGCCCTGCAGGACCCGCCCGGCGAGCAGCACCTCCAGGTTCGGCGCGAGGCCGGCGACCAGGGAGGCCGCCACGATCAGGCCGACTCCGGCGAGGAAGACCTTGCGGTGTCCCAGCACGTCGCCGAGACGGCCGGCGAACAACAACAGTCCGCCGAAGGCGAGGAAGAACCCGTTCGGCACCCACGATCCCCCTGCCACCGTCAGGTGCAGGTCGGACTGCAGGGCCGGGAGCGCGACGTTCACGATCGTGCCGTCGAGCTGGAGCATGAACTCGGCGCCGACGATCGCGGCGAGCATGAGGGCCCGCGTGCGGCCGGGGACGTCCCGGGGCACCCCGGCCGAAACGTCGCCGGAGACGCTTTCGGTGGTCATGAAACCCCCTCTAGGGCGAGGCTTCCTCAGGTTAGAGCGTGCACTTATACTGAGGTCGTCTCAGGTTGATTGGCCGCAATTTAACCTGAGGCACCCTCAGGATGTCAAGCGGAGGTACCGGTGGACGCCAAGCCCTACATCGCCCAGCGCCCGAAGCGTGCGGACGGCCGGCGCAACTACGACGCCATCCTGGCCGCCGCGCGCAAGGCGTTCGAGGCCTCCGGCGCCGACGCCTCGCTGGAGGACATCGCGAGCCAGGCGGGCGTCGCCATCGGCACGCTCTACCGGCACTTCCCCACCCGCGCCGCACTCGTGGAGGCCGCCACCCGCGACGGCCTGGAGAACCTCGTCGCCCACGCCGAACGACTGACCGCCGGACCCGACCCTCTCGACGCCCTGACCGCGTGGATGCGCGAGGCCGTCGTGCACTTCAGCACCTTCCGCGGCCTGGTCGGCATCCTCGCCCAGAGCATGTACGACGAGGGCACCCCCTCCCACGCCATGTGCAGCGCGATGCACCGCAGCGGCGCCGACCTGCTGCGCGCCGCCCAGGCGGCCGGCAGGGTGCGGCCCGACCTCACGCCGGAGGAGCTGTTCGACCTCCTCAGCGGCGCGGCCTGGGTGCGTGAGCAGGCCGCCTCCGGCAGAGACGGCAGCACGCGCTTCCTGCAACTGGTCCTGGAGGGCATCACCACCCGCGACGACTGACCCTCGCCGCGCCGCCCGCCGCCCGTCCTCCAGCGGCACCGCACGACTACAGAGACGAGACGATCTTGGCGATCAGTTCGTAGGAACGGATCCTGGCCAGATGGTCGGGCACCTGCGTGAGCACGAACAGTTCGTCGGCGCGGGTGCGGCGCAGAAACGCGCCGAGGCGGGGGGCGATGCGCTCGGGAGCGCCGACGAACTGCGGGCCGATCTTCTCGTGCAGGAACCGCTCCTCGGCTGCGGTGAACCGGTGGGCGGCCGTCTCCTCCTCCGTCGGCAGCACGGTGGCCGGGTCGGTCGTGCGCATGAGGATCTGGCCGTACACGAACGAGGCGGCGAGCCGGTGCGCGCGCTCGTCGATGTCGTTCGCGACCGCGATCACCGCGACGCAGGCGTGCGGCCCGGCCAGGGCCGCCGACGGCCGGAACGCCCGCCGGTACGCCTCCAGCGCCTCCGGCGCCCCGCCGCCCACGATCGCGTGCGCGTACACGTACGGCAGGCCGAGGCGGCCGGCGGCGGCTGCGCTGGAGGCGCTGGACCCGACCAGCCAGATCTCGGGCGGGACGCCCGGCTCGGGGATCGCGCGCACGCCGCCGCTGCCGCCGGAGAAGTACTCGCCCAGCTCGCGCAGCGCGTCGCCGAAGTCGAGCCGGCGCGGGTCGCCGAGACGGGCCGCGGCCTCCCCCGACCCGCCGGAGGCACGGCCGAGCCCGAGGTCGACCCGGCCCGGGTGGAGCCCGGCCAGCACGCCGAACTGCTCGGCCACCGCGTACGGCGAGTGGTTGGGCAGCAGCACCGCACCGGAGCCGACGCGGATGGCGGAGGTCGCCGCGAGGATGGACCCGGCGAGCACGGCCGGGCTCGACGTCGCCAGCGCGGGCGTGTTGTGGTGCTCGGCCACCCAGTAGCGCCGGTATCCCAGTGCCTCGACGGCCTGGGCCAGGTGGACGGAACGGCGCAGCGCGTCGCCCGCGGTGTCGCCACGCCAGACGGGCGCGGTGTCGTGCACGGAGACGGCGATCGCCTCGGCCAACGTCCTCTCCTTCACAAAGGGGGATATCCGGAGGTTTCCTCAGGTTCACCGAAGTCAACCTGAGGATTCCTCAGGTTGTCAACCGCCGCCTTTCGTCCACCTCGGGAAGCCGGGGCACCGCCGCGAGCAACTCCCGGGTGTACGGGTGCCGGGGCTGGTGGAAGACTTCACCGGCGTCCCCCTCCTCCACCACGCGGCCGTCCTTCATGACCAGGACCCGGTGGCTCAGATGGCGGACCACTCCCAGGTCGTGGGAGATGAACAGCAACGCCGTCCCGTCCTCGGCCTGGATCTCGGCCAGCAGGTCGAGCACCTGGGCCTGGATCGACACGTCGAGGGCGGAGACCGGCTCGTCGCAGATCAGCACCTCGGGCCGTAACGCGAGCGCCCGGGCGATGGCCACGCGCTGCCGCTGGCCGCCGGACAGCTCCCGCGGACGCCGGCCGAGCAGTTCGGGCGGCAGGCCGACCCTGCCCAGCAGCTCGGCCGCCCGCTCTCCGCGCCGCCCCCTCGGCAGCGCGGAGAGCGGGTCGGCGACCAGGCGGCCGACCGTGTGGCGCGGGTCGAAGGAGTCCAGCGGGTTCTGCGCGATCACCTGGACCGCCGGGCGGAGGGGGCGCCGCTCCCGCTCCGGCAGGCCGCTCCACGGGCCGCCCCGCAGGGTCACCTCACCCGCGTCCGGCGCGAGCAGTCCGAGGACCAGCCGGGCGAGGGTCGTCTTGCCCGACCCCGACTCGCCGACGACGCCGAGCGTCTCCCCCGCGTGGAGATGGAAGGAGACGTCGTCCACGGCCCTGCGCGGGCCGTACGCGACCGACAGCCCGGTGGCGGTGAGCACCGGGCCGCGCGGGCCGGCCCCGGTGGAGCGTTGCGGCCGGCGCGGCACTGCTGAGGCGGCCGGCGAGGAAGACGCGGAGGGCACAGGAGACGCGGAAGGCCGGGGAGATATGGAAGGCACGGGAGACCCGGAAGGCCGGGGGGACGCGGAGGGCACGGCGGCCAGCAGGGTCCGGGTGTATTCGTGTCGCGGAGCCGTCAGCACCTCGCGCGCCGGGCCCTCCTCGACCACCAGGCCGTCCTTCATGACCAGGACGCGGTCGGCGACCGCGGCCACCACGGCGAGGTCGTGGCTGATCATCAGCAGCGCGGTCCCCGCCGCCTTCCGGTCCGCGAGCAGCCGCAGGATCTGAGCCTGCACGGTCACGTCGAGGGCGGTGGTGGGCTCGTCCGCGATGATCAGCTCGGGCTCGGCGGCGATGGCGGAGGCGATCAGGGCCCGCTGCCGCAATCCGCCGGAAAGCTGGTGCGGGTGCTGCCGCATGCGAACCTCGGGGTCGGGCACGCCCACCGCCTCCAGCAGCGCCCGGACGCGCCGCGGGCGCTGCGGGCGGGGCACCACGTCATGCTCGGCCAGCACCTCGGCGATCTCGGCCCCCACGGTCCGCAACGGGTCGAGCGAGACCATGGCGTCCTGCAGGACCAGCCCGGCGAACCGCCCGCGCAGACGGCGCCACTCGCGTGGGCCGAAGGTCAGGGCGTCGCCGCCGCCGACGCGGAAGGCCGACGCCCGCACGTGCGCGCCCGGGCCCGCCAGGCCGATGAGGGCGCGGGCCGTGACGCTCTTGCCCGACCCCGATTCGCCGACCAGGGCGACGCACTCCCCCGGCGCGATCAACAGCGACAGCCCGCGTACGGCCTCGACGCCGGTGGCGGGGAAGGTGACGCGCAGGTCCTCCACAGCGACGAGCGGCGCAGCGGCGGCAGGGCCGGGGGCGGGCGCGGAGTCGGTGCGGGTGATCGCGAGCTCTGTCATGGTGTCCTTCCCTCGAAGCGCCGCTGGAGGTGCCGCCCGGCGACCGTGAGGCACACGACCGACAGGGTGAGGGCCACCCCGGGCGCGAAGGCCACCCACGAGGCCACGCGCAGGTAGTCGCGCGACTCGGCCAGCATCGCGCCCCACTCGGGGGCGGGCGGCTGGGGGCCCATGCCGAGGAAGCTGAGGCCGGACGTGGCGATGACGGCCTGGCCGAGCCCCATCGTGGCCAGCACGGGGACCGGCCCGACGACGCCCGGCAGCACGTGCCTGGCGACGACCCGCGCCCGCGAGTGGCCGAACGTCACCGCCTGCTCGACGTAGCCGGAGCGGCGCACGACGAACGTCTGCGCCCGGACCACCCGCGCGTACGTGGGGATCTGGGCGATCCCGATCGCGGCGACGACGTTCCACGTGCCGGGGCCGGTGATCGCGATCACCAGGAGCGCGAGCAGCAGCTCGGGGAAGGTCGACAGCACGTCGAACAGGCGGGCCAGCGCCTCGCCGGCCAGGCGGGCCGCCAGCCCGGCGGCCAGGCCGAGCAGCGAGCCCGCGCCCACCGCGAGCGCGGTGGCGAGGACCCCGATGCCGAGCGAGTGCCGGGCGCCGTACACGACGCGGGCGAACACGTCGCGGCCGAGGTGATCGGTGCCGAGTGGATGGCCCGCGCCGGGCGGGGCCAGCGCCCGCAGCGGGTCGGCCGCCAGCGGATCGGCCCCGGTGACCAGGCCGGGCGCCGCGACGGCGACGACCAGGACGGCCAGCACGAGCAGGGCGAGGACGAGACCGGGACGCGGGCGGGCGCCCGGCCTGAGGGCGGGGGCGGCGACGGCCATCAGGTGCTCCTGAGCCGGGGGTCGATGAGCCGGTAGGCCAGGTCGAGCAGGGCGCTGATCGTGACGTACACCGCCGCGGACAGGATGACGACGGCCATCACGACCGGCATGTCCTTGCCGCTGACGGCCTGCATGGTCACCCGGCCGAGCCCCGGACGGCCGAAGAGTGCCTCGGTGATGACGGCCCCGCCGAGCAGGACGCCGGTGAACCAGCCGGTGAGGGTGACGGCGGGAAGGAGCGCGTGCCGCAGTGCGTGCCGGGCCACCACGGCCCGCTCGCTGAGGCCGCGCGAGCGCGCCGTCACCGCGAACGGCTGCTCGAGCGCGCGTTCCAGGCCCTCCCTCAGCACCTGCCCGAGCACGCCGGCGACGGGCAGGCCGAGCGCCAGCGCGGGAAGGACCAGCGCCTGCGGGTCGGTCGCGCCGGAGACGGGGAACCAGCCGAGCGAGAACGAGAACACGAACAGCAGCACGATGCCGATCACGAACTGCGGCACCGACACCGCCACCAGCTCGGCGGCGGAGACGATCCGGCGCGGCCAGGCAGACCTGCCCGCCGTCGCCACCGCCAGGACCAGCGCCAGCACCACGCCGACGGCGGCGGCCGCCAGGGTCAGCCGCACCGTCGGCCCCACCTGCCCGGCCAGCACCTCGCCGACGTCACGCTGCAACTGGTAGGAACGGCCGAGGTCGCCGTGCAGCAGACGGCCGATGTAGCTCAGGTAGCGCACGGCCTCGGGGCGGTCCAGCCCCCACTCCGCGGTGATCTGCGCGCGGATCTGCGGCGTGTCCGCGCCGTCGCCCACGAGGATGTCGACGGTGTCGCCCGGCGCCAGCAGCAGGGCGCCGTACGCGGTCGTGGCGGCCGCCCACAGCACGGCCACGGCCGAGACGAGCCTCCGCACCGGCGCGTTCAGCCAGGCGGGCGCGCGCAGGGTCGCACGCCGCCGCGAGGGCGGCCGGGTCCCGGAGAGCGATGTCGCGGACGGCGGTGTCACGGGCGCCGGTGTCACGGGCGCCGGTGTCACGGGCGCCGGTGTCACGGGCGCCGGTGTCACGGATGCCTGTGTCACGGACGCCGGTGTCACGGACGGCCAGGCTCCGGAAGGCGGTGTCGTGGACGGCGGTGTCCTGGACGGCGGATCGGTGGGCTGCCGGTCCGGCACTGCCGCTGTCATGCCGCGATCCGCACGTCGTAGGCGTCGCGCGGCGTCCCGGACACCGGATCGAAGCCCAGGCCCTGCACGTTCCTGCTCGCGGCGATCTGGTCAGAGGGGACGTAGACGGGGAAGACGACAGCCTCGTCGGCCACCACCTTCCGCTGGACCTTGGCATACAGCGCCTTACGCTCGGCGGCGTCGGAGCTCGCCGACGCCCTGGCGAGCCATCCGTCGAGCCGGGCGTCGTCGTAGTGGGTGCGGTTGATCGCGCCGCCCTTCGGCAGGATGAGGTTGAGCGCGGCCCCGACGTCGGAGTCGCCGCGCGAGTTCTCGAAGATCTCGTACGCGTCGTCGTCGAGCGCCTTCTGCGCCGAGCCCTGGTCCACGATCTTCACCTGGAAGTCGATCCCCGCCGTCTGCTTGACCTGCGCCTGGATGGCCTGCGCCAGGATGTCCCTGCGGTCGCGGACGAACGGCGCCGACGCCACCGAGCGGACCGTCAGCCGCTTGCCGTCCTTCGTCCGGTAGCCCTCGGCGTCGCGCCCGGTCCAGCCCGCCGCGTCGAGCAGCGCGTTCGCCTTCGCGGCGTCCCCGCCGTACGTCCTTTCCAGGGTCGGGTCGTAGAAGGGGCTGGTCTTGCCGACGACGCTCCACGCCCGCGTGGCGGTGCCCTGATAGACGGAGGCCAGCACGGCGTCGAGGTCGACGGCCTCCCGGAACGCCTGCCGCACCCGCCTGTCGTCGAAGGGCGGATGGGAGGTGTTGAAGTAGTAGGAGAACGCCGTGCCGGAGTTGAGCGCCGACCGGAAGGACAGGGCCGGGTCCTGCTTGATCGCCTGGATGTCGGTGGCCGCCACGCCCTCGACCACCTGGACCTGCCCGGAGGTGAGCGCGCCGGCCCGGACGGCCGCCTGCGGCAGGAAACGATAGGTGATCTCCGACAGGTACGCCGGCCCCTGGTGTGTTCTGCCCTGCGGCGCCCAGTTGTAGCGGGGGTTGCGCCGGTAGTGGACCTCCTGGCCCCGCACGTACCGGTCGAGGATGAACGGGCCGGTCCCGACCACGTCCGGGCCGCCGGCCTTGAGGTCCTTGGCCTCCCTGAGGGACTTCGGGGACACCTGCCCGGCGTACGGCGAGGCGAGGAAGTCGAGGAACAGCCCGTCCGGCTCCTTGAGCCGGATTTCGAGCGTGGTGGGCGAGAGTACCTCCGCCCTGTCGAAGGCGTGCAACTGGATGGCGGCGACCGTCGGGTTGTAGCCGGGCTCGCGCAGCTTGTCCAGGTTCGCCTTCACCGCCGCCGCGTCGAACTTCGTGCCGTCCTGGAAGGTGACGTCGTCGCGCAACTCGAAGGTGTAGGTGCGCCCGTCGTCGGAGACCCGCCACGACCGGGCGAGCCACGGGACGAACGACCCGTCCTCGCCGCGCGCGAGGAGCGCGTCGAACTGGTCGAACACCAGCAGCCTGGCCTTGTTCTGCGCCCACTGATGGGGGTTGAACGTGATGGGCTCGGTCTCGACGGCCCAGGTGAGCGAGGTGCCGCCGGCCGGCGCGGCCGGCGTCTGGGAGCCGCACGCGGCCAGGGCCGCCACGAGAACGAGGGGCAGCACGCCCCTGATGACCTTCAAAGTGGTCCTCCTGTTGTGCCCGCGTGGAACGCTCCGGCCTCCGGCAGCGGCTCACCACTAACCGCGGCGCCGGAGAGGTCCTTGACGAAGGGAAGGGGGCCGTTGACGGGACGATCGTCCACGTCGAACAGCGGCGTGTATCCGGCTGCCAGGTAGAGCGCCGCCGCCTCCGGCTGGCGGGGGCCGGTCGTGAGGTAGACCCGGTGGTACCCGCGCGCGGCCGCCTCTCGCTCCAGGGCGCGCACCACGGCCCGGCCGAGTCCTCGCCGCCGATGGCGGGGGTGGGACCAGATGCGCTTCAGCTCCGCCGTGACCGCGTCGTACCTGCGGAACGCGCCGCCCGCGACGGTCTCGCCGCCGGCGACGAGGACCAGGAACGCCCCGTGCGGCGGGGCGAACTCGTGCGCCGGGAAGCGGGCGAGCTCGTCATTGGCGCCGTACCGGGCCGTGTACTCCACACTGAGGCCGCGCAGCAGCGGTTCCGCCTCGGGATCGCCGACCCCGACATGGCGCACCGCGTAGTCCGCAACCGCACAGTCCGGCGTCCCGTAGTCCGTAACCGCACAGTCCGGCACCGCGTAGTCCGGCACCGCGTAGTCCGGCACCGCGTAGTCCGGCACCGCGTAGTCCGGCGCCCCGTGAGCCGGCGCCTCGTTGCCGGGCACGCCCCCGCCGGTGCGGCCGTGCTCCCCCGCGCTCGCGCTCACGCGGCCTGCCTGGGCAGGCCCGGAGGGTTGATCTGCGACTTGGGGACGGCCTCGTTGGCGAGGCCCCACCGCTTCAGCACCTCCAGGTACCTGCCGTTGGCGATCACCGTGTTCAGCGCCTCGTTGATGGGCTTGACCAGGCCGTTCGCCTTCTTCGTCATCGCCGCGATCAGGCCCTGCAGGTCCGGCCCCGCACCCGAGTAGGTGCCCACGATGCGCGATCCGCCGCTGACCGCGATGTTGTACGCGATCGTGGGGTTGGGCCCGAAGTACGCCTGGATGCGCCCCGACTTGAGCGCCAGCAGCACGTCGCCGTACTTCTGGTAGTACTGGATCTCGGCCGGTTTCCGGCCGGCCGCCCTGTTCTGCCGGTCCCAGTCGAGCAGGATCTTCTCCTGGTTGGTCCCGGCACCGACCGACACCCGCAGACCCGCGATGTCGGCGGGTTTGGTGATCGATTTGATCGGGCTCGTCTCGGGCACCTGCCAGGCGAGCTGGTCGACGCGGTAGGTGGCGAAGTCGTAGACGTCCTTGCGCTCCTCGGTGACCGTGACGTTGTTGAGGACCGCCTCGTACTTGCCCGACTTCGCCGCGAGGAACAGGTTCTCCCAGGAGCTCGTTCGCGCGTCCAGGCGCAGCCCCAGCACGTCGGCCACGAGCTGGGCGATGTCGGTCTCGACCCCGATCAGCGTGGTGTCGTCGGTCGCGGGGAACGCGAGCGGCGGCGCCCCGTCGGCGCTGAAGCCGACCGTGAGCGCGCCGTCGGCCGCGACGGCCGCGGGCACCTCGGCGGCGATCGCGGGCACCTTCTCCGCGCGGATCCTGTTCTGGTCCGGGCCGAGGTTCGGACCGGCACCGGTGGCGGGCGCCACGGCCGGCGGCCGATCACCGGCGGGGCCGTCGGACGGATCCGTCCCGCAGGCCGCGACCAGGCCGGCCAGTGCGGGCAGGAGGACGAGGGCGGGCAGGACGCGGGCCCGCCGGGCTGTGGCGTGCACGGGTGTCTCCTATTGGTCGGAAGGGAGGTCAGCGGACCTTGCCGATGAAGGCGCGGGTCCGTTCGTGGCGGGGATCGTCCAGCACCTGGGCGGGCGGGCCGTGCTCGACGATCCGGCCGCCGTCCATGAAGACGACGGTGTCGGCCACCTCGCGGGCGAAGCCCAGCTCGTGAGTGACGACGATCATGGTGGTGCCGCTGCGGGCGAGGTCCTTGACGACCTCCAGGACCTCACCCACGAGCTCGGGGTCGAGGGCGGAGGTCGGCTCGTCGAACAGCAGCAGCTTGGGTTCGAGCGCGAGCGCCCGCGCGATCGCGACCCGCTGCCGCTGCCCGCCCGAGAGCGTCGCGGGGTACGCCTCCGCCTTGTCGGCCAGGCCCACACGGTCGAGCAGGTGCGCGGCCAGCGCCTCGACCTCGGCACGTGGCCTGCGCTGCGCCGACAGCGGCGCCTCGGTGACGTTCTGCCTCACGGTGAGGTGGGGGAAGAGGTTGAACGCCTGGAAGACGAACCCGATCGCGGTGCGCTGGCGCAGGATCTCGCGTTCCGGCAGCTCGTACAGGCGGTCGCCGACCCTGCGGTAGCCCAGCAACGCGCCGTCCACCCGCACCGAGCCGCGCTCCACCTTCTCGAGGTGGTTGATCGTGCGGAGCAGGGTGGACTTGCCCGAGCCGGAAGGACCCACGATCACCGCGACCTCGCCCCGGCCCACGCTCAGGTCCACGCCGCGCAGCACGTGGAGAGAACCGAAGCTCTTGTGCACACCCCGCAGCTCCACCATGGCGGTGTCCGTCCCGGCCGGGCTCACCGGTGGCCCCTGCCGTAGTGCCGCTCCACGTAGTGCTGCGCCACCGACAGCACGGTGGTCAGGATCAGGTACCAGATCGCCGCGACCAGGAGCAGGGCCATGACCCTGCCGTTGCGGTTGTAGATCACCTGGACCTGGTAGAACAGCTCGGGCAGCGCCATGATGTAGACGACCGAGGTGCCCTTCACCAGCCCGACGACCTGGTTCCCCGCGTTCGGCACGATGCTCCGCATGGCCTGCGGCAGGATGATCCGCAGCAGCCGCCGTACGGGCGGGATGCCCAGCGCGGCGGCCGCCTCGCGCTGGCCGTGGTCGACCGACAGCAACCCGCCCCGCACGATCTCCGCCGCGTACGCCGCCTCGTGCAGGGTGAGACCGAGCACGGCCGCCGTCAGCGGGCCGATCAGGTCCATCGTCCCGATGCCGAAGAACGACGGGCCGAACGGGACGCCGAACGTCAGCCGGGGGTAGAGCAGCGCGAGGTTGTACCAGAACAGCAGCTGAAGGATCAGCGGCACCGACCGGAACACCCACACGTAGCCTCTGGCGACGTTCGACAGCAGCCGGTTGGGCGACAGCCGCGCCAGCGCGAGCAGCGTGCCGAGGAGGAAGCCGAAGACGATCGCCAGCGCGGTCAGCTCCAGCGTCAGCGCGACCGAGCGCACCACCGACGGGGCGAACAGGTACTCCCCCACAACCTCCCACTCCCAGGCGGGATTGGTGACGAGCGCGTTGCCGGCCATCGCGAGCAGCACCAGCACCACGAGCACGGCGACCAGGCGCAGCGGCCGCCGCGCGGTCACCACCCGCAGCGGCGGGTCCTCCCGCTCCAGCTCCGGCGCGCGGAGGTCGGAGACGGTCACGACCCCGCCCCCGGCTCGCGTCCCGCCTGCCACGCCTCCGCGAGCAGCTCGTAGGAGCGGACCCGGTCGGCGTGCCGGTGCGTGATCGTGGTGACGAGCAGTTCGTCGGCGCCCGTGACCCGCTGGAGCACGCGCAGCCGCTCCGCGACCGTCTCCGGAGAGCCCGCGAACTGGGTGTCCACGCGGTCGGCCACCAGCTCCCGGTCGGCGTCGCTCCAGACGTGGGCGTCCGCCTCCTCCGGTGTCGGATAGGGGATCGCCCCCTGGCCCGTGCGGATGCCGCGCACCCACAGGCCGTACGGCTTGGCCAGCTCCCGGGCCGTCGCGTCGTCCTCGGCCACGACCGCGTCCGCGGAGACGACGACGTACGGCTCGGACAGCGCCTTGGAGGGGATGAACGCCTCCCGGTACGCCTCCACGGCCTCCAGCACCGACGACGGGCTGACGTGGTAGTTGGCGGCGAACGGCAGTCCGCGCTCCCCCGCCACCCGTGCGCTCTGCCCGCCGCTGCTGCCCAGGATCCACAGCTCCACCTCGGCGCCCTCGCCCGGTACGGCGTGCGCCTCGATCCCGTCCCGCGACCGGTAGGTGCCCTCGATGAAGGCGATGACCTCGTCCACCTGATCGGCGAAGTCGGGGGTCCGCGCGCCCGGCTGCTGCAGCAGCGCGGCCTGGAGGGCGAGCCGCGGAGAGCGGGCGACCTCGGCGAAGGAGAACGCGGGCGGGATCAGCAGCCCGTCCACCACGCGGGACTCACGCGGCGCGGCGGCCGTGGCGGCCGTGGCGGCCAGGGCGCCTTGGGGGGCCTGGGCGCCTTGGGGGGCCTGGGCGCCTTGGGGGGCCTGGGCGCCTTGGGGAGTCTGATGGGCCTCCGCCACGATCTCGGCCCTGCGCTGCCCGGACCGGCCGAGCCCGAGGTCGAGCCGGCCCGGATGAAGCGCGTCGATCAGCCCGAACTGCTCGACCACCGCGATCGGCGTCTGGTGGCCGAGCTGCACCGCGCCGGAGCCCACCCTGATGTGGCTCGTCGCGGCCGCGATGAAACCGATGAGCACCGCCGGGGCCGAGCTCGCGACGCCGGCCGCGAAGTGGTGCTCGGCCACCCAGTAACGGAGGTAGCCCAGGCGTTCGGCGTTGCGGGCGAGGTCGATGCTGTTGCGCAGCGCGTCCGCCGCGCCGCTGCCGGACGGGATCGGGGACAGGTCGAGGATCGACAGGGGAACCGGGCGGCCGGCCGGTTGGGGGTCCGGCCGTGGTGCCGGTTGTGCTGCCGATCGCGGGACGCTCATGCCGGTACTCCATTGCTCGTGGCGGTGCTCTGCGTGGCGGTGCTCTGCGCAGCGGTTGTCTGGGCGGGCGTGACGCCGCTCCGCGAGGCTCGGGCGGTGTCATGCGGGGGCACGGCGGCGCCGCGCGGAGTGTCCGGCGGGGCGGGGAACGGTCTGCTCGGGATCTCCTCGCGCAGCACGGGCGCGATGTCGCTCTGGAACAGCTCCAGCGCCGTCCGGTGCTGCGCCCGGGTCAGGCCGTCGGCGTCCGCGCCGATGTGCATGACCTCGTGTCCGAGCCGCTGGTGATAGCGGAGGACCTTGTCGACGATCTGCTGCGGGCTGCCGACGAGGATCGACCCGCGCTCGATGGCGTCCTCCAGCGAGTGGAAGACCGGCTCCACGCCCGCCCGGCGGAACAGCGCGACGCGGGCCTCGTAGATCGGCCGGTAGGTCGCGATCGCCTCCTGGGAGGTGCGCGCCGCGTAGAAGCCGGCGCTGCCCGCGCCCACCAGCGCGCCGGCCGGGTCGTGCCCGTAGTGCGCCCAGCGTTCGCGGTAGTGGTCGACCAGTTCGGCGTACGGCTCGATGGGGTTGGTTACGTTGGCCGAGAACAGCGGGTCGCCGTAGCGGGCGGCCAGATCGACCGAGTCCTTGCTGGTGGCGCTGCCATGCCAGATGCGGATGGGCCGCTGCAACGGGCGTGGCCAGGTCTCCGCCTCCGTGAGGGACGGCCGGAAGCGGCCCTCCCAGGTGACCTTGTCCTCCCGCCACAGCCTGCGGAACAGTTCGTACGCCTCCCGGTTGCGGTCCCACTGGTCCTCGGGCGTGACGTGGAAGAGCCGCGCCTGGGCCGATCCGTTCCCCTTACCGATGATCAGTTCGAGGCGGCCGCCCGACAGGTGGTCGAGCGTCGCGTAGTCCTCGTACGCCCGCACGGGGTCGAGCAGGCTGAGTGTGGTGACCGCGGTGAACAGCCGGATGCGGGAGGTCCGAGCGGCGATGTGGCTGAGCACGACCGGCGGGGAGGAGGAGATGAAGGGCCGCTCGTGCCGCTCCCCCACTCCGAAGCCGTCGAAGCCCAGCTCCTCGGCGAGCACGGCGGTGTCCACGACCTCCCGGAACCGCTCGGTGGTGGACGCGGTCCGGCCGGTCAGCGGGTCGGGCCCGTGCGCGATGAGGGTGATGGCGAGGAATTTCACGTGGTCGTCTACCTCTCGGAGGATCGGTCCGCGGGACGGGGGCAGGCCGAGGCGGCTCGCGGGCCACTCACACGAACTCCTCGGTCCTCGTGCAGGGCTCCGACCTGTCGAGGTAGCCGCTGCGGCGGAGGTTCGGCGGCCGAGGTGGTCGCCACGTTCCAGGCCGCCCCGCCCTCGCTGAGGTGATCGAGGGTCGCCGGGCGCCGAGCCGGTTCGCAGGGCTCCCGCTGCCGCAGCCCTTTCGCGAGGAAGGGGAGGTCAGATCTGCGGCGCTCCGCCGTACGCGCGAGGTGACGGAAGGAGGTGAAGCAGATCTGGCTGCCGGAGCGGGGGCCGGGCCAGACGGTCGTGCTGCCGACGCCGGGGAAGTGCGCCGCGAGGTGCGCTCTCCTGCGCGGCCGCCCGTGCGGGATGTGTGCGGGAGCGGTCACGTGCCCCTCCTTACGTTTACCTACTAACTATGTAGGAAAAGCATAGTTTGTCAACGGGTTCTCTCCGTGGCCGCCGCCGGAAACCGGACCGCACGGCGGCCGAGAGACGGCCCGCATGATCCTCTCGGCCGTGACGGTGGACTCGTTGAAATGGCTGAAGGTGCCAGTGACGAGCGACGCCCGTGTCCCTGACGCCGAGGAGCGGACTCGCATGGCGGCAGGACGGTCACCACGCCTGGACGAAGGGCTCCTGCCGGCCGGGAACGACTCGGATCTCGCCCGATTCGAGGTCGAGACGCAGAATCTGGGCGGCGGCGCCGCCACACGGCGGCAGTCCGGCCAGGGGCGACCTGTCCATCTCGTCGGCCTCCCTGTCGACGCCGACCAGCAGGTGGCGGCCGGTCGGGGCGAGCGCGAGCGACTCGATGTGGCCGCAGTCAAGCGTGAGCACATTCTTGATCAGCCGGGCCCCCTCGTGCAGGACGAGTGCTCGGACCGGCCAGCCGAGGGCGCGCAGTTGCCGCCCACCGGGAAGGACCCGGAGCGGGCGGGTGAGCTCGTGCACGGCCGGGGCGGCGACGCCTCGGATCGCACCCGTGCCGACGTCGAGAGTGGCCAGGGTGTTTCCCGGTGTGCTGTACGAGGGGAGCGCGAGCGTCCTGGTGTCGAGCCATTGGAGGCCGTAGCCGTTGGTCGGCCATTCGCGCTCCAGGGTGCCCACGTAGCTCGCCTCGTCCGTCATCCGCCCGTAGGCGATGCTGCCCTCGGGCGAGACGGCCAGGCCGTTGACGGTGCCCTCGCGCGTGGGGGTGAGCCTCTCGCCGACCGTGACCCGGCCGTCGGCGTCCATCGCCAGCCGGTAGAGGCGGAAGTACCGCCCCGACGGGCTCGTCAACGCCGCCACGTAGTGACCGGGCTCCGTGTCGCGGACCACGAGGCCGTACTGCCCGTAGGTGCGGGTCGCCCGAGGCAGTCTGCTCACCGGCTCCCCCGTCTCCAGATCGAGCACGTACGGCAGGGTCCGCCCGGCCAGAGCGTAACGCGGCGTGCCGTCGGCGTTGCGCGGCGGGCCGATGAGCACGCCGGGCAGGAGCGCGGCCAGCACGACGACCACCGCCGCCGTCGCGGCGTTCCGCAGGTCGGTCAGGCGGGGCCGGATCCCCGCGCCCGCGAGACCGGCCAGCAGGATCATTGTGGCGGGGGAGAACAGCCAGGCCAGGACCAGGCGCGGCACCACGAGGGACGGCGGAGTCACCTGGTCCTCCAGGCACTCGCGCCACCACAAGGGCGGTTCGGGGGCAAGGCGGTTCTCGGCCTCGTGCAGCGCGGTGGGAAGCAGGGCGACCGCCAGCCCCAGCCAGGCGGCGCCGGCCCGCGCCCGCGAGCGGGCCGGCGCGGTTTCCGGCCGCGAACGGAGCGCCCAGGCCGCGGCCAGGGCCAGCAACGCGGGCTGGAGCACGGCCAGCCAGTCGCCGAGGAACTCCGCCGCCTGCTCCGCCGGGCCGGGCGGCGGCATGTCCAGCGGCAGGCCACCGCCGCAGACCACCGTCACCACCTCGGCGAACAGGGGCTCGGCCAGCAGTTCCCACAGTGACAACACCACTGCTGCCGACCAGAAGAACGCGACTGCGCGCATCGGAAGACTTTCCTGAGGATTCACGGGGGTCGGGGCAGCCTAACGCCTATCCGCCGAACCAGCCCCGGCGCAGTCTCCACGCCGATGCCCCGTGCCGGCCGTGACCACAGCGGCACCGGCCGGCGGCCCCGGCTCAGGCCCGGGCGGCGCGTTCGATCGCCACTTCCACCCCGTCGAGCAGGTGGTCCAGGCCGGCGTGGAAGTCGTCGTCCGGACCGGCGCCCGGTTGGGGAGCGAACACTCCAGCCTCGACGGCGCGGGCCAGCGCCGGGAACCGGTCGGGATCGGCGAGCTCGGTGAGCAGGGCGGCGTACGCCCCGTCGGGCCCTTCCTCTGGTTCGGCGGTCCTGGAGCTCGAAAGCTGGGCCGCGCCGCGTACGTAGTGCAGCACCAGCATGACCACCGAGAACCGGGCCCGCCAGCCCAGCGGTGTGCCACCGAGGGCGCGCAGCGCGGCGTCCAGCCAGGCGAGCTGGCCGGGATCCATCGGCGGGGAGCTCACCAACTGGACGATCCACGGGTGCCGCAGGTAGACGCCGAACAGCTCGACGGCCCACCGGGTGAGTGAGCCGCGCCAGTCGGCCGGCGCCGCGCCGAACTCCGGCGGCGGGCCGGGCGCGGCGTCCAGCATGAACAGCTGCAGGTCGTCCTTGCCGTCCACGTGCCGATACAGCGACATGGGCGCGCAGCCGAGCCGTTCGGCGAGCCGGGCCATGGACAGCGCGGCCAGACCCTCCTCGTCGGCGAGGGCGATGGCCGCCGCCACGATCCGCTCCAGGCTGAGCGCAGGCGTGCGTCCCCGCCCCTTCGGCTTGGTTCGCCCCCACAGCACGTTCAGCGCATGCGGCAGCTCGTCTTCGTTGTCGTCCGGCACTTCAGGGAGCTTACCAGTTTGCGTATGGACTACGCATTGCGTATAGGGTACGCATTAAGCGTATGCCATACGCATCTACTCGCCGTCTCTCCTGGAGTCGCCATGCGCACGACGATCGACAGTCCTCGGCCGGCGCCGGTCCGCCGGCGTCCGTGGTGGCGGCGCCGCTGGACGGTGCCGCTCGGCCTGGTCACGGCCGGGTTCCTCGCGTTCTCGCTGCCGCCGTACCTGACCGGGGACCCGTCGCTGTCCCGGGTGCCGCAGCCCGAGGGGTTCGGCCTGCACTACCCGCTGCTCGTGGCGCACGTGCTGTTCGCCTCGGTCGCCATGGTCACCGCGTTCTTCCAGGTGTGGCCGTGGTTCCGCCGGCGGCACCCGGTGTGGCACCGGCGCGCCGGGCGGGTCTACGTGTTCGCCGGGGTGCTGCCGGCCGGGCTGACCGGCCTGGTCATCGGGGCGCGCACCCCGTTCGGGCCGTTCCTCGCGGTCAGCGACGTGCTCCTCGCCTCGCTGTGGCTGGCCTTCACCGCGGCGGGCTGGCGCGCCGCCCGCGCCCGCCGGTACGCCGGGCACCGGCGCTGGATGCTGCGCAGCGCCGTGCTGACCTACTCCATCATCACCAACCGGGTGTGGACCGGGATCCTGATCATCGCCCTGCCCCCGCTGCAGGACACCGTCTTCCACGGCGACCCCGACCTGATGGCGTGGACGATCTCCGGGTTGTCCGGCTGGCTCGGCTGGACGATCCCGCTGCTGGCCGTGGAGTGGTACCTGGAGCGCGAGGTGGCCCGCCGCGGCCGCCGCGCCGAGCTCGCGACCTGACGCCGGAGACCACTCCCGGAACGACCCCGGCCCGGGTCCGCCTCCGCCTCGGCCAAATCCCCGAGCACCCAGCGACTCCACCGTCTCGGCCGGCACGGGTGAACGGCTCCCCCGAGCCGGCTTCGGCGGCGATGGCAGGATGCTTGCGATAGATGTCATCGCGGTCAGGGTGCGAAAGATGCCGGTTGATCGCGCGGAGCGGGAGGAGGCCGATGGGCCCGAGGAACCACCGTGTCGCCGTGCTCGTGCTGGAGGGCGCGAAGCCGCTCGACGTCGGCATCCCCGCGCAGGTGTTCTCGAACCGGCCGAGCATGCCGTACGAGGTGCGGGTGTGCGGTGCCACGCCGGGGCTGGTGACCGGCGGCGACGGCCTTTCCTATCACGTGGCCGAGGGCCTGGAGGCCTTCGAGCAGGCCGACACCGTCTTCATCCCCGGCTACCGGGAGCCGGCGACCACCGAACCTCCGGCGGCGGTGGTCGGCGCCCTGATCGCCGCCCACGAGCGCGGCTCCAGGCTCGCGGCCATCTCGACGGGAGCGTTCGCGCTGGCGGCGACGGGCCTGCTCGACGGCAGGCGCGCGACGACCCACTGGCACTACACGAAGGCTCTCGCCGACAAGCATCCGCTCGTGCGGGTGGACGAGAACGTGCTCTTCGTGGACGAGGGCAACGTGCTGACATCGGCGGGCGCGGCGTCCGGCATCGACCTTTGCCTGCACCTCGTGCGGCGCGACCACGGAGTCGGGCTCTCCAACCACGTGGCGCGACGGCTGGTGGCGGCGCCCTACCGCAGCGGGGGGCAGGCGCAGTACGTGCCCCGGAGTGTGCCCGAGCCGCTCGGCGACCTGTTCGCGAGCACCCGCGAGTGGGCCCTGGCCCACCTGTCCGAACGGCTGACCCTCGAGACGCTCGCCCGCCACGCGCGGGTGTCGGCGCGCACCTTCTCGCGGCGGTTCGTGGAGGACACCGGCTACACGCCGATGCAGTGGGTGCTCCGGGCGCGGGTGGACCTGGCGCGCGAACTGCTCGAACGCACCGATCTGAACGTGGAGCAGATCGCCGACCGGGTCGGCCTGGGCACCGGCGCGAACCTGCGCCTGCACTTCCAGCGCATTCTCGGCACCTCTCCCACCGAGTATCGCCACACCTTCTCCGCCTGAGCTCCCCGGGACGCCTCGCGTACGCATGCATCGCCAGGGGTGGCGAGATCCTTGCGACCCATGGCGAAAGTTCTGGCAAGATCCTTGCGCCCAGTGTCGTTCAAGCCACTGTCGGCGCGGCCGCAGAGTGCCGATCATGGAGTGCGGAACGAAAGGAATCTCCATGACCCGCATCGCCGTCAACGGATTCGGCCGCATCGGACGTAACACCCTCCGCGCCCTGCTGGAGCGTGACAGCGACCTCGACGTGGTCGCCGTCAACGACCTCACCGCTCCCGAGGCCCTCGCCCACCTGCTCAAGTACGACAGCTCGCTCGGCCGTCTCGGTCACTCGGTCGAGGTCGACGGGACCGATCTCGTGATCGGCGGACGCCGCATCGCGGTGCTCGCCGAACGCGAGCCCGCCAAGCTGCCGTGGGCCGAGCTCGGCGTCGACGTCGTGCTCGAATCCACCGGCCGGTTCACCAAGGCGGACGCCGCCCGCGCGCACATCGACGCCGGCGCCGGGCGGGTGCTGGTGAGCGCCCCCTCCGACGGCGCCGACGTCACGATCGCCTACGGCGTGAACACCGAGGCCTACGACCCCGCCCGGCATGTGATCGTGTCGAACGCGTCGTGCACCACGAACGCGCTGGCTCCGCTGGCGTCCGTACTGGACGACCTGGCCGGCATCGAGCACGGCTTCATGACCACGGTGCACGCCTACACGCAGGAGCAGAACCTGCAGGACGGCCCGCACCGCGACCTGCGCCGCGCCCGCGCCGCCGGCGTGAACATCGTGCCCACCACCACCGGGGCCGCCAAGGCCATCGGCCTGGTGCTCCCGAACCTGGACGGCAGGCTGTCGGGCGACTCGATCCGCGTGCCGGTCCCGGTGGGTTCGCTCGTGGAGCTGAACACCACCGTCTCACGCGAGGTCACCCGCGACGAGGTGCTCGCGGCCTACCGCGCCGCCGCCGACGGCAGGCTCAAGGGCATCCTCGATTACGCCGACGAGCCGCTGGTCTCCAGCGACATCACCGGCCAGCCGGCGTCGTCGATCTTCGACGCCGCCCTCACCCGCGTCCACGGCAGGCACGTGAAGGTGGTGGCCTGGTACGACAACGAGTGGGGCTTCTCGAACCGCGTCGTCGACACGCTCGAGCTGCTCGCACGCGGCTGAGCGTCACCGGAACGCGTACGACCGACCGCCCGGGGCCGGGCCGCGACCGGCCCCGGACATCGGCGGGAGCTCGGACCTTTCCCGCCGGGCGTCTGTCACGCGGAATGCCCCTTGACGCTCCCGCGCCGGGACCCCATCATCTTCTCGAGAAGTTTCGATCAGTTATCGAAACTTTCGGCCGGGCCCTCGGCGGACGGTGGGTTCAGCAGACGCAACGCGTCGGCCGGGGACGGGCACCCGGCCGGATCGGACGCGGCGAACGAGCGTGACGCATGCCTCCCCTGCCCACGGGCCGGCAGATGGGTGCGGAGTGGACGAAGACAATCCAGCGCGCTTCGGCGTGCTGTCGAATACGCCGCCGGGGCCGCACGACGAGAACGTCGAGGGGGAAACGCGGGCACCTCGGGTGGCATTCGCCATCACCATTGTCGCGCTGTTCTGTTTCAATTTCATCGCGCTCCTAAATATTCTCGCGCTGCACCCGAGCGGGCTCGAATTATTCGCCTCCCTGGTGTTCCTGGCGATGGTTTTCACGCTGCAGACTCTGCACTCGGCCGTGGACGTGCAGCGGTGGCCGGCCCGCTACCGGGCGCTGACCGTCTCCCTCCAGGCGCTCGCCACCTATCTGCCGTTCCTGTGGCTCGGCAAGGTGTGGGGCGGGATGGCCGGTTTCCTGGCGGGATCGATCCTGCTCGCGGCGGGGGGCGGGTGGCGGTGGGCGCTCCTCGCCGGCGTGATCGTCAGTGTGATGCTGCCGCCCCTGCTGGCGGGCATGACGGTGGAGGACACCGCCTATCTGACCGTGTCCACGGTGCTGACCGGCCTGGTCGTCTACGGGCTGCGCCGTCTGGCGGCCCTGGTCGCCGAGGTGCACGCCACCCGGGGCGAGCTGGCCCGCCTGGCGGTGACGCGGGAACGACTGCGGGTCGCACGCGACCTGCACGACCTGCTCGGCTACAACCTTTCCGCGATCACGCTCAAGGCCGAGCTGGTGTACCGGCTGCTGCCGGCCAACCCGGATCGCGCCCGGGAGGAGGTCGCCGACCTGCTCGGCACGGCCCGCCAGGCCCTGTCCGACGTGCGCCTGGTGGCCAGCGGCTACCGGGACATGTCGCTCGCCGAGGAGGCGAACTCGGCGGTGTCGGTGCTGGCCGCGGCCGACGTGGAGACCGAGCTGTCGATAACGTGCGG
This sequence comes from Microbispora sp. CA-135349, assembly GCF_050947365.1. Classification (NCBI taxonomy): domain Bacteria; kingdom Bacillati; phylum Actinomycetota; class Actinomycetes; order Streptosporangiales; family Streptosporangiaceae; genus Microbispora; species Microbispora sp. CA-135349. Next base: position 3,700,927 of record NZ_CP192001.1, on the reverse strand, counting down.
CCCGCTGCCGCAGACGCATGACACGACCCTGGCCACGGTGCTGCGCGAGGCGGTCACCAACATCCTGCGCCACAGCAAGGCGCAGCACTGCGTGATCCGGGCGGCCGAGAGGGCCGGCGCGATCCGCCTGGAGATCTCCAACGACGGCGCCGACGTCGAGCCGGCCACCGGCGCCACCGGCGGGAGCGGACTGCACAATCTATCGATGCGGCTGACCGGCATCGGCGGATTCCTGTCGGCGGCCGACGGCGAGGACGGCTGGTTCCGCCTGGTCGCGGAGGCGCCGCTGCCCGCCGCGGCGCCGGCGGCGCAGCCCGTCTGATCCCGGATCACGGAATCCAGCCGGCCTCCTCGGCGATCCGGATGGCGTCCACGCGGTTGCGCGCGTTCAGCTTGGTCACGATCGTCGTCAGGTAGTTGCGCACGGTTCCCACCGACAGGTGCAGGGAGGCGGCGATCTCCCGCGCCTCGCTGCCGGTCGCGGCCAGGCGGAGCACCTCGATCTCCCGCCGGGACAGCGGATTGGCGGCGCCGTCCCAGGCGGCCAGGGCCAGCTGCGGATCGATGACCCGCCGCCCGTCCGCCACCCCGCGTACCGCCTCGGCCAGGCGTTCGGGCCGCGCGTCCTTGAGCAGGAAGCCCGCGACGTGGGCGCTCAGCGCGCGCCGCAGCGTTCCCGGACGGCCGAGGTTGGTCAGGATCAGGGTGCGGCAGGACGGCAGTTCCCGGGAGAGGATCTCGGCGGCGGTCAGACCGTCGACGTACGGCAGGTCGATGTCGATGATCGCGACGTCGGGGGTGAGCCGGAGCGCGGTGGGCACGATGTCGTCACCGCGGCTCACGCTGGCCACCACGGAGAAATCGGGTTCCAGTTCGAGCAGCGCCACCAGTGCTCCCCGAACCATGTGCACGTCTTCGGCAAGGAGAATTCTCAGCGTCCGCAATCCCGTTCCGTCCCACGGAGAAGGCATAAGCAGAGCCACTTTCTATCACCGTGAAGCAGATACGTCCATTTTTCTGGTATTTCCCCCTACCATTTTCCCCAATTGTGTGGCTCAGCGACCCGGCCCCTCGTCCAGAACCCCTTCGCGCCGCCAGGCGGCCGGGTCGGCGAGGTCGTGCGGGGTACGTTCGCACAGGACGTAGTGGCGGGGCGTCATCGCGGTCGGACGGCCCGGCAGCGCCGCCATGCACCGGTCGTGCGCCTGGACGACCGACGTCACGCCGGGCGGTCCCGGTGGGTGCGCGGTCCCCTCCGCCGTGGCGGCCACGAACGCCACCAGCTCGCGGCCGTCGACGGCAGGGAAGACCCGGGCCGGGCAGGGCGCGAGCGCGTCGTCGACCAGGCGCTGCACCTCGGCCGGCTCGATGAGGCAGTGGTCCAGCAGTAGCCGGCCTCCGCCGTCTCCGATCGGCGGCAGGCCTATCAGATGACGCATCCCGGCCCGGTCGAGGTCGCCGGCCGCCGCCGCCACGATCAGCCGCTCCACGGCCCGCAGCATGGACTCGAGCTCACCTTCCGGCACCCGGCCGCTGTCCCCGGTCCACAGGTCCAGCCGGAGCGCCCGGTCGGCCTCCCACAGATCGAAGCGCACGGTCGCGGGCGTGGGCGGCATCGGCCGGGCGCGCAGCCGGGTGCGCGGCAGGGTGTCGATCAGCCGGTCGGCGGGAGGCGGCCCGGGGATGCCCGGGTCCCTGGCGTCGATGATGACGTTGTTGAAGAACGGCTCGAAGCAGAAGGCGACCCCCCTGTCCCGCTCGATGCGCCGGGCGAGCTCCATGCGCCGCGTCACGTCGTACATGCCGTGCCGGCCGGCGAGCAGTCCGCTGGTCCAGACCCGCCGCACCAGCTCGTCGAAGCCGTCCGCGTCGGCGTCCGCCAGCTGGAGCCCGGCCTGCACGAGCGTGCCCGCGTAGTTCGCCAGCCGGTCCCCGAACCGGTTGCCGACCAGGACGGTGAAGGGCCAGCGGGTGCGCCCCGTGCGCTGAGCGATCACGGCGCACGCCGCCGCCAGGACGACGTTCGACCGGCTCGCCCGGGTGCGCGCCGCCACATAGGGCAGAGCCAGGGCCGCGGCCGGCGACCACAGCTCGACCGCGACAGAGGCGCCGGGCCCGCCGGGGCGCGGAGCCGGGTACAGGCACTGCGGCAGGCGCCGCAACTGCTCCTCGAAATAACGCAGGGTGGCCTCGGCCCGCCGCCGTCCCCGAGGGGCGGCTTCGGCCCGTGCCTGATCCAGCGGCTGGTGGACGGGCGGCCCCGGACGGCGGCCCGCCGGGTCGCGAAGCATCCGGGTGAACTCACGCTTGAGCACGGCTATCGCCTGCCGGTCCACCGCCAGGTGGGAGTATCCGGCGAGCACCGCACGCACCAGACCCCCGCTCACGACGGCGGCGACCCGCAGCGGTAACTGCGTCTCCGGATCGTACGGATCGGCCCGCAGCGAGTCGCCGATCTCGTCGAACAGCTCCTGCGGATCCCGGGCGTCGTCCGGGCCGGCCTCGTAGACGTCGAGCATGAGTTCGCCGGCGGCGGCCACCCGCTGGAGGGGCTTGTCCTGCCCGGAGAAGGTGGTCCGCAGCGTTTCGTAGCGGCCGATCAGGGCGGAGAGGACCTCGACGACGTCGGCCACGGTCACCCCGCCGGGGATGTCTGCCGGGATGTCGAAGGCCCACTCGAGCGTGGCGTGCGCGAGCCCGGCCTCGTTTCCGGCCTCGCGCAGCCACGCCAGGATGTTCAACTGCCCGTGTGTGAGCGGCCCTGTCTCGGCCCGGTCGCCGCGAAAGCGCACCGGGACGCGGTGACGCGTGGCCGCCGTCGTGTCTGTGGTCATGTGTCGCTCCGTGTCAGAGAGGGATGTTTCCGTGAGCGCCCCGCCCGGGGAGCGCGTCGGCCAGGGCCCTGGCGAGGGCGCCGCGGGTCCGGGCCGGCTCGATGACCTCGTCCACCACCCCGATTCCGAGCGCCCGTTCCAGGCCGCCGGCGTCCCGTTCGTGCTCCTCGGCGAACCCTGCCGTCAGCGCGGCGCGCTCCGCCTCGGGCGCCGCCGCCAGCTCGCGGCGGCGCAGGACGCGCACGGCGGCCGTGGCGTTCATCACCGCGATCCGCGTGGCCGGCCAGGCGAAGACGCGGGTCGCGCCGAGCGATCGGGAGTTCATCGCGATGTAGGCCCCGCCGTACGCCTTGCGCGTCACCAGGGTGAGGCGGGGCACGGCCGCCGCGGCGAAGGCGTGCAGCAGCTTCGCCCCGCGGCGCACCACCCCGTCGTGCTCCTGTTGCACGCCCGGCAGGTACCCCGGCACGTCGACCAGGACGATCAGCGGGATGCCGAAGGCATCGCACATGCGGACGAACCGCGCGGACTTGTCGGCGGCGGCCGCGTCGATGCACCCGCCCAGGCGCATCGGGTTGTTGGCGACGACCCCCACCGTGCGTCCGCCGAGGCGGCCCAGGGTGGTCACCATGTTGGGTGCCCAGCGGGGGTGGAGCTCGACGCCCGGCTCGTCCAGCAGCCCCCGCACTAGCGGGTGCACGTCGTAGGCACGGCGGTCGGACTCGGGCAGCAGCGGGGAGAAGTCCACCTCCCCGACCCGCTCGGGCGCCACCGCGCCCTGGCGGCCCAGCAGGTCGGCCAGCCGGCGGGCGTGCGCGAACGCCTCCTCGTCGGTCCGGGTCACCACGTGGACCACGCCGCTGCGTCTGCTGTGCGGCTCGGGACCGCCGAGCGCGGCCATGTCGACGCTCTCCCCCGTGACGCTGCGGACCACCTCGGGGCCGGTGACGAAGATGCGACCGGCCTCCGACATGATCACGATGTCGGTCAGGGCGGGTCCGTACGCGGCTCCGCCGGCGGCCGGGCCGAGCACCACGGACACCTGGGGCACCACCCCGGAGGCCCTGGTCATGGCCGCGAAGACCCGCCCGACCCCGTGCAGCGACGCGACGCCTTCGGTCAGCCGGGCCCCGCCGGAGTGCCACAGGCCGATGATCGGCGCGCGTTGCCGTAGGGCCAGCTCGTAGGCCGCCACGATGCGGTCGCAGCCCGCGGCGCCCATGGCGCCGCCCTGCGTCCGGGCATCGGTGCAGAACGCCACGACCGGCAGGCCGTGCACGAGCCCGGTGGCGGCCAGCACACCGCTCCGGCCGGGCGGGCCGAGCGGGCGGGCCGAGCCGGGGTCGAGCAGCGCGGCCAGGCGTGCCGAGGGGTCTTCGGGATCGGCGTCCGCCACCGGAGGCGGGGGGATCGCCACGGTCATCTCGATCGTCATGACGGCATTCCTCTCTGTCGCGAAGCCTCACGCGCGGCCGGCCAGCAGCGGGCCGGCGTCTGTCTCGACGACCACCGGATCGCGGGCGCCGACGACCGCCAGCGCCGCCGCGTAGCCCTCTCCCGGGTCGAGGTCGCGGAGGGCGAACCGGGAGGTCAGCTCGGGCCGGCCCGCCCAGTCGAGCAGCCGGGGCGGCTCGTCCGGGGCAGAGACGGTGAGCGCGCGCATGGCCACGCGCAACCCGTCTCCGGTCGCCTTGAGCAGTGCCTCCTTGCGGGTCCAGTAGCGGGTGAAGCCGTGGCCGTCCTCCCCCAGCCGCCGCAACTGGGCCACCTCGGGCCGGGCGAGCACCCGGGCCGCCATCGCCCGGATCGGACGGTCGAGGGCGACCCGCTCGACGTCGACGCCGACCTGCGGGACGTCCGCCACGGCCAGGACGACCTTGCCCGCGGAGTGGGAGACCGACAGGCCGATGCCGGTGCCGCGAAGGCAGGGCTTGCCGTGCGGTCGCGGGCAGTCGGGACAGGTGCGGTCGATATCCACGCGGTCGGGCGCGGTCCCCAGCCGGGCGCCCGCGACCAGGCGGGTCAGCGCCACCCCCACCACGAACCTGGCCCGGTCCCGGCCGCGCCGCAACCCGTCGAGCCGGGCCCGTTCCGGCGGGGACAGCAGCCGCTCCAGGTGGGCGGGCGCCACGTCGGGGACGCCGGCCCACCACACTTCGCAGACGGCCGGGCAGGTGCTGGTCAACGGAGTCTCCTTCCGGTCGCGCGCGGGCTCAGGCCGGGGCCCCGGTGAGCTCGGGGACGTGCTCGGCCAGCGCCCGCTTGTCGGTCTTGCCGTTTCCGTTGAGCGGGAGAGCGCCGAGGGTGAGGCACCTGGCCGGCACCTTGTACGGCTCCAGCTCCCCCCGCAGCAGGCGCAGGACCTCGTGCGGGGGCAGGTCGGTGGCGGCCACCAGCACCGCATCGGGGCGACCGGCGGCGGGCGGCAGCACGGCCGCGGCCCGCACTCCCGGCACCCGCTGCGCGGCCGTCTCCACTTCGGTGGCGCTGACCCGGAAGCCGCGCTCCTTGTAGACGTCGTCGCGGCGGCCGGCGAAGTAGAGGTAGCCGTCCGCGTCGAGCCGGCCGTAGTCGCCGGTGCGCAGCTCCGGGAAGAGGCCCTCGGCCCTGAGGAAACGCGCCTCGGTCAGTCCGGGCCGCCGCCAGTATCCGGCCATCACGTTGGGCCCGCGGACGACGATCTCCCCGATCTCCCCCGCTGGCAGGCGGCGGCCGTCGTCGCCGACGACGAAGACCTCCGTGCCGGGCAGCGGCAGACCGCACGCGCCCGGCCGGCGCAGATCCTCGTCCGGCGGCATGATCGTGGCCCTCTTGCACTCGGTGAGCCCGAACATCAGCTGAACGCGCATCCCGGGGATGTGCCGCCGCAGGGTCGCCAGGACCTCCACGTTCATGGCGGCGCCGGTGTTGGTGAGGAGCCGGAGCGCCGGCGGCCGCCCGCCGAGCCGGTCCAGCAGCAGGGCCAGGTTCTGGGCCAGCGAGGGCACAGCCGGCAGCACCGTGGCCCCGCTCTCGCACAGATCCCGGGCGAGGCTGCCGCCGGCCTGCGCGGCCGAGCGGAGCTGCACGTGGGCCCCGCCCAGGGCGGCGAGCAGGAGCTGGTAGAGCCCGTAGTCGAAGGCGAGCGGCAGCGCGCAGAAGACGACGTCACCCGGCCGGTACGCCAGCCTGGCCTGGATGGCCCGCGCGGCGTAGACCATCTGCGCGTGCGTGGAGACCACGGCCTTGGGCATGCCGGTGCTGCCGGAGGTGTAGATGAGGCAGACCGGGTCCACCGGGAGCGGGGGCTCCGCCGGGTCGGCCGGAGGGCCGGGGACGGCCGCCGCCTCGGCGATCTCGCCGGGGGTGGCCACGGCGACGCCGCGGGCCTTCGCCTGGGCGAGCGCGGCCTCGTCGCCGGTCACCAGCAGGCGCGGCTCGGCGTCGGACAGCACGTGGGCCAGACCGGCGCCGCGCACCTGCTCGTGCAGGATCACGAAGGCCGCGCCGATCCGGGCGCACGCGTACAGGATGGGCGGCGTGACCGGGGACGGCGGCAGCAGGACGACGACCCGGTCGCCCCGCCGCACGCCCCGCTCCAGCAGCAGACGGCCGACGCCATGGCTGGCGGCTTCCAGTTCCGAATAGCTCAGGGTGCGGCCGCCGCAGGAAATCGCCGGCGACGGGCCGAACCGGCTCGCGGCCTCGTCGAGCAGACCGTGCAGAAGGTCGATCATGGGGAACTCCCTAGTCTCCGAGGTCGCCTGCCTGCAGGACGACCGCACCGAATGTCGCGCCCAGGCCGACCGCGGCCAGCACGTAGCGGTCTCCGGGCTTCAACCGGCCGGCGGCTTTCAGCGCCGCGAGGTTCACCAGCGGGTCGCCGGCCTGGAGGTGGCCGATCCGTGGCAGGGCGTCCAGGTAGACGCGCTCCATCGGAAGCCCGAGGCCCTTGGCCACGCTTTTCCAGGACAGGCGGTTCACGTTGTGCGGCACCACCATGGCGACGTCGTCCAGGTCCAGTCCCGCGGAGCCGACCGCGGTGCGGATGACCTCGCAGAAGACCGGAGCGTAGGTCTGGTGGTACTCGCGCTCGTCGTCGGGCCCGAGTCCGACACCCCGGTAGAACCTGCCCCGGGTCACGAAGTGCGAGCCCAGCACCGTGTCGCCGATGGGGTGGTCGTCCCGGCGGCCCAGCAGAGCGGCGGCGGCCCCGTCGCCGATCAGGGCGATGCCGGGGATGTGCCGTAACAGCTCGGTGAAGCCGCACTCGCCGGTGACGACCAGCGCGCGGGCGGCCGGTGGCTCGCCGGCCAGCAGCGTCGCCGCGAGGTCGAGCGCGAAAAGTCCCGAGGCGCAGTTCTGCTGGCTGACCGAGAAGACCGAGGCCCGGTGGAGGCCCAGCGTCCGGCGCAGCCGGTCGGCCAGGTTGACGCCGAGCGGCGCGACCTGCTGGGTGGTGTGCGCGTACAGCAGATAGCGGACGGTTTGCGGGTCGACGCCCGCGAGGGTGGCGCGGGTGGCTTCGAGCAGCATGTCCGGCAACCGCGCGCCGTCCGCCACGCGCACGCTGGAGAAGCCCAGGAAGCGGGTGTACATCTTCATCCGCTGCTCGGCGAGGCCGGTGTACGCGCGCAGCGCGGGCCCCGACAGCTCGGTGCCGGGCAGGCAGGCGCGCACCCGTTCCAGGACGGCGCCGCGACCGCAGAGTGCCGGACGAACGACGCCGTCTCGTCCCGGGTGTTCGCCCGATGGCGGGGTGCCGGCGGGCCTCGCGAAGGCGCTCACCGCGCCACCCGCTGCCGCGCCAGGCAGGCCAGCTCCTTGCGGTCGGTCTTGCCGTTGCTGTTCAGGGGGAACTCGGCGACGTGCTCCAGATAGCGGGGAACCAGCGAGTCGGGGAAGATCCCCCGCATCGCGCGGACCAGCGTGGCGCGGGGCGTGGCCTGCCCGGTGTAGAAGGTGTAGAGCTCGCAGGCGCCGTCGACCTCCACCACGACCGTGGCCGACTCCGCCACGCCGGGGCAGCGCCGCATCCCCCAGTCGATCTCGGCCAGCTCCACTCGCTGCCCGTGGATCTTCACCTGGCTGTCCTGGCGGCCGAGGAAGCCCAGTTCGCCATCGGGCAGCCGGCGGACCCGGTCACCGGTCCTGTACCAGCGCCGCCCGCCGTACTCCAGGAAGCGCCCGGTGTCGTCGGCGGGGTCGAGGTAGCCGGGGAACATCTGCGGGCCGGTCACGCACAGCTCGCCCTCGATCGCCGGCCGGTCGTGCTCGTCGCAGATCAGGTGGGCCATGCCCTCGTGCACCGCGCCGATGGACAGGAAACCGTTGACGGCCAGGCCGGGTGAGATGTCGGGCTCGTACCGGTGCACGCTGCAGGAGATGGTCAGCTCGGTGGGGCCGTAGAGGTTCTCCAGCGTCGACTTGGGGGCGGCGGCCAGCCAGGCGTCCGCGTCGGCCAGGGTGAGCGGCTCGCCGCAGAACAGGCTCCACCGCAGCGAGGGGAACGCCTCGGGGCGCAGGTGGCCGAGCCTGCGGACCGCGGCGATGGTGCTCGGAGTGGAGAACCAGACGGTCAGGCCGTGTCTGGCGACGAACTCGGGCAGGTCGAAGAAGGCCTGCTGCGGCGTGCTCACCACCGAGGCGCCCGCCCCCCACGCCGCGAACAGGTCGAACACCGCCAGATCGAAGGTCAGGTCGAAGGTCTGGGAGAAGACGTCGGCGGTGGTGAAGCCGTACCGCGCGTGCACGGCCCGCAGGTAGTGGTCGACGTTGCCGTGGGTGACCGGCACCCCCTTCGGGCGCCCGGTGGAGCCGGAGGTGAACAGGATGTAGGCGACGTCGCCGGGCGTCGCGGGCCGGGGAACGGCCAGGGCGAGGGCCGGGTCGGGGCGAAGCGCGGTGCCGCGATCCGCCGACGGCTGGAGCACCGGCAGACCGGCCGGTAAGGCGCCCGCGAGCTCCGCGGCCACCCGCGCCCCCTGGGCGTCCGCGATGATCGCGTCCGGCCGGGCCGCGTCCAGCATGCGCTGCGTGCGCTCGGCCGGGAAACGGGGGTTGAGCGGCACGGCGGTCGCCCCGGCGTACAGCGCGGCCAGCATGCCGGCGTAGGCCTCGACACTCCGGGTGGCGAGGATGCCGACCCGGTCCAGCCGGCCGCCCGACTCGGCCAGCATCGTGCCTGCCCAGGTGAGGGCCAGTTCGTGGAGTTCGCCGAAGGTGAGGCGGCGACGGTCCACGACGAGCGCCGGGTTGCCGGCCCCCAGCTCCAGGCCCCAGGAGAAACGGTCGTGCAGGGTGTGAGATGGCTGTGCTGACATGATCACTCGCTCCCGGAGAACCTGAGGACCGCCATCGCGGCGACCCCCGTCTCGTCGAAGGCCGCGACCAGGGCGGACCGCCCGGCCAGCCCGGGATCGCGGCGGCGCAGGGTGAGGACGTCGGCGAGTTGCACCGCGGCGAGCGCGCTGTAGCAGTCGCCCGCGATGCTCTCGGCGTCGCGCCAGCGCACGGCCGGATCGGGGAACAGGCCGGCCAGGCCCCGCCGCCGGTCGGCGTCGGCGTGCGGATCGCCGGTGCCCGACAGCGACACCACGGCGACCTCCTCGGCGGGCACCCCCGCCGCCGCCAGGGCGGCCCGGCCGAGCCGGTGGCTCGCGGCCCGGTCATCGGGGTCCCCGAATGTCTGGACCGTCACCGCGAGCAGCTCCGCCCAGGATCGCCGGCCGGGCCGGGCCGCGGCGGCCCGCTCGAGGACGAGCATCGCGGCCGCCTCGCCCAGGGGCGTGTCGTCCCCCCGGGGCCGCCCCCGGACGGCCGTCCACGCGTTCTCCGGAGTGAACTCCTCCACCGCCCCCACCAGGAGGGCATCCGCGTGGCCGGCCCGCAGCGTCAGCTGGGCGTGCCGCATGGCCAGCAGCCCGCTCACCCTGCCGCCGGAGACGGTGGTGTTGATCGCCTTGGCGCCCATCCTGATGGCGGCATGGCCGGCGGCGCAGTTGATCACCGTGTTCGGGAACTTGATCGGATTGACCATGTGCGGCCGCTCGTTGACGAAGCTGTCCCGGATGAACTCCGCCGTGCCCGCCACGCTGCCGCAACTGGTGCCGAGCGTGACTCCGACGCGTTCGGCCATCGGCTCGATCCGCAGGTCCGCGTCGGCCGCCGCCTCGTCGCAGGCCATCAGCGTGAGCGCGGTCGTCCGGTCGATGAACCTGGCCGTCCCGCGGCCGAGCCGGTTCACCGGGTCGAGCCCCGGGTCCACGAAGGCCCGGGTGACCGGGAGCGGGACCGCCGCCTCGGGGCGGCAACCGGCCGGGCCGGCGCCGGCGGGGCCGACCTGGCCCCAGCCGGTGATGAGCAAGGTGTCAGGCATCGCCCCTCCCGAGGATGACGACGGCGTTGTTGCCGCCGAACGCGAACCCGTTGTTCTGCACGATCGACAGGTCGGCGGGCCGGGCCTGGTTCGGCACCGGGTCGATGCCGGCGAGCTGCGGGTCCGGCGTGACGTGGTTGATCGTCGGCGGCAGGAACCCGTGGGTCATCGCCAGTGCGCAGGCCATCGCGCCGAAGCCGCTGGCCGCGCCCATGCTGTGCCCGAGGGCCGACTTGATCGAGCTGACCGGAGGCGGATCGTCGCCGAAGACCTCCAGGATCGCCAGCGCCTCGGTCAGGTCGTTGGTGGGCGTGCCGGTGCCGTGCGCGCACACGTAATCGATCTGGTCGGCGCGCACGCCGGCGTTGCGGTGCGCCAGCCGGAAGCAGCGGGCGATGCTGTTCCGGTCGGGCGCGACCATGTGCGAGGCGTCGCAGGTGGCGCCGTACCCGAGGACCTCGCCGTAGATCCGGGCCCCACGGGCTCGTGCGTGGTCCATGCGCTCCAGCACCAGCATGGCTCCGCCCTCCGCGGTGAGGATGCCCGCCCTGTCCCGGTCGAACGGGCTGCACCGCTCTTCGGCCAGCGCGCCCAGGCGCAGGAACCCGGCATGTGTGGAGCGCGCCACCGAGTCGGCGCCGCCGGCGAACGCGATGTCGGCCTCCCCCTGCCGGATCAGGTCGAAGGCGAAGCCGATGGCGTAGTTGGCGGCGGCGCAGGCGGTGGCGATGGTGGCCGCCTCGCCGGTCAGGCCCAGCTCGTGGTTGACCGCCGCCGAGAGGCGGCCGGCCGGCAGCAGCCGGGCGTCGTGGGGGTCGGTCGCCGGGTATCCGTCCAGCGCCCACGTCCTGGCGAGGTTCACGTCGATGACCGCCTCGCCCGAGGTGGTGCCGACCGCGGCCGCGGTCCGCGCCGCGGCCAGGGTGGCCGGATCCAGGCCGGCGTCCTGAACCGCCAGGCGGGCCGCCGCGGCGGCGAGCTGGCTGCTGCGTCCCCACTCCGCGGGGTCCAGCCGGTGCAGTATCGCATCGGGGTGGAAGTCCTCCACTTCACCCGCCATGACACGCGGGAACCCCGTCGTGTCGAAGCTCTTGATCCGTGAAGTGCCGGACTTGCCGTTGCGCAGCGCGTCCAGGAAATCGCCGACGCCGATTCCGATGTTGGACACCGGCCCGAGACCGGTGATCGCGACACGAGTGGACACGTGTCACCAGCCGGCCTTCTCGGCGACCACCCGGTAGGTGGCGCTCAGGTCGTTCAGCCGGGTCAGGTCCTCCTGTCCCAGCTCGACGCCGAACCGCTGCTCCAGCCGGGCGGCGAGTTCGATGAGCAGGAACGAGTCGGCGGACAGATCGTCGGCGAACGACGTCGCCCGCTCGACCTCCTCGGGTGTGGCCTCAAGCAGGTCGGCGACCATCGTGGCGATCTGGGTCAGCCGCTCGTCGACAGGGGCCGTGGTCTTCATGGATGTCTCCTTCATTGGTGGGTTGCGCGGTGGGCTGATGTGGGGGGCTGATGTGCGGTGGTGGGCTACAGGTGCAGGCCGCCGTCGACGGGGAAGATCGCCCCCGTGACGTACGCGGCGCGGTCGGACACCAGGAACGAAACGGCGTCCGCGACGTTCTGAGCGGTGCCGAACCGGCCGAGGAGGATGCCCTGCTCGGCCCGCTGCCGCTCCTTGCCGGCCAGGCCGGCGACCATGTCGGATTCGATGTATCCGGGGGCGACCACGTTGGCGCGCACGCCGAACGAGGCCACCTCCTTGGCCAGGGCGAGGGTGAATCCGTTGATCCCCGCCTTGGACGCGGCGTAGTTGGTCTGCCCGGCGTTGCCGACCAGGCCGGACACCGAGGAGATGTTGACCAGCACTCCGGCCCGGCGCTTCATCAGCCGGTACACGACGCTCCTGGTCAGGTGGTAGGCGCCGTCGAGGTTGGTACGCAACACGCTGGTCCAGTCGTCTTCCTTCATGACCGCCAGCGCCCGGTCCCTGGTGATGCCCGCACAGTTGACGACCGCGTACGCGGGCCCGATCCGCCGCTCCGCCTCGCCGACGAACGCCTCGACCTCCCCGGCGTCGGCCACGTCGACCCGGTCGGCGAACACCTCGGCGCCCAGGTCGGCGGCCTGCCGCGCCACCTCCCCGGCCGCATCGGCGGCGCTGTGGTAGCAGAAGGCGACGTCGTACCCGTCCGCCGCCAGTTGCAGGACGATGGCCCTGCCCAGGCCACGGGAACCGCCGGTGACGATCGCGCAGCGCCTGTCAGCCATTTCCCTGCCCCTTTCCGCCGCGCATGAGCAGCATCGCGAGCGGCGCCCCGAGGACGAGTCCCGCCACGTTGGCGACCGCCATGGTCTGGTAGAGGGGCGCAGGCCCGGCCGCGGCCGAGACGAGCGCCCAGCCGGCGACGAGCACGGCCACGGCCCACAGGAGGTTCCCGGCCAGGGCCGCGAGCCCGTGCCCCGTCTCCTCCAGAACCGCCGCGCCGGTGAGCGTGCACCCCATGCACGCCCAGGTGGGGGCGATCACGGCGAGGACGTTCCGCGCCTCGCCGGCCACCGCCGGATCCGCCGCCACGGTGGTCATCAGCACGTCGCCCCCGAGCACGACGGCCAGGACGATCAGGACATAACCCGCGGCGGCCACCCGCATCCCGAGCCACAGCACCCGCCGGGCCAGCTCCGGCCGGCCGGCCCCCCGCGCCTGGTTCATGGCGATCGCGACGGCGGAGCCGAAGCCGATCCCCGGCACCACGATCAACGTCTGCAGCGTGTACGCCAGGCTGAAGCCCGCGACCGTCTGCGGCCCGAACGGGGCCAGCATGCGCACGTAGCCGAGGTTGAGCGCGAACAGCACCAGATAGGAGACGGCCACGGGAGCGCCGATCCGGACGAACATCCGGCCCACCGCCGGTTGCCACCAGCCGTGCCCGGCCGCCGGGCGGACGCCCCGCCTGCGGGTCAGCAGCACGCCGAGGACGCACTGGACGATCCCGGCCGCGGCCACGGCGACGGGCACCGCCATGATCCCCCAGCCGGCCACGGAACTCAGCAGGTACACCCCGGCGACTTCGACCACGAGATAGGTGAGGCTGACGGCCGACCCCTGCCCGGTCGCCCCCGTCCCGCGCAGCGCCGCGGCCAGCACCTCCCCGATCAGGGGGAACAGCATGACCAGCGCCATCGCCCGGACGAAGGCGCGGAAGGCGGGCTCGTCGGCGGCGCCCATCCCGACCAGGCCGGCGACCTGCGCGCTCCCGGCCACCAGCAGGGCGCCGAGGGCGGCGTACGCGGCGAGGCCGCCGTAGAGGAATCCGGTGAGGAACCGTCCGGCGCCCGCCGGGTCACCCGCACCGGTCCTCACCGCGGCGGCGACCTGCGCGGACACCGACAGGCCCGCCATGACCGCGGTGTAGACGAGGCTGATCGGCACGTAGACCGACCGCAGGTAGAGGTCGTCGCCGCCCGCCCGCGCCAGGATCGCCAGCACGACGAAGCTCCCGGCCAGGGTGGCCGCCATGGCGCCCGCCATGGGCAGCCCCAGACGCAGCAGCCCCAGGGCCGAGGGCCTGCCGTCGACGATTCCGGCCGTCGCCGTCGCGCTCATGCGGCCGCCTCCCGGCGCCTGAGGTGGTCGCGGGCCACCTGGAGCCGCTGGACGTTGCCGGTGCCCTCCATGAACTCGAAGGCCGACGCGTCGCGCCACCACTTCTCCAGGAGCGGATGCTCCGGCAGCGCGCCGCGGCCGAGCAGCCGCGGCAGCCGGGTGGTCATCCGCTTCGCGAGCCGGACCCCCTCGATCTTGGCGGCGGCGGCCAGACCGGGGCGGTCCGGGCCGGCGTCGACCGCGGCGGCGGTCCGGTACACCATCGCCCGTACGGCGGCGATCTCGGCCTGGGCCGTCTCCAGCTCCGCCCGCTCCCACCGGGTCCAGCCGGTGCGGGCCGCGCGGACGTAGTCGCACACCGCCATGGAGGTCCCGACCGCCATGGCCGCGATCTGGGTGCGCATGTCGCTGAACACCCGGATGGCGCCCCACATGCCGCGCCGGGTCGGCGGCAGGTGCGAGCCGAGCAGCTGCCGCTCGGCGACCGGCACGCCGGTGAGCTCGATCTCGCTCAGGCGGGCGCCGCGTAACCCGATCATGGGCAGCGCCCTGGCCGACCACCCGGTGGCGGGGCTTTCGACGAGCATGGCGCGGATGGCGAGGGGCCCCTTGCCGGTGCGGGCGAAGACCACGCCGACGTCGCCGCGGGTGCCGTTGCCGATGTACCGTTTGACCCCCACCAGCCCGTGGTCCGGGACCAAAGTCGTGCTCATCCGGGTCGCGTCGCTGCCCACGTCCGGTTCGGTTATGGCGCAGAAGGTCCAGGTGCGGCCGTCGGCGATCCGCTGGAAGAACCGCTCCTGCTGTTCTGAGTCGCCGAGCAGGTGCATCACCACCCCGGCGAGCGCGGGCCCGGGCAGGGCGAGGACGCCGGCGGCGTCGCCGTACGCCAGCTCGATCAGCCCGATCACCACGAGCAGGCAGGAGCCGCCCTCCAGAGCCCGGCCGCCGAGGCGGATCGGGTCGGGGTTGACGGCGGACGGCGTCGACAGCCGGCGGATCAGGCCGATCGCGGGCGAATCGAGGTGCACGTCCATGCCCCCGGGGTCCGCGTCGATGCGCAGGGCCCTGGCACGCAGGTCGGGGGCGACTTCGGCGGCGGCGGACCGCAGCAGCGCCAGATGTCCGTCGAGTTCCATCACCCCTCCTCCCCCGGGCACCACTCCACCCACACGTCCGCGACCAGTTCCGACACGTACAGCTCGGCGGCCGGGTGGTCGGCGAGGTAACCGGCGGCGCCGAACAACGTGGCGATCCACCAGCCGATCTCGCCGATCCTGGCGTGCAGCCGCCCTGCGGCCAGTGCGGCGGCCGGTGCGGCGGCCGGTGCTGCGGCCTGCCGGGCCATGTGCCGGCACATGTCGATGGCGGCCAGGGCGTCGGCCACCGTGCCCTGAACCAGTTGCCGCCGGATGATCGGCTCCCCGTCCGCGTGCCGCCGGGTGAGGTGCTCGACCGCCAGGTCCAGCAGTCGCCGGGCCACGCCCAGGCGGGCCGCCGCCAGCCCCGCCACCAGTTCGGCCGCCAGTTCGGGCGCCAGTTCGGGCGGGGGCCGCACGCCCGGTGCATCCGCCGGCGCGCCGGCCGGGGTCACGCTCAGCAGGTCGAAGCCGGCGGACGCGGCGAGCGGGTGCTCGATCGGCGTGAGAAGCACCCGCTCCCAGGCCGTGCCGTCCACGCGCCATCGGCGGACCCCCGCCGCCAGGCCGGCCGGCAGCGCGACGTGGCCGCGACCGGCGCACACCTCGTCCGGCGCCGGGCCGAGCAGCGCGGTCACCGCCGCCGCCAGCCCTTCGGTGCGGCCGACGTGCTCAACATGGCCGAGATCGGGGCGGGTCGCCGTGATCATGACGCCTCCTCCTCAGGGCCGGGCAGGAAGCCGGCCGCGTGGAGCCGTCCGGTGGCGGGGTCGTAGTCGGCCAGGAGCAGGGCGGCGTCCTGCCGCCGGTCGTGCCCGGCCAGCTCCAGCCAGGTCGCGGTGCACAGGTGCCGCTCCGGGGCCACCCGCACCTCGTCGCCGCCCGCGCCGAGCTCCCGCGCGCAGGACGCCAGGGTGGATCCGAGCAGCAGCACGGCCCGGTCCGCGGGCAGCTCCCGGCGTACGCGGCCCACCTCCGCCGCCAATCGCCCGGGCTCCACCGGGACCTCCCACACCGACGCGAGCGCGGGACCGTCGAGCCCGGTCCCGACCACGATCGCCGCCCCGGCGTCGCGCACGGCCGCCCCGTGCACCCTGTCGTCCCAGAACGGCAGGGTGTTCTGGTCGAACACGAAGACCGCGCCGGTCCGCGCCTGGCCGGCGGCCACCATGCGTTCGACGAGCCGCAGCGCGGTGAACGGGGCACCGACGCCCTGGTCGGACACCGAGAACGCGACGGTCCGCTCACCGCGACAGCGGTAGGCCAGGAAGCACGCGGCCGACGCGGAGAAGTCCAGGTCCGGGGTCTCGTGTGCCAGGACGACCACGTCGAGGTCGGGCAGGCCGGGCACGTCCGCCAGCAGCCGCTCCCCCATGGCGATGAAGGAGTGCAGGCCGCCGGAGGCCAGCTGGGCCGACACCTTCTCGTGGTCGATCGGCGGCAGGCCGAAGGACGCCTGGTGGTCCGCGATGACCTGGAGCCGGGCCGGCTCGAACTCGTAGGTGCCCCGTTCCGGGAACACCCGGCCGGCCGCCCGGCCCATCCGCAGCACCGGCCGATCGCTCCGCTTCCGGACGGACGCCGGGGCGTCCGCGGGGGCGAGGATCATTCTCAGCCCACCTTCTCCGTCTTCATCAGGAAGTCCGCGAGCGATCCGACGGTCTCGAACACGTCGTGTTCCAGCTCGTCGGCCTGGATCTCCACGTCGGCCAGGTCCTCGAGGACGATCAGCAGCTCGATCACGCTGGTCGAGTCGAGCGCCAGCTCGTCGAAGAGCCTGGTCTCCTCGGCCACCTCCCCCACGCTGTGGCCGAGCACCTGCTCCAGGGCGTTCTTGATGTGGTAGACGATCTTGTGACGGTCCATTGCCTGCTCTCCTCACTGTCCGTACTGGTGATGGCGCTGCTGCCGTAGCAGGTCGTGCGGGGTGTCCCGGCGCCGGACCAGCCGGGCCCGGCCCTCGTGGACGAGCACCTCCGCCGGAAACCCGTGACTCAGGAACAGGCCGGGCGAGGCGGTGGGGCCGTACGCCCCCGAGCGCTCCACGCCGAGCAGGTCGCCGGGCCGGAGGTCGGGCAGCGTGACGTTCTTGCCGAGGGTGTCGTTGGGGGTGCACAGCGGACCGGCGATGTTCCATGGGCCGGTCGCGGGACGGGACGGATCGGTCAGCGGCACGATCGGGAAGTCGCGATGGGCGAACGAGCCCACGCCGACGGCCGCCATGTGGTGGTTGGTGCCTCCGTCGACCACGGCGAAGCGCACGCCCATCGAGGACTTCACGTATCTGACCCGCACGACGTACGTGCCGGCCCGCGCGGTGAGGTACCGGCCGGACTCGAACAGGAGGCGGACCCCCGGATGCCTGGCGCGGAAGGCCGACACCACCGGTTCCAGGCCCTCGCGCAACCCCTGGAGGTCCGGGTCCGACTCGCCGTGGAAGTAGGCCACGCCGAGCCCGCCTCCCACGTCCACCGCGGACAGGTCGACGCCCGTCGCGGCGGCCACCCGTTCGGCCAGGTCCAGCGCCCGTCGCGTGTTGTCCACGACGGTCTCCGCGTCCAGGATCCGGGTGCCCAGGTAGGCATGGGTGCCGGCGACGTCCAGGTCCGGATACCGCCGGGCCAGGTCGCCGGCGGCCAGCAGCACCTCCTCGTCGATGCCGAACGGCCGCGGCTTGCCCCCCATGGTCAGCCCGGCGCCCCGGGGAGGCCGGCTCGGATTGACCCGCAGCAGCACCCGCTGCCGGATTCCGGCCGCGGCGGCGAGGCGGGCCACGTCGGCCAGCTCGTCGAGGGATTCGACGACCACCGCGTAGATCCGGGCGGCGACGCACGCCTCGATCTCCTCCTCGCTCTTGCCCGGTCCGAGGAAGATGACGTTCCCCGGCGCCACCCCGGCGGCCAGTGCGGTGTGCAGCTCCGCCAGGGACGACACCTCGGCCCTGGCACCGTGGGCGGACAGCAGGGAGACCACGCTGATGTTCGGGTTGGACTTCAGCGAGAAGAAGACCTCCACGCCTTCCGGCAGCGCGCCGCACAGCTCGGCCAGCGAGCCGGCCATGCGATCGCCGTCGTAGACGAACAACGGAGTGCCGTACTCGGCGGCCAGGAGTTCGTAGTCGATGGCCGCTCCGGCCATCGCGTCGATCCCGCCGTGGCTCTCCGGGTCGACCTCGTCGATCACGGTCATTTCAGTCACCGCCCGTTCCGATCCGTACGACCAGTGCGCCGAACGCCGCCCCGATCCCCACGCAGGCCAGGACCACCGCGTCGCCAGGGCGCAGCAGTCCCGCCCGCCGGGCGGCGTCGAGGTTGACGAACGGATCCGCACAGAACAGGTGGCCGAATTTCGGAACATTGTCGAGAAATATCTTTGACAGTGGAATGTCCAGCGCCCCCGAAACGCCGAGCCAGGACAGCCGGCTGACATTGTGCGGGAGCACCAGCGCGATATCGGAGGGCTTCAGCCCGGCGCGGTGCACCGCTTCGCCGATTACATCGGCGAACGTTCGCGCGTAGAGACCGATGAGTTCCCGCATGTTTTCCTTCTCGATGTGTCTGCCGGCGTAGAACTTGCCGTGCAGGCGGAAGGCGCCGGACAGCACGCGGTCACCGGATCCGCCACTGCCGACCAGAACAGCGGCGGACGCCTCCCCCAGCAGCGCCACGTTGGGGATGAATCGCATCTCCGGGCAGAAGGCGCGCTCTCCCATGACCACCAGCGCGCGGCCGTCCTGTTCCGCGGACAGAAGATGGCCGGCCAGCTGCACCGCGTACAGGCCGGTCGCGCAGTTCTGGTGGCTGACCGAGAAGGCGACGGCGTGGTCCAGGCCGAGCGTGGCGCGGAGCCGGTCGACGGTGTTCACCCCGGGCGGCGGCGCCTGCGGGATGGTCTGCGCGTAGATCAGGTAGCGGACCCCGGCGGGGTCGGCGCCGTCCAGCGCCCGGCGCGCGGCCGACGCCAGCAGGTCCGGCAGGGGGATGCCGTCGGCGCTGGCCACCCGCTCGTATCCGAGGAAGCGGCGGTAGGTGCTCAGCTGGGTCTCGGGGAGGCCGAGGAGATCGCGCAGCTCCTCCATGCCGAGGCTGGCCTCGGGGATGAAAGAGCCGACCCGGTCAATCGTGACCGTCATGGACCCGGGCCTTTTCCATCGCGGTGATTCCTTTCCTGATGCCGAAATCCTGACCATGCCGAGAATGCAGCTGTCCCGACTTATCCGCCTAGTGATCGCTTAAGCAAAAACGATGTGATTTATTCACGGTCGATGAATGATCAGAACCCTGGCCCGCCACGCGGGCCGGCGCGCAGAATCGTGACGGATTCGCCGGTCAACCAGGAGGTGCGCATGAACGGCTTCGAGACTGTCTCGGCCCCCGAATCCGTCAGTGACGTCGAGGGCGACTGGCGCTTCGCCGACCTCGTCCTGCACGCCCTGATCGACCCCGGGCTGGCCGGGCGCTACCGGCGGGACCCGCGTGCGGTCCTGGCCGGGTTCGGCCTCCACCTCGCGGTGGACGCCACACCCCCGGCGCTGCCGGCCGCGGACGCCCGGGACCTGGTCGTGGAGGACCTCGATCACGGCGGGGCCGATGTGGCCTTCTTCACGCTCTGCTGGGTGGACGAGGACGTTCAGCACGCCGTTCCGGCCGGGCGATGAGGCGTCCGTGGACTTCACGGGTGACCCGTCCGCGCTCGCCGAGCCCACCGCGCTGATCGGCTTCCGGCGCCATCTGCGCACCGCGGTGGTCCCGGGCGACGGGGTCTGCCTGGTCTCCCCGCGCCGGACCCTCGTGCTGGCCGGGCGCTCGGCCGAGACGCTGGCGTCGCTGCTGGACGGCACCCGCACCCTCGCCGAGGTGGTGCGCGACGCCGCGCCTGAGCTGTCCCCCCGCCAGGTCGGGCAGGCGCTCGGCCGGCTGGCCGAGGCCGGCCTGATCGGCCGGAGCCGTCCCGGCGGCGCGCGCCGAGCCGACCCCGGCAGCGAGGCGTTCTGGGACCTGGCCGGGCTGGACCCGGTCCGGGCCGGGGAGGCGCTGAGCGGCAGCGCGGTCGAGGTGGTGACCGCGGGCGGCGTCGACGCGGACACGGTGCGGCGCGCCTGCTCCGCCTCCGGCCTTACCGTGGTCGACGCCGGCACACCCGCGGCCTTCTCACTGGTGATATGCGGGGACTACCTGGACCCGGAGCTGGCGGAGGTGAACGCGCGGCAGCTGGCGAGCGGCCGTCCCTGGCTGCTCGCCAGTCCCCACGGCCCCGACGTGTGGGTGGGACCGGTCTTCCGGCCCGGCTCCGGGCCGTGCTGGTCGTGCCTGGCCGCGCGGCTGCGCGCCCACCGCCGCCCGTACGCGGTCACGGGCGTGCGCCCCCCGGACGCCTCGATCCCGGCCGGCCGCGCGCTGGCCGTCGAGGCGGCGGTGCTGGAGGCGGCGAAGTGGCTGGCCGGGAGCCGCCACGAAGGCCAGGACACGATCTGGGCGCTGGACACGCTGACTCTGGACAGCCGCCGTCACCGGCTGTCCCGCCGCCCCCAGTGCCCCGACTGCGGCGACCCGGGAGTGGTCGCCGAGCGCGTACGCAGGCCCGTGGTGCCGGTGAGCCGGGGCAAGTCCTCCGGCGAGGGCATCGGCCGGCGCGCCCTGTCCAGCGCGGAGATGTGGGCGCGGTACAGCCATCTGGCCGATCCCGTCACCGGCGTCGTGGCCGAGATCCGGCCCGACAGGATCGGCGCGTCCCCCTCGCTGTACCGATACGTGTCCGGCGCGAACCTGGCTCTCGGCGGGGGCAGCCTGCCGTCGCTGCGGACCAGCCTGCGGATGCCGAGCGGAGGCAAGGGGACCACCGAGCTGGAGGCCAAAGTCAGCGCGCTGGCCGAGGCGGTCGAGCGTTACTGCGGCTCCCGGTCCGGAGACGAGCCCACCGTCCGCGCCGCCTACCGCGACCTCGCGGGTCGGGCCGTGCATCCGGACGACTGCCAGCTTTTCCATGATCTCCAGTACCGGGACCGGGACCGCTGGAACCGGGCGAACCCGCCGGCACTGCGCGTGCCCTCGCCGTTCGACGAGCACGCCCAGGTCGACTGGACTCCGGTGTGGTCGCTCACGCAGGCGCGGCAGCGGCTGATGCCCACCGCGCTGCTCTACTACGGTGCGCGGGCCGGCTTCGGCTCGGCGTGCTCCAACGGCAACGCCGCGGGCGCCAGCGTGGAGGACGCGATCGTGCAGGGCTTCCTGGAACTGGTGGAGCGGGACGCGGTGGCGATCTGGTGGTACAACCGGATTCCCCGGCCGGCGGTCGACCTGTCGTCCTTCGACGACCCGTGGATGCGGGGACTGCGGACGGCCTACCAGGCGCTGGACCGGGAGATATGGGCGCTGGATCTCACCTCCGACCTGGGCGTCCCGGTTGTCGCGGCGGTCTCCCGTCCGGTGGGAGGCACGGGCACGGGAGTCCTGCTCGGGTTCGGAGCCCACTTCGACATCCGGGTGGCGGTACGCCGGGCCATGACCGAGCTGGCGCAACTGCTGCCCGCCGCCGACGGCGGGGGCGAGCCGGGCACCCTGCTGGACTCGTGGTGGCGGCGGATGGCCCGCAGCCCGCAGCCCTACCTGCAGCCGGACCCCGGGCAGGCCCCCTGCGTGGCCGGCGCCCACCCGCACGCCCGGCGGGACGATCTGCGTGACGACGTCGCGGACATCTGCCGCCTGGCCGGGCGCCACGGTCTGGACGTCCTGGTGCTCGATCAGACCCGCCCCGATGTCGGCATGCCCGTCGTCAAGGTCGTGGCGCCGGGCCTGCGGCACTTCTGGCCGCGGCTGGCGCCGGGTCGCCTGTTCGACGTGCCCGTCCGGATGGGCTGGCGTGCTTCGCCGACCCCCTACGAACGGCTCAACCCGATTCCCCTGTTCTTGTGATCCGCACCCGGCACGCCGATGCGGAAAAAGGATCCCGATGGTGTCCCCATTCGAAGCGGGCATGTTCTCCGGCCCGTGGCGCAGCCTGCTCTCGCTCCGCGAAGACGTGCACGTCGAGGAGACGGCCGACGGTGATCTGGTGCTGCACGGCCGCTGGGGCGATGTGCTCCTGCGGCAGCCGGATCCGATCGTCCGCGGCGTGCTGAACAGGATGAGCCTGGGGCCGATCTCCCTGTCGAACGCCGTCAGCGGCCATGGCGGAGGCGCCCACGGAGTGGCGGCCGTACTGCGGGTCCTGGATCGGATCGAACCGCTGGTGGTCCGGACCGTCGGCCGTTCCGACGGCCGGCTGCTGGTGTCCGTCGCGCCGATCGCCCCGGCCGCGCGGCTGCGGCCCGAGCCGCTCCCCGCGGACCGGCCGATCCGTCTGTCCAGGTTCGCCATGGTGCGGACGGACGGCAGCGGCTACATCCTGGAGTCACCGCTCTCGCTGCATCGGGCGACTTTGCACCATCCCGGGGCGGTCCGGATGATCGGCATGCTGGCCCGCGCCACCACGACGGCCGAGGCCCTGGGCGACCCGCCGGACGACCGGCTCCTCGTGGACGCGCTGGTGCTGCTCACGGCGGCCGGCCTGGTGGTGCGCGGGGAGCACGCCGCCGCCCCCGCGGAGAAGGCGATGTTCGCCGAGGACACCGACCCCGCCCTGGCCGCGTGGTCGCCGCTGGACCTGATGTTCCACACCCGCAGCACGCTCGGCCGGCACGACCACGATTTCGGCGCGACCTACCCGCTCGGCACCGGACGCTCCCCCGAGCCGGTCGTCCGGCCCGCGGCGGACGGTCCGGTCATCTCGCTCGATCGCCCGGCCTGGGAGGAGATCCTCGGCGTCGACCCGCCGCTCAGCGTCGCCGTCGAGGGCCGCCGCACCGCCCGCCGCTACACCGGCGAACCGGTCAGCCTGCGGGAGCTAGGCGAGCTGCTGTACCGGACCGCGCGGGTGCGCTCCCTGGTGCTGCGTCAGGACGGCGAGGAGCCGTCCGCCAGCAGCCGGCCCTATCCGAGCGGGGGCTCCAGCTACGAGCTGGAGATCTACATGACCACAACCGGCGGCCGGGACCTGCCCGGCGGGGTCTACCATTACGACCCGCTCGGCCACCGGCTGGAAGTGGTGAGCACCGATCCGGCCATCGTGGCCGAGCTGCTGGAGAACGCCAGGACGGCCGCCGACGCGAGCGGGACCGCCGCCGTCCTGCTCACCATGACCGCCCGGTTCCGGCGGGTGTCGTGGAAGTACCGCGGCCCGGCGTACGCGCTGATGCTCAAGAACCTGGGGGCGCTGACCCAGACGCTCTACCTGGTCGCCACCGCCATGGGATTGAGCGCGTCCCCCCTCGGCGCCGGCGACGTCGACACCTCGGCCCGCGCCCTGGGTGTGGACTGGCGGGTGGAGTCGAGCCTGGGAGAGCTCCTGATCGGCCGCCCTGAGACCTCGTCCGGCGACACCGGCCGCCTGCCGGTGAACGACGCGGCCTGGGCGGAGCGCGCCGCGGCCTACCTCGGCGTCAAGAGGGGCGGTTGACCCTGCGACCGGTACGCCCGCGCTGATCGGGGTGACGAGGCGAACGCCCGGCGCCGCGCGATCGGGGCGGCGCCGGGCGTCATGTCACACAGGGTGGTGCCGGGGGGAGCGGACCTCCGGAGCTCCTGCCGCTCCCCCGGTGTGAACGGGTGGCCTCAGACGCGGGTCCACTTCTGGTTGTTCTGGCCGTTGCACGTCCAGATTTGGACCTTGGAGCCGTTGGCGGTGCCGGCGCCGCTGACGTCCAGGCACTTGTTGGCCCCGACCGCGGTGATGGACCCGTCGGAGTTGAGACGCCACTTCTGGTTGTTCTGCCCGTTGCAGTCCCAGATGACCACGCTGGTGCCGTCGGCCGTGCCGGCGCCGCTCACGTCCAGGCACTTGTTGCCGTAGACCCGCAGCTCACTGGCACTGGTCGAGGTCCACTTCTGGTTGTTCTGACCGTTGCAGTCCCAGATCAGCACCGTCGCGCCGTTGGTCTGCGACGCGCCGTTGACGTCCAGGCACCGGCCCGACGCCACGCCCCGCAGCGAGGTCGTGCTCTCCGCGGGCGGAGTCGGCGACGCGGACGGAGAAGTGGGTGGCGAGACGGAGGGCGACGGAGAGGGCGAGGACGAGCCCCCGTCCTGCGCGACACCCTTGCCGTTGAACGTCAGCGAGTCGAAGTCGAACGCGTTCGCCGTCGGCGCCTTGAACACCACGTAGAGGTCGCCCGTGCCACCGGGGTTGGTGACCCGCACCGCGGGGAGGGACACGTAGGTGTTCCATCCCCCGGTCGCCGGCACCGAACTGGAGGCGACGAGCGCCCCGGTGGGCGAGCCGGCGTGCAGTTCGATGGACGCCCCGGTGCTGGACGGCGCCGACACGCGGAAGGACACCGTGTCGATCCCCGACAGGTTGACCGGCGTGTAGGAGATCCAGTCGTTGTTGGAGATGTCGCCGACGCGCCTGCCGCCCTCGGCACCGGCCTCGTCGACGACCCGGATGCCGTTGGAGCCGTTGAAGTGCTCGGCCTGCTTGTGCTTGGGCTGCAGGGTGATTCCGGCGTCGCCCTTCAGGCCGTCCTTGTCGGTGTAGGACGCGCCCAGGACGTAGTAGACGTTGGCCGCCTCGTCGTGACCCGAGGCGGTCGTCGTGACCGTCCCGGAGCACCCGGTGAACTGGCCGGTGTCGTGGGCGTGCTGGTCGTGGCCGAGCGCGGTGAACACGTTGACCTTGGAGCAGTCGACGGTGCCGTCCTCGGGGTCGGTGACGTTGACCGTGTAGGACACCCGGTCGCCGAAGCTGATGAACCCGCCGTCCGGCGGAGCCGAGAAGACGACCTTGGGACGGGTGTTGCCGACGGCGATGGTCAGCGTGATGCTGCCCGTCTTCCCGCTCGCGTCCCGTACGGTCAGCCTGGCGGTGTAGGTGCCGTTGGTGTTGTAGGTGTGGGACGGGTTGGCGCTGGTGGAGGTTCCGCCGTCGCCGAAGTCCCAGCTGTAGGTGATCGCGTCGCCGTCGGGGTCGGACGAGCCGGCCGAGGAGAACGCCACCGTCAGCGGCGCGGCGCCCGAGTCGGGGCTGGCGCTCGCCTTGGCGACGGGTGCGCGGTTCCCGACCACGTAGTCGATCCGGTAGATGGCGTCGTCGGTGTTCGCGTGGCCGAAGCCGTTGCCCCAGTCGGCCATGTAGAGCGCGCCGTCGGGGCCGAACTTCATGTCGATCGGCGCGTGCGGGGCGATGTTCGCCACGAACGGGCTGATCTTCAGGAGGTTGCCGGAGGAGTCGAGGCGCATCTCCTTGACGAAGTTGCGGCTCCACTCGTACAGGAAGGTTCCGCCGTCGAAGTACTCGGGGAACTTGCGGTCGGAGGCGCTGGCCGCGTCGTAGCGGTAGAACGGGCCGCCCATGGGGGCCGCGCCGCCGCAGCAGTTGATCTCCGGGAACTCCGCCGAGGCGTGGTAGTTGTACCAGACGGTCGCGGGCTTGGCGGCCGGCAGGTTGGTCAGGCCGGTGTTGTTGGGCGAGTCGTTGACCGGCGCCGAGCAGTTGAACTTCGCCCCCGAGGTGTTGGTGGCGAAGTTGAAGTCGTTGAACGGCGTGTTGTTGCCGGTGCAGTACGGCCACCCGTAGAAGCCCGGCTGCTTGATCAGGTTCCACTCGACCGTGCCCTCGGGGCCGCGGTTGGAGTTGGCGCTGCCCGCGTCGGGGCCGTAGTCGCCCACCGAGATCCAGCCGGTGACCTTGTCGACCGAGAAACGGAACGCGTTGCGGAAGCCCATCGCGTAGATCTCGGGCCGCGTCTTGGCCGTGCCCGGCGCGAACATGTTGCCGGACGGGATCGTGTAGGTGCCGTCGGGCTCGGGGTGGATGCGCAGGATCTTGCCGCGCAGATCGTTGGTGTTGGCCGCGGACCGCTGGGCGTCGTAGTGCTCCCGGCCCGGCCGCTCGTCGATCGGGGCGTAGCCGCTGGAGGCGTTGGGGTTGGTGTCGTCACCGGGGGCGATGTAGAGGTTGCCGCCGGGGCCGAACGTGATGTAGCCGCCGGTGTGGCCCGGCTCGTCGACGTTGCGGAACGCCGGAACCTCGATGAGCTTCTTCTCGCTGCTCATGTCAAGACTGGTGCCGTTGAAGGTGAACCGGGAGACCCTGTTCACCTCTCCGCCGTTGGACGGCGAATAGTTAAGATAGATCCAGCCGTTGGTGGCGAAGTTCGGGTCGAGCGCCAGCCCGATGCCGCCGTCCTCGCCGCCGTCGTACACCGACAGCGTGCCGATGACGCGCGTGCTCCCGCCGCCCGCGGGGATCATGTTCACCTTGCCCGAGCGCGAGATGTAGAAGACCCGGCCGTCGGCCGCCACGTCCAGCTCCATCGGCTGGTCCGGCGCGCCGTCGAGGGTCACCTTCTGGAAGCGGGCCGAGATCGTGCCGCCGCAGTCGCCGGGCTCCGCGCCCGCCGCCCACTTCACCGCGCCGAGCAGGTGCTGCTTGAACAGCGGCTCCGAGTAGGAGGACGCGTTGTGGCCCATGGCGGTGGCCCACACCCGGCCGCCCTCCGGATTGTGACACCAGGAGATCGGGTGGTCGGCGCCCATCTTGTTCGGGCCCGCGTCATAGGTGGTCTCGTCCGCCGTCACCAGCACGTGCACCGAGCCGCGCATGTTCTTGTCGAAGTTGTACCACTCCTCCGTACGGGTCCACCGGTCCGGCAGGCCCTTGGTCGAGGGGTGGACCTTGTCGGCGACCTTGGCGGTGCCCTGCACGATCGACGAGTGCTGCGTCATGTGCGCGCCGGCCAGCACGGTCTGGTCCCACCAGGGGAACTGCGACTCGATGTTCATGTCGACGGCGTTGTGAATCGCCACCACGCCGCGGCCGCTGCGCACGTAGGCCTGCATGGCCTGGCGCTGCGCGTCGTTGTCCCACACCATGCCCGACGTCTGGAGCATGATCACCGCGTCGTAGTTGTTGAGGTTCGACGTGGTGAAGACGGAGGAGTTCTCGCTCGCGTCGAGCTGGAAGTTGTTGTCCGTCGCCAGCTGCTGGAACATCGCGATGCCGGCGGAGATGGAGTCGTGCCGGTAGGCGCCGCTCGCGGTCTTGCTGAACAGCAGCACCCTGAACTGCGGCGCCGCCGCCTGCGCCACCAGTGGCACCGCGGACAGCAGCAGTCCCAGCAGGGCCGCGGCCAGTGCGGCGAGTAATCGTGGTCTTCGCATTGAGGATCTCCTGGGGGGTTACCGATGACGGTTGGAGGTGAAACGTGCGAAGGCGTGAGCCGACTCGGCTCAGGCAGGAGACGGCCGGTCGGGTTTCAGGCTCTCCCTCGGCACGACGGCGGTGGCAGGCGGCCTCTCAGCGAGGCGGGCGGCCGGGACCCGTCTTCGCGCCGTCCGGGGTGAGCAGTCCTGCACGGGATCTCCTTGCGGGGGTGGGAGTCGTGCCGCGCCCACCGTGCGGTGGATCGATCCGGCCGCCGGCGAGGACGACGCCACGGCCGCTTGACCGGCCTCCACCCGACGCGACCGGCACGAGTTCCTCCCCGGTGGACGACGCGTGGTGCGGTGCGGGCGCCAGACCTGGCAGGCGAGGTGATCACGATTCGAGATGAAAATAGGTTGGCTCACTATGCCTGTCAAGCATGCTTATCCAGGCATTCAGAACGCGCCTTTCCGGCACACCCGCACGAGCGCCTCGCGGCCTCCTGTTGTATAAGCGCATTTCAGGACGAGGCCCCACTGCGTCACTGACGCCGTTTCCGCTTTCAGCCGGATGCCGATTGGCACGAATCTTCCAGCGGACACGGGGACGATGAGTATGAAACTTTCAGCTGCACGCCGGGGTGACGGGGCCACGACGAAGGGCGCCGTCCACGCCTGACGGCCGCGAATCCGCTCGGTGCCATACGTGATTCACGCCCCAGGACACGTGTCGTTGACATCCCTCGCCGACGAGACCTAGGCTTCGGGCGAATCGATTCGATAACACCCACCTCCAGTATGGCAGGCCAGCCGTCTCCGCCGAAGTGACCGGCGCACACGCGAAAGGCATCCGGAACCAGGCGTGTGGGGCGCGAAACCACCATGGCGGCTCCGCGGTCGTGCCGCGATGCCGCGCCGTCTCGGATGCTCGGGGAAGGCGTCCGGGCGGCTTTTCCGGGAGACGACCGCCGCCGCACCGGCACATCTCCCCATCCCCCTCTGTCCAAGGAGTCATGAGTGGACGCGAAAGACAGAAGGCGCCCCCCGGGCCGCCGCAGGATCGCCACGTTGTTCGCCCTCGGTGCGCTCGTCGCCGGATCCGTCTTCACGACGGCGGCGCCGGCCCAGGCCGCCGACGAGTCGATAACGGTGAACTTCTCCGCCGCCGGCGGCTCCCCGTCCTACCGGGCCTCCGGCTGGATCTACGGCATGACGGAGGACGCCGCCAACCCCCCGGACCATTTCTTCACGGACGTGAAATACCGGTACATGCGAGCCGGCGGTGCGCAGTTGGACGGTCCGGGCGGGTGGGTGTCGGGCAAGTACGACCGGCGGTGGAACGCCACCCGGGCGCAGTTGCTGCGTACCCGCTCGCTGGGCGGGGAGTTCGTCCTGCTGGTGCACGACCTGTGGGGCGCCGACGGTTACGCGATCTCCCGCTTCCCGGGCGACAACGGCAACTGGACCGACTACGACAACTTCCTCACCCGCCTGATCGACGACGTGCGGGCGACCGGTGTCCCGGTGCAGTGGGATCTGTGGAACGAGCCGAACCTCACCTTGTTCTGGAACCGTACGCAGTCGCAGTACTTCGAGATGTGGAAGCGCGCCTACCAGCGCATCCGCGCCGCGTTCCCCTCTCACCTGATCGTCGGCCCGAGCCTCGCGGGCGTGCCGTCCACGGGCGGCTGGTGGACGCAGTATCTCGACTACGTCAAGGCCAACAACGTCGTGCCCGACATCGTCAGCTGGCACTCGCTGCCCGGCGACCCGGTGGCCAACGTCGCCACGGCGAACACCACCCTCGACTCGCGCGGCATCGCGCACCCGCGGCCGTACCAGATCAACGAGTACGGGGCGTCCAACGAGCAGAACCCTGCCGACGGCGCCTGGTACATCGCCCGGCTGGAGCGGGCAGGAGCCGACGGGCTGCGGGCCAACTGGGCCAGCGGTGGCAACCTGCACAACGACCTGGGCAACCTCCTCACCCACAACTCCGCGGGCCAGTACTCGCCGAAGGGCGAATGGTGGGTCTACCGCTTCTACGGCTCGCAGACCGGGCAGATCGCCTCGGTGACCCCCAGCTCGAACTACGACGCCTTCGCCACCAAGGCGAACGGTGAGGCGAAGGTGCTGGTCGGCGGGGGCCGCACGACCGGCAACGTGGCGGTCGGCCTGCAGCGGCTCGACGCCACCAGCGGCATCGTGCAGAACAACCAGGTCCGGGTGGTGGCCGAGCGCATCCCCTACAACGGCGGGGGCGCGGTCGCCGGCCCGGTGACGGTGCAGAACACGGTGGTGACGTTGTCGAACAACGGCACGACGGTGAACCTGCCGCACACCAATGTCGACGAGACCTTCACCATCACCCTGCTGCCCCCCGGCACGCCCGGCCCTTCGCCGACCCCCTCGCCCACGGGCGGCACGGGGAGCACGAGCGCGCTGAAGGGTGTGGGGTCGGGCCGGTGCCTGGACGTCAGCGGCGCCTCGCAGAACAACGGCGCGCAGGTGCAGATCTGGGACTGCAACGGGCAGGCCAACCAGCGGTGGACCTCCACGAGCGCCGGTGAGCTGCGCGTCTACGGCAACAAGTGCCTCGACGTGAACGGCGGCGGCACCGCCGACGGCACCGGCGTGATCATCTGGGACTGCAACGGCCAGAACAACCAGAAGTGGCGCCTGAACTCCGACGGCAGCATCACCGCCGTCGGCGCGAACAAGTGCCTCGACGTGTCCAACAACGGCACCGCCAACGGATCCAAGGTGCACATCTGGACCTGCCACGGCGGCACCAACCAGCAATGGACCCGCGCCTGACCCTGGCGTCCTCCTGAATCGAATCGAATCGAATCGGTTCGGTTCGGTTCGGGGGGAGACCCGCGAATCGCCTGCATCGACGGATCCGGCGCAAACGCCGCCGGTTCGTCGCCTCTATCGATTCGACCTACGATGGTGCGGGGTGGGGACGGCAGGCTGAGGAGCGGGGATGAACATCGGGGAGATCGCCAGGCGATCGGGCGTGTCGCGCAGCACCGTCTCCTACGCTCTGAGCGGCAAACGTCCGGTGTCGGAGGAGACCCGCCGGCGCATCCAGGCGGTCATCGACGAGCTGGGCTACCAGCCCAACGCCACCGCCAGGGCGCTCAAGGAGGGCAGGACCCGCACGATCGGGCTGGTCATCCCCCCGGCCAGCCGGCGCCTCACCGACATGCAGCTCGGCTTCGTCGCCAGCGTCGTCGACGCGGCCGCGCGCGCCGACCTCGACGTCCTGCTGTCACCCTCGGGCGGCGAGCACGATCGCTCGTTCGAACGGGTGGTCGGCGGCAGGCGCGTCGACGGCGTGATCCTGATGGAGATCCGGCTGGAGGACGAACGGGTCACCCGGCTTTCGCAGACCGGACTGCCGTTCGTCGGCATCGGCCGCACCAGCCGTCCCGACGAGATGTCCTGGGTGGACATCGACTACGAGACGCTGATCGCGCAATGTGTGCATCACCTGGCCGACCTCGGCCACCGCCGCATCGCGCTGGTCAACCGCTCCGCCGAACTCATGGCCGCCGGGTACGGCCCCGCCCACCGTGCTCAGGCCGGTTTCAGCCGTGCCGCGGCGGAGCGCGGTGTGGAAGGCGTGCAGACGTGCTGCGCCGACGACGCCCGTGCCGGAGTGTCCTGCGTCGGGCGGCTTCTCACCGAGCACCCCGATCTCACCGCCATCGCCACCACCAACGAGGCCGCCATCCCCGGCATGTACCGCGCGCTCGAACGGGCGGGCCTGGCCGTGCCGGGTGACTTCTCCATCGCCGGCGTCGCGGGCCGGCACTGGGCCGAGAACCTGCATCCGCCGCTCACCGCCGCCGACGTCCCGGCCGACGAGCTCGGCGCTCACGCCGTCGAACTGCTCATCCGGCGGATCGCGGATCCCGCCACCCCTCATCACCGGCTTCTCCTCGCCCCGCCCATCTCCCTGCGCGCAACGACCGGACCCGCACGCCCGCGCTGACCCGGGGATCGGCTGACCGGGGATCGACGAGGTGACGCCCGGCGCCGCGCCCATCGGGGCGGCGCCGGGCGTCATGTCACACCGTCGGTCACAGGGGGCCGGACGGAGTCTCGTGAGCTCTCCCGGGATGAGCGGGTGATCTCATACCCGGGTCCACTTCTGGTTGTTCTGGCCGTTACACGTATAGATCTGCGCCTTTGTGCCATTGGCGGTGCCGCTGACATCCAGGCACTTGTTCGCCCCGACGGCGGTGATGCTGCCGTCGGAGTTGAGGCGCCACTTCTGGTTGTTCTGCCCGTTGCAGTCCCAGATGATCACGCTGGTGCCGTTGGCCGTGCCTCCACCGTTGACGTCGAGGCACTTGTTGCCGTAGACCCGCAGCTCGCCGGCGCTGGTGGAGGTCCACTTCTGGTTGTTCTGCCCGTTGCAGTCCCAGATCAGCACCTGAGCGCCGTTGGTCTGGGAGGCGCCGTTGACGTCCAGGCACCGGCCCGACGCCACGCCCCGCAGCGCGGTCGTGCTCGTCGCGGGCGGGGTCGGCGACGCCGACGGCGACACCGGCGGCGAGGGCGACGGAGAGGACGACGGGCCGCTCAGTTCCTTGATGCGGATGTTCCGGTAGGCCACCACGTTGCCGGACCCGTGGTTCTGGATGCCGATGTACCCCTGCTGCAGGGATCGCGCCGGGTCCGTGTTGGTGAAGTCGTTGATCTTGGAACCGTTGAGGAACACCTGCAGCCGCTCGCCCTCGACGAGCAGTTCGTAGGTGTTCCACTGACCCGGTGGGTTCAGCGCCGCGTCACGTGCGGCGATGTCGGCCGACTTGACGCCGTAGATCGCCCCGGTCGTCTTGTCCGCGGTGTCGGTGGCGTCGATCTGGACCTCGTACCCCGTGTCGAGGGCCGTCTGGGGGTCGCTGGTGGCCGGGAACCCGACGATCACGCCGGAGTTGGAGTCGCCGGTCATCCGCCAGTCGAGCTTGAGGGAGTAGGAGCCGAACTCCTTGGCGTTGTACCACAGCATGCCCATGCCGCCCTGGGAGGTCAGCGTGGCGTCGCTGTTGGTGAACGAGCCGGGCCCGGCCTGCGTCCAGCCGTTGGTCGACCCGTTGTAGAGAGTCGTGTAACCGGTCTCGGGACGGCAGTCGGCGTTCGTGGCCTTGGCCGCGTAACGGATGCCGCCGAGCAGCAGGGTGCGGAAGTTGGAATCGGAGTACGACTCCTGGGTGTGTCCGAGACCGGTGTAGAACGACCGGCCGGACGCCTGCGGGTGGCACCAGGTGATCGGGTGGTCGCCCATGTTCCCGCCGCTGTAGCTGCTCTCGTTCAGGCTCTGCAGCACGTGCACGTTGGCGCGCGGGTTGGTGCGGTAGTTGTACCACTCGTCGGTGCGCGTCCAGGTCTGCCCGAGATGGGCGGTGGCGCCGTGCGCGCGGTCCTCCTGCTTGAGGGTGGCCTGCTGGATCGCCGGGTGGTTGTTGAACCAGGCGCCCATCAGCTGGCCGTAGTAGGGCCAGTCGTACTCGGTGTCGGACGCCGAGTGCACGCCCACGTAACCGCCTCCGCCGTCCACGTACGACTGGAAGGCGGTCTGCTGGGTGGCGTTCAGCACGTCGCCGGTGGTGCTGAGGAACACCACGGCCTTGTACTGCGCGAGGTTGCCCGATGTGAACGCGTTCGCGTCCTCCGTGGTGTCCACGGTGAAGTCGTTGGCGGCGCCGAGTTCGCGGATGGCCTGAATGCCGGCGGGGATGGAGTCGTGCCGGAACGCGGCCGTCTTGGAGAACACCAGCACCTTGAAGGCGGCGGCCTGGGCGTGCGTGGCGGGGACCACCATCGCGGCGGCGGCGGTGGTGAACGCCACCGCGGTCGCCGACAGGCGTCGCAGCACCGATGTCTTCCGGTCGCTCCCCGCGCCGCGCCCGGGGGCGGCGGGGGTCAGATGTCGCAGCATGGATGTCCTTTCGTCGCGGCGCCCGGCGCGGTCCCCGTCTCGTCGTCGAGGGCGGGGCCGTGCCGGGCGTCGCATCAGGTGGTCGGTCGGATGGTGGGGAGTGGTCTGCGGGACGGCGTCAGACGCGGGTCCACTTCTGGTTGTTGCCGCCGGTGCACGACCAGATCTGCACCTTGGTGCCGTTGGCCGTGCCGCTGCTCGCCACGTCCAGGCACTTGCCGGCCCCGACCGCGGTGATCGTGCCGTCGGAGTTGAAGCGCCACTTCTGGTTGTTCTGGCCGTTGCAGTCCCAGATGATCACGCTGGTGCCGTCCGCCGTGCCGCCGCCGTTCACGTCGAGGCACTTGTTGCCGTAGACCCGCAGCTCACTGGCGCTGGTGGAGGTCCACTTCTGGTTGTTCTGGCCGTTGCAGTCCCAGATCAGCACCGTCGCGCCGTTGGTCTGGGAGGCGCCGTTGACGTCCAGGCACCGGCCCGACGGCACGCCCTTGATCGAGGTCGTGCTCCCCGCGGGAGGAGTGGGCGAGGCCGACGGTGACACCTGCGGGGAGGGCGAGGTGGAGGTGCCGGTGTCGAGGGTGAAGGCGTCCAGGTCGAACAGGTATCCCTGCCCGGTCGCCCCGCGGAACACCAGATACAGCGTGGTCGTCCCGGCCGGCGCGCCGCTGAGGTTCGCCGAGACGTCGGCGAAGGTCTCCCAGCCGCCGGTGGGCGACACGTTCACCGTGCCCAGCAGAGTGCCGGTCGCGGAGCCCGCCCGCACCTCCAGCCGGCCGCCGACGCCACCGGACGACACCCGCGCGGTGATGCGCGTGGCGTTGGAGACGTTGTAGGGGGTGAAGGAGATCCAGTCGCCGTCGTCGGTGTAGCCGACGGTCTTGCCGCCCTCGGCGGTGGTGTGGTCGGCCGTCTGCACGCCCTGCTGGGCGCCGAAGTGCTCGGCCTGGCGGTGCCGCGGCTGCAGCGTGCGAACGACGGTGGTGGTCAGGTCGCCCTTGTCGGTGTAGGACGCCTGCAGCACCCCGTAGATGTTGGCCGCCGAGTCGTGCTCACCGTCGACCGGCACCGCGATCGACCCGGAGCACCCGGACTTGGAGGTGATCTGGTGGGCGTGGCTGTCGTGCCCGAGGAAGTAGGTGACCGTCACCGCCGAGCAGTCGATCGTCCCGTCCTCGGGATCGGACACGGTGACCTGGAAGGGCACGGTGTCGCCGAAGGAGAACAACTGCCCCTCCACCGGCGAGGTGAGCGTGACCGACGGCGCGGTGTTGCCCACGTTCACGGTCACGCTCGCCGTCCCGGTCAGCCCCTGCGGGTCACGGACGGTCAGCGTCGCGGTGTAGGTGCCGTTGGCGGTGTAGGTCTTGCTCGGGTTGGCCGCCGTGGAGGTGGTGCCGTCGCCGAAGTTCCACGAGTACGTCAGCGAGCCGCCCTCGGGGTCGGAGCTGCCCGCGGAGGAGAAGCTCACGGTCAGCGGCGCGGGCCCCGAGGTCTTGTCGGCGGCGGCCTTGGCGATCGGGTTGCGGTTGGCCTTTCCGATGTACTCGATCCGGTACAGCGCCTGGTTGTTGCTTCCGGTGCCGTAGTCCAGGACGTACAGGGCCCCGTCGGGGCCGAAGGCCATGTCCATCACCTGCGTGCCCGACCAGGGGAACGCGCTGATCTCGCCGTACCCGCCGTCGGAGCGGACCTCGATCGCCTTGATCCACTTGCGGCCGTACTCCCCGGCGAAGAACCGCCCGTCCAGCGCCTGGGGGAACTTGACCGACGAGTTCAGGTTCGGGTCGTACCGGTAGACCGGGCCGCCCATCGGCGATTCGGACCCGCCGCCGAACTCCGGCGGCGAACCGGCGTCCCCTCCGTACCGGATCCAGGCCGGCTTGGCCGCCGGGAGCGTTGTGAGCCCGGTGTTGCGGAAGGAGTTGTTGGTCGGCCCGCCCGCGCAGTTGAACTTCGGCCCGGTGCTGTTGGTGGCGAAGTTCCACTCGTTGTAGGTCTCGTTCGTGCTGTTGGACCCGGTGCAGTACGGCCAGCCGAAGTTCCCCGCGCTGGTGATGCGGTTGAACTCCACCTGCCCTTGCGGCCCGCGGTTGGAGTTGGTCGACCCCGCGTCCGGTCCGTAGTCGCCCAGGTAGACCACCCCGGTGGCCTTGTCGACGCTCATCCGGAACGGGTTGCGCAACCCCATCGCGTAGATCTCCGGCCGCGTCTTGGCCGTGCCCGGCGCGAACAGGTTCCCGCTCGGGATCGTGTACGACCCGTCCGGCTGCGGCTTGATCCGCAGCAGCTTGCCCCGCAGGTCGTTGGTGTTGGCCGCGGTGCGCTGCACGTCGTACTGCGGATTGCGGTCCGTGCGCTCGTCCAGCGGCGAATACCCCGCCGACTCGAACGGGTTGCTGTCGTCGCCCGTGGTCAGGTAGAGGTTCCCGGCGGCGTCGAAGTCGATGTCACCGCCCACGTGGCAGCACATGCCCCGGTCGTTGGGCACCTCCAGCACGACCTTCTCACTGCTCAGGTCCAGCGTGTCGTCGGACTTGAGCGTGAAGCGGGAGAGGTTCAGGTGCCCCTTCCACTGGTCGAACTGCGACTGTGTGCCGTTGGAGGGGGCGTCGCCGGACGGGGTGCTCAGCCGCGGCGAGTAGTACAGCCAGACGTAGCGGTTGGTCGCGAAGTTCGGGTCGACCGCGACCCCCTGCAACCCCTCCTCGTCGTGGGTGTAGACGTTCAGCTTGGCGGCCACCTTCGTGGTGCCGTTGACGTCGGTGATCCGCAGCGTGCCGTCACGGGCGGTGTGCAGCACCGACCTGTTCGGCAACACCGCCAGCGACATCGCCTCACCCAGCTCCGAGCCGCCCGAGGCGAGCGACACCTGCTGGTAGTCGGACGCGGGAATGGTCAGCGCGTTCGCCGCGGAGGCGGTGAGCGTGAGGGCTCCGGGAGCGATCAGCGCCATCGTGGCCGCCAATGTGAGCCACGAACGTCGGGACATAAACGTTTCCTTCCTGACATATGGAGGTCAGTCAGGGCAAGGCGCGCGCCGCCGCGCTGTTGCCGAAAGTGCGTCGTGCCCAGAGGGGTGCCGCCTCTGGTTCCCTCGTCCCGGCCGCCGTGTCCCGGCGGCCGGTCCTGAGGGAGGTTCCGGTGGCCGGCCACCGTCGCGCGGAGAAGCCGGCTCGTCGAATCGATGCGGTCAGGGAGGGTGCCGCCCTCGCCGATGGCGGCGAGGGCGCGTCTCGGACAGTGTCAGGCGCGGGTCCATTTCTGGTTGGTGCCGCCGTGG
Source organism: Microbispora sp. CA-135349 (assembly GCF_050947365.1). Taxonomy (NCBI): domain Bacteria; kingdom Bacillati; phylum Actinomycetota; class Actinomycetes; order Streptosporangiales; family Streptosporangiaceae; genus Microbispora; species Microbispora sp. CA-135349. The sequence goes on along the minus strand of NZ_CP192001.1, from coordinate 3,664,581 downwards.
CAGGTCCAGATGTGCACCTTGGACCCGTTGGCGGTGCCGTTGTTGGACACATCCAGGCACTTGTTCGCCCCCACGGCGGTGATGCTGCCGTCGGAGTTGAAGCGCCACTTCTGGTTGTCCTGGCCGTTGCAGTCCCAGATGAGCACACCGGTGCCGTCGGCGGTGCCGCCGCCGTTCACGTCCAGGCACTTGTTGCCATACACGCGCAGCTCACCGGAACTGGTGGACGTCCACTGCTGGTTGGCCTGGCCGTTGCAGTCCCAGATCTGCACCTGCGCGCCGTTGGCCTGCGAGGCGCCGCTCACGTCCAGGCACCGCCCCGACCCCACGCCCTTCAGCGCGCTCGTGCTCCCCGTGCCACCCGTGGGCGAGGGCGACGGCGAGGGTGACGTGCCGTTCTGGGGACCCGCGGACGCCATCACGGCCTGGGCGCCGGACGGCCAGTTGCCGTTGCCGACCGTGACGTTGTTGTTGACGACGTTGCCCCGGTCGCCGTTGGTGATGTTGGTGCTGCCGTTGGTCGACCAGTTGCCGGTGACCGTGAAGTTGCCCATGTTCTCACCGCCCCAGTAGTTGGCGGTGGCCCAGGTGCCGGTGTTCGAGAAGACGTTGTTCCTTGCGGTGAAGTACTTGGAGCCCTCATCGAAGTAGAGCCCGAACCAGCCGTTGGTCCGCAGGCAGTAGTTGTCGCTGATCACCGCGTTCGGGTTCCACGACAGCGTGTAGATGCACCCGCCGTCGGTCATCTGCTGCATGACGTCGTGCACGTAGTTGCCGACGAGCTTGTTGCCCGACGCGGTGGTGGCCGTCGTGTACCGCGGCTGGTAGTTGTACAGCCCGCGGTTGGCGTAGTTGGTGCTGCCGCCGGGCTCGTTGGCGCCCCACCCGTAGCCGATCGACATGCCGGTGTACGGCAGGTTGTAGACCTCGTTGTGCGAGACGTTCGAGGTGGTGACGTAGGTGGTCAGGACCGAGACGACGCCCCGGTAGTCCAGGCCGAGGTCGTGGATCCGGTTGTTGCTGACCGTGATGTTCCGGTTGACCATCCGCTGGTCGCTCGGGTGGTGCGCGTCGGCGCGCACCCCGCCGGCCACGACCCCGCCGGCCGAGTTGCGGGCGATCTCGGACCGGGTGACCGTGATGTCGCTCGCGCCCAGGCCCACACCACTGGCGTGCGCGTTCGCGTCGTTGCCGATGCCGATGGCCGTCTGGCCCAGGTTGACGAACTGCGAGTCGGTGAAGGTGATGTTGTTCGCGGCGGAGACCTGGACGGCGGCGGGCATCTGGTACCAGTTCGGCCGCGTGGACTCGAACGCCTGGCAGCCCTCCTGGCAGGAGGTCAGCCGGTCGCCGGGCCAGTTGTAGTTGCCCGCGATGTAGGCGCCGGTCTGCTGGTCCACGAAGCCCTGGTTGCTGCTCGGGCCGAGCCACGTCGTGCCGGTGAACGTGATGCCGCTGAAGGTGATGTGGTGCGCGGGCGAGTCGTAGGTGCCCCCGACGTCGACCAGCGACTGCAGCACCGGCAGCTCGACGGCGACGTTGTTGATGTTCTGCCCCGACGCCGGGATGTAGTACAGGACGCCGGTCCCGGGGTTGATGTACCACTCACCCGGGGAGTCCAGGAACTCGTACGCGTTCTCCAGGTACAGCGCGCCAGCCCGGTGCGGCTGGCTGAAGGTGTCGTACCCGAAGGTGTTGTTGTTCCAGCCGGGCTGCTGCATCGTGATGAAGTTGCCGCTGATGCTCTGCACCGTCACGTACCGGTCGGTGAACGAGCCCACGCTCTCCATCTCGACCCGGTTCTGGTTGGCGAGATTGTTCAGGTAGCTCAGCGCGCTGCTGCTGAACCTCATCCCGGTGGTGGTCGCGGTGAAGTCGTTCCGGTTCACCTGGGTGCGGGCGCGCGTGGCGAGGGCGCCGTTGACGTACAGCTGCCGGGTGTCGATCCCCGTGCCGACGTTGGCGCGCCAGATGTTCTTCCCGGAGTCGGCCAGGGACCACCCGGTGACCGCCCGGGCTCCGCTGATCACCGGGCGGGCGCCCTGCGCGGCCTGCCACTTGACGCTGTAGCCGTTCGTGCCGGAGTCGGCGGCGGTGAACCTCAACGGGGAGGTCTGCCGGTACACGCCGTCGGCGAGCTCGACGACGATGTCACCGGACATGGCGCTGTTCTGCGACCGCACCGCCGTCTGCGCCGCCGGCAGCGAGCAGGGCTCGGCGGAGGTGCAGGCGGTGCCGGTTCCGGAGGGGGACGCGTAAAGGGTGGTGGTGGCCGCGAGGGCCGGAGCGGCCGAGGCGACGAGGGCGGACGCCGCGGCCAGCGTCGCGGCGACGATTCCGGCCAGGACCGGTCTCCACGCCGTGACGAGCGAAGGTGACTGCACGGTGGTTCCTTTGGGGGGTAGGGGGGTGGTCAGGTCACGCCCTCCTCAGGCAGGTCACTCCCTCCCGAGGTGGAGGCCGTCGCCGAACGGTGAGGGGTACGACGGCGGCCGGCCGCCTCACTGGCGGCACCACGAGGGGACGCCTGGTGAAGCGAAGGCTGTGGACGTCGACGTGGCCGGCCGGGGTGCGGAGGGCCGCGCAGCGCCTCCGCACCCCGCCCATGTGATCCAGCCGCGGAGATTCCGGAACGAGCTCTCCCACCGGGATCTCGCTACCAATTACGATCGGAGCGCTGATGCCCGTCAAGACCTTAAGCCCACTTATTTCACCGTGCGCACATCGGCGCCCGGGCCACAGTTATCCTTTTCTCCTCGTTCACCTGTGGTTACGTCCGCCGGCGTATTCGCCGGTGCCAACCATCCCCAATGAATCGTTCATATGTGTCGTACTGATCGGACGTACGTGCCCCACGGGGAGACGACTCCGATCAGTCATACTCTGCAGGGAACGGCGAGGAGGGAGCACGGTGACCGACACCCCCCGTGAGAGCGGATACCGGCCGGGCTACGAGGTGGCCGCGGAACAGGTGCTCGAGTTGATCGTCCGGCTGGGCCTGCGTCCGGGGGACCGCATGCCGACCGAGAACGACCTGGCCCGGGAGCTGGGCACCAGCCGCACCGTCGTACGCGAGGCGGTGAAGATACTCTCCGCGCTCGGACGGGTGCGCGCCCAGAAGGGGCGCGGCCTGTACGTGGCCGACGACGAGGGAATGCTCGGCACCGGGCGCCGGGCGACCTTCTTCCTCCCGACCGACCTGGACCACGTCTACATGCTGTTCGAGTTCCGCCGGACGCAGGAGATGGAGACCAGCCGGCTGGCCGCCCGGCGTGCCACCCCTGCCGAGCTGCGGGCTATCGAGGAGGCGGCCGGCATGTGCCGGCACGGCTTCGAGACCGGTCGCGAGGAGCTGTTCAACGAGGGCGACGACACCTTCCACACCGCCATCGCCACCGCCTCCCACAACATGTTCCTGCAGATCGCGGTGCGGGAGGCCCGGCGCCTGCAAGCACAGTCGAGCCTCATCGGACTGCGGGGCTCGGTGGGCGGGCACGCCGCCAAGGCCGTCGAGGAGCACGACGCCATCGCCCAGGCCATCCGTGCCGGCGACCCCGAGGCGGCCGCCCAGGCCGCCGCCACGCACATCGACAACACTCTCGACGACTACCGCAGAGAGATCCAGCAGCGCCTCTTCTCCTCGTCCCGGTGATCCCGGCCGGCCATCGGCCGACCGAACCGGTTCGATAGCGTGGAACACGCGACACCGGCCACGCGAGCATCGGGCCGGCTCGGCGTGCGGGCGGGCGCCGCCGACGAGAGCCCGCCATAAGAGCCCATCTCGAGAGCCCGGTGAAGGGCTTTCGTGCGGTGGTCGGCCGGGCGGAGCCTTGACAGGCGGTCCGCGCGTCGTGTGTGCTTCGCTGTACACCGCCGTCTCCCCTCTCCAGCGGGGTTCGCATGGTGGCGAATCGATTCGCGTCGTCCGTGGCGGCCGGCCACCCCGGGCCTCTCGCGCCGTTCACGACCGGGAGATCCCCGGCACCGGTCTGGTCGGCGCGCGCCGCCTCCAGCCGTCTCCTGCGACGCCCCGCGGCTGTCCGGGCGCGGCCGTCTCCGCCACGCCCCACCCCCGAAGGAGTACGACATTGCAGCCTTCATCCGTTCCCTTACCACGCCGTACGACGCGTGGACGGCGCTCACCGGCGGCCGTCGCCGCATCTTTCGTGGCCGTACTGGCGACCCTCCTGGCCGCTGCCCTGACATGGTCGGCGCCCGCCTCCGCCGCGACCACGCCACTGGTCGGCGTCGGGTCGGGGCGGTGCCTCGACGTGAGCGGCGCCTCGCAGGCCAACGGCGCCCAGGTGCAGATCTGGGACTGCAACGGCCAGAACAACCAGCAGTGGACCACCACCAGCTCCAGTGAGCTGCGCGTCTACGGCAACAAGTGCCTGGACGTGTACGGCGGAGGCACGGCCGACGGCACCAGCGTGATCATCTGGGACTGCAACGGCCAGAACAACCAGAAGTGGCGCCTCAACTCCGACGGCACCATCACCGCCGTAGGGGCCGGCAAGTGCCTCGACGTGTCCAACAACGGCACCGCCAACGGGTCCAAGGTCCACATCTGGACCTGCCACGGCGGCACCAACCAGAAGTGGACCACCGGAGCCGAGCCCAGCCCGACGCCGCCCTCGTCGCCGACCCCGCCGCCGCCCGGCGCGCGCCCGTGTGACATCTACGCGTCGGGCGGCACACCGTGCGTGGCCGCGCACAGCACCACGCGGGCCCTCTACGGTTCGTACAGCGGCAACCTGTACCAGGTCAGGCGCTCCTCCGACAACGCGACCCGGAACATCGGCGTCCTGACCGCGGGCGGTGTCGCCGACGCCGCTGCTCAGGACTCCTTCTGTGCCGGCGCCACCTGCGTCATCACGGTCGTGTACGACCAGTCGGGGCGGGGCAACGACCTGTGGTATCAGGGCTCAAGCGTGGTTCCCGGATCCCCCCAGAGCAAGCCCGCGGTCGCGACCACCGAGTCCCTCACCGTCGGCGGCAACAAGGCCTACTCCCTCTACATCAACCCCGGCAACAGCTACTGGCGCGACGGCCACACGACCGGCGTCCCCACCGGCAGCGCCCCCGAGGGCATGTACATGGTCACCAGCGGCACCCACGTCAACAGCGGCTGCTGCTTCGACTACGGCAACAGCGAGACCACCCGCAAGGCCGACGCCGCCGGAGCCATGGACGCCATCAACTTCAGCAAGCAGTGCTGGTTCGGCGGCTGCTCCGGAAGCGGCCCCTGGGTGCAGGCCGACCTCGAATGGGGCCTGTACCCCGGCGGCAGCCAATCCTGGAACCCCAACCAGCGCGCCTTCACCAGCAAGTTCGTCACCGCCACGCTGAAGAACAACGGCACCTCCCGCTTCGCCATGAAGGGCAGCAACGCCCAGTCCGGCACCCTGTACACCCTCTACGACGGTGCGCTGCCCGGCGGCTACAGCCCGATGAAGAAGCAGGGCGCGATCATCCTCGGCAGCGGCGGCGACTGCTGCAAGCCCGACGGCGGCGCCAACCTCAGCGCCGGCACCTTCTACGAAGGCGCCATGGTCGCCGGCTACCCCTCCGACGCCACCGAGAACGCCGTCCAGGCCGAGATCGTGGCCGCCGGCTACCGCTGACCCGCTCCCGGCCGGGAGCCGAACCGCACCCGGACGCCGTGCCCCGGAGGCGGGACGCCCCCGGGGCACGGCCGACGACCAAGGGCCGGCCGCCACCGCGGCCGGCCCCCGGTCATGTCCGGACTCGGATGAGCCGGACACACAGCCCGGACACACAGCCCACACGCAGCCCGGACAGGGCCCGGATCAGCTCACGCCGAAGTCGGCGAAGCCGAACTGACCCGTCACGCCCGCGGCGTGGGACGTGGCGATCAGTCCCGCGTCCTGCCTGTCGGCGATGCCGGGCAGGGTCGCGGTCGGGCCGACCTTGGTCCAGGCGGTGCCGTTCGTGGAGTAGTAGCCGCTCACCTGGTCGCCGGAGCGGACGAGGCGGACCCAGGCGGGCGCCCTGATCCCCGAGACCCCGCTGAACGAGTCGAGGTAGCCGTTGCCGTCGGAGTCCCACTGGAAGGCGACCCCGTTGCCCGGCGTGACCACCATGACGGCGTATCCGGGCGACGAGCCCGTGCCGGTGACGTCGTTGCGGAGGACGACCCCCGCCTTGGCCCAGGCGTTGGTGTTGTCCATCTGGGTGACCCGCGCGGTCACGGTCGACGTGCTCCCGGCCGCGTCGTCCCGGTAGACGACGCCGTACTCGTCGAAGGACCCGGCGGCGTCCTGCCAGATGTCGGTCCCCTCGGTGAGGATGGCGTACTCGGATCCGGCCTCCGCGAACCGGCTCGGCACCGAGCCGTGCGCCTTGAGGGAGGTCAGCGGGTTGAGCGCGGTCAGGGTCAGCGACCTGTCCACCGTGTAGCCGGTCTTGCCGGCGCTGAAGGTCACCGACGCCTTGACCGCCGCGCGGCTGACCGGTGTCGTGAACGAGCCGGGTGCGGTGATCTTCCACGTCTCGGTGGCCGAGGCGCCGGCGGCGAGCCCGTGCTTCACCGGCTTGCCGATGCGTTCGGCCTGCCAGCCCTCGGGGACGGTGACCGAGACGGCCAGGCCGGCGGCCCGGCCGTCACTCACGTTCGCGACCGTGGCGGTGACGGTGGCCGAACCACCGGCGCTCACCCCGGCCGGGTCGGCCGTCAGAGAGACGCCGAGCGGCGGGCGCTGCGGGTCGGGTTCGCCGCGGTACTTCCCGGTGGGACCCGCCTCGTAGACGATCCGGGCGGCCTCGGCGGGAATGTTGCCGGCGCTGATGGTCACGTTGTCCCTGACGACGTTCCCACGCTGGCCGTTCACCAGGCCGGTGATCGCGGGGTTGGTGGAGAAGTTGCCGATCAGCGTGAGGTCACCGGTGTGGTTGCCGTTCTGGTTGTTGGCGTGCGCCCACTGCGCGGCGGTGCCGGCGAACACGTTGTGGCTCGCGCTCAGATACCGGGAACCCTCGTCGAAGTACAGACCGAGCTGTCCGCTGCTCTCGCAGTAGTTCTCGTCGATCGTGCTGCGGGGTATCGCCGACAGCGTGTAGATGCAGCCGGCGTCGAACATGGTCTGCACGACCTTGCGCACGTGGTTGCCCACCACGCGGACGTCGCTGAGAGTCGTCGGCGTGTCGTAGAGCGGCTGGAAGTCGTACAGCCCGCGGTTGATGTACTCCGGGCTGCCGCCCGGGTCGTTGGCACCCCAGCCGTAGCCGATGCCGATGCCGGTGTACGGCATGTCGGAGACGTAGTTGTGCTCGATGGCCAGCCGGGTGACGTAGCTGGCGAAGATCGCGTCCTGGTCCAGATACTCGAGCGCGGTCGCGTAGACGCGGTTGTCACGCAGCAGGATGTCGCTGTTGACCATGCGGGGATCGGACGGGTGGTGCGCGTCCGGGCGTATGCCGCCGACCACGATGCCGCCTCCGGCGCTCGCGGTGAACGTGCTTCCCACGACCGACACCTTGTGCGCGCCGAGTCCCACGCCGGTGGCGTGGGCGTTGGCGTCGTTGCCGATGCCGAGCCCGACGGAACCGAGGTTCACGAAGGTACTGTCCACGAAGGCGATGTCCTCCGCGGCCGACACCTGCACCGCCGCGGCCGCCTGCGCCCAGTTGTTACGGGTCGCCTCGAATCCCTTGCAGCCGGAGGAGCACGAGGTGAACGCGTCCGGCGGCCGGTGGGGCTGGACGCCGCTTATGAAAGCGCCGGTCTGCTGGTTCGCGTAGCCGTCGGAGGTGCCGGGGTGCAGCCAGGTGGTGCCGGTGAAGGTCAGGCCCTCGAACCGGAGGTTGCGGGCCGGTTCGTCGTAGGTGCCGCCGACCTGGACCAGCGACTCCAGCCGGGGCAGCTCGGCCCGCACCTGCGAGATGTCCTGCCCGGGGAGCGGTTTGTAGTACAGCGTTCCAGCGGTGGAGTCCAGATACCACTCGCCGGGCTCATCCAGGAATTTCCTGGAATTGAGCAGGAAGAACTTCGGCGTACGGAACGGAGCCTGGATGGCGTCGTACCCGTAGGTGTTGTTGTCCCAGGCCGGCTGCTGCATGACGACGGTGGAGCCGGAGATGCTCTCCACCGGCGCGAACCGGTTGGTGAACGAGAGCATCGCCTGGAAGTCGATGCGCTTCTGGTCGGGAAGCGTGGCGAGATAGGCGAGATCCGGGTTCCTGATGGTGAAGCCGGTGGGGGTCAGGGTGATGTCGGACCGCGCCACGCTGATCCGTGCGCGCTGCGCGGGTTTCCCGTCCACGTAGAGCTGGCGGGTGTCGAACCCGGCGCCGACGTGGGCCTTGTAGACGCCGGTGGCGGCGTCGTCGACCTCCCAGCCGGTGACGGGCGTGGCGCCGCTCAGCACGGGCGTCGCCCCGCGCGCGGCCTTCCAGGTGACGGTGTGCCCGTTGCGGCCGGAGTCGGCGGCGTCGAACCGCAGCGGCGAGGTCAGCCGGTAGGTCCCGTCCAGGAGTTCGACCGTGACGTCGTGCTTCCCCTGCGCCGCCGCGGCGCGGGCTCGTCGCTGTGCCTCCCCGAGGGTGGCCAGCGGCCGGCCCCTGCTGCCCGGGCCGTTGTCGTCGGCGTTCTTGGTTCCGGCGGGCGCCACCACGATGGCGGCGGCCCCGGCCGCTTCCGCCCGGGCGGCGCCCGGCGCGGCGAGCAGTCCGGCGGTGACGAGTAAGGCGGCGGATGCCGCGGCCGTCGTTCTACCGTGTGGTCGTTCATGCGGCACAGGTGACGGACGCATGGTTCTTCCTTTCTTCCGGCACTGCGTGCGCAGGGACGGTCAGCGCCGGACGGCGCCAGTCACCTCGTCGTCCGGCCGCGTGCGAGGGGCGGGCTGGTGCGGCTGTGCGAGATGGTCATGGCCGGCCACGGAAAGCAGCCGTCGTCCGGCGTGTTCCGGCCGGACGCCGGGGCCCGCCGCGGCCCCGTCGTCCGGCCGGCGGGTGACCCCCTTCATCGCGTGCTCGTCGATCGTGATGCCGAGCCCCGGCGAGTCCCCGAGGATGAACGCGCCGTCCTCGACGTACAGGTCGAGTGACAGCCCGAGCGGCGGGTGCAGGTCCTGCAACTCGCTGGCCATGTGGTTCGGCACCGACGTCGCGGCGTGCAGCAGCCCGACCGGCGTGTTGCCGATCGGGCTGACCGGCAGGTCGTGGGCGTGCGCCAGGGCGGACACCCGGAGGAAGTGGGACACCCCCCAGACCGCGGCCGTCTGGACGACGTCGACGGCCCCCGCGGCCAGCAGCGGGCGGAACTGTTCGAGCCCGGTGAGGTTCTCCCCCGTGGCGACGGAGGCGCGGACGCCACGGCCGACGGTGGACAGGCCCTCGGCGTCCCACCGCCGGACCGGCTCCTCGATCCAGATGAGATCCAGGGAGCGCTCGAGCTCGCAGACGTGCCGGACGGCCTGCTTTCGCGTCCAGGCCTCGTTCACGTCGAGCATGAGGCCCGGCCGCGATCCGTGCCCGGCCTCGGTCAGGACGTCGCGTACCAGCGTCAGGCGGCGCCGGTCGTGCTCGATGTCGAGGCCGCCCTTGATCTTGGCCGCGCGCAGCCCGTACCGGGCGTAGACCTGGTAGGCCGAGACGAGTTCCTCGTCGGTCAGGCCGATGTCGAGGCCCGAGGCGTAGGCGGGGACCCGCCGGTCACGTCCGCCCAGCAGACGCCACAGCGGTTCACCGGCCGCCTGCGCCTTGATGTCCCACAGGGCGGTGTCGAGCGCGCCGATCGTGCCGAACACGGCCCCCGCGTGCCCCGCCTTGAAGGTCTGCCGCAGCATGCGGTCGTAGAGCGCCGTCACGGCGCGCGGATCCTCGCCCTCGATCGCGGCGAACACGGCGTCGATCTCCACCTGCGGGCCGAGACCGACGCCGGTGATCCCCTCATCGGTGTCCACCAGGACGATCGACACCGGGACGACTCCGTCGGCGAAGACGCCGTTGGCGTCACCGACGGGACGTCCCCATTCCTGGACCGTCGTCAACGTGCGATACCCCGTGATCCGCATGTCAGCCCTTCGTGGAACCGGCGGTGACGCCGTCGGCGATCTGGCGCTGGAGGAACAGATAAATCATCAGCACGGGTATCGCGGCGATCAGGACCCCGGAGGCGAAGGTGGGGATGTCGTCGGAGTACTGTCCGCGCAGCGAGTTGACCCCGATCATGAGGGTGCGATGCTCGGGCGACGGCATCATCAGCAGAGAGATGAGCACGTCGTTCCAGCAGAACAGCGTGTCGAGGATGCCGACCGACACCAGCGCCGGCACGCCGAGCGGGAGCATGATGCGCCGGTACACGCCGTACACCGAGTTGCCGTCGATCCTGGCCGCGTCGACGATCTCCGCCGGAATGGTCTTGTAGTGGCTCGTCATCAGGAAGACGGTGAACGGGAGGAACTGCGCGACGTAGGCGAGGATCAGTCCCGGGTAGGTGTCGACGAGGCCGCTGTCGGCCATGACCACGGTGAGCGGCACCATGATCACCTGGAACGGGATGAACAGCCCCGCGAGACAGCCCAGGAAGATCATGGAAGAACCGCGGAACCGCAGCCGGGCCAGCGCGAAGCCGGCCATCGACCCCAGCAGAAGCAGCAGGGCCACGGCGGAGGCCACGACGATGAAGGAGTTGGCGAAGTATCGCGCCATCCCGGCTCCGGCCCACGCCTCGGCGATGTTGTCCCAGCGCAGGGAGCCCGCCGGGGAGAACCGGTCGAGGACGTAGTCGCGCCGGGTCTTCATCGCGACGTTGGCGGTGAACACGAGAGGATAGATCGTCGCCAGCGCGAGACCGGCCATCGGAACGGCGGCCGCCCACCTGGCCACACGCATGCCGGGCATCAGTCCTGCCTTCCCGAGCGGCGGAGCAGAGCGATCTGCAGGAGCCCCACCACGAGCATGACGACGAAGAGGACCGTCGAGGCGGCCGAGGCGAGCGCCGGCCGGTTCATCTGCCCCTGCTCGTGCCAGATGTAGTACTCCGGCAGGTAGGTCGACCCCTCCGGGCCCCCGCTGGTCATGACGAAGAGCAGGCCGAACATGGACGTCAGCATCCCGATCATCGTGGTCACGAAGACGAACTGGATGGTGCGCGTCAGGCTCGGGATGATCACATGCCAGATGATCCGGCCGAGGGACGCGCCGTCCACGCGGGCGGCGTCCAGCAACGAGGCGTCCAGGGTGCTGAACCCGGCGAGGAACACCACCAGCGCCATCCCGAACGTCGCCCATATGTGCACGCCGACGACCGTGAACATGGCGATGCCCGGATCGCCGAGCCAGTCGATCGGACCGGCGCCGATCGCCCCGAGAGCGGCGTTCACCGGGCCGTCGAACCCGAGCATGAGGTTGAAGATCGCGCCGACGATCACCGGTGAGAGCACGGCCGGGAAGAAGTAGACGCTGCGGTAGACCCGGTGACCCGGCACGCGCAGATAGATGAAGGTCGCGAGCAGGCCCGGAATCGCCACCGCCACGGGAAGCAGCAGCACCAGCAGCCCGACGTTGCGCATCGCGGTGCGGAACAACGGATCGTCGGCCAGCTCCAGGTAGTTTCCGAGGCCGACGGGGGTCCCGTTGAGCTCGCCGTCACCGGTGAAGGAGAAGTTGACGCCCAGGACGAGCGGCCACAGCCGCAGCACCACGATGATCAGTACGGCCGGGGCCACCAGGACGTAGGGCGCGAGGCGCTCGGCGAGCGCCCCGCGGGTGGGCGTGCGGGCCTCCCCGCCGCGTCCCCGCCGCTTCGCCGTCGCCGCGCCGGACCGCCCGGAGCCGGCCGGGCGGACCGGCGACGGCGAATCTTTGACCGGCACGCGATCAGCCCGCCCGGTCGGAGGCGGCCAGCTGCTCCACCGCCTTGTCCACCGTGGTCGACCCGCTGAGGAGCTGCTGGGACAGCCTTCCCATCAGGTCGAGGGTCTTGGAGGACAACGCGACGTGCAGGGCGGGCTTGCCGGTCTTGATCTCCTGCACGATCGCGGTGACGGCCGGACCGGCCTGCGAGACGTCGATCGTCGTGTCGGACGCGATCGCGCCGGCCTTGGAGTAGAACGCGGTCAGCGCGCCGGTCGAGGTCAAGGATCGCACCAGGTCGGCGGCCAGCTTCGGGTCCTTCGTCCACTTCGCGACCGCGTAGCCGATACCGCCGTCGTACGGCAGGCTCGGGGTGGCGCCGTCGGTGTCGACGGGGGCCTGCATGACGCCGATCTTGTCGGCGGGCAGGAACTCGCCGAAGTCCTTCCAGTGCCCGATGTCCGACATCAGCCCGATGATGTTCGCGGCCTTGCCGGTCTCGAAGACGGTGAAGATGTCGCTGAACATCGCGGTGGAGTTGGCTCCGTCGGTGTTCAGCCCCTTGTCCTGGGCCTCCTTCCACAGCTCGAAGATCCGCCGCACGTGGGGAGAGGTCCAGTCACGCTTGCCGGCGATCCAGTCGTCGTACTCCTGGGGCGTCAGGATGCCGGATCCGAGACCCGACATGAAGAACTGGATCCCGGCGCCTTCCTTGTTGCCCAGCGCGAAGCACTTGGCGCCGGTCGCCTTCTTGATGGCCGCGCAGCCGTCGACGAGCTCGTCCCACGTCTTCGGCGGGTTCGCCGGGTCGAGACCGGCCTTCTCGTAGAGCGTCTTGTTGTAGTAGATGGGGTGTCCCTGCAGGGTCACCGGCGCGGCGTAGATCTTGCCGTCCTTGGTGAACGCGTCCCAGCCCGCCAACCGGCTCTTGTCCTCGGCCACGTACTGGTCCAGCGGAAGGAGCGCGTCGACCCGGTCGCGGATCTGCCCGCCACCGTTGAAGAGCATCACGTCGGGCCCCTTGCCCGACTGGATCGCCGTGCCGAGCAGTGTGTAGTACTGATCGAACGGCTGGGCCACGAACTCGACGGTGACCCCGGGATGCTGCGTGGCGAAGTCGGCCTTCGCCTTTTCTATGTAGTCGGCGGCGGCAGGTTCGCCGGACTTCCAGTCCCAGACCACGAGCTTCTGGTGCGAGCCACCGGACGACGACTGCGTCCGTGCCGCACTTCCGCAGCCTGCGACGGCCAGTCCGGCGACCGTCAAGACCGCCCACAACCGCTGCTGTCTCATCGCTGCTCTCTCTCCGGAGCGGCCGAATGGGCCCGGCCGTCTTCGGCGAAACGTAACTCGTATGACGTATTACGTCAACAGTCGTCACCTATACTGACGCGGTGGCGCTGTTTCGTGCCAGGGCCACCGGAGGGGGATATGACGGCATCGCAGGAAACGGCCGGCGGTATCCCGGCCTCCCCGGCCTGGGTACGACGCCCGGCCAGCCTCGCCCGGGCGGTGACGGCCGAGCTCGTGGAACGCATCGTGCGCGGCGTGCACCCGCCGGGCACGTCACTGCCCCCCGAGCCCGCGCTGTGCGAAGCCTTCTCCGTGAGCCGCACCGTCGTCAGGGAAGCCGTGAAGATCCTCCAGGAGAAGGGGCTGGTGCAGGTCCGCCAGGGCGCCGGCACCATGGTGACCCCTCCGGCGATGTGGGACATGCTCGACGAGCTCGTCCTCGCGGCGACCATCGCCGAGGACGAGAGCCTGGCGATTCTCGACGACGTCGTCGTCACACGGCGCGTGCTGGAGTCCGACATGGCGAACGTCGCCGCCCGCCTGGCCGGCCCGGACACCGTCGAGCGGTTGCGCGCGCTGGTGGACCGGATGGACGAGCTCGTGGACGACCACGTCACCTACGCGGACAGCGACCGCGCCTTCCACGACACGATCATGCAGGCGTCGGGAAACCGCATCGCACGCGGCGTCGTACGGGCGCTCGAGCAGCAGGTCATCCACACCGCCAGATACACGGGCCGGACCGAGCGGGCCCTGTGCGTGGCGTCGAACCTCGGCCACCGCCGCATCTACGAACGCATCGCCGCCCACGATCCCGACGGCGCCGCCGAAGCGATGTTCAATCACATCACCGAGGCCTGGATCGTCCGCCGCAACGGACCGGCCGACCCCGTACGGCTGCGGCGTTAAGAGGTCACTCCTCAGATCCCGGGCCGATCGCCCGCCCGGATGCCGGAAACGATTCGATCGGCGGACGGTGAAAGTTTCATCGCGGTCCGTCAACGGTGACGACGGCCGCTTTCCCTGGCCAGACGACAGGAGGACCGGCTCGTCTCGGGCGTGGCCCCCCGGCGCCCGGAAGGCAGAGCCTTGACAGGTCTCGCCGCCGTCATATTTGCTCCGCTGCATTATCGCCTCCAGCCGCCAGTAAGCCGCCCGGCAGCCGTCCGAAAGAAAGGAGAACCGATCACGGCGGCGTTGTGAGCGCTAACACCCGGCGACTCGACCGGCCGATGAATGCCGGTCCGGCGGGTTCCACCGGCAGAAGACGTCGGCGCAGGCGAACCGGAAATTACCGGGTCAGAGACCGGATACGCCGACCGGCCGGACACCTCCACCTTCGCAAAAGGCCGGAAGAACGGCTTCCCCATTTGCGTGTGTCCTCATGAGAAGGGAGCTTGCGTGATGCCGGGACATCGGTCCCTCTTCACCGCTATCGCGACTACGGCACTGCTCCTCCTGTCCACGGCGCAGGCGGCGCTGGGCGACACCGCGCCCAGGTCTGTCACCGCGAAAAGCGCCCTCGCGGCCACCGCGGGATGCGGCAAGACCCCGACGCTGAGAAGCGGGACGCAGTCGATCACGACCAGCGGGAAGAATCGCAGCTACATCCTGAGAATTCCCGACAACTACAACAACACCACCCCCTATCGATTGATCTTCGGGTTCCACTGGAACGGCGGCACCGCCAACGACGTCGACTCGGGTGGAACCAGCGGATATCCCTGGTCCTACTACGGGCTGCGGGCGTTGTCCAACAACAGCACGATCTTCGTCGCGCCCCAGGGCTTCAACAACGGCTGGGCCAATTCCGGCGGTGAGGACATCACCTTCGTCGACGACATGATCCGGCGGATCGAGGCGGACCTCTGTGTCGACACCTCCCAGCGCTTCGCCATGGGCTTCAGCTACGGCGGCGGAATGAGCTACGCGCTCGCCTGTGCCCGGGCGTCGGTCTTCCGCGCGGTGGCGGTCTACTCCGGCGCTCAGCTCAGCGGGTGCAGCGGCGGCAACGATCCCATCGCCTACATCGGGCTGCACGGCCTCAGGGACCCGGTGCTCAACATCTCCACGGGCCGGTCGCTGCGCGACAGGTTCGTGCGGAACAACGGCTGCACCGCGCAGAACCCGCCGGAGCCCGCGCAGGGCAGCCTGACGCACGTCGTCACCTACTACTCGGGATGCCGTGCCGGGTATCCGGTCGCGTGGGCGGCGTTCGACGCGGGCCACACCCCCGGTCCCGTGGACGGCAAGCCCGGCGACCTCGAACCCGGCGAGAACTCCTGGACCAGGCCGGTGGTGTGGAGCTTCTTCACGCAGTTCGGGAGCGGCGGCAGCCCGTCACCGTCTCCTACGGCCTCCCCCACGGGCGGCACGGGGAGCACGAGCGCGCTGAAGGGTGTGGGGTCGGGCCGGTGCCTGGACGTCAGCGGCGCCTCCCAGAACAACGGCGCGCAGGTGCAGATCTGGGACTGCAACGGCCAGGCCAACCAGCGGTGGACCTCCACGAGCGCCGGTGAGCTGCGCGTCTACGGCAACAAGTGCCTCGACGTGAACGGCGCCGGCACCGCCGACGGCACCAGCGTGATCATCTGGGACTGCAACGGCCAGAACAACCAGAAGTGGCGCCTCAACTCCGACGGCAGCATCACCGCCGTCGGCGCGAACAAGTGCCTGGATGTGTCCAACAACGGCACCGCCAACGGATCCAAGGTGCACATCTGGACCTGCCACGGCGGCACCAACCAGCAATGGACCCGCGTCTGACCTCCGACGCCGCCTGACATGTCCGACCGCCGACTGGCACTGTCCGGCAGCTTGTGACGATCGCCGTCGCCGGGGCGGCTCATCGCCCCGGCGACGGCTCACGCGCTCCGACCGCCGCACCGGCGGGGCCGCGTGACGGCTGCGTGGAGGATCCTCATCTCCAGGTACCAAAATTCATGTCATGTCGTTGACCGAGCAGGCGATCGAACGCATCAGGCAGCTCATCAAGGACGGGACCCTCCCCCCGGGCGCCCGGCTCCCCCCCGAACAGGAACTCGCCGCCGAACTCGGCCTGTCCCGCAACCTCCTCAGAGAAGCCGTCCGCTCCCTGGTCACCACCCGCGTACTCGAAGTACGCAGAGGCGACGGCACCTACGTCACCAGCCTGTCCCCCGCACTCCTCCTCGAAGGAGTCGGCCTCGCCGTCGAAATGATGCGCGGCGACGACCTCCTCGAAATCACCGAAGTACGCCGCCTCTTCGAACCCGTCGCCACCGGACTGGCCGCCACCCGCATCACCCCCGCCCAGCTCACCGAAGTCGAACGCCACCTCAACGCCATGATCGACGCCCAAAACGACGTCGAAGCACTCAACCACCACGACGACGCCTTCCACCGCGCCGTCTTCGACGCCACCGGCAACAAATCACTGGCCGCCCTCCTCGGCGGCATCGCCGGCCGCACCCTCCGCTCCCGCGTCTGGCGCGGCCTCGCCGAAGCGAACGCCGCCGGCCGCACCATCGCCGAACACGCCGCCATCTACCACGCCCTCGCCCACCACGACGCCCCACTCGCCCACGCCGCCGCCCTCATGCACGTCAGCACCACGGAAACCTGGCTACGCGACAACCTCGGCCACACCCTCACCGACACCACCACACAACCCCAACACTGACCACACCACCGGCCGCCGCCGAAGCGGATCCCGGCACGGCCCGAAGCCGGCGGACATCCCCTCAGCCGGCGCGGTCGCTCTGAAAGATTCATGAAGACCCCGGGGCTCGCGACGGCTTCCGCCTTCCGTGACGGCCGGACGGCAACGCCGCCGGCCCGGCTTCCCAAGGCTCGGACCAGCGAGCATTCCACGAATACGACGGAACAAGCTCGCCAAAAATAGATCCCACCTTTCAAGGGCAATCGGGCCAGAATTCCCGCTTTTTCGGGGAGTTCGACACGCCCATTGACTGCATTGATCACATGTTTGTAGCCTTACCGGCACCCGCTCAAAGCCTCTTCGTCACAGGTCACACCGAAATGCCCGTTGCGTCTCGTTGATGCCGTGGTTGTGGTCGAACCGATTCGAGGCATCCCCCCTCCCTCACGCTTGGAGGACCGAGTGTCCGAGTTATCGCGAAGGCAAATGCTCAAGCTCGGCGCGGTTGGCACCGGAGCCGCGCTGCTGCCGATGCAGTGGACGGCGACCGCGCGAGCAGCGTCGGTGGCGCCTCCCGAGGTCCGCGCCGCGAACGATCTGGCGTTGTGGTACGACGCGAGCGCCGGCACGGAGTGGCTGCGCGCGCTCCCCATCGGCAACGGCCGCTTGGGCGCCATGGTGTTCGGCAACGTCGACACCGAGCGGCTGCAGCTCAACGAGGACACCATCTGGGCCGGCGGGCCGTACGACCAGAGCAATCCGAAGGGCGCGGGGGCCCTGGGACAGATCCGGCAGGCGGTCTTCCAGAACCAGTGGGGCCAGGCCCAGACCCTCATCGACCAGAACATGCTGGGCAACCCCTCGGCCCAGCTGTCATACCAGACCGTCGGCAACCTGCGGCTCACCTTCGGCAGCGCCAGCGGGGTTTCCGAGTACAACCGGTTCCTGGACCTGACCACGGCCACCACGACCACGTCGTACCTGCAGAACGGCGTGCGGTACCGGCGCGAGGTGCTCGCGAGCGGGCCCGACCAGGTCATCGCCATCCGCCTCACCGCCGACAGGGGCGGCTCGATCACGTTCTCCGCGACGTTCGACAGTCCCCAGCGGACCACACGCTCAAGCCCGGACGGCACGACGGTGGCACTCGACGGCGTCTCCGGCGACCAGCGGGGCCTGGCGGGCAAGGTCAGGTTCCTGGCGCTGGCCCGTGCCGTCGCCGACGGCGGCACGGTCAGCAGCTCCGGCGGGACCCTCCAGGTGAGGGGCGCCAACAGCGTGACCGTGCTGATCTCCATCGGCTCCAGCTACGTGAACTACAAGGACACCGGCGGCGACTACCAGGGCATCGCGCGGCGCTACCTCGACGCCGCCGACGACAGGACCTATGACGACCTGCGCGCCCGGCACGTCGCCGACTACCAGCGGCTGTTCGGGCGCACGACGCTCGACCTCGGCCGCACCTCGGCGGCCGACCAGCCGACCGACGTGCGGATCGCGCAGCACGCGAACACCAACGACCCGCAGTTGTCGGTGCTGCTGTTCCAGTACGGCCGCTACCTGCTGATCTCCTCCTCACGGCCGGGCACCCAGCCGGCCAACCTGCAGGGCATCTGGAACGACTCGCTGACGCCCGCGTGGGACTCGAAATACACCCTCAACGCCAACCTGCCGATGAACTACTGGCCGGCCAACACGACGAACCTGCCGGAGTGCTTCGAGCCGGTGTTCCGGATGATCAACGACCTCACGGTCACCGGGGCCCGTACGGCCCGGGTGGAGTACAACGCGGGCGGCTGGGTCACCCACCACAACACCGACGGATGGCGGGGCTCGTCAGTGGTCGACTTCGCGTCGGCGGGCATGTGGCAGACCGGCGGCGCGTGGCTGGCCACCATGATCTGGGACCACTACCTCTTCACCGGCGACGTCGACTTCCTCCGGCAGTACTACCCGGCGATGAAGGGCGCGGCGCAGTTCTTCCTGGAGACGCTCGTCCAGGAGCCGAGCCTGGGATATCTGGTGACGAACCCGTCGAACTCCCCCGAGCTCAACCACCACTCGGGCGTCAGCGTGTGCGCCGGTCCGACCATGGACAACCAGATCCTGCGCGACCTGTTCAACGGCTGTGCCAAGGCGAGCGAGGTCCTCGGCGTGGACGCGAGCTTCCGGAGTCAGGTCCTGGCCACCAGGGACCGGCTCCCTCCGATGAAGGTCGGCTCGCGCGGCAACATCCAGGAGTGGCTGTACGACTGGGTGGAGACCGAGCAGCAGCACCGGCACATCTCGCACCTGTACGGCCTGCACCCCAGCAACCAGATCACCAAGCGGGGCACCCCCACGCTCTACAACGCCGCCCGCCGGACCCTCGAACTGCGCGGCGACGACGGCACCGGCTGGTCCCTCGCCTGGAAGATCAACTACTGGGCGCGGATGGAGGAGGGCGACCGCGCGCGCAACCTGATCCGCCTCCTGATCAGGACGGACCGGCTCGCGCCGAACATGTTCGACCTGCACCCGCCGTTCCAGATCGACGGCAACTTCGGCGCCACCTCCGGCATCGCCGAGATGCTGCTGCAGAGCCACAACGGCGAGCTGCACGTGCTGCCCGCGCTGCCCTCGGCGTGGCCGACCGGCAAGGTGCAGGGCCTGCGGGGACGCGGCGGCTACACCGTCGGCGCGACCTGGAGCTCCGGCGCGATCACCGAGATCCTCGTCAAGTTCGACCGCACCGGCACCGTCAACGTGCGCAGCCGGATCTTCACCGGCACCTACCAGGTGGTCGACGCCGAGACCGGCGGCGCCGTCACCGTCACCAAGCCGGAGGCCGACGTCATCGCGCTGCCCGGCCAGGCCGGCCGCACCTATCGCCTGACCGGCTCCGGCACCACCTCCTCGCCGTCGCCGTCGCCGTCGGCGTCACCGACGCCGATTCCGTCGACCTACTCGCGGATCGTCAACGCCAGCACCGGGCTGGTGCTGGACAGCGGCGGCAACGTGGCGTCGGGGTCGAACCTCAAGCAGTGGAACTGGGACGGCAGCACCAACCTGCAGTGGCAGCTGGTCGACCTGGGCGGTGGTTGGTACCGGATCGTCAACCGCACCAACGGCATGGTCATCGACAGCTGGGGCAACACCGCCAACGGCGCCAACGCCCGGCAGTCGGCCTGGAACGGCGGCAACAACCAGCAGTGGCGCCTGAACGATCTCGGCAACGGCCGCTACCAGATCATCAACCGCGGCACCGGAACGGCCCTCGACGGGATGGGCTACACCAGCGCCGGCTCCGCCGTCGGCATGTGGGCGCCGAACAACAACACCAACAACCAGTGGACCATCGCGGGCGTGTGACGGCCGCCGGCTGTCACAGCCCGGCCCGCGCCCGCGTCCCGCCGCGCCCGGCCCCCGGCCGCGGCGAGGCGCCGGGCCCGGGGCGGGCCGGGTGCACGATCGAACACCTACTCCGCGGCTTCCCCAGACGTGCTCCCCCTCACCGAAAGGACCCCCATGAGCCGTCGAAGAACAAGCACGGCGCGACTCGTCATGAGTGTCGTGGTCGCGTTCCTGTCGGTCGCCACGTCCCTGATGGCCCTCTCCCCGGCGCAGGCGGCGACCGCGATCACGATCAACGGTGGTTCGGGCGGCCGGACCTTCGACGGTGTCGGCGCGATCAGCGGCGGCGGGGGCAACAGCCGCCTGCTGGTCGACTACCCCGAGCCGCAGCGCAGCCAGATCCTCGACTATCTGTTCAAGCCCGGATACGGCGCGTCGATGCAGATCCTCAAGGTCGAGATCGGCGGCGACACCAACTCCACCGACGGCGCCGAGCCCAGCCACCGGCACACCTCCGGCGACCTCGACTGCAACCGCGGTTACGAGTGGTGGCTGATGGAACAGGCCAAGGCCCGCAACCCCAACATCAAGCTGGTGGGCCTCGCCTGGGGCGCCCCCGGCTGGCTCGGCAACGGCAACTTCTGGTCTCAGGACACCATCAACTACCTGGTCGACTGGCTGGGCTGCGCCAAGAACAGCCACAACCTGA
Source organism: Microbispora sp. CA-135349 (assembly GCF_050947365.1). Lineage (NCBI taxonomy): Bacteria > Bacillati > Actinomycetota > Actinomycetes > Streptosporangiales > Streptosporangiaceae > Microbispora > Microbispora sp. CA-135349. The sequence continues at coordinate 3,643,786 of NZ_CP192001.1, read as the reverse complement.
CCATCGACTACCTGGGCGGCTGGAACGAGAAGGGCCGCAACACGGGCTGGTACGTCAACCTGAACTCGGCCCTCGACTCCCGCGGCTTCACCAACGTGAAGATCATCGCCGATGACAACTTCGGCTGGGGCATGGCCGACGACGCGGTGAACAACGCCGCCTTCCGCAACGCGGTCGACGTGTACGGGTCGCACTACGTCTGCGGCTACCGGGGTCCCCAGACGAACTGTCCCAGCTCCACCAACGCGATCAACTCCGGCAAGGCGCTGTGGGCCAGTGAGAACGGCTCCGACGACTACAACGACGGGGCCAAGGCGCTGGCCCGGGGCATCAACCGGGACTACATCGACGGGAAGATGACGGCCTACATCAACTGGCCGGTCATCGCCGCCATCGCCCCGAACCTGCCCTTCGCCACGATGGGCGTCGCGGTCGCGCCGCAGCCCTGGTCGGGTTACTACGCCATCGGCAAGAGCGCCTGGGTCATGGCGCAGACCACGCAGGTCACCGCTCCCGGCTGGAAGTACCTGGACTCCTCCAGCGGCTACATCGGCGGCAACCGCAACAACGGCAGCTACGTGTCGCTGAGGTCGCCCAGCGGCTCCGACTACAGCACGATCATCGAGACGATGGACGCCACCGGCGCCCAGACGCTCAACTTCACCGTGACCGGCGGGCTGTCCACCGGGCAGGTGCACGTGTGGGCGACCAACCTCAACTCGGGGAACTCCGCCGACTACTTCGTCCACTCCAGCGACATCACCCCGTCCAACGGCGCCTTCTCGCTGACGGTCCAGCCGGGGTACGTGTACTCGATCACGACCACGACCGGCCAGGGCAAGGGCACCGCGACCAGCCCGGCCCGGGGCACGATGTCCCTGCCGTACTCCGACGACTTCGACTCCTACGCCGTGGGCCGCGAGGCGAAGTACCTCTCGGACATGCAGGGGTCGTTCGAGATCGTGGGCTGCGGCGGCGGCCGGTCCGGCCGGTGCGTGCGCCAGATGGCCCCGCGCCAGCCGATCCTGTGGACCGGTGGTTCCCACCCGTACGCCCTGCTGGGTGACCTGAGCTGGAGCAACTACACCGTCTCGGCGGACGCGATGCTGGAGCAGAGCGGCTACGTCGAGCTCATCGGCCGGGCGGGCGCCCAGCACTCCTTCGGCCCCGAGGGACTGAACGCCTACTACCTGCGGGTGACCGACGGCGGGGCCTGGCAGATCATCCGCAACAACGTCGACAACGCCATGACGACGATCCGCAGCGGCAGCGTCGCCGGGCTCGGCACCGGCCGCTGGCACACCCTGGCCCTGGCCTTCTCCGGCGGCACGATCACCGCGAGCATCGACGGGACGCAGGTGGCCTCGGTCACCGACGGCACCTGGGGTGCGGGCGAGATCGGCCTGGGCACCAGCACCACCGAAACGGCCCAGTTCGACAACCTCACGATCACGCCGGGCCAGGGAGGCCCCAGCGGCAACGGCACCGTGCTGCGCGGCCTGGCCAGCGGCCGGTGCGTCGACGTGCCGAACCAGTCGCAGACCAACGGCACCCAGGTGGCGCTGTGGGACTGCAACGGCGGCGCGAACCAGCAGTTCACCTACACCTCCGGCAAGCAGCTCCAGGTGTACGGCAACAAGTGCCTCGAAGCGGGCACCACCAACGGCGCCGCGGTCGTCATCAACGGCTGCTCCGGCGGGGCCGCGCAGCAGTGGAACCTCAACGCCGACGGCACCGTCACCGGTGCCCAGTCCGGGCTGTGCCTGGACGCCAACGGCGCCGGCACCGCCAACGGCACGAAGATCATCCTGTGGGCCTGCAACGGCGGAAGCAACCAGCAGTGGAGCCGCAACTGACATGACACGGCCGCCCGTCGCGGCGGCCTCCGATCACGAGGAGGAGAACTCGTGACACGCCCGCGGACCGGCCTCGGTCCGCGGGCCCGCTTCGGTCACGGAGCGAAGAAGCGGTCGGCGAAGGCCTCCCACTGGGCCGGGAAATCGATGCCGGCGTCACGCAGCCAGTTGAGCTGCAGGCCGTCGAGGAAGGCGAGCAGGTCCACCGCCGCCTGGCCGGGCCGGGGATGCCAGGCCAGCAGGTAGCGCTCGAGCATGGCGCGACCTTCGCGCAGCCGGGTCGCGAAGTAGGCGTGCGCGGGGTGCGCGGGGTCCAGCGCCTCGGCCGACAGCACCGTGTACAACTGCACGAGTGACCGCTGTTCCAGGTTGCGCCGGACGAATCCCGACATGACGGCACGTGCGGTGGCCGGGTCGGGCGCCGGTTCCAGCGTGTCGACGACGCTTGCGAGATCGAGTTCGTCCCGGCGTTCGAGGACCGCGATGAGCAGGTCCTCCCGCGAGCGGAAATGATGCAGCAGCCCCGCCTTGGTCATCCCGCAGGCCGCCGCGAACGCCTCGAGGGTGACGCCCTTGAATCCGGAGACGGCGATCAGTTCGGTGGCCGCCTTGAGGATCTCCTCCCGGCGTTCGGCGGGCGGCAGCCGGCGCCGCCCCGATGCGGGGGTCATGCCGTCCTGTCTCCTCGGACACGGGGGTTGATTTCGATCACGATACCAGCCTAATTTATCTACCGTTTGGTAGATAGCGCTGTCGCGCCTGTTCAGAGAGTTGTGTGCGCATGTCGACACCCTCTTCCCCGGCCGTCTCTCCGGTCGTCTCCTCCACGGCCTTCTCCGCCGCCGTCGACGCGGTGCGTGCCGGACGACCCCTTGCCGAGGCGGTCGACGAACTGCTGTCGCAGATGACCCGGGAAGAACGCCTGTGGCTGCTGGACGGAGACCTGCCGTTCTGGTCCGGCATGGCCGACATGATGCAGAACGGGTACAACCTCACCCCCATCCCGATGGGCCGCGTCGAACGGCTGGGCATCCCCGGCCTGTTGTTCTCCGACGGCCCGCGCGGCGTGGTGATGGGGAAGTCGACCGCGTTCCCGGTCTCCATGGCCCGCGGCGCCACCTGGGACGTGGAACTCGAGGAGCGGGTCGGCACCGCGATCGGGCTCGAGATGCGCGCCCAGGGCGCGAACTTCTTCGGCGGCGTGTGCGTCAACCTGCCCCGCCACCCCGCCTGGGGCCGGGCCCAGGAGACGTACGGCGAGGACCCGGTCCTGCTCGGCGAGTTCGGCGCGGCGCTCACCCGGGGCGTGCAGCGCAACGCCATGGCCGTCGTCAAGCACTTCGCGCTCAACAGCATGGAGAACGCCCGCTTCAAGGTCGACGTCACCGCCGACGACGCGGCCCTGCACGAGGTCTACCTGGCGCACTTCCGGCGGGTGGTGGAAGAGGGCGTGTCGGGCGTCATGACCGCCTACAACTCCGTGAACGGCGAGTGGGCCGGGCAGAACGAGCATTTGATGGAGGGCGTGCTCCGCGGCCTGTGGGGCTTCGAGGGCGTCACCGTCTCCGACTTCATCTGGGGCCTGCGCGACGCGGCCGCCTCGCTGCGCGCCGGACTTGACGTGGAGGAGCCCTTCCGCCAGCAGCGTGCCGAGCACCTGCCCGCCGACCTGGACGCGGGCCGGGCGAGCTGGGACGACGTCGACCGGGCGGCTCGCCGGATCCTCGCCGTACAGCTGCGCCACTACGCCACACGGGCCGGGGACGAGCCCGCGGCCGACGTGGTGTTCAGCGCCGAGCACCGCGCGCTGGCCCGCGAGGTCGCCACCCGCGGCATGGTGCTGCTCAAGAACGACCCGGTCGGCGACGCGCCCCTGCTGCCGCTGCACCGCGACGGCCTGTCCTCCCTCGCGGTGATCGGCCGCCTGGCCGACATGCCCAACACCGGCGACAACGGCTCCTCCGACGTACGCGCCCCGGAGGTGATCACCGCGCTGCGGGGTCTGACCGAGGCGCTCCCGGACGCCCGGATCACCCACGTGGCCGCCGACGACCCGGCCGCGGCCGCCGCGGCGGCCGCACAGGCCGACGTCGCCGTCGTCGTCGCCGGCTACACCGCGGCGGACGAGGGCGAGTGGGTCGGCGGGGACGTGCTGGCCGACCCCGAGCTGCTGGCGCTGTTCCCTCCCCCGGGCGACGACCCCGCGGGGCAGTCGTTCGCGGCCTTCCTGGCCGAGCCCGGCGCGGTGGACTCCCTCAGCGGGGGAAGCGCCGGCGGCGACCGCGCGAGCCTGCGGCTGCGGCCCGTCGACGCCGACATCATCCGGGCCGTGGCGGCGGCCAACCCCCGCACCGTCGTGGTGATCGTCACCGCCGGGGCCGTCATCACCGAGGAGTGGCGCGACGCCGTGCCCGCCGTGCTGATCTCCTGGTACTCCGGCTGCGAGGGGGGCCGGGCCCTCGCCGACGTGCTGCTCGGCGACGCCGACGCCGCCGGGCGGCTGCCGTACGCGATCCCGGCCGCCGAGGAGCACCTGCCGTACTTCGACCGCGACGCCACCGCCATCACCTACGACAAGTGGTTCGGCCAGCGGCTGCTCGACCGGGACGGCCACGCGCCGGCCTTCCCGCTCGGGTTCGGGCTGTCCTACACCGGCTTCGCCCTCGCCGACCTCACCGTCGGCGCTCCCGACGGCGACTCCTTCACGGGCGTCGTGACCGTGACCAACACCGGCTCGCGTGCGGGCCGCCACGTCGTGCAGCTCTACGGACGGCCCACGGGCGTCGACGCGGTCGCCGACGACTTCCCCACGCGGGTCCTGCTCGGTTTCGCGACCGTCGACCTCGCGGCCGGAGCGTCGGCCCGGGTCACCGTGCCCGCCTCGATCCGGCCCCTGCGGAGGTGGACGGCCACCGGGTTCGTCCCCGCCTCGCCGGCCGCCGTGATAGAGGCCGCTTCGTACGCGGGCGACCCCGGCGCCGTCACCGCGGCCGTCGAGCTCGCGCTCGTCTGACCGAGGCAGCCCGGGCGCCGCGCGCGTGATCCGGAGCGCGGCGAAGGCCGCGGCCGCCGGTGAAAGGCAAGGGTCAAGGGCACGGGCGAATAAAGGGCCGCGCGTAGCCGGCAAAGGCCGCCATCGCGATCGTGATGGCGGCCTTTTCGCGTTCCCGACCCGGCCGACAGCGAAATTCCGGTGAACACGGTCACTGTTCGTCCGCGGTTCACCACCGAGCCGCACCGCGGCTCTCGGTGCGTACGCGGCAATCTGTCAAAACTCTGTCGGACTCGACCCAGTTTCTGCGCTCCTGCCCGAACCTGAGGGCGTGCAGCAGAGGAGAACGCACGGTGGACGGGGTCCTGCCGTGGCCGCCCGAGTTCGCCGATCGCTACCGCGGCGCCCGCTACCGGAACGGTAGCTCCCCCGGCAACCGCGGGCCGGGAGCGCCGAACGGCACGGCCGTCGCCTCCCGCCGTGCCGCTCGGCGCGGCGACCGGATTCCGTATGGCTGATTCCTCACTTCTCCGACGTCAAGTGAAATTGGATCCTCACCGGAAGAGCTGGTTCACATGCGCGGCAGGGCAGATATCGATGTGACCTCCGAGGAACGCAATGAGAAGGTCAGGCGGCTTGACCCGTTGCGGCTGGACGAAGACCTCCGGGCACTGCCGAAAATGAATGAGACCGCGGACGTCGCCGCGTTGGCGCGAGTCCTCGGCGGGGCGGTCCCCTCCGACGAGAGCGTCGCCGGATTCACCCCGGCGGAATGCCTCGCCGCCATGCGCGATCTGGGCATGTATCTGGGCAGCATCAAGAGGCACGGCGTGTCCCCCTTCGACGTCGTCCCCGGCGCCGCGAGGTCGTTGGAGCTGCTGGGGCAGCGCACCCGGATGATTCCGCGCGACACGGTCTACCACTACACGTGCTGGAACCCCGTGGGCGAACGTGAGCGGCTCTACACCGGGCATCAGATGGAGCGCTGCCTCATCGATGCGATACGCACATGCGTGCCGGATCTGGCATATGCCGTCGAAGTCGGCCGCTCATTACAGGGCGAGGATCCGGCCGATTCTTCCTATTCCGACAAGATTTTCTCCCTCGCATCGTACATAGCGGCGGCAGACAGAGCAATGGGTGATGTCATCGCCCAGGTCACACCCGAATTCTTCGCACAGGTCCTCAGGCCGTTCTTCGAAGAAGTCGACATCGCGGGCCACACGTACATGGGCCCGGCCGCCGCCCATATTCCGATCTTCCTCGTCGACATACTGCTGTGGGCGTCCGACCGAAGCAGCGGAGAATATTTGAAGTTCTGCCAGGAGTTCGCCTCGCACACTCTCCCGCATTGGCAGGAATGGTGTTCCGAGTGGATGAGGACGCCGTCCGTGACCTCTCGTGTCACCGCGGCTCTCGACGGTTTCCGATCGCCGGCCGAGGCGGCGAACGCGGAGTCCAGCGCACGGGGTCTGCGGCAGGCCCTGCGGTCGCTCATCTCGTTCCGGGGAAAACATCTGGTGATGGCGCGGCGCGCCTATCACGAGGAGATCCGGCTCTACGAGATGGGCAGCGGCGGAGCACGGGTCGAACTGCTCGAAGAGATTCTCGCCCTCACCAGACAGAACGGAGCCATGATAACCGCGGCCACCCCGCGATGAGCCCGGATGTCGTGACGTGACCTACAGGAGTGGAATGCCGGCGATGAGAATCACGATTGTCGGGGCCGGCATCGCCGGGCTGGCCACCGCGGTCAGTCTTCACGCGGCCGGATTCGAGGACGTCACCGTCTTCGAGGCCGATTCCCGGATCCGTTCGCTCGGGCTCGGGCTGAACATACTGCCCAACGCCGTCCGCGAGCTCGCCGAACTCGGACTGCTGGAGAAGTTGCAGCAGCGGGCCGTCCGCACACGGGAACTGGCGATGTACAACCCGCACGGCGATCTCGTGTGGCGGGAGGATCGCGGGCTTGTGGCGGGCTATCGATGGCCCCAGCTCTCGATATCCCGCTCGCCGCTCGTCGAGGTCCTGGCCGCGGAGGTGCGGCGCCGCCTGGGCACCGGGGCCGTCGTCACCGGCACCCGGCTCACCGGGCTGCGCGTCGAGCCCGGCACGACGTGCGGCGTGTTCACCGGTCGGGACGGCTCCACACGGACCGTGGAGACGGACGTGCTCATCGGCGCGGACGGCGTTCATTCGGCCGTGCGTGCGGCGCTCTACCCGGAGGAGGGCCCTCCCCCGACGAACGGCGTGACGATGTACCGGGGAACCGCGTGGGGAGACCCGTTCCTGACCGGAAGCTCGATGGCCGTGCTGGGAGACGACAGAAGGCGGCTCGTCCTGTATCCGATAGACAGGGACGAGGCGACGGGCAAGGTCCTGATCAACTGGGTGGCCGCCTTCCCCGACGGAGAAGACGACAGGCGCAGGCCGTCCTCGGACGGTGCCGCGGAGATGCGGACGACCGTCCTGCGTCAGTTCGGCGACTGGGCGCCCCCCGGGCTGGACCTGACGCGCCTGCTCGACGACACGCGGGACATCCACCGATACCCGATGATCGACAGAGATCCCCTCCCACGGTGGACGTTCGGAACCGTGACGCTCGTGGGCGACGCCGCCCATGCGATGTATCCCGCGGGATCCAACGGAGCCACACAGGCCGTCGTCGACGCCCGGGTGCTCGCCTGGCATCTCGCCGGGCATCCGGACGCGGGCGACGCCTTACAGGCGTACGAGGACGAACGCCGGCCGCAGATGACGGAACTCCAGAAGGCGAACCGCTCCATGGGGCCGGAAAGAGTCATCACCCTGGCCCACGAGAGGGCTCCGCGGGGATTCGACGACGTACGGGACGTGTTCAGCGAGGAGGAACTCGCGGAGATATCCCGCGGCTATGCCCAGACGGGGAAGTTCGATCAGGACTGGGTCAATTCACGGCCCTCACTGACTGTCCACCGACGTCATGAGCCGGACATGCGGCGAGAAACCTGGAGTGCACAGTGACAGACACCTCCCGGCGGGACGACAGGTCCGAGGCCGTCAAGGAGACCAGTTTCATCACCGCCGCCATCCGAGCCATGGAGAACGACCGCGCCGACCCGTACGTGGTGGATCCCTATGCCACGCTGTTGGTCACGCCCCGGTCGAAGACGATGGCGGACGAGGCGCTGGCCGCCGGCGGCACGATCGGGTCCGTGATCGTGCGAGCCCGTTTCGGTGACATCGCGCTCGCCCGGGCGATCGACGAAGGGATCGCACAAGTGGTCTGCCTCGCGGCGGGCGGTGACACGCGGGCCTGGCGTCTCGGTCTCCCTTCGCACGTCCGGTTCTTCGAGGTCGACCTGCCCGGCCAGCTGGAGGCCAAGGAGAAGCTGCTCGCCCCGGTCGAGGACCGGCTCACCTGCCGCCGCGTCTGCCTCGGGGAGGACCTCCGGCAGGAGACATGGCCGCCGCGGCTGGTGGCCTCCGGCTACGATCCGGGCGAACCCGCTGTGTGGATCATCGAAGGACTGCTTCCGTACCTGCGGCTCGACCACTTCACCGGGCTGATCGCGAACGTCACGAAGATGTCGAGCCGTGGTTCGATCCTGCTGATCGACGCACCGCACGCCGACTTCTACCGGGATCCGGCCAACGAGAGGTTCCTGACGTTCATGAAGTCGCGGGGATCGGCGTTCCAGCTCGGGCTGGAGGACTTCGGCGGTTTTCTCCGGGAGCACGGCTGGCAGGCGGAGGCGTACACGTTGAGCGAGCTTTCCGCGGGCGCGTGCGGATGGCTGCCCTCTCCCCCCGGACGTCTCTGCCCGCCCCACGACCATCACTGGGTGGCCCGCGCGCACCTCGCTTGACGATTCCTCAGTCAGGCGGGCGCGCGGTCCACGAGCACTCGGGCGAGGACGACGGTGACGACCCCGGCCAGGACCACGGAGAGCAGTCCGACGCGCAGGCTGACAAGGTCGGCGACGAAGCCGACGAGCGGCGGCGACAGCAGGAATCCTCCGCGCAGCAGCCAGCTCACGATGGTCAGGCCTGTGCCGGCGGGCAGCCCGGGCAGTTCGTCGGCGGCGTGCATCGCGGCGGGGACGAGGGTGGCGACGCCGAGCCCCGCGAGGGCGAAGCCGGCCAGCGTGGTCGCGATCGACGGCACGGCCAGGGCGGCGCCCATGCCGAGCGCGGCGAGGGCCGCGCCGGCGCGGACGACGGCTCGCCGGCCGAAGCGGTCCACGACGCGGTCGCCGGTGAGGCGGCCGGCGGTCATGGCGGTCTGGAGAGCCACGACGGCCAGGCCCGCGGTGGCGGCTTCGGCGTGCAGGTCAGCGCTGAGATAGATGGCGCCCCAGGACGCGCCGGCGTCCTCGACCAGGGCGCCGCAGGCGGCGAGCATCCCGAGCGCGGCGAGCATCCGCACGGCGAAGCCGGTGAACGAGCGCCGGCCTCCGTGTGCGGGCGGGGCGGCCGCGTGGCCGTCGGCGGCGGCGAGGTCCTGGGCCTCGGCGGCACGTTCGGCGTCTTCGGGACCGGGCAGCAGGAACCGGTGGGCGACGAGGGCGACGATGCTGAACACCGTCGCGGAGATAACGAGGTGGAGCGCGAGAGGAATGTGGAGTCCGGCGGCTGCCGAGCCCATGAGGCCGCCGATGACCGCGCCGACGCTCCACAGGCCGTGCAGCGAGTTGAGGATGGACCGCCCGTACAGGCGTTGCACCCGCAGGCCGTGGGCGTTCTGCGCGACGTCCACGACCGCGTCGAGAGCGCCCACGACGAACAGCGCGCCGCCCAGGGCGATCCAGTTCGGCGCGATGGGGACGACCAGCGTCGCGACGGTGGTCACGACGATCCCGAACGCGCCCACGCGCGCCGAACCGAACCGGCGGATCGCGGCGCCGGCCAGCAGCCCTGCCAGCAACGCGCCGATCGGAGTCCCGGCCAGCGCCGTCCCGAGCACGGCGTTGCTCACGCCGAGGTCGGCCTTGATCTGCGGATATCGCGGGACGATGTTGAAGAACACGGCGCCGTTGGTGAGGAACAGCGCGGCGACGGCGGCGCGGGCCCGGCGTACCTGGCGGGTGGGTGCGGTCAGGGGGACGGCGGCGGACATGAGCTTTCCGATCACAGTGGTGCGGTGGAGGGGTGGGGGCGGCGTCAGCCCAGGTATCGGTGGATGGCGTGGCGGATCTGCGCGGGCGTCATCGGGTCGGTCGACAGGGCGCTGTGCAGCACGAGCCCTTCGATGAGCGCGTCGAGCTCCCTGGCGGTGGTGGCGTCGAAGTGGCGTTCCAGCGCCCGGCGGCTGCGCGCCATCCACGCCTGGGTGACGGCCCTCAGGGCCGGCTCGCGCGCCGCGGCCAGGTACAGCTCCACGGCGAGGATGAGGTCGCGCTGTGAGCCGAGCAGATCATCCGACACCAGCGCGATGACGGCCTCGACCGCCGCCTCCCGGTCGTGGGCGGCACGCATGCGCTCGTCGAAGACGCGGGCCACCGATTCGGCGTGCCGGGTGAACGCCTCGGCGAGCACCTCCTCCAGGGACGTGAAGTGGTAGGTCATCGACCCCAGCGGCACGTCGGCGACACGGGCGATCTCCCGATGCGTCGTCCCGGCGACGCCCCGGTCCGCGATGACGGTGAGTGCGGCGTCGATGAGCCGGTCCCGTCGTCCGGGGTCGTGGCGGCGAGGCCGCCTCGGGACGGGCTGCCGCGGGGTGGCAGGGCCGCTCACGCCGTGTCCGGCCCGATCGCACGGATCACCCGCGCGGGGTTGCCCACCGCGACGACGTTCGCCGGGATGTCGCGGGTGACCACCGCACCGGCGCCGACGACGGCGTTGTCCCCGACGGTGACCCCGGCCAGGACGATCGCCCCGCCGCCCAGCCACACGTTGTCGCCGATGGTGATCGGCTCGGCCGCCTCCCACTTGGCCCTGCGAAGCTCCGGATCCACCGGGTGCGTCGGGGTGAGCAGCTGGACGTTCGATCCGATCTGCACGTCGTCGCCGATCGTGATCGGCGCGACGTCGAGGGCGACGAGCCCGTAGTTGGCGAACGACCGGGCGCCGATGCGGATGTGGCTGCCGTAGTCCACCCGCAGCGGCGGCCGGATGAAGGTGTCCGCACCGATCTCCCCGAGCAACTCGGCGAGCAGCCTGCGGCGCTCCCGGGAGTCGCGGGCCGGGGTGGCGTTGAACGCCTCCATCAGGTCCATTGCCCGCAGGTGGTGCTCGGCCAGCTCCGGGTCGTCGGCGATGTAGAGGTCACCGGCGAGCATCCGCTCGCGCATCGACCGGCCGTCCGCGTCAGACATCATACGTACAAGTGTACATATCGCACATATCCGCAGCTGGCCCGGCTGACTCGGCAGCGCGGACCGCAGGGACATCACGGTCTGCGGCCTGGAGGCCGACGGGGTCGAGGAACATCCGGACGTCAACCGGCGCTGAGCCCTGTACGGTTCCAGGAGGGCGCTCGCAAGGAGGTCAGTGCCGTGAAACAACGCCTGCGGTCGATTCTCGCGGGGCTACGTCATGATCTCGCTGGATTGAACAAGCGCAAGGGCGGGCGGCCGGCAGAGGGATACAGCCCAGCTTTTGATCCATCTCTCCCGCGGGGCGTGGTTTCCCACGGCCCCGGCCCGGACGGCGAGGACCACGCCCACCACGGATAATTGAATTCGGCGATGATCGGAAGGTTTCTCCGGACGCACCGGGATGCCGTGGTCTGGCGCTCCGACCGCGCCGCCGGCCCGGCATGCACCGCGTTTCCCTGCGAGCAGGGAATACGTCGGTTATCCTCCGAGCGGAGGCGATGGGATGGCGATGTACGGGCGAGACGACGAAACCTGGGATCTGCTCGTCGATGCGGGGCTCGAGTTCCTGGCCGAGGTCGCGAGTAAGGGCGGCACGACCACCTATACCGATCTGAACGCGGCCTTGGTCGAACGCACCGGGTTGCCGGGATTCGATTTCGAGCGAATAGACGAGCGCGCCGCGATCGGCCATCTCCTCGGGAAGATCGTGGAGAGGAACCGGCCCGAGACCGGATGGATGATTTCGGCGCTGGTTCTCTACAAGGACTCCCCCGATGCGGGCCCCGGCTTCTTCAATCTCGCCGTCGAGTTGGGCTTACTCACTCCGAAGCCTTCCTTCGAGCAGAAGTTCCTGTTCTGGCGCCGGCACTACGACGGCATTCACGACTACTACCGCGGCCGTGGAGCGGCGTCTTTCAGCTGAGGCGACAGCGGTGGAGTGCCGGAGGACCGGCTTTCCTGGCCGCCTTCTCAGACCGCCCTGAAGTTGCGGCGGCGAGGACGTATGGCGAGGACCGAGGCGGCACAGTACATCGGGGAAACAACACGGGGTTGTAGCCGGCGCCGCCGTCGCTACGCGGCCAGTTGTCGGTCGCGACGGTGACCGAGGTCGCCACGATGCCGAGAACCGCGAACTTCACAGCGATCGGCAGCGCCGGGCGCCCGTCCGGGAAGAGCGCGGTCGCGAGCAGCAGCGGCGCCATGACCTGCGGCACCCAGATTTAGTAGTGCGGCCACGACTCCCAGCTCGCGCCGATTCAAATCGCAGCGGAGGCCACATGCCGGACATGCTCCTCTCGTGCCTGTTCGGCCGCCACTCTGTTCACCTGTCGCCGGGGCCCGGCCCGCGGAGGCCGATTGCACGCGGCCGCCGGTGGGGCGGCGCCTGCGCCCGAGAGATCAACCCCCGGCCCCCGGCGTTGCGGGGTGACCGCGTCGGGCCGGGATGGGAGTCCCGGCCCGACCTCGGCGCTGTTTCCGCGAAGGGGGTCAGGGGCTGGCGCAGGTGAGGGCGGGGGTGGCGGCGGAGCCGTTGGCGGTGAAGCCGAAGGTGGCGGACGCTCCGGCCGCGAGGGAGCCGTTGTAGGACGCGTTGCGAACGGTCACCGAGGAGCCGGACACACTCTGCGTGCCGTTCCACAGGCTGCTGATGGTCTGCCCGCCCGGCCAGGTCCACTTCACCGTCCACCCGTTGACCGGCGCGCTGCCCGCTTGCACCGTCACCTCCGACTGGAAGCCGCCTCCCCAGCTGTTGACCGTCTTGATGGTCGCCGAGCACGCGCCACCGATCGGAGACCTGGAGGGAGACGCGGACGGCGAGGAGGACGGCGACGAAGAGGCCGAAGGGGACGAGGTTCCGCTGTTGAGCGCGTTCAGGGCCGCGGTATAGGCGGGCTTGGGCTTGTAGCCGGAGTCCCACATCATGGCGGCGCCATAGCCGGGGAACGTCCCGGGGATCCAGGAATGGCCGTCGTCGACGCCCCACTGTGAGACGCCGACGCAGCGGGAGACCGCCAGGCAGGCGTTCACGACCTTGCCGTAGTCGGCGCCCTGCTGCTGCAGTTCGGAACTGTCGGCCGGCATCGGGATGCGGTCGTCGATCTCGGTGACGGCGACGTCCAGGCCCAGGTCGGCGAAGCGCTGCATGTTCGCCTGCAGGGACGAGGGAACCTGCCCGACGACGAAGTGGCTCTCCAAACCGATGCCGTGCAGCGGAACACCCTGGGACAGCAGCGACTGAGCCAGCGAGTAGAGCGCGTTGCTCTTGGCGTTGATGCCTTCGATGTTGTAGTCGTTGATGTACAGCTTGGCGTTCGGGTCCGCGGCGTGCGCGGCCCGCAACGCGTTCGCGATGTAGTTGGCGCCCATCGCCTTGTAGAACACGTCCTGGCGCAGCGTGCCGTCCTCGTTGTACGGCTCGTTGACGACGTCCCAGGAATAGACCTTCCCCTTGTAGTGGGTGGCCTCGGTGGTGATGTGGTTCTCCATCACGCTCTGGATCTGGTTGAGCTGAACGCCGGTGACCCAGGCGGGCAACTGGGCGTGCCATACCAGGGTGTGCCCGCGTACCCGCATCCCGTGGGACTGGGCGAAGGAGACGATCTGGTCACCTGATCCGAAGTTGAACGAGCCTCTGGACGGCTCGGTGGCGTCCCACTTCATCTCGTTGCCGGGGGTCACCATGTCGAACTCGGCCGCGGCGAGGTTGGTCAGGGTGCCGTTGCCGAGGTCGCCCCGCGTCAGCGCCGTGCCGAAGTACCTCCCCCTGGCCTCGGCCGACGCCTTCAGCGTCGACGCCGCCTGGGCCGGCATCGCCAGGCCGACCGCGGCGGCGGTGACCGCGGCCAGGGCGGCGGCCAGACCGCCGGCCAGACCGCGGGCGCGGCCTCGTGACCGGCCCGGTTGCTTCGGATGGTTGGGCGGTTTCATTTCGGCCCTCCAGGATGCGGATGCTGTGTGCGGGCACCCCCGTATTGTTAGCGTTAACAATCTCCCTTCTCGGCGTCCCCTCAGCCCGATGGTGGTGCAGCGGAGCAAATACGACACGGACCGGCCCGTCAAGAACGCCCCGCCCTTCCGCATGGACCTCACCTCTTACACCCCGCGCCATCACCGCATACGTGTCCCGTCCCGCTTCGTACGCGCACCTGCCGCTGAAACGTTCAGCACCCGCGACCGCCTGTGGCCGCATCGCCGCGAGGCCGGGGACGGCGGATTGCATGAGACCGGCCGTCCCGGCCCTTCCGCGTGTCGCGGTGGACTTGTATGGAACATTGGTATTCCAAAATCGGGCGTCCATGTCCCATTATGAGAGACGACATGCCGACGTCGAAGGCTCTTCGGGAGCCGGCGAGGGGAGATGGCGTGACCATCCTCGTGACAGGAGCGACGGGCAACGTCGGCCGCCTGGTGGTCGATCGGCTCGTCGAGGCCGGAGTGACCGTACGGGCGCTGACCCGCGACCCGGACGCCGCGGCCCTTCCCGTCGGCGTCGAGGTCGCCGCCGGAGATCTCAGCAGGCCGCAGAGCCTGACCGAGGCGCTCGACGGTGTCCGGCGCATGTACCTCTTCCCCGTGGCACGCACCGCGCGCGAGGTCGTCGGCCTGGCCGAGCGGGCCGGAGTACGGCGGATCGTGGTGCTCTCCTCCGGAGCCGTCACCACCGGTCACGACACCGGCTTCCATCTCCCCGTCGAACGGGCCGTGGAGGCCTCCGGCCTGGAGTGGACCCACGTGCGTCCCGGCGAGTTCGCGCTCAACAAGCTCTGGCTGTGGGGACCCTCGATCCGGGCGGAACGGGTCGTACGAGACCCCTATCCGATGGCCGCCGGATACCCCATCCATGAGATGGACATCGCGGACGTGGCCGCCGCGGCCCTGCTGGGGGACGGGCACACCGGCCGGGCCTACACCCTGTGCGGACCGGCGCCGATCGACAACCGGGAGCAGGTCCGCGTCATCGCGGAGGCCCTCGGCGAGGAGATCCGCTTCGAGCGGGTCACCCCGGACCGGGCCCGCGAGATTTACAGAAAGCAGGGCGGGTTCGCGGCGGCCAACGCCGGCTTCCTGCTCGGGTTCGAGGACTACTCGGGTGTCGAGGTGGACCCCTCCGACGCCCACGGGAAGTGGCGGCATGAGGCCCCGGTCGAGATGCCGACGGCCGAGGCGGTCACCGGCAGGCCCGCCAGGACGTTCGCGCAGTGGGCGCGGGACCATGCCCGCGACTTCCGTTGACATCGGCCCGGCGCCCGCGTCGTGTCCGACACGCCCTGGGTCCGGCCCGCCGTCGAGAAGGGTAGCGACCCGATCTCCGGGGGCGGCGCCGAGGGTGCGCCGGCCCCGCGCGGCCCTGCGCGGCCCTGGCGGACAGCGGCGGGAACGCCACCGGGGTCACTTATTAGGCTCGGGTCATGTCGAGCACCACGTCCCCGGAGGCGACGCCCGCGGAGTCCCGGGTCCGCGCACGCACCCGTCGCGCCATCCTGACGGCGGCGGCGTCCCTGTTGGCCAGGAACCGCGCCGCGACGCTCGCGGAGATCGCCGAGGCCGCCGACGTGGGCCGCACCAGCCTGCACCGCTACTTCCCCGACCGGGAGACGTTGATCAACGCGGTCGTCAGGGACTCCGCGAGCGTGATCAGCCGGGCGGTGCGGGACGCCAGGCTCGACGACGGCGATCCGGTCGAGGCGATGCGCCGGCTGGTCGCCGTGATGCTCGACGTCGGCGACCATCTGCTGTTCCTCTTTAGCGATCCGGGCGTGCGCGCGACCTTCGAGAGCCTGGGCGAACCGGCCGCCGGGGCCGACCCCGTCGCCGACCTGATCGAGCGGGGCCGCGCCCAGGGGGCGTTCGACCCGCAGGTGAGCGGCGCCTGGATTCAGGGCGTGTTCTGGGCCCTTCTGTACGCCGGCTGCGACGCGGTGCACAAGGGGCGCGTCCCTCGCCACCAGGCTTTGCACTCGGTGCTGCGCAGTCTCGAGAACGGCATCCGCGGCGGAACGCCGGAGGCGGGGACCGGCGGGTGAGCTCCGGCGGGCCTCCCCCGCTCGAGGCCGCCTGTCCCACGGCAGCCCATGGCCCTGATCGGCTGGAAGAGCCGCGAGGCGCCGGTGCGGGTCACTCGGAAGGCCGGGGCCCGGCGGCGCGGCGCAGCCGGTTGGCGATCGCGAGTCCCAGACCCTCCTCCACCGGCAGGGACGCGACGATGAGGTCGCACCCCCGCTGGTCGAGCTCGCGCAGGAACCCGTACAGCCCGTGCGCGTAGGCGGCCATCGAGTCCGGGAGCGCCACCACGGCGTGCGCCTTCACCTCGGCGTCGGCGAAGGAGGGGGGAAGGAAGACGCCCACCCGGTGTCCGAGCTCCTGCGCGAGCTCTGCTTCGGCGACGACCTTCTCGGGCTCGACGAGGACGACCCGCGCGCGCGGCGCGTAATGGGACGGATGCTGGCCCGGCACCCGGATGCGGCTCGTCGAAGGGACCGCGAGCGGGCTCCCCAGCACCGCTTCGAGGTCTTCGCGCGTCACCCCGCCGGGCCGAAGGACGCTCGGGGTGCCGCCCGTGACGTCGACGATCGTCGACTCGACGCCGACCTCGCAGGAGCCGCCGTCCAGCACGAAGTCGACGGCCTCACCGAGCTCCGCACGGACGTGACTCGCCGTCGTGGGGCTGACCGAGCCGAAGCGGTTGGCGGACGGGGCCGCGACACCGCCGCCGAAGGCCGACAGCAACGCGAGGGCGACGGGGTGGTCGGGCACCCGCACGGCCACGGTCTCCAGGCCACCGGTCGTCTCCAGAGGCACCCGGCGGCCGCGCCGCAGGACCAGCGTGAGCGGCCCCGGCCAGAAGCGTTCGGCCAGCAGGCGTGCCGTCGCGGGCACGTCCTCCACCCAGTCGCCCAGGTGCTCCACGCCGCCGATGTGAACGATCAGCGGGTGGGTGGGAGGGCGCCCCTTGACCTGGAAGACGCGCGCGACAGCGGCAGGGTCCTCGGCGTTGGCGCCCAGGCCGTAGACGGTTTCGGTCGGGAAGGCCACCAGGCCTCCGGCGCGCAGCACCCCGGCCGCCTTCTCGATGTCACTGGTTCTTGCCGTCACCTTCGCAATCCTCTCACTGTTCCTCCGTCCCTGTTCCGTGGCCCCGTCGGCGCATCAGTGCGCCGTGAACAGACCGGAGGAACCGTCGTACTCGACGGCGGGGCAGCGCCGCGCCCCCGGCAAGGTCACAGGGCGCCGAGTTCGCGCAGGAACGACTCATGCGCGCCCGACGCCACCGCGATCACGCGGGCACCCTTCCATCTCGCCAACTGCAGCGCGAAGTGCCCCACGCCGCCCGTGGCCCCGTTGACGCGGCGACGGCCTCTACGATCGCCTCGCGGCGAAGCTGGGGTTCACCGAGGTCGAGCGGTTCCAGGCCTGGGACGCCGAGCAGTGGCTCGGCCTGCGGCCCCCGGCCGCGTGATGAGGCTACGCGTTTCCCCCGATGAGCTGTCCGCGCACGCGGACCTGCCCGGACCGTTGACGGCCCGTCGCGGCGTCGCCGTTCCAGGGCGGCTCAGGGGGGCGGGAAGAAAAGGCGGGCGTGCAGCGAAGGATGGATGAAAGTAATGATCACCATCCGGAAGGCGCATTCATGACGGAGACGGGCACGTGACCGCCGACGTGGGCGAGCAGGTGACCGACGCCGAGCTCGTCGCCGGCTACCAACGGAACTCCGAGCTGTTCACCGCCGTGTATGACCGGTATTTCCACGACATATACCGGTACGTGGCGGGACGCCTGGGCACCCAGGTGGCCGAGGACATCACGGCAGAGACGTTCCTGCTGGCGTTCGACCGGCGTGACCGATTCGAGCCGGAAAGAGGGGGGTTGAGGCCCTGGTTGTTCGGCTTCGCCACGAACCTGGTGGCCAGGCACCGCCACAAGGAGGCCCGCCGCTACAAGGCGCTGGCCCGGCTGGACCCCGCGCCGGTCGTGGAAGGACACGAGAGCCAGGTCGTCACCTCCGTGACCGCCCAGCCGTACCTGGCCAAGGCACTCGCCTCACTGAACGGCGGCGAGCGTGACGTGCTGCTGCTCCTGGCGCTGGGCCAGCTCAGTTACAACGAGGTAGCGCAGGCGCTCGGCATTTCCCTCGGCACAGTGGGCTCCAGACTCAGCCGGGCCCGCGCCAAGATCCAGGCCCTCATCGACAAGGAGACGACCTGTGAATGACCTGGAAGAGATCGCCACTCTGCTGGCCGAGCCGGAGCCGTCCGCTGCGGCGGTCGCGCGCGGCAGAGATCGCCTTCAGCGAAGGATGCGGTCGCGCCGGCGCGTCGGCTGGTTCGTGCCGGGAGTCGCACTGGTCGCGGCCGGGGCCGCCGCGGCGGTCGTGTTGACCACGGGGGCGCCCACGAACGACGGCGCACCGGTCACGGGTAAGGATGTCCTGCTCATGGCCGCCGTCAGCGCGGAACGTACGCCCCAAGGTCCCGGGACGTACTGGCACGTCACGCGGCAGTCGTCCACGCCGGACGGCCCGCGGATGGAGAGCTGGACCAGGCGCGACGGCAAGCGCTGGATCAAGGGGATGCCGGGGGATCTCCCGGACGCCGTCATAACGGCGCCGGCCTGGAAAACACTCAGCCTCAAGGGCGCCAAGGTGACCTTCGGGGAACTGGAAAGGCTGCCGACGGACCCGGAGGCGCTGAAAAAGTGGATCATCGACCGCAAGGGCAACGAGAATGACATGTCCGCATCCGAGATCCATGGCGATCCCACCTTCACCCTGCTCGCGCTGATCATGGGGCTGCCGGCGCCCGCGGAGGTCCGTTCGGCGGCGTTCCGGGCGCTCGCCGCGACGCCGGGAGTCGAGAACGCGGGCGCGGTCGAGGGCGGCCAGCGACTGCGCTTCCCCTACCCCGGTGGCGGTAAGGACATCGAGCTGGTCGTCGATCCCGAAAAGGCCCTGGTGACCCGCTCCAACCTCGTCATCACCGACGACGGTGACCTGGCCTGGGACGACAGGCTCATCTCCCTGACCACCGAGTGGACGGACCGGCTTCCTCCGGTGAAGAAGAGCTAGGGCACCGGTCATGTAACCGTCAGTCGGCCGGCCCCGATTGGAGGTCGGCCGTCTGACGTGTGATGGCGTGAAGGTAGTGGACCACGACGGTGCGGCGGAGGCCGAACAGGTTCTCTCGGGCGCCGGTTCTCCGCTGATCAGCGCGGCCCGGGTGCCCCACCCTCCACGGCGAAGCCGCTTGGGCAGGGCACCCTCAACCTCAGGGGCTCACCGTGTGACCGTAGGTGTCACCCGACGGCGTAGGCGCGGGTCACTGTCTGGGTGACACCGTTACCCGCCTTGTCGGTGACCGTCGCGCGCAGCGAGACGTAGCCTGGAGCGGCGGGGTTGCCGAGCCGCGCCGTCCAGCCCGATCGGGTCGCCCGGACGCGCACCGGCCGCCACGTCCTCCCGTCGTCGGCGGACGTCTCCAGCGTGATCGAAGAGACGGCCGCCCCGCGGGCGCCGGGAGCCCTCTCGACCCAGATCGGCACGGTGGTCTGTGACCCCGGCTTGGCGCGGTTGGCGTCGTCGAGGCCCTGCGGCGCGTAGCGCACGGCCATCAGCGGCAAGGGCTCGGGCTTCGCCGTACGGGCGGAGTGGAAGGTCCAGACGGCGTCGACGCCCGTGGACAGCCCTGCTTCCGGCCGCCGGGAGGAGACGGTCAGCGTGTAGGCGGTGTCCGCCGTGGGCAACGTGGCGGTGAGCGAGCATTCCTCGCTCTCGTAGGCGATGCAACCGGTGATGTCGGTCTTGGCGATCTCCTTTCCGTTCCCGGCGAGGGTGAGGGTGCCGGTCACGGTCGCGTCCATGCCGGTACGGCCGGCGGTTCCGCTGGTGTAAAGCCCGTTGGCGGGGAAGTCCAGTGTGTCGCCGGTACGGCTGCCGCCGGAGGCGGCGAACGAAGAGCCGGTCACCGCGGCGTTCCAGACCTGGGTGAAGTCCCTGTCGCGCACCGGGCCGGTGCCGAGCTCGACCAGGCCGTCCGTGTCGAATTCGTCGATCCACGCGAACCCCGGGGTGAGGTATCGCGTCAGACGGCTCGGCAGCGGGACGTCCGAGGCGCCCATCCCTCCCGGAAGGTCGCTGCCGGGGATCACCGGCCCTGTGTGCAGCCCGCCGGTGGCACCCGGGACGGACGAGCGGTAGGTTTCGATCGCCTTGACCATGTCCCGGGTTCGTGCGGTGTACCCGGGGTTGTCGGGGAAGCCGCCCTTGCGGTAGTCGACGAGGTCGTAGCGGTAGGGGGTGGGCGTCGCGCCCTTCTTGGTCCAGGCGGTCTGAGCCAGGTAGGCGAATCCCGGTTGCCGCACCGGGACGACGTGGACGCCGCCGGAGTAGCCGTACGCGGACATCCCGATCACTAAGGGGCCGTTGACCATGGACAGGGAGAACCCGCGGCCGGGGACGGCGGTGGGGTCGTCGACCGTGAACGTGATCTGCCTCGCCTTTGGGCCGTGGACCGTCAGCGAAACGTCGGCGTCATCGATCTCGAACGGCTGATGCGCGATCGTCAGGCTGTGATCCTCCCCGTCGTAGATTTCGGTACAGAGGTTCCAGCGTCCCTTCGGCAACCTGATCCTGGCCACGTTGCCGTGGAAGACGAGGGTGCGCTGGGTGCCGGTCGCCTGGTCGTAGACGAAGCTCCGCATCGGTTCCGCGGCGGCCCCGTCCCTGCCCAGGACGGTCACCGTGGCGTCGTAGGACTCCGGTTCCACATAGGCCCCGCCCGGGGTGCGGACCACCATGTCACCGGTCGTGGCGGTGATGACGCCGGGATAGTCGCCGGGACCCTTGTCCTCGGCGTCGATCGTGCCAGTGGCCGACGCCTGCCCACCCGCGGGCTTTCAGCGTGGGGGTCGTGCCCTGCGGCGCCTGTGTGATCAGTGGGATGTCGGCCGTGTCCGCATCGTGGGTGACGTCGAACAGCCGCTCGTCCAGCACTTTCCGGGAGATCAGGGGCACGGCGTCGGACGGGATGACGTACAGGTGCCCGTTGCGGTATCCGGACGAGAAGTGCACTTCCCGGTCCGCGCCCGGCTCCACCCGGAAGCTCCTGCCCGTGACCACGACACGGTCACCGGTCAGCAGCGTCACGCTGCCCGCCGTATCGGAACCCGGTCGTCCGGGGCCCTCCTGGCTTCCCTGCCCGGCGGTGACGGCCCCCGGTGCCGCCACGGCCGTGGTGCGGGGCTCGGCACGCGCCGGGCTGCGCCGCGATCACTCCGGCGAAGTGGAGAGGCCGCCGTCCGGCAGCGGGAGGCGTCGCAGTCGCGGTTTCTGAATCTTCCCCGAGCCCGTTTTCGGCAGGTCGTCCGCGATGTCGAAGTAGACCGGGATCTTGTACTTGGCCAGGCGAGAGCGCAGGAATTCGCGCAGCTCATCGGTGGTGACACTCGCTCCGGGGCGGAGGACCACGAACGCGCGGCCGACCTCGCCCCATTTGGCGTCGGGCACGCCGAGCACGGCGACCTCGGCGACGGCCGGATGCTCGAAGATCGCCGCCTCGACCTCGGCCGGGTAGACGTTCTCCCCGCCCGAGATGTACATGTCCTTGACCCGGTCGACGACGTACAGGTGGCCTTCCTCGTCCAGGACGCCGACGTCGCCGGAGCGGAACCAGCCGCCGTCGGAGAACGCGGCCGCGGTCGCCTCCGGGTTGCGCCAGTAGCCGGGAGTCACGTTCGGCCCCTGGATGAGCACCTCACCCGGCTGTCCCACCGCCGCGTCCGCGCCGTCGGGCCGCACGACCCGTACGTCGGCGAAGAACACCGGCACCCCCGCCGACCCCACCTTGCGCACGCTCTGACTGGCCTCGAGGAAGGTGGCGCCGGGGGCGGTCTCGGTGAGCCCGTATCCCTGGCAGAACACCAGGCCCCGTTCCTGGTACGTACGGATCAGGGCGGCGGGGATCGCCGCTCCCCCGGCCATGAGGTGACGCAGCGACGACAGGTCCGCGCCGGCCCACCTGGGCGACCGGGCGAACGCGGCGAACATCGTGGTGACCCCGAACATCCAGGTGACGTCGTACTTCTCCATGAGGTCGTAACACTCGTCGACGTCCCACGACGGCATGATCACCGAGCAGCCGCCCTTGAGGAAGGTCGGCAGCAGGGTCTGGTTCAGTGCGGCGACGTGGAAGAGCGGCGCGCTGATCAACGTCACCTCGTCGCTGGTCACATCGACGCCGAGCAGGAGGTTGAAGCAGTTCCACACGAGGTTGCCGTGCGTGAGCATCGCGCCCTTGGGCCGCCCGGTCGTCCCCGAGGTGTAGAGGATGAGCGCGGTGTCGTCCAGCCGCACGGGCGTGTCGATCGGGGTGGGATCGCCCTCCGCGAGCCAGGTCTCGTAATGCCGCTCCCCCGGTCCCGGAGCGTCGAGGGCGACGACCTCCCGAAGAGCGGCCGGCAGGGCGCGGACCACCTCGGCGCACTCGGGCGCGTAGATCAGGACCTCGGCCCCCGAGTGGTCCAGCATGTAACCGATCTCGGGTGCGGCCAGACGGAAGTTCAGCGGCACGAAGATCGCCCCGAGCTGGTGCGCGGCGAACATCGTCTCGACGAAGGCGACGTGGTTGCGGCCGAGATAGGCGACCCGGTCGCCGGCCCGCACCCCCGCCTCGCCCAACCGCGACGCCAGCCGTGTCGTCCGTTCGTGGACCTCGGCGTAGGTGACGGGCCGGTCCGCGAAGACGAACGCGGTCCGGTCCGGTGTCATCTGGGCCCTGCGGGCGGGCCACCCTCCCAGTCCGGCGTTGCGCATTGGTGTTCGACCTCCTGTGAGCTGGGGGGATCGGGGAAGCCGCCCGTGCGGCTACAGGCATCGCGCTGAGAGATCCGCCGCGGCTCGGCGGTCCGCCACCTCACCGTCGCGGCGTCCGATCCGCCGGCGCCCCGGCTGCCCGACCCGTGGTCGCCGCCCTCGGGCGGAACCGTGTGACGACGACCAGGACATCGGCGCGGCCGGGTGATGAAGGTCGTGGCGCCGCCTCCGCGCGGGAACGGCGCGCGAGGACGGATCAGGCGTAGTGCCGGTAGATGGCCCGGGCGACGCAGGCGGGCTTGTTCGCGCCCTCGATCTCGACGGTGAAGTCGAGCAGCATCTGGACGCCGTCGCCGGGGACGTCCTCGACGGAGACGACGGCCGCGCCGAGGCGGATCCTGGCGCCGACCTTGACCGGGCTGGGGAAGCGGACCTTCTCCAGGCCGTAGTTGATGCTCATCTTCACGCCCTGGATGTCGAGCAGCTCGTTGAACAGCGGGATGAGCAGGGAGAGGGTCAGGTATCCGTGGGCGATCGTGCCGCCGAACGGGCCGTCCTTGGCCCTGGCCGGGTCGACGTGGATCCACTGGTGGTCGTCGGTGGCGTCGGCGAAGGTGTTCACCCGCTCCTGGGTGATCTCCAGCCAGCCGCTGTGGCCGAGGTCCTTGCCGGCCAGCGCCCTGATCTCGTCGAGCCCGTACGCCGTGGTGGTCATGCGTCTGTCGTCCTCTCCTGCGTGCCGAGCCCGAGCAGGCGTACGGCGTTGTCCTTCAGAATCTTGGGGCGGACCTCGGGCTTGATCTCGAGCTTGTCGAAGTCGGTCAGCCAGCGGTCGGGGGTGATCACCGGGTAGTCGGAGCCGAAGAGCACCTTGTCCTTCAGCAGCGTGTTGGCGTACCGCACGAGCTGCGGCGGGAAGTACTTCGGCGACCATCCCGACAGGTCGATGTAGACGTACGGCTTGTGCGTGGCCACCGCCAGCGCCTCGTCCTGCCAGGGGAACGAGGGATGGGCCAGGATGATCCGCAGCTCGGGGAAGTCCACGGCCACGTCGTCCACCAGCATAGGGTTGCCGTACTTGAGCCGGATGCCGCCCCCGCCGGGGACGCCCGCGCCGATGCCAGTCTGCCCGCTGTGGAACAACGCCGGGACGCCCAGCTCCTCGATCGCCTCGTACAACGGGTACGCCACGGGGTCGTTGGGGGCGATGCCCTGGATGCTCGGGTGGAACTTGAACCCGCGCACGCCGTACTCCTGGACCAGCCGCCGCGCCTCGCGCACGCCCGCCCGGCCCTTCCAGGGATCGACGCTGGCGAACGGGATCAGCACGTCGGCGTGCTCCGCGCAGCTCTCGGCCACCTCCTCGTTGGAGATGCGCGGGTGCCCGGTGGCGTGCTCGGCGTCCACGGTGAACACCACCGCGGCCATCGTGCGCTCCCGGTAGTACGCGGCCATCTCCGCGATGGTGGGCTGCCGGTGCCCGTGGGCCTTGAAGTAGTCCTCCGAGGCGCCGAACAGCTCCGGGCTCAGCGAACCGTGCCCGTCCTTGGAGATCTCCGCGTGCGTGTGGACGTCGATCGCGACGAGATCGGCGACGTTCATGACGGCCATGTCAGGCCCCCTGAGCGTCCGAAGCGGGGACCTTCGGCGCGGGGATGCCGTACGTCTCCGGCTCGGCGCCGACGCCCGACTGCCAGGAGGCGGCGATGGTCTCGGCCGTCCACCCTCCGTCGGCGAACGCGACTGCCTTCTCACCGGGGTGCGACCACAGCGCGAGGCGGTCGCCGCCGATCCCGATCGCCTGGCCGGTCACCCCCGCGGAGGCGTCGGAGGCGAGGAACACGACGAGCTCCGCCACGTCCTCGACCGTGCCCAGCCCCTCGTCCTTGCGCAGCCACTCGGGGAACGGCCGGCCGGTCCGCTCGGACTCCTCGATGATCGGCGCGAACACGGGAATGGTCTTGGTCATCTCGGTGGCCGCCACCGGGACGACCGCGTTCACCGTGATGTTCGCCCTGCCCAGCTCCATCGCCCAGGTCCTGGCCATCGCCACGATGCCGGCCTTGGCCGCCGCGTAGTTGGTCTGCCCGAAGTTGCCGCGCTGGCCCGCCGGCGAGGAGATCAGGATCAGCCGGCCGCCGGTCCCCTGCTCGCGCATCCGGATCGCCGTGGCCCGCGCGCAGGTGAACGTGCCGCGCAGGTGCACGTCGATCACCGCGTCGAAGTCGTCGTCCGACATCTTCCACAGGACCCGGTCGCGCAGGATGCCCGCGTTGGTGACCATCACGTCCAGCCGGCCGAACTCCTCGACCGCGGTGCCGACCAGCCGGTCGGCCACCTCGGCGGATCCGACCGGGGCGACGACGCTCCTCGCCTGGCCGCCCTTGGCGGTGATGGCCTCGACGACCCGCGCGGCCGCGTCGGCGTCCACGTCGTTGACGACCACCGCCGCCCCGGCCGCGGCAAGCGCCTCGGCGTACGCGCGGCCGAGCCCGCGGCCCGCACCTGTGACAACGGCGACCTTGCCGGAAAGATCCATGGGATTCCCCCTGAGTTGTACGGCGATTGATTGGAATATATGACGCTCTCATGACGATCGTCAAAGATTTGCCCAACGTCCCCGCTCCGCCTCCCGCAGGCCCTGATCCCGTACGTGATCCGCACCGAATCAGGGCCGGAATGACGAGCAGGGAATGACGGGCAGGCGGCAGCGGGCGCGCGGCAGCAGCCCCTTCCGGGCATGTGGGTGCCACGCGGCCGCCTCGGGACGGGCGCCGCCGCGTCACGTCGAGGTCAGGCCAGGACGACGTTCTCCAGCCACTGACCGATGCGCTTGACCACCTCGTCGTCGAAGGTGCGGGCGTCGACGTTGTCGGCGTGGATCTCGATCACCGGGATCCCGGCCGCCTCCAGTGCCCTGGCGGTGAAGTAGCTGCCGCGGGGGTCGTCGGAGACCAGGTGGACCACGCCGTCGATGCCGTGCAGGCGGGCCTCCTTCACATACCACTCGCTCGACCACGGCGGGGTGTAGAGCTGGTCGCCGAAGGCGGCGAAGCGTGCCGCCAGCGCTCTCATGGGGTCGTCCCCGTAGCGGATGTACCCGTCGGCGGCGATGGCCAGGTACATCGACCAGACGAACACCGCGCCGTACTCGTCCTGGAAGCGCTGGTAGAAGCCCATGTCGTACCAGAGGCCGCGGCCGATCCACATCAGCCGGGCGCGCTCGTCCGGGCACGCGGCCTGACCCGCGTCGACCCGGTCGCGCACCTCCTCGTAGAACCGCTTGGCGATGTCCCGGGCCCACTCGGTGCCCCGGTGCCACTGCGGGAGCATGACGCTGGGGATGCTGTCGACGACGCCGAGCGGGGCGGGCCGGGTGCGCGCGATGAGGTCGCGCGCCTTCCTGTTCCACTCCTCCTGCTCGTTGACCAGGGCCATCACCTCGCGGAAGCGCGACTCGCCGAAGCGGCGGCCGGTGGTGGTCTCCAGGAACCTGACGAGGTTCTCCAGCTCCCCGGTGAGCAGGTCCAGCCGGGCCGGGCCGACCGCCTGCTCCCATCGGTGCGGCATGAGCTCCCACCAGTTGGCGGGAACCTCGTTTTCGGCGGCGCTCTCCAGCGGATAGAAGGTGACTCCGGGCTCGTGACCCCAGATGTCGAAGACCTTGCGGGTGACGTCGCCGGTGGCGTCGCCGACGACGATGGTCGGTTTGGGCAGGCCGCCCCACGGGCCGGCCTCCGGTTCCGGATCGAAGGCGGAGCCGAGGGTGACCGAGTTGTACTGCTCGGAGTAGTCGGGGTAGCCGCGCTGCCGCACCAGCTCCAGGTAGTGCCCCGAGCGCTGCTTGGCGGCCACCAGGGACGCCCACCACTGGCTGACCGCGTACGGGATGTCCATCGTGCGGAAGATCTCGTGCGGGACGTCCGCGTTCAGCAGGGCGAACGGCTCGCCGGCGGCGACCCGCTGCCGCAGGTCGGCGAACCATTCGCGCTGGTGCCTGCCCGCCTCGGCCGCCGTGGCGAGGGATTTCACACTGCGCATGGGTGTTCCTTCCGCAGGGCGGTCAGGTCGGCACGCCCGTACTCCTGGCGCTCCAGCAGCACGGCGGGGATGTCGAGCGCCGCGCGCTGCGCGGGGAAGTCCCAGGCCGGAGCCTCGTCGCCGGTCCTCGAATAGGCGACGAAGAGCTCGGCCCCGCAGTGCCGTACGGCCCTCGCCGCGTGGGCCGCGCGCTCGCTCACCGTGGCCCGGTGGGCGGTCGGGCCGATGTGGTGGTAGTGCTCGGCCAGCGCGTCGAGGCCGCCCGCGCCGACCATCCGGTCCGGGGACTGGCCGCCGAAGGAGTGGTCCTCGCCGACGATCACGTAGCCCTCGGACTCGATCGCGTCGTACACGTGCGGGGTGTCGTGGTCGCTGCCGCTCAGGAAGACGCGCCGTCCCGCGTGTTCCTCGAGCTCTCCCGCCTCGGCCAGCAGCCGTTCCAGCAGCGCGATGTGCTCGTGCACGGGCAGGGCCGCGCCCGCCACCGCGAGGAACTGCCGCCCCGTCAGGCGGGCGGGCGCGGCCCGGCGCAGCTCGGCGACGGCGGCCAGCAGACGGCGCCGCTCGTTGTGCGCCGCCACCGCCCCGGCCAGGTCGAGGGGGCGGCCGGTCCAGGCCTCCAGCCTGGCCGCGAACTCGCCGATCCTGCGGCGGTTGTACCGGGCGGTCGTGCGGTGCGGCAGGTGCAGGATGTCCACCAGGTACGCCTCGGGCAGTCCCGTGCCCGGCTCCACCCGGCGCAGCTCGCGCAGCGCGTAGAACAGCCGCAGGGACGCCTCGCAGTCGTGCGAGACCACGATGCGATCGAGGTCGCCAAAGGACCCGGCGAGCAGCCGGGTGAGCACCGAGCGGGCCATCGGGTCCACTCCGCCGCCCAGGTATCGGTCGCCGAGCTCGGAGCCGGACTCCGGGTCGCCCGTGAGGCGGATCGCGCGGGCCCCCGCGGCGGTCAGCAGTTCGACCGGCATGTCCGCTCCGACGTAGCCGATAACCGGCGTCCGGTCATCGGCCGGGCCCTCCGGGACGGCCGTGGAGGCCGGGGGGGCCGGGGGACGGGGTGCGCCGCGCCGGGCGTACGCCTCCTCCAGCGCGGTCAGCGCCGTGGGCATGTCAGATCACCCCCTCCTCGGCCAGGGTTTTGAGTTCGTCGTCGGAGTAGCCGAGCAGGCCGCCGTAGATCTCGGCGTTGTGCTCGCCGAGGGCCGGCGCCGGCCGGTCGAGCCCCGTCTCCGAGGCGGAGAAGCGGATCGGCACGCCGGTCCCGTACAGGTCCGCGGGGCGACCGTGGCGCGGATGCTCCAGCGGCACGACCTCCTCGCGCTGGAGCACGAGCGGGTCGCGTACGGCGTCGCCGGGCTCACGCACCTCGGCGGCGGGGACGCCGTTCAGGGTGAGCGCGTCGAGGATCGCGGCGAGCGGGCGGTCCGCCGCCCACGAGGCCACCAGCTCGTGCAGCTCACCCGCGTTGGCCACGCGCGCGTCTCTGGAGGCGTAGCGCGGGTCTCCGGCCAGGTCGTCGCGTCCCATCGCCGCGAACAGGCCGCGGGCGAACGCGTCGGTGGGCCCGCACAGCGCGAACCAGCCGTCCGCGGCCGGGAACGTTCCGAACGGCGCCAGCCTGGGCACGGTCGTCCCCGTGCGCATGGGCAGGCCCAGCTTCTCGTAGGCGTCGAACGGCTCGCACGCGACCAGGGAGGTCAGCGCCCCCAGCATGGACACGTCCACGTGCTGGCCCTGACCGGTCGCGTCGGCCCGCAGGACCGCGGCGAGCGTGCCGATCACCGCGTACAGCGGCGCGACGAGGTCGCCCACCGGCAGCCCGAACCGGACGGGCGGCTCACCGGGCGCGCCCGCGGTCATCATCACGCCGCTGAGCGCCTGGATGATGGTGTCCATCGCCTTGCCGGAGCCGGGGCCGCCCTGCGCGCCGAAGCCGCTGATCGACGTGCACACGATGCGCGGGTTGACCGTGCTCGCCCAGTCGTGGCCGATGCCGAGCCGGGCCATGACGCCGGCGCTGTAGTTGTCGATCATGATGTCCGCTTCCCTGACCAGACCGGCCAGGATGTCGCGGGCTTTGGGGTGCTTGAGGTTGAGCGTGACGCTCTGCTTGTTGCGGCCCCGCAGGAGCATCGACACGGACATGTCGTCGTCCCCCTGGCGGCCCAGCGTCAGCCCGTCCGCACCGAGATAGGGGGCGTTGTTGCGGGAGGTGTCGCCGCCGGTCAGTGGGTTCTCCACCTTGATCACGCGGGCGCCGAGCCCGGCCAGCAGCAGGGTCGCGTACGGTCCGGACAGTGCGGTGGTCAGATCGATCACCGTGCGGCCGGCGAGCGGACGGTCAGCCACGCAGCACCACCTCGTTTCCCTCCCAGTGGAACTCCGTCTTCAGGCCCGCCTGCCGAGTGATGTGCTCGATGTACGACACGACCCGCCTCCCCTCCTCGTCGTCGCCGAGCGGCACGGGCCTGCCCGCGCCGTCGATCCAGCAGGGCACGATTCCGGCAGAGACCAGGCCGGCCTCGCCCTGGTCGTCCCGGTCGAACCGGCATACCGCGATCGCGGTGTTCCGGCTCTCGGGATGGAAGGGGTAGTACGGCATGTCCGGGTCGGGCGCGAAGCCGTACAGCTCGACTCTGCGGCGTGCCCACGCGGCCCGTTCGCCCGCGTCGCCCGTGGTGGGCGTCAACGCGTGGGTGACGGTCACGAAGTTGCCCAGGCCGTGGTAGATCGGCCTGCCGCGGTACATCTCGATGCCGCGCATGATGTGCGCGTGGTGGGCGAACACGGCGTGCGCGCCGGCGTCGATGGCGGCGTGCGCCACGGGCCGCTCGTACATCGCCAGCACGGCGGGCGTGTGCCCGACGCCCTTGTGCATCGACACCGTCACGATGTCGACCTCGGCGGCCAGGGCCGCCACGTCCTCGGCCATCCGCTCCAGAGAGGCGGGGTCGGCGAAGGTGTAGACGGCGGGCGGCCCGCCGGGGCTGGCGTGGTCGAGTTCGTAGTGGGTCAGCACCTTGACGTACGCGCACCCGGGCTTGCGGCTGGTCGCCCAGGACTCGCGCGGACCGACGCAGTTGTAGCTGAGCACCCCGATCCGCAGGCCGTCGCGCTCCACGACGGCGGGACGGCGGGCCTCCTCGAGGGTCAGGCCGGCGCCCGCGGTGGCCATTCCGGCCTCGGTCGCGTACTTGATCGTGTCGGCCACTCCCTGGTCGCCGACGTCGTAGACGTGGTTGCCCGCGAGCGTCACCACGTGGAAGCCGGCGCCGGCGACCGCGGACAGCGCGGCGGGGTCTGCGGGCGGAGCGGGGACGTCGGTGCTCACCTGGGCCGTGGACGTGCTGTGGGGCACCTCGATGTGGCCGATCACCACATCGCCCCGGCCCAGCGTCTCCCGGGCGGGGGCGAAGAAGGACGCGGGGTCGGGCTCGTCGACGACGAGGTCGCCGACGGCCATTACCGTGAAGCTCAAGAGCTGGTCTCCTCCTGCATACGTTCGTCGGGGGTCTGCGCCGCGCGCCCGGAGAAGCGCGACAAGAAGGCTCTCAGGCGGGGCGAGGCGGGGTTGTCGAAGATCTCCTCGGGAGTGCCCGACTCGACGATCTGGCCGTTCTCCATGAAGACGCACCGATCGGCCACCTCGCGGGCGAAGCTCATCTCGTGCGTCACGATGATCATGGTCATGCCGCCGCGGGCCAGGTCGAGCACGACGCTCAGCACCTCGTCCACCAGCTCGGGATCCAGAGCGCTGGTGGGCTCGTCGAACAGCATGATCCGCGGGTTGGTGGCCAGCGCCCTCGCGATGGCGACGCGCTGCTGCTGGCCTCCGGAGAGCATCCGGGGATGGGCGTCCGCCTTGTCGGCGAGCCCCACCCGCTCCAGCAGCCGCAGCGCCTCCCGCCGCGCCTCCTCCGGCCTCCGGCCGTGGATGAGCACCTGCGCCTCGACGACGTTGCGCAGCACGGTCCAGTGCGCGAACAGGTTGAACTGCTGGAAGACCATGCCCATGCGGCCGCGCTGGGCGGCCACCCGCCGGTCCGGCAGGGGACGCAGGTGGCCCCGGTGGAACTCGTAGCCGAGCAGCTCCCCGTCGAGGTACATGGCCCCGCCGTCGATGCCCTGCAGCTGGTGGACGCACCGGGCCAGGGTGGACTTGCCCGAGCCGGACGGGCCGATCACCGCGACGACCTCGCCCTCGTGCACGTCCAGGCTCACCCCGTCGAGCGCCACGTGGTCGCCGAACCGCTTGCGTACGTCACGGACCCGCAGGACGGGCGTGTCACTCACCGCTGCCCCTTTCCGAAGTGCCGCTCCAGGCGCCGCTGGCCGAGCGAGAGGCTGATGACCACCACCAGGTACCAGGCGCAGGCGACGATCAGCAGCGGCGCGACCTCGTAGGTCCTGTTGTAGATCACCTGCACCGAATAGAGCAGGTCGGCCATCGCGATCACGCTGACCAGCGAGGTGCCCTTGAGCACGGTGATGAACTGGCTGCCGGTGGGCGGGATGATCACCCGCATCGCCTGCGGGAGCACGACCTTGACGAAGCTCTGCCGGGCCGTGAACCCCATCGCGCGGGCCGCGTCACGCTGGCCGCCGTCCACGGACGTGATGCCGGCCCGGACGATCTCGGCCATGTACGCGGCCTCGTGCAGGGTGAGCCCGATGACGGCCGCGGTGAACGAGCTGATCACGGAGTTGGTGGGCCACGAGACGAAGGTCGGGCCGAACGGCACGCCCAGCGGGATCCGCGGCAGCAGGTAACCGAGGTTGAACCAGAAGATCAGCTGGACCAGGGGCGGGATGCTGCGGAAGACCGTGACGTAGACGGTGCAGGCCCAGACCACCGGCCGGAAGCCGCTCATCCTGCCCACCTCGAGAAGCACCCCGAGCGCGCTGCCCAGCACCATCGCGATGACGGTGAGCAGCAGCGACATGCCGAGGCCGCGCAGGATGTTCGGGTCGAACAGGTACCTGCCGACCACCGGCCACTTGAGCTCCGGGTTGGTGACGAGGAACCAGGCGAACTGCGCGACGAGCACGAGCAGCACGGCTCCGGCCACCCAGCGCAGAGGCCGGACGCGCGGACGGGCGGCGGCGACGTCCACGGCCTGTGGTGGCACGGCCTGTGGTGGCACGGTCTGGGGTGCCACGCTCATTGCGTCGCCGCGGTGTTCATCTTCGGCTCCGGCACCGACACGCTCTGGAGCCCGTACTTGTCCATGATCTTCTTGTACTCGCCGTTCTTGAAGATCTCCTTGAACGCGTCGAGCATGACCGGGCCGAGACCGCTGGACTTGGGCACGAGCATCGCCAGCTGGTCGACGCCGGCGCCCTGCTCCTCGGTCTGCGTGACGTACGTGAAGGCGTCCTTCTCCTTGGAGAGCACGTCGAGCGCGGCGCTCTCGGTCATGCCGGCCGCGTCGGCCCGGCCGGACTTGGCGGCGAGGATGGTGCCGTTGGTGTCGGCGAAGCCGATGAACTCCATCGCCGGCTTGCCCTGCTTGGCGCACCATTCGGTCAGGCGCTTGGCCTGGTCCTCCACGATGCTGCCGGCGGTGCCGGCGACGCGCTTGCCGCACAGGTCACCCGAGCTCTTGATGGCCGAGGACCCGGCCTTGGGGATCAGGTAGGAGGTCCGGGTGACCATCCACACGAGCGCGTCGAACTGCTGCTCACGCTCGGCGCTGTCCTTGACCGGACCGTTGAAGGCGTCGTATCGGTTGGCGAGCATGCCGGACAGCGCCGCGGGCAGGCCGCTGACGATCGAGATCTCGGTGCGGACCCCGAGCACCTTGCCGAGGGCGTCCTGCAACTCCTTGTCGATGCCCGTGACGGTCTTGCCGTCGTTGGCGACGATCCGATAGGGCGGGTGGGAATCCCCGGCAAATCGGATGACGCCCGCTTCCTTGATGCTGTCGGGCAGGGCGTCGTACAGAGCCGTCGCGCCGGCCGGCCGCTGCGTCTCACCGTCGCCTCCACCGCAGGCTGCGACACTGGCGAGGGCCAAAGCCGCCGCACCCGCGAGGATGGTCCTGGGCATTCTCATGGTGGTCCTTCCGCGACCAGATAATGCTGCATTTCACTTTGCGGTCGTGGGGATAAGTGTCACACCTAGGGATGCACACCTGTCAAGAGGCGGTTGTGCAGCGGAGACGTGCGGGGCGACCGAAGCGCCGCCCCGTCGCCGGGGAGCGCTCAGGTGAGCGCGAGGATGGAGCTGGTCCGGTGATGGGCGACCAGCTCGGCCAGCTCGGGCTCGAACTCCGCGACGATCTGCTTGACGCGGAACTCGGCGAGCGGCCCGAGGGTGTCGTAGATCTCGACGAAAAGGTCTCTGGCCTCGGCGCGGGGCCAGTCGGCGGGCAGCAGCTCCGCCGGCAGGTCGGGGTCGTGGTTGGGGAACGTCCGCCAGGTGTCCATGATCCCCGTACGCGCCACCAGCGCCTCGGACGCGCCGACCACGCCCTTGCGTACGCGTTCCAGAAGAGGCGAATATCGGGCCACGAACTCCTCGTAGGTGCGCCGGAGCTGGTCGAAGTCCCATGCCTCCCGGGGGGCGCGCATGCCCGCGAGATCCAGGGCCTCGGCCCGGAAGATCGTCGACATGGGGATCTCCAGCTCGGCGAGCACGGCCGCCGCGCTGTCGGCGTTGGCGGTGGGCGAGACCCACAGCCCGTCGTAGAGCGGGGCGAAGCCGAGCCAGCGCAACCTGGCGCGCAGCGTGTGGCGCAGGTCGCGTTGTTCCTCGGAGATGGAGAACGCCGCCATCACCCATCTCCCGTCCCACGCGCCCTGCTCCAGGCCGAAGGACATGATCCGCTGCCGTCCCTCCAGCATCACGGCGGCGGCCCGATCCGTCAGGCGATAGTAGGTGCGCCGCCCGACCTTGGACGACACCAGCAGATCTCGCCTGGTCAGGCGGCTGAGTGCGGCCCGGGCCGCGACGGCGGAGACACCGAACTCCTCGGTCAGCCGCACCAGGGCCGCGGACGGCAGTTGCTCGGGCCTGCTTATCCAGTAGTCACCGAGGAGCGTCGTGATCAGGTGTTGCGGGGGTGCGCCCACCTGGAAGCGCGGGAAATCGAGGTCCTCTGCCTCGGACCTTTCACGATCATTCACAACTGGAGTATATGGACAACGCTTGATCGTACGCTCGTTATCAGACTGTCATGCTTTCGAGCGACATGAAGCCGCACCGCAACGGATCTCCGCCACGACCGCGGCCGCTGGTGCCGCAATCTACCCGAGGTGCCGCGACAGCCGCATCAGCCGAGGGACCCGCCGGCGAGGAGATCCAGGCGGTCGCGGTCCGTCGTCTCGTCGAAGTTCGTGTGACGGCGTATCGCCGGCGACTCCAGAGCGGACACCTGCGCGAAGGTGTGGTGCGCGGCCAGACCGGCCAGCTCCGGGTCGAACTCGGCGAGGATCTCGCGGAACCGCCGCTCCGCCGGTTCCCCGAGCGAGTCGTAGATCTGCACGCACAGCCGCCTGGCCTCGTCGCGCGGCCAGCCGGCGGGGAGCAACTCGGCGGGGAGATCGGGGTCGAGCGTGGGGAACACCCGCCAGTCGGTCATGATCGCGGTCCGCAGCCGCAGCGCCCCGGCGGGGCACGGGACGGACACCGCCAGCCGCTCGGCGACCGGCCGGTGGGCGTCGATGAAGCGCAGGTAGCGTTCGCGCAGCGCGGCGATGTCGAAGGCGCGGTCCAGCACCGGGTCCAGGTCGTCGTCGGCGACCTTGCGGGCCCGGAACACGACCGCCCCGCGCACGCCCAGCCTCCGCACGAGGTCGACGACGTCGTCCGTCCTGTCGTGCGGGGACACCCACACCGCGTCGAAGATCATGCCGAAGTGCAGCAGGCGCAGCCCGTCGCGCAGCGCGCGGCGGGTGTCCCGCTGGTCCTCCGGCACCGAGAACGTGACGACCGTCCACTGCCCGTCCCAGCACGGCGTGGTGGCGCCGAACGTCAGCAGCCGTCGCATGTGCGCCACGATCACGTCGTACGCCCGGGGCGGCAGTCCGTACGCGGTGGTGCGGCCGTTGCGGGAACTGGCCAGCAGCCCTCGCGAGGCGACCCGCCGCAGGGCGGCGCGGGCGCTGGTCGCGGTGATGCCGAACTCCTCCAGCAGCCGGACCAGCGCCGCGGACGGGATGTGCTCCTGCCGCCAGAACCAGTAATCGCCCAGCAGCGTGGTCAGCAGCCGCTGGGGTTCCGCCCCTTGCCGGGCCCTGGGCAGGGAGCCGGGTTCCGGCGACGCGGCGACCCGGCGTCCCTCCATCGTCAGACTCCTCAGCCGGTGTAGGTGCCCCGGCCTGCCACGCCCTGAACAGGGGCGCGCTCACCGGGCTCGACCTGCGTGAATCTTACGTCACCCGGCTCCCGTCCGGGCTCTTCCCTGTGGTCTCGGCCGCGGTCCCGCGGCGCGGGGACGACGTTCGCGCGCGCTGTCTCCCCGCCTGTCACCGCGCGGGGACGTGCGGACGCAGGAAGCGGCCGGGGGTGTAGTGGATGAACTCGGCGGTGCCCAGGTCCGGGTTCTCGGCGGTCAGGCGTGCGGCCAGCTTGCCGAGCTGATGGGCGTCGGCGTCCGTCCAGCGGCCGGTGGCGACCCGGTTCTTCAGGGTCTGCACCGCGGCGACGAACTCGGCTCCGGTGTAGCGGCAGTGGCCGGGCCTGTCGACGAACGCCTGGCGCAGCATCGCGCCCTTCCCCGCGCGCCGCACCACGTCGGAGTAGGCGCGGGCCTGGGTGACGGTGGGGTAGTTGTCGCCGCGCTCGTGCATCGTCAGGACGGGGACGCCGAGCGAGCCGCGCGGGGTGAAGTAGTTCTCCATGTAGGTGACCGCGCCGGGGTCGGCGGAGACGCGCGGCGCCGCCGCCAGGGCCGCGAGGTCGGCGTCGAGGTTCAGCCCCGCGCTGTCGTAGAGGGCGCGCACCTGCGTCATCCGCCCGGACTCCCGCAGTTCCCGGCGGTAGTCCACGCCCGTGTTCCAGGAGAAGTTCCCGCCTGCCCGCTGTTCCAGCGGATAGCGGGGAGAGAACACGGTCGCCATGAACGCCGCGTACTCCTGGGCCTCCTGCCCCGCCCAGTCGCGCGCGGCCGGTTCGGCGGTGCCGGTCACCGACCAGGTGGAGACCTGGGCGAAGGACGCGGCGAGGGCGATGCGGGCCCGGCCGGCCGGAGTCTGCTGGGCGGCGTCCAGGACGGCGCGGGCGGCGGTGGTGCTCCGCGTCTCCTCGTCGGCCGAGGCCAGCCGGACGAGCTTCACCGCGTCGTCGCCGGGTGCGAGCAGCGTCTTGAACGCGAAGGCCGCGTCGAACGACTGGTTGAGCATCGCCACCGGCCCGGCCACCGAGGCGCAGTAGGGCAGCGCGCCGTCGATCAGGTCGGGCCGGCGTTCGGCCAGGCCGGCCGCGATGGCGCCGCCCATCGAACCGCCCCAGGCCAGGGTGGTCCCGGGCTTCCCCGCGACCCCGGCGAACGTGGCGAGCGTGTCGGCGGAGGCCTGCAGAGTCTCCTCGACGGCCCAGCCGCTCCCGTAGGGCCGGGTGCCGGCCAGGGCGTACCCGTGGGCCAGCAGCCAGCTCTGCGCTGCGGTGTTGCCGCCGAGTTCGGCCGGCAGGTGCTGCGGCCCGGCGCCCTGGCCGTAGCCCGGGCTGAACGTCAGCACGGTGCCGTTCCAGTTGCGCGGGACCTCGATCGCGTAGGTGGCGCCGCTCGGGTGGACGCCCGTGACGCTGATGGGACCGGCCTGGCCGGACGCCGCCGATGCGTGCGGCAGGCCGGCGGCCGGTGGGAGGGCGAGTGCGAGAGCCGTGGCCGTGAGCGCCGTCACGGCGCGGGCCGCCCGATTGATCACTGAACGGGGATTGATGTCCGCCTCCTGGGGTGGGAAGCTACTGCGACGCGAGACGCGCAACAGTTCGGTGAACGGTCGTCCGAAATTCGCCGCCAATAACATTCGGCAGTAATCCTACGGTCGTCACAGAACTGTTGACAATGCTCTTGGGCCTGCTTACTTTGGCCCGACCACCTGCATGTGAGGAGCCTCGATGTTCCGGAAGTCAGCTCTCGGCGTCGTCGCGGCGGGTGCCGCGATCGCACTCCTGTCCGCCTGCGGTGCCGGCCCCGGAAGTACCCGCAGCGCGTCGGCCGACGGTGGCCGGCCCGACGAGCTGGTCTTCGCCGCCATCCCGTCGGAGCAGAGCGACAACCTCGAGGCGTCGTTCGCCCCGATCGTCTCCGCGCTGCAGAAGGACCTCGGCGTCCCGGTGCGGTTCCAGGCCGTCACCAGCAACGCCGCCGTCGTCGAGGCGCAGGTCGCCAAGCGCGTGGACGTCGCCGTCTACGGAGCCTTCAGCTACTACCTGGCCCGCAGCCGTGCCGACGTCGAGCCCGTCGCCGTCCCG
The DNA here is from genome assembly GCF_050947365.1 of Microbispora sp. CA-135349. Taxonomy (NCBI): domain Bacteria; kingdom Bacillati; phylum Actinomycetota; class Actinomycetes; order Streptosporangiales; family Streptosporangiaceae; genus Microbispora; species Microbispora sp. CA-135349. The sequence continues at coordinate 3,606,372 of NZ_CP192001.1, read as the reverse complement.
CTGGCCGCCCCGGGCGGCGACCCCGGCGCGTACGCCTACGGGGTGACCCGCGGAGACGACAAGAGCATCGCCTCGCTCAAGGACGTCGCCGGCAAGGACGTCTGCTTCACCGATCCCGGTTCCACCACCGGCTACCTGCAGCCCCTGGCCTCGCTGCGGGAAGCCGGCGTCGACGTGGACAAGGACGTCAAGAAGGTGTTCACCCACGGGCACGACACGGCGGTCGCCTCGCTGCTGGCCGGCGACTGCGACATCGCCTTCGTCGGCGACGTGTTCATCGACCAGCTGCTGCCCGCCCGCGGCCAGCTCAAGCCGGGGCAGGTCACCAAGGTCTGGACCTCTCCGCTCATCCCCGGGCCGCCGATCGTGGTCGGCACGTGGCTTCCGCAGGACGTCCGCGACAAGATCACCAAGACGGTGACCGGCCTGACCGCCACCGGCGCCGCCTCCGCCGGGCTGTGCGAGGGCAGCGAGATCAAGGGCCCGAAGAACTGGGGCCAGTACGCCGACGCGACGGCCTGCACCCTCGGCGCCTCCACCGCCTGGACGTTCGTCAAGGCCACCGACGCCACCTACCAGCCGATCGCGCGCATCTGCGAGATCACCAAGGCGGAGGTGTGCACGTCCGGTGGCTGAGGAACCCGCCGTGATCGGCGATCTCGTGCTGCGGCTGTCGGAGGTCGGCAAGGGCTTCCACGGCGCCACCGTGCTCGACGGTGTCTCACTGGACGTCCCGCAGGGGCAGTTCGTCGCGTTGGTCGGCCCCTCCGGGGCAGGCAAGTCCACACTGCTGCGGCTGGTCAACGGCATGCACCTGCCGGACAGCGGCACCGTGCGCACCCTGGGCGAGAACCCGGCCGCCTGCTCCCGGAGCCGGCTGCGCGCCCTGCGCGCCAGGGTCGGGTTCGTCTTCCAGCAGTACGGCCTCGTCGGGCGGCTGTCCGCGCTGGAGAACGTGCTGATGGGGTCGCTGGCCACCCTTCGGCTGCCCCGATACGGAGTGATGAGCTACCCGCGCGCGCTGCGGATCCGCGCCGTGGAACACCTGGACCGGGTCGGGCTGGCGGACCGGCGGTTCCAGCGCTGCGACACGCTCTCCGGTGGGCAGCAGCAGCGGGTCGCGGTGGCCAGGACCCTGCTGCAGAGCCCCGAGCTGATCCTCGCCGACGAGCCGGTCGCCTCGCTGGACCCGGCGGCGAGCGTACTGGTGCTCGAGACCCTCAAACGAATCAGCGCGGAGGACGGCATCTCCGTGGTGTGCAGCCTGCATCAGGTCGAGCTCGCGCTCGCCACCGCCGACCGGGTCGTGGCGCTGCGCGGCGGCCGGCTGGTGCTGGACGAGCCGGCGGCCGGCCTCACCACCGAGCGGCTGCGGGAGATCTACGACACCGCGGGGGCCCGCGATGGTTAGCACCGCCCCCTCCACGCGCACCCCGGCCATGGCGGAGCCTGGTCCGCTGCGGCCGCCGTGGAGCGCCCGCGCCCTCATCGCGGCGGGGCTGCTCGTCGCCGCCGTGGCCGTCACCTGGCTGACGTTCTGGTGGATCGGCCTGTCCCCCGCCTCGCTGGCCGCGGGACTGGACGACACCGCGCGGCTGCTACGCCGGATGTGGCCGCCGGACCTGCCCGGCGCCGGCGACGTCGTCTGGATGATCGTCGAGACACTGCTCATCGCGGTGGCGGGCACCGGCCTGGCGGCGCTGGCCTCGGTGCCGCTGGCCTTCCTCGCCGCCCGCACCCACCGCGGGCCCCGCTGGCTGCGGCCGGCCGCCCGGGTGGTCGTCGTGCTGACCCGGGCCGTGCCGACGCTGGCCTTCGCGATCCTGTTCGTGCGGATCTTCGGCCTGGGCCCGCCGGCCGGCGCGCTCGCCGTCGCCGTGCACTCGGTGGGAATGATCGCCAAGCTGCTGGCCGACGCCGTCGAGGAAACCGACCCCGTTCCCGCCGAGGCGGCCCGCGCGTGCGGGGCGAGCGAGGTGCAGGTGGCCGTCTCGACCGTGCTTCCCCGCGTGTTCCCGGCGCTGACCGGCATCGTGCTGTACCGCCTCGACATCAACATCCGGGCGTCGGCCGTGCTCGGCGTCGTCGGGGCCGGCGGCATCGGCGTGGCGCTGCAGACCGCGCTGGGCAGCCTCAACTACCACAGGGCGGCGGGGATCATCTGCGTGATCGTCGTCCTGGTGCTGCTCCTGGAGCTGCTGTCGGTGGCGGTCCGCCGCCGCACGGCCGGCCACGGCACACTCCCCCGCCGCACACTCCCCCGCCGCATCCGGGCCGGCCGGTCCCCCGGGGACACGGCGGGCACCGCCGCGCTGCCCGCCGGGCGCGCCCCGCACGACGTCGGCTGGGACCGCGGCCGGGTGCTGCGGGTGGCCGGCGCGGCCGCCACCGGGGTGGTCTTCCTGGTGTCGCTGTGGTCCCTGCACCCCGACCCTGCCCGCCTGTCCGGCGCCTGGCCCAATCTGCGAAGCGTACTCACCGGCATGTGGCCGCCCGCGTTCTCCGGCGACCTGCTCATGGCGGTGCTGGAAAGCCTGCTCATGGCGCTCGGCGCCGCCTCGGCGGGCGCCGCCTGCGGGCTGGTGCTCGCCCTGCTCACCGCCGTCAACACCACTCCCTGGCGGCCGCTGTCCGCGGTGGTCCGGGTGCTGCTGGCAGTGGTCCGGGGCATCCCCGACCTGGTGTACGCGCTGCTGTTCGTGGCCGCACTGGGGCTCGGCCCGTTCGCCGGTTTCCTGGCGCTGTGGATCTCCTCCACCGCGTTGGCGGCCAAGTTCTTCGCCGACTCACTGGAACAGCTCGACCCGCTGCCGCACGAGGCGCTGACCTCGGTCGGCGCCCGCCGCTGGCAGGCGTTCGCCGCCGGGATCTGGCCGCAGTTCGTGCCGTCGTTCACCGGCAACGGCCTGTTCGTGGCCGACCTGGCGCTGCGCGAGTCGGTCGTGCTCGGCATCGCCGGCGCGGGAGGCGTCGGCTACCTGATGCAGGAGTCCATCGCCACGCTGCGCTACGACACCACCGCCGCGATCGTCATCGCGATCGCCGTCGTCGTGTACGCCATCGAGACGCTCGCCCGGGTCGCACGCAGGCACCTGCTGTGAGCGGACGGGCTCATGACGGGAAGGGAAGGGACCTCACCATGACCACCACCGCCGACGGCCCCGGACGCGCCTCCGACTGGGACCCCACCGCGCCGGAGACCTTCGACAGCTCCCACGAGGTCTACGCCGGGCTGCGGCGACGCTGCCCGGTGCCGTGGAGCGACGCCTTCGGCGGATTCTGGGCCGCCACCCGCTACTCGGACGTGGTGCGGGTGGCCCGGGACAGCGCGACGTTCAGCACCGCGGTGCAGAACGTCGTCCCGCACGTGCCGCGCGCCCAGCGCCGGCCGCCGCTGCACTTCGACCCGCCCGAGCATGACATCTACCGCGCTCCGATGGACCGGGTGCTGCGCCGCAGCGTGGTGCGACGCCTCGAACCGGCCTTCGCGGAGGCGGCGCGCGAGCTGCTGGGGCCGCTGCTGGCCCGCGGCGGCGGCGACTACTCCCAGGAGTTCGCGCTGCCGTACGCGGCGCAGTGCTTCGCGCTTTTCCTCGGCCTGCCGGTCGGCCAGGTGCTGGAGATCCGCCGGATCGGCGTCGAGTACAGCTTCGCCATCCAGGAGATGGACCGGGCCCGGGTCTTGGCGGCGAGCGACGAGCTCTACGGGATCGCCAGGGCCATCGTCGAGGACCGCCGGGCCGACCCCCGCGATCCGGACGAGGATCTGGTGACCAGCCTGTTGCAGGCGTCCGGCGACCCGGAACGGCCCATCCCGTACGACCTGGTCGTGGCCACCGTCCGGCAGACCATCGTGGCCGGCATCGGGGCGCCGCACGCCGTGCTGGGCAGCGCCGCCGTCCACCTCTCCCGCGACCCCGCCCTCCAGGACCGGCTGCGCGCCGACCCCGGGCTGCTGCCGGCGACGATCGAGGAGCTGCTGCGGCTGTACGCCCCCTATCGGGTGTTCGCCCGCACCGCCACCCGGGACGTGGAGCTCGGCGGCCGCACGGTGCGCGCCGGCGAGGCGATCGCGATGATCTTCCCTTCGGCGAACCGGGACGAGGCGGTGTTCGACGACGCCGACCGGCTCGACCTGGAACGCCGCCCCAACCGGCACCTCGCGTTCGGCCGGGGCGCGCACCGCTGCCCCGGCGCGGCGATGGCCCGGCTGGAGATGACGGCCGCGCTGGGCGAACTGCTCGCCTGCACCACGCGTGTCGAGCCGGACGGCGAGGTGGAGATGTTCAACTGGCTGGAGTTCGGGCCCAGGTCGGCGCCGCTGCGTCTCGTCCCCCGCTGACGATCACGCCCGCGGATCCGCCGGCCGCGAGCACCGGCCGCCGGCGTCCGCCCGGCGCGACCATCGCCTTCGGCTGCCACCTCTCGGCTCGGGCGCAGCGGGGATGCAAACCGCGTCACATATGACGTTTACCGGAACCGGCGCCGAATGGATGTCGCTCGTCGAATCGTGGACCGGGCACGTCGGCACGCCGCCGATCACCCGGCCACGGTCGGCGTCCGGTCGCCCAACCTTTGCGGGCGCGGTCAGCCGCGTACCGCGCGACGGCATGTCCGGGCCACACCGGCGTACGTCCCGGCCGCTCCACATCGCGATTTACGAAGTAACGAGGGGATTGACATTAATGACATAAAGCTGAACGATCGTCTCCGTTGGCGACGGCCATGTGCCTCACAACAGCTGCCAGGCGCCCTGCCGGCCATTCGCGGACCTCGTCGGGCCCCCGAGCCAACACCCCCTGCCCGTCCATCAACCGTGGAGGAAACGCAACATGCTTGCCCGCTCCATGACCGCGCGCACCCTGCTGGCGGCGACCGTGGGGGCGGTCGTCCTCGCCGGCTCCGGCGCGGCCGCGGCGTCGTCCGCCCACAATCCGCCACCGCCGAAGACCCCCTCGCCCGGCGCCTCGACGCGGGCCGTGCTGCCCACGGTGCGTGAGGCCGCCGAGGGGTTGCCCGGGCACACCGTCTACCGCCCGGCCGATCTCAAGGCACTGCGCAAAGGCAGCCTGCCCGTGATCGTTTACGGCAACGGCGCCTGCGCGACGAGCAACCTGGAGGGGATCACGTTCCTGACCGGGCTGGCCTCCCAGGGATACATCGTCGTGGCCAACGGCGGGGTGGACGAGTTCCCCGTCCCCAACACCCCCGAGAACACGATCGCGCACCCCGAGGCGCTCCTCGCGGCCGCCCACTGGGCCACCGAGTCGAAGCAGGCCCGCAAGCAGTTCGACGGGCGGGCGGACACGACGCGGGTCGGCGTGCTCGGCCACAGCTGCGGCGGCGTCGAGGCCCTCGCCGCCGGGACCGACCCCATCTTCGACGCGGTCGCCGGGTTCAACACCGGATACTTCGCCGACCCGGCCTTCGGCGGCTACGGGCGCGACCGTCTCGCCGGTCTGCACACCCCGACGCTGCTGGTCAACGGTGGTCCCGACGACGTCGCCTACCAGAACAGCATCGACAACTACGCCCTGCTCAAGGTTCCCGCCGCACTGGTCAGCGACACGGCCGCCGGCCACACCGGCCTGATCGCGGGTCTCGAGGCCACCAAGGGCTGGCAGGTGGCCGCCGACTGGTTCAACTACGTCCTGCGCGGAGACCGGGCCGCCGGGGCGCGCTTCGTCGGCCCCGCCTGCGGGCTGTGCGGCGAGGACGGCTGGAAGGTCGAGTCGAAGGGGCTGTCGCTGTGAACCGCCGTAGAGTGACCGCGTGCCTGGCCGCCGCGCTGGCGGCCGTCGTCGGAGGCGGAACCGCCGCCGCCGCTGCCCCCGCCGGGGCTCCCGGCGGCACACCGTGCCTGCCGGACTCCCCCGCCCGCCCGACGTGCATCAGCGGCACCCTCAAGGACGGCACGCCGTACGAGTTCGTCGTCCCGGCCGACTGGAACGGCACCGTGGTGGTCGCCCTCGACTTCGCCGGATCGGGCCGTAACGAGCCCCTGACCGCGCGGTTGCTCGCCGACGGCGTGGCCCGCGGCGGGACGAGCCGGGCGATCACCGGCTGGGACATCCGGTCCGCCATCGACAACCAGGCCGAGGCGCTGGCCCGCTTCGAGCAGGCCTACGGCCGGGCCCGGTACGCGATCGACTCCGGGACCTCGATGGGCGGTTTCGTCTCCGCCGGCGTCGCCCAGGTCCACCCCGGCACCTTCGACGCCGCCGTCCCGATGTGCGGCGGTCTCGGCGGGTCGGTCGGCCAGTGGAACCAGAAGCTCGACACGGTCTTCGTGCTCGAGCGCCTGGTCGCGCCGGGGCTGCCGGTCGTCGACATCCCCGCGGACATCGAATCGGCCAGGAAGGCATGGCTCGACGCCCTGGCCGCAGCGCAGCAGACTCCCGAGGGGCGGGCCCGGATCGCACTGGCGGCCGCGATCGGCCAGTTGCCCGCCTGGGGACGCAACCCCGACGGGTCCGTGCCGCCGCCTCCGGACAGCGGGGACGCCGCGGCGCTGCAGCAGGGCGCCTACCTCGCGCTCGCCGGCGGGCCCCTGCCCTACATCGGGCAGGCCATGAGCAGCCGGCGCCAGATCATGGACGTCGTCGGCGGGAACCCGTCCTGGAACACCGGCGTGGACTACGACAAGCAGCTGGGCCTCGCCGACCCCGCCATGCGGCGTGCCGTCCGGAACCTGTACAAGGCGGCAGGCCTGGACCTCTCGGCCGACCTGAAGAAGCTGGCGGCCGCGCCCCGCATCGCGGCGGACCCGGGCGCCGTCAAGCGCTTCTCGCGCGGCATCGTCCTGAACGGTGACCTCCGGATCCCCGTGCTGACCGTGTCCGGCACCGGTGACCAGATCTCCACCGTCGCCCAGCAGCAGTCGTACGAGGAGAATGTGCGCAGGGCGGGAGCGGGCTCCCTGCTACGCCAGACGTACACCGAGACCGTCGGCCACTGCGACTTCTCGCCTGCGGAGCAGGAGGCGGCGCTGATGACGATGCTCGACCGGCTGCGGAGCGGTCACTGGCCCGCGACGTCCGCCCCGGCCATGAACGCTCGTGCGGCGGCGCTGGCGGCCGACCCCGCCCCCCGGTACGTCCCGTTCACCCCGCCCCGGTTCAACCGGCCCTATCCCGGCTGAGCCGCACGGAGCGCTGCCCGGGCCGTCCGGCCCGGGCAGCGCTCCTCTTCCCCGGACGTCCACCTGTGTGACCGCGGCGGGCCCGGCCTCGGCCGGGCCCGCCGCTCCAGGTTCACCCGGTCCTGATCGCGTGCCGTGTCGACGCTCACCCGACTGGGTGTACGCCTTCACCGCGAACGTCGCCAGGACCGGACCTGTGTCACCGTCAGCGCTGCAGGGTCAGCAGACCCGGACGGTAGGGCAGGAGGCCGTAGTCGACGCCATCGGAGCTGGGGCTGCGGCCCTGGTAGAGCAGCTGCAGGTTGCAGGGGTCGACGGTCTTGGTCTGGTCGGGGTTGTTGCGGACCAGGTCACCGTGGCTGATGTCGTTGGTCCAGGTGGCGCCGCTGTTGGCCTTGCCGGCGAAGGGGTTGCTCTCGGTCGCGGCGTTCGGGGTCCACGAGCCGCTCAGGCTGTCGGCGGTGAACGAGCGGAAGTAGCGGCCCCGCGAACCGATCGCCTCGACGAGCATGAGGTACTTGTTCTGGCCCTGGAGCTTGTAGACCTCGACCGCCTCGAAGAGGTTGTTGGTCGAGTCGCTCATGATCTGGGTGTAGTTGGAGCCGAAGCTGCTGGGGAAGTTGCCGATGGGCATGCTCTGCCGGTAGATCTTGCCGTTGTCGCCGGCGAAGAACAGGTACATGTTCTGGCCGTCACCGATGAGCGTCTGGTCGATGGGACCGGTGCCGGAGCCGGAGATGCTCGCGGTGGACAGCGTCTGCTGCGCCGACCAGCCATTGGGGTTGGTGGGGTCGCTGGAGGTGCGGTAGGAGAAGGCGGTCCCGCCCCACTGGTAGGCCAGCACCCAGATGTTCTTGGGGGCGAAGTAGAACAGCGTGGGCGCGACGGTGCCCGAGTTCATCTTGGTCTGGGTGGCCGAGGCCATGTCGGACCAGTTGGTGAACGTGCTGAAGCCCATCGAACCCCAGCCCGATCCATTGTCGTGCGTCGTCGCGTAGACCAGGTGCTTGCCGTTGTAGACGACGTTGGTGAAGTCCTTGAGCGAGACCCAGCCCGACTTCGGGTTCGCGAGTGCGCCGGTCGACGTCCAGCGGTACGACGACGGGAGAGCGCACGTGCCGGTCGGCGTTGCCGACGGGGACGGAGACGGGGACGTGTTCGGGGACGGGGACGTGTTCGGGGACGGGGACGTGTTCGGGGACGGGGAGGTGTTCGGGGACTGCGCCGGTGAGGGGCTGGGCGAGCCCGGGCTGCCGGTGCAGGCCACTCCGTTCAGGGAGAACGAGGTGGGCACCGAGGCGGAGCCGTTCGAGGACCCGTTGAACCCGAAGTTCGTGCTGCCGCCGCTGGGGATGCTGCCGTTGTAGGAGACGTTGGTGGCGGTCACCGACGAACCGGACTGGGTCTGCGTGGCGTTCCAGATCTGGGAGATCTGCTCGCCGGCGCCGAAGGACCAGGTCAGGCGCCAGCCGTTGACCGCGTCGCCGAGGTTGTTGATGGTGACGCTGGCGTTGAAGCCGCCCGGCCAGCTCGAACTGATGGTGTAGTCGACCCGGCAGGCGACCGCGGCCTGGGCGGGCTGTGTGGCCAGCAGGGTGCCGGCGCCGGCCAGCAGGACCGGGATGGAGCCGATCACGAGGGCGCGGCGCGAGGCCCGCCGGGGCGGCGCCGCGATCGTGCCGGCGGAGGGGCGCGGTGAGCGCGCTCGCCAGGGCAGACGCATCTGTATTCTCCTCATCGTCATGTCCGGCCGCCGTCAGAGGCTCGTGCGGGTAACGGCCGGGATGGCCGCGGTGCCGTTCGCGGTGCACCCGAAGGTCGTGGAGCCGCCGACGGCGATGGAGCCGTTGCAGGAAAAGCGGACACGCGGGGGTAGTCCCGCGCGATCGACGCCGCGTCCCGTGATCGGAGAACGCACACCATCAGGGCGTCGCGAAGGGCGGTCCTCGCCGCGCACCACCACATGGGCAGGAGAAGCCGCCTCGGGGACAAAGTGTGGAAACCATACTTAAATGTGTCAAGCCCTCTAAGAAAGTTTCAGAGCGACGCTCTCCCCGGCAGGGGCGTCGGCCCCCGATAACGCCTGATGAGCCGCACGCCCGTCCGCCGCCCCTCCGTGAGCGCGTGGCGCCGTCCTTGACATCGCCTCTTCGTCTTGTATTGGCTCCGACCTGCCACCACACACAACGATCCGGCAGAGAAGGAACGACGACGAGGAAGAATTGTTAACGCTAACAGCCCACCTGTGGCCACCGTCGCGGCGGTCATGGTGCGGGGCGGCCCGGCGGGCAGACACCACGTCCCTGGAGCCGCCCTCCCGAAGAGTCACCGAGGAGGTTCACGACGGCAAAGACGAACGTCGCGCACGGTCGCCTTCGTCGCGTCATGTCGTCACCGGTGCCGTGTCGGCATCGGCACTGCCGCGGACCGTGCGACGCCCGCACGGACACGTCACGTGATCGATGCTCCGGACCCATGCCCGCGGTTCTCTTCGTGCGAGTCCTCGTGTCGTGCGGCCGGCACCAGGATCTGCTCGCCGTCCTTGTCACGCGTCATCCAGAGATAGACCAGCGCGCCGGCGAACAGCACGATCGAGGTCCACTGGTTGATCCGCAGCCCCAGGAGCGTCACCGCGTGGTCCACTCCGCCCACCGGGTCGATCCGCAGACCCTCGATCCAGAACCGCCCGAACGTGTAGCCGGCGACGTAGAGGGCGAACAGGCGGCCGTGGCGTAGCGCGAACCGCCTGCCGGCCAGGATCAGAGCGAAACCGAGCGTCGCGTCCCACAGCGACTCGTACAGGAACGTCGGGTGGTAGAGCACGCCCGGCTCGCCGCCGTGCGCCTGGTCGATCTCCAGGCCCCACGGCAACGTGGTCGGACCGCCGTACAGCTCCTGGTTGAACCAGTTGCCCCAACGGGCGATCGCCTGCCCGAACGCGATGCCGGGCGCGACCGTGTCGGCCACGGCGCCCAGGGACAGTCCCCGGCGGCGGCAGGCCAGCCACACACCCACGCCTCCCAGGGCGACCGCGCCCCAGATGCTGAGCCCGCCCTCCCAGACGAACAGCGCCTGGTAGGGCTCCTTGACCGCGCGCGGGCCGAAGTAGGTCTGCCAGTCGGTGATGACGTGGTAGAGGCGAGCCCCGATCAGACCGAAGATCACCCCGGGGACCGCGATGTCGCCGATCATGCCCTTCTCGCCGCCGCGGGCGCGCCAGCGGCGCTCGCTGAGCCAGGTGGCGAAGAGGATCGCGACGATGAAGCACAATGCGTAGGCCCGGATCGGAACGAATCCGAGATGCCAGACACCTTGGGCAGGGCTGGGAATCGAGGCAAGAGGCATGCCGGTGAGGCTAATCACCATGAGGCCGCCTCGCCGCCTTCGTGACCCGATCGCTAACCTTCCGCAACGTGACGCGCGTTGACGAACCGTGCAGCACTCGACCGCGGCCGTGATGCGGTCCTCGGCCGTGCCGGTCGTTCGAGCTCAGTGGGTGGACCACCCAGAAATTATCGGCTCAATAACGAAAGTATCAGCTCCCTCATCGCTCGCGGCTCGGCTTTTCTCGGGTCACACCCGACGGGCTCCACGTAACTTTCACTGCGTCCGCCAACGCTCGCACCTCCGGTGGCCACTCATGACCAGGGCCGATCCGCCGAGACGACGCTCCGGGCGGATCCGGCTTCACACAGGTTGTTGACAGTTTCGACGACTCTGGCTGACACTTTCGCCGTCTGTCCGATAGTTTCGCCCACACGAAGGGCCTCGGCCACTGTCGATCCGGGTCACGAACCGCGACATGGTCCTCAGGCCGGCGACCGCGTGCCGACCGGTCAACCCCCGCCGCGGTGTACGACGCCGGCGCGCGGTGGCCGTCACCCCGGCCGCCGGCATCACCTGACCCGGCCGCCGTCGGCCCGTTGAGGAGGAAGCACGTCCATGAATCTCATTCCCGTCAGAAGCCGTGGGCGCGGTGGTGTGCGGCTGTTGATCGGCCGTGTCTGCGCCGTGGCGCTGGCCGCGGCCGTGGCGCTGCTGCCCGGCGTCGCCCACGCCGCCGTGACCACCAACCAGACCGGCACCAACAACGGATACTTCTTCTCGTTCTGGACCGACAGCCAGGGCACCGTCTCCATGGACCTCGGCTCCGGCGGCAACTACAGCACCTCATGGCGCAACACCAACAACTTCGTCGCCGGCAAGGGCTGGAAACCCGGTACGCGCAGGACCATCACCTACTCAGGCAGCTTCAACCCCTCCGGCAACTCCTACCTGTCGGTGTACGGGTGGACGAGGAACCCGCTGGTGGAGTACTACATCGTCGACAGCTGGGGCTCCTGGCGGCCCACCGGCACCTACAAGGGCACCGTCACCAGTGACGGCGGCACCTACGACATCTACGAGACCACGCGCTACAACGCCCCGTCCATCGACGGCAACCAGACCTTCAACCAGTACTGGAGCGTCCGCCAGCAGAAGCGCGTCGGCGGCACCATCACCACCGGCAACCACTTCGACGCCTGGGCCCGCTACGGCATGAACCTGGGCAACCACGACTACCAGATCCTCGCCACCGAGGGCTACCAGAGCAGCGGTAACTCCAACATCACCATCGGCGGCACGACCGATCCCTCTCCCGCGGTCTCGCCCTCCTCCCGCCCCTCGCCCGCGGTCTCGCCCTCCTCGCCGGGAGGCACCGGCGCGTGCCGCGTGTCCTACTCGAAGAACGAGTGGAACAACGGCTTCACCGCCGACGTGACCGTCACCAACACCGGCAACGGCACGATCAACGGCTGGACGCTGGCCTGGTCCTTCTCCGGCGGCCAGCAGATCACCAACTCCTGGAACGCCACAGTGAGCCAGAGCGGCTCGTCGGTGACCGCGCGCAACGTGTCCTACAACGGCTCGCTGGCCCCCGGTGCCAGCACCTCGTTCGGCTTCCAGGGCACCTACTCCGGCGGCAACCCCAACCCCTCGGCCTTCAGCCTCAACGGCTCGGCCTGCACCACCGGCTGACCACCACCGGCTGACCACCGGCGGCTGACCGGCACGACCGTGCGTCACGGCGCGGCGACGCGCGAACGGGGAGCGGGCGCCCTCGGGCCCCGCTCCCTCGCCACGCCGGCCCGCGTCCGACTCCCTCGCCATGCCGGCCGCGTCCGCTCCCCTGCCCGTCGCGGGCGAATCACCCTCCGGCGGGTCCGCGCGTCCTCGGTGCGCCGGGCACTTCCCCGGTGGTGAGCACCGGCGGAAGGGTCGGGTGGCCGGTGATGGCCTCCTCGATCCGGTCCACGGCGATGACGGCGCCATAGGCCAGCAGTCGCACCAGGTCGGCGTCGGTGCCGTGGACCGCGATGCGCCATGCGGTGACCTCCGTGTCGGTGACGTCGTGGGGTGCGAGGGCGGCGAGGAGGGCGAGTCGGGCGGCGGGCCGGTCGGCGGCGGGAAGGCTCGCCAGCCGTTGGGCGAGCCACGCGCCGGGTGACGGCGGGTGGGTGGGGTCCCACTCGGCCACGGCGGTCCGCAGGACGTTCCGGCCCGGTTCGCTCAGCAGCGCGCCGCCGGCGGCCGCGGCGCCGCGCAGCGCGGCGAACGCGGTCGCGATCGGTGTGCCGGCCGCCCAGGCGGGTGCGTGCCCCGACGGTATGCCGGCCAGCAGGGGCAGGCTGTCGCCTCGGGTGAGCTCGCGGTGAACGGTGCGGGTGTACGCCATGGCGCCGACGCGGCGTACCGACCGCGATCGTTGCAGGTTGCCGGGGAGGAGTTGTTCGTCGGTGAGCGCGGAGTACATGCGGTTGTTGAAGTGCGTGGACAGGGCGGTGCCGATGTACTCGGCGGCGAGTTCGGCCGGGAACGGCGGCGACGGCTGCGCCGCGCCGGGCACTCCGGTGGCTTTCGCCCAGGCGACGAGCTTGGCGTGGTCGGCTCGCGCCGGGGTCCGGTCGTGGAGCAGGTCCTCGGCGAGCCGATGCTCGCCGAGGGCGTGGACCAGGATGCTGTGCGCGTCGATGCAGAAGCGGCACCGGTTGGCGTGCGACACGGCGACGGCGACGACCTCCTTGCCGAGGCGGGGCGCGGAGCCCGCCACCTCTGACTCGCGCAGGAAGGCCCAGGCCGCGGCGTGCAGATCGGGTGCGGGCGACAGCATCATGAACGCGGCCTGGCCGAAGTCGGCCACGGACTGGGCGTAGACCTCGGCGACTCGGCCGGACGCCGCTTTCCTGGGCACGGGCGTGATGTGGCGGATCGACATGCAGGACTCCATATGAGGTTGTGGTTCCGCTGCCGGGTTGCCGGCGTCGTGGTCGTACGGCGGTTCGCCGGCGCCTGACGATGAGGGGTCGTGACCGGCCCTACCGCGTCGACTCGACGAAGCCGTTGACGATCGCGGCGAGCCGGGGGCCCTGGTCTTCCTGGACGAAGTGACCCGCGCCGGTGATGGTGGTGTGCGGTTGGCCTTGGGCACCCGGAATGCGCTCGCGCAACCACTGGTCGGGATAGGGGACGGCGTAGCCCGGGTCGTCGGTGTTCGGCGCCTGCGGCAGCAGGATCACGTGGTCGCTGAACGCGCACAGGAACGGTGTGGACAGTGTGCGCAGCACCGCCCATGCGTCGCGGTTGGGAACGGTGGCCTCGTCCCAGGGCGTGATGGGCACCAGGAGAGGGAACTGGCGGGCGCCCTGCCGATAGGTCTCGTCCGGGAACGGCGCGTCGTACGCGGCCTTCACCCCCGGACCGAGCTCGCTGATCGTGCCCGCCTCGACGACGGATCCGGCGTCGAACGGATCGGCCCGCTGGCTGTACTGCGTCCACGCGTGGAAGGCCCGGCCGACGTCCTGGTCACCGGTCGGCAGATAGGTGTCCGTCGCCACCACGCGGCGGAACCGGCCGGGATGTTCGGCCAGCAGCCGCAGCCCCAGCAGGCCACCCCAGTCGTGACACACCATGGTCACGTCGCGCAGGCCGAGCCGGTCGAACAGCGCTTCGCGCAGCCAGTCCACATGACGCTGGTAGGTGTACGCGAAACGGGACGCGGGCTTGTCGGAGCGGCCGAAGCCGACCAGGTCGGGGGCGACGCAGCGATGCCCGGCGGCCACGAGCGGGGGGATCACGTGCCGGTACAGGTAACTCCACGACGGTTGCCCGTGAAGGAGCAGGATCGTCTGCCCGGACGGCTTCACCGCGCCGGCCGGCCGCTCGTCGACGTAATGCATCCGCAGCCGGCCACCGGTGCCGTCGCCGGCGTCGACGTGGACGTAGTGCGGCTCGAACGGGTAGTCGGCCAGGTCCCGGAACCGGGATTCGGGCGTACGCAACACCTTCGTGTGGGGGGCCGGTGCCGATCGCGGCAGCCCGTCACGCGCCGGGGGCGGGAGTCGGAGCAGGCCGGTCGCCGCGGCGGCGGTCCCGGCGCCGAGCATGTGGCGGCGGGTCAGGACGGCCGGCGCGGGTGCGTCGTCACGGTCGTCGGGGCGATCTGCGATCATCGTGTTCCTCTTGTCTTGGCCGATCCGCCGGCCGGGTGGGCCGGCCGCGCCGTACGCGGCCGGGATGCGTGCACGATCGATGCGATCGAGGCGCGGCCTCGGGCTTTCAGACGGTCAGACGGTGATGAAATCGGCCATCATCGCCATGTCCTCGTGTTCGAGGTTGTGGCAGTGCAGCAGGAACGCGCCCTGGTAGTCGGTGAACCGCGTGAGGATCTCCACCGCCTCCGACGGGCGTACGTCGACGGTGTCCTTCCAGCCCGCGTCGTAGGGTCCCGGGGCGCCGCCGTTGCGGGACAGCACCTGGAAGTGGTCCAGGTGCAGATGCACGGGGTGGTGGAAGTCGGTGACGAAACGCCAGATCTCGACGGTGCCCAGCCTGGGTGTCGCCAGCGCGCGGCCCGGCCGGTAGGCCAGATCGTTGATGGCCCAGGCGCCGCCGCGGCGCTGCCGGAACACGAACGTACGGGTGGCGACGGCGCGCTGCGGGGCGAGCGGGGCGACGCCCGCGCCCAGCCGGTCGGGTATCGCGGAATCGTCACCGCGGTCCCGCCCCGTGACGTCGAACCGCATCACCTCCGCGGTGCTGCCAGAACCCAGGCGGTTGACCAGCCGCACCTTGCTTCCCGGCCGGTATCGGGAGAAGTCGACGACCACGTCGAAGCGTTCGCCCGGGGCGAGTTCCAGAGCGTCATGGCCGACCGGCCGGGCCAGCAGCCCTCCGTCGCTGCCGATCTGCACCAGGGCGGAACCGCCGGCCGGCTGCGGATCGAGTTCCAGACGGTAGCGCCGCGCGTTGGAGGCGTTGAGCAGGCGCAGCCGGTAGCGGGCCGGGTCCGTCTGCGCGACCGGCCAGGGTGCGCCGTTGACCAGGATGACGTCGCCGAGGACCCCGTTCATGTACGCGTCCGCCACGCCGCCGGTGGCGGTGACCGGATACCGGAAGGATCCGTCCGCGGCGAAGGACCGGTCGACGATCATCAGCGGGATGTCGCGGTGACCTCGCGGCAGGGGCAGGGCGTCGGACTCGTCGTCGGCGACGAGGTGGAATCCGGCCAGGCCGCGCCACACGTTCAGGCCGGTGTGTCCCATGCGGTGGTCGTGGTACCACAGGGTCGCCGCCCGCTGGTTCATCGGATAGGCGTACGCCCGCTCCCCCGCGGCCACGTCGCCGGGCATGCCGGGCATGGCGTGGTCGGCGGGCATGGCGTGGTCGGCGGGCATGGCTCCGGACGTGGGCAGGATGAGGTCGACGGGGTATCCGTCGCTGCCGGCGGGGGTGTGCCCGCCGTGCAGGTGCACCACGACCGGCTGCGGCAGGTCGTTGCGGTGACGCACCACGGTGCGCCGGCCCGAGCGTGAGACGATCGTCGGCCCGGGGAAGGTGCCGCCGTAGGTCCATGCCGGGGTCGGCAGGCCCGGCAGGATGCGCAGCTCCGCGACCCGCTGGGTGATCTCGTAGTGGTCCGTGGTGGAGTCGGTGCGGACCGGGGCGAGCCGGGAAGGTACGGGCAGCGCGACCCGATAGGGCTCGGGCAGCGCCGTCTGGCTGCGCAGCAGCCGGCCGGGCTGTCCCGGGGCGAGCAGCGCGGCGGCGGACGGCCACCCCACGCCCACGACGCCCACACCGGCCGCGGCCGCGCCGAGACGCAGCACCGCGCGCCGGTTCACGACAGCGCTCCGACCGGCCGGTCGTGCGCGGGAGCGGCCGCCTGGACCCGAGCGGGTAGCGGCGTACGCCACACCCACGCCGCGAGCCGCAGCAGGCCGACCACGGCGAGCACCCCGAGCGGGACGTGCAGGGTCAGCACCCGGCCCATCCCGAGCCCGGTCAGCCCGCCCAGGATCAGGGGAAACGCGAGGCCGAGCAACAGCACCGACCGGGGTCCGCCCGCCCTCCGCAGCACGACCACGCCGGCGGCTTGCACGACCGCGACGGCCACCATCACCATGGCCGTCGTCGCGTGCACCGTCACCGCGTCGTAATGCCCGCTGAGGAAGCTCCCTGCGGATACGGCTTGCGCCACCCCCAGCGCGCCCAGGCCCGCCGTCGTACCCCGGCACAGCAGGTACGGCCGGCGGCGGACGCGTCCGGAATCTCGCACACCATCTGTCACGACGACCCTCTTTCCGTTTCACAAGCATGGTGAGGCCGTGCGGGACGGCACCCCCGGCGTGTCGACGGCGAGACCGATCAACCGTCAACTTGAACATTCATGTTCAGGTTACGACGCTACCACCAAATCGAACATCCGCGTCCGACTTAGCGTTCTCGCAGCGCAGTGACACCGGGAGGGCCCGGACTTCTCGTGGCGGTACGCGGCGGCAACGTGGACTAATCTGTTCGGGTTGCTCGAGAACGCGGGCTCAGGGAGCGCAGGAGCGGAAATGGCAGCCACACCGCGCGACGCCGGTGACGGGTCGCGGTCCGCGCAGCGCCCCGGGGCGCAGGCCGGGCGGCGAGCCGACGCCCGGCGCAACATCAGATCCATCCTGGACGCGGCCCAGCTGTGCCTGGCCCGCGACGCCGACGCCAGCGTCGCCGACATCGCCAAGGCGGCGGGGGTCGGCCGGGTCACGCTCTACGGGCACTTCAAAACCCGGGCGGATCTCGTCGACGCCGTCCTGACACGCACGATGGAGCAGTCCGACGCCGCACTCGACGCGACCGACACCACCGGTGACCCACGCCAGGCGCTGACCCGGCTCGTCGGCGCTTCATGGCAGATCGTCCACCAGTTGCACTCCGTGCTCCGGGCCGCCCAGCGCGAACTGCCGCCGGAGCGGATCCGGGCCGTCCACGACCGGACCCTGCACAGGGTCCGGGCGATCATCGCCCGCGGGCGGCTCGATGGCGTCTTCCGCGACGATCTGCCCGAGAGGTGGCTCGTCACAACCGTGTTCACCCTGATGCACGCCGCGGCGGAGGACACCGCCGCCGGCAGGCTGGACGCCGACGATGCCGCGCGGGTCATCTCGGCGACGCTGCTCGCCGCCCTCACCGCGCCCGGCACGGCCGTGCCCACGCAGGCACCGTAACCGCCGACGTCACCGGTCGGTGCCTGGTCGCGCACGCCGACGACGCGGCCACGCGGCTCCGCATCCTCTCCGCCGGCGACCTGCTGGTCGGCCGCACCTTCGGACGGGTCCGGCGACTCTCCGCCTGACACCCGGTCGCGCCAGCCTGTCCCCTCTTTCGGCGACACCGCGCTGTGACCCATGTCACAGTATAAACCCGAACAGCAGTGTACGACTTAGGCGCTAGAGTAAAACTCGAACATAGTTGTTCGGGTTAATCGGGGGTCATGTCGCGCCCGCGATCGCCGTCGACGCACTCCCCCGCGATCACCCACCCATGTAGGGAGGTGAATGGCCATGACCTCGTTCGCCAAGGGCTGGTTCCCCAACTAGACAGACATGACCCAAGAAGTTGATCTCAGTCCGATTCGGTCACGAGAGCGTCGTACCGGGTCCGAGGGGGCAGAACGCCCCGGCAGTCATGCCGCCCTTCGGACCCGGCGTCGGCGCCCGCGAATACCTGCTGTGACCGTTATGACAGGGAAAAGCGAATCTCCGCATGGCAGAACCCTCCTCAGCGGCCTCGCGAAGCCGAGCACGCGCCGACGCCGGATACGGCACCGTGTTCGCGGTCAGGGAATTCCGGGCGATTTTCGCGGCCCATGTCCTTTCCATGCTGGGCAGCGTCTTCGCCGACGCCTCACTGGCCGTGCTGGTGTTCCGGCGGACCGGTTCGGCGCCGCTGACGGCGCTCGTCTTCGCCCTCGGCTTCCTGCCCTACGCTCTCAGCGGGATCCTGCTCTCCGGCGTCGCCGACCGATACCCCGCCCGCCGGGTGCTGGTGGCCTGCGACCTGCTCTCGGCCGGCTGCGTGGCGTTGATGGCCGTTCCGGTGACTCCGCTCGCGGTTGTGTTCGTCCTCCGCTTCGCCGTCTCGATGATGTCGCCGTTGTTCACCGGCACCCGGGCCGCGAGCATGGCCGACATCCTGCCGGGCGAGGTGTACGTCCTGGGTCGCTCGCTGGTGCGGATGGTCTCGCAGGGGTCCCAGATAATCGGCTACGGACTCGGCGGATTGGCCCTGGTATGGCTGTCACCCCGCACCGCGCTTCACGTGACCGCCGGCACCTTTCTCGGTTCCGCGCTGCTCCTGCGTCTGGGCACCCGTGGCCGCCCGGCCCGGGCGTCGGGGGGCGAGGCGATGATGCGCGCGTCGATCGCCTCCACCCGGCTGCTGCTCGGCGCCCCCCGGGTCCGCGCGCTGCTGCTGATGTGGTGGATCCCGCCGATGTACTTCATCGTCGCCGAGGGAACCGCCGCGCCTTTCGCGGACGCCGCGGGTGCGGGCTCGGCGGGGTTCGGGCTCCTCATGGCCGCGATGCCCGCAGGGACCGCGGTGGGCGAGGTGCTGGCCGGCGCCCTGCTCGGGGCGGCCGGCCGCGAGCGGATCGCATTGCCGCTGGCAGCGGGGTCGATGCTGCCGATGGCCGCGTTCGCCGTCCATCCGCCGTTGCCGCTCGCGGTCGCGCTCCTGCTGCTCACCGGGCTGTGCGCCGCCTACACGCTCGGCATGGACCAGTGGTTCGTGCACGCGGTGCCCGAGACGGTGCGGGGCAGCGCCATGTCCCTGCTGGGCGCCGGGCTCATGACCCTCCAAGGGCTCGGCGTGACCGCCGGCGGCGCCGTCGCCGCGCTGGTTCCCCCGTACGTGGTGATCTGCGGAGCCGGAACGGCCGGGACGGCCTGCATGTTCGTCATCCTGCGATCGGTGCGCGCGACGGGGGCGACGGCGCCGGACGCGCAGACGTAGACGCGACCCCGCCGCGTCCGCGCGTCAGCTGACCTCACACATGGGGTCGCCGTTGGAGTTCTTGAAACAGGTCACGTACTGATCGGAGTGAATCCTCGTCCAGACGCCTCTTGTTCTCCATCCCAGGATGGTTCCGTCTATCTTGATCACGTAGTCGCGGTCGGCGAAAGTGACCGCGTCGACGTCGACGCCCCCTCCGCCCCTGCTCTGGCCGGGAGCCAGCGGCTTCTGTTCGCACGTGGTGTGCCACCAGGACGAGGTCATGCCGCCGCCCCCGTTCCATACGTCGCACCAATGTGGGCCGCCCGTGCCCAGCACCTCGGTCGTGTAGATGGTCCAGGGAGAGTTGTTCTTCGCCTCGCCACAGATCCACAGGGTGCACCCTCCGGCCTGAGCGGGCGAGGACGACGCGAAAACCACACTGGATGCGAGCAGCGTGCCGATGATCGGCATCGCGAGTCGCCTGATCGTTTTGTTCACAACTTCCTCCTCGGCGATCCCATGCCGGCACAGACCCGATCGGCGCCGACGCTTGTCACGTGGGCGTCGTGGATCTCCGGCGCTCCGAGATTGCTGGGCCACATGACTCTGACGCAAGCTATGCGTGTCCCGGCTGACGCCTGGGATGCGACGATTGGTGCGACCTGCGCGGATTCGCCGGGCTGGGACGCGAGGATGCCCGACGGGTGGGGTGAGAAGGTGTCGGAACTGTCCGCGCTCTTGCACTCGCTGAAGGAACGCAGCGGCTGCAGCTACGCGGAGCTCGCCGGCCGCTGTGGCGTCAGCGCCTCCACATTGCACCGATACTGCCGGGGTCAGGTCCTGCCGGACAGCTACGGAATGGTGGAGCGGATAGCGCTGTCCTGCGGAGCGAACAAGGCGGAGTTGGCGGAGTTGTACCGCCTGTGGGCACAAGCCGACGCCGCCCGCCTCGAAGCCGGCCGCAAGCCCGTCGCTGACGATCTCTGGATTCCGGCGCCGGCATCCGCCGGGTACGGCCGGCGCCCTGCCCTCAGCGGCCGCAGGCCGATGCGTTTCACCGCCCTCGCCTGTGTGCTGGCCGCCGTGGTGATCATCGCTGCCACCGCTTCTTCTCCGGCCGGCCGGACGGCTGAGCGCCCGGCGCCGCAATGGATTTCCGGCCCGGCCTGGTCGCAGCCACCCACCCCGGTGGCCGCGGGGTTCTACGGCGTTACGATCAACAGCAGCAGCGGGGCCATGCCGACCTTCCGGGTCGGCGGGATCCGATTATGGGACAGCGGAACCCTCTGGTCCCTGCTCGAACCGGCCCGCGACCGGTTCGACTGGATCACCCTGGACCGCCTCGTCGGCTCCGCCCACCGTGCGAACCTCCCCGTGCTCTACACCTTCGGCGGCACGCCCCAGTGGGCGGCGCCGGACGCGCCACTCGGCCCCTACCCCGACGGGTCACGCACGGCGCCCCCCGATGATCTGAAGGACTGGGTCCGCTTCGTCAAGGCCGTCGCGACCCGATACGCGGGCCGGATCGACGCCTACGAACTGTGGGCGTTCGCGCCCTCACCGCACTTCTACACCGGCGACGCCGCGACGCTGGCCCGCATGACGCAGCAAGCCGCCGCGGCCATCCGCCGCGCCGATCCGGCCGCGACTCTCGTATGCCCCTCGATCGGGAATCTGTGGGAGCCGGCATCCCAGCAGTTCCTGCGCGACTTCGCCGCAGCCGGCGGATACCAGGTGTGCGATGCCGCCGGGGTGAAACTCGCCCCGCAGCACGACGGCGACACCCCCGAGAGCCTCGTTCGTCTCGCGGCCGTCATCGAGCGCACCTTCCATGAGGCCGGAGTGCATCCGCGGCTGTGGAGCACCGGGACCGTCTACCGCATCCCCGAAGATCACAAACTGGACCAGGCACACGCCATCGCGTACGCGGTGCGCTTCTACCTGATTGGGATGTATGTGCGATACGACCGCATGTACTTCTACAACTGGGGCGGCACGAAGATCCCGCTCGTGCTCCAGGCCGTGGGCGGGCCACCGACCGCCGCGGCCCACGCGGTGGACACGCTCCAGCACTGGCTGACCGGCGCCCGCATCACATCCTGTGGTCACAGCTCGCCCGACGGGCTGCCGGCACAGGTCTGGCAATGCCAGTTCGTGCTGGACAGCGCGGACGGCCGGGAACCTGTCCGGGCCGTCGTCCGCTGGACCGAATCGGGCACCGCCTCGATGCCGGCCGATCGCGGCGCCGACACCGTCCGATTCTTGGACGGACACTCCATGCCCGCCCCGCACACCCTGCAGATCACCGAACAGCCGGTGCTGATCACGATACAGCCCGGCCGCTGACGGCGCCCTGCGCGCGCCTGGTTCCGATCGGTACAGGTTTGCGCTGGGGCATCGGCGGTGATCCGCATGTAACCGGTTGCCGTCAGCGCCTGTGACATCCGTGTAACGGCTCATTCTTACGTTGTCGTCGTTGGATCCGCCCGCTGCGGCTGCGGCGCGCCCACTGCTCGGGGACGGCGTTCCGGCCCCATGGAAGAGAAGGGCCGATGACGGCGACAGGCTCGGACAACGCCAACGCTCAGGTGAAGACCGTCTGCTCCTACTGCGGGGTCGGCTGCGGGATCGTCCTCGATGTGGCGCGGGGCGCGGACGGGCGACGCCGGGTCGTCAAGGTCGGCGGCGACAAGACCCATCCGGCCAACGCCGGCCGTCTGTGCACCAAGGGAGCCACCAGCGCCGACATGCTCGCAGCCCCCGGCCGGCTGGAGCGGGCGCTCACCAGATCCGGCCGGGGCGCGGAGCCGCAGGAGACGAGCGTCGACCGGGCGATCACGGCGACGGCCCGGCGGCTGCGCGCGATCCTGGACGAGCACGGACCCGACGCCCTGGCGTTCTACGTGTCCGGGCAGATGACGCTCGAGGCGCAGTACCTGGCGAACAAGCTCGCCAAGGGCTTCGTCGGCACCAACCAGATCGAGTCGAACTCGCGGCTGTGCATGGCGAGCGCGGGCAGCGGCTACAAACTGTCGCTGGGCTCGGACGGACCACCCGGCTCGTACGAGGACTTCGACCGCGCCGAGGTGTTCTTCGTCATCGGCGCGAACATGGCCGACTGCCATCCCATCCTGTTCCTGCGCCTGATGGACCGGGTCAAGGCCGGGGCCAAGCTGATCGTGGTGGATCCGCGCCGCACCGCCACGGCCGACAAGGCCGACCTGTTCCTGCGGATCCGGCCGGGCACGGACCTGGCCCTGCTGAACGGCCTGCTGCACCTGCTGGTGGAGAACGAGCACGTCGACGAGAAGTTCATCGCCGAGCACACCCGCGGCTGGGAGGCCATGCCGGACTTCCTGCGCGACTACCCGCCGGCCGTGGTCGCCGAGATCACCGGCATCCCCGAGGCCGACCTACGCCAAGCCGCCCGGTGGATCGGGGAGGCCGGCGAGTGGATGAGCTGCTGGACGATGGGACTCAACCAGAGCACCCACGGCACCTGGAACACCAACGCCCTGTGCAACCTGCACCTGGCCACGGGCGCGATCTGCCGTCCCGGCAGCGGGCCGTTCTCGCTGACCGGCCAGCCGAACGCGATGGGCGGCAGGGAGATGGGCTACATGGGCCCCGGTCTGCCCGGCCAGCGCTCGGTCCTGGTCGAGGAGGACCGCCGGTTCGTCGAGGACCTGTGGGGCCTCGCGCCCGGCACGCTGCGCACCGACGCCGGCCAGGGCACGATCGAGATGTTCTCCCGGATGGCCGAGGGCGAGATCAAGGCGTGCTGGATCATCTGCACCAACCCCGTGGCCAGCGTCGCCAACCGCAAGACCGTCATCGCCGGGCTGGAGGCCGCCGAGTTCGTCGTCACCCAGGACGTCTTCGCCGCCACCGAGACCAACGCCTACGCCGACGTGGTCCTGCCCGCCGCCCTGTGGGCCGAGACCGAAGGCGTGATGATC
Organism: Microbispora sp. CA-135349; assembly: GCF_050947365.1. Lineage (NCBI taxonomy): Bacteria > Bacillati > Actinomycetota > Actinomycetes > Streptosporangiales > Streptosporangiaceae > Microbispora > Microbispora sp. CA-135349. The sequence goes on along the minus strand of NZ_CP192001.1, from coordinate 3,582,972 downwards.
AACTCCGAGCGCAATCTCACCCTGCTCCGGCAGGCCGTCGACCCGGCCGGTGAGGCGCTGCCCGACTGGCGGATCATCGCCAGGGTCGCGTGCGAGATGGGATTCGAGGAGGCGTTCTCGTACGACAGCGCGGAGGAGATCTTCGAGGAGATCAAGCGGGCCTGGAACCCGGCCACCGGATACGACCTGCGCGGCGTCACCTACGACCGGCTGCGCCGCACACCCGTGCAGTGGCCCGCCGCGCCGGACTCCGGCGAGCGCAATCCGATCCGCTACCTCGACGACGGCCGCAGCCGCACGCCGCTCACCGGCGATGACGACGGCCGCCCCCGGCTTGCCTTCGCCACGCCGGACGGCCGGGCCGTCTTCTTCCCACGCCCGCACCTGCCCGCCGCCGAACTGCCCGACGACGACTTCCCGTACGTGCTCAACACCGGGCGGCTGCAGCACCAGTGGCACACCCTGACCAAGACCGGCAAGGTCGCCAAGCTCAACAAGCTCAATCCCGGGCCGTTCGTCGAGATCAGCCCGCAGGACGCCGCCGAGCACGAAATCGGCGACGGCGACCTGGTGGCGGTCTCCTCCCGGCGTGGCCGGGCCGTCCTGCCCGCCGTCGTCACGGACCGGGTCATGCCGGGCAACTGCTTCGCGCCGTTCCACTGGAACGACCTGTTCGGCGAGTACCTCAGCGTCAACGCCGTCACCAGCGACGCCGTCGACCCGATCTCGTTCCAGCCCGAGTTGAAGGTGTGCGCGGTCTCCCTCGCCAAGGTCCCCGCCGAAACGACGGCCACGAGACCCGCCCCGGTCCTCGCCGCGCACGGCGCGTCGCAGGCGCCCGGCTCCGCCCCGGGTGATCAGATCTCCGCCGGCGCGCAGGTCCTCGCCGCGCCGGACCGTGTGGCGACGGTTGCGGCGCTGTCCGCCCTGTTCGGGTTGCCCGAGCAGGCCCCGCCGGACCTCGGTGCGCGGGAGCGCCGTTACCTGTCCGGGTTCCTGTCCGGCCTCACGCTCTCGCCGCTCACCGGCGCGGACGTCCCCGTCCTGCCGGACCACGCCCCCATCGACCCCGACCACGCGCTGTGGATCAACGGAGCCCTCGCCGGCGCCTTCTCACGGTCCCCCGCCCCGGCGCCGGGACCGCCGCCACGGGAACCCGTGCGCGAGATCGTCATCCTGTGGGCCTCGCAGACCGGCAACGCCGAGGAGTTCGCCTCGGCCGGCGCCCGCCGCCTCGCCGAGGCCGGCCACAGCCCCAGGCTGGTCAGCATGGCCGACTGCACACCGGCCGCGTTACCCGAGAACGCGGACGTGCTCGTCATCTCCAGCACATTCGGCGACGGGGAGGCGCCGGACAACGGCACCGCCTTCTGGGACGCCCTCTCCGACGCCGGCGCGCCCCGGCTGGACGGGATGCGCTACGCCGTGCTCGCCTTCGGCGACTCCAGCTACGACGACTTCTGCGGGCACGGGCGCCGGCTCGACCGGCGTCTGGCGGAGCTCGGCGCCACACCTCTGGTGCCGCGGGTGGACTGCGAACCTGACGAGGACGTGCGTGCCCTGGGCTGGCTCGAACAGATCCTCGACGCCCTGTCCGGCGCCGCCGCGACCGCCCCCGCGGCGCGCGAGCCCGGACCCGCCGCGGCCGTGCCCGCCGAGCCGTCCGCTCCCCCCGCGCCGAGCCGGTACGGCAAAGCCTCCCCTTTCATCGCGACGCTTTCCGGCAACCGGCTGCTCAGCCTTCCCGGCTCGGCCAAGGAAGTGCGCCGGTTCACCTTCGACACCGGCGGGGAACTGACCTACCGGGCAGGAGACGCCCTCGGCGTGGTGCCGGTCAACGGAGCCGACCTGGTCATGGAATGGCTGGCCGTGACCGGTCTCAGCCCCGTCGAGGACGTCGAGCTCCCCGGGCTCGGCATCCAGCCCTTCGGCGAGGCCCTGCGTCGCCACCTCGACATCACCAGGATCGGCTCCGGCCTGCTGAAGTTCGTCGCCGAACGCAGCCACGACCGTGACCTGGCCCGCATCCTCCGCCCGGGCAACAAGGGCGAGCTGGACAAGTGGGCGTGGGGCCGCCAGGCCATCGACGTCGTCGCCGGTCTGCCGGTCCGCGCCACGGCGCAGGAATGGGCCGGCGTACTCAAAAGGCTGCAGCCGCGGATGTACTCCATCTCCTCCAGCCCTTTAACCAGCCCCGAGCGGATACGCCTGACCGTCTCGGTGGTCCGCTTCGCCAACCCGCGCGGCGTCACACGGAGCGGCGCCTGCTCGGCGTACCTGGCCGACAGCCCGCAGGACGCCCCCGTCTCCGTCTACGTCCAGCCCACCACCCACTTCCGGCCTCCCTCGGACCCCGCCACCCCGATGATCATGGTCGGCCCCGGTACCGGCGTCGCGCCCTTCCTCGGCTTCCTCGACGAGCGCCGCGCTCTGGGCCACCACGGCCGCAACTGGCTCTTCTTCGGAGAACAGCGCCGTGCCACCGACTTCTACTACCGTGACGAGCTGACCGCGTTCCGCGACGACGGACTGCTCACCCGGCTCGACCTGGCCTTCTCCCGCGACCAGCGCACCAAGGTCTACGTCCAGGACCGCATGCGTGAACACGGCGGCCGGCTGTGGGCGTGGCTGCAGGAGGGCGCCCACGTGTACGTGTGCGGCGACGCCAGCCGGATGGCCAAGGATGTCGACCAGACGTTGCGCGACATCGCGACCCAGCACGGCGGCATGACCGCGGAGGACGCCGCCGCCTACGTCAAGCAACTCGCCGCCGCCAAACGCTACGTGCGCGACGTGTACTGATGCGGGCGATCGCAGCGATCACGTGGCGGTCGCCCGCCAGGAGCCCGCTCACGCCGGGTAGGCGTGGGTCTCGGTGGCCTTGACCGAGGCCCAGATCCGCTGACCTGGGCTCAGGTCGAGGTCGGCCAGGGCGGCGGGGGTGATGTCGGCGAAGGCGGTGATCGGGCCGTCGAGATGGACGCGGACGTTGTCGCCGTGCCGCTCGATGCCGTCGATCGTGGCCTGCCAGAGGTTGCGGGGGCTGCCGTCGGGACGGGTCCGGTAGAGCGCCACGGCGGCGGGCGAGAAGGCCACGAACGCGGGCCCGTCGAGCCGTTCGGAGGTGTGCAGCGGCAGTTCGCCGACCTTGACCCGGGCCCCGTCGCCGAGCCCGCGGTAGAGGTTGAGCCCGACGAGGCGCGCGACGTAGTCGGTGCGCGGCCGGCGTGCGACCTCGGCGGGGGCGCCCTGCTGGACGATGCCGCCGGCCTCGATGACGATCAGCCGGTCGGCCAGCACCATCGCGTCCAGCGGGTCGTGGGTGACCAGCACGGTGGCGCCGTCGAAGTCGGCCAGATGACGGCGAAGCCGGGAGCGGACCTCCAGCCGGGTGTGCGCGTCCAGGGCCGCCAGCGGCTCGTCCAGCAGCATCAGCCGGGGTCGTACGGCCAGCGCCCGGGCGAGGGCGACGCGCTGCGCCTGACCGCCGGACAGCTGACGGGGTTTGGCCGCGGCCCGGTCGGCCAGGCCGACGCGTTCCAGCAGGGCCGCGGCGACGCGGCGCGCCTCGGCCTTGGGGACGCCGTGGCAGCGCGGCCCGAAGGCGACGTTGTCGAGCGCGGACAGGTGCGGGAACAGCAGGTAGTCCTGGAAGACCATGCCGACCGGGCGCTGCTCGGGGGCCAGGTGGTGCAGCGGCCGGCCGTCCAGGGTGACGTGCCCGCCGGACATCGGGGTCAGCCCGGCCAGGGCGCGCAGCGCGGTGGTCTTGCCCGCGCCGTTCGGCCCGAGCAATGCGACGACCTCGCCCGGTGCGACCTCCAGCGTGATGTCCAGGGTGAAGGCGGATCGGCGGACGACCAGAGTGGCCCGCAGGCCGCCGGTGGTCATGGGCTGTTCACCCACCGATCGCGCAGGCTGGCCAGGATGACCACGGAGACGGCCAGCAGGACCAGGCTGAGCACGATGGCCGCGTCCGGCTCGGTCTCCAGCGCCAGATAGACGGCCAGCGGCATCGTCCGGGTGGTGCCGGGGAAGTTGCCGGCGAAGGTGATGGTGGCGCCGAACTCGCCGAGCGCCCGCGCCCAGCACAGCACCGCCCCGGCAACGACGCCGGGCATGATGAGCGGCAGGGTGACCCGCCGGAAGACGGTCCAGCGGGAGGCGCCCAGCGTGGCGGCCGCCTCCTCGAACCGCCGGTCCGCGCCGCGCAGCGCCCCCTCCACGCTGATCACCAGGAACGGCATGGCCACGAACGCCTCGGCCACGATCACCCCGAGAGTGGTGAAGGGCAGCGTGATCCCGAAGGCGGACTCCAGCCACTGACCGATCAGCCCGCGCCGCCCGAGCACCAGCAGCAACGCCACACCGCCCACCACGGGCGGCAGCACCAGCGGCACGGTCACCAGCGCCCGCACCAGCCGCCGGCCCGGGAAGTCCACCCGGGCCAGCAACCAGGCCAGCGGCACCCCGAACAGCACGCAGACGGCCGTGGCGGCGGTGGCGCACACCAGCGACAGCCGCAACGCCTCCAGCACCTGCGGCTCGGCCAGCCGCCGGAGCAGCGTCGGCCAGGGCGCCCGGATCAGCAGCCCGGCCAGCGGCAGCACCAGGAAGGCCAGCCCCGCCACGGCCGGGAGCACCAGCATCCACGGCAGACGAGCGGAGACCTCACGGCGTCCGGCCACGCCGCTGCCGGGTGTGTCTGAACGGGTGGTCATGCGATCAGGGCGACTCGAAGCCGGCCTTGGTCAACACGTCCTTGCCCTGCTGCGACAGCACGACATCGACGAACTGCTTGGCGAGGTCACCGGCGGGGGCCTTCGACAGGGTCGCGATCGGGTAGTCGTTGATGGCTTTGTCCGCCTCGGGGAAGTCGATGCCCTGCACCTTGCCCGCCGCGGCGATCACGTCGGTCGTGTAGACGAGGGCGGCGTCCACCTCGCCCAGCTCGACCTTGGTCAGCGCGGCCTTGACGTCCTGCTCCAGCGTGACCGGCGTGACCTTCAGCCCGGCCGCGTCCAGCGCCTTGACGGCCGCCGCCCCGCACGGCACCTGCTCGGCGCACAGCGCCACCTTCACCGTGGGATCGGTCAGGTCCTTCAGCTCGTCGACCTTGGCGGGGTTGTCCTTCGGGACGGCGATCTCCAGCTTGTTGCGCACGAAGGTGGTCGGCGCGCTCGCAAGCGACGCGTCGGTGACGGTCTTCATCGTGGCCGGGCTGGCCGCGGCGAACACGTCGGCCGGAGCTCCCTGGACGATCTGCTGGGCCAGCGTCGCGCTGGAGCCGAAGTTGAACTTCACCGTCGTGCCCGGATGGGCCGCCTCGAAGGTCCTGCCGAGCTCGGTGAACGTCTCGGTCAGCGACGCGGCCGCGAAGACGTTCAGCTCCTTCGCCCCGGCGGCCGCCGCTGTCGAAGCCGAAGACGTGGCCGGTTCGCCCGAGCCGCAACCGGACAGCCCGGCGATCACCAGCGCGACGGGCACGGCGACCGCCCACTGCGAAAGGCGCCTGAACACCAAGGGAGCTCCTCAGGGGGTAGCGGCCACGCGCTCGTGGCCGGGGATCTCGACGACGACGTTGGTGGACTTGATCACGGCGACCGCCACCACCCCTGGTTCCAGGCCCAGCTCGTCGGCGGCCTGCCGGCTCATCAGCGACACGACCCGGAACGGCCCGGCGGCGATCTCCACCTGAGCCATCACGGCGTCCCTGATGACCTCGGTGACGATCCCCCGGAAGCGGTTACGCGCCGAGGACCGCCTGCCGTCGCCGGTCGTCTCGACCTGCGACCGGGCGAAGGCGGCCAGGTCGGCCCCGCTGACCTGCCGGTGGCCGTGCTCGTCCCGTACGGCGGCCAGCCGGCCCGCGTCCACCCATCGGCGGACGGTGTCGGAGCTGACCCCGAGCAACGCGGCCGCCTCGCTGATCCGAAAGGTCGTCACAGACCCTTACCTTACCTCTCGCATATTCCAGCCCGGATACCCCTCTCCCCGCGCAAGAGCGGCACGATTCCCGTTTCTCTTATGGCATCCACGAGATCGGAGCACATCTGCGCCATCCTCCACCGTCCGGCCGATGCCCCGATCGTCGGTTTGGGCTATTCGCAGTACTTCTTCGCGTGAAGCACGATGAGCGTGTCCGTCGAGACCCTCCGGCCCGCGGCGGGCTTCTGCCGCGTCACGATTGCGGTCGAAGACCTGGAACCTGCCGCCTCACCAGGGGAGCACACCGGTGCGGTCGGTCACCGTGCCGGTGGGCGTGTCAGGCCCCAGGGTGGCGATGCGCACCGCTGCCTCGGCGCCCTCCTCGACGCTGTGCCCGATGTTGCCGGTGAACTCGGTCGCGGTCTGGCCGGGGTCCACCGCGTTGAAGCGGACGTCGGTGATCGTCTTGGCGTACTGCATGGTCAGCATTGTGACCGCGCTCTTCGACGAGCCGTACGCGGCGAGCGGGTACTGGGACTCGACACGCTCCGGGTCATGGGTCAGCGTGAACGACCCGAGACCGCTGGTGACATTGATGACGGAGGGGACGGCTGCCGCTCGCAGGAGGGGCAGGAACGCGTGTGTGACGCGTACGAGTCCGAAGACATTGGTTTCGTAGACGTGGCGGATCTGGTCGGCCGTCATGTCCTCGGGTGTGGTCACCTCGCCGAGGATCCCGGCGTTGTTGATGAGGACGTCCAGGTGACCGGCCTGCGCGCGCAGCGTCTCGACCGCCGCATTGACCGACGCGTCGTCGGTCACGTCCAGCTGGACGAAGCCGGCACCGAGCCGGTCGGCGGCCTTACGGCCGTTCTCGGCGTCGCGGGCTCCGATCCAGACCGTCTGGCCTGCCTCGACGAGGCGGCGCGCCATCTCGTAGCCGAGGCCCCTGTTGCCGCCGGTGATCAAGGTGGTCGTCATTGTTCTCTCTCCTGACATTCCGTCGGTGCAGGTGCCTGCGGGAAGAAGCACCCGAAGGCACCTGTGGCGTTCGCGATCCTGTAGCTCGTCGTCGCCGGCTCACCACAAGGGTGTTCTGCTCTAGTGGGAGGGGCGGAAGGGGCGCAGCAGGCGGATGCCGTCCTCGATGGATCCTTCGATCAGTTCGAGCATCTGCGGGACGAGTTCCCGCATCCGGGGTGCGCCGAGGTGAGCGTCGAGATGGGCGCGTGTCTCCCAGCGTTCGTAGATGACGAACGAGCCGGGCCGGCCCTCGACTTCGTGGGCCTCGTAGTCGATGTTGCCCGCGTCGCCGCGGGAGGGGGTGACGGCTGCGGTGATGAATGCCTTGAGCTCGGCCTCCTTGCCCGCTTTCGCCTCCGTTTCCCAGATGACGGTCACGTAGCCGTTGGGTGCCGCGGTCATGGTGATTCCTTTTCGTTGCGGTGGAACACTGGGAGCGGTCGCTGGCCACGCGCTCGCGTAACCCGTCGAAGACCTCGATCGGCAGCCCTCCCGGGTTGGATCCCGTCTGGATCGCGACGCCGTCGTCGGTGGCGCCGAAGGGCGTGGTGTGCTCCTCGTGGTCTCGCCCGAGCGCCGGGCGCATTCGATGTCCCCACGAGGATGCCTCGGTCACCCTGCCGACAGCCTCCGTCAGCTGACTGACATCCGGCCGGCGGGTTGCTTACGCCAGGGCCGGGGCAGCACAGTGACCCGGCCGGCCTGCCTCACAACCGGTCGGCCCGAGGCTGGGGAGGCAGCGCCTCGAGAGCGTCGCGGAGCGCGGCACGTGACGTGATCCCCAGCTTCGGAAACACCCGGTAGAGATGTGACGACACGGTCCGCGGCGAAAGGAACAGACGCGAGGCGATCTGCGGGTTCGACAATCCCGCCGCTGCCAGCCTTGCGACCTCCAGCTCCTGAGGGGTGAGGCTCGCGCCGGCCGCGCCCCGGGCAGTCCGCGTCATGCCGGTGGCGCGGAGCTCCGCCGCTGCCCGGGCCTCCCACGAGCGGGCCCCGAGCTCCTCGAAGCGGCTCCGGGCAGCAGCCAGCTGCTCCCGGGCGTCACGGTTGAGGCCTTGACGGCGCAACCTCTCGCCGTACGCCAGATGAGCACGGCCGACCTCGAAGGGCCACTGCTCGATGCCCGGCAGCCCGAGCGCCTCCTCGAAGCACCGGGCCATCACCTCGGGAGCCGATGTCATCGCCGTGACCGTGGCCGAGCTCAGTGCGAATCGCGACGACAGGCGGCCGACACCGGCGTCGCGCAACGCGTCCGCGTGCCGTCGTGCCTCCGCGTGCCGCCCGGAGCGTACGGCCGCCTCGACGAGGTCCGGCGCGGACCACACGGCCTCGGGGTTGAAGGGCGGCAGCACACCGGGTGCGCAGATCGCCGTGGCATGCCGGAAGGCCGTCTCGAAGTCGGCGGCGCCAAGAGCCGCCCGGGCCGCCGCCTGGTGGGCGCAGTTCTCCAGCCGCCGCAGGCCCCTGGGCCCCGACCAGCCCCAGATGTCCTCACAGTGGTCATGGCACACGTCGAGGTCGCCGCGCTGGGCCGCGGCCATCGCAGCGACGTAGTGCCCCACCTGGCCGAACAGGCGGTATCCCGTCTCCTCGCACAGCGCGATGAGCTCGGCCGCGGCGTCCGCCGACGACTGCCACCGGCCGACATACAGGTCGTCCAGCGCGAGGAACATCAGGCCCGGCATGCTCGACCCCACCGCGCCGCCGTCGCGGATGACCCGGGACACGGCCTCACGGCAGCCCGGGAGCCGATCGAGGTACGAGGCGGCCAGGGCGGTGCGGATGACCACGTCGGCGTCGGTCTGGCTCCTCAGCTGCGAGATCTCCTCGTCCAGGCGTCGCAGCATGTCGTCGGTGACGGAGCCGAGGTCGTGGTGGATGCGCCCCAGCGACACCGCGGCGGCGGGCGACGCTTCGGGGAGCCGGGCGAGCACGTCGGCCAGAGGCCGCCAGTGCTCCTGCCGACCCGAATACTGGCTGGCGAGCGTAAGGGTGAAGAGCGCGGTCTCCAGCTCGCCGCGCGACAGTTCGGACGGAACCGGGGCCTGCTCGATCGCCTTGATCAAGAGCGCGTGGGCCGTGTCGGCGTCGCCCTCCGTGACAAGCACCAGAAAACCGGCAGCGGCAGCCGCCGAGAGCGATCGGGCCGCCGGGCCGCCCTGCACCTCGCGCATGATCTCGTGCGAGATCTCCAGATGGCCCGCGACCCAGGCGGCGACGTAGGCGGCCTGCGACAGGCGGCGCCTGCGGGCCGCCTGGTCGGGGCTCAGCTCGGCCGCGCGCCGCAGCCTCGCGGTCGCGCCGTCGGCATCGCCGCGCCGCAGGCCGCTCCAGGCCGCCGACTCGACGACGGCGGCGACCGCCTCGTCGGGCACCGTAGTGGCTTTCGCGAGGTGGTCGCCGCGACGTTCGGGCTGGTCGGCAAGCGCGTCGGCCAGCCGGCGGTGCGCACTGCGCCGCTGCTCACCGGTGGAACCGTCGACCACCGCGGACCTGACCAGCGGATGCCTGAAGCGCACGACGCGGCCGTTGTCCGCGACCTTGACCAGGTGGTCGCGCTCCGCGGGAGCGAGCCCCTCGATCCCACCCGGCCCGCCGGCCGCCTCGAGAACGCGCATGTCGCCGGAGCCCTCGAGGGCTGCGAGCAGCAGCAGGTCGCGCGTTCTGTGCGGTAGTCGTGCGACGCGTGCGCCGTACAGGGCAAGGACATCTCGTCCCGGGCCACTCGCCCATTCCGCCCTCTTGCCGTGCCGATCGCCGGACACGGTGGTGGAGCCGGCGAACTCGAGCAGGGCGAGGGGGTTTCCCTGTGCTTCTCGCGCCACTGTCAGGAGGACCCGTCGAGGGAGGTGAGCGAAGCGCCGTGACAGCAGCCGCAGTGCATTCGCGTCGTTGAGCGGCACAACCTCGAGCTCTGGCAGTCCAGTGGGCTGGAACGGCCCGCTGGACTCCGCTCGCAGGGCTCCGAGCAGCCCGATGCGGCGACCGCCCAGTCTTCTGGCGACGAAACCCACCGCGGATCGGCTCGCGTGGTCGACGACATGGAGGTCGTCGACCACGAGGAGCAACGGCTGCTCCCTCGCAGCCTCGCCGAACAGCGACAGTGCCGCGTTCAGGACGGCGATCCGGCTCGGCGCGGGGCCGGCGCCGAGACCGAGCGCGACCTCGACGGCCTCTCTCATGGGAGGCGGCAGACGACCGAGCTCGCGCGACAGCGGGATGACGAGCTGGTGGAGCCCGGCGAAGCTGATGTCCGTCTCGTACTCGACGCCGCTTCCGCGGATGACTCGGGTTCCCTTCGCGACCGCCAGCTCAGCGGTCGCGTCCAGGAGCGCCGTTTTCCCCACACCCGGATCGCCCGTGAGCAGGATGGCGGCTCCGTCCGTCCCGGCCGTGTCCAGGAACGTCGCGAGCTCGGCGAGCTCGTGGTCTCGGCCGACCAGTCCGGTCAGGTCGAAGCCCCCGCCTGCCACTGCCTTCGCCCGCCTCGCATCCGCTGCGTCCCCCGTCCTGCCGCGCGGAGCAGCCGAACGACCGGCCACGCGCGTGAGCAGGAAGTATCTCACCGACAGACGGCGGGGGCGAAGCAGCACTCCCGCGAGCTGTTCCTGCGCCCAGCCCTACACGTCCGAGACCCAACGCCGCGCCGCCCTGCCCGCCTGCACACCTACGATCACCACCGCGGCCACACCGCGCTGAACGGCCTGCCACCGGCCGGCCGCGTACCCAGCCTCATGGGACAGAGCGGCTAGCCGGCCCGTCGCGGCCGCCGCCGTACCACCGACCGGATCCTTCGCTCGCGGCTTGCGACCTCGTGTCGCCCCCTGTCACAGCGGGCGGCGCAGCCCGTCCAGCACGAGGGTGATGAGATCGTCGGCCTCGGCCCGCCAACCGGGGCGGTTGTGGGCCGCACCGATGCCGTGCAGCGCCATCATCACGGCGCCGGCATCCACGTCGTCACGAACGGCACCGTCCCGCACGGCGGCGGCCACCAGGTCGGTGACAGCCTGCTCCAGCTCCCGGCTGCCCTCGGCGAGGGCACCCGAGCGATCGGCCATGAGCGTGGCCAGCGTCCGGGCCAGGCCCTCGTGAGCATCTATGTGGGCGACCATGCCGCGCAGGAAGGTCGCCAAAGGAAAGTGGAGATGGTCTCCAGATCGATCGTACCCCATGAGGTGCAGCGTGAAGATCCTGATGTTCGGCCGAGGTGTGATCGCCACCATCTACGGCTGGGTCCTGCAACAGGCCGGGCATGACGTCGAGTTCTACGTCCGGCCGGGCCGGGCCGCGACGTACGGAGAAGCGGTGGACCTCGACCTGTTCGATACGCGGCGCCGGATGTGGGGGCAGCGCGTCGTCGAGAGGTGGCCGGTGCGCTACCGCGAGGCGCTGGAGCCGGACCACGACTTCGACCTGATCGTGCTCAGCGTGCCGCACCACCGCCTCGCGGAGGCGACGGCCTTCCTGTCCCCGCGTGTCGGCCAGGCCACGGTGCTGATCTTCGGCAACATCTGGGCCGAGCCGCCGGCCGCGATCGGCGCACTTCCTGCCGACCGGATCGCCTGGGGCTTTCCCCAGGCCGGTGGCGGTTTCGGCGCGGACGGCGTGCTCCGTGGGATGCTGCTGCCGTCGGTCGTCTTCGGCACTCTCGGCCGGCCCCCGACCGGCCGCGAGCGGGCCGTGCGCCAGACGTTTCGTGAGGCCGGGCTCCGGCTCAAGGAGCGGCCTGACTTCCGCGGCTGGCTGTGGGTCCATTTCGTGTCGGATGCCGGCCTGTTCTCGCAGGGCCTGCGGCTGGGTTCCCTGTCCGAATTGGCCGGAGCGACGGGCGACCTGCGCGAGGGGCTGCTGGCCGGCCGCGAGCTTCTGCCGCTCCTCGAGGCGCGCGGCGTCGACTTGCGACGTCACCGGGGCGCTGTGCTGCTGTTCCGTGCGCCCACCTGGCTGACGGCCCCCGCGCTCGCCTGGCTGACCGCTCACGTCGCGCCCCTGCGCGTGAGTTTCGCGGCGCACTCCGACCCCGAGGCCGAGGAGCCGCGTGAGGTCTGCCGGGACACCCTGGCCGAAGCACGACGGTTGGGCATCTCGGTACCGCGACTGGAAGCGGCGGAACCGAACTTCGCCCGTGAGGAGACGAGTCGAGGCTGAATTCACCGATGTTGCCGGTCCCGGTGGTCCATCGCGGCTCCTTACATCGGGATCGTCACTCAAGGGAGGGACACCGACACGATGACGCAGCCCGGCGACTACGGCCGGCCTGCACCCCCGGCTCGACCACCAACGCGTCCTCCCCGTCCTGCACGCCCCATGGAACAACATGGGGCGCGTGCCTCCGTACGGATCGGAGCAACATCGCGGTCAGGGGAAGGAACCCTCCCCGGTCCGCAGCAGTGGCGGAATCAGGAGTGACGCCGGGCCGCGTCGGTAGAGCGCTGCAGGACGCCCGATATCCGGAATGCGCCGCTCGCCGGTAGGTTTCAGGAAACCCTCCGTTCGCGTGACCTTCCGGCGGAAGTTGCTGGGGTCGAGCTTGAAGCCCCACACCGCTTCGTAGATGCGGCGCAGCTCGCCGACAGTGAAAGGCTCGGGGCAGAAGGCGGCAGCCACCGTTGTGTGCTCGAGTTGCGTCCTGGCTCTCTCCAGCCCGTCAGACAGGATCGCGGCGTGGTCGAACGCTAGCGGCATGCCCTCATCGAGGGCTACCGCGACGGGTGTCCAATGAGCCGCCATCGCGTCCGTACCCGCGACGGGAAGAGGGAGATCCGGGCCGAGGGCTAGGTAGGCCGCGGTGATGACCCTCCCACGGGGGTCACGCGAGGGGTCACTGTAGGTGTGCAGCTGCTCCAGATGGAGCTTGCGGCCATCGAGTGCCGTCTCCTCGCTCAGTTCGCGAAGTGCGGCATCGTCCAGGGTCTCACCATCACGGACAAACCCGCCCGGTAACGCCATATGGCCCAGGTACGGCTCGTTGCCACGTTCGATTAGCAGGACCTGCAGCTGATCCTGCCGGACAGTGAAGATCACTAGATCCACCGTCACAGTGACCTGAGCCGCCGGGCGTCGGCCAGATCTTTCGGTCACTCGCTCACCGTAGCACTAAAGGTCACCTTGACCCAAAATTGGGGAGCGACTTAAGGTCAATCAGACCTAAACAACGGCTGGGAGGATGGCATGGCCCGTGGAGAAGGGACACCTGGCCGGCACGGTCACGGCGATGCCGTGAGGAAGGACCTCGCGACCAGTCATCTGTGCGCCGGAGCCTACTTCGACCCCGAGTTCCGCGGGGTTCTTCTGCGACAGGTCTACAACGACACCACACGCATGATCGCCCCCTCCTACCGCTTCGACCTGGTCTCCGTTGTTCATCAGGCGTGGAGGGCCTGGGCTCTGGAGACCATGCAACACGCGGGCGTGCTCACGGCGTTCGCCGTCGGTCTCCGCGTCAACCTGCCCGCCGTCGTCACCGTCATCTGCTGGCTGACCCTGTGGCACCAGGCTCGCGCACTGGCCAAAACCGCGTTGGCGGTGCTTCCCCTCCACGCGAAGGCGGCGGCGGACAGGTGGCTCCAGCGGACGAGATGGAGAAGCGAAGCGGACGAGCTGCGTCAGCAGACGCGCCTCCTCCGGCTCAACGGAGTCGGATGCGTCGTGCTCGCTCTGACGCCACCCCTGGTAGCCGGAATCTCTCATATTCCGTTCGACGAGCTCATCGATGCGGCCGCGCTGCTCGCCGTACCGGTCATCGTCTTCGTAGCCGGGAGGGGGATGGCCGAGCAGTTGTGCCTCAATCACGTGTACGGAGTGCGCGAGGTCGACGGGCTGCGTCCCCGGCGACTGAGCCGCCGGCAGCAGACGATCGACGACCAGCAAAGTCATCCCTATGTCGTCTACCGCAGGCCCTCGCCGCCCGAAGAGGAGAGCGACCGGGACGAGTTCTCCCTGAGGCTGCCCGGCATCGACCTGATCGACGAGGGCGAGAGCCCGTTCGTCGGCAGCGGCGAGCTCGTCCACCGATGGCTTCCCCCGCTCACCGTCCAACTTCTGGGCCCGAACCCTGAGCCGGAGGCCGATCGGCACATACCGATGCGTGATCGAGAGCGATCTGCCCCGTCTTTCGAGGCTCACGAGCTGGTCGAGCATCTGAGGGAGGCGATGCGGCCGCTGAGCGATGACCACGACCCCAAAGGACTGCGCGGCTTCTTCATGAACGACCGGCTGTACGTCGCCGAGGCCGACGTACAGCCGTTTTCCGAGTGGCTTCGCGAACCTCCCGACGAACACCACATCAACGGGGTCATAGACAACCCCTACGGGGACGTCCACCACTTCCTCGAAATCGGTGCCGGCGCCACCGGGGAACTGGTCACGACGGTATTCCTCCGGGTGACCGTCAAGGGCCGGGCGCTCAGCCTCGACTTCGCCGCGTGCGCGCTGACCCGCACCCCCACCGAGTATCACCGGCTCGATGGGTACGGCGAGACCGGCGTGATCGCCGTGCTGCGCTCCACCCTGCGCAGGTTCTGCAACATGCCGGCTGAAGTCGCCGGAATCGGGCGCCTGGCCGAAGCTCCTGTGCTGCTGGTGACTGCCGTACGCGCCCGCAAGAACCGCATGCTCAGGCCACGGCGCGGAATGGCGATCGGGGCCCGCCTGAGCGTTCGGGAACTCAAGTCGACCCCGTGGAAGTACGCACAGCTCGACAAGGTGATCATTCACGACCACGTGAAACTCATCGAACAACGCCTGTTGACGGCGGTCGAAGACTTCCTCGGCAAGCGCGGGATCGACACCTCCGCGTTCAAGAAGAAGGCACTGAGCATCATCAACACCGGCGTGCTCAACATGGGCGGCAGGACCGAGATCAACCAGTCGGCCGTCGGCACGAACTCCCAGGTCCGCGCGGATGTTCGCGACGATCCCGGCGGAGCCTCTCAGCAACCCCCAGCCTTGGATGGAGTCCAGTGATGCGCGACAACAGCGGCGTCGTGAACTACGGCGGAACCACCCAGATCAGCCAATCCGCCATCGGACACGGAGCGAGGGTCATGCTGTCGGCGGACCGTGGGAAGGGCCAGGAACAGGCCAGACGCGCCGACGTGGGCGTGATCACCGTCAAGGGAAACGAGGCCACAGCCGTCCATCGCGTGCTGGGCCTGCACCGGGCCCCGTCAGGTGGGCTCCCCTTCTGGGAAGGAGAAGTGGACGCCCGGGGCGACGTCATCCGGGTCGCCGCGATCCGCGCCCTGGCTCAGGGACAGCGGTCGACCGTCATGGCCTTCGACCATCTCCGGCGGCACTACAACCCGGCGGTCGTCGTGCTGACCGGGATCGCCGGTGCCATCGACCCCGAACTCCCGATCGGCGACGTCGTGGTGACCACCCAGGTCGTCTACTACGACCTCCGCAAGGAAACACCCGACGGGCGGCGGCACAGAGGCGAGGAGAAGGAGGCGCCCGCCGCCGTCAGCCACGCCGTCAACTCCTACTTCACCGACCACGGCGAGCCTGCCCATCTCGTGAGCACCGGCGACGACGGCGCCGTTCATGACTACCGGGTGCACACCGGGCCGATCGGCTCGGGCGACGCGGTGATCGCCGATGCCGAATCGGAGATCATCAGATATCTGAAGGCGTTCAACGACAAGATCCTCGCCGTGGACATGGAGGCCGGCGGCCTCATGCAGGCGTTCCACGAGCAAGACGGTCCCGACGCCGTCAACGGCTGGGCCGTCATACGTGGGATCTCCGACGACGCCAGCCGGCGGAAGGACGATGCCGAACAGGGTCTCGCCGCATACCGTGCGGCAATGGTCCTGCGCAGCCTGCTCCCCTACCTGGCGGTCGACGGGCGCTGACACGCGCCTCCTCCCAACCGGCCATAAGGAGGCGAACGTGGATGCGTTCACGCTGGGCGTGGTCAGTTCTCTGTTCGCGACCGCGATCACCGTCATCGGCGGATGGCTTTTTTCCGCGCGGTCCCGCCAGTGGCCGGTCATGCTCCTGTCCCGGCTCACGGGCCTCGGAGTCCGCCGTGTCTTTCCACACCAACGGCATGCTTCTCGGGAACTGGCGGCCGAATTATCCCGCGCTCGCTGGGTACGCGTTCTCGCCGGACGCGGAAACGAGCTGACACGAGATGGATTCGCCGCCCTGTGGCAGGCAGCGGGCAGTCGTTACGAAAGCATTCAGGTTCTCCTGCCCGACCCCGACCTCGGCCGCGACTCCTGGCTCTCTCGCAGGGAAGCCGAGATGCGCCGCGTGGACCTGGGCTTCTCCCCCGGAATACTCGCCGAGCAAGTACATATCAACGCCGCCTATGTCACGGAAGTAGCCAGGCATCGCGAACACGTCTCACTGCGGTTCTACGACCTGCCCAACCTGCACCGCGTCATCGTCACCGACAACGTCGCGTACCTCACTATCTACCAACAGTCCGAACACGGACGAAACTCTCCCTGCCTCCTCGCCCACCGGCCCGGCCTCATATACGACTACGCACTCCTCCTCTTCACGACCGCGTGGGAGCACAGCCGCCCAGCACCGTCGAAGCGATCCCCATAGGAAGAATCGGCCGAGACTGCGCGAGCACGGCCGGG
This sequence comes from Microbispora sp. CA-135349, assembly GCF_050947365.1. Lineage (NCBI taxonomy): Bacteria > Bacillati > Actinomycetota > Actinomycetes > Streptosporangiales > Streptosporangiaceae > Microbispora > Microbispora sp. CA-135349. The sequence goes on along the minus strand of NZ_CP192001.1, from coordinate 3,566,422 downwards.
ATGGCGTTGTCGATCCAGTCGTCGCAGGCCGGGTCTACGCCCGGCTCGCGCGAAGATACCGGTTGAGCCGGTCGGGTGCGGTGCCCCACCAGGTTCCGGGCCGGCTCGCTACGTGAAACGTCACGTCGTCGCGGCGGAGATGGCATACCTCGATGTGCTGGCGGTCCCTGCTTACCGTGACCCGTCCGACGCCGTTCCACTCGTCGCACCGGCCGTCTGCGCCGGCCTGAGCAGGTGATGCGGCGAGCAACAGGCGGCCGGCAACCAGCTTCGCGTTGGGACCTTTATCCAGGCCTCACGTAGCTTTCATCAGTCCACTGGCAAAGTTTACTCATGTTAGCGCTATCTTTCACTGGGGCTGGAGGTTAGGGTCTGCACTCAAGACCCGGACACCTGCGACATATAGCCCCATCCCCCCAGTTAACGCCACCCCCCACATCTCACAGCGAGGTGAACCTTTGTCTGTGCTGCCCTCGACTCGTCGGAGCGCTCGACCAGGCCTGATCACACTGGGCCTCGCCGGCACGCTGACCACCCTTTCGGGCTTCGCCTCTCCCGCGCCTGCGGTCGGCCCCGCCTCGAACGAGGCCGTGCCCCACGTGTCCACAGCGACCGTATCAAGGAGGATCAATTGAGAGGGCGACAGCAAAGGTCGCGCCACAGGCTGAGTCGCAAGGGTAGAGGTGTCGCGGGCCTGGTGCTGGGTGCGCTTGTCTCGGTCTCGTTCGCGGCGACGCCCTCGCACGCTGCCGAGGACGAGCTCAACGAGGGTCTGGTGCACCACTTCGCCCTCGACGAGACCGGTGGGACGACGCTGGTCAACTCGGGTAGCGCGGGCTCGGCGGCGAACGCCACGCTCGTGCATCCGGAGAAGGCGACCTTGACCGGCGATGGAGTCAGGTTCAACCCCGACTCCTACGAGGGCGCCCTCGACGGTGCGTACGTGGCGCTGCCGAACAACATCACCGCCGGCATGTCGAACCTCACCGTCGACTATGACGTGTGGATCGACCCGGCGAACGTCGGCGAGCACCAGATGTGGGGCTTCGGCGCGAAGTCGGGCTCATGCGACGTCGACACCGGCGCCCAGGGCTCCATCTTCGCGTCGAACACCCAGCGGTTCCGCGTCGCGGTGGGTTCGGCGAACCTCCAGCAGAACCGCGTCCGGATGACCGAGGGAGCCTGGACGCACGTCACTTACACGCAGTCGCTGAACCCGAACGGCACGAGCTGGACCGGCACGCTTTACCTCGACGGCGTGCAGCACGCGACGGCAACGAACCTGACCACGCCGCCGTCGGTGAACGCCGCGGGGACCAACTGCAACTTCCTCGCTCGCTCGCAGACGTCGGGCCACTACTCGTTCCGCGGAACGATCCGGGACTTCCGGGTCTACGACCGGGCAGTCAGCCTCGACGAGACGCTCGCCCTGGCGAAGAAGACCGTCTCCGATGGCGTTCGCGCCGACGCCGCCGCCATCGACCTCGGCCTGACCAGTGCGATCGTACGCGACATCGTTCTGCCCAAGGTGGGCTCCGTGGCGGGCTCGACCATCACGTGGACGAGTTCGGACCCGTCGGTCGTCGAGGTCTACACCCCGCCAGCCGTCGCCAGCGCACGCAAGGTCGCGGTGATCGGCAAGATCACCCGGCCCGCGCAGGGGCAGCCCGACGCGACAGCCACGCTCACGGCGACTGTCCGCAAGGGCGCCCAAGAGGTCACCACACGGGAGATCCCCATTGTGGTGAAGGCCCAGTTCAACGACGCGCAGGCGGTCGACCGTGACACGTTCGACCTGACCCTGCACGCCACCGACGACGTGCGCGGAAACATCAACCTTCCTGCCACCGGCGAGTTCGGATCCACGATCACCTGGAAGTCGACCTCCGACCTCGTCACCCCGACGGGTAAGGTGACCCGCCCGGCCTTCGGCCGTGCGGATGTCGAGGCCGTCCTGACGGCGACCATCACCAAGGGCTCGGCCTCGAAGACGAAGTCGTTCCCGGTGACCATCACCGCCATGCCCCGTTCCGAGGAGTACGAGCGGTACTTCCTGGGGTACTTCAAGGGCGAGGGGATCGCCGACGGCGAGCAGATCATGTTCGCGACGTCCAACGGAAACACCGCCCTGGACTGGACCGGTCTGACCGGAGGCCGGCCGTCGCTCATCTCCCAGCTGGGCGACCAGGGCCTTCGTGACCCGCACATCGTCCGCTCACCCGACGGCGACACGTTCTACATGATCGCCACCGACCTGAACTGGTACGACCAGGGCGGATACGCCATCAACGACACCCAGTACATCGAGGTGTTCGAGTCACACGACCTCGTGCACTGGACTCCTCAGCGGCATGTGAAAGTCGCGCCCGACAACGCGGGCAACGCCTTCGCACCCGAGTCGCTGTGGGTCGAGGAGATCGGCGCCTACGCCGTGTTCTGGGCACAGTCGCTGTGGAACGACCCCGTGAACCGCACCGGTCAGGGGAACGCGCAGATGTGGTACACCACGACGCGCGACTTCCAGACGTTCTCCGCTCCCAAGGTCTGGCAGAACCCGGCCCCTCTGTCGCGGATCGACACGACCGCGATCCGGGTCGGTGACCACTACTACCGCGTGACCAAGAACGAGGCCGGCAACCAGGGCTCGGACATCTTCTCGGAGAAGCACACCGACTTCCTGGACAGCAACATCAACAACTGGACGTTGGTCGCTCCGGCTCTGGGGCGCACGACGTGGGTCGCCAACCAGGGGTACGAAGGGCCGATCATCTTCAAGGCCAACCCCGGTGACACCTCCTGCCCCGGCCAGTTCTACCTCTGGGGTGACCGGTACACGAACGGTGGTGGCTACCAGGCCGCGTGCCACGACAACATCGAGGCTCCGACCTGGAACGCCAAGCCGCTCACGATGACCAACGCGGGCGTCGTGCGTCCGCGTCACGGCACCGTGATCCCGCTCACCCTCCGCGAGTGGAACGACATCCGCAAGATCCCGAACAGCGACGTCACGACCACCACGAAGGTGGCTGTCGAGCCGTACGCGAGCGGGGCCCAGACGACCACGGCCACCGCCACGGTCAAGGCGGCCGACGGGTTCGAGACCGGCGGTCAGGTGCGGTTCAGCATCGGCTCGTGGTCGAAGACCGCCTACCTGAAGGACGGCGCGGCCACGGTCACGCTGCCGACGGGTCTGCCCGCGGGTGCCCAGACGCTCAAGGCCGAGTACCTCGGCGTCGACTACCTGAAGGCGTCGGAAGCTGCGGCGTCGTTCACGGTGCCGGTCGCTCCGGAGCTCGCGCTGACCGTGACCGCCACCGCCCGCTGCGTGGGCACCACGGCGTACGTGGCCGTGACCGCGGTCAACAAGGCCGCCGTGCCGGCGAACGTGACGCTGACCACCCCCTACGGTTCGAAGGCCGTGGCCGGCGTCGCCCAAGGCAAGCAGGCCTACCAGTCCTTCAACACCAGGGCCGGGCAGATCGCCACGGGCACGGCGACCGTGACGGCGACCGCGACGATCGATGGCCGGCAGGTCACCTCGACCTACGATTCCTCCTACACCGCCATCAACTGCGCCTAACCCGACCGGCCACGGCGCATTCCCGCTACTGACCCGGGGCCGGTCGCGTACCGGTCGGCCCCGTCCCCCTAGATCGATGTCGCATGAAGACCCGGTGACCGGAACAATCCACACCGATCACCGGGTCGCGACGATCCCCCATAGCGCGTCGCAGCAGAGCGGCGTCGCAGGCATCCGCAGAGCTCCCGATCATGCCGCGTTGCTGGAACTCGGATGTTGGTCGCTCCGGCTCTGGGGCGCACGACGTGGGTCGCCAACCAGGGGTACGAAGGGCCGATCATCTTCAAGGCCAACCCCGGTGACACCTCCTGCCCCGGCCAGTTCTACCTCTGGGGTGACCGGTACACGAACGGTGGTGGCTACCAGGCCGCGTGCCACGACAACATCGAGGCTCCGACCTGGAACGCCAAGCCGCTCACGATGACCAACGCGGGCGTCGTGCGTCCGCGTCACGGCACCGTGATCCCGCTCACCCTCCGCGAGTGGAACGACATCCGCAAGATCCCGAACAGCGACGTCACGACCACCACGAAGGTGGCTGTCGAGCCGTACGCGAGCGGGGCCCAGACGACCACGGCCACCGCCACGGTCAAGGCGGCCGACGGGTTCGAGACCGGCGGTCAGGTGCGGTTCAGCATCGGCTCGTGGTCGAAGACCGCCTACCTGAAGGACGGCGCGGCCACGGTCACGCTGCCGACGGGTCTGCCCGCGGGTGCCCAGACGCTCAAGGCCGAGTACCTCGGCGTCGACTACCTGAAGGCGTCGGAAGGTACGCGTCGGTCGAGGTGCCCTCCGGCCCGGCCGCCGTCAAGGTCAAGGCGAAGACCGCGCCGGCGTCGGTTGTCCGCGGGGACACATTCAAGCTGAACGTCACTGTTGGGCCGGCGGGCGCGCAGAAGAAGGACGCTCCGACCCCGACCGGCGAGGTCACCGTCACCTTCGGCGGCACCGAGCAGGTCGTGTCACTGGCGGACGGCGAGGCCGCCGTCACACTGCGGACCGCCGATCTGCAGCGCGGGGTCTACCCGGTCCACGTTGCCTACTCCGGCAACCCGACCTACCAGCCCCACGCCGCCGACCACCAGAAGTTGACGGTGCGGTAGCCGGCAGGTGGCGGGCTCGGCCCGCCAGGAACGGCCCGGGCGGGCCGGCGAGCTCACCCTCGTCGGCCCGCCCAGTTGTTGTGGGGGATCCTAGAGACGAGCCTGTGTCCGACAGCATGGCGTCGACCAAGGCGTCGGCCCCGTTGCCGGTGCTGTCGATGATGCCGACACCGGCGACCCCGACGACCCGCCGCTTCGGGGTGTTTCTACGGCACCGAAGGACTGCGAATGACCCAGCAGACCTACGCCGGGCGGCTCAAGACGTGAGCCGGCTGGGAGGAGCCGTCAGCAGCGGTTCACTGACCGCTCGGCCTCCTGACTGTGCGGCCGGGACGTCCCTCGGCGTCCGGGCTGTGGTCAGCCACAGGCCGGTGAACACGGCGCAGGCCAGCGTCGCGGCACCGGCCGCGAGGAAGGCGCTGTTGAGGCCGGATTCGAAGGAGGCGCCGCCGGACTCCCGCGTGTGGACGATCGCCCCGAGCACCGCCACGCCGAGCACCGCGCCGATCTGCCGGGTGGTGCTGCTGACGCCCGAGGCGAGGCCGCCCTCCTGCGGGCTGACCGCCTGGATGGCGGCCCCGGTCAGCGGCGACATGGTGAGAGCGAACCCGATGCCGACGACCGCCAGCCGCCACCACACGTTGCCGTAGCCGGTATCGGCGTGGACGAAGCCCAGCGCCAGCAGCCCCAGCCCGGCCAGGGCCAGACCGATGCCGACGACGGCGCGGAAGCCGTACCTGGCCGCGTACCGGCCCGCGTACGGGCTGACGATCACCATGGCCAGCGAGACGGGCAGGGTCCGTAGCCCGGCGACCAGGATCGAAGTGCCCTGAACGTAGACGAAGAACTGGGAGAAGAAGAACGACGACCCCATCAGCGCGAACCCGACCACGACCATCGCCGTGTTGGACACCGTGAACAGCCGCTGACGAAACAGCCGCAGCGGCAGCATCGGCGTCGGCACACGACCCTCGACCACGACGAACGCGGACAGGAACACCAGCCCGGCGGCGAAGCTGCCCAGGATCACCGGCGAAGTCCACCCTCGGGATCCGCCCTCGATCAGGCCGTAGGTCACAGCGCCAACGCCCGCGACGGACCGGACCGTGCCGGGGACGTCGATCGGCGGTGCGCCCGGGTTGCGGGACTCTCCCAGCACGCGCAGCCCTGCCAGTAGCAGAACCACCCCGATGGGCACGTTGACCAGGAAGATGGCGGGCCAGCCGAAGGACTCCACCAGGATCCCGCCCGCCAGCGGTCCTGCGGCCAGGCCGATGCCGCTGAACCCGGCCCACAACCCGATCGCTCTGACGCGCTCCCTCGGAGCGGGGTACGCGGCGGCGAGCAGTGCCAGTGAGGCGGGGCTCAGCGCCGCGGCCCCGACGCCCTGCAGCACCCGCCCGGCGATCAGCCAGCCCATCGAGGGCGCGAGCGAACACACCACGGACGCGGCCGTGAACACCACCACCCCGGCCAGGAACACCCGCCTGCGGCCGAACCGGTCGGCGAAGACGCCGCCCGACAGCAGCAGCATGGCCACCAGCAGCACGTAGGCGTCGACGATCCACTGCAGGCCGGTCAGCCCGGTGTGAAGCCGCTCCTGCATGTCGGGCAGGGCGGCGCCGACGATCGTGTTGTCGAGCAGCACCATGAACTGACCTGCGCAGGTCAGGGTGAGCAACGCTTTCACGTACATCCTTCCTAAAGCAGTCGATGACTGCGTTTAGGGAGACTCTAACGCAAGTCTGGACTGCGTTAAGGTGAGGGTATGGATGAGCAGGGGCGAGCCAGGCGGCCCGGCGGACGCAGCGCCCGGGTCCGCGCTGCGGTGCACCAGGCCGTTACCGACCTGGTCAGCGAGCGCGGCTACGGAAACTTCACCATCGGCGACATCGCGGCCCGCGCGGGCGTGGCCGACACCAGCCTCTACCGCCGCTGGGGCAACCTCCAGGCCCTGCTCGGCGATGTGCTGCTGACCCGGCTCAACGCACAGGCGCCGATGCCCGACACCGGCAGCCTGGCCGGCGATCTGCGCACCTACGCCGCCATCGTGGCCCGCGAGGTCACCGGACCCGACGGCCTGGCGTTGGTGCGACTGACCGTCTCACTGACAGGCGAGGGTCAGCAGGGCCTTCAGGCGCGCGACGAACTCCTGGCCGACCGCACCAGGCAGTTGCAGGCCATGCTCGACCGCGCCCGCGAGCGCGGCGAGGACCCGCCTGAGGCGCTGGAGGTGCTGGACCATCTCCTTGCGCCGATCTACATGCGCGTCCTGTTCGGCGCGGTCCCGCTCACCCCTGACTACCTCGACGGGCTGGTCGACCGGTTGCTCGCCTGATCCAGCCCGTCGAGCTGTGGGACAGCAGCTACCTGTCGACCACCGTCGACGAGCTACGCGCCCAGGGCGTCCCGGTCAAGGACGTCGCCCGGCTCAGCCCCCCTCGCCCACGCCCACCTCAAGTGCCTGGGCACCACGCCATCGCCTCCTGCGGTCGCACCTGAACTGCGGGAATCGTGTTCGACGTGGATTTCGGGTGCGCCACCGGCGTTCCTCCGGCGCCTGCTCAACACGACCGGCCTGATTCAGTCGTTCGAGATACGTGAGACGTTGGAGCAGGCCAACCGGTCCAGGTCACTCTTGCCGCCCGGCCCGACCACCAGCAACGCCTCGATGCGGGCACGGCCCTCAACGCCCAGCCGCCGCCAGACCGTCCGGACGATCTGCCCGTTGACCTGGCCGCGGATCGTCGGCTCCATGCTGTCCATTCTGTGGGACGCCGGCGACCTCGGCGGTGACCTCACGCCATCTGCGCACTGCCGTTCCCGCGGCCCGCGCCGGTCACCCCGCCTGCCCGTACGCTTCGTTCGGCCTCGTCGATGGCCCAGGCGGCGTTGATGAGCCCGATGTGGCTGAACGCCTGCGGGAAGTTGCCGAGCAGCTCGCCGCTCCCGGGGTCGACCTCCTCCGCCAGCAGGCCCACGTCGTTGGCGTACGCGGCGGCTCGCTCGAATGCCTCCCTGGCCCGGCCGATCTGCCCGGACATGGCGAGCGCCTGCGCCAGCCAGAACGAGCACAGCAGGAAGGTGCCCTCCTCGCCGGCGAGGCCGTCGATGCCGTCCCCGGTGCGGTAACGGTAGACCAGGCCCTGGTCGTCGGTGAGCCGCTCCGCGACCGCGTCGATCGTGGCCAGCACCCGCGGGTCGCCGGCGGGCAGGAAGCCGATGATCGGCACCATGAGGGCGCTGGCGTCCAGCTCGTCGGAGCCGAAGGCCTGCGTGAACGCCCCCACCCGGTCGTTCCAGCCCTCGCGCAGCAGAGTGTCGCGGATCTCGGCCCGGGTCCGCCGCCAGGACTCCACATGATCCTGCGCCCGTAGGAGGCCGGCGAGGGCGATGCCGCGATCCAGCGCCACCCAGCACATCAGCTTGGAATACAGGAAGTCGCGTGGCTCCCCGCGTATCTCCCAGATGCCCTGGTCCTTTTCCGTCCAGCGTTCGGCGGCGGTGTCGGCACAGGCGATGAGGAAGCGCCGGACGTCGTCGTCGATGTCGCCGATCTGGTGTTCGAGGCGCATGGCCGCATCGAGCAACTCGCCGTACACGTCGATCTGCCGCTGGTTCCACGCGTCGTTTCCGACGCGTACCGGTCGGCTGCCACGCCAGCCGCGCAGGTGCGGAAGGGTCCGCTCGGTCAGGTCGTGCTCGCCGCGGACGCCGAACATGATCTGCAGCGCGCGGTCCTTGTCCAGGGATGGGGCTGCGGTGGTGAGGAAGGCGAAGAAGTCGCTCGCCTCGTCGGGGCAGGCCGCGACCCACAGGGCGCCCATGGTCAGTGACGCGTCCCGTACCCAGGTGTACCGGTAGTCCCAGTTGCGCTCGCCACCGGCCCATTCGGGTAGCGATGTCGTGGCGGCCGCGACGATCGCGCCGCTGGGCTGGAAGGACAGCGCCTGCAGCACCCGCCCGCTGTGGTGCACCAGGTCGTGCCACGGGCCGTCGTAGGCCTGGTGGAGGCTGGACCACGACTGCCAGGCGACGATCGTGTCGTCCAGCCGGGCCGCCAGTTCCGCCTGGTCCCACACCCGCGCGGGTGTCTCCTGCAGGGTCGAGCGGTGCATCCCGAAGTGCCGTGTCTCGCCCTCTCTCACCGTGAACACGCCGTATCCGCTGCAGTCGCCGATACCGAGGGGGACCGGCGTGGTCAGCACGAGCCACTCGGCGCCGCCGCGGGCGGTCACACCGCCGTCGACGACGGACAGGGTGGGGTAGATCAGGCCGTATTCCGGCCGGGGCCGGTATTCGATCTCCATCGGCACCTCGCCGTGGAGGCCGGACACCCGTCGGGCGAGCAGGTGCGGCACACCGACGCCGAGCCGGTGGCCGCCGTCGTCCGGTCCGGTGAGCAGGGCGTCGGTGAGAACGACCGTGCCGCTCCCGGTGTGGAAGGTGGTCTCCAGCACCATTGTCTGCGGTAGGTAGCGGCGCGTCGTCTCGTACGGAACGGCGGGGCGGATCGCCCAGTGCCCAGCCTCGTCGTCCAGCAGGCGGGCGAAGACGGACGGCCTGTCGAACCAGGGGAAGCACAGCCACTCGGCCGATCCGTCCCGGCTGATCAGGCCGGCGGAATGACGATCGGACACCAACGCGAGGTCGGCGATGGGCGTGGTGCTCATCAGCGCCCGATACCCGGAGAAGACGACGATGTTACGCACGGGCCGGAAAATCGCGGTAAAGGCATGAAAATGGAGCGCTCGCCCGCCCGAGATCACACGTTTCTCAAGCGGCACCCGATTGGCGCATCACCCTCCCGTACGCGGGCACGCCAATATGAGTCGCTGCCCCCGCCGCGGCCTTGCCATGCCGGGAAGGTCGCGTACAAGGGTATGGAAGCGACACTGAGACGCTCCCGGGAATGAGATCGTCTAACGCGGCCCTCGAGAAGACCAGGTCGATCTCATCGTGTCCTAAAAACATCGGGATTCCCTCAACCCGGACGACCTGTCGCTGATCGTTTCTGGCGATCCGCCCTCGCATGAGCCTTGACCCAGCCCAGCGCCATGTCGAGGGCGAGCACGAAGGGCTGTTCGTCCTGCATGGTCTCCGCGAGCAGATAACCGCCCTGCAGCGCCGCGACCACCTCGAGGGCGAGGTCCTCCGCGGCGACCTCGGAGCTCAGTTCACCGCTCTCCTGCAGGCGAGCGAAGGCGCTCGCCAGATCGCCTGTCCACGTGGCGAAGGCGCCCGAAAGCTTACGGCGAGCAGAATCGGAGCGGCCGGCGAGCTCGTTGGCCAGTGAGCCGATCGGGCATCGGTAGCCGCCCTTGCCCAGGCCTGCGACCAGCGCGTCACGCCACTTCTCGAGCTCCTGCATCGTGCACAGCTGCTCAAGCATCTGCTTCTGATCGGAGAGCACGCGGTTCGCCTGTGCTGCGATCACTTCGGCGACCAGCGCCTCTTTGTCGGGAAAGTAGTGATATAGCTGTGACTTGCTGACGCCGCAGGTGCCCACCACCTGATCCAGAGTCGTCGCCGCGACCCCTTGCCTGTGCATCAAGTCCGCGGTGGTCGCGACGATGCGTTCGCGAGTAGCTGCGCCGCGCGCGGTACGTCGCGGAGGATCTTTCTCCGACCCTCGACCAGCCATGATGCCAAACCTATACCTGCAGGCATGTGAACCGAACCAGCCCGCGCATACCTCGGGTGGTCCTACGGACTGCGAGCGGGCGCTCCCTCGCGGCCCGAGGACAACGGGTGGACCTGGGCGTCACCGTGCTCGAAGGTGATGTTGGCGAGGGACTCCTCGGCGGCGGTGCGCCGGGCGAGCTCGGCCGAACGGACCCGGCCGCGCATGTGCGCGGCGATCTGCGCCGGGCCGCGCCAGGCCCTGAGCTACCGGCGCTCGGCGGCTTGCAGGGAGTCCGCGGCCGTCAGCAAGGAGGCTCCAAGAAGCACGACGTCCTTCACCAGGAACTGCCCCGCGAGAGACAGCTTCGGTTCCCCGTGTGTCTCCTGCCACGCCTCGGGCGTCGTAGCCAGGAAGCTGAGAGTGGTGGCGAACATGCCGACAGCGGCGAGGCTGCCGAGGGCTGACGCTCTCGGCGCAAGGGGTTTCGCTCCGATCAGCGAGCCCACGACGATCTCAGTGACGCCGAGCAATCTAGCGACCTTCTTCTCCCCCAATCTGGCGATAAGCCACGCGAGCGGGGGGCTTGAGGTCACGAGGGGACGAATGTTCTCTACCTCGTAGTCTTCAAATTTTATTCGCCCGATCTCCAGAAGGTTGATTACGAGTCCATATCGAATGGTCGCAATCCCCATGCTATGCACTAATTTTCCGATGCGGCATATCTTCATGAAGTCCCCGCCTACCGCGTCGGCTATATCGCTCCGTGCAGGACTCGGAACATCAGCCAACGCCAAGCATCAGGTCATGCTTCACCATCGGTGTCGAGGCCACCGCCGAACACTGCTGCGTGGTGGCAACGACCACGCGGACGGGCCGTGTCCGCGGCGCCGCCCACCACGCTACCTCTCCTCGGCATCGTCCGAATGGGCCGAGTGGTTCAACACCGCCCGTCTGCACTCCCCCGGCACCATCCCGTCGGGTGAGTACGAAGCCCTCTACTACGCTCAACACCACCCGGCGGACCCGCTGCGACCAACCCCTGAGGTCACCACCGAAGCCGGGACGGTTCACCCGACCCTCCAGGTCGCCGGATGTCATGGCGGTTCCCCCCTCACCCCGAGTTGTCAGGGACGAACGCGGATGATCGTCTTCCCCGTGATCCGCTCGGTCGGATTCACGGCCGCGACGGCATCGTCGAGGGTTGCGATGGTGCCGATGTTCGTCCGTAGCCGTCCGTCACGCACCCGCCGGACGATCTCACCCAGTTGGGCACGATCGGCCTCGACAACAAAGTCGACCGCCAGGCCGTCCACAGGCCGCGCCTCGGGCGGCCCGACGATGGACACCAGCGTTCCTCCGGCTCGAACCAGACCCGCGGACCGCTTCTGGATGTCTCCGCCGATGACATCGAAAACCAGATCGACGCCGCCGACGTCTTCCAGCGCGTCGTTTTCAAGGTCGACGAACTCCATCGCGCCGAAGTCGAGCGCCTTCTCACGGTCGGCGGCGCGTCCGGTGCCGATGACGTACGCACCGAACTCACGCGCGAGCTGCATCACCATCGACCCGACTGCGCCGGCCGCGCCGTGAACGAGCACGCTCTGCCCCGCCTGAAGGCGACCGTGCTCGAACAGTCCCTGCCACGCGGTCAGCCCCGAAATCGGCAGGCTCGCGCCCACCGTGAAGTCGACGTCGCCCGGGAGCGGCGCGAGGTTGCGTGCCTCGACGGCCACATACTCCGCCAGGGTGCCGTCGCGATGCCAGTCCGTGAGGCCGAACACCCGTTGCCCCACCGACAGCCCCGTCGTGCCATAGCCGAGGGCGGTGACCACTCCGGCCAGCTCGTGCCCGGGGATCGACGGTGTTCGGTCACGGTCGCGGCGATCGGTCCAGGTCGAGGGCCACGCCATCTCAGTCGGGACGAAGCCCGACGCATGAACCTCAACGACGACGTCGTTTATCGCTGCCGGCGGCTCGGGCCGCTCCACCAGCGTCATCCCGGCCGTCCCCGCAGCCTGGTCCGTCACCACGATCGCTTTCATGGGAATCGTCTCCTCGGTATTTGTCTCTTTGGTGCGCGTGTCTCTCACGGACGAACGCGGTGATCATCCGTCCGCTGATCCGCTCGGTCCGATCGAAGGCCGCGACGGCATCGTCGAGGTTTGCGACGGTGCCGATGTTCGTCCCAGGTGGACGCGTGCGGTCCGGCGATCTCATCTGCTCACGAGCGTTCCTTCGTCTGTCCCGTTTGGTTCTCATCAGGGAGACGAGGTGGCCTCTCGGGTTGTGACAGCTCAGACGTGAGAAAGCTTGTCCGGGTTGATGACCCTGCGATACGCGGTGATCAGACCGTTGGTGATCTGCAGCGTGTCCACGGAGTAGACACGACCCTCCCGGTGGCACACCAGAACGAGCTCGCCGCCGACCTCGACAAGGTCGATGCGGTCCGGACGCCACCGGCGGCCCACCCGCACCATCACCTCAGCGACGCGTTCACCACCGTAGACGGGCTTGCGCATCGCGGCGACCTTGCCGCCGCCATCGGTGACGTAGACGGCGTCGGGATGCAGCAACCTGACCAGACCAGCAAGATCCCCGGCCTCGTAGGCGGTGCGAAAGACCGTGAGCACACGTTCACGCTCCGCCTTCGACGCCTGTGGCGAAGACCGCTTCGCGTTGGCCACCCGCCGCCGCGCCCGCGAGGCCAACTGCCGGGCACCCGGCACGGAGACGTCCAGCACTTCGGCGATCCGGACGAACTCGAGACCGAAGACATCGTGCAGGACGAAGGCCACCCGCTCCAGCGGGCTCAACTCCTCCATGATCAGGAGCATCGCCGAGCCGACGGACTCGTCGACGAGGACCGGCTCGGATGCGTCCGGCCCCGTCAACAGCGGTTCCGGCAGCCACGGCCCGACATAGGTCTCCCGGCGGAAACGGGCACTCTTGAGAATGTCGTACGACCGCCGTGCGGCCACCGTCACCAGCCAGGCCCGCAGATCACCGATGTCCTGCAGATCTGTTCCGGCCGCCCGCAACCACACGTCCTGGGTCACGTCCTCGGCATCGGCCACACTGCCCAGCAGCCGGTAGGCCACGCCGAAGACCGCGGGCCGATGCCTCTCCCATCCGGCTCCGAGCGTGTCCTCGTGCTCAGACCATCCAGGCGCGTTCTCGTTGCCCATACAGATCGCGACCTCCCTCAGCTTGCACATTCAGCGTAGTTATCCGAGCACGGCACGCCGCGGGGGAAGCCGCCGGCCGGGTCGGCCCCGAAGGCCCCGGCCGCCGGAAGGCTCAGGCCGTCGACGGCCAGCAGGCGGGAGCCCCGTCGCGGCCGTGGGCCCGAAAGCAGGCCCACGGCGCTCCCTCCGGCCGGGGCCGGTCCCTCACCGGCCCTTCACCCCCTCCTGGAACGGGACGCCCCCGGATCGCCACGCCTCCGGAGATTTGGGGCAAGATTGTCCCGGCAGCGCTTCCGAGGGAGCAGCGCGCCCGGCTGCGGGGGATTCCGCTCGCCGATCGCGTTCCGGTCGAGGAGTGGCAGCCGGAGGACGAACCGCGCTCCGCGGGGGGAGTCCTCGATTTTGAGGGTTCCGCGATGGGCGTGGGCGATTTCGCGGGAGATCGCCAGCCCCAGTCCGGTGCCGCCGGTGTCCCGGCGCCGCCCCTCGTCCAGGCGGGTGAATCGCTCGAAGACCCGCTCGCGGTCGGCGGGTGCGATGCCGTTCCCGTCGTCGGTCACCGCGACGACCGCCCGGCCGTCGGCGGATCCGACGCAGACCGTGACGGCGGTCGCCGCATGGCGTCGCGCGTTGCTCAGCAGGTTGCCCACCAGCCGGATCAGCTGGATCCGCGAGCCGTGCACCCACACGTCTCCTGCCGTGTAGACCTCCACCGGCGTGCCGCCGGAGTGAGCGTCGACCTCCTCGCAAACCAGCGCTGCGAGGTCGATCGGCTCGTGCGGCGCGGGTTGCCCCCCGCGTAGCCGGGTCATCGTCAGCAGGTCCTGCACGATCTCCTCCAGGCGGCCGGTGGCCGACAGCGCTCCCCGGATGGTGTCCCGGGGATCGACGTGATCGGGGTGGAGCAGTGCTTCCTCCAGTTGCACCCGCAGCCCGGCGATCGGTGTCCTGAGCTCGTGGGAGGTGACGGAGGCGAGCCGGTCCTGCTGCTCCACCGGGCGCAGTGCCCGGCCCATGATCCACCACATGAGGCGGCCGCCCAGCAGGACGATGAGGAGTGCGGCCCCCGCGATGAGGTATTCGAGGCGGTGTGTCGCGGTAAGGGGCGGCTCGACTGTCCCGGCGTAGACGACGGAGGCGTCGGGGGCCGGTGACACCCGGTTGGCCATGAGCAGGACGCACCGCTCGCCCGGCCCGCACTCCACGCGCCGCTGGAGCCGGTCGTGGGGCGAGGGCCGGAACGTGCTCAGCCGCGGCCGCCCCGTCGCGCCCGGGGTGGCGTCCACGACCCTGCCCTGCGCGTCCACCACCTGGACGAGGTCGACGGTGCCGGTGACGGAGGCGGGGCGCGGCAGCACGCCGCCGCGCACCTGCGCGCTCCACTGGGCGGCGACCTGCTCGGCGTCGAAGAACACCTGGTCCTGGATCCTGTATCGGATCGCCAGGTCCAGGCTCACGCCGCCCAGGATCGTGAGCAGGAGCAACAGAATTGTCGCCGCTGTCGTGTAGCGCGCCTGCATCGAGTGCAGAGACGGCATCGGTCTCACCATTCTCCTGCCGCACCCCGTGGACCACCACCAAGGGCAAATTGGACGGTTTCGTCCACTTTGGGTCAATTGTCCGACTGTGTCAAATCGGTGACAGGCGCCCTGACCTGGGCTTTCTCCTGGTCCAGCGCCATGTCGAAGGCGACCAGGAAGGGCCGTTCGTCCTGCACGATCTCGGCGAGCAGGTAGCCGCCCCGCAGAGCGGCGATGACCGCGACGGCGAGTCGCCGGAATTCGCGCCGGGTCGAGTTCGCCGCTCTCCCGCATGCGGGCGAGACCGTCCGCGAGCAATCCCTGCCACCAGGCGTTCGTAGCGGCATGCGAGCTCGTCGGCCAGCGTGCCAATGGGGCATATGTAGGGCTCGTCGCAGCGCTCGCGAGCGGCCACGTGGCGCGCGGTGAGCCTCGGAGAATCCTCCTTCGGCCCTCGAACGGCCATGGGACAGCCCCACGTTCGGAGGCGGGAGCCCGCCGGAGCCGTGCCGGAGGACAGTCTTGACAACTCCCGACATATCACCACAAACTGGACGAAATCGTCCAGTTCTCCGCCGGGATCATCCGACGGCCGCACGCGCGGTCCCGGTCACGCCGGTGTGGGGGACGGTCGGCAGCACGCCGGGCGACACCGCGCTCGACGGCCTGCGCCCGCGGGCCGCGAACTCGACTCCCCGACAGTACGGCCAGTGGTGAGCAGGAGTGCGGTCATGGCAGTGATCTTTCGTGGCGGCAACGGACACGTACGGGCACTCGCCGGCTGCCTGCGGAGGATCCGCGTCGGGCGGGTCACCGGCGCACTCCTGATCGGGGTCCCGTCGGCCTTGAAGGCGCGGCGAGCGGGGGACGGGTCACTGCGGGCGCTGGCGTCCATCCGCCTCGAACTGGACGCCATCAACCTCAAGGAGGCGAGCACCGGGGTCTCCGAGACAGGCGGGGGCGAGGAGGTTGCCCGGCTCGCTCGGGCCGTCAACAGGACGTTGGAACGGCTGCGCGAGGCCGACGATCGAGCCGAACGCGCCCGGGAGCGGCAGCGGCAGTTCGCCGCAGACGCCTCGCACGAGCTGTGCACCCCCATCGCGGCACTGCGCATGCGGTTGGAGGAGGCGCAACTGCATCCGGACGAGATCGATCTGGACGACCTCCTCGGTCACACGTTGCGTGATCTGGACCGGGTGCAGGCCATCGTCACCGACCTGCTCCTCCTGACCCGTCTGGGGACCGCGCCTCGGAGAGCGGAGCGGGTGAACCTCACGGCGCTGGTCCGGGCGGAGGCCGCCCGGCAGGTGGACGGGCCCCGCACGCACCTCCGGCTCGATCCCGGGGTGATCGTCGACGGTGATCCCGAGCAGATCATCCGGATGCTCGGCAACCTGCTCGACAACGCCCGGCGGCACGCCAGGCGCACGATACGGATCGGCCTGCGCCGCACGAGTGACGGCGCCGAGCTGACGGTCGCCGACGACGGAGAGGGCATTCCCCTGGCCGACCGCGAGCGGATCTTTTACCGTTTCGTGCGGTTGGACACCGCCCGCAGCCGGGACAGAGGAGGCGCCGGCCTCGGCCTGGCCGTCGCTCACGCCATCGCCTCCGAGCATCACGGCAGCCTCCACGTCGAGGAATGCGCATGGGGCGGAGCGTGCTTCGTCCTGCGGATGCCGCTCTCGCCGGGTCGCGGTCCGGAAGCGTGATCCATTGCGGTCACGTCAGGGAGCGCAGGGTCCTCGTCGACGGCTGAGTGACCGCCGAGCTGCGGGGAGACGGCGCCGTCATCCTCGGCTGTCCGTCGGTGGTAGCCCCAGTACGGTGATCGACCACTGCCGGCCTGGACTGAGCGGGTGCTGCGCCGGCCGACCTGTGAACGGCGTGGCTGAGGCGCTCAACGCCACCGTGAAGCGGGAGACCCTCCAGGGCACCAGGTGCCGGCCCGCCGCCCGAGCGGCCCGCCTGGCGGTCTTCGCCAACGGTTGCGGTCGTAGGTGAAGGCGATCTTCTTGCCCGGATCCTTTGTCGGGTGCAGCGCCCACGGTGAGCGCCACCACCCGCTTCCGGGCAGCCGGCCCCGGGACCTCCCAGGCGGCGGCATTCACCGTCACCCCCCGGCCCGGCCTCCTACGACGCCACCGCGCCCACCGGCAGTGGTCTGGAGCTATGCTGCGGCGTCGTCTCGCCGCGGGGTGCTGCCCGCCTGGCAGGGGGTTGCGGCGATGCGCTGCCGTTGACCGGGAGAACGCCCGGGCGAGGACGCTCTGGGGGGCGGCGGTAAGAGCGGCGGGATCAGCTTTCCTGCTGCGCGTCGATCTCGGTGATCAGAGCCTGGACGCGGGTTCTGATCTCGTCGCGGATCGGACGGACGGCCTCAACGCCCTTGCCGGCGGGGTCGTCCAGGGCCCAGTCGAGGTACTTCTTGCCCGGGAAGATCGGGCAGGCATCCCCGCAGCCCATGGTGATGACGTAGTCGGAGGCCTGCACCGCCTCGGAGGTGAGCACCTTGGGGGTCTGGCCGGAGATGTCGATGCCGACCTCCTTCATCGCCGCCACGGCGGCCGGGTTGATGCGCTCGGCGGGCAGCGACCCGGCGGAGCGGACCTCGATGCGGTCGCCGGCCAGGTGGGAGAGGAATCCGGCGGCCATCTGGGAGCGGCCGGCGTTGTGCACGCAGACGAACAGCACGGACGCGACAGGAGCGGTCGTGGGCATCTTCTTTTCTTTCTTGCCGATAGCGGTGGGGGGGTCAGGCCGGGGGCAGGGTGGCGAGCAGGCCGGTGACTCGCGCGTCGACCGCGTCGCGCTGCCGCCCTGACAAGACACCCCGTCGACGGCACGGGGTGCCGCTCCGGTGAGTCCGGAGCAGCCCCGCCGCATACAGGCCCAGGCTGTGGTTCTCAGGCGGGGGCGGCGCCGGTCAGCAGCCGGCCCATCCCGGCCAGCACGCTCGGCTCGACCCGGTAGTACACCCACGTGCCCCGCCGCTCGGAGGCCAGCAG
Source organism: Microbispora sp. CA-135349 (assembly GCF_050947365.1). Lineage (NCBI taxonomy): Bacteria > Bacillati > Actinomycetota > Actinomycetes > Streptosporangiales > Streptosporangiaceae > Microbispora > Microbispora sp. CA-135349. The sequence continues at coordinate 3,548,400 of NZ_CP192001.1, read as the reverse complement.
ACCGGCCTCCTTCAGCTTTTTCAAGTGGTGGGAGACGGTCGGCTGGGACACCCCGACATCGGAGATGTCGCATACGCACGCCTCGCCGCCGGGCGCGGAGGCGACCGCGGAGAACAGGCGCAGCCGCACCGGGTCGCTGAGCGCTTTGAACATCGCCGCCGTCCGCTCGGCTTCCGCGGCCGTGAACGTGCGTTCGGTGAGCGGCGGGCAGCACGGCGCCGCCGCATCGGGCTCCAGCACCGGCAGTGTCCGCGTATTCGACATGCATCTATGTTGACACACATCGAACCAACACGTGAGGGCCAACCCAGTCCACCCGGGGCGGCTGCAGGCCGGTCAGCGGCGCAGGCGGGCGGGCGGCGCGGGCGGCGTCCCGGCCCACGTCAGATGGTGGGGCTGCGGCGTTCGATCATGAGGACGTCGCGCCAGACGCCGTGATGGCGGCCGACGCGTTCGCGGGTGCCGAGGACGCGGAAGCCGGCCGCCTGGTGCAGGGCCAGGCTGGCCGTGTTCTCGGGGAACACGCCGGACTGGATGGTCCAGATGCCGGCGTCCTCGCTGGCGGTGACGAAGGCGTTCAGAAGGGCACGCCCCAGGCCCCGGGAACCGTAATCGGGGTGAACGTAAATGCTGTGTTCGACGACACCCGCGTAGACGGGACGGGCGGAGACGCGGGAGGCGGCCACCCAGGCGACCACCTGGCCCGCACGGGTGTCGGCGACGACGTACCGCAAATGGCCGAGGCGGGCGGAACTGAACGTCTCCCAGGTCGGGGCGGTGGTCTCGAAGCTCGCGTGGCCGGTGTCGAGGCCGAGCTGGTAGACGCTCAGAACCTGGTCGGCGTCCTCGGCCCGCATCGGGCGGATCTCGAAGCCGGGAGCGACGGGCGGCTTGGCGGCCTTGACGATGGCCGAGTGCACGCCGTCGCCGTGGTCGGCGGTGGGGGTGATGGTGATGCCGGTGAAGCCGGCGTCCAGGAGCAGGGTGCGATACTCGCCGACGGTCAGGGAACCGGCCGTGCAGCCGATGCGGGTCTCGGTGCGGCGGCGCAGGTCCTGGTCGGGGATGGCGTCCTCGGTGACGACGTCGCTGACGCCGAAGCGGCCGCCGGGGCGCAGGACGCGGAACGCCTCGGCCAGGGTGGCGGCCTTGTCATCGGACAGGTTGATGACGCAGTTGGAGATGACCACGTCGACCGTACGGCCGGGCAGGGGAACGTGCTCGATGGTGCCGTGCAGGAACTCGGTGTTGGTCGCGCCGGCCTGTGCGGCGTTGTCGCGGGCGAGGCTCAGCATGTCGGGGCTGGCGTCCAGCCCGTAGACCCTGCCGGTGGGGCCGACGCGGCGGGCGGACAGCAGGACGTCGATTCCGCCGCCGGAGCCGAGGTCGAGCACGACGTCGCCCTCGTGCAGGTCGGCGACGGCGACGGGGTTGCCGCAGCCCAGGCTGGCGCGCAGGGCGCCGTCGGGCAGGGCGGCGGTGTCGTCGTAACCGGCGGCGCCGACGCAGCCCTCGCCGAAGGAGGCGGAGTCGTGGCCGGACCGGCCGGTCATCGCGGTCCTGGCGAACCTGGAGTAGCGGTCGACGATCTCATCGTGAGCCACGGCGGCCTCCTTCACGCGCGGACGGGTGCGGCGGCGAGCCCAGGTCGCCCCCGACTTCACCTCATCCTGCCGCGGCGGGGATCCGGTAGGTGGGACGCGGGTAGCCGGGCTTGAACGAAGGGACGCCGGCACTCTGTACGGCCGATGTGCCGGTGGCGGCGGACACCACCTCCACCGCCTCGGCCACCGCGGCGTCGAGCTCGGCGGGCTCGCACGCGACGCGGGCGTTGAGCCGTGCCTCCGCACCGGTGAACGTCCTCCCCACCGCGGCGTCCACGGTCGGCTCGGCACCGCCGGCGGTCACGCTCACCTTGCTCAGGTCACCGGCGGACTCGAGGCTGACCTTCACGTGGCCGATCATCCAGCCGTTGCGGGCGGCGGTCGCGGACAGGTGCTCCAGCAGCGCACGGGCCCAGGTGTCCGGGTCGAAGCCCTCCGCCGCCGTCACGTCCAAACTGAGGTTCAGCCACGCCAGCGCGGCCTCGGCGTTGGCGTAGCGGTCGTAGTCGATGTCAAGACCGCGCCCGACGGGCTGCGAACCCAGCCAGAGGGACACCAGTTGTTCCAGCCCCTCGCCGGTTTTCGCCGAGTAGCCGAGCACGGTGGCCGTGGGGTACCGCTCGCGCAGATCCGCGGTGATGGCGGCGGTCTCCGCCGCGTCGAGCAGGTCGATCTTGTTGAGCGCGATCACGTCGGCTTCCTGTAACTGCTTGCCGAACAGGTAGGACATGTCCGACTCCGTGTCGTCCAGCGGCAACGAGGTACGGAGCGCGTCAAGCCTTTCCGGTTCGACGACGACCAGGAGGGGAGCGGGCGTGAAACGTTCACCGTAGTGGGCGCTGAGCGGCCGGATGACGGTGGCCTGCAGATCGGTGCAACTACCCACCGCCTCGGCGAGCAGTGTGTCCACCTGGTGACCGTCGACCAGGCGCTGCGCGACGGTCAGCAGGTCTTCGAACCGGCAGCAGAAACAACCGCCCGTGACCTCGCCGGCCTCCGCGATCGCCGACTTGGCGAGCTGGGTGTCCACCAGTTCGGTGCCCTGGTCGTTGGTGATGACCGCGACCCTGCGGCCCTGCGACTGGAGATGTTTCGCGACCGCGACGAGAGTGGTGGTCTTGCCCGCCCCGAGAAAACCGCTCAAAGTCATGAAGGTGATCAACCGGCGTTCGCCTCACTTCTGGTAACGGTGCTCCGTACAGATATCGCCGCATGGCACGGCACGAGTGAGTATTCGCGTCACAGGGTGTCGAGGTGGTGTCAGTGATCCGCCATCCGCAGCCAGCTAACAGCGCCCGTTCCACGAGGTCAAGATCCTTGACGCCAGGAAACAAATGATTAACAATGCCGCGAGGCCGCGCCGGAAAGGGGTATTGATGACAATCAATACAGGTGCTACAATCATTGAAATCAATTTCGTGCGCGAAATCAATCGCACATCATTTCCGCGATGACGGCATCGGTACCGGATCGCCTATCTCGCGGCGACGGAAGGCAGGGCGATGATGCCCGTCAGTGCGGTGAGCGCCTCGGGCACGACCCGGTAGTAGACCCAGGTGCCCCGGCGCGTCGACGTGACGAGCCCGGCGTCCCGGAGAACTCTGAGGTGATGGCTGATGGTCGGCTGGGTGAGGTCGAACGCTCCGACGAGGTCGCACACGCACGCCTCGCCGTCGAGATGAGAGGCGACGAGGGAGAGCAGCCGCAGCCGTACGGGGTCGCCGAGCGCCTTGAAGCCCGCGGCGAGCGCGATGCTCTGCTCCCGCGTCAACGGCTCCGTCACCCGCGCCGGGCGCGGCACGCCGGGTTCGACCGTGGGAAGGTTCTCATGCGGCAGCAGCACAGGCTCGTCGTGCTCGGCCATGGCGATCGGGTCCTCTCCCTAAGCGCCCCGGGCTGGGTCACCCGGCCGCATCACGCACGAGTCTAGACAACCCTTTCGCGCAGGAGGTCTCGTCATACCGCGTCCCCCGCTGACCCACGCCGAGGCGACGGAGCGTGGCGCCCTGCTGCGCGTGCGGTCGTACACCCTTCACGTCGATCTGAGCCGGACCGAGGAGCCGGTGTTCCGATCCAGGAGCACGATCCGCTTCACCTGCGCCCGGCCGGGTGCCTCCAGCTGGGCGGACGCACTGCCCCGACGGGTGCGTTCCGCCGTGCTCAACGGGCGGCCGGTCGAATACGACGGCGCGGGACGGATCCTCCTGCCCGATCTGGCGGCCCGCAACGAGCTGACCGTGGACGCGGACTACGACTTCTCCACCAGCGGCGAGGGCCTGCACCGGTACACGGACCCGGCCGATCAGCAGGTGTACGTGTACAGCCACCTGCAGCCCGGCCACGCCCCCCGGGTGTTCGCCTGCTTCGACCAGCCCGACCTCAAGGCGCCCTTCGCGATCAGCGTGACCGCTCCGGACGGATGGACCGTGTTGTCCAACGCCCCGCTCGACGACCGGCCCGGGACGGGCGTCCACAGGTTCGCGCCCACCCCGCCGATCAGCACGTACGTCGCGGCGGTGGCGGCCGGCCCGTGGGCGTCGTGGACGGCGGACCAGGCAGGTGCCGTGCCCCTGGGGGTGCACTCCCGGCGTTCCCTGGCCGCGCACCTCGACCCGGCCGTGCTGCTGGAGCGGCTCGGGGCAGGGGTGGCGTTCTTCGCCGAGGCGTTCGCGACGCCTTATCCGTTCCGCAAGCTCGACCTGTGCTTCGTCCCCGAGTTCAACTTCGGGGCCATGGAGAACGCCGCCTGCGTGTTCGCCGCGGAGACGTTCGTGTTCGACCACGCGGTGACCCGGTACGCGCACCGTCGCCGGGACGAGATGATCTTCCACGAGATCTCCCACCAGTGGTTCGGCGACCTCGTCACGCTGCGCTGGTGGGACGACCTGTGGCTGAGCGAGGCGTTCGCCACCTGGGCGGGCGTCCACGCGCTGACCCGGCTCACGGACGACGTCGACGCCTGGGCCGACTTCGCCGCCGGCAAGAAGGCGCACGCGTACCTCCTGGACCAGTCGGCCTCCACCCACCCGGTCGTGACCGGCGTCCCCGACGTGGACGCGGCCGGGTCGGCCTTCGACGCGCTGACGTACCACAAAGGCGCGAGCGTGCTGCGCCAGCTCGTGGCCCGCCTGGGGCTCGACGGGTTCCTGGAGGGCATGCGGCGCTACTTCGCGGACCATTCTTACGGCACCGCCGGCCGGGCCGAGATGCTCGGTGCCCTGGAGAAGGCGGGCGGCCGGAACCTGACCGCTTGGACTGACGCCTGGCTGCTGACAGCCGGGCTGACAGAGGTGCGGGCCGACTTCGACGTCGACGAGGCCGGGTGCTTCACGCGTTTCGACCTGCTCCAGGACGGAGTGCCGAGGCCGCACCGTCTCGCGGTGGGCGTCTACGCGGAGGACCGCCACGGCGATCTGGTCCGTGTACGGAGGCACGAACTCGACGCCGACGGCCCGCGCACGAGCGTGGACGCGCTCGTCGGCAGCCGGTCCGGCGCGCTGGTGCTGCCCAACGACGGCGACCTGACGTACTGCCGGATCGTGCTGGATGCGCGCTCAACGGAGGAGATCGTCCACCGGATCGGCCGGCTGGCCGATCCCATGGCTCGCTCGCTCTGCTGGACGGCGGCGTGGGGCATGGTCCGGCACGGGGAGTTGCCACCGCGGCGGTTCCTGACGATGGTCCTCGGCGGCCTGACGGCGGAGACGCAGATCGGCGTGTTCCAGCGGCTCCTCGTCCGGGTCGCCACCGTGCTGACGGCCTACACCGAGCAGGGCTGGGCCCGTGCCCACGGCTGGCCCTCGTACGTGGACCGTCTGCTGGACGTCGTCAACACCCCGAACGGCGACGCGGACCAGAGGCTGGCGGCGGCGCGGGCCGTCGCGGATGCGGCGCTGACGGCCGGCCACGTCGACACGGTGCGGAAATGGCTCAACGGAGCGGCCCCGATCGACGTGGACGACGCGTTACGCCGCAGGCTCGCCCGATCCCTGGTCGCGCATGGTGAGCCCCTGGAGGACGTCACCGGCGCCTTCACCGCCGTGGGAGAACGGCTCGCCGAACGGCTCAGGGCGTCGGTGCCCACCGCGAAGGCCAAGGAGTGGGCGTGGACGACGATGCTGGGCAGCGAGAGCGTCGCACAGGTCCGCGCGCTGGCCGACGGTTTCACCCACCCCGCGCATCATCGCCTGCTCGCGCCGTTCGCGCAGCGTTACGCGCGGGACGTCCCCCCGCTGCTGGCCGCCGCGGGAGACCGGGAACCGGCGCGTACGATCGCCGTCCGGTTGTTCCCCTCCTGGCCGGTCTCACGGCGCACGCTGACAATGATCGACCGCCTGCCCTCCGATGACCGGTTCGTCAGGCTGACCGGTGCGGCCAGGGCCGAGCTCGCCCTCGCCGTGGACCTGTCCGAGCGGGACGACGCCGGGTGACAGCCATTCCTCCGCGCTGTCGCCCGCGGCGAACCTCCCGAAGACCTCCCGCATGGCCGGCCCGGCGTCCGGGCCCGCGTACCACCGCTCCCCCGCCCGGCCGGCCAGGTGGTCCCACAGCGTCTCGCGCAGCATGAACGCCTGGTGATACACCAGCGGGTAGCAGGGCTTGCCCTCCAGGTACGTCTGTATCCGATCCCACGCGGCCCCTCGGTCCACCGCGACACCGAACTCCCGCTCATGCGAACGCACGTACTCGGCGGCCGGGTCCGGGTAGCCGTCGTGCACGGCCATCTCGTAGCAGAGACTGGTCGCCACCAGGCGCCGGACGTGCTCACGCGCGAAGGACAGGCGCTCCACGGCCTCGGCGTCCACCGTGACGCCAAGGTGGCGCCGCTGCCAGTCCGGCCGCCGGACGACCCGTTCCAGGGTGAAGCCGAACGCCTCGGTCAGCGCCGGGTGCGTGCGCCACAGGTCGGCGGGGTGCCGGGTGCCCGCGGTGAAGTGCAGCGCGTGCCCGAACTCGTGCACAAGCGTGGCGTAGTGCCCCAGCGTCGTGCCCGGCGTGGTGGACACTCGCACGTCGACCGGCGGCGCGACCGGCGAGCAGAACGCCGTGCCCGACTTCCCGGGCCGTGCGACGTCATCGACGATGATGCGTTCCAGACATCCGCCGAAACCCCACGCGCGTACGGTGGAGCGGACGCTCTCAAGAGCGCCGCCGGCGCCCTCGGGCAGGACGGCGCGTGCGGCGACGAGGCGGGCGTCCCCCATGGACGGGGTGGCGATCGCGTCGCGTGCCCGCCAGTCGTCCCATCGCTTGAGGAACTCAGCCCGCGTGGCGTCCAGCCAGCCGCGGGCGTGGGCCACGAACCGGTCCACCTCCGGGTGCAGCGCCCGCACCAGCGCGGCGTGTGTCGGGAACCCCAGCTCGGCCCGCGCCTCGGCGTACGCGTCGAGCCAGCGCCGCCGCCCTTCGCGCAGCCGCTCCCCGACGTCCGCCAGCGCGGCCCGGACCTCGGCGCGCCGCCGGTCGTCGGTGACCGTCCGCGAGAGGGCGACCAGTTCCCCGTGGGTGAGCGTCCTGCCGCCGGCCTCGGCGGTGACGGTGCGCTGGAGCAACCGCAGCCGCGTGGTCGCCTCCGTCAGCCGGACGCGGAAGTACCAGAGGACCAGTTCCCCGGCGTAGTGCAGGTCGCCGTGCTCCAGTGCCAGGAGGACGAGCCCGCCGTCGGTCAGCCAGGCGAGGCCGCCCTCCGGCGGCGCCGGGTGGTCCTCGCCCTGTCCCGTCGCGGCCAGCCAGCGGGCGTGGGCGACCCGGGCCTGGAGCGCCACGAGATCCTCGACATGACCGGCCAGGTAGCCGGGAACGGCGGTCACGGCGGGTCCACGGAGGCCGCCGGGGGCAGGCCGAGCACCTCCGCGGCGCCGTCGGCGACCCGCTGCCAGAAGTCACGCCGGTCCTCCGGAAGCCCGGCGAACAGCTCCGAGCAGCGGCGCATCAGCTCCAGTGCCAGCCCGGGATGGGCCAGCACGCCGCGGATCCAGGCGAGCTGGCCGGGCTCCGGCGGGTCGATGCGCAGCCCCGCGAGACCCGCGCGGACCTTGCGCCCGACGCGCTCGTCCAGGGTGGTCGCGTAGCTCTCCCGGGCCTGCGGCGTGTCGCCGTCCACCGCGAGGGGCACCGTGGCGGCGAGAGTCTCCGCCGCCGCGCACGCGTCGGTGATGCCCGCGCCGAACAGCGGGTCCTTGTGACAGTAGGCGTCGCCCGCCAGCCGCCAGCCGGGCCCCGCAGGCTCGCGGTGGAAGTTCCGCAGGCTCTTCGACGCGTACACGGGCGAGACCCGCCGTGCCGCACGCAACCGGTCCGCCATGGCGGGGATCGACCGGAGCAGGCGCTCGTACCCCTCGTCTCCCCGGATCGCCGCGTACTCCCCCATGGGCGCCGAGAGCATGATCACCCACCGCCCGCCGTCGCACGGGCCGGCCTGGAGCACGTGGCCGTCGTCGTGCCACAGCTCCAGCGCGGGCGAGGGCAGGGGGACGACGTCCTCCCAGTAGGCGTGGAACGTGCAGCGCATGGCCCCGGCGTCGAAGGTCGTGTCCGCGCCGGCGTGACGGGCGGTCGGAGATCCCCGCCCGTCCGCGCCCACGACGATCCTGGCCTTCTCCGACCACCCCGAGCCCTCGATCCCGATGACATGGTCACCGTCCCAGCAGAGGGACCGCACCGGGCTGCGTTCCCTGATCTCGGCCCCGTGCCGGCTCGCGGCGCGCAGCAGGACCCCGCTGAGGGTCTCCCGGCGTACGCACAGGTTGTAGTGGTACGGCGAGCGGGGCAGCATGGGCGCCCCGTAGTACCCGCCCTCGACCTCCAGGTGCCAGCGTCGCAGCGGTGGCGCGCCGGTGGCGAGCACCTCATCCAGCACGCCGAGCCTGTCCAGGAAGGACAGCGTCGTCGGGCCGAAGAAGTGGGTGGAGACGGCCGGGGCGGGCAGCCGGGTGCGGTCGCACACCAGGACCCGCAGACCCTCCCGCGCGAGCAGGGCGGCGCTCGCGGCACCGGTGACGCCGCCGCCGACCACGATCACGTCATACATCGGCCGCTCCTCACGTCATGTCCCGCCGGCCAGTACGAACGGCATGCGGCCCGACCAGATCCTGCTGACGGCCCACCGGCGGTCGCTGACCGCGCGGAAGCGGCGGCCGAGCACCTCACGCAGGTCCAGGGCGATCGGTCGCTGCCGGAGGATCCCGGCCACCCGTCCGTTCCTGATCAGGAACCCGAGCCGCAACCTGCCCTCGACGACCGGTGAGAGGCCGGCGCGCTGGTGTCCGCCCATCAGCGACTCGACGAGCACCCCCTCGCGGACACCGGCCAGCAGGTCGTCGAAGGAACCGACGTCGGCCGGTCCGGCGGACAGCGTCGCGCCGTTGAGCACCGGCGTGGCGGGCTTGAGAACCGTACGGCGCAGGGCGTTGCCCCGGAACCCGTGCCCGGTGGGCGCCGTCCCGCACGCGGCCGCCGTACGGACGCTGTGGTACACCCGGACCGGGACGCCCCGCTCGACCAGTGTGAGGGGCGCGCACGGCACGCCGTCGTCGTCGCTGCCCGGCCAGGCCAGCCCGCCGGTGCCCTCGTCGTCCGGCGCGGCCGGCTCCGAGGGGTGGTCGCGCAGGCCGATCGAGGGGTGCAGGAACGGCTCGCCCAGGTGCCCGGCGACGAACGAACGGCCCGCGGTGACGGCGGTGCCGTTCAGCGCGGTGACCAGCGGGGTGAGCAGGGTGTGCACCGCGGACGGGGCGAGCAGCACGTCGTGGTCGCCGGAGGGCGCGTCGGTGGCGGGCAGCCCGTCCCAGCCGGCCGCGGCCTCCAGCCACGCGGAGAGCGCGGCGGGCAGCTCCGGCGTCCGGGTCCAGCCGGTCCAGGGCAGCTGGACGGCCGACCCTTCCGCCAGCGCGGCGATGTGGAAGAACCGGTCCGAGGTCGTGGTCCGCCCGTCCGGGGCCGCACGGTGCACCGCCTGTTCGGTCCGGGTCACCGTGCCGTGCACGGTCAGCCCGGCCGAGCGTTGCAGCGCGCCCAGCTGCTCGGCCAGGAGCCGTACGGATCGGGTGCCCTGATCCGCGGCGGACCTCTCGACAGCCTCAGGGGCGGCGTTCCTCCCGATGACCGGGTCGCGTGACGCCGGGGGCCCGTGAGCCGCGTTCCGTACGGCCTCCCCGACCAGCCCGTGCACGTCGTCGAGGCGGGTCGTGGTGGCCGTGCCCACCCGGCCGTGGCGGTGCACCCGCAGGCACAGCGCCGTCTCGTGCGCGGACCTGACCAGGTCGGGCACGCCCGAGCCGACCTCCACCACGGTGTCGTCGCGCTCGACGGCCAGGATCTCCCAGTGGTCGGCGCGGGCCGCGGCCTCCGCTGCGACCTGTTCCAGCCGGTCAGCCAGAGGTGACACGTATGCCTCGCAATCGCAGCATGGGGGCCCAGGAGCTGACCGGCAGCGCGTTCTGGCCCTGCTTGCCGCAGCTCGCCGAGGTGTCGCCGCGCCACTGCTCCCGGCCGATCGCGTCGATGGCCGCGAAGGCGCCGAGCACGTCACCGGACAGCACCACGCCTCTGACCCGGCCGCGGACCTCGCCGTCGCGGATCTCCCGGCACTCCGCGGGCAGGAAGGTGAATCCGGCGCGGTCGGTCTGCCCGCCGAGCACGCCGCGGGCCAGCAGCCCGCGCGCCACACCGCCGATCATCTCCTCCTCGGACGCGGCGCCGGGGGCGATGGCGATCGTCCGCAGCCGGGGCAGCGGCGGGTGGCGGAAGTTCAGGGCTCTGGCGTTGCCGGTGGGGTCCTCACGGAAGGCCGCCGCGGTGGAGCGGTCGTGCAGCCGGGGCCGGGTGACGACGCCGTCGCGCAGCAGCTCCACCGGAGACCCCGCCGTGCCCTCGTCGTCCACCGGTACGAATCCCCGCGCACCGGGACGTCCGGGGTGATCGGTGATCGTCAGTATGGACGGTCCGAGCCGGCGTCCGGGGGCCAGGGACCGTTGCAGAGGCGCGTCCCCGAGGTGGTGGTCGGCCTCGGCGAGATGCCCGATCGTCTCGTGGGCCCAGATGCCGGCCAGCGGGCCGTCGCAGACCACGTCGTACTCCCCCGGCTCCACCACGGGGGCGGCGCGCAGGTCCACCGCGGTCGCGACGGCGGCCTCCACGTCCGGGGCGAGGCCCCGCACCACCGAGAAGTCGCCGCCGCTGCCGACCGACACCGAGCCGGCGGTCCTCGCGGCGCCGCCGTCGGCGTAAACGGTGATCTGCAGCGTCAGATCCCTGCGCCGGTAGGAGACGCCGGTCCCCTCGCTGGTGACCAGCTCCACGTCCGCGACCGACTCGCGGTAGTAGACCAGCGCCCCGGTCACGCCGGGATGCGCCGCCAGCGCCGCCGCGTGGTAGGCGCCGAGCAGTTCCACCTTCTCCGCCAGGCCGACCGTCTCCGCGAGCTCACCGGTCTCACCGGGACGGTCGTCCCGGTAGGGCCGGTGTGCGGCGAGGCGTCCCGCCGCACACCCCAGTTCGACGGCGTCGCGCGCGGCCCTACGCAGCACCGGCCCGGCGTCCATGGCGGTGCTCGACGCGAACGCCGACCCCGACCGGCCGATGACCCGGGCACAGCACCCCTCGTCCCGGCTGGTCACGCTGCTTTCCAGGCCGTCGCCGCGCCACACCAGGTCGACGGTCCTGGCGCGTTCGAGCCGTACCTCGGCGTAGTCGTCCGCCCGGAGGCCGGCCTCCCGGAAGAGCGCGGGCGAGCCGCCGGTCAGCAGCACGGTCGCGCGGGGCTGTCGTCCCGGTAGGCGAAGATCATGGCACTGGTGACCTGCGCGCCGTCGCGGTACGGAACGAGCCCGTCGCTGCGCATGTCCACGCTGCCGAAGCCCGCGCCGAGCACCAGGTCGCGGTACTGGCTCTCGGTCATGCCCACCACGCACCGGGCGAAGTCCTCCGCGCCGGCGGACTCGCCGGCCGCCACGTCCGCCGGGGGCGGGCCGTCGTCGGAGTACACGACGTCGGAGATCACCGCCACCCCTCCCGGGCGCAGGACGGCCGCGACCGCGTGGAGCACTTCCTTCTTGTCGGGGAACATGCCGAGGACGCAGTTGCTCATCACCACGTCCACGCTGGCCTCACGCACCGGCGGGCGCCGGATGTCGCCGACCCGCACGTCGATGTTCTTGAGCCCCATCTCCTTGGCCGCGCGCCGAGCCGTCCTGACCATCTGCATCGACGCGTCGACGCCGATGACCCGGCCCGTCTCACCCACCCGGCGCGCGGCGATCAGCAGATCCAGACCGGCGCCGCAGCCGAAGTCCACGACCGTCTGCCCGGGGCGCAGGCCGATCGCGTTCATGGGCGAGCCGCAGCCACTGGACAGCTCCAGGACCCAGTCGGGGATCTCGGCGAGCTCCTCCGGGGTGTACACCGACGTGGGAGAGCAGCACAGCGTGCTGGTGCCCTGCACCGCCAGCGCGTCGTAGCGCTTCTTGACGTGCGTCTCGACGGGAACGGGACCCTGGTCGGCCGGGGCCGCTTCCGGGGCCGCGCAGCAGCCCGCCGGCTGGTCCGCGGTCGCCGGGGCGCATCCGCAGGCGTCCGGCTCGGCGATCGTCTCAACCGACGTCCGCGGCCGGATCAGCTCATCCAGGGAAACGAACCCACGCGTGTCATCTGCTCCCACGTTCCCTCTTCTCCTTCCGGTCGGTTCGCGTGCTCCTGCTGCCGGCGCAGCGCCATGGGCAGCAGGTAGGCCAGCTGGGTCTCGACACGCGTCGTGATGCTGGACACCTTGGGGCAGTAGCAGGTGTTGAAGTCGCCGCCGTTGGCCGCCCACGCCTTGATTGGGCAGCCGCCGCCCCCGCAGAACAACTTCACGTTGCAGTCGCGGCACATGGGCACCGTGTCCACGTGGCGGTGCCGCCACGGATCCCGATAGCCGGCCGCGTAGCTGAACTCGGGGTAGAACGTCCCGCAGGCGTGCTGGGGGCGGCCCACGGTCTCCGGGCAGCCGTAGATCTTGCCGTTGGGGTCGAAGGCGACGACGCTCGTGCCGGCGCTGCACCCCTGGAGGTTGGGCCGCAGGCGGTCGCCCTCCAGGACGGCCGACCTGATGCGGGCCAGGTCGGGCTGCAGCATGCGGTCCACCAGGGGGTTCTGCTGAACCATGCGCCAGAAGGCCTCCTGGAGCCCGGCCTTGACATCCCCCCGGACCATGCGCTTGCGCTTCTCCTCGGGATGGTCGGGGGTGACGTACAGGAACGTGGTGGCCTTGGTGAAGCCGTTGAACAGGCGGATCTTCGGGTGGTCGAGCCACCCCTTGGCCTGCGCGAACTCCGCGAAGCGCGGCATGTCGTCCACGCTGTCCTCGTCGACGAGCACCCGGATCAGCACGCGGATGCCGGCCTCCGCGGCCACGTCGATGCTGCGCTCGATGAGCTCGAACGTCGGCTTGCCGTTGCGGAACACCCGCCGGGTGTCGTGGGTCCTCGGCGTGCCGTCCAGGCTGACCTGGACCTCCTCGCAGCCGTACTTGAGCAGCATCGGCACGTACGCGTCCAGTGCCACGCCGTTGGTGATCGCGGTGACCGGGTAGCCGCGGTCGTACGAGCCGCGCAGGATCTGCTCGACGGCGCCGCGCTGGTACGGCGTGTCCAGCAGCGGTTCCCCGCCGAACAGGGTGATGTACGGCGGGCCGGAGTTCTGGTGCCGGTCCTGGATCTCGGGGATCGTGTCGAACGCGGCCTCGATCATCTCCTCGTCCATGCGCGGGCTCCTGGTGGTCAGCTCGCCCTCGAAGCAGTACGGGCACGCCAGGTTGCACACGAACGACGGGATGAACATGAACTGGAACGGCGCTTCCTGGATCGCCTGGAAGTAGCCGTCGACGATGGCGCGGTAGCGCGCCTCCTCCTCGGCCGGGTCGGTGCAGACGTATCCGCGCTCCAGCAGGCCGGCCACGAGCTCACGGTCGACGGCGGCGTCTCCGGCGCGGACTCGTTCCAGCACGGCGACCTCGGCGGGGGTGACGATGTCCATCGATCCGGACACCGCGTTGGCGAGGACGCTCACCTTGCCGCTCTCGTCGAGATAGGCCGGGTCCAGGGTGCCCTCGGGGAGCTCCACCGAGAAGGTGACGGTGTTCGGGCTCACAAGCATGGTGTGTCTCCCAGAAACGGTGTCCGTGGTGCCGCCGGGGGGTGGGTGAGGGGGTGGGCCGGGAATTGGAGGGCGCGGCAGGGGATACCGGTGTCGTACGGTCCGCCGGCCACGGTCACTCGCAGCCGTCGGGGTCGTTGGCCATGATGCTGGTCACGACGTCGAGGTTCTTCCGGCCGCGCATGGCGGTGCAGCAGTCGGTCTGCTTCTCGGACACTTCGGCGTTCTCGATCATGGAAATGGCGATCATAGGTATCACCTCCTCCACTGTGATCTCTGCCGCGCTCTCCGGCCCGCTCCCCGCCGCGACATGGCGGAGAGAGTCGTTGGTGGGGCGCGTGCCCCAGGTGGCGGGTCACCTCAGGACCTCCCGCACGATGAGCACCGCGACGGTGATCAGGCCCTCGCCGATGATCAGGCCGGAGGCGACGATCTCGGTGCCACTGCGCCGCCCGGGGTTGCGGCGGGTGAGCAGCCACTGGGTCAGACCTCCGGCGGCGAGGGTCAGCGAGTCTGCGGGGGGAAGCAGCACTCCGAGGCCGATCATCGTGGGCATGGCCGAGGTGAAGGCCAGGCCCAGGCCCAGGGGGCCGGAAACGCCCAGCGCGAGGGCCACGGTGGCGGGGTATGCGGTCGATCCCCGGACGGTGGCGTCCACGAACTGGACCGCGGTGGCCACAGGGGCGGGGAAGGAACGTCCTCCGAGCACACCCGCGCGGCTGAGCACCGCGATCACCAGGACGCCGACCACGGCGCCGGCCAGGCCGCCCGCCAGTTGCGTCCAGCCCGTCAGCCGCCTGGGCGGCTCGTGCAGGCCCTCGGGACGGTCGTGGGCGACCTTCACCGAGTAGGTGAAGTACACGGCGGCGAGGGCCGCGCAACAGATGGTCGAGGCCATGAGCAACGCCGCCGTCTGGTCCGCGCCGGAAATGGCGAAGGCCACGACGCTGAAGTACAGCGCCGGGGACAACGGCACCAGCCCGATCTCGCCGCCGGCCCGGGTGAGGAACACGGTCATCACGGCGAGCAGCACGACGCCGAGCAGGCCGTAGCCGAGGTAGCGCAGAAGGGACGGGTACACCAGCGCCAGGAGCGCCGTTCCCGCGAGGACGGCGACGGCGAGCCACCGCGTACGGCCCGGGAGCAGACGGCCACCCTGGAGGGAACGCGCCAGCGGGCCGCGGACCCGGGCGATCGAGGCGAGGGAGTAGCCGAGGATGATGCCGACGCCGGCGGCGAGCACCCAGGGATAGGACAAATGGTCGGTGTACGCCACGGACCGGCCCTCTGTGCCGTCCTGGACCGCCCACACGACGACGGTGTACGCCGCGCCGGCCGCGAGCCAGGCGCACGCGCGCGGGCCGATGAGGAACCCGACCCCGTACAACAACGGCGAGAGGGCCAAGGCCAGATGGGTGCCCGTGACCTCCGGCGTGACGTCGTGGCCCCACAGGGCGACCCCCAGGGCCGACGCGGCGCCCACGCCGGCGGCGATCGGCAGCATACGGCCGAGCCGGTCGCTCTCCCCGTCCTTGGGGCTGCTGAGCGACGCCATCAGGGTGATGGCCGGCTTCAGGGTCGGGTAAGGCAGCCTCTCGGCGACCACCAGCGCCCGCGCGACGAGCCCGCCGAGGAGGATGCCCACGGCGTTCGCGGCCATCGCCAGCACCACCAGGAAACCCCAGGCCGGCAGCTCACCGGCCCGTAGGACGACGGCTCCGATGCCGGTGTCCAGCGCGGCCGTGGCCATGTATCCGCTGGACGCGATGGAGAAGACGACGAAGAGACCCTGCCAGCTGAGCGCTCCCGCCACCCGGAGCAGCGCCGCGCCCAGCGCGGCCACCAGCGCCGACCCTCCGAAGGACGTGCCGGTGCGGAACAGGACCAGCACGTTGAGGACGCAGAGCAGCACGCCGATGGCCAGGCCGATGAGCGTGGCCCAGACGTACGATCCCCGCCAGCCGGCGAGAGCGTCTACTCCCGGAGTCGAATGCGATGGAGCGGAGGATGCGGTGCGCTCCTTTCCTCCCACAGCGCCCCCCATCTCGACCAGGTGAACTACATTGATAACTATCGATGTATGCGGCAAATGCACATTAAAAGGGGCCGACGGCAATGGTCAAGGGTCTTGACAAGATTTCCTATTCATGCACGCGGCTCATGTTACATGCCGATTACGATACTTTTCGGAATTACGCCATACAGCATGTCCGCCAATTCCGCCAGATCACAGCGTGCGATCGGCGAGCAGGGGGTCGGCCTCTACCCGTCCGGCCGTCACCGCACCCGGATCCCGGCCGTACAGCCCGGCGACCAGCGCGAGACCGATCACGCCGCCGATCAGCTGGACGACGACGAACCCGGGCACCGAGGACGGGGCGATCCCGGCGAAGGTGTCGGAGAAGGCCCGGCCGATGGTCACGGCCGGGTTCGCGAAGCTGGTCGACGAGGTGAACCAGTACGCCGCGCCGATATAGGAGGCGACCGCGACCGGTGCCAGGCGGGCGTTCCCCGCGCGGACCAGCAGGAAGATGACGAGCACCAGCCCCGCCGTGGCGACCAGCTCACCGAGCAGGAGGTTCCCGGCCGAGCGGTCGTGTGTGGACCAGGTGACGGCGGCCTTGCCGAACATCGCGTTGGCCAGCACGGCCCCGCTGATGGCGCCGGCGATCTGCACGGCGGCGTAGACCCCCACGTCGGAGAGCGAAAGCTTGCGGTGCACCCACCAGTCGGCCAGCGTGACCACCGGATTGAAGTGCGCCCCGGAGATCGGGCCGAGAACGAGGATCAGCACCCCGAGCCCGAAGACCGTCGCCGTCGAGTTCTCCAGCAGCTGGAGCCCCGCGTCATCGGGCGAAAGCTCCTGCCCCATGATCCCCGACCCGACCACCACCGTCACCAGCAGCAGCGTGCCCACGTACTCGGCCAGCGCCCGGCGAGGCAACGCCGGGCTCACCAAAAATCACCGATCCGGTCGAGACGTGCTGCCGAGCCACGCACGCTAGGCCTCCCCTTGACACGACATACCGCATGACGTCCTGCCGCACCACACCAGTCGACCTGTCGTCACCTGACCCGACGCGCCGCTTTCAGCACCATCCGAACTGATATTTACAGATATCGATGCGATTTGGTAGCGCCAATTTCCGGGAGGTTCACCCGACCGCCGCGCCGAGAGCCAGGCACCGCGATGGCCCATCTCCGGACAGCCGAAAATATGCTGTTGCTGAGCAGTCGGTCGGCGCGGGCAAGCGAGTCGACCTTCGCCACCGTCTGCATAGCACCAAGGTCACCAAGGGGCCGGGTTCCCGCACGGCCGGACTGGCGATGGCCTTCAAAGCTGATCGAGGCGGCGCGGAAGCGCCGGCGCGGTCAACGCGCCCCATCTCGTCGCCCTGGCCCGCGCCGGGGCCACGCCCGTCGAAGGTGCGCCGTCGAGCGGCTCGAGGAATCACCGGCCGTCGAGGATCAGTCAACAGCCGTTCACAGGATCTTCATCCCCAGGTCTTGACGATAGCTCCGACAGTCCCGACGCTATTGCCGTCGGGCAGGGGATCTACGATCCAAAGGCCGGTGATTTGAGCGTTAACGTCGAACAGGCCGTACAACAACGCTACAGCTTTACAGCGCCGCGTCGCGGGTCCCCGAGGCGGTCCCGTGCTGCCCCGATCCGCGAGACCTTGCGGAAACTCCCTCAGATGTATTGGAGAAGGATTACGGCCGCGGAGATCCCGTCAGCTACGTACGACCGGGCGAGCGGGTGCTCGACCTGGGCAGCGGCGCCGGGAAGGTCTGTTTCATCGCCACACAGACCCTCGGTCCAGCCGGCTCCGTTCTGAGAGTCGACATCAACGACGACATGTGTCAGTCCGCCACGGCGCCGGTGCGCTGTACCACGGACCGTTCCCCGCGGTCGCTCACGGCGCAGGGCTGCAACTGGTACGTGGCCGGGCGGCGCCACTCCGGCCGCAGGACGTGCGCCGACGTAGAAGGCAACTGCGGCTGCTGACCCTGTGGAAGACGGCGCCTGATGCGCCGGTTTCGAGACTGCTCTTCGGTCTGATGCCCGCGGACGTGTAGTCCGGTCCAGCCATACCTCTCGATGCGCGCGCTCCCCCACCAGCACCGCTACCCCCCGGAGGCATGCCCATGGAAGTGCTCGTACTTCTGCTCGTGCTCTTACTGGCCGCCGCCAACGGAGCGAACGACGTACCGAAGGGTGTCGCCACGCTCGCCGGCGCGGGCGTGACGAAAATCCGCACGGCCATCGCGTGGGGCACCGTAGCCACCACCCTCGGCTGCCTCGTCTCGTTGACGTTGGCCTCCAAGATGACCGATCTGTTCTCCAAAGGGATCGTCTCCGCCAAGCCCACCCCGGCTTTCACGGTCGCGGTGCTGATCGGAACCATCTTCTGGGTCGTCTTGGCTACCGTCCTGAAATTGCCCGTCTCCACCACCCATGCCCTGGTCGGCTCGCTTCTCGGCGCGGGAAGCTTGTTCGCCGGCTCCGCGGTCGAGTGGAACGGACTGCTCGGGAAGGTCGTGCAGCCGCTGCTGCTGAGCATCCTGGTGGCCTACGCCATCTCAGCCGTATTAGGGATCATCACCCGGAAGGTCGTGACGATCCGTACTGCGAGAAAGGAAAGAATCCAGGCTCCGGTCCCAGACCGCGGTGCGGCGCCGGTCGCGACCCTGACGACACAGGTCGAGCCGACCAGAACGCAGCAAGTCATCGGAATCGCGCACTGGGCGACAAGCGGCCTGGCGAGCTTCGCCCGGGGCCTCAACGACGCGCCAAAGATCGTTGCTATCGGCTCCTTCGCGCTGGTGGGCGGGATGACCCCGACCGGCCTGCTGTTCGCCGTCACCGCGGCCATGGCCATCGGAGGTGTTGTGGCGGGCTCTCGCATCGCCGACCGGCTCGCGTACTCCGTTATCAAGATTCCTCATGTCGAAGGTTTCACCGCCAACCTCACGACCGCGAGCCTCGTCGGGCTGGGCGCCATGTTGGGCTTGCCTATGTCGACCACGCAGGTGTCGGCGGGGGCCATCTCCGGCATCGCGGCCAACGATCTCTCCAGGCTCAACAAGAAGACGGTCCGTGACCTTCTGATCGCATGGTTGTGCACACCGCCTGTCGCCGCCGCCGTAGCCGCAGGAGCGTATCTACTGCTTTCGTAACGGGCACAGCAGACGGGATTGCCGCCGTTCCTGGCGGCCGGCGGCAATCCCAGAGCGGCAGGTGGTGTGGTGGACCGAGGCGGCGTGCAGGCCGGGCCTACGCCAGCTCGCGAAGATGCCGGTTGAGCCGGTCGGGTGCGGCGCCCTGCCGCGTTCGGGCCGGCTCGACACCGATGACAATGAACAGTGTCGGGACGGCGGGATTTGAACCCACGACCGCTTGACACCCTGTTTTGACGCGCAGGGGCCCATCCGGGCGGACGGGCGACGAGGCCCGAAGCGCCGGCCACCTGTTGGGCGGGCAGTGAAATGATCTTGGGGTGGTGACCGGCCCGGTCGGGGCCGGGAGCAGATGCGATTGATTCGGCTGCTCACTCGCGTTGGTCTATCCGCAGCGGAATGATGACGTTATGTCACCGCGTGGAGCGAGGTGGGCCGGCGGGGTTGTGGCTGTTGAGGCCGTGGCCAGGCCTGGTGGGCGTGCAGCCGTGCGCCAGGCCTGGCAATGGGCGGCTCAATTAAGACGTAGCCGACATTTCGGATACTCAGGGTAGGAGAGGGAACTCGTCGTCATGTGAAAGGCCCGTCACTATCTCTGCCCCGGAGTCAGGACGTGTCGGGTCCGGTCCCCGCTCCAGGCCGCTTCGAGGATCGCGGTCAGGCTGGCGGTGTCGGCCGGGCCTGGATGGTTCTGGATCAAGCGGGTGACGCCACTGGCCATCTCCGCGAAGCGCGGGAGGTCGGCGCGTGCCACGCCGATGTCCGCCAAGGTGCGAGGGATGCCGATGTCGGCGAGGAGCCCGTCGAGCCAGGTGAGGAACGTATCCGCGGCCTCGGCGTCCGAGGCGTCGGTCACGTCGAGCCCGCACACCCGGGCGAGGATGGCCAGCCGGTCGCTGATGGCATCCCTGGCCGCGTCCAGCGCGTAGGGCAGCAGCAGCCCGACGCCCAGGCCGTGCGGCGTGTGGGTGGCTGCGCCGATGGGGTACTGGAGGGCGTGCGGAGCCGCGGTGCCCGCGTGGGCGAATGCGAGCCCGGCCAGCATGGACCCATAGGACATGTCCGCGCGCGCGTCCTTGTCGCCTCCGTCCCTGACGGCACGGGGCAGGCTGCGGGCGATCCGCTCCGCGGCCAGGAGCGCGTAGTGATCGGTGATCGCGTTGCGGCCGAGGAAGACCTGCTCCACCGGGTCGCGCGGTCCGTGGGGCCGGGGTCGCGCGGTGTAGCTCTCCACCGCGTGACAGAACGCGTCGATGCCGGAGTGGGCGGTGACGGTCGCAGGGCAGGAGTAGGTGAGCTCGGGGTCGACGATGGCGAAGTCGGGCACGATGTGGACGCTGGAGACCCCCACCTTCAGCTCGCGGTCCGGGTCGGTCAACACCGCGACGGGCGTGAGCTCGGAGCCGGTGCCCGACGTCGTCGGGACCGCGACGAGAGGAAACGTCGGCCCCGGCACCTTCGACTCGCCGTAGAAGTCGCGCGGCGTCCCACCGTGGCGCCGGATCACGCCGACGATTTTGGCGAGGTCGATCACCGTGCCGCCCCCGATGGCGAGGATCACGTCGGCGTCCACCTCTGCGGCGGCCGAGACGGCCAGGGCGACATCGGCGAGTGGCACATCCGGAGTCGCGTCGGCGAACACCCCGACGACTGCGACCTTCTCCCGCACGGCGGCCACGATCTCGGCCACACCCGGTTGCCCCAGAAGAAACCGGTCGGTCACGATGAGGACTCGCGAGCCACACTCGGCCACCACTCGTGGGATGTTCTGCGCGACCCCTTCGCCCACTATCAGCTGGCGTGGTCCGCGGACGGTCTCAAGCATGTCAGTGCCTCTCTGGAACGTCGGCGGTGATTTGCTGGGCGGACGTCCAGGTCGCCTGCGAGACCGGGACATCGTCGCCAAGGGCGGTGCGAGTCGAGGTCGCGACCTGCACCTCGATCACGAGCCTGAGGGCGTGGCCTTGGGGAACGCCGAAAGGGCTGGTCGCCCCCTCCACCGCCGCGGCCGTGTCTGTGGCGCGCACCCCGCCGGAATCGAGGACGGTGTCCCCTGGTGCCGGCGGATTCGTGCCGACCATGACCGGGGTCCCGCCCCACGGGTGGAGGCCGGTCAGGTCATGTGTGCACGGGGCGCGGTGGTCCTCGGCGGGCACCCTGAGCAGCAGGCCGGTCACGGTAGGTCGATCGCCGCGTAGGTGACGTCGAGGTACTCGAGGATGCCCTCGTGCGACCCCTCCTTGCCGATCCCGGACTGCTTCACGCCTCCGAACGGAGCAGACGGGTCAGAGATCAGACCACGGTTGATGCCGATCATCCCCGTCTCCAACCCCTCGGCGAACCGGAGCGCCCGCTGGAGGTCACGAGTGAAGACGTAGCCGGCCAGGCCGTGCTCGGTGTCGTTGGCCTTCGCGATCACCTCGTCGTCGGACGTGAACGAGATGATCGGCGCCACCGGGCCGAAGATCTCCTCCTGCAGGATCTGCGCGTCCTCGGGCACGTCGACGAGGACCGTGGGCGGGTAGAAGTGGCCCGGCCCATCCGGCCGCTCGCCGCCCACCAGGGCACGGGCGCCGCGACCGACCGCGTCGGTGACGAGCTCGTCGATCTTGGTCACCGAGGGCTCGTCGATCAACGCGCCGACGTTCACGCCGTCGTCGAGACCATGGCCCACCGAGAGCGCGCCCATCCGCTCGACGAAGCGCGCCGTGAACTCCTCGCGCACCGGCTCCTCGACGTAGATCCGGTTGGCCGCGATGCAGGACTCCCCGATGTTGCGCATCTTGGCCACCATGGCGCCGTCGACCGCGACATCCAGGTCCGCGTCGGCACACACGATCAAGGCCGCGTTGCCGCCCAGTTCCATGGAGGTGCGCAGCACGTTGTCCGCCGCCTGCCGTAGCAGCACGCGCCCGACCTCGGTCGATCCGGTGAACGAAAGCTTGCGGGTCCGGCGGTCGGCCAGCAGTGCCGAGACCACCTCGCCGGAACGCTTGGTCGTCACGACGTTGACGACGCCCGGGGGTACGCCGACCTCCTCCATGATGCGGGCCAGGAACAGCATGGTGAGCGGCGTCTGGGCGGCCGGCTTGGTGATCGTCGTGCAGCCCGCCGCCAGCGCCGGAGCGATCTTGCGGGTGCCCATGGCCAACGGAAAGTTCCAGGGCGTCACGAAGACGCACGGTCCGACCGGCTTCGGCACGGTGAGGACGCGATATCCACCATTGGGAGCGGTGTTGTAACGCCCCTCGACGCGCACCGCCTCCTCGGCGAACCAACGGAAGAACTCGGCGCCGTAGGCCACCTCTGCCCGAGCCTCGGCGAGCGGCTTGCCCATCTCGAGCGTTATCAGCCGGGCGACCTCCTCGGATCGCTCGGTCAGCGCCAGGTACGTCGCCCTCAACAACTCTGACCGTTGTCGCGGCGGGGTCGCCGCCCACTCCGCCATCGCCGTGCTCGCCGCGTCCAGAGCGGCGAGCCCGTCGACGACGCCGGCGTCCGCCACCTCGGCGATGGTCTTGCCGGTCGCCGGGTCCTCGACGGGAAAGGTGGCTCCACTGGCGGCGTCGCGCCAGGCGTCGCCGATCCGGAGCCGCCGGTGCTCGGGGGCCAGGACGTTCATCGGGTCACTCACTGCGTCGCCTCCTGAGATGTTCTTGGTGATGTCCAGCGTGACCTCGGCGATCGCGCCACGCGCGTTGACGAACGGGTCACACGGCCTCGTCGGGGTCGAGATCGCCGAGCGGGTCGAACGTGGCGACGGCCCTCGCCGCAGGGCGACGCCCCGCGCCGCCGATCGCCTTCCCGGGCCATGGCTGCTTCGGCGTCGTCAGGCCGTGCTCACCCATGGCGCCGAGGCTCGACTGCCACGTGCGGGCGCATGTCGACGTCGCCGCCCTGTGCTGTTACCTTCCGGGCTGTTACCTCCCGGGCGGTTACCTCCCGGCCTCGGACAGCGACAGCCCGGTGCCCGCGTCGAACAGGTGCGCACGGTCCAGGTCGACCATGACCTGCAGCCGCTCGCCCGGCGTACCGGTGAAGGTGGGTCGCGCCTTGACCTTGAGGATCTCCGTCCCCACTTGGACGTCGACCACCGTCCGGTCACCGAGCGGCTCAAGGCCGTAGAGCTCACCCGGCAACGACGCGTCCCCGCGCCGCTCGACGGACAGGTCTTCCGAGCGCAGGCCAAGCAGCAGCGGACGGCCGTTCTCAGCCGTGGTCCAGCGGGGCCGCGGCAGCGTCCAGCCTGCCGCGCCGACCAGACGATCTCCCTCGGCGTGGCAGGCGAGCAGACCGATCCGCGGGCTTCCGACGAATCCCGCGACCCACTGGTTGGCCGGACGCTCGTACACCTCGGTCGGCGTACCGACCTGTTGCACCTTCCCCTCCTTGAGGACCGCGACCTGGTCGGCCATGGACAAGGCCTCGACCTGGTCGTTGGTCACGTAGACGAAGGTCGTGCCGAGGCTCCGGTGGATGCGGGTGAGCTCGGTGCGCATCTCGACGCGGAGCTTGAGGTCGAGGTTCGTCAGCGGCTCGTCCATGAGGAACGCGCGCGGGCTACGGACCAGCGCCCGGGCCAGGGCGACACGCTGCATCTCACCGCCCGACATCTGCGCCGGACGACGCTGCAGCAGACGTTCGATGTGCAGCAGGTTCGACATCCGCTCGACGGCAGCGGCGATCTCGCTCGAAGAACGGCGGCGTGCCCGCAGCGGCGAAGCGATGTTCTCGTACGCCGTGAGTTTCGGGTAGAGGGCGTAGCTCTGGAAGACCATGGCCAGGTCGCGTGCGGCCGGGGGGTCGCCGGTCGCGTCCCTCCCGTCCAGGTACACCGACCCGGCGTCGAGCTTCTCAAGGCCGGCGATCGCTCGCAGGGTCGTCGTCTTGCCTGCCCCGGAGGGTCCCAGCACGACGAAGAACGAGCCGTCCGGCACGTCCAGCGTCACCCCGTCCAGGGCCTGGACCTTGTCGAAGGACTTGCACAGCCCGTGCGCTGCCAGGGTTCCCATCAGGCCACCAGCTCTTCCGTGCTCACGTCGTACACCGGCGGGGGCCCGCCGGTCTGCCGCAGCCCGACCGGTGCGTCAGCGGCGAAACGGACAGTCGGGGGCATCCGAACCCGCACGTCGCGCTGACCGCCGTGGTCGACCACGTAGATGATCTCGTCGCCCAGCCACTCCGCCGAGACCACGCGGGCCGGGACCGAACCTTCCGCCCCTGGTTCCGTGACTTCCAGCGCCTCCGGCCGGACGCCCGCGACCAGGCGACGGTCGCGCGGCAGGCCCGGCGGTGGCGTGAGGACCAGTCCGCCCTGACCGCGCAGCTTCCCGTCGGCCACCTCCACCTCGATCAGGTTCATCGGCGGGGAGCCGATGAACGCGGCGCAGAAAAGACTCGCCGGGCGGTCGTAAACCTCCAGCGGCGTGCCGACCTGCTCGACGCGGCCCTTGTTGAGGATGGCGATTCTGTGCCCGAGCGACATCGCCTCGACCTGGTCGTGGGTGACGTAGACCATCGTCGCCCCCAGCTCCCCCTGCAGGTGCTTGATCTCCGTGCGCATGTCCTCCCTCAGCTCCGCGTCCAGGTTGGTGAGGGGTTCGTCCATGAGGAATGCGCGCGGTCGTCGCACCAGGGCGCGAGCAAGCGCGACGCGCTGTTGCTCCCCGCCGGACAGCCGGTGCGGTCGCCGGTCCAGGAGCGGACCGAGCCGCATCAGCCGGGCGGCCTCGTCGACCCGCTCGCGCACCTCCGCCTTGGGCAGTCCCTCGGCCCGCAAGGGGAACGCCAGGTTGTCGCGGGTCTTCAGATGCGGGTAGAGCGCGTAGAACTGGAACACCATGGCGATGTCGCGCTCGGCCGGCGGCAGGTCGTTGACCAGCGTGTCGCCGATGCGGATGTCGCCCGTCGTCTGCCTCTCCAGGCCGGCTATGGCCCGCAGCGTGGTCGTCTTGCCGCAACCCGAAGGGCCGAGCATCACGAACAGCTCGCCGTCGCCGATGGACAGGTCGACGTGTTCGACCGCGACCGTCCCGTCCGGGTAGCGCTTGTGCAGGGCGGTCACCTCGATGCCCGCCATCAGCGTCGCACCGCCCCGAGCGTCACACCGGCGACGAGGTGCTTGCGCACCAGGTAGGCGAAGACGAGTACCGGCAGGGCGAACACCACGGAGGCGGCGGCCACGAGACCCCAGTCCACCGTGGTTCCGCCGATGAGGCCGGCGATGGCGGGTGGGGCCGTCCGCACGCTGTCACTGGAGGTAAGGAAGATGGCGAACACGAACTCGTTCCACGAGAAGATCAGTGCGAAGACCGCCGTCGCGGCGATGCCGGGCAGAAGCAGGGGAAGGGTGAATTTCCAGAACGCCTGCAAGCGGGTGTAGCCGTCGAGCATGGCGGCATCCTCGTACTCCGCGGGCACCTCGTCGACGAACCCCTTCATCATCCAGATCGTGAACGGGACGTTGAACGCGGCGTAGATGAGGATCAGGCCGAGCTTGCTGTCGATGAGTCCGACCTGGCGGTACATGAGGAAGATCGGGATCACGACCACCACGGGCGGCATGAAGCGGGTGGACAGGATGAAGAACAGCTGGTCCTTCTTGGCCTTCACGGAGAAGCGTGAGTAGGCCCAGGCCGCGGGGACCCCCAGCACGGTGGCCAGCGCCGTGGAGACCCCGGCGACCACGACGGAGTTGAGGAAGGAGACGGACAAGGCCGAGCGACCGCTGCCGGAGGCGACGAACACGTCCTTGAAATGGTCCAAAGTGACCTTGAAGTCGAAGAACTTGGCCGGGATGGCGTAGACGTCCCGGTTCTCCTTGATGGACGTCTCGATCATCCACAGCACCGGGAAGAGCATCACGACGGCCAGCACGGCCAGCAGCGCGACCTCCAGCACGGCGCGGCCCCGGCCGCCGGAGCGACGCGCGGAGGGCGTGTTGTCCCGGGCAGGACCCGTGGACACGGCCTCGTCGACGGAGACGGCCATCAGTCCTCCTTGAGCTTGTTCAAGTAGCGCAGGTAGAGCTGCGTCAGGACGATGACGATGAGGACCATGAGGATCCCGTACGCCGAGGCGGTTCCGGTGTTGAAGCCCAGGAACCCGACCTTGTAGACGTGGAACGACAACGTCTCGGTGGAGACTCCGGGACCACCGTTGGTGAGGATGTAGACGAGGTCGAACAGCCGGAATGCCTCGATGGCCCTGAACAACACGGCGATGAGGAGCAGCGGCCACACCAGCGGAAGAGTGATGGTGCGGAACCGGAACCACTCGGACGCCCGGTCGATCGAGGCGGCCTCGTACAGGTACTTGGGAACCGCGGTGAGGCCGGCGAGTGCGATGAGCATGATGAACGGCGTCCACTGCCAGGTGTCGACCACGATCAGGGAGAGCAGTGCCGTCCGCTGCTGGGTGAGCCACTCCACCTGTCCCAGGCCGAGCGAGCCGAGCATGCTGTTGATCACGCCGAACTGCGCGTCGAGCATGAATCGCCAGAACAGCCCGACCACGACCGGCGACAGCATCATCGGGACCAGGAACAGAGTGGTCAGCACTCCTCGCCCGTGCGTGCGCCGCGCGATCAGGTAGGCGATGGAGAAACCCAGCACGGTCTGCAGGGTGACCGCGCCGACCACGTAGACCAACGTCGTCAAGGCCCTCAGGTGGACCTGCGCCGAAGTCAGGATGGCGGTGTAGTTCTCGAGCCCGACGAAGTGGGCCGGCCCCCCGCGGGTGGCCGAGTAGTCGGTGAAGGACAGGTACAACGCCCACAGCAACGGGAACACCGACATTGCGAGCAACAGCAGCAGCGCCGGAGAGATGAAGGTTACGGCGAGCCCGCGGTCGCCGAAGCGGCGGCGGGCCCGGCCCGGTGCAGGCGGCGTCGCGGACGCCACCTGCCCGTGGTCGGTCGTCAGGGGGACGGGGTCACTCACAGTCCGCCGCCGCCCTTGCGGTTGCCGGAGTCGAGCACGCTCTGCTGCTGCTTGGCGATCTCGTCGAGCGCGTCCTTCGGCTTCTTCGCGCCGTTGAGAGCCGCGTTCACGTTGGTGTTCTCGATGTCGACGAGGCGCGCGTACTCGGGTACGTTCCACATGTCCCGCATCCGCGCGACCGAGTCGGCGTACACCTTGTTGAACGGCCCGGCGTTGAGGAACTCGGGCGACTGCAGGGCGTCCGTACGCGCCGGCACGCCACCGGCCGCGGCCCACTTCTTCTGGATGTCAGCCTGCTCGAACCACTTCATGAAGTTCAGGGCTTCCGCCTGGTTCGCCGTGGGCGAGTAGGCCGACACGTGCATCCCCATGCCGCCGAGAGGCACCAGGTTCGTCTTCTGGCTCGGCAGGGGGGCGAAACCCAGCTTGTCGAGAATCTGCTCCCGCGTGGTGCCGAGCGTCGACTGCTTCGGGTCGAGCAGGCCGCCGCTCGCGGCGATCCAGTTGAACGCGATGCACGCCTTGCCCTGGGCGACCGCCGCGTTCACCTCGTCGATGAACCAGTTGCCGGAGCCCTTGGCGGTCAGCGGCTTCATCTTGTTGACCAGGACGTCCATCGCCTCCTGGCCCGCAGCGTCGTTGAGAACACCGTCGATCTTGCGCGTCTTGGCGTCCCAGAGGTTGCCGCCGTAGACGCCGTTGACCGTGTTGTAGGTGACGGCCGCGGCGTCGGAGCCGTTGGCCTGGTGGAAAGCCAGCCCGCTGACGCCGGGGTTGTCCGCCTGGCACTTCTCGGCGACCGAGATCATCTCGTCCCACGTCTGCGGTGGCTTGTCGCCGATCAGGTCCTTGCGGTAGATCATCGTCCAGGTGTCGCCGAGCAGCGGCAGGCCGTACAAGCTGGCGTTCTCGTCGCGCTTGCCGGTCTCCGCCTGCGGGTACTGGCCGTAGGCCGCCAGGAGGTACGGGTTGTAGGCCTTGACGTCGATGTTCTTCTTGACGAAGTCGGTGATGTCGAGGATGTTGCCGTTCGTCACGGCCTCGCCGATGTGCTGCGAGTCCAGGATCGCGATGTCGAAGTCGGTCTTGTGCGCTGCGAACTGGGTGAACATCGCGTCGTGCCAGTTCGCGTTCGGCACGGTGTTGACCTTGACGGTGACGTTCGGCCGCACCTTCTTGTACTCCGCGTTCGCGAAGTCCTCCAGCGCGTGAGCGGGCGGCCAGTCGAACCAGATGAACTTGAGGGTCAGCGGGTCCTTGGTGAGCTCCGGGACGGTCGCCGGCGCCTTGGGGGCGCCCGCCTGCGCGCCGTCGTCCTGGCCGCAAGCCGCCATGGTCGTGACCATCAACATGGCCGCCGTCGCCAGCCGCACCGTTCGACCGGGAACGGACAGTCGTCCTATTCGCTTCGGATACCGCATCCTCTTGCCTGCTTTCTGGGGGTGGGGACGTCTGGAGCCCTGCTGCGTGCTTCGCCGGGCAGTCTGGGGGGTGTTCAGGCGTGTTGCCGGCTGTCGCAGGGGCTGACCCGCAGACCGGCGTCACGAGTACGCCGCGACGTAATCGGGCTTCAAGCAGTCGAGAAGTTCTTCGGTCCTTGTGCGGTCCAGTGGCGGATCGAGTAGGACCGACGTCGACATGCTCATAGAAGCTCCAACTGATCGAAGCGGAGCGATGACGGGCGGTTTCGTAATGGGTGGAGGATGGCTGGCATCCGGCACCTTTCCTATACGATCCGCGTGGGGGCGTCAATATCCCGCAGCGTTGCGACCGACGTCAACAGGTTCCCGAAAACCCAAGAAAGGACCTCACGTCACGATGGACGACGAAGTGATGATCGCGCGGCGCCGTGGGGCCATGACGGGCGGAACGCCCCCGCGAAGATCTCGCGGCCGGCTCGCCGACGAGGTGTACGACACGCTGCTCGGACAGCTGATGTCGCTACGGATCGAGCCTGGCTCCCGTGTCACGATCGACGTCCTGGCGCGGGAGCTTGGGGTCTCGCAGACGCCGATCCGAGACGCTCTCAACCGCATGGAGGCGGAGGGCCTGGTCGTGCGTGTGCCCCATGCCGGCTATCGCATTCCCCCGCAAATCACCCGTCAACGATTCGAGGACATGCTTGAGCTCCGCCTGCTCCTCGAGCCGGCGGCGGCGCGCAGATCCGCCGAACGCGCATCCCCCCAGCAGGTGGCCGGTCTGCGACGAATGCTGGAGGAGATGGCGGAGCTGGAGGGGGGCAACGGGATCATGGCCTATGGCGCCTTCGGGCTGCGCGACGCCGCTTTTCACGATCTCGTCGCCCTGAGCGCGGAGAACCAGGTCATCCGCGAAGCGCTCGCTCGCCTGCACACGCACGTGCACCTGTTCCGGCTTCTCCACGACACCCAGGTCACCCACCTGGCCATGGCCGAGCACGAAGAAGTCGTGGCCGCGATCGCCGCACGCGACCCCGACGCCGCCGCCTACGCCATGCGCCGGCACATCCTGCTGTCCGGCGAGCGGTTCCGGCGCTTGTTCGACGAGGTCAAGGATACGGACGAATAGCGGTAAGGGCTTGACGGGCGGGCCGGGCCGAGGAATGCTAACCAATCAGATCGGATCGGATCGGATCTACCTCACCCCCCTCAGATGCGAGGAGAAGCAGGTGCCCAGAGCACTGCTCCTTACCGGCGACGCCGCCGAGGAGCTCGACACCATGTATCCCTACTATCGCGTACAGGAGGGCGGCTGGGACGTCGACGTCTCGTCACGGACGTTGCGTGACGTTCAGCTGGTCATCCACGAGTTCGACCCCAACTCCGACGCCTACGTGGAGAAGAACGGCCGGAAGCTGCCGGTCGACGTGCCCTGGGCCGAGGTAGACGTCGAGCGCTATGACGCCCTCATCATTCCTGGGGGACGTGCCCCCGAGTGGATCCGGGTCGACCCCGACGTCAGGCGCATCACCGAGCACTTCTTCGCGCGCAACCTCCCGATCGCGCTGGTGTGCCACGGCGCGCAGGTGCCGGCTGTGTACGGGCTGCTGAAGGGCCGCAAGACGGCGTGCTTCCCCCCCATTACCGGTGACATGGAGAACGCGGGCGCGACGGTCATCGACGCTCCCGACGTCGTGGACGGAAACCTCGTCTCCTGCCGCGGCTGGCCCGACATGCCGCAGTTCGGCCGGGTGATGATGGAGGTCTTCTCGAAGTCCGTCAACTCCGCATCGGCATGAGCACCTGAGGCATCTCGGTGACGACACTTCGGACCGTCACAGTCGACGGCTCCCCCGTCCACGTCATGGAGAGCGGCACCGGGCCCGCGGTGCTGATGCTGCACGGCTCCGGACCCGGTACGACCGGATCCGGAGCCTGGGCGGCGACGGCACAGGCGCTGGGCACGTCCTGGCACCTGGTGGCTCCTGACCAGGCGGGGTTCGGCCGTACACCGATCCCGGCGGGCTCCCGGGGCGGGCTCCGGCTGTGGACGGAGCAGGCCGCGGGCCTGATGGATGCTCTCGGTGCCGAGCGCTACGCCGTGGTGGGCCACTCCATGGGCGGCGCCGTGGCGCTGGCGTTGGCGGCCGCGCGTCCCCAGCAGGTCACCCATGTCGTGGCGGTCTCGACGATGGGTGCCCCCGGGGCGCCGCTGTCCGCCGATCTCGACGCGCTCTGGGCCGCCCCCGCCGGCCCGGTCGGGGCACGAGACATGTTGAGCCGCCTCGTCTTCGACCAGGCGCTCGTGACCGAGTCGGCCGTCGCGGCCCGTGCGGCCGCAATGGAAGCGGGGGCGGCCGCATACGCGTCGTTGTTCCCGCCACCCAGGGCACGCTGGGCCGACGACCTCACCCTCTCGGCGCAAACGCTGGCAGGGATCCGCGCGCCCGTGCTGCTCGTCCACGGAGCCGAGGACCGAGTCACCCCGCTCGGGACGGCAGCCCTGCCCCTGCTCGAACACCTGGCCGATGTGCGTCTGCACGTGCTCGGCCGATGCGGGCACGTGCCGGCGCTCGAGCACCCGCACGACTTCAGGCGACTCCTGTCGTGCTTCCTCGGCCGGGAACGAGATCACTGATTGCTGCGACAGGTCTCACCCGATCTGCTGCGTCACGGGCGTGGTATCCGCCACATCCGGAGTGCGGGACCCCCACCCCGCCCGGGTGAGGCGGAAGCGGCCGTGCCGAGACGCCGGCCACCCCAGGGCTGGGTCGACCGCCGGCGATCGACGAGGATAGGACCACGGCCTTGGGACACGGTCAGGCCGTGTCGCGGACGGCTCCGTTCAGGGTGAAGCCGGCCGGCTTGCCGTTGGTGCTGCCGGTCGTCGTGACGAGGAAGCCGAAGGCGGCGCTGCCGCCAGGGGCGATGCTCCCGTTCCAGCGGCCAGGTAGGTGGCGCCTTAACCGCAGGTAGCGGACCCGATACAAGATTCGCGATGGTTGTCCACCGATTACCGCTATTTGTAATCTGCACAAGTGAGCAATGTCGAGAGGACCGATGGGCGGTTGTGGGGCGTCAGCGACCTGCACGTCGCCTATCCCGACAACCGTGAGATCCTCGAAGGGGTCCGGCCGGCGTCCGACGCCGACTGGCTCCTGGTCGCCGGTGACGTCGGCGAGCTGACGCCCCACATCGAGTGGGCGCTCACCCGCCTCAAGGAACGTTTCGCCACCGTCGTCTGGGTGCCCGGCAACCACGAACTGTGGACGCTGGCCGACGACCCCGTGCAACTGCGTGGCGACCTGCGTTACAAGTACCTCGTCGACATGTGCCGGCGTATTGGCGTGCTCACGCCCGAGGACCCTTATCCCGTGTGGCACGGCCCGGGGGGTCCGGCCAGGATCGCCCCCCTGTTCCTGCTCTACGACTACTCGTTCCGCCCGCCGGGGCTCTCCCAGCGGGAGGCGCTCGCATGGGCGGAGGAGGCCGGCATCGTCTGCACCGACGAGTTCTTCCTCCACCCGGATCCGTACCCGAGCAGGCAGGACTGGTGCGCGGCGCGCCTGGCCCTCACCGAGCAGCGCCTGACGGCACACCAGGACGGTCTGCCGACCGTCCTGGTCAACCATTTCCCGCTGACCCGTGACCCGCTGAAAGTGCTGCGCCACCAGGAGTTCGCCCAGTGGTGCGGCACCACACGCACTCACGACTGGCACCGCCGCTTCAACGCGTCGGTCGTCGTCTACGGCCACCTTCACATCCCGCGGACCACCTGGGCCGACGGGGTGCGCTTCGAAGAGGTTTCTCTCGGTTACCCGCGCGAGTGGAAACAGCGGCCGCGCCCGCTGCTGCAGAGCATCCTTCCCGCAGAGGAACCCTTAGGATCGAGCTGATCCTGCCTTCGTACATCGTGGCCGTCGACACCCGCGATGAGCTCCTGGACGGCGCCTAGTTCGCCGAGGAGGAGGCCGTCATCTCCCGCTCGGTGGACACAAGCGCCGCAGGGAGTTCACGACGGCCCGCGTGTGCGCCCGCGAGGCCCTGCGCATGCTGGGCCGTCCCGCCACCGCGATCCTTCCCGGCGTACGCGGCGAGCCGCTGTGGCCGGACGGGGTCATCGGAAGCATCACCCACTGCGGCCATCAACCCACTCACAGGGGTCTTCTCCGCGCAGCTGCTGGTCACCGGGGCCGGACGTGACACTCTGCCCCACGGCCGAGACGAGCCCGGAGAGCACCCCGGTCTTGTGGGCGACGAGCGGCTGCTCCATCTTCATCGCCTCCAACACCACGATGGTCCGCCCAGGCGTTCGGTGACGCGGCCGCGAACGGCTTTCCCTCCCTCGCCACTCTGGCGGTGCTTCCGACTGGGCCTCGGTCAGTCGATGCCTTCGACGATGCGGAAGTCGCGCTCGACGCCGTCGGAGAGGGCGGCCAGCGCCTCCTGGTAGGCCGCACTCTCGTACGCCGCGACGGCCTGCTCGAAGCTGTCGAACTCGACCAGGACGGTGCGCTCGGCGATTCCGGCGTCATGCGCCACGACCCGACCTCCACGGACGAGGGTCCGACCGCCCCCGGCCCGGACGGCCGGACCGGCCAGCTTGTTGTAAGCAGCCAGCTTCTCAGGGTCTGAAATGGTGCGGTAGACGCTGACCCAGTAGCCCTTGGGCATGGAACCTCCAGTGTTGGGATGAGTGCATCTGACTTACGGGTTGGTCTCGGACGAGCGTCGGCGGGCGAGAGCGAGGCTTGTCAGCGTCGTGATCGCCATGGCGCCGATGCCGACCAGCGCCGCGGTGGTGTAGGCGCTGTCGTCGGGGAAGAGGTGGCCGGAGCCGGTGCCCGCGGCGAGGATCAGGCCGCCGACGGCGCTGCCCAGGGAGTATCCGACGCTGCGGACGACGTAGTTGAAGCTCATGGCGCTCGACGTCTCGCTCTTGGGGGTGACGGCCAGGATGACGCCGGGCATCGCGGCCGAGAAGCCGCCGACGCCGAAGCCGAGCACGCCCATCGCCGCGAACAGTTCGGCCAGGTCCGACCGGGCCACCGCGAACAGGGCGAACCCGCCGCCGACCACGACGGCGCTGCCGGCCAGGAGCAGGGGGTCGGCGATCCGCGTCCGGACCCGCGGTGTGAGCTTGCCTGCGACGAACCCCAGCACCGAGAACGGGATGAGGACCAGCCCGGCGACGAAGGTCGTCAGCCCGAAGCCGTAGCCGGCGCCGTGCGGCGTCTGCGCGTACCGGGTGATGAGCGTGAGCAGGAGGTACATGCCGATCCCGCCGACGAACATGGCGAGGTTCGCCCCGGCGACCGCCGGGTGCCGCACCGCCCGCACATCGACCAGGGGCGTCGTGCTGCGCAGCTCGATGACGGCCCAGACGCAGAGCAGCACCACCGCGACGACGGCGAGGCCCGCCGCCACGGCGAGGTGCCGGCTCCACAGATTCCGTTCGCCGGCGAGGAACAGCACCAGGAGCAGCGCAGCGGCCAGGACGACCGTGCCTGCCACGTCCACGTGGGCGGAGCGGCCTTCGGGGGCTTCGGGCATGGAGCGCCACGCGGTCAGGAGGGCGGCGGCGGTGACGAGCAGGCCGAGGCCGTAGGCGGCCCGTACCCCGCCGAGCTCGGCGAGCAGTGCGGCCAGCGGGTAGCCGACGCCGGCCCCGATGATCGAGACCACCGAGATCAGGGCGATCACGGCCCCGCTGCGCTCCTCGGGGAGGTGGTCCCGGGCCACGCCCATCATCAGCGCCGTCAGCCCGAGCCCGACGCCCTGGGCCGCCCTGCCGGCCAGCAGCCACGCGAACGGCAGCGGCAGCACGGTGAGCGCGCTGCCGGCGACGACGACCGTCAGCGTGGCGAGGATCGTGGCCCGCCGGTGCGGGCCGGCTCCGAGCCGGCCCAGGACCGGCGTGGCGACGGCGCCGCTGAGCAGCGCGACGGTCAGTGTCCACTGCGCGCTGCCGAGCGAGACGTGGAACGAGGTCGCCACGCTGGTGATGAGCGGCGTCCCGAGGCTGGCGACCGCCGCCACGACCAGAGCGATGAACATCAGGGCGGGGACCAGCAGCCGCGCCTCGGAACGCGCCACCGGGAACGCCTTCGCCGCGACCCCGCCGACCGGCTGCCCGGTCACTGCTTCGGCCCTTCGCGGTCCTGGCTTTCGAGCTCTGCCAGATGCTTCAGCGCCGGAAGGGCCGCCACCAGCGCCTCGACCTCGTCGCCGGTGAGTTCGCCGATCAACCGCTCGAACGCGTGGACGCCCGCCTGGCGCCGCGTCCGGACATAGGAGGCGCCGGCCTCGGTCAGGCACACCAGCGTGACCCGCTTGTCGGACGCGTCGCCCCGCCGCTCGACCAGGCCCGCCTCCTCCATCACCCGGACCAGGGCGGTCATCGCGGGCTGGGTGACGCCCTCGACCGCGGCCAGATCGGTGATGCGCCGCGGGCCGGTCCGGTCCAAAGTGGCCAGGGTGGCGGCGGACGTCAAGCTCATGTCCCGGGGCAGGCGTCTCACGGCCCTGGTGGCCAGGCCGTAGAGGACTGCTCCGATGGCGGCGGACGCGCCAGGAGCGGTGTCTTGACGACTCATGCCCGAAGCATAACGTCTTTATATTCACAGTTTATGGAAATGCTCACCGGCGCGGGCGGCCTCGACCACTGGGAGCCGGCGTCGGTGATCCGGTTGGCGGTCTTCTGGCCGGTGGTGAGCTTGCGGGCGCGGGTGGCCTCCGGGGCTCGCATCACCAGCCGGGAGTTACACCACTCGAGGGGACGTCACCTGACGTCGTCTCGAGAGGTAGGCCTCAGCCCCCAGAGAGTCTGACAGCGGCCGCCGCTGTGAGGACAACGCATCCAGGGTGGACAGCACATGCTTTCGCCACCCGGCCGCCACCGCATAACCACGATGAGCCATCGGTGCCAACAAGCTTGATCCGAGGAAACTCGCCCGCCAGGTCGCAACGCTCCGCCGGTTCCAACCAGCGTGATCCGGCTCACCGGGGTGAGTCGGGAGATCCCTCCACGGTGTGATCCGGATGATCGGCGGTCTCCCTAGACTGGCCGGATGGCTTCTCCCCCCGCCCAGCGGGCGCGGCTGCGGCCAGTCGCCCGGCTGGGCCGCGCGCTCACCGCGGCCGTGTGGACCGGCAGGGCCGGTCCGCCACACCCCCGCCCCCGGCGGCTGGCCCCCCGCGCGCCGGGGTTTCTGAGTCTGCTGCCGTTCCGCACGATCGACCTGGTCCTCGTCGCCGATCTCGTGCTGGCCTTCATCCTGTTCTGCGCCGTGCAGGCGCTCATGAGGGACGAGTCGCTGTATATGGCGACGCCTCTGGACGAGGGAGAGATCGCGTTCATCGCCGTGACCTCCTCGCTGCCGCTGGCGCTGCGCGACCGCTGGCCGCTGACGGCCTGGCGACTCGCGGTGGTGCTGATTCCCTGGGGGATCGCCACCCGCGGCCAGGACCTGGGGGCGGCCTTCCCCGCCGACGCCGTGATCATGTACCTGCTGGTGGTCTACGCGGTCGCGGTCCGCTGCAAGCGGCACGTCATCATCGGCGTGTGGGTGATCTCGGCTGCCGCCCTGTGGATCCTCGGCATCCAATCCGGCCCCAACCTGCCCGGCGTGACGCTCATCGGCATCGCCATGGTGACCGTCACCGTCCTGTTCGGCTACAACGTCCAGGCCAGGAGGACGGCCGCCGGGCGGCTGGCCGAGGAAGAACGGCGCAGCGAGCAGGCGCTGGCCGGGCAGGCCGTGCTGGAGGAGCGGGCCAGGATCGCCCGGGAGCTGCACGACGTGGTGGCGCACCACATGTCGGTGATCGCCATCCAGGCGGAGGCCTCACCGCTGAAGGCGCGGGGGGACGCGCGGCTGCTGGAGGAGGGGCTCGGCGAGATCCGCGCGCTCTCGCTGGCCGCCATGACCGAGATGCGCCGCGTGCTGGGCGTGCTGCGCGACGGGGACGGGCGTACGGACACCGCACCGCAGCCGAGCCTGGACCGCCTGGACGAACTCGCCGCCACCGCGCGCTCCGCCGGGCTCGCCGTGGAGCTCAAGCTGGACGGCGACCTGCTCGAACTGCCCGCCGCGGTGAATCTGTCCGCCTACCGGATCGTGCAGGAGTCGCTCAGCAACGCCATGCGGCACGCGCCCGGCTCGGCCGTCACGGTGAAGATCTCCCGATCCGGCGACGAGCTGAACATCCACGTGGCGGACGACGGCGGGGACCGCGCCGCCGCGGAGGCGGCGAAGGCGGGGCGCGAGAAGCACACGGGACACGGCCTGATCGGGATGCGGGAACGGGCCGCCATGCTCGGCGGGAGCGTGTGGGCGGGGCCGGCGGGAAAGGGCTTCGTGGTCACCGCGATACTTCCGATCACTGAGGAAGCATGACGATCCAGGCGATCACGGAGGACGCGTGACGATCAGGGTGCTCATCGCCGACGACCAGGGCATGGTCAGAACCGGCTTCACCGTGTTCCTGGACGCCCAGCCCGACATCGAGGTCGTGGGCGAGGCGGTGAACGGGCGGGAGGCGATCGAGCGCATCGCCGAGCTGCGGCCGGACGTGGTCCTGATGGACGTGCGCATGCCGGTCATGGACGGGCTGGCCGCGACCCGGGAGATCCTCTCCCCCGGCCCGCGCGGGGAGCGCGGGGAACGGACCGGTTCCGGCGAGGACGACGGGCGCCCGCCGAAGATCCTGATCCTGACCACGTTCGATCTCGACGACTACGTCTACGAGGCGCTGCGGGCCGGGGCCAGCGGGTTCCTGCTCAAGGACGCCTCCGCGCAGCAGCTGGCCGAGGCCGTACGGGTGGTCGCCGCAGGGGAGGCGCTGCTGGCGCCCTCGGTGACCAGGCGGCTCATCGCGGAGTTCGCCCGCGTCGGGCCGCAGCGCCCGCGCGTCCGCCTGGACGGCATCACCGAACGCGAGACCGAGGTGCTCGTCCTCATCGCCAAGGGCCGCTCCAACCAGGAGATCGCCGAGGAGCTCGTACTCTCGGAGCAGACGGTCAAGACCCA
This sequence comes from Microbispora sp. CA-135349, assembly GCF_050947365.1. Lineage (NCBI taxonomy): Bacteria > Bacillati > Actinomycetota > Actinomycetes > Streptosporangiales > Streptosporangiaceae > Microbispora > Microbispora sp. CA-135349. The sequence continues at coordinate 3,511,093 of NZ_CP192001.1, read as the reverse complement.
CATCGGCCGGATCCTGGCCAAGCTGAACCTGCGCGACCGGGCCCAGGCGATCGTGTACGCCTACGAGTCCGGGCTGGTCCGCCCCGGAGAGTGAGGTCCCCAGGGGACCGTCCCACGCCCCGCTCCCCGTGATGGCGCCGCCTCCCTCCCTCCGGGGGGTGACGTGAAGGTGAGCACCGCGGTGTGCCGCGAGTTACCGATCTTGATTCGTAGCGTCCTGTCTCGTTCCCCCGAACCGGACAGGAGGCCCCCGTGCTCCGCTCCTCGCTCGCCGTCGCCACCGCCGCGGCGCTCACCTACCTGGTCGTTCCCTCGCCGCAGGGTGACCGGATCATCCGCGTCTACGGCGATCTCAGTACGGCGGAGCACGTGGCCGTCATCGTCCCCGGCGCCGACACCACGTCCGCCACCTTCGACGGCGGGCGGCCCAAGCCGTACAGCACCCCCGGAGGCGGGGCGCGGGCGGTGCTCGCCCAGGCGCGGGAACTGGATCCGGCAGCCCGGCTGGCCGTGGTCGCCTGGCTCGGGTACGACAGCCCGGCGACCGTCAGCCTGGGGGCCGCCACCGGCTGGGCCGCGGAGAAGGGCGCCCCGGCGTTGCGGCGCTACGTGAACGAGACCCTCCGCGGCAAGCGGGTCAGCCTGCTGTGCCACAGCTACGGGTCGGTGGTGTGCGCCAAGGCCGCGCCGGGGATCCGGGCGGACAACCTGGCCGTGTTCGGCAGCCCCGGGCTCGGCGTCTCCTCGGCGGCCGAGCTGGGCGGGGTCCCGCTCTGGGTGGGCAGCGGCACAGAGGACTGGGCGCGCGGCATCCCCAAGATCGAGATCGGCCCGCTGGGCTTCGGCCGCGATCCCGCCGAGCCCGGCTACGGTTCCCGGGTGTTCGCGGCCGACGCCGCCGGGCACAGCGACTACCTCGCCCCCGGCGGCGAGTCCCTGCGCAACCTCACCCTGATCGCCCTCGGGCGGACCGCCGAGGTGTCCCATGCGTGACCCGGCCGGGCGCCGTACGGCGGCGCGGGTCGAGGCGATGACGCCGCCGGGGCGGGACCGGGGGGTGGACGCGCTGCGGGCGCTGGCGATCGCCGGGGTGGTGCTGGGGCACTGGCTCGTCACGGCGTGGGTGCCCGGGCCCCGGGGGACGGTCGCCGTCTCCAGCCCGCTCGCGTTCATGCCGGAGCTCGCGCCGCTGTCGTGGGTGCTGCAGACGCTGGCGGTGTTCTTCTTCGTGGGCGGGTACGCCGCGGCACGGAGCCTGCGGACTGCGGATGATCGGGCGCGTGCGGAGACGGCGGGTCCGGCGCGGGCGAGAACGGACGGTCCGGCGCGTGCGGAGACGGCGGGTCCGGCGCGGGCGAGAACGGACGGTCCGGCGCGGGCGGCGGCGGGTCCGGCGCGGGTGCGGGCCAGGATGGGGCGGCTGCTGCGGCCGGTGGGCCCGCTCCTGCTGGTCTGGGCGGGGATCGCGGCGGGGCTCGTGCTGCACGGCGCGCCGTACGCGACGGTCAGGGCGCTGGCGCTCCCGGCGCTCGGGCCGATCTGGTTCCTGGCGGTCTTCGCGGTGCTCACCGCCACCACTCCCCTGCTGCTGAAACTGCGGCCGGGCGTCACCGCCGCCTCGGCGGCCGCGGTGGTACTCGCGGTGGACGCGGTCAGGTTCGGCCTGGGCGGGCCGGCCTGGCTGGGGTGGGTGAACCTCGCGGCCGGGTGGCTGGTGCCGTACATGCTGGGGGTGGGCTGGGCGGGCGGCGGGCTCGCCTCCCGGCGGACGGCGGTGGCGCTGCTGGCCGGAGGGGCGGCCGGGGCGGCGGTCCTGGTGGCCGGGTTCGGCTATCACGCGAGCATGGTGGGCGTGCCGGGGGCGGGGGTCTCGAACCTCAGCCCGCCCACGCTGGCCGCCGTCGCCTTCGGGCTCGCCCAGGTGGGGCTGGCGCTGCTGGCGCACGGGCCGCTGGGGCGGCTGATGCGCCGGCCCCGGCTCTGGGCCGCGGTGGCGCTGCTCAACCTGTCCGCTATGACGATCTTCCTCTGGCACCTGACAGTGGCTGCCGTGACCGCCCTGGCCGCACTCCGCTTCGGCGCCGTCCCGGGACTGCTCACCCCGCCCGCCCACCTCTCCTGGCTGCCGGAGCGCCTGGGCTGGCTGCCGGTGTTCGGAGGGCTGCTCGCCCTTGGCAGGGGTCTGTCCAATCAACGGGTCTGTTCCGTAATCGGTGGTGGCGCTCAGTGATCTTCAGTGCAGCAGGATGCGGTGGCGCAGGAGGTCGAACCCTGCCCGGCCGTGCATCTGCCGGCCGTTGTGGTGCGGCAGGATGATGCCGGCGTTCACGGCCTCGCGGTCGAGTTCGAGGCCGTTGGCGAAACCATGCAGGTGGGGCAGGTTGGCGGCCCGGGCGTCGGTGAGCCAGGCGGTGAGCTTGGCGTCGTTACCCGCGGCCGGGGACAGGAGCTCAGCGAAGGAACGGATCGGGCGGGCGAGCTCGGCCAGCTCAGGGCACGCACACACGAGTTCCTGCAGCAACGCGGTGTCGGCCTCGCGCAGCCTGCCGGTGCGGGTGAGCAGGAGCCGAGACAGACGGCGAAGGAACCGGCGGGCCAGGCGGCCGACCGGGAATTGAAGCAAGCTGACGATTGACGCAGCCAGCGCCGGTATGGGTTCGGTCACGGTTCTGCGCTGGCTGTATGCACCAGCGCCATGCCGATGCCGATGCCGAGATGCCCGTGGTCGGTGTGCGCGCCGTGGGCGAGCTGTTCCGCGCTTGACGTCGCCGTCCGGGCGAACAGCTCGTGAAGAAGTGCCTGAGTGCCGATGCTCGCTGTGAGCAAAACCTCGATCCGAGGCTCACGTCCGCTGAGCGCGTACGCGAGCACCATGGCCACCAGTGCCCCGGCGCCCAGAATGCCCGGCGGCACGGAGCCGCCCCCGGCGAAGGCATGGCCGCCCGCGGAAAGAACAACGCACACCGTCGCGAAGACGAGGGCTCGCAGCACGCGCAGCACCGGATGCCGGGGGGACGCGAACATCATCCTGTCAGCCTGACGCCCCGCCGAGAAGACCCCTCGGCATCGGCGTGGTGAACATCGCCTGTGGACGTACGGACGCATTGAGCCTCGCAGCCCCGTCGCACCGTGGGTTTCCCGGATATCGGCAGGTGGCCGGGGAGCGACCGGAGAGCCTGTCGTTCCCCGGCGAACGGTGCTACCAGGCGACCGGCAGACAATCGAGACCGTAGACGATGGAGATCTCGCGGAACGCCAGCTGCTCGAACGGCACGGCCAGCCGCAGACCGGGAAAACGCCGTAGCAGCGCGGGGAAGGCGATCCGCATCTCCATCTGCGCCAAAGGAGCCCCGATACATCTGTGGATGCCGTGTCCGAAGGCGACGTGAGGGCTCACCTTGCGCCCCGGGACGGCCCGGTCCATGTCCGGGCCGAGGGCGGGATCGCGATTGGCGGCGGTCAGCGAGCACAGCACCATCTGCCCCTTGGCGATGGGCTGCCCGGCCACCACGAGATCCTCGCGGGCGAAGCGCGGGAAGGCGACCTGAACAACTGTCAGGTACCGCAGGAGCTCCTCCACGACCTTGTCGACGTGGTCGTCGGTTTCGCGGACCAGGGTGGCCTGCTCGGGATTGCCCAGCAGCCACAGCGTGCCGAGAGCGAGCATGCTGGTGCTGGTGTCGTGCCCGCCGGTCAGCAGGCCGTCGGCCAGACCGGCCAGCTCGCGATCGCTCACCTCGTCACCGTGCTCACGCAGCAGCGTGCCCAGCAGGCCGTCACCGGGGTTCGCGCGTTCCTTGGCGACCAGATCGGTCAGGTAGGTGATCGAGTCGTTGACCGCCCGGATGGAGGCTTCGGGACCGGCGGACAGGTCGAACCTGTCGGCGCTCATCCGGAGGAAATCGGACCGGTCGCCGTACGGCACACCCAGCAGTTCGCAGACGACGAGCGACGGGATGGGAAGGGCAAACGACCGGACCAGGTCTGCTTCACGCCCGCTCCGCTCCATCGCGTCCAGATAGTCGTTGACGATCTTCTGAATGCAGCCGTCCAGCCGCCGCAGCCGCCGCATGGTGAACTCGGGCGTCAGCAGGCGCCGCAGCCGCGTGTGCTCGGGCGGGTCGCGGAAGCCGAGACCGCCGGGGTCTTCCTGGTTCGCCCCGGCGGCGATCACGTTCGCGAAGTCGTTGCTGAACCGGGTCGCGTCGCCCAGTACGGCCCGGACGTCGTCATATCGGGTCACCAGCCAGACAGTGGACCCGTCGGGCATCCGCATCGGGAAGACGGGCTGCTCGGATCGAATACGTCCGAGCTCCGCCACAGGATCGAAACCTTGGCGGAGGAACTGCATGAGGGGAAATTCGTCATCGGCCATCGAAGATGATCCTTCTACGAAAGGCGCGCCGGCTGTCACATCGGCCGGAGGCCGGCGCGGAGGATGGGAGTCCGGAGGAAGACGTCGCATCAGCGGCATGTCCGGTCCGGAAACTGGTCTTGGGCAAATGCCGGCGATCAGGAAGGTGTGTCCCCGCCGGCGGGTTTCCTTCTCCGCCGTATCAGCAGTGCCACGGCTCCGGCGAGTGCCAACCCGGCCATGACCGCCCATGTCCAGGCGGGGAGGCCGCCCTGCTCGTCCGTCGCGCTCACGGGTGTGCGGGCCGGAACCGGGCTGGACATGGGGACGCCGGACACCGGGGTGCTGGACACGAGGGTGCTCGGCAGCCGAGCCGACGAGGAACCCACGGTGAAGGGGATCTCTCCTTCGAGGGGGCGGCCATCGGCGGAGACGACCCGCCAGACGACGGTGTAGCTGCCGTGGGGAAGCGGCTCGTCGACGTCCACGAGCACCTTGGCGCCGCGGGTTCGGGGTGTGCCGGAGGGGAAGCGCTGCCCGGCCGCGTCGTGCAGGAGCACGACGGGATAGCGCACGTTGTTGTTGAACTCCAGCTCGATGAGGTCGAGGCTGGAGACCACGGCGTTGCCGGCGGGTGTGCTCGATCGCAGGGTGTCGTGTGCCAGCGCCGGTGCGGCGAATGCTCCCAGGACGGCGCACAGAAGGCCGAGGAGAAACGCTCTGGCTGTTTTCTTCGTCACTCGTGCTCACCGTTCTCGGAACCCGATGGGCGGTCCGCCACGTCGTCCGGGAGCGGCGGCGTCGACGGTTTGCCGCCCCGCGCCACCAGGACGGCGGCCGCTCCGAGAACCGCGACCGCGGCCACGACCGCCCAGATCCAGCCGGGTACGCCGGTCTCCTGATCCGGGCGGTCCGCTCCGGCCACCGGGGCGGCGGGCGCCGTCCCTCCGGCCGATGCCGCCGACGAGGATCCGACGACGAACGGTATCTCCCCTTGGATGGGGTGGCCGTCGGAGGAGACGACCCGCCAGGCGATGGTGTAGCTGCCCTGGGGAAGCGGGCCTGCGACCGCTTCCACCACTGTGGAGTCGTCGACGCGTGGCGTACCAGATTCGAAGCGGCGTCCGGCTGCGTCATGAAGGAGGACCGTGGGAAAACTGACATGCGCGCTGAATTGCAACTCGATCTTTTCGAGGCCGGAGACGACGGCGTTCGCGGCGGGTGTGCTCTTCTTCAGGCTGTCGTGCGCAGACGCGGGTGCGGCGAACACCACCGCGAACAGGCACGAGATACCGAACAGGAAGACCGCTATGACCGAGGGATGCTTCACGACAGGCTCCGGGGATGCGGGGAGGTCGTGGCCCGGCGTGTGACGGCGGACGGCGGTGTCATCGGTAATCTCCAGTCGTCGTGTGCGGGTACCTGCGGGCGCGCGGGCCGTACGGACCGGCATGGGGGTCCGCGTGTCGTCGAGGCGAGCCGCTACGGGCAGGCGGCGTGACGTCCAGGCGGGCAGGCCGCGCGAAGAAACCTCAGAAGGGCTCAGAAGAGCTAAGAGAGGATCACAGGAACACGAGAACCGGCGGGCCGCGCCGTACGACGGCGTGTCGCAGGACAGCCTCACGCCGAAGTTCGCGGTCAAGGTTGTACGACGCGAGCCGGGGGCGGGGGCGTATGCGGGCAAGGAACTGGAACAGCGTGAGCAGCGCCCGGAGCCAGTGGATCGCGCCCGTGCCGATCCTGTGCAGGATCGACCACAGCGCCGCTTCGCCCCGCGACAGCCACCACCCCGTGATCAGCGCCGCGGTGAGATGCGCGGTGAGCATCCCGGTGCCCACCCCCAGCCGGTGCGTGTGCGCCACGGCCGGTGTCTCCGTCGAGAGCGCGAGTGACCCGAGGAGTTCGTGCAGGAAGACCTGTGCTGCCAGGAGCAGGCCGATGACGACCAATGGTGACCGCTCCCGGCCCGCCGTCGCCGCGGCGACGGTCATGACGCCTGCTCCGCCGATGAGAAGTGCCTGGGGAGTCGGGGCGGCCCCACCGGCGAACCAGTGCGCGCCCACGGCGAGGAGCACGCAGACGACCGAGAAGGCGGCCGACCGCGCGAGTCGCAGGGGTAAGGCGGCGCGCATGACGAAGACGACTATCGCACAGAGGCCGGTCGGCCCCAAGACCGCCGCCATCCGTTCGCTCGGTCGGGCTCGGTCCGGTACACGAAGGGGAGAACCGGTGCCGGACGACATGGTGAGCGCCTTGGTTCCTTCGTCCTCATCGACCGCTCGCGCTCCTTCACGAGGTATTCGGCCCGGTTATCACGATCTGCGTCGCATGCACTGAGGGACGGGGAGGCGGTGTGCGATGATTGCGGCGCCATGACAGCCACCATGCCCTTCCGCGCCGTACGGGCCGCCGCGTTCGCCGCGGTCTCGGTGGCGCTCGGCGTCGGGGCGCATGCTGTCGGCGGCGGTTCGGTCTCCGTGGTCGCCGTTCTCATGGCCCTGCTCATCGCCTTCCTGCCCGCGCACGCCCTCGCACGGCGTGAGCGGACGCTGGCCGTGATCCTGCCGGCGCTGGTGGCCTCGCAGGCGGCGCTCCACCTGCTGTTCTCGTTCGCGCACACCCTGGAACCGAGCGTCGCCGGCTCCGCGATGAGCGGCGGGCACGTCCATTCCGGGTTGGTGCCCGGCCTGGGCATGCTGGTCATGCACGCCTGGGCGGTCGCGCTGACGGCGGTCTGGCTGGCGCATGGCGAGGCGCTGCTTTGGGCCCTGCTGCGCCGGCTGGCCGTCCGGCTGCGGATCGTGTTCGCCGTCTTCCTGAACCCGGCGTACGGCGCGATCGTCGTCCCGGTGATCGAGCAACGGGTGGTCGCGCGGTCGGTCCTGCTCGGCCATTCGATGGGTCGGCGTGGCCCTCCTGGCACCGTTCGCACTGTTCCTGCCTGACCGGAATCTGGTCGGCGGGCCCTTTCTGATGTGACCGGCACCCCGGTAGTGGCGGGGTGCGTCCGGTGTGCGCTCGCGCGCGCCGAATTCGTTCAGTGCAGCGGTACCAGTACCGGCTCTCAGCCGGGTGAAGGGATCTTCATGTTCTCCCGCGTCATGCTCGTCGTTCTCAGCCTGGGCGCAGTGACGGCCACGGCGGCCTGCGGCTCTGAGGAGGCGTCCTCCGTCTCAGCGACTGCTTCGCCCGTTGCGGTGGCGGCCTCCCCGTCGTCCACCTCTGCCGCGCTCAGCATCACCGACCCGTGGGTCAAGACCGCCAAGAAGGGGATGACCGCCGCTTTCGGCACCCTGGTCAACAACTCCGATTCGGACATCACCGTCATCGCCGGCAGCACTCCCGCGGCACCCATGGTGGAGTTGCACGAGGTCGTGGAGTCGAAGGGGAAGATGGTCATGCGGCCGAAGGAGGGCGGTTTCGTGGTCCCTGCCCACGGCTCCCACGTCCTGCAGCCCGGCGGCGACCACATCATGGTCATGGACGTGCCTTCCGAGATCAAGCCAGGGTCCGAAGTGCCGTTCACGCTGGAGCTTCAGGGGGGCGGCACCTACACTTTCACGGCTCTGGGCAAGGACTTCGCCGGAGCCAAGGAGAACTACCAGCCGGGCGCCGACATGGGCGGCATGAATGAGTGAGCGGCATGATGAAGCGGAGCGTCTCCCTCGCCCGCGTCTGAGCCGCAGGGCGCTGCTGTCCGGCGGCGCCGTGGTGGCCGCCGCCGCAACGAGCGGGGCCGTCGTGGCGCGGGCGAGCGCCGACACCGACAACACGCGTACGGCCGGCCGTACCACCGGCTCCGACGTGAACTCGCCCCAGGCGACGGCGGTGGAGCCGTTCTACGGAGCCCACCAGGCCGGTGTCGCGACGCCGCCGCAGGCGCACGCCGCGTTCGTGGCGTTCGACCTGCGGGCGGGCTCGGACCGTGAGAGCGTGGCGCGGCTGATGCGCGTGCTCACCGACGACGCCCGGCGCATCACCCAGGGACAGCCCGCGCTCGCCGACACCGAGCCCCATCTGGCCGTCCTGCCCGCCCGATTGACCGTCACCTTCGGCTTCGGACCGGGTCTGTTCGCCGCCACCAAGACCTCCGATCAGCGGCCGGAGTTCATCGCTCCCCTCCCCGCGTTCGGCATCGACCGGCTGAAGAAGCGGTGGACAGGCGGCGACCTGCTCGTCCAGATCTGCGCGGACGACCCGCTCACCGTTACCCATGCGCTGCGGGTGCTCGTCAAGGACGCCCGGTCGTTCGCAAAGGTCCGCTGGACCCAGCGGGGCTTCCGGCGGGCCGCGCACTCCCAGCAGCCCCACACCACCCAGCGCAACGTGATGGGACAGCTCGACGGGACCGTCAACCCCGTCGCCGGCACACCCGACTTCGATCGGGCGGTCTGGTTTGCCGGGGAGCAGGAGTGGCTGCGCGGCGGGACCACCCTGGTCCTACGGCGCATCCGCGCGGAGATGGAGACCTGGGACGCCGCCGACACCGTGGCCAAGGAGTTCACGATCGGCCGCCGCCTCACCGACGGCGCTCCGCTCACCGGCGCCCGCGAGCACGACGAACCGGACTTCGCGCGGCTCACCCCCGCCGGGCTGCCGGTCATCTCCGAATACGCCCACATCCGGCGAGCACACGTGGCCGACCCCGGCACGCGTATCCTCCGTCGCGTCTACAACTACGACGAGGGCGTTTCGCCCGACGGCACCGCCGACACCGGGCTGCTGTTCGCCTCCTACCAGGCCGACATCGCCCGGCAGTTCATCCCGGTACAGGAGCGACTGGCCGAGGCGGACCTGCTGAACGAGTGGACCACACCGATCGGTTCCGCCGTGTTCGCCATCCCTCCCGGCTGCGACCCCAATGGGTGGATCGGAGAAACCTTGCTGTCATGACGCGGTGCCGGCCAAGGCTCCTGATGGACCCCCGTGGCGACGCCACGGGGGTCCATCACGTCAGGCAGCGTGATCCCGAGTCCGCACGGACTTCGACCGTGTCCAGTTCGCTCCTGTGATCCTCGGTACATCGCGGACCTATGCGTTCAAAGGGCTGCTGCGCTGCGGCCTCTGTCAGCGGTCCATCAAAGGGTCCTGGACCAACAACCGGTCCAACTATCGGTGCCGCCAGGGCATGTCGCGATACTGGCGCTGATCGCGGTGGTCGTGTCGTTCAGGCACATGCACGAGCTCTGCCTTCGCCACTGTGATGACCACCTCGCGGCCAGCAGGAAAACGCCGGCGATCGTCGTACAAGCGGTACAGGGCGGCGAAAACGGGCATACGGCATGGCGAGCCGATGCCGCCGATGGCAGGCGGCAGCCCGTATCAGAGAACGGAGACGGCCGGAGGCGGACCGCGCCGGGCGACCACCACGACGAAGTCGGAGCGACGAGGGACCGGGAGAAGAGGTTCTCCCAGGGGGCGGGGAGAGGGCGGGGCGATGTCGACCAGCGCACCCGCGAGGACGCGCAACACGGCCCGCAGCCCGCGCACCGGAGTGACGGCCAGATGCACGATCATCGCCAGGGCCGACTCACCGTGTTCCAGCACCCAGGCGGACAAGATCGCCATCGCGGCATGGATCAGCAGCATTCCCAGACCGGTGCCGTGCTCACCCGTCCACGGCGACGGCGACGCGTGCGCGGCGCCGACAGTGAACAGGTGGTGCATCCCGTACTGCGCGCCGAAGGAGGCGCTCAGCAGGGCACCCATGCCCCGCTGACGGCCTGCGAGCAGGAACGCGCCCAGCCAGGTCAGCGCCATTGCGGCGACCAGGGTTCCCCCGCGCACGGGAGCCCCGCCGGCCAGCATGTGCAGAGCGGCCGAGACCAGCACGCACGCTACCGCGAACACCGCGGCACGTAACGCACGCAGGGACGATCCGCCGACATGCACAGCGCAATCGTCCCTGTCGATCCTCAGCGGCATCTTCACAACGGCACTGAACGATCAGGTCACCGCACTGCACCCGTGCAAGGGCGTGAAGACACCGACCGTGCCGAAGAAGCCGCTACGCATCGTCTCCCTTGAGGAGTTCGACAAGCTCTACTTCGTCGCGCTGCCCAGCCGAGGAGGCTCGGCTCCTGGCCGAGACCGCCATCGAGAGCGGCATGCGCCGGGGCGAGCTCACCGAGCTCCGAGTCAACATCGCGCCGAGCGTCGGTCCTCCGGCAAGGACAACCCCCGCCGGCCACGCCGCTGGGACACCGACGGTCACATCCCCCGCCGCTGGTTCCGCGACCAGATCTGGCGACCGGCCCTGGCAGCCTCAGGCCTGAAATTCAAGGTCAAAATGCACGACCTCCGCCACGCCCACGCCTCCTGGCTGCTTGCGGGCGGCGCCGACCTCCAGGTGGTGAAGGAACGTCTCGGCCACGGCAGCATCTCCCACCACGGAGAAGTATCTCCACACCCTCCCCGGCGCCGACGACATCGCCCTCGACGCCCTCGCCCGCACCCGCTCACGATCTCGCCGGTGACGAGAGACGTGGCACTTCCACCACCAGCGCTGGTACTCCTGTGCCAGGTGGGCGGCGGAGGTGGCGGCGTGCCGTCGATGTGGTCGGTGTCGCGGATGGGGCGTTCGAAGGCGGAGACGAAGTTGACCGGTTGGTCGTCGCGGACCACGACCGCCACCAGGCTGGGGCGGGTGCGGTGGGCGAAGGAGTTGATGCGTCCGGTCGGCATCGACAGCGCGAACGCTTCGGCGAACCGGCCGACTGCCTCGATCGCCGCCTCCAGGCTGCCGAGGTTGTCGGCGAGCTGGTGGACGCCGACCGTGGCGTAGCGATACAGGGTGGCGGCGTTGGATCCGACGTTTCCGATCACTCCCGCCCCGGATTCGTCGGCTTCGTTCTCGTCGTCGACGGCGGTGTAGCAGTCGGATTCGATCTCGACCGGGTGGGTGGAGTTGGCGTGGGCGACCTGGGTGGCGGCGTCGACGTTCAGGGAGGGGATGTCGGCGGCCATCCTGCCGAACAGCGCCACGCCCATCGGGTGGCCGCTCTTGAGCCGGTCCGCGACCGGCAGGTCCTTCGTGGCCGCCTTCAGCTGCTCGTCGTCCAGCTGCCGTAGCCGAAGAACAGCAGGTAGGCGGTGTCGCCGGCTTTCTTGCCAGCCTTGATGCCCAGCGGTTCCAGCAGCGCACCGGCGATCCTGGCCGCCGCCTCAGCCTCGATACCTGTGCGCGATTCGATGCGCTCGGTCAGTTGCCCGGCGATGCGCTTGGTGCGGGTGCTGTGGTCGGCCTCGGGCAGCTTGTCGTCGAAGGCCCGCCGGGTGGCGCGCTTCCAGGCCTGCGACGACACGCGGGCGGCGCGCCCCGCCGAACCGGGCCTCTTTCGGATTGCCCTGGTCGTCCCGGTCGATCAGGCCCCGCAGCCGGATCAGCAGCGCGTCGGGGGTGGTGGTCGTGGCCGCCGCCTCCACCCGATCGTCGATCGCCTTCTGGCGATGGCGATGCGAGCTGGTCCGACTCGTTGGTGCCGCTTATCATGGGCCGGCCGGCGAGGCCGCAGTTCGCGTCAGGGGTAGTCGCAGACAGTCCGGTAACCCGTGCGGGGCAGCGCTTCAGCCCTGGCACCCAGGACACCCGCAAAACGCCACCCCTGCCCGCTGGGGTGGACACCTGTTCGGTCTGAGATCCTGGGCGGGCCGACGCCGGCAGCGATGGGCGCGGCCAGCCACAGCGAGGACCAGATCGGCCAACTGTGCGCGCTCCGCCTGTTCCGGCGGAGACAGCGATCAAACACGAAACCTGGACACCGTATCCCGAAGATCATTGACGAGGTGTAAAGACACGTCTCAGGCCAGGCGTACGGTGTCGGGCCTGGTGGTGCCCGGTGCGGGAAGCACCGGGCACCACCGGGTGTCTTACTCCACCCGGGCTTCACGGGCGCGCATCAGGCGTGGGTCAGGTACGAGCCTGCGGCCTGTGCCGACGGCCGGCCAGGGGCGGGTGCCGTCGCGTGGGGTGCCGGAGCCGGGTGCCGGGGCACGGTGATGATCAGCTGTACCACGTGTGCTGGATCACACCCCTGCTGGTGACGAACACGTCCATTCTTCCCAGTCCCCAGGAGAGGGCCGGGAAGCCGTCGCCGGGGACGTTCAGCCAGTTGGACCAGCTGCCGTTCTCGTACCTCTGGTGCCGGAGCCCCCAGCCGTAGACCCGCGTGACAACGTCCAGCCGGCCGGGTCCCGGGGAGGCGATGGACGGCTGGACCCTGTCCGCAACCGGGGCGGTGACCCAGGCGGACCAGGTGCCGTTCTCGTACCACCGGCGGAGTATCGTGCGGCCGAAGGTCCCGGCGACGACGTCGATCCGGCCGGGCCCCCAGGAGACGGCCGCCGGCGGGGACCCCAGCACGCCGCCCAGGTTCTCCCAGGCCGACCATCCGCCGTTGCCGTAGACCCGGTGTCGCAGGGCGCTGTCGGAGCCGCGGACGAACAGGTCGAGGCGGCCGGGGCCCCAGGAGGAGACGGCGGGGGTGTCAATCAGTGACACTCCGCCTAGCTCCTCCCAGGCCGACCAGCCGCCGCTGCTGTCGTACCACCGATGGATCAGGATCCTCTCGGAGCTCACGGCGAAGATGTCGAGGCGGCCGACTCCCCAGGAGACGGCGGCCGGCGACGACATCAGGTTGCCGCCCAGATTCTCCCAGTAGTACCGGCGGCCGTTGTCGTACCACATGTGCTGCAGGGTGCCGTCGGAGCTGCGGGCGAAGAGGTCGAGGCGGCCCGGCTCCCAGGAGGCGGTGGCGGGGGTGTCCTTGTCCTGCAGGTCCTTGCCCCCCAGGTTCTCGTAGCCGGACCAGCCGCTGGCCGCCACCGTGGCGTCGGTGGCCGAGTTGAGGCCGGCGGGCTGTGCGGCCTGCGCCGTGGGCGCGATGAGCGTGGCGGTGAGTAACGCGGAGAGGGTGGCGAGGATGACGGACAGTGGGTGTCTCAGCATGGTGCTCTTCCCTGGATCTGCGGACATTGTCCGCCGTCGGGCACATCGATGGGTCATACAAGTAACCGGCAGTCGTCCGGCCGACCGACGACTTCCGCAAGCACTGATGCGCGGGCCGCGATCTCCCGTTCGCCGGCCTGCTGGAGTGGCCGCTGCCGCGACCGAGGCCCAACAAGCTGGACGATCTTGAGTTGCTCTGGAGGCAAGGCCGCAGGAGTCTGGGAGATGGCTCCGGTGCGGGCCTGAGGCATGCGCGAGCGGCGTGGGAGTCGGCGTTGTCGCCTCGTGATCGGGTGCTCCAGGCCAGGCTCATGATCGCTGGCCCGGAGAAGAGGGCATATCGGTCAGTAGGTGGTCCAGTCGCGGTTGAACCAGCGGCGGATGCGGCTGGAGCCGAAGACGGACTTGTCCGCCGCGGACGTCGCGGACGGGTGGTCGAATCGGCCGTGTGGGCGTTCGCCCGTCTTGAAGGTCACTTCGACGCGGGCCACCTGGCCGTGACCGAACTCGATGTAGCAGACACCCGTCCCGTTGTAGGCCGCGGCGGACTCGCCGCGGCGGTGCCGGGCGATGATCTGGTCGGCGGCGACCGCGGCCTGGCCTTCGGCGAAGACACCGGCCTTGGGGGTGCCGACGCTGGTGACATCGCCGACCGCGTAGACATCGGGGTAGGCGGTCTCCAGCGTGTGGGGGTCTACGGGGATCCAGCCGTCGACGCACATCCCGGAGTTCAGGACGACGTCGGGCGCCCGATGGACGGGCACGCCGAGGAAGAGGTCGAAGGGGATCTCTCCACCGTCGGCGAGTACGGCCACCCGGCGTCGCGGATCGAGGGCGCGGACGAGGCGATCGGGATGCCAGGCGATACCACGTTCGGCGAACGCCGCCAGCAGCGCCTGCGACGCCGCCGGGGACGGCGGGATCGGCGCGCCCAGCGGCATGACCAACGCGATCTCGGAAGTGTCGCGCAGGCCGCGTTCCACCAGGAAGTCGTGAACCATCAGCGCGGTCTCGCTCGGCGCGGGCGGGCACTTGAACGGGGTCGAGGTCACCCCCACGACGACCCGGCCGCCGGGGAAGTCGCGCAGGACGTCCCGGACCGCGAACGCGCCCTCCACGGTGTAGAACTCGTGGCCCGCCTCGACGAGGCCCGGCGTCGCCGCGGGATCGAGGTCGGCGCCGAGGGCGACGACCATCACGTCGGCCTCGAAGGGCCCCGCGTCGGTCTCGACGCGCCGCCGCTCGGGGTCGACGGCGCGGATGGTGGTCTGGACGAACCGCACGCCGGGCCGGACGACGTCCGCGTAGGGGTGCCGCACCGCCTCGGCGGTGGTGCGGCCGAACATCACATCGAGCTTGGAGAAGCCGAAAACGAACCCCTCGGACTTGTCGATCAAGACGATGTCGGCGTCGTCCCCCAGTTCCTCCGAGAGCCGGGCCGTCAGCTCCAGGCCACCGAAACCGGCGCCGAGCACGAGGATCCGCATGATCTTCGCTACTTTCCTGAGATTTCCTCGAATCCGTCAGATCACTTCGGCTGAGGAACGATCCGAAGGTAGGGCTTGGGCTCGTCCCAGTCGCCGAAGAGGTCCTTGGCCTGGTCGTTGGAGACCGATCCCGCGATGACGACGTCCTGGCCCTGCGTCCAGTTCGCCGGCGTGGCCACTTTGTGTCTCGCGGTGAGCTGCAGGGAGTCGATCACTCGCAGGATCTCGTCGAAGTTGCGGCCGGTCGTCATCGGATAGAGCAGGATCAACTTGATCTTCTTGTCCGGGCCGATCACGAAGACGCCGCGTACGGTCTGGTTGTCGGCGGCCGTACGGTCCGCCGGGTCCCCGCTGACGTCCGCGCCGAGCATCCCATAGGCCTTGGAGATGGCGAAGTCGGCGTCACCGACCATCGGGTAGTTCGGCGCGGTGCCCTGGGTCTCCTCGATGTCGGCGGCCCAGGCGGCGTGCTTGTCGACCGGGTCGACCGACAGCGCCATGATCTTCACGCCGCGGCGGTCGAACTCACCCTTGATCGCAGCCATGTAGCCGAGTTCGGTCGTGCAGATCGGGGTGAAGTCCTTGGGGTGCGAGAAGAGCACGGCCCAGGAGTCGCCGATCCAGTCGTGGAACCGGATCACGCCGTCCGTGGTGGCGGCGACGAAGTCGGGGGCGGTGTCACCAATGGTCAGGCCCATCGTCGATCTCCATTCGAGAGGAGCGTCCTGCTTCCGGGTGAAGCCGGACGCTCTGTCGTCGAAGACACTAGGACGGCCGCGTTCCCTGAACGTTCCTTCGCTGGAGGCCGTCCCGCACGCTGTTCGCCTGAGCCGTCGCCCGGTCGGCCCAGAAGGAGTGCCCGGCCTCCGCGTAGAGCGCGGCCGCCGACTGGAACCGCTCGCGGGCCGCGTACGGGTCGCCGTCCGCGACCGCGGCGCTCGCCGCCGCGGACTCGGCCATCGCACTCCAGGCCGAGCTCGCGAAGGAGCCGGCGAACTGGGCGGCCGCCGCGGCGTGGGCGTGCGCGCCCTCCCGATCGCCGACCAGGGCGCACGCCTGGGCGCCGACCGGGTGGAGTAGCGCGCTGCAGGTCGGGCAGTCGCCGTAGCGGGCCGCCGCGCTCTGGGTCGCGCGTACCGCCCGGAGCACCTCCTCCGGCCTGTCCCGCTCCAGGGCGGCGAAGGCCGCGGTCGCATGCAGCCGGGCCCACGCATGGCGCGCCATCGGGGTGACGGTCGCGATCGCCGCCGCGCGCTTCAGATAGATCGCCGCGTCGTCGTGCGCGCCCCCGCAGGCGGCCAGTTCCGCCCGCCGCAGCCACGGCAGCGCGACCGAACGGCTTCCCAGCGGCGCGTACAGCTCGCAGCTCCGTTCCAGGCACGCCTCCGCCTCGTCCCATTGGGCACGCAGCAGCAGCGACTCGCCCAGCAGGCACCAGGCGAACGCCTGCGCCGGGATCGCGTCGGCTCGCTCAGCGATGGCCAGCGTCTCGCGGGCGTACTCCTCGACGTCGCCGGCGAGCCCGTCACCGTAGAGCTGGTATTGGCTGAGACAGTGGTTGAAGTCGCAGAAACGGGCGACCCGGACCCCGAGCGCCACACCGGCGAGCCCTTCGATCTGCGCCTGCAGCCCTGGCCGCCAATCCCCCTGGACGTGCGCGATGAACGCCAGCGCTTCCAGCGCCGCCGCGACGTCGGCCGAGTCTCCGTCGGCGCGGGCGATGGCATGGGCCCGCTCAGCGAGGTGGCGTGCCGTGGCGAAGTCGCCGCGTTCCCAGGCAAGGTTCGCTCTCAAGCAGACGAGCCGCCCATGCTCGGCCTGGTCGGGCGCGAGGCCGTCCGCGGCGGCCAGATGCGGTTCGGCCTCGTCGGGCAGGTGCTGCATCAACCACGCACTCGCGCATTTACGGTGGATGCGACCGGCCACCGCGGGATCCGCCGAGTCGGCGAGGGCCTGGCCGAACGCCTTAACTGCCCCCGCCGGATCGCCAGACTGCACCCGGAGGTCGCCGACCCGTTCCCACAGGTCCGTTGTCAGTTTCGGATCGGACGTCTGCCCGCTGTTGATCTCCTCGAACTGGCGTTGCGTCTCCGGACGGGGCTCGACGCCGAGTTCCGCGTCGAGCAGCTCCCGCAGGCGCGCGTACTGGCGTCGTGCCTCGTCCCGGCGGCCGGCCAGCGCGTACAAGCGCATCAGCCAGGCGTGCGCGTCCTCCCGCAAGGGATCGGCCGCGACCAGCTGCTGCACCGCCCGTGCCGCGCGGTTCAGCTCGCCTCGCGCTTCCAGCAGCGCGGCGAACTCCTCGACGACGCCCAGCCAGTCGAGCCGAAGCTCCTCCCGTGGCGCCGCGGCCCAGTCCTCGTACAGGTCCTCAGGAAGCAGACCGTCTCGATAGACCTCGATCGGGACCCGGTACGCGTCGGGCTCCCTGGACCTGCGGGCCACGGCCACGAGCGACCAGTAGTCGGCCACATCCACCGAGGTCCCATCAGGCAGGCACAGCAGATCCCCGACCGACACGATCAGCTCGTTCCCGTCGTCGGTACCAAGACTGCGCCGTGCGGAATGCAGCGCCTTGCGAAGATTCGCCCCCGCCGCCCGCTGGTCGAGTTCCGGCCACAGCGCCTCCATTATCTGTTCCCGCCGCAGCCGGTGCCCAGGTGCCAGGGCGAGCAGCTTCACCAGCGCCGCGGGCTTCCGTTGGGACCACGCCTCCGGTACGACAGGCACCCCTCCCACCGAGACCCGAAAACCCCCGAACAGCCCGATCCGGAAATCCATTACATCGTTCCAAAGGAAGACGCGATCAGCACGATGCAGATCATTTCACACACATCCCTGAATCGCGCCCGTACGCACTAGCCTCGATCTTTCGCGCCCATCCGGTGGCTGGCTGATCGGTTCGGCTGGAGTGTGAAATCGCGACCATGGTCAGGGTGGTGGCCCGGCTGTCGCGCCGGGTGGGCGGGGTTCCACGGGCCCGCGGTGGTGTCCTTCCTGAGTCGTCGGGATGATTTTGCGCTGGTCAGGTCGGTGCCGGTAGTGCCTGGAGCCGGGTGATAGCAGTGACCAGCTGGCCGGCCCAGGGCCATGACGCGGCCACCCGTAGGCGGATGCGCCGTCCACCGCGGACCAGGCGGGCGGCGACGGCGAACAGGCGCAGCCGCAGCCGTTTGGGCTCATACCGGCGAGCGGGCCCGTCCAGGGCGAGCATCTGCATCCAGTCGATGAGCTCGCAGGCCAGAGCGACGATCTCCATCCAGATCTGGTTCTGGTCGAAATCGTGCAGGGGCAGGTTGCGCAGGCCGGTGTCCTTGGCGGCGCGGATGCGGTCTTCGCAGCGGGCGCGGCGCCGGTGCCGTAGCTCCAGGTCGGCGAGCTGACCCCGCTTTGTGTTGGTAACGAAGCAGGTGAAGCGGTGCCCGTCGATGTCGGTGAAGCGCAACTGGGCGCCCGGGTGGGGGCGCTCTTTGCGCACGATCAGGCGCATCCCCTTCGGCCAGCCGTCCAGCTTCACCAGGCCGGTCAGCTCGGCGACCCACGCACCGGGGCCGGACCTGGCCGCCTGCGTCGTAGGCGGGCGTCCACGCTTGGGCGGGCAGGGCAAGGATCGCGGCCTGGACCTCCTCGGTGAGGGTGAACCCGATGGAGTACGACAGTCGCCGCCCGGGCCGGGTCGGCCAGGACAGGAACTCGTGGGTGCCGCCGCCGGAGTCGGCGCGGATCAGCACCTGCCGGCGGCGGTGTTCAGGGAGTTGGGCCAGGGCCAGGCGGGTCGCGGTGATGTGGTCGGCGGCGGTGTTGGACCCGGCGTTGCCGGGCCGCAGCAGCAGGGCCAGTGGTTCCCCGCCACCGCCCGCGCCGTGGTCGGCGAAGACCGTCATCGGGTGGAACCCGAAAGTCTTCTTCCAGGTCGGCGCGGCCTGTTGCTTATCGGAGTGGGCGATGACGATGGTCGCGTCGATGTCCAAGGGGATCAGCTCCCCGTCCGCGCCGGGAGCGGCGTTACCCGCCAGGGCCCAGGCGCGCTGCCGGGCGGCGGCACGTGCGGCGCGGATCGCCTTCAACGCGCGGACGGGGTCGGCGGCCAAGCGGTCGATCAGCCGGGACACGGTCGGGTCGGAGGCGATCGGCCCGAACACCTCCGGCTGGGTGCGCAGCATGGCGATGTCGGCCAGGCAGTCCCCGCCCAGCGCCAGCGTGAGAGCCAGATCAGCGACGACCTTGCCGGGATCGTGCACGGCCCGGGACGGACGCCACCGCTCCAACTGCGCCAATAGCTCCCTGCCCAGGCCGGTGACCCGCAACGTCTCCCGCAACAGCAGCCCACCGGCCTGCGAGACGAGTCCCGGACCGTCTGCGGACACCACGATCTTGCGTCGGGACGCGATAGTCTTCACTCGGAAAGTGCCTTCTGAACTGGTGCGGACAGGACTCTCGACAAGCCCAATCCTCCCAGTTCAAAGGCACTTTTCTCATGTAAACGATCAAGCCCGCTCAAATTCACGGTGAAAGCCCGAGGCTAACTGCCCAACTGCAGGCCCGAACTCCGCCGCCTGGCTTGGAAATCTCAACCGCAGCGCTGTACTGACTCGAACGTGACCTGTTGCCTTCGGCGCTCTTGAAGGGCTGCCCGTCCTGGAGTTCCTGCCCAGCGTGCTCCACGCCGCCAACGGGTGCCGGTGTCTGTTCGAATCGGGGGTGCGCAGCAGCGTCGACGTCATGATGGAGCTAGCTTGCCGTATCAGGCAACGTTCGCCTCGTTGTGAACTGCCGTCCGGCTGCTGCGCCGGACGGCACCGAACCGCCATGATGAACGGCGTGGCTGAACGCGTGCGGGTCCGTGAGATCGACGACGACGAGGGACGGCGGCTGCTGCGGACCGTCCGTCGGGGCAGCGGGTCGGTGGTGACCTGGCGGCGCGCGCAGATGGTGCTGCTGTCGGCCCAGGGCATGCCCGTACCGAAGATCGCTGAGGTGACCTTCACCAGCCCCGACCGGGTCGCGATGTGATCCACAATTTCAACACCGACGGCTTCGACTCCCTGCAACCCAAGTACCGGGGCGGTCGGCCCAAGACCTTCACCCTGCCCGAACGCCGCGAAATCAAGAAGATCGCCAAATCGAAGCCGACCGAGCACGGCCTGCCGTTCTCGACCTGGAGCCTGGCCAAACTGGCCGACTTCCTGGTCGCCGAGGGGGTGGTCGACGACATCAGCCACGAGGGCCTGCGCATCCTGCTCCGCGAGGAAGGAGTCTCGTTTCAACGCCTGAAGACCTGGAAGACCTCCCACGACCCGGACTATGCCGCCAAGAAGGCCCGCATCGAGCACCTGTACGCGATCGTCGACGGCGAGGTCATACCCGAGGAAGGCGAACCCGGGGTCGTCTTGTGCGTGGACGAGTTCGGGCCGCTCAACCTCCAGCCCCACCCCGGGCGGCACTGGGCCGAGCGCGGCGGCCGGCACAAGGACCCCGACCGCCGGCCCCGGCCGCGACGGCGGGCCGCCTACACCCGCCAGCACGGGGTCCGGCACCTGTTCCCCGCCTACGACTTGGGCAAGGACAAGCTGTACGGGCACATCAAGCCCGTCAAGACCCGCACCCGGTTCCTGGAGTTCTGCCGCTACCTGCGCAGCCTGTACCCGCCCGAGGTGCGTATCGCGATCGTGTGCGACAACTTCTCCCCGCACCTGGGCACGAAGAGAGACGGCCGGGTCGGCGGCTGGGCAGGAGCGAACAACGTCGAGCTCGCCTATACCCCGACCAACTCCTCGTGGCTGAATCGGATCGAGGCCCAGTTCACCGCGCTGCGCTACTTCGCCCTGGACGGCACCGACCATGCCAGTCACAAGGAGCAGGGCAGCATGATCCGCCGCTACATCATCTGGCGCAACCGCCATGCCGACGACCGGCGTCTACGCGCCGTCGTCGACAGGGCGAACGTTGCCTGCTACGGCACTAGATACACCACTCCAGCGGAGGTGAGTCGGCCCACCGGTCAGCGCTTTCCCATGGGGGCCGGCAAGGTGGCAGTCGAGCCAAGACATCGCAGGTCTACCGCACGGTCCTGGCATAGCCACCTGCGCTCATGCCGAACCGCCGCCGAAAGTGCCGGTTGAGCTGGCTCTGGTCGCAGTAACCGAGCTCGGCGGCGGTCTCTGCCACGGGGCGTCCCGCTGCCAGCATGGACTTGGCGCCGGCCAAGCGCAACAGGGTCCGGTAATGGTGCGGTGGAACCCCGTAAGCCTGCCGGAAACTCCTGATCAAATGGCGTTTGCTGCAACCGGCGACTGCCGCGAGGTCGTCGAGCTTGATGTTGGAGTTCAGTTGGCTGTGGAGCATCTCCCGTACTTGACGAAGCGCTCGAGGACGAAGTGTCGGACTCGCTGCGCCGGGAGCATCCGCATGCCTGGTGAGCAGGACGTTCAGCAAGCGGATCAGCGACGACTCGAGATCCAACTCGTCCTCGCCGTGCGCCAAATCCCTGTGCAGCGCAGCGATGCCGTCGAAGAGGCCGCGGTCCGAATAGGTCACCTCGTGAAAGCGCGGCCGGCCTGTGCCGACCGGCATGAGATCGGCGTCGAGGAACATCAGTTGCACAATGGCCTGGCCGTCAGCGGCGGCTTTGTCCTGTTCGAGGCAGCTCACGACCTCATGGGGCTCGATCACCGTCACCGCGCCAGGAACAGGGGGACTCTGGGTTCGCCCGAGGTACTGAAAAGGGGGTGCGGAGCCACCATGCGTGATCTTGACGGTGTACCCGCCGTTCACAGCGGTCGGGAAGTCACCATCGGCAGCGCGCACAACCAGGCTCTCGACTCCGAACCGTGCTCTTCTGCGACGCCCATCGGTTGCGGACTCAGCCATGTCACTTTCGCCCTAGTTCGGTTTGTTCGATTGATCTTACAGTTCCCGGTAGACAAGTGCACCCGTCGGGCTAGGGAGGCATGACAGTCGATGGTTGAGCCAGTCGTCCTCCCCCTGCCGCAAGACCGCGGGACGAACACCTGACGAGATCTGTGCACCGCCGCGGAGATCGCCGTCCACACCGACCCAGGTGCCGGGCGGCCGTCCCTGGCCCATCAGGCTCGCGGCCACGACCGCCGATTCCATGCCTACCGCCAGTTACGACAGGCGCTATGTCGACACCGATCTCGAAAGGGCTCCGATGAGCAAGCCGTACAGCGACGCCGCCAACATCCCGGTCAACGCGTCGCAACCCGTCCTCACCTACCACCCGGTCACCCTCGACGTTCCCGGCCGGCCCGTGCCGCTGGAGGTCAAGGTGTCGATCCCCGCGACCGGCACCGACCTGCCGCTCATCCTCCTGTCCCACGGGCACGGGCTGGCGAACTTCCTGTCCTCCTACAACGGCTACGGGCCGCTGGCGAACTTCTTCGCCGCCCACGGGTTCGCGGTCATCCAGCCGACCCACCTGGACTCGACGGCCCTCGGTCTGCGCGACACCGACCTCAAGGACGCGCCCCTGTTCTGGCGTGACCGCGCCACCGACATGCACAACATCCTCGACCGCCTCGACGACATCGAGGCCGCCGTCCCTGGTCTTGCCGAACGGCGGATCGACAGGGACCGTGTCGGTGCCGTAGGGCACTCTCTGGGCGGCAACACCGTCTCCCTCCTCCTCGGAGCCCGGATGCTGGACCCGGACGACGACCGGCCGAAGGACCTCTCCGACTCCCGTGTCAAGGCGGGAGTGCTCATTGGAGCTCCGGGCATCGGCAACGACGAGCACTTCGCCGAGTGGGCCAAGACGAACTACCCGGTGCTGTATTACACCGACTTCGAGCAGATGACAGGCACCGGCCTGATCATCGTGGGCGATCAGGACCTCAACCCCAACTTCTCCAATCGGCTCAGCTACCGTGCTGACGCTTACTCGGCCAGCCCCGGCGGCAACAAAACCATGGTGACCATGTACGGCGCTGGTCACATCTTCGGTGGCATATCCGGATATGACGCGGCGGAGACGAACGACGAAAATCCCGAGCGCGTGGCGACTCTACGGGCTCTCGTGTGGGCCTACTTGCGCAGCCAGCTCTACTCGGCCGACCCGTCCTGGAAGAACGCGGTGAACGCCCTGGAGAACGGTGAAGACCCGATGGCCCAGGTCGAAACGAGGTAGTTCCGCGCGGTGGGCGGCGGTGCGACGGCCGCCGCCCACCGCACTTCATCGCACCGAGACCTTCCACCCCAGCACGGATCGCCCAGGAGCAACCGCCATGTGGACCACGTTCGCCGCAACCGTCGGCGGAAGCGCCGCCGGCCTCACCGGCCTCACCTTCATCGTTGTCGCCTTCCGCTTCGACGTCGTCGCCACCTCCAAGGAATACCGCAACCGCGCCGCGCAAACCGTCTCCCTGTTCCTGACAACCACAGTCACCGCATCGCTGGTCACCCTGCCGCAGCCGACCTGGGCACTCGGGGTCGAGCTGTTGGTCGCCGCAGCGGCAAGCGCAAGTCTGCTCTCGGTGCTCGACCACGCAGCCCGCCGCGGCACGTCCCAGCATGCGCGGCCCATCCTCGTCGTCGCGCTCGTCGTGTTCGCGGCAGGTATCGCCGCCGCCGGACTGTTCGCCACCGTCGGCTCCACCAACGGAATGGGCTTCTACGCCGCGAGTTCGCTGCTCGGCCTGATGTGGGGCGTCTACGGGACGTGGGTCTTCCTCACCCAGGCGGGCACAGATCAGATCAACAGGTAGCAAACGTGCATGACCAGCCCGGCACCGTGCCGGCCGCCTGACCGGCCCCACACAGTGAGGCGGTGGGGTGTGTCCAGTTAACGGCTCTGTCTCTCTTTCGGTGGTGACGGAGCGTCAGGCCAAGAGGATGCGGTGGCGGAGCAACATGAAGCCGGCCCGGCCATGCATCTGGCGCATGATCCGCTTGGTCTTCGTGTTGACGCCTTCGGTGCCGCCGTTATGGAACGGCAAGGTGACGGCCGCTCGCACCGCATCGCGGTCCTGGCCAAGGCCGCGGATGAAGGCGCGCAGGTGAGGAAGATCGCAGGTGAGGGCAGTGGCGATCCACGCATCGAGACGCTCGGCGTTGCCGTCATTCGGCCGCAGCAGGTCGGCGAAACCGCGGACGAGCCCGGCCAGGTCGATCATCTCCGGGCAAGCGGCGATGAGGTCATCCAGCACGCGACGGTGCTCGTCTGTCAGGTTGCCGGGCCGGGTGAGCAGGAGCCGGGCAAGGCGGCGGGGTGAGATGGGCAGGCGGTCGGCCTCGACCCGGCCCTGGGTGATGTAACGGTAGAGAAGGTTGAAGCTGCCCGGGTAGCCCAGGGCCTTGATCTCGTTGAACAGGTGCAGGACGGGGACGGCGGGGTCGTCGGATCGGCGGCGCCGCAGGTGATCGCGGTAGGGTCGACCAGAGTGGGCCGATATTGCGGGGCGCGTTGCAGGCGTTCGGGTTCACCCACGCGGGCGTAGCGTTTGACGGTGTTGAGGGACACGTTGAGGCGGCGGGCGCATTCCAGCAGTCCGACGCCCTTGCCGAGCAGGTCATGGACCTGATGCCAGCGCTCACGGGTGGTCTGCACGCGCTTGCCGTCCTGCAGGGGCGGTCCGGCCTTGGCCCAGCAGGCACTGTGTCCGGCCACTTCTTTCCCGACGGCCTCGCCGAGGTTGTGCCACAGGGTACTGGTGGGCCGCTGACGAGGTGCCTGCTGAGCAGGTCCTCCTTCAGCGACCCCCAGCCCGAACGACGCATGCGACTTATCACCGCACGTCGCTCTCCAGTGACTACTCCGTGAGTGCTGGGACAGGGTTCTTCCTGAGTTGGCTAAATTTAGTGCGCACCTTCGGGGCTGCGGATCTGCTTGAGGGCGTCGCGTAGGTCGGCGGGCAGAGGGTCGGCGGCGGTCAGGACGTGGTTGCCGGCTTGGATACGGACGGTGCGGTAGCGGCGGGCGGTGCGGACGAACTTCTTGATCGACCATCCGGTCCGTGCTTCGATCCACCGCCCGACCGCCAGGGCGGCGAACACGATCGTCAGGTGCGCGTCGATGGACTCGCGTTTATGGTGGTAGATCGGCCGGGCTTTGAGGTCGTGCTTGCTCATCCGGAAGGACTTTTCGATCTCAAACAGCCGGTGGTAGGAGCTGATGACGAACTCGGCGGTGATGGGCGTCCCGTCCGGGCAGGCGGCAAGGTTGGTGATGTAGCCCTTGAGCCCGGCCAGCGCCTTGGCCTTGTCCACCAGTTCGGTGTTGACGCTCTTGGTAGCGCCGGACAGCCTGATGAACCGGTCGCGCTTGACCGGCGCCTGCCCGTCGACGGCGCGCTGGGCCTTGGCGACCTGCTCATCGATACCGCGCAGGGTGCGCCGGGCCCGATCAGCCCGGTACTGGTAGTAGATCATCTGGTCGCGGCGGGGCCGGCTCGATCCCGACGGCCAGGGCTGGATGAAGATGTGCCCGTCGGGGATCGGGGTGCCGGGGTGCTCGCGCCGCCACTGCTTGATCGCATACGGCACCTCGGGGATCTTCATGCCGAGGATGAACGACAGCCCGGCGGCTTCGATGGCCTGCTTGTTCGCCTCGGAGATCATCCCGGCGTCGGCCACGATCGTGACGTCCGGCAGGTTGTGGGCCGCCATGAACCCTTCGATCACCGGGAGCATGGTGTGCGTTTCGGCCTTGTTGCCCTCGAAGGCGGTCACCATGAGCGGGAACCCCGAGGAGTCGGTGAGCAGCCCGATCGTGATCTGCGGGTCCAGGCGGCGTTCCTTGGAAAAGCCCGGCTCGCGGAACCCGTCGCCGGAGTCGGTCTCGACGTACAAGGTCGACACGTCATACAGGACCAGGCTGGCCGGCCCGAGGCGGGTGTGGGCCGCGCACGCACCGGCCAGGGCCTGCCGCCGCTGCGGCGTGGCGTAGTCCGGTAGGCGGCGTTTCACTGTGGCATACGACACCGCGTCGATCCCGGCCTCGGCGAGCACGCGCAGGCTGTCGTGTTTGCTGGTCGGTTCGATCACCCGCGCGAGCACCAGCTGCCGGAACACCTCATCGCCCCCGGCCGCGGCAGCAAATCCCAGCGCCTGGTAGGCGCGCGACAGCGCGTCCCACAGGTGTTCCATCCGGGAGCTGACGATCTCCAGCGGCCCGCCCGCCGCCGGCCCGTCGTCCAGCCCCAGGTCCAGCTCTTACTGACCGGCGGCCAGTCGCTGACGCGCCACCGCCTTGAGCGTCTCCAGCTCGGCGTCGTCGTGCGCCGACCCGATGTGCTCGATCTCCCGTGACCCGCGTCGGGAGGAGTAGACGATCTGCACCGCCCGGGCGCCTGAGGCTGTCTTCACCGTCCGCACGTACGGAGACACGGCCACCAGGGTAGAGACGTGATCGATTTAGTGCGCACTTTTCGCCGTTCCCGACGGGAAACCGCGAGGTCAGCGCCTTGCACTCAACGACGATCTTGCACCGTGAGCCAAGTCAGGTCAAACAACCGCTTCGGACGGAGTCCCAAAAACGCTCAACCGTATCGCCCAAGCCAGCAGATCTCGTCCAATCAAGATCTCCAGTGATGTGCACGACCGCCCGCTTGCCATGGGCGCCATGGTCTACCTCGTAAGCAACGCCCTCCGGAGGCACCTGATCATCGCCTCTCCCTGCGAAGCACCGCCGCTACACCGCCTGACGACCCAGAGACAGAAGTACGGCAACAAGCGGCCCTCGAGGTGCCCATCTCCGTAAATTTATTTTTACCCAGACCTCGCCACATCATGCCTCCGGCGGGGGCCTCTGGCTCCAGGGTGATCGCCCGCGCATAAGCGGGGACCGTAGGTGGTTGCGGAGCTGATCTTCCCGCCGCTGTCATCCCAGGACAAGCCGAGCGGGCCAGGGGGAACAACGATCCTGCGATCGCCGAGCGTTGCTCTGAGCTGCGGGCGGCGGTCAGGTCGTGCGCCGAGCTCGACGTACGCGACGAGGTCGACGGCGTATTGGCCCATTTGCTCGCAATTGATCGAGGTAAACGGTTGATCGGAGGGTAGGGAGACTACGCGGCGGGATGCTTCGCGGGGAGTATCTGATGGGCAGATCAATCCTGAGCGAGCTGCTGGAGCGCGCAGGTTCAGGGAGAGATACCGATTCTCACAAGCGGTGGCGGAATCTCGTCATGGTGCTGGCCGCCGCGGTGACAGGCAGGATGCTTGTCCGCCGACTGCTGCGACGCGTACGTGCCATTTCCGGCGACCTCGCCGACATCAACGTCAGCGACGAACACGCCCAAATCGCTCAGCAGCATGACCCGCAGGAGGTGACGCAGCTGGTCGACACCATCAACGCGAGTTTGGACATGCTGGACCGTGAGCGGCAGTTCGCCTCCAACATCGCCCACGAGATCCGCTCCCCATTGGCCGGGATACGCGTCACGGTGGAAGAAGCGACCACCCGTCCCGGCGAAGCGGACTACCCCCGCGTACTGGAGGCGGTACTACGTGGAGTCGATCGACTGGATGCGCTGACCACCGCGCTTCTTCTGATCGCCCGCTCCCGCGCCGCCCAAGCCGACTGGGAACGGATCGACCTATGCGAACTGGTCAGGCAGGAGATCGCCGACCGGAACGACCCCATCTCGATCGAAGTCATCTGCACTCCCGGTGTCGAGGTCACAGCCATGCGCACGCGGATCTGCCAGATCCTCACCAACCTGCTGGACAACGCTCAGCACCACGCCACCCACCAGGTGCAGGTCCACATCCGCCGCAGCGACGGCAACGCCCGACTGGCGGTGTCCGACGATGGCCCCGGCGTGCCGGACAAGGACAGGGAACGCATATTCGACCGGATGTACCAGCTCAAAACCACCTCCCAGCGGGGCGGGCCCGGCACCGGCCTCGGCTTGGCCATCACCCGCGACATAGCGAAAGCCCACCACGGAACCGTCTGGGTCGAACCCTCCCCGCTCGGCGGCGCCTGCTTCATCCTCCAATTGCCCATCACCGCCCCTTAAGCCATCACCGGTCTCTCACGCTCCTCAGTTGTACGCGCACGTGACCAGCGGTCACGGGCAGGCGGGGCGCCGGCCAGCGCGCGGGCACCTCGGCCAGTTCGTTCAGAGCGCGTCGTCCAGGCGGGACACCGGCGGGCAAGGTAGAGATCGCGGTCCGAGTCGCCACCAACGGCCCGATACGAGTGAGGGGTGCGGCGTCGCACCCGGCGTGAACCTGAAGGCACCCGTTAGTGACGTTGCTCCGGCGAGTGCTAAGCCTGCGATCTCTTGCACGGAATTCCGGACGCGCGATAAATGGTCCTCAAAACGCGCACCCGCGCCTGCGCGTCTCCAAAAGTCGACCACTTTTTACTTCCCGAACGGCGCCATTCCATAAAACCAGGAGGTAATGTTCAAGCACCGAGGACTTCTCGTGCGTTGGCACTCAGGTCGGCGTCGCCCGCGGCGATATATAAGACAGGCCAGGCGATCATGACACCGACGCTGCTCTCTCGTTCCACGCCGCCCAGCGCCCCTGCCGGTACAGCCCCCGTCATCGGCTCTGAGGTTCGACTACGGTTGGCTCCCGTCCTTGGCCCGCGGGGCACCGTGGACGGGGCATGGTGGCCCCATTCCCATGACGCCACGGTGGAGCTACCGAATCTCATCGCCGCCGTCGACCAGCGACTGGGCCTGACGACGCTGCGCGTCGCCGTGCACGTCGACGCATGGGACCACATCCCCCACCGTGTCCAGGCCGGCGGACGCCAGGTCAAAGTGGGCTGGTTCGACAGCGCCGATCCTCGCCTCGTCACCCTGACGTTCGCGGAGGCTGGGCCCGTCATCCTGCTTGTCGTCCCGCCGTACACCGCGGACGGTCCTGCCGGGGCCGCGCTCATGCTCGCCAGTCAGGGCACGGCCGGCCTGCTCCCAGTCGACCTCCTGACCACCGCAGCCCACCAAGCCGGCGATACAGAGGATGCGGGCGGGGAGAACGAGGGAGTGCACATCAGCACGCTGCCGGCGGACCTGCTCGACGGGTGCCGACACCGCCGATCTGGCGCCCACCTGCCAGGCCTGCCACCACAGACCCCGCCTCGTTGCCGGCCGGAGCATTCCGTCTCCATCCGCGACCCCGCGCCACTTGGCAGAGCCGACCCGTCGGTTCCGACGACCATCCGGCTGTCCGGTGAAATCGATATTTTCACCAGTCCCGACCTGCGCGAGGATCTGCTCGACGTCCTGCGTTACAGCAGAAGCCTGCTCATTCTCGACCTGTCGGGTGTGGCGGCATGCGACGCCTGCGGGCTGGGAGTCCTGGTCGGCATCCAGCGCCGTGCCAAGACGATGGGGATCACCCTCTCCCTGACCGCAGCCCGCCCGCACATGTCTCGGCTACTACATGTAACCGGCCTGGACCGCACCATCCCGATGCTGGCGTAACCGAACACGAGCCGGTGGGTCCGGAAGACGGAGGCGAGGCGTCGTCGTAGCCGCACGGGTCCTACGCGAGGGTTCAGAAGCTGCTGATCCGTGTCCTCGCGTAGGGAGCGAAGCGGGCTGCCACCACGTGCCTGAAGTTGACCACGTAGGTGAATGTGCCCGGCTCGCCCTCATGGGAGACCTGAAGGGACATGACGGCGCCCTGCTCCATCCAGCTGACGAGTCTCTCGGCTGCGGGCGTCGTGCCGTGCACGCGGAGAATCAGTTCCTTTTCCTTGCCAACACTCAGCAAGTAGAGCAGCCCGGTGGGAGCGTCCATGGTCATACGCTGCTCCTCATCGTAAGGATCGACCGGGTCCACGTGGGTATCCCCGCAAAGCCCCCCGCGTAGCATGCGCGTCGCCGCTTCGGGGGCTCCGCGAACCTCTTCCCGTAGCCGTGCCGTCACGGGCCCTGCCGCCTACCAGTCCGTTACCGGTCCTGGATCGCTTGCTGTGCCCTTCGTGGCTCCGGCCTGCGGGTGCCGACGCGGGCACCGGGTACACGTCCGTACGGATGGCCGATCGTGGCCCGGGCCCCTTGATGGTTGCCGCTCCCTTGGAAGGCTCTGTCTGTGATCCTTAAGCGTGCGTCCGCACCCCCTGTGGCACTCCTGCGCAGGCTGGCGACAGCCGCGCACTGGCTGACGTCGCCGCTGCTTCCCGAGGACTACTTCGGGTTGATCAATCCGCTCTGGGCGGCAGGGGAGTTGTGCGGCCGGGTCGAGGCGGTTCATGCGGAAACCGCCGATGCGGTGTCCCTGGTGATCCGCCCGGGGCGGGGCTGGGTCACGCACCGTCCCGGCCAGTGGGTGCGGATCGGCGTCGATATCGGAGGGCGGCGACACTGGCGCACCTTTTCCCTGTCGTCGCCCCCAGGCAGGTCCGGTGGTTGCGTCACCGTCACGGTCAAGGCCGTGCGCGGCGGGCTCGTCTCCGACCACCTCGTGCGGAGCACAGCGCCCGGGGCGGTGCTCAGGCTGGGCCGGCCCGAGGGGACGTTCGTCCTCCCGGAGCCACTGCCCCCGCGCCTGCTGTTCGTGACCGCTGGGAGCGGAATCACCCCCGTGATGGCCATGCTGGACAGCCTGCTGGACGGCTTGGCCGTGACGGGACCGGACATCATGCTGGTCCATTCGGCGCCGTCACCCGGCGATGTCATCTTCGGCGAGCGGCTCCGGAACCTGGCCGCACGGTGCCCGCGGCTGCACCTGCACGAACGGCACACGCGCTCTGAGGGGCGGCTGCGGCCCGCACATCTGGCCCGGCTCTGCCCGGACTGGACCGAGCGGTCCGTCTGGGCGTGCGGGCCGCCGGCGATGCTCGACGACATCGCGGCGCACTGGACCGGGCCCGCGGACGGGCTCCATGTCGAGCGCTTCAGTCTGGTGCCCGCGGCGGCAGCGGGTTCGAAGGGACGCGTCCGCTTCACCAGGAGCGGCCGAGAAGCCGAGGCCGACGGCGAGACGCCGTTGCTGGCCGTCGGCGAGAGCGCGGGAGTGCTCATGCCGAGCGGCTGCCGCATGGGCATCTGCCACGGATGCGTCGCCCGCCTTCGTACCGGCCAGGTACGTGACGTACGGACCGGCCAGATACACGGAGACGCGGGAGACATGATCCAGACCTGCGTGTCGGTGGCGGCCGGCCCAGTCGAGATCGAGCTGTGAAAGGAACACGCATGCCTGCCACATTCCATCCGGCGTCTGTCGACACCGAAGGGTTCGGCCGCGAGCTGGACAAGATCCGCGACGAGGTGCTCGCGAGCCTCGGCGAGCGGGACGCGGCCTACATCCGGGATCTCATCGCAGTCCAGCGCAAGCTGGAGCTGGGCGGCAGGGCACTGCTGTTCGCCTCCTGGTTGCCCCCCGCCTGGGCCGCCGGCACGGCGGCACTGGCCGTCGCGAAGATCCTGGAGAACATGGAGATCGGGCACAACGTCCTGCACGGCCAGTGGGACTGGATGCGCGACCCGAAGATCCATTCGACCACCTGGGAATGGGACACCGCCTCCCCCGCCGACCAGTGGAAACACTCCCACAACTTCGTCCACCACACCTGGACCAACGTGCTCGGCAAGGATCGCGACATCGGCTATTCGGTGGTGCGGATCAGCCCGGAGCAACGATGGCATCCGATTTACCTCGCCCAGCCGTTCTACAACGCGCTGCTGGCACTCTTCTTCGAGTACGGCATCGCCATCTACGATCTCGAACTGGAGCGGATCCCGTCGGGACGAAAGGATCCGAAGGACGCGCTGGCCCAGCTCCGCGCGGTGATATCGAAGATACGGCGCCAGATCGCCAAGGACTACATCGCCTTCCCGCTGCTCGCCGGTCCGGCCTTCCTGCCCGTCCTGCTCGGCAACCTGACCGCGAACATGGCACGCAACGTCTGGGCGCACACCATCATCTTCTGCGGCCATTTCCCCGAGGGCGCGGAGGTCTTCACCGAGGACCGGCTCGAAAACGAGACCCGCGGCCAGTGGTACGTCCGCCAGCTACTCGGCTCGTGCAACATCGACGGCGGACACCTCCTCCACATCATGAGCGGCAACCTCAGCCACCAGATCGAGCACCACCTGTTCCCCGACCTGCCCAGCAACCGATACGCCGAGATCGCCCCACGCGTACGCGCCCTGTGCGAGCGGTTCGGCCTCCCCTACACATCCGGCTCACTGGCCCGGCAGGCCGGCTCGGTCTGGAAGCGTGTCCTGCGGATGGCCCTACCGGGGCCGGGCCGGCCATCGGCGGCCGAACCGCCGGCGAGCACGCTCAAGGCCGCGGCATGAGCCCGAGCGGATCCACCTGCCGCGACGAGGCCGTCGGTGTAGAGCACGAGGGTGCTCCCAGGCGGCATCGGCTCGACGGCGTCGCGCCTGGTCGATTCGATACCCAGACGGAGCCCGAGCAGCAGATCCTGCCCTTGTTCCAGATAGCGGGCATGCCCGTCAGGGGTGACCAGCAGGGGCGGATGCCCGGCGTTGCTCCAAGGCAACTGCCAGGGACTACCTCGGAGCCCTCCGCACGCGCGAAGATCATCGTGGCCATGGGCACGTCCGTGACGGCCGACATCGCCTGGTCCACCCGGTTGACGACCATGTTCGCGAGGTCCAGCAACAGAGCCGGAGGACGGCGCCTCGCCTCGATCATCTCGCCGATGGTCTGCCGTGCGAGCGGATTGAAAACGACGGTCTCCGTCGACTGTGTCTCCGACAACGGAGGCAGGTGAGGGCTGCGTCGAAA
Organism: Microbispora sp. CA-135349; assembly: GCF_050947365.1. Taxonomy (NCBI): domain Bacteria; kingdom Bacillati; phylum Actinomycetota; class Actinomycetes; order Streptosporangiales; family Streptosporangiaceae; genus Microbispora; species Microbispora sp. CA-135349. The sequence continues at coordinate 3,478,626 of NZ_CP192001.1, read as the reverse complement.
TCCCGCTGCCGCATGTGCCCTCGCGCCAGGTCCAGCAGATGCTGGGTCCGCCGATTCGTCGAGGGGATGGCGGAGACGGTGATGGCCTTGGCCTGGTCGATCGCCGCGCTGGACCGCCCTGTCTCCACCTCTATCGCGACGCCGTAGATGGCGACGTTGGCCTGGCCGAACATCGTCAGAGGGTTGTGGTGAGCAGGGCCGAGAGCGGAGGCGGCCCTGTGAGCGAGGTCTCAGTGCCGCCAGGCGTCGGCACCGCGGTGGTTCTTCGCGCAGGCGATGGCGGCGAACAGGTGCAAGGAGCCCCACGCCGACAGCACGGCCTGCGAGGAGCTCGACCTCGGTTCCAGGTAAGTCGCCGCGGTCGACGCCACTTCGAAGGCCTCGTCAGTCTGTCCGCGCCCGAGTGCGGCCATGGTGGAGGTCCAGGCGGAGATCGCGATCAGTTGCGGATCGTCGGTTTCCTCGGCGGCGACCATCGCACGGTCGGCTGCGCGGGCCGCCAGCTCGGCTTCCCCGACGCAGTAGAGGAAACGCTGCGCGAGCTGGAAGGTCTCGGCGAGAAGCGCCCACGTGCTGCGCCGCATGCTGGGCGCGGCTGCTCGGTGCAGGTTCAACGCGTCTTGTAGCAGGCCGGGCGCCACCGCGCCCAGAGCGGTGTACGGCCGTGCCGACCCGTGCCAGGCCGACCAGGCGACGGCCAGCCGGCGCTTCAGCTTCTCGCTCTCGGCAGGCAGGTCGTCCACGGGCTGCGGCGGATAGATCGGCGTGGACAGCACTTGGCAAATCGCGGGAACGGCCTCGTGCCGGATCCTGCCGCCCTCGGTGACGGTGCACGTCATGCCCTGAAGCCGGTCTTCGACGATGAGACCGAGATCGCGTACACCGAGCACGTTCGCCAGAGCGACGAGCGTGGAGAGCTTGTCCAAGCGCTGCTCACCGCGCTCGACCTGGCGGAGCCACTCCTCGGTTCGTCCGCACAACTCTGCGCAGGCGCGCAGTCCGAGGCCTCGACGCAACCGGAGCGCTCGGACGCGCCTGCCGATGCGCCGGTCCAGCTGCCCACTTTCCACGTGCTCAGTCGCCATGGCACGACCTCACGTTGGGGACGTAGTGTTCGCCTCGACCACGGTAACCGTGTCCGTGGGTCAGCGGATAGTAACCGATGGTGATCGCAGAGGAATGGAGAACGGCGGGACATGGCAGAAGGCAAGCCGGTTCTGTATGTGATCGCGTGCGGAGGTCGGCCGGCGGGCGACCTCCCCTCTTTCGTCCAGCGTTTACAGGCGGACGGCTGGACGGTCTGCGTCATCGCAACGCCGTCAGCGACGAAGTTCGTCGACGCCGAGCGGCTCGGCAAGCTCACCGGCTATCCAGTACGGCACGACTACAAGCGGCCGGAGGAACCGGACGTCCTGCCGGCGGCCGACGCCATGGCAGTCGTCCCGGCGACCTTCAACACCACCAACAAGTGGGCCCAGGGCATCAGCGACACCTTGGCACTGGGCCTGCTGAACGAAGCCCTCGGACTCGGCCTCACCGCCCCATCCTCGCGCCTCTCATCCAAACTGCTCGACCCCGTCAGTCAGTCAACTCCGTGGCTCGACACCCGGATCGCCTCTACAGAAGGGACACCGACACGATGATGCAACCCGGCGACTACGGCGCGCCCGGGTCGCTGCAACGAGTCCTGAGCGACGTGGCAGCGGAACGAGTCGCCCAGGACGCGATGTGGGGCCTGCAGGAACATCCCGACGGCACCGGGCCCGCGTACGCGCCCGAGGCCGACCTCGCCAAACAGGCCGTCACCGACGCTGCGGCCGAAGGCCTACTGACCTGGCGACACATCCTGTACGAGGAGGTCCTCGAAGCCTTCGCCGAGGACGACACCGACCGCCTGCGCACTGAGCTGATCCAGGTCGCAGCGGTCGCGGTCAAGTGGGTCCAGGACTTCGACAGACGCCGATCATGCGGCGGGCCTCAAATGTCACCGGCCGAGAAGGTCACGTCGCCGTGGCCGGACACCGCAGAGCCGGGCACCAGGGCGACTCCATGATGCGATAGAGCGATACCACGAGCTTTGCCGCGGCCAGCCATATTTGAGGTTCGCTACAAAACAGAGAGCAATCCGGCTATCCTCACCACGTCCAACTCACCCGGGTTTCATCAAACCGGGCGCGGTTCAGTCAAACAGCGGGACCGAGAGTGCCCACCATTGGGGTTCTCCAACGCAGCCCGTGCGATACAACTACAGCCAGACGGAGCTTGGAGATGACCTCGCTTGAGGCTACGCCTGCGGCGGCAACCCAGCCAGCCACACTGACTTCTATGCTCGCGATGGCGCCAGGGCCCATTGGTTCTGTAGTCGAATACCTCGTCCGGTCACCGACAGGAACTGATGGTCGTTGGCCGGGCAACTGGACCGGTGAAGCCGAGGTCGACCATAATCCTGCTCCCTACTGGCTGCGTGTTGCTGAGCGGTCAACAGGACATCGCCGCGGATCAGCCCAACGTTCCGGCGTTCACCGGTCCCGGCGAGTACCACACGGGCGGGCCTTTCGGCTTCTTGCACCTCTCAGCGACCGGTAGCGCAGAGATCCGGGATCCGAGCACGCTGGGCGGCAATCTGAAGTTACGCGAAACGAGCGAGGGCGGTCTGCTTGGCGAGACGGTTGATCGCGTTCCGAGCGCCAGGAACATCAAGCCGCCGGGCAGCGAAAGATCGCGCCAAGAGTTCCTCACCGATCAATTCGTCGTACTTGTCGATTCTCTTGTCGGAGATCAGCCGAGCCAGCTCGGTCGCTGCTGGCAGCTCGGATTCGCCCAGTTCTCTCAGCAGGTCGGCGGTGGTCTGTGGCAATGCTCCGGACAGTGCCAGTGCCAGCCCCTGTCGTTCCACAGGGACTCCCCTGGTATGCAGGGTGAGTGCGATCGTCGTCATGATCGCGTCACCGCAGAACGGGAAGAGCAGGGTGTCGTTCCCGTAGCCCACGATCGGCTGGGTTTCCAGGCCGAAGCGGCGGTAGGCGGTGCGGCCCTGCTCCAAGAGGCGCTGGGCGGTCGCATCCAGATAGATCGGAACAACGCTGTCCTCGTAAATGCGCCGCATCTCGGTCCTGATGCGGTCGTGTACCTCCGGGCCGGCCCCAGTGAAGCGCGGCGGGCGTCCGCCCGACGCTCGCGCGACCTCGATGACCTTCGCCCGCGTGTCGACGGCGAGGACTCGCCAGCGCCGGCCTGCGAAAATCAGCAGAGCGCCCTCGGGGAGTGACTGTTCGATCGGCAGGCTTCCGAGAGTCCGTCCCCCATGCACGATGCGGTATTCGGTGGGCGCCGCGAAGGCGGCGTAGAAGGTGTAATGGTTGACGAGCTTCTCCCCCGCGTCACCATGCAGAAGGAGGCCATCGGTCTCCTGCCGGATGATCGTCGCGTCGCCGAGGTCGCGCAGCAGGGCGGCGAAGGTCGCCGCGTCGACCAGCCGAAACGGCCCCTGGACGCAGAGCGTGCGGTAGGCGTCGTTCGGGGTGATGCCGCCGTGCTGAGCGATCAGCGAGAGAGTCTGCTGCACCAGGGTGGACAGATGCAGCGCCGTTCCATGCGGCGGTTCGTACCAGCGCTGCAGCAGAAGATCGATCGTCGCGATGGTCTGCACGAGCTGCGCGCGAAGTTCCTCGGCTGGGTGCAGCGTCGGTGACAGCTCAGGCTCGCGGATGTAGACCCGAAGGATCGCCGGCCCTCCGCGTCGCCCGGAGCGGCCGAGGCGCTGACGCAGGGCGGCAACCCCGGGAGGCGCTCCCACCTGGGCGACCGACGAGACCGATCCGATGTCGATGCCCATCTCCAGGGTGGAGGTGCAGACGGCGGTGACCGGCCGGGCCCGGTCCTTGAGGCGGGACTCGGCATGCTCGCGGATGTCCTTGGAGAGGTTCCCGTGGTGCGGGACGAACTCGTTCGGCACGCCCGCCTGGTCACACCGGCGAGCGAGCAGGTCGGTGAACTCCTCCACGGCAGCCCGGGAATTCGCGAAGATCAGGTTGTGGGAGCCGCGCAGCGTCGTGAGCAGGTGATCGGCGATGGCGGACCGGTCCCCTGAGTCCTCCTCGCCCGTCTGTTGCTCCGCGTCCTCATCGGCGGTTCTGTCCAGGGCAGAAAGGTCGGGCTGCGTTTCGACGTAGCCGCGCACCTGCAACTGGAGCTCTTGACCGTCGGCGTCCGACACGATCACGGTGACCTTGTCCGCGCTGCCGGGCCGGAGGAAATCCGCCGCCGCGCGCATGTCTCCGAGTGTGGCCGACAGTCCGATCCGCGGAACGCGGCGACGGGCGGCCTGGTCGAGCCGGTGCATGAGGGATTGCAGCTGTGCCCCACGCTCCGTTCCCATGAACGAGTGCATCTCGTCGATGACGACGTAGCGCAGGGCAGCGGCCAGGTCGCGCATCTTCCACCCGCGCAGGACGAACATCGCCTCCAGCGATTCGGGGGTGATCAGGAGGATGCCCCGCGGCCGCTCGATGAGCTTGCTTTTGCCACTGGCACCGACGTCGCCGTGCCATCGGGCCACCGGGATGTCCAGGTGTTCACACAGCTCGTCGAGCCTGCCGTACTGGTCGTTGATCAACGCTTTGAGCGGGCTGATGTATATCGCGGCGAACCCACCGGTCTGCGGCGGATCTGCGGTCAGCGCCGAGCAGATGGGCAGGAACGCGGCCTCGGTCTTCCCCGAGGCGGTTGCCGCGGCGATGAGCACGTCTGTCTCACCCGCGAGCACGGGAGCGGCCGCCGCCTCCTGGGCCGGGCGAAGCTCGGGCCAGTCCTGCTGCCAAATCCACCGTTGCACCTTGGGGTGGAGCAGCTGGAATGCACTAGAGCCGGAAGGAGGCGAGGTCGTCGTCACCGAAAGCTCCTGGCTGGGTCACCGATGTCGGCTGGGCAGGATCCTCGCCTTCTTCGAGCGGAGCCAGATCGGGGTTGCTCTCCTGGTCCAGCTCGACCGAGGGGAGAATCCGCCGCCAGTCCGCTCCGGGATTCTGCTCCAGTACGGCCAGCAGGTCGCAGAAGGCTTTGATCGTCGTTCGTGGCGTGCGGAAGTAGGCGTCACCGACGCGGCTGGAGCAGTGGTGCATGAACGCCGGCAGCGCGTCGTCGGCGACAAGATAGCGGGACGGGTCGCCGAAGGCGTAGACGTGCCGGATCTTCGTGAGTAGGACGTAGAGGTCCTCCGGGGTCAAGGCGGTAAGACGGAGCACCGGCCCGGAGTAGTCCACCAGCCCGTCCCTGGCGAAGGAGTTCTCCGCCAGCCGCGACTGCAGTGCGGCATAGCTGTAGAGCCCGCGACGGGAATCGGTGAGGAACTCCGGGGTGCCGCCGAACACGAAGCCCAGGTGCGCGGCCGTGCCCTGCAGTGTGTCGTTGAAGATACGCAGGATCTGCTCGTAGTTGGCGTTGCGGGCCTGCGTGGAGGCCAGCTTGTAGAGGTTGACCATCTCATCCAGGCACACCAGCATGCCGTCGTATCCAGCCAGGCGAACGAACCGGCTCATCAGCTTGAGGTGGTCGTGGAAGGTCGCGTCATCGATGATCGTCCGGACGCCGAGCGCGGACCTGGCCTCGGTCTTGGTGGAGTATTCGGCGCGCAGCCAGCGCACCGCGGCGGCCTTCAGTTGCTCGTCACCGGTGTCGTGCCCGCGCCAGTAGGCGCCGACAACCTCGGCGAAGTCGTACCCCCCGGTCATCTCGGCCAGGTGGGCCAGGCGCGTACGGATGACCTGCCCGGGGTTGACACCGGTCTGCTGGGCCTCGGCCAGTGCGGTCGAGACGAACCTCTCGACGACCGCCGAAAGCGCCCCGCCGTCGGGCTTGGCTCGGGTGGCCATGTTGCGCATCAGTTCGGCATAGAGACTGCGCGCCTGGCCCCCGGTGGAGTGCAGGCGGCGGTCGGGGTTGAGATCGGCGTGAACGGTGACCAGTTTCTTCTCCAGCGCGATGGATCGCACCAGGTGCAGGAAGAAGGTCTTGCCCGCGCCGAAGTCACCGATGACGAAACGCACGGCCGAACCACCACCGGCGATTCGATCGATGTCGGTCACCAGCGCCTGGACCTCGGGGGCCCGGCCCACCTGCACATGCGGCTGGCCGACCCGAGGGACTACGCCCGCCCGCAGCGACTGGAGGAGGGCATCACGCTCGCGGGGGCGAATCGGGATCGTCGTGGTCACGTCAGCATCTCTCCCAGCAGGTGTCGATTGACCCAGATCGGGTCGTCTCCCTCGAGTAACGGCTCACCGCCCACCTCGTAGGCGGCTTCGTTGATTCGATCGAGTGCTCCATCGGGGAGCAGGTTCCATTTCGCCGCGAGGTCCTCGAACTCCCCCCGAGACAACTGCTCCATATCAGGGAGGCCGCGTATGAGGCCGGAATGCGGGCCGTCCAGTCCGACGATCGGATCGGCAGCCGGAGGCGGCGAGGGCATTTGCGCCGGCTCCTCTTCAGTGAAGATCGAGCCCAGCAACGCCCCCACCCTGGCTGTCTCCTCAAGCTTGGCGGCAATGGCACCGTGATCGAGGTGCACGGCGGCCGGGGCAGTTCGAACGTCGACAGGGCGGGGAATCGCAAAGCCCAGTTCCGGCTCGGCCTGGCGGACGACCACCGGACCGGCCGCTGGAGTGGCGTGTGCGTTGGGCAGCAGGACGGCCTTCACCATGGCGGGGTCGAGTCCGAGCAGACGGTAGATACGGCTGAGGGTCTTGACCTCTTCGGGAGAGATGTGGCCGTCGGCGGCGGCCACCCCGGTGAGGAACTCCGCCACGTAAGCCCGCTGTTTCTCGTCGATTTCCGCCAGGCGCCGGGTCAGGCCAGTGAGCTTGACCTCACTGGCGATGAGCCAGCGCAGGTGCGCGTGCAGGCGCCGGCGTTCGTCCTGCGTCAGGTGCAGGGCCCGTTCGAGATGATCGCTCAGATGACGCTGCTCCGCCTCCGAGGTCTCCCCGTCGGCGGCGCTCACAGCCGCCGCCAGATGGAGCAGGATCGTCGCGGCGCGGTAGGCGTCTGAGGACGCCGCGGTGGGTACGCCCGGAGCGGCAAAAAGCACCATGGGACCGCTCGACAGGACCGGCCCGCCCAGCCGCGGATCAGGCTCGACTCCGATCCCCACGCTGCCCAGCAGTTGTGCCAAAGCGACGACGTCTTTCTTCGCCGGCTTGGCCGTAGGCGCGCCCAGCAGTGCGGCGAACTCCTCCGCCGGCACGAGAGCGGTCTCCTGCGCGCCGAGACGGTCCCGCGCCCACGTCACGGCACGGCCCGCGCCTCCCGACCCGAGGTCCAGCAACTCCCGCGGAAGCAGCGCTTGCGCCTGCACGCTCGCCTGCCGGTCCGGGAAGCGCCCGACGAAACGACTGTAGGCGTCCAAGTCGGTGGTGCACTCGTCAGCCAACGCCACGAGCTTGCGTGTCGGCGCGGCCAGCGTCAGCACGTCCGGAAGACCGTGGAGTGTCAGCCGGGGGTAGCCACCGAAGCCCGCACTGGCGGGCCGGTAATCCAGGGAGACTTCCTTACGCCCGGGCCGGACCACCAGCCCCGCGCGATGACGCGCGGCGTACCGCGACAGAAACAGCGCATCGAAGTGAGCGGCGCAGCGCGTCGCCGGAGTACGCGGATGGTACTCGGGGTGAGAGCGGATCCAGGCCAACGCCCACTCGGCCGGGACTGGGCGTCCCTCCTCGGCGAACTCCCCCAATCCCACCCTCAGCCGGAGCGGCGTCACCTCGCGAGAAGGCTCAGGGGGATGCCCGGCGCTGGGCCGCGTGTCCTGGCCCGCCAGGATCAGCAGGTCGAGGACTTGGTCGAACTCACCGGCATAGCTTCGAAAGGAAGAGTTCTCGCCGTAGATCCTGAGAAGCCGGCGGACCTCGGCCTGGATGATCGACAACTCGTGCCCGCCGGTGGAACGATCCAGGCGTAGGTCGTGCAGAGCCCGCCGTTCCAGGCCATAGAAGTACAGGAACACATAGCCGATGGGCACATGCGGGTAGCGCCGTCCGTCAGCGAGCCAGGACAGATAGGCGGCACGCGAATCCGGCGGAATCGACGCATAGGACGGCCAGTAGCGCAGGCCCTGTCCCGTCCAATCCGGACGGCGCAGGTCGACGGGCAGTCGCGGGTCGATCAACGCCGGTTCGACCGTCTGTCCCGACGCTGACGCTAGACCGGCGCCCACATACAGCAGGCCGCCGACGATGTTCAGCCCCGCGACGCCGACCCCGACGCCTGGCGGCAGCCAAGGTCCCACGGGAGGCGGCGGAGGCGGGGGCGACTGCTGCTGCGGATATCCCGTTCCTGCAGGGACTACCGCATGGCGGGGAGCTGCAGCCTGCCTACCGTCGTGCCCGGACGGGTGATGCGCCTCGGCCGCTCGACGCCGGCCCGGCTCACTCCGAAAACGGTCGAAGAATCCCACGCATTCACCTCTTCCGATCACACGCACGATCAGTAGACCGAGAAGCCGTGTGGATGCGATCAAGAAGCACCAGTGAACACTAGCCCCGAACGCCTTTGCCCCACCGTTCGAGCAATCACCTCGTTATCAACTTGAACCACAATTACGGACAGGACCAAAAACACGATAAGGAAGAATTCGACGCCTTCCGTAGCCGACCCCATGACCCCAGTGAAAGCACCTCCGACTATCGTCCGGCTTCAAGTCGGCCCGGAGAACTCGCAGTTGACCATCCGGCCTCTGCGCCGGTTCGGATCAGCCGGTCCGCCACCGGTGCACCTGATCTGGCCCGCACCGGGCACCGAGGCGGCAGAGCCGGCTTCAACGGGGGATCGCGGCACCGAGAACGGGACGCTCAATGTGCGCGGGTGTGACCACGACGCCGGAGATTCGGCCGGCGAGCGCCAGAACGGCCTGGATGGCGTTGTCGATCCAGTCGTCGGAGGCCGGGTCGATGCCGAGCTCGCGAAGATGCCGGTTGAGCCGGTCGGGTGCGGTGCCCCACCAGGTTCCGGGCCAGCAGGGATCGAAACCGGTGACAAGCTCACCATCGAGGGCGTAGGCGAAGTCGTGCCTGGCGGCGTAAACGTGTCGCATCACCGCGACGGCCTCACCGCCATCGCGGGACAGCTCACCGATGACCTCGCGTTGCACGCCGCGCCAGCCGCACTCCTCGATCACGATGGTCCAGTCCCCCACCCGCCGTACCACGACGATCTCGGTACGGCGGTGCCGACGCGTTTGAACCCCGCCTGGTGGGTTCCGCAGGCGGGTTCACCGTCTCTGGGTTAGATGCAATGCCGTTCAGAAACTTCCTTCGGCCTTGGGTCACGAACGCGTCCTCATCAGAGATAGACGGGCGGACACCCTCGAACTTCACTATGTAGATTATTCCCATGATCTTCGTCGAAGCAGACAGCTTGCTATATGGCGAAAGACGTCGTTTGAACACGGCCGCCTGAAGCACTCTCGTTCATCGCGAACTGCCTGGTCAGCTCCGGTATTGAGAGGCACCGGTCGGGAGCGATCGGCACTGTTCATTCGGCTCCCTCACTCCCCAGAGCGCAGTCGCTACTATGTAGGTCAAGGGCATGATTTTCATGCCGAGCAGTACCGGGAGATGACGCCGACTGACGGCGAGGTGGCGCTGGCCGACCACTCCGACCCTGCTACCTGGATCGGCGGCGGCGTCGTCGCCCTCTAGCGGAGCCGGGCCGTGTGCACCTACGTGCAGATGGAGACCACAGGCGTACAGCGGACAGCGCCGATGCGCGGCTGGAGGTCCTGATCTCTCTGCCCGCCATCGACCCAGGTGAGATCAGCAGCCCACTCCTCCAGGTCAAGCCCAGCCGTGCGGGCAGGACAACCAGCCACGAGGAAGGTCACCGGCAAGCAGGTACACGCGAGCAGGGCTTGACGTATCAATGTGGGCTGGCCCGGCACGTCCCCTGCGTGCCGGGCCAATCGTCGAACCCTCCAGCGCAGGATGTCCTAGCGGCGGTTCCACCGCTGGTTGGCTTGCCCGTTGCAGTACCACAGGGCGATCAGGGTGCCGTTGGCAGTGCCCATGCTTGTGGCGTCAAGGCACAGCCCGGACTGGACACCCTTGATGGTGCCGTCGGACCCCAACGTCCACTGTTGGTTGGCCTGCCCGTTGCAGTCCCAGATCTGTACGGCCGTTCCGGCCGCCGTCCCCTGCCCCGCCGCATCCAGGCACTTGTTGCCGTACACACGCAGCTCCCTGGAGCCCGTCAACGTCCACTGCTGGTTCGCCTGCCCTGTGCAGTCCCACAATTCCACCTGGGTACCCGCGTTCTGACTGGCGCCGTACACATCCAAGCATCGACCCGACTGCGCACCCACCAGGGCGAACGTCCCGGTGGGGCTGGTGGAGCCGCTGAGCGCGGCGGTGACGGCAGGGTACCAGCGGCTCTCAAGCTTCTGGATCCCGGATGTGTCGTTGGGATGCACTCCGTCGACGGTGTCTGTGGCGGTGTTGAAGCCCGACCACTGGTCCACGACTGTGATCGGCGACTGAGCGGTGCTGTTCGCCTGCGCCCATCCGGGGATGGCGTTGTTCAAATTGATCGCGCCTTGCGCACAGTCGGTGCAGCCGCTTGGAGTCATCGGCGGGATTTTGGCGATGATGAGCTTGGTGTTGGGGTTGCTGGCGCGCATCTGGCCCAGCAGCTTGGAGTAGGCAGTTGTGATCGTGGACGCGGGGAAGTGGCTCCACACGTCGTTGGTCCCGAGCATCATCAACACGATGTCGGGATGAGTCGCCGACAGCCATCCGGGCAGGTTGTTGTTGTTGGCGATCCCGGTAGCCGAGTAGCCACCGTGCCCTTCATTGTCGACGTCGAAAGAACCCGAGCAGTACGGGTTGTGTAACGTGCCGACGAAGTCGATGTTGGTGTAGCCGGTCTGCTGCAAGTGCTGCCACAAAAGGGCGCGCCAGCATCCGTTGGAGCCGGTGATGGAGTCGCCGAGCAACATGATTCGGGTCGGCGCGAGGGCCATGGCGGGACTGCTGACGAGTTGCGAGCCCGCCGCGACCAGTATGGCCAGCATAAGGAGCACAAGCCGGCGCAATGGGCGGTGGAGTGATGGTGTGCGCATGGTTCTCCCTGACGGCATGGACGTTGAACGTGCGGTGAGGGGGTGGTCAGGCCGGGCGACGCCAGAAGCGCCGGCCCGCTCCCGGATTACTTTGACTTGGGGACCTCGTCGCGGGTGACCACGTGGCCAGCCTCCGGCGGTTATGAACACGAATTGTTACGTTAAAACCGTCGTTCTGCCTAGTGGATCTGTTGTTCCAGAGCTGGTCCGATCAGCGCGGTCCGATGAGACATGGAGGTCACGGCCGGACCGGGTGTCCAGACTGAGCAGTGAAACGGATGAAACGTACATCACCTTCAAGCGTCAAAAGCTGTGTATGAGACCGGGTGAACGTGCTCCCTATCGGGTGATCAGGGCGTGCCGGTGGCCTCGGCGTCGGCTGACAGCCGATCGATCCCATCGGGCTGCGACAGGGCGGGCGGCGCGGCCAGGAGATGGTGCTCTATGTGCGGGTACGACGGTGTCGGCGCGGCGATGACGATTGCGCCGCGAGGACCTTTGCCGAGCAGGTGCCAGGGCTGACGGTCCGCTATCGCCACTACAGGGTTCGGCCTCGTGATCGGTGACGACGTGCAGCAGCACGGGCCGATCGTGCTCGGCGAGCAGCTCTTCGATGCCCGCGATGAACTCCAGGAAGAGGGGTTCGCACCCGGCAGGCGCGGCGGCCTTACGAGCACCAGGCCAACAGGGCTGCCCGCGCTCACGGTGCCGCTGTCGTCAGCTCGTTGGCGCTGCACAACACGCCGGGAGCGGCGAGGGCGGACGGGTCGTCCAGCACAGCTGAGGTCCGCACGAAGAATGTGTGTGATTGCCCGGCCGGCAGTGAAACCAGCATCTCGTCCACCACCGCGTCGGCGGCGACCTTGTCGGCCAGCAGTGCGATATCGCGGGTGAAGGAGACGGCCTGTACCCCGACCCGATAGCCGCCGGGCGTCCTCTCGACCGTCGTGGTCAGCGATGCAGGCTCGTACGCCAGGTCTCGGTCCTCCCCGAACAGGTGACAGACGCGGACGGCGCCGACGGCCATCACCAGCACCTCTCGCTTGGCGTCGGCCGGTTCGAGCAGGTCTTCGGGCAGTTCGACGGACGCCACCGACCGAGGCGGCACGGCGAGGGCCAGATGGGCGGTGGCCAGCACGTTCCCGGCGAACGTCTGCCGGATGGCGAGCACCGTCCCCGTCCAGGTCTCGTCGTGGTCATTGACGGCGATCAGAACGGTCCGGCCGTCCCTCGGCTGCACGGTGAGCAGCCGGGGTGCGAAAGCGTGCTTCAGGGCGTAATAGAGGGGCTTGGGTCGTCCGTCGCCGTCCACGGCCGCCCAGGATGTGACCGGCCAGCAGTCGTTGAGCTGCCACACCAGAGCCCCGGCGGTCCGCGGCCACCAGGAGCGGAAATGTTCGATGCCGAACGCGACGGCGCGGGCCTGGTTGAGCTGTGCCGCCCAGTGCCAGTCCTCGAAGGAGGCAGGGACGGGAAGGTGCGGCTCCATTCCCCGATCGATCTTGACGCCGCCATTGTCGGCCTTCTGATGAAGCAGGAACCCCGGGGAGGTCGGCGTCATCGGCTCGTCGTGGATCCATCTGGTCAGGGTGCGCCAAGCGGGCGGTCCCTGGAAGCCGAACTCGGCGCAGAAGCGAGGGATCTGGTCGCGGTAATGCGAGTAGTCGACCTCGTTCCAGACGGCCCATTCGTGCCGGGTGCCGTGGTCCTCGTCATTCGGCGGCAGGCCGACGGGGCTGTAAGGACTACCGGGCGAGTAGGGTCTGGTGGGGTCGAGCTCGGCCACGATTCTCGGCAGCAGTTCGGTGTAGTAGCCGAGCCCCCAGGTGCGCCCCTGCAGCGTGTCCCGCCAGCCGGGCCAGTCCGTGAAGGCGACCAGGTTCTCGTTGTTGCCGTTCCACAGTGCCAGTGAGGGATGGGAGACCAGGCGGGTGACGTTCTCGCGCGCCTCGGCCTCGACCTCGCTCCGCAGCGGCTCCTCCTCGGAGTAGAAGGCGCAGGCGAAGGGGAAGTCCTGCCACACGAGCACGCCCCGCTCGTCGCAGACGTCGTAGAAGTCGTCGCTCTCATAGATGCCGCCACCCCAGACGCGCAGCATGTTCATGTTCGCCGCGACGGCCTGATCGACCCTGCGGGTAATCCGCTCACGGTCGACCCGAGTGAGGAAGTGATCGTCGGGAATCCAGTTGGCGCCTTTGGCGAAGACAGGCCTGCCGTTCACGACGAAGGTGAAAGGGCTGCCGATGTCGTCGGGGCCAGTGTCAAGAGTGATCGTGCGGAAGCCGACGCGGCGCCGCGCAACGTCCACCGGCCGGTCTTCCTGGAGGAGCGTGACCGTCAGGTCATACAACGCCTGGTCACCGTAGCCGACCGGCCACCACAACCGCGCCTGCGGTACCAGCACGGTGACTGTGGCCGCGCCACCGGATACGGGCACCCGCTGGGAGCGGTCTCCCACGTTGACCGTGATGCTGTAGTCGCCGGCGCAGGCATAGTCGAGTTCCACATGTACCTCGACGCGGCCGGTGCCGTCCGGATCCATGGTCACCAGCGGGCGTACGCGGGAGAGCCGGGCGGTGCGCCAGCGCTCCAGCCGTACCGGCTTCCAGATGCCGGCGGTCTGCAGGTCGGGGCCCCAGTCCCAGCCGAATGAGCAGGCCATCTTTCGGATGGCGTTGTACGGATGTGGGTACGCGCGCTTGCGCGAACCCAGTTTCTCCTCCACCTGCTCGGCATGGTTCAGGGCGGAGTGGATCGTCACCTCGAGTTCGTTTGCGCCGTCCCGCAGGGTCTCGCCCACGTCGAAGCGATATCCGCGATGCATGTTGGCGGTGCGGCCGAGAAGCCTGCCGTTGAGGCGTACCGTCGCGACCGTGTCGATGCCGTCGAATACCAGGTCCACCCGTTCCCCGGACCGCGCGGCCGGTGCCTGGAAGGTCGTCGCGTACCTCCAGTCGGCGCGGTGCATCCATATCAGCTCGGCTTCGTTCCGGTCCAGGTACGGGTCCGGGATGAGGCCTGCCGCCATGAGGTCGAGGTGCGAGCTGCCTGGCACCCGCGCCGGGATGTCGCGGCCGGCAACGGCATCCGGGATGGCCTCCCCGGCTGCCCGCAGGTGCCACTCTTCGTGCAACAACTCGCGGATCATTCGCGTCCTCTTCTCTCAGATGCCCGGAACAGCGATCTGGGGTATTTCTTAGGTAACTTACTGAAGTTAGTCAAGTATCGCTTTGGGAGCGCATGCTGCCGGCGGCATCCGGGAGAAGGCGCGCTCAGGACGCGCGGTGAGTTCGCTGGCCGACATCATCGACCTCGAAGTGCGTGTACTGACCGGGCCGACTTCGCCGTCGCGGGCTCGGCCCACCTCCCGGTCGTCCAACAGGAGCTCCGGCGGACGGCCTTCTCTCTCGCCGCACACACCGGCCAGCGCCCCCGGCTCGCGGCCGGCGGATCAGCGCCGAGATCGCAGGCCCGGCGGGAGCCGGTGGCGATGACCAGGCCGACGCGGCTGATCGTGCCTGCGGCCCTGATGGCGTCCTACCTGAAACTTTCACAACCCATTGACTTACTTAAGTCATCGAATTAAGAATGCTCACCACCGTTCGAGAGGACCCGTCTGCTATGTCCGTGAAGACATCCTGCGCGTTCACTCGCGCAGCTGCTGGACTCGCCGCATTCCTAATCGTCACCGGATGCTCCTCGTCAGGAGGTTCGCCGGGACAGGCCGCCGGAGCGACGTCCGGGGCCGGCGGCTCGGCGGCCTCCTCCGAGCCTCTGGTCGTGTACACCGGCGGGTCAGGTGATATCCAGCCCATCTTCAACCCCTACCTCCCAGGGGCCCTCGGCGGCGGAGGCACGTTCTTCGAGTCGTTGTTCTTCTACAACATCGTCCGCAGCGAGGCGCCCAGGCCCCGGCTTGGCGAGAGCTTCTCCTGGAACGACGACGGCACGGAGTTGTCGATCACGCTGCGCAGCGGCGTCAAGTGGTCCGACGGCCAGCCGTTCACCGCCAAGGATGTCGTGTTCACGCTGAGAATGATCGCGGAGCACAAGGCCCTGAACGGCACGGGCTACCGGGGCAAGGCGACCGCCACCGACGACACCCACGTGGTGATCAAGTTCGACGAGCCGTCCTTCCTGGACGGCCCGCAGATACTCGGCAGGATCTGGATCGTGCCCGAGCACAAGTGGAAGGACATCCCCGACCCCACCAAGGAGCAGCTACGAGAGCCCGTCGGCACCGGACCCTATCTGGTGGATGAGCTCAAGCCCCAGGCGTTAACGCTGAAGGCGAACCCCGGCTACTGGGGCGGCGAACCTGCCGTGAAGAAGATCCGTTTCCCCTCGCTGTCGGGCAACCAGTCCGGCGCCACCGCCCTCAAGGCGGGCCAGATCGATTGGCAGACCGGACCGGTGCCGGACATCGCGAACGTGGAACAGAGCTACCCCGGGTACAAGTTGATCATCACCCCGATCAACCAGATGGTGCTGGACACCTGCGCCAATGCCGACCTGGGGTGTAAGGGCCCGCAGACCGACCCCGCCGTCCGCCAGGCGATCTACTATGCCGTCAACCGGACCCAGTTGAACGCGCTGGCCTTCGAGAACACCAGCACCGAGATCTCGCCGAGCATGGCCCTGCTGCAGCGGGACCAGGCGGTCATCTCCGGCCGGCTGCAGAACAAGGTCGCGCCGATGCAGCCGGACGCGGCGAAGGCGCAGCAGATCCTCGAGAGCGCGGGCTACACGAAGGGCGCCGACGGGATCTACGCCAAGGACGGCAAGCCCGTGAAGCTGACGCTCAAGACGGTCGCCGGATGGACCGACTACATCACCGCGGCCGACACACTGAGTCAGCAACTGGCGAAGGCCGGCATCAAGGTCACCGCACAACAGCTGTCGTACAACGAATGGGCCGGCGCGCGAGGGCGCGGCGACTTCCAGCTGATGCTCGACTCGTTGGGCCAGGGCCCGGCCGCCGACCCGTTCTACGTCTACAGCTACTCCTACAGCACCGACAGTACCGACAAGGTCGGCGAGACATCCGGGACGAATTTCAGCCGCTTCTCCGATCCTGACGTGGACAAGGCCATCGCCGAACTCAAGAAGATCAACGTGTCGGACACCGCGGCGCGGCAGCCGTACTTCGACACGATCCAGACCCGCATCGAGCAGTCGATGCCCTATATCCCATTGCTCACCCAGGGGACGATCAACATCTACAACGCCAGGAAGTTCACCGGCTGGCCGACAAAGGAGGACCTGTACGCCTTCCCGGCGGCCTGGCAGGCCCCGGACGCCTCGGAGACCTATCTGCGGCTCAGGCCCACGGGCAAGTGAGCCGATGCGGTACTACCTCCGCAAGTTCGGTTTCTACCTGGCCGCCTTGTGGGCGGCGGTCACACTGAACTTCTTCATCCCCCGGATGATGCCGGGCGACCCCGTGAGCATCCTGATGGCGAAGCTGCAACAGCGGGGCGGCTCGGTGAACCCCGAGGCTCGCAGAGCCTACGAACTGCTGCTCGGCACCGACACGGGCGAGCCGTTGGCCAAGCAGTATCTGTCCTATCTCGGCAACATGCTGCACGGCGACTTCGGAATCTCGGTCAGTGCCTACCCGGTGCCCGTCTCGGAGGTCATCGCGACCTCCCTGCCCTGGACGGTCGTGCTGGTGGGCATCGCGACGGTGCTGTCGGTCCTGGTCGGCGTCGGGCTGGGAACGGTGGTGGGATGGCGGCGGGGCACCTGGCTCGACTCGCTGGTGCCCGCGACCACGGTGCTGGCGGCGGTGCCCTACTTCTGGCTGGCGCTCGTCCTCGTCGCCGTTTTCGGGTCCGCGCTGGGCTGGTTCCCGCTCATCGGCGGCTACGACGTCGACTTCACCCCCGGGTGGAACCTCGACTTCCTCGGCTCGGCCGTCCACCACGGCATCCTGCCCGCGCTGACGATCGTGATCTCTTCGGTGGGCGGCTGGCTGCTGGGAATGCGCAACATGATGGTGTCCACGTTGTCCGAGGACTATGTGCTCACCGCCACCGCGAAGGGGCTGCCGAACAGGCGCGTGATGATCTGGTACGCCGCCCGCAACGCGGCACTGCCGTCGATTGCCGGGTTCGCCATCTCCCTCGGATTCGTGGTGGCCGGCTCCATCGTCACCGAACAGGTGTTCTCCTACCCCGGCATCGGCTCCAAGCTGCTGGAGGCCGTGCAGAACAACGACTACGCGCTCATGCAGGGCATCTTCCTGGTCACGACCGTGGCGGTGCTCGGAGCCAACCTTGTGGTCGACCTGCTCTACAGCGTCATCGACCCCCGAACCCGCGCGGGAGCGAACGCATGACCGATCTCGGTCCGAATTCCCCGGCGCCCCGGCGCGCCGTGCTGCCCCGGTTGTCGCCCAAGCTGGTCACCGGGCTCGCTCTGATCGCCGCGATCACCTTGTTCGGCGTCGCCGGCCCGCTCTTCGCCGGCGATCCGGACGCGATCAACGACATCGGACTGACTTCGCCCGGCGAAGGCCACGTCCTCGGCACCACGCAGATGGGCCAGGACGTGCTGGCCCAGATCGCGTACGCGACCAGGGGATCGCTCTACATCGGCGTGCTCGTCGGCGTGCTGGCCACGGTCCTGTCGGCGCTGTTCGGCATCGTGGGCAGCTATGTCGGCGGCGCGGTGGACGAGGCGTTCTCGCTGTTCTCCAACGTGATGCTGGTGATCCCCGGTCTCCCGCTGGTCATCGTCATCTCCGCGTTCGTACCACCCGAGCAGCGGGGGGCGTGGACCATCGCGGTGGTGCTCGCGATCACCGGCTGGGCCGGGTCGGCCCGGGTGCTTCGCGCGCAGACGCTGACGCTGCGCAACCGGGAGTACGTCCTGGCCGCCCGCGTGGCAGGGGAGCCGGCATGGCGGATCATCACCGTCGAGGTCCTGCCGAACCTCCTGCCGCTGCTGGCCTCCCAGTTCGTGTTCTCGGTGATCGCGGCGATCCTGTCGGAGGCGGGCCTGTCGTTCCTCGGGCTTGGCGCCTCGAATTCCTCCACCCTCGGCACGATGCTCTACTACGCCCAGAACGGCTTCGCGCTGCAACGCGGCGCGTGGTGGTGGTTCGCGCCGCCGGGCCTGATCATCGCACTGTTCGGATGCGGCCTCGCACTGGTCAACTTCAGCATCGACGAGATCATCAACCCCAAGCTGCGCGCCGTACCGCGCCGGATCCCGCACCGGCGGCGCGACCCGGCGCCGGTGGAGCGGCCCTCGCACGACACCGTGGTGAGCGTGCGGAACCTTTCGGTGGCCTACGGGAACACGGTGCGGGCGGTCAAGGACGTGTCGCTGGACGTACGGCGGGGCGAGATTCTGGGCCTGGCGGGCGAGTCGGGCAGCGGGAAGACGACGCTCGCGTACGCGATCAACCGCCTGCACCGGCCGCCGGCGGAAGTCACCGCCGGATCGGTCACCTTTCACAACCGAGACGGCGGGGACGTGGACGTGCTCGCCCTGCCGCCCGGCGAGCTGCGGGCCTTCCGGTGGTCCCAGCTGTCGGTGGTGTTCCAGGGAGCGATGAACTCGCTGAACCCTGTCATGACGATCCGGGCGCAACTGGAGGACGTACTCACCACGCACCGCCCCCAACTGCCGCGGAGCGATCGCCGGGCGCGCTGTGCCAAGGCGCTGGAGCTGGTAGGCGTGGACCCGGCACGGCTGCGCTCCTACCCGCACGAGCTGTCCGGAGGCATGCGACAGCGCGTCATGATCGCGATGGCCATGCTGCTCGACCCCCAGGTCATGATCATGGACGAGCCGACCAGCGCCCTGGACGTGGTGGTGCAACGGGGCATCCTCCGCGAGATCCTGCGTCTGCGCGACGAGCTGGGGTTCGGGATCGTGCTCATCACCCACGACCTGCCCCTCCTACTTGAGGTGAGCGACCGCATCGCCGTGATGCGGGGCGGGGAGATCGTCGAGTGCGCCGCGACCGAGGAAATCCTCGCCGGACCCCGCCATCCCTACACCCGGCGCCTGCTCGAATCGTTTCCCAGCCTCACGGGTGAGCACGGCGCGTTCGTCCGCACCGGTGAGGCCACCGGAGGTACACGGTGACGACGCTCGACGTGAAGGATCTCGTCAAGGACTTCCGCATCCGAGATGGCCTGCGCGGACGGCGGCTGCGGGCCGTGGACCACGTCTCGTTCACGCTCACACCCGGCCGTACGGTCGCCCTGGTCGGCGAGTCGGGTTCGGGCAAGTCCACGATCGCCAGGATCATCGCCCGGCTGGAACGGCCCACCGCCGGACAGGTCGTCCTGAAGGACGAGCACGGCGGCCGGGTGCCCGACCGAGCGTATCGCGACCACGTGCAGATGGTTTTTCAAGATCCGTTCTCCTCACTGAACCCCTTCCACACTGTCGAGCACCATCTGACCCGCCCGCTGCTGCTGCACAGGCAGGCCCGTACCGGTGCCGATGCCCGGAAGAAAGCCGCCGACCTGCTGGAACGGGTCAACCTGCCCGCGCGCGACATCGCCCACCGCCGCCCACACGAGCTGTCCGGCGGCCAGCGGCAGCGAGTCGCCATCGCTCGCGCGCTCGCGCCGGGGGCGAAGGTGATCGTGGCCGACGAGCCCGTGTCCATGCTGGACGTCTCCATCCGGCTGGGCGTGCTGAACCTGCTGGCGCGCCTGCAACGCGAGGAGAACCTGGCCGTCCTCTACATCACACACGACCTGGCCACCGCACGGCACTTCTCCGACGACATCCTCGTGCTCTACCGGGGCCGGGTTGTGGAGCGCGGCCCGGCGGACGAGGTCATCCTCGACCCGCGGCACCCCTACACCCAGCTCCTCGCCGCCGCCTCGCCCAATCCGGAGGCGCGTGGCCGTTCTTTCGACATCGATGCGGCGGCTGTCGTGGCCGCCGGCGAGGCCCCCGCCTACGACCATCGGATCCAGTCGTGAGGCGGCAGATCTCCGGATCCACAAGGTAGAAAGAGGAGATCCATGAAACATCGCGTCGCGTTAGTGACGGCGGCCGTCGGCCTCGTGGCCGCGGGCGCCGCGCTCGTGAATGCACCGGCCTCAGCCGCCGCCAGCGGCTGCTCAGTGAAATACAAGGTCACAGGTGAGTGGTCGGGCGGCTTCCAGGGTGACGCCTCGATCACCAATCTGGGCGACCCGCTGACCAGTTGGACGCTGGAGTTCGATTTCCCCAATGCCGGTCAGGGTGTGAACAATGGCTGGAGCGCCGACTGGTCGCAGTCCGGCGCCCACGTCACCGCCAAGAGCTTGAGCTGGAACGCCAAGGTGGCCACCGGCGCCTCGGTGTCGATCGGCTTCATCGGCAAGTGGAGCGGGAGCAACCCGGTTCCCACCGCGTTCAAGGTCAATGGTGTCGCCTGCATCGGCCAGTCCCCCAGCCCCAGCCCCAGCTCAAGTCCCAGCGCAAGTCCCAGCTCGAGCCCCAGCGCAAGTCCCAGCTCGAGCCCCAGCGCAAGTCCCAGCTCGAGCCCCAGCGCGAGTCCGAGCCCTGATCCCGGTGGCCCCGCGCCGCAACTGCACGTCTCCGGCAACAAGATCGTCACTGCGGACGGCAAGCCGTACCGGCTGCTGGGCGTCTCCCGTTCCAGCGGCGAGTTCGCCTGCGTCCAGGGCAAGGGGATGTGGGACTCCGGCCCGGTGGACCAGGCGTCGGTCGACGCGATGAAGAGCTGGAACATCCACGCCGTCCGCATCCCGCTCAACGAGGAGTGCTGGCTCGGCCTCAACGGCTCGCCCAGCGGCACCGCCTACCAGCAGGAGGTCAAGAAGTACGCGGACCTGCTGGTCGCCAACGGCATCACGCCGATCCTCGACCTGCACTGGACCTCGGGCGCCTACAGCAACGGACCGGACTGGCACTGCAAGGACGCCACCGCGACGTGCCAGAAGCCGATGCCGGACGCGCAGTACGCTCCCCAGTTCTGGACCGGCGTCGCGAAGACCTTCAAGGGCGACAACGCGGTGGTCTTCGATCTGTTCAACGAGCCGTACCCGGAGGTCGGCAGCGACTGGAACAAGACCTTGGGCTGGCAGTGCCTGCGAGACGGCGGCACCTGCACCGGCATTCCCTATGAGGTGGCCGGCATGCAGGACCTCGTCGACGCGGTCCGGGCGACCGGCGCGACCAACGTCCTCATGGTGGGCGGCCTGGAGTGGGCCAACGACATGCGGGAGTGGCTGGCGTACAAGCCGAACGACCCGCTGAACAACATCGCCGCATCCTGGCACTCCTACAGCTTCAACGCCTGCGCCACGGCGTCCTGCTGGGACAGCCAGATCGCTCCGCTCGCCGCCAAGGTCCCCGTGGTGACCGGCGAGTTCGGCGCGGACAACTGCGGCTACGACTACATGGACCAGCTCACGAAGTGGGCCGACAAGAACGGCGTGTCGTACCTCGCCTGGACCTGGAGCCCGTGGGGCTGCAGCACGGGCGCCGTGCTCATCAAGGACTACGCCGGCACCCCCGAGCCCGGCATCGGCGAGGGCTACAGGGCGCACCTGCTCACCCAGAACCCGTACGCATGATCACCTGTCCTGACCGCAGGTGACAGTGCCGGGCCCAGCCACCGGACCGCGGTGGCTGGGCCCGTAACGGCTCGCCAAGGAGCGTCACATGACCAACCCTCGTATGCACGCCTTCAGGAGCCGCCTGGGCGGCCTGGCCTACGGAGGCGACTACAACCCGGAGCAGTGGGACCGTGCCACCTGGCGAGAGGACGTCCGGCTCATGCGTGAAGCCGGGGTGAACCTGGTCTCACTTGGGATCTTTGCCTGGGTTTCGATCGAACCGGAGCCCGGAAAGTACGAGTTCGACTGGCTCGACGAAGTCATGGACCTCCTGCACGAGGGCGGCGTCAGCGTCAACCTGGCCACCCCCACCGCCGCGCCGCCCGCCTGGCTCACCCAACTGCACCCGGACGTGTTCCCCATCATGGAGGACGGCCGGCCTCTCGGTCTGGGCAGTCGCCAGCACTTCGACCACTCCTCCCCTGTCTACCGCGAGTACGCCGCGAACATCGTCACCCGGCTCGCCGAGCGCTACTCCTTCCACCCGGCGCTGGCGATGTGGCACATCAACAACGAGTACGGCCCCACCTCGTACAGCGATGCCGCCGCCGACGGCTTCCGCCGCTGGCTCCAGCGCAGGTACGGCGACCTCGACACCCTCAACGACGCCTGGACCACCCGCTTCTGGGGCCAGGTCTACACCGACTGGGAGCAGATCGAGGTGTCCAACGTCATGGGCGTCTGGATGAACCCCGCCCGCCGCCTCGACTTCCGGCGCTTCACCTCCGACTCCCTGCTCGAGTGCTACCTCGCCGAGCGTCACATTCTCCGCTCCTTCCGCGACGACATCCCCGTCATGACCAACCTGATGCCCCTTTACCCGCACGCCGACTACTGGAAGTGGGCACCTGAGCAGGACGTCGCCACCCTCGACATCTACCCCGACCCCGGCGACCCCGGTTCGCACATATCGGCCGCCTTCCACTACGACATGTTCCGCTCGCTCAAAGACGGCCAGCCGTGGATGGTCATGGAGCAGGCCGCGAGCGCCGTCAATTGGAGAGACCTCAACCTGGTCAAGGAGCCTGGGCGGATGCGGCTCGGCTCGCTGCAGGCACTGGCCCGCGGATCCGACTCGGTGATGTTCTTCCAATGGCGGGCCGCCCGCGGCGGGCAGGAGCGGTTCCACTCCGCGATGGTTCCCCACTCCGGGCCGGACTCGCGGACCTTCCGGGAGGTCGCCGACCTCGGACGCGAGCTGAAACTCCTCTCCCCCGTGGCGGGCACCACCATGCGGCGCGCCGACGTCGCGATGCTGTTCGACTGGGACGGCCGGTGGGGGCTGGAGGACACCGGACGGCTGCCCCGCAACGACTTCGACTATTGCGATACCGTGCTGCGCCACCACCGGCCGCTGTGGGAGCATCACCACACGGTCGATGTCGTGTCGCCCAAGAGCGACCTGACACGGTACAAGGTCCTGATCGTCCCCAATGCGTACCTGATCGGCGACGAGGGCGTGGCGGCCGTCACCGAGTTCGCCCGTACTGGCGGCACGGTTGTGATGTCCTTCTTCTCAGGTGTCGTCGACGAGTGCGACCGTGTCCGCCCCAACGGCTATCCGGGGGCCTTCCGCCATCTGATCGGAGCGAAGATCGACGAATACTGGCCGGCGCGTCCTGGCGAGCGGTTCACGGTCCAGTTCGCCGACGGGCGCACCGCCACCGCGAGCTGGTGGCGTGAGGACATCCATCTCGAAACCGGCACCGCGCTGGCGACGTACGCTGACGGGCTGCTGGCGGGGCACGCCGCGGTCGTCACGAACGCCCACGGCTCCGGACGGGTCGTCTACCTCGCGACCCTCCTGGAGGACGCCGCCTTCGACGCCGTACTTCTGGACGCTGTCCGGAGCGCCGGCGTGAGGGACCCCTTCCCCGGCGTCCCCGCCCACGTCGAGTGCACGGTACGCGAAGACGAGCGGAACGCGTATCTCTTCCTGCTCAACCACAGTCCCGACATGGCCGTCACCGTTCCCCTGAACCGCCCGGGAACCGACGTTCTCACAGCCGCTCCGGCCGCCGGGGAGATCACGTTGGTCCCCCTCGGCGCCGCGGTCCTTCAAAGGACTCGGTGAACCATTGCTATCCGGTCACGCTCCGAAGGGGTTGTCGATGGGAAGCCGGTGACGCCGGCGCATACAGCACGTCAGGGACTCCATCAGCGCCGCCACTTTCTGTGGCCTGCCTCCACTCAGGAACGCGCGCAGGTGGCGGTCGATGATCCGCCGCCGAGCAAGCCGGAGAGCGACGCCTTCTATGTCAGGCCCGTGCGTCCAGTTGCAGGGAGGCAAGCTCGCTTTGCAGGACGAGTACGGCTCCGCCGATCGCGGCCGCGTCCGATCCGCTGACCGAGGTGACCACCCGCACCGGGTGCGCCCGCCGGGCGAAGGTGCGCCGTTGTACCTCTTCTTCGATCACTGACTGGTATATGGGTCCGGCCGTGGCGAAACTGGGGCCGGCGAGCACGATCAGATCAAGGTCGAACAGGCTGGTCATAGTGACGGCGGCGGTGCCAAGGTGGCGGGCGGAGCGCTCGATGAGGTCGCGTGCCGTCGGGTCTCCAGCGATGGCGGCGGTCGCGATTCGTGCGAAACCGGTCACGACGTCTGTGGCGGCAGGACTGAGCTCCAGTTGCCGGCCGAGGCTTGACTCTTCCATTGCCTGCCTGATCACGGCAGTGGGCTCCGCGTAGTTCCCAAGGCAGCCGTAGTTGCCGCAAGCGCAGGGTTCTCCGTTGATGTCGATGGTGATGTGGCCTATTTCGACTCCGTTGGAGGAGATGCCGCGATACACCTCGCCGTCGACGACCACGCCGCCGCCGAGTCCGCTGGCCATGTAGATGCACCCGAAGGTGTCCTGCTCCACCGCGCCCAGCCAGTGCTCTCCCATCGCCGCGGCCGCCGCGTCGTTGTCAAGCAGTACTGGCTGGCCCAGGATCTCGGACAGGCGCGGCGCGACCGGGTATCCGAACCATTCCGCGGTCGGCTGATGAGTGAGCAGCACGCCCGCTTCCCGGTCTTGGGGCCCGTAGGTCGCCAGCCCCACTCCGAGCACCTTGCCTCGGTCGACTCCGGCCGCGTCGAGCAGGGCGTCCACTCGCGAGGCCACCAGAGAGAGGGCTTGCTCGGGAGGCAGCAACGCCGTACCGGGAAACGAGGTCCTCGCCACCTGCCGACCCGTCAGATCGACGATGACGATGACGCAGATGTTGCGTTCGAACAAGATGCCAACGGCGTACCGCGCATGCGGATTGAGCTGCAGCAGCGTCGGAGGCTTACCACCGGTCGATGCGCCGCGCCCGACCTCGAGGACCAGCCCTAGGTCCATGAGCTCACGGACGACCTGGGTGATGGTCGCCGCCGTGACTCCGGTATTGGCGGCGAGCTCAACCCGGCTGATGGTGCGTGCCTTCCGGATACTGTTGAGCACCATGCCGCGGGTTTTCGGCCTCCCGGCCCCGATGGGGCTGGTTGCCATTAGGCCTCCTTGAAGCCACCGACCGACCACAGGTTGTGATGTTGGTGGGGACGTGTCTCATGTGATTCAGCGATAACCGTTCATTGATCAACCAATGAACTATCCTCCCATCGTCCTGTGCAGTTGTCGTATACGGCTGCGCTGCCGACGGTGGCGACCCGCCCTGGGATCGATGCGAGAGCATGTCAGAGATCGAGCTTCCCCCGTTCTCTGGACACCTGACCTGAGGTCGCCCCCGATGGGTGGCCAGTACCTCGGTGTAGGAGACGAGGGAGAAGGGTCGGTACCGCCGGCGTTGGCGCGCCGCATCAAGAACCCGGGCGACCTGCTCGCCTGCTCGGCAGGGGGCGACAGGCAGTCGAAGGGCACAGCACATGATCACGCTCGCCCGGCGGCCGGTGAGGATCTCCAGCAGCAGCATCCTCATAACCGGCCCGGACCTCGGTGTGGGAAAAGAGCGCCTCCGGCTGCCGCAGGTCGGCCTCGATCACCGTCGTCATCACCGTCCCGGTCAGCAGAGCCGGCCGTGGGCCAAGATGATC
Organism: Microbispora sp. CA-135349; assembly: GCF_050947365.1. Taxonomy (NCBI): domain Bacteria; kingdom Bacillati; phylum Actinomycetota; class Actinomycetes; order Streptosporangiales; family Streptosporangiaceae; genus Microbispora; species Microbispora sp. CA-135349. Next base: position 3,452,900 of record NZ_CP192001.1, on the reverse strand, counting down.
GGGTCCTTGTCCACATAGACCACCCGCGCGTCGGGGTCGACCTCCTGCGCGATCTCGTGAAGGTTGCTCTGGGTGGGGATACCCGTGCCGATGTCCAGGAAGTGGGACCTACCCGACTTAGCGAGATGGCGCACAGTCGTAGGAAGGCACGGTCGGCGCGCACACCTCACGCGTGCCGGGCGACCGCCGGAGCAGTTACTCGGGCGCTTCGCGGTCGGTCGCGAAGTTGTCCTTGCCTCCCGGCAGATAGTCATACACCCGGGCCTGGTGCGCCACCGCGGCGTTGATCCGCGTAGCGGGCTGTGCTGGCGCGCACCGTATCCTCCGGCCCGTCTCGATCTGGGTCGCTCCCCTGATCGCGGGACCGTCTTGTCGAGGGCCGCCCGTCCTCGCCCGCTCATGGCGGGCAGTCCCTGGACGAGCGGCCCTCGGTGGTCGGGCAGGTGTGGTCGGCCTCCTTGCGAGATGCCCCCGCATGCCCGTCAGGAGCCTCCTGCGTTGGTGTCTATGGGCTGGTGCAGGTGAGGGCGGCGGTTGAGGGTGTGCCCGCGGCGATGAAGCCGAAGGTGGTGGAGGTGGACGGCTGGAGGGAGCCGTTGTAGGAGACGTTGCTCACCGATACGGCCGAGCCGCTGGTGCTCAGCGTGCCGTTCCACACCTGGCTGATGCTCTGGCCGCTGCTCAGGGTCCACGTGACCGTCCACCCGTTGACGGCCGAGGCGCCCGCCGTCACGGTGACCTCGCCCTGGAAACCACCCGGCCACGAGTTGACCGTACGGTAGCTCGTAAGGCAGGGCCCACCGGGCACCGGCGACGGCGAGCTCGATGGCGACGGGGTGGGCGAGCTCGTCGGCCCGCCGGATGGGACGAGCGGACAGGTGTTGCGGTAGGTCCTGATGCCGGTGGAGTCCTTCAACGACGGGCACAGGAACTGGGTGTAGCGGGTGTCGTCGTCGACGAAGGTCTTCAGCCAGGGGATGAGGATCCGCATCTCGAGCGTGTTCGGCTGGGTCGGGAAGCCGTGACCGGCCCCGCTGAGCTCCAGGTAGGCGCTCTCCGTCGTGGACGGCAGCGTGTTGTACAGGTTGACGACGGAGGACGGGGTGACGGTCCCGTCGTTCTGGCCGGAGATGAGCATCGTCGGCACCCGGTCGTTGGTCAGATTCCCCGACGGCATGAACGGCATCAGCCCGACCGCGGCCTTCAGCGACGGACGCTGGACCGCCGCGCCGAGGGCTCCGCCGCCGCCCATGGAGTGGCCGATCACCGACAGGCGGTTGGCGTCGACCCTGGTGCGCACCGAGCTCTTCTGGGTGAGGTAGTCCAGCGCGGCGAGCAACTGGGTCGCCCGCGCCGTGTCCCAGTCGTTGGGGCTGTTGGTCTCGACACCGATCACGACGAAGCCGAAGGATGCCAGCCAGTGCCCCATCCAGGCTTCTTCGACGGCGAACCGGGCGGTGTAGCCGGGCATGATTCCCACCGCGCCGAACGTTCCCTGGCTTGTGTCCGTCGGGAAGTAGATCGTCCCACCGTTGAAGCCGTTGCCCGGCGGCACGCTGACCTCCGCGGTGGCGAAGGTTCCCCTCGTGGCCGAGACGCTGGCCAGAGTCGGGTCCGGCCCACGCTGGTACGCACTGTCCGCAGCCGACGCCGGGCGAGTCGCGACCCCGGCCGCGAGCATTCCCAGGACGGCCACGACCGCGGCCGCGGCCCGCCACCATAACCGTCCCGAGGAGCCGGGCTCCGGCCGGCCGGTTCCGGAACCCGGCGCCCTGGTGGGCTTGTCGTCGTTTTGTGGCACGGAGGTACCTCCCTAAGGTATCGGCGAAGGAGATGGGTCAGGCTCTCCCTGAGACGACAGCAGTGGCGTGGCTGCGCTCCGGCCCGTCCGCGGCGGAGCCGGTCGCAGAGGTGTCGAGCCTGCCGACCGCGTCCGCGCTACACGGGGGTACCGGTCCCGTGAACACGGCGGACCGGCAGGTCAGTTGCAGGCGATCGAGAGGCTGTCGTTGACGACGTCGGACTGGCCGGCGGTGCCGTGATCCCGAAAGACGCCGATCCCGACGGTGAGGGTCCCGGCGGCACCAGGACCGGCGCCGCCGAGATCCTTTTCATGGTTCCTCCGCTCAGGGGAGGGATGGTCTGGAAGAACCCCCGAACCCTCGGTGCCGTGCCACTGTCAGGCGCCAGCACGACGCCGAGAGCTAGGTGCGGGCTGCGATGCCGCCGCCGGGCGTGATCACCGACTCCGGGTCGCCGGAGCTGGAGCATTTCGGGCAGGTCACATACCCCGGCGCTTGAGGACAGGGACAGCGGATGCCGGGTCGCGCCGGGCGGTCGTCACCTCAGGTTCGGTACTTCGTCGCGGGTTACGACGTAGCCGCTGTTGTAGACCGTCCTGAGGTAGTTGGCGTCCTGGCCGGTGATCCAGTTGCTGTTCCAGGTATTGAACAGCACCCAGCGGGTGCCGGTGGACTGGAGCTGGGCCGGGTCGGGGATGGCGCCGTTCTCGTGCAGGGCGATCGGAATGGTGGTTCCCACGATGTTCCTGGTGGTGTTGAACATCGACGTCAGCGGCCCGCGGTCGTTCACGTAGGTGTCCGCGCCGCCCACGTCGACGTACGCCCTGCCCGGATAGAACGAGGCGTCCGGGGAGCCGTTGTACGGCATGAGCCACACCAGGTTGTGCACGCCCTTGGTCTTGGTGAAGTAGTCGAACTGGAACTTGTACAGGCGCTGGTACTGCGCGCCGCCCTCCTTGCTCCACCAGAACCACGTACCGCCGGCCTCGTGGTACGGCGCCCACAGCACGGCGACGTTCTGGGACTGCAGCTGGAGCAGCGCGCCGGCGGCCTCGTTGAGCTCACCGATGTAGGAGTTGTACTCAGCTGTACCGGGAGTCAGGGTTCTCGTGATGGAGGCCGTGCCGCCGTAGTTGCACCGACTGGTCGCGGGGGCACCCACGTGCCACCGGAACAGCGGGATGCCCCCCGCGTTCCACCAGGCGGCGGCCCGGTTGATGGAGCCCGGGCGGTCGCACATGTCCATCCCGCGGATCGCCGGGACCTTGCCCGTGTTGTTGTAGATGAAGTTGAACTCGTTCTCGCTGCCGTTCGTCTCCTGCTGACCCGAGATGATGTGGTTGCCGTACTGGCTGTACAGGTAGCAGAGCAGGCGGCGGGCCGCAGCGGTGGCCTGGGGGTCGACGGGCGACGCGTTGCAGGTCTGGCCGCCGGTCGGGGTGGGCGAGGGGTTCGGGTTGCCGCCCCCCTGCGTCCATCGCTGGTTGGCCTGGCCGTTGCAGTTCCACAGGTTCACGGCGGTGCCGTTCGCGGTGCCCTGGTTGTAGACGTCGAGGCACAGCCCGGACTGGACTCCGGTGATGCTGCCGTCGGAGTTGAGGCGCCACTTCTGGTTGGCGCCGCCGTTGCAGTCCCAGATCTCCACCTTGGTGCCCGGGGCGGTGCCGCCGGCGTACGCGTCCACGCAGCGAGTGCCGTTGAAAACGCGCAACTCACCCGCGGAGGTGAACTCGAACGCCTGGTTGGCCTGCCCGTTGCAGTCCCAGATCTCCAGGAGGGCGCCGTTGGTGTTGCTGTTGTCGGTGACGTCCAGGCAGCGGTTGGAGCCGACGCCGACCAGCGGCGTCGGCGCCGCCGCGGCTGGAGACGCCAGAGCGGTGAGAGCTGCGGCGACCATCGCTGCCACGAGCGAAACGGTGACGGCCAGGCGTGACGCAGGCCGCCGTCTGGCTAACTCGACAGGGGGGGTGGTCATGAGACTCCTCGGTGAGAGCTGGGCCCGCGGTGATCACGGCATTACCAAAATTGTGACGTTAAAATTCCCGTCGCAACAATCGACTAGCCACCCGCTGAGAGGGTCACGTCAAGAACGCTCAGCTCAGCTGCTTAGCGGGGAGGGGCGGCTTTCCAGGTACGGATGAAAATTTCAGCTGAGACCGAAAGAAAGCCGAAAAGTCGATACCGGACCACTCACCGCCTCTCCGGACTCTTCTGCGGGGCGGCGGCGGTCGCCGTCGACGGTCAGCGGAGGCGGTGATGTCTGCGCAGGACGATCATGTCGCTGCGGTAGTCGGCACCGATCGGTTCCCAGGCCGCCGACCGCAGACCGACTGCCATGAGGACCGACCCGTGCCAAAGAGAGCCTCGCCGCAGGAGACCCGGGCCGTCGCCGGTCCCGCCCGCGTCCACCACCTCGTAGAGCGCGTCCGGGTCCAGCCCGGCCAGGCGCAACCAACGTGGGCCGCGCTTGGCGTTGCCGTACGGGTTGTAGATCAGCACGACGACCTCGTCGTCCAGGACGTACTGGACCGCGGAGCGATCCTGGCCGGGCGTGCCGGCCAGACGGTACTGCCGGCCCTGCTGGATCACCCGCCGAATCGACTTGTACGCGTCGATGAGCTCCGCGGCTTCGTCCAGGTCCTGCTGGGACCATGTGGTGAGGTCGCCGCCGATGCCCAGAACCCCCGACATGGCCACGTGGAACCTGTATCGCAGCGGCGCGGACCGGCCGGTGTTCGGGTTGGGCGAGTCGGTGACCCACGCGGACATCGTGCCGGCCGGGTAGATCTGGGAGAACCCGTGATGGACGATCTGCCGGTCCCGGGCGTCGGTGTTGTCGGAGGGCCAGACCTCGTCGGTGTGGCGCATGATCCCGAAGTCGACGCGCCCTCCACCACCGGAGCACGACTCGATCCGCAGATGGGGATGGCGCTTCCTCAGCAGCTCCATCACCCTGTAGACGTTGCGCGTGTGCTCGATCCACAATCGGTCCTGCGCCGGGCCTGCCTCCGGCCATCCGGCCTGCGTGAAGGGCCGGTTCATGTCCCACTTGAGATAGTCGAGACCCAGGTCGCCGACCAGGCGGTCGAGCCAGCCCAGGGCCCAGTCACGGACCTCGGGGCGGGCGAAGTTCAAGACGAGCTGGCTGCGTTTCTCGTCGTGGCGCCGGTTGTCCATGCGCAGGATCCAGTCCGGGTGTGCGCGATAGAGCTCGCTGTTCGCGTTGACCATCTCGGGCTCGACCCACAGGCCGGCCTTCATGCCGAATCCCCGGATACCGTCGAACAGCCCGCGCAGCCCGTCGGGGAAGCGTTCGGGGTGAGGCCACCAGTCGCCGAGCGAGCGGGTGTCGTCGTCGCGGCTGCCGAACCAGCCGTCGTCGACGACGAACAGCTCTACTCCGAGTGACGCTGCGATCTTCGCGAGGGCGAGCTGGCCGGCCTCGGTCACGGCGAAGGTGGTGGCTTCCCAGGAGTTGTAGAGGACCGGCCGCTCCTCCTGTGGCGTGGGCAGGATGTGCCGGCGCGCGTGATCATGCCAAGCCCGGCTGGCCGCGCCGAACCCGCCTCTGGTGTACAGGCCCAGGACCGGAGGAGTGGTGATCTCATCGCCTGGGCCGAGCCTCCAGCGCACCCCCTCGTGCCCGAATCCCGCGGACACCGCCACGCCGCCTTCGGGCCGGTGGGTGACGGTGAGCCGCCAACTGCCGCTCCAGGCGAGCGCCACCCCCCAGACCTGACCGTGCTCCTCGGTCGCATCACCGGGGTCGATCATTATCCATGGGCTCGCCTGATGGCTTGTGATGCCCTGCCGACTGGTGAAGGTGAGCTCCCCGATCGGCAATGGTGCGCGTTGCAGCTGGAACTCCTCTGCCCAGGCACCGAAGACGCCGCTGTAGCGGTAGACGGCCGAGTCGGGCACGAACCAGCTGCCGGAGTCGAATCTGGTGATCTCGATGGGCGCGTCGCCCGTGCCTCCCCGGTGTCGTACGGTCGCCCAGCGTTCGATGACGTCGCTGTCGTGGAAGACGCGCACGGACAGCACCAGTTCGAAAGGGAAGCAGCGGTCTTCCAGCGCTATGTCCAGCCGGTCCCCCCCGGCTTCGGTGGTGACGGACACTCCGGCCAGCCGCAACTCCAGCGACCGCACCTGCCCGAAGGCCACCTGGACGGACGGCACACCCCACCGGCAGCCGCCGTCGACCGGCAACAGCTCCTCGATCTCGACGGGACGGGAGAAGCTGGTCATGTGCCTCCTGGCGCCCCCGGGGTTCGCCGGCCCTCCGCTCATGCCCGCCACCCGTCGCGCCGCCTCGAGCGAGAGCGCGGGACCCCAGTATCGCTGGAGCGGTGCCGCCTCTCCCGTCTCCGGGTCGACCTCCACGCTGATCACGTAGGTGGAGTTGGGTGTGGTCAGCGCCCACCACCCTCCGTCTGCATCGAGTCTGTCCACCGGCATGGCGCACACCTCACCTAATTTGTGTATCAGGTCAACTAAGACGACCGTAGTAGACGAATTGTTACGTTGGAAGGGGGAGATTGAGAACGAGTTGCTTGACATAGTGCACAAAAGAGGCGAACCATTGCCTCGTGCTCTCACACCCCGCAGGACAGCCTGTGCGAATCACCGACGCCATGCGCGCGGTGTTCGTCGAACTGCTGGTCCACGGCCCGATGTCACGGGCGGAGGTGGCCCGGCGGCTTGACCTGTCTCCGTCCGCGCTGACGAAGGTCGCCAAACCGTTGCTGGACGCGGGCTACCTGATCGAGCAGTCGAGCGACGGCCAGAAAGGGGTCGGCCGGCCCTCCCAGCCGCTCCAAGTGGACGCGTCCCGGCTGTCGTTCATCGGGATCAAGCTGACTGCCGACGAGTTGTTCGCTGTGCGGGCCGACATGACCGCCGTCATTCAGGACCAGCTCTCACTGCCCCTGGCGGGTCACGATGTCGACACTATCGTGGCGCAGATCGCCGAGGTCGTACGGCGTCTTACAGAAGCTCACCGGGACGTCGCGGGGGTGGGCATCAGTCTGGCCGGAACCGCGACGCCGGGCGACCCGGTGGTGGGCACATCTCCCTTCCTCGGCTGGAGCCAGGTCCCGCTGGCCCGGCTCGTGGAGGAGGCGGTCGGTATCCCCACCGTCATCGACAACGACGTGCGCGCCCTCACCGTGGCTCAGCAGTGGTTCGGCGAGGGCGTGGGACGCTCCTCATTCGCCCTCCTCACCGTCGGCGCCGGAATCGGCTGCGGGCTCGTCCTCGGCGGTCGGGTCGTGACCGGCAGGTCCGGCGCAACCGGCATGATCGGGCACCTGGCAATAGACGACCGGGGCCCGCTGTGTGAGCGCGGACACCGTGGCTGCGCCCGCGCCTACGCCACCTCCACGGCGATCCGCCGCACGATAGCCATCACGCTCGACCAGCCCGATCTCACCTTCGACGACTGCCTCGAGCTCGCCCGCCGGGGACAGCCGGTGGCCCGCCGGGTCCTCGATGACGCCGGCCGGGCCCTGGGGCAGGTGATCGCCACCGTAGCCAACATCATCGGCCCGGAACTGGTGATCCTGTCCGGCGAGGCCGTCCATATGTACCCTCTCTGCGCCGATGCCCTGCAGGCGGCGCTCACCCAGCACACCCACTGGACGTCCACCCCCGTACCGGTGAGCGTCAAGCCCTTCACCTTCGCCGAATGGGCCCGCGGGGCGGCGGTTTCCGCTCTGCAGCATCTGCTTCTGCACAGCTGACCCCCACGAGCGGCCCGTTCTCGGCAGGGGGAGCAAGGAGGACCGGTTGAGCATCCCCCATCCCTCCGTCCGCCCGGCCGGCCCGACAGGTCGGCCGCGACGCCGCGGCGACCTCGTGCCAGCCGTCGCGTTCGTTCTCCCGGCGGGGATCGGGTTCGCGCTCTTCTACCTATGGCCGGCGATACGCGGCCTCTATCTCGGCTTCACCTCCTACAACGTCTTCACACCGCCGCGGTTCGTCGGCCTGGACAACTACAAACGACTCCTCGGCGACCATCTGTTCTGGAACGCCATGAAGGTCACCGCCGAGTACGTCGTCATCAACATCGGCGTCCAGACCGTGACGGCCCTGCTGCTCGCGGTGCTCATGCACCGGCTGACCAGGTCCCTCGTCGTTCGAGGGGTGATCCTGTTGCCGTTCCTCGTGGCCAACGTGATCGTCGCGCTGGTCTGGTTCTGGATGCTCGACTTCCAGATCGGCGTGGTCAATCAGGTGCTCGACTGGCTGGGGCTGGAGCGCGTCGCCTTCTTCGGCGAGCCGGACCTGGCCATCCCGACCATCGCCCTGGTCAACACCTGGCGGCACCTCGGCTACACGGCGCTGCTCATCTTCGCCGGGCTTCAGATGATCCCACCCGCGGTTTATGAGGCCGCCGCGATCGACGGCGCGTCGGAACGGCAGATGTTCTTCCGCATCACCCTTCCCCTGCTGCGTCCCGTCATGGCGCTCGTCCTGGTGCTGACCGTGATCGGATCCTTTCAGATCTTCGACACCGTCGCCGTGACGACGTCCGGCGGGCCGATCAACGCCACGAGGGTCATCTACTACTACATCTTCGACATGGCGTTCAACCGCTTCTCTTTCGGTTACGCCGCCGCCCTGTCCTCGGTGCTGTTCGTGCTGCTGGTCGGGATCGCCTACATCCAGCTCCGGCTTACCCGAGCCGGTGAGACGGACCTCGCCTGAGAGGAGGCGCGATGCTCGACCTGGCAGACGCGCGTGCCACGGAAGAATCTCGTTCCCCGAGGATCGGCGCCCGCTTCTCACCGCCGAAGATGCGCTGGGGACGGGCCGCCGCCTGGGCGGTCCTGATCCTTGTCATGCTCGTGACCCTGTTCCCGTTCTATTGGATGCTGCGTACATCGTTGTCCAACACAAGAGCGTTGGCGGCCGGGTCGGCGAGCCTGCTTCCCGTCGACTTCACCTTCGGGGCGTACAAGCGAGTGCTGGGTCTGTCGCCCCCTGCGGAGGCGATCGCCGAGGGCGGGACGGGCGCGACCCTGAACTTCTGGCTCTACCTGCGCAACTCCGTGATCGTCGCGACGACCGTCACGATCGGTCAGGTCTTCTTCAGCAGCATGGCCGCCTACGCATTCGCGCGGATGCGGTGGCCGGGGAGAGACGTGATTTTCCTGATCTTCCTCAGTGCGCTGATGGTCCCGCCGATCTTCACCACGTTGCCGAACTTCGTCCTCATGAAGGATCTCGGGCTGCTCAACACCTATCTGGGAATCGTCCTGCCCGGGCTGCTGATGACACCGTTCGCCGTCTTCTTCCTCCGGCAGTTCTTCCTGGGCATCAACCGTGAACTGGATGAGGCGGCACGCCTCGACGGCGCCGGGCACGCACAGATCTTCCTGCGGATCATCCTGCCGGTGGCCAGGATGCCGATCACGACGCTGGCCGTCCTGGTCTACATCGGTGTATGGAACGACTACTTCTGGCCCCTGCTGGTCGGCAAGGACGAGGGCGTGCGTGTCCTTACGGTGGCGCTCGGCATCTTCCGGTCCCAGACGCCGCAGGGCAGCCCGGACTGGGCCGGCCTGATGGCCGCGACACTCGTCGCCGCCCTCCCCGTCATCGTGATCTTCGCCATCCTCGGCCGCCGGGTCATCGACTCGCTCGGCTACACCGGCGTCAAGTGACGCTCCACCCCCCACTATGAAGAGGTCTGCAATGAAGGGACGCATCTCCGTTCTCGCCGTCGCGGCGCTCCTACTGGCCGGATGCAGTCAGTCCGGCGGCGACTCGGGCTCCGGGCCCGTCACCGTCAACTACTGGATGTGGGACGCCAATCAGCAGCCGCAGTACCAGGCCTGCGCCGACGCCTTCCACAAAGCCAATCCCAAGTACACCGTCAAGATCAGCCAGTACGGGTGGGACGACTACTGGAGCACCCTCACCGCGAGCTTCGTGTCCGGAACCGCCCCGGACGTCTTCATCAGCCACCTGTCGAACTACCCGCAGTTCGCCGCTCAAGGGCAACTGCTGCCCATTGACGACTTCGTGGCCCGCGACAAGATCGACCTTTCGAATTACCAGAAAGGCCTCGCAGATCTCTGGGTCACCAAGGACGGCAAGCGCTACGGGCTGCCCAAGGACTTCGACACCGTCGCTCTCTTCTACAACAAGAAGAAGCTCCAGGAGGCGGGGGTCGAACCGGGTGAGCTGGACAACCTCCAGTGGAACCCCCAGGACGGCGGCACCTACGAGAAGCTCATCGCTCATCTGACCGTGGATGCGAGCGGCAAGAGGGGCGACGAGCCGGGGTTCGACAAGAAGCATGTCGCGACGTACGGGTTAGGCCTGAACGCCTCAGGAGGGGGATTCGGCCAAACCGAGTGGAGCATGTACGCGATGAGCGACGGCTGGGACTACGCCGACCAGAACCCCTGGCCGACGAAGTTCAACTACGCCGACCCCAAGTTCAAGGAGACCATCAAGTGGTTCACCTCCTTGATCGACAAGGGATACGTGCCTTCACTCGCGATCGCCACCTCCGGCGTGGCCCAGATGGACGCCTACGGCGCCGGCAAGTACGCGATGGTGACCGAGGGAAGCTGGAACACCAAGGCGTACTGGGCGCTCAAGGGAGTCGAGTCGGGCATCGCCCCGGTGCCCATCGGCCCTATCGGCAAGCGAGCGAGCCTGTTCAACGGCCTGGCGGACAACATCTCCGCCACGACCAAGAACCCCGAGGCCGCGTGGGCGTGGGTGAAGTTCCTGGCCTCCCCCGCGTGCCAGACCGACATCGTCGCCGATCACGGTGTCATCTTCCCCGCCATCAAGGACGCCACCGTCCGCGCGGAGAAGGCTTTCGCCAAGCAGGGCATCGACGTCCAGCCCTTCACCATGCACGTCGAGCAGGGCACCACGCATCTCGCCCCCATCGCCGACCATTGGGCCGACATCTCCGCGATCATGACGGAGACGATGGACGCCATCTTCTCCTTCAAGGCTTCCGTCGAGTCCCTCGACCAGGCCAACGAGAAGGTGAACGGGCTGTTGCGCTAGCACCGACAGCGACCTCGCGTGTTCCGGCAGCGGAAGCCATACCGCACGGTGGCGAACGCCGTATGCGAGGCAGCGGGATCCGCTGTCATCGTCGCGGCCGGGACATCCACGTCCGCGATCCTCCCGGCACCGGACGAAGACGCCGACGGTCGGCGGCTACGTCACCTTCACCAGCGTCAACAGTGACCGTGGCTCGAGGTCTGGGTGGCGCGACCACCGACGCCGCGGGCCGGCTCACCGCATATGGACATCGAACTTATGAAACAGCTCGAATTCACTGATGACGGATCGGCCCGACGGCTCCGCGGGGTATCCGGCCGCCTGGTCGCTGCGATCGTCACTGATATCGCCAGCCCTTTCTACTCCGAGGTCAATCGGGTCACCGAGGACCGTCTGGCCGAAGACCACTGCATGATGCTGATGTGCGGCATCGGTCTTCAGGCGGACCAGGAGGCCCGGATGCTGACATGGCTGCAGGAACAGGGGGTTCGCGGCATCGTGATCTCCCCCGTCCGCGACGACCTGACCCGGCTGCAGGAGATCAGCGGGCGCGGCACTCCCGTGGTCCTGCTCGACCGTCTGCCGGGCCGGGCGGACCTGTGTGCGGTCAGTGTCGATCACCGAGCGGGAGGCATCCTGGCCGGGGAGCATCTCCTGCGGCTGGGCCATCGGCGGATCGCGTTCCTGGGCCCCTCTCCGGTCACGGTCACGGCGGTGAAGGAGCGGCGGCAGGGTCTACGCGAGGCCATGCGGGACGCGGGACTGGACCCCGATCGCGACCTCGTCGACATCAGAGTGCCCGCTCCCAACCTCGTCGAGGCCGCCGACGCCGCGGTGAACATGATCGTGACGATGAAGGATCCGGTGACGGCAATCGCCTGCATGAACGACATGACGGCCCTCGGGGTGTTACAGGGGCTCGGCCGCCATGGCGTTCACGTGCCCGAGGAGATATCGGTCATCGGCTACGACGACGTCACCTTCGCCTCCCGTCTCGCCCCGGCCCTCTCCACAATCCGCCAACCCACTCATGCACTGGGACGCACGGCGGCGGAGTTGCTGCTCGAGGAGGCCGAGCCGGGACACCAGCACAGAACGGCTCGCTTCCAGCCACAACTGATCGTCCGAGCATCGACCGCGAAAGCCGGATGACCGGTCACACTCGGGCCCACCTCATCGGGAGGGTCTTCGTGGCGTACCCAGAGGACGGCATGCGGTCAGACGGTCACCCTGGTGGGACTGCAAGGGAGTGGCCATCGGAGTCCGACACGCACGAGGCGTCCGCCCGACGGAAGGCGTTCCCTCCACGGCCGGGAGAGGAACATCCGTCAGCCTGCCGACCGAAACTTTCATCAGCCCCACCATAGACAGAGCGCGACAACTCGCGATTGACCTGCGGATACTTCGGATTCCTGGAGCAACCACTGTTTTGAATCAGCGCCCATCTGGGCGTTCCCAAATTTTAACGTCACAATTCTGATTTATATCCGTATGCCGGGGCTGAGAACGGACGTCGTCCCCGGGGCCTATCCGTCTCCCCACGTCGCCTTCTCCACCTCGGCCTCCGCACCCGTCACCAGACAGGAGATCTCATGCCCTCTCGAGGATCCGTTCTCATCCGGCTGCTGCGATTACCGTTCCGCGCCACACTCGCGGCCTCCATAGCCGTCGCCCTGCTCACCACCGTTGTCGCCCTTGTGGCCGCGCCGGCATCGGCGGCGACGACAGCGCTGGTCGGCGTCGGCTCCAACCGCTGCCTGGACGTCACCGACAACAGCAACACCAACGGCGCCCTCCTGGAGATCTGGGACTGCAACGGGCAGGCCAACCAGGCGTTCGAGTTCACCTCCGCGGGTGAGTTGCGCGTCTTCAACGGCACTCGCTGCGTGGACGCGTACGCCGGCGGCACCGCCCCGGGCACCAAGGTGGAGATCTGGGACTGCAACGGCGGCGCCAACCAGAAGTGGCGCCTCAACTCCGACGGCAGCATCACCGGAGTCCAGTCCGGGCTGTGCCTCGACGTCTACAACCAGGGCACCGCGAACGGTACCGCCGTGAACCTGTGGAACTGCAACGGCCAGGCCAACCAGCGATGGACGCAGGGGGGCGGCAACCCGAACCCCTCGCCCACCCCGACCGGCGGCCAGACCTGCAACGCGTCGCCCGCCGACCCCCAGGCCACCGCTGCGGCCCGCCGCCTGCTCTGCTACCTGTACAGCCAGTACGGCAACCACATCATCTCGGGTCAGCAGGAGTCGACCTGGGTCGGCGGCCCCGACTACGAGATGAACTACATCCGCAACAACACCGGCAAATACCCGGCCATCCGGGGCATGGACCGCGGCGACTCGCCCGACTTCGGAAGCCGGGCCTTGAGCTGGTGGAACTCCGGCGGGATTCCGATGGTCGGCTACCACATGGGCTCCCCCGCCCAGGGCACCGACGGGTACGCCGGTTCCCAGATGAACGCCAACATCAACGCCGCGCTGACGCCCGGGACGGCCGACTACAACCGCTTTATCCAGCGTCTGGACGGAGTGGCCGCGGAGCTGGCCAAGGTCCAGGCCGGAGGTGGCGCGGTGATCTGGCGGCCCTTCCACGAGGCCGGCGGCACCTGGTTCTGGTGGAGCAAGGAGGGCGGCAGCCAGTACGTGCGACTGTGGCGCTTCACGTTCGACTACCTCACGAAGACAAAGGGCATCCACAACTTGGTCTGGCTGCTCCCCTACAACGGTCAGCCCCAGTCCTCCTTCTATCCGGGCAAGGCCTACGTGGACATCGCCGGGGCCGACACTTACGCCGGTGACCACGGGCCGTTGACGTCGCTGTTCAACTCCACGCGGAGCATCGCCGGCTCGAGCATCCCCATCGCGCTGCACGAGAACGGGCCCATCCCCGACCCCGACCAACTTCAGTCGACGGCCACCCGCTGGGTGCTCTTCAACACCTGGCACACCGACTGGATCACCAACACAGGCACCAACCCGGTCTCGCTGCTCCAGAAGGTCTACAACAGCTCGTACGTGGTGACCCGCGACGAGGTCCCCAACCTGAGATGAACTGGCGGGCCGGTCGGCGGCTTGCACGCCGACCGGGCTCGGGCACGAGGGCCTGGGCGGCCCGGCTGACCGTCGCCCGGCCGACTCAGACGGCACAACCATGCGTGCCGCAGGTGTCGCAATCACGCCTACCTGCAGATCCACTTCCGAACAGCACGAGTCACGGAGAAAAGATGAGCATCAGCGGACACCGGCTGAGCCGCGTGTCCCCGGTCGGCATGATCCTCGCCCTACTGCTGGGTTACTTCAGCATTCAGGCGGGCAACGCCGCGCCGGCGCACGCAGCGACCGGACAGTTCCACGGTGTGAACTGGGCAGATCCTCGGGACAACTTCCTGTGGGACGAGAACGTGCCGGTCGGGCTGTCCAAATTGGACAACTACTCGGTTACCTACACCAAGGCCACCGCGATTCTGAAAGGTTTCCAGGGCCTGGGCGCGAACACGGTCCGGTTCGGGATCAATCCGCAGACCACCTCGTCGTCCTGGTGGAACAGCCTGGTCGCCGCCTACGACGCGGCCAGCGCGCTGGGCATGAACGTCATGATCGCCCCGTGGACCCCGCCCGACGGCAGTGGCCGCTTCGCCGACATCAACGCCTTCTACCGGATGTGGACCACCGTCATCGGCAAGTACGGCGGCAAGAACAACTTCTACTTCGACATGGCCAACGAGCCCTGGGGCTACAGCGCCGGCGAGCTGACCAACCTTGCCGCCGACTGGCTGGGGCGCTACACGAGCATCCCGCGCAACAGGATGATCATTCCAGGGCTGTGGTCGGACATCGATCTGTGCGCGGTGGGCGGCGACTCGCGGCTGAACGGCACCCTGCTGTCGATCCACATGTACACCCTGGGCGGGGAGACCCACCCCACCGAGGCCGACTGGGTTACCAGCTTCAAAGGCCGTTTGTGCGGGTACGCCGACCGGGCCGTGCTGACCGAGTTCGGCGTGCCCATGAACACCGGGGTGAACTACAACGGCCCCCGTGACGGCAACAACAACGTCTCCTACTTCTACGCGCTCACCGACACGGTCCGTAGCCTTGGCATGGGATCGCTCCTGTGGACGGGTGTCAAGCAGGCCAACCAGACGCAGGGCCCCGGCCCCTGCTTCAACGCCTCCTGCGCGATCACGTCCCTGAACGGCAGCGGCACCAACCTGTCGCTGACCATCACCAACCAGTCCGGCCTCGACCGCCTCCAGTGGGGCTGGGGAATCGGCACCAACCCCGGCGGCAACCCCGGTGGCGGTAACAGCGGGGTGCTGCGCGGCACGGGCTCCAACCGGTGCCTGGACGTGCCCAACGCGGCGACGGCCAATGGCACGCTGCTGGCGATCTGGGACTGCAACGGCGGCGCCAACCAGAGCTGGACCTACCTGTCGAACGGCGGGCTGCAGGTCTACGGCAACAAGTGCCTGGATGTGCCCGGCCACGCCACCGCCGCGGGCACCCGGGTGCAGATCTGGGACTGCAACGGCGGTGCCAACCAGCAGTGGAATCTCAACTCCGACGGCACCGTGGTCGGCCGCGAGTCCGGGCTGTGCCTGGACGTGACCAGCGGGGGCACGGCGAACGGCACCGCAGTGGAGATCTGGAACTGCACCGGCGGCGCCAACCAGAAGTGGACCCGACAGTAGTAACCAGCACAGCCTGAAGCTTCAGGCTCGGCCCACAAAACCTCGAAGCCGGATGCGGACCGGGTGCACGAACGTGGCACCCGGTCCGCGACGTCACAACCTCAGTGCCCCTCATCCGGCGCTCATCCCGACAGAACCCCAGCCAGTCGCACAGCGTTGATGGAGACCGAGCGGGCGGAGACCGTGCTGCGGGAGCTGAGCACCCCGCTGCTCATCCACCAACCGCGCTCCTCGTGCTCGACCGCTGGGATGAGGACGGCCTGCTCGACACGCTGAAGGGCGGCTGCATCGCCTACTCCCCCTGGCGCAGGGCCCGCTGACGGGTCGCTACCTGGACGGCACCGTGCCCCGCTGCCGCCCGAGGAGCTGGCGGAGATCGAGCGCCTTCTCCGAACGGCCCCCTCGGCGCGCCCGCCCATTCCGCGCCGCGCCTAGTGAAGGGGCGGGCCGCGCGCGGGGCGGATTCCCGCGCGTTGGTCCCGCCCCCTCACGCCTCCGCAGGGCGCGCTCCCGGAGTCCGAGAGCGCGGGTGGGTCACGTCAGGCGACCGCGCAGTTCGCTCCGTTGAGGCTGAAGGACGAGGGCTTGCCGGTATTGCCGTTGTGGCCGGCTTGGAATCCGAAGGACGTCGACGCGCCGGGTGCGATGGTCCCGTTGTAGGCGGCGTTCTTCGCGGTCACCTGGCCGCTCGACGGGGAGATGGCGGCGTTCCAGGCGGAGATCACCGTCTGCCCGCTCGGCAGGGTGAAGGTGAGCGACCAGGAGTTGATCGTGGACGTGCCGGTGTTGCTGATGGTGACGTCCGCCGTGAAGCCGGTGTTCCAGGCGTTCATGGTGTAGGCGACCCGGCACGGACCGTCCGGCGAGGACGGCGACGGGGACGGGGACCGGGTCGGAGAGGGAGACGGGCTGGGGGTGGGCGAGGGCGATCGGGTGGGAGAGGCAGACGGGCTGGGGGTGGGGGCGCTGCCGTCCAGGCCGAAGAAGTGCACGACCTCGTCGGCGAGGATCTGCAGGTTGTGCGGCTGGCCCTGCTCCTTGATGGCCTCGACCTGGCTGCCGTACCGAGTGCGGGTCCACGTGGACCTCGGGATGTTGTACTCCGTCGAGGTGGGGGTCTGGCTAACCCCGAGGACGTCGGTCCACTGCTTGATCTCTTCTTCGAAGTTGTGGAAGTAGAGCACGTCGTCGTTGGTTCCGTGCCACAACTGCATCCGCGGACGAGGGCCGGTGTAGCCCGGGTAGGCGTTGCGGACGAGGTCGCCCCACTGTTGCGGGTTCTTGGTGATGGTGCCGGTGGCGCAGGCGGTGCTCCAGCTGTCGCTGCCGGCGAAGCAGCCGAATGGCACTCCGGCGAAGGCGGCGCCGGCCTTGAATACGTCCGGGTAGGAGCCCAGCAGGACATTGGTCATCATGCCGCCGGAGGAGTGGCCGGTGACGTAGACGCGGTTGGGGTCGCCTCCGTTGTGCTGCTCGACGTAGCGGACCATCGAGACGATGCCGAGGGGGTCGCTGCCGCCGTTGTGGGTGAGCGCGGCTTGGGAATGGACGTCCCAGCAGCCGTCGCTGCTGCTCGCGGAGGGGTAGACGACGATGAACCCGTACCTGTCGGCCAGGGAGGCGAACTGGGTGCCGGAGTAGAAGTCGCGACCGGTGCCGTGGCACCAGTGCACCCCGACGAGGATCGCGGGGTGTGCCGGCACGTTGTTGGGGACGTACAGGTACATCTTCAGGTTCGTCGGGTTGGTCCCGAAGTTCGTGATCTCCTGAAGCGTCGCCGCCGACGCCGGGACCGCGTTGCCCACGAGCGTGGTGAGCGCGAGCACGAGGGCGGCGAACAGTGCCGCCAGCGCTCGGAATCTACTGGCCAATGGATACTCCCTTTCCAGGTCGCATGACCTCGTCTTGTGGTCGCCCCGCCGGTGTGCGCAGGGCTCAGGGCCGCCGAAACGTACAGCCCGCCCGGATCGGGGCCAGGGCGCCGATCCGTTTCCGCGACCCGGGCGCACGTGGCGGGCGAGCGCCGGCAGGCCGGGCGTCGAATCCGGATGCCCGGGTGGGCGGCCTGCCGGTAGCGTGTATGGAGCCGGAGAGACAGCTGCGGGATACGGCGAGCTCGGAAGCCGGCTGTACTGGGCACGTCCGGAGATGCCGGCCGAGAGAGATTCGGGCGATCTCCATCCCCTACCCGCTCATGCAGGCGCAACCTGGTCTCGAATTCGATCAAGTTCAATGAGTCCCGATGCTCTGCCCGTGCGCCGCCGGTTATTGTGAACAAGTGGCGAGTGGTGCTGCATCTCTTGGACGAGGTATGCGCGCGGTCGCGCAACAGGCCGGTGTCTCGGTGACCACGGTCGCCAACGTGCTCAACAGGCCGGAGATCGTGGCTCCCCCGACTCGTATGCGAGTGGAGGAGGCCATGAAGCGGGTCGGCTTCGTCCGTAACGGACTGGCTCGCCAGCTTCGCGGGGTGCCGAGCCGCTTGGTCGGCGTGGTCGTTCTCGACATCGCCAACCCCTTCTATGCCGAGGTCAATCGGGGAATCGAGGATCGCCTGGCGGAAGACCAGTGCATGATGCTGCTCTGCAGCATCGGCCCGCAGGCGGACAAGGAGACCCAAACACTGACATGGCTCCAGGAGCAGGGGGTTCGCGGCATCGTCATCTCTCCTGTCCGTGACGACCCGGCGCGATTGGAGGAGATCAGCGGACAGGGCACACCCGTCGTCCTGCTGGACTATCTTCCGGACGAAGCCGACCTGTGCGCCGTCGGCGTCGACCACTACGGGGGAGGCCGCCTGACCGGCGACCATCTCCTGGAGCTGGGTCACCGGCGGATCGCCTTCCTCGGCGGCCCTACCACCGTCAAGGCGGTCAAAGAACGCCGCCAGGGGCTTCGCGACGCCCTCCAGGACGCCGGGCTGGACCTCGCACACAGCCTCGTCGACATCGATATGCGCCCGGCCAACCTCGTCGACGCCGCTGATGCGGCGATCGACAGGCTCATGCTGATGAAGGATCCCGTCACGGCGATCGTCTGCATGAACGACATGGCGGCCCTGGGTGTCCTGCAGGGACTCGATCGCCATGGCGTTCGCGTCCCCGATGAGATGTCGGTCGTCGGCTATGACGACATCGCCTTCGCCTCCCATCTCACCCCCGCCCTCACCACGGTCCGCCAGCCCACATACGAGCTGGGATGTGTGGCGGCGGAGCTTCTGCTTGAGGAGGCCGAGCCTGGACACCGCCATAGAACGGTCTGCTTCCCGCCCCAGCTGATCGTCCGCGCGTCGACCGCGGACGCCAGATGAGGCGTTGTCGCGCAGGTGCTCACGCACGGCCGACACGGCAGCCCTTCTTCCGGCTTGCCGTAGTCCTGCGGTTGTCGGCGGCCGGGTACATGAGGCGCGTCCAATTCGAGTCGTCTCCAGGAGTCGTGGGCGGATGAAGACCGGTAGCCGTCCGCGCCTCGGTTTCGACGCGGGGGCATCGTCTACGCGTGAATCAAGTCGGTCGAGGAGTGGCGAGGTCTGCCGTGTCTTCCGTCCGCGCTCGGCCGGCGGCACCGGGCCGGGTGCCTCGCCGCACCGGGCCCGGCCCGTGCCTTCGTTCCGTCAGGTCGCGGTGCAGGACAGCGTGGGGACGCTGTTGCTGCCGTTCCACGACCCGAGGAATCCGAAGGTCGTGGAGGCCCCGGCGCCGAGGCTGCCGTTGTAGCTCATGTTGCGGGCGGTCACGCTGGATCCGCTGCTGCTGATGGTCGCGTTCCAGGCGTTGGCGACGGTCTGGCCGTTGGCGAAGGTCCACGTCACGGTCCAGCCCTTGATCGCCGAGCTGCCCGCGGTGACCGCGGCCTCACCCTGGAAGCCGCCGCTCCACTGGCCGACCACCTTGTAGGTGGCCGAGCAGCCGCCGGGCTTGGGCGACGGCGAGGCGCTCGGAGACGGCGAGGCGCTGGGCGACGGCGAGGGGCTGCTGCCGCTGTAGATCGACGCCTCCTTGGCGGTCGCCTTGATGCCGTTGGCGCCGTTGAAGATCCTCGTGCCGAAGGTGGTGAGCTGCTTCGGGTCGAAGTTGACCGTCATGTCCAGGATCGGGTCGCTGTTGCCACTCCACGACCAGGCGATCCAGCCGAGACCGCGCGACTGCGCCTCGGACAGGATCGTCTCGTGGTCCACCTCGCCCGACTGGAACTGCCAGCCGAACTCGCCGATGACCAGCGGCCACCCCTTGGCCTGGAACCGGTTGAGGTAGTCGACGATGCTGGAGGCGGTGTTGAACACGGCGTACATGTGGATCGACAGCACGGTGTTGTGCCGGCTGTCGGCGTCGAGGATCGTCTGGGCGTTGTCGCGCATGACGTACTGCCAGTCCTGGCCCCAGTTGGGCGCGTCGACCATGAGCAGATGCTCGAAGCCGTTGCTGCGCATCTTCTTGATCGCGTTGGCGGTGGCGTCGGTCCACTGGGCGGCGTTGGTGTTGCCGATCGGCTCGTTGCCGATGTTGATCACGACGTAGTTCTCCTGACCGGCCAGGACGCTCTTCTGGCTGATCCAGTAGTTGACCGCCTCGTCCAGTGAGGCCGCGGCGCCCTCCTCGCCGTACCCGGTGGTGTCGTGCACCTCCAGCACGCAGATCAGCCGGTTCTGCTTGCACAGCGCGACCACGTTGGCGACGTCGTTCGACGGCCCCCACCGCTTCCCGCTGCCCAGCACCACCCGTACGGTGTTGGCGCCGAGCGCCTTGATGTTCGCGAACGAACTGGTCTGGCCGGTGTACCAGACGTGGGGGTGGTTGACGCCCCGCATGATGAATTCCCGGCCGTTGGCCTCGACGATCTTCGTGCCGCTGACGTGCAGGCCCACGGCCGCGGACGCGGGCTGGACCGAGACCAGGATCGACGCCAAGGCCGCGAGTACGGCGGCGCCGAAGGCGAGAAGCTTTCTCCTCATGTACCTACCTCGTGATCGAGGGCCGACAGTTTCGGGGCGAAGGGGAGCGCCGGCCCGACCCACGTGGCCACGGAGGTGAGCGGCGCGATTGTAACGTTGCGAATTGCGGATACGAGCGGCGTCACGACTAACTGAAACGGTTAAAGGGCAGCGCTAGTCATCCGTCTCGTCAAGGCGCCCCGTCAGGCCTTGTTCGCGTTGCCGGGACCATGAGTCGTCTACCAGCTTCATCACAACTTCATGCGGGGAACGACGGGTGAAAGATTCATGATAGGGAGAGTGGCGCGGGGTGTCGTTCGATCACGTACAAGCGTGAACACGCCCCCTCCCAAAACCGGTTACGCGGGCCCAAGCCGCGAACCACTTGGCTGACCGCCCCAATCGAGGCGGCCCAGGTATCCGATATTGAGCACGAGGCTGTGACGCCTGTTCCTGAGATAGTGCTCTTAGGGAGTCCTTCTTTACCTTGTAGATCTAACGTCGTGCGGGATCGGCGGGACCTTTGTGTTCCGACGGCCCTGACGCCAGACCGCCCGGCCGGAAGGGAGACGGCGCCGGCTCAGTGGCCCCAGTGGCGAGCTGCTCGACCTGCGCCGTGAGCCGTACCGGGGACGTGGCAGCCAGGCGGGCCCAGGCGTTGAATCCCACGCGTTCACCTCTTCCGATCACACGCACGATCAGTAGACCGAGAAGCCGTGTGGCTGCGTCAAGAAGCACCAGTGAACACTAGCCCCGAACGCCTTTGCCCCACCGTTCGAGCTCAACTTGAACCACAATTACGGGCAGGATTAAAAACACGATAAGGGACAATCCGACGCCTTCCGTAGCCGACCCCATGACCCCAGCGGAAGCACCTCCGACTATCGTCCGGCTTCAAGTCGGCCCGGAGAACTCGCAGTTGACCATCCGGCCTCTGCGCCGGTTCGGATCAGCCGGTCCGCCACCGGTGCACCTGATCTGGCCCGCACCGGGCACCGAGGCGGCAGAGCCGGCTTCAACGGGGGATCGCGGCACCGAGAACGGGACGCTCAATGTGCGCGGGTGTGACCACGACGCCGGAGATTCGGCCGGCGAGCGCCAGAACGGCCTGGATGGCGTTGTCGATCCAGTCGTCGGAGGCCGGGTCGATGCCGAGCTCGCGAAGATGCCGGTTGAGCCGGTCGGGTGCGGTGCCCCACCGGGTTCCGGGCCAGCAGGGATCGAAACCGGTGACAAGCTCACCATCGAGGGCGTAGGCGAAGTCGTGCCTGGCGGCGTAAACGTGTCGCATCACCGCGACGGCCTCACCGCCATCGCGGGACAGCTCACCGATGCCTCGCGTTGCACGCCGCGCCAGCCGCACTCCTCGATCACGATGGTCCAGTCCCCCACCCGCCGTACCACGACGATCTCGGTACGGCTGGAGTCGGGGTACTCATCCACATCGATCAGGCGGATGCGTTCCGGGGCGGCGCCCAGCCGTCGGAGCACCTCGTGCTCCTCCACTCCCCTGACGAGGGTGATCGTGTAGATCGGTCCCAGCGGGCCCTCGTCCTGCCACGCATAGTCTTCCGGCGAGGCACCGGGCGTGCGGGCGGTGGCATGGACCGCCTCGGTCTTTTCAGCTCGCTCATACGCGTCAGGGTTGGCGGCGAAGAATGCCTCGATGAGCCCGTGCCCGACCCGGCCGCGCTCGCTGACCGGGTGTCCGTTGGCCCGTGCCCACTCCCGGATCGCCAAGTCGATGTCACGCCCGTACGCCAGTTGGGTGACACGCAGCGGAGTGAAGTCGGCGTCGGACATGATCGGAACCTACCGATCCTCGCCACAGGTGACAACGCACTGCTCCCAGCCGCGGCTCGTAGCTTTCCGCGTCCCCGGCGTCGGTATGGCGAACGACGGTCACCAAGTCGTAGCCAGGAGGGTCGCCACGGCAGCCACGGGCGTCTGCTATGGCTTCCTGCTGCGGATGCGTTGTCGACCAAGTTCGCACCGCTTCAAAGCGAGGTCCCTTACGGTGTAGATCTCTCGGTCCGTTTGAACACGAGGCGCTCCCCCGGCTAGAGGACCGGCGAACGCGGTGACACGCTGGACATACATCTGCCACCGGGCGGCACCGTACGGGAGGGCGACTCTTGATGACACCTGGGTGACACAACAGAAAAGCCACAATCCCCGATCTTGGGAACTGTGGCTCTGACCTGCTAGAACAGTGTCGGGACGGCGGTGTTGTGGTTCAGGACATAGGAAACGGGTGTCTCGAGACATAGGAAACCCCGGTGGGCGCGTGTCTCCGGAGATGGGAAACACGGAGAGTTAGGGCCTGCGGGCGGTTGAGAGTCGGCCCGTGTCGAAGGCCAGACTCATCATCACGGCGGTCGTCGAGGGCCGCTCACAGGCGGAGGTCGCCCGCTGCTACGGCGTCTCCAAGGGCTGGGTGTCCAAGCTCGTCGCCCGCTATCGGGCTGAGGGCGAGACAGCGTTCGAGCCCCGATCCAGACGACCCAAGACCTCACCGACGGCGATCGACGCCGAGATCGTCGAGCTGATCGTCCGCCTGCGTAAGGAACTGTCCGGCCAGGGCCTGGACGCCGGGCCGGACACCATCGCCTGGCACCTGCACCACCATCACCAGGTCACCGTGTCCCGGGCGACGATCAGCCGCTACCTCACCCGCGCCGGCATGGTCACCCCCGAGCCGGGCAAACGGCCACGCTCGTCCTACATCCGCTTCCAAGCCGAGCAGCCGAACGAGACCTGGCAGGCCGACTTCACCCACTACCGCCTGGCCGACGGCACCGACGCCGAGATCCTCACCTGGCTGGACGACCACTCCCGCTACGCCCTGTCGGTGACGGCCCACCCCCGTGTCACCGGCCCGATCGTGCGGGACACCTTCCGCCACGCGGTGGCCGCCCACGGCGTGCCCGCCTCCACCCTGACCGACAACGGCATGGTCTTCACCACCCGGCCGGCCGGCGGCCGCGGCGGCCGCAACGCCTTCGAAAGCGAGCTGCGCCGCCTGCACGTGACCCAGAAGAACTCCACCCCCAACCACCCCACCACCTGCGGAAAAGTCGAACGGTTCCAGCAGACCATGAAGAAATGGCTGCGCGCCCAGCCCGACCAGCCCGCCACCATCGGCGACTTACAAACCCTCCTCGACTGCTTCGTCGACGCCTACAACCACCACCGCCCCCACCGGTCGTGGCCGCACCGGGCCACCCCCGCCGCGGCCTACAGCACCCGGCCCAAGGCCCAACCGGCCGGCACCCGCGAGGGCGACACCCACACCCGGGTCCGGCACGACCGCGTCGACCACACCGGCGTCGTCACCCTCCGGGTCGGCGGCCGGCTCCACCACATCGGCATCGGACGAACCCACGCCCGAACCCACGTCATCCTGCTCGTCGACGATCTCCACGTCGGCGTGGTCAACGCCACCACCGGAGAGCTCCTCCGCGAGCTGATCATCGACCCCACCCGCGACTACCAACCCCAGTACACGAAGAAACCCCCGAACCCGTAGGTTCGAGGGTTTTCGATGTCTTGCGACATCACAGTGTCGGGACGGCGGGATTTGAACCCACGACCCCTTGACCCCCAGTCAAGTGCGCTGCCAAACTGCGCTACGTCCCGTTGCCCTGGTCTCCCTGGGCACATCCAAACCTTAGCGCAGATTCCGCCCTCGTGCGTACACGAACCGCGCCGGTGGGCCTAGGCTGGCGATCATGGGGAGGAAGGCGCGCATCGACCAGGAAGAACTCGTCCGGCTGGCGGCGGAAGGATGGACCAACGCCCGCCTCGCGGAGCACTTCGGGGTCACGGAGTCGGGCGTCCTGCAGGCGAAGCGCGCGGCCGGTCTGTCCAAGCCGATGACGGACCACAGCCGTGCCCTGCCGTGGAAGCTGCGGCGCGAGCACAGCCAGAGCGGCCCCGCCACCAACCTGCGGAGCCTCTCCGCCGCGGCCCAGGGGCGCCAGGTCCCCAAGGACAAGCTCAACACCGCTCTACGGTGGGCGGGCCGGCTGGTCGACAACGGACTGGACATCGCCTACGACCCCGAGCAAGGCTTCCACGAGGTGCCGGCCCGGGACGACTCGCACGTCGCCCGGGTCCTCGCCGAGGCCCGCGACGCCACGAACGCGGCGGGCACCACTCCCTGACCGTACGGCTCACACACCGTCGCGCGGCAGGGGCGTGGTCTCCTCGCGTACGTGCACGTGGCGCTCACCCGGGTGAACGGCGGTGTGCGACTCGGTCTCGTGGACGTGGACGTGCGGTTCGGCCGCCGGGTCCACTGTGTACATCGTGTCCGGCTCGATGGTCTCCACCGTCTCCTCCGTCCGCGGACGGCGGGTGTAGCGACCGGTCAGCACCATTCCGACGACCCCCACGGCCATGAGAATCCAGCCGATCATTTGAAGGTCGATTCCAGGAACGTCCCATTTGACGGCGAACGCGAGGACCGCGCCGACCGCGATGAAGGCGAGACTGGCCCCGAAGCCCATGGCTACCTCCTCTGCTGGTCAACGGCCCTTTACCCCGAGAATTCGCGATTACGCAAGGCGTGAAGGCCGTATTCCCGGGCAGTGCGGATGAACAACGCACTCACCCCTGGAGGCAGATATGAACGCCGCAGCATGGGTGGCCGTGGTGATCGTCGCCGTGCTGGTGATCCTGGCAGTCGGCTACCTTGTGTCGGCACGCAACCGTCGGCGCCACCTGCAGGACCGTTTCGGACCCGAGTACGAGAGGACGGTGCGGGAGAGCGACAGCCGCCGGGAGGCCGAGCAGGACCTGCGCGCCCGTGAGGAGCGCCACGCCAAGCTGGACATCCGTCCGCTCGACCCGCGGACCCGCGACCGGTACGCGAGGAAGTGGACCGAGGTGCAGGAACGGTTCGTCGACGCTCCCGGCTTCGCCGTGACCGAAGCGGACGCGCTGGTCACCGCCGTCATGGCGGAGCGCGGCTACCCCACCGACGACTTCGAGCAGCGTCTGAGCGACCTGTCGGTGGCCCACGCCGCCACGCTCGACCACTACCGCAACGCCCACGACATCAGCAGCCGCGCCGCCCGGCAGGACGCCACCACGGAGGAGCTCCGCCAGGCGATGGTCCACTACCGCGCGCTGTTCGAGGAGCTTCTCGGCGACGGCGCCGACGCCGAGGTGAACGGCCACGTCCACGACACCCTGAACGGCGACACCCACGTGACCGACGGCTATGACGGCGCCTCGATTGGCCGTCACGCGGACGTACGGAAGGCGGGACGATGACGATGCGGACGAACAGGTACGACGAGCGCGGCGAGGTCGCCGAGCAGCCGACTCCCGAGACCCCCGAGCCCCTCGAGGAGGAGGCGCGCAGAGAAAGGGCTCTCGCGGACGCCGAGCGGGACGAGCACGAGGGTCCCGGCCCGGTCTACTCCCCCAGCGACGCGTACACCGCCGGCTACGCGGACGGGACGGCGCAGGACACCGGCGCCGACCGTGCGCGCGATGACGCGGTGACGGACGGGACGGCCGACGCGGATGCGGAGGGCTCCCGCTTCCGGGAGCCGTACGGCCAGGCGGGCGACGACGTCCTCACGTCGCCCCGGACCGGCGGCAGGCACACGGAGGAGAGCGACCGCCTCGTCGCGGGCGGCCCTGTGGACGCCGACGACCCCGCCCCCGCTCCCGCCACCGGCATGTACGAGACCCGCGGAGACGACACGGACACGGCCGGCACCGGATACGCCCGGGACGACCTGACGGCCGCCGGCACCGCGACCTCCACCGACGCCACGACCGGCACCGGCACCGGCACCGATGCCACGGCGGACACCACTGCTGACGCCACCGCCGCTACCACGACCGGTCTCAGCGTGGACGGCCCCGTGGCC
Organism: Microbispora sp. CA-135349; assembly: GCF_050947365.1. Taxonomy (NCBI): domain Bacteria; kingdom Bacillati; phylum Actinomycetota; class Actinomycetes; order Streptosporangiales; family Streptosporangiaceae; genus Microbispora; species Microbispora sp. CA-135349. Next base: position 3,426,545 of record NZ_CP192001.1, on the reverse strand, counting down.
TACCCCGTCACGACCACGACCGCCGCCTCGGGCGCGGCGTCCGTGCTGGACGAGGCGCTGGAGGGCCGGTGGCGCGAGATCAAGACGGGCTTCGTCGACGATCCCCGCCGGTCCATCGAGCAGGCGGACGCACTCGTGGAGGAGGCTCTGTCGGCCCTCACCAGCCGCCGGCAGGCGCTGCTCGACAAGTGGAAGGACGACGAGCGGGGCGACACCGAGGCGCTGCGCCTGGCCCTGCACGAGTACCACGCGTTACTGGCCCACCTGACCCGGAAGTGAGGTAACAATGCTAGCCATCGCCGCGGCGGTCGTCTTCGGGATCGCCTTCCTCCTCGATCTCCTCAACGCGAGCATCGGCATCGGCCTGACCGCGCTGCTCGCCCTCGGCCTGTGCCTGCTCTCCCTGCACCAGGCCGGCGTCGGAACCGCCGGGGTGAACTCCTGGCGCGGCGGCTGGCGCGGCGGACGCGTCCGTCGCTGACCCCGGCCACTCCCTCTGCCGAAGACTCACGGGTCTCGCGGGACACCGTCCCGCGAGACCCGTTGTACGCGCGGTCGCGCCACCGCTTGACGGCGTCCGGACGGCCGGGTTTCCCGGCGGCGATCGGGCGACGGCCCGTGTTCGCTCCTGCCGAAAACCACGGGTGACCGAGCTAGCTGCTCATATACCGTGTTCCGCATGATTTTGCCCCTCCCGCGACGCGCTCCTGGACCGCGGCCATGCTGAGCAGGCTGCTCCGCACGTACCTGCGGCCCTACTCGCCGGCGCTCACATTGGTGGTGCTGTTCCAGCTCGTCGGCACCATCGCCTCCCTGTACCTGCCGAGCCTGAACGCCGACATCATCGACCAGGGCGTCGCCACCGGCGACACCGGATACATCGTGCGCACCGGCGGGTGGATGCTGACCGTGTCCCTCGTGCAGATCGCCTGCTCGATCGCGGCGGTCTATCACGGCGCCCGGGTGGCGGCGGGGTTCGGCCGGGACGTCCGGTCGGCGGTGTTCCACCGTGTGAGCGGCTTCTCCGCGCGGGAGGTCGCCCACTTCGGAGCGCCCTCGCTGATCACCCGCAACACCAACGACGTGCAGCAGATCCAGATGCTCGTGGTGATGACCTGCACGATGCTGGTCGCCGCGCCCATCATGGGGGTCGGCGGCATCATCATGGCCCTGCGTCAGGACGTCGGGCTGTCCTGGCTCATGCTGGTCTGCGTGCCCGTGCTGCTGATCTCGATCGGGCTGATCGTCTTCCGCATGGTCCCGCAGTTCCGCGCCATGCAGACCCGCATCGACGTGGTGAACCAGGTGCTCCGCGAGCAGCTTTCCGGCATCCGCGTGGTGCGGGCCTTCGTTCGGGAGCGTGAGGAGACCCGCCGGTTCGCCGAGGCGAACGACGCGCTGACCGGGACGGCACTGCGCGTCGGGCGGCTGACCGCGCTCATCTTCCCCACCGTGATGTTGATCCTCAACGCCTCCAGCGTCGCGGTGCTGTGGTTCGGCGCCGCCCGGGTGGACAGCGGTGAGATGCAGGTGGGCGCCCTCACCGCGTTCCTCATGTACCTGCTGCAGATCCTCATGTCGATGATGATGGCCACCTTCATCTCGATCATGATTCCGCGTGCCGCGGTCTGCGCCGAACGCATCTCCGAGGTGCTGGACACCGAATCGTCGGTGCGCCCGCCCGGCGATCCCGTACGGCAGGTGGACCGCCGGGCCGACCTGGAGTTGCGTGACGTCGAGTTCCGCTATCCGGGCGCGGCGGCGCCGGTGTTGTCCGGTGTCTCCTTCCGCGTGACCGCGGGACAGACCACCGCCGTCATCGGCAGCACCGGGTCGGGCAAGACGACCCTGGTCTCCCTGGTGCCCCGGCTGTTCGACGCCACGTCGGGCGCCGTCCTGATCGACGGGGTCGACGTACGCGACCTCGACCCCCAGATGCTCTGGACCCGCATCGGCCTGGTACCGCAGAAGCCGTACCTGTTCACCGGCACCGTCGCGAGCAACCTGCGGTACGGCAACCCGGACGCCACCGACGAGGAGCTGTGGGAGGCACTGGAAATCGCCCAGGCCCGCGACTTCGTCGAGGCGATGCCCGAGGGCCTGCAGGCGCCGATCTCCCAGGGCGGCACGAACGTGTCCGGCGGGCAGCGCCAGCGCCTGTCCATCGCCCGCGCGCTGGTCGCCAAGCCTGAGATCTATCTGTTCGACGACTCGTTCTCGGCCCTCGACCTGACGACCGACGCCCGGCTACGCGCCGCGTTGCGCCCGTACACCGCCGACGCCGCCGTGGTGATCGTCGCCCAGCGGGTCTCCACCATCGCCGACGCCGACCAGATCGTCGTCCTGGACGACGGCGTCGTCGCCGGCATCGGCACCCATGAAGAGCTGCTCGGCTCCTGCCCGACGTACACCGAGATCGTCGAGTCCCAACTGACCGCGGGGAGTGCGGTATGAGCGACCGGCCCACAGCACCGGCACGACCGCGGCCCGCCGGAGGTGGCGGTTTCGGTCCCTTCGGCGGCGGGCAGATGCCGGCGGAGAAGTCGATGAACTTCGGCCCCTCCGCCCGGCGGCTGCTACGGCGGCTGAATCCCGAACGGCCGAGGCTCCTGGCCGTGGTCGGCCTCGCGGTGATCAGCGTCGTGTTCTCCGTCATCGGGCCGAAGCTGCTCGGCCGCGCGACTGATGTGATCTTCAGTGGTGTGATCGGCGGACGGTTGCCCGCGGGAACGACCAAGGAGCAGGCCGTGCAGGCGCTGCGCGCCTCCGGCCACGGCGATTTCGCCGACATGCTCGCGGGGATGGACGTCGTCCCCGGCCACGGCATCGACTTCGGCGAGCTGGGCACCGTCCTGGCGTGGGTCCTCGGGCTCTACCTGGCCGCCTCGCTGTTCATGTGGCTGCAGGGCTACCTGCTCAACGACGTGACGCAGCGTACGGTCTTCCGCCTCCGGGCCGACGTCGAGGACAAGCTGAACCGGCTGCCGCTGAGGTTCTTCGACGGCCAGCCGCGCGGCGAGCTGCTCAGCCGGGTCACCAACGACATCGACAACGTGTCCCAGACGCTGCAGCAGACGCTGAGCCAGCTGCTGAGCTCGCTGCTCACCGTGATCGGCGTGCTGGTCATGATGTTCGTGATCTCGCCGCTGCTCGCGGCGATCGCCCTGGTCACGATCCCGGTCACGATGATCGTCACCGGGCAGATCGCCAAGCGTTCACAAAAGCAGTTCGTCGCGCAGTGGGCCCACACCGGCACGCTGAACGCCCACATCGAGGAGGCGTTCACCGGTCACGAGCTGGTGAAGGTCTTCGGCCGGGGCCCGGAGGTCGAGCAGGTGTTCCGGGAGCGGAACGAGGCGCTGTACAAGGCGAGCTTCGGCGCCCAGTTCATCTCCGGGATCATCATGCCGGCGATGATGTTCATCGGGAACCTCAACTACGTCGCCATCGCGGTCGTCGGCGCCGTACGGGTGGCCGGCGGGTCGATGAGCCTGGGCGACGTCCAGGCGTTCATCCAGTACTCCCGGCAGTTCACCCAGCCGCTGACCCAGGTCGCCTCGATGGCCAACCTGCTGCAGTCGGGGGTGGCCTCCGCCGAACGGGTCTTCGAGCTGCTGGACGCCGAGGAGCAGAAGCCCGACCCCGCCGACCCCGCACTGCCCGCCACCCGGCGGGGGCGCGTCGAGTTCGAGCACGTGTCCTTCCGGTACGAGCCCGAGCAGCCCCTCATCGAGGACCTGTCGCTGGTGGCCGAGCCCGGGCACACGATCGCGATCGTCGGCCCGACCGGCGCGGGGAAGACCACGCTGGTCAACCTGATCATGCGCTTCTACGAGCTGGACGCGGGCCGCATCACCCTCGACGGCGTCGACATCACCGCGATGCGCCGCGAGGACCTGCGTTCCCAGATCGGCATGGTGCTCCAGGACACCTGGCTGTTCGGCGGGACGATCCGCGACAACATCGCCTACGGCGACCCCCGGGCGACCGACGAGGAGATCCAGGCCGCGGCGCGGGCGACGTACGTCGACCGGTTCGTCCGCACCCTGCCCGACGGGTACGACACGGTGATCGACGAGGAGGGCGGCAACGTCAGCGCCGGCGAGAAGCAGCTGATCACCATCGCCCGCGCCTTCCTCGCCAACCCGTCCCTGCTCATCCTGGACGAGGCGACCAGCTCGGTCGACACCCGCACCGAGGTCCTGGTGCAGCACGCGATGGCCGCGCTGCGCAGCGACAGGACGAGCTTCGTCATCGCCCACCGGCTGTCCACGATCCGCGACGCCGACCTCATCCTGGTGATGGAGGCGGGGAGCATCGTCGAGCACGGCACCCACGACGAGCTGCTCGCCGCCCGGGGCGCCTACCACCGGCTGTATTCGGCCCAATTCAACGGGGCGCTGGTCGCCGGCGCCCTGTCCGGCGACGACGCGACCACCGCGGCGCAGTGAGCGGTGCCGCGTGACCCCGGGTCACGCGGCACCTCTCGACAGGCCAGGTCACGAACGGGCGGACAGGGTGAACTCCTTGCGCGGTTCCTCGATGGCCCCCATCGCGATGATCTCCCGGGGGAAGAACAGCCCGAGCGTCCAGTCCATGAGGATCCGGGTCTTCTTGTTGAAGGTGGGCATCCGCGTCAGGTGGTAGGTGCGGTGCATGAGCCAGGCGGGGAACCCGCGCAGCTCCCGGCCGTAGATCTGCGCGACGCCCTTGTAGAGCCCCAGGGTCGCCACCGACCCGGCGTACTTGTGCCGGTACGGCCGCTGGGGCTGCCCGCGCAGCGCCGCCAGCAGGTTGTCGGCCAGCCTCCTGGCCTGCCGTACGGCGTGCTGGGCGTTCGGCGGGCAGAACTCGCCCGGCCGGGTCAGATCGGGCACGGCGGCTGAGTCGCCCGCGGCGAAGGCGAAGTCGGCACCGTGCACGCGCAGGTATGGATCGACCCTGATCCTGCCCTTCTTGTCCAGGGGCAGGTCGCCCGCGGCGACCAGCGGGTTCGGCTTGACGCCCGCCGTCCAGACGAGGGTGTCGGTGTCGAACTCCTCGCCGTCGCTCAGCACGATGTGGCAGCCCTCGGCGGACTTCAGCAGTGTGCTCATGCGGATCTCGATGCCGCGCTCGCGCAGCTGCTGGACCGTCCACTTGCCCATGTCGGCGCCCACCTCGGGCAGGATCCGGTCGGTGGCCTCCACGAGGATCCAGCGCATGTCCTCGGGGTTGATCCCGTCGAAGTACTTGAGGGCGTCGGCCGCCATGTCCTCGAGCTCGGCCAGGGCCTCCACGCCGGCGTAGCCGCCGCCCACGAACACGAACGTGAGAGCCCTGCGGCGGACCTCGGGGTCCGGTGTGGACGCCGCGATGTCGAGACGGCCGAGCACGTGGTTGCGCAGGGCGATGGCCTCTTCGATGGTCTTGAAACCGATGCCGTGGTCGGCCAGGCCGGGCACGGGCAGCAGCCGTGAGATCGAGCCCGGCGCCATGACCAGGTAGTCGTAGTCGATGGTGAGGTCGGGCCCCTCGTGCGGGGTGAACTCCGCCCTGCGGTCGGCCAGCCGCACCTGGGTGATCCGTCCGCTGAGGATCTGGCACCTGTTCAGCACCCGCCTGAGCGGGACGACGACGTGCCGGGCCTCGATGTTCCCTGCGGCCGCCTCCGGCAGGAAGGGCTGGTAGGTCATGTAGGAGTCGAGGTCCGCGACGGTCACGAGCGCCTCGCCGCGGCGGAGCCTGCGCTGCAGGCGGAGTGCTGTGTACATGCCGACGTATCCGCCGCCGACGATCAGAATCCGTGGGACAGCCATGGCTGTCCCCTACCCCTACTCAAGGAGGAAACGCATCGTCACCCTGGTTCCCCTGGGACCGGTGGTGACCTGGAGGTCGTTGCTCAGCAGGCGCGCCACCCACAGCCCCATGCCGCTGGTCGCGTCCTCCGGAGGCGGGTCGTGACCCGGTTCGCCCTCCAAACGCCACTCCCTGCCGTCGTCGTGGACGGCGACCACCAGGGCCGGCCCCTCCCGCCAGATACCCAGCCGGGCCTTGGTAGACCCGTGGGTGACCGCGTTGGTGGCGACCTCGTTGAGCGCGACGAGGAAGTCGCCTATCGCGTCTTCCCGCATGCCGCGACGCAGCGCCTCGGCGGCGGCGAACTCCCGCAGATCGGGCAGGTCGGCTAAGGAGAAGGCACGCTCCCTGGCCGCTCCGGTGACGTGCGCGGGAACGCCGTCATCTTTCACCCGGTACACGCCTCCCGCCGGAAATGTGGCCGTCTCAGAATCCATGGGCTGTGGGCAGGACGAAGATACCCCGGGACACCGCCGTGGCACAGGCGGTGTCCCGGGCATCGTCGCATCCTCTCATCCCGCGACGAGCTCCGCCCGGAGCTGGTCGAGGGTCTTGCGAAGGATCCGCGAGACGTGCATCTGCGATATGCCGAACTCCGCCGCGATCTCGGCCTGCGTCATGTTGCCGTAGAACCGCAGCAGGAGGATGTTCTTCTCCCGCTCGGGGAGAAGGTCGATGAGAGGCTTCAGCGCCTCGGCGTCCACCAGGGTGTCGAGCGCGTCGTCCTCTTCGGGGATCACGTCGCCGAGGGCGGCGGCGTCGTCGTCGGCGCCGATCGGCGCGTCGAGGGAGAGCGTGCTGTACGCCGCCGAGGCGTCCATGGTGAGGAGCATGTCCTCCTCGGACAGGCCCATCTTCTTGGCGAGCTCGGCGACGGTGGGGAACCGGCCCAGCTCCTGGGTCATGTCGGCGACGTGCCGGTTCAGTTCGGCCCGGCGCTCCTGGTAGAGGCGGGGCACCCGGACGGCCCAGGTGCGGTCCCGGAAGTGCCGCTTGACCTCACCGGTCATGGTGACCATGGCGTACCCGCGGAAGCTGTGGCCCAGGGTGGGGTCGAAGCCGTTGATGGCCTTCATGAGGCCCACGTACGCGGCCTGGAGGAGATCTTCCATCGGCTCGCCGCGGTTGAGGTACCGCCGGGCGATGTCCCTCGCCATCGGGCGGTGCATTTCGACGATCTTCTCACGGAGGCGTTCCCGCCGCTCCTCGGACAGTCCGCCCTCGGCCAGCTCGGCCAGGAGCTCTTCGGCGGTCGGATTGCTGACGGTCTCTGCACGGACCTCGGCAGCCATCTGCGCAGTCCCCTCGTATTTTCTCGCGAGGGCGCCTACGCGGTGGGGTCACCAAGCAGAAGGCACGCCTCGCTACAGTGTCGAGACGAGGCCCTCTGCTGGACCTCTGCTTCAGTATATTGCCCCAAAATCAGGAGTATCACCACCCCTTCGGCACCAGTAATGTTGCCGCAGAGGAGGCGCGAGGTGTCTAACAACGGACTGCTGTCCCTGACGTCCAGTATGGCGGGGGACATTGTGGTGATCCACGTGAACGGTGTCCTCGACGCCACGACCCGTGACCAGTTCTCGGACTATCTCGACGCCGCGGCGGACGACCACGGCCCCGACATGATCCTTGACCTGGGCGGCGTCACCTTCATGGACTCCCGGGCGCTGGGCCTGATCGTGCACAACTGGCAGCGCTCGACCACGGCCGGCGGCAACTTCGCGCTGGTCTCGGTGCAGTATCCGAACTCCAAGGTGATGTGGGTGACCGGCCTGTCGGAGCGGCTGCCCCTGTTCGACACCCTCGACGAGGCCCTGGCCGCGTTCGCCGCCTGATCCCGCCGCCCCGCTGTCACAACCCGCTGCCGCCGCCCGCGCGTACGGCCCGCTCAGGCCGGGGCGGCCCCGCCGTGCTTCTGCTGGTGCTCGGTGACCAGGAGCTTGGCCAGATCGGCCACCTTGACCTGATGGTGCTGCGACACCCGCCTGAGCTCCTCGAACGCCTCCTCCGCGGAGCAGCCGCTCTTCGACATGATGATGCCCTTGGCCTGGTCGATCACCGATCGGCCCGCCAGCGCCTCCTGCATCTGCGCGGCGCCGGTGAGGACGTCGTCGAACTCCCAGATGTTGGCCAGCGCCACGGTGACCTGCTCGCGCAGCAGGGCCATGAGCGAGCCGCCGGAGGTGAACACGCCGGGGCGCACGCCGTACAGGCCGATGATCGCGACGGCGCCCTCCACGGCGATCGGCACCACGAGGACCGACCGCACCCCGTGCCGCACGGCGGTGGCGGCGTAGCGGGACCAGCGGGACTCGCGCATCACATCGGGGATCGTCACCGGGCGCCCGGTGGACAGCGCCTCCCTCGACGGGCCCTCGCGCAGGCCGCGCTCCCGGTCGATCAGCACGGTGAGCTCGCTGTGGGAGGCGGCCAGCAGCACCCGCTCCTCCATCCACAGTTCGGCCGTGCCGCCGGCGCAGCCGGGCACGCCTCGCGCCACCGCCTCGGTGATGCCGCGCAGGACACTCTCCGCCGACGTGCCCTCCGTCACACGGCCCAAAGCCGCGAGGTCACGCGCGAGAATGGATGTCGTCTCCATGGTAGAAAGACCATTCCCATAGTTTCCGGGTTAATCCAGGCTGGATCGATTAGACCCGGGGTTTGGCGTAGCGTCTACGTCGAGAGAGGGGGGCAGCTTGCCCGACACCGCCGAGCTCGAGCGCGCGTTGAGCGGGCTCGCCGACCGCATCGCCACCCTACGGGACGATCCCGATCCGGGTGCGATGCTACGGGAGCTGGACGCCGCCGAGGAACTGTGCCGCAAGGCCCTGAGTGAGCTGGTGCGCAGTCGCAGGCGCAGGGACGGCGGCAGCCAGCGCGAGCAGAAGCTGCTGCGCCAGGTGTTCCGCGCGCTGCCGATCCCTGTGATCATCATGGACACGGGCGGCACGGTGCGCCGCATCAACAACGAGACCACCCGCCTGCTCGGCAGCCCCGCCGGCTATCTCATCGGCCGCGCCTTCCCGCTGCTCGTCGACGTGACCGCCCGCGCCGCGTTCCGGCAGCGCCTCGCCGCCGTCCTCCACGGCGACGACAGCGCCTCCTTCCAGACCCGGCTGGCCCACCAGGGCCGCGCCCACACCGTACGGCTGGTGCTGAGCCGCCTGCGGATGCCGGGCGAGCCGCAGGAGATGATCGCCGGGGTCGTGCTGCCCACCGAGGTCCAGCTGCCCGAGCCGGCCGCGCGGACGGGCGCGCCCGACGACGCGGCGGTCCTGGCGGCGGCCAGACGGCACGAGCTGCTGTCGCGGCTGACCGGGCTGCTGCTGGACGAGGAGAGCCTGCGCGAGCCGGTCGCCCTGCTGCGGGCGGCCCGCCTGCTGGCCGCCGAGACGGCCGACTGGGTGATCGCGGACGTCGTCAGGGACGGCGACCTGGTCCGCTCGGTCGTGATGGGACCGAGTGACCAGCCGGTCGGGCGGCTGCAGCGGACGGTCGAGGAGGCCCCGCCCGCGCTGGCGCCGGTGGTGGAGCAGGTGCTGGCCACCCAGAGCGGCGTCGTCCACGAGATGCTGAGCGACGACTCCCTGCTCGGCGGCGACATGCTCCAGGCGATGCGCGCGGGTTCGCTGCTGAGCGTGCCGATCCGTACCGACGACGAGGCGCGCGGCGTGCTCACGCTGGTACGGCTGCGCGACCGGCAGCCGTTCGGCCTGGCCGATCTGGGCCTGATGGAGGAGATCGGCCTGCACCTCGGCCTGGCGATGCGGGCGCAGCAGGGGTTCCAGCGCCGGGCGCAGGCCGCCGACACCCTGCAGACCGGCGTGCTCCCCCGCACACTGCCCGACATCCCCGGTTTCGAGATCGCCGCCGCCTACCACCCCGGCTCCGGCATGCGTGCCATCGGCGGCGAGTTCTACGACGTGTTCCCCAGCAAGAACGGGTGGGGCTTCGTGATCGGCAGCGCGGCGGGGCGAGGCGAGGAGGCCGCCGCCGTCACCGCCATGGTCCGCAACGGCCTGCGCGTGCTGAGCGTGTGGGAGGACGACCCGGGACAGGCCCTGCGCAAGGTCAGCGACGCCCTCGTCGCGCAGAACACGGGCCTGTTCGTGATGGCCGCCGCCGGCTTCGTCCGGGGCCGCAAGGTGCGGCTCGCCTCCGCGGGCCATCATCCCGCCGCGCTGATCCAGCCGGGCGGCGGTGTCCGGTTCCACGAGGGCGGCGGCGTCCCGCTGGGCTTCGAGGAGGGTTCGGTGCCCGCGACCGAGGAGCTCACGCTGTCGGCCGGAGAGGCGCTGGTGCTGTACAGCGACGGCCTGGTGGGCGCGCAGAGCCCCGGCGGGGACAACTATGGCGAGCAGCGGCTCACCGAGACCCTCGCCCGCTGCGCCGGGCAGCCCCCCAGCGCGGTCGTCAAGGCCATCGAGGAGGACCACCGGGCCTTCTGCGGCAGCCACGCGGTCGACGAGATCACGCTCCTCTCGCTGCGCCGATCCCGCTGACGGGATTTGCCGCCCCCACCGCGAAGTGGTGGACTGGAGTCAGCGCGATGCGTGGGGGCGATCGCATGGGCGAACGAAGCAATAGGCACAGCGCGAATCGCTCATGCGACTCCGAGCCGTCAGGCGAGGAGGCGGCATGAGCGCGTTGGTTCACGAGGCCGGTCTGTACGGCTCCGACGACGAGTTCCTCGAGATCGCCGTACCGTTCGTCCGGGACGGGCTCGACGGCGGCGAGCCGGTGATGGTCACCACGACCGCCGGAAACCTCGAACTCCTCGGCGCCGCCCTCGGTGACGACGCCCGGCGCGTCGACTACGCCGAGAGCGCGTACTTCGGCCGCCGCACCGCGCATCGGGCGACGGCCTTCCTGCGCTATTGGGAGCGGAACGCGGCGCGCGGGCGGGTCCGCATTCTGGCCGAGCCGGTGTGGGCGGGCCGCTCTTCCCGCGACGTCGTGGCCTGGAAACGGATGGAATCGGGCCTCAACGTCATCCTCGCCGGCACGGGCGTGTGGATGATCTGCCCCTATGACACCAGGGCGGCCGATCGCGGCCTCGTCGAGGACGCCCTGCGCACCCATCCCGCGATCAGCACCGGCGGCCGGGGGCGGCGGGTGTCCCCCGCGTACGCCGACCCGGCACGGTTCATCGGCGAGTGCGATCGGCAGCCGCTCCCGCAGGCTCCCCCCGGGGCCGCGGTCGCGCGGATCGGCCACCTGCACCGCGTACGGCACTTCGCCGGCCGGCAGGCCCTGCTTCACGGGCTGCCCGAGGACAGGGTCGCGATGCTGTGCGTGGCCGTGCACGAGGCGGCTCGCTACCTGGGCCTGCCGCTGACCGCCCGGGTGTGGGAGACGTTCGGGGCGCTGGTGTGCGACCTGTGGGCAGGCCGGGGGACCCGATGCGATCCGCTCGCCGGTTTCACGCCGCCGGGCGAGGCCGAGCGTCCCGAGGACGGCCTGTGGCTGGCCCGCCAGATCTGCGACTACGTGGACATCCGGCAGGAGGAGGGCGGCCGCCGGATCAGGCTGGAGGTGGCGACGTCGCGGCTGCAGGAGAGCGCGTGATTTTTCCCGATTAGGCGTTTAGCGCGAATCAGAGTAAGGTAAACATCATCTACATCGATCGTGCCTAGGACGCAGGCACACCCTTTCAAGCGCCTTCCTGTCTTGAGGTGTGCCATGGATATCGCGATCGTCTCCGCGCACGAACTGACTCCCGACACTCCCGCCATCGCCCGTGAGCTGGGCAGGGGCCACCGGGTGACCGTCTACACCCGGTCGAAGGTCACGGTGGACGGTGTCGAGCACGTGCCCGCCGGACCCGATGTGGAGCTGTCGGAAAGCGACCTCCTGCCCTACATCTCGGATTTCAGCGACGGCCTGCGGCGCAGGTGGCGGGAGCACCGCCCGGACATCATTCACGCCTACTCGTGGTCGAGCGGCCTGGCCGCCATCGCGGGTTCCGAGGGCCTGGGCGTGCCGGTCACCCAGACCTTCCACAGCCACTACGACGACAGCCGGAGCGCCGCGCCGGTGCGACGGCTGGAGTGCGCGATCGGACGCCGGGCCAGGGCGGTCATCGCCGCCTGCGCCGACGAGGAGTCCGAGCTGATCCGGATGGGCGTCCCCCGCCGTAACATCTCGGTCGTCCCGCACGGCGTGGACATCGAGCGCTTCCGCCGTCAGGGCCCCGCCTTCCCGAGGGGCGAGCGGCCGCGCCTCCTGCACGTGGGGCACGTGGGCGCCGACTACGCCGTGCACGCGCTGCGGGCCGTACCGGACGCCGAGCTCGTGATCGCCGGTGGCGACGACCAGAGCGTCGAGCGGCTGCGGGCCCTCGCCGGGGAGCACGGCGTGGCGGACCGCGTGGAGATGCTCGGCATGGTTCCGCACACCGCGATGCCCAAGCTCATGCGCAGCGCCGACCTGGTGCTGTCGCTGCCGCCGACCGTCCCCACGGGCACGGCGGCGCTGGAGGCCATGGCCTGCGGGATCCCGGTCATCGCCTCGGCCTCCGGGGCGCACCTCGACTCGGTGGTGGACGGCGTGACCGGATTCCTGACCCGGCCCGACCGCCCGCTGGAGATCGCGCACCGGATCCGCCGCCTGCTCGGCGACGCCACCCTGCGTACGGCCATCGGCTACGCTGCCGCCGACCGCGCCCGTTCCCGTTATTCGGTCGAGCGAATCAGCATGGAACTGCTTCGCGTATACGAGAAGACGTGCGCGTAAAGGCAAGCGATATTACCGGATTTAGGCCGTTATCTGAGTGAAATCATGTGATTAACTCGGCTCATGTCACGTCATGGGCCTGGTTTAGCGGTGGCGGCGGCGATGCTCATCGCCGCCGCCACGGCCTGTTCGAGCGAGGACTCCACGAAGGTGTTCAACGCCGGGAGCGAGTCCACCGCACAGGGGTCCGCGTCCTCCCCGGGTTCGTCCGGCGCGCCGCCGGGCAACGCGAACGCGGCGGGGCTGAGCGCGACGCGGACCGCCGCGGCTGCCGCCGGTTCCGGCGACGAGGCCGCACACAAGACCTCGGGAAAGATCGCGGGCAAGAGCGCGGACGAGAGCGGTGGGGAGGCCGCCGACAGGGTCGCGGAGAAGATCGGCGACATCCCCGCGGCTCCCGCGCCGCGTCCTTCCCCCCTCCTTTCCTCCGTCCCCTCCCCCGGTCTTTCCTCCGGACCGCGGGCGACGCCTTCGCCCACGGCCGCGGCCGAGCCTGCGATGCGGCTCGCGCGGTCCGCGGACGAACCGGTCGTGGTGGACGCCATCCAACCGGAGGACGTGCCCCGGGCGGAGCGCGTGCCCGTCGGGGTGAGCCCCGGAGCCGGGGGCGGGACCGCACGGGAGTCCTCCTCCCCGCCGTCGCGCGCGCCGTCCCCGGTCCCGTCGCGTACACCATCCCCGGTGGCGTCGCGCGCGCCGTCCCCCGCACCGCTCGCCCGCCCCAGCGGCGCCTCCGCGGGCGGCTGGGGCAGCCCGGCCCTGGCCGAGGACTTCGGCGGCGAGGCGCTGCGCCTCACCGGAGGCGGCGGCGACATGGACCTGTCCGGCTCGTCGGTCCAGCGGTACGGCCGCTGGGAGGTCCGCGTCCGGGCCGATGAGGGCGCCGCACCCGTCGCGTTGCTGCGGTCTGTCCAGTCGCAGGCCCGGCCGCGCGAAAACTCGCGGCACCGCGGCTCCCGGTACGGCAACTCCCGGCACGAGTCGTCGCGGTACGGCAGCTCGCAATACGGCGACTCCCGGTACGACAGCTCACAGTACGGCAGCTCACAGTACGGCGACTCCCGGTACGGCAGTTCGCAGTACGACGCGTCGCGGTACGGCAGCTCGCAGTACGACGACTCCCGGTATGACGACTCGCGGTACGGCAGCTCGCAGTACGACGACCCGGGATATGGAGACTCGCCGTACGACTCGGGATACGCGGATCCCCGGTACGACAGCCCGGAATCCGGGGGCACCGACGACCGGCAGACGGAAGACGCGGCGATCGGCGTGGCCGCGATCGGCGGGCGCAGCGCGGAGCTGTCCGTGCGGCAGGGCCGGGAACAGGCCCGGGCCGAGATGCCGGCCGACTTCACCCAGTGGCACACGATCGCCGTCGACTGGCTGCCCGGCCGGGTGACCTTCTGGCTGGACGGCAGGCAGGTGTGGAACTACACCGGTCCGTACGTCCCCCGGTCCGAGGGGATGGGCCTGGTGCTGCGCAACTCCGGCGGCGGCACGGTGTACGTCGACTCGGTGAGGATCTACCGGGCTCCGGAGCGGTAACCTGCCGGATGATCTCGATGCGTGACGGAGACGCGGGGCGGGTGTGAGCGGACAGGACGGCACGGCCGGGCGGCCCACGGCGGAACCGACCGCGGACCCGGATGGGAAACCGACGGCGGAGCCGGCTGTGGAGGCGGTCCGGGCGGGCGACGAGGCCGTGTTCGGGGAGCTCGCCGCGCGTCACCGGCACGAGCTGCGGGTGCACTGCTACCGGATGCTCGGGTCGTTCACCGATGCCGAGGACCTGGTGCAGGAGACGCTGCTGCGGGCCTGGCGCGCGCGGGAGAGCTTCGAGGGGCGCTCGACGTTCCGGGCGTGGCTGTACCGGATCGCCACGAACGCGTGCCTGGATGCGCTGTCCGGCCCGGCCCGCGCCCGCGAGGTGGCGGCGGACACCTCGCGGAGCCCGGGGCGTCCGGCTCCGGCCGACGTCCCCTGGCTCCAGCCCTATCCGGACGGACTGCTCGACCTGGCGGCGCCGGACGACGGCGGGCCGGACGCGGTGGCCATCGCCCGGGAGACCGTCGAGCTGGCGTTCCTGGCGGCGATCCAGCACCTTCCCCCACGGCAGCGGACGGTGCTGATCCTCCGTGACGTGGCCGGCTGGCCGGTGACCGAGACCGCCGAGGCGCTGGAGATGAGCGTCGCCTCGGTCAAGAGCGCGCTGCAGCGCGCCCGCGCGACGCTGCGCGCCCGTCTGCCCAGGCGGCGGGCGGACTGGGCCGCGGCCACCGAGCCCAGCCGGGACGAGCTCGACCTGCTGGAGCGGTACGTCACCGCCTCGAGGAACGCCGACCTGACGGCGCTGGCGGAACTGCTGCGCGAGGATGTCCGGCAGGCCATGCCGCCCGCCGCCCTGGTGTTCGACGGGCGCGCGGCCGTGCTCGGCATGTGGCGGCCGGTCCTGGAGGGCGAGGAGCGCTGGGGCGAGTGGCACTGCGTCCCGCTCGCGGTGAACCGGCAGCCCGCGGTGGCGAACTACGTGCGGCGGCCCGGTGAGATCTTCTACACCGCGGTCAACATCGACGTCCTGAGTGCCGAGGACGGCCTCGTCACGGAGATCACCACCTTCGGTCCCGAGCTGCTGCCCCTCTTCGGCCTGCCGCTCTCCATCGGCCCTTCCGCCACCGACCGGGCCGTTATCGGATCGTGACACCGATCGCCCGTCCGGACCGATTCCCTCATCCCGCCCGCACCGTCTCACGAGCGGTATCGCACGAACGGGAGAAGGAGAACACCATGCCGGACATCATCGAGACGACGCAGCCGGACGAGCAGGTCAGGGCGCTGGACCGGCTGGTCGGCTCATGGCGCGTGACGGGCGGCGCGGAGGGCACGGTCACCTACCGCTGGATGGAGGGGGGATTCTTCCTCATCCAGGACATCCGGCTGGAGCAGGACGGCCGGCCGATCGTCGGTTTCGAGGTCATCGGCCGCGAGAGGCCCTACGGGGCGGACGCCCCCAGCGAGGACATCAAGTCCCGCTACTACGGCGGCGAGGGCGACACCCTCGACTACGTCTACGAACTCGACGGCGACACACTGACCATCTGGGGCGGCGCGAAGGGGTCTCCCGCGTACTTCCAGGGCACCTTCACCGCCGATGGCGACGCGATGACCGGCGGCTGGCACTACCCGGGCGGCGGGGGCTACGAGTCGAACATGACCCGGATCGGATAGCCCGTCACGGATGGGTCGGGAGCAGGGCCGCCGCCTTCAGCGACAGGTGGAGCAGCAGGCGGTCCTCCCCGTCGGCGAGGTCGAGCCCGGTGAGGTGGCCGGCCTTGCCGAGGCGGTAGTACAGCGTCTGCCGGTGCACGCCCAGCGCCGCCGCCGTCTCCTGGACCTGCCCGGCGTGGTCCAGGTAGGCCTCCACGCTCGCCGCGATCCGGGGCGTGAGGGCGGCGGACTCGGCGGCGAGGTCGGCCAGGTCGCGCGGGGTCAGCCGGGCCAGCAGCCGGTAGACGCCGAGCCCGCTCCAGTCGGCGACCGGGGCGTGCCGCTCGACGTGCTCGGCCACCCGCAGCGCCAGCAGCGCCTCCCGCCAGCTCTGCCACGCCTCCCCCGGGTCGTCGCGCGGGCCCCCGACGCCGGCGGCCATGCCGTACAGGCCGTGCAGGAGGCGCGCGACGTGCGCGGCCTGCGCGGCGGGCGCCAGCACCGCGAGGAGCGGCGCGTCCATCGCCGTCCCGGTCACGTCCGGGTCGGCCAGCACGCCGCGCGGCAGCGTACGGGGCGGTCCCGGCACCTCCGGCGGCGTCCGGACGGCCACCGCCGTCACCGGGCCCTCGACCTCGACGCCGGCGGCGGCGCGGACCGCGGGATCGGCCGAGAAGAACTCGCGCAGCGGGGCGTGCCGCCCGCGGGCCTGCGTGGCCAGCAGCGCGGCCACCCGGCCGACCAGCGGCGCGACGGCGGCCAGGCGTTCGTCGGTGAGCTCCCCGGATTCGAGCGCCCACAGGTAGCCGTAGGTCACTCCGCCGTGCCGCAGCGGCACGCACACGCGGCCGAGCAGGCCGGGCAGTCCGGGGATGCGCACCGGGCCCGTCGCGGTGGCGATGCCGTACGCCTCGAAGTGGGCGCGTACCTCGTCGGAGGCGTGCCTGCGCAGGATCGACTCCTGCCGCACGCGGTCGATGTCCCCGCTCTGCGCGCCGTACGCCAGCAGGTTGAACGAGCGGTCCTCCAGTGTCACGGAGGCGTCGAGCAGGCGGGAGATCTCATCGACGATGTCTTGCATGCTGACATTCTTGTGCATTTGTCGAAAAATGCTGTGGCGGATGTCCGTGGAACTTCCGTGACGTGCGGATTTAGCCTGAGGCCATGCTCGGTTCCCTGCTTCTCGCGGGCTCACGCAGCCCGCTCGCCCGCCGGGCCGTGTCGGGGCTCCCGCTCACGCGCAAGGTCGTCGACCGCTTCGTGGCCGGAGAGTCCGCCGCGGACGCCGTCGCCGCGACGCGCCGCCTGACCGGCTCCGGGCTGTCCGTCACGATCGATCATCTGGGCGAGGAGGTCCGGGACCCCGGGACCGCCGTCGCCGCCGCCAAGGCGTACGTCTCGCTGCTGGAGGAGCTGCGGCCCCTCGGCCTCGGCACCCGGGCCGAGGTGTCGGTCAAGCTGTCGGCCGTGGGCCAGGCCCTCGACCCGGGCATGGCCCTGGAGAACGCGCGGCAGATCTGCGCGGCGGCCCGGGAGTGCGGCGCCACGGTCACCCTGGACATGGAGGACCACACCACCGTCGACGCGACGCTCGGCGTGCTGCGCACGCTGCGGGAGGACTTCCCGGAGACGGGCGTGGCGATCCAGGCCTACCTGTTCCGCAGCGAGGCCGACTGCCGCGATCTCGCGGGCTCGCGGGTGCGGCTGGTCAAGGGCGCCTACGCCGAACCCGCGTCGGTGGCCTGGCAGAGCAAGGCCGAGGTCGACCGCGCGTACGTGCGGTGCCTGCGCGTGCTCATGAACGGCACGGGCTACCCGATGGTGGCCACGCACGACGACCGGCTGATCGCGATCGCCGAGTCGCTCGCGGTGGGCGCCGGGCGCGGCACCGGCGACTACGAGTTCCAGATGCTCTACGGCATCCGGGCCGACAGGCAGGCGGCGCTGGCCGCGGCCGGGTCGCGGGTGCGGGTCTACGTCCCCTACGGCGACGACTGGTACGGCTACTTCATGCGCCGCCTCGCCGAGCGCCCGGCCAACGTCGCCTTCTTCCTTCGCGCTCTGAGGGGTAAATGATGAATGCGATCACCGAGGTCCCGGTGCCGGCGAACGAGCCGGTGCACGCGTACGGACCGGGCAGCGCCGAGCGCGCGGCCCTGGAGACCCGGGTCAAGGAGCTGTCGGGGACGTCCCTCGACCTGACGATGACGATCGGCGGCGAGCGGCGCATGGCCGGCGGCGCCCCGATCGACGTCGTGCAGCCGCACAACCACGCCGCCGTGCTCGGCCGAACGGCCGACGCCACCGCGGCCGACGTGCGGGCGGCGGTCGACGCGGCGCTCGAGGCCGCGCCGCGCTGGCGGGCCCTGCCGTTCGAGGAGCGCGCCGCGGTGTTCCTCAGGGCCGCCGAACTGCTCAGCGGCCCGTGGCGGGCCACGCTCAACGCGGCCACCATCCTCGGCCAGTCGAAGTCGGCGCAGCAGGCCGAGATCGACGCCGCGTGCGAGCTGATCGACTTCTTCCGGTTCAACGTCGCCTACGCCCGGCGGCTCCTCGCCGAGCAGCCGCAGTCGTCGCCCGGCGTGTGGAACCGCATGGAGTTCCGCCCGCTGGAGGGCTTCGTCCTGGCGATCACGCCGTTCAACTTCACCTCCATCGCGGCCAACCTGCCGGCGTCGGCGGCGCTGATGGGCAACGTCGTGGTGTGGAAGCCGTCGCCGACGCAGCAGTTCGCGGCGCACTTCACCATGCGGCTGCTGGAGGCGGCCGGGCTGCCGCCCGGCGTGATCAACATGGTCACCGGCAACGGCGCCGCCGTCTCCGAGGTCGCGCTGCCCCACCCCGAGCTGGCCGGGATCCACTTCACCGGCTCGACGGCCACCTTCCAGCACCTGTGGCGCACGGTCGGGGAGAACATCACGGGCTACCGGGGCTACCCGCGGCTCGTCGGCGAGACCGGCGGCAAGGACTTCATCCTGGCCCACCCCTCCGCGGAGCCCGGCGTGCTGTCGACCGCGCTGCTGCGTGGCGCCTTCGAATACCAGGGCCAGAAGTGCTCGGCGGCCTCCCGGGCGTACGTGCCGCGCTCGCTGTGGACCCGGATGCGCGACGACTTCGTCTCGGCGGCCGAGTCGCTCACCGTGGGCGACGTGTCGGGCGACCTGTCCACGTTCATGGGCGCGGTGATCAACGCGCGCGCCTTCGCCAAGCACAGGGACGCGATCGACCGGGCGCGGTCGGCGGACTCCATCGAGGTGCTCACCGGCTCCTACGACGACTCGGCCGGCTACTTCGTGCGGCCGACCGTGCTCGAGTGCGCCGATCCCTCGGACGAGGTCTTCGTGAAGGAGTACTTCGGCCCGATCCTCGCCGTCCACGTCTACGACGACGCGTCGTACGACACCGTGCTCGACCAGATGGAGAGCGTCGCGCCGTACGCGCTGACCGGGTCGGTCATCGCGCAGGACCGGTACGCGATCGCCGACGCCACCGAGCGGCTGCGCTTCGCGGCCGGCAACTTCTATGTCAACGACAAGCCCACCGGCGCGGTCGTCGGGCAGCAGCCGTTCGGCGGGGCCCGCGCCTCGGGCACCAACGACAAGGCCGGCTCGATCTTCAACCTGATCCGCTGGGTCAACGCCCGCACGATCAAGGAGACCTTCGTGCCCCCGGTTGTGAGCGGTCCTTACAAGGGCGACGTGCCGCAGGGCGGCTGGCAGCAGCCCGACCTCGGCGACCTCGGCTACTGACGGGCCGCGATGCCCTCGGAACCCGATGCGGGGTTTCGAGGGCATCGCCGTGCATCCCCGCTCACCTCAGCCCCATGGCCCTGTTGGCCGACTTGCCGGCCGGAATTCCGGCTAGACGACTACCATGGACGCATGGAGATAATCCCGATCAGTGAGGCCAAGGACCGGCTGACCGAGCTGGCCGATCGGGCCGCCCGTGAGCACGACCACTTCACTCTCACGCGCAACGGCCGCCCGCACGCGATGATCGTGTCAGTGGCTGAGTGGGAATCCCTGCAGGAGACGCTCGAAATCCTCGCCGACCCCGAGATGCGCGCCGATCTCGTCGAGGCCACCGCCGCCGAGGCGAGGGGCGATGTGACGACCGAGGAGGAGATGGCCGCCATCATGGCCGCTCGTCTCGGCAAGGCGAGTGCGTGAGCGACCGATACAGCGTCCTGCTCGCTCCGCCGGCGCGCCGCGCCCTCAGTGGCGGTCTCCCGGAGGAGGTGGCCGCCGCCGCCCGGGAGCTCATCACCGGCGCTGTGGCCCGTGAGCCGTGGCGGGTGGGCAAGCCCCTCCAGGAACCGTACGAAGGGCTGTACGTCGCCCGGCGCGGCACCTACCGGGTGGTCTACCGCATCGACGAGGACAAGCACGCCGTGACGATCCAGACGATCAAACATCGGCGGGACGCCTACCGGTTCTGAGGTCGTCTCAGTCCTCGGCGGGGACGGCCATCTCGCCGAGGAGGGACCAGTCGTCCTGCGGAACCGTGACGTTGACGATCCTCGGGGTCTCGGCGAGGTGGGGCGGCAGCGTACGCCGGGCCGTCCGGAAATGCTCCGACCCCACGTGCGCCGCGCCGGCCTCGTCGTCCCGGAACGCCTCGACGAGGACGTACTCTGCCGGGTCGTCGAGGCTGCGCGACCAGTCGAACCACAGGCAGCCCGGCTCGGCGCGGGTCGCCTCGGTGAACTCACGGGTGATCTCCGGCCACCGGTCGGCGTGCTGCGGCAGCACCCGGAACTTCGCGGTGATGAAAATCATCTGGCGTCTCCTCTCACAGGATCGCAGGCAGGACCACGTCCTCCAGGACCGCTCTCGGCGCGGTGTCCTGGCCCGGCCCGTTGTAGTCGCCGGCGGTGACGGCCACGACGAGATCGAGATCGGGCAGCAGGAACAGCCGCTGGCCGCCGTTGCCCATGGCCGACGCCCGCCCGTCCGGCCCCGCGTACCACAGGTACCCGTAGGAGACGCCCTCCCAGGCGGGCACACGCGGGCGCAGCATCTCCTCTGTCCAGCCGGGGGCGACTGTCCGGTCGAGCACCGCCTGCCCGATCCGGGCGAGACCGCGCGGCGTCAGGCGCAGGCCGGAGGCGGCCAGGGCCCTCCCGTCCGAACCGGCCAGCCATTCGAAGGCCCCCACGCCGAGCGGCTCGAACAGCGCGGTGCGGGCGAACTCCTCAAGGCGGAGGCCGGTGCCCCTCTCCACGATGGCGCCGACGAGGGCCGCGGCGCCGCCGCTGTAGCGCCACCGCTCGCCCGGCTCCTCCACGAACGGGCACTCCAGCACGTAGCGGCAGCGGTCCGGCGCCATCTCCATCGCGATCTCGCTGTTCGCCGGGCTGGTGTAGGGCGCGCTTTCGTCCCATTCCAGGCCCAACGTCATCGTCAGCGCGTGCCCGATCGTCAGCCCGGCCAGGCGGGGATCCGCCGCCAGGTCGGCGTACTCGGGGAAGGCGGTCAGGATCGGCTCGCCGGGCTCCGGCACCAGGCCGGACTCCAGCGCCAGGCCGTACAGCAGCGCAACCACGCTCTTGGTGACCGAGCGCACGTCGTGCAGCGTGCCCGGCCCGAAGTCCACGTGGCCGAGCGGGGTGTTCAGCGCGTGGTCGTCGCCGCCGCCGTACCACTCGAGGACGACATGGCCGTGCCGGGCCACCACGACGCCGTGCAGAGCCGGCGCCCCGCCCCGCCGTACGAGGGCCTCCAGGCGGTGGGACAGGTCCGGCGCGAACCCTGCCTTCTCCGGGGCCTTCTCCGGGGAGATCGACTGCATGCGTTTCCTCCGCTTTCTCGGCAATTCCTCCGTGTCCGAAGCCTCGCATTATTTCCGGGCGGTAGGCCACTGCCAGAGGGGGTACCGAGCCCGAAAGACGCCATCCGAGCGAGCCGAGGTCGACATGCGCAGGATCCTGGCGGCTCTATGCATCGCGACCGCGGCCGTCACGGCCTGCGGCGACATCAAGCAGGACTACTACACCCAGACGATGCCCCAGAACGACGGGGCGAACGTGAACCTGCCCGGTCTGCTGCTCCGCAACGCCTTCATCATCGGCTCGCAGCAGCCCGCCCCGCCGGGGACCGACATGCCGATGTACATGATGCTGCTCAACGAGAGCGGCCGCACCGACCGCCTGGTGTCGGTGGACACCGGGGGCCTGTTCCGGGGGGCCCGCCTGCCCGCCGGCGGCCTGGAGATCCCCGGCGGGAAGTACGTCGGCGGGACGCCCGTCCCTCAGGTGCAGCTCGCCGGCCTCACCCGCCCGCTGGGCAGCGGCGGCACGATCCCCGTGACGTTGCGGTTCCAGAACGCGGGGACGGTGCGGATCGACGTCCCGATCCTGCCGCCCGCGCAGTGGAGGAGCACCTACTCCCCCTGGCCCGGCGCGTCACCCACTCCGTCACCCAGCCCACCGGCCAGTCCGTCGCCCAGTCCGCCGCCCAGCCCGCCGCTCAGTCCGTCGCCCGGTTCCTCGCCGGCCGTCTCGCCGAGCCCGTCATGACCCGTCCCGGATCTCGCGGTGGACGGCAGGGTTCGCCGCGATGATCTCCTCGGCGACCGCACGCAGGCGGGGCAGGTAGGCGCTCACCTCGCTCGCCCTGCGCCGCAGGTCGTCCGGCGACCCGGCGCTTAGGTCGGCCGCCAGGTCCGCGAACCCGCCGAGGTGGCCGTTCTCCCCCGGCGCGTCCGCGGCGAGGATCTTCAGGCACCGGGCGTACGTCGCGGCGATCCAGAAGACGGCCTCGCGGTGCAGTCCCCGCGCGACGAGGTCGCGGCTGCCGTCGACCGCCACCGGCCGCGCCGCCTCGGTGATGTCGGCCGAGAAGGGGAAGGGCGTGCGGGCCGTGGCCGCCGCCGCGTCGAACGCCCTCGTCATCGTCGTGATGTGGACGGCGACCCGCTCGGGGGTCAGGTGCGCGCAGCCGAGCAGGCCGAGCAGTTCCTCGTAGACGTCCATCCGGCCGTACGCCCGCAGGAGTTCGCGGACGGCCGGGTAGCGCAGCCGTACGGTGGGGTTGCGCAACCCGGCGGTGAGAAGCACGTGGGTCGTGATGCCGGCCGGGAACAGCCAGGCCGTGACCTGATCGTGGAACGGCCGGCGGGCGTCGAGCCCCGCGAGCCCGCCGGTGATGCGGCGCTCGGCGTCCTCGCACCGCAGGCGGACCCAGCGCCGATCGGCGAAGCCCGCCGCCACGGCGGCACGGAGCCGGGCCAGCCGCCCGGTGGGGTCGGCGATCAGGGTGCCGGGGTCGCCGGCGCGGAAGGCGCCGGCCAGGTGGCAGGAGGCCAGCACGTCGCGTGCGGAGGTGAGCCGGTCCCAGGACAGGTACGTGACCTCGACGAGCACGCCCTCCCACGGGATCTTGCCGAGCTTGGGCGGCGCGACGGGGTCGGTGACCACGACCGACACGTCGACGTCGGAGGTGGGCGGCAGCACCGCGTCGGGGTCCGCCCAGGCCGTCGAGCCGGTCAGGAAGGCCCCCGCGAAGTTCGGGGCGGCCGCGGCATGGCGGGCGACCCAGCGTGCCGCCGCGGCCCGCGCGTCCCGGACCCGTGTTCCCGGTGTCGTCATCCCGCCATCATGGCGCGGCCGGGCGGCCACGGGGCCGCCCGGCCGGGAAGGAGGGGGTCAGCTGTTGAACAGGTCGCGGATGCCGGACATCGCCTGAACATTGCTCAGGATCGACAGGTGGTCGACGCAGGCGAGGGTGTGGTTGTCCGCGCCGGACAGCCGGGTGCTGGTGTAGGGGATGATGATGCCGTCGCAGGGCGACACCCAGGTGCCGTACTTCGCCGATCCCGGCGTCTCGTCACCGCTCAGCGAGATGATGTACGCCGAGCCGGGCAGCATCTCGATGCACGAGACGTAGACGGTGCAGGCACTGGCGTAGGTCGTGCCGTGGTTGGCGCCGGCCAGTGAGGCGACGTGGTCGACGTTGGCCGCTCCGCCGAGCTTCTGCAGGTAATACCGCGTCACCAGGCCGCCCATCGAGTGGTTGACGATGTCGACCTTGGACGCGCCCGTGCCGGCCTTGATCTGGTTGACGAGGGCGGCCAGGCCCTGGGCGCTGATGATGTTGGACCCTGCCCAGTTGTAGTTGTAGCCGTACAGCCGGTTGCTCTGCCAGCCGTTCGCCACGAGGTACGCCTGGAGGGCGGCGAAGTTGGTGCTGTTGCCCGTGTAGCCGTGCACGAAGACGACGGGGTTGTGGGTCGCCGCCTGGGCGGGGACGGCGGGAGCGAGGAAGCCGAGCAGGGCCAGGATGCCGAGGAGGGGGCCGACGATCCTACGCATGAGATCTCCTTGCCGTGGGGGATGACAGGAGTCTCGCGATCGGTTCGGGTCACGGCATCGGGGAAATCACCAGTCGCCGTCCCCCGTTTCACCGCGAGTCGCCGCGGCGGGCGGGGGGACACGGCCCTCACGGGGCGGGGCCGCGACGGCGGCGCGATCAGCCGGGGATCTTCAGCACGACGACGGCGATGTCGTCACGGGGCAGCCCGGACTGGAAGGCGACGACCTCGTTGACGACGGCGTCGGCGATTTCGTCCGCCTCCATGCCGCGGGAGGCGGACAGCAGGCGCCGCAGCCGCGCCTCGCCGTACAGCCCCTCGCCGCCGCGCGCCTCGATGACGCCGTCGGTGTAGAAGAGGACCGCGTCGCCCGGCGCGAGTTCGACCTCGACGTCGGTCAGCCTGACCTTGGGCAGCAGGCCGAGGACGTTGCCCGGTCTCCCGATCTCGCCGACCGCGTCCCCCCTGGCCCGCAGCGGGGGCGGGTGACCGGCCAGGGAGAGCGTGAGCCGGAAGTGGTGATCGGCGGGCACGAGCTGGCCGTACACGGCTGTCACGAACCGGCCCGCCCGCTCGTGCAACAGGGTCCGGTTGAGCGCGGACAGGACCGCGGAAGGGCTCGGCTCACGGATCGGCGCGGCCCGCAGCGTGTAGCGGGCGAGGCTCGTGACGACGGCGGCCTCCACCCCCTTGCCGCACACGTCGCCGAGGGCGAGCGCCCAGCCGGCGTCGGTCTCGTACATGTCGTAGAAGTCGCCGCCCACCAGGTCGCCGTCCCCGGCAGGCCGGAACGCGCCGGCGACCTGCAGGCCCGGGATCCGCGGCAGGGCCGGGGGGATGAAGCTGCGCTGCAGAGTGCGGGCGAGCTCGCGCGCCTCCGCCTCCGACCGCTCGGCGCGCTGGCGGGCACGCAGCAGCTCGCGCTCGTACTCCCGCCGGTCGGTCGCGGCGAAGACGCAGAAGCGGATGACCCTCGGATCGTCCCGCATGACCGCGTTGAGCAGCACCGGCAGCCGGGTGCCGTCGGCGCGGCGCACGTCGACCGCGATCTCGCGGACGACCGACTGCATCGCGAGCAGCGGGGCGAAGTGGGTCTCATAGAAGATGCGGTCGCCGACCGCCAGCAGGTTCTGGATCCGCATGCCGCCGGTGAGCTCGCCGGGGTCGTATCCGGTGAGCTCCAGCAGCGTCCGGTTGACCCGGATGATCGTCCCGTCGGGCAGCGTGGACAGGTGACCGCAGGGCGCGTGCTCGTAGAGCTCCTCGAAATCCCCCTCGGCGAGGCTCACCTAGAGGAACGCCTTGATCGCGGCGATGGTCTCCTCGGGCGCGCTCAGGTTGGGGCAGTGCCCGGTCGCCCGCATCAGCACCAGCTCGCTGCCGGGGATGTTCTCGTGGACGTACTTGCCCACCTCCACGGGGGCGATCACGTCGTCGGAGCACTGCAGGATCAGGCAGCGCCCCGGCACGCGGGACAGGTCGGCGCGGTTGTCCGACATGAACGTGACGGTGGCGAACCGCTTGGCGATCTCCGGGTCGGTACGGCAGAAGCTGTTGGTCAGCTCGGTCCCCAGCTCGGGGCGGTCCGGGTTGCCCATGATGACCGGTGCCATGGCGCTGGACCAGCCGAGGTAGTTGCTGTCGAGCGACTCCAGCAGCTCCTCGATGTCGGCCACGCTGAAACCGCCGACGTAGCTCTCGTCGTCGATGTAGCGGGGTGAGGGCCCGACCATCACCAGCGCCCCGAACCGCGCCGGCTCCCTGATGGCCGCCAGCGCGCCGATCATCGCGCTCACCGAGTGGCCGACGAAGACGGCGTCGCTCAGGCCGAGCTCGGCGCAGATGTCCAGCACGTCCTGCGCGTACCCCTGCAGAGACGAGTAACGCTCGGGCGAGTAGGCCGACAGGTCGGAGTCACCGGACCCCACGTAGTCGAACAGGACGATCCTGTACTCGTCCTCGAAGGCGGGAGCGACGAGGCGCCACATGTTCTGGTCACACCCGAAGCCGTGGGCGAAGACCATCGGGCGGCCGTCCGGCCGGCCGGTGATTCGCACGTTGTTACGCACCATCACGCTCATGACGCGCAAGCGTACAAAGCATTTCACTTCGCGTGTGATTCGGGGCAGTCGTGTATGCCGCGCCTTCGGGGATAGGCGGCGGGGGTCCCCCACTCCCCCGGAGGCGTCATGGGCGCCCTTCCCATGCGGACCACCGCACCTACGTCAGTGCTGGTGGACGCCGGTCTCCCGGGCCTCGGGATGATCGCTCTCGGTTTCCCGCCGTCCCCCAGGACGGTCGCCGACAGGGTGTGGCGTGGGGTTCCCGACCGCGGCCGTCCGGCCGCGCGCATGACCGCCTGCCCGTCGTCGACGGTCACACGCTGGTGGGCATCGTCGCGCTGGCCGACGTGGCCCGCGCCCTGCCCGATCGCCCGGTGGGCGACCTCGTGGACGCCATCAGCACCGACTGATGCGCGCCGCCGCACGGCGGGCGTCTTTCCGGGCCCCGGTCCTCCCGGCCGGGGCCCGGCGCCTGTCATCCCGCCTCGCCGTGTCCGGTCACCTGACCGAAGGTCCTGCTGCCGGCCAGCTCCGAGAGTTGCACCGTGTCGACGCCGTCGCAGACCAGCTCGGTCGACGCGATCACCGCACGCACCGCCGGGGAGTCCTCCCCCGGCACGGCCACGGTCGCGGTCTGCAGGTAGGTCCAGTCACGCAGCGCCTGCACCGATGCGGCGGGCAGCCGCGTCGAGTACTCGATCACCAGGGCGTCGTCCTTGACGAGCAGGTGATCGAGGCTCGCCCTGGTGGGGATGTCCTGGTCTGTGGGGCTGTAGAAGGACTGGGCCGGGTGCGTCCAGGAGGTCGCCTCGCCGGGCGGCGTGCGCGGCCGCATGTCACACGTGACGGGGGACGCCGCCGTGCCCGCCCCGGAGCCGGTCGCGGCCGGGGGCACGGCGGAGGACGCGGCCGAGGAGGACGCGGCGGAGGTGGCCCCGCCGCACCCGGCGCAGAACGCGAGCGACGCCACGGCGAGTGCGACCCGGGTGAGGGCCTGGCGCATCGATCCACTCCTGGTCTCGTCGAGAGGCGCCGGCGGCCCGGGCGCGGTGCGCGCCCGGGCCGCCGGAGCGGGGGTCAGCGCCCGCTGACCTTGAGGGACGCCGAACGGGAGACGATCTCGCCGGTCGGGTCGGTCACGCGGACCCGGTACTCGGAGCCGGACAGCTCCGGCGCCGCCGTGACGGCGATCGCGAAGGACGTCTCGCCGGTCATGTCGGTCCACTCGGGCGAGCCCGGCGACTTCACCTGCCACTGGTAGGCGACGTTCCGGCCCTCGGCGGTAGCGGAGAAGACCACGTCCTCACCGTTGTGCACGGCCGTCGTCTTGGGCTGGGACACGAACCTCAGGTGGACGCTCTTGTCGTCGAGCGCCTTCATCCAGTCGACGAGCTCGTGGGCCCGGTCCCGGAGCGTGCTCTGGGCACGTCCGCCCAGGTGGCCGGAGTCGGCCGTCTGACGGAACGCCTTCGCCTGCGCGAGCGCCTCGGCGTAGTCCTTCACCAGGTAGGCGTCGTACGACGCGGTGAGCGCCTGGTTCAGGCGGGCGGCCAGGTCGGCGCCGACGGTCCCGTCCGCCGCACCGGCGGCGACGAGCTTGCGCAGTTCCTCGTGGCTGACGCAGTTCGCCTCGGTCTGTCCGGCGGCCCACTTGATGCCCTCGAGCATGTTCTTCTGGAACAACGGGTCGAGGGTGTTCGCCCAGTTGTGCAGCAGCGCCTGGGAGAACGAGCGCCCGCCGTCGTAGTTCTGGCACCACGAGATCGGGTGGTCGGCGCCCTCCACGCGGCCCGCGGTGGCGCCGATGCTGCCCACGTACGTCGACTCGTTCAGCGTCTGCAGGACGTGCGTCTTCTGGCGCGGCAGGCCGACCCAGTTGTAGAGCTCGTCGACGATCTTCAGCGTCTCGGGGAACTGGCGCGTGGCCGGGTTGGTGCCGTCCTCGGTCACCAGTTCGCCGATGTTGCAGGCCCCGCAGGTGTTCTGGAGACCGCTGCCGTTGGAGCCGTGGTTGTCGAACTCGCCGCCGGCCAGGCCCTTGTACCAGTCCCACCCGTGCATGGAGTCGGTGGCGCCGTGCAGGGCGACGAAGCCGCCGCCGTTGTTGACGTACTGCTTGAGGACGGCCTGCTCGTCGACCTTGACGTTCGGGTCGGCCTGAGTGGGGCGGGCCGTGGAGAACACGCCGTTGCCGACGCTGGAGACGCCGACGACCACGTCGTACTGCGACAGGCGCTCGATGCTCTCGAAGGGGTTCGGCACCGAGACGTCGGGGCTGAGGTAGTCGTACACGTCGACGTCGAAGTTGTTGGCCCGGCCCATGTCCTGGATCACGGCCATGGTGAGCGGGATGTGCTCGTGCCGGAAGGCGCCCGGCTGGTTGCCGAAAAGGAGGACCCGGAACTTCGGCTTCTTGTTGCGCACGGACTCGGTCGGGAGCCGGAACGGGGCACGCTCCATACCGGGCGCCGCGCTCACGGTGACGCCGGTGGCCACGTCGGGGTGCTTGACCCCCCGGAGCTCCTCGACCAGGTAGGCGGCGTCCTTCACGAGGGAGTCACGCATGCGGCCCTCGGGCACGACCTGGCCGGCCAGCGCGCCGAAACGCGTCAGCGCGGTCACGGCGGCCTCTCCGCCGGCGTCGGCCTGGGTGAGCAGCGCCAGCAGGCGGTCGCCGTTCGACGCCGAGACCTTGCCGGCGGTGACGTAGCGCTGGACGAGGGCGCGGAGGTCCGCGACCGAAGTGGTGATCTGGAAGGTCAGGGTGTACTTGGCGCCGTTGCCGGCGGCGTCGCCGAGGGTGACCGCCCACGTGTGCGCGCCGACGGACAGGGTGGCCGGGTCGAGCGGCAGCGGGTAGGTCCACGTGCCGTCGATCCACATGTCCCGCACCGCGGCGCCACCCGATCCGGGGGTGGGGTCGGTCCGCGTCGGTGTGATGGAGGAGGCCGCCGCGCTGTGCGGCACCTTGCCGCCCGAGACGCCCGGCCACGCGGCGACCGGCGGCTTGGTGTCGATCCGTACGCTGATCGTCTTGGCGGCCGAGGCGTTGCCGGCGGCGTCGACCGCGACGTAGCGGACCGTGCTGTTGCGGTCGCCCCTGACGACGTAGGTGGCGGTGCCGCGGGTGCCGCTCCGTACGGCCGGCACCTCGACGGTGGCCTCCGTCCCCACCGTCACGCGGAACGACGCGACGGCGTCGTCGTCCGTGGCGGACAGGTTCAGCGTCACCTCGTCATTGGTGAACCAGCCGTTGGTCCCGGTCGTGGTCGACGGGGTGTACGCGGTGTTCGTCGCACCGTTGTAGTTGGGCTCGGCGACCGGCGACAGCGTGGCCGTGTCGAGAACGGGCGCCGCTCCGGACTCGGCGGCGGCCGCCAGGCCCGGAGAGCCCAGCACCAGGGCCGGCACCGCGAGTACGGCCGAGGCCAGAGCGGATCGCGACCGCAGCCTGGGACGTGTGCGCGAGGATCGCATGTCACTCCTCTTGTCGGGACGAAAAGCGCATCGCGCTCGGACGCCGACCCCACGAGCGCCGACCCAGGTGAGGGGAAGGTCTGACGGATAACGCGATGAC
The DNA here is from genome assembly GCF_050947365.1 of Microbispora sp. CA-135349. NCBI lineage: Bacteria > Bacillati > Actinomycetota > Actinomycetes > Streptosporangiales > Streptosporangiaceae > Microbispora > Microbispora sp. CA-135349. The sequence goes on along the minus strand of NZ_CP192001.1, from coordinate 3,396,815 downwards.
TTCCGGAAGTGTGCGGCCCGCCTCGAAACTTTGTCAATCATCTGACAAAGTCTCGTTCGCAACAAAAAAAGTTACTGACAAAAAGTGCGAAACTTAGGAAGGTTGTGTCAGAACTTCTCCCACTGTAACCAGAAGTCTGTCCGGCTCGCGTCGATCGCCGGGTCCAGGCGGCGAGGAGTCGCGGACGGCGCCGGGACACCGCGCCCTGTTTGAGCCCGGTCGTGAGGGTATGGCGGCTTTGCGGCGCCCTCCCCGCCGGGAGCCGGGGGCGGCGCCGCGACGACGGGGCCCGCAGCGCTCGATCCGCGGGCCCCGGGACCGAGGCGCCGGGAGGGCTAGCGATGACCGACGACACCACCGCGGGCAAACCGGAGCGCTACGCGTTCGACTTCGACCCCCGATTCGCCCCGCTGCTGTCCGTCCTGGGCATCCGCCCGGACACCGCCGGCGTCCTGGTCGGCCCGGGCACCCTGCGGGTCCGCTTCGGGCCGTGGGTGACCGAGACTCCGCTGGCCAACGTCTCGGGAGTCGAGACGACCGGCCCCTACTCCCCGTTCCGGGCGATCGGGGTCCACGTGTCGCTCGCCGACCGGGGCCTGACATTCGCCACCAACGCCCGCAAAGGGCTGTGCGTGCGGTTCCACGAGCCGATCCCGGGCGGCGAGCCGTTCGGGCTGCTGCGCCATCCCGGCCTGACCGTGACGGTCGCCGATCCCGCGGGACTCGCCGAGAAGCTCTCCCGGCGCCTGTAGCAGTCACCTGAAGGGAGAACCTTGATTCGCCAACTCGTACGCGGCGCGGCGGCCGGCGCGCTGTCCACGGTAACGATGAGCGCGGTGATGCTCGCCGGGCGGAAGGCCGGCCTGATGCCGGGCCAGCCGCCCAAGCACATCGTGAGGGCGGCCCTGCCGGGCCACCGGCACCGGCCGAAACCCGGGGAGAACGTCCTCGGCGCCGCCGCGCACCTGGGCTTCGGCGCCGCGTGCGGCGCGGCGTTCGCGCTGCTCACCCGCGGGCGAAGGCCCGGCGTCCCCCTCGGCGTGGGCTACGCGCTGCTGGTCTGGCTCGGCGCCTACGAGGGCTGGGTGCCCGCACTGAACATCCTGCCGCCCGCCTCGCGCGACCCCGCGCGCGGCCGCCCGGCCGTCATGGCCGCGGCGCACGTGGTGTACGGCGCCACGCTGGCACTCACGGTCCGCGCGACGCGCGGAGCGGGCGGACGACACGATTCGAAGGAGGACGGATGACGACGACGGAACGTCCGCTGGCGCTCGTGACGGGCGCCTCCAGCGGCATCGGCTACGAGCTCGCCAGGCAGTTCGCCCAGCACGGCTTCGACGTGGTGGTCACGGCGGAGGACGCGGAGCTCGACGCCGCGGCCGAGTCGCTGAAGGAGTACGGCGGGCAGGTCATCCCGGTGCGCGCCGACCTCACCCGGTACGACGAGGTGGAGCGCCTGTGGACCTCGGCCGTCGCGGCCGGCCGCCCGCTGGACGCCGTTGCGATCAACGCGGGCGTCGGGGTGGGCGGCGCCTTCGCCCGCGACACCTCGCTGGCGGCCGAGCTCAAGCTCATCGAGCTCAACGTCACCTCCGCCGTGCACCTGGCCAAGCGCGCCGTGGCCGCCATGACCACCCTCGGCAGGGGGAAGATCCTGTTCACGTCGTCGGTCGCCGCGCTCACACCCGGGCCGTTCGAGGCCGTGTACGCCGCCAGCAAGGCGTTCCTCCACTCGTTCTCCGAGGCGCTGCGCAACGAGCTGAAGGACTCGGGGGTCACCGTCACCTCGCTCCTGCCGGGCCCGACGGACACCGAGTTCTTCGAGCGGGCCGGCATGGAGGACACACGGGTGGGCTCGGGCAAGAAGGACGACCCGGCCGAGGTCGCCCGGCAGGGCTTCGACGCGCTGATGAAGGGCGATGACAAGGTCGTCGCCGGGTCGTTGGCGAACAAGGTGCAGGGCGTGGCGGGCAGGCTCACCCCGGACACGGCCAAGGCCGCCATGCACCGCCGCATGGCCGAGCCCGGCAAGGGCGACACGTCCGAGAAGGACGAATAGGCCCGTCCGGCGAGCGGGGAGCCCGGTCGGCGGTGAGAGCGGTGAGGGGAGGAATCGCCCCTCGCCGCGTCTCCGGCGGCCCACGGCGTCGCCCGGCCGAGCGCGAGACGGCTCAGGAAGCGACGTCCTTGAAGGCGACGACCTTGCCGACGCGCAGCCGCACCAGGAACTCCCCCGGGACGCCGTTGCGCCGGCCGTACTCCTCGGCCCGGTCCTCCCCCATGTAACGGCCGCCGAGCACCGCCGCCCAGTGACGCACCTCGTCGAGGTCGTCCGACAGCGTCGCCTCCCCCTCGAGCATCACGTACGAGTACGGCGGCCGCTGGTCGTCGACGCACAGGGTCGCGCGTGGTTCGCGCCGAAGTTCGCGGGCCTTCACGCTGCTCTCGTGGGTGGTGAAAACCACGTCGTCCCCGTCGAGGGCGAACCAGATCGGGGTGACGTGCGGCCGCCCGTCCGCCCTGGTGACGGCGAGTTTGCCGGTCTTGGTGCCGCTCGCCGCGAACTCCCGCCACTCCGCCTCGGTCATCTGTTCCATGGCCTCGAACCTAGGACATGTCCGGGCCGTTCCCGGCACACGTATTCCGACCCGCACCGCGGTCCCAGGAGGACTGTCATGCCCACGCACAGCATCGCCTTCGGCGACGTCCAGGTCACACGCATCGTCGATACGACCACGTCGGCTGGAACCCGCGGTCGCGCGACGGCGAATGGGTGCCCACCTTTCCCAACGCCACGTACCTGATCCCCCGCGCCGACAACCTCTACTTCGACCCGGACACCGCCCACCGCGGCCGGGCTCCGCGCGACGAGCACGAGCGCGTCCGCTGGGAGGGCAGCACGCTCGTGTTCAACGACAGCATCGCCCCCGTCCACCGAGCCGGACAAGCGGTGCTGTGGGAGGACGCCCACCGCATCGACGGCAACCTGCTGCTGGAGGCCGCGCCGGGCCACACTCCCGGTTCGTCCGTCCTCACTCTGCGCTCGGGCACCGACCGCGCCGTCTTCGTCGGGGACATGCTGCACAGCCCTGTCCAGTCCTTGAAGCCGGCTGGAACAGCTGCTTCTGCGACGACCTCCAGCTCTCGGCCACGACCCGCCGCGCCTATCTCTCGCGCGCCGCCGAACTGCGCGAGATCGTCATCCCGGCCCACTGGCCGGGGCACGGAGCCGCCGAGGTCCGGCGCGATGGCGACGGCTTCGCCCTCTCCTCTTGGGCCGCCTTTCCCCGCAGCCGATTCAGTCAGTAGCGATCGCCTGGAACAGGAGCGCTGGAGCCTGCCCATGACCTGCGCATCTCGGTTCTCCCTCCGTGCCGGGACGAGGCGGGCGGTGTCTCCGGATTGCGCTGCTCGCGGGGCTCGAGGGCTCCCAGGGATTCCTAGAGGGCGGCCTGTGCCGCCTCGGCGACCCGCTTCGCGACCGATGTGAGGGCCTGCCCCGCCGCGGTGACTTCGTTGATGTACGCATGGAAGAGGCCGGTGTCGCCGTGATCCAGGCTCTGCCGGCAGTGCCCGCCGGCTTTCTCCAGCTGGGTGGTGAACGTCCGCCAGAATGATTGGATCCCGGGGTCGGGAGCCGGGAAGTAACGCTTCGCGTCGCGGGCGATCTGCCCCATGTCGGCGCACACGGGGCGGATACGGGCCGGATCGATGCCGCCGTGCCCGGAGGCCGCAGCATCCTTCAGATCCGCGTCAAGGCGCTTGAGGTCGGTGATGTAGCGATCCTGCAGGTCCTTTCCACCGAGGAACCACCAGGAACCCACCTGCAGACGCCTGGTCCTGTCCGGGACGGTCATGTCGTCGACGGGCACCGACCACTGCGGTTCAGGCCCGAGGGCGCGTCCGGACGAGCTATGTGTTGCGGCGACGGTTGCCGCCACCGCTGTGGCGGACAACGTCACCACGCAGAGGCGACGGGCGGTGAGTGCACCTCGCGCCCGTCCCTCTCCCGGCAGAACAATAAATCCTGGAAGAAAAAAATAACACCAAGAGTCGCGACCTGTGCAGGAAGCTGTTGTCCGATTACCGATCGCAAAGACGCCGTACTCGGCGACAAGCGTTACCATAAGGTCTACGCGTGCGACGAGTTCCCATTCCAGTCCACCATGCAAGGGACCTGGGTCTCCGTTGAAAGACTCAACAGCCCTGGCGCCTATGCGTGCTCAGTCCGGCCCGCCTGGTACGTGCGCAATACCGAAGACGGGGGGCAGCTCGCCGCCTTCTACGGCACGGAACGCATCCTTGCTGTAGACGGGAATCGTAGGAAGACTACATTGGACTACTTCTACGTAGAAGCATACGTGCCCGGGCAGAATCCGCAACACTAGCTGTATGATTCGAGAACATGCCTCAGGATCGCATCGCGGCGATCCTGGGGCCCCGGCTACCCGGAAAGGCCTGTGGACTCATTCTGGATGAGATCGTCGCTCGCTATGATGACATTTTGGATCGCCTCGGTCTTGACACCTTCGCATATACAGTGACGATCCCCGACGCCGGTTTTCTCGCAATTGAGGATGCTGTACGTCGCCTTGGATTCGACTCCGCCGCAGTGCACGGTCCCGGAGGGTCGCAACCCAGCGGAGGTATTTCCCTGTACCAGGTCGGTACTGGTCTCGTCACTCTGGACTGGACCAACCCAAGCGATGACCGCAAACAGGTGACCGATCGGCTCGCCGGCGAAGGGTTCCGGCACTGGTACCTGTCCTTTGACATCGAAGGAAACACCAGTTTGTACGCCCGCTACGGGAAGGCCGAAGGGTACCTCGATCACCCCGAGCCAGTAGACATCCCCTTCACTGATTGGAGGGATTGCCTCGGTCCCCTGAGTCGCTATACGGAGTTGCTTGTGAGCGGCTACGACAATGAGGAGGAGGCGCAGGTGGACATTACGGCGGCATGCCTGGCATTGATCGAGGCGGAAAGCGGCGTCCGCTTGAACGAGGAACTGATGGATAGCCATAAATCAGTTTTGGCGATATCTCACTAACAGGGGTATCGCTAACCTCGATCTTAGCGCCCATCCGGTGGCTGGCTGAGCGATTCGGCTAGCACCGTGCTCGGAGGCCCCTGTCGGTGTCGCCGCAGATTGCTAGAGAGGCTCAATGGCTGGGGTTACGGGGGTCGGAAGTCTAGACCGGTCTTGGCGAGGAAGCCGGTGACGAGGGCGGGGCCGTATTGTCTCCGTTTGAGCCGGTTCTTCACCAGGGCGATCAGCTGATCGACGGTGCGCATGGCGAGATTGGCCGGGCGTATGGATCGACAGATCGCCGAGACGGCCCGGTCGACCGTCGCCGGAGCCCTGCCGAGAGTGGTCAGGTGGGCGATGTAGTTGAGGACCGTTGCCGTGGTGGCCGGCAGCGGGGACGCGCCGTTGGCGGCGCACCAGTCGGGCCTGCTGGAGCAGTTCGGCGGCCTCGTCGCTGAGGACCTCCTCCACGGCGGCGAGGTCCATGGGGCGAGGGACGATATATCCCTCGATGGTCGGTTCTAGCTCTACCTCGCCGCGCATGTCCGAACTACCTCAAGACCTTCGAAGCTGGTTTCCGATAAAAGTCATTATCGGAATTCAGAGTTCATCGAATCAAGCGGGGACGGTAGGGCGTCCCGAGTTGTGCGAGCGCCTCTCTGTTCTTAGTGACGGTCAGGCCAAAACTGCAGGAGAAAGACTTCGGCCTCGTACTCCTCGGCCCCCAACTCGAAGTACTCGACATCTTCGGGATTTATTTCGACCTCGCGAGCCGACAACCTGACCCGCCAGTGCATGGCACGCGTGCCCAAGTCGACCTGAAGCGGACTCGCCACTTCGTCATCGTCCTCGAGATGGACGACCCCCGAGGTCGCCCGAAACTGAACGACGATCTGCTCATCCCAAACATCGCTCGGCGTGGGTGGTGGCTCAGCAGTCCAGACCTCGAAGACGAACCTGCCCCTCATCAGTTCCATCACGTCGTCGCGCCTTACGATGGACTCGATAACCATCAGGTTCTGAGTGGTGGAGCATAATTCGCCGCCCAAGAGCCGCGCATCCTCTGTGTCGATGGTCGGACCATCGGCGTCAGCGAGCAGGTAGCGTCCATATCTGCGCTGGAAGATGTCTTCGACGGTAATCAGCAGCTCAGCCATAAGCGCTTATGCTGGCACAGACGGCGGGACAACTCGGCCCGAGTTGGGTGGTTCCCCTCGGCCCCGAGCTATGTCGCTGCGCGCTGTTGCCCGAGTCTTGTAGGCATCTGGGCGCTTGGGACATGTGCCGCGGAGAGTTCACCAGCGTCGATGTCCGCCGTATCCGCATAAGTTCCGGCGCCAGATGGTGCGGACTGGTCCGCGGCGGCAGAACGTTTGGTGGAACTACTGCCAGGACGGCCAGGGCGGGCGAGGCCGGAGCAGTTCGCGGCCACCGCTCCTGCTCCCAGCCACAACCCGGCCCGCACGCCGGAGGGCATGCGGCGCCCTGTGAGCACCGCGTGGGCCACGGCCCGCCACAGCGCGGTCCCGGCCACCCCGCTGGTCAGTCCCGCTGCCACCAGCGCAGTCGTCGTCCGGGCCGACCAGGTGTCGTTTGCGAGTTACCAGTAGGCCTGCGCCTGAGCTTCGATCAGCAGAGCGGCGGCCCCGGTCAGGAACATCGGCAGCGCCTGCACACCGAACAGTGCCGCCGGATCGGTCAGAGCGTCCCGGCGCAACTCCCAGCGCGGATGGGTGCGCCACACTTCGACGAAGAAGCCGAGTGCCCGGCGCAGTCTGCCCTGGGGCCGGCCGGATGCGGTGAACGCCCAGCCGCGCGGATCCGCGCCCCAGCGCACCGCGGCGAGGTCCGCGTAGATCTCCCGGTTGCGCAGCACGTCGGAGCGGGCGAGATGGACCAGCGTGACCATGACGACCACAAGCAGCAGCTCACGCGTCGCATACGGTGCGTAACGGGCCAGAACCGCGACCGGGCGGAAGCGGGGATGTCGCTGAGCTCCCAGACGACGTACGACAGGAGCACCAGGCCGATGAACACTCGCCACACGGCGATGGTGGTGTAGGTGAGAGTGACGTCGCCGTTGCGGACGTGGGCGAACTCGTGCAGGGCCACCGCTCGGAAGGCGGTGGGGTCGGTGCTCATGCGGGCGAGCAGGCCGCCGTGCAGGCACACGATCGGCCGGCGGTTGCTGCCGAAGACCACCGCGCTGGTGGATGCTGCCGCCGGGTCGACGACGACGCGCGGCAGGCGGTCCAGTCCGGCCACCGCCGCGAAGTCCGCCAGCCTGCGCCGGATCTCGCCGTCGTGGTCGATCGCCTCCAGCGGGACGAAGCGGCCGCGCCGTGCCTTCCATCGCGGTAGGCACCGAAACAGCACGACGGTAGCGGTCACCAGCAGGGCCGGCCACAGCAGGGTCAGCCACAATGGCGCCTCAGGCTCGAAGCGGTCCCGGCATGTTTGGACGGCCGCGAAGTATCGGGTGATCCTGGCGGCATAGGATTGTATGCCCTGGTTGGGATCACCTCCGGCGGCGAGTAAGCAGCCGTAGTTGTCCGCGCCGTAGAGCCGGTTGATCACGCTCTGCATCATCGAGCCACTACTCACCAGCAGCAGGACCAGCAGCAGCGTGAACCGCACGGTCGTGCCTGCGACCATCGACCGCTCGTCGATTCGTGGCGGGGCAACCATGCTGCCCATCGCTGGTCCGGCACTGCGGCGCCGCCGCTGTCCGGGCCGCCCGGTTCGTCGGCGTCGTCCTGCGCGGAGACCAGTGCGAGCCTGCCCGTTACGGCGTCGGCGATGAGCCGCGCGCGGCCGTCCTCCAGCCCGTGCTTCACGGCCGTCTCGACGACCTGCCGGTGGATTCCGGCAAGCTGTTCACGTGTCAGGTCAGGGACGACCACGGCTGGAGCCGGCCTGCGCAGGAGCTTGCCGCAGCACGGCTTTCGTCCCCTTGGCCGCGCCTTCCCCGGCCGCGCTCCCGATCCGCCGCGCGCCCTCCTCGACCACCAGCCACACCACCGGAGTCACCAGCGCTGCGACCTCGCCCAAGCCGAACCCCAACGGTTCGCGCCGACCGCCCCTGCGGCCCAGCCGCCGTATGACCGCGTCGGGGTCGAGCCCGGCCAGCCCGTCCACGAGCACGAGTTCCTCCGGCGCGATCTCGGCCACCACATCGCGGACCACGTCGAGCACGCTGGTCCCGTCCGCCTTATGCGCGTTGTCGCTGCCTGATAAAGCTGCTTCCGACCTCACGGCATCCCCACTTTGTCGCATCCCGCACCGAATACGGCAGCGCGCAGGAGCACTATCGTGACCGCAGTAGCCTGACGACGCCGGCGAATTCGCGAGATGTTCGCATTCACCCTCGCCGCTCCCCGTTCAGCCAAGCATGGCTGCCGACGTCCACCAATCGGTGAATCCGGACAGGCCGCAAATGATTCCTTTCTGGCGCCGCCACGGCGACAGCCTCGATGTACCGGCAGAAGGCGCCCGCTCGCCGGCCGTGGTCTTACGGCATACGCACAAAGCCAGTCGCTTTTCGGTAGATGTACGGATATCGCTACGGATGTTCGAGCCCCGAGCGGGGTTCTAACGTCGCGCACGAGCCGGATTCCCCGGCCGGGTCGGCGAAACGAGGCGCTGCGTGACGTAAATCCCTCCTTTTCTCCCAGCCGTTTCCGCCATGGGAGAGACGTTCCCGCTCGTGCCCGCCACGGCGGGAACACGCGTTTCCGCTCGTGCCCGTCGCGGCGGATACCACCCTCCATTTCTCTCATCACCCCCCGAATCCCACCAGTGTCCGTTGCCCGGGCTCGTGTCCCGGAGGCGCGACCGCCGGTGTCCGCCCACAAGGCGGGACGCCACGTGGGAGGCAGAGAAAGGACGACGCCCATGAGGCGCACAGCACTGCTCGCGGCGGCCGCCGCACTGGCCGTGACCGGCGTGGTGGCACCCTCCACCGCCGCTGTGGCGAAGCCCCCACCCGGCAGTGAGAGCGCGGTGAAATCCCTCGCCGACGACCCGGCGCAGCGGGCCGCTGCCGCCGCCGACCAGGCCGTCGCGAGCGGCATGGACGACCTGCGCGTGTCCCCCGGCGAGACCTACCGGCGCACCGCCGTGACGGCGGGCGGCGGCATGTACTACGTCACCTACGAGCGCTCCTACAAGGGCCTGCCCATGGTGGGCGGCGACGCCGTCGTGGTCACCGACGCGAACGGGCGGGTGCGCGACACCGAGGCGGCGACCGGCGCACTCCCCCTGGGCGTGCCGACCTCGCCGGCGGTCGGCGCCGAGACGGCCGCCGCGACGGCGAGGACCGTGCTCTCCCGGGTCGACGACACCGCGGCCCCGCGCCTGGTGGTCCTGACCTGGGGCGACAGGCCGCGTTTGGCGTGGGAGGCGCTGGTCGCCGGCATCGCCGACGGCAGGCCGAGCAAGCGGCACGTGTTCGTCGACGCGACCACCGGCGAGATCGCCGACTCCTACGACGAGGTCAAGGCGGGCACCGGCAACGGCTACTACTACGGCACCGTCACCATCAACACGAGCGGCTCGGGCAGCTCGTACTCGATGACCGACTCCACTCGCAGCGGCATCAGATGCGGCGGGCAGAACGGCTCGGCCTACACCGGCACCGACGACTCCTGGGGCAACGGCAGCGGGACCAACCTGGAGACGGCCTGCGTGGACGTGCTCTACGACGTCCAGCGGGAGTGGGACATGCTGCGCGACTGGCTCGGCCGCAACGGCATCAACGGCAACGGCGGCGGCTTCCCCGCCCGCGTGGGCCTGGCCGACGTGAACGCGTACTGGAACGGCAGCTACACCAACTTCGGCCACTCGCAGGACAACGCCCGTCAGGCCACGCCGATCGACGTCGTGGCGCACGAGTTCGGCCACGCCATCTTCCAGACCACGCCCGGCGCCGCCGGCTCCGGCAACGAGAACGGCGGCATCAACGAGGGCACCGGCGACATCTTCGGCGCGCTCACTGAGGCGTACGCCAACAACCCGAACGACCCGCCGGACTACCAGGTGGGCGAGGAGGTCGACCTCGTCGGCGACGGGCCGATCCGCTACATGTACAACCCGTCCCTCGCAGGCGACCCCAACTGCTACTCCTCCTCGATCCCGCGCACGGAGGTCCACTCCGCGGCCGGCCCGCTCAACCACTGGTTCTACCTGCTCGCCGAGGGCTCGTCGCCGGGCGGCGGCAAGCCGAGCAGCCCGATCTGCTCCGGCGGCCCCTCCTCGGTGACCGGCGTCGGCATCCAGAAGGCCGGCAAGATCTACATGGGCGCGCTGATGCGCAAGACCTCGACCTGGAAGTACGTCAACGTCAGGACCGCGTCGCTCGCGGCGGCGGTCGAGCTGTACGGCGCGAGCAGCGCCGAGTGCGCGGCCACCGCGGCGGCGTGGAGCGCGGCCGGCGTGCCGGCGCAGTCGGGCGAGCCGAGCTGCGGCTCCTCGGGCAACGACTTCTCCCTGTCGCTCAGCCCCACCGGAGGCACGGTGACGCCCGGCCAGTCGGCCACGACCACGGTCGCGACGGCCACCACCTCGGGTAGCGCGCAGACGGTGAGCCTCAGCGCCTCCGGGCTTCCGTCGGGCGCCACCGCGAGCTTCAGCCCGTCGTCGGTGAGCTCCGGCGGCTCCGCCACGCTGACCGTCTCCACCAGCGCGTCGACCCCGGCCGGCGCCTACACCGTCACCGTCACGGGCAGCGGGTCGTCGGGCGGCCACACCGCGGCGTACACGCTGACCGTGTCGGGCAGTTCGGGCGGGCGCACGTTCACCAACGGCACCGACTACACGATCAACGACCTGACCACGATCACCAGCCCGATCACCTCGACCGCCACGGGCACCGCGGTCTCCCCGGTCAAGCTCAGCGTGACGATCTCGCACAGCTGCGCCGAGGACCTGCGGATCAGGCTCCAGGGCCCGAACGGCACCTGGTACACGGTCAAGTCCAGCGGCGGCCTGAGCTGCACGTCGTTCGGCACCCGGACCTACTCCGTCCCGGTCACACAGACGGCGGCGGGCACCTGGACCCTCGAGGTCCGCGACCAGTACACCTACGACACCGGCTACCTCGACTCGTGGAGCGTCACGGTCTGAGCGACGACGGCGGAGATCCCCGGGACCGGACACGGTCCTGGGGATCTTCCGTGTCCACGGCCGGTCAGGCGGGCGGCGCGATCTGGGTCCGCGACCGTACGCCGAGCTTGCGCAGCACGGTGGCGACATGGGTCTCGACCGTTCGTGTGGACAGGAAGAGCACGTCGGCGATCTCGCGGTTGGTCCTGCCGAGCGCGACGAGCCTGGCGACCTCCCGCTCCCGCTGCGACAGCCCGCCGGCGCCCCGCCGCCCGCCGCGCGGAAGCGGGACGTCCACCCCGATGTCGCGCAGCGCCCGCCTGCACCGGGCGGCGTCGTGGGTGGCGCCGAGCCTGCCGTACCAATGCGCGGCGTCCCGCAGGCCCGCCGCCGCGGCGCCGTCCCCGAGCGCGAGCCCGGCCCGCGCCTCGCCTTCGGCGGCCCGCGCCGCCGCGTACGGCTGGGGCAGGGCGGCGTACGCCTCCCGGGCCCGGGCGAAGAAGGCGGCGGCGTCGGCGTACCGCGCTCCGGCGGCGGCGAGCGCGCCGCCGGCGGCGTCGAGCGCGGCGTGCGCGGCGGGCGCGATGCGGCCCGCGATCCCGGCGGCGTACTCGTCCACCAGCTCCGCCGCCATCGCGATGCGTCCGGCCCCGGCGAAGGCGGCGACGGCGGACGGGACCACGCTCGCGCCCCACACCCACACGCCCTTGCGGCGCAGCCGCACGACCGCCCGCTCGGCCTCCGCGACCGCCTCGTCCACCATCCCGCGGGCGAGATGCAGATCGACGAGCCCTCCGGCGGCGGCCGTCACGATCGGGACGTTCCCGGCGTCCGGCGCGTCGAGCCCCGCGCGCCGGAACTGCCTGACCGCCTCCTCCCATTCACCCGTCGCCAGGGCGAGCAGCCCGAGCACCAGCCAGAGGTCCACCGCGATCAGCGGCGTCTCCGTGGCCGACTCCGCCAGGGACGCCGCCCTGTCGCGGAGTCCGTCCCACCGCCCCGTGAGCCACTCCCTGCGGATCACGGAGGCGTCGAGGAGAAAGGCGGGATACTGCGCCCCCGTCTCCAGGGCGAGCCGCCGCCCGTCCCTGGCGAACCGCTCGGCCGCCGCGTAGAGCCCCACGGTCGTCGCGGAGTTGTGGAGGTTGCAGTACGCCCGGGCGACCTCCCGCCGGACCGCCGTACGCGGGTCGGCGACCGGAAGCCGGGCGGCGACGTCGAACGCGCCGGGCGAGCCGGTCGTCATCGCGAAGGAGGCCCGGTTGGCCAGGACCGCGGCCGACAGCTCCGGGTTGTCGGCGGCGGCGACGAGCGCCTCGGCACGGGCCATCCACTCGGCGTGCTCCGCCAGCGACTCGGTGCCCCATTCCGGCATCGCCATGCTGGCCCAGCCGCGGGCGGCCAGCGTCGGCCGGTCGCTCAGCTCGGCGAGGGCGGCCATGATCTCCGGGCGGCCCGCCGCGGCGTCACCCGCCTGGTTGGACAGGACGACGCCGAGATTGAGCCGCACCTCGCCGCGCACGTCCCGCGAGAGGAAGTCGCCCCGAAGCACCTGGCGCAGCAGCCGCACCACCCGCTGGTGCGACAGGCCCGTCGCCGCGAAGCGGCTCAGCATCAGCACCAGCGGGCCCCGGCCCCGCACCGGCAGATCGGGATCGTCGAGCATGCCCTCGATCACCTCGATCGCCAGGGCGGTGTCGCCCAGCGCGGCGGCCTGCTGGGCGGCGGCGGTCCCGTGGCGCACCCAGGCCTCGGTGTCCCCCGCCCGCCGGGCGTGGAAGGCCAGCTGCACCAGCGGCGGCGCGTCCATCGCGGCGAGCGCGGCCGTCGCCCGCACGTGCGCCGACCGGCGTTCCGGGCCAGGGACGGCGTCGTAGACGGCCTGCTGGGCCAGCGCGTGGCGGAAGCCGTACCGGCCTCCGGGATGCTCGTGCAGGACCCCGGCGCGCAGCGCCTCGGCCAGCCCGGCTGAGCCCGTCTCGGTGAAGTCCGTCTCGGCGGAGTCCGGCCCGGCACGGCTCGCACCGGCGCAGCCGCCGCCGACCGCGGTGATCAGATGCTCGCTCGCGGGGAGCCGCAGCACCGCCGCCGCCCGGACCGCTCTCGCCGCCGGCGGGGACAGACCGGCGATCCGCTCGGCCATCGCCTCGCGCAGCAGCAGCGGCACGCCGGCCCGGTCGACGGCGCGGTCGAGCGCGTCCGGGTCGTCCGCGCCCGGCGGGGAGGCGGGCAGGGAGCGGACCAGCTCCTCCACCACGAAGGGGATGCCCGCCGTCCGCTCGTGCAGCCGCGCGACGAATCCCGGAGACAGGTCGGAGCGCTCCAGCAGCGCGCCGGCCAGGCCGGCCACGCCGGACACGTCCAGCGGCGCCAGCCGTACGACCAGGTTGGCCGTGTCCGGCTGATGCCGGTAGGCGCGGCCGAGCGGCGGCCCGGCCGAGCCGTCCCTGCGGTAGGTCGCCACCACCGCCAGTCCCCGCGGCGGCTGACCGGCCAGGAAGCGCAGCAGGTCGAGCGTGCCGTCGTCGGCCCAGTGCAGGTCCTCGACGACGAGCACGGCCGGTCCGACGGCCGCCAGCAGTGCGCGTATCGCGCGGAACACCCGGTGGCGTTCGGCCCGCGGGTCGTCCAGAGGCTGCGGCGACGGCGGCAGCGCGCCGGCCAGTTCGGGGAGGTGACCGCGGAGCGCCCCGGTGACCGGGTTGAGCCGGTTCGCCGCCGGGAGCCGTTCCCCGACATCCCGCAGCGCCTCGAATACCGGCCCGTACGGGAAGGGCTCGCGGATCTGGTGGCAGTAGCCGAGCAGGACGGCCCGGTCGCCCGACGGCAGGCGATCGAGCGCGGCGCGGACGAGCCGGGTCTTGCCGATGCCCGCCTCGCCCTCCACCAGCGCGACCGCCGGCGGGCGGGTCACCGCGTCGATGAGAGCCCGCAGCTCAGCCGCGCGTCCGACCAGTGGGGGCGGGGGCAGGATGCTCATGCACGGCTCCAAGGTACGGACTGCGGGCCCCCGTGTCGGTACGGCTCAGTTATCCCCGCCTCTTGACCCCCGGTCAACCCTCCGGCGTAACGGCCGTGTTGCGGAATCGGACAGACCTCCGCGGCCCCGCTCGTGGCCTTCTCAGGAGGAGGGCGTCGGGCGATGCCGCTGGGGCGCGGATGGAGAAGAGCGGCGAAACGGCGCAGGGAGCCGGCGGCGGCTGCGGGTGGCCGGCGGCTACTTGGGGCGCGGCCGGGCAGCGGCGTCGAGGGCGGCGGCCTCCTCGGGGGTGGGCGCCGTGCCGCCGAGGTGGGCCGGCTGCCACCACACGCCCCGCCGCTGGTCGGGGTAGGTCCGCTGGGCCTCGTCGAGCAGGTCCGCCAGCCGCCGTCGCAGGTCGCCGGTGAGGGCGGCGATGTCGTCGCCCGGCATCGGGTGCATGGGCTCGCCGACCAGGATCGTGATCGGGACGTGCCGCTGCAGCAGCCTGCGGGGCCGGCCCTTGGTCCACAGCCGCTGGCCGCCCCACAGAGCGATCGGGATCACGGGCACCCTCGCCTCGGCCGCCATGCGGATCGGCCCGCTCTTGATCTCCTTGACCGTGAACGACCTGCTGATCGTCGCCTCGGCGAAGTTGCCGATGATCTCGCCGTCCTTGAGGGCCCGTACGGCGGCGTCGTAGGCTCCCGTCCCGGCCGACCGGTCCACGGGAATGTGATGCATGCCGCGCATCAGCGGGCCCGACACAGGGTGGGCGAAGACCTCCTTCTTCGCCATGAACCGGACCAGCCGCCCGGCCGGGTGGGCGGCGAAGCCGGCGAAGATGAAGTCGAGGTAGCTGACGTGGTTGCTCACCAGGACCGCGCCGCCGCTGCGGGGTATCCGCTCCGTCCCCTCCATGCGGAACTTCAGGTCGAGCAGTTTGAAGGCGGTCAGCGCGGTCCGCAGGACCGGCGGGTACACGATCTCAGCCATGCCTGAAACCGTAACCTACTCAGCCGTAACTTAACCGGGCCGCTCGTGACTCCGCGCGGACTGGGGCGGTGCGCAGTCGGGCAGGCCTGACCGGTGTCAGTCGCCGTCGACGATGAAATCGGCTATGGCGGCAGCGACGGCTTCGGGCTGCTCATCGGGGATGAAGTGTCCGGCGTCGGGCACGACGACTCCGGTGGCGTCGTCGGCCCATGGGCTGATGGAGGCCGCCATGTCCGGGATGGAGCCATGGCTGCTGGAGATTCCGAGGATGGGCACGGTCAGGTGCTGCCGCTTGAGCGCCTCGTGGTTCTTGCGTGCCGACTCGGCGGCGTCTCGGTAGTAGGCGAGGGAAGCGCGGAGGCCACCGTCGACGGCGACGGCCGCTGCGTAGTGGTCGAGCTCGGCGTCGTCGAAGGTGTTGGGAGAGAGGGCCTTCGTTTTCAGGAACCAGCCGACGTAGTCCCGTTCGCGGCCGGCAAGCAGCGTCTCGGGCAGGTCGGGCACAAGGTGGAACGCGAAATGCCAGGTCTTCCACGCCCGATCCGGGTCGGTGGGAATCGCGTCGGGGAGGGTGATGCCGGGAATTCCGGCGTCGAGCAGAGCGACCCCGCGCAGCTGGCTCTCGAATTTGAGTGCGAGGGAGAAAGCGACCCAGGCGCCGATGTCGTGGGCGACCAGCCAGTAAGTCGGCACTCCGAGAGCTTTCACCGCGGCGTGGACGTGCGCTGCGACCGTGTGCGTGTCGTAGCTGCGCTCCGGACGCTCGGAGTGGCCCTGACCCGGCAGGTCGATCGCGACGACGCGAAACCGGTCGGCGAGGCTGGGCATGACCCTTCGCCATGCCCACCAGGTCTGCGGGAATCCGGCGAGCAGGACAACGGCCAGGCCGGTCGGCCGGCCGCCTTCGACGGCATGAAGGCGGACGCCGTCGGCGTCGACCCAGCGGTGAGTGAATCCCGCCAGGTCGTGCAGGGGCAGGTCGCGGACAGGATTACTTTTGGAGACATGCCAAGCGCTGGTCGCAGGGTCGGTCACGGGGATCCTCCATCGGTGTCAGGTGTGCTGGGTTCGGTGCTTCGCCCGAGGACGACGGCGGCGGCTGGCACTACCTGATGTGCTTGTCGCGCTGTCGCGAAGTGTGGGGGACGCCCGGCCAGGACGATGCTTGGACGCTAGCACATCTTGAACTGATCGGTTCAGAATAGACTGGGTGCGCAGCGCAGCCCGAGACAACGACACACCGGCAGGGAAGTGCCACGTGGCAGGCAAGAAGCAATTCGACATGGACACCGCACTTGACGCCGCGATGATCCAGTTTTGGCGCGCCGGCTACGCCGACACATCAGTGGACGATCTGTCCCGGGCAACCGGCCTGAACCGCAGCTCCATCTACTCCTCGCTCGGTGACAAGGACACGCTCTTCCTCCGCTGCCTGGATCGCTATGCCGCGCGCTACGGCGCAAAGTACGACGCCGCCCTGTCGTGTGCAGCCTCGGAGCCCCTTGCAGCCCTTCGTGCGTTCTTCGACGTCACCCTCGAACGCATCGCCGATCCCGAACTGCCGGATGGATGCCTGGTTGCCCAATCGGCCATGGCGATCCCGGTGCTGAGCCCGAAGGTCGCGGCACACGCGAAGGACGCGCTGGGCTTCCAGCGCTTGCGTCTACGCGCCGCACTGAAGGCCAGCCGATTGACCGAACAGGACGCCGAGGCCTTCGCTGAACACGTGGCGGCCGTGAACCAGTCTCTCGCCGTCATGAGCAGAGCTGGGGCGAGCCGGGCGCAACTTCTGGCCATTGTGGGCGTAACCGTCGACGCGCTCTCACAGGCGTTGCGCACGCGCACCTAGGCCCCAGGGCAACAGCTTGTGCCGCCGATCAGGGGCGATGCCCCGCACGGCTCGCGGCCGATGTAACCCTGTCCCGGCCGTGTGAGGGCGTGATACCCCACGACAGCCCCCGCAGGTGTGTCACTCACGCCCGTTGGGCGAAAAGCGACCGCTGCCTTACCGAACGCGAGCCGGCCGTCGTACCGCCGGACTCGGTGCGACCCGCGGTCAGTGGCCCCGGAACGCCTCCTCCAGCCACCACGACGGGCGGTCGGCGGTGACCTTCGCGTGGACGAGCAGGGGTCTGTCGCGCGGGCCCTTCAGCCATTCGGCGACCCCCGACAGGTCCTCCTCGCGCCGTACGGTCACCGCGTCGAAGCCGAAGCCCGCCGCGATCCGGGCGATGTCGGCGGGCGGGAAGGTGACCGTGCCGAGCGGGAACCCGTGCGGGCCGAAGTGATGGACCTCCGCGCCGTACCCGTCGTCGTCGTAGACCACGACCACCATGGGCAGGCCGAGCCGTACGACCGTCTCCAGTTCGGCGACGCCCATCAGGGCCCCGCCGTCGCCGAGCGCGGCGACCGTCAGCCGGTCCGGCCGCGCGACGGCCGCGCCGATCGCGGTGGCCAGGCCCAGCCCGACCGCCTGGAACGCCTGGGTGAAGCAGAACGCGCCGCCATCCGGGACCGTGAGGAACATCGACGGATATCCCATGAAGTTTCCGGAGTCGACGGCCACCACCCGCTCCTGCGGAAGCAGGTCGTCGAGCCCGATCGTCAGCGTGCGGGGGTCGATCCGCCCTCCGGCGCTCAGGTCCTCGTACGGCACGTCGCGCCAGCGCCCCTCGCGGGCGATGCGCTCGGCGATCTCCGGGGCGCGGTAGCCCCGCGTCCCCGCCTCTCCCCCGGCCGCGGGTTCGCCGAGCAGGGCGGCGACCGCCCGCGCGGTCTCGCGTACGTCGCCGACCACGCCGAGGTCGATCTCGCGGTGCACGCCGAGCGCGTCCGAGTCGAGGTCCACCTGGACGACCCTGGCCCGCGGCCCGATCAGCGCGCCGTGCCGGGTGGTCCACATGGTGAACGAGCAGCCCCAGCCGACGACGAGGTCGGCGCCGCGGATCAGCTCGGCCGCGAGCGGGGTGGCGAAGCCGCCGCTCACGTCAAGGTCCCACGGGCTGCCGTGGAAGTTGCCCTTGGCGACCGCCGAGGTGGCGAACAACGCCCCCACCCGCTCGCCGAGCGCCTCCAGCTCCCGCCGTGCGCCCCGGGCTCCCCGACCGGCCACGAAGACCGGCCGCTCCGCCTCCGCCAGCATCCGCGCGAACCGGGTCAGCTCGTCGGACGGCTCCGCCGGGAGCCCCTCCGGCTCCTCGTCGTTCTCGATGGGGAACGTCAGGCCCCAGGCCGCCGGCACGCGGTTCGCCACGTCGCGGTGCGCGCCGCCACGGCCGGCCAGCAGTTCGCGTACGGCCTCGGCGGCCTCCTCGGGCAGCGTCTCGGCCTGCACGTCGAGGGGCAGGTTGAGCACCACCGTCCGGCGCCCGAGCAGGGCGGCGAGGAAGGCCATCACGGTGTCGTCCACGACCGTGGCGGCCGACCCGACCCTGGCGCAGTGCGCGCCCACGGCCTCGGCGAGCGCGGTCTGGTCGATCCGGAAGTTCGAGGTGGGCGAGGTCACCTCGGGAGCGAGCACCAGCATCGGGGTCCGGCTCTTGGCCGCCTCGGTGACGCCGGTCAGCGCGTTGGTCAGGCCCGGCCCCTGGTGGACGGTGAGCACGGCCACGGTGCCGCTCATCCGGGCGTACGCGTCCGCCATCGTCGCGGCCCCGCCCTCGTGCCGCGCGGGGACATACCGCACGCCGTGCTCGATCAGGGCGTTGGTGAGGTGGAAGTTGCCGCTGCCGACGACGCCGAAGGCCGCCCGTACGCCGAGGGCGGCGAGGGCCGCGCCGACGGCCTCCGCGACGTTCACCGCTCCACCAGCGCGAGCACGCGGACCGGGCTGCCGGAGCCGCCGACGATCGGCAGCGGACCCGCGACCACCACCGCGCCCGTCGGCGGCAGCCGGTCGAGGTTGCGCAGCTGGGTCAGGCCGTACTTCCCCGCACCGAGCAGGTAGGAGTGGCAGGGGAAGGGAGGGTCGAGCGAGGGGGCGCCGCCCGCGTCGGTGCCCACGGTCTCCACGCCGATGCCCGTGATGGGCGTCTGTTCGGCGAGGTAACGGGCGCAGTCGGCCGACATGCCGGGCGTGTGCGAGCCCGTCTCGTCGGCGTTGAGGAACTCCGCCTGGTCGTGGGCGCGCACGTCCCAGCCGGTGCGGTACAGCAGCCAGCCTCCGTCGGGCAGCGGCCCGTGCTCGGCCTCCCACGCCTTCACGTGGTCGATCTCCAGCAGGAAGTCGGGGTCGGCGGCCGACTCGGCGCTGAAGTCGAGCACCACGGCGGGGGCGATCAGCTTGGCGGGGGCCACCTGCGACACGTCCTCGCCGTCGCGCCCGGTCACCCAGTGGTTGGGGGCGTCGAAGTGCGTGCCGGTGTGCTCGCCGGTGGTGAAGTTGTTCCAGTACCAGGCCGGCCCGCGGTCGTCGTACCGGCTGATCTCCTGCAACGTGAACGGCACCGTCTGGCCGAACGGCTCGGGCAGCAGCAGGATCGGCGTCGTGTCACTCAGCGGCGCGGTGAGGTCGAGCACCTCGATCCCCCCGCTCCGGATGCCGTCCACCAGATCCCGCAACACCGACATCGCGCCTCCCAACAGTCAGGACACCCCTGTGATCCTCCTACACGCCACCTCCGAACGCCACATCGGACGCGGGTGAACCGTACGACGCCCTTGATCGTCCAACCTCACGCGGGTTGTGCCGGACGGACGAGACGAGGTGACCGGTGAGCTTCCGAAGCCCGGGAACGGCCGCGGCGTGGCTCGGCCATCCCGCGACCCTCGCCGCGATCGCCGTGCTCCTCGTCAACGACCACCTGCTCAAACGCCTGTGGCCCGGCGTGGTCACCGGCAAGCTGAGCGACGTCGCGGGCATGCTGGTCGCCCCGCCGCTGGTGGCGCTCGCCGCGGCCCTCCCCTCGGCCCTGGCCGCGACCCTGGCCGTCCGGCGCCCCGCCGCCCCGGCTCCCGGGAGCGCCTCGCGGGGCGCCGCCGTCGCGCCCGGGGAGGCGGGCAGGCGGACCGCCCTGGCGGCGATCGCGCTGACCGGCGCGGTCTTCGCCCTCGTGAAGACCACGCCGTTCGGAGCGCGGGCGGCCGCCGAGGCATGGTCGCTGTTCACCCCCTCCGCCGGCGTCGTCATGGACCCGGCCGATTTGGTCGCCCTGCCCGCCCTCGGGCTCGCCTGGCTGGTCCGGCTGCGCGCCGTGGGGACCGCCGCGCGGGTCCGGCGTGCCGTACGGCGGGCCCGGCTGCTGGTCGCCCTGCCCACCGCCGTCCTCGCGGTCACGGCCACGGCCGCGCCCTTCATCCCGCCGTCCGCCGTGCACGTGGAGGCGCACGACGCCGTGATCGTCGTGTACACCAACGGCTACCCACGGTCGGGGGTCGCGACGAGCGATCAGGGCCGGACATGGCATCGCTGGACCAGCCCGCCGGCGGAGAAGTCGTCGCGGACCACCGCCTGCGTCCCCGGCGAGCCGAGGCGCTGCTACCGGGTGGTCCCGCCTCTGCTCCTGGTCGAGCAGTCCGACAACGGGGGAGCCACCTGGACGACGGCCTGGGAGGTCCCCGCCGCCCGGCGGCACTACATGTACCGGAACCTCGACACCTACGAGGGCGACCGTGCCGACAGGGCGGAGTCCATGGCCGTGGCGGTCCTGCCGGTGCCCGGGGGGCACCTCGTCGCCGTGGCCAACGGCCGCGACGGCGTGGCGTTGCGCGACGTCGCCGGACGATGGCACCGGCTCGGTCTCCTCGGGTACGAGGACCTGTCCGAGCAGGCGGCCATCCCCCTCTCCACCCCGGGAGAACACATCGAGGCGGAGACGGGGACGGCCTACCTCGTCGCGCTCACCGTGCTGCTGGCCGCTCTGGGGTTCGCCGGGTGCCGCCGCCGGTCGCCGTTCGGGTTCACGACCGCCGGGTTCCTCTCCTGGGTGGGCCTGTACATGACGGTGAAAGGCCCACCGGGCCTCTACGGCTTGCCCTTCACGCTCATCGGCGTGCCGCTCGTGACGATCGGGGGCATCGTGCTGGCCTGCATCGCCGCGTACACCCGCACCCGGGGACTGGCGTCGATCGTCGCGGCGCCGCTGACCTTCGCCGCGATCTATCTGCCCTATCGGGGCTGGAGCGCCGGCTGGCCCGGCGACTACGGCACCGCCACGCTGCTGGCGATCGTGCTGTGCGGCGCGGCCGTCGTCCTCGGCGCGTATCCCGCGATCAGGGCCCGGGGCGGCTACGGCAGGGTCGCGCGGGCCCTGCGTTCCCGCATGCGCTGACCCTGCCCCCCGGCGGCGGGCGACCCCCGGCGGGGCCCGCACGGCGCTTGCGGCTTCGCGAGGAACGGCGAAGCTGGAGAGCACGACCACCACGGCAGTAGGGAGCGCATCGTGAAGAAGCTCATCAACAGTGCCGACAGCCTCGTCACCGACGCGCTGCGCGGCATCGCCGCGGCGCACCCCTCGCTCCGCGTGGACGTCGACAACAGGGTCGTCTTCCGCGCGGACGCTCCCAGACCGGGCAAGGTCGGCCTGGTCTCCGGCGGAGGTTCGGGACACGAACCGCTGCACGGCGGGTTTGTCGGTTACGGCATGCTCGACGCGGCCTGCCCCGGCGAGGTCTTCACCTCCCCCGTCCCCGACCAGCTCATCGAGGCCACCAAGGGGGTGGACGGCGGCGCGGGCGTGCTGCACGTCGTGAAGAACTACACCGGCGACGTGCTGAACTTCGAGATGGCCGCCGAGCTCGGCGGCGACGAGGGCGTCGAGGTGGCGACCGTGCTCGTCAACGACGACGTGGCGGTGCGGGACTCCCTGTTCACAGCGGGCCGCCGGGGCACGGGGGCCACGGTGTTCGTCGAGAAGATCGCCGGCGCGCTGGCCGAGACCGGCGCGCCCCTGGCCGAGGTGGCGCGGGTCGCCCGGGAGGTCAACGAGCGCAGCCGCTCGTTCGGGGTGGCGCTGACGCCCTGCACGGTGCCGGCCGCGGGCAAGCCCACCTTCGAGCTGGGCGACACGGAGATCGAGCTCGGCGTCGGCATCCACGGGGAGCCCGGCCGCACCCGGGCCCCGCTGCGCGAGGCCCGCGAGATCGTGCGCACCGCGATGGACGCGATCGACGCCGACCTGCCACTGTCCGGCGAGACGCTCGTCATGGTCAACGGCATGGGCGGCACGCCGCTCATCGAGCTGTACGTCGTCTTCGCCGAAGTGGAGGCGTATCTGCGGGAGAAGGGCGCGACGGCCGTACGCAGCCTCGTCGGCAACTACGTGACCAGCCTCGACATGCAAGGCTTCTCGGTGACGACGTGCTCGCTGACCGGCGAGCTCACCCGGCTATGGGACGCGCCGGTGGAGACACCCGCGCTGCGCTGGGGCCGCTGACCGCACATCGGAAACTCTGGAGTCCCCTGGTGAACAGCCGGTTCTTCGCCTCCTGGATCGACGAGATCGCCGCCGCCGTGCGGGCGCGGCGCGACCACCTCACCCAGCTCGACGCCGCGATAGGCGACGCCGACCACGGCGCCAACCTCGACCGCGGGTTCACCGCGGTGCGGGAGGCGCTGGCCGGCGCCTCCCCGCAGACCCCCGGCGCGCTCCTCGTCCTCGTCGGCTCCACGCTGATCCGCAAGGTCGGCGGCGCCTCCGGCCCCCTGTACGGCACCGCCTTCCGCGAGATGGGCAAGGCGTTCGGCGAGGCCGCCGAGATCTCGCCGGCCGAGCTGAGCGCGGGCCTGGACGCGGCCCTGGCCGGGGTCCGGCGTCTCGGCGCCGCCGAAGGCGACAAGACCATGGTCGACGCCCTCGCCCCGGCCGCGAAGGCGCTGGCGCAGGCCGTACGGGACGGGCTGAGGCAGGAGGAGGCGCTGGAGGCGGCCGCCGCCGCGGCCGGGCAGGGGGCCGAAGCGACGATCCCGCTGCAGGCGCGCAAGGGGCGGGCCAGCTACCTGGGGCCGCGCAGCGTCGGCCACGAAGACCCCGGAGCCGCCTCGACGGCGCTCATCCTCGGCGCGCTGAGAGCCGCCGCCTCCGTATGACCCCGAGCCGGGGCCGGGCCGTGAGAAACGGAGCCCGGTGCACACCGGCGTGTCCGCTGCCGAACGACTTCAGGGATGGCGAATGGTTGGCATCGTACTCATTTCGCACAGCAGCGGCCTGGCCGCCGAGGTGGCCGCGCTGGCCAGGCAGATCGGCGGCGCGCAGGTGCCGCTGTCGGCGGCGGGAGGCACCGAGGACGGCGGCCTCGGCACGAGCCCCGACCGGGTGACCGCCGCCATCGAGGAGGTGGACCGGGGGGACGGCGTCGTACTGATCCCCGACCTCGGCAGCTCCGTGCTCACCGCCCGGCTGCTGGAGTCCCCCGGCGAGATCGTGATCGCCGACGTGCCGTTCGTGGAGGGGGCCGTCTCCGCGGTCGTCGCGGCGGGCGGCGGGGCCTCTTTGGACGGTGTGCTGGCGGCGGCGGAGGAGGCGTGGCACGTACGCAAGCTATGAGGGAGCCGTCCTGCGGCAGCACCGGTCACGACCTCACGAGGTGAATCCGGGCCCGCCTTCCGGCCCGACGGCGCGCTTCAGGAAGTCGCGGACCTCCTCGGCCTCCGGAACACCGAGCTCCTCGTAGAGGCCGAGAGCCAGCCCCCCGTGCTCGTGGGCCCGCTCCGCCCGCCCGAGCGCGAGGTGGGCGCGTGCCAGCCCGTAGTGCGCACGCGCCTGCTCCGGCCGGCTGCGCGCCAGATCGGCGAGCGCGAGCGCGGCCGTGTGCTCCTCGGCCGCGCGGGACGGATCGCCCGCCGCCTCGGCCAGCCCGTTGAGCGCGGCCGCCTCGTCGGCGGTGTTGCCGAGCGTGCGGTGGACGGCCGCGGCCTGCTCGTGGCGGGTGCGTGCCCGCGCGAGCTCGCCCTGGTGCCGCAGGACGACGCCGAGGTGATCGAGGACCACCGCCTCTCCGGCCGGGTTGCCCAGTTTGCGGTGGAGCGCCAGCGCCAGGTCGAGATCGCGCCGGGCCTCCTCCGTACGGCCGTCCCGGTCGAGGACGAGGGCGAGGATGGCGAGCACGTTGGCCTCGCCCCAGGCGTCGGCGCCGATGCGGGTGAGGTCGAGCGCCTGCTTGAGATGGCGCTCCGCCTGCGTGTCCCGGCCGAGGCGCAGGGCGACGTTCCCCAGGGTGAGCAGCGCCCTGGCCCGCTCGCCGGCCTCCTCGCACACGTCGAGGGCCTGGTGGGCATGCTCCTGCGCCCGCTCGTACTCGCCGAGCCGCCAGTAGGTCCACGCCAGGTCGGTGAGCGCTCGCGCCTCGACCTCGCGGTCGCCGAGCATGCGGCTGCGCCGGAGCGCCAGGCTGTGCAGCGTGAGCGCGTCGTCGTGGTGCGCCTGCAGGTCGAGGTAGGGGCGCATCGCCAGGGCCAGCATGCCGAGGCAGATCTCGGGCCCGTGGACGGCCGTCGCGATGATGTTGGAGCGCTCGGCGTCGAGCCAGGCGATCGCCTCGGCGGCGTCGCGGACGGGCGCGATCGGGGCGGCCGGCTGGGGGATGCCCTCCCGCTGGCTCACCGTGTAAGGGAAGAGCCGGTCCATCGCCGCACGGGAGCGGTGCAGGTAGTAGCCGAGCAGCCGCATGAGGGCGCCGTCGTCCTCGGCGAGCGAGCGGGCGTGCTCGCGGAGCAGGTCGTGGAAGGTGTATCGGCCCGGTTCGAGCTGCAGGAGCATGTGGGCGTCGAGGAGGCCTTCGAGGAGCTCCTCCGCCTCGTCCTCCGGAATCCCCGCCAGCGCGGCCGCGCCGCAGGCGTCGATGTCGCGGCCGGGCACCAGCCCGAGCAGGCGGAACATGCGCTGCTCCGCCTCGTGGAGTTGCGCGTAGGAGAGGGCGAAGGCCGCCGACACCCCGTCCAGGAGCCGGCGATGGTCCCGCAGGCGGCCGGCCAGATAGGACACGGTCCAGCGCGGGCGGTGCTGGAGGCGGGCGGCGCAGATCCTCAGGGCGAGCGGGAGACGCCCGCACAGGCGCAGCACCTCGTGTACGGCCTCCGGCTCGTGGCGGGCGCGTTCGCCCACGATCCGCTCGAACAGCTCGGCGGCGTCCGCCTCGTCCAGCACGTCGACCGACAGCGCCTGGGCGCCGTCCAGGTCCACGAGCCGCCGTCTGCTGGTGATCAGAACGAGGGTGTCGGAGTGCCCCGGCAGCAGGGGGCGCACGTGCTCCGCGTCGCGCGCGTTGTCCAGCACGGCGAGCACGCGCCGATCGGCCAGTTCGGCGCGCCACATGGCGCTCCGCTCGGCCAGGGCGACCGGGATGCGGCCGGCGGGCACCCCGAGCTGGCGGAGGAGCGCCTCCAGCGCGGCGGCGGCGTCGAGCGGCTCCCGGCCCGCGGTGTGGGCCCGCAGGTCGATGAAGAGCCGGCCGTCCGGATAGCGGGCGGCCAGCCGGTGGGCCACGTGGACGGCGAGCGTGGTCTTGCCGATCCCCGCCATGCCGTCGATCGTGACGACCGCCGGAACGCGATGGCCGTCGGCGAGCCGCTCCAGCTCGGCGGCCCGCCCGGAGAAATCGGGGATGTCGTAGGGAAGGAAGGTGGAGCGGCGCGGCGGGCCGGAGACCACCGGCGCCGCGGCGGCCGGGCGCAGGGCCGGGTCATCCGCCAGGACCGCCCGCTCCAGTTCCGTGAAGGCGTGTCCGGGGTCGAGGCCCTGTTCGTCGGCGAGAGCCGTACGGTAGGCGCGCGCGGCGGCCAGGGCGTCGGGCTGCCGTCCCGCCCTGTGCAGGGCCAGGACGAGATGGCCGTTGAGCTTCTCGCGGAGCGGGTTGGCGGCCACCTGGACGGCGAGCTCGTCGAGCAGATCGCCGTGCCGCCCGGCGGCGAGCTCGCCCTCCACCAGGCGCTCGTACGCCGACAGACGCCGGTCGTTCCAGAGCTCGCGGACGCCGGCGACGTAGTGCGCGTACACGTCCTCCAGCGCCTCGCCGCTCCACAGGTCCAGGGCCCTGCGCAGCTCGCCGGCGGCCACCAGCTCGACGAACTCCTGCGCGTCGACCTGTCCGGGCTCCGGCTGCACGAGGTAGCCGCCGGCGCGCGTCTCGAGGAGCCGTACGGCTCCCGCGGCGCGCAGCACCTTGCGGATCGCGGTGATCGAGGCATGGATCTGCGATCGGGCGGTGTCGGGCCGCTCGTAGCCCCACATCGCCTCGATCAGCCGCTCGATCCCGATCACCCGGCCGGCGTTCAGCAGAAGGTAGGCCAGGACAGCCCGATGACGTGGGGCGATACCCGTCAGAGGCGCGCCGTCGACCGTCACCTGGACGGGGCCGAGAAGGGTGAAGCCCAGCATCGTCCCCCCATAACCCCTGCATCGTGCGCGCATAGCGAATGTATCAATCCGGGCCGCCAGTCTGATCTCACCCGAACAGAGACGGCTCTCTCGGGAGCCGAGACGGAGGAAACACGATGGAAGCCCGGATGAAGAACCCCGCCACGATCATTCCCGCCGCGATGCAGCCGATCATGGAGCTGATGAAGGCGGCCCAGTCGCAGGGCCTCCCCCAGGAGCTCATGGAGATGATCCACCTGCGGGTCAGCCAGATCAACGGGTGCGGCTTCTGCGTCGACGCCGGACTCAAGAACCTGCGCAAGCTCGGCGAGAGCGACGAGCGCATCGGCCTGGTCGGCGCCTGGCGCGAGACCCCGTACTACACCGACGCCGAGCGGGCCGCCCTGGCGCTGGCGGAGGCTTCGACCCGGCTGGCCGACCGCGCCGACGCCGTCTCCGACGAGGTCTGGGACAACGCCGCCGACCACTTCGACGAGAAGCAGCTGGCCTCGATCCTGCTGATGACCGCCGTCACCAACCTCTTCAACCGGCTCAACGCCCCGATCAGGCAGATCGCCGGCAGCTGGTGAGCCCTACCCCTCAACGTGCAGAAGGAGAAACCGGCATGTCCGCCGTCCGCTCACACCGCTACTCCGTCGCCGAGGCCGACCTGGAGGAGTTCCTGGCCCGCAGGAGCTCGCTGATCGCGACCGTCAGGGAGGGGCACCCCGGCCTCACCCGCACCGTGCTGGTCCAGCTGCAGGACGGCACCTACACCGACACCTGGCACTGGGAGAGCGGCGAGCAGATGGGCGCGGCGCTCGCCGCGCTGCCCACCTTCCCTGAGGCGCCGCTGACCATGGCCCTGACCAAGGACGCCACCGCCCTGGACGGCCGGGTCGTCGACGAGCGCTGAGCCCCTGCGACCGTCGTCCGCCGAAGCCCGTGGAGGAGCCGGCCGGCCGCGTCAGCGGCTCCGCGTACGCCGGGTGCGGGGCGTGCCGGCGAGCTGGTCGCGCCGGATCTCCTCCAGATAGGTCCGCATGAGATCGCCCGCGCGGCTGAACCAGTCGGACAGCACGGCGATCTCCGCGGGCGTGTAGTCGGCGAACAGGTCGTTCAACCGCCGGTAGAAGGGCTCGTAGACGGCCGCGGCGGTGGTGAACGCGGCTTCGTCGGCGACGACGCGCACCCGGCGGCGGTCGGCGGGGTCCGGTTGCCGGTGCGCGTACCCGGCCCGTTCGAGGCGGTTCAGCACGCCGGTCACCGCGCCCGTGGTCAGGCCGGCCTGCTCGGCGAGCGCGCCCGCGCTGATCGGATCGTCTCCCGCCGCCAGGATGAAGCCCAGACAGGTGACGTCGGTGACGTTCAGCCCGAGCCGCTGGGCGATGTCGTGCTGCCCGACCAGGCTGAGCGCGATCAACTGATCCATGCCGGCCAGTGCCTGCTCGGGTGTCGCCTCCGGGCGCGGCTTGCCGTCCATCCCCAATCTCCTTAGTATCTAAGATGTTTAGTTCATGAGATAAGTATCTCGCCGTCAAGGAGAATCATGAGCGGCATTCACGATGACGTCGATCTCGGGCACACTGTCGCGGGCTGGACCGGCTGCGTCGTCGTGCTGTGCGGCTGCGCGACGGTGGGGGTGGCGATGTGCGCCGCCTCGCTCCCCGGCGTCTGGCTCGGTCTCGGCGTGATCGCCCTGGGCGGCCTGGTCACCTGGGCGCTCCACCTCGCGGGCTGGGGCAAGCCCAGCGGCCCCCGGCCTCCGGAGCAGTGGGACTGGCGGGTGAAGGACCCGATGACGGGCCACGGCGACTGTCTCGCCTGCCGTCTCACGGGCCAGGCACCCCGCACTGGAGGCGCCGACGATGCCGTCCGCGAGGAACCCGCCCTCTCCGAAATGTCGGTGATCGCCAACCGCTGAGTTTCGCCCTGTCCCAGCATCGTGCGGTGCTCGATCACGTACTCGATCAACGGTGCGACGACCTCTACCGTGCCGCGGAGGCGGAGGACGCCCCCCGCTTCCTGGCGACCCTACAGGACCTGTGGGAGAGGACAGAGGAATCGGACGCGCCCATCGCGAACGCCCTCCTCGTCCGCCTGTGCGGCCTGTTCGACCGGCTGCCTCCCGGACTCGGCGCGCGGCTGTCCGTGATGAGCGGCGCGATGGTCGAGAACGGAGCCGATCCCGCCCCGCTGGTCGACCCCGTGGTCGTGGGACTGTGCGACGCGCTGGAGCACTCCGCCGAGTTCGCCCGCGCCTGGCGCGCGGTCACCGACCGGCGCCTCCCGGAACCCGGTCCGCAGGATCGGGTGGTCCTCGGCGCGGCGCGCGTGCTCTCCGGCCCCTTAGGACTGCCGGGACGGTTCGGACTCGGCCGCCGGCTGCCCTTCGCCCGCGCCCTCGACCTGGCCGCCGGCTGGGCGCTCGCCGAGGACTGGAGCGCGGCCGCGACCACCGTGCTCCAGCGGTCGGCGGCCATCCGCGCGGACCTCTCCCGGCGCCCGCGACTCGCCGCGGCGGTCGCCGCCACAGAGGAGGACCGCCCTGACCTGTGGTGCCTGCCGAGGCTCCTGGCCGTACTCGACGACGAGCCGCTGCTCGACGGGCACCGCGTGCTGGTCCTGGACGAGCCGTCGCACCGCCATACGTGGAACATCGGCCGCACCTATCCGATGATGCGGCCGTCGATCACGCTCGACCGGGTGCTGCCGGAGGAGGAAGCGCGCATGTGGTCGTCCCGGGTGGCTCCCGGTCCATGACCCCCTCCCCCGCAGGCATCGACGGCTCAGCCGGGGGTGGGCGGGCATACCGCCGAGACTCGGGGGTATCGGTTCTCGTCATGCGTCGTCTGACCCGTGTGATCCTGCCGATGGCAGTGGTCCCCGCCGTGATCTCCGGCTGCGGGACTTTCGATCCCCATCTGATCGTCAACGGAACCTCCTACTCGGACGGGCCCGCCGCGATCGTCATGCTGCCGGACACGCTCGCCCACCGGCCGTACTCTCTGGGCGGCTGGAACATGTGCCTGGACCGGCCCGGTTCCGCCACCATCACCAAGGTCGAGCCGATCCGGCCCTACAACGACATCGTGATCCAGGCGTTCTCGTCCCGTCCGCATGCCGGCCCGGGGCTCGGCAACGCCGAAAAGCCGCTGACCGAGCTGGGCTTCCCCGCCCGCAGCCCCGCCGTCACCACGGTCTGCGACGAGAACGACCCCCACACCGAGCTCGCCCTGCAGTACGGGAAGACCCGCGACGACAGCGCGGGGGCCGAGGGCGTCCGCATCACCTACACCTCCGCCGGCCGTCGGCACACGGTCGACTTCCATCTCCGGGTGCTGCTGTGCGCGCCCGACGACCCCGTCGAGCGATGCGGAAAGACGTACGAAGAGCTTCAGACGTCGAGCGACGACGACTAGCGGCGGCCGCGTCGGCGACGTGGCCACCGTCGAACAGCGCGTCGACTCCCGGTCATTCCTGCACCGCCACGCCCTGGTGAAGCTCTGTCACTCCGGCGCGGACGGCTGTCCAGTCGGTTTCCGGCGCATCCCGCAGGGCTCGCGCCAACCACGTCATTCGATCGGCGTGCTCGGCGCGCAATTGCTCCAGATCAAGTGGAATGCCGTTCGGCGCCCCGGTCCTCTCCAACGCCCTGATTCTCCGTCCCATGGCGGTCATGAGGTCATGATGGAAGCGCCGGACGGCGGCGAGGAACGACTCGGATGGAATGACGACCTGACCGGATGGAGGAGCCGTGAACCGGACATCGCCGTCGTCGTCGTTCCGCCACGTCACCGTCACCACGTCGAGATCGTCCCTGACGGTACGCCACGCCCTGATGCGGGGCGGTTGCCGGAGGTAACCGAGATCCAAGGTGTGTCCGCCGTGCCAGACCGCGGCGGTCGACGCCGCATCGCTCTCCACCGGCTCCCAGGAGTCGGGGTCCGCGGCGACGAAATCGAGGAGATCGGCCGGCACCGCTTCGAGGACGGCCGGTGTCAGCTCGATGGGGTCTTCCCATAGGCGAGCCAGGTAGTAGTCGACATAGGGGGTCTGCCCGGGTGCTTCCTGCATGTGGCGCAACAACTCGTGACCGGCCAGTTCGATCCAGTACCAGCCATCGGTCAGCCCGAACCAGTGCAGGCTCCGATCCTCATCACCCCATGGAGCAACCCTGCCCAGGGGTGTCAGCACGAAGCGGAACCTGATCATCAGTGTGCTCCTCATCGGCTGATTCGTCCCGTCGGAACCATAACCGGCATACCTGTCCTTTGCGCAGCTAAGCTCGTCA
Organism: Microbispora sp. CA-135349; assembly: GCF_050947365.1. NCBI lineage: Bacteria > Bacillati > Actinomycetota > Actinomycetes > Streptosporangiales > Streptosporangiaceae > Microbispora > Microbispora sp. CA-135349. The sequence continues at coordinate 3,366,144 of NZ_CP192001.1, read as the reverse complement.
AATGATCGACTTCAACAACGGCTCCCTCTTCAAGCTGAATCCGTGCCACCCACAAGAGGTCGGCCCGGCCGTGGCACCTCTCCTGCTCCACGGCGAACAGATCGTCTCCTCCTACAAAACGGTCCGGGACTTCGTCGTCTTCACCGACAAGCGCATCATCGCGGTCAACGTCCAGGGCTTGACCGGCAAGAAGCGCGACTTCTCCTCCCTGCCCTACAGCAAGGTCCAGGCATGGTCGGTCGAGACCGCCGGAAACTTCGACCTCGACTCCGAACTGGAGCTCTGGTTCAGCGGCCTGGGCAAGGTCCGTTTCGAGTTCAAGGGCAACTCCGACGTCATCCGCCTCAGCCACATGATCGCCGGCTACGTGCTTTGACGCGCTTCCCGACCTGAAGCCGAAGGCCGGGAATTGCGTCCGTGCCTCGCGTCGACGCGGCACCTGTGAGGCCTCCCTGCCCGCACGAGTCGCTGCGGGAGGCACTCAGGGAGACCAACGGGGCGGTCGTCTGCGGCGCCCCCGCTCGATCACCTCGCTCCGCTCGTCCGAGATCTTCACGTCATCCCGGCTGCGGTGATGGTCGTTCTTGTCATGCGACGGACCTTGCGGTGACGGCTTCTCCACGTTTCCCAGGCGACGCGCTCGCGTCCGGGAGAACATTGACGAACACTCGGAACCCCCGCCACCCGACGAAGGAGCCTCGACCTGCCGGCGAGAGTGGCCGATGTCGCGGTCGACAAGGCCACCTACGGCTCTCAATCGCGATGTGGAGAAGTCGGCAACCAGGGACTGGTCCTCCTGTTCACGTCGGGGGTTTCACGAGACAGGAGGTCGGACGTGACTTCGATCGGCTCCTCGGCCCCCGGATCGAAGGGCCCTTCACGACCGCCCCAGCGCGCCCGGACCTCCTGGCTCAATCGCGTCCACTGGGAGATGGTGAGCGCCCTGGCGGGCATTGCCGGGTTGATCGTCGCTCTTGTCGCACTTCGGCCGGATGGAGAACCTGGATCAGGGATGACGTCGGCGTCACCGACACCGACGGTGACAGTGACGGTGACCTCCTCGATTCCGGTTACCGGATCGGCGGCCCCGTCGTCCCGCTCTCGTTCCAGCACACACACGAAGCCGACGGCCGAAAAGGACCGGCCGACCGAGCCGACGGCCGAGGAGGACCCGCCGACCGAGCCGACGGGGTCGGCGTGCGTCATGACGCCGGGCGAGTGCCGGCTGGAGGCGATGCTCGGCTCGGCGGACGTGAGGAACTGCCGGCCTGCCGCTCGTCCTCCGGCCGACGCGGTGGCCGCTCTCGACTGCACGGCCGTCCGGCCGGGTCCGGTTCACGACCCGATGATCGTGCTGTTCCGCAGCGACACCGACGCCGAGACGTGGGTGGAGTCGTATTGGTGGGCTCTGCACGATGGCCGGGGAGGCAACTGCGCGACCGGGGCCGAGTACAAGGGCACATGGGTCAGGGGCAAGCTGCTCTGCACCATCAACGGGCCCTACTACGCCATGTCCTGGACATACAAAGGCCGGTCCGTGGCCGTCACAGCCGAGGCTCCGGCCCCGCAGCCGCTGTACGCCTGGTGGCAGGGCCTTTCACTGCTGAGCGGCTGAACGCAGGCCGGGCATCCGATCCGGCCCCAGACAGTCAGGTCTGGCGTAACTCAGCCACTACCGGCTCCTTCCGCCAGTGCTCGAGTTCCGCGTCCACCCCTGGTAGAGGCGAGGCGCCTTCACTTCCATTGGAAGTGATCGGCCGCCGTTCTGGCCTGCGGCAATCCTGACGTCTTCCATTGACTTTTGGCGTTTTACCGCCCCGGACGGAACCAGAACGGAACTGAGGGGCACCTGTCGATGTAAGGGATTGTGCGGCTCGGTTGCTGTACTTGGCTGACAGAAGTCGGGTCCTCAAGCCATGGCGTGCTGAGCAGCCATCAAAGCGTCAAAGAGGCGCCACCCGTCCAGTTCCTTTGTACCGGGCCCCGTGGGCAACTCTCCGCGCGCCGCTGCAATCTGGAGGAGGCGGCGGACGGTCTTAGGCTCGTAGAGGTTCAACCAGTTCTGTTCGGGGAGCGCTACCACGGTGCCGGCCTCGAAGTAGGTGTTGGAAATGATCCTGTCCGGGCCGGGCCGGAAGACCATCGACAGGCGGGAGCGTGAGTCCTCCCGCCAGAGCGACAGGATTAGACGGCAGTTCTCATACCGGTTCCTGTCGAGCTTCTGGCGTACAGACCAGAGCCACCTAGTGTCGCCATCGACGAGGTGGCGCACCCTGCGATCGTTCTTCACAACTTCGTCCTATAGTTGGCCGCCGCCGACTTCCCATATTCGCCATCGCCCGAATCTCGTCAATTGCAGGATAGTCAGCACGCTTGAAAGTGGGCACCTCTTTTTCAGTCGAGGCTTCAATCTCCTGATGTGAGCACCCAGAGGGACCTTTGGGGTAGTGGTGGCAGATAGAACATCTGTTGTCATATGCATTCGAAGCTGACTCCAGAATTCAACCGCCTCCTGTTGCAATTTGACTCGGCATGCCTACGGCGCCGGCAGCAGCGGCCAGATCGAGCACTTCGAGCACTTCGATGCCGTTGCCCGCGAGGAGTTCAACCCCTTGGCAGTCAGCGACAAACAGGCTCGGCTCACGCCATGCGATGACAACTCGGGGGATGCCCGCCTCGATGATGAGCTGAGTACATGTGCGCGGTCGCGATCGGCGTTCGGAGCAGGGCTCCAAGGTGCTGTATATCGTCGCACCCGTAAGGTCAGGCCCATCCATCATGTTGAGCTTGGCGAGGGCTGCTTCCTCCGCATGCACGTGCGGATCTGTCTCCCGAGAGTATCCGCGAGAAACCTCCCTGCCTTCGCCGTCCACAACGATCGCACCAACCGAAAATGCGGTCGTCGATGGCGGGCACTTTCGAGCAAGCTCGATAGCGGCCATGAGCCACTGGCGATCGCTCGGAGTAACCGCACTCATGATGTGGAATCCCCCGATGCTTCCTTTGGAAGGTAGCGAATCAAAACGACGTCGCCGATGGAGCGGACCTCGGCAACCTTCATCCTATGGGCAGAGCCTCCGGGGAACTTGCCGGCGCTGACGAACCTTGGGGCTGCCGAGTCGCCGACGAAGATGGGAGCGACGGCTAGGTGTATCTCGTCGGCCAGGCCCTGAGTAAGGAACTGCGTGTGGATCGTGCCGCCGCCCTCGACCATGAGATGCCGAACGCCTCGCTCCCCCAGGTCGTCGAGCATCACGCCAAGGTCGACAGTGGGGCCGGTGCTCACTACGTCCGCGAGATCGTCGAGCGTTTCGCGGACCTTGGTCGCTGCGGTGTCGGGGCAGTAGACGACCTTTTCCCCGCCGTGGTGCCAGAACTTGAGATCACGGCTCAGGTCGCCGCTGGCTGTGATCGTCACCTTGAGGGGGTAGGCCGGAAGCCCTCGGGAGACTCGCTGGGCACGTCGTTCCTCGGAGTCGACCAGTAGGCGCGGGTTGTCACGGCGCATGGTGGTTGCGCCGATGAGGATCGCATCGGTGTTGGCTCGTACTTCGTCCACTCGGTCGAAGTCGGCGGCGTTGGAGAGTAGGAGCCGTGCGGGGGTTGTGTCGTCGATGTAGCCGTCGACGGACATGGCACAGCTCAAGACCACATAGGGGTGCGGCATGGCGTGATTCTGTCCTATGGAGCTGGGGGAATCTAAGCCTGGTGGGCGACGAGGCCGTCGAAGGCCTGGCGGAACTCGGCCACTGCCGGCACCTTCTGCCAGCGCTCAAGTTGCCTGTCCAAGCGCGTCAGTTCGGTCATGATCTGGGCTGATCCGGTGGCCGCCGCGATGCTGAGAGCCTCCGCGCCGACCTTCGCGGCCTGCTCGGGCTCGCCCGCTCCAGCAGGATGTACGTCGTGGTCTCTGGATGGCCGATGGCGTAAGACCATTCAAGCGCGCGGTCTGTCCAGTACTGCGCGGAACGGAAGTCGCCGGCGTCGTGGGACGACCACCCGCAGAACTCGGCGTACTGCGTCTGAACGTGCAAGAGGTCGCGGGCATCGGCACCGCGGAGGCCCTGGCGAAGTTGCCGCTTCACGCTGGCAGACGCGAGGTGCCCTTACTTCCACTGGAAGTAGACGAACAGACGGCCGTGGTTCTTGGCGTCCTTGTCGATCCGGTGGTAGAGGGCCTTGATCTCCTTCTGCTCCAGGAACCGCAGCACCTTTTTCTTGAGCTGGCCGGACCCCTTGCCGGGGATGATCTCCACCTGGGTCGCCTTCTTGCGTACGGCCTCCTGGATGATGCCGTGCAGCGCCTTGTCGATCTCGCTGCCCTTGTTGTAGATGTCGTGGAGATCCAGCTTCAGCTTCACGCGACCGAGTCTAGGTCGCCCCGATCCGTGCGGGACAGACGGAGAACCGCCGAACTCCCCCTTCGCGGCGAACGGGCCGAGCCCCTAATACCCGCGTTCGTCTCCTCCCTCGTCGCCCGGGAAGCCGGAGACGAGAGCAGCGAACTCACGGTCCCAATCGATGTGCTCGCCCTCACGGCCCGGAGGCACCAGGGCGATCGTCTCCGCGAGGAACGCCCCGAGTGGATGACGCGGAAGCCACAGGGACAGCGCGTCCGGGGAACTCGGATGGACGGTGGCGAGGAGCCAGTCCGGGTCGTCGGACGGAAGGAGATGGAGCGAGGCGGACTCCACCGGCAGATTGGCGCCCTCCACGAGGACCGTCCTGGCGACGTCGACGGAGGGGCTCCCCGGAACAAGAAGCCGTACGAAGTACGGGTCTCCCGTCCGGTACACCAGAAACGCGGTCAGCGCGATGTCAGGCCGGTCGACGTGGTGCAGGACAAGACTCGTGCTCGCATTCACGACCACAACACTCCAGGGAAGACTTGGCGGGGGAACCATGGACTGCGGAGTACCGCGCCGGCGCCGCTAAACGTTCCACTTCAGCAGAGGGCGCGCGGCGGACCAGACCTCGCTCGCACCTTCGAGGACACCGCGCTCGTACGCCCTCTCCAGCTCGTAACCGTCCGGGTCCTCCCCTATGTAGGGGTCACACGTGAGCTCCACGATCGTCTCGTCGCTCTGCCAGCGCGCGTTCGGGACCTCTCCCGCCACCAGTTTCAGCTGGTAGACCGACGCCTCCTTCTTGGCCCACCGGACGCCCACGTCATAGCCCTGTTCGTACTTCTTGCGCATGATCTCCGGCATGGTGGCCTGGAGGCGTTCGGCGACCGCCTCGATGCCGTCCATGACCTTCTCCTCGAGCCGCGCGCGCCGGACGGCCTCCCCGAGAGCGTCCTGACAGATGCCCGAAATGGGCAGGTCGTAAGCCCTGACCTGCTCGGCCAGCTCTTCGGGAACCGAGATGTTCATACGCACGAATGCCAACCTCCGATACACACCGCTTACACAACATCATTACACAACGAGTGTGTATCGCACAACGCGTATGGAGGGACGGACTCCGGCCTGCGAGTCACCTGGTCGCGCCGCAAGCGCGCCATTGACGTTCTGCCGGAGTGCCAGGGCGTACGTCCGGTCCGGCCAGGGCTCCTGTCAGCCGTTGATGTAGCCGACCAGAGCCTCTTTTTCGCTCTCCAGCTCCTGGATGGAGGTCTTGACGACGTCGCCGATGCTGACGATGCCGGCCAGGCGGCCGTCGCGGACCACGGGCACGTGCCTGATCCTGTGGTTGGTCATGGTGCGGCGCAGGTCGTCGACGTTGGCGTCCGGACCGCAGGTGCGCACCTCCGCGGTCATGATCGACGAGACGGGCATGGCGAGCAGCGCGGCGCCGTGCTCGTGCAGCCTCCGCACGACGTCACGCTCCGACACGATGCCGTCGATGGACAGGCCGTCCTCCGAGACCACGACCGCGCCGATGTTGAGCTCCGCCAGCCGGGCCAGAAGCTCGGACACCGTGGCGTGCGGAGGAACGGTCGCCACACCTGTTCCCTTACTCTGCAAAATCGTCCCGATGAGCATCGACACCGCCTCTCAGGGGCACCCGGGGGGATGTCCCCCGCTTCCGCTCCCGCCGGCCGGCCGGAGCGGCGAATCCCGTTTCCCCAGGCAACAGCGGTCCTCTTACCTCGTCAAGGGTTCCCACCCCTACGATGGCGAAATATCACCGCACCCTGATCCACCGCACCCTGATCCACCGCACCCTGATATCACCTCACCCTGGGGGCACGCCGATGGCCGAGAAGCTCAACACCGGGAGCCATGACCTCCCGATCTCCGACGCGCTCGCGGAATTCATGCGCGACGGGTGGGCCGGCACGCGCGCGGACGTGGCGCCCCTGCCGGTCGCCGCGTACGCGGCCAAGCGGCGCGCGCGGCTCGCCGAACGCCTCCCCGGTGAGCGGCTCGTCATCCCCTCGGGCACGCTGCGGGCCCGTAGCAACGACGACGATCACCGGTTCCGTACGCACAGCGCGTTCGCGTACCTGACCGGCGGCCAGCAGCCCGACGACGTCCTGGTCATCGAGCCGTCGGGCGAGGCGCGGCTGTTCCTGCGCCCCCGCCCGTCCCGCGCCGAGTCGCAGGAGTTCTACCGCGACCGGCGGTACGGCGAGTTCTGGGTGGGCCGCCGGTTCGACCTCGCCGAGGCAGAGGCGGCGTACCAGATCGAGTGCGCGCACATCGACACGCTGCCGGCCGCGCTGAGCGGACCGGCACGCGTGCTGCGCGGGGTGGACGCCGCGGTCGACGCGCTCGTCTCCCCCGCCGGGGACGATCGCGACGCCGAGCTGGCCGCGGTGTTGTCGGAGCTGCGGCTGGTCAAGGACGAGTGGGAGATCGCCGAGCTGCAGCAGGCGGTGGACGCGACCGCGCGCGGGTTCGAGGACGTCGTACGCGCGCTGCCGGCGGCCCTCTCGCATCCGCGCGGCGAGCGGTACGTCGAGGGCGTCTTCGGTCTGCGCTCCCGGCTGGAGGGCAACGCGGTGGGCTACCAGTCCATCGTGGCCTCCGGGGCGCATGCCTGCGTGCTGCACTGGATCCGCAACGACGGGCGGCTCGACCCCGCCGAGTTGCTCCTGCTGGACGCCGGGGTCGAGGGCGACAACCTGTACACCGCCGACGTCACCCGGACGCTGCCGCTGTCGGGACGGTTCAGCCCGGTACAGCGGCAGGTGTACGAGCTGGTCTACGAGGCGCAGACGGCCGCCATCGCCGTGCTGCGGCCGGGGGCGCGCTTCCGCGAGTTCCACGAGACCGCGATGCGCGTCATCTCCGACGGGCTGCGCGAGTGGGGCGTGCTGACGCGGGCGCAGGCGGACGCGGGCCTGCATCGGCGCTACACCCTGTGCAGCAGCGGCCACATGCTGGGCCTGGACGTGCACGACTGCGCCAGGGCGCGGGCGGAGACCTACCTCGACGGCGTGCTCGAGGAGGGCCAGGTGCTGACCGTGGAGCCGGGGCTCTACCTTCAGCCCGACGACCTGACGCTGCCGCCGGAGCTGCGCGGAATCGGCGTCCGCATCGAGGACGACCTCGTGATCACGGCCGACGGCGCGCGGCTGATGTCGGCCGCGCTGCCCCGCCGGCCCGACGAGGTCGAGTCGTGGATGGCCGCCCTGTCGGGGTGAGCGAGCGGGCTCGCCGGGTCACCCCTCCCTGACGGCCGACCGGCCCGGGGTGGGGTCGAGGAAGACCTGCCGGATTTCAGGGAACCGCTCGGTGAGCCGGCGCTCCACCTGGTCGGAGGCGAGTTCCAGCCGCTGCCCCGACGTCTCGTCGCGGAAGTCGATCTTCGCCGCGACCATGACCTGGCCGGGGCCCAGCATGACGGTGACCAGCTCGACGACGGCCTCGACCTCCGGCTGGGCGGCGAGCTCGCCGTGGATCTTCTCCTGCAGTCCGCGCGGCGCCGCCTGGCCGATGAGCAGCGAGGCGTTGTTCCTGATCAGGGTCAGCGCCACGCCGAGCAGCAGCAGCCCGATGACGATCGACGCGACACCGTCCCACACGGCCGAGCCGGTGAGCTGCGACAGCAGCAGGCCGACGCCGGCCGTCGCGATGCCGATCAGCGCGGCGGAGTCCTCCAGCACGACGGCCTTGAGCACGGTGTCGGAGGTGCGCTGGAGCAGCCGCCCGGGGCTCACCCGCCAGCGCCGGGCCTCGCCGCGAAGCTGCCGCACAGCCCGCCACAGGGAGATCGACTCGATCCCGAAGGAGACCGCGAGCACGAGGTACGACACACCGATGTCGCCCAGGTTCTCCCCCGCGGTGATCGTGTGCCATCCGTGCGTGAGAGAGAACCCCGCTCCCACGACGAGCGTGAAGCAGGCCGCCACGATCGCCCACAGGTAGGCGGCCCGCCCGTGACCAAGTGGATGACGGGAGTCCGCGGGGCGTTCGCCGTGCCGGATCGCGGCGAACAGCACGACCTCGGTGGCCGTGTCGGCCGCCGAGTGGGCGGCCTCCGACAGCATCGCCGAGGAGGAGCTCATCAGGCCGGCCACGAGCTTGGCCAGCGCGATCGCGAGGTTGGCCGCGCCCGCGATCACGACGGTGCCGAGGCTCTCACCGTTCTCGCTGTCAGGCATTCCGCTCCGTCCGTAGAACTGATCTTATGCTGGTCGTCATGGACGCCCCCCTTTGGCTCACCCCGCAGGAGCAACGCGCCTGGCGGGCACATCTGGCCGCCCATCGCCTGCTCTTCCTTCAGCTCGACCGGGAGTTGCAGGGCACCGGGCTGTCGCTGAACGACTACGAGATCCTCGTCAACCTCTCCGAGAGCCCCGGCCGCCGCATGCGCATGAGCGAGCTGGCCGACGCCACGATCCAGTCGCGCAGCCGGCTGTCTCACCAGATCTCCCGGATGGAGGCCGCGGGCCTCGTGATCCGGCAGGACTGCGAGGACGACCGGCGCGGCACGTTCGCCGTGCTGACCGACCAGGGCTGGGAGAAGATCCAGCGGGTGGCGCCGGACCACGTGGCGAGCGTCCGCCGGCACTTCATCGATCTGATGACCTCCGAGCAGTTGTCCGCCCTGGAGCAGATCTACGCGCCGATCGTGGACCACCTCCAGGCGGTGCGCGGCGCCCGGTGAAAGGGCGCCGCACGGCGGCGGACGGCGCGGGATGAGCACCGGTCCCGACTGCCCCTGACAGATCACGCCAAACCGATTCCCGCGGCGTGCGCGTGCCGCCCCCACGCGCTCGCTACGATCCGGCTGTGCGAACAATCCTGGGGCTCGTCGTGGCCGGCCTGCTGCTCACGACCGCCTGCAGCGCGAAAAGCGAGCCGGCTCTGCCGGACGGTCCGGCCTTGCTGAAGCGCTCGGCCGACGCCATGCGGACGGTCAAGACGGTCGCCTTCACCATCGAGACCAAGGACAAGCCCGCCGTACCGGTGCGGCACGCCGAGGGCAGCCTCACCCGGGAGGGCGACGCCAAGGGCACGCTGCAGATCGAGGTCCTCGGGCTGCAGGAGATCGAGTTCGTGCTCGTCGGCGACAAGGTCTACTTCAAGGGCCCCACCGGCGGCTTCCAGACGATGACCCGGCAGCAGCTCACGGCCCTCTACGACCCCTCCGCCGTGCTGACCGGCGTACCCGACCTGCTGTCCACGGCACAGGACGTCCGGCCGCAGGCCGAGGAGAAGGTCGGCGACGCCGCCGCCTACCGGGTGACGGCCGCGCTGTCGCAGAAGGTGCTGGCGACGCTGGTCCCCGGCGTCCAGCAGAACGTCACCGGCACGGTCTGGGTCGACAAGGCCACCGGCCGGTTGCTCAAGCTCGACCTGCCGCTCACCGGGGGCTCCGTGGACGTGAGCCTGGGCGACTACGACGCCCCCGTGACCATCGAGCCTCCCGCGTCGTGACGGACACCACCGGGCAGACGGCGGCGGCCGGGACGACCGGCGGGCCGGCCACGCCTCGCCGGAGGCTCGCGCTCGGCGTCGGCGGAGCCGCCGTGCTGCTCGCCGCGCTCGACGCGTACGTGGTCGTCACCGTGCTCGTGGACGTGGCCGCCGACGTCGGCGTGCCGCTGAACCACCTGGAGCGGGCGACCCCGGTCGTGACCGGGTTCCTGCTCGGCTACGTCGCGGCGATGCCGCTGCTCGGCCGCCTGTCCGACCGGTACGGCAGGCGCGCGCTGATCCACGCGTGCCTGGCCGGGTTCGCCGCCGGCTCCCTCGTCACCGCCCTGGCGGCGAGCGTCCCGGCGCTGGTCGCGGGCCGTACGCTCCAAGGCGTCGCGGGCGGCGCGCTGCTGCCGATCACCATGGCCCTCATCGGCGACCTGTGGGACGAGCGCGCCCGGCCGGTGGCGCTCGGCGCGGTCGGCGCGGCGCAGGAGCTCGGCAGCGTGCTCGGCCCGTTGTACGGCGCGGGCCTGGCCGCGGTCGCCGGATGGCGCGGGATCTTCTGGGTCAATCTCCCGCTCGCGCTGCTGGCCGCCGTGGCCGTGCAGGTGGCCGTCCCCGCCGGACGCGAGCCGTACGGCCGGCGCTCCGGCGAGGTGAGCACGGCGAAGACGGACGCGGGCGGCGGCGTCCTGCTCGCGCTGGCGCTCGGCCTGCTGGTCGCCGGACTCTACAACCCCTCCCCCGGCACAGCCGTGCTGCCGCCGTGGGGACTGCCGTGCGTGGTCGCCGGGGCGATCGCGGCCGTGTCGTTCGTGCTGTGGGAGATCCGCTCACCGGTCCGGCTGCTCGACCTGACGGGCGTGCGCCGGACGCCGCTGCTCGCCACGCTGGCGGTGAGCCTGCTGGCCGGTGCGGCGCTGCTGGTCACGCTGGTCGACGTGCAACTCGCCGCGCAGACGCTGCTCGCCAGGGACGCGGTGGGCGGCGCCCTGGTGCTCACCCGGTTCCTCGCCGCACTGGCGGTCGCGGCGTTCCTCGGCGGGCTCCTGGTGCGGCGGTTCGGCGAGCGCCCGGTGGCCGTGGCGGGGATGGCGGTGGCCGCCGCGGGCTACTGGATGATCTCCCGGTGGCCGCTCGACCTGGCCTCCGCCGGCGTGCGGATGGACGTCGACCTCGTGGTGGCCGGCCTCGGCCTCGGGGTGGTGATCGCCCCGGTCTCGTCGGCGGTGCTGCGCCTGGTCTCGGCGGCGCAGCACGGCGTGGCGTCGGCGGCGGTCGTGGTGGCCAGGATGATGGGCATGCTGCTGGGCGTGGCCGCGCTGTCGGCCTGGGGCTTCCACCGCTTCCAGTCGCTCACCGCGCACCTCGACACGCCGCTGCCGTTCGGGGTGGACGCGGCCGAGTACGCCCGCAGGCTCGCGGATTACACGGCGAAGGTCCAGGCGGCGCTGCACGCGGAGTACACCGAGATCTTCCTGATCACCTGCGGGCTGTGCGTGCTCGGCGCGGCCGCCTCCCTCGCCCTGCCCCGCCGCCGCGCCTGACCTCACACCGGGACCGGGTCAGGCGCCGAACCAGCCGGGCACGTCGAGGCGGAAGACGTCGGGCGGCGTCACCTTCCTCAGGTCGGTCTCCAGCTCCCTGAGCCGCTCGTCGCCGATGACGGCGGCCCAGCGCGCCCGCAGGTCGTCGAAGATCCGGGCCGAGCGCACCAGCATGTCCGTCCCCGACGGCGTGAGCCGCACGATCTTGCGGCGCGTGTCGCGGGGGTCGCGGGCGCGCTCCACGTAGCCGAGGCGCTCCAGCGCCTCGATGGTCTTGCCCGCCGCCTGCTTGCTGACGCCCAGCGTGCGGCCCAGCTCAACCGCGGTGGTGCCCTCGGTGCCGATCGCCTGCATGACGAACCCGTGCATGGGACGGGCATGCGGGTGCCCCTGACGGGCGAGCTCGGCGTGCAGTTCGTCGATCAGGACGCGAAAGCCCAGGAAGAGCCGCAGGGGCAGCTCGAAGCCGGGCGGGTCGTTTGACACAGATAGACAACCAGGTTCACTATTAACGACAACGACGTTGTCTATCTTAGGAGACGCCGGCGATGCCTGTCATCCGTCATGCCCAATGCCGCAGATCCGAGACCCCCGCCGGGGTCATGACCACCTTCGCCTCACCCACCCTCGGCGACGCCACGCGGGCCGTGTGGCGCGTCGAGGCGATCCCCGGGACGAGCGGGCCGCTGCACGACTTCGACGCCGAGCAGGTGTGGACGTTCCTCGGCGGCGCCGCCACCGTCGAACTCGGCGGCGAGACGTTCACGGTCGCGCCCGGGGACACCGTGGTCATGCCGCCCTCGACCCCGCGCCGCGTCACCGCGGGCGCCGGTGAGGGCTTCACCGCCGTCGTCACGGCCCCCGCCGGAGCCAGGGCCATCCTGCCCGACGGCACCGTGCACGGCGTGCCGCCCTGGATCGCCTGACCCCGTCCCTTCATCCCGTCCCCGGCTCTTCTGGCCCCCGGCCCGGCCCGCCGCGCCGTCGGCCGCCCGGCTCCGCGCCCGGGCTCCCTCTCTCACATCAAGGAGTCACCCATGCCCGTCATCCGTTCCGCGGACAGCCGCAGGAGCACCACCCCCAACGGCGTCATGACCACCCTCGCCTCGCCCACGCAGGGAGGCGCGACCCAGGCCGTGTGGCGAGTGGACATGCCCGCGGGCAACAGCGGCCCCTACCACGCCTGCGACGGAGAGCAGGTGTGGACCTTCCTGTCGGGCGGGGCGACCGTCGAGCTCGGCGACGAGACTTTCGCCGCCGCGACGGGCGACACCGTCGTCCTGCCCGCCAACGTGGGCCGTCAGGTGCACGCCGGCACGCAGTCGGGCTTCAGCGCGATCGTGGTCGCGCCGGCCGGATGCGAGGTCTACAACCCCGGGGGCGTCTCCGCCCCCGACGCGTGCGATCTCGCTCCCCGGGGGAGCGACCGGCTCGTGCCGCCCTGGGTCCGCTGACGAGTCCGCACTCCTCACCGCGGAGCGGGCGCGGGCCGTACCGGCCGGGCGGGACGCGCACGCTTTCCCGGCGGCGAACTTCCCGGTGGACAGGGGCGGCTGTCCCGGGTGCCCGGGACAGCGCACGGTCCACCATTGCGGGCGTACCGTTCGCGGCTCTTCGCCGCCGCCCCGCAGAACCCCCGGGGCACTTCCCTTCCCGACTGAGGAGGCCCCAAATGCGCAAGGTGTTCTTCGGGTTCGCCGTTCTGCAGCTCGTCGCCGTGCTCGCCCAGTTCTATCTCGCCACGTTCGGCGCGTTCGAGACGCCGCACCCGGCGCCGGGCGATCCGGACGCCGCCATCGGCTACCACGCCATGAACGGCACGATGATCATGCCGCTCCTGTCGTTGCTGACGACGGTCGTGGCCCTGATCGCCCGTGCGGGCGGCAAGCTGGTGGGCCTGTCGATTCTGCCGTTCGTGCTGGTCGCTGTGCAGCTGTTGGTCATCTTCTCGCTGGCGGAGATCGCGGGGTGGACCGAGAACTCGACCACGACCGGCAGCCTCGTGGTCCTCGGCTTCCACGCCCTCGACGGCGTGGCCATCCTCGCCGTCGCCGTCATCCTGGTCCAGCAGGCCCGCGCCCTGATGAAGGCGACGGCCGGGACTCCGGTCGCGGAACGCGTCGCGGCCTGACCACCACGCGTCTGATCGCTCTCGATCGGATCCTGTTCGTCCCGGTCGCGGCCGCGTGGGCGGCGACCGGCACCTACCCGGTACCACAGCCACCAGAACTCCAGCGCCGCCGTGCCGCTGGGTGCCGGACGCCCGGCCGGGTGGTTGCCGCCGTTCCGGTGCCCGCCGTTGTGCGGCGGGCACCGGAGACGCCCGGCGACCGATCAGGTCACCTGGCGTTCGCCGCACCCGGCGTCGGCACGGTGGTCGTGATGAAATCGCGGCAGAGACTGTCGGTGTCGTTGCCGTCAGGCCAGCGGGCGTTGCTCCGCCCGGCGCCGGCGGCGGCGCCGGCCACCACCGCGATGCAGCCGCCCCTGCCCTGGTCGGCTTCCATGACGGCGAGCTCGGGGCTCGTGATGGTGCCGTTGCCGCTCGAACTGCTCTGCTGGGACCCGTAGACGACGGCGTCGACGACCAGGGCGCCGGTGGCGTCCCGCAGCGCGATCGAGCCGGCACTCGTGGACAGCGCGCCCCCGAACCACTGGTCGGGCGCCGGTGACCCCTGGTAGCCCGCCGTCGTGACCAGGGGGTCGACCACGGCCGCGCCGGTCGCGTGGCCCTGGTCCAGCGGACTGTCGAGCGTGATGCCGCCGCCCAGTGCCTGCACCGCCGCGCCGCTGGTGTGCGGCAGGCGCGTCGCCGGTGAGAAGCTGACGCCCGTTCCCGGGTCGGACACGTCGACGCCCGGCTCGTGGGCGAACCGCAGCGGGGCGGCCAGATCCACGCCCGTGCCGTTCGCGCCGGTGGTGCCGACGTTCGTGACCGTGACGACCTCCTCGTTCTCGCCGGTGTCCACCGTCAGCTTGTCACCGGGCGTCATGGCGGAGTCGGCCGCGACCTTGATGTTGGTCGCGCCCGCGGGCGCCGCCGCCGACAGGGTCGTCTGCGTGGCCGCCTTGCCGACCGCGGTGACCGTGGCCTGCTCGTAGGCGGCGCCCGAGTCGATGCCGATCTGCTGGCCGACCGTGAAGCCGGTCGCGTTCGTGACGGGCACGTTGGTGGAGCCGGCGGGAATCGTGATCCACGGCCCCGTCGAGACGGGCACGAACAGCGTGGTCGGGGTGCTCGCCGCCGTCCCGACCGCCTGGATCGTGCGGGTCTCCCGCTTGGCGCCGGTGTCGACCTCGATCCGCCGGCCGGCCGCGAAGCCGGTCGTGCTCCTGACGTTCACGGTGGTGGCACCCGGGCTCAGCGGAGCCGCCAGCCCCGAGGCGGACAGACCGAGCAGGTAGTAGGCGCCGCTCGCGAGCTTCGTCCCGGCCGGGATCTGCGCCAGCGTGGTGCCGGCCGAGCCACTGGGAGTGTTGGTCAGGGTCCAGCCGGACAGGTCGACGTCGACGTCGGAGGCGTTGTAGAGCTCGACGAACTGGTCGGTCGTGTTGCTGCTGGTGCGGTAGCGGACCTCGTTGATCCTGACCGGGATGACGTCGCGCACCGCCTGGGCGGTCTCGGTCGACTGCCTGCCCTTGACCGGGCCGGACGGGTTCGTCCACTCGGCCTTGCCGGTCAGGAAACCGGCGCCGGTCGCCGCCGCGGAGGTGACCGTGAAGGTCGCGCTCACGCTCTCACCGGGCGCGACCCGGTCGAACGTCACCGACTTGTCGTCGGTGCCCTTGACCAGGGCGGACCACCCCTTGGGCGCGGACATGCCCAGCTTGACGCCCACGGCGGCCGATCCCGTGGTGTTGGTGAACGTCTCGGTGACATCCTGGGCCGAGCCCCGCGTGAACGTCGTGGCCCGCGACAGGGTCAGCCGCTGTACGTCGTACCTAGCGGCCACGATGTTGGCCTGCACCGCGTCCGTGGTGGCCTCGGCCGGGTAGCCCTTCGTCATCACACCCTCGTAGAAGGTGCCGGACGAACCGTTGCCGTTGTCACCACCGGTGCCGAGGAGGACGGCCCCCTTCTTGTGCATCGGGTAGTAGCTGGCGTTGGTGAGCGACCCGGGACGGATTCCGCTGTAGAAGGTCGTCAGCGCGCCCTCCTGCGCGTTGCCGCCGCGCAGATCCCACTGGTTCCCGCCGCCGCCGTCGACGACGGCGGTGACGAACCGCCAGGAGTCGATCGTCGGATCGGCCGGGTTCTGCTTCGCGTTGTAGCCGGAGAACAGGCCCGCCTCCATGTCGGACATGATCCACGGGCCGGGGCCGCTGCCGCTTCCCCAGGCCGTGGCGGTGCCGAAGTAGGTGGTCTCCATGGTGCCGGTGCCCACGGCGCGGCCGTTGGTCGAGGCGTTGCCGTAGTCGAAGCAGCAGCCGCTGTCGTAGTGCGTGCCGTCGATGACGTAGTAGATGCCCTCCGGCTCGTCCCCCTTCGGAAGGCCGGTGGCGTTGTTGTTGCGGTACCCCATGCCCGGCATGATGTAGACGCCGTAGGCCTTGTGGCCGCCGATCGTGATCGGCGCCATGTCCGCGATCGAGAGGGTGTCGAATCCGCCGACGTCCGGGCCGCGGAAGGTGCCGGGGGGCGCCTGGTAGAGGTGGTTGCCCTTGCCGGACTGGTCGTAGATGGTGGTGATCAGGCAGATCGTGCCGGCGCAGAAGGAGTCCTGCTCCGCCGCGTCGGCGTACCCGCCCGCGTCCGGGAACGGCACGGCGGCGGGTCGGACGACGCCGATGTCCTCGACCGCGTTGTCGGATGTGCGCCTGATTCGGTACAGCGGGCCGTCGTAGGAGGCGTACAGCGCCCGCGTGGTGCTGTGGGCGGCCACGCAGGGGGTGCCGCCGTCGGCGTAGATGTCACATGGGCCCTGCGGCCTGGCCGGGGCGGCCGGCTTCGCCGCCTGCGCCGGGGACGTCATCGGCGCCAGCGTGAACGTGGCGCCGACCAGGGCGAGCGCGGTCGCCGTACGAGCGGCGAGCCTGCGTCGGATGCGTCGGGTGGGGGGTCCGAACATGTTGGATCGACTCCTCCATGTGTGCCGCTCGGCTGAGCCGAGCCTTCCTGGGCCGTGCGCCGGCCGATGCCCGCACCTGCGGTCGTCCGGGCGCGCCCCGCGGGACATGGGTGGTTCCGCCCGGGGCGTCTCTGCCGGCGCATTTTTTGTGTTAGCGCTAACATTTATGGGAGCGCTAACATCACCAGTAATTCGAGATTGGGGGATTTGTGGGGGAATCGGATGGCGTACGCTTGATCAGCCGCCCTGACTATTTCACCGGGCGTGCGTTACGTCAAGGTTGCGAACGGTGATATCGGCCCGCCCCTTTCCGGCCGGACTCACCGCCGGAAACCGGAGCACGACGTCGTCCCGAGACTCCTCACCCCGGCCGCCCGACTGACCTCCCGGCCGGGCCAGGGCGTCCCGGCCCGGCCGTGGGCGGCGAACACCGCCGGACCCGCAGGACCGGTCAGGAACGCAGATAGGCCAGCACCGCGAGGACGCGGCGGTGCTGGTCGCCGTCGTCGGCGTGCAGGCCGAGCTTGGTGAAGATGCCGCGGATGTGCTTTTCCACGGCGCCCTCGGTGACGACGAGGCGGCGGGCGATCGCGGGGTTCGACCTGCCCTCGGCCATCAGCTCGAGGACCTCCCGTTCGCGTGGCGTCAGCGAGACCAGCGGGTCGTCGCGCCGCCGCCGCACCATCAGCTGGGCGACGACCTGCGGGTCGAAGACCGTCCCCCCTGCCGCGACCCGCCGCAGGCCGTCCATGAACTCCTCGACGTCGACCACGCGGTCCTTCAGCAGGTAGCCGACCGCACCGCGGGCGTCGGCCAGCAGGTCGTCGGCGTAGGACACCTCGACGTACTGCGACAGGATCAGCACGGGCGCGCCCGCGACCTTCTCCCGCGCCTCGACGGCGGCGCGCAGGCCCTCGTCGGTGAACGTCGGAGGCATCCGCACGTCGACCACCGACACGTCGGGACGGTGGGCGACGACGGCGTCGACCAGGTCCTCCCCCGTGCCCACGGCCTCGACGACCTCGCAACCGAACTCCTCCAGCAGGCGGACGAGCCCCTCCCGGATGAGGACGGCGTCGTCGGCCACCACTACGCGCACGGAACCTCCGCCGTGATCAGTGTCGGCCCGCCCGCCGGCGACCGCACCGACAGCTCGCCGTCGACGGCCCGCAGCCGGTCGGCCAGGCCGGACAGGCCGTGTCCCTTGGCGACATGGGCGCCGCCGACCCCATCATCCCCGATCGTGAGCATGAGCGTGTCGCCGATCCTGGTCAGCCCGACCGAGCAGGACGTCGCCCTGCTGTGCTTGGCCACGTTGGTGAGCGACTCGGCGGTCACGAAGTAGATCGTGTTCTCGATGAGCGCGGGATACCGCTCGGCCGTCTGGACGTCCAGCTCCACCGGCACCGTGCAGCGGCCGGCCAGAGCGGCGAGCGCCGGGGCGAGGCCGCGGTCGGCGAGGATCGGCGGGGCGATGCCGCGCGACAGCGCCCGCAGCTCGTCCAGGGTCTCCCGGGTGGCGCTGATGGCCTTGCCGATCGTGTCGTGCGCGGCGGTGGCGTCCTTCTGCAGTTCCCGCTGGGCCCGCGACAGCTCCATCGCCAGGTGGACCAGGCGTTGCTGGGGTCCGTCGTGGATGTCGCGCTCCAGGCGGCGCAGCGCGTTCGCCTCGGCGTGCGCGGCGGCGTGACGGCCCTCGGTGAGGTCGTCGATGCGCTCCTGCAGCTCGGCGACGCCCGTCAGCAGCGCCCGGCCCAGCGACGCCTTGATCAGCGCGCAGGAGCGGACGACCGGGTAGAGCGTGAGCGCGAAGACCGCCCCCATGGCGACGTAGAAGACGCTGTTCACGACGTAGCCGCGCCCGAGGCCGAGCAGTTCGGGGAGCTCGTGGTTGTCCGGGATGTTCGACAGGATCCACCCGAACAGCGGGTAGGTCAGCCCGAAGAGCGTCACCGCCCACCAGGTGACGGTCACGCAGAATGTCACGATCGCGACCGGGAAGGTCAGCAGCGCGTACAGCGCGTCGAGCCAGGGCTGGCCCCCGGCGAGCGGGGTGACGGTCTTGCGGAACACGCCCGCCCCGGGCGGCGATACGGGATACCGCGGCCGGGGCATGTCCCTGCCCAGCACCGCGCGCATCCGGAGCCGTTCGACGTCGCCCATCCCCCGGGCGATGAGGAGGGTGAGAGCGAGGACTGGCACGCCCAGCCAGACCACCAGCAGACCGGCGCCGGCCGACAGGCCGGCCACCGTGAGGCAGAACGTGATGACCGCGAGGGGGAACCCGACGAGGATATAGACCGTGTCGCCGCCGAGGCGGGAGAGAAGTCGGCGCATGTCCCCAACGTTATTGAGCCGCCCGCCGGAGATCGATCCGGCGGGCGGCAGTCCCGGGGGTAGGGCATTCCCTACCAAGGGGCCCCGGCGGCCCCGACCAGGATCCTCAACAGCTCGTCCGGGGCGTCGCGCATGAGGTTGTGCCCGCCGTCCAGGGCGTACGTCGCCTCGACCGCTACCTCGACCTGCTGACCGGCATCGCCGAGCGCGCCGGAGCCGCCGATCCGCCGATCCTCGGGCGCCAGTTGCTCATGCTGGTGGAGGGCGCCACCGTCGTCGCCGCGCACCACGGCGCGGCCGGCACGGGCGAGCAGGCCCGCCGGGCCGCGCTCGCCCTGCTGTCGGCCGCCGCCCGAGGCGGCGGCGAAGACTGACGCCCGGAGCGGCGGCAGGGACCGAAGCGGCAGGCGGCGGAGACCGGCGTTCGGCCGGTGGCCCGGGGATGCCCTCTCCCCGCCCCGCAAGCCGGGACATCACCGCGCCGACCGGCCGGAAAGCTCCTGCCCGCTCCGGTCCTCACATCTCGCGGGCCTACTTCTTCTTGCGCTTCTCGCGGATCTTCATCGTGACCTCGATCGGAGAGCCCGCGAAGCCGAACTCCTCGCGGATGCGGCGCTCGATGAAGCGCCTGTAGGTCTCCTCCAGGAACGCCGAGGTGAACAGCACGAACTTCGGCGGCTCGGTCGACGCCTGGGTGGCGAACAGGATCTTCGGCTGCCGGCCCCCGCGCACCGGCGGCGGGGTGGCCTGCACCAGTTCGGTGAGGAACTGGTTGAGCCGGGCCGTCGGCACCCGCGTGCCCCACGACTCCAGAGCCCGTTCGATGGCCGGTGCGAGCTTCTCGACGTGACGGCCGGTCTTCGCCGAGATGTTCACCCGCAGCGCCCAGGGCGTGCGGACGAGCTGCCGGTCGATCTCCTTCTCCAGGTAGTACCGCCGGTCCTCGTCGACCAGGTCCCACTTGTTGAACGCGACCACCATCGCCCGGCCCGACTCGATCACCAGGCCGATGATCCGCAGGTCCTGCTCGGTCAGCACCTCGGAGGCGTCGATCAGCACGACCGCCACCTCCGCCCGCTCCAGCGCGGCCCGCGTGCGCATCGCCGCGTAGAAGTCCGCGCCCTTCAGCTCGCGGTCACGCCGCCGGATGCCCGCGGTGTCGATGAACCGGTACGTCGTGCCGCCCAGCTCGACCAGCTCGTCCACCGGGTCGCGGGTGGTGCCGGCCATCGGGTCGACGAGCACCCGCTCCTCTCCGGCGAGCTTGTTGAGCAGCGACGACTTGCCCACGTTGGGCTTGCCCAGCAGCGCGATCCTCCGCGGGCCCCGCCGCTCGCCGAACGTCTGCGGCGGCGTCTCCGGCAGCGCGTCGAGCACCACGTCGAGCAGGTCGCCGCTGGCGCGGCCGTGCAGGGCCGAGACGGGGTGCGGCTCGCCCAGCCCGAGCGACCACAGCCCGCTCGCCTCCAGCTCCATCTGCTGGTTGTCGACCTTGTTGGCGGCCAGCACGACCGGCTTGCCCGAGCGGCGCAGGACCGCGCCGACGGTCTCGTCGGAGTCGGTGACCCCGACGCTCGCGTCCACCACGAAGAGGATCACGTCGGCCAGCTCGGCGGCGATCTGCGCCTGCTCGGCGATGCGCAGGGCCATGCCGGTCGCGTCCGGGTCCCAGCCGCCGGTGTCGACCAGCGTGAACCGCCGGCCCCGCCAGGTCGCCTCGTAGGTGACCCGGTCGCGGGTCACGCCCGGCACGTCCTCCACGACCGCCTCACGGCGGCCGATGACGCGGTTGACCAGCGTCGACTTGCCGACGTTGGGGCGCCCGACCACGGCGACGACCGGCAGCGGGCCCGAGTCGGGCTCCCGCTCCGCCTCCTCGGCGGAAAGCTCGGCGAGCTCGGCCTCGATCCAGCCGCCCTCGTCCTCGTCGTACTCCCCCGTCACGTCCATACCCTGCCTCATCGGCTGCTCTTCCCGTTCTCCCCGGCCTCCCGTGAGGCCTCCCGGCGGACCGCTTCCGGGGCCGGGCTCGTTCGTACGTCGCACCGCGTGGCCAACCCCGGCGCGGCAGACGCGGCGCGGGAGGCGGTCAGGCGGGGCGTGCGGGCGTCAGGCCCGCTCCTTGACGAGCCGGAGCACCTCGGCGATCACCTCGTCCAGGTCCAGCGGCGTCGTGTCCAGCTCCACCGCGTCCGCGGCCATCGCCAGCGGATCGGCCTTGCGCGTCGAGTCGAGGGCGTCACGCCGGGCCATCGCGGCCTTCTGCGTTTCCACGGTCGTTCCGTCCAGCTCGGCCGTACGGCGCAGGGCGCGCGCCTCGGCGCTCGCCGTGAGGTAGATCTTGACGGGCGCGTCCGGCGCGACCACGGTGCCGATGTCGCGGCCCTCGACCACGATTCCCCCACCCGGGAGGGACTCGGCGATGATCTCCCGCTGCAGGGCCACCAGCCGGCGGCGCACCTCGGGCACGGCGCTCACGGCCGACACCGCGCCGGTCACCTCGGGGCCCCGGATCGGCCCGTTGACGTCGACGCCGTCCACGGTGACGCCCGGCGCGTCGGGGTCGGTGCTCATCACCAGTGCGGGCTCGGCGGACCTCGCGGCGATCTCGGCGGCGTCCTCCAGGTTCACGCCCCGCTGGAGCATCCACCAGGTGACCGCGCGATACATGGCGCCCGTGTCGAGGTAGCGCAGGCCCAGCGCCCGCGCGACGCCCCGCGAGGCACTCGACTTGCCCGATCCCGAGGGACCGTCCATGGCGACGACCAGACCCGACACCGGCTCTCCTTCTCCCTTTCGAATCGTCGTCCCCGAGGCTACCGGGATACCGCCGGAAAGCGTGCATCGGCGGCGGGACGGGGATTCCCGCACAATGATCCCGCGTTCGCCGGCGGCGCCCGCGAGACGGCTCTCAGGCGGTCTCCTCGGCGGTCCCGCCGAGGAGCCGGGCCGCCCGCGCCTCCTGGGCCAGGCGGCGCAGGGAGGCGATCACAGGATCGCCGAGAGCGGTCCAGATCACGATCGCCTCGGCCATGGCGTGCAGGTCGCCCCGCCGGCTGATCGCCCGCACCTCGGTGTCCGCCAGGTGCTCGGCGGCCTCGGCGTAGGTCTCCAGCAGCTCCAGGTAGTCGTCCTGGCCGAGGCGGTTCAGGGTCGCCAGCGCGTCCGCCAGCGTCCGCCTGGCAGGATTGCCGGGCTTGACCTGCCAGCCCCGCCGGGCGATCAGGTCCTCGACCTGCGCGGCGGCGTCGTCCCCGGCGTCGTCGCCGGCGCGTTCTCTGGGCGGGGTCAGCGCGTACTGCGCCTTGCCCAGCACGTCGAACTCCGAGATGCCGGAGGAGAAGATCAGAGCGAGCGCCTGACGGGCCGAGGCCACCGGCAGCCCGCCGACCTCGACCAGCGCCTTGGCCAGCCGCAGCCGCCTGACGTGCTCCTCGCCGTACCGCGCCTGGTTGGGGCCGGTCCGCTCGCCCTGCGGGACCATACCCTCTCGCATGTAGTACTTGATCGTGGGGATCGGGACCCCGGTCCGCCTGCTCAGCTCCGCGATCCGCATGTCCCTCTCCCTCGCCGCACCCTCCCAGGATAGGCCCGGGGCTTGCCCATGCCCACAGATATGGATAGCGTCGCTATTGATAATTATGGATAGTGACACTCTTCACTATTGGAATGGGGTAAGCGCATGTTCGGCGCTCTCGGCCGCTTCGCGGCCCGTCACCGTCGCCCGATCCTGCTGGGCGCCCTGCTGTTCACCGTGGTCGCGGGCGTGTGGGGCGCCGGTGTCTTCGGCCGCCTCGGCGGCGGCGCGGGCTTCGACGACCCCGGCAGCCCGTCCTCGCACGCCGATCGCCTGCTCGCGGGACCGCTGGGCCGCCACACGGCCGACGTCGTCGTCCTGTACGAAAGCGACCGCCTCACCGTGGACGATCCCGCCTTCGCCGGGCCCGTACGCCGGGCCCTCGACGCGGTCCCCCGCCAGGACGTCGCACGCCTGGAGTCGTACTGGTCGACCGGCTCGCCCGGTTTCGTGTCGCACGACCGGCACGCGACGTACGTCACCGTGCAGTTCCGCTCCCCCGACGATCAGGAGCGCGTACGGGCCCTGCGCGGCATCCGGGACAGGTTCGAGGCCGAGGGCCTGACCGTGCGGTTCGGCGGCCTCACGGCCATGACCGACCAGGTCAACGGCACGATCGCGCGTGACATCGGCCTGGCCGAGGCGATCTCCGTGCCGATCCTGCTGATCCTGCTTGCGGTGGTCTTCCGCAGCCTCCTGGCGGCGGCGCTTCCCCTGGCCGTCGGCGTGGTCGCCGCGCTCGGCACGATGGCGGTGCTGCGCCTGGTCACCCTGGTCACCGACGTCTCGACGTTCGCCATCCAGGTCGTCACGATGCTCGGCCTCGGCCTGGCGATCGACTACGCGCTGCTCGCGGTCACCCGGTTCAGGGAGGAGATCGGCAGGGGCGCGTCCGCCGAGACGGCGGTGGAGCGGACGACGGCCACGGCGGGCCGGACGATCGCGTTCTCCGGCGCGGTCGTGGCGCTGTCGTTCGCGGGGCTCGCGGTCTTCCCCTCGCGGTTCCTGCAGTCGATGGCGTACGCGGGCGTCGCCACGGTCGTCCTGGCCGTGCTGACCTCCCTCACCGTGCTGCCCGCGCTGCTGGCGGCCATCGGCCGGAGGGCCGGCGGAAAGGGACTCGGCCGGCGGGCCGGCCAAAGGGGGTTCGGCCGGCGGACCGGCAACGCCGGGTCCACCGCCTCCGGTGAGCGGTGGTATCGCCTGGCTCACGCCGTCATGCGGCGGCCCCTCGCGAGCGCCCTCGCCGTCGTCGCGGTGCTCGTGGCGCTCGGCCTGCCGTTCCTCGGCGTGAACTGGGCCCGCCCCGGCGACTGGGTGCTGCCCTCCGGCGCCGACGCGCGCGTCGTGACCCGGGAACTGGCGGAGCGCTTCGCCGCCGACCCGGCCAAGGTCGTGACGGCCGTCGTCGAGTCGCCGCGCGCCCTGGATCGGCCGGTGCTGGACGGCTACGCCGCCCGCCTGGACGCGGTGCCCGGCGTGGAGGGCGCGTCCGTCACCGGGACCACCGGCACTCTCGCCAGGATCACCCTCGGCTACGCGATGGACCCGATGTCCCGCGAGGCCGTGCGGATGGTGGCGGGCCTGCGTGCGGTGCCGCCTCCGGCCGGGGCCGCCGCGTCGTTCACGGGAATGCCCGCCTCGCGGGTGGACATCGTGGACATGGTCGTCTCCCGCCTGCCGTGGATGGCGCTGTTCGTGGCCGTGGTGTCGATCGTCATGATGTTCCTGGCGTTCGGCTCGGTGATCCTGCCGATCAAGGCGGTGCTGCTGAACCTGCTGTCGCTGTCGGCGTCCTTCGGCGCCATCAAGCTGATCTTCCAGGACGGGCGCCTGGCCGGGCTGCTCGGCGTCGAACCCGTCGGGGCCGTCGACGTGAACTTCCCCGTGCTGATCGTCGCGATCGCCTTCGGGCTGGCGATGGACTACGAGATGTTCCTCTTGTCGCGGGTACGCGAGGAGCGCGAGCGCGGCGCCGGTCCCGCGGAGGCGATGGCGCGCGGGCTGGCCCGGACGGCCGGGGTAGTCACCAGCGCCGCCCTCCTCGTCGCCGTGTCCGTCGCCGGGTTCGCCTTCTCCAACGTGACGATCATGAAGATGATCGGGATCGGCCTGGTGATCGCGGTCGCCGTGGACGCGACGATCGTGCGCGGCCTGCTGGTGCCTGCCACCATGCGGCTGCTCGGCGAACGGGCGTGGTGGGCGCCCCGGCCCCTGGCCCGCTGGTGGCGGCGGCACGGCCTGCCGGAGCACGCTCCCGCGGCGCCGTCTCCCAAGAAGGCGGTCACCGGCTCCTGATCGGAACGACGGGTCGACGAACCGCCGGATGCGGGCCCACATGTCCGGAGGAGGGCCGGGCGACCCGGCCCTCCTCCTCGATCGTCCGATCCCCGGGCGATCGCTCTAGGCGACGATCGCGATGACCGACTTGACGTATCCGACGGCGTCGAGCGCGGTCTTCACCGTGCCGTCGAGGTTGAGCTTGACGCTGTTCTGGCAGCTCCACGTGTACCCCGAGGAGGCACGCCAGGCCGTCGGCAGGGAGGAGATGGTGCCTGACTTGTTCCAGTTGTGGTCGCGGGATCCGGAGTCGAACGTCCCGTGGAGCCGCCCGAAGGTCTCGAAGACGAAAGCCGAGCCCGACGACGTGCGGACGACGCAGACGCCCGAGAAGTTGTAGCTGGTGCCGCCCGAGTCGTGCATGTGCCCGGACCACTGGTACGTCCCGTCGCGGTACACGGTCAGCGAGGTCCAGCCACCGACCGGGACCCCTCCGCTGAAGTTGACCCTGCGGTTGATGACGATCGGGGACGCGATGCCGGAGGACGAGGCCCGGCGACCGGCCGCGGCGGCGTTGTCGTTGCGCACCTGCTGACGTACGGCCGGCGTGACGCAGACGTCGTCACCGGTGAAAGCCTCGCGCCAGACGTAGCCCGTCACGCAGGTGTGCGGGCCGTATGCTCCGTTGGTCCAGCGGGAGAACCTGACGCTGTTGTCCTTGGCGGTCTGCGTGCGGACGGCCGGGGTGACGCAGACGTGGTCGGAGGGGCGTGCCTCGCGCCAGACGTAGCCGCTCACACAGGTGTCGGGGCCGTAGTCGGCGGCGGACGCGGAAGTGGCGACGGCGGGGAGGGCGGTGAGGCCGGTGATCGCGGCGGCGACCATGCCGAGAGCGGTGCGCTTCATGATGATCTCCTCAGGGGGTGGCTCCCGGCGTTTCCCCTGGCTGCCGGGCTTGTGCACTCAGTGAACGGCCGCCCCCTTGCAGGTCCCTTGATCTCCGCTGGCCGATCCGCGCTGCAAGCGAACGTCAAGGCGGCGGTCCGTCAGGGCGGGCCCCACCGCGTCCGCGTGTGGCTTCCTCCGCGTGTTGACCTTGCCCCTGGGTGAAGCCGCAGCATCGTCGGCACCGGCTATGACGGCCGGGACGAGGAGGAGTGGTGCGTGAGCTGCTGACCATCGGGACATTCGCGCGGGCCGCCCGGCTGTCGCCCAAGGCGTTGCGGCTGTACGACGAACTCGGGCTGCTGCGGCCTGCCGCGGTGGACGGCGAGTCGGGATACCGCTACTACGACCCCGGCCAGCTGGAGCAGGCCCGCCTGATCGCCTGGTTGCGGCAGATCGGCATGCCGCTGGCGCGCATCCGGCAGGTGTGCGACCTGCCCGCGCCGGACGCCGCCGAAGAGGTCGCCGCCTACTGGCGGCAGGTCACGGCCGAGACCGAGGCCCGCGGCAGGCTCGCCGCCTTCCTCGTCGATCACCTGTCGGGAAGGGGCAGTGCCATGGAGGACACCACGGCCGTGCTGGGCATCCGGTACGCCGCCCGGTCGGAGCCGGGCCGGGTGCGGACGAGCAACGAGGACATCGCCTACGCCGGTGAGCGGTTGCTGGCGGTGGCGGACGGGATGCGCGGCCCGGGCGGCGACCGCGCCGGTGCGGCGGCGGTCGACGCGCTCAAGCGCGTGCGGAGCCTGTCCGTGCCCACCGCCGACCTGCTCGCCGCGCTCGCCGACGCCGTCGGCGACGCCGAGCGGGCCATCAAGGACATCGCCGCCTCGACACCGTCGGGACAGGTGGTCACCACCCTGACCGCGCTCGTCCGGTCCGGGCCGCGGCTGGCACTGGTGCACATCGGCGACACCCGGGCGTACCTGCTCCGCGACGGTGGGCTGTTCCAGATCACGCATGATCACACGTACGTGCAGTCGCTGATCGACGAGGGCCGGCTCACTCCCGAGGAGGCCGTCTCCCACCCGCGGCGCTCGCTTCTGGTCCGCGCGCTGACCGGTACGGGAAACCACCCGCCGGATCTGTCGATGCACGACGCCGTCCCCGGCGACCGGTGGTTGCTCTGCTCGGACGGGCTGCCGAGCGTCGTGCCGGCCGCCGTGCTGCGCGAGACGCTCGCCGGTCCCGGAGACCCGCAGCAGACCGCCGACGAGCTCATCGACCTGGCGTACGCCGCCGGCGCCCCCGACAACGTCGCCTGCGTGGTCGCCGACGTGGTGGCGGATGAGGAGGAATCCGCGGGCGCCGGCGACGGCGGGGCCGCGCGATGAGCGCCACGAGCGTGCGGGCGCCCCGTTCCCGATCCTTCGCCGTCGACTGCCGGCCGCTGGCCATCCCGGCGTTCCGGCGGATGTGGGCCGCCTCGGTGATCTGTGCCGTGGGCGGATCCTTCAGCGTGGTCGCGGTGCCGACGCAACTGTTCACGGTCACCGGCTCGTCGGCGGCCGTGGGAGCCGCCGCGGCGGTGTCGTTCGCCGCGCTGGTCGTGGCGGCGCTGGGGAGCGGCGCCCTCGCCGACGTGATGGACCGGCGGACGATGCTGCTGGCCGCCGACCTCGGCCTGGCGCTGGCCTACACGACCTTGTGGGTCCAAGCCGTCCTGGGCGGCCGTTCCGTCCCCGTCCTGCTGGTTGCCGTGGCGTTGCAGGGGCTGGCCTTCGGGACGGTCATGACGACGACGGGGGCCACCGTACCCCGCCTCGTCCCGGCCGAGCTGCTGCCGGCGGCCAACAGCCTCAGCTCACTGGTCCGCTACAGCGGGTCGATCCTGGGGCCGGTGCTCGCCGGTGCGCTCGTCCCGGTCATCGGGCTCGGCACGCTGTACCTGTTCGACGCCGTCGCGCTGCTCGCCGTGGTGTGGGCCGTCGCCATGCTGCCACCGCTGCCGCCGCTGCCGTCGCCTCCCGCCGTGGGCCCTGCGGGCGCGGTGGGCGGGGTGGGCCCTGCGGGCCCTGCGGGCGCGGCGAGCGCGGCGAGCGCGGTAGGCCCTGCGGGCGGGGCCGACGGTGGCCGGAGCTCCTCGGCGACCGGCCGGACACTGGCCGGGTTCCGCTATCTGGCGGCCAACCGATTGCTGGTGGCGGTGCTGGCCGTGGATTTCGCGGCCATGGCCTTCGGCATGCCGTCGGCGCTGTTCCCCGAACTGGCCCGCGACGCCTTCGGCGGCGCGGCCGGGGGCGGCCTGGAGACGGGGCTGCTCTACGCGGCCTACCCCGCCGGGGTCTTCCTGGCCGGAATGCTGTCAGGCACGTTCACCCGTGCCCGGCGCCACGGCGCCCTCGTGGCGGGCGCCGCCATCGCCTGGGGGATCGCCGTCGTGCTCGTCGGCCTGGCCGTCGAGCTGTGGATCGCGCTGGCGGCGCTCGTGCTCGGCGGCGCGGTGAATTTCGTGCTGAGCACCTTCCGCACCACGATCATGCAGGCGCACACCGCCGACGCCATGCGCGGGCGCGTGCAGGGCGCGCTCACCGTCGTGCTGGTCGGGGGACCACAGATCGCGAACCTGCTGCACGGTATTGCCGGCGCTGCGCTTCACGATGTCGCCGGCGCGCTGTACGGCCCACGCCTCGCGATCTGCGCCGGGGGGCTGCTCACCGTGGTCACCGTGGCGGCGATCGCCTGGGCGAACCCAGGCCTGCGCCACCACACGGCCCCCGCGCCGCGTGCGGCGGCTGCCCGGACGCCGCCGGGCGGCCTGCCGCGGGACCGGGTCAGCCCGGCACCTGCCAGCCACGCTCCCGCAGGCCCTCGCTGAGCAGGTCCGCCGCCTCCGGCTGGACGTACAGCTCGGCCGCGCCGAGCGGCAGGCCGGGGGCGTGCTCCAGGCGGATGTCCTCGATGTTGACGCCGGTCTCGCCCGCGGCCTGGACCAGGCGGGCCAGCTCGCCGGGACGGTCGCCGATGAGCACCTGGACCACCGCGTACGTCCGCGCCGGGCCGCCGTGCTTGCCGGGGATCCTGCCGGTCCCCCGCACACCGCGCGACAGGAGCTCGGTGACCTCCCCCATGGCCGCGCCGTCACCCGCCAGCGCGCGAAGCGACCGGGCGGCGGCGCTCAGATCGTTCACGAGCGCCTCCAGCACCTCGGCGACGGGCAGCGCGTTGCCCGCGAGGATGCCGGTCCACAGCGACGGGTCGCCTGCGGCGATCCTCGTCACGTCGCGCACGCCCTGCCCCGACAGCCCGAGCGCCGTCTCCGACGCCTCGGCCAGCCGGGCGGCCACGGCGGCGGCCGTGACGTGCGGAGCGTGCGAGACGACCGCGACGGCGCGATCGTGCTCGGCCGCGGGGATCCGCACGGCGTTGCCGCCGCACAGGGAGATCAGCCGCTCCACCGCGGCCACCGCCCGCGGGGACGTCTCGTCCGTCGGGCAGTACGCCCAGGGGCGGCCGAGGAACAGGTCGGCGCGGGCCGCCGCCGGTCCGGACCGCTCACGGCCCGCGAGCGGGTGCCCCGCGACGTACGCCGACAGGTCACAGCCCAGCTGGGCGGCCTGGGCCAGCGGGAGCGCCTTCACGCTCGCCACGTCGGTGTAGAAGCGGGCGCTGTCGCGCTTTTGCAGGTCGAGGAGTTGCTGCGCCACGAACTGGGGCGGCACGGCGATGACCGCGAGGTCCGCCCGCTGCTCACCGGTCCAGTCCTCCCCCGCGCCCAGCCCACGCGCCAGCCGTACGGCTGCCGCGTCCCGGTCGGCCAGGAAGACCCGCACGTCCCGCTGCCGCAGCGCCAGTGCGATCGACGTGCCGATCAGGCCCGTCCCGATAACGACCACACTGCCGATCTCGGCGTCCTCGATGGGAGTCATCGTGCTCTTCCTGCCGTCGCCGTCCCCAGGCGCGCTGTCCTGTGACGGATGCCTTATGGGGAATTATGGTTGTCTGCGGACCCGCCGCCTCGAACTGCCGGACGAGGGCCTACGGAGCGACGTTCATCGGGCGGTGCTCATCGGTTATCGGGGCGGTGTCCGCGCGCCGTCACTGGGCGATGTCCACGCGCAACGCCACGGCGCCGCGCAGGTACACATGCTGGATCTCCTGCCGGGGACGGTCCGTCTGCACATGGGCCATCAGCCGCACCACGCGCGGGAGCGCGCCCGGCACGTCGATCTCGGTCGCGCACAGCAGCGGCACGTCGTGGAACCCGAGCTTGCGCGCGGCCAGCGCGGGGAACTCGGCGGTCAGGTCGGGTGTGGACGTGAAGATCACGCTGATGACGTCGTCGGTCGTGAGGTTGTTACGCCCCATCACCTCGGTCACCAGTTCCGTCGTCCCGGTGAGGATCGCGTCTCGATCGTTGCCGTCGACCTGGATGGCTCCGCGAATCGCCCGCACCATGTCGTAACCCCTCTCTGGGACGGGCCGGTCTCCTCCGGAGAGAAGCCCGGCCCATCTACGCACTTTCCGCCAATTCTTCCCGGCTTGAGGCTTTCGCCCGCCGCGCGGGAAAGGCTACAGGCCGACCGCCGCGTACAGCTCACCGATCTCCTGCACGGTGAGCGCGCGTACGGTTCCCGGCTTGAGCCGCCCGAGCTTGACCGGACCGAACTCGATGCGGGCCAGGTCGATCACCCGGTGCCCGACCGTCTCCAACAGCCGCCGGACGATGTGCTTGCGCCCTTCGTGCAGGACGACCTCGACGAGCGCCTGCTGGCCGTGCTCCTGCACGACGCGGAACTCGTCCACCTTGGCCAGGCCGTCCTCCAGCTCCACGCCCTTGCGCAGCACCTTGTGCAGATCGCGGGCGACGGGACCGGGCACCTTGGCCCAGTACTTCTTCTGCACGCCGTAGCTCGGGTGGGTCAGCCGGTGGGCCAGCTCGCCGTCGTTCGTCAGCAGCAGCAGGCCCTCGGTCTCGGTGTCGAGACGCCCCACGTGGAACAGCCGGGGCGCGAGATCCTGCACGTAGTCGTTCAGGCACGGCCGGCCCTCGGGGTCGTCCATCGTGCTCACCACACCGATCGGCTTGTTGATCGCGTAGTAGACGGTGTCCGAGGACGTCGGGATGCGCTTGCCGTCGACGTGGATGACCTGCTTGGCGGGATCGACCCGGGCGCCGAAGCGGCGCACCGTCTGGCCGTCCACCGTCACCCGGCCGTCGCCGATCATCTCCTCGCAGGCGCGCCGGCTGGCCACCCCGGCCTGGGCGAGCACCTTCTGCAGCCGCTCACCGCCCGGCACCTCGGTCGTGTCGCGCTCGTCGGTGTAGCCCTCGTCGTAGAAGTCCGGGTCGCGCAGCGGCTGCTTGGACGTCTTGAACGGGTTGCTCGCGCCGGAACTCCTGGGACCTCCCGCCGGCCGGGCCGCGCCCCGCGAGCCCGCGCCCGCTCCGGCCCCCGTGCCCGTTCTCGGGCCGCCGAACCTGCCGCGCCCGCCGCCCACGCGGCCGATCGTCTGCACCTCGTCACGGCTCGCCCGGCCCCTGCCGCCACCGCTCGCGGCACGGAAGTCGCCGCGCCCGGCTCGCGCACCCCGGACCTCACGGTCACCGCGCTCGCCCCGGTCGCTCCACGCCGGACGGCCGCCGCGCTCGCTCCGGCCGTCCCGGTCGCCGCGCTCGCTCCATGCCTGACGGTCGCCGCGCTCGCTCCGCGCCTGACGGTCTCCGCGCTCGCTCCATGCCTGACGATCGCCGCGCTCGCCGCGGCTGTCGTACCTGTCGCGATCGCCGGTCCTGCCGCCGCGCTCCTCGTCGCGGAAGGCCGGCCGTCCGGTCGCACGCCCCGTCTCCCGGGCCGTCTGGTAGCCGCCGTCGCGGTCGCGCAGCCGGTCCCGGCCGCCCTCCGGCCTGCCATAGCGGCCGCGCGAACCGGTCCCCTCGGTACGGAACGAGGGACGGTCGGCGGAGAAGGCCTCCCGGGTGCCGCGCTCCTGGCCGGAAGCGCGGTCGCGGTCGAAGTCACGCTGGGAACCACGGCCGTTGTCCCGGTCGAAGCCACGACCGGCGTCACGGCCACCCTCGGGCCTGCCGTACCGGCCGCGGGGTCCGCTCCGCTCGGCGCGGAAGGAGGACCGGTCGCCGCCGCGGTCCCGCTCGCCGCCGGAACGCGCGTCGCGGCGGCCGGAGTCGTCGTAACGACCGGTGTCACCATAGCGGCCGCGGGAACGGTCACCACGGGCGTCGCCGGTGCGGCGGTCGCCGTACCGGTCGCCGCGCGGTGCGCCCTCGTCACGGAAGCGCCTGGAGTCCGGCCTGTCCGACCTGTTGTCGGGCCTGGAGTCGGATCTGGAGTCCGACCTGTCGGGCCTGTCGGACCTGGAGTCGAAACCGTACCCGGGCCGGGAACCAGTGACGCGGGAGCCTCCGCGCCGGTCGCCCTGGGGGCCGAAACCGCCCGAACCCCCGCGGGATCCACGCGGGCTCGCGCCCTGCTGACCGGTGCTCCGGCTCCGACCGCGTCCCTCACCGGACGGGGTGCCACGCCTGTTGTTCACTACTTCTGCTCCTCAAGAATTTCCACGTCGTCCGGGAGGAACGGGGCGAGTTCGGGAAGCTCGTCAAGGCTCCGCAACCCCAGTCTCTCCAGGAAGTAACTCGTCGTCCGGTAGAGCACCGCCTGGCTCTCCGGGTCGGTTCCGGCCTCTTCCACGAGGCCACGTGCGACCAGCGTCCGCATGACGCCGTCGCTGCTCACGCCGCGCACCGCCGCCACCTTGGCCCGGCTGACGGGCTGCCGGTAGGCGACCACG
The DNA here is from genome assembly GCF_050947365.1 of Microbispora sp. CA-135349. NCBI lineage: Bacteria > Bacillati > Actinomycetota > Actinomycetes > Streptosporangiales > Streptosporangiaceae > Microbispora > Microbispora sp. CA-135349. The sequence goes on along the minus strand of NZ_CP192001.1, from coordinate 3,333,821 downwards.
GCGAGGGTCTCCAGCGCGGCCTGCGTCAGCCGCGCCTGCTGGCCGTCCCTGACGAACCTCTCCACCAACGGGGCGCATTCGGCCCTGGTGTAGAAGCGCCAGCCTCCGGCCACCTCTCGCAGGTCGAAACCCCGCCCGGAGGCCGTGTATTCCTCAGACAGCGCGCGGATCGCGGCGGCCACCTCCGCCGTGGGACGTTCGAGCACCTGCGCGAGGGTCACCTCGGCGACCGGCTCGTCCACCACCATGAGGATCGCCTCGAGGGCCGCGGTGAGCGCCGGCCCCACGGCCGGCGCCCCCTCCCCGGGGCTTGCGTCGCCGGAGCCGGGGGTGTCGCTCACTTCCATCGCTCCTCGCTCGTCGTGCGGGTGGTTCCGTCTCTGCCGTGCCGTCGCCGGCGCCGCTCTTCGGCGCTTCCCGTCCGGCGCCTCGGCACGACCGGAGCCGCCCGTCTCACTCGTCCCGTGCGGCGGCCGCCTCGTCGGGCCGCTCCTCGCGCCGGCCGTCGTCGTAGTCGTCGCCGACCGTGACGTCGCCGTCAGCGGTTCCCGTCCAGGTGACGTACAGGTCGCCGAGCGGTTCGACCTGCTCGAAGGAGACCGCGGCCTCCCGGAACAGCTCAAGGACGGCCAGGAAGCGGGCGACGACCTCGAACGTCCCCGCGCAGTCGGCGGTCAGCGCCCGGAAGGTCGCCGTCTGCAGCCGCCTCAGCCGCTCGACAAGGATAGCGGCTTGCTCCCGGACGCTCGCCAGCGGTTGATAGATGTGCGAGACCGACACCGACGGCGGAGCCTTCGGGGTGAAGGCCCTTGCCGCGATCTTGGCGAGCTGCTCGGGCCCGATGCCGAGCACGAGTTCCGGCAGCAGATCGGCGAAGCGCTTCTCCATCGGCACGACGCGCGGGAAGCGCAGCGCCTCCTCGGCCATCCGGCCGGAGAAGATCTTCGCGACCTCCTTGTACGCCCGGTACTGCAGCAGCCGCGCGAACAGCAGGTCGCGGGCCTCCAGCAGTGCGAGGTCCTCCTCGTCCTCCACCTCTCCGGTGGGCAGGAGCCGGGCCGCCTTGAGGTCGAGCAGGGTCGCCGCGACGAGCAGGAAGTGGCTGGTCTGGTCGAGGTCCCACTCCGGGCCTCGCGACCGGATGTACGCGATGAACTCGTCGGTGACCTTGTGCAGGGACACCTCGGTGATGTCCAGCTTGTGCTTGGAGATCAGCCCGAGCAGCAGGTCGAACGGCCCCTCGAAGACGTCCAGGTGCACCTGGAAGCCGCTCTGCGCGCTCTCCTCGCTCCCCTGGTCGGTCTCCTGGCCGGTCGTCACACCTGCCATTGTCCCCTACCGGCGTGTACGCCCGGCACCTACGTCATCACTGTCAGACGCGGGCGGGCCATCTGGCCAGCAGCTCGCGGGCCAGCTCGCGGTAGGCGGTGGCGCCCATCGAACCGGGGTCGAACTGCGTGATGGGCTCCCCCGCCAAAGTGGCGTCGGGGAAGCGCACCGTCCGGTTGATGACGGTGTGGAACACCTTGTCGCCGAAGCCCTGCATGATCGTCTGCAGCACCTCGCGGGCGTGCAGCGTCCGCGGGTCGTACATCGTGGCGAGCAGGCCGTCGATCTCCAGGTTCTTGTTGAGGCGCTCCTGGACCTTGCCGATCGACTCCATCAGCAGCGCCACGCCACGCAGCGCGAAGAACTCGCACTCCAGCGGGATCATCACGCTGTGCGCGCAGGTCAGCGCGTTGACCGTGAGCAGGCCGAGGGACGGCTGGCAGTCGATCAGGCAGATGTCGTAGTGCGGCAGCAGGGGCTCCAGGGCCCGCTGGAGGGCGTACTCCCGCGCGACCTCGTTGACGAGCCGGATCTCCGCACCGGACAGGAAGATGTTGCTCGGCAGGAGCTGCATGCCCTCGACGGTGGTGTCGATCAGCACGTCCTCGACCGTGACGTCGGGCTCCTCCATGATGAGGTCGTAGACCGTCGCCTCGAGCGGCCGGGGGTCGATGCCGAGACCGACCGACAGCGCACCCTGCGGGTCGAAGTCGACGAGCAGGACCCGCTGGCCCACCTCGGCGAGCGCCGCGCCCAGGTTGATCGTGGTCGTCGTCTTGCCGACGCCACCCTTCTGGTTCACCATCGCGACGATGCGCGCGGGCCCGTGCGACTCCGGCGGTGTCGGCTCGGGGAACACCGGACGGGGACGGCCGGTAGGCCCGATCGCGCCGGGAGCGCCCACCCACGTCCCGTCTGTGGTCGCAGTCACCTGTTGGTCCTCCCTGACGGCCCTCGAACCTGATCGAATCTAAAGGGTAGGCACGTGGTCGGCAAGGCGGCGCGCCACGGGCGTCTTTACAAATGCAACGCGCGGGGATGCGCCGCCGCGTAGACCTCCCGGAGCTTGTCGACCGTCACCAGGGTGTACACCTGCGTGGTGGTCACCGAGGCGTGGCCGAGCAACTCCTGGACAACCCTAACGTCGGCGCCCCCGTCCAGGAGGTGGGTTGCGAACGAATGGCGCAACATGTGCGGCGATACACCGGACAGTCCGGCTCGTTCCGCCGCCGCCTGAAGCACCTCCCAGGCGCCCTGCCGGGTGAGCCGCCCGCCCCGCGCGTTGAGGAACAGCGCGGGCGTCCCCCGGCCGTGCGCCGCCAGACCGGGCCTGGCCCTGACCACGTACGCGTCGAGTGCCTGGCGGGCGAAGCGGCCGAGGGGCACGATCCTGGTCCGCCCGCCCTTGCCGCGCAGCCGCACCTGCTCCTCGACGTTGTCCGGGCCTGTGGGCACGTCGTCCACCGCCAGCCCGACGGCCTCGGAGATCCGGGCGCCCGTGCCGTACAGGACCTCCAGCAGCGCGCGGTTGCGCAGGGCGAGCGGCGACTCCTCGGGGCCGCAGGCGGCGATGAGCCGCTCGACCTCCGCGACGGTGATCGCCTTGGGGAGCCGCCGGAGCTGCCGCGGCGGGCGCACCTCGTGCGCGGGGTCGTGACCGGCCACGCCCTCGCGGAGGGCGAAGCGGTGCAGCCCGCGCACGGCCGACACGGCGCGGGCGGCCGAGCTGGCGACCAGCGCCGGATGGTCCTCGTCGCCCTCCCGCAACGCGGCGAGGAAGGCGACCACGTCCGACTCGTCGACCTGCGCGAACGTCTCGAGCCCGCGCGCCCGCAGATGTTCGACGTATCGGCGCAGGTCGCGGCGGTAGGACGCGAGCGTGTTGGCAGACAGCCCCCGCTCCACCGCCAGATGGGCGAGGTAGCTGGACAGCACCGCCTCGGGCTCGCTCAGGATGTCTCCCTACGGACTCATGCCTCCGGCGCGTCGGCGGGACGAAGGCCCTTGAATCCGTCGGCGGAAGCAGCGTACGCGGCGAGGATACCGGCGACGGCAGGAGAATTGTGGATCATTCCGCTCAGCGCCTTGCCGACCGCCGTGGCCAGGGGGATCCAGACCGCCGGCATGTCGGTCTCCTCGTGGTGGCGCACGTAGGTGTTCTCCTCGTCGGGGATCGGCTCCACGCCGCGGGCCAGGAAGACCCGGATGCGCTCGTCCGACATGCCCGGGGAGGTGCGCAGGTCGACCAGCGTGTGCCACGTGCGCGCCCGGTAGGCGGCCTCCTCGGCGAGCTCGCGCGCCGCGCACTCCACCAGCGGCTCGCCCGGCACATCGCGGATGCCGGCGGGCAGCTCCCACAGCAGGCGCCGGGCGGGGTGCCGGTACTGGCGGATCAGCAGCACCCGGTCCTCGTCGTCGAGGGCGAGCACCGCGACCGAGCCGGGGTGGACGACGTAGTCGCGGTCGGCGGTCACCCCGCCGGGCATCTCGACGGTGTCGGTGCGCACCGTGATGATCCGCCCGGCGAAGCGCTCGGCGGAGGCGACGACGTTCCAGGACTCCTCGGAGTCCTCCACATTCACCGTGTTCTCCGTGGTCACTTGGCCCGCCCCGCCTTCGCCGCGTTCTCGCGCCGGCCCGCGTACTCCAGCGCGGCCTGGACCAGCCCCTTGAACAGGGGATGCGACCGGGTCGGGCGGGAGCGGAACTCGGGGTGGGCCTGCGTGCCGATGAAGAAGGGGTGCTGGTCGGTGGCCAGCTCGGCGTACTCGACGAGGCGGCCGTCGGGCGACAGGCCGGAGAACACCATGCCGACCTTCTCCAGCCGCTCCCGGTAGGAGTTGTTCACCTCGTAGCGGTGCCGGTGCCGCTCCTCCACCTTGGCCTTGCCGTACAGGCGGCGGGCCAGCGAGCCCTCCACGAGCTTGGCCGGGTAGAGGCCGAGCCGCATGGTGCCGCCCATGTCGCGCTCCCCGGCGACGACGTCCTTCTGGTCGGCCATGGTGGAGATGACCGGGTTGACGGTCTCGGGGTCGAACTCCGTGCTGTCGGCGCCCTCGATGCCGGCCAGGTTGCGGGCCGCGTCGATGACGATGCACTGCATGCCCAGGCAGATGCCGAGCAAGGGAACGCGCTGTTCGCGCGCGTGCCGTACGGCGCCGACCTTGCCCTCGATGCCGCGCACGCCGAAGCCACCGGGGATCAGCACGCCGTCGACGCCGTCCAGCTCGCGGGCCGCGCCCTCGGGGGTCTCGCAGTCGTCGCTCTTGACCCAGCGGATGTTCACCCGCGCGTCGTTGGCGAAGCCGCCCGCGCGCAGCGCCTCGGTGACCGACAGGTACGCGTCGGGCAGGTCGATGTACTTGCCGACCAGCGCGATCGTGACCTCCTTTGCCGGGCGGTGGACCCGGCGCAGGAGCTGGTCCCACTCGGTCCAGTCCACGTCGCGGAACGGCAGGCCGAGCCGGCGCACCACGTACGCGTCGAGCCCCTCGGCGTGCAGGACCTTCGGGATGTCGTAGATCGAGGCCGCGTCGATCGCCGAGACGACCGCGTCCTCGTCCACGTCGCACATCAGGCTGATCTTGCGCTTGAGCGAGGTGGTGATCGGACGGTCCGAGCGGCAGACGATCGCGTCGGGCTGGATGCCGATGCTGCGCAGCGCGGCGACCGAGTGCTGCGTGGGCTTGGTCTTCAGCTCCCCGCTCGGGCCGATGTACGGCAGCAGGGAGACGTGCAGGAAGAAGACGTTGTCGCGGCCGACCTCGTGGCGGACCTGCCGGACGGCCTCCAGGAACGGCAGCGACTCGATGTCGCCGACGGTGCCGCCGACCTCGGTGATTACCACGTCGACGTCCGGTCCGGCCATGCCGCGGATGCGGTCCTTGATCTCGTTGGTGATGTGCGGGATGACCTGGACGGTGTCGCCCAGGTACTCGCCGCGGCGCTCCTTGGCGATCACGTTCGAGTAGACCTGGCCGGTGGTGACGTTCGCGGAGCCGTGCAGCTCGGTGTCGAGGAAGCGCTCGTAGTGGCCGACGTCGAGGTCCGTCTCGGCACCGTCGTCGGTGACGAACACCTCGCCGTGCTGGAAGGGGTTCATCGTGCCGGGGTCGACGTTCAGGTAGGGATCGAGCTTCTGCATCGTGACGCGGAGGCCGCGAAGCTTGAGGAGACGACCGAGGCTGGAGGCCGTGAGTCCCTTGCCGAGACTGGAGGCGACGCCGCCCGTGACGAACAGATGCTTGGTTTGTGCGGCGCTGCGCAAGAGGAGCTCCCGTGGTCGATGTCGATCCGGCCGTCCGGATTGGACGCCGCGATGCCCACGGGCTCTCAGAATATCAAACGCTGGGCAACATTGGGCTTGCCACGTGCGCTAACCCGCCATAGCCGACAAGCCGACCTAACGGTAACTTGTCGCGTTATGTCGTTCGTGAAGCGCGCCGTCGGCCGTCTGGTGCACCGAGGGTGGGCCTACGTGCGGGAGGCCGCGGCGATCAGCCCGGCCGCACCCGCGGACTACCGGTTCCGCAGCATGGGCGAGGGAGTGTGCCTGTCCTTCCCCCAGGGCGCCATCTTCGGCGAGCAGTGGATCGAGATCGGCCCGCACACGCTCGTCGGGGAGCGGGTGTCGATCTCCGCCGGCATGGGCCCCGGCGTGGACCTCGGGCCCGCCTCGATCGTGCGGATCGGCCGGGGCTGCTCGATCGGCAGGGGCAGCCACATCGTCGGCCACCAGTCCATCGACATCGGCGACGACGTCTTCACCGGCCCCTACGTCTACATCACCGACCAGAACCACGTGTACGACGACCCGGAGACGCCCATCGGCCGGCAGTGGCCGCGCAACAAGCCGGTCTCCATCGGCTCGGGTTCCTGGATCGGGACGGGGGCGATCATCCTGCCGGGGACGCGGATCGGCCGCCAGTCGGTGGTCGCGGGCGGCGCCGTGGTGCGCGGCGAGTTCCCCGACCACTCGGTCATCGCCGGCGTCCCCGCCAAGATCGTCCGACGGCACTCCCCCGACCTCGGCTGGCACAGCCCCTCTGCCGCCCGCCGTACCTCCCCGCTGCCCGCCGACCCCCGCCTCCGCCCCGAGCACGAGTCGCGTACGGCCTGACCGAGCGCCGGCGACCTTCAGGAGAACGAGTCGCCTCCGACTACCGTGGGTGGCAGGATTGTCATGTCGAGTGATCGCTCTAGTGAGAGGAGGACACCGGATGACCGCGGCTTTCCCCGAGTGGTTCTATCCCGGTCCGCCGGGCGGATGGACCGCCGACATGCTCGACCACCTTCCCCCCGACGCCCCCGCGCACGTCGAGCTGATCGATGGGTCTCTCATCATGATGTCCCCCCACACCGCGTTCCACATGTTCATGCTGCGACTGCTTGAGCGGGAGCTCACGCCTCCTCAGGACCTGTGTGTCATACGCGAGATGAGCATCACCCTTGGTCTGCGGCAGCGGCCCGAACCGGACCTCATGATGGTCAAGCGCAGCGCGCTGACCGACCTCAAGACGACTTCCTTCCGACCGGAGGACGTCCAGCTAGTGGTCGAGGTGGTCTCTCCCGAGTCGGCGGAAAGGGACAGGATGACGAAGCCGATCAAATATTCCAATGCCGGCATCAAATACCTATGGCGCATCGAGCTGGAGGATCAGGAGCCGGTCGCGTACACGTTCGAGCTGGAGCCGAGCGTGAAGGCGTACGTGCCGACCGGGATCCACCGCAAGCGCCTCGCGACCTACGTCGGCTTCGACGTGGACATCGACCTGGACCTGAGCCGGTTCCTCGACTGATCCACCCTGTGGAGCGTCGGCGCGAGACGCGGATGCCGCGCCCCGCTCTCAGCCGGGCGACGCGGCGGCCCGGGCGCGGCGAGCCGCCCGATAACGCCGCACCCTGCGAATGAGCCGCCAGGCCACGAACGCCAGCAGCGCCAGCGCCACCACCACCAGGACGGGCAGGAAGATCGCGATCAGGCTCATGCCGAGCGAGCCCACGTCCTCGACCGTGCTGACGACCGGCGCACCCACACCCACCGTGGTGGCGTTCACCACCGGCCGCGCGGTGGCCTTGATCGTATGCACGGTGAGGGCGACGGCGATTCCCAGCAGCCAGCCGACCGCCGGGTGTTCGGCCATCCACGCCGAGTTGTCGATCTTCGCCGCGGCCGCCGTGGCGCTGAAGACCACGCCGCCCGCGGCGGGCCGCACCGCCGTCTGGATCATGTCGTTGACGTGGTCGACCACCGGCACCTTGTCGAGCACGAACTCGGCGATCATCAGCACGGCGACGATCGCGAGGACCCAGGTGTCGGACAGCCAGGCGTACTCGTGCGGCAGTCGCACTGCGTCGGTGAGCCGCGCGAGCACGCCGACGAGCAGCAACGGGATGTACGCGTTGAGCCCGGCGGCGGTCGACAGCCCGAGCCCGGTGAGCGCCGCGAACATGAGCACCTCCTCCGGCCGGTGGGGCGATCCCACCTTCCCGTCAACGGACGGCGCCGGCGCCGTGTCCCCGGCTTCTCCGGCGAATCGGCCCTGCGACACCCCACGGGCGCCGCGGAACTCGCGGCGTCACTGCCCTTGCCGGCCGGCGGGTTCGAGCACCAGCACGGCGGTGTCGCCCTCGACTCGTGCGAGCCGCAGGCCGACGTCGCCGATGCGGCCCGGCCTGCTCACGCTGATCGTCAGCGCTCCCCTGACCCGGCAGCGGTCGTTGTAGCAGCTCCGGCTGATGCCGATGTTCGTGCCGTCGACGACCGTCGAGGTGCCGGTGAAGGTGAGCCTCACGGCGTCTTCCCGCAGCCCGATCACCGTGATCTCGTCCACACCGAGCCCCGGATCGATCGGGATCCGGTCCCCTTCGCGCACTCGTGCCTCGCAGTCGCCGTCCCGGCACCCGGTGAGGTCGCTCGGCGTCGCCGACGTGCTGGGGACCGGCGCCGGCACCGGCGTCGCGGACGGGCCGGGAGAGACGGGGGCGAGCATGACCGGCCGGCTCACCGGCGTCGTGGCGGACGACCGCGCCGCACCCCCGCCGCAACCGGCGAGGAGCACGGTCACCGACCCGGCGGTGAGCGCGAGGCGAACGGCGGGGCCGGACGCGATGGTCGTCGAACGCATGATTTCCCCGATTGCCACAGACGGACTCGCCCGGCGGCAGCCGCTCCGCATGAGCCGCTCCCACAACGCGTGGAAGCGCATCCACACGCGGACGAATGCGTTCCCCGCACGAGCCCAGGTCAACCACGCTTCGCACCGTGCGCCGCTCAACTCCTCACGAACTGAAACGGCGTTTCCCCCGGATGCGGCGCTGCGGTTCGGCGCGATTTTTGTCGCGCGCTCATCCGCTGCCGGACGGGATATCGCGTGCTCATCGCGCCGTCACTTCACGCCGGCCTCGCGCATGTCGCGGACCTCCCGCTTGAGCTCCTTGATCTCGTCGCGCAGCCGGGCCGCCACCTCGAACTGCAGATCGGCGGCGGCGTTGTGCATCTGCTCGGTCAGCGACTCGATCAGCGACTCCAGCTGAGCACGTGGCATCTCCCCCGCGATCGCCTTCGCGTGCTGGCCCGCCCCGCGCGACGCGAGGCCGGGCACCGGCGCCTTGCCACGCGACTGCTGGCGCCCGGCGCCGCCGAGAAGCTGCGCGGTGTCGGCGTCCTCCCGGACAAGGCTGTCCAGGATGTCGGCGATCTTCTTGCGCAGCGGCTGCGGGTCGATGCCGTGCGCCTCGTTGTAGGCGATCTGCTTGGCCCGGCGCCGGTTGGTCTCCTCGATCGCCCGCTCCATGCTGGGCGTGATCTTGTCGGCGTACATGTGGACCTGACCGGACACGTTGCGGGCCGCGCGGCCGATCGTCTGGATGAGCGAGGTCTCCGAGCGCAGGAAGCCCTCCTTGTCGGCGTCGAGGATCGACACCAGCGACACCTCGGGCAGGTCGAGGCCCTCACGCAGCAGGTTGATGCCGACCAGCACGTCGAACTCGCCCAGCCGCAGCTCGCGCAGCAGCTCGATGCGGCGCAGCGTGTCGACCTCGCTGTGCAGGTAGCGGACCCGGATGCCGTTGTCGAGGAGGTAGTCGGTGAGGTCCTCGGCCATCTTCTTGGTCAGCGTGGTGACCAGGACCCGCTCGTCCCGCTCCGCCCGGGCCCGGATCTCCTCCATGAGGTCGTCGATCTGGCCCTTGGTCGACTTGATGATCACCTCGGGGTCCACCAGGCCGGTGGGGCGGATGACCTGCTCCACCACCTCGCCCTTGCTGCGGCCCAGCTCGTACGGCCCCGGCGTCGCGGACAGGTAGACGGTCTGCCCGATACGCTCCAGGAACTCCTCCCACTTGAGCGGGCGGTTGTCCATCGCCGACGGCAGGCGGAAACCGTGGTCGACCAGCGTCCGCTTGCGCGAGGCGTCGCCCTCGTACATCGCGCCGATCTGCGGGACGGTCTGGTGCGACTCGTCCAGGACGAGCAGGAAGTCGTCGGGGAAGAAGTCGAGCAGCGTGTGCGGCGGGCTGCCCTGCTCGCGGCCGTCGATGTGCCGCGAGTAGTTCTCGATCCCGGCGCAGGTGCCGACCTGGCGCATCATCTCGATGTCGTAGGTGGTGCGCATGCGCAGCCGCTGGGCCTCGAGCAGCTTGCCCTGCCGCTCCAGGTCGGCGAGCCGCTCCGCCAGCTCCGCCTCGATGCCGGCGATGGCCCGCTCCATCCGCTCGGGACCGGCCACGTAGTGGGAGGCGGGGAAGATGTGCAGCTCGTCGTCCTCGGCGACGACCTCCCCGGTCAGCGGGTGCAGCGTCGCCAGCTTCTCGATCTCGTCGCCGAACATCTCGATGCGGACGGCCAGCTCCTGGTAGACCGGGATGACCTCGACCGTGTCGCCGCGCACCCGGAACGTGCCCCGGGTGAAGGCCAGGTCGTTGCGCGTGTACTGCATGTCCACCAGCCGCCGCAGCAGCTGGTCGCGCTCGATCTGCTGGCCGACCTTGAGCCCGACCATCCGGTCGACGTACTCCTGCGGAGTGCCCAGGCCGTAGATGCAGGAGACCGAGGCGACGACCACCACGTCGCGGCGTGACACCAGCGACCAGGTCGCCGAGTGGCGCAGCCGCTCGACCTCCTCGTTGATCGAGGAGTCCTTCTCGATGTAGGTGTCGCTCTGCGGGACGTACGCCTCGGGCTGGTAGTAGTCGTAGTACGACACGAAGTACTCGACCGCGTTGTTGGGCAGCATCTCGCGCAACTCGTTGGCGAACTGGGCGGCGAGCGTCTTGTTCGGCTGCATGACCAGCGTGGGGCGTTGCACCCGCTCGATGAGCCAGGCCACCGTCGCGGTCTTGCCGGTGCCGGTGGCGCCCAGCAGGACGCTGTCCTTCTCACCGGCCCTGACCCGGCGCTCCAGCTCCGCGATCGCCGTGGGCTGGTCGCCGGACGGCGTCATTTCGGTGACGACCTGGAAGGGCGCGACCTTCCGCTGCAGGTCCGTCATGGATGTCATCGGCCGCTCAGCTCCTCACTCGCCCCGTCCACCGGCGCGGGCGGCCGCACAGACACGCGCGCCCGCTCCGGTTCACCTCCATAACCTACGCGCGGTCACCGACAATTCCGCTCCCCGCGCCCCGCCCGCCCGGTCCCGCGGGAAAGCCGCACGTCACCCGGCGGGATCTTGGCCGGACCATGACCCTGTCGTTACGATTCGAGCCGGGGCCGACACTGACGGGATGGCGGGGCTGACCTATGGCGGGGTTGCGAAGTGCCGTCGGCCAGTCGCTCGCGTGGGCGGCCAAGAACATCGACGGCGCCATCGCCCTCGTGCTGGCCGTGGCCGTGGGCGTGCTCGGCGTGCTGCCCGACGAGGTGATTCCCGAGAAGGTGAAGTCGCAGCTCGTCAGCGGCACCACGCTGGTCGTCCTGGCCCTGGTCGCGACCGCGCTGCTGCGCGACCGGGTCCGGCAGGAGCCCGTCGAGGAGGCCATGCACGCGACCTCGGGCGTCCTCACGCGGCTGCCCGAGCGCCTGGACCGGCTCGACGAGCTGGAGGACCTGGTCGCGGGCACCCGCCGGGCCCTGGAGGACATGGCGGTCATCCGCATCCTGGGCAGTCAGCACGAGATCGCGCAGGCGCACGCGGACGCGCGGCGGGGCACCGACCGCTGGACGTTCAAGGGCGGCACCGGCACCTACATGCGCGCGGTCACGCTGCCCGAGTGCGTGGCCGCCGCGCGGCGGGAGAAGCGTCACCTCACGGTCCGCCTGGAGATCATCGACCCGACGGACGAGGCGGTGTGCGAGAGCTACGCGCACTACCGCAGGTCGCTGTCGGACCGCCCGGACGGCACCGGCGAGGTGTGGACGACCGACCGGGCCAGGAAGGAGTCGTACGCGAGCGTCCTGGCCGCGTTCTGGTACCGCCAGCGGTACGGCCTGCTCGACATCGCGGTGGGGCTCTCGCCGGTCATGACGACCTTCCGCTGGGACATGTCGGGCCGCGCCCTGATCATGACGTCGGAGGACCCCAACCGGGCCATCATCGCCTTCAGCGGCTCGTTCTTCTACGAGAGCTGCGGCACCGAGCTGCGCACGAGCTTCGAGCAGGCCCGCCGCGTGCCGGTCGACCGCTACCGCTCGGTGCCGTTGAGCGACGAGCCGACCGTCGAGGAGGTCCGGAGGCTGTTCGAGCGCGTCGACCTCCCGCTGCCCAAGTCGTTCACCGACCGCGACGTGGTCGAGGTCACCCGCAAGGCGTTGCGCGCCAAGGATCCCTACGCGCCATGAGATATCAGGACGTGCTCGACGTGCTCGCCGGCGGAAGCGCCCGCGAGTGGGCCCTCGGTGTGCTCGGCGGGATCGCAGAGGGCGGCCCGCGCGGCTCGGGCGGCTCGGGCGGCCCGCGCGGCTCGGGCGGCCCGCGCGGCTCGGGCGTGCGGGGCGTGCGGCACCCGCTGGGGTTCCTCTGCCTGCCGCTGGTCCGTGAGGGAGACCTCGGCGTGTGCGTGCACGTCTGGACCGCCTCGGCGCGGCGCGCCCGCAGCACCACCTCCCAGGTCCACTGCCACAGCTGGGACCTGGTCAGTCACGTCCTCTACGGTCAGGTGCGCAACGTCCACGCCGTGGTGACCGACACCACCCGCTCCCCCACGCACCGCGTCTTCGAGGTGGTCAGCACCCCTTCGGGTGACGTCATCCGCCCCACCCCGAGGACCGTCGCGTACGCGCCCGGGCGCGCCGAGCTGTTCGGCCCCGGGGACACCTACACACTCGTCGCGGGCGCCTTCCACAGCAGCGTCATCCCGGAGGACGGCGAGGCCGCGACCGTGGCGCTCGGCCGCGGCAGGCCGGGCCTGGGCGATCTTTCGCTCGGGCCGCTCACCACGCCTCTCCACCACGTCAGGCGGGAACGCCTCGACGACGCCGAGACCGCACGTGCCGCCGAACTGGCCAGGAGGAGCCTGTGGACCTCGAACACGCCAGACGGGTAGCCGTCGAGGCCGCCCTGTCCGCCGGGGCCGTGCTGCGCGAGAGCGCGCCGGGGGCGGTCGCCGTCCACGACAAGGGCGGGTCGGGCGACGTCGTCACCGACCTCGACCTGGCCGCGGAGAAGCTGATCCTGGACCGCATCCGGGCCGACTTCCCCTCCCATCGGATCGTGGCCGAGGAGTCGGGCGTCCACGGCGGCGAATCCCCGGACGGCGGGTGGACGTGGCTCGTCGACCCCCTCGACGGCACGAACAACGTGGCGATCGGCCTTCCGGCCTACGTCGTGGGCCTGGCGCTGTGCGAGGGCGGCCGCCCGGTGCTCGGGGTGGTCCACGAGCCGCTCTCCGGTCACACCTGGTCGGCCGTCACGGGCGCCGGGGCCCTCGGGCCGGCGGGGCCGCTGACCGGGCCGCCCCGCCGTGACCTGCCGCACGGCCCGGTGCTCGCCTGGACGCAGGGCCACGGGGTCTCCCGGCGGGATCCGGCGGCACGGTCGCTGAAGATGACGATGGACGCCCGCGCCCGGCGGGTGCTCCAGCTCTGGGCGCCGCTGCTGTGCTGGGCGATGCTCGCCCGCGGCGACATCGACGGCATGATCGGCTACCGCGCGGAGGGACTCGACCTGCCCGCGGGGGCCCTGATCGCGCGGGAGGCCGGTGTGGAGATCCTGGGGCTCGACGGCGGTCCTTTCGAGGCGTCCGCCGAGGGCCCGCCCGAGGACCGCAGCTTCGTCGCCGGGCCGCCCGCCCTGGTCGGGGACCTGCTCGGCATGGTCGCCGAGGCCCGCCGCCTGGCGCCCGCCCTGCCGCCGCTCTGACTTTCCGCAGACCCAGGTCAGTCGTCGAGACCGCGCGCGGCGAGAGCCTCGCCCAGCGCGTCGGCGTGCCGCAGGGCGCCCACCACCAGCGGGACGGCGAAGGCGCGCGGGCTCCGCTCGACCCCCCTGGCGCGCTGGGCCTCCCGCACCCGGGCGACCAGATCCGCGATCACCGGCACGCTGCGCAGCGTGAGCGACAGCAGCAGCGACACGCGGAACGGATCGAGGCCGGCGAACCTGACGGGGGCGAGGCAGCGCTCCAGGCAGGCCATGAGCGCGCTGGTGCGCGTCGTGAGCGTGACCAGCCCGGCCAGGGCGACGGCGAGCACGACCCGGAGCGTCGAGGACGCCGCCGTGGGCAGATCCGCGAACACCAGCTGCACGCCGAACAGGGCCACGGCGAACCAGCGGACGGGCCGCACCTGCGCCCAGGCCGCGGCGAGCCCGACCCCGGAGAGGGCGTACAGGAGCACCACGACGGCCGCGGCGCCCGCCAGCGCCGCGGGCGAGCGCAGCAGCAGAAGCGCGGTGCAGGACAGGGCGAGCCCGGCGAGCTTGGCCCCGGCGGGCAGCCGGTGCAGGAGCGAATCGCCGGGCACGTAGGCGCCGGTGAGCCCGCTCACGCCATCATCTTCCTGTAGTGGCCGATCGCGGCGGCGGGCTCGGCGTCGGCGACGACGCGCCCCTCGTCGATCACGAGCACGCGGTCGAAGTCCTCCAGCAGCGGGAGGTCGTGGGTCACCACGACCACCTGCTGCGGAAGAGCCCGGAGCAGCGCGGCGACCTGCCGGGAGTGGCGCAGGTCGAGCAGCGTGGTCGGCTCGTCCATGACGAGGATCTCCGGTTCGAGCACCAGGACCGAGCAGAGGGCGAGCAGCTGCTTCTGACCGCCTGACAGGTGATGCGCGGGGTGGTCGGCGTGCTCGCCCAGACCGTACCTCTCCAGGATCTCCCGCACCCGGCGCTCGACCTCCTCGCGGGTCAGCCCCTTGCGGCGCAGCGAGAAGGCGACGTCCTCGGCCACCGTGGGCATCACGATCTGCGCGTCCGGGTCGGTGAACACGAACCCCACGCCGCGCCTGATGCGGGCCGCGTCGCGGCGGGTGTCGAGCCCCGACACCGTCACGGTGCCCGACGACGGCAGGACCAGGCCATTGACGAGACGGGCGAGCGTGCTCTTGCCCGACCCGTTGGCCCCGACCACGCCCACGCGGCGCTCGGTGAGCGAGGCGGTCACGCCGCGCAGCACCTCGCGCTGCCCGAGCCGCACATGGACGTCCTCCAGCCGGATCACTCACACCACCTCGAACAGGGCGGCGATCCCGAGCCCGCCGCCGACCGCCACCGCCGCCAGGCCCAGCGTCCCCTGCGGCGCCCCTAGGAGCCGGCTGAACAGCCGGGTCACCACCACGGCGCCGCTCGCGCCCCAGGGGTGGCCGAGGGCGAGCGCGCCGCCGTCGGCGCACACCCGATCGGTGTCCGCGCCGAGGGGGTCGAGACCGAGCGCGTCGGTGACCGCGAGCACCTGCGCCGCGAACGCCTCCACGATCTCCACCGCCGCCACCCTCTCCAGGTCCGTGCCGGTCCGCCGCAGCACGCGCCGTACGGCGGGCACCGGTCCCCACCCGGGGAGCGCGGGATCGCAGCCGGCGACGGCGCCGGCCAGCAGGCGCAGACCGGGCAGGCCGGCCGCCGCGCGCAGCCGCTCGGGCACGACCGCGACGGCCGCGGCCCCGTCGCTCACCGGGGAGGAGTTGCCGGCCGTCACCGTACCGCCCGGCACGAACGCGGCGGGCAGCCGGGCCAGCGACTCCGGCCGCAGCACGCGCGGGCGCTGGTCGTCCGTCCGGCCGCCGATCGGCACGATCTCGCGCGTGAACCGGCCCGCCTCCCGGGCGGCCAGCGCCCGCGCGTGGCTCCGGCAGGCGTACGCGTCCTGGCGTTCGCGGGTAACGCCGCGCGCGGCGGCGAGCGCCTCGGCGGCCGGGCCCATGTCGGGGTCGGGGTGCCCCTCCGGAGCGAACGGCGCCCGCTCGTACGGCACGCCCGGTCCGCCCCCGCGCCGGTCGAGCCGCAGCGGCGCGGTCGAGGCGCTCTCGACGCCCCCGGCCACGACCAGGTCCGCGTCGCCGCTGCGCACCGCCTGGGTGGCCAGCAGGATCGCGGCGAGACCGCTGCCGCACTGCCGGTCGACGGTGACGCCGGGCACCTCGTGACCCATCCCCGCGGCCAGCGCGCAGACCCGTGCGAGATTGCCCCCGGGTCCCGTGCAGTTGCCCAGCACCACATCGTCCACGGGGACGCCGAGGTGCGCCACGTCGCGGGCGACCGCCTCGATGACGGGCGCGGCGAGCCGATCGGCCGTCAGGGTCCGGAACGCGTGACCGGCCGTGCCGATGGGAGTGCGGCGGGCGGCGACGACGACGGCGTGCTCGTCCATGTCACTCGTCCATGTCAGGTGAGCCGCCTCAGGCCGGGGTCGTCACCCGCGGCCAGCCTGGTGGCGAGGAGCCCGCGGGCCGGCTTGCCCGCAGGGGTCCGAGGCAGGGACTCGGCGGCGTACCAGCGCCGGGGCCGCTGCGCCGGGTCGAGTTCGGCCCGCGCCGCCGCCTCCAGCGCGGCCCTCGACGCGCCGTCGCCCGCGGCGCCCCCCTCGACGACCGCGGTGACCACGGCGCCCAGGTAGGGGTGCGGCGTGCCGACCACGACCACGTCGTCCACTCCCGGCACCTTCCTCAGCACCTCCTCGACGTCCTCCGGCACCACCGTGGCGCCGCCGGTCTGGATCGCGCCGTCGCCCCGGCCGCGCAGCCGCAGGACCTCACCGGGCCGGTGCGGCTCCGCCAGGTCGCCGACCGTCATCCAGCCGTTGTCCTGCCGCAGGGGGCCGGTCGCACCGGCCAGGTAACCGTCGCAGAGCCACGGGGAGCGCACCCACACCTCGCCCAGAACCTGTCCGGGCGGCACCCTGACGTCGATCTCCACCCCGGGGAACGGCCGCAGCCCGGCGCCGTCGGCGTCCACGGCGACGAACGACAGCTCGGTGGCGCCGTAATAGGACACGACCCGCACTCCGGCCGCGGCGGCCCGGGTGCGGGCCCCGGCGTCCAGGGCCGCCCCGCCGACCACGGCCGTACGCAACCGGCCTCCGGCCTCGCCCAGGGCGTCGAGCACGGCGGGCAGCCGGTGGGGCACCACGTGGACCGCGGTGGCCCGCCGCAGCGGCTCGGCCAGCCCGCCGGGTGACCATCGGCCGGGGACCACGGCCGTCGCACCCGCCGCCAGCGCGTGCACCGCGGCGAAGCCGTACAGGGAGGAGACCAGCGGGCCGGGGATCAGCACGACGTCGTCAGGGCCGATCCCGGTCAGCGCGTCCAGGTGCGTGAACGACCCGGTCCAGGAGGCGCGGGTGCGCACCACCGCGCGGGGCCTGCCGGTGCTGCCCGAGCTGAAGCAGGCCCAGGTGAGGTCGTCCGGCGCGGGACGGTGCTCCACGGCCGGGCCGTCCGCCTCCGGCAGCGGGACGTCGAAGCGGGCGGCGACCGGCACAGCGGCCATGACCTGCGCCCGTCGTTCCTCGCTCCAGGCGTGGTCGCACAGCAGCGGCGTGGCTCCCGCGAGGTCGGCGGCGAGCACGGCGACGAGCAGGGCCACCGGGTCGGCCTGGGCGGCCGCCACGAGCGCGCCGCGGCCGATGCCCTCGTCGGCGAGGGCGCGGGCGGCGCGGCCGGCCCGGTCCGCGAGTTCGGCGTAGGTGAGGTCGCCTCCCGGACCGGACACCGCGATCCGGTCGGGGCGGACAGAGGCGTGCCGCATGACCTGGGCGGCTACCGGCACGGGCGCGTCACCGCCCGCCTGCGCGCAGCCGCTCGCTGTGCACCGCGGGGACCGCGTCGGGGTAGGCCCGCTGGGTGCCCCGCGCCACGAGCGACGCCAGCACCGCCTTGGCCAGGTCGCCCGGCAGGAAGGCGGCGCTGAGCAGCGCGGTCT
Source organism: Microbispora sp. CA-135349 (assembly GCF_050947365.1). Classification (NCBI taxonomy): domain Bacteria; kingdom Bacillati; phylum Actinomycetota; class Actinomycetes; order Streptosporangiales; family Streptosporangiaceae; genus Microbispora; species Microbispora sp. CA-135349. Next base: position 3,316,206 of record NZ_CP192001.1, on the reverse strand, counting down.
TGCCCAGGGACAGCCCGGTGACCAGGGCCTGAACGGGGATGCCGCACAGGTAGACCACGCCGACGCCGCCGGCGAGGCAGGCGATCACCAGCCGCACCGTGCCCGGCGCGCGGCCGCCGCGTTCGACGATCCATCCGGTCAGGGCCGCGCCGGGAAGCCAGCCGATCAGGAAGCCGGCCGAGGGACCGGTGAAGACGCCGAGCCCGCCGCGGCCGCCGGCCAGCAGCGGCAGCCCCGCGGCGACCAGCACGAGCAGGACCACCACGGCGAGGGCGGACCGCCACGTCCCCAGGATCACCCCGGCCAGCATGACACCGAGTGTCTGCAACGTGATCGGCACCGCGTCGCCGAAGAGGTTCAGCGCCCCCGGCAGGCCGAGCACGGCGATCAGCGCGGCGAAGACGCTGACTCTGGCGATGTCCGCCGCGGGGAAGCGCCTCCGCGGCGTGCTCTGTTCGTCAGTCACGGATCGATCCCATACCAAGACCCTCCGCACGGCGAATGAGGATTCCCACAACATTCCGCCGTGTCGTTCTCACCCGCGCCCATAGCCGCCGGCCGCCCGGTGACCAGAACTCCGGAGGCGACGTCGCAGTTACCGGAAGGCTTCGGCGTTGCGGCGGGCCCACTCGGCGAAGGGGCGGGGCGCGCGGCCCAGCACGTGCTCGACATCCGGGCTGAGCCGCAGTTCGGCGGCGCTGGGCTCGCCGAGGACGGCCAGCGAGGTCTCCACGGACGCCTCCGGCATGAACGGCGCCATCCGCGCCCGCGCCTCGGCCCGGGTCAGCTCCACGAACCGCACCGGCTCACCGAGGGCCGCCCCGATCGCCTCGGCCTGCTGCCGGGGCGTGACGGCCGCCGGTCCGTTCAACACGTAGGCACGGCCCGCGTGTTCGTCCTTGCGCAGAGCCGCGGCCGCGACCTCCGCGATGTCCGCAGGATCGATCACCGGGATCCCGACGTCGCCGAACGGCGCGGCGACCGTCCGCTCGGCGCGTACCGACTCCGCCCAGGCGTAGGCGTTGGACGCGAAGACGCCGGGCCGCAGGATCGTCCAGGCCAGGCCCGACTCGCGCACCGCCTCCTCGACCGCCCGCATGACGCCTCCGTGGGACTCCGACTCCGGCCTGGTCACCACGCCCTGCGAGGAGAGCAGCACCACCCGCGCGATCCCGGCGGCCCTGGCCACGTCCAGGATGGCCCTCGGGTCGAGCCCGACGCCGCCCGTGCCGCCGTCGTGCAGGAACAGGGCCTCGGCGCCGTCGAAAGCGGGCCGCAGGGTCTCCGGCGCGGCCAGGTCGGCCCGTACGTGTCCGGTCCCCCTCGGCAGGTTCACCGGGGCTGTGCCCCTCGACACCGCCGTCACCCGCTCCCCGGCCTCCGCCATGGCCCGCACCAGCGACCGACCGACGTTCCCGGTCGCACCCGTCACCACAAACATGATCGACTCCCGCGTCTTTCCCAGTGGTCTCTCGCGATGACGGCGACGCTAACAGCCTCTGTATAGTAGGTACCTAGAGGAAAGTGACTACCTCAGAGGGGTGCAACCCGTGGCGACCGAGACGAGCCCGCCGGCGGCCGACCCCACGGCCGACCCCGAACTGGCCTGCCCGATCTCCCCTGTCGTCGACATCGTGTTCAGCCGGTGGACCTCGCCCATCCTCTGGTCGCTCCACGCCTTCGGCCGCCAGCGGTTCGTCGAGCTGGAGCGGCGCATCGAGAACATCACCCCCAAGGTGCTCACCCAGCGCCTGCGCCAGCTGGAGCGCGACGGCCTGGTCGTCCGCACCTACCATCCCGAGGTGCCGCCGCGCGTCGAATACGAGATCAGCGAGCTCGGCCGCACCCTCTCCCCGGTCTTCGCCCAGATCGCCGAGTGGGCCGCCACCAACCTCGACCACGTCGAACGGGCGCGGCGACGCTACGACGACGCCGGGGCGCCCCGCGGCTGAACCGTCCGCGAGCGCCGGGGCGGCCCTCGGGGCGGCTCGGGCGTGAGGATCAGGCGGTGAGAATCAGGCGGTGAGGATCAAGACGGTCACCGTCGCGGCGAGACCGGTCACGGCGAGACCCGCGCCGGTGGCGACGAACTTGGCCAGCGGCACCCGCACGTCCCCCCGCCGGCACCACTCGAACCACAGCAGCGTCGCGAGCGAGCCCCAGGGCGTGATCACCGGGCCGAGATTGGTGCCCGCGAGCAGCGACAGCAGCTGGGTGTGGTTCGCCGCGGGGATGACCTGCTCACCCGCGACGTACGCCGGGAGGTTGTTGAGCACGTTGGACAGGCCGGCCCCGGCGGCGGCGGCGCGGTAGGCGCCGTCCCCGTCGCCGCCCGCGCCGACGAGCGCGCGCATCACGTCCGCCAGGCCGAGGCGGCTGAGCGTCGGGACCACGAGGAACAGCCCGGTGACGAAGACCAGCAGCCGCCATGGGACGAGGCCCCACACGAGCTTGGCGCGGTCGCGCCAGGCGAAGGCGCCGACCACCGCCACCGCCGCGACGAGGGCCGCGACCTCGATCTTCACCCCCGCCAGGAGCGCGGCGATGAACAGCAGGCACGCCACCCCCGCGACGCCGAACAGCACCCGGTCGGCCACCGGCACCGGAGGCGGAGGCACGTAGCGGTCCTCGCCCCGCTCGCCGCGCCGCCAGTAGAACGCCCACAGGAACGCCATCGTCACCGCGATCGACACGACCTGGGGCGCCCACATCCGCGCGGCGAACTCCTGCGTGGTCAGCGCGACCCGATCCATGGCGAGCAGGTTGGTGAGGTTGGAGACCGGCAGCAGCAGGCTCGCGGTGTTGGCCAGCCAGACCGTGGTCATCACGAGCGGCAGCGGCGCGATCTTCGCGCGCGGCGCCAGGGCCAGCATGACCGGAGTCAGCAGGACGGCCGTGGTGTCCAGGTTCAGGAAGATCGTTACGAGCGAGGCGAAAGCCGTACAGAACAGGAAGAGAACGGCGTAGCTGCCCCGGCCGCCGATCGCGATGCGGGTCGCGATGACGTCGAAGACCTGCGCCTCCTTGGTCAGCTCCGCCAGCACGATCACCGCGCCGAGGAACAGCAGGAGTGGGGCGATGCGTTCGATGCTGTCCCTGGCCTCCTCGGCCGGCAGCAGGCCGGTGGCCACGAAGACCAGGCCCGCCGCGAGCAGCCCGAACCTGATCCAGTCGAGAACGCTCAGTCTCCGCAGCCCGGTCGCCACGCGCACACCCTATCTCGCCGTCCCGAGGATGATCGAACCCCTCCAAAGCGTCGGTGGCAGCGGTAATACTGGGCCTCATGACGCACAGCGGGCGGGGGGACGCGCGGACCGAGATCTTCGTCAGTTACTCCCCCGCCGACGAGCGGTGGGCGACGTGGATCGCCTGGCAGCTCGAAGCCGCGGGCTACCGCACGATGCTGCAGGCGTGGGACTTCGTGCCGGGCACCAACTTCATCGACTTCATGGACCGCGGGGTGAGCGAGGCCGACCTGGTCGTCGCGGTGCTCACCCGCAACTACCTGGGTTCGCGGTACGGCAGGCTCGAATGGCAGGCGGCGCTGCGCGCCGATCCCGGCAACCCGTCCAACAAGCTCGTGACGGTCCGGCTGGAGGACTGCCCGCTCGACGGACTGCTGTCCACGATCACCTGGGTGGACCTCCTCGGCGTGACCGACCCCGCCGAGGCGCGGCGGCTGCTGCTGACCCGGATCCGGCAGGCGCTCGCCGGGCGCGCCAAGCCGGCCGAGCCGCCCCGCTTCCCCGCGGGGCCGGGTGCGCATGCCCTCCAGCCGCCCGCCGACCCCGCGCCCCCCGCCGTACGGGTGCGCCGGGCCCGGCGCACCCCGGCCGCCGAGCCGGCGTTCCCGACGGCCGAGCGCGCGGGCGGCGCCTCCTCTGTGACCGTGCTGCACGTCGCCGGGCCCCGGTTCGGGCGCGGGCTGGCCGAGGCGGACGAGCCGCTCGACGCGGGCGAGCTGCAGGCGAGCGTGTGGGCCGACCTGACCCGCCTCGCCGACGCCGGGGTGCCCAGGCCCGACCTGCTGATGGTGACCGGCGACCTCACCGAGTCGGGCAGCATCCGCGAGTGCGAGCAGGCGCTGGCGTTCCTCACCGGGCTGCGCGTGCTGCTGGGGCTGGAACCCGGGCGGCTGGTCGTCGTCCCCGGGCCGCGCGACGTCACCAAGGCGGCCTGCCGGGCCTACTTCGCGACCTGCGAGGCCGACGACGTGCGCCCGCAGCCGCCGTACTGGCCGAAGTGGCGGCACTTCTCCACCTTGTTCGCGGAGCTGTACCAGGGCCTCGACGGCCCGGCCTTCGACAGCGCGCAGCCCTGGACGCTGTTCGAGCTGCCCGAGCTGCGCGCCGTCGTCGCCGGGATCAACTCCACGATCGCGATGAGCCACCGCGAGGAGGACGACTACGGCTTCGTCGGCGAGGCCCAGGCGGCGTGGTTCGCCGAGCGGCTGCGGCCGTTCGAGGGCTGGCTGCGGATCGGCGTCGTCGCCCACCCCCCGCGACCCGGGCTGCGGGACTCCGCCACCCTCGAGCGGCTGCTCGGCTCCCGGCTCGACCTGCTGGTGCACGGGCGGGGCCCCCGGCGCGGCGGCCCTGAGGAGGTCTGGGACCTGGAGGGGCTGCCGTGCGTGCCCGCGCTCGCCCCGGGCCGTCATCAGATTCTCCAGCTCACCCCCGAGGGGCTGCGCCGGTGGACCAGGGACCGGCCGGAGCTGGGCGACCCCGAGGTCGTGCCGTACGGCTGGCGCGGCTGGCGGCCGCAGGCCCCCTCCCCGGCGGCTCCGGAACCGCCGGCACAGGAGCCGGAGGAGCCCGCGGGCCCGGCCGACCTGCTGCTGGACCGGATCGCCGAGGTCTGCGAGACCCGATTCGAGCGGGCCAAGATCCGCCGCGTCGCGGGCGACCCGCCGCGCCTGCTCGTCACCCACCCCGAGGACGGGTTCGTCCGCCAGGTCCTGATCGGCGCGCACGCCGGGGAGCTGAGCCAGGATCGGGTCGAGGCGTTCCTCGGTCACGTCCACGCCGCGGGGCTGGAGCACGCCGCCGAGCTGGTCTACCAGGGCCCGCAGCCGTCCCGCGCGTTACGCGACGACGCCCTGCGCCGCGGGCTGCGGCTGCGCAGCTTCACCGAGTTCCAGGGCCTGCTCGACCTGTCGTCCTACGTGGCCGGGCAGACGGCCAGACTGCGGGGCGACCGCCGCTACCCGCCCGAGTTGTACGTGCCGCAGCGGTTCCGCGAGCTCGACCGGGCCGGCGGCGAGGTGCGCGACGACCTGACCGACGAGCTGATGCGGCTGCTCGCGACCGACCACGGACGGTTCGTGCTCGTGCTCGGCGACTTCGGCCGGGGCAAGACGTTCTCGCTGCGCGAGGTGGCCAGGCGCATCCCCGCCGAGCTGCCGCACCTCACGCCGATCCTGATCGAGCTGCGGGCCCTCGACAAGGCGCACTCGGTCGCCGGGCTGGTCGCGGCGCACCTCGCGAACCACGGCGAGGAGCTGATCGACCTCAAGGCGTTCCACTACATGCTGCGCCAGGGCCGGATCGTGCTGCTGTTCGACGGCTTCGACGAACTGGTCACCCGGGTGACGTACGAGCGGGCGGCCGACCACCTCGACACGCTGCTGCGCGCGGCGGAGGACAAGGCGAAGATCGTCGTCGCCGGGCGCACCCAGCACTTCAAGTCGCGCAGCCAGGTGATGACCGCCCTCGGGGAGAAGGTCGGCCTGCTGCCGAATCGCCGGGTGCTCAGCATCGAGGAGTTCACCGAGGAGCAGATCCGGGCGTACCTGGTCAACCGGTATGGCTCGCGGCAGGCGGCCGACGAACGCATGGCCCTGCTCACGGGCATCGCCGACCTGCTCGGCCTGGCGCACAACCCCCGCATGCTCAGCTTCATCGCCGACCTGCCCGCCGAAAGGCTGCGCGCCGTCGCCCAGGCCGGGGAGGCGATCAGCGCCGCCGGTCTCTACCAGGAGATCCTCGACACCTGGCTTGCCTTCGAGGAGGAGCGCGTACGCGGCGTGGCCGGGGCCCCCGGCGGGCTGACCCGCGAGGAGCTGTGGCGGGCCGCGACCACACTCGCACTGCGGCTGTGGGAGACCGGCGAGGCCTACCTGCGGCCGGCGGAGCTGGCGGAGGTCGCCGACACGCTCACCGGCCTGGCCGCCGACGCCCGCAATCCCGTGCCGTACGAACCGGGCGGCGGCCGGGGCACGCCGGACGCGGGCCCCGGGGAGGCTGAGCCCGGGCAGGCGGAGCGGACCTATCCGGTGACGTCGCGTCCGTCCGGTGCGGGAGCCCCGGGAGAAGCGGCCGCGAGGTCCGGCGCGCGATCTCCCGGAGGGCCGCCCGGCGCGGAGACATGGCGGGCGCAGGGAAACACGCGGCTGACGCCCGAGCAGGCCGTGCACGCCGTCGGAGCCGGCAGCCTGCTGGTCCGCACGGACGAGGGACTGTTCGGCTTCATCCACGCCTCTGTCGTGGAATGGCTGGTGGCCCGGCACCTGGCGGAGTCGCTCGGCACCGGTCTCGTGCCGGGGCTGGGCCTGCGGCCCTTGTCGGCGCTGGCCGTCGACTTCCTGTGCGACCTGGCCGACGCCTCGCGACTGCAGGCGTGGGCGGCCCGCACGCTCGCCTTCCCCGGGGCGGGCGACGTGGCGCGGGCCAACGCCATCAAGGTGACCACCCGGCTGCGCACCTCGGCCAGGACCGACCTGCGCGGAGCCCGGCTCAGCGGCGAGGACCTGTCCTACCGGGAACTGCAGGGCGTGGACCTCACCGGCGCCGACCTGACCGACACCCGGCTCGTCGGAGCCGACCTGTCCCACGCCGTGCTCAGGGACGCCCGCCTGGCCGGTGCCCGCCTCGACGAGGCCGTCCTCGTCGGCGCCGACCTGCGCGGGGCCGACCTCACCCGGGCCAGGCTCGCCCGTGCCGACCTGCGGGACGCCGTCATCGAGGGCAGCCGCTGGGACCGGGCGGCGCTCATCGACGTCACCGGTGTCCCCCGGGGAGCTCCGGAGCTGCGCGGCGCCGCCGTGGCGCCCGCCGTACCCGGGACCGACGGTGTCCCGCGGGGTGTCCCCGGCACGCACGACGGACGGGTCGGCGCCGAACTGGCCCCCGCCGTCGTCGGCGTGCCCTACGGCTACCACTTCGAAAGCAGCCGCCTGCCCGAGCCGGTCGCCTACCATCCCGACGGCGGCGTGCTCGCCCTCGGCGGAGAGGACGGCGGCGTCCTGATCTGCGACAGCGTCACCGGGTCCGCCCTGCGTACGCTGCAGGGCCACCGAGGCCGCGTCTACAAGGTCGCCTACGGCGAGGCCGGGCTGGTGACCGGCGCGAGCGACGGGACCGTCCGGGTGTGGGATCCGGCCACCGGAGAGCCGGTGCACGTCCTGCCCGGCCATCCCGAGGGCGTGTGGCCAGTGGTGACCTCCGGCGACCTGATCGCGGCCGGCGGCGCGGACGGGGTCATGCGGGTCTGGGCGTCCGGGGAGCTCGTGTGCGAGCTGCCGGGCCACACCGTCCCGATCTACACGGCCGTGTTCCTCCCGGGGCTGCTGGTGACCGGCGACAGCGCGGGGGCGATCCGCGTGTGGGACCTCGCCACCGGGCAGGTGCGCCACCACCTCCAGGGCCACAGCGGAGCCGTCTACCGCCTGGCCCTCAGCCCCGACGGCACCCGTCTGGCCGCCGGAGACGGCCAGGGCGTGCTGCGGATCTGGGATCCCCGCACCGGGGCCGCGCTGCACGAGCTGACCGGTCACCCCGGCCGGATCTACTCCCTCGCCTTCCACCCGGAGGGCCTGCTGCTCGCCTCCGGCGACACGGAGGGAGCCGTACGCCTGTGGGACCCGGTCACGGGCGCTGCCGCCGGGAGCCTCGCCGGGCATCGCGGCGCCGTCTACCAGGTCCTGTTCGATCCCACCGGCGAGCTGCTCGCGACCGGTGACAGCGACGGCGTCGTGCGGTTCTGGGACCACCGGACCGGTCAGGCGCGTGCCGAGCTGACCGGGCACCGGGGCTCGGTGTGGCCGTTCGCGTTCCGCCCGGACGGCCGCCAGCTCGCGACCGGCAGCAACGACGGCACCGCCCGGCTGTGGGACCCGCGTACCGGTCAGTGCGTCCAGACGATGCGCGGCCACGGCCGCCGCATCACGTCGGTCCGCTTCTCCGCCGACGGCGGCATGCTCGCCGCCTGCGGCAACGACGGCTACGTACGGTTGTGGGACCCGGTCACGGGACGGCGCCTGCGGTCGCTCACGGGGACCGCGGACCGGCTGGTGTCGGCCGTCTTCAGCCCGGCCGGCCCGCTGCTGGCGACCGCGAGCAACGACGGCGGCGTATACCTGTGGAACCCGGTGGCCGGGACGTACGAGCGCGAGCTCAACGTGGAGACCGACCATGTGTGGGCCGAGGCGTTCAGCCCCGACGGGCAGCTGCTGGCCACCGCAAACGACGACGACAGCGTCCGGCTGTGGTATCGCCCCTCCGGGCGGCAGGTCGCCAACCTCTCCGGGCACCGGGGGCGGGTCAGGTCGATCGCCTTCAGCCCCGGCGGCGAGCTCGTGGCCACCGGGTGCGACGACCGCGACGTCCGGCTGTGGGACGTGGCGAGCGGCCAGTGGGCGGCGACGCTGAGCGGCCACGACGACCGGGTGTACGCGGTGGCCTTCTCCCCGTCGGGCGACCTGCTGGTGAGCGCGAGCAACGACGGGACGGCCCGCCTGTGGGAGGTCGCCACCGGCGAGTGCCTGCACGTGCTCGCGGGGGGCGGGCGGCTGTGGACGGCCGAGTTCAGCCCGTCGGGCGACCTGCTGGCCACCGCCGGGGACGACCTCGCCGTCCATCTGTGGGACCCGGCCTCCGGCGCGCGCGTCGGCGTCCTCGCCGGGCACGGCCGCCGCGTCTGGTCGGTCGCGTTCCACCCCTCCGGCGACCTGCTCGCCAGCGCCGGAGACGACGGTGTCGTGATCCTGTGGGACGTCCCGCGGCGTGAACGCCGCGCGACTCTGCTCGGCCTGCCGGAGGGATGGGCCGCGTTCTCGCCCGGCGGGCTGTACAAGCTGGAGGGCGACGTGACGGGCCAGTTCTGGTACGTGATCGCCATGTGCCGGTTCGAGCCCGGCGAGCTGGACGAATACCTGCCCGAGGTCAGGCGGCTGGCCCTCGACGAGCCGTTCTAGTGCCACTCCCGCCAATCTTTGCCCCGGGCAAATCTTGTCGGTCGCGGCACTAGCGTGACGCGCGGAGCCCTGAGAGGACCATGTGTGCCAGCAGGGCGTGGCTCTCGTCGAGGTTCTCGGCGAGCTGGAACGCGCCCGCGGCCTCCAGGACGGCGAAGCCGTGCATGGCGGCGCGCAGGCAGCGGACCGCGTGGATCGCGGCCGGGCCCTCCAGCCCGTACGCCCGCAGCGCGGCGACCATGATGCCGACCAGCCGGTCGCCCGCCTCGGCCGTCTCGGGCTGCGGCGCCTGGATCAGCGCCGAGTAGCGGTGCGGATGCCGGGCGGCGTAGGAGCGCCAGCCGTCCATCAGGGCACGCAGCGCCTCGTCACCGGACCTGCCGAGCACGGCCTCGCTCGCGACCTCCGTCAGCTCGCCCAGCACCCGCCCGGAGACCAGGACGCGCAGCTCGGCGAGGTTGCGTACGTGCTTGTAGAGCGAAGGCGTGGCGACGCCCGCCCGCCCGGCGACCGCGGACAGGGTGAGCGCGTCGGGGCCCTCCTCGTCCACGATCCGCAGCGCGAGGTCGACGACGGCGTCCGGGGACAGGGCCGCCCTAGCCATGGACCCGCTCCTTGAGGAAGGCGAGCATCGCGGCGGCGACCTCGTCGGGGTACTGCGCGTGCGGGTAGTGCCCGGCGCCCTCGATCATCACCACTTTCCCGAGCCCGGCCGGCATGCCGGCGACGATCCCGTCCGCCTCGGCGCGGGGGTCGGCCCAGTCGGGGTCGCGGGTGCCCATCACCACCAGGGCCGGGCACCGGATGCCGTCGAGGTGGGCGCCGGCGTCCGTGGGCGCGGACGCGCCCATCACGCTCACCACGGCCATGCGGCCGGGCCTGCGCAGGTCGCCTTCCAGGGCGGCCATGTAGTCCGCCCAGTCGGCGGGCTTGACACCGGGATAGGCGAGGTCGAGGTAGCTCTTCCAGAGCCCGATGCTGCGCAGGAGCGCCACGCCCATGAGCCGCGTCATGCCCTTGCGGTAGCGGCCGTTGCTCAGCAGGCCGCCCAGGTCGGGCTTCTGGGCGCGGGTGAAGGGGCCGATCTCCACGATGGCGGTGACCAGTTCGGGCCGCTGCGCCGCCGCGATGGTGGCCGATCCCCCGGCGAAGGAGTGCCCGACGACGACGGAGGGCCCGCCCAGGTGCTCGATCAGGGCGACGATGTCGTCGGCGGTGTCGGTGCGGGTGTAGGAGTCCCAGCCGAGGCTCGACTCGCCGTGCCCGCGCAGGTCCATGGTCGCCACGCGGTACCCGGCGGCGGCCAGCGCCGGGGCGAGGAATCGGTAGGTGTTCCGGGTGATCCCCATGCCGGGGACCATCACGACCAGCGGGCCCTCCCCGGTCACGTCGTACGCGATCTCGCCTTCACCGATCTTCAGAAACTCGGTCACGCCGTCCTCCAGGCTCATACTCATAGCTAATAGGCTAATTACATTAGCCGAGAAGCGCAAGACGGAGCCCTGCTCGCGGCCCGGCGGACCGCTCAGTGGCTCAGGTCCTGGAGGCCGACCACCCGAAGCAGCTCCAGCCGATCGTGGGACTCGCTGCCAGGGCGGGCGGTGTAGACGACCAGCCGCTGGTCGTGCTCCGGGCTCAGCAGCACCTCGCAGTCCAGCTCCAGCAGGCCGACGACCGGATGCAGGAAGCGCTTGACGTCGGCGCGGCGCACGGCGACGTCGTGGGTGTCCCACAGCGCCGAGAACTCCTCACTGCGGGCGCGGAGCCGGCGTACGAGCCCTGCCAGCCGCGCGTCGTCCGGACGGCGGGCGAGCGTGGCGCGCAGATCCGCCACCGCCGTGCGGGCGGCGCGGTCACGGTCCTCGGCCGGGAAGAGTTCCCGCGCGGACGGGTCCGTGAAGTAGCGCCAGACAACGTTGTGCTCCGCCTCGGGGAGGGCGGACACGTCACCGTGAAGCGCCTTGTCCATCGCGTTCTGTGCGAGGACGTCGCCGCGGTCGCTCACCACCCGGGCGGGGGTGTCGATCAGCCGGTCGAGGACGAGCAGCAGGCCGGGACGGACATGCTCAGTGGCCGGCCGGTCCCGCGGCGGCTCCTCGCCGGCCAGGTGGAACAGGTGATCCCGTTCGTCGCCGGTCAGCCGCAGCGCGCGGGCGACGGCGGCGAGCATCTGGCGGGACGGGCGCGAGCCCCTGGCCTGCTCCAGCCGCGTGTAGTGGTCGGTGGACATGCCTGCCAGCTGGGCCACCTCCTCGCGGCGCAGTCCGGGGGTGCGCCGCCGCGCCCCCTGCGACAACCCCACGTCGGCAGGGCCGAGCCGGGCACGGGAGCGGCGCAGGAAATCGGCCAGTTCGGTTCTGTCCACGTCCCCACCATGCCCCGGGACTCCGGACACAGCCAGGGATCGCCCGTCCCCGGATAAGGGCGTCTCTCCCGCCGGCGCCCGCGGCGCCCCATGCTGAAGACCGGCTCGGCGGACCGGCGGCCACCGCGAGGGGCGGCGAGACGAGCCCCGGAGAGGCGCCGCGCGCGGCACTCCGGCTGTTCCGCGGGTTCGCCACCACTACGAACGACCCGCATCTCTGACAAGGAAGGCGTGATTCGCATGCGTTACCGCACACTCGGCCGGACCGGTATCAAGGTCAGTCCCTATGCGCTCGGCACACTGATGTTCGCCACGGCCGTCGGCAACCCCGACCCGGACGACTCGATCCGCATCATCCACAAGGCGCTGGACGCGGGGATCAACGTCGTCGACACCGCCGACGTCTACGGCGATTCCGAGGAGATCGTCGGCAGAGCGCTCGAAGGGCGTCGTGACAGCGTGGTCCTCGCGACCAAGTTCAGCCGTCCGATGGGTGACGATCCCAACCGGCAGGGCGCCTCGCGACGCTGGATCATGACCGCGGTCGAGAACTCGCTACGCCGCCTGCGGACCGACCACATCGACCTCTACCAGGTCCACCGGCCGGACCCCGACACCGACACCGAGGAAACGCTTTCCGCGCTCTCGGACCTGATCCGCAGCGGGAAGGTCCGCGCGATCGGCTCGTCCGCGATGCCCGTCTCCGACATCGTCGAAACCCAGTGGATCGCCGAGCGGCGCGGTCTGGAGCGGTTCCGCGCCGAGCAGCCGCCCTACTCGCTCCTCAACCGCGGCATCGAGAGAGAGGTCCTGCCGGTCGCGCAGCGCTACGGGATGGGCACGCTCGTGTGGGGTCCGCTCGCGCAGGGGCTGCTCACCGGCCGCGTCCGCAAGGGGCGGCAGAACGAACTCCGCCGCGCCGGCATCCTCAGGCACCTCAACGACGAGCACCGTCTCGACGCCGTCGAGCGGTTCATCGCGCTCGCCCAGGAGGCGGGTCTGCCGCCGACCCACCTCGCCATGGCGTTCGCCATCGCTCATCCCGGCGTGACCAGCGCGATCATCGGGCCGCGCACCATGAGCCACCTCGACGACCTGCTCGCCGGTGTCGAGGTCGCGCTCACCGACGACATCCTCGACCGGATCGACGAGATCGTCCCGCCCGGCACCGACGTCGGCACCCTCGACCAGGCCCATGTGCCTCCGGCCTTCCAGCGCGCGGATCTCCGCCGCCGCCCCGCCGGCGAACGCCCCGCCGCCTGACGTCCCCGCCACCGGCGCCTTCGGCAGCCGCCGCACGCCGTACCTCGGAGCTGAGCCGGAGATCGCAGTGGTCGCGGACGCGGCCGGCAGCGCCTCGTACCGAGCACGGCGTGCATCACTTCCACGGCCTGGGCCTCCGCGCCCAACGGTCGTGGGCGGAAGGCGCCGCCGAGCGCGCGCGGCGAGGGTGGGGGGCGCCCGCACGCTCGGCCTGACCGTCGTCGCCTTTACGTTGTAGATCCGCAAGGGGGTGGACAGTCGTGCGACTTCCCGCGCACGGACAGCTGGGTCAGCCTCCTGCGCAGACCCGGGCGCTCAGGTCCTGCCAGATCTTGTCGACCTGGGCGTCCAGGTCGTCCAGGGATCCCTCGTTGCGGATCACGATGTCGGCGATCCTCAGCCGGTCCTCGCGCGAGGCCTGCGCGACGATCCGCGCGCGGGCGTCCGCCTCCGGCATGTGCCGGAACCGCAGCAGGCGCTCCAGCCGCACATCGTCCGGCGTGTCCACGACGATCACCACGTCATAGAGCGCGGCCAGGTCGTTCTCCACCAGCAGCGGCACGTCGTAGACGACGACCGCCTCGTCCGGGGCCTCCCGCTGGAGCTGCTGGGTGCGCTCGCCCACCTTCGGGTGGACGATGCCGTTGAGGACTTTCAGCTTCTCGCCGTCGGCGAAGACGACGGCGCCGAGCCGTCCCCGGTCCAGCGTGCCGTCCGGGCGGAGCACGTGCTCGCCGAACGCCTCGACGATCTCCGCGAGCCCGGGGGTGCCCGGCTCCACGACCTCCCTGGCGATCTTGTCCGCGTCGATGACGACGGCGCCCAGGGCCGCGAGCCTGCGCGACACCTCGCTCTTGCCCGAACCGATGCCGCCCGTGAGCCCAACCTTCAGCACGTCCCGCAGCCTATCGGGCGGATCGCGGTATGCCCGACTCGGTCCTTCGCGGCCGGAGGTCACGGCGGCGCCGGGCACACGGAGGCGACGCGCTGTCGCCGGTCCGCGAGCCGATTTTCCGGCGCGCGAATCACGGCCGACCCTGCCACCGCCAGCGCGTACGCGCACAACACGGCGACACCGGCCCAGCCGGGGAGCGGGAAGTAACCGGCGGACGGCGCGTAGTGGGCGACCACCTGCGGATACTCCACCGCCGTCTGCTGGACGGCGAAGCCCGCGGCCGGGGTGAGCCGCAGCAGCCATCGCGACACGTCATCGGGCAGGAAGGGGAACGCGGTCACCGCGAAGGGCGCGGCGACCAGCGACAGCGCGAGGGTCACCGCCGCCCAGCCGCGCCGCAGCAGGACACCCAGCCCGTACGCGAGGACGGCGCAGAGAGCGAGCACGGCCGCGGTCCCGGCCACGACCCGGACGCCGGTCAGTGCGGAGACCGGCTGCACGGGGACGCCGTTGCCGTGCAGGATCGCGACGCCGGCCGGCAGGACCACGCCGACGGCGGCGAGCCCGGCCGCGATGGTCGCGGCGCCGACCACCACGCCCCTGGCGGCCAGGACCCGGCGACCTGCCGCCGTGTCCGGCCGGGCGCCGTATCGGGCGGCGAGGACGATGACGATGATCAACATGATCACCAGGCCGGGCAGCGTCCTCTCGACGGGGACGGTCCCCTCGCTCCCGCTCGGGCCGATGTCGCCGGTCCCGCTCACGGTGACGACGCCGTCCTTCTCTACCGCGCCGGAGGCGTTGTGGTGCTTCTCCCAGTCGGTCTGGTTCATCTCGCCGACGGCCTCGCCGCGCCATGCGCCGGCGGCCGCGCCCACGACGGTGACGTGGTCGAAGACGCCGGTGGCCTGCGTGAAGCGGCTCTCCTCGACCGCTCCGCCGAGTCCGACCTTCCGCAGGGTGAGATCGCCGGGGGACGTGGCGAACAGCCCGACCTGCACCGTTTCCGGGAGACCGGCCGGTTTCACCGTCCCGACCGCCTGCCAGCGCCGGCCGTCGGCCGATTGGAAACCGGTGACGGTGTCGCCGGAGCGCGTCAGGCGCAACCAGCGCGGGAACGGTGGCGTGAGGTCGCCCTCACCCGCGGCGATGTCGTGCCGGTAGTCGTACTGCATCCGCACGCCGTGCCCGCCGGTCATCATGAGCGCCGCGTAGGAGGAGCCCTGCCGGACGCCGTCCTTGACGATGATCCCGGCCTTCGCCCACGGCACCAGGCCGGAGACGATCCGGTCGTGGCGGGGCGGCGGATAGGTGATGGTGCCGGTCATCGAGGTCATCCGCACGGTGATGGAGCCCTCCCGGCCGAGATCGCGGTGCAGGAACCAGAACCGGTCGCCGACGATCGAGCCGTCCGCGGCGGTCGCGTCGGCCGGGCAGGGTCCCGCGCAGGACACCCGGTTTCCGAGGGCGTGGAGCAGGCCGGCGGCGATCACGATCAGGGCCGCCGCGGCCAGGGCGATCAGCCGGGCGGGGCGGCGGAAGGCCGTCCACTCCCGTTTGAGAAGTTCTCCGATGAGCATGCCGTCGTTCTACGGGCGCCGGCCCAACACCGCCCGAACCGCCGCTGTCACCCCGTTGTTAGGTCCGGCCCGGCATGCTGGAGGCGTGATCAGGCTGCGCAACGGGACCGTGGGACTCCGCTTCACGATCCTGTACGCCGGAGTGTTTCTCGTCTCCGGAATCGGACTGCTGTCGCTCACCTTCCTGCTCGCCGGCGAGGGAAGACACAGCGTCCCCGTCGACCGGCAACCGACACCCCTGGGCGGCCCGGACGAGCTGCACCAGCACGTTCGCCATCTACAGGAGCAATTGGCCGAGGTGAACGCGCAGCACTCCCGGCAGTTGCTGGCCGGCTCCCTGCTCGCGCTGACGGTGATGGCGGTCGTCTCCGTGCTGGCCGGCCGGGCGCTCGCCCGCCGGGTGCTGCGCCCGCTGCGGACGATCACCGCCGCGACCCGGCGTATCACCGCCGACGACCTGCACCGGCGGCTGAGCGTCAGCGGCCCGGCGGACGAGGTGAAGGACCTGGCCGACACCGTCGACGACCTGCTGGGGCGGCTGGAGGCGTCGTTCGCCGCCCAGCGCCGGTTCGTCGCCAACGCCTCGCACGAGCTGCGGACTCCGTTGGCGACCATGCGGGCGTCACTCGACGTCGCCGTGGCCAAGCCCGGCGTGGCGCGGCAGACGCTCGTCCTGGGCGACCGGCTGCGTACGCAGCTGGACCTGGTGGACCGGCTGCTCGACGGTCTCCTCGTGCTGGCGAGGGCTCAGCACGGCGCGCTGACCGGTGCCGCCGACGTCGATCTGGCCCGGCTGGCCGCGCGGGCGGTCGCCGATCGCACCGGCGGGATCGCGGCGAAACGGCTCAACGTGACCGAGGATCTGCGGGCAGGCATGGTCACGCCGGGCGACGCCGCGCTGCTTTCCCGCATGGTGGAGAACGTGGTCGACAACGCCGTGACGCACAACGAGGACGACGGCTTCATCCGGCTCGAGACCTTCCGGGAGGACACCGGCGTCCGGCTCGTCGTGGAGACCGGGGGGCGCGTCCTCGATCAGCGGGATGTGGACCGCATCGCACAGCCGTTCGAGCGGCTCGGCGAGGAGCGCACCGGGTCCGAGAACGGCTCCGGCCTCGGGCTGTCCATCGTCGCGGCGATCGCGGCCGCCCACGGCGGGCGGCTCGAACTGCTCGCGCGGCCGCGGGGAGGCCTGCGTGTGTCGATCGCGCTGCCGTCCGTCCCGGTCCCGGCCGAGGTGGGGGCATGAGGGTCCTGGTCGTCGAAGACGCACGGTCGCTCGCCGAGGTCGTCGCCGAGGGCCTGCGCGATCAGGGGATGGCCGTCGACATCAGTCACGACGGGCTGTCCGCCGCCGCCAAGCTCGACCTCACGGCGTACGACGTGGTGGTCCTGGACCGTGATCTGCCCGGCCTGCACGGCGACACGCTGTGCCAGATGATCACAGAGCGGCCGGACCGCCCGATGGTGCTGATGCTGACGGCCGCCGGGACACCCGGTGACCGCGTCACCGGCCTGACCCTCGGGGCGGACGACTACCTCACCAAGCCGTTCCACTTCCCGGAGCTGGTCCTGCGTGTCCAGGCGCTGGCCCGTCGTAAACCGGACGCGCGCCCGCGGATTCTGCGCGCGGCCGGGATCGAGCTGGACCCGGTGCGCCGGACCGTCGTGCGGGACGGCCGGCGGCTCGACCTGTCCGTGAAGGAGTTCGCCCTGCTACAGGCGCTGATGCGGGCGAGCCCCGGCTTCCTGAGCGCGGAGGCGCTGCTGGAGCGGGTCTGGGACGAGAACGCCGACCCCTTCACCAATACGGTGACGGTGACGATCGGCCGGTTGCGCCGCAAGCTCGGCGAACCACCGGTCGTCACGACGAAACCGGGCGTGGGGTATCGGCTCGCCTGAGCCTCTCCTCGCCCGCGTCGCGCGGGTGTGGAACATCCAGGGGCGGCGTCGGGAGCACCGTGCACCCCGTTGCCGGCCGCCCAACGGCTCAGGGCGTGCTCGCCTCGGCCGTCCGGCGCAGGTGGATCAGGGTCAGGTGGTCCTGCACCCGCTCCCGCCGGGTCTCGCGATAGCCGAGGCGGCGATAGAGCCGCAGGTTCCCCTCCGACAGGTGCCCCGTGAACAGGTCGAACGCCGTCGCCTCCGGCACGGCCTCGTGCATCGCGGCCAGCAGCGCGCTGCCGACCCCCCGTCCCTGCCGGTCCGGCGCGACCACGAGGCGCCCCACCAGGCAGGTCGAGCCGGACAGCCGGCCCCGGGCCGCGCCGACGATGCGCCCGCCGTCCTCGGCCTTCAGCACGATCCCCGTCTCGATCACCGTACGCACCTGGTCGAGCGACTCCACCAGCGGCGCGAGGAACGGGTCGCCGTAGAGCTGTGCCTCGGTCACGTACGCGGCCCGCTGCAGGGTGAGGATCTCCCCGGCGTCCCCGGGCAGGGCCCTCGTGATCTCCACCACGAGGGCCACCCTATCGGCGCAGCCGCCCCCGCCACGCGCGAGCCGGGCGCAGGGACGTCATTCGCCGCGGCCGGTCACCGCGTACCGTAGGATCACGTTCTCCGAGCCGTCCCTGCGACGGGTCTCCAGGAGCCGCAGCGGCGGGACCGGCCCGGCGAAGGCCGCGGTGCCCCCACCGAGGACGGCGGCGCCGACCATGAGGTGCAGTTCGTCGGCGAGCCCGGCGACCAGCAGGCGGGCAGCGGCGGCATGGTGAAGCAGGCGTCCTCGGACAGCAGGTCGAGCAGCGCCGGCACGTCGGCCCGCTCCCACGCCGCCACGAACGCGTCCACCAGCGCGCGGCGTCCGGACGGGCCCACCGCGGTCAGCTCGGCCTGCTGCGTACGGCCCGGCATGCGCTGCCGTACGACCGTCCGGGCGCGCTGCAGCGCGCTGTTCACCGACGCGGGCGTGGTGCCGAGGATCTCGGCGGCCTCCGCCGCGGCGAACCCGAGCACCTCGCGCAGGATCAGTACCGCACGCTGGGTGCCCGGCAGGTGTTGCAGCGTGGCGACGAAGGCGAGCTCGACGCTCTCCCGGCCCAGTAGCAGTGCGTGTAGATCTCCCCGCGATGCCGCTCGACCAGCAGCTCGAACGCCGCCTCGTCCGCGGACGGCTCTTGCGGTGATCCGGCGCCTTCGATCATGGCCCCATCATGCCGTCCGGCCGGTGGCACGCGCCGCCGCATTCGCCACCTATCGCCACCCCGGACAGCGGAAAGGCCCCGCCGAAGCGGGGCCTTTCGTGGTGCTGTGGAGGGCTCTGCCGCGACCTCCGGTCAGGAGACCGGAGGTCAGCTCTGGCCGCCCGCCAGCTTCTCGCGCAGGGCGGCGAGGGCCTCGTCGGAGGCCAGGGCGCCGCCGCCACCACTCGTCTGCGCGCTGGTCTCGCCGGTGTAGGACGACGGAGCGGCCTCGCTGGCCGCCGCCTCCTCCTGGCGGGCCTTCTCGATCTGCGAGCGGTGCGCCTCGAAGCGGGCCTGGGCCTCGGCGTACTGCCGCTCCCACTCCTCACGCTGCTTGTCGAAGCCCTCGAGCCACTCGCCGGTCTCGGCGTCGAAGCCCTCGGGGTAGATGTAGTTGCCCTGGTCGTCGTAGGTCGCCGCCATGCCGTACAGCGTCGGGTCGAACTCGACCTCGGCGCCGACGCCCTCGTTGGCCTGCTTGAGGGACAGCGAGATACGGCGGCGGTCCAGGTCGATGTCGATGATCTTCACGAAGATCTCGTCGCCGACCTGCACGACCTGCTCCGGAATCTCCACGTGGCGCTCGGCCAGCTCGGAGATGTGGACCAGGCCCTCGATGCCCTCCTCGACCCGGACGAACGCACCGAACGGCACCAGCTTGGTGACGCGGCCCGGCACGACCTGGCCGATCTGGTGGGTGCGGGCGAACTGCTGCCAGGGGTCCTCCTGCGTCGCCTTGAGCGACAGCGAGACCCGCTCGCGCTCCATGTCGACGTCGAGAACCTCGACGGTGACCTCCTGGCCCACCTCGACGACCTCGGACGGGTGGTCGATGTGCTTCCAGGACAGCTCCGACACGTGCACCAGACCGTCGACGCCGCCGAGGTCCACGAACGCACCGAAGTTGACGATCGAGGACACGACGCCCTTGCGGACCTGGCCCTTCTGCAGGGTGTTGAGGAAGGTCTGGCGAACCTCGGACTGGGTCTGCTCCAGCCAGGCGCGGCGGGACAGGACCACGTTGTTGCGGTTCTTGTCCAGCTCGATGATCTTGGCCTCGAGCTCACGGCCGACGTACGGCTGCAGGTCGCGCACGCGGCGCATCTCCACCAGGGAGGCGGGGAGGAAGCCGCGCAGGCCGATGTCGAGGATCAGGCCGCCCTTGACGACCTCGATGACCGTGCCGGTGACGATGCCGTCCTCGTCCTTGATCTTCTCGATCGTGCCCCAGGCGCGCTCGTACTGGGCGCGCTTCTTGGACAGGATGAGGCGGCCTTCCTTGTCCTCCTTCTGGAGAACCAGGGCCTCGACGTGCTCTCCGACCTCGACGACCTCAGCGGGGTCGACGTCGTGCTTGATGGAGAGCTCGCGGGACGGGATGACGCCCTCGGTCTTGTAGCCAATGTCGAGCAAGACCTCGTCTCGATCGACCTTGACAACGGTGCCCTCAACGATGTCGCCGTCGTTGAAGTACTTGATGGTCTCGTCGATCGCGGCGAGGAAGGCCTCCTCGGAACCGATGTCGTTGACCGCTACCTGCGGGGTGCTCGAGGTGGCCTCAGTGCTGCTCGTCATGTGTGGAATTGCTCCGAACCGGACAGATGTCGTTGTGACAGGAGCGTGGCGGGCCATTTTTCGTTCACCGGATGATCTGTTTCCTGGTAGCCACCAGATGACCGAGCGCGAGCCGCATCCGTCCGTGACGCGCGCGAGCCCACAACGCAGCGATCAGCATATGAGACGGAGCGAGCCGGGTCAATCCGAGGCAACCGGACGGGCGCCTAGTACGTGATCACGGTCCTGGCCCGGGCCGGCGAAAGCGTTGCCCGGAGTTTGCGCGGCACGGACACCCGGGCCGGATCCCCATCCGACGTATAACGCTCTCCTGGGTGTTTGTCGAGCCAGTCGAGCCAGTAGGTCGTGCACCAGCGCCGGCAGTCACCGTGTTTTCCGTTGGACTGCACTCTCGGGATCGCGTAACGCGGGAAACTTTTCGCGTAGGGCGAAACCGCGGGCTGCGCGCCCGCCAGGAAGACGGCGTCGAAGTGGTAGCGGGTGCCGTCCCACGTGCCGTCGTGAGCCCTGCCGAGCTTCCTCGGCCGCGACCCGTACGGCAGCGCGAAGGTCGTCGAGGCCGGCACGCCGATCTTCTTCAGCAGCCGCTCCTGCCGGACGATCTGCTCGCCGACCCCGTTGTTCGACAGCCGGCGCAGGTCGGGATGGGAATAGGTGTGGTTGGCCACCTCGAAGCCGTGGTCGAGCAGCCACTTCACCGCCTGCTTCTGCCGTTTCAGGTCGCGAAGGCCGAACGGGTCGCGGTTGACCCAGAAGGTCGCGGTGGGGCGGAAGTTCGGGTATTTCGCCGCGACCTCGTAGATGACGCCGACGGCCGTGTCGTTCTTCGGCATGCCGTTCTCGTCCATCGCGAAGTGGCTGGGGTGGCCGTCGTCGAAGGTCAGGACGACGGGATGGGTCCCGGCCGGAATGTCGATCTTCCTGGCGACCAGTTCGGCCGCGGTGATCGGCACGTAGCCGCTCCTGGCCAGGCGCTCCAGTTCCTTGCGCAACTGGCCGGGAGTCCGGTCGATGGACGCCACCCGCTTGTGCAGGATGCGGTGGTACATGATCACGGGCACCAGGCCGGCCTCGTTCGCCTTGGCCTTCCTGGCCGACTCGGCGGTCGCCTTCGGCGGGGCCGCACTGGGCTCGGGCGACGGCGGCCGCGCCTGCGCCCGCACCTGCGAGCGCCCGTCTCCCCCCGTCCGGGGCAGGAGCACGAGCGCGACAAGACCGATCACAACAACGACGACATTGGCGATTGCAGTCATTCGGGCAAGATTGCGCACAGTCATTTGACCTTACTGCCCGGCGTGTCCGCATTCACATGTGTTGCAATTTTCCTGTGGACTGGAGCCTTCGTGCCTGCGGACGGCACGGGCACGTCACCTACGCCCCGGACGAGGAGGCGCTGCGCGACCGCCTGCGCGCCGAGACCGCGCTGGGCGAGGCATGGCGCTGTCTGCGCTGCGGCGACTTCACCCTGGGCCCGCCGCACGGCGCCGGACCGGCCGGCGACGCGCCCGTCGTGCTGCGGGGCCGGGCGCTGCGGGACGCGGCCGTGCTACGGCTGATCGCCGTATTCCGCTGGGCCAAGGTCGTGCTCCTGGTCGCGGGTGCGTACGGCGTGTGGCGGTTCCGGGCCCATCACGACGCCGTACGGCGGGCGTTCGACCAGGACCTCCCCTTGATCAGGCCGCTGGCGCACAAGCTCGGGTGGAACCTCGACCAGTCGGGCGTGGTGCACACGCTGCGCACCGCGCTGGCGGCGCGGACGACTACCCTCGCCTGGATCTTCCTCGCCCTGCTCGCCCTCGCGGCCCTGCTGCTGACCGAGGGAATCGGCCTGTGGCTGTTGAAGCGGTGGGGCGAGTACTTCTCGGTGATCGTCACCTCGGTGTTCATCCCCGTGGAGATCTACGAGATCGCCGAGAAGGTCAGCCCGTTCCGGATCACGGTCCTCCTGATCAACATCGCTGCCGTGCTGTACATCGCGCTGAGCAAGCGCCTGTTCGGGCTGCGCGGCGGACGGGCGGCGTACGACTCGGAGCGGCATGAGGCGAGCCTGCTGGAGATCGAGGAGGCGGGCCTGGCCGCGGCCGGGCGGGGCCACCGCGCCGCGCGCCCAGCGCGCCCCACGCGCCACCCCTGACCCCTCGCCCGGCCGGCCCCGGCGGCCGGTCCGGGCACGCCCGCGCCGCGCTCAGTGGCCGGCGTCCTCCCAGGTGGTGCCGACGCCCACGCTGACCTCCAGCGGCACGCTCAGGTCGTAGGCCCGGCCCATCTGCGTGCGCACGACCTCGGTCAGCTCCTCCAGCTCGCCCGGCGCGACCTCGAACACCAGCTCGTCGTGGACCTGGAGCAGCATGCGGGAGCGCATGCCCTCGATCGCCTTCTGCACGTTCAGCATCGCGACCTTGATGATGTCGGCGGCCGAGCCCTGGATGGGCGCGTTGAGCGCCATCCGCTCGGCCATCTCCCGGCGCTGCCGGTTGTCGCTGATCAGGTCGGGCAGGTAGCGGCGGCGGCCGAGGATGGTCTCGGTGTAGCCGTCCGTGCGGGCCTGGGCGACGATCGACTCCAGGTAGTCGCGGACGCCGCCGAACTCCTCGAAGTACTCCTCCTTGAGCGCCCTGGCCTCCGCGACGGGGATGTTGAGCTGCCCCGACAGGCCGAAGTCGGACAGGCCGTAGGCCAGGCCGTAGTTCATGGCCTTGATCCGGGCGCGCAGGTCGGCGTCCACCTGCTCGGGCGGCAGGTCGAAGACGCGGGACGCGGTGGCCTGGTGGAAGTCGTGGCCCGACTCGAAGGCCGCGATCAGCGACTCGTCCCGGGACAGGTGCGCCATGATCCGCAGCTCGATCTGGCTGTAGTCGGCCGTCAGCAGCGTGTCGTAGCCCTCTCCCACCACGAAGCCCTTGCGGATGCGCCGGCCTTCGACGGTGCGGATGGGGATGTTCTGCAGGTTGGGCTTCTCGCTCGACAGCCGCCCGGTGGCCGCCACGATCTGGTTGAAGGTGGTGTGGATCCGCCCGTCGTCGGCGATCTCCTTGATCAGGCCCTCGACGGTGGTGCGCAACTTGGTCTGGTCGCGGTGGCGCAGCAGGATCACCGGCAGCTCGTTGTCGGTCTGCTGGGCGAGCCAGGCCAGCGCGTCGGCGTCGGTCGTGTAGCCCGTCTTGATCTTCTTGGTCTTGGGCAGGCCGAGCTTGCCGAACAGGATCTCCTGCAACTGCTTGGGCGAGCCGAGGTTGAACTGCTCCCCCACCGCCTGGTGGGCGGCCTCGACCGCCTGCTTGACGGCCGCGCCGAACTCGGCCTCCAGCGCCGCGAAATACTGCCGGTCGGCGGCGATACCCGCCCGCTCCATCTCGGCCAGCACCCGCACCAGCGGAAGCTCCACCTCGGTCACCAGCCGGGTGCCGCCGCGCTTGGACAGGTGCGCCTCCAGCGCGTCGGCCAGATCGCGCACGGCCTGGGCCCGCAGGGCCAGATCCCGGGCCACGCCCTCGTCGGCGTCGTCGAACAGCGAGGTCTGCCCGCCGGGCGCGGACTCGGCCCGCAGCTCGCGGTGGAGGTAGCGCAGGACCAGGTCGTCGAGCGGGAACGACCGCTGCCCCGGCATCGCGAGATACGCGGCGAGCGCCGTGTCGCAGGTGAGGCCGCGCAGGTCGTGCCCGTGCGCCCACAGCGCCAGCAGCGACCCCTTGGCGTCGTGCACGGCCTTCGGCCTGTTCTCGTCGGCCAGCCAGGCGCTCAGCGCCGCCTCGTCCTCCTCCGTGAGACGCGTCGGGTCGAGGTGGGCGGCGCCGTCCGGTCCCGCGATCGCGATGCCCTCGAGCCGCCCGGTGCCGCTGCCGGACGTGCCCTGGAAGGCCAGTCCGGCGCGGCCCTCGGGGAGCGCGGCGAGCCAGCCGGCCACCTGACCCGGCTGCAGCACCGTCACCTCGAGCTCGAAGCCCTCGCCGGCCTCCGGCTCGGTGGTGCCGAGGACCTTGAACAGGCGCTCGCGCAGCTCGCCGCGGATCTGTACCGCGTCGAGGAGCTTGTTGACCTCCTCGCGGTCCCACAGGCCCATCGTGAGCGCGGACACCTCCGCGTCGACCGGGGCGTCGCGCTTCAGCTCGGTCAGCATCCGGTTGTGGATCACCTGTCCGAGGTGCTCGCGCAGCTTGTCGCCGACCTTGCCCTTGACCTCGTCGGCCCGCCGGACCAGCTCGTCCAGCGATCCGTACTCCACGATCCACTTGGTGGCGGTCTTCTCCCCCACGCTCGGGATGCTCGGCAGGTTGTCGCTCGGGTCGCCGCGCAGGGCCGCGAAGTCCGGATACTGCGCCGGGGTGAGGCCGTACTTCTCCCTGACGGCCTCGGGGGTGAAGCGGGTCATGTCGCTGATGCCCCGCCTGGTCATCAGCACGGTGACCTTGTCGTCCACGAGCTGGAGCGCGTCGCGGTCGCCGGTCACGATGAGCACGCTCATGTCCTCGCCGGAGGCCCGCGTCGCCAGCGTCGCGATCAGGTCGTCCGCCTCGAAGCCGGGCACGGACAGGTGGGGGATCCGCAGCGCGTCGAGCAGCTCGAAGATGAGCTGCATCTGGCCGCGGAAGTCCTCGGGGGTCTCCGCCCGGTTGGCCTTGTAGCCGTCGTACGCCTCGTGCCTGAAGGTGGGCTCGCTCCGGTCGAAGCAGACCGCGACGTGGCTCGGCTGCTCGTCGCGCAGGATGTTGGCCAGCATGGAGGTGAAGCCGTAAACGGCCTCGGTGTGCTGACCGTCGGTGGTCATAAGGTTCGCGTCCTTCAACGCGTAGAACGCGCGATAAGCAAGAGAATGCCCGTCCAGGAGCAGCAGACACGGACGGGTGGGGGTCGCTTCACTCTTCGGCACACCCGCAGCCTAGTCTCCCTGTACGACAGAAAACCCGTGCTCTTCCCACAGGAGGCGTCCCCTTGACCTTGACGAATCCCGAGGAGTTCGTGGCGTTCATGAACGCGCCCGGGGACCACCTGCACCGGCGGATGGGCATCGAGATCCTGGAGGCGAGCGCGGAGCGGGTCGTCGGCCGCATGCCCGTCGGGGGCAACACCCAGCCGTACGGCCTGCTGCACGGCGGCGCCTCCTGCGTGCTGGCCGAGACGCTCGGCTCGACCGGCGCCGCCCTGCACGCCGGCGCGGGCAGGATCGCCGTCGGCATCGAGATCAACGCCACCCACCACCGCTCCGCCACCTCGGGGTACGTCACCGCCGTCGCGACCCGGGTGCACGGCGGGCGCACGCTCGCGACGTACGCCATCGAGATCACCGACGACGAGGGCGGCGCGGTCTGCACGGCCCGCCTGACCTGCATGCTCAGGGACGCCCGCTGAGGCCTGCCGGCGCGCGGACCGCGGTCTCGCGAGCCGGCCGGGCAAGCACCACGAAACCCCCCTTACGACGCATTGGGCCCCATAACGGAACGCCTTGCGACTCTCTTTGCACGGGAGTCGCTCGGGTCGCTACCGTTGTGGCTCCAGAGCCCGTGGGATGACCGAGTAGACAACGTGCGGAGCCGGGGAAGCTGTGTACGGTCCCAAAGGCTCCCACGGGCTCACCGCCATTCGTGCCCGTCAGGCCGGTCCCGCGGCCGGCGTGTGAGGCCGGGCGGGCAACGGCCCGATCAGCGGGGCTCGGCGCAGACCTCGGTGATGTAGGACTCGAAGAGCCGCTGGGTCGGCTGGTCCGGCACGACGATCAGCCGATAGGTCTGCGTCCCGGCCGCGGACGCCCACAGGGAGAACAGGAAGGCCTGCTTGGCCTCGCCCATGGCGTGCCGGTCACACCGGCTCGGCGTCACGACGACGGGCAGGTCACGCGTGCCGGTGAGGACGGCCACCGGCTTCCGTTCTCCCGACGCCGGCCGCAGGTCGTAGTGGGTCGTGCCGGCGATGTCCTGGATGGTCACCGGCCCGGCGCCCGTTTTGAGGCCCACCCGCAGCGCTCCTCGCAGCTCCCGCCCGGACCGGGTCCAGCCGGCGCCGAAGGTCACGTCGATCGACTGCTTCAGCAGGAACTCCCCGCACTCGGTGTTCACCAGTTGCCGCAGCAGCGGGTCGGGATGAGGAACGCGCCACCTGACCTCGTGCAGCGGGCCCTTCCCGACCGACACGTGCGCCACCACGGTCGCCGGTTCGACGTCGGGGATGCGCGTGGACGCACAACGGGCGGCCCCGTAGGAGATGGGAAAGTCCGTACGCGGAGTCCTTCCCAGGACCGTGTCCACCGGCTGGGGCGGCGTCTCCCGGAAGGAGTCCGTGAGCAGTCGCACGTCCTTGAAGTACACCGGAGTGGCGGTGTCGTTGCGTACGGCCACCTGCATCTTGTGCACCGGGACGTCCGAGCGGTTCTGCTGCAGGCTGACGCTGACGCCGGGCGGGGGCTCGGCCGGCGGTTCGGCGCCGTCGCCGCAGCCGGCTGCCGTGACCACGGCGACGACCGCCGCGGCGAGCAGGGAAAACCGCCGCCACTCCCCCACCCGGATGCTCCTCGTCTCGCGTCAGGCCCTCGCCAGTGTGCCCAGGTAGAGCTCGATCACCTTGGGATCGTTGATGAGATCGCGCCCGCTCGCCATGTACGCGTTGCGCCCCTGGTCGAGCACGTAGCCCCGGTGGCAGATCTGCAGGCACCGCCGGGCGTTCTGCTCGACCATGATGACGGTCACGCCCGCCTTGTTGATCTGCTGGGCCTGGATGAAGACCAGGTCCTGCAGTTTGGGCGAAAGACCCGCGGACGGCTCGTCCAGGAGGAGGACCGACGGCTCGGTCATGAGCGCACGGCCCATGGCGACCATCTGCCGCTCACCTCCCGACAGTGAGCCGGCGCGCTGCTTGCGGCGCTCCCTGAGGGCGGGGAAGATCTCGCAGACGAACTCGAACCGTTCCTTGAACTTGCCGGGCACCTGGAAGGCGCCCATCTCGAGGTTCTCCTCGATGCTGAGGCTGGGGAAGACGTTGTTCGTCTGCGGGACGTAGCCGACCCCGCGGGACACAAGGGAATGGGCCTTGAGGTTCGTGATGTCCTCGCCGTTCAGGGTTACCGTGCCGCTGCGCACGGGCACGAGCCCGAACAAGGTCTTGAGCAGGGTCGACTTGCCGGCGCCGTTGGGGCCGATGATGCCGATCAGCTCGCCCTTCTTCACGTACAGGTCCGCGCCGTTGAGAATGTTGACGCCGGGGATGTAACCGGCGTACAGCTCGTCGGCGCGCAGGAGCGCATCCTGGGCGCCGGCCAGGTGGTCGGAGCGGTCGGTGACGGCCGCCCGCGACTCGGCCTCGCCGGCGGTCTCGGGCCGCTCCTCGCCGACGGGGACGTCGAGCGCGGGGTCGCGGTCTGACTCGGGGGCGGTCATGCCTTCTCCTCGATCTCCGACTCCAGCTCGGCCTCGGCCTCCTGCAACTGCTCCTCGGCCTCCTCCGCAGACAACGGCGCGTCGTGGTGGGCGCCCAGGTAGGCGTCGACCACCCTGGGGTCCGACATGATGGTGTCCGGCGGGCCCTCGGCGATCACCGAACCCTGGGCCATCACGACGACCCAGTCGCTGATGTCGCGGACCATGTCCATGTCGTGCTCGACGAACAGCACCGTCATGCCCTCCTCACGCAGGTCCTTGACGTGACCGAGCAGCGACTGGGTGAGGGCGGGGTTCACGCCCGCCATGGGCTCGTCGAGCATGACCAGTTCGGGGCCGACCATCAGCGCGCGGGCCATCTCCAGGAGCTTGCGCTGGCCGCCGGACAGGGACCCGGCGAAGTCCTCGCGCTTCGCGGCGAGCTTGAAGCGCGTGAGGAGCTCTTCCGCGCGTTCGGTGATCTCGTTCTCCTGGCGGCGCCAGATGCCCGGGATCAGCGCGCGGAAGAAGTTCTCCCCACGCTGGCCCTGCGCCCCGAGGCGCATGTTCTCCATCACGGTCAGCCGGGACAGGGCCTTGGTGAGCTGGAACGTACGCACCATGCCCTGCCGCGCGACGCGGTGGGCGGGCATGCCCTTCAACTGCTTGCCGTTGAAGGTCCACGACCCCTCGTCGGCGGTGTCGAACCCGGTGAGCTGGTTGAAGAACGTCGTCTTTCCCGCGCCGTTCGGGCCGATCAGCGCGGTGATCGACCCTCGCTGGATCTCCAGGTGCTCGACGTCGACCGCCGTGAGGCCGCCGAACCTGCGTACGACCTTGTCGATGACCAGGATCGGGTCGGGCTTGGGGACCCCGGGCTCGGTGGGCAGGCCTTCGAAGACGGCCAGCGCGGCCGCCTTCCTGGTGGTGACGGCTTCAGCGTGCATCGAGCGCGATCTCCCTCTTGTCGCCGAAGATGCCCTGGGGCCGGTAGATCAGCAGGAGTATCAGGCCGACACCGACGAGCATGTAGTTGATGGAGCCCACCTGGTTCACGCTGATGAACGTGATCACGTGGTTGTTGACGGCCTCCTCCATGCCGGTCTTCACCAGGATCAGCAGCAGCCAGAAGATCGCCGCGCCCACCACGGGCCCGAGCACCCGCGCCGCGCCTCCGAGGATGAGGACGGTGTACGCGAAGAACGTGATCTCGGTGCTGAACAGGTCGGGCTGGGTGGCGGCCCGGCTCAGCGCGAAAAGGAAGCCGCCCAGCGCGCCGACGACACCGCCGAAGACGAGCGCCTGCATCTTGTAGGCGAACACGTTCTTGCCCAGGCTCCGCACCGCGTCCTCGTCTTCGCGGATCGCCTTGAGCACCCGGCCCCAGGGGCTGTTCATCACGAGGTACACCAGGACGCACGCCAGGGCGACGAGCACCCAGCCGACCGTGAGCACCCACATGGTGCGATGGTCGAACCCGATGGGCCCGATGCCGTACTCGCCCGGCGAGTAGGGGTTCATGGCGTAGAAGTCGTCGGAGAACGCCTCAAGGCCGTCCGTGCCCCCGAAGGTGTCCCGGAGTGCGACGGATCGCACGACCAGGCGCACGATCTCCGCGGCGGCGATGGTGACGATCGCCAGGTAGTCCGCTCTCAGCCGCAGGGTGGGAATGCCGAGGAGAAGGGCGAACACGACGGCGCCGGCGATGCCGGTGGCGATGCCCACCCAGAAAGGCAGGCCGAACGTCGCGATCGTGGTGGCCAGGCCGTACGCGCCCACCGCGAGGAAGCCGGCCTGCCCGAAGTTCAGCAGGCCCGTGTACCCGAAATGAATGTTCAGGCCGATCGCCGCGAGCGCGTAGATCACCGCTTCGGTGCCGATCCCCGCCTCTATCGCCCGCGTGAAGATGAGGTTCCAGTCCATGAGGGTGCCTTCCTACCCGATCCGCTCGCGGCGCCCGAGGATGCCTTGCGGCCGGACGAGAAGAACGATGATGAGCACGGCAAGCGCTCCCACCGTCTTCAACTCCGGCGGAATCCACAGCGTCGAGACCTGGACGAAGAGCCCCACCACGAGGGAGCCGACCAGGGCCCCGAAGGCGGTGCCGAGTCCGCCGAGGGTGACGCCCGCGAACATCAGCAGCAGCACCTGCTGCCCCATCTGGTAGTTGAGGATCTGCGTGGTCCCGAGCAGCACTCCCGCGAGGCCCGCGACCGCGGCGCCCATCGCCCAGACGATTCTGACGATGCGGTCCACGTTGATGCCGGAGGAGGCGGCGAGCGCGGGATTGTCGGAGACCGCGCGGGTCGCCTTGCCCAGTCGCGTGAACAGCAGGGCCGACCCCACCAGGATCAGGACGAGGATCTCGGCACCCATGGCCACCAGGCTCTTGGGGGTGGTGGAGATGGGCCCGATCTGGATGCCGTCCTGGGCGACGTACTGCCGGTAGGGCACGTTCTCCCCGCCGAACAGGAACAGGAGCAGATAACGCA
The DNA here is from genome assembly GCF_050947365.1 of Microbispora sp. CA-135349. Classification (NCBI taxonomy): domain Bacteria; kingdom Bacillati; phylum Actinomycetota; class Actinomycetes; order Streptosporangiales; family Streptosporangiaceae; genus Microbispora; species Microbispora sp. CA-135349. Next base: position 3,286,315 of record NZ_CP192001.1, on the reverse strand, counting down.
GGAAGATCGCCACACCGATGGAGATGATCATCATGGCGATCAGCCCGCTCTTCCGCCGGCGCAACGGGCCCCAGAAGAAGCGTTCCTGCCCGTACCCGAAGATCCCGGCCACGATCACCGCCAGCGGCGCGGCGAGGAGCAGGTGCAGGCCGAGCGTCGTGTTGAAGACGTAGGCGATGAAGGCGCCCACGGTCAGCAGCTCACCGTGCGCGAAGTTCGTGAGTCCGGTCGTCCCGAAGATCAGCGAAATGCCCAGGGCTCCCAGGGCGATCACCAGGCCGAGATTGAGCCCTTCGAACGCCAGCTGGGCGAACTCGTCCCAGAAGGTGCTCTCGTCGTCGGCGGTGGCCGTGCCTCCCTGGTCGGCGCCCCCCTGCGCGGCGCCGGCCGGCACCAGGGGGAACAGGACGTTGCGCTTGTTGCCCTCGAACACCTGCAGGGTGAGCGAGGTGCGGTCCTTGAACTTCAGCGCGACACCCGCGGGAAGGGTCGACTGGTCCAGCGTCACCTTGTACGTGCCCGCCTTGGGAACGGGGATCTCCCACTTCCCCTCGGCGTCGGTCGCCGCATCGCCTACCGGCGCGTCGGCCTCCGTCACCGCGGTGATCTTCACGCCCTGCACTGGCTGGCCCTGGCTCTGGAGCGTGCCCCGCAAGCCCTCGCCGTCCGCCCACGCCGCGGAAGAAGTGAGCAGGATGACGAGACCGCCCAGGAAGGCCGTGAACGCAATCACGGCTCTGCGCAATGGTGCTCCCTCAAATGATCTTGTCGGGTTCGTGTCCCGAGGTAGGAGGCGGGATCGTGCCGCCCACTTTCGTCGGAGCTTAGTTCCCAACGTCCTATTACCTATGGTTTGTCACTGATTGGTGACCAGTGTGTGGCCCAGGTGTGAGCATTACCGAGGTCAGAGGCCGCGTGGACCTCCTTCGCGGCGGAATCGGCCGTGTCGATGCGCCTCCCCGTCCGCGGCGAGGTTTCGAAGAGACCCCCGCGCGCGACGAGGATGCTTCCATGGATCCATGAACAGGCGTCCCCTGGCCTTTCCCGTGGGAGCGGCGCTGGCCCTCCTCGCTCTCGCCGCGTGCGGTTCCCCCGCCCTTCCTCCGGCGCCTTCGCCGTCCTCGTCCGCGCATTTCCTCGTGGGCGCGGATTTCGGCGACGACCCCTGCGCCCGGATCGTCTCCGCGATCGGATACGCCGAGCCCCTGCTGGTGCCGGCGGGCGAAGAGGACACGCAGAAGTTCGGTGAGGGGGTGCGCGGCAGGCTCGCCTACGTGCACGGTGTCGTGCTCGAGTACGGCCCGCGCCTGCCGCGCGAACTGCTTCCCTATGAACCGATCCTGGTGGCGACGACGGATCGGCTCTCGCCGGCGGCCACCCCATTCGACCAGCAGGTCGGCGCGCTCAAGGAGTACAGAACCGCGGCCGCCGCCGTGAAGAAGGGATGTCCCGCCTCCTGAAACGCGACGGCGGACCCCACGGCGGCGACCAGGCCGCGGCCATGCCGAGGGCCCCGGCCGAACGCCAGGGCCCTCCATCTGCCGCTTCCCGGACTCTCGTCAGCTGATCTTGCCGGACTGGTAGCCCACGTTCTTGTACTTGTTGTCGTCGCCGTACTGGTAGACGCCGATCGTCGCCTCGGTCGGGTCACCGGCGTCGCTGAACTCGACCGGCCCGCTGATGCCGTCGTAGTCGATGTCCTTGCCGGCCTTCAGCAGCTCGACGCAGGACTTGAAGTCCTTGCACTTCTCGCCGCCCTTGCTGACCTCCACCAGCTTGGACGCGATGCCCTTGCCCGAGTCGTCCTGTGCGGCCTCGGCGGCCAGCGCGAGCAGATTCGTCGCGTCGTAGGCCTCCGGCCCGTAGGTGAAGTCCTTCAGCTCCGGGTCGACCTCGAGGATCTTCTTGCGGAAGTCGTCCGGGGCGGCCGCGCCGGGGATGGTCCCCTTGATGCCCTTCAAGGTGCCCTTCGGGAAGTCGTCGGCGTAGTCGGCCGTGTTGCCGTCGACGAAGTAGATCTTCACCTTGTCCGGGCCCAGGCCCTGCTTCTTCAGCTCGGGGATGATCTTCGTGGTCTCGTTGAACGCGATGAGCGCGATGGCCTTCGGCTTGGCGGCCTTGATCTTGGAGACGTCCGCGGAGAAGTCGGCGGCCGCCGGGTCGTACGCCGTCTTCGCCACGACCTCGCCACCACCGCTGGTGACCGACTTCTCCACCTCGTCGGCCAGCCCCGTGCCGTACGAGTCCTGCCGGTTGAGGATGGCGACGCTGTCACTGCCGTCCTGAATGATCAGGTCACCCAGCACGCGGCCCTGCAGCACGTCCGAGGGAGCGGTGCGGAAGTACAGGCCCTTGTCGTTGTAGGTGGTGAACTCCGGCGAGGTGTTGGCCGGCGAGAACTGCACGACGCCGGCATTGGTGATCTTGTCGATCACCGTCTTCGACACACCGGACGAGGCGGCCCCGATGATGGCGTCCGCCTTCTGCTGCAGCAGCTTGTCAACAGACTGGGAGGCAATGTCCGTCTTCGTGTCGCCCGAGTCCGTGTCGATCTCGGTCACCGGCTTGCCCAGAACACCTCCGGCGTCGTTGATCTCCTTGATGGCCAGCTTGATTCCGGCGAACTCCGGCGGGCCGAGGAAAGCCAGGTCGCCCGTCTGCGGCAACAGCGCGCCTAGGGTGAGAACGCCGTCACCCTGGGCGGTGGTGGCGGCGGGCGCGGAGGACTGGGCCGCCGGTGCCGAGGACGCCGGCGCGGCGCTGTCCTCGCCGCCGCCACAGGCCGTCAGCGCGAGGCTGGCGGCCGCGGCGACGGCCAGCGCCCGCCCAAGGGGGGCAATGCGGATCATGAAGCATCTCCTTCATCCAGGCCCGGGAATCGGCAGCGCTGCCGACTGGTACCCGATCGAATGGCTGAAAGGTACATAGGCCAGCCACGGCCCGACCAGGGATGCATCAGAACTGTCCGCACTTGGATGCGGAGTCGTAATAACTCCTCAACCGTGGCCCGCGGGCCCCTACCAGGAGCCTTCCGGGCGCGCACCCGCTCACGCGGGCGGCTGGGCCTCGCCTCCGCTCTCGTTCACCACGATCTGCGCCACCTGGCGCATGCTCATCCGCCGGTCCATCGACGCCTTCTGGATCCACCGGAAGGCCTGCGGCTCCGTCCACCCGTGCTGGGCCATGAGCAGGCCCTTCGCCCGCTCCACGAGCTTCCTGGTCTCCAGCCGCTCCGAGAGGGTGGAGACCTCCTTCTCCAGCGCGGCGATCTCCTCGTGCCGGCTGACCGCCATCTCGATCGCCGGAACGAGGTCGCCCTTCGTGAACGGCTTCACCAGGTAGGCCATCGCACCCGCGTCCCTGGCCCGCTCGACCAGGTCGCGCTGCGAGAACGCGGTGAGGATGAGGCACGGCGCGATCCGTTCGGAGACGATGCGCTCGGCCGCGGAGATCCCGTCGAGCACGGGCATCTTCACGTCCAGGATCACCAGGTCGGGGCGGAGCTCCATGGCGAGCTTGACCGCTGTCTCGCCGTCGCCGGCCTCGCCGACCACGGCGTAGCCGTCCTCTTCGAGCATCTCCTTCAGGTCGAGGCGGATCAGCGCCTCGTCTTCCGCGATCACCACTCGCCTCTGCGTACTCACGCACAAGAGGTTACCGACGTCCGCTACATTAGGACCACGGCAGGGGATGCCCTAAGCGATCTCCGTAACAGATCGATGGCTGAGGGGTAGCCGTTGCCAGAGCTGGACAAATCCAGAAATAGCCCCGATAGACCAATCGGCAGAGTCGATGGCCTCAAAATCCATTCAGTGTGGGTTCGAATCCCACTCGGGGCACGTGCACCACGTGTGATCGGCAGGAGCGGCCGGCGGCCAGCGCGACCGTGGTCATGCAGCCTCTCTGATGCGCCCTGGTTGTGCTCGAGTCGGCACCGGTGACACACTGTGATCGCCGGGCTCCGCTGGGGCCGCGGAAGTGAGGCCGGGACCTCCCGATGGAATCGGGCGCCCGGCCTTCGCGATTTCGGGTCAGACCCAGCGGCAAGCGGCTACAAGAACTCGATCTTAGGCCGGATGATGTCGAAGCTCTCACCCTCGCCTCCAAGCCACCACACGACACTGCCCACGAGCACGTCGGCAAGCCAGAGCAGAGGCTCCGCTCGACTCGTCCGGCCCCTCGCAGCGCATCCACCAACGCGCGATCTCGTCTGTCATGCCACTGGTCGCGCGCCTCGATGCAGACCGTCTCCGGAACGCCAAGAGAGCCACAGTGGGCAAAGGATACGTGTTGTTACCACTCAGTCACTCTGAATGCGCGAAATCAGCCGCCGGGGAGGAGTCGGACGGCGTCGAGGGCGAGGGAGAGCTCGACGACGTCCAGGGGACGGGCCAGCGACCGGCCGGTGAGCTGCTCGATGCGGCGGACCCGATTGAAGACGGTGTTGCGGTGGCAGTAGAGCTCGGCCGCCGCCCGGGCCGCGGACCCCTCGCAGCGCAGCCACGCCTCCAGCGTCGCCAGCAGCACGCCGCCGTCGGGTGAGGCGGTGATCGGGCCGAGGACGCCGCCGGCGAGGTGCCCGGCCAGCTCCGGCTGGCAGACCACCAGGGCGGCGGGCAGCCGCCGGTCGAGCCGTGCGATCTCCGGCCCGGTGCCCGAGCATGTGCGCATGGCCACCTCCGCCAGGCGGCGGGCCGTGCCCAGGTCGGCGAGGCTCTCCACCACCGGGCTGACGCCGGCGCTCGCGCATACGACCGGAGCGATGGCGGCGACCAGGTCGTCCAGCTCCCGGTCGCCGAGATACACGACCGCCACCTCCAGGTCGGGGCGCATGCGCCAGAGGAAGCGCAGCCCGCCGATCTCGTCGGGCCGGTGCACCCGGTCGGGCTGGGCGGGCAGCCGTGTCGCGACGACCGCATAGCGTCCGTGCTCGGGCAGGCCGAGGGCGCCGGCCGCCACGCCGGCCACCGCGGGATCGGCGCGGCCCTCCAGGAGGGCGTCGAGCATGGCGTCCACCCGCTGGTTCGTCCGGCCGAGCAGCTCGTTCTCCCGGCGGCGGTAGGCGTCGGCCGCCGCCACGGCCTGGCGGTCGATGGCATGCCACACGTGGGTGGCGCTGCGCAGCAGGGCGGGCAGCCGTTCGGGGCCCTGGTCGCCGATGATGCCGATGAAGCCGTCCCAGGTCACCTGCGCCGCCAGCCGGTAACTGCGCATGAGCGAGTCCAGCGGGAGCCCGAACTCGGCCCGCCTGCGCCCGACCGTCTGGGCGTAGGCGACGTCACGCCGCTCGTGCCGGGGCTGCAGGATCGCGGTGATGCCGACACGCAGCCCCTCGTGGGTGCTCTTCCAGTGGTCCTCGTAGGGGACCGTCATGCGGTAGGCCTCGTCGCTTTCCCTGCCGCGCTTCACCAGCTCGTCGGCGAGCTCGGGGAGCCGTTCCAGCAGGCCCGCGGCGGAGGCCCGCAGCATTTCGCGCACCTCGGAGTCCGTCCTGGACCTCATGTCCCGAATGTGCCAGCCGGCCGCGTCCGGAACAAGGTTCGGTTTTCGTTTCGTGATGCGGGACTGTGCTGGAGCACAACGCGCGGGCGACGGGCGTGGGCCGGCGTCCCGACTTGCCTCCCGGTGCTGGACGGCCCTCGACCACGGTGGGTTGGGTGTGCCTTCATCGAAGTCACAGGAGGCGCGGATGTTCGGTGAGGCGGACCCGGGGACCGGCGGCCCGGAGATCGGGAGCCCGGAGACTGCGAACCCGGAGACTGCGAACCCGGAGACCGGCGGCCTCGAGATCAGAGGCCTGGAGGTGCGGTACGGCCCCGTGCGCGCCCTGCGGGGCGTCCACCTGGCCGTGCCCCGCGGTTCGGTGGCGGCGGTGCTCGGCGCGAACGGCGCGGGCAAGACGACGCTGCTGCGTGCCGTGTCGGGGACGCTGCGGTTCCACCGGGGCTCGATCACGTCGGGGACGGTCGCCTTCGGCGGACTCCGGCTCGACGGCGTGCCGGCGGCGGCCGTCGTCCGGCGCGGCGTGGTCCAGGTGCCGGAGGGACGGCGGGTGTTCGCCCGGATGACGGTCGCGGAGAACCTGCGCGCCGGTGCGCTGGGCGTGCCGGGCAGGCGGGCGGCGGCGGCCCGTGAGCGGGTGCTCGGCCTCTTCCCGGTGCTGGCCGAGCGCGCCCATCAGCGGGCGGGCCTTCTGTCGGGCGGTGAGCAGCAGATGCTGGCCATCGGCCGGGCGCTCATGGCCGGGCCCTCGCTGCTGCTCCTGGACGAGCCGACGCTCGGGCTCGCGCCGCTGATGGCGGCCCGGATCGCCGAGACCGTGCGGCAGATCAACGCCCAGGGCACGTCGGTGCTGCTGGTGGAGCAGAACGCGGCGATGGCTCTCGCCCTGGCCGGGCGGGCGTACGTGCTGGAGGTGGGCGAGGTGGCGCTGTCGGGGCCGGCGGCGGACCTGGCGGCCGGCGACGAGGTGCGCCGCCGCTACCTGGGCGTTGGCGTGCCCGAGACAGACCGACCGGTCGGTACCGACCCTGCGCGGGCGAGGCGAGAGAGAAACGGGCTGACGAGATGGACGGCATGACGCACCGCCTCGGCGAACCGCCCGCGCAGCTCACGCGGCGCCTTCGCGTGCTCCAGAGAAACCAACCGGTCGGTACGGTCGACGGCGACGGGCCGGTGGAACTCGTGGTCAGCGAGGTCACGGTCCGGTTCGCCGGGCTCATCGCACTCGACGCGGTCAGCTTCACCGTGGCCCCCGGCGCCGTGCACGCGCTGATCGGCCCGAACGGCGCGGGCAAGTCGACCTGCTTCAACGTGCTGTCGGGCGTCTACCGCGCCGCCTCCGGCAGCGTGCGCCTGGGCGGCGCCGAACTGACCTCGCTGCGCCCGCACCGGGTGGCGGCGCTGGGCGTGGCCCGGACGTTCCAGAACATCGCCCTGTCCCCGCGGCTGACGGTCCGCGACAACCTCATGCTCGGCCGGCACCGCCTGACCCGGGCCGGTCTCGTGTCGGCCGGCCTGCGGCTGCCCTCGGCCAGGCGTGAGGCCCTAAGGCACGGCGCGCGCGTGGCGGAGATCGCGGAGTTCACCGGCGTCGGCGACGTGCTGTCCGCCCCGGTGGGGCTGTTGCCGTACGGCACGCAGAAGCGGGTGGAGCTGGCCCGGGCGCTGTGCATGGAGCCGCGGCTGTTGCTGCTGGACGAGCCGGTCGCGGGGATGAACGGCGGCGAGCGGCGGGAGATGACGGCCCTCATCCGGTCGGTGCGCGACAGCCTCGGCATCTCGATCCTGCTGGTCGAGCACGACATGGGCATGGTCATGCGGATCGCCGACGCCGTGACGGTGCTCGACTTCGGCAGGCGCATCGCGGACGGGCCGCCCGAGGAGGTCCAGCGCGACCCCGAGGTGATCCGCGCCTATCTGGGCGACTTCGGCGACGACCACAGCGGCGGGGAGGCGTGATGGCGGTCTTCCTGGAGCTGCTCGTCAACGGCATCTCGGTCGGAGCCGTGTACGCGCTGATCGCGCTCGGCTTCGTGGTGATCTACAAGGCGACCGAGGTGGTCAACTTCACCCACGCGTCGCTGCTGCTGGCCGGCGGTTACGTGATCGCCCGGCTGCACCCGCTGATCGGATTCTGAGCGGCGCTGGCCGCCGGGATCGCCGCGGCGGCGCTGGTCGGCGCGCTGGTGGAGTTCCTGATCCTGCGCCGGGCACGCGCCGGCTCGCGCGGCGTGCCGGCCATCGTCACGATCGGCGTGGACATCCTGCTCACGACCGAGCTCACCCGCCAGATCGGCACCGAGGTGCTCGCCCTGGGCGACCCCTGGGGCGACCGGGTGCTGCGGCTTGGCCCGATCACGGTCGCCGAGACCCGCGTCGTCGCCCTCGTGGTGGCCGCCGCGCTGATCGTGGCGTTCCTGCTCGCCTTCAGGTTCACCGGCTGGGGCGTGGCGATGCGCGCCACGGCCGAGGACGCGGAGACCGCCGCGCTGATGGGCGTGCGGCTCGGCCGGGTGTCGCTCGGCGCCTGGGCCGTCGCCGGGGCGCTGGCCGCGGTCGCGGCGGTGTTCCTGTGCGTCTTCCCGACGCCGGGTCTCGACAGGGGCACGGCCGCGGTGGCGATGAAGGCGTTTCCCGCGGCCATCCTCGGCGGGCTCGACTCGACCACGGGCGCGCTGGCCGGAGGGCTGATCGTGGGCGTCACCGAGACGCTGATGAACGGCTACCAGAGCGAGCTGGCCTTCCTGGGCCGCGGCATCGGCGACGCGGCGCCGTTCCTCGTCATGATCGTGATCTTGCTGCTGCGGCCCTCCGGGCTGTTCGGCACGAAGGAGCCGGCCCGTGTCTGAGCCCACGCCCGCGCCCGGCACGGCCCCCGCCGGGACACCCTCGCCGGACACCCGCACAGCCGGCACGCCCGCGCTCACCGCGTTCACCGCGCCCACCGCGCCCACCGCGCCCACCGCGCCCACCGCGCCCACCGCGCCCACCGTGCCCACGCCCGCCACGTCCGGGCGGCGCGCGTTCCGGCCCCTGCGGACCGCGCTGTGGGCGGCGGCGCTCGCGGTGGCCGTCGCGGTGCCCTTCTACCTGGAGGGGTTCTGGCTGCAGGCGGGGCTGTTCGCGATGTCGGCGGCGATCGGCGCGATCGGGATCACCCTGCTGACCGGGGCGACCGGGCAGCTGTCCCTGGGACATGCCTTCTTCCTCGCGGTCGGGGCGTACTCCTACGTCTCCCTGTCGTCGGACGCGGGGCTGCCGACGCCGCTCGCGGCCGTGGCGGCGGTGGCCGTCGCGGGGGTGGCCGGTGGCCTGTTCAGCCCGATCGCGGGCCGCCTCAGGGGCGCGTACCTCGGCATCGCCACGCTCGGCCTGATCTTCGCCGGCCAGCACATCCTGTTCAACGCCGAGCCGGTGACCGGCGGCTTCAACGGACGGCCGGTGCCGCCGATGGAGCTTTTCGGTCTCGTCTTCGCCGACACTCCGGAGCTGGTGGTGCTGAACGTGCCGTTCGGTTCGCTCGAACGGCTGTGGTTCCTCGGGATCGTGCTGCTCGCGGGGGCGGCGGCGTTCGCCAGGGGCGTGCTGCGCGGCCGTCCCGGCCTGGCGATGAACACGATCAGGGACCACGAGATCGCCGCGGGGGTCATGGGCGTCCCCGTCGCCCGGTACCGCGCGGGCGTGTTCGTCCTGTCGTCCATGTACGGCGGGCTCGCCGGGGTGCTGGTCGCCCTGGTCTTCCAGCAGGTCGTGCCGGACTACTTCGGCGTGCTGCTGTCGCTCGACTACCTCGCGATGATCGTGATCGGCGGCCTGGGATCGGTCGCCGGGGCGGTCGCCGGGGCCGCGTTCGTCTCCCTGCTCCCCCAGCTGCTCACGCGCTACAGCGACGCCCTGCCGCTGGTGGCCGAGCCGGGTTCCGGCGGGGTCTCCCCCGCCGAGGCCGCGCGGATCCTCTACGGCGCCGCCGTCGTCGCGGTGGTGCTGTTCCTGCCCGGTGGTCTGGCCGGGCTCGCCACGCGGCTCGGCCGCGTTCGACTCAAGGAGCTCAGATGGGCGAAATCGGCACCCGCGCCGGCGTCGCGGCGATAGCCCTGCTGTCCCTGGCCGTCGCGGCCTCGGCCGCGGGCTGCGCCAGCGGCAAGGCCACGGGCGGTGGCGGAGGCGCCGGGGCTGCGGCCGGCGGTGACGGGATCACGACCGGCCCCGGCGTCACGGCCACCACGATCACCGTGAGCGCGCTCACCGACCTCACCGGCCCGTACGCGTCGTTCGGCAAGAGCCAGACGCAGGCGCAGCAGCTGTACTTCGACCAGGTCAACGCCGCCGGTGGCGTCTGCGGCCGCAAGTACGAGCTGGTCGTGCGTGACCACGGCTATGACACGCAGAAGGCGGTGGCCGCCTACACCGAGGTCGCGCCCAAGTCGGCGGCCATCGTGCAGTTCATCGGATCCCCGATGATCACCGCGCTGAAGCAGCGCATCGACGGCGACAAGCTGCTCACGATCCCGATGGCGTGGGCGACCACGCTGCTCGGCAGCCGGGCCATCCAGGTGACCGGCACGACGTACGACGTCGACATGATCAACGCCGTCGAGTTCCTGACGAAGGAGAAGGGGATCAAGTCCGGCGACAAGATCGGGCATCTGTACTTCGAGGGCGACTACGGCGAGAGCTCGCTGAACGGCTCGACGTACGCCGCGGGCAAGCTCGGCCTGGAGGTCGTCGAACAGAAGATCAAGGCGACCGACCAGGACATGAGCGCGCAGGTGGCGGCGTTCAAGGCGGCCGGGGTGAAGGCCGTGCTCGTCTCGGTGGGCCCCCGGCAGACGGCCTCTCTGGTCGGCGTGTCCCTGGCCAAGGGCATGGACGTGCCCTTCGTCGGCAGCAACTCGGCGTACTCGCCGCAGCTTCTCGCGACGCCGGCCGGGCCGGCCCTGCTGAAGGACTTCTCCTACGTGTCGGCCGGGACGCCGGTCAGCGCGCAGAACCCGGCGATGCGGAAGCTGGTGGCCGACTACCGGGCGAAGTATCCAGGCGAGACGCTCGACAGCGGCGTGCCCACCGGCTGGAGCGCGGCGATGATCGTGGACGAGGCGATGAAGAAGGCGTGCGAGGCCAAGGACCTCACCCGGGAGGGCGTTCTGACCGCGCACCGCTCGCAGTCGAACTTCGGCGGCGACTTCGGCACGCCGATGGACTTCACGTTCTTCGACAAGCCCGCCTCCCGGTCGTCGTACGTGCTCAAGCCCGACAAGGCGGCGCTCGGCGGCGCGGTGGTCTCCAGGGAGGCGGAGGTCTCCGAGCTGGCGAAGGACTACCCGGTGCCGGTGGGCTGACACGGACAGGCCCGCGCCCGCGCCGGGGTGGGTGCTCGCTACTATCCCGGTACCGAACAATCGTCTGGAGAATCGATGCGACGTACCGTCTACGGCGAGGACCACCGGACCGGGGAACCCGCCGCCGGAGGCATGGCTCCGGCCTCCACGGACCTGGGCCTGTGAAGGACCGAGCAGCGTATCCGCACTGGCGGGACGTGCCCACCCGCTGGCAGGACAACGACGTCTACGGGCACGTCAACAACGTCGTGCACTACTCGCTGATGGACACCGTGATCAACACCTGGCTGATCGAGGAGGCCGGGCTGGACATCCACGAGGGCCCGGCCATCGGGCTGTGCGTGGAGTCACGCTGCTCCTACCGGGCCTCGGTGTCCTTCCCGCAGGTGATCGGCGTGGGCCTGCGGATCGGTCACCTCGGCAGGTCCAGCGTGCGCTACGAGCTCGGCCTGTTCGCCGGGGACACGCTGGTCGCCGAAGGCGTCTTCACCCACGTCTTCGTGGACCGGCGCACCCGCCGCCCGGTGGAGATCGGCCCGCCCCTGCGTCCCGCCATGGAGCGCCTCCTCCCTCCACCTCCGGCATGATCTCGTAGTCGGCTCAGCGCCCGTGGACGTTCACGGCCACGCCGCTCAGGTGACCCTCCTGCGCGATGTCCAGCAGGGTGTTCGCCACGTCCGCCCGGGTCAGGGCACGCGGCTTGGCCGGCAGCTCGCGGTGGATCACGACCGCCCCGGCGGCGGGCCGGTCGGTGAGCCGGGTCAGCCGGACGATGGTCCAGTCCAGGTCGCTCGCCCGGACGGCCTGTTCCAGGTCGCGGGCGTCGGCATAGGGGACGGCCAGCAGGCGGCGCAGCAGCCACATGAGCGGGAACGGCCTGCGGGCGACGATCGGGTAGGGGGTGGTGACGATCAGCCGCCTGACCCCCGTCTCGGTCATGGCCCGCATGATGGTGCGGGTGGCCTGCGCCGCGCGGTGCGGGTCGCGACTGTCGCCGCCGTTGATGATGGAGATCACCGCGTCGGCGCCCGCCACCGCCGTGCGCATCTTCTCCGGGTCGCGGCCGTCGCCTTCGACCACGACGTGCGGCCGCGCCTCCAGGGCCGCGGCGTCGCGGGTGAAGGCGGTGACCCGGTGGCCGCGCCGCAGCGCCCCGGCCAGGACGTGGCGGCCGGTGCGGCCGGTCGAGCCGACGAGAGTGAGGTTCACGACTCCACCGCCCGGGTGATCGCATCGACGCTGCCGTCGATGCGGTATTCGAGGCTGTGGGTGCGGTAGCGGCCCACGATCGTGACCGGGTCCTCCCGGCCGAAGGCCGGTTCGTACGGCGGGCGCGTCAGGAAGGCGTGGAAGCCGGACGTCACTCGGGTTCTCATGACCGGCAATCGTCGCCCCGCGGGAGACCGGCGTCGTCCCGCTCACGGAGTCATCTGCCGCTACCTCACAGGGATCACCCGCGACCGGCCGGGCTAAGACGCCGGGAGTAGTCCGGCGATCGCGAGACCACGAACGACGTCCGGCATGCGTGTACGGCCCGCGCGGGGATGTGTGCACGATCACGCGGGGTGGGAGGGGATCAGGCGAGGCTGTCGAGCCAGGCGCGGTGGAGGCGGGCGAAGCGGCCGGCGCCGGCGATCAGCCGATCCGGTGGGCCGTCCTCCACTATCCGGCCGTGCTCCATCACGAGCACCCGGTCGGCGATCTCCACGGTGGACAGGCGGTGCGCGATGATCAGCGCGGTGCGGTCGGCGAGGATCGTCCGCAGCGCCCGCTGCACGAGGCGCTCGCTCGGCACGTCGAGACTCGAGGTGGCCTCGTCGAGGATCAGCACGGCCGGGTCGGCGAGGAAGGCCCGGGCGAACGCCACGAGCTGCCGCTGCCCCGCCGACATGCGGCCGCCGCGCTTGCCGACCTGCGTCTCGTACCCGTCGGGAAGCGCGGAGACGAACATGTGCGCGCCGATGGCCTCGGCGGCCTCCGTGATCTGCGGCATCGTGGCCCCGGGCCGGCCGAACCGCACGTTGTCCGCGATCGTCCCGCTGAACAGGTAGTTCTCCTGGGTGACCATCACCACGTGGCGGCGCAGGGTGTCCTCGTCCAGGTCGCGCAGGTCCACGCCGTCGAGCAGCACCCGCCCGGCGACCGGATCGTGGAACCGGGCGATGAGCTTGGCCAGCGTGGTCTTGCCCGCGCCCGTGGTGCCGACGACGGCCACGGTCTGCCCGGCGGGGATCTCCAGGTCGAGCAGCGGCAGCACCGGCGGGCCGTCGGAGTAGGCGAACCGGACGGCCTCGAAGCGCAACTCCCCTGCGGCACGCGGCAACGGCGCCGGACGGCGGGGCTCGGCCACCGAGGGCCGTTCCTCCAGCACACCCGACAGCTTCTCCAGCGCCGCCCCCGCCGACTGCAGGGTGTTGTAGAACTGGCTGATCTCCTGCATCGGCTCGTAGAACTGGCGCAGATAGAGCAGGAACGCCGCGAGCACGCCGACCGTGACCGTGCCGTGCAGCGCGAGCAGGCCGCCGTACAGCAGGACCGCGGCGACGGTGACGTTGCCGATCAGCTTGATCCCGGGCATGAACACGGCCACCAGGCGCGAGCCGCGCACGTTGGCGGCGCGGTAGTCCGCGTTGAGCCGTTCGAAGATCTCCTGGTTGCGCGGCTCCCTGCGGAACGCCTGCACCGCGCGGATCCCGGTCATCGACTCCACGAAGTGGACGATGACCAGCGCGACCGCCTCCCGCGTACGGCGGTAGACGACGCTCGACTGGCGGCGGAACCACCGGGTGAACAGCAGCAGGACCGGCAGCGGCAGCAGCGCCACCAGGCCGAGGCGCACGTCGAGCACGAGCAGCATGACCGCGGTGCCGCACAGCGTGAGCACGGCCGTCACCAGGCCGTCGAAACCCGAGTCGAGCAGTTCCGCGATGGCGTCGACGTCGGAGGTCAGCCGGGAGATGACCCGCCCGGAGGTGTACTTCTCGTGGAACGACAGCGACAGGCGCTGGAAATGGTCGAAGACCCGGCGGCGCAGCTCCAGCAGGATGTCCTGCCCGATCCGGCCTGACATCTGCAGGAACGCCTGCCTGGTGAGCGCCTGCGTGAGCGCGGCGGCCAGCACCGCGCCGACGATCGCGAGCAACGTGCCCGTGCCCTGCCCGCGCAGCATGGGCGGGATGCCGTCGTCGATGCCCGCCTTCACCAGGTACGGCAGGGCCAGCCCGGCCGCGTTGGACACCACGATGACCGCCGTGAGCACGGCGATCGCACCGCGGTGCGGGCGCAGCAGGTCGCCGAGCAGACGGCGCGACCGGGTGCGCAGCAGCAGGGAGACACGCTCGGAGATGTCGTCCCTGTCCTCGGCGGCCACCCCCCGCCAGGCTGTGTTGCCCGCTCGCTCGTCGGGGCGCTCACTTCCGCCGGGGTCGCGCCGGAGGCGCGCAGTAAATGCTTCCCTCGTCGCTCGTTCCTCGCTCCTCAGTCCAGACCGGCGGCGCGCCCCTCCGGCTCGCTCGGTGTCTCCCGCTTCGCCATCGGTTCGCTCGGTGTTTCCCGCTCGCTCGTCGGCTCGCTTGGTGTTGCCCGCTTCGCGGCTCATCGCATCGATCCCTCGGGGTCGAGGTCGGCGTCCTGGGCGAGCAGTTCGCGATACTCCGGCACGGCCGACAGCAGGTCGCCGTGGCGGCCGACGTGCGTGACGGTGCCGTCGCGCAGCAACGCCACCCGGTCGGCGAGCAGCACGGTCGAGGCGCGGTGCGCCACGACGATGCCGGTGGCCTCGGCGAGCACCCGCCGCAGCGCCTCCTCCACCAGCGCCTCGGTCTCCACGTCGAGCGCCGACAGGGTGTCGTCGAGGACGAGCACCCGTGGCCGGCCGAGGATCGCCCTGGCCAGCGCGAGCCGCTGCCGCTGACCGCCCGACAGCGACATTCCCTGCTCTCCGATGCGGGTGTCGAGCCCCCACGGCAGGTCGTAGGCGAACGTCGCCTGCGCGATCTCCAGTGCCTGCCTGATCTCCTCCTCGGAGGCGTCGCCGTGGCCGAGCGTGACGTTCTCGCGCACGCTCATCGAAAACAGCGTCGGCTCCTCGAACGCGGTGGCGACCACCGAGCGCAGCGAGGTCAGCGACAGGTCCCGCACGTCGTGCCCGTCGATCGTGACGCGCCCGGCGGTGACGTCGAGCAGGCGGGGCACGAGCGCGGTCAGCGTCGTCTTGCCCGACCCGGTGGCCCCCACCAGCGCGACGGTCTCCCCTGGCCGCACCTCCAGCCACACGTCGCGCAGCAGCGGACGGCCGGCCCCCGGGAACCGGAATTCCACGCCCTCGAAGCGCACGAGGCCGCGCGGGCGGTCGATGACCGCCGGGCCGCCGCTGATCGCGGGCACCGTGTCGAGCACCTCGACCACCCGATCGGCGGAGGTCATGGCCTCCTGGCCCATGGCGAGGATGTAGCCGAGCGAGGCGACCGGCCAGACGAGCTGCAGGACCAGCGTGGTGAAGGCGACCAGGGTGCCGAGCGTCAGCGCGCCGGCGCCGACCGCGATCGCGCCGAGCAGCAGAACCAGGGCGAGTGTGACGTTCGGCACGACTTCGAGGAAGGTGAAGAACCGGGAGGCCAGCCGCACCTTCGCCAGGGAGGTGCGGCGGATCTCGCGGGCGGCGGAGGCGTAGCTCGCGAAGACGTGCTCGCGCCGGCCGAACGCCTTGACCGTGCGGACTCCCACGGCCGACTCCTCGACCAGCGTGGCGAGGTCGCCCTGCTGGTCCTGCACCTGCCGGGAGATGACGATGTAGCGCCGCTCGAACCGCAGCGACAGGACGACGACCGGGACGGCGGAGACGGCGACGAGCAGGCCGAGCGGCCAGTACATCCGCAGGAGCACCACGGTGACCGCGGTGAGCTGCAGGATGTTCATGATGAGGAACAGCACGCCGAAGCCGAGGAACCGGCGGATCGTCGACAGGTCGGTCGTCGCCCGGGACAGCAGCTGACCCGACTGCCAACGGTCGTGGAAGCCCATCGGCAGCCGCTGGAGGTGCCGGTAGAGGTCGTCGCGGATGGCGGTCTCGAGGCCGAGGACCGGCCCGGCCTGCGACCACCGGCGGACGAACGTGAGAACGGCCTCGGCGACGCCGAGGCCGAGGGCCAGCAGCCCGAGCGGGATCAGCCCGGCGAGGTCCCCGTGGGCCACCGGACCGTCGATGATCTCCTTGCTCACCAGCGGGATCACCGTGCCGGCGGCGATCCCGAGCAGCGCCGCGAGCCAGGAAACCACCAGGCTGGGCACGTACGGGCGCAGGTAGGACCTCAACCGCCACAGCGAGCGCCATGACGACAGGCGGACATCAGGCTCGGGTGCCTGGCGGGATGCCATCAACGGGCGCAGCGCTCCTCCGGCGTCTGACAGGACGGATCGACTCGCTCCTGCCATGCTCCGTCGAAGGGCGCCGCGCCTTCAAGGGGTTTTCCCCCGCCGCCGGGTGCCCCAGGCCCGCGGCCCTGGGGAAACCGGCGTCAGGACGACGGGTGGGCGACCGCCGAGCCGATCGTGTGGACCCGCAGCGCGTTGGTGGAGCCGTGGTTGCCGGGCGGGGAGCCTGCGACGACGACGACCTTGTCGCCCTTCTCGCACACGCCCAGCGACAGCAGCGACGCCTCCACCTGACGGACCATGTCGTCGGTGTGGTGGACGAACGGCACCTCGAACGTCTCGACGCCCCAGGTCAGCGCGAGCTGGCCGCGCACCTGCGGGTTGGAGGTGAACGCCAGCAGCGGGATCGGCGAGCGGTAGCGGGCCAACCGCCGGGCGGTCTCCCCGGACATCGTGAACGCCACCAGGGCCTTGGCCCCGACGATGGCGCCGACCTCGGCCGCGGCCCGGGCGATGGCGCCGCCGGTCGTCTCGGGCAGGCGCTCCAGCGTGTGGGTGGCCTGCAGGTAGGTGCCCTCCGCGGCGACCGCGATGCGGGCCATCGTGGAGACCGACTCGATCGGGTAGGTGCCGACCGAGGTCTCGCCGGACAGCATCACCGCGTCCGCACCGTCCATCACCGCGTACGCGACGTCGGACGCCTCGGCGCGGGTGGGCCGCGGGGCGCTCATCATCGAGTCGAGCATCTGGGTGGCCACGATCACGGGGTGGGCCTTCTCCCGGCACAGCTCGATGATGCGGCGCTGGACGATCGGCACCTGCTCCAGCGGGAGCTCGACGCCGAGGTCGCCGCGGGCGACCATCACGCCGTCGAAGGCGTCGACGATCTCCTCGAGGTGGTCGACGGCCTGCGGCTTCTCGATTTTCGCGAGGACCGGGAGGCGGACGCCCTCCTCCTCCATGATCGCGTGGATGAGCGTGGCGTCGTCCGCCGACCGGACGAACGACAGGGCGATCATGTCGAAGCCGGTGCGCAACGCCCAGCGCAGGTCCTCCTCGTCCTTCTCCGTGAGCGCGGGAGCGCTGACGGCGACGCCGGGGAGGTTGAGGCCCTTGTTGTCGGAGATCATGCCGCCGATGACGACACGGGTGACGACGCGCGGCCCTTCGACGGCGGTCACCTCGAAGTTCAGCCGGCCGTCGTCCACGAGGATCGTGTCACCGGGCTTGACGTCGCCCGGAAGGCCCTCGTACGTCGTGGAGACGATGTCACGGTCGCCGGGGACGTCCTCGGTGGTGATGGTGAAGACGTCGCCGTAGCCGAGCCGTACGGGGCCGGAGGCGAAGCGGCCGACGCGGATCTTGGGGCCCTGCAGGTCGGCGAGGACCCCGACGGCGCAGCCCAGCTCGTCGGCGGCGGCCCTGACCCGGTCGAACACCTCCTTGTGCAGCTCGTGGCTGCCGTGCGAGAGGTTGAAGCGGGCCACGTTCATGCCCGCCTTGATGAGCTCGCGTAGGCGCTCCGGCGAGGAGGTGGCGGGCCCGAGGGTACAGACGATCTTTGCTCGACGACTCACAGCACTACCCTAATTGGTACAGACCACTTGCAATGACGCGCACACAGCTGTCGCCAAATGTTCAGACACTTCACGCGATCATCCGCGTGCCCTAGCCTTGGCAGCCTTGGGACGTACCCGGACCTGGGGGGTAATAACGGCGCTGTTCACCCTGGCGGCGTGCGGAGGCCAGGGTACCGAATCGGACGCGCCGCCGTCGGGCGTTTCCGTGTCGCTCAACCGATGGCGCAGCGACGAGACGTCCCACGAGCTGGAGATCTCCGTGCGCGACGACACCGACACACCGGTGCGCTTCCGGGACGTCCAGCTCGTCACCGGCGCGTTCGCGACGCTCCCGCCGACCCGGATGGACACCACGCTCGCCAGGACGCCGCGATCGCGCGACCGGCCCGGGAGACGGGCACGCGACCAGGGCCGGCCACTCAGGGCGGCGTTCGAGGGATCAGGGCGAGACGGTGGCGGCCCGTGCCGCGTCGACCAGGCCGTGGCCGAAGAAGCCGTTCTTCGCCCCGGGACCCTCGCAGAGCTGGGTCTCGCCCGTGCCGTACCGGTGGGTCCGGGGGGTGGGGCAGCCCTTCGGGGTCGCCGTCGCGTACAGCAGGCGCTCAACCTGGGCGGGGTCCATCTGGAGCCCGCCCTTGCCCGGCTTGCCGAACCGCCCGATGATCAGCGCCGCCACTCCGGTGACGTGCGGCGCGGCCATCGAGGTGCCCTCCATGTACTGGTAGTAGGCGCACTTCCCGTCGTGGCACTCGCGGATCACCGAGGACGTCTTCGGCTTGCCCGCGGCGTCGATGAGACCCTTGGCACGCATGACGTTCTCGGGAGCGGCGGCCAGGATCTCCCGGCTCGCGCCCTGAAGACCGGTGCCGCTGTCGAACATGTCACCGCCCGGCGCGGCGATGTCGGTCTGCTCGACGCCGTAGTCGGAGTACGGCGCCTTGCGGCCGCTCGGGCCGACGGAGGACACCGAGATGACGCCGTCGAGTTCGGCCGGGACGTTGAGGCAGGTGTTGTCGATGGTTCGCTTCTTCTCGTGGCCCTTGGGGTAGTCCGGGCTGGAGGCGTCCGTCTTCGGCTTGCCGAGGTCGAGGCCCTCGTTCCCGATGGCGCTGATCATCGTGACGCCGTGCGCGCGGGCGTACTTGACCGCGCGGCGCATGCCCTCCAGGATTCCCCGCTGCTCCAGGCTCTCCCTGGTCGTGTCGCCCGGGTTGGCGGCGCAGTTGAACGTCCAGGGGTCGACGTAGAAGCTCATGTTGACCACGTCGACGCCCACGTCGGCGGCGTACTCCAGGGCGTCCATCGTGGGCTTGAGGAAGAAGAAGCCCGAGTCGGTGCCGGCGCGGAGGTTGACCAGCGACACGTCGGGGGCGACTCCGCTGACGCCGAGGCCGTTGATCGGCGAGCCGATCGTGCTCGCGACGTGGGTGCCGTGGCCGTCGTCGTCGACGTCGGCGGGGTCCTTGCAGCCCTTGTGCTCGCAGGGCCCGTCGAGCTGCTTGCCGTTCTCGTCGGTGGGCTGGTCGATGACGAAGTTGCGGCTGAGCGCGCGGTTGAAGTTGGGCGCGATGTCGGGGTGCTTGCCGTCGACTCCGGTGTCGATGACGCCCACCAGCACCTTGTGGCTGCCCCGCATCTTGGCGTACGACCCGGCGGGGGTGGCGCCGATCATCTTCATGTCCCACTGGCGGTCCGACAGCGGGTCGCCGCCGGGCGCCCGCCGGGCGGCGCCGCCCGCCGCGTGGTCCACAGGCCGGGCGGCGGAGGCGACGGGTGCGCCGGCGGCCTTGCCGATGGGACGGTCGAGCGTGACGCCGACCACGGAGGGGTCGGCGCCGATCCTCTCGGGGTCGGACGCGCGTACGACGAGGTAGCCGAGCTTGTCGTCCCTCCCTTGGACCGTTCCTCCGGCGGCCTCGGCCGCCCGCTGCGCGGCGTCGCGGCCGCCGTCCTTGTAGAAGACCAGGTAGTTCTGCGCGGGCTCGGTCGCGGACGCCGCCCCCGGCAGTGCCGCGGCCCCCAGCCCGCCGAGCATGGTGATGGACATGATGGCCCCGGCGAGCCGCCCCCGTGCGTGCAACGATCCTCCTCGGTTGCGGGACCCCTGCGCCGGGGTCCCTCGATCCGGGCTCAGCATCCTCCCCGGCGGCCGTGCGCACTCGCAACCCGGCCCCCCGAAAAGGGATATGCCCGCTTTATCCCCTACACCCCGACCGCCGTGGTCCGGTCCCCTGGGACCACGGCGGCGGGTCACATCTCAGACGAGAGGCCGCGCGGTCGGCGGAATGGGAACGGGCAGGACGGTCCGCCCGCTCAGGTAGCGGTCCACCGCCGCCGCCGCCGATCGGCCCTCGGCGATCGCCCACACGATCAGCGACTGGCCCCGGCCCATGTCGCCGGCCGCGAAGACGCCCTCGACCGACGTCTGGTACGACGCGTTCCTGGCCACGTTGCCCCGGGCGTCGAAGAACGACTCGGGGTCGCCGGACAGCGCCGCGAGGTCGTTCAGCAGCGGCCCCTTCTCCGGGCCCAGGAAGCCCATGGCGAGCGTCACCAGCTCGGCCGGGATCTCCCGCTCGGTGCCGGGGATCGGCGTGAACCCCGCCGCCGGGCCCTCGACCTCGACCAGGCGCAGCGCCCGCACGTTGCCCTCGTCGTCGCCCGCGAACTCGGTGGTGGACACCGCGTACACGCGGTCGCCCGCCCCGGCCTCCAGCTCCTCGTGGGCGCTCTCCATCTTGAACAGCATCGGGTACGTCGGCCACGGCTGACTGCCCGGACGGGCCGCCGGGGGCCGCGGCATGATCTCCAGCTGGGTCACCGACAGGGCGCCCTGGCGGATCGCCGTGCCGATGCAGTCGGCGCCGGTGTCGCCGCCGCCGATCACGACGACGTGCTTGCCCTCGGCCGAGATCGGCGACTCGGCGTAGTCGCCCTCCTGGACCTTGTTGGCCGGCGGGAGATACTCCATCGCCTGGTAGACGCCCTTGAGCTCGCGACCGGGCACCGGCAGGTCGCGCCAGGCCGTGGCGCCGCCCGCCAGCACGACGGCGTCGAACTCCTCGCGGAGCCGGGCCACGGTGACGTCCACACCGACGTTGACGCCGGTGCGGAACTCGGTGCCCTCGGCCTCCATCTGGGCGATGCGGCGGTCGACGTGCCGCTTCTCCATCTTGAACTCGGGGATGCCGTAGCGGAGCAGCCCGCCGATCCGGTCGGCCCGCTCGAACACGACGACGTCGTGCCCGGCGCGGGTGAGCTGCTGGGCGGCGGCGAGGCCAGCCGGCCCCGAGCCGACGACCGCGACCTTCCTGCCGGTCTTGGCGGCCGGGGGCTGCGGGGTGACCCAGCCCTCGGCGAAGGCGCGGTCGATGATCTCGACCTCGACCCGCTTGATCGCCACGGGGTCGGAGTTGATCCCGAGGACGCACGCCGACTCGCACGGCGCGGGGCACAGGCGGCCGGTGAACTCCGGGAAGTTGTTGGTCGCGTGCAGCCGCTCGATCGCCTCACGCCAGTCGTCGCGGTAGACGAGGTCGTTCCACTCGGGGATGAGGTTCCCGAGCGGGCAGCCGTTGTGGCAGAACGGGATGCCGCAGTCCATGCAGCGGGCCGCCTGCTTGGTGAGCGCGGGCGTGGGGAAGTCCTCGTAGACCTCACGCCAGTCGCGGATGCGCACGTCCACCGGGCGGCGCGCCGGCAGCTCGCGCCCGTGTGTCAGGAACCCCTTCGGGTCAGCCATCGGTGTACCCCCCTTTATCGCTGAACGGTGATGGTTGTGGTGATTCGCATCGGCGTCACCCGTGGGCCGCGGCCATGACGGCCTCGTCGATGTCCCGGCCCTCGGCCTCCGCGGCGGCCCGCGCCAGCAGGACCCGCTTGTAGTCGGACGGCATGACCTTGACGAACCGGCCGAGCGCGGCGTCCCAGTCCTCCAGCAGCGCCTTGGCGACCGTGGAGCCGGTCTCCGCCAGGTGCCTTTCGACGATGTCCCGAAGGAACTCGGCGTCCTCGTCGTCCAGCGCCTCCAGCTCGACCATCTCGCGGTTGACCCGCTCGGGCCGCAGGTCGAGCACGTACCCGACACCGCCCGACATGCCGGCCGCGAAGTTGCGGCCGGTCGCCCCGAGGACGACGGCCTTGCCGCCGGTCATGTACTCGCAGCCGTGGTCGCCCACGCCCTCGACGACGGCGGTCGCGCCCGAGTTGCGGACGCAGAACCGCTCGCCCACGATGCCGCGGACGAAGACCTCGCCGGACGTCGCGCCGTACAGGCCGACGTTGCCGGAGATGACCTGCGTCTCGGCCTCGAACGGCGCGTCGGGGTGCGGCCGGACGACGATGCGGCCGCCCGACAGGCCCTTGCCGAGGTAGTCGTTGGCGTCGCCGGTGAGCCGCAGCGTGACGCCGCGCGGCACGAACGCGCCGAACGAGTTGCCCGCCGAGCCGGTGAACGACACGTCGATCGTGTTGTCCGGCAGGCCGGCGCCGCCGTACCGCTTGGTCACCTCGTGGCCGAGCATCGTGCCGACCGTGCGGTTGACGTTGCGGATGGGCAGTTCCAGCGTGACCGGGTCGCCGAAGTTCAGCGCGCCCTCGGCGAGCTGGATCAGCGTGTTGTCCAGCGCCTTGTCGAGCCCGTGGTCCTGCTCGACGACCTTGCGCCGCGGCGTGCCCTCGGGCAGCTCCGGCTGGTGCAGGATCGGCGACAGGTCGAGGCCGGAGGCCTTCCAGTGCTCGACCGCGCGGGTGGTGTCGAGCAGGTCGGCCCGCCCGATGACCTCGTCCAGCGAGCGGTAGCCGAGCTCGGCGAGGTACTCGCGCACCTCCTGGGCGATGAACTCGAAGAAGTTCACCACGAACTCGGGCTTGCCGCTGAACCGCTTGCGCAGCTCGGGGTTCTGCGTGGCCACGCCCACCGGGCAGGTGTCGAGGTGGCAGACCCGCATCATGACGCAGCCGGAGACCACCAGCGGAGCGGTGGCGAAGCCGTACTCCTCGGCGCCGAGCAGCGCCGCGATGACGACGTCGCGGCCGGTCTTGAGCTGGCCGTCGGCCTGGACGACGATGCGGTCGCGCAGGCCGTTGAGCAGCAGCGTCTGCTGGGTCTCGGCCAGGCCGAGCTCCCAGGGGGCGCCCGCGTGCTTGACCGAGGTCAGCGGGGAGGCGCCGGTGCCGCCGTCGTGGCCGGAGATCAGCACGACGTCGGCGTGGGCCTTGCTGACGCCCGCCGCCACGGTCCCGACCCCGACCTCGGCGACCAGCTTCACGTGGACGCGGGCCCGCGGGTTGGAGTTCTTCAGGTCGTGGATGAGCTGGGCCAGGTCCTCGATCGAGTAGATGTCGTGGTGCGGCGGCGGCGAGATGAGGCCGACGCCGGGCGTGGAGTGCCGGGTCTTGGCGATCCACGGGTACACCTTGTGGCCGGGCAGCTGGCCGCCCTCGCCGGGCTTGGCGCCCTGCGCCATCTTGATCTGCAGGTCGTCGGCGTTGACGAGGTACTCGCTGGTCACGCCGAAGCGACCGGAGGCCACCTGCTTGATCGCGCTGCGCCGCTCGGGGTCGTGCAGCCGCTCGGGGTCCTCGCCGCCCTCACCGGTGTTCGACTTGGCGCCGAGCCGGTTCATCGCGATGGCCAGCGTCTCGTGCGCCTCCATCGAGATCGAGCCGTACGACATGGCGCCGGTGGAGAACCGCTTGACGATCGACTCGACCGGCTCGACCTCGTCGATCGGCACGGGCGCGCCGGCGGGGCGCAGCCTGAACAGGCCGCGCAGCGTCATGAGCTTCTCGGACTGCCCGTCCACCAGGGACGTGTACTCCTTGAAGATCTCGTACCGGCGGGTGCGGGTGGAGTGCTGCAGCTTGAAGACGGTGGTCGGGTTGAACAGGTGCGGCTCGCCCTCGCGGCGCCACTGGTACTCGCCGCCGACCTCCAGCCGCCGGTGCGGGTTCTCCGCGCGGGGGTAGGCCCGCGCGTGCCGCTCCAGCGCCTCCGCGGCGAGCACGTCGAAGCCGACGCCGCCGAGGCGGGAGGTGGTGCCGGTGAAGCACTGGTCGATGACCTCGGCGCCGAGGCCGAGTGCCTCGAAGATCTGCGCGCCGGTGTAGGAGGCGACCGTCGACACGCCCATCTTGGACATGACCTTCAGCACGCCCTTGCCGTACGCCTTGATCAGGTTGCGCACGGCCTTGCGCGGGTCCATGTCGAGCCGGCCGGTGGCGACCATGTCCTCGGCCGTCTCCAGCGCGAGGTAGGGGTTGATCGCGCTGGCGCCGTAGCCGATGAGCAGGGCCATGTGGTGGCACTCGCGGGCCTCGCCGGTCTCCAGGACGAGACCGACGCGGGTGCGGGACTTCTCCCGGATGAGGTGGTGGTGCACCGCGCCGGTGAGCAGCAGCGACGGGATCGGCGCCCGCTCGCGGGAGGAGCCGCGGTCGGACAGCACGATGATGCGCGCGCCGTCCTCGATGGCCCGGGAGACCTCCTGGCGGATCTCCTCCAGCCGCCGCACCAGCGCCTCGCCGCCGCCGGCCGCGTCGAACAGGCCGGACACGACGTACGGCTGGAAGCCGGGCAGCGCACCCTCGTCGTTGATGTGGACGATCTTCGCGAGCTCGTCGTTGTCGATCACCGGGTAGGGCAGCACGAGCCGGCGGCACGAGGCCGGGCCGGGGTCGAGCAGGTTGCCCTCGGGGCCGATCGTCGACTGCAGCGAGGTGACGAGCTCTTCGCGGATGGCGTCCAGCGGCGGGTTGGTGACCTGCGCGAACAGCTGGCTGAAGTAGTCGAACAGCAGCCTCGGCTTCTCGCTCAGGACGGCGACCGGGGTGTCGGTGCCCATCGAGCCGATCGGCTCGGCGCCGTTCTTCGCCATCGGCGTGAGGATGACCCGCAGCTCCTCCTCGGTGTAGCCGAAGGTCTGCTGCCGCTTGACCAGCGCCTCGTGGGTGGGGTGCTCGTGCTCGCGCTCGGGCAGCTCCTCGAAGCGGACCAGGCCCGCGTGCAGCCACTCGCCGTACGGCTCGGCGGCGGCGAGGTCGGCCTTGATCTCGTCGTCCTCGATGATCCGGCCGCGCGCGGTGTCCACGAGGAACATGCGGCCAGGCTGCAGGCGGCCCTTGCGGACGACCTTCTCCTGCGGGATGTCGGACAGCACGCCGGCCTCGGAGGCGAGCACGACCAGGCCGTCGTCGGTGACCCAGAACCGGCCCGGGCGCAGGCCGTTGCGGTCGAGGACCGCGCCGACCAGCGTGCCGTCGGAGAAGGTGATGGACGCGGGGCCGTCCCACGCCTCCATCAGCGTGGAGTGGAACTCGTAGAAGGCCCGGCGGGCCGGGTCCATCTCGGTGTGGTTCTCCCACGCCTCCGGGATCATCATCAGCACGGCGTGCGGCAGCGACCGGCCGCCGAGGTGCAGCAGCTCCAGCGTCTCGTCGAACGAGGCGGTGTCGGAGCCGTCGGGGTCGCAGATCGGGAACAGCCGCCGCAGGTCGCCCGGGATGAGGCCGCTGGCGAGCATCGCCTCGCGGGCGCGCATCCAGTTGCGGTTGCCGCGCACGGTGTTGATCTCGCCGTTGTGCGCGACGTACCGGTACGGGTGGGCCAGCGGCCAGGAGGGGAAGGTGTTGGTCGAGAAGCGCGAGTGGACCAGCGCGATGGCGCTGACGTAGCGCTCGTCGGACAGGTCGGAGAAGAACGGCTCGACCTGCAACGAGGTCAGCATGCCCTTGTAGACGATGGTCCGCGAGGACAGCGAGGAGAAGTACACGTCCGCCTCGTGCTCGGCCCGCTTGCGGAAGGCGAACACGATCCGGTCGAGGTCGACGCCGGTCTCGCCGCCGGGCGAGGTGACGAACAGCTGGGCGAAGTGGGGCATGACCGCCCGCGCGGTGGCGCCGGGCAGGTCGCGGTCCACCGGCAGGTCGCGCCAGCCGAGGACGGTGACGCCCTCCTCGGCGGCGATCTGCTCGATGAGGCCGATCGCGGTCCGCCTGGCCTGCTCGTCCTGCGGCAGGAACGCGGTGCCCGCGGCGTAGGCGCCCTCGGGCGGCAGCGCGAAGTTCGCGACCGCGCGGAAGAACGCGTCGGGGATCTGGGTGAGGATGCCCGCACCGTCGCCGGTGTCCGGCTCGCTGCCGCTGGCACCCCGGTGGTCGAGGTTGCGGAGCGCGGTCAGTGCCTTGGCGACGATGTCGTAGCTGCGGCGGCCCCGCACGTCCGCGACCATGGCCACGCCACAGGCATCGTGCTCGAATGCGGGGTCGTAGAGTCCCTGGGGCTCGGGGAGACCTCCGGGAAGGCCAAGGCGGGCAGCAGGCATGTAGTCACTCCCGTCGTCAACGTCTGCGTGGAACAGAGGGACGACGCTGGCCCTGCTGCGGTTGAGTGCTTAAGAGATTACAACACGCTGCCGGAATAGTGCCCCCCAGGCCCGCTTCGCGAACCTTGGCAGGTCAGCGCCGTGGATATGGTTTGCGCATGAGTGGTCATGAGGCGATCGACGAACTGCTGGCGGAGGCCGGTGTGGACGGCCTGCGCCTGCGCGGAGCGCTCGCGCTCCTGGCCGGCGGCCGCTGGTGGACCCTGCCTGACCTGGTCCGGGAGACCGCGACGTCGCGGCGGACGATCGAGTCGCTGCTGCGGGTGCTCCCCCTTGAGCACAGCGGCGACCGCGTCCGTATTCCCAGCGATCAGGTCAACCGCTACAACGTCGGCATAGATACGGATATTTCCGGTCTCGGGAATCCGGTCGCCGAAATGGTCCCGGCGCACGCGGAGGCGCTCGGACGCCTCGAGACGCTGATCGCCGAGGCCCCCCGGGGACGGCACGCGCTCGACCACGTCTCCGCGACCGCGGAGACCGTGCTGCGCCGCGCCCTGCTGCTGGGGAGGCGGTTCTGGCTGCCCGGCGCCCGCCTGCTGTGCGTCGGCGACCACGACCTGACCTCTCTGGCCGTGCGGATGATCCACCCCGAGGTCGAGGTCGCCGTGGCCGACATCGACGACCGCATCCTGGAGTACATCGACGCCCAGGACCTGGGGGTGCGCACCCACTGGGCCGACCTGCGCCTCGGCCTGCCGCCGTCGCTGCGCGGCCGGGCGGACCTCGCGGTCACCGACCCGCCGTACACGCCCGAGGGGATCGGGCTGTTCGCCGCCCGCGCCGCCGAGGGCCTGCGCGACCGCGACCGGGGACGGATCCTCGTGGCGTACGGCGCATCCGAGCGCACCCCGATGCTCGCGCTGAAGGTGCAGAAGGCCCTCCTCGACCTCAACCTTCTACATGAGGCCATATTTCCGCACTTCAATCGGTATCACGGCGCGGAGGCGATCGGCAGCGCGGCGGACCTGTACGTCCTGCGGCCGACCACCAAGACCTGGCCGGCGATCGCCTCCCGGCTCGACCGTCTCGCGACGGCCATCTACACCCAGGGTCCCCAGTCCGTCGAGTCCGCTCCCGCGGCTCCGCCGGACGAGACGGCGGTGACCGCGTTCGGTCCGGACCTGCTCGCCGGGGATTGGCCGCGCGGCCTGCTGCCGAAGGTTCCGCGCACCCGGCTCGCCACCCTGCTGAGCAAGCCGTACGCCGCCGATCCCGAACGGGTGGCGATCGCCGTGCCGGCCGGGCTGGAGGCGGCGCTGCCCCGCCTGCTGCTCGCGACGCGCGCCCGGCACGTTCGCGTGCTCACCGCGGGCCCGGTAACGGACACGGTAACGGACACGGTCGCGGACCTGCCCGCGCTCGCCGCCCTGCTGGCCCCGGTGTACGAACTCGTCCACCGCCCGGCCGCCGAGGGCCACGTGCTCGACGCCGTACGGCTGCCGCCCCCGGACGGCGGCCCCGCCCGGGTGCTGCGCAAGATCATGGACAGCGCCCACGGAAAGGTCGCCAACACCTGGCGTGAGGCGCTGACCGAGACGGCCGGCCTCACCAAGCGGCAGGCCAGGGCGGCCGTCGAGGAGGCCGCGCCGTGGGCCGGCGACGTCACCCCGCTCGAGCTCCCCCTCCACCGCCTCACCACTCTCCCGGCCGCCGTCCTCCGCACCCTCGACGCCGGCGGGGAGCGATGAGCGGCCCGCGAAGCGCGTGCGCGGCGGAGGAGGCGATCGGCCGGGACTCGCCGCCGCAGGCCGACGTCTTCCGATTATCCGAATCAGTCCGGAACGACACGGCCCGGCCAGGACTACATTTGTTCTAGACGTCGGCTAGATATTTTCTAGAGAAACTCCCCACTGGAGTCTCCGCCACATCCACCCACGTCAGGCCCCGAATCAAGCCCTGAACGAGAAGTTCGTTTCTGATGGCCGCCGCCCCGCCGGCGGCCATCCGTTAATTCCCATAAATGCTTGACACCCGAGAAGTCGATCATGTTAGCATGCCTGTCGTTCGGGCGTGTCAGGATAATTCCGGATACCGATGCATCCCGTTCTCCGCGAGGGGGGAACGGGCTCATCATTCCCCTTCGGTCGTCATGTCGTATCCGGGACACAACGAAGGGCTCGGCAATGGCCAGAAGTAATCGCTTCACATCTGCAACCCGACGACCGGCCCCACCAAGTATCGCTCCGCCGGTCTGACGTTCTCGGGATCGGGCCTTCCCACGAGCTACAGCATCACCGGCTGTGGTTCCAGCGCGATTTCCGGCCGGCAGGTGACCCTCAGCCCCAACGGCACGGTCACCGTCACCGTGAAGAGCATCACGGGCGCGACGGGGAGCCGCACGATTCCCCGGTAGTCCTCCGCGGAAGGGTGGTCAGTCACATGGAATCCGCACCGATCGATCCGCCCCCGCCTCCGCCTCCCGTCGCGATGGAAGCGGGTCATGAGCTGGTCGTCGGCCACGGCTCGTGCACCGCCTGCGGAGCTCCGGCCGTTCGTGATGGCCGTTGTGCCGAGGACTTCATGCGCGCCGCGCTCCGCGACACGACGCGGCGCTCCAGGCAGGTGGTGTCCCGGGACACTCCCTGATCGCCTCTTCACCGAGACAGGCGGCCTCCCAGCCGGCGGGGCCGCCTGTGCGACTCATGAGGAAAGGCAAGCCCGCGTGGCGAACCAGGAATCGGCAGTCTTACGACTGGACGACGTCTCAATCTCCTTCGACGACCAGGCCACGCTCACCTCGGCCGATCTCACCCTCGAGAAGGGCGAGTTCGTCGCTCTGGTCGGTCCCAGCGGAAGCGGCAAATCGACGCTGCTGCGGTGTGCCGCCGGGCTGCTTCCCCCCGATTCCGGGCGGGTACTGTTCGCCGCCGAATCGCTCTATCGGCTCCGTCCGGCCGACCGCACGGCGCTGCGCGCCCGGCGCTTCGGCTTCGTCGCCCAGCACGGTGATCTCATCGACGAACTGACCGTGCGGGAGAACATCCAGCTGCCTCTGGAGCTGAACGGCATGCCGGACATCGGCCTCCGGACAGGGCAGATCATGAGGATGCTGGGCCTCGACCACCTGTCGAAGCGACATCCATGGCAGATCTCCGGGGGAGAAAGGCAGCGTACGGCGATCGCCCGCGCGCTCGTTCATCACCCCGACGTGTTGTTCGCGGACGAGCCGACCGGAGCGCTGGACGCCGCCAGCAGCGAGATCGTGGCCGACCTGCTCGTCACCGCGGCCCGGCGTCACGGCACCGCGGTCCTGCTGGCCACCCACGACCTGCGGATCGCCGAACGCGCCGATCGCGTGGCGACGCTGACCAACGGCCGAATCGTCGCGTCGGAGGAGGTTCTGACACCGGACGGTGGAGCGAGACTATGACGCCGCTGTCGGCCCGGCTGGCTTATCGCATGCTGCGCGGTTCGCCTCGCGCCGGGCTGAGCCGGATGGCCGCCTTCGTGATATGCGCGGCGGCCGCGGTGCTGTTCGGCCTCATCGCCGCTTCGGTGCCAGGCATAGCGGACGCGCAGCTGACGCGGGACCGTCTCCGTGCCGTGCGGGACGACACCGGCCGCATCGCGGCGGAACCGGACGCCGGAATGAAGATCTTCGTCTCGGACGTCATGGTCGCCGAGACCAGACGATGGCGCCGGGTCTTCGTCTACGACGTGCGGAATCCGGCGCGAGCGGCGACGCCGCCGGGCATCACGCACGCTCCGCTGCCCGGTGAGGTGTTCCTGTCTCCGGCCGCCGCCCGGTTGATCGACTCGCAGCCGCGATACGCCACGTGGGCCCCGGGACGACGCGCGGGCGTCATCGGCCCCGCCGGGCTCGGCCACCCCGACGAGCTGTACGCCTATGTGGGACGGGCATCGAACGCACCGCAGGAACCCAACCTGGACGTCACCTTCGGAGTCAGTCCGGCCGAATACCGGATCACTCCTGACCGGTCGGGAATGACCTGGGAGACGTCCTGGAGCCAGGGCACCATGCAATACCTGGACGCCGGAGCCGTTGTGATCCGGCTTGTTCCCACCACCCTGGTTCCCGTCGCCGCTCTCACCCTCGCCGCGCTCGGCATGTCGTCGGGGGTCTACCGCCGCCGCTGGGCGCGCGCGCACCTCGCGGGCATGTCCCGCGGGCTGATCGGGCGGATCGCGGCATGGGAAGGCGCGGCCGCGGGACTGACCGGCGGCGTCGCCGGGTGCCTGGCGGCCGCGCTCGCCTGGCCCGGCCTCGGCACCGCCGGCATCACCCAGCTGAGCTGGTATCCGCAGGACGCCGCGCTGCCGCCGTCGGTCCTCGTCGCGGCGGTCGCCGTCGCGACGATCACGCTCGCGGGTGTCACCGCGCTGTCGGCGGTCCGGTGCCTGCGGCCGGACGGGCAGGTCCGGCGAGGGGCGCCGAAGGCCCAGCGGCTCTTACCCGCCGCCGCCGTGCTGGCCTGGTCGCCGGCCGCCGTCCCGCTGGCGGACTACAAAGGCCTGTTCGGACGCCCGGATCCCGGCGGGCTGCTGGCACGGACGTACTCTCCGCAGGTCAGCTATGCGCTCATGACCATCGCGATCGCCGTGACCATCGCCGCGATCGAGCCGATCACCGTGGCCCTCTCGTCTCTCGTGCGCCCTCGGCACGCGCTCCCGACCCGGCTGGCCGCCCGCTTCGCCGCGGGAAACCCCGCACTTGCCCCTCGGCTGGTGGCCGTTCCCATGTTGCTGATCAGTCTGCTCGGCCTGCACGCCGGGAACCTCGACGCCGTGAACGAGGTCAGGCAGAGCGCCTACGGAGCCGACGGGCGGCAGAGCGTCGGGATCGACCAGATAGACGAGACGCTCAAGCAGCGTTTTCTCGCATCCCCGGTGGCCCGCTACGCGCGGGTCACCCGGCAGCGGAACGGCACCGAGAGCCTGGACATCGTCTTCCCCCGAGCACGCGCCGACGACGTGATGTCCGACGTCCAGGCGATCACGCCGGAACTGCGGTTCGAGCGCGGCATGGAACAGACCCTCCAGCAGCGTGCACAGCTCTACGCGGTGCTGCTACCGGCGATCTTCCTGATCGGCCTCGCCTTCTCGATGCCCATGGTGGTCCTGGGCGCGGCCGACGCGCTGCGGGGTGACAACCGATTCGCCACGGCGCTGCACCTGATCGGGGCACCGGAGAGGCTCACTCGCTCGGCGATCTCCCGGGCACTGACGGCCATGACGTTCGCCGGACTCGTCGTGGCCTCCATCGCGGTCGCCGTCACCTACAACGTCGTCTACCTCGGCACGCTGTACGGCACGGAAACAGAGCCCGCCTTCGGCTTCCCGGCGGCCTACGTGCTGGGCGGCGCGGTAGCGATCGGCCTGGTCCTGTGGCTCTGCCGGCGCACCTGCGCACGCTGCTCGCGGCCGGAGGGGCTTGTCCTCCCCGGGAGACGGCGAGGGTGAACCGACGGCTCCGCCCCGGATGGTCTCCCCGCACGCTCCCGATTCACAGAGCAGTGGAGGGCGAGGGGGTGGAGGAGATCGCCGGGGAGGCACCGGGGTCGGTCGGAGGAGCCTCCGAGGGCTGCGCGGTGTCGGCCGGGCCCGGCGGCTGCGCGGGGTCCGACGGCACCCCGGCGACCTTGACCACGCGGCGGAAGACCGCCTTCTCGACCTCCCGTACGGCCAGGCCGAGCATGATGAAGTCGTCCTTCTCCCCCGGCTCCGCGCCGTCGGTCCGGCCGATCCAGGCCACCCCGAGGTAGTGCCCCAGGGCATAGGCGTTCGCCTCGCTGTAGGCGCCGAACTTCGCCCGAGGCGACTCGAGTGGCTGCACCCAGGCGCCCCGGTAGAGCGAGGCCAGCGACTTCGCCAGCGACTCGGCCGCCGCGACGTCCGCGAGGTTGAAGACGGTGTACTGCGCGACGTACCCCCCGTCCGCCGTGCCGTACAGGCCGCGAACCGCCTGGCTGCATCCGGCCTCCGCCAGGGCGTCGGTGAGATCGGCTCCCCACACGGCTCCCGCGCACGCCTGGTCCAGGCGGGCGGCGAGCCTGCGCAGCGTGACCTTCCCGGCCGTGAGCGTCCGCGCGCCGAACACCTCTTGCGCGGTCAGCGGCGCGGTGTCGGCCTTCCTGTCCGCGATCGGCGCCAGTTCCTTCAGCGAGGGCCAGTCCTGGAAGGACACGGGCAGCCCCTCTCCGACCACCCCGCCCGCGGCCTGCGCCGGCTGCGACGGTGCCCCGCCGATCGCGTTGACCGTCAGCGTCAGCACCAGGGCGATCACCAGCACTCCCACAGCGGTGACCGACCACACGAACACCCGCTGCTGCCTGTCGTCCAGCCCCAGCTCGGTGAGGGTGGACCCGGTCCAGCCCTCGGCCGGCGCGGACGACCGGCGCTTGCGCCTGGTCATAGACCGCCGGTTCCGATCAGCGAGCCCAGGCCCCAGGTCAGCGCCGCCGCCACGGCCCCCACCACGAGCTGGCGCAGGCCGCTGAACCACCAGCTGCGGGCCGTCACCCGGGAGACCACGGCGCCGGCGGCGAACAGCGCCACCATCGACACCACGGCGGAGACCCACAACCCCCGCACGCCCAGCAGGTACGGCAGGAGCGGGACCAGCGCGCCCAGGCTGAACGACAGGAACGACGACACGGCGGCCAGCACGGGCGAGGGCAGGTCGTCGGGGTCCACGCCCAGCTCGGCCCGCGTGTGGACGGCCAGGGCCTCCTCCGGGTCGCGGGAGATCTGCCGGGCGACCTCCCTGGCCGTCTCCGGGTCCACGCCTCGCTGCTCGTACATCCGGGCGAGCTCGGCCTCCTCGGCCTCCGGGTGCCGCTCCAGCTCCCGGCGCTCCACGTCGATCTCCGCCAGGGCGAGCTCCCGCTGGCTGGCGACCGACACGTATTCGCCGCCCGCCATGGAGAACGCTCCGGCGGCCAGACCGGCGATGCCGGCGAGCGCGATGATCCTGGTTTCGGCGGTGCCGCCGGCGACGCCCGCGATCAGCGCGAAGTTGGAGACCAGCCCGTCCATGGCACCGAAGACGGCGGGGCGTAACCAGCCGCCGTTGACGTCGCGGTGCTCGTGGTGGACCTCGGCCCGCGCCCCCGTCGACGCCTTCGTCATCGCCGGCCGGCCTCGGGCTCCGCCGCGCCGTCGACCGCGGCGCCCGCCGTCTCCTTGCCGGAACCGCCGTCCCGTTCCTGTCGATCCTGTGCCGTCACGTCTTCCGCCGTCGTCTCCTGGGCCTCCTCGCGCAGGAGTTCCGGCTCGTCGGCCTGGTCCGGCCCATGGGCGGGGTCGGCGGGGCCGGGGCCGGCGTCGCCGCTCTCCACGCCCAGCGGCTCCTCGCCCGTACGGTTGCGGGCCAGCCACAGGTACGCCAGGGCGCACAGGAAGATGAGGATCGAGGTCCACTGGTTGAGCCGCATGCCGAGGATCTGGTGGGCGGGGTCCACCCGCAGCCCCTCGATCCAGAACCGGCCGAGCGTGTAGCCCGCGACGTACAGCGCGAACACGCGGGCGTGCCGCAGGCTGAACCGGCGGGCGGCCAGGATCAGCACACCGGCGAGCGCGAGGTCCCACAACGACTCGTACAGGAACGTCGGGTGATAGGTGGTCGCGCCGGGGACGGTGCCGGGGCGGCCCGGCTCGATCTCCAGGCCCCACGGCAGGTCGGTGGGGCCGCCGAACAGTTCCTGGTTGAAGTAGTTGCCCCACCGCCCGATGGCCTGCGCCACGGCCACGCCGGGGGCGAGGGTGTCGGCGACGGCGGTGAAGGAGATGCCGCGCCGGCGGCAGGCGATCCACACGCCGAGCGCGCCGAGGGCGATGGCACCCCAGATGCCGAGGCCGCCCTCCCAGATGAACAGCGCGTCGATCGGCCGCTTGGGCGCGTCCGAACCGAAGTAGATCTGCCAGTCGGTGATGACGTGGTAGAGACGTCCGCCGACGAGGCCGAACGGCACGGCCCAGACCGCGAGGTCGACGATCGTCCCGGGGGCGCCGCCACGGGCGCGCCAGCGGCGTTCGCCGATCCAGACGGCGACGATGACACCGAGCACGATGCACAGCGCGTACGCGCGGATCGGGATCGGTCCGAGATTCCAGACCCCCTGCGAAGGGCTGGGAATCGAGGCGAGGAGGGGCATGTAACGTGACGTTACCGCAAGAGAGGGCGAGCCTGGAGCGAGGCGCGGGCATCCGCCGCGCGACCTGCGCCGATCACCCCGCGCCCTCCGCCCGGAGCCCGGCGGCGGCCGTCTCGCGGAGAGCCGACAGGCGTACGGCGAGGTCTCCCAGGCCCGGGTGTTCACCGAGATCCACCAGCCTCAGCCACCCGAGCGCGGTGACCCCGTCGGGGTCGCGCGCGCCGAGGACGCCGCCCGCGAGCGCCGCGACCGTGTCGGTGTCCCCGCCGAGCGACACGGCGTACGGCAGGGCCGCGGCCGGGCCGGGAGTCTCGCGGATCACGTGGACCACCGCGGCGACCGTTTCCACGGCGTCGAGGGAGACACCTTCGCGCGGAGGCGACCACCGGCCGCGGGCCGCGTCCGCCACGGCGTCCATCGGCCCGTAGCGCTCGCCCGCCCAGCGGGCCTCGGCCGCCGCCGCGTCCAGCAGATCGTCCGCACCGGCCCCCTCCACCGCGAACGACGCCATGGCCGCGATCACGCAGGCCGCCCCCACCGCCGCCGGCGCCCGATGCGTCGCGGCCGACAGCGTCTCGCACAGACTCCGCCGGCGCTCGGTCCTGTGGGGTGGTACGGCCCAGCCGACCGGGGCGATGCGCATGGCCGCGCCGTTGGTGGGCAGGTCGGCGGCCGAGGGCGCCGGGAGCTCCGCCGTGGCGTGGAAGTGCGCGAGGGCGCGCAGCGTCGTCGGCCCGAGGCCGCGCACCCCCGGCGCCGCGTCGGCCAGACGGGTGAGGAAGTCCATGGAGGACGGCCGCCCGCCCGTGTCGGCCAGGCACCGGGCGGCCAGCACCATCTGCGCGGTGTCGTCGGAGGTCGAGCCGCGCGGCCATCCCCTGTCCGGCGCCGGCAGCCGGACGACCTCGGCCGCGTCGACGCGCTCCGGCGGACGGCCCTCCCAGGGCACGCCGAGCGCGTCGCCCGCCGCGAAGGCGACCATCGCCCCGTGGATCCTCCTGGCGGCGTCCCCGGGTCCGGCGGATGTGTCGAGAGGAGACCGGTCGTCGTTCGGCATGCGGGCATGCTAACCACGCACCCGGAGGCGAAACCCCGGTGAGATCGGCGGGGAAGGCGGCCGCGCGGCGGCCGCCCGGTCCCGGCCCCGCCCGGGGCGGGCGGATCAGAGCTGCTCGCGCACGCCCGCCTCGTGCGCCAGCCCCTTCGTCTGGTCGTGCAGGTCGCCCCGGACCGCCGTACGGGCCCGGCCCCGGCGGGCGACGGGAAGGAGCGCACGCCCGTGCGCGTCCTCCAGTTCGAACGCCAGGGCGGCGTAGTAGGCGACGACGGCGAGCACCAGACCGGCGATGCCCGCCGCGGTCCTCCACCCCGAGGACGCGGTGATCTCGAAGACGCCGGTGATCGCGAACCTGATGGCGGACAACGCCATCACGACGGCGGCCACCAGCTTGGGCAGGCCCGCGAGGGCCGGGACGAGCATCGCCGCGGCGGCCGTGAGCAGGACGACGCCCAGCGCCGGGTTCGTCGTGCCGGGCGCGGAGGTGAGCGTGACGCCGCCGATCACCGCCCACGTGCCCGACAGGACGCCCATCGCGGCTCCGGCGACCGAGTCGCGGGCGAGGAAGCCGAGGATCGCGACGAGGAACTGCAGCGGCGCGGTGAACAGCAGCGCGGCCAGAGCGACGACACGCCCCTGCGCGGCGGGCACCCAGCCGAGTTCCATGGCGCCGAAGGCGGTCGTGGCGAGGGCGAGGCCGAGGAAGCCCAGCGGCAGCGGGCTTCCCATGGGCCTCAGGACGACGCGGGCGACGCCGTCCCGCCCGGCGGCCTGTGCACCGGTGTGAGCGGGCACGGCGCCTCCTCGCTCAGCTCGTCGCTTGCGGTTCGCTCGCGCGAGCCGTGGACGGGACTGGTGTGGACGGGACACGACCGCGCCCACGACCGCACTCGGACCGCACCGGCGATCACACCTGCGGCCGCACCCACGCTCGCACCGGCGATCGCTCCCGCGGCCGCACCACGCTCGCGCCGACGATCACGCTGGGGCCCGCCCTGCGCGGAGCCTGTGACATCGCGCCGATACCCGGTCGCGGGACGGCCACGCGGCCCTTGCCCGATTCTTGGCGACGACGCCTCGGGGCGACGACCTCTCGGCGACGCTTCCTGGAGCGAGGGCCTCCCGGGCGACGGCTTCCCAGGCGGCAACCTCTCGGCGACGGCCGGGCGGGGACGGCGTCTCCTACTTCCCGGCCTTCTGCACCGCGTCGCGCAGCGAGCTCGGCGAGAAGAGGGTGGTGAGCTCGAGCTCCTTGCCGTCGAGCTTGACGGTCGGTGTGCCGGCCAGCTTCTGCGCGGCCATGGTCTGCTGGGAGAACTGCTTGTGCGCGGCGACGTTGCGCTGCTCCCGCACGCAGTTGTCGAAGTCGGGAGCGGTCACGCCGGCCGCCTTGCCCCACTTGATCAGCTCGTCGGTCGTGAAACCGGTCACGGTCTCGCTTGGCTGGTTCTGGTAGAGCTTGTCGTGGAACGCCAGCCACTGCTGCCCGTCGGTCACGCACCGGGCCGCGTTGGCCGCCCGCAGCGAGTTGCCCGCGGTCGGCTCCTGCGTGAAGATCGTGATCGGGTGGTACACGACCTTGGCCTTGCCCTCGGCGGCCAGGTTCTTCAGCGTGGAACCGCTGGTCGCCTCGAACTCCTTGCACGTCGGACACTGGAAGTCCTCGTACACGTCGACCACGGGCGCGCTGACGCCGGACTTGGCCATCACGACCGTCCCGTCCTTCTGGACGGTGATGGGCGCGAGGCCGCCCGCGACCTTCTCCGAGCTCCCCTGCCGCACCGACCACACGGCGACGGCGGCCGCGATCAGGACGATCACCACGGCGGTGACGATCATCGTGATCCGCTTGCGCTGCTCCTGCTTGCGCAAGGCCTCCCTCTGGGCCGCGATGCGGGCCCTGGCCGCCTCACTCGTCCGCTTACTCACGAAACTTCCCCCCTGGCTGTTCTCACGGCGGCGTCCCGCGGTCGTCCGCGGTCACGCGCCGTCGTCCTCCCCGCCGTCCGAGCCGTCCTCGTCCGCCGTTTCCCGCTCCCCCGTGAAGCCCAGCGCGGAGTCGAGCGACAAGCGGCCCGCCGGCCTGGCGACGATCCACGCCGCGCAGACGAGCAGCCCGAAGTCGCGCATCAGCTCCCAGAAATAGTTGGGGTCCTGTCCCGCGGCGAGCGTGCCGTCGCCGCCGAAGCAGCCGCAGTCGATGCGCAGCCCCCTGGCCCAGGCCGACGCGATGCCGATGACGAACGCCACCATCAGCACCCCGGCGACGACCGCCGCCGCACGCGTGAACAGGCCGACGAGCAGCAGCAGGCCGGTGATGATCTCCAGGACCGGCAGGCCGTACCCGACGATCTGCGCGACGGAGCCGGGCAGGAGCTCGTAGGCCCGCACCGCCTGCACCGACAGCGCGGGTGCTCCGATCTTGAGCGCCCCGGCGACGATCAGTACGCCGGCGAGCACGACCCGTGCGGCGGTCGTGACCCAGGAGAGCGCGGGTTTCGCAGGCTGTAACCGTTCGGACACCGAGGCGCCGGATGCCAACTGAACCATGAGTCTCCTCGCCCGGTAGGCAACACCGACTGAACAGTACCGGGACCCAACCTCACCATGTGCTGGATAAGAGCATGGTAAGCCGCCTTATCTCGGCTGGTCGCGGCGCATGTGCGGGAAGGAAACCCCGGGTGGCTCAGCGCCGGACACCCTGGGCTAGTTCGGACGCGAGCTCGCGTACGGCCGCAAGACCGGACTTCTCGTCCGGCGCGTCGAGCAGGCGCCGGATGAAGGCCGACCCGACGATGACGCCGTCGGCGTACGCCGCGACCTCGGCGGCCTGGGCGCCGGTGCCCACGCCGAGCCCGACGCAGACGGGCAGCGACGTGTGCGCCCTGGTCCGCTTGACCAGGCCCTCCGCCGCCGAGCTGACGGACTCCCTGGCACCGGTCACGCCCATCAGCGAGGCCGCGTACACGAAGCCCGTGCAGCAGGCGGCGACCCGGGAGATGCGCTCGTCCGGCGAGCTGGGCGCCACGAGGAAGACCGTGTCGATGCCGGCCTCCTTGCTCGCGGCGAGCCAGGGCTCGGACTCCTCCGGCGTCAGGTCGGGCGTGATGGTCCCGACACCGCCCGCGGAGGCGAGGTCGCGCGCGAAGCGCTCGGCACCGTAGCGGTCGATCGGGTTCCAGTACGTCATGACCAGCGTCGCGGCACCCGACTTCGCCACGCCCTCGACGGTGCGCATCACGTCGGCGATGCGGGTGCCGTTGATCAGCGACCGGTGCACCGCGTCCTGGATGGTCGGGCCGTCCATGAGCGGATCGGAGTACGGCAGGCCGATCTCGATCACGTCGCAGCCGGCCTCGACCATCGCGGTCGCCGCGGCGACCGCGCCGTCCTTGGTCGGGAAGCCGGCCGGAAGGTAGCCGACCAGCGCGGCCCTGTCCTCGGCGCGGGCCTTGTCGAACACCGCTTGGAGTGTCGTCATCGGGATGTCCTGTCGATGCTGGATCAGAGGTTGAAGTACTTCATGGCGGTGCCCATGTCCTTGTCACCGCGGCCCGACAGGTTCACCAGGATGACGGCGTCGGGACCGAGCTCGCGGCCCAGCCGCAGCGCGCCCGCCAGCGCGTGCGAGGACTCGATGGCCGGAATGATGCCCTCGGTGCGCGCGAGCAGGGCGAAGGCCTCCATGGCCTCCTTGTCGGTCACGCCCTCGTAGGTGGCGCGGCCGGTGTCCTTGAGCCACGCGTGCTCGGGGCCCACGCCCGGGTAGTCGAGACCGGCCGAGATCGAGTGCGACTCGATCGTCTGGCCCTCCTCGTCCTGCAGGACGTAGGTGCGGGCGCCGTGCAGCACGCCCACGGTGCCCTCGGTCAGGGTCAGCGCGTGTTCGCCGGTCTCCGCGCCCCGGCCGCCGGCCTCGTAGCCGTACAGCCGGACGTTCCGGTCGTCGACGAAGGCGTGGAAGACGCCGATGGCGTTCGACCCGCCGCCGACGGCGGCGCAGACCGCGTCGGGCAGGCGGCCGGTGAGCTCCAGCACCTGGCGGCGCGCCTCCACCCCGATGATCCGGGCGAAGTCCCGGACGATCTCGGGGAACGGGTGCGGCCCTGCGACCGTGCCGAACAGGTAGTGCGTGTGGTCGACGTTGGTGACCCAGTCGCGGAACGCCTCGTTGATGGCGTCCTTGAGGGTCTGGCTGCCGTTGGTCACCGGCACGACCGTCGCGCCGAGGAGCTTCATCCTGGCGACGTTGAGCGCCTGGCGCTCGCAGTCGACGGCGCCCATGTAGATGACGCACTCCAGGCCCATAAGCGCCGCGGCGGTGGCGGTGGCCACGCCGTGCTGGCCCGCCCCGGTCTCAGCGATGACGCGCCGCTTGCCCAGGCGCTTGGTCAGCAGCGCCTGGCCGAGCACATTGTTGATCTTGTGCGCGCCCGTGTGCGTC
Source organism: Microbispora sp. CA-135349 (assembly GCF_050947365.1). Taxonomy (NCBI): domain Bacteria; kingdom Bacillati; phylum Actinomycetota; class Actinomycetes; order Streptosporangiales; family Streptosporangiaceae; genus Microbispora; species Microbispora sp. CA-135349. The sequence goes on along the minus strand of NZ_CP192001.1, from coordinate 3,246,519 downwards.
AGATCCTCGCGCTTGAGCAGGATCCGCGCGCCGCCCGCGTGCTCGGCGAACCGCGGCACCTCGGTCAGCGTCGTGGGGCGGCCGGCGTACGTGCGCAGAAGGTGATCGAACTCGCGCAGGAAGGCGAGGTCGGTCTTGGCCTTCTCGTACTCCGCGGCGACCTCGTCGAGGGCCGGGATGAGCGCCTCGGGCACGTACCTGCCGCCGAACCTGCCGAACTTGCCGTGGATGTCCGGGTCGTTGCCGCGGACACCGCCCCCGGCCAGGTCGGCGGGGGTGATGATGGTTGCATCCGTCGGGGTCACGCGGCCTCCCTCTGCAGCGCCGTCGTTCACGAGTGCCTCTCGGAGCCGGTGTCCTGCCGCGAGGCCGGGTGGGCGCCCGCGGTCACCAGGTCGTTGACCGCCGTCTTGGGGTCCCTGCCGGTGACGAGGCTCTCGCCCACCAGCACGGCGTCGGCTCCCGCCCGCGCGTACGCGAGCAGGTCGTGCGGGCCGCGCACCCCGGACTCGGCGACCTTGATGACGCCGTCCGGCACCTTGGGCGCGAGCTTGGCGAACACCTCGCGGTCCACCTCGAGCGTCTTGAGGTTGCGGGCGTTGATGCCGATGATCTTCGCGCCGGCGTCGACCGCGCGGACCAGCTCCTCCTCGGTGTGCACCTCGACGAGCGGGGTGAGCCCGATCGACTCGGCCCGCTCGATCAGCGAGACGAGTGCCGACTGCTCGAGGGCAGCCACGATGAGCAGGGCGAGGTCCGCGCCGTTCGCCCTGGCCTCCCACAGCTGGTAGGAGGTGACGATGAAGTCCTTGCGCAGGACGGGGATGTCCACGGCCGCGCGCACGGCGGCGAGGTCGGCGAGCGTCCCGCCGAACCTGCGCCGCTCCGTCAGCACGCTGATGACGTGGGCGCCGCCCTCCTCGTAGTCCGCCGCGAGGGCGGCGGGGTCGGCGATGGCGGCGAGCGCGCCCTTCGAGGGGCTCGACCGCTTCACCTCCGCGATGACCGACACCCGGTCGCCGCCGAGCGCGGCGTAGGCGTCCCGGGGTTCCGGCGCGCGGGCGGCGAGCCGCTTGAGCTCCTCGATCGGCATGTCACGCTGCCGCTCCTCGAGGTCCTCCCGCACACCCGAGATGATGTCCTCAAGAACACTCACGCGTCCTCCTCGCCTTCAGCTCGGAGCTCGCGCGATTTGCCTGTCCGCTCGCTCACGCGTAAGGGTCCCCTCCGGTCGGCTGCTCTGCGTGTCCTGCCCTGCGATGGTATCGGCCCGTCTCGCGTCGATCCGCCACCGGGTCGATTCACGGTGCGAGGAAATGCCCGAAAGGCGTATTACGCACCACCCAGAAAACGATCACGATGGCGAGGAGCCCCCACAGGTACGCGGGGTGCGCGAGGCTCGTGCGCACAGGCCGTCCCTGCCATGATCGTAATGCCCACAGGGCCCAGCGGTAGAACAGGAACGGCACGGCCACGACCGTGAGCGGGTTGAGGTGCAGAGCGCTCAGCACGTCGGCGTGTCCCAGGGCGTGGACGGCGCGCAGCGAACCGCATCCGGGACAGTAGAGCCCGGTGAGGAACAGGAACGGGCAGGTCGGATAGTGCCCGGGCTGGTTGGGGTCCACGGCGGCGACGTACGCGGCCGCCGCCGTGGCAACGGCCGCCACGCCGAGCGGCGCCAGCAGGGACCGCAGCCGGTCCGCCGGGCGCCGCGCCGGGACGGTCGATGTCATGACCCTCAGTATGACGTGGTCGTGGTGGCGCTGAAGACCCCGAGCACGACGAAGAAGAGGAGGTACAGGACCCAGATCACGATGCCGGTGATCAGGGACGCCATCCACCACTTCTTCGCCGACTCCGAGGACGCGACGGCGCCCTGGTAGTCGCCCGCCATCCACTTGGAGTTCACCTGGGTGGCGTAGACGATCGACACGACACCCAGAGGAAGGCAGCACAGGATCGTGCTGACGATCGCCATCACGAGGTGGTTGTTCGGGGGGGTGCCGCCGGGCTGCATCGGGGCGCCGTAGCTGCCGGGGGGCGGAGGCGGCGGGAAGCCGCCGGGATTGCCGGGGTCGTTGCCGTAGGCCATCTTCTGTCGCTCCTGCTGTGCGTAGGGGGAGAGGTTCGATGTGAGACGGGACCGGGGTCAGTGACCGCTGTTCGAGGCGCCCATGGCGATGACTCCCGGGATGCGGAGCACCACCGGAACGGGCCACGCCATGCCCGCGTGGGGCGTGACGAGGCCGGCGACCGCCATGCCGCGACCCTCCTGGCCGTTCCGCCTGATCTGATTCAGAGCGACGTTGCCGAAGATCACATCGAGGTTCGACGTGAAGCCGCACGTGAGCAGGCCGGCGACGCCCGGGACGGGCGACGCGACCGGCGTTCCGCCGGCGCCCCGCCCCAGGTGTGGCGGGCAACCGTACGGAACCGGAGACGGATGCCCGTCACCACCCGCGTGCGGGTGCGGGCATCCCCCGGCGGACGGGCGGGGACCCGGGCCCCCGTAGCCGTCCGGCCGGTGCTGGTAGCTCATCCGAAGCTCCCGTGAGATCCTTCAAGTCGGCGGGAAGCTTAGCGAGAAGGAACGACCCTACAGGGCAAAATTTCGCTTCGTGGGCAACTTGTGATGAAAGAGTTGGGAACGATCCAATGGGCGTCCCAGGACGACCGCTCCTCCCTTTCCGCGGAGCGGTCCACTGGGCCGTGCTACCGGACGGTGGGGTCGTCACCCTCGTCGATCGCGTCCCACATCGCCCTGTCGGCGTCCTTCACGCGGCCGGCCCCACCCGTTTCCGCGCGCCCGGTCCCCCGCTCGTACCTGCTGGACATGCCGGGCCAGCGCGGGCTCAGGACCGCCGCCGCCGCGCCCGCCCCGGCCAGGACGAGCCCGCCCGCGGCGGCCAGCACCGGCCAGGCCCAGGCGCGCGACTCCACGGAGATGTGACCGGCGGCCGTCACCGCGCCCGTCATGTGCCCGGCGGCCGCCGCGATCGCCCCGCCGCGCGTGCCGTCCCAGGCCCCGGCCGCCACCGCCAGGCCGAGGAGGGCGACGACGACGCTCGTCACCCGGCGCGCCACCCCCCGGGCCGCCAGCACGGCCAGCACGGCGGCGAGCGCGGCCAGCGCCGCGGGGGTCAGCCAGGCCACCAGGTCGTTGCCGGTGAGAGAGCCGGCGCCCGCTCCTGCGGGGCTCCCCGCCGTGCCGAGCGTGACCCAGACGCGGCCCGCGGCCAGCAGCGCGAGCCCGCCGCCCACGGCGCAGGCGGCCAGCCAGGCGAGCAGCGAGCGCCGGGCCGTACGCGCCCGGTCGCGGGCGGGGGCGGCGGCGGTCACGGCGCGCCGCTCACGTCGAGGACGTCGGCGTCGAAGCAGGTGCGGTCGCCGGTGTGGCAGGCCGCCCCCACCTGGTCGACCTTGAGCAGGATGGTGTCGCCGTCGCAGTCGAGCGCCACGTGCCTGACCCACTGGACGTGGCCGGAGGTGTCGCCCTTCACCCAGTACTCCCCGCGGCTGCGGGACCAGTAGGTCGCCCGGCCGGTGGTGAGCGTGCGGTGCAGCGCCTCGTCGTCCATCCACGCGAGCATGAGCACCTCGCCGGTGTCGTGCTGCTGGACGATCGCGGGCACCAAACCGTCCGGCGTGCGCTTGAGCCGGTCGGCGATCTTCGGGTCGAGGGCCATGAGGCCAATTGTGCCGCAGGCGGGTGGCGCCCTTTCCTCCTCCCGGCCCTGGGCGGCGAGCGCCCTCATCCGGGCGGCCCGCTCCCCGTCGCGTCACCTCGCGCGCGTCAGGCAGGCGTCGCCGAGACGATCGTCTCCAGTTCGTTGAGCGCCGATCTGAGGCCCTCTTTCAGGAAGACCCCGGTGGGGTTCAGAACGATCTCGTCCACGCCCGCGCGCCAGTAGTGCGACAGCTTGCTCACGATGTCGCCCACGTCACCGAAGAGGAACGCGTCTCCCGCCGCGAGCGCCGCGCCGCTCGCCTGCGGGTCGCGCATGTCGACCGCGATCCCCGACCTGCGCAGCATGTCGACATAGTGCGGAAGAAGCATGTGTGCGGCGCTGCTCGCCAGAGCCATGTCACTCGCGTCACGACCCGGACCGGACAGCGCGAAGGGAACGATCGCCACCAGGCGAGGCACGGGACGACGCGCCGCGGCGGCGCCCGCGGCCATCGAAGGCAGGATGACGTCTCGCAGATACGCCGCGGGCGCGAGCCAGGCGACGGCCACGTCCGCGACCTCACCGGCCAGCCGCGCCGCCCCCGGCCTCAGTACGCCCAGCCCGACCTCCACCGGCGGCCGGGAAAGAGACGGGAGTTCGGCGTGGCAGGTGAAGTACTCTCCCGCGCAGTCCGCCTTCCCCTCGTCCAACAGGGACTTCATGATGACGAGGTACTCTCTGGCCGCTCCGATCTGGCTGCCGTAGGCACGGCCGAGCAGCATGTGCTGGAGAGCCGCCCAGCCCGACCCGTATCCGGCGACCACCGGATGCTCCATGGTCGTCGCGAGATGGCTCGCCTCCAGGGCCGCGCCGAGGGGATGCCGGAACGGCATGAGTGACACGCCGATTCCCACCGGCAATCGGTAGCCGCGTCCCGCGACGTAGGCGAACGTCTGGTGCGGGTCGCAGGTCATGCTCTGCCCCTGCCACAGGCGATGGGCGCCGCTCTGCCGGGTGAAGGCGGCGAACGGCAGGGCCTGGCCCGACCACGGGGTGGCGTGCGGAACGAAAACCGAGAGCTTTCCCATTCAACGGACTCCATGGAGTCGGACGCACGGCTCAGGACATCGCCTGGTCGTGCTCCGCGTAGGCGGACATTTCGCGGCTGTACGCACCGCTGACGGCGACCTGCGAGCGCACCAGATCCCGATACACGCCCGGCACCGAGAGCAACTCCTCGTGCCGTCCGGTCTGCACGACCCTCCCCTGCTCGAGCACGACGATCAGGTCCGCGCTCATGATCGTGGACAGCCGGTGGGCGATGATGACGCGCGTGCACTTCAAGCCGTCGAGCGCGTTCGCGATGAGCGACTCGGTCACCGTGTCGAGCGCGCTCGTCGCCTCGTCCAGCACCAGGACCCGCGGACGCCGGGCCAGAGCGCGGGCGAGAGCGATGCGCTGACGCTGCCCTCCCGACAGGTTCCCGCCCAACTGCCGGATCTGTGTGAAGTAGCCCAGCGGCATGGCTTCGATTTCACGATCGATGTGCGCCTGCCGGGCGGCCTCCCGCACCGCCTCCATGTCGATGTCGCCGTTGCCGAATTTGATGTTCTCGGCGATCGAACGATTGCTGAGGACGATCTCCTGGGGGACGTAGGAGACACTCCGGTAGAGGGAGTCCGGGCTCAGGTCGCGAAGCGGTATGCCGTCGTAGGCGATATCCCCCGCCTGCACGGGATAGAGGCCGAGGAGGAGTTTCCCCAGTGTGCTCTTTCCCGAACCGCTGCTCCCGACTATGGCGACCCGCTGCCCGGGCCGGACGTCCATCGACACTCCTTCGAGCGCCGGCACCTTGCCGCCGGGATAGGTGAAGCTCACCTCGCGCAACGAGATGGCCCCCTCGATCCCGGCCTGGCGGTCTCCGAACGTGTCTCGCGAGGCGGGCTGGTTCACGATGTCGCCCAGACGGTACACCTGTGCGTTGACTGTGATCATCTGCGTGAACGCGCTGGACAGCGACGCGACTCTGCCCAGGCTTGTGGCGGTGAGCGTCTGCACCGCGATCGCCGATCCGAGGTCGAGGCCCCCGCTCAGGACCAGCCACAACCCCGCCAGCAGGACGAACAAGGGGCCGAACATCTGCAGGAGGGCGTATCCGCTGGAGACCGCTCCCTGCAGGACGATCCGCCGCCGCGTCTGGTTCAAGGCCCCGGCATAGGTACTCTCCCATTCCTTGAAGAACGCGTCCGTCATTCCCGAAACCTTCAGCAGCTCGATCGAGGAGAGCGCCTCCAGTTGCATGGACGTCGATTTGACGGTCTCGCCGATCTCACGATCCGTGGTGTTCCGGATCGGCCGGTACGTGACCAGCGCCAGGACGAACATGCACAGGAAGACCCCGAGCGCCGCGAAGCCGAGTGAAGCCGAGCGGAAGAAGATATAGGTGAAGGCCGCGATCAGGCTGCCGACATCCAGCAGCACGGTCGAGACCTCGCCCGAGATCAGGTCGCGTACCGAGGTGATGCTCGACAGGCGATACATGAGTTCGCCCTGGGACCGGCCGGAGAAGTACTTGTAGGGCAGCCCCAGCAGCGTCTTGAAGGTCCTGCCCATCATCACCTCCCCCAGGTTGCGTATGGCCTGGGCCAGGCAGAGGCTCCGCACCAGGGAGACGGCGAAGTAGGCGACCATCGACACGGTCAGCATGAGGATCACCAGCGCCAGCGGCCTGCCCTGGAAGAGGCCCGCGTATTCGTTGACGGCGAACTGCGTGGCGATCGGCAACAGCAGCGTGAACGCGTAGAGCAGAAGCGACATCGTGAAAACGCCGGCCAGCGGTCGCGCCTCGCGTCCGCCCGCTCGCAGGAACTCCCGCCATACGCTGGGCTCGCGGTCACGGACCGGCGTGTAGGAGGCGCCGGGCGTCGCCTCGATCACCAGGCCGGAGTAGATCTCCTCGAACTCCTCGATCGAGTACTTCCTGCGGCCCGCCGTGGGATCCACGACGGTGACGCTCTTTTCGCCGACGGTCTCCACCACGACCAAGTGGCTGTCGTAGCAATAGGCGATGAGGGGCAGGGCAAGACCGCCCAGCCTGTTCACCGTCGCGCGGAAGAACCTCACCCGCATCCCGTGGTCCCGCAGGATCGACGCGACCTCGCCGAGGGTCAGCCCGTCACGACCGACCTCGTACCGGCGGCGCAACTGCGAGATGCAGTCCCGGGACCCGTAGGCCGTAAGGACCATCGCGGCGCAGCAGAGCCCGCACTCCGCCTCGGTGAACTGCTGCACTTCCCTGACCCGGCGCACGCGCGTCATCGTCCTCCCAGGCACAGGGGCAGCCCGATCGCAGGCGCCTCGATCATCAGTTGCGCGTAGTACCACCCGGACAGACCGAAGAAGAAGGAGGGAAGCCCCGCTATCGGGCCGATCCCGCACCTCCAGCCCGCCTCGGCGGACCGCTCGATGAAGCGACTGCTCAGGTTCTTGGCCTCGTCGTGCAGTACCGGCCAGGAAAGACGTCCGGCCAGCCAGCACGTCAACGCCAGCCGGCCCGCGACGCCGTGGCAGAAGCTGATGTCGTCGCCCGGATCGCCGTAGAGCATTCCTTCCACTTCCGGCGTGATCGCGTCACGGATTTGCGCGTCGGAATACCCGACGGCGGCCAGGAGCTTGGTCATGGCGAAGGTCACGCCGGCGTACCCCTTGCACCAGCCGGCTCCGCGCGCGGGGTCCCGGAGGCAGTCGTCGGTCCACCTCCCCCTGAGGTAGGCCGACGCGAAGCGCGTCAGATGCTCCCGCGCGCGTCCATCGGTGTCGGCCCCCGCGGCGACGAGCGCGCTCATGGCCGCGATACGGCCGAAGCGCCCGTGGACGAGCCCCAGATCGCCCTCCTGCTCCTCCGGAAGCCCGTCGACCTCCACGAGGCGCCGCAGCAGCCGTCCCGCGGCCGCTTCGGCCACTGCGGGAACACGGTCCCCGTAGTACTCCGAGAGAAAGACCGCGTATCCGCCGAAGCCGTTGAGGTAGTCGAAATCCTCCTTCGACAGCCCATCGACCTCGACCTCGTTGGCGAGGGAGAGCGCTCTGTCCGGCCCGGAGGGCCCACCGACGTCCTCGCCGGTCCAGCCGTCGCCGGGTATGTCGACGCCGCATCTGCGCAGTTCGAGGCCCGTGACCAGACGCGACAGTATGCCCGTGAACGGCGAGACCGTCAGTGGTGTGACGACTTCGCCGATCCTCAGCGGGTGTGCCGCTGCGTAGATCTTGCCCACGTCCCACCCGAACGCGGTATGCCCGTCGACCGCCGCCGACCGGGCAAGGTAGAGCAGCAGTCCCCCGCCCTCGTGCAGCAGCGTGTTGGCGGCGCCGAGCCGCAGCCCCTCCCCGTCCAACTGGGGCATCAGAAACGACGGCGTATCGCCGTCGCCGACCACGAGGTCCCGCAGAGCCGCGATCCAAGGCCGCGGATCACTGAGATCCGGCAGAGCGTCCCTGTGACGCGCGCCTGCACGTCTCTGCACGGGACGCGCCTCCCACACATCGTCGGAGGAACTGGCCAGGGAGTACGTGATGTAGGCGAGGTCACGGCGCACGGGCCGGCCGAAGAAGCCGTCGATTCTCGCCAGGAGGGATTGCCGGGGAGTGCCCAGCACGCCGTTTTCCACCTCCGCGCGCCGGCCCAGCTGCAGGTCACGTGAATCGCACCGAACACCGAAGAAGGGAACGTCGAGATCGAGGAGCGCTCGTACCTCCTCATCGTGCACCGCATCGGTCACCTCCGTCGCGATCCCCTGATGCTGTCTCGGCAGGTGTGCGAGGAAGTCCTCCCGGCTTTCCCTGCTCGTCAGGTACGCGGGATGCGTCGACGCCTCGAGGAACCGGGCGTACAGGAAGGTCGGACGTGGGATGTGACGAACCGACCAGCCGTCGATTCGTGACGCCACGTGCCGGATGGCGTCATGGTTGGCGGCAAGGAGCTCACGGGCTTCCTCGAACCCCGTGAGGATCTCATCCATCCACAGCCGCGGGTCCACCGGTTCGCCGTTCACGGCCGCCATGTTCGTGCCGTGGTTCATGACCACCGGCACGTGCTCGAATCGGATCCCGTCGGTCCCGGCGTCGACCACGACAAAAGTCTTCAATCGGTGAGATGGCGTCGGGTCCGGGCAACCGATCGCCGAGATGTCCACATCCAGCGCCGCCCCCTTGTAACGGGCCGGAAACATCAAGGTGTTGAGCACCGAGTTGTTGATGTCCAGCACGAGTGCGCCGAATTCCTCGCGAGCGAGCAGGGACACGAGTGTTTCCGCGTCGAGCAGGACGGGACCGGCGGGCAGGGCGATGACGTTCTCGAGATGCAGGTCACCGGCACCCAGCATGCTGAACAAGGCGGCCGCCCGGCCGAAGATCCGGAAATACCGGCCGGGTCCCGCACTCTCGCCGAGTTCCGCGTACTGGATGTACTCCTGCCACAGATGCGTCGGGCTGATGACCGCTTTCGGGTAGAGGGGGCCGAAGAAGGCGCCGTCCTCGTCGACGACGCGCCGCACTTCGGCGAGCAACTTCTGACAACTCTCATGCTGCGGTTTGTAAACCGCCGACACCCCGTTACTCCACCACACCCGGGAGACGCTTCTGCCGCCGCAGTGAGAGTCGCCCATCCCCATGGTGATCCTGATGACCCGGCCGGACACGCCCAGAGCGGCCTCCAGGGACGCCCGGTCCCGCCATGCCGCGCGCAGCACTTCTTCCGCATAGGACATCTGCCGCTCGGTGATCAGGATCAGCAACCGGTGCAGTTCGGGGAACCGGGCGAGGATCGTGTCACGGCCCTCCGTGCCGCCGGCCCATTCATGGAACCCTTTGTAATCCAGCGCCGACTGGCCGCGGAAAGTCGTGATCAGGGTTCGCGTGCCGATCGTGATGAGGGAGTCCATGACCGATGGGAGCAGAGAAGCGGCCACTTGGGCGAGCTCGATCGACTCGGCGAACTCCGGCTCCCATTCACGCTCCCACTCCCGCAGTCTCAGGGCGCACGCAATCAGAAAAGGCGAGTAGAAGTCCCCGAACACGTCGGCCCTGGCGTGGGCGCAGTCACGCAACAGCTGGTCCAAGTCCGCGTCGTCCAACCCTGTCGTCGTCACCGTTCTTCTCCTGATCACTCACCCTCCGAACGGGGCGCCGCTACCGGTGAGGACGGGTAGCGGCGCCCCTCACCTGCGGCTTGTCAGCAATAGTTGGTGCAGGCCTGAGTCGGGCAGGCACCACCCAGAGCCACGCTCACCCCGGTGATGGAGGCCGTGATCGCGGTCGCACAGAGAATGCCGCTGGCGTTCACGCCGGCGACGAGGTCGTCCGGCACCTCCGCAAGCTGCACCAACTCGTCCACGGGCACGAAACCGGTGCTCGCGTCCTTGATGAGATCGGCCATCTCTTCTCCTTTGCTTTCCTTGTTCCTGTCGGGCCTCCGGCGGTTCCGGAAACCCCGCTGAGAACGCGCTCCACCGCTCCACGACCGGGACTTCCCGGCCGCTCACTCGAAGCGCAGGACGGACGGATATGTCTCGGGATCCAGGTGCCGGAGGATCGACCAGGCGAGACCCGCCCGCCCGACCATGAAGCTGTTGCTGTAGGCGTACTTGTTGTCGTTTCGGTCCTCGTAGCGTTCGAGGACCTCGATGAACAGCCGGGGATACAGCTGATCGACGACGCCGGCGCCGAAGAGTCCGGGGACATCCCGCTCGGCCAAGCCGATGATTTCCGCCGCGCCCAGGTCGCCGTGACAATAGGTCAGATTTCTGCCGAAGCCCCGTTCGAGGGTCAGCTCGGCAAGCCGGGCCAGCCGCTCCGGGGAGACGAGGCCGGGCGCGTGGCGGGCGAACGTGAGCGCCCCGAGGAGCATGCCCGGCGCGCCGTGGCACCAGGCGTACGAGCGGACCGGTTCCTCCCAGGCCCTCGGCCAGTCCCCGTCCTGTTCGTCGAAGGCGTCCAGGGCGGCCTTGGCGACACTCGTCGCAAGCAGACGCGCATCGGGGTCGCCGAAGAGGACTCCGTACTCGAGGAGGGCCGGGCCTATGCCCATGGACCCGTGCGCGAATCCGGTGTGCGAGGTGACCCGGCCGTCGGTCCCCGCCGACCGGCGCACCGCGCCGATCAGCGCGCCCGCGACGCTCCGCGCCGCGTCCTCGGCCCGCCTGCCGTCGGTCCCGCCGTCCGCGTGGCGCCAGAGCGCCAGACAGACGCTCAGTGTGCCGGCGAGGCCCGAGACGAAGTCGATCTCGCCCCTCGGGTCGGACCGGCGGGCGAGCCGGGAGGCCAGCTCACCGGTCGTCATACGGCCGCCGACCCCGAGCAGCCTCCTGGCCAGGGCGAGCGCGTAGACGATCCCCGCGAGGCCGGTCATCCCGTCGCCGGGAATCAGGGTCGTCTGAGAGCTCTCGGTCTCGAGCGCCGCCTCGATGGGATCGAACACGCGCAGGGCGGCGTCGGCGTACCGATGGTCCCCGGTCTCACGGGCCAGACCGGCCAGGAAGAGCGCGGGCCCGATGCTCCCCCCGTACAGCTCGAAGCCGAGGCTCCCCGGCATCCACTGCCTCTGGTCCGGGACTGTGATCAGAGGAGCGATCCACGTGGCAGGGGCGTTCCTTCCGCCGCCGTCGATCATGGTATCGACGAACGCATCGCCGATCCGGACGGCCTCCTGGACGTATCTCGACCGGCTAGGTCGCGGCATCGGACCGTCGCCCGCACCCGGGAAACCTGTCAGCTCCTGGCCCGGGGGAAGCTTGTTGACGAAGGCGAGATCGATCATCCTGAGCTGCCGTTCGACCACGTCCGGCCCGAGCTCGCGGATGCGGGTCCGCACCGTCTCCAGAGCCGGCTCCTCGAAGGCGTGCGGATAGACGATTTTCCCGCCGCTGGACAGCGCGCAGGAGCGTGGCCGGAAGGAGAAGTAGGGGACGTCCCCATCGCTCAGCTGCCGCGCCTCTTCGTCGGCCACCGAATGGTCGGCTCCCGCGGTCAGGGCCACGCGGTTCAGTACGGCCGCCCTGACAAGCGGGTCCGTGATGGCATCGGGATGCGTCGCCATCCGGAGCAGCTGGGAGTAGAAAACGGTGGGATTGTTGATGTACCGGAGCTGGACGTCGCCCAGGTACTTCTCGACGGCTGCGCAGACCTCTTCACGGTTGGAGAGGGCATGGGCCAGGACCCGGCTGAACTCCGACTTGATGATCTCTCGTTGTCTGCGTACCGGCAGTTCGCCGGTGCTCTGCACCGAGGGATTCGCGTTGACCGCGGTCATCTCGGCGTCACCCAGTTCGATGTACATGTCGTCGCGGCCCACGTTGCGCAGCTGCAGCGTTTTGAAAGGAATTCGCTGCCCCGGGTCGTATCCGATGGCTCCGACGTCGAAACCGTCCCCCACGCCCACCAGCATCGGCAGGATTCCGATCCTCGCGACCGACTCGTGAGCCTCGCGGATGGCGTTGAGGGATACACCGGCATCCACCTCGTTCACGAGGCGGAGACGTGGAGTGAGTAATGTCTCCGTGTCGACGACCACCGGCCCCGCGGCGCAGGTCACCACATTCTCGTAGTGGATGTCGGTCGCCTTCAGGAGATAGAGGATTCCGGCGAGCTGCCCGATCTGGGCAAAATAGCCCTCGGCACCACGCAGGCACTCCTCGGTCTCCACGTATTCGACGAATCCGCCGCCGTCGCAAGGGAGTACGGCGATGGTACGGAGATGCGTTCCCATGCCCTCGTTGATCCAGGCGACAAAGGAGTTGTAGCCCTTCTCGGCCTCGACCGGATGCGGCTTGTAGAGGACACGGCCGGAGTCGGCGAACAGAATTCTCGCCACCGATTTCGCGCCGTTGTGCGTGTCGCCTTCTCCGAGCCCGATACTCATGATTCGGAGACTGTCGCCCAGACCGGGAATGGCGTCGATCAACCGGTCCCGGTTCCTCTCCGTCTCGGCGATGACATGCGCCAGGTAGTCAGCGGCCGACCGGACACGCCTGCGGGCGAAGCGGAACAGATACGGGTATCGGTTCAGGAGATGGGCGTGTCCGGCTTCGCTGCTCATCCACTCGCGGTAACTCCGGTAGCGATCCTCCGGCGTGTCTCCGGACAGAAGACCGGCCACCTTGCGCTCGTGAAGCTCCTCGAGCAAGGTCCTCGTCATGATGCCGGCGACCACCATCGCCTGGTTGTCAACGAAATCCTCGACGATGGTATTGCCGCGGGCCGCCATGTCGCATGTCTCGACGGCTGTCCGCACCGGCCCCGACCACAGGGTGACGAAGTGAGAGAAGTAATCCGAGAAGGCTCCGTCGGAATCGCGCGCCGGGTCGTATGGCGGCGGTGCGGCCGGTTGGCCCGGCCTCAGGCGGTCGGTCCCGGATTCTGCCACCCGGAGCAGCTTCTCGTAGAGGTGATCTCTCGTGTCCTCTGAGGACAGCTCCGGAAGATATTTGGCGAGTATGTCCGCCACATCGTTCGGACTCGGGATTTCGACAGTCGTCACCATGCACGCCGTTTCTGATCACAACAGGAGATTGCAAAAGGAGACACGACGAAAGAAGGCGCCTGACGCATGGCGCCAGGCGCCCGGGAGAATCAGTGCTGGCAGCTCTTCTGGCACTCCACGCTGAGAGTGCAGATCGCGCCCGGGTTGCCGAGGACCCAGCTCGCCACCGTGTAGCACTCGATCAGGGTGAGGCTACCCGCCGACCTGGCGGTCTCGATGTCCTGGTTCTCGATCTCCTGCAGGATGCCGGCGTTGGGACTGGTGGTTCCCTTCATTTCCGCTTCCTTTCCCGAAGACGGACGTTCACGGGCATGGGGGAATCCCACAACGGAGGGCGACTGTCCCCCGTCCCGCTTCTTCGCGGGCCGGAGTGGGGTTCCCTCCAGAGAATCGCATCGCGATCACCGCGCCAGCAATTACTCGTTCGAGTTATCTTTTCCGTCGAAGCCGTGACGGCAGATCATGTACGTATAGCCGACGATGCCGGCCTGCAGGCGGGACTCTACGCCCAAGGCCTCGAGCACTCTGGACGTGTGAATTTTCACCGTATGCTCGGTGAGAGTGAGATGCGCCGCGATGTCCTTGGTCGTCATTCCCAGCCCAAGGCATTGCAGCACCTCTCGTTGACGCCTGGTCAGGCTACGGACACGTCCGGTGAGTTCGGCCGACCTGCATGGGCATCGACCGTTCACACGCGTCTTTTCATTTGAATGGAAATCGTTGTAACCGGCCTCTTTCGACATCACCGTTCACTCCTCGCCGGGAGCGACGCCTGCGATTGACAGGATGGCGGCCGGGGCCCGGTCCCGACTGATCCTTTGCGGCGGTGAGACCTGCCGGCCGCGGCTTCTACAGCGGCGCCACAGGGGCAGAGCCACCACCGTGCCGAAGACGTCGTCTCAGCAAATCAATAGTGGACATGCGTTGACGGACCGCACGGCGAACGCCGGGAACGGTGATACTCGCCCCGATCGATCGACGTCACCGTCGAGAATGGCGACCGGTCAGCGCCCGATCGTGAACCAACGGCTCCCCCGTCTCAGGGAGTCCGCATGTGGAGACTTATCGCTCGGACACATGGGGACTGAGCCGGCGGGTGCTCGATCGATACCGTGAAAGTCCCACAGCGGCCCCGCGGGACCGAGGATCGCCAGGGCCGGCACACCCGGGTCCGGGCACGCCTGAGCAGACAGACATATGCAAGCAGTCCCCCCGTCGAGAAGAAAGTCGACCTCATACGCATCGGTCTGTCCGTGAGTCACAGAAGACGATGCACTCGCGCCCCCGCTCGCGTCCCCGCGGAGCGGGGGAACGAAAACCTTGGGTGTCGTCCAGGTCCGAGGACACAACGGACTCCACTAGTTTCGGTCATCTCTCATGTTCATTTCGGGTGCGTCACAACTGTCGCGCACCCCTCCCACCTGGGCACACGTTTTGACAACGATGATTACCAGTTGACCTCAGGGAAGTAATGAGAACTTATAAGGATTGCTCAGGTTACGTCCATATTTCACCGATGTGACGTACGCCACACAAATGTGATATCTAGAAAATATGTAGAGTATGCCGCTGCCCATAACGGTGACGACGTTTCGGCCGCGCCATCGCTGTCGATCTGCGGATCGCGATCCTGAGCCGTGCGACGTCCCGCATCGTCCCGGGACGGTCAGCCGTCCGCGCCCGTGAGGGAGCGCAGACAGGGCGCGCGCCTGATCAAGGCCGGAAGACGTCGGCCGCGGTGATCGGCAGAACGCCCTCACGCACATGCGTGACCTCCTCGCGGGCGCATACGGCGTACTTCAGCGAGTCCACGTCGCCGGTGAGGTTGACCGCCTTGCGCGACAGCCGCGCCCGCAGCCGTTCCGCGTCCACCGTACGGCTCCATTTGGCCTCGCCGACGAGGACCGGAACGCGTGTGCGGGCGGGTTCCGCGAGCACGACGGCGTCGATCTCGTCCTGGCCGTCGTCCTTCCACCAGGGCCCGACGGCGACGACCCGGGGCCCGAGTTCCCCCGCCGCGGCGCGCCGCCTCAGGTGGTCGCGGAACGCCTCCTCGTAGACCAGCCCGAGATGCTCGCTCATCGCCTCGTACAGGGCCTGGGCGACGTCCGGCCCGGCGCCCTGCTCGATGTCGGCCCGGTAACGCGAGAGCGGGCCCAGGTAGAAGGCGAGGAAGGGGTCGGCGATGCGGTAGATCTTGCGCCGCGTCCGCTGCTCGGACTCGGTGACGGGAAGCACACGTTCGAGGAGCCGGAGCCGGACAAGCTGCCGCAGCGTCCGGCTCGGATCCGCACCCAGCGCATCGGCGATCTCGTGATGGCGGGTCTTGCCGTTCGCCACGGCCTGCAGGACGGCCGCTGGATACTCGCCGGCTTCCGCCTCCGTGGCCAGCACGAGCTCGCCTTCGGTGAGCAGGCGCGCCCCTGGCCTCCCCGCCAGGCGAAGCAGGTTCTGCTCGACCGTCAGCTCCTGGCGCCACCAACTCAGGTACAGGGGCGTTCCGCCGACGACGCCGTACACCACCGCACGGTCGGCCGGGGCCAGATCCGGCAGCATCATGGCCGCCTCATGCGGCCGGAACGGATGCACCTGCAGGGCCAGGTCGAACCGCCCGTAGAGAGGCGCTCGATATTCCTGCATCTCCCACATCGTCCGTACGGCTGAGCCGCAGACGATAAGACGCAAATGTCCCGTCCCCTCCGGCCGGTCCAGAAAGGCGCGCAGAACGCCCGGCAGTTCGGGAGACGACTTCATCAGCTCGGGAAACTCGTCCAGGATCAGCAGGAGCGGGCTGTCCTGCGCCTGCAACACCAGGTGCTCCAGCGCGTCGTCCCAGTCCCGGTACGGACGGTCCTGCGGATTGCGACCACCGGTGGTGGTAACCGAGGCCGCCCGGACCGACAGCGCGGCCAGTTCGGCGGGCGCGGGTCTCGTGCCGCCGATGTGATAGAGCGCCCGAGCACCGCAGCGAGCAGCGAACTCGGTGATGAGCGCGGTCTTGCCGACTCGCCGCCGCCCCCAGACCAGGGCTGGGCGCGCGTCGGTCGTCTCCCACCACTCCTGAAGTCGCGCCAGCTCGGCTACACGGTTGACGAATCCCATGCCTCATTACTAGCAGGCGACGTCACTGGCAACCAACGTCGGTGACGTCAAGCGTCAGTGACGACGGGCGTCACCGAGGTCCTGGCGACAGCGGGGGCATGTCACCGCAGCCGATGGTGGCTTCGCACCTCAGCGGTCAGCGGGCGGTGGTGGCGGTGGTCCAGGAGGCGTAGAGGTCGGCGTACACGCCGGGCTGCCCGACCAGGACGGCGTGCGGGCCGCGCTGCACGATCCGGCCGTGCTCGAACACCAGGACCTCGTCGGCCGCCTGGGCCGTGGACAGGCGATGGGCGATCGAGACGGCAGTACGGCCCCGGGTGACGCCGTCGAGGGCGCGGGCGAGCCGCACCTCGGTGGCGGGGTCCACGGCGGAGGTGGCCTCGTCGAGCAGCAGCAGGTCGGGGTCGGCGAGGTAGGCCCGGGCGAGCGCGACGAGCTGCCGCTCCCCGGCCGACAGGGACTCGCCCCGCTGACCGACCGGAGTGTCCAGGCCGGCGGGCAGGCCGTCGAGCCAGTCGGCCAGGCCGAGCTCGGTCAGCGCCCGCGCGATCTCCTCACGGGTCGCCGAGGGCCGCCCGAACCGGATGTTGTCCTCCAGCGTCGAGTCGAACAGGAAGCCGTCCTGCGGGACCATCACGATCCGCTCCCTGAGCGAGGAGAACCTGACCGTGCGCAGATCCACCCCGTCGACCAGGATCCGGCCGGAGGTCGGGTCCATGAGCCGGGTGAGCAGCTTGGCGAAGGTGGTCTTGCCCGATCCGGTCTCCCCCACCACCGCGATCCGCGTGCGCGGCGGGATCTCGACCGACACCTCGTGCAGGACGGGCGGCCCGCCGGGGTAGGCGAAGCCCACGCCGTCGAAGCGGACCGAGATCGGGCCGCGCGGCAGCGTCGCGCCGTTCTCCGGGTCGGCCACGTCGGCAGGGGTGTCGAGCACACCGAGGATGCGCCGCCATCCCGCGATGGCGTTCTGCGCCTCGTTCAGCACCTCCGTCGCGGTCTGGAGCGGGCTGATGAACAGCGTGATCAGGAACAGGAACGCGATGAGCCGCCCCGCCGTGATCGACTCGGCCACGCCGAGCCACACCCCGGCCACGACCACCAGCGCGACCGTGATCGAGGCGACCAGCTCGGTGGCGGGGAAGGTGAACCCGACGATCTTCTGGGCCCGGGTCTGCGCCGCGCGCATCCCGTCCACCGCCGTGTCGATCCGCTCGGCCGTGCGGTCCTCCGAGCCGTACGCCCGGATCACCGCGCTGCCGACGACCGACTCGCTGACGGCGGCGAGGACGTCGCCGGCGCGCTCGCGCACCCTGGTGTACGCCCTGGCCACCAGGCGCTGGAACCGGGGCAGGGCCAGCACCAGCGGCAGGAAGCAGGCCCACACGATCAGCGTGAGCTGCCAGGAGTAGACGGCCATGAGCACGGTCGCCACCACCAGCTGGCCGGCGGAGACGATGACCATTAGGCCGCCCCACTGCATGAACGTGCTGATCTGGTCGACGTCGCCCGTCACCCGGGAGACCAGGCCGCCGCGCCGCTCGGTGTTCTGCGTCAGCACCGACAGGTCGTGCACGTGCCGGAAGCCCTTGCCGCGCAGGGCCGCCAGGCCCGACTCGGTGGAGCGGTAGAGCCGGACGTTCATCAGGTAGCCGCACAGCGCGGTCAGCACCACGGCGAGCGCGCACAGGGCGACGGCGTTGCGGATGAACGGCAGGTCGGGCCCGCCCGCCCGCAGGCCCCGGTCGATGACCTGCTGCACGGCGATCGGCACGACGACCTTGCCCAGCGTGGCCAGCACGGCCAGCACGAGCGTCCCGGCGAGCCCGCGGCGGAACTCCGGCGACAGACGCAGGCCCTGCCTGAGCGTCGCCAGCGCGCTCCGATCGGCCGCCCGCAGGGACGAGGTCCCTCCGGCGGCCGTGTCCGTCACGACGGTCACCGCGTCACACTCCTCGCGAAGGGCTTCGAACCGTGCGTCATGCCACGATCTCCTCATCGGTGTCGAGGGTGGCCCGCTCGGCCTCCTCGCGCTCGTACGCGGTCACAAGGGCGCGGTAGCCCGCACAACGGGCCAGCAGCTCCTCGTGCGTGCCGTGGTCGGCGACCACGCCCTGCTCCAGGTAGACGACCTCGTCGGCCAGCGCGATCGTCGCCATCCGGTAGGCGACCACGATCACCGTGGCCTCGGCGGCGCCGTCGCGCAGCCCGTAGAGGATGCGCTTTTCGACCTGCGGGTCGACGCTGGAGGTGGCGTCGTCGAGGATGAGCAGCCGGGGCTCGCGCACGACCGCGCGGGCCAGCGCGAGGCGCTGCCGCTGCCCGCCCGACAACGTCGCGCCGCGTTCGCCGATCCGGGTGTCCAGACCGGACGGCAGCGCGCTGACGAAGCCGTCGGCCTGCGCGAGCCGCAGCGCGGCCCAGACCCGCTCGTCCGGCACCTGCCCGCCGAGCGCGATGTTGCCGCGCACGGTGTCGTCGAACAGGAACGTCTGCTGCGGGACGAGCGACACCGAGGCGCTCACCTCGCCCCTGGCCACCTCGCGCAGGTCGGTGCCGTCGACGCGGACGACGCCCTCGCCGGGGTCGATCAGGCGCGCGAGCAGCTGGGTGAGCGTCGACTTGCCCGCCCCGGTCGGCCCGACGACCGCGATCGTACGGCCCGGCTCGACGGCGAGGCTCACGTCCCTCAGCACCGGGTTCCCCGGCACGTACGCGTAGGAGACGCCCTCGGCCTCTATGCGGGCCGGGCCCGAGGCGTCCAGGCGGGCGGTGCCGTACTCCATGGAGCCGGTGGCGTCGAGGACGTCCCTGACCCGCGTCCAGCCGACGACGCTGCGCGGCAGCTCGGCCAGCACCCAGCCGAGCGCCCGGATCGGGAAGGCGAGGAGGGTGAACAGGTAGGCGACCTGGATCAGGTCGCCGGCCGCGACGCCGCCCGACTCCAGCCGAAGCGACCCGACGAGCAGCACGGCCAGCACGCCCAGCGTGGGCAGTGCCTCCAGCATGGGATCGAACAGCCCGCGGACCCGGCCGACGGCGACGTTGGCGTCCCGCAGCGCGTCGGCCTTCGCCTGGAACCGCGCGGTCTCCGCGTCCTCGCGGCCGAGCGTCTTCACGACGAGCGCGCCGTCGAAGCTCTCGTGCGCGACCTCGCTCACCTCCGCCCGCAGTTGCTGGGCCCGCATCGCCAGCGGGGACAGCCTGCGCTGGTAGACCAGGTTGAGCACGGCCACGGCCGGGAAGATCAGAAAACCGACGACGGCGAGCACCGGGTCGACCAGCACGATCGCCACGGCGGCCGTCACCAGCATCACGACCACGCCCACCGCCATCGGCAGCGGCGCGAGCGGCGCCCAGGCCGCCTCGACGTCGGAGTTGGCGTTGGACAGCAGCTGCCCGGTCGGGTGGCTGTGGTGCCAGGCGAGGGGCAGCCGCAGGTACTGCCGGGTGACCGCGCGGCGCGAGTGGGCCTGCATGCGGTACTGGTGGATCCCGGCCATGATGCGCCTGCCCATGATCCCCGCGGCCTTGAGCACCGCCACGCCCACGATCAGCAGCGCCGCCGCGACCAGCGCGCCGGTGCTCGCCGTGCCGTCCCGGAACGCGGGCAGCACGGCGTTGTCGGTGGCCCAGCCGAGCGCCCAGGACGAGGCGACGGTCATCGCGCCGTAGAGGGCGCTGGCGAGTACCGCGCCGGTGAAGATCCTCGGCTCGGTCCTGATCGCCACGCCGATGACCTTGAGACCCTGGAGCATGACTGAGCTGCCGGGCCGCGCCGGAGACTCCTTTGTCGGCACGCGGTGCTTTCCTTCCGATCTGGGGATCAGCCGGGCCGCTCCCTGTGAGCGCCCCGGAAGGGACATTAGTCACTCGGGGACGCCACCGGATCGGTCACCGGACCGACGCCGCCCAAGCCCTTGGTCCTACTCATGTCTCGCCGATCACCCGCGACCCGCGCGGCGTCCGCCAGACACTCTCGACACTCCCTATCATCCTGATCAATCCGTTTATTCCTCGGACACGCCCGGCCGCCGCCCGTGGCCGGCGCATAGGCTGATCACGTGACACACGCCCAGACGGAGCGCGCGGCGCTCTGCGACCTGCTCGACCGCCTCGGTCCTGAGGCGCCCACGCTCTGCGAGGGATGGGCCACCGGGGACCTCACGGCCCACCTCGTCCTGCGCGAGCGCCGGCTCGACGCCGCGCCCGGCATCGCGCTGCCGTTCCTGGCGGGCTACACCGCCGCCGTGCAGGACCGCGTCAAGCGGCGCCACCCCTACCCCGAGCTGGTCGGGCTCGTCCGCCACGGCCCGCCGCGCTGGACGCCGTACGGCCTGGTCCCCCGCCTGGACGAGATCGTCAACACGGTGGAGCTGTTCGTCCATCACGAGGACGTGCGCCGGGCGCAGGCCGGATGGGAGCCTCGCGTCATCCCGAGGGACCTGCAGGAGGCGTTCTGGAACCGGCTGCGCGGCGCCGCCCGGCTCTTCCTGCGCAGGGCCCCGGTGGGGGTCGTGCTCCGCCGTCCCGACGGGGCGAAGGCCGCCGGGCGGAAGGCCGAGCCCGCGGTGGTGGTCACCGGCGAGCCGTCGGAGCTGCTGCTGTTCGCCTTCGGCCGGCAGGCGCACGCCCGGGTGACGTACGACGGGGACGCCGCGGCGGTCGCCCGGCTTCAGGAGGCCCGGTTGGGGCCATGAGGACGCCAGGGCGGGACATGTCCGGAAACCTCCACGTAAACGTCGTGCGATGGGGCAGCATGAGACCAGCACACGATGTGTGGGAGCGTTTGGGAGCCCCGGATGAACCTCAAAAAGGTCCTGACCTATGTGGCCATCGCGTTCGTGATCTTCTATCTGTTCACGCAGCCGGCGAACGCCGCGGGCGCGGTCAGGAACGTGTTCGAGGGCGTCACCACGGGAGCCGAACGCCTGTCCGCGTTCTTCACCTCGCTCTTGTCGCACTGAGCCGCTCTCTTGCCGGGCCGGGCCGCGACCGGGCGTCCGCGCCCTCCGTCTCACGATGAGGGCGGAACGGCCTCATGTCCTCTCGGCTAGTTATGATCAAAACTGCCGCCGGGTACAAACGACCGGGATACCGACTGCAGGAGGCCCCCCGATGAAGGCGAAGAAGGTTCTTACGTACGCGGCCATCGCGTTCGTGGTCTTCTACCTCTACAGCCAGCCGCAAGCGGCGGCGGGCGCCGTGCGAGGCGTGTTCGACACGGTCAACACCGGAGCCAGCCGGCTGGCGACCTTCTTCACCTCGGTCCTGAGTTGAGGCCGCGGACCCCCCGTCCCCGAACTCTTTCCGGCGACCCCGACCGTCACCACAGTCGGCGACCGGCGACGGCACGACAGCAGCCGACGTAGCAGTAGCAGACAAAACGACAGTCAGAGCCGCGAGGCTCTCCGCGCACAGGGCCGGCAGGGCATCCGCCTTGCTCCGCCGGCCTCTTCTCCCGCATTCCCACGAGTCGCTCCCGCATCCCCGCGCGACTTTCTCCCGCGTGCCTACGCGATCGGCGACGAGCGCACGCACCCGGCACGCCGTGGAAGGCTCATCCCCGGATCGGGGTCGTCTCCCCTGCCCCGGCATCGCGCTCTCACACCTGTCCGTCCCCACTGGGAGCGGACCAAGGCGGCCGCGGGCGTCACCCGCCTCGCCGGTGCTCGGTGAGCTCATACTCCACGAACGCGCCGATCATCGCCCGCCAGACGGCCTCGGCGACCTCCGGAGACAACCCCTCACGCTCCGCCCGCTCCCGGGCCGCGGCCACGACCCGCTCCACCCTGCCGGGAGCCCGCACGGCCTGCTCGTCGGACTTGAAGGCGGCGGCCGCGCGGACGAGACGCTGCCGCTCGGCCAGCAGCGTCGTCAGCCGGGCGTCGATCCCGTCGATACGGCTGCGGACCTCGTCGAGCGAGGTGGGATCGGACATGCGTTTCCTCCCGATGGCCGCGGTGATCACTGGTCGGCGGTGATCATTGGCAACCCTAGAGGACCTGACCGAACATGACCGATAAAGAACACACAATCCCGCATGCCGGTTTTCGCCCACTATCACCCTATTTGCGGCGTTTGGTATGGACGATGGCGTGATGGTCGGCTGACCATGAGGAAGGCGGACTCCGGAGCGCCGCACGGTTCCTCTACGGACAGGAGACAGCTATGCGTGCCAAGCGTTTCCCGAGCCTGCTGGGCCTCGCGTTCCTCGCCGCCGTCGGTCTGGCCGCGGCCCAGCCGTCCCACGAGGCGTCCGCGGCCACCACCTGCTGGGGCGACCACGGGTGCGGCAACGGCGGATCCTTCCAGGGGCAGTGGCAGTACCAGTCGATGGCGTCCTCCTCGCTCGGCACCGGCCCGGACGCCTTCCCCACGGCGATCGTCGACATCGACTGACACCACGACCGGGGGCCGGAACCCGGCCCCCGGCAGGCGTTCACCGAACCGGGTGACCGGCCGAACGCAGCGTGTCCTTGACCTCGTGGATCTTGAGCTGCCCGAAGTGGAAGACCGAGGCGGCCAGCACGGCGTCCGCCCCCGCTTCCACCGCGGGTGGGAAGTCCTCCAGCCGCCCCGCGCCACCGGAGGCGATCAGAGGGACGCTCACCGCCGCCCGTACGGCCCGCAGCATCTCCAGGTCGAACCCCGACTTCGTGCCGTCGCCGTCCATCGAGTTGAGCAGGATCTCGCCGACGCCGAGCTCCTCCCCCCGCCTGGCCCACTCCACCGCGTCGATGCCCGTCCTCCGGCGCCCGCCGTGAGTGGTCACCTCGAACCCGGAGGGCGTGGGCGGACCGTCGACCACCCGGCGCGCGTCCACCGACAGCACGATGCACTGCGAGCCGAACCGGCGCGACGCCTCGGTCAGCAGTTCGGGCCTGGCGATGGCGGCGGTGTTGATGCCCACCTTGTCGGCGCCCGCGCGCAGCAGCCGGTCCACGTCCTCGGCGGAACGCACTCCCCCGCCGACGGTCAGCGGGATGAACACCTGCTCGGCCGTGCGGCGCACCACGTCGAGCATGGTCCCGCGCTCGCCGGAAGAGGCGGTGATGTCGAGGAAGGTCAGCTCGTCGGCCCCCTCGGCGTCGTAGCGCGCGGCCAGCTCGACCGGGTCGCCGGCGTCCCTGAGGTTCTCGAAGTTGACCCCCTTGACGACCCGGCCGGCGTCGACGTCCAGGCAGGGGATCACCCGTACCGCCACCGTCATCACCACACCTCCTTCGACACCACGGGCCCCGGCACCACGGGACCCACCGCCAGGATCACGGGCTCAGCCCTCATCGTTGCCACGTTCCACCGGCCGATACGCCTCGACCTCCACCTCGACCAGCATGCGCTCGTCGACCAGCCCGGCGACCTGCACGCTCGTGCACACCGGCCGTACATCGCCGAAGATCTCCCCGTGCGCCTTGCCGACGGCGTCGAAGTCGGCGGCGTTCACCACGTACAGGCGGGTGCGCACCACGTCGGCCCGGGTGGTGCCGGCCTTCTCCACGGCGTCCAGCGCGATGGAGAAGGCGGTGAGCGTCTGCTGGTAGGCGTCGCCCACGTGCCGGACCTCGCCGCCCACGGTGGCGGTGCAGCCGGACACGAGCACGTGCGGCCCGGCGACGACCGCGCGGGCGTAGCCGTAACGGTCCTCCCAGGGACCGCCGGAGGAGATCCGCCCTTCGGGCATCTGGGTGCTCATGCGCTCTTCACCACCGCGAGCGCCTCTTCCAGGGTGAACGCCTGGGCGTACAGCGCCTTGCCCACGATGGCGCCCTCCACACCGTCCGGCACGAGCGTCGCGATCGCCCGCAGGTCGTCCAGCGAGGACACGCCGCCGCTGGCGATGACCGGGCGGTCGGTCCGCGCGCAAACCTGGCGCAGCAGGTCGAGGTTGGGACCGCGCAGCGTGCCGTCCTTGGTGACGTCGGTGACGACATAGCGGGGGCAGCCCTCCGACTCCAGCCGGTCGAGCACCTCCCACAGATCGCCGCCCTCCTGCGTCCAGCCGCGGGCGGCCAGCGTGGTCCCGCGCACGTCCAGTCCCACCGCGATGCGGTCGCCGTACTCGGCGATCGCCTTGGCGCACCAGGCGGGGTCCTCCAGCGCGGCGGTGCCGATGTTGACCCGGCGGCAGCCCGTGCTCAGCGCGGCGGCGAGCGAGGCGTCGTCGCGGATCCCGCCGGACAGCTCCACGTTCACGTCGAGCGCGCCGACGACGGAGGCGAGCAGCTCGCGGTTGCTCCCCCTGCCGAACGCCGCGTCGAGGTCGACCAGATGGATCCACTCCGCGCCGGCCTCCTGCCAGGCCAGGGCGGCGGCGAGCGGATCCCCGTACGAGGTCTCCGTCCCCGCCTCGCCCTGTACGAGGCGGACGGCCTGGCCGTCGGCGACGTCGACGGCGGGGAGCAATACGAGCGACATTTGGTCATGACCTCCGGTCGAAAACGATGGTGACGAGCACCGGGAGCAGCAGGATCGAGCCGAGGAACACGCCCAGCCGGGCCATCCACGAGTCGAGCAGGATCCAGGCGAGCACCTGGACGAGGAACCACAGCACGGCGACGACGGCGTTCTCGGTGCGGCGGCGGCGGGCGAGATATCCGCGCTGCCGGGCCACCCGGACCGGTTTCGCCGTCCGCGGCAGCACCGCGCCCACGACCCCGGCCACGGCTCCGGCGACGGGAGCGACGACCCGCTCGCGCATCTCGCGCCGTCTGGCGGCCCTCGCCTCGCGCTCGGCACGGGCCGCCGCGAGGCGTTCGCGCTCGGCTTCGCGCTCCGCCCTCCGGCGTGCCCGTTCCTTGCTCATCGGGCCTCCCGATCAGGTCCGGTCACGGCCTGGCCGGCCGAACGCGCCGCGGCCGGGCGACGGATGGACACCGTCGCGTGCCGCCGATCTCCAGTGTCGCACCGCTGCCCCGAGATTTCGCGTGCCGCGCACGCTCAGACCGTGCTCAGCCAGTTGGACAGCAGCACGGCCCCCGCGTCCCCGGACTTCTCGGGGTGGAACTGGGTGGCCATGAGGGGACCGTTCTCGGCGGCGGCCACGAACGGCACGCCGTGCTCGGCCCAGGTGACCAGCGGCTCGCGGAAGCCGTCGCCGGCCTGCAGCCGCCAGTCGCGCACCCCGTAGGAGTGGACGAAGTAGAAGCGCGTCTTCTCGTCCAGGCCGCGGAACAGCACGCTGCCCTCGGGCGCGGTCACGGTGTTCCACCCCATGTGGGGCAGCACGGGCGCGTCGAGCCGCTCGACCGTGCCGGGCCACTCGCCGCAGCCCTCCGTGTGGACGCCGTGCTCGACGCCCTTCTCGAACAGGATCTGCATGCCGACGCAGATCCCGAGCACCGGGCGCCCGCCGGCCAGGCGGCGGCCGACGATCTGGTCGCCGCGCACGGCCTTCAGCCCCTCCATGCACGCGGCGAACGCCCCGACGCCGGGGACGACGAGCCCGTCCGCCTCGACGGCCGCGTCGAAGTCGGCGGTGACGGTGACGTCCGCCCCCACCCGGGCCAGCGCACGCTCGGCCGAGCGGAGGTTGCCCGAGCCGTAGTCGAGCACGACCACCCGCTTGTTCACTGCCACCACATCACCCCCGCGGTGATCGCCAGGGCCGCGCCGACGCCGGCGAGCGCCGCCAGCAGCTTGAGGCCCTGCCGTATGCCCGATATGACCCCGCCGATCAGGAAGAGGCCGATGAAGATCATGCCCCCGGACGCGAGGGTCATCAGAGGACGCCCTTGGTGCTGGGCACCCCGCTCGCCCGCGGGTCCCGCTCCGAGGCCTCCCGCAGCGCCCGCGCGAGCGCCTTGAACTGTGCCTCCACGATGTGGTGCGCGTTGCGCCCGTACGGCACGTGCACGTGGAGGCAGATCGCCGCCTGCGCGACGAACGACTCCAGGATGTGCCGGGTCATGGTGGTGTCGTAGTCGGGCCCGATCATCGGGGCCATGCCCTCGGGCTCGGTGTGGACGAGATAGGGCCGGCCGGACAGGTCGACCGTGACCTGCGCCAGCGACTCGTCCAGCGGGCAGGAGGCGTTGCCGAACCGCCGGATGCCCGACTTGTCGCCCAGGGCCTCACGGAACGCCGCGCCGAGCGCGAGCGAGGTGTCCTCGATCGTGTGGTGGGCGTCGATGTGCAGGTCGCCCTCGGTCTTCACGGTCAGGTCGAACAGGCCGTGCTTGCCGAGCTGGGCGAGCATGTGGTCGTAGAACCCGACGCCGGTCGAGACGTCGACGATCCCGGTGCCGTCGAGGTTCACCTCGACCAGCACGGACGTCTCCTTGGTCGTGCGCTCGACCCGGCCGCGACGCTCGTTGAGCTCGGTCATGACAGGACCCCCTCCAGCGCGGCGCGGAACGCCGCCATCTCTTCCGGCGTGCCGATCGACACGCGCAGCCAGCCCGCGGGACCGGTCTCCCGGATCAGCACCCCGCGCTCGAGCAGTCCCTCCCATACGGACCGCCGATCCGGAAACGTACCGAACAGCACGAAGTTGGCGTCGGAGTCGGCGACCTTCAGGCCGCGCTCGCGCAGCCAGGTGACGGCGGCGTCCCGCTCGGCGCGCAGCGCGTCCACCGTGCCCAGCAGTTCCTCGCGGTGCGCCAGCGCCACCCGGGCCGCCGCCTGGGTCAGCGTGGACAGGTGGTACGGCAGGCGGACCAGCAGCATGGCCTCGACCACCGCGGGGTCGGCGGCGAGATAGCCGAGCCGGGTGCCGGCCATCGCGAACGCCTTCGACATGGTGCGCGTCACGATCAGCCGGGGGTTGCCCGGCAGCAGGGTCAGCGCCGACGGCGTGCCGGTGCGGGCGAACTCGGCGTACGCCTCGTCCACCACGACCATGCCCGGCGCGGCGGCGAGGATCCGCTCGATCACCTCCAGCGGCAGGGCCGTGCCGGTCGGGTTGTTCGGCGAGGTCAGGAACACCACGTCGGGGCGGTGCTCCTCGATCGCGGCCACCGCGGCGGCGGGGTCGATCGCGAAGTCCTCCTCGCGCAGGCCCTCGATCCACCGGGTGTTCGTGCCGCCCGCGATGATCGGGTGCATCGAGTACGACGGCTCGAACCCGATCGCCGAGCGCCCGGGGCCGCCGAACGCCTGCAGGATCTGCTGGATGATCTCGTTGGAGCCGTTGGCCGCCCACATCTGGCGTGCGGTCAGCCCGTGACCGAGGTAGTCGGCGAGGTCCTTGCGCAGCTCGACGGCGTCCCTGTCGGGGTAGCGGTTGAGCGTCGCCGCGCCCTGCCGTACGGCACGGGCGAGGTCGTCGATCAGCGCGGCCGACGGCGGGTAGGGGTTCTCGTTGGTGTTGAGCTGGACGGGCACGTCGAGCTGCGGCGCGCCGTAGGGCTGCTTGCCGCGCAGGTCGTCGCGGATCGGCAGGTCGTCGAGGGTCGTCATGCGGGCACTTCCCAGTCGAAGCGGGCGCGGATCGCGGCGCCGTGGGCGGGCAGGTCCTCCGCGTCGGCGAGCGCGCACACGTGCGGCGCGGCGCCGGCCAGTGCCTCGCGGCTGTAGTCGACGACGTGGATGCCGCGCAGGAACGTCTGCACCGACAGGCCGGAGGAGTGGCAGGCGCACCCGCCGGTCGGCAGCACGTGGTTGGAGCCCGCCATGTAGTCGCCGAGCGACACCGGCGCGTACGGCCCGATGAAGATGGCACCGGCGTTGCGCACCCGGGCGGCGACCGCGCGGGCGTCGGCCGTCTGGATTTCCAGGTGCTCGGCGGCGTAGGCGTCCACGACCTTCAGGCCGTCCTCGACGTCCGAGACGAGCACGATGCCCGACTGACGGCCGGCGAGCGCCTCGGTGATGCGCTCGGAGTGCCGCGTGGCGGCCACCTGGCCGGGCAGCTCCTTCTCCACCGCGTCGGCCAGCTCCGGGCTGGTGGTGACCAGGACGGCCGCCGCGATCACGTCGTGCTCGGCCTGGCTGATCAGGTCGGCGGCGACGTGGGCGGGATCGGCGGTCTCGTCGGCGAGGATCGCGATCTCGGTGGGGCCGGCCTCGGAGTCGATGCCGATACGGCCCTTGAGCAGGCGCTTGGCCGCGGCCACATAGATGTTGCCGGGGCCGGTCACCATCGTGGCCGGGCGGCACTCCTCGGTGCCGTAGGCGAACATCGCCACGGCCTGGGCGCCGCCCACGGCGTACACCTCGTCGACGCCGAGCAGCGCGCAGGCGGCGAGGATCGTGGGGTGCGGGAGCCCGCCGAAGTCCTTCTGGGCGGGCGAGGAGACGGCCAGCGAGGGCACGCCCGCCTCCTGGGCGGGGACCACGTTCATGACCACGCTCGAGGGGTAGACGGCCCGGCCGCCGGGGACGTAGAGCCCCACGCGGTCGACCGGCACCCAGCGCTCGGTGACCGTGCCGCCCGGCACGACCTGCGTGGTGGTGTCGGTGCGCCGCTGGTCGCGGTGGACGAGGCGGGCGCGGCGGATCGACTCCTCCAGCGCCGCGCGCACGGCCGGGTCCAGCTCCTCCAGGGCGCGGGTGAGCGCCTCGGCGGGCACCCGGGCGGACTCCAGCTCGACGCCGTCGAATCTCGCGGTCAGCTCCCGTACGGCTGCCGCGCCACGATGGCGTACGTCCTCACAGATGGGCCGCACCTTGTCCAGGGCGGCCTCGACGTCGAGTTCGGCGCGGGGCAGCACGTCGCGCAGGTCGGCAGGAAGGGACCCGCGCAGGTCGATACGGGAAATCACCGTCCCAGTCTACGGATGACCAGGGACGGATCCGCGTGTGTCCAGCATGCGGGACGGGCGTTTCACCGGCGCGCGCACCGGCCCGGAGCTGCGGCGTCGCCGCCGGCGGCCGATTCGGGGCTCCGCGCTTGACAGGTTTTCGGGCACCCGTCCACACTCTCGGGCACCAGCAGTCGCATTCGGTCACAGGAAGGATCTCGTGCTTCCGGCCCAACGCCACCAGCGGATCACCGAGGCCCTCGGGCGGAAGGGCACGGTGCGCACCGAGGACCTGGCCGCGCTGCTCGGCGTCTCCCACGAGACCGTGCGGCGCGACCTGGCGTTCCTGGAGCGCCGCGCGCTGCTCGTCCGGGTGCACGGCGGAGCGACCGCGGCGCCGTCCGGCACCGGCGAGGAGTCGTCCTACCTGGAGCGCTCGACGAGCCGGTCCGAGGCGAAGGCGATGATCGGCGAGCTCGCGGCGCGGCTCCTGAGGCCGGGCCAGACCGTGATCATCGACGTGGGCACCACGGCCGTCCACGTCGCCAGGGCCGTCCCTCCGTCCTTCCGCGGGGTGGTCGCCACCTGCTCGCTGCTGGTGGCGGCCGAGCTGGCGGGCCGGCCCGGCGTGGAGGTGCTGGTGGCGGGCGGGCGCGTACGGCGGGGCGACCTGGCCGTCTCCAACGCCCACACGCTGGCGTTCTTCCGGGACCTGCGCGCCGACGTGGCGTTCCTCGGCTCGGGCGGGATGGACGCGGAGGCCGGGCTCACCGACCACTTCCTCGACGAGGTCGCGACCAAGCGCGTGATCCTCGCCACCACCGCACGGACGTACGCGCTCGCCGACAGCGCGAAACACGGCAGGGTCGCCGCCTACCGGGTGTGCGGCCCGGAGGACCTGGCCGGCCTCGTCACCGACGAGGAGCCCCCGCCACCCCTCGTCTCCGCCCTGGCCAGGGCGGGCACGGAGGTGATCGCCCCATAGCCGGCCCGGCGGGGCGGCCGCGCCGGGTGGGCGCGAGGGCCCGTCCACGCATGGCCGGGCGGGACAATGGCCGCATGGAGATCTGGATCAATCCGGCCTGCTCGAAGTGCCGGTCGGCCCTGTCCCTGCTGGACGCCGAGGGCGCCGGGTACACGATCCGGCACTACCTGGAGGACCCGCCGGGCGTGGAGGAGCTCGCCGAGGTGCTGCGCCGCCTCGGGCTGGAGCCCTGGGACGTCACCCGCCTCGGCGAGCCCGTCGCGGCCGAGCTGGGCATGGAGTCGTGGGCGCGCGACCCGGCGGACCGTGAGCGGTGGATCGAGGCCTTGTCCGCCCACCCGATCCTGATCCAGCGGCCGATCATCACCGCCGACGACGGCTCCGCCGTGGTGGCCCGCTCCCCTGAGGCCGTGCGCTCGGTCCTGCCCTGACGCGTCGCACACGGACCGGCGTACGGACGCGGGGCGGCGGACGATCCCGGTAGCCCGCCGTCCCTCCGGGCATGTACGTTCGCCGTGCGCTTGTACCGCGACGTGTACGGCAATCCGCGCGCCACCTGACGCCGAAGGGGCCTGTGCCGAGATGACGACGACAACGCACACCGTGGAGACCACCGGAGCCACCCTCGTGTACGACGTGGACGGCCCGCCGCCGGCCGCCGGGGGCCGCCCGCCGCTTTTCATGGTCGGCCAGCACATGGACGCGACCGGCTTCCGCACGCTGGCCTCGTACTTCCCGGACCGGACAGTGGTCAGATACGACCCACGCGGCCGGGGCCGCAGCACGTGCGAGGACGGCCGGGCCGCCAGCTCTCCCACGGTCCAGGCGGGCGACGTGCACGCCGTCATCGAGGCGCTCGGCGCAGGACCCGTCGAGATGTTCGCGAACGGCGGCGGCGCGATGACCGCGCTCGCGCTCGTGGCGGCCCATCCGCACGACGTGACCACCCTGGTGGCGCACGAGCCGCCGCTCATCCGCCTGCTTCCCGACGCCGAGGCCGCCGAGCGCGCCTTCCTCGGATGCATGCGGGCGTACGAGGCCAAGGGGTTCGGCGCGGGCATGGCGGCCTTCCTCACGATGACGAGGTGGCGAGGTGAGTTCACGGACGCCTACTTCGCGCAGCCCCCGGCGGACCCCTCCCAGTTCGGGCTGCCCGCCGAGGACGACGGTTCCCGTGACGATCCCCTGCTGTCCGACCGATCCACGGGTGTCGGCAGCTATCGCCCCGACGCCGGGGCGCTGGCCGCGGCGCCGACACGTGTCGTGATCGCGATGGGCGAGGAGTCACGCGACCTTTTCACCGGGCGCACCGCGGCCGCCACCGCCGAACTGCTCGGCCAGGAGGTGACCGTGTTCCCGGGTCACCACCGCGGCTTCCTCGGCGACGGCGTCGGACGGCCCGAGGCCTTCGCCCGCGCGCTGCGCGAGGTGCTCGACGCAAGCGCCCGGCGGAGCTCCGGCGGGTGATTCGCCGGGCACGGCCGTGACGCGGTGACGAGCCGCCCGCAGGGGGCGGGCAGGAGGCGGGCAGGGGGCGCGCCGCACGACCTGATGGAGTGTTCATGGGTCTCGGCGGGGTCGGTCGCTGCGCCGTGTCAGTCGCTGCGCCGTAAGGAAGCTCCGGTCTTCGCGAAGCCGGCTCCGCTGGGCGCAACGCTCGCGGTCCTGGCTTCCTTCCGCTCCGTTCCCTCAGTGGCGATGGAGCCCGGTTCGATGGAGTCCGGTGGACAGCGCACAGACGACCCTCGCGTCGGCCCTGTCGTCATCGCCCTAGTCGTGTGGCTCCTGTCAGCCGGTGGTAGGTGAAGGCCCAGCGGTCTTTGCCGGTTGTGTGGCGGGTGTAGCGCTCGGGGTGCTGGTAGCGGTCGCGGTTGTGGAACTGGCAAGCCGGGCCGAGCAGCTTCAGGTCGGTCAGGCCGCCGGTGCTCCAGTTGTCGGCGTGGTCGATCTGGCACATGGTCGCGGGCAGGGGGCAGCCGTCGATCCAGCAGGTGGCGTAGCGGGCGAAGACCGCCCGCCGCTGGGCCGGGGTGGCCAGCCTGACTTTTCGGCCCATGTCGAGCACCTGTCCGTCGGCGTTCATGACCAGGCGTACCAGGGCGGAGGTGCGGGCCAGGCGGTGCACGCCGGAGACCGGCAGCACCTGCCCTGTGGCCAGAAGCAACCCCGGGGCCCTGCCCAGCAACGCTCCCGGCAAGGTTCCCGGCCATGTCTTCGGGCCCGTCTTCGGGCCTGGACCCAGCCCCGGCCCTTGCTCCGGGGCTTTTCCCGGCCCTGCGGATGGCGTCTGCGGCGCTCCTTCCGGTGGTCCCGGTGGTGTCACCGGCGACTCGCTCGACGAGCGTCGCGCCCCGCCGCACCCGCACGCGCTCTCGCCGTGCCCCCAGCGCCCGTCACCGTGATTCACACAGCCGTGGATCTCACAGCCGTGGATCTCGCACGTACCCAGGCCAGGCGTGCGCTGCCCGCCGCGCACGTCGCCGTAGGCCTCGCACATGTCCAGCCCATGCCGGGTTCCCCCCGCAGGCCGAGGCCCGGCGTGGGCGTGACGGGCAGAGATGTCTCCGGGAGGAGGATCCGGCGGTTGCCACTCAACCCAGCGCGACCTACCCGACCCTGGCCCGCTCTGCTGTGACTCGCCCTGCTGTGACTCGCCCTGCTGTGACTCGCCCTGTTGCGGCTTCTCCTGCTGCGATTCACGCTGTCGCGGCTTGTGCTGCTGCCGCTCGCTCAACCGCGCCCTCTCCGGCTGCACCTTCTCCGACTGTGCTCCTTCCGGCTGCGTTCCTCCCTGCTGCCCGACCTCCGGCTCGTTGCTCTTCGCCTGTGCGCATCCGTCCGCGTCACCGAGCCCGGCGGCACCGGTGCCGGGGGCCACCGCGTCAGTCCCTCCGGCCTCGCCGGGCGCACCGAGTGTGAGCTCGACCGCCTCGGCGGGTTCCACGGACTCGCCCGAGTCGATGAGCTCGGGGGCGGTCGGCTCGGTGGCGTACGTGCCCTGCCCGTCGCGGCCATCCCGGCCGTCTTGAACGTCCCCGGGGTGGTTGGCGTCGTCACCCTGCTCGCCCTGCTCGCCCTGCTCGCCCTGGTCTGCGACCGGGTCGGCGTCCGGGGCGGGGTCGGTGGGAAGGGATTCGGCGTTGACCAGGACCAGAAGCTCGGCGACGATCTTCTGTTCCAGCAGCGCGATCAACGCATCCGCCTGACGCACGCTCAGCGGCCGGTCATCCCCCTCCGCCCGTGGTCGGGCGTAGGCGTCCAGAAGCGCCCGCAACCGGGCGGCCGCCTCACGCGGGAGATGGAATTCTCCTTCCAGCCCGCCGCCCTTGCCCGGGCGGACCCGCAGGAAGCGCCGCCCGTAATCGGCCCGCTCATCACGCTCTTCCCCGTCGGGGTCCAGCACCGCCCGCAGATACCGGCCCGCCCTGGCCACCTCCGCCGGGCCCCCCTTGACGGCCAGTTCCAGCAGGATCGGCTCGGCCAGCCCCGCCTGCTCCTCCTTCAAGCCCGCGGTGGCCGTGCAGATGGCCTCCACCACTCCCGCCGTCAACCGCCCCTCAGCGAACGCTTCCTGCACCCGCGGCAACCGGGCCAGTTCGATACCCAGGGTGAGCAGCCGGCCGGCACCCGCGACGGTCATTCCTCCGGCGGTACGCAACCAGCTGCGGGTGGAGGCATGCCCATACTGCTTGGCCAGCCCCGACCGATGCACCCGACCGACACGGCCGGCCAACGCAGAGGTGATCCGATCCCGGACCACCATCAACTCCTCAGCCTCAGCCAGGCAAACGCCCGCATCGTCGGGAAGTGGCGTCAGCGCCAGCGCCTGCGCCGACTCCCGCAACGACCCCACCAGCACCCACGACGACCTACGGCCCCCGTCCCGGCCTGCGCCCCGGCCCCGGCCTGCACCACCATCTGCATCCCCGGCATCACCCAAACCAGCACCAGCACCGGCACCAGCACCACCAGCGCTACCGGTATCGACCCCGGCGGAATTAGCCCCAGCGGCATCGCCGGCAGTGGCCGTGTCGTCCTCCGCATTGGCCGAACCGTCCCCGGCCGAACCGCCAGTGACGGCACCGCCAGTGACCGAAGCGCCCTCGGCTGAACCGGCGCGCGGGCTCCCGGAACTCCGTGATTCGGGGTTTCCGCCGAGAAGATGACCAACACCGAGAAAATGACCAACAGGGAATCCGTCACGGGCGAGGGAACCCTCCGATGACCACAACGGGGAATTGGCGATCAGCTGATTCCACCAGTCGCCGTCGGCCCTGTTCGATCGACGAGAGTGCTCAGGATCAGAACCAAACGGATCCATCGCACCCCCTTCAACGAATTCGAAAACCTGTATGAATTCTGTCACCGCCCCGCCACTCACAGCAACCATCAGAAGCGGATAGTTGGAGCAGCAGGTCACCCCGAGAACGGGCACCAGCGCATGAGGCCACCTGCCGCGCCGTCCATCCATGTTCACCGCAGTGAAGGGAGCGGAAGGAGCGAGTACCACGAGCGTTGCGCCCAGCGGAGCCGGCCCCACGAGGACCGGAGATTCCTTTCGGCCCGGCGACCGACCCCGCCGAGGGCCACGGACACCCAACTAGGCTTGCCGGCGTGAGCAAGACCAAGAGCAAGGGCGGCCAGGGCACTCCGGCGACGGTCGCCCTCACGCAGGCGAAGGCGGAGTTCACCCTCCACCCCTATGACCACGACCCGAACGCCCAGGCGTACGGCGAGGAGGCGGCCGACGCGCTCGGCGTGCCGTACGAGCGCATCTTCAAGACGCTGGTGGCGGAGACGGAGGCGGGCCTGGCCGTCGCGGTCGTGCCGGTGGCGGGCAAGCTCGACCTCAAGGCGTTCGCGGCCGCGCTGAAGGGCAAGCGGGCGGCGATGGCCGACGCGGCCAAGGTGGAGCGCGTCACCGGCTATGTGGTCGGCGGCATCAGCCCGCTCGGCCAGCGCAAGCGGCTGCCGACCGTGGTGGACGCCTCCGCGCTCGGCTTCGAGAGCATCTACTTCTCCGCCGGGCGGCGCGGCCTGCAGATCGAGACCTCTCCGGGCAACCTCATCCGGCTCGCCCAGGCGGTGACCGCCCCCATCGCGAAGCTCTGAACCTGTCGAGTGTTGCCATCGCCCGTACGGCTCCGGCCACCCGAGACTGGCGGAAGCCGTAAGGAACCGGGGGGAAAGTGAACGAGCACGAGCGGACCGGGCAGGACGGCGGCCGCACCGAGGTGGCGGGCGCGGAGCGGGCGGGCGCACCCGCCGGCCTCGCCGGCCTGACCGCGACGGAGATGGCCGCGTTGCTGCGGGCGCGCGAGGTGAGCGCGGTCGAGCTGACCGAGGCGTGCCTGCGGCGCGTCGAGGAGACGAACCCGCACGTCAACGCCATCGTGACGCTGACCGCCGAGCGGGCGCTCGACCGGGCCGCGCGCGCCGACGAGGACCTGCGGCGCGGCCTCGTGCGCGGCCCGCTGCACGGCATCCCCGTCGCGCACAAGGACCTCGCCGACACGGCGGGCGTGCGGACCACGTACGGCTCGCGGGCGTTCGCCGACCACGTCCCCGCCGAGGACGACCCGCTCGTGCGGCGCATTCGCGAGGCGGGCGGGATCGCGCTGGGCAAGACGAACACCCCCGAGTTCGGCACCGGCTCGCACACGGTCAACGAGGTGTTCGGGGCGACGCGCAACCCCTACGACCTGTCGAAGAGCGCGGGCGGCAGCAGCGGCGGCGCGGCGGCGGCGCTGGCGTGCCGGATGGTGCCCCTCGCCGACGGCTCCGACATGGGCGGGTCGCTGCGCAACCCCGCGTCGTTCTGCAACGTGGCGGGCCTGCGGCCCACCCCGGGGCGGGTGCCGGCGAAGTCGTCGACGGCGGCCTGGTTCACGCTCAGCGTGCCGGGGCCGATGGCCCGCACGGCCGCCGACCTGGCGCTGTTCATGTCGGCCGTCGCCGGGTTCGACCCGGCCTCGCCGTTCTCGATCCGCGAGGACGGCGCGGCGTTCGCGGGGTCCCTCGACGTGGAGCTGTCCGAAGTCCGTGTCGCCTTCAGCCCCGACCTCGGCGGCCTCCCGGTCGACGCGCGCACGGCCGCGGCGACGGCACGGGCGGCCGAGACGCTGGCCGGTCTGGGCGCGCAGGTCGAGCAGGTGGACCTGGACCTGTCCGACGCCGAGGATGCGTTCCGCGTCTACCGGGCGTGGTACTACGCGCTCAACTTGGGCGACCTGCCCGAGGCGGGCCCCAACGTGGCCTGGAACGTGGCGCAGGGACGGAAGGTCACCGGTGAGGACCTCGCCCGGGCCGAGCGGCTGCGCACCGGGCTGTTCCACCGCATGCGGGAGTTCTTCGGACGGTACGACTTCCTGGTGGCGCCCGTCAGCCAGGTGCCGCCGTTCCCGGTCGGGCAGCCGTACGTCACGGAGGTGGCCGGGGTGGAGATGCCCGACTATCTGGCGTGGATGCGCTCGTGCTACTGGATCAGCGTGCTGCACGCGCCCGCCATGTCGGTGCCGTGCGGTTTCACGCCCGAGGGTCTCCCGGTCGGCCTGCAGATCGTGGGCAGGCCGTGGGCCGACATGGACGTCCTGCGCCTCGGGCACGCCTTCGAGCAGGCGACCGGCCTCTGGCGGACAGAGCCGCGCCTCGACGGCTTTTAACGGCGCCGCTGGTTGTAGGTCACGGCGAACTCGACGACCCAGAATACGGCGGTGGCCACGAGCGGCCAGGCGAACAGCACCCCGTACGCCGTCAGACCCAGCGAGGACGTCATGGTGTACCCGCCCGGTCCCGCCGCCTGCACCTCGCCCTCGGCCCTGCCGCCGACCAGCATCGCGACGTACCCGGCGAGCAGCCCGCCGGCGGCGAGCCCCACGAGGACCTCGACCGGCCGGGTGCGCGACAGCACGTATCCCACGATGCCGCTGACCAGGCCGAACCCGCCGGTGACCACGGCGAACCAGCCGTCGGCCTCGATGAGCGACTGTGACTCCGGATCGGCCGGATGCGGCACCCCGTCGATCAGCACGTATCGCGTGGCGGGGGCCAGCGCCCACCACACGTATCCGGCGACCACACCGAGGACGGCGAGCACGAGGACGGTTACGACGATCGTCGCCAGATTGCCCCTCAGATGCCGCACCGTCCCGATAGTACCCACCTGGTGATCGGGTCCGGTCCCGTTAGTCTTGCTGCACGTGCCCGATCGAGAGTGCCGAATCGAAACAGGGCGCGGGGGGCGCACGGCACATGTGGGGCCAAGGAGGCCGAGTGAGCGAAGAGGTATGGCAGATCGACCCGTCCGGCCCGTTGCGGGGGGACGTGGAGGTCCGGGGATCGAAGAACGCGGTCTCGAAGCACATGGTGGCGGCGATGCTCGGAACCGGTCCGAGCACTCTGCACAACGCCCCGGAGGTCGGCGAGGTGGGGCTGACCGCCGCCATGCTCGAAGCCCTCGGCATCCACGTGGAGATCACGCCGGGTGAGATCACCATCGAGCGGGGCGCCGACATCCGTCCGCGCGTGCCGGAGGAGTACACCGGGCTCAACCGCATCCCGATCCTGATGCTCGGCCCGCTGCTGCACCTGGCGGGCGAGGCGTTCGTCCCCCTCGTCGGCGGCGACCCTATCGGCAGGCGGCCGGTCAACTTCCACGTCGAGGCGCTGCGGTCGATGGGCGCGGAGATCGAGGTCGGCGACAAGGGCATCACCGCCAAGGCGGCGCGGTTGCGCGGCAGCCGCATCACGCTCCCCTACCCCAGCGTGGGCGCCACCGAGACGGTCCTCATGACGGCGGTGCTCGCCGAGGGCAAGACCGTCATCAAGGGCGCGGCGATGGAGCCCGAGGTGGTGGAGCTGGCGCTGTTCCTGCAGCGCATGGGCGCGATGATCGAGCTGAGCCCCGACCGCCGCATCGTCATCGAGGGGGTCGAAAAGCTGCACGGCGCCTCCACCTGGCTGGCCGGCGACCGCATCGAGGCGTTCTCCTACCTCGTGGCGGGCCTGGTGACGGGCGGCGAGGTGCGCGTGCACGGCTGCCCCCAGGATCGGCTCGTCACCGCGATCACCACGCTGGCCCGGATGGGCGCGCGGTTCGAGATAACCGACGACTGGCTGTGCGCCTCGGCCCCTGACGGCCTGCGCGCGGCGGCGGTGCAGACCGACACCCACCCCGGGTTCATGACGGACTGGCAGACGCCGCTGATGGTGCTGTTCACCCGCGCCGAGGGCATGTCGGTGCTGCACGAGACGGTGTTCGAGAACCGGCTGGTGTACGTCCCCGCGCTGCAGAAGATGGGGTGCGAGATCGAGGTGTTCGCCCAGTGCCTCGGCGGACCGGCGTGCCGCTACCACGACACCAACGCCAAGCACTCGGCGGTCGTACGCGGAATCTCCAGCCTGCGCGGGGCCGACGTCACGCTCCCCGACATCCGCGCCGGGTTCTCCGCGGTGCTGGCCGCCGCCGTGGCCGAGGGCACCTCGACCCTGCGGGGCGTCAACCACATCGAACGCGGTTACCACAGGCCGTTCGAACAGTTCACCTCCCTCGGGTTGAAGATCAACAGGTTGACGTAAAGCTTCGCGGCCCGCGGGTTTGGACAAACGCCAGAGGTCGCACTGATATCCCGTGACCACTCGTCTTCTCGGGCGCGCCGCCCTCGCGTTGGTCCTGTGCGGCACGGCCGGGGGCACGCTGGTCGCCGGGCTGGTCATGCCCTATGTGGGCGGGGCCGGCCTGGCGGCCAAGAGCGCCGCCTCCACCTTCACCGACCTGCCCGCGCCGCCGCGCGAGGAGCCGCTGCCCGAGGTGACGCGGCTGCTCGACCGCGACGGGCGGCAGATCGCCCAGTTCTACTATCAGAACCGGCAGTCGGTGCCGCTCAGCGCGGTCGCCCCGGTCATGCGCCAGGCCATCGTGGCCATCGAGGACTCCCGGTTCTACGAGCACGGCGGCCTGGATCTCAAGGGCACGCTGCGGGCGTTCGTCACCAACACCCAGGCCGGCGGGATCCGGCAGGGCGGGTCGTCCATCAGCCAGCAGCTCGTCAAGAACATCATGCTGAACCAGGCCGAGTCGGAGCAGGAGCGGGCGCAGGCCCTCGTCCGTTCGTTCCGCCGCAAGCTGGACGAGCTGCGGTACGCGCTGGCGCTCGAACGCAAATACACCAAGGACCAGATCCTCGAGCGCTACCTCAACATCGCCTATTTCGGCGCGGGGGCGTTCGGCGTCCAGGCGGCGGCCAGGCGGTTCTTCGGCGTCGACGCCGCCGACCTCACGCTCACGCAGGCCGCGACGCTCGCCGGCGCCGTGCGCACGCCGTACGACACCGATCCGTCCCTGGGCGATGAGCACCGTGACCGCCTGCGCACGCGGCGCGACCTGGTCCTGAGCCGGATGGCCGAGCTCGGGATGATCGGCACGGACGCGGCGCGCACGGCGGCGGCCGAGCCGCTGACGCTGCACCTGCGCCCCGAGCCCGGCGGCTGCGCGGGCAGCGCCTATCCCTTCTTCTGTGTGTACGTGGAGCGCGAGGTGCTCACCAACCCCGCGTTCGGCTACACCAGGGCCGACCGGGAGCGGCGCCTCCAGCGGGGCGGGCTCACCATCTGGACGACCATCGACCCGGCCGCCCAGCGGGCCGCGGAGCGGGCCATCGCCGCGCGGGTCAGGCCCCGCGACAACCAGACGGCGTCCGAGACGATGATCGAGCCGGGCACCGGGCACATCCGCGCGATGGCGGTGAGCAAGCGGTACGGCCGCAACCCGCACGACCGCGACCTCGGGCCGAGCACCACCTACAACCTGGCCGCCGACACCGCGCACGGCGGCGGGCTCGGCCTGCAGGCGGGCTCCACGTTCAAGGTCTTCACGCTGGCCACCGCGCTCAAGCAGGGCATGCGGTTCGGCGACGGCTTCACGATCCCCGGCTCGTACGTCCCCTCCTACGGCTACCGCGACTGCTCGGGCAGGGCCGTCAACGACCCGCACACCGTCATTCACAACGCCGGCGGCGAGGGCGGCGGCGGGCCGTACAGCCTGGAGATGGGCACCTGGCAGTCGGTGAACATCTTCTACATGCGACTGGAGCGCGAGGTCGGCCTGTGCGACGTCGTGCGGACGGCCACGTCGCTCGGCATCAGGCGGGCCGACGGCACGCCGCTCCACGAGGTGCCGACCTTCACGCTGGGCGCCAACGAGATGGACCCCACGACCGTGGCGGCGGCGTACGCGGCGTTCGCCGCCCGCGGCCGCTACTGCCGGCCGATGGCCATCGCCGCCGTCGTGGAGCGCGACGGCACCCGCACCGAGATACCACCGGCCTGCGAGACCGCGCTCGAACCCGCGGTCGCCGACGCGGTGAGCCACGTGCTCACGGGAGTGTTCACCAAGGGCACGATGCGCGGCCAGTCCATCGGCCGGCCGGCCGCCGGCAAGACGGGGACGAACAACGGCTACACCTCGGCCTGGTTCGCCGGGTACACACCCGGCCTCGCCGCCGCCGTCAGCGTGGGCGACATCCGCGGTTCCTATCGCTATCCGCTCACCGGCGTCACCATCGGCGGCCGGTACTACGGTTCCGTGCAGGGCGCCTCGCTGCCCGGCCCGATCTGGGTGGACTCGATGCGCGCGGCGCTGAGGGACACCCCTGTGACCGGCTTCGTCCCGCCCGACATGGCCCGGTTCGGCGGCGGGTTCACGCCCGGTCTGAAGGAGGCGCTGGAGAAGCAGCGCAAGAAGGAGAAGAAGAAGCGGCAGGCCGAGCGTGACAAGCACGACGACGACCACGGCGCCTCGACCTCCGAGGAGGACGCGACGGACGGCGCGGCGCGCGGCGGCGCGGCGGCTTCCGGCAGCGCCGGCACCACCCCCGCCGCCGCCCGGGCCACCGCCAGGACCACCCCCACCGCCGTGCGGGCCGCCGCTCCCGCGGCCCCTTCGAGCCGCTCGGCCACGGTCCACCCCGCCCGCAACCCGTCGGCCGCCGCCGGCACCCACTCGGTGGCCCGCGGCGTCTCACCTCGTGCGCCACTTCGCAGAGGCCCCGGCCGCACGCAGTCGAGCGAGGCGGGCTGGGCGACTCTCGCCCGCCCCCACGCCGCTCCCCCAGCGGCGCCGCCCGCCGTCCGGCACGCCAAGGCCCACCGTGGCCCGGCCCGGCCCGGCACGGCGAAGCGCGGGACGCCGGAACACCGCGCGGCGGGCCCGCCCCGCACTCCCCGCGGCCGCAGCCATGCCGTGAGCCACGAGGGCCGGCGCCCGCGGACCACCACCCACGACGCGGCGCACGCGGCGAAGCACCCGGCGCCGCGAAGCCGGGGAGCCCGCCGGGCCGAAGGGCCGGCCCGGCACCACCATCCCGTCCACCGCGTGCGGCGCCACGCCTGAGCGGCCGGACGCCGCGCCCGCCGTTGCGCCCGCCGCGGAGGGAGGCGGGGGGCCATGATGGGGGCATGCGCGGACGTGCTCGCACACGTATTCTCACTTGGGCCGGCGGGATCGCCGCGCTCGGCGCCGGCGCGGCGCTCGCCGTCTACCTCTCCTCGGTGGGGCTGGACAAGGCCGACAAACTCGCGAGCGTCATCGGGCTCTTCGTCGGCCTCGCGGGCCTGGCCGTCGCGGTATGGGGGCTGCTGCCGACGCGCCGGCAGGAGACGACCCCACCGGCGAGCGGCACCGGCAGGGTGAACCACGCGGTGAACCGTGCGGCGAACCACGACGTGCACACCGCGGTTCACAACGAAATCAGCGGCGGCACGGTCCACGGCCCGGTCATCCAGGCGCACACCGTCAACGGACCGGTCGTGCCGGACGAGCGCGCGGGTAAGGACTGAGCGCGTGGCCGCGACGCGCAACACGATCAGCGGCGGGCTCTTTTTCAACGCGGTGATCCAGGGACACACGATCACCGTGCGGCTTCCCCCGCGGGTGACCCCGGCGCTGTCCGGGGCGCCCCCGCGGTCGGAGGCGTTCACCGGCAGGGACGACGAGCTGTCCATGCTGCTCGGCCTGCTCGACCCCGCTCGGGACACCGGTGCCGGCACGGGCGCCGGGCCGGACCGGCCGCGCGCCGCCCTTGTCACGGGCCTCGGCGGATCGGGCAAGACCGAGCTCGCCCTGCAGGCCGCTCATCTCGCCCGGGAGCGCGGCTGGTTTCCCGGCGGGGTGCTGTTCACCGACCTCCAGGGCTACAGCGACATCCCGTGCCATCCCGAACAGCAGGACGACCACCCCTCCGG
Organism: Microbispora sp. CA-135349; assembly: GCF_050947365.1. Taxonomy (NCBI): domain Bacteria; kingdom Bacillati; phylum Actinomycetota; class Actinomycetes; order Streptosporangiales; family Streptosporangiaceae; genus Microbispora; species Microbispora sp. CA-135349. The sequence goes on along the minus strand of NZ_CP192001.1, from coordinate 3,204,306 downwards.
GACCGGGCACCGCGGCGGAGCGCCGGGCCACCCCGGCACCCGCCCGGACGAGGGGTCCGGCCGCCGCGACAGGGCGGGACACGGTCGAGGGTGCGGTGCGCGGCCGGTCGAGGTGCTCGGCGAGCTGCTGCGGGCGCTGGGGCTGGACCCAGAACACGTCCCTCCGGGCCTCCAGGACCGGACCCGGCTGTTCGCGACGGTGCTGGACGCGTACGCCGAGCAGGGCCGACCGATCCTGCTGATCCTCGACAACGCCTCCTCGGCCGAGCAGGTCAGGCCGCTGCTGCCCGGCACGGGAAAGGTGCTGATCACCTCCCGGCACACACTGGACGTGGGGGCGCGCCTCCTCGATCTCGGCATGCTCGCGCCCGGCGCGGCCGTCGAACTCCTGGCCCGCGCGCTTCGCCTGGCCCTGGGCGACGCCGACACCCGGGTCGCCCGGGAGCCCGCCGCGGCGGCGGACATCGCGGAGCTGTGCGGAGGGTTGCCGCTGGCCGTGCGGATCGTGGCCGCGCTCCTGGCCGCCGATCCCTCCCGTCCCCTGCGGGCGATGGCCGAGGATCTGGCGGAGGCCGCGACCCGGCTCGACGAGCTGTCGTACGAGGAGCGCGGGGTGCGCGCGGCCTTCGAGTTGTCCTACCACCGCCTGGAGGCGGAGGAGGCCCGGATGTTCCGGCTGATGACCGCCGCCTCCGGCCCGGACCTGTCCACCGAGAGCGCCGCCGTGGTGGCGGACCGCGAGCCCCGCCGTGCCCGCCGTCTGCTGGAGGCCCTGCACCGTGCGCATCTCGTGGAGCGCGGCGGCGCGTACGGCCGGTGGCGCATGCACGACCTCGTCCGCCTGTACGCCGAGGAGCGGGCCCGCGACCAGGCAGGGCCCGACCGGCACGAGGAGGCCTGCGAGCGGTTCGCCGGCCACTGCTGCGCCCGGGCCCGTGCGGCCGGAGCGTGGCTGTCCCTGCCGGAGGCCCGGGCCCGGCACGAGACGCAGAACCGGCGGGAGGCGTTCGCCTCGAGGGAAGAGGCCGTGGCGTGGCTGGACGCCGAGGGACGCACGCTCGTGGCGGCCGTCACCGCCGCGGCCGGACGCGGCGACTGGGCACGGTCGCACGCGCTCGCGGTGGACCTCGCGCCCTACTTCGAGTTCCGGCAGCGCGCCGGCGAATGGATCACCACGGCCCTGGCCGCCGTGGACGCGTCGGAGCGACTGGGACATCACGCCGAACTCGCCGCGGCCATGACCCTGGGCAACGCCTACCGCCTCGCCCGCCGCTACGACGAGTCCTCCGCCCAGCTGCGCAGGGCCCTCGGGCTGGCGCGCGACGACCGCGCCCGCAGCCCGGTGCTGCACAACCTCGGGCTCACGTACCTGCGGATGGGGGCCCTGGCCAAGGCGGAGGCGTGTCACCGCCGCGACCGCCGCATCTGCGCTCTCGCGGGCGATCTGCGCGGCAGGGCGCAGGCCGCCGTCGCGCTGGGCGACGTGCTGCGCGCGAGACGGCGCTACGGGGAGGCCGCCACGGTGCTGACCGAGGCCGTCACGCTGCTTCAGCGGCTCGGCGCACTCGGCCTGGGCAGCCGCACCGCTCTCATGCACGCGCGGGTCAACCTCGCGCTCACCTACCTGGCGGGCCGCCCGGAACGCACGCCCACGTACATCCTCTGGCAGTTGTGCGCCGCCCTCGCCGCCGCGCGCGACCTCGACGACCGCCACGCACAGGCCATGATCTTCATGAACCTGTGCACGGCCTACCGGAACAGGTGCGCGGCCTGCCACGGACCGTCCGCTCTGGCGTGGGGCCGGCTCGCGGTCGCGCTGTTCGACGAGCTGGGCGATCCCTACCACCGAGCCCTGGCGCTGACGGCGCTCGGCCTGGCGGCCGGGCCGGAGGAGGCCCGCCGCAGCCTGGCCGAGGCGCTGTCGATCTTCCAGGGTCTCGGCGCCGAGCGGGAGTGCCGGGAGGTGCGCGCCCTGTCGCGGACGGACCGCACGGAGCCGCCCCGCCGGGAGGCGTGTACGGCCGACGAGTCCGAGCAGGTGCGCGACTGGGTGGACGACCTCCCGCACGCCGTGCTGCGCGGCGACGACGGGCGCCTCGGCGAGGTGCTCATCCCCGGCTGCAACGTCGGCTGAGACGCACCGCGGCGGAGATCAGCCGGGGTCCTCATCGGGGCCGGGACGGTCGCCGTTCATCTCCTCCGCGCGGCGAAGGGCGTCGGCGAGTGGGGGCACGTCCCATTCGGCCCGTTCCTCGTCCGTGGTGGCCGGATCGACCCGGTACAGGCGCCATCTTCCCCCTGTGCCTGCGTACTGCGTTCCTGAGCGCCTCCGCCTGCTCACGCCCCGACCAGGCGTCGGCCGCCCGGGACCGGGCCGTGCGCCTGTGATGCCGTGAACCGCTCATCGCGCCGGGCCGGGAGCAGGCGCGTGGACGCCGGACCCCCCCGCTGTCCACGCGCCTGTCACGTTGGCCGGGCGACCGGTCAACCGGCCAGGCAGGCCGGGCCGAGCAGTTGCTTGAGGTCGCCCATCAGGGCGGGTGAGGGGCTCACGCGGAGCCGGTCGTCCAGCCGCATGACCGTCGTACGCGGCCCGTTGTGCACCTGGAGGTGGACCTCCGTGGTCCCCGGGTGGGTGGTGAGCACCTCCTTGAGCCGGCCCACGACGGGCGGCGTGCAGCGGTTGATCGGCATGCTCACCACCAGCGGCCCGCCCGACTCGGCCGTGAGGTCCGGCGCGGTGACCTCCATCGCGATGATCTTCGCGACGTCCTCCCGCTTGTCGATCCTGCCCTTGACGAAGACGATCGCGTCCTCGGCGAGCACGGTCGCGCAGAGCTGGTAGGCCGACGGGAAGATCATGACCTCGATGGAGCCCTCCAGGTCCTCCAGCATCGTGAGGACCCAGGTGTCGCCCTTCTTGGTCACCTTGCGCTGCAGGCCCGACAGGATGCCGCCGACCGTGACGACCTGCCCGTCGGGGCGGCTGTCGTCCTGCAGCGCCGCGATCGAGCAGTCGGCGCCCGCCGACAGGATGTGCTCGACGCCGAACAGCGGGTGGTCGGAGACGTACAGGCCGAGCATCTCCCGCTCGAACTGCAGCAGCGTCGTCTTGTCCCACTCCCCCGGCGGGATCTGCACGTCGAAGGTCTGGTCCTCGGCGCCGTCGATCGCGCCGAACAGCGAGTCCTGGCCGATCGCCTCGTTCTTCTTGATGTCGATGATCGCGTCGACGGCCTGCTCGTGCACCATGAGCAGGCCCTTGCGCACGTGCCCGAACGAGTCGAACGCGCCGGACTTGATCAGAGACTCGATGACGCGCTTGTTGCAGACGATCGCGGGGACCTTGCGCAGGAAGTCCTTGAAGTCGGTGAACCTGCTCTTCTCCTTGCGCGCCGCGATGATCCCGTCCACGACGTTCGCGCCGACGTTGCGGATGGCCGACAGGCCGAACCGGATGTCGGTGCCGCGCGGGGTGAAGTCGAAGTCGGAGTCGTTGACGTCCGGCGGGAGCACCTTGATGCCCATGCGGCGGCATTCGTTGAGGTAGAGGGCCGACTTGTCCTTGTCGTCCTTGACGCTGGTGAGCAGCGCCGCCATGTACTCGGCCGGGTAGTTGGCCTTGAGATAGGCGGTCCAGTACGACACCAGGCCGTAGCCGGCGGTGTGGGCCTTGTTGAAGGCGTAGTCGGAGAACGGGAGAAGGATGTCCCACAGGGCCTTGATGGCCGCGGCGGAGAACCCGTTCTCCTTCATGCCCTTCTCGAAGAACTCGAACTGCTTGTCCAGCTCGGACTTCTTCTTCTTGCCCATCGCGCGGCGGAGCAGGTCGGCGCCGCCGAGCGTGTAGTTGGCCACCTTCTGGGCGATGGCCATGACCTGCTCCTGATAGACGATCAGGCCGTAGGTCGTGTTGAGGATGTCCTTGAGCGGCTCCTCCAGCTCGGGGTGGATCGGGATGATCTCCTGCTGGCCGTTCTTACGCAGCGCGTAGTTGGTGTGCGAGTTGGCGCCCATCGGGCCGGGCCGGTAGAGCGCGAGGGCCGCGGAGATGTCCTCGAAGTTGTCGGGCTTCATCAGCCGCAGCAGCGTGCGCATGCCGCCGCCGTCCAGCTGGAAGATGCCGAGCGTGTCGCCCTTGGCCAGCAGCTCGTAGGTCCTGGTGTCGTCCAGCGGCAGATCGAGCAGCTCGATCCTGTTCCCGGTGTTGCCCTCGATCATCTTCAGGCAGTCGTCGATGATCGTGAGGTTGCGCAGGCCCAGGAAGTCCATCTTCAGCAGGCCGAGCGTCTCGCAGGTCGGATAGTCGAACTGCGTGATGATCGCGCCGTCCGAGTCGCGGCGCATGATCGGGATGTGGTCGGTCAGCGGCTCGGCCGACATGATCACGCCCGCGGCGTGCACGCCGGTCTGCCGGATCAGGCCCTCCAGGCCGCGCCCGAGGTCGATCGTCGCCTTGACGTCGACGTCCTCGTCGTACAGCTTGCGCAGCTCGCCCGCCTCGTTGTAGCGCGGGTGGTCGGAGTCGAAGATGCCCGACAGCGGGATGTCCTTGCCCATCACGGCCGGGGGGAACGCCTTGGAGATGCGATCGCCCAGCGCGTACGGGTAGCCGAGGACGCGGCCGGCGTCCTTCACGGCCGCCTTCGCCTTGATGGTGCCGAACGTGGCGATCATGGCGACCTTGTCGGCGCCCCACTTGTCGGTCACGTAGCGGATCACGTCGGCGCGCCGGCGCTCGTCGAAGTCGATGTCGATGTCGGGCATCGAGACGCGCTCGGGGTTGAGGAACCGCTCGAAGATCAGGCCGTGCGGGATCGGGTCGAGGTCGGTGATGCCCAGCGAGTACGCGACCAGCGAGCCGGCGGCGGAACCACGGCCGGGACCGACCCGGATGCCGTTGTTCTTCGCCCACATGATGAAGTCGGCGACCACGAGGAAGTAGCTCGGGAAGCCCATCTGGAGGATGACGCCGATCTCGTTCTCGACCCAGACGCGGTGTTCCTCGTCCACGCCGCCGGGGAAGCGGCGCTTCATGCCCTCCCAGACCTGCTGCCGGAAGTACTCCTCCTCCGTCACCCCCTCGGGGATCGGGTAGGTCGGCATCAGGTTGTGGTAGGGGAAGAAGCCCTCGGGGTCGACCTTCTCGGCCACCAGCAGCGTGTTGCGGCAGCCCTCCTGCCAGATGTCGGAGGAGTCGACCGCGCGCATCTCGTCGGCGGTCTTGATGTAGTAGCCGCTGCCGTCGAACCGGAACCGGTCGGGGTCGCTGAGCTGCTTGCCGGTCTGGATGCACAGGAGGGCGTCGTGACCGGCCGCGTCCGACTCGTAGGTGTAGTGGGAGTCGTTGGTGACGACCGGAGGGATGTCCAGCTCGCGGCTGATCCGGATCAGGCCGTCGCGGACCCGGCGCTCGATGTCGAGGCCGTGGTCCATGATCTCCAGGAAGTAGTTGTCCTTCCCGAAGATCTCCTGGTACTTCGCCGCGGCCTTCAGCGCCCCGTCGTACTGGCCGAGCCGCAGCCGGGTCTGCACCTCTCCCGACGGGCAGCCGGTGGTGGCCATCAGGCCGTCGGCGTGCTCGGCGAGGATGTCGGCGTCCATCCGGGCCCACTTGCGGACGAAGCCCTCGGTGTAGGCGCGCGAGCTGAGCTTCATCAGGTTCTTCAGCCCGGTCTTGTTCCGCGCCCAGATGGTCATGTGGGTGTAGTAGCCACCCGCGGACACGTCGTCGCTCTTCTGGTGCGGCTCGCCCCACAGCACCGGCTTCTTGTGCATGCGCGACTCGGGCGCGACGTACGCCTCGATGCCGAGGATGGGCTTCACCCCGGCGCCGGTCGCCTGCTTGTAGAAGTCGTAGGCGCCGTGCATGTTGCCGTGGTCGGTGATCGCGATCGCGGGCATCTCCAGCTCGCCCACGAGTTTGAACATCTGCTTCAGCCGCGCCGCTCCGTCGAGCATCGAGTACTCGGTGTGGACGTGCAGATGCACAAACGAATCACCCATGAGACCCCCATCGTCACCGGACCGCGGACCAGAGCCTACGCCGTGATCGCCAACCAGTGGGACTCAGGTGAAACAGAGTTTATCTCCGTTCCTCGCCGTCCCGCCGCTCCTCCGACAGGCGCAGTCCCGCCTCGATCACGGCGTTCATGATCGGGGCCAGCAGCCCGGCGCCGAGACGGGGCGCGCGGCGGGCCATGGCCGCGACGAGGCGGCGCTCGCGCTCCATGTCCCGTCCCTGGAACCCGCCGACGGGCTTGAGCCGCTGGATCCGCCCGGCCAGCGCGACCCGGCGTTCGAGCAGCGTGGCGAGGGCCGCGTCCACGCGGTCGATCGCGGCCCTCGCGGCGTCGAGAGTTCCCGGGTTCTCCGGCCGTACGAGCGCCGCCATGACGGTGGCCGCCTCGTGCGCCGCCGCGAGCGTCCCCTCGGACGCGGCCGGGCCGACGAGCAAACCGTCCGCCCCCGCCGCCACCGCGGCGCCCGCCAGCGCGCCGTCGCCGCCCAGGCCCGCGAGCACCGGGCGGCCGCTGCGGTCCCGCGCCGCGCGCATCAACCCGAGATCGGGCGCGGCGTCCTCCGGCTCGCCGCGGCCGCCGCTCTCGCAGAGCACGACCGCCTCGTTGCCCTCGGCCACGCAGTCGTCCACCGCGGCCAGCCACTCCTCCAGCGTCGCCACGCGCCCGCCCCGCACGACCCCCCGCTGCAGGACGACGGGCAGCCCGAGGCGGGCCGCGGCGCGGACGAGGCCGGGGTCGCAGGCCCAGCCCGCCCCCACCACCACCGCGTCGGCGTGCCGCGCCACGGCGGGCAGGTCGTCGGCCGAGGCGGGCTCCATCAGCAGCGGCCCCGCCCGGCGCGCCCCGGCCGTCCCGGCCGCCGCCGTGTCCGGCGAAGACCCGGCCGCCGTGTCCTTCACCGCGTCCTTCACCGTGTCCTTCACCGTGTCCTTCACCGGGCCCGCGATGTCGCCCGTTGACGGGCCGCCGTCGCCGCGCAGCCGCAGCCAGCGGGCGTCCCGGCCGCCGATGACCACCACGGGTAGCCCGTCGCCGATCACGAGATCGCCGATCCGTACGGCGTCGCGGTCGAGTTGGGCTGCCTTCGACATGTGTGCTCCTCCGTACGCAGGCCCAGCGGAACCGGCCGCCTGACACCGGGACTCGCTGGGATCGGACTGTGCTTGGGCTGTGCTTGGACTGGGTTCGGACTGGGCTCCGACTGCCGGAAAACGAAAAAGGCAGAGACGATGGCGTCCCTGCCTCAAGCCGGCTCCGGATGGTCGCTAGCTCATCGTCACGCGACCGGCCCTCCCGGAGCCGGCCTTGTAAACGAGCTGTACGTACCCATAACAAGGACCTTAGCAGCGACAGGCCACGACTCGAACCGATCTGTCTCGCATTCCGGGATCGTCGGCCATGGAGGCGGTTGATCCCTTTGCCATCCATGGGACGATTCATGGGTCCAGGAAGGGGTTCGAGTGTCGCGTGCGGAAGGCCGGCTCGTCGGAGGCCGGTACCAATTGGTGGAGCCGATCGGCCGGGGTGGCATGGGCGTGGTCTGGCGCGCCCACGACCAGTTGCTGGACCGCGAGGTCGCGGTCAAGGAGGTCCGATACGACAGCGCCATGGGCGACGAGCTCAGCGACCTCAACCGGCGGACCATGCGCGAGGCCCGGGCCGCCGGGCGCCTCACCCACCCGAACGTGGTGGTCGTCCACGACGTGATCGAGGAGGACGACCGGCCCTGGATCATCATGCAGCTGGTGCCGTCCCGCTCGCTGGGGCAGGTGATCAGGGAGGACGGCCCGCTGTCCCCCGAGCGCACGGTCGAGATCGGCCTGCAGATCCTGGACGCGCTGCGCGCCGCTCATCGCCAGGGCGTGCTGCACCGCGACGTCAAGCCCGAGAACGTGCTGCTCACCGACGACGCCCGGGTGGTCCTCACCGACTTCGGCATCGCCCGGCTCGAAGCCGACTCCACCATGACCCGCACCGGCCTCGTCGGCACCCCCGCCTTCATCGCCCCCGAACGGCTCCGCGGTGAGGCCGCGCAGCGCGAGTCGGACCTGTGGTCGCTCGGCGCCACGCTTTACACGGCGGTGGAGGGCAAGCCCCCGCACGACCGCGGCATGGCGATGGCCACCATGCACGCCGTGCTGAACGACGCCCCCGCCCCGCCCCGGCGCGCGGGCGCGCTGGGCCCGGTCCTGCTGCGGATGCTCGCCAAGGAGCCCGTCGACCGGCCCGGCTACGAGGAACTGACCCGGCTGCTCAAGCGGGCGTCGCGGGACCTGTCCCCGTCGTCGTCCCGGCCCGCCTCCCCCGCTCCCGCCGAGCCTGCTCCGCGGTCCACCAAGCCCGAGGCCCGGAGCCCGCGCACGCCCGCCTCCGGGTCCGGGGCGGGCAAGGCGTCCCGGGGCGCGGCGCCGTACCCGCCCGTGTCCTCCCCGCCCGTCTCTTCCCCGCCCGTCTCTTCCCCGCCCATGTCCTCCGCATCGTCGCCGGCGCGTGACGACGCGGCGGGGCCGAGCCGTACGGCGTCCGCGCGCGCGGACGCCGAGCGCGGCGCGACCCGGGACGGAGCCGCGGACGAAGCCGCGGGCCCCGGCGAGATCACCTCGCCCCTCCCGGTCATCCAGGACGACTTCGAGGCCCCGCAGGCGGAGGACGGCAAGGCTCCGGGAAAGGCCGGGAACGCGTCCGCGCCCATGCCGGAGACCGGCGTGCAGGCCCCGCCCGCCCGTACGACGCCGTCGGTGAGCCCGACCGCCTCCGGGAGCGGACAATCCTCGGAGGCGAAGGACGCGGACGGCACGGTCAAGGTTTCCTCAGCCGGGACGAGCGCCGCCGGCAAAGCCGGGAAGACGGGGAAGGCCGGCAAGGACGGCAAGACCGGGAAGGACGGCGGAACGCCGAAGGGCGGAGCGGCCTCCGGCGAGGCGGCGGCCCCGGCGGTCTCCACCACGGGCGGGACGCCGCAGGACTCCGCGAGAACGGGCGGGGACGCGACCGGCACGGGCGCCGGCACCGCCCGGAAGGGCGATTCATCCGGCGCGGGCACAGCCTCGGCGAGCGCGACGAGCGCGGGCGCAGGCACGAGCACCGCAGCGGACGGGGCCGCGCGTCCGGCGTCGCCGTCGCTCCGCGAAGCGGGCGGCTCCGGTGCCGCCTCCGGAGCCGCCTCCGGTGCCGCTTTCAGGGCGGGGGCCGGGGGCGCCGGCCGTACGGACCTCGCGGGCGACCGCGCCGAGAGGCCCACGCCCAGCGGCGGTTTCGCGCGGGGCACGGACGACGAGCGGCGTGCCGCCGCGGCCGACCGGGTGAAGGACGCGCCGGGCGCGGGCGGGATCGCCGGCGCGGGAAGCCCGATCGCCGGGCTGAGGCAGGCGCCCGCGGCGGTGCCCCCGCAGGGCGGCCAGATGTGGCACGAGGTGTCGACCACCCCGGTCCAGCCGCGATCGTCGAACAGCCTGCTGAAGGTCGCGCTGGTCCTCATTCCCGCGCTGCTCCTGGTCGCGGGCATCGCGGGCTATCTCGGCCTGAAGGCGGGCGGGAACGACTCGGGGGACGATTCCGCCGCCGCGTCCGACCCGGCCGGAACGGGCACGACCTCAGGGAAGCCCTCCGCCTCGGCGCCCTCCTCCGGCGAGCCGTCCGCGTCCCCCTCGGACCAGGCCGCGTCCCCGTCCCCCGAGCCATCCACCGGCTCAGAAACCCTCCAGCCCGGGGACGTCCCCGAGGGCTGGCACAAGTACAAGCACCCGAGCGGGTTCTCCATCGCGCTGCCGAAGGGATGGCACGCCGACGGCAGCGGCAACGGCGAGGTTCGCCTCCGCGGCGACTCGCACACCTATCTGGAGATCCACCACACCTCCAGTCCCGAGTCGGACGCGCTGAAGGTGTGGCGGCGCGATGTGCCCGGGATGAGCCGCAACTTCCCCGGCTACAAGCTCGTCGCCATCAGAGAGGTCAAGGACTACTGGAAGACCGCGGCCGACTGGGAGTTCACCTTCGGCGACAGCCGCTACCGGTCGCGCGTGATCGACCGCGGCTTCGTCACCGACAAGCACAACGGCTACGCCCTGCTCTACAAGACGCAGGACAAGGACTGGAAAAAGAAGAAGAAGCTCTTCGAGACCATGGCCGCCACCTTCAAACCGGCGAAGTAGCGCGGCGGCCCCGCCTCAAAGCCGGCGGCGGCCGGGGTGTTCGACGCCCGGCCGCCGGTGCCGAAGGGGACGGCGGAAACGAGGGACGAGCCTCTCACCCTGCCCGGCGGGCCTGTCACAGGTGGCGGATGGGCGCCTGCCGGCGTCGCGACGTACCGGGGTCACGGCAGGGTGGCGGCGCGATGCGAGGTCAGGGCTGGCCGACGTAGTCGACCAGGACGGTCGCCGCACGGGCGGTCCAGCTGGTGGGCACCGGCGTGAACGTCACCTTCCCCGACCCGTAGCACGGCAGCGTCGCGGTGACCGGGATCTCCGCCTTGACCCCGTAGTAGCGCAGCGCGAGCGCCCTCGCGACGGTCGACGTGTCGCCCAGGTCCACCGCGATCGTGGTGCCACCGCCGCCGGTGTAGCCGGCGCTCGCCGCCGACGACGAGATCGCAAGGGGCCGCACCTCCACACTCTGCCCGGCGAGCGGATGACCGGTCTGTCCGGGGTACACCGGCCCGAAGCACGCCATCTTGATGGTCGCGTGACCGGTCTGACCATTGACGAAGCCGTAGAAGTACTGGTGGGGGGCGATGGGAGCGGGGTCGACGACCTCGGCCGAGGCGGGCAGCGCGGTGGCCGCCACGAGGGCGGCGGCGGCCAGGGGGACGAGGCGCGCTGCTGCGGTGCGGAACACGGGACCTCCGGCGGACGACAGGGACGGGGGCGTGCGACCCGCACGGTAGGCCGGTCCTTCCGGCGGGTCAACGCTCCCGTTCCCCGCCGGATCCGGTGCTCGGGAGACGCGGCGGACCCCGTGAAAGGTTCACCCCGCACCGAGGGCCGCCTCCGGCACCCGGCGTGGCCGGCTCCGCCTCCACCGCGGACGCGGCGGGACCGGGGTGAAGCACCGTGTCCGCCGTGGTGGCGGGCTCAGCCCGCCCGGCGGGCCTCCCCCAGGTAGGCGACCAGGCCGGCCATCCGCTCGGCCGGCCAGGGCAGGGTCCCTCCGATCTCCGCGCTGTTGTCCCGCCACATCCTGCGGGCCGCCGCCGCGGTCTCCGCGCCCGCGGGTCCCTCCGGGTGGAACCGGCCCGCCAGCGCGTCCCAGCGGCGTACGAGGTCCCGGGCCCGCGGGTCGTCCGCGGGGGTGCCGCCGGCCAGGTGCCGCAGGCCCTCCTCGACGAGGCCGGCCCACTCGCGCCTGGCGTCCTCGACGCCTTCGGGGCCCAGCGCGTCCCTGCGCTCGGCGAGCCGGCCACGCTGCTCTTCAGTGAAATATGTCTCGAACACCGACACGACCTCCAACGTCGTCATCAACCGATCCGGATCGGGGCCGTACGGGTCGTCGGCCTGCCGGAGCAGGTCACCGATCCGCTGCCGCAGCACGCCGATCCGCTCGGCGTGCTCGTCGAGCCTGCGCAACTGCTCAGCCAGCAGGTCGCGCAGCGACTCCGGGTCGTCCGCCGTGCCCGCGAGGACGGCCGCGACCTCCTCCAGCGGCAGCCCGAGCCCGCGCAGTGCCCGTACGCGGTAGAGCCGGCGCAGGTCGCGGGTGGTGTACCGGCGATGTCCGGCGGCCGTGCGCTCGCTCGCGACGAGCAGCCCTATCTCGTCGTAGTGGTGCAGCGCGCGGACGGTCGTCCCGGCCGCCCGCGCCAGTTCTCCGATGGACCACCGTCGTCCGGCGTCGTCTGCCCCGCTCACGCCGGAAACGCTACGACCTCCCCCGACGTGAGGTTCAAGGGCCACCGGCCCGCTGGGGTGGCCGGGGTGGCGACGGTCCTGGCCTTTTCACGCGTCACCCGGACGACGAGGCGCGGACACCAGGTCGGAAACCGCCTGGCTAGACTGCGGCTGGACGCAGGTCGCGGCCCGGCACGGAAGGCACGAGTGGAAGGCACTGGGCGATGATCGACCGCGACGCCGTCGCACTCGACGACCCTGTCGGCGAGTCGCTCCGCGGCCACCACACGCACCTGGCCCGCCGGTCCGGCAGGGCGGCCGGTTACCTCCCGGAGGTCGCGACCTTCTCCACGGTGTCCGCCGACCCCGACCCGGCGGAGTGGGCGGACCTCGCACGGCTGCTCGGCCGTGGCGAGCTCGCCGACCTGTTCAGCTGCCCGGCCACCCCGCCCGCGGACTGGGAGCCGGTCTTCCGCTTCGGCGGCTTCCAGATGATCCGTCCCGCGGGCAGCCCGCCCGGCCGCGCCGATGCCGAGACCGATCCGGAGATCGTCGAGCTGGGCGCCGACGACGTGCCCGAGATGCTCGAGCTCACCGGGCGGACCCGGCCGGGGCCGTTCTGGCCCCGCACTCGTGAACTCGGCGCCTATCTGGGTGTTCGCGAGAACGGCGCCTTGGCCGCCATGGCGGGCGAACGACTCCACCCGCCCGGATGGACCGAGATCAGCGCCGTCTGCACCGCCCCCGAAGCCCGCGGGCGAGGTCATGCCGCCCGCCTGGTGCGCGCCCTGGTCACACGAATCACGTCCCGGAACGAGCGCCCGTTCCTCCACGTCTCCGATGCCAACATCGGCGCGATCAGACTCTACGAGCGGCTCGGCTTCACGGTCCGCAGGCGCGTGACGTTCCGCGGCTTCCGGACGCCGTGACCCCCTGGCCGCCGATCAGGCCGTAACGACTCCGGCGCCTACCCCGAGGAGTTCGCGGAACTCGCCGACAGTCCTACGGCCTCGCTGGTCCACCGGTATGGCCCGCAGCACCAGGTGTCCGGTCTGCACGATGTGGTGGCTGCGATAAGCGGCCGGAAGAGTGGTGATCACGGTGGCGGCCTGGCGCATGCCTGTGTCCACTCCTCCCTTGGAGACGGTGCAGAGCGCCTCGTGCAGGCGGACGTTGGCGTCGTACTGGTAGTCGCGAGTCGTGGCGAGCACCTGCTCCCTGGCGCGATCCGCCGCCGCCTCGTCGCCGGCCCCGGCGAACACCCAGCTCTGCGCGAAGTGGATCTGGTCGGGCTCCCAGAAGCCGAACGTGTCACATTCGACGCCGCCGGCCGCGAGAGCGACAAGGGCGGTCACCGTGTCACGCGCCTCGTCGTGCCTGCCCAGCACGCTCAGCGCCTTCGCCCGGGTAGCGAGCAGGTGAGCCGTCGGCCCGCCCGCGATCCGCTCGGCGCTCTCCACGAGGCGCAGCACGGTCTCCGGGTCGCGCTGGCCGTACAGCCCGTGGCCTGCCTCTCGCCGAGGCGTGTCAGCGCGTTGGCTTGAACGTTGAAGGTCCAGCCAATGTCGGAAACGAGGGAGAGGCCGGGGCGTCAGCGGGAGTAGTACTCGACCACGAGCTGCTCGTCCACCGGGACCACGATTTCCTCGCGCGCGGGGCGCCGCAGCAGGGTGAAGTTCAGCCCCCGGTGGTCGACGTCGAGGTAAGGGGCCGTCCGATCGTCCGCGTACGTGCCCTCGGCGGCGGCCACGAACGGCTGCCTCCCGGCCGACCGGTCCCGTACGCCCACCGACTGGCCCGGCTTGACCTGGTAGCTCGGGATGTCCACCTTGCGGCCGTCAACGGTGATGTGCCCGTGGTTCACGTACTGCCGGGCGGCGTAGATCGACGGCGCCAGACCGGCCCGCAGGACGAGCGAGGCGAGCCGGGTCTCCAGCAGCGCCACCAGTTCCTCCCCCGACCGGCCGGGGCGGCGGACGGCGAGGTCCCAGTAGCGGCGGAGCTGACGTTCCGACACGTCGTAGTACCAGCGGAGCTTCTGCTTCTCCAGCAGCCGCATGCCGTAGTCGCCGGTGTTGCGCCGGCTGGTCTTACGGCCGTGCTCCCCCGGCGGGTAGGGCCGGGCCTCGAAGTACTTCACCGCCTTACGGGTGAGCGGAACGCCCGCCCGCCGCGACAGCCGCACCTTCGGTCCCGTGTATCGCATGACCCCTCTTCTCAAGTTAGGTAGCCCTTACTAAGGTAAGCCTAACCTACTTAATCAAGGAGCTCCCATGCGCCACCCGGTCACCGCCGCTCCCGCCCCCGAACGCGTACGCACGCTCGCGGCCCTGGCGGCGCCCACACACGTCTCCGTCGCCGGGTCCGACGTACCCGCGGCCGCCGCCCGCGGCGGCGTGGACGACAGAGGGCGGCCGGTCCTGCTGGTGAAGCCGGGCGAGACCCTGTACGCCGCGCCCGCGGAGACCCTGGTGACCGTCGACCTCACGGCGAGCAGGGAGGTCGGCGGGGTCGAGAGGCCCCGTGCCCTGCTGAAGGTGCGAGGGTGGACGCAGCCCGTGCCCGCGGCGGAGACGCGCGCCGCCGCCGTCGCCATCGCGGAGGCGTGCCCCGACGAGGGCCTGTTCGCGGCCGTCGAGGGCTGCGGTCCCGAGCTGCTGCGCGTCGACGTCTGCCACGTGATTTACCTGACCGGACAGGAGTCGGGCATCCTCGACGCCGAGAGTTACCTCGCCTCGGCTCCCGACCCGTTGCTTCCCCTGGCCGAACGCATGGTGCGCCACGTCAACGAGTCCCACTTGCAGCAGTTGAGGGAGACGGCGGAGAGGCTGACGGGGGAACCTGCCCAGGAGGTGTGGCTCTGGGAGCTGGACCGCTACGGCGCCACGTTGCGGCCGGGCCCCGGCCATTTGGTCAGAGTCTCCTGGCCGTCGCCCGTCGCGACGCCCGCGGCGCTAGAACGTGCTCTGACCTGCCTCATGCAGCCCTCCTGAGCGGCGGCCTCCCCGCAAACGGCAGGCCGCGCCCGCGCGGGCCGCGTTCGGCACACCTGCGGACATCCCGATGCGGCACGCTCAAGGTCTCCCGCTCTTTGCAACGCTTTTGTAAGCGAACTGAAAGTCGGCTGAGATTGCCTGTTTCGGGAGCCGCGACGGTGGAGTGGCCGTTCCGCGAAGCCGGCGCAGACCAGAGGCCGGCGTAACCCAGCGGACCTCCCGCCCCGCCGGCCGCGGCGTCACCCGTGCGAGACCCGTAGTTTGTGGAGAGCCGAAGGGGCATGATGCGGACGTCGACGACTCTGTCGATCTATGTCGAGCTGGCACGTGGTTCTGCCGAGTCGATGGCGGCGCAACTGGCCAGACAGCTGCGGCAGGCCGTGCAGGACGGCCGCCTGCCGCCGGACACGCGCCTGCCGTCCAGCCGGACCCTCGCCGAGCTGCTGGAGGTGTCCCGGCCGGTGGTGCAGGAGGCCTACCGCGTCCTGGAAGCAGAGGACCTGATCGAGAGCAGGCGGAGGTCGGGGACCTACGTCAAGCGGGCGGAGAAGGCCGCCGGGGAGCCCTACCGGGAAAGGCCGCCCGCGGAACCGGCCCGCCGGGCCCTCGTCGATCTGTCCCCCGACCAGCCGTCCGGAGAGGACTTTCCGGTGCCTGTGTGGCGGGCCGCGTGGCGCCGGGCCGCGCACCGGATCCCGGACGTGGTGGAGGGGCCCGGCGAGGCGGTGCTGCGCCGTGCGGTGGCCGCGCACCTGCGGGCGACACGCGGCCTGGATGCCGATCCGGAGAACGTGCTGATCACCACCGGGGCCCGCCAGTCGCTGGACCTGGTGGCGGCGGTCGCGATACAGCCGGGCACCCTCGCGGCGGTCGAGGACCCCTGCCTGCCCACGGTGATCCGGCTGCTGCGCCAGCGCGACGTCGCTCCCGTGCCCGTGCCCGTGGACGCGGACGGAGCCCTGGTGGAGGCCGTGCCCCCCACCGTGGGGGCGGTCGTGGTGCGCCCCTCCCACCAGATGCCGCTGGGAGTGGAGCTGTCCCTGGCGCGGCGGCGCGCGCTGATCGAGCTGGCGGTCGCGCGCGGCGCGCTGATCGTGGAGGACGACCGGGACCACGACTTCACCGAGACGATCCGGCCGCAGTCGCTGTGGGACCTGAGCCGCGGCCGCACCGACGAGGCCGTCTACGTGGGCTGCCTGTGCCGGGTGCTCCCGGACGTCGTGTGCACCGGGTACATCCTCGCGCGCGGGCGCCGGCTGCGGCAGCTGGCCGAGCACCTGTCACTGCGGCAGTCGGGCACCGTGGCGGTGGCGCAGCGCGCCGTGGCCGAGATGCTCGGCTCGGCCGAGACCCGCGCCCGCGTCGACCGGCTGCGCAACGCGTACCAGGCCAGGCGCCAACTCGTGGTGGAGTCCCTCGCCGGCCACCCGGCTGTGGAGCGGCTGGGCGGCACCCGGTCCGGCTCGCACGTGCACGTCGAGCTGCGCCCCGAAGCACCCGTCGACCGGGTCGTGCGTGCGTTCGAACGGGAGGGCGTCGTGACGCCGACCACCGCGCGATACGAGTGGAGCGGCCTGGTACGTCCCCGGAACGGTTTCCTCGTCAGCCACAATCACCTGGCCGAAGCGGTGCTGTCCCGCACGCTGGAGAAGATCACTCGCTGCCTGGATCGCGTGGTCCCCTGTCCCTGCTGACGCGCGGGCGCCTGTCCACTAACGACCGCGAATGCCCGCCAACTGGCTATCCTCGTCCGTCCCGTGCACCGGCAGGATGAGAAGCAGCCGGCCGGGCCCGTCAACGTGGACGTGGGAGCGCCGCGTCGCCATGGGCGCGTGAGAAGGCGAACCCCCGCCGGCGTCGACGCCGACGCCCCCCGATGAGCCGCGACCGGAAGCGGGCGCCGCCGCCCGGCCTCCCCGCTCCTTCCGGCCCCCGTCGCGGCGTCCGGTACGCCGCGGAGCCGGTGCGTGGACGGCCGGGCACGAACTCCCCGCCTCACCCGCCGGTGAACCGGCCTTCGCAAGAGGCCGCCGCATCCGAGTGCCAGAGAAAGGCCACAACATGCTCTTCCGCCTACTGGGACGTGTTCAGGTCGGCGACGACGCACCCCTGACCGTCGGATCTGCCCCGGTGAGGGGACTGCTCGCCGCGCTCCTGCTCGAAGAGGGGCGGTCGGTGCCGATGGAACAACTGATGAGATACCTGTGGGAGGACCCGCCCGGCTCTGCCCGTAAGAACCTGAGACTGCACGTCGCCCGGCTGCGTGGCCAGCTGGCCGCCCTGGGCCTGCGCGACCGCCTGATCACCCTGCGGGGAGGCGGCGGCGAGGGCGGCTACCGGCTGCCGGCCATGGCAGAGGAGGTGGACGCGGTCATGTTCAGGCGGCTCGCCGCCGAGGGCTTCGCCCGGCTGCGCGCCCGGGAGCCCCACGAGGCCGAGGAAGCGCTCACCGGGGCCCTCCGGCTGTGGCAGGGGCCGATCGGGCAGGACTGCACCGCCTCGGAGCTGTTGCGGTCCCGGTTCACGGCCTTCGGCGAGCTGCATCTGACGGTGCGGGAGCGGCTGGTGGAGGCCCGCCTGGGCTTGGGCCGCACGATGGACCTCATTCCCGAGATCCTGGAGGTGCTGGCCGACGCCCCCTTCCGGGAGACCTCCTGGGCGCACCTGATGCGCGCGTACTACCTGGGCGGAGATGTGGCCGGGGCGATCTCGGCCTGGGGGCGCGCCACGACGGTGCTCGGCGACCAGCTCGGCCTCGACCCGTCGGCCGAGCTGCACGAGCTCCACCTCGCCGTGCTCCGCCGGGACGACGACGCCGTCCGGGGCGCCGTCGTCCCCCAGCCGGAGGCCGCCCTCTGGCTGGTGCGGTGACCACCACCGGCCGAACTATGATCCAGGTCTCGGGCTTGAAGATCTCCGGAGAAAACGCATGAGTGATGTGAGCACCGGCACCGGCAAGGTGGTCGTGAACAGGGCGATGTCACTGGACGGCTTCATCGCCGGTCGTGGCCACGCGATGGGCTGGGTCGCCGAGCACCTGACTCCGGACGCGATCCCGGAGGTGATGGCGGCCACGGGCGCCATGCTCATCGGCCGGGGCACCTACGAGGTCGCCAAGCGCATGTCCGCCGAGGGCACCGCCTACGACGGGGGAGCACAGTTCGTCCTCACCCACAGGCCTCCCGACGAGCCGGACCCTGCCGTCACGTTCCTCACCTGTGAACTCGAGGAAGCCGTCGCCACGGCACGCAGCGCCGCGGGCGACAAGAACCTGGAGATCCTCGGTGCCGACCTGGCCGCCCAGTGCCTGCGGCGCGGGCTCGTCGACGAGATCCTGGTGTATGTCCTCCCCGTGCTCCTCGGCGACGGCGTCCGCTTCTCGCCTCCGAGCCTGGGCAGGATCGACCTGGAACCTTTCAGCAACACCCAGTCGGGCGCCGTCACGACGCTCCGCTTCCGCGTGCGGAAGTAGGCGCGGAACTTACGCGCAGCCGAGGCGCCGGCGTCGCGCCGATGCAGGAACGCGTGCAGCGGGCGGGCCAGAGCGGGTGGATGAGCACGCTGGGCCGCCCCGCCCGCCGACGGCCCGGGCCGGCCTCCTCCCGCCGATGAAAGTTGCACGTCCAAACGAATTCAGCACCAGGTCAGGGTCTTGCGGACCGCCTTCGCGTTGACCGTCCGGCAGGGCAGGCAAAAGGATGCCCTCGACGTTCGCCCCCGGAGAGGGCGACAGCGCGACCGCTCGAAGGAGCTCCCCCATGCACGGCTCGCTCACCCGCCGGCGGCGCGCCGGCCTGGCCCTGCTGACGTCCGCGGTGCTCGCCGCCGCGTCGGCCCTGGTGGCGGCGACGGCCGTCACCGCACCCGCCTCGGCTGCCACTTCGGCCACCGTGTCGGTGAACACCGGCACGAGCCTCGGCACGATCCCGGCCGCCGGGCACGGCGTCAACGTCGCCGTCTACGACGGGAACATGAACAGCTCTCCCATCTCGGGCCTGCTGCGGGACGCGGGCTTCACCGCCGTCCGCTACCCCGGCGGGTCGTACGGCGACATCTACCACTGGAAAACGCACACCACCGAGGGCGGCTACGTGGCCCCGGGCACCGACTTCGACACCTATGTGAGCACGGTGCGCTCGGCCGGCGCGCAGCCCGTCGTCATCGCCAACTACGGCACGGGCACCGCGCAGGAGGCCGCCGACTGGGTGCGCTACGCCAACGTCACCAAGGGCTACGGCGTCAAATACTGGGAGATCGGCAACGAGGTCTACGGCAACGGCCACTACGGCTCGGGCTGGGAGCAGGACAACCACTCCGACAAGAGCCCGAAGGCGTACGCGAACAACGTCCTGCAGTACATCTCGGCGATGAAGGCCGTGGACTCCTCGATCAAGGTGGGCGTCGTGCTCACCACCCCCGGCGGCTGGCCGGACGGCGTCGTCGGCTCCGGTGACACCGCGGACTGGAACAACACGGTCATGTCGATCGTGAAGGACAAGGCCGACTTCGTCATCGTCCACTGGTACCCGGGCGCCACGTCGGCGGCCGACAGCCTGACGAAGGTCTCGCAGATCGCCCCGATGGTGAGCACGATCCGCTCGCTGCTCACGAAGTACGCCGGGAGCGGAGCGTCGGGCATCGGCATCGCGGTCACCGAGGCGAACCTCAACTATCAGCTCAACAGCGCGACGACGGCCCTGGGCGCCGCGGACAGCTACCTCACCTGGTTCGAGAACGGGGTGATGAACGTCGACTGGTGGAGCCTCCACAACGGCACCAGCAGCAGCCCGAAGACCAACGACGACGGGACCGCCGACTACAACGACTTCGGCATCCTGTCCTCGGGCAGCTCCGGGGAGCCCCCCGTGAACACGCCCCTGCCGCCGTACTACGGCCTGGCCATGGTCGGCAGGGCCGGTTCGCCGGGTGACACCCTGGTCAAGACCTCCTCGTCCAGCTCCCTGCTCGCCGCGCACGCGGTGCGGACCTCCGGCGGCGTCAACGTCGTACTGATCAACAAGGATCTGAACAACTCCACGACGGTCTCGCTGTCCTACTCCGGCTTCTCCCCCGGCGGCGCGGCCACCGTCGTGCAGTGGCGCAAGGGCGCCACCTCGATCAGCACGAGCAGCGCGTCGTCGGCCACCTCGATCACGCTTCCGCCGTACTCGGTCACCGTGCTGAAGGCGGCCGGCGGCGGCACGCAGTCGCCGTCCCCGTCCCCGTCGCCGTCCGCCTCGCCCTCACGTACGCCGTCGCCGTCCCCGTCGCCGTCGGTCTCGCCCGGCGCGGGCCAGGGGTGCTCGGCGGCGTACAAGGTGGTCAACTCCTGGCCCGGCGGCTTCCAGGCCGAGGTGACGGTCACCAACACCCGCACCACCGCGATCTCCGGCTGGACCGTGGGCTGGTCGTTCCGCAACGGCCAGACGATCGGCTCCTCGTGGAACGCCTCGGTGTCCCAGTCGGGCGCCGCCGTCACCGCGAAGAACGTGAGTTACAACGGCGCCCTCGCGGCCGGTGCGTCCGCGTCGTTCGGCTTCACCGCCGACGGCGCCGGTGACGTGCCGTCGCCCGTCGCCTGCACCGCCGGCTGACGCCCGCGGCGCCCGCCCGTGCGCTCGTCGCCGGGCGGGCGCGGCCCCCGCCGCTCCCAGGCCGTCTCGCCGGGCACCGGAACGGGCGCCGGCCCGCGGCGCCACCGGCGGATGGACGCGGGCATGACCGCGGTCATGGTTCCATCGGGCGATTGCGTCCGGTCCGAATCGCTCTAGGGTCGAGACCATGGCGCGTTTCGACCGGCTTCGCGACGCCGACCGGCCGTTCCTGTTCAACATCGTGTTCTGGGCGATGATGGCCATCCTCGCCTTCGGCTTCGCGCAGGGGGTCGTGACCGGCACCGGCACCCCGCTCGACTACGTGCTCTTCGGCGGCAATCTCCTGCTGCTCGCGATGCTCTGGCCGGTGCTCCCCTGGAATCGGGCGCGGGGCCGTCACTGGCTGGCCCCGCTGTTCCTGGCGGCGGCGATCATGCTGGGGTTCACCGGGTCGTGGCAGACCCACCTGCCCCTGATTCTCATCGCGGTGGCCGACCTCGCCTTCCTGTACGGCATGCGCCTCGCGACGGTCATCCTGTCCTGCGTCGTGGCCGGGTCCCTGTTCGTCCCCCCGCTCCTCGGGTCGACGATCACCGACGGCGTCGTCCAAGCCGCCGCCATGGCGGTGTTCTCCGCGTTCGTCCTGGGCATGGCGGCGTCCACGCTGGAGGCGCGGCGCAGACGCGAGGAGGCCCAGGGGCTGCTGGAACGCATCAGGGAGCTGGCCGTCGCCGAGGAGCGGGCCCGGATGGCGGCCGACATGCACGACTCGGTCGGCCACCACCTGACCGTCATCAAGATGGGCCTGGAGAACGCCGAGCGCTTCCGCGAGCGCCGCCCCGAGGCCGCCTGGGCGGAGGTCCGCCAGGCCAAGGAGCTCACCGTGGAGGCGCTGACCGACGCGCGGCGCTGGGTGCGCGCGCTGCGGCCGCTCGCGCTGGACGGCCGCGTCGGCAGCGCCGCGCTCGAACGGCTCGCGGCGTCGTTCGACGGCACCGGCATCAGCGTGAGCTTCGAGGTGCGGGGCGAGGAGCGGAATCTGGAGGCCGACACCGAGCTCGTCCTCTACCGGGTGCTGCAGGAGGGGCTCACGAACGCGCTACGGCACGCGAAGGCGCAGCATGTGCACGGCACGCTCACGTTCGGCGACGACCGGGTGGCGCTCGTGGTCAGCGACGACGGAACGGGCAGGGACGACCGGGCGCGCGGCGGCTTCGGGCTGACGTCGCTGGCGGATCGGGCCAGGGCCCTCGGCGGCACGCTGGCCGGTGGCAACAGACCGGGCGGCGGGTTCGAACTGCGCGCCGAGCTGCCGTCGCCGGGGGTGCGGGCATGACGCCGGTCAGGGTCGTACTCGTGGACGACCAGGCGCTGCTGCGCCAGGGGCTGCGCAAGCTGCTGGAGGTCGAGGACGGCGTCGAGGTCGTCGGAGAGGCGGCCGACGGGCACGAGGCGCTGCGGGTCATCGGCGAGTGCCGCCCCGACGTGGCGCTCGTGGACATGCGGATGCCGGGCATGAACGGCGTGGAGCTGATCGTCCGCCTGGCCGCCGAGCACCCGGGGGTGGCGGTCGTCGTGCTCAGCACGTTCGACGAGGACGAGTTCATCTTCGGCGCGCTGCGCGGCGGCGCGACCGGTTACCTGCTGAAGGACTGCTCGCCGGAGGACCTGGTCACGGCCGTGCACCGGGTGAGCCGCGGAGAGACCGTGCTGGGCAGCCCGGTGGCGGCCCGCCTGGTCGCCGAGCTGCGGCACCTGCCGGTGAGCCCGGTCGCCTTCCGCGGGCAAGAGTTGCTGTCGGCTCGCGAGGTGGAGGTGGCGCGGATGGTCGCCGCCGGAGCCGCCAACAGGGAGATCGCGGCGCACCTGCTCATCACCGAGGGCACGGTCAAGAACCATGTGTCCAGCGTGCTGCGCAAGCTGGGCCTGCGCGACCGCATCCAGCTCGCCCTGCATCTGCGGGCATGACCCCGCCGCCCGGACCACCGGCGGCTCCCCGGCCGGGGAGCCGCCGGCGCGGGATCACCAGGAGGCGGGCTTGCCCTTCTGGTAGAGCCACACGTCGAAGAACGCCTTGAGGTCCATGCCCGAGACCTTCTCCGCCGCGCGGATGAAGTCGGCGGTGCTCGTGTTGCCGTACCGGTGCCGCGCCGCCCAGTCCTTGATCAGCGAGAAGAAGGCGGAGTCGCCGATCTTGCCGCGCAGCGCGTGCAGCGTCATCGCGCCGCGGTTGTACGGCACGTTGCCGAACATGTCCTCGGGCCCGGGGTCGGCCGTGACGATCTGCCAGAACGACGAGGTCGCCGCCCGGCCGTAGTTGCCGGCGCTGTTGAACGTCTGCTGCGCGGTGGCGCCTCCGGTGTGCTCGGTCCACAGCCAGGTCGCGTATGTCGCGAAGCCCTCGTTCAGCCAGATGTCGGACCACTTGCCGACGCTCACGCTGTCGCCGTACCACTGGTGCGCGAGCTCGTGCGCCATCGTGCCGACGCTCGGCGCGCTGGAGAAGATCGGCTTGGTCTGGCTCTCCAGCGCGTAGCCGACGTCCGGCGCGCGGTCGATGATGGCGCCCGCCTGGTCGAAGGGGTACGGCCCGAAGATCGAGGAGAAGTAGTCCAGGATGTCGGGGATCCGCGCGACGGCCGCGGCCGACTGGGTCACCAGGCGCGGGTCCACCGCCGTGTAGACCGGGATGCCGCCGGGCGTCGTCGTCTCGTTGACGACGAAGTTCCCCAGGGTCACCGTGGCGAGGTAGGTCGCCATCGGCTCGGCCGAGTCCCAGACGAACGTCGTCTCGCCGTTCGCGGTCGTCTTGGACACCAGGCGGCCGTTGCCGACCACCGTGACGCCCTCGGGGACCGTCGCCCGGAAGGTGAACGTCGCCTTGTCGGCCGGGCTGTCGTTCGACGGCAGCCACGCGGGCGCGCCCTGCGGCTCGCCCGGCACGAACACGCCGTCGTCGGTCGGCACCCAGCCCTCGATCGAGCCGTCGGGGTCGGTGACGACCGGCGGCGTCCCCGCGTACGTCACCGTGACCGTGAAGACCTCGCCGGTCTTGAGCTTCGGCCGCGGGGTGACGACGAGCTCCTGACCGTCGCGGGTGAAGCCGGCCGGGTGCTTGCCGACCTTCAGCGACGTGATCCGCGGGCCGCGGAAGTCCAGGTTGAACCGGTCCAGGTCCTGGGTGGCGACCGCGGTGATCACCGTCGTGGCGTCCATGACCCTGGTGGCGGGGTCGTAGGCGAAGGTGACGTCGTAGTGCCGCACGTCGTAGCCGCCGTTGCCCTGGTCGGGGAAGTACGGGTCGCCGAGGGAGGGGGCGCCGGCGGAGTAGCGCGGCTCCCCGGGGTTGCCGGGAGCCGCGAGAGCGATGTTCGCCTGGGTCGCGGTGAGCAGCGCGGCCGCGAGGGCCGCGCCGCCGATCCGCGCCGCCCGGCGCGAACGGGACGATGTCATGAGAGTCCTTTCGAGGGACCGGGCGGCCGAGGCCGGCCGCCCGGTCCGGTTCTTTACGTGAGATCAGGCGACGACGGAGCGGAGCGGGATGCCCGCCGCGCCGAGGTCGCGGACCAGGTCGCGGACGAACGGGTGCTCATCGGCGGACAGCCCGTCGGGGTTCGGGATCGTGATGTAGGACGAGCCGTCCGCGGACGCGGTCAGCGCCGTGTCCGTGTAGCGCTCGACCACCGCCCGCGTCCGCGCGAGGTCGGCGTCGGCCACCTGGATGACGATCGGCCGCCACTCCCCGCCGAGGTTCGGCGGCTCCTGCGCCGTCGCCGCGGCGCTGCGCAGGGACTCCGTCTCCGGCAGTGCCGAAGCGATGCGCTGCTTCGCCTGCGGCGCGCCCGCCGGATACAGCAGCGCGTTGGCGAGGAGGTGGATGCCGTTCTCGTTGTACGCCCTGAAGAGCGGGTTGTACGCGAACAGCACGGCGTGTCCCGCGCCGGTCGGCTCGTCGACGAGCGAGGCCGTGCCCTTGAGCGCCTCGGCGCCCACCGTGTAGCCGTTGGACCAGAACGTGTCGTCCGAGGGGTAGGTGAGCACGTTCACCCCGGTCTGGCTGGGGTTGAGGATCGGGTCGCCGTTGTTGAACTGGAAGTCCTCCGCCGGACGGCCGAGCGACACCGGGCTGCCCTGGGTCACGTCCACCCGGAAGTGCGAGCCGATGACCTGGTAGCCGGTCGGCTTGGCCTTCTCGGTCGTCGAGGTCAGGCCCGCGGACCTGGCGACCCGGGTGCCCTCGTTGCGCAGCCCGACGTACGTGCCGCCGGCGGCCACCCACTGCCTGAGGTTGGCCAGGCCCTGCGCGGTCAGCCCGCCGTTCGCGCTGCTGCCGTCCGGGACGAGCAGGACGGTCCGCCCGGTGAAGGCCGGGGTGTTGCCGTTGATGTCGGCCGTGGTCACCGGCGTGAGCCGAAGGCCCCAGCGGTCGCCGAGCACGTAGCGGGCCTCGCCGTACGAGCCAGAGGTGGTGGAGACGCCGGTGCCGGCGAACAGGCCGACATCGGGGGCGCGCAGCGCGGCGCCGGAGGCCGGGGCGGCGGCGCCCTCGACCGTCACGCCGAGCGAGCGGGCCAGCTTGTCCAGCTCGCCGCGGTTCATCGCCGTCGCGGGCAGGCCGACGACCCCGGTCCGGTCGTCACGCGTGAGCGGCACGCCCGCGCCGAGCAGCCGGAAGGTCAACTCGGACGCGGCGGCCGAGTCCATCGGGTAGGAGTACGACCCGCCCCGGGGCGCGGCGGAGGCCACGCCGCCGTCGACGGTCTTGACGAGGTCGGCCTTCGGCGACAGCACGTCGCCGGTGGAGATGGTGTTCACGCCCGCGAGCAGCGGGTTGCTCCACGAGGAGACGTCGTAGAAGTAGGGGAACGGGACGTACGGGTCCTCCCCCATGACCGCCTGGATCCAGTGCTTCTGCGGCTGGTCCATCGGGATCCAGTAGGCCCCCTCGGGGACGGTCACGTCACTGGCCGTCCGGCCGCCGAAGACCCGCGCGGAGGGCACCTTCACGGGCTTGCTCACCCGGTAGACCTCGACGTCCATGCGGCGCAGCCGCTCGACCAGCCGGCGCACGTCGCCGAGCTGCCGGTCGGGCAGCAGGAAGTACGACCGGATCGTGATGCCGGGCACCGGGAACCGGACGGCGTTGGCCGGCTGGACGACCTCGTTCGGCTCCAGCGCCCCGGCGGCCCCCTCGGCGAGCGCGGTCCGCCAGATCGAGTAGTAGCCGTTCAGGACCTCGCGCCGGTTGTCGGCGGCCCAGCCCGTCGTCGCCCACTGGGTGTTGAACTGCTGCTGCACCCGGTCCTCGACCGCCGACGAGCTGCCCTTCTCGAACGTCATCCCGGCCGCGCCGAAGCCCGCGGCCGGGACGCTGTCGCCGTAGCCCATGTAGAACAGGTCGTACGTCGCGTAGTTGAAGTAGCACTCGGTGGTGACCGCGCCGGCGCAGGCGCCGTTGTAGCCGAAGCCCGCCGCGTTCGCCGCGCCGATGCGGTTGATCCAGTTCACCGGCTGGTCGGCGATCTCATGGTGGATCGGGTCGGCGTTGGGCGGGAAGAAGTACTGCCGCCCGCCCATCTCGTGCGCGTCGACGAAGACCTGCGGCGGATACTGACGCAGCATCTCGATCTTGCCGTCGGTCTCCGGCTGGGTGCGGGCGAACCAGTCCCGGTTGAGGTCGAAGCCGTACTCGTTCGTCCTGCGGCTCGCATCGCGGCCGTCCGGGTTCTGGGTCGGCATGATGACCGTGACCAGGTTGTCGTTGCGCTTGGCGACGTCGCAGGACAGGCCGTCGGCCAGCTCGTACAGGGTCTTGAGCGCGGCGTCGGCGCCGCTCTTCTCGCCGCCGTGCACGTTGCCGGCGATCCAGACGATGGCCGGCGAATCGTCGGCGATGCGCGCCGCCTTGTCCGCCCGCAACGACCTCGGGTCGCGCAGCGAACGGATCTGGTCCGCGATCTTCTTGAGCTGCCCCGGGACCATGTTGTGGGAATTCGACACGATGGCGTACGGCAGGTCCTGGCCGGTCACGCTGTGCGCCACGGTGCCCGTGACCACGCGGTCCGAGGCGCCTCCCACGGCTTCCACGTACTTCTTGATCTCTTCGGTCGTGAGCACCCGGGGCTGGCCCTTGCCCAGCGGGAAGCCGAAGAACTGCTCGGGAGCCGGGACCTTGCCCAGGTGGGCGTCCGGGTCGGTGCTGCATCGATCGGGCGCTTTACGCGCGCCGGCCGGGTCGGCATGCACGGGGGACGCGGGCGTCAGCGTGAGCGCGGCCGACACCAGGACCGCGACGCCGAGCGCCATGCCGTAGGGGGATCTTCCGCACAACGTCGTGCGTAACCGCATCTCGCCTCCAGGCGGGGGGACGGGGGGATGTCTCGGGGGAGCACCCGTCCGGGAAACGACAAAGTCACTGCGGACAGTATTAGAAGGGAATAAACCGGACAAGACGCCGCGAAATATAACCACACCCGGATGGAAACTGTGAGCAATGGCGTTTCCGCATGTCAATGTGGAATCGTCTGACCGAATCGTCCTTTTATAACGTCCGATAACGACTGGGCATCGGCTTCGCCCGCTGTCGATCTCGGTGCGATCGGGGCGTTCGTCGCCGTCGCCGAGGACGGGCGCTCCTCGAGGCCGCGGCCGGGCTGGGCATCAGCCGGCAGGCCGTCTCCGAGCGCACCGCCTCCTGATCGAAAACGGACGGCCGCGCGCCGGGCTGTGGGACCATTCAGGGGGTTTAGAGGAGGGCAGGGTGGACGAGGAGCGTCGGGTGGCGGGCAGGTATCACCTGCTCGAACCGATCGGCCGCGGAGGCATGGGCGTCGTCTGGCGTGCCCACGACGACCTGCTCGACCGTACGGTGGCCGTGAAAGAGGTGCTCTACCATCCCACCTCGGAAGAGGACAGGGAGACCTTCAACCGGCGCACCATCCGCGAGGCGCGCGCGGCGGGCCGCATCGACCACCCGAACGTCGTCGTCGTCCACGACGTGATCGAGGAGGACGGCCGCCCCTGGATCGTGATGCAACTGGTGCAGTCGCGGTCGCTTGGCCAGGTGCTGCGTGAGCAGGGCCCCCTCCCGCCCGGCAGGGTCGCCGCGATCGGCCTGCAGGTGCTCGACGCGCTGTGCACCGCGCACGCCGCGGGAGTGCTCCACCGGGACGTCAAGCCGGAGAACGTGCTGCTCAACGGGGAGACCCGGGTGGTGCTGACGGACTTCGGCATCGCGACGATGCCGGAGGAGAGCGGACTGACCATGACCGGGGGCATCGTCGGCACCCCCGCGTTCATGCCGCCCGAGCGGCTGAACGGCCACCCCGCGACTCCCGAGTCCGACCTGTGGTCCCTCGGCGCGACGCTGTACGCCGCGGTCGAGGGCAGGACACCGTTCGACCGCAACTCCCCCGTGGCCACGATGGCGGCCGTCCTGCACGACGACCCGGCCCCGCCTCAGCGGGCGGGCGCCCTGACACCGGTGCTCGAGGGCCTGCTGCACAAGGATCCGGCCCGGCGCATGGGCGCGGCCGAGGCCGCCGCCCTGCTCAACGCCGCCCTGCCGGCCGGCCCGGGTTCCCCCGCCGCGGAACCGGGCTCGTGGAGCGGCGCGCCGCCGCGGCCTTCCGCCGGCCCGTGGCCGCAGACCCCGTCCGGCGCGTATCAGTCGTACGGCGGGCCGCACGGGTCCGGTGGTTTCGAGCCCTGGCCGGGGGCCGCCGCTCATCCCGGGGCGACCGGACCGGGCGGCGGGGCCTACCCGAACGACCACGCCACCGGCCACCCCGAGGGCCCCGGGATCACCGGGCCGGGCGCGGGACGCTTCGCCACGAACCCGGGCGGCGGCGGGGCCCACCCCGGCCCGGACGGCTACGGCCCGAACGGCTTCGGTCCGAATGCCCACGGTCCGAATGCCCACGGATCAGGCGGCCCGGCCGGTCCCGCGGCACCGGGCCCGCGGCGCGCGGGACGCGGCTCCGCCAGGGTGGCCCTGTTCGTCCTGTTACCGCTGCTGCTCGTGGCCCTCGCCGCGGGCGGCTGGTACGGCTACACCAAGCTGAACGGCGACGGAACCGTCGCCGAGAATCTCACCCCGTCGGATTACGGTCACACCTCGGGCGCCGCCGGTCCCACTCCGGCCGACACCGGGGCGACCGGCGCCACGACCAGGCCGAGCACCGCCGGGGACGCGTCCGGCGAGCCGTCCGCGCCGCCGTCGCGGACACCGCTGGAGGAGCCGTCGCAGGAGCCGTCTCCGGCACCCCCGACGCCGACGGCGGCCAGGCCGCCCGCCGGATGGAAGACGCACCGCGACCCGCTGGGCTTCTCGATCGCCCTGCCGGCCGGTTGGGTCGCGTACGGCAGGGAGGCCACCCGGGTGCGCTTCCACGACCCGCGCGGACGGGACTACCTGCAGGTGGACCTGACGCCCTGGGACACCACGGATCCGGTGACCGCCGTGCGCACGGTCGAGGCGGCCTCGACCAAGAAGGGATACCTGCGCGGTTACGAGCGCATCGGCATCACCAACGGGGAGTACCTCGGTGTGCCCTCCGCGGACTGGGAGTTCACCCACAGGACCGACGCCGGCAGGGTGCGGGTGCTCGACCGCGTCTTCAGGCTCGACGACGGCCGCTGCGTCGCCATCTACTGGCAGGTCGCCGACTCTCGATGGACTTCCGGTTTGTCCTACTTCAACGCCTTCACGCGCACCTTCCGACCGAAATAACGATTCGGTGAAGATCCGCAGGTCGAGGGGGATTTCTCCCCTCAAGAGCGATGATGTCGCATGCGTTCGCTCAAGAGGGGTAGCGCGACAATCATGGCTGATGCGCAGACCTCCGAACGTGTCGTGGCAGGACGCTATCGCCTGATCGAGCCGCTGGGGCGGGGCGGCATGGGCACCGTGTGGCGAGCCGTCGACCAGGTGCTCGAACGGGAGGTCGCCGTCAAGGAGCTGCTCGCGTCGGCCGAGCTCACCGGCCCGGAGCGGGAGGTCTTCACCATCAGGACCTTCCGCGAGGCCAGGGCCGCGGGCCGGTTGAGCCATCCGAGCGTGGCGGCGGTGTACGACGCCTTCGAGGAGAACGGCTACCCCTGGATCGTCCTCGAACTGATCCCGTCCCGGACGCTGGGGTCGGTCATCCGCGAGGAGGGCCCCCTGCCACCCCGGCGGGTGGCGGAGATCGGGTCGCAGGTGCTGGCCGCGCTGCGCGTCGCCCACGCGAACGGGGTGCTGCACCGGGACGTCAAACCCGACAACGTGCTGCTCGCCGACGACGGCCGGGTCGTGCTGACGGACTTCGGCATCGCCGCGATGGAGGACGACTCGCCGGTCACCCGCACCGGCATGCTGATCGGCACACCCGCGTTCATCGCCCCCGAGCGGGCGGCGGGACGGCAGGCGCAGCGGGCGTCGGACCTGTGGTCGCTCGGTGTGACGCTGTTCATGGCCGTCGAGGGCCGCTCGCCGTTCCATCGGGGCCACGCGCTCGCGACGCTGGCCGCGGTTATGTACGAGGAGGCCGGCCCGATGCACCACGCCGGCCCGCTGGCGCCGGTCATCGAGGGCCTGCTGATCAAGGACCCGGCCCTCAGGATGACCGCGGACTACGCCGCGCAGCACCTGCACGCCGTGGCGTCCGGTCAGGTGACCGGCCCGGTGGTGCCGCGTCCGCGGCAACCGCCCCGGCTCGCCCGGCTGATGCCGATGTTCGACACCACCGCGCCGACGCCCGCGCCCACTCCCCTGCCCGGGGTGACCCCGACGCCGGCCCCGGTGCCCGCCGCCGTACCGGCGGGCGGACACCGCAGGCCCTGGGCGCTGGCGGCGGGCTCCGGGGCTCTCGTCCTGTTCGTCGGCCTGGCGGCCGGCGCCGTCGCGTTCGCCACCGCCCGGCACCCGGCCGACCCGAGGGGGACCGCCGTGGTGAGCACCCCCACGGTGACGGTCTTCGCGACCAAAACCGCCGAGGCCGCGAAGACCACCGAGGCCGCCAAGGCCGGCAAGCGGACCGAGAGCCGCGGGGCGGAGAAGACCACCACCACCCGGCCCGTGACGAACACCGGGAGCGGCGCGTACGGCGGCGCCGGCGGCGGGCACCGCACGGACGACCGCGGCGGGCCGGCGGACGGGGTCGGTCGGAGACCGCCCGGCGGATCCGGCCGGGACAAGCCCGAGAAGAAGCACACCGGAGCCGCGTCCAAGGGTGCGGGCTCGTCCAAGGGCCAGGGCAGGTCCAAGGGATCTCCCCCGGCGAAGCAGGCGGGCAAGGGACCCGGCAAGGGGAAGCCCTCCACGCCCGGGAACGGCCGCGGAAGCGCCGCGCCGTCCCAGGGCAAGGGTGGGGGCCCGGGAAAAGGCGAGGGCCAGGAGGCCACCACGGACGAGGGCATCGGTGACATCCCCGACGGCTACACCCAGCCGGAGAACGACTGGGACGCCTGACCGGCGAACGGCGCGGAAGACTCCGCACCGCCGCTGACGCCGCGTCAGCCCTCGTCGGAGAGGATCTCCAGTGCCCGGGCCAGGTCCGGGGGGTAGTCGCTGGCGAAGGTCATCCACTCCCCCGTCGCGGGGTGCTCGAACGACAGCGAGACGGCGTGCAGCCACTGCCGGCTCACCCCGAGGCGGGCGGCGAGGGTGGGGTCGGCGCCGTACAGCATGTCTCCCACGCACGGGTGCCTGAGCGCGGCCATGTGCACCCGGATCTGGTGGGTCCTGCCGGTCTCCAGCTTGATGTCGAGCAGCGAGGCCGCCCGGAACGCCTCGACCGTGTCGTAGTGCGTGACCGAGTCCTTGCCCCCGGCCACCACCGCGAAGCGCCCGTCGCCCGACGGGTGCCGGTCGATCGGCGCGTCCACGGTGCCCCGCAGCGGGTCCATGTGCCCCTGAACGAGCGCGTGGTAGCGCTTGTCGACCGTGCGTTCCTTGAACGCCCGCTTGAGATGGGAGTAGGCCCGCTCGCTCTTGGCGACGACCATGACGCCGGTGGTGTTGGCGTCGAGCCGGTGGACGATGCCCTGCCGCTCGGCCGCGCCGCTCGTGGACACCCGGTGGCCGCCGCCGAGCAGGCCGCCGATCACGGTGGGGCCGGTCCAGCCGACGGTGGGGTGCGCCGCCACGCCGATCGGCTTGCTCACCACGACGACGTCGTCGTCCTCGTACAGGATCGTCATGCCGGGCACGGGCTCGGCCACGGGCATCGGCGCGGCGGGCGGCGGCGGGATCGTGACGTCCAGCCAGGCCCCGGCGTGGACGCGGTCGGACTTGGCCGGCACGGCGCCGTCGACGAGCACGTCCCCCGAGGCGATCAGTTCGGCCGCGCGGGTGCGGGAGAAGCCGAACAGCCGGGCCAGGGCCGCGTCGAGGCGCTCGCCCTCCAGGCCGTCCGGCACGGGCAGGCTGCGCTGGTCACCCATCGGCCCGCTCCTCTGTCTGCTCCTGCGCCCGATCCTGCGCCCGGTCCTCCGCACGGTCCTCGCCCGGTTCCGTCTGGCGGGTGCCGTCGATCTGGTAGCCGCGCCAGGCGAGGAACACGGCGAGCACGCCGCCGCACACGATGGCCGAGTCGGCGAGGTTGAACACCGGGAACCGGGTGGCCGGGAACACCTGGATGAAGTCGACCACGTGCCCCTGGAACGGGGCCGGCCAACGGAAGATCCGGTCGGTCAGGTTGCCGACCGCGCCGCCGAGCAGCAGGCCGAGCGTGATCGCCCAGGGCAGGCTGTGCAACTTCCGCGCCGTGCGCAGGATCGCGACGACGACGGCCAGCGCGATCACGGTGAACACGATCGTCATGCCGGTGCCGATGCTGAAGGCGGCGCCGGCGTTGCGGATCACGGTCAGCACCAGTGCCCCTGGCACGACGGTGAGGGGCTCCTCGTGCTCCAGGAACTCCACGACGAGGTACTTGCTGACCTGGTCGAGCGCGTAGACGACCGCGGCCACGACGACGAGAAGGGCGATCCGCCGCGCGCGGCCGGGCCTCGCCGCACCACCGCTCAGCGGCGCTCCTCCCGCTGCTTGCACGCTACGCACAGCGTCGCCCTCGGGAAGGCCCGCAGGCGATCCTTGCCGATCGGCTTGTGGCACGATTCGCACTCTCCGTAAGTCCCCGCCTCGACGCGGGCGATCGCCCGCTCGTTCTGCGCGAGCAGGTCGCGCGCATTCAGGGTAAGGGCGATCTCGCGCTCACGCTCATACGTCTTGGCCCCGGCATCAGCCGGATCGTCCCCCGCGCCCTGGCTCACGTCCCCGGACGCGAGCTGTTCCTCCGCCCTGGCGATGTCGGCGCGCAACTCCTCGATCTCGTGCCGCAGCCGCTCATGGACCTCGGCGAGCTCCTCGTCGGACCAGACGTCGTCACTGATGGCGGTTCTCGCCGTGCGCGTCGTCATTGCGGGCCTCCCCTTCGCCCATGAACGTTCGAGCCCCGGGGCCTGCGAGCCCCCGGACCCTTCGAGCCCGGAGCCCTTCGAGCTCCGGAATCTGCAGTCCCGGACCCTTCGAGCCCCGGAATCTTCCGAGCAGGGTGCACATCGAGCCGGTCCGGGCAGAATAAGTCGCCGATAACGGATCGGCAACGGACTCGCCGAGGCTTTTACCCCACCCGTACCCGGGTGACGCATTCGGCCAGTTCCTCCTCATCGCCCCCTATTTTGATCAATCGCGAGGGATCGGTGCCGCCGGACGACGTCGGCGCCTGCCTCCGCGGGCGGCACGCGCACGCGCCCCGGGCCCCCCGAACGGCTGCAGCGACGGCCCGCCGGGCCTCCCCCGCCCCCCGCCTACTCCCGCGTACCCGCTCAGAAACCACGGAGTCTCCGTACGCTCCTCCCACGTATTCCCGCGATGAACCGGGTCTCACTCGGATCGTCACGCGCATATCGGGAAGCCCTTCCGGCCTGGTTGCGTTATCGTCATAGTCTGCAAGGCGTTGATGGGGACGAGTACCTCCGCAACCGCCCGCTCAGCGACCCGGGGACGGTGTGAGCCCGGGGCGGGCCGCGTAGGGAAGATCACCCCGGAGCCGCCGGAAGAAAGGCCGTCAGGCCGAGTAGACCCGGCAGCGGAGGAAAACGAGAGGGCGCCCGGCCGTCGGTCCGGACGTCAAGAAGGGTGGTACCGCGGAGCCGTCCGGCGGCTTCGTCCCTTCACGCCATGTCAGCAGCTGTCACAGCCACCGCGTGGAGGTCCCGCCCGACGATGTCTTCCCACTATTTCCGCTCACTTCCCGCGCAGGTCGACCTGCCGGCCCTCGAACACGAGACCCTCGAACGCTGGCGGGACGGGAAGGTTTTCGAGCGCTCGCTGGAGCAGAACGCCGGCGGCCCGTCCTGGGTGTTCTTCGAGGGCCCGCCCACCGCCAACGGCATGCCCGGCGTGCACCACGTCGAGGCCCGCGTCTTCAAGGACGTCTTCCCCCGCTACAAGTCGATGCGCGGCTACCACGTCCCACGCAAGGCCGGATGGGACTGCCACGGCCTGCCCGTCGAGGTCGCCGTCGAGAAGGAACTCGGCCTGTCCGGCAAGCCCGAGATCGAGTCGTACGGCATCGCCGAGTTCAACGCGCGCTGCCGCGAGTCGGTGCTGCGGAACGTCGACGCGTTCGAGGAGATGACCGAGCGGATGGGCTACTGGGTCGACATGTCCCAGGCCTACCGCACCATGGACCCCCAGTACGTCGAGGCCGTGTGGTGGTCGCTCAAGACCGTCTGGGACAAGGGCCTGCTCTTCCGCGACCACCGGATCACGCCCTACTGTCCCCGCTGCGGCACCGGCCTGTCCGACCACGAGCTCGGCCAGCCCGGCGGCTACGAGACCGTCTCCAGCCCGTCGGTGTACGTCCGCATGCCCGTCGTCTCCGGCCCGCTGGCCGAGCTGGGCGCCTCGCTGCTCATCTGGACCACCACTCCCTGGACCCTGGTGTCCAACACCGCGGTGGCCGTGCACCCCGACGTGACGTACGTCGCGGCCCGGCGCGGCGACGAGGTGCTGGTGGTGGCCGAGCCGCTGCTGCGGCGGGTCCTCGGCGAGGACGCCGAGGTGCTGGCCACCTACCAGGGCTCCGAGCTGGAGCACACGCCCTACCGCCGCCCCTTCGACCTCGTGGACATCGAGGGCGCCCACTACGTCGTGCTCGGCACGTACGTCACGGTCGAGGACGGCACCGGCCTGGTCCACCAGGCCCCCGCCTTCGGCGCCGACGACATGACCGTCTGCAAGCGCTACGGCCTGCCGGTGGTCAACCCGATCGGCCCGGACGGGCGCTTCCTGCCCGACGTGCCGTTCGTCGGCGGCCTGTTCTTCAAGGACGCCGACGAGCCGCTGACGGAGAACCTGCGCGAGCGCGGGCTGCTGTTCCGCGGCGAGCACTTCGAGCACAGCTACCCGCACTGCTGGCGCTGCCACACCCCGCTTCTGTACTACGCGCTCCCGTCCTGGTACATCAGGACCACCGCGATCAAGGAGCAGCTCCTCGCGGAGAACGAGCGCACCAACTGGTTCCCCGAGACGATCAAGCACGGCCGCTACGGCGAGTGGCTGCGTAACAACGTCGACTGGGCGCTGTCGCGGTCCCGCTACTGGGGCACCCCGCTGCCGCTGTGGGTCTGCTCGGAGAACGAGGACCACGTCACGTGCGTCGGCTCGCTGAAGGAGCTGGGTGAGCTCGCCGGCCAGGACCTGACCGGCCTCGACCCGCACCGCCCGTTCGTCGACGACGTGACCTTCCCCTGCTCCGCCTGCGGGGCCGAGGCTCGGCGCGTGCCCGACGTCATCGACGTCTGGTACGACTCGGGCGCCATGCCGTTCGCCCAGTGGGGCGCCCCGCTGGTCAACAAGGACGTCTTCGAGAGCTCGTTCCCGGGCCAGTTCATCTGCGAGGCGATCGACCAGACCCGCGGCTGGTTCTACTCGATGATGACCGTCGGCACGCTGGTGTTCGGCCGGTCGTCGTACGAGAACGTGCTCTGCCTCGGCCTGATCCTCGCCGAGGACGGCCGCAAGATGAGCAAGCACCTGGGCAACGTGCTGCGGCCGATGCCGCTCATGGACCAGCACGGCGCCGACGCCCTGCGCTGGTACATGGCCACCTCCGGGTCTCCCTGGGCGCCGCGCAGGATCGGTCACGCCGCGCTGGAGGAGATCGTCCGGAAGGTCCTGCTGACCTACTGGAACACCGCGTCGTTCTTCACGCTCTACGCCAACGCCGAGTCGTGGTCGCCGGCCCGGATGACCGAGGCCCCGGCGTACGCCGAGCGGCCGCTGATCGACCGGTGGGCGCTTGCGGAGCTGCACCGCACGGTGGCCGACGTCACCGCCTCGATGGAGGAGTTCGACACCGCCCGGGCGGGCCGCCGGCTCACCGAGTTCCTGGACGACCTGTCCAACTGGTACGTCCGCCGCTCGCGCCGCCGCTTCTGGTCCGGTGAGGAGTCGGCCTTCGCCACGCTGTACGAGTGCCTGGAGACCGTCACCCGGCTCATGGCCCCGCTCGTGCCGTTCCTCACCGACTACCTGTGGGACGTGCTGCGCGACCCGGACGCCCCGGCCTCGGTCCATCTGGCGACCTGGCCGGAGGTGAACACCGCGCTGCTCGACCCCGAGCTGTCGGAGCGGATGGCGCTGGTGCGCCGGCTCGTGGAGCTGGGCCGGTCGGCGCGTGCCTCGTCGTCGGTCAAGACCCGTCAGCCGCTCGGCCGCGCCCTGGTCGGCGCCCCCGGCTGGGCCGCACTCCCCGGCGAGCTGCGCGACCTGATCGCCGACGAGCTCAACGTGCAGCGGCTGGAGGACCTGTCCGGGTTCTCCGCCGACCTCGTGACGTTCACGGTCAAGCCCAACTTCCGCAGCCTCGGCAAGCGCTTCGGGTCGCAGACCAAGCTCGTCGCCGCGGCCGTGTCGGCCGCCGACCCCGCGGAGCTGGCCCGCGCCCTGCGCGCGGACGGGTCCGCGACGGTCGAGGCCGGGGAGCTGGGCACGGTGGAGCTGGGCGCGGACGACGTGATCGTGACCGAGCAGCCCAAGTCGGGCTGGGCCGTCGAGACCGGCGCGGTGGACACCGGCACCGGCGAGACCGTGGCGCTGGACCTGGCGATCACCGACGAGCTGCGCCGGGCCGGCCTGGTCCGCGACGTGGTCCGGCTCGTCCAGGAGGCCCGCAAGTCCACCGGGTTGTCCATCACCGACCGCATCCACCTGTGGTGGTCGGCCGACGGCGAGCTGGCCGAGGCGCTGCGCGAGGGCGGCGACGCCGTCGCCGACGAGGTGCTCGCCTCCAGCGTCACCGAGGGCGCCCCGGACGAGGACCTGCCGGTCCACGAGGACACCGACCTCGGGCTGTCCTTCCGCCTCAGCAAGGCCTGACACCACGTCGGTGGGGCCGGTCGCCAACCGGCCCCACCGACGTATCCGTGAAACCGCGGTCCGCCCGAACCGCCCTCGTGACCGAGGCGTCACTCGTCATGGTCGTCATGGTCGTCGTCGCGACGGTTCGCCACGATGACGGCGAACGGCGGGATCACCAGTGCCACCACGAACATCACGATCGCCGCGGTGGTCGAGAACATCCGGACGACGGCGCCGGCCAGCACGAACAGCGTGAGGCACGTGCCCATCATCAGCAGGTACGCCTTCTGCCGGCGTCGCACGCCTCCAGCGTAGGGCCCGATCCGCATGACACGGCCACGGGCGGCATTTCCCAGCCTGGCGGGCCGGGAGCGCGTCAGCGGTCGTTCTGGCAGACCGAGCAGGGGGTGAGGCCGGCCTCGTCGGCCTCGGCCCGCGTCATCGTCTCGACGCCGCCGTCGTCCACACCCTTGACGAGGGGGCAGCTGCGGTTGTGGTAGCGACGCGTTCCGACGATGACCTGCACCGGCGTTCCCCCGGCGGCGCCGCCGTCGGCACCGGACCCGCTCCGGGCCGCGCCGCCCTTGTCAGCGCCACCCTTCTCAGCGCCACCCTTCTCAGCGCCACCCTTCTCAGCGCCGCCCTTGACCGCGCCGCCCGGGCCGGACAGCGTCGTGCCGGGACCGGGCGTGTCCGCGTCGTCAGGCGCCGTCCGCGTGGGTCCTTCGGCTCCCCGCGCGCCCCCGGTAGCAGAGGAACGCGGCGCATCGGACTCGCCGGCATCGGAAGAGGACGCCTCGCGAGCCTTCCCCGCGGCCGGCACATCGGCCGTGGCGGTGTTCTTCCCTGTGCTCTTCCCGGTGCTTTCCTCCGCGGCCTTGCCGACGGCTGACCTGCCGGAGGTGGAGCCGGCCGAGGCCGCGAATCCGGCGCGCCCGGATTCGCGGGTCTCTGCCGGCTCCACCGGCTTTCCTGTCCCCGTACGCGGGGACGTGGGAGCACCCTCCACGCGGGACGCGGCTTTCGCGTCCGCGCCGGAGTCGCCCTGGTCGTCACGGGCATGGTCGTCGCCGGCCTGCTCGTCCTCCGCCCGGGAGGAGGGAGCCTTCTTCGACGAGGCCGGAGCCGATGCGGGGGCCTTCTTCCCCGTCGCCGTCGCACCCGGCTCACCGTCTCCCGACGACGGCGCGTCCTTCGCCGCCTCACCGGCGGCGCCCGTGGAGCGTGCGGGGTCCCACGGCCGGGAGGCGCCGGGCCTGAACCAGTCGTGCTCCGCGGTGTCGGTCAGGGAGTCGTCCGTCTCGTCGTCCGTCCGGCCCGACGCCGATCCTGCCGCCGGCGGAGACCAGGCCGGTGCGGACCATGACGTGGCAGAAGGCCTGGACGGCGCGGGGGATCCCGACGGCGACCCGGAAGACGACTGCGAAGGCGACCCCGAAGACGCGGCGGAAGGCGAGGACGTCGGCTCGGCTGCGGCAGGCTCCGGCGCCTTCAAGCCGGACGACTGTGACGCGCCCCGGCCGAACCAGTCCACCGGCGTGTGGCCGTCACCATCGGTAGCGGCGTCGCCCTCGGTGGCCGTCTCGCCCTCCGGAGCGGCGATTGCGTCCGTCTCGGCTGCGGCGTCGCCGTCCCCGGGCGCCTTCCGCGGCGTCTCACGAGGCTCGTCCCGCGCTTCGCCGGAGGACTCGGACTGCTTGCCGTCGGACTGCTTGCCGTCGGACGGCTGCTTGTCCCCGGCCGGTGCGGACGGGCCGGCCGCGGCGGGACCGGCGGGACCGGACGCGGTGACACCCGCGA
Source organism: Microbispora sp. CA-135349 (assembly GCF_050947365.1). NCBI lineage: Bacteria > Bacillati > Actinomycetota > Actinomycetes > Streptosporangiales > Streptosporangiaceae > Microbispora > Microbispora sp. CA-135349. Next base: position 3,165,720 of record NZ_CP192001.1, on the reverse strand, counting down.
CAGCGCCTGAGACACCGGGAACGGACGACTCTGAGACGGACGACTCGGGCAGGCGTGGCCCCGGGACGCCGGGCTGAGGGAACCGCACGACGGGCGGCTCGCGATCAGCGGACGTGGGACGGGGCGGTTCCTGGCCGGTCGTGCCGGAGGTCCCGGCTGGAGGCGTGATGGTCGGCGTGGCGGTCGTGGGAGCGGCTTCGGCGCGCAGGCTCTCGTCACGGACCGCGTCGTCGCGGATGGGGTCCTCGCGGACCGGGTCGCCGCGGAGTGCGGGCTCCTCCGGCCCCACCGTACGGGCGGAGGTCTCGGGGAGGCAGGTGGTGCAGGGGGTGAAGCCCTCCTCGCGGGCCTCCTCGTGCGTGAGCTCCTCGGTCTTACGCCCGGCGAGCTGCCGGCACGTGGCCAGGTGGAAACGCTTGCGCCCGGGGATCACGAGAACGATCGCGTCGGGGGCGAGGCCGCGCCCGAGGCCGGCCGGCGGCCGCGTGATCGGTGCCGTCGGCTGAGGGGCCGGGGACGGGAAGGTCTGGGGGGGCAGTGCCCCGTGATGCGTGACCGGCGGTGCCGCCACCATGGGCGTCGCCACCGGATGCGCCGGTGCCCCGGCGAGGGCTCCGCCGTACGCCCCGCTCACGGCACCGACGTGCGCGAGCTGGGGCACGGACGAACCCTGGGGGGTGGGGGCCGTTCCCTCGGCGGCGGCACGCCCGCCGGCCGGGAACAGCTCGTGGCGCCTCAGCAGTGCCCCGATCAGCAGACAGACCGCCGACAGCACGCTGACGACGATCGACCACATCACTAGAAGGGGCGTCCCCAGCACGACACCTGCGATGAGCAGGACGATTGCGGCGAGGACCAGGGCGGCACTGATGAGGATCACGGGGGGTTCTCCGAGCTACCGGGTCCCTGCGGGGACCCGTCACTACTTACCGGCGGTCGTTGTGGGGGCCGTCGGGTCCGGGGAAGGCGCCGGAGTGCTGCGCGGGCTCCTGGCCGAACGGGTTGGGGGCGGCGGTCATCTGCTGGGGAGCGGGGGCGACGGCGTGGGCCATGGCCGGGGCGGCACCCACGATCGGGAAGCCTCCGCTGCCCTCACCCGCGACGTTCAGCTCGGCGAGCTGGTTCTCCAGGTACAGCTTGAGGCGGCTGCGGTACTCGCGCTCGAAGCTGCGCAGCTCCTCGACCTTACGCTCCAGCTCGTCGCGGGTCTGCACCAGGGTGCCCATGGCCTGGCGGTGCCGCTCCTGGGCGTCGCGCTCCAGCGTCTCGGCGCGGGCGCGGGCGTCGCCGATGATCTGCTCGGCCTGGCGGCGGGCCTTGCCGAGGATGTCGTCGGCCTCGCGCCGGGCGCGGGTGACGGTCTCGTCCGCCTCGCGACGGGCGTCGGCGATCGCCTGGTCGGCCGTCTGCTGGGCGAGGGCGAGCACGCGGGCCGCGGTGTCCATGTTGTCCTCGGCGGGCGGCAGGCCCATGCCGACGGGCACCGGCTCGGGACGGGCCGGCTCCGGAGGCTTGATCGGCTCCGGCTGGGGGGCCATCATCTCGGGCTTGGGCTCGGCCACGGGGGCGGGCGCCATCTGCATGGAGCCGGGCATGCCCATGCCTCCGGGGACCTTCCCCCTGAGGCACTCGGCCAGCTTCGCGCGGAGTTCCTCGTTCTCCTGAATGAGTCGGTCCAGCTCTGCCTCGACCTCGTCGAGGAACGCGTCGACCTCCTCCTCGTCGTACCCCGGCCTCAGCCGGGTGGTACTGAACTGCTTGTTCCGCACATCGGCGGGCGTCAACGGCATTTGGGTCTCCTTGGCGCGCTTGGAGTCTGTCCGGTCGGACGGTACCCGATCAACGAAGCGCGTTCACGACTTGGATCAAGACCAAAACCACAATGAACAGCACTGTGAAGCTCAGGTCAAAGGCCACCGTACCCAACCTGAGGGGCGGAATGAAACGGCGGAGGAACTTGAGAGGCGGGTCGGTCACTGTGTAAACGACCTCCGCCAGCACCAGGACGACCCCGGTGGGCCGCCAGGCGCGGGCGAACGCCTGCACCGTATCTATGATCATTCTGCCGATCAGCAGAACCAGGAAGAGGGTCAGGGCGATGACCAAGATCTCGCTAATGATCCCCACGGTCGAGCCCCGCCTCCCCTCGGTCCAGCCGTCCCCGGGCCGCGCGGGCACCGTTCAGCCGGTCACTGTTCATGTAAGGAACTCTAGCTCTGGTTGAAGAAGCCGCGTTCCGCGATTCTGGCCTTGTCTTCGGCGGTCACCTCAACGTTGGCGGGGGACAACAGGAACACCTTGTTGGTAACACGTTCGATGCTGCCGTGTAGGCCAAAGACGAGACCTGCCGCGAAATCGACAAGGCGCTTGGCGTCGCTGTCGACCATCTCTGTCAGATTCATGATGACCGGCGTGCCCTCGCGGAAGTGCTCGCCGATCGTCCGCGCCTCGTTGTACGTGCGGGGATGCAGGGTGGTGATGCGCGCCAGATCGGTCGTACGGCGCTCCAGCACGGTTGTGGGGGGACGCGGAGCGGGGACGGCCGTCTCGGCGTCCTCCTCGCGCTCCAGAGGCTCGGCGTGCGGGAGCGAGGATCCGGCGAAGCCGCGCCGCGGCGACTCGTACTCCTCGTCGCCGTACTCCTCGTCGGTACCGTACTCTGCCGCGTACCTGTCTTCGTAGCGGTCGTCCTCCACGAGACCGAGGTAGACCGCCATCTTGCGCATCGCGCCGGCCATCGCTCGTCGTCCTCCGCGTTACTGGTGCCTTCAAGGTCCCTTCGGAAGGCCAGGGCGGTAGCCGTACCCCCCTTGGAGCTCACCGCTGATCGACCTCTACCTGTGCGCGGACACCATGGTCCACTTGGGGGACATTACCTGACGAAGGGCTTTCTGCGGCCGAGCAACGCCGTACCGACTCGCAGGTGTGTCGCGCCGTTCGCCACGGCCTGGGGGATGTCTCCACTCATCCCGGCCGATATCACATCGGCGGCGGGATGATCCTCCCGGACGCGCCCGGCGACGGCCCGCAGCCGGGCGAACGCGGCGGCCGGGTCCTCCCCCAGCGGGGCGACCGCCATGACCCCCCGCAGCCGCAGCCCCTCCGCCTTCGCGACGAGCGCGGCGAGCGCCGGCACCTCCTCCGGCACGGCGCCGCCCCGTCCCGCCCCGCCGTCCAGTGCGACCTGCACCAGGCAGTCCACCTCGCGCCCGGCGCGTGCGGCCTCGCGGCTGAGCGCGTCCACCAGGCGGGGACGGTCCACCGAGTGGACCATGTGGGCGTAGGAGACGACCGACCGGACCTTGTTGGTCTGTAACTGACCGATGAAGTGCCACGTCAGGCCGAGACCGGCGCACTCGGCCGCCTTGGCCGCGGCCTCCTGGTCGCGGTTCTCGCCGACGTGCGACACGCCCAGCTCCGCGAGCAGCCGCACGTCGGAGGCCGGGTAGGTCTTCGTCACGGCGATCAGCGTGATCTCCGACCGCGACCGGCCGGCGGCCCGGCAGGCGTCCTCGACGTGCCGCTCGACCTCGGCCAGAGCGGCCGCCAGCTCCTCGCGCCGGTCACCCACGGACCGCGACCCCGGTCGTGAGGGTCACTTGAGGAAGTCCGGCACGTCGAGCTCCTCCTCCTGCTCCTCGAAGATCACGCGAGGCCGGGGAGCCGGCTGCGCGGTCCGCGAGGTGATCGGGGTCGGCGGCTCGGGCGTGGGCCGCGGGATCGACACCGGGCCGGTGGCACCCTGGTCGCGCCCGCCGTCGGCCTGCGCGTCCCGCGGGAACGGCGTGACCGCCTCGGCCTGCTGCGCCTGCGGCACGGGCGCGGCCTGCTGGACCGGCTGGCTCGCGGGCTGGGCCGGCGGCGGCACCGGGTTCACCGGGACCTGGTTCACCGGGGCCTGGTTCACCGGCAGCTGGTTCACCGGCTGCGCGGAGGCGGGCGCGGGCTGCGCGCTCACCGGCCGGACGGGCGGCTGGGCCGGCTCCGGGCGCGGCTCCGGCTTGACCGGGGCGGGCGCGGGACGGGCCGCGGGCGCGGCCGGCGCCGGACGGGCCTGCTGGGGCCGCGACAGCGGCGCGGCCACCGACTTGGCCGGTTCCGGCTCGTCGAACCCGGCCGCGATGACCGTCACCCGCACCTCGTCGCCGAGCGCGTCGTCGATGACCGTGCCGAAGATGATGTTGGCGTCGGGCGCGGCGGCGTTGCTGACGAGCTGGGCCGCCTCGTTGATCTCGAACAGGCCCAGGTCGGAGCCGCCCGCGATGGACAGCAGCACACCGTGGGCGCCGTCGATGCTCGCCTCCAGCAGCGGGCTGGAGACCGCCATCTCCGCGGCGGCGACCGAACGGTCGTCGCCCCTGGCGTGGCCGATCCCCATGAGGGCGGAGCCCGCGCCGGACATGACCGACTTCACGTCGGCGAAGTCCAGGTTGATCAGACCGGGGGTGGTGATGAGGTCGGTGATGCCCTGCACACCGGACAGCAGCACCTGATCCGCGGCCTTGAACGCGTCGAGCACGCTCACCTGGCGGTCGGAGATCGACAGCAGCCGGTCGTTCGGAATGACGATCAGCGTGTCGACCTCCTCGCGGAGGGTCTCGATGCCGGCCTCGGCCTGCATGGCCCGGCGCTTGCCCTCGAAGCTGAAGGGCCGGGTGACCACGCCTATCGTGAGCGCGCCGAGCGAGCGGGCGATGCTGGCCACGACCGGCGCGCCGCCGGTCCCGGTGCCGCCGCCCTCGCCCGCGGTCACGAAGACCATGTCGGCGCCCTTGATGACCTCCTCGATCTCCTCCCGGTGGTCCTCGGCGGCCTTGCGGCCCACCTCCGGGTTGGCGCCCGCACCGAGGCCCCGGGTGAGCTCGCGCCCCACGTCGAGCTTCACGTCGGCGTCACTCATCAGCAGCGCCTGGGCGTCAGTGTTTATGGCGATGAACTCGACGCCCTTGAGTCCCTCCTCGATCATCCGGTTGACGGCGTTCACTCCGCCGCCGCCGATGCCGACGACCTTGATGACCGCGAGGTAGTTCTGCGGTGCTGCCACGACGAGGGGCCTTTCCGCTCGTTTGCGTTTCATGCGGGCAGGGCCCGCCGTCTTCTGAACTCTCACCCTCAAGTTGAGATTTAGAGTTATGTCAACCTGAGGATTGATACGGACAGTAGGGTTGCCCGTCCCCCAGGGTCAACTAACCGCGCCGCAAGGCCGTCCGGCGTGTCGCGCGCTGTCCTTTTCGCACGATGCCCCGCTCCGGGGCGGGCCCCGATCACGCGCTCACGGTCCGTGAGATATCTCACTTGACCGTCACCACCTGCGGCGAGCTGACATCGTAGCTGCTTCCGGGCTTGGCGAGGGCGGCGAGCAGGACACGCCCCTTCTGCGCCGAGTGCCCCGCGTCCCCCCAAACGACCGTCCGGCCGTCCGTGAGTTTGAGCGTTATCGACCGGGGCGAGGGGACGCGCAGCTCCCGCAGCCGCTCCAGAACGCTCTCCGGCAGCGCCTGCAGCACGGTGAGCCCTGCCCTGGTGGCGGGGTCGTCCATGGCGGCCCGCTGGACGCGCAGCACCGGCAGCCGCGGCGGGACCACGGTGACCTGCTGCAGGACGACCCCGTACCGGTCGATCACCGCGGTCGTCGCACCCATGGGCACGGCGGCGGCGGGGACGCGCTCGACCACGCTGATGCGCAGCGTCCCCGGCCAGCCGCGGTCGACAGCGGCCGACTCGACCGCGCGCATCGCCCGCAGCCGCCGTTCCACCTCGGCGAGGTCCACGGTGGCGAGCGGGGTGCCCGTGCGCACCGCGGCGGCCTGGCGCAGTTGCTCCGCGGGAATCCGGCTGTTTCCGGTGATCTCGACCTCACGCACGCCGAGGACGGGTGAGAAGAACACGACCCACGTGGCGACGCCCACCACCCCGCCGGTCAGCAGAGTGGCGAGGGCCGAACGCCGGACGGCCCGCCTCACCGGTCCCCCACGCTCCGGATCACTGCCCGGATCACTGGGCGGATCACTGGGCGGACAGCTCCGCGACGATCTTCGGGCCGAGTTCCGTCACGTCTCCCGCGCCCATCGTGAGCACGATGTCCCCGGCGCGGGCCCGCCCGGCGACGAGCGCCGGCACGGCCTGCCGCTCGGGCGCGTAGACGATCCGCTCGGCGGGAAGCGGGATCTTCCCGGCGACGAGCGCGCCGGAGACCCCGGGCTCGGGGTCCTCGCGCGCGCCGTACACGTCCAGCACGATCACCTCGTCGGCGAGGCCGAGCGCGGCGCCGAACTCGTCGGCGAAGAACCGGGTGCGCGAGTACAGGTGCGGCTGGAAGACCGCGATGACCCGGCCGTCGCCCGCGACGACGTCGCGGGCGGCACGCAGGTCCGCGGTCAGCTCGGTCGGGTGATGGGCGTAGCTGTCGAAGACCGTCACGCCCGCGGCCTCGCCCTTGGACTCGAACCGCCGTTTGGCCCCGGTGAAGGCGGCCAGGCCCTCCTTGACGTCGTCGAAGCGCAGGCCGAGGTGGAGCGCCACGGCGATCACCGCGGTCGCGTTGAGCGCGTTGTGCCGGCCCGGCACGGCGAGGCGGACCTCGCCCCGTCCGGGTCCTCCCGGCGCGGCGGGGCCGAGCTCAACGGCGAACTCCACCCCGAGCCCCCGTGGCACGATGCCGGTCGTGCGCAGGTCGGCGCCCGCGCTCTCGCCGTACGTGACGACGGTGAGGCCGCGCTCACGGGCGACCGGCACGAGGGCGGCGGCGCCCGGGTCGTCGGCGCAGACCACGAGCAGCGACCCGATCCGCTCGACGAACCGGGCGAAACTGTCGTGCACGGCCTGTGGGTCTCCGTAGTTGTCGAGGTGGTCGGCCTCGACGTTGGTCACCACGGCGATGCCCGGCGCGAGCATGAGGAACGAGCCGTCGCTCTCGTCGGCCTCCGCCACGAACACCTCGCCCGCGCCGTCGTCGGCGCCGAGGCCGGTCGTCACGAGCTGGCCCCCGACGCAGTACGACGGGTCCTCGCCGCACTTCTGCAACGCCACGGTCAGCATCGAGGTGGTCGTGGTCTTGCCGTGCGTGCCGGCGACGGCGATGCCGGTGCGGCCGGTCATGACCGACGCCAGCGCGGCCGCGCGCGGGATCACCCGCAGGTTCTGCCGCAGCGCCTCTCCCAGCTCGGGGTTGGAGTCGCGGATCGCGGTGGACACCACGACCGTGTCGACGTCCCTGATGTGGGAGGCGGCGTGGCCGACGTGGATGACGGCGCCCAGCTCGCGCAGCTCGGTCAGCAGGTCGGAGGGCCGCGCGTCGCTGCCCGACACCGGCACGCCCCGCTTGAGCAGGATCCGGGCGATGCCGGACATCCCGGCACCACCGACGCCGATGAAGTGCACCCGCCCCAGGTCGGCCACCGGGACGGGATCCACGAGCTTGACGAGACTCATCGGTGAGCGATCTCCAGCACCTTGCGGGCGAGCGCCATGTCGGCGTCCTTGCGGCCCATCCGGGATGCGGCCTCGGACATCGCGACCACACGCTCGGGGTCGTTCAGGATCGGCAGCAGCGTCTGGACGATCCAGGCCGCCGACAGGTTCGCGTCGTCGACCATCAGGCCGCCCCCGGCCCGCACGATGGGCTCGGCGTTGAGGCGCTGCTCGCCGTTGCCGTGCGGCAGCGGCACGAACGCCGCGGGCAGCCCCACGGCGGTGAGCTCGGCGCAGGTCATGGCGCCCGCGCGGGACAGCACGAGGTCGGCCGCGGCGTAGGCGAGGTCCATGCGGTCGACGTACGGCAGGATCACGTACTGCGGGTCGCCCGGCGGGGGCTCCACCTCGACGGTGTTCTTGGGCCCGATCACGTGCAGCACCTGGACGCCCGCCGCCCGCAGGTAGGGCGCGGCCTCCAGCGCCGCCTGGTTGACGGAACGGGCGCCCTGCGAGCCGCCGAACACGAGCAGCGTCACCCGGTCGGGCTCCAGCCCGAAGTACGACCGCGCCTTGTCGCCCATCGACAGGCGGTCCATCGTGCTGATCTCGCGGCGCAGCGGGATGCCGATGTACTCGGCGTTCGGGAGCACCGCGTCCGGATGGCCGGTGAAGACGCGCTCGGTGAGGCGGGCGCCGAGGCGGTTCGCCAGACCGGGCCGGGGGTTGGCCTCGTGGACCACGATCGGCACGCCACGCCGCCGGGCGCCGAGATAGCCGGGCGTGGCGACGTATCCGCCGAAACCGACCAGAACGTCCGCCCCGACCTTGTCGAGGATGCTCGCCGCGCTGCCGATGGCCCCGGCGAGGCGGCCCGGCACGGTGAGGAGCTGAGGGCTGAGCGATCGGGGCAGCGGCACGGCAGGCACGAGTTCGAGCTCGTAGCCCCGGGCGGGCACCAGGCGGGTCTCCAGGCCGCGCTCGGTGCCGAGGCAGGTGATGCCGATCCCCGGGTCGAGCCGGCGAAGCGCGTCGGCCAGCGCGAGCGCCGGCTCGATATGGCCGGCCGTCCCGCCGCCGGCGAGGACCACCCTCATGTCACTCCCTGTCTTCGCGGATGTTCTCGCGGATGCTCTCGCGGGTTCTCCCGCGTCCGTTCCTCCGTCGTTCCTCTTCGCGCCGTCCGTGGCCGTGCCGGCTGTGGGGCCGCCTGCCGCCGGGCCGATGCCCGCGAGGACGCGGGCCGCCGCCCGGCGCGGCCGTTCAGGCCAAGCCAGCTTAGAGCCCGCGCGACCGGTCCCGGGCCACGGGCGGCCAGCGCCTCGGCCGCTCCGGGCTCCCGTTTGGCGAACGACACCAGCATGCCGAGCGCGGCGAGCGTCGGCAGCAGCGCCGATCCGCCGTACGACACCAGGGGCAGCGGGATACCGGTGACCGGGAAGACCCCGATGACCGCGCCGATGTTGACGACGGCCTGCCCGGCGATCCAGGCGGTGACGGCGGCGGCCGACAGCCGGATGAAGGGGTCCTTCGTCCGCATGGCGATGCGCAGCCCGGCGTACCCGAGCAGGCCGAACAGCGCGACCACCACGAGCGTCCCCATCAGCCCGAGCTCCTCGCCCAGGATGGAGAAGATGAAGTCGCTTTCCGCGTGCGGAACGTAGTTCCACTTCTGCCGGCCCGCGCCGAGCCCCAGGCCGAACCAGCCGCCCGAGCCGATCGCCATCAGCCCCTGGGCGGACTGGAACCCCTCGTCCTGCGCGGTCTCCCACACGTGCATGAAGCCGGTGAGGCGGCCGAGCCGGTAGGGCTCGACGATGATCATAGTGGCGGTCGCCAGCGCGAGCAGCGCGAGCATCCCGCCGAACAGCCGCACGGGCGCGCCGACCACCCACAGCAGCGCCAGGAAGATCATCATGAGCACGAGCGTCGTGCCGAGGTCGCGTCCCAGCATCACCAGGACGGCCAGCAGCGCCACGCCCGGCATCAGCGGGATCAGCAGCTTGCGCCACTCGATGCGGCCGCCGCGCGCCCGCGCCGCGAGCAGGTCGGCGCCCCACAGCACCAGGGCCAGCTTCGCCGGCTCCGACGGCTGGACCGAGAACGGGCCGATGATGATCCACCGCTGGGCGCCCAGCACCTCCTGGCCGAGGAAGATGACCATCAGCAGACCGAGGATCGCCAGGCCCATCAGCGGATAGCCGGCCAGGCGGAAGAACCGCTGCGGCAGCCGGGAGCAGACCCACATCAGCGGGAGCCCGATCGCCACCGATGTGACCTGCTTGAGGAACCAGTAGAACGGGTCCCCGGTTTCCTGCAGTGCCGCGATGCTCGACGCCGACAGCACCATCATCAGCCCGAGCGCCAGCAGCAGCGCGCTGCAGCCGAGCACCAGGTGGTAGGACGTCAGCGGGCGGCCGAGCAGCTCGCGCAGCGCGGCGAGCTGGTTGGCGGCCCAGCCGATGGGCTCGGGCCCCCCACGCTCGGATCCCTGACGCTCGGGTCCCTGGCGATCCGCCTTCCGCGCGGCCGCGGTGCCGGCGGGACCGGTCGCCGGGCCCGTCCCTGGGCCCGTCACCGGGCCGCCAGCCGCTGCACGGCTCGGGCGAAGGCCTCCCCACGTGCTCCGTATCCGGCGAACATGTCCAGCGACGCCCCCGCGGGGGCGAGCAACACGGTGTCACCCGGGGTGGCGAGCCGGGCTGCTTCGGCGACGACACGGTCCATGACCCCAGTGTCTTGCCCCGGCACGTCCACGACGGGGACATTCGCGGCGTGTCGCGCCAATGCGCGGCGGATCACATCCCGATCGGCCCCCAGCAGCACCGCGCCGCGCAGCCTGGGCGCGGCCTGCCGTACGAGGTCGTCGACGTCGGCGCCCTTGAGCTGACCGCCCGCGACCCACACGATGGACCCGTAGGCGGCCAGCGACGCGGCGGCCGCGTGCGGGTTGGTGGCCTTGGAATCGTCCACGTAGTCGACCTCGCCGACCCGGGCCACGTGCGCGATCCGGTGCGGGTCGGGCGTGAACTCCCGCAGGCCGCGCCGTACGGCCTCGGGCGGCACGCCGTGCGCGCGGGCCAGCGCGGCGGCGGCGAGCGCGTTGGCGACGTTGTGCGGCGCGAAGGGGCGCACGTCCTCCAGCGAGGCGAGCTCCTCCGCCGAGGTCACCGGGTCGGCCACGAAGGCCCGGTCGACCAGCAGGTCCTCCACGACCCCGAGCTGCCCGGGCCGGGGCACGGCGAGCGTGAAGCCCACCCGGGAGGCGTACGGCTCGGCGAGGCGGGACGACCACGCGTCGTCGGCGTTGTAGACCACCGTCCCCGCTCCCGCGTAGACGCGCGCCTTGGCCGCGGCGTACTCCTCCATCGAGCCGTGCCAGTCGATGTGGTCGGGCGCCACGTTGAGCACGGCCGCCGCGAGCGGGGCCAGGGTCGACGACCAGTGGAGCTGGAAGCTCGACAGCTCCACCGCCAGCACGTCGTACGGCCCGTCGACGGCCTCGACGATGGGGACGCCGACGTTGCCCACGGCCACGGCCTTGTGCCCGGCGGCGGACAGCATGGACGTGAGCATGCGGACGGCGGTGGTCTTGCCGTTGGTGCCGGTCAGCGCCAGCCATGGGGCCGCGGACTCCGGCCGCAGCCGCCAGGCCAGCTCGACCTCCCCGATGACCTCGACGCCCGCGTCCACCGCGGCGGCGAGCAGCGGATGGGTGGGACGCCAGCCCGGCGAGGTGACCAGGAGCGAGGTCCCGGCGGGCAGGGCGGGCTCGCCGAAGCGCACCTCCACACCCAGCGCGGCCAGCTCGGCCGCCGACGCGCGCTGCCGCTCGCCGTTCGCGGCCTCCAGCACCGTCACGCGCTCGCCGCGCGCCGCCAGGGCCCGCGCCGCGGCGGCGCCCGACACGCCGAGACCGGCGACGACGACGTTCACTGTTTCGGCATCCATTCGAGGTAGAACAGTCCGAGACCGGCGGCCACGCACAACGCGGCGATCAGCCAGAAGCGCACCACGATCGTCGTCTCGGCCCAGCCCGACAGCTCGAAGTGATGCTGGAGCGGCGCCATCCGGAAGACCCGTCTGCGGGTCAGTTTGAAGGACCCGACCTGGATGATGACCGACATCGTGATGATCGCGAACAGGCCGCCCAGGATGACGAGCAGAAGCTGGGTCCGGGTGGTGAAGGCCAGACCGGCGATCACGCCGCCGAGGGCCAGCGAGCCGGTGTCACCCATGAAGATCTTGGCCGGCGGGGCGTTCCACCACAGGAAGCCCAGGCAGGCGCCGAGCACCGCCGCCGCGACCACCGCCAGGTCGAGGGGATCTCTCACCCAGTAGCAGTTGGGGCCGAAGCCGACCGTCGTGCAGCTGTTGCGCAGCTGCCAGTTGCCGATCAGCACGTACGCCGCGAGGACCAGGCAGGTGGCGCCGGAGGCCAGGCCGTCGAGCCCGTCGGTCAGGTTCACCGCGTTCGAGAAGCCCACGATGAAGAAGACGACCCAGATGATGAAGCCGATGAGCCCGATGGACGGGCCGATGTCCCGCAGGAACGACACGTGCGTGTCGGCCGGGGTCACGGCGTAGGCGTTGGGGAACCGCAGCACCAGCACCGCGAAGATCGCGCCGATCACCAGCTGCCCGCCGGCCTTGGCGCCGCTGCGCAGGCCCAGGCTGCGCTGCTTGTAGATCTTGATGAAGTCGTCGAGGAAGCCGACCGCGCCGAGGCCCGTCATCAGGAACAGCACCAGCAGTCCCGAGGCCGTCGGGGGGTCGCCGACCGCCGAGAAGACGGTCGCCCCGTGGGCCACGAAATAGCCGATCAGCGACGCGATGACGATCACCGTGCCGCCCATCGTGGGAGTGCCCTTCTTGTCGTAGTGTCCCGACGGGCCCTCCTCCCGGATGTTCTGGCCGTAGCCTCTGCGGGCGAACAGCCGGATGGCCAGCGGCGTGCCGACCATCGACAGGATCAGCGAGATCGCCCCCGCGATGAGGATGTTCCTCACCGGGCGTCACCTCCGAGGATCGCCTCGGCGACCCGCTCGAGTCCGGCCGCACGCGGCCCCTTCACCAGCACGACGTCGCCGGGCGCGAGCCGGTCCGACAACTCCCGCGCCGCCGCCGCGACGTCCGGCACGTGGATCGCGCCGGGCGCGCCCCGGAGCACCGGCTCGGCGTCCTCCCCCACGACGACGACCGCCTCCAGGTCCGCGCCCGCGGCCAGCCGCCCGAGGTCCTCGTTCAGCGCCGGGCCGTCCTCGCCCAGCTCGATCAGCGCGGCGATCACCGCGAACCGCCGCCGCCCCTCCCCGATCACCGCGAGGCTGCCGAAGGCCGCCCGCATGGAGTCGGGGTTGGCGTTGTAGGCGTCGTTGATCACGGTCACGCCGTCGGGCCGCTCGGTGACCTCCATGCGCCAGCGGCTGCGCGGCTCGGCCGCCGACAGCTCCTCGGCGATGGCGGCGACCGGCAGCCCCAGCTCGTGCGCGGCCGCCGCCGCGGCCAGGGCGTTCTCCACCGTGTGCCGGCCGTACAGACGCAGCCGGACCGGGGCCGTGCCGGACGGCGTGCGCAGCGTGAACGAGGCGCGGCCGGACGCGTCGAGCGTCTCGTCCTCCGCACGCACGTGCGCCTCCGGCGAGCGCCCGAAGTAGGTCACCCGCGCGCTCGTACGCCCGGCCATCGCGCGCACCAGAGGATCGTCGGCGTTGAGCACGGCGACCCCGTCGGCGGGCAGCGCCTCGACGAGCTCGCCCTTGGCCTGTGCGATCGCCTCCTTGCCGCCGAACACCCCCAGGTGCGCGGTGCCGACGTTGAGCACCACGCCGATGCGGGGCGGGGCGATCCTCGCCAGGTAGGCGATGTGGCCGATGTTGCGCGCGCTCAGCTCCAGGACCAGGAACCGGGTGGTCTCGTCGGCCTTGAGGACGGTCAGCGGGTGGCCGATCTCGTTGTTGTGGGAGCCGACGGGGGCGACCGTGGGACCGAGCCTGGCGGCGAGGCCGGCCAGCAGGTCCTTCGTCGTGGTCTTGCCCGCGGACCCGGTCACGCCGACCACGGTCGTGGCGGGCAGCTCCGACAGCACGGCCGTGGCGAGCGAGGCCAGGGCCGCGAGCGGGTCGCCCACGATCACGGCCGGCTCCTGTACGGGCCGGGTGGCGAGGACGGCGGCGGCGCCTGCGTCACAGGCCTGCCGGGCGAAGTCGTGCCCGTCGGCCCGCTCGCCCTTGATCGCCACGAACAGCGAGCCCGGTCCGGCCGCACGCGAGTCGATCACGACGGGGCCCCGGACCACGGCCGCGGGGTCGGCCGCCCCGTTCAGTTCTCCGGACGTGATCTCGGCGACCCGGGCCAGCGGCAACGGGATCATGGTTTTCCTGCTCTCTTTCGCGTCGCTAACTCGGCCGCCGGGGCACGACCCGGCATCGGCTCACGCATCGGCGGCCTCTCGCGCCGCCCGCCGCGCCCGGCCCCGCTCCGCGATGGCCGCGGCGGCCACCTCGCGGTCGTCGAAGGGAACGACCTCGCCCCCGACATACTGCCCCTGCTCGTGCCCCTTGCCGGCCACAACTACCACATCTCCGCACGCGGCACCGCCGACCGCCAGGCGGATGGCGGCCGCCCGGTCCGGCTCCACGACCACGTGGGCCCGCTCCTGTATGGGTACCCGCAGCGCGCCCTCGAGCATCGCGGCGAGGATCGCGAGCGGGTCCTCCGTACGAGGATTGTCGCTGGTGAACACGACCAGGTCGGCGAGGCGGACGGCGGCCTCGCCCATCATCGGGCGCTTGCCGCGGTCGCGGTCGCCGCCGCAGCCCAGCACGATCACCAGGCGGCCGCCGGGCCCGTCGTCCAGCACGGCGCGCAGCGAGCGCAGCACCGACTCGACCGCGCCCGGCTTGTGCGCGTAGTCCACGATCACCTGGACGTCGTCGGCGCCCGGCACCCGCTCCATCCGGCCCGGCACGCCGGCGAACTCGCCGACGCCGGTCACCGCGGCCTGCAGCGGGACCCCGGCCTCCACCAGCGCCACCAGCGCGCCAAGGGTGTTGGCCACGTTGAACGGGCCGGGCAGGGCCACCGACACATCGGCCTCGACCCCTCCGGGACCGACCAGGCGGAACCGGCTGCCCGCGGCGCCGAGGCGCACGTCCTCGGCACGCCAGTCGGCCTCCGGCGCCCCGGCGGCGGAGAAGGTGGTAATCGGGATCTTGGCCATGGCGGCCAGCTCCCGCCCGTGGGCGTCGTCGATGTTCACCACGCCCGCCCGGCTGAACTCCGGGGTGAACAGGCGCGCCTTGGCCGCGAAGTAGTCGTCCAGGTCGCGGTGGAAGTCGAGGTGGTCCTGCGACAGGTTGGTGAAGATCGACACGTCGTAGAAGAGCCCGTCCACCCGGCCGAGGGCCAGGGCGTGGCTGGAGACCTCCATGGCGGCCGCGCTCACGCCCCGCTCGCGCATCAGCGCGAACAGCCCCTGCAGGTCGGTCGCCTCGGGAGTGGTGAGCTCGGGGGTGAACCGCACGTCGCCCGCGCGGATCTCCACGCCGCCCACCAGGCCGGTGCGGTGGCCCGCCGCCCGCAGGCCCGCCTCCAGCAGGTATGTGGAGGTGGACTTGCCGCTGGTGCCGGTGACGCCGATGAGCGTGATGCCGGCCGTCGGCTTGCCGTACACCCAGGCGGCGACCTGTCCGAGCACCGCCCTGGGGTCGGGCACGACGAGCACCGGCAGCCCGGTGGCGACGGCCCGGTCGCGGCCCTCGGCGTCGGTCAGGATCGCCGTCGCTCCCGCCGCCAGGGCGTCGCCGGCGAACTCCGCGCCGTGCCGGGCCTTACCGGGGGCGGCCACATAGAGGTCGCCGCGCCGCACCCGGCGCGAGTCGAGGGTGACGCCGGTGACCGTGCCGCGGACCACCCGCGCTCCGGGGGACGGGACGGTCGCCGGCGCGCCGAGCAGCGACACGAGCGCGGACAGCGGGCGGGCCTGGACGGCCTCGGGACGCATGGACGACGGGGAACGCACGGCGAGAGCGTACCCCTCTCCGCCGCTCTCCCCTGCCACTCCGGCACCGGTCCCCCCGGCTCCGGCAGCTCCGGAACCGGGCACTGCGACTCCGGTCACTCCGCGGTCACTCCACCGGGCGAAGGACCATCGCGGGCGCCTTCGTGCCGGTCGGGGGGATCTTCCTGCTCTTCAACGCGAAAGTCATGACGTCCTTGAACACCGGGGCGGCGACGGCGCCGCCGTAGTGGCCTTTCTTCGGATCCTGGATCACCGCCAGGGCCATCAGCCGGGGCTGGTCCGCCGGGGTGAAGCCGACGAACGTCGCGGTGTATCCGCAGTATCCCGCGCACTTCTCGTCGTATCGCATGGCGGTGCCGGTCTTGCCCGCGACGCGGTAGCCCTCGATCGAGGCCTCCTCCCCCGTCCCCTCGTGGCCCACAGCCGCCTCCAGCATCAGCGCGATCCGCCGGGCGGTCGTCTCACTGATCACCCGCGTGCCCTTGGCCGCCGGGCTGGGAACGAACGCGCCGTGCGCGTCGGTGGTGCCCGCCACGATCGAGGGGGTCACCCGCACGCCGCCGTTCGCGATCGTCTGGTAGACGCTGGCCATCTGCAGCGCGGTGACCGAGATGCCCTGGCCGTAGGCGATCGTACAGCGCTGGCTGCCCGACCATGTCTCCCACTGCGGCAGCAGGCCGGCCTGCTCGCCGGGGACGCCCGATCCGCTGCGGGCGCCGAAGCCGAAGGACCGGAACATGTCGTACAGCCGCTGGCTGGAGATCTTGTCGGATACCATGATCGTGCCGACGTTGCTCGACTCGGCGAGGATCCCGGTGAACGTCAGCGGCTCGGGCTTGTGCGGGTGGGCGTCCCTGAGCTGCCGGTCGGCGCACTGGATGTGGTCGGGCACGCGGAAGACGCTGTCGGGGGTGACCACCCCCGCCTCCATCGCCGCCGCGGCCGTGATCACCTTGTTGGTGCTGCCCGGCTCGAACACCTCCGACACGGCACGGTTGGCGCGCTCCTCCGCCGTTGCCGACTGCCAGTGGTTGAGGTCGGCCTGGGGCGCGTTCGCCATGGCGAGGATCTGCCCTGTGGGAATGTCCATGACGATCACACTGCCGCTGCGCGCCCCCGTCGCGCGGACCTGCCGGTCCAGCGACTGCTCCGCGGCCCACTGGATGTCCCTGTTTATGGTCAGACGCACGTCACGCCCCGGCACCGGAGCCTCGCGCTGGCTGCGCGTCATCGGGATGCGCTGCCGGTTCGCGCCGAGCTCGATGCTCTGTTTGCCGTCCTTGCCCGCCAGGATGTCGTCGTACGCGCTCTCCAGGCCCTCCAGGCCTCTGCCGTCGACGCCGACGAAACCGAGCAGGCCGCCCGCCAGCGAGCCTCCGGGATAGAGGCGGCGGTAGGTGTCCTTGACGCCCACGCCCTTGAGCTCGAAGCCCATGATGCGCTTGGCCCGCGGCGGCTCGACGTCGCGGGCCAGCGGGATGTACCGCTGCGTGGTCTTGGCCAGCGCGGCGGCGATCTCCTCCTTGGGCTTGTTCAGCTCCCGTGCCAGCGTGGTCGCGACCAGGTCGCGCTTGGCCGGGTCGACGTCCTTGGGATCGACGTAGATCTCCCTGCCCTCGACCGTCACGGCGAGGTCGTGGCCGTCGGCGTCGGTGATCGAGCCGCGGCGCGCCGGCAGCGTCTCCGGCTGCACACGCTGCTGCGCGGCCCTCGCCTGGAGCACTTTGGAGTCGAAGCCCTGAAGCTGCACCAGCCGGCCGGCGAACAGCGACAGCACGATCGCCATGACCACCAGCGCCGCCCTCAGCCGCCGGGCCGGATTGCCCAGCCGGAGCACGGCGGGCGGACGCGGCGGGCCCGGCGGACCCGGCGGGCCCGGTGGGCGCTGCGTGCCGGAAGAGCGCTGGGAGCCTGGGGGACGCTGCGGACGCGACGGGCCGCCGCCGGGACGGGGACGGCCCGCGCCGGTCCCGCCGGGTGTCCCCGGTGCGGAAGCCCCCGGCATGGCAGGCCTCGAAGTGAAAGGCCTCGGTGTGGAAGGCCTCGGTGTGGAAGGCCTCGGCACGCCGGTCCTGCCGGGGGCCCCGGCCTTGGCGGAAGCACCGTCCGCGGGACCCGGCACGCCGCCACGCGGCCGGTCGGGGGCGCCGGAGGCGCCCGCCCGTGACTGCCCCGACCCCGCGCCGCCCGCGCCCGTCCCCCGCGATCCCGCCGGGGACCGCTTGTCGTTCCCGGATCCGGCGCCCCGAGGCCGGTCCCCCGCGTCGCCCGGTCCGTTCGCCCGCCCGCCGCGCGGGCGCCCCTCATCGGGAACCGGGTGCTGTGCGACGGCGCGGCGCGGGCCGCCGCCGGGCACGCCGGACCCGTCCCTTCTCGTCGTACGCGCGGGTGACGGGGACCTGCCCGAGGCACGGGCGGACGCGCCCGGCGCGGACCCGCGCCTCCCGGGCGACTCGCCTGAGCGGTCGTCCCGGGCGCCGTCACGTCCGCCCGCGGCGTCGCGTGCGCCGTCCGCCCGGCCGCCCTGCCTGCCGCCCTTCTGCCTGCCGCCGCCATGCGGGGCGCCGCCGTTCCCGCCGCGCCGGACCGGGCCGCTCGCCCTGCCGTCAGGGCCGGTGTCGTCAGGGCCGGGATCGGAGGACCGGCCCGGACGACCGGGCCTCGGCGGCCCGTCCTGCCTCGACGGCCGCCCCGGGGAGCCCGGGCTCCTTTTGTCACCGCCCGGGCCCTGGCCACCGCCGCGCCCGCTGGGACCCCCGCGGCCGGGACCCGGGTTCCGGCCGCTGTCTCTCACCGGTCCGTGCCCTCCTTCTGGGCTTGCTCCGGCGTCGTCGCGCCGCCGCCCGCGTCGATGAACTTCGGTGCGGTCCTGTCGGGTTCGAGGCCCTGCCCGGCGGCCTGCTCCCGCACCGCGTTCGGCTGCGTCCACTGACGGAGCTGGTTCTCCTGCTCCGCGGCCTGCTCGTGCAGCTCGTCGATGCTCGACCGCAGGTCGCTCAGTCTGAACGAGTCCTGCGCGAGAACCGTGTTGAGCAGCAGGAGAGTCACCAGGCCGCCGCACATGAGGCCCACGACGAGGAGCACGAACGGCGCCCTCGCCGGCCGCCGGAACGCCCGCCGCGCCATTGTGGCACGCGTGGACGCCGCCGGCCGGGTTTCGGAGCCGCCGCGCCGGGCGGTCCGCGGCGTGGGCGCGACCTCGGTGAGGCTCCGGGCCTCACGGGACGGCGCGGGACGGGCGCCCGTGCGGGGCGTGGCCGTACCGGGAGCGGCGGGGGCGGCCGTACGCGCCCGGGCGCCGTCACGCTTCGGGGCCGCGACGGAACCGGCGGACGCCGCCCGCGCGCCGTCGGGCCGGGCGGCCGGAACCGCCTCACCCCGGCGCGCGTCCGTACGGGACCTCCGGGGAGCGGGAACGGCCTCGCCTTGGCGCCGGCCGTCCGTGCCCGGCCGGGGAGCCGGAACGGCCTCGCGCGCACGCTCGTCACCCGCCGTGGGGGCGCCGGGGCGGACACGGCGCTTGCCCGGAGTGGCCGCGGTCTCGCCCGCCGTCGCGGCGGCCCGGCCCGGCGTGCGGCCGGGCACGCGCGGCGGCACGGCCGTGCGCGCGGCCGCCCTCCTGGTCTCCTGCTCTGTCCTCATCCCTCGCGGATCCTCTCTGCCGCCCGCAAGCGGGCCGAGGTCGCCCGCGGGTTGCGGGCCACCTCCTCGTCGTCCGGGAGCTCCGCTCCCCTCGTCAGTAGGCGGAACCGGGGCTGGTGAGCCTCCAGGGGGACGGGCAGCCCGGGGGGGCTGGTGTCCCTGGTTCGCGCCACGAGGACCTGCTTGGTGAGCCGGTCCTCAAGGGAGTGATAGGCGAGCACGACCACGCGCCCGCCCAGCGCGAGCGCGTCGAGCGCGGCGGGGAGCGCGCGCTCGAGCGCCGACAGCTCCCCGTTCACCTCGATGCGCAGCGCCTGGAACGTTCTCTTGGCGGGGTTGCCCCCGGTCCGCCTCGTCGCGGCGGGTATCGCCGCGCGGACCAGGTCGGCAAGCCGTTTCGTGCTGGTGATGGGGTCCTTGGCACGCTCCTTGACGACGAGGTTCGCGACGCGTGCCGCGAAACGCTCCTCGCCGTAGTCGCGCAGGATGCGGGTGAGGTCCGCGGCGGAGTAGGTGTTCACCACATGCTCGGCGGTGAGCTCCTGCTCGCGGTCCATCCGCATGTCGAGGGGAGCGTCGTAGGAGTAGGCGAAACCGCGCTCGGCCTCGTCGAGCTGAGGGGAGGACACGCCGAGGTCGAACAGCGCGGCGTCCACGCGGGGCCGTCCGGCGTCGTGGAGCACGTCGGCAAGTTCGTCGGAGACGGCGCGCACCAAGGTGACGCGGTCCGCGAACGGCGCGAGCCGTGCGGTGGAACGCTCGATGGCGGTGGGGTCGCGGTCGATGCCGATGAGATGGAGGGAGGGGTGGGCGGCCAGAAGCGCCTCGGCGTGCCCGCCGAGACCCAGGTTGGCGTCCACGGCCACCGGCTCCGGCCCGGACAGCGCCGGAGCGAGCAACTCCAGTACGCGATCGAGCATGACCGGAACGTGACCACCCGGCTGACCGGGCTCTTGCGACAACGCTTCCAACCCCCATTTACGCCGCAGTACTCGCGGATTCGCGGCTGTGCCGCCGGTGACTACCCAACGGATCCCCACCCATGCCGGTTCCCGGGAGGAAACCGACCCGTCCGGCCAGGTCCCCATCCGCGTCGCCGGCCGTGGCGTCTGACACCGGGGAAGGTGCATCAGCTGCCACATGGGAGCGGGTGGAGACCTCGCCGAACGTCACCGACGGGTCAATTGATCAAAAGGAAAGAACGATCTACAGAATCCCGGGCAGCACCTCCTCCGACAGATCGGAGAATGCCTGCTCCTGGGCCTCCAGGTAGGTGTCCCACGCCTGGGCGTCCCAAATCTCCAGCCGCGTGTTGGCGCCGATCACGACGCAGTCACGTTCCAGCCCGGCGTACCGCCGCAGCGTCTGGGGAATCGTGATGCGTCCCTGCTTGTCCGGCACCTCGTCGGACGCGCTGGCGAAGAAGACACGGCTGTAGTCGCGGACCGCCTTCGCCGTCACCGGAGCGGTGCGCAGGGCCTCGGTGATGCGCTGGAACTCCTCTACGGGGAAGACGTAGAGGCAGCGCTCCTGGCCTTTGGTGATCACCAGACCCTCCGCCAGCTCCTCGCGATACTTCGCCGGCAGGAACAGCCGTCCTTTGTCGTCGAGGCGTGGGTGGTGGGTGCCGAGGAACACCGGACCCACCTCCTGTGCCTTGTGGAGCGCTCAGCGCTATAGCCCCTGCCCTCCACTGCGCACCACCATACTCCACTTCTCCCCACCGTCAACTGATTCTGCACGTGCCGGCATTCAAAATCGGCGGCGTTTTCGCAGGTGAAATGGGGTGGGCCGGAGTGGGGCGCCGCGGCGCCCCACAGCGCGCGCACGGGCGTGTCGGCACCCGCGAAACCTCCGGCGGCCACGGGGTTCCGGGGCAGCCCCGGGGGCCGGGTGGGGGGAAGTGGAGCGCGCCGGGGCCGCCCCGCGTTTGTGTGTCACGGGATTCGGACGAGCGCGGCACGTGACCGCGAAGAGATGCCACAACACTGTGGGCAGTTCACTCGGATTTCCGGACAAAGTCGCCCTGGAACGACAGGGGACATAGGGTCAGTACACAGAATGGAAAAGGAACGTTTAATGCCCCATTCTCGGGGACGCACCCTCATGGAGGCCTGGTGGCAGTAACACCTGACGTCACCGATGCGGCAGCCCGGCTCGAGGATCTGGTCGACACCGCTCACCGGATCCGCAACGCGATCGAATCAGTGATCGAGGGCAAGAGCGACGTCGTCCGCCTGACTCTCACCGTGCTCCTGGCGGAGGGCCACCTGCTGATCGAGGACGTGCCCGGCGTGGGCAAGACGATGCTCGCCAAGGCTTTGGCGCGCTCGATCGACTGCCCGGTCAAGCGCGTCCAGTTCACCCCCGACCTGCTGCCGAGCGACATCACCGGGGTCAGCGCGTACAACCAGCAGACGCGGGAGTTCGAGTTCAAGCCCGGACCGGTCTTCGCCAACATCGTCGTCGGGGACGAGATCAACCGGGCCTCCCCCAAAACGCAGTCCGCCCTCCTGGAGTGCATGGAGGAGCACCAGGTGACGGTCGACGGCGTGACGTACGCGCTGGAGTCGCCGTTCATGGTCATCGCGACGCAGAACCCGATCGAGATGGAGGGCACCTATCCCCTCCCCGAGGCGCAGCGCGACCGCTTCACCGCCAAGATCGCGATGGGGTACCCGGAGCCGGCCGCCGAGCTGGAGATGCTCGACGTGCACGGCGCCTCCCAGCCGCTGGACAAGATGGAGCCGGTCGCGACCACGGCCGAGGTGGCCGCGCTGATCCAGGCCGTCCGCGCGGTCTACGTCTCGCAGCCGGTCAAGCGTTACGCCGTCGACATCGTGGCGGCCACCAGGCACTCTTCCGACCTGCGGCTCGGCGCCTCCCCACGGGCCACCCTCCATCTGGTGCGCAGCGCGCGGGCCCACGCCGCGCTGTCCGGCCGCGACTACGTGATCCCCGACGATCTGCAGGACCTGGCGGTCCCCGTGCTGGCGCACCGCCTGATGCCGAGCCTGGAGGCGCAGGGGCAGCGCCGCCACCCGGAGCAGCTCGTCGGCGAACTGCTCCGGCGTGTCCCCGTCCCCGACGCCTCGTGACACGGACACCCGCGAAGCACCCAGTGAGGCCACTTCGGTGACGACCCCAGTAATACGGACGACCCACGCGCGGCGGAACCCCGCGCCACGCCACACCTTCGGGGGCGTCCGGTTCGGTGCCCGCTCCCGCGAAACGACAGCCGGCGAGTGACGGAGGGCCGATGACCGGGCTCAAGGCTCTGACCCCGCGAGGACGCTCGTTCCTCGCCTCCGGCGTGGCGGCCCTGCTGTGCGCCCTCGTGCTCGGGGAGCAGGACCTGCTCCGCGTGGCCGTGTTGATCATCGCGATGCCGTTGCTCGCGTCGCTGGTCGTGGCCCGCACCCGTTACCGGCTGGCCTGCGCGCGGCGGCTGGGCCCGGCACGGGTGCAGGCGGGCGAGGAGAGCACGGTGACCCTGCGGCTGGAGAACGTCACCCGTCTGCCCACCGGCCTGCTGCTGGTCGAGGACACCCTGCAGTACGCGCTGGGCACCCGGCCGAGGTTCGTCCTGGACCGGATGGAGCCACGCGGCATCCGGGAGATCGACTACAAGGTGAGCTCGGACCTGCGCGGACGCTTCCCGATCGGGCCGCTGTCCGTGCGGATCGCCGATCCGTTCGGGCTGGTCGAGCTGGCCCGTTCGTTCACCATCACCGACACGCTGGTGGTCACCCCCGAGGTGGTGCCGCTGCCGCCGGTGCGTCTGTCGGGCGAGTACAGCGGCGGAGGCGACAGCAGCACGCGCTCGGTCGCGGCGGCGGGAGACGACGACGTGGCGCCTCGCGAGTACCGCCAGGGCGACGACCTGCGCCGGGTCCACTGGCGCTCCACCGCGCGGCACGGCGAACTGATGGTCAGGCGCGAGGAGCAGGAGTGGCAGAGCCGGGGCGCGCTGCTGCTCGACACCCGCAGGCACGCCCACCGGGGAGAGGGGCCGCGCTCGTCGTTCGAGGTCGCGGTCTCGGCCGCCGCGTCCATCGGCATACACCTGTCCGCCGAGGGGCTCGCCCTGCGCCTGGTCACCGACCAGGGCGCGCGGCACGTGGTGGAGACCGGCCAGTCGTGGTCGCTGCTCGACACGCTCGCGGTCATCCGGCAGAGCACGGCGCGGTCGCTCGAGCACGGCGTCGGCGCGCTGCGCCAGGGCGGCGGCGAGGGGCTGATCGTCGCGGTCCTCGGGGCGCTCGACCCGGAGGAGGCCCGGACGCTCGCCCAGCTCAGGCACCCGGGCGTGACCGCCGTCGCGGTCCTGCTCGACCTCGCCTCCTGGGACGGCGCGTCCTGGGACGCCGTCGCCGCGGAGAACGCGCGGACGGCGCGGTCGGTCCTGACCGGTGCGGGGTGGCGGGTGCTCGACCTGCCCGCCGGCGCCTCGCTCGCCGGCGTGTGGCCGCAGGCCGGAAACAACAGGAGCGCGGCCTGAGCCGGCCGCTCCGGCGTGACGGAAGGTAGAAAGCGATGAAACTGCCGGTTGCGGCGGGGCTGGCCACGGCGGCCGTCACGGTCACGCTCTATCCGCTCTTCGAGGGCGGCGCCTGGTTCTGGTCCTGCTTCGGCGCGATCCTCGTCGCCACCGTGGCCGGGCTGGCGGTCTCTCTCCTGGGCGCCCGCCCGTGGGTCGCGCCGGCCGCGTCGTTCGTGGCGGTCCTGCTCTACCTGACGCTCGTCTTCACGCCGGAGGAGGCGTGGCTGCGGATCGTCCCCACCAAGGACTCGATCGTCCGGCTCGCCGAGCTGGTCGGCTCCGGGTTCGACGACATCCAGCGGTACGCCGCCCCGGTGCCGGACGATCCCGGCATCACGCTGCTCACCACGGCGGGAGTGGCGCTGATCGCCCTGCTCGTGGACGTCCTCGCGGTGCGGCTGCGCCGGGCCGCGCTGGCCGGGCTGCCGCTGCTCGCCCTGTTCACGGTGCCCGCGGCGGTGGTCACGGAGCCGATCGGGTGGATCGCGTTCGTCATCGCGGCGTTCGGCTACATCGGCCTGCTCGTCGCCGACGGGCGGGAACGCCTGAGCCGCTGGGGCCGGGCCGTCGTGGTGCGCCGTTCCTCCGGCTCCGCGCGCGGCGCCGCCCCCGACACCGAGCGGCTGGCCCTGTCCGGCAAGCGCATCGGCGTGACGGCGATCGCGCTGGCGATCCTGGTGCCCGCGGCGCTGCCGGCGCTCTCCCCCGACCCGCTGTTCGGTTTCGGCGTGGGCAACGGCTTCGGCGGGGGCGGCGGCAACATCGGCATCCCCGACGCCATCGCCAAGCTCGGCGGCCAGCTCAGGCAGCAGCGCAACGCCACCGTGCTCACCTACACCAGCAGCGACGACGTGTCGCGCTATCTGCGGATCTACTCCCTCGACATCTTCGACGGGACGAAGTGGACACTGGCCCCGCTGCGCGGGCGCCCGGAGGACCGCGTGTCGGAGGGGCCGCTGCCGCCGACGCCCGGGCTCCGTCCCGGGGTGTCGGTGAAGCGGGCCGAGATGCGGGTCACGATGAGCGAGGACATCGGCACGCTCAACTTCCTGCCGCTGCCGTACCCGGCCCGGCAGGTCGAGGCGGACGGCGACTGGCGCGCCGACCGGGACTCGCTCATGGTCTTCTCCACCGAGGACGAGGCGGCCGGGATGGAGTATCGGGTGGTGACCGAGGAGCCCGAGCCCACCCTGACGGAGCTGCGCACGGCGGTGACGCTTCCGGACAGCGACCGTTACCTGCAGCTGCCCGACGGGCTCGATCCCCGGGTGGCCGCTCTCGCGCGCCGGGTGACCGCCGACGCCACCACGCCGTACGAGGCCGCGGTCGAGCTCCAGGAATGGTTCACCCAGGCCGGCCGGTTCACCTACGACGTGCGCGCGTCCGGGTCGGGCGCGCAGGCGCTGTCCCGCTTCCTGTTGCGCGACCGCAGGGGCTACTGCGAGCAGTTCGCCGGGGCGATGGCCGTCATGGCTCGTCTGCTCAACATCCCGGCGCGGGTGTCCGTCGGCTACACGGGCGGCACCAAGATCGACAACGTCTGGACGGTCCGCACCCACGACACGCATGCCTGGCCCGAGCTGTTCTTCGACGGCATCGGCTGGCTGCGGTTCGAGCCCACCCCCGCCGGGACGGGCGGGCAGGGCACGGCCCAGGTGCCGTCGTATTCGCTGCCCGTCACGCCGACGGCCGATCCCACGGCGGGCCCGTCCGCGGGGCCGACGTCGGACGAGGAGGACACCGGCCAGGACGCCGGGCCGGTCCGGCCGAACCCGCGCCAGCTCGACCGCGACCTCGACGGCACGGCCATCGCGGCCGACCCGGGCACGCCCGTGGCCGTCAAGGCCGGGATCGGCGCCGCCGCCGCGCTGGCGCTGCTGTTGCTGCCCGCCGCCGCACGGCTCCTGGTGCGCCGCCGGCGCCTTGGCAGGCTCACGCGGACGGCCGCGGACGGCCACGCCGCCTGGGCGGAGCTGCGCGACACGCTCACCGACCTGGGCATGGCCGGGGAACCGGGCGAGACGCCGCGCGCGCTCGGCCGCCGGATCGCCGGGCGGCACCCGCTCGGGCCGCAGGCCGCCGAGTCGCTCGCCCGCGTCGTCACATCCGAGGAACGGCTGAGGTACGCCCCCACGCCCTCGGCGTCGGGGCCCGTCCCGGCGGACCTGCGTCACATCAGGCGCGATCTGGCGGCGAGGACCTCACGGTGGCGGCGCCTGGGGGCCGCACTTGCCCCGATGTCCGTCCTGCTGCGGGTGCGGGCGGCCGGCGAGGGCGTGCTCGACGTGTTCGACCGGCTGGAGGGACTGCGGCTCCGGCTCTGGCGGACAGGGCGGACGGGTACGCGTGAGACGGCCGCGGCCGCGAGGCGTCCCGGCGCGGCGGCCGGAAGCGGCGATTCCGGCAAGGACCGGACCCTGACCGGCGCCCGCCGCTGATCTGCCGCCTCCCCGCGCCCGCCCCTGCCGTGCGGGGACGGAAGCCCCTGCCGTGCGGGGACGGGAAAGAGCGCCGGTCGCCGCAGACGACTCGGTGGGCCCGCGGAGCGGGCCCACCGGCGGTGGCTCAAATGGGGAGCGGTGGTTCAGATGGGGATCAGTGCTCGTCGTGGCGGCGACGCCAGCGCTCTTCCATGCGCTCCATGAAGCTCTGCCGCTGGGGACGGCGGCTCCGGTTGCGGGACGGCGGGGAGTCATTGAACCCGTTCATGCGCTTCCAGCTCGACAGGCCCCACAGACAGGTGGCCAGCATGACCACGAAGCCGGCGGCACCGAGCCAGATCTGGGCCGCGACGACGCCGACCATCAGCAGGACCACGCCGAGTGCGAAGCCTATGGAGGCCTTCACCAGGCGGCGCTTGTAGTGGCTGCGCGGATCACTGATCCGTACGGTGTTCGCCCACTTCGGGTCCTCGGCATAGAGGGCCTGCTCGATCTGGTCGAGCAAGCGCTGCTCGTGCTCAGACAGCGGCACGGCGCCTCCCAAGGACGGCCCCATTCAGGGGAAGACGGCAACGGACGACACGGGGTGTCCGAACCTCGCGGTCGGTTATCCCCAGAATACGAGGCCTCAGACGTAGGCGAAAGAAAACGTCCAACGCGGCCCAAACCGGAGGTGACGTCATGGACCTATTGGACCAAACGGACGCCGAACAAGCGACGCCGGCTTCACCGCGTCCGGACCGAAGCGGCGAGCGGCGCGGTCCATGGCCTGTTCCGCCTCCCGCCAGCCGGTCTCCCGCTCGCCCAGGCCCAGCTGACGGGTCGCCGCGGCGGCCGGGAGCAGGTTCTCCACGCGCACGCCGACCAGCCGCAGCCGCACCCGCTCCAGCCCGGCGGCCTCGAAGAGCTCGCATGATGTGTCGAAAATCTCCTTCGCGACGTCGGTAGCCTCGCGCAGCGTACGCGACCGGGTGATGGTCGTGAAGTCGGATCGGCGGAGTTTGACGCTGACCGTTCGGCCGACGTGCCCGCCGGACCGCAGGCGCGCGGCCACCCGCTCCGACAGCCGCAGCAGCTCACGCCTGATCGTCTCGGGGTCGTCGACGTCGTGGGGGAACGTCTCCTCGTTGCCGATGCTCTTGTCGGGCGCGTGCGGCACCACCCGGCGCTCGTCGCGGCCCCATGCCAGGGCCGCGAGGTGCGCGCCGACGGCGCCGAACTCACGCTGGAGCGTCGTCACCGGCACCTGGGCCAGATCCCCCACGGTGCGGATGCCGAGCCGTACGAGGGCCTGCTCGGTGCGCTCCCCCACACCCCACAGGGCGGCGACGGGCAACGGGTGCAGGAACTCCACGACCCGGTCGGCCGGGACCACGAGCAGGCCGTCCGGCTTGCACTGCCGCGAGGCGAGCTTGGCCACGAACTTCGTGCTCGCCACCCCCACCGAGCAGGTGATGCCGTACCGCTCGGCGACCTGGGCACGGATCATCCGGGCGATGGCCACGGGGCTGCCGAGCCTGCGGCGGGCCCCGCCGACGTCGAGGAACGCCTCGTCGGAGGCGATCGGCTCGACCTCCGGAGTGATCGACTGGAAGATCTCCATGACGCCGCGGGACACCTCGGCGTACGCGGCGTGCCGGGGCGGGATGACCGTGGCCTGCGGGCAGATGCGCCGGGCCCGCGTCATCGGCATCGCCGAGTGGACCCCGAACCGGCGGGCCTCGTAGGTGGCGCTGAGCACCACTCCTCGCGCGCCGGTCGCGCCCACGATGACCGGGGTGCCCCGCAGCTCCGGACGGTCGAGCAGCTCGACGCTGGCGTAGAAGGCGTCCATGTCCACGTGCAGGATGGGGCAGCCGCTGTCGTCGACCGGCCCGTCCGGCGGTGGCGACGGATCCCGAGGCAGCAGCTGGTTCCGGGACATGAGGCCAGCCTACCCGACCACCGCATTATCCGAACATTGTTTCTACTGACGGTAGGCGACAACGTGGATCTGGGTGGCGACGTCGCGGAGCACCGGATGGGTCGCCGCCGCCCGCTCCAGCGCGACCAGGCCGTCGGGGTCGCCCTCGGCCAGCATGCCCGGGACGAGGTCGGCGAAGATCCGCACGCCCTGCACCTCGCCGACGGTGAACCCGGCGCCGGCCAGCAGCGCGCCCAGCGTCTCGCGGGAGAAGCGGCGCGGCGTGGGGTCGCGTTCGCCCCAGCGGCCCGCCGGGTCCGACAGCACCCGGCGCGCCTCGTCGAAGTGGCCGGCCAGCGAGCGGTGGACGGCCGTGGCGACCGAGTTGGCGGCCAGCACGCTCACCACCCCGCCCGGCCGCAGGATGCCGCCGACCGCGCCCAGCGCGCCCGCCGGGTCCTCGACGTACTCCAGCACGCTGTGGCACAGCACCAGATCGGCGCTGCCGGGCTCCAGCAGCTCGCCGAGGTCGGCGGCGTCGCCCTGCAGCCCCTTCACGCCGACGCCCGTCTCCGCCGCGCGGCGCTCCAGCGCGGCCAGCGAGTCCGGGGTCGGGTCGACCACGGTCACGGCGTGCCCGAGCGTGGCCAGCGGCACGGCGAAGCCGCCCGTGCCGCCGCCGGCGTCCACGATGTCGAGCGTGTCGCGCCCGGTGGCGGCCGTCCGCTCGGCCAGGAGCGCGCGCAGCGCCTCCCAGACGACGGCGCGGCGTGTGGCGTCACGCACTTACGGCCTCCCTGTCGGGCCTCTCGAAGCTGTCGGCCCCCGGAACCGCCGGTCTCCCGGAGCCGCCGGGCCGAGGGACGTGGGGTCAGAGCGAAAGCGAGGGCTTGAGCTGCTTGAAGCGGGCCAGCAGTCCGTTGACGAACTGCGGCGACTCGTCGGTCGACAGCTCCGCGACCAGGTGCACCCACTCGCTGATGACCACGCCCTCCGGGACCTCCTCCGACCACAGCATCTCGTAGGTCCCGCCGCGCAGAACGTTGCGGTCCACGGCGGGCATGCGCTCCAGGGTCCAGCCCTCGGCGTACGTCGAGATCAGCTCGTCGATGCGCTCCAGGTGCCGGACCACGCCCTCGACGAGAAAGGACGTGTATTCGTTGACCGGCGGGTCCGCCCGCTCCACCCGCTCGGCGAGCACGTCGAGCGGGCTCAGCTGCCGTGCCTCGGCCTCGAAGAGGATGTCCAGCGCGCGGCGGCGGGCCTTCCCTCGAGCCGACACGTCAGGCCCGACCGAGGTACTCGCCGGTGCGAGTGTCGACCTTGACCTTTTCGCCGGTCGTGATGAAGAGCGGGACCTTGATCTCGGCGCCGGTCTCCAGGGTGGCGGGCTTGGTGCCGCCGGTGGAGCGGTCGCCCTGCAGGCCCGGGTCGGTGTGTGAGATCGTCAGCTCCACGGCGGCCGGGAGGTCGACGTAGAGCGGGTTGCCCTCGTTGAAGGCGACGGTCGCGGTCGTGTTCTCCAGCATGTAGTTGGCGGCGGTGCCCACCACCGAGCGCGGGATGTTGACCATGTCGTAGGTCTCGGTGTCCATGAACACGAAGTCGTCGCCGTCGAGGTACGAGTACTGCATGTCCCGCTTGTCGACGTTCGCCACGTCGACCTTCACGCCGGCGTTGAAGGTCTTGTCGACGACCTTGCCGGACAGGACGTTCTTGAGCTTGGTGCGGACGAACGCGCCGCCCTTACCCGGCTTGACGTGCTGGAACTCGACAACGGTCCACAGCTGCCCATCGTCGAGCTTGAGCACGAGTCCGTTCTTCAGGTCGTTCGTCGTCGCCACGTAGCGTCTCCCGCGTGCGGCTGCCCTACAGGACGAGCAGCTCCTTGGTCGTCAGTGTGAGAAGCTCCGGCCCGTCACCACGCGTCACCAGCGTGTCCTCGATGCGCACACCGCCCCTGCCCGGGAGATATACCCCCGGCTCGACGGTGATCGGAACTCGATCCTCTAGTCTACCGGTCCTGCCAGGGCCCAGGAACGGCAGCTCGTGGATCTCCAGGCCGACTCCGTGACCCAGCCCGTGGCCGAACCGCTCGGCGTGGCCCGCCCGCGCGATCACGTCACGAGCCGCGGCGTCCACCTCGTGCGCCGTCGCCCCCGGCCGTACGGCGTGCCGGCCCGCACGCTGGGCCTGCCGTACGAGGTCGTAGAGGTCGCGCTGCCACGGGGTGGGCGGGCCCACGGCGACCGTGCGGGTCATGTCGGCGTGGTAGCCGTCGTAGCGGGCGCCGAAGTCCATGGTGACCAGGTCACCCCGCTCGATCGGCCGCTCCGAGGGCGAGTGGTGCGGGATCGACCCGTTGGGGCCGCTCGCCACGATGGAGTCGAAGGCCGGCTTGTCGGCGCCGAGCTCGACCATGGCGGCCTCCAGCCACCGGGCGATCTGCCGCTCGGTGACGCCGGGAGCGATGCGCTCCACGACCAGGGAGAACGCCTCGTCGGTGATCCCGCAGGCCCGGCGCAGCGCCGCGATCTCCCCCTCGTCCTTCACGGCCCTGACGGTCTCCACGAGTCCGCCGACCGGCGCCAGGGCGGCGTGATCGGCGGACAGCCGCAGGAACAGCCCCACCGGCATGTGGTCGGCCTCCACCAGGACCTTCGCCGCGCCCGGCCCCCGTGCGAGCAGGGCTCCCGCGACGTCGCGGTCCTCGATCACCTCGACGCCCGAGCACGTCGCCCGGGCCGTCTCCAGATAGCGCGAGTCGGTGGCGAGCACGGCCTCACCCGCCGCGGTGACGAGCACGGCGGCGTTGGAGCTCGTCAGACCGGTCAGGTAGCGGACGTTGACCGGCCAGGTGACGAGGGCCGCCGCGGCCTCGTGCTCGCGCAGCGCCCCGGCCAGGCGCGCGCGGCGGGATGTGTGCATCACGCCCGGGACTTTACGCCCACGCGGGGCGCCTCTCACCTGGCAGATCCAGTTCCGGAGCCTGGGCAGGCCCCTCGCCGCCGGTCTGACGGCCGGCGGTCCGCCGGACGGGGCCGGTCACGCCGCTTCGGCGCTGAGGGTCTGTGCCACGGACCGGCGGGCCGCCAGGCGTGCGGGCAGGGCGGTGAGTGCCGCCGTCGCCACGAGAGTCGCGAGTGTGGCGCCGAGCAGCCAGGAGGAGGGTGCCTCCACCGCGTTCCCGGCCGAGAAGAGCGAGAGCAGGCCGGCGCCCAGAGGGCCGCCGATGAGGGCACCGGGCAGGCTGGGCAGGAGCTGGGCGGCGGACAGCCCCGCGGAGATCTGCCCGGGGGTGGCGCCGAGCGTACGCGCGATGGCCGTGTTCGCCCGGGCCTCCATGGCGGTGGTCCAGGTGAAGGTGACGGTGTTCACGACGGCGAGTGCGACCAGCAGGATGGTGACGGCGAGCATCAGCATGCGGTCGTGCTCGCCGCGCAGGTTGGGCAGGGCGGATGAGCCGTTCAGGCCGTAGCCCCTCTCCGGCTGGGCGTGGAGGGTCAGCAGGGCGACGATCGCGATCACCGTGGTGGCGGTGGCACACGCCTGCAGCACGGCGCGGCCCGGCCGGCGGGCGGTCAGCCGCAGCCCGAGCAGCAGCGGCGTGGGCAGCAGCGCGGACAGCGCGGTGAGCCAGGGCCGGTGACGGGGCTGGTGAGCGGTGGCGGACAGCGCCGTGACGGTCGCCGTACGCATGGCCCGCAGCGTGGGACGCAGCGTGGACAGCACCGCCACCGACACGGCGAGGACGGTCGCCGCGGCGACGGTGGCGCCACCGGGCCCGAAGGCGTCGCCGATCCGGCTGGCGGTGGGGCTGGCGATGGCGGGCACGGTCAGGCGGGCGATCACCAGCCCCAGCGCGTCGCCGGCCAGCGCCAGCGCCAGATACTCGGTGAGCAGGACGGTGGCGATCAGGCCCGGGGCGGCGCCGACGGCCTTGAGCAGCCCGGCCCTGCGCGTCTGCTCGACGGCGCGTCCCGCGGCCAGCGCCGCCACTCCGGTGATGGCCAGGAAGCTGAGCAGCCAGCTGCCGACGACCAGGATCGGCTGGGTGTCCCTGAGGATGACCATGTCCTGTACGGCGGTGAACTGCCAGGAGTGGAAGTTGATCCTGATGTCGACGAGCCGGTGGGCGTGGCGAAAGGCCTCGGCGGCGGCGGGGTCGCGCAGCTTGAGGTCCACGGCCGTGGTCACCGGGAGATCGTGGGACGACGCCAGCGTCCGGGCGTCCGACCGGGTCATCCAGGCCAGGCCGCTGTAGTCGCTGGGGCCGCCGCCCGGGCCGATCTGCGCCGCCCAGGGGTAGATGGAGGTGGCCGCGGTGACGGCGATCCCGACGACGGGGTAGGACCGGCCGGCGATGGTGACGTGGTCGCCGACGCCGACGCCCAGCGCGGTGGCGAAGCCGCGCTCGAGGACCGTGCCGCCGGAACGTACCCAATGGCCCGAGGTCACCAGCGGCCGGTTGACCGCGCCGGGCGTCTCGGCGAAGCCCTGCACCACCACCGGGGACGAGACGGAATCGCGCGTGCCGAGGGTGGCGTAGACGATGCGATAGGGACCGTGGTGGGCGATCACTTCGGGAGCGTCCGCCAGCGAGGCCAGGGCCGAGGTCACGGCGGGCCCGGTGTCGCCGGAGAGCGCCACCACGTCCGGGCCGGCGGTGGCCGCGCGGGTCTGCTCGTACAGCGCGTCGCTCACGCCGCGCAGGGACAGGCCCAGGGCCATCGTGGCGGTGGCCACGGTCACCGCGAGCAGGAGCATCGCGGCCTGTGCCCTGTGCCGGCGCACGTCGGCCAGCACCAGACGCACGACGAGCACGACGGAGCCCATGGCGTTCAGCCCTCCAGCCCGATCAGCCCGCCGAGCCCGCCGAGCCCGCCGAGCCGCCCGGTGCCGGTGCCGGCCAGCCGGGTGTCGTCGACGAACATCCCGTCGCGCATCGAGATCAGCCGGTCGGCGGTGGACGCGACCCGCTCGTCGTGCGTGACGATCACGAGGGTCTGCCCGGCGGCCCGCAGGTCCTCGAAGATCCTCAGCATGTCGAGGGTCGCCGCGGTGTCGAGGTTGCCCGTCGGCTCGTCGGCGAAGACGACCAGCGGGTCGTTGACCAGCGCGCGAGCGACGGCGACCCGCTGGCGCTGCCCGCCCGACAGCCGCGACGGCAGGTGCCGGGCGCGGTCGGCGAGCCCCACCCGCTCCAGCAGCAGGCTCGCGCGGCGCCCGGCCTCGCGGCGCGAGCGCCCCGCCAGCAGCGCGGGCAGCTCCACGTTCTCGGCCGCCGACAACTCCTCCACCAGATGGAAGGCCTGGAAGACGAACCCCACCGACCGGCGCCGCATGCGCGCCAGAGCCCGCTCGCTCAGCGTGTCGATGCGCCGCCCTGCCACCCACACCTGTCCGTCCGTGGGCCGCTCCAGGCCACCGAGGAGGTGCAGCAGGGTCGACTTCCCGCAGCCGCTCGGCCCCATCACCGCCAGCGTCTGTCCCTGGGGCACCTCCAGGTCGACCTCGTCCACCGCGCGGACCCGGCCCTGCCCCCGGCCATGCGTCTTCACCAGGCCGCGGGCCCGGACCACGGCGCTTGACACGTTCATCCGTCCTCGTTTCCGTGGCCGGCCCCGGACCAGGCCCGCTCACAGGCGTCCAGCCAGCGCAGGTCCGCCTGCAACCGCAGCACGACCCCTTCCAGCAGCAGGCCCGCGCCCGACCCCGCCGGCTCGGCCAGCGCCGCCTGCTGCGCCTCACGCAGGTGGCGCAGCAGCTCCCGGCGCTGCGCCGCCACCAGGTGCACCGGGTCGGCCAGCCGGGCCGCGGCGGCGGCGGCGAGCTTGAGATGAAACTCCGCCAGGTCCGGTTTCGGCCAGCCCACCTCGGCCAGCCAGGCGGCCACCCGTTGCTGCCCGGCCGGCGTCAGCGCGTAGACCTTGCGCTCCGGCCGCTCGGGCAGGCCGTCCGCCCGCTCGCAGACGACCAGCCCCGCCCGCTCCAATCGGGCCAGCGTCACATAGATCTGACCGCGATTCATCGACTCGCCCAGCGGGCCGAGACTGCGCCGCAGCCGGGCGTGCAAGTGGTACCCGTGCGACGGCTCCTTGGCGAGCATCGCCAGCACCGCGTCCTGCATGTCACCCCCTAACGGTTGGCCAATAGATAGCGGTTACCCATAGGACGTGTCAAAGCGCTGCACATGGCGATCTCGTGGACTCGCCCGCCGCCGATCGGGGAGGGAGGCGAAGACCGCGGGGGCGGGCGGCGCGGGACAGGCGGCGCGGGACAGCCGGCTCCCCGCGCCGCCGGACGGCTCAGGAGGCCAGGTCGCGGATCTTCTCGATGAGCCGCACGCGCTCCCCGTGGGTGTGGGCCACGGGGGCGACGTTGAGCGTCGTGACCCCCGCCTCGCGCAGGGCCGCCAGCCGCTCCCTGATGTGGCCCTCCGGGCCGACGAGCGACACACGTTCCAGCAGTTCCCGCGGCACCAGCGCCTCGGCCTCCTTCTTCTTGCCCTCCAGGTAGAGGTCCTGGATCTGCTCGGCCTCCTTCTCGTAGCCGTAGCGCCGGGCGAGGTCGTTGTAGAAGTTCTTCCCCTTGGCGCCCATGCCGCCGATGTAGAGGGCGGCCATGGAACGGCCCAGCTCCAGCACGCCGTCGGCGTCGTCGCCGATCGCCAGCACGGCCTGCGCGATCACGTCCAGCTCGCCGAGAACGGGATCCCGGCGCTCCCGGCCGGCGGCCAGCGACGGGCCCCAGACCTCGCCGGCCTTCTCGGGCATGAAGAAGATCGGCTCCCAGCCCTCCGCCAGTTCGGCCGCGAGCTCCACGTTCTTGGGCCCGATGGCCGCGATCACGATCGGGACGCGCTCGCGCACCGGATGGTTGATCAGCTTGAGCGGCTTGCCGAGGCCGGTGCCGCCCTCCAGCGGCAGCGTGTAGTGCCTGCCCGCGTACTCCAGCCGTTCGCGCCGCCACACCTTGCGGCAGATCTCGATGACCTCTCGGGTGCGGCCCAGCGGCGCGGTGTAGGGCACGCCGTGGAAGCCCTCGATGACCTGCGGCCCGGACGCGCCGAGGCCCAGCGTGAAACGCCCGTCGGAGACGTAGTCGAGCCCCGCGGCCGTCATGGCCAGCAGGGCCGGCGTGCGGGAGTAGATCGGCAGGATGCCCGAGGCGATCTGCAGCCGTTCGGTCCTGGCCGCGATGTAACCGAGCTGGCTGACGGCGTCGAAGCTGTACGCCTCGGCCACGAACACGATGTCGAGCCCGGCCTTCTCGTAGTCGGCCAGCTCGGCGACGGTCTCCTTGAAGCCCCCCGAATAGTTGAGGGCCATCCCGATCCGCATCCGCTTCGTCCTTCCACGCGTGAACCCGTCGGTAACCGAATGATGTTCCGTATCCGAATACCAAGGCTAGTGCCGCGACCGACGAGATTGCCCGGACAGAGCGGTGGCCACTTTCAGGGGCGGCGGCCGACGCCTCCGAGTATCGGCAGGAAGTCACCGCGCAGCGGCAGCGCGCCGGGCTCGGGCCGCCACTCGTTCAGCGGCACCACCCCGGGCTCGACCAGGTCGAACCCGTCGAAGAACCGGGCGATCCGCGCGGCCGGCCTGGCCTCGAAGGGCGCGTTTGCCCTGCCGTACACGCCGCCCGCGGCGGCCATCGCCTCGGGCACGGGGTCGGAGCAGACGTGCGAGACGACGACGTAACTGCCGGAGGGGAGCAGTTCGCGGTAGGCCGCCACGACCCCCTCCGGGTCCTCCTCGTCCGGCACGAAGTGGAGGCAGGCCACCAGCAGCAGCGCGACGGGCCGGTCGAAGATGAGACCGCTCGCCGACGCCGCGGCCACCACCTCCTCGGGCCTGCGCAGGTCACCCTCCAGGAAGCGCACCCGCGGATCACCCTCCAGCAGCGCCCGCGCGTGCGCCGCCACCACCGCGTCGTTGTCCACGTACGTCACCAGGGAGTCGGGAGCCTCCTGCAGCGCGATCTCGTGGACGTTGCCCTGCGTCGGCAGGCCGGCGCCGAGGTCGAGGAACCGGCGTACGCCGCACTCGGCCGCCAGGTAGCGCACGGCCCGCCTCAGGAACGCCCGGTTTTCCTGCACGGTCTCCCTGACGTATCCGTACGACAGCTCGATGACCCGCTCGGCCGCGGCCCGGTCGGCCGGGAAGTGGTTCTTACCGCCCAGGTAGTAGTCGTACATGCGGGCGACGTTGGGCTGATTGACGTCGAACCCGCCGGGCGCCTGCTCCGTCATGACGCGCTCCCCGCTCGGCCGGACTGCTCTTCGCGATCATTGTGACGGAGCTCACCAAAAGCAGCGAATCGGATGAATCACTCCTTATGGAGTCGCCGCAGGTCATCGGGGGTGTCGACATCGGCCGGGTCGCCGACGTCGTCGCAGGGCACGGCCGTGACCAGTTCCGGGTGCGCCCGCAGGAAGGGACGCGCGCCCACGTCGCCCTCGGCGAGCGCGGCCACCTCCGCCAGGTGCTCGCGCGCGATGAGCACCGGGTTGCGGAGCGCCCCGCCGTACGCCGCGACGGCGACGCGGGCGCCCGCCTCGAACGCGGCGATCAGCCGGCGCACCGCCCCGGGCCGCACCAGCGGCTGGTCGGCCAGCGCGATCACCACCGCGGGGGCGTCCGGCGCAAGCGCGCCCAGCCCCGCCCGGAGCGACGACCCCATGCCGGACGCCCAGCCGGGATTGCGCACGACGACCGCGCCGGCGACCGGCACGTCGGCGGCCCCGAGGACGACCAGCACCGGCCGGCACCCGCCCTCGGCGAGCAGCCGCACGCCGCGGTCGGCCAGACGCTCCCCCTCGAACTCCACCAGCGCCTTCGGGCCGCCGAACCTGCTGCCGCCCCCGGCGGCCAGCAGCAGACCGGCGACCGCCGCGCCGCTCACCGCGGCTCGCCGTGGATGCGTCCCGACGTGTCGGTGAGCGGCCTGCCGCTGCCGCCCCACCGCAGCTGGATCAGCTCGGCCGCGATCGACACGGCCGTCTCCTCCGGCGTACGCGCGCCGAGGTCGAGCCCGATCGGCGACCTCAGCCGGGCCAGTTCGTCCTCGGTCAGGCCGGCCTCGCGCAGCCGCGCCAGCCGGTCGGAGTGGGTGCGCCGCGACCCCATCGCCCCCACGTACGCCGCGGGGGTGCGCAGGGCCACCTCCAGCAGCGGCACGTCGAACTTCGGGTCGTGGGTGAGCACGCAGATCGCGGTGCGCTCGTCGACCTCGGCGGCGGCCAGGTAGTCGTGCGGCCAGGCCACCACGACCTCGTCGGCCTCGGGGAAACGCCTGGCGGTGGCGAAGACCGGCCGCGCGTCGCACACCACCACGTGATAGCCGAGGAAACGCCCGATCCGCGCGACGGCCGCCGCGAAATCGATGGCGCCGAAGACCAGCATGCGCGGCGGCGGCGCGAACGACTGGACGAACACCCGCAGGTCGTCCAGGCGCCGCTCGCCCTCGGGACCGTAGCGCCGCACACCGGTCAGGCCCTGCGCGAGCATGCCGCGCACGTCGTCGTCCACCGCGTCGTCGAGCCGGGCCGAGCCGAGCGGGCCCGCCGCCCGGTCCGGCCAGACCACGCGGCGCGCCCCCACGCGGCCGGGGCCCGCGACGATCGTGGCCACCGCGACCGGACGCCGCGCGGCGACGTCGGCGGCGACCTCCGCCAGCTGCGGATAGTCCCGTCTGGAGACCGGCTCCACGAACACGTCGATGATCCCGCCGCAGGTCAGGCCGACCGCGAAGGCGTCGTCGTCGCTCACGCCGTACCGCTGCAGCACCGGCGTTCCGGTGGTGACCACCTCCGCGGCGAGCTCGTAGACCGCTCCCTCGACGCAGCCGCCCGACACGCTTCCGGCCGCCTCGCCGTCGTCGAGGACGGCCATGGCGGCTCCGGGCGGGCGCGGCGCGCTGCGGAAGGTGCCGACCACGGTGGCGAGCCCGAAGCGCCGCCCCTCCTCCCACCAGCGCAGCATCTGGTCGAGCACGTCACGCACCGGCCCCTCCCTTCCGTGCGGCCCGTACGGGCCGGTCGCCGGCCAGCAGCGCCGCGAGCTCCTCGTACGCGGCCAGGCTGTGCCCGGCGACGAAGTCCGTGACGTACGGCAGCGCGGCGCGGATGCCCGCGGTCAGCGGCCGGTACGCCGGGTCGCCCTTGTGCGGGTTGACCCACACGACGCGGCGGGCGAGCCGGGACAGCCGGGCCATCTGCGCGCCGAGCAGGTCGGCCGGGCCCCGCTCCCATCCGTCCGAGGCGATCACGACGATCGCGCCCCGGGGGTCGGGCAGGCGCAGCAGCGCGCGCAGCTCCTCTCCCAGCCGGGTGCCGCCGCTCCAGTCGGGGATCGCCGCGAAGCACTCGTCCATGGCGAGGCCGGGGTCGCGGCGGCGAAGCGCCGCGGTGATCCTGGTGAGCCGGGTCCCCGCGCTGAACACCTCGGTCGCCCTCGGCTCCGCGCGCACGAGCGCGTGGGCGAAACGAAGCAGCGTGCCGGCGTAGGCGGCCATCGAGCCGCTGACGTCGACGAGCATGACGACCCGCCGCGGCCGGTCCTCGCGCACACGGCGGCGCAGCCGGGCCGGCTCGCCGCCGTGCCGCAGGATCTCCCTGATCGTGCGCCGCGGGTCCGCCGCACCGCCGTGGGGCGACGGGCGGTGGCGCCGGGACCTGCGCGGCTGCCGCGCGCCGCGCAGCAGCGCGAGCAGCCGGTGCACCTCCCGCCGCTCGGCCTCGCTCATCCGCGCCACGTCCCTGTGCCGCAGCACCTCGATGTCGCTCGCCGTGGCCGGCGGCGCGCCGGGCTCGTCCGTTCCCTCCCGCTCCCCCGCGCCGTACGGCACGGCCACCGGGCGGGTCACGGTGACGGTCGTTCCCCGTGCGCGGCGCTGCGGGGGGAGCCCGCCGGAGAAGTAGGCGGCGAAGCAGCGGTCGTAGCCGGGCAGGTCGCCGGGCCCGGCGCACAGGGTGAGACGGCCCGCCCAGTAGACGTTCCGCCCGTCGGCGGCGTCGAGATGGCCGAGCGCCGCGAGGAAGTTCCCGGTGCGATGATGGTCGGCCGCGACGCCGGCCGCCCGGAGCGCGCGGGCGAACCCGGTCACGACACGGGCGATCCGCATGGCGTCGCCGGCCGCCGTCTCCCGGGCGTCGGTCACGCCGCCGGGGCCCGGCGTGTCGCGGCCCGCGGGGGGACGGGGGCGGGCGTCAGCCACGGCCGCCGTCCGGTGTGAGCAGCCTCTGGGCCCGCACGGCCTCCTGGTCCTCCCGGTGCTTGAGCACCGCGCCCAGTGTGGCGGCGGCCAGGACGGGGTCGAGTTCGGCCGCGCCGAGCGTGAGCAGGGCCTCGGCCCAGTCGAGGGTCTCAGCGATGCCCGGCGGCTTCAGCAGGCCGGCCGCGCGCATCCGCCCCGCCGCCCGCGCCACGTCCGCCGCGAGCCGCTCGGCGCATCCGGGCAGGCGCCGCCGCAGGATCGCCACCTCCCGGTCGAACCCCGGATGCTCGAGCCAGTGGTAGAGACAGCGCCGTTTGAGCGCGTCGTGCACCTCGCGGGTCCGGTTGGAGGTCAGGACGACGACCGGCGGGGTCACCGCCCTGATCGTCCCGATCTCCGGCACCGAGATCGTGAAGTCGGACAGCACCTCCAGCAGGAACGCCTCGAACTCGTCGTCGGCCCGGTCGATCTCGTCGACGAGGAGCACGCTGGGCTGCGTCTCCAGGGCCCGCAGCAGCGGCCTGGCGACGAGGAACCGCCGGTCGTAGATCTCGCCCTCCAGCGCGGCGACGTCGGCCGCCCCGGCCGCCTCGGCGGCCTTGAGATGCAGGAGCTGACGCGGGAAGTCCCAGTCGTACATGGCCTGCGCGGCGTCGAGCCCCTCATGGCACTGCAGCCTGATCAGCGGTGCGCCCAGGATCGCCGCCAGCGTCTTGGCCAGCTCGGTCTTGCCGACGCCGGCCTCGCCCTCCAGGAAGAGCGGCCGGCCCATCTTCAGGGCGAGGTAGGCCGCGGTCGTCACGCCCTCGTCGGCCAGGTAGTCGTGATGGTCGAGCAGCTCCGCCAGCCTCGCCGGCGCGTCGATGTCCGAGATCGTGGTCGTCCGCCGCAGCACACGGACAGGCTACGCGGCGGGCCTTCCGCAAGGCTCTGGCCGAATCCACCAAAGCCTGGCGAACCACGCGGCGCCGCGCCGCCACGATCACACAGATCCCCGGCTTCCCGTGCCCTACCGGCCTGGGGTGTTCTGCGGCGGTGAAGGCGCGCCGAGCACGGCGTCCAGCAGGCCGGGGAAGCGGCCGTCCAGGTCCTGCCTGCGCAGGCTCACGTAGCGCTGCCGGCCCTCCGGGACGTTGCGGATGACACCGGCCTCGCGGAGGGTCTTCAGGT
Organism: Microbispora sp. CA-135349; assembly: GCF_050947365.1. Lineage (NCBI taxonomy): Bacteria > Bacillati > Actinomycetota > Actinomycetes > Streptosporangiales > Streptosporangiaceae > Microbispora > Microbispora sp. CA-135349. The sequence continues at coordinate 3,125,365 of NZ_CP192001.1, read as the reverse complement.
GGTGCGACAGCGTCGACTTCGGCACATCTCCCCCGGTGGGCTGGCACGCCGCCACCTCCAGCGGGCCCTGCGTGAGCCGCCGCACGAGCTCCAGTCGCGAGGGGTCGCTGAGCGCGAACAGCACGTCGGTCAGCACCAGGCTCGCGGTCTCGGGGTGCGGGAGGTCCCGGGCTCCAGGCATGGTTCGATAATAGTTGAACTATCGACCATCTCGTCGTACGGTGTGACGGTTCGACAATTTTGGAACAATCGAACCGGGAGTGCCGTGATGACGAACTCGGGGGGCTGCGCCACGCCCGTGAACACCCAGGACCGGGCGGTCCGGGCGACGGCGGGGACGACGGCGCGTGGCCGGATCTCCCACAGGGCCGGGTTCTGGCTGCTCGCCGGCACCCTGGTGGCGTTCATGACCGCCGCGAGCACCCCCTCCCCGCTGTACGTGATCTACCAGCAGCGCTGGGGATTCTCGGCGGCCACGCTGACCGCCGTGTTCGCGGTCTACGCCCTCGCGCTGCTGATCGCACTGCTCACCGTCGGCGAGCTGTCCGACCACGTCGGCCGGCGGCCCGTGCTGATCGCGGCCCTGGTGGCCGAGGCGGCCGCCATGGTCGCGTTCCTGACGGCGGACGGCGTCGGGCCGCTGCTGCTGGCCAGGGCGGTGCAGGGCCTGGCGACCGGCGCGGCGACGGGCGCGATCAGCGCCGGCCTGGTGGACCTGCAGCCGGGGTCTCGCCGCGTCCGTCAACTGGGCGCGCTGGTGAACAGCGCCGCGCCGACCGGCGGCCTGGCCGCGGGAGCGCTCGGTGCCGGGTTGTTCGTGCGCTACACGACGACGCCGACGACGTCGGTCTTCGTCCTGCTCACGGCCGTCTTCGTGGTGCTGGCGGCCTTGATGGCGCTGCTGCCCGAGCCGGTCGCGCCCCGTCCCGGCCGGGTACGGGACGCGCTCGTCTCGCTGCGCCCGCGTGCGGGCGTGCCGCGGCACGCCCGCGGCGCGTTCACGGCGGCCGTTCCCTGCCTGGTCGCCACGTGGGCCGTGGGCGGGCTCTACCTGTCGCTGGGCGGCTCGCTGACCACGGGCGTCCTGCGCGTTTCCGACCGCCTGGCCGGCGGGCTCGTCGTCGCCGCGCTCACCGCCGCGGGCGCCGTGGCGTCGGTGGCCGTACGCGACAAGCCCGCGGGGCGGGTCATGGCGGGCGGGTCCCTGGTGCTCGCCGCCGGCACCGGCCTGACCCTGGCGGCGCTCGCCACCGCCTCCACGCCGCTGTTCTTCACCGGGACGGTCGTCGCGGGCTGCGGGTTCGGCAGCGCCTTCCTCGGCGCGCTCCGCTCGCTCGCGGCGCTGGCCGGCCCGGCGGAGCGGGCCGCGCTGTTCGCCTCCGTCTACGTCGTCAGCTACCTCGCCTTCAGCGTCCCCGCGCTGGTGGCGGGGCTCGCGGTGTCGTCGCTCGGCCTGCGGGCCACGGCCACCGTGTACGGCTGCGCGGTCGTCGTCTTGGCCCTTCTCGCGGCGGTCCTGGGCGTCGTCCGCGAGCGTGCCGCCCGCACGGCCTGAAAAGACCCCGCGCGGCGCCCTTAGGGTTCGGCACATGACCGACGATCGGAGCCTGCCCCGGCCCGGCTGCCTCACCGGCTCGCCGGCCGGGCGGGCACTCGCCGCCGAACTGGCCGCCCGCTGGGCGGAGCCGCATCGGCGCTACCACACGACCGACCATCTGCGGGTGGTCCTGGCCGCGGTCGAGCCGCTCGCAGCCCAGGCCGCCGACGCCGACGCCGTACGGCTGGCCGCCTGGTTCCACGACGCCGTCTACGACGGGCGGCCGGGATGGGACGAGGAACGCAGCGCCCAGCTCGCGCAGGCCCGGCTGCCCGCCTGCGGTCTGCCCGCGGGACAGGTGCGTGAGGTGGCCCGGCTCGTGCGGCTCACGGCGGGGCACGCCTACGAGCCCGGCGACATGAACGCGGCCGTCCTGTGCGACGCCGATCTGGCGATCCTCGCGGCGCCGCCCGCCGCCTACGCGGCGTACGCGAGGGCCGTACGGGAGGAGTATCGGCACGTGCCGGACGCGGCCTTCAGGGCCGGACGGGCCGGGGTGCTGCGGGAGCTGCTCGCCAAGCCCCGCCTGTTCGGCACTGCCGTGGGCCGCGACCTGTGGGAGCTGCCGGCACGCGAGAACGCCGTCGCCGAGCTGGCCGGTCTTTGAGGCCCTGCCACCGTCTCATCGTTCCGGCCCGGCCACCCGGCCGCGCGCCTTTACGGTGTAGATCAGGTGCGGGTCTTCGGCCGGCGCAGGCCCGACTCGCGCAGGCGGCGCACCAGTTCCCGGCTGCCGACGGGCTCGGCCCCGAGATACACGGCCCGGTCGTAGACCGTCTCCGGCACGTCGTAGTGATCCCGGTCGAAGGCCCGCTCGGGCACGCCGAGCAGCCGGGCGAACTCGTGCAGCTCCTCCAGCGAGGAATCGCTGACCAGATGGGACCACAGCAGGCCGCGGGGTCCCGGCCAGTTCGGCCGGTCGATCAGCACCGTCATGCGCCCTCCCCTGCTCCGGGGCGAGCATAGCCCGGGCGGCGGCCGCGATTGCGCCCCGCGCCCGCGCGGACGAAGAGCGATACGGCGGGGCCCGGGCCAGAGCACATGCGGACACCGCCCGGGGACGGACCGCCGCCGATCACGTTCGAATCGTCAGGTGACCGGAGAGGGGCAGGCGCGAGCGGCCCCGACGGGGGCCGCCACGACACGGCCCGTCTCCGCGTTCACCGCGATCGCCCTAGCATGTCCCCTTTACCCTCTGACATTTGGGACAGCACTTGTATTTGCGATGGTTTGTGCATCGATAAGTGCACTTGGGCGGCTTCGGCTTCGCGTACGAATTGCCAGGGGCCGCTTGCACGACCGCCGCGTCGCCGGCGCCCGCGAACGCCGGGGCCGCTCCGGCCGGCCAGAGCACCATCGCGCCGAGCAGCACCGAGCCGGCGATCTTACTGAGACGCGCACCTCGCATGACCTTTCCCCTCTCCGATCATGCCATGAATGGCGGATTGGGTTGTTCCTCCCTCATTGTCCGAGTCGCTTCCGGGAGGCGTCCAGACCACCATCCGGTGCCCGGGATGATCCAGAGGAAATCCCGCACGAACCCTCATTCGGCGATTGACATGGATCGACGAACAACGCGCGGGATCGCACCCGTATTTGTTTTCCCGCCGCACCCTTCTGGCCTGTGATCTACGCCCGGACAAACCGCCCGGCCGCGCCTGCCGGGATTTCCCCGGCGAAATGGTCAGGCGTTCCACGCTCTCGCCATACGAACCGCACGGCGGTCTCAAAATGTCCGTCCGGGCGCGGCATGGAAAGCGCCCCAACCCGGCAAAAGCCCGCATAGTCGGCGCAAGGGTGGCAACCGTCGTCCAGAACGCGCCCTCGCGCCGGAGGTCAGGACGGCCCGCGACATCGCGACCGCGTCGTGAGCGCTCGCGGCGAAGGGCGCCGGCCACACCCGCGACCGCCCGGATCCGGGACGCCAGACGGTGCGCGGGCCGGTGCGCCGCGGAACCACAGGGTCCCATAGGGGGAAACGATGGCTGCACGAACTGTTCGATCCCTTACCGCGCTCGCGGCGGCGGCCGTGCTGACGATGGCACTGCTCGTCGGCTGCGGCGGCGGCACGACTACCGCCCCGGCGTCCGGGGGCGCCGTCGCGGCCGGCCCGGCGGCGCTCGTCACGCCGACCGCGGCCGAGACCGAGTACAACTCGCCGTGCCCGACCGGCGGCAACGCCAAGAGGTTCGCCAAGACCCGGTTCGCGCTGCACGCGGGTCTCGCGCTGGGCGCCTTCCACCGCTATATCTACAAACCGCTGCGCAGCGGCGGCTTCAAGGCCGGAGCGGAAAAGCGCAAGCGCACGATCGCCAAGGCCGCGATCGCCGGCGCCTTCGCCCTGCACCAGCTGAAGGTCGCCAAGAGCTTCGCCACGGCCAATCCGAGCCTGTGCAGGGCCGTGGAGGGCGTCAACTCCCAGTTCGCCGCGCTGACCGACAAACTGCACAACGGCACCGCCACGCCGGCCGACGTCGAGGCCGGCAAGAACTCGATGACGGGCCTGCAGCGCGACGCCGCGAAGAGCGGCTACAAGTTCAAGGAGCAGAACGTCAACATCCCGGGCGCGAGCTGACCCCCGCCAGGGGACGCGGCCGGTCCGCGCCGGTCAGCCCACCTTCGCGAAGAACTCGCGGATGTCGGCGGCGAGGCGATCCGGCTGGTCCATCGCGATGAAGTGGTGGCCACCCGGGTTGTCCTCGGGCCAGTGGAGGATGGTGTTGTGGCGTTCGGCGAGCCTGCGGATGCCGGGCGGTCCGCTGTACACACCGGTCGGCGCGACGGTCTGGCCCTCCGGCCAGCCGAAGCCGGTGCTCTCGTAGTACGGCCACGCCGACGTCCCGAACGTCCCGGTGAACCAGTACAGGCTCACGTTGGTCAGGAACAGATCCCGGTCGATCACCTCCTCGAGCGGCCTGCCCGAGGCGTTGAACTCGTGGAACTTCTGGGTCATCCAGGCCAGTGCCGCGAGCGGGGAGTCGTGCCAGCCGTATGCGAAGGTCTGCGGCGCCGCGCGCAACAGCGCGTGGTGGTCGACGCCGTTCATCCAGTCCTGCTCCATCAGCCGGGCATAGGCCGCCCGCTCGTCCTCGGTCATCTCCGGAAGATCTTTCTCGGTGGGGAAGCCGAGGCCGCTGACGACGTAGACGCCGGCCACGTCGCCCGGCGCCGCCTTGGCCACCTCCGGGGCGACATAGGCCCCGAAGTCACCGCCCTGCGCGCCGTACCGGTCGTAGCCGAGGCGACGCATCAGCTCGGCCCAGATCCGCGCCACGCGCGCCGCGGACCAGCCGGCGCCGCGCGGCGGCGCGGAGAAGCCGAAGCCCGGCAGGGAGGGCACCACGACGTGGAACGCCCGGGCGGGGTCGCCGCCGTGCGCACGGGGGTCGGTGAGGCGGCCGATGAGCTCGGTGAACTCCAGGAACGAGTTCGGCCAGCCGTGCGTGAGGACGAGCGGCAGGGCGCCGGGCTCGGCTGAGCGTACGTGCAGGAAATGGATGTCCTGACCGTCGATCTCGGTCATGAACTGCGGGAACTCGTTCAGCCGCGCCTCCTGCGCGCGCCAGTCGTAGTCCTGGCGCCAGTGGCGGGCGAGCTCCCGGAGGAAGGCGGCGGGGACGCCGCGGCTCCATCCGTCGCCGGGCAGCTCACGGGGCCACCGGGCGCGGTCCAGCCTGTCGTTCAGGTCGTCCAGGTCGGCCGAGGCGATCTCGATGCGGAACGGGCGGATCTCGGTGCTCATGTCTCTCCCGATGCGGTGTGATGACGAGATCGACGTTATGGCGCATGTAGGTCGCGATCTGTCCTACATGACCGGGCATGCTTGGTGCCGTGAGTGACATGTCCGCACGGTTGCTGGCTCTGCTGTCGCTGCTGCAGACTCCCCGCGAGTGGCCGGGGAGCGAGCTGGCCGAGCGCCTGGAGGTCAGCCCGCGGACCATCCGCCGCGACGTCGACCGCCTGCGCGAGCTGGGATATCCGGTCCAGGCGACGATGGGCGCGGTGGGCGGTTACCGGCTCGCCGCGGGTGCGGCGATGCCGCCGCTGCTGCTGGACGACGAAGAGGCGGTGGCCATCGCCGTCGGCCTGCGCACGGCCGCCGCGCATCCGGTGGACGGCATCGACGAGGCGTCCGTGCGCGCCCTGGCCAAGCTGGAGCAGGTGCTGCCCTCCCGCCTGCGGCACCGGGTGGGTGCGATCGCCGCCGCGACCGTGCCGATGCTCGCCGGAGCCGAGCCGCCGGTGGACCCGCGGACCCTGGTGGTGCTCGCCGTGGCCGCCGCCAACCGCGAGCGCCTGCGCTTCGCCTACCGGTCCGGCGACGGCGCCGAGACCAGGCGCCTGACCGAGCCGTACCGCCTGGTCGCCTCCGGACGCCGGTGGTACCTGCTGGCGTACGACAACGACCGCGACGACTGGCGGATCTTCCGCGCCGACCGGATCGGCGACCCTCACCCGACCGGCGTACGGTTCCCGGCCCGCGTGCCGCCGGAACAGGACCCGGCCGAGTTCGTCGCCGCCATGCTGTACTCGTCCGCACCCGTCTACGAGGTGGTGGCGATCCTGCGTCTTCCGGCCGGCCAGGCCGCGCGCCGGCTCGGCGGGGCGGCGTGGAACGTCGAGCCGATCGGCGAGCACAGCTGCCGCCTGCGCGGACCGGCCGACACCCTGGAGTGGCTCGCGTCGCGCCTGCTCATGCTCGGCTGCGAATTCGAGGTGCACGAGCCGCCCGAGCTGCGGGCGTATCTGCGTGCGCTCGGCGCCCGTGCCACTCGTGCCGGTGCCAGCATGGAGTAAACCTATTGACTTGGTAGGGAATATGGGCAATTCTGGTGGCGCTTTCGTCGTCATCTGAGAGGTGTGTCCATGTCCGTCGTCGAACTCGAGGGCGAGTTGGGGAGCGCGGTCCGGGGCGATCCCCGCCCCCGGACCCGCTCCGCCCCCCTCTCCGGGGTTCGCGGGCTCGGGAGAGGGTGGCACAGGTGGGTCAGTCCCCTCGTCGTCGTGCTGCTGTGGCAGGCCGCCAGCGCGTCCGGGCTGCTGCCCGCCCGGCTGCTCGCCGCCCCGACGCGGATCGCCGCGACCGCGCTCGATCTGGTGGGCTCGGGGACACTGCCCACGGCGATCGCGGTGTCCCTCGAACGGGTGCTCCTCGGCTTCGCCGCGGGAGCGGTCGCCGGCGTCGGACTCGCGCTGGTCGCCGGGCTGAGCCGGGCCGGTGAGAACGCCGTCGACCCGATCATGCAGATGCTCCGGGCGCTGCCGTTCTTCGGGCTGATCCCGCTGTTCATCCTCTGGTTCGGGATCGGCGAGACGCCCAAGGTGCTGCTGGTGGCCCTCGCCGTCTCCTTCCCGCTCTACCTCAACACGTTCGCGGGCATCCGGGGCGTGGACGGCAAGCTCGCCGAGGTCGCCCGGACGCTGAGGCTCGGCAGGGCCGCGCTCGTACGGCACATCGTGCTGCCCGGCGCGCTCCCCCAGACGCTCGTCGGTCTGCGGCAGAGCCTCGGCGTGGCCTGGCTGGCGCTGATCGTGGCCGAGCAGGTCAACGCAGACGCCGGCCTCGGTTACATGATCAACGACGCGCGGGAGTTCCTGCGCACCGACGTGATCGTGGTCGGCCTGCTGGTCTACAGCGCGCTCGGCCTGCTCACCGACGCCCTGGTCCGGCTCCTGGAAAGGAGGGCGCTGGTATGGCGCCGCGAGTTCCTGTCCCGCTGACCGCCCCCGCCCCGCCTGCCGAGGAGGCCCCGCGAACCCGGGACCTTCCCGGGGACGGGGCCCACGGCGCCCGTCCCGCGGCCACCGTACGCGGGCTCACCCGCAGGTTCGGCGACCGCACCGTGCTCGACGGCCTCGACCTGACGATCGGGCGCGGCGAGTTCGTCGCGCTCCTCGGCCGCAGCGGCTCGGGCAAGTCCACGCTGCTGCGCGCGCTCGCCGGCCTGGACGGAGAGGTCGAGGGCGGCCTTGAGGTGGACGGCTCGGTGGCCGTGGCCTTCCAGGAGCCCCGGCTGGTGCCGTGGAAGCGGGTGCGCGACAACCTCACACTCGGCCTGGACGCGCCCGACCCGGCCGCGAAGGCGGAGGCCGCGCTGGCCGAGGTCGGCCTGGCCGAGCGGGCGCGGGCGTGGCCGCTGACGCTGTCCGGCGGCGAGGCGCAGCGGGCGAGCCTGGCCCGCGCCCTCGTCCGCGAGCCGGGTCTGCTGCTGCTCGACGAGCCGTTCAGCGCGCTCGACGCGCTGACCCGGATCACCGTGCACCGCCTGGTGCTCGACCTGTGGGCGGCGCACGGCCCGGCCGTGCTGCTGGTGACCCACGACGTGGACGAGGCGCTGCAGCTGGCCGACCGGATCCTGGTGCTCGACGACGGACGCGTCGCGCACGAGTGGACCGTCGCCGCGCAGCGCCCCCGGCACCGCGACCACCCCGACCTGCTCACCCTGCGCGCGGCCCTGCTGGCCGCCCTCGGCGTCCCCCCGGAGGGAACGGCATGACGAGAAGACTCCTCGCCGCACTGCTTGTCCTGGCGGCCGGCACGGCCTGCGCCTCGGCGGGGCAGGGCGCGTCCGGCGGTCAGGACGGACAGGCCGGGGGCCGCGTCACCCTCCGGGTAGGCGACCAGAAGGCCGGATCGCAGGCCCTCCTCAAGGCCGCCGGGCTGCTCGACGGCACCTCGTACGCGATCACGTGGTCGCAGTTCACCTCCGGGCCGCCGCTGCTGGAGGCCGTGAACGCCGGCGCGGTCGACATCGGCGGCGTGGGCAACACCCCGCCCGTCTTCGCCGCCGCCTCCGGCTCGAAGATCAAGGTCGTCTCGGCGTACCGGCAGAGCGCCAAGGGATCGGCGATCCTCGTCCCCGAAGGGTCCCCCATCACCTCGCCGGCCCAGCTCAAGGGAAAGAAGATCGCGGTCGCCAAGGGCAGCTCGGCCCACTACCACCTGCTGGCCGTCCTGAAGAAGGAGGGCCTGTCCTTCACGGACATCCAGGCGCAGTATCTGCAGCCCGCCGACGCCCTGGCGGCGTTCTCGTCCGGAACCGTCGACGCCTGGGCCATCTGGGACCCCTTCACCTCGCAGGCCGAGATCCAGCACAGGGCGCGGCCGGTCGTGGACGGCTCGGGCATCGTCAACGGCCTGGGCTTCCAGGTCGCCGCTCCCGCCGCGCTCGACGACGCGGGCAAGCGGGCCGCGGTCGGCGACTTCCTCACCCGCCTGGCCAAGGCACGGATCTGGGCCGCGGCCCATCTGAACGAGTGGGCGAAGGTCTGGGCACAGGAGACCGGCCTGCCCGGCGAGGTGGCGGACGCGGCCGTCGCCAACGCCGTGGCCACCCCGGTCGTGATCGACGACTCCGTCGTCTCCTCCGAGCAGGAGATCGCCGACGCGTTCACCGCCGAGGGCCTCATCCCGGGCACGGTCACGTTCTCCCAGTTCGTCGACGACCGCTTCAACGACGTCGTCAGGAAGGCGCAGCAATGAGATTCCACTGGTTCCTTCCCACCTCGGGCGACGGCCGCTCCATCACCGGCGGCGGTCACGGCCTGGCTCGCCAGCACGGGCAGTCGAGGGCCGCGGCGTCCCGGCCGCCCACGATCGACTACCTCGCCCAGGTGGCCCGCGCGGCCGAGCAGGCCGGCTTCGAGGCCGTGCTCACCCCCACCGGCACCTACTGCGAGGACGCCTGGCTGGTCACCGCCGCGCTGACCCAGGTGACGACCCGGCTGAAGTTCCTGGTCGCGTTCCGGCCCGGGGTGCTGTCCCCCACGCTCGCGGCGCAGATGGCCGCCACCTACCAGCGCCTGTCCGGCGGCCGGCTGCTGCTGAACGTGGTGACCGGAGGGGAGGCGGCCGAGCAGCGGCGGTTCGGCGACCACCTGGGCAAGGACGAACGGTACGCGCGGACCGCGGAGTTCCTGTCGATCGTGCGCGGCGCGTGGGACGGCCCGTTCGACTTCCGGGGCGACTACTACGACGTCGAGGGAGCGACGGTCGCCGAGCGGCCCGACCCGGTGCCCGAGCTGTATTTCGGCGGCTCCTCCGCCGCCGCGGGCCCGGTGGCGGCCCGGCATGTGGACGTCTATCTCACCTGGGGAGAGCCGCCGGCGCAGGTCGCGGCCAAGCTCGACTGGATGCGCGAGCTGGCCGCCGCCGAGGGCCGCGCGCTCCGCTTCGGCGTACGCCTCCACGTGATCACGAGAGACACGTCCAAGGAGGCGTGGGCGGAGGCGAAACGGCTGCTCGACCAGATCTCCCCCGAGGACATCGCGTCGGCGCGGGCCGTCCTGTCCCGCAGCGAGTCGGTCGGGCAGCAGCGGATGCTCGCGCTCCACGAAGGCTTTCACGGGGGCTTTCACGGGGGCTTTCACGGGGGCTTTCACGGGGGCTCTCGCGGACGCTCCGGCAAAGGCTCCCGCGGCGGCGGGGTCAGGGATCTGGAGATCCACCCCGGGCTGTGGGCCGGGGTGGGCCTGGTGCGCGGCGGCGCCGGCACCGCGCTCGTCGGCAGCCACACGGAGGTCGCCGACCTCGTCGAGGAGTACGCCTCCCTCGGCGTCGAGGAGTTCGTCCTGTCGGGCTACCCGCATCTGGAGGAGGCCTTCTGGTTCGGCGAGGGCGTGCTCCCCGAGCTGCGCAGGCGCGGCGTGCTCGGCGCCGCCGCGCCCGTACGGCTGAGCGCCTGAGGGCCGACGGAACGATTTCCCCGCGCTCGCGGTAACGGGGAGGACGCCGGACGTCGATGTGCGGGCTGAACCCGCACGCCAGACCCGGAGAGCCCGCCCATGACGACCGTTCCCGACGCCTACTACCGGCTGTGCGCGAAGATCGACCTCGCGCTCCGGTCCGCCGCCGATGCCCTGAGGACGCGCTTCCTCGCCGAGCACGCCCTGGGCTGGTGCCGTCGCCATCTGCCGGGCGACGACCCGGAGCTGGCCGCGGCGCTCGTACGGGCGGGGCACACGGCCTTTCACGGCAACGCCGTCATCGAGCAGGACAACGAGATCCTCTGGCACTTCGAGCCCTACTTCGAGGAGGCCGTGAAGATCCGGCGGTCCGTCTACGGAGCCACCAGCGCACCGGTGCTGGACACCCTGGACACCCTGAGCCTCCTCCTGATGAGAAAGGAGAGGTGGCAGAAGGCCGCCGGCCACCTGCGCGAGCAGATCTCCATTCTGGAGGGACTGCACGGGCCGGAGCATCCGGGCGTCGCGAGCGCCGAGCAGCGCCTCGCCGACTGCCTGCAATGGTCGGGGAACCATGACGAGGCCGAAAAACATTACCTGACCTCGCTCGCCATCTGGAGATCCAACCCTTTCGCTCACGGAGCCCACCTGGCCTGGTCCGGCTGGGGTTTTCTCTGTGAGAACAGAGGTGATCTGGGCACGGCGAGAACGGCGTTCACGGCGGCGGCGGAGATCCTGCGGGCACACGCGGGAGTGGCCGCCCCCGGTCTGGGCATCTGCCTGCCGGCGATCGGGCGTGTCGCGTCCAAACAGGGCGAGCTGGAGGAGGCCGCACGGCTGTACCGGCAGGCGGTGGCGATCCAGCGGGCGGTTCTCGGCGCTGCCGACCCGCAGGTCGCGGCGAGCTGGGAGACCATCAGCCACCTGACCGCGGCGAGTGACCTCGCACGGTCGCTGGAAGCGTCGCGGGAGGCTCTGCGGGCGGACGGGCACTGGTTGAGGGCGGGCGCGGCGATCGGCCCGGGTCAGGGAGGCGTCTACGGCAGGCTGTCCACGTTGATCGCCCGCTCCGACCACCACCTGTCGCTGCTCCTGACCGGAGGTCCCGCCACGGATGTGACGGCGGAGGCGGTGGCGGTCGCGGCGTGGCGGCGCCGGCTGCCCGGGCTGCTCGTCCACTTCTCCTGGTTGACGTCGCCGGGCGCCGACGCCGACCTCGCCGAGCAGATGCGCAGGCTCTCCGCCGAGCAGGCGGCGTACCAGCTGAACGAGCTGACCCCGATGGAGAACACCATCGATTCCTGGCTCAGACGGGCCTCTTTCCGAGGGCCGGAAGCTCTCGGCGACACCCTTCGATCCGCATCGGCGCTCCGGCCCGAGTCCGACCCCCTGCCGTCTCCACCGCCGGACCCCTCCCGCGTGGCACCGCCGGACGAGTGCGTGGTGGAGTTCATCCGCCTCCCCGGGCACTCCGGAGTGCGGTATCACGCCGTCGTCTTCGCGCCCGGTGATCGTGCGGCCACCGCGGTCGATCTCGGTCCCACCGAGGAGATGGACACCGCCGCGTTGCGCGCCCGGATCGCCCTGATGGGCGGCGGGGGCGCGGACGCGTTTCGCGGCGCGCTGCCGGAGGACGCCGGGGAAATCGACGCCGAGGCGCCGCACACGCTGCGCCGCCTCGTCGTCGATCCCCTCATGTCACTGATCGAAGGCTGTCACACGGTGACCTTCGTACTCGACGGGCAGCTGCTGCACGTTCCGCTCGGCGCCCTGCCCATGGGCCGCGACTCCCGCCCCCTGCTGACGGAGTTCTCCGTCAGGTACGCCAACGGGCTGGACGAGGTGGTGCGCGGCCGGCAGCCGTACGAGACGATCGCACCCGGTCCCGATGTCGTGGTCGCCGCGCCGGACTTCGACCTCGGGATCGAGCCGTCCGCGCCCTTCGGCCGCTTGTTCGACGATCTCCTGGGAACCTGGCTGGAGGGAGAGGAGGTAGCGGAGAAGCTCGGCGGCGCCATCCTGCTCACCCGCGATCAGGCGCTGAAGTCCCGGGTCCGTTCGGTGCGGTCTCCGCGAGTGCTGCACATCGCGAGCCACGGCTACGCGTTCTCCCTGACCGAAGCCCCTCCCGACGACCCGGAGCCATGGCCGCGCTTTCTGCGGCTGCGCCGGCATCGCGATCCGGCGCTGCGGAGCGGGCTGGCGCTGGCGGGGGTCAACACCTGGCTCTGCGGCGGCGACCCCGGCCCCGAGGCCGAGACCGGCCTGCTCACCGCGGCCGACATCGCGGGACTCCACCTCGTGGGCACCGATCTGGTGGTGCTGTCCGCGTGCGACACCGGCCGCGGCGACATCGATCGGGTTCTCGGGCACGCGAGCCTCGGTTTCGCGTTCCTCCAGTCGGGCGTGCGGACGGTCGTCGCGAGCCTGTGGAAGGTGCCCGACAGCGCCACCCGGAAGCTCATGGCCAGGTTCTACGATCACCTGCTGGACGGCCGGGGCAAGATGGAGGCGTTACGGCTCGCCCAGCTCGACATGCGCCGGGCCGGATTCCCCGCCTCGGACTGGGCGGCCTTCGTCTGCTACGGCGACGCCGGTCCGCTGAGCCGTACCGCCTCCGGATGACCCCTCTCACGCGGACGCGCTTCAGCCGGCCTCGCCGGCGTCGGACGTGACCGGGACGGGCAGGGCGTCCAGGTGGTCGGCCGACACCTCTCTCATGGGCCGCGGCTGCTTGCCCACCTCGGACCTGGCCTGCCGTACGGCGTCGATCTCCGTGAGCAGGTCCGGCGTCCGCACCACGCGGTCGGCTTCCGGCCGGCCGACGGCCGTGGCGGCGGCGGCCATGATGACGTTCACCATGTCGCCGCCCGCGAGGCCGGTCGATCGCTCGGCCAGCGCGTCGAAATCGAGCAGCGCCGAGCCCGGCAGCTCCGGGGGCGTCAGCGTCTGCCACAGGCGGCGGCGCGTCGCCGCGTCGGGCAGGTCGAACCGTACGTGGGCCAGGATGCGGCGCACGAAAGCGGCGTCGTAGTTGCGGGGGAAGTTCGTCGTGAAGATCACCAGCCCGCTGAACCTGTCCAGCTGCGACAGCATCACCGCCCTGGACACGTTGACACTGTGGTCGGCGCTCTGCGTCACGTTGCTCAACCGGCTGCCCAGGATGGAGTCGGCCTCGTTGAACACGAGCACGGCCCCCTCGCGTCTGGCCGCCTCGAAGCAGGCGATGATGTTCTTCGGGGTGTCGCCGACGTACTTGGACTCGATTTCGGCGTAGTCGACGTCGATGAGCGGCCGGCCGCGGTGGTGCGCGATGGCCTCGGCGGCCAGCGACTTGCCGGTGCCCGAGTGGCCGTAAAGGTTGAGCGCGGTGCCCTTGCGATGCGGGTCGATCTTCTGCAGGTTCCACTCCTGATAGAGCACCTTGTGGTGGTCGAGCTGCCGGAGTGCGAGATCGATCCGGGCTCGGACGGCGTCGGGCACGATGAGTTCCTTCATCGAGCGGATGGGCGGCCGCACCTCGAAGCGCGGAGTCGTCTCCTTCGCGGCCTCGTCGCGCGGCGCGGTGGCGGCCGTGAACGGCTCTTCCCGCCAGTTGCCGGGCATGGGTCCTCCCTACAGGTGATGCATGATGTCGATGCTCGTGTGGCGGTCGCGCGCCAGTTGCGCTCTGACCGCGGGGTCGTCGATCTGGTCGTACGTGATCTCCTCGTCGGAGATGACCCGGACGCCGTGTTGCCTGGTCTGCACCCGGATGCGCCGTCGCACGGTGGAGGCGGTGTCATCCAGCAGGATCACCGCCGACATCAGGGCGCCATGGTTCAGGTCGTTGCGATGGAGCCAGGCCGCCACGGAGGTCCTGACGTCGTCCCAGAAGACGACCGTGACCGTCGCGGCGCCGGCGGCCGCGACGACGGCCGCCACCACCCACCAGATCATCCGAGCCCCGCTTCCTCGCCGCCGCCGGGGATCACGTGACCGCCTGCTCTTCCGGTACGGCACGCCACGTGCGGGAGGCGGTGGACCGCCCGGTCTGCAGAAGCTCCACCCGCACACCGTCGGGAAGTGACTCCCAGGGCAGGCGGAGCCGGGCGGTGGAGTGTGCGCCGTCATGCCGGTAGGCGACGGTGACCGTCGCCGGCGCGCCCCCTCCGCTGTGGTCGAACCGCACGTCGACCACACCGATCTCCCTGTCGATCCGCTCGCGCAGGTCCGGGTGGGCGTCCCCGAGGACCGCGTCGCGCACCTCCTCACGGGAGCGTCCGAACTGCTTGGCCCACTCGGTGCCGTACGCGTCGAGCACGACCTTGCCGACGGCGTTCGTCCGCAGGTCCCTCGCGTTCGCGCGGTCGGCGGGCGGGTGCTTCTTCAGCCGGCCGGCCCATCGCCTGGCGAAGACGGCGGCCACGACCGCCACCGCGCCCATCACCAGCCACGTCATGGTCTTCCTCGCTTTTCTCATCGGTCAGTTCGTTTCGGTGAGCAGGCGGTCGTGGACGTCGACCATGTCGACCAAGACGTCGTCGACGCCCTCGCGCAGCAGGTGACTGCGCACGTGGGGAGGCAGGTCCTCCCAGCTCAGCGCCTCCTCCGACTCGCTGATCCTGCGGACGAACCGCTTGTCGCCCCCCTCCGGCTGCTTCAGATAGGAGGTGATGCGGACGATCCACTTGTCGCTGCCGGGCACCCGCAGGAACTCGACGACCTGCGAGAGGAGGAACGAGCGGATCCGCTGCCAGGCGTCCTTGATCACCGCGCGGGCGGCGGAGGCGAGTCGCTCCGCCTCCCCGAACACCAGGCGGATGTCGTGGGCGAACATCGGCAGGTTGCGGTCCACCCAGGGAAGCAGGTGGTTGTGCGCCCAGAGCGATATGCGGGGCCAGAAGTGGAGCAGGGCGCCCGCGACCGCGCCTCCGACGAGGGGCACGAGCACGAAGACAAGAGCGGGCAGCATGAGGAGTCCTCCGTTGTCGCAGAGGGCCGGGCTCAGCCGGCCAGGGGATAGAGCCGGAACCGGATGGCCTGCTGCCGCTTGGCCATGGCGCGTCGCCGCACGTCGGCGGGCACGTCCTCCCAGCGCAGCTCGGTGACGTCGCTGAACTTCCGCATGTTCCTGTGCGTGCCGGTCTGGTCGAAGAGGATCTCGATGAGCCGGCGGGGCGGTTCCTTCGGCGGCACCTGGTAGGTGACGGTGATCCACAGGAGGTGCCTGCCCAGCAGGGCGAGCAGCTCCGGGCCGGTGGGCCGCAGATCGCGGATCAGCGGCCGCGCCTTCTCGTCGTCGCAGAGCTCGATCAGCGCCGGCAGGACCTCGTCGATCCGCCGGCCGACCAGGGGTGCCACGCGCTCGGCCACGACCTGGTAGACCAGTGCGATCTCCGCCATCTCCTCGTCGGCGAGGCCGGCGACGGGGTCGTCCAGCAGCCGTTTGAGCAATGTGACGGCGTAGGCCGCCGCGGCTTCGACCAGCTGACTCTGGAGAGGGGAGCGTTCCTGGAAAGAGTTCCACTCGTGCCGTGCGCGCGCCAGATACGCCTTGGCCGTGCCGGCGAGCGGGTTCGGCGGGCATGCGGTCATGACTCCCCTTTCAGTCAGGGGTGAGGTGGTATGCCGACGTCCTTCAGGCAACCGCCATGGGCTCTTCCGGCGAAATGTCGTGACGCTTCCGGTCCGCTTCCGATGCCCTTCTTTCCATCCTGGCCATCGCGATCCACCGCATTTCAGTAGCATCGGGGCGGATGATCGGGGGGAGGGAGGATTGTCTGATGGGGGTCCGGCTGACCCTTATGGACCGTGCCAGGCTGGAGCGCGACGGCGTACCCGTTCCGCTGGAGCCGCGCTTCATGGCGGTGTTGATCCGGCTCGCGGTCGACGCCGGCAAGAACGTCGATGTCGACGACCTCAGCCGGGACGTGCTGCTGCCGAACCCCGGCCCCGGTGACTCCCTCCGGCTGCGCCGCAGCCACGTGCACAAGTGCGTCTCCACCTTGCGTAAGGCGCTCGACCCCGGCCGGCCGGGAGACGCGTCGACCGTGCTGATCACCGATCGGGGCAGCAACCCCAGCTATCGCCTCGAACTCGGCGCCGGCGAGATCGACCTGCTGCGCTTCCACCACCTGATCTCCGCCGCACGCGCCGCACCGCCCTTACAGGCGATATCGGCGCTGGAAGAGGCGCTGAAGCTCTGGCAGGGCCGCCCCCTCGTGGACGTCAAGCACCATGAATGGGCCCACAAGCGCGTCGTGCTGCTGAACCAGGCGTACGACGAGGGCAGACGCCGGCTTGTGGAGCTGTACGCCGGCATCGGGCGGGTCGACCGGGCCATCGAGACGGCCAACGCGCTGCTCGCCGATCACCCCGGCGATCCCGAGATCCGCGGGCGGCTCCCCGCCTTCTACCAGGAGTACGCCCCCACGGCTGTCAACGTCCGCCGCCTGGCCCCTCCGGGCACCGAGATCAGCGTCTGCGCCGGGGACCTGTTCGACCAGGACGACGCCCACCTCGTCGTCGGCTTCAGCGACACCTTCGAGACCAACACCGACAACGACTTCCTGGTCAGCCGGGCCAGCGTTCAGGGACAGCTCGTCTACCGGCTCTACGGCGGCGACCATCGGGCGCTGGACCGGGAGCTGCGCAAAGCGCTGCGGAACGCCCCCAAGACCGTCGAAAGTCGCGCCGTGAAGAAGTACGGCAAGCTGACCAGGCGTCCGGTCGGCACGGTGGCCGTGCTGCACCAGGGGGGACGCCGCATCTTCGCGGTGGCCTACAGCAGGGTCGACGCGGACGGCGTGCGGGCCCAGTCCAGCATGGAGCGCATGCGCCACAGCCTCGATCAGCTCTGGCTGGCCGTGCGCGCGGAAGGGCAGCACCGCCCGGTCGCCATGCCGATCGCCGGCTCGGGACTGGCCAGGATCTACGACCTCGACCGTGAAGGGCTGATCGAGCTGGCCGTGGGATCGTTCCTGGCCCATGCCCGCCGCGGCAGGCTCGCCGACGAACTGCGGATCGTGGTGCCGCCCGCGGAGCTCTCCAAGATCGACATGAATCGGGTCGACGAGCTGATCCGGCGGCTGTGAGCCACGTCCTACGATCGCCGGCTCCAGGCGTCGAGGCCGGCGAAGTACCCGGTCTCCGGCCGGCCTCGTTCCGGGTCGCGCACCGGGCATCCGGCGATCTTCAGACGGGAGACGATTTTGTCCTCGCAGTCGGCCGAGTCGTCCAGCCGGATGTAGTTGAGGGCGGCGAGGTCGGCGACGCCCCTCATGTGACCGGCGGAGACGATGATCGTCCGGGTCGGATACAGCGCGTAGGCCATGCCCAGCTCGAAGAAGACGTTGGGCCGTGACTGCATGCCGTGCCCCGATTCATCCGGAGTGTCCCAGGGCAGTTGCAAAGCGGGGTGCAGGAGCACGGAGTCGTCCGGCGACATGATCGCGACGACCGCCGCGGCGAGCGCCAGGCCGCGGGCGATCGGGGCGCGCAGGTCCGGGGTCGCGGCACCCGTCGCGCCGACCAGCGACTCCCATTCCAGCGGTCGCAGGCCCAGCTCGCGAAGGAAGCCGAACACGCGGATCCGCAGCTGCTCGTCCCGTCCGTGGATGACGAAGACCCTGCGCGAGTCGAAGGGTTCGACGCCGGTGCCGGGGCGTGTCACCAGGGTGGCGCCGGTGACCGTACGAGCGGGCGTGTCCCCGGCCGGGCTCTGCCGGGCCGCCGCGTCGAGGTAGACGGCGTCGTCGTCGAGTTGTGTCGCGAACCACGCGGCCAGTCCCCGGTCGTCGTGGAACGGCCCCCGGTCGACGGCCGCGACCCCGGCGATGCCGAGCGCCCGCTCCATGTTGTCCGCGGTGATCTCCACGGTGCGCCGCATGGCCCTGACCCTCGCGGCGGCATCGGCGGCCCGTTCGCCCGTCGCCGACTCCACCGCGCCGTGATCGCGCTGCCACACCCGCAGCTCGTACCGGAGTTTGGCCGCGTGCAGCAGATAGCGCGCCAGCGGCGGGATGGCGCAGTCCCCCCGCGACCACAGCCAGGCGCTCACCTGGGGGTCACGGGCGGCGTCGCCGAGCACGAGCATCCGGCGCAGCTCGCGGGTGTCCCCGCCCGACAGCTCCCACAGTGTGCACCCGGCGTCCACGTCTGCCCCGCGCGTCCACCACTCCCCGGTTTCCGGGCCCGCCGGGAGAAGCGGCCGGATCCGGCGCGCGAAACCGCCGTACGACCCCTGGCCGGCGTCCTGTCCCGCCGCCGGCCGGATACTCGCCAGATAGATCCTCGCCTCGCCCAGGAGGGACTCACGCGCGTCGTCGACGACCTCGCCCCACTTCTCGTCGGCCTCATGCCAGCCCGGCCACTCCTCCATCGGCTGCCCGGCGGCCGGAGGCGTGACGGTCACCGGCACCGCGACCGACAGGTTGAGCGCGTCGTGATGGCGCCGCAACAGCACGTGGCCGCCGTTCGGGTCGCCCTGGGCGGCCACCGTCAGCTCCGGAATCGTGGGCTGCGGGAAGGCCGGGAGGTCCGCCGCCGAGCGGGGGAGGTGGGACGGCACATCCAGGCCGGGAAGGGGGTCGGTCGTCGCCAGCACCCGGCGGCACCGTGACCAGATCTCGCGGACAGCGTGGTAGGCGTCCGCGGCCCGGGGACCGTCGGCGGGGGCGTAGAGGTGGACGATGAGGTGCTGCTCCACCAGCAGGAGTTCGCTCGTCACGGCCGAGTCACCGCTCGGTGTGGTCGTCGCCCTGCTCCACCTGCTCGGTGAGCGCGTGGATCATCCGGTTCAGCCGTTCCCGCACCGGGTCGGGAGGAGGCACGGCGGGAGAGGCTCCGGCCCGGAGGATCCGGTGACCGCTCGCCGCGTCCTCGACTTCGCCGACGAGGGCCGCGGAGAAGAGGCCGGCCCCGGCGATGACGTCCTCCTCAAGCCTTTCGAGCGCCCTGTCGGTTCGCGTCCAGGAGTCGGCCGGCAACCGCAGCATGCCGAGCAACCGGACGATCCGCAGCACCTGGCCGGCGGTCAGGTGCTCCTCGCTCGCGGACGCGGCGTTCCGCTCACCTTCGGTTTCGGGGATTCGCATGCGCTGCTCCTCGCGGCGGCCGGCGATCTGGACCGCCCTCCGGGCCGGACACGAGGACGCCGGAGCATGCCGGCGCCGCTCCTTCGGCGGCCGCGGAGGAGACGGGTCCGTAGTCCGGGTCCCGGCATCGGCACGGGGATCGCGCCACATCGCTTCGACGGGGTAGGCCAGCGATCTTTCCGACATCGCGGCGAGCATGTCAACCACTCGTGAAGCGGGCCACGCGACCCGAGGGGATCCGACCGGCAACAGCCCGCGGCCGGCGGCGAACGGCGAAATTCCGGCGCCTCGCGGCCGCGCCCCGGACAGCCTCGGGCACCAGGGACAGCGCGACTCCGGCCGGGAGGGGCACTAGGGCGCGTATCGGGTTGTGATCAATGATCGGGATTCGCCCTCGCGGCAGGGTCTGATCCGGTAGGTCGTCATGGGTGACCCGGACCCAGTTGACAGACGAAGAGTGGGAGTTCATCAAGCCTTACCTGCCGATCGGCAGGTTCGGTCCATACCCCGAGCGGCTGCGGCAGCAGTTCGAGGGCGTGATCTGGCGGTTCAAGACGGGCGGGCAGTGGCGGGAGATGCCCGAGGAGTTCGGCGCCTGGCCGACCGTCCACAACCGCTTCCGGCAGTGGAGGGACGCCGGCGTCTTCGAAGCCCTGCTGGAAGGGGCGATCGCGGAAGCCGCCAAATGCGGCGAGGTGGACTTATCCCTGGTCAGCGTGGACTCCACCACTGCCCGGGCTCATCACGATGCCGCCGGGATGCACCTCGGCCGCGACCTTGTCGCCGTCCTGGAGAAGGCCACCGAAGAGCAAAAGGGGGCGAGTCGGAAGGACGACAGGAGCAGAACGCCGCAAACGACGCCGGGGCAGAACAACGGCAACGCGTCCGGCGCCAGCGTAAGCTCCGGCTGAAAGCTGCCCTGCTCGGACGCTCCAGGGGCGGGCAGACCAGCAAGATTCACCTTGCCGCCGACCGCAAGTGCCGCCCGCTGGCGTTCGTCTTGACCGCGGGACAGGCCGCCGACAGTCCGCAGTTCATCCCGGTGCTGAAGAAGGTACGCGTCCGGGTGCCCGTCGGCCGTCCCCGCACCCGGCCCGGCGCGGTCGCCGCCGACAAGGCCTATTCCTCCCGCGGCAACCGCACCTACTTGCGAAGACGTCGGATCCAAATAGTCATCCCGGAAAAGAGGGACCAGGCCGCCAACCGGAAGAAGAAGGGCAGCAAGGGCGGCCGGCCCGTCAGCCACGACACCGAGCTCTACAAGGAGCGCAACACCGTCGAACGCCTGATCAACAAGCTGAAGGCCTGGCGAGGCATCGCCACCCGCTACGACAAGACCCCTGGCAGCTACCTCGCCGGCCTCCACCTCCGCGCTGCGATGATCTGGATCAAAGACCTCACTCGGACCACCCCTTGATCACAACCAAATACACGGCCTAGGTCGGGTCCGGGGCCTCGCCGCGCTCGCGGATGAGGGCGGTGAGCTGGGCCACCGCCCGGCGCGAACGCTCGCGCTCGCTGCTCTGGATGCCCATCGCGCCGAGGCTGATTCCGTCGGCGAGGTCCAGCTTGGGCCAGGGGTCGCCCTCCAGCATCGTGACGTCGAGCACCTCGGCCCATTCGAAGCGGTGCACCCGCAGCGGGTTCACCACCGTGATCCCCTTCTCGTCCGCCCGCACCCGCAGGCGGCCGAGCAGGTGCAGCACGCACGCCACCGCCACGCCGAAGGCGACCATGCCGATCCGGTCGAGAATCCTGAACTGCTCCGGCAGGATGACGGCCAGCACGATCGAGCCGATCACCATCACCGCCGCCATGCCGTACGCGATGATCGTCGTGACGCGGGGCCGCCAGGTGACGGGCAGCGGCGGCGTGCTCTCAGGCATGACGCCACCCGCCGGCGGGCACGGCGCGGTGACGTACGGCGTGCCCGGCCGGCGAGGCCGCGGGCGGATACTGCGTGATCACCAATAAAGTCTTCCCGGCTCGGCTCTGCGGATGTGCAGGGTGCGACGACGAGGATCGCGCGAGGTCAGCCGGCGAGGCCGCGCAGGAGGAGCGCGGTCTCCAGGGCGGCGATCGTCGCCTCGTACCCCTTGTCCTCCTTGCTGCCCGGCACACCGGACCGCTCAACCGCTTGATCAAGGGTGTCACAGGTCAGCACCCCGTTGCCCACCGGGGTCGACTCGTCGAGCGAGACCCTGGTCAGGCCCGCGGTCACCGAGTCGCAGACGTAGTCGAAGTGGGCCGTCTCCCCCCGGACCACCACCCCGAGCGCGACGACGGCGTCGCAGCGCCGGGCCAGGGCCTGCGCGATCACCGGGATCTCCAGCGACCCGGCCACCCGGGCCGTGACCACGGCCGCGCCGCTGTCCCGCGCCGCCCGCTCGGCCCGTGCCAGCAACTGGTCGGTGATCTTCTCGTGCCACCGGGCGGCGACGATGCCGACGGTCAGCCCGCCCGCGTCCACCGCCGCCGCGTCCGGCCGTCCCGCACCGCTCACGCGTCCTCCTCAGCCGAAATCTCACAGCCGCACGAGCGGATCACGCCGTGTCCGCCGATTCGCCTGCTTCGCTCGCTCATGCCGTTTCCTCACGCTCGGCGCCGGTCCGGTCGTTCACGACGCCTCCCTGCCGAAGTGCTCACCGTGGATGTCGCGGGGCACCCCGCCGGAGATCTCGTGGCCGAGCCGGTCGCGCTTGGCCGTCAGGTATCTCTCGTTGTACGGGTTCATCGCCACCGGCATGGGCTCGCGGCCCAGGACCTTGATGCCGTACCCGTCCATGCCCCGCACCTTCGCCGGGTTGTTGGTGAGCAGCCGCACCGACCTCACACCGAGGTCGGCGAGCATCTGCCCGGCGTTGGAGAACTCCCTGGCGTCCACCGGCAGCCCCAGCTCCAGGTTGGCGTCGACCGTGTCGCTGCCGTTGTCCTGCAGGCTGTAGGCCTGCAGCTTCGCCAGCAGGCCGATGCCCCGTCCCTCGTGGCCGCGCAGGTACACGATCACGCCGCGCCCGTTCTCGGCGATCACGCGCATCGCGGTGTCGAGCTGCACGCCGCAGTCGCAGCGCAGCGAGCCGAGCACGTCGCCGGTGAGGCATTCCGAGTGCGCCCGGACGAGCACGTTCTCGCCGTCCTCGATGTCGCCGTAGACCAGCGCCAGGTGCTCGCCGCCGTCGAGGGCGCTGGCGTAGCCGTACGCGCGCCAGACGCCGTAGCGGTTGGGGATGCGGGTCTCGGCGACCCGGGTGACCATCCGCTCCGACCTGCGGCGGTGCTCGATGAGCTGCTCGATCGACACCAGCGCGAGATCGTGCTCGTCGGCGAACTCGCGCAGGCGGGGCAGGCGGGCCATCGTGCCGTCGTCGTTGACGATCTCGGCGAGCGCGCCGGCCGGGGTGAGCCCGGCGAGCCTGGCGAGGTCCACCGACGCCTCGGTGTGTCCCGGCCGCACCAGCACGCCGCCCTCCCGGTAGCGCAACGGGAAGATGTGCCCCGGCCGGACCAGCTCGTACGGCTCGGTGGCCGAGTCGCACAACGTCCGGATCGTCTTGGCCCGGTCGGCGGCGGAGATGCCCGTCGTCACCCCGTCCCTGGCGTCCACGCTGATCGTGTACGCGGTGCGCAGGCGCTCGCGGTTGTCCTGCACCATCAGCGGCAGGCCGAGCCGGTCGAGGGTGGCGCCCTCCATACCCACGCAGATCACGCCGCTGGTGTAGCGGATCATGAACGCCACCAGCTCCGGCGTCGCCTTGGCCGCCGCGAAGATGAGGTCGCCCTCGTTCTCGCGGTTCTCGTTGTCCACGACCACCACGGGCCGGCCGTCCGCGATGTCGCTCACGGCCCGCTCGATCGGGTCCAGCCTGATCACGCCCTGCTCACCCGTTCGCCCGCCTCGCTCACTCATGCGGTCACCGCCCGCAACTCGCGCGACTGCCGCAGCCAGCCGCGGAACCCGATCACGACCATCACGAAGAACACTCCGTAGACCAGGCCGGAGACCACCAGCCCGGAGCTGAACGCCAGCGGCACGCCGACGAGGTCCACGGCCACCCAGACGACCCAGAAGTCGACCAGGGCCCGGCCCTGCGCCCACGTCGCGACCGCGCTGCCGACGAAGATGTACGCGTCCGGCCAGGGCGCCCAGGAGATGTTCAGGCCCAGCGTGTTGAGATAGGTGAACACCAGGGCGACCGCGACCGTCCCGGCGACCATGACGCCCACGAGTGCCGCCCGCTCCACCGGCCGCGCCGAGCGGATCGGCAGCTCCGCGCCGCCCCGCATGCCGCGTGACCACTTCACCCAGCCGTAGATCGCCAGGATGCCGAACAACGCCTGCTTGAGCGCGTTGCCGGTGACGTGCGCGCTGACCGAGGCCACGAACAGCAGCACCGACCCGAGCAGCTGCACCGGCCAGGTCCAGATCGTCTTCCTGATCGCGAGCACGACCGTGCCCAGCGCGCACACGTTCCCCACCAGGTCGGTCCACAGCACCGGCTTGCCGAACACATAGAACGCCGCGGCGTCCGTCCAGCTCATGCCACCAGCCCCTTGGTCAGCTTCTCGACGTACTTGGCGATCACGTCCACCTCGAGGTTGACCGGCTCGCCCGGCTGCTTGCGGCCCAGGGTGGTCAGGTCGAGGGTGGTGGGGATCAGGCTGACGGCGAAGGAGTCGTCCGTCACCGCGGCCACGGTGAGGCTGACGCCGTCCACCGCGATCGATCCCTTCTCCACGACGTACCGGGCGAGGTCCGCGGGCAGCGAGAGCCGGACGACCTCCCAGTGCTCCCCCGGCTCGCGCGACAGCACCTCCCCGGTCCCGTCCACGTGGCCCTGCACGATGTGCCCGCCGAGCCGCTGGTCGGCCCGTACGGCCCGCTCCAGGTTGACCCGCGAGCCGGGGGTCAGGGCCCCGAGCGAGGACCGGTCGAGGGTCTCCTTCATCACGTCGGCCGTGAAGGAGTCCCCCTCGGCTCCGGCCACCGTGAGGCAGACGCCGTTGACGGCGATCGAGTCGCCGTGGCGGGCGTCGCCGGTGACGACCGCGCCGCGCACCGTGAGGCGCGCTGAGTCGCCTCGCGGTTCGAGCGCCACGACCTCGCCGAGCTCCTCGACGATTCCGGTGAACATCTCAGCTCTCCTTAGGGGACTGCAGGCCGGCGGACTTCGGACGCAGGACCAGCCTGAGATCCGGTCCGACGGGGGTGACTTCGGCGAACTCCAGCCGGTGGATCTCGGTGATCGTCGAGACTCCGGCGGAGCCGAGCGCGGCCGCCCCCGCGCCCAGCAGCGCCGGGGCGAGGTAACCGACGACCCGGTCGACCAGGCCCTCCTCGAGGAAGGCACCGGCGAGGGTGGGCCCGCCTTCGAGCAGCACGCTCACGATCTGCCTCCCATGCAGCTCAGCCAGGAGAGCGTGAAGATCTATTCCCCCGTGGGCGCGCGGGAGCCGTACGGCATGGCGGGACAGGTGGGCGGGGACGTCGGCGTCCTCGGCCACGGCGACCAGCGTGGGGGCCTCGTCGTCGAGGACGCGGGCTGTGGCGGGGGTGCGGGCGCCCGGGTCGACGACGACGCGCAGCACGGGCGCCGCGCGCGGCGGGGCGGGGACGCCGGCGGTGAGCCGGACGGTCAGGCGGGGGTCGTCGGCGAGCACGGTGCCGATGCCGGCGACGACGGCGTCGCTCCCGGCCCGCAGGCGGTGCACGTCGGCCCTGGCCTCGGGCGAGGTGATCCACTGGCTGGTGCCGTCCTCGGCCGCCGAGCGGCCGTCCACGGTGGCGGCGAACTTCCAGGTCACATGCGGCCTGCCGGCCCGCACGAAGGTCAGCCAGGCGGCGTTGACCTCCTCGGCCTCGGCGGTCAGCACGCCCTCGTCGACCACGACGCCGTGCCGCCGCAGGACGGCGGCGCCGCCCGCGGCCTTCGGGTTGGGGTCGGGAACGGCGACGACGACCCGGGCCACGCCCGCCTCCAGGAGGGCGGCGGAGCAGGGGCCGGTCCTGCCGGTGTGGTTGCAGGGTTCCAGGGTCACGTAGGCCGTGCCGCCCCTGGCCCGCCCGCCCGCCTCGCGCAGCGCCACGACCTCGGCGTGCGGGCCGCCCGCGTAGGCGTGGAAGCCCTCACCCGCGACCTCGCCCGACGGGCCGAGGATCACGCAGCCGACGACGGGATTGGGGCTGGTGCCGCCCAAGCCCCGGGCGGCGAGCGCGATCGCGCGCCGCATGTGAAGGATGTCCCCTGAGGTCACCCCGGTCTTCCTCTCGCCGTTGTCTACGGCGGGCCCCGGGGATCTTCGGGATGCGGCCTCGCATCACCGGCACGGACGGCGCCGCTGCCGGCGCGGCCGCATCCGGCCGCCCGGCGGCGTCACGGCCGCCCGCTCGCGCGCTTCCTCCCATCCGGACTTTCACCGTCGGTCCTGGAATCTCACCAGGTCCACCGGCCGATGGCTTCGGCCGGGTCGCGGACTGTCACCCCTGGGGGCAGGGATGTCACCGCCGGTTCGGAATTACACCGACCCCGGAGCACGCTGCTCTGCTACCGCCAGTGTAGCCATGCCCGGCTCGTTGCCCTAGCGGGGGATTGCGGTGATCTGGGGTGGGTGATTACCGCACGCGGTCCGTCTCGACCACGTGCGGGTTGTGTCACAAAACTGTGACACAAAGGCATTTGTGTAATAAGTAGTATTCCGCACCGCGTATACCGAGGTCAACGCGGTCGCAGGACACAAGGTGATTTACTTTGCACAACGAAGCAAGCAAGTGGCGAACTACCCGCGTCAAGTGATTGACCCCTGCCAAATAAGTTGCCAGGGTTCCCTATAGTCGGATCTCTTCCGATCGTTATTGGGCCATCCGGGAGCACAGCACCATGACGTTCCCCTCCTCGACCGCGACCGACGCCACCGCGGGGTCCGCGGACACCGCCGGCTCGGCCGAGTCCGGCATCGCCGTCGTCGGCCGCTCGCCCGGCCAGCTGATGTGGCGCCGTTTCCGGCGCGACAAGACGGGCGTGGTCTCGGCGATCATCGTGCTCGCGTTCTTCCTGATCGCGCTTCTGGCTCCCGTTATCGCGGCGCTGTACGGCAAGGACCCGTACACGACCTATGGCCAGAACCAGCCCGGCCTGCTCAACGAGTTCGGCTATCCCATCGCGCCCAACGGCGGCATGAGCGGCGAGTTCTGGTTCGGGCTCGAGCCCGGCCTGGGCCGCGACGTGTTCATGCAGCTCGTGTACGGCATCCGCACCTCGCTGAGCATCGCGGTCATCGTGACCGTGGTGTCCACGATCGTCGGCATCGTGATGGGCATCACGTCGGGCTACATCGGCGGCAAGACCGACTACGTGATCGGGCGGGTCATCGACACGCTGCTCGCCTTTCCCTCGCAGCTCTTCCTGATCGTCTTCCTGCCGGTGGTCGAGGCGGCGTTCGTGCTGCCCGAGGAGGAGACGCCGGTCTGGCTGCGTTACGTGTCCATCTGCGTCGTCCTCACCGTCCTCGGCTGGGCCACGATCGCCCGCCTGCTGCGTGCCCAGGTGCTGTCGCTGCGGGCTCGCGAGTTCGTGGAGGCCGCCCGCGTCACCGGTGCGTCGCCGGCACGGGTGATCTTCAAGGAACTGCTGCCCAACCTGTGGACGCCGATCATCATCCAGGCCACGCTCGCGCTCCCGCTGTACGTCGGCGCGGAGGCCGGCCTGGGCTTCCTCGGCGTCGGCATGACCGAGCCCACCCCCGACTGGGGCCGGATGTTCCAGGTGGGCGCGAACGTCTACCACTCCGACGTGACCTACCTCCTGTTCCCCGGCGTGTCGATGCTGATCTTCGTCGTCGCCTTCAACCTGCTCGGGGACTCCATCCGCGACGCCTTCGACCCCAAGACAAAGCGCTGACCACGCGCGCTCTCCCCCATAGGAAGGACCACATGAGATCGCACAGCAGGCGGATCGCCTCGATGACGGCCGTGCTCGCGGCGGGCGCGCTGGCCCTGGCCGGCTGCGCCAAGGGCGGGGGCGGCGGGGCGCCCCAGGGCGCGGCGGGCACCTCCCAGAAGCCGCTGGAGAACAAGGCCGTCAGCGCGATCGCGGTCGGCACCGCCGCCGACTCCACCGGCCCCGCCCCCGAGGTGCCGGGCGCCAAGTCCGGCGGCACGGTCTACATGATCGACCGCGACGACTTCAGCCACCTGGACCCGGGCCGCATCTACCTGAACTACAACGCCTCGGTGTCCAAGCTGTTCACCCGCACGCTCACCGACTACAAGCGCGACGACGCGGGCAACATCAAGCTGGTCGGCGATCTCGCCACCGACACCGGCACCACCACCGACGGCGGCAAGACGTGGAAGTTCACGCTCAAGGACGGCCTGAAGTGGCAGGACGGCACGCCGATCACCTCGGCTGACATCAAGTACAGCTTCGAGCGCCTGTTCGCCGACTTCATCACCGAGGGCCCGGACTACGCCGAGACGTGGCTGGTGCCGGACCCGAAGAAGCCGTTCCGCGAGCAGTACAAGGGCCCGTACGACGGCAAGGAGCTCGACACGATCGAGACTCCGGACGACAAGACGGTGGTCTTCCACCTCAACGGCGCGCACCCGGACTTCAACTTCACCGTGGCCATGACCGGCTACGGCGCGGTGCCCAAGGCGCAGGACACCAAGCAGAAGTACGACAAGCAGCCGTTCTCCTCGGGTCCCTACAAGATCGTGAGCCACATCACGGACAAGTCGCTGGACCTGGAGCGCAACGAGAACTGGGACCCGAAGACCGACCCGATCCGGCACGCCTACCCGGACAAGTTCCACATGGAGTTCGGGATCCAGGCCCAGCAGACCACCGAGCGTTTCCTCGCCGACGCCGGCAACGACAAGTACGCGTTCACCTTCCACAACGCGGTCGCCCCCGAGCGGGTCCAGGAGGTGCTCGGCAACGCCGAGGCGATGAAGAGGTCGATCCAGGGCCTGACGCCGTTCACGACCTTCTACAACATCAACACCAAGCGGATCACCGACATCAACGTCCGCAAGGCGATCATCACGGCATGGCCGGCGAAGCAGATCCAGCAGATCGGCGGCGGTGAGATCAACACCGGCAAGATCGCCACGACGGTGATGAGCCCGACCGTCCTCGGCTACGAGGCCTTCGACCTGTACGGCAAGCTGGCCAAGCCCGAGGGCGACCCCGAGGCGGCCAAGGCGCTGCTCGCCAAGTCGGGCACCCCGAACCCGACCGTGGTCTACGCCTACAACCAGACGCCGACCCAGGAGAAGGTGACCGTCGCCATCAAGGAGGCGCTCACCAAGGCCGGCTTCAAGGTCGTGGCCAAGCCGCTGAACGCCGGCACCTACTACGACGCCATCGGCCCGGTGGACAACAAGTACGACATCTACTGGGGTGGCTGGGCCGCCGACTGGCCGACCGGCTCCACAGCGATCCAGCCGCAGTACGACGGCCGCCTGATCACGGACAACTCGCCGAACTACACGCACCTCAACGTGCCGGAGATCAACGACGCCATCGACAAGGCCAACGCGATCACCGACGCCGCCGAGGCGGGCAAGGCGTGGGCCGCGATCGACCGTCAGATCATGGAGCAGGCCGCGATCGTGCCGGAGTACTACCAGACGTACTTCGGCCTGTACGGCTCGGGACTCGGCGGAGTGCGCTTCGACCCGGTCTGGGGCGAGCAGTCGGCAATCGACATCTACGTCAAGCAGTAGCAACCCGGGTCCGCCGCCCCTCCGCGGGGCGGCGGGCCCCCGGCCCGTCCCGCCCGCAGGGAGCAAGTGCGAGACCATGACCAGCTATCTGGTACGCCGCGTCACCGGCGCCCTCGTGATCCTGGTGATCATCAGCGCGATCACGTTCTACCTCTTCTACGCCGTCCCGCGTGACCCCGCCCGGGCGTTCTGCGGCAAGATCTGCCAGCCCGAGACGCTGGCGCTGATCCGGCACAACCTGGGCATGGACGAGCCGCTGTTCGTGCAGTACTGGCACTGGCTGGTCGGCATCTTCGCGGGCCGGGACTTCGTCCAGTTCGGCTCCTGCCCGGCGCCCTGCCTCGGCTACTCCTTCGCCACCCAGGAGCCCGTCTTCAGCGCCATCGTCGACCGTTTCCCGGTGACGCTGTCGCTCACCCTCGGCGCCTCGGTGGTCATCCTGGCGTTCGGCATCCTCACCGGCATGATCGCGGCCTGGAAGGTCGGGCAGCCGCTCGACAAGATCGCCAGCTCCTCGTCGGTCATCGGGGCCTCGCTCCAGATCTACTTCGTCGGGCCGCTGCTGGCGTTCTACCTCGTGGACACCCTGCAGCTGATCCCGAGGCCGTCCTACGTGCCGATCACCGAGAACCCGCTGGACTGGTTCACCCACCTGCTGCTGCCGTGGGTGGTGCTGTCGATCATCTTCACCGCCAACTACACCCGTATGACCCGCTCGCAGATGGTCGAGCAGCTCGCCGAGGACTACGTCCGCACGGCGCGCGCCAAGGGCATGTCGAGCCGCACGGTGTTCTTCCGCTTCGCCTGGCGCGGCGCGATGATCCCCATCCTCACGATCTTCGGTGTCGACCTCGCCACGCTCCTGGGCGGCGCGATCATCACCGAGCAGACGTTCAGCCTCCACGGCATCGGCGAGCTGGCCGTACGCGCCGTGCAGAACACCGACCTGCCGATGCTGCTCGGCGTGACCATCGTGGGCGCGGCGGCGATCGTCCTGCTGAACATCGTCGTGGACGTGCTCTACGCGTTCATCGACCCGCGGGTCCGCCTCAGCTGAGCCGCCTCCCATACGTCGACCCTGTAACTGGAGCAGCAAGTGACCACCGTGTCGTGGAGCGGCGAGCCGGGGACCTCGCGCGGCCCCGGGCCGTTCCTGTCCGTCCGCGACCTGAGCGTCGAGTTCAGCACCGAGGACGGCATCGTCCACGCCGTCGACGGCCTGTCCTTCGATCTGGAGAAGGGCACCACGCTCGGCATCGTCGGCGAGTCCGGATCGGGCAAGTCGGTGACCAACCTCGCCATCCTCGGCCTGCACGACCCCGCCCATACGAAGATCGGCGGGGAGATCTGGCTGGAGGACCAGGAGCTCATCTCGGCGGGCCGCGGCACGATGGAGAAACTCCGCGGCAACCGCGTCGCGATGATCTTCCAGGACCCGCTCACCGCGCTGTCGCCGTTCCACACGATCGGCAGGCAGATCGGCGAGGTCTACCGCAAGCACAAGGGCGCGAGCAAGAAGGAGGCCCGCGACCGGGCCGTCGAGATGCTCCGGCGCGTGGGCATCCCCCAGCCGGAAACGCGGGTGGACCACTACCCGCACGAGTTCTCCGGCGGCATGCGGCAGCGCGCGATGATCGCGATGGCGCTGGTGTGCGACCCCGACCTGCTCATCGCCGACGAGCCGACGACCGCGCTCGACGTGACCGTGCAGGCGCAGATCCTCGACCTGCTCAAGGAGCTCCAGCAGCAGTTCGGCACCGCGATCATCCTCATCACCCACGACCTCGGCGTCGTGGCCGGCACCGCCGACAACGTCCTGGTCATGTACGCGGGACGGGCGGCCGAGCGCGGCACCGTACGCGAGGTGCTGCGCGAGCCGCGCCACCCCTACACCTGGGGCCTGCTGTCGTCGATGCCGCGCCTGAACTCGTCGGTGGACGTCCCGCTGAAACCGGTGCGCGGCACTCCCCCGAGCCTGCTCAACCCGCCGTCCGGCTGCCCGTTCCACCCGCGCTGCGACTACCCGAAGCTCGCCGGGCCGGAGCTGTGCTTCAACCAGCGGCCGTCGGTCTCCCCCGAGACCGGGCACGGCGACGCCTGCTACCTCACGCTGGAGCAGAAGAAGGAACTCCGCACCGCCCAGACCAAGGATCACGCATGAACGAGACGCTGCTGGAGCTGCAGGGGCTGGTCAAGCACTTCCCCGTGCGGGGCGGCACGCTGATCAAGCGTCAGGTCGGGGCCGTCCACGCGGTGGACGGCATCGACCTCGCGGTCGGCGCGGGCGAGACCGTCGGCCTGGTGGGCGAATCGGGCTGTGGCAAGTCCACCACCGGCCGCCTGGCGGCCCGTCTGCTCGAGCCCACCTCGGGCACGATCCTCTACCAGGGACAGGACATCAGCCACAGCTCGCGCAGGCAGCTCAAGCCGATCCGGCCCCAGATTCAGATGATCTTCCAGGACCCCTACAGCTCGCTCAACCCGCGCCAGACCGTGGGCACGATCATCCGCGGGCCGATGGAGGTCAACGACATCAACCCGCAGGGCGGGCGCAAGAAGCGGGTCCAGGAACTGCTGGAGATCGTCGGCCTCAACCCCGAGCACTACAACCGCTTCCCGCACGAGTTCTCCGGGGGCCAGCGGCAGCGCATCGGCGTCGCGAGGGCCCTGGCGCTCGACCCCAAGCTGATCATCGCCGACGAGCCGGTGTCGGCGCTGGACGTCTCCATCCAGGCGCAGGTGGTCAACCTGCTGCAGGAACTGCAGCGCGATCTCGGCATCGCGTTCCTGTTCATCGCGCACGACCTCGCGATCGTGCGGCACTTCTCGCAGCGCGTCGCGGTCATGTACCTCGGCAAGATCGTCGAGGTCGGCGACCGCCAGTCGATCTACGAGCGGCCCCGGCATCCGTACACGCACGCCCTGCTGTCGGCCGTGCCCGAGCCCGACGTGTCGAGCGAGCCGCGCGAGCGAATCCGCCTGGCGGGCGACGTGCCCTCGCCGATCAACCCGCCGTCCGGCTGCCGGTTCCGCACACGCTGCTGGAAGGCTCAGGACAAGTGCGCCACCGAGGTGCCGCCCCTGGTCCGGCTCAGCGGCAACCGCGAAGGTCACCTGACCGCCTGCCACTTCCCCGAGGCGCCCACCACCCAAGGCGAAGACGTCGTCCTCGACCCCGCCCTCGCCTGACCCCACACCTGGGGGGTGACGGTCAGGCGGGCGGGGTGACGCCGGAGGCGAGAGAGCGAAGCTCCTGGACGGCGCGGACGGGGTCGTCGGCGCCGTAGACGGCGTTGCCCGCCACGAAGACGTCGGCCCCGGCCTCGGCGCATCGCTCGATGGTCTCCACCGAGACGCCGCCGTCGACCTGGAGCCACACCTCGCCGCCGTGCTTGTCGATCAGCGCTCTCGCCCGCGACACCTTCGGCAGCACGACGTCGAGGAAGCGCTGCCCGCCGAAGCCCGGCTCCACGGTCATGACGAGCAGCATGTCGATCTCGGGCAGCAGATCCTCGTACCCCTCGACGGCGGTGGCCGGGTTCAGCGCCAGACCGGCCCTCGCCCCCGCCGCGCGGATCGCCCGCAGCGTACGCACGGCCGCCTTGGCCGCCTCGGCGTGGATCGTGACGCTGCCCGCTCCGGCCTCCGCGTAGTCCGGCGCCCATCGGTCCGGGTCCTGGATCATCAGGTGGCAGTCGATCGGCGTCGAGGTCGCCTTCAGCAGCGATTCGACGACCGGCAGGCCAAGGGTGAGGTTGGGCACGAACTGGTAGTCCATCACGTCGACGTGAAGCCAGTCGGCGACGTTCTCGACCCTCGCGGCCTCGTCGGCGAGGCGGGCGAAGTCTGCGGACAGGATGCTGGGCGAGATCTGAACGGCCATAGTCCCTGAAGTCTATTCAGCCCTCGCCCCTCCTTCAGGACGGGCGGCTCCGTCCCTGACATGGGCGTGTCCACGCCGCGGATTCCCCCGGGCCGACGGTTGCGGCCGCCGCCTGCCGGAGCCGGCCGCGCGCCTCGGGTGGCGCTGTGTCGCTGGTGGCATGTGGCGCGGGTGGCGCTGTATCGGGGGTGGCACTGTGTCGCGGGTGGCGCCGGTGGCGCGGCCCTCCCCGGGCCGCGCCACCCGTGGAATGTCAGGCGACGGGGATCCAGGTGAACCGGCCGTCGGGGCCGCGCTCGGCCCGTCCGAAGACCACGTCGGCGAAGTGGCCGCCGTAGCCGATGGTGCCGGGACGGCTCAGCTCTTCGACCAGGCGGTGGCGGCGTTCCGCCGATTCCGTGGGGTCGTGGTCGATCGCGCAGGACCACTCGGGATGGATGACCTGGACCGGCGAGTGGAGAGCGTCGCCGAAGGCGATGAGCCTCTGGTCGCCGCCGGTGATGACGTAGGTGGTGTGGCCGACGGTGTGCCCGGTGGCGAACGACGCCCGGACGCCGGGGAAGACCTCCTCGCCGTCGTCGACCGTGCGGACTCGGGAGGCGAAGGCGGCCAGGCGGTCCGCGGTCGCCCCGGCCTGGGCGGCCAGTTCGCGCCGCTCCCATTCGGGCGCAGCGACGAGGTGGGGAGCGTGCGCGAACGGCGGAGCGCCGTCGCCGGGGGCGGCGCTCCAGGCCCAGCCCAGGTGG
This sequence comes from Microbispora sp. CA-135349, assembly GCF_050947365.1. Classification (NCBI taxonomy): domain Bacteria; kingdom Bacillati; phylum Actinomycetota; class Actinomycetes; order Streptosporangiales; family Streptosporangiaceae; genus Microbispora; species Microbispora sp. CA-135349. The sequence continues at coordinate 3,091,653 of NZ_CP192001.1, read as the reverse complement.
TCGATGTGCAGGTGGGTGATCGCGACGGCCTCGATCTGGCCCGGCTCGCGGCCCAGCCGCCGCAGGTTGTCGAGCAGTTCACCGCCGGACAGGCTGCCCAGCAGCGGGTTGCCGGGGTCGTCGGGGAGCGACGCGGGCCCCAGGCCGGTGTCGATGAGCAGCGCCCGCTCGCCCCGCTCCACCAGCAGCGCGCCGAAGGCTCCGATCAGGAAGCCGTCCTCGTCGAGATAGTCGTGGAGGGTCTCCCAGTCGGCGGCGGTGCCGGCGGGCAGCCATCCGCGCTTCAGGCGCCCCGCCCCGTCCGGGACGAAGCTGACCGTGAGCTCGCCCAGGCGCAGCGAGCGGATGCGCGGCGGGCTGGTCAGCCGGGCGCGGTCGAAGTCGGTCGTGGTCATGGGCCTGCCTCATGCTCACCAAGGCGCCGCCGGGTCGCGGCACGGCCCGAACGTTACCAACCAAGATCCGTCCGCACCCGGGGAACAGCCGCGAAAACGCCGTCGCGGCCGATCTTGTCGCAATGGGTCCGACCGGTACGCCGGATATGGACGTCCTCCTCGACGCGCCTTCGAAACACCCCGCGTCAGGAGGACCTCGTGGCGTTCACGATCTCCGAGGACCCACCACGGCTAGGCCCGGCGCAGCAGCGCCAGGAACATCGCGTCGGTGCCGTGCCGGTGCGGCCAGAACTGCGCGTACGGCCCGTCGCCGAGCCCTGACACCTCGGGCAGGAACGCGCGGGCGTCCAGCACCTCGACCCGGTCGCGCACGTCCTCCACCACGGCCCGGGTCTCGGCCAGGTGCGGCGAGCAGGTCACGTAGGCCACCACACCGCCCGGCCGCACGGCTTCCAGCGCGGAGTCCAGCAGCCGCCGCTGCAGCGCGGTGAGCTCGGGGATGCTCCGGGGGTCGCGCCGCCAGCGGGCCTCCGGCCGCCTGCGCAGCGCGCCGAGCCCGGTGCAGGGGGCGTCGAGCATCACCCGGTCGAACGCGCCGGGCCGCCAGGCGGGCCGCGTGCCGTCGGCGGTGATCACCTTCGCCTCGCGGGTGGTGCCCCACACCAGCCGGGCGCGGTGATACTGCACGTCGGCGCCGAGCAGCCGGGCGCCCCGCTGCGTCGCCACGGCGTCGAGCAGCCCGGCCTTCCCGCCGGGGCCCGCGCACATGTCCAGCCAGCTGCCGTCCCGATCGAGCGGCACGCGAGTCAGCGCGAGCGCCACGAGCTGGCTGGCCTCGTCCTGCACCGCCGCCCTCGCCTCCCCCACCGCGAGGATGGCGCCCGGATCGCCCTCGGGCAGATAGGCCGCGTACGGCGAGTAGGCGGCCGGCTCGGCTCCGGCCGCCACCAGTTCCTCCACCGTGGCCCGGCCCGGCCGCGCCACCAGCGTCACACGGGGCCGCTCGTTGTCCGCCTCCAGCAGCGCGGCCGTCTCGTCCACGTCCCCGCCCACGGCGTCGCGCAGGGCGCTGACGATCCAGCGCGGGTGGCTGTAGGTGACAACCAGATTGCCGATTGGGTCCTGCGCGCGCGGCGGAGCGACGATCTCCAGCCACTGCTCCAGCGTGCGGCCCGCGACCTTGCGCAGCACGGCGTTGGCGTAGCGGGACGGACCCGGCCCGACGCGCAGCCGTACGAGGTCGATGGTGGCGCTGACCGCCGCGTGCGGCGGGATCCGCGTGCGCAGAAGCTGGTGGACGCCGAGACGCACCGCGTCGAGCAGCGGCGGGTCCACCTCCTCCGGCGGCCGGTCGCTGCACGCGGCGATGACCTCGTCGTAGGTCCCGAGCCCGCGCAGCGTGCCGTACGCCAGCTCGGTGGCGAGCGCCGCGTCGCGGCCGGTGATCCGCCGCTGCCGCAGCAGCGTCGGCATGAGCAGGTTGGCGTACGCGTCGCGCTCGTCGACGGCCCGCATCAGGTCGTAGGCGGCGTTGCGCGCCTCGTCGCGGGGCGGGCGCCCACGGCCCTGCCTCGGCTGCTGCCCGGCGTGCGCGGCGGCCGCGCCCTGCCCGGCCCCGCCCTGCCCGGCGCGGCCCTGACCCGTCTTGCCGCCACGACCCGGGCGGGCCTGTCCCGCGCCGCCCTGTCCGCGCCGGGGCCCCGCGCCCCGCGCGTCGCCGCCCTGACCTCTGCCCTGCTTCACCCTGCCACCTTCGGCCCTGCCACCTTCGGCCCTGCCACCCTCGGCTCCGCCACCCTCGGCCCTGCCATTTACCGGTTCGCCGCCTTCGCCGTCCTCGGCTCCGTGGTCCTCTCACGTCGTCCGCCGCCCCCGGGCCCGGTCCGGCGAAGCCCGCCGCCGCGGCCCGCGTACCGGCCGCACGCCGTCCGCCCGGCCGTCTTCCCTCCGGTGCCGTCTCTACGGCGCCGTCTCTTTTGGGCACGGCATCGGAGCGGGGTGCCGGCGGACAGAGGCCCTTCAGACCAGGGTCTCACCCTCCGTGAAGCGGACACCGCGGCCCCACTCGGCGGCCGCCATCTGCCGCTTGCCCTGGGGCTGCACCTCGCCGAGCTCGACGGGGTGGGTGCCTGTCCCCACGAGGACCGACTTCCTCGTGGCCGCGATCTCTCCGGGGGCGAGCTTGTCCGCGTCGGGCGCGAGCCGCACCGGGCCGATCTTCACTCGCTGGCCGCGGAACTCCGCCCATGCGCCCGGAGCCGGAGCGCAGGCCCGGATGAGCCGGTCCACCCGCATCGCGGGCGCGGCCCAGTCGATCCTGGCGTCCTCGACCGTGATCTTCGGCGCGAGGCTGACACCGTCCGCGGGCTGGGGACGCGCCTCGAGCGTGCCGTCCTCGACGCCGTCGAGCGTGGCCAGCAGCAGACCGGCACCGGCCTCCGCGAGCCGGGCGAGCAGCGTGCCGCTGGTGTCGCCGGAGCGGATCGGCTCGGTGAGCACGCCGAAGACCGGACCCGCGTCCAGCTCCTTCACGATGCGGAAGGTGGAGGCGCCGCTCACGTCGTCGCCGTGCAGCACGGCGTGCTGTACGGGGGCCGCGCCGCGCCAGGCCGGCAGCACCGAGAAGTGCAGGTTGATCCATCCCTGGGCGGGAATGTCGAGCGCCGCCTGCGGCAGCAGGGCGCCGTAGGCGACCACCGGGCAGCAGTCGGGACCGATCGCCCTCAGCCGGTCGAGGAACTCCGGGTCCCCGGCCTTCGCCGGTTTGAGCACCTCGATGCCCGACTCCTCCGCGAGCTGGGCCACCGGGCTCGGGTGCACCTTGCGACCCCGGCCGGACTGCGCGTCCGGACGGGTCACCACGGCCGCCACCTCGTGGCGGGGCGAGTCCAGCAGGGCGCGCAGCGACGGGAGCGCGGTCTCGGGGGTGCCGGCGAAGACCAGGCGCACTACACGGCCCTTCCCTGCGTGGCGTGCGGCGAGAACTTCACCACCGGCGCCGACAGGCCGCTCCACTCGGCCTCGCGGATCGCCTTCATGGCGAGCTTGCGCTGCTTGAGGTCCATCCGGTCGATGAACAGCACACCGTCGAGGTGGTCGGTCTCGTGCTGGAAGCAGCGTGCCATGAGGTCGGTGCCCTCGATCGTCACCGGCTCGCCGTGCATGTCGAAGCCCCTGGCCACCGCCCTGATCGCGCGGGGTGTCGGGAAGGACAGGCCGGGGAAGGACAGGCAGCCCTCCTCGCCCTCCTCGTCCAGCTCGCTGCCGAGGTCGAGATCGGGGTTGATGAGGTGCCCGAGCTGCTCGTCGACGTAGTAGGTGAACACGCGCAGGCCGACGCCGATCTGCGGCGCGGCCAGGCCGGCGCCCGGCGCGTCCATCATCGTGTCGGTCAGGTCCTTGACGAGCTTGCGCAGTTCCTTGTCGAAGTCGACCACCGGCTCGGCCGGGGTGCGCAACACCGGGTCGCCGAACAGGCGGATCGGCTGAATGGCCAAGGGTTGGCTCCGTTCACGTCGCATGCACGAGGAGGATCACCCCAGTCTACGGGCGTGAACGCACCTTCATCGCCGTCTTCCTGGCGGTCTTCGCGATCAGCGGATCGGGATGGTGCCTGCCGAGCATCTCCAGCACCGCGAGGGCGTCGGGGTGGTCGGCCCGGCCCATCTCGGGCACCAGCGTGAGCAGGTCCTCCCCGAGGAGGTCGAAATGGGCCACGGAGGCGACCGGAGCGCCGATGTAGAGCAGGGCGGCGAGGGTGTCCACCGCCACCCAGGCCCCGTCGCCCTGGCCGAGGGCGGGCGCGTCCAGGTCGCGTACGCCCAGCCAGGCCGCGGCGTAGCGCCACATCATCGGTTCGTCCAGGGCCTCCCGTACGGCCTGCTCGGCCTCCGGGCCCAGCTCCTCCAGCACGGTCCCGGCGGTGCCGCGCTGGGCGGCGTTGCCGGACGCGGCGATCTTGATGAGTTCGCGCGCCGCGTCCTCCGGCACCCGGCGCTCCAGCCACAGCGTGGCGGCGCTGGCGGAGGCCCGGCCGGTCAGCATGGCGTCGATGAGGTCGGCGGCGCCCAGCTCGGCGAGCGCCGCCACCTCCCCGAGGGACGGCGCGTCATGGCCCTCCCTGAGCAGATCGCGGCGCACGGCCCACACGCCCGGCTGGGTGAGCCGCACCAGCTCGCCGGTCAGCTCGACCAGCCCGCAGTACTCCAGCAGCGCCATGGCCGCCGCCAGTTCCCCCGGCAGGGTCATCCGCAGCCGCCGCAGGTCCGCGGGCCGCGCGTCGCACCCCACCTCGTGCGCCTGGAGGATGCCTCCGGCCAGGGCGGCGAGCGGCATGCCCTCACGGACCGAGTAGATCGTCGCGAGGATCTCGGTCAGGTGCTCGTCGATGACGGCCGAGCCGGTCAGGCCCTCCTCGGTCCGGTCGAGCACGTCCATGACCACGCCGTCCCAGAACTCCATGGGGTCCGGCACGCCGGGCCCGGGGCGGGCGCCCTGCCGGGTGACCTCCACGAGACGGCCGTTGACGGCGACCACCCACAGCAGGCGCAGCCTGCCGGCCTCCAGCCCCAGCTCGGCGACCGCCGCCTCGGCCTCGGCCGGATGCGGCATTCCCTGCTCGGTCACCTCGCAGACGCCCCGCGAGGAGGCCGCCGAGCGGCCCGCGACCCACTCGGCGAGGCGCCGGGCGTCCCGCACGAGCGGGACCTCCCGCACCGCGTGCGCGATCTGCTCGTCGGAGGCGATGTCGACCGGCGGGAAGGTGAGCACGTCGCTGTCGGCCATTCCAGCAACTTACTGCACAGCAGTCACCCGATGCCCCGCGAACGAGCCTTGAAAGCCGCTTTCCGGGCGGCTTTGGCGGCCGCCTGGTCCGGCAGCGTGCTGCCGAGCAGTTCGAGAACCTCGACCACGTCGGGGTGGTCCACCCGCCACATGTCCTCGATCAGATGGGCGGGCGGTCCCGAGGCCGCGATGTTCTCCGCGAAGCCCTCCGGATCGGCCTCGGCGGCGGGCAGCGCCAGCGCCAGCATGTCGACGCTCACCCACAGGACCTCCTCGGGGGTGAGCGCGGGCGCGTCCAGGCCACGCGAGGACAGCCAGTGGATGGCGTGCGGGCGGAGCTCGGTGTCGTCCAGGTAGGACCGCACGACCGGCGCCGCCTCCGTCCCCAGCCGGTCCACGATGGTCACCGCGACCCCGCGCACCTCCGCCGGGGCGCCGGCCACGGCGGCGAGCAGCTCCGCCGCCGCCTGCTCGGCGGTGCGCCGCGACAGCCACTCGGCGATGTCGCGCTCGGCCGCCTCGTCGGCCGTGCCGTCGCCGATCAGGCCGGCGATCAGCCCGCTCGCGTCCCCTTCGGCAGGGGCGGGCGCGAGCGGCGCGTCCAGGCCCATGCCGGCGTACAGCTCGCGCAGGCCCCACAGCGCGTGCGGGGTCAGGGCCAGGCCGTCCTCGGTACGCTGGACCGTTCCCGCGTACGCCAGGGCGGTCAGCGCCTCGTCGAGCCTGCCCACCGGCCGCCCGGCGGCCACCTCGCGCAGGTAGTCGGCCAGCGCGTCCACCGGGACGGGCGACTGCAGCCGGTAGAGCAGGTCGTGGATCTGGGACATCCCCTCGTCCACCACCGCCTCCCCGGTGAGCGGCCCGCACCTTTCGACGAGGAACTCCAGCGTCCCCCGCCACAGGCCGAGCAGCTCCTCCTCGGCCCGGGAGTCCAGCTCGCGGAACACCTCCCCGATCGCGACGGCGGTGCCGTCGAGCCGGGCCAGGCCCAGGTCGAGCGCGAGACGCCAGGCCGGCTCGGGGCACTCGACACCGAGCTCGGCCGTGCACGCGCGCGCGTCCCTGACCCGCAGGGACCGGCGCGTCGTCACCGTGCGTCCGCCCTCCACCAGCCATGTCACCACCCGGTGGGCGTCGCGCAGCAGCGGCACCTCGCGCACGGCGCGCGCCACCTCCTCGCGCGGCGCGAGCCGTACGGGCGGCAGGGGCGCGCAGCCGGGGCAGTCACAGTCGTCGCCGTCCGCCGCGCCCTGTGTCCCCACACCCTGGGCCCCCACGCCCCGGGCCGCGTCGAGCTCCAGCGAGTCGGGGCCGATGGCGCTGAACAGGCTCTTGGCCATGCCGAACTTGGACGTGTCGGCCAGCGCTCGCGGCATCTCCGGTTCGATGCGGTCGATGGTCTCCCGCATCCGGACGGCCGTCTTGCTGCCGATCTCGCCCGTGTCCAGCAGGAACTCGACCAGTGTCCGCGCCGCGGCGACCGTCTCCGCTGCGCTCTCCGGCGGCGCGATGACCTTACGCGGGTAGATCTCCAGCAGGAGCTCCTCGAAGGTGCCCGGCCGGAAATCGCCCAGTTCGTTCACCTCCAGGTAGTCGCTGGCGTAGTCGCACAGCAGACGTACCTCGTCGACGTCGACCTCGACGCTCCGCTCGCGCCCCCAGGCGCGGAGGCCGTCGATGGCCCGGTTCACCCATTCGATCGACACACAGGCACGCTAACGGCTCGCTTTGTGCGAGGCGAATCGGTCAGATGAGGTCGAGAGGATCAATGTTCACACGTACCACGTCCGGTGCCTTGCGCGCGGAGCGCACACCGGAGGCGCCCTTGAGCGCGCGGGCCAGCGCGGACCCGAGGTGGCGCGGCACCCGGACCATGGCCCGCTCCAGCCCGCCGTCCACCGGCACCGGCCCCAGCACCTGCGCCCCCGTGGGCAGCACGGCGTCCGCCAGCGTCTCCCTGACGGCCGCCCCCGGGCCCGTCAGCGTGGCCATCCGCACCGCGGGGGGAAAACCGAGCTCCGCCCGCTCGTCGAGCTCGCGCTCGGCGAAGGTGACGGGATCCCAGCGCAGCAGGGCCTGTACGGCGGGCACCGCGGCGTCGGCCAGGACGACCAGCTCCCCCGCGGGCCGCAGCAGGGCGGCGGCGTTCGTCCAGCGCCGCAACGCCTCCTCGGCCGCGCGCAGATCGGGGCGGCCCAGCAGCGCCCATCCGTCGAGCAGCACGGCGGCCGCGTAGCCGCCGTCCGGCACCGGCTCGGCCCCCGGCGTCGCCACGACCAGCGCCGGGGCTCCGCTCACCGTGGCGAGCACGCCGTCGCGCCCGCTGGTGCGCACGGCCACCGAGGGAAAGGCCCGGCCCAGCTCCTCGGCGGTGCGCCGCGCGCCCACGATGACGGCCCGCACTCCGTTCCCGCCGCAGGACGGGCAGCGCCAGTCGCCCGCGATCCGGCCGCACCAGCGGCAGTACGGCACGGCGTGCCCGCCGCGCAGCGCGAGCGGGCCCGAGCACACCGGCCCCGTGGCGACGGGCTCCGGGGCCGGGCGCACCGGCGGCAGGCCCGAGCAGCGGGCGGGGGCGCGGCAGTGACGGCACGCCAGCGCGGGCAGATAACCCCTGCGCGGCACCTGGACGAGCACAGGCCCGTGCTCCAGTCCCTCCCGCAGCGCCCGCCAGGCGAGGCTGGGCAGGCGGGCCGCCCGGGCCGCCTGGTCACGCGCCAGCTCGGCGTCGTCTCCCGCCGGGCGCACCCGGGGCGCCCGGGCCCGGACCACCGCCCGGTCGGGGACGAGCGGGGCCGCCCAGCCCGTCTCGACGAGCGCCGTGGCCTCGGCCGTGCGCGTGTAGCCGCCGACGAGCAGGCCCGCACCGGCCTGGTGCGCGCGCAGGCCGAGGACCTCCCGTGTGTGCGGGTAGGGCGCGTGGCGCTCGGCGTGCAGGTCGTCGCCGTCGTCCCAGACGACCGCCAGCCCGAGTCGGGCCATCGGCGTGTACGCCGCGGGGCGGTTTCCCACCACGATCCCGACCTCGCCGCGCAGCGCCTTGAGCCAGCGCCGGTAGCGTTCGGCGGGGCCGAGGTCCGCCGTGATCGCCACGTGCGGGGTCTCCCCCAGGGCCGCGGTCACCAGCGCCACGTCCTTGCCGTCGGGGACCACCACGACGACGCCCCGGCCGCCGTCCAGCGTCGCCCGCGCGGCGGCCGCTATGGCGTGCGGCCACGAGGGCCCGGCGGCGTCCGTTCCGGGCAGGGCCGTCCACACGGCGCGCGGCGCCCTGCCTTCGGCCAGCGCCTCCAGGAAGGACGCGCCCGCGGGGTAGGCCCTCCACGCGTCGCCGTGCGCCCGCGCCGCCCACCGCCCTGCCGCCTCGTGTGCCGCCGCCCCGTGTGGCGCAGTCTCGTGTGGCGCAGTCTCGTGTGGCGCAGTCTCGTGCGGCGCCGTGCCCCCGTGGGCCTCCTCCTCGCACGCTGTCGCCGCGGGTGCCGCGTCGTCGCGGGCCGCCGCCTGCTCTGTATGGCCCGCATCTGCCTGGCCGGCATCCCGCTCTGCGAGCCCCGCATCCTGCTCTGTCTGGCCCGCATTCCGCTCTGCGGGTTCCGCTCCCTCGACGGGGCTCGCATGCGGGCCACGGGTGTCCGCCGTCACGCGTACGGGCTCCTCGGCGGCCGGGGACACGCCGGCGCCGGGGGGAGCCGCCCGCCGTGCGGGGGCCCTCGCCTCGGCCTCGACCCGGGCGTGCCGCGGCGGGACGGCCAGCCGCAGGATGTCCGGCATGGTCCCGGCGTACCGGTCCGCCACGGCGCGGGCCAGCCGCGCGATGTCGGGGGTGAGGACGGGCTCCGGGGAGATCACCCGCTCCAGGAAGGACAGCCGGCCCGTGTGCTCGCTCTCGGCCAGCCGTTCGAGCAGGTAACCGTCGGCGAGCTGGCCGGCGAAGCGGACGCGCACCCGGCAGCCGGGCACCGCCTCGGCGTCCATCGTGGTAGGGACGAGGTAGTCGAAGGGCCGGTCGAGATGCGGCAGCGGCGTGTCCACCACCACCCGGGCGACGGGGAGGTCCGGCGCCGCCTCGCGAGCGCCCTTGGCCGTGCCTGTGGCCGCGCGTGCAGATGTGCCTCTGGATGCGCCTTTGGACGCCCCCGTGGACGCGCTCGCCCGCTCAGCCGTTCCCCGCGTACGCTCGGCGGCCCGCCGCGGGGCGGCCGGAGGCGCCGGAATAAGCGCCTCCTGAGGATGCGGGGCGCGGGTCGGCTCGGTCACGTCTACGTCCTACCAGACCCGGCGAGCCGCAATCACACGTACGCCCGCCGTCTGTGGACGTCCGCGCACGCGCAAACGGCGCCCGCCGCGAGGGGCGGGCGCCGCCGGGGCGATGATGGGTCGCTCGTCAGGAGGGGGTCACAGGCCTGCGGCCGTACGCAGGGCGTCGGCCCGGTCCGTGGACTCCCAGGAGAAGCCCTCACGGCCGAAGTGGCCGTAGGCGGCGGTCTCGGAGTAGATCGGGCGCAGCAGGTCGAGGTCGCGGATGATCGCGGCGGGCCGCAGGTCGAAGACCTGGAGCACCGCGTCCTGGATCGCGTCGATCTGCACCTTCTCCGTGCCGAACGTCTCGACGAACAGGCCGACCGGCTGGGCCTTGCCGATGGCGTAGGCGACCTGGACCTCGCAGCGGTCGGCCAGGCCGGCCGCGACGACGTTCTTGGCGACCCAGCGCATGGCGTAGGCGGCCGAGCGGTCGACCTTGGACGGGTCCTTGCCGGAGAAGGCGCCGCCGCCGTGACGGGCCATGCCGCCGTAGGTGTCGATGATGATCTTCCGGCCGGTGAGCCCGGCGTCACCCATGGGGCCGCCGATCTCGAAACGGCCGGTCGGGTTGACCAGCAGGCGGTAACCCTCGGTCTCGATCTCCAGGTCGGCCAGCACCGGCTCGACCACGTGCTCGCGGATGTCGGGGGTCAGCATCTCGCGCAGGTCGATCTCCGGGGCGTGCTGCGTGGAGACGACCACGGTGTCGAGGCGGACCGGGCGGTCGCCGTCGTACTCGATCGTGACCTGGGTCTTGCCGTCGGGGCGCAGGTAGGGCACGGAGCCGTTCTTGCGCACCTCGGACAGGCGGCGCGCCATGCGGTGCGCGAGCTGGATCGGCAGCGGCATGAGCTCAGGGGTCTCGCGGCAGGCGTAGCCGAACATGAGGCCCTGGTCGCCGGCGCCCTGGCGGTCGAAGGCGTCGCCGCCCTCGCCCTCGCGGTGCTCGTAGGCGTCGTCCACGCCCTGCGCGATGTCCGGAGACTGCGCGCCGATCGACACCGACACGCCGCAGGAGGCGCCGTCGAAACCCTTGTGGGAGGCGTCGTACCCGATCTCGAGGATCTTCTCGCGGATCAGCGCGGGGATGTCGACGTAGGTCTCCGTCGTCACCTCGCCGGCGACGTGGACCTGGCCAGTAGTGATCAGCGTCTCGACGGCGACCCGGCTCTTGGGGTCGTCCTTAAGCATGGCGTCGAGAATCGCGTCACTGATCTGGTCGGCGATCTTGTCCGGGTGGCCCTCGGTGACCGACTCGGAGGTGAACAGGCGACGGGACAACTCAGGGCTCCTCATGCAGCGGCTGCTGACGTCCATGAGTGACCGGCGGTAGAGCCGTGCCCTACCTGCGGCCACTCGATGCTCACGCGAGTCTAGCCTTACGGGCTGCGGAGCCGCGAAGCCGTCCGGGTTACGGTCATCGGCGCAGCGGCCGGCGAGAGGACCCGACGCGTCTCCGGACACGCCGTCAAAGGTCGGGTAAGGGATCTCTGGGCAGGTCGCCGGGCGAGAAGGCCTCCGCGTCGGCCGCCGCCACCACGGCGGCGTACTCGTCGTCGACCTCCAGGGTCATGCCGCCGATTTCGATGCGCGGCCCCGATCCGAACTCGACCGGGCCGAGGCGGGTGCGGCGGGGGTAGCGGGCCCACACGCCGGACGGCTCGTTCCTGCTGAACATCTTGGTGGACAGCAGAGTGACGGAGCTGTCCGTGACCACGACGAGGAAACCGATCGTGGCGGGAGGCGGCAGCGCCACCGCGGGAAACACATAGCGGATGTCCTCGCCGGGGCCGAGCATCGCCCGGCAGCGCTCCCTGATCGTGGCGGACACCGGCATGGCGATCGCTCCCTCGACGCACGACCTACGGGGGCGGGGCGGGCGCCCGCACCGGCACCACGCGGAATTCAGGCGAGACGCTGCGCCACCAAATCCCACACTACGTCGGCGAGATCCTCTTTGGGACCCCTCGGAATCTCCACGGAGCCGCCCTCCGCCGTGAGGACGACGGCCGCGTTGTCCGGCGTGCCGAACGCCAGGTTCTCCCCGACCTGGTTCACCACGAGCAGGTCGCAGCCCTTGCGCGCCAGCTTGGCCCGGCCGTTGGCCAGAACGTCGTCGGTCTCCGCGGCGAAGCCCACGATCACCCGCGGCCCCGGCCCTGCCCCGGCCTCCTGCGCGGCGCCAGGCCCGTGTCCGGCTACGCCCCGGCGACCCGCCGGAGCCTCGGGCGCGGGCGCGTCTCCCGCGGCGTACGCCTCTCGCCTGGCCCGGCGGTTCTCCCCCAGCTCGGCCAGGATGTCGGGATTTTTCGTCAGATGGATTGGATCGGGTTCGGCGGACGACTTCTTGATCTTCGTGTCGCTCTGCCGTACGGGCCGGAAGTCCGCGACCGCGGCGGCCATCACGACCGCGTCGGCATGCCCGGCCGCGGAAAGGACCGCGTCGCGCAGCTGCCGCGCCGACTCCACCCGCACGACCTTCACGCCCGCGGGATCGGGCAGCGTCACGTTCGCCGCCACGAGCGTGACCTCCGCGCCCCGGGCGACGGCCGTACGGGCGAGGGCGTATCCCTGCAGCCCCGAGGACCGGTTGCCGATGAAACGCACGGGGTCGATCGCCTCACGGGTGCCACCGGCGGAGACGACGACGTGCCGCCCGGCCAGGTCCTCGCGCCGGCCCGCCAGCACGCGGCGGCACACCTCGAAGATCTCGGCGGGGTCGGGCAGCCGCCCCGGGCCGGTGTCGGCGCCGGTGAGCCTGCCGACGGCGGGCTCGATCACGATCGCGCCGCGCTCGCGCAGCGTCGCCACGTTCGCCCGCGTGGCCGGGTGCTCCCACATCTCGGTGTGCATCGCGGGCGCGAACACCACCGGGCAACGGGCCGTGAGCAGGGTGTTGGTGAGCAGGTCGTTGGCCATGCCGTGCGCGGCCCGGGCCAGCACGTCCGCCGTCGCCGGGGCCACGACGACCAGATCGGCCGACTGCCCGATGCGCACGTGCGGCACCTCGTGGACCGACTCCCACACCTCGGTGGTCACCGGATTGCCCGACAGCGCCGCCCAGGTCGGCTCGCCGACGAACCGCAGAGCGTCCCGGGTCGGCACGACACGCACGTCGTGTCCCGACTCGGTGAAAAGGCGGAGCAGCTCGCAGGACTTGTAGACCGCGATGCCCGCGCTCACGCCCAGCACGACAGACGTCATGACGGAGGCGGTGCTCAGCCCTCGATGGGCTCAGAGGTGAGCAGGCCCTCGGAGACCTCGCGCAGGGCGATGGACAGCGGCTTCTCCTGGGCGTGGGTCTCCACGAGGGGCCCCACGTATTCCAGCAGGCCCTCGCCGAGCTGCGAGTAGTAGGCGTTGATCTGGCGCGCCCGCTTCGCCCCCATGATCACGAGGCTGTACTTGCTGTCGACGATGTCGAGGAGCGCGTCGATCGACGGGTTGGTGATGCCTTCCGCGTAGGCGGAGCTGCTTGCCACGTCAGTGATTCCCCTAGCTAGGTGAGTTTCCCATCAAGGTTATCAGCCGGTGGCACACGTCCTTGACGGACGTGTTGACGATCGTGAGGTCGAACTCCTTTTCCGCCGCGAGCTCGATCCGGCCCGCCTCGAGACGGCGGGCGATCACGTCGGGAGGCTCGGTGCCGCGGCCGCGCAGCCGCCGCTCCAGCTCCTCCCAGCTCGGCGGGGCCAGGAACACGAGCAGGGCCTCGGGCATCGTCGTGCGCACCTGCCTGGCGCCCTGCAGGTCGATCTCGAGCAGGGTGGGGACGCCTGCCGCCAGCTTCTCCAGCACGGGCCGCCTGGGCGTGCCGTACCGGTTGCCGGCGAACTCGGCCCACTCCAGGAGCTCGCCGGAGGCGACGAGCTCGTCGAACTCGTCGTTGCCGGCGAAGAAGTACTCCACGCCGTGCCGCTCCCCCGGACGGGGCTTCCTGGTTGTCACCGAGACCGACAGCCACACCTCCGGGTGGGACCGCCGGAGCTCGGCGACGACCGTGGACTTCCCCACACCCGACGGACCGGACAGGACCGTCAGGCGCGGGCGAGGCATGGAGTCACCGCCGCGTGCCCGGAACCCGCTGGTCGCGACTGCCTCGTGGGCCCGATCTCCAGCGGACCGGGACGTGTCGGTCACTCCGTACCCCCGTGAAACTCGTTCGTACGCCGCCGAGATCAGCTCTCGGCGCCGCCGAACTCGCGCTCCAGGGAGGCGCGCTGGTTGGCGCCGAGACCCCGCACACGGCGGGATTCGGCGATACCAAGGCGCTCCATGAGCTGCTTGGCGCGGACCTTGCCGACGCCAGGGAGCGACTCCAGCAGAGCCGAGACCTTCATCTTGCCGATGACGTCGTCGGTCTGCCCATCCTTCAGCACCTCAGCCAGAGAAACCGCGCCGTGCTTGAGCCGGTTCTTGACCTCGGCACGCTCCTTGCGTGCCTTGGCAGCCTTCTCAAGAGCTGCGGCGCGCTGCTCGGGGGTCAGGGGAGGAAGAGCCACGCCGGGTCACCTCGAATTTCTTGTCGATGTACTCGGACGATGGGGGAAACTAGCTGGTCTTGGCCGTAACGGCAACGTCAAGCGGGGGTTCTGCGACTACAAAATTGATTTTACTACTTTTGGTATTCGAAAAGTTACTCTTCGTAGATCAAAACCGCCTCAGCAGGCCCGGAACCGGATGACGCTTGGTGACGGCCGCATGAGACGTTCACGGGCCGCGAAGACCCTCGCCGAGCCGTTTCCCTGACGGCTCGCGGACTCGCGTCCGGCGAGCCGTCAGGGGCTCACGCGGCGCAGCGCGGCGGCGATCCCGGCGGCGGCCGCGCCGGGGTCGGGCGCCCCGGTGATGGGCCGGCCGATCACGAGGAGGTCGGCCCCCTGGGCGATCGCGTCCTCCGGGGTGGCCACCCTCGCCTGGTCCTGGGTGTCGGCGCCGACGGGCCGTACGCCCGGAGTGATGAGCGTCACGTCCGGACCGACCTCGGCGCGTACGGCGGCGACCTCCCTGGGCGAGCAGACGAGGGCCTGCGCCCCCGCTCCGACGGCCACGGCGGCCATACGGCGCGCGGCGTCGACCGGGGGTCCCTGGATGCCGACCTCGCGGAGATCGGCCTCGGAGAGCGACGTCAGAAGCGTCACGGCCGCGATCCGTGTGCCGGGGGAGGCCTCGACGGCCGCCCGCACCATGGCGGGCCCCCCGGCGGCGTGCACGGTCAGGTAGGTGGGCTTGAGCCGGGCGACGGCCCGGGCGGCGGCGGCCACGGTGTTCGGGATGTCGTGCAGCTTGAGGTCCAGGAAGACCTGCACGCCGCTCGCGCCGCGCACCGAGGCGATCACGTCGGGCCCGTACCGCAGGTAGAGCTCCAGTCCCACCTTCACCGTGGAGACGTGCGGGGTGACCAGGCCGGCCCAGCGGGCCGCGGTCTCCAGGTCGGGCGCGTCCAGGGCGACGGCGATGGGAGCGGGCGTGGTCAAAGCGAACTCTCCTCGAGATCTGTGCGTGTTCGTGGTTGCGCGCCCGCCGGGCGGTGGGCCAGGCCCACGACGTCGGCGAGCCGGTCGAACCCGCGCTCCTGCAGGAGCTCCTCAAGCTCCCTCAGGACGCGCGGGCAGGCGTAGGGGTCGTGGAACAGCGCCGTGCCCACCGCGACGGCGCAGGCGCCCGCCAGGATGAGCTCAAGGGCGTCCCTGCCAGTCGTCACGCCGCCCATGCCCACGATGGGCACCCCGGGCAGCGCCGCGTGGACCTGCCACACGCAGCGCACCGCCAGGGGCCGTACGGCGGGGCCGGACAGGCCGCCGGTGCCGGCCGCGAGCGCGGGGCGCATCGTGTCGACGTCGATGCTCATCCCGACCGGCGTGTTGATCATCGCGAGGGCGTCGGCGCCGCCGTCGACGCACGCCCGCGCGACCGCGACGACGTCCGCCACGTCCGGCGACAGCTTGGCGATCACCGGCACCTCGTACGGCGTGGCCGCGCGCACCGACGCCACGACCTCCGCCGCGGCGGCCCCGTCACGGGCGAACACCCTGCCGCGGTCCTCGACGTTCGGGCACGACAGGTTGATCTCCACGGCGGTGATGCCGGCGGCGCCGGCCAGGCGCCGCGCCAGCGCGGTGTACTCGGTCACGGTGCCGCCGCCGATCGAGACCACCGTGCGGGCGCCCCGCTCGGCCAGCCAGGGCAGCTCGCGCTCCAGGAACGCCTCGACGCCCGGGCCCTGCAGGCCCACGGCGTTCAGCAGCCCGGAAGGGGTCTCGGCCATCCGCGGCGTCGGCCGTCCCGCGCGGGGGGCCATGGTGATCGACCGGGTGACGAACGCGCCCAGCCGGTGGACGTCGGAGAACTGGGCCAGCTCGCGGCCGGTCCCCCCGCAGCCGGAGGCGGTCAGCACCGGGTTGGGCAACTCCACATGCGCCAGATAGGTCCGGAGGTCGGCCGTCACCGCCGGTCCCCCCGTCCCGGCTCAGGCATGCCGGCCACCGGGCGCGCCGAGCGCGTCGAACGGGATGGTCCCGACGTCGTCGAACCGCACCCGCTCGCCCCGGAACACCGGGCCCTCGGTGCAGGCGCGGACCATGCGGGTCACGCCATCGTCGCCGATCACCGGCACCACGCACGTCATGCAGACGCCGATGCCGCAGGCCATGGACTCCTCCACGGCCACCTGCACGGGGATGTCGAAGTCGGCGGCGACCGCCGTGACGCCGCGCAGCATCTCCATGGGGCCGCACGCGTAGACCGCGTCGGCCCGAGCGTCGGCGATCACGCCGGGCAGCACGTCGGTCACCGTGCCGCGCATGCCGAGCGAGCCGTCCTCGGTCGTCAGCGTGGTCGTCTCGCCCATCCGGCGGGCCCGCAGCGCCCCGAAGACCCGGTCGGCCGACGGCGCCCCCAGCACGAAGTCGATGCGGCACCCCCGCTGCTGCAACGCGTCCCCCAGCGCGAACAGCGCCGCCGCGCCGTGCTCGTCGCCCACCAGCACGCAGGTGCAGGGGTCGCGCGGCAGGGGGAAGGGACGGCCGAGCGGGCCGACCAGGTCGAGCGTGTCGCGCGCCCGCAGGTCGGCGAGCCAGGCCGTCCCCGCGCCGCGAACGCCGAAGACGAGCTCCACCGTGCCACCGTAGTCCGGCTTCACGTCGTGAATCGTGAAGGCCCGCCGGGTGAGCATCGAGGAGTCGCGGCCCCCGACGGCGACCGTGACGAAATGGCCGGGCCGGAACCGGTCGGCGATGCCCGGTGCGACGACGGTCAGCGCATGGTAGGCGTCCACGCGGCGCGTCGTCAGCACCGTGCCCGTGACCTGAACCGGACTGCCGGCCACTCCCTGCTCCCTGTTCCTGGCGCCCGCTCCGCTCGCGCGGCGACGGGCGCCCAAGCCCTCCGCGTGTGTTCGGGCTAGTCTCGCAGCCTCCTGGCGTGTTCCTGGAGGGAACGCACGTCGATGTCACCCCTGGCGATGTGCAGGATGCCCTGGACGGCGGCCGCCAGGCCCTGGACGGTCGTGACGCAGGCGATGCCGCGGTTGACGGCGGCGGTGCGGATCTCGTACCCGTCCAGGCGCGGCCCGGACTGGCCGGGGCTGCCGAACGGAGTGCTCACGATGAGGTCCACCTCCCCGTCGAGGATGCGCCGCACGATCGTCGGCTCGCCGTCGGGACCGGTGCCTTCGCTGTGCTTGCGCACGATCTTGGCACGTACGCCGTTGCGGCGCAGCACCTCGGCGGTGCCCTCCGTGGCCAGGATCTCGAAACCGAGGTCCGCGAGCACCTTCACAGGGAAGATCATGGCCCGCTTGTCCTTGTTCGCGACCGAGACGAACGCCCGCCCCTTGGTCGGCAGCGAGCTGTAGACCGCCAGCTGCGACTTGGCGAAGGCCGTGCCGAAGAACTCGTCGATGCCCATGACCTCGCCGGTCGAGCGCATCTCCGGCCCGAGCACGATGTCCACGCCGCGGAACCGGTTGAACGGCAGCACCGCCTCCTTGACCGCCACCGGCGCGTCCATCGGCAGCGTGCCGCCGTCGTACCCGTCCGGCAGCATGCCCTCGGCGCGCAGCTCGGCGATCGTCGCGCCCAGCATCACCCGCGCCGCCGCCTTCGCCAGCGGCACCGCCGTGGCCTTGGACACGAACGGCACCGTACGGCTGGCCCTGGGGTTGGCCTCCAGGACGTACAGCACGTTGGAGGCCAGGGCGTACTGGACGTTCAGCAGGCCGCGCACGCCCACGCCGCGAGCGATGGCCTCGGTGGCCGCGCGGATCCGCTTGATGTCGAACCCGCCCAGCGTGATCGGGGGCAGGGCGCACGCCGAGTCGCCGGAGTGGATGCCGGCCTCCTCGATGTGCTCCATGACGCCGCCGAGGTAGAGCTCCTCGCCGTCGAACAGCGCGTCCACGTCGATCTCGATGGCGTCGTCGAGGAACCGGTCGATCAGCACCGGGTGCTCGGAGGCCGCCCTTGCCATGTAGGTCGCCAGCGTGTCCTCGTCGTACACGATGGCCATGCCCGCCCCGCCGAGCACGTACGACGGCCGTACGAGCACGGGGTAGCCGATCTCGTCGGCGACGGCCTTGGCCTCGTCCACGGTCATCGCGGTGCCGTGCTTGGGCGCGGTCAGCCCGGCCTCGGCGAGGACCCGGCCGAACGCCCCGCGGTCCTCGGCGAGGTGGATCGACTCGGGCGAGGTGCCGACCACCGGCACCCCGGCGTCCTTGAGCGCCTGCGCGAGCCCGAGCGGCGTCTGGCCGCCGAGCTGCACGATGACGCCGGCGACCGGCCCGGTCTCCTGCTCGGCGTGCACGACCTCCAGGACGTCCTCCAGCGTGAGCGGCTCGAAGTAGAGCCGGTCGGAGGTGTCGTAGTCGGTCGAGACGGTCTCGGGGTTGCAGTTGACCATGACGGTCTCGTAGCCGGCCTTGGCCAGCTCGAACGAGGCGTGCACACAGGCGTAGTCGAACTCGATGCCCTGGCCGATGCGGTTGGGCCCGCTGCCCAGGATGATCACCTTGGGCCGGTCCCCCACCGGCACCTCGGTCTCCTCGTCGTACGTGGAGTAGAGGTACGGCGTGCGCGCGGCGAACTCGGCGGCGCAGGTGTCGACGGTGTTGTAGACGGGCCGCACGCCGAGCTCGTGGCGCTCGGCCCGCACCTCGGCCTCCGGCACGCCCAGGATCTCGGCGATCTGCGCGTCACTGAAGCCGTTCCGCTTGGCCAGCTCGAGCGTGGGCCGGTCGAGCGCGGTGATCGACCGGGCGACCTCGTCGATGGCGAAGAGCTGGTCGACGAACCACGGGTCCACCTTCGTGGCCTCGTGGACCTGCTCGGGGGTGGCGCCCGCCCTGATGGCCTGCTGCATCGTGCGCAGCCGCCCGTCGTGGGGCCTGCGGCAGGCCTCCAGGAGCTCGTCCAGGTCGCCCGGCTCGCCCGCCCAGCTGAACGAGGACCCCTTCTTCTCCAGCGACCGCAGCGCCTTCTGCAGCGCCTCGGGGAACGATCGGCCGATCGCCATCGCCTCGCCGACCGACTTCATGTGGGTGGTCAGCGTCTCGTCGGCCCCGGCGAACTTCTCGAACGCGAACCTCGGCACCTTGACCACGATGTAGTCGAGCGACGGCTCGAACGACGCCGGGGTCTCCTTGGTGATGTCGTTGGGGATCTCGTCGAGGGTGTAGCCGATCGCGAGCTTGGCGGCGATCTTGGCGATCGGGAAGCCGGTGGCCTTGGACGCCAGCGCCGACGACCGCGACACACGCGGGTTCATCTCGATGACGATCATCCGGCCGGTCTGCGGGTCGACCGCGAACTGGATGTTGCAGCCGCCGGTGTCGACGCCGACCTCGCGGATGACCGCGATCGCGACGTCGCGCATGTTCTGGTACTCGCGGTCGGTCAGGGTCAGCGCGGGCGCCACGGTCACGCTGTCGCCGGTGTGGACGCCCATCGGGTCGATGTTCTCGATGGAGCACACGATGACCACGTTGTCGTTGCGGTCCCGCATGACCTCCAGCTCGTACTCCTTCCAGCCGAGGATCGACTCCTCCAGGAGGACCTCGGTGGTCGGGGACGCGTCGAGGCCGGCGCCGGCGATGCGGCGCAGCTCCTGCTCGTCGTGGGCGAAGCCGGAGCCGGCGCCGCCCATGGTGAAGCTCGGGCGGACGACGAGCGGGTAGCCCAGCACGTCGGCCCCGCGCAGGCACTCGTCCATGGTGTGGCAGATCACGCTGCGCGCCGACTCGGCGTTGAGGCCGCGCTCGGCGGCCACCTTGGCGACGATCTCCTTGAACCGCTCGCGGTTCTCCCCCGCCTGGATGGCGTCGATGTCGGCGCCGATCAGCTCGACGCCGTACTTGTCGAGCACGCCCGCCTCGTGCAGTGCCACGGCCGTGTTGAGCGCCGTCTGGCCGCCCAGCGTGGGCAGCAGCGCGTCGGGCCGCTCCTTGGCGATGATCTTCTCGACGATGTCCGGCGTGATCGGCTCGACGTAGGTGGCGTCGGCGAACTCCGGGTCCGTCATGATCGTGGCCGGGTTGCTGTTGACGAGGATGACCCGGAAGCCCTCGCTGCGCAGGACGCGGCAGGCCTGGGTGCCGGAGTAGTCGAACTCACACGCCTGTCCGATGACGATCGGGCCGGAGCCGATCACCATGACGGACCTGATGTCCGTACGCTTAGGCACCCTGGGCCCCCTTCTTCTCCATCAGCTCGCAGAACTCGTCGAACAGGTACGCGGCGTCGTGCGGGCCCGCGGCCGCCTCGGGGTGGTACTGCACGCTGAACGCCGGGCGGTCCAGCAGGCGCAGCCCTTCCACGCAGTCGTCGTTGAGGTTGACGTGGCTGACCTCCGCCGCGCCGTACGGCGTCTCGAAGGGCCCGTCCAGCGGCGCCCGCACGGCGAAACCGTGGTTGTGCGCCGAGATCTCGACCTTGCCGGTCCTTCGGTCCTGCACCGGCTGGTTCACCCCGCGGTGGCCGTACCGCAGCTTGTAGGTGCCGAGATCGAGCGCCCGGCCGAGGATCTGGTTGCCGAAGCAGATGCCGAAGAACGGCACGCTCTCGCCCAGCACCTCCCGCAGGGACTCGACCGCGTATCCGGCGGCGGCGGGGTCGCCGGGGCCGTTGGAGAAGAAGACGCCGTCGGGGTCGAGGGCGAGGATGTCGGCCGCCTTGGCGGTCGCGGGCAGCACGTGCACCTCGCAGCCCCGCTCGGACATCCGCTGCGGGGTCATGGCCTTGATGCCGAGGTCGACCGCCGCGACGGTGAAGCGCTTGCGCCCCACGGCCGGCACGACGTAGGGCTCGCCCGTGCTGACCTCGCGGGCCAGGTCCGCGCCCTCCATGCCGGGCGAGCGCCGCACCCGCTCGACCAGCTCGGCGACCTCGCCGCCCTCGCTGAAGATGCCCGCGCGCATCGCGCCGCGCTCGCGCAGGTGACGGGTGAGGGCGCGGGTGCCGGGCATCGCGATGCCGACGACGCCCTGGTCGCGCAGGTAGTCGTCGAGCGTCCTGCGGGAGCGCCAGTTCGACGGGATCCGCGACGGCTCGCGCACCACGTAGCCCGCGACCCAGACCCTGCCGGACTCCGGGTCCTCGTCGTTGACACCGGTGTTGCCGATGTGCGGCGCGGTCATCGCCACGATCTGGCGGTGATAGGAGGGGTCGGTGAGCGTCTCCTGGTAGCCGGTCATGCCGGTGTTGAAGACCATTTCGCCGAACGTCTCGCCAACGGCGCCGTACGGCGTTCCCTCGAAGACGCGTCCGTCCTCGAGCACGAGCAGGGCTGTCATACGAGCTTCCCTTCGAGAACGGTGGGACGGCCGCGCAGGAAGGTGGCGACGACGCGGCCGGGCAGGGTCAGTCCCTCGTAGGGGGTGTTGCGGCTCCTCGACGCCATCGCCGCCGGGTCCACGGGCTGCCGGACCGACGGGTCGTACAGCGTGATGTTGGCGGGGACGCCGGGCTCGATCGGGTGGCCGTGCCCGGCCAGCCGGCCGATCCTGGCCGGCCGCGCGGACATGCGGTCGGCGACGCCGGCCCAGTCGAGCAGCCCGGTCTCGACCATGGCCTCCTGGACCACGGACAGGGCCGTCTCCAGGCCGATCATCCCCATGGCCGCCGCGGCCCACTCGGTCTCCTTGTCCTCGACCGGGTGAGGCGCGTGGTCGGTGGCCACGCAGTCGATCGTGCCGTCGGCCAGCGCCTCGCGCAGCGCCCGCACGTCCTCGTCGGTGCGCAGCGGCGGGTTGACCTTGTAGATCGGGTTGTACGGCCCGAGCGGCGAGCTCTCCGCGCAGGAGTCGGTCAGCAGCAGGTGGTGCGGGGTGACCTCGGCGGTCACGTCCCAGCCCTTCGACTTGGCCCAGCGGATGATCTCGACGGACCCGGCGGTGGAGACGTGGCAGACGTGCAGCCGGGACCCGACGTGCGCGGCGAGCAGGCAGTCACGGGCGATGATCGCCTCCTCGGCGACCGCCGGCCAGCCGGTCAGTCCGAGCCTGCCCGACACCGCGCCCTCGTTGAGCTGGGCGCCCTCGGTCAGCCGCGGCTCCTGGGCGTGCTGGGCGATGACGCCGTCGAACGCCTTGACGTACTCCAGCGCCCGGCGCATCAGCACGGCGTCCGACACGCACTTGCCGTCGTCGGAGAAGACCCGCACGCGGGCCGCGGAGTCGGCCATCGCGCCGAGCTCGGCGAGCTGGCGGCCCTCCAGGCCGGAGGTCACCGCGCCCACGGGCTGGACGTCGCAGTGGCCGTGCTGGCGGCCCAGCCGCCAGACCTGCTCCACGACGCCGGCGGTGTCGGCGACCGGGGAGGTGTTGGCCATGGCGTGGACGGCGGTGTATCCGCCGCGCGCCGCGGCCTGGGTGCCGGTCTCGACGGTCTCCGCGTCCTCCCGGCCCGGCTCGCGCAGGTGGGTGTGCAGGTCCACCAGGCCGGGCAGGGCGATCAGCCCGTCGGCGTCGATCGTCTGGTCCGCCCGCGTGCCCGCGAGGCCGCCCGTCTCCGCCACGGCGCCGTCGCGCAGCAGGATGTCGCTCGGGGCGCCGCCCAGGATCCGGGCGCCCCTGATGAGGATGGTGGTCACAGTCTCCTCGTGAAGGTCGTACGTGCTCATTCGGCGCCCCCGATCGCCGGCTCGGAACCGCCGAGCAGCAGGTAGAGAACGGCCATCCGGACCGTCACGCCGTTGGCGACCTGCTCCACGATCGTCGAGCGCGGCGAGTCGGCGACCTCCGCGGAGATCTCCATCCCGCGGTTCATCGGGCCGGGGTGCATGACGATGGCGTCGTCGTGCAGGCGGGCGAAGCGGTCGCGGTCGAGGCCGTAGCGGCGGCTGTACTCCCGCGCCGAGGGGAAGTAGGCCGCGTTCATCCGTTCGAGCTGGACCCGCAGCATCATCACGACGTCCGACTTGGGCAGCACGGCGTCGAGGTCGTAGGAGATCTGGCAGGGCCAGCTCTCCACCGCGACCGGCAGCAGGGTCGGCGGCGCGACCAGCGTCACCTCCGCACCGAGCGTGTGCAGCAGCAGCACGTTCGACCGGGCGACCCGGCTGTGCAGCACGTCGCCGACGACGGCGATCTTCAGGCCCTCGATCCGGCCCAGCCTGCGGCGGATGCTGAAGGCGTCGAGCAGCGCCTGGGTGGGGTGCTCGTGGGTGCCGTCCCCGGCGTTGACCACGCTGCCGCGCACCCAGGTGGCCAGGCGGTGCGGCGCGCCCGAGGCGCCGTGCCGGATCACGACGGCGTCGGCGCCCATGGCCTCCAGGGTGCGCGCGGTGTCCTTCAGCGACTCGCCCTTGGACACGCTCGACCCGCGGGCGGAGAAGTTGATGACGTCGGCCGACAGGCGTTTGGCCGCGGCCTCGAAGGACATGCGGGTCCGGGTGGAGTCCTCGTAGAAGAGGTTCACCACCGTGCGGCCGCGCAGCGTCGGCAGCTTCTTGATGGACCGCTGCGAGACCCGGGCCAGCTCCTCGGCCGTGTCGAGGATGAGGAGCGCGTCGTCGCGGGCGAGGTCGCCGGCCGAGATCAGGTGCTGCTTCATCGGTCGTCCTCCTTGATGAGCACGACCGCGTCGCGCCCGTCCGTCTCCTCCAGGAAGACCTTGACCTTCTCGCTCTTCGAGGTCGGCAGGTTCTTGCCGACGTAGTCGGCGCGGATCGGAAGCTCCCTGTGGCCGCGGTCCACGAGCGTGGCGAGCTGGACCGCCCTGGGCCTGCCCACGTCGTTCAGCGCGTCGAGCGCGGCGCGCACGGTGCGGCCGGAGTAGAGGACGTCGTCGACGAGGACGACGGTCCTGCCGTCGACGCCGTCCGGCGGCAGATCGGTGTGGCCGAGTGGGCGCGCGGGCCGCAGGCGCAGGTCGTCGCGGTACATCGTGACGTCGATGGCGCCGACGGGAACCTTTATCCCCTCGAACTGCGCGATGCGCCCGGCCAGGCGCTGCGCGAGGGTGGCGCCACGGGTGGGGATGCCGAGCAGGACGACGCTCTCCGCGCCCCTGGTCCGCTCGATGATCTCGTGCGCGATCCGTGTGAGCGCCCGGTGGATGTCGGGCCCCTCCAGGACGGAACGGGCCTGATTTCGGGCATCAGACATGAAACTCACCACCTTTCCCGCCTCACGGGACGGGTCTTAAAAGGGTGTCAGGTCTGCTTAGAGTATCAGGGCCGTCTGGGAACCCCCCTCCCGCCAGGGGCGATGCCCCGTGGAGGGACCGTTCACCGGCGGCGTGACGAGGACGCGAGGCGGAAGCCCGGGGACGTGCGGGGGACGTGGCAGGGGACGTGGCAGGGGACGCGTCAGGGGATCGGAAGCCGCATCACACCGGGTGTCGGGGATTTCGGTGAGAGCACTGTTTGACGCTCTTTTTTCCAATCAGCTTGACCTTTGGGAGTGTCGGCTTTACCGTCACTGTCCGTAACCACAACACGCGACCTTCCTGGGTAAAACCCGACGCAGCGGTCACCGAAGGTGCCGGTCACGGTGCCAGCCCCGGTGTTTGGAACGCTTAGGACAAGGACGCACAATCAAGTGAGAAGAGACATAGAAAGCCGGGGGCCACACGATGCCGTCTGACTACGCCAAGTCGCTGGGCGCGCGCCTGCGCGCCATCCGAACCCAGCAGGGACTGTCCCTGCACGGTGTGGAAGAGAAGTCCCGCGGACGGTGGAAGGCCGTCGTCGTGGGCTCCTATGAGCGGGGCGACCGCGCGGTGACCGTGCAGAAGCTCGCAGAGCTCGCGGATTTCTACGGAGTGCCGGTGTCCGAGCTTCTTCCGGGCGGAGCCGCCCCCAGCCCGCTTGCGCCCGCTCCCAAGCTGGTCATCGATCTGGAGCGGCTGTCGCAGCTGCCGAAGGACAAGGCCGGTCCGCTTGCCCGTTACGCCGCCACCATCCAGAGCCAGCGCGGCGACTACAACGGCAAGGTGCTGTCGATCCGGCAGGAGGACCTGCGCTCGCTCGCGGTCATCTACGACAAGTCGCCGGTCGAGCTGACCGAGGAGTTCATCCACTGGGGCGTGCTCGACGCGGAGGCCCGCCGCGCCGTCGAGTCCTTCTGACCTCCCGTCCGGTCCGTACGCGGCTCCCCGTGCCCGCCCTCTCGGCGTAGTCACGGGCGGCGCCTCCGCATCGGGGAGCCGCCGGTACGAGTGATTCCTGTCACGCGGGGATAGGCAGGATATGACGTTTCACGTGGGCTCCGAGGTGGGCAGGCTTCGCCGCGTCCTGGTCGACATCCCCGAACTCGCGCTCAAGCGGCTCACCCCGGGCAACAAGGACGGCCTGCTGTTCGACGACGTGCTGTGGGTGCACCGCGCGCTGGAGGAGCACCGGGAGTGGTGCGAGGTGCTCGCCGGGCGCGGCATCGAGGTGCACCACCTCGGCGACCTCCTGCGGGAGGTGATCGAGATCCCCGACGCACGCAAGCACATCCTCGACGGCAGCGTCGACGAGCACTGGTTCGGCCCGCTGGCCGCCGACGCGATCCGCAACACGCTCGACGCCCTCGACGCGGACACGCTCGCACCGCTGCTGACCGGCGGGATCACCAAACGCGAGATCATGGAGCTGGGCTGTGACCCGGGCTCCATCACCTTCCACACGCTGGGCATGGACGATTTCGTCCTCCCTCCGCTGCCCAACCACCTGTTCGCCCGCGACACCTCCTGCTGGGTGTACGACGGGGTCTCGATCAACCCGATGCGCAAGAAGGCGCGCAGGCGGGAGACCGTCAACTACGAGGCGGTCTACCGGTGGCACCCGCTGTTCGCCGCGGGATACGGCAACCCCGCCGGCGGCGGGTTCAACGTCTGGTACGAGGGCGTGCGGATGGCCCCGGCCACCATCGAGGGCGGCGACGTCCTGGTGCTCGGCGACGGCGTGGTGCTGGTCGGCGTGAGCGAGCGCACCCAGCCGCAGGCGGTCGAGATGCTCGCGACCAACCTGTTCCGCGCGGGATCGGCGACCCGCATCGTGGCGCTCGATCTGCCCAAGACTCGCGCGTTCATGCACCTCGACACCGTGATGACCAACGTCGACGTGGGCGTGTTCACGAAATACGCCGGGCTCGGCATGCTCCCCTCCTACACGGTGGAGCCGGGCGACACCGACAAGGAGCTCAAGGTCACCGATCACCCGCCGGAGGACATGCACAAGGCGATCGCGCGAGCCCTCGGCCTGGACGACATCAAGGTCCTGACGCCGACGCAGGACGTGCACGCGGCCGAGCGAGAGCAGTGGGACGACGGCTGCAACGTGCTGGCGCTGGAGCCGGGTGTGGTGGTCGCCTACGAACGCAACACCACGACCAACAACCACCTGCGCAGGCACGGCGTCGAGGTCATCACGATCCGCGGCAGCGAGCTCGGCCGCGGACGCGGCGGGCCGCGCTGCATGAGCTGCCCCCTGGAGCGCGACCCCGTCTGACCGCCCGCCGTGAGTATGGTCCCGGGTATGAGCGGAGGCGGGAAGGCTCGGATCACGATCACCGTGGGCCGAGGCGTCCTTGCATACGCCGAGCACCTCGTGGCGACCGGCAGAACCACCAGCGTCGCCGGTGCGGCTCACGGCCCGGGACGCGGCGTCAGCCCGCCATCGGCAGGGTGGGGCGGCCGGGCAGGCCGAGGATCGACTCCACCTCTCCGACGAACCTGTCCGCCTCCGCTATGATTTCCTCCGCGTCGTTCTGCGTGACGGCGCGGACCATTCCGGCCTCGGCCGCCGCACGCTTGGTCGCGCTCACCGCGAAGTAGGCCGCCCAGTCCGCGAGCTTGGGCTCGGCCTCCGGCAGCAGCTCCCAGGCGCTGCGCAGCCGCCGCCTGCGGCCGTCCATCGGACGTGGACGGGCCGCGAGGATTCCGGCCGCCGCACGCAGGGCCGCCAGATGGGCCGACACGTAGCGGTCCGCGGGGGTGGGCCCGACGGTGGCGTCCGCGAGGCATGCCCTGGCGTCCGCGAGGTGTGCCAGAACCGCCTGAGAGAGCCGGGGCCCGCTCTTCTGATCGTCGTTCTGCTCAGTCATGCCCGCCTCCTTGAGTCGTGGCACTCCGGCGAAGGTCGCCGGTGACTTCACAGTCGCAGACCGCACCGACAATTTCGCCGGCCGGGAGATCTCGTGAACCGCCCGAGATCGCCCGACGCTTTGTCCCGTGGGCGGCCGGACGAGGAGCTTCCCCTCTCCCCGTCCGGCCCACGCCGCGGGCCGTGCCGCATCCGTCTCCGCCGACGACGAAGGCACGAATCCAACGGGGTGGGCGCGAGCCGCGAGTCTCGCGCCCACCCCATCGAACATAAATTCGATCGTGTCCCCTGTCAAGGATGTCAACGAATACGTGTTCGAGGACTGCGTCACAAAAGGGGGCGACAGACGACGAAAGGGCCCCGCGCGACCACCTCGCGCAGGGCCCCTCCGGGGGTGGAACTAGCGCTGGAAGGCGCCCCTGACGTGCACCGGGACTCCCTTGCCGAGCATGCCCGGCAGGATCTCCGCCACGTTCATGGGCAGCCGCACGCAGCCGTGCGACGCCGGATAGAGCGGCACCGACAGCGCGCCGTGGAGCGCGATGCCGCCGTTGAAGAAGACGGGGTTGTAGAGCTGCCCCAGGTAGGACCGGTGCCAGCCCTTGACCCGCCAAGTGGTCTTGTAGTCGCCGGTCGGCGTGCGGGCGCTGCCGGAGAAGCGCTGCCGCTTGCCGTTCCAGGTGGCGTACTCGGTGTAGGGGACGCCGCTGCCGCTGGAGATGTGGCTGATCAGCACCGGCTCACCGCCCCGATACAAAACCATCACCTGCTTGGTCAGGTTCACCTCGACGCGATTCGCCTTACCCCCGGACACCAGAACCTTGGGCGCACGGGGATTCTCCAGCGCCCTCCAGGTGCGGGCGGCGATCGTGCTGGTCGGGGTGATCCCCTGCACCTTCTGGAACGCCCAGACCGCCGTCAGTGTGGCCCCGCCATACTGGCCGTCGAGGCTGCCGGGCACGTATCCCAGCTCCTTGAGCCGGGCCTGCAGCGCCTTGACGGCGGAGCCCTTGGCGCCGAGCTTGAGCGTCTTGCCCGGGGCGGTGAACGACGGGTAACCGGTGGCACGGGCGGGGACGGCGCTCCGCGCCGCGAGCGCAGGGAGCGCCGTGGACACCGGGAGCACGGTCCCCGTGGTCACGACCCCCGCGGACACGGCGGTGCGCGCCTGCGCCGTGCCGCTCACGCCGGTCGCCGCGAAGGCGGTCGCGAACGTCGCCGCCCCCACCGCGACGAGCAGTCGCCGTCGACCTCTCATCATGACCAAACCCCCTCATAAGTCCGTTTCTCGATCAAAGGACTCACCTTACGGTCCGATTGTGAGCCGCGTGATCGTAAGTGGCCATAATCGGCCGCGTATGTACTGGCAATCCGTTTAGAGTGACCGGGTGGCAGAAAAGTTGCATCCCAACGTCGTCCGGGTTCAGGAGGCCCTGCGGGCCCACGAGGTGGAGGGCCGCGTCGTCGTCCTGGACGAGGCCGCCCCGACCGCCGCCACGGCGGCGGCACAGCTCGGCTGCGAGGTCGGCGCGATCGCCAACAGCCTGATCTTCGACGCGGACGGCGCCCCGCTGCTGGTGCTGACCAGCGGCGCCCACCGGGTGAACACCGATCTGATCGCCCGGCTCGTGGGCGCGGCGAAGGTACGCAGGGCCACCCCGGAATTCGTCCGCGAGCACACCGGTCAGCCCATCGGCGGCGTCGCCCCGGTCGGGCACCCCGCGCCCGTACGGACGCTGGTGGACACGTGGCTGGGCAAGCACGACGTCGTGTGGGCCGCCGCGGGCCACCCTCACACCGTCTTCCCCACGTCCTACGAGGAGCTGCTGCGCATCACCGGAGGCACGGCCGCCGAGGTGGAATGACGCCTGCGGACCGGTCCTGCCGGGTTTTGCTAGTGTGCGACGCGTGATCGAACTGCGACGGGTGGGGGCCGACCGATTCAGGGCGGTGCTGGACACGGTGCTGGAGATCTACACGGTCGCCATGCTCCCGCCGTCCGACCAGCTCGCGGGCCGCCTGGCGATCATGCGCAACCACGCCACCTATCCCGACTTCGCCTGCGTGCTCGCCGAGGACACGCAGGAGCCCGGCGGCGTCGCCGGCTTCGCGTACGGCTTCCACGGCGGCCGCGGGCAGTGGTGGCACGACGTCGTACGCGGGGCGCTGCAGGACCGGGCCGGGCCGGTGGTGGCGGAGGACTGGTTCGGCGACGCCCTGGAGATCGCCGAGATCCACGTGCGCCCGGAACACCAGGGCCGGGGAATCGGCCGTCGGTTGATCCACGCGCTGTGCGAGGACCGCCCGGAGCGCACGGCCGTGCTGTCGACGCACGACGCGCCCACGGTGGCCCGGCACCTCTACCGAGACGTGGGGTTCGCCGACCTGATGACCCGGTTCGTCTTCCCCGGCGGCTACGAGGAGTACGTCATCGCCGGGGTGCGGCTGCCGCTGCCCGGGCGCGAAGCCCGCGAGAACTGACGGACGCGAACACTGACGGAGGCCGACGGGACGGCCGGGGCTCAGCCGGCGACGGCGGCCGGCGCGCTGTGCAGTGCCTGGAACACCTCGCGGGTCGCGCTCGACCGATTGAAGGTGATGAAGTGGATGCCGGGCGCTCCCTCGTCGAGAAGCGTCTGGCACAGCTCGACGGCGTGCTCGATCCCCAGGCGGCGGACCGCCATGGGGTCGTCGGCGACGGCCTCGAACCGCTCGGCCACCTCCGGCGGGAACGGCGCGCCGGACAACTGCTCCGACCGGGCGATCGTGCTCATCTGGGTGACGGGCATGATGCCGGGGATGATCGGGGTGTCGCACCCGCGGGCCGCCACGCGGTCGCGCAGCCGCAGGTAGTCGTCCGCCCTGAAGAACATCTGGGTGATCGCGTAGTCCGCGCCGGCCCGGCACTTCTGCACGAAATACTCGGTGTCCGACTCGATGGTCGCCGACCTGGGGTGCTTGTAGGGGAAGGCGGCCACCCCCACGCAGAAGTCGCCCGCCTGGCGGATCAGCCGCACCAGGTCCTCGGCGTACAGGACCCCCTCGGGGTGCTTGACCCACTCGTCCAGGGGGTTGCCGCCGCGCGGGTCGCCGCGTACGGCGAGGATGTTGCGCACGCCCGCGTCGGCGAACCTGCCGACGAGGTGGCGCAGCTCGCGGATCGAGTGGTCGACCGCGGTGAAGTGGGCGACGGGGGTCAGCGTCGTCTCGTGCGCCAGCCGCTCGACGATGTCCACCGTGCGGTCCCGGGTCGAGCCGCCGGCGCCGTAGGTCACGGAGACGAACGTCGGCCGCAGCGCCTCCAGCTCGCGGATCGCCCGCCACAGCTGGCGCTCCCCCTCGTCGGTCTTCGGCGGCATGAACTCGAACGAGAACGAGCGCTCGCCCGCCGCCAGTAGTTCGCGGACCGTCGGGACGCGATCAGGAAGCCGCGAGGGCAGACCGAGAGCCATACAGGAGAGGTTACAGCGCTCCGCTTTTTCCGATGGTCGCAGTCTTGCTATGTGGACGTTTTCCTTACGCAGTGAGTTAACCCACTTGAAGGGGATCTGCTGCTGGGTGTCCGGATCAACCCCGGTTAGTCTCAGAGCATGACCGCTTCCGCCGTCTCGCTCGATTCCATCCGTACGGAGGTGGACCGCGCACTCCGGGAGTTCCTCGACCGGCAGCGACCACACTTCGGTGATTCTCATTTGGCCGCCCTGCTCACCGCCGCGGAGGATTTCCTGGCGGGCGGCAAACGGTTGCGCCCCGCCTTCTGCCACTGGGGGTGGCGCGCCGCCGGGGGCGGCGACGACCCGGGACTGCATTTCGCCGCCGCCTCGCTGGAACTGCTCCAGGCCAGTGCGCTCATCCACGACGACGTCATGGACGCGAGCGACGTGCGCCGGGGCATGCCGTCGGCGCACCGCCGGTTCGAACGGATGCACGCCGAGGCGGGCTGGCACGGCTCGGCGCGGCAGTTCGGCGAGGGCTCGGCCGTGCTGCTGGGGAACCTGTTGCTCGTGTGGGCCGGGGAGATGTGGCGCACCAGCGGCCTGGCGCCCGAGGCGATCGCCGTCGCCCAGCCGTTGCACGATTACATGCTCACCGAGCTGATGTGCGGGCAGTACCTCGACCTGCTCGAACAGGCGCAGGGCGAGAGCACGTTCGACAGCGCGCTGCGGGTGGCCCTCTACAAGAGCGGGAAGTACTCGGTCGAGCAGCCGCTCCGGCTCGGGCTCGTCCTCGCCGCCCAGGCCCAGCACCCGTGGATCGACCGGCTCTGCGTGCAGTACGGCCAGCAGGTGGGCATCGCCTTCCAGCTCCGCGACGACATCCTCGGCGTGTTCGGCGACCCGGCCGAGACCGGCAAGCCCGCCGGTGACGACCTGCGCGAGGGCAAGCGGACCGTGTTGATCGCACGCGCGCTCGCCTCCGCCACCCCCGCCCAGGCGGAGGTCGTGCGAGCCCTGCTCGGCGATCCCGGACTGGACGCCGAGGGGGTCGGACGGCTGCGCACGGTCATCGAGGAGACGGGCGCGCTCGCCTCGTGCGAGGGCATGATCAAGCGCTATCTCGACGACGCGCTGCACGCCCTCGACCAGGCGCCGATCGAGGAGGGGGCCCGCGAGGCGCTGGCCGGCCTGGCGGTCGCCGCGACCTCCCGCCGCACCTGACCCGCCGCGCCCGGCAGGAGGGGCCCCGCCTCCCGGACCCCACGGCGTTCCCGGACCTCCGGATCCCCGGAGCGTCCGGCCGCCCGGGGAGCGTACGGGGTCAGATCGGGACGGCGGACAGCCGCGCCCTGAGCGCCGCGGCGGCGGCGCCGGGGTCGTCGGCCTCGGTGATGGCGCGGACGACCACGGCGCGGCGCACGCCGTGCGCCATCACCTCGTCGAGGTTGCCCAGGTCGATGCCGCCGATGCCGAACCACGGCCGGTCGGCGCCGAGGCGCGCGGCGTGCTCGAGCAGAGCCGGCCCGGGCGCGGGGCGTCCGGGCTTGGTGGGCGTGGGCCAGATCGGCCCGCAGCAGAAGTAGTCCACACCCGGCTCCACCGCGGCGGCCGACGCCTCGGCGGCCGAGTGCGTGGACCTGCCGATGAGGACATCGGGACCGAGGATCTCCCTGGCCACCGGGACCGGGAGGTCGTCCTGGCCCAGGTGCAGGATGTCGGGCCGGGCGGCGTAGGCCACGTCCGCCCGGTCGTTGACGGCCAGCAGCGCACCGTGCCGGTCGCAGGCCGCGCGGAAGACCTGGAGCAGGTCGAGCTCCTCGCGCGCCTCCAGGCCCTTCTCCCTGAGCTGGACGATGTCCACCCCGCCGGCGAGGACCGCGTCGAGGAATTTCTCCAGGTCGCCGCGGTTCCTCCTGCCGTCGGTGCAGAGGTAGAGCCTGGCCTGCGCGAGCCGCTGTCGCCGGGTGTCGTTCACCCGACCAACAATGCCACGGGGCGGGACGGTCAGAAGCCGAGGGCCTGGGCCCTGCGCTTGACCTCCGTGTGCCGGCCCTTCACGATCGCGTCGATCGGGGCCCCCGGCAGCGAGTCGTCCGGGGTGAACAGCCACCGGATCGACTCCACCTCGTCGTATCCGGCGTCCGACAGCACGGTGAGCGTGCCGGGCAGGCCCTTGAGCACCTCGCCGTCCGCGACGAACACCGCGGGGATCTGCGGCTCTCCGCCGCCCCGCCGTACGCCGGCGAGCTTCTTGTCCTTGAGGAGTTGCTTGGCGCGGCCGATGCTGAGCCCGAGCTTCTTGGCGGCCTCCGAGAGGGGGAGCCACTCCCCTACGAGCTGGTCGGTCTCCCGGTCGATCTTCGCAACAGTAAGCGTCACGGATCCACCTTTACCACAGCGGAGCTGCCGGGAAACACCTCGATTACGTCATAATGCAGTCGCGGAGCGGCACGGCCGGGTCGGCCACCCGCGTGGGATCGAGCCGCCGACCGCTCTCGACGATCCGGCGGCCCTGCACCACGTCGCGCGGCCGGTCGACGGTGAGCACCGCGGCGAGCCGGTCCTCCGCCGTCAGCCAGCACACCGCCCACTTCGCGTCCGTACGCGGGTCGCCGCGCAGCAGCACGCGGTCACCGGCCTCCCGATGACCGGCGAACTGCACCATGTGACCGAACTGCTCCGACCAGAAGTACGGCACGGGGTCGTAGACCGCCTCCTCGCCCAGCAGGGTGGCGACGGCGGTGTCGGGAGCCTGGAGCGCGGTGTCCCAGTGCTCGACCCGCAGCCGGGTGCGGAACCTGCGCGACCACCAGTTCGCGCAGTCGCCCACCGCCACCACGTTGGGCAGCGACGTGCGCAGGTGCTCGTCGACGGCCACCCCGTCGTCGAGCCGGACGGCCGAGCCCTTCAGCCAGTCGACGGCCGGGCGCACGCCGACGCCGGTGACGATCACGTCGGCCGGCACCCGGGCGCCGGACATGAGCGTGAGGCCGTCGGCGTCCACGGTGCCGACCATCGCGCCGAGAAGCAGTTCGACGCCCGCCCGCGCGTACCAGGAGGCCGTGTGGCTGCCGACGGCGGGCCCGAGCGCCACGGCGAGCGGGCTCTCCCCCGCCTCCACGACGGTCACCCGGCAACCGGCCCTGGCCGCGGCCGTGGCGACCTCGGCGCCGATCCAGCCGGCCCCGACGACGGCCACGCGGGCGCCGGGGACCAGCCGCTCGCGCAGCGCCAGCGCGTCGTCGATCGTGCGCAGCACGTGCTGGACGCCCTCGCCGCGCAGGCGGATCGGCGTGGCGCCGGTGGCGATGACCAGGCCGTCGTAGTCCAGCTCGCCCTCGGTCGTCTCCAGCACGCCGTCACGCAGGCCCTTGGCCGCCGTGCCGAGGCACAGCCGCACGTCGAGGGCGTCGAGATCGGAGTCGACCACGGTCGAGTCGGTGCCTCCCAGCAGCACCGCCTTCGACAGCGGGGGCCGGTCATAGGGGCGATGGTGTTCCTCGCCGATGAGCGTGATGCGGCCGGTGAATCCACGGGCCCTCAACGCCTCGATGCTTCGCACGCCGGCCAGGCCGGCACCCACCACCACGACGTGATCCACAGCTTGACCATAGATTGTCAACCGGGGCCCTGGCCAACGGGCCCCCCATAACGAGTTGGGCAATTGACGCGCACTTTCGCGGGGGCCTGCGTTGTGAGGAAACGCCGCGTACCCGCCGGACCGCCCGGGTCCGGACGTTCGCGTGCGACGGCCGCCGGTCCGGCGATAGGCCGTTATGGGCGACGTACTACGCTGGTGGGCGTAAGACGCGCGGGAGCCCGGCGGACCGGGCTGAGAGGAGAGCGCGAGGCTCTCGACCGCCCCGACCTGATCCGGGTAATGCCGGCGAAGGGAGCGCTGTGTCCCGCACATCGCCATCCGATGCCCAGTCCGGCTACGACGTCGTGATCGTGGGTGGCGGCGTGACCGGCCTGGCCGCCGCCTGGCGCACGGCGCGGCGGGGCCTGTCTGTGGCGGTGGTGGACCCCGCACCCGGAGGCGGCGCCACGTACGCGTCGGCCGGGATGCTCGCGCCGGTCAGCGAGGTGACCTACACGGAGGAGCCGCTGCTGCGGCTCGGCCTCGCCTCGCTGGCGGCGTGGCCGGCGTTCCGCGCGGAACTGGAGGACGAGACCGGCGCCGACCTCGACTACCGCACCGAGGGCACGCTCGAGGTCGCCCGCGGCGCGGACGACATGGCCTACCTCGACGACCTCGCGGCCTTCGAGCGGACGCTCGGCCTGCGGGTCGAGCGGCTCACCGGGCGCGAGTGCCGCTCCTTCGAGCCCATGCTCTCCCCCTCCGTACGGGGCGGGCTACTCGCCCGCGACGACGCCTGGGTCAACCCCCGCAGGGTCGTGCGCGCCCTGCTCACGGCGTTCGAAAAGGCGGGCGGAACGCTGGTGACCGAGCGCGTCGCCGGGATCGACGACTCCGGGACGGGCGGCCCGTCCGTGCGGCTGGAGTCCGGCGCCGCCGTCGCCGCGGGCCAGGTCGTCGTGGCGGCCGGATCGTGGTCGGCGTCCCTGCTGCCCGGCCTGCCGGTACGCCCGATCAAGGGAGAGATCCTCCGGCTGCGCGGGCCCCGCGGGTTCCTCAGCCGGTGCGTCCGGGGGCTGGTGCACGGCTCCCCCGCCTACCTGGTCCCCCGGGGCGACGGCGAGATCACTTTGGGGGCCACGTCGCAAGAGCTGGGGTACGACGCGCGGGTCACCGCCGGCGGTGTGTACGAGCTGCTGCGCGACGCCCGCGAACTGGTGCCCGGCATCACGGAGCTCGAACTGACCGAGACGACGGTCGGCTTCCGCCCCGGCACGCCCGACAACCTGCCGCTCATCGGCCCGGCGGGGCCGCCCGGCGTGTTCGCGGCGACCGGGCACGGACGCAACGGGGTGCTGCTGTCCCCGATCACCGCCGACGCCGTCGCCGCGTTCCTGACCGGCGGCGAGGCGCCCTCCGTCGCCGGATTCTGCGATCCAGGGAGATTCAGCGAGTGAAAGTCACGATCAACGGAGGCGCGGCCGAACTGCCGGACGGCGCCACGGTCGGCGACGCCGTACGGACCCTCACGTCCCTCACGTCAGGGGTCGCGGTTGCGGTGAACGGCGAGGTGGTGAGCCGGAGCGCCTGGGACTCCACTTATGTGGCGGACGGGGACGGCGTCGAGGTGCTGACCGCCGTACAGGGAGGATGAGCATGACCGACGACGTCTTCGTGCTGGGCGGGGAGAAGTTCACCTCGCGTCTCATCATGGGCACCGGCGGCGCGCCGTCACTGGAGGTGCTCGACCAGGCGCTGGAGGAGTCCGGCACCGAGCTGACGACCGTCGCGATGCGCAGGCTCGACCCGGCGTCGCGCGGTTCGGTGCTGGACGTGCTGCGCGCACGCGGCATCAAGGTGCTGCCGAACACGGCGGGCTGCTTCACCGCCGGGGAGGCCGTGCTGACCGCCCGCCTGGCCCGCGAGGCGCTGGAGACCGATTGGGTCAAGCTGGAGGTCATCGCCGACGAGCGGACCCTGCTGCCCGACCCGATCGAGACCTTCGACGCCGCCGAGCGGCTGGTCGCCGACGGTTTCGTGGTGCTGCCGTACATCGGCGACGACCCGGCGCTGGCCCGCAGGCTCCAGGACGCCGGGTGCGCCGCCGTGATGCCCCTGGGCGCCCCGATCGGCTCCGGGCTGGGCATCCGCAACCCGCACAGCATCGAGCTGATCGTCGAGGCCGCCACGGTTCCGGTGATCCTCGACGCCGGCGTCGGCACGGCCAGCGACGCCGCGCTGGCGATGGAGCTGGGCTGCGACGCCGTGCTATTGGCGAGCGCGGTGACCCGGGCGCACCGGCCGGACCTGATGGCCGCCGCCATGCGGCAGGCGGTCACGGCCGGGAGGCTGGCCCGTCTCGCCGGGCGGATCCCGCGCCGGCGCTACGCCGAGGCGTCCTCCCCCGGCCGCCCGTCCTGAACCCCGCCGCTCCTCCTTTCCCGCCCGTCCGTCCCGGGACCGTTCCGGGCTGTTCCCCGGGCGGCGGGAAGGGGCGGAATCCAGGTCTGGTAAGCCCGGTTTTCGCAAACGGCACGGCTTTTCGGACGGCCGGGACGGCGCCCGAATAGGTCTCGGTTTGGGATTCGGGAACACGCCAGGCGGCAAATCACCCGTAAACTTTGGCGAGTGGACACGACGCTAACCGACCCGCTCGTGGGGCAGTTGCTCGACGGGCGCTACCGCGTCGAGTCCCGGATCGCCCGGGGTGGCATGGCCTCCGTATACCTGGCTCTGGACGTCCGGCTCGACCGCACGGTCGCCGTCAAGGTGATGCACCGCTCACTGGCCGAGGACCCGCAGTTCGTGCGGCGGTTCATCGGCGAGGCCAAGTCGGTGGCGAGCCTCTCGCACCCCAACATCGTGCAGGTCTTCGACCAGGGCACCGACGGGGCACACGTCTACCTGTCGATGGAGTACGTCCCCGGCAGGACCCTGCGCGACGTGCTGCGCGGGCGCGGGCGCCTGCCTGCGCGCGAGGCGCTGGAGATGGTCATCCCCGTGCTCGCCGCCCTCGGCGCGGCCCACCAGGCCGGGCTCATCCACCGGGACGTCAAGCCCGAGAACGTGCTGCTCGCCGACGACGGCCGGGTGAAGGTCGTGGACTTCGGCCTGGCCCGCGCGATCGAGGCGACCAACCAGACCAAGACCGGCATGATGATCGGCACGATCGGCTACATGTCGCCCGAGCAGGTCACGACCGGCACGGCCGACGCCCGCAGCGACGTGTACGCCGCCGGGATCATGCTGTTCGAGCTGCTCACCGGGCGGCAGCCGTACGCGGGCGAGACGCCGATGTCGATCGCCTACCGGCACGTGCACGAGACCGTCCCCGCGCCGTCCTCGATCATGCCCGACGTGCCTCCGCAGATGGACGCGTTCGTCGCCGCGGCCACCGACAAGGACCCCGCCGTGCGCCCGGCGGACGCGACCGCCATGCTCGTCGCCGCCGTCGAGATCCACCGGACGCTGCCGAAGACCGGGCACACCGGCGCGCACGCCGCCCCCCACGGGACCCAGGACAGCGGTGCCCGCACCGGCGCCCACAGCGGCGTGCGGACGGGCGCGCACCAGACCTCCCCGCCGCCCGGCGGGTCCTCGTCGTTCGGCACCGGATCGTTGGGCAGCGGGTCGTTGGGCACCGGGTCGTTCGGCACCGGGTCGTTCGGCAGCGGGCAGCACGCGCTCGCGGAACCCGAGTCACCGCTCGGCCAGACGATGATCCAGCCGCGGTCGGAGCTGCTCACCGGCGCCGCCGAGGGGAGACGGCGGCGGCGCAGGGGCAGGTCCGTATGGCTCGTCGCCGCGCTGGCCCTCGTCATGCTGGCGGGTGTCGCCTTCACCGGCTGGTGGTTCTCCCAGGGCCGCTACACGAAGGTGCCCGACCTGGTGAACAAGCCCGTCACGGTCGCCAGGCAGGTGGCGCAGCAGGCCGGTTTCGAGGTCCGGGTCGGCGAGGCCCGGTTCGACGACAAGGTGCCGAAGGACGTCGTCCTCGACACCGAGCCGGGGCTGGGCGCCGAGGTGGTCAAGGGCTCGGTGCTCACCCTCATCCCGTCGGCCGGCCCGGAGACGATCACCGTGCCGAACGTCACGGGCGCCAGCCTGACGGACGCCCGGGCGAAGATCGCCGAGGCCGGGCTGACCCCCGGGCGGGTCAGCAAGAGCGCGAGCGACACCGTCCCCCGCGACCAGGTCATCCGCACCAACCCGCCGGTGGGCAAGCGCGTCAAGAAGCGCAGCACGGTCAACTTCGTCGTCAGCGCCGGACTGCTGATGCCGGACGTCACGCAGATGATGCGCGACCAGGCGGAGAAGTTCCTGCGCGAGAAGGGCTTCAACGTCCAGGTCGACGAGACCGCCGACGACACCCCGCCGGGCACCGTGATCGCGCAGGACCCCACAGGAGGCGCCGAGGTGGTGTCGGGGGCGATCGTGCACCTGACCGTGTCGCGCGGGCCGGACCAGGGCTTCCACTGGCCGTGGGAGGTGGTCAATCCCGCCGACCCCAACCAGCCCCCGCCCGCCGTCGTCGAGGTGCCCAACGTGATGTTCAAGTCTGTCCACGACGCGGTGAACGAGCTGAAGACGGCCGGCTTCAAGGTCAACGTCCGCAAGGTGGTGGGCACGGACCGCGTGGTCGGCGAGAAGCCGCTCGGCCAGCAACCCCCGGGCTCCACCATCACGCTCTGGCACTGACGCCCGGGCCGGCCGTTCCGGGGCGCGGCGGAGGCGCGCCTCTCGCGGCCCCGTCGCCCGCGTGACGGCAGGCCACTCGGGAGCCGGCCACTCCGCACGGGCGGGGCGACGGAGGCGTCGGCAGGCCGACGGCCGTCGATGTACGCCTGGTTGCGCCGCCGTGCGTCGGCGACGGCCTCCTCCCCACCGGACTCTGCGACGATGTCCGCCCGGACATCGTGCCACTTGGGAAAGTTCGTCATCACTGGCTCTCCTCCGCCTCGCGTTCCCTCAATTCCTCGTACAGCTCCTCGGCCAAATCTGCCGTCAGGACGGAATCAGGGCGTGAGGGAGCCGAGGAGGCGGAGGCGGGCGAGGCCGCCGTCGGGGTAGACGTCGAGCCGGGCGTGGGTGATCCGGCGGTCGTCGTCGAGGCGGAAGCGGTGGCGGGTGTCGGGCTGCAGGCGTGTCCTGGGCAGCAGCGGGAACCAGGCGTCCTCGTCCTCCAGCGGCCCCCGGTCCGCGTCCGCGCCCTTCAGCGACGCCCAGCCGGGGGCGTTGAACACCAGGTTGGTCGTGTCGATCTCGGCCATGGCCACCCGGCCGGGGCCGGCCAGGGCGACGACGAGCCAGTCGTTGCCGCCGTCGCGGCGGCGGGCGGTCTCCCAGCCCTCGGACTGGTCGCGGGCCAGGCCGGGCGCGAGGACGTTGTCCGGTGAGGAGTAGAACTCGTCGGAGCAGGCCGTGACCAGGCCGCCGTTCTCCAGCGCGGCGAGGTCGACGGTCAGGCCCTCCAGGAACGCCCGGTCGGGCACGACCCGCCCGTGGACCCGCAGCCGCGCGACGCCGCCGTCGGGGAAGATGTTCAGCCGCACGTGCGTGAAACGGCGGGGGTCGGTCACGGCGAACTCGTGGACCGCGTCGCCCTTCAGCGGGCTTTTCGGCACGATCTCCACCCAGCCGGTCAGTTCGCCGGGTGACGGGTAGCCCTCGGCCGCGCACGCCTCGACCGACGCGTACGGCGGGTAGTTGCCGCGGAACCACGCGGTGTCCACCACGACGCCCCGGATGACCCCCGGCAGGCCGAGCCGGACGATCGCCCAGTCGTGGCCGGGCTCGCGCCGCCGCCGGGTCTCCCAGCCGTCGTAGACCTGGCCCTTGGCGCCGAAGGTGTGCGGCCGGAACTCGGCCGGTCCCGGCCTGATCAGGGCCTCCCGCGCGGCGAACGACTCGTCGTTGGCGGCCACGACCGAGCCGCCGTACGCGCGCAGGGCGAGGTCGGGCAGGCGGGTGAATCCGGTCATCGTGCCTCCCTGGTGAGCAACCGTCCGCGCGGCGTGACGAAGTCGACGGGAACGCCGCGCAGCCAGGTGGTGCGCACGACGCCCGCCAGGCGCGCGCCGTGGTAGGGGGACACCGGGTTGCGGTGGTGGAGCGCCGCCACGTCCACGGTGAGATCGGCCTCGGGGTCGAAGGCGACCAGGTCGGCGTCGTTCCCCACCCGGATCGCCCCCTTGCGCGGCAGGCCGGCGAGGCGGGCCGGTCCCCCGGCCATCCAGCGTGCCACGTCGGCCAGGCCGTACCCGCGGGCGCGGGCCGCCGTCCACACGACGGGCAACCCGACCTGGAGCGAGGAGATGCCGCCCCAGGCCGCGGCGAAGTCGGGCACCTTGAGGTCGGGCGTCGACGGCGAGTGATCGGAGACGATGCCCATGAGCACGCCGTCGGCGAGCGCCCGCCACAGCGCGTCGCGGTTGGCGGCCTCCCTGATGGGCGGGCAGCACTTGTAAGCGGGCCCGGTGACCTGCTCGGCGGCCAGGGTCAGGTAGTGCGGGCAGGTCTCGGCGGTGACGCGCACCCCCGCCGCCCGCGCGGCGCGCAGCGGTCCGACGCAGGCGGCGGCCGACACGTGCACGACGTGCGCCCGTGCGCCCGTCTCGGCGGCGAGGGCGATCACCTGCTCGACGGCGCGCCGCTCGGCCTCCTGGGGACGCGACCGCAGGAAGTCGTCGTACGCCGGGCCGCTGGGCTCCGACAGCAGGCCGGGGTCCTCGGCGTGCGCGATCAGCAGGCCGTCGAAGGCCGCCACCTCCGCCAGCGCGGCCCGCAGTCCCTCGCGGTCGAGCGCGGGGAACTCGTCGACGCCCGACGGGGACAGGAAGCACTTGACGCCCGCCACGCCGGCCTCGTGCAGCGGCCGCAGATCGGCGAGGTTGCCGGGGACGGCGCCGCCCCAGAAGGCGACGTCAACGTGACAGCGCCCCTCGGCGGCCTTCCGCTTGACCTCCAGCGCCGCCACGTCGACGGTCGGGGGCAGCGAGTTCAGCGGCATGTCCACGATCGTGGTCACGCCACCGGCCGCGGCCGCCCTGGTGGCGGTCGCGAAGCCCTCCCAGTGGGTGCGGCCGGGCTCGTTGACGTGCACGTGGGAGTCGACCAGCCCGGGCAGCAGCGGCAGGTCCCCGAGGTCGGCGGCCTCCCTCGCCGCCGGCGGCTCGTCGTACGGGTGCAGGGCCGCGATCACGCCGCCGCGTACGGCGACGGCCAGCGGACGCTCCCCCTCCGGCGTCACGACCCGCCGCGACCGCACCACCAGCTCGTACACCCGCCACCTCCCGTCGTGATCATGTAACGTGTCGCAGGCCGTGCCGCCGACCTGCGGCGATAAGCGCCGTGATCATGTACTAATTCGCCGCCTCCCTCACGCCCCGGCCGTTCACCGTTCGTGATCTCGCCCTACCCGTCCGCGAGATGCCCGGCGGCGACGCGCGCCGCCAGCTGTTCGAGCAGCGGCCCGGCCTCGGCCAGGCAGCGGCTCACGTCGGGCTCGATGTCGGTCAGCGCGTACGCCGCCTCGATGCCTGCCGCTCTCAGTTCCTCGTCTCCCACCGACCGCCGGCCGCAGACCGCGACGACGGGCACCCCGTGCTTGGCCGCGGCCGCCGCGACGCCCACCGGGGCCTTGCCGCGCAGGGTCTGCTCGTCCATGGAGCCCTCGCCGGTGATCACAAGGCGGGCGCCCTCCACGTGCCGGTCGAACTCCACCAGATCCAGCAGATAACCGATGCCCGGCCGGATCTCCGCACCGAGGAACGTCAGCGCGCCGAAGCCCACCCCGCCCGCGGCGCCGGCCCCCGGCCGCGCGGCCACGCCCATCGCACGGACGACGCCGTCGTGCTCGGCGGCGCCCGCCAGGCCGTGCGTGTGCGCGGCGACCGCGGCCAGCCGGGCCAGGCCGGCCTCCAGCACGGCCACGTCCCGCGCGCTCGCGCCCTTCTGCGGGCCGTACACCGCCGCCGCGCCGTACGGCCCGAGCAGCGGGTTGTCCACGTCGCTCGCCACGACGACCTCGAACCCGCGCAGCCGTCCGGAGGCGTCGATCGTGTGCAGGTCGCGCAGCGCGGCGCCGCCCGGCGGGAGGTCGTCGCCCTCGGCGTTCAGCAGCCGTACGCCGAGGGCCTGCGCCATGCCCG
This sequence comes from Microbispora sp. CA-135349, assembly GCF_050947365.1. NCBI lineage: Bacteria > Bacillati > Actinomycetota > Actinomycetes > Streptosporangiales > Streptosporangiaceae > Microbispora > Microbispora sp. CA-135349. Next base: position 3,049,478 of record NZ_CP192001.1, on the reverse strand, counting down.
CACCGCCGTCGGTGCAGGCGCTGCCGCCGAGGCCGAGCACGATCCGCGTCGCGCCGTGCCGTACGGCGTGGGCGATCAGCTCCCCGGTGCCGCGGCTCGTGGCGGTCAGCGGCATCAGATCGCCGGGCAGCCGGCGCAGGCCCGATGCCTCGGCCAGTTCGACGACCGCGACCCGGCCGCCGGGTTCGTTCCGTACGGCGTAGCTCGCCCGGGCCTGGCCGCCGGCCGGCCCGGTCACCTCCGTCTCGACGCGGGTGAATCCGCTCGCCACGACCGCGTCGACGGTGCCGTCGCCCCCGTCGGCCACCGGCAGCCCGACGGCGGGGACGTCACCCAATCCGGCCGCCACATGCGCGGCCACCTCGGGAGAGGTGAGCGACCCGCGGAACTTGTCCGGCGCGATGACGACGTGCCCTGTCATGCCCTAGCCCTTCGATCGAGTCCGGGATGTCTCAGACATGATCCTGGGCGCTCAACCGGCGGTGCGCGGCGGCCCCCGCCCGCGCGGCCGCCTCGGCGGAGACCGTGCGCAGTTCGCCCCCGTTCACCACGGTCCGGCCGCCCACCAGCAGTCGTTCCAGCGGCGGCGTGGCGCCGTACGCGAACGCGACGACAGGGTCGTCGATCGCGGTGTGGAAGCCGCCGAGCCGCCACAGCGCGACGTCGGCGAGCTTGCCGGGCTCCAGCGAGCCGATCTCGGCCTCCCGGCCGAGGCAGCGGGCACCGCCGAGCGTGGCCATCTCCAGGGCCTGGCGGGCGGTCAGCGCACGGGGGCCGTATCTGGCCCGCTGGGTGAGCACGGCCATGCGGATCTCCCCGGCCAGCGGGGTCATCTCGCTGGAGGCGGCGCCGTCGACGCCGAGCCCGACCGGCGCGCCCGCGGCCAGCAGGTCGCCGATCCTGGCGATGCCGGCGCCGAGGCGGCCGTTGGAGGACGGGCAGTGGGCCGCGCCCGTGCCGGTCTCGGCGAGGCGCCGCACGTCCTTGTCGGTCAGGTGGACGCAGTGGGCGAGCCAGACGTCGGGCCCGAGCCAGCCGAGCCGGTCGAGGTACTCGACGGGCAGCACGCCGAACTGCTCCCTGCAGTGCTCGTCCTCGTCGGCCGTCTCCGCCACGTGGGTGTGCAGCCGTACGCCGTGGGAGCGCGCGAGGTCGGCCGAGCGGGTCATGAGCTCGCCGCTGACCGAGAACGGCGAGCAGGGAGCGACGGCCACCCGCAGCATCGACCCAAATGACGGATCGTGATATTTCCTGATCGCGTCGTCGGTGGCCTGGAGGATCTCGTCGATGTCCTCCACGACCTCGTCCGGCGGCAGGCCGCCGCGCGAGGCGCCGCGGTCCATCGACCCCCGGCAGGGGTGGAAGCGCAGCCCGACCCGGCGCGCGGCCTCGATCTCCGCCTCGAACAGGTCTCCCCTGCCCTTCGGGAAGATGTAGTGGTGGTCGGTCGAGGTCGTGCAGCCCGACAGGGCCAGCCAGGCCAGGCCCGCCGTCGCCGCGCCCGCCACCACCTCGGCGTCCATCCGCGCCCACAGCCGGTAGCTCGCCACCAGCCACTCGAACAGCGTCCCGTCGGGCGTCACGCCCTGCGCCGCCCACTGGTAGAGGTGGTGGTGGGTGTTGACCAGGCCGGGGGTGGCCAGGCAGCCGGAGGCGTCGACGCGCTCGGCCTCCCCCGCCGCGTACGGCGCGGGCCCGGGGCCGACCGCGGTGATGAGGCCGTCTTCGACGACGACATGGCCGGACGGGATCTCCTCCCCCACGACCGGGACGACGTAGGCGTTCTCGATGACCAGTCGCGGCGGTGCAAGATCACGCAATGCGAACTCCCAGGTCAGGTGGTGCCGGTGTGATTGTCCGCGTGATCACGGAAGGTTCCGGCGCGGGTCACGGGGGATGAGTGCGACGAACCACACGATCACGGCGTGGGATGGGGGTCGGGGTGGTCGCGGCGGGCGGCGGCGAGGCGGACGGCGTCGAGGATCTTCTCGTATCCGGTGCAGCGGCACAGGTTGCCGGCCAGGGCCTCCCTGATGTCGGCGTCCGGCGGCACCCCCTCTGCGGCCGCGAGCAGCGCGTGGGCCTGGACGACGAGACCGGGCGTGCAGAAGCCGCACTGCACGGCCCCCGCGTCCACGAACGCGCGCTGCACCTCGTCGAGCCCCTTTCCGGCGGACAGGCCCTCGACCGTCACCACCTCGCGCCCCTCCGCCTGCCCGGCGGCGACCAGGCACGCGCAGACGGGGCTGCCGTCGAGATAGACCGTGCAGGAGCCGCATTCGCCCTGCTCGCAGGCGTTCTTGGCACCCGGCAGGCCGAGCCGTTCACGCAGGACGTACAGCAGGCTCTCGCCCTCCCACACGTCGTCGGCCGTCATCGGGCGGCCGTTCACGGTCACGTTCACCCTCATCGCGCGCTCCCCCTGAATTCGTCCCAGGCCCAGCCGAGCGCGCGCCCCGCCAGCACGGCCAGCGCGTGCGTGCGGTAGGCGGCGCGGCCACGCACGTCGTCGATCGGCGCGGCGGACGCGGCCACGAGTTCGCCGAACCGGCGGGCCACGCGGGGTTCGAGCGGCCCCCGGCCGTCCCAGTCCAGTTCCGCGGAGGCGAAGTCCTCGGCGTCCGGGGCGCTGCGCGGGGTCGGCGCGGCCGAGCCGATCCCGGTGCCCGCCCGCCGCTCCCCCGCGTCCAGGGCGATCGCGAACGAGCACACCGCGATCACCATGGCGTTCCTGGTGCCGATCTTGGAGAAGTACTGCGGTCCTGCGGCGGACGGGACGCGCACGGCCCGGATCAGCTCGTCGGGGGCGAGCGCGTTGCGCTTCACTCCCGTGTAGAACTCCCCGACGGGGATCAGCCGGTCGCCGCGCGCCGACTCGACCTCCACGACCGCGCCGCAGGCCAGCAGCGGCGGGTGGCTGTCGCCGGCCGGCGAGGCCGCGCCGAGGTTGCCCGCGACCGTGCCCCGGTTGCGGATCTGCGGCGACCCGACCGTACGGGACGCCTGGGCCAGACCGGGTAGCTCGCCACCGAGCTCGGCGATCAGCCGGGAGTAGGTCACGCCCGCGCCCACGCGGATCTCGCCGCCCTGCCGCGTCCACTCCCGCAGTTCGGGGATCGGCGTGAGGTCGAGCAGGGCGGCCGGACGGCCCTTGTCGAGGTTGATCTCCACCATGACGTCGGTGCCGCCCTGGATCGGCGTGGCCTCGGGCCGCTCGGCCTTCAGCGCCAGGGCCTCCGCCCAGGTCCGCGGTCGCAGGAAGTCCATCGGCTACTCCCAGGCCGGGCCGGCGCCGGGCGCGTCCTCGCGCAGCACGGTCCCCTCGATCAACCCGTACGGCCGGTCGGCGGCGAAGAAGACCTCGCCGTCGTTGTCCAGGCCGAAGGGCGTGAGGTCCACCAGGAAGTGGTGCTTGTTCGGCAGCGACAGCCGCACCTCGCACACCCCGGGGCACGCGGCCAGCACCCGCGTGCCCATGGCGTACAGCGTCTGCTGCAGGGACAGGCTGTAGGTGTCGGCGAAGGCCTCGAGCAGCGCCCCCCGCGCGTTCTCGTAGGTCTTGTCCCAGTCCTGCGAAGGGTCGCGGTCCTGCGGAGGCTCGCCGTGCCGCCACGCCGCGTCCACCGCGGTGGCGAGGACGCGGTCGCGGGTCTCCGGCAGCGTGGTGAACTCGTCCTTCGCGAAGCCCCAGAACTCGGAGTTCGTCGTGTTGAGCACGACGAGGTCGCGCAGCCCGGAGACCATCCAGGACCGCGTCCCGTCGTAGTGCGCCACGCAGGTGCGGACCTCCCTGCCGGACCGGACGAACGAGTGCCCGAACGCGCCGTTGCGCTCCCAGGCGTGCTCCTCCACTTCGACCCTGGCGTGGTGGATCGCGGGCTGGGAGTCCACGAAATGACGCGCGAGCAGCAGCGCGAAGTCCTCGATCGCCCCGACGCCGTGCTTGTTGGCGAACGCGAAGACCGTGTTCTTCTGCGTGTCGGTGGGCAGGACGGCCGAGTTGTCCCCGCTCAGGTGCACCTCGGCCATGTCGCCCGACAGCGCCGTGCCGACCGTGAGGTCCTTGATCCGGTGGGCGTCGCCGTGCCGCGTCACCCGCACGACCCTCGTCTCGGCCTTGCCGTACCTGTTGGGCCCCAGAACGGCCACGTCAGCTCCCTCGGTAGGTCGAGTAGGCGAACGGGCTCAGCAGCAGCGGCACGTGGCAGTGCTCGCCGGCCCCGCGGATGACGAAGACGACGCTCACCTCGGGGAAGAACGCCTCGTCCCCCAGGTAGGCGCCGGTGTCGAACACGAGCCGGTAGGTCCCCGGGCGAGGATCTTCGGCCGGATCCCACTCCCGGCCCAGCGGGGTCCACTCCCGGATGCGGCCGTCGCCGTCGGTGCGGCCCTCCGCGACCGGCACGAACCCGTGCGCGGCGCGCCGCGACAGCCGTACGGACACGTCCTTGGCCGGCCGTCCGGCGGCGGTGTCGAGCACGTGCGTCGAAAGGCTCACCGGCCCTCCCAGAGCTTGGCCAGCCGCAACGCGACGATCTTCGACAGCTCGTCCCTGACGACCTCGCGCTCGGTCTCCTCGTCGTTGCCGAGCCGGTCCCGCAGCAACGCCAGCAGATCGCCGGCGTCCCGTCCGGTCGCGCAGACCAGATAGACGTGGCCGAACCGGCGCTCGTAGGCGGCGTTGCCCTCGCGGAGCCCGCCGAGCACGTCCCGCCCGGCGTCCGCGGTCCCGGACTGCTCCGACCGCGACCACGCGGCCTCGCGTCCCGCACCGCCGGGCCGTTCGCCGATCCTCGGGTGCGCCGCCAGCGCCTCACGCACGTCGTCCCAGGTCAGCGCCGCGAGGGCGGAAACGCTCACGCGGCCGAGCCCGGCGAGATCCCGGTACGGCCCACGCGCGGCGACCGCCTCCACCCATCTGGCGGAGGCGCAGCAGGACCGCAGGTCCTCCCGGCTGAGTTCGCGCATGCCCGTCAGTCAACCGCCGGGCCGCAGGCGGGTCCAGCGGCGCGAAGTCCGAACCGAGTGCCCTGCTCCGGGGGCCGCTTTGTACGTTGTGACAAAGGGGGCGCCACCGACCGGCGCCACTAACCTGGAGGTCATCATGACTCCTTCCACTCTCATCGGCGGGCACGTCTTCGTCGCCGGCGGCCTGGCCAAGGGCGGGCTGAAGTACGCGGCCGACATCGGCGCGGAAATGATCCAGGTCTTCGTCACCAACCCGCGGGGCTGGGCGCTCAGTGAGGGGAACCCCGTCGAGGACGCCAAGCTGCGCGAGTCGGGCGTGCCGGTCTTCCTGCACGCCGCCTATCTCGTGAACTGCGGGTCGCCGACGCCGGAGACCTTGGACAACTCGATCGCGGTGATCCGCCACACCCTGCGCAGGGGTGTCGAGACCGGCGCGCTCGGCGTGGTCGTCCATACCGGCTCGGCCGTGAGCCAGTCGCGCGAGGCCGCGATGCGCCAGATCCACGAGCACCTGCTGCCGGTGCTCGACGAGCTCCCCGAAGACGGCCCCGACCTGCTGCTCGAACCGATGGCGGGCCAGGGGCAGATGCTGTGCGCGACCGTCCAGGACCTCGGGCCCTATCTGGAGGCTCTCGATCACCATCCCAAGGTCGGCGTGTGTCTCGACACCTGCCACGCCTTCGCGGCGGGGCACGACCTGGCCGCGCCGGGCGGGGTGAAGGAGATGATGGACGCGCTGAACGACGTGGCCCCCGGCCGGCTCAAGCTGATCCACGCCAACGACTCGAAGGACCCCTGCGGCTCCAAGCGGGACCGGCACGAGAACATCGGGGCAGGGCACATCGGCGCCCAGGCGTTCGGCGAGCTGATGCGCCATCCCACGGCCGCCGGAGTGCCCGTCTGCATCGAGACCCCGGGCAAGGTGGAAAAGCACCGCGAGGACATCGAACTGCTCAAGAAGCTGCGCGGCGACTGACCGGTGCCGCGCCGCCGGCCGCCGCAGCGCGGTTCTCGGCGGTGTCCGGGAGTAGCGGCCCTTCCGGGAAAGCGAGGATGGGGCGTTCGCGGCGATCCGGCGCCCCCGTATGGCCGGATCGCCGCGCACCCCCCGGTACGCGTCGGCGGGGCCCTTCCCCCCCGAGTAGGGCCCCGCTCGGTAACCACTCGGTGACAATCTGCTCACTTTGCGATTACCCCGCGTGTCTTGCGACGTGCGAAAGACTACGAGGTGTAGTCGGGCGACGGGATGGCCGTTCGGACGAGCGGTCTCTAGTTAGCGCCATGCGGCCCGCTCCCGCACGACGAGCGGGCCCCGGGAGACGACGAGCGGTAGATCGGGGCGCGCGAAGACGCCCCCGCCCGGCCGCACGCCCCCGACCGCCAGCGGGTTCCACGCCGCGATCGCCCCGAGCCGGCCCGGCAGGAGCGCCGGGGACACGAAGGTGTTGGCCACCATCGTGAGCGGCAGCAACGGCAGCCAGGCCGCGCTCGCCGCCTCCGGGGTGAGCGCCGGCCCGAGGCAGATCCCCACCCGGATGAGCGCGAAGCGCAGCAGGAGGAGCAGGCCCACGGCGGCCAGGTCGAGACGCCGTCGCATGCCGCCGGAGTAGTGCCTGACCCTCCGGTCGGTCGCCTCGGACAGCCCGAACCGCTCCAGGAGCTCGCCGGCGCGACGACGCGCCGCCGCGCCGAGGTGGTGGAGCCGCCCCCCCACATCTCGAGGTTCTCCCGCCCGGTGAGGATCTCGTCCACGGCCGCCTGCTGCCCGGCCAGGCCGATGCGGCGGCGCACCTCGGCCGACTGCCGTGCGACGTCGAACCCGGCCACGAGCGAGTCTGTCCGTGCCGACCGCTGTCAGCCTCATCGAGCACGGCCAGGCCGAGGGCGTGTTCGACCCCGGCGTCAGTGCCGAGTGGATCCAGCAGGTGCTGTGGGCCCTCACCTACACGGGCTGGGAGGCGGCCGAGAATGGGCTGCTCCCCCGGCACGGCGTCGCCGCCGCCGTGACCCGCGCCTTCGAGAGCGGCATGGTCGTGTCCCCCGCCCGTCCCTGAGGGACCGCAGGGTGCGGGGTGACGCGTGGAGGCTCAGGGGCGGAACTGGCGGACGAGCTGCTCGCGCACCTGCCGGGTGTGCCGCCTGCTCACCGGCAGCGTCTCGCCGCCCACCTGCAAGACCACCCGCCCGGCGTCGAAGCGCAGCTCGCTCACATGCCGGGCGTTGACGAGGGTGCTGCGGTGGGCCCGGACGAACCCCGCGCCCGCCCAGCGGCGTTCCAGCGCCGCGAGGGACATCCGCACGAGGTAGACGGCGTCGGCCGTGTGCAGGCGCACGTAGTCGCCGTGGGCTTCGGCGTAGCTCACGTCCTGCCGGGCGACGAACTTCGTGCGGCCCCCGAGCTCGACCGGGATCGTCTCCAGCTCCTCCTCGGTGCCGGGAGGCGCGACGGCGGCCGAGAGCCGGCGTACGGCCTCCGTCAGGCGTTCCGGGCGCACGGGCTTGAGCAGGTAGTCGACGGCCTCCAGCTCGAACGCCTGGACGGCGCAGTCGTGGGCGCTGACGAAGACCAGGCGGGGAGGAGTGGGGAACCCGCCGATGAGCCGGGCCAGGTCGAGGCCGTCGAGGCCCGGCATGCGCACGTCCAGGAAGACGCCGTCGAGGCGCTCCCCGTCGGCGATCATCTGGACCATGTCGTGCAGGGCGGCCCCGCCGTCGGTCGCCGTGCTCACGTGCTCCACCCGGGCGTCCTGACGGAGCAGGAAGGCGAGCTCGGACAGGGCGGGGACCTCGTCGTCCACCGCGAGGACACGCAGCATGGCGTCCACCGTGCCGCGTGGCCCGCCCTCCGCGCAAGGGGTGACCGAGCGGTAGGTGACATTCCCGATACCCTCCGCCACCTTCACGGCCGGTGCCGAGGCAAGTTCCAGGCCAAAACTAGGTAGAGCTATTCGCCTTTCGCCGTCCGAAAGTCCTTTCATCCACCACGGCTGCTTACCGTTGACAGGGAGACCAGGCCCGAACGAGGAACTTAGATGAGCATCAGGCCGGGCACGTTCCTTCCCCTCTCCCACTCCATCCAGGCGCGCGTGACGCTGGCCGTGGCGGCGGTGTCCGTGCTCGTCGCCGCGGTGATCGCGGCCGGCCTGTGCCTGCTGATCCGGAACCGGGTCGAGAGCGAGATCTTCAAGGAGACACGGCGCGTCGCCACCGAGTGGATCGGCCTGATGGAACGCGGGCAGGTTCCGCCGCCGGCGCCGACGGCGCGGGCCCCGCTCATCCAGCTCGTCGACTCGCGGGGCCGGGTGGTGACGGCCGGGCCAATGGCCGGCGATCGGCCGCTGAGCACGGTCAGGCCGACCGAGGAGAACCGTTTCCGCGACGTGACCGAGTGCCCCGAGAGCGAGCGGTGCGTCATGCTCACGGCCGGCCGGATCCCGTCGTTGCAGTCCTGGGAGCTCTGGCGGGGCGAGCCCCACTTCGTCTACGTCGGCACGGACCAGCCTCCCGCCCTGCGCGGGCAGCGACTGGAGCTCCTCATCGGTAGCGGCGGGGCGCTGCTGGCGGCTCTGTGGACGTGGACGACCTGGCGGGCGACGGGCCGCATCCTGCGCCCCATCAACGCGATCCGGCAGCGGATGTCGGAGATCAACGCCAACGACCTGTCCCTGAGGGTGCCGCAGCCGTCCGGCCGGGACGAGATCGCCCGGCTCGCCCGCGCCGCGAACCAGACGCTCGGCCGGCTGGAGTCGGCGGTCACGCGGCAGCGGGAGTTCGCCGCCGTCGTGTCCCACGAGCTCAAGTCCCCGCTCACCGGTCTGCGTACCGGGCTGGAGGAGGCGCTGCTCTACCCGGAGATCGACGCACGGGAGGCGATCGCCAGGTCGCTGCCGGCCGCCGACCGCATGCAGCAGATCATCGACGAGCTGCTCGCCTTCGCCCGGTTCCGCAACACGCCGCGCTCGTCCGAGCCGGTGGACCTCGGGGCACTCGTAGTCGCCGAGGCGGCGGCGCGCACGGGCGTGCCGGTGCACGCGAGGACCGAGCCGGACGTGCGGGTCCTCGGCAACCGCGTGCAGCTGGCCAGCATCGTGACGAACCTTCTGGTGAACGCGCAGCGCCACGCCACCGGCCAGGTGGACGTGAGCGCCGAGCGCGCCGGCGCCCAGGCGCTGGTGGTGGTGCTGGACGACGGCGACGGCGTCGGCAAGGAGGACAGGGAGCGCATCTTCGAACCCTTCACACGTCTGGAGGCGGGACGTCGCCTCGATCCCGACGGCAGCGGCCTCGGCCTGGCCCTGTGCCGGGCGATCGCGGTGGCGCACGACGGCAGCCTGTGCGTGGAGGACTCCCCGCGCGGCGCCCGGTTCGTCCTCCGGCTCCCGCTCCTGACCGGCTGAGCCCCCGCTCCGGCCGTCGTGGCATGGCGGCGGCTGTGGCGGGTCAGGGGCGGGCCGGGGCGGTGCGCGGACGGGTCTTGGGGATGCGCAGCCGGATGCGGGTGCCCTTGCCCGGCGCCGTCTCGACCATGAGCCCGTAGTCCTGGCCGTAGAGGTGGCGCATGCGCACGTCGACGTTGCTCAGCCCGATCCCGCGGCGTTCCTCCGTGAGCGCGGCCCGCAGATGCTCGGGGTCCATCCCGACGCCGTCGTCCTCGACCCAGATGTGCGCCTCCGGCCCCGCGTCCCTGATCACGACCCGGACCTCCCCCGGCATGCCGTGTTTGATGGCGTTCTCCACCAGGGGTTGCAGGCACAGGAACGGCACGTCGACCTTCAGCACCTCGGGGGCGACCTGGACGGTGAAGCGCAGCTTGTCGCCGAACCTCGCCTGTTCGAGCAGGAGATAGCGGTCCACGCAGGTCAGCTCGTCGGCGAGCGAGGTGAAGTCGGCCGCCCGGCGCAGCGCGTACCGGATGAAGTCGGCGAAGTCGAGCAGCAGTTCGCGGGCGCGCTCGGGGTCGGTCCGGACGAACGAGGCGATGGTGGTCAGCGAGTTGTACACGAAGTGGGGCGAGATCTGCGCCCGCAGGGCCCGCGCCTCCGCCTCCAGCGTCCGCCTGCGGGAGGCGTCGAGTTCGGCGAGTTCGAGCTGGCCGGACATCCAGCGGCCCACCTCGGCCGCCGTGCGCAGCAGGGCGGCGCCGATCCGCGCGTCGTACGCCGCGAGCGCGCCGACCGCCCGGCCCTCCACGGTCAGGGGGACGACCACCCCGTGCCGATCACCTCCCGAAGCGGAGGCGAGGCGCGGCCTGCCGCCCGCCATGGTCGCGCGCACCTCGGCGAGGACCGCCTCGTCCGCCGGCACCCCCGTGCCGTTCCTGGCCAGGACGCGATCGTTCGTGGCGACGACCAGGCCCGCGGTGCCGAGCAACGTCCGCAGGTGCGGTACGGCACGGCGGGCGGAGCCGCGGGTGAGCCCCGCGCGCAGCGAGGAGGCCGCCAGCCCGGCGACGCGCAGGGCGAGGAACGTCGCCTCACCCGGCAGTTCACCGGGGGCAGGCGCGCGGTGGGCGAGAGCGCGGCCCAGCGCGCCTCCGCAGACCCCGCAGAGAGCGCACAGCGTGACCCAGACGGCTGATGACACGCCGGACACCGTAGCCGCTCCGCGGCCTCACGGCGGGCCGTCGCCCGGGTCCTCCTGGTATGAGTAGCGCTGCTCCTTCCAGGGGTCGGCCAGGTTGTGATAGCCGCGCTCCTCCCAGAAGCCGCGCCGGTCCTCGGTCAGGTACTCCACCGCGCGCACCCACTTCACGCTTTTCCAGGCGTACAGGTGAGGCACCACCATCCGTACGGGGTAGCCGCGTTCGGGGGACAGCGGACTCTCGTCGAGGTGCGTGGCGAACAGCGTGGTCGGACGGTCGAAGTCCGACAGCCGCAGGTTGGCGCTGTAGCCGTACTCGGCCCAGATCATGACGTGGCGCACGCCCGGCGCCGGGGGGACGCGGTCGAGCAGCGCCGAGGTGGGAACGCCGCCCCACTCGTTGCCCATCAGGGAGAACTTGGTGACGCAGTGGAAGTCCGCCATGACCGTTGTGGTGGGCAACGAGGAGAACTCCTCCCACGAGAAATCGTGGACCTGGCCCGAGGCCGTGGCGCCGAACACCTGGAAACGCCACGTCTCAGGGCGGAACGCCGGGACCCTCCCGTAATGGACGACGGGGCGTCCGCGTGGGACGTACTGGCCCGGGGGCAGGCGCGTCTCCTCCTCAGGTTTCTCCGGCACGGAGGCCATCCTGCCATCCGCTCGCAGGACGACCACACCGGACCCCGGGCACATGCGGGGTGTCACGATCAAGGGAGCGTGCGCTATATTGCGTCACATGCGCACCGCTTGGTCGTTTTGGTATGGCGACGGACCCGTGAGGACCGATCGCCTCCATGCGCTGCGCTGACAGCCACGGCGAACGAAGGCCCCGGGTCCATACGGACCCGGGGCCTTCGTCGTTTTCCGGACCCGCACCGTTCACAGGAAGAGGAGTCACCATGGTCATCGTCATGACCCCCGAGGCCACGCAGGACGACGTCGAGGCGATCGCCGACCTCGTCGCCGCGGCCGGAGGGGAGGCGTTCGCGAGCCGCGGCGTGAGCCGTACGATCATCGGCCTCATCGGCGACGTCGAGCAGTTCGCCACGCTCAACCTGCGCGGCATGCCGGGCGTCGCGGACGTCGTACGGGTCTCCACGCCGTACAAGCTCGTGAGCAGGGACAATCATCCGCAACGCTCCACTGTGAGCGTGCGCGGCGTGCCGATCGGGCCGGACACCGTCACTTTGATAGCGGGCCCGTGCGCGGTCGAGACGCCGAGGCAGACGCTGGAGGCCGCCCTGATGGCCAAGGCGGCCGGCGCGACGCTGCTGCGCGGCGGCGCCTACAAGCCGCGCACCTCGCCGTACGCCTTCCAGGGCCTGGGCGAGGAGGGCCTGCGCATCCTGGCCGACGTGCGCGAGCAGACCGGGCTGCCGATCGTCACCGAGGTCGTGGACGCACACGACGTGGCACTCGTGGCGTCGTACGCCGACATGCTGCAGGTCGGCACCCGCAACGCGCAGAACTTCGCGCTGCTGCAGGCCGTGGGCGCGGCGGGCAAGCCGGTCATGCTGAAGCGGGGTATGACGGCGACCATCGAGGAGTGGCTGATGGCGGCCGAGTACATCGCCCAGCGCGGCAACCTCGACATCGTGCTGTGCGAGCGCGGTATCCGGACCTACGAGCCCGCCACCCGCAACACCCTCGACATCTCGGCGGTCCCGGTCGTCCAGCGACTGTCGCACCTGCCGGTGATCGTGGACCCGTCGCACTCCGGCGGCCGGCGTGACCTCGTGCTGCCGCTCACCCGCGCCGCCGTCGCCGTGGGTGCCGACGGCGTGATCATCGACGTGCACCCCCACCCCGAGCAGGCCCTGTGCGACGGCCCGCAGGCGCTGGTCGACGGCGACCTGGACGCCCTCGCGGCGATCATGCGCGACTTCCCCCCGCTGCTGGGCCGCACCGCCGCCACGGCGGCGTCCTCGGTCCCCGCCTGAACCGGTTCCCGCCTGAACCAGTCCTCGTCTGAGCCCGTTTCCGCCTGAGCGGGCTCACGGCTGGATCGCGGCTGGACCGCGTCTCGCCGGGGCCCGGGGCCGCCCGATGCGGCCCGGGTTCCGGCCACGGCGGACGACCGCCGATCCGGTGACCGCCCACCGGCGTCGCGTCAGACGTCGAGCTTGTACGGCTGGATCGAGTCGGCCAGCTGGGCGGCCAGGTCCTCGGCGTCCAGGCGCCTCTCGATCTGCTTGAGGTCCTCGATCTTCGCCCGGGTCTCGGCCTGCTTGGGGGCGAGCAGCGTGCAGCAGTCCTCGTCGGGCAGCTCGGAGATCTCCAGCGTCCCGATCCTGCGAGCCTCGGCCATGATCTCGGTCTTGTCCAGGCCGATCAGCGGACGCAGGATCGGCAGGTCGACCGCGTGGTCCTGGGCCGTGATGTTGGCCAGGGTCTGCGAGGAGACCTGGCCGAGGCTGTCTCCGGTGACCAGTGCCTCGGCGTGGATGCGGTGGGCGACCTCCTCGGCCGTCTTGAGCATCAGCCGCCGCTGTGCGATCACCGCGAGCCGGTCCTGGCCGGAGTTCTTGATGGACTGCTGCGCCTTGCCGAACGGCACCACCCACAGCCGCGACTTGCCCTGGAACTTGTCCAGGTTGCGCACCAGCGCGTACGCCTTGTAGATCGACTCGGAGGTGGTGAACGGGATGCCGGAGAAGTGCAGGAAGTCCACCCGCAGGCCACGCCGCATCATGCGGTAGGCGGCGACGGGTGAGTCGATGCCGCCGGACAGCAGCGCCAGCGCCCGGCCACTGGAACCGACCGGCAGGCCGCCCTGGCCCGGTCGCCCGCCGGTGAACAGGAACGCCTCGTCCTTGTCCACCTCGATGTGCACGGTCAGTTCCGGCTTGCTCAGGTCGACCGGCAGCCCGAAGGTGTCGTTGATCGCGCCGCCGACCACGCGGTCCAGCTCGTTGGAGCGGAGCGGGAAGCGCTTGTCCCTGCGCCGCGACCGTACGGCGAAGCGCGCCTTGCGGGCCACCTCGTCGGTGTCCCTGATCAGCTCGATCGCGGCCTTGGTGATCGCGTCCGTGTCCTTCGGCACCCGCCAGGCCAGGTGGACCAGCACGATGCCGGGCACGTCGGCCACGCGCGCCGCCACCGTCTCGGCCTCCTCCACCTCGGTCCCCGGAGGCAGGAACAGGGCGATCACCCCGTGCCGCTGGCGGATGTCGACCCGGTGGTCCTTGAGAGCGTGCTTGATGTTCGCCCGCAGGCGCATCTCGAAGATCTCGCGGTTCCGGCCCTTCAGAACCACCTCGCCTAGCTTGAGCAGCACCGACGGCTCTCCGAGGGCGGTCATGGTCATGTGGAAACCTCCGGACGGACAAGGGCGGCCGCCACACCGGGGAGGGCACGGCCGGGGGACATACGCCAAGGACAACGCGTCAGCGCGATGCGGGCTTCCCCACTGTAATGCCGGCGTGCCACAGCGCCGATTATCCACCGGCCGAGTGCGGTCCCCGCATGCGTACGGCTCCCGCGGGGCGACGCGGGAGCCGTACCAGATCGTGCACGGGCCGTGGTGACGGGCCCGCGACCGATCAGCCGAAGAAGACCTCGGCCTCCTCGTAGCGGGAGGCCGGCACGGTCTTGAGCTCGGCGGTCGCCTCGGCGAGGGCCACGCGGACGATGTCGGTGCCGCGCAGCGCGATCATCTTGCCGTAGTCGCCCTCGTGCACCGCGTCGATCGCGCCGAGGCCGAAGCGGGTCGCGAGCACGCGGTCGTAGGCGGTGGGCGTGCCGCCGCGCTGGATGTGGCCGAGGACCGTGGTGCGGGCCTCCTTGCCGGTGCGCTTCTCGATCTCCTTGGCGAGGACCTCGCCGATGCCGCCGAGGCGCACGTGGCCGAACGCGTCCAGCTCGCCCGCCTGCAGCGCCATCTGGCCCTCGAGCGGGTGGGCGCCCTCGGCGACGACGATGATCGGCGCGTAGCGGGTCTTGAACCGCGACTCGACGTAGGCGCAGACCTTCTCGATGTCGAACGGCTTCTCCGGGATGAGGATGACGTTCGCACCGGCGGCCATGCCCGCGTGCAGCGCGATCCAGCCGGCGTGGCGGCCCATGACCTCGCAGATCAGGGCGCGGTGGTGGGACTCGGCCGTGGTGTGCAGCCGGTCGATGGCCTCCATCGCGATGTTGACCGCGGTGTCGAAGCCGAAGGTGTAGTCGGTGGCGTTGAGGTCGTTGTCGATCGTCTTGGGCACGCCGACGACATTCACGTCGCGGTCGAAGAGCTGCTTGGCCACGCCCAGCGTGTCCTCGCCGCCGATGGCGATCAGCGCGTCGACGCCCTGCGCGGCGAGGTTCTCCTTGATCCGCTCGACGCCACCCTCGATCTTGATCGGGTTGGTGCGGGAGGAACCGAGGATGGTGCCGCCGCGCGGCAGGATCCCACGGACGGCCTGGATGTCGAGCGGCATGGTGTCGCCCTCCAGGGGGCCACGCCAGCCGTCGCGGAATCCGACGAACTCGTGCCCGTACACGCCGACGCCCTTGCGGACGACGCCGCGGATCACCGCGTTCAGCCCGGGGCAGTCGCCGCCTCCGGTCAGGACTCCAATACGCATGACGGGTTCTTCCTCCATCTGGGATTACGCGTGGAACGGCGCGGCGGCCCGACGCAGACCCCGGCGCTGCACCGCACCGCATTCTGCCCCAGCCTCGCACAATGGTCTAGACCAAAAGGAGAGGCTACGCCACCCGGCCGACCAGACCAACTCAGTCTCGCACGCCGAGACCGCGCACGCCGCGAGAGGCGGCTTCCCAATGGCTCGCCGTGGCATTATGTTTGACCGAGTCAAGCATTTCCTTGAGATAGGCAAGGGAAAAGATGGACATCGTGCCGGAAATCCGCTCGTTCAACCGCTTCTACACGTCGGTAATCGGGGTGCTCGGGGCGGGGATGCACGACACGCCCTACTCCCTGACCGAAGCGCGGGTGCTGTTCGAACTCGGCACCCGGGAGACGGCGGACGCCGCCGGCATCCGGAGCGTGCTCGGTCTGGACCCCGGCTACCTCAGCCGGATCCTCGCCAGGTTCGAGACCGACGGGCTCGTGTCCCGCGAGCGGTCGGCCGAGGACGCCCGCCGCCAGGTCGTACGGCTCACCCCCAAGGGCCGCGACACGTTCGCCGTGCTCGACAAGCGCTCGGCCGCCGAGATCGAGGCCATGCTGGCGAAGCTGGGCGACCCCGAACGCCGGCGGCTCGTCACCGCCATGAGCACCGTACGGAGCCTGCTTGAGCCCCCCGATCGGCGCGAGCCGTACGTGATCAGACCGCCGCGGGCGGGCGATCTCGGCTGGGTGGTGCAGCGGCACGGGGCCCTCTACAGCGAGGAGTACGGCTGGGGCGCCACGTTCGAGGCCCTGGTCGCGCGGATCGTCGCCGACTACGCCGAGGACCACGACCCCCGCCGGGAGGCGGCCTGGATCGCCGAGGTGCGCGGCGAGCCGGCGGGGAGCGTCTTCTGCATGCGCAAGGACGACACGACGGCCCAGCTCCGGCTGCTGCTCGTCGAGCCGTCCGCGCGCGGCATGGGCATCGGCGGACGACTGGTCGAGGAGTGTCTGCGCTTCGCCGCGTCGGCCGGCTACCGGCGAATCATGCTCTGGACCCGCGACGTCCTCGCCGGCGCCCGGCGGATCTACCAGGCCGCGGGGTTCGAACTGGTGGAGCAGCACCCGGCCGAGGAGTCGGGCATCCCCGTCACCGACCAGGTATGGGCCATGGACCTGTGACCTGCGGCTCCGCCCGGCGGCTGCCGTGGCCCTGGCGGTGACATCACGGCGTTCGGGCAGGTGGACGGGACACCAGGCGATGAGGGTTCCGGCGACGCAGGGCCGGGCGGGCTTCACGAGGTTCGCCCGCCCTGCATTCGGCCTTGCCGCTCCTCCCCCGGACGCGGCGCCGGCACGATGAAGCCGGCGAGGCCACCTCGTCACGGCGCGGCCCGGTTCGTTATCGGGTTTTCCGCACGAACGTGGTGCCGGTGTCGAGAGGGGTGCCGTCGGCGCCGGTCGGCGTGACTTGCGGCACGGGGATGCCGTGCCGGTCGACGAGGACGGAGTGGGTCTCGCCGGGGGCGAAAGCGTGGCGTTCTCCCCACTGCCGCAGGGTGAGGATGACCGGGAAGAGGTCGCGGCCCGCGTCGGTGAGCACGTATTCCTGCCGGCGTCCCGACCGTGCGGTGTGCTGGGCGAGGAGCCCTTGCGCGATCAGCCTGCGGAGGCGGTCGGCGAGGATGTTGCGGGCGATGCCGGTGCGTCGCTGGAACTCGGTGAACGACCGCGCCCCGTCCATCGCGTCACGGATGACGAGAAGGCTCCACCTGTCGCCGACGAGGTCGAGCGTGCGGGCCACCGGGCACTCGGGGTCGGTCCAGGCCGGGTCCGGGACGCCCATGGTGCTGGTCGACACGACACCTCCCAATAAGTTGCAGATTGAAACCATTCTGCCCTACGGTCGAATTGGTTGCGATTTGCTACTGATAGGGATCGGAGTGGGATGGACGCGTGGCGGCGGTTACTGCTCGCGGTCGTGTGTGGTGTCGCTGTGGCGAGCATCTATGCCGCGCAGCCGGTTCTGGAGCCGATGGGACGCGATCTCGGTCTGTCCGCAGACCTCGCTGGATGGATCGTCGCGACCGGCCAGATCGGCTATCTGGCCGGGCTGGTGCTGCTGGTGCCGCTCGGCGACGTGGTCGACAGGCGCCCGCTCATCGCCGCGCACCTGGCGATCAGCGCTGCGGGCATGATCGTGACGGCCTCGGCGTCGGCCGCATGGGTGGCGCTCGCGGGGATCGCGGCGGCAGGGGTGTTCGCGGTCGTGGTGCAGACCACCGTGGCCTACGCCGCGTCGGTCTCGCCGCCCGCCGAGCGCGGACGGAACATCGGTGTCGTGACCTCGGGCGTCGTGGCCGGCATCCTGGGCGCGCGGGTCGTCACCGGAGCACTCGCCGAGGCGTGGGGCTGGCGGAGCGCCTACGCCGTGCTCGCGGTGCTGTCACTCGGGCTCGCGGCCCTCGTCCTCGCCGTCCTGCCGTCGGAGGAGCGCCCCAACCGGCATCAGGGGTACAGGCAAGCCGTCGTCTCGCTCGGCGGACTGTTCGGGCAGCGACTCTTTCTGACACGCGGGCTCATCGCGTTCTTCTTGTTCGCCTCCTTCGGAACCCTGTGGAGCGGAATCTCCCTGCCGCTCACCGGCATGCCCTGGCAGCTGAGCCAGAGCCAGATCGGACTGTTCGGCATCGCCGGACTCGCCGGCGCACTCGGAGCGGCACGCGCGGGACGATGGGCGGACGCAGGACGGGCGGCCCCGGTCACCGGTCTCGCGCTCACCCTGCTCGTCGTCTCGTGGGCGGCGATCGCGCGGCTGCCATCGTCCTTGGGCCTCCTCATCGCCGGAATCGTGGTTCTCGACTTCGCGGTCCAGGTCGTGCATGTGAGCAACCAGCACCTGCTGACCGCCGCGCGTCCGGATCGCACCAGCAGCGTCATCGGCGGCTACATGGTCTTCTACTCGCTCGGCTCCGCCCTCGGCGCGGCCGCGACCACCGCCGTCTTCACCGCCCACGGCTGGGCGGGCTGCAGTCTCCTCGGGGCCGCGTTCGCGGCCTGCGCGCTGGTCGTCTGGGCGGCCGGCAGGGACCACTCCTCGATAGCGCGAACCTCCGATCCGAGAAGGCGGGCACACGCGCCGGGCGCAGCAGGAAACGCAAGAGGCTGACCAAGCCGACCGGTTCACAGAGCATCCGCCGAAGCGTCTTAACCTCGCCGCGTGTGCTGCGCGGCGTGCATCTCGGCGTGACGCGGAGCAGTCCGGCTTGTGGGGGCGCCGGCTCAGGCGCCGGCGAGATCGTGGAACGGCCCGCGGACCTCGACGGTCACGGGGGCCGGGGCCGGCGACCCGTTCCGGGGTGGACGGCAGGAGAAGTAGAGCCGGTCGCCGGCCGGGGACATCGAAGGGCCCGCGACGGTCCAGCCGCCCGTGACGCGCAGAAACGGCACCGCTCGATCACCGGCGACGAGGACGATCTCACCGTCCGCACCGCCGTCCGGCCCTCCGGCCGTTTCGCGCAGCACCGTCAGGCGCTCGCGGTCGGCGTCGTACGCCCACTCCCGGCCGTCGCCCTCGGTGACGAACCGCACCAGGCCGCCGGAGCAGCGGCAGTCACCTCCGCCCGCGAACCTCCTGGCCCCTTTGACCTGCTCACGCAGGGGCACGTGGTCAGGGAGGGCCGGGATCGGCACCCGTTCCCAGGTCACGAACTCCTCGCCGGGGTCGCCGGCCATCACCTCCAGCACGCCCGTCGTGAGGTCGCCCCAGTCGTCAGGACGGAACCGGTACAGGCATCCGTCCGGCTCCCCTTCCGTCAGGTAGACGACGCCCCGGCCGGGATCGCAGGCCATGCCACCATGGGTGAACAAACCCATCGCGAGCCGGGGCATGGGGGCGCGCAGGCCGTACGGGTCGCATTCGAAGACCCGGCCGTTCGGCGTCCGCTCGCCCGTCAGCCAGGTGTGCCACGGTGTCGCGGCGCCGGCCTCGCAGCGGTCGGCGCCGGACAGGATGCGGTATCCGCCGCGCAGGGTCCCGTCCGGGGCGAAACGCAGCGCCGTCACGCCGCCGAGCAGTGGCAGCGCGCAGTTGGACACGTATATCCAGCCGTCTTCGTCGGGAAAGCATCCGCCGCCGTCCGGGGCCGCGTGCCAGAGGACTCCCCCGGCACGCTCGCCCGACCGCGCCACGACCCGGCCGGCGAAACCCGGCGGCAGGGCCCGCAGCACGTCCGCCGGGAACGGGCCGTCCGGATCCCCCGGCCCGTACGGCTCGCCTCCGGGCGGCTCGCCTCCGTCGTCCGGCCGTGCGAACGTCGCGCGCCACATCGCTCCCGGCAGCGCCGAGGGCGCCGCCGATCGCACGGAAGTACCCTGCACCGCTGACCGCCTCCTTGACCTGACCGGTCATGCCGGCCGCCCACCGACGGCCGTTCGCTCGTTTCCGCGCGGCCACCGCGCCGGGCCGGATCGGGCCGAGCCGCCTCGCTCCCCTGCCCGCCCGGCGGGCACCGGACCGGGGGTTCCCGCCCCCGCGTCCGCCTGTCCCGCGCCGTGTCTCGTTGTCTTCCTGCTCCGCGCTCGGTTGCTCCGCCGTGGGCTGCTGCGTGTTCGGCTCCGCGTCTGCCTGTACGGCGTCTGCCGTCCCGCGTTCTCCTGTCCCGCAGCGGCGCGTCGCACACGTCGCGGCACCCAGTCGAGCCGTCTCGTGTGAACGACGGGAGAAGCGGCGTCCCTCGCCGAGACGAACTCTTCGAAAACCATGCCGCCGCATGACGGAAGCGATATTGACAGTGTCATTGTGACAGTGTCATCGTGGAGGCATGAGCGACACCTGGACGATCGGCGAACTGGCGGAGCGGGCGGCGGACCTGCTCAGCCAGGAGCGGCACGTCCACGGCCGGGAGCCGCGCGACGACGGTCCGGAGCCACAGGCCAAGGACCGGGAGCCGCGCGACGACGGTCCGGAGCCACAGGCCAAGGACCGGGAGCTGCGCGTCGGCGGTCCGGAGCCGCGCGCCAACGGCAGGGTCCGCGAAGTGCCGAACGAGCGCCTCATCCGCTGGTACACGACGATCGGGCTGCTCGACCCCCCGCTGGGCCGTCGCGGCCGCGTGGCCCTCTACGGCCGCCGTCACCTGCTCCAGCTTGTGGCCGTGAAGCGCCGCCAGGCGGACGGCCTGTCCATCGCCGACATCCAGGCGGAACTGGCGGGCGCGACCGACGCCATGCTCCAGCGCGTCGCCGGGCTCGCCGAGCCGTTGTCCGGACCGGCGCCTCGGCCGCTCTCCCCGCCCCCTCCGCGCAGCCCGGCGGTCCCGGCCCCGGCGAACGGCGCGAACCGCCCTCTTGGCCCGCCGGACACCGCGACATCGTCGGCCCCCGGCTGGTGCGGGACGAGTCCGGAAACCGGCGCCGAGCCCGCCACCGAGCCCGCCATCCCGGACGTCGCGCGGCCGCCGGCGCGAGACCGCTTCTGGGCGCGCCCTGCCTCATCCGCCGCCACGGCGGACTCCGGCCACTTCCTGACCGCGCACAGAGACACCCCGCACAGGGACACCACACGGGGGGACGCTGCGCCCGTGAACAGTGGGGCCGTCGACGCCGTGGGCGCGAACACCGTGACCCCGGGCGTCGTGCACGGTGTACGGCTCGCGCCCGGGGTGACGGTCCTACTCGATCCGGCCCACCGGGTCCCACATGGACACGACGTGGCCGCGCTGCGCCAGGCCTCGGCGCCGCTTCTCGCGGCCCTCGCCACGCTCGGTCTGGCCGGGCCGTTCGAGAGCGCCCATGACCCCCGTGACGCCTCGGCACTCGAACCACACGCTTCCAACATGCCCGACACGCTGGAGGGATGACGTCATGACCGTTCCCATCACACCTCTGCGGCCGGAGGAGTGCCGGCCCGTGCCGGACGCCGGGCTCGGAGCGCTGGAGACCGAGAAGGGCAACCTTCCGCTGGAAAGCGTGGACGTCGCCGCCCACGTCACCGGACTGGTGGCGGGCGTCGAGGTCGTCCAGACCTTCCGCAATGCCTTCGACGTGTCGCTGGAGGCGACGTACGTCTTCCCGCTGCCGCCGCGGGCCGCGGTCACCGCCTTCCGGATGGAGGCGGACGACCGGGTGGTCGACGGCGTGCTCAAGGAGCGCGGGCAGGCACGGGCCGACTACGACCGGGCACTCGCCGAGGGCAGGCGCGCGGCGATCGCCGAGGAGGACCGGCCCGACGTGTTCACGATCAGGGTCGGCAACATCGTTCCCGGGGAGCGCGTGGTGGTCCGCCTCACGCTGAGCCAGCCGCTTCCCTACGAGGACGGCGCGGCCGAGTTCCGCTTCCCGCTGGTCGTGGCCCCCCGCTACATCCCCGGGGCACCGCTGCCCGGCCCGTCTGCCGGTGGCGGCGTGGCACCCGACACCGACGCCGTGCCCGACGCCTCCCGGATCACGCCGCCCGTCCTGCTTCCCGGCTTCCCCTATCCCGTACGGCTGTCGCTCGCGACGACGATCGACCCCACCGGGCTCGACCTGCGTGAGGTCCGTTCCAGCCTGCATGAGGTCGGCAGGGAGGGCGACACGATCAGGCTGCAGCCCGGCGAGCGGCTCGACCGTGACTTCATCCTGCGCCTGGCGTTCGACGCCTCCTCATCGCTCGCGCTCGTCCCGGACGACGCCGCGAACGCCGGCTCACCCGGCGAAGGCACGACCGACGGCAGCGGCTCCGCCGAAGGCACAGCGAGGGACACGGCGAAGGACACGGCCGACGCCGGGGGAACCTTCGTGCTGACCCTGCTGCCGCCGCCGGAGGACGCCACTCGGACCGCGTCCCGTGACGTCGTCCTGCTGCTCGACCGCTCCGGCAGCATGACGGGCTGGAAGATGGTGGCCGCGCGCCGCGCCGCCGCCCGGATCGTCGACACGCTGACCCGGCATGACCGGTTCGCCGTGCTCTCGTTCGATTCGGTGGTGGAGCGGGCCTTCTCGGGCGGACTGGTGGATGCGAGCGACCGCAACCGCTACCGCGCCGTCGAGCACCTGTCCCGGCTCGACGCGCGCGGGGGGACGGAGATGCTCGCTCCCCTGGAGGAGGCCCTGTGGCTGCTCGACGGCCACACTGCGCCCGCTCCGGGGAAGGCCACCGGCACGAACCCCGGTCAGCCGGGTGAGGACGGCCGGCACGGTGGATTCGGACTGTACGGCGAGCAGGCACGCGATCGGGTGCTCGTCCTGGTGACCGACGGTCAGGTGGGCAACGAGGACGAGATCCTCGAACGCATCGGCGCCCGGCTCCACGGGGTACGGGTGCACACCGTGGGCATCGACAGAGCGGTGAACGCGGGGTTCCTCGGGCGGCTGGCCCTGCTCGGGTCGGGGCGGTGCGAACTCGTCGAGTCGGAGGACCGGCTCGACGCGGCGATGGAGCACATCCACCGGCGCATCGGCTCGCCGCTGGTGACGGACGTCGCGCTGAAGGCGGAGGGCATGGATCTCGTGGCGGACACCGTCACGCATGCCGGTTCGCTCTACCCCGGCGTCCCTCTGGTCGTGAGCGGGCGTTACCGGGGACGGCGCCCCGCCGGGGCCCTCACCGTGCACGGCCGCACGGCCGACGGCCGCCCCTGGGAGGAGCGGATCGAGGGTCGTCCCGCCCACGGCCCGGCGACCCGGGCCGTGTGGGCGCGGGCGCACCTGCGCGGCCTGGAGGACCGATACGCCACGGGTGATCACTCCCTCGAACCGCGAATCGTCGACATCTCGCTGCGTTTCGGCGTGCTGTGCCGGTTCACCGCCTTCGTGGCCGTCGACACCCGCGTCGCCGGCGAGGGGGGCCCGGAGCATCGCGTGATCCAGCCGGTCGAACCGCCGAGCGGCTGGGAGCTGCCGACCACGGTGCCGATGATGGTCGCGGGCGCGCCGATGATGGCGAGAATGGCCGCTTTCACCACGGCCGGGCCTGAGACCGCCACCGGCTCGGCGGCGGACCGGCCCATCGCCGCGGCCCCGCCGCCGGGCGCGCCCCCTGCGGCGCCTGCTGCCCCGCCGTACGCCGCCGTGCCCGCGCCTGCTCCGCGACGAGCGTCCCGTGGGTTCTCCGTCGGCGGCTCCCGAGGAGCCTCCGCCGGCGGGTTCCTGCCTCATCCCGGCGAGGGCACCGCACCGGTCACGGATTTCGCGGGCATCCGGCCACTGCTGGCCGAGGAGCTCGCGAAGCTGGGCCAGGCGGAGTCGCTGCCGGAGCGGGAGAGGCGGCGCTATTTGGCGGATCTCGCCAGCCGCCTGCGCGTCGTCGTCCAGATGGCGGGCGGTCATCCGGAACTCGCCGCGCTCGCGGGCGACCTGGAAAGAGCCGAATGGGCGGAGGTCTCGCTCGACGACCTGTGGCGGCGGACGGCCGACCTGCTGACCGCTCTGGCCGGCGGCGCCGGCTCCGCTCCCGGCGGCAAGGCGGCTCCCGGCGCGAGGGAGGGCCGGCGTCCCTTCTGGAAGCGGTCGTGAGACGGCGCCGGAGAAACCATCACCCGGCGGAGCTGACGCAGGGGCAGCGGGGGTACCGGCGAGGAGAGCAGCCGGCCGTGCTTGGCCGGGACCCCGGCGGGGAAGCCGGGCCCGGCCACGCCGGTTGGGTTTCGCTCAGAGCGAAGCCACTACGAGGGTTCCGGTAGGCGAATGACGTCGGACGGCGGGGTGGGTGCGGGACGCCGCGGCTCCCTCACCCCTCCCGTGTCGGGCCGGTCGTCGCGTCCACCTGCGGGGACGGGAGACCGGCGGCGCAGCAACCGATTGATGAGCCCTTTCAGCCCCATGTGCCGCCAACGCACCGAGCCGGCGATCGGTTCCCCTGAGGGTCGCGGCGCGCCACGGGCGCGCCCGGCTCGATCCCTCCCGGCACGCCACCCGCGACCGCCCAGCACGAGGTCGACCGCAGCAGCAGCCGTCGACGTCCGCGACAACGTCGACGCCGGCACCGAGCGAGCACCGAGCGTGCGCGCGCCCCGGCTCGGTCTCAGGCCTCCTGGCAGGCCGGGACCCAACCGGGAAACCGGGGGCAGGCAGGCCGGGCAAGCCGGGGCCAAACCGGGAGGCCGGGACCAAACCGAGGCCAAACCGGGAGGCCGGGGCAGGCCGGGGCAGGCCGGAACCAAACCGGGGACAAACCGGGAGGCCGGGACCAGTCCGGGGCCAGGCCGGCTCGCGTGCCGGGAGAGACCAGGACCGAGGCTCACCGCGCCGCGCTTCGTCCTGCCCCGCGGCTCGGCGTCGTCCGCCTCCCCCGGCTCATATCCATCTCCCTCAGCACGTAATGTTGCCGGGTATGAACCCAATCGTCCTCGACGGCGGCCTCGCCACGCACCTGGAGGCACTCGGCTGCGACCTGAGCGACGACCTGTGGTCGGCACGGCTACTCGCCGACGATCCCGACGTCATCCGGCGGGCGCACCTCGACTACTTCCAGGCCGGGGCCGACGTCGCCACCACGGCGAGCTACCAGGCGAGCATCCCCGGGTTCGTACGGCACGGACTGACCCCCCGGCAGGCCCGCGACCTCATCGGGCTGTCGGTGCGGATCGCCGTACAGGCGAGGGACGAGGCCGGGCATGGGCTGGTCGCCGCGAGCGTGGGACCGTACGGCGCCTACCTGGCCAACGGCGCGGAATACACCGGCGACTACGACCTCGACGAGGACGGCCTGGCCGACTGGCATCGGGAACGTTTCGAGATCCTCGCCGGGGCCGGGGCCGACCTGCTGGCTTGCGAGACGATCCCGTCTCGTGCCGAGGCGCGGGCGCTCGCGAGGCTCCTGCGCGAGACGCCGTCCGTACGGGCGTGGGTCACCTTCTCCTGCCGTGACGGCGAGCACATCAGCGACGGAACACCGTTCGAGGAGTGTGCGGCGATCTTCGCCGGCCTCCCTCAGGTGGTAGCCGTGGGGGTGAACTGCACCGCGCCGCGCTTCATGCCCGATCTGATCAAACACGGAGCCTCGATCGTCTACCCGAACTCCGGCGAGACATGGGACGCCACGAACCGCCGATGGCTGGGTCTCGCCGATCCCGTCGAGTTCGGCAGGGCGGCGGCCGGTTGGGCCTCGCTCGGCGCCCGTTATGTGGGCGGCTGCTGCCGCACGGCCCCCGCCCATATCCGTGAGATCCGCGCGCACCTCGCCTGACGCCGTCCCGACCGCGCACCGCCGGACCGGCGCACGCCGCACACCCTGACCGCGCACGCCCGGACCGCGGCTCCGCACAACGGATACGCGCCGGCGTCAGCCCATCGCGGCCGGGCCCTCGGTGTTCCGCGCGGCGAGCGGGATCTCCTTGAGGAAGAGGGCCACGACCAGCGCGAGTGCGACGAAGGGCAGGCTGGCGAGGAACACGTCGTCGATCGCGCTGGTGAACGCGACCAGCACATGGTCCTTGACCGGCTGCGGCAGCCGCTGGATCGCCTGCACGTTGTTGGCGTCCACGCGCCCGGGCGGCATCTTGCCGCCGAACTCGGCGGCCAGGTAGTGGGTGAGCCGGTTGGTGAGGACCGCGCCCATGATCGCCGTGCCGATGGCGGCGCCCATCGACCGGAAGAACGTCGTCGAGCTCGTCGCCACGCCCATGTCGCTGCGCTCCACCGCGTTCTGGATCGCCGTGACGATGGTCTGCATGGTGAATCCGAGCCCGGCGCCGAAGAAGTAGGCGTAGACCGCCACCTGCCAGTACGGCGTGTCCACCTTGATCGTGGAAAGCAGCCACATGGCCACCAGGAGGACCGCCCCGCCCAGAATCGGGAAGATCTTGTATCGGCCGGTGCGGCTCATGATCTGCCCCGACGCGATGGACGTGGAGAAGATGCCGCAGACCGCCGGCAGCAGTGCCAGGCCCGACACTGTCGGCGACATCCCCTGGACCGCCTGGAGGTAGACCGGCAGGAAGATCATGCCGCCGAACATCGCCAGACCCGCGAGGAAGCTGAAGCCGTTGCCCACGCTGAAGATCTTGTTGCGGAACAGCCGCATCGGCAGGATCGGCTCGGCCGCCCGCAACTCGACGAACACGAACAGGGCCGCGAGCGCCACGAATGCGGTGAGGAGGGCCAGCGCGCCGGGAGAGGTCCAGCCGAGTTCGCCGCCCGCCCAGTCGAGGTAGAGCAGGAAGCACGACACACCGGCCACGATCAGCCCCGCGCCCAGATAGTCGATGCGGTGGCTGCGGCGGGTGAAGGGGATCCGCAGCGCCATCGAGGTCACGACGAGCGAGATGAGCCCGATCGGGAGGTTGATCCAGAAGATCCACCGCCAGCCGGGGCCGTCGGTGAAGAAGCCGCCGAGCAGCGGCCCCGCGACGCTGGAGGTGCCCCAGACGGCTCCGAAGTAGCCCTGGTATCGGCCGCGCTCACGCGGCGGGATGACGTCGCCGATGATGCTGAACGCCAGCGCCATCAGGCCGCCGCCGCCCAGGCCCTGGATCGCCCGGAAACCGATGAGCTCGCCGATGTTCTGGCTCAGCCCGGCCAGCACCGAGCCGAGCAGGAAGATGCCGATGGCGGTCTGGAAGATGATCCGCCTGCCGTACAGGTCGGAGATCTTGCCCCATAGCGGGGTCGCCGCGGTCGAGGTGAGCAGGTAGGCGGTTACCACCCACGACAGCTTGTCGAGGCCGCCGAGTTCGCTGACGATGCGCGGCAGGGCCGTGCCGACGATGCTCTGGTCGAGGGCGGCCAGCAGCATTCCCGCCGCCACCCCGGAGAGCACGACGAGGATCTGGCGGTGCGGCAGATAGCCGGACTCGGCCTGCTGCTCTTCGCGGACGCTCATCCGGCGCACCCGCGAACGACGTCCCTGGAGGCGGGCCTGCTCGCCGGGATCGTGGCCGGGCTGCCCGCTCCGTTGTCCGCTCCGTTGTCAGTTTCGTGCCTGCGGGCGCCGGGCGTGGCCCATGTGCCGTGCCTGTGTGCTGGCATGCTCTACGCCTTCCGATCCTGAGGACGTGTCTGAACCGTGCGCGGCGGACATCGCCACGTTACCCGTCCGGTCCGGAAGTATTAGGAATTCTCGCGAGCTGCCCTCGTCGTTTCCGTCTTGGCCGCCGAGGCGTACTTGTCGACGTACTCCTGGCCCGACAGCTCCATCAGCGCGTACATGATTTCGTCCGTCACCGCGCGCAGGACGAGTCGGTCGTTTTCCATCCCGTAGTAGCGGGAGAAGTCGAGCGGCTTGCCGTACCGGACTCCGGGGCGGATGCCGAACTTGGGGATCGGCCGGCCGGGCGGCATCATCTCGAACGTGTTGACCATGGCCCACGGGATCACCGGCGCCCGGGCCTCCAGCGCGAGCCGGGCCACGCCCGTCTTGCCCTTGTAGAGGCGGCCGTCGGGCGAGCGGGTTCCCTCGGGGTAGATGCCGAGCACCTGGTTCTCCCTGAGGATGCGCAGACCGGTGCGGAGCGCCGCCTCGCTCGCCTTGCCGCCGGAACGGTCGATCGGCACGGTGCCGACGCCGGAGAAGAAGGCGCGGCTCACCATTCCCTTGAGTCCGCGGCCGGTGAAATACTCCGCCTTGCCCAAAGAGATCACTTTGCGGGGCAGGAATCCGGCCCCGAAGAAGTGGTCCGCGAACGACAGGTGGTTTCCGGCCAGGATGACCGGTCCCTCCTTCGGCACGTTCTCCACCCCCTCGGCCCAGGGGCGGAACACGAAGCGGAGGATGGGCCAGAGGATGGCCTTCACCACCCAATAAAACACGCGGGCACCCCCTCGGCTCAGATGTGCAGTCATCTTCGCACGCCCAGCCCTCTCGCACTAACGCTGACCAACGTGCGAGTATCGGGCGGAACACGCCGCCGTTTCACGGAGGTATCCCATGCCAGTGCTGCCCGGTGCGGAGCCGTACCACCACGAGGGCGGCGAGATCGGCGTCCTGCTCTGTCACGGGTTCACCGGCTCGCCGCAGTCCCTCCGGCCATGGGGCGAACACCTCGCCCGTGCGGGGCTCACGGTGTCCCTGCCACGCCTGCCCGGTCACGGCACGACGTGGCAGGAGATGAGCCGCACGCGCTGGGAGGACTGGTACGCCGAGCTGGACAAGGCGTTCGCCGATCTGCGCGGCCGGTGCACGCAGGCGTTCGCGATGGGCCTGTCCCTCGGCGGCTGCATGGCGCTGCGCCTGGCCGAGGTCCACGGCGACGCCGTGACGGGCGTCGTCGTGGTGAACCCGTCCGTGATCAACGACGTGCCGCTGCTGCGGCTGGCTCCGGCGCTCAAGTACGTCGTACGCTCGATCCCGGGGGTCGCGGGCGACATCAAGAAGGAGGGCGCGAGCGAGCTCGGCTACCCGCGCACGCCCGTCCGGGCCGCCGCCACGCTGCCCCGGCTGTGGAAGCTCGTCCAGTCCGACATCGCCAAGGTGACCCAGCCGGTGCTGGTGTTCCACAGCAGGGACGACCATGTGGTAAAGCCGGAGAGCGTCGCGTTCCTGCAGGCCAGGATGGGAAACAATCTGGAGGTCAGAGAGCTGGCGGACAGCTACCATGTCGCCACCCTCGACAACGACGCGCCTGTGATCTTCGAAGGGAGCCTGGAGTTCATCCGCTCCCACACCTCGGTACCCTTGACCAAGGACTTGTGACCCGGGATCGACGTGACGCCGCAAAGTGACGAGGACGAGGTCTGGCGCCAGATCGTCGCCTCGTTCAACGAGACAGCCGAGGACGCCTCGGCCGAACAGCCATGGCCCGACCGGGAGAACATCACCGAGGAGACCGTCGCCGGGGGCACCGGCGACAGCGCCCCCGGCGACGGGACCCGGGACGTCGAGGAGACCGGCGAGCAGCAGCCCGCCGCGCCGGTCGGCGACGACGAGGACCACTACATCCCGCCGCCCCCTCCGCCGCTTCCGCCGGGGGACGCGCTCAGCCGGATCTCCTGGCTGGCGCTGTTCGGCGGTCCCGCCTACCTGCTCCTGGCCGCTCTGCTGCACTGGCCCATGGACGGCTGGATCGTGTTCGCCGCGGTGTCGGCGTTCATCGCGGGGTTCGTGATCCTCGTCGTGCGCATGGGCGACGGCCCGCCGGCCGACTCCGGCTGGGACGACGGCGCGGTCGTCTGATTACCGGCACCCACCCCGCCCCGGCCGCCCTCACCGCGCGGGATTCTCAATCCGCGCTGGGGGCCGCCTCCACCGCCGCCGCGTCCGCGCCGCCGGACGGCGGGGCGAACCGCTCCACGAGGTCGACGTAGCGGCTCTTTCCGTCCAGCGTGTGCCCGACCGCCATCGTGAGGTCGTCGACGTGCGCGACCGCCTGGAGCCGCACCGTGCGATCCGCGGCCGCCTCCTGGCCGCGCAGCGTCGTCCAGCGCGAGCCGTCGTACCGGAGCAGGAAGCCCTCCGTCTCGTGTCCCGGGTCGTATCCGGAGATCCAGAAGGTGCCGTCGCCGTCGCCGGTGACGCCGTACAGTTCGGCGCGCCGCTCCGGCGGCGTCACCCGCTTCCAGTGCCGGCCGTCCCATTCGAGGACCAGCGGGGAGATGCCGCCGCTCTGGTAGACGCCGCCGATCGCGACCGCGCGCTTGCGGCCGTCCGCGTACACGTCCCGCAGGAAACCGCCCTTGATCTCCGGCAGGTCGGCCTGTTTCCACCCGCTGCCGGTCAGGCGCATGGCCAGGGGGCCCGAGCCGGAGTCGCCCACCGCCCAGCCGTCGGACCGGCCCGCGAGCGCCACGCCGTACATCGCGCCCTCCGGGCCCTGGCCGGTCTTCCAGGTCGTGCCCTTGGCGGCGCCGCCGCTGCTCAGCAGGAAGGCCTTGCCGTCCCGGCTGCCGACCGCGACCAGCCGGCCGGAGGAGGCGGCGACGCCGCCGAGCCAGTCCCCCGTGCGCAGTTGCGGCACGCCGACGCGGTCGAACCCGTCGCGCGAGCCCTTCGCGACGTACGGCAGGCCGTCGTGGCCGTCGCCGACCGCCCAGATCTCGGTGGCGGAGGCGGCGGCGACGGACCGCAGGTGCCCGGCGCCGGTGGCGTCGCCCCGGATCGGCACCTCGCTCCAGGAGGATCCGTTCCAGTGGGTGATGACGCCCTGGTTGCGCCAGAAGTCCCACGCGTTCGCCTGGCCCACGGCCCAGATGTCCTTGGCCGACAGGCCGGCGACGTCGGACAGCGAACCGTCGGACTGGAGTCGTCCGGTGGAGGAACCCGCGTCCTGGGCGACCTCGTCCCCCGACGGGCTGCGCTCCGCCTGGGCGCGGTCGGTCCCTGCGTACGCGTGCGCGACCGATGTGGCGCGCGGGAGGAGTCCGGCCAGCAGGCCGGCGAACAGCACACACAACGGCACCGCACGCCGTATGAGGCGGCGGGTCATGAAACGATCGTACGGGTGAGCGGGCACTCCCCGTCACACAGGCCGCGAATCCGATTACCCGGAGATGCGGGTGCGCGGCGGTGTCACTCCTGCCCGACCGGAGGGAATCCGGGTGCCCGCCGTCCCCTGCGACCAGCGCGTACGCCGGACGCGGGCGAAGGGGGCGTCAGGCCCGCGCGGACGACGTGAAGGCGATCTCGGCGACGACCGGCCGATGGTCGCTCGCGACGGCCAGGTCGCCGGGCGGGACGTCCGCGCCGCCGTACGACACGACGGTCAGGTCCGGACCCGCGAAGATCGCGTCGATGCGCACGCGGGGATCGCGGGCCGGGAACGTCGCGCCGGCCCGGCCGGCGTCCCCGTCCGCGGCGGTCTCCAGCCCGGTGATCGGCCCAATGATCGGCCCGGTTTCCGGCGCGGTCTTCGACCCGGTTGCCGAACCGGTTGCCGGCGTGGGGCCTCGCGCGGCCGTGAAACAGTCCGTGTAGCGGCCGCCGAGCAGGCGCCAGACCGGGGCTCCGGGAGCCTCGTTGAGATCACCGGCGAGCACCGGCGCGGCCCCGAACTCGCGGGCGGCGCGCTCCAGGAGCGGCACGATCTGGGCGGCGTGGCTCAGGCGCGCCGCCGCCAGGAGATCGAGATGGGCCGAGCACACGGCGTATCTCTCGCGGTCCTTCTCCACCACGGCGAGCGCGACGGAGCGCCACTCGAGCCCGGCGAACCACCGCAGGCGGTGCCCACGCCCGTGCAGGAGCCGTACGGCAGGGGCGATCAGGACGGCGGTCCCGCCCACCCGGCCGCCGGCTGCCACGGACAGACCGGCCGCGCGGGCCAGCGTGCGCCGCTCCCGCCGCCAGCCCGGCAGGCGGGGGGCCTCCTGGAGGCACAGGACGTCCGGCCGGAGGGCCCGGATCACCCGGACCAGCGCCCTCCGGTCGTCCCTGAGCCCCCGGACGTTGTAGGTCGCGACCCGCAGCACGCCGTCAGCGGAGCCGGGCGAGATCACCGGCTCCGACCAGCCCGGCCGACGGGCCCATTTCGGCCACCCTGATCTCGGCGAGCGGGCGGTGCCCCCGGCCGGTCAGCCGCGCGGCGAACTCCTCACGCACCCGGTCGACGAACAGGTCCGCTGCGCCGGAGACGCCGCCGCCGATGATGAAGCACCCGGGGTCGAGGACCGCGGCCAGGTCGGCCAGTCCCTGGGCGAGCCAGCCGGCGAGCGACTCGAAGGCGTCGATAGCCGCCCGGTCGCCCCGGCGCGCCGCCTCGGTCACGTGCTCGCCCTGGATGCCCTCGACCGAGCCGCCGAGCCGCAGCAGGTGCGTGGCGCCCGCGGGGTCGGCCTGCGCGTTGTCCCTGGCCTCCATCAGCAGCGAACTGCCGCTGGCGTACCGCTCCCAGCAGCCGCTGTTGCCGCAGCCGCAGGCGCGGCCGCCGGGCACCGCCTGCATGTGGCCGAGCTCGGCGCCCATCCCCCACCGTCCGCGGTAGAGCTCGCCGCCCAGCACGATGCCGCCACCGATGCCCGTGCCCACGGTCACGCACACGACGTGGCTCTCGCCCCGGCCCGCGCCGAAGCGGTACTCACCCCATGCCATGGCGTTGGCGTCGTTCTCGACGACTACCGGCAGGCCGACCAGCTCGCCCACCTTCTCGCGCAGCGGCTCCTCGCGCCAGGCGAGGTTGGGGGCGAAGCGGATGACCGAGCGGGTCTCGTCGACGAAGCCCGCCGCGCCGATGCCGACCGCCTCGACCTCGTGCCGGGCCGCGAGCTCGGCCACCGCGTCGGCGATCGTGAGCGCCATCTTCTCCGGGCTGCCCGCCGGGCTGTGCCGCAGACCACGCTCGAGTATGGCGCCGTCCTCGCCGACGACACCATACGCGATCTTGGTACCGCCCACGTCCACGCCGATGGTCAGCGCCATGCTGTCTTCCTTCCGCCCGATCCGCTTCAACACGAGCCGCTTCCACAGGAACCGCTTCCGCACGAGCCGCTTCCACCGGAGCGTCGTTCACACGAGCCGCTTCCGCCGGAGCCGGTTTCACACGAGGCATCACGCCGCGCCGATTGAAGCCGATCGAGCCGGGTTGTGGCAATCCCGCCGTCGCCCGCCTTCAACCTGGGCGTCAGCCCAGGTCTATGTGCTCCACCTTCGGCTCACCGGACCGCCGTTCCCCGGCCGGGTGCGCCCTGCCGCTCGCCGGGGGCCGCTGCAGGGCGTCGACCGCCTGCCGGAAGGCCGCGAAGAGCTCCCCGCCCGCCGCGATCAGATGGCCGGTGACGTCGCCTCCGGCCTCGCGGCGCGCGGCGATGACCCGGCACACCGGGCAGGCCCGGCAGACGTACTCGTCGTGGTCCTCGGAGACGGCCTCGCTCCACACGTCGTCACCCCGGCCGCCCGCGCCGGCTCCGCCGAAGGCGGACCCGAAGCCGCTCACACCGCCCTTCACCAGGCCCTTGCCGAACTCTCGGCCCATCCGCCGTTGTACGGCGTCCAGCAGCTTCATCGCCTCCTCCGCGGCCGACCCGAGCGGGTCCTGGCTGCGCGGGGTGGTGTCGTTGGAATCCGTCATATCGCCCCTCCTGCCTCGAACCGTACCCGGAGCCGGCCGTTCCGGAGCGCGGCCGAGGAGATCTCACGGCGGGCGAGGGCGGCGGGCAGGGCGATGACGCGCCGGTAGGACCCGGCGGTGACGATGATCTCGTCCCCCTTGCGGGCGAGGTCGAGGTCGTCGCGGTCGGCGAGCGGCAGCGACAGGGCCAGCTCGTCCGCGGTGAACCTCAGCGGCGGCTCGACGTCCGGGCGCGCGAAGGGGTCCCGGTCCGCGTACATCCGCGCGGCGAGCCCCGCGAGGGCGGCGGTCCCCACCGGCTCCGCCGGGAGATAGGGGACGGTGAGGACGGGCAGCGGCGCGAACGACTCGTGCACGGTGGCGAGCTGCCTGGCCTGGGCCTCCACCCAGCCCAGCCGCCACTCGTCGGCGCCCTCCGCCGGAAAGACCCGGTTGGCGATCACCGCGTCGACGCGATAGCCGTACAGGCTGAGAGAGGTGAGCGTACGGCGGGCCTCGGCGACGACCACGGCCTCGGGGGTCAGCACGAGCCGCACGGACGCGTCGTCGCCGGTGAGCAGCGCGCGCACCTCGAGCAGGCCCCGGTGCAGCCGCTCCCCCGCCGAGACGACCTGGCCCTCGGGCACACTCACCTTGGCGACATGCCGGATGACCGGCGACAACGCCCTGAGCATCCGCCTGCCCGCCGGGAGCAGCCGGTTGACGTGCCAGTCGAGCGCCTCGGGCAGGGCGAGCAGGCGCAGCGTCTCCGCGGTCGGCGCGCAGTCGACGACGATCACGTCCCAGCGGCCGGTGCGGGCCTGCTCGCGCAGTTCGAGCAGCGCGAGGATCTCCTCGGCGCCCGGCAGCACGGTGATCTCCTCGGCGGTGACCTCGTCGAGGCCGAGCTCCGCCAGCACGTTGCCGGCGTAGTCGCGTAACTCGCCCCAGTGCCGCTCCAGCGACTTCTGGGTGTCCACCTGCTGCAGGTGCAGGCCGGGGGCGGCCTCGACCGGCTCGGCCGAGGGCGGCACGCCGAGCGCGTCGGCGAGCGAGTGCGCCGTGTCGGTGGAGACGACCAGCGTCTTGTTGCCGCGCTCGGCGGCGAGCGTGGCGGTCGCGGCGGCGGCCGTGGTCTTGCCGACCCCGCCCTTCCCCGTGAAGAGGAGGGTCCTCATCGGCTCTCGACGCGCCGCTTGAGCCCCTTCAGCGCGGTGTCGACGATGACCTTCTCGGCCTTGCGCTTGATCATGCCGATCATCGGGACCTTCAGGTCCACGGCGAGGTCGTAGGTGACCTCGGTGCCGCCGCCGTTCTCGGCCAGGCGGTAACTGCCGGTCAGGCCCGAGAGCATCTTCCCGGTCTCGGTCATCCGCCAGCTCACGCCCGCGTCGTCGTCCCAGTCGTACCCGAGGACGTACTCGTCGCTGATCACGCCCGCGTCGAGGACGAAGCGGACCCGGGAGGCACGGCCGTCGGCGTCCGTCTCCAGGACCTCGGCCTTCTTCACCTGGCCGGCCCACTCCGGATAAGAGGGGAAGTCGGCGATGACGGCCATGATTGTCGACCGGCCGGCGCCGATCGTGATGCTCGACGAAGTGCGATCAGCCATGCGCCAACCGTACTTCACCATTCCAGGGCGAAAGGCGTGCCGCTGCCGCGGAAGTGGCCGACGTTGACGCATTCCGTGCGACCGACACGGGTGCGGCTGACCAGCGGCTGGTGGACGTGACCGAACAACGCCAAGCGCGGCTGCGTCCTCCTGATCGCCTCCAGCGTGGCCTCGCTCCCCCGTTCGAACCGCCGGGCCACCACGTCGTACAGCAGGTCGGGGATGGCGGGCGGGATGTGGCAGCACAACACGTCCACCTCGCCCACCGCCTCGACCTTGCGCGCGTACTCCTCGTCGTCGATCTCGTACGGCGTGCGGTACTTCGTGCGCAGGCCGCCGCCGACGAACCCGAAGGTCAGCCCGCCGATCTCGACGACCTCGCCGTCCAGGACCCGCTGCCCTGGCCGCAGGTGGTCGGCCCACAGGCGCGGCAGGTCCACGTTGCCGTACGTGAGGTAGGCCGGCGTCGGCATGGCCGAGAAGATCTCCTCGTACTGGCGCCGGACCGCGGCCTCCATGAGGTCGCGGGGGTCTCCGTCGAGGGAGGCCCACAGGCCGGCGGACAGTTCCCTCGCCTCGTCGAAGCGGCCCGCCGCGCGCAGGTCCACGTACTCGCTCGCCCTCTGCGGGCCGAACAGGTCGGGGAAGATGCCCTGTGAGTGGTCGGCGTAGTCGATGAAAAGGAGCAGGTCGCCGAGGCAGATCAGGGCGTCGGCCCCGTCGCCCGCGCGGGCGAGCGCGTCGGCCCGGCCGTGGACGTCGCTGACCACGTGGATGCGCATGCCGACATGGTAACGGCCGCTTTACCTAGCAACCGCTTGGGTCACGGAAAGGTGTCGGACCCGGCGTCTCGGGGACACTGATAGCGTCGATTTGTCCCTGGATAACGCCTGGGTGACGAATCTACCCACGCGTAACATCGCGCGGTAGCGTCCAGTGAGACACAAAGAGTCATGCCCGCAACGCGGCCCCTGCCCTGCGCTCCGGGGACCGCGCGGCCGTGCGCGAAGGAGTGACCCGTGCGCGAGTTCAGCGTTCCCGTGCTGGTGGACGTGCCTCCGTCCGCGAACTGCACCGACGTGGTGTTCCAGCGCGGCGTGGACGAGCCGGACGCCGTCGTCATCCGCCGCAAGGAGGGCGAGGCTCCGGGCACGCCGTGGACACCGGTCACCGCGGCCCAGTTCAGGGATCAGGTGGCGGCCGTCGCCAAGGGCCTGATCGCCGCCGGGATCGAGCCCGGCGACCGGGTCGCCCTGATGTCGCGCACCCGGTACGAGTGGACGGTCGCGGACTACGCCATCTGGGCGGCGGGCGCGGTCGGGGTGCCGGTCTACGAGACCTCCTCCGCCGACCAGGTGAAGTGGATCCTGAGCGACAGCGGGACCAAGGCCGCGATCGTCGAGCAGGCCGCCCACGAGGAGACCGTACGCGAGGCCGCGCCCGATCTGCCGCTGCTGTGGCGGATCGACGGCGGCGGATTCGCCGAGCTGGAGCGGCTCGGCGCGGAGGTGACCGGCGACACGCTCGCCGAGCGCAGGGCGAGCCGGGGCGGGCGCGACCTCGCCACGATCATCTACACCTCCGGCACGACCGGCATGCCGAAGGGCTGCCGTCTCACCCACGACAACCTGCTGTTCACCGCGCGCAACGTCTCTCTCGGGCCGCTGGAGATGCTGTTCGACGTGGAGGGCCGGGCCGCGCTCCTCTTCCTCCCGCTGGCGCACAGCTTCGCCCGGCTCATCCAGGTCGTCCTGATCGAGACCGGTACGGTGCTCGCGCACAGCCCGAACATGAAGAACGTGGCCCCCGACCTGCGGGAGTTCAAGCCCACGTTCCTGCTGGGCGTGCCGCGCGTGTTCGAGAAGGTCTACAACGCCGCCGAGCAGAAGGCCACGGACGAGGGCAAGGGGAAGATCTTCCACGCCGCCGTACGGGCCGCGATCGAGTGGAGCAAGGCCGAGAGCTCCGGCGGGGCGGGCCTCGGCGCCCGGCTCAAGCACGCGGTCTTCGACAAACTCGTGTACGGCAAGCTGCGGGCGGCCACGGGCGGCGCGCTGACGGCGGCGGTCTCCGGCGGCTCGGCCCTCGGCGAGCGGCTCGGCCACTTCTTCCGCGGTGTGGGCATCGAGGTGTTCGAGGGCTGGGGGCTGACCGAGACCAGCGCGCCCTCGACCGTCAACATCCCGGGCGCCAACAAGATCGGCACGGTCGGCAAGCCGTTCCCCGGCGTGAGCATCCGCATCGCCGACGACGGCGAGATCCTGGTGAAGGGCCGCCACGTCTTCGACGGTTACTGGAACAACGAGCGCGCCACCAAGGAGGCGATCGACCCCGAGGGCTGGTTCCACACCGGGGACGTCGGCCGCCTCGACGACGACGGCTACCTGAGCATCACCGGCCGCAAGAAGGAGATCCTCGTCACCGCCGGCGGCAAGAACGTGGCCCCGGCGCCCCTCGAGGACGCCATCCGCGCGCACCGCCTGATCAGCCAGGTCATGGTCGTCGGTGACGACAGGCCGTTCATCGGGGCGATCGTCACACTCGACCACGAGGCGATGGAGCAGTGGAAGCAGGCCAACGGCCGAGCCGGCGCCTCCATGGCCGAGCTCTGCTCCGACCCTGCGGTCCTCGCCGAGGTGCAGCAGGCCGTGGACGACGCCAACCGGACGGTCTCCAAGGCCGAGCAGATCAAGAAGTTCAGCATCCTCGACATCGAGCTGAGCGAGGAGACCGGCCACGTCACGCCGAAGCAGTCGATCAAGCGGCACGTCGTCGCCCGCGACTTCGCCAAGCAGATCGACGAACTATACGGCGGCTGACTCTCCACGGGGGAGTCGGAGGACGAAAGGTTTCGGTGGGCCGGGCCTGTGTAAATTTCACACACGGCAGTGCTGAGCACCGGATTCTTCGTCTGTGCCGAACCAAGCGAGCTGGTCGGACGCCTTCCTTCGACGCTCGTCGCCGAAAATATCGCAGCGAATCCGCAACGTTGCGGTTCCCTTGGTTATGCTCCAGACGCAATCCGTGATCAAGGATTGGAGAAGGGCGGGCGATGGGCGACAGGGTCGGCAGCTGGAACTGGGCGCACCGCGATCCCGGCTACCTCCCCCCGGAGATCGACACGACCAAGCCCAGCATCGCGCGGGTCTACGACGCGTTCCTGGGCGGCAAGGACAACTTCGCCGTCGACCGCGCGGTCGCCATGGAGGGCATGCGGCACTTCCCCGACCGCGGCGAGGGCGCCCGCAACAACCGCGCCATGCTGTTCCGCGGCGTGAAGTACATGGCGGAGCAGGGCATCGACCAGTTCCTGGACATCGGCTCGGGCCTGCCCACGATGGACAACACCCACTCGGTCGCGCAGCGGATCAACTCCGCCGCGAAGGTCGTCTACGTCGACAACGACCCCATCGTGCTGGCCCACGCGCGGGCGATCCTGCAGACCGACGAGCGCACGCGCGTGATCACCGCGGACCTGCGCGAGCCTGAGGTGATCCTCAGCCATCCCGCGGTCGAGGCCTTCCTCGACTTCTCCCGTCCCGTCGGCCTGCTGCTGGTGGCCGTGGTCCACCATCTCGCCGACGCGGAGGACCCGCAGGGCCTCGTGAACGCCTACAAGGCGCGCCTGGCCCCGGGCAGCTACATGCAGCTCACCCACTTCTGCTCCTGCGCGCCGGAGATGCGCGAACTGGAGGCGGTGCTGCTGCAGATGCTCGGCACCGGACGGGCCAGGGACATGCCCGAGATCGTGCGGTTCTTCGACGGCCTCGACCTGGTCGAGCCCGGCGTGGTGCACGTCCCGGAGTGGCGCCCCGAGGAGCCCGCGTCCTACCCCCTCGACCTCGGCGGCATCTGCGTCGCCGGCGGCATCGGCCGCAAACCCTGACACCCCGTCACGAGCCCGGCCACTGGCCAGGCGCCTGGTCGCCCGGCGCCCGGCGCCGGCCGAAGTACCGGAGCAACCCCACAGCGAAGCCTGCTTCTCGGCCCCTACCGAGATGTCACCGCGCCGGCCGGAAGCTCGCGACACACCTGTGGGCCTGCCGGACATGACGCAGGCATGAACGACACCGACACCGGACCACCGCGCGCCCAGCGCTTCGCCCACATCTACGAGCAGACATATGCCGCGTTACTGCGGTTCGTCGAGCGTCGCGTCCACCCCTCCCACGCCGAGGACGTGATCGCCGACGTGTTCCTCGCCGCCTGGCGGCGCCTGGACGGCCCCACAGGCCGCGCGGGTGCTCGGCATTTCCCCCGTCGCGTTCCGGCTTCGGCTCACCCGGGCCCGGCGTGCCCTGCGCCACCACGCCGACGCGGCCCTCACCACTACAACCCAGCCCGTGGCGACCGCCACCGTGGACCCCCGGAGCACGCGATGAACGACACCCTCGGCCACGCCCTGCGCGACCTCGACCCGGCCGTCACTCCCGCCGACCTGGACACCGGCGCCGACCCCAGGGCTCGTGCCCTGCTGGGGGTGAGCGGTGACAGGGCCGCCGAGGCCCAGGAGAAGTGCCTCGACCGCGCCCAGGACATCGCCAAGCGCACGACCGGGCGCGAGCTCGGCTTCCGGCCCGTGGTGACTGAGGGCAGGGGGCCGTGGACGCTCGTCTACGTCAACGACAGCAGCCATCTGGCCGAGATCAGATGCCTGTTCCGCGATGGCGACATCGCCGCGGCGGGTGGCTCCACGCCGGGGGCCGACGCACAACCGCTTCCGCCGGTTCCCGCGGGGTCGGCGCGGGCCGCCCTCGGCTCGGTCGTGAGCTCGAGTGAGGAGAGCGTGCGTATCGTGACGGGCAGGGTCGGTGCCGGCGTGGTGGGCCTGCAGCTCTCCACGGAGGCGAAAGGCAGCGTGAACGCGACCGTCACCGGCGGCTACTTCGCGGCCTGGTGGCCGGACGCGCCGACGACCGAGGAGCGCGAGAACGCCTCACCTCGTGGCGGCGTCAAGAGCGTCACGACGATCCTCCAGGACGGGTCGCGGCACAGCGTCTCCCCGGAGGAGCTCACCGGCCGGACGAGCGCGCAGTTGAGCACACCTGCCACGGGCGGCTCCGTGAAGCTCGACTGACCCGGCGGCGGCGCCGGGCCTCACGTCCGGCGCCGCCGGAAGCTCCGGTCCTTCCCACCACCCGCTATGGGCGAACAGCGGGTTGTTCGCGCGCAATCGAGGCGTGGGCAGGCACCTGTCCATCCATTGGGCCCTTCGTTAGGTGTCGCTCCTGTGGTCCCGTTGCGCCACGTGTTGGGATTTATGCGTGACCCCCCACCACACGTACCAGCGGGGTCGCGCCCTTGGCCCGCTTAAGGCCTGCGGCTCCCTGTGGTTTCCTACGCAAGGAGTCATATGTTCCGGCACAACCGTCGCCTGCAGTTCGAGGCCCGGCCAGAAAAGCCCGACCCCGTGTACGCGCGCAAGCTCCAGGAGCTCATCGGCGGTGCCTTCGGCGAGATGACGGTCACCATGCAGTACCTGTTCCAGGGCTGGAACTGCCGCATGCCCGGCAAGTACAAAGACCTGATCATGGACATCGCGACCGAGGAGATCGGGCACGTCGAGATGCTCGCCACGATGGTCGCCCGCCTCCTCGAAGGCGCGCCCTCGACCGCGGTCACGAAGATGGCCACCGCCGACCCCGTGCTCGGCGCGGTGCTCGGGGGAATGGACCCGCAGCAGGCCATCGTGGCCGGGGGCGGGCCCCTGCCGGCCGACAGCAACGGGTACCCCTGGAACGGCCGCTACATCGTCGCGAGCGGCAACCTGCTCGCGGACTTCCAGGCGAACGTCGCCGCCGAGGCGCACGGCAGGCTGCAGACCGCCCGGCTGTACCACATGACCGACGACCGGGGCGTGAAGGACATGCTGAAGTTCAACCTCGCCCGCGACACCCTGCACCAGAACCTGTGGCTGAAGGCCATCGAGGAACTGCGGACGGACGGCCTGGAGGACGTCGTGGTGCCCAACGCGCTGTTCGACGAGGAGCACGCCGAGCACGCGGAGACGATCTGGGACGTGTCCGACGGCACCGAGGCCCAGGCGGGCGGCTGGGCGAGCGGGCCGCAGCCCGACGGCCGCCACCGGTTCGCCTATCTCCTCAACCCCGAGCCGCTCGGGGATCCCGCCATGGCCCCGCCGCCGGACCCGAAGCTGTACGACACCTACGACGGCAGCATGGGCGAGCCGAAGGGCCCCGCCCTCGGCACCGAAGTGGGGCCCGTGGGGAAGCTCAAGGACAAGCTCACCTGACCGGCTCCGCCGAGGCGTGAGCGAACGCGGAGGCCGGTCGGGCACCGGCCCTCCGCTCCGGCCGCTCATCTCACCCCCGGAGCCCGCACGGGCCCGCGTGCCGCGCCCGGTGGGCCTGAAGGCCGCCCCGGCGGGGCGCTTGTTCCACGACCGCCTGCCCCGATGGCCGCGCCGATCGTCGGCCCGCGGCACCGCGCCGCGCCATGCCTGTGGGCCGCACGGCGTCACCCTGTGGGCCGCACGGCGTCACCCTGTGGGCCGCACGGCGTCACCCTGTGGGCCGCACCGCGCCACGCCTGTGGGCCGCACGGCGCCACGCCCCAGCACGGCGGGCCGCGACCGCCATGCCGCGAGGCCGCCGCCTCCCGTCCAGACCTGTTTCCTGTGAGGCTTTCGTGCTCGACTCCCGCCGTCCCGTGAACGGGCCCGCGCCCGCCGATCCCGCCGCCGCCGTCCCCGCCACCGCCCATCCCACGGCCGATGCCACCGCGCTTCCCACCACCGCGGATCCCGCCGCGCGGCGGTCGTCGCCGGGCCGCCTGGCGCGGCTGGCCGGCCTGTGCGGCCCCGCCTTCGTCGTCTCCGTGGCGTACGTCGACCCCGGCAACTTCGCGACCAACATGTCGGGCGGCGCCCAGTACGGCACCATGCTGCTGTGGGTGATCGCCGTCGCGAACGTGCTGGCCATGTTCGTGCAGGCGCTGTCGGCCAAGCTCGGCATCGCCACCGGCCGCAACCTTCCGGAGCTGTGCCGGGACACCCTGCCGCGCCGGGTGAGCCTGCCGCTGTGGGTGCAGGCCGAGCTGGTCGCCGCCGCCACCGATCTGGCCGAGTTCATCGGCGGCGCGATCGCCCTGAACCTGCTGTTCGGTGTGCCGCTGCTGCCCGCCGCCGCGATCACGGCCGTCGTCTCCTCGCTGCTGCTGATGCTCGCGCCGCGCGGGCGGCGCAGGTTCGAGGCGACCGTCACGGCGATGCTCGCCGTGGTCCTGGCCGGTTTCGCCTACCAGGTGCTGCTGTCGGGGTCGCTCGCGGGTGTGGCGGGCGGTTTCGTGCCCCGCCTGGCCGGCACCGACAGCCTGCTGCTGGCCACCGGGATCATCGGGGCGACCGTCATGCCCCACGTCGTCTACCTGCACTCGGCCCTCACCCAGCACCAGGGCGGGCACGGGGAGGCGGCGCGCAGGGAGGCCGTGCGCGCCAGCCGGATGGACATCGCCGTCGCCCTCGGCACCGCCGGGCTGGTGAACATGGCGATGCTGACCGTCGCCGCCGCCACGTTCGGAGGCGGCGATCCCGGCAGCCTGCAGGCCATCCACGCCGGTCTCGGGCAGGTCCTCGGCCCCGGGGCGGCCGTCGCGTTCGCGCTCGCCCTGCTCGCCTCCGGACTGGCCTCCTCCAGCGTGGGGACCTACGCCGGGCAGGTGATCATGGCTGGGTTCCTGCGCCGCAGCGTGCCGCTCCTGGCGCGGCGCCTGGTCACGATCATCCCGGCCATGGCGGTCCTGGTCGCAGGGGTGGATCCCACCCGGGCGCTCGTCCTGAGTCAGGTCGCGCTGTCGTTCGGCATCCCGTTCGCCCTGGTGCCGCTCGTGGCGTTCACCGGCAGCAGGAAGCTGATGGGCGACCTCGTCAACCGCCGCCTCACCACCGTCGCCGGCGTCGTCGTCGCCGCCGTGATCAGCGCGCTGAACGGCTTCCTGCTGGTGGAGGTGTTCACCGGCTGAGGTGGCCTTCCTTCACCGAATCCTCCGGAGGAAGCCCGGTCCGCAGCCGGGAAACGAAGTCAAAGCAGTGCGGCGAACCGGGTCGCGACGAGGTCCCAGCGCCACTCCTCCTCGATCCAGGCCCGGCCCCGCTCGCCCATCGCCCGGGCGCGGGCCGGGTCGGCCAGCAGATCGCACAGCGCCCGGGCCACCGCCGTGTGCGACGTGCCGTCGACCACCAGGCCCGTCTCGCCGTGCCGTACGGCGTCGGGGGCGCCTCCGGAGGACCCGGCGACCACCGGCAGCCCGGTGGCCGACGCCTCCAGGTAGACGATGCCGAGGCCCTCGACGTCCAGGCCCCCGAACCTGCTGCGGCAGGGCATGGCGAACACGTCGCCCGCGTCGTAGTAGGCCGGGAGGGACGCCCAGGGGACGGACCCGGTGACGACCACCGAGCCGCGCAGGCCGGCCCGGGCGACCGTCCGCTCCAGCGACCGTCGTGACGGGCCGCCGCCGACCAGGAGCAGGGCCGCGCCGGGGACGCGCCGCAGGACGAGCGGCCAGGCCCGCAGCAGCACGTCCTGGCCCTTGCGCGGCACCAGCCGCGAGACGCACACGACGACCGGGCGGTCTCCCAGGCCGAGCGACGCGCGGACCCGGTCGCCGCCCGCTCCCGGGCGGAAGGCTGTGGTGTCCACCCCCGGCGCGAGCCGTACCAGCCTGGATGCGGGAACGGCCCGCGCGATCCGGCGGCGGGTGTACTCGCCTAGGTAGGTCACGACGTCGGCCCCCGCGCCGATGCGGCCCAGCAGGGCGCGCGCCCCCGGCAGGCGGGCCCACGACGCCTCGTGCCCGTGGGTGAGCATGACGATCCGGCCCGCGCCGGCGGCGCGCAGGGCGGGGGCGAGCAGCCCCAGCGGCGCCGCCGCGCCGAAGACGACGGTCGCGCCGTCCTCGACCAGCGCCGCCGCCCTGCTCGCCACCGAGCGCGTCGGCAGCATCAGCGAGGAGGGATGACGGACCACCTCGTACGGCTGGCGGGCGTCGAACTCCTCGCAGCCCTTCCAGCACGGGGCGTACACGACCACGGAGCCGGGCGGCCTGCGCGAGGCGAGGCCGTGCACGAACGCCTGGATGCCGCCCGGTCTGGGCGGGAAGTCGTTCGTGATGATCAGCGTCCGCTTCGTCATCCTCACCCCCGCTGCCGGCGTGGCCGGGCGGTCCGCCCGCGCGCCGCCCGAGAACGCATTGTCGCAGCCGCGGCCTCGCCGTCGCCCTGTGAAAACGCCCTGTGGTGATCAGGACGGGGCGAGCTGCTCGCGCGTGTAGGACCGCCATTCGCGGGTCAGGCCTTCGGCGGTCAGCCCGAGCACTTCGCGCAGGGCCGCGCCGATCTCCTCGCGCGACGCGGCGCGGTAGAGCGCGACCAGGCTCCGCTCGCCGAACCGGACGGCGATGTAGCGGCAGGCCAGCCACGCCTCCTCATACGCCTGGGCGGGCCTGGCGGCGAAGTCGGCGGACCCCGGCAGATTGTGCAGCGCCGCCTTCCCCGCGGCCACGTCGGCGGCCAGCTCGGCGGCGATCGTCCGGACCGGCAGGCCGCTGTCCAGATAGCCGACATAGTCGGCGAAGCCCTCCATGAGCCACATCGGCACGGCGCGGGGGCCGGCGGTCGCGACGTGCGTCAGCTCGTGGGTCACGACCACCAGACGGCCGGTCGCGGTCAGGCGGGCGAACGCGGCCGGCTGCACGATCACCCGGCCGGCCGTGGCGACGGCCGCCAGATCGTCCACCTTCGCCGGCGCGGCCAGCACGGCCGCCTGCTCCTCGGTGCGCGGCACGAGGACAACCGCGCCCTCGTGCCCCCGGCCGTGGTTCCCCCAGACCCTCGACACCGTACGGTCCGCCTCGCCGGCCACCGCGGCGATCCCGGCGATCAGCGACCCGGGCGATCCGACGACGACGACGCGCTCGCCGCGGACGACGGAGGCGCCGGTCCACATGTCCGGATGCTCCCGCACGGCGGCGCGGGCACGCGTCAGCAGGGGACGCAGCGGGTCGGGCGGGGCCGCGGCGGCAGGCCCGGCCAGCAG
The DNA here is from genome assembly GCF_050947365.1 of Microbispora sp. CA-135349. Taxonomy (NCBI): domain Bacteria; kingdom Bacillati; phylum Actinomycetota; class Actinomycetes; order Streptosporangiales; family Streptosporangiaceae; genus Microbispora; species Microbispora sp. CA-135349. The sequence continues at coordinate 3,004,811 of NZ_CP192001.1, read as the reverse complement.
CACGGCCAGCGCGACGGCGACGGCCGCCGTGCGGCGGAGACGGAACCTGTGGGGCGGGTCTGCGGGGTGGCGCCGATCGGCCCGCGCAGGCGCCGCCACGCTCCCGGGCACCGCGGAGGCCTCGCCGGGCGCCGCCCGCGGAGCCGTCCGCTCTGGCGAGGGGACTGCCGGGTCCATCCGGCAGGGGGACATCTCAGCCGGACAAGGCAGGAGACCGTCCCCTTCAGGGGATGGAGGAGTCACGCCGTGCATGCTAACCAGCACATGTCACGGCCCCGCCCACCTCGGCGAGGTGGGCGGGGCCGTAGGGACGGCGCCGGTCGAGGGGGCTGGTGACCGGTGCCCGTCAGACGCCCGGACGGACGGCACCGACGAAGGTGCTCCTCCGGTAGGCGTCCAGCTTGTCGATCCGGACCCGCGTGCCGGTGTGCGGAGCGTGGATCATCTTGCCGTGCCCGACGTACATGCCGACGTGGCCGCCGCCGCTCGTGAAGATCAGGTCACCGGGCTCGAAGTGACCCCAGGACACCTTCTTCCTGACCGCGCTGCGGATGGACCACGTCGTGCGCGGCAGCCGTACGCCCGCCTGGCGCCAGGCGTACTGGACCAGGCCCGAGCAGTCGAACGCGCCCGGTCCCGTGGCGCCGTAGCGGTAGGGGTCGCCGATCTGCTTCTTGGCGGCCTTGACCGCGCGCTCGGCCTTGACCTGCTGGAGCACGCCCCTGCCGATCTTCCGCTTGGCGGCGCGTTGCCTGGTCTGCTGCTTCTTCACGGCGGCCTTGCGAGCGGTGGTGCCGGTGCTCGCCTTCGTGTCCGTCTTCGTGGTCGTCTTCGCGGCGGTCTTCGCCGCTGTGTCCGTCTTGACGACCGTGACCGTCACCGTGTCGGCCGCCGCCGGCTGCGCACCGGCGACCCCTACGGATGCCGTCAAAGCGGCACCCCCAAGGGCAATTCGGGCAAGACGGGACAGACTAGCGGGGGTGGTAGACAGGATCTCTCCTCGGGTCTTCCGCTCACGCCTACCGGGTTAGCTGACGGGTTCGGGCGGGGAAGTCGCCCTACGGCGCGCGACGCGCCGATTCACCCCGGACCTTCGGTGAAGGTCGATGGTTCCCCGGCTCCGTGCCTCCTGACTGCACGGACTCGGCATGCCACCGGCGCCGGGGGGATCCCGCGAAGGGGAGAGTGGTGAAGGGCGCCGATGACGGTGGATGACTGCGCGACCGGCCGGCCGGACCGGGCTCGCGACGGCGAGGCGTGCTCGCCGCGGCCCAGAAGCTACCGAGGACCCGCCGCGTTCGGCAAAGCCCTCCCGCCGCGTAAAGATCAGATAACGAAGGTCACCAAGAAGAAACGGCAGCGTACCCGCAGGGCGAAAGGGCTAAATGTGACTCTGCTCACAATCCTGGCAACGAGCGGCGAATCCGGTCACAGCAGCCACAAAAAGCACAGAAGTCGCGGACGTCAGGGGCGGACGGCGCCGATCGCGTGATACTCGGCAAGTGTGACAATCTTCACAACATCGCCGGTCTGCGGGGCGTGGACGACCTTGCCGTCACCGGCGTAGATGCCGACATGCCCGTACCCGGCGTGCCAGAGCAGGTCTCCCGGCTGGAGCTCGTCCAGCGAGACCCGGCGGCTCGCCCCCCAGGCCCACTGCTCGTAGCTGGTCCGGGGCAGGGTCACCCCGGCCGCCGCCCAGGCGCCCTGCACGAGCCCTGAGCAGTCCCATCCGTCCGGTCCGGTGCCCCCGTAGCGGTACGGCTTGCCGACCTGCTTGTAGGCGAACTGGAGAGCCGCGAGCGCGTTGCCGGACGCGGGCCCGGTGTAGACGACGCCGGGGCTGTTGGGGTTGCCGGGGTTGAACGTCCCGAGTGAGCGCAGGAGCTTCATCTGCTCCCTGACGAGCTTGTCGACCTTCTCCTTCTCGCCGGCGAGCTCGCCCCTGACGTCGGTGGCCTCCTTGTAGAGCGCCTTGCTCCGGTCGCGGCGGTCCTTGAGGTCCTTGATGGCGCTCTCGTACTCCTTGAGCCGCCCGGCACGCTCGGCGGAGATGTGGTTGAGCGTCGCGAGGCCGCTGAGCATCGCGTCGGGGTCGCCGCCGGAGAAGACGCCGCCCAACGACCCCATGTCGCCGACCTGGTAGCTGTTGACGGCCATCGTGACCAGCCCGGAGCGGAGCGCCTCCACCCGGACGTTCTGCTTCTTGTAGTCGCCGTTGATCGCGAGGTACTTCTCCCTCGCCTTCTTCCACTTCTCGTTGGCCGCGTTGTAGCGGTCCACGATCGTGTCGGCCTGCTTGTTGAGCTTGCTCAGCTTCGCCTTGGCCTGCGCGACCGTGGGCTTCGGATCCGCCTGCGCGCCCGTCACCGGCGTCAGCAGGACCACCGTGGCCAAACCGGCGGCCACCGGCACACGCCCTCGCACTGAGCCCCCTCTTGGATCAACGAAACCTGCGGCGCGACTCTATCTAGGCGATCATGAAGTCTCAACCTATTCGCAGGTATTCGCGGCAGTCATCACGCGCGGCGACGACGCCGGAGCGGAGCGTGCGCACGTCGTTCAGCTTCGGCCGAGCCGGCGCAGCAGGAGGAGCGAGGGCACCGGCCGGGCGCCCATCCGGCGCACCGACTCGGCCACCTCCCGGTCGGAGGAGACCACCGCGATGGCCCGCCCCGGCGGCTCCGCCCGCACCAGCGTGCGGATGAGGTCGTCGGCGATCTCCCCGGGCGGGCTGAACACCACCCGCACCCCGCGGGGCGCGGACACCTGGACGGGCCCGTTCAGCTCGGCGCCGTCGAAGACGCAGGTCACCTCCGCCCGCGTCTGCACGGCGAGCCCGCCGAGCCCGGTCAGCAGCCGGGCCCGCTGGTCGGCGAGGGTCAGCGACGGGTAACCGGTCTTGGTCACGTTGTAGCCGTCCACAACCAGGTGCAGGTGGGGGATGGCCAGAAGCTGGTCGAGGAGCTGGGGGTCGTCGTTGGCCAGCGCCCGCGCGGGCACGGCCGTCACCCCCGGCTCACCCGGCACCACCGCGTTCACGTAGTCGGCCGGCCTGCTGATCGTCGTGGGCAGCCCGAGCTCCTTGCGCAGCCCCGCGGCGGCGTCCTGGAGCGCGTCCAGCAGCACCCGCACCCGGGCGTCCTCGATGCTGCGGCCCTCGCGGGCGGCCCTGCGGCTGGTCTCCAGCTGGCGCTCGGCGTCCGCCAGGCGATCCCTGAGCCTGCGCAGCTCGGTCTCCGCCGCGCCGTTGGCGTTCGCGGCCTTGGCCCGCGCCTCGGCCGTCTCGGCCTCCAGCTCCGCCGCCCTGGCCTCGGCGGCCTTGACTCGCTCACGGGCGTCGTGAAGCTTGCGCCGCAGGTCGGAGTTCTCCGCGCGGGCCGCTTTGAGCTGCTCGCGCACCCGGTCGATCTCCTCCTTGGCGGAGGCACGCTGCGCCGCGAGTTGCTCGCGCAGCCGCGTCTCCGCCTGCTCCCGCTGAGTGCCCGCCGCCGCGGCCTGCTCCAGGTCGGCCCGCGCCTGCTCGACCAGCTCCGGCCAGCCGGGCGGGCGGGTCAGGTACGCCGCCGCCGCGACCAGCACCGGCTCGGCCGCGGGGGGCACCGTGCCCTCGGCGAGGCTCCCCACCAGCTCGGGCCAGGCGGTCTCCACCGTCTCGGCCACCCGCTCGCGGAACTCCTTGTCGTTCTCCAGCTGGGCCGCGATCGGAGCGCTGCCGAGGCGGGCGCGCTTGCGAGGGTCGAACTTGGCGATGTTGCGCAACGGCGGCGGCACGGCCGCGGCGGGCATCGAGCCCAGCACCTGCGCCGCGACCTCCACCACGTGTAAGCGGACCTGCTCGGGCAACGGACGAGACAGGCCTTCTCCGGCTGAACTCATCTCGTCGCTCCTCGGCCGTGTCCTACAGATCTTCTGCCCACTGGGGTCGCCCCGGCGGCGCCTCGCGGTGCTGTCGCCCCCGAGTGCGAGAACGTCCCGATGCCCGCCGTCCGCGAGGCACGAGGCACGCGGCGCGCCCACCAGGCCGCCCTCACACGGCAAGATCTGCGAGACACTCCCATGTTCCTGTCTTCTTTCAAGGGTACGGCCGTCGCACCGTGTCCACGTCGCGTTCATGATCTGTCACCGCGGCCCGGCGCCCGTACGGACCCGCGCGCCCGGACCGCGGGGCGGGACACCGGCCGCGAACTCGCTGGCGGGGGCCGGGCTCCGTCCCTACGCTCTGCGGCGTGTACACCCCGCCGTATCCCATCACGACCTCCCGGCTGGTCCTTCGCCCCTTCACCGAGGCCGACCTCGACGACCTCCACGCCTTCCACTCCCTGCCCGAGGTGACCAGGTATCTCTACTGGGACGCCCGTACGCGGGAGGAGACGAAGGCCACGCTCGACCGGAAGATCGCCTGCGCGTCGCCCGGGGAGGACGGCGACGTGCTCAGCGTGGCCGCCGCACTGGCCGGCGGCGGGCCCGTGATCGGGGACCTCACGCTGTTCCTGCGCAGCCGCGAGCACCGCCAGGGCGAGATCGGCTTCGTCTTCAACCCGGCCCACCAGGGCCGCGGCCTGGCCACCGAGGCGGCCCGCGAGATCCTGCGGATCGGGTTCGAGGGTCTCGGGCTGCACCGGATCCACGGCAACTGCGACGCGCGCAACACCTCCTCGGCCCGCCTCATGGAGCGGCTCGGCATGCGCCTGGAGGCCCGCCTGGTGGAGAACGAGTTCTTCGCCGGCGCGTGGAGCGACGAGCTGGTCTACGCGATGCTGGCCCGCGAGTGGCGCGCCGGAGCGGCCTCCGCGTAGCTCCTCACCTGGCACATCCTTTGCCATCGCATGGGGCCGGTACGGCAATTGTCGGTCGGAATCTCTATGGTCATGGGCGTGGATGCGGTACAGGGCACGCTGGACGAGCTCGGAACTCCCCTGCGGGAGGTGACGTTCGTCGTCTTCGACCTGGAGACCACCGGCGGGTCGGCCGCGGAGCACGCCGTCACGGAGATCGGCGCCGTGAAGGTGCGCGGCGGCGAGGTGATCGGCGAGTTCGCCACGCTGGTCGATCCCGGCGGCCCGATCCCGCCGTTCATCTCCGTGCTGACCGGCATCACGGACGCGATGGTCGTGGCCGCGCCGAAGTTCTCCGAGGTGCTGCCGAGCTTCCTGGAGTTCATCGCCGGGACGGCGCTGGTGGCGCACAACGCGCCGTTCGACATGTCGTTCGTGAAGGCGGCGTGCCAGGTGAACGGCTACCCGCCTCCGGTCAACCCCGTGGTGGACACGGCCGATCTCGCCCGCCGGGTGCTGACCCGCGACGAGACCCCCAACTGCAAGCTCGCCACCCTCGCGCGGGTCTTCCGCAGTTCCACCGAGCCCTGCCACCGGGCGCTGGCCGACGCGAAGGCCACGGTCGACGTGCTGCACGGCCTGATCGCGCGGGTCGGCTCACTCGGCGTGCACACGCTGGAGGACCTGCGCGGCTTCGTGCGCGCCCCCACCCCGGAGCAGCAGCGCAAACGCCATCTCGCCGACGGGGTGCCCGGCGCGCCCGGCGTCTACGTCTTCGAGGACGCCAAGGGCGAGGCGCTCTACATCGGGAAGAGCTCCAACCTGCGCAATCGCGTGCGCAGCTACTTCACGGCGAGCGAGACCCGCTCGCGCATACGCGAGATGGTCGGCATCGCCGAGCGGGTCAGGACGATCGTCTGCGCCACCGCGCTGGAGGCGGAGATCCGCGAGCTGCGGATGATCGGGACGACCAAGCCGCGCTACAACAAGCGGTCCCGCTTCCCCGAGCGTGCGGTATGGCTCAAGCTCACCGAGGAGCCCTTCCCCCGGCTCAGCGTCGTCCGGGAGGTGCGCGACGACGGAGCGGCCTATCTCGGCCCGTTCGGCAGCAGCCGCACGGCCGACGACGCGCGGACGGCCATGCACGAGGCGCTGCCGCTGCGCCAGTGCACCGAACGGCTCTCGGCCCGCGTGCGGAGGCCCGCCTGCGCGCTCGCCGAGATCGGCCGATGCGGCGCGCCCTGCGAGGGCGGCGAGAGCGAGGAGAGCTACGCCCGTCACGTCCGCCGCGCCCGGCACGCGATGGAGCTCGACGCGGAGGCGGTCTTCTCGGCGATGGAGGCGCGGATGAGCCGCCTGTCGGCCGAGCAGCGCTACGAGGAGGCGGCCGTCGACCGGGACCGGCTCGCGGCCTATGTCAGGACCGCCGCGCGCATGCAGCGCCTGCGGTCGCTGACCGGCATCCCGCAGATGGTCGCCGCCAGTCCCGCGTTCGACGGCGGCTGGGACATCCACGTCATCCGGTACGGCAGGCTCGCCGCGGCCGGGGTGATGCCCCGGGGCGCCCATCCCACTCCGTACGTGGACGCCCTGGTAGCCACGGCGGAGACGGTCGCCCCAGGTCCCGGCCCGACTCCGGCCGCGAGCGCCGAGGAGACCGAGTGCGTGCTGCGCTGGCTCGACTCCCCCGGCGTGCGTCTCGTCCAGGTCGACGGCACCTGGAGCCTCCCCGCCTACGGCGCGGGAAGACTGATGGAGCGCATCGAGCGCGCCTACCGGCACCAGCGGAGCGACCGCCGTGAGGGGCGGCCGCTGCGGTGACGCTAGTCTCGGGGGCGACAAGCCGAAGCCGCGAGACAGCAGGAGAGACGCGAATGGTCACCGCGATCGTCCACATCAAGGCGGACGTCGACCGGATCCCCGAGGTCGCCGAGGCGATCGCCGAGATCGAGGGCGTCAGCGAGGTGTACTCGATCACCGGCGAGTTCGACCTGCTGGCCATGGTCCGGGTCGGCCGGTACGAGCAGGTGGCCGAGGTCGTGCCCGGCCGCGTGAACAAGGTGCCCGGCGTGCGCCACACCGAGACGCACATCGCCTTCCGCACGTACTCCCGCCACGACCTGGAGGCGGCCTTCTCCATCGGCCTCGCCGACGCGGACTGATCCCACCCGGCCGGCCGGAGCGGGCAGCCGGACAGAAAGACAAAGCACGGCAGGCCGGGCAGAGCAGGGCAGGGCAGACAAGGCAGGGCCCGGCCGGGCGAGGGCCGAGCAGTCCGGCCGGACGAAGCACGCGGCGGAAGGGCTCCGTGAGGGCGCGGCGGTTCAGGCGGGACGCAACAGCCGGACCCGGACCTCGAACCCGCCGGGGAGCGGGTGCGCGGCGACCGCGCCGCCGAACAACGCCGCACGCTCCCAGGTGCCGATGAGCCGGTCGCGGGGCAGGCCGTCGTCGTGGACGACGACCTCCAGGACGGCGGGCAGCCACCGCAGCGTGACCGTCGCCGTACGGGCCATGCCGTACCACAGGGCGTTGCCCAGCGCCTCCTCCACGATGCGATATGCCGACAGCTCCAGGGTGGGGCCGCTCCCCCGGGCGCCGGCCTCCGCGAACGAGACGGCGAGCCCGCTCGCGCGGAAGTCGTCGATCAGCACGGGCAGATCGCCCAGGCACGGCTGGGGGCCGCGGCGCTGCCCGTCCATGCGCAGCAGGCCCATCATCCGGCGCAGGTCGGACAGCACCCGGCGGCCCGACTCCTCGGCCTCGCGGAAGGTCTGCCGCGCCCGTTCCGGGTCCTTGTCCATGATCATGCGGCCCGCTCCCACTCCCAGTGTCATCACGCTGAGATCGTGGGCCACCAGATCGTGCAGTTCCGAGGCGATCCGCAGGCGTTCCCAGACGACATCGTCCTCGTCCGCTGGGTGAACCGTGCGCCCGGGCGCCGCCGTCTCCCCGTCCGCCACCCGCACCGGCCGGCCGCCCCTGCCGCGTTCCGGTCCCGGGGAGAGCATGCGGGAGCGAACACCGGCGGAGGGCGCACCGCGGAGACCGGCGGCGAGCAGGGTCATCCGGCCGCGGGCCGACGCGGCCCAGCGGCGGATGACGCGAAGGGCGAACACGCGCATCATGGCGGGCACGGTACGGCTCGGGCCGAGCCCGGCACGTCCCCATCACGGCGGACGCCTGATCCCCCCCGCGGTGGAGGCGATTCTGATCAGGAGCGCGGTCAGGCCCTGCCGCCGAGCGCGCGGCTGATCTCGATCCAGCGCTCCAGCGTCTGCGCGGCCCTGCCCGAGTCGACCGCCTCGGCCGCGCGGGCGTACGCCGCGCGCAGGTCGGCGACCAGGTCGCCGCCCGGGCCGTCGTAGGCCACCAGGCCGGCCGCCGCGTTCAGCAGCACCGCGTCGCGTACGGGCCCGGTCTTGCCGCGCAGCAGGTCGCGGACCGCCGCGGCGTTGAACTCGGCGTCGCCGCCGCGCAGGTCGCCCGGCTGCGAACGGGGGATGCCGAGGTCGGCCGGATCGATCGTCGTCTGGGTCGCGGTGCCGTCCCGGACGACGAAGACCGTCGACGGGGCCGCGGTGGACAGCTCGTCCAGGCCGTCGTCGCCCCGGAAGACGAGTGCCGACACGCCGCGCTCGGCGAAGACTCCGGCCATGACCGGCAACATGCGCGCGTCGAACACGCCGATGGCCTGGGCGGCGGGGCGCGCGGGGTTGGCCAGAGGCCCGACGAAGTTGAAGACCGTCGGCACGCCGATCTCCTTGCGCGGCGGGCCGGTGAAGCGCAGCGCGGGGTGGTAGTGGGGCGCGAAGCAGAACGCGATGCCCGCCTCCACCGCGACCCGGGCGGTGGTCTCCGGGGTCAGGTCCAGGGCGACGCCCAGGTGTTCCAGCACGTCCGCCGCTCCGCACAGAGAGGAGGCGGCGCGGTTGCCGTGCTTGACGACCCTCGCTCCGCCGGCGGCCGCGACGATCGCGGCCATGGTCGAGACGTTGACCGTGTGCGCACGGTCGCCGCCGGTGCCGACGATGTCGAGGACCGGCCCCTCCACCGTGAGCGGGGTGGCCAGCTCGAACATGGTGCGGACGAGTCCCGTCACCTCGGCGACGGTCTCGCCCTTCGCCCGCAGGGCGACGGCGAAGGCGGCGATCTGCGCCGGGGTGGCCGCCCCCGACATGATCTCCCCCATGACCCAGGCCGTCTCGTCGGCCGTCAGGTTCTCACCCGCCAGCAGGGCGTTGAGCGTGGAGGGCCAGGTGGTGCGCGTGTCCATGTGGGCTCCGCGGGTTCGATGTCAGGACGGTCGGATCGGAACGGGTCGGGACGGAACGCTCTTCGTTGCGGTGCTGCCGGCTGGGCGTCGGCACGCCCGGGTGATGCCTGTGCCCATTGCGCCGTGGGGCCGTTGAGCCGTGGGGCCCGTCGAGCTGTGGGGCCCGCCGGGCTGAGGCGCCACGGCACGCCGGGTCGCACCGCAGGCGATCCCCGGCGCCCGTGGTGGGATGCGCCGCGCTCGGTGGACCCGTCTCAGCGGGCCCCCTCGTGGGCCCCTCTCAGCGGGCTCCTCTTATTGGGCCCGGGTGAGGCTGAGGCGGCGCCGCATCAGGTCGGCCACGGCCTCGGCGAGGACGACGGGGTCGATGGGCTGCGCGACGACGCCGTCGGCACGGGACCAGTTGGCCAGCCAGCGGTCGTCCCTGCGGGCGATGAGCACCAGGATCGGCGGGCAGTTGTGCACCTCGTCCTTGGCCTGCCGGCAGATTCCCATGCCGCCGGCGGGCTGCGCCTCGCCGTCGAGGACGGCCACGTCGATGTCGCCGGAGTCGAGGTGCTTGATCACGGCCGGCTGGGTCGCGCACTCGACGATCTCGACGAGGGGCACGTCTGCGGCGGGGCGCCGCCCGATGGCCAGCCGCACCTTCTCCCGGGTGCCTGCGTCGTCGCTGTAGACGAGAACCCTCATTTCACGCTCACTGTCGAATCGCGGGGTATGGTCATCGTGATGCTACCGGCGCGGCTGCAGGGCTCGCAGCCCCGGGGCGATTGCCGTGACATGCCCGTTTCGTAGGCGCGTGTGGACCCTAGCGGGGGGTCGTGGGGCGACCCGACCTGGGGAGCCGCAATAATGCTGGGCGTGGCGACAGCATCCGCAATTACTACGACGACGAGACCGCACGGGTCCAGCCGGCCGAACCTGGTTCAGGTCGGGACCATCGTGTGGCTGTCCTCTGAGCTCATGTTCTTCGCGGCGCTGTTCGCGATGTACTTCACCATCCGGTCGGTCAGCCTCGGACAGGGCACCCACTGGCCCGAGGCGCACCTCGAAGTCCCGTTCGCGACCTTCAACACGACCGTTCTGGTCCTGTCGAGTGTCACGTGCCAGCTGGGCGTGTGGGCCGTGGAGCGAGGCCAGGTCAAGAAGCTGCGATTCTGGTATGTCGTAAGCTTCCTGATGGGCGCCTTCTTCGTGGGCGGACAGCTCTACGAGTACGGGAACCTGGCGCGCGAGGGCCACGTCCTCTCGCACTCCCCGTACGATTCGGTGTTCTTCCTGACCACGGGCTTCCATGGCTTGCACGTGACGGGTGGTCTGATCGCGTTCCTGTTCATCCTGGGACGCACGTACGCCGCGAAGCGCTTGACGTATGAGCAGCAGACCAGCGCGATCGTCGTGTCCTACTACTGGCACTTCGTCGACGTGGTCTGGATCGGCCTTTTCGCGACCATCTACATCATCAAATGATCGGAACGGGGATTTCGGTGAACTCCATCACCGCCCGACGGCGCCATCCCCTCGCGCGAGTCGCCGTCGTGGCGCTCGCGCTGGGCCTGCTCGGCGGCGGCTACGCGCTCGCGGCGCCGAACGGCAGCACCGCGGACGCCGCGATCGCGTCCGGCAAGGCCGACGACGTGGCGCAGGGCAAGAGCCTCTTCGTGGCGCACTGCGCGAGCTGCCACGGCATGAACGCCGAGGGCACGAAGAAGGCTCCGACGCTCATCGGCGTCGGAGCCGCCGCCGTGAACTTCCAGGTCAGCAGCGGTCGTATGCCGGCTGCCGACGCGGGTCCCCAGGCTCCGCGCAAGCCGCTCCCCGAGTGGGCGGACGAGCAGGCCATCGACCAGCTCGCGGCGTACGTCCAGTCGCTGGGCGGCGGCCCGACGGTGCCCAGCGCCGAGCAGGTCGACCCGGCCAAGGGTGACCCCGCCAAGGGCGGCGAGCTCTTCCGCGCCAACTGCATCCAGTGCCACAACTTCACTGGTTCGGGCGGCGCGCTGACCTACGGCAAGTACGCGCCGCCGCTGAACCCGGCGACGCCGACGCAGATCTACGAGGCGATGGCCACCGGCCCGCAGGCGATGCCGGTGTTCAACGACTCGACGATCACGCCGGAGCAGAAGCGCGACATGATCGCGTACATCACCCACGTGCGGTCGCAGGTCGACCCGGGCGGTTCGGGTCTGGGCCGGATCGGCCCCGTCACCGAGGGCCTTGTAGCGTGGGTCGTGGGTCTCAGCCTCCTGATCCTGGCCTCCATCTGGATCACAGCGAAGAAGCGACGGGCGGCATGACAGAGCACAACGAGTACCCCGAGAGCGGCCGGGTGCGCGAGCGCGTCCTCGGCACGCCGCCCGCGGACGCGCCGATCGTCGACACCGATCCGATCCGCGCGCCCGAGGGCGTTCCCGGCGTGATCCCGCAGGACCCCGTCAAGGCCCGTAAGGCCGAGCGCCTCGTCTCGCTGCTGTTCCTGGTCACCTTCCTGGCCGGCGCCGGGTTCATCGCGTCGTACGTGATGTTCCAGGTCGGCACGATCGGCAAGACGGCCACGTCGAACTACGCACTCGGCGGCACCCTGGCCCTGGCCCTGCTCGCGCTGGCCGCGGGCCTCACGGTCTGGGTGCGGCAGGTCATGCCGAAGTACAACCTCGTCCAGGAGCGCCACGAGATGCGCTCCGACGACGGCACGCGTGAGTACGTCAAGGAGACCTTCCTCCAGGGAGCCGACGAGAGCGGGTTCGTCAAGCACAGGCTGCTGCGCCGCACGCTGCTGCTCGCCGCCGCCCCGCTGGGCCTGGCCCCGCTGGTGCTGCTGAAGGACCTCGGCCCGCTTCCCGGGACCTCGCTCAGGCACACCGTCTGGGGCGAGCCCACCAAGAACGGCAAGCCGCGCCGCCTCGTGGTCGAGGGCACCGGCCAGCCGATCCGCGCCGCCGACTTCAACTCTCCCGGCGGCATCCTCTCCGTGGTCCCCGAGGGCTACGAGGAGGACCTGAACGCGCTGGCCAAGGCGACGCTGATCCTGCTCAAGTTCCGTCCGGAGGAGATCAAGTCCGGCACGAACCTGAACTGGACGCACGACGGCATCGTCGCCTACTCCAAGATCTGCACCCATGTGGGCTGCCCGGCGGCGCTCTACGAGCAGACGACCCACCACATCCTCTGCCCGTGCCACCAGTCGACCTTCGACGCGGCGGACGGAGCGAGGGTCGTCTTCGGCCCCGCCGCCCGGCCGCTGCCGCAGCTCCCCATCGGAATCGACGAGGAGGGCTACCTCGTCGCGAAGTCCGACTTCAAGGTCCCCGTCGGTCCCAGCTTCTGGGAGCGTGGCGACGCTGAAGCCGAAGCTAGGGAGAACGCATCATGAACGCTCCCCCGAAGGCCATCGCAGGCGTCTCGACGTTCGTCGACGACCGCATCGGCGCGGGGAACTTCCTCAAGCGCAACCTGAGGAAGGTCTTCCCCGACCACTGGTCGTTCCTCCTGGGGGAGATCGCGCTCTACTCGTTCATCATTCTGCTGCTGACCGGTACGTTCCTGACGTTCTGGTTCAAGCCGAGCATGGGCGAGGTCGTGTACACGGGCAACTACGCCCCGCTCTACGGCGTGAAGATGTCGGAGGCCTACGCCTCGGCGCTGCACATCAGCTTCGACGTCCGTGGCGGTCTGCTGATGCGGCAGATCCACCACTGGGCGGCGCTGCTGTTCGTGGGCGGCATGACGGTTCACATGCTCCGGATCTTCTTCACCGGCGCGTACCGCAAGCCGCGCGAGCTCAACTGGATCATCGGCATCCTCCTGCTCTCGCTGGCGCTTCTCGAGGGCCTCACCGGATACTCCCTCCCCGACGACCTGCTCTCCGGTGCGGGTCTGCGGATCACCCAGGGCGTCGCCCAGTCGATCCCGATCGTGGGCACCTACGTCTCGTTCTTCCTGTTCGGCGGCGAGTATCCGGGCCATGACGTCATCTCGCGGTTCTACTCGATCCACATCCTGCTGATCCCGGGCATCCTGCTCGCGCTCGTCTCGGCGCACATGATCCTCATGTGGGTGCAGAAGCACACGCAGATGCCGGGCAAGAACAGGACCGACAAGAACGTGGTGGGCGCCCCGTTCTACCCGGCCTTCATGATCAAGTCGGGCGCGTTCTTCCTGTTCACGTTCGGCGTCATCGCGCTGCTCGGCACGTTCGCCCAGATCAACCCGATCTGGTTGTTCGGGCCGTACACTCCGGCGGACATCTCGGCCGGCTCCCAGCCCGACTGGTACATGGGCTTCCTGGAGGGCGCGCTCCGTCTCATGCCGTCGTGGGAGATCAACTTCCTCGGCCACACGGTGACGCTGAGCGTGCTGATCCCGGCGCTGGTGCCACTGGGCCTCGTCATGACGGGCCTGGCGCTGTATCCGTTCCTGGAGCAGTGGGTCACGGGCGACCGCCGCGAGCACCACGTCGCCGACCGGCCGCGCAACAACCCGCACCGCACCTCGATCGGCATCGCGGGCATGACGTTCTACGGCATCCTGTGGCTGCTGGGCGCCAACGACGAGATCTCGGCGAACTTCCACCTCGACCTGTACACGACGACCTGGTTCGGGCGGATCGCCATCTTCGTCGGCCCGGCCATCGCGTACTGGATCACCTACCGGGTCTGCATCGGCCTCCAGCGCAAGGACGCCGAGGTGCTGTCCCACGGGGTGGAGTCCGGCGTCATCAAGCGGCTGCCGAACGGCCAGTACATCGAGGTCCACACGCCGCCGGCGGAGGACATCGCCGAGCACATCCGCGGCAAGAAGGAGATCCCGGTTCTCGAGAGCGCCGAGGACGGCGAGGGCATCCCGCCCAAGGGCGCCCGCAGCCCGCTCGGCCGGCTCCGCGCCAAGATGAGCCAGGCGTACGGGACCGACCATGTCCCGCTGACCGACGGCCACCACGAGGAGGGCCACGAGGAGGAGCACGCGGGCGTCGGCGCCGGCGACCGCAAGGAGCTCCACTGACGAGCGCCTGACCGACCGGCACGAAACGGCCCGGCAGGGGGAACCACTCCCCCGCCGGGCCGTTGTGTTTCCCGATCGGTGTTTCCCTGTCAGTGTTTCCCTATTGAGGGGTCGGTGACACGAGGCACGCCTCGTAGGCGATGATGACGAGCCGCACGCGGTCGCGGGCGTCGAGCTTGGCGAGCAGCCGCGTCACGTACGTCTTGACGGTGGCGGTGCTGATGAACAGCTCCGCGGCGATCTCCGCGTTGGACATGCCGCGCCCGACGAGGGTCAGCACCTCCGCCTCCCGCTCGGTGAGCCCCGCGACCCGGCGGGGCCGTGGTCCGGGCGCGATCCTGCCGGCGAACCGCTCGATCAGCCGGCGGGTGACGCGCGGGGCGATCAGGGCGTCGCCCGCGGCGACCACCCGGACGGCGGCGAGGATGTCGTCCAGGGCCATGTCCTTGACGAGGAACCCGGACGCGCCGGCGCGCAGCGCGCCGTAGACGTACTCGTCGTCGTCGAAGGTCGTCAGCACGAGGACTCGGGCACCGCTGCCTTCGGTGATCAGCCGGGTGGCCTCGATGCCGTCCATACCGGGCATGCGGATGTCCATGACCACCACGTCGGGCCGCAGGTCCTCGGTCATCCGCACCGCCTCCGCGCCGGTGCCCGCCTCTCCGGCGAGGTCGAGGCCGGGCGCGTCGGCGATGACCATCTGCAGGGCGGCGCGAACCAGGGGCTGGTCGTCGGCGAGCAGCACGCGGACGGTCATCGGACTCCCGCGGGCACGGGCAGCCGGGCCTCGACGCGGAAGCCTCCCTCGGGACGCGGCCCGGCGGCGAAGGTCCCGTGCAGGACGCCCACCCGCTCGCGCATTCCGATCAGGCCGTAGCCGTTTCCGGCATCACCGCCGCGTCCGTCGTCGAGCACCTCGATGCGCACCTCGTCGTCCCGGTAGTCGACCGACACCCGGCAGGATGCCGTGCCGGCGTGACGCACCACGTTGGTGACGGCCTCCTGGATGATCCGATAGGCCGAAACCTCGATCTCGGGCGGGAGCGGACGCGGCTCCCCGGCCCGGGAGTCCGCAGCGCGCCGAGCATCCGGCGCAGCCCGGACAGCGTCTCCCGGCCGGCCGTCTCGATCTCCCCCAGCGCGTCCCGCGCCCGCTCGGGCTGCGTGTGGATGACCCTCCGGGCCGCGCCGGCCTGGAGCGCGATGACCCCGATGCTGTGCGCGACCATGTCGTGCAGCTCGCGGGCGATCCTGAGCCGCTCGTCGGTGACCGCCTGGGCCGCCGCGCGGGCGCGCACCTCCTCGGCGTGCTCACGAGACTCACGCACCGACTTGCCGAGCAGCCAGGCGATGACGGTCGTCAGAGCCACGGCGGTCTCGGACGACGCCGAGATCGGCCACCCGCACAGCAGCCGCACCCCCAGGTAGCCGCCCAGCGCGGCGAGGGCCACGAGAACGGCGACGACGCCGGTCGCGCGAGGCCGTCCGGTGGCGATGAAGAACACCGCGACCTCGGCCGCGAGAAACTGGGGCAGCGGAATCTCCGCCACGCCCAGGGGCGTCGTCCCGAGGACGGACGCGGCGATCAGCAGGACCAGAGCCGGCAGCGGTCTGCGGCGCAGCAGAGCGCCCCCGGCCAGCGCGAGTGCGGTGGCCGTCGCCGTGGGGGCGAGGCCCTCCCACCGGAAGAACTGCGCCCCGGGGCGTGCGGCGGGATACCACTCTCCGGGCAGCCGCATCCGCATCAGGAACGTGAACGCCGTTCCCCCGCACCAGGCGAGGACCACCCAGGCCCCGGGAGGCAGCCGCTTCAGAAGGGGACTCGGGGGTGTGACCTGCATGATCAGAGCGTAACCGGACGTCCCTTCTGCGGGCATCCGACCAGAGGTCTACGTCCGTGGTCGACCGGTTGCCGCGGCGAATGTCCCTCGCAGTCCGATGTGCTCGGGACCCGCCACTCGGCAGCGTGAACCGGGTGATCGACACCGCACAGCCGCCGGAGGCCCGCGACCGGCCGGCGCCGCTCCCCCTCCCCCACGGCGGCACGGGCGCACGCCGCGTCCCGCCCGCGCGCCTTCGCCCCGGCCCGATCCGGAGCCGCCTGCGCCGGATGCTGCTCACCGCGCTCTTCGCCGCCGCGCTCGCCGTTCCGGTGACCGGCGCGGCCCGGCCCGAAGCGGTCCCCGCGCCCGCCCCGCCGCCTCTGCCCCCGCTGCGGGCCGCGACCACCGCGAGCCTTGCCGAGCGATACGCCTCCACCCGCCGCGCCGTCGAGGCGGCGGCCTGGACCGCCGCGGCGACCGGCCGGCAATGGCGGGCAGCGATGGTGCGGGCGATGGCGGACCCCGCGCGGCACTTCCTGTCCTTCGACGGACGCGACGGCGGCCGGGCCGTGGAGGTGTTCGGCGACCTGGCCGCCGCCGACCGAATCGCGGTCGTCGTCCCCGGATCGGGCACCGGTCTCGACACGTACGGGCTCCTGCGCGGCGGTTCGATGAGGCTGCAGCGGGCGCTCGGCGAAGGGGGCGCCGTGGTCGCCTGGCTCGGATACCGGACCCCGAGCACCGTGAGCCTCGAGGCGCTGACTCCCGGCCGTGCGGACGAGGCCGTCCCCGCCCTGCGCGCCTTCGTCCGCGACCTTGCCCGGCTCAAGCCCGCCGCCCGCATCAGCCTGTTGTGTCACTCGTACGGCGGCGTGCTGTGCGGCCGCGCCGCGCCCGGGCTGGCCGTCGCGGACATCGTCCTGTACGGCAGCCCCGGCGCGGGCGCGGACGACGCGGCGGCGCTGCGCACCCGGGCCGCCGTGTGGGCCGCCCGTGGCACCGGGGACTGGGTGGGTCACCTGCCGCACGCGACGATGCGCCTGCCTTTCGGCACGATCGGGCTCGGGGAGGACCCCATGTCACCCCGGTTCGGGGCGCGGATCTTCGCCGCGGGCGACGGCGGTCACAGCGACTATCTGAGGGACGGATCCCTCGCGCTGGCGAACATCGCCCTGATCGTCTCCGGACGCACTCCCGCCGGGGTGAGCCGTGATTGACGACGTCGTCAGGCACGCCGACGCGGCGGCACCGGCCCGGCACCACCGCGCCGCAGAGGATCCCCGCGACCCCGCCACAGAGACCCCACGCGGCCCCGCCGCAGAGACATCGCGCGACCGCGCCGTCGACGCCCTTCGCGCCGTAGCCATCCTCGGTGTGGTGCTCGGCCACTGGCTGGTGACCGCCGTGGTCGCCGACGGCGGCGCCCTCCGCGTCACCAGCCCGCTGAAGTATCTGCCGCAGCTCACGCCCGTCTCCTGGCTGCTCCAGACCATGGCGGTCTTCTTCTTCGTCGGCGGCCGGGTGGCCGTGGAGAGTCGCGGCCGTGCCCGGGACCGGGGCGCCGGCCACGGGCGGTGGGCCACCGCCCGGATGGCCCGCCTGTTCCGCCCGGTCGCGCCCCTGCTGGGGGTGTGGATCACGGCCGCGGTGGCGATGCTCGCGTGGGGCGCCGACCCTGGGACCGTGTACGCGCTGGTCAAGCTGGTGTGGTCGCCGATGTGGTTCCTGCTGGTCTTCACGGCGCTGACGGCGGCGACCCCGCTCGCCGCCCGGCTGCATCCGGGGTGGCCGCTCGCCGCCGTCGCGGCCGCCGATCTCGTGCGGTTCGGCCTGGGCGGCCCGTCCTGGATCGGCTGGATCAACCTGGGGACAGGCTGGCTGGTGCCGTACTGTCTGGGCGCCCGCTGGGCGTCCGGGCGGCTGGACGGCCGGATGACCGGCTGGGCCCTGCTGCTCGGCGGGGCGGCCGCCACCGCGGCCCTCGTCCTGTGGGCCGGCTATCCGGCGTCCATGGTCGGGGTGCCGGGCGCCCCGGTCTCCAACCAGGCCCCGCCCACACTGGCGGCCGTCACGTTCGGGCTGGCGCAGTGCGGAGCGGCCCTCGTGCTGTCCGGGCCGCTGCGGCGGCTCCTGCGCCGCCCCGCCGCCTGGGCGCTCGTGGCGGCGGCCAACCTCACCGCGATGACGATTTTCCTGTGGCACCAGACCGCGATGATCGCCGTCACGGCGACGGCCCTGCGGCTCGCGGACCGGGCGCTGCCCGGCCTGCACACCACCCCCACCGATCCCGGGTGGGTGGCCGCCCGCCTGGCGTGGCTGCCGATGTTCGCGATGGCCTTGACGGGGTGCCTGGCGGCCTTCCATCGCCGCGAAAGGCACGCCGTACGCCCCGAGGGATGAAGAGCGGTCAGGGGCGCAGGCGGCCGTGCTTGAGCCGGGGATCGATGCGCCGGCTCTGGACGCCGGTGGTGACGGGGTCGGGCGTCAAATATTGATCAAGCCCCATGTCGCCAGGTGTTGCGGGGCCGCTGATACGAGGACCGATCTGGTGAGCTTGTGAGCCACGGCGGAGGAGTGCTGGGCGTACAGGCGCGCGTTTCGCGCCCGCCCGTGCATCGTCTTGTCCGCGCATTCCGCCCAGCGGATCTCGGATGACCCGATGTGGGTGGTCCAGGTCTGCCCGCCCAGGGATCACGTCGCTTCCGGAGGGTTTGCTATGGGCGTCGCGCTGGAGGCCGCTCCGTATGTGGACACCGGGAAGGTGGACCACCCGCCGTCCGCATCGCGGGTGGCGTCCGCGCCTTTCCTGCTGCTGGTCGCGGTGGGCGCCGGGCTGTCGGCGGTGTCCGTGCCCATGCTGGCCACGATGGTGTTTCCCGGTTTCGGCGCCGCACCGATGGTGTGGTGTACGTGTCTCCTGTTCGTGCAGGCCATGCTCTGCGTGGGCTGTTGTTGTGCACACGTCGCGCATCGGCTGCTCGGTGTGCGCGCCCAGGTGTGCGTCCTGGCGGCGGCACTGATCATTTCCACGGTGACGCTGCCCTTCGCCGTACCGGCGTGGTCGGAGCCGCGGGGACCCGCACCGGTGCTCTGGCTGCTCCTTGTCCTGACCGCGGTCGCCGGTGCCCCGCTGTCGGCCGTCGGCATGGCCGGGTCGCTTGTCGTCGGCTGGCACTGCGGGACGGGCGGCGGGACCGGCCCGGGCGGGGGCGTGCGCCTGTGTGTCGCCGGTGCCACCGGTGGCATGCTGGCGCTGATGGCGTATCCGTTCGTCATCGAACCCATGGCGGAGCCGGTCGGCCAGGCGGGATGGTGGAGCGCCGGTTACGCAGTTTTCGCCGTTCTGACGCTCGTGTGTGGGTGGATCGCCGGATTCCGCATTCCCGGATGCCGGCTTTCACCGACTGCACCGAGTGCGCGGCGGGTGTCATCGGAGCGGCGGGCACGCCGGCTTTTCCTGGCGTTCGTGCCCTCGGCCCTTGTGCCGGCCGCCACCGGCGGTGTCCAGGCGGGGTCCGCGCCGGCCTTCACGGCGGGCTTGGTCCTGTTCGCGGCCGGGATGGCCGCCATGGCCGCCTCGATCCCGATCAGCAGGGCGCGTGTAGTGGAGCGGTGCCTGACGGCGGCGGCCGTCTGCTCGATGGTGTTGCCGTGGACGATGTATGTGGCGGGGTGGCGTGCGCCGTTCGCTGCCCTTCCGCTGACCGTGGCCGTGGTGGGCCTCAGCGGTCTGGTGTGTTATGCACTACTGGCTGGTGATCTGCGCGACTCCTCCCACCTCAGTGAATTCCTGCTGGTCGTCTCGCTGGGAGGCGCACTCGGTGCGGCGTTCAGCGTGGTGGCCGGGCCGATGGTCTTCGGCTGCGACGCCGCGCTGCCCGTCGCCGTCACCGCCCTGGCGATCCTGCCTCTGCTCGGCGACCGGCGGGCGGACACCGGCGTACCCGTGCGGTGGCCGGGGGGCACGGCGCTGGTCAAAGCGGTGGTGATGGGCGGGCCACTGGTCGCCGTGGGGGTCTACCTCACCCTCGGCGAGGCATGGCTCGTCGTCGTGGTCATGATGGGATGCCTGCCGTGGTGCGTTCTGGCGGTCCGGCGCCCGCAGGTGATGGCGACGGGCGCCGCGCTGACCACAGCCGTCCTGCTGTGGTACCAGATCCCGGATGACGCCGTACGGGAAAGAACCCTGTTCGGCGCCTACCAGGTCCATCCCGACAACGGGTGGCGGGTGCTGTCCGATGGCACGACATTGCACGGCTACCAGTACCCCTCGGGTCCGCAGCGCACGACGCCCGTGTCGTACTACGGCCGGCCCGGGCCCCTGGGAGACCTGTTCACCGCCTACGGAGACCACAGCGCCCGCCTCGCCGTCGTGGGTCTGGGCACGGGCGTGGTCGCCGCGTACGGCCGCCCGGGACAGCGCATGGACTTCTATGAAGCCGACCCGGCGCAGGTGGACATCGCCACCGAGCGTTTCACTTACCTGACCGACAGTTCCGCCGCGATCACGTTGATCGGCGGGGATCCGCGACGCCGGCTCGCGCAGAGGCCCGCCGGCGCCTACGGCATGGTCGTCGTGGACGCGTTCACCACCGCCACTCCGCCCCTTCACCTGCTGACACGGCAGGCGCTCGAGACCTTCGCCCGCGCGCTGAAGCCCGGCGGCGTGCTGGCCTTCCACCTCACCAACCCGCACGTGGATCTCGTGCCCTCGCTGGTGGCCACCGCCCGTGCGGCCGGCCTGACCACGCTCGTCGGGTACGGCCAGGCCGACGCCGGCCGTGTCTACCAGGCCTCGGCATGGGTGGCCGCCGCCCGTGGCGCGGCCGATCTGACCGCGCTCGCCGCCGGGACCGGACGCTGGCAGGCGCCTGCCACCGACGGGTCCGTACGGACCGACGCCCACCCCGGACTGTTCACCTCGTCCCGATAGGCCTCACCCGATGCGTACAGACGAAATCACCTCCGCGACGCGCGCGTCCGACCGGCGTGACCAGGACACGGGCCCGGGCCCGGGCACGGTCACACGGGTGCCGAACCGGGTGTGGTCAGCGCTGATGCTCGCAGGCTGGGCCGGTCAGGTCGCCATCCGGGTGTGGAGCACCTGGCGCCAGGCGATGCCCAGCCTCACCCCCGACGAGACCGGCTACCTGATCGGTGCCCGCGTCCTGGCGGGGGGAACGAGTGCCGACCTGTCGGGGAACGGGCTCTACCGGGCGGGCTACTCGCTGCTCATCTCCCCCGTCTACTGGCTCACCGACGACCCGCACCTGGTCTACCGGCTGGTCGTCCTGCTCAACTGCCTCATCAGCTCGGCCGTCTTTCCTTTGGCCTATGCCTTGTCGCGCCGCCTGTCGCTGCCGCGCGCGGCGGCCGGCGCCCTCGCCTTCGCCTGTGCGCTGCTTCCCGCCGTGGTGTACTACGTCCAGTTCGCGATGGCCGACGCCGTCCTGCCGGTCGTCGTCCTCGGATGGCTGCTGCTGACGCACCGCTGGATCAGCGACGGGCGGCTGCGATACGGCATCGCGGCCGGCGCCCTGGCGTCGTACGCCTACGCGGTCCACTCCCGCGGGACCGTCATCCTGCTGGTCCACGCCGGGCTGCTCGGCGTCGTCCTGCTGCGCCGTGGAGCCACCAGGCGCGATGTAGCCGTCGCCGCCCAGGTCATGGCCACCACGGCGGCCCTGGCCTGGGCGATCAATCACTGGCTCCAGTCGCGGGTGTATCCCGGTGGGATCCTGTCGATGTCGGATTACCTCGTCGACCGGCTCACCAGCGTCGACGGGCTCGTCTGGACGTTGTCCCTGACCGCCGGCCAAGTCTGGTACCTGATCACCGCCACCTGGGGGCTGGCCGGTCTCGGCCTGCTCGCCCTCACCTCAACGGTGATCAGCCGCACGGCACCGCCGGCGATACGGACGATGGCCGCGATCGTGCTCGCCGTCGTGCTCGGCGTCGCGCTGGGCAGTTCGGCCGCGCTGCCGGACGAGCACAGCGTCAACAACTTCTTCTACGGCCGCTATCTCGCCTGCGTGGCACCGGTGCTGTTCGCCATCGGGGCCGCCGTTCTCCACCTGCGCCGCACCAGGCTGCCGCGGGCGTTCGCCGCCACCGCCGCGGGCGCGATGCTGTGCGGAGGCATCGCCTCGCTGTACGCCGGGGAGCGCCTCACCGCCTACCCGTACCTGAAGTTCAACTTCCCGGAGATATCCGCCCTGACCAGGCAGTGGTCCTCCCTGCACGTGGGACAGGCCACGGCCGGCGCGATCCTGCTGCTGGCTCTGGTCATCGCGATCACGGCAACAACAGGCCGGGAAAGCACGATCCTCACCGCGACCGCCCTCGCTTTCCTCAATTTCGCCGCCGTCATCGTCGTCACACTGAATATCTCCTGGCCCATGGCGGCGAGTACTCGCGCCGCCGCCGACCTGACCGACGCGGGAATATCCAGTGACGACAGGATCGCGATCGACCGAAATGGTGTCAATTTCCGAATCTGGATGCTCCATGCATTTCAGGCACCCTGGCACCCGATCACACCAATGCGTCCCACCGATCCCACATCACTCCCCTCCGAAACCACCCTGGTCATCGTGCCCAGAAGCCCGGGCACCTCCGAAAGGTCGAGCTGGCCGGCCGCCCCGGCCGCCTGGCATCCGGTGCTGGCACGCGACAGTTGGGTCGCCTGGCGCCCCGCTTCAAGGTGAAGGGCAGGCCGGCGGCCGGACACCTGACCGGCCCGGGATGGAAATAACGGGAATTGGCAGCAGGGCGATGGGCAATAGTCCGATTTGATCGACCCGTCGCGACACAACACAGCTTTTCTGGCCAATCCTATTTTGCCCAAGCACGACCTGTGCCGCCAATTCCCCTCCCTTCTTTCCGGGTACGCATGCACTACTTCCTGACATGCGTGAGACCAAAAGTCCGATTGGCCGTTTTTCTTGAGGGAAACGAGCGTGACTCGCGTGAACAAGCTGGCTACCTTCGCCAGCCGATACCCATGGGCCTTGGGCGTGGCGACGGTGCTGGTCAGCGGCCTCGCCCTGGCATCGATGCACCGTTCGTCCGGCAACTCCGGCCATGCGGCGGCCGGCCTCACGACTACCGGCTTCTCTGGCCGCTGGTCCCTCTGCGCGTCCCACCCGAGCGACTGCGAGTTGCGGATCCGCCAGGGAGGACCGAGAGGTCGCCACAAGGATCCGCGCGGCAGCCGGACCGGCGGAAGGACCAAGCTGCCCAAGAATGCCCTCGGCGATTCCCATCGACTCGAGCACACCCAGCGCGGGCATCGCAACGAGGGGACCTCGCGACGCCGCCAGGCCGATCGGCGAATCCCAGTACTCGACCTGAGGACCGAGGGGAGAAAAGAGACCAGGGTAATCGCGCCGAAGCGCTGGTTCCCGGACTTCATCAACTCCTCGGGCCCCTTCTGGTACTTCACCCCGGGTGGGCCAGGCTTCGTCACGCCCGGCCTCGCGGGAACAACCGGCAGCCCGCGACCTATCGGACCAGCTGGCGCTACCGGCATACCCTGGCTCCCCCGACCTGTAGACCCAGCGGACCCGCCCGGAACAGCAGGACTGGCGGGCGACCTCGGGCCGGCCGGCGCCACCGGGCCGACCGGGCCCACCGGGCCGACCGGGCCCGCCGGACCAGCAGGCACAACGGGGCCGGCCGGACCGACAGGGGACACCGGACCCACCGGACCCGCCGGACCAGCAGGCACAACGGGGCCGGCCGGACCGACAGGGGACACCGGACCCATCGGACCCACAGGCGCAACCGGAGCCACCGGACCAACCGGACCGACAGGACCCACCGGCGCAACCGGAGCCACCGGACCAACCGGACCGACCGGACCCACAGGCGCAACCGGAGCCACCGGACCGACAGGACCCACCGGCGCAACCGGAGCCACCGGACCAACCGGACCGACAGGACCCACGGGACCGACGGGCGACACCGGACCCACCGGAGCCACCGGCGCGACAGGACCCACCGGATCCACCGGGCAGACCGGCGCGACGGGCGCGACGGGCGACACCGGACCCATCGGACCAACCGGACCAACCGGAGCCACCGGACCACCCGGACCAACCGGACCAACCGGATCCACCGGACCAACCGGACCCACGGGACCGACGGGCGAGACCGGACCCACCGGACCAACCGGAGCCACCGGCGCGACCGGAGCCACTGGAGCCACCGGACCAACCGGACCCACCGGGCCGACCGGAGCCACGGGCGACACCGGACCAACGGGAGCCACCGGACCAACCGGACCAACGGGAGCCACCGGAGCCACGGGCGACACCGGACCAACCGGACCCACCGGACCAACCGGACCCACCGGGCCGACCGGAGCCACGGGCGACACCGGACCGACCGGGCCGACCGGACCCACCGGACCCACCGGCGCGACCGGCGCCACCGGACCAACCGGGCCGACCGGACCGACGGGAGCCACCGGACCAACCGGACCAACCGGGCCGACCGGACCAACCGGACCAACCGGACCGACGGGAGCCACCGGACCCACGGGAGCCACCGGAGCCACCGGAGCCACTGGAGCCACCGGACCAACCGGACCAACCGGGCCGACCGGACCCACGGGAGCCACCGGACCAACCGGACCCACCGGACCCACCGGACCCACCGGACCCACCGGACCCACGGGAGCCACCGGAGCCACGGGAGCCACCGGAGCCACCGGACCGACAGGACCAACCGGGCCGACCGGACCCACGGGAGCCACCGGAGCCACCGGAGCCACCGGACCGACAGGACCAACCGGACCAACCGGACCAACAGGCCCCACTGGGCCGACAGGGCCTACTGGACCGGCGGTGAGCAATGGCACGGTGGTCAACGACACCACCGAGTTCATCGGGCTCGTGCAACCCGGCGGGGTGCTGATGATCCGTGATCCTCGGACGGCGCCGCCATGGCACAATCTGACAACGCTGACCGGTTATCCTGCGGGCGTGGTCGACGTGTCCCTGTCCAGCCAGAACACCGTGGTTTATGTGACGGTCAACACGTCCACCGGTGGCGTATTTCAGACCACCTGTACGGTTCAGCCCACTCCGGGCACCAGTGGCAACCCCGCCTGGCCGGGCAACTGCACCGCGTTCGTCAACGTCACTCCACCGCTGTAGACCCGAGCGCGACAGTGAGCCCTTCGGCCTGTGCGGCACAAGCGCAGGTCGGCGGGATAGTCGTGGTTCCCATTCCTGTCCCCGCCGGAGCGAGTCGATCCTCCGGTGGGGACAGCGGCCCGCTCAGGGCCAAGCAGCGGTCGCGGCGCACACCGGCCCATACGAGGTCATGATTGTGGTGACTGAACAGCGGAGTTGGGCCGGGCGGCGTGCTTGTTCGCCGCCCGGCCTGCATCCGGTGGTCAGAGGCCCGCCGTACGCCCTGAAGGATGACGGGCGATCAGAGGGCGTCGGAGGGGGCGGCGCGCAGGCGGCTGTGCTTGAGCCAGACCGGCCAGGAGTCCTGCCAGTAGCTCCAGCCATTGGTCGCCTCCAGCCGGCGTGGCGTGCCCTCGACGATGATCGGGTCACCGATCAGGGTGTTGTTCTTGAACCACTTGGCGTTCTCCGGGCTGACGTTCACGCAGCCGTGGCTGACGTTCGAGTTGCCCTGGTCGCCGACGGACCACGGGGCGCCGTGGACGTACTCGCCGGTGTTGGAGATGCGGACGCTGTTGTACACGGTCGTCTCGTAGTAGCCGGCCTGCCCCGGCGAGGCGTCCGGCGAGGTCATGACCGTGACGTCCTCCCTGGACATCGCCACGTGGATGCCGCTGGTGGTGTGGTGGCGGAGCACGTCGCCCATACCCGCGCTGATCGGCATGTTCTTGATCTGCTTGCCGTCCCGCTCGATCTTCATGTGGTGGGTCTGGGTGTTGGCCACGCTGATCTGCGAGCGGCCGATCTCGAAGTCCCGGACGTAGTCCTGCTTGCCGTACATGCCCTCGCCGCCCCTGGTTCCGGCCAGGCGTGCGGTGACGCGGACCTTCGTGTACGTCGGCCAGTACTTCTCGGGGCGGAAGACCACGTTCTTGTCGTCGAGCCAGTGCCAGGCGCCCTCGATGGGCTTGGACGCCTGCAGGATCAGGTTGCGCTCGACGGACACGCGGTCGGTGATCGGCTTGTCGAAGGTGATGATGATCGGCATGCCGACGCCGACCGTCAGGCCGGTGTCCTGTTTGTTGGGCAGCAGGGTGGAGATGCCGAAGGTCTTGGCGGCCTGTTTCGTCGCGAAGCGGACGGTCCTGGTGGCCGAGCCACCGGAGCCCGCGGCCGTCGCCTCGACGCTGTAGGCCGTTCCCGGGGCCATCGGGCGCTCGCTGCGCCACTGCGTGCGGTCGGGACTGAACACCCCCGCCACGGGCCGTCCGGCGGCCTTTACGGCCACATGAGTCAGCTTGCCGTTCGCCGTGCCGATCAGGATCGGAAGCTCGGGCGGCAGATCGGCGGCGCCGTCGAGCGGGCTGATGCTGATGGCCGTTCCGGACCCGCGATCGTCGTCCCGCCCACCTGACGTGGAACACCCGGCAACCACCACGAGAAGGGCCAGCGCCCCCGCACCAGCACGCACGTTCGTCCCCCTAGCGTCGCTTTCCGGGGGTTATTCCCAGGTGACGTACCGTTCGGGCAGCCTGGGGACCGCGTGGCGGCAAAGAACGCGGACGGCCGGTCGGCGAGATCGCCGACCGGCCGTCCGACGGGGTTCACGTGATCAGTGCGAGAAGTTGCCCCGGTAGTACTGGAACACGAACCCGATCATGCTCATGACCGTGCAGAACAGGCCGATGAAGAACAGCCACCAGCCGACCGCGAAGCCGAAGAAGGTCAGCGCGGCCGACAGGCACACGAACAACGGCCACCAGCTGTGCGGGCTGTAGAAGCCGATCTCGCCCGCGCCGTCGCTGATCTCGGCCTCCTTGTTGTCCTCCGGCTGGTCGCCGATGCGACGCGCGGTGAACAGCAGGTAGTAACCGATCATGAAGGCCAGGCCGACGGAGATCGCCATGGCCGTGGTGCCGGTCGGCTCCTTGGACCAGAACCAGTAGACCACGTCCGCGGCGGCGAAGAAGATGCCGCAGAGCAGGAACATCCATCCCTGGATCTTCATCGGGACTCCTCCACCAGCTCAGGCTTGGCGGTGATGTGCGGGTACTTGAGGTCGAACGCCGGGCGCTCGGACCGGATGCGCGGCAGCGACAGGAAGTTGTGCCGCGGCGGCGGGCAGGAGGTCGCCCACTCGAGCGAGCCGCCGAAGCCCCACGGGTCGTCCACGGTGACCTTGGGCGCCTTCCGCCACGTCACCCAGACGTTGTAGAAGAACGGCAGCGTGGACAGGCCCAGCAGGAGCGCGCCGGCCGAGGAGACCATGTTCAGGTCGGTGAAACCGTCGGTCGCCGAGTAGTCGGCGTAACGCCGGGGGAAGCCGATGACGCCCAGCCAGTGCTGCACCAGGAAGGTCAGGTGGAAGCCGAAGAACAGCAGCCAGAAGTGAAGCTTGCCGATCTTGTCGTTGAGCATCTTGCCGGTGAACTTCGGCCACCAGAAGTAGAACCCGGCGAACATCGCGAACACCACGGTGCCGAAGACCACGTAGTGGAAGTGGGCCACGACGAAGTAGGTGTCGCTGATGTGGAAGTCCAGCGGGGGCGACGCCAGGATGACGCCGGTGAGACCACCGAACAGGAAGGTCACCAGGAAGCCCACCGCGAACAGCATCGGCGACTCGAACGACAGATGACCCCGCCACATCGTGCCGATCCAGTTGAAGAACTTCACACCGGTCGGCACCGCGATCAGGAATGTCATGAACGAGAAGAACGGCAGTAGCACCTGTCCGGTGACGAACATGTGGTGCGCCCAGACGGTGACCGACAGGCCCGCGATGGCGATGGTCGCGCCGACCAGGCCGACGTACCCGAAGATCGGCTTACGGCTGAAGACCGGAAGGATCTCGGTGATGATGCCGAAGAACGGCAGCGCGATGATGTAGACCTCGGGGTGCCCGAAGAACCAGAACAGGTGCTGCCACAGCATCGCCCCGCCCGTGGGCGAGTCGAAGATGTGCGCGCCCAGCTTGCGGTCGGCCTCCAGGGCGAGCAGCGCGGCCGCCAGCACCGGGAAGGCCAGCAGCACCAGGATGCTGGTCAGCAGGATGTTCCAGGTGAAGATCGGCATCCGGAACATCGTCATGCCGGGGGCGCGCATGGTGAGGATCGTGGTGATGAAGTTCACCGCGCCGAGGATCGTGCCGAGGCCGGACAGGGCCAGGCCCATGACCCACAGGTCGCTGCCGAGGCCGGGCGAGGTGACCGCGTTCGACAGCGGCGCGTACGCGGTCCAGCCGAACGACGCGGACCCGTTCGGGGTGAAGAAGCCGGAGACGGCGATCGTGCTGCCGAACAGGTAGAGCCAGTAGCTCACCATGTTCAGCCGGGGGAACGCCACGTCGGGGGCGCCAATCTGCAGCGGCATCAGCTCGTTGGCGAAGCCGGCGAACAGCGGCGTCGCGAACATGAGCAGCATGATCGTGCCGTGCATCGTGAACAGCTGGTTGAACTGCTCGTTGGACACGACCTGCAGCCCCGGCTGCGCGAGCTCGGCCCGCATCACCAGCGCCATGAGGCCGCCGATGAGGAAGAACACGAACGACGTGATCAGGTAAAGGTGCCCGATCACCTTGTGGTCGGTCGAGGACAGCCACTTGGCGATGACCGTCCCCTTGCGGTACGGCCGTACGGAGACGCCGACCGGTTCCTGGATGGCGGTCACTGCGCACTCCCCGCCTGGCTCTTGATGTACTGGTCGAACTCGGCCTGCGGGACGAGCTTCACGGAGAACAGCATCTTGCTGTGGTCGGTGCCGCAGAGCTCGGCGCATCGGCCGATGAAGACGCCCGTCTTGTCAAGCGTCGTGATCTGGAAGTGGTTGTGCACGTTGCCCGGGAAGACGTCCTGCTTGAACAGGAACGCCGGCACCCAGAACGAGTGGATGACGTCGGGCGAGTGCAGGTCGAACTGCACCTGGGTGTTGACCGGGAGCACGAGCTGCGGGCCCTGCGGGTTCTCCGCGCTCTGCTTGCTGAGGTCCACCGGCACGCCCGCGACCACGGCCTTCTGGCCCTGGTATTCGGTCGTGAAGCGCCAGCTCCACTGGTAACCCTCGACGGCGACCTTGACCGGGGCGGCCTTGGTGATCCGCGTGATCTCGGTCTCGTCACGGGCCGTGAAGTAGAAGAAGACCGCCACCATGATGACCGGGACCACCGTGTAAAGGATCTCGATCGGCAGGTTGTAGCGCACCTGCGGAGGCAGCTGATCGGGGCTGTTCTTCTTCTTGCGATGGAAGATGCACGCCCAAAGGATCAGTCCCCAGACGACCACACCGGTGGCGAGAGCCGCGATCCAGCTCCCGTTCCAGAGCGTCTGAACGATGCCGGCCTGCTTGGTGACACCTTCCGGCATGCCCCCACGGGACCACTGATCGATCGCCTGGTTGCTACACGCCGTCCCGGACGCCACCAGCAGCGCCACGGCGGCGGCTCCGGGCAACCGGCGGCGTGCCCACGGTCGCCGTGTCGTACGGCGGGTCGGACTCACGGATCGCCTACCCCACAGATGAAGCCCAAGGGTTCCTCCCTTGGGCGGTTTTTCCAATTGACCCTTGGGTGAGACCGGCGCCAACGTTCTGGCCGGTCTGCCCTTTACTTGGTTGAGTTCACGCTGGGGGACACATTAGCGCGGACCGGCGCCGCCCCTCTGAGCAGCCCCCGTTAATGTCCTAACTGTGGCCTACCTCGACGCGGCTTCGACCGAGCCTCTCCATCCCGCGGCCCGTGACGCCTTGCTGGCGGCGATCGACGCAGGTTGGGCCGATCCCGCCCGCCTGTACGGCACGGCGCGCCGCGCCCAGATGTTACTGGAGCGCGCGAGGGCGGAGGTAGCCGAACTGATCGGCGCCCGGCCCGACGAGGTGTCGTTCACCACGTCGGGAACGCAGGCCGTCCACCTGGGGGTGCTCGGGACGCTGGCCGGCCGCCGCAGGGCGGGGACGCGCCTGGTGGCGGGCGCCGTCGAACACTCCAGCGTCCTGCACGCGGGCGCCCTCCACGAGCGCGCGGGCGGCGAGGTGGAACTCGTGGGCGTGAGCCGTACGGGCCGGGTGGACGCCGACGCGTTCGCCGGGGCCGTGGCGCGGCCCGGCACGGCCCTGGCATGCCTGCAGACGGCCAACCACGAAGTGGGGACCCTCCAGCCGGTCGAGGAGGCGGCGCGGGCCTGCCGGGAGGCGGGCGTGCCGCTGCTGGTCGACGCCGCTCAGTCGGCGGGCCGGCTGCCGGTCCCCGAGGGCTGGTCGGTGCTCACCGCCAGTGCCCACAAATGGGGCGGCCCGGCCGGGGTGGGCGTGCTGGCGGTGCGCAAGGGCGTGCGCTGGCGCTCGCCCCTGCCCGAGGACGAGCGGGAGCGGCGGCGCGTGCCGGGGTTCGAGAACGTGCCCGCGATCGTGGCCGCCGCCGCGGCGCTGCGCGCCCGGGCCGAAGAGGCGGAGGCCGAGGGGCGACGGCTGTCGGCCCTGGTCGACCGGATCCGCGCCGAGGTCCCCCGCCTGGTGCCCGACGTGGAGGTCGTCGGCGACCCCGCCCTGCGGTTGCCGCACATCGTGACGTTCTCCTGCCTGTACGTCGAGGGCGAGGCGCTGCTGACGGAGCTCGACAAGTCCGGTTTCGCCGTCTCATCCGGCAGCTCCTGCACGGCGAGTACGCTTCGTCCATCGCACGTTCTGGAGGCAATGGGCGTGCTTACGCATGGGAACGTGCGGGTATCGCTGCCCCGTGGCGCGTCCGAGGACGACATCGATCGCTTCCTCGCGGTGCTCCCGGACATCGTGCGGCGGATCCGGTCGAGCTTGGGGGTGCACTGATGTGGCGCAGACGGACGGGCGGCGGCGCCAGGCGCTCATCGGAGACGGCTCGGGAAACGGCCCGGGAGGCGGCGCAGGACGGGCCCGCCGAGCCTGTACGGCCGGCTGAGCAGCCCGCGCTGACGATCGACGCTCTGGGCCGCAAGTGCCCGATCCCGATCATCATGCTGGCCGAGCGGATCAACCAGGTGGCGACGGGCGGCGTCGTGGCCGTGCTGGCCGACGACCCCGCCGCGTTCACCGACGTTCCGGCCTGGTGCCGGTTGAAGTCACACGAGCACGTGGGGAGCTACGAGCTGCCGCAGGGCGGCTGGTCCATCCACGTGCGCCGCAACTACTGAGAGCCTGTCTCAGGCGTGGTGGCAGCGGGCGTGCGCGCCCACCTCGTCGGCCGCCTCGGAGCCGTACGCCGCCGCGAACCGCTCCAGGAAGACCCGCTGGCTCAGCTCGTACTCCTGGCAGCCGACCCGCTCCAGCACGTGGGTGGCGGTGAGGTTGCCGATCTGGCCGCAGCGCTCCAGGGACAGTCCCCACGCGAGGCCGGCGAGGAACCCGGCACGGAAGGCGTCCCCGACGCCGGTCGGGTCGGCCTTGCCCAGCTCGGGCGCCGGCGGGATGTGCAGCGGCGGCTCGCCCTTGCGGTCGATCCTGGCGCCCTTGGGGCCGAGGGTGGTCACCCGGACGCCGACCCGGTCGAGGATCTCCTCGTCCGACCAGCCGGTCTTCTGCCCGATGAGCCCCAGCTCGTAGTCGTTGCTGAACAGGTACGCCGCGCCCTCGACCAGCTGGCGGATCTCCTCGCCGGGCATGCGGGCGAGCTGCTGCGACGGGTCGGCGGCGAACGGGATGCCCCGCTGGCGCGCCTCGTCGGTGTGCCGCAGCATGGCGGCCGGGTCGTTGGGGCTGATCAGGACCAGGTCGAGCCCGCCGAAACGCCCGGCGACCGGGCCCAGCTCGATCTCCCTCGCCTCGGCCATCGCACCGGTGTAGAACGAGGCGATCTGGTTGTGGTCCTCGTCCGTCGTGCACAGGAACCGCGCGGTGTGGTGCAGTTCGGAGATGTGAACCGAGTCGCAGTCGACGCCGTGGCGCTCCAGCCAGGAGCGGTAGTCGGCGAAGTCGGTGCCGACGGCGCCGACGAGGATCGGGGCGAGCCCGAGGCAGCCCATTCCGAAGGCGATGTTGGCCGCGCATCCGCCACGGCGGATCTGCAGATCGTCGACGAGGAACGACAACGACACCCGGTCGAGTTGCTCGGCGATGAGCTGGTCGCCGAAGCGGCCGGGGAACGTCATCAGGTGGTCGGTGGCGATGGAGCCGGTGACGGCGATGCGCACGGGGTCATTCTCCTCGTTGTCAGCATCAGGGAGACGGGGGCAGGGATGGTGGTGATCCCGCCGAACCTACTGAGCGTACCGTCTCGGAACATGACGACGCCCCGCACGAAAGAATCCGTGCGGGGCGCTGCGTGCACGTCGCGCCGGGGGCGGTCCGGGCGTCGCCGGACGCGCGCTCGCCGTCGATCGCGGCGCTCGGCAGTTGCGCCGTTCGTCAGTTGAACGAGTCGCCGCAGGCGCACGATCCCGTCGCGTTGGGGTTGTCGATGGTGAAGCCCTGCTTCTCGATGGTGTCCACGAAGTCGACCGTGGCCCCGATGAGGTACGGCGCGCTCATCCGGTCGGTGACGACGTTCACGCCGCCGAAGGTGGAGACCACGTCGCCGTCCATCGACCGGTCGTCGAAGAAGAGCTGATAACGCAGGCCGGAACAGCCACCCGGCTGGACGGCCACCCGAAGCTGCAGCCCTTCCTCGCCCTGCTGCTCGAGCAGGCTCTTGACCTTGGCGGCGGCCGCGTCAGTCAGGATCAGGCCCTGCTGCGTGGTCTCGCTGCTCTCAACCGTCATGTGCTGACTCCCGCGTCTGCGCCAACCGCCCATCGGGGCGGTCGATTGGTTCTGACGTCCTACCTAGACGCTACCAACACCCGTGCAGCCCTACACATTCCATGTCCCGTTCCCCACCGGCAACCTCGCGACGAACCACGCGGCGCGTTGTGTAATGATTAGTCGTCAGTTAGACGATAAGTCCCCGAGGGGGTGTGGTCGTGACGATCACCGAGACCGGCCTTCCGCTCTTCATCCTCGGCCAGGGCACCGACCCGCACAGCGAACGCGGCGTCGACTGCCCGGGCGAGCTGCCTCCCGCGTCCGACCCGACCCTCGTGGAGCGCGCCCGCGCGGCCAAGGAGCGGCTGGGCGACCGGCTGTTCGTGCTCGGTCACCACTACCAGCGCGACGAGGTCATCCAGTTCGCCGACGTGACCGGCGACTCGTTCAAGCTGGCCCGCGAGGCCGCCGCCCGGCCCGAGGCCGAGTACATCGTGTTCTGCGGCGTCCACTTCATGGCCGAGTCGGCCGACATTCTGACCAGTGACACACAGAAGGTGGTGCTCCCCGACCTGGCCGCCGGCTGCTCGATGGCCGACATGGCGACGTTCACCCAGGTCGAGGACTGCTGGGACGCCCTGGAGGACGCCGGCATCGCCGACCGGGTGGTGCCGATCACCTACATGAACTCCAGCGCGGACATCAAGGCGTTCTGCGGACGGCACGGCGGCGCCGTGTGCACCTCCTCCAACGCCCGGCGCGCCCTCGACTGGGCCTTCGAACAGGGCGAGAAGGTCCTGTTCCTGCCCGACCAGCACCTGGGCCGCAACACCGCGGTGCTGGAGATGGGGCTGTCGCTCGACGACTGCGTGGTCTACAACCCGCACCGCCCGAACGGCGGCCTCACCCGCGAACAGCTCGAGAACGCGAAGATGATCCTGTGGAAGGGCCACTGCTCGGTCCACGGGCGTTTCTCCGCCGCGTGCGTGGACGAGGTGCGGGCCCGTATCCCCGGGGTGAACGTGCTCGTGCACCCCGAGTGCCGCCACGAGGTGGTGACCAAGGCGGACTTCGTCGGCTCGACCGAGTACATCATCAAGAAGCTCGACGAGGCCCCGGCCGGGTCCGCCTGGGCCGTCGGCACCGAGCTCAACCTGGTGCGCCGGCTGGCGAACCGGTTCTCCGACAAAACCATCACGTTCCTCGACAAGACCGTGTGCTACTGCTCGACGATGAACCGCATCGACCTGCCGCACCTGGTCTGGGCCCTGGAGTCGCTGGCCGGCGGCGAGGTCGTCAACCAGATCACGGTGGACGCGGACACCACCCACTGGGCCAAGGTCGCCCTCGACCGCATGCTCGCCCTGCCGTGACGCCCGGGCGGGCGGCCACCCGGCTCGATCCGGGTGGCCGCCCGGCGGGCCGGGTGTGATCGGCTCAGGTGATCCGGGCGCGCTCGCGCCAGAACCGCAGCAGTTCGTCGTCGCCCCGGACCGCGTCGGGCTCGCGCCGGTTCCACAGCGTCAGCATGAGGTCCCCGGCCGTCGGCGCGCTCACGGTGACGTCGGCCGGGCCTTCGGACCTCTCGTAGGTGAATCCCGTGTGGGTCAGCCGGACGAGCCAGGCCCGGCCCGTGCCGGTCCGCCAGGCGATCGCCTCCCCGTCGCTTCTCAGCTCGGCGACGAGCGGCTGCCATCGAACGTACGGGAGCACGTCGAAGAACTCCTCCACGCCGTCGGCCGCGACGTCCTCGTCGATCCGGGGGGCGATGCCGAGGGCGATCTCGGCGTCCGCGCGGTGGACGACGGTCTCGTGGAGCTGACGCCGGGACCAGAACCGGGCGTGCCGGTCCCCCGCCCATCCCCACATCTCGGTGTCCGGGTCGCGTCCCTTCAACGCGTCCGTGAGCAGGACGCCTCCCGCCTCCAGCCAGCCGGCGGCCTCGGCGAAGTCCTCGGGAAAGCCGTGGTCCATGGCCTCGCGGTCGTACCGGCGCGGCGCGGCGTCGCGCACCATCGCGGCCGCCCACCGGTGGATGGCCCCCGTGTGCTCGACCAGGGCGCGCAGATCCCAGCCGGGACAGGTCGGGACGGGGATGGTCGCGTCCCGGCCCCTTACGGCCTCGGCCATGCGGGCGATCTCCGCGGCCGCCGCCTCGGTGTGCCGCAGGTGGGTCCACTCGGTCATGAAGGCTCCTGGGACGGTCAGAGGCCGGGGGCGCCCCAGACGGGGAACCAGCTCGCCAGCTCGGGTTCGATCTTCAGCTCGCGCTCCAGGACACCGCGGACCTGCAGTTCCAGCGCGTTGTCGCGGCGCGGTTCGCCGGTGGGGGCGAAGGGGTAGAACGTGCCGCGCTTGTAGAGGTACACGATCGCCAGCTTCCGGTGCGAGGGATCGGCGAAGGTGACGAGCGAGCACAGCAGCGACGGGCCGAACCCGGCCGACTCCAGTGACGAGTTGGCGGCGTGCAGGTCGGTCACGAGCCCGGCCACGTCCGGGTTGCGCACCTGCAGCCAGGTGTAGCCGTAGGAGTCCCGGGAGACCTCGACCCTGCCCATCAGGGCCTCGATGTCCTGTTCCAGCCGGGCGAAGGCGCCGCCCTCGGCGGCGCGGAAGCACACCGAGCCGGTGCCCGCCGGGGCGAAGCCGGTGGCCGCCTGCAGCGTGACGGCGGCGGACGGCAGGGCGAACAGCGCGTCCAGGTCGGGCCTGGCGGGTTTGGAACGGCCGAGCAGGGCGTCGAACCAGCCCATCAGCGTGTCCCCGGCATCAGCGGCGCCCTCATCAGCGCCCCAGCGCCGCGGAGATCCTGGACAGCTGCTCCAGCCTGCGCTCCAGCGGCGGGTGGGTCGACAGCAGCGAGGCGACGCTCTGGCCCGACAGGGCGGGCGCGAAGAAGAACGCGTTGAACGGCTGGGCCTCCCGCAGGTCCCTGGTCGGGATCCTGCCGATGTCACCGCTGATCTTGACCAGGGCGCTGGCCAGGGCGCTCGGCTGCTGCGTCAGCAGTGCGCCCGCGCGGTCGGCGGCCAGTTCGCGGTAGCGCGACAGTGCCCGCGTCAGCAGGAAGCTGACGGCGTAGACCAGGCCGGAGACCGCGAAGATGATCAGCCCGATCGGGGGGCCGTTGTCGTTCCTCCGGCCGCCCAGACCGGTGTAGAGCGCGAAGCGCGTCATCAGGCCGGCCACGACCCCCAGGAACGAGGCGATCGTCATCACCGCCACGTCCCGGTGGGCCACGTGGGACATCTCGTGGGCCAGCACCCCTTCGAGCTCCCGCGCGTCGAGCCTGCGCAGAATGCCGGTGGTCACGCAGACCACCGAGTTCTTCTGGTTGCGGCCGGTGGCGAACGCGTTCGGCATGTCCGAGTCGGCGATCGCCACCCGCGGCTTCGGCATCCCCGCCATCGCGCTCAGCCGGTCGATGATCCCGTGCAGCTCGGGGGCCTCCTGCGGCGAGACCTCCCGTCCGTGCATCGCGAACAGCGCGATCTTGTCGGACAGGAAGTACTGCGCCAGCAGGAGGACCCCGGCGATCACGAGCACCGTGACCGCCCGCACACCCGCCGCGACCAGGACGGCCACGAACGCGACATAGAGCAGCCCGAGCAGGAACATCGTCACGGTCATCCGGACGCTGAGGCCGCGATCAGGGGCGAACCGCGTGGAGGCCATCAGCCAGGGATGAGCCCGGTGTCCCCGAGCATCTCCCGCACTTCCTCGATCGAGGCGTCGGCCGGCGGCAGGATCAGCTCGGACGGCTCGAGCGAGTCGTCCGGAAGAGCCTTGCCGACGTGACGCACCTTGTCGAGGAGCGCGTGCAGCTTCGTGCGGAAGTCGTTCTCGTCGCCCGACTCGATCGCGGCTTCCAGCTCGCTGTCGAGCTCGTTGAGGACGTCGATGTCGGCGGCGCCGATCTCGACCTGTCCCTCACCCATGATTCTGACGATCACAGTCCCTCCCCCGGCTGGCGCAGCTGCTGCGTGTGCTGCGGGCTGGACGGCGCGGCCTGGCCCTGCTGCTGGCCGGGCTCGATCGCGCTCCTGGGCGCCGGGCCCTGGCCGAGCTCGGCCTTCATCTTGGCGAGCTCCAGCTCGATGTCCGAGCCGGCGCCCATGCGGTCGAGCTCCGCCTGGATGTCGTCGCGCTGCCCGGTGAAGTCGTCCAGGGCGCCGCTGGCCAGCAGCTCGTCGATGGCGCCCGCGCGCGCCTGCATCTGCGCGGTCTTGTCCTCGGCCCGCTGGATGGCCAGGCCGACGTCGCCCATCTCCTCCGAGATGCCGGAGAACGCCTCGTTGATCCGCGTCTGGGCCTCGGCCGCCGTGTAGGTGGCCTTGATGGTCTCCTTCTTCGTACGGAAGGAGTCGACCTTGGCCTGGAGCCGCTGGCTGGCGAGGGTGAGCTTCTCCTCCTCGCCCTGCAGGTTGCTGTACTGGATCCGCAGGTCGGCGATCTGGGCGTTGAGGCCGTTGCGGCGGGTCAGCGCCTCGCGGGCCAGATCCTCGCGCCCGGCCGACAGGGCCTGCCTGCTCTGGTTCTCCAGCTTCGTGGCCTGCCCTTCGAGCTGGTTGATCTGCAGCTCCACCCGCTTGCGGCTGGTGGCCACGTCGGCCACGCCCCGGCGGACCTTCTGCAGCAGCTCAAGCTGGCGCTGATAAGAGTAGTCCAGCGTCTCCCGCGGATCCTCCATCTTGTCCAGGGCCTTGTTGGCCTTGGACTTGAAGATCATGGAAAGTCTCTTCATCACGCTCATGCGCGTCGGCCGTCCCCTTCTCCAAGGTTGTGCGTGGGTGATCCCAGCCGTCTCAAGCCCCTTGTCAGGCGGCGTAACCGCCTGGGTTCACCCTACGCATAACGCGCGAGGGCGTCACTAAGTTGCACTCCCGGTAGGCTGGGCGACGTGTTCCGACGTCGCACTCAGACCTCAGCGGAGGACTCCCCCGTCCCTGTAGAGGATCCTAAGCCCCAAGGCACCCCGGGGAAGGGCCGTCCCACCCCGAAGCGGCGCGAGGCGCAGGGCCGCCGCCGCTCCCCGGTGACCGCCCCGGCCAACCGCAAGGAGGCCTACCGCCAGGCGCGCGAGCGCGACAAGGCGCTGCGCGCCAAGCAGCGCGAGGCCATGCTGCGCGGCGACGAGCGGGCGCTCCCCGCGCGCGACCGCGGCCCCGTGCGCAAGTTCGCGCGCGACTGGGTGGACTCCCGGCGGCTGCCGGGGCAGTACTTCCTGCCCGTCGTGTTCGTCATCATGCTGTTGTCGATGGTGCCGTTCCCGATTCCGGTCCGCTCGGCCGTCATGCTGGCCTACACGCTGTCGCTGCCGATCGTGATGGTGCTCGTGCTGGCCAGCTCGTTCTACGTGGCGGCGAAGGTCAAGAAGGACGCGGCGGCGAGATTCCCGGGCGAGGACCTCAAGGGCATCGGCTTCTACGCGGCGATGCGCTCGTCCCAGATGCGCCGCCTGCGCTTCCCCAAGCCCACGGTCCTGCCCGGCGGCATCCCGGTCGCGCTCAAGGACACGGCCGGCGCGAAGAGGTGACCCTCACGGCCGGCACGGCCTGACCGCGGGGGTCTCCGGAGCTCTCCGACGGTCCTCACCCCCGGCACGGGTGATCGTGGCAGGCGTCCGCCGACGGCTCCGCCGTCACGCCTCGATCCACTCCAGCGCGCCGTTCCTGGTCCTGGGGACGAGGCCGTCGAGGGGCGCCCCGGAGACGAGCGTGTCCGCCGTGGCCTTGAGCAGCGCGTAGTACGACGACCAGCCGGCCTCCTCGTCCGGCAGGTCCCGCACGTCGCCGCGGGTCGGATCGGCCACGAGATACCCGTCGCCCCCGTCGTACGCGAAGGGCAGGCCCGGACCCGTCACGCAGGACGTCCGCCACAGGACGACCATGTCGCGGGCACTTGCGAGGACCTGCCGCGGAGGGAACCGGAAGGCCCCGGGCCCGCGGGCGCCGTCGTGGCGCAGCAGCGAGGCCCGCAGCGAGTCGGGGATGGGCATCCCCAGCCGCGCCTCGGCCCTCGCCAGCAGCCGCTTGCTCGCCGGCCCGTTCAGCGAGGCGTACGTTTCTGGCGCATGTGCCTTGAGCCATCTCTCGATGCGCCGCCACTGCCGGTTCACCGCGGTCGTCACGCGGCGCGAGATCGGCCGTACGACGGGAGTCGTCGATGCCTTCCGGACCTCGCACGCGGGATCGGCGGACGGCGCGGAGTCCGGCGCCATCCCGCACCCGGCCGCCGGACACGACCGGCCGTGCCGGCCGGAAACCACCGCATTCCCCGCCACCGCGTCCCCCGCCACCGGGCAACCGGCCGCGAGGCAGGGCCCTGCGGAATCTCCCACGTACACCGTCCAGCCGAACGACGCCTCGGGCGCCGGGCCGAACACGGAGTCGTCCAGCATCTGCGCGCCGATGGCCAGCAGGCCGAGCGCCGCGGCCGCCACCACCCAGCGGCGCGGCACGATCCCGCGCGGCCGCTCGCCCCTGGGAAGCCCGGCGAGGAGACGAGCGATCGGCGCGCCGCCCTCCGGCCGGTCGTACCTCTCGAGGTCTTCCGCCGTGGGCCACCCGAGCACGGGCTCGGGGCCGCGCCCGGCCGGCTCCGGCACGGTCTCCTGCCGCTGGTCCGCGCGCGAAGCGGACGGCACCGGCACGGCGACGCGGCGCCGGCGAACCGCGATGACCAGCCCGGCGGCGACACCGGCGGCCAGCGCGACGACCAGGGCCAGTCGTACAGGGCGAGAGATGATCAACCGGCGCACGCCGGGCACCCTACCGCGAACCACCCGAAGGGCTTGTCCCGGCGAGATGACCTAGGGTCAGAGGCATGGAATACCGTCATCTTGGCCGCAGTGGCCTCATGGTCAGCGAGATCAGCTACGGCAACTGGATCACCCATGGGTCCCAGGTGGAGGAGGACGCCGCCGTCGAGTGCGTCCGGGCGGCTCTCGACGAGGGCGTCACGACCTTCGACACCGCCGACGTCTACGCCGGAACCAGGGCCGAGGAGGTCCTCGGCCGGGCGCTGAAGGGCGTACGCCGCGAGTCGCTGGAGATCTTCACCAAGGTCTACTGGCCCACGGGTGAGGGCAAGAACGACCGCGGTCTGTCCCGCAAGCACATCATGGAGTCGATCAACGGGTCGCTCCGCCGGCTCCAGACCGACTACGTCGACCTCTACCAGGCGCACCGCTTCGACGTCGAGACGCCGCTGGAGGAGACCCTGCGCGCCTTCGACGACCTCGTCCGGCAGGGCAAGGTGCTGTACGTCGGCGTGAGCGAGTGGACGGCCGACCAGATCGCCCGGGCGCTCAAGATCGCCGACGAGATGGGGTTCGACCGCCTGGTGTCGAACCAGCCGCAGTACTCGATGCTCTGGCGGGTCATCGAGGCCGAGGTCGTGCCGCTGTGCGAGAAGGAGGGCCTGGGCCAGATCGTCTGGTCGCCGATCGCGCAGGGCGTGCTGACCGGCAAGTACCAGCCCGGCCAGCCGCCGCCGGCCGGGTCCCGCGCCACCGACCCCAGCGGCTCCGGCTTCATCAGCCGGCTGCTGGAGGACGACGTGCTGCGCCGGGTGCAGGACCTCAAGCCGATCGCGGCCGACCTCGGGCTCACGATGGCCCAGCTCGCCGTGGCGTGGGTGCTGCAGAACCCCAACGTGTCGTCGGCCATCGTCGGGGCCACCAAGCCCGAGCAGGTGCGCGACAACGTCAAGGCCTCGGGCGTGAAGCTCGACGCCGAGGTGCTCAAGAAGATCGACGACGTGCTCGGTGCGGTCGTCGAGCGTGACCCGGCCAAGACCGTCAGCCCGTCCGCCCGTCCCTGATCCCGGCTCCGGTCCTGCCGATCGGCAGGGCCGGCCGGGGGTGGCGGGAGCGCGACCGCACCCGCCGCGGTCGCGCCCCCGCCGGGACCGGGCCGCGGGCGGTCATTCGGCGCGCAGCGACATCCCCGAGTATTCGACCCGCTCGTCCTCCATGAGCGAGACCTGCTCGACACCGGACTCGAGCAGCTCGCGCCAGCTCTCCCCCAGCCACGACTCCGCGTCCGACTGGCTGGAGAAGATCTCCCGCGGCAGCGGCCGGTCCGTGACCTCGCCGCCGTTCGCGTCCTCGTAACGCCACCGCCAAATCATCCGCACCCGCTCCTTCGGTTCCTCGCCGTCCCGCGCCGGGGCTCGCGCCCGGGCCGGTACGGCACAAAGACCGTGCAGCCGGACCCTATCCTCTCTGCCCGGACGTTCACTCCCCCTGTCGACGCCCCCTGTCGACACCCCCTGCCGACGCGGGGACCCGGCGACGACACGGACGTGGAAAGGCAACGGCATGAAGATCCGTCTGGAGGGGACCGCGGGCCCGGAGGGCTGGCCCGTCCCCGGCTGCCCCTGTGCGTCCTGCGGCCGGCTCGCCCCCGGCCACCGCCGCCCGGTTTCCGTCGTCGTCGACGACGGCGTACGGCTGCCGGACCCGGCAGCGGGACCGGCGCGGGGCGGGGCGGCGCCCGCGGGTGCGCCGGGACGGCCGCCCCGGCCGCGGGGTCCCCTCCCCGGCGGGCATGTGATCCGCCACACCGCCGACGGCTGCGAGGTCACCGGACCCGACGGCGGCCGCCTGCTGTACGCCGTGGGGCCGGCCACCGGCTCCCCCGGGCCGGACGCGGGCGCGCCCTTAGACGTGGTGCTCATGGACCTGCCCGACCGGCCGGAGCGGCTGGGCGACCTGCGTCGCCGCGGGCGCGTCACACCTGCCACCCGGATCATCGCGCTGCACCTCGATCACCGCGTCCCGGCCGAGAGCGAGCTGGCCCGCAGGCTCGGCTTCTGGGGCGCGGCGGCCGTACCCGACGGGACCGTCGTGGACACGGCGAGCGCGCAGGCGGTGCTCCGGGCGCAGCCACGCCGGACGCTGCTGCTGGGCGGGTCACGCTCCGGCAAGTCCGAGGAGGCCGAGCTCCGCCTGGCCGCCGAATCCGAGGTCACCTACGTCGCCACCGGTCCCTCGGGCGGGGACGACCCGGCCTGGCTCGCCCGCGTACGGGCGCACCGCGAACGGCGCCCGGCGCACTGGCGGACCATGGAGACGACCGACCTCGTGACCGTCCTGTCCGGCGGCCGGGGGACGTTCCTCGTCGACGGGCTCGGCACCTGGCTGGCCGCCGTGTTCGACGAGTGCGCCGCATGGCCGGACGACGCGCGTCCGGACGACCACCGCCCGGCCCTCGACCTGGTGGCGGAGCGGTGCGACGCCCTGGTGGCCGCCTGGCGCGGCACCCGCGCCCGGGTGGTGGCGGTCAGCGACGAGGTGGGCCTCGGGGTCATCCCCGCCACTCCCGCAGGGCGGCTGTTCCGTGACGCGCTCGGCCGCCTCAACCAGGCACTCGCCCGCGAGTCGGAGGACGCCGCCCTTGTGGTCGCCGGCCGGGTCGTCCCACTGCCCCTCTGAGAACTACGATCTTCCCCTGTGCCCGACGAACCTCGGATAAGCGGCCTCGGCGCGGCCTGGCGGCTCGCGGTCGGGACCTTCACGGTCCTCCCCGTGCGGCCGGTGGAGGTCGATCGTGCCGTGGCGGGACGCGCCATGGCGCTGGCGCCCTTCGTCGGGCTGCTGCCCGGCCTGATCGCCGCCGTGGTGCTCGTGGCCGCCGGTGCGGTGTCGGGCTCGCCGCTGATCGGCGCCGTCCTCGCGGTGGCGGCGCTGGCCTGGCTGACGCGAGCCCTGCACCTCGACGGCCTCGCGGACCTCGCCGACGGGCTCGGCAGCGGCAAGCCGGCCGACGGGGCGCTGGACGTGATGAAGCGCTCCGACATCGGCCCGTTCGGGGTCGTCACCGTCGTGATCGCTCTGTTCGCCCAGGTGGCCGCGCTGTCACGGGACGACTCCGTCGCCTGGGTCGCGCTGGTGACGGCCGTCGCGACCGGCAGGCTGGCGGTCACCTGGGCCTGCCGCGAGGGCGTGCCCGCCGCCCGGCCCACCGGCCTCGGCGCGCTCGTCGCCGGCACCGTACGGCGGGGCGTCGCGATCGGGGCCTCCCTCGCGACGGCCGCGGTGATCGCGGCGCTCGCACTCGTCGCGGCCGACGGCCCCCTGGTCCTGCGCACCCCGGATCTCGGCGGGTCCGAGGTCGCGGTGGACGTCGGAGCAGCGCTCGATCCGGCGAGTTCCTTCGGCGGCCTCTACACCGACTACGGCTATCCCGACCGGGCCTTCTCCCCCGGAGAGGTCTACGAGTGGGCCGCCGACGCGGGGGTGCGGCCCGCCGGGTTGCTGCACCGCCTGTCGGACGATCCGTACCTGATCACGGCGGCCGGGCTGCTGCTGGCGATGGCCGCCGGTCTGGGGGCGGCCGCGCTGCTGCGCCGCCGGGCCGTACGACGGCTGGGCGGCGTCACGGGTGACGTGCTCGGCGCCCTGGTGGAGACGGCCACGACGGTCACGCTGCTGGCCGCCGTCCTGCTGCTGTGACGCCGCGTGACGTGCGCGTCAGCGCGGCGCGGTGACGGGACGGAGGCGGTGGACGACGAGAGCGACGACCGCGAGCAGCACCCAGCCGACGATCCCGCTGATCCCGGCGAGCGCCGGGTTGGGCGGGGCCGCGGCGTCGCCGAGGAGCAGTGCCAGGCCCGTCGTGGCGTTCACCGAGGCGTGCGCGACGACTGCAGGCCACACGCTGCGCGAGCGCAGCCGCACCCAGCCGAGCAGCGCGCCGAAGATCACGCAGAAGCCGATGAACACCGGCGCGGCCCAGGCGCCGAGCGCCGGGTAGTTGTACCCCTTGAGCGTGAGCGGAGCGTGCCACAGCCCCCAGATCACCCCGGACAGCACCAGCGCCGGCCACACACGGGCGGGCCGCCACTCGCCCGGGCCGCTCTCCCCCGCAGCGGGGCCCGGCGGATCCGGCGCGTGGCCCGGCGACACCGTCCCATGGCCGGGCGAGACCGCCGGGTCGCCGAGCAGGCGCGGCAGCAGCCAGCCCCGCCAGCCCCACTCCTCCCCGAATGCCGGGATCGCGTTGAGGAACGGGGCGATCAGCACGGCCTGCACGGCCTGCACGACGTACAGGACCCGCGGGTCCAGCGGCACCTGGCCGAGGGCCGCGCCCAGTTGCGCGCGGTACAGGCTCAGCCCGGCGACATCGAGGCGCGCGACGCCCGCGGCGGCGCTGGCCAGGAGGGCGACGGCCACGAGGAGCGGCACGCCGAGCAGGGCCGCCGCCAGGAGCGCGACGGTCCTGCCCCGCTTCGGGCCGAACGTGAGACCGGTCGCCCACGCGAACTGCCGCGGCGTCGTGCCGCGCCGCCGGGCGAACCGCGCGGCGAGTACGCCCAGGGAGGGCGTGAACATGATCACGATGCCGAGGAGCTGGAAGGCGGGCGTGCCCAACCGCACGGCTCCCGTCCAGACGGGCAGCGCGATCAGCCACGAGACCCCGAACGCGACGAGGAGGAAGAGCCAGACATCGGCGTGGCGCCGGATCACGGTCATCACCTTCCGGCAGGGGGGCGACGGCGGGCGGCAAGGGCGTTGATCAGGGCGGCGCCCGCGGCGGCGTCGTCCACCGTGATCGCCAGCTCGCCGCCGGAGGTGTACCGGACGACCAGGCACTCGCCACCGCGAATCATGATGGTGGCGTGTCCGGGAAGGCC
This sequence comes from Microbispora sp. CA-135349, assembly GCF_050947365.1. Lineage (NCBI taxonomy): Bacteria > Bacillati > Actinomycetota > Actinomycetes > Streptosporangiales > Streptosporangiaceae > Microbispora > Microbispora sp. CA-135349. The sequence goes on along the minus strand of NZ_CP192001.1, from coordinate 2,960,449 downwards.
GCGATAGCCCCAGCCGCCGACCTGGCCCGGGTACCGTTCCTCCGACCAGGCCCGCTCCACGCGGTCGAGCCGCACCCTGCGCGAGGGCCACCTCAGCGGGCCGACCGACACGGTCAGCGCTTCGGGGACGACCCGCACCGAGACCGACGACAGCACCGCGCCGACCACACCGGTCAGGGCGAGCGGCACCACGGCGGCCCAGCCGCCGGGGAACCGGCCGGACAGGGCCAGGCCCGCGACGACCAGCGCGGCGGCGACGGACACGAGCGCGAGCCAGGCCGCCCAGGGCGCGGCAGTGGTGGAGACCCACACCGGGCGCTTCCCCGGATCCAGGTCGATCAGCGCTCCCGGCTGCGGCGCCGCCGGGGAGACGTCGGGGCCGCGCCGTCCGGCGAGCCGGCCCAGCGCCCCGAGCACGAGCGGGGCGGCGACGACCACCGCGACCTGCCAGCTCATGTTCGCCGCGCGGGTCCAGTCGCCGCGGTCGAGGTTCGCGGCGATCGTGAAGACCTGTATGAGGACCACGAACCCGCCCGCCCAGGCCAGCCCGGCGCAGGCCCAGGCGCGCGGCGCCCGGCGGACCAGCGTGCGGGCCCGCGCCGCGACGCCTGCGCCGACGAGCCCCGCGACGACGGCCCACAACACGACCGGAAAGAGCACGAAGGCCCCGAACGCCATGGAGCCGTCGGGCCGCCCCGACGCCCCCCAGTGAGTGGCAAGCGGGTCCGGCAGCCGGTCGGCGAACGCCAGCGGCACCGCGACGAGCACGGCGGCGACCAGGACGGCCCAGGCCGCGGAGGCCAGCAGGAATCGGGTGCGGAAGCCGGTCACGGTGTCGTGCTGGGGGCCGGTCATGCCATCTCCTCGCTGATGTCCTTGATGAGGGCGACGACCTCGTCCGCGCTGACGCCGTACTCGGCCGCCTCATCCAGCAGCTCTCGCGCACGCGCCCTGAGCACCTCACGCCCGTCGGGCCGTCGCAGCACCGACACGCCTCGCCCGCGGCGGAACTCCAGCAGGCCCTCGTCCCGCAGGTCGCGCAGCGAGCGCAGCACCGTGTTCGCGTTGACGCCCAGCGCCTGGGCCAGATCGCGGGCCGGCGGCAGCCGGTCGCCCGGAGCGACGTCACCGGCCCCGATCGCGCGCCTGATGGCTGCGGCCACCTGTTCGTGCAGGGGCCGCGGATCGTTGAGGTCGAGTGTGAGCAACATGGTGCTATTCACATTAGCACCATGCGCCAGGAAGGTCCGAATGGAGCTACTTTCATTGGCATCATCCGGCGCGAGGATAGGTGGGATGAACCCTCGTTTATGCGTAGCCGAGTGAGCCCAGCTAGCATCGGCTCACGTGACCACAGTGCGCATAAACGCATCTGACGCGGTCTCCATCGAGACCGGTGCTCTCATAATCGGCGTCCACACGACCCCGGAGGGTCCACGCCCGGCCCCCGGAGGCGAAGGCCTCGACCAGGCCCTGGACGGACGACTCGCCGAGATCCTCACCACCATGGGGTTCAGCGGCAAGGCCGAGGAAGTGGCGAAGTTCCCGACTTTCGGGGCGCTACCCGCACCCGTCGCCGTCGCCGTGGGCCTCGGCGACACGCCGCAGGGCGGCCCAGAGGACGGCCCAGAGAACGGCTACGACCTGGAGACCCTGCGCCGCGCGGCCGGGGCGGCCGTCCGTTCCCTCGCCGGTACGGCGTCCGCGGCGCTCGCGCTGCCCGCCCGTACGGCCGCCGAGGCGGAGGCCGTGGCGCTGGGCGGCCTGCTGGGCGCCTACGACTTCACGCGGTACCGCACGGGTGGTGACCGCAAGCAGCCGGTCGGGGAGCTGACCGTCCTGTCCGGCGCGGCCGGGGCCGAGGAGGCCCTCGCGCACGCGGCCACGCTCGCCGACGCGGTCACCCTCGTCCGCGACCTGGTGAACACGCCGCCCTCGGACCTGTGGCCCGCGCGTTTCGCCGAGATCGCCCAGAAGACGGGCGGCGAGGCCGGTCTGTCGGTCGAGGTGCTGGACGAGACCAGGCTCAAGGAGGACGGCTACGGCGGCATCATCGGCGTCGGCCAGGGCTCGGTCAATCCGCCGCGTCTGGTCCGCGTGGCCTACAGCCACCCCCAGGCCACCCGGAAGGTCGCCTTCGTCGGCAAGGGCATCACCTTCGACTCCGGCGGCCTGTCGCTCAAGCCCTCCGCCTCCATGGACTGGATGAAGTCCGACATGGGCGGTGCGGGAGCCGTGTTGGGCGCGCTCGTCGCGATCGCCCGGCTGGGCCTGCGCGTCAACGCGGTCGGCTACCTCTGCCTGGCCGAGAACATGCCCTCGGGCAGCGCCCAGCGCCCCTCCGACGTCCTGCACACCTACAGCGGCAAGACCGTCGAGGTGCTCGACACCGACGCCGAGGGCCGCCTGGTGCTGATCGACGGCATCGCCCGCGCCGCCGAGGACGAGCCCGACGTGATCATCGACGTCGCCACCCTGACCGGCGCCCAGATCGTGGCGCTCGGGTGGCGTACGGCCGGTGTGATGGCCAACGACGACGATCTGCGCGAGGAGATCGTCCGCATCGCCGGCGAGCAGGGCGAGGGCGCCTGGGGCATGCCGCTGCCCGCCGAACTGCGCAAGGGGCTCGACTCCGCGGTCGCCGACATCGCCAACCTCCAGCCCGAGCGGTGGGGCAGCATGCTCGCCGCGGGCATCTTCCTGCGCGAGTTCGTCCCCGAAGGCGTCCCGTGGGCGCACGTGGACATGGCCGGGCCCGCGTTCAACAAGGCCGAGCCGCACGGCTACACGCCCAAGGGCGGCACCGGCGCGCTGACCCGCACGCTCGTCGCCGTCGCCGAACGCTACGCGGGGAACGGCACGTCCGCGCAGGCTGTTTAAACAGGAAGACGGCTCCGCCGCGGCGGGCCCGCGGGCACGGGGCGGGGCCACGAACTTCCGGGACAAGTGAAAAGATGCTGCCGGGTCCATCCGGCGGTGCGAATACGACCAAGGAGCATTCCAGTGGCTGATGGCAGCGGCCCCTACGACATCGTCGTCCTAGGTGGCGGTAGCGGTGGTTACGCCTGTGCCCTGCGGGCGGCCGAGCTCGGCATGAACGTCGTCCTCATCGAGAAGGACAAGGTCGGGGGCACCTGCCTGCACCGCGGCTGCATCCCCACCAAGGCGCTGCTGCACGCGGCCGAGCTCGCCGACCAGGCTCGCGAAGGCGAGTCGTTCGGCGTCCGCACCCGGCTGGAGGGCATCGACGTCCCCGGCGTCCACGCGTACAAGGACAAGGTGATCGGGGGCCTGTACAAGGGCCTGGCCGGCCTCATCAAGAGCAAGAAGATCACCGTGGTCGAGGGCGAGGGCCGCCTGGCCGGCCCCAACCGCGTCGTGGTCGGCGACCAGGTGTACGAGGGCCGCAACGTCGTGCTGGCGACCGGTTCCGTGCCGAAGTCGCTGCCCGGCCTGGACATCGACGGCGAGAAGGTGATCAGCAGCGACCACGCGCTGGTCCTCGACCGTGTCCCGTCCTCGGTCGTCATCCTGGGCGGCGGCGTGATCGGCGTCGAGTTCGCCAGCGTGTGGCGCTCGTTCGGCGCCGAGGTCACGATCGTCGAGGCGCTGCCGCACCTGCTGCCGCTGGAGGACGAGTCCAGCTCCAAGCTGCTGGAGCGCGCCTTCCGCCGCCGCGGCATCAAGTACGAGCTGGGCGCCAGGTTCGAGAGCGTCAAGACCACCGACACCGGGGTCGTCGTCTCCCTGGAGAACGGCAAGACCCTCGACGCCGAGATCATGCTGGTCGCCGTCGGCCGCGGCCCGGTCTCGGCCGGCCTCGGCTACGAGGAGAACGGCGTCACGATGGAGCGCGGCTACGTGCTCGTCAACGAGTTCTGCCAGACCAGCGTGCCGGGCGTCTACGCCGTGGGCGACCTGATCCCCACGCTGCAGCTCGCCCACGTCGGCTTCGCCGAGGGCATCCTGGTCGCCGAGCACATCGCCGGCCTGAACCCGGTGCCGATCGACTACGACGGCGTGCCCCGCATCACCTACTCCGAGCCCGAGGTCGCGTCGGTGGGTGTCGCCACGTCGGTCGCCCGCGAGCGCGGTCACGACGTCGTCGAGCTGAACTACAACCTCGCCGGCAACGGCAGGAGCAAGATCCTGCAGACCCAGGGCGAGGTCAAGGTCGTCGCCGAGCGCGACGGCCGCGTGCTCGGCGTCCACATGGTCGGCAGCCGGGTGGGCGAGCTGATCGCGGAGGCCCAGCTGATCTTCAACTGGGAGGCCACGGCCACCGACGTCGCCCAGCTCATCCACCCGCACCCGACCCAGTCCGAGGCCCTCGGCGAGGCGATGCTGGCCCTGGCCGGCAAGCCGCTGCACGTCCACAACTGAAGCCCTCCTAGCGAACGCGAGAGAAGACACACCATGCCGGTCTCCGTAACCATGCCCCAGCTCGGCGAGAGCGTTACCGAGGGCACCGTCACCCGCTGGCTGAAGAAGGAAGGCGACCGCGTCGAGGCCGACGAGCCGCTCCTCGAGGTGTCGACCGACAAGGTCGACACCGAGATCCCTTCGCCGTCCGCGGGTTACCTCACCAAGATCATTGTTGCCGAGGACGAGACGGTCGAGGTCGGCGCCGAGCTCGCCCTGATCGACTCCGAGGCGGGCGCCGCTCCGGCCGCCGCCGAGCCCGCGGCTCCCGCCCCGCAGCCCGAGCCCGAGCCGGAGCCCGCTCCGGCCCCCGCGCAGGCGGCGGCGCCCGAGCCCGCGCCGATCTCGTCGATCCCGCAGCCCGCGCCCGCCGTGGTGACGCCGCAGCCGGCGCCCCAGGCGCCCGCCCCGGCTCCGCAGGCTCCGGCTCAGCAGGCTCCGCAGCCGCAGGCGCCCGCCCCGGCCGCGCAGCCGAGCGAGCCGACCCCGCTGCCGTCCGGCGAGAGCCCGTACGTCACGCCGCTGGTCCGCAAGCTCGCCGCCGAGCACGGCGTCGACCTCGACGCGCTGACCGGCACCGGCGTCGGCGGCCGGATCCGCAAGCAGGACGTCATCGAGGCCGCCCGGGTGCAGCGTGAGCAGGCCGCCGCCGCTGCCGCCGCTCCGGCTGCCCCGCAGGCGGCGCCCGCCGCCCCGGCCCAGGCGCCCGCCGCCCCGGTCGCCGCCTCCGCCCCGGCTCCCGAGGTGCAGGCCGACACCACGCTGCGCGGCCGTACGGAGAAGATGTCGCGCCTGCGGCAGACCATCGCAAAGCGCATGGTGGAGTCGCTGCAGGTCTCGGCCCAGCTCACCACCGTGGTCGAGGTCGACGTCACCCGCATCGCGCAGCTCCGCAACCGGGCCAAGGACGAGTTCCTGCGGCGCGAGGGCGTGAAGCTGTCGTTCATGCCGTTCTTCGCCCAGGCGGCGATCGAGGCGCTCAAGCAGCACCCGAAGCTGAACGCCACGATCAACAGCGAGACCAACGAGGTCACCTACTTCGACGTCGAGCACCTGGGCTTCGCGACCGACACCGAGCGCGGCCTGCTCGTCCCGGTGATCAAGAACGCGGGCGACCTCAACATCGCCGGGCTCGCCCGTAAGATCGCCGACCTCGCCGAGCGCACCCGCACCAACAAGGTGAGCCCGGACGAGATCACCGGCGGCACGTTCACGCTGACCAACACCGGCAGCCGGGGCGCGCTGTTCGACACGCCGATCCTCAACCAGCCGCAGGTCGGCATGCTGGGCACCGGCGCGGTCGTCAAGCGCCCGGTCGTCGTGGACACGCCGGAGGGCGAGGTCATCGCGGTCCGCTCGATGGTGTACCTGGCGCTCAGCTACGACCACCGCCTGGTGGACGGCGCCGACGCCGCCCGTTTCCTCACGACGATCAAGCACCGTCTCGAGGAGGGCCGCTTCGAGGCCCAGCTCGGCCTGGCGTAGCCGTACGCCCGGGGCCGGCGTGAGCCGCACGCCCCGACGCCGTTGGGCCGTCCCGCACGTCGCGGGGCGGCCCTCGCCGTTTTCCGGCAGGTCCACGGCACAGCCGGGCGGCCCATCCAGCCGGCACAGTCGGACGGCGCAGCCGGACGGCACAGTCGGACGGCACAGTCGGACGGCACAGTCGGACGGCGCAGCCGGACGGCACAGTCGGACGGCACAGTCGGACGGCACAGTCGGACGGCGCAGCCGGACGGCACAGTCCGCCCTCCTGCGGCGCGTGCGCCGGCGGCGGGAGCGACGTCCCGGATTTCCTGCCGCGCCCGGCTCGATCAGCGCGCCCGTCGCGCGGTGAAACCGCTCCCCGCGTGGTAGTGAACTGTGCGTGGAGACGATGACGGCAGTGGTGACGGGCTCTTCTGGACTGCTCGGAACGGCCCTGGTCGGCGCGCTGCGCGCCGACGGGCACGAGGTGCGCCGGCTTGTACGGCGCACGCCCGCCGGGCCCGACGAGCGCTTCTGGGACCCGGCGAACGGGATACTCGATCCGGCGGCGCTGGAGGGCGCGGACGCCGTCGTCCACCTGGCCGGCGCCGGGATCGGCGACCGGCGGTGGTCCGAGGCGTACAAACGGGAGCTGGTGGACAGCCGCGTCGGCGGCACGCGCACCCTCGCCGAGGCGCTGGCCCGGGCGGAGGGGGGACCACGGGTGCTGCTGTCCTCCTCCGCGATCGGCTTCTACGGCGACACCGGCGACCGGGAGGTGGACGAGTCGGCGCCGCCGGGCCGGGGCTTCCTCGCCGATCTCGTACGCGGCTGGGAGACGGCCACCGAGCCCGCCGGGGAGGCGGGCGTGCGGGTGACGCTGCTGCGCAGCGGCATGGTGCTCACCGGCCGGGGCGGCGCGCTCGCCCGGATGCTGCCGATCTTCAAGATGGGCGCGGGCGCCGTGCTCGGCAGCGGCAGGCAGTACGTCTCATGGATCTCGCTGCCCGACTGGGTCGGCGCGGTGCGCTTCCTGCTCGCCCGCGAACTGGCCGGGCCGGTGAACCTCACGGCTCCCGAGCCGGTGACCAACGCCGACTACACCGCCGCGCTCGCCAGGGCGCTGAAGCGCCCGACGATGCCGGTCCCGGCCCCGCGGTTCGCGCTGCGCCTCGCGCTCGGGGAGTTCGCCGACGAGGCCCTGCTCGCCGGGCAGCGGGTGCTCCCCCGGCGGCTGCTCGACGCAGGTCACCGGTTCGCCCATCCCACCATCGGCGAGGCTTTGGCCGCCGTACTCTGAAGAGTCATTCGATCCGGGAACGGGAGTGGTGGGGCATGAGCCGCATCGGGCAGTCGCACATCGTCGCCATCGGAGGCGGATCATTCCGGCAGACGGAGCGGTACGGGTTCGTCGAGCCGACCGCGCTGCTGCGCTACGTCCTCGACCTGACCGGGCAGGACCGGCCCAAGCTCGGCCTGCTCGCCACCGCCACCGGCGACGACGCCGACTGGCTGCTCAAGATGTACGGCGCGTTCGCCCGCTGGGACGTCGAGGTGAGCCACCTGACGGTCTTCCCGATGCCGAACGTCGAGGACCCCCGCGAGTGGATCCTGGAGCAGGACGCGATCTACGTGAGCGGCGGCAGCGTCGCCAACCTCGCCGCGCTGTGGCGGCTGCACGGCCTGGACGAGGCGTTCGCCGAGGCGTGGCGGGCCGGGATCGTGCTGTCCGGGCAGAGCGCCGGCGCGCTGTGCTGGCACGTCGGCGGCAACACCGACTCGTTCGGGCCGCGGCTGCGCCCCTGGGCCGAGGGCCTGGCCCTGCTCCCCCACTCCTGCGGCGTCCACTACAACTCCGACCCGCAGCGGCGGGCGCTGCTGCACGAGTCGGTCGCGTCGGGCGAGCTGCCCGAGGGGTACGCCGCCGACGAGGGCGTGGCGCTGCACTACGTGGGCACCGAGTTCATCCAGGCCGTGACCATCGACCCCGAGGGGTACGCCTACCGGATCGAACGGGACGGTCCCTCGGTCAAGGAGCTGCGTATCGAGCCCCGGCTGCTGACCTCTACGCTGTGACCGTGAAGGGCGATGGGAATGTGAAGGGCGTGGCCATCGTCCGCCTGGGGGTCGACGTACCGTACGAGCAGGCCTGGACCCTGCAGCGGCGGCTGCACACCCGGCGGGCGGCCGACGAGATCTCCGACCTGTGCCTCATGCTGGAACACGCCCCCGTCTACACGGCGGGCAAGCGGACGCTGCCGCACGAGCGGCCGGTCGACGGCACGCCGGTCATCGACGTGGACCGGGGCGGGAAGATCACCTGGCATGGTCCGGGTCAGCTCGTCTGCTACCCCATCATCCGCATCGGCGACGTGGTCTCCTACGTCCGTTCCCTGGAGGAGGTCCTGATCCAGGTCTGCGCCGACTTCGGGCTGACGGCGCGGCGGGTCGAGGGCCGCGGCGGGGTGTGGGTGCCCGGTGATCCCGGGCACGGGCTGCCCGACCGCAGGATCGGCACGATCGGCATCCGGGTCTCCGGCGGGGTCACCATGCACGGCTTCGCGCTCAACTGCGTCAACGACCTGAGCTGGTACACCCGCATCACCGGTGACGACGCCGGCGTCACGTCGCTGTCGGCCGAGACCGGCCGCCGCATCACGGTCGACGAGGTCATCCCGTTCGCCGGCAAGCGCCTCGCCGAGGCACTCGGCCAGGAGCCGTACGACCTGTACGAGGAGGATCTCACCTGACGGGCGGGCCGCCTCGCGCCCGCCGCCGCCGTCCGTGCGGCGCCTTCCCACAACCGCGGGACACGGCTACACGCCGCGGCCCTTGCGGCGGATCTTGATCTGGCGCATGTCGGTCACCGCGATCCGCAGGATCTCGTACGGGTGCCCGTGCGCGTCCAGCGCGGCCATCGCCCCCAGCGCGGCCTCGTCCTCGCCGTCGTCCGGGCCCGCGGGCACCTGGCAGCGGAAGGTGAAGGCGGACACGCTCGCGTCGTGGGTGAACGAGCCGTCCTCGGTGTAGGCGGCGCCGCCCGCCGCCATCACGGCGACCCGGCCAGCGTCGTCGAGGCCCCCGAACTTCCCTCTGATCGTCACTCTGAACACGTTGATCCCTCTCGTACGGCGTAGGTGCGGACGCGCTCGCCCAGGAGGCCCTCGGCGACGTCGAGCAACTCCAGCACGGCGGCCGCGACGGCGTCCGGGCTCTCCCCCGCCGCCGTACGCCGCCCGATCTCGGCGTACACCAGCGAGTGGAGGCAGCCGATGTGCCAGGCGACCACGCGCGGCAGCGGATCACCGGCGTCCGCGCCGGTCTCCTCGGCCAGAATGACCGCCAGCGCCTCGGTCATCTGACGGCCGAGGTCCTCCAGCCGCGCGGTCAGCGTGGGGGCGGCCCGCATCATCTCCAGGACACGCCCGAATCCCGCGCTCAGCCCGACGCTGCGTTCGCGCCCGTGGATCTCCCGGCGCAGGCGCTCCAGCACCGCGACGGCCGCCGGCTGCCCCGGCGGCCGTTCCCGCACGATGTCGGCCAGCCGCCGGGGCGACGCCTCCTCGGGCGGGAGGACCAGGTCCTCCTTGGCCTCGAAGTAGTTGTAGACGGTGTTGACCGAGACCTCGGCGGCCTGCGCGACCTCTGCCATCGTGACGTTGTCGAAGCCGCGCTCCACGAACAGCCCGACCGCCACCTCGGCGATGCGCTGCCGGGTCTGCCGCTTCTTGCGCTCTCGTAGCCCCTCGGCCATTCCTGCACTCTATTGCAAGGTTGCAGTCGATTGCATTTTTCCGGTTGGGCAGCGCATTGGGCAGGGTGCGGCGGCGGCCCGTGCTGCTCGTCGGCCTCCCACTGCTGCTCACCCTGACGCCGCGCGAGCGGGCGGGCATGCTCGGCGCGGAGCTCGCGCGCGACGTCAGCGGCGACCCCGGGCGCGGCCTGCTCGTCCCGGCGGCGCTCGTCACCACGGGCAAGTGGCGGCACGCCCTGGTGGACATGCGGGTGGACCGGTTCCCCGACTTCGGCGACCCCCTGCTGGCGCACCACGGCGGACCGGGGGGCAGGATGGCGTCGCAGGCGATCGGCAAGGTCGCCGGATGGGTGCTGGTGTGGCCGCTCCTGCTGGCCGAGCTCGCGTTGCGCCGGCTCGTCTCCGTCCAGGCACAACACGCCGTCCACTACGCCGACCAGGTCGCGGCCCGCGCCGTCTCGTCGCGCGCCGTCGTCGAATACCTCGACGCGCTCACCATGGCGGAAAGCCGCCTCACTCCGGTCATGGCCGCGGCCAGGCGCGGGGAGACGGCCGAGGAGATCCGCCGCGCCGTGCTCTCCGGCGACGCCGGCCGCGAACTGATCACCGCACGGCGGGAGGACTCCCTCGCCGGGCAGGGCGCCTGGCAGGCGGAGCCCCCGGCGGCGCTGCGGGCCGTCCTCCTCGAATCCGCCGGCGTCGGCGACGGCCCGGTGGGTCTCGGCCCGGTGGGTCTCGGCCCCGGCGAGTCGGACCGGATCGACGCCGAGCTGTCCCGTCACCTCGCCCGCGCGGTGCGGGAGCTGTCCCACGGCACCTGATCGCCGGGCCGGAAATCGCGCCCTCACGCGTGAGGTTCCCCACGTCGCCGCCGCCTCCGGCGCGAGAGGCCAGAGGGCCGGGCTTCCTCCGGAGGTTCCGGTGAAAGCAGGTAATAAGCTGGGTTTGTGAACGAGCGTTCCGACAGGCACGCAGGCCCGCGTACGGCGCCGGGCCCCGTGTTCCCGCTCGGACCCCGGGCCCGCGGACCGCTGCCGCGGAGTGCTGCGAAGGAAGTCGAATGACCGTCGCTCCTGAAGGCCGAAAGCTCCTCCGCCTGGAGGTGCGCAACAGCCAGACCCCCATCGAGAAGAAGCCGCCGTGGATCAAGACGCGGCTGCGCAACGGCCCCAACTACAACGAGATCAAGTCGTTGGTGAAGGGCGCGGGGCTGCACACCGTGTGCCAGGAAGCGGGCTGTCCCAACATCTCCGAATGCTGGGAGGACCGCGAGGCGACCTTCCTCATCGGCGGCGACCAGTGCACCCGGCGGTGCGACTTCTGCCAGATCGACACCGGCAAGCCGGCGGAGTACGACAGGGACGAACCGCGCCGGGTCGCCGAGTCGGTGCTTCAGATGGGCCTGCGCTACGCCACGGTGACCGGCGTCGCCCGTGACGACCTGCCCGACGGCGGCTCCTGGCTGTACGCGGAGACCGCCCGGCAGATCCACGAGATGGTGCCCGGCTGCGGCGTCGAGCTGCTGGTGCCGGACTTCAACGGCGACCACGGCCAGCTCGAAGAGGTCTTCTCCAGCAGGCCCGAGGTCTTCGCGCACAACATCGAGACCGTGCCCCGGATCTTCAAGCGGATCCGGCCCGCGTTCCGGTACGAGCGCTCGCTGCAGGTCATCAGCATGGCCCGCGAGGCCGGGCTGGTCACCAAGTCGAACCTCATCCTCGGCATGGGCGAGGAACGGGAGGAGGTCACCCAGGCGCTGCGCGACCTCCACGAGGCCGGATGCGACCTGGTGACGATCACCCAGTATCTGCGCCCGACCCCCCGCCACCACCCCGTGGACCGCTGGGTCAAGCCCGAGGAGTTCGTGGAGTTCCAGCGGGAGGCCGAGGAGATCGGTTTCGCCGGCGTCATGTCCGGTCCGCTGGTGCGCTCGTCCTACCGGGCCGGCCGTCTGTACCAGCAGGCCGTCGCCGCCCGCGTGGGCGAGTCTCGTTTTCATTAAGTCAGCTCGGCGTTTGTATCCTTCACACCATGGCGAAAGACGCAGCGGCTCCGGGACGCCTCAAGCAGCTCCGGATGGTCGCAAAGATCATTCAACAGGCAAACCCCAAGGGCATGCCGATCGTCTACGCGTCGGCTCTGGCAACGCTCGTCCTGTTCGTCGTCATCGGCGTGATCTTCAGCTGGACGTGGATCGTGTTCGGCGTCTTCGCCGCCGTACTGGTCGGGATGATCGTCTTCAGCCGCTTCGCGCAGAGGTCGCAGTACTCGATGCTCCACGGCCAGCCGGGGGCGACGTACGCGATCCTGCAGAGCCTGCGCGGCACCTGGTACGTCGAGGAGAAGCCGGTCGCGGTCAACCGCGACCAGGACCTCGTCTTCCGGGTCGTCGGATACCCCGGGGTCATCCTGGTCTCCGAGGGCCCGCCGAACCGGGTGCAGCGCATGCTCGTCGCGGAGAAGAAGCGTGTCCAGCGAGTGGCGATCGACGTGCCCGTGTACGACGTCCAGTGCGGTGACGCCGAGGGCCAGGTCCCCCTGGCCAAGCTTCAGCGGCACATGATGAAGCTGCCCCGCAACCTCAAGAAGGGCGCGGTGTCCGAGGTCAACAACCGGATGCGTGCGCTCACCCCGGCCGTTCCGATGCCGAAGGGCCCCATTCCCAAGGGCGCCCGCATGCCGCGCGGCCCCAAGATGCGCTGACGACGTTGAACCTCGTGGGAAGGCGGCCGGTCTCCCGGTCGCAGACCTCCCGGGCCAACCGGGGCTGGTGGGACGGCGCGGCCGACGAGTACCAGGCCGAGCACGGCGGGTTCCTCCGCGACGACGGCTTCGTGTGGTGCCCGGAAGGGCTGGACGAGGCCGAGGCCCGGCTGCTCGGCGACGTGGCCGGGCGCCGGGTCCTCGAAATCGGCTGCGGCGCCGGCCAGTGCGGCCGATGGCTGCTGGGGCGGGGCGCGGCGGCCGTCGGCGTCGACCTGTCCCACCGGCAGCTGCAGCACTCCCGGCGGATCGACATGTCCGCCGGGGTGCGGTTGCCCGTCGTCCAGGCCGACGCCGAGACGCTGCCGTTCGCGGACCGGTCGTTCGACCTCGTGTGCTCGGCCTACGGAGCGCTGCCGTTCGTCGCCGACGCCGGGGCGGTGCTGGCCGAGGTGCGCCGGGTGCTGCGCCCGGGCGGCCGGTTCGTGTTCTCCGTCAGCCACCCCGTCCGGTGGGCCTTCCCCGACGATCCGGGCCCGCGCGGCCTGACCGCCGACCGCCCCTATTTCGACCGGTCGCCGTACGTGGAGTTCGGCGAGGACGGCGAGCCGTCCTACGTGGAGCACCACCGGACGATGGGCGACTGGGTGGGCCTGATCGCCGCCTCCGGCCTCGTGCTGACCGGCCTGACCGAGCCGGAGTGGCCGCCGGGCCACGACCGTGCGTGGGGCGGCTGGAGTCCGCTGCGCGGCCGCCTGCTGCCCGGCACGGCGATCTTCCAGTGCGTCAGGGCCGCGTCGTAGCCCGGCATCAGGCGAAGTAACGCAGCCAGACGTACACCCAGGCCATCGTGATGCTGAGCGCGGTGACGAGGATGCCGTACCTGGTGAACTGCCAGAAGCCGATGCGGTGGCCGGTCCGGGCGGCGATGCCGACGGCCACGACGTTGGCGCTCGCCGCCACCGCGGTGCCGTTGCCGCTGAAGTCGGCCCCCAGGGCGAAGGACCACCACAGCGCCTGCCCGGTCCGCGCGTCCGGGACCTGCGCGACCATCTCCTCGACGACGGGCACCATCGTGGCGACATAGGGGATGTTGTCGAAGAACGCGCCGAGCACGCCGGACCCGAACAGCAGCGCCGTGGCCGCGAGGAAGTGGTCGTCGCCGAGCGCGCCGACGGCCCAGCCGCCGATCGTCGCGATGACACCCGTGTTCACCAGCCCGGCGACCATGACGAACAGGCCCATGAAGAAGACCAGGGTGCCCCACTCGACCTCGCGCAGGACTTCCTGCACGTCGGCGCGGGACACCAGCAGCATCACCCCCGCGCCCACCAGGGCGACGATCGACGGCTCCACGTGCACCACGGAGTGCAGGCAGAACCCCGCGACGACCCCGCCGAGGACGATCAGGCACCGCGCGAGCAGGCGCGGGTCGGTGATCGCCCGTCGCTCCTGCAACGCCATCACCGCGGCCACGCGATCCGGGTCGTAACGGAACGACCCGCGGAACAGCACCCGGGTGAGCAGCACGAACACGACGAAGATGACGACCACGACCGGTGCCATGTGGACCAGGAAGTCGTTGAACGTCAGGCCGACACGGCTGCCGATGATGATGTTGGGCGGGTCGCCGATGAGCGTCGCCGCGCCGCCGATGTTGGACGCGAGGACCTCGGCGATCAGGTACGGCTGGGCGGGGATGCGCAGCCGGTCGCAGACGACCACGGTGACCGGTGCGACGAGCATGATCGTGGTGACGTTGTCGAGGAACGGCGAGGCGATCGCGGTGATGACCATCAGCATGATCATCAGCCGGTACGGCCGGCCCTTGGACTTCTTCGCCGCCCAGATCGCGAGGTAGTCGAAGACCCCTGTGTGCTTGACGACACCGACTATGATCATCATGCCGAGCAGCAGGAAGACGACGTTCCAGTCGATGCCGGCGGTCTCGGAGAAGAACACCTCGTCGCCCGGGATCAGCCCCAGCACGGCCATCGCGCCGGCGGCGACGAGGACCACCTTGACCTTGTGCACCTTCTCCGAGGCGATGAAGGCGAAAGCCGTCAGGAAGATCGTGAAGGATGCGACGGCGCTCACGTGCGGCGTCCCGGAGGTCCGGGGGTGAGCGAGCGTCGTACGGACTTCCGGCACGGCGTGCCGGGGTGAAGGCGCCGCGACGACGGCGGCATGACGGAGCGGTGAATGATCGAACCTCCGGATCACGGACATGTCGCGTGACGCGACGCGGCGGAAGGGACGAGGACGGCGGCCGAAAGGACGGCGGCCGGAAAGCGCGGGGCGGTCCCGCGGCTCCCGCGGCGGGGGTCAGTCGCCCGGCGGGACAAGCGCCAGACTGGTGAGCAGCCGCTCCAGCGTGATCGCCCCGGCCAGGGTGCCGTCGCGGCCGACGACCGCGGCGATGGGGCTGCGCAGCCGGGTCATGAGGGCGGCCACTTCGAGCAGGGTCGCGTCGAGGGGCACCGTCACCGGTCTGGGCGGCTGGGGCGGCAGGCAGTCTCCCACCGTTATGCCGGCCAGCTCCTGCCAGAAGCGGTCGGCGTGGGCCTCGTCGATCGCCCGGGCCAGGGCCGGGTCCTCCTGATAGGCCCCGGGAACCGCGAGACGCAGGACCTGGGTGCCGGGAAGCACCCATCCCGGCCGTCTCCCGGCGTCCACCACGATCAATCCGGGCATCCGGTTCAGCACCATGATCCGTACGGCCCGGGCGACGGGGTCGTGGACGGTCACCGTCGGCAGGTTCACGACGACGTCGCGCGCTTGCATCAGATCACCACATCTGTCGGAAGGTCGGAGTGTGTGCGGCATGGTCACCGAGCCGCCTCGGTGAACTCGGCGAAGCGGCGTTCGAGGCGGGCGAGCCGATCGAGGACGGGCCCGCTGTGCAGGATGTCGGCGAGCTGATCGGCCTCGCGCTGCTCCAGGATGATCGCCTGGAGTGGCGTGTCGGGCTTCGCGGGGTCGTAGACGAGGAGCCGGCGACGGCCGGACTTCTCCACGAGCACGCCGAAGCGCCGGCCGTCGCGGGTGACGCACTGGTACACGGCGGCGACGCCGGGCAGGGTGACGCGGGTCACGTCCATCTCAGGTGCCTCCGATCGGTGACAGGCCGGGATCAGGGCCGGTTCCGCGCCTCTTCCGCGCGGGTCGCGACGCCCGCCGGCCCAGCGGACGAGCCGTCGCTGTCTGTGCTCCAGTCTTCGAGACGGCCGTGGGCCACCACCATCGGGTCGGGCACCCATATCGGGAGAGGTAAGACATGTAGGGACACCCAGAAGATGGGAGGCACCCCGCATGGACACCTCCGTACGAGAACGAGCAGGCTGTCAGCCGTGAAGGAGCACACCGACCGGCGGACCGGCCGGCCGCCGAGGGAGCCGCGGCACCCGGCCCGGGCCCTGTTCTGGCGGCTGTTCGCGATCAACGGCCTGGTCTTCACCGTCGGGACGTTCGTGCTCGCGCTCTCCCCGGCCACGGTGTCCTCACCGGTCCTGCTGACCGAGATTCCGGTCCTGACCGTGGGGCTGGCTTTGATCATCACGGCCAACGCGCTGCTGATCCGCAAGAGCCTGGCCCCGCTCGACGCGCTCACCACCCTCATGCGGCGGGTCGACCTGCTGAGGGCGGGCGACCGGCTCACCGACAGCGGCAACGGCGACCTCGCCCAGCTGATCGGCACGTTCAACGAGATGCTCGAACGTCTCGAAGCCGAGCGCAGCGCCAGCAGCGCGTACGCGCTGGCCGCGCAGGAGGGGGAACGACGGCGGATCGCACGCGAGCTGCACGACGAGATCGGCCAGAGCCTCACCGTGGCGCTGCTGGGGCTCAAGCGCGTCGTCGACCGGGCGCCGGAGGATCTCCGGGATGAGCTGTGCTCCGCCCAGGAGACGGTCCGGGCCAGCCTGGACGAGGTGCGGCAGGTGGCGAGACGGCTGCGGCCCGGGGTCCTGGAGGACCTCGGGCTGCACAGTGCGCTGAGCGCGCTCGGCAGCGACTTCTCGCAGGCGAGCGGGATCCCGGTCACCCGTGAGGTCGACACCGGCCTGCCCGCCCTCAGCGGAGAGGTCGAGCTCGTCCTCTACCGGATCGCACAGGAGGGACTGACGAACGTGGCCAGGCACTCGCACGCCCGCCATGTGGAGTTGTCACTCAGGCAGGAGAGGGGACAGGTCATGCTGCGCATCAGCGACGACGGGCGCGGAGGCGCGCGCAAGGAGGGCGCCGGCATCCGCGGAATGCGCGAGCGCGCCCTTCTCATCGGCGCCCGGCTGACCGTCGACTCCCCGCCCGGCGGCGGCACGGACGTGCGCCTGGTCATACCCCCGCACGCGGTTGAGGAGAGCTGAGCCGTGGAGAGCCGCACGACCCGCATCCTGCTGGCGGACGATCACGCGCTGGTCCGCCGCGGGCTGCGGCTGATCCTCGACGCGGAACCCGATCTCACGGTGGTCGCGGAGGCCGCCGACGGGGCCGAGGCGGTCGAGGCCGCCCGCTCCGAGGAGATCGACCTCGCCATCCTGGACATCGCGATGCCCCGCATGACCGGGATCCAGGCGGCACGCGAGATCTCACGGCGCGCACCCGGCATCCGCATACTGATCCTGTCGATGTACGACAACGAGCAGTATTTCTTCGAGGCGCTCAAGGCCGGCGCCTCCGGTTACGTGCTCAAGTCGGTCGCCGACCAGGACCTCCTGGAGGCCTGCCGGGCGGCGATGCGCGGAGAGCCCTTCCTCTACCCCGGCGCGGTCACCGCCCTCATCCGCGACTACCTCCAGCGCGCCCGGCAGGGTGAGCGCATGCCGGACAGCATCCTGACGCCGAGAGAGGAGGAGATCGTCAAACTCATCGCCGAGGGCAACTCCGCCAAGGAGATCGCGGAGACGCTCTTCATCAGCGTGAAGACGGTCGACAGGCACCGCGCGAACATCCTGCAGAAGCTGGGCATGCGCGACCGGCTCGAACTGACCCGCTACGCCATCCGCGCCGGTCTCGTCGAACCATGACCCCGGCCGCCCCGCGGGCCCGGGCGACCGGCGCCGCGTGGTCCGGTTCCGGTCGTCCGGTCAGAGGTCGACCACGACCGTTCCGCTCGCGCGGTCGTGCAGGCCGCGCCGATCGCGGTCCCAGATGAGCGCGGGCACGGCGAGGCACAGCAGCAGCGTGCGGACCAGCACGCCGAAGAAGCTCGGCCGCCCGCCGTCGAGCCCGGCCACGCGGATGCCGAACAGACGCATCCCCAGCGTCATGCCGATCGTGCCGACCAGCAGGACGTACTCCGCGGCGAAGATCCCGAGACCGACCGAGGCGACGTCGTTGCCCTGAAAGCGCAGCAGGCCCCCGGCGATGGCCCAGGTGCACAGCAGCCAGTCGACGACGACGGCGCCGATCCTGCGCCCCCACCCCGCGACCGATCCGGGGCCCTGCTCGGGCAGACCGAGGCGCTGCCCCGGGTATCCGAGGTCCACCCCGGCGGCCCGCGGGCCCCCCATCCAGGTCTGCGTCCATCGCGGCTGCCGGTCACTCATGGTTTCCCAGCGTATCGGGGAGGGGCACCGGTCTGGCGTCCGCCCGCGAAGCCGGACATCATGGGCAGGCCATCGCATGAAATCCCGGTTATCGTGAATCGTTCCGACATGAACGCTTTGGAGGGAACCGTGCGGCCGGCGGACCCGGATGACATCGACGCGCGCTTCGAGGCGCTGGTCGCGCAGTTCGACGAGGACGAGATCCGGCGGATGACCGCGGCGGCCGAGTCGGACTCGTTCATGCCGGGCCGGCGCCGCCGCCCGGCCGTGCTGGTCGCGATCGCGGGCCTGATCGTGCTCGTGGGGCTCGTCGTCACCATGCGGCCGGACGTCCTGGACAAGCTCCGCATCGCCCGCTCGCCCGCGGGAAACGAGGACCTGATCGTCTCCGGCCCGGTGATCGCCCGGCAGGCGCCCGTGACGACGCCGATCCCCGACGGCGAGGAAGGCCTGTTCGACCACGGCCCCGTCCCGGCGCCGCCCGCCGGCCTCTTCGCCGGCACTCCCGCCGCCGACTACGCCGACGGGGAGCAGGGGCTGGTCATGCCCGCGGCGCGCGCCCTCGGCGGGCTCACGCGGGAGGAGGTCGGCCGGGCCCTGTCACGCGTACGGCGACTGCTGTCCGCCGCGCACCTCGACCCCGCGGCGGTGCGGGGCGAGCGCCCCGAGGAGTTCATCCGCCTGCTGCATCCCCGGCAGCGCGAGGCGTTCCTGCGCCGCCTCGACGACAGCGGCCCTTCCGGCACCCGGTCCTGGCTGTTCAGCCTCGCCCCGGGCACGGCCGAACCGGCCGGGGACGTCGTGAAGGTCTCCGGCGAGACGACGATCTCCAAGAGGGCCGGCGGAGGCGTCACGATCGAGGCGGACTACCTGTTCGTCCATCCGGTCAGCCGCCCCGGCGCCCCCTCGACGGTGACGAGGATCGTCGAGCACCACAGGAACGAGTTCAGCGCATACCGGGAGGACGGCGGGCTCGTCGTCTGGCTGGCCGCGGACGAATCGGCGGTCTTCGGCGCGAATTGCACCGAGGATGACGGATTCGTTCACCCGCGGTTCCCCGGCGATCCGCAAGGATCGCGGCCGTCCGGCGAGCCCGCCGATCCCTACGACCGCGCCTCCGGCCTCTCCGGACAAACGCGCTGCCCGGCCGCGTTAGGGTCCTGACCTGCGAGAAGGCCGTACGATGGAGCCCGGGGAACGGCGGGCCGACGTTATCGCCGCGCCTGCGTGGGTAGCGCTTTCCCTTAACACGCGCGAAACAGTCGAGACACGGGGCGGAAACGGCACCGGCCTACCTTCGGCATGCTGGCCCATGCCCCTGGGAGGTTCGAGAGTGTTCAACTCAGCCGATGACGTCCTCAAGTTCATCCGGGACGAGGGTGTGCAGTTCGTCGACGTCAGGTTCACCGACCTGCCGGGGACGACGCACCACTTCACCTTCCCGTCCGAGAACTTCGGGCCGAACGTCTTCACCGACGGCCTCATGTTCGACGGCTCGTCGATCCGCGGGTTCCAGGCCATCCACGAGTCGGACATGCTCCTGCTGCCCGACCCGACGACGGCCGTGCTCGACCCGTTCCGTCAGCACAAGACGCTGAACATCAACTTCTTCGTGCACGACCCGCTGACCGGTGAGGCCTACAGCCGCGACCCGCGCAACGTCGCCCGCAAGGCCGAGGAGTACCTCAAGGGCACCGGCATCGCGGACACCGTGTTCTTCGGCCCCGAGGCCGAGTTCTACATCTTCGACGACGTCCGCTTCGAGACGAAGCAGAACGCCGGCTACTACTACATCGACTCCATCGAGGGCGCCTGGAACACCGGCAAGGCCTCCGAGGGCGGCAACCTGGGCTACAAGCCGCGCTACAAGGGCGGCTACTTCCCGGTCCCGCCGATGGACCACTTCACCGACCTGCGCTCGGAGATGGTGCGCAACCTCATCGAGGCCGGCATCGAGACCGAGATGCAGCACCACGAGGTGGGCACCGCGGGCCAGGCCGAGATCGACTTCAGGTTCGGCACGCTGCTCCAGACGGCCGACAAGCTGATGCTGTACAAGTACATCATCAAGAGCACGGCCATCCAGGCGGGCCGCACGGTCACGTTCATGCCCAAGCCGATCTTCGGTGACAACGGCTCCGGCATGCACTGCCACCAGTCCCTCTGGAAGGACGGCGAGCCGCTGTTCTACGACGAGGTCGGCTACGCCGGTCTGTCGGACATCGCGCGCTACTACATCGGCGGCCTGCTCAAGCACGCCCCGTCGCTGCTGGCCTTCACCAACCCGACGGTGAACTCCTACCACCGCCTGGTGCCCGGCTACGAGGCCCCGGTCAACCTGGTCTACTCGCAGCGCAACCGTTCGGCCTGCGTCCGCATCCCGATCACGGGCTCGAACCCGAAGGCCAAGCGCATCGAGTTCCGCGTGCCGGACCCGTCCTGCAACCCGTACTTCGCCTTCGCCGCCATGCTCATGGCCGGCATCGACGGCATCCGCAACAAGATCGAGCCGCCGGAGCCGGTCGACAAGGACCTGTACGAGCTGCCGCCGGAGGAGGCCCGCAACATCCCGCAGGTGCCGGGCTCGCTGGAGAAGGTGCTCGACGCGCTCGAGGCCGACCACGACTACCTGCTGGAGGGCGGCGTGTTCACGCCGGACCTCATCGAGACCTGGATCTCCTACAAGCGCGAGAACGAGGTCGACCCGATCCGCCTCCGCCCGCACCCGCACGAGTTCGAGCTCTACTACGACGTGTGATCGGCGACCGCGTGACGTCAGCGCCCGAGACGATCAGGAGCGACGCGAGGTAGTGCCGCAAGTCGTGGAAGCGGAAAGCCCGTGGGAAGGTCCTGCACCTTGCCGCGGGCTTTCCGCATCGCGCGCTCAGGCTTCCGGGGACCGGCCTGCACGCCGTTGTCGTCGCACAACGGAAAACGGACGCGCGGCCAGGGCATGAGCAGTGTCAGGCTGTCCGGGTGACCTCAGCCGAGACAACCCTCATCCGTGCCGCCGCAGCTCGAAACAACGCCGACTGGTGTGCCTCGGTCTGCCGGTCTCACGGCATTGCGAACAGCTTCGGCGAGACGGCCTGGCGCAGTGCCTGTCGCACGCCGCCGTACTATCCCGACGTTGTCACCTTGCGCCCCGACGCAGTGCCGGCCGACTTCCTTTCCGAGATCGACACGGCCTCGGCCGGGTGTTCGATCAAGGACAGTTTCTCCGCTCTCGACCTCACAGTGGACGGCTTCGTCGAGTTCTTCACCGCCCAGTGGGTGTACCGCAAAGCAGGGCTCCCCGGACCGGCAACGCCGCCCCTGCCTGCCGAACGGGTCTCCACGGCCGCCCGGCTTCGCGACTGGCAGGCCGCCTGGCACGGCGGTGACCCGGCCCCGGATGTCTTCCGGCCAGCGCTGCTGGACGACCCGTCCGTGCTGGTGCTCGCCCTTCACGACGGCGAGGACCTCCGCGGGGGTGTCGTCTTGAACCGCAGCTCCGGGCTGGTCGGCCTCTCCAACCTCTTCGTCGCCGACAGCAGCGACATTGCCGCGGCCTGGTCATCAGCGATCACCGCAGCTGCCGACCACTTCCCGGGCCTTCCCCTGGTCGGCTACGAGCGCGGTGACCGTCTCACGCACGCGCTCGCCAGCGGCTTCAGCGCGATCGGTCAACTCCGCATCTGGGTGGCGAGCGAACACGTCAACGACGAAATCGTCGCTGACCTCGTGGACCTTTGAGCATCGGCCCGCTGCCGCTCCGCGGCGGGGTCGAGGCGGACGGGGTGGGGCAAGGGTTGCGGCGTGATGGCGAACTCTCCGGCCGGCTACGTACGGCGATCTGGATGAGCGCGATCGCGTTGCCTTCGGGGTCGGTCACAGTGGCCTTACGCCCGGCGTCACCGACCGTCTCGATGGCGCCGCTGCTGATGCCCCGCGCGCCCAGCTCGGCCACCGCTTGGTCGAGATCCGACACGGAGATGGTGACCAGGCTCCGGCCGGCGCGTCCGGCGTCCTCGATGACGTACAGCCACGCGGTGTCGGCGACTCGCCACATGACCTCATTGTCGGCCACGACGACATCGGCGGTCCTGCCGAACAATCGGGCGTACCATTCGACAGCGCCGGGAAAGGCTTCGACCGCTACTCCCGCGAAGAGTGTGTCCATCCTCATGGGCGCAGCCTGACAGAGGAATCGCGACGTCGTCGATCTCTCCGTGCACGTTCACGTGCGATGGTCGGCCGGGCGTCTTCCCTGATGATTTCCACCATGTCATCGAATTCGGGCAGGTGGGACGAGGACCGCGGGGACGAGTACGCGCACTGGGGAACCTGCACGTTCTACCTGGCGCTGGACCACGAGGGGTACGCCCACGTGCAGGTCGAGGCCTACGCCGACGGCACCGTGATCGCCTATGACGCGGATCACGCCGAGGACGGGTACGGCTTTCTGACCTACGCTCAGGTGGATCTCGACGAGTTCTCTGCGTACGAAGTCAGCGAGCAGGAGTTCCGCGAGGAACTGAGCCGCCTGCAACCGATGAACAGGCGGGCTCGTGAGGCCCCCGATCGGACGGTGCGCTGATGGATCTGTCCGGTCTCGAGGGCCTGCGTCTGGCCGCGGTCACCGCGGCCCTGTTCACTCACCAATCCGACGCTCCCGAACTCCTGCACGTATGGCTCCACCTTGAGACGACGACCGTCGTGGTCCGCGACACCGCCGACTGGGCTCTGCGCGTCACGCCGGACCAGCCGGGAGAGAGCTACATCATGGAGGAGCTCGGTAGCCGTGTGGACATCGTGCCCGCCCCCGCCGAGGTGCCCTTCATCCGGCATGTCGGCGAGCGGCTCGTCCGGGTGACAAAGGGCTTCGACACGGAGGATCCCGCCCAGTGGGTGAAGGCGGAGTTCGTCTTCGAAACGGGATGCGTCATCGCGGCAGCCTTCGGAGGCGACCTCCACCTGCGTCACGGACTGCGGTGACGGCGAGGCCGGCACGAACCGACCTGGAATCACCGGCGGGTGCCGCTTACTCCACGCGGAGAGCCCACGGCAGCGTGACCGTTCACAGGCCCGAGGGATGCGTGGACAACCAGTCCCGATGCCGCTCCTTGAGAGCGTCGCGTGCCGCGCGTGTGGACGCGATCACGTCGGCGCCCCCGTCATAGGGGTGATAGAGCCAGCGCAGGTCCGGGGGGCCGAGGATCACGCCGCCGATCTCGTCGTCCGCCACGGCCCGGAGCAGATCGTCGACGACGCCGGGCCGCCAGGGTCGCGCCTCGGCGTAGAACTGCGTGTAACTGCGGTAGCGGGGATCCTCGTCGGGCTCTTCGAGGAGGGTTCGCCAGTGCCACGCCGCCGGTGCGACCTCTGATCGCCGCGGCCACGTCTGGGGCGTTGTCGCCGGCGTGTCCGTGTATTCGGCCGTGATGACCAGAAGGTGCGGCCCGGGATCGAGTTCGGCGAGCACGGTGTGGTGACGGCCGAGCACCACCGCGTACTCCGCCTCGCTGTCGGGATAGCGCTTGGACTCCGGCAGGCTGTGGAACCTGACCCAGCGGTCCGGATAGTGGTCGCGGAGCCAGTGGGCGAACGGCGGGCACTCGGGCCACCGCCGATCCCACAGATCGGTCAGCGTTGGGGAGTCGAGCGCGCTGTCGGGGGTCACCCTGGTGTTATATCCGACGCAAGGGCGGGGGTCCTGCGCAGCAGAAGGGTGAGGGCGCCGGTGGCGGTGAGCAGGAGCACGGCGAGTGCGACCACGCCCGGCCACCCGGCGTCCGTCCAGGCGCGGCCCGCGAGGCTGCCGAAGACGGAGGACCCGAGGTAGTAGGTGAACAGGTAGAGCGACGCGGCCTGACCCGTGGACACTCCGCCCGCGTACGCCCGGGCCGGGACCCATCCGCTGGCCACCCCGTGGACGGCGAAGAAGCCCGCGGTGAGGAGCGCGAGCCCGACGACCACGACCGGCAGTGAGGACGACAGCGTGACCAGGGCGCCGGCGACGACCAGGAGACAGCCGAGCGGCGTCACGTTCCGGCGCCCGTAGCCGTCGGCCAGCCGGCCGAACACCGCGGAGCTCACCGAGCCGAGGGGATAGACGAGGAACATCAGGCCGGCGGCTCCGACGCCGAGATGGAACGGCGCGCCCGCGAGCCGGAAGCCCAGGGTGTTGAACACCGCGACCAGCGCCCCCATCGAGCAGCCGCCGATGCCGTACAACGCGAGCAGCCCGCGGTCCGACACCGCGCGCAGGCTCCCGCGGAGCAGGGCACGGACGCCCGCCGGGGCCGCGGTGAAGCGCCGGGAGACCGGCAGCAGCACGCGTACGGTCAGGGCGCACAGCAGACCGAGCACGGCGGCCGCGGCCAGGGCCCACCGCCAGCCCGCGGCCTGGGCGACCCCGCCGGTCAGGAGGCGACCGGCCATCCCGCCCAGCGCCGTGCCGCCGACGTACAGACCGGCGGCGCGGGCGTGCGTGGACGGGTGCAGCTCCTCACGCAGGTAGGCGGTGGCCACGGCGGGAAGCCCTGCCAATGTGACGCCCTGGAGTGACCGCAGGACCATGAGCGCCGGCCAGCCGGGCGCCAGCGCGCACGCCGCCGCGACGACGGCGGACGCCGTCAGCGACAGATGGATCAGCCGGGTGCGTCCGACGACGTCGGACAGGGGACCGGCCACCAGCAGCGCGACGCCGAGCCCGAGCGTGGTGAGCGACACGCTCAGCGTGCTCTCCGCGGTGGACAGCCCGAACTGCGCGGCGAGCTCGGGCAGGATCGCCTGCGTGCTGTACAGCAGCGCGAAGGTCGCCACCCCGGCCGCGAACAGCGCGACGACGACGCGCCGATACTCGGCGGTCCCCGGCAGGTGTCCGTCCACGGCAGAGGTCTCAAGAACAGCGGTCACCTCAACGACTGTGCGCTTCCTGCCGCTATGCGTCCAATGCCACAAACCGACGGTTTCGATACGCGATGCGTATGATGGCGGGCATGCTGCTCCGGGACCTGTCCTGGCTGGTCGCCCTCGCCGACCACCAGCACGTGACCGACACCGCCGCCGTCCTCCGCACCAGCCAGCCGACGCTCTCCCGCGCCCTCGCCCGGGTGGAGGCCGAGCTCGGCACCCGGGTGTTCGAGCGTGCGCCGGACGGCGTCCACCTGACGCCGAACGGGAGACTCGTGGTGACGGCCGCACGCGACCTCACGGCGCGCTACGAGCAGTTGCTGGCCGATCTGCGGAGCCTGCTCGACCCGGACAGCGGTGTGGTGCGCCTGGCCTTCCTCGACTCCATCGCCACCTCTCTCGTCCCGCGGCTGTTGCGGTCCTTCCACGAGCACGCTCCCCGGATGCGCATTCTGCTGCGCCAGGAACCCGCGCACGAGATCGTCCAGGACCTGCGCACCGGGGCCGCCGACCTCGCGATCACCTCCCCGCGTCCCCCCGGAGATTTCGGCTGGCATCCCCTGCAGGAGGAGCGGCTGGTGCTCGTCGTGCCGCCGAGCCACCGGCTACGCGACCGGGAGGAGGTGGAGCTCCGGGAGCTGGCGGACGAGGAACTCGTCACCACTCCGGTCGGCTTCGGCTACCGTGTCCTGGTCGACGCGCTGCTGCGCGACGCCGGGGTGTCCCCGGCGGTCTCCTTCGAGAGCCAGGACCTCGCGACCATCGAGGGCCTGGTCGCCGCCGGGCTGGGCGTGGCCATCGTCCCGGAACCCTTCGCGGGCCAGTCCGGCACCGTCGGCGTCAGGATCGCGGCGCAGGCCGCCCGCCGCACCATCGGCCTCACCTGGCGTACGGACCACGTCCTGGCCGCCCCCGCCACCCGCTTCCGGGATTTCGTCATGACGCCCGCCCTACGGTGATCCGATGCGCCACGCCGACTCGAAGCCGTACTGGAACACGAACGTCGCCCGGCACCCGGGCATCCTCCGCGCCGTCCCCGAAGGATGCGGCGACGCGCTGGACGTCGGTTGCGGGGACGGCCTGCTCGCGCGGAAGCTGACCGCCCGGGCCAAGCGCGTCACCGGTGTCGACAGCTCGCCGGAGATGATCGCGCGTGCCCGCGAACTGTCCGCCGGTCAGCCGGACATCACCTTCGTCGAGGGCGACTTCCTCACCGCCGCCCTGCCCGCCGAGGGGTACGACTTCGTCTGCTCGGTGTCCACGATCCACCACATGGACTTCGACGCGGCCCTCATCCGGATGCGCGAATCGCTGCGCCCCGGAGGCATGCTGGTGGTGGTCGGCCTGGCCCGCGAGGCCTCCCCCGCGGAGTGGGCGGCGACGATCGCGGCCGCTCCCGTCGTACGGGTCACGAAGGTGCTGCGCCGCGCGCGGGGGCCCGAGGGGATGCCGGTGGCCGAACCGCGGATGAGCTACGGGCAGGTGCGGGCCGCGGCACGCCGACTGCTGCCCGGCGTGCGCTACCGCCGGCACGTGCTCCGCCGGTACTCCCTCACCTGGACGAAGCCCGGCCGCTAGCGTCCACGAGTTTCTGGGATTCCAGGCGGCGGCGGAAGCTGGTCGGCCAGGATACGAGGATGGCCCGCACGGGGACGGACGGGAGGGATTGGTGGTGGCGCTTGGCGCTCACCACGCCGATGGTCGCGGCCTGTGTCCTGACCATCGTCGCCGCTGCTCGCCCTGGCGGCAGCTTCGCGCTGATCCTGGTGATCGTGCCCGCGTGGTTTCTGTCCGGCCTGATGTGGCTGGTGCTCCTTTTCTACCGTAACTACAGGCGCAGTCTCTGGGCCCTCGTGCCGCCCCTCGCCGGAGCCCTCACCCTCGCACTGGTGGGCTTCGGCATCCCTGTGAGGCTGGCCTTTCTGGTCTCCGAACCGGCCCTCGCCCGCTACGCGCGGTCGCTGCCGGAAGACGAGCGCTGGCTGAGCGTGAGAGAACGCGTCGGCCTGTTCGCCATCAACGGCGTCCAGCGCTGGAACGGTGTCACGCAGCTTCGTGTGGCCGACTCCGGCGGCATGCTGGAGCAGTGTGGCTTCGCCTACCTGCATGGCGGTGAGGTGCGTGGTCTCGACGTCTCCAGTGCTGAGCGTCTGTCGGATGACTGGTACGCGGTCTGCGTCGACTTCGACTGACACCGGGCGCCGGCCGCTCCCAGGATCCCGTTCAGGATTCGCTCTCGTCCGTACGCAGGAACTCGGGGCGGGAGCGGTGCCAGTCCGGGGCGTCCAGCGCGTTGAGCGCCGAGACGATCCGCTTCTCCTCGTAGACGAAGTGCGTCTCCATGAGCGCGGCCACACTGTCCAGCTCACGGCGCACCTCGGCGGGGTCCGCCGCCTGGTCCAGGGCGCCGACAAGGGCCTGGAGCCGCCGGAGGCAGTCCTCCACCAGGCGGTGGTCGCGGCGCAGTTCCTCCAGCACCGGGCGCAACTCGGGGAACCGCCGGGCGAGCTCGGGGAACGCGCCGTCGTCCTCACCGGTGTGGTGACGGTTCAGCGCGGAGCAGAAGGCCAGGCAGTGGGCCCGAAGTTCGCGCGGCCGGGTGCCGCCGGCCAGATGGGCGTCGATGCTCTCGCGCAGCTCCGCGAGCTCCTCGCGGAGCCAGATGTGTACGTCGATCAGTTGGTTGCCGAACGCCACCAGGCGTCCATGCGATGTCGTCAAGGTCATCCCTTGTACCGGCGCCTCCATGCCCTCGGCGGCCTGTTTGCCGGGTGCACCGCGGCGCTGGTAAAGGATCTATCACCCCGCCGATCGACGAGTCAACGGTGCAGCTCCCGGCGGTAGCGGACCTCGGTCAGCGGGAAGCCGTCCGACTCGTCCCGCTGTACGGCGCCGTCGGGGCGCCAGCCGCCGCGCTCGTAGAACCGCCGCGCGCGGCTGTTCCCGTCGACGACCCAGAGAATGGCCTGCTCATACCCGGCGGCGGCGAGGCTGTCCAGCGCGGCGGCCATGAGACGCCCGCCGATCCCGGCGCCCCACACCTCGGGCATCAGGTAGATCGCCGAGACCTCCCCCACCGAGGCGGGGTCGACGTCCTCGTCCCGTCCGGGGCCGAGCGAGGCGAACCCGGCGACGGCGCCGTCCGTCTCCGCCACGAGCACCTCCGTACGCCGTGGGGAGGACTCCCCCAGCAGCCGGTTCCAGACGGGCAGGCGCGTGGCCGGAGTGAGCCCGTCGAGATAGGCCTGGGGCATGAGCCCCGGGTAGGCGGCCTGCCACGACCGCACGTGGACGGCGGCGATCGCCTCCGCGTCCGCGGGTTCGGCACGTCTGATGACCGTGGACATGACGTCGCCTCCGGCTAATGAGGCTGGCCGAGCGGCCGGACGACGACGGTGTTGACGTCGACGCCGTCCGGCTGCCCGACCGCCCACACGACGGCGTCGGCGATCTGGTCGGAGGTGAGCAGGTCCCCCTCCGGGAGAGCACCCCGGCCGTCCCAGAAGGGGGTCTTCACCCGCCCGGGAGCGATCAGGGTGACGCCGACGCCGTCGCCGGTCACCATCAGCACCATCTCCCGCCAAGCGGCGGGATCGCCGTCGGCGAGGGTGTCATGGGTGCTGAAGCCGGCGTTGGCGACGGCGGTGTCGAGCCGTCCGAACTCCCTCACGGTCGACTCCACGGCCGAGCGGACCGCGTCGTAGTCGGACGCGTCGGCGGGGATCGTCGGCAGGCCGTCAGGATCGCCGAGGGAGCGTGCGAACCGCCGCAGCCGCCCCTCGTCACGCCCGGTCACCGTCACGCGCCGGCCGAGTGCCAGCAGTCGCCGGGCGGTCGCCGCCCCGATGCCGCTGCCGCCTCCGGTGATCAGCGCGACCGGACAATCCGTCATGAGCACCCCCAGAATCGAATCGGAGAGATCCGGGCCCGGCGTGGGCCGCAGCGCGGGAGCCGTTCGGCAGCGGGCGCGGCCGCACGGCCGTGCCCGGCGAGGCGGCCCGGCCTCTCTCGGCTACTCGGGCCGCGTTTGCGGCTTTGACCTTACCGGGTGAGGACAAGGCCGGCAGCCCTGCGTCCTCGATCACCTGCCGGTGCCGTGGTAGGTCCACATTTCGGCGAGCAGGCCGTCCCGCACGCGGATGAGCCAGACCAGCGGGGTTCCGTCCGCGTCCTGGCCACGACCGGCGTTCCCGACGACGGCCACCAGGTCGCCCTCGCCGAGCACGGCGTCGATCCGGAACCGCAGGTCCGGCCGCGCGCCGCGGATCCGCTCGACCGCCTCCCGAACGCCCTGCGGCCCGGCCACCTCCGGATGCGCGTGATCCACCCAGTCCGGGCTCAGGATCTCCTCGGCCGCCGAGGCGTCGCCGGTGTTCCACATCTCGAAATAGCGCGTCGCGAGCCGCCGGGAAGAGTCGTCGTTCACGGTGTTCATCTCACATCCAAGGTCCGTACGGGTGACAGGAACAGCAGGAGCGGCCACAGCAGGGTCGCGCCGCCCAGGATGATCAGGGCCGGGCGCGGGCCGATCCAGGTGCCCAGAGCGCCGGCCAGGAGCGGCCCGAGCGGCAGCAGTCCCGCCTGCAGGAAGTGGGTGGAGCCGTTCATCCGGCCGAGCATGCCGGGCGGGCACAGCAGCTGGCGCGCCGTCTGGGCCGCGGTCGTCTGGACCATCCCGGCGGCCGTCAGGAAGGTGAAGACCAGCCCTACGGTCCACTGGCCGGCCAGGCCGGGCGGCACGAGGGGGGTGACCAGTTCGAAGGGGGCCGACAGCAGGGCGCCGAGGACGATCACGCGGCCCATGCCGAGCCGGGCCGTCACCCGCCCGGCCACCATGCTCCCGGCGATCCCGCCGACGAGGCTCAGGCCGTAGACGAGCCCCGCCGCCCGGGCGCTCCAGTCCAGCTCCCGCACGACGTACAGCAGCCACACCGAGCTGATCCCGCGCAGCAGCACGGCGCTGACCGCCCCGGAGAGGGCGAGCACGCGCAGCACCGGCTGGGCGAGCACGAACCGCAGCCCCTCGGCGATCTCGCCGAGGAAGCGCCCGCGGCGCGGGGAGCGCTCGGGCTTCGGCTCCCGCAGGCGCATCGACGCCAGGGCCGCGGCGCTCACGGCGTACGAGAGGGCGTCCGCGGCGACCGCGCGGGCGGCGCCGACCAGCCCCACCAGGACGCCTCCGACGCTCGGCCCGGCCATCTCGGCCAGGCCGCGCGCGGTGTTCATCGTGGCGTTGGCGTCGGTGAGCCGGTCCCCGCCGAGCAGCACCGGCGTCAGGCTGCCCGCCGCGGTGGCGAAGACCACGCCCAGCGCGCCGACGACCAGGGTGACCCCGTAGAGCTGGGCCATCGTGACCCGGCCCGCCACGGCGGCGACCGGCACCGACGCCATGACCAGCGCGCGTGCGGCGTCGCAGGCGATCATGAGCCGACGCCTGCGGTGGCGGTCGGCCAGCACGCCGGCCGGCAGCGAGACGAGCAGCGCCGGCAAGGTGCTCATGGTCCCCAGCAGCGCCACCTCGAACGTGGTGGCGTGCAGCACGGCGACCGCGACCATCGGCAGGGCGATCCAGCTGATCTGCGAGCCGAACAGGCTCACCGTGTGGCCGCTCCACAGCAGCATGAAGTCCCGGTGCCGCCACAGCGACCCGGCCGGCCCTCGCCCGCGCACCCGGCTGACCGTACGCACGCGGATCCGGCCGCCGCAACCGGATATCGCCGTCGCGGCCCCCGATATCCGGGCGGGCGTGTCAGGAGGGGGTGGAGCCGGAGGCCCGGGTGCGCAGGCCGCTCAGGCGGCGCAGGATGTCCCACCAGAACGGCGCGCCGAACAACAGGGCGACCAGGGTGATGAGGAATCCCGGCCAGTGGCCGGGCGATGTGACACGCCGCCACCAGTCCCCTCCGTGCCAGGCCCACGCCGGCCCGCCGGACCCGTCCATCGTGACGCTCACCGGAGCGTGCGTGAAGATCTTCACGAACGCCGGGGTGCTCAGCACGTCGGTGACGCACGCGTACGTGTCCTGGCCCGGCTCGCACTGCTCACGCAGCGGTTCCAGCGCCTCGGGGCCCGACTGGCCGAACGCGGACACCGCGCCGCGGTAGGCGTTGTCGCGCAGCAGGGTCTTGCCGTACTCCAGGGAGTCCATGCTGAACACCAGCGTCACGGCGAGCCCGAGCGCGACGAGGACCCAGCGGACGTAGCGGCGGTAGAGCAGGCTGAGCCTTTCCATCTCGCCGTCGAACCAGTCCTCGACGCCGCGGCGGAACGCCTCCAGATCGTGGCTCGCCCTGTCCCACACGGCCTTGAGCGGGCGGGAGAAGGGGCTCTTGAGCGCGTCGAGGTCCCGCATGAGCACCTCCACACCGCCGTGCTCGGTGGCGATCTCCATGACGGCGACGGCGAAGCGCGCGGGCGGGATGTCGGCGATGCTCGTCCTTCCGCGCTTGGCGTGGTCGATCTCCTGCAGCCGTTCGTGCAGCAGTTCGGCCATCGACTTGCCCTCGCCCGGCGGCAGCACCCCCTCCGCGCGGTCCGCCGGCGGGTCCGCCGTGACGACGGCGGTCTCCACCGGATCGGCCTGTGCCGCGGGGTGAGCGGGGTCCGCCGACTGCCTGGCCGTCATCGGTCCGGCGGCCATCTGCTCGGCGGCCACGGACCCGGCCGCGGCGGCGAGCGGCGGGCTCTCCACCGGCGGCGGCTGACGGCTGAAGGCGGGCCGCGGATCCCGGCCGAACGGCAGCCGCGCGAACACGCCCATCACACTGGCCGGCAGGCGCGAGCGGCCCTCCTCCGCCGCCTGCGTCAGCGGCGTCCGCGCCTTGCGCCCGAGCCTCTTGAGCGCGTCCAGGACGCGGTCGAGCCGCGAGGTCCCGTCCGCCGTCTCCGCACCGTCGAGGGTGTCACGCAGGTATGCCCACAGGAACTTGCTGCGGATTCCGAGCAGCCTGACGATGCCCTCGTTGATGCCGCTGACGAGAAGCGACAGCAACAGGAAGGCCAGGATCAGCCCGATGGCCAGATCGGCGTAATACGAGATCAAAGAGATCACCCGTACCGTTGATACAGCGTCACCCTTCGCGAGGGCAACGCTTTCCGCGACCTCCGATATCGATAGGAATTCCACGACTTCAATTCGATCAAGCGGCCTCGGCGCGCCGGGGCGAACGGATAAGATCAATTAAAACCGCCTCCCCTCTTGGAGTACGGCATGGCCGACGACGCGCCTGTGAAGCTCAACACCTCGGTGCCACATCCCGCCCGGGTGTACGACTACTGGCTGGGCGGCAAGGACAACTTCGAGGCCGACCGCAAGGTCGCCGAAGCCGTGATCACCGCCTCCCCCGGCATCGTCGAGGGCGTCCGGGACAACCGCGCGTTCCTGGGCCGTGCCGTACGGTTCCTCGCGGAGCGGGGCATCACCCAGTTCCTGGACATCGGCACCGGCATCCCGACCCAGAACAACACCCACGAGGTCGCCCAAGCCGTGAATCCCGCGGCCAGGGTCGTCTACGTCGACAACGATCCCATCGTGATGGTCCACGCCCGCGCGCTGCTGCGGAGCAGGCCGGAGGGCAGGACCGCCTACGTCGAGGCCGACCTCCGTGACCCCGACAGCGTCCTCAAGCACCCGGACACGCTGGCGACGCTCGACTTCGAGCAGCCGATCGGCCTGGTGATCGTGGGCACCCTGATGTACATCAAGGACGAGGACGACCCGTTCGGCGTCGTCAAGCGCTACACCGACGCGCTCGTGCCCGGCAGCTACCTCGCCGTCTCCCACGTAACCGGCGACTTCGCCCCCGAGAGCCTGAGGGCCTTCGCCGAGGCGTACAACGCCGGGTCCGTACCGCTCGTCCTGCGGACCGGCGCCGAGATCAGCCGGTTCTTCGAGGGCTTCGAGCTCGTGGAACCCGGCCTGGCCGCGCTCGGCGAGTGGCGTCCGGACCCGGACGACGTCCCTCTCCCGGCCGACCACGTGCACGGCGCGTACGGAGTCGTGGGCAGGAAGCTCTGACCCTCCCGGCCCGGGCCCCTGGTCAGCCCTCGGGAGAAGTGGTCAGTCCTCGTAGAAGACGCGCTCCACCACGGTCCTGGCCCGCCGGGTGGCGCGCCGGTAGTCCTCGACGAAGTCCTCGGTGCCCTCCGGCGGATAGCCGAGCGCCCGCGCCAGCAGCACGCGTTCCTTGACCGGCGTGGGAATGCTGTCGGCCGCCCGGCCGCGCACCAGCATGATGGCGTCGCGGATGCGCGAGGCGAACAGCCACGCCTGCGCGAGCACCTCCTCGTCGGCCGGATCGAGCAGGCCCTCCCCCGCCGCCGCGCGCAGCGCGTCCAGCGTGCGCGTCGTGCGCAGCGCCGGTACGGCTCCCGCGTGCCGCAACTGGATGAGCTGGGCCGCCCACTCCACGTCGCTCAGCCCGCCCCTGCCGAGCTTGGTGTGCAGGGCGGGGTCGGCGCCGCGCGGCAGCCGCTCGGCCTCCATGCGCGCCTTGAGCTTGCGGATCTCCCGTACGGCGTCGGCGGAGATGCCCTCGGCCGGATAGCGCAGCGGGCCGACGAGCGCGACGAACTCGCGGCCGAGCTCGGCGTCGCCGGCGCAGAACCGGGCCCGCAGCAACGCCTGAGCCTCCCAGTGCGAGGCCCAGCGGTCGTAGTAGGCCCGGTAGGAGGCGATCGTGCGCACGAGCGGCCCCTGCCTGCCCTCCGGCCGCAGGCCCGCGTCGATCTGCAGCGGCGGGTCGGGGGCGGGCAGCGCGAGCAGCCTGCGCGTCTCCTCGGCCACGGCGTGCGCGGCGCCGGTCGCGTCCCGCTCGGCCACCCCCGGCAGCGGCGCGTGCACGAACATCACATCGGCGTCGCTGGCGTAGGAGCTCTCCAGGCCGCCCAGCCGGCCCATGGCGATCACGGCCATCCGGGTCGGGAACGAGGCCCGCCGCTCCAGGGTGACCTTGTTGATCGCCGTGTCCAGCGCCGCCTGGATCGTGACGTCGTTCAGCGACGAGAGCGCCTGGCCGACCCCCTCGATGTCGATCAGCCCGGACAGGTCGGCGCAGGCCGTACGCAGCAGTTCCCTGCGGCGCAGCGCCCGGACGGCGGCGACGGCGGTCTCGGCGCTCTCCGCGTGACGGCCCACCGCGGCGGCGGCCTCGGCGGCGAGCGTCGCGGCCGGCCGTACGGCCAGCTCGGCGGGCGAGCCCAGCATCGCGACGGCCTCGGGGGCGTGCAGCAGCAGCCCGGTGACGTACTTGCTGGTGCCGAGCAGGTGGGCGAGGCGCTCGGCGACGGCGGTCTCGTCGCGCAACAGGCGCAGATACCACGGCGTGGTGCCGAGCTTGTCGCTCACCTGGCGGAAGCCGAGCAGGCCGGCGTCGGGGTCGGGGGCGTCGGCGAACCAGCCGAGCATGACCGGCAGCAGCGTCCGCTGGATGGCCGCCCGGCGGGAGACGCCGCTGGTGAGCGCGGCGATGTGTCGCAGCGCGCCCTCGGGGTCGGCGTATCCGAGCGCCTGCAGCCGCGCGGTGGCGGCGGCCGTGGACAGGCGGGCCTCGGTTTCGGGCAGGCGGGCGACGGCCTGCAGCAGCGGCCGGTAGAACAGCTTCTCGTGGAGCCGCCGCGCCTCCAGCGCGTGCCGCTTCCAGACGGTGGTGAACGCCCCGACGGGGTCGGTCGTCATGCCCAGCCCCCGGCCGAGCCGCCGCAGGTCGGCGGTGTCCGACGGCACCACGTGGGTCCGGCGCAGCCGGTGCAGCTGAAGCATGTGCTCGACCTGGCGCAGGAAGGTGTAGGCCTCTGCGAGCGCCTTGGCGTCGTCGCGCCCGACGTAGCCGCCCCTGGAGAGGGCGGCGAGGGCCGAGAGCGTGGCCCGGCGGCGCAGCAGCGGGTCGGAGCGGCCGTGCACGAGCTGGAGGAGCTGGACGGCGAACTCGATGTCCCGCAGCCCGCCCGGCCCGAGCTTGATCTGCCGGTCGGCCTCGCCCGCGGCCACGTGCGCCTCCACCCGGCGGCGCATCGCCTGCACGTCCTCCACGAAGTTGGGCCGGGCGGCGGCCTGCCAGACCAGTTCGTTGACCGCCGCGACGTACTCCTGGCCGAGCTCCAGGTCGCCGGCTACCGGGCGCGCCTTGAGCAGCGCCTGGAACTCCCAGGTCTTGGCCCACCGCCGGTAATAGGTCAGGTGGCTCTCCAGGCTGCGCACGAGCGGGCCCATCTTGCCCTC
This sequence comes from Microbispora sp. CA-135349, assembly GCF_050947365.1. Taxonomy (NCBI): domain Bacteria; kingdom Bacillati; phylum Actinomycetota; class Actinomycetes; order Streptosporangiales; family Streptosporangiaceae; genus Microbispora; species Microbispora sp. CA-135349. The sequence continues at coordinate 2,925,441 of NZ_CP192001.1, read as the reverse complement.
GGGGCGCAGGTTGGCGTCCACCTCCCACAGCGCACCCTCCGGGGTGCTCGCCGAACAGGCCCTCATCATGCCCTGTGCGAGGCGCGTGGCGGTCTGCAGCGCCTTGGTCTCGTCCGCGCCTTCCCTGGGCTCGGCCACGAACACGACGTCGACGTCGGAGATGTAGTTCAGCTCGCGGGCGCCGCACTTGCCCATGCCGATGACGGCCAGCCGTACGTCGCCCGCGTCGGCCACCTCGGCCCTGGCGATCGCGAGGGCGGCCTCCAGCGCGGCCGAGGCGAGATCGGCCAGCGCGGCGGCGACCTCGGCCAGGGTGCACTCGCCGGTCACGTCGCGCGTGGCCAGGTGCAGCAGACGGGTTCGATAGGCGACGCGCAGCGCCTCCAGTGCCGGGCCCGACGTGCCCGGCCCGGCGGTGACCCCTTCGGCCACGGGCTCGGCCGTGCCGGGGTCCGCCCCGACCGCGAGGAGCATCTCCTCACGCAGCTCGGCGACGGTGGGCCACCGCGTCCACTGGATCGACGGCAGGCACTCCGGGTGCCGTACGACGTGCTCGCCGAGCGCCGCACTGAGCCCGAACACGCCGAGCAGCCGGCGGCGCAGGTCAGGGTCGGCGCGGAACGCCCCGAGCACGCTCGGGTCCCGCTCGACCACGCGGCTCAGCGTGGTGAGCGCCAGATCCGGGTCGGCGGCCCTCACGAGGTCGTCGAGCAGCGCGAAGTCGCCGACCGCCTCCGGGCCGAGCTCGTCGAGCAGCCGTTCGGCCCGCGCACCGTCGGCGAATCCGAGCGCCGCCAGGCGCCCTGCCGTCGTCTGTATCCGAGGCGCGGCGTTCACCGATCCTTCCTCCACTCCGACGTCGATCACGTCGGCCCCCCCGAGACGAACCTTCCCAGTAACCGTACACATGGGACGGAAGCCTCCTCGCAGAGATCGGCTCATCCGGCGGGCCGATCCTCATGGACACCCGCACCACGGGCGCCCCCACCTTGGATGTCGCGGCTCGGCACGTGACCGGGCTCAGCGCACACGCTAATCCTGTGCGCCGCGCGCGTCCTTAGCGGTTTCTCTGCGTAATCGGCTCATCACGCGTTTTCCCCGCGCGCCCTCCCGTCATGTCGGTCGATGTCAGCCCACGTCAGCGCGGGCGAGCTGAGCCGCGAACGCCTCGGCCAGCGGCTTCCAGGTGCGCTCAAGCTCGTCGCCGGCCGCCTCGACCTGCGCGTTCAGCTCCTCGGCCCGCTCGGGCGGCAGCTCACCGCCGCCGGTCCAGGAGGCGAAGATCGCCGCGGTGGCCTCGGGGTGGAACTGCACGGCCCAGGCCCGGTCGCCGAGCCGGTACGCCTGGTTGGCGTACCTCGCGCCGGTGGCCAGCCGTACGGCGCCCGCGGGCAGGGTGGTCATGGCGTCGTGGTGATACTGGACCGCCCGGACCGGGCCGGGCGGCAGCGCCGACAGCAGCGGGTCGGCGGCGGCCTCGGGCAGCGGCTCGATCTCCCCCAGGCCGATCTCCAGGCCCGCGTCGCCGCGCTCGACGGTGCCGCCGCAGGCCATCGTCATGAGCTGGGCGCCGAGGCAGATGCCGAGCGTCGGCACGCCCTCGTCCACGGCGCGGGCGATCAGGTCCCTGGTGGCCGGCAGCCAGCCGTACCCCTCGTCGTCCCAGGCCGCCGCGGAGCCGCCGAGGACCAGCAGCCCGAGGGCGGCACGCTCGGGCACCGGCTCCCCCTTGTACGGCCGGACGACGTCGACCTCGACTCCGGCGGCCTCCAGCCATCCGGCGAAAAAGCCCAGGCCGGCGTCGGCTTCGTGCTCGATGACGATCAGACGTTCACGCATATTGGAGAGCTTAAAGACACGTATCGGGACAGGCGATATCCGAGAGGGCCGTATCGTACAGTCCGAACCATGAACATCGATGAGGTCGCCGTCCCCGGCGGACGGCTGCGGATCGCCCGGTTCGGTGACGGTCCCCGCCTGATCATCGCGGCGCACGGCATCACCGCCTCCCTCATGGCGTGGGGGGCGGTGGCCGAGGCGCTGTCCCCCGGCTGGTCGCTGATCGCCGTGGACCTGCGCGGGCGCGGCCACAGCGCCGATCTGCCCGGCCCGTACGGCCTGGACCGGCACGCCGAGGACCTGGAACGAGTGGCCGGGCACGTCGGCGCGGACGGCACGAGCGTGCTCACCGGGCACTCGATGGGCGCCTACGTCGCGGCCCTGCACGGCGCGCGGCGCCGCTACGCCCGGGTGGTGCTCGTGGACGGCGGACTGCCGCTGCCGCTGCCGCCCGGCGCCGACCCCGACGAGGTGCTGGAGGCGACGCTCGGCCCGGCCATCGTCAGGCTCTCCCAGACCTACCCGAGCGTGGACGCCTACCTCGACTTCTTCCGCGCCCATCCCGCGCTCGCCGACGACTGGTCGCCGCTCGTCGAGGAGTACGTCCGCTACGACGCCACCGGACCGGACGGCGCCGTCCGCTCACGCGCCCGAGAGGACGCCGTACGGCAGGACGGCCGCTGGCTGCTCACCGAGCACGAGGCGATCATGACGGCGCTCACGGCGATCGAGCCGGCGCCGCTCCTGCTCCGGGCGCCGCGAGGGCTGCTGAACCAGGACGTCGGGATGCTCCCGGACGACCTCACCGCGCGGTGGGCGGCGGACCTGCCCGGCCTGCGCGACGAGGTCGTGCCGGACTGCAACCATTACACGATCCTGTTCGACCCCCGCTGCGCCGCAGTCGTGGCCGCCCGCCTCACCGGGTGAGCGCTCCTGAGGCCGCAGACCGCGCCGCCGGACACCGCGTCCGCGCGACGCGGGCCGGCCTCCGCGTCACTGGCGGGGCAGGATCCAGGTCGCCTTGGCGGCGGCGACGAGCGTGCCGTCCACCTCGTAGACCGCGCTCGTGCCGAACAGCTTGCGTCCGTCACGACCCTCCGCCCGCGCCACGACCGAATAACGGCCCATCGGGTAGACCCGGCGGAACACCTGCCCGGTCAGCCGCCCCAGCAGCGGGGGCTGAATGGGCCGCCGATCCGGGAAGCTGCGGTGGTGCGCCCACCCCGTGGCGCAGTCCAGCGCCGCCCAGACGATCGAGTCGGGGACCACGCCCTGCTCGTCGGTCACGTTGAACGGCACCCGCCAGCCGGCGGCCACGAGCTCGGTGCCGTCCGCGGAGTTCTCCACGTGGTCCTGCACGGGGTCCTTCACCGGGTCCTTCACGGGGCCGGGGAAGATCCGCAGCCCGTCGCCCGGCTCACGCAGGCCGCAGGCGAAGCAGCCCGCGATGGCGTGGCCGTTCCTGCCGGGGAAGCCCGCCTCCGCGCGGGCCGCGTCGGTGAACCGCACGAACGGCGGAGGCGTCAGTGTCTCCGCGACGGGGATCGCCTCGACGAGATGGCCCTCGCCCTGGTTGAGGACGACGGCGTTGCCGACGTGTTCGACCAGCAGGGCGGTCTCCAGCGGGACCGGTTTGCGAAGGGTGACCTCCACCGGCGAGTCGTGACCGCCTCCGGTCAACGTCCCTGCGAGGGTGCCCGAGATCCACCCGCCGTTGGCGGTGCCCTCGGGTCCCCGGAAACGCTTCGGTACGGTCAGAACGGTCTGCAGCCCCGCAGCCGCCGTCATATGGCCCACGCCCTCCCTGAGTCACGTCTTGGCACGGCTCGCCCGTAGAAGTCGTAACAAGTGAGCCGATAGTACTGTTCCGGTATAGGGATCAGCCAAACAGACGAGAGTGTCAGGAAGATTTGCAACCTGTAACGCCGCGGTGACGGAGTGACCCCGATCAGAGCACGGGCAGGTAGCGGCCGAGCTCATACTCGGTCACCTGGCGGCGGTAATCCTGCCACTCGGCGCGCTTGTTGCGCAGGAAGAAGTCGAAGACGTGCTCGCCCAGCGTCTCGGCGACCAGTTCGCTGTGCTCCATCGCCGCGATCGCCTCGTCCAGCGACTGGGGCAGCGGCTGGATGCCGAGCGCCCGCCGCTCGGCGCTGGTCAGCGCCCACACGTCGTCCTCGGCTCCCGGCGGCATCTCGTACCCCTCCTCGATGCCCTTGAGCCCCGCGGCCAGGATGACGGCGAAGGCGAGGTAGGGGTTGCAGGAGGAGTCGACCGACCGGAACTCGATGCGGGTCGAGCCGCCCTTGTGCGGCTTGTACATCGGCACGCGCACGAGCGCGGAGCGGTTGTTGTGCCCCCAGCAGATGTACGCGGGGGCCTCCCCACCGGCCCCGGCGATCGCCTCGGCGCCGCCCCATAGCCGCTTGTAGGAGTTGACCCACTGGTTGCACACGGCGGTGATCTCCGCGGCGTGCCGGAGCAGGCCGCCGATGAACGACCGGCCGATCTTGGACAGCTGGTAGTCGGCGCCCGGCTCGTAGAAGGCGTTGCGGTCGCCCTCGAACAGCGACATGTGCGTGTGCATGCCGGACCCGGGGTAGTCGGTGAACGGCTTGGGCATGAACGAGGCCCACACGCCCTGCTCGAGCGCCACCTCCTTCATGACCAGCCGGAACGTCGTGATGTTGTCGGCCGTGGTCAGCGCGTCGGCGTAGCGCAGGTCGATCTCCTGCTGACCCGGCGCGCCCTCGTGGTGGCTGTACTCCACCGAGATGCCCATCGACTCCAGCATCATGATCGCGTTGCGGCGGAAGTCGTGCCCCGCGCTGTGCGGCGTGTGGTCGAAGTAGCCGCCGTCGTCGATCGGCTGGGGCCTGTCGCCCTTCTCCGGCCGGTTGCGCAGCAGGAAGAACTCAACCTCGGGGTGGGTGTAGAACGTGAAGCCCATGTCGGCCGCCTTGGCCAGCGTCCGCTTGAGCACGAAGCGCGGGTCGGCGTGCGACGGGGAGCCGTCCGGCATCAGGATGTCGCAGAACATGCGGGCGGCGCCCGGCGACTCGCTGCGCCACGGCAGGATCTGGAACGTCGACGGGTCGGGCTTGGCCAGCATGTCCGACTCGTAGACCCGCGAGAAGCCCTCGATGGCCGAGCCGTCGAAGCCGATGCCCTCGGCGAAAGCGCCCTCCAGTTCGGCCGGCGCTATCGCCACCGACTTCAGGAAGCCGAGCACGTCGGTGAACCACAGCCGGATGAACCGGATGTCTCGCTCTTCGAGCGTGCGGAGGACGAATTCCTGCTGGCGGTCCAAGGCGTACCTCACGGAGTCACAGGTCTGGTCGGCTACCAGTCTGCCTCCTGAGTGTTTCACAAGGGTTACGAGGGGGTGTGAGCCGATGGTCCTGCGGATCACCACGGATGCGGGACGGCGACGGCGCCCGGACAGACGGGTGGAAACAGTGACGCAGATCACAGCGAACAAAACTCCCGGACGGGGCGTCGTTGCTGTTGATCCGGCGTTGATCGGGTGTCGACCCGCACGCCTTACGGTCCCGGCATGCCCGTGCACAACCCGAAGGAGCCCCCGTCCGTGGCACCACCGCTGCTCGACACCGCGGAATCCCGGCCCGGCCCCTCGGATGAGCCGGCGCCCGCGGCTCCCGGCACCGTGACCGGCCCGCGGGACCGCCCTTCCGGCACGTCCGGCGCGCCCGGCCCGGCGCCGGGGGCGGACATCGAGGACGGCGTCGCGGATCCGGCGCGACCGGCCGGGCGGCTCCGGCGGCTGCGGGGGCTCGACTGGCCGGGCCGGGTGCGCGTGCTCGGGCCGGCCGTCGCGGTGGCGATCGCGGGAGTGGCGGTCTGCCTGGAGCTGGCCGACATCTGGGTGACCGCCCAGTTGCCGGACGCCCCCTACACGCCGCTGCCGTTCGCGCCCGAGGACGTGGCGGGCACCACGTTCCCGATCTTCGGCGCGCTGCTGGTGATCTCGCGCCCCCGGCTGCTGCTCGGCTGGCTGCTGTGCCTGGGCGGCCTCGGCTCGGCCGCCAACATCCTCACCGCCAACACGGCGACGCTGCTCGTCCACAACGGCGGGCATCCGCTGGTCCACCCGCTCTGGGTGTTCGCCGACGGCGTGTGGAACCTCACGACGTACGCGCTCGGGGTGCTGCTGCCGCTGCTGTATCCCACCGGGCGCATTCTCTCGAAGCGGTGGTGCGTGCCCGGGGGCGTGACCGCCACGGCGCTCGCCCTCGACTGGCTGTGCTCACTGATCGCCCCGTCGAGCGTCCGCACCGGGCACAACGCGCTGGAGGTGGCGGCCTTCACGCCGTACTACCAGGAAACCCGGCAGGTGCTGCACACGGTCGTCGCGGTGGGCATGGCGCTGGCGTTCTCCTCGCTCGTCGTCCGCTTCACCCGGGCCGACGGGATCGAGCGCCGCCAGATCCTGTGGCCGCTGGTGGCCTTCGCCGGTCTGGTCGTCCCCTGGGTGATCGGCTACCCGGTCTGGTGGCTGGCCTCACTCACCCTCCCCCTGGTGCCGGCCGCGATCGCGGTCGCCGTGCTGCGCTACCGGTTGTACGGCATCGACACGCTGATCAGCAGGACGCTCGTCGGTGCGGGCCTGGTCGGCGTCGTGGCCGCCGTCTACGTGCTCGCCGGGGCGGGCTCCAGCCTGATCCTGTCCGGCGTCGACCGGTTCGCCGGCCTGGGCGCGGCCCTGTTCGCCGGGGCGTTCTTCCATCCCATCCGCGCAGGCCTGCAGCGCCTCGTGGACCGCGCGCTGTACGGCACGGGCGGTGATCCGCTCGCGCTCGCCGCCGGGCTGCGGCGGCGGCTGCAGCACGCCGACCCCGCGCACGCCCTGATGGCCGCCCTGGAGGTGCTGCGCGAGGGCCTGTCGGTCACGGGCATCGCGGTGGAGATCGACGGGACCGTCACGACGAGCGGACGACCCGATCCCGTGGCGCGGGAGATGCCCCTGGTCTGGCACGGCGAGCCGGTCGGGCGCCTGCTCATCGGCCCGCCGGGCGGGCGCCGCTTCCCCGCCGCCCACGACGAGCGTGTGATCGCGGTGCTCGCGCCGTACGTCGCCGACGCCGCCCACACGGTGTCGCTCACCACCGCGCTGCAGCGCTCGCGCGAGCGCATCCTGACGGCCAGGGAGGAGGAGCGGCGGCGGCTGCGCCGTGACCTGCACGACGGGCTCGGGCAGACGCTGGCCTCGATGGCGATGGCGATCAACATGGCGCGCCACACCCTGGAGCGGTCCCCCGAGACGGCCGACGCCCTGCTGCGGGACCTGCGCGAGGGCATGAACAGCGTCACCTCCGACGTCCGCCAGCTCGTGTACGGCCTGCGTCCTCCCGCGCTCGACGATCTCGGGCTGGCGGACGCCGTACGGGCCCTGGCCGAGGAGGCGCGCCCCGGCCTGGCCGCGGGCGAGGAGTCGGTGGCCGAGGTCGAGGTGGCCGGGGACATGTCCGGGCTGCCCGCCGCCGTGGAGGTGGCGGCCTACCGGATCGTGCAGGAGGCGCTGACCAACGTGCGCAAGCACGCGCGGGCCCGGCGCGTGCGGGTGATCCTGCACAGGAACGGCGAGCTGCGGGTGACCGTGGCCGACGACGGCGTGGGGCTCCCGCCGGGCCGCAGATCGGGCGTGGGGATGAGCTCGATGGCCGAGCGGGCGGCCGAGCTGGGCGGCACCTGCGCCGTCACCTCCGGACCCGGCCGCGGTACGACCGTCACGGCCCGGCTGCCCGCCGTGCCCGCCCCGCCCGGCCTCGCCGATCAGCAGACGGTGGCGAGCGACTCGCCGACGGGTGTCCGCCGGTAGAGCACCTCGCGGCCGAGCCGCCGCCGCGCCACCAGGCCCGCGCCGGACAGCACGGCGAGGTGCTGGCTGACCGCGCCCGGCGTGAGGCCGAGCCGCCGGGCGAGCCCGGTGGTCGAGCCGGGCTCGGCCAGCGCGGTGAGCACCTGAGCCCGGGTGCGGCCGATGAGCGCGGCCAGCGCCTCGGGGGTGCAGGGCGTGCCGTCCGACCACAGCGTCCCGACGCCCCGCGCCGGGTAGCACAGCATCGGCGGGTACGGCTCGTACATCACCCAGACGTCCGGCCAGGAAAAGGCGCTCGGCACGAGGACGAGGCCGTCCCCGCCGAGGTCGCCGTCATAGTCGCAGTTCTTGGCCGTGACGAGCCGGTCGCCGCGCCAGGCGACGCCCGGGTGCAGGTCGGCGAACAGCTCGCGCACTCCCCCGGCCGCCAGTGTGCGGGCGCGCCACATGACGTCGGCCTCCAGTAGCGCGCGGATCCCGGGCCAGAACTCCTCGAACGCGACCGTCCAGTACTCCCGCAACTGGCCGGCCACCCGCCGCACGCCCTCCGCCGGGTCGTCGGCGAACCGCCGCAGCGCCGCGGGATCGGGCGTCTGCACCCAGACCATCTGCTCGTACGCCGTGGCGGGCGGCGTGGCGCGCACCCGCTCCAGCTCGGCGGCGAAGTCCGGCAGCGGGGTGTCGGGCGGCGGGGTGAGGAAGTCGGGTACGTAGCCGTTCACCGGAACGAGCGCGAACAGATCCCTGAGATCCACCGCACGAAGGCGGGGCCGTGCGGCCCGCAGCCACGGCAGGTGCAGCGAGTGGCGGCCGGGGGCGCGCAGCACCCGGAGGCTGGCGACCAGCTCCCACATCGGGGAGAACGCGAAGCGCAGCCGCGCCACGTCGTCGGGCGTGAACCGCCACTCCACCGCCACGACCACTCCCCAATCTTTTAGCCGAGCCTAAAAGATTGGCACGGCGAGTCCCGATTGTCCAAGGGTGGACGCCGTGACCACAGTGATCAGCAAACCGGGCTTCATCCAGTCGAAGGTCGGCGGCCTGCCCCGGCCGTTCTGGGTGCTGTTCGGCGGAACGTTCGTCAACCGGCTCGGCACGATGGTGGAGCCGTTCATCGGCATCTACCTCACCCAGGCGCGCGGCGTCTCCCTCGCCACCACCGGGCTGGTCATGACGATGTTCGGCGTGGGGTCCCTGCTGTCGCAGCCGGTCGCCGGGTGGCTGGCCGACCGCCTCGGGCGCCGGATCACGCTGACGGGCGGCATGGTCGCCACGGCCGTCACCATGGTCGCGCTCGGCTACACCACCAGCGTGCCGGGGCTCGTCGCGGGCATGTTCGTGCTGGGCATCGTGGTGGACGCCTACCGCCCGGCCTCGCAGGCGATCGTCGCCGACCTGGTGCCGCCGGAGGACCGGCCGCGGGCGTTCGGGCTGCTGTTCTGGGCCATCAACCTCGGCTTCTCCGTCGCCATGGTGGCGGGCGGGTGGCTCGCCCACTCGGGCTTCACCGTGCTGTTCTGGGTGGACGCCGTGACCTGCCTGATCTTCGGCCTTCTCGTGTGGCGGGCGATCCCGGAGACCCGCCCGGCCCGCGAGGACGCGCTGCCCGGCCGGTTCGCCGACGTGCTGCGCGACCGGCTCATGCTGGTCTTCGTGCTGGGCAACCTGGCGTACTCGCTGGTCTACCTGCAGGGCTACACCACGCTGCCGCTCGCCATGACCGGCCAGGGGCTGCCCGCGAGCGCGTACGGCATGGCGATGGCGGTCAACGGCCTGCTGATCGTGGTCGTCCAGCCGCTCACCAACGCGTGGCTGGCCCGGTTCGATTCGTCCAAGGTCCTCGCGTCCGGGTTCGCGCTCGTCGGCGTCGGATTCGCGGTGACCTCACTGGCGTCGTCGGCGGCCGGGCACGCGGCGGCCGTGGCCGTCTGGACGCTCGGCGAGGTGCTCACGGCCGGGATCCCGGGGGCGATCGTCGCGACGCTCGCGCCGCCCCACCTGCGCGGGCGCTACTCGGGCCTGTACGGCCTGTCCTGGTCGGCCGGAACCCTGCTCGCGCCCCTGGTGGGCACCCGGCTGCTGGCCGACGCCCCCGGGCTGGTGTGGCCCCTGTTCGGCGGCCTCGGCCTGCTCGCGGCGGCGGGCCAGCTCCTCATCGGCCGCGCCGTCCGCCGCCGCGCCGCCCGGACGGCGTAGGCCCGCAGAGACGTACGCGCTTGCCGTTTCCTGGTCAGAGCGGAACCGGACAGGACATAATCCATCACAGGATGGACGAGAACCCCCCAGCCTTTCCCGCGCGGGCGGTGGCCTGGGTGACGGCGGCCGTGGCACTGGTCCTGACCCTGCTGGGGGTGCTGGTCCAGGTCCGGATCCCCGCGCAATGGCAGCCGCACCCCCCGTTGACGCCGGATTTCGGCGTCGCGCTCACGTTCCCGGTCACGGGAGCGTTCCTGGTCTCCCAGCGGCCCCGGCTCAGCCTGGCGTGGCTGATGTGCGGGGGCGGCCTGCTGGCCTCGGCCAACGTCGCCTTCACCGCGCTCTCCTTCTACTGGGCCTCTTCGGGCGAGATGGGGGCGGCCAACGCGGGCCGGGCGATCGCCGTCGTGTCCTGGGCCGTGGCGGGCCTGATGCTGGCGATCCTGCTGCCGCTCTGCTCGCCCACCGGCCGGCTCCCCTCCCGCCGCTGGCGCTGGGTGGTCGTGCTGGCCGTCGCCGCCAGCGTCGCCGAGGCCGCCCTGGGCGTGCTGAGGCCCGACCCCGACCCCGCCGCGTACGCCTGGCCCGAGGTCATCCACAACCCGCTGGAAGTCAGGGCCCTCGTGCCCGTCTACGCGACCGCGTTGACGGTTCTCGCTCACGCGATCCAGGTCTGCGTCGTCGCCGCGCTCGCCTCGCTCGTGCTGCGCCTGCGGCGTGCCGACCCGGTGACGCGGCGGCAGATCGCCTGGCCGCTCACCGCCTTCGCCGGATATGTCGTGTGGTTCCTGATGGGCGAGTCGATGTGGCTTCCCGCGACGCTGTGGACGGCGCTCATCCCGTTCACGATCCTCTTCGCGGTGCTGCGTTACCGGCTGTACGGCATCGACACGGTGATCAGCCGGACGTTCGTCACCGCCGGGCTGCTGGGCATGGTCGGCGCCGTCTACTTCGGGGTCGGAGGGGTCTCCAGCCTGGTCGTCTCCGGATATCACCAGGTGGCCGGGCTCGCGGCGGCGCTGTTCGCCGGCGGGTTCTTCCAGCCGCTGCGCCGCGCCCTGCAACGCGTGGTCGACCGCGCGCTGTACGGCCGGGTGGGCGACCCCGCGCTGCTCGCCGAGCGGCTGACGCAGGAGGTGCGGCGGGCCGACCCCGCCGACGCGCTGGCCTCGGTGGTGACGGTCGTGCGTGAGGGCCTGGCCGTGGACGGGGTCGCCGTCGAGATCGCCGACGGCAGGCCGCGGTACGTCGAGAGCGGCCAGATCGGGCCGTCACCCCGCGAGGTGCCGCTGGTCTGGCACGGCGAGCCGGTGGGCCGGCTGCTCGTGGGCCCGCCGGGGGCCCGGCGGTTCGCCGCCGCCCACGACGAGCGGGTGCTCGCCACGCTCCTCCCCTACGTGGCCGACGTCGCCCACGCCGTGCGGATGGCCGCCGACCTCCAGCGCTCGCGCGAACGCATCCTCGCCGCCCGTGAGGAGGAGCGCAGGCGGCTGCGCCGCGACCTGCACGACGGGCTCGGCCAGACGCTCGGGGCGATGGCGATGACGATCAACATCGCGCGTCACAGCCTGGAGCGGTCCCCGGAGACGGCCGACAACCTGCTGCGCGACCTGCGGGTCGGCATGGACGCGGTGGCCGGCGACATCCGCGAGCTCGTGTACGGCCTGCGGCCCCCGGCCCTCGACGACCTGGGGCTGGCGGGTGCCGTACGAGCGCTGGCGGAGGAGACCCTGCCCGCGGGCACGGACGGCGTCGAGGACGTCTCGGTGCGGGTGGACGGCGACCTGGCCGGGCTGCCCGCCGCCGTCGAGGTCGCGGTGTACCGCATCGTGCAGGAGGCGCTCAACAACGTACGCCGCCACGCGCGGGCCACGCGCGCCGAGGTCCGCGTCACGCGTTCCCCGGCCGGGGACGGCGGCGGCGAACTGCGGGTGACGGTCGCCGACGACGGCATCGGCCCGCCCGCCCGGCTCCGTGCGGGGGTGGGCATGTCCTCGATGCGCGAGCGCGCGGCGGAGCTGGGCGGAAGCTGCGTGGTCACCGCCCCGGAGACCGGCGGCACGGTCGTCGAGGCCCGGTTCCCGCTCACCGCCTGAGCCCGCGCCGTCCGGCTCGTGACCCAACCGAGAGGCTGCAGGAACGCTCTGGGGAGTCACTGGCTCTACGCTTACCGTGCGATGGTGACTTTTCGTGCTCTTGGGCCGTTTGAGGCGATTGCCGATGGTGAGACGCTCGACCTGGGCGGCCAGCGGCAACAGGCCGTGCTCGCCCGGTTGCTCGTGGCCGGAGGGCGTGCCGTACCGGTGAGCGTGCTGATCGACGAGCTGTGGCCCGGCGAGCCGCCCGCCCAGGCGCTGTCCACCGTCCAGGGATACGTCTCCCGGCTGCGGCGGGCGCTCGAACCCGCCCGCGCGCCGCGCGAGGAGGCCTGCGTCCTGGTGTCCGCTCCCCCCGGCTACGCGCTGCGGGCGGACGTGGAGGACGTGGACTCCTGGCACTTCGAGCACCTGGTCAAGAGCGACCACGACGGCCCGGCCGCGACCCTGCAGCGGATGGAGACGGCCCTCTCCCTGTGGCGCGGGCCCGCCCTCGCCGAGTTCCAGGAGCTGGTCTGGGCGCACAGCGAGGCCACACGGCTGGACGAGTTGCGCCTGCTGGCCGTGGAGCGCCGCGCGGACGCCGCGCTGCGGCTGGGCCGCACCGGCCCGATGATCCCCGATCTGGAGGCGCACGCCTCGGCGCACCCGCTGCGGGAGGAGGCCTGGCGCCTGCTCGCGTTCGCGCTCTACCGCGCCGGCCGGCAGGGTGACGCGCTCGGCGCGCTGCGGCGGGCCCGGGAGGCGCTGCGCGACGAACTCGGGCTCGACCTCGGCCCCACCCTGCAGCGTCTGGAGCAGGACATCCTCGTCCAGGCGAAGCATCTGGACGCTCCCGACCCGGCCGCGGCCGGATCGGCCTCCGCTGCCGCGCCGAACGCGCGGAACGCACCGGCTGCGCCGAGCGGGCCGAACGGGCCGTCCGCGTGGGGAGAGGCGTCGGCGCCGGAAGGGGCGGCGACCGCCGCGGCGGCCCTGCGCGTGCTCATCGCCGACGATCAGGCGCTGGTGCGCACCGGTCTCAAGGTGATCCTGGACAGCGAGCCGGGGCTCGACCTCGTCGGAGAGGCGGAGAACGGCGAGCAGGCGATCGCGCTCGTCCAGTCGGCACGGCCCGACGTGGTGCTCATGGATATCCAGATGCCGCGATTGGACGGCCTGGCGGCGGCCCGGAGGATCCTCACGGCCGAGGCGCCGCCGAAGGTGATCATGATGACCACCTTCGGCACCGACGAGAACCTCTACGCCGCGCTGCGGGCAGGCGTGAGCGGCTTCGTGCTGAAGACCTCCGCCCCCGAGCAGCTCATCGCGGCCATCCGGGCCGCGGTCGAAGGCGACGCGCTGATCGACCCGGCGGTCACCACGCACCTCATCGCGGCCTTCGCCGGGCGGCGCGATCCGGCGGCGCCGGAGGGCCTGTCCGACTCCGACATCGACCTGATCAAACTCGTCGCCCGGGGTTTCACCAACCGGCAGATCGCGATGACGCTCGCCGTGCCGGAGCGGGAGATCGCCGACGAGGTCACGGCCCTGCTGCACGACCTCGGCCTGGTCGACCGTGCCCAGCTCGTGGTTCTGGCGTACGAAAGAGGGCTGGTCAGCCCGGGATCGCCCGGCACCTGACCCTTATCGTCGCTTTGACGACAAATAATCGGACACCTTAGGGTGGGACCGTGGCTCAACTGCGTATCGCTCTCGCCCAGACCAATCCGGTCGTCGGTGACATCGCCGGCAACGCCGACATGCTCGTCGAGTGGACCCGCAGGGCCGCCGAGCGCGGCGCGCACCTCGTGGTGTTCCCCGAGATGTTCCTGACCGGCTACCCCGCCGAGGACCTGGTGCTCCGCTCGTCGTTCGTCGAGGCGTCGGTCACGGCACTGTCGAAGGCGGCCACGCGGCTCGCCGACGAGGGGCTCGGGCACCTCCCCGTGGTGGTGGGCTACCTCGACCGGGCCGACCTCGCCCCGCGCGTGGGACAGCCCAAGGGCGCCCCGCTCGACGCGGTCGCCCTGCTCCACGAGGGCCAGGTGGTGACGAAGTCGGCCAAGCATCACCTGCCGAACTACGGGGTGTTCGACGAGTACCGCTACTTCGTGCGCGGCGACCGCCTGCCGATCTTCCGCCTGCACGGCGTGGACGTCGCCGTGGCCGTGTGCGAGGACCTGTGGCAGGACGGCGGCCCCGTCTCGGTGGTCGCCGAGGCCGGCGCCGGCCTGCTCGTCGTCCCCAACGGCTCGCCGTACGAGACGAACAAGGACGACGTGCGGCTGGAGCTGTGCGCGCGGAGGGCGCGCGAGGCGGGCTGCGCGCTCGCGTACGTCAACATGGTCGGCGGCCAGGACGAGCTGGTCTTCGACGGCGACTCGCTCATCGTGGACGCCTCCGGTGAGCTGGTCGCCCGCGCGCCGCAGTTCGAGGAGGACCTGTTCGTCACCGACCTGGAGCTCCCGGAGGGCACGGGCGAGCTCGGCGAGTCCCGCCACGACGCGCACGACGGGACCGTCATCACGGCCGAGCGGGTGCTGCTGTCGGGCGCGCCGGTCGAGCCGTACGAGGCCGAGGCGCCGGTCGTCGCCGAGCGGCTGGACGACCTGGCGGAGATCTATCAGGCGCTCGTGCTCGGCGTGCGCGACTACGTGCGCAAGAACGGCTTCCGGTCGGTCATCCTCGGCCTGTCGGGCGGCATCGACTCCGCCCTCGTCGCCACGATCGCCGCCGACGCCGTCGGGCCCGAGCGGGTCCACGTCGTGCTCATGCCCTCGCGTTACTCCTCGGACCACTCGATCACGGACGCTGAGGAGCTGGTGCGCCGCCAAGGGGTCAACTCCCAGGTCGTCCCGATCGCCGACATCGTCGCGGCGTTCGAGAAGGAGATCGAGCTGCACGGCCTGGCGGCCGAGAACCTGCAGGCCCGCGTGCGCGGCATGCTGCTGATGAGCCTGTCGAACGAGCACGGCCACCTGGTGCTGACCACCGGCAACAAGAGCGAGCTGGCCACCGGCTACTCCACCCTGTACGGCGACTCCGCGGGCGGGTTCGCCCCGATCAAGGACGTGCTCAAGAGCGTGGTCTGGAAGCTCGCGGAGTGGCGCAACGCCCAGCCGGGGCAGCCCCCGATCCCAGAGAACTCGATCACCAAGGAACCGAGCGCGGAGCTGCGGCCCGACCAGCGCGACACCGACTCGCTCCCGCCGTACGAGGTGCTCGACCGGCTGCTGCGCGACTACGTGGAGCGAGACATGGGCCGCGACGAGCTGGTCGCCGCCGGTCACGATCCCGAGCTGGTCACACAGATCATCCGCCTGGTGGACCTCGCCGAGTACAAGCGTCGCCAGTACCCGCCGGGTCCGAAGATCACGCCCAAGAACTTCGGCCGCGACCGCCGCCTGCCCATCACCACCCGCTGGCGCGAGCGCCTCTAGTGCTCCGGTGACACTGAGATCACGGCCTGGACCTGCGCTGGTGGTGGGTCACGATGATCTACGGGCGTGGCGCCTGGGGCTACTACCGCCAGCCGGCCGAGGGCCGGGGGTGGTGGACGGCCTCCTCGCAGCTGTCGACCTCACTGATCTGAGGGCGGGCGTTCGACGACAGCGGCGATGAGAACAGGTAGACGAAGCACCGCGCCTTCACCGGCGTCGTCGGCATGGTCCGCACCACCACCCGGATCTGGCTCGCACTTCGACCCGCATGCCACGGGAAGCCCCTGGTGGCGCTGTTGATTTCCGCGTCGGTGAGCGTGCCGTCACGGCTGCCCTCGTACAGTGCCTCACCGACGAGGATCGCCTGACGGTCCATCGCCGCTCGATCTCGCTCCATCAGCTCCGTCTGATGGGACTTCAGAGCCGAAGTCCACCATATGACCAAGCCGACCGCGCCGAGGGCCGCCGCGACCACTGTCGCGACGACACCCGTCAGAAGCCAGAAAAGGCAGGATTTTCGCGTCCCACCTCGATCGTTGTAGCCGGGCAACTCAGCTCGCCTACGCGCTCTTGTCGCCGGGAGAGTTCTGCTTCATCACGATGGCCACGATGGCACAGCCGGATGTGCGGCGCGCTCGAGGCGGGCCTGACGCAGGAACGCCGTGACCGGTGCCGGGCAGGGCCCGGCACCGGTCAGGGGGTCGTTGGAGACGGCCTCGTCGGCAGACGGCCGTCCGTCCTCGCGTCCATGCCCGCCAGTGGTACCCGGATCCCACCGAGACGCGGGCCGGCGCGTTGCGCCGCTCCGCGAGCCCGCGGGAGCCTGTCGGAGGCCGTGGTGAGCCTGTGACGGCTCACGGCTCACGGCTCACGGCTTGGAGGTGAAGGGCCGCATCACCATGCGGTGCAGACCCGGGTCACGGCTCGGGGGTGGAGGAACGGGTCACGGCTCGGCGATGGGGACCCGGGTCACGGCTCGGCGATGGAGGGTCGGGAGCGGAAGCCCTTGAGCGCCTCGTCGATGATCCGCTCCGGGAGGTCGGCCTGGGAGGCGTCGGCGTGGGACCACTTCGTGAGCCAGATCATCGCCCCGCTGAGGAGCGCCAGTGCCATGTCCACGTCGAGGTCCGCTCGCAGTTCCCCGGTTTCCATGCCACGCCGCAGGACGGCCGCCACCACCGCCCTGCGCGGCTCCACGGCCAGCTGGCGGAACCGCTCCGCCAGCCGGGGGTGCCGTTCGGAGTCGCTCATGGCGATGTTCATGATGCAGCGGGTGCGGTGGTGGCGGGTTTCCTCCTGGATCACCCGGAGGTAGGTCACCAGGTCGTCGCGTACGGTGCCGCCCTGCGGCAGCGGGATCGGCGGCTTGAGTGTCGCCAGGGCGTCCACCACCAGGTCCTCCTTGTTGGACCACCGGCGGTAGATCGTGGTCTTCCCGACACCGGCGCGGCTGGCGATCGACTCGATGGACAGCTCCGAAACTCCGATGCCCTCACCGAGCAGTTCGAGAGTCGCCTCGATGATCGACCTGTCCGCCTTCTCGCTGCGCGGGCGGCCCGCCGGGCGGGCCGCCCCCTCAGCCGTCTGCTGCGTCTTCATGGCAGGTTCACACTACCGCTGCTTCCTTTTCGGTTTCAGCCCTGGTGACAGCGGCGTCCACCGAGGCCTTGCCCGGCATCCAGCGGGCCACCACGACGGTGCCGACGAGGGCCACGAAGGCCGACCCGAGGGCCGCCCAGTGGACGCCGGTGACGAACGCGGCGTTCGCGGCGTCGAGCAGGCTCGCCCCCCGCGCGCCCAGTTGGCCGGCGACGCCGGCGGCACCGGAGATGGACTCGGTCACGACGTGGCGGAGCTGCTCCGGCAGGGCGGTGACCTTGTCCTCCATGTCGCTGCGGTAGCTGGCGGACAGGACCGCGCCGAGGATGGCGATGCCCAGCGTGCCGCCGACCTGCCGGACGACGTTGCTCATCGAGGAGCCCACACCGGCCTTCTCACGCGGCAGCGCGTTCATGATGGCCGTGGTCGCCGGGGGCATGATGTTGGCCATCGCCGCACCCTGGACGAAGCCGAGGGCCAGCAGGATCCAGATCGGGGTGTCCACCTGCACGAATGCGTAGCACGCCAGGGCCAGCGTGATGACGAGCATCGCGACCGTGCCGACGGCCCGGGCGCCGTACTTCTGCACCATGCGCGCGCTCTGCGGCGCGAAGATGAGCTGAGCGGCCGCGAACGGCAGCACGAGCGCCCCCGACTGCAGCGGCGAGTAGCCCCGGACGATCTGCCAGTAGAAGGCCAGGAAGAACATCACGCCCATGGCCGCGAAGAACACGAGGCCGACGGTGGCGATCGCGGTGGAGAAGCCGGCGTTGCGGAAGTTACGCACGTCGAACGCGGGGTGGTCGATGCGGCTCTCGTACCAGACGAAGGCGGCGAGGATCGCCAGACCCAGCAGCGACGGCACGATGACCGAGATGTCGGCGACGGTGCCGAGGTCGCTGATCCGGACGATGCCGTAGACGAGGCTGATCAGGCCGAGGATGGACAGCAGCACGCCGACGGGGTCGAGACCGGTCTTGTTCGGGTCCTTCGAATCGGGCACGATCGTGGCGATCAGCGCGAGGCCGACGAGCACGATGGGCACGTTGACGAGGAAGACCGAACCCCACCAGAAGTGCTCGAGCAGCACGCCCCCCGTGATCGGGCCGATCGCCACGGCGATGCCGACGCCGCCTGCCCAGATGCCGATCGCCTTGCCCCGCTCGTGGATCGGGAAGACGTTCGAGATGACCGCCAGCGTGGCCGGCATGATGGCGGCGCCGCCGAGGCCCATCAGGGCCCTCGCCGCGATGAGCTGCATCGGGTCCTGGGCGTACGCGCTGGCCAGGGACGCCAGCCCGAACAGGACCATGCCGGCCATGAGCATCCGCTTGCGCCCATAGCGGTCGCCCAGCACCCCGAAGGTGAACAACAGGCCGGCGAACACCAGCGTGTAGGAGTTCATCGCCCATTCGAGCTGGCTCTGGGTCGCACCCAGGCCGTGAACGGGATCGGCGATCGTCTTGATCGCCACGTTGAGGATGGTGTTGTCGAGAACGACGGCCAGCAGGCTGAACACCATCACGCCGAGGACCTGCCATCGGCGTGGGTGACCTGTATGAGCGTCTGTTTGAGCTTCCAAGGAGTCCCCCATGATTTCGCTACGCGTGAGTTTCGCAACGCAAGCGTAGCGCTCTTTCATTCCGATACGCAACGGGACCGTTTCATAATCCATCCGGCGCCGCCGCACCCGCCGGCCAGCTGGACGAGATCGCTCGGCCGGGTGCCGGCCCGCACACCGCTCGTCTCAGACGCGCGTCCGCCCCGGCACGCCCCCGAGCGCCGGGGCGCACGGCGTCTCGCGCGGCCATCCGGAGCGGGCGGCGCACGGCGTCTCGCGCGGCGGTCCCGGGGGACGGCCGCACGCACCCCCTGTACATCCGCGCGGGGGCCGGTTCTATTCCCGGCCCGGGCGGAAACGATTCCCCCCGCCCGGCCCGGTCCTCCTCCCTACTCCACGGCGGGAGCGGGGAGGGGCGCCGTAGCGGCCGGAGCACCGCGCCAGACCAGGGCGGCGAACATGGCCAGCGCGAGGCCGACCGCTCCGGACACGGCGAAGGCCCAGGCGGGGCCGTGGGCGTCCAGGAGCCCACCGGCCAGGGGTCCCGCCAGGGCTCCCCCGATCGTCAGCGACGTGCCGTGCAGGCCCATCGCCTCGCCCCGCGCCGCCGCCGGGACGCGCCGGTTGACGGCGTCGACGGTGGACGACAGCGCCGGCGCGCACAGCAGCCCGCCCGGCGCCAGCGCCAGGCAGAGCCAGCCCCAGCCCCCGCCGACCAGGCCCACGGGCGCGGTCAGCACCGCCAGGCCGCCCGCGAGCACCGCGGGTGACAGCCCCCGGGGCAGCCCGCCGTACACGAACCCCCCGACGAGCGAGAACGCGCACCACAGCGCGATGACCAGGCCCGTCCAGGCGGTCGCGCCGCCGGCCTTGAGCATCGCCACGACGCTCAGCTCGGTCGCGGTGAGCACGAAGGTCAGCCCGGACACCAGGCAGAGCAGGGCGAGCAGGCCGGGCCGCAGCCACTGCCGCCGGGGGACGGCGCCCTCGTGCCCCGCTTCCTCCTCGGCCGACCGCGTGGGCGGGTTCAGCAGGTACAGCGCCACCCCCGAGCCCACCAGGCCCACGGCCACGCCGTACATCGTCGCGGTGCTGCCGAACGCCGTCACGCTCGCGACGGCGAGGGCGGGCCCGACCATGTACGACAGCTCCACGCCCATCGAGTCGAGGGCGAAACCGGTCTGGTGGTTCTCCACGGGCACCATCGCGGCCACGCACTGCCGGATGGCCCCGAACACCGGCTGGCTGAACAGCCCTCCGATCAGCGCGCCCGGCAGCAGCACGGCGTACGGCATCGCCGGCGCGGCGCACCACAGGCACAGCTGCACGGCGGTCGTCACGGCCAGCACCGGCCGCAGCCCGCGGCGGTCGACGAAGCGGCCGACGAGCGGCGAGCCGACCGCGGTGCCCGCCATCGAGGCGGTGCCGACCAGACCCGCCTGGAGAAAGCCCAGGTGCTGGCTGTTGACCACGTGCAGGGTCAGGGTCATTCCGGTGCCGGTGAGGGGGATTCTCGCGATCATGCCGACCAGCAGCAGCGCCCGCACGCCCGGCAGGGCGAGCACCCGCCGGTAACGATCAAAAGCCATTGTGGTTCCTTACCTCCGCACGGCATTGTGCCGGGCGCCTCCGACAATCGCGCGGCCGGGTCGGCTCATTCGTCCCACTCGTCCCAGCCGTCGCAGGGCCGGATTACGCCGCCCGTCCGGGGTGTTCCACGCCATGTCGGCATGCAATGATCTGACTGTCCGGGGACGCCACAGGGGCGCCACGAGGCCTGGAGGTAGCCATGTCCTCTGTTTCCGTCGTGTCCGAACCCGCCCTTTACGGCGGGGCCGCAGGGCGCAGGGTCACCGTCCGCGACATCGCCGCGGCCAAGGAGCGCCACGAGAAGTGGCCCATGGTGACGGCGTACGACGCCATGACAGCGCGGGTGTTCGACGAGGCGGGCATCCCGGTGATGCTCGTGGGCGACTCCGCCGCCATGGTCGTCTACGGGTACGACTCCACGCTGCCCGTCACGGTCGACGACCTCATCCCGCTCACCGCGGCGGTCGTACGCGGCTCGTCGCGGGCGATGGTCGTGGCCGACCTGCCGTTCGGCTCCTACCAGGCCTCGCCCCAGCAGGCCCTGGAGACCGCGGCCCGCTTCATGAAGGAGGCCGGCGCGCACGCCGTCAAGCTGGAGGGCGGCCGCCGGGTCCTCCCGCAGGTCGAGCTGCTCGTGTCGGCCGGCATCCCGGTCGTGGCCCACCTCGGCCTGACCCCGCAGTCGGTCAACGCCTTCGGCGGCTACCGGGTGCAGGGCCGCGGCCAGGCGGGTGACGAGCTCATGGCCGACGCCAAGGCGCTGGAGCACGCGGGCGCCTTCGCCGTCGTGCTCGAATGCGTGCCCGCCGACCTCGCCCAGCGGGTCACCACGTCGCTGAGCGTCCCCACGATCGGCATCGGCGCGGGTCCCCACACCGACGCGCAGGTCCTCGTCTGGCAGGACCTGATGGGCCTCACCCCGCAGCCCGCGAAGTTCGTGAAGAAGTACTTCGACCTGGCCGGCGAGATGGACCGGGCGATCCGCGCGTACGCCGACGAGGTCGTCTCCGGGGTCTTCCCCCGGCCCGAGCACAGCTACCGCTGACCCCCCGGCCGACGGCCGCCGCGCCCGCGGCGGCCGTCGCCCGAGGGCGGCTCAGATCGCGTCGAGCGCCTGGGCGAAGTCGGCCCACAGGTCCTCGGCGTGCTCGATGCCCACGGCCACCCGGACCGTCCCCTCGCCGATGCCCGCCGCGGCCAGGCCTTCGGTGCTCACCGTACGGTGCGACGTGGTGGCCGGGTGGAGGATCAACGTCTCCACGCCGCCGAGCGAGGGCGCGAGCAGCGCGAGCCGCACGTTGCGCATGAACGCCTCACCCGCGGCACGCCCTCCGGCGAGGTCGAAGGAGAACACCCCGCCGAAGTCGGGCAGGAGCTTCGCCGCGAGCTCGTACGACGGGTGCGAGGGCAGGCCCGGCCAGTGCACCGCGGCCACGGCCGGGTGATCGGCGAGCCGCGTCGCGAGCACACGGGCGTTGGCGCAGTGACGCTCCATCCGCAGCGGCAGCGTTTGCATCCCCCGCAGGGTCAGCCACGCCGCGAACGGGTCGGCCGTGGCGCCGAGCTCCACCGCGTACGACCACACCCTGCGGTACACGTCCTCGGAGGCGAAGACGGCGATCCCGCCGAGGACGTCGGTGTGCCCGGACAGATATTTGGTGACGGAGTGCACCACGATGTCCGCGCCGTGCTCGATGGGGCGGCACAGGACCGGCGAGGCGAAGGTGTTGTCGACCACGGTGAGGATCCCGGCCTCGCGCGCCGCCGCGCACATCCCCGGCAGGTCGGCCACCTGCGTCATCGGGTTGGCGATGGTCTCCAGATACAGCAGCTTCGTCGTCGGCCGCACGGCCTGCCTGACGGCGTCGGGGTCGTCCTGCGGGACGTGGGTGACCTCGACGCCGAAGCGCCCGGCGAGGCCGGTCAGCGCCTGCGCGGTCGCGCCGTACAACGCCGACTGGGCGATCACGTGGTCGCCCGACTTCAGCAGGCCGAGCAGCACGGCGTTGATCGCGCCCATGCCCGAGCCGGTGGCCACGGCGGCCACGCCGCCCTCCAGCCCGGCGACGGCCTCCTCGACGGCGCGCACGGTGGGGTTGGAGAGCCGGCCGTAGACGTACGCCCCGTCGGGCCGCCCCATGCCGTCGGCGAAGACGGCCGGGTCGTCGAAGACGAACCCCGAGGTCTGGTAGATCGGCATGGCGATCGGCGTGCTGCCCTCCGGCGTGGGCCGGGGCAGGTGGACGACGCGCGTTTCCGGATGCAGGGAGCTCATGCCGTCCAGAATGACCCAGAAAAGCCACTCTTGTCAGATTGGCCCGCCACCGACCATGTGCTGCCCGGCCCGGTGGCCCGTCAGGCGGTTGTGACCAAGCAGCCGCGGCCGTGTGAGCCTCAGATGTCGGTGACCCGGATGCCCGCGTGGGCCTTGTAGCGGCGATTGACCGAGATCAGGTTCGCCGTCAGCGCCTCGACCTGACCGGCGTTGCGCAGCCGTCCCGCGTAGACGCCGCGTACGCCGGGAATGCGGGCGGCGAGCGCGCGTACGACGTCGGTGGCCTCACGGTCGTCACCGAGCACGAACACGTCGAGGTCGATCTCCGCCACCGAGGGATCGAGCAGCAGCACCGCCGACACGTGGTGGAAGGCCGCGACCACCCGGCTGCCGGTCAGCACCGCCGCCGCCTGCTGGGCCGCGCTCCCCTCCTCCACGGGCAGCGCGTAGGCCCCCTGCTTGTCGAAGCCGAGCGGGTTGACGCAGTCCACCACGATCTTCCCGGTGAGCGGTTCGCGCAGGGACTCCAGCAGGGCCTTGTGCCCCTCCCAGGGCACCGCGACGATCACGACGTCGGCCTCGGCCGCCACCTCGGCGTTCGCGGCCCCGCGCACGCCGACCTCACGCGCCGCCTCCTGGGCGCGCTCGGCGCTGCGCGAGCCGATCAACACGGTGTGCCCTGCCAGCGAGAACCGGCGGGCCAGTCCCTTGCCCTGGTCACCGGTGCCGCCCAGGATGCCGATGGTCAGCCCGGAGACGTCGGGCGCATCTACGGTGGTGTGCTCAGCCATGCGTCAGATCATGCCAGCAGACCGCGGCCGGGAGCGCCCGGGCCCGGCCCGTGGGAACCCCACGTGTTTCACACGTCCCGGCGGTGATACGCGGACACCGCGGCGACGATCGAAACGATCGCCCAGGCCGTGAGCAGCAGCGCCCCCTGTGCCGGTGTCACCGCTCCCGCCTCGTCCGCCGCCGGGAACCACAGGGCGAACCCGGCGCTGTCCGGGAGGTATCGCGCCACAGGGGTATGGTCGCGCAGGAGCGGCCCGGCGACGAAGAAGTACCCCAACAGGACGACGACCGCCGCGAGGGTCCGGCGGACCAGGGCGCCGACGGCTGTGCCGATCGACGTCGTGAGCACGAGGCAGCCGGTCGCGCCGCTCAGCGCCCCGGCGACACGGCCCGGCGTCATGGGCGCGGCCGTGTCGCCGAGCACGCCGGTGGCGACCACGACGCCGGACGCGGCCGTGATCGCGGCCGCGGGCAGCACGACGATCACCACCGCGAGGTGCTTGGCGGTGAGCTGGAGGGCGCGGCGGGGCATCGCGGTCAGCGTGGTGCGGATCTGCCCTCCGTCGTACTCGGAGCAGGCGGCCAGGACGCCGAGGACGACGAAGCCGGCCTGCGTGTAGCCGATCGAGGCCAGCCCGATGTCGACGGCACTCGTGGTGCCGGTCGCACCCCGCAGACCCGCGAGCGCGAACGCGAACGTGAGGATCAGGTTCACCGCCGCGGCGCCTCCGAGGGTGAGCCAGGTCGCCGGAAGAGACACGAGTTTCGACAGTTCCGCCGCGAGCGCCCTGGCCGCGTCCCGGCCTCGGGTGCGGGCCGCCGGCGTGGGGACGGCGGTCACGCGTCCCTCCGCGTGAAGGCGACGACGGCGATCACGAGCAGCGCCGCCACCCAGCCGGTCATCACGAGGCATCCGGCGAGCGGGCCGATCCCGGCGGTGCCGTCGTCGAGCTCGCGGATGAACATGCGCACCCCGGCCATGTCGGGCAGGTAGTTCGCCAACGGTGTGATCTTGGTCAGCAGGTAGGTGACGGTGACGACCGAGGTGTTCACGACGAACACCGCGAGCGGGACGATCCCGTGGCGGGTGAGCACGGTGACCCCGAAGGCGAGGAGCGCGGTGTAGACCCAGTAGCAGACCACACCGGCCAGCCGCGGGACGTCGCCCGTTCCCAGCGCCGGGGCGTGCTCGCCGAGCACGACACGGATGACGGACATGGTGACCGCCGACGCGGCGACCGCGAGCAACGCGCTCGCGATCGCGACCGCGGCTGTTTTCGCGAGCAGCAGCCGGAGGCGGGAGGGGACGGCGGTCAGGCTGGTGGTGATCTGACGCCCGCCTCCGGACTCCGCGCTGTCGGTGAAGTACTCGCTGCTCATGGCGACGACACCGAGGATGATCGCTCCCACCACGCCGAAGGCCAGCTCCTGATAGCCGGTGTCGATCCCGGCGGTCGTCCCTGCGCCACGGGTGATCGCGCCGAGGGCCGAGGAGGCGGTGATCGCGGCGATCACGCCCGGCACGAGCACCCCGGCCGCCGCCGCGATCCACACCGCCGGCAGCGAGGCGAGCTTCGAGACCTCCGCCGCGAGCGCCCTCACGGCGCACCACCCGTGGTGAGGGCGAAGAAGGCGTCCTCAAGGGTGCGATATGCGCCGGTGACCTCCTCAAGGGTGCCGTCCGCGACGATCCTGCCCCCGTCGACGACCACGACGTCGTCCACCGTTTCCGCGAGCTCTCCCATCAGGTGGCTGGACAGCAGCACGGTCCGCCCGGACGCGGCGCGTTCGCGGAGGAAGGTCCTGATCCACCGGATGCCGTCCGGGTCCAGCCCGTTCACCGGCTCGTCCAGGATCAGGATCTCCGGGTCCGCGAGCAGCGCCGTCGCCAGCGCGAGGCGGCGCCCCATGCCCAGGGAGTAACCGCCGACCCGCTTCGACGCGGCGTCCGTCAGGCCGACGATCTCGAGCACCTCGTCGACGCGCGTACGCGGCAGTCCCGCGGACCGTGCCACCCACCTCAGGTGCGCCCGGCCCGTACGCGCCCGGTGCGCGCCGGAGCCGTCCAGCACGGCCCCGACGGTGGCGAGCGGGTCGCGAAGCCTCGCGAACGGCACGGAATCGATGAGCGCCGTGCCGGAGGTCGCCCGGTCCAGGCCCAGCAGGATGCGCAGCGTCGAGCTCTTGCCCGCGCCGTTCGGCCCGAGAAATCCGGTCACCCTCCCCGGGCGGGCCCGGAAGCTGATGCCGGCCAGGATCTCCTTGGAGCCTCGCCGTTTGACGAGGCGATCAACCGTGATCATGTCTCCATGGGATCCCGGAGCAGGAGGCCGATGCATCGGGCCGGAGACCGGACTCCTTGCCGCGGCTCGGACCGGGGACTCTCGGACCCTGGTCCGATGCCTCGTTCACCGGCGAGTCCTTAGAGTTTGGGGAATGGCGGTGAACCACGCACTCCCGAGACGCGGGCGACGAGTCTGGCCATCGGCCGTCGCCGTTCACGTCGTGCTCCTGCTCGCCCTTCTCGCGGTCAACCGCGCAGGCGCCACCGCGATCGTCCTCCCGGCGGTCATCACCGCGCTGGCGTTGACGGTCACCGTATGGGCGCTTGTGCGTTCGCGCCGCCAGCGGATCACGTACGAAGCCCGGCTGGCGGCGTGGGCCGGCGAACGCGCGGCGCAGGCGGAGCGGCTCCGGATCACCCGCGAGCTGCACGACATCGTCTCCCACGGCCTCGGCCTGATCACCGTGCGGGCGAGCACGGCGCGCTATACCGGCGCGGAGGACGACAGCTCCGCCGCGCTGGCGGACATCGAACGCATCGGACGGCAGACCACGACGGAGCTGCGCCGCATGCTCGACGTGCTGCGTGACCCGACCGGCGCGGCCCCGCCTCTTCGGCCCGCGGAGTCCCTCCACGACCTGCCGGCCATCGTCGAGGACGCCGAGAGGGCGGGCCCGACCGTCACCGTCGAGCTCGGCGACGTCGACGACGTCAGCCCCGGGGCCCAGCTCGCGGTCTGCTCCGTGGTGCGGGAGGCCCTCACGAACACCGCCCGCCATGCCGGGCCCACCGGCGCGAAGGTGTACGTCCGCCGCGACGGCGACTGGATCGTCGCCGGCGTCAGGGACGAGGGTCCGGTCGACGGGTGGACGCCCCATCCGGGAGCCGGGCACGGGATCGAGGGCCTCAGAGAACGCCTCCACGTGCTCGGCGGGACCCTCCACGCCGAACACGTGGAGAACGGGTTTGAGGTCACGGCCCGCATTCCGGAGGCCCGGATCTCGTGAATGACCGCGAAGAACCGATCCGCGTCGTCATCGCCGACGACCAGCCGTTGCTGCGCCACAGCCTCGCCGCCGTCGTCAACGCCGGCCACGACCTGACGGTGGCCGGCGAGGCGGGCACCGGCGACGAGGCCGTGAGGCTCAGCGCCGAACTGCGTCCCGATGTCGTGCTCATGGACATCCGGATGCCGGGCACCGACGGAATCACGGCCACCCGCCGCATCATGGCCGACGCGGGCATCGGCACGGTGAAGGTCATCGCTTTGACGATGTTCGGGCTTGACGAGTATGTCCGCGCCGCCCTCCACGCCGGCGCCGCTGGCTTCCTGCTCAAGGACTGCCACCCCCGCGAGCTCCTCGACGCGATCCGCCGGACTCATCACGGTGAATCGCCGTTCTCCCCGAAGGTCCTGTCCCGCATCGTCGAGGCCTACATCGCCCAGCCCACCGGCGCGAGGCCGGCGAGCCTGGGCCTTCTCACCGAGCGGGAGACCGAGGTTCTCACCCTGGTCGGCCACGGGCTGTCCAACGACGAGATCGCGGCGAGGCTCACGATCTCGATCAAGACGGTCAAGACACATATCGGCAGCCTGCTGAGCAAACTGCGGGCACGAGATCGCGCGCACCTCGTCATCGCGGCCTACGACGGCGGCCTCGTCCGGCCGGCTCGCTGAACACACGTGATCCGCGGGACGGCCGCGACGGTGAACCGAGCCGGTCGACGGGGTTCCCGGCGGCGACGGCCCCTTCTGGAACCGCCTGCCGGAGACCTCGCCCGCGGCCGCCGCCGGCGGTCCCGCGCCCGCGGAGACCTCCGGCGGCGCCCCAGGGGTCAGCAGTTGGAGATCGCGGGGAGACCGGCGACCCGGGTCGCCAGCCAGGCCACCGCCAGCGGGGCGCCCTCGACCGCGCCGAGCACGTGGCTGCCGACCGGCAGGGCGGTCCACAGCACGTTCACGCCTCGCGCGCAGTACTCCCGCCGCAGGGTGCGGCCCACCTCGTACGGGATGAGCTCGTCGCCCTTGGCGTGGTACAGGAACAGCGGCACCCGCGGCGCGGACCCGCCGAGGCGGTTCTCGGCGAGCCGGGCCCGCCAGGCCGGCAGGTTCGTGACGTCGGCCGTGGTCAGCTCCGCCAGCCGCCGGCCGCCGAACTTGGCACGCAGATCGCTCACGCAGTCGTCGCGCGCGTCGCCGAACAGCGCCGCGCCCTCGGACGTCAGGTACTTCTCCAGGTGCAGTTCGGGATAGGCGGCGTTCATCCCGATTCCGGCGGCCGCGGCCAGCCCGAAGTCCGGCGTGCCGTCCAGGTGGTCGGCCACGGCCCGCAGATCGGCCGGCACTCCGCCCGCGGCGACCCCCTTCAGCCGCAGTTCGGGCGCGTACGACGGCTGGAGCTGGGCGGCCCAGGCCGCCGACGACCCGCCCTGGGAGTAGCCCATCACCACGACGGGGGCGGCGCCGGACAGGTTCGCCTCCGGCACCCGCGCCGCCGCCCTGATCGAGTCGAGCACGGCGTGCCCCTGGGACAGGCCCGCCATGTAGGTGTGGTCGCCCGGCGTGCCCAGACCCTCGTAGTCGGTCACCGCCACGGCCCAGCCCTTGAGCAGCATCAGGCTCATGATGGCGAGCTCGGCCTCGGTGCCGCCCGCCATCGCGGCCGACGGCGCGCATTGGTCGCCCAGGCCGTGCGTCCCCACGGCGTACCCGACGATGGGCCGCGTGCCGTGGGAGTAGGAGGACCCGGGCACGAGCAGGGTGCCCGAGACGACGTTCGGCTCTCCCGTGGCGGACGTGGACCGGTAGCGCAGATGCCACGCCTTGACCGGCACCTCCAGCAGCTTGCCGGGCGCGAGATAGACGGTCGTGGGAAGGGCTTCGACGACGTCCCCAGCGGAGGCCGCGCGTGCGGTGCCGCCCAGCGCGGGCAGCAGGAGGAAAACCCCGATCATGGACAGGGTGGCACGAACGCGAAGGTTCATGTAGTCGCCTTCCGGCTGTCGGATCACGTTCCAGGTTCGGCGCCGCGCACTGATCGTTACGTGTTGGTAACGGTGTGTCAAGAACCCGATCGGCGGGACTTAACGCGCCCCGTCGGGCACCATGGCGTGCATGGACGCCGCATCGGTGAACCTGCTGCGCGAAGTGCTCGCCTCCACCGGATGGCTCGAACGCACCAGGGAGCTCGGCCTGGCCCTGCGGGCGACCCGGTCGCCCGGTGGGCTCCTCGTCGTCGGCACCCCCGACGACGAACCGTGGCACGTCACGGCCCATCTCGCGGACGAGGCCCGGCTGTCGGGGCTCGCCCAGCTCTCCCCCACCCTCATCCGCTGGGCGCCGCCGCCGGGCGCCCCCGCCCACCTGCGGATCGGCATGGAGCGCCTGCGGAGCACCGGCAGGGGCGAGACCCTCTTCGTGGTCGCCGAGCAGCGGGCGCCCGTTCCCCTGCTGGAGCGTGTGGAGGACGCCCGCCGCACCGGCGCCACCATCCTCGCCGTCGACGGCGGCGATCCCGAACTGGAGTCGCTGGCCCACGACGCGATCGCCGTACCGGCCGAGGGGGCCGCCTTGAGCTTCGACGCGGCGCAGCACCTGGTGAGCAGCGCGGCCGGGGAGGTGCGGCGGCTCGGCCTGCGGGAACGCCTCGCCCGCCTGGCCGATCGCATCACCGGCCCCCGGGTGAGCGACTGAGATCGAACAGGCCGACCTCCCGTTCGAGCCGGGCGAGTCGCCGAGGAGACGGCTACTTGCTCTTCACTCTCCACGGGCACGATCATCGCGCCATGACCATCTCCGTGGACGGCGAGTCGTTCTGATGTCCGCCTTCATCACGATCATCGGCACCGTGGGAGCCGTCGTCCTCCTGCTCGCGTACGCGCTGGTGTCGTCCGGCAGGATGTCCGGGAACGGCCTGCCGTATCAACTGCTCAACTTCGGCGGGGCGGCCACCCTGATGATCAACAGCGCGTACCACTCGGCCTGGCCCTCGGCGATCCTCAACCTGGTGTGGAGCGGCATCGGCGTGTGGACGCTCGGCCGGCTCGTCGCCCGCCGCGCGACAGCACGCAGGCAGGCGCCCGAACCCGCCACGACCCCGGGACGGTGACGCGGGGAGAACCGGCCCGGGGGCGCGGAGAAGGCCGGGTGCGGCAGGAGTCAGGGGGTCAGTCGTCCCATTCCTTGTCCTGCTCGGTCCAGCTCTTGTTGCGCTCGGCCGCCGTCTGCAGGGCGTGGGCGGCGGCGTCGCGGGAGTCGTAGGGGCCGAGCCGGTCCTTGTTCGGGCAGCCCTTCTCGGGCTCGACGGTCATGTGCTTCAGGCAGAACCACCATTGATCGCTCACGCTCATAATCGTGCCCCCTTGACGCGCAACTAGACTTGGCCGCATGACCACGCTGCTCCGCCCCGGGCGCATCTCGCCCACCCGCAAGGTTCCCGCCCACATCCCCCGCCCCGAGTACGTGGGGAAGGCCGAGCCCAAGAAGGGCGACAGCGACGTCAAGACCCCCGAGACCATCGAGAGGATGCGGATCGCGGGCCGGATCGCCGCACAGGCGCTGGAGGAGGTCGGCAAGCACGTCGCCCCCGGCGTGACGACCGACGAGCTCGACCGCATCGGGCACGAGTTCCTCTGCGACCACGACGCCTACCCCTCGACGCTCGGCTACCGCGGCTACCCGAAGTCGCTGTGCACGTCGATCAACGAGGTGATCTGCCACGGCATCCCCGACGACACCGTGCTGCGCGACGGTGACATCGTCAACGTCGACATCACCGCGTACATCGGCGGCGTGCACGGCGACACCGACGCCACCTTCCTGGTGGGGGAGGTCGACGAGGAGTCCCGCCTGCTGGTCGAACGGACCCGCGAGGCGACGATGCGGGCGATCAGGGCCGTCGCGCCGGGCCGCCAGCTCAACATCGTCGGCCGGGTCATCGAGGCGTACGCCAAGCGCTTCGGCTACGGCGTCGTCCGGGACTTCACCGGGCACGGCATCGGGGCCTCGTTCCACTCCGGGCTCATCGTGCCGCACTACGACGACCCCTCGCTGTCGGTGACCCTGGTGCCGGGGATGACGTTCACGATCGAGCCCATGCTCACGCTCGGCACGATCGACTACGAGATCTGGCCCGACAACTGGACCGCGGTGACCAAGGACCGCAAGCGCACCGCGCAGTTCGAGCACACGATCGTGGTGACCGAGACGGGTCACGAGATCCTGACCCTTCCCTAGCCGAGCTCCACGACGGGTGCGCGGCGCTTCGCCCGTTCCGGCGAGGCGCCGCGCGACTTCGGCGACGGCCTACCCGGCGGCCGTATCCCGCTTGTTCAGCTTCGTCAGGTAGTCGTTGTAGGCGTCGAGCTCCGCGTCCCCGGTGCCGCCGGACTTGGCGGCGACGGCGTCGGCACGGCGCTCGGCCCGGCGTGCGACCCGCTCGTCGTCGCGCCACCACTGGAAGCCGAGCGCGAGCAGCACGATCAGCGTGGGGATCTCGCCGAAGGCCCAGGCGATCCCGCCGCCGGTCTGCTGGTCGGTCAGGGAGGAGACCCCCCAGGTGCGCCCGAGCTGGTCGTAGTAGCCGGACGCGAGCACGGTGCCCATGCTCATCAGGGCGATCCCGAAGAACGCGTGGAACGGCATGGTCACCATGAGCAGCAGCAGCCGCCCGTAGTGGGGCAGCTTGTACGGCGCCGGGTCCACCCCGATGATCACCCAGAAGAACAGGGAGCCGCTGAGCAGGAAGTGCACGGTCATCGCGATATGACCGAGGTGTTCCTCCATCGCCGCGGCGAACAGCGGGGTGAAGTACAGGGCGAACGTCGACACCACGAAGATCGCCGTCGCGATCGCGGGGTGACTGACGACCTTCATGACCCTGCTGTGCAGGATCACCGTGAGCCACTCGCGCGGCCCCCGGTCACCCCGCCGGACGGCGGACTTGAGCGCGCGCAGCGCCAGCGTCACCGGCGCGCCGAGCACCAGGAAGATCGGAACCAGCATCGACAGGATCATGTGCTCGGTCATGTGCACGCTGAACAGCACCGGCGAGTAGCGCGCCACTCCGCTCTGCGTGGACAGGACGAGGATGACGACGCCGATGGACCAGCTGACCGTGCGGCCGACGGGCCACCGGTCGCCCCTGCGGACCAGCCGCACGACCCCCGCGGCGTACAGACCGGCCATGACGACCGCGAGCACGGCGAAGAACAGGTCGAACCACCACAGCGTCAGCAGGTTCCCGAGCGAGATCGGCGGCGGGACCAGGTAGCCGAGCAGCTCGTACGCGCGGTCGACCGGCGTGTCGACGGGCGGCGGAGCGGTCCGGGACAGCGCCACGGCCAGGCCGATCGTCGCCCCCATCAGCAGGACCTCGTTGAGCGCGAGGCGGAGGAAGGCGTGCGGCTCCCCCGCCGACAGCCTCGGCAGCGTACGGCCGCGGTGGCGCCAGCCGATGAACCCGAGCACGGCGAACGCGGCCGACTTGGCGACGATCAGCAGGCCGTACGACGTGGTGAACACCGCCTCGGGCGAGGCGAGCCGGGCGAAGACGCTGGCGAGACCGGAGAGCCCGACGCCGAGGAAGCACCACAGGGCCATCCGGGAGAAGCGCGCGGCGGCGACGTCCAGGAGCGGCTGCCCGCGCAGCGCGTGGACACTGACCACCCCGAGGCCGCCCACCCACAGGGCCAGGAAGAGCAGGTGCATGGCGACCGAGGTGGTGGCCAGCCCATGGTTGGGCGAGGTGGCCTGGTGCCCGGTTAGCGCGGGCGGCAGCAGCGTCACGAGCGCGAAGGCCAGCAGCCCCCCGGCGGCGCCCGCCGTGATCGCGCCCCGGGCGAACAGCGCGATGGCGACGGCGAACAGCACGACCAGGGTCAGCGCGATGCCCTGCGGCACCTGGCTGGCGTAGCTGGTGAGCTCGTTGCCCGCGAGCACCTGCCCCACCGGCATGCCGAGTGTCTCCGAGAGGCTGAAGACCAGCGCCACCGCCGCGGCGACGGCCCAGGCCAGCGCGGACCACGACGCGCCCTTCACGTAGCTCTGTGCCTGCTTGCCGAGCAGGCCCTTGTCGCTGGGCAGGAACGCCGCGGCCGCGGCCAGCAGCCCGACGGTCAGGACGCCGGAGACGTCCATCGCGAGCTTCGACAGCGGCAGCATCCAGCGGGTCAGCGTGCCCTCGTCGGGCAGGCCGGGGATGATCCGCGGCGTCGCGGCGCCGCCGGCCACCATCGCGATGACGAGTGCGCCGACGGCCGCGCAGAGCGCGGCGGCGGTCAGGCGCACCGCCCTGTTCACGGCTTCTTCCGCAGACTCAGGAACATCCCGATGCCGACACCGGCGATTCCGAAGATCACCGCCCAGACCCAGCCGGGGACGCCCTTCTGCCCGCCGTCATCGGCCTGCACGGCCGGTGCCGTCGCGGGCGCGGACGCGGAGGACGAACCGCCGGGAGCGGCCGCCGAGGTCGCCGCCCCCACGGACTGGTCGCCGACCACGGTGAACGGGATCTCCCCCTCCAGCGGGTGCCCGTCAGGGGAGACCACCCGCCAGGCGATCGTGTAGCGCCCCGGGGGAACCGGCTCGGTCACGGCAGCGGTGACCTTGGGCCCGTCGACGACCGGGCCGCCCTTCTCGTAGCGCTTGCCGTCCTCGCCGCGGACGACCACGACCGGGAACTGAACGGAGTCCGCGAACTCGAGTGTGACCTCGTGCAAGGTCTTGACCTGGGCGTTCTTCTGCGGGTCGCTACTCTTGAGCGACGTGTGCGCCTGGGCCGGCGCGGCGCACAGCAGGAGAGCCGCCACGATCGCGGCGACGGCGGCGAGGAATGGTCTTTTCATGGCACTTCCAGGCTACCGACGCGGGGCTCCGGTCCGTACCCCGCACCGGAAGACCGGGGACTGCCCGAAGGAGTCCCTGATCACGCCCGTTGCCGGCCCTTCACACGGCCGCTCGCACGACGGGCACCGCATCGCGCGAGCCGATCACACAGCCCCGGCCGATCCGCTCGCGGACCGCCCTCGTCTCCGAGATGGGCGCGAATAGGGAGCGAGCCGGGCCGGAGGGCGAGCAGCCCCCGGCCCGGCAGAGCCCGATGCCCGTAGGCCCGGCGCCCGTGCGCGCGGTCAGAGCCCGGCGCAGGCGAGCGCCCGCTGGTAGGCCGCGACGCTCTGCTCGTCGTCGCCGATCCGCCGCCGCATCTCCGCCACGTTCATCCAGTCCTCGGCGGCCTTCAGGGTCTGCGGCGCATCCTGCAGCCAGCCGGTGACCAGGTCGAGCGCCGCCGCCGCGTCCCCGTCCTGGTGGAGCAGGAAGTACGCCTGGCCGAGCAGAAGGTTGGCGCGCCCCGGGAGACCGCTCTTGGTGTGCTGCACCTGCGCCAGCGCGTTCCTGAGGTGGTCCACAGCCTTGTCCGGGCGCCCGAGGACGATCTCCGCCGAGGCGAGGACACAGGCGGTCCGCGCCCGGTCGAAGGCGCTGGTGGCCGATTCCTCCTGCTCCCGCTGGGCCCTCAGGAGCAGCTCTTGTGCCCGCTCCGCCTCCTCGGGACGCACCCAGAGCAGCATGGTGGCGTATGCCTGGCGCAGCCGCGCGAGATTGCGGGGTTCGCCGTTCTCCGACTGGTAGGCGAGCGCTCGTTCGAGGAGCGCCATGCCCTCCTCGCCCCGGCCGCTCTTCTCCAGCACCTGCGCCGCGTTCCAGCACGAGGCCACCATCGCTCTTGGGGTGCCGAGAGTCTCGGCCGCGGCCAGTAGCTCATTCGCGAAGTGCCCCGCGCGCAACAGGTCGCCGCGCACCATGTACGCCGCCAGAAGGGTGGCGCCGAGCTCGACCAGTTCGTCGCTCCAGCCGCTGCGGGCGAAACCGGCCAGCGCCCGCTCACCCACGTGCACGGCGGCGGAGTAATCACCCCGCTCACGGTGGCACCGGCACAGGGCCAGCGCCACGGCGATCTTGCGCTCCTGCGGCATCGCCTCCGCCTCGGAGCCGTCGAGCTCCTCGAGAACCGAGATCGCCTCACCGAGCTCGCCGCACGCCTCCAGGGCCAGGGCGTACCCGTAGCGGGCCTCCACCCGCAGCGCGGTGAGACCAAGCAGGTTGCCGTCCCCGAGCAGTTCGGCGTACCTGCGGCGGGCCTCGGCGACCTCGCCGTTCTCGAGCGCCATGCGCGCGAAGCTGAGGCCGACCTCCAGGTCCTCCATCTGCTCGGCCGTCACGCCGTTGACGAGGTAGGTGAGCGAGCAATCGAGCTTCTGGGCGAGCAGTTCGAGAACGGCCGGCGTCGGCGTCCTCTTACCGCTCTCGATGAGCGATACGTAACTGTCGGAAAGTTCAGGATGCGCCAACTGCGCTTGCGAGAGCCCGCGCTGCCGTCGTATCGCCTTGATGCGCTGTCCGACCAGATCTTGCGCGGCCATTGGCAACTCCTGAAATATTGTAGGCCAGGCAGTTCCGAGTTGATGGGAGATCCATAGTGCGCCGCCCAGCCTCGTATCTACTTACCGCCCTGATTGTGGCCCTTGTGACCCTTGGTGGCAATGCTACGGCCAACAGTGCCGCCCCGTCTCCTCCTCAGCAACGCTGGATGGACGCCATCAACTGCTGCTGAGCATGTAACTGCTGCTGGAGGCGGACGGGCCGCTCCCGGCAGACCCCTGCTGCCAGGGAGCGGCCGCCCGCCCGGCCCGGGCCGGGCGGCGGACAATTGATCAGCGGAACAGGGCCGACTTCTTGACCGGCTGCACTCACAGTTCGGGTCACAATTTCTGACAGGAGTAACCCGGCACTCAATTCACGCGACGGCATCGGCACCTTCCCCCGCCCTGTTTCGGAAGACCACATGAAACGACCGCTTTTTCGAATACCCGGTACATGCGCGCCAATTCCAGGATATTTGCCAGAATTCCCGACCGCCACGCCGACTTGTGGCGGTCCCGGAAACCAATACGAGCGAGCGCGGGTGCCCGCGGGGACGCGACTCGGATCACGCGAGGGCGTGATGCCCTAGCGCGTCCTCCGGCTTCTCCGCCGGCTCCGACTGTCACGGGAACAGTGGAGGCGACCGCCGGCCCATATCTTCGACGGCGGCCGGTAGGCCCGCTCGCAACCCCGGCATGAAAGCCGTGCGGACACACCAGATCGTCACACAACGGGCGAACGTGCCTATTCGCGCGAATCGTTCCCCCGCAATTTCGCGTCCGTACATCCGGCGGCGCCGATCCCGAGGCAGGCGAGATCGAGAACACGAGACCTGCTCGGATCAGGACTGGTCAGCCGGGGTCAGAGCATGCGGTGACCACTGCCCGGTGACTGCCGGTCCCGGCCAGGACGGCAGTCACCGGGTAACGCTCCCGCTGCGGCACCGGGTCGTCCCACAACCGCGACCCGTAACCCCCACTCAGGTCATCCGGGCAGGTCAAACGATGTGACCGGCGGGCTTACCAGGCAGTAGAAAACTCCGGGCCAACCGGGACTGGCGCATTGCCGGAAGCGTCTAGACGATATCTAGATGGAAGATGGCATATTTGATGCTCTGCCGGAAGGGTCCAACGACGTGCCCGATGACCGGCGAACACGGGGATGTCATCGCGAAGCCACAGTTTTGGGGGAACAGCCGGGGTGCAGTTGCGACGAGTGCAGCGGCGACTCATCGCGCGTGCTCGGCGTGCGAGCGCCATTTCACCCGACCCCGGTCACCCACAGAATGCATCGGCGCCGTTACCAGGTGGAGTTCAGACGTATGGATAGCGCGAATGAGCGTAAAACGTCCGGGCACTCGCCCTGCCGCCTGCGGATGCTCGGGCCCCTCGCCGCGTGGAGGGATGGGCGGAGCGTCGACCTCGGGCCTCCTCTGCAGCGCGCGGCCCTGTGCATGCTCGCCGCGCACATGGGACAGGTCGCGACCAAGGAGGCACTGATCAGCGGGCTCTGGGGGGAACGCCCGCCGAACACCGCCGAGCAGAGCGTTTACACCTACATCGCCGGGCTGCGGCGGATCCTGGAGCCGCAGGGGGGCCGGCGGGGTTCCTACTCGGTCCTGCTGTCCCGGTCGGGCGGATAC
This sequence comes from Microbispora sp. CA-135349, assembly GCF_050947365.1. Taxonomy (NCBI): domain Bacteria; kingdom Bacillati; phylum Actinomycetota; class Actinomycetes; order Streptosporangiales; family Streptosporangiaceae; genus Microbispora; species Microbispora sp. CA-135349. Next base: position 2,888,882 of record NZ_CP192001.1, on the reverse strand, counting down.
GTCCTGGCCCGCGGGCCGGTGGAGGTGGACGTCGAGGACTTCGAGCGCCGTCTGGCCGAAGCCCGCCGGCTGGACGGCGACGGCGACCTGCGCGGCTGCCTCCGCGCCCTGAACGCCGCCGTGGGGTGCTGGTCGGGCCCCGCCCTGTGCGGCGTCCCCGGTCCGTTCGCCCAGGCGGAGCGGGCCCGCCTCGAGGAGTTGCGCCTGGCCGCGCGTGAGGACCGCGCCGAGGTGCTGCTCCGCCTGAACCTGCACCAGGAGGCGGCGGCCGCCCTGACCGAGCTCGTCGGCGAGGCACCCCTGCGGGAACGCGCCCGCGACCTGCTCATGCTCGCGCTCTACCGGTGCGGCAGGCAGGCCGACGCCCTGCACACGTACATGGACATCAAACGGCTCCTCGCGGAGCGGCTCGGGGTCGATCCCGGCGAGACGCTGCGGGAACGGTACGAGCTGATCCTGCGGGCCGATCCCTCGCTCAACCAGGCGGGCGCGGCCGCCTCCGACGCGCGGTCCTCCCGTCCCCCGCGCCAGTTGCCCCGCGCCGTGAGCGGCTTCGTCGGCCGTGCCGAGGAGGTGGTGCGGCTGCGATCGCTGCTCGCCCCCTGGGACGGCGGCGCCCCGCAGGCGGTGATCGCCATCACCGGCGCCCCGGGAGCGGGAAAGTCCGCCCTGGCCGTCCACGCCGCCCACGCCGCCGTCCACGCCTTCCCGGACGGTCAGCTCTACGTGAATCTCCTGGGGGCGACTCCGGGTGTGGAGCGGCTGAAGCCGATCGACGTGCTCGGCAGGCTCCTGCGCGCCCTGGGGCTGCCCAGCGAGGCCGTGCCGCCCGACGCGGACGAGGCCGCCGCGATGCTGCGCGACCGGCTGGAGGGGCGCAGGACCCTCATCCTGCTCGACGACGCGGCGGGGCCCGAGCAGGTCCGCGCTCTCCTGGGTCTGCCGGCCGGCACCAGCGTGCTGATCACGAGCCGGGAGTCGTTCGCGGTGACCGACGACTGCGTCCAGCTCGTCCTCGGCAGGATGCTGCGGTCGGAGGCCGTCACCGTGCTCGCGAAGCTCGTGGGGGCCGAGCGGATCGCGGCCGACCCGGCGGCTGCGGCCCGCCTGGCCGACCTGTGCGGGGGGCTGCCCCTGGCCCTGCGCCTGGCGGCCGCACGGCTCATGGACCGGCCGCAGTGGACGCCCACGGAGCTGGCCGACCGGCTGGAGGACCGGCGTCGGACGCTGCACGAGCTGGAGGCGGGCAAGACGGCCGTGCGTTCCAGCCTCGAACTCAGCTACGAGAGCCTCGCCCGGGGAAAGTCGGTCCTCGACCGGCTGGCGGCGCGGGTCCTGTGCCACCTCGGCCTTCTCCATGTGGCGGATGTGACCGCGCACGTCGTGGCCGCCCTCGTGGACGAGCCCGCCGACGCCGCGGAGCGCGCGCTCGACCGCCTCGTACGCGCGCATCTGCTGGAGGCCGCGGGCACCGGCCGGTTCCGCATGCACGACCTCGTACGGCTCTACACGATCGAGCTGGCGGACACCCACCTCGCGCCCGAGGCCCGCAAAGACGCCCTCCTGCGAGCGCTCGGGTTCTACGGCGCGACGGCACGGCAGGCCAGCACCGTGCTGGACCCGCACCGCGTGCAGCTCCCCTGGCCCGCCGTGCCGCAGCGACCCGTCGCGCTCGTCTCTCTCGCCGAGGCCAGGAACTGGCTGGAGGAGGAGCTGGCGAACGTCGTCGCGGCCGCGTCACAGGCGCTGGTGAGCGAGGACGACGACATCGCGCGCAGGGGAGTTTACGTCGGGTTCTCGCTCCACTGGCAGCTGTCGAGGGGCGCGCACCGGTCCGAGCAACTTCATCTGAGCAGGCGGGCCTTGGCCGTGGGCGAGCGGACCGGCGACCGGGAAGTCATGTCGTTGGCGCACGGTCAGGTCGCCTCCGCCCTGCTCCACTACGGCAGGGCCGCCGAGGCCATGCCGCACCAGTGGGCCGAGCTGGAGCTCAAACGCGTGCTGGGGGACCGATTCGGCGAGATGCGCGCGCTGGGCAACCTGGCCGTCACCCACCTGAGGCTGGAGCAGTACGCGAAGTCGCGCGAATGCACCGAGAAACAGCGGGTGATCGCCAGGGAGATCGGCTCCGACGTCGGTGAGCGTCACTCGTTGCTGATCGGGGGCGAGGCATGCGTCAAGCTGGGCGAGCTGACCGAGGCGCTGAGTCTGCTGCGCGAGGGGCTCGCGCTCGCCCATGCCGCACGAGATCGCTACCACGAGACCGTGGGCCTGGCGATCCTTGCGAGGTTTTACCTGGACTGTGGTGATCCGCTCAGCGCGAAGTCCAGCTTGGAGCGCAGCGTGCGATGCGCGCTCGAAATCGGCTACCGGCTCCAGGAGTGCCAGTCCCTCACCCTGCTCGGCAGAGCGCACCGCCTCCTCGGCGAGCCGGAGCAGGCTCTTTCCCATGTCCAGAGCGCGCTGGCGATCGCACGGTCCCTGCAGGACGACGAACTCCGCCACGAGGCGGAGGCCGAACTGCAGGCCATCCGCGCGGCCTTTCCCCGGCCGGACTCCGCCCGGCCCCGGCCGGCGCACCTCGTGTGCAGCCGCCGCTGAACGCCACACCACGAAAGGAGGGACCCCCGACCATGGCGAGCGACGGTGCGTTACGGACCGGTCTCCGCCTCCGGGTCCTCGGGCCGGTGACGGCCTGGATGGAGGACCGGCAGGTGAACTCGGGACCGCCGCTGCAGCGGGCCGCCCTGTGCGTGCTCGCCGCCAGAGCCGGCCGCATCGTCCCGAAGGAACGGCTCATCGGCGACCTGTGGGGCGGCGCCGCTCCGCAGACGGCCGAGCAGAGCGTCTACACCTACATCGCCGGGCTACGGCGGGTGCTCGAACCGGACCGGGGCAGGCGCGGGCCGTTCAGCCTGCTGACCCACTCGGCGAACGGCTACAGCCTGGCCAGGGACGCGTGCCGCATCGACGCCGAGGACTTCGAGCAGCGTCTCGCGCAGGCCCGCCGCCACCGGGCCGAGGACGACCTGCCCGCTTGGCTGCGCGCACTCGAGGAGGCGCTGGGGCTGTGGACGGGCACCGCCCTCGGCGGGCTTCCCGGCCCGTTCTGCGCGGCCGAACGGGCCCGGCTGGGGGGACTGCGCCTGACGGCGCGGGAGGACCACGCCGACGCGCTGCTGCGGCTGGGCCGGCACCACGAGGCCCTGGAGACGCTGACCGGGCTGATCACGGAGGACCCGCTGCGGGAGCGCGCCAGGGAGCTGACGATGCTCGCCCTGTACCGCTGCGGACGGCAGGCCGAGGCGCTGGAGGTCTTCCACGACATACGGCTCCTGCTCGCCGAGCGTCTCGGCGTCGATCCCGGCGAGTCCCTGCGGCGGACCCACGAGCTCATCCTGCGCGCGGACCCCTCCCTCACGGCGGCGCCGTCCTCCACGGCGGTCATCGCCCCCGCAGAGGCCCTCCGGCCGCGTCAGCTCCCGCGGGACCCGCAGATCTTCGTGGGGCGGACGGAGACGCTGGTGCGCCTGCGCGCGCTGCTCGCGCCCTGGGACGGAAGCGCCCCCCAGGCGGTGGTGGCCGTCACCGGCACGGCGGGAGCGGGGAAGTCGACGCTCGCCGTCCACGCCGCCCACGCGGTGAGCGAGCACTATCCGGACGGCCAGCTGTATCTGAACCTGCTCGGGGCGACACCGGGAGTCGGGCGGCTGAACCCCCTCGACCTGCTCGGCAGGCTGCTGCGGAGCCTCGGCGTGCGCCCCAAGGCGGTTCCGTCCGATCCGGACGAGGCCGCGACCATGCTCAGGGACCGCCTGGCGGGCCGGCACACGCTGATCGTGCTGGACGACGCGGCCGGCCCGGAACAGGTCCGGCCTCTGCTGGGCCTGCCGGCCGGGAACGCCCTGCTCGTCACGAGCCGGGAGTCGTTCGCGGTGGCCGACGACTGTGTTCAGCTCGTCCTCGGCAGGTTGCGGCGCTCGGAGTCGGTCGCCATGCTGGCGAAACTGATCGGCGCCGAGCGGGTCGCCGCCGACCCTGCCGCCGCCTCCGAGCTGGCGGACCTGTGCGGCGGGCTGCCCCTGGCCCTGCGCCTCGCGGCGGCGCGTCTCATGGAGAACCGCCACACGCCCCTGGCCGAGCTGAACGCCCGGCTGCGCGACGAACGGCGGGCGCTGCACGAGCTCGAGTCGGGCGATCTCGCGGTGCGCGCCAGCCTCCAGCTCAGCCACGACCTGCTGGCGGGGAGCGGGCACGAGCTCGACCGGACGGCGGCCGCGGCCCTGTGCCACCTGGGCGTCCTGCACGTGCCGGACGCCACACCCGAGGTCGTGGCGGCCCTTCTCGACGTGCCGCGGGACGAGGCCGAGCGAGCCGTGGCCCGCCTGGTCCGGGCGAATCTGGCCGAGCCCGGTGAGCGGGGCCGGTTCCGCCTCCATGACCTGGTCCGGCTCTTCGCGATGGAACTGGCCGAGCGGCGTCTGGGCGAGCGTGACCGCGACGACGCGCTCGACCGCGTGCTCGGCCTGTACGGAACGACCGTGCGCCTGGCGATGAAGCTGATCGACCCTCATCGGACGCATCCCCCGCACGAGTTCGCCGAGCGCGAGCCGTTCAGCCTGGCCGACAGCGCGCACGCGGCCGCGTGGCTGGAGAGTGAACGCCCCAACGCCCTCGCCGTGGCGGCTCAGTCGATGGCGTCGCGCAACCCCTCCCTCGCGTCTTCCGGCGCCCACCTCGGCTTCTCCTTTCACTGGCCTCTGGAATTCACGGGTCACCATGTCGACACCGTCACCCTCAACCGTCAGGCGCTCGAGGTGGGCGATCGGCTCGGCGACCCGGAGATCTCCGCCCTCGCGAACGGTTACCTCGCCCTCGGCCTGGGCCATGCGGGACGCTTCGAGGAGGCACTCGTCCACCAGCGCGCCGAGGTGGCCCTGCGGCGCGCGTCCGGCGCCACCTTCTCCAGGATGAGGGCCCTGGGGAACCTCGCCAACATGCTCAACGCGCTGAAGCGGCATGATGAGGCCCTGTCGTCGGCGCGGGAGCAATTGCGCATCGCGCGGGAGATCGGCGCGGCAGTGGGCGAACGCTACTCTCTCATATGTGCCGGCGCGGCACTTCTCGGCCTCGGAGATGCGGCTGCCGCCATGGCGGCGTACGTCGAGTTGGGGACACTCGCGAAAGAGGCCGGGGACGCGATGCATTTGTCGAACGCGCTCATGGGCATGGCCGATGTTCACCTGAGGCAGGACGACCCCCAGTCCGGGGCGGTGCTTTACGAGAAAGCCCTCGCCCTTATGAGGGAACACCACTCCCGCACCATGGAACCGAGATGCCTCGGCCGGTTGGGCCAGGCCGAACGCCTCATGGGCAGGTTCGACGAGGCACGCGCGTACCTACGGGAGACTTTGGCCGTTGCGGAGAAGTACGGCGCGGAATACTGGGTGACCTTCGCACGCGAGGAACTGGCCCTCCTGGATGCCGGAAACGCCGCCGAGGACGGTTGACCGGCGCGGGCGGCCGATCGGCGCGAAGAACCAAGCAGGGCTCAGCCGGCGCGCAGGGCGAGGAACAGGTCGACCCGGTCGGCCATGGACGACAAATCCTTGCCGGTCAGCTCCTCGATCCGCCTGATCCGGTAGCGCACCGTGTTGACGTGAACGTGCAGCCGTTCGGCGCAGGCGTTCCACGACCCGGTGCAGTCGAGGAACGCGCCGAGCGTCCGCACCAGCTCGGCGCCGTGCCGCCGGTCGTAGTCGAACAGCGGCTTCAGCAGCCGCTCGGCGAACGACGAGCGCACGTCGCCGGGCACGGTCGCCAGCAGCAACGCATGCGTGTAGATCTCGTCGCTGGTGGCCACTCCCCCGCCGCGCGCCTCGGCCATGCGCCGGGCGTGGCCCGCCTCCTCCACCCCTCCGCGGATGGCCTGCGGCCCGGTCAGCGCGCCGCTGAGCCCGGCCGACACGGTGACCGCGGGCAGCCCCCCTGCGAGCACGGCCGTACGGGCGCGCAACGCCGCCGCGAGCGCGTCGCGGTCGCCCCAGTGGGTGACGCCGCGCAGCGGGACGAGCGCCACCGACGCGTCGGCGCCCGCCGCGGCCACCACCCTGCGGTCCAGCAGCTCCTCCAGCACCCGGCCGCCCAGCAGGGCGGGGTCCGGGCCGTCCGTCGCCCCGCGCCTGCTCACCGTGGCGGTGACCACCGCGTACGGCTCGGCCGGATCGATGCCGCAGGTCCGCAGCCGGGCCGACAGCTCCGCGAGGTCGCCGCCCGCGCAGGCCAGCGCGATGAGCTGCTCGGCCAGCCGGCGCTCCACCCGGCGGCCCTCCTCCGCCCGGGTCCGCTCCATGGCGACGCACGCCGCCAGCTCGTAGCCGATCTCCGCGTCGACCTCGCCCCGGCAGACCAGGGCCCAGCCGGCGGCCCGGTGCGAGCGGTCCACGGCGAACAGCGTGAACGGCCCGCCGCGGTCCACGACGACGGGCAGGCGAACCGCGGTGAGGTAGTCGCGGGCCAGCCGTACGGCCCGCTCCTCGGTCAGGGCGCCCGCGACGATCGTGCCGCAGGCGGACACCACGGCGGCCGTGACGCCGAGCTCGGCCTCGACCAGGGCGAACAGCTCACCGAGCCCGGCCCCTTCGGCCACCGCCGCGACGATCCTGCGGTGCCGTCCGAGCGCGCCGCGCAGGTCACCCGCCTGGTCGGCCGCGACGCGCCTGCCGACGAGCTCGGTGACGGCTCCGAACGACACCTCGACGGGCACTTCGAGCAGTGGCAGCCCACGTGCCCGGCAGGCCTCCACCAGGTCGTCGGGCACCATGCCGAGCCGCGCGTCGCCCGCGCCGAGCGCGGCCACGCCGGCCTCGGTCAGGGCGTCCACGAACCGGGCGGAGTCCGCGGGCGACCGGCGCCACATCAGGCCGGTCAGCACCAGTTCGCCGCCCGACAGGTATCGCCGGGGATCGGGCAGGTCGGTGATGAGCACGCCCTTGATCTCCCGGTCCAGCCGCTCGTCGCCCGTGAGCAGGGTGAGCCGCAGGTCCGGGGCGGCGAGCAGATCATGCAACAGCACGCGGACAGCGTATTTGGAGATATGTACAACCATCGACCCCACCCGCCGCCGGGTTTCATGACCGCGCCGATAGGCCCGGCCCACGCCCGGTTGCTCTACTACGACCGTGGAGCAGCGGATGACGACGGAGACGGCGACGGAAACCGGCCGGCGCTCGGGCCTCGGCGAGAGCGCGCCGCGCCCCGACGGCACGCTGAAGGTGACCGGGGAGTTCGCGTACTCCTCCGACCTGTGGCTGGAGGGCATGCTCTGGGGCGCCACGCTGCGCAGCCCGCACCCGTCGGCGTGGATCCGCGCGATCGACGCCGGTCCCGCGCTCGCGATGCCCGGCGTGTTCGCCGTGCTCACCCATGAGGACGTGCCCGGCGAGAAGTTCTACGGGCTGGAGCGCCGCGACCAGCCGGTGCTCGCCGTCGACCAGGTCCGTTACCAGGGCGAACCCGTGGCGATCGTGGCCGCCGACCATCCGGAGACCGCGCGCCGCGCCGCCGCCGCGATCGTGGTGCGCTACGAGGAGCGCGAGGCGGTGACCGACCCCCGCCGGGCCGCCTTCGACCCGTCCTGTCCCGCCGTCCACCCGGAGGGCAACGTGGTACGGCACCAGCCGGTCAGGGTGGGGAACACGTTCGAGGCCGAGGTGGTCGTCACCGGCGAGTACGAGGTCGGCATGCAGGACCAGGCGTTCCTCGGGCCGGAGTCTGGTCTGGCCGTGCCCGCCGAGGACGGCGGGGTCGACCTGTTCGTCGCCACCCAGTGGCTGCACGTCGACCAGGACCAGGTGGCGCCGTGCCTGGGCCTGCCGAAGGAGAAGGTGCGGCTGGCGCTCGCCGGGGTCGGCGGCGCGTTCGGCGCCAGGGAGGACCTGTCGATGCAGGTCCACGCCTCGATGCTGGCGCTGCGGACCGGCCGCCCGGTCAAGATGGTGTACGGCCGCGAGGAGTCGTTCTTCGGTCACGTCCACCGGCATCCGGCGCGGATGCGCTACGAGCACGGCGCGACCGCCGGCGGGCGGCTCGTCTACGTCAAGGCGGAGATCCTGCTCGACGGCGGCGCCTACTGCTCGTCCACTCCCGCCGTGGTGGGCAACGCCGCGTCGCTCGGCGTCGGGCCGTACGAGGTGGGCAACGTCCGGATCGACGCGTACGGCGTCTACACGAACAACCCGCCCTGTGGTGCGATGCGCGGGTTCGGGGCGGTTCAAGCGTGCTACGCGTACGAGTCGCAGATGGACCGGCTCGCGGCGGCCTGCGGGCTGTCACCGGTCGAGATCCGCATCCGCAACGCGGTGTCGCAGGGGTCGCGTCTGGCCACCGGGCAGGAGATCGACAGCCCCGCGCCGCTCGCGGACATGCTCGCCGAGCTGGCCGCGATGCCGCTGCCGCCGCCCGCCTCCACGGACCTGCGGGCGCTGCCGGGCGGCGTCGCGCAGACCACGCACGGCGAGGGGGTACGGCGCGGCGTCGGCTACGGCGTCGGCATCAAGAACATCTGCTTCTCCGAGGGCTTCGACGACTACTCCACGGCCCGGGTGCGGGTCGAGTCGGCCGGGGACGAGCCGCACGTCCTCGTGCACACCGCCGCCGCCGAAGTCGGCCAGGGGCTCGTGACCGTCCAGGCCCAGATCGCGCGTACGGAGCTCGGGATCGCCCGGGTCACGGTCGCCCCGGCGGACACCGCGGTCGGCTCCGCCGGGTCCTCCTCGGCCTCCCGCCAGTCGTACGTCACCGGCGGAGCGGTCAAGACGGCCTGCGAGGCGGTGCGGGGACGTCTCGACGCGCTGCGGGCCGCGCATCCGGACCTGTCGCTCGTGGAGGTGCTGGAGCGGTTCGGACCCGTCGAGGAGACGCGGGAGTACCGCCACCGGCCCACCTTCCCGATGGACCCCGTCACGGGCCGGGGCGACTCGCACACGCAGCTCGCGTTGTGCGTGCACCGGGCCGTGGTCGACGTGGACGTCGAGCTGGGCCTGGTCAAGGTCGTCGAACTGGCCGCCGTGCAGGACGTCGGGAAGATCCTCAATCCTCTCGCCCTCGAGGGGCAGATCCACGGCGGCTCGGCGCAGGGCCTGGGCCTGGCGCTGATGGAGGAGATCCAGGTCAGGGACGGCCGGGTGCTCAACCCGTCGTTCACCGACTATCTGATCCCCACCATCCTCGACATGCCGCCGATGCGGCTGTCGGTCCTGGAGAACCCCGACCCTCACGCGCCGTACGGCCTGCGGGGCGCGGGCGAGCCGCCCACGCTGTCGTCGACTCCGGCGGTCGCGGCGGCGGTCAGGGCCGCGACCGGGCTGGATCTCCCCCGCGTGCCGATCAGGCCCGAGGACATCGCCCTCGCGACCGCGCCCGCCTGAGCACCGCCGTCGTACGCGCGGCCCGGAGCCGGCCGGCTGGGGTCAGTCCGCGATGTAGCCGATGGAGGTCACCTCGTAACCGCGGCTCTTCGAGCCCCGCACGTGCATGAACATGCCGCCGCCCTCGTAGGAGTAGGCACAGCTGTAGCCCTTCGGCTCCGATCCGCAGCCCTGGAAGAAGTACTTCACGCCCTTCGGGTCGTACTTCGTCCGGAACAGCGTCTTGACCGCCGTGGTCGTGGCGACCTCCAGGCCCCGGTTGCGGTCACCCCTGCGCCAGGCGTCGAACAGGTGCCCGGCGGCGGCGGACGGCTTGACGAGGTGGCGCGACCCGTACACCTTCGTGACCTTGCCGCCCGACACGATCATCAAGATCCCGCGCAGCCCGCCGGGCACACGCACGCTGGTGTGGACGAACCGGCAGGCATTGCCCGAGCAGCCCGCGAACTCGTCCGGGGCGCGGAAAGGATAGGAGAAGAGCGTGGCGGTCGCGCCTGCGGTGGCGACCCGGGAGGCCGCAGGGCGGTCCCGGCGCAGCCACGCGTCGAGCAGCTTCTTGGCGACCGTCGCCGGTGCGGGCCCGGCCTGCGGCGAAGCCTGGGCGGAAACCGGCGCGGCGTGCGCGAGGGCAGGGGCGGCGGCGAGCGGGGAGGCGGGGAGCATGAACGCGGCGGTCGCGGCCGTGGCGACCGCGCCTCGCAACCATCGAGCTGTCACGCACCATACGTTAGAGGGATTTACTTGCACCCGGATTGACCCCCGATTGAACCCGCCTTGCACCCCCACCCCCCTTTCGGGGGGTAGGGGTCAGCCGAAGGTCTCCTGGCCGCCCTGCTGGGTTCCACCCTGCTGAGTTCCACCCTGCTGAGTTCCACCCTGCTGGGTACCGCCCGGCTGGGTACCGCCCGGCTGGGTACCGCCGGGCTGGCTGCCGCCGGGCTGGCTGCCGCCGGGCTGGGTGCCGCCCTGCTGAGTCCCGTCGGGCTGGGTGCCGCCGGGCTGAGTGCCGCCCTGCTGAGTCCCGTCGGGCTGGGTTCCACCGGGCTGACCGGCGGCAGGGGCGGAGGGCGAGACGGCCGGGTTCTGCTGCCCGGCGGGGGCGGATCCCGTCAGCAGCGCCATGATCGCATCGGCCTGCGCCTTGTCGAAGCCCGCGATCCCGAGGCTGTCCTGAGTGATCTCCTGGGCCACGCGCGGAGCCGCCACCACCTTCTCCCCCACCACGATCGCGAGCTGCTGCTTGACCGTCTCGCGGGTGAGCGCGGCGATCTGCTCCCTGCTGGAGGGGGACAGCACGAGCCGGATCGAGTAGGTGCCGTCGCTGTCCGGCACCTCCTCGATCTTCTGCACGGTCGTGACCGTGACTCCCGGGTCGAGTTGATAGCAGCTACTGCCCTTGTCGTCCGGGATCGCATCGGTTCCGGTGCAGGGCGCGGGCCCCACTCCGTTGACCGGGGCGAAGTGCACGGACGTCAGGAGGGTGCGCACAGGCGTCTTCGCGAGCGGCGGGGCGTCCGGGTTGCGGGTCATCAGCACGGCGACGGCGCCGAGGACGCCGGACATCACGACCACCAGCACGAGGGCCACGACGAGAGTGATCGTCGTCCCCCTGGCCGCCCTGGGCTCCACGGGGCCGGTGGAGGCGGGTGGCCCGTCACCCGGCCCTGCGGTCCCGTCCGGAACCACAACACCCGGCGCGGCCTCCACACCGGGCGGCACACCGTCCGGCACAGCGGGCGGAACGGGCTCTACCGGCTCGACGGGCGGGATCGCGACGAAGGCATCGGGGTCGCCGGGCACACCGAGCGGGCCGGGTTCGCCGGGCACACCGAGGGGGCCCGTGGGTTCGCCCGGCACGCCGAGTGGGTCAGCGAGCGGATCACCGAGCCCATCGGGCTCACGCGGCACACCGAGCGGATCACCGTACTCACCCGAGCCGCCGGGCACGCCGAGCGGATCACCGGGCCCGCCAGGCTCACGCGGCGGGCCGGCCGGCCCGCTCAGCGGGTCGCCGGGTCCGCCGTACGGGTCACTCGGCCCGACGTCGGCGACGCCGGGCAGCACGGACGTCTCTTCCACGGCCGCCGGCCCACCCCTCGTGCCGCCGAACCAGTCGTACCCTCCGGACGTCTCGGCGGGCATGCCGCCGCGTTCCTCGGGGACGGCCTGCTTCGGCATGGGCGCCGTCTCGGCTCCCGATGCCGGGCCGCCGGGCCACGGACCGGGTTCCTCGTCTCCCGACACGGGCGCGTTGTGCATTCCCACCTCGATCCCTTACACCGCTCGCAGAGCCTACCGAGGTCTGCCAACCGTGGGTAACCGGCCGACCATGGACCAGCCAACGCACCCCTGAATTGACAATTTGTCATGAATATCCGCCAAATGGTTGCCCGTTGCCCGATGTCCGGACGGGCATCGTGAGCAGACAGTGAAAACATGAAGGTGGGAGTTCCCCGAGAGATCAAGACTCACGAATACCGGGTCGCGCTCACACCCGCGGGGGTCAACGAGTTCGTACGCAAGGGTCACCGGGTCCTCATCGAACAGGGCGCAGGGCAGGGGTCGGCGATCCCCGACGAGGACTTCGCGGCGGCGGGGGCCGTCATCCTCGGCACGGCGGACGAACTGTGGGCCGAGGGCGACCTGATCCTGAAGGTCAAGGAACCGGTGCCGGACGAGTACCACCGGATGCGCAAGGGCCAGGTGCTGTTCACCTATCTCCACCTGGCCGCCTCGGAGCAGTGCACCCGGGCGATGCTGGAGTCGGGCGTGACCGGCATCGCGTACGAGACCGTGCAGAAACCCGACCGCACGCTGCCGCTGCTCGCGCCGATGTCGGAGGTCGCCGGACGGCTGGCCCCTCAGGTGGGCGCCTACCACCTGATGCGCCAGGGCGGCGGGCGCGGGGTGCTGATGAGCGGCGTTCCCGGCACCTATCCGGCCAAGGTGGTGGTGATCGGCGCGGGCGTGTCGGGCATGAACGCGGCCGCGGTCGCGATGGGCATGCGAGCCCAGGTGCTGCTGCTCGACCGGGACGTCGACCGGTTACGCCACGCCGACCTCGTCTACCGGGGCGGCTGCCAGACCGTCGCGTCCAACGCGTACGAGGTCGAGCGGGCGGTGGTGGACGCCGATCTGGTCATCGGCGCGGTGCTGGTGCCGGGCGCCAAGGCGCCGACCCTGGTGAGCAACGACCTCGTCTCCCGGATGAAGCCGGGATCGGTGCTCGTGGACATCTCCATCGACCAGGGCGGCTGTTTCGAGGACTCCCGGCCGACCACGCACGCCGACCCGGTCTACCGCGTGCACGGCTCGGTGTTCTACTGCGTGGCCAACATGCCGGGGGCGGTGCCGCACACCTCGACGTACGCGCTGACCAACGTCACCCTGCCGTACGCGCTGGCGATCGCGGACCTGGGCTGGCGCGAGGCGCTGACCGCCGACGCCGCGCTCGCCCTCGGGCTGAGCACTCACCAGGGCCACCTCACGAGCCGCCCGGTGGCCCAGGCGCACGGGCTGGAGTCGGTGCCCGTGGACCGCGTGCTGGTCCCGTGAGAGCCCGGCCGGGAGGACCCGGCCGGGCGGTGGGACCGATCAGGAGGACGGGGCCGTGCTGGGCATCGGCTCCTGCGCGGTGTCACCCTGCGGCGGCGGGAGGGGCTGCTCCTCGGTCGTGCCGATGCCGCCCGAGCAGGAGGCGCCGTACTCGGGAGTGGTGGTCGGGTTCTGCTTGTACTTCTTGACGAACTCCTTCAGGCGGGGGTCGTCCGCGGAGTCCAGCGTGATCTGGTGGTTCCAGGAGCTGGCGGCGATCTTGGACGGCAGGCCCGGATAGGGGCTCAGCAGCATGTAGTCGGCGGAGGCGATGGTCTTCAGCTTGTCCACCTCGGCCTTGGGCAGGTCGGGGCGGTAGGTGATCCACACCGCGCCGTGCTCCAGGGAGTGGACCCCGTGCTCGTTGTGGATGGGCTTGTCATAGATGCCGCAGTTCTGCCAGTAGAAGTTGTGCTGGCCACCGACGGGCGGAGTCTCCTTGTAGGAGACCTTGTTCCAGGAGTGGTCGGAGCCCTTGTAGGTGAACGTCTTGACCGCGCTCAGCGACTTGGCCGAGCGGTCGTTGACCACGTACACCGCGACGAGGGCGACAAGGACGACGATCACGAGGCCGCCTATCCCCCACATGAGAAGCGCAGCGCGCCGCTCCTTGCGCTTCTGATCGGCGCGCATACGGGCGAGGTGCTCACGCCTCGCCTGCGTCTTCTCCTTGGTCATCGCTCCTCCATCCGCAAATTACTTACACCCCCGCTGCGTATGGAGAATAGTGGCTAAAGGTATCGCTCCGGGCAGGGCGACAGCCGTGGCGAGTAGCCTGTGGGCGATGAGCACTGACATCGACGCTCCGCCGGAGACCGCTCCACCGGCCCGGCGCCCCTTCCCCGTCCTCGGGCTGGTCGCCGTCCTCCTCGCGGCGGCGGCGCTCGTGGTGTTCTTCACCAGGTCGGGAACGCCGGGTGACGCGTCCCCCGAGGCCGGGTTCGCCAGAGACATGGGAGTGCACCACGCCCAAGCCGTGGAGATGTCCTTCGCCCTCAGGGACAAGACGTCCGACGGGCCGCTGCGCAGCCTGGCGTACGACATCATCACGACGCAGAGCACGCAGCGTGGAATTTTCATGGGCTGGCTCCAGCAGTGGGGCCTGGACCAGAGCTCCGACCGCCCGGCGATGGCCTGGATGTCCGGGCACGGGCACGGCGGGGCGGCCATGTCCGCCGCGACGCCCGGGACGATGCCCGGCATGGCGACGCAGGAGGAGATGAACCGGCTCAGCCAGGCCACGGGCAGGGACGCGGAGATCCTGTTCCTCCAGCTCATGATCCGCCATCACCAGGGCGGCGTGGAGATGGCCGAGGGCCTGCTCAAGCTGTCGGACCGCGACGAGGTGCGCGCCCTCGCCCAGCACATCGTGGACGGGCAGAACGCCGAGATCCGCACGATGAAGGAGCTGCTGGCCCAGCGGGGAGCCCAGCCGCTCCCCGCGCCGTGATCCTCTCCGGCCGGTCCGGCGGTCTCGTTCAGTCCGCCCGCGCGGCGTGGATCGCGGTGAAGGCCAGCAGCGGGCCGGCGGTCCGCGGCGAACGCCCTGCATTGTGGCGGTGAGCGTGTGGTAGGTCATCATGCGCACCTCGTCCAGCAGCTCCCGTGGAATCTGATAGCCCGCGCGGCTGAAACCGGTGCTCGCGAACCGGCGGATCTGCTCGTCGGTCGGCGGCCATTGCGACGGTGCGATCGCGGCGGACCCCGATGCGATGAAGGCGTCCATGCCGGGTCCGGTGTTGATGAGCGCGAGCGCGGTAACCAGGTCGGGTCGTCGCTCGGCGAGAGCGGTGGCGACCACGCCGCCGCTGGAATGACCGGCCACGATCGCGCGCTCGACGCCGAACCGGTCCAGTGCCGCGCCGACCCGGCGCCCCTGCTCCGTGGTCGCGTAGCTCGGGCCGGCCGGTTTGGCCGACCGGCCGTGCCCGAGCAGGTCGATTCGGATGACGTGGTGCGAACCGGTCAGCAGCGGAACCAGACGGTCCCACGAACGGGTCGAGGAGGCGGACCCGTGGATCAGCAGGAGTGCCGGGGCGTCGCGGGGGCCGTCCTACCGCCGGCCTCGACGGCGCCGTGGTGGCCCTCGACGACCTGTGGGGCCGGGAGGCGTCACAGATCCGTGAGCGACTGGCCGATGTCTCCTCCTGGGAGGACCGCTTCGCGCTGACCGGCGCGCTGCTCGCCCGCCGGTGCGAGGCGGGGCCGCCGGTGGATCCGGAGGTGACGTGGGCCTGGCGCCGGATCGTCGCGGGCCGCGGCCTGGTCCGGGTCGACCGGCTGGCCGCCGGAGTGGGATGGAGCCGTAAGCGCCTGTGGTCCCGGTTCCACACGCAAATCGGCCTGCCGCCCAAACGCGCCGCGACGCTGGTCCGCTTCGACCACGCCGCCCACCGCCTGGTCGCGGGCGCGAGCGCGGCCCGGGTGGCGGTGGAGACCGGATACGCCGACCAGTCCCACCGGCACCGGGACGTCATGGCCTTCATCGGGGTGACCCCGGCGCGCGTGGCGGGCGAGCCGTTTCTGGCGGTCGACGACATCGCCTGGCCCATCCAGGAGGCTCCCCGCGAGCCGGGCCTCCCACCGGCCGCCGGCCCAGGCGCCGCCTGAACGCCAGCGCGGTGACCGGCCCGGCCGCCGGTCACGATCAGGCGCGCAGTTCCTCGGCGAGCGCCGCGGCGAACGCGTCCACGTCGGCCTCGGTGGTGTCGAAGGCGCACATCCACCGCACCTCGACCATGCCCCCGCCGACCTGCTCGTTCCAGTTGTAGAACCGGAACCGCTTGCGCAGCCGGTCGGCCACGTCGGCCGGCAGGACCGCGAAGACCGCGTTGGCCTCGACCGGGCGCGGCACGCTCACCCGGGGCAGGTCCCGTACGGCGTCCGCGAGCCGCCGGGCCATGGCGTTGGCCCGGCGGGCGTTGCGCAGCCACAGGTCGCCCCCGAGCAGGGCCTCGAACTGCACCGACACGAAGCGCATCTTGGAGGCGAGCTGCATGCTCGTCTTGCGCAGGTAGGGCAGGCCCCGCGACGCCTCCGGGTTCAGCACGACGACGGCCTCGCCCAGCAGCAGCCCGATCTTGGTGCCGCCGAACGACAGCACGTCGACCCCCGCGTCCGTGATCAGGGCGCGCAGCGGGACGTCCAGGGCCGCGGCGGCGTTGGTGATCCGCGAACCGTCGAGGTGGACGAACATTCCCAGCTCGTGGGCGTGGTCGCAGATCGCCTTGATCTCGGCCGGGGTGTAGAGCGTGCCCAGCTCGGTCGCGTTGGAGATCGACACGACCCGCGGCTGCGCCCGGTGCACGTCGCCGAAGCCCCACGCCTGCCGGTCGATCAGGTCCGGCGTGAGCTTGCCGTCCGGAGTCGGCACGGTCAGCAGCTTCAGCCGGCCGGTGACCTCGGGCGCGCCGCCCTCGTCGGTGTTGATGTGCGCGCTCTCCGGGCAGACCACGGCCTCCCAGTGGGCGCACATCGAGCGCAGCGACACGACGTTGGCCGCCGTGCCGTTGAACACGGGGAACACCTCGGCCTGCTCGCCGAAGTGCCTCCGGAAGACGCCCCGCACCGCCTCGGTGTAGACGTCGTCGCCGTAGGAGACCTGGTGTCCGCCGTTGGCGAGGGCGATCGCCTCGAGGATCTCGGGGTGCACCCCGGCGTAGTTGTCGCTGGCGAACGTCCGGCTCGCCGGGTCGTGCCGGCGCACGGCATCGGTTGTCACGAGATGTCTCTCCATCGCGGTTTCAGGCTCCGCGGCCGGCCCGAGCAGGCCGGCCGTGAAGCCGGATCGGCAGCGTAGATCAGGGTGTGAGGTCGATCCTGCGGCCGTTGACCGCCGCGGGCACCTCGTCCCACAGGCCCGCGACCGCCGCGGCCAGGTCCTTCACGTCGGTGAAGGTCCGATACGGCTTGTCCGGGTTCGCGGCCCTCATCTCATCGTGCACCAACGCGTTCACCACCAGGACCACCGCGGCGGCGGAGGTGTCCTTCAGCGCGTCGGCCAGCGACAGCGTCCACGCCTCGGCGGCGGCCTTCGCGGCCGCGTACGCCGCGCCGCCCTGCGTCGGCTTCTGGGCCGCCCGCGCCGACACGATCACGAAGCGGCCGTCGCCGCTCTCCCGCAGCAGCGGCTCGAACTCCAGCGACACGTGCTGCAGGGTCCTGATCAGCAGGTCGTGCAGCAGGTCCCAGTCGTCGAGCGAGGTGCCGGCGAAGGTCTTCGACCCGCGCCAGCCGCCGACCAGATGGACGACGCCGTCCACCCGGCCGTGCTCGGCCCGCACCCGCTCGGCCAGGCCGCGTACGGCGTCCCGGTCGAGCAGGTCGACGGCCAAGCATCCCTCGGCGCCGGACTTGTCCACGCCGACGACCGTGTCGCCGAGCTCGGTGAACTTCCCGACGACGGCGCGGCCGGCCGGGCCGCCCGCCCCCGTGACCACGATCACCCTGCTCATCGCACGCTCCTCCCGATCTCGTCCACGCGGGTCCCCGCTCACGCCCGGATGCCCCGGGTCGACTCCACCACGTCGGTGAGCTTACGGCGCAGGGCCTCGTAGAACATGCTCAGCGGGAACTCGTCGGGCAGCACGGCGTCGACCATGGCCTTCTGCTCGGCGGGCAGCGCGTGGACGCCCTGCTTCCACACCGAGGCCGGGTCGGGCTCGACGTACGTGGCGACCAGCTCGTGGGCGGCGAGCCAGTGGGCGCGCTTGGACCGGTCGATGCCGTCGCGGTAGAGCTTCTCCACCTCGCCGCGCAGGTCGGCGACGCCGTCGGCGACCCGCGACCAGTCGATCGTAAGCCGGTTGTCGGTCCATCGCACGACGCCCTGCCGGTGCAGGTAGGCGAACAGCAGCTGGCCGCCGAGCCCGTCGTAGTTGCGCACCCGCTCACCCGTGATCGGGAAGCGGAAGAGCCGGTCGAACAGGATGGCGTACTGCACGTACCGCGCGTGCGGCACGCCCGCCGCCTCCAGCTTCACGGCCTCGCCGTACGCCGTGAGGTCGCAGCGCAGCTCCTCCAGGCTGTAGAGCCAGTACGGCATGCGCTGCTTGATCATGAAGGGGTCGAACGGCAGGTCGCCGTGGCTGTGCGTGCGGTCGTGGACGAGGTCCCACAGCACGAACGTGTCCTGGGCGAGGTCCTGCGACGCCAGCAGCCTGGCGGCGTCCGGCGGCAGCTCCAGCTTCAGCGTGGCCGCGGCGGCCTCGCTGACCCGGCGGAACCGGGCCGCCTCGCGGTCGCAGAAGATGCCGCCCCAGGTGAAGCGCGGCGGGGTCTCGCGCACGACCACGGTCTCGGGGAACAGCACGGCCGAGTTGGTGTCGTAGCCGGAGGTGAAGTCGACGAACGTGATCGGCACGAACATCGGGTTGTCGTAGCCGTTCCGCTCCAGCTCGGCCAGCCACTCGGGCCACACGACCCGGATCCAGACCGCCTCGACGTTGCGGTTGGGGTTGCCGTTCTGGGTGTACATCGGGAAGACGACCAGGTGCTCCAGGCCGTCGACCCGCTGGGCGTCGGGGTGGAAGACGTTCAGCGAGTCGAGGAAGTCGGGCTTGCCGAGCCCGGCCGCCACCCACGCGCGGAAGTCCTTCATCACCGCGTCGAGATACTCGGCGTCGTGCGGGAAGTGCGGCGCGAGCCGGGCGATGCCGTCGACGATCTCGCTGATGCACGCCACGGCCTCGTCGTGGTCGCCGGTGACGGAGCCGTCCTTGGCCTGGAGGGGGCGCAGCCGCTCGACGGCGGCCTTCAGCCGGGCGAACTCCTCCGCCAGCTCGGGGCGGGACGCGCGCGCGGCCCCGGACGCCTCGGGCACGCGGGCGGCCCAGGTCACCAGGTTGCCCCACAGCTTCTCGTGGTCGTAGTCGCGGATCGAGTCGTCGCCGAACAGGTCGGAGTCGGCTAGGACGACCACGCGCCCCCTGCCGTGCCGTACGGCGGCCACCAGCGGGGCGGACGCCGGGTCGGCGGACGCGGAGGTCTCGAACAGGACGCTCGCCCCGGCCGGCACGCCGAGCGTGCCCGCGCGGTAGAAGCAGGCGCGGCGGACCTCGGCCAGCAGGTCCTGGGCGACGCCGCCCCGCCCTGTCACGGCCTGCCCTGTCACGGCCTGCCCTGTCACGGCCTGTCCGGAGGGAGCGCCGAGGATCCAGGTGGCGACCTTGTTGTGGCAGTTCCCGGGGTCCTGCACGGTCGTGTGCTCGACCGTCACCCCGAAGCGGGCGAGCAGGTCGGCCAGGTTGCTGCCGTACTTCTCCTGCTCGTGCTCGGCCAGCACGATGAGCCCGCCGCCGCCCGCGACGTACGCCTCGATGGCGTCGATCTCCCCGGCGGCGAAGACCGGGCTGCCGACCCCGGTGGTGCGCTCCCAGCGCCCGGCCGAGGGGTGCGCGACCACGAAGACGTCACATCCGGCCAGCACGTCCGGGGTGACCGGCCCCTCGGTGTGCGCGCGCACCGTGTGGCCGAGCCGCCGCAGCGCCCCGGCGGCCTCCGCGTAGCTGTTGTCGTCGGGGTGGGCGGGATTCATCGACTCGGCGACCTCTCGCCGGATCGTCCACGCCTCGCTGTGCGCCTCGTCGAACAGGACCGCCGGGAACGCCTTCATGAAAAATCTCCCGTAGTGTGAGCCATCTCCCGGAAAATATACACATACCTCGCTCTATGGCGATAAGTAGCTCTAGCGGATGAGGAGACATCACCCGAGCGGCGGACGAGCCCCCGCGGGTCGCTCACCTACCGTCACCGGCCGTAGGAGACAGACCCGAACGAGGGGAAAGATCGATGTTCAAGCTGTCGGACTCCACCGACTTCCGGCGCTCGGCCGTCGGGGCCGCGCTGCTGATCTCGCCGGTGTTCCAGCTCACCGCGACGGTGGTCGACCCGGGCACCTGGGGCGACCCGCGCGAGGCGGTCAGCTACGGCGACAACCCGCCGCTGGCCCAGCTCCAGTCCGCGCTCTACCACTGGAGCTGGGTGCTGCTTCCGCTCGCCCTGCTCGGCCTGATGCACCTCACCCGCAAGCGGGGAACCGTCCTCGGGCACATCGCGGGGCTGTTCGCCGTGCTCGGCTTCATCAACCTGTCGGCGCTGCTCATGGGCGACGCGGTCGAGTGGTGGTTCGGGCAGCACTACCCCGCCGAGCAGGCGGAGAAGCTGTTCGACGAGGTGTTCAACCTGCCCGGGGTGATCTTCGCGTTCCAGATGCCGTGGGTGTTCCTCGGCCCGATCGGGCTGATCCTGATGATGATCGCCCTGACCAGGGCCGGGTTCGTCCGCTGGTGGCTGCCGGTGGCCGGCGCGGTCGCGTGGCTTTCGCCCTACGTCACGGACTACGGCCCGCTGGCCTTCGTCTGGGGCGGCGGCAACATCGTGGTGCTCGGCTACCTCGGCCTCAAGGTGCTGCGGATGAGCAACGCCCAGTGGGCGTCGTACTACCCGAGCGCCGACCCCGGCGTCACCACGCCCGACTCGTACGCGAACACGACCGCCTGAGCGCGGTCGCGCAGGTTCAGTTTCATGAGCACACGGGCGACGTGGGTTTTGACCGTGGCCTCGCCGACGAAGAGCTCCTTGGCGATCTCGGCGTTGGTGAGGCCGCGGGCGAGCATCCGCAGCACCTCCAGCTCGCGCGGGGTCAGCTCGGCGAGCTGCGGCGGGCGCACCGGCTCGTGCCGGCCGGCGAAGGACGCGATCACCCGCGTGGTGACGGCGGGGTCGAGCAGGCCGTCACCGGCGGCGACGACCCTGATGGCCTCCACGAGCTGCTCGGGCGGCGACACCTTCAGCAGGAAGCCGCTGGTGCCCGCGCGCAGCGCGGCGTACAGGTTCTCGTCGGTGTCGAACGTCGTGAGCATGATGACCTTGGGCGGGTGCGGCGCGTCGAGCAGCTGCCTGGCCGCGGTGAGCCCGTCCATGCGGGGCATCGAGATGTCCATGAGCACGATGTCGGGCCGCACCCGGCGGGCCAGCGCGACCGCGTCGGCGCCGTCGGCGGCCTCGCCCACGATCTCCATCCCGGGCTCGCTCTCGACCACCATGCGCAGGCCGGCCCGGATCATCGCCTGGTCGTCCGCGAGGACGATGCGGATCGTCAATTCGTGGCCTCGCTCATCGGCACTCCCTGGGAGATCGGCAGCGTCGCGCGGACCCGGAATCCGCCCTCCGGCAGCGGCCCGGCGTCGAGGGAGCCGCCGAACAGCTCGGCCCGCTCGCGCATGCCGATGAGCCCGTTGCCGGTGGACAGCGCCGGTCCCGCGCCCCCGCCATTATCGGTTATCTCCAGCTCCAGCCGATCGGGGCGGTAGGCGATCCGGATGCGCACGTCGGCCTCCCCGGCGTACTTGACCGCGTTGGTGAGGGCCTCCTGCACGATCCGGTAGGCCGACAGGTCGAGACCCGGCGCGAGCCGTACGGCGTCGCCCTCGGCCTCCAGCGTGACGCGAAGCCCCGAGGACCCGACCGTCGAGATGAGGTTGGGCACCATGTCGAGCCCCGGCTGCGGCAGCGCCTCGTCCTGCGGCATCCGCAGCGCGCCGAGCATGATCCGCAGCTCCTCGACCGCCTCACGGCCCGCCTGCTCGATGCCGGCGAGGATCTCGGTCTCCGGGGAGCCCTGGCCGTCCCGGGCCGCGCCCATCCGGCGGCGCAGCACCCCGGCCTGCATGACCATCATGCTCACGCTGTGGGCCACCACGTCGTGCAGTTCCCTGGCGATCCGGTTGCGTTCGGCGGCCACGGCCTCGGCCGCCCGGCGTTCCCGCTCCATCTCCAGCCGCGCCGCCCGCTCGGCCATCCGGTGCACGCGCAGCAGGTAACCGCGCAGGGCCAGGCCCGTGACGTACGCCGAGCCGAACATCACCGTCAGGAAGATGACCTCCTCGAACGGCAGGAAGCGGTGGTCGACGGCACCGGAGTCGAAGACGAGGATGCCCACCAGGGCCCAGGTCCCGCCCGGTCTGAACGGCAGATGCGCGCCGACCGTGTGAAAGACGATGAGCAGCGCGGCGAGCTGCCAGACCGGACAGTGTTCGTTGCCCTGCCGATGCCAGGCGTACTGCGCGAGGATCATCAGGATGAACACCGCCACCGGCGCCCTGCGGCGATACCAGACCAGGACTCCGGTGACCAGCGCCTGCCCGACCCACCACAGCTGGGGGTTCTGGGCCGCGCCGTACTCCGTGGCGACAGTGAACGCCTCAAGGGTGCCCAGCGACATGATCGCGATACCGATCAGGAGGTCGACGCGGGGGACCGAGCGGAGGGGGGGCATGCGCATGACGCGCAGAGTAATCCCTGCCCGGCATAGTGCGCACTAGGGAACATACGCCCCGCAATTGGTCTGCAAGTCATCGTCAAGTGACCGCGCGATCATCGCCCTGTATCAAGTGGGTGTCGGTCACGAGACTCACCTTGTCGAACACTGTCCGCGCTGAGACGCTTGAACCTCCGAACAGGCCTAGGAGAAGCAGATGCCCCGCCTGCACTCCCTTATCGCGGGGCTGGGCGCGCTCGCCGCGCTCGGTGCGCCCATGCTCCACCCGCATCCCAGCGGTTCCACCGACCGGGTCACCCCCGGCGCCGTACGCGTGGAGTCCTCCTCACACGTGCGCATCACGCTGCTCGACGACCGCGGCGTGATCAAGCAGATGGTCCGCGATTATGACGTCGACCTGGCGAAGGGCAGCGGGTTCACGGTCGCGCCCGACGGTGTCGTCGTCACCGCGACCCAGGTCGTGCAGCCCGCGGACGACCCCCGGGTGTACGCGGCCAACCGGGTGTTCGCCGAGTACTTCAAGGTGAAGGTCCCGGCCGACTTCAAGCGGCACTCGCTGGACGACCCCGACCTCGACCGGCGGCTCAAGGCGTGCTATCCGCCGCAGCAGACCGACTCGACCTGCATCGCCCAGGTCACGACGAACGTCACCGTCCACCCCTACCTCGACCCGCCGCCGCCCGGGGGACTGCCCGCGCAGATCCTGACCACCGGGGCGTCCCCGGCGGCCCCCGCCGTGCTGAAGGTCACCAAGGGCGGCGAGAAGCAGTCGCTGCCCACGGTCCCGCTGGGCACCGCGATCGGCGGCGCCGTCGAGTCGCTCGACGTGATGGCGCTCCCCGGCAGACCGTCGGCGAAGCTGCCGCCCAAGCTCGACACCGCGCACCTCACCCCGCCGGGCAGCAGGACCGTCAAGGAGCGCGACAAGGTTCTCAAGCTGCTCGACGACGGCGCGGTCGGCGCGGCCCTCATCGACGACGGCAAGAGCGAGGTGGTCGGGTTCGTCTCCGGCGGCGGCGACCAGCCCCTGACCATCACCCCCGCCGACGAGATCCGCAGCGCGCTGGTCGCCGCCGGGGTCACCCCGCGCCGCGGTCCGGTCGACGTCGTGTACGAGAACGCGCTCGCCTCCTTCCACAACAAGCTCTACACCGGCGCGGTACCGGCGCTGCAGCAGGTGCTCAACCTGCGGCCCGACCACGCGGTCGCGGCCGACCACCTGCGGGTCGCCCAGGCCAAGGCGGGCACGGCGGAGGACGCCGGCGCCAGGCCGGTGGCGCGTCCGGTGCGCACGGAGAAGCCGGAATCCTCGGTGCCGCCATACGTGTGGGCGGCCGGCGGCGTGGTGGTGCTCGCCCTGCTGGCCGGTGGCGTCGTGCTGCTGCGCCGCAGGAGCGCCGCGGCCGCCGCGGGACAGGACGGCGACGGCCTGCCCGGCGAGGTCCACCCGAACGGCGGTCAGACGGACCCCGGGCTCGCCGGGCACGGTGTGGGCGGGCACGGTGTCGGTTCGGACGGTGCCGATGCGGACGGGGGGTTCGCGGGCGAGGCCGCCGCGGTCCCGTCCCAGGAGACCTCCTGGCCGCCGTACGCCGTCACCAGGGTGTTCGGCGCCGAAGCCGCCCGGTCGCCCGAGGTCGTCGGACCGGCCCCACAGCAGGGCACCCAGCCGGTCACTCCGGCGGGCGCGGAGCCGGCGGGCGTCCAGGCGACGGCCGATCCGTCTCCGCCATGGGGACGTTCGTACCCGCCGGACCCGTCGCCGCCGCACGGGCATTCGTACCCGCAGGACCCGTCCCCGCCCAGAGGACAGGCGCAGGTGCAGTTCTGCACGCAGTGCGGGATGCGACTGGGCCAGGGACACCGTTTCTGCGGCTACTGCGGGAACCCGACCGGCTCGTGACCAGGGGAATGTTCAGGGGGGATGCCGGATGACCGAGGGGCCCGCGACGCCGCCGCTCGTCGGGCGGCGGCTCGGCGACTACACGGTCGAGGCGGTCGTCGGGCGGGGCGGCATGGCGACGGTCTACCGCGCGCGCGACCAGCGGCTCGGCCGGGCCGTGGCGCTGAAGGTGCTCGCGCCGCAGCTCGCGCACGACGATCGCTTCCGTGACCGGTTCGTGCGCGAGTCACGCATGGTGGCGAGCATCGACCACCCCAACATCATCCCGGTGTACGAGGCCGGTGAGCGCGACGACCTGCTGTTCATCGCCATGCGTTATGTCGAGGGCAGCGACCTGCGCAAGCTCGTGCAGTCGGAGGGCCCGCTGCCCGTCGGGCGGGCCAACCCGCTGTTCGCGCAGATCGCCTCCGCCCTGGACTCCGCGCACGCCCACGGCCTGGTGCACCGCGACGTGAAACCGGCCAACATCCTGGTCACGCGGTCCGATCACGTCTATCTCACCGACTTCGGGCTGACCAAGAGCTCGTCGGCCGAGGCCGGGCTGACCAGCCACGGCCACTTCATGGGCACCCCGCGCTACGTCGCCCCCGAGCAGATCCGCGGCCTGCCGGTGGACGGCCGCAGCGACCTGTACGCCTTCGCCTGCGTGGTGTACGAGGCGCTCGCCGGGCAGCCGCCGTTCCAGCGGGACACCGAGCTCGCGCTGCTCTACGCGCACGTCTCCCACGACCCGCCGCCGCTCACGCCGTACCGGCCGGACCTGCCGCACGCGGTGAACGCCGTGATCGCACGAGCACTGGCCAAGTCACCGGCCGAGCGGTTCCCGACGTGCCAGGTGTTCGTGTCCGCGCTGCGCGACGCGATCAGCGGCGGAGCGAGCGGTCCGGCGGGGGCGGTCTCTCCGTCCTATCCCCCGGCGTCCGGGCAGTCCCCGGAGGTTCCCGGCCCTTCGGGGTCCCGGCCGCACTCCTCGTATCCGCCGGCCGCGCCCTCCCATCCTTCCGCCTCCGCCGCGTCCGTTCCCACGCTGTCCGCACCCTCCTCGGTGCCGCCCGACTCCAGGCCGCCCGGCGCCCGGTCCTCGGGCTCTGTACCACCCGGCGCCCGTTCCTCGGGCTCTGTGCCCCCCGGCGCCCGTTCCTCGGGCTCTGTGCCACCCCATTCGGTGCCCGGGCCGCAGGGCGCCGTGCCCTCGTCCCGCCCGCCCACGAGCTACCCGCCGGACGCGCGCGCGACCGCTCCGGGACAGGGGCACGGCTCGTACCCGCCCGGATCACCGCACGCCCAGGTCACGGTCGCGTCGAGTGGCACGGCGCCGTCGGGCAGGGGCGGCCGGCGCCGGGTGCCGCTCGGGCCGCTGATCGGCGGGCTGGCGGTCCTGGTGGCCATCGCCGTCGCCGCCACGTTGCTGCTCACGCGGGGCGGGGACACCGCCGCCACGTGGAACACCTACCCGGGCAGCACCGCGGCGCCGTTCACCATGGCCTACCCCGCGGCCTGGGGCGAGGCCAGGACCAACGCCGACCAGTGGATGATCGCCTCACCGGCCGTCGACGAGTTCGACGCGCTGTTCGCGGTGCCGGGCAACACCGACTGGTCGAAGGTGAACCCCCTCATCACGGCCCATCCCGACCGGGCCACTGGCGTGTTCGCTCAGGTCAGCAACACCCTGAGCACCTCGGACTCGCCGATGGAGCTCCAGGAGAGCCTGGGTCCCGCGCTCCCCGGCGTGACCACCTACTACGGCGTGCCTTCGCCCACGACGGTCGGAGCCAAACCCGGGTTCCGGATCGAGGGCGTGCTCAGCGACCCCCAGCAGGCCGGAACCGGACGGCTCGATTTCATCGCCTATCTGGTCCGGCAGGGCGACACCGGCACCACCGTCCTGATCGCGTTCTTCTGCCCAGCGGGCCGGTGTGACAGCTCGAACATCGACCACATGGTGAACAGCATCACGTTCACGTCCTGAGGGTCATCTCCGGCCGCTGATCCGAAGGGGCGGTCGCACGCGTACGCACGGGAAGATGCGCGCCCCTCCCCGCGAGGCGCTCCGGCCGCCAGCGGCCACCACATTCGGCGCAACCTGAGACCGCGGACGGCCCGCGAGTCGCCACCCGTAAGGCCGGCTAACCGGCCCGGCGGGCGCGCCAGTCGCGCGCGCCGTCGAGGACGGCCCGGTGGACCGCGCGGGCGATCCGCGCGCCCCAGACGGAGCGCGGGCCGCCGAACGCCTCCGCCGGGCCGTCCTCCCGTACGGCGACGCAGACCGCGTCCGACGCGGTCCCCGTGCAGGGGAAGCCCGCATCCAGCAGCGCCTGCGTCTTCGCCTCGGTCACCGTCATGACGGCGTTGACCAGCGCCGGGTCGGAGAACGCGACCGGCACGGCCACCAGGATGTTGATCGTCCCGGGGCGCGGGGCGGCCCGGCGCGGCACGCACGCTCCCGCGTCGCCCGCGCCGACGGTCTCCCGTCCGGGCTCCGGCGCGACCAGACCGGCGACGGCCCGCGCGGTAGCGGGGGTGACGTCCTCCTGGGCGGGCTCGCGCCCGGACTCCTCCCCGGCCTTCCGTCCGGGCTCCGAAGCGGCCGGCACGCCGGGGTCGGGCACGCCCTCGGGCGAGGCCGCCCAGGTCGGCACGCCCAGGCCGACCGTGGCGACGGCCTCCGCTCCCCCGTCGGCCGCCACGGCGTACCGGTCCACGAGCGCCGCCGTCATCATGCCGACCCCCGGGCCGCCGGGACCGAGCGCGTCCATGTGCTCCACCGGGTCCATGCGCGAGTACCCGGCGGCCACCTGCGCGTTCAGCACCCACTCGCGGCGTCCGACGCCGCCGCCCAGCATGGCCGAGGAGATCATCCGCCAGCCGGGGCCGAACCGCCACAGCAGCACGCCGAGCCGCAGGCCGTCCTCCATCCGGTACGTCAGAGACGGCGGCGGCAGGCCCGTCACCCCTCCTCCGCAGGCGTCATCCGGGAGGTCCGCGGGCGGACCAGGTGGACGAGCGGGCGCCCGTCGGCGCCGGTCTCCACCCGTACGCTGGCGCCGAAGTGCTCGGCCAGCAGCGGCTCGGCCAGCACCCGCCCGGGCGGCCCGGCCGCGACCGCACGCCCCGCGGCGAGCAGCACGATCGCGTCGGCGTACTGCCCGGCGAGGCTGAGATCGTGCAGCGTCGTCACGACGGTGAGGCCGTCGGCCAGGCGCAGCCGGTCGACGAGTTCGAGCACCTGCTGCTGGTGGCCCAGGTCGAGCGCCGTGGTGGGCTCGTCCAGCAGCAGCACCGGCGCCTGCTGCACCAGCGCCCGGGCGAGCACCACCCGCTGCCGCTCGCCGCCGGACAGGTGCCCGAGCGGCCGGGACGCGAAGCCGTCCAGGTCGAGCCGTTCCAGCACCGACCGCGTCACCTCGCGGTCCCGCGCGCTCTCGCTGCCGAGATAGGGGATGTACGGCGTGCGGCCCAGCAGCGCGTAGTCGTGGACCGTCATGTCGGGCGGCAGCGCCGGGCTCTGCGGGGCGTAGGCGATCAGCCGGGCCCGCCGCCGCGGGCGCAGGTCGTCCACGGCCGTCCCGTCGACGAGCACCTCGCCCTCCTTCGGGACCAGCCCGGCGACGGCCCGCAGGAGCGTGGACTTGCCCGCGCCGTTCGGCCCGATGACGGCCAGCCATCGGCCGGGCGCGGCCGACAGCGTGACGTCCGTGAGCACCCGCCGCCCGCCGAGCGTGACGCCCACGCCGCGCGCCTCGATGGCCGGGACACCCCGGCCGCTCACGTCTCCACCCGCCGGGTCAGGCGCAGGACGGTGACGAAGAAGGGCGCCCCGACGAACGCGGTGACCACGCCGATCGGCAGTTCGGCCGGCGCGAGCACCGTACGCGCGATCGTGTCGGCCAGCACGAGGAACGCCGCGCCGCCGAGGAACGACAGCGGCAGCACGATCCGGTAGGACCAGCCGGCGAGCCGCCGGACCACGTGCGGCACCACGATCCCGACGAACGCGATCAGCCCGCTGACCGCCACCGCCGCCGCGGTGGCGAGCGAGGCTGCCAGCAGCACGACGAAGCGCACCCGCGCCGCGCGCAGGCCGAGGCTGACCGCCTCCTCGTCGCCCACCGACAGCACGTCGAGCAGCCGCCCGTGCAGCAGCATGACGACGGTCGACACCACGGCGTACGGCGCGATCATGCGGAGCTGGTCCCAGCCGCCGCCGACGTCGCCGAGGATCCAGGCGTAGATCCGTTGCAGCTCCTCCACCTTGAGCTGCTGCACGAAGGTCTGGATGGCGGTGAGGAACGAGGTGACCGCGACCCCGGCGAGCACGAGCGTCGCGGTGCCGCCGCCCCGGCCCGCCGTGTGGCCCAGCGCGTACGCGAGGAACACCCCGCCGACGGCCCCGGCGAAGGCGGCGATCGGCACCGCGGTCACCCCGGCGTCGCCGCCGAGGAAGACCACGACGAGCGTCACGGTGAGGCCGGCCCCGGCGGCCGCCCCGAGCAGGTAGGGATCGGCCAGCGGGTTGCGGAACACACCCTGGTAGCCGGCCCCGGCCGTGGCGAGCAGCCCGCCCACGACGGCGGCGAGCAGCACCCGCGGCACCCGGAGCTGGAACAGCAGCCCCTCCTCGACCGGTGCGAGCCCCGAGTGCGCGGACACCAACGGCAGCCGGTCGAGCAGCGCCAGCGCGATCGCGCGGGGCGACAGACCCGCCGCGCCCGCCATCACGCCGACGGCGAGACTGGCCACAAGCACGGCGGACGCGACGAGCAGCGCCCGGCCTCGTGGCCGTGCCGCGGGGGTCCGCGTCACCACAGGATCAGCTCGCCGCCTTCTGGACGGCGTCGCTGACGGCCTGCGCGAGGTCGGCGACGCGGGGCCCCCAGCGGGAGGCGATGTCGTCGTCCAGCTCCACCACGCGGCCCTTCTTCACCGCGGACAGGCCGGACCAGCCAGGCCGCTTGGCCAGCGCGGCGGCGTTCTGGCCGCAGCACTTGGTGTCGCCGAGGAAGATCAGGCCGGGGTCGGCCTTGGCGATGAACTCCGCCGACAGCTTGGGGTAGCCGCCCGCCGCGTCGGGCGCCTCGTCGGCGATGTTCTTCAGCCCGAACAGGCTGTAGACCTGCCCGATGAACGTGCTCGACGTCGCCGCGTAGGGCGTGGTGTCCAGCTCGTGGTAATACGTCAGGTCCTTGCCCTTGGGCGCCGCGGCGACGAGCGCGTCGATCTTCTGCTTGACGCCGCTCGCCACCTCCTCGGCCTTGTCCGCGTTGCCGGTGGCCGCGCCGAGGTCCCTGATCTGGTCGTAGGTGTCGTCCAGCTTGGTCGCGGCGGGTTCGAGCAGCACCGGCACACCGACCTTGCCCAGCCCGGCGACCACGCCCTCCAGGTCGTTGGCGAGCACGACGAGGTCGGGCTTGGCCGCGACGATCGCCTCGACGTTGGGCTTGAACCCCGACAGCGACGTCTTGGGCGCCTCGGGCGGGTAGTTCGACTGGTCGTCCGCCGCCGTCACCTGCGCGCCCGCACCGATCGCGAACAGGATCTCGGTGGCCGTCGGGGACAGCGACACGATGTGCTCGGGCTTCTTCTCGATCGTCACCGCGCCGTTGCCCGCCTGGATGGTGACGGGGAAGGCGCCCTGTCCCCCGCTGTCCGGGGTGCTGTCCGAGGCTGCGGGGGTGGGGGTCGCGGACGTGGCGGCGCCGTCGGTCTGGCCGCAACCGGCCAGAGCGAGCACGCCCAGCACCACACCCGCGACGGCCGTGCGTACGGGCCTCACGAGGTCCTCCATCAGGGGGAATGCCGGGAATCGAGGGACCCGCTGGAAGCGACGGATCACCCTTTTCCACGAGGGTCGATGGCGTCGGCGCGCAGCGCAGGCGACCTGGCTCGTCCCCGGGGGCGGGGAACCACAGTTGCGGGACAGCGCCGGGTTCTCACCGGACTTCGCTGCGTGGCGCGCGTCGGACGCAACGGTACCAATCCCTCACGTGGCGTCCACCCCCGCCCCGCCCCCGGGCTCCGCCCAGCCGGCACGTCGCGAGACGGCCGCACACCTGGGCTACGACCGGCACAGCCCTGCAGGCTGCAATGCGACAAGCACCGTCCTGGGCATCTGGATGGCCAGGACCGCCACCGGCGGCGGCTGCTCGTCAGGACGGCGGCGGCCGTAGGCCGCACCAGGCGTCGGCGCAGGTGAGGACGTGATAGGTCGGGGTTCTCCTGCCATCGATCGCGCCGTACCAGACGATGCGCGCGCGTCGGTCGGGACCGATGGCGACGTCCACCTCGCCCACGTGGGACGTGGGGACCAGGTGGGTGACGCCTCTCCCCACGCAGCCGTCGTCGCGGCAGGACAGGACGGCTACCGGCGGGTCGGCCGCGTCGTATCCGGCCAGAACGGGACGGCCGGCCGGATCCAGGGCCAGGCCGGGGGCGCTCCGCGTGACCAGCTCGGAGGCCGACACCGTCCGCGGGGTCCCGGAGCAGGACGGATCGCGGCAGATCATGATCGTCGTGTCCCCGGTGCCACCGCCGTTGTGGACGATCACCGGCCTGCCGTCCGGCCTGACGGCGACCTGGAGCCGCAGATCGTCGAAGGACCTCCGGGGGTCGTACCGTGGCGAGGACCTGTCGGACATGTCGAACGCGCGAAGGGCCGGGTGCCCGCATGCCACGGTGTCGCAGATCGCGATGGTGGCCTTCCGCGTGATCAGGTCCGCGTATGCGATCACCGGGCGCCCGTCCGGAGACGCCGCGACGGCGAGGGCGCGGGGCTTGTGGTTCATGACGTCGCCCGCGACGGTGAGGTCTCCCACCGTGATCGTCCGGGGGTGGACGCAGGCGAAGTCCGGGCACCGCGTGAGCGTCACGCGCGCGGGAGTCGGGTACCGGTCCGCGGAGACGGGGGTGATCGAGGCGACGGCGATGCCGCCCCGCGTCGCGACCGCGGTGGCGTTCACGGGGGCCACGTCCAGCCGGAGCACGTCGCCGGGCGCCGTCCTCAACGGCGGGCCGGGACGCCACGTGCAGCCGTCGGGCCGGCAGGAGAACAGCTGGAGCTCCCGCCGCCGTTCGACCTCATCGGGCTCCCTCACCCAGCCCGCGAACACCACCGAGCCGTCGGGGGTGACCGTCGCCCCGGACTGCTCCTCGAAGGAGACGTCCAGGATGACGGTGGTCTGCGTGCCGCAGGTGCCGTCGCCGCAGAACGTCACCTCCTGGAACCCCCGGTCGCGGATGACGATCGGAAACCCGCGAGGGCCGAAGACGATCTGGACCTGTCCCGGGCCGCCCTTGCCGGAACCCGAACCGGGGTCCTCACCCGCGATCTCGTTGTCGGTCACGCCGGTGAGCGGACCGGCCACCGCGTAGCCGCCGTACAGCAGGCCGGGCAGAAGCACCAGCCCGACCGGCCACCAGCGGGTGCGCCGCCCGCCGGGTGCGCCGCCGGTCGCGGTCGCGGACGACCCGCGCCCACCTCTGTCTCTCCGGATCGCCAGGGCTCCCCAGCGCGCCTGGTTCTTCCGATGGAGCCGCGCGTAGCAGCAGCCGAGCACCGCGGCCTGGAACGGCAACAGCAGGATGGCCGCCGTCATCCGCAAGGCGTCGCCGATCTGCACGCCGGTCGGGACGGGGAGCGTCGCGCAGAGGAGGTGCAGACCGAGCTGTGCCAGGCCAGGAACGGCGGCGAAGGCCACCACGATCGTCCGGATCGTCCACCGGTAGTCGTAGGCCGCCAGACGGTACGCCGTCGTCAGCGGGGGAATCCGGTCGGGCAGCGCCGTCCAGGCGAGTACGGCCGGGAGCGCCAGGAGGACGAGCAGCACCCCCAGGATCACCGCCGCGACGATCGATCCCGTCCCATGGGCCACCACGGCCATGACGCCGGCCTGCACGGCGAGAATCACCACGAGATTGACGGTGAGCAGCAGCACGGCGTGCGGGCGCCGGAGAACGGCCAGCACGGCACGCCCCGCCGACAGGGGGCGGCCCTCGATGTGGCCCACCACGAGGTGGCTGCCGGCGGCCAGGCAGGCGAACCCTGCCACGAAGGCCGTCAGCACGAGTCCGGCGAAGATCCATAGGACGGCCGGTGAGGGCACGAGGAGCACAGGAGCTCCGTTGACGAAGGAGATCCGGTGGCCCAGAGCCACCAGCACGGCCACCAGCGCCACGAACGGCGGGACGAGGACCAGGGCGCACACCGCCAGCAGGTGCCGGTAGAGACCGACGGCCGTGCCGTACATGATGCGCAGACCGCGAAAGCCCTTCAACCGGTCGAACGCGTCATCCGGCCAGGCGGCGGGCGACCCCGTCGCGCTCACCGGCGTTCCGAGACTCATGTCCCTCCTGGTGATGTCCGGGCGTTTCGTTCAGGACTTCAGGCAGTACGGGTCGGCGCAGGTGAGGACGTGATAAGCGGGCGTCCCCCCGCGATCGGGCGTGCCGTACCAGACGATGCGCGGGCGGCGGTCGGGGCCGACGACGAGGTCGAGGGGGCCGAACGCGTTCGCGGGAATGAGGTGGGTGAGCCGGCGGCGGGCGCAGCCGGTGTCCTCGCAGGCCAGGACGGTCACCCGAAGGTCCTCCGTGTCGTAGCCGGCCAGGATCGGACGGCCGGCGGCGTCGAGGGCCAGGCCGGGAGAGCTCCTCGTGGCGATCTCGGACACGGTCACGGACCGCGGGGGCCGGAAACACGCCGGGTCGGGGCAGAAGAGGATTTTCGTGACCTCACGCTCCGGGTCATTCTCGACGATCACCGGCCTGCCGTCCGGCCCGATCGCCATCTGGATCCGCAGTGAACCGGTGAGCCACCCCCACAGGACCGGCTCGGGCGACTCGGATGCCGTGAACGCATGGGTCCGCGGATGCGGGCAGGCAGGCGAGTCACAGCTCACCACGGTCGTCTCCCGCGAGACCCGGTCGACGAAGGCGATCACCGGGCGCCCGTCCGGGGAGACGGCGACGGCGATGGTGCGGTTGTCCACACTGACGGCGGCCCTGTCGCGGAGGCGGCCGACAGTGACAGTCCGCGGGGCGGCGCAGGCGGCGTCCCGGCAGAGCGTGAGCTCGACGCGCGCGAAAGCACCGTCGGAACCGGGCTCCGGGGCGATCGACGCGATGGCGACGCCGTCCGGTGTCGCGGCCGCGGCGACGTTCACGTGGAGCCACCCTTTCCGCGCCAGCCGCAGCGGACTTCCGGGGCGTCGCGCACAGCCCCCGGGGCGGCAGGAGAACAGGTGGAGCTCGACGTCGTCGCTCGGCGACGGCTCGTACACCCATCCGGGGATCAGCACCGAGTCGTCGGGCATGGAGGTGGCGACGGACTGCCCGTCCAGGTAGGCCCCCAAGGGGACGGCGGCCTGCCGCGCGCAGGCGCCGTCGCCGCAGAAGGCCGGCTTCAGCGTGCCGCGGTCGGTGATGACGACCGGCCGGCCGCCGGAACCGGTGACGATCTGGGCGCTGATCGGCCGGTCCGGGTACCGCTCCCTCGCGATGAGCTCGTTGTCGACCACCTCGGCCCGCCCGAGCGGGTTGGCGGCGGCGAACACCCCGTACAGCAGGCCGGGGAGCAGCGCGGCCACGACAGGCCAGGACCTGGTCCGCCGCCTGGCGGGTTCGCCGGTCGTCGTGGGCTCCGGCGTGCCCCATCTTCTGAGGTAGGCGTAGCAGCATCCCAGCGTGGCCGCCTGGAACGGTGCCAGCAGGACCGCCGCCGTCACCCGTACGGCGTCGGCGATCGCCACGCCGGTGGGAACCGGGAGCAGGAAGCGCAGGCCGTATAGGGCCGCCTGGGCCAGGCCGGGGATGACGAGGTACGCCAGCGCCACCCTCCAGGCCGTTCCCGTGTAGTCGCGGGCGGCCAGGCGGAGCGCCGTTCTCAGCGGAGGAAGGCGCCCAGGAGACACAGTCAGGGCGAGCAGGGCGGGCAGCGTGAAGAGGCCGGCCACCGCGGCCAGGATCAGCGCCAGAACGATCGACTCCAGCAGCTCCGCCACGACGACGAACAGGACGAACTGCGCTCCGGCTGCCAGCGTGAGCTCGGCGGCGAGCAGCAGGAAGGCGTGCGGGCGGCGCAGGACGGCCAGGACGGCACGCGCCGGCGACGACGGACGGCCGTCGATGTGATCGACGACGAGGCGGCTGCCCGCGGCCGAACACGCGAGTCCGGCGGCGATCATGATGAGCGTCGCTCCGGCGTACGTCCACAGGACGCGCGGCGACGAGGTCAGGAGCAGCGGGGTTCCGTTGACGATGGCGATCCGGTCGCCCAGGGTCACGACCACGGCCGCCGCCGCCATGAGGGCCGGGACGACGGTCATCGCGCACACGGCCAGCAGCGGCCGGTAGAGGCGGCCCGCGGTGCCGTACACGATCTCAAGGTTGCGTCCGCCCCACACCTCGGCGAGCGTCTCCTGCGACCATGCTTCCGATCGGGACCTCGGGCTTGTGGACGATTCGAGACTCATTTCCCCCCTTGTGGCCGCGGGCCGGTCGCGTGAACCCGGGCCGCGGGCAGATCGGCGCCCCGGCCCCCGTTCCTCATGGGGCGCAGTGCGGGCCAGCGCAGGTGAGCAGGTGGTACGCGTTGCCGCCGGCCGGATCGGCCGTGCCGTACCACAGAATGCGCGGCCGCTGGTCGGGGCCGATGGCGAGGTCGAACTGCCCGACCCCTCCGGCGGGCAGCAGAGGGGACGCGGAGCGGCGGGCGCAGTCCTGGTCCCGGCACGCGACCAGATCGATCACCATGGCGCCCTTCCGGCGGTAACCGGCCAGCAGAGGGAGGCCATGGGCGTCCAGGGCGAGGCCGGGCGCGCTCACCGCGACGACCTCGGGCACCGGCACGAAACGAGGCGTGCCGGAACAGGCCGGATCGGAGCAGAGCATGATCGTCGAGGTGTGGCCGTCGCCGGGGTCGCTGTACACGATCACCGGCCGGCCGTCCGGCCGCACCGCCACCTGCGTGCGCAGGTTGCTGGTCAGCCAGGTGTACCTCGTCAGCGCGGGCAGGCCGAACGCATGGATCGACGGGTGGGCACACGCCGCGGACTCGCAGCTCGCCACAGTGATCTTGTGGGTGCGCCGGTCGGTGTAGGCGACGACCGGCCGCCCGTCCGGGGCGGCGGCGACGGCCAGGACGCGGGCGTCCATGTCCTCCAGCGTGAAACCGTCGACGATCTCGCCCACCGGGACGACGCGACGCCGGGCACAGGCGACGTCGTCGCACAGCGCGAGCTCGACGCGGGAGAGCGGCTTCTTATTGTGGCCGGGAAGGCGGACGCTCCAGGCGATGGCGAGGCCGTGCGGTGTCCCCACGGCGGCGGCCCGCGCGTCCGACGACTCCTCGGTGGCCTTCAGCGGCTCGCCCGGCCGCCGGACGCAGCCGTCCGGGCGGCAGGAGAACATCACCAGCTCCATCCGGGAGGCGCCGATCTCACTCGTCCAGCCCGCGACGACCAGCGAGCCGTCGGGCGCGACCGCCGTCGCCGGATGGGTGCGGAAGTACTCGTCCAGCGTGACGCTCACATGGTCGCCACACGTGTCGTCGCCGCAGAACACCACCACCGGGCGGCGCTCGTCGCGGAAGACGACGGGCTTCCCGCCGGGGCCGAGCATGATCTCGGTGCGTGACGGGTAGTCCACGTACTCTTCCTTGACGCCGATCTCGTTGTCGACCATTCGGGCCCATGAGAGCGGCTCGGCCGCGTACCCGGGGTACAGCAGGCCGGGCAGCAGGGCGACCAGCAGTACGGCCGGCCACGCGACGATCGGCGGGATCGGAGGCCACCACCGCCGCCCGGCGCGCTCGTGGCCGCGGTCGTCGCCCTTCTCCCGGTCGAGGTCGTGACCAGTGGCCGGGCCCAGCCGGTGCAGGTAGGCGTAGCAGCAGCCCACGGCGGCGGCCTGGAGCGGCGTCTGCAGGACGACCGCGGCCAGCCGCGCCGCGTCGCGGAACAGCCCGTCGGCGGGGACGGGAAGCAGCCCGCCCAGTGCGAAAAGGCCCAGTTGGAGCAGGACGGGAACGGCGAGGTATCCCAGCGCCAGCATCCAGACCGCTCTGCCGTAATCGCGGGAGATCAGCCGCCACGTCGTGCGCAGCGGAGGCACCCCGTCGGTCAGTGCGGCCCACGCGATCATCAGCGGCAGCGTGGTGACGCCGACCGCCGTCACCACGATCACCGCCGGGACGACGGACGACGCCGAGGCCGTGAACGCCGCACCGATGGCCACCAGCACGACGACGGCCGTCACGAACAGGATGACGAGCATGGCGAACGTTCGCGGCCGCCGCAGGACGGCCGTCACCGCGAGCCGGGCCGACAACGGACGGCCGTCGATGAAGTCCAGCACGAGACGGGCGCCGCCGGCCAGGGCGGCGAGGCCTGACGCGATCGCGGTCACCGCGGACAGGGCGAGGATCACGCCGAAGGCCGGTGACGACTCGACGAATCGCGGGACTCCGCCGACGACCGCGACCCGGCCGCCCGCGGCGACGAGCACGGCCAACGGCGCCACAAAGCCCGGGACGAGAGTTATAGCGCATATCGTTAACAGGTGCCGATAAAGGCGGCGGGTCGTGCCGAAAATGACCGAAACGCTGCCGCGGGTAGCCATTCGTGGAAATGTACCCGCGGGCCGGCCTTCGGATCGCGTCGTCGCGCTCGCGAGCGGTTCGATATCCATTCTTTCCTCGCGGGCGCCTGTTTCGGACGAACGACCGGTCTGCCTCGGGTGATGCTCGCATGGCGAAGTGCCGGAAACCAGGCCAGACTAGTCCACCAATCGACATCGCGCATCCCATGACTTTCTCGTGATACCGATTTCGACGGACGGCCGAATTACGCTTTCGCGACGATCGCGCCTCCGGCCGATGCATTCCCTCATAGACCGGGCCCGCCATTCACGACGCGCGTGCGCAGGTGATGCCGTGCACCGGCGCGGTCCCGGCCCGGCCTGGTCACCGCGCCGCGAGCATGGCCACCGCGCCGCGGGCATGGGCGGCCGCCTTCCTCGCATCCGTCCACCTGGGCGTACGCGGGGATGGTAGGGCTGGCCCTACCCCGGTGGTAGGGGGGCGCCCATGATCAGAAGTAGGGACCGCGTCGCTGTGCCGGACGGGGCCGCGGCGGGACGCTTGGAGTGTTCGACGGGCCGGAACTCCGAGGTGGTCTCAGCGCCTCGGAGACCCGGGCTTCAAGGACCCCGGCCCTGAAGGCCCCCCGTCCCGAAGGCCCCCAGTCCTGAAGACTCCCAGTCCCGAAGACTCCCAGCCCCGAAGACTCCCAGCCCCGAAGACTCCCAGCGCCCGGGACTCGCGCGCTCGGAGATCCCAAGCCCGCGACCCCCGCCGCTCAAGGGTCGACCACCCCAGGCGGCCCGACACAGCGAAGGCGACCCCCCATGTCCCTGACCATGCTTCCCCCCGCCCCCGAGAGGGCCCTGGCCGCGCCTCCGCCACGGGACCGCTTCATCGACGTCCTGCGCGTCTTCGGGATGGTCCTCGTGGTCGTCCAGCACTGGACGATGCCGGTCCTGTCGTACGCCCAGGGACGGCTGACCACCGGCAACGCCCTGGCGGGGGTGCCGTACGTCACCTGGATCTCACAGGTCATGCCGCTGGTCTTCTTCGCCGGGGGCGCGGCCAACGCGATCAG
Source organism: Microbispora sp. CA-135349 (assembly GCF_050947365.1). NCBI lineage: Bacteria > Bacillati > Actinomycetota > Actinomycetes > Streptosporangiales > Streptosporangiaceae > Microbispora > Microbispora sp. CA-135349. Next base: position 2,851,025 of record NZ_CP192001.1, on the reverse strand, counting down.
CTTCCGGTCCGCCGTCCGCCGGGGCGGTACGGCGCGCGAATGGACGGCGCGGCGGGTGCGCCGCCTTGCCTGGCCGGTGGTGCCGCTCGCGGTCGTGTGGCTGCCGCTCCCCCACCTCCTCGTGGCGCTCGGTGTGCCCGCGCAGCCGGTGGAGGTGGCCGCGCGGACGGTCGGCCAGTTGCTCTGGTTCCTCGCGGTCTACCTGCTGGCCGTGGTGGCCACGCCCCACCTGCTGCGGGTGCGGGCCGGGGTCGCCCTGCCGGTGCTGGCGGGCGGCGCGGTGCTGATGGACGTGGTCCGGTTCTCCGGTCTGGAGGCGGCCGGCTATCTCAACGTCGCGTTCGTCTGGCTGGCGGTCCACCAGGTCGGGTTCCGGTACGCCGAGGGCGGCCTGGCGTGGCTGACCGGGCGCCGCGCCGCCGGGCTCGCGGTGGCCGGGTTCGCGATGGTGGCGGCCCTCGTCGCGACCGGGCCCTATCCCGCCAGCATGATCGGGATGCCCGGGATGATCTCGAACATGGCTCCGCCGAGCGCCTGCCTGCTCGCGTTGTTCGCCGGTCAGCTCGGCCTGGCGATGCTGCTGCGCCCCGCACTGAACGCGCTGGCGGCCCGGCCCAGGGTCGAGGCGGTGCTCACCGCGCTCGCGCCGCGCATGATGACCGTCTACCTGTGGCACATGACCGCCCTCGTCGCCGTCGCGGGCACGGCGACCGTCGGGTTCGGGCTGGCGACCCCGGGCGCGGGCTCGGCGGGCTGGTGGAGCGCCGTCCCGCTGTGGCTGGCCGCCCTGGCGCTGGTCCTGGTCGCGCTGACCGCGCTGCTCGGCAGGTTCGAGGAGCCCAGGGGTGCCGCCGCCCACCGGCATGCACTGACGGCCACGCCGCTCGTCGGCGGCGCGCTGCTCACCCTCACGATCACCGGCTTCGCGCCCGGCCCGGCGCCGGTGATCGCGTCCGCCGCCCTGGTCGCGGGCCTGGCCCTGGTCAGCCGGCCCGCAGCTGCCGCTCCACGTCGTCGATGATCTCCTGCAGGCGCAGGCCGTGGCGGGCGTCGAGCGGATGCCCGCCGCCGTCGCGCACCGTACCCGCGAACTGCCGGACCACCTCGGGGAACACGTCGCCGAGTTCGGAGCCGAGCAGCGAGGCGCTGCCGAGCCGTCCGTAGACGTCGATCCGGCTGGGCGGGGTCTCGCCCTCGGCGGCCATGCACAGCGACGCCTCGCTGACCGCGCCGCCCTCGTGCTCCAGCAGAAGGCCGACCCAGCCGAGCGGGTCGCCGTGCGCCCTGACCGCGACCACCCGGCCGAGCGCGGCGTCGAGCAGGTCGACCGTGTGCGGGCCCACGTCGAGCACCGCCCCGCGTTCCAGCCGCCAGGGGGTGGCGAAGGGGCCGCCGCGCAGGCTTCCGGAGATGTTGGCGGCGTGGCCGCCGAACGGCTCGATCCGCCGGACCCGGTCGAGGAACTCGGTGGTCGCCGCGGAGTAGCGGAACGTGAAGAGCATCTGGGAGGCCACGCCCGCCTCCTCGATCGCCGCGGCCAGGCGCCGGGCGCCGTCGAGGTCGGCCGCGAGCGGCTTCTCCAGCAGCAGCGCCCTGCCCGCCCGGGCCGCGAGCACGCCCAGCTCGGCCTGTACGGCGGGCGGCACGCAGAACGCGATCGCCTCCGACGCCGCGAGCAGGTCCTGCAGCCGCTCGAAGGAAGGCGCGCCGTGGGCGTCGGCCAGCGCCCGCGCCGCCGCGGGCCTGCGCGCCCAGACCCCGGACAGCGTGGTGTCCGGGCCGGCCGCGAGGGCGGGCGCGTGGACCATCTCCGCCCACGGTCCCGCACCGACGAGTCCCACCCGCACCGGCTCCATGGCGCCCCCTTCCCCGCAGCGACCTTACCGCCGGCCCCCCTTGACGGGACAAGGCATCGCAAAGGGAACGCCGCGGCAGGGCGCGGCATCGCCCGGGCCGGTCCTTCGCGCCGATACCGCCGGCCCGGCGCGACAGGCCCGGCGCGACAGGCCCGGCGCGACAGGCCCGGCGCGACAGGCCCGGTGCGACAGGCCCGGTGCGACGCCGTGCGGCGGCTCGGGCGTCAGCCCGCCGGCCTGGTGCGGAGCCCGAGCAGGACGTCGATCGCCAGGAACGCGGCCAGGGAGATGCCCATCAGGGGCAGGTAGTAACCGACCACGACGGCGAGCAGGGCCAGCGGCGCGACGAGTCCCCAGTGCAGGCCCCGCCAGCCGCCCCGAGGGTAGGGCCGGCCGAAGCCGCGAGTCGGGCGGCGCCGCCACCACATGCGATAGCCCAGCACGATCAGCGTGATGAGCCCGGCGGCGATCGCGGCCAGGACGATCTGGTTGGCCAGACCGAACAGCAGCCCCATGTGCGCGTCGATGCCCCACTCGGTGAGCTTGGCGGCCAGCGGATAGTCGGCGAACCGCAACTCGCCCACGACCTGCCCGCTCGCGGGGTCGAACGCCAGCTGATCCAGTCGCGTGGGAGCGGTCTTGCGGATCTCCTTGACCACGTACGCGGCCCCGGGCTCGCCCGGCGGGACGATCTCCAGCGGGCCGGACAGCCGCCAGCTGGCCGCCGCCTGCGTGATCTTGTCGATTCCCACGTCCGGGGTGTTCCCGGCCTGACCGCCGCTCGCGGCGGCGTGTCCCGTGTGCCCGGCGTGCTCACCGAGATCGGTGCTGATCGACGGGGTGGCCCAGCCGAAGGCGGTGCGAAGTTCGTCGATGTTCGCTCCGGCGTACTTCGACCAGGTCAGGCCGGTGGCGGACAGGAACAGCAGGCCCAGCAGCGCCCAGAGGCCAACCGAGCCGTGCCAGGACAGCGTGCGGCGCAGCCCGGTGGCGGCGCGGTCCGGTGTGAACAGGCCAAGACGGCGGCCGTTGCGGCGGCGCCTGCTCAGCCACAGCGCCAGCCCGCCGAGGGCGACGACCCACAGCCAGCTGGCGGCAAGCTCGCTGTAGATCCGTCCGGGCTCGCCGAGTTGCAGACGCCGGTGCAGGTCGGAGATCCAGGCGCGCACGGGCAGCGCGCCGGAGCCACCGTAGCTTTCCAGCGTGCCGCGCACCTGACCGGTCCCCGGGTCGACGAAGACCGCCATCTGCGTGCTTTCCGGCAGGTTCGGCACGTCCAGCAGAACCCTGGTGGTCAGGCCGGGCTCGGCCGCGGGCCGTACCGCGGTGACCTTCCCCTCGGGCAGTGCCTGGCGCGCTGCGGCGACCTGCTCGCTCAGGGGGACGGTGGTCTGGCTCACCGGCGCGGTCAGCTCGTGCCGGTAGACGACGTTCTCGATCTGGAAGGAGGCGGCGTACAGCAGGCCCGTGGCCGCCGCGACGAGCAGGAAGGGGGCGACGAGGATTCCGGCGTAGAAGTGCAGGCGGACCACGAGCGGGCGCAGCGCCGCCCAGGTCGCGTGTCTGCGGCGGGGAGGCCGCGGGGGATCGACGGCAGGATGGACGTCGGTGGTCGAGGTCATGGGGGGTTCTCCGTTCGGCCGTGAGCGCGCGCCCGCAGGCACGCCTCACGAAGGCAAGGGGAGTGTCCGACGATCGCCGCCCGTCGCGAGCGGGGATCCCGGCGTACGCATCGGGTGGGGGTGACACCACGGCGAGACGCCTTCCGGGCCACGCACGGCGGGCGTGAGCGTCAGACACGAGCCGCGACCGCGCGGCGCGGTTCAGGGCGGCGGAAACGGGCGTGCGGCATGACGACAGCCGCCGCCCAGAGGGGGCGAGCCCGGGTCAGAGGAGGGTGACGACCGGAGGCGGACCACGCCGGGCGACCACCACGGCGAAGTCGGATCGGCGCGGGAGCGGAAGGGAGAACCGCCCCGGGACGCCCGGAGGGAGCGGGGCGGCGCCGGCCGGCGCGCCGGCGAGGACGACGGCCATCGCCCACAGACGGCGCACGGGCGTGACGGCCAGATGCACGATCACGGCCAGCGCCGATTCACCGCGTTCCAGGGCCCAGGCGGACAGGAGCGCCGTCGCGGCGTGGATCAGCAGCATGCCCAGCCCGGTGTGGTGCTCCCCCGTCCACGTGGGCGGCGAGGTGTGCGCGGCGCCGAGGGTGAACAGATGGTGCAGACCGTACTGTGCGGCGAAGCACGCGCCCAGCAGGACGTCCATCCCCCGTCGGCGGCCCGCGAGCAGGAACGCGCCCAGCCAGGTCAGCGCCAGCGCGGCGGCCAGGGCGCCGGCGCGTACGGGAGCCCCTCCGGCCAGCGTGTGCAGCGTGGCCGAGACCAGCACGCACGCCGCCGCGAACACCGCGGCGCGCAGAGCGCGCAGTGACGACCGGCCGGCAGACATGGCGCAATCGTGGCAGAGCGTCGGTGTCGCTGCCATCCTTGACTTGTTTGGATGCGGTCGGCTATATCTGTCCGTTTCCCGGCGCAGCGGCGCGGGCGGCTTTCACCGCGTGTGGCAGCGGAGGAGACGCCCGACGGCCCTCGTGACACGTGCTCTTGCGGGCCGCCGGCCTCGGGAAGGCCGCACGCACGTCCATCCGGCCCCCGGAGGGCGGCCCCGGACCTCGGTGGCCTCGCATCTCGGTGGGGGCGGTGGGATTGGAGCGCGCCGTGTCGGCAAGAGTGGGGTGCCATGAACGTCATCCTGCTGAGACACGGCGAGACCGAATGGAGCAGGGCCGGGCGGCACACGGGCCGTACCGACCTGCCGCTGACGCCGCACGGCGAGGAGCAGGCGCGCGCCCTGTCCCGCCTGGTGGCGGGCCGTTCGTTCGCCCTGGTGCTCGTCAGTCCCGCCCTGCGGGCCCGCCGTACGGCCGAACTGGCCGGCGCCGGGTCGTACGAGGTCGACCCGAACCTGTGGGAGTGGGACTACGGCGGCTACGAGGGCATCTCGACCGCCGACATCCGCGGGTCACGCCCCGGCTGGTACGTCTGGCGGGACGGCGTCGTCCCGGGAGACGAGGCGCACCCGGGTGAGACCGTCGAGCACGTCGGGGAGCGGGCGGACAAGGTCCTCGCCCGGGTCCGTCCGGCCGACGGCGACGTCCTGGTCGTCGCCCACGCGCACATCCTGCGCGTGCTGGCGGCCCGCTGGCTGTCGCTGCCCGCCGACCACGGCAGACACCTGCGCCTCGACACCGGCACGTACTCCGTCCTCGGCTACGAGCACGGAGACGAGCCCGTCCTGCTCCGCTGGAACGCGCCGGTGTGACGATCACGCTCTGACCGTCAGACCTGGGCGACCGGCTGGGGTTGCGGCCCTCGGCCGGTCAGCCATTCCAGGACCTTGCGGTGGCCGCGCCGGGCGTCCTCGAAGTGCCCCCACCGCCAGTACCTGGGCTGCTCCCGCACCCCGGTGACCCACGTCCGGTACGCCACCGCCCTGGGCCTTCCGTCCGCGGGGTCGGCCGGTGAGGCGACGCCGTAGGTGCGGATCACCACGCGGCCTCCGGGTGCGAACAGCACGTCGTCGGCCACCGGGTACACAGTCATCTGGTCCAGCACGGGGTCCCCCTTGTGAGCGTTCCTGGGACTCACTGTGCCGGATCCGTGTTACGCCTCCCGCGTCGCGCTGTTACGCCCGTGAGAATCGGGTGAACACGGAGTTACACCAGGCCGGACCAGAGCCGGATCACACCAGGAGGCCGTCGAACTCGCCGTCCTTGACCCCGAGCACCAGGGCCCGTATCTCGTCCCGTGTGTAGATGAGCGCCGGCCCGTCGGGATAGCGGGAGTTCCTGACGGCAACGCCGCCGTCGGGAAGCTCGGCCAGTTCGACGCAGTTGCCGGTCGAGTTGCTGTGGGCGCTTTTCCGCCAGGTGACGCCGGCGATCTCGGTTGCGGGCATCCCGTTATATGTCTGCATTTATGTCTCTCTGAGAAGTTCGCCGAGGATCTCGGCGGTGCCACCGGGCGTGGTGCTCTCCACGCACAGCTGCTCCATGGCCGTGAGGTAGGGATCGACGTCCTCACGTTTGTCCAGATAGAGCGCACCCCAGAGCTGCTCGACGTAGACCACGTCCGAAAGATCGGACTCCGGGAAGCGGAGGATGGTGAACGCGCCTCCCTCGGCAGCGTGCATCCCATAGCGGAGGGGCATCACCTGAAGGGTGATGTTGGGCAGCGTGGAGACCTCCAGCAGATGCTGGAGCTGATCCCGCATCGTCGCACCCCCTCCGATGGGCCGCTTGAGCGCGGCCTCGTCGATGACGGCCCACAACCGGGGGCCGTCCTTGCGCGTGAGCCTCTCCTGCCGCTGCATTCGTAGATGGACGCGCCGTTCGATCTCGTCATCCGAGGCGTCCGGATGACCGAGCCGGATCACCGAGCAGGCGTAATCCGCCGTCTGCAGCAGGCCGGGCACGAACTGCACCTCGTAGGTGCGGATCACGCTGGCGGCCTCCTCCAGGCCGACGTAGGTGACGAACCAGTTCGGCAGCACCTCGCCGAACTTGTGCCACCACCCGGGCGTGTTCGCCTCGCGGACCATCTCCAGCAGTCCACGCCGCTCGTCGTCGTCGTGGACGCCGTACAGCGTGAGGAGGTCTTCGACGTCGCGTGTCTTGAACCCGACCCGGCCGAGCTCCATCCGGCTGATCTTCGACTCCGAGGCACGGATGTGGAATCCGGCGACCTCGCGGGTGAGTCCCCGCTTCTCACGCAGCCGGCGAAGACTCGCGCCGAGCATGATGCGTCGAACGGTGGAACCGGATCCGGGCGGATCTATGGACACGTGCTATTCCTCCGCTTTGTGGACTGGTTCACAGTCTGTCAAAGATCGCCCCCTTCGTCCCAGTGGTGTCGGGGGTAACCGTAGCGCTTGCACAACCCGCTTGCACGTGCATTCGCTCTTGCACATGCACAGGAGTGTCCCTCATCATGATCTCGTGCAGCCCACGAACCTGACTCGTGGCCAGAACCAGTGGTCGGCGCTCGACTGGTGGCCGCCCATCGGCTGGTGGCCGGAGCCCGCGCGCGATCTCCTCGAACCCGGGTCGGCCACGGCCAGCGCCACCTTCGTCCTGCCGCCCCGCGCGGAGTCGGTCCACTCGGCGCGCAGCTTCGCCGCGGGGACGCTCTCGGGCTGGCGGCTGGCGGACCTGCTCGACGGGATGGAACTGGTGGTCTCCGAACTGGTCACCAACGCGCTCAGGCACGGCATGACGATCGCCGACAGCCGCGCACGGGAGGCCATGCGGCTGTCGCTGATCCGGCGGGGCGCGCACGTGACCTGCGCGATCACCGACCCCGGATCGGCCGCGCCGGTGATGCGGGATCCCGCGCCCTTCGAGCCGGGCGGCCTCGGGCTGCACATCGTGGAGTCGCTGAGCGTGTGCTGGGGATGGTGCCCGCTCGCCCCGCAGGGCAAGGCGGTGTGGGCCGTACTGGCGGCCTGAGCACGGGCCGGCGGACGGACGGCGGGGCCGGACGCCTCGCCGGGGCTCACCGCCGCCTCGGTCAGGGGATAGCGACCCCCTCCCTCGAGGCGCCGGGAAACCTAACCCGAGCGCCAGAACTCCCTATCGCCGGTCATGGTCCGCCGGCTGAAGAGCGCTCCCGTGCAGCCCGGAATGCATGGGAGCGCCCTCCGGCCGGCGGCCCGGATTCCCCGGAACCGCCCCGGACGCCGGGGGCGGCACGGGATGATGTGCGCAGAGCGGGCCACGGCGGCCCGGAGTGCTCGCTCCCCTTCCACCGGCGGCGGAGAATTGTGATCTTGGGACCCGTGACGTTGCGTTCTTTGTTCTCTCACGGGCCCCGCCGAGACCGCGATCTGCACTACGGTGGCTTCCTGGGACTCCCGAGAGATTCACAATGGACGATCACCTCATCGGCTGGCTGACCAGTCTCGACGAAGACAGGCTCGCCCGCGTGCTGGCCAACCGGCCGGACGCGATCGCCGCGCCGTGGCCCCGGCGCCTGGACGCCCTCGCGCAGCGGCTGACCGACACCTTCGCCGTCATGGAGGTCATGCGAGGCCTCCCCCTCCCCCCGCTCGAACTCCTGCAGGCGTGCCTGGTCATCGGCGGCCGTCCGACCGAGGACGAACTCGCCCGCTTCCTCGGCGTGAGCACCTCCGCGGTGATCGCCTGGCTCGACCGCCTGTACGACCACGCCGTCGCCTGGCCCGGCCGCGACGGCAGGATCACGGTGGCCGAGGCCGTCGCCCGCTGGTGGACCGCGCCCTGCGGCCTGGGCGAGCCGCTCAGCGCGTACCTCGACTCCTGGAAGCTCAGCACCGAGGCGCTGCGCCGCGTGTGCCGGATGCTCGACCTGTCCCCGCAGGGCGGCAGGCGCCAGGTGATCGCCCGGATCACCGCCGTGCTCGGCGACTGCGAGCGCCTGGGAGCGCTGCTCGACGACGCCCCCGACGGCACGCTCGGCATGCTCGACGACTTCGCGTGGGACGGCCCGGTCCGCAGCGTGAACGGCAACCGGTTCATCGCCCCGGGGACGCCGGAGAAATGGGCCCTCGACCGCGGCCTGCTCTTCCGCACCCAGTGGGATCTGGCCGAGATGCCGCGCGAGGTCGCGCTGGCGCTGCGCGGCCCCGACTACCGCGGGCCGTTCACGCCGTATCCGCCGGACCTGGCCACGACGGAGGTGGACGCCGACGCCGTCGAGCACGCGATGTGCCTGGCCGCGCCGCACGTGCTCGACCGGGCCACGGCGCTGCTGGAGAACGTCGACAAGACGCCGCTGCCGCTGCTCAAGAACGGCGGGGTCGGGGTGCGGGAGATCAAGCGGCTGGCCAGGGAGACCGGCTGCGCCGAGGACGAGACCCGGCTGCTGCTGGAGATCTGCGCCGTCGCCCGGCTGATCGCGATCGACGAGGAGGCGGGCGGGCTCACGCCGGCCGGCCGGTACGACACGTGGCGGCTTGAGGAGGCTCCGCTGCGGCTGTGCGTCCTGCTGGCGGCCTGGTGGCGGATGGAGCGCTCGTCGCTGCGCCGGCTGGAGGGCCGCCACCCCACCGCGCTCGGCGACGACCCGTCCGGCGAGACGATCGCCAGGATCCGGTGGGCCCTGTTCGCGGCGCTCGCCGAGATCCCCGAGGGCAGGGGCTTCGCGACGCTGCGTGAGCTGATGCAGCGGGTGCACTGGCGCGCCCCGCTGCTCGACCGGGAGCTCCTGGACGGCTGCGCCGCCGCCGTGCTGGAGGAGGCCCGCCTGCTCGGGCTCGTGGCCTGCGACGCGCTCACCGGCCTCGGCCGGGCGCTCGCCCCGCTGGCCGGCGTGGCCGGGAACGAGAGCCGCGAGTGCGTGCCCGAGGTCGAGCACGACCCCGCACTGGGGAAGGCGGCCACGCACGCGATGGCGAGCGCACGGCGCACGGCACTTTTCGGCGCCGACCTCACCGCCGTGGTGACCGGCCCGCCGTCGGTCGAGCTCGCCGCGCTGCTCGACCGCGCCGCGGACCGGGAGTCGCAGGGCGCGGCGTCGGTGTGGCGGTTCGGCCCCGAGAGCGTACGGCGGGCCCTGGACGCGGGCGACACGGCCGACACTCTCATCGCGGACCTGTCGGAGGCCGGGACACTCCCCCAGCCGCTGACGTATCTGATCAAGGACGTCGCGCGGCGGCACGGCGAGGTCACGGTGTCGTCGGTCGGCTGCATCGTCCAGGGCTCCGACCCCGCGCTGCTCGCCGAGATCGCCGCGCACCGCAAACTGAGCAAGCTGGGCCTGCGGCTGCTGGCGCCGACCGTGCTCGCCGGCGCGGCGCCCGCCCGGGCGACGCTCGCCGCCCTCAGGGAGGCGGGCTACGCCCCCGTGCCGGTGGACGACACCGGTGAGATCACGATCCGGCGCGAGCCGCAGGGCGGGCGGCTGATCCTCCTGCCCGGCGGACGGGTCGCCGAGCTCGAACCTCCCGGCCCCCTGCTGGAGCCACCGCCGGACCCGCGCGAGCACGCCAGGCGGCTGCTGGTCGGCGGCGCCCCGATGACCGCCTCAGCCCAGCCCCGCCAGACGTGGGCCGTCATCGGGCGCATGGCGACCCGGCTTCCGGCGGCGCAGCAGTCGCTGCTGGGTTTCGTCGTGGACCGCGACGTCCGCGCGATGATCACGCTGGCCGACGGGGTCACCGCCACGGTCAGCCACGGCGAGCTGCGCAGCGGCGTGCTCGACGCGTGGTGCGAGGAGGCCGGCGACTACCTGGAGTTTCCGCTCAACGAGATCGCCTCGGTCACCGCCGACTGCTGACCCGCGTGGCCTCTTGCGCGCGGGGCCTCCCGCACTCGGCGCGCGGGGCCTCCGGCACTCGGGTGCTCTGAGCCTTCCGGCGCTCGGACGCTCTGAGCCTTCCGGCGCTCGGACGCTCTGAGCCTTCCGGCGCTCGGACGCTCTGAGCCTTCCGGCGCTCGGACGCACCGCGCCGGCGCTCAGCGGACGCCGCAGCGGCGCAGGACGAGCAGGGCCAGGGCCCGGGTGACGTCGCGGACCTCCCGCAGGTCGACCTGCTCGCGCGGGGCGTGCGCGAACCGGACGTCGCCCGGCCCGTAGTGCAGGGTCGGCACGCCCGCCCCCGCGTACAGGCGCAGGTCGCTCCCGTACGGCGCGGCGGTGCGGCCCGGACGCGTTCCGGTCACGTCGGCCACGGCCCGGGCCGCCTCCTCCGCCAGCGGGTGCCCCTCGGGCAGCCGGCCGCTGGCGAACTGCCCGCCCGGCCAGGTGACGCGTACCGGGTTGTCCCGCAGCCAGGGGTCGTCCAGATCGGCGAGCGCCGTCTCCAGCGCGGCGCGGGCGTCGGCCGGGTCCTCGTCGAGCCGGACGCCCAGCCGCCCCTCGGCCACGAGCAGGTCGGGCACCGTGCTCGCCCAGTCGCCCGCGCGCACGGTGCCGATCTCGATCGGGTACGGCAGCGGGTTGCCCGCGAAAAGGGCGCCGGGGTCGGCGTTGCGCTCGCGTTCGAGCCGCCGGACGGCCTGGAGCACCGGCACGAACGCCTCGACGGCGTTGACCCCCTCGTAGCGGGTGGCGCCGTGCGCGGCCCGGCCGGCGACCTCGAGGCGGAAGGTCAGCGCGCCGGCGTTGGCGGTGATCAGCTTCCCGCTCGTCGGCTCGGTGATCACGGCCGCCTCCCCGGTGTGGCCCCTGGCCAGGGTGGCGAAGGCGCCCAGCCCGCCGTCCTCCTCGCTGACCACGCAGTGGACGGCCAGGGGACGCGCGAGCCGTACGCCGGCCACGCGCAGCGCGCGCACGACGGCGAGGTTGGCGGCGAGACCGGCCTTCATGTCACAGGCGCCGCGGCCGTGCAGAGTGGTCGCGGTCAGGCGGGCGCCGAACGGGTCCTGCCCCTCCCATTTGCCCGGGTCGCCGATCGGCACGACGTCGGCGTGCCCCTGCAGGATCAGCGCGGGCGTGCCCTCGCCCTCGGTGACGCCGACGACGCCGTATCCCTCGGCGCGTTCCGCCTCCGTGCCGGGGAACCCCTCGCGAGAGCGCAGATCGTCGAGGTCGAGCTTCCACATGTCGACATCGAGGTCCCATTCGGCGAGCATGCGGGCGCACCTGTCCTGCAGGTCCGATTCGGCGTCGGTGCCGGTGACGCTGGGCACCCGGACCAGGCCGGCCAGCAGGCGCACGGTCTCCGCCTCGTCGATGGCGTCCAGGACTCTCGTTTCGGCATCCATGCGGCAGACTGTACGGCGTTCCCCGGTCGCCTCCGGAAGCCCAGGCCGCACGTGCACGAGCGCCGTACAGTGGATCTTTCACGAAGGAGTCCGGGATGGCGAGACCGACGGCGGGACGGGCAGGCCGCCCGGGGGTGTGGCGCGGCCTGCTCGCATGGTCGGCGGTCGCGCCGTTCGCGCTGTGGGCCCTGCTGCGGCTGGTGCCCGGCGACGTGCACTTCCGGTGGGTGCAACTGGTCGCGTTCACGCCGTACGCCGCCCTCGCGTCGGTCGCCGCGCCGCTGGTCGCGCTGCTCGTGCGCCGCCGGGCGGCGCTGGTCACGGGCCTGGCGATCACCACGGCGCTCGCGGCCTGCGTGCTGCCCCGGGCGCTGCCGGACCCGGACCCCGTCGACTCGCCCGGCACGGGCGTGCGGGCGTCCGGCGCCACCGGCCCGGTCCTCCGGGTCCTGTCGGCCAACCTCCTCTACGGCTCCGTCCCGCCCGTCGCGCTGGTGGACCTCGTACGGCGGCTGCGCCCCGACGTCCTGACGCTGCAGGAGCTGACCCCGGAGGCCTCGGCGGGCCTGCGCGGGGCGGGCCTGACCGCGCTCCTGCCGTACGCGGACGACCGGGCCCAGGAGGGCTCGGGCGGCTCCGGGCTCTTCACGCGGTTCCCCCTCCTGCCGGAGAACCTCGCGGACTTCGCCGGCCGCCGGCAGGCGGCGGGCATCGTCGAGGTCCCCGGCGCCGCGCCCGTCGCCGTCGTGTCCGTGCACCCGTGCGCTCCGCGCTATTCGTCCCGGTTCAGGTGCTGGTCGAAGGGGCTCGCCTCGCTGCCCGGCCCCGGCGGGCCCGTACGGATCCTGTCCGGGGACTTCAACGCGACGCTCGACCACTCCAGGGTCCGTCGCCTGCTGGACGCGGGCTACCGGGACGCGGCCGACGCGACCGGCGAGGGCCTGACCGGGACCTGGCCGTACCGGCCGTGGGACCTCAGGGGCCTGCCGGTGCCGCCCGTCACGATCGACCACATCCTGGTGGACCCGCGCGTCTCCGTCCGGGCGTTCGGCGTCCACCGGCTGCCGGTGACCGACCACCGCGCGATCTTCGCCGAGCTGGCCGTGCCTGCGATTCAGGGGCGCGCGGCCCGTTCCGACGCCGGGAAGGCGAACCTCGGCTCCCCTCCGGACCACCACACGCCGATCGCGAGCGCCGCGGTCGCCTCCAGGTAGGCCGCACGGGACAGCCCCCCGCAGGGCATCGGCGTGCATCCCATCGACCTGATCAGCGCGGCGGTCCGGTCGAGGCTCCCCTGGTCGTCGCCGCAGAACGGCACCGCCAGCGGGACGCCCTCGAACGCCGGCCGTGGCAGCGCCCAGATGCTCTCGTGGCACAGGTTGAACGCCTTGACCACATGGGCGCCGGGCGCGGCGTCCGCCATCAGCCTGGCGATCGAGACCGTGCCTCCCGAGATTGGGCCGCCCGTCGTCAGCATCGGCCCTCCGGGGCCGGGTGCGAGGGGGTTGGTGCAGTCGGCGACGGTCCGTCCGGCGAGTACGGCCGCGAGCCCGTTCACCAGTTGCGGCGCCACGCCGGCGGGAACCGCCGCGAGGACGAGGTCGCCGTGGGCCGCCGCGTCCGCGAGGGCGCCGTGCCCGGCGGCGCCGATGCGGGCCGCCGTCGCGGCGGCCGCGGCCCGGTCGCGTCCGCCGACGAGCACGTCGTGCCCCGCGCGTGCCCACGCGCCGCCCAGCGCCGTGGCCATCGCGCCGGTGCCGAGGATGCCGATCCGCATGGCAAGTCTCCGTTTCCCAGGTGAATCAGGTGCCGGTCCGCGACGCTAGGCGAATCGACGCACACCAGACGGTGTCCTTCGGAAGCGGCAGGATGAGGCCATGGACACGCTCCCCGACGAGACGGCGTACACCTCCGACTGCCGGGCGCGGCTGGCGTTCGAGGTGCTCGCGAACCGCTGGGACAGCGTCGTGGTCTACACGCTCGGCGAGGCGGGTCCGATGCGGCCGCGGCGGCTGCTGGCCAGGATCGGCGGGATCGGCCCCAAGGTCCTCAACGAGGCGCTGCGGCGGCTGGAGTACAACGGCCTGGTCGAACGCCGCGCCTACGCCGAGGCGCCGCCGCGCGTCGACTACGCGCTGACGGAGGCGGGCACCGCGCTGCTCGCCCCCATGCGCGCGATGGGCTTGTGGGCCGCGTCCTACGGGGACGCCGTGCTCGACGCCCAGGACCGGTTCGCGGCACGCGGGCGGGAGCGGCGCCGAATCGGCACGTGATTCCGGTTCACGGGCCGACGGGAACGGGCACCGCACCGTGCCGCACCGCACCAGGACGTGACGGCTACGCCAGCGACACGCGGGTGAAGCGGGTCTCGAAGCCCTTGCCCGTCGGGGCGGCGCACATGACCCCGGCGAGGGCCGGCACCTGCGGCGGGAAGTAGGCCAGGCGCAACATGTGCTCCGGCTCCGCGCCGTTCACGCCGCACCGGACGGTCACGGCGTCGCCGGCCCGTTCGAAGTCGAACGTCGCGGAGACGAGGCCGGCGGGCGCGGGGGTGACGGACCAGTCGGAGAAGCCGCGGGTGACGACGACGCTGAGCTGGTGGCCGCCGTCGACGAACTCGACCCCCGCCTTGATCCAGTTCTCCTCGTCGATCCGCAGCACGGCCCCGGCCTGGTCGTACTGCTCCGCGTAGTCGGCGTCGAACGTCACCGTCAGCCGGACGTCCCCGGCGACCTGGCGGCCGAACATGTGAGCGGTGTCGAACGAATAGCCGTAGTGCGTCTTCTGCCACAGGTCGGTCTGGGCGCCGGCGACGGCCCGCAGGCCTTCCCCGGTCCGTGACCACTCGGCGGGCTCGTTGGTCCATGTGAAGCCCTCGAACGCCATGCCGCCCCCTTGCCTCCGCTTTTACCGATCTCGCCATGAGAGCGGCTCCCGGGACTCCACGTCAAGGACGATCTACCTGCAATTTAGATCGATTTGTCCTCTTTACTCCCTCTTTCCCTATACTCGTGCTCCACATCACCTTTGGCCCTGTAAATCCCATACCTCGCACAACCGTCGTCTCCCTGCCCCCAGGGAACGCGCCGCCCGCTTCCGGAGCCTTGCCCCTCTTCGAGGGCGCTCCACCGTGCCGGGCGCGCACGCGGAACCCGCCGGTCGGCGGGACTCCTCGACGACGGTGAGGCCCTGTTCCCCGAGGGCCGCCCCGCGAGCGAGACGAAAGGAAGCCCATGCACAAGCGAGCCCGTCAGGCGATCACCATGGCGATGACCGCGACCACGCTCGTCTCCGGTGCGGCCACCGCCGCGCAGGCCTCGGTGATCCCGCAGGCTCCCTCTTCCCCGCCGCTCTCCCCGCCGTTCTCCCCGGCGACGGCCGCCGCCCGCCCGGCCCCGGCCGACGCGGCCTCCCTGGATCTGGCCTCCCTGACCGCGGCCTTCAACGCGGCCCTCCGCACGGCGTACAAGGACGTGAAGAAGGCCGCCTCCCTGCCCTCCGGCGTCTCCACCGCCACGTCCTTCTGGGACGCCGAGACCGCGTCCGGCAAGCCGATGCGCTACAAGACCCTCGCAAGCCCCTACTGGCCCCTCGGCACCGAGGTGCGGATCACCTACAAGGGGAAGAGCACGATCGGTGTCGTCGAGGACTTCGGCCCGGCCGAATGGGCCGTGGCCCAGCACGACATTCCCGCGATCATCGACCTGTCCGAGAAGATGATGGCCGACCTGACGGGCGTCGCCTCCAACACCGTCCACGTTCGGTTCCAGGTGCTGAAGTGGGGCAAGGGCGGCGTCTACCGCCGCTCCGGGACCGGCTACGACCTGGCCATGGGCCGCCGGTGAGCCCCCGCCGCCGGTGAACCTCCGATGACGGTGCCCGGGGCCGCTCCGCGTACACTGCCAGCGTGGCTGACCCGAAGTTCGAGATCCAGATGCTGCACGACCGCGTGATGGTCAAGGTCGAGCGGGAGCTTGAGGAACGGCGCAGCAGCGCGGGCATCGTCATCCCGGCCACGGTCAAGATGGCCAACCGGCTCGTCTGGGGCGAGGTGTCCGGCGCCGGCGCCAGCGTCAGATCGGTCAAGACCGGCGACAAGGTCCTGTTCAACCCCGAGGACCAGTACGAGGTGGAGGTCCAGGGCCAGCTCTACCTGGTCCTGCGCGAGCGCGACCTGCACGCCGTGGCGACACAGCAGACCGACCACGGCACCGGCCTCTATCTCTGACCCCCCCGCCGGCCGTTCCGCCGGCCCCGCCTCCCGGGAAGTTTCGGGACGCGGGTTCGGTCCGGGATGAGCCGGGACGCCAGCCTTCTCGCGCCACAGGTGGACCATGACCCTCCAGGACGACCTCGTCGAGCTTCGCCGCGCGCTGCACCGGGAGCCGGAAATCGGCCTCGACCTGCCCCGCACACAGGAGAAGGTGCTCGCCGCGCTCGACGGCCTGCCCCTGGAGATCACCACCGGCGAGCGCCTGTCGTCGGTGACCGCCGTCCTGCGCGGCGGCCGCCCGGGCCCCGCCGTGCTGCTGCGCGCCGACATGGACGCGCTGCCGGTGCACGAGAAGACCGACGTGCCCTACCGGTCGCGCTTCGACGGCCGCATGCACGCCTGCGGGCACGACCTGCACACGGCCATGCTGGTGGGAGCCGCCCGCCTGCTCAGCGAGCGCCGCGCCGACCTCGCCGGAGACGTGGTGCTGATGTTCCAGCCCGGCGAAGAGGGCCAGGAGGGCGCCCGGCTGATGATCGAGGAGGGGGTGCTCGACGCGGCGGGGGCCAGGCCCGTCGCGGCGTACGGCATGCACGTGTTCGCCACGACGATCCCGCGTGGGCTGTTCCTGACCAGGGGCGGGCCCGTGCTGGCCGCGTGCGACACGCTGACCGTGACCGTGCGCGGCAGAGGCGGTCACGGATCCGCCCCCCACCGCGCCCTCGACCCGATCCCCGCGGCCTGCGAGATGGTGACGGCCCTGCAGACCCACGTCACCCGGGGGTACGACGTGTTCGACCCGGTCGTGGTGACCGTGGGCAGCTTCCACGCCGGCACCACCGACAACGTGATCCCGGACGAGGCCGTCTTCGAGACCACCGTGCGTACGTTCTCGACCGGCTCACGCGACCGCGTCAGAGAGGGCCTGGTCCGGCTCGTCCGCGGCATCGGCGAGGCGCACGGGCTCACCGTCGAGTGCGCGTTCGGCATCGGCTATCCCGTGACCGTCAACGACGACGCCGAGGCCGAGTTCGCCGCCATGACCGTGCGGGAGACCCTCGGCGAGGACCGCTACTTCCCGCTGCCCACCCCGGCGACCGGCTCGGAGGACTTCTCGTACGTGCTGGAGCAGGTGCCGGGCGCGTTCCTCGTGGTCGGCGCCTGCCCGCCCGGCCGGGATCTCGCCACGGCCCCGGCCAACCACTCGGCCGAGGCGGAGTTCGACGACGCCATCCTGTCCGACGGCGCGGCACTGCTCGGCGAGCTGGCGATCCGCAGGCTGGCCCGCGGCTGACGGTCAGCCCAGGAGTTCGCGGGCCTTCTGTATCAGGTCGATGCCGAGGGTCAGCCGGACCGACACCCAGACGATGGCGCCGGCGCAGAGCAGGGTGAGCGCGCTCGCGACGATGCGGACGAACCAGTTCTGCCGCTTGAGCCAGCCGGTCGCCGCCCTGACCTTGTCCTTGGCGAACTCCAGCAGCCGGGACGCCCAGGGAAACTCGGTGGCCAGGACGGCGAGCCCGGCGAAGACCACCAGCCAGCCCGGCCCAGGGAAGGGCACCATGATCAGGCCGGCGATCACGAGAGCGGCGCCGATCACCCCGATGACGATCCGCAGCGTCAGCCGGCCCGCCGGAGTCGCGCGGACCCGGTCGAGCCAGCCCGGCGAATCGGCGGTCTCCTCTTGTCCACCCGTACGACTGTCCTCAGCCGTCGCCACACGGCTCACCCCCATTCGCTGACCACGATAGCCAGCGGACGACCGCGGCGATCGGCGGGTTCACGCGTCCCCGAGGCAGGCGGCGGTCTGCTCGGCGATCTCCAGTTCCTCGTTGGTGGGCACCACCAGCACCGTCACCTCGGCACCCTCCGGGGAGATCACCCTGGCCTCCGCCGACTCGGCGGCGTTGCGATCGGGATCGATCTCGATTCCGAGCCGGATGAGCCCGGTCGCCGCGAGCGCGCGGACACGGGGGCTGTTCTCCCCCACGCCGCCGGTGAAGACGAGGGCGTCCACGTCGCCGAGCGCCGCGTAGTAGGCGCCGATGTAGGCGCGCACGCGGTAGCCGTAGACGTCGAGGGCGAGCCGGGCGTCCTCGTCGCCGGAGTCGGCCAGCCGCCACACCTCCCGCATGTCGTTGGCGCCGCACATGCCGAGCAGGCCGCTCTCCTTGTTGAGCGCCGCGTCGACGCCCGCGAGGTCCATGCCGGCGACGCGGCCGAGGTAGGCGCCCAGAGCCGGGTCTACGTCGCCGGATCGGGTGCCCATCACCAGCCCGGCGAGCGGGGTGATGCCCATCGAGGTGTCCACGCTGCGCCCGCCCCGCACCGCCGTCGCGCTCGCGCCGTTGCCGAGGTGCAGCACGATCGAGTTCACCTCGTCGTACGGCCGGCCCAGCAGAGCCGCCGCCCGGCGGGAGACGTACGCCGTGGAGGTGCCGTGGAAGCCGTAGCGGCGCACGCCGAGCTTGCGGGTCCACTCGCGGGGGACGGCATAGGTGTGCGCGTGGGGCGGGATCGTGCCGTGGAAGGCGGTGTCGAAGACGGCGACGTGCGGCAGGCCGGGGAAGGCCCGCCGGGCGACCCGGATGCCCTCCAGGTTGGCCGGGTTGTGCAGCGGCGCCAGGGGCGCGATCTCCTCGATGGCCCGCTCGACCTCGTCGTCGATCAACACGGGTGTGATGAAGCGGCTGCCTCCGTGGACGACCCGGTGGCCGACCGCGACGACGCCGTCGAGCGGCGGCCCGTGCTCGGCGAAGGCCGCGAGCACCGCCTTCAGCCCCTCCTCGTGGTCGGCCACCCGGCGCTCGGTCCGTACGCCGTCGTGGGTGAGCACGCTCTCGTCCTCGCCGATGCGCTCGATCAGCCCACCCGCCACCGCCCGGCGCGTCCCCATGTCGATGAGGCGGTACTTGATCGACGACGACCCCGTGTTCAGGACGAGGACCTGCCCGCTCACTGTGTCTCCTCCCGCGCCTGCGCGCTCGCTGTGCTCTTCATCGCGCCTGCGCGCTCGCTGTGCCATTCATCGCGCCCGCGCGCTCATTGTGCTTCCCGGTGCGCCTGCGCCTGGATGGCCGTGATCGCGACGGTGTTGACGATGTCGCCCACGGTCGCCCCGCGGGACAGGTCGTTGACCGGCTTGCGCAGGCCCTGCAGGACCGGCCCGATCGCGACCGCGCCGGCGCTGCGCTGCACGGCCTTGTAGAGGTTGTTGCCCGTGTTGAGGTCGGGCACCACGAACACCGTCGCCCGACCGGCCACCGGGCTGCCCGGCATCTTGGTCCGCGCCACGCTCGGCTCGGCCGCGGCGTCGTACTGGATGGGGCCCTCGACGGGCAGGTCCGGCCGCAGCTCGCGGACCCGCGCGGTGGCCTCGCGCACCTTGTCCACCTCGGGCCCCGCGCCGGACTCGCCGGTCGAGTACGACAGCATCGCCACGCGCGGCTCGACCCCGAACGTGGCGGCCGTGGCGGCCGACGAGATCGCGATGTCGGCGAGCTGGGCGGCCGTGGGGTCGGGGACGACGGCGCAGTCGCCGTACACGAGGACGCGGTCGGCCAGGCACATGAAGAAGACGCTGGACACGACCCCGACCCCCGGCGAGGTCTTGATGACCTCGAACGAGGGCCTGATCGTGTGGGCGGTGGTGTGGGCGGAGCCGGAGACCATGCCGTCGGCCAGCCCGAGGTGGACCATCATCGTGCCGAAATAGGAGACGTCGGTCACGATGTCGCGGGCCTGCCCGACGGTCACGCCCTTGTGCGCGCGCAGCCGGGCGTACTCCTCGGCGAACAGCTCGCGCAGCTCCGGGTCGAACGGACTGACCACGCGGGCGCCGTCGACGGCCAGGCCCATCGTGGCGGCCGCCAGCCGGATCTCCCGCTCGTCGCCCAGCAGGGTCAGCTCGGCCACGCCCCGGCGCAGCAGGCTGTCGGCGGCGCGGAGGATCCGCGGCTCGGCGCCCTCCGGCAGCACGATGTGCCTGCGGTCGGCGCGGGCGCGGTCGAGCAGGTCGTACTCGAACATGAGCGGGGTGATCGCCGCGGCCTTGGTGACCCGCAGGCTGCGCAGCAGCGCCCCGGCGTCGACGTGCTCGGCGAAGACCCCGAGCGCGGTGTCGATCTTGCCCTTGGCGTCCGGGCTGAACCGGCCCTCGGCCTTCGACAGTGTGGTCGCGGTCTCGAACGTGCCCCCGCCGGTCGTGATGATCGGCAGCCGGATGTCCATGCCCTTGAGCAGGCGGACGACCGCGTCGGGCAGCTCCAGCCCGCCGTTGAGGATGATCGCCGACAGGGCGGGGAACGTGGGGGCCTTGTGCGCGGCCAGCAGCCCCGGCACCAGCGCGGCGGCACGATCGGCGGGGACCACGACCGCCAGGCCCTCGGTGAGGCGCTCCAGGATGTTCGGCAGCGACATGGCGCCGATCATCAGCCCGCCCGTCTCCCGGCCGAGCTGATCGTCGTCGCCCATGAACAGCTCGCCGTCGCAGGCGGCCATCAGGTCGCTGACCGTCGGCGCGGACAGCCGCCGCACCTCCGGCAGGACGTACGCGGGGACGCGGGCGGCGACCTCGTCCACCAGGCCGGGGGCGACCCGGGTGACGACCGTGGCCAGCTCGGTGGCGTGCCGCTCGGCCAGCTCCTTGCGCGACATCTCGACCGCCGCGGCGATCTCGTCGGGGGTGCGGTCGAGCCCGGTCACCACGTTCATCACCGGTGTGCCCAGGTTGGCGGCGAGCTCGGCGTTGAACACGAACTCGGTGGGCGCGCCCACGTCGGTGTAGTCGGTGCCGATCACCACGACCGCGTCGCACCGCCCGGCGAGCGCCCGGTAGCGGGCCAGGATCTCCCCGGCCGCGCGCTCCTCGTCGGCGTGCACCTCCTCGTAGGTGGCGCCGGTGCACATGGCGTAGGGCAGGCCGATCCCGAAGCGGCTGCGCGCGGTGTTGACCAGGCTGTCCTCGCGGCCGGACCGGACGACCGGCCGGAACACGCCGACCGTGCCCACCTGGCGGGTCAGCAGCTCGATCATGCCGAGGGCGATCGTGCCCTTGTTGCTCCTCGCGTCACCGGCAGCGACGTACACACCGATCGCCATCGCGTCTTCACCCCTGTGGTCCGGCGCGGCCCGGCGGCCCGCTCTGGCAAGGCTACGCGAAAGGCCCTACGGACATACCAGCCGGACGTCACAGCGTACGGCTCTTCCCCACGGGTCGCGGTATCTCGCAGGCGTCCGCCTCGCAGGTTCCCCGTCGGACGCGGATTAGTCATGGGAACATCACCCAGAGTGATGTGCGGAGCGGTCTTCCGAGGTATGCTTGTAGACGCCGCCCCCTGCGAGGGGGAGAGGAAGTGAGCCCGGGCTTACCGCCGGAATTGACGGGAACCCGGGCTTCGCGTTTTTCCCATCATTCACATGTCACGCGCTCGCTCACATGTCCGCCGCGGAGCAGGCTCCAGAAGGTGTCGTCGCCCGCCTCGGCTCTAGCAACTGTTCCCGCGACGACATCAGGAAGCCACAGGAGTTCCTCGATCAGAGGGTCGCCCCACTCGACGTTCATGTCGTGCGGCAGCGCTTGCTGAGCGCGGAGGGCGTTGACCAGGTCAAGGTCCTCTTTGTCGCCTTCGGTATTCCGCCGCTCCATAACTACCTGGCGTACGCCATGCAGCGCCAACTGCCACAGAAGTCGCTCCAGGCACTTGCGCCGGGCCCGCCTCTGCTTCGCCGGCAGGAGCCCGGTGCCGATCACGATGGCCGTGGTCAGCGACAGGGCTGCGATGGCTCGTGCGATTTCCAGACGCCGCTTCCGGCCTTCGTCTCGCCAGTGCAAGCGTGGTTGCTTGGCCAGTAGGAGATCACGCAGGACTGCCCGGTGCTCGGCGGCACGACCGGCGGGCACGATGACAGCGGCCAGCACGTAAAGACCCTCGTCGACACGCATCGACTCGTCCACGTATGCGCGTGACTCACTGTACATGAGCCATTACTATACGTTGACCTTCTGAAACCGTGCCACGATTCGGACAACAGGACGAGGGAGCCTCGAAGGCTCCGGCCGTTCTCACTGGGCTGAAAAATGGGCCGTGCTATCTCACGAGGCGGCGCAGGTCACCGGCGACGGCACGGCGTTGGCGCCGTTCCAGCTCGCCTGGAATCCGAACGTGGCGGACGCCCCGGAGCCGACCGAGCCGTTGTAGCTCACGTTGGTGACCGTGACGTTCGCCCCGGACTGGCTCACCGTGCCGTTCCAGAGCTGACTGATCGTCTGGCCGTTCGCGAAGGCCCACTTGACGCTCCAGCCGCTGATCGAGGCGCTGCCGGTGTTCTTCACCGTGACCTCGCCCTGGAAGCCGCCCGGCCACTGGTTGACGACGTTGTACGTCGCCGAGCACGCCTTGCCGCCGCTGCCCGACGGGCTCGCCGAAGGCGACGGGCTCGGGGACGGGCTGGGCGAGGGCGACGGGCTGGGCGAGGGCGAGGCGGACGGGGACACAGAGGGGGACGCGGAGGGAGACACGGACGGGGACGCCGACGGTGAGACCGAAGCGGACGCCGAGGGCGAGGGGGACGGCGAGGTCCCGCCGGTGCGGTCGCCGTAGATGACGCCCCGGCCGTTGGTGCCGAGGTAGACCCTGCCGTAGATCCGCGGGTCGCCGGTCAGGGCCTCGCCCGCGTTCCCGTACTGGTGCTGGTCGTCGTTGATGCGCACCCAGCTCGCGCCGGTGTCGTCGGACCGGAACAGGCCCTGCACGCCGTCCACCGTGCCCATCAGGTAGAGGGCCTGGTAGGTCTTGCCGGGCGCCGCCTTGCCGAAGCCGATGTTGATCGAGCTGCCGACGTTCGACAGCTTGGTGAACGAGGCGCCCGAGTTGGTGGAGTGCCACAGGCCGCCCTCACCGGCCAGCCAGATGTCGCCCTCCTTGCCGGGCAGCGCCTTGAAGTGCACGCCGGTCGTGGGCAGCCCGGTCGCCGCGGTGGCGGCAAAGCTCGCACCGCCGTTGCTGCTCACGTAGAACTTGCCGCCGGAGAAGGCGTAGAACTTCTGGGCGTTCACCCGGTCGGACTCGACGATCGCGCCCGCCGGGACGCCGCTGGATGCGCTCCAGCTGTTGCCGTAGCCGACGGAGTAGACGACCTGTATGCCGGGGTCGCCCGGCGCCCACACGAAGCGGCTGCCGTCGGCCGCCGCGGCGACGGTGCCGCCGTTGTTGACGCCGCCCGGCTCGGTGCCCTGGAACCAGTTGGCCCCGCCGTCGGTGGAGAAGGCCACGTGGCTGTCGTTCGGCCGGTCGGAGTCGGTGAAGTTGCCGGCCCGCACCATCACGCTCGGGTTGGTCTCGGCGTAGTCGAGCGAGGTCGTGGAGGTGAAGACGGGCTGGGTGAACATCATGGACGGCACGGCGTCGAGGTTGGTGTGCCGGAAGCCGCCGATGTCGCCGAGCGCGCTGATCAGCGGGGCGCCGGTCGGCGGGCTGATCAGGTCGAGCACGGCGGTCTCCTCCAGGCCCTTCACCATCGGCTTGATCGTGAACTGGCCGCCGGAGTCCCACTTGGTGAGGTCGGTGGTGCCGTAGATCGTCGCGCCGGTGCCGTACATCATCCGGTCGGAGTTGAACGGGTCGATCTCCACCGACTCGTTCATCCAGCCGAGCTTGGGCGTGACCTCCGGGGGCTGCGGGTTGGTCCCGAAGGTCAGCCACGGCGCGGACGAGATGTCCATCTTGTAGCGGAAGCTGCGGTTGGGGTAGGACGTCCAGTCCCAGATGCGGGTCCAGGTCGCGCCACTGTCGTTGCTCCGCCAGAAGATGGCGTCGGGCCACCAGGAGACCTGGGTGGCGACCATGATGGTCTTCGGGTTCTGCCGGTCGATGGTCAGGCCGCTGTAGCCGAAGTAGTCGTCGCCGCTGCTGGACGGGATCGGGCTGATCTGGGTCCAGGTGCCGGTTGCGGTGGCGTAGCGCCACACGTCGCCCTTGCCGCCGTCGTACGGGCCGCCGGTGTCGCTGGTGGCGATGTAGAGGTAGCCGTTGACCGTGTCGAGCACGCCCTTGTGGGCGATGTAGCCGGTGGGCTGCCCGGCGACGCGCTCCCACGAGGTGCCGCCGTTGGTGGTGCGGTAGACCGTGTTGCTCTTGTCGGCCACGCCGACGTAGATCGTCTGCGTGGCGTTGCCCGACGTGCCGGTGCGCTTGTCGAAGGTCACCCAGACGACGCCCTGGTTGTCACCGTTGTAGGCGTCCCCGGGGCTGGCGACGTAGTTGCCGGCGTTAGGGAAGTTCGTCACCTTGGACCACGTCGCGCCGGAGTCGGTGCTCCGCCACAGGCCGTTGCCGCTGGGCGCGCCGAAGTAGAGGACGCTGTTCTTGTTCGGGTCCACGGCGAGGCGCTCGCCCATGCCGCGGCCGGGCATGTTGCCGCCCAGCTTGAACGGCAGCGGGGCCACCTGCCAGGTGTCGCCCTTGTTCGACGAGCGCAGGATCGCGCCGTTGTTGGGGTCCCAGCTGTTGGTGTACATGCCGACGGCGGCGTACACCTTGTTGGCGTCCACCGGGTCGGGGGCCACGCTGACGACGCCGTTGTAGCCCCAGTTGGACTGGCCGACCCAGTCGAGCAGCGGCGTCCAGGTCTGGGACGACTGGTTCCACCGGTACGCGCCGCCGATGTCGGTGCGCGCGTAGATCAGGTCCTTCTGGACGGGGCTGAAGACGATGCCGGGCACGAAGCCGCCCCCGGCGATCTGGACGTTCTTGAAGGTGTACGGATCGGCCGTGACGGCCGACACCGGGCTCATCCTGATCACGGCCGTGACCAGGGCCACGGCGGCGACCACGAGCATGGTTGCGAATCTTCGCATGGACGGTTTTCCCTCCGAGCATGGACAACCGGCCATGCACGACCAGGTGGGGACCCTGACCGTCCTTCTGCCACGTGCATGGAAATCTGAAGGGAAGATTCACACATCCGCCGAAGCCGCGTCAATAGTTTGGCGTCCAGACAAATCGCAACCGGTTTCAGCGCCCGGCGGACCGCCTCCATGCAGCGCGTTTTGTCATGATTCGGCCGGAGTACGGCGACTGGTGGAACATAATTCCGGCATGACTACTGCTCTCGTGCTCGGCGGCGGAGGAGTCGCCGGCATCGCCTGGGAGGCGGGAATCGTCACCGGCCTGCGCCGCCTCGGCGTGGACCTGGGGACGGCGGACCGCATCATCGGCACATCGGCCGGCTCGGTCGTCGGCACGCTCGTCGCCACCGGCGCCGACCTGGAGAAGGCCGTCGCCCACCAGGCGAAGGTGGACACGGGCCCGCCCCCGGCCATCGATCACATGAACGAGGTCATGCAGGCGTTCGCCATCATGTTCGACCCGAACCTCGACAGGCGGGAGGCCCGGCGGCGGGTCGGCCAGATGGCCCTGGCGGCCAGGGTCGACCATTACGCCGACCGGCTCGCGGCGGTCGGCGAACGGCTGCCGGTCAAGGAGTGGCCCGAGCGCGAGCTGCTGATCACCAGTGTGGACGCGGCCACCGGTGAGTTCGTGGTGTGGGACCGGTCCTCCGGCGCGCCGCTGGTGCTCGCCGTCGCGTCGAGCTGCGCCGTGCCGATGGTCTTCCCGCCGGTGGAGATCAACGGCCGCAAGTACGTGGACGGCGGGGTCCGTTCGGCGACCAACGCCGACCTCGCGGCGGGCGCCCGCGCGCTCGTGGTGCTCGAACCGCTCGGCAACCTGACCCCCCGGGCCGTCCTCGACGCCGAGATGGCGGAGGCGGGCGCGGCGGCGTCGCACGTCGTCCATCCGGACGAGGCGGCGGTCGCGGTGTTCGGCCAGAACGTGCTCGACCCGGCCCTGTGGGGACCGGCCTTCGAGGCGGGGATCAACCAGGCCGCCGCCCTCGCCGAGCCGATCGCCGCCGTCTGGTCCTGACCAGCGCCCCCTGGTTCGCGCCCCCTGGTTCGTGCCCCCTGACCCGCGCCTTCTGACCCGCGCTCCGGCCGCGCCGAGACACGAGGAGGCGACGCGAGCGGGCGGCCGGCGCGGGAACGCCTCGTCCCGCACCGGCCGCCCCACGCCGGGACCACCTCTCACTTGGCCTCGGTGACCGCCTTGCTGACCGCGTTGGGGCCGTCGTACTGCCGGTCCGGGATGCGTTCCAGCGCGTTGATGACGGTGTCGTCCGCGCCCTGGTCGCGGGCCGTGCGGATCAGGTCCGACTTGCCCGCCGGATAGTCGACGCCCTTCAGGTGCTTCTGCAGCTGGATCGGGTTCGGTGTGTCGGCCATGACGTGCCTCCCTTCGTCGGTGTCGTCCTGCTCTCCCTCGCCTACCCCCCTGCTCCCCCGCCACTCAGGACTCCGCCGTGCGCCTTCCACCGGCTTTGCGCTGTCCTCACCTGGGCTTTTGTCACGATTGGGTATACAGGGGCGACGGTTGTGAAAGGCCGATACCTGCGGGTAGCTGGCGTGGCGTGCCTGATGCCCAATTGCTGGCCGCACAGGATCTGCGGCTCGACGTCAACGTCCTGGACTACGTGATCCTCGCCCTGTACTTCCTCGTGGTACTGGGAATCGGCTTCGCCGCCAAGCGGGCCGTACGGACGAGTCTGGACTTCTTCCTCTCGGGCCGCGCACTTCCCGCCTGGATCACCGGCCTGGCCTTCATGTCCGCCAACCTCGGCGCGACCGAGGTCCTCGGCATGGCGGCCAACGGCGCGCAGTACGGCGCGATGACCCTGCACTACTACTGGATCGGCGCGGTCCCCGCCATGGTGTTCCTCGGCGTCGTGATGATGCCGTTCTACTACCGGTCCAAGGTGCACAGCGTCCCCGAGTTCATGCGCCGGCGCTTCAACGGGGCGACCCAGCTGCTCAACGCCGGAACCTTCGCCGTCGCGCAGATCCTCATCGCCGGGATCAACCTGTACGCGCTGGCGCTCATCATGGACGCCCTGCTCGGGTGGCCGCTGTGGCT
Source organism: Microbispora sp. CA-135349 (assembly GCF_050947365.1). NCBI lineage: Bacteria > Bacillati > Actinomycetota > Actinomycetes > Streptosporangiales > Streptosporangiaceae > Microbispora > Microbispora sp. CA-135349. The sequence continues at coordinate 2,824,235 of NZ_CP192001.1, read as the reverse complement.
GTCGATCGTCGTGTCGGCCGCGATCGTGCTGGCGTACATCACGCTCGGCGGCCTGTCCTCGGCGATCTACAACGAGGTCATGCAGTTCTTCGTGATCGTCGCCGGGCTCGTGCCGGTGGTGATCATCGGTCTGACCCGGGTCGGCGGCTTCTCCGGACTCGGCGAGAAGGTCAAGCAGAGCGTGCTCGGCGAGGGCGGGCTGCACACCTGGGCACACACCGCCGGCACCGGCAACCCGCTCGACGCCAACTGGATCGGCATCGTCTTCGGCCTCGGCTTCGTGCTGTCCTTCGGCTACTGGACCACGAACTTCGCCGAGGTGCAGCGCGCGCTGTCGGCACGCAACACCAACGCGGCCCGGCTGACCCCGATCGTCGCGGCCTACCCGAAGCTCGTGATCCCGATCGTCACCGTGATCCCCGGTCTCGTCGCGCTCGTGCTCTTCAACAACCTCGGCAAGGACGGCGGGCCGACGTACAACGAGGCGATCCCGCTGCTCATGAACGAGTTCCTGCCCAACGGCGTGCTCGGCGTCGCGGTGACCGGCCTGCTCGCGTCGTTCATGGCCGGCATGGCCGCCAACATCAGCGGCTTCAACACGGTCTTCACCCAGGACATCTGGAAGGCGCACATCAACGGCGACCACCCCGACGAGTGGTACGTGCGGCTCGGCCGCGTCGCGACCGTGGTGGGCGTCCTCGCCGGAATCGGCACCGCGTTCATCGCCGCGGGCTTCGGCAACATCATGAACTACCTGCAGTCGCTGTTCTCGTTCTTCAACGCCCCGCTGTTCGCGACGTTCATCATCGGCCTGTTCTGGCGGCGGATGACCGCCTGGGCGGGCTTCTGGGGCCTGCTGAGCGGCACGGTCTGCGCCTTCGCCTCGTACATCCTCTACAAGGCGGGCGTGTTCGACTTCGGCACCGAGCTGAACGCGAGCTTCTGGGGCGCCGGCATCGCCTTCGTGGTCGACGCGATCGTCTCCGTCGTGGTCACGCTCGCCACCACCCCCAAGCCGGACAGCGAGCTGCGCGGGCTCGTCTACGGCCTGAGCGACGCGTCCGTCTCCGACGACGCGCTGGCGGGAGACGCCGCCTGGTACCGCTCCCCCGTGATCCTCGGCGCCGGGGCGGTGGTCCTCGCCGCGGCGTTCTACCTGCCCTTCCTGTAGGAGGTTTCCATGGCCGCCCCGCAACGGCTGTTCGACATCCGCCGGGTGATCGGTGGTCTGTTCCTGGTGTACGGACTGATCCTCACGGTCACCGGCCTGTTCGACGGCGCCCAGGAGATCCAGAAGGCCGAGGGCATCCGCATCAACCTGTGGACGGGCATCGCGATGCTCGTCGTCGGCGGCGCGTTCCTGCTCTGGGAACGACTGCGCCCGTCCGACGCTCCCGCCCCCTCCGACGAAGAGGAGTGAGACTCCCCCGGCCGCGGTCGCATCGCCGATGCGACCGCGGCTCTTTCATTCCGGCGTCCCTTCCGGCGTTCCCTTCGGCGAGCCGGCGGCGGGCGGACGGCGGCGCCGGGGCATCCTCAGGGTGAGCAGACGGGCGCGCGGCGCGACCCGCGCCGCGAGGCCGAACAGCGCCTCGGTCCGCGTACGGTCCGCGTCGAGGTGCGTGAACAGATTGACGCCCAGGTAGAAGGTGATCGCGGCGTACGCCACGTCACGCGGCGGCATGAGCCGCGCCAGCGGTGAGCCTCCGATGACCCGCTCCAGCGTCTGCTCCACGAAGTCGATCCAGGGATCGGCCCGTTTGACGATCTCCGCGCGCAGCTCGGGGCGGGCGATGCTGGCGCCGACCAGCTCGGAGAACAACGTGATGTGCCCGCCGTCGATGTCGGCCCTGTAGACCCTGGTCGCCGCCTCCACCAGCTCCTCCAGGGTCGAGGCCCCCGCGACCGTCTCCCGGTGGGCCCGCATGCGCTCCTCCGACGAACGGTCGAACGCGGCCAGCAACAGCGGATCGACGCCGCCGAAGTGGTAGAAGACCAGCGCCGAGTTGACGCCCGCCGTCTTCGCGATCGTCCGGGCGCTCGTGCCCGCGTACCCCTGGGTCCTCAACGTCTCCGCCGCCGCCTCGATGAGCCGGTCGCGCGTCTCCGCGCCCGAGTCCCGCTTGCCCGTCAATCCGCCTCCCTTGACAACACCCTCGATCCTCATCATACGGTTTAATCAATCGATTAAATCCATCGCTCAAGGAGCGCCGTATGGAGACGGAAAACCGGGGGCGGCCGCGGCTCGTCCTGGTCGTGATGCTGGCCGGGCTGTTCGCCGCCTACCTGCTCTACGTGGTGCTCCACGCGGGCCGCCTGGAGCAGACCTCGCTGTTCTACGTGGGCATCCCGATGGCCATCGCGATCACCGTGGCGCTGACGGCGCGGCCGAAGAGCGCCACAGGCGTCGCCATGGCCACGACCACGATCGGCCTCGCACTGGCCGGGCCGATGCTCGGCGAGGGCGTCGTCTGCCTGCTGATGTCGGCTCCGCTCTTCTTCCTCGTCGCCTTCATCGTCGGAAACGCCGTCGACTACGTCCGCCGTCAGAACCGGCACGCCGTGGCCGTCGTCGCTCCGCTGCTGCTGGCCGCCCTGCTGGAAGGCGCGACGCCGTTCACCTCGCTGCCGCGCGACGAGGAGGTCACGGCGGTCGCCACGGCGACGCGGGACGTCGACCTCGAGGCCGCCCTGGCCCGCCCGCCCGCCTTCGGCCCGGTCACCTCGCCGCTGCTGCGGCTCGGTTTTCCCCGGCCGCTCGGCGCCGAGGGGCACGGGCTCGCCGTCGGGGACACCCGTACGATCACGTTCACGCCCCGGCGGTCCCTTGGGATCAACGCCCCGCTCGAACCGCGCGCCATGACGCTGCGGGTCGCCGAGCGCTCCCCCGGCCGTGCGGTCTTCCGGGTGGAGCGCGACACGACCCTCGCCCGCTGGATGGACCTGCGCGAGGCCGAGTTCCGCTGGCGGGGACGCCGCCTGGAGGTCGCCTTCCGCTACCGGCGCACCTTCGACCCGGGCTGGTACTTCGGGCCGCTCCAGCGGTACGCCGCGACGCAGGCGGCCGGTTATCTCGCCGCGACCTTCACCTCATGATCACGAACGCGCCGGCACAGGTGACGGATGCCGCTGTCACGCTCCTGCGCGGCGCGGCCCTGTTCGGCCCGCTCGCCGCCGTCCTGGCCGCGACAGCCGTACGCCGGCCGTCCGAGCGGGCGGTCGCCGCGATGATCCTCGCGACGGCCTGGAACCTGCTCGCCCTCGCCCCGGTCAATGTGATCGCGGTGCGGGCCGGCTGGTGGTCCTTCTCCGCCCAGGGCGCGGTGGTGGAGGGGGTCCCGGTGGACCTGCTGTTCGGCTGGGCGCTGCTGTGGGGGGCCCTGCCGTGGGGGGTGCTGCCCGCGCGCGCGGCCCGCCGCCTCCCGCTTCCACTGACCGTCCTCACGCTCGCCTGGCTGGACCTCGCCTTCATGCCCTTGGCCCGCCCGCTCGTCCGGCTCGGCGGCGACTGGTTGTACGGCGAGGCGCTCGCGGTGGCGCTCGGTCTGGTGCCCGGCCTTCTGCTCGCCCGCTGGACCGTACGCGGCGTCGCCGTGGCCGGGCGGGCGACGCTCCAGGCGATGCTCGCGGGCGGGCTCATGCTCGGGCTGCCGGCCGCGCTCACCGGGGTGTGGCGGCAGCCCGGCTGGCTCGCCGGCCTCGGCGTCCAGGTGCTGGCCGTGCCGCTGACGCTCGGCCTGGCGGCCGTCCGGGAGTTCGCGGCGGCCGGCGGCACGCCGCTGCCGTACGACGCGCCGCGCCGCCTCGTCACCAGCGGGCCGTACGCCTATGTGCGCAATCCGATGCAGGTGTCGATGGTCGCGAGCTACCTGCTGCTCGGCGTTCTGGACGTCCGCTTCCTCGCGGCGGCATGCGTGACCGTCGCGTACGGCGCCGGGCTCGCGGCATGGCACGAGGGCGAGCAACTCGCCGGCCGCTTTGGCGGCGCCTGGGTCGCCTATCGGGCGTCCGTACGAGCCTGGCTGCCCCGCCTGCGGCCGTCGCCCGTCATGACGGCGGCGGTCGTCCACGTGTCGGCGACGTGCGGGCAGTGCGCGCCCGTCGGCGGATGGATCCTGCGCCACGCCCCGGTCGCCCTCCGGGTGCGCCCGGCCGAGGCACATCCCCATGGCCTGCGCCGGATGACGTACGAGCGCGCGGACGGGCTGCGGGCCGAAGGGGTGGCGGCCCTCGCCCACGCCGCGTCGCACCTCCACCTCGGCTGGGCGCTCGCCGGCTGGGTCCTGCTGCTGCCCGGCCTGGGCTGGTTCGCACAACTGTGCGCCGACGCCTTCGGGGCCGGGCCGCGGAGCGTGCCGTCCTGGTCCGCGGACCGGGGGACGGACCTGGACGGCAGGCATACGGCTCGCGAACGAACCGGATAGTTCATCCGATTGTGCTACCGTCCCACTTACCGGATGAACTATCCGGTTATCTGGATGGAGGGGCTCATGACGAAGACAGCCGTGGTCACGGCCGGCACAGGGGGCATCGGCCTGGAAACCGCGCTGGGGCTGGCCGCCGCCGGGTTCGCGGTCACTGTGGTCGGGCGCGACCCCGGCCGGGGAGCCAGGGCGGTTGAGCGGATCAACGCGACGCGACCGGCGCACCCCGGCCGGTTCCTGTCCGCCGACCTCGCCTCGCTCGACCAGGTCCGCGCGCTGGCCGGCCGCATCGCCGCCGAGCACGCCGCGTCGGGGGAACCCTTGACGGTGCTGGTCAACAACGTCGGGGCGATGTTCGCCGAGCGCACCGACCTGGGCGGCGTCGAGGCGTCGTTCGTCGTCAACCACCTCTCGCCGTACCTGCTGACCGAACTGCTGCTGCCCACGCTCACCGCCGGGGCGCCGAGCAGGATCGTGAACGTGACCTCGGGCGCGGTCGGCACCGCCAAGCGAGTGTTCGACGCCGTCGAGCCGCCGGGCGGCTACTACGGCTTCCACTGGTACGGCCGCGCCAAGCTCGCCAACCTCGCCTACACGCTCGACCTGGCGAGGCGGCTGGACGGCACGGGCGTGTCGGTCTTCGCCGCCGATCCCGGGGGCGCCGCGACCGACATGACCAACGGCACCCTGACCGACCCGAGGATCGTCTCTCCCGCCCTGCGGCTGCTGTGGCCGCTGGTGCGCCGCACGTTCGAACGCTCCACCTCCGGTCCGGCGTCCGCGGCGGCCAGGCCCTCGATCACCGCCGCCACCGACCACGCGCTGACCGGCCGGACCGGTCTCGTCATCGGGCCCCAGGCTCACCCCGTCGCCCCGTTCCGCGCGGCGACCGACCGCCGCATCGCCGAGGCCGTACGCCTGCTCAGCGAAACCCACGCGCCTGTGGCGGCCGGAACGGACGCCTGACCATCCGCAGGCGCGTCCCCGGGCGCCCGCCGTGTCGCCCTGTCAGCGCCGGCTCGTTCTCGTCGCTCTCCCGGGGCACACGCCGGGCTCCCACCCCGGAACGCCCGCATATGATCGGACGAGCCCGTGAACCACGACGAGCATCCAGGATTCTTCCCACATGACGAGCACGCAGCTGCGCAAAGACGCCGCCCGCAACTGGGAGCGGATCGTCGCCATCGCCCGAGACCTGGTCGACCAGGGCACGGCATTGCAGCTCAACGACGTCGCACGCCGGGCAGGCCTCGGCGTCGCCACGGTCTACCGGCACTTCGCCACCCCCGAGGCACTGCTGGAGGCCGTCGCCGCTCCCTGCCTGGAAGCCCTGGCCGCGCACGGCGAGCAGGCTTTGGCCGACGCCGACCCCCGGCGTGCTCTGGAGGGCTTCCTGCACCGCATCGTCGAAGCACAGGTCACCGACGCCGCCCTGCCCCCGGTCGCGGCGGCGACCACGGACGCCCTGCCGCGCACCACGGAACTCAAGAAGTCGCTGGCGTCCGCCGGCACGGCGCTGCTCGAGCGGGCCCGCCATGCCGGAGTCGTCCGCCCCGACCTCGCCGCCACCGACCTCGTCCCGCTCATGTGCGGCATCGCCCACGCCGTGACCGTCCACGGCGGCACCCCCGCCGACCGGGTCGACACCGCCCGCCGTTACCTCGCCACCCTGCTCGAAGGCATGCGCCCCACACCGCATGCCGGCTGAGCGCGGACGTATCAGTGCGGGGGCGCGCTCTGTCTGCGGGCGGTCCCGTGCTCGGGGGCCTTGTGAGTCGCCGTTCTCGTGACCACGGCGGGCGGGACCAGCACCGCCGGGATCGAAACCGTCGTCCCGTTGGCCACGACGGCCGTGCCGTACACCGTCCTGCCGCCCGCGAGCTCGACCGCCAGCTTGGCGGCGGCGGACGCCTCGGCCGCGGCGTCGGTGCCCACAGTGGCCGTCTGCGTGCCGGCCCTTACACGTCCCAGCGCGGCGGGCCGCCCGCCATACCCGATCAACGGCACCCCGGCCATTCCCGTCCTCGCCATGGCGGCCGCGACGGCCTCCGCCGCCGCTTCGCTCGCGCAGCACACGCCCGCCACCTTCGCGGGCCCACCGAGCGCGGCGACGGCCGCCGCCACCTCGCCCACCGCCTCCTCCGGCCGTGCCACGTCCCGTTCCCAGCCGACCCTCACCCGGCCGTCGAGCACGGCGTGCAGGCCCCGCTTCACCCTCGCGGCGTAGGGGTCCGAGGCGGGTCCGTTGAGAAGCAGCACCGGCCCGGCGACCTTCATGGCCCCGAGCAGCGCCAGTGCCTGCTCCCGCCCGACGCGTGCCGGATCCGTCGCGACGTAGGCGTCCACCGGCCCGTTCGCCAGCCGGCCGTACGCGATGACCTTCGCCCCCGAGAGCTTGGCCCTGGCCACCCAGGGGGCGGCGACCTCGGGATCCACCGCGCCGAGGACCAGCACCCGCACGCCGTCGGCCAGCATCCGGCCGATCTGCCGTCCCTGCCGGGCCCGATCACCCCCGGCGTTCGCGTACTGGACGTGGCAGCGCGGGCACAGCGACGCCAGGGCCCGGGTGAACAGAGGCCGGTCAGGTCCCTCGCCGGGAAGCAGCAGGCCGACGGTGAAGCCCTCGCGCACGTCACCGACCGCTCCGAGTTCCGCTCCCGGCTGCGGCCCGCCCTGCCCGCAGGCGGGAAGGGACATCAGGAGAAGCACGCAGACGCCCGCCAGTCGTCTCCCCACGGGGCACCCTCCGATTCGTTGCGGAGCCACGTTTCGCAGAGCCGTCGTGTGGCGCGATGTCGCCTCATACGTCACATACCCGGACATACGGCGCATGACTCGCAGAGGAACAATCAGGCCCCAGCGCGGACGATCAACCGACAGGACGAGCCGGGTGTGATTACGCCCAGGGCCGAAGGCCGCCGCTCACCTCCGCGCGCCGATCCCCTCTCCCGCTAAGTTGTGAGAGACTCCACCATTGCGGGGCGGTAGCTCAGCCGGTCAGAGCATCGGACTCATAATCCGTGGGTCGTGGGTTCAAGTCCCACCCGCCCTACCAGGTTTGATCAGGGATACCCTGCCTGATCTGCGGTTTCTTCATGGATCATGGTCACTGGGCATGCAGCCGTAGGCCGCCGAGAGCCGCCGTTTGTCGCCAGTCGCGGGATATACGCGGGATGACGCGGACCGCGTTTTCCCAGGTCGCGATGCGGTTTCCGGTGCCTCTGCGGGATGGGTACCCGCGCCTGGAAACGCCGAAGGGTCCCGGAGTGACCCGAGACCCTGAGACGAGGCTGTAGGCGTTCACCCGACGAGGGCCGCCTGTATCCGCTGATTGGCGATCTCACGCTGTCCGTCGATGCACTTGGCGTAGACCCGAAGCATCACGTCAATGCCGTGACCGGCGTGCTCCGCCGCTTCCGGAGCATGGACACCCGCGTTCAACCAGAGGGACACGGCCGCGTGGCGCAGATCGTACGGCCGGGCCGCGAGGGGCGAGGCGACCTGCTCGGGCGTCAGCGCGTACGTCCGAGCCTCCTTCCAGATCTTCGCGTAAGCCGAGGCCGAGATGACCCCGCCCGTTCGCGTGCGAAACAGCCGGCCGTCCTTGGCCGTGCCGTACGTCTCCAGGTGCGTGCGCAGGATCGCGACCAGTTCCGGCGGGATGGGGACGATGCGCGTGATGCCCTCCGCACGGTGCTTGAGGCCCCGTTCGTCGAACCCCTCCCCCGAGTCGGTGAACCGCTTGCCGCTCTGCGGCCGGGTCTTCTCCAGCGTCAGCAGGCCCCAGCCAGACGAGGGCAGGTGACAGTCCTTCTCACGCAGCCCGGCCGCCTCGGCGGGACGTAGGCCACCGAAGTACATACAGGCGAACATCGCGGCCAGCATCGGCCCGCGCGTCCGGCCGCAGTAAGTGAGCGCGACGAGGAGCTCCCTCGCCTGGGCCGGGTTGACGACGGACCGCCGGTCTACCTCGCCGCTCGTCTTGGGACGGCGCAGTTTCACCCGGTCGAGCGGATTTGCCGAAAGCTCTTCCAGCTCCACCGCGTACTCCAGGGCGTGATGGAACACCGCCCGCTTGCGCCGAAACGTTGACGTCGCGGCGGCCTTGCCGTCGAGGAGCAGCGCGAGAGCGTCCAGGGCCGCCCTGGCGTACTTCGCGTCCTCCAGCGCGGTCAAGGGCAGCGAGGCCGCTTCCAGCCAGCGCAGTGCCGCCGTGATCTCCGGCGAGGGGGCCGGGCGACGGTCGGCCGGGATGAAGGCGTACTCGCGCAGCGCCCGCCGCAGGGTCTCGTCATCGGGGCGGCCCGGCCGGTCGCTGGTGAGCACGGGCGTGACGTTGGACAGCGCGTCCGTCATGCCCTCCCGGCTCTTGGCCGCCGAGTGAGGCCAGCGGGTCTCGACGTAGGCGACGGCGAAGGCGAACCAGGTGCGCGCCTTCTTGGCCTTGAGCATGGATTCCGGGAGGCCGGTCTCCACGTCGAACGCCTCGCCGCGCTTGGCGGCCTGCCGGAGGTCGGACAGCCAGTTGTCCGCGAGCGCCTTTGTCCCGAAGCTCTTGGACTTCTCCCGGCCGCCGACCTTCCAGCGCACCTCATACGACGGTTTCTTGCTCGACTTGTTCCGCCTGGTCTCCCAGAACTTCACGTCATAGGAGGCGTTCACGCGACCTCCCGGAGGCTCTCAAGCCAGGCGGTGAACTCGCTGCGGTAGATGCGGATCTCCCCGTTGGGGAGCTTCAGGCCCTCGGGAGCCTTGCCGATCTCGCGCCAGCGGTAGAAGGTGCGGCGGGAGATGCCGCCAAGCTCGGCGAGGATCTCGGGAACCGTCATCAGTTTGTCGTCCTTCTTCACGCCGCCCTCCCCTCAGTTGCCGGAAGTTCGAGGCCATCCGCTTCGGCCTGGAGCCGGTCGAGATGGTTGCGCCAGCGCTGGCGTTCGTGGACCGAGCGGAGCAGTCGGACGCCGATCGGGGCGAGGTCGGGGTCACCGGGCTTGACGGGTCGCCAGATGTAGCGGTGGGGGTCGACCGGCTCGTCTGGCAGGCCGAGGGCTTCCAGGACCCAGGTACGGCGGTCCTGCTTGTGCTCGGTCGGGGACTTGTTGGACCACTTCCGCGAGACGAGCACGCGTCGGCCCGCGTAGCCGAGGTGATCGGGCTTGTGCGCCTTGCCCCTGCACCGGCCGGGAGTCATGCCGGGCTTGGCGCCCTTGGGCTGCACGCCGTACCGGAGCCAGTTCGGGCAGGTCGGCGCGCACGGCTCGAACCGCAGCGCCTCCAACAGCCGTTCGGCGTGAACCTGCCGGCGAGGATCATCAGTGCCGAGGTCGTCGCCCAGGCTCTTTGTCAGGTACTTCGACAGGTAGCCGATCAACTGGTCAGCGTCCGGCGTTCCGGCGAGCACGCCCTTGATGTCGAGCTGGTCGCCGAAGCGGAGCACGTGCAGGGGTTCGGCCTCGTCGTCCTGGTCGAGCTTGTCGAGGGCCTGGTCCCAGGTCGGCAGGACTTCCCCCGTGGTCGGGTCAAGGTAGTCGGCCCCGTCATGCCAGACCGGCAGGTGGTCCCCCTCGAAACGAACCTCATCGGTCGACGGCCACCACACCTGGTGGTACGTCGCGGCGATGATCTGCCGCAGCTCCGCACGCGGAAGGGTCCCGCGGATCGCCATGTGCAGGTGCGGAGCGAGGCGCTTCTGAGGCTCGACGGTGGCGAAGTACTGCACGTCATAGCCCGCCACCCGGCGGAGGTTCTGCACGAAGCGGTCCACGAGCTTGGAGAAGTGCAGCGCGTCCCGGGCCGCCCGCGCATAGTCGTAGGCGTCCGGGTCGAGGGGCGCGCCCTCCAGCACCCGCCCGTACGAGGGCAGCGTGAGCGTGACGAACATCGACGGCCGGTAGACCTTGCCGTCCGAGCCGGTGAAGGTCCGCCCGAGCGTGGTCTTGGTCATCTGCCGCTTGGGCAGATCCGGTGCGTCCTGCCGCCGCTTCGTCGAACGTGTGCGCTTGCCGGAGGCGCGGCCGAGGACGTTGCCGCGCATCCCGGCCCGGTTGATCTCCTCGTCCAAGTCCTCAATGGCGGCGTCCAGGTCGGTGGTGTCACCGCCGGCCTTTTCCACCTCATCCCGCCATGCCTCGGCGTCGGCCCGCAGCTCGACAAGGTGCCGCTGATACTCGTCGGCGTTGTCGGGCAGGTTCACGGGCTCGGCTTCCAGGTGCCAGCCTTCCCGGCACTGCGCCCGCCGGAGTTGCCGGTTGCGCTTGGCACACGGCGGGCACTTGCTCTCCAAGGTCGCCCCACACGGCACGTCGATGACCTCAACCTGGCCGGTGAGGATGTCCTGCCGCCGGAGAGGCACCGGCCGGATGCACACCCCGTACTGCTTGGCGATCTCCTCGACGACATCTCGGGCCAGTGGCATCGCCATGCGGACGGCGCGTGGGGTTGCCCTGTCGTTGGTGACTGTCATTGGTCACCGCCAGAGGGCTCGATGATCACGATTGCCTTCTCGCCGCACTCGCGGCACTCGATGACGCCCCGGATGGGGTAGAGCCACAGCGCGTTACGGGTGCCGCAGGACGCGCAGGTGAGCTCGTCGAGGAGGTGAGAGATCTCAACCACGGGCATGCGCCCCCGCCCTGCCGGTCGAGAAGCTGGCGACCATGGCGCGGATCTCCTCGTCGGAGACGTAGGCCGCACGCACGCGGATCGGGTCGGGTGAGGTCTCCAGCCGGACGTAGCCGACGCCCGCGCCCAGCTCAGGGACCGGTGAGATGTGGTCGGCGAGCGCTCCCCGGTCGCGGGCGCCGTCGCCGAGGACCATGTCCACCTGTTCGGACTCGTCGAGTCGCAAAGCGATCTTGTCGGGGAACAGGTTGCGGATGTTCATGACCTCCTTGCGCGGGTCCTGGAGTGCGGCCATGACGCCGACACCAACGGCGCGGCCTTGTGTGGTGAGCGTGGCGAGCGCCGCTTTGGTTCGCTCGCGGAGGCCCTTGTCGGACTGGTAGGCCGTCAGGAAGGCGACCTCGTCGACGACGACCAGGACGAAGGGGTCCGCCACGGTGGGTGTGTGGGAGCGCTGGTTGCCGCCGAACCGGTCGGCCCGCTCCTGCATGACCGAGACGGCCGACTCCAGCAGGTCGGCGCACTCAGCGGGGGTGGCCGCGTAGCGGGAGCCGAACAGCGCCCGGCCGAAGGACAGTTCCATCCGCTTTGGGTCGAGCGCCCAGACCTGCACCAGCCCGGCCAGCATCGCGGGAAGCAGGCCGCGGATTGCACTCCACAGGTAGGAGCCTTTGCCCGCGCCCGTCGCGCCCGCGATCAGGACATCCGTTCCGTGGACCTTGAGCCGGTACGGTGTGCCGTCCTCACACCGGCCGATCTCGACCGGCCCCACCGAAGGCGTCTCGGGGATCGGGACGGCCGGCAACGGCTCGGCGAGGGGGTCATGCCGGGGCAGGGTCAGCACGAGGCGACCGGCCCGCGCGATCGACACCCGGCAGCTTCGGGCGCCGAAGCCGTGGGCGAGGTGATCGGCCCGGTCGGTCCAGTCCTTGACCGCCTGCCCGTTCAGCATCTTCACGGACACCAAGTCGGCCCAGGAGGTACACCGCACCTTGACCATGCGGGGCAGGTAGTCCCGGCCGCGTAGGTGCCGACCGAGACCGGAGACGATCATCGCCGGTTGCCAGTGCCTCCGGTACACCCACACCAGTCGCCACCAGGCCAGCAGCGGCCAGCCGACCACGCGCAGGAACGAGTCCCGCTCCAGCAGCACCCACGACAAGCCCATCGCGGGAAGGAAACCGGCCAGGACCACGGCCATGCGCCACCCATAGGTGAGGGTGACCACAGCCGGGGCCAGGGCTGCGGTGCAGGCGATCGGGTGACGCCAGAGCGTCCGGACGAGCCCGCGCAGCAGGCGGGCCAGCCAGATCACGATGGTGACGATCGCGGGGGTTTGCATGACGGCCGGGCGGAAGACGACGGCCGTGTCGGGAGTGGTGGAGACGAGGTTACGTGCCTCGTCTCCGGGCAGTCTTCTCAGCATTAGGCTGGAGTCCTCTCAAGCATTGGCGTGCGTGGGAGATCCGAGGGGCCGCCGGAAGTTCCCGCTTCCAGCGGCCCCGCTTACGTGTCAGGCCGCCGAGCCGTCGACGCAGGGAAGGGCGAGCTGGTCGGAGTCGGCCGGCTGCTGCCCGATCAGGCGCTCGCACTCGGCGAGGTAGCGCGAGGCGGCCTGGACGATCTGCCGGGCGATCTCGACGTCCCTGGGGGTGACCGGCCCGGCTGCGGTGGTCGAGACGGTCACGTCCACGCTCGGGCTGGTGATGGCGAAGTAGGGCCGCCCGGAGTCCAGCACCGAGGCCCCGGCCCGCAGCTCGGGCGAGTAGAACGAGATGCCGACGTTGGCCGGGTTGCCGGGGCTGAGCGAGAGCGTGACGTAGGTGTAGGGGTCTCGGAGCATCAGGCCGCCACCTCCTTACCGGCCGCGCCGGTCTGCTTGGTCGAGGCGGCCCCGGTGCGGGGAGCGCGCATCGCCCTCGCTCGCAGGGAGTAGGCCAGGCGTCCGGTGGTCTGGTGGACGTACGGCGTGACCGTCATCTGCTCGAACTCGACCGGCGTGATGGGCAGGCCAGGCGTGGCGGTCGGCGGGACCGGCTGCGCCGGGGCGATGATCTTCACCGCCACCGTCTTCTGAGCGAGCTTGGCGGCCGGGTCGGCGTCCATGACGGCGACCTGCCAGACCAGTTCGCCGGTGGTCTTGTCCTTGGCGAACACGGTGCGCCCGCCAGTTGAGGCGGTGAAGTCCTTGACCTGCTCCACCTCCCCCACGAGGTAGCAGCCGTGCGGGAAGACGTGTTCGAAGGCGATCGGGATGGGTCCTGCAATTGCCATGTGCGTGATTCCTTTGCTCAGGATGAGCACCTCATGCGCTCGTCCACTTGTCCGACCGAGTTCTACTGTAAGTCTTGCTCACTCGTCCGCACAAGTGACCGAGCGAGACGAGCGGGGTAAGACTTAGCTATCCACTGGGTTAGCCCGACGCTCAGGTGCAGCGAAGGTCGAGTCCTGCGCTGGTCCCGTCGTAGAGTTCCACGATCGCTACCGACTCGCCCGGGTAAGCGGATCGCTTGGACGGCTCCGCGAACCAGACCGTGATGCTCGGCCGCCTCTTCTCGACCCCCTCGATCCTGGCGTGCTCGTAGTACTCAGCGAGCTCAGGGCCGGTGAGCTGGGTCCTGAATGTCCATCGGGCGCGATAGTCGCAATGGTTGCCATTCCCGCGAAGGGCGATCGAAGCATCGGGTTCGCTGTAGTCCAGTCGCTCCGTCTTCGGGGGAAGCGGATAGCTCTCGAACCGGTCCACCAGGGCGGCCAGCTTCGCGTCGTCCACCCACTGAGGGATCTTGACCAGGAAGAACAGCCCAACCGCAGGAAGAAGGATCATTAGCGCCGACACAAAGACATAAGCCCCCTTTCGACTGCGCCAGAACGGCCGCTTGATGATCGGCTTCTCATCCACGACAGAGGACACAGTCTTCACGGCACCTCCCGAAGTCGGTCTATGCCACGGGATAGACATCTTCTAGCTCATGAAGATCACCAGGCAAGGCCACGCTCATCACGAGGAGCACCGTCCCGCCCGGGTCGTGCACAGTGGCCAGCACCCCGAGAACCGGCGACGAGGAGCCGAGGAGTTCGGCTTCCTCCTTGGTCGGCTTCCGCGCGGTCAGGCGTTCCGTTACGTGGTCCACACGCAGATGCTTGACCGCCTGGAGGTGCTGCCGGACGCCATGCCGCAGCGGATCAGGCTTATCCAGGTCGGTGCCGAGGGCGATCTCCAAGGGGAACCACAGCGTTTCCGCCGCCGATACCCGGTCGCCCTGCCGCGTGACGCGGTGACGGGCGATCACGGGGGTTCGCTCATCGACGCCCATCAGCTTGGCGACGTGCCGGGGAGCCGGCACCCGGGCGACGCCGACGATGTTCTCGGCGTTCTCGGGATGCTCGGCGCTCGACAGGCCGGGCCGTACCCGCTCGGCGGGGCTTTCCGGGCGGCCCTTCACGAAGGAGCCGCGGCCGTGCTCGCGCTCGATCCAGCCTTGCATGGCAAGGGTCTGAAGCGCCCGCACAACGGTGGTGCGGCCGACGCCGAACTCCCGGACGAGTTGCGTCTCCGAGGGCAGCATGTCGCCGGGCGCGTACTCCCCGTCCCGGATACGCTGCTGAATCGCCGTCATCACCTGGGCGTACTTCGGCGGGGCGAAGTCCATGCTCATGTTAGGCGCCCAATCACTTTTCCACTTGTCTGCATAAGCACAGTAGCGGCTAAGCACAGGCCTGTCAGGACCCTCAGCCACCAGCGGGAAGGCTATTGAGCCCGCCCGGACAGCAGCGCCAGCCACACGGCCCGCGCCTCGGCCTCCCGCCAGGCATGGGTGTGCGCTACCTCCGGCTTCAACTGGTCTCCCTTGAACCTGCGGATGTAGGCCAGTCCGCCCGCCGCGCACAACTCGTACCAGGTGTTGCGGTGCTCGTGGCAGGTCCAAGCGAGCACCCGCGACCAGGCGAACTGTCCCGGCTTGTGCCAGGCGAGCGGCTTGGCGCCCTCCATCAGAGGCGGGAGATGCGGGGATGGGCACGGCCCGCCCCATGCCCGGGTGCGGTTGCTCACCGGTCGGTCCGTTCGAAGCGGACCTGTCCGGCCGCATCGAGCGTCGCGCGGAAGATGATCCGGCGGGACCAGTCGTCCGGCACGGTGCCGAAGTCGTAGACCCGGTGCGTGATCCTTCCCCACGGCTGCCGGGCCGGGTCCATCCGGCGCAACGCCATACGTAGCTCGTCCATCGAGGCGGCCTGCTGAGCACTGGTCCCGCACGGTCCGAGTTCGTCGGTCCCATTGCCCGTGAGGAAGACTTCCCACTCGAACATCTCCACGGGCACCTGGCCGCCGTCGCAGTACAGGCAGTCCTCCCGCGACGAGGTCGCCAGCCCCAGCGACACAGCCGCGACCTGCCCGCGCCGGGTGACGATCTTCCAGCCACGACCGTCGCACGCGGTGCACTTAACTGGTGTGGTCATGCCGGAAAGAATGGATCGCAGACGAATCCAGTCCTATTCCCACGGGATATACCACCGGGAGATATAGAGTTCTCAGCACGAGCCAATGCACCACCAGCCTGGGCGAACGACCGGAGGCCGGAATGCACGGGAACGCTTTCGAGCCGATCCAGCTACCCGAATGGGTATGGGACCGTGACGAAAGCAGGGAAACGCTCAAAAACCGTGACGTAGCGGGTCTGTTCAATCTTGCTGTCAAGTACGCAGGCACCAGCCAGGTCCGCCTCAGTGCCGCCACCGGCATCGCCCAGGGCCGGATCAGTCAGCTCATGCGCGGTCAGCGCCAGGTCACAGACCTTGAGGTCTACGAGCGCATCGCCGCCGGTCTCGGCCTGCCCGACCACGCTCGCATGCTGCTCGGCCTCGCCCCGCTCGACATCGCCTCACCCACCGGCAACCGCGGCGACGAGCACCAGGAGCAAACCGAGGAACTCACCGCCCGCATCGAGGCCGCCGCCGCCATCGACCCCACGATGGTGATGATCCTCAACACCGACACTAACAATCTGCGCCTACTGGACCGCCGACTCGGCAGCGCCGCCATCGCCGACAAAATGCGCGCCCAAATCACCCAAATAGAACGCGCTCACCATCACGCGATACGGCCCGGCATACGGGCCAAGTTGGCGCACGCGCTCTCCGAAACCGCAGCCCTCGCGGGATGGCAGGCTATCGACACCTGCGCATTGAAAGACGCCTGGGACTACCACGAGCGCGCTATAGCTGCAGCACGCGAAGCCGAAGACCCGGCTCTCCTCGCCTACGCCTGCGGACAGCAGGCATACGTTCTGGTCGACCTCGGAAGGCCAGCAGAGGCAACCGAACTACTTCAGTACACCCGGGCCTCGTACGACCGCCGCGTTCCCGGCCATCTGCGCACGTGGCTTGCTGCTGCCGAAGCAGAGGCCGCCGCCATTCTCGGAGATGAGGCGACCTGCCGGACCGCTCTCGACCAGGCCGCCGCGCTGCTCCCCGAAGGGGACGCCGATCCGAGCCTGCCGTACGTCTCCCTCAACCGGCACCACCTCGCCCGCTGGCGCGGCAACTGCCTCGTCCGCTTCGGTGACCCCGAGACGATCGAGGACCTACGCTCGGCTCTCGCGGGCATGGACGGGACCTATAACCGGGCCGAGGCCGGATTGCGCTGCGACCTCGCTAACGCTCTATTGGCCCTGGGCGAGCTGGACGCCACACAACCGCATCTCTACCGAGCCGAGCAACTCGCCACGATGATCGGCTCTCGCCGGCACGCCCGACGCATTGAAGAACTGACCCGGGCCGCTACCCGCGCGACTCGTTGAGCCGCTCTCGCGCGTAGAGCAGCCCGATCAACACACCAGAGTTCCAGACGTCACCACGGGCGATCATGTCCGGGATCTCCTTCATCGGAATCCACTCCAGCCGATCGGCCTCCACCTCGCCGACCGGCTCACCGACCAGTTCAGCGCCACGCCCAAGAAACACGAGATGCTCGGAGTCGACCATGCCGACCATCGGCTGAAACGTGATCAGGTGCTCGACCTCCCTGGGCTGGTAACCGGTCTCCTCCTCCACCTCACGAACGGCGGTGTCCTTCGGGTCCTCACCGACCTCCACCAGGCCACCGGGCAGCTCCCAGCCCCACCGGTCGAAGAGAAAGCGGTGACGCCACATCATCAGCACGCGCTGTTCGTCATCCACGAGCACCGTCATGGCCGCCCGGCCCAGATGCACCGCGTGATGCTCGAAGCGCTCCCCATCCGGGATCTCGACATCCACCAGGCCCAGCCGGATCCACTCGTTGTCGTAGATCAGCCGCTCCCCGTGCACGACCCACCGCGACCGCTCTTCGTTGGTAGCCACACAGCGAAGCTACCGCCCAACATCGTCGACGTACACGGGAAACATCGATCGCGTCCCCGAGGGGGTCAGTTCGCTTTCGCGCTAAAGCGTTAGCTGTAAGTCCCCGAGGACGAGTCGCCTCCCTGGATCGACTTCAGCCGATTGATCTGCTTGTCGAGGTTTCGCACCTGGGTTGAGTCGGCGCCGAAGGCATCGGCCAGAAGAGGGCGGACGGCTTTGAGCTCCGTCAGCGCCTCATCAGGACGGCCGGAGCTGGCGAGCATCTGGGCGATGACGAAGCGCGACTCGCGGATCTGGTCTGCCGTGTCGTCGTTCCCCGAGGCGTTGGCGTTCTGCACGTAGAACCGCAGCTGTGGCAGGGCCTTGTCAGGCTTGCCGATCTCGGCATAGGCGTGGCCTGCGTGGTAGGAGCAGTCGAGTACGTACGAGTCGCTTGGGGGTAGATACCTGCGATAGTCGCGTCCGACGACTTCGAACAGTGACGCGGCGCGTGTGTACTCGCCGGCATAGAACTGTGCGGCGGCCAGGAAGTGACGCAAGCGCAGCTCCAGGAACGAGTCATGGGCGGCGCGTGCGACGCCGTCCTCAAGGAGGCTGATCGCCTCGGACGGTCGGTCGTTCTCCAGGAGGGCCTGGACGTTGGCCTTCAACTCTTCGGCTTCGGTGTCGGTGAGCTTGCCCCGGCTGGTGCTCTGTTCCCGACGCTTGGCCGGGGCCAGCAGCGGTCGGCGGAAAGGGCGCGTCGGGTCGCGGTTCTCATCGTTCCCAGATGGCTCGCCCGGCGTCGTCACCAATGGCAGCAGCGCCTCGTAGACGGCCTCCGCCGATGGCCGAGCCTGTGGGTCCTTCGCCAGCATTGACGCCACCAGCGCGTCGAGTGCCCTTGGAACGTCCCCTCGTGGCACGCGCACCGACGGCGCGGGCGACTGAATGTGGTGGGCGCGCAATGGCATGTCGGTCGTCCCGTGGAAGGGCACATCGCCGGTGAGTAACTCATACAGCAGGCAGCCGAGCGAGTAGATATCCGATGCGGGAGTCACCGCCTGACCGAGACACTGCTCCGGCGACATGTAGGGCGGTGTGCCGACGGTCCGATCGACCTGTGTCAGCCGCGGCAGTGCCCCCGCACCACGCAGGATCGCGATGCCGAAGTCGAGCACCTTCACCAGGCCGCCGTCGACGACCATCACATTGGCCGGCTTGATGTCGCGGTGGACGATATCGACCCGATGCACGTCGGCCAGGACCGCCGCGATCTGCGCAGCAATTGACGCTGCCCATAACACGCTCGGTGCCGAGGTGAGGTACTCCGTGCGGTCGAGCATCGATTCCAGCGTTGAGCCGCGTAGCAGCTGCATGACGAGCCACAGTTGCGTGCTGCCGTCGGGCGCCGTGTCGACGCCCGTATCGTAGACCGCCGGGGTACCGGGGTGCTCCAGCTGGGCGGTGGTGCGAATCTCGCGCAGGAACCGCTTGCGGTCGCGGTCCAGAGCGTCGAGGATCTCCACTGCCTCCGGGCTGTCCGGTGCGGCCGGGACCGCCCCCGGCGACGACGGCCGTAGCAGCTTGATTGCGACACGCCGGTCCAGACGCTCGTCGTAGCCGTAGAAGACCTCGCTCATGCCGCCACGGCCGAGCGATCCGTCTATGCGGTAGCGCCCGGCCAGCAATCGTCTCTCGACCGCCCGGCCGGTCCCGTCCTCCACGCCCCGCCACCCCTACCCCATAGATCAGAACTTTTGACTGAACCACCTACCACGGCGACCGTCGGACGGGGCGGTCACTGTCCGGCTTGACCGCCGGTCTCTTTCAGCATCTCCGCGCGCAACCGCGCCAGCGCCTCGTCCCGCGCCGGCTCGGTGATGATTCGGTATGCACGCTTACGCGCCGCCTCCTTGATCGCCTTCTGGAACTCATTGTTGTCGAAGTACAGCTTCATGAACGCGGTGTTGCGCTCGGCGTTCTCCGCGACGATGTCATCGAGCCGGTCGTCGGCGACCTGACCGAACCGGGCCTCGTCGTTCATGAGTGCGATCTGCTGCATCGCCGTGTCCTCGACCAAGCCAACAACCTGCTGGTAGACGAGGATCTGGTCGGAAGTGCCCAGGTCCAGCCCGAACCGTTCGTTCAGCTCTTCGATCACCTCCGACAGCGGCTTCATCTCCGGTTCCCGGTAGCCACCGCCATCGGCGGCATGGCCCCGTACGTCGCGATCGCCGACGGCCGTCAGCGACACGTTGTGCCGACCGGTGAATTCCAGCCTGAAGTGGCTCAGGTCCGCATCGCCGATGTCAATGGACGTTGAAGGCCTCCCGGGCAGGCGGATCAGCAGGATCCTCCCGTACTGGTAGAGGCGTTCGAGATCCCGGTCACCCCAGTCGACGATCTGGGCAATGAGGCTGTAGGCGCGCACGTAGTCCTGCAGCGCGCCTCGGAAACCTTCACGCTCGTCATCGGTCTCGAGCGCATCGAAGCGGTCGAGTGCCGGCTTCAAGTATTCGTGCAGCTCGGCATGGAGCTTGCGTTCGGCTGCGTCGGGCATCCGCCCCGGCCCGGCCGCGGCCAGGACCCTGATGAACGCCTCCATCTCCGATGCGACCAGCAGCCCGTACTCCATCACCTCGCGCTGCTTGGTGTAGAGCAGGTTCGGATCGCTCGGCTCGGTGATCGTCGTCTCGAACCAGTTCTCGAACGCGGCCTGGATGTCGGCGGCCTGATTGGCGAAGTCCAGGACGTGGACGTCGTCCTGCGATTTCAGCGGATGGATTCGGTTCAGCCGCGACAGAGTCTGCACGGCCGCGACGCCGGTCAGCGGCTTGTCGACGTACATTGCGCACAGAAGCGGCTGGTCGAAGCCGGTCTGGTACTTCTCCGCGACGACTAGCAGCCGATACTCGTCCTGGTTACGCGCGACCGCCTGCGAATCGTCGGCCTTGGTGTAGGCGAACCGGTCCGGCAGTTGGCCATCGGGGAAGCCGTTGAGCTGCGCTTCGGTGAACTCCAGGCCAGCATCATCTTTCAGCTGCCCCGAGAACGCGACGAGCGTGCCGCAGTCGGTGTACCCGCGCAGCGCGACGTAGCTGCGGATCGCCTGGTACAGGTCGAGCGCGTGCTGACGGCTGCTGGTGACGACCATCGCCTTGGCCCGGCCGCCGAGCCGTCCGGCGATATTCTCACGGAAGTCATCGACGATCAGCCTCGCCTTCTGCTCCATCGACTTCGGGTGCAGTTCGGCGAGGCGGACCAGCTTCGCCTTCGCCTTGGCCGCGTCGACCTCCGGGTTGGCGATACGAGACTCGGCCTGCTCGACGGCGGCGTTGCGCAGCCGCCACTTGGTGTCGTACGTGATGTAGTTGGCGAGCACGTCGAGGATGTAGCCTTCGTCGATCGCCTGCCGCATTGAGTAGATATGGAAGGGCACGTACATGCCCTGCTCGCCAATGCGCGGGTTCACCTTATCCGGGTCGAAGGTGCCGAACAGCTTCAGCGTTGCCGACGTGGGAGTGGCGGTGAAAGCGAAGTACGACAGGTTCGGCTGCCTGCCACGCACCCGCGTCATATATTCCAGGTCGCTCTCGTCCCCCTCGGGCGGCGTCGCGTTGGATCCGAGGGCCTGCTTCAGCTGAATCGCGGACTCGCCGCCCTGCGAGGAGTGCGCTTCGTCGATGACGACCGCGTACCGCTTGCCGGCCAACCCCATGCCTGCGATCTTCTTCAGCACGAAGGGGTACATCTGCATGGTGCTGATGACAATCTTCGAGGTGGCGTCTTCGAGGGCCGCGGCGAGCTGAGTCGAGTCCTCGTCAATTTTTTTGACGACACCAGGGGTGTGGTCGAACTGGAAAATGGTCTTCTGCAGCTGCCGATCGAGTACGACCCGGTCAGTGATCACGATGATCTTATGGAAGACCGGCTGATTGCCGGTGTCGAACAGGTTCGAGAGGCGATGCGTCAGCCAGGCGATCGTGTTCGACTTGCCCGACCCCGCCGAGTGCTGAATCAGATAGCTGTGCCCGGCGCCGTTCGCCTGCGCGTGAGCGACCATCTTCTGTACCGCGTCCCACTGGTGGTAGCGCGGGAAGATCCGCGGTGAGATGTGCGGGTTCGCCTTCACGCCCTTCCTATCCGACACTTGGATGTGGATGAACCGGTGCAGGATCTCCAGCCAGTTGTCACGCTGCCAAATCTGCTCCCATAGGTAGGCGACGCTGTAGGAGCCGGGGATGGCAGGCGGGTTACCGGCCCCGCCGGCCGCACCGGGGCCGTTGGAGCCGATGTTGAACGGCAGGAATTCCGTATCGGCGCCCCGCAGCCGCGTGGTGATGAAGGTGCGGTCGGGATCGACCGCGAAGTGGACCAGCGCCCGCTTGGCGAAGAACACGTCGTTCGGGTCACGGTCGTGCCGATATTGCGCGATGGCGTGGTCGGCGTTCTGCCCGGTGTTCGGGTTCTTTAACTCCACCGTAGCGACCGGGAGCCCGTTGACGAAGAACGCCATGTCGAGCGACCGGTGCGGGTAGCGCACGCTGTAATGCAACTGTCGCGCGACCGTCAGTATGTTCGCGTCGTACTCGGCGAGGGCGCCGGCGGCCAGGGTGTGACCGGGCCGGAAGTAGGCCAAGTCGATCTGCACACCCCGGTCGCGCACGCCCTGGCGCAGCACGTCCAGCACACCGCGCGCGTCGATCTCGGAGGCGACGCGCTGGGCGAATTGACGCTGGGCGGTCGACTGGTCGCCGCCGTAGAAGCCGACGAGCTTGTCCCAGCTCTTCTGCTGCGTCACATCGATGAACCGGTACATCTCACCGGTGTCGATGCCGAGTTCGACGTTGAAGGTACCCTGCGCGCGCGACCAGCCGCGCGTGAGCAGCTCGGCCTCGACGCGGTTCTCGAAGGCACGCTCGGCGTGGGCTCCGGAAGTCATAGGGACGCACCTCCGGGCGAGGACAGGCGGCGTGCGGTCGTGACGTCAATCTGGCCGGTGACGGCAGCGGTGATCAGCGCCTGACAGCGCTCGGCGAGGAGAGCGAGCTGGCGATCACGAAATGTGCTCTCAGCCGTGATCGCTGTGAGTCCGTCATTAATATCTGCCACTAACCTCTGCTGTTCGCCGATCGATGGGAGAGGAACGACAAGATTTCGAATGTCTCCCAGTGAGAGCTGAGTTTTGGTCCCGCCATACTGGCTACCTAGCAGTAGTTCTTGAACCTGCGGGGCAGACAGTGCGTACGCAAGCCATCGTCCTTCGATAGCTTTGCCTGGCCTGACAAGGCAAACATGCTGGCTCACGTTTGCCTGAGCAATTCGCTGATCCACGAGCGAGACCCAGCCCGCATTCGCACCTGTGATGCCGATCAAGACATCGCCCGCACGAACCCTAGAGCGTGCAGCCTCGGCGGATGCCGACGGCGGTGCGTCCGCCAATGCCAGCGCTTCGAGATTCGGCTCGATGCTATCTCGCCGCAGATTCGCACTTCGAAAGAATGGCGTACCTTTGGAGCCAACGTAGTCACCCCAGCCACGTGGACCGCTAGTAACCAAATCTAGGTAGTAGCCTAATCGAACGTTACCGCATCCGTGATCAGGAAAGACAGACATGAGTAGCGCGCGACGTTTGTCTTGGAGAAGATTTATGCTCTCGGACATCGAGCTAGCGAGGAGGTCGATCCGAGCCGTCTCGGCATCGAGGAATTCAGCGATACGCCGCTGCTCCTCGATTGCCGGAAGCACGATCGGAATATCCCCGAGATCGTCGGGATTAATCCGGGGGGTTCGAACTCCTCCATTATCAGAACTTCCGATTCCTCTAAGGCGCGATGACATCTCGCCTACGAACCACTTTGAGCGAAACAGGTGATGCAAGTACCGACTCTCCACCTCGCCCGATGGTCGCATCACCAAGTAGTCAGGGCTCACGATTCCGACTTCCGAGCTACGACCGACTGCACCCTGGTAGGCACTCATGCGGTTCAGAACGATATCGCCAGCTCGACAGACTTTATAATTGCTAAACTCCTCAGCTCTCGATGGTCCGTCGACGATTGAGTCACGTCGCACAACTCCATACCGGGCCGAGACCGAGAGCAGAGGAAGCTCGCGCTTTCCAGCGCGCTCGTCAACGATTGAGTAGTAGAACTTGATACGCTTGGACTCGTTCACCCCGTCACCTCACCCAGCAGTTTCTGGATCTGTGTCTCCAGGTCGCATAGTTCCGCATCGATCTCCGCCAGCGGCCGTGGCGGCATGTACACGTAGAAGTGACGCGTGAACGGGATCTCGTAGCCGACCTTTGTCTTGTCGTGGTCGATCCACGCGTCCGGGACGTGCGGGGTGACCTCGCGGGCGAAGTAGGCGTTGATGTCCTCGTCCAGCGGGACGTTCTCGTAGTCTCGAAGGTCCGGGTCCGGCAGCACCGTCCCGTCCTTGGCCCTCTGCACCTCGCCATCGGGGTCGGACACAGACACCGCGCCCCAGACGCCCTTGAGCAGCGCCGCCGTACCCGGCCACTGTGCACCGCCTGCAACGGCGATCGCATGCAGGGCATTGGTGGCTTCCTTTTTGGTCCACCACACCGAGCCGACCGACTGGCGCAGCGCCGCGACCAGCGCCTCACGCCCGCTCCACTTGGCCAGTGCCTTCGAGTCCTCCAGTGCGGCCAGTGTGTCCTCGGTAATCTCGAAGCGCAGCTTGAGCGGACGCTCAACGGTGATGCGGTGGTAGCCGAAGTCGCGGGTGCCGAAGACCTTTACCTTGCCGTGGTCCGGGTGCCCGGCGTCCGCCGCGACCGCCAGGGCGTCGACATACAGCTCGGTAATGTGCTTGATCTGCTGATCGCTGATCTGCTTGCGTTTGTCGCCGAGGGACTTGCGCATCTTCTCCCACTGGTCGCGGGCGTCGAGCAGGATCACCTTGCCGCGCAGCTCCTCGGCCTTCCGGTTGGACAGGATCCAGAAGTACGTAGAGATCCCGGTGTTGTAGAAGAGCTGGTCCGGCAGGGCGACGATGCCCTCCAGCCAGTCATTCTCCAGAATCCACTGGCGGATCTTTGACTCGCCGGACTCGGCCGCGCCAGTAAACAGGGGGGAGCCGTTGAAGACGATCGCCAGGCGTGCCCCCTTGCCCTCGACCGGCTCCATCTTCGAGAGCATGTGCTGCAGAAACAGGAACGAGCCGTCGTTGATGCGCGGCGTGCCGGCGCCGAAGCGACCGGCGTGGCCGAGCTCAGCCTCGGCCTCCACCGTGTCCTTGACCTTCTTCCACTCCACGCCGAAGGGCGGGTTGGCCAGCATGTAGTCGAACTTCTTGTCCGGGTGGCCGTCGTCGCTGAAGGAGTTGCCGAAGTGGATGCGGCCGCGCTGGTTGCGCATCAGCATGTCCGACTGGCAGACCGCCCACGACTCCGCGTTGAGCTCCTGGCCGAAGAGGTAGACCTCGGCCTTCGGGTTGATCGACTTGATGTGGTCCTCGGCCGCGGTCAGCATGCCGCCGGTGCCGCAGGCCGGGTCGAGGATGTTGATGACCTGGCCCGCGCCGGCGACGGTGTCGGCATCCGGAGCGATCAGCAAGTTCACCATCAGTTTGATGACTTCGCGCGGAGTGAAGTGCTCACCGGCGGTCTCGTTGGAGTCTTCGGCGAACTTGCGGATCAGGTGCTCGAAGACGTACCCCATGTCGTGGTTGGAGAGTTTGTCGAGGTCGTGCATCGCGGCGAACCTGCCGACGACCTGATAGAGGATCTTCGCGCCCGCTAGCCGGGTGATCTCGTTGTCCAGGTCGAAGCGGGCCAGGATCTTCCGGACGTTCGGGGAGAAGCCGTTGATGTAGTCACGGAGGTTCTTGGCGACGTTCTGCGCGTCGGAGGCGATCGTTGAGAAGTCCTGCTCGGAGGTGTTGTAGAACGGCAGCTTCGCCGCGATCTCCAGCAGCCTCTCCTTGTTCTGGATGTCGAGCGAAGCATTGCGGGCACGCACTGCCTGCCGCGTCGGGGCCATCACCGCGTCGAGGCGGCGCAGCAGCGTGAACGGCAGGATCACCTGGCCGTACTCGTGGCGCTTGTAGTCACCGCGCAGCAGGTCGGCGACCGACCAGATGTCACTCGCCATCCTGGTGTGCGTGGGTCCTGAGGTCACAGGTCTCTCGTCTCCTCGTCAGCCTCATTGGCGTCATCAGTGTTCTTCATCACGGTGAAATCCGGTGCCAGAACGCCGGTGGTCAGTCCGTGGACGGTCTGGTCGATCACGTGCGCACTCGCCTTCGCCAGCCCGGCGAGCACGCCTTCCAGCTGTTGCAGGTACCGAAACGCGTCGCCGTAGCGCCGCTGTTCGGGCAGGGACAGGCGGGGAACGCGGCAGCGGCGCAGGTCGTCGCGGTTGAGCGCGCCGAGGGTGTTGGCTACGGGCAGCACGTTGGCGTCGGTCCGCAAGAAGGTCGCGAGGAAGTGCGCGTCCAACCGGGTGGGGTCGATCTCGACGACCTGCGCGACACCCGTGTCATCGTCGGCGGTACCGGTCGCGACGGCCGGTGGCCGGCCGAGAGTCCGTACCAGCAGGTCTCCGGCACGCGGCGTGGCATCGCGGGAACGGATCGTCAGCGCACCGGCACGCTCCAACTCGCCGAGGGTGACGTACGAGTGGCGGGTCGGCGCCATCGGCGTGGTGAACTGCGGCAAGCCCTGGCCGACGCGTGCGTAGAGGGCTTGCAGCCGACTGGTGACGCGGGCAAAGTCGTCAGCGCTCGCCTCGATGTGCGTGGTGACATAGCGGGACGGCAGGAGGTTGACGTCACCGTCGAGGAGTTCCAGGCGTGGGATGGCATGGGAGATCGTCGGGTCGGCATCATCAAACAGCCGCTGCCAGGCAGCGAACTCGTGCGGGACGTCGGCCGCGTCACCCAGCCTAGACAGGTCGACCATCCGCACTGCCCGATGGTCGGGAGCACCGTAGGGCCGTTGCAGGACCCAGAGATAGACGTCGGTGTCGGGTACCGAACCCATTCCCTTTGGTAATGCGATCACGTCACGTAGGGCACCGGAGCGCACCAGTGCCGCACGGATATGCTGCCCGGAGGGCTGAATACAGGTGCGTGGCGTCACGGCGATGACAGCCACGCCGCGCGGTCTCAGGTGCGCGTAACAGTGCTGAACCCAAGCCAGCTCACTGTCCCGGGGGGCCGGAATGCCGAACTCCCAGCGCGGATCGGTGGTCAGCTCGATCGAAGGCCACTGTGGCATGTCGAAGGGCGGCTCGCAGACGACAGCCGCAGCCGCGCCAAGGTACATGTTCAGCTGGTTGTCTAGCAAAGAGTCGCCGGTATAGATCTCATACGGCACACCGAGGCAATTGCTGCGCAGATTCAGCGCGGCGACTGCAGCGGCCGACTCTTGGATCTCCTGCCCGGCGAGCTTGACGCTGTCACCAAAGCGGTCGGCCACGGCCATCAGCAGCGTGGCGTCGGAGCACGCCGGATCGAGCACGGCGGGCACGCCGGCATCGTCGGCGGTCGCCGGCCGGACAGCGGTCGTCGAACGCGGCAGCAGCGACACCATGATTTTAGCCAGCAACTGGCCCGAGGTCAGGTCGGCGATGCTGCGCTCAGGCAACTGCTCGGGGGCGCGCCGCATCCGCTCGTCGCCTGGGCCGCTCAGGAAGACCGACAGATCGTCGATACGTTGCGTGCCAGTGTCAGTACGGCCGGCCGTCGCCAGTTGGTCGCCCTTCCCAGTCTCCTTCAGCCACGCCTCGACCTCGACCCGAGAGAACGTCGGGCTGTGCTGACTGCCGCCGACCGGCTTCGGGAACCCCGGATAGCGGCGGCGCCAGTTAGCTACGGCGGCACGGCCAACGCCAGCCAGCCGCGCGATCGCGGCAGCCGTTAGCTCGTCGTGCTCATCGGGAGTCATGGGGCGACCATACAGGGCAAAGCAATCTTCAACAAGGCCTTGTGAACGTTGTTGCCGACGTTCACAAGGCCGTGATACGTTGACTCGCGCACGATAGAAATCGTCCCGTGGGTCGCTCAGTTCACAAACTCGCACGTAGTAAGCCCCCAAGGCCTGGACTGACGAGGTTGGAACCGCGAGTAGGTCATGCCTGTGAACACGCACTGAGCTGCTCTTCGTGGAGGGACAGGCTCACCTCCAATCACGGGAAGCACGTCCCTGCCTTCCCCCGATGTGTCTGGACCGCCCAGACCCTCCCCCAAGCGAGGTATCACGTGATCACCGAGAAGCTCGACGCGCCAGTTGCTACTAAGAAGATCAAGAAGCCCCCGACCACCCGTAGGACCTCGCTCTACCGGCTGCGCGGCACGGGTCCGATCGCGGACGAAGACCTGCGCTCGTTCGTTCTGCCGCGCTACCTGGACCGCGAAGGCTTCAAGGCCCGCGAGATCGACCAGGACGGTATCTCCGGTCTGCTTGTCTCCGGCACGATCGCCCCGGGCCAGGCCGACTGGTGCGACGCGCTCAGCGCCCTGACGGGGCAATCCGTTGCAGAGGAAAATCGAACCGCTCTCGCCCTCCTCCTGGTTCGCACCAAGCGGGCGGTCTATGGCCTCACTTACGGTATGGGTCACCTGATGGTCGATCCGGTCCGAATCGACCCTGGATTCGGCATCGAGTTCGCCGTCCGCTGCCTGAACGAGGACCGCATCACAAAGGTCCGCCGCCAGGTCATGGATGCCCGAGGCCGGACCGACGAGAATTCCGCCACCAGCGGAGAGCACATCCGCGGCTTCGGCATCGAGCAGTTCGGAGAGATTGTCAGCCAGATCTCTGGTCAGATCAGCAACGTCCCGCTCACCTTCACCCGAGACCGCACCCGGCCGGCGCATGTAACCGGCAACGACCGCTCGGTCAAGCTGCACCTCGGCAGCACGCCCGCCGCCCTGCTGCACGATCTACAGCAGATCGAGGAGGTGTGCGCCCGCCCCAACCCGCTGCCGGAATTCGAGTTCATCACCCAGATCCGCCCGCTCAACCCAAAATCCGAGCAGGCGCAGCTGCTCGACGCCCGCCTCGACGCCATGCTCGCCGAGGGCGAAGCGAATCGCATGGCGCTGGCTGTGCCTAGCGTGTGTCGGGACCGATTCGAGTTCGCTGAGTCCTTTAAGGTGACGCTGGCGGGGAGGCCACAGCACTACACCGAGCTCGATCTCGACCAGTTCATCACGGCTGTTCAGGGCAGGCCTGAGGGGAGCCGCTTGCTGACGCTGCGCAAAGGCCGCATTCAGATGTTCGCTGGCGCCGATGATGCTGAGCCGATCAGCACCAAAGTCGCGGCCGACCACTGGCTCACTGCAGAGGTGCCTGATGGGGTGGTTCACTACTTCTACTGGCAGGGGCGGTGGTACGAGATCGGCGCGGAGTACCTCATCGTCATCGAACACCGGATCATTGAACTCCTGGCGCGCCCCGTGAGTGTCACGATGCCGCCCTGGACCAACCACGAGAAGCACAACAAGCACGACGAGGACTGGTACAACAAGCAGGTCGCCGACCAGGACGGGTACGTGCTACTCGACAAGGACACCGTGCGTACCAAGCGCCTGCGTGGCGGTGGTCTCGAACTCGGCGACGTCCTCGGCCCGGATGGCCAGTTCATCTGCGTCAAGAAAGCCGACAAAACCGCCGAACTGAACCACCTCTTCGCGCAGGGCCGTGTCGCCATCGAAACCTTGCGCTACGACATCGAGGCCCGTAAGAAGTTTCTCGCCAAGCTCGACAAGCTTGCCCCCGGCCACCCCCTGGACACCTCGTTCAGTTCCCCGACCCTCGTGTTCGGCATCCTGCTGAAGGATGGGGAGCCTGTGACCCCGGACTCTCTGTTCGCCTTCGCCAAGGTCTCGCTGCTGCACACGGCGACAGCGCTGGAGGGGATGGGCGCCCGCTTGGAAATCGTCTCCATCTCCCGGACTTCAACGACCGGAATGGCCGCGACACCCTGACACCCTTTAGCGATCGCAGGCCAAGGGCAAATGGTTCCATTCCTGGGCTATGCAAAGTGGGCCTCAGACAAACTCCTCTCTATCGCTCTACGTCATTTCGACCTCGGGCGCGACGTGGTCATGGTTGGCGTGTCGGTCAACTCACCGCCATCAACAACCGCCGCACCCACGACGTGCGCCGCGAGGATCGCACCTACCGGCGAGCTACACCGGCACCTGTCAAACATGTCCTGGGACTGATGTGTCAAGCATGTCCCGGGACACGACAACGGCGACTGCGCTAGTCTTGCCGAATTGTGCTTGTAGGGATCAAGGGCGGCGCTGCGCGCCGCCTCGCGGCCCTACACCCGCTCGGCGGCCGGGCATGCGGCCTGGGGGGCCGGTCCCGACCGCCGGCGGCACCGGGCCGCCTTGCCGCGACACACCCCGATACACATGGCAGAAAAATCACTCGACTGGCAATGTCACCGGCAATCTCTCTCCAGGCATCACCCGCCACTCTGCAAGTTGGCGGCGCCACTGCTTGTTCACCGATATCCCATACTCCGGATCGCTCTTCTTCTCCACATAGTCTCGATCGACAAATGGCGGGATCGGGTTGCGCCAGACACTTGCGGGGATGAGAAATAGCTCTGGATGGTCTGCGTCTGCAGGGAAGACGAGCAATGCCAGTGCCCGGTATTCATCCAGGCTGAAACCAGATTTGCGCATGTAGACGTACCCAGCACCCCGAACAGATTTCACCTGCACAAGCAGATGACGCCCCGACCCGAGATCCACGAGGAGATCGACTCCTCGATCGTCCGCTAAGGGCCGGAAGACCCGATAGCCCGACAAAGCAAACTCAGCAGCCACGATCAACTCTGCTGCTGCTCCGACGTGAGCGCGATTCGCGAGATGCCAGCGCGACATACGGCCAAGGCTAATCCGCCTCCGGCGGGGGCGCTCGGCTCCGGGATGATCGACCACGCGCACGCTGGCGTCCGTAGCTGGCTGAGGTGGGAGCCTGATCGTCCCTCCTGCCGCGACCCAGGCAGAGCCCAGCAGACCGCCTCCTACGGCTCAAGCCCGTCTGTGACCGTTGGCATCTGATGATCGAGGAACGGCGACCGGCTGACGTACACGCAAAGACGGGCTTGCCCCTCCGTCGTCGGCCCGCTGCCGCTTCGCGGTGGGTCGAGGCATACGGGACGATCAGGCGGGCGAGACGTGCGCGGACGCGCAGTTCAAGATCCGGCACATACGCGGAACGCCGTCGAGGCAGCGTGATCAACGTCTCGCCAAGGTGCAGCTCAGCGCACCACTCCCCCGATAAGATCAAGTCCACTCATAATCCGTGGGTCGTGGGTTCAAGTCCCACCCGCCCTACTCTTCAATACCGCGTTCGACCTGGGGTTTCTCGGTTTTCGCCGACCCCTGATCCCGTTGTGGATCATGGTTGGTTGCTCGGTGGTTGCTCTTGTGTACGGTCCGTGTACGGCGGTAGATCATTTAGACCGCCATCGTCAGTTCAGACCCCAGCGACGATTACCCGAAGATCAAGCCAGATGGTCTGCACGGCGTTGCTGGTCAGCGCTGGTCTTATGTGCGGTCAAGCCTTGTCCAAGCCGGCTCGTCCTGCCCATCAGGCCGCTCGTGACCAGCAGATAAAAGATCCGCTGCTTCTCGCGGCGATCCTCTCGGCCCCATTTACAGCACGGGCTAGGGATCGATCGGCTGCATCACCTGCACGACAGCGCTGAGGACAAAGACACAGGCCCGCCGAAGAAACGACGGGCCTGCTGGGTTCGGTGGTTCAGGTTGTGGCGTCGCCGGTGTGGGTCGGCAGAGTGATCAGCCGGGCTGTCTGCGCACCTGCGGCTGCGGTGTTGACGAGAGCGGCGGTGGATTCCGCGGCGGCCCGGGCCACCTCCGGGTAGACGCTGGTGTAGGTGTCACGGGTGAAGGTGGATGAGACGTGGCCGAGGGTCTCCTGCACGACCTTCAGGTCGACCCCGGCAGCGAGCATGAGCGAGGCAGCCCCATGGCGCAGGTCATGCAGCCGCACTGGCGGCAGCCCCGCCTGGAAGGCCAACTGGTAGAACTGGTCGCTGACCTGCTGCGGATGCAGCGGCCGGCCGATCTCGTCAGTGAAGACGAACCCGCTGTCCGTCCATGCCTCGCCTACGGCCAGCCGCTCGGCGGCTTGGCGCTTGCGGTGCGCACGCAGCGCGGTGACGGTGTCCTCATCCAACGCGATGGTGCGGTCGCTGGCCTCGGTCTTCGGCCTGCCCTGCACCGGCTCCCAGCCCAGCTGGGTGATCTGCCAATGCACCCCGGCCGTCCCGGCGGCCAGGTCGACGTCCTTCCAGCGCAGCCCGACCGCCTCCCCCCGGCGCAACCCGCGCAGGGCGATCAACCGGTACAGCGCGAACAGCCGGTGGGTGGCCGCCTGGGCGAGAAAGGCGAAGGTGTGTGAGGGCGTCCACACCATCACCGGCGACGGCCGCGGCACGGACGCGTACACGTTGATCATGCTGGCCCGGCTGAGCCGGGCCCCGCGCCGCCGCTCCTCGATGTCGAGCCGGTGCTGCAGGTCGCGGTTCCAGTCGGCGACCCGCTCGTCGGTCCACACCAGCGCCTTGGGGCGTTCGGCATCGGGGAGTTCGACGACCGCGGCGGGGTTAAAGTCGATCAGCCGATCCTGCTTGATCGCAATGTTGAGGGCGTGCCGGAGGGTCGCACGGATGCGGTGCATGGTCGCCGGGCCAACCGGCCGCCGATACCGCACCTTGGCCCGCTCCTCGGGATCACCGCTGGCGCGGGCGGTGGTGATGACGTCGTTGAACTCCTCGATCGCATCGAACATGCCCGCCACATCCGACACCCGCAGCCGATCCAGCCGGATATCGCCCAGGTAGGGGGCGAAGTACAGACGGATGTGCGCCTCGTAGGAGCGGCGGGTGGTGACGTCGATCTTCCGCTTGCGCCGCAGGAACTCCTGCATCCACTCGGCCACGGTCACCGTGGGGTTGAGGTCCTGGCGGGTGCGGACCTTGCGCCGTACTTCTTCGACCGGCGGCAACGCCTTGGTGTCCTTGAGCACCGACAGCATCAGCTCGGCGATCTTCCGCTAGGAGCACGGCCGATCATCATGCCGCACGTGGTCCCTCTCCTGGTGGCCGGAATCGCTTCACGCGGCGCTAAGCCATGCAAGGCCATGACCTGGGCGGATGACATTATCGGCAGGCGCAAGGACACTGCCCCTTTTCTCTCGTACTTGGTACTGGCCCCCGTCCAGACGAGCCGCGACCGCCTGGCCGAGGCGGTGCGGGAGCGGTGCCGGAGCAGGGGCCGGCGGTGGAGCCCGGGCCCGCGGGGGTACGGACGGAGTACCGCCTCTTGACCTTCGGTGCCTTGCCGGTGGTCAGACCTGGCCGATCCCGCCGTCGACGGGCAGGTCGATGCCGGTGACGAAGCTTGAGTCCGCGGAGGCCAGGAAGAGCGCCGCGGTGGCGATCTCGTGCTCGTCACCAAGGCGGCCGACGGGCACCCGCGAGGCAATCTGCTCCTTGAACCCCGGCGGGAGGTCCGCGAACGCGGCGGTGTCGATCGCGGCGGGGCTGAGGACGTTGACCCGGATTCCGCGCTGCTTCAAGTCGGTGGTCCAGGTCCGGGCGAACGACCGCAGCGCCGCCTTGCTCGCGGCGTAGACGGTCGTTCCCGGATCGCCCTTGTCCGCGGCGCCCGACCCGATGAGCACGATCGAGGCGCCGTCGGACAGCAATGGCAGCAATTTCTGCACGGTGAAGAACGTCCCGCGCACGTTCACCCCGAACACGGCGTCGAACGACTGCTCGGTCACGTCGCCGATGTGCTCGTTCCACGTCCAGACGCCGGCGCTGGCGATGAGCACGTCCACCCGGCCTGCTTCGACCGCCACGACCTCGGCCAGGCGGGCCGCGTCGGAGATCTGGCCGACGTCGCCGAGCACGCCGGTCACGCCGTGGCCGATGGCGGCCACCGCCGCGTCCAGCCGCTCTTGGCGGCGGCCGGTGATGACCACGTGCGCGCCCTCCCGGACGAACAGCTTCGCCGTCGCCAGTGCCAGCCCAGAGGTTGCGCCGGTGATCACCGCGACCTTCCCGCCGAGCTTCGCCATGTCGCTCTCCTTGTCTCGAAAAATGAGCATGCTCTCATTTTTTGGTGCTGCTCACTGTAGCGAAGATGAGAGCACCCTCAAAGTCGAGACGTATCGCACTTTGCTACGGTGACCTCATGCCTGCCACGGGGAACCTGCTGCCCGCTCGCCGGGATGCCCGCCGCAACCGCGAGCGGCTGCTCGAGTGCGCCCGGCGCGCGTTCGCCGAGCAGGGCGCGCAGGCCGCCCTCGACGGCATCGCGCGCGAGGCGGGCCTGGTAGTCGGCACCCTCTACCGGCACTTTCCGACCCGCCTGGACCTGCTGTGCGCGGTGCTAGAGCCGAAGCTGCGCCATGTGATCGAGGAGGTGGAGGCCGCGCTCGGCCTGGAGGATCCGTGGCAGGCCTTCCGCGGCCTGCTCGAAGTCCTGTGTACGGCCCAGGCCGGGGACCGGGCGTTCGCCGACTTCCTGGCGCGGCGCTTCCCCGGCAACGACGGCACCGAGACCGCGCACAGCGAGATCTGCGCGCTCGCGCAACGGGTGCTGGGGCGGGCGCAGGCGGCCGGCGCCGTCCGCCCGGACGTCACCGGCGCCGACCTCTTCCTGCTGTTGTGGGCGAGCAGCACAGTAGCCGAGGCCACCCGGCACGCCGCCCCGTCCCTGTGGCGGCGCCACGTTCACCTGGCGCTGGACGGGTTCCGGGCGCCGGACCGGCTCGACCTGGGAGAACCCGCGTGGGACGCGGACCGGCTCTGCCATGCGATCGCCACCGGGCCGTCATGGCAGCCATGACGAAGCTTGCGATCGCGGTTCCGCCGGTCTTCCTTCTGGCCGTGCTCGGGTGGAGCGCGCGAACGCCTGCGTGAGCAGGTGGCCAAACTCAAGGAACTCCGCAAGGAAGACCAGGACGAGCTGTCCCGGCTACGCGCCGACATCAACGCCCTCGTCCGCGTCGTCAACCAGTCGACTCTGGAGCACCGGCAACTATACGGTGTCGACTCAAACTGATCACGGTTGACCGCTGACCGTACGTACGCCCACCGGCCGAAATGGGTTCCAAGATCGGCTCATGGCCGTATCTCGGCTCGATACGCAATGTGGAACGAAATCCGGGCGTCAACGGGGTTCCCACTGGTCAGTGAGTCTTAGTTGACTCCCGCTTACGGAGGACTTGCGCCGGATTCCGATCGAGCTCACAGTGTGACTTCGATCTACGTGTCGCGTGCGGCGAGCCGGGCGAGCGCCACGGCGCTGGGGCTGCCCGGTCGCGCGGTGTAGATCACCATCCGCAGATCGGTGCCGGGCAGCAGCAGCGTCTGGCAGTCCAGCTCCAGGGCGCCCAGCTCGGGGTGGTGCAGGTGCTTGCGCAGCGTCGGTACGGGGCGTACCTCGTGGTTGCGCCAGCTGGCGGCGAAGTCGGGGCTGTGCGCGGCGAACTCGTTGACCAGCTCGCCAAGTACGCGTTCGGCCGGGTACCGGGCGCTGGCCGCGCGCAGCTGGGCGGCGGTCTGCCGGGCGTATTCGCCCTGCGAGCCGTCGGCGGCCGAGCAGAGGGTGCCGTTCAGCCGGATGGACAGCCGCACGGCGTTGCGTTCCCCGGCGGGCAGCGATCCGAAGTCGATGATCAGGTCGGCTGCCGCGTCGTTCCAGGCGACAATGTCCTGGCGTTCGTCGGTGAGGTAGGCGGGCATCGGCCCGAGCCGGTCCAGCAGCTCGCGGGCGAAGGCGGGCACCGGCGCCCGGCCGGCCTCCGGGGCGAGCGGGGCCTGCCCGGCCAGCCGCGCCAGGTGCTCGCGCTCGGCGTCGGTGAGCCGCAGTGCCGTGCCCAGCGCGGCTATGACCTGCGGGGACGGATGCGGAGCGCGGGCCTGCTCAAGTCGTTCGTAGTAGCTGGTGGAGACCCCGGCCAGCGTGGCCACCTCTTCGCGGCGCAGGCCGGGAGTACGGCGGGCGCGGCGGCCTGGCGGGTGGACGGCCGTGGCCGGCAGCTGGTCCGGGCGCAGCGCCTCCCGCCGGCGACGGAGAAAGTCGGCCAGTTCAGCTCTGCTCACCCGTCCAGGCTGCCACAGTGGCGGCCGCCTTAGCCACGGACCAGGGGTCCGGGGCTTACCCGTCCGTTCCGCGGCGCCCGGATCCGCGGCCAGGCTGGCATGACCACATTTCACGGGACACCGGAGGACGAACATGCCACGCACTCCTGAGGAGACGATCCGCCGACTGCTGGATCTGCTGCTGGCCAAGGATATGGATGCCATCGCCGATCTGTGGGCGGAGCAGGGCACCGGCGAGTTCCCGTTCGCTGCGGGGGACGCGCCGCGGCGGCTGGCGGGGCGGGATGCCGTCCGTGACTATCTGGCCGGATATCCGGAACGGATGGATGTACGGGAGATACCTATAGTGACCGTGCATCACACGCAACGGCCGGACACCATCGTGGTGGAGTTCACCGCGCACGGGTACACGGTGCGCACCGGCGAGCCCTACCGCATGGACTACATCTCCGTGATCACGGTCCATGATGGCCTGATCACGCACTACAGGGACTACTGGAGCCCGCTGGCCGCCGCCTCGGCGACCGGGACGCTGCCCGAGTTGCTCGGCTCGCTGCGCTCGGGGGCCGCCCGATGAGCGGCGTGCTGGTCACCGGCGGCACCGGGAAGACCGGCAGCGTGCTGGCGGAGCTGCTGCGGGGCAACGGCGTACCGGTCCGGGTGGCCGCTCGCAACCCATCTGCCGGGGATCCTGACGCGGTCCGGTTCGACTGGAACGACCCGGGCACGCATCGGGCCGCACTGCACGCGATGGACCGCGTTTATCTGGTGCCTCCGGTGAACGCCGTGAATCCGATGCCGCTGGTCGACCCGTTCCTGGACGAGGCGGAGCGGCTCGGCGTGCGCCGCGTGGTGCTCCTCGGCTCCGCCATCGTGCTGCCGAACGCCCCCGGCGCGCTTGAGCTGGCCGCACGGGTACGGACTCGGCCCGGGTGGGTCGTGCTGCGCGCGTCCGGGTTCATGCAGAACTTCCTGCGCCCGCATCCGCTGGGCGAGCGGCTCCGGCGGCACGGCGAGATCCACACCGCGGCCGGTGGCGGCCGGCTGGGCTGGATCGACGCGCGCGACATCGCGGCCGCCGCCTCCGCCCTGCTGACCAACCCCGATGACGGGTCCAGCGAGAGGCCCAGTGGAGGGCAGGGTGAGTGGCCCGGTGAGAAGCGGGGTGAGTGGCCCGGTGAGAAGCGGGGTGAGTGGCTCAGTGATGGGCCGGGCGACCGGCGCGACTACCTGCTCACCGGGCCGAAAGCGTTGAGCTACCGGGACGCGGCAGCGATCATCACCGCCCGCACCGGCAGGCCGATTCAGGTGCTGCCCGTCGAAACCGACGAGCTGGCGGCCGGCTACCGGGCCGCCGGCATGCCGGCCGAATTCGCCGCCGCCCTTGCCGCCGTGGACGCCGGCCTCAGCGCCGGCCGGGACGACCTGGTCAGCACCGCGGTGCTGGACCTGACCGGCCGCCCGCCCCGCTCCTTCGACGAGTTCGTCCATGACCACGCGTCCGAGTGGGCAAACGGCGTGGCACACTAGCCCGGTTCTTCGCAGGTAGGTGAATGCTGTCGCTGGCTGGTCGTCTGGATCATGAATTACAACATCAGCCAGCGTGGCCGGGTGGGATCGACGTTCAGCAACTCCAGCAGCCGGTGCTGCAGAAGGTCGGGAATCAGGACCTGGGGTGAACTGGTGGCGGTGGCGGAGATGAGCCGGATGCGTACCAGGGCGGTGAAGATCAGTCGTCCGGTGGGCCGGTCGGGGCTCTGCTCGGCTATCTGGTATGGCGCGATACCAAGGCCGCCCTGCTGATGTTCATTCGGACCAAGGACGTGACGGCGACCGTCCAGTCCGCCACGGACGCCATCGAAGCGCACCCCAACTACAAACGGCGCGGTGCCCACGACAACGACGGCCGCATCGACGTTGTGATGCATGCCAACGGCGATCCCGACCGCGAGATCAAGCTCGCGTTCCTGCCGTTTCCCCGCCACGAGACGCCACCGGCCGCTTCGCCAAAGCCAAGCGCTGACCGGCCCGCGGAACGACCCGTCCCACGGCGGCGATCGATCAATCACGCGGAACGGTCAGAAGCCGACACGGGGGTTGAGCAGCACGCGAACGAAAAGTCGCCGGTAACGGGCCGGGCAGAAGTGGCTTGGCGTGACATTCCGTTCCCAACTCATCTGGACGAGAACGATGCCAGTAAGCCTTTGAGTGGCCCATCGCTTGCCGAGCTGGAGGTGCGTACTCCCGCTGCGCTCGGGCCCGGCCGCGTCTGGCAGGCGGGCCCGATCTTGGACGCGGTGGTCCCGGCGGCGGCGAGGCCGACCCGGGTGGGCTATGCACGGTGCAGTACGGCCAGCAGGAGCTGGACAGTCAGCTCGACGAGCTGACGGAGGCGGGCTGCGAACCGGTCTTCGCCGAGAAGATCAGCACCCGCATCAGGGTGCGGCCGGAGTTCGCCAAGGCGATGGACTACGCCCGCACGATCAAGCAGGCTGTCCCGCACCAAAGGGTGATCTTCACGGTGCATGAGATCCCACGGACGGTGGCCAAGTTGGACGCCAGTCTGGGCTCGACCGGCCTTGACCTGCACCCCTGTTTTCCCTGCTCAACACGGCAAGATCAGTAGCCTATTCCACGCTGACAGCGCGGGTTCGATGCCCGTCCCCCGCTCCACACGGAAGTCTGGTCCCCAACGGTCCGCGAATACAGGTTCTGATCCTGGCCGACCTGATCAAACCCGCGCCCTGAGAAAATCGCTGGGAGATGAGCCCTTTGATCCGTCCAAGAACCATCAAGGATCTGCGTGCCTGCATCGATGCTCTCGCCACCGTGCATGCTTCCGATCGCTACCCAGTGGACTGGCCCGCCGATCCCAGGCGATGGCTGACACCTTCCAACCTTGTTGAAGCATGGGTGGTGGTTGAAGGATCTGACGTCGTCGGACACGTGGGGCTCTCACAACTGGACGCGGCAACGCTTGAGCCGCCCCTCGCCCGAGCCATCGGTACGTCGGCCGGTCCGGTCGGATCGATCACCCGGCTCTTCGTCACTCCTCAGGGGCGAGGCTACGGGCATGCCACTCGCCTCCTTGACGTGGTCAGCAGGAAGGCCGCCGATCTAGAAATACCTCTCGTGCTCGACGTATCCGACGACGGCCACGCGGCCATCGCCCTGTACGAACGTGCCGGATGGCGACGTGTGGCAAGCGCCCGCGCCGAGTGGCTGAACGCAGCAGGCGAACACGCTTTGCTGCACTACTACGTGAGTCCCGAGAAAACGCGAAAGCCGGCCCAGAGCGAGTAGACGCCTTCAAATCGACGACAGACGGACCCGCAAGCGACCGGATGACCGCCAAGTGCTGCAGGGCCTCGTGTTCGTCCTGCACACCGGCATCGCCTGGGAACACTTGCCGCAGGAACCGGGCTACGGCTCAACCGCAACGAGGCCACCCAGCTCGTCCCCCTGCTGGAGGTCATCCCACCGGTACGCGGCAGGGGCGGCCCGCCCCGTCGTCGTCCTCGGCGGTGGTTACGACCACGACAAGTACCGCAGGTTCGTCCGGGCGCCGGGCGTGCGCCCGCAGATCGCCCCGTCTCGCGGGCATTCCCCGGTCGCGAGCCTCCGAACGCGGCGGCGTACCGCACCATGGCTCTCGCGGCGCTTCGTCACGTAATCGGAAGCTACCCGGTCTTAGACGGCGAACCGGTGGCAACAGGCCGCCGACAGTTCCTGGGAAGGGCGCGATGACTCTCAAACGCTTAGCCCGCGTCGCCGCTGCCGCGATGACCGTGGCCGTCGTCGGCACGGCTCTCACCACGCAACCCGCCGCAGCCGCCACCACCGTCAACTACAAGCACAGCCAGGCTCAGTTCGACAACAATCCAGGCAACGGAGCCGAGGCCTGGGTCTGGGTCTGGACCAGTGCCAGCAAAGCCGAGCTGCGCTGGGAGTACTACGACAGCAGCGGCGGCACGCTCGTCACCGGGCCGGGTTCCGGGTCGACGGCGAGCCTGTCCAAGGACGTCTGGAGAATCTCTCTCTGCGAATACTGGACTGAGTGGGACTACAGCTGCTCGAACTGGAAGAGCTGATCCGGCCGGGCCGCTCCGCCCAAAGCCGCTGAGCGCTCTTTCGAAAAGAACACCTTCACCGCAGCGGCAGTGACGAAACAGCAAGAAAAGCAGGTCCGCTGACGTTTCCAGCGGACCTGCCTCGCGTTTTGGGTGGACCCGGGATCAGGGATCGGGGCCGACAGCCAACCTCGTCCGCGTCACCTCTCATGAGAACGACCGCCGGGCGGCCGCCGTCCGTGCCTCTATTCACGCCGTTCCGCGGAGACCGCCTCGCGCCGCCTCGCCGACGTCGCCTGTGCGAGCAGTCCGTCGACTAAGGCCTCAAGCCCCTGAGGGTAGGTGTCCTGCGCGGCCAGCCTCGGCCATTGATCGCCGAGGGCGACAAGGCGTGGCATGCGGGACTTGTCGACGCCTCTGAAGAAGGGGTTGGGGTCGATGGGCCGCTCGTCGTCCGAGGGCCGGCGAGCGGAGTGGGCACGGACGAGGATCTCGCCGACCGTGTAGTACCAGATGCTGCGGAAGACGTGGACGGCCTGTTCAGGTGTGCATCCGTGGTCGATGGCGCCGGCCACGATGGTCTCGACCATCCACAACGATCCGCCGAGACGGCCGATGAACCCGTCGGACGTGAGGACCTCCGCGGCCCACGGCCAGGCCGCGAGGGCATCGTGGATCAGGATCGAGGTCGCGATGATGCGGTCCCGCGGCTCGCTGGGCAGGTCGGGGTACGGGATCTGGTCCGCGTATTCGCTGATCAGCAGGAGCAGCAGGTCCTCTTTGTCGCGTACGTGGTGATACAAGGTCATCGTCCCGATGCCGAGCTCGGAGGCGAGCCGGCGGATGGTCAGCTTCTCCCAGCCGTTCTGATCGATGAGCCGGCGGGCCGCGGCCAGGATCTGCGCGCGGGAGGTCACCGGTGGACGGCCGGTACGGCTGTGCTGTGCATTGCTTTGGGACACCCTCCCATCATGCGGTCCCGCCACTCCCTTCTGCCAACCCGGGCGACTTCGACTGTCGACACGGAGCCGATCTCGGTGCTATTTTCAGTACGTGTACGAAAAACTGGCCACGAGAACAGCCCAAGGGACTGAACCACGGTGACAAACGCACAATCAGCAAGCGGACGATCGGTCATCGAACCGGCCGCACGGACAGGGCTCATCCTGGCCGCGGTGGCTGTCGTGCAGTTCATGGTGTCGGTGGACCTGTCGGTCGTAAACCTCGGACTCCCGCAGATCGCCGTCGGCCTCGGCTTCACCGGAGCGGGCCTGACCTGGGTGATCCACGCCTACGCCCTCACCTTCGGCGGCCTTCTCCTCCTGGGCGGCAAGATCGCCGACCGATACGGTCACAAGCGCATCCTGCTGCTCGGGCTCATCCTGTTCGGTCTCGCCTCCCTCGCCGGAGGCTTCTCCCAGGAAGCCAGTCACCTGGTGGCCGCCCGCGCACTGCAGGGCATCGGAGCCGCCGCACTGTCTCCGGCCGCACTGGCACTGCTGGCCGTGACCTTCCCCTCCGGCAAGGAGCGCGTCCGCGCATACGGCATCTGGAGTGCCATGAACGCCGCCGGCGGCGCTCTCGGCGTGCTGATCGGCGGCGTGCTCACCGAGTACGCGAGCTGGCGCTGGGTGATGTTCGTCAGCGTTC
Source organism: Microbispora sp. CA-135349 (assembly GCF_050947365.1). NCBI lineage: Bacteria > Bacillati > Actinomycetota > Actinomycetes > Streptosporangiales > Streptosporangiaceae > Microbispora > Microbispora sp. CA-135349. Next base: position 2,783,012 of record NZ_CP192001.1, on the reverse strand, counting down.
CCATGGCCGCCATCGCGCTGGCCCTGGCCTGGCGTGGTGTCGCCGACGCTCCGCCTCTGGCTCCCAGCGGGCGTCCCGACGTGCTGGGCGGCATCCTGGCCACGGCGGGAATGACGCTGCTCGTCTTCGGCGTCGTCCGCACCGACCAGTACGCGTGGACCTCGGCGACGACCCTGCTGACCCTGGCGGGCGCGGTCATATTGCTGGCCGCGTTCGTCTACGTGGAGCGGACGACCACCCGCGACCCGCTGATCCGGCTCGGCCTGCTGGCCAACCGCTCGGTCTCCGGCGCCAACGCCTACAACCTCCTCCTCGGCGGCGCGATGGCGGCGTCCTTCTACTTCGCCTCCCTCTACCTCCAGCGCATCCTCGGGTACAGCCCGACGGTGGCCGGGCTCGAACTGCTGCCCTTCGCGCTCGGTGTCGGCGTCGGCGCCGTGTTCACCATCAAACTCGGCAACCGCGTCGAGCGCCGTACGCTGCTGATCGTCGGCGGGCTGATGACCGCGATCGGGTTCGCCTGGTTCGGCTTCATCAGCGCCGACGGCTCCTACCTCACCGACATCCTGGGCCCGTCGATCGTCACCAGCCTCGGATTCGGTCTCTGCCTCGGGCCGGTCGTCTCCGCCGCCACCGTCGGGGTCGCGCCTCACGAAACGGGCGCCGCTTCCGGCCTGCTCGCCAGTTCACGCCAGATCGGCGCCTCACTCGGACTGGCCGCTCTCGGCACCGCCGCCGCCGAGCGCACCGCAGGCAGACTCACGCCTGTGGGGCTCACCGACGGATACGCGCTCGGCATGACACTCGGGGCCGCGCTCCTCATCGGCGCCGTCGTCATCGCCTTCATCGTCCTGCCGAGAGGCGCAACGGAACCCGTGGAGCAGGGCACCCGCGACCTGGTCACCGAAGCGGACTGACAAACCGCGACAGAGAACGGGCCGTCCGACGGCACGCATCCGCGACTCGGCGACACCCGTCCGGGAAGTGCCCGTCCCACCGGGGCGGGCACAAGCCCGGACGGCCGGAGCCCGGGACCGACATGTCCCGGGCTCCTTGGCTTCGGATACGACGTCGGACATTGTTTCCGCACGCCGCCTGCCTGTAGGGCTCGAGCGCCGGCCGGGGCAGCGCGTGTGGCACGCCTGCCGCCCTCATGGCCGGCGGCGTGCGCGGGGAATCGAGCGATGCTCAGCCGCTTATGCGGCAATCCCATCCGCCGACGCGGATCACGGCGCCGCTACCACAATATGAATCCGCCACCGCGTGGCCGGTCCGCGGATCTACAACAGCCGGAAATTGCACGAATGCCAATGATATACCACTCAAGCCTTATCTCTGTGATATTCGTCACGCCTTAAGCAGCGGGAAATCAAGTCCGCGGTATGCGACCAGTAAACACGACGCCTGTGTCCGTCATCCAGATACGCCATTCGCGGCGCCGTGTAGACAATATATAGACGAACTCCCGGCAAACTTTGTTAGTATGGGTTTCAACGGCAAGAGAGCACTGGCACGTTGATTTTCCGCGACACTCGATCGTCGTGGCCGCAATCGCATGTTCCACCGGTCGTCTCGGAAACACTCCCGCCCCGCTCATCGGTGAACAGAAGCATCGTGGAGGATAGAGATGCCCGCAGGAGAAGCGCGCGCCAAAGCCATCGGCCGGCCGCCGCGCTTGACTCTGGAGGGAATCATCGCCGCGGCGGATCGCATTCTGCAGGCCGAAGGTTCGGCGAAACTGTCGATGCGGCGCCTGGCGAACGAACTGGGCAGCGCGCCGATGGCGCTGTATTACCACGTGCGAGACAAGGATGAGTTGCTGCTGCGCGTGCTGGAGACGAGCGCGCAGCGCATGCCCCGTCCGGAGCTTCCGGACGACCCACGTGAGCGGCTCCTCGCAGCGGCGATCACGCTCTACGATCTGCTCGCCGAGCGCCCGTGGGTCGTCGAAGTGCTGACGGGCGACGACCTCTTCGCCCCCTCCGGCCTCTGGTTCGTCGAGGTGATGATCGGCGCCGCCGTCGACTACGGGCACAGCCACGAAGAGGCCGTCTACGTCTACCGCACGATTTGGTATTACATCGTCGGGGATCTGACCATTCGGGTGACCAGCCGACGTCGTCGTACCACGACCGGCGCTCCGGTCTATCGCGACAAGGTCATCTCCGATCTGACGAATGGCACATACCCCCAGATCGCGGTGGTCGCCGACCATTGGGCCGAACTCACCGCGCGCGATACGCATCGGCAGGGACTGACGGCGATCGTCGAGGGATTGCTGCCCGCCGTCCGGCGCGGCGACGCCGAGTAGCGGCCGCGCCGGCGAGGAGGATCAGGGCGTCGACGGCCAGGGAATCGCCAATCGACGGGACGCCGCGCGTGCCTGCGCCGTGAGAAGTTCGACGATCGAGTCGCGGTGCTCCTCCAGATAGAAATGACCGCCCTCGAAAATGCGGAACTCACACGAGTCGTCGGTGACCTCGCGCCATCCCTCTGCTTCCGCCGTAGTGATTTCAGGATCCCGATCGCCGTACATCACGGTGATCGGAGTTCGCAGGCGCGCACCGGGCAGCGGCCGATAGGTTTCGCTCAACCGGTAGTCGCTCCTGATGACGGGCAGGAACGCCTGTATGAGTGAGGCGTTGTCGAGGATATCGGGGTGCGTCGCCTCGGTGCGGCGCAATTCCTCGATCAACTCCTCGTCGCTGCCGAGATGCACCCTGCCCGGCCGGGTCAACGCCGGAGCGGGATGCCCGGAAACGACCAGTCCCAACGGCGGTTCACCCATCGCCGAAAGAAGGCGGGCGGCCTCGTAGGCGACGATGGCCCCCATGCTGTGGCCGAAAAGCAGGGTCGGAAGCGGCGGCCCGTCGAGCGGCAGATCGGCCGCCAGCACGGCGGCAAGGCCGTGCATATCCGCCGGCACCGGCTCCGAATAACGATCCTCCCGGCCCGGATACTGCACGGCGATGAATTCGGCGTCCCAGGGCGCCGCCGCGGCCCACGACCGGTAATAGCTCGCGTTGCCGCCGCAGTGCGGGAACAGCAGCACCCGGGCTCGGGCATACGGCCGCGGCGCGAGCCGGCGAAACGCGCCGGCTCGCCGGTTTCGCGGCAGAGGATCGCAGGTCCGCGACAAAGGATCGATCGACATCCTCGGCTCATTCACTCGTTACGGGGGCCATGGAAATGGTCCAGAAATCGGCGTAACGGCCACCGCGGCGCAGCAACTCGTCGTGGCTGCCTTCCTCCACGATCCGGCCGCCGTCCAGGAAGACGACGCGATCGGCGCTTCGGACGGTCCGCATCCGATGGGTGACCATCACCACCGTCCGGCCCGCCATCAGGCGCTCGATGCCCTCGTGGACGGCCGCCTCGTTCAGCGGGTCCAGCGCGGAGGTGACCTCGTCCAGCAGCACGATGGGGGCGTCCTTCAGCAGCGCTCGCGCGATGGCGACGCGCTGACGCTCACCACCCGACAGCAGGGCGCCGCCCTCGCCGACGTTCGCCGCCCATCCGCCGGGCAGCCGCTCGATCACCTCGTCCAGCCGCGCCGCGGTCGCCGCCGCCCGCACCTCGGCTTCGCCGGCGTCGGGACGGCCGAGACGCACGTTCTCCTCGATCGTGCCGTCGAAGAGATACACGTCCTGGAAGACGATGGCGATCCGCTGCATCAGCACCCGCGTGCTGATCTCGCGCACGTCCACGCCCCCTATGCGCACCGCGCCCGCGTCGACGTCGAAGAAGCGGGCGAGCACCTGCAGCAGCGTGCTCTTGCCCGCGCCGGAGGGCCCGACGACGGCGAGCCGCTGTCCTTCCGGCACCGTCAACGACAGGTCGTCGAGCACGGTGCGGTCGCCGTGCCGGAAGGTGATCGAGTCGAATTCCAGGTCATGGCGTTGCGGCTGGACCGGTTCGCCGGGCTCCGGCAGCGGTTCTGTGCGCAGCACCGTGTCGAGTCTTGCCAGTTGGGCTCGGGCGGCGCGGAGTTTGCCCCCCATCTCCGACAGTGACAGCAGCGGATCGGCGCAACGGGCCGCCAGCACCAGAATCGTGAGGATCTCCGCCGCGCCGACAGTGCCGCCGAGCACGAGATAGGCGCCCAGCACCAGCAGAGCGGTGAAGGCCGCCTGCACGGTGAGCGTCATCCCCACGATGCCGGGCAGCGCCGACAGCACCGTACGGCGCGTCGCGCGCTGGACCTCCCGCAGCGAGTCGTCGAGCGACGTGAAGCGCTCGCCGGTCCGCCCGCCGACCCGCAGCACCGGCTGGGCCTGGAGGTACTCGATGACCCGCCCGCTGGCTTCCTTGTCGCGTTCGTGGCGCCCGGCGTCGGTGGCGGCGATCGACCGTGCCGTCCAGGCCTGGATGACCGCCACGATGGGTGCGGCGGCCAACGCGGCCAGCCCCAGCTGCCAGTTGAAGGCGATCATCACGGCGACGATCGTCAAGGGGGTCACCATGGCGGAGACGAACGGTCCCAGCAGATGTGCCGCGACACTCATCGCCTGCAGAAGGCCGCGGCTGGCCATGACGGACACCTCGCCGACCCGGTCGCCGCCGTACCAGCCGATGGGCAGCCTGGCCAGATGCTCGCCGAGCCGGTAGTACATGCCGCGCAACAGCGTGGTCCCGACGCGGAAACCGGACAGCTCGCTCATGTAGCGCAGCACGGCGCAGACCGCGACCGCGGCCCCGAACCCGATCAGCCACGGCACGGCGTCCTCGGGCGTGCTGCCGAACAGTGCCCGCAGCACGGGAACGAGCAGGGCGTAGGACAACCCCTCGGCGATCGCGGTCACCGTCATCAGGGCCACGGTGCGGCGCATCGCCCGCGCGTACTCGGGTCCCAGCACGCGCAGCAGCATTCGAATCATTGGGACTGCTCTCCTTGCAGTGCTCCGGCGCGGGTCTCGATCTCGTCGGCGGCCGCCGATTCATGGGATCGCCAGAACGCGGCGAACCTGCCGCCTCGTGCCAGCAGCTCGGCCGGGCCGCCGCGTTCGACGACCTCCCCGTCCTCCAGCACCACGACGGTGTCGGCGTCGGCGATCGTCTCCAGGCGATGGGCGATGACCAGGATCGTCCGATCGCCGCCCAGCGTCGCCAGAGCGCGGCGCACCGCCCGTTCCGTCTGCGGGTCGGCGAAGGCGGTCGCCTCGTCCAGCACCAGGACGGGCGCGTCGGCGAGCAGCGCGCGGGCGAGCGCGATCCGCTGCGCCTCGCCACCCGACAGTTCGGCCTCGTCACCGATCACCGTGTCGTAGCCGCGCGGCAGCTCGAGGATCCGGTCGTGGATGTTCGCCAGCCGGGCGGCGCGCACCACGTCGTCGGCGCCGGCGTGGGGCACCGCCAGCGCGATGTTGTCCGTGACCGACGCGCGCAGCAGGCGGACGTCCTGGAAGACGAAGGAGACCCTCCGGTAGAGCTCCCGGCTGTCGATCTCGCGCAGATCGACGCCGCCCAGGAGGACCGAGCCGTGCGTCGGGTCGAAGAACCGCGGCAGCAGCTGGACCAGCGTGGACTTCCCGCTTCCCGACGGCCCGACGACCGCGGTGACCGTCCCCGGTTCGAGCGTCAGGGTGATCCCGCGCAGCACCTCGTGGTCGTCCTCGTAGGCGAATCGGACGTCACGCAGCTCCACCCGATGCCCCTGCGGTGCGACCGGCCTGGCGGGCTCCGGCAGCGGCCGCACCTCGAGCACTTCCTTGATCCGGCCGACCGCGCGGGCGGCGCCCCGCATGTCGTCGAAGCCGTGACCCAGGGCCGCCACCGGAGCGGTCAGGCCGAGTCCGAGCAGCAGGAAGGGCAGCAGGTCGGCCGGGGCCATGCCGCCGGAGGTGATCAGAGCCGTGCCGCCGATCAGCACGACCAGCAGCACGAACGGCGGCGACAGCACCAGCTTCATCCCCGCGGCGATCGGAGAGAGATTGGTCACCCAGCGGAGGAAGGTGGCGACGAATTCGTCCACGGCCGTGAGGAACCTGCGGTGGGCGCGCTCGCCTCCGCCGAACGCCTTGACCACCGCGATCCCCTGCACGAACTCGACGACCGAGTTCGCGATGCCCCCCGTGGCGGCGTCGAACTCCTTCTCCTCGCGTATCCGCGCCGGGGTCATCATCAGGGGGACGTGCGCCACCGCCAGCACCACCGGGATCAGCGTGATCAGGGTGAGCCGCCAGTCGACGGTGAACAGGTAGACCAGCGACACCAGCGGCACCACGAACGCGGCGACCAGCTCGCCGGGGGTGTGCGCGATGAACGGGTGGACGGCGCTGACGTCCTCCTGCACCACCTTCGCCAGCTCGCCGGTGCGACGCCGGGAGAACCAGCCGATCGGCACGCGCCCCAGCACGAGGGCCAGTTGCCGTCGGAACGCCAGCTGCACCTTGCTGTCGACGATATGCCCGATTCCGGACGACGCGCTCGTGAACAGCAGCCGGACGAACAGTCCGATCGCACCCGCGATCACGACGAACCAGACGTGGTCGTGGTCGATAGGGCCGGGCGACAACAGGGCACGACCCAGCTCGACGACCGCCAGCAGCGGCGCCAGACCCGCGACCGCACCGATGACCTGAAAGACGACAACAGCGGCGAAACTCCATCGATGCGGACGCAGTAGCGGTTTCACGCCCTGTCCGGCCGCGGCATCGGCAGCCGATGATGACGTCGCTCGCTCCCCCTCTGCAGGGTCGATCGCGTTCATCGCCTTCCTCCGTTTCCGTACGCGTACGACTCACCGTACCGCGAACCGTCCGGTCAGCCAACGATCCGGGCGGCGCAGCCGCGGGAACGACCGCCCGAAGGCCGGTCCCCCGCGTGCGCCGCCCGTCACGGGTCCTCCGGCATCCGGGTCAGGCGAGGCCGATCAGAGCACCCCCTCCTCCTCCACGATTTCCGCTGCCAGGGGCGTCTCGGAAATGGACACGACGGTTTCCGGCAGATGCGTGCGAATAGCGTCGAGCACGACGCCGGCGGCCAGCACGTTCGCGGCCTCGTGACAGACACCGGGCGCGATACGACCACGAGCGACCTCACGCGCGGCGACGGCGCCGACGACGCCGGTGAGCGCGTTGCCGTCGTTGCTCTTTATCAACGCGGTTCGCCGGACCGGGACCCGCTCCTCGGTGAGACCCTCGGCCGTGCCGGACAACACGTGGTAAGGAGCACGTCCGGACACATCGAGCGCGCTGGCCTGCACCAGGGCCGTCGCGGCGTCCTCCGGCGATTGCCGGTTGCCCGAGGCCCGGTAATGGTTGAGCACGCGAAGGGCGTGCTCACCGTCGAAAGCGTTGTACCAGCTGGCTTCCTTCAGTCCGAGGCGCGTCGCCTGCTGAACGAGTTCGGCGCTCAAGTAGGGATAAGCGGTCACCGGCCGGAGAATTCCGGGGACCGGAGAGTCCTGCTCGACGCTGAGCGCACCGGGAATCACCCTGCCGTCGCGCCATTTGGCGAGCGCCGTGCCATATCCGCGATCCATGCTGAGCAGATAATCCATGGCGCCGGTGTGCGTGAATCTGTCGAGACTGCCGTAGTAACCCACGAAGCATGCCTCGTCGAGTCCCGCGGTGAGCATCTGCGGCAGCAGCCCGGACAGGCCCGGCAACACGCCGGCGGACAGCACCATGACGCGGTCTTCCGGCGGCGCGAACGTTCCCAGGGAACCGTCCATGACGTCGACGTAGTGCGCCCCCGCCCCGACCACCGCCTTTCTGGGCAGCGTGCCCAGTTCGTACGCGGGTCCGGCGCAGTTCAGCACCACGTCGCAGTCCGCGCTGAACCGGGCGATGCTCTCCGCGTCGGTGGCGTCCACCGCCGCGGCCGTCGCGTCGGCGAATCCGGCCGCCGCCGCCGCGCCGCGGTCGGCCGACCGGCCGCCGATTCTGAGCCGGAATCCGTCGGCGGCGAGACATCGGGCGGCGACGGACCCCACCGCGCCGTACCCGCCGATGATTCCGATCACCTGTGCCGCGCCCATCGGCTCAGTCACCCGCCAGCAGGACGTCCGCCGTCACACCGACGTTGGACGGTCCCATACAGGTGAAGTGGTCGCCCGGCACGTCCACGATCCGCAGTCCTCCGACGCACACCTGCTGCCAGTACTCGGTCATGTCGGCCTGCATGCCGGGGAAGATCTGCGCGTCGCCGGTCTGGCGGACGAACGTCGCCGGCTTCTCGTACTGCGTCGGCATGTGCGTCGCCACCGTGATCAGGCTGTGCTTGATGATCCGCAGGAACCGCGACATCCAGTCCACCGAGCCCAGCTCGTCGTCGCTCGCCGGCATCCTCTCGCCGATGGCGCGCAGCCGGTCCTCCTGCGACCGCTCCGCCAGCTTCTGGAAGTAGCGCTGCGCCTGCGCGCCGGCCTCGCTCAGCCCGGACGCTGGTTCCTCGACGAGACCGCCCTGCGGGAGCACCTTGTCGTGCCGGGTCAGGACCGCCTGGATGAGGTCCCGGATGCCGAGCTCGTCGGGCGGATAACCGAGATCCACCGGATCGACCTGCACCAGCCGGGCGCACAGATACTCGGCCATCAGGTCGTCCTCGACGAGGTACGGCACTCGATAGCTGCTGATCGCGGTCAGACCGGTCACCTCGACACCGGCCTTCGTGAGCCGGTTGGCGAGCTCGGGCGCCAGCAGTCCTCCCATGCAGTAGCCGACCAGGTGCACCCGCTCGACTCCCGCCGCGAGCAGTGCCTCCGTATGACGGTTCGCCAGCTCGTCCACCTGAGTGCGGGGGTCTCCGGACAGGAACAGCCCCGGGTCGTCGATGACGAGTCCCAGCATCGGCACGCGATCGGACAGTTCCCGGATCAGCGCGCGATAGGGAATCAGCGTGCCCGTCCCGTCGTGGATCAGGACCCTGGTCGGCTCGCCGGTGTCCACGGTGTTGATCCGTACGACCGAGGTCGCCGAACGGGCTTCGGCGCCGTCCGCCCCGAGCTGGGCGGCCAGCGCGGCGATGGTGGGCCGGTTCATCACCAGCCGCAGCACATCGTCCCAGTCCATCTCCGCGGCCTGCGGGAGGTTCTCGCGCAGCCGGGTGACCAGCCGCGCCACCAGGAGGGAGTCCCCACCGAGGTCGAAGAAGCTCGCTTCGCGGGCGATGAACTCGACCGGAAGCACCTCCGACCACAGTGCCGCGATGGCCTGTTCGAGGCCCGGGCGCGGCGCCTCACCGGTGGCCTCGTTCCGGCCGCCCCCGTGTCCCGACCCCGCCCACGCGTCGAGTTTGGCCCTGTCCACCTTCCCGTTGCCGGTCAGCGGGATACGGTCCACGATCTGGAACTCGGCCGGGATCATGTAGGACGGCAGCCGTTCGGCCAGATGGCCGATGAGCTGCTCCTGGCGCACGTCGGCGCGCTCGGACTTGAATCGCACGGCGAACGTCTGCGGGCCGATCCCGGAAATCGCGGCGTCCGCTTCCGGGAGGCAGAACGCCACCTCTCCACCGGCTTCACCCAGCAGATGCAGCCACCGGTCCCGCGCCAGGAAGACGCGCTCGTCTTCTCTCCGCTCGTCCTCGAATCCGGTCAGCCCGGACTTGTACTCCATCGAGGTCATGATGCTGTAGACCTCGCGCGTGGCCTCGATGAAGACCAGCCAGCCGCCCGGCGCGAGCATCTCCCGGATCTGGTCGAGAGCCTTGCCGACGTGCTTCGCGTTGTGCATCACGTTGGACAGGAGGATGACGTCGAACGAGTTCGGCGCCATCCCCTGAGCGCGATAATCGCGATTCAGGTCGAACAATCCGTATCGCACCCAGTCGACGTCGTGGAAATGTTCCTTGGCGGCGTTGAGGAAGAAGTGCGAGAGGTCGGTGAACAGGTAGTCGACGTTCAGGTCGGCCAGGGCGGGGATCAGCACGGTGCTGGTCCCGCCGACGCCCGCGCCGATCTCCAGCAGCCGCAGCGGCCCCGGCCCGGCGTGCGCGCGGGCGATGTCCCGCACCGCCGAGATGACCACCTCGTTGTTGTAACGGCTGATCAGGTTGTCGCGGTACGTCGCTTCCGCCGGCCCGAACTTGCCCTCGGGGAACAGCAGCGAAAGCGCGTTGACGTCGTCGCGGAGCAACGGCACCAGGTTGTCCTCGGACACGCGCAGGTAGCGGATGAACTCGCTTCCCCACTTCGTGAGCTCGGCCAGCTCGTCGATGCGGCGCAGCTTCTCCCGATGAGCCGCCGGATCGACCGGGAGTTCGCCCTTGTACGTGCCGGCGAGCGCGTCCCGGACGATCTTCCCTTCGTCGGCGAGCGCGTTCAGCCAGCGCTGCACGAGGTGGTGGTTCTCCGGGGCCACCGAGATGGCTTCGTTGATCTCCTCGGTGGTGTGCACCGCTTCCGGCGTCACGAAGAATCCGGCCTCGGTGAGCATCTCGGCCATGGCGTCGAGCGCGACGCTGTCCAGCAGGTCGATCAGTTCGACGATGTGCTCGTCCTCGATGCCGCGCACGAGCTCGGCGCCTGCGTCGATCGCCCTGCGCCGCAGGCCGTCCGGCAGCGCGCGGGGTTCGGTCCTGGTGGGCTCGGCAAAGGCGACCAGACGGCGCGCGGGGCCCTCACCGTGGACGGCCACCGCGGCGAGATCGACGTCCGGGCACGTCTGCAGTGCGGCCTCGATCTCCGCGAGCTCGATGCGGTGGCCGTTGAGCTTCACCTGCCGGTCGGCGCGGCCGAGGAACTCGATCACCCCGTCAGGGTGACGGCGACCGAGGTCACCGGTCCGGTAGAGCGGCGCGCCGGTCACCGGGTGCCGCACGAACCGCTCGCTCGTCCGCTCCGGGTCGCCCAGATATCCCTGAGCCAGCCCCACGCCGCCGATGTACAGCTCGCCGGTCACGTGCGCCGGGCATTCCCGCATCAGCGAGTCGAGCACGTGGAAGGTCTGGTTGGCCAGCGGCTTTCCGTACGGGATGCTGGGCGCGTTAAGGTCGACGACCTCGATGGGGTGATAGATCGACCAGATCGAGACCTCGGTCGCCCCGCCGAGGCTTATCACCTCGAGGCCGGGGATCCTGGCCCGGACGGCGTCCGGCAGCGTGACGGGGATCCAGTCGCCGGAGAGCATCGCCAGCCTCAGGCGGGAGACGTCGACGGCGGTGTCGTGCCGGAGGTATTCCTCCAGCATCTGCATCTGCGCCGGCACCGAGTTCCAGACCGTGACGCCGTTGGCGGCCAGCTGCGCCGCCCAGTGCGACGGGTCGCTTCGCAGCGCGTCGTCGGGCAGCACGAGCGCGCCGCCGACGGACAGCGGGCCGAAGATGTCGTAGACGGACAGGTCGAACCCCAGCTGAGCCAAGCCGAACACACGGTCGTCCTCGGTCACCGAGAACCGCGCGTTGATGTCGTCGATCGTGTTCCGCGCCGCGGCGTGGCCGATCATGACACCCTTGGGAGTGCCGGTGGAGCCCGAGGTGTAGATGACGTACGCGAGGTCGTCCGGCGCCGGCCGGTGCGCCGCCGGCCCCGGCCGCGGCGCCAGCGAATCGACCTCGACCGGCCGGACGGCGGCGGGCAGATCGAGCGAGTCGCGCAGCTCGGCCAGCGTGAGCACGTGGCCGATCCCGGCGTCCGTGATGATCGAGTTGCGCCGCAGCGCGGGTTGCGTCGTGTCGATCGGCACGTACACACCGCCGGCCAGCAGCGTGCCGAGCACCGAGACCACCTGCGCCGATCCCTTCGGCACGACGATGCCGACGCGGTCACCCGGCGCGCATCCCCCCTCGGCGAGGGCCGCGGCGACCGCCCCCGCCCTGGCCATGAGCTCGGCGTAGGTCAGTGTCTCCGAAGAAGTGATCACGGCGGCCCGGTCCGGGGTCCGTTCCGCCTGCGCGACCACGCCCGCGTGCAGGGGCTCGAGCGATCGCGGCGCGGCCGTGTCGTTCACCGCCGCGACGACGTCCCGTTGCGCGGCCGGCAGCTCCACGGGGTCCGCCGCGGACCACACCGCGGGATCGTCGACCAGCCGGTTCACCAGATCGGCGAACGCGGCGAACATGTCCTCGGTCATGCCTTCGGGAAGCACACCCTCGCGCACGTCCCAGTTGGCCAGCAGGCCGTCGGCGTCGCTCGAGATCTGGCAGTCGATCCAGACCTGGGGCGTCTGGGTGATGCTGTAGACGATCTCCGCGTCGGCCAGCAGCGCGTTCGCGGTTTCCGCGTTCGTGCCGCCGATCGTGCTGGTGAACGTGACCGGCATCAACGCCTCGGCCCGGCTCCGTCGCCTGGCCAGCTCACGCATCACCTCCACTCCCGAGCAGAGCCGGTGGTCCAGGTCGTCCCACAACCGCATCTGCCCGCGGTTGACCCGCTCCGCGAAGCTCTCGCCCTCGGTGAGGTCCACGGCGAACAGGCTGGTCGAGCTGAAGTCACCGATGATCGGGGCGACGTCCGCGTGCAGGGGAAGCCGGTTTTCCTGGGTGAGAGCCAGGGTGAAGCGCGGACTGTGACTCCATCGTCCGATCGTCTCAGCGAAGGCCTGCAGCAACGCGCTCGACGCGCTGACACCCGCCGCGCCGGCGCGCTCGTTGAGCACAGTCCACTGCGCGGCGGACAAGCGCAGCTCGTGCCGGTGGAACTTCGGCGGCGCGTCGCGCGCGTCGTCGCGCAACGGCAGGACCGGGGCCGGCGGCAGCGCGTCGATACGATCGAACCAATAATCACGGTCGCGCTTGTAACGCGTGCCCTCCACGACCCCGCGCGCGCCGAGGACATAGTCGCGGAACGTGATCTCCGGCGCGGGGGGCAGCGACTTTCCGGCACACAGGGTGCCGAACTCGCCGAGCAGCATCTGCATGCTGCGGTAGTCGCAGAGAAGCAGGTCGAAGGCGATGTGCAGGATCAGCCGCTCGTCCGTCTCCGTCGTCCGCAGGTCGAACAGGGGCCACTGGTCGGTGCGCCGCACCTGGTGCGACATGGCCTCTCTGGTCGCCTCCAGCATGCCCGGGTCTTCGCGCCTGACCTGATAGTGCGGCACTTCCGGCAGGACACGCTGATACCCGTCCGCGGAGATCACCGCGCGAAGCATGTCGTGCCGGCCGACCAGCTGATTCCACGCCTGCTCGATGTTGTCCGCGTACGACAACGGAAGCGCGAGCTCCATATAGCCGTGGCAGGCGACTCCGCCGTAGTCGAACGCGTTGCTCCGGCCGACCAGGTACGCCGACTGCACATCGGTGAGCGGGAACGGCTCGAACCGGGCAGCGGGATCGGGGACGATTCCGGGGCCGTACTCCTGCTTGCGCAACAGGTCGAGCACGGCGCCCTTGTTCGTACGCAGCCAGGTCAGCCGTTCCGGCGTCAAGACTCCCTTGGGCGCGCGATAACGAAGCTGCCCGTCCTGTTCGTAGAGCACGCAGCCCTCGGCGGCGAGGCCGGCAAGCATCTCGGCTATGTCCACGACTTCTCCCTTTTGCTTGATTAAGAGGCGGATCGAGTAGCCAGGTGGAGCGAAATGCAGCTAGCCGTTCACAACGCGCCTTCTTCGAATCCCTCGCCGCCGTCCAAGCCGCCGCTCGCGGCACCGAGCCCGTCGAGCAGCAGGCCCAGCCCGGCGACGGTCGGCGTCCGCATGACCTCGCGCATGGGCAGCTCGACGCCCAGCGCCCCGCGCACCTCGGCGACGAAGCGCGTCGCGAGCAGGCTGTCACCGCCGAGCCGGAAGAAGTTCTCGTCCCGGCCCACCGAGTCCAGCCCGAGCAGCTTCATCCACCGTTCGGCGACGAACACCTCGCTCGCGCCCCGCGGCGGGTCGCCCACGTCACGCGGCCGGTCGACGGACTGCTCGAGAAGGCTCTGTATCCGCCGCCTGTCGACCTTGCCGTTGGCGCTGAGCGGCAGCGCGGGCAGCACGGCGACGTGGGCGGGAACCATGTGCTCGGGCAGCCGGTCCGCCGCCCACCCGCGCAGCTCGGCCACGTCGACGCCGGTCGTCTCCGGCCGGTCCGCCGACAGCAGGATCTCGCCGGTGGCCTCGGTGCGCAGCACCCGCACGTCGCGCAGCCCGGCCTCGGCGCAGGCGCGCGTCCAGCGCTCCGGGCCGTACAACCAGGCGGAGCCCGGCCCGCTCTGGTCGAACCTCCCCGCTCGCGCCTCCAGCGGCAGCGCGCTCACCAGCGCGAGGGGCGCAGGGTACGCGCGTTCGAGCAGGTAGAGGCGGCCACCCGGCGCGAGCAGCAATGCCATGGTGGCCACGGCCACCTCCGGATCGGTCATCCGGCTCAGGACGTTGTTCGCCACGACGGCGTCGAACGCGTGGACGTGCTGCCCGGCGATGGCGGCGGCGCCCTGCACCGCGATGTGTGTGCGATGCCCACGCTCGCGCAGCAGTGTCTCGGCTTTGGCCAGTGCCGGTATCGACGAGCCGAGCAGGGTGTAGTCGATCGCGTCGCCGGGGAGTTCCGCGAGCAACCGCGCGCTGCCGCGGCCGCTGATCACATCCCATTCGGCGACGGCCGGCGGCGCGGCGTCGCCGGTGCGCGTCCGCAGGTCCCCGGCCACGGCCCTGAGGCAGTCGGCCGTCGTCGGCATCAGATCGCCGAGAGCCTCCGGAGCCAGCACCGGATCGTCCAGCAGCGCGGTGGCGTCCGCCTCGCCGGACATGACGGCCCTGAGGAGTGGCCCGGCCCACTCCAGTGCGGTCGCGACGGTCTCGAAGGGCGTCCCGCGGGTGGACTCGCGAACCTGCGTGATCCACGCCGGGTTCGTGACCTCGTCCCATCGGGGGCCGCGCCGACAGCTCGCGCCGGGTGTCAGCACGGAGCGTCGTACGAGGTATTCGAGCCAGATGTCCACCACCGGACGCTGTTCGGCGCAGACGGGCGGGTGTCCGCCGGGCCCGGTCAGCGGCGCGAGGACGTCGGCCAGCAGGATCTCCACCAGCCGGTGCTCGATCAGGTGCGGATCTGACGCGTCCTCGGTCTCGGTCGCGGGCGGCAGGAACCGATCCCAGGGGCGCCCTCCCCCGGCGCCGGGATCCGCGTCATCCCGCACCCGGTCCGGCGCCGCCGAGCGCTCGACGACGGCGGCGACCACCTCCCGGCGGCCTTCGGTGACCGCGACGGCCACGGCCTGGGCGACCGCTGGATGCGCCTGAAGGCAGGCCTCGATCTCCCCCAGCTCCACCCGGAAACCGTTGATCTTCACCTGGTGATCGAGGCGCCCGAGGAACTCCAGATTGCCGTCGGGCCAGTAACGGCCGAGATCGCCGGTGCGGTACCAACGCTCGCCGTCGTACTCGGGGAAGCGCGCCGCGGTCAGCTCGGGATCGCCCCGATAGCCGAGAGCGACACCGGCGCCGCCGATCCAGAGCTCGCCGGGCACCCAGTCCGGGCAGTCCCTGCCGCGGCCGTCCACCACCCGGAACTTCTGGTTCCGCAGCGGTTTCCCGTACGGGATCGATCGCCAGCCCGCGGGGACCTCGGTGACCTCGAAGGAGTTCGACCAGATCGCGGCCTCGGTGGCGCCGCCGAGTGAGATGAACCGGCACCGGCCGCTCGTCGCGCGAGCCAGTCGTCCGGGCAGGTCGAGCCCGATCCAGTCGCCGGACAGCAGGGCAAGGCGGAGCGTGCCGGGAAGCGGAGCGCCGTCGGCCGCGGTGAGCAGCATGTCGAGCAGGGCCGGGACGGTGTTCCAGACGGTCACCGAATGCCGCCGGCACAGTGTCAGCCACTCGCCGGCGTCGCGCCGGCCGGACTCCGGCACGAGGACGGCTGCGCCGCCCACCGCGAGGAATCCGAAGATGTCCCACACCGACAGGTCGAAGTCCAGCGCGGACACCGCCAGCACGCGATCTCCGGCCCCGATGCCGAACCGCTCGTTGATGTCCTCGACGGTGTTGACCGCGGCGCGGTGGCTGAGCTCGACCCCCTTCGGCAGGCCGGTGGAGCCCGATGTGAAGATCACGTACGCGGGATCGCCGGGGTCGGCGGGCACCGGGGCGCTCAGTGGCCGCGAGAGCATCGCCGCGTCGATCGAAAGCACGTCGACATCGGCGTCGGCCGATCTCAGGAGGCCGGCGCCGTCGAGGATGAATTCGGCGCCGCTGAGCTCGAGGATGCGGGCACGGCGCTCGGCCGGCTGGTCCACGCCGATCGGCACGTACGCGGCGCCCGCGGCGAGGACTCCGAGCACGGCGGCGATCTGCTGCGGGCCCTTCGGGGCGACCACGGCGACGTACGAGCCGCGGCCCGCACCGCGCCGCGCCAACGCCCCGGCGATGCCCAGGGCGTGCCGCGCCAGCTCGTCGTGGGTCATCACCTCGCCGTCGCCCCACAGCAGGGCGGGCTGCCCGGCCCGGTCGCCGGCGCGCTCGAAGAACGCCGAGTGCAGAAGGTGGCCGGTCAGCGCGCGGGTCTCCGAATTGACCTCCGCGCGCCGCTCCCGCTGCGCGGCGGGCAGCGGTATGTCCGGCGACGCGGCCTCCCACTCGCCGGCCAGCAGGCCGCGGACCAGCGCCTCGTAGGCCGACATCATCGCGTCGAGCATGCCGTCGGGGAAGAGCTCGTCGACGGCGTCCCAGACGAGCCGCACACCGCCGTCGCGAGTGCGGTAGATCTGGTGGTCGAGCCAGATCTGCGGGGTCTGCGAAATCATCCATGTCGCGTCGCCGAAGCGGGCCGCGAACTCGTCCGGGATCAGCGGCGCCGACAGATCGAGGGAGAACACGACCGGCGCCGTGCGGGGCGCGTCCAGGTCGGTGCGGGCGAGGTCGCGCAGCACGTCCACGCCGGTGTAGGCGGCATGCCCGATGTCCTCGTGCATCTGCCGCTGCACGGTGCGGGCGCGGTCCGTGAAACTGTCCCCGGACAGCTTCACCTCGAGCAGCAGCAGCCCCGTGAAGTCACCGACGAGCCGCCCGATCTCGGGGTGTGCGTCGAGGTCGCGGTCGAACAGCGGCAGGTTGAGCAGGAAGTGCTCGTCCCCGCTCCACCGGCTCAGGACCTGGGCGTACGCCGTCGCAAGCACCGCCGCGGGCGTGAGCCCCGCCTCGCCCGCCCGCCGTTCCATGAGGAGCCACTCGTCCGCCGTCAGCCCGAAGGCTCGGCGGACGAATCGTGGTACGGCGACCGCTTCGGGCTCGGTCGCCAGGGGCAGCCTCGGCCCCCCGGGCAGCGACGGCAACCGATCGTGCCAGTACGCCCGTGCCCGCTCGGCCTCCGTACGGCGTACCTCGGCCTGATCCGCCAGATACCGGCCGAAGGTGTAGGTGATCGCGTCGAGACCGTCGGGGTCGTCGTACAGGACGGCCAGTTCGGTGAGCAGCAGTCGGAAGCTCGCCAGGTCCGCGGCCAGGAGGTCGACGTTGAAGTGGAGCCGATCCACCCCGCCGGGGAGCCGGGTCAGCTGGACGTCGATGACCTCTCCCTGATCGACGCGCAGGACGCGGTGCGACAGCCGGTCGCGAAGCTCCAGCGCCGCCGCCGACGCGTCGTCGCCCGTGCGGTCGCGGAAATCGTGGACGGTCAGACCCCGCCACGGGGATTGCGGCAGCACGTGATGGATCGCGTCGTCGCCGAACCGCACCCGCAGCATGGGGTGGCGCTCGATCAGAGCGCGAACCGCCCGCTCGAGACGGTGCGGTTCCACCTCCGCCCCGTCGAATTCCAGGTAGTTGTGACAGCCGACGCCGCCGAGCGCCTGGTGGTCGGCACGGCCGAACAGATACGCCTGCTGCACCGGCGTGAGCGGAAAGGTCAGATCGGATCCGTCGCCGTGCTCCACCTCGGAGGCGCGGGGCTGCGGCATCGGTGCGGCGCCGGGGGTGAGCAGTTCGAACCATGCCGACAGCCGCGGATCGTCGGCCAGCTGCGCGAACGTGACCTCGGCGCCCGAACGGTTGAGCCGGTTCGCCAGGCGCATCAGCTCGAGCGACTGCAAGCCGAGTTCGAAGACGTTGCTGTCGTCGTCCTCCGGGGTCAGCTCGATGCCCAGCAGGTCGGAGACCGCGCGGCGCAGAGCGTCCCGGTCCGTGCCGGCATCGGTGGCGACGTGGGCCGCCGCGCCGCGGTCGATATTCTCCGTCAACATATCCAAGCTCCCTTGCGCGCGATCCACTTCGCAGCGGCATTAATTTGAAACCATGGCCGGCGTGCAGGGAATTCGCCTTATATTTCCGGCCGACCGGGATGCGAGGTTGGTTTCCAAGAAACTGGACATCAGCGCCACGCGGTGCCGATCCCGACTCTAACAGCCGGGTCCCGCACCGACAATACAAGATTGGCCCGGCCAAAGAGTATGTGAATAATGCAGACGGCCACCTGAGGAACGCACATCCCGATATCGCCGGACCGGGGCGCCGAGGCCGCCGGCCGCTATCGCGAGCGGCCGGTCAACCGAACCAGGGAATCGCCCAGCAGCGTTTCCGGGTCGCCCAGGTCGTAAGGCAGATCGAAATGGTTGCGAATCGGCACGACGAAATCCGTCACCTGGCCGCCGAGAGCACGGACGGCGGTCACGAACTCCGTCTGCTGCCTGCCGAACTCGTCGGTCTCGTTTTCCCCGCGCGCGACGACCAGTGGCGGCAGGGCGGCCCGTAAATTGTGGAGGGGGCTGCACGCACGGGCGGTGCCGGCGTCCAGCCCCAGCGCTTCGTTCACATATGTTTCGCGGACCGGTTCGAGGTCGTAGACACCGCTCACCAGTATCGCGCCGGCGACCGCCTCGGACGGCCGCGCGCCGCACCGCTCCCAGCCGGATTCGTCCAGCAGCGACATGGCGACGAGATGCGCGCCCGCGGAATGGCCGCTCACGACGATCGGCCCGGGAGCGCCGGGCAGCCGATCGGCGCTCCGGCATATCCACCGGATCCCGTCCGCGACCATGGCGATGATCTCCGGCAGTTCGTACGCCGGCGCCAGACCATAGCCGAGCACCGCGACGGAGATTCCCCGCGCGACCAGGTCGGGCGCCATGAAAGCCGACTCGTGCCGGCTCATCTCCTGCCAGTATCCGCCGTGGACGAACACCAGCATCGGGGCGCCCGCCCGGCCCGCCGGATAGAAGTCGGCCAGTTGCTCGGGCCGGGGGCCGTAGCGCACCCCGAGTCGCGCGTCCGGAAGTCGCCTCGCCGCCGCGCTACGCGCCGCGTAATCCCTCAGATAGACGTCGATGTCCGCGACGCACGAACTCGGCGAATACTGGATGTCCAGGGATCGTCGGTCGTAGGAGAGATACATCGCGACATCGCTTTCCGCGTGACCTGTTCGAAGTCTTCGTTGTATGCCGGGAGCCCGGGACATGGGAAAGCCGGACTCCCGGCACGCGCGGCGTGATCCCGGGTCGGGACCCCTAGGCGTTGGCGCGCATGTGGGCGAAGTACTCGTTCTGCGTGGGAAGCTCCTGAACGAGCTTTTCCGCCTTCACGCGAATGCGCTGGAACTCGGCCAGCGCCGCCCTTTCATCGGCCATGTCGAGCGCCGGGGAATAGCGGGGCGTTATCGCGCCGGTGCCCAGCAGAACACAGTTGTACGAGTACGGGGGAAGCCCGTGGTAGTGCGGGAAGATCGTCTCCGAGTCGGGCACCTTGTGCTTCCAGATCTCGATGCGCTCGGCCAGCGCGTCGGGGATCGTGCGTGTCTTGGTGTCCTTCCAGTACTGCGTGTCCGAGCGCTTCGCGCCGACATAGTGGAGACAGAGGAACTCGCGGACGCCGTCCATGACGTTCGCCACCGAACGGTTGTACAGCTCCCGCTGCACGTCGTCCCCGCGGCCGGAGGGGAAGTATTTGACGATCTGCTCGATGGCGTGGTGGATGAAGAAGATGCCGGTCGACTCCAGCGGCTCGACGAAACCGCTCGCCAGACCGACCGCGACGCAGTTGTTCACCCACGAACGGCGGCTGCGGCCGATGCGCATCCGGATGTGGTTGGCCGGGACGTCCGCCGCCGCGGGGCCGACGAACTCGCGCAGCGTGCGCTCCGCCTCGTCGGGCGTGATGTAGTCACTGGAGTAGACGTATCCGGTGCCGATGCGGCTGATCAGCGGAATCGTCCAGATCCAGCCCGCGTTCTGAGCCGTCGCCGTGGTGCACGGCCGCAGCGGCTCACGATCCATGTCCAGCGGCACCTGCAGGGCGACCGCACTGTTGTTGGGCAGCGTGTCCTGGTAGGACACGAACGGCTCGCCGAGCGCCTTGTTCAGCAGCAGTCCGCGGAAACCCGTGCAGTCGACGAACAGGTCGCCCTCGAGGTCGCCGTGCTCGGCGGTCCGCACGTGCGAGATCCAGCCGTGCTCGTCGAGGGCGACGTCCACGACGTTGTCGAGGATGTGGCGGACGCCGCGCTGGGTGGCGTATCCCGTCAGGAACTTCGCCAGCAGGTGCGCCTCGAAGTGGTAGGCATACGGGATCTGGGCTCCCTGGTACTCCGCGATCGTCGACCGCGGCGTGGTCTCGTCATGCTCCCTCTCGACGAACCCCTGATCGAGCAACGTTCCGTCGAGGTACCGGGGGGAGCGCTGGGCGTCGATCACCGACGCCATCACGAAGCAGTCCTTGTCGAAGCGGCTCGTCGTCGGATTGCGCAGCCACCAGTCGCTGAGCGGAAACCCGTCGACCGATCCCATCTTCTCGAACGGGTGATAGAAGTAGTGGCCCGGCTCTCGCCAGTTCTCGAACCGGACGGCAAGCTTGTACGTGGCGTTGCAGGCCGGCATCCAGTCGGACTCGGCCAGCCGCAGATATTCGAAGAAATGCCGGATGTCGCTGAACGTCGCCTCACCGACCCCGATGGTGCTGATCTGAGCCGACTCCACGACCGTCACGTCGATCCGCTCGCCGAAGGCGGCCATCAGGTACGACGCCGTCATCCAGCCGGCCGTGCCACCGCCGACGATGACGACTCGCTTCGTCTTTCCTGGATCACCCGCTTTATTGCCTGCGGCGCCGTTGACAGTCATCACTGCGTTCTCCTTTGGACCAGTAATTCACTTGACGGAATTCGGGTAGCCCATGTCGGATCAGGCCGTTCGCACTGCGCGCCGTGCGCTCGCCGGCGCCTCACTCGTGATTCGGAAAAAGCTCGGGAAACAAGGTCCGCTCGGCCGATCGCCACAGATACGCGGCACCCGACGACCCGGCCGTGCCCTGCGCGGCGCCGAGGAACTGCTCCGCCAGCGCGGCGTGCCGCTCCCGCCACGAACGCACCGACTTGTCGAAGCCCGCCAGCGCGTCGTGTATCCGCTCGGCCGGCGACGAGTCCACGGGGGCTCCGTCCGCACCGGCACGGGCCCGGTCGCGATACTCCGCGAAGACGCTGGACAAGGACGGCTGTTCGAGGCGCTCGAGCAACCTGGCCCGCTCGCCCTCGGACAGCCCGGTGATGTTGAGGAACCGCGCGTCTTTGGCCCCGCAAGCGAACTCTATTTCGCGGTACTGGGCGGACTGGAATCCGCTCGACGTCCCGAGCGTCGCCCGGATCTCGTCGAATGACTGGGGAGTCAACGTGGCAAGAACGTCAAAATGGACGGTGATCACCCGCATGATGTGCGGCAGCCGCTCGAGATGCTCGGCCGCCGCGGCCCCCTGCTCCCGGAGCATCGCCTCACGCGCGGCGTCCAGATGACGGAGAACGACCGCGAACCAGATCTCACACGCCTGGTGTGCCGCGAAGAACAGCGTGCGGTCGGCCTCGTCGCGCACGCAGGCGATGGCGAGGAGTTCGTCCAGCCGGAGAATCTCCCCGTACGCCGGAAAGTTTTTGGTCTCTGCCGCATCAATCATCCCGTGAACTTCCCCTCACATCCCTCACGCCGGACAATCGACAACGCCGAATCGGAGCCTGGTGCCACCCACGACGGTTCGGCGGGAATCAGTGCGCTCACTGAAACTGCGGCAGCTTGCCCTCGCGCAGGGACTTTTTGTCGATCTTGCCCACCGGAGTGCGGGGAAGGTCGGGGACGACGACGAGCTCGTCCGGCAGCTTGTACGACGCCAGGCCGCGGTCGCGGATGTGCTCTCTGATCGCGCGCAGCGAGAGCGGCGCCGCCGCGGCGTCCGCGTCGGCGCTGAGGACGACGAACACGCACAGACGCTCGTCGAGCTCGTCGTCGGGGATGCCGACCACCGCGGCGTCCCGGACCAGCGGGTGGGTCAGCACGTGGCCTTCCACCTCCTCGGCCGAGACCTTCTCCCCCAGGTGGTGGATGATGTCCTTCAGCCGGCCCTCGATGACGACGTTGCCGTCCTCGGTCATCCGCGCCAGGTCGCCGCTGCGGTAGAAACCGTCCGGGGTGAACGAGCGACGATTGTGGTCCGGCGCGGCGAAATAGCCCCGGATCGTGTACGGGCCGCGGGTGAGGAGCTCGCCGGTCTCGCCGAGGGGGACGTCCTTGTCGTCCTCGTCGACGATCCTGATCTCGTCGTCCGGCGACAGGGGCCTGCCCTCGGTGGTGAAGACGATCTCCGGGGGATCGTCCAGCCTCGTATGGGTGATCAGTCCCTCGCCGATGCCGTACACGTTCGCGAGGCGGCACCCCAGGCTCTCGGTGACCCGGGCCGCCGCGGCGGGCCCGACCTTCGAGCTGCCCACCTGTATGATCACGCGGCTCATGTCGACCGGGGTGATCTGCGCCGCCTCCGCCCACAGCAGGGCCAGCGCGGGCACCAGCGTCGTGAGTGTGACGCCCTCCCGCTCGATCAGCGGGAACACGTGGTCGGGGCTGGGATTGGCGGCCAGCACGGCCTTGCCGCCGACGAGCAGCGCGCCCAGCACTCCGGGGCAGCCCAGTGCGGCGTTGTGCGGCACGGGATTCGCGGCGAGGTAGACGCCGCTGTCGTCGAAAGCGACCACGCGGGCGCACTCGAGGATGTTGTACGCGTAGTCGTCATGGGTCCGGGGAATCAGCTTGGGCGTACCGGTGGTTCCGCCGGACAGCAGCAGCAGCGCCACTTCGGACGCGTCGACCGGCGGCAGTTCCCGTACGCCGGATCGGGCGATCTCGGACAGCGGCGTGAACTCCTCCGCCTCGCCCGCGATCACGACGTGCCGCAGATTGGGCGCGTCGCGGCGGACCTCGCGGGCGAGCTTCCGATAGTCGAACCCCTGGAACCGGGCCGGGCCGACGTAGGCCACGGCATCCGAAGAGCGCGCAAGGTGGAGGATCTCGTCACGGCGATGACCGGGCAGCGCCATCACCGGGATCGCGCCGATGCTGAACAGGGCGAAGGTGGTGGAAAGGAATTCGATCACGTTGGGCAGGTGCACCACCACCCGGTCGCGGGGGCCGATACCGAGGTCGAGCAGGCCCGACGCGATCCGGCCCGCCTCCTCGACCAGCTCCGCGTAGCGGATCCGGCGTGTCACGTCCACCGCGGCGACCTTGTCGGGGTGGCGCCCTGCGCTGTCGGCGAGAAGCTGCCCGAGAGATATACCTTTCCAGTAGCCGGCACGGCGGTAGCGATCGGCGAGGTCGGGTGGCCACGGCACGAACCCGTCCAGCATGTGTCCTCCTTGGTTGCGACGCCATCAGATTCGGGCAAGAGCCCCGCAGCCGCACCGAGCCCCGACAGAGCTTTGAAAGTTTTGCGTGAGTAGGCCGAGTTTCGGTGACGCTCGGTGGCGTGAACCGAGTACGAACACGTGGCCGAAGTTGGATGCGGGCCCTCAACAGCGTGGAGTGCCCGGCTGATCGGTTGGTCTGCTTCCCATATTCCGGTGGTACGGCGGCGGCCTATCGCGCCTGGTCGCCGGCGATGCCCGAGGACACCGAGTTGCTCGCCGTGCAGTATCCGGGTCAGGCCGACCGGATCGTCGAGGCACCCGCGAGCAGTATCACCGAGATGGCATCGGCCGTCGCCGCGGAACTGTCGCAGCTGGGTCCGGCTCGCTGCGCCTTGTTCGGGCACAGCTTGGGCGCACTGGTCGCCTACGAGACCGCCAAAGTGCTGCGGGACCTCGGACAACCTGTGCATTGCCTCTTCGTTTCCGGCACGCCCGCGCCGTGGCAGGCCCACGGCGAGCTCAACCATCGGGTCGGCGACGAGGAACTGTGGTCCGCCCTGCGGGATCTGGGCGGAATCGCGCCGGACGTCGCGGATGATCCCGAGCTTCGGGAGCTGCTGCTCCCGGTTCTCCGGTCGTACATCGCGCTCAGCGAGACCTACCGGCCGGCGCCGCACACCGAGCCGCTGACCTGCCAGGTGCGCGGTTACTACAACACCGAGGATCCGCTGGTGAACGGTGCGGAGTTCGGGGCGTGGGCCGCGGTGAGCACCGGCCGGTTCAGCGTGCGGACCTGGCCGGGCGGACACTTCCAGTCTCTCGCGGACCCGGACGAGCTGATCGCCGACGTCGTCTCGACTCTCGCGGAAAGCGAAGTGCTGCGATGACTCTTACCGGAAAGTCGGTCGTGATCACCGGCGCGGCCACCGGAATCGGCCGCGGGATCACGGAATGCGTGCTGAAGTCGGGCGCCAACGTGACGATCGTCGGGCGCCGCGAGGAACCCCTGCGCGACCTCGCGGACCGCTACGGGCCGGCCGTCACGGTCGTGGCCACGGACATCTGTGCTCCCGGCGCCGCCGAGCAGATCGTCGCCGCCGCGACCGAGAGCTTCGGCAGGCTCGACGCGGTGGTCAACAACGCCGGCCTGGCCCGGTTCGGGCGGCTCGAATCGATCGACCCCGCGCTGTTCGACGCGATGTTCGCCGTCAACGTCCGCGCGCCGGCCGAACTGATCCGATGCGCGCTGCCGCAACTGCGGGCCAACCGCGGCAGCGTGGTCAACATCTCGTCGGTCGGCGGGGCGCTGTCCATGCCGGGACGTGCCTTCTACGGTGCGACCAAGGCGGCGCTCAACAGCCTCACTCGTTCGCTGGCCAGGGAACTCGCACCGGACGTACGGGTGAACGCCATCATGCCGGGCCCGGTGGAGACGCCGATGTGGAACGAGACCGGTCTGGACGAGGCGGGCACCCGGCGGCTGCGCGCCGATCTGCTCTCGTCGACTCCGATGGGCCGGTTCGGCGACGAGTCTGAGATCGGCCGATGGGTGTGCGTGCTGCTCGATCCGGAGGTGTCGGCCTGGATGACCGGTGCGCTGATCCCCGTCGACGGTGGCCGCACGGCATGACGAATCACGTGGGTCTGAAGAACGGTTCACTGAGGAAGAGGGCGGTAAGAGCGTGAGCGCAGAACTGTTGTCCGTCGCCGGAAGCATTCCATCGTCGTGTCTGCTGCGCATTTTCCACGCGGCGGAGGCGATCGCGAAAGACGGCGTCGACGTGGTGAAGCTGCACGTCGGCGACCCGTATTTCAATCCGGCCGACAACGTCGCCGAGGCGTTCATCGACGCCGTGCGGCGCGGCGACACCAAGTACACCGGCGTGGAGGGCCTGCCCGCGCTGCGCGAGGCGCTGGTGGAGAAACTCCGCGTGGACAACGGGGTGGACAGCGCGGTGTCGCGGGTGCTGATCTCACCGGGTTCGTGTCAGGGCCTGGCCTCCCTGTTGCAGTCCCTCGCCGAGCCCGGCGCCGAGATCCTTCTGCCGGAACTGCACTGGCCGGTCCATCTGCAGCAGAGTCTGCTGGCGGGTTTCACGCCGGTGCTGTACCCGCTCAGGGCCGATTTCCGGCCCGACCCCGAGATGATCGAGGCCGTCGCCACGCCGCGCACCCGGGTGCTGCTGATCAACTCGCCGGCGAACCCGACCGGGGTCGTCCTGAACGCCGACGAGATCACGGCCCTGCTGGACCTGGCCCGCCGGCGGGGCTGGCAGGTCATCAGCGATGAGGCCTACGAGCATTTCTGCTACGAGAGCGAGCACGTCTCGGTCGCCTCGTTCGAACGCGACGTGCCGGTCGACGACCGTATCGTGCACAGCGTCTTCACCTTCTCCAAGAGCTTCGCGATGACCGGTTACCGGCTGGGCTACGTCGCGCTGGCCAACGACCGGGCCGCCGACGTCATGAAGGTCGTGCAGGAGGCCAACATCATCGGCACGTCCACGCCGGTGCAGTACGCGGGGATCGCCGCGGTGGACAGCCGGTCGGAAGCGGCGGCGACCAACCGCAAGCTGGTGCAGCGCAACCGGGACGTGGCGCTGCCGCCGTTGGTGCGGGCCGGTCTGCTGCACGAGCTGCCCGCCGGCGGGTGGTACGCGATGCTGGACGTGGGCCGCACCGGGCTCGACGCCGAGACGTTCGCGATGCGGCTGCTGGAGCGCACGGGTGTCGCGGTCGTGGCGGGAAACGGGTTCGCCATGCGTCCCGACGTCGACGATCGGGGCCGTATCCGTTCCCACGACTATGCGCCCTGGGCACGGCATCTGATCCGTATCGCGTTCTGCGTGGATCCGGCATGGCTCGAGACCGGGGTGCAGCGGCTCCTGGAGTTCGTCGACGAATGCGGCGGCGGGCTCGATTCAGCCGGGTGAGCCGAAGACGACGGCGCGCGGGTTCCTTTCCAGATCTTTTCCCCCGCATGGCGGGGATGGCGAACGGCCGGAATCGTTGAAGTCGGGTCACTCCGACAGAAGTGAGGGAGCAATGGTCAAGAGTGTGGTCATCGTCGGAGGTGGGACCGCGGGCTGGATGACCGCGTCCTATCTGAAGGCGGCGTTCGGCGACCGGATCTCAGTCACACTCGTCGAGTCCAAGAATGTGCCCACGATCGGTGTCGGCGAGGCTACCTTCAGCACGATCCGCCACTTCTTCGCTTATCTCGGTCTCGACGAGACCGACTGGATGGTGGACTGTCACGCCACCTACAAACTGGGGATCCGCTACGAGAACTGGCGGGCCAAGGGGCACTACTTCTACCATCCTTTCGAGCGCGCACGGGTGGTGGAGGGCGTGTCCCTCGCCGACTGGTGGCTGTACAAGCGCCCGAGCGAGGACTACGACAGGGACTGCTCCGTGATCGCCGCGCTCTGCGAGGCCGGGCGCGCGCCGAGATCCCTTGAGGGGAACCTGTTCGAGCAGGGCTTCCTCGACCAGGAGGACGAGACGTCGATCCGCTCCACGATGGCCGAGCAGACCACGCAGTTCCCCTACGCGTACCAGTTCGACACGGTGCTGCTCGCCAAGTTCCTCACCCGGTACGGCACCGATCGCGGTGTCCGGCACGTGCTGGACGATGTGGTCGAGGCCGGAGTGGACGAGCGCGGTCACATCACGCACGTGCGCACGAAGGAAAGCGGCGACCTGTCCGGCGATCTCTACATCGACTGCACGGGCTTCCGCGGGCTGCTGATCAACCAGAGGCTCGGCGTGCCTTTCCTGTCCTACCAGGACACTCTGCCGAACAACAGCGCGGTCGCGCTGCGGGTGCCGCTGGACATGGCCAATCACGAGTTCGGCCCGTACACCAAGGCGACCGCGCAGGACGCGGGCTGGATCTGGACGATCCCGCTGTTCGGCCGGATCGGCACCGGTTACGTCTACGCCAGCGACTACTGCACCCCGGAGGAGGCCGAGCGCACGCTCCGCGAGTTCGTGGGGCCCGAAGCGGACGACCTGGCGGCCAACCACATCAAGATGCGGGTCGGCCGCACCGAGAACTCCTGGGTGAACAACTGCGTGGCGATCGGCCTGTCCAGCGGCTTCGTCGAGCCGCTCGAGTCGACGGGAATCTTCTTCATCCAGAACGCGATCGAGCAGCTGGTGAAGCATTGGCCCGGCGGCCAGGACGACGACATGCTGCGCAAGTCCTACAACCGGCAAGTGGCCAACGTCATGGACGGCGTGCGCGAGTTCCTCGTGCTGCACTACGTCGGCGCCAGGCGCAACGACAACGACTACTGGCGGGACGCCAAGACCCACAGGGTTCCGGACGCCCTGGCCGAGCGCATCGAGCAGTGGCAGGTGAAGCTCCCCGACGAAAACACGATCTTCCCCCACTACCACGGGTTCGAGTCCTATTCCTACATCGCGATGATCCTGGGCCTCGGCGGTCTGCAGGTGCGCCCGCAGGCCGGCCTGGCGATGATGGACGACGTCGCCGCGAACAAGGAGCTGCGGCTCATCCGGGACGAGGCCAAATCACTGGTCGAACGGCTTCCCAGCCACTACGAGTACCTGGCGCACCTCCACGCCCTGCGAGGGACGCGTTCGTCATGACCTGTGCGGCCCAGCGAGGAGGTAGGAGCCCATGCCGGAACCCGTAACCGCCACAGTCCCGCGAACGCCGGTCGACCCGGCGCAGTTCCGTTCCCTCATGACGACGTATCCGGCCGGGGTCGCGATCGTGACCACCGCGGCGCCGGACGGCGAGCCGTGGGGGATGACCTGCTCATCGATCTGCAGCGTCTCGCTGCGCCCGCCGACACTGCTGGTGTGCCTGCGCGCGGAGAGTCCGACGCTGGCGGCCCTGCTCCAGCGGTCGGCGTTCGCCGTCAACCTCCTGCACGATCGGGCCGAAGCGGTGGCGAAACTGTTCGCCTCCGGCGAAGCGGACCGGTTCGAGAAGGTCGAATGGGTGCGGGAACCGGAGTCCGCGATACCGCTCCTGGTCGAAGACGCCCATACGATCGCGCAGTGCCAGGTCAGCGACACGATGCCGGTCGGTGACCACATCGTGGTCTTCGGGGAGGTGGTCTGCGTGGCGACGCCCGCGATCCAGCCACCGGCCCCGCTGCTGTACGGGATGCGCCGCTACTGGTCTCTGGGGGCCGACTCCGGCAGCCGTGAGACCGAGAACGAGGATGTGCGGAAGTAGGCGGCCCAGGGCCGGAACGTGAGATTCACCGGCCCGGTCGCCTCGTCAGTGGAATGCCTCGGTGGTGTCCGCCACCGAGGCATTTCCCTTGGGGGAAAAGGCCGTGCGCGTCGCGCGTCCAGGTCTTGCCGATTTCTTTCTGTTGCCTTTCTCCCGGGGCGGCGACGCCACAGGCTTGACATCAGACGATTCCGAACGCCGATTGGAGCTGACGATGAGCGGCGATCTGTTGAACGTCGAGGACGGTAAGCGTGCGGAACCCGCGCGGCCGGCCGGCCCGAAGGCGCGGATCCCGGACTGCCCGCTGGCCCGCACGGTCGAGACCGTTGGCCACTGGTGGACTCTGGAGATCCTGCACGAGGTCTTCAACGGCCACACCCGCTTCGAGGCGATCCACCGCAACCTGGGGACGCCCGCCGACGTGCTGCTGGATCGAATCGCCCAGCTGATGGCGAAGGGCCTTCTCGAGACCGAGGTCGGCGCCGCGGATCCCGAGGATCGGACCTACCGGCTCACCGATCTCGGCCGTTCCCTGCGGCCGCTCATTCTGGTGATGGCGGCGTGGGGAAACCATCGGCTGCCCCCGGAGGACCGCAGTCTCGTCCTGGTCGACAAGGAGACGGGCGTGGCGGTGGATCCGGTCGTGGTGGACCGGCTGACCGGCCGGCGGATCGACACGGCCGATCACGTCTTCGCCCGCGGCCCCAAGGCCAGCGAGATGATCATCGCCCGATATCCGGATATTCCGGGGCAGCGGTGACGCGCGGCCGCCGGGCCCACCACGGCGGAACGGCGGAAAGGAACAGGTAAGAGTTGGCGATGCGCGTGGACTCGCCTGTAACCATGGAAAAATGAGTCAGCCCGCTCTCGATGTCCGTTCCCTGGATCTCACCGACCCGGCCACATTCGTTGAGAACGACGTCCACGAGTTTTTCCGGGCAGTGCGCGCGGAACGTCCCGTCTACTGGCACGAGCCCGTCGGCCGGAAACCCGGATTCTGGGTGGTGTCGCGATACTCCGACGTCCAGTCGCTGTTCCACCACGAGGCCCTGAGCTCCGCCCGGGGAAACGTCCTCGACGTCGTCCTGCACGGCGACGACTCCGCCGGCGGGAGCATGCTGGCGGTGACCGACAACCCGCGTCATCGGCACCTGCGGGGCGTCATGTGGAGCGCGTTCACCCCACGGGTCCTCGGCGAGGTCGTCGAGAAGATCCGGCAGCGCACCACCGAACTGGTGTCCGCGGTCGTCGGCCGGGACACGTTCGATTTCGCCGCCGAGGTCGCCGAGAAGATTCCGATGAACACGATCTGCGACCTGCTGTCCATCCCGCAGGCGGACCGCGGCGACCTGTTGCGGTGGAACAAGATGGCGCTGTCGTCCGACCACGCCGGCAGCAGTGAGCTCGACGCCCTCAGCGCCCGCAACGAGATAGTTCTCTATTTCATGGACCTGGCGCAGGAACGGCGGAGCAATCCTCGCGGCGACGTCATCAGCATGCTCGCGACCGCGGAGGTCGAAGGCCGTCCGCTCACCGTCGAGGAGCTCGCCGTCAATTGCTACAGCCTCATTCTCGGCGGTGACGAGACCTCCCGGGTATCGGCGATCTGCGCGGTGCTGGCTCTGATCGACAACCCCGATCAATGGCACGCCCTGCGGAACGGCGAGGTCTCCTTCGAGGCGGCGGTGGAGGAGGTTCTCCGCTGGGCGACGCCGGGGACCCACCTGGCTCGTACCGCGACTGAGGACATCGAACTGCACGGAACCACGGTGCGCGGCGGCGACATCGTCACCTTGTGGAACATCTCCGCCAACAACGACGAGACCGTCTTCGCCGAACCACGGAAGTTCATCCTGTCCCGCTCCCCCAACAAGCACCTGGCGTTCGGCCGCGGCCCGCACTACTGCCTGGGCGCCTTCCTCGCGCGGGCGGAGCTGCAGGCGCTGCTGAGCGCTCTGGTGGCCGGCGTCGCGCGGATGGAGCTGCGCGGGACACCCCGCCCCATCTACTCGAACTTCGTCGTCGGCTACGACAGCCTGCCGGTTCACTTCGAGGGCCGCTGACGCGAGCCGCCCGGTGCCCCCTGAGGTCACGGGCGTAGGCCGTGCCGCACGGACTCCGCGATCCGGTGCGGCGCCTACGCCCGTGACCCTTCACACGCACCCGCCGCGGGGAGTCGGGGGTGCGAGGTCCGCCGGGCTCAGACCTTCTCGGCCTGCTCCATGAGCTGTGCCAGCTCGGCCAGGGTCTCGGCCGCGAACAACGACCGCATCGGCACGACCACGCCGAGCTCCTTGCGCATCCGGCTGGCCAGTTTCGCGGCGAGCACCGAGTGGCCGCCCAGATCGAAGAAATTGTCCTGTGGAGTGACTTCGCTGACCTTCAGCGTCTCCATCACCATGCCGCACAGTATTTGCTCGTAGGACTTCGCGCCGTCCGCGCCGTCGGCGACGGGCGCCGGCACCGCGGGCGTGTCGGCCGAGCTGCGCGATGCCCGCTCGGCGAGCGCCTTACGATCGATCTTCCCGTTCGGCAGCGTCGGGATCTGTTCGAGCACGACGACGGCCGACGGGACCATGTGCTCGGGAAGCGTGCGGCGGGCGTGCTCGCGCAACTGCGCCTCGTCGACGACGTGACGTGCCGATGTCTGCACGTAGGCGACGATGTGCTGAGTGGAGACGTCCTCACCGCCGACGACCGCGACGGCGATCTCCACCGCGGGGTGACTTTCCAGCCGCGCCTCCACCTCGCCCAGCTCGACGCGGAAACCACGCACCTTCACCTGATTGTCGGCTCGCCCGGTGAAGTAGAGCTCGCCGTCGGCCGCGCGCCTGCCGCGGTCGCCCGATCGGTACATCCTGCTCCCGGGAGGGCCGTACGGATCGGCGACGAACCGCGCCGCGGTCAGGCCGGGACGGTTCAGGTAGCCGCGGGCCACTCCGGATCCCGCCAGGTACAGTTCGCCCTCCCGGCCGTCGCGGAGGTCGCGCAGGCGTTCGTCGAGCACGTACACCGCGCCGCCGTCCCACGGCGTCCCGATGGTCACCTCCTCCTGGACGCCCTCGATCGGCCCGCCGATCGACGCGCCCACGGTCACCTCGGTGGGTCCGTAGGCGTTGTAGAGGCGCCTGCCCTTGGACCACTCCTCGGCCAGGGACCTGGTGCAGACGTCGCCGGTGGAGGTGATCGTGCCGCCGGGCAGCAGTCCCTCGCTCTCGGTGATCCCCAGCGCCACGGGCGGCAGGACCGCGTGGTTGACGTCGTGCTTCAGCAGGGTCTCGCGCAGCGACTCCCCCGGCAACAGCGCGTCCTGCTCGGCCATCACGAGTGCCGCGCCGTTCAGCAGCGCCAGCGTGAAGTCCCAGAACCACGCGTCGAAACTGAAGGACGCCCACTGCAGCACGCGGTCGCCGGGACCGGTCCCGTACAGCCTCACCTGGGTCGCGACCAGGTCCGCCACGCCGGCGTGGCTCACCGCGACGCCCTTGGGGACGCCGGTCGAGCCGGAGGTGTAGATGACGTACATCAGGTGCGCGGGCGTCAACGGCGCCAGGCGTTCGCCTGCGGAGACGTTCTCGCCGCGTTCCCGCTCGTACGTGGCCACGAAGGACGGGTCGTCGAGCACCATCTCGGGCACGTCCAGGCGGAGCGAGGCGACGCTTTTCGTCCGCAGCAGCAGGACCGGCCGCGCGTCCTCGGCCATGTGCGTCAGCCGCTCGGCCGGATAGGCCGGGTCCAGCGGCAGGTACGCACCGCCCGCCTTGAGCACGGCGAGCACCGCGACGATGAGCTCGATCGATCGCGGCACCGCCACGGCGACCAGCGCGTCCGGCCCCACACCGGCCGCGATCAGCCGCCTGGCCAGTCTGTTCGCCCTCGCGTTCAACTCCGAGTAGCTGACGACGGTCTCGCCGAAAATGACCGACGGAGCCTCACCCGACTCGGCAACCCTGGCTTCGAAGAATTCCGATACCGTATTCAACGCCGCCCCGCCTCCGACTCAAAATAACCGCGTGATC
Organism: Microbispora sp. CA-135349; assembly: GCF_050947365.1. NCBI lineage: Bacteria > Bacillati > Actinomycetota > Actinomycetes > Streptosporangiales > Streptosporangiaceae > Microbispora > Microbispora sp. CA-135349. Next base: position 2,750,336 of record NZ_CP192001.1, on the reverse strand, counting down.
GATGCAGAATGTAATTCGCGGACATAAGGGCCCGCGACATTCTTTCCCTTGTCTTTCGTACCGGCGCGATCGGCCGCCGGCGTCGCCGGGACACGACCTAGATGGGTTCGACGACGAAACCGCGTCCCCAGACGTTCCGCACCGCGAGCCCGACGAGTTGCAGACGCCGCCGTAACCGCATGACGTGCAGGTCGATCGCGTTACTGGACGAGCTGGCGCCGGAGCGCTCGAGAATCTCCCGCAACTCGGTTCGGTAGACCAGCTGGCAGTAGCGGGAGATCAGCGGTGCCAGGATTTCGCACTGCGTCATGGAGAGTGTGACGGACGCGTCCCTGAAATAGAGGATCCCCGCCGGGTCCAACACGGGCTTCTCATTGAGGACCGCCCGGTTGGCCAGCTGACGGACCCGGGCCTGGAGATCCTCGGGGACGATGGGAGGACGCACCCAGTCTTCATAGAGGCTCACCTGCTCCGGCGGAGGCGCGCCGTGCTCGACTATCAGAAGACACAGATGCTGCAGGGCCTTGCATTCCTCGCGGATGTCGCTCTCCGCGGGCCAGCGGACGAATTTGACGCGATTCTTTACATCTACCTTCACAGGTAATCCCTTTGCTCCGGCGAGATCGAGAAATAGGCGTCTCACGGCAGCCGGCGGGAATCTATCTCGCTCCCCTGCCGTCGTCTGTCACAAATCCCTTCATAAATCCATCCGTTCGCAGTGATACGTCTCCTGCCGTCCTCGTGACCCCTACGTCCTGGCGGTGCCGGCGCGGCTCCCGGTCCTGGGCGCCCGGACGCCGCCGTCGTCGCCCCGGGTGTGTTTCAGCGACCAGCGCACCAAAGGGCCGGTGGTCGCGGTTGTGATCACCGCGACGAGGACCAGGATGGTGTAGGCCAACTGGTTGATCAGGTGAGCCTGATATCCGATGGTCAGCACCACCAGCTCGGTCACCCCGCGGCAGTTCATCAGGAATCCGAGTCGCAACGCGTCTCTCGGCGGCATTCCGGCCAGCCGGACGGCTCCGCCCGCGCCGGCCACCTTGCCCACCACGGCCGCCACGAGCGCCGCCACCAGCACCAGCCAGACGAGCGGGTCCGTACCCAGCAGCCCCACCGAGATCTTCAGGCCGACGCCGGCGAAGAACAGGGGCAGCAGGATGGTGAGGGTGAAGCCCTCCAGCTGCTGGCCGACGCGCTCCACGGCCAGCGAGTCACGCGGGACCGCGACGCCGAACAGGAAGGCGCCGACGACCGCGTGCAGCTGGACGGACTGGGTGAGCACGGCGTAGCCGATCGCTCCGGCGATCAGCACCACCGTCAGCGACTGGCTGGACCCCAGCCTGCTCACCAGCATCGCCAGGAGAGGACGCACGCACAGAGCGGTGACGAGCACCAGTGCCGCCGCGAGCAGCAGAACCCGCAGTCCTTGGCTGGTCCCGCCCTGCCCCGCGAGCAGGAACGCCAGCGTCAGCCAGGCGACACCGTCGCCGATCGCGGCGGCGGACATCGACAACGCGCCGACGCTCGTCTTCTCCAGTTTCAAGTCGGCCAGGATCCTCGCCAGCACGGGCAGCGCCGTCACCGCCATCGCCAGCCCGACGAACAGCATCGTCTCCGTCGGCGTCGCACTCGTGCCGGCCAGCAGATCGCCGCTGGCGAGCACGATTCCCATGCCCGCCGCGAACGGAAGGGCCATGCCGCCGACCACCACGGCGGCGACCATGCCCTTGCGCTCGATCCGATCGGTGCGCAGCTCGCAGCCCAGCAGGAAGACGAAGACGACGAGACCGAGCTGCGCCACTTTGTCCAGCCCCTCGATCACCGAGGGCTGGAACAGGAACGCGCCTCCCTCCGGCCACACCGCGCCGAGCAGGGACGGGCCCAGCAGCAGCCCTCCCACCATCTCGCCGAACACCGGCGGCTGGTGGAGCCTGCGGGCCAGCGCGGCGAGCGCCTGGCAGGTCACCAGGATCACCGCGACCGCGATGAAGAAGTGGGTGAGGGAATCGACGGTGCGCGCTTCGGACGCGGTCCACAGGGGCACCGTTCCCACGACCACCGCGAGCCCCGCGCTCACCCCGATCGCCGTCCGGGCCCGGTGCGACATGGTGATCACGGCAGCACTCCCGAGCGCCTCAGCGACACCGTGGTGGCGTCGGCCACGGTGGCATCGGCCCGGGCGGCGGAGGCGGCCCCCATCCATGAGGCACTCGTCCCGCCGCCGGGGATCGCCACCCGATACGGCGGCTCACTACCGATGCTCACGCCGGCCCGCCGCCGTTCGCGGACATGGCGTCCCGCAGGCTCTTCGGCCGCATGTCCGTCCACGACCTGTCGATGTGGCCGAGGACCTCGTCGCGGGCCGCCGGGCCGTACACGACCCGCCAGCCGGCCGGAACGCCGATGTCCTGTGGCCAGAGCGAGTACTGCTCCTCCTCGTTGATCAGTGCCAGATAGTCCCGGCCATCGTCCTCGAATGGGTCGGACATGCGTGCGACTCCTCAGCGAGCAGAGACTTTTCCGAACGTTCCGAGAATGGACAGCAGCGGACGGCCCACATCCGCGTCGGATGCGGGCCGCGCGACGCTACGAGAGTTGGGGCTGGGGTTCACCGGGACGCTGGGGTTCACCGGGACGCTGCGCCGCCCGGACGTCGGCCCCGGACGGCGACCACCCCTCGACGAACAGCTTGCGCGCCTTCGACCGCTGCAGCTTCCCGCTGGTCGTCTTGGGGATGCTCCGCTTCGGCACCAGGTGGACCGCGGCGGGAGCGACACCGGTGCGGGAGCTGACGGCGGCGTAGACGGACCGGCGCAGCGCTTCGTGCTGCTCTCCCTCCAGCTCCGTCTCCACGATCAGGTGGAGCTCCTCGGAGTCGCCTCCGTCGGGGCGATACCCGACCGCGACGACGGCGCTGAGGCGCACGCCGGGCACGGTCTCCGCGGCCTGCTCGAAATCGGACGGGAAGTAGTTGGCGCCGCGGATGATGATCACATCCTTGGCCCGCCCGGTGATCCGCAGGCTGCCGTTCCGCAGATAGCCGAGGTCGCCGGTCTTCCACCAGTCCGGCGCGTCCATCGACGCGGCGGTGACCTCCGGGAGATCGAAGTATCCGGTCGTGCGTGACGGTCCACGGAACTGGACGTGCCCGATCCGGTTCTCGTCCAGGGGCTTGCCGTCGCCGTCGACGACGCGCACCTCCGTGCCGGCGACCGGCGTACCGCAGTCGACGATCTGCAGCGCGCCGGGGGTGTGCGGGTCGACGTCGACCGCCAGGCCGTCGGTGGCGGCGATCTCCCGGTCGATGGTGTCGAACAGCAGCGGGTCCTCCGGCCGCGTCGAGGTGATGGCGAGCGCGGCCTCGGCCATGCCGTATCCGGGCAGGAACGCGGTGGCGGGCAGCCCCCATTGCACGAAGCGGTCGACGAACCGCTGCACGGTGGCGGGGTGGATGGGTTCCGCGCCGCAGAGCGCCAGCCGCCAGGACGACAGATCCACGCCCTCGAGATCCTCGTCGCGTACCCGGGCGGTGCAGTAGCCGTAGGCGAAGTTCGGCGCCGCCGCCACGGTGCCGCGGTAGGTGCTCAGGTGCCGTAGCCACTCGACCGGCGCGCGGAGGAACCGGGTGGTCGGCATCAGCACCGCCCGCCCGCCGCTGTAGACCGGGCACAGGAGTCCCGTGATCAGCCCCATGTCGTGGTAGAGCGGGAGCCAGCTGACCGTGGTGTCCTCCTGCGTCCAGTCGAGGGCGCGGATGATCTGCTCGCAGTTGGCGGCCAGGTTGGCGTGCGAGACCATGACCCCCTTGGGGGTGCCCGTCGAACCGGACGTGCACTGGATCATCGCCAGGTCGTCGCCGTCCGGCAGGCGAATGGGGTGCGCCGGCGCGTCGCTCGTGGTGGCGCGCGCGTACAACGCGTCACCGTCGACCAGCCCGGCGCCCGAGAAATCGGAGAGCGCGTCGATCACCGCCGACGTGGTGACGACCGCGGCGGGCCGCAGGTAGGCCGCGAGATTGCGCATCTGGCTCTCGAACCCCGCGGCCCCTCCGAAACGGAGGGGTACGGCGATCGCCGTCGGCGCGGCTCCGAGCAGCTGAGCCCCGAAGAAGGCGGTGATGAACTGCGGGCCCGTGGGCAGGCACAGCACCACCCGGTCGCCCTGGCCGACACCCTGCTCCGCGAGGGCCGCCGCGCAGCGTGCCGCGGCCTCGAGGACGGCGTCGTACCGCAGAGTCTCCTCTTTGCCCGGTTCCGGTAGAAGCGTCACCCCCAGCCCCTCGGAGCCGCGTTCCGCCTGGGCCAGCAACGCGTGCAGAAGACTCGGGAAACGCGGGCGAAGTTCGGTCATCCGATGTGCTCCTCGATGATGTCGGTCGATCGATCGACGATCCACGGTCGTACCGAGACGTCGTCGGAGACGATGCGGGCGGGGTGGAACCCGTGGCGGACGGCCAGATCCCTCGCGGCGAGCACGCCTGCCACGGTGAGGCCGCCATAGGACGGGCTCGGCGTCCCGGGCTCGAGGCCGAGCAGGATCGTTTCGGCCATGCAGGAGTACACGATTCCCGGCGGCAGCGAGATCCCGGGGAAAAGGGGCGTCTGCCCGCCGGGAAGCTGGATCCGGCCGCCGGACACCAGGGTGACGTTCGGCAGGCTCTCCACCGCCGGGTGCACGTCACCGGGGACCGCGAGGTCGCAGACGAGGACCTTCCGGTCACCGGCGAGGTGATTCGGCAGGATCACCGGATCGGCCGCGTTGGTGGCACTGACCACGATCGGGCAGTCCCGGAGCACCTCGAGGTCTTCGGCTATCGACACGTCCGCCAGATGGCCGAGCCGGTCGGCGACCGTCTTGAGCCGCCGCGCCGAGCCGGGCCGGCCGACCAGCACCAGCGAGTCGCAGTGCGGGGCGATGAGTTCGGCCATCACCGCGCCGATGTTGCCGATGCCGCCGACGAGGCCGACGCGGCGTTCGCCGGCGTCGGACACGGCCAGCTGGAGCCGTAGGAGATCGTAGGCGCAGGCGGCGGTCAGCGAGTTGCCCGACGTCACCTTCACGTCATCCTCGACGACGTCTCTCGCGGCGCTGGTGACGATCGAGGTGTGACCCCCGAGGCCGATGGTCCCGGCGCCGAGCGAGACCCCCAGGTCGACCGCGTCGAGCACCGTCCGGCGCAGCCACGCCCCATGGCCCGACCGCAGCGCGGCGACGGCCTGGGCGGCGGTGAAGGGCGCCGCCACCATGATGAGCTCGACCTCTCCCCCGTCGGAGGTGATCCGCTGCCGGGCGACCTCGAAGGGCTCCAGCTCACCCCACATCCGGTCGAGCGCCGCCGCGCACTGTTCGTCCGACCATTGCGCCAGCTCCGGCGCGAAGGACGACACCTTCGACGGGACGTCGATGTTGGCGAGGAACGCGACGCGGGGGACGTCCGCGCGTCTCACGCCGTGCACCGGGCGATCGCGGCGGGGCAGCGGGACATGCTGCCGAGGCCGCCACGCGCTGACCGCCGGTACGGTCAGGTGGTTCAGCAGCGTCGCGTAGTCACCCTTGGACAGCAGCCCGGCGACGTCCTCGAACGCGGCGGCGATGCGGTCCACGTCCGCCGGCTCGAGCAGCGCGGACGGCTGGATACGGACGGTCGTGGGAGCGGACAGGGTGGGCATGACCCTGATCTGGTGGGCGTGCAGCAACCGGCCCGCGATCAGGTAGCCGAGCGACTCGGAGTCGAACACCTCGCGCAGCAGGCTCGACTCGGGCTGCGGCAGGGCGAACTCGATGCCCAGGAGCAGTCCGCGTCCTCGCACCTCGACGATGGCGTCCGGCCACCGTGCGGCCGTCTCCGCGAGTCTGGTGCGCAGCAGCGTGCCCACCTCGATGATGCGGTTGCGATAGGTGAGGTAGAGGTCCAGCGCGGCCGTCGCGATCCGGGACGAGAAGTCGTCATCGGCGAAGGTGGAGGTGTGGTGGCGGCCGAACTCCGCCACGTACCGATTCTCGGCGACCAGCAGCGCCGAGATCTTGGCCAGCCCGCCTCCGAGGGACTTCGAGAACAGGTAGTAGTCCGCGACCACACCGGAGTTCTCCGAGGCGAGGAAGGTGCCGGTACGTCCCATGCCGCACTGGATCTCGTCGAACACCAGTGCCGCCTCGTGCCGGTCGGCCAGCTCACGCAGCGCGGCGAGGGTCTCGGCCGGCACCTCGTGCACCCCGGCCTCTCCCTGGATGGGTTCGACGAAACAGGCGGCCACCGGCGAGAGGTAGCGAACGGCGGAGCGCGGCACTCCCGCGGCGTCGACAGTGACCGAGTAGATCGGGACGCGTTCGCAGTCGAGCGCGTGCACCACCTCCTGCGGCGTCCAGTCGTGCAGACGCACCTGCCGCGGGCCCGGCACGTGCAGGTCCTCGGGCACGTTGGCACCGTGCGTCAGCGTGCCGGCGCTGGTCGTCTTGCCGTGGAAGGCGTTGCGCAGCGAGACGAAGAGGGGATCCGTGCGCCGCATCTCGGCGATCAGGTCGAGAGCCTCGCCCAGCAGTTCCGCGCACGTGCGGCCGGCCGCGGGCCCGCCGGCGCAGGGAACGTCCGCGATGCCGTCCCGGCGTACCCGCCGGAGGGACAGCTCGACATCCTCCTGCAGTGCGGCCAGCCGCCGTCTGTGCTCGACCGTCGCGTGCTTCACCGCGGCCTCCACCGCGTCCGCGCCGGTACTTCCAAGGGTGACCACGTAGCTCGAACCGGTCGTGGCCCCGACCATCGCCGACAGCCGTTGCGCCAGCTCGGCCGCGCCGGAGCGGACGCTGGCCTGCGCGTTGAAGGGGATCTGCTCGTCGAGGCACCGCCGCGCCACCTCAAGCAGCGCCGGGTGGTTGTGCCCGAACAGCGACGAACCCGCGCCGCCGACCAGGTCCAGCACCTGGTCCCCGGTCTCGGGGTGGCCCGCCCCGGCCGGCGACTCCCTGGTCAGGTGGTCGCCCTGACCGGCTCGATAGGTCACATCCAGGTTCAGCGCGCGGAAGATCCTGCCGAGCTCCGGCCGGGTGTATCGGGTGAAATCAGAGACGGCGTTCATGAGTCACCGCTTTCCGGTCCCACCGGCACCGCCAACGACGCGGTGATCTGCGCGACGGCGTCGCGCAGCGTCAGCATGGAGGCCGCCTGCTCGTCGGAGATATGGACGTCGAACAGGGACTCCATCTCGACGACCAACTCGATGGCACGGACGGAGTCGAGGCCGTAGTCCACGAGCGGGGCGTCGGGATCGAGTTCGGGTACCTGTAGTCGGCGGCAGAACAGCTCGTCGACGACCTTGAAAATATCGCGGTCCATTGCGTTCCTTTCCCCCGTTCGGGCCGTTCGGGCCTGGGCGAATGCGAACTCACAGCGACACGGCGGACCGCGCGGCTCACCGCCGTATCGCCAAGGCGAGCGAAAGGCCCGCCTCTGAGCGAACCCACACCGGAATGCGTTCGCCGCCGTATGACGCGATCAACGTGCCGTCGGACTGACTGAGCTCGATCTGCCAGAACAGAAACTCGCCCAGCGTGCCGATTCCGTTCATTGCCTTGAAAGCCGCTTCCTTGGCGGAGAACAGCTCACGCGGGGTGTGCCGCGTGACCGGCGGGAGCAGCACGCGCCGCTCCCGCTCACGCAGGACGAACTCGGTCACGCGCGGACTGATGGTCGCGTTCTCGATGTCGATGCCGACCGCCTCGGCGCCGGGGACCACCGCCGCGACCGCGAGGCGGTCCGTGTGGGAGATCGAACCGGCGAACTCCGGCGGGAAGCGCGGCCTGCCGCCGGGGTCGCGGGACACGATCCGGTCGGCGGAACCGGCCGCCGCCAGCGCCGCCGCCGCCGCCTGGCGGCCGGCCGCGGACTGCTGGTGCGGTCCGTACGGCGGCCGCACCGGACGCCATTCGATCCACGCTCCCTCCGCGACCGCGGGGGGAAGTTCCAGCCCGAGAGCCACCCTGTGTCCCTCAGTTGCGCAGCGCCGCGACGTACCCCGCCAGCGAGTCGATCGAGCGCAGCGCCTCCGGCTCGACGTCGTCCCGCCATTCGAAGCCGAACGCGTCCTCCATCGCCACCAGCAGACCGACGAGCGCATGGGAGGACAGCCCCGCCCTGCGAAGCGACTCGGTGTCCGACACCCTGCTGACGAAACGGTCGTTGCCCAGCAGCTCGACCAGCAGGGTACGGATACGCTGCCGTGCCTCGGCCGCCGTATCAGGCATGGGCCGCCGATTCCGATTCCTGGACGAACTTGTGGATGAGCTCCTGGAAGTACTCGGGCTCGTCGAAGAAGGGCACGTGGCCGGCCTTCGGCACGATCTCGCAGCGGCCGTTCGGGAACAGCGCGGCGAGCTCCTGGCCGCCCGTCGGGCTCAGCAGGTTGTCGTCGTCGCCGAGGACGACCAGCGTCGGCGCCTGGATGTGGGCCAGCAGCTCGGGGCTGGTGTCACCCTGCAGGGCGAGATTGAGCCCGTTGCGAAGGTCCTCGGCGGTGGTGATCGCCAGGAAGCTCTCGCGCAGGCCCAGGAAGCCCGGGGAACCGAAGGCCTCGTTCATCTCCATGCTGATGACCTCGGGGTAGAGGTGGCCGAACAGGCCCGCCATGCCGTGGTCCTCCAGCGTCTTCAGCCATGCCCGCTGGATCTGCCTGTGGCGCCGCATGCCGCGGGGACCGAGGACCGGGCCCGCCAGCACCAGTCCCCTGACGCGGTCCGGGTAGCGCAGCGCCACGTCCCTGGCGAGCGCGGTGGAAATCGACGTACCGACCAGGTAGGTCGACTCGATCTCCAGCGCGTCGAGGAGCCCGATCACGTCGGCCGCGTGCTCCTCCCAGGTGGGCTCCTCGTCGTGGTGCGAGGAGGCGCCGTGGTTGCACATGTCGTAGCTCACGACGCGGTAGTTACGGGCGAGTTCCTCGCTGAAGACCCGCCACGAGGGGGCGCTCATGAAGAAGTTGTTGAGGAGCGTGATCGCGGTGCCCTCGCCACGGGATTCGTAGTAGAGCTCGGCGCCGTCCCTGGTGGGAATGCGCGGCGTGTCCTCGTGGTAGTCCAGCTCAAGCCGATGCAAGGCCTCGTAGTTCGGCATTGGTTCTATCCTTTCCCTGGTGTGGCAACTTCGGCGCCCGAAAGGACGCGGGCGAATTCCGCGACGACGTCGGCCGCCGAGATCTCGGTGGAGACGGCACCGCAGGACAGGCCGCAGTACATGGCCATCTCCTCGATCCGGCCGCTGGTCGCATCGGTCGGCACCGCGGCGCTGAACCTCGGCACCAGATACGTCTTCCCTTCCACCGTCGTCCGGCCGATGAAGTTCTTGGCCTGCTTGGGGTCTCTGGTGACGTCCGTCGCGAGCACGCGGTGCCGTCGCCCCGGCCACCCGATCTCGTAGACGTCGGAGATCACCGTGTCGGCCCCGGCGGCGGCGGTCACCGCCGCCTTGAAGTACGGGTGGGCCCGCGACTCGTGTGCGACGACGAAGGCGGTGCCGAGCAGCACCCCGTCGGCTCCGGCGGCGAGCGCCCGGGCCGCGTCGCCGGGCGATCCGATCCCGCCGGCGGCGGCGATGCAGGCGTCGGGCAGGCGCTCGCGCAGCGCTCCGACCAGCTCGTCACGGCCCGAGTCGCCGAGGAGATGGCCGCCCGCCTCGATGCCCTGCGCCACCACCACGGCGCCCCGTTCGGCCGCGTGGACACCATCGGCCACGGTGCCGATCTGAACCACGAGGCGACGGCCCGCCGCGGCGATCCGGTCGAACACCTCGTCGCCGGGCATCCCGAACAGCGACAGGTACACGTACGGCGGCGTCTCGTCGAGCACCTGCGCTATCTGCCGGTCGAGCTCCTCGGGCCCGACCACCTCCGGGATCAGGTTCACGCCGACGGGACGGTCGGTCCCCTCGGTCAACCGGCGGAGCGCGGCCGACAGCGCGTCGCCGGCCAGTTTGTAGCCGCCGAGACAGCCGGCCGCGCCGGCGTTGGACACCGCGCACGCCAGCTCCGGACCCGCGACACCGCCCATGCCCGACTGCAGCAGGCTCACCTCGACGCCGAGCGCGGCTGCCACCGTGGAACGCATCAGCCCAGACTCTCGACCGCGGACAGCGCGGCGGCGGCGCTGCCGAACCGCTCCGTCAGCGTGTGCACCCACCGCTCCAGGCCGAAGGCGAGACAGGAGGTGTGCGCCGTGTCGTCGCCGGCCTGGATGGAGCACCGCTCGCCGAAGAAGTTCCGGTGGTAGTTGACCGAGCCGATCGCCAAGCCGTTGACGACGAACTCCTCCTTCACCGGGAACAGCCGCTGCATCTTCGCCTTGCTGCTGTTCTTGTCGAAGAACGGATCGGTGGCGACGTCGAGGTGGACATCCAGCCCGAGTTCGGCGCACAGGGCCTTCACGGCGTCCTTGGCGCGGAGCAGGTGCTGTTTGGCACGGTCTTCGGGCCCGATGCAGACGATCTCCCGCATGGTGAAGCCCAGCAGGCGCTGCAGTCCCTCGTAGTGGTCCTCGTTGCGGAAGCACGTGGCGACCGTGGTCCGCATCGTCCCGTCGGCGGGCAGCGTCGACCCGGCGAGATCCAGATAGATCGCGTAGCACGCCGCGGACGGCAGCGCGAACGCGGTGGGCTCCATCACCTCGGCCGGCATCCGGTCCACCGGCCGGGGCGACTCGGACAGCAGCGTCCCGAGGCGCTGCGGATCGAGCCGGGTGGCGGCGAGACCCAGATGCGGGAAGTTGTCGTAGTAATCGAAGGTGTCGAGGTCCCGGCACCGGATCAGGTGCGGGTACCGGAACTCGGGAACGTCCCAGCCGTCGGCCAGGCGCAGGAACACCCCGTCGATCGCCCGCAGCAGACGCAGCTGGCTGCCGTCGAGGACGCTCAACCCGTTGTCGGTTGCCGTGGTCATAGTGATGCCTTCTGCTTGAAGAACCGCGCTTGGATCGCGGCGAGGGTGCGGAAGTCGTCCAGGTCGAGCTCTTCCGGATCGATCGGCTCGCCGGTCAGCTCCTCCAGCAGGAAGATGAACTCGACGAAGGCGAGCGAGTTGATCGCCCGGCTGTCGATCAGGTCCAGGTCGTCCGGCACCTCGCCGAGCTTGGGGTTGCGGCCGAGGATGAACGCGCGTACCGCCTGCATCGGCTCGGTCATCGCTTGATCACATCCCTGCCCACGCCGGCCTTGGTCAGGAACGACCTGGTCCGCTTCAGAATCCGGTCGTGCGCCTCGATGCGGGCGGGGTGCTCCAGCGCACGGCGCCGCAGCGCCAGCGCGTCGGGGATGCCGGCGTCGCGGTAGGCGGCGGGGTTGTAGAGGGTGCCGATGCTGTACTGCAGGTAGTTCTCGAGGTACTCGGCGACCAGCGGCACCTCGGCCGGGTCGCGCTTGGCCACCTGGCCGAGCAGGTTGGTGAAGATCATGCGGCCGAAGGCGACATGCCTGCTCTCGTCCTGGTGGTGCACCCGGTTGATCTCGCGGGCGATGTGCGGCAGCGTCTGATCGGTCGCCATGTACGCGTTGTAGTGGTCGACGATCTCCTCGAAGATCAGGATGCGCGCGAACACGATCATCTCGCGGGCCACCGGCGAGAGATGGTCCACCGAATCGGCCTTCAGCGTCGGCTGCGCGGGATACAGCTTGCCGCCGTAACGCAGGCAGAACTGCGCGAAGAACCACATGTGCTCGTTTTCCTCACCGATGAAGTGGTGCAGGAACTCCGAGACGTTCGCGTAGGTCCGCTCGTGGATGCGCATCACGACTTCGCTCATCAGCTCGCGGATGCCGTGGATGTTGAGGCTGAAGAAGTTGATCGCCTCGTATTTGGTCAGCGCGATCTGCTGCTCGCGAGTCAGCTCGTCCCACATCGGCGTGCCCGCCAGCGTGGTCAGGTTTTCGCTCATCCACGGCTTGTCGGGCTCGATCGCGTCGGGCCAGTCGAACATCGTGTACGGGTTGTAATAGCCGGACTCGGCCATCTGCTCCAGCCGATCCAGCTCCAGCAGGATCGGTTCGATGTCACGTACCGCCATTTTCACTCATCTTCCCCATGGAGTGGCTCGTAGATTCAGCTTGAACGCACCGAGCGAATATCTGCGTGCACCCGCATCGGCAGCGGCGAACCGCATTCGTGATAGCCGAAGGGCGCATTACCGGAGGCGGTGGAGGGAATCACCTTGTTGTAGATCGACCCGAGGCACAGCTCCTGGAAGTCCCCGGTGTCCGGCGACAGCCGCGCGGCCAGCTGGGCCTTGGCGATGTCGACGGTCCTGAACGCTCCGTCGTCGTCCTCGACCTCCACGCACGCGTGCGGCAGGTCGAGGGCGCCGCCGAGCACGCCGCAGAACCAGCCCCGTTTCGCCTCGGCCCGATACCCGGCCGCGCGGAACTGCTCGGCCAGGAACAGGCTCGCCGCGATGCAGCTCGTCGCGCCGAGAGCGTGCACCTGCTCGTAGTCGGCCTGCATGGCGACGGGGATCATCTGCCAGCGGTAGCCGGCGTCCAGGTAGTCGCGGGTGAGCCGGCGCAGCACCGGCGAGACCAATGGGGTCCGCGCCCCGGTCGTGGTGACCGTCGCCGCGTACTCCGCCGATCCCGGACCGGCCGCCGGCCTCGTCACATCGGCGACGCTTCCGCCGAATCGGACGACGTCCGGTTCCTCGAATCGCCACGGCGCGGCCCCGGCGCAGTCGACGCATTCCAACCGGACGCGGAAGTCCCAGGTCTTCGGGCGCAACAGATCGTCCAGCGGACGCGCCGCGAACCGGAAGAGCATCCGGAACGTGAGCTCCGGCTGCGTCGTCGACTTGTTCGAGTACATGCCGAGGTTGTACAGATCGTTCGCGTCGAAATGGCGCACCCCGGATCGGTACTCGAACGGCAGGCCCGCGTCGACCAGCCTGTCGATCTCGGCCGAATCGCAGCGCAGCATTTCCTGCGCCACCGATTCCGGCTCGGTCTTTTCGGAATAAGCAGCGGGTATGAATTCGATGGAATCCGCCACTTGTTCCCAGGGGGTGTTTACGGTTGCAGCTTGGTGCGGCACAGCCTGTCTCCCCAGAACGACCGCGCCGACGACTCGGCGCTAGTAATCGCCACGACACCACATGATTGTTCCGGATGCCCATAGCACCGGTAATTACGGTACCAGCCGGGCATCCCCGCACCAAAGATTATTTTTACATATATCCCCATGTGTTTCACATCAGGGGATTGGAGAAATCAATGCCCGGCAGGCGCACGCCACCATGCGTCATCGCCTCGATACCGAAGGAAAAGCACGAAGGAGGCCGGCCGGCGCCGTCTCGTCGCGGCAGGAGGGCCCGGGCGGACGAAGGCACCGCAGCACGACGCCGGGAAGCCGCGTCGCGGCTTCCCGGCGACGTCACGGCTTCCCGGCGATACGCGTGCGGACGGACGTCACGCGGACGGATCGGCCTTCGTGACGAGGTAGTTGCCGAGCACGAGATAGTCGATCTCAGTGCCCAGGAAGCAGTTCAGCGCGTCGGCCGGGGCGCACACGATCGGCTCGCCCGCCACGTTGAAGGAGGTGTTGATCAGGCAGGGCACGTCGGTCAACGCGGTGAACCGGCGCAGCAGCGCCGCCAGCCGCGGGGTGTCCTCGTCGGTGATCGTCTGGACCCGGGAGGTGCCGTCCACATGGGTCGCGCCCGGGATCACGTCGTGGAACTCCGGTCGCACCGGGAAGACGAACGTCATGTACGGCGAACGGGCTTTGCGGCCCATCTCGAAGATCCTCGGCGCATCCGACTCGAGCACGAGCGGCGCGAACGGCCGGAACGGCTCACGGTGCTTGACCCTGGTGTTGATGACGTCCTTGATGTCCGGGAACTTCGGGTTCGCGAGGATGCTGCGGTGGCCCAGCGCACGCGGGCCGTGCTCGATCCGGCCCTCGAACCAGCCGATGACGACCTTCTCGGTGAGCAGTTTGGCCACCTGGTCGACGACCTCCTCGTCGTTCAGGCGCTTCCATTCCACGCGATCGCCGAACTCCTGCAACGCCTGCTCGATCGCCGGCTCGTCGTACTCAGGCCCGAGGTACGGAGTGATCGTCGGCGTGGGCTTCACCTGCTCGGCCATGTCCGGGTGGTTGGCCCAGGCGTAGACGGCCGCGCCGATGGCGACGCCCGTGTCGCTGGCGCCGAAACTCACGTCCATGTCGGCGAACCGCGATCCCTCGAGCAGCTTGGTGTTGTTGACGCAGTTCAGCGCCACACCGCCCTCGAACAGCAGGTGGTTCAGGTCGGTCTTGGCCTCCAGCGCGCGGAGCTGGTGGCTCGTGACGACGGTGAGCATCTCCTGCGCCGCGGCGGCCAGGTTGGCCTTGTATTCGAGAGTGTCCTGCAGCGGACCGAAGTGCTGCTCGAGCAGGGGGTCGAAACAGAGGGGGTTTTCCAGGTCGTGCGGCCGGCAGAGCTTGTAACGCCCGCCGTCGAGAAGCTCGACGAAGTGCTCCAGGAACGGGTTCGGCGAGGGGGGCTCGGCGAACCCGGACAGGCCCATGACCTTGTACTCGTCATTGTTGGGCACGAAACCCAGGTATCGCGTGATGGAGGCGAACAGGTTGCCGATCGAGTCGTTCGCGGTGATGTACGAGTCTTCGAAGATTCGAATCCGGCCGTCGCGGATCTCGCCGGTCAGCGAGGAGAACAGCTCGGCACGGCCGTCGCTGATGAGGAACGCGGCGTCCTTCATGCCCGCCATGTAGTAGCCGGTCGTCGCGTGCGCGAGGTGGTGCGGAACGAACACCACCTTGTCCGGATCGGGGGTGAACCCGGTGCGGGCCGCGAAGTCGGCGAGGATCGCGTCGCGGCCGAGGACGTGGACGAACAGCTGGCCGATGCGGTTCAACCGGCCCAGCTTCTCCAAGGGGTCCATCGGCGTCGACGCGAGGTCGAACAGCACTCCGTCGAAGACCTCGCCCGAGAAGTTCCACGGGATCGCGATGAGGTCGATGTCGGAGAACTGCAGGCCCGCCTCCTTGAGACACCAGTTCACCGCGTTTATCGGGAAGTCGGAGGTCTTCTTCTGCCGGTTGAGCCGCTCTTCCTCCACGGCGGCGACCAGCTTGCCGTCCACCAGCAGGGATGCGCCCGCGTCGTGTCCGAGGACGTAGTGCTTCTCGATACCGACCGCGCCATAGTGTTCGGCGAAGATCTCAGCGCCGCGGGACCAGCCGTTGCAGCCTAAGACGATCATGACAGATCTCCTTCTCTTCGTGCCACGTCGCGTGCGCAGACTCCACGAAGTGCTCCGCACGGATGAGAGCGATGCACTGTGTCACCCGGCCTCGGCCGGCATGCGGTATGCCGAAGTCGTCCACTCCCCCGCCGCACATCCGCCCGCGGTGGAGATCGGGACCGACTTCGGAATACGAAGATATTCGGGGGTTCCGCAGCTTTTTCAACACCTGAAACTGCCGACTTTCCCGGCAAAGCCTACCGGCGAAAATCGTTCTATCGCAATGTGAGAAGCGCACCACCACGGATGTGTTTCTCACGGCTCCACGAGAACCGGCCGGTGTCATAGGGTGTACCACCGGGGACTCCATGAAATGCGTCGCGGGTGAAGCCGGTGCGGGATTGCCATGCGACACCTCGGCGATGAATCGCGAACGACAGGAGCGAGGGCGTTTCCCATGCCACCGCCGGCGTATTTCCGAAGACAATGGTCTCGTAATTCACATCGATCCAGTGCGCAGGAGGGCCGCCATGCCTTTGGACCGCATACTCCGTAACCTGATCACCTGGCAGCACGCCGGCGGCCCTCCGACTCCGGCTCGTGCGATGACCGTGGAAGACGCCCGCGAGAAGTATCGGGCGAGCGCGATCCGCCCTCGCCGGCTGGACGACGGCCCCCAGGCCGCCGTGACCGCCGTCGACACGACGATCGGCACGGCGGACGGAGGGTCGTTCCGGTGCAGGGTGTACACCCCGGAGTCCGACGAGGGCCGGGTGATCACATACCTGCACGGTGGCGGCTGGGTGCTCGGCGACGTCGACACGCACGACTGGGGCTGCCGCACCATGGCCGCGTCGCTGAACGCCGTCGTCGTCTCGGCCGACTACCGGCGGGCGCCGGAGTTCCCGTATCCCACGCCGCTGCGCGACGCCATCGCGGCGGCACGCTGGACGAGCCGGTCCTTTCCCGGTCGCGACCATGTGATCGCCGGTGACAGCGCCGGCGCCCACATGGCGCTCGGCGTCGCGCTCGACGCGCGCGACACCCGCGACGTCGAGTTCGCCGCGCAGCTGCTGTTGTATCCGCCCGTGGATCCGAGCCTGCGTATCGCCTCGGCCTGTGAGCACGCCGAGGGGTATCTGCTGTCCGTCGACGACATGGCCTGGCACTACGAGCTGTACGCGCCCGATCCGCGGCAGCGCCGCGAACCCGCCGTCGATCTGCTGAGCGCCGACGTCCGGGATCTGCCGCCGACGGTGCTCGCCACGGCCGAATTCGACCCGCTTTGTGACGAGGGAGCGGAGATGGCCGAGAAGCTGCGTACGGCGGGAGTAACCGTTCGCTATGTGCCCGGACCGGGTCTCGTGCATGGTTACTTCGTGATGCAGGACATCGTGCCCGCGGCGGCCGCGCACAGTCGTGAGGTCTTCCGGGAGCTGGACGCGGTTCTGAGGTCGGTGCGCCGCGGCGCACCGGGGCAGCGTGCCGAGGCACTCCAGGGCGACTGAGCCCGGGTACGCGAACGGCACGAGGTCCGGACGCCCCTGGTGAACCGCGTTCGGGTGAGTCCCCAGGACGCCGCACCGGACCTCGTCCGGTAACGCCGGCCTGCCGATGACCCCGGCATGCCCGGGCGCGGACGCGCCCCGGCCGGAAACCGCGTCAGCCCGTCGGGCCCGGACGGGCCCGACGGGCGTGGAAGGATTCGGCGGGCCGGTCAGTGAAGGGAGGCGAGGCCGCCCCCGGAGAACCGTGCCGGTTCGTCACGGTCTACCGGCCCCTGACGGCTCAACCACAGCGCGTTCGCCACGCGCAGCTCGTAGTCGACGTGCACCGCGTTGAGCTCGCCGTCCAGGAACAGGCGGCGCATCGCCGCGCGCTGGATCTTTCCACTCGTGGTGCGCCGGACCCCGCCACGCCGCAACAGAGCGACGCCGTCGACGTGGACCCCGAACTCGCGCGCGACCGTCTGCTTGATCTGGACGGCCAGCTGCCGCAGTCGCGCCTCGGCCTGGCGCCCCTTGATCTCGTGCGTGACGATGAGGAGGTCCTCGCTGCCGGCCTCGGCGAGCGACACCGCGAAAACAGCGCCGGCACTGCCGAGTTCGGGATGCCGCGCACGCAGTTCCCGCTCGATGTCCTGCGGATAGAGGTGCCGGCCGCACAGGGTCATCACCTCGTCGAGCCGCCCGGTCACGTACAGCTCGCCGTCGTGCAGCGTGCCGAGGTCGCCCGTACGCAGATAGCCGCCCGGGGTGAAGGCCCGCTCGGTCGCGGCGTCGTTACGCCAGTAGCTCCTGGAGATACTGGGACCGCGCAGCCAGATCTCACCGATGACACCCGGGGGCAGCACCTTGCCGGTCCGCGCGTCGGCGATCAGCACGTCGTGGTCGCGCGGCGTCCCGCAACTCACCAGTTCGGCGCCGGACTCGGCCGGCACGAACCGGTGTTGTTCGAGCTGATCGGCGTCCACGGTGGTCACCACGGCCTTCCGGTACGGTTCGCCGGACACGTAGACCGTCGACTCGGCCATGCCGTAGCAGGGGCACAGCACGTCGTCCCGGAGGCCCACCGGGGCGAACCGTTTCGCGAACATGTCCATCGTCGCGGCGCTGATCGGCTCCGAACCGTCGGCGGAGAACCGCCACCGGGACAGATCCAGGCCGATCACCTGCTCGTCGGTGATCCGGGCACAGCACAGCTCGTAGGCGAAGTCGGGGGCCGCCGACAGCTCGATGTCGTACTTGTCGATCATCCAGAGCCAATGATGCGGCCGCAGCAGGAAGGCGCTGGGACGCATCAGCACGCAGCTGGCACCGAGCAACAGCGCGGGCAGCAACTGACCGAGCAGCCCCATGTCGTGATACAGGGGGATCCATCCGCCCAGCCGGGTCTCCTGGGTTATCGCGCACGAACGGCGCTGACTGTCCACGTTGTGGAGGATGTTGCCGTGGCTGAGCATCACGCCCTTGGGCTCACCCGTCGCGCCCGAGGTGTACTGGAGCATCGCGAGCGTCTCGTGGTTCAGGTCCTCCGGCGTCCACACGCCCGGGTCCGCCAGGTCCGCGCTGTCCGTGGCCAGCAGGGGTGTGCCGGTGAGCCCTTCGGCCTCGGCCCATTCCGCGACGGCGGCCAGGTTGTCGTTGTCGGTCAGGATCGCGGACACAGCGGCGTTCTCGGCGATGCTGCGCACCCGGGAGCGCTCATGGCGATACCGGCCGGGCAGTGGCGCGGGTACGGCGACCATGCCGGTGTAGAGACAACCGACGAAGGCCGCGGCGAAGTCGAGCCCTGTCGGATACAGCAGGAGCACCCGGTCGCCCGCGGGAAAGCGGGCACGCAGCCATGCGCCGATCCGCCTGGCCTCGGCGTCCAGTTGGGCGTACGACCACTGGGTGGCGCCGTCGGCCCGCTCCACGTCGTCCACGAAGATCAGCGCGGTGCGCTCCGGCGTCGAGCGGGCGTGTTCACTAATCACCGCGGCAGCACTGGCGGCGTGCGGCAAATCGACCATGACCCTGGTTTCCTCTTTCTTTCCTGCCGTGTGCACGGCTCGGTAACCGTCACGAATCGGCCTACTGAACGCTTCAGAAACTCACCGCACGACGACACGAGACGAGGCACGCGGAAAGGACACGCCTGCCGGCGTTCAACCGTGATCCCGCGCGCTCGAGCAGCAAGACGAGGCGATTAGGAGATCTGAAGCGATCCGCAGGCCGCGGAACTAATCGAAGAGGTATTGTGCGCTGACAACGGCGCGCCAGGACGACCCGCCGAGCCTGTTGCAGACCGCCGATGTGGGGCGCCGTAGCGGCCACTTTTCTCGCATTCGGCATCGGCGTCACGAGCACGCCGTGAGCCCGGGTGGAAAGATGCCGTACAGGGGGCGGATCATGGACGGACGCCTCGATACTCGCGGAGCCGAGCGGTGGGACCGCGACGCGCCCGCGAGCGCGTCGGCCACGATGCGATGCTCGCGGAGTTCCTTATCGCAGGTGGACGACATCGCAGGTGGACGACATCGCAAGTGGGCGAGGCCGATAAGCGGCCATGCCCCTCACGCGCGCGCCTCGGCGCTGAGGCCGCGCGAGGCTACGAAGGCGGTCTCCCGTCCGTGCGGCGACCGCACGCAGCGGCTCGCCGTCGCACGCGTCCGCCCGCCCGCCGACATCGCTCGCCCTCGGCGTCGGCTTCCGGCCGACGAGCAGAATTCGCTATTGTTCAAGAGATGAGAAATTCACGACCGAGCCCATCGATTCTCACGGCCAGCCGTCCGTCGAATGCTCGCCCACAGCATCACCTCCCACAGAACACCGCGTTGACTCGAATTGAGGCTAGCATGGCGGCGGGTGACCATCTAGCGGCCGACCCGGAGAAGTGAGAATCGCGTATCCGAGTATTAGAAACTCATTTAGGCGCAACCAAATACGAGTTCCCGGAGCCATTGCGCCGCCATACGCCGGTCGTCTTTCACCGCACGTGCCGCGGGATCGAGGGCCGGCGCGACGATGTCCTGCCGATCAGGCCGCGTCCTCCGGACCCGGCGAGACCGCACCGGCACGCCCCGTCCGAGGCGCCGCCGTGCCCGTGCCCGGCTCCGGCGCCCCCGCCTCTCGCGCTTTCTGCCGCGCGAGTTGCTTGGCCTGCAGACGGCTCCGGACCACATCGCCGGGGAAGTTGACGACCAGTTGCGGCGGGATCCGCTCGGCGCGCAGGGCGAGCGGGTACTGCTGCCGGGCGCCGTCCCCCGGCGGAGGCACGCTGCTGATCCGGTCGTAGCCGGTTGCCCGGACGTCCCATATCTGGATGCGCCACTGAGTGTCGTCCTCATCTTCGTACAGGAAGAACTCCACCGCGCCCGGCGCGTGGTCGACGAGCCGGTTGAGGTAGGCGTCGAAAGTGGCCCGCGCGAAGTCCCCCCCACTGCTGGGGAGGTCGTCTTCCACTCCGCGCCCGATCACGTCGCCGAAGTCGACGATCGAGGACCAGCGCCGTTCCTGCTCGTCCCTCGTCTCGATGACGTAGGCGTACTGGATGCCCGCCGAGTCCGCCTGCGGAATCCGGAGCGTCTTCGTCATCAGCTGCGGGACGTCGGACGGGCGCTGGGCTCGTCCGTACAGGCCATAGCCGCCCTCGGGCAGGGGAATCACGTTCACCACGGCCCGCGGTTCGGGATTTCCTTCCACCTCTCCCAGCTCGGCGGTGATGCGGGAGATGAGATGCTCGCTCAGCTCCTTGCCCCACATTCCAACGATGACGTTCACGATGTACCTGGGGCCCTGCGAGGCATCGGAGAGGCGTCCGCCCACGCTCCAGATCTCCTCCTCGCGCACCACCACGTGAGTGAGGGCGTTGAACAGTTCGATCATGTCGGAATTCAGGGCCGTCGCTTCACCGTCAGCGTCCGACAACAGGCGCCGCCCGGTCAGCCGCTCGGCGAACCTGCGGCGCTCATGCTCCTCGAAAACGCCCTTCGGCACCAGCAGCTCGACGAACAGCATTGGATTGGTCCTTTCCAGAGCGGGTCGATTAGTGGAATGCTCCCGCGCCGACTTCCCCACGTCGTCGACTTCCTGACGACTTTTCCGACTACCCCGTCAGTAGTATCAGTCAAGCATCCTACGACGTGCGGAGTAGTTCGGTTCCGCCGCGACCCCCGGCGTCGCGGGCCGGCGGCAGGGCAAGCCCGGCGGCGCCGAGGGTCATTCGGACGGACCGGCAATCCACAAGCGATGGCTCAGAAACAGGAATCGAGCCGGTGTGCGGTTCGAAAGCCTTGGCGAGACGCATTCCGGCGAGTCCCCGAATCAGGAGGCGACGCACCGGACCTCGTTCACCCGCGTCTCTCGGGCCGGCGTTCACCCCGCGCCCCGCCGGCACCGCTTCGGGCGAGGTCCTGCCGCGCACCGCCGCAAGCGTCGGGTCCCGCCGGTGGCCGCCCGCTCCAGGCGGCGGCAGCGTGGAGAAGCCGGCGTGGCCGGGCGGACATCGTGCCGATCGCGGCACCGGGCGAATCGGTCGATCGCATGATTGCGGCCGGGCCGGCGAAGACCTCGCCGACCCGGCCCACGTGCTCTGCTGCCGGCCCCATGAAGGAGCGGCCGGCCCGCGCACCCGCACGCTCAGGTGCCCGCGGTACACCATCGCGTCCCGTCGCACTCGCCACCCGCATCAACGCGTTCCCTGAGGCGCCGGCCGAGTGTCACCCCTGCCCCCGGTTCGGGGTCGCCGCACGTTACTCGGCGGTCCCGGCCCGCGGCCGGGCCTCCCGCGTTCCAACGCGTTCAGCCTCGCGGCCGGCACTTCGGCCAAGGCCACACGGTCGTCGCACGACGACCGCACGCCCTCAGCCGAAGCCACACGCGGACCGTCTCCGCGACGATCCTCATGCCGGTGGCGTGGAAGCGCATCGGCGCGTTCAACACCCTTTGACGCCGTCATTGCAGACTGAAATCTTGCACGACCACCGCATGCCTGAATGCGGTAATCGCGATATTCAGATCCAGTGTGCGCTCTGGGCGATCCGTAACGCGTCTATCCGGTTGCGCGCACCCAGCTTCGCCACCACGGACGACAGGTAGTTGCGCACGGTTCCCTCGGACAGATGCAACCGCGCCGAGATCTCGGTCACCGTGTCACCTTGCGCGACGTACTCGAGAACGGAGAGCTCCCGCAGGGTCAACGGGCAACCTCCGTTGGCCAGAGCGGCGACCGTCAGCTCCGGGTCGAAGACCCGCTCTCCCTGGTGCACCCGGTGAATGGCGTCGAAGAGCTGGCGCGGCGGAGCGCTCCGCTGCACCATGCCGTCGATCCCGCTGCTGAAGGCCTGACGGACGACGGTCCTGCTGAACGCCGTGGCGAGCAGCAGACTCCGGCACCCCGGAAGGCTCGCGATCTTCTCGGCGATCGCGATCGCGTCATTGTCCGCGCCCTCGAAACTGATGATCGTGACGTCCGGCCGATGCGTCTCCGCGAACTCCAGTGCGTCAAGGCTGCTGCCCGCTGCTCCGACGACTCGGATGGCCTCGCTTCGCTCAAGCAACGCGGTAAGCGCGAAACGGGACAGTTGCAGTTCGTCGGACACCATGACATCGATTTGCACGTGAATCCTCCCCGTAATTCATCTCAGTAGGACCGCGCAATCGGGTCGCAATGCGCGGCTCGCTTACCATGACGAATTGATTTACGATCGACCTCCTCCAGATGTGACTCCCACGCCGTCGAGCAGTTGTCAAGACCCGCGGATCGAGATTGTCAAGCGGCTATCGGGGCCTCCTTCACGACGGGGTGCATTCCGATCGGCCCGGCAGGCACGCTTCGCGCCGGCCCGGCCGGATGCCGGCGTGAGCGCCGTGGGCCCCCGGGCGGACGGCCGGCAGTCGGACGCGGTCCGCCGCAGGCAGGCCACCAACCACGGACGCGCATCGCCGGGGCTTCCACTGCTCGGCCAGACGTGGTGCTCACCGGCATGCACGGGACCGCAGCCGGGCCGAGGAACCACGCCAGGCCAGGCGCGACATGCGCGTTCACCGGGTCGCACAAGTGCGGTTCGCCGATTCGCGGTTCCTCGCAGACGCGGGATCACCGAGGAGAGCCGCCGGCGTTCGCCCGCCGCCTCGCCGGCGAGCGTGTCGTGCACAGACATGCCCCCGACCTCGATCGCGCCGGCCGCCGCGAGGATCTTCTGCGGCCGGTGCGAGCCGATGGGCACGACCGGGCGGTCATCGTGACCGCCCCGCTCGCCGACGAAACAGGCGCCCGCCATACCGTTATGGTGGTCAACCTGAAAGTTGCACACTAACGTGAGCGGCACGGGCGTGCCTTCCCGACCAACGCGTCAACGTCAGCCTTATCTCGAAACCATCATCGGATGATCCGGGAAGGTACGCGCCTTCCGGCAAGCATTCACGTTTCGGCTGTAGTGTTACTTGTATCATACGCGTACGAAAAGCCAATCTCAATACCCAGCGCACAGCACGCCGAACAGATACTCCACCCTT
Organism: Microbispora sp. CA-135349; assembly: GCF_050947365.1. Lineage (NCBI taxonomy): Bacteria > Bacillati > Actinomycetota > Actinomycetes > Streptosporangiales > Streptosporangiaceae > Microbispora > Microbispora sp. CA-135349. The sequence continues at coordinate 2,727,128 of NZ_CP192001.1, read as the reverse complement.
AGGAGAGGCTGCTGAGCACCCCGCCGATATGCAGGACGGCCGATACGTTCGGTTATTTGTCCGTCACTATCGGTCGGCGAGCGGCCCGGTTACCGGCCCGGCTTCACCGACTCCGGCCGTGAGCGGATCGCCGGCCGGAACCGACGACCGTCGCGAGGGCTGGGGACCTTCGGCCCTGCCCCGCGCGGGACGATCGGCGGGACGGTTGTGTCATGACGACTCTGAGCACCGATCCCCGTCCGATCCCCCGGGGCCAGGAAGACGAACAGGCAGACGAAAAGGACCGGGATCCGGTGACCGGTCCGATCGCACGACGCACCGTGCGGAAGGCCCTGCAGGAGGCGTTCACCGAAGCGGTGGACGACGTGCGCCTGGCGGAGGTCGACGGGATGGTGCACATCTACGTGTCCATCCGCCCCACCACCTCCGCACTTCCGGAACGCATCCGCGCCACTGCCCGCGAGGCGTACCGCCGTGTCGTTCGCGGCGAGCCGGTGGTGGCGCACGTGGCCGCGCCCTGTTCCGCTCGCGGACGCTGGTGACGGCCTCCCCGGAGGTGGGCACCGGCGTGTGGTCGATGCGAAACTGCGCACCATGACGGAGAAGGAGTCCGGTTCTCTGATTCCCAGCATGCGGTTGGACGATTTGCTGGCCGAGTTGCAGTCGCGCCTGCAGACGGTGCTGACCACCCGGGATCGGGTGCACGCGCTGCTGGAGGCGGTCGTCTCGATCGGCAGTGACCTGGACCTGGAGACGGTGCTGCGGCGCATCGTGGAGACCGCCACCACCTTGGTCGACGCGACGTACGGGGCAATGGGCATGATCGGGGAGGAGAACACGCTCGTCCAGTTCGTGCCGGTGGGGCTGAGCGAGGAGGAGATCGCCAGGATCGAGCACTGGCCGCACGGGCTCGGCCTGCTCGGCCTGCTGATCAAGGAACCCCAAACCCTGCGGCTGGCCGACATCTCCCGGCACCCCGAGTCGTACGGTTTCCCGCCCGGCCACCCGTCCATGGGCAGCTTCCTCGGCGTGCCGGTCCGCGTACGCGACGAGGTGTTCGGCAACCTCTACCTGACCGAGAAACGCGGGGGCGGGGAGTTCGACGAGGACGACGAGGCGGTCGTCGTCGCCCTGGCCACCGCCGCGGGCGTCGCCATCGAGAACGCGCGCCTGTACGAGGAGAGCCGCCGCCGGGAGACCTGGCTCCAGGCGTCCTCCGACATCACCACCCGGCTGCTGTCCGGCGCCGAATCGAAGGAAGTGCTCACGCTGATCGCCCGGCGCGCCCGTGAGATGGCCGACGCCGACGCGGTGGCGATCCTGCTCCCCAACCACGACCGCGACGTTCTGCGCGTGGCGCTGCAGGACGGTGCGCTCACCGAGCACGGGCGTCCGGGAGTCCGTCTCGTCGACGACGAGGTCGCGGTCGAAGGATCCCTCGCCGGCCGGGCGTTCCTGGGTGGGGAACCACTGATGCTGGACGATCTCGATCAGAGCCAGGCGCATCTGGTCTGGGCAGACGATCAGCCGGTGGGACCGGCGGCCGCCGTGCCGCTGGGCGCCGCGGAGGCGGTACGCGGCGTGCTGGCGCTGGTCAGGCGCTCGGGACGGATGCCGTTCAGCCAGTCGGAGCTGCGCATGCTGCACGCGTTCTCCGGGCAGGCGGCCGTCGCGCTGGAGCTGGCCGACATCCGCCGCGACGCCGAACGGCTCGGCCTGCTGGAAGACCGTGACCGCATCGCCAAAGACCTGCACGACGTGGTCATCCAACGGCTGTTCGCGGTGGCCATGACACTGATGAGCGCGGTTCGCCTGGTCGAGCGGCCGGAGGCCTCCTCGCGGCTGCAGAGCGCGATCGACGAGCTGGACACCACGATCCGGCAGATCCGCTCGACCATCTTCGCGCTGCAGACGCCGCGCGAGGAGGCCGCGCCCAGCCTGCGCGCCCAGGTCGTGGACCTGGTCGAGGGCGCCCGCGGGCACCTCGGCTTCATGCCGGGCCTGAGCCTGGAGGGCCGGCTCGACAACGAGGTGCCCGCCGAAGTCGCCGAGCACCTGCTCGCCGTCCTCCGCGAGGCCCTGTCCAACCTCGTCCGCCACGCCAAAGCCAGCCGCGCCGACGTCAGCGTCCAGGCCGGCGACGGGCGGCTGACCCTCGTGGTGGAGGACAACGGCGTCGGCATCCCGGTTGAGGGCCGCCGCAGTGGCCTGCGCAATCTCGCCGACCGCGCCGAACGGCTCGGCGGCGCCTTCGCCCTCACCTCCCCCGACGTCGGCGGCGCCCGCCTCGAATGGACCGTCCCGCTGGGCTGATCACCTCATGCTCCCCCGAATTCAGGAGACGCCCCAACCCGCTTCCTTCACCTCGGTCACGGCAACCTCGAGAACCCGCGCGGTCTCGGTCAGCGATCCACCGTAACGAACCGTGAGGTGCCGGAGACGGGCTGCGGCCGGTGATGTGCGATCACAACCAATGCGTCTCAATGATGTGGAAGGCCTTGAGCGGCCCACGTAAAGGGAGTGCCGGGACCGCGAAAATGCTCCTGCAATAACTCGCATTGACCGCCTTTTTTGTTGCGAAAAGCGGTTGTTTGCGCATTCCTGGGTGACGGGACCTTTTGTTACCTCTAGCGTGGAAATCAGGGTCTGGTTCCAAGGTTCGATGGATCGATTCGCGCTCCGTGTATCCGGGTGTTCCCCGGCGACAGTCACGGAGTCGACGGAGTGATACTCATGCTCAAAGAAGCACTGGCTGCTGGCGCGATCACAGCGTCGGCCCTCATCGTCCCGGTGACTATGCAGACGCAGCCGGTCTATGCCGCCGGCAGCACCGCGCAGGTCACGCAGAGCCCCGCACAGCCCTGCCCCGGAGGTAGGTGTCGTGGCCGGGAGCGCCACCGTCAGTACGGCCACTATGGCCGGGAACGAGGCCGCGAGCGCGGGCGCATGGAAGAGCGCGGCCGCGAACGAGGCCGATTCGAGGAACGCGGCCGGGAACGCGGGCGTATGGAAGAGCGCGGCCGCGAACGAGGCCGATTCGAAGAGCGAGGCCGGGAACGCGGACGATTCGAAGAACGTGGCCGCGAACGAGGCCGTGAGGAACGCGGACGATTCGAAGAACGAGGCCGCGAACGAGGCCGTGAGGAACGCGGGCGCATGGAAGAGCGCGGCCGCGAACGAGGCCGATTCGCAGAACGCGGTGAACGAGGCCGGTTCGCAGAACGCGGCGAACGCGGACGATTCGAAGAACGAGGCCGCGAACGAGGCCGATTCGAGGAACGCGGCCGCATGGACTGACGCGTGGAAGAGCGTCGGCAGGTCCGCGAACCCCGGTAGCGGCATCAGCAGCAGGGAGAGTGAGACAGCAACAGCAGCAAGGACCGGATAACCGCACATCGAACCTGCCGGACCCGCCTGCCCCACGAGGTGGTCGCCTCGCGGGGCTCTCCCTTTGTCGCCAGGAGCGGCACACCCACTCGTCCGCCCTTCGCCCCTTGTGCGAAGAGCGGATCGTCACGGTCGAATGCGCGTATCGGGTCCGGCGATCGTCCTTATTCCGACGCGATGCGGCTGGGCGGAATGCGATAGACGGACACGTGCGAACGTGATTCGGCGGTGAACTCGGTCTCGGTCCAGTCCGCGTGCCTGCTCTCCAGCTCGAACCCGGCCAGCTGGGCCATGAGGTCGAGCTCGGCCGGCCAGATGTACCGATGAGGACTGCGATACAGGCGTGCGTGTTCGCTCTCGTCGAATCGGAAATGGTGCGACACGATCTGCTGCCGCAGAACGTCGTAGGTGTCCAGGCCGATATACCCGGGCTCGTGATGCCACACCACGGCCTGCTGACCCGGCGGGAGCTTGCGCAACTCGGGCACCCAGAGTTCGATCACGAAGCGGCCGCCGGGTGCCAGGTGGCGGGCGGCGTTGCGGAAGCAGGCGACCTGCTCGGCCTGGGTGAGCAGATTGGAGATCGTGTTGTAGACGAGGTAGACGAGCGTGTACTCCCCCGGAGCTACGGCGGTCGCCATGTCGCCGACGATGACGGGGATCGTTTCCTCGTCCGCCTTCGTACGCAACTGGTCGATCATCGGACGCGACAACTCGATCCCGGTGACCGGCACCCCACGCTCGGCGAGCGGGATTGCCACGCGCCCGGTGCCGATGGCGAACTCGAGCGCCCGCCCGTCGCCCGCGAGTCCGGCGAGGCGTTCGACCGCCGGCCCGAGGACCTCCGGAGCGAACATTCCTGTGCCCGGGGTGTCGTAACGCCGGGCGGCGTCGGCATTCCAGATGTCCTCCTGCTGCATCCCCCAATGATCGTCATCGGCGTACGGCGGAATCCAATGATTTTTCCCCAGAGAGCTCGACAGTCAGATCTGCCGATCGCGGCCCGCGACGTATCCGGCGGCGATCTGCGGCAGCATGAGGAACACCACGAAGACCAGCGGCGCTCGCCAGCCGCCGGTGTGCTGGTAGAGCGCTCCGACCAGGATCGGGCCGGGGATCGACAGCAGGTAGCCGGCGCTCTGCGCGAAGGCGGACAACCGGATCACCGTCGCACCGTCCCGGCCGCGCATCGCGATCATCGTGAGGGCCAGCGGGAAGGAGCAGTTGGCCACACCGAGCAGCACCGCCCACAGCCAGGGAGCGGCGGCGGGAGCCGCCCACAGTCCGGCATACCCGGCGAGCCCGAACACTCCGAGCAGGACGGCGATGCCCCTCTGGTCCCGCAGCCGTCCGGCGACGGCGGCCAGCACGAAGGACAGCGGCACGCCGAGCACCGAGGTGAGGGCGAACAGCAGACCGGCGGTCTCCGCCGACAGCCCGGAGTCGCGGAACATCTGGGGCAGCCAGCCCATGATCACGTACGCGGAGGTGGCCTGGAGGCCGAAGTACACGGCGAGGGCCCAGGCCGTCGGGTTGCGGGCGACCCGGACGCGCGCCCCGGCCTCCGCGGCGGCGTCCCCGCCCGCCGATCGCCCGGCCTGCCGCTCGACCGGCCCCCGGCCGTCGCGGACGAGGGCGAGCCAGGGCGGCAGGGCGACGGCGGCGAGGACGGCCCAGGCTGCGAGACCGGCACGCCAGTCACCGCCGAACGCGCCGGCGAGCGGAACGGTGACGGCCGCGGCGGTCGAGGCGCCGAGGTTGAGGGCCATGGAATACAGGCCCGTCATCATGCCGACCCTGTCCGGGAAGCGCTGCTTGACCACGACGGGCAGCAGCACGTTGGCGACCGCGATCCCGGCCAGCGCCAGACCGCTCAGGGTGAGGAAGACGGGGGTGTTCGCGACGAACGGGCGCAGGGCGAGCCCGGCCGCGACCGCCGCCATCCCGGCGAGGACGACGCCGTCCGGTCCGTGACGGCGGGCCAGGCGAGGGGCCGCCGAGCCGACCAGCGCGAAGCACACGGCCGGTACGGACGTGAGCAGTCCGGCGACGGTCGCGTTCATCCCGAGGGCGGCACGGGCCTCTTCGAGCACGGGCCCGAGGCTGGTGACCGCGGGCCGGAGATTGAGCGCGGCCAGCACCAGGGCGGCGACCGCCAGGCGGCCTGTCCAGATGGTGCGGCTTCGCGGCTGCTCCGCAGGGCCCCCGCGCGCGGTGTCGTCCTCCGGCGCCGCGCCGGTGTCCAGATGCTCCGGTGTCGTGTCGTCCCTGACCGCTCCGTCATCCACGCGACGTCATCCCGGTCATCGCTGCTTCGTCCTCAAAACCACCGGCTCATCCTAGGATCAGCGACTCTCTCCAAAATCCACCGGGTTGTCGTCGATGTTGCGGCTCCTCCTGGCGGCGTCGATGCCTCGCGCCGCTACATCGTCCTAAATGGGGGCTTGACACCCCATTTGTGACAGAAAAAACTCGTGGAGCACTTCCGCTCCACAGCACGACACCCCCGGACAGCGGCCGGTGAACGCTTACCGCGCCGTGAAGGAGACAGTATGAGGCGACTGTTCGCCGTTCTCGCGCTGGTCACAGGCTTCCTGCTGACGCCCGCGCGCGCCGACGCCGCCACCGTGAACGTGGCCCCGTCGGCCACGGCCTCCGCCTCCTACACCTCTCCCTGGGAGAACGTGGCCGCCGTCAACGACGGCATCGACCCGGACCGCTCCGACGACACGCGGAACCGCCGCTGGGGCACCTGGCCCGACGCCGGAGAGCAGTGGGCCCTGCTGACCTGGCCGTCCGCCCAGACGGTCTCCTCTGCGCAGGTCTACTTCTTCGACGACGGAGGCGGCGTCCGGCTCCCGGCATCGTGGAAGCTCCAGAGCTGGGACGGCGCCGCGTACGTGGACATCCCCGCCTCCTATCCCACCGCCGCCGACACCTACAACACCGTCACGTTCCCCGCCGTCACCACCACCCGGCTGCGCGTCGTCCTGCGCAGCGGCCGGGCCTCGGTCGGTCTGCTCGAAATCAAGGCGTTCGCCGACGCCACCGGCCTTCAGAGCGGGTGGAGCCCGCCCGCCGCCATGGCCGCGCCGCTCGACGAGGTCTGGCGGCACGTCGAGTCCACCAACCCCGACCTGTACGGCTTCCGCGACTACGCCTGGGACCAGATCATCGCCAACGGCGGCAGCGTCAACTACTGCGTCCGCTGGGATTCCAGCGCCCCGGTCTCGGTGGAGCTGCGCGACAAGATCCACGCCGCCCTGGCCCGGTCGTTCAAGAAGTGGATGGACGTGATGGCCGGCCACAACGGCTGGCCGTACGCCGAGGTGCCCGTGAAGGTGGTCGGCTGGGCCGTACGCGACCGTGCCACCCTGCAGTGGAGCGACGACTCGGTGGACGTGTACGTCGGCGACCTGCGCGAGGACGCGCCGCAGTGCGCCGAGCCGTGCGGACGCCTGTTCAACCCGTCGGGCACCTATCCCGACTGCCCCGGCGGCGCCTCGCGCCACTACGACATGTCGCTGTGGCTCACCGAGGGCATGACCGGCGGCATGGGCGGCGCCTGGGGACAGCGCGTCGGCAGCGAGTATCTGGTGGACAACCTCGACAGCGACGACATCCACATCCTCCTCCATGAGATCGGGCACGGTTTCGGCCTGGACGACTTCTACGACTGGACCCCGTCCGGGCAGTGCTGCTTCCTCATGAAGGCGGGCTCCGCCACGTCGATCACCGAGTTCGACGCGTGGATGCTGCGCGACGTCTGGCGGCACCTGAAGAGCCGCTACGGCTACTGACGGCCCTGCGCAGGGGCCCGTGCCGCGACGCCGTACGGGAGCCGCACGCCGGTGCGCGGCGGCGTCGCGGCCCGCGCCGGACACAAGAGACATGCGTCAATTACAGATTGACGATTGGACGATCGTCAACCTACGGTTGACGCATGAGCCCACTCAACATCCACCTCGCCGACCTGATCGCCCGCCTCGACGAGGAACTCCCCGACGCCGGCGACCTGGCCCGCATCAGCGAGGCGCACCTCCGCGCCCAGACCCTGTCCGACCTCGGCGATCAGCTCGTCGACCACTACGTTCGCAAGGCCAGGCAGGCCGGCGCGTCGTGGAGCGAGGTCGGTGACGCCATCGGGGTGTCCAAACAGGCCGCCCAGCAACGCCACGCGCCCAACGTGTTCGAGCGGTTCACCGACCTGAACCGGCACAGCATCGTGCTGGCGCAGGAGGCCGCCCGGACGTACAAGCACGACTTCATCGGCACAGAACACATCCTGCTCGGCCTGCTCGGCGAACCGCGGGGCCTGGCGTACGAGGTGCTGATGGCGAAGATCGAGTCCGAGCGACGCATCCGCGACGCCGTCGAGGAAGCGATGCCGCCGGCCGGGCAGAAGGCGCTGCGGGGTCACATCGCCTTCCGGCCGGAGAGCAAGGAGGCCATCGAGCAGGCATCCCGCGCGTCGGCCGACCTCGGTCACGACTGGGTCGGCACGGAACACACGCTGCTGGGCCTGATCCGCGCCGAGGACAGTGTGGCCGCGCGGATCCTGCGCGACCTCGGCTTCACGTCGGACGAGCTGCACCAGACGGTCGAGACCGAGATCATCAAACGGTCCGCCGCGCGCGACAAGTGACGCGCTGCCCGGCGGAGCCGGTCCGAGGGTCACCCTTTCTCGGGGGGACCGCCAGGCGGAACTTCCGCTGAGCGTCCCCTCGGCCTGATCGGCAGGCGGGGACGGCGTGCGTGTGACTGAAGGAGAGCCTCGCGGTGCCGCCAGGCGAGGTCCAGCACGGCCGCGCCCGCCGCCTGCATCGGCTCATGGCGGACGTAGCGCCGCACTGTCCCCGCGTCGAACGGGACGCGGCCCACGACCTGTCCCTCGCTGTTGGAGGCGGCGACCTCGCCGAAGACGGCGTCGAACGTCTCCGCCTCCAGCACGGTCACCGTGAGGAAGTCGGTCGCGAAGGTCAGCGGATCGACCCCCACGCCCAGCATGAAGGAGCGCACGCGGCCGTCCGCACGGGCGTCCGTCAGCAGCCGGTAGAGCGGCCAGCTCTCGTAGTCGAAGCCGTCGCCGTATTCCTCCCCCCGCCCGAGGAACTCCTCGGCGTACTCGCGGACCACGCACTTCCACAGGTCGAGGTCGGCCTTCTCCGCGCCCGCGGACTCGTACGCGGGCTGGAAGACCCCGACCGGCATGACCTGGAACAGCCCGCCGCCGTGCGCCACCCGGGCCGCGTCGCGCCAGTGCAGGACGAACGACGTCTCCCCCGTACGACGGTCGTGCCGCAGCGTCAGCGTCGAGATCGCGCAGAGCGCGGGCCGGCGGCGCAGATCGGTGGGATCGCCCACGAGCGCGCGGAACGGCGGCGGCTGCCCGCCCTCAGACGCGGCGGACTCGTGGGCGCCGGACTCCTGGGCGCCGGACTCCTGGGCGCCGGACTCCTGGGCGCCGGACTCCTGGGCGCCGGACTCGTGGGCGGCGAACTCGTGGGCGGCCGCCTCCCCCACGCTCACGCCGTCGAAGTAGCGCGCACGGGTGAAGGTCAGCTCCGGCCAGGCGACCTCCAGCAGCCGGTAGCAGGTGCGGTCCTCAAAAAGCCGGGGACGGGCGAAAGTCCCCAGCGCGTCCGGGTAGGCGCCGGCGCCCTCCGGCAACAGGGCCGCCGCCTCCGGTTCCCGGCCCGTGACGTCGGCGGCGGGAGCGTCCTCCACCCAGCAGAGCCGCACCTCGCGCAGGTCGAGCGGCGTGGCCGGAATCCAGCCGTCCCGGATGAGCAGGCGGGTCGATCCGGCCCTCGCCACTCCGGGATAGAGCCGCTCCGCCGCCACGGCCAGCTCGTGCCGGTGCCCGTTCAGGCGTCGCCGCACCTCGACCCACTCCGGTCCCGACGGTCGCATCCGCGCCTCCCCACTCGATCGGATGAAGCCAGCACCCTAACCGCTCACGCGAGGCCAGGCCCGGCCCGGCCCTCGAGAAGACGGACACGCCTTTCCGTCGTCTCAGGGCTCGCCATGACCGCCGCGCTCATCGCCCGCGGCGTCCCGGACCCGACCGCACACCTCGCGGCCGAGCTGGGAGTCCTCGCCTTCAAGCGGGGCTACGCCCGGTGGTCCGCAGGCGATCGGGACGACGCGGGAGGGCTCGCGCCCCCGCGTCGGCCACCCTGCGGGATCTGCGCGCGGCGACGGCGTCACTGGGCTGATCGACTGACCGCGGCGGACCGGCCGGCGTCCGGGCCTGGGCGGCGATCCGCAGTACGACACCGAATGACAGCGGAACCCCGGCGGCCGGCGGAATCCCGAACATGATCGCGACGAAGAACGTTCGCCACTCTTGACCGTGCAACATAGACGGGTATAAACACATACGAAACAACATCGAAACGGCGGTGAACCAACACGATGTACGCCGAGGAGCGGCAGCAGGAGATCCTGCGGGCGGCACGGGACGCCGGCCGGGTCGACGTGGTGACGCTGGCGGAACGGTTCGGCGTCACGACGGAGACGATCCGCCGCGACCTGACCGCCCTGGAGCGCGCCGGCGTCCTGCGGCGCGTGCACGGTGGCGCCATCCCGGTCGAGCGCCTGGGGTTCGAGCCCGCCCTCGCCGCGAGGGACGAGGTGATGACGGCCGAGAAGGAGCGCATCGCCAAGGCCGCCCTGGCCGAACTTCCCGAGGACGGCGCCGTGGTCATCGACGCGGGCTCCACGACGAGCCGGCTCGTGCAGGCGCTGCCACCTGACCGCGAGCTCACCGTGGTCGTGAACTCTCCGCCGCTGGCCACGGCGCTGGCGACCCGCCCCAACCTGACCGTGCTCATGCTGGGCGGCCGGGTGCGCGGCCGGACGCTGGCGACGGTGGAGGACTGGGCCATCCAGCAGTTGTCGCAGCTCAACGTCGATGTGGCCTTCATGGCCACCAACGGCTGCTCGGTGGCCAAGGGCCTGACCACCCCCGACCCCGCCGAGGCGGCGATCAAGCGGGCGATGATCGCCTGCGCCGACCGCGCCGTGCTGCTGGCCGACCACACGAAGTTCTCCGGCACCTACCTGGCGCGCTTCGCCACGCTCGGGGAGATCGACGTCGTGATCAGCGACACCGGGCTCGACCCCGACCAGGCCGCCGCGCTGGCCGCAGCGGGACCGGAGGTGGTCCGGGCATGATCCTCACTCTGACCCTCAATCCCAGCCTCGACCGCACGATCGAGGTCGGCGCGCTCACCCGCGGCGCCGTCATCCGGGCGGCCGCCACCCACCTCGACCCCGGAGGCAAGGGCGTCAACGTGTCGCGGGCCCTGCTGGCCAACGACGTCCGGTCGTGCGCGGTCATCCCGTACGGCGGCGACGAGGGGCGCCGGCTCCTCGACCTGCTGTCGGCGGAGGGCCTCGACATGATCCCCGTGCCGGTCACGGGCCCGACCAGGTCCAACGTCGCGATCGCCGAGCCGGACGGCACGGTCACCAAGGTGAACGAGCCGGGCACCGCGCTGACCCCCGCCGAGCTGGACACACTGGCGGGCGCCGTGCTCGACGCCGCCCGGTCGGCCGACTGGGTGGTCGCCTCGGGCAGCCTCCCGCCCGGCGTACCGGTCGACGTCTACGCCGGGCTGTGCCGCCGCTTCGCCGACGCCGGCATCAACCTCGCGGTCGACACGAGCGGCCCCGCCCTCGTGTCCGCGGTGAACGCCGGACCGGCGCTGATCAAGCCCAACCGCGACGAGCTCGCCGAGGCCACCGGCACGTCGATCGCCCACGTCGGCGACGTGCTCGACGCGGTCGGAAAGCTGCGCGCCATGGGCGCGCGGTCGGTCCTGACCAGCCTCGGCGCCGACGGCGCGCTGCTGGTGGAGGACGACGAACAGGTCTGGTACGGCGAATGCGCCGTCGAGGAGCCGCGCAGCAGCGTGGGCGCGGGCGACGCCCTGCTGGCGGGTTTCCTCGCCGCCGGGGCCCACGGCGAGGCGGCTCTCGCCGAGGGCCTGGCCTGGGCCGGTGCCGCCGTGGGGCTGCCCGGCAGCCGGATGCCCCGCCCGGCCGACATCGACCGCACACACGTCCGGATCGGTCCCCCCGACCCGGCCCGGCCGCTCACGCCACCCCCTCGCCCGGCGCCCGGGGGCGCGTGAGCGCGCCACACCATCCCCGGCGACTCACCCGCTTCAGTCCCTTCGCCCGCTTCGCACATCCTGATCCACTCGCTTCGCCCGCTTCGCACTTCCTGATCCATTCGCTTCGCCCGCTTCGCACTTCCTGATTCACTCGCTTCGCTCGCTCATGTCCGGGGGGATGGCAGCGACCCGAGAACCCCCCAGCCGGCCGGCCAGGCCGGTCGCCCCGGAAGGAGCACCTCAATGGCCACGCCCTATACCCCCACCGTCCACGGCACCGGTGTGCGGGCCACGATCCAGCGTTTCGGCGGCCACCTCGCTGGAATGATCATGCCGAACATCGGCGCCTTCATCGCCTGGGGTCTCATCACGGCCCTGTTCATCCCGACCGGATGGATACCGAACAAGACACTCGCCGAACTGGTCGGCCCGATCATCGGCACCCTCCTCCCCGTGCTCATCGGCTACACCGGCGGCCGGATGGTCCACGCCCAGCGCGGCGCGGTCGTCGGCGCCGTCGCCACGATGGGCGTGGTCGTCGGGGCGGACGTCCCGATGTTCCTCGGCGCCATGATCGTCGGCCCGCTGGCCGCGCTGATCCTCAAGCACGTCGACCGGTTCACCGCCGAACGGACCAGGGCCGGCTTCGAGATGCTGGTCGACAACTTCACCGCCGGCATCGTCGGCGCGGTCATGGCGATCGCCGGCGTCCTCGCCATCGGCCCGGTCGTGGAGAAGGTCACCGAGGTCGCGGGCGACGGCGTGTCGTGGCTCGTCTCGCACTCGCTCCTGCCGATCGCGTCGGTCATCATCGAGCCGGCCAAGGTGCTGTTCCTCAACAACGCGATCAACCACGGCGTGCTCGGGCCGCTGGGCGTCGCCGAGTCGGTCAAGCACGGCAAATCGATCCTGTTCATGCTGGAGTCCAACCCGGGCCCGGGCCTCGGCCTGCTGATCGCTTACCTGCTGTTCGGCCCGCGGTCCCTGCGTCCCAGCACCCCCGCCGCCATGATCATCCACTTCTTCGGCGGCATTCACGAAATCTATTTCCCGTACGTGCTGATGAAGCCGCGCCTGATCGTCGCGGTGATCGCCGGTGGCGCCGCGGGCGTGCTCACCTTCCTGGTCACCGGGGCGGGCCTGGTCGCGACGCCGTCGCCGGGCAGCATCTTCGCCTACATGGCGGTGACCCCGAAGGGCGGCTGGTTCGGGCCGATCGCCGGGATCGTCGTCGCGACGGCCGTCTCCTTCGCCGTGGCCGCCGCGCTGCTGGGCTTCGGCCGCGCCAACGGCGACCAGCCGGACGAGCCGGCGCAGGACGCCACCCCCACCGCCACCCCCACCGGCACCACCACCGGCACGAACGACACCGACATCGACACCGACAACCACAAGCACGAGACAACCGGCGAGACGGCGGCCGAGAGCGTGCCCGCCACCAAGGAGGCGTGATCCATGTCCGGCATCGAGGGCAAGGACGTCCGCAAACTCATCGTGGCCTGCGACGCGGGCATGGGCAGCAGCGTCATGCTCGCGAGCACGCTGCGTAAGCAACTCAAGGGCACCGCGGTCACCGTGGAGCACACCCCGGTCAACTCGATCCCCGGCGACGCCGACGTGATCGTCTGCCACACCGGGCTGGCCGACCGCGCCAGGGCGAGCGCCCCCGGCGTCGTGCTCGTGCCGTTCCAGGTCTTCATCGGCGACCCCGCCGTGGCGCGGGTCGTCGCCGCCATCAAGAACGGAGGCACGATCGATGGCTGACCGGGCCGGCACGGCCCCGCTCCCCCTCGATCCCCGCGCCGTACGGACCACCGCGACCGCCGCGGACGTCGAGGACGCCATCCGGCAGTGCGGAGCGGTCCTTCAGGAGATCGGCGCGGTGGACGGGACCTACGCCGAGGCCATGCTCGAACGCGAACGGTCGATCTCCACGTACGTCGGAGAGGGCGTCGCCATCCCGCACGGCACGCTGACGTCGAAGGAGGCGGTCCGCCACGACGCGATCTGCGTGCTGCGCTTCCCCGAGGGCGTCGACTGGCACGGTGAGCGCGTGACGGTGTGCGTCGGCATCGCGGCGCGCGGCGACGGCCACATGCGGCTGCTGTCGCGACTCGCCCAGATCCTGCTAGACCCGGACCGCGCCGCGGCCCTGCGTGCCGCTGCCGACGTCGACGAGGTCATCCACCTGCTGCAACCGGACGGAGAGGAAGACTCCGAGTGAAAGTCGCCCGTTTCCACGCTCCCGGGGACATCCGCCTGGAGGAGGTGCCCGAGCCCGTCGCCCGCCCCGGCGAGGTGAAGATCCGTGTGCGCAACTGCTCGACGTGCGGCACGGACGTGAAGATCTACCGGTTCGGGCACCACCACATCAGGCCGCCCCGGGTGATGGGCCACGAGATCGCCGGGGAGATCGCGGAGGTCGGCGAGGGCGTCAGCGGTTGGAGCCCGGGCGACCGCGTACAGGTGATCGCCGCGATTCCGTGCGGCGAGTGCGAGGAGTGCCGCCGGGGTCACCTCACGGTCTGCCCCAACCAGGAGTCGATGGGTTACCACTACGACGGCGGCTTCGCGCAGCACATGGTCGTGCCGGCCAAGGTGCTCGCCGTGGACGGGCTCAACCGGATTCCCGACAGGGTCGGGTTCGCCGAGGCGTCCCTCGCCGAGCCGCTCGCCTGCGTGCTCAACGGGCAGGAGCTGGCCCGCGTCGGCGAGGGCGACGACGTGGTCGTCGTCGGCTCGGGCCCGATCGGCTGCCTGCACGTGCGGCTGGCCCGCTCGCGCGGCGCGGCCCGGGTCTTCCTCGCCGACCTCAACGCCGAGCGCCTCGCCCTGGCCGCCGACCTCGTACGGCCCGACGCGGCGATCTGCTCGGGCGAGACCGACCTCGTGGACGAGGTGCTCAAGCTGACCGGCGGCCGGGGCGCCGATGTGGTGATCACGGCGGCGGCCTCCGGGGCGGCCCAGCAGCAGGCGTTGCAGATGGCCGCACGGCAGGGCCGGATCAGCTTCTTCGGCGGGCTGCCGAAGGACGACCCGATCATCGCCTGCGACTCCAATCTGGTGCACTACCGGGAGCTCACCATCGTCGGCGCCAACGGGTCGAGCCCGGCCCACAACGCCCGCGCCCTGCGGCTCATCGCCGAAGGAGCGGTGCCGGTCACCGACCTGATCACCCATCGCCTCGGCCTCGACGAGGTCATGGACGCCATCGACGTCGTCGCCCGCGGCGCCGCCATCAAGGTCACCATCGAGCCCTGACCTCGGCCCGTGCGATCGGCTCTGCGATCGGCTCTGCGATCGGCCCCGAAGCCGAGCCCTTGATCCAGCCCTGTGATCCAGCCCTGTGATCCAGCCCTGAGAGGAACGCGATGCCGGAAAGGACAGTGGTGGTCGCCTCGCGCTCCGGCCTGCACGCCCGTCCCGCGAAGATCCTCGTGGAGGCGGCCGCGCGACAGCCGGCGCCCGTGCGCATCCGCGTGGGCGGCGGGAAGGCCGTCCCCGCGAACAGCATGCTGGGCGTGCTCACCCTCGGAGCCCGGCACGGTACCGAGGTGACCCTGGAGGCCGAAGGACCGGGAGCGGAGGAGGCCCTCGCCGCCCTCGCCGACCTGCTGTCCCGCGACCTCGACGCCGAGGACGCCGAGTAGGTCGAGTAGGCCGAGCCGCCGGGGCCGCGTGGCCGGTGCCGAGGGTGCCGGCCGCCGGCCGGGCACGTCACCGGGCACGTCCTCCGCACTCCCGCACTCCCGCGCCGGCATGAACGCCCGAACTGGACACGAAGGCATCCCTGGCTCGCGCCCCCGAGCGTTCGCAAACCACCGTCGGATGAACACCGGCCCGCCCGTCCCGGACGGTGGGCGAGTGTCCGGTCAAGGGGCGACGGCGCGGGCGACACACTCGCGCAGGAGGGCCCGGCGGCGGTCGTGGTCGGTGGCGGGCTCGTCCGCGGTGGCGGCGTAGAAGCCGCTGGCCGGGGACCAGGCACAGGCCATGGCGATGACCAGGGCGATCAAATCGAGGGGGTCGCCCTGGCGGAGCCGCCCGGCGGCCTGGGCGGCGGCGATGGCGGCCAGTTTCGGTTCGTCGTCGGTCGCGTCGGCGAGGCGTCCTGCCGGACGTCGTTCCAGCCGCAGCCAGGCCATGAGGCGGACCAGTTCGGGATGGCGCAGGTTCTCGTCGTACATCCCCACCGCCCAGCCGGGCAGGTCCTCGGCGTCGAAGGCGACGGCGCTCATGAGCCGGTCGGCGTGGTCGGCGATCACCGCGTCGAACAAGCCGTCCTTACTGCCGAAGTAGCCGTACACCTGGGCTTTGTTGGTGCGCGCGGTGGCGGTGATGCGGTCGATCCTGGCGCCGGCGATGCCCCGCTGTGCGAACTCCTCGGCGGCAGCGTCCAGAATCCGGCGCCTGGTCGCGGCACCCTTCGGTGTGGTCGGCAACTCGGGCATGACCTCAGCCTAACAGACAGACTAGTCGGTTTGCTTCGCCATCGAGCGTGACCTACGCTGAAAAACAGACCGAATAGTCTGTTTGGAGGACTCATGCGTACCACCACCGGCTGGATGAGCACTGAGGGCGCCACCGCGCTGCGGCGCGTCCGCATCGAGCGCCGCGACCTGCGCGACGACGACCTCGCGGTCCGCGTCGACTACTGCGGCGTGTGCCACAGCGACCTGCACCGGATCGGCGGCCTTCTCGGCGAGAACGCCCTGGTCCCCGGCCACGAGTTCACCGGCACGGTCACCGCCGTCGGCGTCGCGGTGACCGCGTTCTCGGTGGGCGACAGGGTCGCGGTCGGGACCGTCGTCGACTCGTGCGGGATCTGCGAGATGTGCCGGATCGGACAGGAGAACTTCTGCTACGAGGGCCCCGTCACCACCTACGGCGGGACCGACCGCGTCGACGGCACCAGGACCCAGGGCGGCTACAGCCGCGAGTACGTGGTGCGCGACCAGTTCGCCTACCACCTGCCGGACGGGCTCGACCAGGCCGCCGCCGCCCCGCTGATGTGCGCCGGGGTCACCGTCTGGGAGCCCCTGCGCGCGGCCGGGATCGGGCCCGGGAGCCGGGTCGCCGTGGCCGGCCTCGGCGGGCTGGGGCACCTGGGGGTGAAACTGGCCGCCGGGCTGGGCGCCGAGGTCACCGTCCTCAGCCGCACACCCGCCAAAGCCGACGACGCCCACAAGCTCGGAGCGGTCGACACCCTGATGACCGGCGACGATCAGCAGACCCGGCGGGCGCGCGGCAGGTTCGACCTGATCCTGGACACCATCCCCGCCGCGCACGACCTGTCCCCGCTGCTGCGCATGGCGGCCCTGGACGGCACCCTCGCCCTGCTCGGCTACCCCCTGGAGCAGGCGGTGCGGATCCTCGACCTGGTTCAGGGCCGCAAGAAGCTGACCTCCTCGGGCACCGGCGGCCGCCGCCACACCGCCGAACTGCTGGACTTCTGCGCCGGCCACGCCATCACGGCCGACGTCGAGGTGCTGCCCTCGGCGCGCGTTCAGGAGGCACTCGACCGCCTCGGCCGCGGCGACGTCCGCTACCGCTTCGTGCTCGACCTGTCCGACCTCGACCAGCCCGCCGGCTCGTAACCGCGGCCGCTCCACAGGCCTGGCTGGGACAGGAGCCCACTGTCACCCGGGGGCGTCCCGGGTACGGGCACTGGACGTCGGCTGGTCCATCGCGAAGATCGGGCCGAAGGTCTCCCGTCGCCGCCCGCGACGGCGGCCGCCGCGCTCTCCTGATGGAGACTGGGGAGCGCGGGCAGGAGGAGCAGATGGCGGCTCGGGATCGGCGGACGGCGCAAACCGGCCGCGAAATCGGCAGGGGACACGAGAAGACGACGTTCTTCCATCGTCAACCCGCTCCGGCGCTGCGTCCGCTGGTCGCGTGGTACAGCGCCTACCACGAGGCCGGAGTCCCCCCGGCCTCGCATCGGGGCCTGCCGTCGCCCTACCTGACGATGATCTTCACGCTCGACGAACCTCTCGTCATCGCGGCGCACCCCGACCCGCGCACGCCACCCGGGTCGTACGACACGCTCGTCGGCGGGCTGCACACCAGCCCGGCACTGATCACGCACGACGGGCGGCAGTCGGGCGTGCAGCTCGCGCTGACGCCGCGCGGCGCGCGAGCCCTGCTCGGGCTGCCCGCCGGAGAGCTGTCCGGGCTCGACCTGGACGGCTCCGACGTGCTCGGCCGGCTGGCCGGCGAACTGCGCGAGCGCCTGCTGGAGGCGCCCGGCTGGGACGAGCGCTTCGCCGTCCTCGACGCGGTCCTGTCCCGGCACGCCCGCCCGGCGCGGGCGTACCCGTCCGAGGTGGCGCGGGCGTGGGGGCGGATGCTGGCCGCGGGCGGACAGGTCACCGTGTCCGGTCTCGCCCGCGACGTGGGCTGGAGCGCCAGGCACCTCAACGGCCGGTTCCGGGAGGAGATCGGCCTGTCCCCCAAGGAGGCGGCGCGGGTCGTGCGGTTCGACCGCGTCCGGCGCCTGCTCCAGAGGGCGGCGGCGTCCGGCCGACGGCTCACGCTGGCCGACGCGGCGGCCGAGTGCGGGTTCTGCGACCAGGCGCACCTCGCCCGCGAGTTCGGCGCCCTCGCCGGGTGCTCGCCCAGCCGCTGGCTGGCCGAGGAGGGCCGCCACGGCAGCGAGCTGTTCCGAAACGTCCAAGCCGGGGCGGCGGACGGCTCGCCAGACTCGGTGGCATGAACGACATCACACCAGCACCTCAGGTATGGCCCACGCTGCGGGCCAGGGACGCACGCGCCCTGATCGCCTTCCTCGTCGAGGCGTTCGGCTTCGAGGAGACCGCGGTGTACGGCGAGGGCGACCGCGTCGACCACGCCCAGCTCTCCTGGCCGAACGGCGGCGGGATCATGCTGGGCAGCGCGAGGGACACCCCGGACGACAAGTGGAGCCTCACCCCCGGCTCGTTCGGCGCGTACGCGGTCACCGACGACCCGGACGCGTTGTTCGCCCGGGCGACCGCCGCGGGGGCGCGGGTCATCCGGGAGCCGTACGACACCGACTACGGCTCCCGCGAGTTCGTCGTCCGGGACCGGGAGGACAACCTCTGGTCGTTCGGCACCTACCGCGGCGAGCCGCGGGAGAGCGACTCCGCGGGGTGAGGTAGGGCGTTCCCCACCACGGTTCCGGCGGTGCGCGGGGCCGAGGTGCGCCTTGTGGACGTCGGGGCGGTGGACCACATGCACGGCGCCCTGGGATCCCTTCCCCGCGCGCTCCGGACGTTCCAGGATCTCCTCTCCTGAGGGCGCCGGTACGAATACCCCGACAAAAAGCGGAAAGGGGGGTCTAGAAGAGAACAAACAACTCAAATGAGATCAAATAGCGAGAGGAGCCGTCCCATGACGGACGTGTCGAGCAAGGGACCGGAGCCCGGGGACGAGCGTCCGGTGCTGACCAACCGTCAAGGGCACCCGGTCTACGACAACCAGAACCAGCGGACGGTCGGCGCGCGCGGCCCGGCCACTCTCGAGAACTACCAGTTCCTGGAGAAGATGAGTCACTTCGACCGGGAGCGCATCCCGGAACGGGTGGTGCACGCGCGCGGCACGACGTCGTACGGCTTCTTCGAGGCGTACGGCATGTGGGGCGACGAGCCGATCGCCCGGTTCACGAGGGCGAAGCTGTTCCAGGAAGCCGGCAAGCGCACCGACGTGGCGGTGCGTTTCTCGACGGTGATCGGGGGGCGCGACTCGTCCGAGTGCGCCCGCGACCCACGCGGGTTCGCCGTGAAGTTCTACACCGAGGACGGCAACTGGGACCTCGTCGGAAACGACCTCGCGGTGTTCTTCATCCGCGACGCCATCAAGTTCCCCGACGTGATCCACGCGCTCAAGCCGGACCCGGTCACCTTCCGGCAGGAGCCGAACCGGATCTTCGACTTCATGTCGCAGAGCCCCGAGACGATGCACATGATCGTCAACGTGTTCAGCCCGCGCGGCATCCCGGCGGACTACCGGCACATGCAGGGCTTCGGGGTGAACACCTACAAGTGGGTCAACGAGCAGGGTGAGACCGTGCTCGTGAAGTATCACTGGATGCCCAAGCAGGGGGTCAGGAGCATGACGGCCGACGACGCCGCCCGCATCCAGGCCCACGAGCTGGGCCACGCCACGAAGGACCTGCACGACGCCATCGAGCGCGGCGACTACCCGGAGTGGGAGCTGCTCGTCCAGATGATGAGCGACGACGAGCACCCCGAGCTGGACTTCGACCCGCTCGACGACACCAAGGTCTGGCCGGAGAACGACTTCCCGGCCAAGCCGGTCGGCCGGATGGTCCTGGACCGGACGGTGGACAACGTCTTCGCCGAGAACGAGCAGATCGGCTTCGGCACCGGCGTCCTCGTCGACGGGCTGGACTTCTCCGACGACAAGATGCTGGTGGGACGCACGTTCTCCTACAGCGACACCCAGCGCCACCGCGTCGGGCCGAACTACCTGCAACTGCCGGTCAACCAGGCCAGGAACGCCGACGTGCGGACCAACCAGCGCGACGGCCTCATGACCTACCGGCAGGACCAGGGCGGCGAGAACCCGCACGTCAACTACGAGCCCTCGATCAGCGGCGGGCTGCGCGAGGGGCAGTTCCCGACGCACGACGAGCAGGGTCCGGAGATCGCCGGCAGGCTCACCCGCAAGCGCATCCCGCGGACCAACGACTACAAGCAGGCGGGCCAGCGCTACCTGCTCATGGAGCAGTGGGAACGCGACGACCTCGTGGAGAACTTCGTCACCATGCTGTCGCAGTGCGACCGGCCGATCCAGGAGCGCATGGTCTGGCACTTCCTGCTGGTCGAGGACGACCTCGGGCTGCGGGTCGGCGAGGGGCTCGGCATCACGCCGGACGACGTCAAGCACCTGGAGCCGCTGGCGAGCCAGGACCTGACCGACGAGGACAGGGAGCGCCTGGCCAACCTCGGCAAGAACGGCCCGCGCGACGTCTCGGGCCTGAAGATGACGCACTGCGTTCCCAACGAGCGGGCGACCGTGCCCGCGATGTGAGGATCGCCGTGCGGATCAGGGCCCGGCCCGGATTTCCGAGCCGGGCCCTGGCACGTCCGCACCCGCGCGGGCCGCTACCCTACGGGGAGGCTGCGATGTTGAGGAGTGTGCGACTATGCGCGTTGTTGATGCTTTCCGGCAGGCGTACGGCGGCGAGCCCGCCGGGGTCTGGCACGCGCCCGGCAGGGTCAACCTGATCGGCGAGCACACCGACTACAACGACGGCTTCGTGCTGCCGTTCGCGGTGCCGTGGGGCGTCACCGCGGCCGTCAGCCCCCGCGACGACCTCACGGTCCGCATCGCCTCCCTGCAGACCCCCGGCGAGGAGCAGGTGCTGGAGGACCTCGACCGGGCCGAGGGCTGGGCCCGCTATCCCGTCGGGGTCGTCGCGGTGATGCGCGCCGCCGGGCTTCCCGTACGCGGAGCCGACATCGTGATCGACGGCGACGTGCCCAAGGGCGCGGGACTGTCGTCCAGCGCCGCGCTGGAGGTCTCCGTCGGGCTCGCCCTGAACGACCTGTACGGCCTCGGCCTCGAGCCGATGGAGCTGGCCAGGCTGTGTCAGAAGGCCGAGAACGAGTTCGTCGGCATGCCGTGCGGAATCATGGACCAGGCGGCCTCCGCGCTCAGCAAGGAGGGGCACGCGCTGTTCCTCGACTGCCGCTCGCTGGCCGGCCGGGCCGTCCCGTTCGACCTGCCGGCGTACGGCCTGCAGATCCTCATCATCAACACCGGCGTCCACCACGAGCTGGCCGACGGGCAGTACGCCAAGCGGCGCCGGGACTGCGAGAACGCCGCCGAGCACCTCGGCGTCCCCTCGCTGCGGGACGTCACCGACCTCGCCGCGGCCCTGTCGAGGCTCAGCGGCGACGAGCGGGCCCGCACCCAGCACGTCGTCACCGAGAACCACCGGGTGGAGGCCGTCATCGGGCTGCTGCGGGCGGGAGCCGTACAGGAGATCGGCGCCCTGCTGAACGCCTCACACCTGTCCCTGCGCGACCAGTACCAGGTCTCCTGCCCCGAACTGGACGTGGCGGTCGAGGCCGCGGTGCGGGGCGGCGCGCGCGGGGCGCGGATGACCGGCGGCGGCTTCGGCGGCTCGGCCATCGCGCTCGTCGCCGGCGACCGGGTCGATCGGGTGCGAACCACGGTCGAGCAGGCCTACGCCGAGCGCGGCTGGGCCGCGCCGACGTTCCTGCCGGCCACTCCGGCCGCCGGCGCCCACCGCGTCCACTAGATGTCCGCTGAGCCCTACATCAGGGGCGGGAAGTCCGGCGGCCGGCGCTCGAGGAAGCTCGCCACTCCCTCGGCGAAGTCCGGCCGCCGGAACGACTCCATCATCAGCCGCACGGCCTCGTCCCTGGCCTCGTCGAGCCCCTCCTGCCAGCCGCCCCACAGCTGCCGCTTGATCACGGCCATCGAGGCGGGCGAGCACCGCGTGGCCAGCTCCTTCGCGTACGCGACGGCTTCGGCGAGCAGCCGCTCCCCCGGCACCGCCCGTACGGCGAGGCCCATGGCGCACGCCTGCGCGCCGGTGAAGACCCGGCCGGACAGCAGCAGGTCCATCGCCCGCGCCTGCCCCGCCAGCCTGGGCAGGATCCAGCCCAGGCCCCACTCGGCGATGAGCCCGCGCCGGGAGAACGCGGTCGTCCATTTGGCGTCATCGGCGGTGACGACCACGTCGCACACGAGCGCGTGGACCATTCCCAGACCGGCGCACGCGCCGTTGACCGCCGCGACGACCGGCGTCCGCAGCGTGCTCGGGAAGGTGGTGGGCCGGGAGTCCTGCTCGTCGGCGTACGTGCCCGCCTGCAGGGCCGTCAGGTCGGCGAAGTCGGCACCGGCGCAGAAACCCTTCCCCGCGCCGGTCACCACGATCGCCCGCACGGACGGGTCGCGGTCGGCCTCCTCCAGCAGGTCGAAGTAGCGCCGCCCCATCTCGGCGGTCCAGGCGTTCAGCCGTTCCGGCCGGTTGAACGTCAGGATTCGCACACCGCCGTCGTCCTCGGACAGCACCACCATCGCCCGCCCCTCCTTCACCCGAACTATGTTCTACACGGTTCTACACCACCGGCGGCCGGTGGACGTAGGCCGGCGTGAGCCGTACGTCCTCGTAGTAGCGGTGGAAGACCGGCGTCGCGGCGCCGGACAGTGGCGGCACGATCCAGGACCAGTCCGCCGGGCAGACGCGCCCGCTGCGCTCCTCCCGCTCCAGGTGGGTCAGGAAGCGCCGGGCCTCGGTGTGATGGTCGGTGATCGTGACGCCGTCCTCCGCGAAGGAGTGCAGCACGGCGACGTTGAGCTCCACCAGCGCCTGGTCACGCCAGAGCGTCCGGTCGTGGGAGGTGTCGAGGCCGAGCCTCTCGGCGACCACCGGCAGCTGGTCGTAGCGGTCCCGGTCGGCGAGGTTGCGCGCGCCGATCTCGGTGCCCATGTACCAGCCGTTGAACGGCGCGCACGGGTAGCTGACGCCGCCGATCTCCAGCGACATGTTCGAGATCGCCGGAACGGCGTGCCACTTGAGCCCCAGATCGGCGAACCACGGGAGGGCCGGGTGCCGGAGCGGCACCTCCAGGACCGCGTCGCGCGGCACCTCCCGCAGGACCAGGGCACCCTTGGCCTCCACGATCAGCGGCAGCACGTCGAACCGCGTGCCGTCCCCGCGCCAGCCCATCCGCAGGGCCCGCTCGGTGATCGACGCGTTCGCCGGGTCGCCGAGGACCGATCCGTCCTCGCGTACGTATCCGGCGTAGCGGATGAGCTGGTCGTTGAGGATCCGCGGCGCCCGCTCCCCCGGCCGGTCGGGGGCGAGCACCGTGATGGTGGGCCGGATCCTGCCCCTCCCCGTGGCCGCCCTGAGGTGCTCGACGCACTCCTCGGCCACGCCGTCGGCGGTGTCCACGTGCCGCCGGTCACGGACCTGCAGCGACCGCCAGTAGAGGCGTCCGATGCACCTGTTGCTGTTGCGCCACGCCACCCGCGCGCCGAAGGTCAGCTCGCCGGTGGTGTGCGTGTACGTCCCTGTCTGGTCGATCTCCGCGACGACCTCCCGGAGCCGCTGCTCCACCGGGCCGGCCACCGGGTTCTCCGCGTGGTGGAGCCGGATGAAGTCCTCCGCCTCCCGCCTGTCGATCTCCTCCCCGCGCTCCCGTACGGGCGCGGGGGTCTTCCTCGATTTCCGCCAAGTCAGCACGACCGCCACACACTTCGCGCTCACGGGCGTCCCGCACCGGTTCCGGGCCGGCGGCGACACCCTTCCCGCAGTGGCCCTCACCCCACTGCGCCGTCGTGGTCCGCGGCAGCCGCGACCGGTACGGCCACGGCGCTCCACATTTTCCGCGAACGCCGAAGGATTTGTCCGCCAAATCCGTACATCAGCGGGGTGAACGGTGCAGGAAAAGGCCCCAGTTCATCGCCGCCCGCCGACGAGAGGGGGACACAGACAGTGATACACGGTTGTAACGAGACCCTAGACAGATCACCGCGAGCGTCGAGCGGCAAATTCATCACCGTCTATCCGGACGACGACGAGCATTTCCGCGTACTGGCCGAGGAGTTGCACCAGGCCACCGAAGGACTGGCCGGACCGGCGATCTTTTCGGACCTGGCATATCGCCCGGGGAGCCTGGTTCATTACCGCTATGGCGGGTTCACGGACGGACTGACCGTGCTCGACATGGACGGCTCCTACGTCCCGATGCTCGTGGCCCCGGACGGCTCGTGGGTGGAGGACAGGCGCGAGGCCTACTACACCGCCCCGGCCTGGGCTCCGCCGCCGCTGCCGGCGACCCCGGCGGCGAAGCCGGACGAGCAGCGCGGCGGACCCGTTCTGATCGCCGGCCGTTTCGAGGTGGACGAGGCCGTTCGTCATTCGAGCCGCGGCGGGGTGTACCGCGCCGCCGACCGGCGGCGTGACGGGGCCAGGGTGATCCTCAAGGAGGCGCGGCCGCACATCGCGCCCGCGCGCTCGCTGCTGCGCCGCGAGGCCGAGGTGCTGGACCTGCTGGAGCCCCTGGGCATCACCCCGCGCACGGTCGCCCTGCTCGACTATCAGGACCACCTCTTCCTGGCGGAGGAGGAGATTCCGGGATCTTCCCTGAAGAAATGGGTGGCGGACCGGTCACGCGACGAAAGCTCCCGCCGCCCGCCGTCGCCCGAGGTGCTCGATCTCGCCGGACGGCTCGTCGACATGGTGGCGCTCGTTCACGGCGCAGGGCTGGTGCTGCGGGACCTCAGCCCGGGCAACGTGGTCGTGACCCCCGACGGGGTGCCCCGCCTCGTCGACCTGGAGTTCGCGGCGCGGCCGGGCGAGCCCGTCGTCCCCGTCATGACGCCCGGCTACACCGCGCCGGAGCAGTCCGGCGACCGCGCGCCACACCCGGCGTGCGCGCAGACCGCCGACCTCTACAGCCTGGGCGCCTGCCTGCTGTACCTCTGCAGCGGCGTCGACCCGGTGTTCCCGTCCGAGGACGAGCCGGTTCGCACGGCGGGCGAGCGCATGGAGTTGCTGGTGCGCACCGCCGCTCACGGCAACGACGCCCTGCGGCGGCTCGCACCGCTGATCCTCGGGCTGACGGCCACGGACCCCGACGAGCGGTGGGACCTCACCCGCGCCCGCGCCTTCCTGCGGAGTGACCCCCCGGGGCCGGCCGCGTTCGATGTGATCGCGGTCCTCACCCCCGGCGAGCAGGACCTGCTCCTGCGCGACCTGCTGCATCACATCGTGCGGCAGATGGACCCGGAGGGCCGGCACCTGTGGCCTCCCGTGATGCACGAGAACCGCATGGGAGATCCCTGCAGCGTCCACACGGGCGCAGGAGGCATCCTGCCCGTGTTGAACCGGGCGATCCTGGTCCTCAACGACGAACGGTGCCGGGACGCCCTGGCCGTCGCCGCCGCCCGGCTGAACGAGGAGTTGCGGAGGGAGCCACGGGTTCTCCCCGGGCTGTTCTTCGGGCGCTCAGGCGCCGCCTGGGCCCTGTACGAGGCCGCCCGTACCCTCGGCGACGAAGGTCTCGTCGAGTCCGCCCTCACTTACGCCAAGAGGATTCCCCTGCGGTGGCCCGTGCCCGATTACACGCACGGCACCGCCGGCGCCGGTGTCGCGCAACTCGCCCTCTGGCGTGCCACGGGCGATCCGGAGTTCCGCGTACGGGCGCGGTTCTGCGCCGACCGGCTCGCGGACGAGTGCGAGCACCGCGGAGACGAGGTGGTCTGGCCGATTCCCGAGGGCCTCGAGCCGAAGCTCGGGGGCCTCGTCCACTACGGCTTCGCACACGGAACCGCCGGGATCGCCACCTTCCTGCTCTCCGCGGGACAGGCCCTGGACGAGCCCCGCTACATCGAGCTGGCCGTGACCTGCGGCAGGACGCTGCAGTCGAAGGCGGAGCGGCTCGGCGACATCGCCAGATGGCCGGTAGGGCCCGAGGGGGCGAACCCCACCCGGGGCGCGGAGCCGGACACGGCCTGGTGGTGCAACGGCGCCGGCGGCATCGGAGCCTTCCTCATCCGGCTGTGGCGGGCGACCGGCGAGCCCGGTTTCCGCGAGATGGCCGAGATGGCCGCGAGCGCGGTGCGCAACGAGCGCTGGGCACTCAGCCACATCCACTGTCACGGCAACGCGGGCAACGGCGAGCTGCTGCTCGACATGGCCGCGGTGCTCGGTGACGACCGCTATCTGACCTGGGCCGCCGAGTTGGCGGCGTGCATCCACAGCGGCCATGTGCGCAGGGACGGCGGGAAACTCATTCCGCCGCAGGCCACCCCCGAGCTGTCGTGCAGCTACAACATGGGCCTCGCCGGAATCGCGGGGTTCCTGCTGCGCCTGCGGTACGGCGGCCGGCGCTGGTTCATGCCCGACGACTTCTCCCTGGAAACACCCGCACGATGACCCCGCACGGCCCCGTGGAAGGAGGTGGGAAACCGATGACGACCGGGACGTCGCCGCTCTTCAGGAACTGGCTCCGCAGGAGAGCTCCAGCGCTCAGGGACAGGTTCTGTGCTGCTGGACCTGGACCGCGCCGGGGTGCGCCGCGCAGACCCTGGTGTCGACCTGATCGATGCCCCGCGTGACCGGGGTGGCTCTGACCTCGGGCGGTGGCCTGTGACCACCGCCCCGAGGCGACTGGCTCCCGCGACAATCTCCGCGATCTCCCATAGTCCGTCCGCCGGATCCGCACACCGGCGGCTCTCAGATCTCCAGCACAGCGAGGCTGTCCCCCACTCGTGCGGTCGCGGGGTGGTCTCGGCCGTAGCGGTGGCACAGTTCGTCGTACAACTCGGCGAATGTGAGGTGGGCACCGACGAGGTCGCCGGAGCGCCTCTCCATCTCGCCGATCTGGCGGCGCAGCTCCAGCGTCCGCTGGTCGCCGGCGGGATAGGCGCGTTGTTGATCCGCGAGCAACTCGCGCAGGAGACGAAGGGCCAGATCGCTGTCGTCCAGGTGCGCATGGCATGCGGCCTCCTGCATGCGGCACTGGAACGTCCGCTCGTCGTCGTGCCCGTAACGCCGGGCCAGGTCGGGAGCGAGCCGGTTGAAGGCGGCGGCGGCGCGCAGGTAATCAGCGCCTTCAAAGAGCGCATTCGCCAATTGAGTCCGGAGATCCAGCACCTCATGGTCATCGGCGCCGTATATTCCGCCGGCCAACTCAATTACCGAGGCGAGCAGCCTGGCCACCTCCTCGTACCGCGACTGCAGAAGCAGGGACATCGCCTTATGACGAGCTCGTTCGAGGTCCTTCCTGCTCAGCTCGTTGTGCTCCTGCGGGTTTTCCTGCGATGCGGCCGGAGTCGTCACCGGTGCCACCGCCTCGGCAGAGGAGATGAGGATGCGGCTGACCGCGTGGGCGTACATCCGTACGGCACTCGACTTGTCGGCCGTGACTCCGGGCAGATGGCCCACCCCGGTCACGTACGGCATCAACTGGTCGTACACCGCAGCCGCGCTCAGGGGGCGATCCTCGGCGCGTTTGGCCAGCAGGGAGGCGAGGATCTCCTCGAATTCCCGCGGCACGTCCGGCCGGGTGGATCGCACCGCCGGAGGCGCGGCCTTGATGTGCTGCTCCTGCACGCTGAACTCGGTGGGCCCCGTGAACACCGGCTCACCGGTGAGGAGTTCGTACAGGACGCACCCCAGCGCGTACAAATCGCTCTGCGGCGTCACAGCGCCCGCGCGTATCTGCTCCGGCGGGCTGTACGACACGGTGCCGAGGATCTGGCCCGTCTGTGTGAGCCTGGACACGTCGGGCTTGTGCAGCATGGCGAGGCCGAAGTCGAGGACCTTCACCGTGCCGTCGCGGCGGACCATGAGGTTGGACGGCTTCAGATCCCGGTGCAGGATGCCTCGGTCGTGGGCGGCGCTGAGCACCGCGGCGATTTGGGCGCCCAATGCAGCGGCCCATCCGACGGGTAGCGGTCCGTGTTCGCGATGACGTCCTCGAGCGTGACACCCTCGACGAACTCCATCACGAGGAAGAGCCGGCGCCCGATGACCGGATCGTCGAAGGCGCCGAGGTCGTAGATCGTAGGCGCGCCCGGATGGTTCAGCTGAGCCATGACCTGGGCTTCGCGGTCGAAGCGGCGCTCCATCTCGGGGTCGGGCCGATCCTCGGGAAAGCGAATCAGCTTGATCGCCACGCGCCGGCCCAAGACCCTGTCGTGGCCACCCCACACCGTTCCCATTGCACCCCTTCCAAGGTGCAAGGGATCCAGCTCATACCGGCCGAGTATCACCGTACGGTCAGGCACCATACCTCCGAGCGTGACGGGCAGATCGCCGCCAGAACTCTACTCGGGGGTCAGCCGGAATACGGCGGATAGGGCCTCGAGCTGAGCGCTGCTAATTGAGATGGCGGATTCCGGGATGATGTGGCGGGGATTTTCTGGGATGACTGGCGACGTGACCAGCCCGCGAGGATTTGTGGAAGAACTGCGCTGGAGGTGTGGATCGCTGTGAGACGTTCCTCCCGGGCAACGCCACAAGAACTACCCCGACAGGGGAAGCGTGGATGCTACCTGGTTGTACTCCCTGGGTGAGGCGGTGTGGGTGGAAAGGACGCTGGCAGAGCTCCTCCGGTCACCGGTCGGCCGCAATGCGGCCTACTGGGTGCAGTGGGCCGATGAGTGGCGCAGGTCTCGCGACTTCTGGGACCTGTACAAGATGTGCGTTCTGGCGGCGCTAAGGCTGTCTGAGGGCGACGACACGCCGGAAGAGGTGTTCGACGGCGAGCGGTGCGCGCTCGACGCGGCCCGTCTCGTCGCGGAGGTCCTGGAGTCGCATCCGCTCGCACACCGTCTTGCCGTCACGTCTTCGCCTCAAATCCATTTCGGCGACCTTCACGTACGTCGGACGCCTCGGGCGGATACGGGAGCGCCTCCGCAGCCCGCGACTGGCCGTGTCGTCGTGAAGCCCCACGGCGTCTTCTGGACATCGTCACTGGTGGACCGGGGGCGCAGCTCCTGGCAAGCGGCCATCGAGAGTTCCTACGTTCCCGTCGGCCCCGCCGAACTGACCGAACACTGTCTTTTTTTCGAGCCGCAGAACGTGAGGATCTTCACGATCGACTGTCCTGCCGATGTCTGGTCGTTGGTGACCAGATACGCCACATGTGACAACGGCCGGCATCTGGTGGATTGGGGTGCCGTCGCCCGCGAATACGACGCAGTGCATCTCACCTTCCGTGGGCTCCTGACCGCGCAGGGCGTCCCGGTCGAGGAAGGGTCCGCGAGCTTCGTCCTGCACGGATGGGACGCCGAGAGCGTCGCCTGGTTCAACTGCCGGCACTTCGGCGAGGTCGTCACGAGAACCCGCCGCTGAGCGGGAACCCTCCGGGAGGATGTGCCGGAGGAGCCGCTTCACGGGCGATGGCCGGACAGGATGAGGGTCCCCGTCGCTTGAGTTCAATCCATGGCCGCTCCGCCTCGTCAGCGTCCTTCCTCTGGCAGCCACAGGTCGGGGCCAAGGCGGCGCAGGCGCTCCCGGCAGTCCTCATATCCGGGCAGCGCCCGCTCCACCAGCCGCCAGAACTCCGCGCTGTGGTCGTGCCGGAGCAGGTGGGCCAGCTCGTGCACGAGCACGTAGTCGATGAGCGTCGGCGGCAGCTGCATGGTCGCCCAGTGGATGTTGACCTTGCCGTCGGGTGAGCAGGACCCCCAGCGGTAGCCGAGCGGCAACACCCGCAGCCCGGTCACTTCGACGCCCATCCTCTGTGCCCACGGCCGGATGCGCCGCTTCAGCCACGACTCGCCGACCCGGCGATACCAGCGGACCAGGTCCCGCGCGCCCCCGCCCCGGCCCAGCTCCAGCCGTCCGCGGATCAGCCGCACCTCGCGGCCCGGCTCCACGATCCGCAGCCGGTACGACCGGCCCAGGTACGGGAAGCCCTCGCCGGCGACGTACTGCCTGGCCGGGCGGGCCTGGCCCAGCTCGCGCCGCTCGGCGAGCTTGCCGTACAGCCAGGGCCGCTTGGCCTCGACCACCTTGGCCAGTTCGGCCTCGGACACCTGCGGCGGAACGACCGCGGTGACCGAGGCGTCCCGCTCGACGGTGAGCCGCACGGTCTTACGGCGCGGGCTCACCGACACGGCGATGTCGAGGTCGCCGACCCGAAGGACGCCCGGGAAGTCGTTCACGGGCATCAGCATGCCAGGTCAGGGCTTGGGGATGCGCTGCCGGTTGTGCCTGATGACGTCGAGGAGCTGGCTGGAAATCCTCTTGAGATCGTCCTCGTCGCAGACGTCGGCGTCGAACAGCACGCCGGAGATGCGGCGGCGGAACTTCTCCTGATCGGTGCGCTTGGTCGGTTTCCAGAAGTCGGTGCGGTGGACGGTCTCGACCGCCAGCGCGTACACCTGCCGGGTCACGTCCACCAGGGCGGTGTCCTGCGCGTCGTCGGCGGAGGTGGCGGTCTCGCCGAGCAGCACGCCGTAGAGGGCGGTCTCCACGTCGCTGAGCCCGTGCGGGTTCTCCGGCCGCTCCTCGACGATCTCGGTGAGGAGCCCCTGCAACGCACGCACCTGCGCTTCGATGTCGTCGGCCAGCTCCTCCAGGATCTTCTTCAGCCGCTCGCTGAGCAGTTGGTAGCGGTGCGGGTCCTCGCCGGCGTGCACAGAGATGTGGTAGCGGATCGCGTGCTCCATCTCGGACGCCTTCGAGCGCGGGCCGGGCAGCTTGTCGACCTTCTCCGCGAAGTCGGGCGCGGTGAGCGCGACCGGAGGCAGCGTCTGTTCGATGCCGAGCGACACCACGTGGTCGTCGATCAGCTCGCGGATCTTCTCGCCGTACGCCGCGGGGTTGAACTCGCCGCCGTCCACCCGATAGCGGCGGTTCGCGGTCATCTTGACCACGGTGAAGTGTTTCGCGTCCGGCAGGTACGGCTTGGCGGCCGGGTCGGGCAACACCGCGTTGACGGTCTTGAGGAACCGGGCCAGCTCGACGTTGAACCTGTCGCGCAACTCGTCGTCCGCGAGAAGCTGGACGCAGCTCTCCACGTCGTCCACGTTCGCGCCCCGCTCCGAGAACAGCATGCGCACCCGGCCCCGCTGTGGCTCCAGCTTGCGGATCTCGTCCTGCGGATCGCGCATCGCGTTCGCGACGTCGGCGGCGTCGTCGCTGTCGAAGTCCTCCCGGGCGTAGAGGCGCAGCGCCTGGAGCAGGTTCTCCGCGACGCCGTGATAGTCGACGACGTAGCCGAAGTCCTTGCCGTCCGAGGTCCGGTTGACCCGGGCGATCGCCTGCAGGAGTTCGGCCTCCTTCAGCCCTCGGTCCAGGTACATCACCTGCTCGATCGGCGCGTCGAATCCGGTCAGCAGCATCGACTGCACGATGACGAACCCGATCGGCGACTCCTCGTACGGCTGGGTGAAGCCGTCGATGCGGGCTTTCCGCTTCGCCGGGTCCGTCCACTCGGACAGCTCCTGCTCGCGCTCGGAGTTCCCTTCCGAGATGACGGGCACGAAGTCGATCCGCTTGAGCAGGTCAAGGTGGTGCGCGGCCCTGGCCAGGTAGGCGTCCCGCTTGCGCAACTCGTCAGGAGGCGTGTTCAGCACCTCGGCCGGCAGCCGTTCGATTTCCTGCATCAGCTCGTCGCGGGCGGCCAGCAGCGCCTTCCGGTAGCGTACGGTGGCCTCCCGGTCCTCGGCGACCACCTGCGCCTTGAAGCGCTCGGGCAGGATCTTCTCGACGTAGTGCCGCAGGATGTTCTTGGCCTTGGCCGCGATGAGCTGTTCGGCGGCGGAGACCTTCCCCTTGGTGGCATAGCGCCGCTGGAGCTGCTCGCGCTCCTCCTCGGTCAGGCCCTCCAGGTCCTCTTCGACGATGTCGTCGAGCTCCCGGCCGTCCCGTACGGCGCCACGGACCGTCCGCACCTCATAGACGATCGGCGCCGCGTACGAGTACCTGATCGGGCAGTTCGCCGACTCGGCCGGCAAGAAGGGCGGGGAGTTCTACACCCCGCGCGGGGTCGTCCGGATGATGGTCCGCCTGGTAAAGCCTCCACGTCACACCGTATACTTGTGTACTCACTTCACTAGCTATAGGCTCTCGTCATCGTGCCGGAGTGGACCTGGCACACGATGCCCGCGAAGGCCCCTATGCATATCAACGCACACCTCGACCTTTCGGTGGTCCCGTTCGACACCGACGACGAAATCAACGTTCTGGTGGACATCACCGCTCCCCCGCCGGACGACGGGGACGACCGCCCGCCCGCCACCCTGGAAGTCGTTCTCGACCGCAGCGGATCCATGGCCGGAGAGCGGCTGGCCGGCGCCCAGCGGGCCCTGCTCGGCCTGATCGACAAGCTCCGCCCCACCGACAACTTCGGCCTGGTCAGTTTCGACGACTCCGCACGGGTGGAGATCCCCTCCGGACCGCTCGCCGACAAGGCCGCGGCCAAGCGGGCCGTCTCCGCCCTCGAACCCGGCGGGATGACCGACCTGTCCAGCGGGCTGCTGCGAGGCGTCCAAGAGGCCCGGCGGGTGCTCGGCGACAGCGGCGCCACCCTGCTTCTGATCTCCGACGGCCACGCCAACACCGGCGTGGTCGATCACACCGCACTGGCCGGCATCGCCTCCGACGCCCGCCGTAACCGCGTCGCCGTCACCACACTGGGCTATGGGCTCGACTACGACGAGCGGCTGATGACCGCCGTCGCGGACGGCGGCGCGGGCAGCGCCCTGCACGCCGAGGACCCCGACACGGCCGGCCGGCTCATCTCGGCCGAGGCCGAGCATCTGCTGGCCAAGGTCGTGCAGGCCGCCTCGCTCACCATCGTGCCGCAGCCGCCCGTCACGTCGGTGTCCCTGTACGGCGGGCTGCCCGTGTCCCCTCTGCCTGATGGAGCGGTGCTCGTGGAGCTCGGTGACTTCTACGGCGGGGAGCGGCGAAAGCTTCTGGCGCGCCTGGCCGTGCCGGGCATCGCCAGCCTCGGCCTCGCGACGGTCGCCGAGATCACGCTGACCTGCGTCGCCACGCAGAGCCTGACCACCTACACCGCCGCCCTGCCCATAACCGTCAACGTGGTTCCGGGAGACGAGGCCGCGGGGCGGATCCCCGACCCGGTGGTCCGCGCCGAACGCCTCTTCCAGGACGTGCAGGACGCCAAACGGCAGGCGTCCGACGCCCTGATCGAGGGCGACGCCGACCGGGCCATGCATCTCCTCACGTCGAGCGCGCTCACCGTCAAGGAGGCCATGTCGTGGGCGCCGAACCGCGACGAGCTGGCCCGGGAGTCCGAGGAGCTCGGCCTCTACGCGGCCCGCGCCAGGAGCGACGCCAACCGGGTCTCCAAGACGATGCGCGCGAGCTGGCACACCGGCAACCGCAAGCGCGGCCGCACGAACGAGTGACCGCTGTCCGGAACGCGCCCTTGCACCGCCGGCGCGGCTGCTTATCCTGATCACTCACACGCAATCGGGAGCCCCCATGGCCGAGGATGACCTGCGGCACTGGCCTTCCCCTCACGGACCTGGCGTGGCTGGATCGACTTCGAAAAGTCGTGTCCGGTCGTCGGGGAACCGGCAGCGGCACTCTCAGCACCGCCAGGGCCGGTGGCCGGATGTGAAGACCAGCGACGCGACAGGACGTTCGACGCATTGGCCGCACAAAAGCCTCGGGGCGGTGGTCTGTGACCACCGCCCCGAGGTGACTTGCTCCCGCGATAGGACTCGAACCTATAACCTGCCGGTTAACAGCCGGCTGCTCTGCCGATTGAGCTACACGGGATCGTGCTCTGTACTGCGGTTACTGCTGTTACTGCCCTGCTCCGCTCGTTCCGGCCTTTCGGCTTTCCTTGCGGCGCGGAACTAGATTAGCGCACTCCGGGGGGTGTCTGTCACATCGAAATCGTCCGCGAGTCGCAGGGTCTTGATCGGCGTACGGCAAAGAGCACCCGGACGGCCCGGGAACCCGCCCGGGCAGGGCCGGATCGGCTGCTGTTGGATAGAGACAGGCCCTCGGGGTAGGGGGGCGGGGAACACGAGCGCGGAGGTGGAAGATGCGATACAAGGCGATGTTCGCCACCGGGCTGGCCGTCGGCTACGTCCTCGGCACGCGGGCCGGGCGTGAGCGCTACGAGCAGATCAAGCGTTTCGCGCAGCGGTTCGCGGACAGCCCCACGGTGCAGGAGGCGGCGGGGCTGGTGGGCGCCCAGGCCTCGAAGGTGGCGGGCAAGGCCAAGGACCTCGCGGGCGACAAGGTGCCGTTCCTGAAGAAGACGGAGACCTGGGAGTCCGACAGGACCGACCGGGTCGGCACGGCCACCGGCTGGCCGGCCGGCGCCGACCAGATCCCCTGAGCCGATCCCCGGCAGACCATGCTTCGATGGCGGCCGGCGGGCCGCGGGAAATGACGGCGGGGCCCCCGTCGCCGGCCGGGGCCCGCCGCCTGTCCTCCACATGTCCACAGCGCGGCGCACGCCCCGCCAGAGCCCTGCGCGGACGCGTGCCGCGCCGGAGGTCACTCCGGACAGTCACCCGCCCGCACGGCCGCGGCGGGACGCTCTCACGAACGGAACAGGTCGACGACGTCGTCCCCGTAGGGGTCCCGCGCGGTCCTGCCGGTGCGCGGAGCCGTGATCGAGGCTTTCACGTCCCAGCTGAAA
Source organism: Microbispora sp. CA-135349 (assembly GCF_050947365.1). NCBI lineage: Bacteria > Bacillati > Actinomycetota > Actinomycetes > Streptosporangiales > Streptosporangiaceae > Microbispora > Microbispora sp. CA-135349. The sequence continues at coordinate 2,692,486 of NZ_CP192001.1, read as the reverse complement.
CGGGTGGAGACGGCGACGGACTCCGCCGGATACCCCGTGCCGGGCCGCCACACCGCCTGGACCACGATCGGCTTCCCGGTCAGGTCGGTGGCGATCCCCCAGAAGACGGTTATCGCGCGGTACCGGGGATCGAGCCGCCCTCCGAGCATCGTCCGGAACGGCTTGGACATCGCGAACAGCTTGCCGAAGGTGGTCGTGCCGCGATAGCTCCACGTCTTCTTGACCGCGCGGTCGTCGGCGTCGTGGACCGCCGATCCCGGCCTGCTGCTCGACGCGGAGGCGACCAGGGCCCTGAGCGTCCCGAGGTCGAAGGCGTCGATGATCTGGTCACCGTACAGGGCCGCGCCGCCGGGCGCCTTTCCAAGCTTCGCCCACGACGTGCCGCCGTACGCGGGGCCCGCGCCGTAGAGCACACCGCCGACGCTGCGCACCCGAAGTGCCGCCAAGCCGACGCGGGCGAGGTCACCCGCGTGCCGGTCGCCGCCGGCGGCGTCCTCTCTCAGGAACTGCAGACTGCAGTTGTCCCACAGCATCGACCGCTTCACGTCCGCGGCCACGACCCCGCCGGGGCCGAGCCGCGCCATGCCTGTCAGGTTGGGGTCGCTGCTCCCGCCCTTGCAGTAACCGCGGGGCAACTCGTCCAACCGCGAGTCGCGCGGCCAGGCGACCGACGCGTGCTGGAAGATCTTCACCGGGCTGCCCTGAGCCTCAAGCCGCCGCACGGCGGCCACCACGTCGACCGCCGCCGCCTGCGCGGGCACCGGCAGGGCCGCGATCCCGAGCACGGCCGCCATCGTCACTCGCCATCTCATGCGAGGTGATCATGCCATGGACAGGCCGTGCCGTCGTCAGACGCCGAGGCTGCGGCGCACCTCTTCGAGCGCCTGCTCGGCGTGGGCGCGCAGGCCCGGGTCGTCGGCGTCGAGCCCGGGGTCGAAGATGAACTCCCAGCGCGGGGTGTCGTAGCCGGGGATCCGGCGGGCGACCAGGCGCACTCCCCCGCGGCCGTTGATGGTCACATGGCGGCTCGCGACGATCGTCGAGGTCACCCTTTCGCGGATGGTCTCCGGCAGTCTCCCCGGTTCCGTCAGGAGGGCCCGGTGAACGGCTCCGTCCGTCATCGTGACCGTCACGCCCTCCTCGTCCCACACGGCCTTGTCCATGAGGTGCCAGGGCAGGCGCGGCCCGTCCGGCAGGTGCAGCGCCCGGGTGGTGGCGACGATGTGGCCGCCCTCCGGCGTCAGCGCGTGGCTGATCGGGCGCTCGCCGCTGTCCAGCGCGAGAGCCGTACGGACCTCACGGGGCAGCCTGGAGCCGAACAGGCGGGACAGCGAGGGCTTGGGAGGAGTCAAGGAACACCGCCAGCGTACGACGACCGTTAACACCCCCGAGGCTATCCGGCGGCCCGGTCACCCCTCGTACGGCGCCCGGCGCGAGGGCCACGGATCCTCCGCTGTCAGGGGAGCCACTCCTGGAGCCCGGCGAGATGCCCGAGCTCCGACTCGACGCGCCGCCTGTCGTCCGCGGTGAGCTCCAGAGCACGCAGATCCGCCAGCCAGGGGTCGGCAGGCTCACCCAGCGCCGTGGCCAGGTCGACGAGGTGACACAGGGCGATGGCCCGCTCGACCGGCGCCGCGTCCCCGCCGTGCCTGCGCACCGCGGACTTGAGCGCACGGAAGGCCTGCAGATCGTCGTTTTTGAACTCGCGCAGGATGCGGGCGTTGTCGAGCGCCCTGGCCAGGCCCGTCAGCTTCTTCGAGCCGCCGTACTCCAGCTCGGCCGGCTCGTCGCGCTGGATGAAGATGATCGAGTTTCCGGACGGGTCCATCAGCGTGAACCGGGACGCGCCGGGCCGGTAGCGGGTGATCCGCGGTAAGCCGGAGCTCAGCACCTTCCCGTAGGCCCGGCGCATCGCCGCGACGAACTCCGCGTGGTACGGCGCAACGGCGTCGACCATGACCAGGCAGGCCCCGGACTGCTCCCGGGCCGGATCCAGGTCCTTGGGCGCCGGTCCGAAGTGCAGCTGGAATCCGCTCCACCGCAGCGCCACATAGACATAGGGCTTGCTTTGCTTGTAGGTCGCCTCGAATCCCAGTGCCTCGTAGAACTCCAAGGTCTCCTCCACCGACACGCACGGCATCAACGGCACCGTCGTCTCGTTCGGCCGGACCGCGGGCTCGCTCACGTCATTCACCTTCCGGGCCGCTCGGCTTCCAGGTCGCCCGCGATGCTCGCAGCCTTCGGCACGAGCCGCATATGGATCGTTCCAGTGATCCCATCTCACGGCCGGTGCCGCAAACGCGTCGAGCGCCCCCCGAGGGAGGCGCTCGTCCGCGGTTCGGCAGCGTCAGTCCAGGTAGTCCCTGAGCATCTGGGCCCGGGTGGGGTGGCGCAGCTTGGCCAGCGTCTTGGACTCGATCTGGCGGATGCGCTCACGCGTCACACCGAACTCCCGGCCGACCTCCTCCAGCGTGCGGGGGTGGCCGTCGGAGAGGCCGAACCTGAGCTGGATGATCCGCTGCTCGCGCTCCGAGAGCGTGGCCAGGATGTCGTCGAGCTGGTCCTGCAGCATGATGAAGGCCGCGGCCTCCATCGGCACCACGGCGTCGGCGTCCTCGATGAAGTCGCCGAGGTCGGAGTCCTCCTCCCCGATGGGCGCCTGCAGCGAGACCGGCTCCTGGGCGATGCGCTGGATCTCCACCACGCGGTCGACGGGCAGGTCCATCTCGGCGGCGATCTCCTCGGGGGCCGGCTCCCGGCCGAGGTCCTGGTGAAGCTGCCGCTGCACCCGGACCAATTTGTTGATCGTCTCCACCATGTGCACGGGAATCCGGATGGTTCTCGCCTGGTCGGCGATCGCCCGGGTGATCGCCTGGCGAATCCACCAGGTGGCGTAGGTCGAGAACTTGTATCCCTTGGTGTAGTCGAATTTCTCGACCGCCCGGATGAGACCGAGATTGCCCTCCTGAATAAGATCCAGGAACAGCATTCCGCGGCCCACATAGCGCTTGGCGATGGAGACCACGAGCCTGAGGTTGGCCTCGATGAGCCGCTGCTTGGCGCGGACGCCTTCCCACACCAGGTCTTCCAGCTCCGGCCGGGCGAACCTGGCGGCGGGACTCTCGCAGAGCTTGTCCTCCGCGAACAGGCCCGCCTCGATGGCCTTCGCCAGCTCCACCTCCTCTTCGGCGGTGAGCAGCGGGACCCTGCCGATCTCCCTGAGGTAGATCCTGACCAGGTCGCTGGTCGGAGCGCGTTTGCCGATATCCTCCTCGTCCGGCTTGCCGGGCTCCTCGTCGCCTTGCGGCTCGAGGACCTCAACCCCGTTCTCGGCGAGCATCCGCACGACGCGCTCCAGCGCGTCAGCGGGCAACTCGGATCGGTCGAGCGCGGCGGCCACGTCGTCAACCGTGACGCTCCCGCGTTCCCTTCCCTTCGCGACAAGGTCCGCCACCTGATCTACCGATGGCGGCCTGCTTGGCAGCACCGATGCACCCACGCAACACAGTGTGCAGGAAAGGCACCTCTAAATGGCAGGCCTATTTTTGTCACTCAAGGTAAGGCGGAAGTCAATACCGAATCGAGATCAAAACATATGTTTGGCGACTGTGAGATCTGGAAAGGGACGTTTATTCAGGCCCCGCTGGCGCGTTCTCGCAACACCCGTCGCTGCTGTTCCAGCGCCACGAGTTCGCCGAACAGCCGGTTGTACTCCTGCTGCTCGTCGACCGGGTTGAGCCGCTGCAGCCGCGACTTGACCTGGGCGACCGCCCGGCCCACCGCGACCTCCTGGATCTTGGCCAGGACGGCGGCGCCGTACCGCTCCTCGACGTTGACGTCGGCCCGCACGGCCTCGACCGCGAACCGGGTGACGAGCGGCTTCAGATCGGCGCCGGGGCCGTCCGGCGTCCCTGCGTCCGCCTGCTCCAGCAGCCGGTCGACCCACTCGCGCCCGCCCGGCCCTCCGGCGACGGTCCCCCCCGCCGCCAGGACGAGCTCGTACAGGGCGACGTGCTCGGGCAGGGTGAACGCCGCCGCGCCGAGCGCGTCGAACTCCGGCCCGAGCAGCGCGGGCCGCTGCACGGCGAGCTTGAGCGCCTCCGCCTCCAGGCGGACGGCCGGGTCCAGGGGCTCCTGTCGCACCGGGGCGGACCGCGCCGGCGCCGCCGCCGTCCGGCCCGTCTGGCGGTGTCCGGGAGCGTGGGCGCCCTCCTGCGCGCGCCCCGCGACCTGCTGTACGCGCTGGATGACGAAGCCCTCGTCCATGAAGCCGAGCCAGCGGTCGAGGTCCACCACGTAGGTCTTGCGCAGCCCCGGGTCCTTGATCGATGCCACGACGGGCGCGGCGGCGTCCAGCGCGGCCAGACGGCCCTCGTTGGTGTTGAGGTCGTAGCGGGACAAGGTGCTGCGGATCGCGAAGGCGAACAGCGGCTCACGGCCGGCGATCAGGTCGCGCACGGCGGCGTCGCCCTGCTTGACCCGCAGGTCGCACGGGTCGAGGCCGTCGGGCTGCACGGCGACGAAGGTCTGCGTGACGAACTTCTGCTCGTCCTGGAACGCGCGCAGAGCGGCCTTCTGCCCCGCCGAGTCGCCGTCGAAGGTGAAGATCACCTCGCCCCGGAACTCGGCCTGGTCGAGCAGCAGCCGGCGCAGCACCTTGATGTGGTCCTCCCCGAAGGAGGTGCCGCAGGTGGCCACCGCGGTCGGCACTCCGGCCAGATGGCAGGCCATGACGTCGGTGTAGCCCTCGACGATGACGGCCTGGGTCCGCTTGGCGATCTCCCGCTTGGCGAGGTCGACGCCGTACAGCACCGAGCTCTTGTGATAGATCGGGCTCTCTGGGGTGTTCAGGTATTTGGGACCGTCGTCGGAGTCGAGCAGCTTGCGCGCGCCGAAGCCGATGACGTCTCCGGTGATGTCGCGGATCGGCCAGATCAGCCGGCCGCGGAACCGGTCGACGGGACCCCGCCTGCCCTCGCGGGCCAGCCCGCCCTTGATCAGCTCCTGGGAGGTGAACCCGCGGGCCATGAGGTGCCGCGACAGCGCCTCCCACTCGTTGGGCGCGTACCCCACCCCGAAGTGCTCGGCGTCGGCCCGCTCGAAGCCGCGCTCGGACAGGAACCGCCGCCCCGGGGCCGCCTCCGGGGCCGACAGCCTCTCGGCGTAGAACTCGGCGGCGGCGCGGTGCGCCTCGATCAGGCGCAGCCGCTCGCCCTGCTCGCGCCCGGGCACGTAGCCGCCCTGTTCGTAGCGGAGCTGGATCCCGGCGCGCTGGGCGAGCCGCTCGACGGCCTCACTGAACGTCAGATTCTCGATCTTGCGGACGAACGTGATGACGTCGCCGCCCTCGGCGCAGCCGAAGCAGTAGTAGTAACCCCTGGCCGGGGTGACGTTGAAGGAGGGCGACTTCTCATCGTGGAACGGGCACAACCCCTTCAGGTTGCCCCCGCCCGCGTTGCGGAGCTGGATGTGCTCGCCGACGACGTCGGCGATCGGCGAGCGCTCCCGCACGAGCGCGATGTCCTCGTCACTGATCCGACCGCTTCGCCCTGCCACGCTGGCGAGTCTAGAGCCTGCCTCCGACAGCCCGGACGCCCCGCCGCCAGGGCAGCGACATGTCATGACTTTCCCGAATCGGTCGTGATGCGGGACTTGGTCCGTTACAAAGGAAAGGTTCGGTAACGTCGACCAGGTGGAGATCATGCGATCGGGGAGACTGGCCGCCCTCGCCGGCGCCGCGTTCCTCGCGGCGTCCTGCGGCGCGCCCGCCGGAGTCGCGGGAGTGAGCACGCTGCCGCCGACGACGCCGCCGGGGAACGGCATCACGGCCGCGAGCGCCGACTCCCGGCCCGGCCGTGTCCCGCCTCCGCCCGGGGACACGCCGGTGCGGGTCCCGCCGCCGAAGATGTCCTCCTACACGTACGCCTTTCCCGTGAAGGGATGCAGGGCCTCGTACGCCCGCAAGCTGCTCGTGCTCCCCAAGACCGTGATCTGGGCGAGGAAGGGCTGCGCGTTCGTGTCGCCAGTCGACGGAGTGGTCCAGGAGGTCAACGTCAACAACCTCTGGTCCCCCTCCACCGACCGCGGCCCCGACCGCGAGGGCCGTTTCGTCACCGTCAAGGGCGAGGACGGCGTGCTGTACCTCGGGGGCCACCTCGACTCGGTGGAGGAGGGCATCAAGCCGGGCACCAAGGTCAAGGCCGGGCAGGCGCTCGGCCGCGTCGGCAACTCCGGCAACGCCCGCGACACCGCGAGCAACCTCTACTTCGCCATCTCCTGGCCGGTCTCGTCCCAGTACTGGTGGGTGCGCCGGGGCGTGGTGCGGCCGTGGCCCTACCTGGACGCCTGGGACGACGGCAACCCCACCGTCTCCCCGCGCAAAGAAATGATCACCCTGCGCAAGCAGATGGGCGAGACCCCGCCCTGCACGCAACTGTGCGCCTCGAAGCAGGTCACGCCCGTCCCCGACGAGACCAGGCCGCCCACGAAGAAAAAGAAGAAGAACCGTGGCGGTGACGACGACGACGTCGTGGTCATCCCGCTCTAGGCGAGCAGGGTCACCAGGGCACCGGGCCGTCCTCGGCGAAGAACCCGCCCGACGGTCCGTCGGCGCCGAGCGTCGCGAGCCTGACCGCGACCGCCGCGCCCTGCGCCGCCGTACGCGGCAGGGACATGCCGAGATCCCTGGCGAAGTCGGTGTCGCACGCCCCGGGGGCGATGGCGTTGACCAGAATGCCGAGCGGCCGCAGCTCCTTGGCGTACTGGATGGTGAGCATGTTCAGCGCGGCCTTCGACGGCGGGTAGCCCGCGACGCTCTGCCTCCGGGCGAAGTAGTGATCGGGGTCGGTCATGTGCGTCATCGACGCCGTGCCGCTGCCCACGTTGACGATCCGCCCGGCCTGCGACCGCCGCAGCAGCGGCAGCATCGCGTCGGTCACCCGGATGACGCCGAACACGTTGGTCTCGAACACCTCGCGCACCGCGCCGAGATCGACCGAGCCGGGCGTCTGCCGGGTGCCGCCCGAGATGCCGGCGTTGTTGACGAGCACGTCGAGGCGGCCGAACCGCTCCCCCACCTGTTGCGCCGCCGCCCGCACGCTCTCCTCGCCGGTGACGTCGATCGTCAGCGGGTGGACCTCCAGGCCGTCCGCCCGCAGCTTCGCGGTCGCCTCGTCGCGGCGCCCCGGGTCGCGCGCCCCGAGCAGCACGGTCATGCCGAGCTCGCCGAGCTGCCGGGCGATCTCGTATCCGATTCCCTTGTTCGCGCCCGTGACCAGGGCGATGGTGTCAGTGCCGTTCATGGAGACAAGCCCACCACCCCGTCCCTCCCGGTGCCCAACACCGTCTCGGTCACGGGCGATACCCTCGCGGTATGACCGCCGGTGACGACACCGTGGAGACGCGGGAGCTGACCTACTTCGTGGCGGTGGCCGAGGAGCTGCACTTCGGGCGGGCGGCCCGGCGGCTCGGCATCGCGCAACCGCCGCTGTCGCGGGCGATCCAGCGGCTCGAACGCCGCCTCGGGGTGCGGCTGCTGGAACGCGACCACCGCACGGTCGAGCTGACGGAAGCGGGCGAGACGCTGCTGCGGGAGGGCCACGCCGCGCTCGCCGCGGTGTCGGCGGCCGTGCGCAGGACCCGGCGGGCCGGCCGCGACACCCCCTCGCTCGTGCTCGCCGCCAAACCGGGCGGGGACGCCGACCTGCTGCCGGAGATCCTCGCGGCGTACGCGGCCACGCCGGGCGCGCTGCCCGTCGACATCGTCTTCAGCGCCCTGGAGCGGGGCGCGATGGTGCGGGACGGCCGGGCCGACGCCGCCCTGCTGCACGCCCCGCGCGAGGATCTGACCGGTCTGGCGGTCGAGGAGCTCCTGGTGGAGAGCCAGGTGGCGGTGCTGCCCCGGGGGCACCGGCTCGCCGGGCGCGCGGAGCTGTCGATGGCGGACCTCGACGGGGAGCCGCTGCCGCGGTGGCCCGGAGCCGTCCCCGAGGACTCCTTCCGGATCGCCGAGAGCGGCCAGCTCATGCATCTCGTCGCGCTCGGCCGGGCCGTGGCGGTCGTCCCCCAGTCGATCCGGGGGAACCTGCGTCACGACCTCGTCGGCGTGCCCGTGGCCGACGCGCCGCCGACGACGCTGGTCCTGGCCTGGCCGCAGGACGCGCGGTCGCGGGCGCTGGCCGCCTTCGTGCGCACTGCGGCGGAGGTCGCGCGGCGAGCGGGCCGGCCCTGAGGCGGCCACGCGAGTCACACCGGAGGCGGCCACGCGGGCCGGCCCGGGACGGACCCGCGACCCGGCCCTGAGGGCGGCTCCGGCGGGTCAGCTCGCCTTGAGCCGGTGGGTGGCCGCCGACAGACGGCGGTGCCAGCCCATGGCGGAGGCGTCGGTGAGCGAGGCGATCTGGTCCACCACCGCGCGCAGCCGCCCCGCGTCGTCGGCGGCCTGCTCGAACTGCGGCCGCAGAGCGGGCTCCAGCGTCGCCGGGGCGCCCCGCAGGATGAGCTCGCCCAGCTCCGCGATGATCTCGCGCTGCCGGAACTGGACGGCGTGGTGGGCCTCACGGGACATCACGTAGCAGGCCGTCACACCCTTGAGCAGCGCGCACTCCAGACGGGTGGTCCTCGGCACCACCAGGTCCGCGTCGTACCGTCCCGCGGCGCCCCGGCCGCCGGGCCCGGGGCGGCAGCCGTACGCCTCGCGCGTGGCGTCCTGCGCGGCACGGCACAGCCGTCCGATGAGCGCGCTGGTCAGTCGTTTCAGCGCGGCGAGGTCGGCGAGCCCCGCATCGAAGGCGGCCGGCCACAGCGGCTCGGAGAGCAGCCGCGCGAAGGTCTCCGACAACTCCTCCAGGCCGGCGTCGGGCGCGTACCACTCCCTCGTCACGCGGCACACCTCCAGCCGCTCCTCCGGGTCGCGCAGGGCCGCCATCGTGACGTGGCCGCAGGTCAGCCCGTCCTCCAGGTCGTGCACCGAGTAAGCCACATCGTCGGCCCAGTCCATGACCTGCGCCTCGAAGCCGACCGCGTAGTCGGGCGCGCCCTCCCGCAGCCACCGGAAGACCGCGAGATCGTCGGGGTAGACGCAGTACGGCTGGCCCTCACGGGCGAGCGGGACGCCGGGCACGCGGCAGGAGGAACCGGCCCAGGGATACTTGCAGACCGAGTCGAGCGTCGCCCTGGTGAGATTGAGCCCGGCGCTGCGGCCGTCCTCGGTGATGACCTTGGCCTCCAGCCGGGTCAGCAGGCGCAGGTTCTGCGCGTTGCCCTGGAACCCGCCGCACGGCGCGGCCAGGTCGTTCAGCGCGGCCTCCCCGTTGTGGCCGAACGGAGGGTGGCCGAGGTCGTGGGCGAGGCAGGCGGTCTCCACCAGGTCGGGGTCGCAGCCGAGGACCTTGCCCATCTCCCTGCCGATCTGCGCGCACTCCAGGGAGTGGGTCAGCCGCGTACGGGGGCTGTGCAGGCCGGTGCAGTCGGCGGGGGCCACCACCTGCGTCTTGGCGGCGAGCCTGCGCAGCGAGGCGCTGTGGAGCACGCGTGCCCGGTCGCGCTCGAACGCGCTCCGCTCCGGGTTGCCCGGCGGCTCCGGCACCCACCGCGCCTGGTCGTGCTCGTCGTAGCGGGCCATGCGTCCTCCTTCCGTGCGGCCCCGTGGGCGTGCCTCTCGGCGGCGGGCATTGGATCGTACCCCCGAAGGTCGGGTTTCACGACAGATCCGGTCGTGCGCGCCACCTCCCGCCTATCCGGATGAACTATCCACTTGGTCGGGCGGACTCGTTCAGCCTCCGTACACCGATTGGCATCTTCACGGCGGTTGTATACGCGCTTGGGAGAGGCGCCGCAAAGAGCGTCCCGACTGAGAGCGAGGGAAGAATGCCTTTTACCGGCATCAACTGGGCGACGGAGCAAGGGGCGTCTCGCCGTGTCCGGGCGGGATCGCCGCCGCGGTGATCGTCATCGTGGCGCTGGCCGCGAGCGGGGTGCGGCCCTCCCAGAACGATGGCCGTCCACTCCAACTACGTCGGCGCCGTCGTCCCGGCCAAGACCAACCACGGCAACTGGCAGCGCACATGCTTGCCCATCGCCGGTAGCCGCCGACCCTGTCTGTTCCGGCGACGCACGGCCCATCCGGCGCATCGCACCCCAGCATCTTCGCTCGGTCCTATCCGCGAATAACGGAGCTCCGATTCTCGTGACAACTTCCCATTCCCGCGGCCCGCTTGGTCGCCTCGCCTCCTCCCGCCCCCCACCCCCTCGGTGGCGGCAGCCCGATGTGACCGATACGGCTTCCGGCAGGCCGCCAGTGGGCCGCCCGCTCTTACACGTGGAGGGACAGTGCCGGTGACCGGCAGGAGGATCCGAAGAAGGGGCAGGGTCGTGACGTCTCTGCTCGTCACCCTGTGTCTGCTTCTTCAGGTCGGCTTTCAGCCGGCGGCGAGCGCCGCGACCACGGTCACGCTGAACTTCCCGATGCCCGAGGGGTTCGATCGGGCCGAACTGACGGCGTGGGCGAACGAGTTCAACAACCGCAACCCCCTCCTCAGCGAGACCATCCAGGAGGAGATCGCGGCACATCCCGCCGACTTCCCCGGGGCGCGTGACCTGGAACCGCGCGAGTTCGACGGCACCTTCACCGTGACGTCCACCGGCGTGTCGGTCACGGTGGAATCGGACGTGCACACCAGCAACCTGTCCTGGTGGGAGGAGGCGCTGATGTGGGTCAGCGTCACCGCTGGTGGGCTCGTGTTCCGGGTGGTGTGCGTCATCGGCCTGGTCCCCGCGATGCCGGCGACTCCGAACCTCGCCAAGGGGATTTGCGCTTCCCTGCAGGTGATCATCAGCAAGGGCATCGTCCTGTTGATCACGGCTCTCGAAGACGGGCCGGCAAGGGACTGGGCCTTCTGGGAGAGGATGCTGGGATCCCTCATCGTCGACGCCGTCTCCGCGTTGGTCTGGGAGGTCTGGCTCGGCCCGTTCGCCATGAGCAACTCGTTCGGCTCCGCCTTCGAGAAGATCCGCGACGGGTTCCTGTCGGTCGCGAACACGATCGAACGCTGGTGGGGCTCATCGGCCGGCTTCTTCAGGACGCTGGCCAATGTGGTGGGCGGACGCGGCCCCGGGACCGCGGGACGCCTGTTCGAGCTGGCCACCGCACGGGGTTGGATGCCCCGCACGGCCAATCTGCGGGTGATGCCGATGGGCGACTCGATCACCGTGGGCTACGGAGGAATCGGCGACAGCACCGAGAGATACGTCGGTTACCGGCGCGAACTGCTGAGTGGGTTGCAGACGGCCGGCCACTCGGTGGACTTCGTCGGTTCCCAGGACTCGGGCGCGGGCTCCATCTCCGACTCCGACCACGAAGGCCACGGCGGCTGGCGGATCGACCAGATCGACGACATCGCCGAATGCGCCGTACGCCGCTACCGGCCCAACGTCGTCCTGCTGCACATCGGGACCAACGACATGAACCGGAACTTCGACGTCGGGAACGCCCACCATCGGCTCGCCGCCCTGATCCGCAAGATCACCAATGCCGCTCCGGAGACCACGGTACTGGTCAGCGGGCTCGTACCGTCGCAGGACGACGCGATCAACGCGCGGATCGCCGCGTATAATTCCCGGATCCCGGACATGGCCAGGACCCTCGCCGCCGAAGGCCGGCGCGTGCGGGCCCTCAGCATGGGCGCCGTCACCGAGGCCGACCTGAGGGACAAGCTCCACCCCGGCCAGCTCGGCTACGACAAGATGGGGAGAGTCTTCCACAGCGCGATCAGCGCGGCGCTCCGCGAGGGTGTCATCGCCAGCCCGGTCGCCGGCAACCCGTCGGCGTGCCAGATGCCCCAGCCTGCCAACCCCGCCGAAGGCTGGAACGCCGTCGAGCAGATATCCGCGGGCTACGGCTATCCGCGTGACTGGGTGCGGTTCGCCGACATGGACGGCGACAACCGGGACGACTATCTGATCGTCCAGGACCTGGGGCAGGTCCGGGGCTGGCTGAACGGCGGCGACGGCCGGAGCTGGATTTGGAAGGGCGAACTCAACGCCGGCTACGGCTACCCCCGTGACTGGGTGCGGTTCGCCGACATGGACGGCGACAACCGGGACGACTACGTGGTTATCCAGGACCTGGGGCAGGTCCGAGCCTGGCTGAACAACGGCGTCGGCCAGAGCTGGACGTGGAAGGGCGAACTCGCGGGCTATGGCTACCCGCGGGACTGGGTGCGCCTGGAGGACGTCAACGGCGACGGCCTCGACGACTACGTGGTCATCCAGGACCACGGCGAGCTCCGGGCCTGGATCAACAACGGCCCGGGCAAGGACTTCACGTGGAAGGGCGAGATCAACCCGGGCTACGGCTACCCGCGCGACTGGGTGCGCCTGGAGGACATCAACGCCGACAAGAAGGTCGACTACCTCGTCGTCCAGGACAACGGACAGGTCCGCGCCTGGCTCAACGACCTCGGCGGCAAGGGATGGATCTGGCAGGGCGCCGTCATCGGCGACGTCGGAGTCGACCGGAACAACGTGAGACTCGCCGACGTCAACGGCGACCGGAAGGCCGACTACCTCGGGATCGGCCCCCTGGGCCAGATCGGCGCCTGGTTCAACGACCGCTACCCCGGTGGCCCCACCCCCGGCAACCCGGCACCGGTCGACCCCGGCCCCCCGCCCGCCAGTCCCGGGGAGGGCTGGAACCACATCGTCCAAATCTCCGCGGGCTACAGCTATCCGCGTGACTGGGTGCGCTTCGCGGACATGAACGGCGACAATCGCGACGACTACGTGGTCCTCCAGGACCTGGGTCAGCTCCGGGCCTGGCAGAACGACGGCGACGGCCAGAGCTGGACATGGAAGGGCGAACTCAACCCGGGCTACGGCTACCCCCGTGACTGGGTCCGCCTGGCCGACATGAACGGCGACAACCGGGACGACTACGTGGTCCTCCAGGACCTGGGTCAGCTCCGGGCCTGGCAGAACGACGGCGACGGCCAGAGCTGGACATGGAAGGGCGAACTCAACCCGGGCTACGGCTACCCCCGTGACTGGGTCCGCCTGGAGGACGTCAACGGCGACGGCCTCGACGACTACCTGGTCCTCCAGGACGAGGGCGAGCTCCGCGCCTGGATCAACAACGGCCCCGGTCAGGGCTGGACGTGGAAGGGCGAGATCAACCCGGGCTACGGCTATCCGCGCGACTGGGTGCGCCTGGAGGACGTCAACGGCGACCGGAAGGCCGACTACCTCGTCGTCCAGGACAACGGACAGGTCCGCGCCTGGCTCAACGACCTCGGCGGCAGAGGGTGGATCTGGCAGGGCGAGATAATCGGCGATGTCGGAGTCGACCGCGACAACGTGCGGCTCCACGACGTCAACGGCGACCGGAAGGCCGACTACCTCGGGATCGGCCCCCTCGGCCAGATAGGCGCCTGGTTCAACGACCGCTACCCCGGCACCCCGGACAACCCACCGCCCGCGGCCCCCATCCCGCCCGACCGGTGGCCTCCGCTCTGCGTCGCCAACCGCTGCCCGTGACGCCTGCCTGAACGATCGCCAACCGGCCCGTGAGGAGGTGGACCACCTCCTCACGGGCCTCTCCCCAGCACGAAGAACGGCGAGAGGCCGCAGCCCTTCCGCCCTCGCCGTCACGCGCCCGATCACGGCCCGCGATAGCGCTGTCGCGCGGGCATGGGCGTGGGCACCGCATACCGGCCCTTCCCCAACCGCCGGGTGCTGCTGGAAGCCCTGGCCGAGCCCGCCTTCGCCGAGGTGATCGCCTCACCCGCCACCGACGACGCGACCCCGGAGACCGCCGCCCAGCGCGATGAGTTCAACGCTCTGGCCGGGACGGTCCTTGCCCGCGCCCGCGAGACCGGCGCCCTGCGTCCGGGACTCACCGACGAGGACCTCCATCATCTGGTCTGCGGCACGGCCTTCGCGCTCGGCCTCGGCCCCACCCCGATCGCCCGCGTCGGCGCCTACCTGTGCGTCCTGCTCAACGGCGTCGTCGGCAAAGCGGAGTGACCGCGCACCCGACCGGCGAGTTGCCGCGCTAGGGCGTCACACCAACACCTCTTGCCCGGCATACGGATCGCGAGTGATACTCGGTTTTTGCCGCCCTGGCGCTTCCGAGGAGGAGCCCTGGTGGTGGACGACGAGCTCGCGGAGGTCCTCCGGTCCGGGCCCTTCGATCGCGCCCTGCGGGTCGCCATCCGCGCGCGGGGCCTGAGCCTCGACCGCCTGCACTCGCGGCTGCGCGAGCGGGGCTTCGAGGTCAGCCTGTCCATCCTCAGCTACTGGCAGCGCGGCCGGTCCCGGCCCGAGCGGGCCGCTTCCCTGGCAGCGGTCCGGGAGCTCGAGGTCATCTTGTCCCTGCCCGAATACGCCCTGATCGGCCTGCTCGGGCCGCCCCGCCCGCGGGGGCGGCGGCCGGAGGCTCTCACCGTGCTCAGCCACCACGAGCAGGTGGTGGTGAGCGCCGGCCGGCGGCACCGGGTGAGCGCCCGCGTCGTGCTGCGGGCCGCCGCGCCGGGCGTGGACCGGTACGTCGTCGCCCATCCGCCCGGCACCCGGCTGCTGCGCACCGAGTGGTGCCGGCCCGGCCGCGGCGGCGACGACGGCACGGGGCCCCTGAGCGAGCTGATCTTCCCGCACCCGCTCGCCCCCGGCGAGACCCATGTCGTGGAGTACGTCACCGCCGTCGCCCCGGCCGACCGGTACGACCGGCGCCTGCGGGACCCGGTCGAGCAGTTCCTGACGCAGGTGCGGTTCACGGGCGGGCGGCTGCCGGTGCGGTGCTACCACACCTGGTCCCCGGACGCGTCGGCGCCGCCCGGGGACGCCGGTGAGCTGCGCGTCGACGCGTTCGGGACCGCCCACGTCCTGGACACCGGCGCCCGCCCGGGCATCCGGGGCGTCCGGTGGGAGTGGCGCTAACTCTTTGTGATCTTCACGTCGTCGACGGCGGCCTCCACCAGGCTGGCTCCCGACAGGTCGGCCGCTTCGATCTGGATCCGTACGGTCTGCCCGGCGAAGGCGGTGAGCGGCGTGGTGGCGACGCTCCAGGAGCCGTCCCGGTTCGCGGCCGCGCCGAGCTGCTCGACGACCGTGCTCGTCGTGGCGCCGATCACCTTCACCCGGAAGTAGTCGGCCGACGAGGCGTTCGACCCGTGGGCGAGGTACCAGGAGAGCGACAGCGTGAGCGTTCCCGAGGACGGCAGCGTGATCGCGGGCGACCTGATCGTCGTCTCTCCCCCGTCGACGTCGTAGTCCCCGGCGCTCGCGCCCGCCGCCGCGCCGGTGACCAGGTCGTAGCTCCCGCTGACCGGCGTGCCGAGCTGCTTGGTCCCGCTCGACGACGTCGCGGCCGGGCGGCCCCGCTCCCAGGCGCCGGTGGTCGCGGTGTCGGTGCCCGCCGCGTTCACCGTCCAGCCCGTCGCGGTCTCGAAGTCGTCGGAGTAGACGGTCGTGGACGGGGTGCCGGTGCCGCAGTACGCGGACTCCTTGCCGATGACGCGGTAGACGCAGTCGGCGTTCTGCGTCAGCAGCAGCGCCGCGGCCCGGTTGCGCGAGGTCTCCCTGTCGATGACCTCGTCGGGCGGGTAGAAGCCGGGGCTGCTCCCGGTGGGATACATCTCGAACGTGTACGTAAAGATCTTGTAGGTGCCCCACATCCAGTCGTCGATGGAGCCGTCGGTGATGTAGAGGTCGCTGGACTGCTCGGGGGTGTAGCCGTTGGTCGCCGCCATGCTGCGGCCGAGCGTGGCGTGCGCGTCCCGGTCGTCCTGCGTCATGCCGGGGCCGGTGTCGGCCGTCGTGTACCCGTACGGCCACAGGACGAGCTCGCTGTAGGTGTGCCAGTCGATGGCCGCCTTGATCTGCTGGACGCCGCCGACGACCCGGCCGCGCACGAAGTCGGCGGCGGCCCTGACCTCCGGTGCCGACTCGGCCGCCGCGCCGCGGTAGGTCTCGCTGGACGCGGTGCCGGAGGACCCGCCGCAGCAGCCCCACCGGTAGGCCCAGTTGCGGTTGAGGTCGGTGCCGACGCTGGAGGTGCCCGAGTTGGGCTGGCGGTTCTTGCGCCACGACCGGTAGGAGCCGGTCGCGATGTCGTACTCCCCGCCGTCGGGGTTGAGGTCGGGCAGGATCCAGATCTCCCGCGTGTTCACCAGGTCGGTGATCTGGGCGTCGCCGCCGTACTCGTCGGTGAACATGCGCAGCAGGTAGATCGCCATCTCGACGGTGAGGTGCTCGCGCGCGTGCTGGTGCGCGGTGAACAGCACCTCCGGCTCGTTCTCGTCGGTCGCGACGTTGTCACTGATCTTGACGCCGATCAGGTCGCGGCCCTCGTACGACCGGCCGTAGCTGAACCTGCGGGCGATCGTGGGATGGGCGGCGACGACCTGGTCCACCAGCGCGCTGAGCTCGGCGTAGTTGTGGTAGCCGGAGTCGCCCGAGGGGAAGTCGAAGGTCCGCGGCCCGCTCTGGTCGGCGGGCGGGGGAAGCTCGGTGACCCTGAACCCGAGCGCCCGGATGGCCGCGACCTCCCGGGGCGTCGCGGTGACGACCAGGCTCCGGCCGTGGACCTCGTCGATCGCGGCTCCCGTGCGGGCGACCGCGCTGCGCTGGGCGACGTCGGCGGGGCCGTCCACCTGGTACTGCTTCGACGGAGCCGGTTCGGCGGCCCGCGCCGCCGGCAGAACCCCCGCCGATCCGGCAGGTCCGGCCGCCGACGCGTCCGGCGGGGCGGCGAGCACGGCGGGGACGACGGCGAACAGCACGGCCGCGAGCCCCAGTGCCGCCGGGTACAGACGTCTTCTCACTCCACGTCCTCCCTTGCGGTAGGTACGTAGAGTGATCAGTCAGGCCGCCGGGATCAACGCTCACCGGGCCGTGTCGCGCGGCCCGGTGAACAATCCGCGGCATGAGCTGGATGTTCCACAACGAGTCTGGATCTTCTGTGGAATTTCACCTCACCGGCTGTCGGAGCCCGGGCGGGTCAGCGCGGCGCGGCCGGCCTCCAAGCGGGCCACCGGGATCCGGAAGGGCGAGCAGGAGACGTAGTCGAGGCCGATCTCCTGGCAGAAGTGCACCGAGTCGGGGTCCCCGCCGTGCTCACCGCAGATGCCGAGCTTGAGATCCGGCCGGGTCCGCCTGCCCTCCTCGACCGCGATCCGCATCAGCCGGCCGACGCCCTCGCGGTCGACGGACTCGAACGGCGAGACCCCGAAGACGCCGAGGTCGAGGTAGGTGCCGAAGAAGGCGCTCTCCACGTCGTCACGGGAGAAGCCCCAGGTCATCTGCGTGAGGTCGTTGGTGCCGAACGAGAAGAACTCGGCGGCCTCGGCGATCTGCCCGGCCGTCAGCGCCGCCCTGGGCACCTCGATCATCGTGCCGATCGCCGCTTCCACGCCCGCCTCGGCGAGGATCCGCTCCGCCTCCTCCCGGACGATCTCCAGCTCCTGCACCGCGCCGACCAGCGGAATCATGATCTCGGCCCGGGCGCCGCCGGCCCGCCGGGCCGCCGTGGCGATGGCCCGCACCTGCATGGCGAACAGGCCGGGGATCGCCAGGCCGAGCCGTACGCCGCGCAGGCCCAGCATCGGGTTCTCCTCGTGCAGCCGCTTGACCGCGTCGAGAAGCCGGCGGTCGCGGTCGCCCGCCCGATCTCCCGCCAGGGCGACCTTGACGGCGAGCTCGGTGAGGTCGGGCAGGAACTCGTGCAGCGGCGGGTCGATCAGCCGGATCGTCACCGGCAGCCCGTGCATGGCCGTGAAGATGCCGGTGAAGTCGCCGGTCTGCAGCGGTTCGAGCGCGTCGAGCGCCGCCTGCCGCTCCTCCGGCGTCGTGGCCAGGATCAGGTCCTCCACGAGCCGCCGCCGCTCCCCCAGGAACATGTGCTCCGTACGGCACAGCCCGATGCCCTGGGCGCCGTAGCGGCGGGCGCGGGCGGCGTCCTCGGGAGTGTCGGCGTTGGCCCGCACGGCGAGCCGGCGGACGGAGTCGGCACGGGTCATGATCCGGTCGACGGCCCGGACGAGTTCGTCCTCGGCGGGCCCGCCCTCGAAATACTCGGCGACCGGCGAGGCGGTGACGGGGACCTCACCGAGGTACACGGCGCCGGAGCCGCCGTCGATCGAGATCACGTCGCCCTCGTTCACGACGACCCCGCCGGGCGCCGTGAAGCGGCCGGCGTGCGTGTCGACGTCCAGCTCCTCTGCCCCGCACACGCAGGTCTTGCCCATGCCGCGGGCCACCACGGCGGCGTGCGAGGTCTTGCCTCCCCTGGAGGTGAGCACGCCGTGGGCCGCGATCATCCCGGCCAGGTCGTCGGGGTTGGTCTCCCTCCGCACGAGGATGACCGCCTCGCCCCGCCCGGCCAGCTCGACCGCCCGCTCGGAGCTGAAGACGGCCCTGCCCGCCGCGGCGCCCGGCGAGGCGTTCATGCCGGTGGTCAGCTTGCGGTTGCCGTTCGTGGCGGAGAACCGGGGGAACATGAGGTGGGCGAGCTGGTCGCCGGTAACCCGGGTGACCGCCTCGTCCATGTCGATCAGGCCCTCGTCCACCAGCTGCGTGGCGATGCAGAAGGCGGCCTCGGCCGTGCGCTTGCCGATCCGGGTCTGCAACATCCACAGCGTGCCGCGCTCGATCGTGAACTCGATGTCGCACAGGTCGCGGTAGTGCCGCTCCAGCGTCCCCATGATGCCGATGAGCTCGCGGTACGCCTGCGGATTGATGATCTCCAGCTCCTGCAGGGGGACGGTGTTGCGAATGCCGGCGACGACGTCCTCGCCCTGGGCGTTGCGCAGGTAGTCGCCGTAGACGCCCTGGCGTCCCGAACCGGGATCGCGGGTGAAGGCGACGCCCGTGCCGGAGTCGGGGCCCATGTTGCCGAACACCATCGCGACGACGTTGACGGCGGTGCCGAGGCCGGCGGGGATGCGCTCCTGACGGCGGTAGAGGATCGCGCGCGGGGCGTTCCAGGAGTCGAAGACCGCCCTGACGGCGAGGTCCATCTGCTCCCGGGGGTCGGAAGGGAAGTCCCGGCCCGTCCGGGCGCGGACGATGCCCTTGAAGGCCTCGACCAGCCGCTGGAGGTCGGCGGCGTCGAGCTCGGTGTCGTCCCGCTCGCCCTTGAGGTCGTCCATCGCGTCCTCGAACAGCTCGCCGTCGATGCCCAGGACGGTCCTGCCGAACATCTGGATCAGCCGGCGGTAGGAGTCCCACGCGAAGCGGTCGTTGCCCGACTGCTTGGCCAGCCCGAGGACCGAGTCGTCGTTCAGGCCGATGTTGAGGACCGTCTCCATCATTCCGGGCATCGAGAACTTGGCCCCCGACCTGACGCTGACCAGCAGCGGGTCGTCCGCCTGCCCGAGGCGCTTGCCCATCCGCGTCTCCAGGGCGGCGAGACGCTCGCCGATCTCCCCCTCCAGCCCGTCGGGCATGCGGCCGTCACCGAGGTAGCGGCGGCACGCCTCGGTGGTGATCGTGAAGCCGGGAGGCACGGGGAGGCCGAGGTTGGTCATTTCCGCCAGATTGGCGCCCTTGCCACCGAGTAGGTCTTTGAGGTCCTTGTTGCCCTCGGTGAAGTCGTAAACGTACTTCGGCATGCGACGCTCCTTCGCCGGCTTCGATGAAACCGCGGACGCGGTCCGCAACCGGACTGTACCGAGGAAAAGCAGCACCAAACATCACCCTTCGCCCCATAAGACGTCCAGGCAGGTGAGAGGTATTGCAGAGGTCTAATCCAATCAAAGATGCGACATTTGTTCGGCACTCCCGAAGTGGTATAAACCAATTCGCCACCGAGGACGGCGCGAGAACCTCGTGCCGCACGAGGGGAAATGGTTCAGACCATTGCCCGGTAAGACGTCGTTCCGGTGAGTCGGCGGCACACAAACGACGGCGTGCGATATAAACGAGACACCCTCCGAATACCGTCGAATGCGGAGGGTCATCAGTGTCGCGAGCGGTGTCGCCGGGGGTATCGACGCCAGTGGTATCGGCGCGGGCATCGGCGCGAGTGACGGCGCCGCGAAGGTTCTGGCCGGCACTGGCGGCCGCGGTCGCCGGGTTCGGCGCGATGGCGGCGACCGCCGGCTGCGGGGGCGCGAAGGTCACCCCGGACGACTACGCGTCGGGCATGCCCTCCCTGTCCTGGAAGGCGTGCGGGGAGACCGCCTCCTCCTCCGGCTTCGAGTGCGCCACTCTCCAGGTGCCCCTCGACTACGCCAAGCCGGAGAGCAGGAAGATCGGCATCGCCCTGGTCCGGCTGCCGGCCACCGACAAGAACCGGCGGATCGGCTCACTGGTCTTCAACTTCGGCGGTCCCGGCGGCTCCGGCGTCACGACGCTCATCAACGCGGCCCACGCGTTCTCCACCCTGAACACCCGCTACGACCTCGTCAGCTTCGACCCGCGCGGCGTGGAACGCAGCAGCGGCATCCGCTGCCTCAGCGGCCCGCAGATGGACCAGTACATGAGCAGGGAGCCCAGCGAGAACGCCGGGGCCGAGACCAAGCTCATCACCGAATTCGCGCAGGGGTGCGAGCGCAAGGCGGGCTGGATCCTGCCGTACGTCGGCACGGTCAACGCGGCGCGCGACATGGAGGCGCTGCGATCGGCCCTCGGCGACCCTCGCCTCAACTTCTTCGGTTTCTCCTACGGCACCCACCTCGGGGCGGTGTACGCCACGCAGTACCCGAAGAAGGTGGGGCGGATGGTGCTCGACTCCGCGGTCGACCCCTCCGTCACCATGCTCGACATGGCCAAGACACAGGCCCTCGGCTTCCAGAAGGCGTACGAGGACTACCTGGCCGACTGCACCAAGACGCGGACGAGCTGCCCGCTCGGGGCCGACACCGCCGCCGCCAACGCCACCGTGCTGCGGCTCCTCGACACCCTGGCGCGCACCCCGGGGAAGGTCGGCTCGCGCACGGTCACCGAGGACGTGGCCAGGGCGGCGATCACCCAGGCGCTCTACAGCAAGCTCACCTGGCCGCTGCTCACCGAGGCACTGGACGAGGCCAGGAAGGGCAAATTCGACGGCCTGCTCGCGCTGGCCGACCAGTACGCCGGGCGGCAGCCGGACGGCACCTACTCGACCCTGCAGTTCTCACTGCCGTCGGTGCTGTGTGTCGACAGCACCGACCGGCCGTCGGTCGCCCAGGCGGAGGAACTGGCCCGGCGGCTGAAGAAGCGGAGCCCGATCTTCGCGCCGACCGCGATCAGCGCGGGCTCGTGCAGCGTGTGGCCGGTGCGCGGGGACGACGCCGCCAGGCACGTCGACGCCACCGGGTCCGATCCCATTCTGGTGGTCGGCGTGACGAACGACCCGGCCACGCCGTACCAGTGGGCGCCACGGCTGGCCAAGCAGTTGCGCACCGGCGTGCTGCTGACGCTGAACGGCGAGGGCCACGGCGCGTACGGCCAGAGCCAGTGCATCGACGACAAGGTCAACGCGTTCCTGCTGGAGGGGAAGGTCCCGGCCAACGGGACGCGCTGCGGCTGAGCACGCTCCCCCGGTCGCCGGTCGTTTCAGGGTCCGGCCCGGAACGCCCGGCGGTAGGCGCCCGGCGTCGTGCCCATGCTGTTGAGGAAACGCCTGCGGAGATTGGTGGCCGTGGACAGTCCCGCGCGCCGGGCGACCGCGTCCAACGGGAGGTCGGAGGACTCCAGCAGGTCCCGGGCCATGGCGATGCGCTGGGCGAGCAGCCACTGCCCGGGGCTGGTACCGAGCTGATCGGCGAACCGCCGGGCGAGGGTACGCGGGGAGACGCCCGCGTGCGCGGCGATGTCCTCGATGGTCAGCGGTTCGCCGAGTCTGTCGGTGATCCACTCCAGCAGCGGCGCGAGCGTGTCGTCGATCTGTGCGGGATGCGGCGCCGCCGAATACTGCAACTGCCCAGCCTCGCGGTGCGGTGGCATGACCATGGTCCGTGCGATGTGTGCGGCGTACCGGGCGCCGTGGTCGCGACGGACCAGGTGCATGCACAGGTCGAAGCCGGCCCCGGCGCCGGCGCTGGTGGCCACGTCGCCGTGGTCCACGTACAGCGGGTCCGGGTCGACCTCGATTCGCGGGAAGCGCGCCGCGAGCTCGTCCGCCAACGCCCAGTGGGTCGTCGCCCGCCGTCCGTCCAGCAGACCGGCGTGCGCCAGCAGGAAGGCGCCGGAGCAGATGCCGGCCACCCGCGCTCCGCGGCCGTGCGCGCGGCCGAGGGCCCGGACCACCGCGGGTGAGGGAGGCTCCTCGACGGGCAGCCACCCGGGGACGACCACGGTGTCCGCACCGTCGAGTGCGTCCAGCCCCTCGGTCACGAGCATGTCGTAGCCGGCGTACGTGGCGACCGGGCCGGGGCGCTCGGTGCACACGCCGAAGGCGTACCGCACCGGAAGTCCTCGCCGCTCGATGCCGAACACCTGGGCCGCGCAGGCGAGTTCGAAGGTCGATTGCCGTGGACGGACGAGCGCCACCACTCGATGCATGGCAGAAAAGTACCCCGTGATGTCTTTCCTGACACTCGTCGAGGAGAGGGCCGGCCGCCAGGCTGACCGTCATGACAACAGAACAGAACACACCTGCCTGCGTATGGTCTGCCGTCCAGGACGCTCCGGTCCGTGAACTGTTCCCCGGCATCCGTGCCCGCCGGCTCTGGATTGGGGATGGCGGTGCGAAGGCCTACGTGCTGGAAATGGACGCGAACACCCGCTGGCAGGGGGTCGACGTCCACGAACCGGGTCCCGAGGAGGTCTTCGTGCTCTCCGGCGTCTTCAACGACGGCGAACGTGACTACCCGGCCGGTACTTTCATCCACGCGCCCGCGGGGTCCTCGCACGTTCCGCAGACGGCGACGGGCTGCACGCTGTTCCTCTTCTACCCGGAAGGCTGAGTCGCACCGGCTCGGTCGCACGCAAAAGTACGGATCGAGGATCGGCGTCAGGATCTGCACCCCCAAGCGATCGCCCGTGCCGGCTCACAACAAAAAGCGCCTGTCCGGAAATTTCCGGACAGGCGCTTTTTGTCGATCTAGTCGTTGAGGTGCTGACGCAGGTACGACTCGACCTGGTCGAGCGCGACCCGCTGCTGGGCCATGGAGTCCCGCTCGCGGATCGTCACGGCCTGGTCCTCCAGGGTGTCGAAGTCGACCGTGATCGCGAACGGCGTGCCGATCTCGTCCTGGCGGCGGTAGCGGCGGCCGATGGCGCCCGCGTCGTCGAAGTCCACGTTCCACCGGCGGCGCAGCCGGGCCGCGAGGTCACGGGCCTTCGGCGACAGGTCGGCGTTGCGCGACAGCGGCAGCACCGCGACCTTGACCGGGGCCAGGCGGTGGTCGAGACGCATCACGGTCCGCTCCTCCATCACGCCCTTGGCGTTGGGCGCCTGGTCGACGGTGTAGGCGTCGAGGAGGAAGGTCAGCGTCGCGCGGTCCACACCGGCCGCCGGCTCGATGACGTACGGCACGTAGCGCTCGCCCGTCTCCTGCTCGAAGAACGACAGGTCGGTCCCTGACGCCTTGCCGTGCGCGGTGAGGTCGAAGTCGGTGCGGTTGGCGATGCCCTCCAGCTCTCCCCACTCACCGCCGGTGAAGTTGAAGCGGTACTCGATGTCCACGGTCCGCTTCGAGTAGTGGGACAGCTTCTCCTTCGGGTGCTCGTAGAGCCGGAGGTTGTCCTTGTTGATGCCGAGGTCGACGTACCAGCGCAGGCGCTCGTCGATCCAGTACTGGTGCCACTCCTCGTCCGTGCCCGGCTTGACGAAGAACTCCATCTCCATCTGCTCGAACTCCCGGGTGCGGAAGATGAAGTTGCCCGGGGTGATCTCGTTGCGGAACGACTTGCCGACCTGCCCGATGCCGAACGGGAGCTTCTTGCGGGCCGACTGCTGGACGTTCAGGTAGTTGATGAAGATGCCCTGGGCGGTCTCCGGCCGCAGGTACGCCAGGCCCGACTCGTCCTCCACCGGGCCGAGGAACGTCTTCAACAGGCCGCTGAACTGCTTGGGCTGGGTGAAGGCGCCCTTGTTGCCGCAGTTCGGGCAGGTGATGTCGGCCAGGCCGCCCGCCGGCTCGCCGCCGTGCTTGGCCTCGTACGCCTCGACGAGATGGTCGGCGCGGTAGCGCTTGTGGCACGACTGGCACTCGGTGAGCGGGTCGGTGAAGGTGTCCACATGGCCGCTGGCCTGCCAGACCTCGCGGGCGAGGATGACGCAGGAGTCGAGGCCGACGACGTCGTCGCGGCCCTGCACCATGGCCTTCCACCACTCGCGCTTCACGTTGTTCTTGAGCTCGACACCGAGGGGGCCGTAGTCCCAGGACGCCCGCAGGCCTCCGTAGATCTCGCTCGACGGGAAGACCAGCCCGCGGCGTTTGGCGAGGCTGACGATCGTTTCCATGACGTCGGTGCGACGTGCCATCAGTGGAACTCCATCCGGCTGGGTGTCGGCGTTGAGATCGGGGACAGCGGGTGCGCTGCCGACTGAGGCGGGCGGGCCGGCGGGCCGCCTGCCGGCGGCGGGACGTCCGGCCACCTGCCCGGATCTGTGCTCAAGCTTAGGGGAATCCGGCGCCCCCGCGCTCAAGCCTTGCCCGCGGTGCCCGCACTCGCCCCCTCGCCCGGCAGCGTGTATACGCCCTCGAAGGCGCCGGGCTCGTTGATCATAAGGGTCATCAGCGGATACATCACCATCCGCGCCGCGGACAGAGCGCGCCGGTAGTAGCCCGCGCCCTCCCACTCGCTGACCACCGCCCACAGGGCCGGCTCGTCCACGGACCTGCCGATCTGCCCCCGCAGGTATCCCGGCTGCGCGGCCAGCAGGTCGAGGATGGCGCGCGCCTGGGCGGCGAACTCGTCGGCGCGGGCGCCCGGCACCGAGTAACGGATCACGGCGAGCATGCCGCCCAGCATGCCACCCCTCCCGTACGGCCCACCGGGGAGGGGGCGACGCGGACGGAAGAGGGCGGCGGGCAAGACCAAGGGGCGAGAATTGCGGAATCAGCACTAGGCTCAAACGCGTGGGAAGCGAAACCGAACCGCCGCGCCGACAGGTGCCGGCCCATCCTCTGGCGAGGAAGCCTCCCGCCCGCGGGAGCGCGGCGTCCCCACGGGTGCGGCGGCCGCTGCCGCCTGGCGAGCAGTTCTTCACGCCCGGCGCCACCGGGCTGCGCGCGGCGGTCGAGCGTAAGAGCGCCGCACCGCTGGTCTTCCTGTTCCAGCAGCCCCGCTGGCTGGTCCCGCTGGTCCTGGTGGCCCTGCTGATCGCCGGACTGGTCGTGCCGGACTGGCGGGGCGGGCTGGCCGTGCTGCCGGTGCTCGCGTTCATCGCCTGGCTGGCCTACATGTCGTGGCCGTCGCTGCGCCCGGTGGGCCGGTTGCTGCGTGTGGCGGTCGGCACGTTCCTGGTCCTCCTCGCCGCCACCCGTTTCGGGCTGATCTGACGCGAACCGGCCTAGTCTGATAGGTCGTAGCCGTACACAGGAGTCCTGATGACGAAGAGCCGCGACGCCGTTCACGAGGTCCTCCGCCAGAGCCGGGGGTTTCGCAGCGCGCAGGACGTGTTCGCCGAGATGCGCGCGGTCGGCTCGAAGATCGGCCTGACGACCGTGTACCGGGCCCTCCAGTCGCTCTCCGACGCCGGCCGGGTCGACGTGCTGCGCACCGACGAGGGCGAGTCGGTCTACCGGGCCTGCCAGACCGACACGCATCACCACCACCTCGTGTGCCGGGTGTGCGGGCGCACGGTGGAGGTGGCCGGACCGGACGTGGAGCGCTGGGCCGAGGTCGTCGGGGCCGAGCACGGCTTCATCGACGTCACCCACACCGTGGAGGTCTTCGGCACCTGTTCCTCGTGCGCGGAGGCGGCGGGAAAGGGCTGACCCCGCCCCGCGCGGGCCGCCCGAGAGGTACGCTGCCTGCGCCGCGACAAGCCCGCCGCGACAAAAGGAGATGGCGTGCCGTTCAGCCATGACATGGTGTACTCGCTGGCGACGGTGGTGGACCTCATCAACACCGGCGCCGGGGACCACGACGGGCTGGCCGAGGTCGGCGATCTGGAGGAGTTCGTCCGCAGGCGGGAGGTCAGCGGAGTCGAGTCGCTGACCGGGCGGGACCTCGCCGAGGTCCGGGCCCTGCGTCAGGAGTTCCACGCCGTGTTCACCGCACCGGACCAGCCGACGGCGGTCGGCCTGCTCAACACGCTGCTGGAGCGCACTCGCATCACGCCGCACCTCGCCGAGCACGACGGCCATCCCCTCCACGTCCACTACTTCGCGCCGGGCTCGTCGGTCGCCGAGCACCTGGCCGCCGACTGCGGCGTCGCGCTCGCCCACGTGCTGGTGGACAACGAGCGGGATCGCCTGCGCACGTGCGCGGCGCCCGACTGCTCCCACGTCTTCGTGGACGAGTCGAGGAACCGCTCGCGGGTCTACTGCGACAGCCGCACCTGCGGGAACCGCATGCACGTCGCCGCGTACCGGGCCCGCCGCCGCGACGCCTCCTGACAGGGCGGGCCCCCGGCGCGGCCGGGCCCGCTACCGCGCCGTGCCGGAGTTCTGCACCAGGCCGGAGTCACGGGCCGCCTCGTTCGGGACGGCCCCGCCGTATCTGCGGTCGCGCTTGGCGTAGATCTCGCACGCCTGCCACAGGTCCCGCCGGTCGAAGTCGGGCCACAGCCGGTTGAGGAAGACCATCTCGGCGTACGCGGACTGCCAGAGCAGGAAGTTGGAGGTGCGCTGCTCGCCGGACGAGCGCAGGAACAGGTCCACGTCCGGGATCTCCGGCTCGTCCAGGTAGCGGGCGAAGATCTTCTCCGAGACCTTGTCGGGCTTGACCCTCCCGGCGGCGATGTCGCGGGCCAGCATCACCGCCGCGTCCACGATCTCGGCCCGGCCGCCGTAGTTCACACAGAACTGCAGGGTCAGCGTGCTGTTGCCGACCGTCATCCGCTCGGCGTCCTCGAGCTCCTTGATCACGCTCTTCCACAGCCGCCCGGGACGCCCGGCCCAGCGGACCCGTACGCCCAGCGCGTTGAGCTGGTCGCGCCGCCGCCGGATGACGTCGCGGTTGAACCCCATGAGGAAGCGCACCTCGTCCGGCGACCGCTTCCAGTTCTCGGTCGAGAAGGCGTACGCCGACAGATAGGGGATGCCGAGCTCGATCGCGCCCTCGATGACGTCGAACAGCGACGCCTCGCCCATCTTGTGCCCCTCGGTCCTGGGCAGCCCGCGCGTCTTGGCCCAGCGTCCGTTGCCGTCCATGACGATCGCCACATGTCGCGGCAGCAGGTCGCGCGGGATGGCGGGCGGGGTCGCCCCTGACGGGTGCGGAGAGGGAGGACGGACCATGTTCCGAGGGTATTGGGTCCTGGCCGGTCCTCAGGCGCGCGAGATGTGCGGATCCGGTGCGGATTCGGCGGGGAACGCCCCCCCGGACCCGGGCCACTCGCGTTCCACATGACGCAGTGAGCGGATGCCGTGCTCCAGGTGCCACTGGAGGTACGCGGCGACCAGGCCGCTGCATTCGGCACGGTGCCGGGACTCCGAGGCGTCGGCGGCCGCCCAGTCGCCGCGCAGCAGGGCGATCATCAGCGCGATCGTCTCCGCGGCGGGCACCGCGGCGCCGGCCGGGCGGCAGGCGCCGCACACCACGCCGCCCGCGACGATCGCGAAGGCGCGCACGGCCTCCGCGCCGCACCGGGCGCACTCCGACAGCGCGGGAGCGTAACCGGCCACAGCCAGGGAGCGCAGGAAGAACGCGTCGAGCACCAGCCGGGCCTCGTGGCCGCCCTCGGCGAGCGTGCGCAGGCCGCCGACCAGCAGCAGGAACTGGCGCAGCGCCGGCTCCTTCTCCCCCGCCGTCAGCCGGTCGGCCGTCTCCAGCATCGCGGAGCCCGCGGTGTACCGCGCGTAGTCGGCCACGATCGCCTCACCGTACGGGTGCAGGGTCTCGACCTGGGTGATCACGTCGAGGGACCTGCCGCTGTGGAGCTGCAGGTCGACGTGGGAGAACGGCTCGAGGCGCGCGCCGAACCGCGACATGGTCCTGCGCACGCCCTTGGCCACGCCCCGGACCTTGCCGGTGCGCCGGGTGAGGATGGTGATGATGCGGTCGGCCTCGCCCAGCTTCTGGGTGCGCAGCACGACGCCCTCGTCCCGGTAGAGGCTCACCCCGCCATCGTAGGGGCGCGTGCGGCCGGCCGCCCCGCCTGAGCGGGCATTCACCCAGCCGTCGAAGGGCAAGAATGGTGAAAATTCGGTAATGATCCGGCGACGATGCCCGGCGACGAACCCGTCTCAAGCTGTACACCAAGGGCACGTGCGGTAAACCTGGGGTGCATCGGCTCATACGAAAGGTCACTAAGCTTTGGCATCCGGCGGATCTCCCCGCGCCGGTCAAGCCTGAGGGCCTGATCTCCCCCCGTTGCGTGAAAGGTTGCCATGACCCGCGTGGTCCTGCTGGGCGCCCCGCCCGGCCCGATCAGTCCCCCGCCGCTCGGCGGTCAGCCCGCCCTGCCCGCGGCCATCACGCTGCAATCGCTGCCCGGGGCCCCCTCCGCGTACGACAGGCTGCTCGCGCAGGCCGCCGCGCTGGACCCCGAGCCGACGACGATCGCCCGGCCGGGGGACGCCGCCGGCTACCGCAGGCCGTACGGCCGGGTGGTGGAGAGCCCGGACGTCGCGGGCGACCTGCGCGCGCTCGCCGACGCGGTCGAGGGCGCCGAGGACAACCTGCTGATCCTGCCTGCCGACTCGCTCATCCACGACGAGCTGATCTACCAGATCACCAAGGCCAAGCGGGGCGCGATCGCGCTGGTCGCCCGAAGGCAGCGCGAGGAGGGCGACGAGCAGGACGAGAACGCGGCCGAGCCCGAACTCGTGCCCATCGAGGAGGCGGAGCCCGAGATCGGCCAGGAGGTCGTCGAGGGGCTGCCCCTGCGCACCCGCATCGGCCGCAGCCGGATCGTCTCGGTCGGCACCGCCTACCATGCGGTGACCCGGCCGAACGCGGTGCTGCTCGGACCGCTTCACCTTCACCAGCGGCACCTCCAGACCCTCGCCGAGGTCGCCCGCGAGCTGGCGGACATGGCCCACCTGTTCGGTCCCGAGGACGACGTGACCGAGCTTCTCGTGCTCGGCCTGGTCCGCCGCGGCGTGTCGGTGGGCCGGCGGGGCCGCCGCGACCTGTTCTTCCGCCGCGTCCGCAGTCAGGCCGAGGCCGACGAGGCGCTGGCGGAGATGTCCGGCTACGACGAGGACCGGGCCCGGCTCAACAACGCCGTGAAGGGCGCCGACGGCTTTTTCACCACGTTCTTCGTCAGCACCTACTCGCGTTTCATCGCCCGCTGGGCGGCCCGCCGGGGGCTCACCCCCAACCAGGTGACGCTGATCTCGATCGCCCTCGGCCTGCTGTCGGCCGGCGCGTTCGCCACCGGCACCCGCTGGGGGGCGGTGGCCGGTGGGGTGCTCATCTACTTCGCGTTCGTCTTCGACTGCGTGGACGGCCAGGTCGCCCGATACGCGCGCAAGTTCGGTGTGCTCGGCGCCTGGCTGGACGCGACGTTCGACCGGTTCAAGGAGTACGCCGTCTTCGTCGGCCTCGCGGTCGGCGCGACGGTGTCCGGGCAGTTCGGCGACGGCGAGGGCGTGTGGACGCTGGCGCTGGTCGCGCTGGCCCTCCAGTCGGTCAAGCACCTGCTCGACTTCTCGTTCGGCGCGGCCAACCGGCGCAAGGCGCCCGTGCCGCTGCCCACGCTGGATCTGACGGTCGCCGACGACCGCCCGCTGCGGGAGGCGCTGGAGCAGCGCAGGGCGAGCCGGAGCACCGGCGTGCGCGGCCTGCTGAAGCTCTGGACCAAGGCCGGCAAGTTCCGCCCGGTCCACTGGGCCCGCAAGATGATCGTGTTCCCCATCGGCGAGCGTTTCGCCGCGATCGCGATCACCGCCGCGTTCTTCAACCCCCGGGTCACGTTCCTCACGCTGATCGTCTGGGGCGGCGTCGCGGCCACCTACACCCTCACCGGACGTCTCCTGAGGTCGCTCGCATGATCACTCAGCCGCAGGCCACCACGCCGCTCCCGGACCCGGACGAGGAGCGCCGCCGCATCCAGACCGCGCGCCTGCTCGCCTACCGCGACGACGGCCCGCTCGCCACCGCGCTGAAGGGCTCCCTGGGCCGGCTGCTGCCGCCCGTGCCCGCGACCGTGGTGGCGCTGCTCGCGATCGTGGCGCTGGCCGTCGCCGGAGTGCTCACCGACGGCCCGATCCTGCTCGTGCCCGTCGCCGTGCTGCTCGTGCTGGTCCTGCCCACCGCGGGCCGCGACCACCTGGGCCGCTTCGACTGGCTCACGCCCCCGCTGCTGCGGGCGGCCGAGTTCGCGACGATCATCCTGCTCGGGCTGGCCGCGGGCACGCCCAAGTGGCTGCTGTTCGTGCTCCTCTACGTGATCGGCTACCACACGTACGACACCGTCTACCGCACCCGGCAGGGCATCTGGCCCCCCGCCTGGCTGTACCAGGCGGGGCTGGGCTGGGAGGTGCGCCTGCTGATCCTGGGCGTGGCCGCCGCCGCCGGATGGCTGACTCCCGTGGCGGTCGTCCTCACGGCCTACCTGCTCGTGCTGTTCGCGATCGAGAGCATCACGAGCTGGGTCAGGCTGGACAAGGCCTCCGCGCAGGCGCAGGCCGATCAGGACCTGGAGCAGTCGCCCGAGGAGGCCGCCGAGCAGGTCACCGGCGAGGCCGAGCAGGGCTGACCGAGCAGGGCTTGGCGGGCCGGCCCGGGCGTCGCGGCTCGGGCCGGCCTCACCAGGCGGACTGGTCAACAGGCGGACTGGTCAGGCGGCGGGCGAGGCGTCGAACAGCGCCCAGACCACCTTGCCCCCGCCACGTGTGAGGATCCATCCCCAGGCTGCGGTCAGCGCCTCGACCAGGTGCAGCCCCCGGCCCGACTCCGACAGGTCGCTCCAGGGCGAGATCGCGGGCACCCGGGCGCTGGCGTCGCTCACGCCGCAGCCGATATGAAACCGGTGTCTCACCAGCCTCAGGCGGATCGGCGGCCCGTCCGCGGCCTCGCCGGGAGCATGCCGCAACGCGTTCGTCACCAGCTCCGACACCACGATCTGCGCGTCCGGCACGAGACCGGGCAGGTCCCAGCCGCGCAGCGTCCTGGCGGTGAAGTCACGGGCCGCCGCGGCAGACGTGGTGCGCCCGTGAAAGGTGCACGTCGCCGACGGGGGCAGGGACAATCCGGCGACCTCGTCCCGCTCGAACATCGAGGTCAACCACGGAGGCGCCGTCGCGGCTCCCGGGCCTGCCAGGTCTGCAGTCATCGCCGATCCCTCAGGTCTCACCCATTACATGATGTGAATTTCCCTGCCGTCGTGTATCTTGCCCTGTGCCTTGCGGATGCAAGCACGCTTGCACGTGCAAATGTCGTGCGCCCCCGACTTTCCGTCGAGTTCCCTGCAAAGAAGGCCTCAGCGGGGTCCGGTAGGATGATCAACCCGATTGGTTCACTAGGGATTCTTCCGGACATGCCCATGGAGACCACGTGAAGGCACAGGCGGACGGCCCCGCCCCCGTACCGGTCGGGATCGCCCGCGGCGGCCCGACGGCGCTGCGGCTCCTGCTGGGAGCCCAGCTCAGGCGGCTGCGCCGGGAGAGCGGCATCACCCCCGAGAAAGCGGCCCGCACCATCCGCGCCTCACACGCCAAGATCAGCAGGCTTGAGCTCGGCCGGGTCGGCTTCAAGGAGCGGGACGTCTCCGACCTGCTCACCCTCTACGGCATCACCGATCCCGACGACCGGGCCGTGCTGCTCGACCTGGCGCGGCAGGCGAACGTCCCCGGCTGGTGGCACAAGTACAGCGACGTGCTGCCGGGCTGGTTCGAGTTCTACGTCGGGCTGGAGGAGGCGGCGTCCGTCATCCGCTGCTACGAGCTGCAGCACGTCCCCGGGCTGCTGCAGACGCCCGAGTACGCGCGGGCCCTCGTCCTGCGCGGCACCATGGGACGGTACGCCGACGACGTCGACCGGCGCGTGGACCTGCGGATGCGCAGGCAGGAACGGCTGACCGGGCCGGAGGCGGCGACCTTGTGGGCCGTGATGGACGAGGGGGCGCTGCGCCGCCCGATCGGCGGCCGCACGGTGATGCGGGCCCAGCTGGAGCACCTCATCGAGGTGACCAGACAGCCGAACATCACGCTGCAGATCGTGCCGTTCGACCACGCCGGGCACGCGGCGTGCGGGGGGCCGTTCACCATTCTGCGCTTCGACGCGCCCGAGCTGCCCGACGTCGTCTACCTGGAGCAGCTCACCAGCGCCCTCTATCTCGACAAGGCCGAGGACACCGAGGCGTACACGCAGGTGATGAACGCGTTGTGCGTGGACGCCCGGCCGGCCACGCACACCGGCGCGTTCCTGGAGGAACTGCTCGCCGACCTCGGGTGAATCACCCTCTGGAGAAGAACGCCTGACAGGTCTCGGCGAAGGCCACCGCACGGGCCGTGGGCCGCACACCGCGCACCGAGGCGAGCACGACGTCGAGCGTGGGCACGTCGTCGCTGATCGGGACGCACGCCACCTGGCCGCCGTCATAGGTCTGGTCGCTTTCGGCCCGCTGGTTGAGTATCGAGTAGCCGTGCCCGCCCGCCACCAGTGAGCGCGCCGTCTCGTAGCTCGACGTACGGAACCGCACGCGCGGTTCGGTGGGATAGATCGTCCGGAAGTAGTCGCGGCTGCGCGGCAGGTCCAGCAGGATCATCGGCTCGGCGGCCAGGTCCGCCAGCGACACCGCCTCCGCCCGGGCCAGCGGGTGCTCCGGCGGCAGCAGCGCGTACGGCCTGGCCCGGGTGAGCGGGCGGATGTCGAGGTCGAGGGCGAGGTCGATGGCGTAGACGAGGGCGACCTCGCACCGCCCGTCGAGCAGGGCCGACTCCATGCCGGAGATCTCGCCCTCCGCGACGCTGACCCGCACCCCGGGATACCGCTCGGCGAACTCGCGCAGCAACCGGGACAGGTAGAACGGCGCGAGCGTGGTCAGGCAGCCGACGGCGAGCTCACCGGTGAGCGACCCCGCCAGGCCGCGCGCCGACTGGGCGAGCGCGGCGGCGTGGGACAGGAACTCCCGGGCCTCGACGAGGAAACGCTCACCGGCGCGGGTCAGCGACAGGCCGCGGGCGTGGTGGCGGATCAGGAGCTGGACTCCCAGCTCCCGCTCCACCTGCGCGATGGCGGCCGAGATCGCCGACTGCGCCACCATGAGTTCTCTGCTGGCCGCGGTCATGCTGCCGAGCTCGGCCGCGGTTACGAAGTAACGCAGCTGGACGAGGGTGAAGTTGACGTCCGCCACGCCACCCATTGTGACCGTCTCCGTGCCCATCGGCGCCCGCAAACCGGTATGAAGTTCGAATGCCTTTCCCTGGCCCTGATCAGGCGTTTTCCCTTTGGAAACGACGGGTGCCCAGGGTGACGCCCACGACGGCGAAGGCGAGGGACACGACCACCCCCCACAGAACGGCGGCCGACGCGTAGGAACCGGCGAACAGCGCCCGCATCCCCTCGACCGCGTAGCGGAACGGCGTTAGCCGCGACACCACGTCCAGCCAGGCCGGGGCGAGCGACATCGGCAGCAGTGCGCCCGACAGCAGCATCAGCGGGATCACCACGGTGGACATCACGGGCGCGAACAGTTCCTGCCGTATCGTGAGCGCCGCCACGTACGACAGCGACGCCATGCCGACCGACAGCACGGTGATCAGCAGCAGCGCTCCCAGCACCCCGGCGAGCGGCGCACGCAGCCCCAGCGCCCAGGCCGCCACGATGATCGCCACAGCCTGGATCAGCATCACCGCGCCGTCCCTGAGCACCCGGCCGAGCAGGAGCGTCACCCGGCTCACCGGCGTGACCCGCATCCGTTCGAGCACGCCGAACCGCTGGTCGAACACGATGCCGAAGCCCGCCATTCCCGGGCTCGTCAGCCCGAGCTGCACCAGCAGGCCGGGCACGAGGACGGCCCACGAGCCCACGCCGCTGCGCTCGAACAGCGGGCCGAACAGCACGAGATAGAGGAACGGCTGCAGAGCGCTGAAGACCAGGCTGAACTTGTTGCCGAAGGACGCGCGCAGGTAGTGCCCGGTCAGGGCGGCGAGGGCGGTCACGCGGCGGCTCCCTCGCGCAGCTCACGGCCGGTGACGGCGAGGAAGACGTCGTCGAGCGTGCGCGCGCCGTGCTCGGACTTCAGCTCGCCCGGGGTGCCCTCGGCGACGATCCGGCCGTGGTCGATGATCAGGAGGCGGTCGCAGAGCGCGTCGGCCTCCTCCAGGTAGTGGGTCGTGAGGAAGACCGTCAGGCCGTCCCGCTCGCGCAGCCGCCGCACGTGGTCCCACAGGTTGGCCCGGCTCTGCGGGTCGAGCCCGGTCGTGGGCTCGTCGAGGAAGAGCAACTCGGGCCCGTGGAGCAGGCCCATCGCGATGTCCAGCCGGCGCTTCTGGCCGCCCGACAACGTGACCGTCGTACGCTCCTCGACCCCGGGCAGGTCCAGCTCGGCGAGCAGGGCGGTCACCCGCTCGCGGGCCTCCTCCCTGTTCAGGCCGTACAGGCGGGCCTGGAGCACGAGCTCCTCCCCCACCGGGGAGAACGGCGCGAACGCGCCGCCCTGGGCGACGTACCCGATGCGGCGGCGTACGCCGGCGGGGTCGGCGAACAGGTCCGCGCCCGCGACCGTGGCGGTGCCGGACGTCGGCCGCAGCAGCGTGGTCAGCATGCGCAGCGTGGTGGTCTTGCCCGCGCCGTTCGGTCCGAGGAAGCCGACGATCTCCCCCGCGGAGACGTCGAGATCGATCCCCCGGACGGCCTCGGTCGGGCCGAAGGTCTTGGTGAGTCCTCTGGCGTGAATCATGCCGGGTAGAGTAGCACCAAATTTGGAGTCACTTAAAGATTGCGTTCACCCTTACAATCGAAGCATGGAAGAGGGCCTGCGGGAGCGGAAGAAGCGGGAGACCCGGCAGCGCATCGCGGACATCGCGATGGGGCTGTTCCTGCAACGGGGCTTCGACAACGTCACGGTGGCCGAGGTGGCCAGGTCCGCCGACGTGTCGGTCAACACTGTCTTCAACTACTTCCGAACAAAAGAGGACATGTTCCTCGACCGCAGCGAGGAGACCGAGGATTTGCTGGCCCGGGCCGTGCGCGAGCGCCGCGCGGGCGAGACGGCGGTCGAGGCGGTGCGGCGCGACTTCTTCGAGGCACTCGACGCCGGCGACTGGCGTTACGGGATGAGCGAGGGTGCCGACCTGTTCGCGCAGCGGGTCAGGGAGAGCCCGGCACTGCAGTCACGGGTACGCATGCTCGACGTGCACCGGGAGGAGCGGCTGGCCCGCACGCTCGCCGATGCGACCGACGCCGATCCCGACGACCTGACCCCCTGGCTCGTGTCGGCGCAGATCTGCGCCGTCGTCCGCACGCTGACCCGCCATTTCGCGATGCGGCGGATGGCCGGCGAGGACGCGGCGCTGATCAGGGCGGACATCAGGGAGCACGCCGAGCGCGCCTTCGACCTGCTGGAGCACGGGATCGGCGACTACTGCGTCCGGTGGGACACCTCGCCGCCGGCCTCGCCTTCCGCCAGCTGCCAAGCCCGGAATGTGCAGAATTTGTGATGCTCTCGGGGAGAACGACGCATCCATCCGGCTCCGCACTCGCGACGAGCGGCACTCGTCAACTCCCCGGCGCCCCGCCTCCCGCCAGCCGGCGAGCGCTCCACACCAGCGCCTCGGTCACGCGGGCCTGCGACAGGCCCAGGGTGTGCCGCTGGAACTGGTAGACCTCGGGCGCGAGCGGCGCCAGCACGGCGTCCGTCATCGCGTCGGGGTCCGGCACCCCCGCCTCGGTCAGCAGCATCCGCACGTGCGCCCGCCAGAAGCGGTAGGCGCCGGTGGCGAACCGCGCGCTCCCGGTCTCGGCCCCCAGGACGAGGTGCAGGTGACGTTCCAGCAGATCGGTCATGGCGACGTGGAAGGCGGCGAGCCGGTCGGCGGGTGAGGCCCCCGGGCCGAGCGGCGGCGGGCCGCTCAGGATGTGCTCCTGCACCTGCCGCTCGTGCTCGTCCAGCAGGGCCGTCGCGATCGACGCGGGGTCCGGATAGCGCCGGTAGAGCGTGGCCCGGCCCACCCCCGCCGCCTTGGCGATCTCGTCCATCGTGACGTGCCTGGCGTCTCTCGTCGCGAAGAGCTCTTCCGCCGCTTTCAGCACCCGCATGCGGTTGCGCGCGGCGTCCGCCCGTTCCCGCACCGGCGCCGGCCGGCCCGGTTCGAGGTCCAGCACGGGCAGTTCCCGGCCGGTGCCGGCCGGCATGGTCCCCTCCGGCGGAACGCGGCCGTTCGCCCGGTTCCCGCCGGGATCCGTCAACCCGTTGGCCATGACGACATGGTAGCCCCTCACACAGTCATGTGGACACAGTGTCCATTTGTCGCTTACGCTCATCCGGACATCACGTCCACTTACGTCGTAGAGGACTGCCATGCATGCCCTGTTCCTCGCCTCGGCGCTGCTGGCCGGCTGCCTGCTGGCCGTACAGGCCTCGGTGAACCTCCAGCTCAACAAGGCCGTCGGCACGCCGTACGGCGCCTCGACCCTGCAGTTGAGCGTGGCGACCGCCCTGCTGGCGCTCCTCGCGGTCGCCGCCGGCGCGATCGGCGCGGTCCGCCTCGTGCCGGACGTCCCGGTCTGGCACCTGCTCGGAGGCCTGGCCAGCCCGCTCTACATCACCAGCGGGATCCTGCTCTTCCCCCGCCTCGGCGCTCTGGCGGCGGCCGGGCTGTTCGTGACCGGCCAGATGTTCGCGTCGCTGGGGCTGGACCTGTTCGGCCTGCTCGGCGTCGCACGCAAGCCGCCGAGCCTCGGCATCGCGCTCGGGGCGCTCGCGGTGCTGGCCGGCATCACGGTGATCATCCGTGGGCAGCGCCCGGCGCGGTCGCCGGCCCCGGCGGTACCGGCGACAGACGCCACCTCCCGTGGCGGGACGGCCACCGTCACCGCCCCGGCCGCCGTGGGCGCGGCGAACGGTCTCGGCCAGGGCGGCTGGATCCTGCTGGGCATCGTGGCCGGCGCGGTCCTGCCGGTGCAGGGAGCGGTCAACGCCGCGCTGCGCAAGGACATCCACGAGCCGGTGACCACCGCGATGATCAGCTTCATCGTGGCCACGATCACCATCGCCGTCGTGCTGGTCGTCCTGCTGGCGACCCGCCGCACCCCCCGGCCGCAACTCGGCGGGCTGCGCACGATGCCCTGGTGGGGCTGGCTCGGCGGCGCCTGCGCCGCAGCGTACGTCACCGCGACCTTCACGCTCATCCCCACGATCGGCGCCGCCACCACCGTGGCGCTGACCGTGACCGGGCAGCAGGTCGCCTCGGCCGTGATCGACAACCACGGCTTCCTGCGGCTGCCCCGGCGTCCGCTCACCGCGCCGCGCCTGTCCGGGCTCGCGCTGCTCATCGCCGGCTCGGTGCTCGTCCAGCTCACCTGAGCGAACCCACCGCGGAAAGGACCCTCTCGATGACCTCCTATCTGCGCAGCCCGTACGAGGCGGCGCCCGGCGTCACCACGCTGCCGTCGTCCCTCCCCATCAGCGGCGCCGGCCTGCTGCCGGTGAACGCCTACGTGATCCGTGGTCCCCAGCCGATCCTCGTCGACACCGGCATGGCCATCGACCGCGGCCACTTCGAAGAGGCCCTGTGGTCCCTGGTCGACCCGGAGGACCTGCGCTGGATCGTGCTCACGCACGACGACAGGGACCACGCGGGCAACCTCAAGGAGATCCTCATGGCGGCGCCGCGGGCCAGGCTCGTCACGAACGGCCTCGCCGTCGCGCGGCTCGGCGAGGAGTGGGACGTGCCCCCGAACCGCGTCCTGCGGGTCAACCCCGGCCGCACGCTCGACCTCGGCGGCAGGATCGTCTCCCTGCTGCGCCCGCCCGCCTACGACTCCCCCTCGACGCTGGCCCTGTACGACCACGCCACCCGCTCGCTCTTCAGCGCGGACAGCTTCGGGGCGATCCTGCCGGGGCCGGCGCAGGACGCCCAGGACGTCCCCGAGAGGGACTACCTCGCCGGGATGGCCCTGTTCACCAGGGCCAACGCCCCCTGGACCGCGCTGGCCGACCCGGCCAAGTTCGACGCGGTGCTGGACGACCTGGTCCGGCTGGCGCCCCGCCACATTCTCAGCTCGCACGGCGCCACCGTCGTGGAGCGCACCGAGACACTCGTGAAGACCCTGCGTGAGGTGCCCTCCATGACGCCGTGGCTGCCGGACGAGGACGTGCTGGTGGAGGCCGTGCTCGCCGAGCACGAGGGGGCTCCGCTCAGTGCCGGGGCGGCCTGAGCGACACAGGACACGACACAAGGAGAACGCCGATGACGACGATATCGACCCCCGAGCCCGGCACCATCATCATCTTTTCCGACATCTGGTGCTCCTTCGCGCACATCACGGTGCACCGGCTGCACACGACCCGGGAACGGCTCGGCCTGACCGACCGGGTCCGCTTCGACCACCGCGCCTTCCCTCTGGAACTGCTCAACGACGCGCCGAGCCCCCGGCCGGGGACCGACAGCGAGGTGGCCCGGATGGCCTCGCTCGAGCCCGGCGCGGGGTGGCAGCTGTGGCAGGCGAAGGACTGGCTGTACCCGTCCACGACGCTGCCCGCGCTGGAGGCCGTCCAGGCGGCCAAGGAGCAGGGTTTCGCCGCGTCCGAGCAGCTCGACCTGGCGCTGCGCAGGGCCTTCTGGGCGGAGTCGCGGTGCATCAGCCATCGCAAGGTGATCCTGGACGCCGCCGCGTCCACCGGCGTGGTGGACGTGGACGCCTTGGCGGCCGCCCTCGACGACGGCCGGGCACGCAGAACGCTGTCCGAGCAGGCCGCCGTCGCGGCGACCGACCAGGTGAACTGCAGCCCGCACCTGTTCCTGCCGGACGGCACCGATCACGCCAACCCCGGAATCGAGGTCGGCTGGGCCGGCGCGTACGGCATCGGCTGGCCCGTCGTCTCCTCCGACGACCCGCACGTGTTCGAGGACATCCTCAAGCGCGCCGCCACCTGACCCGCAGTCACCGCCCGGACGAGCGTGAGCCGGTGTCCGGCCCTCAGGGTCGGTCAACCGCCGCGCTCGTGCGGGCCCGGTCATGCGCTCCTCACCGGCGCCGGCGGGCATGATCCAGATTGCCCGCCGAAGACCTCCGAGGGCCCCTCGATTATGCAAAGATCATCGTCCACTCACCCACCGATGATCTGAGAGGCCATCACGTGAATGTCCAATGGCCTTCGACCGATGAGGTGTACGCACACTATCGACGGCTTGTCAGTGAGCCAGAGGTGGATGTGGCGCTGTCCTGGGCGGTCGTGGTTCCCGATGACGCGGGCTCTCTCAGCCTGGATGACGTGGGCGCACGGCTGGGCGGGGGAATCAGTTATGAGCTGCCCCGATTGGCGAATCCTCACATCGTCAACCTTCCCTTGTCCCGCCCGGGCCCGTGCGCGGTCGTGGACCGATCCGGCGCGGCGGTCGTCCTGTACGGGCTCGACCATCTCGGATACCCGGGCGGAGCGCTCCGGCGGCTTGCGTCCCGTGCCCGGGTTTACAGCGCCTGGTGGAACGTCGACTCCGTGAACCGCCTGTCCCTCGCTGTCGACGGCGAAGTCCTTTTATCGATCGACGGATTGTTCCCGGGACGTCCTGAAGATCACCCGAACTTGGCGTGGTGGCCCGAAGTGACGACGATGAGCGAGTTCTTTCTGGACGTCGAGGATGAGGACTGGACCGGAAGGGACGACGGCTGGAACTGGAAGGCAGGTTTTCTGACGGCTGTCGAGCTGGCCACAGGGGTGAGGCTGGACCGCCGGTGGCTGGATGCGGAACATCCCTACCTGGCGTTCTCGGGCCCCATCCCGGAGTGAGGTACTGACAGAAGGATCAGCGGACGAGGCGTCGCCGGCCGATGATGGCGGCGGCGAGCGTCATGAAGGCCTGGTGGATGGCGTCGCGGCTCTCCCAGCGGATGCGCGGGCGGCCGAACCGGTGCAGCAACGCGATCGTCTGCTCGATCACCCGCCGGTGTACACCCAGACCGGAGCCGCGCTCGCTACTCCGGCGGGCGATGAGAAACGATCACGAGTACTTCCAGATCATTTCGATAGTGATTCGAAGTGGACATCCCTGGCCACGTCATTGCGTTGTGCGCTATTGCCCCTTTTTCCCGGTGGCGACCTGCCGCTCCAACTATTCGCCGCTCATGGTTGTTGTGGGTGATGAGGCGGTGAAAGAATTCATACAGGTATTCGAATCGCTTGAAGGGGGTGCGATGGATCTGTTCGAGCAGAATCTTGGCCGCCCCCGTCGTTCGAAGAATGCCGACGGCGATTGGTGGGATCGCCTCATCGCCGATTCCCCTTTGTGGTCGTTGGAGGGTTCGCTGGCCCGTGACGAGTGCCCCGTCGGGCATCTCCTGAGCGGCATCCCGCGGAGGCCGGGTCCCGAGGGCGCGCGTGACGGTTCAGCCCGTGCCGGTGCAGGCGTCGGCGGTTCAGTCGAGATCGGTTCGACCGATGCGGTGGAGGATGCGGCCACGGTCGGCTCTGCCGCAAGTAGCGCCGCTGTCGGCACCGGTGCCGACAGCGCTGGTGCCGACAGCGCCGGTGCCGGAAGTGCTGGTGCCGCCGGTCCTGTTGGCGACGATTCCAGGGCCGCTTCCGCGGCTGGTTCCAGTGGTGCCGCGGGTCCCGATGGCGCAAGCGCCGCCGGTAGCGGTGGTGCCGGGGCTGGTTCGGCTGGTTCGGCTGGTGCCGGGTCTGTCGGGGATGCCGGGGATGCGGGTGGTGGTGCGGGTCGGGGCCGGGGCCGGTCGTCGGGGGTCCGGTCGTCGTGGGTGTTGGTGGCCTCGTTGCGGGAGTCGGCGCAGGCGTTGGCGCTGGCGCCGGTTCCGGACGATGCCGGTGTCTGCCTGGCCGAGGCCGAGGACCTGTTGTTCGCCCGGGATCGGATCACGTCGGCGTTGGCGGATCGGGTGGGGCGGGTGCATCGGGCGGGGCAGGCCAGGCAGCATGGGCATGCCTCGACCCGCAGTTGGTTGCGTACCGCGGGTGGGTTGAGTGTGGCGGGGGCGGGCCGGCTGCTGACGTTGGGCGTGCAGTTGGCGCGGTTGCCGCGGGTGCGGGAGAAGTTTGCGGGCGGGCAGTTGTCGGCGGGGGTGGTGGAGGCCGTCTGTATGGCTACCGAGCATCTGACCGGTGAGCAGGTGGGGCTGGCTGAGCCGATTTTGTTGGAGTTGGCGGGCCGGGCGGGGCCGGCGGAGGTGGCCAGGGCGGGCCGGTATCTGCGGGCGGTGCTGGACCCTGATGGGGACGAGCGTGATGAGCGGGCCGATTACGGGCGGCGGTTTCTGCGGGTCCGCCCCGGCAGAGGTGGTGGGCTGGAGGGGGAGTTTT
The DNA here is from genome assembly GCF_050947365.1 of Microbispora sp. CA-135349. Lineage (NCBI taxonomy): Bacteria > Bacillati > Actinomycetota > Actinomycetes > Streptosporangiales > Streptosporangiaceae > Microbispora > Microbispora sp. CA-135349. The sequence goes on along the minus strand of NZ_CP192001.1, from coordinate 2,651,022 downwards.
ATCTGCCGCGTGAGGCGGCCGCCCGGTTGCGGGCGTTGCTGGATGCCTATGCCCGGCCCCGGGCGGAGGGTGATGACCGGCCGCTGCGGGTACGTCAGGCCGATGCGTTGATCGCGTTGCTGGAGCAGAAGATCGTCGCTGAGCTTCTGGTACTGGTCAACGCCGAGTCCCTCCCCACCGACCCGGTCACCGACCCGCCCAACGACGCCGCCGTCCCCGACCAGTGCGACCACGCCAACCATCCGGTCCCCGGCCAGGGCGACCAGGACGACCAGCCCGAGGACGCTGGCGCCGGCGACACCGAGGATCTCGGCAGCCGCCTGGACACTCAGGACGCCGAAGACACCGCAGACGCCGACAACGTCCTGGGCCCCGAGGGCGGCCGGAACGCGGAGAAGGCCGGGGAGACCGGCAGCGTGGACGACGCCGCTGACGCGGATGACCCGAGTGGCGCGGATGACGCCGGTGGCGTTGACGTCGTTGACGCTGCCGGCCGGGGCGATGACCTGTGCGATCGCACGGAGACTACCGAGGTTGCAGAGCCCGGGCCCGCCGTTTCTGAGTCGGCCGCTTCCGCGCTCATCAAGCCAGTCGAGTCCGTCGGTCCTGCCGAGGCAGTCGAGCCCGCGCCCGGCGAGGCCGAAGGAACGGACGCGGTCGCTCTGGGCGCCGGTGCTGCGGGCCTCGGTGACGCAGCCGGGTTCGGACAGTCGGAGGGCAACGAGCCGGGAAGCAAGCAGCAGGAAGGGACACAGCCCGAGGGGACGCAGTCGGAGGAGGCTCGGCCGGAGAAGGCGCGGTCGAGCGAGCCCCAGCAGAGCAAGCCACGACAGCGTGAGTCACGACAGCGTGAGTCACAGCAGAGCGAGTCACGGTCGGGTAGGTCGCGCTGGGATGAGTGGCAACCGCCGGATCCTCCTGCGTGGGGCGCTTCTGCCCGTCACGCCCACGCCGGGCCTCGGCCCGCGGGGGAATCCCAACATGGGCTGAGCACACCTGACGCGGCCCACGGCGACGTGCGCGGCGGGCAGCACTCACATGATCCGGACTTCCATGACCCGGGCCCTCATGAGCCGGGCACATGGCCGGGGGCAGACCCGGAGGCAGGGCCGAATGCACGGCCTGAGGCAGATTCGGGGCAAGGGCCGGGCCCAGACCCGGAGCCAGCGCTGGGAACATGGCCGAGGGCTTTGTTGGGGGCGTTGCCGGGCAGGGCGCCGGGGCTGCTGCTGGCCACGGGGCAGGTGCTGCCGGTCTCCGGCGTGCACCGCCTGGCCCGCACCTCCACCCTGGTACGCCTGGTAATGAACGCCGACGGACAGGTCCTCGACATGGGCCGAAAAGTCAGACTGGCCACCCCGGCCCAGCGGCGGGCGGTCTTCGCCCGCTACGCCACCTGCTGGATCGACGGCTGCCCCCTGCCCGCCACCCTCTGCCAGATCGACCACGCCGACAACTGGAGCACCGGCGGCCTGACCGACCTGAAGCTGCTCGGCCCGGCTTGCCAGTTCCACAACCGCGACCGCTATCAGCACCCCGAGCGCTACACCCGCCACGCAACCGGCAAAGACCGCTGGGCCTTCACCTACCACCACCCCACCCGAGCCCGGAAGGTACGGGAATGACGACCAGGGCGACGAGAGGCTGCTCACGCGCTGCCCACAAGGCTCATCGGGATCGAGGTCTCGGTCATGCGACGATCCTCTCAACCGCCGTCGACAACCCGCACCTGTGATCACCACGTGCTCATGCCACTCCGGCCGGGTTCACCGCACTCGATCGACCGGATCCGCCGACAGGCCCGACCGGGGTGACATGCCGGGCCGGGAGGCATGCCGGACACGGCGGCTGTATACAGTCCACGTGAGGTTGGACGAGCTCGATCGCGCCATCATCCGGGCCCTCGTCGAGGACGCCCGAGCGACGTACGCCGAAATAGGCGCTCAAGTGGGGCTGTCGGCTCCGGCCGTGAAGAGGCGGGTCGACCGGCTCGTCGCCAGCGGCGCGATCACCGGCTTCAGCGCCCGGGTGGAGCCGTCGGCCCTCGGCTGGACCACCGAGGCGTACGTCGAGTTGTACTGCCGGGGCAAGACCTCCCCCGCGGAGATCGGCATGGCCGTGTCCCGGCACCCGGAGGTCGTCTCCGCCTGCACGGTCACCGGCGAGGCCGACGCGCTGCTGCACATCCGCGCGACCGACGTACGGCACGTCGAGCGGGTGATCGAGCGCCTGGCGGCCGAGCCGTTCGTGGTGCGCACCAAAAGTTCGATCGTGCTGTCCAGGCTGATTAACGAATCGCCGTAGAACGGCCGAAGGACGCAACCGATCCTCACATGATCGCAACGCGGGCGCATTGGTTTGTGGCCTTCCGATTCCTACGCTGAAGTCCCGTTCACCCGGTTTCCCGCTTGGAGTCGACGATGACACTCGCGCCAGCCACCGAGACCACGGACAGTGGTCACAGGGGCACGGATCGGCATTTCCTGATGTGCCGGCCCGAGTTCTTCACGGTCTCGTATTCCATCAATCCCTGGATGCACCCCGAGAGGGCGACCGACACCGCGAAGGCGTTGCGGCAGTGGGAGAGCCTGCGGCAGGCGTACGAAGGCCTTGGCCACACCGTGAGCCTGATCGACCCGATCGAGGGCCTGCCGGACATGGTGTTCGCCGCGAACGGCGCCCTCGTCGTCGACGGACGCGTCTACGGGGCGAGGTTCGCCCATCCGGAGCGCGCCGCCGAGGGCCCGGCCTACCTGCGGTGGTTCACGGAGCGGGGATACGAGACACTGGAGGCGTCCTTCACCAACGAGGGCGAGGGCGACTACCTCACGCTCGACGAGATGATCCTGGCCGGGACGGGCTTCCGCACCGACGTGGCGGCGCACATGGAGGCGCAGGAGTTCCTCGGCCGGCCGATCGTCACGCTGCGCCTGGTCGACCCGAGGTACTACCACCTCGACACCGCCCTGTTTCCGCTGGACGGCCGCAACGTGGCGTACTATCCGGAGGCGTTCAGCGAGGGCAGCAGGAAGGTGCTGCGGCGGCTGTTCCCCGACGCCGTGATCGCCACGTCCGCGGACGCGGAGGTGCTCGGCCTCAACGCGGTGAGCGACGGCCACAACGTCGTCGTCAACGCCGAGGCGACCGGGCTGATCCTGGAACTCAAGCGCCGTGGCTTCGAGGTCGTCCCGGTCGACCTCGGCGAGCTGCGCAAGGCCGGCGGCGGTCCCAAGTGCTGCACCCTCGAGATCCGGCCGAGCAGGGAGATTCGATGAAGACCGCGGAGCACATCAGGCTCGGCGAGAGCCACAGCGCGCACAACTACCACCCGCTGCCCGTGGTGATCCACTCCGCCGAGGGCGCCTGGGTCACCGACGTGGAGGGCAAGCGGTATCTCGACTGCCTGGCCGGCTACTCCTCGCTGAACTTCGGCCACGGCAACCCGGCCATCATCGCGGCGGCCCGCGAGCAGCTCGACCGGCTGACGCTGACCAGCCGGGCGTTTTACAACGACCGGTTCGCCGCGTTCGTGACCGGCCTTTCCGAGCTGTGCGGCAAGGACATGGTCCTGCCGATGAACACCGGCGCGGAGGCCGTCGAGACCGCGATCAAGGTCGCCCGCAAGTGGGGCTACGAGGTCAAGGGCGTCGCCCCGGACCAGGCCAACATCGTCGTGATGGAGGACAACTTCCACGGCCGCACCACCACGATCGTGGGCTTCTCCACCGACCCCGACGCCCGCGGCGGCTTCGGTCCCTTCCCGCCCGGCTTCCGCCTGGTGAAGTACGGCTCCGCCGAGGCGGTCAGGGAGGCGATCGACGAGAACACGGTGGCCGTGCTGCTGGAGCCCATCCAGGGCGAGGCCGGCGTGCTGGTCCCGCCGGACGGCTACCTGGCCGCGGTCCGGGAGATCTGCACCGACAACAACGTGCTGTTCGTCGCCGACGAGATCCAGTCGGGCCTCGGCCGCACCGGGGAGACGTTCGCCTGCGACCACGAGCGCGTCGTCCCCGACCTGTACGTCCTGGGCAAGGCCCTCGGCGGCGGGGTGGTCCCGGTCTCCGCCGTCGTCGCGAACGCCGACGTGATGGGCGTGATCGGGCCCGGCCAGCACGGTTCCACCTTCGGCGGCAACCCTCTGGCGTGCGCGGTCGGTGAGGCGGTGATCGGGCTGCTGAAGACCGGCGACTACCAGGCCAGGGCCCGCGAGCTCGGGGCGTTCCTGCACGCGCGCCTCGCCGATCTCGGCCCCGGCGTGGTGGCGGTGCGCGGGCGCGGGCTGTGGGCGGGCGTCGACATCGACCCCTCGCTCGGCACCGGCCGGCAGATCAGCGAGGCCCTCATGCGCCGCGGCGTGCTCGTGAAGGACACGCACGGCTCGACGATCCGCCTCGCGCCGCCCCTCGTCGTCTCCGCCGACGACCTGGGCTGGGCGCTGGAGCAGCTCAGCGCGGTGCTGCGGGAGGCTCGGGCCTGATCCGCACCGCGTCGTGGTCTCCGGTGTCGGTGAACCATGTCACCGCGGCCTCTCCGGGTGCCAGGTCGATGGCGGTCATCATGTTGGGGAACCAGGGTCCCTTGCTGATCCGCCACCGCAACGGCGCCCGGGGAAGGCCGCCGGCCCTCGCCAGCACCCCGCCGAGCACGCCCGCCAGCCCGAACGACGCCACGATGTTGGCGAAGCGCAGCGTGCGGCTCAGCGGGTTGCGGATCGGCGAGCAGACGATCTGGTGGACGCGCCCGCCGCCCCGGCGCCGTACGGAGGCCATGTAGGAGTAGTGGACGTCGCCCGACAGCAGCAGGACGGTCGCGGGCGGCCTGCCCCGGCGGCCCGAGGCGACCTCCAGCACCACGTGCGCGAGTTCCTCGAACGACCGGCGGAAGGCCCCCCAGTGCTCCAGGTCGAGAAACTGCCGCACCCGCTCGCCCCACCGCGCCGCCCGGCGGCCCCAGATGCCGTCGCAGACCGCCTCGTTCCAGCTCTCGACGTGGTGGATCCCGGCGGGCAGCAGGATCGGCAGCGAGGACCCGACGAGCAGGTGGTCGAAGTCGCCGGTGGCGTGCTTGTCGAACCAGTCCCACTCCCCGGGGTCGAGCATCCGCCGGCGTCCCGGCTCCAGCACCCGGGCGCTGCGGCTGTCCAGCACGATGAGACGGCTGCCGCCCAGGTCCCTGTGGTAGCTCCAGCGCACCGAGTCGGGCTCCTGGTCGGCCCGCCGGGCGAAGGCGTCGAGCGCCTCGTCCCCGCCGCCCGCCCGCAGCGCGGCGAGCACGGGATCGGCCGCCCGCTCGGCCGGGGGCAGGTTGCCCAGGTGCTGGTAGATGTAGTAAGAGCCGAGCCCGGAGACGATGCGCCGCTCCCACCAGGGCACCTGGGCCATCTGCTCGCGCCAGACGTTCGAGGTGTTCCAGTCGTCCCTGACGTCGTGGTCGTCGAAGATCATCGCGGTGGGGACCGTGGCCATCAGCCAGCGGACCGGAGGATCGGACCACGCCTGGCGGTACAGCTCGGCGTACTCCTCGAAGTCGACGACCTCCTGCGGGCCGTCGTCCCTGCGCCCGGCGATGAACTCCTTCATGTCCGGGGTGAGCTCGTCGGCGTACACCTGGTCGCCCAGCAGCAGGATCAGGTCGGGCCGCTCGTCCGGCGACTCCATCAGGCGCAGGCCGTACGCCCGCAGGACGTCCGGGCCGTGCGTGCGCACGTACGGTTCCTCGTGGGGCACGCTGGTGCGGCAGGAGCCGAAGACCAGCCGGTCGAGGCGGGTGAGCGGCCGGATCACGCTCGGCGGCAGGCCCTCGTCCGGCCATACCCGCCGGTCGTCGAGCTCGACCTCGTAGGCCACCGGGCCGTCGATGCCGACGTCCAGCAGGGCGTAGTGGTGACCGTGGACCGTGAAGGTGCGCTCCTCGGAGCAGGCGTCACCGGCCCGCACGCGGACCGTGCAGGGCTCGGAGGTCTCCACCCAGACGGTCGCGGCGTCCGCGTCCACGTGACGCAGGAGCGGGCCCAGCACAAGTTCCGGCACAACCCCTGTCTACTGCAAAAGCTTGGCAAAGCGCGACTTGTGCCCATCTGTCCACCATCGCTCACGGTCCGTGCGTCATCTGTGCGCCGGAACGGCGAAATCTTCCCCGGCGATCTCCTTATTGGCCAATATCGCGATCACCCGGCGCACGGTTTGATCCACGTGTCGATCCTTCCGGTCCGTCTTCCGCGCTCGTCAACGTCGACGGCGCGCGGGGTCCGGGGGGCGGCCCTCTTCCGACAGGAGCACGACAGCGATGACCATCACGGACTTCCCGACAACGGCGTCGGGGGTTCGGTCTCCGATCCCCGGCCTCCACGCCCCCTCACCGGGTGAGCGCGCCCTCGCCGCCGCCCGTTTCCAGCTCGCCGAGGCCTCCCGCTTCCTCGGCCTCGACGACGGCATGCACCGCATGCTCGCCACGCCCCGCCGCTCGCTCACGGTCTCGGTGCCCGTACGCCGTGAGGACGGCCGCCTGGAGGTGGTGCAGGGGCACCGCGTGCAGCACAACCTGTCACGCGGACCGGCCAAGGGCGGCATCCGCTTCCACCCCGCCACCGACCTCGCCGAGGTCACCGCCCTCGCCATGTGGATGACGTGGAAGTGCGCCCTCGTCGGCATCCCGTACGGCGGGGCCAAGGGCGGCGTCGCGGTGGACCCGGCCACGCTGACCGGCCGTGAGCTCGAACGCGTCACCCGGCGCTACGTCAACGAGATCCTGCCGCTCATCGGCCCGGAGAAGGACATCCCCGCGCCCGACGTGGGCACCGACGAGCAGACCATGGCCTGGATCATGGACACCTACAGCGCTAACGCGGGCTATTCCGTCCCCGGCGTGGTGACCGGCAAGCCCACCGCGCTCGGCGGCTCGCTGGGCCGCGCGGGCGCGACCTCGCGCGGGGTGCGGATCGCCGCACTGCAGGCGCTGGCCCGGACACGCGGGGCGCGCTCCCCCGAGGGCGCCACCGTGGCGGTGCAGGGCTTCGGCAAGGTGGGCGCGCTGGCCGCGCAGTATCTCGCCGACGCCGGCTGCCGCGTCGTGGCCGTCTCCGACGCGGGCGGCGCGGTCGTCCGGTCCTCCGGCCTCGACGTCGCCGCGCTGCGCGCCCACGCCGCCGAGACCGGCTCGGTCCACGGCTACCGCGACGCCGACCCGCTCTCCCACGGCGACCTGCTGGAACTCGACGTGGACATGCTGGTGCCCGCCGCGCTCGAAGGCGTGATCACGGCGGACAACGCCCCGCGCGTACGGGCCCGCCTGGTCGTGGAGGGCGCCAACGGGCCCACCACGCCCGAGGCCGACCTGATCCTGGCCGGCAACGGGGTCACGGTGGTCCCCGACATCCTGGCCAACGCCGGCGGGGTCATCGTGTCCTACCTGGAGTGGGTGCAGAACACCCAGGCGTACTCGTGGAGCGCGGGCGAGGTCGACGTGAAGCTCCGCGACCTGATCGAGAACGCCTATCGGGCGGTCGCGGACCTAGCCGCGGAGCGCGACCTCACGCTCCGCCAGGCCGCCCACGCGATCGGCGTGGGGCGGGTGGCCGAGGCTCACCGGATGCGCGGCCTGTACCCCTGAAAAGACGGCTGAGACGACCGCCTCCCGGGAATATGCGGCTTCCGGGAGGCGGTCAGGCCGTCGCCGCCGCGTTCGTGGCGGCCAGCACGATCTCCTCGCACAGCTCGTGGGTCACCAGGGCGTCGTCGGCCGTGAGGATCCGGCCCTCCCGGACGGCGGCGAGGAACTCCGCGACGATCTGCTCGATGCCGCGCTGCCGGGTCGCCGGGACCCAGTCCCCCCGTCTCGTGACGGTCTCGCCGTCGGCGTGGTCGACCACGTCGCCGAGGTTGACCACGCGGCGCTTCCCGCCGCCGCCCATGACCTCGCACGTCTCCTCCGCCGCGCCGCTCGTGCGGCTCATGACGCCGACGGCGGTGAAGCCGTCGCCGCCGAGTGTCAGCACCACGTGTTCGAGCAGGCCGTCCCGCACCCCGGTCCTGATCGCGGTGCCGGTGACCGGCCCGGGAGCGAGGAAGCGGAGCGTGTCGGCGACGTGGACGAAGTCGTCGAAGATCACGGTCCGCGGGTCGCCGGGCAGGTCACGCCGGTTCTTCTGCATCACGACCACGTCGCGCGGCAGGTCGCGCAGGGCCGCGTACGCGGGGGCGTGCCTGCGGTTGAACCCCACCATCAGCGACCTGTTCCTCTCACGTGCCAGCCGTACGAGCCCGGCGGAGGCGGCGGCGTCGTAGGCGAGCGGCTTGTCCACATAGACGTGCACGCCCGCCTCGAGCAGCGCGGTCACGATCGGGACGTGGGCCTCCGTGGCCGCGTGCACGAAGGCCGCGTCGATCCCCGCCTCGACGAGGTCGTCGAGGGAGGTGAAGCGGGCGCCGATGCGGTAGGCGTCCCCGAGCCGGTCGAGAGCCGCCCGATCTCGGGTGCACAGCAGCGGCTCGATGCCCGGCGTCGCCGCCAGCACCGGCAGGTACGCCTTCCGCGCGATGTCGCCCAAACCGATGATTCCGACTCTCATGCCGGGGAGCCTATCGGCGCGTCGCCTCCACGGTCCGGCGGGCGGGTCAGCGGCCGGCTGTGGTCACAGGTCCGTAGCGTGCGGCCGGGGCCCTGGTGATGTGGGCCCAGTAGCGGTCGCCGTAGGACCAGTGCCACCACTCGGTGGGGTAGTTGACCAGACCCACCGTTGTCAGCACCTCGCCGAGGATGTCACGACGTCCCCGCGCCTCCGCGGAGATCGCCGTGCTGGCGGTGTGACAGGCATCGGTGTCGGTGTCGTTCACCTCCGTCCCCAGCCACAGTTCGTGCCCGTCCGTCGCGCACAGGGTCAGGTCGACGGCGGCTCCGGCCACGTGGGGCGCGACCTCCGGCGGGGAGATGTAGCGGCTGGCCCGCCGGTGGTACCAGCCCTCGTCGTGACCGGGATGTACGGTCCGGAGACGGTCGATGTGCGCCCCGAAATAGCGCGCCCTGGGGCCGCCCGATCGGAGATCGGGCGGCCCGTCGAATCCACGGGGATTCGGGATGGCTCGGCCGGGGTGGTGGTCAGTCGGTGGGGGCGGAGGTGAGGAGCTTGTTGCCGAAGATGCTCCGCTGTTACTCCGCCAGATCATCAGCTCGTCACCACCGTTGAACCCGATGATGTCGCTCTCGCCGTCCTTGTCGAAGTCGGCGCCGAGGAACTTGCTGACGGTGCGCCACCCGGTGGAGACGAACACACCCGCGGTGGAGAAGTTCCCCGGCGTACTCGTGTTGCGGTGAATCCGCCCGCCGTTGAGGGAGTAGGTCCACGCGCCCTTGGTGTGGTCGGCGGAATCCTTCCACCGGGCGAACAGTTCGATGTGGCCCGATTTGAGGATCGCGTCTCCGGGCTTCAGATCGTGCAGGCTGCCCAGATAGTCCTTTCCGGTCCAGCCCTCGAAGTCGTCGGTGCTGTTGCCGCCCTTGCCGGAGTTCGCGGTGATGTGCCACGCCATGGAGACCAGGCCGGAACAGTCGGGGCCGTACTTGTGCCCTCCATCCACATCGGTGATGAGGGTGTTGAGCGCCGCGTGAGGTTGTACCGGACCCCGCGGTCGACGCAGTCTGGCGGGCCGCGGCCAGCGCCGCACCGTTGATCCGCTCCCGTGACTCGAACCTGTTGACGCCGAGGAACGACGGGCCGAGCCGCGCGGAGGCGAACTGGCAGACCAGGCTCTGCAGGCCCAGCACGGCCGCGCGCTCAAGACCGACGACCAGCGCGGGCTGTTCGATCTCGAACCAGTCGTGCGGGGCCGCCAGCACCTGGGCGGTCCGTTCGCCGGGGATCGCCGGGGCGGCCACGGCGGGGTGCATACAGCCGATCTCGTCGGACGGGGCGTCGGCGGCCACCCGCCCGGCCAGGGCGAGCGAGCCTCCGAGCACCCGGCCCACGGCCGCCGTGAGCCGGTCGGACGGCTCCTCCGCCTCGGCGAGCTCGCGCCCGTAGATGCGCACCAGGTCGTGCATCCGGTAGCGGAGCGCGCCCAGGGCGTCGATGCTGCGCGGCTCGTCGGTCAGCCGGTCGGCGAGCAGTCGCAGCGGCCAGCGCTGCCGGGTGGCCAGCCGGGCCCCGGCGATCCGGATCGCCAGCGGCAGCCGGCCGCACAGGTCGACGATGACCCGGGCCACCGCCTCCTCGGCGGCCACCCGCTCGGTCCCCACGATCCGGGCGAGCAACTCGACGGCCTCAGCCGGTTCGAGGACGTCCAGGTCGGTACGGCGCACACCGCTGAGCCCTCCGAGCCTGTTGCGTGAGGTGATCAGCACGCCGCCGGTGCCACCCGGCAGCAGCGGGCGCACCTGCCCCTCCCCGGCGGCGTCGTCGAGCAGCACCAGCACCCGGCGTCCGGCCAGCAGGCCGCGGTAGAGCTCGGCCCGCTCGGCGGTGGCGGCGGGAAGAGCGTCCTGCCGCACCCCGAGCGCCTTGAGGAACCTTCCCAGCACCTCACCCGGATCGGCGGGGGCCTCGCTCATCCCGCGCAGCTCGGCGTACAGCAGGCCGTCGGGGAAGGCGGCCGCGGCCTGATGGGCGACGTGGACCGCCAGGGCCGACTTGCCGCTGCCTGCACGACCCGCGACGACCTGGATGGCGGGGGCCTCCCCCGACGTCAGCGCCGTCACCAGGGCCGCGGTCTCCGCGGAGCGGCCGGTGAAGTCGGCCGGCGCCAACGGCAACTGGGCGGGTACGGCGAGGCGGACCGTCTCGCCGGACGGCGGCGCCGGCAGGGAGGGGTCGCCGCGCAGGATGGCGTGGTGGAGGCCGGTCAGCTCCGGTCCCGGATCCACTCCGAGCTCCTCGGACAGGATCCGGCGGCCCTCCCGGAAGGTGGCCAGCCCGTCGGACTGGCGTCCGAGCCGGTAGAAAGCGGTCATGTACTGGCCACGCAGCCGCTCGTTGACCGGGTGGCGCCCGACCAGCGCGGCCAGTTCCGCCACCAGCCGGCTTCTTCAAGCCAGCATGGCCAGTCGGCATCCCCGGCGCAAGGGTTGGATGTCATGATTCATCCCGGCCGTGGACCGCCCCGCACGGGCAGGCCCACTCCCCGGTCCCTGGGCTCCTCAGCGTGCCCGCCACCACGCCACCGTCTCCTTCACCCCGTCTTCGACCGGCGTCGGCGCGAACCCGAGGACCTTCTGCGAGGCGGAGGAGTCGAGCACGTACGGCCGGTCGAACTGGTAACGGGTCTCCCCCAGCTCACGCAGGAACGGCGATGCGAGGCCCCCGGCCTTCACCATCCAGGCCGGCAGCCGCCGCAGGCGCGGCGCCGGCAGGCCGGCCGCCTCGCACACCCTCTCGGCGAACTCCCGCACCGTGAATGGCGGTGCGGTCGGGATGTGCCAGGCCCGGCCCCACGCGCGCTCCTCCTCCGCGGCCGCCGCCAACGCCCGCACCACATCGGGCAGGTACGTGTAGCTGTGCGGGATGCCGGGGTCACTGATGACGGTGGCGGGCTTGCCCGCGAACAGGGGCTCCAGGAGCCGCGGCCCCAGGTAGGACTGGTCGGACGACCGAGGCCCGTAGTAGTCCGAGCCTCGCACCTCGGTCACCCGCACCCTTCCCGCCTCGTGGGCGGCCCGCATCTCCTCCCACATCCGCGCCCGGACCCTGCCCTTCGTGCCCGTCGCGGCGAGCGGCAGGTCTTCGGTCATCGGCCCGTCCACCGGCCCGTACCCGTACAGGTTGCCCAGCGTCACCAGGACGGCTCCGGACGACTCCGCGGCGGCCAGCAGCGCGGCCGCGATCGGCGGCCAGTCCAGGGGCCACCGGTGATACCGCGGGTTGGCGCAGTTGTAGAGCGCGTCGGCCCCCTCGGTGAGCCGCCGCACGGCGTCGGCGTCGGCCGCGTCCGCCGCGACCGGCGATATTCCCCGGCGCTTCGGCCCCGAGCCCGAGCGGGTGACGAGGGTCACCTGGTGCCCCCGCTCCGCCAGCGTCTCGGCGAGCCCGCCGCCGACCTGTCCCGCTCCGACGATCACATGCCTGCTCATCACTTCTCCTTCACACTTGATCCGTCAGCAGCCGCAGCACGCCGTCAACGACGTACACGGCCGCGAACACGACACCGGCGGTGACGAGTCCGGAGGCCGCCAGCGCGGCCGCCCCCGCCCCGAACCACACGACCTCGAAGGCCGCCCGTGCGAGCCCGTGCAGCTGGTGCGGCGCCTTGCCGCCCGCCATGAACAACCCCCAGAGCGTCGCGAACACTGCGGGCGTGCCGAGCCCCAAGAGGATCTTGACGATGATGTTCGCCTCGCGGGTGAACCCCCAATAGGCCAGCGAGATCAGCACCCCCAGCTCCAGGAAGAACATCAGTGCGGAGATCAGTCCCTTGGCCGCGGTGAGCATCGGCACTCCTTGCGTTCGCCGTTCCGTTACGAGAGCAATGCTCTCTCAACAGAGAAGCTTTCGTCAAGAGCGGTGCTCTCTAATAACACCGGTGCTCTGATAACCTGGCCGCATGAACGCGAGCCGTACCGCGCGTGAGCGGGTGAGAGCGGAACTGATCAAGGAGATCACGGACATCGCCCGGCGCCATCTGGCGACCGCGGGGGCCCCGGGTCTGTCCCTGCGGGCGGTGGCCCGCGAGATGGGGATGGTCTCCTCGGCGATCTACCGCTACTTCCCCAGCCGCGACGACCTGCTGACCGCGCTGATCATCGACGGGTACAACGCGATCGGGGAGGCCGTCGAGCGCGCCGACGCCGCCCGCCCGCAGGACGACTTCACCGGGCGCTGGCTCGCCGTCTGCCGCGCTGTACGCGAGTGGGCCCTGGCCCATCCCCACGAGTACGCCCTGCTGTACGGCTCACCCGTGCCGGGCTACGCCGCTCCGCAGGACACCGTCGCGCCGGCGGTGCGGGACACGGCCGTGTACGGGCGGATCGTCGCCGACGCCCACCGGGCGGGCAGGCTCACCCCTCCCCCGATCTGCCCGCCGCCGCCCGCGGTCCTGGGCGAGGACGCCGAGGTCGTACGGTCGCTGATGCCGGACGTGCCCGACGACGTGGTCATGCGGGCGCTCGTCGCGTGGACGGGCCTGTACGGAATGGTCAGCTTCGAGCTCTTCGGCCAGTTCAACAACACCATCACCCACCGCGCCGAGCTGTTCGACCACAACGTGACCTGCCTCGGCCGGTTGCTCGGCCTGCCCGAGTAGGCGTCACCCGGGCGAGGGCCGCCGGGGGTCGTGAATCCCAACTCGGTCAGAGGCATGTCCAGCGTGAAGCTGTCAGGGGCGAGTTCTCCATATATCGCGGCCCGCTCGCTGAGCCACAGCGCTGCGTCGTACGGCGCCGATCGGCGGGACCTGCGCGCCCACGTCGGAAGGCACGGTGACCGATCCCGCGGCCCGTCAGAGACGGCTTCCATCGCAGTACGACCTGGGAGCGTGCGCATGAATCCCGGCCTGCGCGGCTCTTCGCCATCGAGGGTGTGGACGTCGCCGGGGCTCCGAGCCGATTGGGTTCGGACACCTCGGCCGAAGAGCCGTCAAAGCTGGCGGGCGCGGAGGCGTCCTTCCAGCAGGAGGAGCAGCTCGCCGAGCAGGTCTCCCAGCTCCCGCTGCCGATCGGCGCCCATCGCCGCCAGGAGATCCCTCTCGTAACGCAACTGCCGTGGCAGGAGCCGGTCGGTGAGCGCGCGGCCCTGCTCGGTCAGCGCGAGGTGGAAGACCCGCCGATCACGGTCGTCGGGGCGGCGGCTCACCAGCCCGCGTTCCTCCAGAACCCGCAGCCGCTTGGTGACGGCCGCCCCCGAGGCGAAGGTCTCTCTGGCGATCCGGCCCGGGGTGAGCTCCCGGTCCAACCGGCGCAGCGCGGCGAGGAGGTCGAACTCCGGCCGGGTGAGCCCGTACTCCCGCAGAGGCGCGTCGCCGGCCTGCTGGAGCAGCAGGACGCACCGGGTGAGGCGGCCGATCACGGCGATCGGCGCGGTGTCCAGGTCCGGGTGGACATGCCGCCACTGCCGTATCACCTGCGCGACGGCGTCCTCTGCGACGCCGTCCGGCGCCTCCTCGGCGATGTCCTCCACGCCCCGATTCCTCAGCCCTGGGTCTGTTCGCAGCCGACCTTATCGTCCCGGGCAGGCGCGGCCAGCCTCGCCAGCAGGCGGTGGCCCTCCTGCTCGGCCCGGGCGACCTGCTCCTCCGGCAGCGCCCGCTGCCAGACCAGCGGTCGCTGATCAGCCCCCATGCGGGCTGATAACCGGGCAGCTCGGTGAGCAGGAGGGCCATCGGCGTCACGCACACCGTACCCAGCCAGTAGTTGCGGGTCATCAGCGCCTCGGTGCAGAACTGGAGGGCCAGCGTGAGCAGGACCAGGGCGAGCGCGCCCGTACGGCCGACCGGCAGCAGCACCGTGAAGACGAGCAGGCCGACCACGCTGCCGAGGGCGCGCTGCAGGGCCCGTTGCCACGACAGCGTGGCGTTGGCCTGGAAGACGGACGCGGCCGTGACCACCGCCCAGTACGGGTGACCGACTCCCGCCGCCAGCGAGACCAGTCCGGCGAGGGCGGACCCGACGGCGACGCGTACGCCGATCGGGAACAGCGGAGAGGTCGGGTGGAACATGCGCAGCGGGCCGGGCCCGCCCGCCGCCGCCCGTTCCAGCGCGACGCCCACGAGCCCGCCGGCACCCGTCTCACCGAGGCTCACCTCGGGCGACGGGAGCAGTGTGTGCCAGGGCGTTCACCGCCGCCGCCGCGTCGTGCCGGGCGCGGGCGGCCGCCGGCCCCTCGGCATGGGCGAGCCGCACGGCCGCCTCCAGGGCGCGGGCCACCGCCGTGCACTGGGGCCCTTCGGGCCGTACGAGCGCGGGAGCCATGCACACCAGCCAGGCGAGTGCCGCAGTGGCCGCGACCAGCGCGAGATGGAGCGGGATCTCCCCGAGCCGCTGCGGCAGGAACGCGCAGGTCGCACTCATGAACGTGAAGATCAGATTGCCCGGCGGGCCGATCCGGGCGGCGTCGCACGCCACCTTGTGCCCGGCGGCGAGCAGCACCGCCACGACCACCAGGACCGGGGCCGACCGGGTGAGCCCGCCCCCGCCATCCATGGCCTCCGCCCGTCATCGCGCGCCGAAGAACTCACGCAGCACCTCGGCCACGACGAGCGGGGCTCCGTCGTCCTCCGGCCCCGAATGCCCGACCCCCGGCAGGTCGATGCTTCGCGCGTGCGGGAGCACCTCGGAGAGTCTCCGGAGTGCGAGACGCAAATATGCCGCGCTCTTCGTGCCGCCGAGGAGCAGCACCCGCGCATCGAGCGCCGCGTAGTCCATGATCGTGTCGGCCATCTCCCTGATCACCTGCATGTCGAATCGCAGCGTCGGGATGAGCGCCTCGACCGGCACCTCATCGGGGGATCCGCCGCCCTGCAGGCGCGCGCCCATCGCCAGGAGCGGCACAAGGGCGAAGCGGGGGATCCTGGTGAACAACGACGGCTCGGTGTCCAGGCCCTTCATCCCCGTGACCAGCGCGGACACCGTTCTTCCCGCGGCGATCTCGCGGTCGAAGCGCGTCAGCCAGTCCGTCGGCACCGAGCCGTCGATCGACAATGGAGGCTCGTACAGGGCGATCCGGTCAAGAGCGGGCGTGACCAGAGCCGTACGCAGGATGACGAGCGCGCCCGAGCTCAGGCCGAAGATCTGCGACGCGCCGGTCGCCGCGACGAGCGCCTGCAGGTCTTCGACCTCCCGCACGACGCTGAAGCCGGTGCCGTGAGGGCCGCTCAGCCCACGCCCGCGCCGGTCGGGCACATGGACGGTGAACGAGGTCGACAGAGCGGCGGCGAGCTTCGTGAAGTGCTGCGACGCCAGCATCCCGCCGTGTACGAGGATCAGCCCTGGTCCGCGGCCACTGCGGCGGTAGCCGATCACGGTTCCGTCGGCCGAGCGAACCTTTTCGTGTGCGGCGCGCGCCTTCATCGGGCACCCGCAGGCGGGACGAGCATGTACATCGCCCGCTTGCCCAGGACACGCGTCATCATGATCCTCCAATGGAGGTGAACAACGTTCACGTGTACATTGTTCACGTAGGCGGGGAAGGAATGTCAACCCCAGGAGGACGCGATGGGGCAGCGGCGCACCGAGGTGCTGCAGGCGGCGATCGAGCTGCTCGACGAAGTAGGCCTGGACGCTCTCACCATGCGGCTGCTGGCGAGCCGGCTCGGGGTGCGAGCGAGTGCCCTGTATCGGCACTACCCCAGCAAGCAGGCCCTGCTGGACGCCATGGTCACGCACCTGGTCAGCCCGGCGGACGACGTCGTTCCGCTCTCCGACGCCCCTTGGGACGAGCTGTTGCGCGAGGTGGCGTCAGGCGTGCGCGAGGTCATGCTGGCCCACCGCGACGGCGCCCGCCTGATATCCGGCTTCCACCACCCGGGCGACGAGGCCGTCACCACCTTCAGGCGTCTCATCGCCGCGCTCATCGCCGCGGGAGTCCCCGCCGACACGGCCGCCATCGCCGTGGACACCGTCCTGGCCTACGTCAACGGCTACACGATCGAGGAACAGGCCCGCAAGACCGGAGTCGGCGACTGGCCCAGAGAGCGCCGGGACCGCGCCTTCCACGACGGGCTCGAAATGATCATCACCGGCGCCAGGGAAACTCTGTCGTCCTGACGCGGGCGGACGACGTGTCACTCATGAGACATGCGAAAGGCGGCAGTCGGGGGTCTCCCGGTTGCCGCCTTTCGCATGATCACGACCGCCTTCTGGGCTGGTCAGAACATACTCTTGCGATTTTATGCAAGATCACGGGCAGTGGCGCAGGTCGTGCGGCATCA
Organism: Microbispora sp. CA-135349; assembly: GCF_050947365.1. Taxonomy (NCBI): domain Bacteria; kingdom Bacillati; phylum Actinomycetota; class Actinomycetes; order Streptosporangiales; family Streptosporangiaceae; genus Microbispora; species Microbispora sp. CA-135349. The sequence goes on along the minus strand of NZ_CP192001.1, from coordinate 2,634,175 downwards.
CTGCGACGAACTGAAAGATCACGGGGGCGTTGGGTCAGGCGCGGGTGGCGCGGTTGACGGCGGAGATGATGGCCTTGAGCGAGGCGGTCGTCGTGTTCGCGTCGATGCCGACGCCCCACAGGACCTGCGTGCCGTCCGGTCCACCGACCTCGCACTCCACGTACGACGCGGCCCTGGCGTCGGCGCCGGCGCTCATCGCGTGCTCGGTGTAGTCGAGGACCCGGACCGGCACCCCGATGTTCTCCAGCGCGTCGCAGAAGGCCGAGATGGGGCCGTTGCCCGCGCCCTCGATCTCCCGGATCTGGCCGTCGACCCGCACGTCGGCGTTGATCGCGTCCTTGTCGTCCACGGTGGAGGTGTGCCGGTGGGCCAGCAGGCCCAGCCGGCCCCACGGGCTGGCGGGGTTCGGCAGGTACTCGTCGGAGAACAGCTCCCAGATCTCCGTGGCGGTGACCTCGCCGCCCTCGGCGTCCGTACGGGCCTGGATGACGCGGGAGAACTCGATCTGCAGGCGGCGCGGCAGGTCGAGCTGGTGGTCGGCCTTCATGATGTAGGCGACGCCGCCCTTGCCCGACTGGCTGTTGACGCGGATCACGGCCTCGTACGTGCGGCCGATGTCCTTGGGGTCGATCGGCAGGTACGGCACGGCCCAGGTGAACTCGTCGACCGGCACGCCTGCGGCGGCCGCGTCGCGCTCCAGGTGCTCGAGGCCCTTCTTGATGGCGTCCTGGTGGGAGCCGGAGAAGGCCGTGTAGACCAGCTCGCCGCCCCACGGGTGGCGGGGGTGCACGGGCAGCTGGTTGCAGTGCTCGACCACCCGCCGGATCTCGTCCATGTCCGAGAAGTCGATCTCCGGGTCGACGCCCTGGGAGAACAGGTTCATGCCCAGCGTGACCAGGCAGACGTTGCCGGTGCGCTCGCCGTTGCCGAACAGGCAGCCCTCGATGCGGTCGGCGCCGGCCATGTAGCCCAGCTCGGCGGCGGCGACGGCGGTGCCGCGGTCGTTGTGCGGGTGCAGCGACAGCACGATCGAGTCCCGGTAGGCCAGGTTGCGGTGCATCCACTCGATCTGGTCGGCGTACACGTTGGGTGTGGCCATCTCGACCGTCGCCGGCAGGTTGACGATCACCTTGCGGTCGGGCGTGGGCCGCCACACGTCGTTGACGGCGTTGCAGACCTCGACGGCGTACTCCAGCTCCGTGCCGGTGAAGGACTCGGGCGAGTACTGGAAGTAGATTTGCGTGCCCTCCATCTCGGCCGCCAGCTTCTTGCACAGCTTGGCGCCCTCGACGGCGATCGCGGTGATGCCGTCCTTGTCCTGGCCGAAGACGACCCGGCGCTGCAGGGTCGAGGTGGAGTTGTACAGGTGGACGATCGCCTGGCGTGCGCCGCGCAGCGACTCGAAGGTCCGCTCGATCAGCTCGGGCCGGGCCTGCGTCAGCACCTGGACGACCACGTCGGAGGGGATGCGGTCCTCCTCGATGATCTTACGGATGAAGTCGTAGTCGGTCTGCGACGCGGCGGGGAAGCCGACCTCGATCTCCTTGTAGCCCATCCGCACCAGCAGGTCGAACATCTTCAGTTTGCGGTCGGCGTCCATCGGGTCGATCAGCGCCTGGTTGCCGTCACGCAGGTCGACGGCGCACCAGCGGGGCGCCTTGGTGATGACCTTGTCGGGCCAGGTGCGGTCGGTCAGCCGTACAGGCTCGAACGGCGTGTAGCGGTGGAACGGCATGGGGCTGGGCTGCTGCGTGTTCATGATGCTCCTCGTCGGACACGCGGCGACCCCGTCGTCTCAGTGAGAACACGAACGCACGTCACGGTCGTTCGTGAGAAGGGGGCGCCGATGGATGAACCAGGGCGGCCGACGCGCATGACTCTCGCACCGCGGCGAGGGAGCCGGCCTCTTACAGGCCCTCGCCGCGGCGGATAAGAAGGAGTCCGCGCAGCATGCCAAGCAGACTAGCAGACGCCCGTTATCGGACGAGACACCCGATCACAATCCGAGACCGCCCGCCGGGTTAGGGTGAGCCGTGACGAAGGAGGCCAGATGAAGGACGACGAGATCCTCAAGCGGATCAGCGACCTGGTCGACGAGGAGCATTCGCTGCGCGAACGGCTGGTCGCGGGCGAGCTGACCTCGGAGGAGGAGCACGACAGGATCACCTCGCTGGAAGAACAGCTCGACCGCTGCTGGGACCTGCTGCGCCAGCGCCGCGCCCGGCGCGACGCGGGCGAGGACCCCGACCACGCCTCCCCACGCCCCGTCAACGAGGTCGAGAACTACATCCAGTAGAGCCACGCCCGCCGGCGTTCCACGATGTGAAAATCAGTCGCATCCCTGACAGGGTGTGCGGAATTCTTGTCGGCATGCAGATGATGCGCGTCGCCCCCGTCGAGAACGACGCCGAGCAGGAGGAAGACGACCCGTCCGGACCGGCGGGCCGGTCCCCTCTGGGCGGTCTCCATGCCGTCGCACGATTCTGCGACCGTCCGGGCCCCGTGATGTCCTGGCGGCACTTCGCGGCGAGCGTCTGCGGCGGCTCCGAGGGCGAGCGAGCCGAGGCGTGGGTGGCGCGCGACGACGGCCGGACCGTCGGCGACCAGACCGCCGGAGGCGACGTCGCCGGTGGTTACATCCTCTACTTCCCGCAGGACGACAACACCCACCTCGCCGTGCTCCGGCTGATGACGCATCCCGGCCGCCGACGTGAGGGGATCGGCGCCGCGCTGCTCGATCACGCGATCGGGCGGGCCCGCGGCGAGGGCAGGCGCGTGCTGATCGCCGAGGCCTCCGCCGACGGGCCGGCCACGGCGTTCGCCAAGGCCCGCGGGTTCTCCCCCGCCTCCACCGAGACCCGGCTGGTGCTCGACCTGCGTACGGCGGACTGGTCCGGCCTCGAACTCCTCCGGGCCCGCGCCGTACGGCACGCCACGGGCTACTCACTCGAACGGTGGGCCGGGCCGACCCCCGACGACCTGCTCGGCGACATGGCCCGCCTGTCGGAGGGCATGAACGACGAGCCGCTGGGCGACCTCGCGATGGAGGACCGGCGGTGGACCGCCGACCGGGTGCGCGCCCGGGAGGAGATGCTCGCACGGGCGGGCCAGCGGACGTACACGATGATCGCCCGGCACTCGGGCAGCGGACAGCCGGCGGGCTTCACCCAGCTCGTGGTGGACGCCGAGCGGCCGGAGGGATGGGCGCGCCAGAGCGCCACCACGGTCCTCGCCCCGCACCGCGGGCGGCGGCTCGGCCTGGTGCTGAAGCTCGCCAACATCACCTGGTTCCGCGCCTGCGAGCCGTCCGTGGAGCGTGTGATCACGTGGAACTCCGTGGCGAACCCCCACATGCTGGCGATCAACGAGGCGATGGGCTTCGAGGTGTTCGACACCTGGTACCAGTGGCAGCTCGACATCTGACCATGGGCGCGGGCCGGCGGTGACCGTCGCAGGGGCGAACCACTGCGGGCCTACGTGGTCTTCCGGGTGTAGACGACGCGGTCGACCAGCCGCTCGGGCCGGCCGGGCGGGGTGAAGTACAGGTCGAAGGTGTGCCGGTCGTCCGACCTGATGGTGATCACTGTGCGCATCGGTATGGTCTTCCCGGCGTACTCCGGGCCGAGCACGCCGGGGTCGGTGAACGTGCCGGGCAGCGACAGCACGTTGCCGGCCTTGGCGAGGGCGGGGCCGCGGTAGGTCATCGCGGTGGGGGTGACGCTGTCGAAGGTGGTCCACTCGTAGCGCCGGTCGATGGTGGAGAAGCCGAGGATCCCCAGCCGGTAGTAGGGGCGGCCGCCCAGGACGCCTTCGGCCTCCTCCTCCAGGAACCGGCCGCCCGTCTTGGCGATCCATCGCGTCTTGACCGTGATGTCGCGGGAGACGACCGGCTTGCCGTCGCCGCCGAGAAGATAGTTGTACTTGGTGGCCTTCCAGGTGCCGACCAGCGGGTCGAGCCGGCGGTGGAAAGGCCCCGGCTCGAGCGGGTCGGCGGATGCGCTCCGGGTCCGCGCGGCCGTCGCGGCGGCCGGCGCCGTCGCGGGGACCGGCACCGTCGCGGCGGCCGGCGCGCCGGTCAGGGCCAGTACGGCCACGGTCGAGACGACGGACAGGGACAGTTTCTTCAGCATGGGTGTCTCTCCGTGGGCTTGCGAGGGGCCGGCGGGCGAGATGGTGTGGCCGCGCCGACGTGAACGATCTCGGGCCGCGACCGGCCGGGGCTCTCGTACACCGGGCCGGCCGCGGGACGGATCATGACATCCGGGGAAAATGGGCTGATAGTGTCCCCGTCATCGGCTAGATGTGCATTTCGCACGGTTCACGGGAGGGTCCCGGCGAGTGGGGCGAACCGCGGACGACCTTCCGCTCCGGCTGGCCAGGGCCATGTTGTGGGCCTCGTTCGGCATCCTCGTCTACATCCGTGCGTTCAGCGCGCTGGACGGCGGCGCCGATCTGCTCGGGGTTCTGCTCCCGATGGCGTCCTATCCGCCGCTCGTCGCTCTGTCGATGTGGTGCTGGAGCCCGGCCGCCCGATACCGGCTGTTCGCCGCCGTGGTGCTGCTCTACTTCCTGCCGTACCCGTTCGTCGGGCAGTCCTGGGACTGGATGCCGTGGACCGTGGCCGCCGCCGCGCTGTGCGCGCTCCCCACACGGATCGCCTGGCCGCTGTTCGTCCTCGGCGTGGCCGCGTCCGGCGCGTTGGTCCTCCTCCCCGGCTTCGACGCCTATCCCGGGTTGGAGTTCCAGGCGGGCGTCGGCTACATGATCGTCACGGCGGACGACGGTCTCATCGTCTTCGGCCTGTCCAGGCTCGTCATGGCCGTCACGAGACTTCACCAGACCCGCGAGGAACTGGCCCGGACGGCCCTGTCGAGGGAACGGCTGCGGCTGGACGGAGAGCTGCGGCGCCTGCTCGGCGGGAAACTCCGGGCGATCGGGTTCCGGATGCGGACAGCGGCCCGGCAGGAGCCGGGCGAGGCGCGGCACTCCCTCCGGGAAGGGATCGAACTCGCGCGGCGCACCATGGCGGAGGTGCGTGCCACGGCCGGCGCCTACCGCGTCGACGCCCTCGAGAAGATCTCGGCGCCGATCGAGTCGCCACGGCCGGCGCGACGGGTGCTGCTCGCGGTCCTGGTCATCCAATGCCTGCTCGTCCTGAAGAACCTGCTCTACGTCCGCCCCGGCGACTGGCCGGCCTTCGCCTCCGCCGCCGTCCTGCTCGTCGTCATCGTGATCTTCCAGGTGCTCCCGCAGTCGCGGGCGGTGCTGGTCGCGCAGAGCCTGCTGATCCTGCTACCCCTGGCTGTCTTCCCCGACGCCTGGGACCGCCTGCTGAGCATCTTCACCGGTAAACTGCTGCTCAACGTGCGCCCGCCGCGCTCCTGGATGATCGTCGGAGTCGTCCTGGGCGGCCACCTCGCCTGGTTTCTGCACCGCATCGACCGCAACTACCTGTTCATCGACGACCTCCCCGCCGCGCTGGCCAACATCGGCGGCCACGTCATGATCATGTGGCTGGTCTACTGCCTCGGGCGGCTGAGCGGACTGCTCACCGTGCTGGAGCGGACCCGGCACGAGCTCGCCCAGGCGGCGGTGCGCCGCGAACGACTGCGGATCGCCGGTGACCTGCACGACATCCTGGGCTACAGCCTGTCGGCGGTCGCCCTCAAGGGCGAGGTGGCCGAACGTCTGCTCGGCACCGACCCCGCGAGGGCCAGAACCCAGATCACCGCACTGGGGTCATTGGTCGAACAGGCCCTCGTGGAGCTCGACTCCATCACCGGCGACCGGGTCGAGCTGCGGTTGAGCAGTGAGATCGACGCCGCCCGCGAGGTGCTGGCGAGCGCCGGGATCGACGCAGTGGTGCGCGTCGAGACGGGCCCGCTTCCCGCGGCGCTCGACACCTCGCTGGCCACCGTGCTGCGAGAAGGCGTCACCAACGTCCTGCGCCACAGTCAGGCCGGCACCTGCGAGATCACCGTGTCGGGTACGGCAGGTGGCGTACGGTTACGGCTGGTCAACGACGGTGCCGCCCTACGGGAGGAAGCGGAGCCGACGAAACGGCGCGGCACCGGGCTCGACAGCATCGCGGCGCGGACCGGCGGGCGGGTGACGGCGGGACACCGCACCGGTGAAATCTTCGAGGTGCTCGCCGAGTTCGCCGTACCGGCCGAACCCGGTGACGGGCCGTGGGGTTTCCCTCCGGTCTCGGGCACGCAGGCTCTCTCGGACGTGAGACCGCTGCCATGATCCTGTCCGTCCGATGCCGGCCGAGGCCGTTCGTTCGAGAGCCGGGAGGGTGATGCGAGTGATTCGCGTCCTCATCGCGGAGGACATGCACATCCTCCGCGAAGCGCTGATCGAGCTGCTGTCGTTGCACGACGACATCGAGGTGGTGGCGGGGGTGGCCTCCGGCCTGGAGATCGTGCCCGCGGCGCTGGAGCACCGGCCCGAGGTGGCCGTGATCGACATCGACCTGCCGGGGCTGGACGGCGTGGCCGCGGCGGCCGAGTTGCGAAGGGCGCTGCCCGGATGCGCCGTCCTGATCCTGACGGCGCTGACCAAACCGGGCGTCCTGCGCAGGGCGCTGGGCGTCCAGGTCGCGGGCTTCGTTCCGAAGGACATCCGGCCGGCCGAACTCGCCGCGGCGATCAGGACCGTCGCGGCGGGGGGACGAGCGGTGGACCCGTCGCTGGCGCTGGTCGCGCTGGAAGCGCCGGAAAGCCCGCTCAGCCAGCGCGAGACGGAGGTGCTGCGCATGTCGGCCACGGGCGCGCAGCCCGCCGAGATCGCCGAGCGGCTCTTCCTGACCTACGGCACGGTGCGCAACTACCTCACCTCGGCGGTCGCCAAGCTGGGGGCCCGCAACCGGGTCGACGCCATCCGGATCGCCACCGAGTCCGGCTGGATCTAGCCGGGGAGCTCCGCGACGACCAGGCAGGCTCCCGATGGTGCCGCCCTGCCTCCCGCGCCGCCGCGGAGCTCGGACAGCTGTGCAAAATGCACATCGGCCGGGTTACTGCGGCACTAACGGCTCCCCCCGCTCTCCTGCCACGATCTCGGTGAACCAAGATCCACCGAACGGCGTCCGCCGCGTGCCGCGGCTGCGCCGTCTTGTGAGCAGGAGACGTCATGGGAAAAACGGGCAACCCAACGCCGCAACGGGCGGCGGCCCTCGCAGGCGCCGGGGCACGCTGATGGAACCCACCGAAGTCCTGCCGATCGTCGCGATCCTGTCGATCGTCACCGTCGAGTTCGGCGGGCACGCGCTGCTGCGTTTCATCACCACCGACCGCGACAGGCTCGGAGCCCTCCGCGAGCGCTTCTTCCGCGCCGGCCACGCGCACGCGGGTGTGCTCCTGGTGCTCTCACTCGTCTATCTGTTGTACCTGCCCCGCGCCGGCTTCCCCGACGGCCTGGAATGGCTGTGCGGCGCCGCCCTGCTCGCCGGAGTGCTTGCCCAGTCGGGCGGGTTCTTCCTGCACCTCGGCATCGGCGAGGAGGGCCGGGGCTCGTACGGCACCGCGCTCACGCGGACCGGCGCCCTCCTCCTCGCGGCCGCGCTCATCGCCCTGGCGGCCGGACTCATCCGGGCCGTGTAGACCCCTCTGCGAGCGAATGGAGATGTGAATGATCCTGGTGACCGGCGCGACCGGGAACGTCGGCTCGGAACTGGTCGAGGCGCTGCTCGGGACGGGCCAACGGGTGCGGGCGCTCGTACGGAACCCGGGGGACGCCGCCCTGCCCCCTGGCGCGGAGCCCGCCGGCGGCGACCTCGACCGGCCGGAGAGCCTGACCGAGGCGTTCGACGGTGTCCGCCGTGTGTTCCTCCTGCCGGGCTACGAAGACATGCCCGGCCTGCTGGCCCGCGCCCGCCGGGCCGGGGTGGAGCGGATCGTGCTGCTGACGGGCGGCTCGGCCGCGCTGGAGGACATGACCAACGCCGTCTCCCGCTACATGACCCTCTCCGAGCGGGCCGTGCGGGCATCCGGGCTGCCCTGGACCGTCCTGAGGCCGAGGTCGTTCATGTCCAACGCCCTGCGCTGGCTCCCTCAGCTCGAGGCCGGCGACGTGGTGCGCGTGCCGTTCGCCGGCGTGCGCACCGCCGCCGTCGATCCCTTCGACATCGCCGCCGTCGCGGCCCGGGCGCTGCTGGACGACGGGCACGACGGCCTGATCCACGACGTGACCGGCCCACAGGCGCTGCTGCCCGCCGACCAGGTAGCCGTCCTCGCCGGGGTGCTCGGCAGGGATCTGCGCTGCGAAGGCCTGACCGACGCCGAGGCCCGGGCCGAGATGGAGGCGCGGATGCCCTCGCGGTATGTCGACGCGTTCTTCCGGTTCTTCGCCGACGGCACGCTGGACGAGTCGCGAGTCCACCCCACTGTGCGCGAGGTGACCGGACGCCCACCCCGCACCTTCGAGCAATGGGCGAACGCCCACGCCGACGCCTTCCGCATCGCTCAGGACGCATCCACCTTGTGCGATCGTCATTGATTCGGCGGCCGGACTCGCTGTACGAATAGCGGAGTCAAGGTGATCCAAGACGCGACCGCCGCTCCCGTCCCTCCTTTGGGATTCATTCGGAGAACCGGCGCAAGTGGAGTGTGATGAACCGCTCGATCCGCGGCAGGGGGATCATCGTCAAGGCGCTGGCCGGGCTCGTTTCGGGCGCGATCGCCGGGGCCTCCATGAGCGCGGTCTACCAGACCTACGGAGCCCGGCGTGATCGCCGCCGGTTCCCTCCCCCTGGACGGATGGTCGACGTCGGCGGCCGCCGGATCCATCTGTGGACCGCGGGCACGGGCTCGCCGGCCGTCGTGATCGTGCCCGGACTGGGCGAACCGGGTGTGAACTGGGCCGCGCTGTCACCCGAACTGGCGGTGGAGTCGTCGGTTGTGCTCTACGACCGAGCCGGACTCGGGTGGAGCGATCCGTCTCCGTGGGCGGGAACGGCGTTGGGAGCCGCCCGCGACCTGCGGCGCGCGCTGGACGAGGCGGGAATCGCTCCGCCGTACGTTCTGGTGGGGCATTCGGCCGGAGGGAACATCGTCCGGCTGTTCGCAGCCGACAGGCCCGACGCGGTGGCGGCGGTCGTCCTCGTCGATTCCAGCCATCCCGAGCAGATCCGCCTGCTGCACCGGACGAGAGTCGCCATCACGCGAGAAATGCTGCGCTCGCGCCTTACGCCGCTGGGACTTCGGCGCCTGGCCTTCGACGCCGGGTGGAGCGACCGCGTCCGCCGCGAAGCCGAGGCCCGGCGCCTGCCGTCGAAGCTCCTCCCCCTCAGGATCGCCTTCGACCTCAGCGACCGGCAACGCCGCGCGGAGCTGCGTGAGGCGGCGGCCGCGATCACCGTCAACCCCGTGCAGGTCCGCCGCCGAGCACCGAGCCTGGGCGCGATCCCACTCACGGTCGTCTCTTCCAGCCCGGACGAACCGCCGGGCACCGACGTGGAGACGCTCGCGGAACAGCGCCGCTTCTACTCCGTCTGGTCTCCGCTCCAGGCCGACCTGGTGCGGCTGTCCTCGAACGCCCAGCACGTCGTCGCGGAGCATGCGGGGCATCACATCCACCGGGACCGGCCCGAGCTGGTCGTCAAGGTGATACTCGACCACGTGCGGCGAGCCCGGATCGAGGCCGGGCGCGACGGCTGAACGGATACGCGAAGCCGAATCCGCGTTTCCCCGGAGATCAGATCCTCATCCACCCGGCCGTCCTGCCCCTGGCGGGGCGTCGCCGGAGACGACGGAGGAAGCGGTCGGGCCGTGCGCAGTGCCGGGTCCGGACGGCCCCCACCGCTCCGGCGGCGCGGAGCCTCCGGCGCGGCCGAAGGCGTTCACACGTGCGATCGCTTCCTCCCCTCCAGGGTAAGCGCGGTGCCGCGGCCGGCGACAGGGCTCAGACGGACAACAGCCGGTGGACCTCCTCGTCCTGGAGCTCCCGCGCCGGGCCGGACCGGACCACCCGCCCGGCGTCGAGGATCACGAACCCGTCGGCCATCCGCAGCGCGAGGTCGAGGTACTGCTCCACCAGCAGGATCGCGAGACCGGTCGCGTGCAGGCGCTCGACGGCCTCCTCGATCTCCAGGATGATCGACGGCTGGATGCCCTCGGTCGGCTCGTCCAGGATCAGCAGCTTCGGCCGGGTCACCAGGGCCCTGGCCATCGCGAGCTGCTGCTGCTGGCCGCCGGACAGGAAACCCGCCGGCCGTTTGAGCAGCGGCTTGAGCCGGGGGAAGACCTCCAGCGCCTCCTCCAGCGCCGCCCGGTCGCGGTGCGCGGACGCCTCCAGCGTGACCAGGAGGTTGTCCATCACGCTGAGCTGGGGGAACGTCTCGTGCCCCTGGGACACGTAGCCCATGCCGAGCCCTACGCGCTGGTCGGGGCGCAGCCGGGTGACGTCCCTGCCCTCGAAGGTCACCCTTCCGCCGGTCGCCGGGAGCACGCCCATGACGGTGTCGAGCAGGGTCGTCTTGCCGACCCCGTTGCGGCCCATCACGCAGACGAGGCGGCCCGCGGGCACCTCAAGCGAGACGCCGAAGAGCACCCGGGCCCGGCCGTACCCCGACTCCAGTCCCTCAACGGACAGCATCCTCCGCACCCTCCCTCGCCCGGCCCAGATAGATCTCCTGCACGCGCGGGTCGGCCCGCACCTCCTCCACCGAGCCCTCCGTCAGCACCCTGCCCTCGTGGAGCACGGTGACCTGGGAGGCGTAGCGGCGCAGGAAGTCCATGTCGTGCTCGACCACGACCACGGTGTGCTCGCGGGCGACCTCGGTGAGCAGTTCGCCGGTGCGCTCGCGCTCGTCCTGCGCCATGCCGGCGACCGGTTCGTCGAGCAGCAGCAGCCGGGGCCGCTGGACGATCAGCATGCCGATCTCCAGCCACTGCCGCTGGCCATGGGACAGCACCCCGGCCCTGCTGCCCGCCAGGCCCGCCAGGCCGGTCGTCTCCAGCGCCGCCGCCACCTCCTCCGGCACCCCGCGCCCTCGGCGCAGCAGCGACCAGAGGGGACGGCGGAACGACGCGGCCAGGTCGAGGTTCTCCAGCACGGTGAGCTCCTCGAAGACCACCGAGGTCTGGAACGTCCGGCCCACGCCGAGCCGGACGATCTCGTGCTCCCTGCGGCCCACGAGGCTCTGCCCCTCGAACCGCACGGTGCCTCCGGTGGGCCTGGTCAGGCCCGTGATCACGTCGATGAGGGTCGTCTTCCCCGCGCCGTTGGGCCCGATCAGGAAGCGCAGCTCGCCCCGGCCGACGGTCAGGTCCACGCCGTCGAGCGCCCGGAAGCCGCCGAAGGCGACCTCGAGACCCCGAATCTCCAGCAGCACGGTTTCTGACAGCGCTTCGCTCACGCCCGGGACTCCCTTCTCCGTACGAGGTTGGCGGCCAGGCCCGCGATGCCCTTGGGCGCCAGCGCCATGACGAGCACGAACAGGGCGCCCTGCAGGTACAGCCAGGCGTCCGGAAGCTCCTCGCTGAAGTACGTCCGCGCGTATCCCATGACGACCGCGCCGAGCACCGCGCCGGCCAGCGCGAACCGGCCGCCGACCGCCACCGCGACGACGAGTTCGAGCGAGGGGACGACGCCGAGCAGGGCCGGCGAGATGATGCCGACCACGGGCACGAACAGCGCCCCCGCGATCCCGGCCATGCCCGCCGACACGGCGAAGGTCAGCGTCTTCACGGTGGCCGGGTTGTAGCCGAGGAAACGCACCCGGTCCTCGCCGTCCCTGACCGCCAGCAGCAACCTGCCGAACCGGCTGCGGACGAGTTGCCGCGCGCCCAGGTAGAGCGCTCCGAGCACGGCCGCCACGAGCAGGTAGAGGCCCCGCTGGGTCTCGTCGGCCGCCACGTCGTGGCCGAAGAAGTCGAAGAAGTTGGTCAGGCCGTTCGTGCCGCCGGTCAGCCCCTGCTGCCCGACCAGCAGGATCACCATCGCGGCCGCCAGCGCCTGGGTGAGGATCGCGAAATACGCCCCGCGTACGCGCTGGCGGAACACCAGCGCGCCGAGCAGGAGCGCGACCGCGACCGGCAGCACGACGACCATGGCCAGCGCGAAGACCGGGTTGCCGAACGGCTTCCACAGCGCCGGCAGCTTCTCCACCCCGCTCCAGACCATGAAGTCGGGCAGGTCGCCCGCGGCGTCGTTGAGCTTGAGATACATGCCCATCGCGTAGCCGCCGAGGCCGAAGAACACCCCCTGTCCAAGCGTCAGCATGCCGCCCTGCCCCCAGGCGAGGCCGATGCCCAGCGCCACGATCGCGTAGCAGAGATACTTCGCCAGCAGGCCGAGACGGAACGGCTCCAGCAGCAGCGGCGCCACCACCAGGGCGAGCACGGCCACCGCCGCGAACACCCCCGCGAACACGGCCGTGCCCTGCCACCGGCGCCCGGCCCGTACGTCCGGCGTCGCGGTGGGCGTGCTCCCCGCGGGCGCCTCGACGGCCGTCATGTCAGCGCCCGCGACCGGACGAAGAACAGCCCCTGCGGCCGGATCTGCAGGAAGCCGATGATCGCCACGAAGACCACCACCTTGGCGAGGCTGGCGTCGCTCCAGAACTCGGCGTAGGAGTTCAGCAGGCCGAGCCCGATCGCCGCCAGCACCGCGCCGCGAAGCTGTCCCAGGCCGCCCGCGACGACCACGAGGAACGCGTCCACGATGTAGTACGTCCCGAGCGTGGGGCCGACCGGGCCGATCAGCGTGAGGGCGACCCCGGCGACCCCGGCGAGCCCCGAGCCGATGAAGAACGTCCGCTGGTCGACCCGCCCGGTGTCGATGCCGCTCGTGGCCGCGAGCCTCCTGTTCTGCATGACCGCCCGCATGCGCCGCCCCTGCCCGGTCCGGTTCATGTACGCCCAGATCGCGAGCACCGACAGCACCGCGAGCGCCATGATGAACAACCGGTTGTACGGCAGGATCCCGATGCCGCCGCGCAGCCAGGCGGGCGAGGCGACCTGCACGTTGGGCGCCCCGAACAGGTCCCGGGCCAGTTGCTGGAGCATCAGGCTGACGCCCCAGGTGAGCAGCAGCGTGTCCAGCGGGCGCCCGTAGAAGCGCCGGATCAGCGTGCGCTCCAGCACCAGGCCCATGAGCCCGGCGACCACGAACGCGGCCGGGAGCGCGACCAGGAAGCCCACGCCCTGGAGCAGGTACGCCGTGTAGGCCCCCGCCATGATGAACTCGCCGTGGGCCATGTTGATCACGCCCATCTGCCCGAACGTGAACGTCAGCCCGAGGGCGATGAGCAGCAGGACCGCTCCGATCGACAGCCCGATCGGAAGCTGGTTCAGCACCCCTTCCACGTCACCTCCCGGCGATGTCCCGTGGCCCGGTTCACACCAGGCCGCCGGCCCAGGAGTACGTCTTGAGGTAGGGATCCGGCTTGATCGGTTCGCCGGAGTTCCACACCTCCTTGATCTGGCCGTCCGGCTGGACGACCCCGATGCGCGCGGTCTTGTACACGTGCTGGTTGTCGCCGTCGATGGTGACCTTGCCCTCGGGCCGGTCCAGGCCGACCCCGCCGGCGGCCTTCTTGACGGCCTCCACGTCGGTGCTCCCGGCCTTCTTCACGGCCTCGGCCCACAGGTAGACGGCGTTGTATCCGGCCTCCATCGGATCGGAGGTCACCTTGTCGGCGCCGTACTTCGCCTTGAACGCGGCGACGAACTTCTCGTTAGCCGGGGTGTCGGTCGTCTGGTAGTAGTTCCAGGCCACGAGCTGCCCGGCGACGTTGTCGACCCCGATCCCCTTGACCTCCTCCTCGGCCACGGACACCGACATGACCGGCATCCGGTCGGCGCCGATCCCGGTGCTCTTGAGCTGCTTGAAGAACGCGACGTTGCTGTCGCCGTTCAGGGTGTTGAAGACCGCGTCCGGCTTCGCCTCGACGATCTTGTTGACCAGCGTGCTGTATTCGGTGTGCCCGAGCGGGGTGTACTCCTCGCCGAGGATCTCCATTCCGTTCGCCGCGGCGTACGCCTTGATGATTTTGTTCGCCGTCCTCGGGAAGACGTAGTCGCTGCCGACGAGGAAAAGCTTCTTCTTGCCCTGCTCCTTCAGATAGTCGAGCCCGGGAACGATCTGCTGGTTGGTCGTCGCGCCGGTGTAGAAGATGTACGGCGAGCTCTCGAGCCCCTCGTACTGCACCGGATACCACAGCAGCGCCTTGCGTTTCTCGAATACGGGGAGCATCGCCTTCCGGCTCGCCGACGTCCAGCCGCCGAAGACGGCGGCGACCTTGTCCTGTGCGATGAGCTTGGTGGCCTTCTCCGCGAACGTGGGCCAGTCGGACGCGCCGTCCTCCACGACGGGCTCCAGTTTTCTGCCCAGCACGCCGCCGGCCGCGTTGATCTCGTCGATCGCGAGCAGCTCCGCGTCCCTGACCGTGACCTCGCTGATGGCCATCGTGCCGCTGAGCGAGTGGAGAATCCCCACTTTTATGGTGCCAGAGCCCCCGGACGAGGCCGCCGTGTCATTTTCGGACGATTGGCCGGCACAGGCCGCGAGCGTCGCGGCCGCCAGCGCGAACGCCGCGCCAGTGCGCCATACTGAGTTCCGCAAATGCCTCTCCCTTGCCGCTACGGCCCCCGCGCCGATCCGTCTGCCGCAAAGGTGGGCGCGCGGTATTTCCCGCCGAAATCCCGGCGGTTAACAAGTCATTAGCGAAGGCTCACCGCCGTCCGGATACGCATACGAAATCAGCGGGTAACGCGGGGGAAACGCCGGGTACTTATCGTCCCGCCATGCGGCTCACTCCACACGAACAGGAACGGCTCCTCATCCACGTCGCCGCGGGCGTGGCCCGCGAGCGCAGGGAGCGCGGCCTTCGCCTCAACCATCCGGAGGCGACGGCCCTCATCGCGTCCTTCCTCCTGGAAGGCGCCCGCGACGGCCGCAGCGTCGCCGACCTGATGGACGCCGGCCGCAAGATCCTGCGGCGCGAGGACGTCATGGAGGGCGTGCCCGAGATGCTGGAGTCCGTACAGATCGAGGCCACCTTCCCCGACGGCACCAAGCTCGTCACCGTCCACCACCCGATCACATGAGCGCGCCGGGCGAGATCCTGTGCGGCGACGGCGACGTGCCGCTGAACCCCGGCAGGGAGCGGATCACCCTGAGAGTCGTCAACACGGCCGACCGGCCGGTGCAGGTCGGGTCGCACTACCACTTCGCCGCCGCCAACCCCGGCCTGGAGTTCGACCGCGAGGCGGCCTGGGGCACCCGCCTCGACATCCCGGCCGGCACCGCGGTCAGGTTCGAGCCGGGGGTGGAGCGCGACGTCACGCTGGTCCCGATCGCCGGGAACCGCGTCGTACCTGGCCTTCGTCCCGAATGGGCCGGACCGCTCGACGGGAGGGCCGATGTCTAGCGTCGAACGCGCCCGCTACGCCGCGCTGTACGGCCCGACCACGGGAGACCGGGTGCGCCTGGCCGACACCGGCCTGTACGTCGAGGTGACCGACGACCTGTCGATGGGCTCCGCCGGGGCGGGCGACGAGGCCGTGTTCGGCGGCGGGAAGGTCATCCGCGAGTCGATGGGGCAGTCCCGCGCCACGCGCGCCGAGGGCGCCGCCGACCTCGTCATCACGGGCGCGGTGATCCTCGACCACTGGGGCGTGGTCAAGGCCGACATCGGCGTGCGCGACGGCCGGATCACCGCCGTCGGCAAGGCCGGCAACCCCGACACCATGGACGGCGTCCACCCGGACCTCGTCATCGGCCCGTCCACCGAGATCCTCGCGGCCAACGGAAAGATCGTCACGGCGGGCGCGGTCGACTCACACGTCCACCTGATCTGCCCGCAGATCCTCGACGAGGCGCTCGCCTCGGGCGTCACCACGGTCGTCGGCGGCGGCACAGGGCCCGCCGAGGGCACGAAGGCCACCACGGTGACCGGCACCTGGTATCTCGGCCGGATGCTGGAGTCCCTCGACGCCTATCCGGTCAACGTGGCCCTGCTCGGCAAGGGCAACACGGTCAGCGAGGAGGGGCTGCTCGAACAGCTCAGGGCCGGGGCGTCGGGCTTCAAGCTGCACGAGGACTGGGGCACGACTCCGGCCGCCATCGACGCGTGCCTGCGGGTGTGCGACGCCACCGGGGTGCAGGTCGCCATCCACACCGACACGCTGAACGAGGCGGGGTTCGTGGAGTCGACCCTGCGGGCCGTCGACGGCCGGGCGATCCACGCCTATCACACCGAGGGCGCCGGAGGCGGCCACGCCCCGGACATCATCACGGTGGCCTCCCATGCCAACGTGCTGCCGTCGTCCACCAATCCGACCCGGCCGCACACCGTCAACACCCACCACGAGCATCTGGACATGCTCATGGTGTGCCACCACCTCAACCCCGCCATCCCGGAGGACCTGGCGTTCGCCGAGTCGCGGATCAGGCCGACGACGATGGCGGCCGAGGACGTGCTCCACGACATGGGCGCGATCTCGATGATCGGCTCGGACTCCCAAGCCATGGGCCGGGTCGGCGAGACGATCATCCGTACCTGGCAGACGGCGCACGTGATGAAGCTGCGTCGCGGCGCGTTGCCGGGCGACGGCGCGGCCGACAACCTCCGCGCCCGCCGGTACGTCGCCAAGTACACGATCAACCCGGCGATCGCCCACGGCCTGGACGCGGAGATCGGCTCGGTGGAGCCCGGCAAGCTCGCCGACCTCGTCCTGTGGAGCCCGGCCTTCTTCGGGGTGAAGCCCGACCTCGTCGTCAAGGGCGGCGTCATCGCGTACGCGCAGATGGGCGACGCGAACGCGTCGATCCCCACGCCGCAGCCCGTGCTCCCCCGTCCGATGTTCGGCGCGGTCCCGGCCACCGCGGCCGCGACCTCACTGCACTTCGTCGCGCCGCTCGCGCTGGAGGACGGCCTGGCGGACCGTCTGGCCGTCGGCAGGCGGCTGGTTCCCGTGGCCGACGTCCGCGCCCGGCGCAAGGACGCGATGCCGCTCAACGACGCCCTGCCGGACATCCGGGTGGACCCCGACACCTTCGCCGTACGCGTGGACGGTGAGCTGATCGAGCCCGCCCCGGCCGAGTCGCTGCCGATGGCGCAGCGCTACTTCCTCTTCTGACGGGCGAGGAGACGTGGGCGTGAGAGAAGCCCCCGTTATGCGGGGTGCGGCGGGCATGAGGGGGGCGCGGGTATGAGAGGGGACGCGGCGCTGCTGCTGCTGGCCGACTCCCGGCTGCCGGCGGGCGGGCACGCCCATTCCGGCGGCGTTGAGGAGGCCGTGCGGCTGGGCACGGTCACCGGCACCGGCGACCTGGCGCGTTTCCTGCGCGGCAGGCTCGCCACCGCCGGCCTGGTCACCGCCGCCCTCGCCGCCGCCGCGTGCGAACTGGCCACCGCCGAAAACGACGCCGAAGACACCACCGACAACGCCGCCGAAACGGTCGCGGACACCGCCCCCGGCAGCGCGCCCGGAAGTCCCGCCCGCAGCGGCAGTGCCGGGCGAGAACCCGGTGCCACCCGCGCCCCGGAGGCACCGCACACGGACGGCGCCGCAGTCGGCGCCGCGGACGGCGCCGCGCTGTGGCGGCGGCTGGACGCCGAGGCCGACGCCAGGGTCGCCTCGCCCGCCCAGCGGGAGGCCGCCCGCACCCAGGGGCGGCTCCTGCTGCGTACGGCCCGCCCGATGTGGCCCTCGGCCGCCCTGGACACGCTCGCGCGGGCCCTGCCGGAGGGCCCCCACCACCCCGTCGCGCTCGGCGCGGCGGCTGCCTCGGCGGGCTGCACTCCCCGTCAGGCCGCGCTGGCCGCCGCCTACACCTCGGTCACCGCCCCGGCCACGGCGGCCGTGCGGCTCCTCGGCCTCGATCCGGTCGCCGTCCACCGCCTGCTCGCCGGCCTCGCGCCCGCGTTCGAGGACGTGGCCCGCGCCGCCTGCGCGTCGCTCGACGACGCGGTCCCGGCGGACGAGGAATCGGACGAGCGCGAGCCGGGACAGCATGCGGGATTCCACTCGGGACACCATCCCGGGCACAACTCCGGACGGCAGCCCAGGCGGCACGCGGCGTGGCCGGCGCGATGGCACGCGCTGCCCGGGCACAGCGCGCCCGCGCTCGACCTCCTCGCGGAGAGACACCTGACCAATCCGATGAAGCTCTTCGTCTCCTGACGTCCCCACACCGGCCATCGCTAGAGAAAGACGAGGCTCCCACATGGGCGCTCACCACGACGACCTCCACGATCCGGCCGAGCCACACGGCCGGGCACTGCGCCTCGGCATCGGCGGGCCGGTCGGCAGCGGCAAGACCGCCCTGGTGGCGGCGCTGTGCCGCGGCCTCGGGCCGTCCCTGCGGCTCGGGGTCGTGACCAACGACATCTACACCACCGAGGACGCCGACTTCCTGCGCCGCGCGGGGGTCATCGACCCCGAACGGATCCTCGCGGTGCAGACCGGCTGCTGCCCGCACACCGCCATCCGCGACGACATCGCGGCCAATCTGGACGCCGTCGAGACGCTGGAAGAGCGGTTCGGGCCGCTCGACCTCGTGATCGTCGAGAGCGGCGGCGACAACCTGACCGCGACGTTCAGCCGGGGCCTGGCCGACCGGCAGATCTTCGTGCTCGACGTGTCGGGCGGCGACAAGGTGCCCCGCAAGGGCGGGCCGGGGGTGACCTCTGCCGACCTGCTCGTCGTCAACAAGACCGACCTCGCGCCGATGGTCGGCGCCGACCTGACCGTGATGTCCCGCGACGCGGCGGCCGTGCGGGACGGCAAGCCGGTGCTGTTCACGTCGATCCGGGAGGACAAGGGCGCGCACAGTGTGGCGGAGTGGGTGACGCACATGGTCGACGCCTGGCGGCGCGAGCACGGCCGACCGCACCACCACGCCGCCCCGGCCTCCTGACCGCCGTGACGGCCGTCACCGCGCGTGCGCTGATCAGGACGGAGGCCGCGGGCGGAGGCCGGACCCGCCTCGAGACGCTCCGGTCCGACCCGCCGCTGACGCTGCGGCAGACCGGCCCGAGGCGGGTCCACCTCGTCTCGACGGGCGCGGGCCCGCTGCGCGGCGACCACCTCGAACTCGGCGTGGACGTCGCTCCAGGCACCTCGCTGGAGGTCCGCTCGGTGGCCGCCACGCTGGTGCTGCCCGGTCTCGCGGACGCCCCCTCGGCCATGGTCGTGCGGGCGCGGGTCGGCGCGGGCGCCACCCTGTGCTTCTCCCCCGAGCCGACCGTCCTCGCCGCCGGATGCGCCCACCGCCTCGTCGTACGGCTCTCGCTCGCCGAGGACGCCACGGTCTTCTGGCGGGAGGAGCTCGTGTTCGGGCGGCACGGCGAACGGCCGGGGCGCGGCCACGCGCGCTTCGACGCGACCGTGGCCGGACGGCCCCTGCTCCGCCAGGACCTCCTGGTCGGCGAGGAGCCGGTGGACGGCAGCCCGGCCGTCTACGTGGACGCGCGGTGCGTCGGCTCCACCCTCCTCGCGGGACCCGCCTGGGCTCCGCGCGCCGTGCCCGACGACAAGCGCGAGCGGCGGGCCGTGCTGGGGGACGGCTGGGCGGCGCTGCCGCTGGCCGGTCCCGGCGTGCAGGTGTGCGCGCTCGGCGCGGACGCGGTCCAGCTCAGGGAGCGGCTGCGGCGCGGCGAGGAGGCCGCGGCCGCCGTCCCGTCACCGGCCCCGACCGGTCTGGACGGGCTCCTGGGCACGCCAGGGGCTGAAACCGGCCGCCCCTGGCCGTAGCCTGGTGATCGTGTCGCACCCCACGCAGCATCCTGGCGGGCCGAGGCGAGGCACCAGCGTGGCCGGCGTCCTGCGGGCCGCCGGCGTGTTCGTCTCGGGGTTCGCGCTGGCGGTGACCGCGCTGCTTCCCTGGGCGGGACTCACCGCGGAGTTCGGCATTCTCGACGCGTCGCTCACGCACGCCGTGCGGGGAGTGGACGCCGGTCCCGGCTGGTTCGTGCTCGGCGCCGGGATCACGGCGATGCTGCTCGGCGTGCTCGGCGCGGCGCGAAGCTGGCTGTTCACCGGGCTGGCGATCCTGCCCGGCGCGGTGGCCGCCTTCGCGCTGGCCATGTTCCTCGCCGACCCCCGCGACCTCGTGGGCCGGCTCGACTTCCAGGTCTCCGGGCTGCTGCGGGTGCACCCGACGATCCAGTACGGCTGGTTCGCCGGCCTGGTGGCCTCGGTCGCGCTGGCCGTCCTGGCCGCCGCCGCGCTGCTGCGCCGCCGCTGAGGCCCGTCAGTCGTAGAAGCCGAGACGTCGCAGCTGCTTGGGGTCGCGCTGCCACTCCTTGGCGATCTTCACCCGGAGGTCGAGGTAGACCCGGGTGCCGAGCAGCGCCTCGATCTGCTGCCGTGCGCGGGTGCCCACGTCCTTGAGTCGCGCGCCACCCGGGCCGATCACGATGGCCTTCTGCGAGGGCCGCTCGACGAACATGTGGGCGTACACGTCGAGGAGGTCGTCGCGGCCCTCCCGGGGGTGCATCTCCTCGACGACCACCGCGATCGAATGGGGCAGCTCGTCGCGTACGCCCTCCAGCGCGGCCTCCCGGATCAGCTCGGCGACCAGCACCTGCTCCGGCTCGTCGGTCAGCTCCCCTCCGGCGTACAGCGGAGGCGACTCCGGCAGCCGCTTGACGAGCACGTCGGCGATGACGTCGAGTTGCTCGCCGCCCTGCGCGGACACCGGGACGATCTCGGCGAACTCGGCCAGCGCGGACACCGCGAGAAGCTGGTGCGCGACCTGCTCGCGGGTGGCCAGGTCGCACTTGGTGACGATGGCGACCACCGGGGTCTTCTTGACGGCCGCGAGCTTGTCGACGATGAACCGGTCGCCCTTGCCGATCGGCTCGTTGGCCGGGACGCAGAACCCGATGACGTCGACCTCGGTGAGCGTGGACAGCACCAGGCTGTCCAGCCGCTCCCCGAGCAGCGTACGGGGACGATGGAAGCCGGGGGTGTCGACGATCACCAGCTGGGCGTCCGGCCGGTGGACGATGCCGCGGATGGCCCGCCGCGTGGTCTGCGGCTTGGACGAGGTGATCGCCACCTTGGTGCCGACGAGGGCGTTCATCAGCGTCGACTTGCCGACGTTGGGCCTGCCGACGAAGCAGGCGAAGCCCGCACGGAAACCGCTGGGTTCGGCGTTCAGGTCCACGTCAGATGTACCGGCCCTTCAGCGAGCCGTCCGGGGCGGCGAGGAACAGCGTGCCGTTGCCCATGTCCTCGACGACGGCCAGGTCCTGCTCCGCCGCTTCGTCGGAGGCGGTGACGACCGCCGCCGCCTCCAGCGACTTCGCCCCGCTGGACACGGCCATGGCCACGGCCGCCTGAAGGGCCGAGAGCCGGAGCGAGGGCAGGTCCACCGTGGTCGCGGCGTACGTCCGGCCGGTCTCGTCGCGCACCGCCGCGCCCTCGGGGGTGCCGCCACGCGCCCGCGCCGACCTGGCCAGCGTAATGATCTTGTTGTCCTCGGGGTCCAGCGTCTCTGTCACGCGTCAAGCGTACCGACCTCGCGCACGAGCAACCGTGTCAGTTCGGCCGTACGAGCCGGGTCGGGCGGGGTCAGGCCCGCGTGCACGAGCGCGATCAGCGTGTGGCCGGAACGGGCGACGACCAGGTGCATGCGGTAGGGGTAGCCGCCGACCCGGCCGGTCAGCGCGCGGGCGGCCGCGTCCGCGCCCCCGATGCCGGGCAGCGGCGTCCGCGCCGCCGTCAGGCGGTCGTACGGCGTGCCGCCGTCGGCCGTCGCGCAGTGGGAGAGGGCGTCGCGGAGCGCGGCGAGGTGCCCGGCCGCCTCACCGCCGTCGTAGACGGCGACACCGACCCCGGCGAGTTCGCCGGCGTGCGCGGCCTGGTAGGTGGCGGCGGTCGAGCCGCTGAGCCCCTCGCGCGGCGGCCTGCCCGCCGCCGCGTCGAACAGCAGGCGGCACGCGCGGGCGCGAGGACGGAACGGCGGACGCCAGGGCGCCCGCGCGTGGCTGAAGAACCCCTCGGGGAGTCCGTCCATCCTGCCGAGCACCGTCCGCTGCCGGACCGCGTCTCCCCCCTTGCCGGGGGCCCTGACGGCGGCTCTGGCGGCGGCGTACGTGACGCCGCCCGTGCCGCAGGCGCCGGTGGCCAGCACCAGGCAGCCCGCGACGGCCGCGTGGACGATCCGCATACCCGCCTCCCCGCTTTGCCGGGGTTTTCCTTCCCCGGACCGCGAGCGGGTAATCACATTGTGTAATCAATACGGGGCTCTCACCCCGAGTGGGGTGAGAGCCCCGCACCGATCACGGATCCCCCCATGAGAGGCTCCGGTGCGCCGCGAACCCCTCCCGGCGCGCCGGACTCCCCAACGAGGCGCCCCGAACCCCTTCTGAGCGCCTGGGACAACAATGACGGAGCCGGCTTGCAGATCGGTTGAAAGCCGCTTGCAGTACGGAGCGGTCAGCCGTCACTCGTGGTCGGCGCCGGCGGCCACGACCTCGTCGTCGGTGGCCGGCTCCTCGCGGCGCACGACGACCGTGCTGATCCGGTTGCGGCGTCCCGCCAGGTTCTCGGCCGTCAGGCGCAGGCCGCCGACCACCGCTTCCGAGCCGGCGATCGGCACCCGGCCGAGGGCGTGCGCCAGCAGGCCGCCGACCGTGTCGACGTCCTCGGCCTCGATCTCGGTGTCGAACAGCTCGCCGAGCTCGTCGATCGGCAGCCGCGCGGTCACCCGCACCGCCCCGTCGTCCAGCCACTCGACCCGCGGGGCCTCCTGGTCATACTCGTCGGCGATCTCTCCGACGATCTCCTCGATGACGTCCTCGATGGTGACGAGGCCGGCGGTGCCGCCGTACTCGTCGATGACGATGGCGAGGTGGATCTGCCGCGCCTGCATCTCGCGCAGCAGTTCGTCGATGGGCTTGCTCTCCGGCACGTACGTCGCGGGGCGCATGAGCTCGTCCACCCGCACGCCGCCGTCGCCGGTGTCCTGGATGCGGCGGACGATGTCCTTGAGATAGGCGATGCCCACCACGTCGTCCTCGTTCTCCCCCACCACGGGGATGCGGGAGAACCCGCTGCGCAGGGCCAGCGACAGCGCCTGGTTCAGCGTCTTGCCGCGCTCGATGAAGATTATGTCGGTGCGCGGCACCATGACCTCGCGCACGAGCGTGTCACCCAGCTCGAAGACCGAGTGGATCATCTCCCGCTCGTCGGGCTCGATGACCCTGCGCTGCTCGGCCAGGTCGACGAGGTCACGCAGCTCGGCTTCCGAGGTGAACGGGCCCTCGCGGAAGCCCTTGCCGGGGGTGAGCGCGTTGCCCAGCAGGATCAGCAGCTCGGGCAGCGGCCCGAAGATCCGGGTCAGGCCGTACACGATGGGCGCGCTCGCCAGCGAGACCGGCTCGGCGTGCTGGCGGCCGAGCGTACGCGGCATGACCCCGACGATGACGTAGCTCACCAGGATCATCACCACGGCCGCCACGGCGTACGCCTGTCCGCGGTCGCCGAGCCAGTCGATGAACAGCAGCGTCGTGATCACCGTCGCGACGAGCTCACAGCTCAGGCGCAGCAGGAGCACCAGGTTGAGGTAGCGCGGGGGGTCGGCGACGATCGCCTGCAGCCGCACCGCGCCGCGCCGGCCCTCCTTGACGAACTCCTCCGCGCGCACCCGGGAGATGCGGGTCAGCGCCGTCTCCGCGCTCGCCAGCAGGCCGCCGGCCACGATCAGGAAGACGGCGGAAAGCAGCCAGCCGTTGCTCACGGCTTACGCCGCACCTCCCGCCAGGCGCCGAGGAGTTCGTCCTGCAGTCCGAACATCTCGGCGTGCTCCTCGGGCTCGGCGTGGTCGTAGCCGAGCAGGTGCAGGATGCCGTGCGTGCACAGCAGCTCCAGCTCGTCCTGCGCGCTGTGCCCGGCCTCGGCGGCCTGCTTGGCCGCCACCTGGGGGCACAGCACCACGTCGCCGAGCAGCGCCGGGTCGGGGGACGCGTCCTCGTCCCGGCCGCCGACGTTGGGCCGCAGCTCGTCCATGGGGAAGGCCAGCACGTCGGTCGGGCCCGGCTCGCCCATCCACTGCTCGTGCAGCTCGGCCATCGCCGCCTCGTCGATCACCAGGATCGACAGCTCGGCCAGCGGGTTGATCCCCATCCGGCCGAGGACGTGTCCGGCCAGCTCGACCAGCGCCGACTCGTCGACCTCGACGCCGGACTCGTTGGCCACCTCGATGCTCACGGGGTCTCCTCACCCGTCATGGTCACGCTCACCGCCGGTTGTTCCGCGGCCGCTTGTTGATCGCGCGGGGCTCGGAGGCCATCGCCGCGTCGTATCGGCCGTAGGCGTCGACGATGTCGCTCACCAGCTTGTGCCGTACGACGTCGGCGCTGGTCAGCCTGCTGAAATGGATGTCCTCGATGCCCTCGAGGATGTGCTGCACGACCTTCAGCCCGCTGTCCTGGCCGCCGGGCAGGTCGATCTGGGTCACGTCACCGGTGACCACGATCTTCGAATTGAACCCGAGCCTGGTCAGGAACATCTTCATCTGCTCGGGCGAGGTGTTCTGCGCCTCGTCCAGGATGATGAAGGCGTCGTTGAGCGTCCGGCCGCGCATGTAGGCGAGCGGCGCGACCTCGATCGTCCCGGCCGACATCAGGCGGGGAATCGAATCGGGGTCGAGCATGTCGTGCAGCGCGTCGTACAGCGGCCGCAGGTATGGGTCGATCTTCTCGTAGAGCGTGCCCGGCAGGAAGCCGAGCCGCTCCCCCGCCTCGACGGCCGGGCGGGTGAGGATGATCCGGTTGACCCGCTTGTTCTGCAGGGCCTTCACGGCCTTCGCCATCGCCAGGTACGTCTTGCCGGTGCCGGCGGGCCCGATACCGAAGACGATGGTGTGCCTGTCGATCGCGTCGACGTACCGCTTCTGGTTGATCGTCTTCGGGCGGATGGTCCGGCCCCGCGCGGACAGGATGTCCAGGGACAGGACCTCGGCCGGACGTTCGGTGGCCTGCCGCAGCATGTGGATGCTGCGCTCGACCGCGTCGGGGGACAACTCGGCACCCGAGCCGACCAGCTCCACCAGCTCCTCGAAGAGGCGTACGACGACGCCGCTCTCCTCGGGACTGCCGGTGATCGTGATCTCGTTGCCCCGCACGTGTATGTCGGCGCTGAAGGCGCCCTCGATGACCCGCAGCAGTTCGTCACCCGACCCGAGGAGGCTGACCATCGGCTGCCCCTCGGGGATGACTACCTTGGCCTGGGTCTTGTTGATTTGCTGTGACTCGGACATGGGCGGCCCTTGCGGCCCTGATCGCCTCCCTAGTTCCCTCCCCACTTTAGCCGCTCAGCCGGGGGGCCAGGTGAGGTCCCGGCCGCCGAGCACGTGCGCGTGGACATGGAAGACGGTCTGCCCCGCGCCGGGGCCGGTGTTGAACACGATCCGGTAGCCGGTCTCGGCCACGCCCTCCTGTACGGCGACCGCGTGGCACGCCTTGAGCAGGTCGTCGGCGAGGCCGTCGTCGGCCGCGGCCAGCGCGGCGGCGTTCTCGTGATGGGCCTTGGGCACGACGAGGACGTGGGTGGGGGCCTGCGGATTGATGTCACGGAAGGCCAGCGCCCGCCCGGCTTCCAGGACGATGTCCGCCGGGATCTCCTTGGCCACGACCTTGCAGAAGAGGCAGTCGCTCACGCGAGAAGCCTAGTGCCCCTCCCCCCGATCTTCGCCCCGTGGCGAATCATGTCGGTCGCGGCACCAGCCGTTGACGGTAGTTGATGACTGCAATGATCCCCCCGGCTAGTGTGGGTGTGCGAGACTGCACGAACACAACCCCCCTAGTGTCGGGCGAGGACACCGCTGGGCCATGCCCCCTCATGATTCGGAAGAACGTAAACCCCCCGGGGATGACGAGCGTCCTATTGATGTGACCACCGAGACCCTCGTGGCCGACAGGTCGTTGGGAACGGTGCCCGTCGGATGGGATGCCGACATGGCCGTGACGGCGCTCTACAGCGCTCACTATCGGTCACTGGTGCGTCTCGCCGTGCTGCTGGTCCGTGACGTGGCCAGCGCGGAAGAAGTCGTTCAGGACGCGTTCGTCGCCCTCCATGGCGCCTGGCGCAGGCTGAGAGACACCGACAAGGCACTGGCCTATCTTCGCCAATCGGTCGTGAATCGATCGCGTTCCGTGCTGCGGCACCGCGCGGTCGTCGAGAAGTACGCGCCGAAGGGGCTGCCGGACGCGCCGAGCGCGGAGAACGGCGCGATCGGCGAACTGGAACGCTCGGCCGTCATCGAGGCGCTCCGCGGCTTACCGACCCGCCAGCGCGAGGCGCTGGTGCTGCGTTATTACGGCGACCTGTCGGAGGCCGAGATCGCGCACGCGATGGGTATCAGCAAGGGCGCGGTGAAGAGTCACACGGCCCGCGGCATGGCCGCACTACGGATGGCACTGGAGCAGTTCTCATGACCTTCCCTCCCGACGACGAGTACGGCGAGTTGCTCCGCCGTACCCTGCGCGCGGAGGCGGACTCGGTCGTGCCGTCTCCCGATGGACTCGAGATCATTCGCAGGCGGATCGACCATCGCGGCCTGCGTGGCCTGCGTGGCCTGCTGTGGTGGCGCATAGGAGCGGCCGCCGCCGGGGCCGTGCTCACGGCGGGCGCGGTCGTCGCCCTCGTTCCCGACCTGCGTGAGCAGGTGGGGCAGCAGACCGGCATCCTCGACGTCCGCAACGAGCACAAGGACGAGCCGACGACCTCGTCCGTGAGCCGGCCCCCCAATGTGGCGCCGTCCCTGCCCGAGGTGGTCGTGCCCATCGCTCCGAGCCCGTCGCGCGCGCGGCCGGCCCCGTCCCCGACGCACAAGGCGGGCGTGACCACCCGGCCGTCGCCGTCGCCGTCCGATCCCTGCGTCGCGCCGGCCTCCGAACCCGGGGTGATCGAGCCTGACACGCCCCTCCCGCCGACGTGCTCGCCGACCTCGGTGACGCAGCCGCCCACGGTGACGCCCACGGCCTCGACGCGCCCTCCGACGACCCGGCCCACCACGGCCCGGCCCACCACGGCGGCGCCTACGGCGACCACCCAGGCCCCGACGCCCACGGAGACGTTCACACCCAACTCGGCGACCGAGTCGCCCGCCTCCTGACGGGCGCTCGGCCGGTCACCAGCGGCCGCAGCGGGACAGCAGGACGGCGGCCGCGGCCACGCCCGCCGTCGACGTGCGCAGCACCGTCGGCCCCAGCAGGGCCGGCACGGCTCCCGCGGCCCGGAACGCGGCGATCTCCTCCTCGGTGACGCCGCCCTCCGGGCCCACGATCATCACGATGTCGCCCGGCTCCTGCGGCAGGGCCAGGCGGCTCAGCGGCTCGGCGGCCTCCTCGTGCAGCACGACCGCGAGCGCCGCGGCGGAGACGAGCGAGCCGACCGCCGCCGTCGTCGCCTGCTCGGTCACCTCGGGCAGATGGAAACGCCGGGCCTGCTTGGCCGCCTCGCGGGCGGTGCCGCGCCAGCGGGCGAGGGCCTTGGCGGCCCGGTCGCCCTTCCACTGCGTGACGCAGCGGGCGGCGGCCCAGGGAACGATCACGTCCACCCCGGCCTCGGTCATCATCTCGACCGCGAGTTCGCCCCGGTCGCCCTTGGGCAGGCCCTGCACGACCACCAGCCTCGGCCGGGGCGGCGGAACCTCGAACCGGCGCAGCACCTCGACGGTCAGCGAGTCCTTGCCGGCCGCCGAGACGGTGCATTCGGCCACCCGCCCGGCGCCGTCGGTCACGTCGATCCGCTCCCCGGGCCGCAGGCGGCGCACGGCCGCGGCGTGCCGCCCCTCCGGCCCGTCGAGGACGAACGTGTCCGCCGGCCGCCCGGCCGCGTCCGACAGGAACACGGGAACAGTCATCCGATCAGCTCAGCGGCCGTTGAAGGCGTCTCGCAGGCGGGAGAAGAAGCCCTGCTGGCCCGGGGAGAACTTGCCGGGCGGCCGCTCCTCCCCGCGCAGTTTCGCCAGCTCGCGCAGCAGTTCCTCCTGCTGGGGGTCGAGCTTGGCCGGTGTCTCGACGTTCACGTGGATCAGCAGGTCGCCCCTGCCGGTCTCGTTCAGCCGCTGGACGCCCTTGCCGTACATGGGGATGACCTGACCGGCCTGGGTGCCGGGCCGCACGTCGATCTGCTCGTCGCCGTCGAGGGTCTCGACCGTCAGCGACGTGCCGAGCGCGGCGGCGGTCATCGGAATGTGGACGGTGCAGTGCAGGTCGTCGCCGCGCCGCTCGAAAATCTTGTGCGGCCGCTCGACGATCTCCAGGAACAGGTCTCCGGGGGGGCCGCCGCCGGGGCCGACCTCGCCCTCTCCGGCGAGCTGGATGTGCGTGCCGTCCTCGACCCCGGCCGGGATCCTCACCTTGATCGTGCGCCGGGTTCTGACCCGCCCCTCGCCCGAGCACTCCATGCAGGGGTGCCGGATGACGCTGCCGTACCCGCCGCACTGGGGGCAGGGACGGGAGGTCATGACCTGTCCGAGGAACGAACGGGTCACCTGCGAGACCTCACCGCGCCCGTGGCACATGTCGCAGGTGTCGGGGTGGGTGCCGGACGCCGCCCCCGAGCCCTGGCAGACGTCGCAGAGCACGGCCGTGTCGACCGTGATCTCGCGGGTCGTGCCGAAGGCCGACTCCGACAGGTCGAGTTCGACCCGGATGGTGGCGTTGCGGCCCCGGCGGGCACGCGAGCGGGGCCCGCGCGTCGCGCCCGCCGAGCCGAAGAAGGCGTCCATGATGTCGCTGAACGGGAAGCCCGCGCCGAAGCCGGCGGCCCCGGCCCCGGCCCCCGCGCCGCCACCGAACGGGTCGGCACCCATGTCGTACATGCGGCGCTTGCCCGCGTCGGACAGCACCTCGTACGCCTGGTTGATCTCCTTGAACCGCTCTTGTGTCTCCGGGTCGGGATTGACGTCCGGGTGCAGCTCACGGGCAAGACGGCGATACGCCTTCTTGATTTCTTCCTGGCTGGCGTCGCGCCGTACGCCAAGGGTCGCGTAGTAGTCGTTGGACACTTATGACCCCGCCAGGATCTGGCCGACGTACCGCGCCACCGCGCGTACCGCACCCATCGTCACCGGATAGTCCATTCGTGTCGGGCCCAGCACTCCGAGCCGGGCCAATTCTTGGTCGCCCGAACCGTACCCGGCGGCCACGATGGAGGTGCCACGCAGCCCGCTGTAGGGGTTCTCGGATCCGATTCGGACGGTGATGTCGGACAGCCCGCCGGTCTCGCCCAGCAGGCGGATGAGGACGACCTGCTCTTCCAGCGCCTCCAGCACGCCGCGCAGGCCGACGCTGAAGTCGGCCGCCGCCAGATTGGCCGTTCCGGCGAAGGCGATCTTCTCCTCGTGCCGCTCCACGAGCGTCTCGAGCAGCACGGAAAGGATCGTGGCCGCCGCCGGCCTGTCCTCGGGCGGCAGCCGCTCGGGGATGTCGGCCACGGTATCCGGCACCTGCGACAGCCCGCACCCGTCCAGGCACGCGTTGAGCACGGCGCGCAGGTTGGCGATGCGGTCGTCGCCGACGGCCTCGGGCAGGTCGACCACCCGCTGCTCGATGCGCCCCGTGTTCGTGATCAGCACCAGCATGACCCGGCGCTCCGCGAGCGGGACGATCTCCACATGGCGTACCGACGACCTGGTGAGCGAGGGGTACTGGACCACCGCGACCTGACGGGTCAGCTGCGCGAGCAGCCGCACCGTGCGCATGACGATCTCGTCGAGGTCCACCGCCCCGGCGAGGAAGGTCTCGATGGCCCTGCGCTCCGCGCTCGACAACGGCTTGATCTGCGACAGCCGGTCGACGAACAGGCGGTATCCCTTGTCGGTCGGCACCCTGCCGGCACTGGTGTGCGGCTGCGTGATGTATCCCTGCTCCTCCAGCGCCGCCATGTCGTTGCGGATCGTCGCCGGGGAGACGCCGAGATTGTGCCTGTCCGCCAGGGCCTTGGACCCCACCGGCTCGTTGGTGGACACGTAGTCCTCGACGATGGCGCGCAGAACGGCGAGCTTGCGGTCGTCGAGCAATGTGTCACCTCCCTGTGCCTGGAAACACCGACTCTGGCACTCTGTGTTCCCGAGTGCCAAGTGTACGGCTACCACCCCACGTGGTGCGATAACGCAGTGGGTACCAAGACAGCGCAGGGCACCGGGACAGCGCAGGGCACCGGGACAAGCGGGCTGCAAATCGACGGCAAGTGGCATGGTCGATTCTTCACTTCATGTACGAGAATCAGAACCCCACTCCGGCCGACGTCACCATGCGGGTCCCCCGCCCCGCGCCCGCCGCGCCGCCCGGCGCGACCCTGCGGATGCCGCACCCCGTTCCCCCGCCGTACGGCGGCTCCCGGCCCATCCGGCCCCGCCTGCTGTGGGTCTTTCTCTCCTGGGCGCTCTTCCTCGTCCTGCTGGTGGCGGGGGTGGGGGGTTTCGCCGGCGGCCTGTTCTCCACGATCGGCGACATCGCGCCCACCACGACCTTCTCCGGCGGGGAGTCGGTGAGCGTCGCGCTCGACCCCGCGGACAAGCCCGCCATCTACGCGGCGGTCGACCAGCCCACCGACGTCAGCTGCCGGCTCGGCGACGGCACCGACCCGCGGCTACGGCTGACCCGGCCGGCCGCCTCCCAGACGGTCGCGCTGAACGGCACCACCTGGGAGCTGCTGTTCGAGGCCGACGTCCCGCAGGCGGGCACCTACCAGGTCGCCTGCGACGGCGACGGGGTGAGGTTCGGCGTCGGCAAGCAGCTCACCGGCGACATCGGCAAACTGGTGGGCGGTGCGCTCGCGCTGCTGGCGCTGCCCGTCGTCGGCTTCCTGGCCGCGGTGATCGTGACGATCGTCGTGCTGGTGCGCCGTTCCGGAGCCCGCCGCCGCATGGCGTGATTTGCTAGCGTTCCCCGCATGTACGGGCGGGACGTACTTTCCGGAGACTGGCGGCGGCCACGGCGGGGGCGGATCCCCGAGATTCCGGCCGAGCCCGACCTCGTGGTCGAGGACGCCGAGGGCCGCTTCTGCGGCGCCGTGGTGGCCTGCGACAAGGAGGCCGTGACGCTGGAGGACCGGTTCGGCCGGCGGCGGGTGTTCCCGCTGACCCCCGCCGGGTTCCTCCTCGACGGCGAACCGGTCACGCTGGTGCGCCCCCAGGCCGGCCCGAAGGGGCCGCTGCGGAGCGCCTCGGGATCGATCGCGGTCGAGGGCCTGCGTGCGCAGGTCGCCAGGGAGAGCCGCATCTACGTCGAGGGCGTGCACGACGCCTCGCTGGTCGAGAAGATCTGGGGGCACGACCTGCGGGTGGAGGGGGTCGTCGTCGAGTTCCTGGAGGGCGTCGACGACCTCCCCGCGATCGTCGAGGAGTTCGCCCCCGGGCCGGGCAGGCGGCTCGGCGTGCTCGTGGACCACCTGGTGCCCGGTTCCAAGGAGAGCCGCATCGCCGCCCGGGTCTCCGGTGACGAGGTGCTCGTGGTCGGGCATCCGTTCGTGGACATCTGGCAGGCCGTGAAGCCCCGGGTGCTCGACATCCCGGCCTGGCCGGACGTGCCGCGCGGCGTGCCCTGGAAGGAAGGCGTGATCGCGGCGCTCGGCTGGCGGATGGACCCCCAGGAGGCGTGGCGGCACATCCTCGGCCGGGTGACGACCTACGCCGACCTGGAGCCCGAGCTGCTCGGCCGGGTGGAGGAGCTCATCGACTTCGTGACGGCTTCGTGAAGGCCCCCGTCCTGCCGTTCTGACCTCGCACGACGGGCCGGACGCCGTCCGGCCTCGAATCGACCCGAGCATGAGAGACGATCATGAGCGAGCGGAGCGAGATCCCCGGTCAGCCGTACGTCTCCCGGCCCGGCCCGAGGCAGGGCAGCGACGACGCGAGGGTGGCGTCGCGGGCACACCTGTTCGGGCTGGCCAACCTGGTCTCGTGGCCGCTGGGCATGGTCGGGATACTGCTGGTCTACTACACCCGCGGGCGCCGGTCCCCCTACGTGCGCCACCAGGCGGCGCAGGCGCTGAACTTCTGGCTCACCCTGTCCATGGTGATCATCTGCTTGATCGTGAACTGGCTGACGCTGTTCGTCGGCTCCCTGCTCGGCATCTTCGTGGTGTTCCTGATCGTCTGGGTGTACGGCCTCGTGATGGGCGCCGTCGGGGCGATCGCCGCCCGGAGCGGGAGGAGTTTCCGGTATCCCCTCACCGCGGCCGTCTTCTGACCGTCCTACGGGGTCAGGTCGCGGACGACGGCGTCGGCGAGCAGCCTGCCGCGCAGCGTGAGCACGGCCAGGCCCGCCTTGAAGGCCTCCACTTCGAGCAGCCCGTCAGCCAGCGCCCGCGCGCAGGCCGTACGCGCCTGGGGGGCGAGGCCGGCGAGCGGGAATCCCGAGGCGAGGCGCAGCTCCAGCATGATCCGTTCGACGGCCCTGTCCTCCGCCGCCAGCACCTCCCTGGCGTGCGCGGGCGATGTCCCGGCCGCCAGGCGGGCGGCGTACGCCGCGGGGTGCTTGACGTTCCACCAGCGGGTGCCGCCGACATGGCTGTGCGCCCCCGGTCCGGCCCCCCACCAGTCACCGCCGGTCCAGTAGAGCAGGTTGTGGCGGCAGCGCGCCTCGTCGCCCGCCGCCCAGTTGGAGATCTCGTACCAGCTCAGGCCGGCGGCGGTCAGCAGCTCCTCGGCGATCAGGTAGCGGTCGGCCGCCACGTCGTCGTCCGGCATCGGCAGCTCGCCACGCCTGATCCGGGCGGCGAGCCGGGTGCCGTCCTCGACGATCAGGGAGTACGCCGAGACGTGGTCGGGCCCGGCCGCCAGCGCGGCCTCCAGGCTGGCCCGCCAGTCGTCGTCGCTCTCCCCCGGCGTGCCGTAGATGAGGTCGAGGTTGACGTGCTCGAACCCGGCCGCGCGAGCCTCGCGTACGGCCTCGGCGGGCCGGCCGGGGGTGTGCCGCCGGTCGAGGACGGCGAGGACGTGCTCGCCCGCGCTCTGCATGCCGAAGCTCACCCGGGTGAACCCGCCCGCCCGCAGTTCCTTGAGATAGGCCGGGTCGACGGACTCGGGATTGGCCTCGGTCGTCACCTCGGCGTCCGGCCGCAGGCCGAACTCCTCGCCGATGGCGTCGAGGATCCGTACGAGGTCGGCGGCGGGCAGCAGGGTCGGCGTGCCGCCGCCGAAGAAGACGGTCTCCACGGGCGGCGCGGCGTCTCCCAGCACGCGCCGGGCCAGCCGTATTTCCTCGACCGCGGTCGCGGCGTAGTCACGCTGCGCGGCGCCGGGGCCGAGCTCCGCGGACGTGTAGGTGTTGAAGTCGCAGTAGCCGCAGCGCGTCGCGCAGAACGGCACGTGGACGTAGAAGCCGAACGGACGGGAACCGAGCCCGTCGAGGGCTCCGGACGGCAGCTCGCCGCTCGCGGGGACGGGATCTCCGTCGGGAAGCACTGAAGGCACGCTCTCCAGTCTGCCGTCACTCGCGCCCTGCCATCGACGCCCTGATCATCGGGTCTACGGTCGCGGCGATTCAGGCGGATTCGTCACGAGCAAGCCCGCCACCAGGACGCACGGCCCCTGGGGATCCTTCCACCGGCGATGTACCCGCTTTCGCGCGGCCGAGTGGAGCAGAGTGACGCTATCCACCTTTGTCACACTCGCCCCATATCGCGCGATATGTCGTGCCGGATTATTCTAATGCGCGCCCACGTGGCCGCCGCACAACGCCATGACAAATCATCGCCCCCTTGAGGCCAGTCGCCGTGCACGCCGCGGAGTGGAACACTCGGTGATTCCCCCAGCGCCCGGGGGAAGTGTTCCGATCTCTCCCGCGGAAACTCAAGGCTGCGAGTCGCTTTTATTCGCCGATCGCGAGGGGATCAACCCGGCCGAATGCGTCGATCTTCAATTCATGGGCAAGGGCGTCGCGAACACGCTGCTCGAACCCTCGGCCCGCGAGCGTTTCCGGTCTCGGACACGGCCGGAGCCGCAGTGCATGCACGGATCGCCACAAGCGGCTTCAGACGCAGGTTTATCGGGGGTAACCATGTGCGACAGCGACCGGGCGAACGACGAGGCGAGCGAGCTCACGCGACGCCGGTTCATCCAGTTCTCCAGCCTGGCGGGCACCGGCGTGCTCGCGAGCATAGGCATACTTTCCGATGCCGAGCACGCGCTGGCCGCGCCTTCATTGCAACTCGCCAAAGGGCCTGATCCCAAGGAGTGCGGCAAGACCACCGATTCGGACTCCCTCTGGCGGCTCAGCCAGAAGTGTCACAGCAAAAACACCTGCCGGCAGAACCATGCCGACTACGTGGTGATGGGCGGCACCAAGAGCAAGAAGAAGTACATCAACTATATTCTCGTTCCCACTCAGCGGATCAGCGGGATCGAGTGTTCCTGGATCTGCGGCAGCAGTGCACCGAATTATTGGAGTGCCGCAGACTACTATGCCACCCAGCCTCCCACCGTGGTGCCCACGCCGGTGGGATTGGGCATCAACTCGAAGCAGGCCAGAGGTTTCAACCAGCTGCACATCCATATGGCAAGGGCGCGGTGGGAGTCCTGGCACGACCTCGCCGCCCAGGACAACCTGGCCGCCAGAACCGTGGCGAAATGGGCGGACTCGCGCGTGTCGGTCCGAGGCTTCAGCGAGAAGCTCGGGATCATCCCGCACACCTACCGAGTGCTCATCTGGCCGGGATTCCACCACGACAATCTCTTCGCCATGCTCAGGACCATGCTGAAGCACGCTCTCGGGCATGGGGGAACCACCGCCAAGGCCCAGGCGCTCATGCAGTACCAAACGCTGATCGTGATACCTCGGCCCGCCGGAGGCTATTACATCGTCAACAGCGACAAGAGTGTGCGGGACCCGAACAACCCTCATCTGGTCGGAACCGACACCTGCGACCCGTTGCTTCTCATGCATCCTTGAGCCGTCACCGCTCGCCCGGCGATCCAGCCCTGCCGCCATCGGATGCGCGGCCGGTCCACGGCGGAGACAGAAGTCCGCAGAGCGTCAGGAGCTGCGCTCGTCGGGCCTCGGCGGCCAGTCACGGAGGGGCGGATACACGCCCTCCGGGCCGCCTGCGCGACCCACCGGACCGCCAAGCGGCCGGGCGCACCCGTGGGCAGCGAAAGCGGCCCTTTGATCATTGCGGCACCATTGGCTCATGGCCAACCTGGTTGTGGAGATCCACGTTCCGCTGCATGACAGTGAGTCTCTTCCGGAGACCGCCTACGCCTTCCCTTGGATCGACGAAATCGACGAGTTTCTGTTCGGGATAGAGGAGCAAGGGCAGGCGGAGGTCTTCGACGACAGCGAGGAGTTCGGCGATGTGTACGTCTTCTTCATCACCGGTGCGGATGAAGACACGCTCTTGAGCGTCGCTTCGCGTGCAGCGGCCCTGGACGGGGTGCCCCACGGCGCGTTCGCCATGGTCACTGATGATGAGGCCGGCGAGTTCGGCTCAGGGCGCCGGGTGAACCTCCCTCTGCTCTGATGCGCCCGGTGCGCGGGGCTTCCCGCCGAAGGTCCCTGACGCGCCACGTGCCCCCACATCGGGGCTGGGGGGCCGGGATCCCCGAGATGACACGTAATCCGATCAAGGCCAAGGCGGGCTCCGGCGACCTGGAGGGAACCGGGCCGACGGGCAGCCAGGGTGGTCACGGCGTGCGGCCGAGGTAGGCGAGCAGTCGCCGGTGCGCGGGCGCCTCGGCGGGCGCGGCGACCTCGGGGCCGAAGACACCGGGCAGCCGGTAGTCGTCGATGCCGCCCATGCCGTGCATCACCGCCAGCAGTTCCTCGCAGAGCCGCTCGTCCACCCGGTCCTCCTGGCCGGTGGCGACGGCGAGGTCGACGCCGTGGACGAGGATCTCGGTGAAGTGGATCATCGCGGCCATCGGCCCGGGCAGCGCGCCGAGCGAGATGCGCACCGTGCGGCCGAGCGCTCCTTCTCTGTGCCACGCATCCCGGTCGGCGTCCGCGGCGGCGGCGAAGGCCGCCTGCGGGTCGTCGCCGAGCCAGTCGGCCTCGTGATCGGCTCCTGCGTCGGCGCCGGTGAGCTCCGCGGCGAAGATGCGCATGCCGCCCACGGTGTGGTTGAGCACGGCGCGCACGTCCCACCCCGAACACGGCGTGGCCGCGTCCCATTGGTGGCTTCCGATGCCCTTCACGATGCCCGCCGTCATGGCGATGGCGCGGTCGATCTGCCCGATGATGTCGCTCATGTCCTACCCTTCCATAAACTAACGCCAGTTAACTTACGACCATAAGCTAACATATGTAAACATGAGCATCGAGGGACAGCGGGCGCGCAACAGGCGAGGAGAGGGGGGCCGTCTCCGGGAGGAGATCGTCACGGCGGCGACCGCCCTGCTGGAGGAGACCGGCAGCGAGGACGCGATCACCCTGCGCGGGGTTGCGCGGCAGGCCGGGATAGCCGCGCCGTCGATCTACGCGCACTTCGCGGACCGGGACGCCGTCGTGGACGCCGTCGTCGCACGGGCGTTCGCCGAACTCGACGCCGCGCTGGCCGCCGCCGTCGAGGGCGTGGACGATCCGGCGGCCCGATTGCGCGCCCTGTGCGTGGCCTATCTCGCCTTCGCCGAGGAGCGGCCCCACCGCTACCGGGTGGCCTTCGAGCGGCGCCGGAGCGGCCCGGCGAAGACCCGGACGATGGAGGATCTCTCAGGCGTGCAGGCGTTCGGCCGGCTCGTCACCGCCGTCGCCGAGGCCGGCGGTGACGGCTCCCCGGAACTGGACGCCACCGCGTTGTGGGTGGCCCTGCACGGCTACGCCGTGCTCAGCGTCGGCGTCCCGGCCTTCCCCTGGCCCGCCAGGCAGCGGATGCTGGACCGGCTCCTCGCCCGGTTCGCCTGATCAGGAAGGGCACTCCTCCGTCTGTCCTCTGCGGTCGAACTCGGCCCGCGGGATCAGCGCGTCGACGAGTTTTCCCTTCCTGTCGTCGTACTCCTTGACGAGCACCGTGCCCGGCTCGCGCCTGAGCTTGTCCGCGTCGCCGGGCTGAAACTCGGCGTGTGACGTCGAATAGCTGTTGTCGTTCGTCCAGCCGTATGCCCAGTAGGTGACGGTGGGATCGAGCGACGGCAATTCCCGATCGGCCCGCCAGCCGTCGCCGGGAGCGTCGAGCCGGAAGGACGCCGTCTCACCCGCCACCCGGGGAGCCAGATAGGAGGCGTCGACGATGGACGGATCGGCCGGCTCCGTCCCATCGGGGTCGTACGTCGCCGGGGTGGGGTCTTCCGGGTACCGCTCGTGATAGATGGTCACGCCGTCCGGCTGCCGCCCGCACCAGGCCAGGACGATGACGAGGTGCCCGGCCCGGTCCACGCTGAGACCGGTGATCCCGTTGGTGGGAACCGTGCAGCCGGTCGCCCCGAAGGCGATCGATCCGACCACGAGCAGGCCCGCGAGGCGTCTCATGCGGCCACGGTAGATCGCTCCGCGGCCGGGACCGAGGGCCGCGGGCATTTCGTGATCAGCTTGCGACCGCGTCGGTCCGGCTTCCGAGCACGCGCTCGGCGACCCGGTCCCACTTGTCGCTGTGGCCGGGCAGGGCGAGGATCCGCAGCAGCAGGTTGCGGTCGCCGTGGTAAGCCAGGAACGACTCGGCGATCGTCACGCCGTCCGAGGGCCGGTCGAGCACCTCGATCTCGTCGCCCGCGCCGAGCTCGCCCTGCTCGATCACCCGGAAGTACGCCCCGGTGCGGTTCGCCTCGGTGAAGCGCTTGACCCAGCCGCGCTCGTCCAGCCAGTTGCGGAACACGACGCAGGGGACGCGAGGGGCGGTGACCTCCAGGACGGCCGTGCCGACCCGCCACCGCTCCCCGAGGACCGCGCCGGTCACATCGGCCCCGGAGGTTGTGAGGTTCTCCCCGAACTGGCCGTCGCGCAGGTCGCGGCCCATGCGGGGCTCCCACCAGTCGTAGTCCTCCCGCGCGTAGGCGTACACCGCCTGGTCAGGGTGGCCGTGGTTGGCGACGTCGGCGCGCTCGTCGCCCGCCAGGCCGTTCTCGCGTACGGCGATCCGGCCGCCGGCCTTCCGCTTGTCGATCGCCGTGCGCCGCAGGTTGCCGGCCCACTCGGCGTCCACGGCCCGGCCCACGTTCACAGAGAGGATGCGCATGCCCAAACGTTAACGGATGGTCATTTTTCCCGGCGATCCTATTAAGTTCCGTTCAATCCGGACGGAGCTACTTCTTGTTCTTGTCCGGCGCCTCGGACGACAGGGCGGCGACGAAGGCCTCCTGGGGGACCTCCACCCGGCCGACCATCTTCATCCGCTTCTTGCCTTCCTTCTGCTTCTCCAGCAGCTTGCGCTTACGGCTGATGTCACCGCCGTAGCACTTGGCGAGGACGTCCTTGCGGATGGCGCGGATGTTCTCCCGGGCGATGACGCGGGCGCCGATGGCGGCCTGGATGGGCACCTCGAACTGCTGCCTCGGGATGAGCTCCTTGAGCTTCTTGGCCATCTCCACCCCGTAGGCGTACGCCTTGTCGCGGTGGACGATGGCGCTGAACGCGTCGACGGTCTCGCCCTGCAGCAGGATGTCCACCTTGACCAGGTCGGCCGCCTGCTCGCCCGACGGCTCGTAGTCGAGCGAGGCGTACCCCCGGGTCTTCGACTTGAGCTGGTCGAAGAAGTCGAAGATGATCTCGCCGAGCGGAAGCGTGTAGCGGATCTCGACCCGGTCCTCCGACAGGTAGTCCATGCCCTGGAGCTGGCCGCGGCGGCCCTGGCACAGCTCCATGATCGCTCCGATGAACTCGGCCGGCGCGAGCACCGTGGCCTTCACCACCGGCTCGTAGATCTCGCCGATCTTGCCGGCCGGGAACTCCGAGGGGTTGGTGACGACGTGCTCGTTGCCGTCCTCCATGATCACCCGGTAGATGACGTTGGGAGACGTCGAGATCAGCGACAGGTTGAACTCGCGCTCCAGCCGCTCCCGCACGATCTCCATGTGCAGCAGCCCGAGGAAGCCGCAGCGGAAGCCGAAGCCGAGCGCGGCCGAGGTCTCCGGCTCGTAAACGAGAGCGGCGTCGTTCAGACGGAGCTTGTCGAGGGCCTCGCGCAGCTCGGGGTAGTCGTCGCCGTCGATCGGATAGAGCCCCGAGTAGACCATCGGCTTGGGGTGCTCGTAGCCGCCCAGCGCCTCCGCGGCGGGCTTGGCCGCGTTGGTGACCGTGTCACCGACCCGCGACTGGCGCACGTCCTTCACCCCGGTGATCAGGTAACCCACCTCGCCGACGCCGAGCCCCTTGTCGGACGGCATGGGCTCCGGCGAGATGACGCCGATCTCCAGCAGCTCGTGCTGGGCACCGGTGGACATCATCAGCACGCGCTCGCGCTTGGACAGGTGTCCGTCGACCACCCTGACGTACGTCACGACGCCCCGGTAGGTGTCGTACACCGAGTCGAAGATCAGCGCCCGGGCGGGGACGTCGGCCTTGCCGACGGGCGCCGGGATGTGCTCCACGACATGGTCGAGCAGCTCCTTGACACCCACGCCGGTCTTGCCGGACACGCGCATCACGTCGCCGGGGTCGCAGCCGATCAGGCCCGCGATCTCCTCGGCGTACTTGTCGGGCTGCGCGGCGGGCAGGTCGATCTTGTTGAGCACCGGGATGATGTGGAGGTCGGCGTTCATGGCCAGGTAGAGGTTGGCCAGCGTCTGCGCCTCGATGCCCTGGGCGGCGTCCACGAGCAGGATCGCGCCCTCGCACGCCTCGAGCGACCGGGACACCTCATAGGTGAAGTCCACGTGGCCCGGCGTGTCGATCATGTTGAGGACGTGGCCGTTCCACGGAAGCCGCACGGCCTGCGACTTGATGGTGATGCCCCGCTCCCGCTCGATGTCCATGCGGTCGAGGTACTGCGCACGCATCGACCTGTCGTCCACCACGCCGGTGATCTGCAGCATGCGGTCGGCGAGGGTCGACTTGCCATGGTCGATGTGCGCGATGATGCAGAAGTTGCGGATCAACGCGGGGTCGGTCTGGCCAGGCTGAGTGCGCACCGGGGTCCGTTTCGACAAGGTGTGGTCATACAGGTTTCGAGTGACTGCTGGTCGATCGGGCCGCCCTCGTCTCGCTCGGCGGGCCCTTTCGAGGCTGGCGAACCAGCCACCCTCCATGGTGGCATGTCCGGATGCTTGCCTTGACCACCAGACGTGTCCTGCGAGTAGTCGCCGCCGTCGT
Source organism: Microbispora sp. CA-135349 (assembly GCF_050947365.1). NCBI lineage: Bacteria > Bacillati > Actinomycetota > Actinomycetes > Streptosporangiales > Streptosporangiaceae > Microbispora > Microbispora sp. CA-135349. Next base: position 2,594,025 of record NZ_CP192001.1, on the reverse strand, counting down.
CGCCATACCGCTCGCGCTCGGCCTCGCAGCCGCGGCCGCGTTGCGCCTGCAGTACGCCGGAACGCCCGCCGGGTGGGCCAGGACCACCGGCCACGACGCCCTGTGGATGGGCCACGCCTGGGTGGACGGCCGCCGCACCGAGGCCGACGTGCGCGCCCTCGCCGTACGGCTTCGCGCGGGCGGGATCAGGGACGTGTACGTCCACAGCGGGCCGTTCAAGTACGACGGGACGTTACCGCCCGATCGCTATGCCAATGCCGGAAATTTCCTGAAATGGTGGCGGAAGAACGTGCCCGGCGTCCGGGTGTCGGCCTGGCTCGGCCAGACGGTGAACGACAACGGCAAGCCTCATCTGAGCCTGGCCGACCCGGCGACGCGGGCCCGCGTCGTGGCGGGCGCCCGTGATCTGGTCACCCTCGGGTTCGACGGAATCCACTACGACTTCGAACCGGTCGACGACGGGGACGGGCCGTTCCTCGGCGTGCTGCGGGAGACACGGGCGGCCATCGGCACCCGGCTCCTGTCGGTCGCCACCCAGCAGATCGAACCGCTGATCGGCATGCGCGCCCCCACCGCCCTGGCGATCGGCCACGACAAATACTGGACGCCGGACTACTTCCGCCAGGTCGCCGGCCTCACGGACCAGGTCGCGATCATGACGTACGACTCCGGGACGCCCCTGCAGTCCCTGTACGGCGGCTACGTCGCGCGGCAGACCTCGCTCGCCCTGGACCTCGTGCCCGAGGACAAGACCCTCCTCATCGGGGCTCCGGCCTACCACGATCACGGCATCGCCTACCTCGACTACGCCGAGAGCGTCGAGGCCGCCGCAGAGGGCGCGCGGCTCGCGATCAGCGAGCACGGGCCCCGCACCGAGTTCGGTCTGGCCCTGTACGTCGACTTCGCGGCCACCGAGGAGGACTGGAGGGAATACGACCGGGCCTGGGTGCGCGGCGGCGCCGCAGGGAGCGTGAAGTCCTCAGGCGTGAAGTCCTCGGGCGGGCGGTCCGATGTGCGGACCTCGGCGGCCGCGCCGCGATAGCATGAGCGGGGGCGGCCCTGTCGTCGTGATTTGAGCGGTGACCCGGGCTGTTGGTATCCTGTCCAACTGCGTGTGGCGCGCCCTCTCACGAGCCCGCGCGCCCCATCCGACCTAGACTTAACACTGAGGCTTTCTTCGTGGCGAACATCAAGTCCCAGATCAAGCGCAACCGGCAGAACGAGAAGCACCGGCTGCGTAACAAGGCCGTCAAGTCGTCCCTGAAGACCGCGGTCCGCAAGTTCCGCGAGGCCGCCGACCAGGGCAACGTCGACGAGGCCCTCGTCGCGCTCAAGGCCGCGTCCCGGCAGCTCGACAAGGCCGTCAGCAAGGGCGTCATTCACAAGAACCAGGCCGCCAACCGGAAGTCGGCGATCGCCCAGCGCGCCGCCGCCCTGCAGGCCGCCAAGTAGTTCCACCAAGCGCACGCCGCATCTCCCCTCGCGGGGGATGCGGCGTTTTCGCGTACCCGCCGCTCTTCGCGTACCCGCGGCTTTTCGCGTACCCGCCGCCGGGTGTCAGGCGGGCACGGGCGGCTGCGCCTCCTCCGTCGTGCGCCGCCGGACCTCGGGCAGGGCGAGCACGGCCAGGTTGACCGCGGCCACCAGCACCGCCGCCGTGAGCAGAGGTGCCGCGGACCCGGCCCAGGCGGCGAGCGGCGCGGCCGCGGCGAGCCCGAGGGGCCGGGCCGCGAAGGAGATGAGCGCGTCGAACGAGTCCACCCGGCCGAGGGCCTGGGGCTCCACACGCTGTTGCACGACCGTCTCCCACAACGGCATCAGCATCCCCACGCCCAGCATGGCGACGACGTAGGCCGCGGTGACGACCACGGCCGGCGCGGGGAACGCCGTGGGGAACGCGAAGGCGACGAGCGGGCACGCGTAGGTCGCCGCCCCGACCGCCGCCACGGCGAGCGGCCGCCGGATCGGCAGCCTGGGAGCCATGAAGACGCCGAGCACCGTCGCCACCGTTCCCGCCTGCGCGACGACCACCCAGACGCCCTCCCCGCCCAGCTCGCGTACGGCGATGACCGGGCCGAGGGTCAGCAGGACGCCCGCCCCCAGGTGCCAGACGCCGTGCCCGGCCACGCTGATCAGGAACCAGCGGTGCCGCCTCGCCTCCCGCCATCCTTCCCCCAGGTCGTTCAGGAAGTGATCGCGGCGGGTCACCGGACGGGGAGCCGTGATCAGGCCGCCCAGCGTGACCGCGGAGCCGGCGAACAGGACCCCGGTCAGCAGGAAGGACCAGCCCGGCCCGAGCCACAGCGTCAGACCTCCGGCGAGCGCCGGGCCCGCGATCTGGGCGAGCCCCCCGGCCACTCCGATGACGGCGTTCACCCGCAGCCGGCGTCCGGCCGGGACCACCCCGGTGACCAACGGTGACACCGCGGGGACGCCGAAGGCCACAGCGGCTCCGGTGAGCGCCGCGAGCACCGCCATCACAGTGATACCGGGGTGCCCGAGGAGGAGCAGCGACCCGAGCGCCACCTGAGCGGCGCAGCGGACCAGGTCGGCCACGAGGATCACCCGCCGCGGCGGGAAGCGGTCCGCGAGCACTCCGCCGACCGGGAGCAGCAGGAGCATGGGCAGCATCTCGGCGGCGAGGACGACGCCGAGGTCGAGGGCGGAGCCGGTCACCCTGATGACGGCGAGGGTGAGCCCGGTGGGGATCAGGGCGGTGGCGAGCGCCGCGACCGTCCGCCCGGCGACCAGACGTGCAATCATGCGAGGGAAGGTATTTCGTCAGCGAATCTTTCGTCAACGTATTTTCATCCGGCGTATGATTGTTCCGTGGACGACTCGGTGGACCGGCACATCGCGCGGTGGCGCGGCAGGGCGCCGTTCGACGAACGCGTGGAGGCGATCGTCACGCGCATGCAGTTGCTGGTGAAGCACCTGGCCCAGGCGAAGGACACCGCGCTGGCCGCGGTGGGCCTGCAGGACTTCGAGTACGAGACGCTTCATCGGCTCGGTGCCCGCGGGGAAGGCGGCCGGGCCACCCCGTCAGAGCTCGCCGCCGAGTTGAAGGTCTCTCCCGCCGGCATGACGGGCCGTCTCGACACCCTGGAGAAGGCGGGGCTCGTCCGGCGCATCCGCAGCGCGGAGGACCGCCGCCGGGTGGACGTGGAGCTGACGAGCGAGGGCCGCGCGATCTGGCTCAAGGCGATGGACCTGCGCGGCGAGGTCGAGGACGCGATGGTGGGAGTGCTGGGGCCGGACGACCAGGACGTCCTCGCCGCGCTGCTCAAGCGGATGCTGCTTCGTGTGGAGAACCCCGGCCTCGCCTGAGCCGGCGGCGGCAGCGCTCAGCGGGTGCCGCGGCTGGTGACGATCGTGTGGACGGCCTTCTCCAGTGCGTACGCCGGGTCGGTGCCGCCGCCCTTGACCTGCTCGTCGGCGGTGGCCACGGCCTGCAGGGCGATCGAAATCCCCTCCGGTCCCCAGCCGGCCAGCTGGCGCTTCACCCGGTCGATCTTCCAGGGCGGCATGCCCACATGGCTCGCGAGCTGGCCGCCGCGCAGGTTGCGGGGCGCCCCGCCCACCTTGGCGAGGGAGCGCAGGCCCCCCGCCAGCGCGCTGACGATCAGCACCGGCGCCACGCCCGTGGCGATCGCCCACCGGACCTGTTCCAGCGCCTCCCCCAGCCGGCCTTCGATCGCCAGGTCGGCGATCGTGAAGCCGCTGACCTCGGCGCGTCCCCGGTAGTACTTCGCGACCGCCGCCTCGTCGATGTTCTTGCCCTCGGTGTCGAAGGCGAGCTGGTTGCAGGCGGCCGCCAGTTCGCGCAGGTCGCTGCCCACGGCGTCGAGCAGCGCCTGGGCGGCGGCGGGCGAGATCGAACGGCCCTCCCTGCGCACCTCGGCCTTGATGAAGTCGAGCCGCTCTCCCGCCTTGGTGAGCTTGGTCACGGTGACGACGTCGGCGCCTGCCTTCTTCACACCGTCCACCAGGGCCTTCCCCTTGACCCCGCCGGGGTGGGCCAGCACCAGCACCGTGTCGTCGGCCGGATGGGCGGTGTATTTCACGATCTCGGCGATGACGTCCTTCGAGAGGTCCTGTGCCCCGCGGATCACGATGACCGACCGATCACCGAACAACGAGGGGGAGGCGAGCCCGGTGAGCTCCCCCGGCTCCACCTTGCTCCCCTGAAGATCGCGCAGCTCCGCGCCCGGGTCCTCGGCGCGTACCGCCGCCACTACGGAGCCGACGGCGCGATCGGCCAGGAACTCCTCGTCGCCGACGACCAGGGTCACGGGTGCTGGATTCGCCATGTCAGGCAGCATGCCACGCCCAGACGGCCACGGCACATCCGCACGCCCGCTGTCCGCCCTGCCGCTGCCGTGTTGCGGGTGTACGGGTCTGCCGCTCAAATCGCGGTGAACCCGCCGTCCGCCGCGACCACGGCGCCCGTGACGAAGCTCGAACGCGGCGATGCGAGGAAGCAGAGCACCTCGGCGATCTCTTCCGGCTTGGCCACCCGGCCGAGCGGCTGGGCGCCGGCGAAGGACGCCAGGTACGCACGACTGTCGGAGCGGAAGGTGTCGAGGAAGTCCGTCTCGATGACGCCCGCGGCCACGATGTTCGCCCGGATGCCCAAGGGCCCGCCCTCGACGGCGAGAACCTTGGTCAACTGGGCCAGTGCCCCCTTGGACGCGCTATAGGCGGCGCCCTCGGGCAGCGCGATCGTGCAGACGTAGGAACCCGTGCTCACGATGGCTCCGCCACCAAGGCTCCGCATCGCACGGAACGCCTCGCGGGCGAAGAAGAAAGAACCTCGGGCGTTGACCGCCATCACGGCGTCCCAGTCCTGCGCCGTCGTCTCTGTGATCGGCTTGTTGAGGGTGCGGCCGGCGTTGTTGACCAGGATGTCGAGACCGCCGAAGACATCGACGGCCTCCCGCACCGCGAGGTGGGCGGTCGCCTCATCGGTGACATCGCCGACAAGGGGGTGCACGCCCGGAAACTCGGTGGGCAGCTCCTTCACCCCGGGGCGTTGATCGACGGCGACGATCTGTGCGCCACGGTGGTGCAGCAGCCGGACGGTCTCCTTGCCCACGCCGCGCGCGGCCCCGGTGACGAGGGCGACCTTTCCAGCGAACTCGGCGGTCTCGACGGACGGATTCGCGGGTGTCATTGTCCACTCCTTGGGTGATGAGGTCAGACGCCGGTTGCGAGGCGCCTGAATCGCCTCGCGATGACGCGGCTACAGACTTTTCTGCGCGCCGTCCTGCGTCCGCTGCTCAGTAAGCGGTGAGCCCGCCGTCGACCACGAGCTCCGAGCCGGTGACGAACGAGGAGTCGTCGCAGGCGAGAAAGAGGAAAGCGGGTGCGATCTCGTCGGCACGGCCGGCCCGGCGCATCGGGGTGCGCTGGATGTCCGGTTGTTGATCACCCTGCTCGTCCAGGAGATCCTGGATCATCGGCGTCGCGATGACCCCGGGATGCACGGAGTTGACCCGCACTCCCTGCCGCGCGTACTCGACCGCGGCGGTCTTGCTCAACAGACGCACCGCGCCCTTGGACGCCTGGTAGGCCGCGGCGGCGCCGCTTCCCACGAGCCCGAGCACCGATGACGTGTTGATCACAGACGCGTTGCCACTCGCGCGCAGGAGCGCCATCGCCGCCTTCATACCGAGCCAGGTGCCTTTCTGGTTCACGTCGATGACGCGGTCCCAGGCGTCCTCCCGCGTGTCCTCGATGCCCGGCCAGTCCACGATGCCGGCGAGGTTCACCAGCACGTTCAGCATGCCGAACCGGTCGCGCACGACGCCGATCACGTTGTCCCACTCCCACGCGGAGGAGACGTCGAGGCGGGCGGCAACGACCTCCGCGCCACGCGCCTCGATCCGGTGGGCCAGGTCGCGCAGGGGCCCTTCGGCGACATCGGTGATCACCAGCCGGGCGCCTTCGTCGGCGAAGAGTTCGGCGGTCGCCGTGCCGATGCCGCCGGTCGCGCCGGTGATCAGCGCGACCTTGCCGGCGAGTCGTTGCCCTGTCATGGGAAATCCCCCTGTGTCTCGTTGTGCCGATCGCTGGGTCGGGTCTTGTGGCGTTGCGGGCGCCGGTCAGATGCCGGTGAAGCCGCCGGCGACCTCGGTCATGACGGCCTCTCCTCCCGGTACAGCACGAGGTGCTCGTGATAGAGGACCCCGTCCCGGATGTCACCCGTCGCGGTGAACCCGGTGTCGTCGACGTAGTCGAGGTGGCTGCCGGTCACCGTGTACCGGCCGGTGTACGCGCTGCGCCGCTCGCCGCGGGCCTCGTCGTAGCGGCCGTCCGGCAGCAACTCCTGGCGGATGTAACCGTCCGCTGTCACCCACATTCCGATCACGTCGACGTTGCCGTCATCGGCGATCTGGGACATGGCGGGCTCCTTTCCTTTGCTCACTCCACGCGGTCCTGGCTCGCTCCACCGAGTCTGCGCAGGTCGGGAGGCATCAACCAGGACGTGTGCCGCCTGGGTGCGGCGCACCCAGGCAGCACGGCGAAGCCGCCGCATAGCCTGAGCACATGGACAGCAACCATCTGGGGGACTTCCTGCGCGCCCGCCGCGCCGGGCTGCAGCCGGAGGACGTCGGGATGGCGAGCTACGGGGCCCGCAGAGTCCCCGGGCTGCGCCGTGAGGAGGTCGCCGTCCTGGCCGGAGTGAACGCCGACTACTACACCCGCCTGGAACAAGGGCGCGAGCGCAACCCCTCACCCCAGGTGCTCGACGCCCTCAGCCGCGCGCTGCGCCTCGACGCAGATGCCCGAGCGCACCTGTACCTGCTGACCGGGACGACGCCGGGCGATTGGCCCTCCGCCCACGTCGCCGACCGGGTCAGCCCGGCGCTGCGCCAGTTGATGGACGGCTACCCCAGCACTCCGGCATTCGTCATGAGCCGAACCCTGGACATCCTCGCCACCAACTCCCTTGCCGACGCCCTCTACACCCCGTTCGAGCCGGCGGACAACCTGGCCCGCATGACCTTCCTCGACCCCGCGGGCCGAGGCTTCTACACAGACTGGGACCGAGCGGCCCAGGCCACCGTCGCCAATCTGCGCCAGGCAGCGGGCTTCGATCTGGACAACCCTCGGCTACGCGAACTCGTCCGCACCCTCACCGAGCACAGTGTGGACTTCGCCCGCCTATGGAACGCTCACACCGTGCGCGGCAAGACCCAGGACGCCAAGCACTTCCTCCACCCCGACGTTGGACCCCTCACGCTCACCTACCAGGCTTTCGACGTACGCGACGCCCCCGGCCAGCAGCTTGTGATCTACCATGCCGAGCCAGGCAGCGTCAGCGCCCAGGCCCTCGATCTCCTCGGCTCCATCCACGCCACCCGGCGCCGGGCCGAACCACGTCCGCACCGTTGATCGGCAGGTCAGGAGCACTTCCACGGCCAGAGTCCGCCGCCCCGGTATTCGGTGCGAACAGGCCGCTGCCGAGCGGACGCACGTGCCCGCGCTGGGTGCGGAAAACACCCGCTCTGCTCGTGATCTTCGCGCACGACTCCACCCGCTCACTTGCCCCGTACGACCACGGCGAGACCGTTATGGGCGGCGACGACGGCGATGTCCCCCGACAGGTCGGTACGGTAGGGCCGCATGCCGAGCCAGCGCAGGCGCCGCAGCGTCAGCGGGGCGGGATGCCCGTAGTCGTTGACCGCGCCGACGCTGATGAGGGCGGCCCGCGCGCCCGTGGCGGCGAGGAAGGCCGGCGCCTGCCGGGACGACCCGTGATGGGGCACTTTCAGCACGTCGACCCGAGGCAGGCCGCACCGCACCAGGGCCTCCTGCGCCTCCGTCTCCAGGTCCCCGGCGAGCAGGGCCGCCCCCAGAATCGGTCCCGACGCTGGTAGTGCGCCGGGACCGGCAGGCGCTCCGGGCGCTCCGGACACCCGAGGCACTGCGGGCACTGCCGCTGCGCCCCGCACTGCGGCTGCGCCCTGCACTGCGGCTACGCCGTGCGCTGCGGGCGGCGGGTCGCGTGGTGCCGTGGGCGGGCCGGACCAGCGGACCAGCAGCACGACGCTGGCGTTGTTGGCCGTCGCCCCCTCGCCGGTGCCCTGCGGCGCCACACCGGGCTCGGGGGCGAGCACGGTGATCTCGCTCGGCCCGAATCGCCACCGCATCCCTGGAACCGCCTGCCATTCCGGGATTCGGGCCGTCCTGAGCTGCGCGGAGACGCGACCGGCCTCGCCCTCCGGCACGCGGCCCGGGCTCACGACCACCGCCCCCACCGCGCGGCGGCGCAGCACACCGGGCAGCCCGCCGACGTGGTCGAGGTGGGGGTGGGTGAGGACCACGAGCGGCACCTGTCGCACTCCGAGAGCGCGCAGGCACCGGTCGGCGGGGCCCGGCTGCGGCCCGGCGTCGACCACCACCGCCCGGCCGGGACCTGCCGCCAGCACCAGGGCGTCCCCCTGGCCGACGTCGCAGACGACCAGCAGCCATCCCGGCGGCGGCCAGGGCGACACCACCGGCATGGCCACGAGGGCGGCGAGCAACGCTCCCGCGGCGAGCGCCGCGACCAGGCGCCTGCGTGCACGGCCCCGCAGGACGAGCCATCCCGCGACGGCCGCCACCGCGAGCACGGCGACTCCCGGCACGCCCCCGAGCCACTCGGCCGAGGCGAACGGAAGGTCCGCCGCCCGCTGGGCCACCGCGATGATCCAGCCCACGGCCCACCCGGCGGGGCGCACCAGCAGCCGGGCCAGGTCCATGCTCACCGGCGCGATCACGGCGGCGCAGAACCCGAGCACCGTCGCGGGCGCCACCGCGGGCTCGGCGAGCAGGTTGGCCGGGATCGCGGCCAGGTCGAGGCGCCCGGACATCAGCACCAGCAGGGGCGTGACGGCCGTCTGCGCCGCGGCGGCCACGGCCAGGGCCTCGGCGAGCAGGCGGGGCACCCGGCGCGCCGTCAGCCGGTCACGCCACCGGGGCGCGAGGACCAGGATGCCGCCGGTCGCGAACACCGACAGCGCGAAGCCCCACTGCCGGGACAGCCCGGGATCGAACACGACCAGTCCCAGCACGGTCGCCGACAGGGCGGCCACGCCGTCGCGGGTGCGGCCGGTGCCAAGTGCCACGGCGGCGACGGTTCCCATGACGAGGGCTCGCAACACGCTCGGCGACGGCCTCGCCACGATCGAGAACGCGATCATCGCGACGACCGCGACCACGGCCCGGAGGGCCAGTGGCAGGCCGGCGAAGCGCCCGAGCACCAGCACGGCGCCCGCCACGATCGCCAGGTTGGTGCCGGAAACGGCGGTGAGGTGGCCGAGCCCCGCCGTCGCCAGGTCGAGCCGGACCTCCTCGTCGAGGCGCGACACGTCGCCGACGACCAGGCCGGGCAACAGACCGCGCTGGTCGTCCGGCAGCACGCCGCTCGCCTCGCGCAGCCCCGCGCGCAGCACTCCGGCCGCACGCTGCACGGCGGAGGGCGCGCCGATCGGCTCGGGCGGCCCCCGGACGAGCATCACGGCCGCGACCGGCTCACCCGGCTCGGCCGGGCTCAGCCGCCCGCGCACCCGGACCCGCTGGCTCGGCAGCAGCGAACGCCACCCGTCGGCGGGACCCAGCAGCACGACGGGCACATCCACGACGTACCGCTCCCGGGCGGTTGTCACCACGAGCATCCGGGCCCGGACGACCGCCGTCTCCCGCCGGGACACCCCGCCCTGGTGCGGCCGGATACGCGGATCGTCGGTGATCTCGGCCTCTGCGGTCACCGTGGCGTCCCGGCGGGCCAGTTCCGGCACCGGCCCGGTGGTCACCCCGTGAACCGTGAACGCCGTCACCGAGGCCGTGACGGTCACGGACGCGAGCGCCGCCAGCGCGATCCTGACGGCGGCGCCCGGCGCCCCCGTCGGGCCGGCGAATCGCCCGCCGACGCGCACGCCTGCCTCGGCGGCGCCACCCCGGCCGTACTCTCCCACCGGAGCCTGGGCGGGGTCCGCCATGTCGTTGGGGCGCCGCGCCACGGCCCAGGTGACGGCGCCCGCGACAGCCGCGGCCAGTGCCACGGCGGCTCCGGCGACGGCGGGGCAGCCGAGCAGCACGAGTGCCGTGAGCCAGGAGGCCAACGCCGGAGTGGCCAGCGCCGCCGGACCGGAGACCGTCCTGCCGACTCCAGGCTGATCTCGGCCCGATCCATCACGTCCCTGCTCGTCCTGCCCCGGCTCGTCGCGGCCCTCGGGGAGGTCGTGGGGGCGGCCGACGGCGGTCACACGGAGATCCTGTCGCGCATCTCGGCGAACTTCCTTTCTCCGATGCCCGGAACGTTTTTCAGCTGGTCCACGCTCTGGAAACCTCCGCGAGAGGTCCGGTAGTCGACGATCCGTTGCGCGATCACACCGCCGATCCCGGGCAGCGCGTCGAGTTGCTCGGCGGTGGCGGTGTTGAGGTTCACCACTCCGGCCTCCGGGCCTCCCGGCCCCACGCCTGCAGGACCCGGAGCAGGGCCCGCGCCGGGCGGCGCCGGGCTTCCGGCGACGATCTGTTCACCGTCCACCACGCGCCGGGCCAGGTTGATTCCGCCCGGTTTCGCGCCCTTCCGAAGGCCGCCCGCGGCCTCGATCGCGTCGGCGACCCGTGAGCCCGGCGCGAGAACGAACACCCCCGGGTCGCGGACCTTGCCCGTCACGTACACCACGACCTGAGCCGATGCGCCGGATGGGGCCGCGATGCCCGGGACGTAGGCTCTGGCGCCCGGCCCGGCGCCGCCTTCAGGTGCCGGCGTCGCAGGCGAGGCCGCACTCTGCACCACTGCGGGGCCGGCGGCGGGGGCGGAGGCAGGGCCGAGGTCGCGAACGGCGGCGGCCGGGAGCGGCGGGGCGATCGGCTCGGCCACCGGCCTCGACCGCCAGACGAGGATCCCGGTGACGACCGCCGCGAGCAACCCGGCGGCCACCAGCACCCGTAGCCCGGGCATGCCGGGATCGAGCCGTGGCAGGGCGCGGCCGAGAGCCGTCCGTCCGAGCGTTCGCAGGTCACGCGTGGCGACCTCGGGCCCGTCCGCACATCCTTCCCACCGATGCGCGACCTCCTCGGGCAGGCCGGAAAGGTCCTCACGGCAAGGGCCGTCCTCAGCCTCCTCAGGCGGACGGCCCGGCGGACGGGTCTCCGTACGGACGGGGTGAGGAGCGCCGAAGGACGGCGGCGGCCCTGGCGGGGACGGCGCCGACCGCAGGCGGGCGGACGGGGGAACCGGATCGAGCGGACGCAACAGCCCGCGCAGGCGGGACTCGCCGGCGGCGACGCCGCGTGCGGCCCCGCGAGACTCCTTGCTTCGCACGCCAAGGACGGTAGGCACACGCCATGCCCCCGCCCGGTCCCGAGCGGAATTCTGTGGACAACCCGCGAACCGCCGCGGCGGATTCACCGCCGGTGCGAGGGAATGTGCCGACGGCGGCGAACGCACCGCGGCGTCGACGGGCTCAGTCCACCGCGGCGGGGGCGACGGTGACGCCGAGCATCCCGGGGCCGACGTGCGCGCCGAGGACGGGGCCGATCTCGGCCACCCACATCCGTACGAGCCTGGGCAGCCGTGCGGTCAGCCCCTTGGTGAGCGCCTCGGCCCGTTCGGCCGCCATGAGGTGCTGCACGGCCACGTCGACCGGCCGGTCCCCGGCCGTCTCCACGGCCAGATCCTCCAGGCGGGACAGAGCACGGCTCGCGGTGCGGACCTTCTCCAGCACGCCGATCTCGCCGTCGGCCATACGCAACAGCGGTTTGATCGACAGCGCCGACCCCAGGAGGTTGGTCACCCGGCCGATCCGCCCGCCGTGCCGCAGATAGTCGAGCGTCTCCACGTAGAAGAACGTGCTCGTGGCAGCGGCCCGCCGCCGGGCCACGGCGGCCACCTCGGCGGCGGGGGCTCCCGCGACGGCCGCCCGCGCGGCGGCCAGCACCGCGAAGCCGAGCCCCATCGCGATCGACCCGCTGTCGACGACCTCCACCGGCACGGGGGCGTCACGCGCGGCGAGACGAGCGGAGTCGGCGGTGCCCGACAGCGCGCCGGACAGGTGGATGGAGACGACCTCGGAAAAGCCGTTCGCGGCGGCCCGCCGGTAGACGTCCGCGAAACGCTCGGGGGGCGGGCGCGAGGTGACGATCGGCGAGCGGTCCTTGAGAGCGTGTGCGAGCAGGTTCGCGTCGAAGGGGGTCACGTCGTCGACTTCGCCATCCCCCAGGACCACCTGAACCGGTACGACGGTGACGTCCCACCTACCGGTCGCCTCGGCGCCGAGGTACGCCGTGGAATCAGTGACGACAGCGACAGACGGTGACATATCGCGAGATTACCCAGGGCTGATCGCCTGGCAACCTGGTCATGAACTCAGATGACGCGGCGCCGGTGGAGACGCCGGCGCGCGCCGAGGCCGGCCGCGGCCGGCCTCCGGCGGTCTCGGCGCGAGGGCCCCGGCCGGGCGGGGGCGTCACTGAACGGGGACTCCACCCCGCCACACGCGACGCGGCTTGAGGCCGAACGACCAGGCGAACGCGCCCTCGTGGTCGGCGTCCCACTGCACGATGTCGGCGAGGCGGCCGGGCGCGAGGATGCCGCGGTCGGGGGCACCGAGGACCTGGGCGCCGCCCAGCGTGGCGGCCCGCAGGGCGTCTCCGACGCTCATCCCGAACGCCGCCACCGCGAGGCTGATGACCAGGGACATCGAGGTGATACCGCAGTGGCCGGGGTTGTGGTCGCTGCCGAGCGCCACCGGGACGCCCTGGGCCAGCATCCGCCGCACCGGCGGGAGGTGGCCCACCTGCAGGGCCGCGCCCGGGCAGACGACGGCGGGCACGCCGTACCTCGCCATCAGGGCGACGTCCTCGTCGGAGGCGTGGTGGAGCAGGTCGGCGGAGGCGCAGCCCATCTCGGCCGCGAGCTGGACGGCGCCGCGCCGGTTGTACGCGCCCGCGTGGATCCGGGGCAGCAGCCCGACGTTGCGGCCGGAAGCCAGCACCCAGCGGGCCTCCTCCGCGGTGAAATGACCGTCGTCGCAGTAGACGTCCACGCTGTCGGCCCCGGCGCCGGCGGCGTCCGCGCACCAGGAGGCCACGGCCTCGACGTAGTCGCGCTGGCGGCCGAAGTATTCCGGCGGCACCACGTGGGCGGCCAGGAACGTGACGTGGACCCGCGGCATCATCGGCTCTTTCTCGAGCTCGCGCAGCAGCCGCACGTCGGCCAGCTCGCCGTCGCGGGTCAGGTGGTAGCCGGTCTTGGCCTCGACGGTCGTGGTGCCGTTGAGCAGCCACTCGCGCAGCCGTTCGCGGACCCCGTTGCACAGTGTCCAGGGGTCGGTGCCGCGCGTCACGGTGACGGTCGATCCGATGCCGCCGCCCGCCGCCGCGATGGCCGAGGCGCTGGAGCCTCCGGATCGCATCGCCATCTCGGCGTACCTGTTGCCGGCGTACACGGGATGGGTGTGCGCGTCGATGAGGCCGGGTGTGACGAGAGCGCCGCCGAGGTTCTCCACGTGGTCGACGTCGACGATGTCGTCCACAACTCCGGGAACGCTCTGCGGGAGGTCCGCGGCGCGGCCGACCCATGCGATCCGGTCGTTGTGCACCAGAATCGCGGCGTTGCTGCAGACGTCGTGCCCGGTCCACAGCCGGCCGATGTTGGTGAGAAGGCGAACGGTCATCCGACCACCTGCCGAACACCCCTGGACGACGAACGGCCCCCGCCTGCGGGCGCCTGGCCCGCCGGGTCCGCTGCGTGTCCGGACGTCATGGGGGGTCTCCTGCCTCATCGCGCACCGATGTTGTGCGATGACCCTACCGCCGGGATCTCGAACCCGGACGATTTAGTTCAGTTACGGTATTTCACCGGTGGGCCGGATGTACAGAGTTGGCGACAGAAACGCACGTCGATCTCATGCGCATCGAACGCATCAGTCGTCTCACACGCTGCGGAGAGATCAGGATCGCCGATGCCGATCCCATGTCCGCGAACGCCTTGGAAAGGGTGACCACACTGCCTGGTGTCATGTTGTTACCCACGCCATAAGGTCCCATTAGGCTTTCCTTATCGTAGCAAGGGCAACCGTTGGCGGGCCACCGACACGCGGAAGGTGACCCGCCGATAAATGGCGTCAGACGGTCTCGACGGGCTTGGCCACCCGGTCCAGCTCCGCGTACAGGTCGGCGAAGACCCGGGCGTGCAGGACGGTGCCGTCGCCGGTGTGCTCCAGCGACAGGACCTCGCCCTCGTCGTGCGCCCGCGCGATCAGGTCGCCCCTGTCGTACGGCACCAGCAGCCTGACCTCGTGGTCGAGGCGGGGCAGCTCGCGCTCGATCATCGACATCAGCTCGGCGATCCCGGTCCCGGTGCGGGCGGAAACGACCATGCTGTGCCGCTCCTTCATCGTCAGCCGGGTCAGCACGACCGGGTCGGCGGCGTCGGCCTTGTTGACGACCACGATCTCCGGGATGTCCCGCGCGCCCTCGATCTCGGCCAGCACCTCGCGGACCGCCGCGATCTGCGACTCGGGATCGGGATGCGACCCGTCCACCACGTGGAGGATCAGATCGGCGTCGGCCACCTCCTCCAGCGTCGAGCGGAACGCCTCGACGAGCTGGTGGGGCAGGTGCCGTACGAAGCCGACCGTGTCGGCCAGCGTGAACAGGCGGCCCTCGGGCGTACGCGCCTTGCGCACGGTGGGGTCGAGGGTCGCGAACAGCGCGTCCTCGACCAGCACGCCCGCGCCGGTCAGCCGGTTGAGCAGCGACGACTTGCCGGCGTTGGTGTATCCGGCGATCGCCACGGCCGGCACCTCGCGGGCCTGCCTGCGGTGCCGCATGGTCTGCCGGGCGGTCGACATCTCCTTGATCTGCCGCCGCAGCTTGGCCATGCGCTCGCGGATCCGCCGCCGATCCAGCTCGATCTTGGTCTCACCGGGGCCGCGGCCGCCGATGCCGACGCCGCCCGCGGCGCGGCCGCCGACCTGCCTCGACAGGTTGCCACCCCAGCCTCGCAGGCGCGGCAGCAGATACTGCAGCTGTGCCAGCTCGACCTGCGCCTTGCCCTCACGGCTCTTGGCGTGTTGCGCGAAGATGTCGAGGATCAGCGCGGTCCGGTCGATGACCTTGACCTTCACGACCTCTTCGAGCTGACGGAGCTGACCGGGGGTCAGCTCGCCGTCGCAGATCACGGTGTCGGCGCCGCTGGCGGCGACGATGTCGCGCAGCTCGATCGCCTTGCCCGATCCGATGTAGGTGGCGGGGTCGGGCCGGTCCCGACGCTGGATCAGACCCTCCAGCACCTGGGAACCGGCGGTCTCCGCCAGGAGCTTCAGCTCCTGCAGCGAGTTCTCCGCGTCCAGGATGGTGCCACCCGCCCAGACGCCTACCAGGACCACACGCTCCAGGCGGAGCTGGCGGTACTCGACTTCGGTGATGTCTTCGAGCTCTGTCGACAGACCCGCAACGCGGCGGAGCGCCTGGCGCTCTTCCAGTTCGTAATCGCCCACGGCGAAGTCTTCGGGCTCGTTTCGCATATATGTCATCTCTACTAGACAGAACAGCCGGACGCGCCGATGCCTTCCCGGCCCCGGAGCGCCCTTCGTCGATGGTGACACGACCGCCGGGACGTACGCACTCCCTTATGTGCCCGATCCTGGTGAGCCCGGTTCCGATGAGCCCAGTTCGGGGCCGGGAGTCGCGCGGCACGGCGGCCCGGCCCGCACAGGCCTGCGGTGCCGGCGGACGGTCCCGGAAGGTGCCTGCCCCGGTCGAGCGAACCGGCCCATTCCGGTTTCGGAACGACCATGGCCGGCACCGCTCGCCGCCCGTTCGTGCCGATATCCACGGCGTGCCGGGCCGACGATCTTTAACGGGCCGCACGGGCGGGATTCCATGATTCCTCTGGACGCGAAGATTTCGATCTGTAGCGTATTGCCCGGCTTGTGGGCCGCCGTAGCAGCACACTCCCAGTCGATTTTCATCCGGCTGCCCGCACCAGGATGTCGGGCCGATCAGAGAACGTGAATCAGGAGGAAAAACGTGTCGAATTTTGAAGCCGATCTGCGGCGGGCGGTGCGCGGACGGGTGCTCGTGCCCGGCGACGACGACTTCGAGGCGGCCCGGCTGCCCTGGAACCGGGCCGTGGACCAGCAGGTGCGGGCCGTCGTGGAGATCGAGGACGCCGCGGACGCCGCCGCCGTGGTCCGGTACGCGAAGCAGGCCGGTCACGCCGTGGCCGCGCAGCCGAGCGGGCACGGCGCCACGACCCGGCTCGACGGGACGATCCTGGTGCGCACCGGACGGCTGCGCGGTGTGGAAATCCAGCCGGAGCAGCGGACCGCCCGGGTCGAGGCCGGCGTGCAGTGGGGCGAGTTGCTCAGCGCGACCGGCAAGCACGGGCTGACCGGCCTGCCCGGCAGTTCCCCCGTCGTCAGCGTGACCGGCTACACGCTCGGCGGCGGGCTCGGCTGGTTCGCCCGCAGGCACGGCTGGGCGTCCGGCGCCGTACGGGCCTTCGAGGTGGTCGACGCGGACGGCGAGGCCTTACGCGTGACGGCGGACTCCGACCCCGACCTGTTCTGGGCCCTGCGCGGCGGCGGCGGCGACTTCGCGCTGGTGACGGCGATGGAGCTGGACCTGCACCCGGCACCCCTGCTGTACGGCGGGCGCATGCTGTGGCCGGCCGAGCGGGCGCCGGAGGTGCTCGCCGCGTACCGCGAGGTGACCTCGACTGCGCCCGCGGAGCTGACCGCCTGGTTCACGATGGTGAAGTTCCCCCCGTTGCCCCAGGTCCCCGAGCCGCTGCGCGGCCTCTCCGGGGTCGCGGTGGACTCGACGTTCCTCGGCGGTGAGGAGGAGGGGCGCGACCTGCTGCGGCGGTTCGAGGACATTCCCGGCATGATGCTCGACACCCGCGCCGTGATGCCGCTCGACGCCCTGGGCGGCATCTGCGCCGAGCCGACGCAGCCGGTGCCCGGCGCGGGCCGCGGCGAACTGCTGACCGGGCTCGGCGACGCCGTGGGCGCCGATCTGCTCGCGGCCGCGGGCGACATCGCCCCCCTGGCCTCGGTGCAGGTGCGCCACCTGGGCGGCGCGGTGAGCCGGCCCGCCGACGGCGGCGGAGCGGCCGGACCCATCGCCGAGCCGTACCTGCTGGGCATGATCGGGCCGATCATGTCGCCGGAGAGCGGTCAGGCGGTCGCCGCGCGGCTGGCGGACATCGCCCGGGCGATGGCGCCGCACACGACCGGCCGCAAGCCGCTGACCTATCTGGGCGGTGGCGAGACGGCCGTCTCCGCGTTCGACCCGGACACCCTGGCCCGGCTGCGGGAGATCAAGCGTCGCCGCGACCCCGCCGGCGTCTTCCGCTCCAACCAGTCCGTGCTCGCGTGACGCGATCCGCGGCCCGAAGGCCGCTCCCGCCCCTGAGGCCGGAGCGCCGCGGACGGCCGCGGTAGCGCCGCGTCAGAGCTTGTGCACCTCGGCGTCGCCCGATCCGGTCCTGATCGTGATCGTGTGCGGCGCCGATTCGTCGTCCGGCACCTCGATCCTGCGGTCGCCGCTCCCCGTCGACGCGTTGACGTTGTAGGTGCCGTCCGGCACCCAGAGCCGGCCGTCGCCCGACCCGGTCACGGCCTGCACCTGGTCGGGTACGGCGGTGAACCGCAGCGTGATGTCCCCCGATCCCGTGCGGGTGTTGACCTGCTTGGCGGCGAGCCCCCGCGCGTCGACGTCGCCCGAGCCGGTGGAGGCGTTCACCTGGCCGGTGACGTCGCGCAGGGTGAGGTCTCCCGACGCGGTGTCGATCTTCATGGTGAGACCGCGCGGCACCTCCACCTCGTAGTCCACCGAGCAGTTGTCGCACTTGTAGGCCAGTGTGAGCGTGTCCCCCTCGACGGAATGGCCGTCCTTGGGCTTGTCTCCGCGCCAGTGCAGGGTCTCGGTGACGTGGACGCCGGACCTGTCGCTCTCGTTCACCACGATGTCGCCCGACCCGGTGCGGGTGTCCAGGACGGTCACCTTGTCCGTCACGTCGTAGGACTCCACGGCCTGCTGCCCGCCGAAGCCGATCCGCACGTCGCATGCCGTGACGACGAGGCTCATTCCCAGGACGGCCCCCGCGACGGCCATCGTCTTGTTTCTCATGTCCTCGATCTTCAGGGATGCGTACGCCGTCTCCCATCGGGGAATCCCCGGACCGTCCCCTGAGGAACCCCCGGCGTTGACCCCCTGCCGTCGCCTGAAGTAGCGTCAATTCCACCATTCAGAACCAGTTTTCCGGAAGGTGGAAAAGATGGAAAACGTCGAGATCAAAGGCCCCATGCTGGACCGGTTCGACGAGATCCTCACTCCCGAGGCCCTCGGCTTCGTGGCCACCTTGCACCGCGAGTTCGACCCCAGGCGCAGGGATCTGCTCGGCGCCCGGCAGGCGCGGCAGGAGGAGCTGTCCGCCGGCGGCATGCTCGACTTCCTTCCCGGGACCGCCCACGTCCGGGAGTCCGAGTGGCGGGTCGCCCCGCCGGCGCCGGGGCTGGAGGACCGCCGGGTCGAGATCACCGGTCCTGTCGACCGCAAGATGACGATCAACGCGCTCAACTCGGGCGCCAAGGTGTGGCTGGCCGACTTCGAGGACGCCAACTCCCCGACATGGGAGAACACGGTCAACGGGCAGCTCAACCTGCGCGACGCCCTCGACCGCGCGATCGACTTCTCCTCCGGCGGCAAGACGTACGCGCTGCGGCCGGACGAGGAGCTGGCCACGATCGTGGTCCGCCCGCGCGGCTGGCACCTGCCGGAGAAGCACATCGTGGTGGACGGCTCGCCCACGTCCGCCTCGCTGGTCGACTTCGGGCTCTACTTCTTCCACTGCGCCACCCGGCAGATCGGCAAGGGCCGCGGCCCGTACTTC
Organism: Microbispora sp. CA-135349; assembly: GCF_050947365.1. Classification (NCBI taxonomy): domain Bacteria; kingdom Bacillati; phylum Actinomycetota; class Actinomycetes; order Streptosporangiales; family Streptosporangiaceae; genus Microbispora; species Microbispora sp. CA-135349. The sequence continues at coordinate 2,575,124 of NZ_CP192001.1, read as the reverse complement.
TACCTGCCGAAGATGGAGTCGCACCTGGAGGCGCGGCTCTGGAACGACGTGTTCGTCCGGGCCCAGGAGCTGCTCGGCATCCCCCGGGGGACGATCCGGGCGACCGTGCTCATCGAGACCTACCCGGCGGCGTTCGAGATGGAGGAGATCCTCTACGAGCTGCGGGAACACTCCGCGGGCCTCAACGCGGGCCGCTGGGACTACCTGTTCAGCGTCATCAAGAAGTTCCGCACCCGGGGCCGGGAGTTCCTGCTGCCCGAGCGCAACGCGGTGACGATGACCGCGCCGTTCATGCGCGCCTACACCGAGTTGCTGGTGCGCACCTGCCACAAGCGCGGCGCGCACGCCATCGGCGGCATGGCGGCTTTCATCCCCTCGCGCCGCGATCCCGAGGTCAACAAGGTCGCGCTGGAGAAGGTGCGGGCCGACAAGACCCGCGAGTCGGGTGACGGCTTCGACGGCTCCTGGGTGGCCCACCCCGACCTCGTGCCGATCTGCCGCGAGGTGTTCGACGGCGTGCTCGGCGACCGGCCCAACCAGCTCGACCGGCTGCGCGAGGACGTCCACGTCACGGCCGAGGATCTGCTGGCGGTGTCCAAGACCCCCGGTGAGATCACCGAGGCCGGACTGCGCAACAACGTGGACGTCGGCCTGCGCTACCTGGCGGCCTGGATGGGCGGCAACGGCGCCGCAGCGATCCACAACCTGATGGAGGACGCGGCGACGGCCGAGATCTCCCGCTCGCAGGTCTGGCAGTGGATCCACAACGACATCACGCTGGCCGACAGCGGCGCGGTGGTGACACGGGAGCTCGCCGAGCGGATCATCGAGGAGGAGCTGGCCCGGATCGCCACCGAGCCGGGTTACGACGAGCGGCTCTACGCACAGGCCACGGCGCTGTTCAAGGAGGTCGCCCTTGACGACGACTTCGCGGAGTTTCTCACGCTGCCCGCGTACGCGCGGATGCCGTGACGATGTGAGGGGAAGCCGATGCCCGGGCTCGAACGGCTGACGGCGCGGCTGGCCGCCGTGCTCCCGGCCGACGCCGTCGTCACCGACCCCGTACGGCTGCGCACCTACGAGTGCGACGGGCTGACCAACCACCGGGCGACCCCCGGGGTGGTCGTGCTGCCCGAAAACGCCGAGCAGGTCGCCGCGGTGGTGCGGCTGTGCGGCGAGCACGGCGTGCCGTTCGTCGCCCGGGGGTCGGGCACCGGCCTGTCGGGCGGTGCCCTCCCCCGCACGGACGGCGTGCTGATCGTCACCTCGCGCATGCGGCGGATCCTTGAGATCGACATCCCGAACCGCCGGGCCGTGGTGGAGCCCGGGGTGACGAACCTGGCCATCACCGAGGCGGTCCGCGACCGGGGCTACTACTACGCCCCCGACCCCTCCAGCCAGCAGGTCTGCTCCATCGGCGGCAACGTGGCGGAGAACTCGGGCGGCGCGCACTGTCTCAAGTACGGCTTCACGGTCAACCACGTGCTCGCCGCCGAGGTCGTCACGCCCGACGGGGAGATCGTGGAGCTGTCCGCCGACGACCCCGGCTACGACCTGCTCGGCGCGTTCATCGGCTCCGAGGGCACGCTCGGCATCGCCACCACGATCACCGTACGGCTGTCGCGGGCGCCCGAGGCGGTCACGACCCTGCTCGCCGCCTTCACCGGCATCGAGGCCGGCGGGCACGCGGTGTCGGCGATCATCGCGGCGGGCGTCGTGCCCGCCGCGATCGAGATGATGGACGCGCTGGCGATCGAGGCGGCCGAGGCCGCCGTCCACTGCCGCTACCCCGCCGGGGCGGGAGCCGTACTGGTGGTGGAGCTGGACGGCCCGCGGGCCGAGGTGGAGCACCAGTTCGCCGCCGTGGAGCGCATCTGCCGCGACAGCGGCGCCTTCGAGATCCGGGTGGCCGCCTCCGCCGAGGAGCGGGCGGCCATCTGGAAGGGCCGCAAGTCGGCGTTCGCCGCCGTCGGCCGCATCAGCCCGGCCTACATCGTGCAGGACGGCGTGGTGCCGCGGACCGCGCTGCCGAGCGTGCTCGCGGGGATCGACCGGCTGCAGGAGGAGTACGGCATCCGCGTGGCCAACGTCTTCCACGCGGGCGACGGGAACCTCCATCCCCTCGTGCTGTTCGACGACTCGGTGCCCGGCGAGGCCGAGCGCGCCGAGGCCGTCAGCGGGCGCATCCTCGACCTGTGCGTCGAGCACGGCGGGTCGATCACCGGGGAGCACGGCGTCGGCGTGGACAAGGCCCGCCACATGCCCCGGATGTTCACCGAGGACGACCTCGACACCATGCAACTCGTGCGGTGCGCGTTCGACCCGGAGGGCCTGGCGAACCCGGGCAAGATCTTCCCCACCCCGCGCCTGTGCGGGGAGGCGCCGGGAGTGCGCAGAGGCGCTCATCCCCTGGTCGAGACCGGCCTGGCGGAACAGTTCTGATGGACGGGCAGGTCTGATGGACGCGCGGGACGTCTGGGACGCGCTGGAGGCGACCGGTGTGGCCGTGCGCGCGGCGGGCGACGGGGACGAGGTCGCGGGCGTGCGGCCGCGCCGGGTGGCGCTGCCCGAGTCGGCCGAGGAGATCGCGGCCGTGATGCGGGTCTGTGCCGCGCACGACCTCGCCGTGGTCGTGACCGGCGGCGGGACCAAGTTGCACTGGGGCGCCCCGCCCGCCCGCTGCGACGTGCTTGTCGACCTGTGCCGCATGAACCGGGTGCTGGAGCACGCGGCGGGCGACCTGGTCGTGCGGGCACAGGCCGGGGTGACTCTGGAGGCGCTGGCCGGCGCGCTCGCCGGGGAGAACCAGGAGCTCGCGCTCGACGTGCCCGTGCCCGGCACCACGGTCGGCGGGCTGCTGGCCACCGGCATCGCCGGGCCGCGCAGGTTCCGGTACGGCACCGCCCGCGACCTGCTCATCGGTGTCACGGTCGTGCTGGCCGACGGAACCATCGCCAAGTCGGGCGGGAAGGTCGTCAAGAACGTCGCCGGATACGACCTCGGCAAGCTGTTCACCGGCTCGTACGGCACGCTCGGGATCATCGCGGACGCGACGTTCCGCCTCCATCCCCTGCCCGCCGCCCGCGCCTGGGTGACGGCGACAGTCGAACGGCCGGTGACCAAAACGAATGGGACCTGGACGACGGAGGACGGCCTGACCTTCGAGACCCTCACCACGGACCTGGCCGGATCTCTGGCGGCGGCGGTCCCCGCGGTGACCGAGTCGCAGCTGGAACCAAGCGCGGTCGAGATCGACTGGCCGGACGTGGACGGCCCCTGCACCCTGGCCGTCCTCCTCGAGGGCGCCGCCGCAGGCGAGCGCGCCAAGACACTGTGTGAACTGCTGGGCGAGCTAGTGGGCGAGACGGCGGAGGTGACCGAGGAGCCGCCGCCGTGGTGGGGAGGCCTCCCGGAGCCGCCGGAAGGGGCTGCCGGGCCGCCCGGCGCGCGGTCCGAGGTCCAGGACGGCGGGGAGATCCTGCTGGAGGTCAGGAACGCGCCCACCCTTCTGGCCGAGACCCTCCTTGCCTTCTCATCGGCGGCCCGGGTCACAGGCTCCCGAGCGGCCCTGCGAGGCTCGCTCGCCGCACAGGTGCTCCACGTCGCCCTGCCGCCGGACACCGAGCCGGCAATGGTCGCCGGGTTCACCTCCCAGCTGCGCGCCGACCTCGGCGAGCAGGCAGGCGTGGTCGTGCTCGCCGCGCCCCCAGAAGCCGGGCGCCGCCTCGACCGGTGGGGGCGCGTCGGCGCGCTGCCGCTGATGCGCCGAATCAAGGAGCGGTTCGACCCCGATCGGCGGCTGTCCCCCGGACGATTCGTCGGAGGTATCTGAATGGACCCCGAGCTGATCAGGGACTGCGTCCACTGCGGGTTCTGCCTGCCCACCTGCCCGACGTACGTGCTGTGGGGCGAGGAGATGGACTCCCCGCGCGGACGCGTCCACCTCATGGGCCAGCGCGTCGAGGGCACGCCGCTCACCGACGCGATGGCCGGTCACTTCGACGCCTGCCTGGGCTGCATGGCGTGCGTCACCGCGTGCCCGTCCGGCGTCCGGTACGACCGCCTGATCGAGCAGACCCGCGCGGTCGTCGAGCGCGAGCACGTGCGCCGCCCGGACGAGCGCGCGATCCGGGCGCTGGTGTTCGCGTTGTTCCCCTACCGGCGCAGGCTGCGGGCGATGCGGCTGCCCATGCGGCTGAGCAGGCGCCTGCGGCCGTTCCTCGAACAGGTGCACCCCTCCCTCGGTGCGATGGCCGAACTGGCGCCCGGCGTCCCCCGGCCCGTACGGCTGCCGCCGCTGGTGCGGGCGAGGCGACGCCGCAGGGCGCGGGTCGGGCTGCTCACCGGCTGTGTGCAGGGCGAGTTCTTTCCGCAGGTCAACGCGGCGACGGCCCGGGTGCTCGCGCTGGAGGGCTGCGACGTGGTGATCCCGCCCCGGCAGGGCTGCTGCGGGGCGCTGTCGCTGCACGCGGGCCGCGAGGCCGAGGCGCGCGGGTTCGCCCGCCGCACGATCGCCGTCTTCGAGCGTGCCGGGGTGGACGCCGTGGTGGTGAACGCGGCGGGCTGCGGGTCGAGCATGAAGGACTACGCCGAGGTGCTGGCCGGCGAGCCCGGCTGGGCGGCCCGCGCGGAGGCGCTGCGGACCCACGACCTGGCGGAGTTCCTGATCGAGCTGGGACCTGTCGCCGCGCGTCACCCGCTGCCGGTCGCGGTCGCCTACCACGACGCCTGTCACCTGGCCCACGCCCAGGGCGTGCGCGCCCAGCCGCGCGAGCTGCTGCGCGCGATTCCCGGGCTGGAGCTGCGGGAGGTCGAGGAGTCCGCGATCTGCTGCGGGTCCGCGGGCACCTACAACCTCTTCCAGCCGGAGGCGGCCCGCCAGTTGGGCGACCGCAAGGCCGAGCGGGTGCTCGCCGCCGGCGCCGAGGTGCTGGTGTCGGCCAACCCGGGATGCACGATGCAGATCGCGGCCGCCGTACGCAGGGCCGGCAAGGGGGAGATCAGGGTCGCGCACACGGCCGAGGTCCTCGACGCCTCGCTGCGCGGGCTGGATCCCGGCATGCTGGGACGGTCGCCGCATTGAGGATGACACGGCCGAGGAGGAGAACGCGATGAGCGTGCAGAGCGTCGACCGGGCGCTGGACGTGCTCGAAGCACTGTCCGAGCACGGCGGCCAGGCCGGTCTGTCGGAGATCGCGGCCACGACCGGTCTGCCGTACGGGACGATCCACCGGCTGTTACAGACGCTGCTGGCCCGCGGGTACGTCCGGCAGGAGTCCGACCGTCGCTACGCCCTCGGCGGCGCGCTGGTGCGCATCGGCGGCGTGGCCGAGCGGATGCTCGCGGTCTGGGCCGAGCCCTACCTCGCGAGGCTCGTGGAACTGTCCGGCGAGACCGCCAATCTCGCCGTGCTGGAGGGCGACTACGTCGTCTACGTGGCCCAGGTGCCCTCGCCGCGCAGGCTGCGGATGTTCGCCGAGGTCGGGCGCCGGGTGCTGCCGCACAGCACGGCCGTCGGCAAGGCCCTGCTGGCGGAGCGGGACGACGCGGCGGCGGTGTTCCGGCGCACCGGGCTGCCCCGCCGTACGGACCGGACGATCACCGAGATCGGAGAACTGCTGGAGGAGCTCGACCGGGTGCGCGCCCGGGGATACGCGCTCGACCTGGGCGAGGAGGAGAGCGGGGTGCACTGCATGGCCGTGCCGGTCCACGACGGCGGGCGGACCTTCGCGGCGATGTCGGTGTCCGGACCTGCCGAACGCATCGACGCGGTCGACCGCGAGGAGCTCGCCGCGATGCTGCGCAAGGTGGCCGAGGACTTCGGCGCCGCCGTCTTCCGCCCCTGACGGTGTCTCCGATCGGTCAGTATGGGCACATGTGCCGAAGCATCAAAACCCTGCGCGCGCCCTTCACCGACGAGGTGACCGAGGAGGACATCCGGGCGGCGGCCCTCCAGTACGTCCGCAAGATCTCCGGCTTCCGCGCGCCCGCCGCGCACAACGCCGAGGCGTTCGACCGCGCGGTCGAGGAGATCACGCAGGCCAGCGCGGCGCTGCTGGCCTCCCTCCAGGTCCGCGGCTCGGCGGCCCGATAGCACCGGCGTCCACGCGCGGGGTCCACGCGTGAGAGGTCCGAGCACGGGGTCCAAGCGAACCGCAAGTGCCGGGCGCGACAGTGGCCGCATGGGTATGATCTCCGACTTCCTCATGGCCCGGCGGCTGCGCAAGGGGCCCACGCTGCTGCTGCCGTACGCGCCCGACCCCGCGACCGTGCTGCGGACGGTGCGGCTGCACGACCCGCAGGCCGGGCCGTACGGGCGAGGCTTCAAGATCGGCGAGAACGTCGAACTGCGCGGGCCGATCCGGCTGACCCCGGAGCTGGCGGCCAGGGCCGGCCTGCCGGCGGGCTGGGCGGCCGCGTTCTTCGCGCGCAACATCGACAGCGAGGAGGGCGGCGACTTCTCCCGGCCGGGCCTGCTCGTGCGGGGCCTGGCCGAACGGCTCGGCGGCCGGGAGCACCCGGAGTGCCAAGAGCCGCCGGAGGACCTGGCCGAGGTCACCGGCGGGCGGCCGATCCCGGTGGACGAGCTGATCGCCCTGCTCGCGGACGACCTGCCCGGCCTGGCCGTCACGACGGTGACCGACGCCGGCACGACGCTGCTCACCAGCGCCGAGAGCCCGATCGAGGTCTTCGTCAACGAGTGGGACGCGGACGACGTGACCTACGAGCTGTCCGCGGACGGCGGCTACGGCACCGAGATCCCCGCCGCCGCCCGGCGGGCCGCCCTCGCGATCGTCGAGCGCACGGGCGGGGTGGCCCGCGACCACAACGGATTCCTCATCACGGAGTGAGCACAGCGGGTGGACCCGGCCCGGCGGCCGACCATGCCCGGGCTTCTCGCGTCTCTTCGGGTCCACGGGACGCCGGCCCCCGCCTCGCCCGCGCAAGGAGTGATTGCCTGTCCTGACTGGAACGCTTTGCAGCAGCCGGTAAGCATGTCAGGATAAATGATCGCATCGGCGGTTCCGAGGGAAAGGGGGCGGACCGGTGCCACCTGCGATCGTCGGGCATGAAGGTCCCCTTGCCGGTCAGCGTTTCCCGATCGACGACAAGCCGATCACCTTCGGTCGCAGAGGCGACAACAGTGTGGTGATCACGAGTGAGAGGGCCTCGCGCTTCCACGCGGAGGTGCGCCGCGAGGCCGAGGGCTACGTGCTGCTCGACCGAGGCAGCAGCAACGGGACGCTGGTCAACGGCAGGCGAGTCACCACGCACGTGCTCCGGCCCGGCGACACGATCGCCATCGGAGGAGAGACGTTCCGCTTCGAGGCGTTCGACGACGCCGAGACGGTCATGGACACCGCCCTGATGCAACGGTTCCGCCGGTCGTTCCCGGACGTCGAACCGGAGCAGGTCCTGCACGTCACCATCTCCGGCGGCGGGCCCGTCGGGCTGGCCTTCGCCCTGCTCCTCGAACACCTCATGGGGCAACGGGTCACCATCACGATCTACGACGGCCGCTGGACCGAGGACGGTCCGCGGATCGTGTGGAAGAACGCCACGCAGGGCAACAACCGGCGGCAGCAGGTCGTGACGGTGCAGAGCCGCCAGTATCTGAACCTCCCGGAGGACGTCCAGTCGCGGCTGTTCACCGAGGGGTCCTACAGCGAGATGTGGCCGGCCGGTCCGGACTCGATCCGCGGCTACGGCCCGCGGAACATCCGGATCGCCTACATCGAGGACACCCTGCTGGAGATGGCGAACGAGAGGTCCGCCCGCATCCGCCTGGTGCCCGAGATATTCGACGCCGCGGAGCGCCAGGACGCCGTGGCCAAGGAGCACGTGCTCGTCATCTGCGAGGGAGGGCGCTCGCGGACCCGCGAGCACTTCACCGACAGGTTCGGCCGGGCCGACGACTCGATCTTCTCGCTCGACGGCCGGCACCTGCAGGACGTGGTGCTGGGGCTGCGGGTGAAGTCCAGCCTGCCGGACCCGGCGATCGTGCTGCTGACCGTGGCGCAGAACCGGTTCCTCCTGAACTCCCTGCGCGGCGAGGGCTTCCTGAACATGCGCCTCACCGACGACGAGGCCGCGGAGGTCGTCGGCATCGACCCCGTCCGGCACGTGTTCGAGGAATGCGTCGCCTCCAGTCCCTGCCTGATGGAGCGCACCAAGGACGGCGACTTCCACTGCTCGACCCACCACACGCTGTTCCTGCCCGCCCTGATCAGGGGTTCGGAACTGTGGAGGCGGGCGAAGGAAGGGCTCGCGCTCTTCGGCGTCGCCGACGGCGACGTGAGCGCGGTCACCGCCTTCCGGCTGGACATGGTGCAGCGGCCGCGGTTCACCGCCCGGTTGTACTCCCCCACCTCGACCACCCCGGGGACGTACGGGTTCCTCCTGGGAGACGCGGCCAACGCGATCCACTTCTGGCCGGGGCGGGGCCTCAACAGCGGCCTGGCGTCGGCCATCTCGCTGGCCCGGTCGCTCAACCGCAACTGGCGCGGCAGGCCGTTGCGGGACGCCGACTTCGTACGGCACGAGGCGGCGATGTCGATGCTGCAGTATCGGCACAAGAGCCGCGCGTGGAACGCGATGGTGACCACCGACGAGCAGGGGGTTACCCGGGCGATCAAGGACACGATCGTCCAGGGCATCGAGGAGGGCCGCGCCGCCCCGGACCGGGAAGCGGACATCGACGCCCTGATGGAGCGCCTGCGGCAGATCCGCGACCGCCTGTCACCACGTGTTCCCGGCATGCCCGACGACGCGACCCTCATCAGGCACCTGCGCGAACTGCGGAGCGAGACACTGCGTACCCTGCTGGTGAGCGGAGCCTGGGAGACGCTGACGGTCGGCGGCGAGGAGGTCGACATCGACATCTTCGACCAGCCGGTCTCCGCGGCGTCCCCCGCGACGTCCCCTGTCGAGGGGGCGCTCGTCGCGCGGCAGGCGGACGGACAGCCCAGGCGGCCCGGCGAGACGCCCTCCGGCTGACGTCGCTGCGGCGAACCACGGAACCGGCCCGGGCCGTCCGGCGGAGTAGGGGTGAAGGGCGCGACGGCGCCCACGGAAGGATTCCCCCTATGAACGGATACAACGGGTGGTGAGGACGGTCTCCGTTGACACGCGCCTTCCCTCAACCGCGACGGGTCGCCGGTCCGACAGCACCCGCGACGCTGACGAGGCGAAAGGCAGCGGGCCGGAGCACGCCCTGGCGACGTATCCCGGCGCCGACGGCGACGAGCCGAGCGACGCCGGGCTGATCGAGGCGTCGCTGACGTCGCCCGAGCGGTTCGCGGGCGTCTTCGACCGGCACGCGGACGAGATCCACGCCTACGCCGGTCGCCGTCTCGGCCCCGAGCACGCCGACGACGTGACGGCCGAGACGTTCCTCGTGGCGTTCCGCAAGCGGCACCGCTACGACACCTCCCGGCCGGACGCCCGGCCCTGGCTGTACGGCATCGCGGCGAACCTCATCTCCGGGCACCGCAGGTCGGAGGTCCGCCGCCTGCGGGCGCTCGCCCGGGCGCCGCACGACGCCGGGGAGCGCGGCTCGCACGAGGAGGAGCGGGGAGCGGAACGGGCGAGCGCCGCCGCGCTGCGGCCCGCGCTCGCGGCCGCCCTGGCACGGCTGTCGGCCGCCGAGCGCGACCTGCTCCTGCTGGTCGCCTGGGCCGACCTCTCCTACGAGGAGGCGGCCGAGGCGCTGAAGATCCCCATCGGCACGGTCCGCTCGCGCCTGCACCGGGTGCGCACGAAGCTGCGCCGCCATCTCGACCTTCCCGAGGAGAACGTGTGATGACCGACGAGATCGACCTGGTGGCGCGTGAGCGGCCCGACGTCGCGCCCTACTCCCTGGCGGCCAAGGCGGCCGTGCGGCAGCGGCTGGCCGGCCCCGCGGGGCGGCCCGCCCGCCCGCGTCCGCGTCCGTACCTGTTCCTGGCGGGCGGGACGGCGCTGCTCGCCGCGGCGGCCGTCGCCGCGGTCGCCACCGTGCTGACGCAGCCGGAGGCCCGGCCCGCGACGGTGAGCCCGGGGGTCGTGACACTGCCGGAGGTGTCGGCCATGTCGGCCGAGGAGGTGCTGGGCAGGGCGGCCCGCGCGGTGACCGATCTGTCCTTGCGCGACGACCAGTTCGTCAAGGTCGGCTCCCAGACGATGTACGAGGCCACCGTGGTCGGCGAGAACGAGAAGGAGTCGCGCTACCTCTACCGGACGAAGCGGACGATCTGGCTGTCGGCCGACGGCACGAGGGACGGCGCGCTGAAGATCGAGCATCTGGACCCCCGCGCCTACCCCGGCTGGCCGATCCCGCCGGAGGCCTACAAGGAGAAGGGCACCGAGTGGATGCGGCTCCCGGCCTGCGACGGCGTGCGGGACACCGCCTACACGAACCTGAAGAAGCTGCCCGCCGACCCGGAGAAGATGCGCGCCTACCTGTACGACCGGCCGCACGGCGACAATCCGCCCGACGCGGGGGCGTGGACGGCCGTCGGCGACCTGCTGCGGGAGACGTACGTGCCGGCGCCCCAGCGCGCGGCGCTGTTCGAGGCCGCCGCCACGATTCCCGGGGTCACGGTGACCGAGAACACCGAGGACGCCGCCGGACGGACCGGCATCGGCGTCGGCCGGGTCTCCGGCGGGGTGCGTCAGGAGATCATCTTCGACCCCTCCACCTACGAGCTGCTCGGGGAGCGCGGCATCGTGGTGGACGAGAAGGAGGCGAAGGCGCCCACCGGCAGCCTGGTGGCCTCGACCGCCCAGCTGGAGACCACGGTCGACGACACCGCACCCGAGGTGAAGGACGCCCAGGCCGGCTGCGGCTGACAGATTCGCCCGTCCCGCCGAGGCGACCTCCCCTAAGATCGCCTTCTTTGTGCGGAAAGGGCACCGGGTGTTGAGAGAGCGGGCAGGCTGGATCGCGGCCGGGGTCTACCTGGCGACCTCGGCCGTCGGCGCCGTGGTCACGGCCGTCACCGGACGTCTCGACGCCCTCTGGGTGACCGTCCTGTGGTATCCGCTCGACGACGACTCCTCGGGCGGCCTCGCCGAGGCGCCCGAGGTGGCCACGGTGGGTCTCCTCACGATCCTCGCGCTCAAGACCTGGATGCTCCGCCAGGTCTTCACCCTCCCCCCGCGCGCGCCGCGGCCCGCCGACCGGCGGACGGTCTGGCTGCGGCGCCTGCTGTACCTGGCCGTCGCCCACGCCCTGATCCCCCCGCTGCCGGCCGTACGGCTTCCCGGCGTCGTCGCCGAGGCGCTCACGGTTGCCCTGTGGTGCCCGCTGCAGGTGCTGTTCGCGCTGGCCCTGCGCGGACGGCTCCGGGTGGTCGCGCTCGTCTGCGCCTGGCCGGGGTCGGCGGGCCTGGCGATGATCGCGATGGAGGAGGTCCCCGGGGTTCGTGCGCCCCGGTTCCTCGTGCTCGCCTGCCTGGTCATGGCGGCGGCCTGGCAGGTGGCCGTCCTCTTCGGCCAGCACCGCGACGGCCGCTGGAGCCGCGACACCGTCACGGCAGGCTGGCGCCACGTGACCGTGACGCTGGCGACCTTCCTCGCCGCCATGGCCGTCCTCTGGGCGTTCACCCACGCCACCGTGCCGCTGACGGAGCTGCTGGAGGAGGTCGACGTCTTCCTGGCGGTGTGGCTGGCCCGCTCCGCCCGCGAACTCACCGGCCCGCGCGGCACGCCCCCGGAACCTGCGCCGCTCCGGCCGTCCGGGCCGGTCCTGCTGGCGGCGGTCCTGCTGCCGTTCCTCGTGCTGGTCGGGCCGGAGGAGACCGCGCGCCCCGCTTACGACGGCTCGTGGTACGACGCCGGGCCACCCGAGGCGTCGCGGTCCGAGGACGGCGCGCGCGCGGACCACGAGAGCCACGTCGCGGAGGCCAATGCCCGCTGCCGGGACCCCTGGCCCCGGCTGCGGGCCCGGCGGCAGGGCACGGCCGCGTACTTCCTGTTCGAGGGCGGGGGATACGGCGTGTACGACCCGGACGACACCACCGAGGAGGGCGAGGGCGCCTTCGACGCCGCGGTGGACGACGGGTTCGTCGCCGCGGCGGGCAGTTCGGTGGCCGTGGTGACGTACGGCGAGAACGAGCCGATGTGCCTGACCGTGAAGGCGTTCGGCTCCGCTCCCCCGCTGCGCCTGAAGGGCTGGAGGCAGGTGGCCGAGGTCGGCGTCGTCAGCCGCAGCGGCCGCCTGGAGGTGCCCTCGTACGCCGACGGCGGCGACGAGGGCGCCGGAGCCCGGCTGCCGAACCTGGCGGTGAAGGGCCCCGGACGCTACCGGCTGCGGGCCTATGCCCGGGGAGCCGAAGGTGCCGAGGAGCACCTGGTCGTCGTGTTCCCCGGCCGGTCGGCCGAGAAGGTCGTCTACCGTTGAGCGGGGCCTTCTACTTGCACTGCTCCAGCATGGCCGCCTTGTCGGCGGAGGTCACCGGCAGGGCGTACTTGAGGGCCACCTGGGCGAACCGCACGGCGTAGGAGCAGCGGATGTCGCGGCGGGGCGGCAGCCAGGTGGCCGGGCCCGAGTCGCTCTTGGAGCCGTTCGTGGAGCCGTCCACGGGGATCAGGTTGAGCGGGTCGTTGGCGATCTGCTTGCGCTTGCTCTCGCTCCACCGCGACGCGCCCATCTGCCAGTCGTACGACAGGGGCATGACGTGGTCGATCTGGACCTTCGCCGCCGCCGACTTGCTCCACTCGATGGTCTTGCCCGTGTACGGGTCGTAGATGGTCATGGAGACGATGACGCAGTTCGACCCGCTGCGATATTTGATGTCCCGGCCGTCCCGCTTGAGCAGGTCGTTGCGGGTGTCGCAGCCGTTGCGCCCCCACGGGACGTCGTCCACGTTGTCGGCCCAGGCGTAGCCGAACTTGTCGCGGTCGTAACCGGTCTTCGTCCCCCGGCCCTTCGTCGCCACCTTGTCGATCAGCGCGCGGGCCTTGGCCCGGTCCTTGTCCGAGGTGATCTCTTTCAGGCCGGGACCGGTGCCGTCGGGGTTGTCGAGCGGGTTGACCCCCTGCTCCGTCCCCGAGTCGCTCTTCCCGCCGCTGCCCTGGCCGGTGACGTCGCCGTCCAGTTCCGGCATCGGCCCGCAACCCGCCAGTACGGCCACCGCCACGGAGATCCCAGCGATCAACCGGATACCACGCCCGCCCACTGCCACCCCTAGGTAATGAAATATCCCTCCCAGGTATAGCAAAGTGCAAAAAAGTGGCAAAGGAGGCACGCACAAGAGTGTCGGGTTTCGTGATCTTCGCGTGACAGATCGCGCTCAGGACATGTGTGACACTTCCCCGAGTGGATCGCTCCGAGCGGTGCCCGGCCGTGCAGTCCCCGCGCCGCCGCGTGCGGCCGAGCCGCCTCAGGCGGCCGGCGGAGCATGGATCAGATCGGTGGATCAGGCCGGGATCCAGTCCTGCCAGACGATCCTGTTGGCGTCGACCCACTTCTTCGCGGCCGCCTCGGCGCTCATCTTGTTCACCGCGATGTCGTAGGCCACGGCGTTCTGGTCGCCGTTGGTCCAGCTCCAGTTCTTGATGAACTCGTACGCCTTACCGCCGGTCTTGGAGAACTTCACGCTGACGATCTTGTCGAGCAGGTACGGCGGATAGTCGCACGTGATCGTCTTGACGTTGTCGTCGCACCCGATGGCGTACGGCGGAAGGTTGATCTTGACGAGCTTCAGCTGGTTGAACAGCCACTGCGGCTCGTAGAAGTACATCAGCAGCGGGGTCTCGCTCTCGGTGGCCTTACGAGCCGCGGCGATCAGCGCCTCCTCGCTGCCGGAGTAGACCACCTTGTACGGCAGGCTCAGGTTCTTGATGAGCGCCTCGTCGTTGGTGACGAAGGACTTGTCGCCGGCCAGGTACTGACCCAGGCCGTCGCTCTTGTCGGTCTTGAACAGATCCTTGTGCTTGGCGAGGTTATGCCAGTCCGTGATGTCCGGATATTTCCGGACCATCCACTCGGGGACGTACCACCCGAGAACGCCCTTGTTGCCGTCCTCACCCGCAGTGATCGCGACCTTCTTGTCGTCGATGTACTCCTTCTTCAGCTCCGGGTGGTTCCAGTTCTCCAGAATGACGTCGACGGTGCCCTTCTCGAACCCCTTCCAGGAGTCCGCCTCGCCACTCTCGATCTTCTCGACCTTGTAGCCGAGCTCGTGCTCCAGGAGGTAGGCGACGACCGCGGCGCTGGCCTCGTAGCCGATCCAGGGGTTGACCGCGAGTCGCACGGTCTTCGTGCCGCCCCCGGCGCCTGCTCCGGCGGCGTCGTCCGAGCTCCCGCCACCGCAGGCGGTCACGGCCAGCGCGAGCGTCAGCGCGCCCGCAAGGAGACGAATCCTCATATCTGACCTCACCTGGTGTGATACGGGCGGCGAACGCGAGCGGCGGGGCCGCGGCGACACCGGCAGGGTATTCCACCGGCAGGCGGGAGCGGCCGCGATCCGTGAGGATCGCGGCCGGCGGTGCTCACGCCCCGGCGGGCGTGCGGAGTCGTGACGCTCAGATCACTTGGGTATCCAGGCCTGCCACTTGGCGGTGTTGGCCTCCACCCACTTCTTGGCCGCGTCCTCGGCCGACATGCCGTTGTTGGTGATGTCGTCGGCCACCACGCTCTGGTCGTCGTTCGTCCACTGGAAGTTCTTGACCAGCTCGTACGCCTTACCGCCGGTGTCGGCGAACTTCTTGCTCACGATCTTGTCGAGATCGTACGGCGGGTAGTCACAGGCGATCTTCTTGGGGTCGCTGTCGCATCCCTCGGTGTACGCGGGAAGGTTCACCCTGACCAGCTTGACCTGGTTGAACAGCCACTGCGGCTCGTAGAAGTACATGAGCAGCGGCTTCTTCTGCTCGGTCGCCTGCTTGGCGGCCTTTATCAGCGCGGCCTCGCTGCCCGCGTAGACCACCTTGTAGTCGAGCTTGAGGTTCTTGACCAGCGCCTCGTCGTTGGTGACGAAGGACGGGTCGCCGTCGAGAAGCTGGCCCTTGCCGTCCGACTCGGAGGTCTTGAACAGGTCGGCGTACTTGTTCAGGTTCTTGTAGTCGGTGATGTCGGGGTACTTCTGCGCCATCCACTCGGGCACGTACCAGCCGATGACGCCCTTGTTGCCGGTGCTGCCCGCCTCGACGGCGACGTTCTTCTCCTCGATGTACGTCTTCTTGAGGTCCGGGTGGCCCCAGTTCTCGATGACGACGTCGACGTCGCCCGACTCCATGCCCTGCCAGGACGGCTCCTCCGCGAGCGTCACCTTCTCCACCTTGTAGCCGAGCTCGTGCTCCAGCAGGTACGACACCACGGCGGCGCTGGCCTCGTAGCCGACCCAGCCGTTTATGGCGATCTTGACAGTGCCGCCCGCGGACGCGCCCGCGGAGCCCGCGGCGCTCGCGCTCGGCGCGGCCGCGGAGTCGTCCTCGACCTTGGCGCCTCCCCAGGCGGCCGCGCTGAGGCCGAGAACGAGAACCCCTGCGATCAGGCGTAACTTCTACATGCGTTCCTCTTCTTGTCGGGAGAACGGCGCCCGTTGGCGCCTTGCGTGATCCGGTCGAGCATGACTCCGAGGAGGACCAGGGCGACGCCGGCCGCGAGGCCCTTGCCGTAGTCCTCCTGCTGCGCGAATCCGGCCACGACGTCGTATCCGAGAGCCCCCGCGCCCACCAGCGCGCCGATCACCACCATCGCCAGCGTCATGACGATGCCCTGGTTCGCCGCGAGCAGCAGCGAGCCGCGCGCCATCGGCAGCTGGACCTTCCACAGCAGTTGCCGGTCGGTGGAGCCCGCGGACCTCGCCGCCTCCATGACGGTCCCGGGGACCGCCCGCAGGCCGTCCTCGACGAGGCGGGCGACCACCGGCACCGCGTAGATGAAGGAGGCCGTGATCGCGGTGAAGCGGCCGTTGTCGAACAGGGCCACGGCGGGCAGCAGGTAGGCGAACGACGGCATCGTCTGCGCGGCGTCCAGGAGCGGGCGCAGCCCGGCGGCGAACCGCCGCGACCGCGCCGCCGCCACACCGAGCGCGAGCCCGGCGGCGATCGTGATCACCGAGGCGACCAGCACCATCGTCAGCGTCTCCACGGCGTGCTCCCACAGCCGCAGCGCGGCGACGTCGACGAGGCAGACGGCGGCGGTCAGGGCGGGGCCCGGGCCGCTCACCCGCCAGGCGAACGCCAGCACCGCCGCCGTGACCAGCCACCAGGGAGCGCTGGTCAGCACGTCCTGCAGCGGGTTGAGCAGGCCGTACGCCACCACGTCGTTGAGGAAGCCGGTGAAGGCGTACCAGTGGGCCTCAATCCAGTCGGCCACGTCGTTGATCGGCCGGACGATCTGCACCTGCCACCGCTCGGGGAAATCCTGCGCGAGCGCGGGGGTCAGGGCGAGCCCGGCCGCCGTCAGGACGGCGAACCCGCCCCAGCGGACGGCCCTCGCCCGGGTTCCGCCCTCGCGCCGCCGTCCGCGTCATGCAGTCGAGCACGATGGCGAGGCCGGGCACCAGCGCGGCGCCCACGTTGACCCGGGCGAGCGCGCGGAGCAGGTCCTCGCCGAGCCCGGGTGCGGCGATCAGCGCCGTCAGCGGCACCATCGACAGCGCCGCGGCGATGGTCTGGTTGACGCCCAGCATGATCGTGTTGAGCGCCAGCGGCAGGCGGACCTTGCGCAGCGTCTGCCAGCCGGTCGCACCCAGCGACTCCGACGCCTCCACCGTCACACCGGAGACCCGCTGGATGGCCAGCGCCGTGATCCTGATCGCCGGCGGCATCGCGTAGATCGTCGTGGCGATCGTCGCCGACGCCGGGCCGATGAGGAACAGCAGCACCATCGGCGACAGGTACGAGAACGTCGGCATGATCTGCATGACGTCGAGCACCGGGGTCACGATCCGGCGTACGCGGGGCGAGCGACCGGCCCAGATCCCCAGCGGGATGCCGAACAGCAGCGACAGCACCACCGCCGACAGGGTCAGCGCGAGCGTCTCGACGCTCGCCTCCCAGAACCCGAGAACGCCGACGCCGGCGAAGCCCGCGAGCGAGACGAGCGCGATCCGCCACCCGCCGGCCAGCCAGCCGAGCCCGGCGGCCAGCCCGAGGAGACCTGGCCATCCCAGCGCGACCAGAGCGGCCTGGATCCCCTCGTAGACACGGGCGGCGCCCAGGCGGAGGTAATTGACGACGTACAGGAAGATCGGACTGTTGTTGCGGTAGGCGTCGACCCAGTCGCGGGCGTCGTTGAGCCAGTGGAACAGGGTGGCGTCGTCGTCATGCGGCAGCACGGCCTTGCCGCGGAACGCCACGTAGAGGGCCACCACCGCGACGACCCCGGCGACCGGAGCGACCCAGCGCGGCAGGCGCCGGACCCGCATGGGGGCCTGCACGGGCGGTGCCATCCGAACAGGCGCGCTCACCGCACGGCCTCGGTCCCGGGCCGCACCGCGCCGAGAATGTCCACCCGGCTCACCACACCGGCCAGTTCGCCGTCGGCGACGACCCGGATGGGCCGGTCGGACGCCATCGCTGCCGGAACCGCGTCGTGGATGATGGTGTCGGCGGGCAGCTCGGGCCCGTCGAGCGGCTCGGCCGGCTCGGGAGTGCGGCAGATCCAGCGCAGCGACAGCACCTGCGCTCTGGGGACGTCGCGCACGAAGTCGGCCACGTAGTCGTCGGCGGGCGCTCCGACGAGTTCCTCGGGGGTGCCGACCTGCACGATCGCGCCCGCCCGCATGATGGCGATGCGCTCGCCGAGTTTGAGCGCCTCGGACAGGTCGTGGGTGATGAAGACCATGGTCTTGCCGACCTCGCGGTGCAGCCGGATGACCTCGGCCTGCATGTCGCGGCGGATCAGCGGGTCGAGTGCGCTGAACGGCTCGTCGAACAGCAGCACCTCGGGGTCGACGGCGAGAGCCCGGGCCAGCCCGACCCGTTGCTGCATGCCGCCGGACAACTGCTCCGGATAGGAGTCCTCGTGGCCCTCCAGCCCGACCAGCGACAGGATGCGCCGGGCCTTCTCGTGCCGCTCGGACTTCCCGACGCCCTGAATCTGACGGATCCTTGTTTGACAACAGGTCTGAGGCTAGGGACCCGCTGCCCCCTTATGGCGAAAAATGCTGCCTAATAGCCATATCGTGACCGTCCGGTGATCTTTCACCTCAAGGGTCACGGATGGTGAGGACGCGGCGGCAATGGGTGAAACCGGCCCGTTCGGCGGGCGACCGTCAGGTGGCGAGGATTCCCCCGTCGACCGGGATGACCGCCCCGGTGACATACGAACCGGCGTCGGAGGCGAGGAAGACGGCGGCCGCGACGAGTTCCTCCGGGGCGCCCGAGCGCTTCATGAGGACGCGTTGCTCCCGCATGCGGTCGAGGTAGCCGTCGGGATACCGCGCGGTCATCTCGGAGTCGAAGAAACCCGGCTCCAGGCAGTTGACCCGGATGCCCAGGCGCGAGGTCCACTGCTGGGCGAGGTCGCGGGTGAGTCCGGCGACGGCGGCCTTCGAGGCGCTGTAGGCCGCCTGCGGCAGGCCGGCCGTGGTCTCGCCGAGCACGCTGCCGATGTTGACGATCGACGAGCCCGGGCGCATGACGCGGGCGCAGGCCTGGGCCATCCAGTAGGTGCCGTGCAGGTTGACGTCGAGCACCCGGCGAAACTCCCCGGGCGTCTCACGCAGGGCGGGCACGGCCGTGCCGACGCCCGCGTTGTTGATCAGCACGTCCACACGGCCGAACTCGCGCATGGCCGCGTCGACGAGGGCCTGGCACTCCTCGGGGACCGACACGTCGGTCCGGACCGCGAGGCAGCGGCGGCCGGTCTCCTCGACCAGCCGCCGTGTCCGCTCCAGGCCCTCCGGGCGGCGGGCCCCGATCACCACGTCGGCGCCCGCCTCGGCGAGGCCCCTGGCGAAGGCGACACCGAGCCCCGACGAGGCTCCGGTCACGACGGCCACTCTGCCGTCGAGCCGGAACCGATCCAGGATCACACCCGCCCCTTAGCTTGCGTCAGAGGCCGTATTCCTTGGAGATGCGCTCGTGCCGCTCGGCCTCGATGCCGACCTCGCGGGCCAGGTCGAGCCACGCCAGCGGGTGGGACCACTGCTCGGTGACGTCGTCGAGAACGGCGTCCAGCTCCGCCGGCCGCACGGTGGGCGGGATCGCGATCCAGCCGAACACCCCGGGAAGCTGCTCGCCGGTGGCCGGGTGCGTGACGCGGTAGTTCTCCTCGCTGTAGACCCACATCGGCCAGCCGCGCTCGGCGAGGACCTCGTTGAACTCGGCCCACTCGTCCTCCGACGGCGCCGCGCCGTCGAAGAACCAGCTCGTGTAGCCGCCCGGACGCAGCATCGTCACCCCGGCGAACGGGATCACGAAGCTCTCCCGCTCCTGCTCGTTCTCCGGGATGGGCTCGAGCGGCCGGGGGTCGATCACGACCACGTCGCCCGCGTTGTACTCCATCCCGCGCGGCTGCGGGATCGCCAGGCGCGCGGTGGCCGGTCCGGTCCGTACGGCGAGCACCTCCCGCTGGCTGCCGTCGGGGGCGGGGAGGATCACCCGGACCAGGTGCCACTCCTCCTCGATCGGGCCCTCGCCGGGCTCGATCGGCATGCCGAGCTTGGCGCCGGCGGCCCGTACGGTCGCCCAGTCCTCCACGGCGGTGGACAGGACGATGAGCCGCCAGACGTCCTCCTCCTCGCTCTCGCCTGAGTCGAGCAGCGGCTTGAGGATCTCGGCGGCCTTGGCGTTGTCGCCGAGCTGCTGGACGGCGCCGGACCACAGGCGGCGCGCCTCCAGTCCGCCGTCGTGGGCCACCGCCTGCTCGGCCTCGGCCGCCGTCTCCTCCCACCGCTCGCGCGCACGGTGCAGCCGGGCGAGCGTGAGGTGCGAACGGGTCTCCGGCAGCCGGGCCGCCAGGGTCTCCACCCGCTCGTCCTGCCTGGCCTCGATGAGCAGGCCGGTGAGGTAGGAGAGGTCCTCGTCGCCGGCGGCTGCCGGATCGCCGTCCTCGGCGACCGTCTTCCAGTAGAGGTCGGCGCCCACGGGGGCATAGCCCAGGAACCCGAGCGTCGTCGTGTGACGCCGCGTGGCCTCGAGGTCCGTGCCGGACAACGGCCACAGCCAGCCCACCCACCGCTCGGGGTCGGCGGTGCGGCCGTCGGCGGCGTCGAAGTAGGCCACCAGCTCGTCGCGGGGGCCGGGCGGCGGCAGTTCCTCGGCGTCGGCGGCGGCGCGCAGCTCGGCCACGCGCTCGGCCAGCCCCTCGGTCACACGCAGGTCGGCGAGCACGGCCTCCGCGTAGTCGGCCAGCAGGCGGGCCTGCCACAGGCCCTGCCGGGCGACCGCGAGGTGCCCGGCCGTCAGCGCGAGCTCGAACCGGGCGCGGTGGCCGCCCACGTTCTCGAAGTAGGTCATCCACTGACGCAGGATGCGGCCGAGCTGCCAGGTGTTGGCGATCGAGCCGCCCGAGGCGAGCATGCGGACGGTGTGCGCCCACTCCACCCACTCACGCGCGTGGTCGCCCACCACGTCGAGGTCGGGCAGCGCGTCCACGGCCTCCTGCATCCGGCCGAGCGCGGCCAGCACCTGCGAGCGGAGCAGGGCCTCGCGGCGGCCCTTCGCGACCGGGTCGTCCGGCTTGAATTCGGTCGAGGCGTCGAGCGCGGTCAGCGCGTCCTCCGGGCGTCCGGCGGCGAGCAGGGCCCGCGCGGAGGCGGCGCCCAGCTCCCAGCTCGCCTCGCGGCCCGCGCCGCGCAGGCGCTCGACCGCCGCCTCCGCGTACGCGACGGCCTCGGCCGCCTGACCCGCGTCCATCAGGGCCGCGACGTACTGCGTGGCTAGGCCGGGGAAGGCGAGGGAGTCCGGGGTCACCCCGTCGAGCGCGGTGTTGAGGGCGGCCAGCCGGATCTCGGCGTAGCCGGGACCGTCGGCGTTGGCCTGAGTCATCGTCAGAAGCTCCACGGCGCCGGGCGCGGCGGGGCAGTCGCGGACGTCGTCGCGCTGGGCGAAGTCCACCAGCGAGGCGGCGTCGTCGAGCGCGACCGCGCCCATCGCCCGGTCGCCCACCCGCCCGAGCAGGTGCCAGTATCGCGCGAAGAACTCCAGCCACGGCTTCTCGAGCGACCCGGCGTGCTGTGCGATCGCGGGCGCCACGACGTCGAGCTGGGCGAAACGGCCCTCCAGCGCCTGCGCGGGCACGTCGCCCAGCGCCATGGCCAGCCCCGTGTTGCCCGCCTCGTGCAGTTCACGCTGGGTGCCACCCACCCAAGCCCAGATGTCCACGTCCATGAGCAGTCAGTCTGCCAGGTCGCCGACCATGACCCAAACAGCACGCCGCCCAAACGGCACACCGGCCGAACCGCGGGGCGGCCGGAACGACGGGCCGGCTCAGCGGCGCGCCGGCCCCGGACGGCGGCCGGCCTGCGGAGCGGGCGCGCGTCAGCGCGCGCGGGCCACCTGGGACGCCTTACGGAGCAGGCCGCACAGCTCGGCGAGCTCCGCCGGGCCGAGCAGCGCGTACGCCCGGGCGACGAGGTCGTCGGTGAGTTCCTCCGCCCCGGCCCTGCGCTCCGCCGCCTCCGCCGAGGGCACCGGGTACGGCTCGGGCCAGGCCAGGAAGCGGGCGACGTCGGAGGCCCGGTCGTACGGAATGGGCGTTCCGGTGCCGCCCGCGCCGACGAGGGTGGCCTCCAGCGCGCCGACGCCGCACGCGACCACGGCCGTCGCGTGCCGGGCACCGCGCAGTTCCCGTACGACGTGCAGCAGGTGGGCCGCCAGGGCGGGGCCGCCGTCCGGCCGCGGCATGGCCCGCCAGCCGGCGAACAGCGGCGCGCAGAACGGGTCCGCGCCGTCGGCGACGGCGGCGAGCAGCTCGGCCAGCCGGTCGGCGTCCTCCAGCCCGGCGAGCTTGCGCCGCCCCCAGTCGTGGCACGCCCCGGCGTAGAGCGCGGCGGCCTCCTCGGCGGGGAGCTTGCGCCCGCCCTCCCACGATTCTCGGACGTGCCCGGCGGGGAAGAAGACGACAGCCGCGAGCACGACGTCCGCGTCCACCTCGCCGAGTACCCCGCACCTGCCCCGGAAGTACATCTCCCGTGGGCCGAGGCCGTGGCGCTCGCACAGCGCCTTGACCTCCCGCGAGAGCATGAAACCCCCGCCGAGGGCTCCGACGGCCGCCTTCGTCTCCACCACCGCGTCACGCGGGTTCATACGCCCTCCTCGGTCTACTTGTCAGACTCAGGGTGGCGGACAGAACAAAGTTCCGCAAGTCTCTGAAAGGATCAGAGGACGGCGGGCCACTCCCCCGAGGCGACGAGGACGGCGGGCCCGGCCAGGTAGCTCGTGTCCTCGTCCAGAGTGACGGTGACCGTGCCGCCGAGGACCCGGACCTCCCACGTGCCGACGGTCTCACCGGCGGCGTGGGCGGCGGCGACGGCCGTCGCGACGGCCCCGGTGCCGCACGAGCGCGTCTCCCCCGAGCCCCGCTCGTGCACCCGCATGGACACCGTGTGGTCGCCCACGGCGTTGAACACTTCGACGTTCACGCCCTCCGGGTAGACCTCCCGGTCGAACTCCGGCTCCCGTCCGAGGTCGAACCCGGCCACCGGCTCCTCCACGGCACAGGCCAGGTGAGGGTTGCCCATGTTCACGTTGAGGCCGCGGCACTCGCGTCCGTCGACGACCGCGCGGCTCTCCCCGAGCACCCGCGGCCTGCCCATCTCCACGGTGACGTCGCCCGTCGCGCCGAGCCGTACGCGCTTGAGGCCCCCGCGGGTGGCGACGGCGAACTCGCCGGGCGCCGCGAGACCCGCCTCCACGAGGTAGCGGGCGAAGACCCGGACGCCGTTGCCGCACATCTCGGCGACGCTGCCGTCCGCGTTGCGGTAGTCCATGAACCACTCGGCCTCACCGGCCTGCGCGGCGGCCTCCGGGCAGAGCTTGGCGCGCACGACGCGGAGCACCCCGTCGGCGCCGACGCCCGCGCGCCGGTCGCACAGCGCCGCGACGTCCCTCGCGGACAGGTCCAGCGTGGCGTCGGCGTCCGGCAGGATGACGAAGTCGTTCTCGGTGCCGTGGCCCTTCACAAAGCGCATGAGACAAGTCTAGGAGGCGCCGGTGATCACGCCGATCGCGCGGTCGGCCAGGTCGGGGGCGTCGAACGGCAGCCACACCACCCGGGGGTCGCGGCGGAACCACGACTCCTGCCGCCGGGCGAACCTGCGGGTGGCGCGCACCGTCTCCTCCCGCGCCTGCTCCTCGGTCCACTCGCCGCTCAGGAAGCGCAGGACCTGCGCGTACCCGAGCGCCCGGCCGGCGGTCCTGCCCTCTGCGAGGCCCCGCGCGGCGAGCGCGCGCACCTCGTCCACCAGCCCGGCCTCCCACATGCGGCCGACCCGAAGCTCGATCCGCTCGTCCAGGACCGGCCGCGGCACCTCGACGCCGATCTGCGCGCTGTCGTAGACCGCGTCGTACGACGGCATGGTGGCGGAGAACGGCCGGCCGGTCAGCTCGATGACCTCCAGGGCACGGACGATCCTGCGGCCGTTGCTCGGCAGGATGTTCTCCGCGGCCACCGGGTCGAGGCCCTTGAGCCGTTCGTACATCGGCGCCGGGCCCGTCTCGGCGAGCTCCTTCTCCAGCCGGGCCCGCACGTCCGGGTCGGTGCCCGGGAACTCCAGGTCGTCGATCGCGGCGCGGACGTAGAGCCCGGAGCCGCCCGCCAGCACGGGCACCCGGCCGCGGGAGCGCAGGTCCTCGATCAGGGGGCGGACGAGCCGCTGATACTCGGCGACGCTGGCCGTCCGCGTCACCGGCCAGATGTCCAGCAGGTGATGGGGGACGCCGCGCCGCTCGGCGGAGGAGAGCTTGGCGGTGCCGATGTCCATGCCCTCGTAGAGCTGCATGGAGTCGGTGTTGATCACCTCGCCGCCCAGACGGAGCGCGAGCTCGACGGCCAGGTCGGACTTTCCCGCCGCGGTCGCGCCGACGACGGCGATCACAGGTAGCTGCCCCACACCGTCCAGTGTCCCAGCGACGGGGAGGTCACATGTCCCAGTCGAGGGTGGGGGGCAGGTGACCTTCGAGGGTGAGCAGCCACCGCTTGGACTCCACGCCGTCGCCGCCGCTGAAACCGCCGAGCCCGTTGCTCGCGACGACCCGGTGACACGGCACGATGATCGGGATCGGGTTGCCGCCCATGATCGAGCCGATGGCCCGAGCCGGGACCCCCGTGCCGCTGCGCGCCGCCAGCTCCCCGTACGTCACCACCTCGCCGTACGGGACGTCGGCGAACAACGTGCCGAGGACCTGCCGCTGCAGCGGCGACATGAGCCGCCAGTCGATCGGGACGCGGAACTCCTTCAGCTCGCCCCGGAAGTACGCCGCCAGCTCCTCACGGACGGCGGCCGTACGGGCGGGGTCGTCGGCGGCGGCCATCCCGAGACGATCGGCGATGCGTCTCCTGAGCCTGGGGTCGTCCCGGAAGTGCGTCGCGGCGACCCCGTCCTCGGTGACGGCGGCGAGCACGTCGCCCAGCCGGGTCGGTACGGTCGCGAACGCCACGCTGCTGTCCATGCCTCCCATTCTGCGCCTGATCTGGCGAGGTCCGGCCGGTCAGCCGGCGCACGCGCCCGATGTGCGCGACCGCACGTCGAGGCGCCGGCGAGGGGCGCTCCACTCGCGGCCGGCCGGTCCAGGTGACGGTAGGGTGATCGGGTGCTGGTCGCCGCTGCCGTCTGCCCGCATCCTCCGCTGCTCGTCCCGCAGGTCGCCGGGGCGGCCGCACCCGAACTCGACGACCTGCGCGCCGCCTGCGCCGCGGCGGTCGGCTCGCTCCTGAACGCCCGCCCCGATGTGCTGGCCGTGACCGGCGGCGCGGAGGTCTTCGCGTCCTTCCCCGATGACGCGGCGGGGACGCTGCGTCCGTGGGGCCCCGACGTCCGGGTCGGCCCGGGAGACCCCGTCCTGCCCCTGTCGCTCACGATCGGCCGCTGGCTGCTCGAACGGCAGCACGACGTGGGACCGGACGCCGAGGTCACGCCCAAGCCGCCGTCCGGGCTGCCCGTCCTGCGGTTCGAGGCGGTGGGCTTCGACGCGTCGCCGGACGAGTGCGCCGCGCTGGGCGGCCGCCTGGCGGGATCGGCCGGGCGGGTGGCGCTGCTGGTCATGGGCGACGGCTCGGCCAGGCGCACCGAGAAGGCGCCCGGCTACGTGCATCCGGACGCCGTGCCGTACGACGGGCTGCTCGCCGCCGCGCTCGCCTCGGGTGACATCGGGCGTCTGCTGGACCTCGACCCGGGCGAGGCGCGGGAGCTGTGGGCGGCGGGCCGGGCGGCCCTCCAGGTCCTCGCGGGGGCCGCCCGGGACGCTCCGCCGCACACCGCCGACCTGCTGTACGACGACGCGCCGTACGGCGTCGGCTACTTCGTGGCCCGCTGGGCCTGGTAGTCCGCGCGCTTGGGCACGGGGACGCGCATGAGGTCGCGCGCCGTCACGACCTCCCCCGCGTAGGACTTGCGCACCTCGTCCACGAAGCGCGGCTCGTCCGCCGTCGTGTAGCGCTCGGAGAAGTGCGTGAGCACCAGGCGCCGCACCCCGCAGGCCGCCGCGATCTGCCCCGCCTGGGCCGCCGTCAGGTGCCCGTACTGCGCGGCCAACGCGCTCTCGTCCGACAGGAACGTCGATTCGATCACCAGCAGGTCGACGCCCTCGGCCAGGGCGAACGCCCCGTCGCACAGGCGGGTGTCCATCACGAAGGCGGCGCTCTGTCCCGGCCTGGGCGCGCTGCACTCGTCCAGCGTGACCGTCGATCCGTCCGGCATCGTCAGCGAGCCCCGCCGCTGGAGCTCCCCGACCATCGGCCCGCGTACGCCCCGCCTGGCCAGCTCCTCCGGCAGCATGCGGCGCCCGCCCGGCTCGTCCACGCGGTAGCCGTACGACTGGACGGGATGCGACAGCGGCCGCGCGGTCAGCGTCACGGGTCCAGACGGCCACCGGACCACCTCGCCGGAGACCGGCCGGGGGCTGATCACGTCGGTGTCGGCGAAGGCCGACGCGTTGCGCAGCCTGCGCCAGTAGATCTCGCCGCTCGCCGGGTAGGCCGCCCGCACCTCGTGGTTCACCTTGTCCCTGGCGATCCGCTGGATCACGCCGGGCACCCCGAGGCAGTGGTCGCCGTGGAAGTGGGTGACGCAGATCCAGGTCACGTCGTGCGCGCTCACGCCGGCGTGCAGCATCTGCCGCTGCGTGCCCTCCCCCGGGTCGAACAGGAACCCCTCGCCGTCCCAGCGCAGCAGGTAACCGTTGTGGTTGCGGTGACGGGTGGGCACCGCGCTCGAGGTGCCGAGGACGACCAGTTCACGAACGGACACACCGCCGATGCTAAGTCGTGCCCGGCGACCGGGCCCGCCGCGCCCGCCCCGGGCCCTCACGGACTTCGGACGGCAGGAGGGCCGGAACGACGGCCTCGCGGCGCTCCATCAGGTGCCTGAATGGCAGAACGCACGGATTTCGCCGTACAGGCCCGGCGTCGCCTGGCGGAAAATTCCCCCAATTCATGGTCGAGGTGGCGTATCTGGGACTCCCGGAAATCGGCGGAACCGCAGCTGAAACCGCCTATGTGGCGGGCAGACTGAGAAATCCGAGACACCGTACCGCCACATGAAAAGAACACGACCTTGCCGGATTTCTCCCCCACCCCACGGCACCGGCGCGAGGGCCATCCCGTCCTCGCCCTGACGGGCGTGATCGGCGTGACCGCCATCGCCGGGCTCGGCGTCGTGCTGGCCGTCCTGCCCGGGCAGGACCTCGCGCCCTCCATCGCCCGGCCGGTGGCCGCCGATCCGGCCACCGCGGCCAGGCCGGCACGTCCGGCGCCGGGATTCCCCGCCGCCGGTCCCTTCTTCTCACCGCCGGCCGCCCGGCGGACACCCGCACGCGAGCGGCCGGAAACCGAACCGGAACGCGCGGCGGAGCCGCGGGAAGAGACGACGGAAGAAGCGGTGACGCCGGAGGTCCCCGAACGGGAGCGGCCCGCGGGCGAGCGCGACGCGCTGCCGCCGGGGCACGAGAGCGGGGCCTCGCGCCCGCCCGGTCGCCGTCTCCCGGCGATGAACCCCTCGTCCCGATCGCGGCCGTCGTCACCGGTCTCGTCCGGTACGACGGGCCGCGTCAAGACGAGGGAGGCGGGCCGGTCACGACGTGCCCCGGACGCCCCGAGACCTGCCGCACGGGGCTCCGGAACCGGCGGCTCGGCCGCCGGCACCGCGGTGAAGGACACTACGGCGAAGGACACCGTGGCCAAGAACGCCGCGTCCAAGAACGCCGCGTCCAAGAACGCTGCGGCCAAGGACACGACGGCCCGGGACACGGGCACGCGGGACACGGCCGCGTCTCGCGCCGAGGCGGACGGCGCGGCGCACGCCCGGATCCAGGATCCCTGCCTGCGGTTCGACGACGATCTGCGGCGCGCCTACTGCTATGAGGTCCTGCGCCGCCTCACCCGATGATCCGGCCCAGTGACCCGGACCATCGATCCGCGAGGCCCCGAGGGGGGCGCCGGACCGGCGCCTCCTCTGCGCCGAGGCCGGGCGTCGTTCCCCCGGCGCGCGTCCGGCCGGGCGCTCGGCCAGCGGGCCGTCAGACCGCCGAGCAGGCGGGCGGCTCGGCGGGGAGCGGTGCCGGGCGGCCGATGGTGGGCATGCCCAGGCTGACCGCGTTGCCCCGCTGCGGGGCGGCCTGCCGGGCCTCCCAGGCGTCGCCCGCGCGCGTCCGCCGTACGGACAGGACCTTGTCGGCGACCAGGTGGTGCGGCGCGGCGTAGGTCACCTCGACCGTGACCATGTCACCGGGGCGCGCGTCGGCGGCGACATCGGACGCGGCGAGGTGGACGAGGCGGTTGTCGGCGGCGCGGCCGGACAGGCGGTGGGTGGCGTCGTCCTTGCGGCCCTCGCCCTCGGCGACCAGCACCTCCAGAGTGCGCCCCACCTGCTTCTTGTTCTCCTCCCAGGAGATCTCCTCCTGGAGGGCCACCAGGCGCTCGTACCGCTCCTGCACCACGGCCTTGGGCACCTGGTCCTCCATCGTCGCGGCCGGGGTGCCGGGCCGGATGGAGTACTGGAACGTGAACGCGTTGGCGAAGCGCGACTGCCGTACGACGTCGAGGGTCTGCTGGAAGTCCTCCTCGGTCTCACCGGGGAAGCCCACGA
Source organism: Microbispora sp. CA-135349 (assembly GCF_050947365.1). Taxonomy (NCBI): domain Bacteria; kingdom Bacillati; phylum Actinomycetota; class Actinomycetes; order Streptosporangiales; family Streptosporangiaceae; genus Microbispora; species Microbispora sp. CA-135349. The sequence continues at coordinate 2,546,940 of NZ_CP192001.1, read as the reverse complement.
TGATGTCGGTCGAGATCGCCGCGTCCGGCATCGCGGCCCGGACACGTTCGATGATCCCGAGGTAGCGCTCGGACCGGTACGACCTGCGCATGGCCTTGAGGACGCGGTCGGAGCCGGACTGCAGCGGCATGTGCAGCTGGTGCATCACGTTCGGCGTCTCGGCCATGGCGGCGATCACGTCGTCGGTGAAGGCGGCCGGGTGGGGCGAGGTGAAGCGGACCCGCTCCAGGCCCTCGATGTCCCCGCAGGCCCGCAGCAGCTTGCCGAACGCCAGCCGGTCGCCGAACTCCACGCCGTAGGTGTTGACGTTCTGCCCCAGCAGGGTGATCTCCAGGACGCCCTGGTCGACGAGGGTGCGCACCTCGTTGAGGATGTCGCCGGGGCGGCGGTCCTTCTCCTTGCCGCGCAGCGACGGCACGATGCAGAACGTGCAGGTGTTGTTGCACCCGACCGAGATCGCCACCCAGGCGGCGTACGCCGACTCACGGCGGCTCGGCAGCGTCGAGGGGAAGGTCTCCAGGGACTCCTTGATCTCGACCTGGGCCTCTTCGGCGATCCGGGCCCGCTCCAGCAGCACCGGCAGCGACCCGATGTTGTGGGTGCCGAAGACGACGTCCACCCAGGGGGCCCGGCGGACGATCTCGCCCTGGTCCTTCTGCGCCAGGCACCCGCCGACGGCGATCTGCATGCCCTCGCGGGCCATCTTGATCGGCCGCAGGTGGCCCAGGTTGCCGTAGAGCCGGTTGTCGGCGTTCTCCCGCACGGCACAGGTGTTGAACACGACGACGTCCGGCGTCTCCCCTTCGGCGGCGCGGACGTATCCCGCGTCCTCCAGGAGCCCGGAAAGCCGCTCGGAGTCGTGCACGTTCATCTGGCAGCCGTAGGTCCGCACCTCGTAGGTCCGGGTCGCGCCCTCGGCGCCCCGTGCCGCTGTCGCGCCTTCGGCGCCGCGTGCGGTCGCAGTCTCTGTGGTCGCAGTCATCGCACTACAAGGGTAGGCGCTTCCCCACCCCCACCCGTACGGAAACATCGTGCACTCACTCGAGCACGGAGAGCGACGATAGGGTACGACGACGAACGCGTGCGACACCGAGAACGGACCTATTGCTGAGAGGTGAGCCTCGATGGCGATGCCCGCACGATCCACGGAGGCGCCGATGCAGGCCCACGAGGCGCGGGCGGCCGGGAGCCCCTGGCGCGTCCCGGGCGAGCTCGGCGTCGAGGAGTGGTTCGAGCTCAACGCGCAGGCGGACGACGGCAGCCGCTACGAGCTCATCGACGGGAGTCTCATCGTGTCCCCCGCACCGCTCCCGATGCATCAGTGGATCGGCGACAACCTGCGCGCGGCCCTCCACGAGGCGGCCCCCGAGGAGTTGGTGGCGATCACCGCTGCCGGGTTGCTCCTCGACGGCAGGCCGGGGGTCATCCCGGTTGTCATGGTCGTCGACAGGCAGCCGATCCGCGAGGGCGCATCGGTCGTCCGGCCGGAGTGGGTGCGCCTGGTCGTGGAGATCGTCTCGCGCTCCACCACTATGACCGATCGAGTGGTGAAGCCCGCCAAGTACGCCGAGGCCGGCATTCCCTGTTTCTGGCGAGTCGAGACCCACCCCTTCCGCGGGCAGGCCGCCGATCGGCTCCCGGTGGTTTTCACGCATCGGCTCGACGAGGACGGCCAGTATCAGCTGACGCACCGGATCGGAGCGGGCGAGGCGGTCGCCGTCGCCGAGCCGTTCAAGGTGACCGTCGACCCCGAGGCGCTCGCCAAGGTGTGACGCCTGGGCGGGCCGCAGTGCCCCGTCCGGCTCGCGAGGCGCGGCGCGGCCCTCGAATGGGGACCACCTCATGCGAACGGTCAGCCGCCGGTTCCAGCAAACTTGCACGAAATGTCCTGGGACATTGTCCTGTTCGCCTGGGCATTTCGGTCGCTAGCCTGAGCCCACTCAGCGGTCGCGCCGGAGGCGCGTGGAGGAGGCGGGCGGTGCGGCGTACTGCGTGGGCGGTCTGCGCGCTCACCCTGCTCCTTGTCGCCGCGGCCCTGGTGCTCGGCCACCGCAACGGCGCCGGGCTGTTCGCCCAGAGTCACCTCATCTTCGTCGCCGTCTGCGGACTGGTCGGCGGCCTGATCACCGCCCGGCGTCCGGGCAACGCCGTCGGGTGGCTGATGGCGGCCTGCGGCCTGTGCTTCGCGGCACTGGACGCGACCGGGCACTACGCGCTGGCCGGGCTGCCGTTCGCGACTCCGATGGCCTGGCCGCAGACGTGGCTGTGGGTCCCCGCCAACCTGTCGGCCGCCGCCGTGCCGGCGTTCTTCCCGTCGGGACGGCCGCCGTCGCGCCGGTGGCGGGCGGCCCTGTGGACGCTCGCCGCGGTCGCCGCCGCGATGACCACGCTGAGCGCCCTGCTGCCCGGCCCCAGCCACCAGGTCGGCTGGGGCACACCGCTGCCGAACCCTCTCGGGGTGCCCGCGCTCGCCGTCGTCGCGCCGTTCGTCGAGCCGCTGACGACCGGGCTCATGGGCGCCCTGTTCGTGACGGGCGCGGCCGGTCTCGTTCGCCGGGCCGGACGCGGCGACGCCGGCGAACGGGAGCAGCTCAAGTGGCTCGGGTACGCCGCGGGGCTCGCCGGGCTGATCGTCGCGGGGCGGCTGGCCGCGGGCCTCGCCGACGGCGACCCCCGCTCCATCTGGCCCATCACCAGCCCGTTCTGGGAGCTGCTCGGCACGTTCGCGGCCTGCCTGCTTCCGGCCGCCGCCGCGGTGGCGGTGCTGCGGCACGGCCTGTTCGACATCGACCTCGTCATCAACCGCACGCTCGTCTACGTGCTGCTGTCGGCGTGCGTGTTCGGCGGCTACGTGCTCGCGGTCACCTATCTCGGCGCGGTGTTCCGCGCGGCGGGCGGGTTGCCGGTGTCGGTTGCCGCCGCCGGGGTGGTCGCCCTCGTCTTCGCGCCGCTGCGCGAGCGGCTGCAACGCGCCGTCAACCTCGTGATGTACGGCAGGCGGGACGATCCGTACGCGGCGCTGGCCCTGCTGGGCAGGCGCCTGGAGGAGGCGGCGGCGGAGCCGGAGGCGGTGCTCGCCGCGGCCGCCCGGTCGGTGGCGGAGGCGCTGCGCCTGCCGCACGCCGCGGTCGAGGTCGCCGGTGGACCGACTCACGCCTACGGCGTGCCCTCCCCCGGCGCTGTGCGGCTGCCGCTCGTGCACCGGGGCGAGCCGGTGGGCGACCTGGTCCTGTCCCCACGTCCGGGCGAGAGCGGGCTCGGCGCGAGGGACCGCCGGGTTCTCGCCGACCTCGCCCGGCAGACGGGGATCGCCGTACACGCCGTACGGCTGTCCACGGACCTGCGGCGCTCGCGCGAACGGCTGGTGACGGCGCGCGAGGAGGAGCGGCGGCGGCTGCGCCGCGACCTGCACGACGGCCTCGGGCCGACCCTGGCCGCGTTGACCATGCGGGCGGAGGCCGTGCAGGACATGGTGCGCGATCCGGACGCCCTGGCGATGCTCGAAGAGATCATGACCGACGCCCGCACGGCGATGGCCGACGTGCGGACGCTGGTGGAGGGGCTGCGGCCGCCGGCCCTCGACACGCTGGGCCTGGCCGGGGCGATCAGGTCGCACGCGGCCCGGCTGCCCGGCGTCGAGGTCGACGTCGAGATCGAGGAGACCCTCCCGGCGCTGCCCGCGGCCGTGGAGGTGGCGGCCTACCGGATCGCCGCCGAGGCGCTGGCGAACGCGCGCCGCCATGCGGGGGCCGGACGAGTGCGCGTACGGCTCGGCATGACCGGCGGCGCGCTGGAAGTGGAGATCGCCGACGAGGGCGGCGAGCCTCACGCGGCCTCAGGCCCGGCGCCCGCCCGGCCCGGGGTCGGCACGGCCTCCATGCGCGAGCGTGCCGCCGAGCTCGGCGGCACCTGTGTGATCGGCCCGCGGCCCGGTGGCGGGACGCGGGTGCTGGCCCGCCTTCCGGCCCTGAACACGGCACACGACCCGGCCCCGGAGATGGCCGGGATCACGGCCCCGGACACAGCCGGTGCCACGGTGTGGGACACGAGACGGGAGGCGGGCGATGGAGCCGATCCGCGTGCTGCTGGTTGACGACCACGCGGCGTTCCGCGCGGGGCTGCGCGCGCTTCTTCGGCCGGTTGAGGAGATGGAGGTCGCCGACGAGGCGGCCAGCGGCGAGCAGGCCCTCGCCCTGCTCCCCCGCGTGCAACCCGACGTCGTGCTGATGGACCTCGCGATGCCGGGCATGGGCGGGGTGGCCGCGACCGAGCGGATCACGAGGGACAACCCGCACGTGCGGGTCCTCGTCCTCAGCATGGCGGACGACGACGACGCGGTTTTCGCGGCACTGCGCGCGGGGGCACGCGGGTACGTGCTCAAGGGCGCGCGGCGGGCCGAACTCGTACGGGCGATCCTGGCCGTGGCGGAGGGCGAGGCGATCTTCGGCCCCGCCCTCGCCGGACGGCTGATGGGCTACTTCTCCGGCCTCGGCGGGAAACCGGAGCCGAGCTTTCCCGAGCTCACCCCGCGCGAGCGGGAGATCCTCGGTCTGGTCGCGGGCCACCTGACGAACGTGCAGATCGCGGCCCGGCTCGGGCTGAGCCAGAAGACCGTGCGCAACCACGTGTCCAGCATCTTCGCGAAGCTGCGCGTGGCCGACCGGGCCGCGGCGATCATGCGGGCCAGAGAGTCGGGTCTCTAGGTCAGACGGCCCGCCAGTCCTTCACGGGCATGCGCAGGACCTTCAGGGCGACCGTGCCGAACGCCGCGAGGTGGAACAGCGACCCGATGGCCTGAACGGCCGGCGGCTGCTCGATCGTGAGAAACGGTCCGCAGGTGCCCGCGAGCGCCGCCACCGGGACCCACCACGGCGCCCGCCGCACCGCCGCCAGGCCCGTCAGCAGCACCAGCAGACCAGCGTGGAGGAGGAAGCCCGGCAGGAGGACGCCGTACACGAAGCCGCCGAGCGCGCCGGCCACCTCGGTCACCCGGGCGGCCGGGGCGTCCGGAAGGCTGAGCGCCAGCGCCAGGTCGTAGAAGTCGGTCATGAACAGACAGGCGGCGGTGACCGCGCCGGCCAGGCCGACGGCCGCGCCGATGTTGCCGGTACGCGGCGCGCGCCGGCGCAGCAGATGGGCGAGCCCGAGGACCACCGGGACCAGGCAGACGGTCGCCCACTGGAACAGCAGCGCGCTGGCCTGCACCTGCACCGGACTCGCGCGGAACACCGCGGGATCGTGCTCGGTGCCCGGGGGCGAGGTCAGGAAGGCCAGGCCCAGCAGGACGGGCCACGCCAGCATGGCGGCGCCCGCGACGGTCTTACGGAACAGGTCAGGATTTTTCAGCATCTGCGCTCCTGGACGACGAGAGATCGGCAGGAGCCAACCGGGACCGCGTCCCGGGCCACATGGGCCGGCCGTAGGGGTGGGCCGGGAGCGATGTCCTGAGCAGCCAGGATGTGACCGATTCGGTACCGGGACGTTAGTGACTTGGTCGTCTTGACACCCCTACGTTTGATGACCATGACGGAGAACAGTGGTGCCGCCCCGCTTGTCAGGCTGGAGGGAGTCAACAAGCATTTCGGTCCGCTGCACGTGCTCAGGGACATCGACCTGAACGTGGGCCGGGGCGAGGTGGTCGTGATCATCGGCCCGTCCGGTAGCGGCAAGTCGACGCTGTGCCGGGTGATCAACCGGCTGGAGACCATCGACAGCGGGGCCATCGTCTTCGACGGTCAGGAGGTGCCCGCGGAGGGTAGGGCCCTCGCCCGCCTGCGGTCCGAGGTGGGAATGGTCTTCCAATCCTTCAACCTGTTCTCCCACAAGACGATCCTGGAGAACGTCACGCTCGGCCCGACCAGGGTGCGCAAGGTCTCCCGGCAGCAGGCCGAGCAGCGGGGCATGGAGCTGCTCGAACGGGTCGGCATCGCCTCGCAGGCGAGCAAGTACCCCGCCCAGTTGTCCGGAGGCCAGCAGCAGCGCGCGGCCATCGCCCGCGCGCTGGCCATGGACCCCAAGATGATCCTTTTCGACGAGCCCACCTCGGCCCTCGACCCCGAGATGGTCCAGGAGGTGCTCGACGTGATGACCGGTTTGGCCAGGGACGGCATGACGATGATGGTCGTCACCCACGAGATGGGCTTCGCCCGCAGGGCGGCCAACCGGGTCGTCTTCATGGCCGACGGCCAGATCGTCGAGGAGGGCGAGCCCTCGGAGTTCTTCACCCAGCCGAGCACCGAGCGCGCCCGCGACTTCCTCTCCAAGATTCTCACCCACTGATTCCCGCTCACAACAAGCTCCACAAAAGCGAAAGGTGACACGGATGCGATTCGGAGCCGGCCTGCTTGCGCTCGCCGCCCTGGCCACCGGCCTGACGGCCTGCGGTAACTCCGGGGCGGACTCGATCGTCGACAAGGCGAAGAACGACAAGAAGCTCGTCGTCGGCATCAAGATCGACCAGCCGGGCTGGGGTCTGAAGAAGCCCGACGGCGGCTACGGCGGGTTCGACGTCGACGTGGCGAAGTACGTCGCCAAGGAACTCGGCGTGCCGGAGAGCGGGATCACGTTCAAGGAGGCCCAGTCGGCCAACCGCGAGCCGTTCATCCAGCAGGGCCAGGTGGACATGGTCATCGCGACCTACTCCATCACCGACGAGCGGAAGAAGAAGATCTCCTTCGCCGGGCCCTACCTGGTGACCGGCCAGGACATCCTCGTCCGCGCCGACGACACCTCGATCACCGGGGTCGACTCGCTGAAGGACAAGAAGGTCTGCGGCGCGCAGGGCTCCTCGTCGCCGAAGCGGCTCGCCGACAAGTTCGGCCCCGACTGGGAGTCGAAGAACCTCACCCAGCAGCAGGGGTACGGCGCCTGCCTGCCACTGCTGGAGAACAAGCAGGTCGACGCGATCTCCACGGACGCGACGATCCTCGCCGGGTTCGCCGCCCAGCGCCCCGGCAAGTTCAAGCTGGTCGGCCAGCCGTTCAGCGAGGAGAAGTACGGCATCGGCATCAAGATGGACGACAAGGCCGGCCGCGACGCGATCAACACCGCCATCGAGAAGTTCTTCAACGACGGCAGCTGGCGCAAGGCCCTCGACGCCAACCTCGGCGAGTTCGGCAAGTACTTCACGACGCCGCCGTCCGTCGAGCGGTACTAGGACGGCGCGGAAGCGGCACTGAGAGGAGGCCGGCGGTGGAGGCCGTCGTCGACGAGCTTCCCGTCATCCTCGGCGCGTTCTGGCTGACGGTGAAGCTCACGGTGGTCAGCGGGGTCATCTCGCTGGTCTGGGGGATCGTGCTGGCGGCCATGCGCGTCAGTCCGCTGCCGGTGCTGAGAGGGGCGGGCGCGCTGTACGTCAACGTGCTGCGCAACACGCCCCTCACATTGATCATCGTGTTCTGCGGGCTCGGCCTGGGCACGGTGATGAACGTCCAGTTCTCCCGGGACGACCTGTCGCTCAACAGCTTCTGGCTGTCGATCATCGGGTTGTCGGCCTACACCTCCGCCTTCGTGTGCGAGGTCGTACGGTCCGGGATCAACACCGTGCCGCTCGGGCAGGCGGAGGCGGCCCGGGCGATCGGGCTGACGTTCCTGCAGACGCTCCGCCTGGTGATCCTCCCCCAGGCGGTGCGCACGGTCATCGCGCCGCTCGGCAGCCTGCTGAACGCGCTGGTCAAGAACACGACGGTCGCGGCCGCGATCGGCGTCATGGAGGCGGCGCTGCGGATGAAGAACCTGTTCGACGCCCACGGAGACGCGGTCATCCCCGTCTTCCTCGGCTTCGCCGCCGGGTTCGTCGTGCTGACCCTCCCCATGAACCTCCTGGCCGGGCGGCTGGCCCGGCGTCTGGCGGTGGCCCGATGACCGATCGTGCCACCGTCCTCTACGACGTCCCGGGCCCGCGGGCCCGGCTGCGCAACAACGCGCTGACCCTCGCGTTCGGCGTCGTCCTGCTGCTGGTCGCGTACTTCGTGTGGACCAAGTTCAGCGAGAAGGGCCAGTGGAACGGCGAGCTGTGGCAGCCGTTCCTGCGGGCCGACACCTGGACCGAGCTGATCCTGCCCGGGCTGCTCAACACGCTGGCCGCCGCCGCGGTCGCCGCGGTGCTCGCGCTGCTGTTCGGGGCCGTGTTCGGCATCGCGCGCCTGTCGGACCACCGCTGGGTGCGCATCCCGGCCGCGGTGGTCGTCGAGGCCTTCCGCGCGGTCCCGGTGCTCATGCTGATCTTCTTCGCGCAGTACGGCGGAAGCCTCGCCGGCATGGTCGTGACCGAGTTCGCGGCCGTGGTCTTCGGTCTCACCGTCTACAACGGGTCGGTCCTGGCCGAGATCGTGCGCGCCGGCATCCTCGCCGTGCCGCGCGGCCAGGCCGAGGCGGGACACGCCATGGGCCTGCGCAAGAACCAGGTGATGCGGCTGATCCTGCTGCCGCAGGCGGTCACCGCGATGATGCCCGCGATCGTGAGTCAGCTCGTGGTGCTGCTCAAGGACACCGCGCTCGGATTCGTCGTGGCGTACGCCGACCTGCTGAACGCGGGTGCCCGCGTGGTGCCGGCCAACTACGCCAACCTGATCCCTTCGGTCATCGTCATCGCGGCCGTCTACATCGCGATCAACCTGGCGCTCGGCTACCTCGCCACCTGGCTGGAACGGCGCAGCAGGCGCAGCCGCAAGGTCGCGGCCGACCCCGCCGCCGCCGAGGCGGCCGCGGGCGGCGAGGTCGCGCTGATGCGCTGACCGGTGACCCGTGCGGCTCGCGGGTAAACGGATCTTTGCCGTGTCGCTGCTGGCGGGAGGACGCGCGCGACCTCGATATTGAGCGCGTGTGGCGTGGCGTTGCCGTGGTCGGCGTCCTGGCGGCCGCGTTCCTGTCCGGTGGATGCGGGAACGACGGCACGCTGGTCATCGCCGTGCGCTCCGGGCAGCCGGGTCTGGTCACCCGGCTCCCCGACGGGCGCTACAGCGGCTTCGACATCGAGGTCGCGCAGTACGTCGCCCGGGTGCTCGGCTACCGCGACGACCAGGTCGTCTACACACTCGACCCCGCGCGGGCCGATCTCGTCGTCGGCGCCACCGGCCCGCCCGGTTCCCGCTTCGTCGCCGGCCCCTACCTCGTGACCAGCACCGACATCCTGGTCCGGAACGGCGACCTGTCCATCCGCCGCCCGCGCGACCTCACCCGCAAGCGCGTCTGCGCCACCCGGGAGTCCGCCGAGCCACTCGTGAAGAGGTTCGGCGACCGCTGGCGGCGGTTCTTCCTCGCCGAGGCGAACCTGCCGGCGGCCTGTGCGCCGCTGCTGGCCTCCGGCCGGACCGACGCGATCGTGGCCGACGCCCCCGTGCTCGCCGGGCTGTCGGCGCAGTATCCCGGCAGGTTCCGCTTCAGCGGCAGGCCCCTGGCCACCGAGAAGTACGGCATCGCCGCCGGGACGCCCGCGCTGCGCGACCAGGTCGAGGAGGCGCTGCGCCGGATGTTCGAGGACGGCACCTGGAAACGGACGGTCATCGACCAGCTCGGCGCGCTCGCGACCCGCTACACCGCTCCCCCACCCCTCGACCAGGTGTACTGACCACAGAGGTCAGGCACGGGGCGTCGCGGTACAACCGCGCCGTTCATCTGACGGGCTCTGCCGGGCCTCGTCGGCCGGAGCGCTCGCGAGGCGTGATGTCGCGGCAGTTTTCCGCGCTTCCTGCCCGCATTCGCGCCCCCGGGACCGGGCTCGTCCGGCAGGATGCGGTCATGCCCCCCGCGCCTGGCCCGAGGCCGTTCTCGCCACGGCCCTCGCCCATCTCCACCACCGACGTGGCACGCGCCGGTCTCCGGCTCGGCTTCCCGACCGTGCTGGGCGGGGAGACGTGGTGGGAGGAGGACCGCCCCATGGAGGGCGGTCGCCGTACGGTCGTCCATGCGGCCGCCGACGGCTCCCTGACCGACCTGCTTCCCGCGCCCTGGGACGCCCGTACGCGCGTCCACGAGTACGGCGGGCGGTCCTACGCCGTCGTGCCCGGCCACGGCGTCGTCTTCGCGCACCACCCCGATCAGCGGCTCTATCTCGCCCGGCCGCACGCGGGCGGCGAGCCCGGCCCGGGCGCGGAGCCGCCCCGCCCGGTCACGCCGGAGCCCGAGGAGCCGGGCGCGCTGCGCTATGGCGACCTGCGGGTCCAGGACGGCCCCGCGGGCCCGCTCGTATGGTGCGTCAGGGAACGCCACCACCAGGACGGCAAGGTCACCCGTTCGATCGTGTCCGTGGCGCTGACCGGGGACCACGAGATCGCCGAGCCGGTGACCGGCAGCGACTTCTACGCCTCGCCCACACCGTCCCCTGACGGCCGGCACCTCGCCTACATCTGCTGGAACCACCCGCACATGCCCTGGACCGGGACCGAGTTGCGGGTCACGCGGCTGTCCGACGGCGCCACGTGGACGGTGCTGGGCGGGCCGGCCGAGTCGGTCCTCGCGCCTGCGTGGTGCGACGCGCGGCGCCTGTACGCCGTTTCGGACCGGTCCGGCTGGTGGAACCTCTACCGAGCGGATGTGTCCGGGGCGTCGTGCGAGGCCCTGTGCCCGGCCGAGGAGGAGTTCGCCGGGCCGCTGTGGCAGCTCGGCGGCCTGCCGTACGCCGTGCTGGCCGACGGACGGCTCGCCGTCCTGCACGGGCGCGGCGACCTGCGCCTGGGCGTCCTCGCCCCGGACACGGGCGGGCTGAGCGACCTCGATGTCCCGTTCCGGGGATGGTCGCCCGTGCTGGACACCGACGGCGACGTGCTCGCGGGCATCGGCTACGGGCCGGACACGCCGCGCTCGGTCGTCCGGATCGCGGCCGCCACCGGCAGCGCCGAGCAGTTGCGGCGGGAGGTCGACGAGCTCCCCGAAGCCGCCGTCCTCCCGCGGTCCCACGCCGTGGAGTTCGAGGCCGGGCAGGGCGGCCGGGTCCACGCGTACCTGTATCCGCCGGGCCGGGATCCGCACGACCGGGCGGACGAGGGCGGCGCGCCGTACGTCGTCTTCGTGCACGGCGGGCCGACCGCCCACTCGACGAGCGAACTCAGCCTGGAGAAGGCGTTCTTCACCAGCCGCGGCATCGGCGTGCTCGACGTCAACTACGGGGGGTCCACCGGGTACGGCCGCGCCTACCGGGAGCGCCTGCGTGGCAAGTGGGGCGTCACCGACGTGGAGGACACCATCGCCGCGGCGAAGTGGCTGGTCGCCGAGGGGCTCGCCGACCCCGCCCGGATCGCCGTACGCGGGGCCAGCGCGGGCGGCTGGACGGTCATGGCCGCCTGCGGCGCGTCGGACGTCTTCGCGGGCGGCGTGTCGGTGGCGGGCGTCAGCGCGCTCGCGCCCCTCGTCGCGGTCACCCACGACTTCGAGTCGCGATACGTGGAATGGCTGGTCGGTCCCGAGGACCGGTACGAGGAGCGCGAGCCGCTGGCCCGGGCCGGCCGGGTGAACTGTCCCATGCTGCTCATGCAGGGACTTGCCGATCCGGTCGTGCCGCCGTCCCAGTCCCGGGCGTTCGCCGACCGCCTGACGGCGCGCGGCGTGCCCTGCACCTATCTGACGTTCGAGGGCGAGGCTCACGGGTTCCGGCGGCTGGAGACCAGGGCCGCGGCCCTCGCCGCCGAGCTGTCGTTCTACCTGCAGATCTTCCGATGAGTGGGACCGGTCACCCGTCCGTCTCGGCGAGGAGCGTGCGCATGCGGTCGATCTCGATGCGCTGATCCGCGTCGACATGGGTGACGAACTGGTTGATCTCTGACTCCTCGCCTCCCCCGTCGCCGAAGAGCCGCTCCGCCAGGCCGAGCGGTTCGCCGACGGGCCGCAGAAGAACGCCGCCGTGGCGCAGCTTCGGGCCGTCTCCCACCAGCTCGACACCTCCGTCGGCGCGCAGGCGACGCTGGCCGAGGCGCTCAACGACCTCGCCGACGGGCTCAGCCGAAAGACTTGACCGCCTGGCCAGGGGGCGGCCCACCGGGGCGTCCCCACATGACCGGGCCCCCGCCCAGCAGCGGGCGGGGGCCTTCTGCCTCGTCGGGCAGGTGACGCCGCCTCGGGCACCGGCGGGTGTCGTTCTCCCGCCCCGGCGGACCGATCAGGCGGGGGCTCGGCCAGCTGGAAGACATGTCGCCGAGGCACTGTCCACGACAGCTCACCGGGCCCAGCTCACCGGGCCCAGCTCACCGGACCCAGCTCACCGGGCCGGGGAGCGGAGCGAGGGCCGAAGGCCGCTTCCGGCGCGGCGACCGGCCCCGCCGAGGTTCATGGACACTTCACTAGCGGGCGAACTCGGTGGCGCGGGACTCGCGGACCACGGTGATCCGGATCTGGCCCGGGTAGGTCAGCTCCTCCTCGACCTGCTTGGCGACGTCCCTGGCGATGACCTGGGCCTGGATGTCGTCGACGTTGTCGGGCCGCACCATCACCCGGATCTCCCGGCCCGCCTGCATGGCGAAGACCTTGTCGACTCCCTCGTAGGACGAGGCGATCTCCTCCAGGCGCTCCAGCCGCTTGACGTACGCCTCCAGGGACTCCCGCCGGGCGCCCGGGCGGCTGCCGCTGATCGCGTCCGCGGCCTGGGTGAGGACCGCCTCGACGGTCCTGACCTCCACCTCGTTGTGGTGCGCCTCGATGGCGTGGACGACGTCCTCGTGCTCGCCGTACCGCCGGGCGATCTCCGCGCCGATCATCGCGTGGCTGCCCTCGACCTCGTGGGTGAGAGCCTTGCCGATGTCGTGCAGCAGCGCGCAGCGCTTGACGAGGTCACGGTCGAGTCGCAGCTCGGAAGCCATGATCCCGGCGATGTGCGCCGACTCGATCAGGTGCTTGAGCACGTTCTGGCCGTAGGAGGTGCGGTAGCGGAGCTGCCCCAGCAGGGTGATCAGCTCGGGGTGCATCTCGGTGATGCCCAGCTCGACCAGCGCGTCCTCTCCCGCCCGTACGCACAGGTCCCGCACTTCGGCCTTGCTGCGCTCGTACGCCTCCTCGATCCGCTGGGGGTGGATCCGGCCGTCGAGCACCAGCTTCTCCAGCGTCAGCCTGGCCGTCTCCCTGCGGACCGGGTCGAAGCACGACAGCAGCACCGCCTCCGGTGTGTCATCGATGATCAGATTGACTCCGGTGGTGGATTCGAAGGCCCTGATGTTGCGGCCCTCGCGGCCGATGATGCGACCCTTCATCTCGTCGCCGGGCAGATGGAGGACGCTCACCACCGACTCGGCCGTCTGCTCGGTGGCGACCCGCTGCACGGCCAGAGTCACGATCTTGCAGGCGCGTTTTTCGCCCTCCTTCCGGGCCTCGCTCTCGATCTCCCGGACGATCAGCGCGGCCTCGCGCTTGGCCTGGTTCTCGATCTCCTTGACCAGCTCCGTCTTCGCCTGCTCGGCCGTCAGGCCGGCGACTCGCTCCAGGATCTCCTTACGCCGCTCGGCCACCCGCTCGAGCTCCTCGCGACGGTCGGCCAGCTCGGTCTCGGTCTCGGCCAGCTTGCGGGCCCGCTCGGTCTGCCTGCGCGCCTCCTCGTCGAGCCGCTGCTCACGCTCAGCCAGCCGGTTCTCCCGCCGTTCGAGGTCGGAACGCAGCTCCTTGAGCTCCGTCTTGAGGAGGCGCGCCTCCTCCTCGACCTCCTTGCGCATCAGCGCGGCGCTGTCGGCCAGTGTCTCGGACTTCCTGAGAATCTCCCCCGCGTCACGCTCCGCCTTCGTGCGGATCTCTTCGGCCTCACGTCTGGCTCGTTCGAGTTCCTCGTTGACCTCGGTCTTCACCTCGGCGAGCTGCTCGGGCGAGGGGCCGGGCGGAGTGACGACACCGCCGGTGCGGCGCATGACTATGACGAGGGCGGCGATCATCACGAGAGCCAGCAGCACCACCGCAACCGCAAGAACGATCACGATCGTGTCCATGCGCGCTCACCCCTCACGACAACTTGTGGCAGGGGTCACACGCGCAGCACGGCAGGGCCCGGTGGCGTCACCAGGACAAATATCGTCGCAATGCCCGACGCCCCGAAGGGCGACCGATATGGCCCGGAGGCCGGTCAATGTCTCTCGTCCGTCGTGGTACACCGTTATGGCAATCCGCGCTGCGCGGAGTAACTCCTCACTGCGGTCGAGATTAAGCGTCAGAGAGGTAACGAGCAAGCAAAGATGCCCTGTCAAGTGACTTTGGCATGGTGCTATGGCTCACTCGAAAGTATCCGGAAGCCCATCTGCAGGGCTGCCTTCAGCCTCGATCGCCTCTCGGACCACGCGGAAGGCCAGGCCCGGCGAGTAGCCCTTGCGGGCCAGCATGCCGACCAATCTTCGCATGCGCGCCCGCGGCTCCACCCCGCGGGTGGCGGCCAGCTTCCGCTCCACGAGTGTGCGCGCGGTCTCGGCCTCCTCGTCCGGATCGAGCCGCCCGACGGCGTCCTTGACCGTCTCCTCGGCGACCCCACGCTGCCGCAGTTCCTGGGCGAGCGCACGGCGGGCGAGCCCGCGACCGGCGTGCCGGGAGCTCACCCACGCGGCGGCGAACGCCTCGTCGTCGATGAGCCCGACCTCGGAGAACCGCTCCAGCACGGCGTTCGCCGCCTCGTCGGGGACGTCCCGCTTGCGCAACGCGTCCGCGAGCTGGGCCCGGGTCTTGGGCGCCATCGTCAGCAGCCGCAGGCAGATGGCCCTGGCCACCGCCTCGGGATCGGCCGGCGGCCCCTCGCTCGCCGCGCTCCCCTCCTGCGGCCCGTCGGGCGGCCATCCACCGGACCGCTCACGCTTTCGCCGGCGTCTCGGCGCTCCCCGTTCTTTCAGGCCCGCCTGTTCTCCGAGCGCGCCGTGTTCACCCAGCGCGTGGTGTTCTGCAGGCGCGTGGTGTTCTCCCAGCGGGCCGTGTTCGCCGAGCTCGTGATGTTCTCCCGGCGCACCGTGTTCTGCAGGCGCGGGGTGTTCTCCCAGCGGGCCGTGTTCTCCCGGCGCTGCCTGTTCCCTCAGACCTGCCCGGCCTCCCCGCCGGCTGCCACGTCCCTGACGCCGGCGGCCGGCCCGGCCGGCCGCCTGTCCCGCCTCCGTGGCCTCCGCCCGGCCGAACGCTGCCCGACCGATGCCCACCTGACCGAGTTCCGCCCGCCGGATCTCCTCACGCAGGGCGGCGATCGTCGCGGACGCGTCCGCAGAACCGGGCGAATCATCCGCAGGCCCCCAGGGCCCGGAGTTCCAGTCCCCCGGCCCGATCTCGTGGTCCGGGCCGGGGAGCTCGTCGCGCCTCATGTCTGCGCTCAGACGTCACCCGGCTTGGGCGCGCTGGCCGCCTTGCTGCCCCGGCCGGACGCAGAAGCGGGGGCCCGGCCGGACGCGGGAGCGGGCGGTGCCGCCGGAGCGGCGGCGGGCTCGCTCGGCGCGTCGATCCGCGGCCCGACGCCGAGCTTCTCCTTGATCTTCTTCTCGATCTCGTTGGCGATGTCGGGGTTGTTCTTCAGGAAGTTGCGGGCGTTCTCCTTGCCCTGCCCGAGCTGGTCGCCCTCGTACGTGTACCAGGCGCCGGCCTTGCGCACGAACCCGTGCTCGACGCCCATGTCGATCAGCCCGCCCTCGCGGGAGATGCCCATGCCATAGAGGATGTCGAAGTCGGCCTGGCGGAAGGGCGGGGCCATCTTGTTCTTGACGACCTTCACCCGGGTCCGGTTGCCGACCGGCTCGGTGCCGTCCTTGAGCGTCTCGATCCGGCGCACGTCGAGCCGCACCGAGGCGTAGAACTTCAGCGCCTTGCCACCCGTGGTGGTCTCGGGGCTTCCGAACATGACGCCGATCTTCTCGCGGAGCTGGTTGATGAAGATGGCGGTCGTCCGGGTCTGGTTCAAGGCGCCGGCGACCTTGCGCAGGGCCTGCGACATGAGGCGGGCCTGGAGACCGACGTGACTGTCGCCCATCTCGCCCTCGATCTCGGCCTTCGGCACGAGGGCCGCCACGGAGTCGATCACGATGATGTCGACGGCGCCGGAGCGGATCAGCATGTCCGCGATCTCGAGCGCCTGCTCACCGGTGTCCGGCTGGGAGACGAGCAACGCGTCGACGTCGACGCCCAGCTTCTTGGCGTACTCGGGGTCGAGGGCGTGCTCGGCGTCGATGAACGCGGCGATGCCGCCGCCCTTCTGTGCGTTGGCCACGGCGTGCAGGGCGACCGTCGTCTTACCGGAGGACTCGGGGCCGTACACCTCGACGATCCGGCCGCGGGGGAAGCCGCCGATGCCGAGGGCGACGTCGAGAGCGATGGAACCGGTGGGGATGACCTCGATCGGGGCACGCGCGTCGTCTCCGAGACGCATGACGCTGCCCTTGCCGAACTGCCGCTCGATTTGCGCGAGGGCGGTCTCAAGGGCCTTCTCGCGGTCGTTGATTGCCATTGGGTGCCCCCTGGAGGGTGGTCGTCTGCTCGGTCACCGAAAAGCTACGGGGTGCCACCGACATTTTCCGGAGCTTCCCGCACACCGCCGGGAAGGCGGGCCGGGAACCTGTCGCGCCCCGGTGACCTGATGGCGCGCACCCCGGCGGCGACTCATCCAATATAGCCGAACGACTGTTCGATCACGTGCCGGAGCCGCCACCGCGCACGACAGACGAACGGCATCCCAACCGCGCCGTTACATTCCCGGGCGTTACTCTGCCATGGTTGCCAGCGCGATGACCTGCGACGATCCTTGTAGCAAAGCTGGATCTCCCGCTGGAGGGCCATGTGACGGGCACCGGCGACTACAGCGGACAGCGCCTGGCCCGCCTTGAGGCGCTCGCGGCGCGGCTCGCCGAGCACGGCCTCGCCGCACGCCTGCTCGGAGCGGACGATCCCGTTCTGTCCGTCTGGCATCCGGGCACCGGCAGGCAGACGATCGTCTTCGCCTCACCCGCGAGGGAGGGATGGATGTTCCTGTGGGCGCCGGGCGGCCAGGAGAGCGCCGACGACCCCGGCCGTGCGGCCGAACTGATCAGCCGGACGCTCTCCCCGCCCCCCTGATTCTCCCGGTGACGCCCCCGGCCGTCAGCGGACGACTTCGCCAGTTTGACCCGGACGCCGGTGCGGAGCACCGCCCGCCGATAGACGCGGGCCGCACCCAGCAGGGCGGCGGCCACGGCTGATCATGAGCACCCCGGCGATGAGGATCTCCCCCAGCGGCACGTCGGCGACCGCCGTACGCACGGGCATGACCATGGAGGAGAACGGCGGCACGGGCGACAGCACGCGCGCGAAGGTGCCGGTGGGCTGGACGGCGGCTGATGCGCGTGCGGATCTCCCGCTGGGTTACGGGTCGTCGACGACGGCTGGGGAAAGATGCCGCGAAGGAGAGGCTGCGACGCGAGCTGGGACGCCTCGGCATCGGGCGGTGCGCCGCCGACAGGCGAGTTCGCGATGCGGATGCGGACGGAGAGACCTCGGTGTGGCGAGGGTGCCGAAGGACACACGGGCGGGGTGCGGGCACGATTCGGGACCCGTCCGGGCCCTGCGGTGTCGCGTCAGCGCAGTCTGGGGTCCACGTCGACCTCCTGGCAGACGGCCTGCCACACCTGCTTGGCCGCCACGCCCTCGGCGAGGGCCTGCTCGACCGTGCGCCCGCCGAGCCCGGAGATCACGTAATCCTTCGCCCACGACTCCGCGTACGCCTCGCCGAAGTGGCGGCGCATCCTGTTCCAGAAGTCTGTGAGGCGCATGGGTTCAGTATGGACCCGCGGCCGGGATGAGCTCTCCCGGCCGCGGCGCCGCGATCGCCGCCCGTCGGGCGGCCGTCCGGCGTTGGAGCCGCGTGGGCGCCGAACTCACTCCGGCGTCCTCATGCCGGGGAGCCGGTCACATGACGCGGCTGCCGTACATCTCTCCCAGCGGGTCGGCGAGGAGCTCCAGGCGGGCGCCGTCCGGGTCCTGGAAGTAGATCGAACTGCCGCTCTCCTCCTGGTACGGCACGCCGGCCGCGTCGAGCTTGCTGCGCAGGCGCTCCCACGTCGCCCGGTCCACGGAGATCGCGATGTGGTGGAGCCCGCCGAGGACCTCCTTGTACGGCTCCAGATCGAGACCCGGCAGGTCGAAGAACGCCAGCAGGTTCCCGTTGCCGATGTCGAAGAAGAAGTGGTTGGACCCGCGGTAGTCGCGGTTCTCGAAGATCTCGGTGAGCGGGAACTCGAGGAGGTCGTGATAGAAGCGGATCGTCCGCTCGACGTCTGACGAGATCAGTGCGAAGTGGTGCAGGCCCCTCGCGCTGCTTGCGGCACGGCGCTCGCTCAGGTAGCGCTCGCGGATCCGCGAGCGCTCCGCCTCGATGGCCGCGTAGTCGATTTTCATACTGAGGAAGATTGTCCCGAGCGAGGCATGTCATGCCATCCGGGGGTCAGGAGAGCAGCCATCTTCGCCAGCCGATCCATTCCGCGCGCTCGGCCCGCAGCGCCTCGTAGCGGGTTTGGCGGAACTGACGGGACTGACGGGCCTGACGGGCGAGGTCCTGCCGGTCGGTGCGGCTTCTCCTGCCGTACATGTCGTGATCCCTCCATCGGAGAGTTGTGGTCGCGTCGAACGGGGATCAGCCTGCCGGGACCGGCTTGCCCCACACTTGCTTCTCACCTGGCGGGACGGCGACGCGGCGTTTTCTGTCGGTGGCGCGATGCATGATGGGCAGGTGGGTTCGCTCGACGGCTTCAGCCCGGTGACCAGGGAATGGTTCACCGGCGCCTTCGCGACGCCGACGGCCGCGCAGGAGGGCGCCTGGTCGTCGATCGCCAGAGGCGAGAACACGCTCGTGGTCGCTCCGACCGGGTCCGGCAAGACCCTCGCGGCCTTCCTGTGGGCGATCGACCGCCTCGCCGTCGAGCACACGGCGGGCCCGGCCTCGCGGGCGGATGCGGCGGCGGGCCGGGAGCACCACGGCGGGTCCATGCCGGGTCGGCCCGGCGAGGGGCCCGGCGGGTCCGAGGCGGGGCGGCCCGGCGGACGACGCGGCGCGCGGCGCGGCCGGAAGGAGGACGGGGAGCCGCCCCGGCCGTGCCGGGTCGTGTACGTCTCTCCCCTGAAGGCCCTGGCGGTGGACGTCGAGCGAAACCTGCGGGCCCCGCTGACGGGCGTCCGGCAGACGGCGCTGCGGATGGGCCTGCCCGCCCCCGACATCTCGGTGGCGATCCGCTCAGGGGACACCGCGGCCGAGGAGCGGCGCCGTTTCGCCGCCCGGCCCTCCGACATCCTGATCACGACGCCCGAGTCTCTGTTCCTGATCCTCACCTCGCAGGCGCGCGAGGCGCTGCGGGGCGTCCAGACCGTGATCGTCGACGAGGTGCACGCCGTCGCGGGGACCAAACGCGGGGCGCACCTCGCGCTGACGCTGGAGCGGCTCGACGCGCTGCTGCCCGCTCCGGCCCAGCGCATCGGACTGTCGGCGACCGTGCGGCCGGTGCGGGAGGTGGCGACGTTCCTCGGCGGGTCCCGCCCGGCCACGGTCGTGCAGCCGCCCTCCGAGAAGGTCATCGAGGTCGACGTCGTGGTCCCGGTTGAGGACATGACAGAGCTGGCGCCGGCGCCGCCCGGCGCGGACGGCGAATCGCCGGAGCACCGCAGGAGCATCTGGCCGCATGTCGAGGAGCATCTCCTCGACCTGGTCGAGGCCCACCGGTCCACGATCGTCTTCGCCAACTCCCGGCGCCTGTCTGAGCGCCTGTGCACCCGGCTCAACGAGCTCGCCTGGGAACGGCGGGCCGCGCCCGCGCCGGGAGAAGGTATGGAGCCGGAGGATCCGGACCGCTGGTCCGAGGCGGGCCCGCCCGCCATGCCGTCGGAGTACATGGCCCAGGCGGGGGCCTCGGCGGGCGCGCTCCCCGAGGTGGTGCGGGCGCATCACGGCTCCGTCTCCAAGGAGGAGCGGTCCCAGATCGAGGAGGCGCTGAAGTCGGGCCGTCTGCCCGCGGTGGTCGCCACCTCGAGCCTGGAGCTGGGCATCGACATGGGCTCGGTCGACCTGGTGGCCTGTGTCGAGGCGCCGCCCAGCGTGGCGAGCGGGCTGCAGCGCATCGGCCGCGCCGGGCACCAGGTCGGTGCCGTGTCCCGAGGCGTGATCTTTCCCAAGTATCGGGGCGACCTGGTTCAGACGGCCGTCGTGGCGGAGCGCATGCGGACGGGGCAGATCGAGGAGATTCGCTATCCGCGCAATCCCCTCGACGTGCTGGCCCAGCAGATCGTCGCGATGACCTCGCTCGACGAGTGGACGGTCGACGCGCTGGAGGCGGTGGTGCGCCGGGCCGCGCCGTACGCCACGCTGCCGCGCAGTGCGCTGGAGGCGACGCTCGACATGCTCGCCGGCCGCTACCCGAGCGAGGAGTTCGCAGAGCTGCGCCCGCGCATCGTGTGGGACCGGGTGACGGGCACCCTCCAGGGCCGTCCCGGGGCCCAGCGCCTGGCGGTGACGAACGGGGGCACGATCCCCGATCGCGGGCTGTTCGGCGTGTTCCTGGTGGGCGACAAGGCGTCGCGGGTGGGCGAGCTCGACGAGGAGATGGTCTATGAGTCCCGCGTCGGCGACGTGTTCGTGCTGGGCGCGACCTCGTGGCGGATCGAGGACATCACCGCCGACCGGGTCCTGGTCTCCCCCGCCCCCGGCCAGCCGGGCAAGCTGCCGTTCTGGCACGGGGACGCGCCGGGGCGGCCCGCCGAGCTGGGCCGGGCGATCGGCGCGTTCCTCCGCGAGCTGTCGGCCGCCGGGACGGGCGGCCGGGGCGACGCGGCGGCGGCGCGCGAGCGGGTCCGCGCGGCGGGCCTCGACGAGTACGCCGCGGGCAACCTGCTCGCCTACCTGACCGAGCAGCGGGAGACGACGGGCTATGTGCCCGACGACCGCACGCTCGTGATCGAGCGGTTCCGCGACGAGCTGGGCGACTGGCGCGTGGTGATCCACTCCCCCTTCGGCGCGCGGGTCCACGCCCCCTGGGCGCTCGCCATCGGGCGGCGGCTGCGCGAGCGGTACGGCGTCGACGTCCAGGCCGTCCACTCCGACGACGGCATCGTGTTGCGCGTGCCCGACACCTTCGAGGAGCCGCCGACCGACGTCGCGGTGTTCGACGCCGAGGAGATCGAGCAGATCGTCGTCGAGGAGCTGGGCGGGTCGGCCCTTTTCGCCTCCCGGTTCCGGGAGTGCGCCGGACGCGCCCTCCTGCTGCCCCGCCGCTCCCCCGGCAGGCGCAGCCCCTTGTGGCAGCAGCGCCAGCGGGCGGCCCATCTGCTCGGGGTCGCGAGCAAGTACGCCGGGTTCCCGGTGGTGCTGGAGACGATGCGCGAGTGCCTGCAGGACGTCTTCGACGTGCCGGGCCTCGTGGAGCTCATGCGAGACGTGGCCGCCCGCCGGGTGCGGGTGGTGGAGGTGGAGACCTCCCAGGCGTCTCCGTTCGCGGCGTCGCTGCTGTTCAACTACATCGGCGCGTTCATGTACGAGGGTGACGCGCCGCTCGCCGAGCGGCGGGCGCAGGCGCTCGCCCTCGACACCGCGCTTCTCGCCGAGCTCATGGGGCAGGCCGACCTGCGGGAGCTGCTCGACCCGGACGTCGTCGCCGAGACCGAGCGGGAGCTGGCGCGGCTGGACAGGCCACTGCGGGATGCCGAGGACCTCGCCGACCTGCTGCGCTCGCACGGCCCGCTGCTCGCGGAGGACGTCTCGATCCGCGAGGGCGACCCCGCCTGGCTCGCCGATCTGGAGCGGGCGCGCCGGGCCATCCGGGTACGTGTGGCGGGCCACGAGCAGTGGGCCGCCGTCGAGGACGCCTGGCGCCTGCGTGACGCGCTCGGGGTGCCGTTGCCGGTGGGCGTTCCGCACGAGTTCCTCGAAGCGCCCCTCGCCGGTGGGCCCGGCGGGCCGGGCCGCGGCCACGCCGCTTCCGATCCCCTCGGCGACCTGGTCGCGCGCCACGCCCGCACCCGCGGCCCGTTCTCCTCCGGCACGGCCGCCGCCCGCTTCGGTGTGGGCGTCGCGGTGGTGGACGAGGCCCTGCGCCGTCTCGCCGCGGCGGGGCGGGTGGTCTCGGGTGAGTTCCGCCCCGGTGGCCGGGGCGAGGAGTGGTGTGACGCCGGGGTGCTGCGGTTGCTGCGGCGCCGGTCGCTGGCGCGGCTCCGCAAGGAAGTGGAACCGGTCCCTCCGGAGACGCTGGCGGCGTTCCTGCCCGCATGGCACGGCATCGTCCCGCAGACCGTCACGCCGACCGGCGGCCGCGCGGCCGGAAACGACGGCGGGTGGGCCGGTGGCGAGCAGGGGGGCGCCGGCCGGATCGACGGCGGGGCCGCATACCCGGGGGCAGGCGTGCAGGCGGGCCGGCCGTGGCAGCAGCGCGGCGGGCGGCAGGACGAACCCGCACGGCATGAGGGCTGGCACGCAGGTCCAGCGAGGCAGGAGGGCCACGGCTCGGCGCGGGCGATGGACGCCCTGATCACGGCGATCGAGCGGTTGCAGGGGGCGGCCGTCCCCGCCTCCGCGCTGGAGTCGCTGGTGCTGCCCGCGCGGGTGCCCGGATACTCCCCCGCTCTGCTCGACGAGCTGACCTCGTCCGGAGAGGTCGTCTGGGTGGGCCAGGGCTCCCTGCCCGGCGGCGACGGGTGGGTCGGTCTCTATTTCGCCGACACCGCGCCCCTGCTGCTCCCCACGCCGGCCGAGATCACCATGACGCCGCTGCACGAGCAGATCCTGGAGATCCTGAGCGGGGGCGGAGCACTGTTCTTCCGTGAGCTGTCCAACCGGGTCGCGACCGCGGCGCTCGGCGACGGCGCCCCTCCTCCGCCCGGTCCGGACGCCGCCTCGGCCCGCCGGGCCAGAATCCTCGGCCGCGTCACCGGCACCGAGGCGACCGGGATCGAACCGGGAGCGTTCACACGACAGGGTGCGACGGGTCCGCACGCGGCGGGCGTGGCGCGCGCGAGCGCGGTGCCGGACGACACGACACTCGCGGCGGCGCTGTGGGACCTCGTCTGGGCGGGCCGGGTCACCGGCGACACGCTCGCCCCGCTCCGTTCGGCGCTGGGCACCGGGCGGCCGGCCCACCGGCCGGCGGCGACCAGACGCCGCCGCGCGGTGCTGCCGACGAGAAGCGGCCCGCCGACCGTGAGCGGCCGATGGTGGCTGCTGCCTTCGCCGTCGGCCGACGCCACTCAGCGGGCGCACGCGCAGGCCGAAGTCCTGCTGGAACGACACGGCGTGCTGACCAGGGGCGGCATCACCGCCGAACGCCTGCCCGGCGGGTTCTCCGCCGTCTATCAGGTGCTGCGCGCCTTCGAGGAGAGCGGCCGGTGCCGCCGCGGCTACTTCGTGGAGGGTCTGGGCGGCGCCCAGTTCGCGCTGCCTGGCGCGGTCGACCGTATGCGTGCGATGTCCTCCACACGCCCCGCTCCGGTCGAGGACCTGTGGACCATCCCCGCCCCGCCGCCGCCCCGCCGTGCGGTCGTGCTCGCGGCGACCGACCCGGCCAATCCGTACGGCGCGGCCCTGCCGTGGCCGGACCGCGCGGACGACGTGACCCACAAGCCGGGCCGCAAGGCCGGCGCGCTGGTGGTGCTGGTGGAAGGCGCGCTGATCCTCTACGTCGAGCGCGGCGGGAAGACCCTGCTCTCGTTCGGGCCCGAGGAGGACCTGCGGCCCGCCGTGCAGGCCCTGGCCGTCGCGGTGAAGCGGGGGGCGCTGGGCAAGCTGACCGTCGAGCGGGCCGACGGCGCCGCCATCGGCGATTCCCCGCTCGCGGCGGCGCTCGAAGCCGCGGGCTTCCACCCCACCCCCCGCGGCCTGCGCATCCGCGCCTGACTCGGTCGCGTTCAGCGGGCGGAGCCGCGGCCTCACCCACGCGCACGCCGGTCACGCGCACCTCATTCACCCACGCGCGCGCCGGTCACGCGCACCCCGGTCACCCACGCGCACGCCGGTCACTCACGCACGGCGTCCCGCGCGCTCGGCAGGGCTTGCACCTCGGCTCCTGCAGCGGCACGCTCCCCCTGCCGCGCCGGGCCGGTCTGGGCGTGGAGAGCGTCAGAGCGCCGGCCGACGTCTGACAAGCGCCGGGGCTCCACCGTCAGTACGACTTTTCCCCGGACAAGACCGCGCTCCGCTTCCCGATGCAGGTCCGCCAGGGACTCCAGCGGGCGAACGACCGCCTCGACGTCCACCAGGCCCTTGTCGATCAGCGCCACGAGCTCGGTCAGCTGCCCCGGGTCGTTGCGGGCCACGAACCGGACGGCGTGCGGATGCACGATCGGCTGGGTGATCGAGACGAATTCCTCGGCCAGCTCCGTCACCGAGGCGGGCAGGTCGGGCACCAGGTTGATCAGCACGTCGTTGCCGCCCGGCAGGGCGTCGGTGGTGTAGTCGACGACCTCGTCGGCGCCCAGCGCCCGCACGGCGGCGGCGCTGCGCGGGCCGGCCGTCGCCACCACATGCGCGCCCGCGAGCTTGGCCAGCTGCACGGCGAACAGCAGGTCGCCATAGGCGGCCTCGTGCTCGGCGCGCGATGGCGAGGTGAGTGCAGCGGTCGCGTGGAGAGCCGGGCATGACGGTCGGCATATCGTCAGACTGTGTCCGAGAAGACCTCTTCACGCGCTCGGTCCAGTGCCGCGACGATCGCACCCATGAGAACGGGATTGCCCTTCACGGCGGTCGCCACCACTGTGGGGCGGCTCGGGCACACCCGGGCCACCGCCTCCTCGACACGCCCCGCGAGGTGAGCGCCGCCGGCCCTGCCCACGTCACCGCCGAGCACGACGAGTCCCGGGTCGAGAACCACGGAGACCGCCGCGACCCCTACCGCGAGCCGCCCGGCCAGGTCCTCGACGAAGGCCTCGTTGCCCGCGTCGATGGCCGTACGGACGAGGCCGGCCACCCCGGCGTCCCGGACGTTTCCGGCGGCGACGCCGTGCACGCGGGCCAGATTTCGCAGCGCCTCTCCTCCGACGAGGCGCTGGAAGGAACCGGTCTGCGGCGCCGTGACCGCGCTGGGCAGCGGCTCCCCGGGGACCGGCAGCCAGCCGATCTCGCCCGCGCCGCCGGTGATGCCGCGATGCAGGCGCCCGCCGAGCATGACACCGAGGCCCTGTCCGACGCCCGTCCAGAGAATCACGAAGTCGTCGGCGCCCCGCGCGGCGCCGTACGTCCTCTCGGCGAGGGCCGCCAGGTTGACGTCGTTCTCGATGATGACGCTCTCGCCGAGCAGGGTGCGCAGCCCGGCCAGGATGCCGACATGCCAGGCGGGCAGGTCGACGGAGTAGCGCATGTCACCGGTGAGCGGGTCGACGACCCCGCGCGTGCCGATGACGAAGCAGCGCAGCCGGGCGAGTTCGATCCCTGCCGTCCCGCATGCCCGCTGCACGGCCTCGTGGACGATGCGCACGGGGTCGCGGGCCCCGCTCGGGTCCACGGTCACCTGGGCGACGACCGTGCCGGTGATGTCGGCGACCGCGGCCGTGACGCTGTCCGGCAGCACCTCCAGCCCCGCGACGTACGCGCTGGAGGGGTTGACCCCGTACAGCGCGGCGTTGGGGCCGCGTCCGCCGGGGCGTTCCCCCGCGGCCGTGACCAGCCCGCGTGTCTCCAGACGGGCCAGGAGCTGGCCGGATGTGACCTTGGACAGCCCGGTAAGCTCTCCCAACTCAGCCCTGGTCAGCGGGCCTCTGGAGATGAGGAGTTCCAATGCCGCGCGGTCGTTGATCTGCCGAAGCAGCCGAGGCGTACCCGGTTGTTGTGGCACCGGCTGGTTCCCCTCTCGTCACGATCCGCTAACACGGTCTTTTTTATAAGAAAGTTTCTTGTTAGTTTAGCGCCAGCCAGCCCGGAGGCAACCGATCAGGCCTCGGGACGCCAGAGCGCCGACCGAAAGGAGAGCGCCTTCCAGCAGGTGAGCGGCCCGCCGACACCCCCCACGAGGCGCACCCCCGACGCGAAGCCGGGAAGGGAGAGACCCATCGTGAAGATCGCGAAGATCGCGGTCGCGACCACCGCGACCGCTGCCCTGGCCCTGGGACTCGCCGCTTGCGGAAGCGACGACTCCGGTAGCACGACCACCCCGTCGTCCTCCGCCGCCGCGAGCGGTCCCAAGTTCGCCGGCCAGACTCTTACCGTGTGGCGACTCGGTGCCCCCACCGACGTCTTCACCAAATACATGGACGACCTGAACGCCGAGTTCAAGGAGAAGACGGGCGCCGAGGCCAAGGTCCAGTGGATCCCCTGGCCCGACGCCCAGAAGAAGTGGACCACCGCGCTCGCCGGCGGCGAGGGCCCGGACGTCACCGAGTTCGGCAACGACCAGGTCGCGGCCTGGGTGGCGCAGGACGCGCTCGCGGACATCACCGACGCCACCAAGAGCGACCCCGAGCTCCAGCAGATCCCGCAGAACCTGTGGAGCTACGAGACCATCGACGGCAAGGTCTACGCCGTGCCGTGGGGCGGCGGCACCCGCGCCGTGCTCTACCGCAAGGACTGGTTCGACAAGCTCGGCATCGAGGTCCCCAAGACCTGGGACGACCTGGTCGCCGCGGCCAAGAAGATCGTGGACAAGCAGGGCAAGGACGTCGACGGCTTCGCCTTCAACGGCGGCTCCGACGCGAACATGTCGCTGTCGCCGTTCGTCTGGTCGGCGGGCGGTGACTTCGCCAAGTTCGAGGGCGGCAAGTGGGTGGGTCAGCTCACCCAGCCGGGCTTCAAGGAGGGCTTCCAGTTCTACACGGACCTGGTCGCCAAGGACGGCGTGTCCGGCAAGGGCCGCCTGACCCAGAACTCCGTCGACATCGCCCAGCGCTTCGCCGCCGGCAAGGTCGGCATGTACGTCACCGGCGGGTGGGACATCGCCGCCATCAAGGAGCAGAGCAAGGGCAAGGTCGACGAGTCGAAGATGGGCTTCTTCTCGCTGCCCGCCAAGGACGGCTCCGGCCCGGCCCCGGCCTTCCAGGGCGGCAACGACATCGCCGTCTGGAAGGACACCAAGAACCCCGAGCTCGCCCTGGAGTACGTCAAGCTCGCCGCGGGCAAGGAGTTCGGCGTGCGGTACGCCAAGGAGGGCGGCCTGCTGCCGCTCTACCCCGACGCGCTCGCGGAGATGGGCGGCGACCCCGCCCAGAAGCCGTTCACGGACACCTTCAAGGTCGCCAAGGGCTTCCCGGCCAGCCCCAACTGGGCCGAGGCCAACGACACCAAGGCCGTGCTGCAGAACGCGGCACGCGAGGTGATCGAGGGCAAGAAGGGCGTCGACCAGGCTCTGACGGACGCGAACACCGAGCTTGAGACGATCCTCAACCAGTAGGGATCATGACTCAGACGTCAACCCTCGCCCGGGGCGGAGCCGACACCTCCGCCCCGTCGCGGCGCAGTCGCAAACGGGCGCGCGGATCGGGCCTGTCCCCCAAGGCCGTTCCGTACGTCCTGCTCCTGCCCGGTTTTCTGGTCATCGCGGTGCTGCTGCTCTACCCGATGTACCAGATGATCGAGATGTCCTTCCACAAGGTCGGGCTCCGGCAGATCAAGGCCGTCAATCCCGCGCCGGCCGACTTCGTCGGCGTGGACAACTACGAAAGCGTCCTCTCCTCGCCCCTGTTCTGGTCGTCACTGCGCAACACGGTGATCTTCGCGCTCGTCACCGTCACGCTGACGCTCGTCCTCGGCACATTGGTCGGCCTGCTGCTGAACCGGCTCGGCAGCAAGATGTCCACGTTCGTCATCGTCGGCATCATGGCCGCCTGGGCGACCCCGCCCACCGCGCAGGCCATCGTGTGGAAGTGGCTGTTCGACTCGGACGCCGGCGTCGTCAACTGGATGCTGAACCTGCTGCCCGACTGGCTGGCGAACCTGCTGTTCGGCCGTTCGGACTGGAGCGGGCAGCCCTGGTTCAACGACACCTCCACGCTCTACTTCGTGCTGGTCGTGGCCGTGGTGTGGGCGTCGTTCCCGTTCATCGCGGTGTCGGTGCTCGCCGGTCTGAAGAGCATCCCGTCGGAGCTGTACGAGGCGGCGAAGATGGACGGCTCGGGTGCGCTCACCACGTTCAGGAGGATCACCTTCCCGCTGCTCAAGCCGGTGTTCTCGGTGCTGGTCGTGCTGTCGATCATCTGGGACTTCAAGGTCTTCACCCAGCTCTACCTGCTGGCGGGCGGCACCACGAACCGGGACTCGTTCAACCTGTCGCTGTGGAGCTATGCCGAGGCGTTCGGCGGCAGCGCGCCGAAGCTGGGCCTCGGCGCCGCCATCGCGGTCGTGCTGACCGTGATCCTGCTGCTGATCACCCTCGTCTACGTCCGGCAGATCGTGAAGACGGAGGACGACATCCGATGAGCCCGCTGACCCGCAACAAGCCCGGCCGGGTCCCGCCCAACGCGCCCAGGGTCGTGGTGCTCCTCTTCGCGGTCCTCCCGGTTCGCTGGAGGATCACGCCCTTCAAGCCCTGGCTCGCCCGGGTCTCGCTGAACGCGGCCGGGGTCGCGGTGTTCCTCTTCGCGGTCTTCCCCGTCTACTGGATGGTCGCCACGGCCTTCAAGCCGAACGACCAGATCTTCACCACGAGCTTCATCCCGTTCCCCAGCCCGCCCTCGCTGGACCATGTCCAGCGGGTCTTCACCAAGGGCGTGGGCGAGCTCCCCATCTGGCAGTACCTGCTCAACAGCACGATCGTGGCGCTCAGCGCCGTCGTGATCGGCGCCGTCTTCGCGCTGCTCGCCGCGACCGCGGTGGCGCGGTTCCGCTTCCGCTTCCGCACCTCGTTCCTGATCCTGCTGCTGATCGTGCAGATGGTGCCGGCCGAGGCGCTGCTGATCCCGCTGTTCACCATGGTCAAGCGGATCGGCCTGTACGACCAGCTGCTCGGCCTGATCGTCATCAACGTCGGCCTGACGCTGCCGTTCTCCGTCTGGATGCTGCGCACGTTCGTCGCGGCCGTGCCCAGGGAGCTGGAGGAGGCGGCCTGGATCGACGGCGCGGGCCGGTTCACCACCTTTTGGCGGGTGCTGTTCCCGCTCGTCGCGCCCGGTCTCGTCGCGACCAGCATCTTCGCGTTCATCACCACCTGGAACGAGTTCGTGTTCGCCCTGACCCTCATCAACGACCAGGGCAAGTACACGATGCCGGTCGCTTTGAAGTTCTTCGTCGGTCAGCGCTCGACCGACTGGGGCGGCATCATGGCCGCCTCGACCCTGATGACCATCCCGGTCCTCATCTTCTTCCTGCTGGTCCAGCGGCGGATGGTCTCCGGCCTCGTCGCGGGCGCGGTCAAGGGATAACCCCGCCGCCAGCACCCCCCTCGTACGGCCGCCCGCGGCCACCGCCCCCGGTGGCCGTACGGGCCCTGCCCGCGCGCCCTCACCCCCACTGCACCCAAGGAGCCGAGACACCATGTCCGCCACCCGCGACCCCCTGGCGGGGGCCGCCGCCCCGTCCACGCGTACCGGCGACCCGGGCCTGAACCGGCTCGCCGCGGGAACACTGCTGATCTCGTTCAGGGGCACGACGGCGCCGGACTGGGTGCTACGCGGCCTGGAGGACGGTCTTGGCGGCGTCTGCCTGTTCGGGTCGAACATCGCCGGCGACGAGCAGGTGGCCGCGCTCATCGCCCGCCTGAATGAGGCGGGCCGCCCGGTCGTCTCCCTGGACGAGGAGGGCGGGGACGTCACCCGGCTGGCCTACCACACCGGGAGCGCCTACCCGGGCAACGCGGCGCTCGGCGCGGTGGACGACGTGGATCTGACCGAGCGGGTCTACCACGCGATGGCCGCCGACCTCGCGCGGTGCGGGGTGAACCTCGACATGGGCCCGGTGGCCGACGTGAACACCGCCGACGACAACCCGATCATCGGCACCCGGTCGTTCGGCTCGTCACCCGGCCTCGTGGCACGGCACACGGTCGCCGCCGTACGCGGCCTGCAGTCGGCGGGGATCGCCGCCTGCGTCAAGCACTTCCCCGGCCACGGCGCCACCCATCAGGATTCCCATCTCGAGATCCCGCTGGTGGACGCCTCTGTCGACCTGCTCAGGGAGCGCGAGCTGGTCCCCTTCCTCGCGGCGATCGAGGCCGGGGTGAAGTCGATCATGACGGCGCACGTGGCGGTTCCCGAGCTGACCGGTGACCTGCCCGCGACGCTCAGCGCGCAGGCGCTCACCCGGCTGCTGCGCCGGGAGCTGGGTTACGACGGCGTCGTGCTGACCGACGCGCTCGACATGCACGCAATCAGCGGGAGCGTGGGGCTCGCGGAGGGGGCGGTGCTGGCCCTGTCCGCGGGCGCCGACATGCTGTGCCTCGGGCCGCTGCCCACGCCGGAGGATGTCCGGCGCATGGTGGCCCACATAGTCGACGCCGTCGCCGAGGGCAGGCTGGCGGGTGAGCGGCTGGAGGAGGCCGCCGCCCGGGTGGAACGGCTGCGCGACTGGTTCGAGACCTCGCGCACGAAGGTGGCGCAGGACGACGTCATCGGTCTCGACGCCGCCCGCCGCGCCGTGTCGCTGACGGGCTCCACGGGCCCACTGGCCGATCCGTTCGTGGTCGAGATCGACACGCCGCCGACGATCGCGGTGGGCGAGGTGCCCTGGGGCGTCGCGCCGTGGCTGCCGCAGGCCGAGATCGTCCGGGTCACACCGGAGAATGCCGACGCCGGGGCGCTGCTCGGCCGGGCGGCCGGGGACCGCTCGCTGATCGTGGTCGTCAAGGACGCCCACCGGCACGCGGGCAGCCGGGACCTGATCTCCGCATTGCTCGCCGCCCGGCCGGACGCCGTCGTGATGGAGATGGGCCTGCCGATCTGGCGGCCCGGCGCCGGGGCCTACATCGCGACGTACGGCGCGGCCCGTGCCAACGCACAGGCGGCGGTGGAGCTGCTGTGCGGTGGTCCCTTGGCGGTCAGGTAGCCGTTGTCGGCGTCCATCAGGGGCGTTGTCCGGGACGTGTGCGGAACTCGCACGCGTCCCGGACGCTGGCACCGGGCGGGTCAGGTCCGGTTGAACAGACCGCCCAGAACTCACCCGCGGGGCCGGTGCTAGGTCAGCCGCAGCTGATCGCGGTGTACGTGGCGTCGTAGGACGTGGTGACCTGCTTGCCACCGATCGTCGCGGTCCCCGTAACCGTCACCGTGCCCGCGCCGATCTGCCCGGCCCGCGCGCTGAAGGACTGGTACGCCTGCTTGCCCGGAGCCACGTCGGCCACCGTCTTGGAACCATAGGGAGTCGACAGCGTCACGGTCACCGGCACATCGCCGTCGTTGACCGCCGTCACCGCGACGTACACCGACGTGCCCACGCAGCGGGACGAAGCGGTGACGGTCAGCGGGACCTTGTTGCGAAGCGCCGACATGTTGGCGTAGCTGATCCTGGCGTGCTCCAGCGACTGGCCGGGGTTGGCCGTGCCTCCGGGGGCGTTGTCGTTCTCGAACATCGGGTTGTAGCGGCCCCTCTTCGGGCCCTCGGAGAAGAACCCGTCGTAGTCGATGTCGCCGAGCCCGAACGCCGTCATGTCGTAGCCCTGGCTGGTCGCCGGGTCGTACTTCCCGTCCTTGGCGTGGAACAGCGGGAACCGCGCGTCCGCCCCCTGCACGACCCTCAGCGGGTTGAAGATGCCGGTCTGCGTCGACCCGTCGGGCGCGGTGAAGGTCTTGTACCTGTGCTGGGCCACGTACGCCCAGAAGATGTCCATCTCCAGGTGGACCAGCTGGGGGTCGGTGATCTGCAGGAAGTACTCGAGGCGGCGGATGCCGGAGGAGCGGGTGGGCCGGCCCTGCGCGTCGAGCGGGCCGCTGTCGAGCAGGAAGCTGTAGGCGACGTCGTGATTGTGCGTGTACAGCTTGAGGCCGGCGTCCTTGGCGAGGGCGCCGAGCTGGTGCCACTTGTCCGCCGCGACGTCCCAGTCGGCCTTGTAGGCGCTGCCCGTGGGGTCGTTGCCGGTGCCGACGTGTTCCATGCCGAGGATGTTGGCGATCTCCAGGTGAAGCTTGAAGCGGTCGATGTCGGCCTGGCTCAGCGGCCAGGAGCCGGGGATGAACCCGTGGTTGCCCTGGGCGCGCAGGCCGTTGTCGTCCAGCCAGCCGCGCAGCAGGCGGGCACCCGCCACGCTCTCCAGGTTCGCGCCGCCCTCGGCGTTCGCGTGCTGGCTGTAGCCGGCGAACTCGACCTGCGAGTAACCGATCTTGCCCAGCTCCTCGAAAGTGCGCCGGAAGCCGGCGGGCAGGCTCGGGTCCGCCAGCGGGTTACGCGAGATCACGTCGCGGACGGTGTAGAGGATGATGCCTCGCTTCGCCGCCGGAATCAGCGCGTACTGGTCACCCTTCATCTCGTCGCCCTCGCCGAGGCTCGCGTGGGCGGCTGAGGAGAACAGACCCGTCGCCGACAGGGCCGTCACCGCCGTCACACCCGTCGTGGCCGCGAGGAACTGGCGCCGGTTCAGCCCCAGCCCGCGGCGCAGCATCTGCCCGGTCTCGTTCTCTTCGTCGAACGCGCTCATCGTTGTGCGACTCCATGTCGTGCCAACTTCATATGCATGAAGAACCTTGATCCCCCGATGACGCGGCGAGCCTCTGATGCCTCCTCTTCCGCCCCACGCTTCACTGTTTGGGCAGCTTGATCAGGAAGCTACGTCACTTTGTGTGAACTGTGAAGAGTGTTCTGCCGAGATCCGCATAACTTTGTTTGGATGGAGATCAAAGTGGCGGCCGTACGTCGCCGGCAAGAGATAGCCGTTGCCGGCGTCGATCGCGGGTGGTCGTCCGGGACGCGTGCCGGACTCGCACGCCTCCCGGACGTTCGCAGCGGGCAACCGCGTCCCGCCTTCGGGTCAGGTCTGGTTGAACAGCGACAGGGTCAGGGTCGAGTGGTACTCGCCGGCGGCGACGTCGACCGGGGTGCGCAGGGCGAGGTCGGCGTTGACCTTCGAGGTGCCGATCTCGTCGGAGGAGTTGGCGGTCGACACCAGCAGCTCCTGGCCCTGCAGACCCACCTCGGGGGCTCCGGTGCCGTCGGAGATGACACTGGAGACCGGCTCACCGGCCGACACCGCCCCGGTGGAGGAGTCGCTCAGCAGACGCGGCTTCCATCCCAGGTACTGCGGGCCGATGGTCTTGGCCGGGTCGTCGGTCGCGACGAACTGGCTCGACTGGCCCACGACCGCCCAGAACTCACCGGCGGGGATGTCCTCGGGGTTGCGGGTGTCGGACACCGTCACCGTCGGCAGCGTGCCGGTGAACTGACGGGCGGCGGCATCCGAGCCGCTCTCCGTCAGGGACACCCCGTTGTTGTCGGCCACCGTCATCGACAGCTGACCGGGCGTGGTCGTGGGCTCGATCTTCACCGACACGTCGATGCCGCTGCCGGGGTTGTCGTCGGCCAGCGCCGGACTCGTCATGGATGCGCCGACGAGCGCGACACCGAGCACCGACGCGGCGAGCACCTGCGTGGTCCTGTTGATTCTCATGTGATCGCTCCAGTCATGGGGGCCGGGACCGACCGGCGGGTTGGCCGGCCGGCCCCTGTTCACTGCGTTCGTCAGCCGCAGCTGATCGCGTTGTAGTCGGCCTCGTAGGACGTGGTGACCTTCTTGCCGTCGATGAACGAGGTCCCCTTGACCGTCACCTTGCCCGCGCCGATCTGCTTGGCCCGCGCGTTGAAGGACTGGTACGCCTGCTTGCCCGGAGCCACGTCGGCCACCGTCTTGGTGCCGAACGGGGTGTTCAGCTCGATCGTGGCCGGCACGTCGCCGTCGTTGACCGCCGTGACCGCGACGTACGCCGACGTGCCCACGCAGCGGGACGAGGCGGTGACGGTCAGCGGCGTCTTGGCGGTCGGCGGCGCCTCGACGACCGTGAACGTGGCGGTGCCGACGTTGGAGGTGTTGCCCGCCTTGTCGGTGGCCCGGTAGCTCACGGTGTGCTCACCCGGCTGGTCGATCACGAGCGGCTTGGTGTACAGCGCGAACGGCTGCCCGTCGATCGAGTGCTCGATCGTGTCCACGCCGGAGCCGGAGTCGGTCGCGGTGATCGTCAGCGTGGCGGAGCCCACGTAGTTCCAGGCCCAGTCCATGTCGCCGGTGAGCTGCGCCGACACCGTCGGCGGGGTGGTGTCGTCCTGCCTCGGCGCGACCACGGTGAAGGTCACCGACCCCTCCTCCGAGGCGTTGCCGGCCTTGTCGGCGGCCCGGTACCGCACCGTGTGCTTGCCGACCTGGTTCACCGACACCGGAGCCGTGTAGGCCTGGAACGCCCCGCTGTCCAGGGCGTACTCCACCTTGTCCACACCCGACTCGCTGTCGGTCGCCGAGACGGTGACGGTGGCGGAGCTCACGTAGTTGCCGTCGGCGTCCTTGGTGCCCGACACCGACGCCGACACCGTCGGCGGGGTGGTGTCCTTCGACCCCGAGTCCGCGACCGTGAAGGTCACCGACTCGACGTTGGAGGTGTTGCCGGCCTTGTCGGTGGCCCGGTAGCTCACGGTGTGCTTGCCCGGCTGGCCCACCTCGAGCGCCTTGGTGTACAGCGCGAACGGCTGCCCGTCGATCGAGTACTCGGTCGTGTCCACCCCGGACTCGCTGTCGGTCGCCGAGATCGTGACGGTGGCGGAGCCGACGTAGTTGCCGTCGGCGTCCTTGTCACCCGTCACCTGCGCCGACACCTGCGGAGCGGTCGTGTCCTTGGCCGGCGGCGCGACCACCTTGAACGACACCGACGCCACGGCCGAGGCGTTGCCCGCCTTGTCGGTCGCGCGGTACTGCACCGTGTGGGAACCGACCTGGTTCACCGACACCGGAGCCGTGTAGGCCTGGAACGCCCCGCTGTCCAGGGCGTACTCCACCTTGTCCACACCCGACTCGCTGTCGGTCGCCGAGACGGTGACGGTGGCGGAGCCGACGTAGTTGCCGTCGGCGTCCTTCTCGCCCGAGACGTTGGCGGACACCTGCGGTGCGGTCGTGTCGGTGGG
This sequence comes from Microbispora sp. CA-135349, assembly GCF_050947365.1. Classification (NCBI taxonomy): domain Bacteria; kingdom Bacillati; phylum Actinomycetota; class Actinomycetes; order Streptosporangiales; family Streptosporangiaceae; genus Microbispora; species Microbispora sp. CA-135349. The sequence continues at coordinate 2,512,061 of NZ_CP192001.1, read as the reverse complement.
GCCGCCGGGGGTGACTACGAGCACGCCGGACATCATGTGGCCGGGGATCGCGCAGAAGAAGCGGTACGTGCCGGGGGTGAGGTTCACCTGGACCTCGTGCCGGCCGCCGTTCGCGTCGTACGGGCTGGCGATGATGTTGACGTTGACGTCGTTGTTGTATCCGGGCGACGTCGAGTCGAAGGTCAGCGTGTGCGTCATCCCGAACGTGCTGCCGGTCGCCATGCTGTTCTCGAAGACGATCGTCGCCGGTCCCGCGACCGCCGTGGTCGGCGCGGACTTGTACGCGGTCATGCTGTCGTCGGCGGTCCAGGTGAGCACCTGTGCCGCCGCCTGGTTGACCTGCGGCCGGGTGTCGGGCTGCGGCGCGGCGGCGGCCTTCGCCGGCGACAGCCACAGCGCCGGAAGTGCCACGCACAGCAGCAGCATTGCCACGGCGGCGCCCACTGCCCTCCGTGATTTTCCTGTCAGTAACGATGCGCTATGCATCTGAGGTCGCACCTCGCAAAACGTGTGTGTCGGCGGCCGAACGGGTTCGGTCCGCCTGAGGTCATGGGGTGGGGTGCCGGGCGGGGGAGTCCCCCCGCCCGGCTGTCGGCGCTGCCAGCCTAGATCGTGTCAGATATTTCCCTAAAGCTCCCGAACGCGAATGTTGCGGAATTCCGCCAGGTCTGTGTCGCTGTGGTTCTGCAGCCCGATGAACCCGCTGATGAACTGGCGCAGGCTCGTGTCCGGGTCGCCGGCGCGAGACGACTTCTTGCCCGGGGTGTTGTCGAACTCGTTGATCACGACGCCGTTGCGGATGATCGTGTAGTGCTGCCCGACCACCCGGACCTCGTAGTCGTTCCACTGGCCCTTCGGGGTCGCCCCCGCCTTGTCGAGCGTGTTCGACTGGAAGTTGTAGATCGAGCCCGTCTTCTGCGTCTCGCCCGACTCGCCGTCGTAGATCTGGATCTCGTGGCCGCAGTAGACCGCGACCCAGGCCTCCGAGGTGCGGGCCGATCCGACCGTGCCGCAGCTCCCGGTCGGACGCCGGTCCAGCGGGGTCCGCAGGTCGGGGAACCGGACGAACACGCCGGTGTTGGCCCGAGCCGTGCCGGGCGCGACATCACGGAACTGCAGCCGCACCGAGAAGTCGGCGTACGCCTTCTTCGAGTACCACAGCATGCCCATCCCCCCCGAGGTGCGGAGGGTGCCGTCCGGCTGCAGGTTGAACTGGCCGGTCGGGGCCTGGGACCATCCCTGCAGGGACGCGGGCGTCCCGTCGAAAATGGTCTCGTAGCCGTTCGTCTTGCCGATGTCGGACTTCGCCCCCGCATCGTTGAGCGCGGAGGCCTCCTTGCCGTCGATGACGCCGGCCTTGCTGAGCTGGTTCACCATGTCGTTGAGATGGCTGACGAACTCGGCGTGGTTCGGCCACGTGCGCTCGTCGTCGATCAGGTCGTTGATCGTGCAGCCACCGTCGACGACGCGGTTGGCCACGCCGGTGTCGGTGTCCAGCAGCCGGACCGTCGGCCGGGCGTCGGGCGCCGGGCAGCCGATCGCGACGGCGACCTCGCCGGTCGCCACCTCGCCGTTGGCGTAGGTGACCTTCAGCTTGGCCTTGTAGGTGCCGAAGTTCGCGTACGTGTGCGTCGGGTTGGCCTCGGCCGACGGCTTGCTGCCGTCGCCGAAGTCCCACTCCCACTTCACGCCGCCGGCCTTGGTGCTGGAGAACACCATCGTCTTCGGCGCGCTCTGCCGCTCCGGCCGCGCCGTGGCCAGGCTCGGGTTCGGCGTCGCCGGACCACCCTGGTAGGAGATGCGGATCAGCTTCTGGTTCCGGTCAAGGCTGAAGAAGCCACCGGCGTAGTCCAGCATGTACAGCGCGCCGTCCGTGCCGAACTTGGCGTCCATCCACGACTGGAGCTGGGTGGCGCCGCCGCCGGGCTGGATGATGGAGCGCAGGTCCTCGGCGAAGACCGGCGGCTTCGCGTCCTTGACGCCCTTCGGGTCGACGGTGACAGCGATTCGGTTGTTTCCGTTGGACTCGTCACCGATGAACCACTTGTTGTCCCAGTACGCCGGCCACGCGACACCGCTGTCGGTGTCGACCTCGTCGCGGTGGTAGGTCGGGCCGGGCATGACCGCCTGGCCGCCGCCGGAGAGGTAGGGCTGGGTGAGGGTCTCGTCGCCCAGCTTGTAGGTCGGCAGGCCGCTGCCGTCGGTCCGCTTCGGGTAGACCGGGCCGCCGCCCTGGGGCGAGTACCAGATCATGTTGTCGCGGGCCGGCGGGATGTCGACCAGACCGGTGTTGCGCGGCGAGTTGTTCTTCAGGTCGTCGCAGTTGTACCAGCCGGTCGGCTGGTTGGCGTCGGTGTTGCTGCGGTCGCGGTAGGGCTGCTTGTTGCCCATGCAGTACGGCCAGCCCTGGTTGCCCGCGGACGTGATGATCGTCGCGGTCTCGTACTTCGCCGGACCCCAGGTCTCACTCGGGGTGCCCGCGTCCGGACCGACCCAGCCGGTGGTGAGCCAGTCGTTCTTCTTGTCCCAGGCGAGCCGCGTGACGTTGCGGACACCCATGACGTAGATCTCCGGGCGGGTCTTGCCGCCGCCCTCTTCCTTCCCGGTGAACAGGTTGCCCTCCGGGACGGTGTACGTCCCGTCGGCCTCCGGGTGGATGCGGATGATCTTGCCGTTCAGGTCGTTGGTGTTGCCGGCGGTGCGCCGGGCGTCCTGGAACGAGGTGCCCTTGTAGTCCTGGGTCCAGTTGTTCCCGGAGTATCCGCTCGATCCACCCGAGGAGTTGCTGTCACCGGAGGCGACGTACAGGTTGCCGTCCTCGTCGAAGGTCATGCCGCCGCCCGCGTGGCAGCAGCTGTGGATCTGGGTGTCCCACTGCAGCAGGTCCTTGCGGGTCTTCTGGTCGATCGTCTGGGCGGTGAAGTCGTAGGTGAACCGGGAGATGGTCCGCTTGCCGATCCGCTTGTCCCTGTCGATCGACTCGTGCGGCATCCAGTAGACGTACAGCCAGCCGTTGTCCTGGAACTTCGGGTCGGGCGTGATGCCGAGGAGACCCTCCTCGTTCTTCACCAGCTCGTCGCCGCTGCCGCGGTTGCCCATCACGTCGAGGGTGGTGAGGAGCTTGACCTGCTTGGTCTTCGGGTCCCACTGGTGGATCGTGCCACAGCCGAGGCCGACCTTCGGGTTGTTCCAGTCGGCGATCGGGCCGCTGGGGCAGGCCGCCTTGCCGACGTAGAAGACCTTGCCGTCGGGGGCGACGGTGAGGCCGTGCGGCTCGCCGATCTGGTCGAGCTGGCCCGACTGGTTCTGCGCGGTCAGCCGCTCGGTCTTGTAGTTCGACGCGATGGTCGCCTGGCAGTCGCCGCGGACCAGACCGGCCGCCCACTTGATCGCGCCGCCGAGGTGGCTCTGGAACTGCTCGTCCTCGGTGTAGCTCTCCTCGGTGCCGCCCATGCCGGTGTAGAACGACCGGCCGCCGTCGTAGTCACGGCACCACGAGATCGGGTGGAACGCGCCGTTGCCGTTCAGGCCCGCCTTGTAGGTCCACTCCTCGACCTGCGCGACCGTGTGGACCTTGCCCAGCGGGTTCGGGCTCCAGTTCATCCACCTGTCGGACCGCGTCGCGTTGAACGGCAGGCCCTTGTTCGCCGGGTGCTGGCGGTCGGTGAAGTCCACCGTGGCCTTCTGCACCTGACTGTCCGGCGGAGGCCCGGCGTCGGGACCGAACAGCCGCAACTCGGCCAGCTGGACGAGGGGCTCACCGCTGTTCGCGGTGATGTTCAGGCGGTAGTACGCGTACGCGGTGGTGTTCTCGAACTTGTATTCCTTGGTCTGGAACCGCTGCGGGAACGTCTCACCGCTCCGCTTGTCCAGGTCCTTCCAGCTCTTCCCGTCCTGGGAGCCCTGCAGGGCCCAGTCCTTCGGGTCACGGCCGGGGAAGTCGTTGGCCGAGGTCAGCGCGTAGTGCGCGATCGCCTTCGGCTGCTCCAGCTTCGCCGAGACCCAGCCGGTCGGGTTGAACGTCAGCCACTTGCTGTTGTTGTTCCCGTCGAACAGCTTCTCTTTGGTCTCGTTCGGCGGGTTGTCACTGTTCGCCGCGATCTCCACGACCTTCTCGGCGGGCGGCAGACTGCCGGCGGGGCGGCTGCCGACCAGCTCCGTGAACCAGGACGAGTCCGCCTGCGCGCGAACGGCGTCGTGGACGCCGACGAACCCGCCGCCGTTCCTGATGAAGGTCTGGAACGCGGCCTCCTGCGCGGCGTTCAGCGTCACGCCCTTGGCCGACAGGAACACCACGCCGCGGTAACGCGCGAGGTTGCTGGAGGTGAAGACGGCCGGGTCCTCGGACACCTCGACGGAGAAGCCGTTGTCCTTGCCCAGCTTCTTGACCGCGTCCGCGGCCTCGTCGACCGGATCGTCCTGTTGCTTGGCCGGACCGTGGAACACCAGCACGCTGACTGGTTCGTCGGCGTCCTGCTGAGCAGAGGTGGAGGTGACCTGCGCCTGCAGCGCGGGGACCGCCAGGGCGGGTGCGGTCTGCGCCTGCGCGGCGGGGACCGTCGCCAGTCCCAGCGTCAGGGCGGCGCTGGACGCCGTGATCAGCGCACGGCGCCAGGCTGGTGGTCGAGGGTGTACGAGCAGGTCTCTGCGACCCATCGTTCGCTCCTTCGGGTTGGGGGGTTGGATCAGCACCTTGCGGAGGTCGCCCGGTCGCCCGCGGCGGCGACCGGGAACGCGTATGCCGCGGGTCACGGGGTTCCGCCGACTTCTTTCTCCTCTCGCTTGCCAGTCGGGCCGCACCGGGACTTCGGGGAAGCCGCGCGATCACCGCGGCGGTCCCAGGGCGTGCGGCATCGCCGTTCGTCGCGCTGTCGCCGCGAATGTCGTCACGCTGCCGGCGGGTGAGCGCCGCGGAGCCCGTCGCCGCCGCGGAGGCCGGGCTGATCGCGTGCAGCGGCCGGCGGCCGTCCCGTCGGACGGCTACCGAGATGAGGGTGCGTCTCCCGGTATCAGGGCGGGGAGACGTCATGCCGGCGACGTCCGGCGGCGGTACCGCCGGGACGCGTTCCGGCATGTGTGAGCCGCAGGCCCGCCAGAGCGGATGGGGGCGCGCCGTGCAGGGCGGATGTCGGCCGTGGGGGGTGTCGCCGAAGCACCGCTGAGCCTTTCGGGAGTCTCGGATGGTTGCGTGGGCGGGGCTGGTGATGCGAGAGAGACGCGGCGGACTCGCGATCCGATTGCGCCATATGGGGGTTTGTCCTCAACGTAGCAGCCTCACAGCACTTCATCCAGTCCAGTGACAAAGTTCTCTTGTTTGAGACGCTACTTCTTGACTTCTTGAAAGAACTATCGCCTACTTCAATCAAAAGCTTTAAGCTACGGCGTCGAAAGCCTCGATGGCTGGTTCCACCGGGCGCTCCCGGCCGGATCTTGCCTATTGGCGAGCCGGCGTCGAGACGTCACGCTGTTCAGACCGGCCTGCCAGGGCCGGACCACGAGCAGTTGCCGCCTCACGGCTGCGAGGCGTTATGACCGGATTGGGGAACCATGACCGAGGTAGGTAGGGGTACGACGCGAGGCCTGTTCTCCCGGCGCGCCTTCGCCACGGCCGCGACGACCGTCGCGTTCGCACCGCTGGTCGGGACGAGTCAGGCCAACGCGGCACCGGGCGAAAAGATCACGGGCGAGCCTGAGAAGGGCGACGTCCGCCGCATGACTCTCTATGTGGAGAAGCTCCCGGGCAACCAGCTGGGCTACGGCCTGGAGCCCGGGAAGGCGACCATCCCCGGCCCGCTCATCGAGATGATCGAGGGCGAGACCCTCGAGATCGAGTTGGTCAACAACGCGGACGTGACCGCCAGCCTGCACGTGCACGGCGTCGACTACGAGACGAGCAGCGACGGCACCCGGATGAACGACAGCGTGGTGGAGCCGGGAGGCCGGCGCACCTATGTCTGGCGCACCCACGCCCAGATCACCCGCCCCGACGGCACCTTCCAGCCCGGCAGCGCGGGCTACTGGCACTACCACGACCACGTCGTGGGGACCGACCACGGCACGGGCGGCATCCTGCGCGGGCTCTACGGGCCGCTCGTGGTACGCCGCACGGGCGACGTGCTGCCGGACAAGACCTTCACCGTCGTCTTCAACGACATGAAGACCAACAACCTCCAGCAGGCGCCCGACTTCTCCGCCGCGCTCGGCGAGCGCGTGGAGTTCATCGTGATCACCCACGGCAACTTCTTCCACACGTTCCACATCCACGGACACCGCTGGGCCGACAACCGCACCGGCCTGATGGAAAGCCCGCAGGACCAGAGCCGGATCATCGACACCAAGACCACGGGACCCGCCGAGTCGTTCGGCTTCCAGGTGATCGCCGGCGAGCGCGTCGGCCCCGGGAAGTGGATGTACCACTGCCACGTACAGAGTTATTCCGACGCGGGGATGTCCGGGGTGTTCACGGTGACCGACGCGGGCAAGAAGGTGCCGCTGACCGTCACCGCCTCGTCCCGCTGCGTGGGCACGTCGACGTACGTCGCGGTCACGGCGGTCAACGGCGGCGACGTGCCGGCCACGATCACGCTGACCACCCCGTACGGCACCAAGACGGTGGCCGACGTGGCTCCGGGCAAGCAGGCCTACCAGTCCTTCAACACCCGGACCGCCCAGATCGACGCCGGCAAGGTCACCGTGAAGGGGACCGCCACGATCGACGGCAAGCAGGTCAGCTCGACCTACGAGGCCACCTACAACGCGATCAGTTGCGGCTGACCCCGGCCTTCGGAAGTTCCCCTCTCCCTGAGCGAATTCCTCCGGACCGACGTCATATCCTCCGACTCGCCGCCGGCATCACGGACCACCCCCCAGCTCGCCGCACCCGGGCGAGCGCCGTCACCGATTGGGAACCATGACCGAGAAAAGCACTGATGTGACGCGACGCCTGTTCTCCCGGCGCGCCTTCACCGCCACCGCCGCGACGGCCGCCGCGATCGCGCCGTTCGTCGTGGCGAGCCAGGTCGACGCGGCGTCGGCGGACAATACCGCGGACACGACCGCGAGCAAGACCGCGGGCAAGCCGGGTGACGTCCGCCGCATCACCCTTTACGCCGAGAAGCTGCCGGACGGTCAGCTGGCATACGGCCTGGAGCCCGGAAAGGCCACGATCCCCGGGCCGCTCATCGAGATGATCGAGGGCGAGACCCTCGAGATCGAGTTGGTCAACAACGCGGATGTGACCGCCAGCCTGCACGTGCACGGCGTCGACTACGAGACAACCAGCGACGGCACGCGGATGAACGACAGCGTGGTGCAGCCGGGAGGCCGGTACGTCTACACCTGGCGCACCCACGCCCAGAGCACCCGCCCCGACGGCACCATCGAGCCCGGCAGCGCGGGCTACTGGCACTACCACGACCACGTCGTGGGGACCGACCACGGCACGGGCGGCATCCTGCGCGGGCTCTACGGGCCGCTCGTCGTACGCCGCACGGGCGACGTGCTGCCGGACAAGACCTTCACCGTCGTCTTCAACGACGTGAAGACCAACAACCTCCAGCAGGCGCCCGACTTCTCGGCCAAGCTCGGCGAGCGTGTGGAGTTCGTCGTGATCACCCATGGGAACTTCTTCCACACGTTCCACATCCACGGACACCGCTGGGCCGACAACCGCACCGGATTGCTGCAGGGCCCGCAGGACCAGAGCCGGGTCATCGACACCAAGACCACGGGACCCGCCGAGTCGTTCGGCTTCCAGGTGATCGCCGGCGAGCGCGTCGGCCCCGGGATGTGGATGTACCACTGCCACGTACAGAGCCACTCCGACATGGGAATGGCCGGGACGTTCCTGGTGACCGACGCGGACGGCAACGTGCCGGGCCACTCCATGGACGACATGTCGGGCCACTCGATGAGCGGCACCTCGGGCCAATCCGGCGGCGGCAGCACGTCAGGCCACTCCATGGAGGGCATGTCGGGCCACTCCATGCCCGGCATGTGACAGCGACGCCGTCGGCACCGCGCCGTCGGCACCGCGCCGTCGGCACCATGCCGGCGGCCGCGGAGGCGAGATCGGCCAGACGCCACCCGTTCCGGGTAGGACCTGCGGGCTTTCCCCGCCGGTCCTACCCGGCGACACCCGGGATGCGGCGTCACCGAACCTTCGCGGTCGATGGGACACGGCGGGTCGCGAGCCCTGCGATCGGCGAGGGCTTCGACGGGGAGAAACTCCCTATGCCGTGAAGATCTCCTCGCGGGCCTGCTCGAGTGCGGCGAGCACGGCGCCGCGCAGCACCGGGTTGCCCTCCACCTGAGTGGTGACGACCTGCGGCGGGATCGGGCAGATGCGCGCGACCGCCTCTTCCACGCGGGCGGTCAGCGCCGTCCCGCCGGCCCGGCAGACCTCCCCGGCCAGCACCACCAGGCCGGGATCGAGCACCACGCACACCGACGCCACACCGAGAGCGAGCCGCGAGGCGACCTCGTCGAGCAAAGGCTCGCCCGGGGCTCCGGCCGCGACGGCCGCGGTCACGCAGTCGGCGGCGGTGTCCCCGGCGAAGCCGTGCCGACGGGCCAGGTCGATGACGGCCTCGGAGCTGACCAGCGACTGCAGGCCGCCCCCGAGCGACGGCAGGCGCCCGGGAACCGCCCTGACGTCGTCGGCGAGCGGCACCCCGGGCACCGGCAGGTAGCCGATCTCCCCCGCACTGCCCGACCGGCCGCGGTGCAGCCGGCCGCCCAGCACGACGGCCAGGCCGATGCCCCGGCCCACCCATACGAGCACGAAGTCGTCCACCTCCTGGGCCGAGCCCTTCGCGCGTTCGGCGATCGCGGCGAGGTTGACGTCGTTCTCGATCGTGACGTCGCGGCGCAGGTCGCGCGCCAGCGCCTCGTGGATGCCCTCGTGCCACTGCGGCAGGTCGAAGGAGAACCGCACATCCCCGGTGCGGGGATCGACGACGCCGGGCGTGCCGATCACGACACCGCGCAGCCGCGACAGCGCCACCTTCGCGCTCCTGCAGGCCTTCACCACGGCCGTGTGCACCAGCGACACCGGGTCGTCCGCGCCGTCGGGGGACGCCGTCACCTCCGCCACCACGTCCCCGTTGATGTCGGCGATCGCCGCGGACACCCGGTCGGGTCCCACGTCGAGCCCGGCGACGTACGCGCAGGAGGCGACCACGCCGTACAACGCGGCGTTGGGACCCCGATTGCCCGCCTGCTCCCCCACGACCTCCACCAGGCCGCGCTCCTCCAGACGCGCCAGCGTCTGGGAGGCGGTCACCTTGGACAGGCCGGTGAGCTCCCCGATCCGGCCGCGCGTCAGGGGACCCGAGGCGAGCAGCAGTTCCAGGGCGGCCCGGTCGTTGATCTCCCGGAGCAGCCGGGGCACGCCAGGACGTCGCTCCATGCTCCTGCTTCCCATCGTCTGAGTCTCCGGCTCGCCGTCGGTGCGCCCACCCGCGCCCGTCCGGTTCGCCCGGCCCCCGGTGGCGCTTCTTCTGACCATGTGCGCCGGTGAATGAACAACAAGGTTTCCAGCAAGCTTAGCGATCCGGCAAGCGCGCCGAACTCCCCAGGTCGACGTATTGGTAACGCTCCCATCGTTCATGAGGATCCCTCAAACGAGGCTCGAAGGGGGCGCCATGACGGAGACGACCGGCCGGCCGCACGCCACACCGCGCCTGAGGCTTCCCACTCCCCCGTGGCCGCTGGTCGTGCTCGTGACGGGCGTCGCGCTCCTGTTCGACGTGGTGCGGGTGTTCCTGCCGTCCCTCATCACCCTGTACGGCAGGGCGGGCGAGACCGCCCCCGCGAGCATGGGGATGTACGCCGCGCTGTGGTTCGTCCTGCCGTTCGCCGCCGTCCCCGCGGCGCGGCTCGCCTCCCCGCGGGCCGTCCTGGTGACGGGCGCGGCGGCACTCGTCGCGGCCCGGCTCGGCCTGCAGGCCGCGGACGGGGGGACGCCCCAGCTTCTGCTCGCCTCCGCCGGGGTCACGGCGGGCCTGGTCTTCCTGTACGGCTACGCGCGGACGACGCCGGGCACGTGGGTGCCGGCCGGTCTGATCGGCGGCCTGGCAGGCTCGTCGATCGTCCACCTCGCCCTCGACCGGGTGGACCTCGTCTGGCGGTACGGGCCGCTGCCCTGGCTCGCCGTCATCGCGCTCTGCGCCGTGTTCCTTTGGGCCGTGTTCCTTTGGGCCGTCTTCCCGCGGGCCGTACGGCTCACGCCCGCGTCGTCCGGCCCCGCCCCGGCGGCCGTGTGGTTCGCCTTCGGCCCGATGCTCATGCTCGCGGGCATGTACTGCGGCGGCGCGAGCCTGCTGCCACCGGACACCGGGCCGCACACCGCGCCCTTCATCGCCGTGATGACGACACTGCAGGCCGTGACGTGGTGCGCCGCCGTCGTGTACGCCTGGACGACGTCGTGGAGCTGGGTGGCGGGGGCCTTCCTGGTCGCGGGAGTGGCCGGCGTGGAGACCGGCGTGCCGGGCCTGGCGGCCCTCGTGACGACGGTCGCCCTCGGCGCCTGCGCCGGTGCCGCCGGACAGCGGGCGGCCGTCCCGCGGGCGGGCGTCACTCCGCTCGCGGGCGCAGCGGCCGGCAGGACGGCCGGCGCGGGCAGCACCACAACCGACTCCGATCCACCCGGGGACACGGGCGCGGACGGCACAGCGACCGCCGCGGAGAGCACGGGCCGGCGCGGGGGCGTCGCGGTGCTGGGCGGGATGCTCGTGTTCCTGGTCGCGACATTCCTCTACTACGCGGCCTTCGACGCCGACCTGGGGTTTCCCCACGCGCTGGTCCCTGTGGCGGTGGCGGCCCTGATCGCCGCCGTCGCCGCCCGGCGGGGCCGGCGACACCGGTCCGCCCCCGTACGGCGGGCACCGCGCCGCTGGGGCTGGATCGCCCTGTCATCGGCTCTGCTGACCGGCCTTGTCACCTGGCAGCCGCTCCCCGGCGAACGGCCGATCGGCGGAAACGAGTTCACGCTCGTGACGTACAACATCCGGATGGGCTTCGGGCTCGGCGGACGGCTCGACCTCGACCACATCGCCGCCTGGGCCGCGACACGACATCCAGACGTGGTCCTGCTCAGCGAGGTGGACCGGGGCTGGCTGCTGAACGGCGGGCACGACGACCTGGCAAGGATCGCCCGCGGCCTGGGCATGCGTTACTACTTCGCCCCCGCGGCGGACCGTCTGTGGGGCGAGGCGGTGCTCACCAACCTTCCCGTTCACGGCGGCGCCGGTTCGAAGAAGCTGGGACGGCACGGTTACCCGACCGGTGCCCAGGCTCAGTTCACGGTGCTGGAGGTCGGCGACCACCTCGTGACCATCGTGAACACGCATCTGCAGGAGCCGCGCGGGCAGGCGCCCGAAGTGGCGGCGCTGGTCCGCCCGCTCACCGGCAAGGGCGTGGCCAAGCCGCACCCGGTTATCGTGGCCGGAGACCTCAACCGACGCCGTCCGACCCCCAGATGCGGGTGCTGGAGGCCGCGGGCCTGTCCGACCCGCTGCGGGCGCTCGGCGACCCGCCGACCTCGCCCGCCGAGGCCCCCGTGCGGCGCATCGACCACGTCCTGATCTCGGAGGGGCTCACGGCGATGGCGGCCGAGGCGCCCCGGGTGCCGTACTCCGACCACCTCCCGGTCGTCGTACGCCTGCGGCTCGGTTGACGCGCGCACCCCTCTGCGGAGGCCGGAAACCCGTGATCGGGGGCCGGAGCGGGCCGTGATGGACGGGTGGGCGTCCTACCGATGCCAACCAGGCGGGATAATCGACTACATGCGACTTTCTGCCCGTGTCGACTACGCCCTCCGTGCCGCCGCCGAACTCGCGGCGGCGGGTGAGGGACCCACCACGGTGGGCGAGCTGGCCAAGGAGCAGGAGATGCCCCCCAAATATCTGGAGAACATCCTGCTGCAGATGCGCCGCGCCGGACTGGTGCGCGGGCAGCGGGGCCCAGAGGGGGGTTATGTCCTGGCGCGGCCGGCCAGTCAGATCTCGCTCGCCGACGTGATCCGCGCGGTGGACGGGCCCCTGGCCAACGTGCGGGGCGAGCGGCCCGAGCACGTGGGCTACCAGGGCGCCGCCCAGGCACTGCAACAGGTGTGGATCGCACTGCGGGCGAGCGAGCGGGCCATCCTCGAGGAGGTGACCCTGGAGCAGATCGCCAAGGGCGAGCTGCCGCCCCGGGTGACCGAACTCGCCGCCGACCCGGCAGCGTGGGACTCCCACATGCCGGTGTGAGCCGCCTGTCCCCGATTCTCGCGGGAGGAGAGCCGTGCCGGAGGGTGACGCCGTCTACCGCACCGCCAAGCGGCTCAGCCGGGCCCTCGACGGCCGGCGGCTGACCCGCAGCGACTTCCGGGTGCCCCGGTACGCAACCGCCGATCTGCGCGGCCGGACCGTGCTCGCGACGATCTCGCGCGGCAAGCACCTCCTGACCCGGGTGGAGGGCGGGCTCACGGTCCACACCCATCTGCGTATGGAGGGAAGCTGGCGGGTGGGCCCGGCGGGCCGCCCGGCGCCGAGGGGCGACGTGGTCCGGCTGATCCTCGCCAACACCGAGTGGCAGGCGGTCGGCACGCGGCTGGGGATGGTCGACCTCGTGCCGACGGACCGCGAGGAGCGGGTCGTCGGGCATCTCGGCCCGGACCTGCTCGGGCCGGACTGGGACGCCGCACTCGCCGTACGAAACCTGCTGCGCGCTCCGGAGCGGACGATCGGGGAGGCGCTGCTCGACCAGCGCGCCCTTGCGGGCATCGGCACGATATGGCGGGCCGAGACGCTGTACGCCGCGCGGATGTCCCCGTGGCGTCCGGTGGGGTCGATCCCGCCGGACGAGCTGGAGGCGCTGGTCGCGGTCGCCCACCGTCTGATGGACGCGAGCAAGGACGGGCCCGCCCCGGTGACGACGGGCGATCCGCGTCCCGGGCAGTCGCTGTTCGTGTACGGCAGGGCACGCCGCCCCTGCGGCCGCTGCGGCACCCCGATCAGCGGCGGGGAGATGGGACCACAGCCGTCCGAGCGGCTGATCTACTGGTGCCCCGCCTGCCAGCAGGGCTGAGAACCGACAATGGGGCGGTGCGTAGACACGAAGGGGATGCCGTGCCGCCCACCGCCGCCCGCGTCATGCTGCTCGTCCTGTACACCGACCGGCTGGAGGAGTGCCGCGCCTTCTACGGCGCACTCGGCCTCGAATTCACCCTGGAGCGGCACGGCCGGGGCCCGCGGCACTATGCCGCCGTCCTGGCCGACGGCACCGTGTTCGAGCTGTACCCGGCGACCACCGAGCGCAGGACCGGAGCCGTACGGCTCGGTCTCCACGTGGACGGCGCCACCGCCGAGCCGCGGTTGGAGCCCGGCCGGCACCTCGTGACCGACCCGGACGGCAGGGTGGTCGAGATCCAGGCATCGTGATCACGGCCGGCGGCGAGGGCGGCCCCGGGACGGAGGCCGGGAATGGGCCGCGAGGAGGCCGGCCGTAAGGCGACAAGGGGATCCCACCCGACCGAGGGGCGTGAGGACGCCGCGGAACCGGGATGCGGAGAGACCACGGAGACGGGAGCGGACGAATGCGGCCGAGCGCGAACGGGGCCGAACGGGTACGTCGGAACCGACCGCACGGAACGGAAACGGGCCTGCGGGGGCCAGGCGCCCGCCCTGGGATCGGGACAGGGCACCCGGGTCCGGGTCGATCCGGACTGCGAGCGCGGGCCACGCCTGGCCTTCTGCCGGGCGTGTCCTATCGAGCCGTGTCTTATGGGGCCCATCGAGCCGTGTCTTATCAGGCTGCGGGGCCCATGTCTTATGGAGCCTGCGGGGACGGCCAGGCGAGATCGCGGAGACGCCGTCCGCCGAGACGGCGGGGCGCCGAGACGCCGCCCTAGGCGGCGACCATGTCCTTGACCTCGGGGAAACCCTCGAACTCCGGCCCCGCGGGGACGGTCTCGGGGATGGGCAGACGCTCGTGCTCGGGCACCTCGGCCAGCACGGGAGCGGCCTGCAGCTCGGCCAGCGCGAACTGATCGGACACCTCGCGCAGCACCTGGGACAGCGGGACCCCGAGCGCGCCGCAGATCGAGGCGAGCAGTTCGGAGGAGGCTTCCTTCTGACCGCGCTCGACCTCGGACAGATAGCCGAGTGAGACACGCGCCAGGGTGGAGACCTCGCGGAGGGTGCGATTCTGCCGCACCCTCAGCCGCCGCAGCACGTCACCGAGCAGCTGACGCAGCAGGATCATCTGTCGCTCCCTCCCCAGGGGGGACGCCTTCACGACGCCTCGCGCGGTGGGCTCATGTCGCCCGTTCTTCATCTGCCCTTCGTACATACGCCTCGCCGTCATCATCGGTTCGCTCGGCCCCTTCGCCGGGCGTGTGCCTGTCTTGCTCCTCGCCGATGGCTCACGGACCTCACTCACAGCTCCACCGTACCTGTAGACAGCGACACCGCGGCAGACCGAGGCGAGCATGTTCGCTGGTGACGTAACGCGGTAATCACCCTGTATGTTCCCCCAAATTTGCCTCCAGCACACCTTCCAGCAGGATCAACGCCTCCTGACAGGTGGTGTTTCTGATCGTGTCCCTGTCTCCGGTCAACCACAGGTCGCGGTGCCAGAGACGCTCTCCCGGCCCCGCCAGGGCGATGTGCACCGTGCCGACGGGCTTGCCGTCCTGCGGTTCGGGGCCGGCGACCCCTGTCACCGCCAGGCCGTAGTCGGAGTCCGTGAGCTTGCGCACTCCGGTGGCCATCGCCGCGGCCACGTCCGGATGCACCGCCCCCTCCCTGTCGAGAAGATCGGAGGGAACGTCGAGGAGGCTCGCCTTCAGGTCCGTGGCATAGGCCATCACCCCGCCCCTGAACGCGGCGGAGGCCCCCATCGGACCGGTCATCGCGGCCCCGATCAGGCCACCCGTGAGCGACTCCGCCACGGCGACCGTGGCACCCTGGCGGATCAGCAGGGACAGCACCCGACTCGCCACACCCATCATCCGGCTCGCGCGCTCCTCGCAACCTGCCGCAGCCGCACCGCCCGCACCACGTAGTCGGCTCCGGTCCCCACCGTGACCACCAGGGCGAGGCCCATCGCCCCCCACCTGACCAGATCGGGCACAACCGGCACGATGTAGAGCGCGATGGCCACGATCTGCAACACGGTCTTCACCTTGCCCCCGTAACTGGCCGGGATAACCCCGTGCCGGATCACGAGGAAGCGCAGCAGCGTCACTCCCGCCTCGCGGGCGATGATCACCAGGGTGATCCACCACGGAATCTCGCCGAGGTAGGACAGACTGAGCAGCGCGGCCCCGATCAGCGCCTTGTCCGCGATCGGGTCGGCGATCTTCCCGAAGTCGGTGACCAACGCATACTTCCTGGCGAGCCAGCCGTCGAGCTGGTCGGTGAGGGACGCGAGGAGGAAGACCCCGAGGGCCGCCAGGCGCCAGGCCTGCCCGTCGACGAACAGGAAGACGGTGAAGACGGGGACGATCGCCAGCCGGGCGATGGTCAGGACGTTCGCGATGTTCCAGGTGCTGACCGGGCGCGCCGGGCCCTCCGCGGCCGCTCCCGCGGACGGCGGCTCGGGCGCGGCGGGACCGTCGGTGTGCGACCCGGCGGGGGGCGCCCCCGGCTCCTTCCCCGCGGCCGGCGGCGAGCCCCCGGACGCAGCGGTCCGCAGGCCGTCCGGCGTCGCGTCCGGCTCGTCCCGGACGCCGGGTCCCGGCTGCGTCGCGGGCCCCGGGGCCGTCACCGGCGCGGCGGGCACGGCGGCGACCGGCCGCGCCACGGGGTCCGGTGTCACCTCTCCCGGTCCCGCCACGTCCACCGGCGGCTCACCGCGCTCCGTCATGTGCCTGCCTTGATCCGGGCGATGAGGTCGACCCCCTCGGAGTCGACGGCGACCGCCTGGACGATCTGACCGGGGACCAGGCCGATGCCCTGAACCGTGACCGCGCCGTCCACCTCCGGTCCCTGGTGCGCCGCCCGGCCCTCGTATCCGCCGTCGCCGAGGTCCTCCTCGATCAGGACCTCCAGCTCGGTGCCGATGCGTTCCTCGGCCCGCTGGGCGGTCAGCTCCTCGGCGAGCTCGGTCAGCGCCGCCACCCGCTCGTCGACCACGTCCTGGTCGAGCTTGCCCTCGAAGCCGTACGCCTCGGTGCCCTCCTCGTCGGAGTAGCCGAAGACGCCGATGACATCCAGCCTGGCCTCCTCCAGGAAGCCCACCAGCTCGTCGAACTCCTCCTGCGTCTCCCCCGGGAACCCCACGATGAAGTTGGACCTGATGCCCGCCTCGGGCGCGCGGTCGCGGATCTGCGCGAGCAGGTCGAGGAACCTCTTGGGGTCGCCGAAACGCCGCATCCGCCGCAGCATGGTCCCGCTGGCGTGCTGGAAGGACAGATCGAAGTAGGGCGCGACCCCCTCGGTCGAAGCGATCACGTCGAGCAGCCCGGGCCGCAGCTCGGCGGGCTGCAGGTAGCTGACCCGGACCCGCTCGATGCCCTCGGTCGCGGCCAGCGGGGGCAGCAGCTTCTCCAGCGCCCGCAGATCGCCCAGGTCCTTGCCGTACGACGTGGAGTTCTCGCTGACCAGCACGAGCTCCTTGACGCCCTGGCCGGCCAGCCAGGCGGCCTCGGCGAGCAGGTCCTCCGGCCTGCGCGAGACGTACGAGCCGCGGAAGGCCGGGATCGCGCAGAACGTGCAGCGCCGGTCGCAGCCCGACGCGAGCTTCAGGGAGGCGACCGGGCCGCCGGTGAGCCGCTTGCGCAGCGTACGCGGGCCGCTGGCGGGCGCCACGCCCTCGGGGAGCGCGTCGTCCTGGCCATGACCGGGAATGTGCGCCCGGGCCGCCGAGCGCTCCACCGGCGAGATCGGCAGCAGCGTGCGGCGGTCCCGCGGCGAGTGCGGCACCAGCGGCCTGCCCGCGAGCACGTCGTCGAGACGCTCCCCGATCTCCGCGTAGTCGTCGAAGGAGATCACGGTCGCCTCGGGCAGGGCGTCGGCGAGCTGCGCGCCGTATCGCTCGGCCATGCAGCCCGCCGCGACCACCTTCGCGCCCGAGTCGGCCGCGGCGAGCAGGGTGTCGATCGAATCCTTCTTCGCCGAATCGATGAAGCCACACGTGTTGACGACGACGACGTCGGGATCGTCGTCGCCGGTGTGCCAGCCGGCGGCCTCCAGGCGGGCGGCCAGCTCTTCGGAGTCGACCTCGTTGCGGGCACAGCCCAGCGTGATCAGCGATACGGTTCGGCGAGAAGACATGATGCGAACTACGGTATCGGCAGTCGGCCGTTAACGGGGACCCGGGCCGCCCGCCTCGAAGGTCCGCCGGATCATCTGGCCGTCCCGGCCCGGTGTGCCGAGGTCCCTTCCGTTGACCTCCAGCCGGACCGCGCCCGCGTCGCCGATGGTCATCCGCACCTTGCCCTTGGCCGAATAAGTCGTGGTCCTCCCCTCGGGCAGCGTCCCCTGGAAGATCTCCTTGCCCTTGGCGTCCTTCACGTTGATGTAGGCCGGCTTGCGCGCGGTGACCTTCACGACCACGAGGTCGGGCGCGACGGCCTCCTCAAGGGTCTTCTCGTGGCCCTTCTCCTGGCGCGCGTGCGCGTGCGGCGCGGTCACCGGAAGCCGGGCGGCCGTCGGGCCGGCCTTCTCGCCGGAGCCCCCGAGCATCCGCGCGACGACGACGATCGCGACGATGGCCAGGGCGACCGCGACGGCCTTCGTCCAGCCCGGGGCCCTGCGGGCCCGCTCGCCCACGTCGCCCCTGAACACGGCCGACGCCCTGACCGGTGACGCGCCGTCGCCGTTCTCCTGCCCGTACTGCCGCAGGATCTCGTCCGGGTCCAGGCCGAGGTCGGAGGCGATGGTCCGGATGTGCCCGCGCGCGTAGAAATCGCCCACCGAGAAGTCGTCGCGCTCGAAGCGTTCGATGACGGTCTCGCGGATCCGCGTGCGTTCGCTGAGCTGACGCACGGTCAGCCCGGCGCGCTCACGGGCTTCGGCCAAAGCAGCACCAACGCTCATCGTTCCGCCCCCTGTCTTCAACCGCACCGTCTTCCAGCTCGCCCCACGATGCGTAGTTAGTCACATTCAATCAGTAACTGACTACGGAGGGTACCCATCAGTGGACTTCGAGCAACTACCCTGTCACTTCCGCAGCGGTTTCAGGACGAGACGAGGGGGACGCCGCCTCAGCCGCGGCATGCGCCTCGTGAACGACGATCTCGTCGACGCCCACACCGGAGAGCGGGTCGACGGGCCCGGCTACGTCTTCGCGGCCGGGCCCACGGCGGGGCCGATCACGCGGCAGCGGTACGAAGGCGTGGCGCACCGGCCCGCACCCGCGTCGGCCGGCGCCTCCCCCTCGGCTGTGCCGTAAGCGGCTCTCAGCCGGTCTCCCCGCGCAGCTCGGCGAGCAGGCCGGGCAGGTCGTCGGGCTTGACCAGCACCTCCCGGGCCTTGGAGCCCTCGCTCGGGCCGACCACGTTGCGGCTCTCCAGCAGGTCCATCAGACGCCCGGCCTTGGCGAAGCCGACCCGCAGCTTGCGCTGGAGCATGGACGTGGAGCCGAACTGCGTCGACACGATCAGCTCGGCGGCCTGGATCAGCAGATCGAGGTCGTCGCCGATCTCCTCGTCGACCTCCCGCTTCGCGGCGGCGGGCGCGGCGACGTCCTCCCGATACTCGGCCTGCATCTGGGTCTTGCAGTGGGCGACGACCTCCGCGATCTCCTTCTCGGAGATGAACGCGTTCTGCAACCGCATCGGCTTGCTCGCGCCCATCGGCAGGAACAGCGCGTCGCCCTGCCCGACCAGCTTCTCGGCCCCCGGCTGGTCGAGGATGACCCGCGAGTCGGCGAGCGAGGAGGTCGCGAACGCCAGCCGCGAGGGCACGTTCGCCTTGATCAGGCCGGTGACGACGTCCACGGACGGCCGCTGGGTGGCGATGACCAGGTGGATGCCGGCGGCCCGGGCGAGCTGGGTGATGCGGACGATCGAGTCCTCGACGTCGCGCGGCGCCACCATCATCAGGTCGGCCAGCTCGTCCACGATCACCAGCAGGTACGGGTACGGCTGGTAGACGCGCTCGCTGCCCGGCGGCGGCACCAGCTTGCCCGCGCGCACGGCCTTGTTGAAGTCGTCCACGTGCCGGAAGCCGCTGGCCGCGAGGTCGTCGTATCGCCGGTCCATCTCGCCCACCACCCATTCGAGGGCCTCCGCGGCCTTCTTCGGGTTGGTGATGATGGGCGTGATGAGGTGCGGGATGCCCTCGTACGAGCTGAGCTCGACCCGCTTGGGGTCGACCAGCACCATGCGGACCTCGTCGGGCGTGGCCCGCAGGAGGATCGAGGAGATCAGCCCGTTGATGCAGGTCGACTTGCCCGCGCCGGTGGCGCCCGCGATGAGGATGTGCGGCATCTTGGCCAGGTTGGCCACGATGGTGCGGCCCTCGACGTCCTTGCCGAGCCCGACGATCATCGGGTGGTGATCGGCCTGGGCCACCTGCGAGCGCAGCACGTCGCCGAGCGACACGAGGTCCTTGTCGACGTTCGGGATCTCCACGCCGATCGCCGACTTGCCGGGGATGGGAGACAGGATCCGCACGTCGGCCGACTTCACGGCGTACGCGATGTTCTTGGTGAGCGCGGTGACCTTCTCGACCTTGACGGCCGGGCCCAGCTCGATCTCGTACCTGGTCACCGTCGGACCCCGGGTGAACCCGATGACCTGCGCGTCGATGGAGAACTGCTCCAGCACGCTGGTCAGCGCGTTCACGACCGTCCGGTTGGCCTTGGTCTCCTGCTTGGGCGCGCTGCCCGGCCGCAGCAGCGTGAGGTCCGGCAGCGTGTACGGCCCCTCCTGGCTGGACAGGACGAGCTGCTCCACCTTGCGCGGCGCGGGGGTCGGCAGCGGAGGCTGCGGGACCGGCCTCGGGATCTCCGGCTCGGTCGGCTCGGACGGCTCCGCGACCTCCTCCGTCAGGCCCGGGACGATCTCCGGCGAGTGCTCCTTCTCCGACAGCACGGGCGTGTCGTACGGCTTGACGTTGTCGCCACCCTCGGCGGCGTCGCGCCCGCCACCCTGCTGCTTGCCGGTGCGCTTCTTCTTGGCCGGCGCCGAGGCCTTGCGGGGCTCCCCGGCCTCCTCCGGCCGCTGGAAGAGCATGTGCTGGATCTCGGCGAGGCGCTCGGGGATGCGGTGGACCGGGGTCGCGGTGATCACCAGCAGGCCGAAGCCGGACAGCATCACCAGCAGCGGGATCGTGATGAACGCCGGCAGGATGCTCGACGGCGGAGCCGAGACGATGAAGCCGACCATGCCGCCCGCCGCCGACACGTTGTCCATGCCGTCGTTCGGCCCGCCCGAGGGATACGGCGTGCCGTGCGCGACGTGCACGATCCCGAGGATCCCGGCCAGCAGCGCGGTCCAGCCGATGCCCATCCTGCCGGTCTCGGTGTTCTGGTCGGGGTGGCGCAGCAGCCGCCAGGCGAGCAGTGCGAGCAGCACGGGCACCGCCCAGGCGAGCGATCCCACCGTCCCGCGTACCACGGCGTCGACGAACGCGGCGAAGCCCGTCTTGGTGTCGCGCCAGGTCAGGGCGGCGATCACGATGGCGCCCGCGAGGACCGACAGCCCCTGCCCGTCGCGGCGGTGCACGGGATCGAGGTCGCGGGCTCCCTGCCCGAGGGCCCGCGCCGCCATGCCCACGCTGTTCGCCACCAGCATCCACATGCCGACGACGAGCTTGCCGATCACCATGAAGGTCCAGCTGATCGGGTCCTGGCCGGTCGCGACCGGCCGCTTGGGCGCGGGCCTGGGCGCCGCCCTGCCCCGGGAACCCGCAGGGGAACGCTTCGAGGAAGCCGTACGGGATCCGGAGCGCGACGCGGGGCGCTTGCCGGACCCCTGTCCGGACGTACGGGTGGCCATGATGCCGAAGTTACCCCGGATGCACGCGATTACCGGGGCGGCGCGCCGAACGGGCAGGAGGGGCGGTGAACCGAGTCACGCGCGGGAGCATCACCGGGACAACCGCTGCCGAAGGCGCTCGGCGTCCTGGTACCGCCTCTGGGTCCGGTAACCCTGATAGGCCGCGTTCCACGCGGTGACGGCTTCCCGCCGCTCTCCGAGGGCTGCGTGGACGTCACCCAGGTGCTCCAGGATGCCGGCCTCGTCGAGAGCGTTGCGGTTCATTCGGATGATCGCGAGAGCCTGGGTGTAGCACTCCAGCGCTTGACCGTGCTCGCCGGTCCGATGGGCGATGTACCCCAGGCTGTCGAGCGTGTTGGCCATCCCGTCATGGTGCTCGTGAAGGCGGAAGATCCTCAGGGCGGCCTCGCAGTGGGCGCGCGCCTCGTCGAACCGTCCGTCGTGGGCCGCGTACCATCCCACGTCGTTGAGCGCGTCGGCTGACGTCAGCGGGTCGTCGAGCATCTCGTAGTGACGTAAAGCGTGCTTGGCGTGCTCCAGGGCCTTGCGGTGCCGCTCCTGCCCGGCCCAGAGCACCGCGAGGCCCTGGTGGATGTAGGCCTGGGCGTTCAGGTCGCCGGCGACCCCGGCGAGGGTGAGCGCCTGGTTGAAGTGCTCAAGGGCGTCGTCCGGACGATTCATGCGGCTGCACGCGTGCCCGAGAACGCGATGGGCCGTCATCTGGGCCGTGATGTCACCGAGTCGGCGAGCCGCCTCAAGGCCCGCCGTCCAGACGACGAACTGCTCGTGCAGACCGCCGCGCCCGGTCCGGCGGATTCGTCCACCGCCGCGGTGAGCCGCGCGAGCTCCGCCGCACGGCCCGTGAAACGTGGGGGGCGCGGCGGCAGCTGGCGTGGGACCTGAAGCTCAGGGCCGGCGTCCGGCCGGGGAACGGGAGGCGGTGCGGTCACCTCGGCCGCGCCGGCGAGAATCTGCCGGTGCAGCGCCTGCAACGACGCACCCGGGTCGGTGCCGAGCTCCTCGACCAGCTGCCGCCGGATTCGCCGGTATCGCTGGAGGGCGTCCGCCTGCCGTCCGCTCCGGTAGAGCGCGAGCATCAACTGGCCGGCCAGGCGTTCGTCGAGGGGATGGCGCGCCGTACGCACCGTCAGGGTCTCCACCAGCTCGGCATGCCGGCCCGCGCGCAGCCGGAGCTCGAAGAGATCCGCTTCCGCGGTCTGCCGCTGATGCTGCAGTCGTTCCCGCTGCGCGTTCAGCCATGGCGTGTCGAAACCGGCGAAGGCGTCACCCCGCCACAAGCTGAGCGCTTTTCCAGCAGCCTCTGAGCAGCGACGTCATCTTTTCCCCGAGCTTCGTTCACCCATAGCCGGAAGCGGTGGGCATCGACCGTCAGCGGATCGATGTACAGCGTCTCACGACCGCGTACGGGCGGTCTTCCTGCCCGCACATGGTCCAGCAACTCGTCCACGGGTACGCATCTCCCGGCCTCGGCCAGAAGCGTCGCGAGCACACAGCGCTGACGCGCGTGCCCGATTTCGACATGCCGTCCGTCGAAAAGAACTTCAAAGTCCCCGAGAAGCCGAAACTCCATCGACACGATCCGCCCTCATCAGATGATCTTCATGTCTAACCGACCTGACGTGCGGATTCAAGGGGTCGCGCAAGAACGGCGCTTGCCGCCATCAGCGACTTGATCATACTTACAGTGAACGCCCGGCATCCTGAATCACCGAGCCGTGACTCACGGCCTTATCCACTGCCGAGGACGGCGACGCATCCGCCGGCCAGGAGTGAATCGGCAGGTGTTACATCCCGCGACGCACTCGCCGAAGTAGTTCCTCATCTCACTTGCCATAAAACAGTTCGGAGTGTGATGGCGCATGCGCCGAAATCCATCATGGCGTCGTACGGCTGGAATGCTTTTCGCGGTCGCCGGAATGGCGCCCGGCCTGCTGGTCCTGCAGGGGAGGCCCGCGGCCGCCGTCACGGCGGCGGAGCGGGAGGCCTGGGCCTTGCCGGCGACTCCCCGGCAGATGGCCGGTTCTGCCGCCGGACTGCCGTCGCTGCTGCCCGCCACGCGGATCTCCGCGGTGGCCGATGCCTCCGACAGGTGGCGTTCCAAGGCGCGGCGCCCCCACGGCGCGGTGCCGCAGGAGGACCGGACCGCGCGGGCGGAGGCCCGGTCAGATGCGTCGAAGCCGTTGCTCGCGAAGGTGTTGCCGGCCGCGGGAGCCGATGCCGCCGCCCTGTCGGCCGGGCCGAGCCTTGTGGATGTCTATCCCAAGCAGGGATATCTGGTCGATTCGCTGACGCCGTCGCTGCGCGCGTGGGGTAGAAGCGGCAACTCCGCCATGTCGTACTCGTTCAAAATCTGCGACGTCGAGTCGATGTCCGGCTCCGGCTGTACGACGTCGGGCTATGTGGCAGGCAACAAGAACACGTGGACGGTCCCGTCCGGGAAGCTGACCTGGGGCAAGCAGTACTGGTGGACGGTCACCGTCCGCGACTCCAGCAGCTCCTCGACCACCACCTCCCCGGTGACGACCTTCACCACCGGCGTGCGACAGCCCGCGGTCACCTCGCACCTGTCCAACCCCGGGATCGCGGGGCAGGAGTTCAACCAGCAGAACGGCAACTACACCAGCACCTTCGTCGACCTCGAGGTGAAGACGGCGGGGCCGCCGCTGTCGGTGGTGCGCACCTACAACAGCATGGACCCCCGCGGCGACGGGATGTTCGGCGCGGGCTGGTCGACGCGCTGGGACATGCGCATCACCGAGGAGAACCCCCAGCAGCAGATCGTGGGCTATCCGCCGCTGCCCAAGTCGGTGAAGGTGACGTACCCGGACGGCCGGCAGGTGCGCTTCGCCGCCTCCTCCCCCGCCGATCCGTTCGGCTTCCAGGCCCCGCCGGGGATGTACGCCACGCTGCAGCACCTGTTCGAGCCCATCCCGTGCAGTCCGGAACTGGGCTGCCAGGGCGGTGTGCGCCACGTCGGCTGGCGCCTGATGGACAAAGAAGCGGTGTCGTACTACTTCGACCGGCAGAACCGGCTGTCCAAGGTCGTCGATCAGAGGGGACGCGGCCAGGAGCTGACCTACGGCGACGACGGCAGGCTCGCGAAGATCACAGGCCTCGGCGGCCGGTCGATGACCTTCACCTGGACCGGAGACCATGTCGGGTCGGTCACCGGCGGCCCGGTCGACGGCAAGCCGCTGACCTGGACCTATGGCTATGACGGGGACCGGTTGACACAGGTGTGCGCTCCGGTCGCGGCACCGAACTGCACCGCGTACGAGTACGGCAACGGATCGCTGTACCGCAGCAGTGTGCTCGACTCCGATCCGTTCGGCTACTGGCGGCTCGGCGAGGCCGCCGGCGCCACCGGTGGCGAGGACCTGGGCACCGGCGCGGGGACCCTGAGCTATCAGGGCATCACTCTCGGCCAGGCGGGCGCGCTCGCCGGCACCGGCGACACCGCGGCCACGTTCAAAGCCGGCTCGGTGGTGAAGCTACCCTCGGACACCGTCCCGCACCTGGGCGACCAGGTGTCGGTGGAGGCGTGGTTCAAGACCACCCAGTCAGGTGTGATCATGGCGGCCGGCGCCACCCAGAACAGCAGCGGCCTGGCCCAGGGAGCGATGCTGTACGTGGGCACCGACGGCAGGCTGCGCGGCGCCTTCGACGCGGTCACGACCCCGATCACCTCAGCGAACGCGGTGAACGACGGGCAGTGGCATCACGTGGCGCTGACCGTGGCCGGGCAGGATCAGACGCTGTATCTCGACGGCCTGAAGGCCGGCGCCATGACCGGTACGGTGACCGGCTGGCGCACGTACGCCACTCTCGGCAACGGCGTCACCGACCCGGCCAGATCGCCCTCCGTTCCCGCCTCGGTGCAGGCCTTCCCGTTCCAGGGCCAGCTGGACGAGGTCGCGCTGTACGGCAAGCCGCTCACCGCGGCCGAGGTGTCCGCGCACTACGCGGCCCGCGTCGGGGCCCCGCACGAGCTCACCAAGACCACGTTGCCGTCCGGGCGGGTCTGGACGGTCAACACCTACGACGGCAGGACCGACCGGATCGCCACCCACACCGACGCCGACGGCGGCACCTGGAAGATCGGCGACATCGCCACCGAGCAGCAGTCCGGCGAGGCTCAGGTGACCGTGATCGACCCGGACGGCACCACCCTCGACTACCTCTACGACGCCTGGCGCGGCTACCGGATCCGGGGCGAACCCGACGCGCTCCAGCAGACCACCTGGTACGAGTACGACCAGGCGGGCTTCCTGACCAAGGTGATCGACCGCAACGACATCGCGAACGAGATCTACCAGGACAAGCGCGGCAACACCCTGGGCCGCCAGTACTGCCGGGCGCCCGGCGAGTGCGCGATCGAGTTCTGGTCGTACCACCTCAACCCCGATGATCCGTTCGACCCGCGCAACGACAAGGTGACGGCCTACCGCGACGGCCGTTCGGCGAGCGACACGGACGACACCTATGCCGTCACCGTCACCTACAACAGCTACGGCGAGGTGACCAGGCAGACCACCCCGGCCACCGCGGACTTCCCGCGAGGGCGCGCGGTGAGCACGGTCTACACCGACGGCACCGAACCGGCGGCCGGCGGCGGCACCACCCCGGCGGGCCTGGTGAAGACCAAGACCGACGCCCGCGGCAGCGAATACGGCTACCGCTACACCAGTTCAGGCGATCTGGCCGAGCAGACCGACCCTGAGGGCCTGGTCACCAAGCTGGACTACGACCCACTCGGCCGTCTGGTCGCCAGCACCCGCGTCTCCGACGCGTTCCCCGGCGGCGCCAAGACCACCTACACCTACGACGGGCGCGGCCGCCTGCTGACCAGCACCGCGCCGGGTGCGCGGAACGAGATCACCAACGTCACGCACACCGCGCAGACACGCGTCACCTACGATCCCGACGGCAACCGGCTCACCCAGACCATCGCCGATCTGACCGGCGGCGAACCGGAGCGCACCACCACCTACACCTACGACGAGCACGGCCGGCAGAACTCCGTCACCGACCCCGAGGGCGGTGTCACCCGGCAGGAATGGAACAGCCGGGGCTGGATGATCCGGACCACGGACGCGCGCGGCACGGTCGTCGAGCAGAGCTACACCAAGCGCGGCGAACCGTACAGGCGGACGTTGAAAGGCTGGACGGGCAGTCCGGTCAACCCCCAGCCGGCCGCGGACGTGGTGCTGGAGACGCGCGGCTACGACCCGGGCGGGCGGCTGACGAGCACCGTGGACGCGATGGGCCGCAAGACCACCGACGAGTACTGGATGGACAACCGGCTCAAGCGGCAGATCGCCGACGACGCCAAGGTGAACGGCTCCTCGACCCCGCGCGACGTCGTCCTCACCGCCGAGGAGTACGACCCGGCCGGCAACCTGACCAAGCAGACGACCGGCGGCGGCCTGACCACCACCACCTACGACTACGACGCGGCCGGCCGGCTCACCGCCCAGGTTCTGGACCCGGCCAAGCTGGCACGCCGTACGGCGATCGCCTACGACGCCAACGACAACGTCACCAGGACCACGCTGACGGCCGCCGGCACCGGCCGCACCGAGACCACCGGCTACGCGTACGACAAGCTCAACCGGCCGACCAGGCAGACCGTCGAGAACGGCGCCCAGGACCTGATCTTCACCATCGGCTACGACGACCGCGGCCTCGCCGTCGCCACCACTGACGCACGCGGCAACGCCGACGGGGCCGACGCCGCCCGCTACACCACCACCATGCGCTACGACGCGCTCGACCGTCTGGTCGAGAAGATCGCGCCCAAGGTCGAGATCGACAAGGCGGGCGGCACGAACGATGGCAGTCCCACGATCAGGAACGGCTACGACACGGTGGGCAACCACACCCACCAGACCGACGCCGAAGGCCGCACCGTCGTCTCGACCTTCGACAAGGCGGGCAGGCTGACCGGCACCACCGCGCCGCGGTACTCCCCGCCCGGAGGCGGCGCGATCACCCCTGTCGTCCGCCACGGCTACGACGCGGCCGGGCGGCGCACCAGCACCACCGACCCGCGCGGCAACGTCACCCGCTACGACTACGACCAGCTCGGCCGGCAGGTCCGCGTCACCGACCCCGCCCCGGACGGCCAGAACCCGGGCACCTGGGTGACCGAGTACGACCTGGCCGGCGAGAAACTGGCCGAAGTGGACCCGACCGGCGCCCGCACCCAGGCCACGTACGACGACCTGGGCCGCCAGATCACCGCCACCCAGGTCGAGCGCAAGCCGGCCAGCTCCGCCTCCACCACCACCATGCAGTACGACGACGCCGGTCGGCTGATCAAGCAGACCGCTCCGGGCGACAAGGTCACGAGCCACACGGTCAACGCCGCCGGCGAGGTCGTCTCCACCACCGACCCGGCCGCCGGCAAGACCACCATGGACTACGACCTGGCCGGTCGCCTGGTCAAGACGACCGATCCGAACCTCAACGCCAGCGTCTCCGACTACGACCTGGCCGGTCGCAAGACCGCGCTCAAGAACCTGAACGCCTCCGGCACGGTGCTGCGCACCTTCGGCTACGGCTATGACCTCGCGGGCAACCCGACCAGCTCCACCTCCCCCGAAGGCCGTGTCACCACGCGGACCTTCGACGCCCTCAACCGTCTCACCTCCCTCGTCGAGCCGGTCTCGGCGAGTGAGTCGATCACCACGAGCTTCGGCTACGACGCCAACGGCGCCCGCACCCGGCTCACCGACGGCCGCGGCAACGCGACCTGGACCGGCTACAACAGCCTGGGCCTGGTCGAGACGGTGACCGAGCCGGCCACGGCCGCCCACCCGAACGCGGCCGACCGCACCTGGACCCACATCTATGACGCGGCGGGCAACCAGGTGGCCACCGTCCAGCCCGGCGAGGTGCGCATCGACCGCATCTTCGACCACCTGAACCGCCTCACCAAGGAGACCGGCTCAGGCGGCGGCGCCGTCACCGCGGAGCGCACCTTCGGCTACGACCCGGCCGGCCGTCGCAGCACCGCAGGCGATCTGACGGTGGACTACAACGACCGCGGTCTGCCGCTGAAGATCTCCCGCGGCGCCGCGCAGGAGACCGCCTATGCCTACGACGCGCTCGGCAACCCCACCCAACGCGTCGACGCCGCCGGCACCGCCGCCTTCACCTGGGACAACGCCAACCGCCTGCGGACCGCCACTGATCCGGTCACCGGCCGCGCCCTCACCTACGACTACGACCCGGGCAGCCGGTTGAAGACCATCACCGCGACCGGCGGCCAGGCCGGCACCCAGAGCTTCGACTACGACGCCATGAACCGGCCGACGGGCCAGACGCTGAAGAACGGCTCGGGCACCCAGCTCGCCAAGCTCACATACGGCTGGGACAAGGACGACAACCTCACCACCAAGACCACCGCGGGCACCGCCGGTGCGGGCACCAACACCTACACCTACGACTACGCCGGCCGCCTCACGTCCTGGACCGCCCCCGGCGGCGCCACCACCGCGTACGAGTGGGACGCCGCGGGCAACCGCACCAGGGCCGGCGCCTCCACCTTCACCTACGACGAACGCAACCGCCTGACCTCCGGCGACGGCACCGACTACAGCTACACCCCGCGCGGCACCCTGGCCGGCCGGACCAAGAACGGCGCCACCACCACCCTGACCTTCGACGCCTTCAACCGCCTCATCACCGACGGCGACAGCCTCTACTCCTACGACACTTTGGACCGGGTCACCTCCCGCATCCGCGGCACCACCAACCAGACCTACGCCTACTCAGGGCTCGGCAACGACCTGGCCGCCATCGCCGACAGCGGCGGCGCCGTCCAGGCCCGCTACGTCCGCGACCCCGCCGGCAACCTGCTCGGCCTGCAAGAAGGCACCCGCGCGGCAGCCGCAGCACTGAACGACCTGCACGGTGACCTGGTGGCCACCTACACCGGCACCCTGCAGACCTCCACCGCCTACGACCCCTTCGGCGCGGTCACCGCCCAGACCGGAACCAGGGTCCAGCTCGGCTACCAGGGTGAATACACGGACCCGGACACCGGCCTCGTCAACATGCACGCCCGCTGGTACCAGCCAGGCACCGGCACCTTCACCAGCCGCGACAACACGACCCTCCCCCCGAGCCCGTCGGTCCAGGCCAACCGCTACACCTATGCCAACGCCACCCCCCTGACGGGCGCCGACCCCACCGGCCACATGACGGTCTACATCCCGGACAGCAGCGGCAACTACGTCCCCACCAACAACGGGGGAGACTGCCGGACCGACATCAACACGAGCACCGCCTACTGCACGCCGACCATCGCCGACTCCGATCCGGAGTGGTACGCGAACTTCATGTGGGAGGCCAACAAGTGGCAGCTCCTCGGGGACGACGAGATCAAGAGGCTCGGCTACACGGTCATGCCCAACGGCAGGCCCGTGGAGAAGGTCGTGCCGTTCTGGGACATGAGCAGCCAGGCGCAGGACTACTACATGAAGTACTACCGGCCGGACCTCAGCAGTGATGAGCACCGGATGCTCGCGGCCATGGCGATAGCCGAGACGAGCGACATCCACGGGATGAACATGCTTCTGGCGGGGCTGCCCAGCGGTGGGAAGGGCGCGTCGAGCAAGAAAATCATCGCCGTGCTCAAGCAGCAGGGTAAATTCATCGGGGCTCTGGAAAAGTGTCATGATCACCTGGCCGAGGCCCGATGCAAGAATCTGGTCCAGAAGCAATGGGAGGTATGGCGCTCCGCGCTCTGTAATCCCCTGCGGGCCGGCTGTAAGCTGCGGCCTGAGGTCCGCGCGGTCGCCTTCCTCGCGAAACTGCCGGTGGCACTGTACGAGTTCCTCGGCAGCACCGATCCGACGATCTCGAACGCGGAGTTCAACAAGCGGCTTCTCGCGTGGGCGAAGAAGGAGACGGCGAAGGCCGGCGGCTCGTGTGACCAGGACAAGAAGACCGGGCTCACGGTGTGCAGTGGCCTCGAATCAGGGTGGCATTTCGGCCGGGCAGGCACGACCATCGCCGCGGTGACGCTGACCCATTCCCCCCTGTCGAAACAGACTCCCGAGTTCATGGCGCACGAGAACCAGCACCGGATCCAGTGGAACTGGTATGTCGGCCAGACCGGTTTCTGGCCCACATTCCTCGTCTACTACCTCTCGGCGGGCGTCAGCGCGTGTACCAATGTCTACGAGCAGGAAGCCGAACTCAAAGGCCAGACCTACGACTGCTGATGGGCCGGTCCATGAATGATTCCGTACGGTGCCGACGACAGTTCTTGATCGTTCTTTCCGCCCTGCTGCCGATCGCGGCCTGTGGCGTCCCTCTCGGCGATCCCCAGCCCAGACCGGTGGGGATCGGCCGGACGGCCGACGGGCAGTTCCGGTTCGTCGTTCCGCTCTGCGAAGGGGAGACCGTGTCCGCCTTCGAGGTGAAGGACCGTGAGACGTGGGCTCCCCTGTGGAGGGTGTCGCAGCCCACGCAGCCGGATGAGCGGCGGGGAATCGTCGTTCTGGGAAGAGCACAGGGGTTCGCCGAAGAAGAAGTGAGGCTGACCCTTCCCCTTCCGCACAACATCAGTGTTTCGGCGGCCGTGCCGGACGCTCCCACCATCGGCCGGGCATTCCTGCTCGACGAAGTGCCGGAAGGACTCGCCGGCACCGACCAGGTGATCGACCTCGATGGGAGGCGGCTCTCCGAGGAGGAGTTCCGGCAGCAGGTGACCGGCGAATACTGCTGATTGCGGTCCTCCCGGCCGATCTCCGGCCGGGAGGACCTCAGGCGGTCAGTAGGCGCGGCGCTGCCGCATGGCGGAGCGCTCGATGCGCTCGCGTGCCTCCAGCAGGCAGGAGGCGATCTCCTTCTCCCGCTCGGGCGTGAGGCGCGGGATCGGCACCGAGCAGCTGATGGCGTCGCGCGGCGGGTCGCTGATGTGCAGCGCGACGCCGAAGCACCGCAGCCCCTCGGTGTTCTCCTCGCGGTCCACCGAGTAGCCCTGCTTGCGCACCCGGCGCAGATCGACCAGCAGCTCCTCGGCGTCCACGATGGTGTGGGCCGTCAGCGAGGGCAGCTCGGCGGGCAGCAGCGCGCGCACCTCGTCGTCATCCCTGCTCGCCAGGATCGCCTTGCCGAGCGAGGTGGTGCTCGCCGGCAGACGGCGGCCCACCCGCGAGAACGGCCGCAGGTAGTGCCGCGAGGCACGCGTGGCGAGATACACGATGTCGAAATGGTCGAGACGGGCGAGGTGCACCGTCTCCCCCGTCACCTCGGCCAGCCAGTCCAGGGCGTCGTGCGCCATCTGGACCACCGGGTCGCCGTCGATGTACGTCGCCCCGACCAGCAGAGCCCGCATGCCGATCCGGTAGAGCGTGCCGGTGACGTCGGTCTCGATCCAGCCGAGGTCGACCAGCGTGCGCAGCAGGGCGTGCAGGCTGCTCTTGGGGTAGCCCAGCTTGCCCTGAAGGTCGGTGAGGCTGTGCAGCCCGGGATACTGCGCGAAGAAGTCGAGCAGCTCGACCGTCCGGAGTGCCGACTTCACGTGCGGCACGGGTTCCGCCATTGGTGTTACCTCCCTGACCCGCCTGTCCGCCTCCTATTGTGAGCCGGTTCCCCAGGAGGCGACCGTCCGGGAGGCGATGTAGTCCATATCCAGATCATCCCCCAGTCCGGGAGTGTCCGGCATCCGCACCTTTCCGCCGACGAGCGGGTCGACGATCGAGCGCAGGTGCGGGGCGGGGGTGTCGTAGTCGGAGTGGGGGTGCAGCAGCCCCCGCTCGTACCACCGCCCGCACAGCGTGGCGCCGATCACGGCCAGGGCGCCGGAGCCGTTGCCGTGGATCTCGCAGTCCATGCCGAACGACTCGGCCAGGTGGACGGCCTTGATCGCCGGGATGATCCCGCCGGAGCCGACCACCCCCACCCTGAGGATGTCGCAGGCCCCCGCGGCCACCCACTCCGCCCGGGCCATGTGCTTGCCCCAGGAGGTCTCCGGCCCGAGGATCGGCGTCCTGAGCTGGTCGGCGAGCCATCGGTACGACTGCACCGACGCCTCCTCCATGGGCTCCTCGTACCACGCGAAGTTCAGCTCGTCGAGAGCCCGGCCGAGGGCCAGGGCCTCGGAGCGGGAGTACCAGTGGTTGCTGTCGAGCATGAGCGCGACGTCCGGGCCGACCGCGTCGCGGACCGCGGCGCACGCCTCGATGTCGCGGTCCACGCCGTACGGCATGGGCGGCATCCAGGTGTGCAGCTTGATCCCGCGGTAGCCGCGGGACACCAGCTCCTTCGCGAAGGCGGCGTAGTCCTCGGGAGTCGCCAGGCCGCCGGGGATGTCGTCACCGCACATGGTGCTCGCGTACGCGGGCACCTCGGAGCGCGCGCCGCCGAGGAGCTTCCAGACGGGCAGGCCGAGCTTGCGCCCGGCGAGGTCCCACAGGGCCTGGTCGACGGCGCTGAGCGCGCGGTCGGACAGGTTTCCCTGGGCCCCCCGCTGCCGGCGGGCGACGCGGTGCCACAGCCGCTCCCGGGCGAGGCTGTCCTGGCCGATCAGCGCGGGCCCGATGTGGCCGGTGATCACCGCCTCCCTGACGGTGTCCGGCGCCGCCAGGCAGTACCCGGTCGCGCCGTCGCTGTCGGTGACGGCCAGCAGCGCCTCCCGCACCTCCCGGGGCGGGCCGGGGTGCCGGTGGCCGTGCCCGTCCACCACGGACTTGGTGACCGTGGCGAAGACCGTGACGATGACGCGTTCGAGGACCGCCATGGGATCTTCCCTTTCCGTAGGTGAGTTCGGGAGGGCCGGTGCGCGGTCAGGGACGCACCGGCCCGGTCCCGGGGACGCGGCGGCGACGGATCAGCCGCCGGTCGCCTTCTTCCATTCGGCCTGGGCGTCGGTCAGTTTCTGCGCCAGGGTGTCGAGGAACTCCTGGGGCTTCATCTGGCCGAGCAGGACCTTCTGGAAGAGGGGCTCGGTGTCGGCCTTGGTGATGGAGGAGAACTGCGGCAGGTAGTAGGGCGGCGACACGACCTGGGTGTTCGGGTCGTTCAACGTGTCGACGGCCGTCTTGAGGTGCTCCAGGCCCTGCAACCAGGAGTCGCCCTGCGCCTCGGTGTTGGCCGGGATCTGGCCCGTCTGCTGGTTCCAGTAACTGTTGCTGTCGTGGGAGACCAGGAACTCCACGAACTTCCAGGCGGCGTCCTTGTGCTCGCTGTTCTTGAAGACCGCGAAGCCGTCCACGGGGTTGGCCACGATGGTCCGCTTGCCGCCGGGGCCCGTAGGCAGCGCGAACGCGCCGACCTTGCCCTCGCCGTGCGCCTTCTTGTGGTCGTTGTACGAGCCCAGGTTGTGGTGCATCATCGCGATCTTCCCGGTGCCGAACGCGGCGACCATCTTCGGGAAGTCGTTGGTGACGTCGGCCTCGGGTGTGTCCTTCTTGTACAGCCCCGCCATCTTCGTGAGGAACTCGACGTTCTTCGGGTCGTTGATCGTGCTCTTGCCCGAGGCGTCGAAGAATTCGGTCACGCCCGAGTAGGAGTACATCTCGGCCAGGATCTGGAAGATCGAGCCGGCGCCGCCGCGGATGGTGTAGCCGTACGCGTCGGGCTTCTTCGTCAGGTCGTCGGCGGCCTTGAAGAACTCGTCCCAGGTGCCGGGCGCCTGCTGGAGCTTGTCCTTCAGGTACCACACCACGTCCATGTTGGAGGTGTTGGGCACCAGGTAGAGCTTCCCGTCGGGCACGGTCTTGCGGACCGAGTCGAGCATGGGCGTGGCCAGCTTGCCGTTCACCGAACTCTTGGCCAGCCACTCGTCCGCCGCCTCCAGCGCCTGCTGGCCGGTCAGGTTGGCCAGGTACGACGTGGTGACGCCGCCGACGTCGGGGGTGTCCCCGCCCGCGATGGCGGTGTCGTACTTCTGCTGGACGGAGGCGATCGGGATGCCGACGTACTCGACGTGGATCGAGGGGTTCGCCGCCTCGAACCGCTTGATCAGCTCCTGGTAGATCGGGGTGCGGGCGCCCCCGTTGTTGTCCCAGAACGTGATGGTCGTCTTGCCGGAGCCGTCGCCGGAACCCGAGTCCGACCCACATCCGGAAGCGGTGACGGCGAGAACGGCGAGCGCCGCCCAGGCCACTTTCATCTTCATGGTTCCTCCTGCTCACAACAGGCTGGTCTCTTTGATGGGGGGTGCTATCCCTTGACCGCGCCGGCGCTGATGCCGTGCACGAGATAGCGCTGGACCACTGCGAACACGCAGACCACCGGCAGGGCGGCGACGACGCCCCCGGCCGCGAGAGCCCCGAAGTCGGCGCTGTACTCCCCGATCGTGTAGCTGAGCCCGACGGGGATCGTGAAGCTGTCCTGCCTGCTGACGAACATCAGCGCGAACAGGAAGTTGTTCCACGTGTGGATGAAGGCGAACGACCCGACGGCGATCAGGCCGGGCCGCAACTGCGGCAGCACGATCGCGAGGAAGCCGCGGAACCGGGTGCAGCCGTCGACCATCGCGGCCTCCTCCACCGTGAACGGCACGGCCGAGATGAACCCGCTCATCAGGATGATCGACAGAGGCAGGTTGAAGACGGTGTCGGCGACGACGAGGCTGGCCAGATTGTTGATCAGGCCGAGCGTCCTGAAGATCGAAAACAGCGGGATCAGCATCATCGCGCCGGGGATGAACTGGGTGCACAGCAGCACGACCATGAACAGGCTCCGGCCGCGGAACCGGTAGCGCGACAGCGCGTAACCGCCCATCACCGCGACGACCGTGGTGAACAGCAGCGACCAGACCCCGACGATCACGCTGTTCTTGAAGAACACCGCGTAGCCGATGTCGTTCCAGACGGTCTCGAAGTGCTCGAACGTGATCGGCCAGGGCACCGGGTCGGTCGATCCGGCCGGCCGCAGGGCGAACACGAGCATCCAGTAGAACGGCACGAGGGTGAAGACCAGGTACAGCCCGAGGGGGACGTAGAGCCGCAGCACGCGGCCGGGGTCGCGCCTCTTCCGTCGGCGGCGGGCCCCCGCGGGCACCGCTCGCGTGTGCGGGCGGGTCATGACGTCGGCGCTCATCGCGAAACCCCTCGCCTCTTCATCGTTCCTCGCCGAACCGGCTGAGCCGCAGGTAGAGGATGGAGCAGAACAGCAGGATCACGAAGCCCGCCATCGTCAGCGCCGAGCCGTACCCGAAGTCCTTGGAGTCGACGGCGCGCTGCGCGACGTACAGCGGCAACGTCATCGTCGCCTGCGCGGGACCGCCGCCCGTGAGCGTGTAGAGCAGGTCGACGTTGTTGAATTCCCAGACTCCGCGCAGCAGCGTGGCCAGCACGATCGCGTCCCGCAGGTGCGGCAGCGTGACGTGGTGGAAGCGCCTGACGCGCCCGGCGCCGTCCACCGCCGCCGCCTCGTAGAGCTCGCCCGGGATGCCCTGCAGGCCGGCGAGCAGGAGGATCGCGAAGAACGGCACACCACGCCACAGCTCGGTCACCACCACGGCCGGGAACACCGTGTCGGGATTGCCGAGGACCGCCGCCTCGGGCTGCCCGAGGAAGCGCAGCACGCCGGTGCTCGGCGTGTAGAGCAGGATCCAGATGCCCGTTGTCAGCACCCCGGAGACGGCCCACGGGGAGAAGACGAGCGACCGGGCGAGCCCCCGGCCGATGAAACTTTCATTGACGATAAGGGCCAGAACCAGTCCGAGGATCAGCTGGAGGGCGATCTCGGCGACCACCCATTTCGCGGTGAATCCAAGGCTGTGCCAGAAGACCTCGTCCTCGAACAGCATCTGCCGGAAGTTGTCGAGCCCGGCGAAACCGTCCGCCCATGGCCGGGTGAGGTTGCGATGCTGGAGGCTGTAGTACGCGACGCTCCCGATCGGGTAGACGAGAAACGCGGCGATGAGCGCCACCGTCGGTGAGATCAGCAGGTACGGCACGGCCTTGCGGCGCATCGTCGTCACCGGCGCATCTCCTCTGGTAGAGATTCCCGAACTTCGGTCAAGACATATTCCTGAACCTCGTTCACAAGCGTGGACGGATCAACGGTGATGTTCGGGCCGCGGTCCTGTCAAGGATCCGTGTCCTATTCGAAACATTCACTCTCTGGGCGTGCGCGTCTTGACCGCGCGCCGCCACTCGCCGTACGGTCCCGGTGTTCACGAATATGAATTCGGTTCAGAATGATGACGGAGGAAGCCGGTGACGTTGGACGGCCTGCTGTTCTTCCCGGTCACGCCGTGCGACGAGGAGGAGCGGCTCGACCTCGAGACGTTCCGCCGGCACGTGCGGCAGGGCGTCGAGGCGGGGTGCGGCGCGGTGTTCGCCTGCTGCGGCACCGGTGAGTTCCCCTCGCTCAGCCTGCGGGACCACGCCGCCTGCGTGGCCGCGGCCGTCGAGGAGGCGGCCGGACGCGTCCCGGTGGTCGCCGGCACCGGCTACGGCACCGCGATGGCCCTGGAGTTCGCCAGAGCGGCCGAGGACGGCGGGGCCTCGGCCCTGCTCGCGCTGCCGCCGTACCTCGTCCAGGCGGGTCAGGACGGCCTGCGCCGCCACTACGAGGCGATCGCGGACGGCACCCGGCTGCCGATCATCCTCTACCAGCGGGACAACGCCGTCTTCGAGCCGGATACGGTCGCGGCGCTCGCGCAGCACCCGGGCGTCATCGGGCTCAAGGACGGCTACGGCGATCTCGGCCTCATGCGCCGGATCATGGAGGCCGCCCCGTCCGGCCTGCTGTACTTCAACGGCCTGCCGACGGCGGAGCTGTCCCAACTCGGCTACCGGGACCTCGGCGTGACCCGCTACTCCTCCGCCGTCTTCTGTTTCCTCCCCGACCTCGCGCTCGCCTGCTACCAGGCGCTGCGGGACGGCCGCGACGACGTCGCGAACCGTCTGATCGAAGGGTTCTACCGCCCCCTGGTCGACCTCCGGCGCGAGGGACCGGGATACGCGGTCTCGCTCATCAAGGCGGGTGTGCGCCTGCGTGGTCTGGACGTGGGACCCGTCCGCCGGCCGCTGTCCGATCCCGGCCCCGAGCACGTTCACCGGCTCGCCGCACTGATCGACCGCGGTCTCGCCCTTCTCGAAGAACTGGAGCGGTCGCCCGACCCGGCCTGAGCGCCGGCGACACGTACGGACTCGTCTCGGGGGAGCGACCGCGGAACGGAGATCAGTCATGCCCGCAAGACCCCTCCTCCTCTCGGCCGTCCTCGCGCTCGCGGCGGCCGCCCCCGCCCTGGCGGCGAGCCCGGCCGCGGCGGCCACCACGCCCACCGGGAAGCCGGTGGGACAGCAGGCCGATCTCGGGCGGCAGACGCTGCCGGCGAACGACGGCTGGGCCTCGGCCGGCACCGGCACCACCGGCGGCGCGGCGGCCCCCGCCGCGAACGTCCACGTGGTCGCCGACCGCGCGGGCCTGGCCGCGGCGCTCGCCTCCCCCGGCCCCCGGATCATCTACGTCAAGGGCGTCATCGACGTCGACAAGACCTGCGCCGACTTCGCCACCGGGGGATACACACTGGCCGGCTACCTCGCGGCGTACGACCCGGCGGTGTGGGGCCGCGACACCGAGCCCTCCGGGCCGATGGAGGACGCGCGGGCGGCCTCCGCCGCGGCGCAGACGAAGTACATCAAGCTCAAGGTGCCGTCGAACACGACCATCGTGGGCCTGCCTGGCGCCGTCATCCGGCACATCAACCTGCACGTGGACAAGGCCGACAACGTCATCATCCGCAACATCCGCTTCGAGGACGCGGCCGACTGCTTCCCCCAGTGGGACCCGACCGACGGCGACGAGGGCAACTGGAACTCCCTCTACGACAACATCTCGGTCACCAACTCGACCCACGTCTGGATCGACCACAACACCTTCACCGACGGGGACAACCCCGACGCGAACCAGCCGGTCTACTTCGGCCGGCCCTACCAGGTGCACGACGGCCAGGCGGACATCACCAGCGCGTCCGACTTCGTGACCGTGTCGTGGAACAAGTTCTCCGACCACGACAAGACGATGCTGATCGGCTCGACCAACAACCCAGCCAACGACCGGGGCAAGCTCAGTGTGACCGTGCACCACAACGAGTTCTCCGGCAACCTGCAGCGGCTGCCGCGCGTGCGGTTCGGCAAGGTGCACGTCTACAACAACTACTACCAGGTGCCCGACGCCGAGCCCTTCGAGTACGCGCTGGGCGTGGGCGTGGAGTCCCAGATCTACGCCGAGAACAACTACTTCCGGCTGAGCCGGAGCGTGGACCCGGCCGACCTGCTCTACAACTGGGGCGGCACGACGCTGACGGCCAAGGGCAACCTGCTGCGGGTCGGCGGCAAGGAGACCCCGATCGACCTGGTCGCCGCCTACAACGCCAAGAACGACCCCGACCTCGGCGCCGACGCGGGCTGGACCCCGGCCCTCCACACGAACGTCGACCCCGCCGCAACCGTGCGCAGGGAGGTCTCCCGGCACGCGGGAGCCGGCGAGATCCACTGACGCCCGGCGCCGCCGGACGTCCTGGTGATCGCGAGCCGATGGCGCGCGGCCCCTCCCCGGGGCCGCGCCGTCCCGTCCGGCTCACGCGCTTCTCAGGACGCGGGACCCGGACGGGACGGCGGCAGCCCGAGCTGGAGATAGAGCTCCAGCTGGTCGTAGAAGACCTGCTGATTGACGATCAGGCCGTCCTTCGTGGCGAAGAACCAGCAGCATCGCACGCTGACGTACCGCCGGGTGCCCTGCAGCACCTCACCCGTGGTGAGCGGGAACGGCCCGGTGTGCCTGCCGGTCCCCACCGCGGCGACCGCCGTGGCCTCGCCGTCCCCGACCTTCTGCAGGACCGTGGCGTGGACGTCGGGGAAGGCCTGCCAGATGCCGGTGTGGTACGACGCCACCTCCGAGCGGCCCTCCGCCGGCCCGCCCGGGCCGACCGCGACGGGCTTGGCACAGTAGCACCGCATCACCGCGTCCAGATCGTGGGCGTTGTACGCGCTGAAATATCGATCCACCACGTCGGTCACGGCGAGACCCCCCGATTACCGCGTCCGTTGTCCAGGTTATCCGGCACCGGCCGATCACCCCGGTGGCGCCCGGACTCGAAACACCGACGCGCCGCTCCCGGAGAGGGAGCGGCGCGTCGGCGGCTCGGCGTCAGACGCGCAGGCGGCCGTCCACGCGTTGCGGCACGCCGAGCGGGTTGTCGTCACGCAGCTCCGGCGGCAGCAGATCCTGCGGCCAGTCCTGGTACGCCACAGGGGTCGTCCAGCGCCTGATCGAGGCCGCGCCGACGGAGGTGTGCGCCGGGGCGGTGGAGGCCGGCCAGGGACCGCCGTGATGCATCGCCCAGCAGACGGCGACACCGGTGGGCCAGCCGTTCCAGATGAGCCGTCCGGCCAGCCGGGCCAGGGCTGGCACGAGGTCGCGGGCCTCCTCGGGCCCGGCGGCGTGGACGGTCGCGGTCAGCGACCCGGGCAGCCGGCGCAGCACGGGGGGCAGGTCGGCGGGGTCGCGGTAGCGGACGACGATCGCCGACGGGCCGAAGCACTCCTCCGCCAGCTCGGGGAGCCCGTCCGCGAACGCCTCCAGGTCGGCGGCGAAGACCTGCGGGGTGACGCCGTCCACCGCTCCCCCGCCGGCCAGCACGGTGAGCCGCTCGGCCAGCCGGCCGGACGTTCGCAGGTAACCCTCTCGGATCTTCGCGGTGAGCATGGGCCCGCCGGTGGTCGCGGCGACCGCCTCGGCGACGGCCCGCTCGAAGCCTCCCTCCGCGGGGACGAACAGCAGGCCGGGGTTGGTGCAGAACTGCCCCACTCCCAGCGTCAGCGAGGCCGCGAACCCGGAGGCCACCTCGGCGGGGTCGGCCGAGGGCAGCACGACGACCGGGTTGACGCTGCCGAGCTCGCCGTAGAACGGGATGGGGTCGGGCCGCTCGTCGATCAGCTTCTGGATGGCCTTCCCGCCCGCGAGCGAACCGGTGAAGCCGACCGCCGTGACGAGTGGGTGCTTCACCAGCGGGGCCCCCGTCTCGAACCCGTGCACGAGCCCGAGCAGGCCGGGGTCGGGCAGAGCCCGCCGTACGACGGAGGCGGTCAGGTCGGAGGTGCGGGGGTGCCCCTCGTGGGCCTTGACCACGACCGGGCAGCCGGCCGCGAGCGCCGACACCGTGTCGCCGCCCGCCACCGAGAACGCGAAGGGGAAGTTGCTGGCCGCGAAGACGGCCACGACGCCGAGCGGATGGTTCATCCTGCGCACATCGGGACACGGCGGCGTGGCGCCGGGATCGGGGTGGTCGATCACCGCCTCGACCCACCCGCCGTCCCGCAGGACGTCGGCGAACAGCCGGAACTGCGCGGCCGTACGGGCGATCTCGCCGCGGAGCCGCGCCTCCGGCAGCCGGGTCTCCTCGGCGGCGGCCGGCCACAGCTCCTCGGCGTGCTTGAGCAGGGCGTCGGCGACGCCTTCGAGCACGGTGGCGCGCTCGGCCGGGGGCGTCGCCCGCCACGCCTCGCCCGCCGCGGCGGCCCGCTCGGCCGCTTCCTGGACGACCTGGTTCACCTGATCGGTCACCTCATCCCCCCGCCGTGAGATTTTCGACATCGTAGCGGGGGCCGCAGAACGCCCCGCCGAGCAGGGAGTGCGGCAGCTCGCCGAGGTCGGGCTC
The DNA here is from genome assembly GCF_050947365.1 of Microbispora sp. CA-135349. NCBI lineage: Bacteria > Bacillati > Actinomycetota > Actinomycetes > Streptosporangiales > Streptosporangiaceae > Microbispora > Microbispora sp. CA-135349. Next base: position 2,471,472 of record NZ_CP192001.1, on the reverse strand, counting down.
GCCGTGCTCGGCGATCAGCGCGTCGGCGAAGACCTCAGCGTCGTCCTTGGGCTCGTAGCCGATGGTCCGGCCCTCCTCCAGGGACCACCAGCGGCGCGTGTTGGCCGAGACTCCCCACACGACGTGGAAGCCGTCGGCCGTCAGCGACGCCTCGACCAGCCGGGCGCAGTCGTCCGGCGACAGCCAGGTCGACAGCATGCGCGCGTCCCTGGGCCGCTCGAAGCACGAGCCGATGCGCAGGCAGGTGACCTGCATGCCGTACCGGTCGTGGTACAGCGAGCCGAGCGCCTCCTTGGTCACCTTGCTCACGCCGTAGAAGGTGTCCGGGCGCGGGAACAGGTAGTCCGGGGCCTCGCCGGCGCCGCGCGGGAAGAACCCGACCGCGTGGTTGCTGCTGGCCAGCACGACGTGGCGCACCCCCGCCCGCCGCGCGGCCTCCAGCACCACGTAGGTGCCGTTGATGTTGACCTGCAGGATGTCCGCCCACGGCTGTTCGAGGCTGTGGCCGCCGAGGTGCAGCACCGCGTCCACGCCGTCCATCGCCGCTTCCATCGCCTCAGGATCGGTGATGTCGCCGGTCACCGCCTCCTCGCCCGGTCCCGCCTTCAGCGGGGCGACGTCGAGCAGGCGCAGCACGCGCCCCTCCCTGGCCAGCCGGGGTCGCAGCAGGGTGCCGACGCCGCCCGCCGCGCCGGTCATGAGAATTCGCATGTGCCTCCTGTCGGATCGGCCCTGCATTAGGCGCGGTGATCGTCCGCGCGAGGCACGGACCGTGTCAATGCCGAACGGCGCCAGTCTCGCAGCAATTCCCAAACGTTCACAAGAACGGGCAGGGTTCACATATCTGACCGACAATGCCTTCTTGACGCAACTGTTGTCAATTCCTACGGTCTTGCTGATAGGTGACCGCAATTGCGCAACCGGTTCAAGCATGCGAACAGGAGCGCGAGCATGACACTCCTCCCGCGCTTCGGCGTCATCGGACAGGGCTCCGCCGGACACCCTCCAGCCAGGTTGACTTTGGTGAGATCGCACAGCTAGCTTCGTGAACATAATGAAGAACTCTGTCCATGTATGTGGACACTGAGGGAGTGGGCGGATGCAGCTCGACGGCGTTCTCTTCTTTCCGGTCACACCGTTCGGCGCGGACGGTGAGCTGGCCGAGGACGTGCTGGCCAAGCACGTGGCGCGCGGAGTCGCCGAAGGAGCGGGCGGGGTGTTCGCCGCCTGCGGCACCGGCGAGTTCAACGCGCTGGGCATCGACGAGTACGCACGGGTCGTGCGGATCGCCGTCGAGTCGGCCGCCGGCCGGGTTCCCGTCCTGTCCGGCGCCGGCGGCTCGCTCCCCTTCGCCCGCGACTGCGCGCGCAGGGCCGCCGAGGCGGGCGCGGACGGCCTGCTGCTGCTGCCTCCCTATCTCGTCAGCGCGCCCGCCGACGGGCTGGTGCGCTACGTCCGCGAGGTCGCGGCCTCCACCGATTTGCCGATCATCGTCTACCAGCGGGCCAACGCCCGCTTCACGGCGGCCGCCGCCGCCGCGCTGACCGAGATCCCCAACGTCACCGGCTTCAAGGACGGCCTCGGCGACATCGACGCCATGCAGCGGATCGTGCTCGCCGTGCGGGAGGCAACCGATCGCGACTTCACCTTCTTCAACGGGCTGCCGACGGCCGAGATGACCGTGCCCGCCTATCGGGGGATCGGCGTGAGCCTGTACTCCTCCGCCGTGTTCTGCTTCCTCCCCGAGGTGGCCCTGGCCTTCCACAAGGCCGTGACCGCCGGGGACGACGACCTCGTCCGGCGCCTGCTCGCCGGTTTCTACCGCCCGCTGGTCGAGCTGCGCGACCTCGTGCCCGGCTACGCCGTCTCGCTCGTCAAGGCCGGCGTCGCCCTGCGCGGCCTCGACGTGGGCCGGGTGCGGCCGCCGCTGGTCGACGCGGCCCCCGAGCACGTCGCCCAACTGGAGAAGCTGATCGCCACCGGACTGGACATCGTCGGATGAGGAGCCGGATGAGGATTCGCGAGATCAACGTCACGCCGGTCGCCTTCCGCGACCCGCCGCTGCTCAACGCCGCCGGCGTCCACGAGCCGTGGGCACTGCGCACGGTCGTCGAGGTCGTCACCGACGAAGGGCTGAGCGGCCTCGGGGAGACCTACGGCGACCTCGACCACCTCGTGCGGGTGCGGGCCGCCGCCGAGGCGCTCATCGGTCACGACGTCTACGGCCACAACGCGATGTACGCCACCGTGGCCGGCCTCGTCGGCGCCGATGTCGTCACCGATCTGCACGGCCTGACCGGCACCTCCTCGCGGGCCAAGACCGTCGACCGGATCTTCTCCCCCTTCGAGGTCGCCTGCCTGGACATTCAGGGGAAGGCGGCGGGCCGGCCCGTCGTGGACCTGCTCGGCGGCCGGGTGCGCGACGCCGTGCCATACAGCGCCTACCTGTTCTACAAGTGGGCCGGGCACCCGGGTGCGGCGGAGGACGGGTTCGGCGCCGCGCTCGACCCCGACGGGGTGGTCGAGCAGGCCCGCCTGCTGATCGGCCGCTACGGCTTTCGCTCGATCAAGCTCAAGGGCGGCGTGTTCCCGCCCGAGCAGGAGATCGAGGCGATCCGCGCGCTGCGGGAGGCCTTCCCCGAGCATCCGCTGCGCCTCGATCCCAACGCGGTGTGGAGCGTGGAGACCTCGATCCGGGTGGGCCGCGAACTCGACGGCGTGCTCGAATACCTGGAGGACCCGGTCGAGGGCATCGAGGGCATGGCCCGGGTCGCCGCCGAGGTGCCGATGCCGCTCGCCACGAACATGTGCGTCGTCACCCCCGAGCACATCCCGCCCGCCGTACGCCAGGGCGCCATCGGCGTGCTGCTGACCGACCACCACTACTGGGGCGGCCTGGTTCGCTCGGCGCACATCGCCACGCTGTGCGAGACCTTCGGCATCGAGCTGTCCATGCACTCCAACTCCCACCTCGGCATCAGTCTCGCCGCGATGACCCACCTGGCCGCCGCCACTCCGGCGGTCACCCACGCCTGCGACACCCACACCCCCTGGCAGGACGGCCAGGACGTGGTCGTCCCGTCTTCGGGCGGTGAAGGCGCGCTGCGGTTCGCAGACGGCGCGGTCGCGGTGCCGGACGGCCCGGGGCTCGGGGTGGAACTCGACCGCGACGCCCTCGCAATCATGAACGAGCAGTATGAGAAGTGCGGGGTCCGCTCCCGCGACGACACGACGTACATGAGGTCCGTCGACCCGTCCTTCTCCGCACGGAGGCCACGCTGGTGAACGTCATCTACGCCTACCCCTGGGACATCGTCGGCGACCCCGGCGCCCCCGGACGCCTCAAGGCGCTCGGCGTCGACGCGGTGGCGCTCGCCGCGTCCTACCACACCACCCGCGCCGCGACCCCTTTTCATCCCGCGCACCGGCTGGTCGAGGCGCGGCACGCGGCCTGCTACGTCCCCGTACGCGAGGAGGCGTGGAAGGGCCACCGGCTCGTGCCCGGCACGCCGTCCTGGGTGGACTCGGATGATCCGTACGGGGAGGCCAGAGACGCGCTGCGCGCCGCCGGCCTGCCGGTCCAGGCGTGGACCGTGCTGACCCACAACACGCTGCTCGGCTCGGCCAACCCCGACCTGGTCGTCACCAACGCCTTCGGAGAGCTCTATCCGTACGCGCTGTGCCCGGCGGCGGCGGACGTGCGCGACTACTGCCGCACGCTGGTCCACGAGGTCGTCGAGGTGGGTGACCCCGACGCGCTGATCCTGGAGGCGTGCGGGGCCCTCGGCTTCCGTCACGGCGGCCATCACGAGAAGACCGACGGGGCCGACTGGTCGGCCGCGCAGATCGCGCTGCTGTCCCTGTGTTTCTGCGCGGCCTGCGTACGCCGTTACGAGGCGGCGGGGCTGGACGTCGCCGAGGTCCGCGCGCGGGTGCGGGCGGGCGTCGACGGCGGGCCGGGCTCGGTCGAGGACGCGCTCGGCGACCTGGCCGGGCCGATGCGCGACCTGCGCACGGGGCTCGCGGGCGAGCTGCGTGACCTGCTGCTGGCCGAGGCCAGGGCGGTGCGGCCCGACCTGAAGATCGCCCTGCACGCCAACGCCGACCCGTGGGCGACCGGCCCGTTCGCGACCGTCCCCGAGGGGGTGGACGTCGACCTGCTCGTCGGCAACTGCTGGAACGCGCCCGAGGTGGACGAGGCCGGGCTGCGCGCCCTGGGCCGGCTCGGCCCCCGCGTGGGCGCGTACGTGCTGGCCCTGCCCCCGCGGCCGGCGGACGGCGGAGCGCTGTCGTTCCTGGCCGAGGCCTACACGGCGGCCGGCGCCGCCGAGATCCACTGGTACCACGGCGGCCTCGCCTCCGCGGCCCGGCTGAAGGCGATCGCGGAGGCCGTCCGCCACTGAGCCGCACCGCACAGTGCCAGACGATGCGGGACAATCTCGGGCATGCGGTTCGGCATCCTCGGCCCGACGGAGGCACGGCTCGACGGCGAGCGCCCGGTCCCGGTGGGTGGACCGGGTCTGCGGGCGCTGCTCGGCCTGCTGCTGCTCAACGCGGGGAAGGTCGTCACCACCGACCGCCTGATCGACGGCCTGTACGGCTCCGAGCCCCCGGCCGGAGCCACCAACGCCCTGCAGGCCCAGGTGTCGCGGCTGCGCCAGCACCTCGCCGGCCTTGGCGACCAGGGCGACCTGGTGGTGCGGGAGCCTGCCGGATACCGGCTGGCGGTGGACCCGGACGACGTGGACGCCTCGCGCTTCGAACGGCTGGCGGCCGAGGGACGGCGGGCGCTCGACGCGGGCGACCCCGCCCGCGCCGCCGATCTCCTCGGCGCCGGGCTCGCTTTATGGCGCGGCCCGGCGCTCGCCGACCTGCCCGACGCGCCGTTCGCCCCCGCTCAGGCGGCGCGCTTGGAGGAGCTGCGGCTGTCGGCGGCCGAAGACCTGACCGAGGCGGGGCTGTCCCTCGGGCGGCACCGCGACCTGCTGCCGGAGCTGCAGGAGAGGGTGAGCGCCCATCCCCTGCGTGAGCGCACGCGCGGCCAGCTCATGCGCGCCCTGTACGCGTCGGGGCGTGCGGCGGAGGCGCTGGCCGCCTTCGAGGACGGCCGTCGTCGGCTCGCCGACGAGCTCGGCGCGGACCCCTCGCCCGAGCTGGCCGCGATCCACCTCGCCGTGCTGCGCTCCGACCCCGCCCTCGCTCCCGCCTCCGCCTCCCCCGCCGGGCGGCCGGTCCCGCTCACCCCTCTCATCGGCCGCGACGCCGAACTGGAGCGGATCGGCGCGCTGCTCGCCGAGTCGCGCCTGGTGACGCTCACCGGCCCCGGCGGAACGGGGAAGACCCGGCTGGCGGTCGAGGCGGCGGCGCGCTGGCACAGCGGCGGGCACGGTGGTGGACACAGCGGCGGGCACGGTGGTGGACACAGCGGTGGACACAGCGGCGGGCAGGACGAGGTCTGCTTCGTGGAACTCGCCCCGCTCACCGACGGCGCCGACGTGCCGCGGGCAGTCCTCGGCGCGCTCGGGCTGCGCGAGACCGCCGTGCCCGCCTCCCCCGGCGGACGGCAGGGCGCGAGCGACCCGGTCGCCCGCCTGGCCGCGGCCCTGACCCCGCGACCGGTGCTGCTGGTGCTGGACAACTGCGAGCACGTCGTGGAGGACGCCGCCCGGCTCGCCGACCGCCTCCTCGGCGTCTGCCCGTCCCTGCGCGTCCTGGCCACCGGCCGGGAGGCGCTCGGGATCACCGGGGAACGGCTGTGCCCGGTCTCTCCGCTGGAGGTGCCCCCGCCCGGGACCGGGGACGCGCTCGCCTACCCGGCGGTCCGGCTGTTCGTCGAGCGGGCCGCCGCCGTACGGCCCGGCCTCACGCTCGGCCCCGAGGACGCCGAGCACGTGCTGCGGATCTGCCGGGCGCTGGACGGGCTGCCGTTGGCCCTCGAACTGGCGGCCGCGCGGCTGCGCTCGCTGCCTCTCGCCCAGGTCGCCGCCCGGCTGGGCGGCGACGCCGGCGACCCGGCCGCGGAGGGCGACGCCCCGCGCTTCGCGCTGCTGTCGCGCGGCAGCCGTACGGCACAGCCGCGCCACCGCACGCTGCGCGCCGTCGTGGAGTGGAGCTGGGACCTGCTCGACGAGCCGGAACGCACGCTCGCGCGGCGGCTGACGGTCTTCGCGGGCGGTGCGACGCTGGAGGCGGCCGAGCGGGTGTGCGGCCTGGCCGACACCGACGGCGCGCTCGCCTCCCTGGTGGACAAGTCCCTCGTCGAGGTGGTGGACGACCGCTACCGGATGCTGGAGACGATCCGGGCGTTCTGCGCGGAACGACTGGCCGAGGCGGGCGAGGGCGAGCGCATGCGGGCGGCCCACCTCGCGTACTTCCTGGACCTGGCCGCCACGGCCGATCCCCACCTGCGCGGCCCGCGTCAGGTCGAGTGGCTGCGGCGGCTCGACGGCGAGCACGAGAACCTCACCACGGCGCTGCGCCGGGCCGTCCGGGCAGGCGACCTGACGGGGGCGCTGCGGCTTCTGTCGGCCACGGCCGGCTACTGGATGCTGCGCGGCCTGCGCGCCGAGGTCGCCGGACCCGCCGCCGACCTGCTCGCCGCCATCGGAGACGCTCCCCCGGAAGGGCTGGAGGAGGAGTACGTCCTGTGCGCCTGCGTCGCGGCCAGGGGCGGCCACGCCGACGTGGACCACCTGATCGCCCACGCGCTCCGGATGGCCGCCACCCTGCCGGTCCCGCCCAGGCAGCCGTTCCTCCTCATCCTCCGCGCGATGGTCAGCGGCCCTCCGGACGACGAGGAGCTCCGGGAGATCGAGCGGACCTACGACGTGCTGGTGAAGGATCCCTGGACCCGCATGCTCAGCAACTTCAGCATGGGATACCTCCGGCTGTTCGACGGCCACCTGACCGAGGCCGAGGAGGCGATCACCGAGGCGCTGGCCCAGTCCCGCACGCTGGGCGACCTCTGGACCCGGGTCCTGATCCTGACGGCGCTGGGCGACGTCGCCGAGTGGCGCGGAGATCACGAACGGGTGGAACGACTGGCCGGTGAGGCACTGGAGCTGGCCGAGCGCCTCGGCGCTCCCCTGGACGCGGCCGAGACCCTGTGCCGTCGCGCGCGTGCTCGCATGCGCCTGGGGAAGACGGCCGAGGCGCACGCCGACTACGAGCGCGGGGCCGGGCTGGCCCGGCGGCTGGGCGCCCCGGAACTGGTCGCGGAGGCGTGTCTCGGACTCGGCGAGCTGGCCCGCCTCGGCGGCGACATCGGCGAGGCACGGCGGCTGTACCAGGCCGCCCTGGCGGAGTGCACGGCCGAGTGGTTCGCGGCGGAGGAGACCCGCTCGCGCGTCTACCTGGCTCTCGGGCTGGCCGCCGAGATGTCGGGTGAGGCCGCCGAGGCGCTGGCCTGGCACCGCCGCGCCCTGACGACGGGCTTGGGCGACCGCAACCTCTCGATGGTCGCCGGTGTGGCCGAGGGGGTCGCCGGCGTCGCCCTCCTGGAGGGGGATCCGGAGCGGGCCGTGTGGCTGCTGGGCGTCGGCGAGGCCCTGCGCGGCACACCCGCCGTGGCCGACCCGGACGTCGAGCGGGTCGCCGCCCACTGCCGGGCCGCCCTGGGCGATGACGCGTACGAGCGGGCGTACGCCGAGGCCAGGGCGCACGCCCGGCAGCGTGTGCAGATCACCGCCGGCTCGGCGGCGCCCGCGCTGACCGTCGTCGAGGGGCACCTGTCAGCGCTCGGTGGATGAACCGTCAGCGCCCGGGCGGACGCTGCCGCCATGAACGACACCTCGCGAAAGTGGGGCACGCTGGCGGTCGCGTGCGCGGCCGTGCTCCTGCTGTCCGTCGACCTCACCGTGCTGCACCTCGCCCTGCCGAAGCTCGGCGAGGACCTGTCGCCCTCGGCCACCCAGCTGCTGTGGATCGCCGACATCTACGGGTTCGCCCTGGCCGCGCTGCTGGTCACCATGGGCAACGTCGGCGACCGGATCGGGCGCAGGCGCCTGCTGCTCGCCGGCCTGGCCGCCTTCGGCGCGGCCTCGGCCCTGACGGCGTACGCGCCGAACGCTCCGCTTCTGATCGCCGCCCGCGCCCTGCTCGGGGTCGCCGGGGCCACCATCATGCCCTCGACGCTGTCGCTGGTCCGCAACGTGTTCACCGACCCGAAGGAACGGACCACGGCGGTGGGCATCTGGAGCAGCGTCTCGGCCGTCGGGTTCGCCCTCGGCCCCATCGTCGGCGGCCTGCTGCTCGACCATTTCTGGTGGGGCTCGGTCTTCCTGATCAACGTGCCCGTCGTGGTGGCCGTCCTGGCCGCCGGGTTCGTCGTGCTGCCCGAGTCGCGCAATCCCCGCCCCGGCCGCATCGACCTCGTCAGCGTCCCGCTGTCGGCCGCGGGCGTGCTCGGCCTGATCTACGCGCTGAAGGAGGCCGCGACCGGCGGCGTCGCCCGGCCCTCGGTCGCCGCCGCGGCGGTCGTGGGCGTCGCCGCTCTGGTCCTGTTCGTGCGCCGCCAGACCCGGCTGGCCGAGCCGCTGATCGACGTGGCGTTGTTCCGGCGGCGCGCGTTCGCGGCCACGGTCGGCGCCGAACTGGTCGCGGTCTTCGCCATGCTCGCCATGTCGGTGGTCTTCGCGCAGTACTTCCAGCTCGTCCTCGGCTGGTCTCCGCTGCTCGCCGGGCTCGCGGGCATGCCGGGCGGCCTCGCCGCGGGCGCCGGCGGGGCGCTGTCGGGCGTGCTCGTGCACCGGTGGGGGCGCGGGCCGGTCGTCTCCGCGGGGCTGGCGCTGACGGCGACCGGATTCATCCTGTTCAGCCGGATCGACATGGAGACGCCCTACCTCTACATGCTCGCGGCCATGCTCGTCCAGGGTGTCGGGATGGGCTTCACCTTCGCCGTGACCGGCGACACGCTGCTCGCCTCGGTGCCCAGGGAACGAGCCGGCGCGGCGAGCGCGATCTCCGAGACCGCGCACGAGATGGGCGGCGCGCTGGGCATCGCCGTGCTCGGCACGGTCCTGACCACCACCTACCGGAACGGCCTGGCGCTTCCGCCCGGTCTGCCGGACGGCGTGGCGGCCGAGGCCCGCGACACGCTCGCGGGCGCGCTGAAGGCCGCCACCGCACTGCCCGGCGAGGCCGCGGGGGCCGTCGCCACGGCCGCGCGGCAGGCGTTCGTGGACGGCATCCAGGTCACCGTGCTGACCGGCGCGGCGATCCTGCTCGCCCTCGCCGTCGCCGTCCCGTTCGCGATGCGCGGCGTCCCCAAGGTGATCCCGGAGACCGGCGAAGAGGAGCCCTCCGAGAGCCCGGCCGTGGTCCGCTGAGGCAGGGCACCCGTGTACCCGCGAGGGTCACCTGTCCGCTTACGTCACCTGGGTCAGCCAGTGGTCGTGCGCGCCGTGAAAGGGGCCGGTACGCGCGCCCACGGCCTCCATCAGCCAGGCGGCCGACCGCTCCGCCTGCCGGACGATCTCCTCCGGGTACGCGTACCGCACCTGGTGCACGGCGAACTCGTCCTCGTCGTCCAGGATCAGCCGGCCGTCGCGCATGCGGAGCACGTCGAGGTCGAGGTCGGCCATGGTGATCCGGCCGTCGCGCCGGACCGGCACCGTCGTGATGTCGCAGTAGATCGCGCATCTGTTCGGCGCGGCGTTGAACGTGGCCGTCCACCACGCGTTCCGGGGGAACAACATGACCGACGCGCAGGGCAAAACCGTCTTGGGGTCGTGTCCCCGCTGAGTCACGGTCCCCGAAGGGCAGCCGGCCCACGTGCCGTGCTCGTCCTCGCCCAGCAGGCGGGCCGGGTGGTGCCAGTGCAGCGACCCGCCGTACTTGCGGTAAATGATCATCACCTCGGACACGGGCGGGACGCTACGCCACGCCCGTCTCCGAGTACAACGGAATTACCGGTCAGACCTCGACGACCACCGGGATGATCATCGGGCGGCGACGGTAGGTGTCGCTCACCCAGCGGCCCACCGTACGCCGGATGGTCCGGCGGATCTGCATCTCGTCGGCCACTCCGGACGCGGCGACCTCCTGCAGCGCGGCCTCGATCTGCGGGACGACCGCGTCGAACGCGTCGGGGTCGATGCCCGAACCGCGAGCGGTGATCTCCGGCCCGCCGGTGAGCTTCCCGGTCGTGGAGTCCACGACGACGACGATGGAGATGAACCCCTCGTCGCCCAGGATGCGCCGGTCCTTGAGCGCCACGTCGGTGATGTCGCCCACCGAGGTGCCGTCCACGAAGACGTACCCGCACGGGACCGCGCCGGTGATCCTCGCCTGGCCGTCGACGAGGTCCACGACCACGCCGTCCTCGGCGATCACGATGTTCTCCCGGGGGACGCCGGTCAGCTCGGCCAGCGCGGCGTGCGCCCGCAGGTGCCGCCACTCCCCGTGCACGGGCATGAAGTTGGACGGCTTGGTGAGGTTGAGCACGTACAGCAACTCGCCCGCGGCGGCGTGGCCGGAGACGTGCACCCGCGCGTTGCCCTTGTGGACCACCCGCGCGCCCCAGCGGTTGAGGCCGTTGATGACCTTGCTGACCGCCGTCTCGTTGCCCGGCACCAGCGACGAGGCGAGCAGGACGGTGTCGCCCTCGGCGATCCTGATCGGGTGGTCGCGGTTGGCCATGCGCGACAGCGCCGCCATCGGCTCGCCCTGGGAACCGGTGCAGATCAGCACCACGTCCTCCGGCGGCCACTCCTCGATCTCCCGGGAGTCCACGAGCAGGCCCCCGGGCACCTTCAGGTAGCCGAGTTCGCGCGCCACGCCCATGTTGCGGACCATCGACCTGCCGATGAGCGCGACCTTGCGGCCGTGCTTCTCGGCCGCGTCCATGATCTGCTGGACGCGGTGGATGTGCGAGGCGAAGCTCGCCACGATGATCCGCTTGGACGCGCTGCGGAAGACGTCGTCGATGACCGGCGCGATCTCCCGCTCGCTGGTGACGAAGCCCGGCACCTCCGAGTTGGTGGAGTCGGACATCAGCAGGTCGACGCCCTCGGCCCCGAGGCGGGCGAACGCCCCGAGGTCGGTCAGCCGCCCGTCCAGCGGAAGCTGGTCCATCTTGAAGTCGCCGGTGTGCAGGACGAGGCCCGCAGGGGTGCGGATCGCCACGGCCAGCGCGTCGGGGATCGAGTGGTTGACCGAGACGAACTCGCACTCGAACGGCCCGAACGAGCGCCGTTCGCCCTCGATCACCTCGACCTTGACCGGCTGCATCCGGTGCTCGGTCAGCTTGCTCTCGATGAGCCCGAGCGTCAGCCGGGAGCCGACGATCGGAATGTCGCGCCGCTCGCGCAGCAGGTACGGCACCGCGCCGATGTGGTCCTCGTGGGCGTGCGTGAGCACGAGCGCCTCGATGTCGTCGAGCCGCCCCCGGATGTAGTCGAAGTCGGGCAGGATGAGGTCGACGCCCGGCTGGTCCGGCTCGGGGAACAGCACACCGCAGTCCACCACGAGCAGACGGCCGTCGTACTCGAACACCGCCATGTTGCGGCCGATCTCGCCGAGACCGCCCAGCGCGACGATGCGCAGGCCGTTCTCCGGCGGCGGCGGAGGCGCCCCGAGCTCGGGATGCGGATGACTCATGCCGCCCCCTCCGCCCCGTGCTCTGACCCGTGCCGCTCGCCGCCCCCGTTCTGAGGCCGGGAGCCGCCCACGCGCGGTCCCCTATCTTCGTTTCTTCTGGTCAAGTCGCTCATTCGGCTCCATCTGTTGATTTAATCCACAAGCTTGAGACCCCCCGTGATGAGGTCCTCACGAAGCGCTGCGATCTGCTCCTGCGTGGCGTCCACGAGCGGCGGCCGGACGTAGCCCGCGTCCTGGCCCACCAGCTTCAGCGCGGCCTTCACCATGATCGCCCCCTGGGTGCGGGTCATGATCGCCGAGACCACCGGAAGCAGCCGGCGGTGGACGGCCAGGGCGTTCGCGACGTCACCGGACCGATAGGAGTCGGCCATCGAGGCCAGCTCGGCGCCGGCCACGTGGCCCACCACGCTGACGTACCCCACCGCGCCGACCGAGAGCCACGCCAGGTTCAGCGCGTCGTCCCCGGAGTAGAAGACAAGGTCCGTGGAGGCCATCACCTGCGAGCTCGCGAACAGGTCGCCCTTGGCGTCCTTGACCGCGATGATGCGCGGGTGCTCGGCCAGCCGGAACAGGGTCTCGGTCGCGATGGGCACGCCCGCGCGCCCGGGGATGTCGTACAGCATCACTGGAAGACCGGTCGCGTCCGCTACGGCGGTGAAGTGCCGGAGCAGACCCTCCTGCGGCGGTTTGTTGTAGTACGGGGTGACCACCAGAAGGCCGTGGGCGCCCGCGCGTTCGGCGGCCCGGGCCAGCTCGACGCTGTGCCGCGTGTCGTTGGTTCCGGCACCGGCCACGACGGTGGCCCGGTCGCCCACGGCCTCGACGACCGCGCGCAGAATGCGGTCCTTCTCCTCGTCCGAGGTGGTGGGAGACTCCCCCGTGGTGCCGCTGACCACCAGGCCGTCGTTGCGCTGCTCGTCGACAAGATAAGCGGCGATCCGCTGGACGCCCTCATAGTCCACGGCGCCGTCGGAAGTGAACGGTGTGACCATGGCGGTCAGTGTGCGGCCGAAGGGGGCGTCGGAGGTTCCAGTAGGCGATGCCATAGACCGAACGGTACCCGGATCCGCAGGAGTGATGGACCTCGCCACCCCGTTATGTCCAGTACCGCCCCGCGGGCACCGCCAGACAGCGGAAGAGGCCGCCGATATGTGCTCGGGGGTACACACATCAGCGACCTCTAACCGGGAATCGCCGCGCCTTACGCGGACGTTACACGCTTCTGGCGAAATTTTTCCGGAAGGCCGCGAACGGCGGCTTTTGCCCATCCCTGAGCACCGCCGTCAGTCATGGCCGCCGGCGGGCGATCGCCCGGATGGCAGGCTCGGCATTCGGCGGCCGGTCCGGGGATGGCCGCCGGTCCGGGGATCGGTGACGGGACTCGGCGGACGACGCGGGGGCGGTCAGTTGACCTCCCCCGAGAGGAGCCTCACCCACAGCTCCTCCATCCGCGCGGCGACGAGCCGCTCGGTTTCGTGGATCTCCATCTTCTTACCCCGTTTCGTCCGCCGGATGAACAGCAGCCCGCCCGCCGAGCACAGCTCGTAGATCGTCGCCTTGCATTCACACGTGTGCCTTCGTACGCGTACGCGATCGCTACGGTTGACGGCTTTCAACCAATTGATCCTCTTATGACCGTCCCGAGGAGGGCTGGCATGGATGCCGTGATAGGGGGGCGGGAGGGGAATATCGGCACCTGGCCGCTTAGCGGCACAATCACCCATTAGCAGCCCTTTCGGCAGGCAAAGTTGGAGTCACAGGCCATCTCCGTCACTCTCGGTTGCCCGGCGAATACGCCAAGATTTGGAAGACCCGTCACCCCCTCAGGGATGGATTGATGGCAAACTCTGATCCGGTCTACCTGCGCGTAGTCGAGGACATTCGCCGCCAGATCGTCGACGGCACGCTCCCCCCGGGCGCACCGATCCCCTCGCGGCACCAGATAACCAGGAAGTACAGCGTCGGAGAGACGGCCGCCCGCCACGCGCTGCGCGTGCTCGCCCAGGAGGGCCTCATCATCGGCCGGGTGGGCTCCGGGCACCGGGTGCGGGAGAAACCGATCCTGCTCCCGCTCCACCGCAGCCGCCATCCCGAACCGCACGCCGCCTTCGCCAGCGACATGCAGGCGGGCGGACGGCAACCCAGCTGGAGCTGGCGCAGCGAACTCGCCGACGCCCCTCCCCACATCGCCCACCGGCTGCGTGTCGGCGAGTGCAGCCCGGTCATCAGGACCCGTTACGTCTTCCGCGGCGACGGCCGCCCGGTGCAGTTGCTCACCTCGTACGAACCGGTCGAGCCCGGGCAGAGCCAGGCGCTCGAGGAAGGCACGTACGAACGCAGGAGCGCGGCCTTCCGCCTCGCGGCGAGCGGCCTGCCGCTCACCGAGATCAGCGAGACCGTGCTCATCCGTGTCCCCCAACCGACCGAGAGCGACCTGCTGGAGCTCCCCGCCGGCGTCCAGGTGCTCCAGATCGAGCGCACGTACTGGGCCGGGGAGCGTCCGGTGGAGACGAGCGACGCCGTGGTGCCCGGTGACCGGTTCCGCCTGGTCTACGGCATCCCCAGCCTCCTTTGACTGTCGGTGCCCACTGGTACAACCGATCCGGATCCCCCCTCCGGAGGTGCCGATGCGCGTCAAGGACATGCCCCTGGCCGACCAGCCGCGTGAGCGGCTGCTGGCGTCGGGAGCCACGGCGCTCGCCGACAGGGAGTTGCTCGCCCTGCTGCTCGGCTCGGGCAGCAGGGGCGTGAGCGCCGTCGAACTCGCCTCCCAGCTCATCGCCCACTGCGGCGACCTCGGAGAGCTGGCCCGCTCCGAGGCCCATCGGCTGCTCGCCGTCCCCGGCGTGGGCCCCGCCAAGGCCGCCCGCGTGGCGGCCGCGTTCCACCTCGTACGGCGCGCCCAGGCGGAGCCGGAGCGAAGCCGGATCACCTGCTCGGCCGACATCGCTTCGGCCGCCGCTCCCCTGCTGCACGGACAGCCGCGCGAGCGGCTCGTCGTGGTCGTATGCGACGGACGCGGTGCCGTGCTGCGCCGGACCGTGGTCACCGAGGGCGGCAGCGACCACACTCCCGCGCCCGTCCGCGACATCGTCACGACCGTCCTCCTCTCCGGCGGGGCCGCCTTCGGCCTCGCCCACAACCATCCGAGCGGATCGCTCGACCCCAGCCCCGCCGACGTCGAGGTCACGGCCCGCCTCCACGAGGCCGCCGACACCGTCGGCCTCCGCTTCCTCGACCACGTGATCGTCACCGACACCGCCTGGCGCCGGATCGCGATCGACGGTCAGCTTGACGACCTGTAGGCCATATTAGCTATAGCGGTCTACTGCTCCTATACATCTCTCCGCTAGTTGTCTGCTTTGTAGGTAGACGTCCGGTTTCGTCTATCATTCCCTCATGATTGATCGCGACGGTCCGGTGCCGATCTACAAGCAGATCGCCGAGATCATCCGTGAGCAGATCGATCACGGCGACCTGGAGCCGGGTGACGCCGTTCCGAGCGAGACGGAACTCGAAGCCGAATACGGCATCGCTCGCCTCACGGCACGGCGCGTCACCCGAGAGCTTCGCGAGCAGGGGCTCGTCTACACCGTTCAAGGCGAAGGAACGTTCGTCGGACAGCCGGGCACTCCACGATCAGCCGAACGGACACCGGTCTACCAGCGCATAGCGGCCGAGATCCTGGAACAGATCCGCGGCGGTGACCTCGTGCCCAATCGGCGCATCCCACCGGAGAAGGCACTGATGAAGCAGTACGGCGTCGCCAAGGCCACCGCCCGCAACGCCGTGGATTTCCTTCGCAAGCAGGGATGGGTGTTCACCGTCCCGCATCGCGGAACCTATGTGTCCCCGCCAGAGGACTGGCCTAGAAGCTGACTTATCCACAGCTTCTCGCCGAGGCGATCACGGAACCGCCGTGGCGTCTACCGTGAGCTCGTGCTGGACCACGACGGCGACACCCTCCTCTACCTGCAAATTGCCGCGATTCTGCGGAAGCGAATCCAACAGCTACGGCCGGGAGCGTCCGTGCCCAGCGAGACCGCCATACAGCGCGAGTTCGGTGTGGCCCGCACCACCGCTCGGCGGGCGGTCAAAGCGCTGCGCAGGGAAGGTCTCGTCTACACGGTGCAGGGCCAGGGCACCTTCGTCGGGCGGCCAGGTGAGGCCTCCAGGGAAGCGCGGAGAACGCCGTTGTATCGGGAGATCGCCGACGACGTCATCAGCCGCATCCGACGCGGCGAGATCTCACCACGCAGGCCGGTCCCCAGCGAGACCATGATGACGCAGTCATACGGAGTGGCCAGGATGACCGTGCGTCAGGCCATGGCCACCTTGCGGGCCGAAGGCTGGGTCTACACCGTCCCCCATCGCGGCACCTATGTGACCTCACCCGACACTGGCCACAGGACTGAAGATCCGCAAGCGACGCCGCCAGGGCTTGAGCCCGTCCCGCCTCAGCCGGCGACCCATCATGGAAGCTGGCGCTAAGGCCGCAGCGCTGAGCCCGTACGGATGGCGGTCAGGAAACCTCCGCTCGACGGTCCGGGGATGAGGCGGCCGTAGGAGGCGGCGAGTTCGGCGCGATCGTGGATCTGCGACTGCCAGCTGTGCCGGCTGAGCCAGCCGGGGGCGTCCTCGCCCGGTCCTCCCCTCCACAGGGAGGCGTACTCGGCCATCGTCGGCATGCCGGGAGCCTGGGCGAGGAGCGCGGGATCGGCGATGCCGCCGTGCTCGAAGGCGAGTCGGCTACCCGGCGTGGAGAGTTCGCCGACTTCGGTCAGCAGGCGCGTCACCTCGTCGGCCGTCAGGTAGAGCAGCAGTCCTTCGGCGAGCCATGCGGTCGGTGCGCCGCGATCGAACCCGGCGGCGACCAGCCGGCCCGCCCACTCGGCGCGCAGGTCCACCGGAACGGTTCTTCGCTCGCACGCGGGCATCGCGTCCAATCCGTCGAGCACCGCCTCTTTGAACGAGAACACTTCCGGAAGGTCGAGCTCGAAAACTCTCACTCCGTCCGGCCACATCAGCCGGAAGGCACGGGCGTCGAGCCCTGCGGCGAGCAGGACCACCTGCGGACAACCGGCGGCCGTCGCGGCGAGCAAATAGTCGTCGAAGAACCGCGTGCGCAGCACGCCATGGAAGGCGAACACCGCTCCCAGGAAGGCCGGCGGCCCCAGCGCGGTGAGGCCTCCGGCGGAGGCGGACTGCTCGGGGAACGCTCCCGGCGCGGCGTCCAGGAATCTCTGGGCGTACGGGTCGTCGAACAGGCGGTCACCCCTGAGGCTCTCGTGGACCCTCACCACGGCCATCCCCAGGGCCGTCTTCGCCACACCCTTCAGCACACCTTGCGGCTTCATAAGCCTCCCCCTTTCATCGCCAACGATACATCGTTAACGATATTTCGGTGGAGATGTAGTCTGCCAAGTTATGGACGGCGGACGACTGCATCGGCTGGGCAAACGCCTCATCGAACTGTCCTCGCAGGTCACCGGCGAGGCCGGCGACCTGTCGCTCACTCCCGGCGAGGCCGCCGTTCTGGAAGATGTGATCAAGCACCCCTCCAGCTCGATCAGCGAGATCCATCAGCGGACAGGATTCGTACAGAGTCACGTGTCCGCGTCGGTGTCGCGCCTCAAATCGCGTGGGCTGGTGAAAGCCACAACCGACCCGGACGACGGGCGACGCACCCGGGTCACCATCGCCGACGAAGCCCTGCAGGCGATCACCCGTCGCGCAGCTCGCAACGTCGATCAGGCGATCGGTCGCACCGTCACCGACCCCGCTCAGGCCCGCCGGGCGACCGAGTTACTGGAGGAGTTGGCCGACCTCCTGTTGTGACGCCCAGGACGAAGCTGGCAGAGCCGAGCGACAGGACCCGAACAGAAAGAGATCGCGATTTCACCGTGCGTGATCGCCTCGACATCCCTATCCTGTCGGGCATGCCGCAGACCGAGGAACGCATCGACGCCATTGAGCGCAACGTCGCCGACATCAGGAGTGCTGTCCGACTGCAGAACGCCATGCTGACCACGTGCGGTGAGCAGATCGGCGATCTGCGCACGGGTCAGCACGAGCTACGCAAGGGGCAGGACGAGCTACGCAAGGGGCAGGACGAGCTCCGCACCATAACAGCCGACCTGCGCAAGGGGCAGGACGAGCTGCGAGTCATCACTGACGACCTCCGCAAGGGGCAGGACGAGCTCCGCGCCACCACAGCCGACCTGCGCGCGGGACAGGACGAGCTCCGCAAGGGGCAGGAGGAGATCCGCGAGACGTTGGAGGGGTTCCGATCCGCGTTCGCCGTCGTGCTGGATGAGGTCCGGCAGCAGAAGGCGTGGCGGGAGGAGTTCTCCCACAAGGTCGCTCGTGTGATCGCCAAGAGCGAGGGCCTCGACTCGTAGCCGCGAACGTCGGGCGACTCCCCACTTCCCCTCCGCGCTTCCTCGGGCACGACGGGAGTCGCCCGGCGAGCACGCGCACCACCGGCCGTACGGCCGGAACCACCCGGACGGCCCGCGCAGCGACCGGCGCACGACGTGACCTCACAATGTGAGCTGGTAATGCCGTTCGGTGCGCCACTCGACCAGCATCACCGTGGCATCGTCCTGCAGCTGGCCGCGCTGGTAGGAGAGGATCGAGTGGATCAGGCGGCGCAGGGTCTCCGGGGCGGAGACGTTGTCGATCTCCTTGCGGATGACGAAGTCGGCGAAACGGTCCAGCCCGAACCTCTCCCCGTCCGGTGTCCGCGCCTCGACGATGCCGTCGGTGTAGAACAGCAGCCGGTCGCCGGGCTCCAGCTGGCGCCGCGCGAGCACGGTGGCCGGGCCGAGGCGAAAACCCATCGGGGTGTCCGGTGGGCTGTCCAGCGCGGAGGCCACCCGCCCCTGCCGCAGGACCAGCGGCGGTGGATGGCCCCGGTTCACCCAGGTCAGCCATCCGGTCCGCAGGTCGAGGTCGGCGAGGACTCCGGTGGCGAACCGGGACGTGGCGAACTGCCCGGCGATCGCCTCGTCGATCGTGTCGCTGATCTCGAGCAGCCCGAAGCGGCGCCGGCGCCGGCTGTTGCGGTAGGCGCTCAGGGCGATGGCGGCGGTCAGACCGGCCGAGGTGTCGTGCCCCATGGCGTCGAAGATGCCGATGCGGAGAGTGGCGCCGTCGAGGGCGTAGTCGAAGGCGTCTCCTCCGACGTCATAGGCCGGCTCCAGCGCGGCGCTGACCGTCATCGTGTCGGTGGCGAAGTTCCTGATCGGCAGCAGGGTCCACAGCATCTCGGCCGACAGGTGCATCTCCTCGGTGCGCACCAGCCGCACGAAAGCGTCGCTGTAGGCCCGCTTGCTCACCACCAGGAGCGCGACCAGGCCGCCCAGCTCGGTCGCGATCTGCTCGGTGGCCTCGTCGACCACGGGCACGGTCACCCCGAGCACGCCCACGCGTTCCGTGCCGTTCAGCATCGGCACCCATAAACGCCGCGGCCCTTCACTGCCGAGCGGCTCCGAGGCTTCGGCGACGTACGGATCGGTGGCGGGACGCGCCTGGACGATCTCCAGGTTGCGGTAGGCGCGACCGGCCAGGGTCGTGTCGATGGCGACGCGGTTCAGCGGCTCCCCGTACGCGTCACGCTGTCCGGGCAGCGGCACGAGATACAGCGGCCGCAGGCTGGCCACGTAGATCATGATCTCGGTGAAGCCGATCGGCCTGACGTGCTCGATGACCGAGGACGCCAGGTCGTCCAGTGGCGTCAGATGATGGTCGCGCACCAGCCCGCCCCAGATGCGCCCGGTGGCATCACACCCGTTCACCCGCCGGCCTCACTGACTGCCTCTGGGGCGAGGCGGAACGATCTCCAGGAAGAGCCACGGGGGCGGCCGTGAGGCCCCTGCCGGTCGATGCGCTGACGGCACATTCCCGACGCTACCCGGCCCCGGTTCACGCACGGCTAACGCGTTGGGCATGCGTCGACCAGCGCCCGGCGGCGCCGACGCCTGCCCGAAGTCCGCCTGGCGGCCGGACGGTGACGCCGGGTCCGGTCAGCGCGTCGGCGAGCCAGTCGTACCGAACCTCTCCCGGTTCGGAATCCACACTACGAGGGGTACCTCACCGCTCATGGTGCGAAGGCGGCGGTGACGATCTGGTTGACCAGGGCCATGTCGTTGCCTCCGCCTGTGACGGGGTTGAAGCAGTACACCAGGCGGCGGCGCAGGTCGGGGGTGGTGAACATGCCGTCCGTGTAGCCGTAGGTGCTGCCGGTCTTGCCCCATACGGTCACACCTGGGCGGCCGTCGCGGCCGGGAGTCGTGACGCGCATCAAGCCCGCACTGTAGTAAGCCTTGCCATGACCCGGGTCCTGGTCGGATCCGCCCAGGTACGGTACGCCGGGGACGGCGAGCAGTTCCTTCATCTGGGCCGGCGCCAGGAGCCGCCCCCTGAACAAGGCGGTCAGGAAGCGGTCGAGGTCGGCAGTGGTCGAGATCATGCCGCCCGCGCCCGGGTTCTGCTCGGTCACGTCGACCAGCTTGCTCTTTCCGTCGGGTTGGGGGACGGCGAGGTAGCCATGAGCGTGGGGGCCGGGGATGGTGGGGTCGGTCTCGGGAGCGGTGGTGTGCCGCAGATGCAGCGGACGCAGGATGCGTCGGGTGATCTCCTGCTCGTAGCTGTGTCCGGTGAGCTTCTCGACGAGCATTCCTGCGACGTAGTAGCCGGTGGCTCCGTAGACCTGCATGCTGCCCGGCTCGGTGAAGGGCCGGTCATGACGGACCGCTTTGGCGACCAGCTCGGACAGCGGGTGGTCATCGAAGCGGTGCTGGACGATGGCGTCGGGCGTGGACGGCATGTCGTCGGCTGTCAGCTCGGGCAGGCTGCTGGTGAAGTTCAGCAAGGTGCGAACGGGGATCGGCGGATAGTTGGCGGGCATTACGCCCGGAAGGTAGTGCTGCACGGGCTTGTCGAGGTCGACGCGGTGTTCGGCGGCCAGTTGCAGCATCACGGTGGCGATGAAGATCTTGGTGACGCTGCCGAGACGGAAGCGACCATCGAGCGGAACCGGCTGCCGCGTGGTGATGTCGGCGACTCCGTAGGTCCCCGTCCACTTCCCGGCGGGCCCGCTGACCCGTGCGAGTACGCCCGTCACCCGGTCGGGTGCGCTGGAGATCGCCTGCTGAAGCGCCTGGGGGTTCAGCTTCGGCAATGAGGAGCCGGCACGCGCGATTGTCGCAGCCGGGTGCGCGGCAGGCGTGGCCGACGCGGGCGCGACCCCGCCGATGACCACGGCGGCAGCGGTCGCGAACGACAGCACCGCCCGCGTTCTCCTGCGTCGCCGCACCCCCGGGACAATCGGACGATAGGTGAAAGAAGGCTCAAATGTCATGCGGAACAAGATCGCAGTTCCCCGCCTTGCCCGCCCTCAGGGATCACCCGGGCTCAGCCCCGAGCTGCCCCTGACCCGACCTCATGGCTGGTCGCGTCGCCGCCGCCCGAAAGGTCGTCGCGCACAGGGATCCCCGGGCGCCCGCCACGATCTCCGGGTGCCTCCGGTCTCCGATCAGATAAGGGCCATCGCCTTGTCGCTCAGGCCCGCCGGGGCGGTCTTCGGGCTGCCGGCGTCGAAGGGCGGCCGCGGGTCGTACTCGATCGCGAGCTGCACCGCCCGCGCCGTCTCCTCGTCCCGCATCGCGGCCAGCAACGTCAAGGCCATGTCGATGCCCGACGAGACGCCCGCCGCCGTCACGATCTTGCCGTCGATCACCACGCGCTCGCTCACCGGCTCGGCGCCGAATCCGGCGAGCTGGTCCAGCCACCCCCAGTGCGTGGTCGCCTTCCGGCCCTTCAGCAGCCCCGCCGCGCCCAGCAGGAACGCGCCGCTACACACCGAGGTGGTCCACCGCGTCCGCTCGTGGGCCCGCGCGATCCAGCCCAGCAGCTCCGCGTCGGACAACGCCTCGATCGTCCCGGGACCTCCCGGCGCGACGATGACGTCCGGCGTGGGCAGGTCGCCGTACGACGCGGTGGCCGCGAGGCTCAGGCTTCCCCTGTCGTCGAGCACCGGCCCGGGCTCGGCCGCGACGAACGTGACCGTGCAGCCCGGGGCGAAGGCCAGCACCGTGTACGGCCCGACGGCGTCGAGCGCGGTGAACCGGGGATAGAGGGGGATGGCGATGTTCATGATCTGCTGCTTTCCTTCGATCGGAACCGGCGGCGGTAGTCGCCGGGTGAGACGCGCCAATGGCGGCGGAAGACGCGATAGAGGGTCTCGGGAGCACCGAGTCCGGCCTCCCTGGCCACCCTGTCCAGGGGGTGGGCGGTGGTCTCCAGCAGCCGCCGCGCGGCGTCGGCCCTGCTGCGTTCGACGTACCTGCCGGGTGAGACCCCGGTCTGCTCGGTGAAGACGCGGGAGAAGTGCCGCTCGCTCATCCCCGCCCGCCGGGCCAGCGCGGGCACGCTCAGGTCCTCGGCCGGGTTGGCGTCGATGAACGCCTGGATCTCGCGCAGCGGCTCGGCGCGTGGGACGGCGGCCCGCATGGGGGCGCTGAACTGGCTCTGCCCGCCCGGACGGTGCAGGTACACGACGAGGCCCCGCGCGACGTTCCTGGCGAGCGCGTGGCCGTGGTCGTCGGCCACGAGCGCCAGGGCGAGGTCCACTCCCGAGCTGACCCCTGCCGACGTCCAGACGTTCCCGTCGCGGACGTAGATGGGATCGGCGTCCACCTCGACGTCCGGATAGCGGTCGGCCATCTCCCGCGCGACCAGCCAGTGGGTGGTCGCACGCCTGCCGCCCAGCAGCCCGGCCTCCGCGAGGAGGAAGCTCCCGTTGCAGACGGAGGCGACGCGCCGGGCCCCGGCCGCCAGCCGGGTGACACCCGCGACCAGCTCTCGATCGCGCAGGTGCTCCGGCACCGACAGCCCGCCCACGAGCAGCAGCGTGTCGATCGGCCCCGCGACCTCGGCCAGCGGAGTCTCCGCGAGCGTCGCGATCCCGTTCTGCGCCCGTACGGCCCCGGCGCGCACGGCCGTCACCTCGACGCGGTAGCCGGGGTCGGGCGCGAGCAGGTTCGCCGTGGTGAACACGTCGGCCGGCCCGGCGAGATCGAACATCTGGAAGCCATCGAAGACCACGATGACCACGCGTCGCTGCATGGCCTCAATGCTTGCGACCAGGGCTTCATGGCGTCAACGACACAGATATTGCACATTACGCCATCGCGCCTGCTGAACAAAGATTCGCGCGCGCACCGATCCGTCACACGGCCACACCGAACAGCAGACGTAATGCTCGGTTGCGGTAATTGTCAGTCGCCGGACGAAGTCAAGTCGCATCGATTACCGGAAGTTGTCAAACTGTTCATTGACCCTGCAAATCAACCATGATCTACTCCTTTTCGGCACATAACTACAAGAAAAGGAGAGCGACTTGCGATTACGCGTGATATCGGTTTCCGTGCTGACGATCGCCCTGTCGGCGTCGATACTCACTCCATCCGTCCGGGCCGATGTGAGTGAACCTTCACCCACGAAACCGGGAACCCAGGTGGAGAAGGAGCCGTTCAGCTACCTGACGCCCGAGGCAAAACAACGCATCGCGGCCCAGGAGCCGCTGATAAAAGCCGCCGACCGCATTATGGACGCGGTCAGAAGCGACAAGAAGGATCTCGGGTTCGCGGGCCTGAAACTCGACGACGGCTTCGTGCAGGTCTGGTGGAAAGGCGAGCCCCCTGCGGCGATCCGTGGAGCGCTGAGCAGCGCGAAGGCCTATTCCCCGGTGCGTGTGTCGCCCGCGAAGCACTCCCTGGCCGAGCTCCAGGCCGCCGCGGCGCCCCTGCGGGAGGAGCTCTCCAAGAATCCGGGGGGGCCGATCCACGCGCTGGGCATCCAGCCCGACGGGAGCGGGCTGTATGCGCTGACCGATTCGGGGGAGAACAAGGCCGGCCTCACCTCCACCTATCCGAAACTCGACGCCCAGGTGCCGACGGTCGTGCAGCAGGCACCCCGCGGAGAGTTCGCCAGCCGCGCGATAGACAGCCCTCCGTGGTGGGGCGGCGCACAAATAGTGTCGGACGACACCGGAGCGAGATGCACGGCCGGCTGGCCCGTCCACTCGACGAGTAACTCCAATTATCACTACATCCTCACGGCGGGCCACTGCGGCCGCCCGTACGAGAACTGGCGCAACGGCAACAGGTCACGCTCGATCGGCCGGGTGGTCGGCGAGAACCAGGGCCACGACCTGCTGCTCATCGATGCCCCGGATCACGTCGGCAACCAGATTTACGACGGGGGTGTCCCCGGCGGCACCAACACCACCCCAGAGTTCAGCAAGCGCATCACCGGATACGGCAACGTGTATTACGGCCAGTGGCTGTGCCAGTCGGGAGCGGTCAGTGGCGCCGTATGCAACTATCAGGTCGCCACGAACGGTCAGGAAAGCTACTGTGGCTACGACGCCTTCGGCGCCTACGAATGTTACAACGACCTGTTCGTAGCTATTCAGTACAACGGGCTTCCGGGGTCCATCAAGGGTGACAGCGGAGGGCCTGTTTTCACTCCGTCCGGCAACACCGTCACCGCGAACGGAGTGATCTCGGGATATCGCGGCAGCGACGGCCTTATCTTCCAGGACGTCGTCACAGCCTTCCAGGACTTCTCGGTGACGATCCACACCGGATGATCGGCTGAGGGAGCGGCGGCCTCTCCCGTCAAGGCGGGCGCCGCCGCTCCTGTTTCTTCCTGCCGCACCCCATGGAGAAGACCGCTCACTGCCGTACTGGGACCGGGTCGCCATGAGGATCGATGATGACGCGTCCACCGAGCGGCTTGCCGAGCTGAATCACGCGCTCGCTCGTGCGGCCGAGGGCGTTCTGATCACAGTCGTTACGGATGGGGCCGGCCTCCCGCAGACCGATCAGCACCGCCGACTCGGACTCGTATCGCAGCAGGTCGATCTGGGGCTTGTCATCGCCGCAGTCGGACGCGGGCCCCAGCATGGTCGCGGACAGGCTGGTCTGCTCCGGACCGGCGGATGTCACCTGCACGGATACGGAGGAGCGCAGCTCGCCCAGCTTCCAGAACGCGCCGGGGGCGAGTGCCGGCCACTCGGCCGTTCCGCCGGAGTCGGTGAAGAACGTCCAGGTGGGAAGCCTCACCAAACCGCGATCCGTAGCCCATTCCCGCACACCGTATCGGCTGCCGACTATCCGGATCGGCTTCGGCTCCCCGGGAATTCTGGCGACATGTGCCGCCAATCCGCCGAACGCCTCGGCCGCGGAGATCTGCTCGAGAGGTGCGTCTCCGTCGCTGAGCGCGACAACGGTGGTCCCGGGGTTCTTAGTCGGAAGCGGAGTGGATGTTGCGGCGCGATTCACACCTTTGGCCGATCCGCTCGTCGCAGGAAGGTCGTCCAGGAGAACAATGGGACGAGGATGACGTTCAGCCGGGAATTCCCCCCACCCGGCGACGGCGCGTTTCACCGAGTCGCCCGACGCGCCGTTTCGTTCAGAGCCGCCCCCCGAGCAGGCGGAGACCGACAACAGAGCGGCCAGCGTCAAACACACCATCACGGGACGCATTCCGGCCTCGCCTTCAGATGTGCTGATCAGCCGTCAAATGGCACAGTATGTGCATCGCAACCGGGGGTCCAGCCTCACGCGCTCCCATTCACCCGATCCCCGTCGGGGCGGACTCCGTCGGTCGTTGCGGAAGAAGGCCACAGTCAGCTTCACGGTCGTAAACGACCGAGCTCGCAGCTCCTCGCCGTCAGAAACCACATGCCGTCCCGGCGCACCAGGTCCGATTCGCCTCCCTTCTTGATCACGCGCTGGGCGGCCCGCGCTCCCAGCCCGCGCGCCTTCAGCTCGCGGTAGGTGTGCCCGCGCACCGTGTACTCGCGCCGCATCCCGGTGGTGAAGGCCACCCGTGAGACGTGGCCGGCGGCCTTATTGACCGGGCGCAGGGTGGCTTCCAGCGCCGTCGACGTCCGCGAAAGGCTCCACGATGGGCCCCACGAGCATCGGGCGGGCGAGCATGTCCTCCGTGAACGGCACCCCGGTGATCTTCGCCGCCAGGGCGAAGCCCCTCGGCACCGCGGTGTTGTAATTGTCCGCCCAGGCGGCGTCCCACGCGTCGCCGTCCTCCGGCCTGTCCAGTCCCATGCCCAACTCGCGCATCAGGCCGTTGAGCCGGTCGGGATCGGAGCCGTACCGCTCGTACGGGTGCCTCAGCCTGTAGCCGGTGACGATCGTGCCGTCGATCGCGTACTCGAAGCTGTGCTCGGCGGCGTAGTCGTGCCGGGTGACCGCAACCACCTCGCAGCCCCGCGACAGCCTGGGCAGCACCTCATGGAGCGTGACCATCCAGCCGAAGGGCTCGATGGCCACACACCATTCGCCGGCCTGAAAAACGCCCACGTGACCGCCGCCGTCTCCGCCATCCGTCTCCTCGAGGAACTCGTACACCTTGTCGTCGAGTGCGTCGAAGTCCGATTCCTGGCCGGAGTCCGTGCCGCGGCTGAAGCGGCGCACCACCTCCGCCGGGTCGAGCCCGCGGAAGAAGGCCGCGCTGAAGATCACGCCCAGCCCGCGGACGCCCCCCTCAACCTCGGAAGCGTTCAGCCACTGGAACGGAATCAAGGGGTCGGTCGTCGTCATGCGGGCCATCGTGGCAGGCCGCACCGACAATCCCCCTGAGCGGGCGTCACTCCTCGCCGGAGAACCTCTCCCAGGCGGACTGGCGGGTCATGCCGAGGGCGGCGCCGATCCTGGCCCAGGTCGCGCCGCGGTCGCGCGCCCGATGCACCCAGACCCGCAGGCTGTCCTCGACCCGCGCGCCCACCTCGGCGACGCGCGGAAGGAGCTCCAGGATCTGCTCGACGGTCATGCTCTCGGTGTAGGAAATCTCCGGAGTCCCGACGGACTCCGCCGCCAGGATCTCGGCGCAGAGCCCGACGCACTCATTGCAGATGTAGACGCCGGCACCGGCGATCATCTTGGTCACGTCGTTCTTGGACTTCGAGCAGAACGAGCAGCGGATGTCCTGCTCCTGCAGAGAAGGAGCCGGCATGTCGCCCTCCGGGAGATGACGTGTCAGGCTGTTCCTGACGCCCAACCCAAGGCTAGGGCGTCAGGGATAGCCTGACAATGGATCATCGGGAAATCGCCCTTGTCCCGCGCCCGGGCCCGGTGTCACCAGACCCCCGGGTCGCGGTTCTCAGACCCGTTCTGGCTGGAGCTCCGCCGTCTGTTCCACGTCGGCCCGGGGCCGTCGCAGGATGACGTACGCGGCCACGAGGGCGCTGACCAGCAGGACGAGGGAGACCGTGAAGGCCAGCCGGTAGCCGCCGGTCAGTGCGACCGCCTCGCCCGCGCCGCCCGCCAGCAGCCCCTCCGTGCGGGAGGCGGCCAGCGTGGACAGCAGCGCGACGCCGACGGCCATCCCGACCTGCTGGGTCGTGTTGAAGAACCCCGAGACCAGGCCCGCGTCGTCGGGACGGGCGCCGGACATGCCGAGCGTGGTCAGCGCCGGAAGCACCAGGCCTCCGCCCATGATGAGCACCATCACGGGGAGCAGGTCGGTCACATAGCGGGCGTCGACAGGGACGCGGGTGAGCCAGGCCATCGCGCCGATCAGGAGCACCAGGCCGCCCAGCAGCACGGCACGCGCGCCGAAGCGGGTGCTCAGCCGCGGGGACACGAACAGCGACACGCCTGCGATGGAAACCGCCGCCGGAAGCATGGCCAGGCCGGTGCCGAGCGCGTCATATCGGAGCACCTGCTGCATAAACAGTGCCACGACGACCTGGAAGGCGAACATCGCACCCACCGTCAGGATCTGCACCAGATTGGCCCCGGCGACGGCGCGCGAGCGGAGGATCCGCAGCGGCATGAGCGGGGTCCGGGCGGTCGCCTGGCGGACGAGGAACGCGGCCAGCAGCACGAGCGACACCGCGCCGAACCACAGGGAGCGCATGCCATACCGCTCGATCTGGACCACGGCGTAGATGCCCAGCATGAGACCGGCCGTGACCAGCAGGGCGCCGACGGCGTCCGCGCCCGCCGACAGGCCGAGCCCTCGATCCGCCGGCAGCGCCCGGAGCGCCAGCACGATCGTGGCCACGCCGATCGGCACATTGATGAGGAAGATGTAGTTCCAGCCCAGCGCGTCGGTGAGGACTCCGCCGAGCACCGCGCCCAGCGACGCCCCGGCGGCGCCGGTGAAGCTGAAGACGCCGATCGCCTTCGCCCGCTCCCCCGCCTCCGTGAAGGTCGTCACCAGGATTCCGAGCACGACCGCCGAGGCCATGGCGCTGCCGACGCCCTGGAGGAACCGGGCGCCGATCAGCGTCCCCGGCCCCGTGGCGGCTCCGGCCAGCAGGGACGCGGCGGTGAAGACGACGTTGCCCGCAAGGAACATGGCCCGGCGGCCGATCAGGTCGCCCAGCCGGCCGGCCAGCAGGAGCAGTCCGCCGTACGCGATGAGGTAGGCGTTCACGGTCCAGCTCAGCTCGGCGGGCGCGAAGCCGAGATCCCGCTGGATGGCGGGCATGGCCACGGTCACGATGCTGCCGTCGAGGACCGTCATCAGCATCGTGGCGGACAGCACGCCCAGCACGAGCCAACGGGATCGGGATATGCGCGACATGGGGTCGCCTCCTGTTCATGGGAACAGAAAGGACCGTATCAGATAGTTTTGTTGTAGACGATCCTTTACGGACCAGTCATCCGCGCTGACGCGCCCGCCGAACCACCTGCGGCGCCTCCACCGGAGCGGCCAGATGCCCCGTGACCAGCCGGTTGAGCGCGCGTACGAGCACCTCCGCCTCCTCCTCCGGCAGCGACCCGAGGGCGGCCCTGTGGACCCCGTCGACGATCTCCTGGCTCCGCTTCGCCACCTGCGCGCCCTTCTCGGTGACCGCGACGATCCGGGCGCGCCGGTCGGTGCTGGACGGGCGGCGCTCGGCGAGGCCGGCCTTCTCCAGGGCGTCGAGGGTGACCACCATCGTGGTCTTGTCCATGTCGCCGAGCTCCGCGAGCTGGATCTGCGTACGCTCCTCCTCCAGGGCATGGACGAGCACGCAGTGCATACGCGCCGTGAGGCCGATCTCGGCGAGGGCCGCCGCCATCTGCGTCCGAAGCACGTGGCTGGTGTGATCGAGCAGAAAGGACAGGTCGGGCTCGTTACGCGAGGGCGCCATGGCGGTCATGCGTCCAGGCTACCAATTCGTCCGGTTGCGGATTATCTCCAAAGGTCACAGCGTCCGCAGGGCCGCCTCGATCGACGCCGGACTCGCCGGGACGAGCGGGAGCCGTACGGCGGCGGTGGGAATGCGGCCCTGGGCGTGCAGGACGCCCTTCAGGACGGTCGGGTTGGGCTCGGCGAACATGGCCGCCGACATGAGCGACAGCCGGTGACCGAGGGCACGAGCGTGCTCGGCCTCTCCGGCCCGCCACGCCCGGAAGAGCTCGACGAACTCGCCGGTGCGCAGGTGGGCGGAGGCGAGGATGCCGCCGGAGGCGCCCAGCGCGAGCAGCGCGGACAGGAACGGGTCGTCCCCGGCGAGCACCGCGAAGTCCGCCGGCGGGTCGGCGAGCAGGGCGACCGTGTCGAGGTCGACGCCGCCGACCGCGTGCTTGACTCCGGCCACCATGGGCAACTCGCCCAGCCGGCGCAGCGTGGCCGCGCCCACGGACTGTCCGGTCCGATACGGGATGTTGTAGACCACCAGCGGCACCGGGGTCTGCTCGGCCAGCGCGGTGAAGTGGGCGAGCACACCGGCCTCGGACGGGCGGACGAACGCGGGAACCGTCACCAGCGCCGCGTCCGCCTCCCCCTTCAGGGCGCGCAGCGCCTCGGCCGTGCTCCGCGTGTCGGCCGACCCCGCGCCGACGGTGAGCGTGGCGCCTCGCTCGCGGCAGACCCGGCCGCAGATCTCGATCACCGCGCGCCGTTCCTCCTCGGTCAGGGTGGCGACCTCGGCGGTGGTGCCGAGCGCGACGAGCCCGGACGCGCCGTCGTCGAGCACGCCGCGAGCCAGGCCTTCGAGCGCGTCGAACGCGATCTCGCCGTCCTCGGCGAACGGCGTGATCAGCGGGACATGAATGCCGGAAAGAGTCATACCGCGATCCTTCCGGCGAGCAACCGTGTAGGTCCAGTTCGCCTTTCTGTCGAAACCATTAAGGTGAACTGATGCTCGATGTCCGCAGGCTCCGCCTGCTTCGTGAGCTCGCCTACCGGGGCACGATCGCGGCGGTGGCCGAGGCGCTGACGTTCACCCCGTCGGCCGTCTCCCAGCAGCTCGCCGCGCTGGAACGCGAAGCGGGGGTCGCGCTGCTGGAGCGCACCGGACGCCGGGTCGTGCTCACCCCCGCCGGAGTGGCTCTGGTGCGGCACGCGGAGGCCGTGCTCGAACGGCTGGAGCAGGCCGCGGCGGAGCTCGCCGCGGCCAGGACGGACCTGTCCGGAACCCACCTGGCCGGGACCGTGCGGATCGGCGCGTTTCCCACGGCGACCCGCGCCATCCTGCCCTCGGCCCTGGCGGCGCTCGCGCGCAGCCACCCGGGCCTGGATCCGATGGTGGACGAGGTCGACCCGGCGGAGGTCGCGCCGCGCCTGCGCGCCGGCGAGCTCGACGTGGCGCTGGTCCACGAGTACGACTTCGTCCCGGCCGAGCCCGACCTCGCCCTGGACGCCGTCCCCCTCCTCGACGAACCCATGTATCTGGCCACCGTCCGCCCCGTCGGCGGCGAGGGGGACGCGGCCACGCTCCTCACCTGCAGGGACGCGCCGTGGATCGTCTCCACTCCCGGCACGCTCTGTCACGCGATGACCGTGCGCGCCTGCCAGGCGGCCGGCTTCTCCCCTCGCGTACGCCACCACATCGACGACTTCGCCACGGTCCTTTCCATGGTCGCCGTCGGGCAGGGCGTGGCGCTCGTGCCGGAGCTGGGAGCCGCCGACCCGCCCGAAGGCGTCGCGCTGACCGGGCTGTCCATGCGGCGCCGCACCCTCGTCGCCTTCCGCCGCGGCGCCGGTGGTCACCCCGCCGTCGTCGCCCTGATCTCGGCCCTGCGTTCCGCCGTCCAATAGAGCGTTCGACAGGGATCAGAACACCGGGATGATGTCCTCCGGGTCGATGACGTCGACATCCACGCCGTCGATGTCGAGTTCGGGGATCGCGGGGAACTCGATGCCCCACCGCTCGACGATCGCGCGGACGCGGGCCATCGCCAGCCGCCAGTTGTCGGCCTGCTCCTCGTACGACAGCACGCCGAGGCCGGCCTCCCGCGCGTGGTCCATCAGCACCCGGTGGTTGTGCAGGAAGTATGGCGGGAGCTCCCAGAATCCCTCGGGCGGCTCCCACAGGATCATCGACAGGAACACGAACCCGGCGCGCAGTTGCCGCGTGATCAAACCGCGTACGTCGTCGGTGAGCCCGGGCCACTCGTTCTCCAGGATCGTCATGCAGATCTGGAGGTGCCGCGACTCGTCCCGGCCGATCTTGTGGAACATGTCCGAGAACAGTGGGTGCTCGGTGCCGGAGGCCATCCCGCGAAACAGCGTCGAGGCCGCCATCTCCCCCATCATGAAGCTCGTGAACAGCACGGCGAGGGAGTACTTGCCCACGGCCGCGTTGTAGCCGTTCCAGTAGCGGCCGCCGTTGTGGTAGAGCCAGCCGATGTTGTTGTGCGCCGCCCGTTCCAGGTCGGTGGAGGGCTGCCAGTCGAGCGGGCCGCCGGGCCACAACCGGGCGATGGCGCGCTGGCAGCACTCCTCGTGGTTCATCTCGTCCCGGGTGATCGAGAAGAAGCACTTGCGTACGGGATCCTCCTCGTGCTTCTCGAACGCCTGGATCGTGGCGCGGGCGAAGACGGCGGGGCCCGAGGCGTCGAAGTTGGCCAGCACGGAGAACCAGTACATGATCCCCAGCCGCTGCTCGGCCGTGAACTCCCCGGGGTCGAGCAGGTCCCACGGCAGGTCGGCGGGGTTCCAGACCACGCGCTTGGACTTCTCGTAGATCGCCGCGAGCTTCGCGGTCTCCACCCGCCACTCCATCGGGTAGATGTTGGGCTGCGGGATCTCGGGCGCCGGCCAGAAGCCGCCCTCGGGAACCACGACGTCCGACATCGCCTCACCATCCCCGCAGTGTGTGATCCACATCACCTTGTAACAGCATCAGCCCCATCCTGCGCTCTACCGTTACACCAATCAAGTGCCCACACCGGGCCGCCTCCGGCTGGCCTGCGTGACGGCGACACACGCGAGCACGGCCAGGGCCGCCGCGATCGTCGCGGCGCCGATCTCCTCATGCAGCAGCAGCCACGCCCACACCAGGTTGAGCAGCGGCTGCGCGAGCTGGATCTGCCCGGCGCGCGCGATCCCGCCCATCGCGAGCCCGGCGTACCAGGGGATGAACCCGAGGAACATCGACACCAGCCCGACGTACGCGAATCCGGCCAGCGACTCGGCCGAGGGCTCCTGGGGGGTGACGACCGCCAGCACGGCCGTCACCGGCACGGTGATCGGGGCCGCCAGCACCAGGGCGTACGAGATGACACGCCAGCCGGGCGTCTCGCGGGCCAGGCGCCCGCCCTCGGTGTAGCCGACCGCGGCCGACAGCAGGGCGAGAACGAGCAGCACGTCCGCCCCGGCGAAGCGGCCGGTCCCCCGGGTCAGGGTGAAGACGGTTATCGACAACGCCCCGGCCGCGCAGGCGGTCCAGAACAGGGGCCGCGGCCGCTCCCCCGCCCGCAGCACCGCGAACACGGCCGTGGCGGCCGGGAGCAGGCCGACGACCACGGCCGAGTGGGCCGTGGTGGCACCGGCGGCCAGGGCCAGGCCGCTGAACAGCGGGAAACCGATGACCACACTCAGCACGATCAACGCGTACGCCCGCAGGTGCGCGCGGGGCGGCAGGAGCGGCGCCCCGGCGGCCCTGAGGCAGATCACCGCGACGAGCGCGGCGAGCACCGCGCGCCCGATCGCGACGAGGTACGGATCAAACCCCCGCATCGCGAGCGCGGTCGCGGGAAGCGACCCCGAGAACGACAGGACGCCCACGCCGGCCAGGAGGCTGCCCCTCGATGCTCGGCGGTGAGAGTCGTCCGCTATCGAAAGGACGGCGATAGCGCTATTGTCGGCTTTCATGCAAGACGATAGCAGTATCGCCCGTCTCGCCGCGATCCTGCGGGAGGAGACGGAACGGTCGCGGCCCGGCGACCGGCTGCCGTCCAGCAGGGAGATCATGCGCCGCCACGGCGTCGGCCCGGTGACGGTCTCCCGGGCCATCGCGCAGCTTGCGGCCGAGGGACGAGTCGTCACCCGCCCCGGCGCGGGCGTGTTCGTGGCGCCGGCCCGGCGGCCGGTCGCCGAGGCGCCCGACCTGTCGTGGCAAACCGTGGCCCTGGGCGATCGGATGGTGGACGACTCGGCGGTGACCGGCCTGCTGGCCCAGCCCGCCGACGGCGTCGTGCCGCTCACCGGCGGTTACCTCAATCCCGAGCTGCGTCCGGTCGCGGCGCTGGCCGCGGCGGCCGCGCGAGCCGTACGCCGGGCGGAGGCGTGGAGCGTGCCCCCGCTCAACGGCCTGCCGGAGCTGCGCCGATGGTTCGCCACGGAGGTCGGCGGCGCGGTGACGCAGAACGACGTGCTCGTCGTGAGCGGCGGCCAGACGGCGCTCACCCTCGCGTTCCGCGCGCTGGCGGCCCCCGGCGCGCCGATCCTCGTCGAGACCCCCACCTACCCGGGAGCGCTCGCGGCGGCCACGGCGGCCGGACTACGGCCGGCCGCCGTGCCGGTCGACCACGACGGGGTACGGCCCGACCTGCTCGCTGAGGCGTTCGCGATGACGGGGGCGCGGGTGTTCTACTGCCAGCCGACGCTGCACAATCCCACCGGGGCGACGCTGACCCGCGAGCGCAGGCAGCAGGTGCTGGCCGTGGCCCGGGCGGCGGGAGCGTTCGTGATCGAGGATGACTACGCGCGATACCTCGCCACCGGCCCGGTGCCGCCGCCGATGGTGACCATGGACGCCCATGGCACGGCGGTCCACGTCCTGTCACTGAGCAAGATCACC
This sequence comes from Microbispora sp. CA-135349, assembly GCF_050947365.1. Taxonomy (NCBI): domain Bacteria; kingdom Bacillati; phylum Actinomycetota; class Actinomycetes; order Streptosporangiales; family Streptosporangiaceae; genus Microbispora; species Microbispora sp. CA-135349. Next base: position 2,437,820 of record NZ_CP192001.1, on the reverse strand, counting down.
TCACCCAGCCTGCGGGTGGCGGGCCTGATCGCGCGGGGCCCGGCCGCGCACCGGCTGCGGGCCTGCCAAGTGGTGGAGTCGTTCTTCGTCGCCCGGCCCCTGCAGGAGACGGCGGCCGAGTTCGCCGGCTCTCCCGCCTGGCGGCGCCACCTCGGCACCGTCCGCCAGGAGATCGGCGTACGGCAGGCGGCGCTGCTGGCGGGGCTCGCCCGGCACGCGCCCGCCGCCGAGGTGCACCTGGTGCCTTCCGGCGGCCTGCACGTCTGGGTACGGCTGCCGCCCGGCGCCGACGAAACGGAGGTGGCCGAGGCGGCGCAGGCACAGGGGGTGCTGGTGAGCCCGGGGCGCATCTACCACCCCTCCGAGCCTCCGGGCCCGCATCTGCGGCTGACTCACACCGCCGCGGCCGGCCTGTCCGAGCTCGAAGAGGGCGTGCGCCGCCTCGGCCCGGTCCTCGCCGCGTCGCGAGCAGGGCGCGACTAGTCACAGCAGTCACATCAGCCCCACAGGTCAACCTGCGACCCGCCAGAACCGTCTCTCTTCTGTAAAAACCCCCTTCACAGAGGAGACATCGTGCGCGTCCGCTCTCTGTTGATCGCGTTATACGCCGTGCTCACGACGGCCGGCCTGCTCGTCGCCCCGTCCGCCGCGACGGCGGCCCCGGCCTCGGCTTCCTCGGGCTGCTACCGCCAGGCCGGGGACCACTGGGAGTGCGTCACGCCCGGCGCGTTCTGCCCTGCGGCGGCCCACGGCAAGAACGGGTACGCGGAAGACGGGGACTCCTACCGATGCGTGCAGGACGGTTCCTACTGGCGGTGGAAGCCGGCCGGTTCCTCCACCGGCCAGGCCCCGAAACCGACCCCGAAGCCGACGCTCAAGCCGACCCCGAAACCGACGGCCAAGCCGACGGGGTCGAAGTGCTCGCGGAAGTATCTGCCTCTCCCGGACCCGAAGTGCCAGCCCGGAGCGCGTGACCCGAAGGTCACCCAGGCGACGATCACGTCGACGATCTGCACGGCCGGATACAGCAGGAAGGCCGCGCCCCCGGCGAGCTACACCAACGCCCTGCGTCTCACGCAGATCGCCCAGTACGGCCACACGGACAGGAAGCCGTCGCACTACAAGGAGGACCACCTCATCCCGCTGTCCCTCGGCGGGGCGCCGAAGAGCGTGAAGAACCTCTGGCCGCAGCCGGTGCTGGCGGGCAAGGGGAAGACCCCGGCCGACAAGGACAAGGTCGAGCTCACCCTGTGGAGGGCCGTCTGCCACGGCGAGGTGCCGCTCGCCAAGGCGCAGCAGGCGATCGCCAAGGACTGGCGGACCGCCGTGCGGCGGCTCGGACTCTAGGTCCCCGGGTCAGCGACGCTCGCGGCCGGAGCGGCGCTCTTCCCAGCGCTCCTCCCGGAGCTCTTCCCGCCGGCCGTCCCGTGACAGACGCTCGCGGCGCTCGCTGTTCCGCAGCGCCAGATTAGGCCAGGTAACCGAAACGCATGAGATCCCCCTCGGGAATGGCGAACACCAGTGAAACGTTTACGGCGGTGTTGTTATTCCGCGACCTCCGACTGTCGTACAGTGGTCACGAGGGGTGATCGATCATGACGGGCCCGGCGGAGCTGCTCCGCGACTTCGTGAACACCTACGACGTCGAGGGAGACGCCGACGAACTGGCCTCGCCGGCCGACCTGTCCGTCTGGCTGCGCGAACGGGGGCTGATCGGCGACGACGACCGCGCCGCCGACGAGGACCTCGCCGTGGCCGCCCAGCTGCGCGAGGGGCTGCGGGCCGCACTGCGCGGCAACCACGACGGGGGTCCGTACGAGGTTCCGGAGGGGCTGGACGCGGCGCTGGCGGGACTGCCGATACGTGTGACGCTCTCGGCCGGTACGCCGGCGCTGGAGCCGACGGCGTCCGGAGTGGCGGGCGGGCTGGCGCGGCTCGCGGCGCTGATCCCGGCCGCCCACGCCGACGGCACCTGGCCGCGACTGAAGGTCTGTGCCGAGAGCACCTGTCAATGGGCGTTCATTGACTCCTCAAAAAACCGGTCTCGCTCCTGGTGCTCCATGCGCGTCTGCGGAAACCGCACAAAAACCCGGGCATATCGGGCACGACGCCACGCGGAAGGTACGCCGAGGCCCTCCTGACCAGTACGGTGTTACAGGCTAAGAAAGGAGCCCGCCGAATGGGTGTTAGAGCTGCCCGCCTCGAGGACGTCGACGCGGTGACCAGCACCCAGATCCGGGCGTGGAAGGCGGTCTATCGCGACTTCCTGCCACCGATCCCGCTGGAGCAGATGACCGGGCCGGCAGCGGAGAAGATGTGGCGCCGCCAGTGGGAGGAGGCGATCCTCTCGCCGCCCACGCCGCGTCACCGCCTGCTCGTCGCCGTCGAGCGGGTGGTGCCCGACACCGACGCGTTCACCGCGCTCGGGCCCGGCGGCATCCTGGCGACGGCGGCGCAGCGCGCCTCCGACCGGGTCGTGGGACTGGCGTCGCACGGACCCGCCGAGGATCCCGACCTTCACCCGGCCACGACGGCCGAGCTGATGACGCTGCTCGTCGATCCCAACCACATCAGGCGCGGGCACGGCAGCAGGCTGCTCAACGCCACGGTCGACCACCTGCGCGAGGACGGCTACAGCACGGTGGTCACCTGGGTGTTCGCCGACAACCATCCGATGCTCGGCTTCCTGGAGTCGACCGGCTGGGGCGAGGACGAGGCCGAGCGTGTCCTCGACATGGGCCGCCCGATCAGGATGATCCGCCTCACCACCGACATCAGCTGAGAACCCGCCGCGGAGAGGGCCGTCCTGACCACGGCCATCCGCTCACCGAGCCCGCGCCGGACCATGGTCACACCTCCCCCGCTGCCCGTCCGCATGGCGTTCAGCCCCCGGTGGCGTCGCGTCCGCCAACCCCGCCGTCACGAGGTGACGGGGGATTGGCCAGACTAGGTACGCCCTCACCGGCTACGCACAGGTAGGAAAAGGGAGTCACGTGGCCACCCCAGCTCAATGGTTAGCGGGCGCACGCCCCCGTACGCTGCCCGCCGCCGTCGTCCCGGTCGCCGTCGGCACCGGAGTCGCCGTCGCGGAGGACGGCGCGGTCTGGTGGCGAGCCCTGCTCGCGCTGTTCGTCGCACTGGCGCTGCAGGTCGGCGTCAACTACGCCAACGACTACAGCGACGGCGTGAAGGGCACCGACAAGGACCGCGTGGGGCCCCTGCGGCTGGTCGGCTCGGGCGTCGCGGCCCCCAAGCAGGTGCTCGCCGCCGCTCTCGGCTGCTTCCTCGCCGCCGCGGTCGCCGGTCTCGTCCTGGTCGTGGCCACCCGGGCCTGGTGGCTGCTGCTCGTCGGCCTCGCCTCCATCCTGGCCGCCTGGTTCTACACGGGAGGCTCCCGTCCGTACGGCTACCGCGCGCTCGGGGAGATCTCGGTCTTCGTGTTCTTCGGCCTCGTCGCCGTCGCCGGGACGACGTACGTCCAGGTGGAGCGGCTGACCTGGCTCTCGCTGGCCGCGGCCGTGCCCGTGGGGCTGCTCGCCTGCGCGCTCCTCGTGGTCAACAACCTGCGCGACATCGTGACCGACGGTCCCTCCGGCAAGCGCACGCTGGCCGTGGTGCTGGGCGACGCCCGTACGCGCCTGGCCTACTCGGCGACCCTGGTGCTGCCCTTCGTGTTCGCGCTCGCCCTGGTGCCGGCCCGGCCCTTCGCCGCGCTGACCGTGCTGGCGCTCCCCCTCGTGGTGACGCCGATCAAGACGGTCCGCTCGGGGGCGACCGGTCCCGCGCTCATCGCGACCCTCCAGCAGACCGGCCGCCTGCAACTCGTCTTCGGCGCCCTGTTCACCCTCGGCCTGGCCCTGTTCTGACAGTGCGGCCGTAAACGCCCGTTCGACGGGGGCGCCTGTGGCGTCCGGCGCTTTTCCTCCGGGTCGAGAACCCTACCGCGGGGTGCGGGAGACAGCAGGGTGACCGACCGACCCTAAGGAGGGCCGTTGACCGTTGAGACGGCCGAGATCGACGACGCCGAGTTGATCAGGCGATCCGTCGGCGACCCGGAGCAGTTCGCGACGTTGTTCGACCGGTACGCACGGCAGATCCACCTGTACGCCGCCCGGCGCATCGGCACGCAGGCCGCCGACGACATCGTGGCCGAGACGTTCCTGGCCGCGTTCCGTCGGCGCGGCTCGTACGACATGTCGTTTCCGCTGGCACGCCCCTGGCTGTACGGCATCGCCACGACGCTCGTCGCCAGACACAGGCGACAGGAGGAGCGGATGCTGCGCGCGCTGGCGCGTACCGGTGTCGATCCCCTGCCGGAACCGCTCGCCGACACCGTGGTGCGGCGGGTCGCCGCGCGGGACAAGGAGCGCGAGTTGGCGCAGGCTCTGGCGTCGCTGTCGCGCGGCGACCGCGACGTGCTGCTGCTGGTGGCGTGGGAGGGCCTCAGCTACGAGGAGGTGGCCCAGGCGCTCGGCATCCCGCCGGGGACGGTGCGGTCGCGACTGCACCGGGCCAGGCGGAAGACGCGGGCCGTACTGGGAGACGAGGAGCTGTGATGAGCACGATCAAGGACTTCCGGCGGGACACCCCGCCGATGACGGCACAGGCGGAAAGCGCCGCCCGGGGCCGGCTCCTCGCGGCGGCACGCGAGCCCGGACCGCACCGTCACCCCCGGCTCGACCCCCGGCGCGGACCTCGGCTCGGCCGTCGGCTGGTGCTCGCGGGTGCGCTGGCCGTGGCCGTCGGCGTCGCCGTGGTGGTGCCGAAGGACCATCCGCGCGCGGTCCCGATGGCGAGTGTGCGGGACCTCGGCGAGCGGGCCGCGCAGGCCGCCTACGACCACCGCGGACAGGTGCCGGGCCCCGGCCAGTGGCTCTACATCAAGGAGCTCCAGGCCCCGCGGTCCGCGGACGGCGGCTACGGCGTCGACCTGTCCAGACGCGAGGTACGCGAACAGTGGAACAGCGTGGACGGCCTGCAGTCGGCGGCCCTGTTCCCCAACGGCAAGCTCCTGGTGCAGGGCAACCATCCCGGACTGGGCGCGGACGAGCTGGCCCGCCGGCCGGTCACTCCCGAGGCGGTGCTCGCGAAGATCCGTCAGAAGCTGACGGATCTGCACATGGTGTGGGGGGGAACCGATGCGCCGCCCTCGATGGATGAGCAGCTGTTCCAGGCCGTTTACCAGATCATGGCCACCCAGGCGCTGCCCCCGGAGGTGCGGGCCGCCTTGTTCCGCGGCCTCGCCACCATCCCCGGGGTGACCGTCAACCAGAACGCCGTGGACGCCGACGGCCGGCGGGGCGTCGCGTTCAGCTACACCGGCGCATGGACCCGCTACGACCTCATCCTGGATCCCGTCGATTTCCACTTTCTCGGGACGTACGGGGTGACCGTGCGGGACCGGATGACGGACTACACCGACGACCCCAACCACCTCGTCAAGGCCGGCACGCCACTCACCCTGACGGCCCTGCTGGAGGCCAAGGTGGTGGACGGCCCCGGGCAGAGGTGATTTTCCGATCAGCGTGAGCGGGCGTCGTTCACCGTGTAGTCGCGGAGGGTGATGTTCTCGGCCGTCTTCCTGGCCATCTTGGCGGCCATGTTCTTCCCCGGCAGGTAGGGCATGATCTTGTAGTAGCGGTTGAGGACCGAGGCCAGAAAACGGCTGCCGGGGACCATGAGCTTGGCCACGCCGTCGCCCATCTTCTGGCAGCCCTCCGCGTACTCGCGCATCTCCCGCTCGTAGCGGGCGAACGCCACACGGTGGTCGCCACGCGCGGCCGCCAGTTCGCCCGCCAGGACGTACGCGCCGACCAGGGCGAGGCCGGACCCCATACCGGACAGGGAGGACGGGCAGTAGGCGGCGTCCCCGACGAGGGCCACCCGGCCCCGGGTCCAGGAGTCCATGTGGACCTGACCGACCGAGTCGAAGTAGAAGTCCGGCGCGACACGCATGTCGCGCAGCAGCCGGTCACTCTGCCAGCCGTTGCCGGTGAACCGCTCGGCGAGGACGGCCTGCTGCCTGGCCACGTCGCGGCGGTCCAGGTCGAGCAGCGGCGAGCCGAAGTAGAAAACCGCCTTCGCCTCGGCGTTGCGGCGGGCGCTGTACATCGCCACCAGCTTGTTCGCCGTGCGGTAGGCATGGCCGGTGTGGTCGAGGCCGAGATGGTTGCCGGTGGTGAAGATCGCGCAGTAGAGGCCCAGATGCCGGACGTAGTCCTCCTCGGGACCGAAGGCCAGGCGCCGGGTGGTGGAATGCAGGCCGTCCGCGCCGATCACGAGGTCGAACCGGCGGGGCTCGCCGCGTTCGAAGGTGACGGTCACCCCGTCGGCGTCCTCGGTGAGCGAGGTGACGGAGTCGCCGAAGACATACTCGGTGTGCTCCTTGGTCGCGTCGTAGAGGATGCGGGCCAGGTCGCCGCGGAGGATCTCGACGTCTCCGCTGAACAGGTCGGCGGGCAGCTCGGCCACCGGCCTGCCCGTGCTGTTGACGTACGACATGGAGCCCATGCCGGTGCGTGCCCGTTCGACGGCGTCCAGGACGCCCATCCGGCGCAGGATCGACAGGTGCGCCTCGCCCCGGAAGTCGACGGCGTAGCCGCCGTCGCGCAGCGCCGGGGCGCGTTCCACGACGGTGGGGGTGAAGCCGTGGCGGTGGAGCCAGTAGGCGAGGGCGGGGCCGGCGACGGAGGCGCCGGAGATCAGCACGCTGCGGTTGGTCATGGCGTCGTTCATGGTGGTGAGCCTGCCGGTGGGGGCTCACCGGAGGCTCACCGCCGGCTCACCGCCTCCGTGAGGGCAACGGAAAGGGCACCGGAAAGTCCCAGCAGGCGCAGCGTGTCCGGGACCGGGATTCCGCCCACCGCCGCGGCCTCGGCGGCCTCCCGGTAACGTGCCCGGGCCGTGGCGTGATCGCCGCGCGCTTCCGCGACGCGGCCCAGCCCGGCGAGCGTACGCACCCGGTGGCCGAGGCTTCTGATCCAGTGGGGGGCGATTCGTTCCACGGCCTCGGCGTACAACCGTTCCGCCTCGTCCAGGTCGCCCTCCCCCAGGGCGATGTCGCCGAGCCCGCGCAGGGCGGCCCCCAGGCAGGTGGTGCTGCCGGCGCGGCGGGCAAGATCGGCGGCTTTCGCGTAGTCGGCGCGGGCCGCCTCCACGTCGTCGGCGGCGACAAGGTAGTCGCCCCGGTTGATCAGCAGATCGGCGGCGTCCTCCCGGGCGCCGAGCAGGCCGGTCAGGGTGAGGGCCTCGTCGGTCAGCGCGATCGCCCGCGCGTGGTCGCCGCGCCCGCCCGCCAGCCCGGCGAGCATGTCGAGAGCCAGCGCGGTGCCCCATCGGTCGCCGAGGACGCGGAACTCTTCGGCGGCCGCGCCGAAGTCCCGCTCCGCCTGTGCGACGTCCCTGTCCCCCAGGGCGCCGAAGCCCGACACGTATCGGGCGACGGCTCGCGCCCACGGCTCGGGGCAGTCGTGCTGAGCCGACAGGAAGGTGAACGCGGCCCGCGCGGCGTTGCCGCCGCCGGCGTTGCGCATCATCCACAGCAACAGAACCGCCGGACAGCGTCCCGCCCGATCGCCGGGCCAGGCGGCGGCCAGCGCCTTCTCCGCCGCCGGCCGGTGGCGTCGCCAGGTCTCGCGGTCGGACGCGGCGAGCAGCACGCACGTCGCGTACTCCTCTCCGAGGCCGTCCGGAGGCGTGTCACCGAGCGCGCCGAGCAGCCTGATCGCGTACGGCGCGGCCGCGGCGGACACGCCGCGGATCCACAGGTACGCCGCGGCCGAGGCGAGCAGTTCCAGGGCCGTCGCGACGTCCGGAGCGTCGACCGCCCAGCGCACCGCCGAGAGCAGGTTCTCGTGCTCGGCCGCGACGATCGGCAGCCATTCCAGTTGCCCGGATCGCCGCAGATGCGGATCGGCCGTGCGCACCAGCTCCAGGACGTGCCGGGCGTGGGCGTGCCGCGCCGAGTCGCTTTCGCCCGCTTCGTCGAGCCGCTCCGCGCCGTAGGCGCGGATCGTCTCCAGCATCCGGTAACGGCCCCGGGAGACCTCCAGGAGCGACTTGTCGACGAGCGAATCCAACGTCTCGGCGTCCGTGCCGCACACCCGCCGTGCCGACTCCGCCGTCGCACTCGCGGCGAAGACGGTGAACCGCCGTGCGGCTCGCTGCTCGGGTTCGGAGAGCAGGTCCCAGCTCCACGCGACCACCGAGCGCAGCGTGCGGTGCCGGCTGTCGGCCGGGCGGCTGCCGCGGGCCGCGACCCCGAGCCGGTCGTTGAGCCGTCCCTCGAGCTCGCCGAGGTCCAGCGTGCGCAGCCGCGCCGCGGCGAGTTCGATGGCCAGCGGCAGGTCGTCCAGGGCCGCGCAGATCCGCCGTACGCGCCGGGGATCCGCGGCGAAACCGCGCCGCACGGCGCGGGCCCGGTCGGTGAACAGCCGCACCGCCGCGTCCCCGCCGAGTGGACGCACCTGGTGCAGGTGTTCGCCGATGACGCCCAGCGGTTCACGGCTCGTGGTCAGCACCCGCAGCCGCGGACAGGTCGCCAGCAGCCGCGCCGCCAGCGCGGCCGCGTCCTCGACCACGTGCTCGCAGTTGTCCAGCACGAGCAGGAGCACCCGGTCCGACAACGCCGCGATCAGGCGGTCGACCGGCGTCCGCGGGCCGTCCCCCACCTGCAGTCCGCGCTCGCGCAGGCCGAGCGCGCCGAGCACCGCCCGTGGCAGCCCGGCGCCGTCGCCCAGCGCCGCCAGCTCCACGAAGCACACCTCGCCGGCCTCCGCTGCGGCGACCTCGGCCGACAACCGCGTCTTGCCGACGCCGCCAGGGCCCAGCAGCGTGACCAGCCGGGCCACCCGCAGCAGGCCGACGACCTCATCCACCTCCTCGTCGCGGCCGACGAAAGAGGTCAGCGGGGCGGGCGGCGCGGCCGGCGACGGCGAGGGATCGGCGCTCAGCAACTCGTGGTGCAGCGCGACCAGCTCGGCCGAAGGATCGGCGCCCAGCTCCTCCGCCAGGCGCCGCCTGGTCTCCTCGAACACGACCAGCGCCTCGGCCTGCCCGCCCTCGGCGGACAACGCGCGCATCAGCAACCCGGCCGGCCGTTCCCTGAGCGGGTGACAGCCCACGAGCTCACGCAACTCCGCGACGGCGGCGCGATGCCCACCGAGCCGCAGCTCGCCCTCGATCCGGTCTTCCAACGCCGCCAGCCGCAGCTCCTCCAGCCGCATCGCGGCGGCCCGGGCCGTCCCGCTCTCGGTGAGCTCGGCCAGCGCGGGTCCTCGCCACAGGTCCAGCGCCTCGCGCAGCAGCGCCACGGCCCGTTCCGCCTCGCCGTCGCGCAGCGCCTCCCGGCCCTGCCCGGCCAGCCGCTCGAACCGGCGGGCGTCGACGTCGTCGTCCGCGGCCACGATCCGGTATCCGGCGCCGGTCCGTTCGATCGCGGCCGCCGCCCCCAGCGCGGCGCGCAGCCGGGACACCTGGGATTGCAGCGCGTGGGCCGACAGCAGGCCGTCCGGATCGATGTCCCCGGCCAGCCGGTCGGACGGCACGACCTGACCGGGGCGGATCAGCAACAGCGCCAGCAGCGCGCGCCGCGCCGGTCCGCCCAGCGGGACCTCGGTCCCGTCGTCGCGCCACGCCCGGGTCTCACCGAGGATTCCGAACCGCATGCCCGCGATTATCCACCGCGGGCCCGATCACGGAGATCATCGCAGGGACGTACCGCTACAGGTCGAGAAGGCGCTCCAGGCCCACGGTGAGGCCGTCGAGCCCCTGCACCCGGCGTACGCCCAGCAGGACGCCCGGCGTGAACGACGCCCGGCTCATCGTGTCGTGCCGGATCGTGAGGGTCTCCCCCTCGCCGCCGAGGATGACCTCCTGGTGGGCGATCAGCCCGGCCAGCCGTACGGCGTGCACGTGGACGTCGCCGACCGTCGCGCCCCTGGCGCCGTCGAGCGCGGTGGTGGTCGCGTCGGGCGACGGGCCGAGCCCGGCCTCGTGCCGCGCCTGCGCCACCAGTTCCGCCGTACGGCGGGCGGTGCCCGAGGGAGCGTCGGCCTTGTGCGGGTGGTGCAGCTCGACGATCTCGACCGACTCGAAGTGCTTGGCCGCCTGCGCGGCGAAGTGCATCATCAGCACGGCCGCGATGCCGAAGTTGGGGGCGATGAGCGCGTTGGTTCCGGGGTTGGCGGCCAGCCAGCCCCGCACGGTCTCCAGCCGCTCGGCGTCGAAGCCGGTCGTGCCCACGACCGTGTGGATGCCGCGGGAGATGCACCACTCGAGGTTGCCCATGACGACGCCGGGGTGGGTGAAATCCACCACCACTTCGGCAGCGGTCAGCGCGTCGAGCGGGTCGTCCTTGTCGACCTCCGCCACGAGCTCCAGGTCATCGGCCGCCGCGACGGCCTTGCACACTTCCACACCCACGCGCCCTCTGGCGCCGAGAACACCGACCTTAATCACGGGCCAAGGCTATACGTGACGGAGGGAGGCGGGACGGCGAGGAGCGGTCCGACGCGGCCGAGTCCCCGTACGGCGGGAGGCCCCGCCCCGGCGACAGCCGTTGATAAATTGTCCTCCCATGTCCCCCCTGCGGATCGAGCCGGTGACCGACGCCACTCTCCAGGACTGGCGGCACGCCCACAACGTGATCATCCCCGACGACCCGCTGACCCTCGACGAGGTACGTGAGCGCGCCGGGCGCAACCATCTCGAGGTGGCCTACGCCGACGGCGAGCTGATCGGATGCTCGACCGTACGCCCGCCCAGGGACGGCTCGCCCGTCGCGACCGTGATCGTGCGCGTGCTCCCCGCCCATCGGCGGCGGGGCTACGGCGAGGAGATGTACGCGCGGTCGGCGGCTCACGCCCGCGCACTGGGCGCGAGCGTGGTCGAGACCGTGGTGCTGGCGTCCAACACCGACGGGCTGCGCTTCGCCGAGTCCCACGGCTTCACCGAGGTGGACCGCTACCACCCGCCCGAGGGCGGCGGCCCGTTCATCACCCTGAGCAAGTCTTGAGCCGGGCGACGTCGGAGGCCGCGCCGGTGCGGAAAGGCACCGGCGCGGCCTCCGACGGCACGCTCAGGCGATGGCGAAGCCGAAGTCCTTGTCGGAATAGGGCCCGATCACGGCGAGCGTCAGCGGCCGGTTGAGGATGTCCCCGGCGACCGCCGCGATCTCCTCGGGGGTGACCGCCTCGATCCGCCCGAGCACCTCGTCGACCGTCATGAGCCGTTCGTACACGAGCTCGCTCTTGCCGATCCTCGACATGCGCGAGCCGGTGTCCTCCAGGCCGAGCACGAGCCCGCCCCGCATCTGGCCCTTGCCGCGGGCGATCTCCTCGTCGGTGATGCCCTCCGCCAGGACCCTGGCCACCTCGTCACGGCAGATCTTCAGCACGTCGTCCACCTTCGAGGGCAGGCAGCCCACGTAGATGCCGAACTGCCCGGTGTCGGCGTACTGCGAGGTGTAGCTGTAGGCGCTGTAGGCCAGACCGCGTTTCTCCCTGATCTCCTGGAACAGGCGCGACGACATGCCGCCGCCGAGCGCCGCGTTCAGGACGCCGAGGGCGAAGCGCCGGTCGTCGTTGCGGTGGACGGCGGTCATGCCGAGCACCAGGTTGGCCTGCTCGGTGGGCCGGTCGAGCACCCGGACACCCGTCCGCACGTCCACACCGGGGCCGCCGATGCGCGGGGACGCCGGCGCGGCGGAGCCGCCCAGCGCACCCGCCCGTTCGTAGGCCGCCGCGACCAGCGCGACCACCCGCTCGTGGTCGACGTTGCCCGCCACCGACACGACCGTGCGGGGCGGGACGTAGAACCGCTGGTAGTACTCGTGGATGCGGTCACGGGTGAGCGCGTTGATCGACTCCTCGTTGCCGAGGATCGGGCGGCCGATGGGCGTGTCGCCGTACAGCTCGGCGGAGAACTGCTCGTGCACCACGTCGGAGGGATCGTCGTCGTGCATGGCGATCTCCTCCAGGATCACGCCGCGCTCCGACTCCACGTCCTCCTCGGTGATCAGCGAGGAGGTCACCACGTCGGCGAGCACGTCGATCGCCACAGGCAGGTCCTCGTCGAGCACCCGGGCGTAGTAGCAGGTGTACTCCTTGGCGGTGAACGCGTTGATCTCCCCGCCGATGCCCTCGATGGACGCCGAGATCTCCATGGCGTCACGCGTGGGCGTGCCCTTGAAGAGCAGGTGCTCGAGGAAGTGGGTGGCCCCCATGTGCTCGGGGGCCTCGTCACGCGACCCGATGCCCACCCACAGGCCGACCGCCACGCTGCGCACGGTCGGCATCGTCTCGGTCACGACCCGAAGGCCGCCGGGAAGGACGGTGCGGCGGATGACCCCCGCGCCGTCCTTGCCCGGAAACAGTGTCTCGGTCGTCACGAGTTGCGCTCGTCCCGGCCGCCACGGGTGCGGCTGCGGCTGCGGCGCGGAGCTCGCGGCTGCTCCTCCTCGGCCGGCGCGGCGGCGGCCTCGGGGGCCTCGGCGGCCGGGGCGCCGTCGTCCGCGGCGCCGTTCTCACCGGCCTTCTCGGCGGCCTCCTTCTCGACCACCTCGACCGGGACCAGCGAGAGCTTGCCGCGCGAGTCGATCTCCGCGATCTCCACCTGGATCTTCTCGCCGACGTTCATGACGTCCTCGACGTTCTCGATCCTGCGGCCGCCGTGCAGCTTGCGGATCTGCGAGACGTGCAGCAGACCGTCCTTGCCCGGCAGCAGCGAGACGAACGCGCCGAAGGCGGCGATCTTGACGACCGTGCCCAGGTAACGCTCGCCGACCTCCGGCATGTGCGGGTTCGCGATGCCGTTGATCAGCGTGCGGGCGGCCTCGGCGGACGGGCCGTCGGTGGCGCCGATGTAGATCGTGCCGTCGTCCTCGATGGTGATCTCGGCGCCCGTGTCGTCCTGGATCTGGTTGATCATCTTGCCCTTGGGGCCGATGACCTCGCCGATCTTGTCGACCGGGACCTTGATCGTGATGATGCGCGGCGCGGTCGGGTTCATCTCCGCCGGGGCGTCGATGGCCTCCTGCATCACGTCGAGGATCGCCAGCCGGGCGCCCCTCGCCTGCTTCAGCGCGGCGGCGAGCACGTGGGCCGGGATGCCGTCCAGCTTGGTGTCGAGCTGGAGGGCGGTGATCAGGTCCTTGGTGCCGGCGACCTTGAAGTCCATGTCGCCCATGGCGTCCTCGGCGCCGAGGATGTCGGTCAGCGTGACGTAGGTCTCACCCTCGCCGATGAGGCCCATCGCGATGCCGGCGACCATCTCCTTCAGCGGCACACCCGCGTCGAGCAGCGCCATCGTGGAGGCGCAGACCGACCCCATGGAGGTCGAACCGTTCGACCCGAGCGCCTCCGACACCTGCCGGATGGCGTACGGGAACTCCTCGCGCGTCGGCAGCACGGGGATCAGCGCCCGCTCGGCCAGCGCGCCGTGGCCGATCTCGCGGCGCTTCGGCGAGCCGACGCGGCCCGTCTCACCCGTGGAGTACGGCGGGAAGTTGTAGTTGTGCATGTAGCGCTTGGTCCGCTCGGGATTGAGCGTGTCGATCATCTGCTCCATGCGCAGCATGTTCAGCGTCGTGACGCCGAGGATCTGGGTCTCGCCCCGCTCGAACAGGGCCGAGCCGTGCACCCGCGGCACGACGTGGACCTCGGCGTTGAGCTGCCGGATGTCCTTGGGCCCGCGGCCGTCGATGCGGACGCCCTCGCTGATGACGCGCTCACGCATCAGCTTCTTGGTCAGCGACCGGAACGCGGCGCCGATCTCCTTCTCGCGGCCCTCGAAGTCGGGCAGCAGCTTCTCCGCCGCCAGCAGCTTGACGCGCTCGATCTCCAGCTCGCGCTCCTGCTTGCCGGCGATCGTCAGCGCCGAGGCGAGCTCGCTCTTGACGGCGGCGGTCACGGCCTCCAGGGCGTCGTCCTGGTAGTCGAGGAAGATCGGATACTCGGCCGTCGGCTTGGCGGCGACCTGGGCCAGCTTCGACTGCGCCTCGCAGAGCACCTTGATGAACGGCTTGGCGGCCTCCAGGCCCTGGGCCACGACCTCCTCGGTCGGGGCGACCGCGCCCTCGGCGACCAGCTTCAGCGTGTCGCGGGTCGACTCGGCCTCCACCATCATGATCGCGACGTCGCCGTCGGCCAGGACGCGCCCGGCGACGACCATGTCGAAGGTGGCGCGCTCCAGCTCGGTGTGGGCCGGGAACGCCACCCACTGGCCGTCGATCAGCGCGACGCGCACGCCGCCGATCGGGCCCGAGAACGGCAGCCCGGCGAGCTGCGTGGACATGCTCGCGGCGTTGATCGCGATCACGTCGTACAGGTGCTCGGGGTGCAGGGCCATGACCGTCGCGACGATCTGGATCTCGTTGCGCAGGCCCTTCACGAACGACGGGCGCAGCGGCCTGTCGATGAGGCGGCAGGTGAGGATCGCGTCCTCGGACGGCCTGCCCTCCCGGCGGAAGAACGAGCCGGGGATGCGGCCGGCCGCGTACATCCGCTCCTCGACGTCGACCGTGAGCGGGAAGAAGTCCAGGTTCTCCTTGGGATGCTTGGACGCGGTGGTCGCGGACAGGATCATCGTCTCGTCGTCCAGGTACGCGACGGCGCTACCCGCCGCCTGCCGGGCGAGCCGCCCGGTCTCGAACCTGATCGTGCGCGTGCCGAATGGACCGTTGTCGATAACGGCCTCTGTGCTGTGGACACCCTCCACGGGGGACCTCCTCTTCGGATCGGTCTCCCACGTCCTGGGTTGCCGGGCTCCCCGTTCAGGTGCAGTGCCGGTCTTCGATCGAAGCGCCCGGTCCGTCCGTACGGCTGTCGCCGTGGCGACCGGGGGCCACTACCGAGGACCGGCCCTCTCACGCCGCGGGATCGCGCTGCGGCTTGCTTGCGGACGCGGGGCAGTTGGTCTCGGCTGTTCAGTTGTCGTGCTCGGGCCGATTGCGGCCCGGTTCTCATTGTGGCCGGTTATGGAAAAGGAGCGGCGAAGAATCGCCGCTCCTTTCTCACCTTATCGGCGAAGGCCAAGCCGCTCAATGAGGGAGCGGTAGCGGGTGATGTCCTTGGCCTGCAGGTACTTCAGCAGCCGGCGGCGGCGGCCCACCAGAAGGAGCAGACCACGACGGCTGTGGTGGTCGTGCTTGTGCGTCTTCAGGTGCTCGGTGAGGTCGCTGATCCGCTTGCTCAGAAGCGCGATCTGGACCTCCGGCGACCCGGTGTCCCCCTCGGTGGTGCCGTACTCGCCGATGATGGCCTTGGTGGTAGCGGCGTCAAGCGACACTGCTTCTCCGTTCTGATGAAGTGGCACGCGCAACGATTCCAAGCCCGCGAACGACCGTGCGTGCCTACAGTCGCCGTGACAGGACAGCCGGGTGGCTCGCGCCACCTGAACATGGCTGACATACAACCCTACCAGCTCGGCGGACACACCCTGTCACGACGCGCCACACAGAAGATTCAGGAAGTGAGCTCGCGGGCCCGGGCCACGTCGTCGTGCATCTGCTCGATCAGCGCCTCGATCGAGTCGAACCTGAGCGTGTCGCGCAGCCGCTCGCCGAAGTCCACGGCCACGTGCGCGCCGTACAGGTCCAGATCGTCGCGGTCCAGCGCGTACGCCTCGACCGTGCGCTCCACCCCGTCGAACGTGGGGTTGGTCCCGATCGAGATCGCGGCCGGCCAGCGCTCCCCCTCGTACGGCGAGGGGCTCTGGGTGCACTGCAGCCAACCCGCGTAGACGCCCTCGGCGGGAATCGCGGTGTGCTGCGGCGACTCCACGTTGGCGGTGGGGAAGCCGAGCGCCCGGCCGCGCTGGTGGCCGCGGACCACCACGCCCTCCACCCGGTGGGGGCGGCCCAGCAGGGCTGCGGCGCCCGCGACGTCGCCCACGGCCAGCCGCTCCCGGATCAGCGTGGAGGAGATGGCGTCGCCGTCGCTGACCAGGGGAACGGCCTCGGCCGTGTAGTCGTACTTCTCCCCCAGCGTCCGCAGCGTCTCCACGTCGCCCGACGCCTTGTGGCCGAAGCGGAAGTTCTCCCCCACCACGACCCCCGCGGCGTGCAGCCGGTCGACCAGAGCCGTCTGGACGAACTCGTCCGGCGACATCCGGGAGAACTCCAGCGTGAACGGCAGCACGCACACCGCGTCCACGCCCAGCGCGAAGAGCAACTCGGCCCGGCGGTCGGTGGTGGTCAGCCGCGGCGGGTGGCTGCCGGGCCGTACGACCTCGTCGGGGTGCGGGTCGAAGGTGACCGCCACGGCGGGCAGCCTTAGATCGCGGGCCATGTCCACCGCGCGGGCCACCATGCGCTGGTGACCGAGATGCACCCCGTCGAACACGCCGATCGTGACGACGGACCTGCCCCAGTCCTGCGGGACCTCGTCCAGCCCGTGCCAGCTCTGCACCTCGACCTCGCTTCTGTGTCCAATTGCCACGCCTTGCCTCAGCGGCTCGGGCGCCTGCGGTCCGTCGGCGCGCAGTAGACAAGACTGCCATGCCCCAGGGGGTGCCGGGGAACCAGGGTGCCGGGGAACCAGCCCCGGCGTCAGGAGACGAAGACCACCAGAGGCCGGGCGGTCCCGCCGCGCTCCTCGGCGAGCGCGAGCAGCGCGCCGTCCGGCCCGAAGACGCCGATCGGACCGGGCCCGAGGCCCGCCCCACGCAGCCTGCCGCCGTGCGCGACCAGCCGCGCCTCGTCCTCGCCCACGTCCCTGCGGGGGAAGGCCGCCGCCACCGCGTCGGCCATCGGCATGATCACACACTCCCGCGCGAGGTCCTCGATCGTACGGGCGGCCTCGATGCCGTACGGCCCGACCCGGGTGCGCCGCAGCCGGGTGAGGTGGCCGCCGACGCCGAGCGAGGCGCCGAGGTCGCGGGCGAGGGCCCGGATGTAGGTGCCGCTCGAGCACGTGATCACGGCGTCCAGGTCCACCGTGTCCGGGGTTCGCCTGATCTCCCCGATCACGAAGGCGTGGATCGTGACCGGCCGGGCGGCCAGTGCGACCTCCTCGCCGGCACGGGCCCGTTTGTAGGCCCGCTGCCCGTCGACCTTGATGGCGCTCACCTGCGGCGGCACCTGCATGATCTCGCCGGTCAGCGCCGCGACGCCCTCGCGCACCTGCTCGTCGGTCACGTGCCCGGCGGGCGTGGTGGCGACCGTCTCGCCCTCGGCGTCGTCGGTGTTCGTCGTCATGCCGAGGCGGATCGTCGCCTCGTAGACCTTCTCGGTCAGCGCGAGGTGCCCGAGGAGGCGGGTCGCCTTCTCCACCCCTATAACCAGCACACCGGTCGCCATCGGATCGAGTGTGCCGGCGTGGCCGACCTTGCGGGTGCCCGCGATGCCGCGCATCTTGCCGACGACGTCGTGCGACGTCCAGTCGGCCGGCTTGTCCACGATGATCAGACCGCTCGGCGGCGGCGTCCTTCTGGCCTGCGTTCTTCTCGGCTGAGCCGTGCTCATGACGAATTCCAATGCGGGATCACGGGGGCGGGGTCGGGGTGAGGAGAGGGCGCAGGGCGGCCATGGTGTCCGTCACGGACAGCGCCGAGGAGAACCCGCCGGCGCGCGTGTGGCCGCCACCCCCGAGCGCGGCGCAGGCACGTGCCACGTCCACCGCGCCCTTCGACCGGGTCGAGACGTTCCAGCCGCCCTCGTCGTCCTCTTTGAGCACGACCGCGATCTCCGCCTCGTCGACCCGGCGCACCACGTCGATCATGCCTTCCACCTCGTCGTACGGCAGGCCCTCCGCGGCGCGGTCGGCGCGGCTCACGTAGGTCCACACCAGGCCCAGCCCGCCCGCGGCGTCCGGCTCCAGAGTGGCCCGGCCGAGCGCCGTGCCGAGCACCCGCAGGTACGCGAAGGGCGAGCGGTCCCACAGCTCCCTGGCGATCTCCTCGGGGCGCAGTCCCGTGGCCAGCAACCGACCGGCCATGGCGTGGGCGGCCGGAGTGGTGATGGAGTGCCTGAAGGAGCCGGTGTCGGTCACCAGCCCCGCGTACAGGCAGGTGGCGACATCCCGGTCGATCGGGAGGCCGAGCCCGCGGATGAGCTCTTCGACGACCATCGTGGTCGAGGCGGCCGAGGGGTCCACCAGGTGGACCGTCCCGAAGCGGGTGTTCGACACGTGGTGGTCGATCACGACGAGTTCGCCGGCCTTGCCCGCGTGCGGCGCGAGCAGGCCCAGCCGTTCCATCGTGGACGCGTCGAAGCTGATCATCAGGTCGGGCTCGGCGGGGTAGGCCGACGGCTCGACCAGCAGGTGCTGCCCCGGCAGGAACCGCAGCAGCCGCGGCACGGCGAAGACACGGTCGCCGAAGGACGCGACGACCTTCCTCCCGGTGCGCGCCAGCGCCAGCCCGAGGCCCAGCATCGAGCCGAGGGCGTCCCCGTCGGGGGACACGTGACAGGCGAGCGCGAGCGTGCCGGCGGCGCGGATCAAATCGATCGCGCGCCGCCAGTCCGCCTCGCCGACGGCGCTTTCGTTCGCGGTCACCGGGTGGGGCGTCCCGCCCGGCCGGTGGGCTCGTCCTCGCCCTCCTCCTCGGCCGCCTCGGCGTCGAGGTCCTCGGGCAAGCGGTAGGGGTCGGCGTCCCCGGCGAACTGCGCGCCCTCCGCCTGCCGGGCGATCTCCGCGTCCTTCGCCCTGGCCAGTGCGAGCAGGTCGTTCATGTGACGGGCGCTGTCCGGGAGCGGGTCGTGCACGAACGTGAGGCCGGGGGTGTGCCGCAGGCCGGTCTGCCGGCCGACCTCGGACCGGATGATGCCCTTCGCGCTCTCCAGCGCGGCGGCCGTGTCGGCGCGCTCCGCCTCGGAGCCGAAAACCGTGTAGTAGACGGTCGCGTCGCTGAGGTCCGCGGTGACCCTGGCGTCGGTCACCGTCACGAACCCCAGCCGCGGATCCTTGATCCGCCGCTCCAGCATCTCCGCGACCACCTGCTGGATGCGATCGGCCAGCTTTCTGGCACGCGCTGCGTCCATGCTCACGCTCCCTCGTATCTGTACGGCTGACGCGCGGGCCCCCGGCGTCTATTCCTCGTGGTCGTTGAAGAGCCGCCGCCGCGCGGACAGCAGCTCGATCTCGGGGTGGTAGGCGACGAGGCGTTCGCAGGCGTCCAGCACCTCGTCGCAGTTGGCCGCGGACGCCGACACGACGGCGATGCCGATCTCGGCGCGCCGGTGCAGGTCGAGGTGGCCCGCCTCGGCGACGGCGACGGCGGGATACTTACGCTGGATCTCGGCGACGAGCGGCCGGACCACCGAGCGCTTCTGCTTCAGCGAACGGACGTCGCCGAGCAGGATGTCAAGAGTAAGAGCACCGATGAACATGGGGTTGTCACCACGTCACGGACGACCGCCGCCGCCCCCGCGTGTGGCGGGGGCGGCGGTCCGGTGCGTCAGACGCGCGGCTTCTCCTGCATCTCGAACGTCTCGATGACGTCCTCGATCTTGATGTCGCTGTAGCCGACACCGATACCGCACTCGAAGCCCTCGCGGACCTCGGTCGCGTCGTCCTTGAAGCGGCGCAGCGACGAGACGGTGAGGTTGTCGGCCACCACGACGCCGTCGCGGATGAGCCGGGCCTTGCTGTTGCGGGTGATCACGCCCGAGCGGACGATCGAGCCGGCGACGTTGCCGATCTTCGGGACCTTGAAGACCTCGCGGATCTCGGCGGTGCCGGTCCTGACCTCCTCGAACTCCGGCTTGAGCATGCCCTTGAGGGCCGCCTCGATCTCCTCGATCGCCTGGTAGATGACCGAGTAGTACCGGATGTCCACGCCTTCGCGCTCGGCCAAGTCGCGCGCCCGCACCTCGGGACGCACGTTGAAGCCGATGATGACGGCGTTGTCGTCGCCCATCGCCAGGTTGACGTCGTGCTCGGTGATGGCGCCGACCGCGCGGTGGAGCACCCGCAGGCGCACCTCCTCGCCGACGTCGATCTTGAGCAGCGCGTCCTCCAGGGCCTCGACGGAACCGGAGACGTCACCCTTGATGATGAGCTTGAGCTCGTCGACCTGGCCCTTCTCGAGGTCCTTGAACAGCTCCTCGAGGGTGCGGCGGCGGCCGGACTTGGCCATGTCGGCGATCCGCTGCCTGGCCGCCCGCTGCTGGGCGATCTGGCGGGCCATACGGTCGTCGGTGACGACGATGAAGTTGTCACCGGCGCGCGGGACGGCCGTCAGACCGAGGACCAGGACCGGACGCGACGGGTCGGCCTCGTCGACCGTCTCGCCGTTGTCGTCCAGCATGGCGCGGACGCGGCCGAACGCCTCACCACAGACGATCGAGTCGCCCACCCGCAGCGTGCCGCGCTGCACGAGCACGGTCGCCACCGGGCCGCGGCCCTTGTCGAGGTGCGCCTCGATCGCGAGGCCCTGGGCGTCCATCTCCGGGTTGGCCCGCAGATCGAGCTCGGCGTCCGCGGTCAGCAGGATGGCCTCGAGCAGGTTGTCGATGCCGACGCCCTGCTTGGCGGAGATGTCCACGAACAGGGTGGAGCCGCCGAACTCCTCGGCCACCAGGCCGTACTCGGTGAGCTGGGCCCGCACCTTGGTGGGGTCCGCGCCCTCCTTGTCGATCTTGTTGACGGCCACCACGACCGGGACGTTCGCCGCCTGGGCGTGGTTCAGCGCCTCGATGGTCTGCGGCTTCACACCGTCGTCGGCCGCGACCACCAGCACCGCGATGTCGGTGGCCTGCGCACCACGGGCACGCATGGCGGTGAACGCCTCGTGACCGGGGGTGTCGATAAAGGTGATCTTCCGGTGCTCGCCCTCGTGCGTCGTCGCCACCTGGTAGGCGCCGATGTGCTGGGTGATGCCGCCGGCCTCGCGGGCCACCACGTTGGTGTGGCGGATCGCGTCGAGCAGCTTCGTCTTACCGTGGTCGACGTGACCCATGACGGTCACCACCGGCGGACGCGGCGCGAGGTCGCCCTCGTCGCCCTCGTCCTCGCCGAACTCGATCTTGAAGGACTCGAGAAGCTCGCGGTCCTCCTCCTCCGGGCTGACGACCTGGACGTTGTAGTCCAGCTCGGCGCCGAGAAGCTGCAGCGTCTCCTCGTTGACCGACTGGGTCGCCGTCACCATCTCGCCGAGGTGCAGCATGATCTGCACGAGCGAGGCGGGGTTGGCGCCGATCCGGTCGGCGAAGTCCGACAGGGACGCGCCCCGCGGGAGGCGGATGCTCTGACCGCCGCCACGCGGAACCTGCACGCCGCCGATCGCCGGGGCCTGCATGTTGTCGAACTCCTGGCGCCTCTGGCGCTTGGACTTGCGGCCACGGGTCGGACGGCCACCCGGACGCCCGAACGCGCCCGCCGTGCCGCCACCGCGGCCACGGCCACCGCCGCCACCCGGACGGCCGGCGAAACCGCCGCCGCCACCGCCAGGACCGCCACCGGGACCACCGGGGCGACCGGCACCCGTGGCGCCGGGACGCGGACCGCCGAAGCCCCCACCGGGACGACCGCCGCCGCCACCCGGACGGCCACCGCCGCCGGGACCACCGGGACGACCGCCGCCGCCACCGGGACGGCCACCGCCGCCGGGACCTCCGCCCGGCGCGGCCGGACGGCCCTGCGGCATCATCATCGGGTTCGGACGCGGACCACCGGGACGCGGACCACCCGCGCCGGGACCCGGACGCGGACCGCCCATGCCCGGCCCGGGACGCGGACCCGCGGGTCCGGGACGCGGGCCACCGGCGCCCGGAGCGCCGGAACGCGCACCCGGCGGACGCGGCATGCCCCCGTCGCGTGCGCCGTCACGACGCGGCTCGCGAGGGGCGCCGTCGCCACGCTCGGGACGATCCCCGCGGTCGGGACGACCGCCGTCGCGGCCGCCGGGCCGCGCGGGGCGCTGGCCCATGCCGCTGGCGTTCGAGGAGAACGGGTTGTTGCCCGGACGCGGGCCGCGCGGGCCCGGCTTGGGCCCGCCGGGGCGCGGAGCGCCGCCGGTGGGTGCACCGGGACCTGCGGGTGCGCCACCAGGGCGCGGGGCCGGAGCCGGCCTGGGGCCGGGCTTCGGCGCACCGGCGCCGGGGACACTCGGCCTCGGACCGGCGGCCGCGGGACGCGAGGTCTCCGGACGCGGGGTCTCCGGACGAGGCGTCTGCGGACGGGCGGCCTCGGGGCGCGCCGCGTCCGGCTGGGACACCGGCGGGTGAGGCATCGGAACCGGACGCGGAGCGGGCCGCGGACCGGGCTTCGGGCCCGGCTTGGCCACCGCGCCGGTGGACTGGGAAACGGGCGCCTGCGGGGCGCCCCCGTTGGCCTGGCTCTCTGCCGGCCTCGGCGCAGGCTTCGGCTGCGCCGGACGGGCGGGCTTGCCCCCGCCCTTGGAGGCGTCACCCTTGAACGCCTCGGTCAGTTTGCGGACGACCGGCGCCTCTATCGTCGAGGACGCCGACCTCACGAACTCGCCCATTTCGGTGAGCTTGGCCATGACGACCTTGCTCTCAACCCCGAACTCCTTGGCGAGCTCGTATACGCGGACCTTCGCCACTGCACTCCCTAACTCGGCCCGGGAGGCTTGCAGTGCCGCCGGACCGTCGCTACCTGAACGTACTCATCGCCGCGTGCTCATCAGGCGCTCATAGCAATCTGACTCCGCCCATCAACTCGGCGTCCTACATGACAATTTCGTCGTGCCCTGGCTCCCGGAGCCGATACCGGGGGCCAGCGGTAACCATTCACCCGGACCGCTCCGGAGTCAACCCCTCCAAGTGAGCTTGCAAGAGCGACGTGTCAAGCGGTCCCTCCGCGCGGAACGCGCGTGGGAACGCCCGGCGACGCTCGGCGAGCTCCAGACAGCGCGGGGACGGATGCAGTGAGGCACCGCGTCCCGGGAGCCGTCCTCGCATGTCGGGGACGATTACTCCCTCGACCACGACCAGGCGGAGCAACTCGGACTTTACCGTGCGAACCCGGCAGCCCACGCACGTTCTCAGCGGGGCTGCCTGGTAACCATATTCCAGCTTACCTCGCCGACGCATCAGCGGGATCAGCAGGTGCCTGCTCAGTGTCCGGACGGATGTCGATCCGCCAGCCCGTCAGACGGTTGGCGAGGCGGGCGTTCTGCCCCTCCTTGCCGATCGCCAGGGACAACTGGTAGTCGGGCACGATCACCCGCGCGGTGCGGTTGTCGGCGTCGACCACCTCGACACGGGAAACGCGCGCGGGCGACAGGGCATTCCCGACGAACTCCGCCGGGTCCTCCGACCAGTCGATGATGTCGATCTTCTCGCCGTGCAGCTCCGTCATGACGTTTCGCACGCGCGAGCCCATCGGGCCGATGCAGGCGCCCTTGGCATTGACCCCGGGCTTGCGCGACCTCACCGCGATCTTGGTGCGGTGGCCGGCCTCGCGGGCGATGGCCGCGATCTCCACCGTGCCGTCGGCGATCTCCGGCACCTCCAGCGCGAAGAGCTTCTTCACGAGGTTGGGGTGCGTGCGCGAGAGGGTCACCGACGGCCCCTTCGGGCCCTTCTTCACCTGCACGACGTAGCAGCGGATGCGCTCGCCGTGCGCGTACTCCTCACCCGGGACCTGCTCGTTGTGCGGCAGGATCGCCTCGATCTTGCCGAGGTCGACCAGCACCACCCGCGGGTCCTTGCCCTGCTGGATGACGCCCGCGACCAGCTCGCCCTCGCGGCTCGCGAACTCGCCGAAGTTGATCTCGTCCTCGGCGTCGCGAAGCTGCTGGAGGATCACCTGCTTGGCCGTGGTGGCGGCGATCCGGCTGAAGTTGGACGGGGTGTCGTCGTACTCACGCACGACGTCGCCGTTCTCGTCCAGCTCGGCGGCCCAGATGATCACGTGGCCCGTGTCGCGGTCCAGCTCGGCACGCGCCTTCTGCGCCGCGCCCTCCGTGCGGAAGTACGCGATCAGCAACGCGTCCTCGATCGCCTTGACGACCAGGTCGAAGGAGATGTCCTTCTCCCGCTCCAGGCTGCGCAGGACGCTCATGTCAATGTCCACAAGGCTCCCCCTAGCCCTCGTCGTCGGCGTCGTCGATGTCTTCGTCGACATCGAGGTCCTCATCAAGTTCGTCGTCGAGCCCGGCGTCGCGCCGGTTGAACTCGACCTGCACCCGGCCGCGCACCAGCTCGCCGTAGGCGATGCGGCGCGCGCCGTCCAGCTCCACGCCGGTCTCGTCGGCCTCGGTCACCCGGCCCTCCACGGAGGTGCCGTCGCCCAGCTCCGCCTTCACCAGCCGGCCACGCGCCCGGCGCCAGTGGCGCGGCTCCGTGAGCGGCCTGTCGACTCCGGGAGAGGTGACCTCGAGGACGTACGGGCTGCCGCCGAGGACGTCAGCCTCGTCCAGCCGCTTGGAGACGGACTGGCTCACGTCGGCCACGTCGTCCAGGCTCACGCCGCCGTCCCGATCCACCACGACGCGCACCAGCCGCCGGCGGCCCGCCGGCGTGACCGTCACGTCCTCCAGGTCGAAGCCCTCGGCGGCGACCACCGGGCCGAGCAGCTCAACCAGGCGGCCGCGTCGAGCGTCGCTGCCCATGCAGACCTCCCAATGACCGTGTAACTAGCCCGATGTGCCAACAGCCTATCGACACCGGGAGGTGGAAACAGCGCCACACCCGAGCGGCGATCCGACACGTACACGATCATCATGGTCACGGGCGATGACCAGTGGGCGCCGCGCCGTACGATGCTGTGTCGTGAGACACAGCGGCGGGGCACGAGTGACGAGACGTGCGTTGCTGGGCTCCGCCGCCGCGGCCGGTCTGGCGGCGGGCTGTTCCTCGAGCCCGCGGAAACCGGCCGCACCGGCCGCGCCGGATCCCCAGACCGTGCTGCTCACCTCGCTGATCGCGAACAAGGAGCAGCTGGTGTCGCTGTACGGGCGGGCCGTAGCCGCCCTGCCGGACCGGGCCGCCGACCTGGAGCCGTTCCGGCAGCGCCACACGGCCCATCTCCAGGCTCTGCGCGCGCTCCTGCCTGGAAGCGGCCAGGGGCCGGCCTCCTCCAGCCCCGCGCCTCCGGTCTCGCCGTCGGCGCCGGCGTCCGGCGCGTCACCGTCGGAAGGGCCGGCCGCGGTCTCGGTCGGGGCGCTCAGGGACGCCGAGCGGCGCGCGGCGTCGGCGCGACCGGGGCAGATGGCGGCCGCCTCCCCCGCGCTCTCCCAGCTTCTGGCGAGCATCGGCGCCTGCGAGGCCGTTCACGTCGTCGCCCTGGGGAGGGTGCGTGGCTGAAAGCGCGACCGAGAACGCGACCGAGCCCGCCCGCGCTCCGGTCGTCGACGCGCTCGGCCGGGCCCTGTCCGCCGAGCACGCCGCCGTGTACGCGTACGGAGTGATCGGCGGGAGGACGAGCGGCGCGCTGCTGAGGCGCGCCACGGCGGGGTTCGACGCGCACCGCGCACGGCGCGACCAGCTTCGCGCGCTCATCGCCGAGCGGGGCGGCAGGCCCGCCGAGCCCGGCCCCACCTATCGCCTGCCCTTCGAGGTGCGCGAAACCGCCGACGCGGTGCGCCTGGCCGTGCTCGTGGAGCAGCGGGTCACCACCGCCTACCTGGAGCTCGCGGCCGACCGTGACCCGGCGCTGCGGCGGATCGCCGCGCTGGCCGCGCAGGAGTGCGCGACCCGGGCGTACGGCTGGCAGCCGCGGATCGCGGCGTTCCCCGGCATGGACGCGAGCGGTGCCGACTTCGACGTCGCCGTCCCCGATCCGGGGGCCGGGTCCCCGTCGGCGGCCTCCTCAGGACCTGCGGGGTCCGCAGAGGCGCCCGGGCAGGAGGCCCAGCCGGAGCCGTCCGCGCCGGACGGCCAGTAGGCGGCGCGGGCCACGCCCCACGGCCATGAGCGGCTCCCGCGAAAGGCGGCGCCGCCGCCCCCCTTGGGGACGGCGGCGCAGGGTGTCCGGTGATCAGGCGCGGCAGGCGGCGAGGACGCGCTCGACGGCCTCGTCCAGCGGGATCTCCTCCTTGGTCCCGGCGACCCGGTCGCGCAGCTCGACCACGCCGTTGGCCAGGCCCCGGCCGACGATCAGGACGGTGGGCATGCCCAGCAGCTCGGAGTCCTTGAACTTGACGCCGGGCGACACCCCCGGACGGTCGTCCACGAGAACCCGAAGCCCTCGCCCCTCCAGGGCCTCGGCGAGCGTGCCGGCGACCTCGATCTGGTTCTCCTTGCCGGTGCCGACGACGTGCACGTCGGCCGGCGCCACCTCCCTGGGCCACACCAGGCCCAGCTCGTCGTGGCGCTGCTCGGCGAGCACGGCCACCGCCCGGGACACGCCGACGCCGTACGAGCCCATGGTGATGCGGATGGGCTTGCCGTCGGGCCCGAGCGCGTCGAGCTGGGCGGCGTCGGCGTACTTGCGGCCGAGCTGGAAGATGTGGCCGATCTCGATGCCCCGGTCGATGGACAGCGGGTGCGCGCAGCGGGGGCAGGAGTCGCCCGCCCGCACCTCGGCGGCCTCGATCGTGCCGTCGGGCTGGAAGTCGCGGCCCGCGACCACGTACGCGGCGTGCTTGCCCGGCTCATTGGCGCCCGTCACCCAGGCCGAGCCGTCCACCACACGCGGGTCGACCAGGTAGGTGATGCCCAGGTCCCTGAGCACCTGCGGGCCGATGTAGCCGCGCACCAGGCCGGGGTGGCGGGCGAAGTCCTCGGCCTCGAAGATCTCCGGCACGCCGGGCGCGAGCGCCGCCTCCAGCCGCTTGAAGTCGACCTCGCGGTCGCCGGGCACGCCGACGATCACGGTCTTGACCTCGTCGGACCCGGGCGTGCGCACCTTGACGACGAGGTTCTTCAGCGTGTCGGCGGCGGTGATGCCGAGGCCGTGGTGCTCGTTGACGTACGTCACCAGCGACTCGATCGTCGGGGTGTCGGGCGTGTCGAGCACCCTCATGGGCGGCTGCTCGGCGGTGACGGCGGGCGGCGCGGGCGTGACGACGGCCTCGGCGTTCGCCGCGTAGCCGCAGTTGTGGCAGGCCACGAACGTGTCCTCACCGGTCGGGCAGGGGGCGAGGAACTCCTCGGAGGCCGACCCGCCCATCGCACCCGACATCGCGAAGCAGATCTTGTAGTCGATGCCGAGACGATCGAAGATCCGGATGTACGCCTCGCGGTGCATCTCGTAGGACCGCTTCAGGCCGTCGTCGTCGAGGTCGAAGGAGTAGGAGTCCTTCATGACGAACTCGCGGCCCCGCAGGATGCCGGCCCGGGGCCGGGCCTCGTCGCGGTACTTCGTCTGGATCTGGTACAGCGTGACGGGATAGTCCTTGTAGGAGGAGTACTCCCCCTTCACCATGTCGGTGAACATCTCCTCGTGGGTCGGCCCGAGGAGGTAGTCGGCGCCCTTGCGGTCCTTCAGCCGGAACAGCGTGTCGCCGTACTCGGTCCAGCGGCCGGTGGGCTCGTAGAAGTCCCGGGGCAGCAGCGCGGGGAACAGCACCTCCTGCGCCCCCATCCGGTTCATCTCCTCGCGCACGACCCGCGCGACGTTCTCCAGCACGATCTTGCCGAGCGGCAGCCAGGAGTAGATGCCGGGCGCGACCCGGCGGATGTAGCCGGCGCGGACGAGCAGCTTGTGGCTCGGCACTTCCGCGTCCGCCGGATCCTCACGCAGGGTGCGCAGGAACAGGGTCGACATACGCAGCAGCACGGCTACTCCTTGCTCGTGAGAGGCCTCGTCCGCAGTGTCTCCCCGAAGTCCCGCGATGAGGATCTCCTCGCGGACTCTGGGAGACGATCTGAGAGACGAGACGAAGACGATGTGCTTCCAAGGCTATCGACTCGGGACACCCGTCGCCTCCCCGCAAGCGACGCCGTCACGTACGCGCCGCGCGGGACGGCCGGAGGTCAGCCGCCGAGCAGTTCCTCCCAGTGCCGGCGGGACCGCCCGCCCGTGCCGACGGGGCCGGCCGGGCCGTCGAGCGCCGCGGCCATCCGCCACAGGCCGGCCCTCGTCCGCAGCCGGTCCATGCCGACCGGGTCGATGGCCCGCAGCACGAAGGTGACGCCCATCACGTTCAGCATCGCCGTCGACGCGGTCGCCGGGCCCGCGGGCGCCGCCGGCGCGGCGTCCGGCCCCGGCTCGCCGATCCGCTCCAGGAGCAGCGCCGCCACCTCGGCGGCGTACGGGCCGTCGCGCCACTCGATGTGCCAGGAGCGGTCGGTGCCCCGCCACCACGTGAGGTCGCGGCACGCCTCCAGCGTCTCGGCCTCGCCCGACAGGGCGGCCATGACCCGCCCCAGCGCCTCGTACCTGAGCCCGTCCGGCCCGGAGCCGTGCGGCGGCGGCGCGCCGCCGCCGTCTTGACCGTTCTGCGGGCCGTACGCCGTGGCCGGTGAGGCCCCGGACTCGTCCCGCCCCCCGCGGAGTCCCCTCATGTCAGGGAGGGTGCCACCGCCCGGCCTTCTCGTCCGCGGGTTTCCCCGTCTTTTAGCCCCAGAGCCCACGGGCATCACTCTGATCGTGGCCGCCGGGTCGCCGCAACCCCGCGAAACATCACAACCCGGATGACAATCCGGTCCACGGCACGGCGTTCCCCTGGCAGGGCCACCGGCGGTGATAAAGAATCACTGGTAGGGAGTGTCCGCGGACACGATGCGGACGCTCCGCTGCCTGGAGGCCATGGTGACACTGCGCGTCGCGATCGTCGGTTCGGGCCCGGCCGGTATCTACACGGCCGAGGCGCTGGTCAAGCAGTCGCACGACCCCGTCGAGGTGGACGTCCTCGAACGCCTGCCGACGCCGTACGGGCTCGTCCGGTACGGCGTGGCGCCCGACCACACATCGATCAAGTCGATCGCCGGTTACCTGCGACGGGTGCTGGAGACCCCCGGAGTCCGCTTCCTGGGCGGCGTCGAGCTGGGCGCGGACCTCTCTGTGGACGATCTGCTGTCGTGTTACGACGCCGTCGTCTACTGCACCGGCGCGATGGTCGACAGGCATCTCGGCGTCCCGGGCGAGGACCTGCCGGGCAGCGTGGCGGCGACCGACTTCGTCAACTGGTACTGCGGCCATCCCGACGTCCCGCCGGACGCCTTCTCCCTCGACGCCGAGGAGGTCGTCGTCATCGGCGTCGGCAACGTCGCCGTGGACGTGGTCCGGATCATGTCCAAGACGGCCGACGAACTGCGCGGCACCGATGTGCCCGAGGAGGTGCTCGACCGGCTCGCCGCCTCCAAGGTGAAGCGGATCCACATGGTCGGCCGGCGCGGCCCCGAGCACGCGAAGTTCACCCTGAAGGAGCTGCGCGAGCTCGGCGAGCTGCTGAACGCCGACGTCCTCACCTTCCCCGACGAGGTCGCGGTCTCCGATCTGACCACCCTGTCGCGGCAGGTGCGGGGCAACGTGGACGTGCTGCGCTCGTGGTCGGAGCGCAAGCCGGCCGACCGGCCCCGCCGCCTGGAGGTGCGCTTCTGGCTGCGCCCGGCGGAGATCCTCGGCGTGTCCCGGGTGGAGGGCGTACGCCTTGAGCGGACCCGGCTGGAGGACGGGCGGGTCGTCGGGACGGGCGATTTCGAGACGATCCCGGCGGACATGGTGATGCGCTCGGTGGGCTACCAGAGCGTGGCGCTGCCCGGGGTGCCGTTCGATCCGAGGTCGATGACGGTGCCGAACGTCGCCGGCAGGGCGGCGGACCGGCAGTACGTCGCGGGCTGGCTCAAGCGGGGGCCGACGGGCGTGATCGGGACCAACAAGTCCGACGCCGCGGAGACCGCGCGCACGCTGCTCGCCGAGGCGGTGCCGGGGACGGCGACCGCCCGGCTGGACGATCTGCTCGCCGCGCGCGGGCTGAGCCCGGTGACGTACGAGGACTGGCTCGCGATCGAGGCCGCGGAGACCGCGCTGGCGGGCAGCCTCAGCAGAGGCGAGCGGGTGAAGCTGGTGGGCAGGGACGCGATGCTGGGCGCGTGCGGCCGTGTCGCCCGGCCGGGGGGCGCTTCCTGACGGGCGTCCCGGTCAGGACCAGTGCGCCGGCCGATGGTAGCGCGCGCCGTCGCGGCCGGGCACGAGCTCGGGAAGCTGCGACTGCCGGATGAGCGCCTCGCCGACGGGGTTGTCGCGCACCGCCATCATCTCCTGACATGGAGTCACCGCGCCCGCGGCTACGTCCCCGGGCTCTACGGCCCCCGACAGGGGGCCGTTTCTTTTTCGCTCACTTGTTCGATCGCTGTTCGGGGAAAAGAATAGCCAACCGAACGTGGTCGTGCTGCGACGTTTAGTGATGACGTGTTCGTGGCGGGGCGTCTGCGAGGATCACCCCATGGAGACGACGCTGGCCGGCCCGGACGGGCTGCTCGACGGCTTCGCCGGCACCCATCGCGAGCAGCTCGCCCGGTTCCCCGTACGGGAACCCGCGTGGCAGCCGGTGCACACGGTGTACGTGCCCGCGGACCGGGTGACGGCGGAGATCGTCCAGTGGTGGCGGCACGCCGCCACCGATCTCCTCCACCGGCTCCTGTTCACCCCCGCCGAACTGGCCGCGCTGTTCGGGCTCGAGCCCGACCTGGCCTCGCCCGTGCACGACCGCGTACGCAGGAAGCTGCACGCCGAGCCCATCGAGGATCTGCGGATCGACTTCGAGGACGGGTACGGCGTGCGCTCCTGGGAGGAGGAGGACCGGCACGCCGAGGCCGCGGCGGCGGCCGTGGCCGCGATGCACGAGGCGGGCACGCTGCCCCGAAGGTGGGGGCTGCGGGTGAAGTCCTTCGCCGACGGCGACCCGCACCGTTCGGTGCGCACGCTCGACGGGTTCCTCACCGAGGTCGTACGGCGGGCCGGCGGGCTTCCCGACGGGTTCACGGTGACGTTCCCCAAGGTCCTGATGGAGGACTACCTGCGCCAGTTCGCCGGTTGCCTGGAGGCGCTGGAGCGGGCGCTGCGGCTGCCCACGGGAACGCTGCGCTTCGAGATGCAGGTGGAGGCTCCGCAGACCGTGCTCATGCTCCAGCGCTCGGCCGGCCTGGTGCCCTCGCTGGGCGGGCGGCTTTCCGCCGCCCACTTCGGGGTGTTCGACTACACGGCCGCGCTCGGGCTGCCGCCGGACGAGCAGCGGCTCGACCATCCGGCCTGCGACCACGCGCGGCACGTCATGCAGACGGCACTGTCGGGGACGGGGGTGGAGCTGTCGGACGGCTCCCTGGCCGCGGCCCCGGCCTCGGACTCGGCGGCCGACGTGCACGCCCTGCTGCGCAGGCACTCGGCGCTGGTGTCGCACTCGCTGGCGCACGGCTTCTACCAGGGCTGGGACATGCACCCCTCGCATCTCGTCAGCCGCTTCACGACGGTATACGCGTTCCATCTCGCCTGCTACGAGAAGTACGCCGACCGGGTGCGTGCCTGGCAGGAACGGCGCGCGGCCTCGGGGGGCGAGCTGGACGAGCCCGCGACGATCAGGACGCTGGTCGCCGCGCTGGCCAGGGCCGACCGGGCTCTCTGCTGAGATTTGCCATATCCGCAACATTCCTTGCCACGTTCGCGGGACGTGCCGCACTGTTACGCACAAGTCGACACAGGAGGCACAGGTGAACGACAAGTACGACGTGGTCGTCGTGGGCGGCGGCGCCGCCGGGCTCAGCGGCGCGCTGGCACTGGCGCGGGCCCGGCGGTCGGTGCTGGTGGTGGACGCGGGAGAGCCGCGCAACGCGCGGGCGGGGCACGTGCACAACTACCTCGCCCGGGAGGGCACGCCGCCCGCCGAACTGCTGGCGGCCGGGCGCGAGGAGCTCGCCCGGTACGGCGGCGAGGTCGTCAGCGGACGGGCCGAGGCCGCCGCGCGGGAGGACGACGGCTTCCTCGTGACGCTGGACGACGGGCGCGCCGTCCGGGCCCGCCGGCTGCTGGTGGCCACCGGCACCGCGGACGAGAAGCCGGATGTGCCGGGACTGGCCGAGCGGTGGGGCCGCGACGTGCTGCACTGCCCGTACTGCCACGGCTGGGAGGTCCGCGACCGGCGGATCGGCGTGCTGGCCACCGAGCCGCTCGCCGTCGAACACGCCCTCCTGTGGCGGCAGTGGAGCGAGAACGTGGTGCTCCTGACCCACCACCGCCCCGCGCCGTCGGAGGAGGAGGCCGAGCGGCTCGCCGCGCGCCGGATCGCCGTCGCCCACGGCCCGGTCACGGGGATCGAGGTGACGGGCGACGCGCTCACCGGGGTGCGGCTGGCCTCGGGCGATGTCGTCGCGCTCGACGCGGTCGTCGTCGCGCCGCGGCTCGCCGCCCGGGCCGGCGTGCTGGAACCGCTCGGGCTCAAGCCGGTCGAGGCGGAGGCCCGCGGCCAGGTGGTGGGCACCCGGATCGCCGCGGAACCCACCGGAGCGACGGCCGTGCCCGGCGTGTGGGTGGCGGGTAACGTGACGGACGTGTTCGCCCAGCTGATCACGGCCGCGGCGGCCGGTCTCGCCGCGGGTGCGGCGATCAACAGGGATCTCGTCGCCGAGGACACCGAACAGGCCGTCGACGCCTACCGCCACCAGGTGCGCACGATGTTCGAGGAGGCCGCCTGGGAGGAGCGCTACCGCTCCCGGCCGGCGATCTGGAGCGGCAGGCCCAACCCGCAGCTCGTCGCCGAGGCCGCGGAGCTGCCCCCGGGCCGGGCACTCGACGTCGGCAGCGGCGAGGGGGCCGACGCCGTCTGGCTCGCGGCGCGGGGCTGGCGGGTGACCGCGACGGACATCTCCGCCACGGCGCTGGAGCGGGCCGCCGCGCACGCCGCCGACGCCGGCGCGGACGTCGCGGACCGCATCGAGTGGCTCAAGGCCGACCTGCGCGATCACGCTCTTCCCGAGGGCGCCTACGACCTGGTCTCGGCGCAGTACATGCACCTGCCGGCCGAGGCCAGGCGGGCGCTGTCCGCCCGGCTGGCCGCCGCGGTGGCCCCGGGCGGGACCCTGCTGATCGTCGGGCACCACCCGTCCGACCTGCTGACCACGGCTCGCCGGGCGCACTTCCCGCAGATGATGTTCACCGCCGAGGAGATCGCGGCCTCGCTGGATCCTGTCGAGTGGGAGGTCGTGACCGCCGAGACCCGGTCGCGCACCGGGGTGGACCCGGAAGGGCACGACGTCACGATCCGCGACGCCGTCCTCGTCGCCCGCCGCCGCGGGTGAAGAGCGTCAGAACCGGTCCACGGTGCGGCGCCAGCGCCTGACCCGGTCCGGGTCGATTGGCTCCCGCCACGAGCCCCGCACGGCGCTGCCGACGTGGAAGGCGCGGATGCCGTAGTCGAGCAGCACCGGGACGTGCTCCTCGCGCAGGCCGCCGCCGGCGAGCACGAGCGAGGCGTCCCCCGCCTCCGCCCGTGCGCGTAACACGCCGAGGCCGCTGCCGACGCCCTCGGGCACGCCGGACGTGAGGACGGTCGCCAGGTTCGGCAGCAGCCGTACGGCACGCCAGGCGGCCCGTACGTCGGCGGCGTGATCCACGGCACGGTGGAAGGTCCAGGGCAGCGGCGAGACGGCGTGGATCAGCGCGTCCGTCGACTCCCTGTCGACCGACCCGTCCCCGGTCAGGAAGCCGAAGACGAAGCCCGCCGCGCCGGCCTCGGCGAGCTCCTTGACGTGAGCGCGCAGCCGATCGAGCTCCTCCGGCGTCACCGTGAACCCGGAGTTGCAGCGGAGCATGACCATCTGGGGCAGCCCGCACTCACGCGCGATCGCCGCGACGAGGTCCGCCGAGGGGGTGAGCCCGCCCGAGTCCATGTCGGACACGATCTCCAGGCGGTCGGCCCCGCCCTCCTCGGCGGCAACGGCGTCACGCAGGTCGAGCGCGATCACTTCAAGGAGGGATCCCGTCATGATGTGAACAGTATCCGGTCCCTTTGCGGCACCTGACGGCATCCGCCCTGTTCAGCCCTCGTTCAACTAGTTGTGCGCGGTGTTGTCAAGAACCCTCCACGCGTGGGCGGCGTGTTCCGAGCGTGGGGCCGGCACCGCCGGCATGCGGGGTCCGGCCGCCGCGGCCGGGATCGCGGCACTGGCGTCCCGCTCGAACAACGCGCCGGAGGCGCGGTGCGGCAGGTCGACGGTGCGCACGTGCCGGAAGCCCGCCTTCCGGTAGTACGACTGCAGCCGGGCGTTGTCCTTGGCGCAGTCCAGCCGCAGGTACGGCCGGCCGTGGACGGCGGCCCGCAGCGCGGCCCAGTCGAGCAGCGTCTCCCCCAGGCCCTGCCCGGAGTAGGTTCTGCTCACGGCGAGCTTGTGGACGTAGAGCGCGTCGCCGGGCCGGTCGGCGGGGGTCCAGAACTCCGGGTCGGCCTGGCCGTCGACGGCGATCGTGGCGGCCGGCACCTGGTCGCCGGCATCCAGGACGTACATGACCCCCTCGCCGATGAGCGGTTCGATGCGCTCGGCCGGGAAACCCCCGGCAGGCCACTGCCGTACGCCGAGGCCGTTCAGCCACCCGGCGGTACGCGCCAGGAGGGTGAGGACGCCCCGCAGGTCGGCCGGGGTCGCGCGACGCAGCGTGAGTTCCGTAACAAGATCCAGGGTGTTCGCGGGCATGCCTGATTCCTTTCGTGCCGACGGCGGCGATTCGATTACTGTGAGTGACGGCGCGATGCCGTACAGCGCCCGTCCGGAGACGGCGGGCCCCACTAGGGCGCGCGGGTCCGGCGGGGCCCTCTGCCGGGGCCGGAATGGGAATCGCGGAAACGGCCCTCCGGAGGAGGGCCCGGCGGCCGGGGACGCCCGCTCAGGCCAGGGGGCGTCCTGGCCTCGTCAATGGCGTTCCAGCTCGTATCGGATCAGATGCTTGTCCGCGGGCAGCACGGAGACGGCGACGCGGACGGGCGTGTCGTCGGCGTCGTAACCGACCCGGGTGTGGACGACAACGGGAGTGCCGGGCTCCAGCTGGAGCCGTGACGACTCGTCGGAGGTCGGCATGCGGGCCGAGAGGTCGTCGATCACGCGGACCTGGAGATGCCCCAGCTCCTCCAGCACCCGGTTGGCCCCGCGGATGATGTCGCCGGGCCGGGCGATCTCGGAGTCCCCCACGATCTCCAGGGGGAAGTACGAGTCCAGCGTGTTGTACGGCTGGCCGTCCACGAAGCGCAGGCGGCGGCGCACGACGGCCAGGGCGCCGTCGGACAGGGCGAGGCGGGTGGTCACGTCCTCGGGCGGCTCGACGATCGAGACCTCGATCCGCTGGTCCGCCGTACGGCCCTCGGAGCGGACCGCGTGGACGAACGTGTCGAACCGCGGCTCCTCCTGGTCGTACGGGAGGAACTCGTCCTGAGGGCGCATGAGGAGGGGGCGGCGCTCGCGTACGAACGTTCCACGCCGGCGCATCCGCAGGATGAGGCCCTCGTTCTCCAGCTCGCCCAGCGCCAGCCGTACGGTGTTGCGGCTGACGCCGTGCGCCTCCATGAGGTCGGCCTCGGTCGGAATCTGGTCGCCCGGCGCGAGTTCGCCCGCATAGATGGCCCTGCGTACCTCTGCGGCCACCTGCTGGTAGAGCGACGATCGTGCCATCTTTCCTCAATCCACCCTTTTGTTCCAACAAATCTAGAGGATCTCGGTCTAGCGGGAAACAACCCCTTGACCTGAGCCCACCCAGCCGCGCATTATCCAAACGTTGGTACAAATCCATCCAATGGAGGTGGGCCTGAGGCCCCATCTCCCAGCCAGACCTATCAGAGCGACGGGAACGACATGTCAGAGCTGTCGGTATCCACCGAGATGACCGCCTTGCGCGGGAACGGCGTGACATGCCCGAGCACGCGGTACCACCGCACGCCGGAGCGGCCGGTCGAGAACGGCCGCTCCCCATGGACTCCGTGCGAATAAACGAGGTCTCGACCCCAACCCTCGCCGGGGTCGAGGTCTCGCGCCGGGGCGGAGCGCGTCCTGGCGGGTCCCCCACGCCCGCCAGGACGCGCCACCGTTAGGCCTGACGCGGAACCGACCGGTCGGTATGCTGCCCGCATGACTCTGTTCTCGGTGGAAGGCAAGACGGTCGTGGTCACGGGCGGATCCCGGGGCATCGGGAAGATGATCGCGCGGGGATTCCTCGACGCGGGCGCCGTCGTCTACATCTCCTCGCGGAAGAAGGACGAGCTGCAGGCCACCGCCGCCGAGCTGGGCTGCCACGCCGTACAGGCGGACCTGTCCACCCCCGACGGCGTCGAGGCGCTTGCGCGGGCGGTGTCGGAGCGGGAGAGCCGGCTCGACGTGCTCGTCAACAACGCGGGGGCGAGCTGGGGGGCGCCGCTGGCGGAGTATCCGGAGCACGCCTTCGACAAGCTCTGGGACATCAACGTCAAGGGCGTCTTCTTCCTCACCCGCCGCCTCCTGCCGCTGCTGCGCGCCGCGGCGTCGCCCGACGATCCGGCACGAGTGATCAACATCGGCTCGATCGACGGGCTCCGGGTGCCGTTCATGGAGAACTACGCCTACTCCGCGGCCAAGGCGGGCGTCCACATGCTGACCCGGCACCTGGCCCACCAGCTCGCCCGGGAATCGATCACGGTCAACGCGATCGCGCCCGGGCCGTTCGAGTCGAAGATGATGGCCTTCGCGCTCGACGACCCCCAGATGCGCGGCGCGATCGAGAGCAACGTCCCGCTGGGCCGGATCGGCAGGCCCGACGACATGGCGGGCGCGGCCATCTTCCTCGCCTCACGCGCCGGGTCGTACCTGACCGGCGCGGTCATCCCCGTCGACGGCGGGATCTCCACCCACGGATAGGTGCTCAGCCCTTGAGCATCTCGGCGAGGGTCTCGGCGAACAGGTCCGGCGCGGCCAGCTCGTCCCGCAGGAACAGGTAGGGCTCGGTGAGCTCCAGCTCGATCAGGACCGGCTCGCCGTCCGGCATCCGCACCAGGTCCACCCGGGCGTACAGGAGGTCCGGCGGCGCGGCGGCCAGGATCCGCTCGGCGAGGGCGAACTGGTCGTCGTCCGGGTCGCGCAGCGTGGCGCGGTTCTCCCGGGTCTCCGCCACGCCGCTGAGCATCGGGTGCCGCCGTACGGCGTGGCTGAACCGCCCGCCGAAGTACAGCAGCGACAGCTCCCCCTCCTGCTCCACGGAGGGGATGTACGGCTGGACCATGACCGTGCGGCCCTCGGCGAGCAGCGCCGCCGCGTGGGCCGCGGCGGCGTCCCGGTCCGCGGTGCGGATGGTGTCGCGGGCCCCCGCGGAGACGGCGGGCTTGACCACGTACTCGTCCCATTCGGGCAGGTCCCTGCCGGGTTCGGCGCCCTGGACGAGCCAGTGCGTCGGGACGGTGGGCACGCCGAGCGTGCGCAGATAGGTCTTGTCGGTGTTCCACTCGATCACCGACGCCGGGTTGAACAGCCGCGTCGCCGACTCCACCCGGTGGGCCCACGCGACGAACTCGTCACGGCGGTCGATGTAGTCCCAGGCGGAGCGGACTACCGCCGCGTCGAAGTCCGACCAGTCGACGCGGGGGTCGTGCCAGCTCACCGGCGAGCCCTCGATCCCGGCCCCGAGCCAGGCGGCGAGGGCGATCTCCCGCTCGTCGTCCTGCTCGGCCGCCGGGTGGTCCGTGGTGACGTACGCGACCTTCATGACGCTCCCATCCGCATGTCGTCGGTGACCAATGCTATGGGCAGCGTCAGGCGAGACCGGCCAGCACCTCGGCCGCCGCCTGTCCGCAGACCCGGGCGGCGCCGTGCGTGGCGATGTGGACCGCCCCCAGGTCCGTACGGCCCGGCAGTCCCATCTCGACCACCACGCCGTCCGGCCGGGCGGCCAGCAGGCGCTCCAGCAGGTCCGTCTGCCAGGGGTGGCGGTGAGCGTCCCGCACCACGACGACGAGGGGCCGGTCGGCGGCCTGGCTCAGCATCGCGCCGGCGACGCCGTTGTGGACGTCGCCCTGCCGCAACCGGGCGACGGTGGTGCCCGGCAGCAGCTTGCTCAGCGGCTCGCCCGCGCCCCACGGCATGCCCTTGTCGATCGCGAGGTTGGTCTCCGGCGCCAGCTCCACCACGTGCGGGGCGGCGATCAGCGGCAGCACGTCACGCGCCCCGCGCCGGGTCACCCGTACGGCCCGGCGGGCGGCGACGAGCCCGATCTCGTCCCGGCGGTCGTCGGGGGGCGGGACCCGCGCCTGCCAGGCGGCCAGGGCGCGCACCCGCGACGCGGCGTCGGCGAGCCGCTCCTCCGACAGCCTGCCCTCGGTCACCGCGTCCGCGACGGCGTCGCGGATGTGCTCGTGGGTCGCCTCGTCGGCGTTCTCCCCGCCCACGCAGACCGCGTCGGCCCCCGCCGCCACGGCCATCGCGCTCGCGCCGCCCAGGCCGTACCGGCCGGAGACGGCGGCCATCTCGATGCCGTCGGTCACGATCAGGCCCTCGAAGCCCAGCTCCTCCCGCAGCAGGCCGGTGAGGATGCGCGGGCTGAGCGTCGCCGGCAGCTCCTCGTCGTACGCCGTGACCAGCAGGTGGCCGGTCATGATCGAGCGCACGCCCTCGTCGATCGCGACCCGGAACGGCCACAGCTCGATCTCGGCCAGCTCCTCGCGGGAGGCCGTGACGCGCGGGACGCCGTGGTGGGAGTCGACCGACGTGTCGCCGTGCCCGGGGAAGTGCTTGGCACAGGCCGCCACGCCGGCGGACTGCAGCCCGCGGATCCAGGCGGCCGTGTGCCGCGCGACGAGCAGCGGGTCGGCCCCGAACGACCGCAGACCGATGACCGGGTTGTCCGGGTTGGAGTTGACGTCGGCGGCCGGGGCGAAGTCGATGTTCACCCCGGCCGCCCGCAGGTCCCGCCCGATGTCGCCGGCCACCCGCTCGGTCAGCTCCACGTCGTCCACGACGCCCAGGGCGTAGTTGCCCGGCCGGGAGCTGCCGGTGCGGGCCTCGAGCCTCGTCACCTCCCCCGCCTCCTCGTCGACGCCGATCAGGATCTCGGGATTCTCCGCGCGCAGGGCCGAGGTGAGCGCGGCGAGCTGGGCCGGGGTGTCGACGTTCCGGGAGAACAGCACCACACCGGCGAGCCCGCCGGCGAGCCGCCGCCGCACCCAGTCGGGGGCGGCGGTCCCGGTGAAGCCGGGCAGCAGGACCGTGTCGGCCAGACGGAGCAGGTCAGGGCTTCGCTTCATGCTGCGCCCGCAAGGCATCGCTCAGGCATGCCCCGCAATTTAATAGGAAAGTTTCCTATTTGCTAGAGGGCAGGCCTGGGATGTCGGGCGCGTCTGATCACAGATCGACGGGGCGCAGCCGGTTCTCCTTCACCTCGAAGCCGGCGATCGTGGTGATCGGCGCGCCGGGACGGTCCACGAAGGCGACGGCGCGATACTCCGCGCGGAAGTTCTCCATGTCGGCCACGCAGGACACGTAGCCGTGGCGGCTGTCGAAGAACGCGATGTGCGGGTTCAGCTCCAGGATCGCGCTCGCGTCGGTGATGCCCGGCATGCTCGTCACCGACGGCCCGACGAACTCGACCCCGAGGGCGCGGGAGGCCGGATCCGCCCAGTCGGCGCGCACGTCGCTCGCGTACGCGCTGTGCACGTCACCGCTCAGCACGACCAGCCCGTCGGGGGCGGCGGCGAGGACCCGGGAGCGCGAGGCGGGATAGCCGTCCCAGGCATCGGCGCTGACGGGTTCGAGCGGGAACTTCCGCTGGGAGAAGAACACCGCCTGCGCGAGCACCTTCCACCGGGCGGTCGATCCGCGCAGCCGGTCCGTCAGCCACTTCTCCTGCTCGGCGCCGAGCATGTCGCGCCCCTCGCGGTACTGCCGCGTGTCGGCGAGCAGGAAGTCGGCCACCCGGCCGTACGGCCGCCGGCGGTAGTTCTGCAGGACCGCCCCGGACGGGTGCACGCGCAGCGGCTGGTGCTCGTAGTAGGCCTTGAACGCGGCGGCCCTGCGCTTGAGGAAGGTGGCGGGGCTGCCGCCGTCACCGGGCAGCGCGCCCGCCCAGTTGTCGCGGACCTCGTGGTCGTCGGGGATCGCGACCCACGGCGCGGCAGCGTGTGCGGCCTGCAGGTCGGGGTCCATCTTGTAGCGGGCGTATCGGTCGCGGTAGGCGCCGAGCGTGGTGCACTCGGCCGTCGACTCGAGCGGGCGCACCCAGCGGCCCGGCTTGGGGTTCTTCGGCTTGCCGTACTCGTAGATGTAGTCGCCGAGGTGGAGGACGAGGTCGGGCCGCTCTCCCGCGAGGTGGCGCAGCGCGGTGAAGTAGCCGTGCTCGTAGCGCTGGCAGGAGACGAAGCAGAACCGCACGGGGGCGGTCGAATCCGGGCCGGGCGCCGTCCTGGTGCGGCCCACCGGGCTGACGTGACCCTCGACGGAGAAGCGGTAGAAATAGTCGGCCGCGGGCCGCAGCCCGGTCACCCGTACGTGCACGCTGTGCGCCCAGTCCGGCTGCGCGGGCGCGGTGCCCGACTGGACGACCTTTTTGAACGCCTCGTCCTCGGCGAGCTCCCACCGCACGGTCATCGCCCGGTTGGGCATGCCGCCCGGCTGTGTCGGATGCAGCGGCTCGGGGGCCAGACGGGTCCACAGGATCACGCCGTCGGATAACGGCTCTCCTGACGCCACCCCCAAGGTGAACGGATACCCCATTTTCGCCATGGGTTCGATCCTGCCCTACAGATCCCTCCCATGCGGGGAGGTCGGGCGAGGCGAGAATGTGAACAAGCTCTTGCTTGACCGCCATAATGGGAGCCGTGAACCAGCGTAAGGACTCCGGCGGCACGGCCGCGCCGGTCAAGGCGAAGCGGGGGGCGGCCGGCTCGGCGTCCGAACGGCGCGACCACCTCGTCAAACTCGCCGCCGAGTTGTTCGCGCGCAAGGGCTTCCAGGCCACCACGGTGCGGGAGATCGCGCTGGAGGCCGGCATCCTGTCCGGCAGCCTCTACCACCACTTCGACTCCAAGGAGACGATCGTCGACGAGGTGCTGCGCACCTTCCTCGAGGATCTGATCACCCGCTACCGCGCGGCCCTCGGCACGCACGCCGACCCGCGCTCGGTCCTGGCGGAGATGGTCCGCATCGGCTTCGGCACGCTGGAGGACCACCGCGCCGCCATCACGGTCATGCAGAACGACTGGAACTACCTGCGCTCGCTGCCCGGCGACCGTTTCGACTACCTGGTGCGGGCCGAGGACGAGGTCGAGCGCATGTGGGTGGAGCAGATCAGAAGCGGCCAGGCCGCCGGGCAGTTCCGTCCCGACGTCGATCCCAAGCTGACCTACCGGATGATCCGCGACACGATCTGGGTGACCGTGCGCTGGTTCCGGCCCGACGGCAGGCTCGACACGGACGCGCTCGCGGACCACTTCGTCAAGCTGCTCTTCGACGGCCTGGCGACCGGCGAACGGACGAGTCAGCCGTCATGACGCTACTCAAGGCCGTACGACTCGCACTGACCGAGGCCGCCGACCCGGCCCGCGCCGCCTCCATGCGGTCGTACATGAAGTCGGAGATGCCGTTCCTGGGAGTGACGGCCGTGCCCCGGCGGGCCGCGCTACGCAAGGTCTTCGCCGAGCACCGGCTGGACAGCGCCCCCGAGTGGCGCAGGGCGGTGCTCGCGCTGTGGCGCGAGGCGGAGTACCGCGAGGAGCGCTACGCCGCCATCGAGCTGTCCGCCCACCGCTTCTACCGGTCCTGGCAGACGCTCTACACCATCCCCATGTACGAGGAGATGGTCGTGACCGGCGCCTGGTGGGACCTGGTGGACGACATCGCCGTGCACCGGATCGGCACGCTGCTGCGGCTGTACCCCGAGAGCATGCGCCGTCTGGTGCTGGAATGGGCGCACGACACCGACCTGTGGAAGCGGCGCACCGCCATCCTGTGCCAGAACTCCTTCAAGGAGCGGACCGACGCCCACCTGCTCTACGCCTGCATCGAGCCGAGCCTGTCGGACACCGACTTCTTCGCCCGCAAGGCGATCGGCTGGGCGCTGCGGGAGTACGCCAAGACCAACCCGCAGGAGGTGCTCCGCTACGTGAAGCACCAGGGCATCAGCGGGCTGAGCCGCCGCGAGGCGCTGCGCAACGTCCCTGACGCCTGAGTCAGGCGGGGCGGAACGAGTCGCGCGACTGCGGGGCCGCGTGCTTGATCATGAGGTGCCGGGTGACCGAATACTCCTGCACGGCCTCCTGGCTCATGTCCTTGCCGAACCCGCTGCCCTTCACGCCTCCGTGCGGCGCCTCCGAGGCGATCGGCAGGTGGTCGTTCACCCACGTCACGCCCACGTCCAGCCGGTGGGAGACGCGCAGGGCCCGGGCCACGTCCGTGGACCACACCGACGAGGCCAGCCCGTACGGCGTGGCGTTGGCGAGCCGCACCGCCTCGTCCTCGCCGTCGAACGGCATCGCCACCAGCACCGGGCCGAAGACCTCGCTCCGCACGATCTCGCTCGCCGGGTCGGCGTCGGCGATCAGCGTCGGCGCGTAGTGGAAGCCGGGGCCGTCGATCGGCGCGCCCCCGTGGACGACGCGGCCGGACGCCCTGGTCACGAAGCCGTGGACCCGCTCACGGTGCTCGGTGCTGATCAGCGGGCCGATGTCGGCGTCCGGCGCCCAGGGGTCGCCGGGCCGGACGCGGGCGACGGCCTCCCGCAGCGCCTCGACCGCCTCGGCGTACCGCGACCTTTCGACGTACACCCTGGTCGCGGCCGTGCAGTCCTGACCGGTGTTGTAGGTGGCGCCCATGACCACCCCGGCCGCCATGTCCTCCAGCGAGGCGTCGGCGAACACGAGCGCGGGGGCCTTGCCGCCCAGCTCCAGATGGACCCGCTTGAGGCCGTCCACCGCACCGCGCATGACCTCGCGGCCGGTGGCGGTGGACCCGGTGACGCTGACCATGTCCACGCCGGGGTCGGTCACCAGGGCCCGCCCCACGTCCGCGCCGCCGGTCACCACTCGCACGAGGCCCTCCGGTGCCCCGGCCTCGGCGAACAGCTCGGCGAGCCGCAGCGTGGTGCGGGGCGTCCGGGGAGCCGGCTTGATCACGACGGCGTTCCCCGCGGCGACGGCCGGGCCGATCTTCCACACCGCCATGATGAGGGGGAAGTTCCAGGGCGCGATCGCCCCCACGACCCCGATCGGCCGCCTGATCAGCACGGACGTGTATCCGGCGCTGAACACGCCGGCGCCCGTGCCGTCCAGGGACCTGGCCGCGCCGGCGAAGAACCGGAGGTTGTCGGCGGCGAACGGCAGCTCGCCGTCCCGGAACACGGCGGCGGGCTTGCCGGTCTCCTCGACCTCCAGCCGGGTCAGCTCCGCGGCGTCCCGCTCGACGAGGTCCGCCAGGCGCAGCAGCACCCGCGCCCGCTCACCCGGCGTCGTCTCGCGCCACTGCTCGAAGGCCTCCCGGGCCAGGTGTACGGCCCGCGCCACCCCGTCGAGCGGGGTGTCGGGCACGTCCTCGATGACCCGGCCGTCGGCGGGATTGATCAATGTCGTCATGAGGTCGTCCTCAACTTTCGAAGCCGATGCCGAAACGGTCGAGTGACCGCAGCCAGGGCCCTCTGCGGCCCTCGTTCTCGTCGGCGCGAGCGAGTTCGCGGCGGGTGAGCTGCACCACCGGCCAGCGCAGCGGCTCGGGCGGGAACGGCACCGGGTGGCGGCGGACCATCCGCAGCCGTGTCCGTTCGGTGGACCGCCGGGCCAGCAGGTCGAGACCGGTCAGCGCGCCGAACCTGGACGCGCCGACGCCGAGGCCGGTGTATCCGAGGGCGTAGGCCAGCCGCCCGCCCATCGCCGTGCCGAAGAACGGGGTGAACCGGCTGGTCGAGTCGATCATCCCGCCCCACTTGTGCGTGAAGCGCAGGCCACGCAGCTGCGGGAACGTCGTGAAGAAGTGCCGCGCGAGCCGCTCGTGCGTGGCGTCGCGCTGCTGCGAGCCGCCGCCGCCGAAGTTGTAGATCGCGTCGTACCCGCCCCAGAGGATGCGATCGTCGCGGGTGAGCCGGTAGTAGTGGAACCGGTTGCCCGCGTCG
Source organism: Microbispora sp. CA-135349 (assembly GCF_050947365.1). Taxonomy (NCBI): domain Bacteria; kingdom Bacillati; phylum Actinomycetota; class Actinomycetes; order Streptosporangiales; family Streptosporangiaceae; genus Microbispora; species Microbispora sp. CA-135349. The sequence goes on along the minus strand of NZ_CP192001.1, from coordinate 2,393,937 downwards.
GTCAGGCCCTGGCCCTCCGGCCACCGGAGCGACGCCCGCTGCTCGGGAGACAGCGGCTCGGTGACGAGCACGTAGTCCCAGACCGGCAGCACGAACAGGCCCAGCCTGCGCAGGGGCGAGGGGAAGGCGTTGGTGGCCAGCAGCACCTGCCCTGCGTTCACCACACCGCTCACCCCGCCGTTCGCCACGCCGTTCACCACGCCGCGGCCTCTCGTCCCGGCCTCCACGCCGGTCCGCGTCCGGGTCAGCGCGGTGACCTCGGTGCCCTCGTGGATGCGCACCCCGAGCCGCGCCGCGACGCGGGCCAGGCCCCACGCGAGCGCGGCGGGGTCGAGGACGCCGCCGGTGCCGCGCAGGCGCAGCCCCGCGAGATAGGTGGGCGATTCGACGTCCGCGCGCATCTCGTCGCGGCCGAGGAACACCGCGTCCTCGCCGTGCTCGCGGTGCAGCTTCTCGGCCCGCTTCAGCTCCTCCACCTGGTGGGGCGCCACCGCGACGGTGGTCTTGCCGACCAGGCGGAGGTCGGCGTCGATGCCGTGCTCGTCGACGAAGCGGGCGATGGCCGCGAGGTTCGCCCGCCCGAGCGCGAGCAGGGCCGCGTTGTCCGACGGCCACAGCCTCGCTCCCTGGCCCAGCCCGTGGGTCAGGGAGTCGGAGACGAACCCGCCGTTGCGGCCGCTCGCGCCGTACGCGATCGAGTGCGCCTCCAGGAGGACGACGTCGCAGGCGGGGTTCTCCTGCTTGGCCAGCACGGCGGCCCACAGGCCGGTGAAGCCGCCGCCGACCACCAGCAGGTCCGCCGTGGTGCGGCCATGCAGGGGCTCGTACGGGCCGGGCGCCCCGGGCCGGTCGGTCCAGAAGACCCGCGGAGCGGCGTCCCCGATCAGACGGCTTCCCTTGGTCATTTGGTCGCGATGTTCTCGATGACGTCCGCGGCCACGCGCAGGCCGTCGCGGCGGCGGATCTCCTCGCCGGCCGCCGCGAGCCGGTCGCGCAGTCCCTGGTCGCCGAGCAGTCTCTCGATGGCCCCGGTGAGCTCCTCGTCGGCGAATCCGTAGGTGTCCAGGCGGACGCCGTACCCGGTCTCGTACACGCGCTGGGCGTTGTCGTACTGGTCCCAGAACAGCGGCATGACGATCATCGGCTTGCCGAAGTGGAACGCCTCGGTCGTCGTGTTGTTGCCGCCGTGCGTGATCACCAGGTCGACCAGCGGGATGATCTTCGTCTGCGGGACGAACTCCGCGCCCCACATGTTGGGGGCCAGCTCGATCTCCTCGTGCAGCGGGCCCTTGGAGACGATGTAGCGGTGCGGCGTACGGGCCAGCACGGAGATCACGCGGCGCATCAGCTCGACGTCCGCAGAACCGAGCGAGCCCAGCGAGAAGTAGATCAGCGCGCCCTCGCCGGGGATGTCCGGCAGCGTGAACTCCTCGTCGGTCTCCCGTACGGACGAGTCGACGCGGGTCCAGGAGTCCCCCAGGGGCCGCTCCGCCGTGTAGTCGGCGATCTCGGGATACACGTACAGGTTCGCGTCACCCTCGTGGATGAACTCCAACTCCGGCAACGCCGGGGCGCCCTGCTCGACCACCCAGGCGTTGAACGCCTCCCACATCTCACGATGGGTCCGGTCGTACTCCGCCCGGAACTCCGCCCAGCCGGTGCCGTCGGCCGGCAGTCCGGAGAACGGCGGGGCCACGCCCGGGCCCTGCACCTCCAGCGGGTTGCACGAGACGATCCGTACGAACGGGACGCCCGCCGTCACCAGGGCGGGGAAGGCCAGCACGTTGTCCTCCACGATCACGTCCGGCCGCACCCGCTCGATGATGGCCTTGAGCTGCGGCTCGCAGTACTTGGCCCCGTCGATCAACGCCTCCCAGATCGGCTTGATGACCGTGTCCAGCTGCTCGGCCGTGCTCTTGCGATACTCCGGCGCCGTGTCGCGGATGAAGTCCTTCCAGAACTGCCCCGCGTCCTGCTCCTCCTCTGCCGGCGGAGCCAGGTCGACCAGGTCCTCCTCGAAGCCCAGTGCCGAAAGCTTGCCCTTCCACGACGCCTCGGCGGCGAACACCACGCGGTGACCGCGGCGGCGCAGAACGTCGCCGATGCCGACGCAGTTGTTCGTCGGCCCGTAGGCGCTCTCCGGCATGAACAGGATCGTCAAGGGCGTGGCCGTCATTCGGGGCTCCTCTTATTCTAGTTGAAGCGTGATTCAAATACCTACCTGATACACCCGTCAAGACCTGGAGGGGTATCGTGTCGGGCGATATGAAGCGAGGTGCAATGACAGGGGTGGGATGACTCAGCGCAAGAGCAAGGCGGACCGGCGGCTCGACCTCATCGAGGCGGCCCACAGGGCGATGCTCCTGCACGGCGCCGAAGGGGTACACCTCAACCAGATCGCCGAGGAGGCGGGTCTTACCTCCGGCGCGGTGCTCTACCACTACCCCGACCTGCGCGACCTGCTGATCGAGGCTCAGCACGCCGGCATGGAGCGCTTCTACGAGCGGCGCATGAAGAAGATAAGCGGCATCTCCGACCCGGCGGACAAGCTCATCGTCACGATCCGCTCGGGCCTGCCCGACGGCCCGGACGACGCGGGGGTGCGACTGCTGTGCGAGCTCGGCGGCGCGGCCGGCCGCAACCGCGTCTACGCGGCGCTGCTGACCACGCTGTTCGACCGGCAGGTGTCGATGTACCAGACGATCCTGGAGACGGGCGCCGCCCACGGTGTCTTCACGCTGGCGCAGGACTCCGAGACCATCGCCCGCAACCTCGTCGCCCTCGAGGACGCGTACGGCTACCGCATCGTCGCCCGGCACCACTCCATCGACTCCGACAGGGCCGTCGAGCTGATCCTCGACTACGCCCGCCTGGCCACGGGCAACCCACTCAGGACGGCTGACCGCCGCTGACCTCCGTCGGGACGAGGGCGGCGTCGTCGGCGTCCCAGGTGACGACGACCTCGGCGCCGGTCTCGACCCTGGCCCGCCCCTGCGTGGCCGCGAGCAGGTTGCGGTCGTGGCCCGCCAGGCTCAGCGCCACGTGGGAGACGCCACCGTAGAAGCTGACGTCGACGACCCGGCCGCGCAGCATCCCCTGATCCTCCGTGACAGGGTCGAGGCGGATCCGTTCCGGCCGTACCGCGAGCATCGCCGTCTCGCCCTCCACGGGCCCCGCGGGCGCGGGGAGCACGCCCAGCCCGTCCACCTCCAGCCCCTTTTCCGTCACCTTGCCGGTGAAGAGGTTGTTGGCCCCGATGAAACCGGCCACGAACGGCGTACGCGGCCGTTCGTAGAGGTCCGCGGGAGCGTCCACCTGCTCGACCCTGCCGCCGTTCATGACCGCGATCCGGTCGGCGAGCGACATGGCCTCCTCCTGGTCGTGGGTGACCACGACGAAAGTGATGCCGACCTCGTGCTGCAGCCGCTTGAGTTCGAGCTGCATCTCCGAGCGGACCTTCTTGTCCAGGGCGCTCAGCGGCTCGTCGAGCAGCAGCAGCCGGGGGCGCTTGACGACGGCCCTGGCCAGGGCGACCCGCTGGCGCTGCCCGCCGGACAGCTCGTGCGGCCTGCGGCGGGCCTGTGCGGTCAGGCCGACGGTCTCCAGCACCGCGGCGACCCGCTCCCGGATCTCCGCGCGGGGCAGCCGCTCCCGCTCCAGGCCGTACGCCACGTTCTTCTCCACGCTCATGTGCGGAAACAGGGCGTACGACTGGAACATGAGGTTGACCGGGCGGCGGTGCGCGGGGATCGCGAGCAGGTCGGACTCGTCGAGCCGCACCGAGCCGGTGTCCGGCTGCTCGAACCCGGCGAGGATCCGCAGCAGGGTGGTCTTGCCACAGCCGGACGGCCCCAGCAGGGCGAAGAACTCGCCCTGCCGGATGTCGAGGCTGACCGAATCGAGGGCGGTCACCTCGCCGAACCGGCGGCTCACGCCGTCGATGGATATGAGAGTCATCGCAGTGCCTCGGTCAGTCTGGTCAGGCGCTGCGCGACGATCACGACGGTGAAGCTCACCGCGAGCAGAAGCGTCGCCAGCGCGTTGATCTCTGGGGTCACGCCGAACCGCACCATGGAGTAGATGACGATCGGCAGCGTCGGCTCGGACGGAGCCGCGGTGAAGAACGCGATCACGAACTCGTCCAGCGAGAGCGTGAAGGCGAGCAGCGCCCCCGCGACGATGCCCGGGGCGAGCGTGGGCAGCGTGATCTTCACGAACGTCGTCAGCGGGGCCGCGCCGAGGTCCCGGGACGCCTCCTCCAGGGACGTGTCCATCCCGCCGAGCCTGGCCCGTACGACGGCCGTGACGAAGGCCATGCCGAAGACGGTGTGCGCGATCAGCACGGAGTGCAGCCCGAGCGTCAGCTTGATCGCGGTGTAGAACACCAGGAGTCCGATCGCGATGACGAGATCGGGCAGGATCGCGGGAAGGGTCGAGAGGGCGTCGAGCAGCCGGGAGCGGGTGTGGCGCGCCAGGCCGACCGCGAGCAGCGTGCCGAGCACCGTGGACAGCACCGTCGAACCGAAGGCGACGATCAGCGTGTTCACCAGCCCGGTGCGGATCGAGTCGTTCTCCGCCAGCCTGCCGTACCAGTCCAGGGAGAAGCCGCCCCACGTGTAGGGCGACTTGTTCCGGTTGAACGACATCACGACGAGCACGACGATCGGCGCGTACAGGAACAGGTAGGTCAGCCAGAAGGGCAGCCGGAGCCAGCCGTGTCTACGCACCGCGTCCCGCCCTCCGCGAGGCCCACGCCTGGGCGAACAGCAGCAACACGAGCACGGCGATCACGGCCAGCGCCAGCACCGAACCGAACGGCCAGTCGCGCGCCTTGAGGAACTGGTCGCGGATGAGGTTGCCGACCATGATCCGGCGCCCGCCGCCGAGAAGCTCCGGGATCACGAAGTTGCCCAGGCTCGGCACGAACACGAACACGCAGCCGGTCAGCACGCCGGGCAGCGACAGCGGAAGCGTGACCGACCAGAACGTCCTGGCCGGCCGCGCGCCCAGGTTCGCCGAGGCCTCCCGCAGTTCCGGGTCCAGCTTCTCCACGGCCGAGTACAGCGGGAGGATCATCAGCGGGAGGTAGGCGTAGAGCAGCCCGGCGACGATGGCGCCGTCCGTGTAGAGCAGTTTCACCGGCTCCAGCCCGAGTGCCTTCAGCCCGGAGTTCACCGGCCCCTCGGAGTTGAGCAGCACGATCCAGGCGTAGGTGCGGATGAGGAAGTTCGTCCAGAACGGCAGCACGACCGCCACCAGGGCGATCACCTTCCACCGGGCGGGCAGCTTCGCGATCAGGTACGCCGTGGGATAGCCGAGCAGCAGGGCGAGCAGCGTCGTGATCGCCGCGAGCTTCACCGACCCGATCACCACGTCGAGGTAGAGCGGGTCGGCGAGACGGGTGAAGTTCTCCCCCGTCGGCTCGTAGACCACTCCCCCGAACCGGCCCCGCCGGAACACGGTGTAGCTCAGCACCAGCGCCAGCGGGACCAGCATGAAGACGGTCAGGAAGCCGAACCCGGGCCCCATCGTCGCGAGACGGCCGGCCGCCTTCCCGAGAAAGCGGGCGGGCTGTCGGGCCGTCATTGCGCTGCCGAAACCTCGGTGGACAGTCGCGTGTAGGCGGTGGAAGCCTCGCCCAGGTCGACCAGGCTCTCACCCTTGAGCAGCTCGGACGGCGCCTCCGCCAGCGTCGGGTAGCTCTCGAGCAGCTTCGGGTCGACCTTTTCCATGGCCGCCTTGTTGGGGATCCTGTAGAGGATGTTCGCGGGCACCCAGCCGTGCACCTCGGGGTCGAGGATGTAGTTGATGAAGGCGTGCGCCGCCTCCTTGTTCTTGGAGCTCTTGAGGATCACCATCGTGTCCGCCCAGAGGTCGCTGCCCTCCTTAGGCACCACGAACTTGATGTTCTTCTCCGACGTCGGGCACCAGCCGTCCCAGGCCTCGACCATCACGGCCTCGCCGGACTTCAGCCGGTCGCCGAACGTGGTGTCGTCGTAGGCGAGCAGGTCGGGCTTGACCTTCAGCAGCAGTTCCTTGGCCTTGTCGATCGTGGCCTGGTCCGTGGTGTTGACCGAGGCTCCGAGCAGCTTGAGCGCCGGAAGCGCCAGCCACCGCTCGGTGGTCATCATCGTGATCTTCTTCTTCACGTCCTTGGCCGGTTCGAGCAGGTCCTTCCAGCTCGTCGGCGGCGTCTTCACCAGGTCGCTGCGGTAGCACAGCCCGGTGGTCCCCCAGGTGTACGGGACGGAGAAGACGTTCCCCTTGTCGTAGGCGAGCTGGGAGGCCTCGGGGTAGAGGTTGCTCAGGTTCGGGATCAGATCGCGGTGGAGAGGCTCGAGCAGACCCTGCGCGTTGAGCGCCTGCGCGTACTGACCGGACACGAACGCCACGTCGATGCCGCTGTCGCCGCCGGCGGTCAGCTTGGCCATGATCGTCTCGTTCGTGTCGTGGATGGCGACCTTGGTGTCGAAACCGAGCTTGGCCTTCACTCGCTCCGGCAGATCCTTGGGGCTGTACCCGTCCCAGATGGAGATCGTCAGGCTCTGCTTGGATAGGTCCGCGCTGGCGCTGAGCTTTGTGGGCGCGGAGTCGGTGGCCGCGCCGCCGCCACCACAGGCGGTCAACGCGGAGGCCAGACAAACAGAGGCCACGACGACGGGCACGCGACGTGTCATGGGGGGCTCCCTTGCGTGAGGAATGGCGGCCAGTGTTGCACGATAGCTCAACATGGACAAAACTTCGGATGCCACGTTAAACCTGTAATTTGCTTGTGTTGTTGAATTTACGTTCAGGAGATTGAGTGGACGGCTCCCGTTGGCCGCGGGTGACCGAGGAGCCGGACGGCCTCCTCCTGCTGGAGATCGGCGACGGAGTCACCGGGTGCGTCCTGCGCGATCTGGCGCGCGGGTTCGCTCCGCCGCCCTTCTCGGTGCGGGCGCTGCGGCCGCTGCCGCCGGTGCCTCCGGGAGAGCGGCCGATCACCGTGGACCAGACCAACCAGTCGGTGATCGCGGGTGACACCGTAGTGGTCAAGTGGTTCCCCCGGCCGTCGAGGGCCCCCCATCCTGCGCCCCGCCTGCTCGCGCACCTGGCGGGCTTCGCCCGTACGGCCACGCCGTACGCGGCGGTCTACTGGGAGGACGCGCTGGTCGCCCTGGTGACGGCCTACCTGCCCGAGGCGCGGGACGGCTGGGAGTGGTGCGTCGACGAGGCGGAGGCCGGCCGCACCGGCTTCGCCGCCGAGGTCGGCGCCCTCGCCGCAGAACTGCACCTCGCGATGGCCACCCCGTCCGCGGTCATCCCCGACCCCGTACGGCTGTCGCCGCCCGGCGAGGGCGCGTGGCGGGGCCGCGCCGAGGATGCGCTGCGTGAGGCCCTGGCGCTGACGGACGGCGCGGACGGCGCATGGCTGGCGGGACGGGCCGAGGCCCTGCGCCGCGAGCTGGAGCCCCTCGCCCGCACCCCCGCCACACCGCTGATCCGCGTCCACGGCGACCTGCACGTCGGACAGATCCTGCGCTGGCGGGACGGCTACGCGGTGGTCGACTTCGACGGCAACCCGACCGTGGCGGACGCCGACCCCTACCAGCCCGCGGCCCGCGACCTCGCGCAGCTCACGACGAGCGTGGACCACGCGGGGCAGGTGGCGGTCGGACGCAGGTCCGCCGACCCGGACGCGACGGCCGCCTGGGCCGCCGCGTCGCGCCGTGACCTGACGGCGGCCTACGCCCGGACGCTCGCGCGGGCCGGCCGCGCCGACCTGCTCGACCGGTCGCTGCTGCGGCCGTTCGAGGTCGAGCAGGAGTGCCGCGAACTGATCTACGCCGCCCGCCACCTGCCGCGCTGGCGGTACGCGCCGATGGGCGTGCTGCGGGCCTGGTACGCCTGACCACGAAACGCCCGACTACGAAACGCCTTACGAACGAGGGGATGGACGCGTGGACGCGGGGCTTTTTCTCGCCGACCTGGAGGCGAAGCCGGAGGCACTGGAGGCGCTGGCCGGCCTCCTGGACGGCGGCGATCCGTTCGAGGGGCTGACGCGGCGGTTCGACCGCGTCGTGTTCCTCGGCATGGGCAGTTCGCGCTACGCCGCGGGGGTGGCGGCGCAACGACTGCGGGCGGCCGGGGTGGACGCCGTCGCGGAGTACGCCTCCGCCGCGCTCGGCACCCCGCCCGGCCCGCGCACCGCCGCCGTCGTCGTGTCGGCGACGGGCGGCAGCCGGGAGACGCTCGACGCCCTGGCCCTCCACCGGGGCAGGTCGTTCGTCGTGGCGCTGACCAACCGGCCCGGCTCGCCCGTGACCGAGGGCGCCGACCTGGTCGTGCCGATGCTCGCGGGCGAGGAGCGGGGCGGCGTCGCCTGCCGGACCTTCCAGCACACGCTCGCCCTGCTGCTCACGCTCGCCGAGGGCCCCGACGCCGTGGCGGGCCTCGTACGGCGGGCCGCGGCGGCCACCGCCGACCTGCTGGAGCACCGGCGTGAGTGGCTGGCGGACGCCGTGAGGCTGCTCGACGGGCCGCACGGCGTCTACACGATCGCGCCGGCCGAGCGGTTGTCGTCGGCGGAGCAGTCGGCGCTGATGTTCCGCGAGGGACCGCGCATCCAGGCGGACGCGTGCGAGACGGGCGACTGGGCGCACGTGGACGTCTATCTCACCAAGACCCGCGACTACCGGGCCGTGCTGTTCCCCGGGTCGCGCTACGACGAGCAGGCGATGGAGTGGATCCGCATGCGCGGGTCGCGCGTGCTGGCGGTCGGCGGGGAGGTCGAGGGGCAGGCGGCGGCGGTGCGCTTTCTCCACGACGACGACCCGGACGTCGCCCTGCTCACCGAGACGCTGGTGCCCGAACTCGTCGCCGCGACGCTGTGGGGGCGGTAGGTCCCGGAGGTCAGCTCCCGATGAGCCACCGCGCCGCCCGGCGCAGCAGGGTGCGGCGCACGGGGTTCTCGTACGACCGGGTGTCGTGGCCGAGCGCGTCGTACACGACCCTGCCGCCCGCCACGGTCCTCGCCCACAGCAGGGGCTGGTCCCCCGAGTAGGCCAGCGGCTCCACGTCCGGGAGGACGTCGAGGTCGGTGTAGACCTCGTCGATCACCTCGAAGCCGGTCAGGCCGTCGACGATCGGATGACCGCCGCCGAGCCGGACCCGGGCCGGCCCGATCGGCGGGTGGTACGACTTGCCCCATCTCCAGGCGCCGCCCAGGATCTCGGCCCACTCCGGCCAGTCGTCGAAGCACAGCGAGGCGGTGTGCACGGCGAGCAGCCCGCCGCCCCTCGCGAGGTGATCGAGCAGCGTCCGCCTGACGGAGTCGGGCGTCTCGAAACGCCAGCGGTCCCGCTCCTCCGCGAAGTCGTCGCCGTCGATCCTCCAGCGGAACGCGTTGACCGCGATCAGGCCGGTCGGCGGAGGCCCGGCCAGGGCTCCGGCGATGTCCTCGGTGATCTCCGAGTCGATGCCGATTTCGGCGAGCACGCCCGCGAGGGCGGCCGAAGTGGCCGGAAAGTCGTGGGCCACTCCCCCGGACAGGATGAGGTTGCGCGGCATGCAAGCACGATAGGCCCTGCCCGCGAGCGCCCGGGTCCGTACGCGTGCCGGGACCGTACGCGTGCCGGGCGCGGCGGTTCAGGGCCCGCTGCGGTCGCCCAGCGCGAGCAGGACGTCCCTGAGCAGGTCGGCCAGGGCGCGCGCGGCGTGTTCCGGCACGTTCGCCAGCAGTTCCCGGTGCGCCTCCGTGGTCGCCAGTGACAGTTCCTCGGCTCTTTCGACGCCGAGCGGGGTGAGCCTGACCCACGAGCTGCGCCCGTCCGCCGGATCCGGCTCCCGCTCCACCAGCCCGGCGCCGGCCAGCCGCTGCAGGATGTTGCTCGTCCCCCCGGTGGTGAGCATCAGGTGGGAGGCGAGCCTGCTCGGCTTGAGCCGGTACGGCCGACCGGCCCGGCGGAGGGTGGCGAGCACGTCGAACTCGGCGTAGGTCAGGCCGTGGCGGCCGAGCACCGCCTGCGTGACCTCCTCGATGCGGGCCTTGAGCCGGCTGACGCGCTTGACGATCTCCAGCTGGACGGTCGCCGCCTCCGGCAGCTCGGCCCGCCATCCCTCGATCATCTCGTCGACCCGGTCCCGCTGTCGCATGGGTTGAGCCTAGTCCCTCATGCTGATAGCTTTCTCAAAAGCTTTAGTGAAAGCATTAGGAAAAGAGGCCTGCCATGAGAACGGTCATCGTCAACGGCACCGTCGTCGACACCGAGCCGTACCCGCACGTCGTACCGGACGCGGCCGTCGTCATCGAGGACGGCGTCATCGTCTCGACCGGCCCGAAGCCGGACGTGTGGCCGGAAGACGCCGAAATCATCGACGCCGCCGGCGGCATCGTGCTTCCCGGCTTCGTGGACACCCATCGCCACGTGTGGCAGAGCGTGCTGCGCGGCATCGCGGCCGACGCGACGCTCGGCGCGTACCTCGACCTGGTCCTCGGCACTCTGACCCCGGCGTTCCGCGCGGAGGACGTGTACGCCGCCGACCTCTGGGGCGCGATCGAGGCGCTCAACGCCGGCGTCACCACCGTCTACGACTGGTCGCACATCCAGCTCACCCCGGACCACACGGACGCGGCCGTCGAGGCGTTACGCGAGTCCGGGGTGAGGGCGGTCTTCGGGTACGCCCATCGGGGCACGGGCGACACCGACCGCGCCGAGGACGAGGTGCGGCGGGTCCGCTCGGCGCTCCTGCCGTCCGACGACGGCCTGGTCACTCCCGCCTTCGCCGCCTGGGGCCCGGTCTACGGCTCGGTCGAGGCGGCGCGGGCCGACTGGGCGCTCGCCCGCGATCTCGGCCTGCGGGTCAGCCTGCACGCCACCGGGGAGGGCCCGGTCGAGCGACTGAACGCGGCCGGCCTGCTCGGCCCGGACGTGCTGTTCGTGCACTGCAACGGCATGCCGGACGAGTCGCTGAAGCTGATCGCCGGCAGCGGCGGCACGGCCTCGGTGGCCCCGGCGGTGGAGTCGCAGATGGGACACGGCCACCCCGAGACCGGCAGGCTGCGGTCGTACGGGATCACCACGGGACTCGGCGTGGACACGGTCACCGACGTTCCCTGCGACATGTTCTCCGTGATGCGTGCGGCGTTCGCGGCCGGACGCGCCCGCCAGGACGGGCCCGCTCTCACCGCGGCGGACGTGCTGCGCATGGCCACGATCGAGGGCGCGGCCGCGCTGGGCATCGACGGCAGGACCGGCTCGCTGCGCCCCGGCAAGCAGGCCGACATCGTCATCCTGGACGCCGGGGCCCCCGGCCTCGCGCCCGTGCACGACCCGGTCGCCTCGGTCGTCACCGCGGCCGACACCGCCGCCGTGGACACGGTGCTGGTCGGCGGGCGGATCGTCAAGCGCGGGGGCCGCCTGCTGGGCGTGGATGTGGACCGCGCCCGCGACCTCGCCGTACGGGCGGCCCGGCACGTGACCGCGCAGGCTCGGACTACATCCGCGAGGTGACGTTTTTGCTCCGGTGACAACCGCCCTTTCGGGTGAGACCTTGAGTCGAAGCTATCCGAGGGGGCGGCGTCATGAACGCCTGGTCGGTGCCGGGCTACCGGGAGGTGCGCGAACTCGGCGCGGGCGGTGCCGGGCGGGTCGTGCTGGCGACCTATGTCACCACCGGCGCCTACGTGGCGATCAAGTACCTGCGCGAGGAACTGCGGCGGGATCGGCGCTTCCTCGCCGGGTTCCGGCACGAGGCCCGGGTCATGGTCGAGCTGAGCGATCCCGGCATTGTGCGCCTGTACGAGTACGTCGAGGCGCGCGACGGCGCGGCGATCGTCATGGAACTCGTCGACGGGGTCTCGCTGCGCGGGATCCTCGCCGAACACGGTTCGACCAGCCCGGAAGCGGCGCTGGTGGTGCTGAAGGGCTCGCTGTCGGGCCTGTCGGCCGCGCACTCCGCGGGAATCGTCCACCGGGACTACAAACCGGAGAACGTGCTGATCCAGGCCGACGGGACGAGCAAGCTGTCGGACTTCGGCATCGCGACGCCGAGCGGCTCGGCGGAGGACCCCGCGGGCACGCCGCCCTACATGGCTCCCGAGCAGTGGTACGGCGGGCTCGCCGGCCCGGCCGCCGATGTCTACGCGGCCACCTGCGTGTTCTACGAGTGCCTCACCGGGCGCCGGCCGTACCGGGCCGACGACCTGACGGCGCTGCGCATGCTGCACCGCGGCGCTCCCATTCCGGCGGCGGACGTGCCGGGCTCGGTGCGGGGCCTGATCACGCGCGGCATGGCCAAGAACCCGGCGGACCGGCCGCCGACGGCGCGGGCGTTCATCGCCGATCTGGAGACCGCCGCGACCGCCGCGTACGGGCCCGACTGGGAGCAGCGAGGCCGCCGCCACCTGGCCGAACTGGCGACCCTGCTGGCGCTGACGTTCCCCCTCGCCGCTCCGGCCGAGCCGGTGGAGGCGTCCACGTCCCTCGCCCAGACCGTGCTGGCCGAACGGCTCGCGCGTTTCGCTCCCCGGCTCGTCATCGGCGCCGCCGTGTTGTCCGCCATCGTGATCGCGGCGGTGGTCGCGGCCAACCGGCAGACCCCGGTCGCGCGGGACACCCTGCTCACCCCGCCGCCGCACAGCGCCCTGGCGGTGCCTCCCCCGGCCGCCGGCCCTCCGGCCGCCGTTGTCCCGGAGGCGGACGTCCCGGCGGATGTGCCTGCTGGGGACGCCCCGGCCGCGGACGTCCCGCCGGACGAGAACGTGGGGACGACGCCGCCCGAGCCGTCCGGCACACCGGTGTCCACCGGGGAGGCCACGCCGCCGGATCCTTCGGATCCTTCCGAGCCGCCGGGTCCTTCCGAGCCGGCCGTCACCCCGTCCCACATGGGCGCGACCGCGCCGCCGGGACCGGTGCGGGTCACGGGCCTCGGCATCGCGGCGTTCGACGGCCAGGCGGTCACGGTCGACGTACGGGCCGGCACGACGGCCCGGGTCCTGCTCACCGCGCGCTTCGCCTCCGGGCCGTCGCCGGACGCGCTCGTCGCCACTGCGCCGCAGACGGTCGCGCTGCGGGGCGCCACCTCCTACCACATCGGCCTGCAGCAGCCCTTCCCCTCTCCCGCCTGCGGGACCACCGTCTACCGGCAGGTCCGGGTGTCCACGGTGCCCGCCGCACGCGGAGGGACCCGTACGCGCACCGAGAAGCTCACCGGGGCGCCCTGCCCCGCGCCCGCCGTCGAGGGCGTGGAGATCGACGCCTGGGACGGCACGACGGCCGTCGTCGGGGTCAGGTCGGCCACGAAGGACCCGGTGGACCTGCACGTCGCCTTCGTCCGCAGGGTCACGTACGCCGGCCGGACCAGCACCGCACGGGACGCGGAGGACCGCACGCTGTCCGGGTCGCGCCGGTACGCCGAGCGGTTCACCGCGACGTTCGGCGCTCCGCGCGGCGTGCCCCGATGCGGCTACGTGGAGGTCCGGAGCGTGTCGGTCACGGCGTCGCCGGGCGGCACCACCAGGTCGGCCACCAGGACCGTCACGGGCCCCCGGTGCCCGGAGCCGCAAGGGTCCCCTTCGGGCGCCTCAGGCCCCGGGAAGGAGAGCCCGAGCCCGCCCACCACGCCCGACCCGCGCGAGAGTCCGTCCTCCGGCCCGCCCAGAAGCCCGGCGCCGGACAACCCCGGGTCGGACAACCCCGGGTCGGACAACCCCGGGTCGGACAACCCCGGGTCGGGCGATCCCCGGCCGGACGATCCCGGGCCGCGCAACCCGGGCCGGCAGAGTCCCGATCCGCAGGACAGCCCGCCCCCTCCGGTGATCACTTGACACGGGCGACGGCGGGCAGGAGGAATGAAATATTCACCGGTGTCCGCACGGCCGGGCTTTCACCCGCTTCCCGTCGCGCCTGTTCGACAGGGATTCGACAGGGATGCGGCGCCGCGTCGTGAGAACAGCGGAAACGCCGCTTCGTTGACTCGTCCCTCCGTGCCGGGATTGACTCCCGGCAGCGGCAGAGCGCCTTCACGGACAACGTCGGCGTCCTGGCGTTGTTAGCGCTCACACGCATGTCGCGCCGGCGCGGGGGCCGAAAGCCGTGTTTCCACCAGCGTGTATTCGTCGGCGCGAACGTCACACCTCGAAGAATGGAAAAAGCCTGTGCGACATGACAGCACTTTTCGCCGGCGGTTGAGACTGTCCGCCGCCGTCGCCGCGCTGCTGACGGCCGGTGCCGGGGTGGCCGGGGCTCACGTCGCGTCGGCGGCCACGGCCGGATGCCAGGTCGGCTACACGGTGACCAGCGAGTGGCCCGGCGGGTTCGGCGCGAGCGTCAGCGTCCGCAACCTCGGCGACCCGATCAACGGCTGGAAGCTGACCTGGTCGTTCCCGGCCGGGCAGACCATCACGCAACTGTGGAACGGCACCCACACCCAGTCCGGCTCCCAGGTCACGGTGACCAACGCCTCCTACAACGGCGACCTTCCCAGCGGCGGCAGCGCCGGCTTCGGGTTCAACGGCAGCTGGAACGGCTCCAACCCGGTGCCGTCCGGCTTCGCCCTGAACGGCGTGGCCTGCACCGGAGGCGTCACCTCCCCCAGTCCCAGTCCCACGCCCAGTCCCAGTCCCAGTCCCAGTTCCAGTCCCAGTTCCAGCCCCACGCCCAGTCCCACCCCCAGCCCCAGTGCCTCGCCGAGTGCCAGTCCCACACCGCCGACCAGGCCGGCCATCGAGAACAACTTCCCGGTCACCCGGGAGGGGGCGTACGGCACCAACCGCTACACCGTGTTCCGGCCGTCGAACCCCTCGTCCGTCGGGCGTCCCATGCCCGTGCTGGTCTTCGGCAACGGGGCCTGCGCGCACACCAACGGCAGCGAGGTGATCCAGGCGCTGACGTTCATCGCGGCCCGCGGGTTCGTCGTGGTGGACACCGCCTCGGTCGACGGCTCGTCGAACGGCGTGCAGAGCGGCTCCCCGATTCCGTCACTGCTGACCGACGGGATCAGCTGGGCCGAGCGGGAGAACAGCCGCGCCGGCTCACCGCTCTACCAGCGCCTCGACCTGTCCAAGGTCGCCACGGCCGGGCACTCCTGCGGCGGGCTGGAAGCGCTGATCGCCGGCCAGGACCGGCGGGTCAAGAGCGTCGTCTCGCTGGACAGCGGGCTGTTCGCCGACGGTTCGTTCGGATACTCGCGCGCGGAACTGTCCAAGCTGCACACCCCGGTGATGTTCCTGGACGGCGGGCCCTCCGACATCGCCTATGACAACACCCGGGCCAACTACGACCTCACGCAGGTGGCGGCGGTGCTGGCCGAGCATCCCCAGGCCGGTCACGTCGGGTTCATCACCGGCAGCCAGATGACCGACGGCATGACCACCGTGGTCCAGTTCCTGGACATGACGCTCAACGGCAACGCCACGGCTCGCGCGTACATCCTCGGCTCCTCGGGCCTGGCGGCCAAGGCTCCCTGGACGGTCCGCACCAAGAACTTCTGACCCGGTGGAGGCCCGCCCCGGACGTGTGACCGCGTCAGGGGCGGGCGTGCCGGCCGGCACCGGCCGGTTCGGGCTCCGTCTTCGCGGGCTCACCGTCCTCCTCGTGGCCCTCGATCGACAGGTTCGGCAGGATCCGGTCGAGCCAGCGGGGAATCCACCAGTTGAGCCGGTCGAGCAGCACCATCGTGGCGGGCACGAGGAAGCCCCGGATCAGGGTCGCGTCGACGGTGACGGCCACGGCCAGCCCGACCCCGAACACCTTCACCAGGGGGTCGGGATAGGCGATGAAGGCGGTGAACACCGCCACCATGATCAGAGCGGCGGAGGTGATGACACGGCCGGTCGACCCCAGCCCCTCGGCCACCGCGCTCCGGTTGTCCCGGCTGCGCGCGTAGGCCTGCCGTACGGAGGTCAGCAGGAAGACCTCGTAGTCCATCGACAGACCGAACAGGACGGCGAACAGCATGAGCGGCACGTACGTGTCGATCGGCACCGAGAAGAACAAGGAGGACCCCTCGGCCGAGGGCGGGGGTCCATGCCGACCAGGCGGCTGCCCAGGCCGTGAGAGAACACCACGGCCAGGGCGCCGAAGGCGGCGCCGAGCGAGACGAGGTTCATCAGCGCCGCCTTGATCGCGACCAGGGGCGCGCGGAAGGCCAGCAGCAGGAGCAGGGCGCTGAGCAGCACGACGACGCCGACGACCAGCGGGGTCCTGGCCATGATGCGGTCGCCCATGTCCGCCACTCCGGCCACCTCTCCGCCGACGTGGACGCGCGCCCCGGGCACTTCGATGGCGCGGATGCGCTTCACCACGTCGTAGGCCCGCGAGTCGCTCGGCGCGTAGTCGGGGACGGCCTGGATGAGCACGGAGCGCCCGTCCTCGTTGACCTTCGGCGGGGAGACGGCCGCGACGCCCTCGGTGCGCTCCACCCGCTGCGCCAGCGTCCGCACGACCGGGTCGGGCGGCGTCGAACCGGCGATCTTCCGGTCCAGTTCGGCCACGACGACCAGCCCGCCGTTGGCCCCCGGGCCGAAGCCCGTCTCGATCAGCTCGTACGCCCGGCGTGCGGGGGTGCCCTTGTCGCCGTACCCGTTGTCGAGGGGGCCGAGCTTGATCGTGACCGCGGGAGCGGCCAGCGCCGCCAGCACGACCGCGGTGACGGCGAGCACCCGCCAGGGGCGGCGCGCCACCCAGGCGCCCAGCCTGGCCCAGCCCGTGGCCGGGCCGTCGCGGCGGGCCGTGCGCCCGAAGAAGGGCAGCCGCAGCGCGTTCACCCGGTGACCGAGGATGCCGAGCAGAGCGGGAACCAGCGTGATCGAGGTGAGCACGGCGCACACGACCGAGACGCCGGTGATCCAGCCGAGCGTGCGCAGCAGCGGGACGCCGGCGAACATCAGCGCACTCAGCGCGATCACGACCGTGCCGCCGGCGAACAGCACGGCCCCACCCGAGGAGGCCGCCGTGCGCCGGACCGCCTCCCGCACCGGCACACCGCCGGCCAGCAGCGTCCGGTGCCGCGACAGCAGGAACAACGCGTAGTCGATGCCGACGCCGAGGCCGATCATCGTGGCCAGGATCGACGCGGTCGAGGGCACGTCCACGACGTGCCCGAGCAGCGCGATGAGGCCGAGCCCCACGCCGATGCTGATCAGCGCCGTGAAGATCGGCACGAGCGCGGCGACCAGCGTCCCGAAGGCGAACAGCAGCACCAGGAGCGCGACGACGACGCCGGCGATCTCGCTGGCCCCGGTCTCGATCTGCTTGTCCGCCGGCGTGGAGCCGTCGGACGGGACGACCTCGATGCCCGCCCGCACCGCCGGCGCGGCGGCGGCGACGAGCCGCTCGGAGGTCTGCACGATCTTGGTGGTGTCCTGCCCCTGCAGCCGTACGGTGATCATGCCGATGCGCCGGCTGGACGACATGCCGCCCGCCCGGTACGGCGTCTCCACCTCGACGACGTGGGGAACGCGCCGCAGGGCGTCCATCGACTGTTCGACGGCCTGTTCGCGGGACGTGTCGGTCAGCGTGCCGTTCGCGGTGTGCAGAACGAGCTGCACTGTCCCGCCCGGGTCGAATCCCGGGCCGAAGCCCTCGCTCATCAGCTCGTGCGCCCGCTGCGCGTCCGTGCCGGGGATCGACACGTCGTTGCTCACCGGCCGGCCCCACACCAGGGTGCCCGCGGTGAGCAGGCCCGCCGCCAGCACCCACAGCGTCAGCACGATCCAGCCGTGGCGTGCGCACCATCCGCCGAGCCGCCCCAGAATCCCGCTCATCGCCGTCCGTCCCGGGTATCATGTCCTGACGGCCGTCCTGTACGGCCATACAGAACGAGGGTAAACGGGACTTATCGGCGGGCGGACGGCGCGCCGGAAAATGAGACGATGACCACATCCGACCAGGGCAACGCGACCCGGTCCCGGATCCTGGCCGCGGCCCGCGACCTGTTCGCGGAGCGGGGGTACGCCGCCGTGTCGCTCGCCGACATCGCGGCGGCGGTCGGTCTGACCAAGACCGCGGTCGCCTATCACTTCCATCCCAAGGACCGGCTGGCGGCCGAGCTCGTCGCCCCGGCGGCCGACGACCTGCTCGCACTGCTCGGCGCCCGGTTCTCCGGCCATCGGGAGTTCCTGCGCGCGCTCACCGCGTTCGCCGTACGGCACCGCACGGTGATCCGGCTGCTCACCGAGGACGTCGGCGGCGCCGACAGCGTCCCTCCGGGATCTCCGGGCGAGGCGATCAGGGAGGTCGGCCGTGAGCTGTTCACCCGCCTGGCCGGGCCCGACCCCTCACCCGGCACGCGCGTACGCGCCTGGGCCGCCCTCGGCGCGGTGCGAACCGGTGTGGTGAAGACCATGGACATGCCCGCCGAGGTGATCGAGGAGACGCTGTGCGCTGCCGCCGTCGCCGTGTTCGAATCTCGATAGACGGACCCCCTTGCGATCACTGTGCGAGCGCGTCACATTTCGTGTGAACGTTCAACCTTTCCGCCGCGTCCTAGGAGACACCAGCGGGACGATGTGAAGGGAGTGACGGCGAGCCGTGGACGTACCGGCCGTCGGCGAGGGCCGCGCGGGCACCCTCGACCAGGTGGTGTCGGCCCTGTCGAAGACGCCGCGGACCGTCCTCATCCTCGGCGAGCCCGGCATCGGGAAGACCCACCTGCTCGGTGAGGCCGCCGCGCGGCTGAACGGCTTCCGGGTGCTGCGCGGCCAGGCCCGCGAACTGGACGGCGGGCGCGCCTACGCCCCACTCGTCGAGGCGCTCGGGGCCCTGCGCGGCGGGGCTGCCGACGCCCTGTCTGACCTGCTCGACGCGATAGACCAGGCCGCGCTCGGGCACCCGGCCGCGGCACCCGGCGCGATGGCCGCCCGGCTGCTGGAGTCGCTGCCCGGTCCCACCCTTCTCGCCATCGACGACCTGCACCTGGCCGACGCCGACACGCTGGGCGTGCTGCGGGCCCTCCCCCGCCGCCACGACGCCGTCGCGATCCTCGGCACCGCCCGCCACCCTCCCGCCATCGACGTCGACATGTCCGTACGGCTCCAGCCGCTGACCATGACCGAGGTCGCGGACCTGGTCACCGGGCTGCTCGGCCGTACGCCGAGCGACACCGTCCTGCGGCGGATCCACGTCGCGAGCCGGGGCAACCCGTGGTTCGTGCAGGAGGCCGTGCTGGCCCTGGTGCACGGCGGTGCCGTACGCGCGGCGGATCCGGGGGCACGGCGGGGGGCGATCCTGAGCCGCCTCTTCCAGCGCGACCGGGGCGGACGCGACCTCGCCCGCGTGCTGGCCGCGCTGTCGCGGACGAGGGAGACCGCCGACCTCCCCGCGCTCGCCGAACTTGCCGGACTCCACCCACCCCGGGCCGAACGCGCCATCGAGGCGCTGGTCAGGGATGGCGTGGTCACCAGAAACGGTGACGGCTACGCACTGGCGCACCCGCTCGTGGCCGAGGCGCTCTACGACGACCTCGGCGCCGCCGGCCGGCGCGGGGTGCATCGCCGCATCGCCGACATGCTCGAACGCGAGGGACTGACCGGGACCAGGCGCGTCCTGGAGTGGGCCACCCACATGGCCGAGGCGGGGCCGCCCGCCGAGGCCCTGCCCGCGGTGCTGCGCGCGGCCGAGCTCACCCGCTGGACCGCGCCGCTGTCGGCCGCGCACTGGTACGGCAAGGCCGCCGAACTGTCCACCGAGCCGGGCGAACTGCTGGCCAGGCAGGCTCTCGCGTACTGGAAGGGCTCGCGGCCCGCTCTTGCCCTGAATTCGGCCCAGCGCGCGCTCGCCGCGTTGCCCGCCGGCCGCCGCGGCACCCGCGCCGCGTACACCGCGGTCGGCGCGGCCCACGCGATGGGGTGGTACGAGGTGGCCCTCGACGTGGCCCGCCGCCAGATCCCGAAGGCCGACGACGCCTCGGCGCTGCTCGCCCAGCAGGCGCTGGTCAGCGCGGAGATGGGTCACCCCAGCAGGGAGGCGGCACGGCGGGCCTGGGAGGGCGTGGCCGACTGCCCGCCGCAGGACCGCGCGATCACGGTCGGCTATCTGGCCCTCCACGCGCTCGTGCAGGGCGACTGGGCCGAAACGCGGCGGGCGGTCGACGACCTGCTCGCCTTCGCCGCGGCGCTGCCGCCGGGCGCCCGGCTCGCGTCGCTGGAGTCGGCGGCGCACGTGCTGGCGACAGCCGGCCTGCGCTCCCGCGCCGTCGAAGTGCTCGACCAGGCCGAGCAGATCCACCGGGGCCTCGGCTGGCACGACATCGCCGGGCAGCACGTACGGACCATGGCCGTGATCCGGCGGATGAGCGGCGAATGGGCGCGGGCGCTGGAGGAGATCGCGGTCGCGGGCCGGGCGCTGGCCGAGGCGGGCCTGCTGGAGAACCTCGCCCTGCTGCGCAACATGGAACTGGACATATTGCTCGACCAGGGCAGGCTGGACGAGGCCGCGCGGGTCCTCGCCGAACCGCCGCCCGGCTGCGCGCTGCAGCAGGGCATGCGATGCGTGTTCCGCGCGCGCCTGGCGCTCGGCCGGGGCGGCCTCGCCGCCGCACGGCGCGAACTCGCCGACGCTCTCGCGTACGAGGTGCCCGAGGTGGTGCACCGGGCCCTGGCGGTCGAGGTGCTGGTGACGGGGGCGGCGGGCGACGACGCGGGCTGCCGCGCGGCGGCCTCCCGGCTGGACGAGCGGTCCACGAACGGGACCCCCCGGGCCCGGCTCGCCGCCGACCTGGCGGTGGGCTGGGCGTTCCGGGACCGGGCGCGAGCCGGCGCCGGCCTGGAGCGGGCCCGCGCGGACGGTCTGCCGTTCGAGGAGGCTCGGGCCCGGCTGGTCCTCGGCGCGCTCGGTGACACGACACAACTCCCCCGCGCGCACGCGATCTTCACGCGGCTCGGCGCCGCGCCCTGGGCGGCGCTGTCGGAACGCCGCCTGCGCGAGGCCGGGCTGGTTCCCGAGTCGGCGGGCCGCCTCACCCCCGGGGAGCGCCGCGTCATCGAACTGGTCGCCGACGGGCTGAGCAACCCGCAGATCGCCGAGGAGCTGCACTACAGCCGAAAGACCGTGGAGGTCTATCTCACTCGCGTCTACGCGAAGACCGGCCTGCGGTCGCGCGTGGAGCTGGCCCTGGCCGTCGAACGCGGCGAGCTGTGACGAGTCCACCTCCCGCCGCAGGTGCCGCGTACGCGTCCACGCGCATGCCCTGTAACCCGTCCCGGGGCCGGTGCCGCGTCCGTCTCGTGTGCATGTAGCGCTCTGTCTGTGAGCAGCTGTGCTGTATCCGTTCCCGCCGCGTGCGCACCCATGGCGCGGGGGTCCGCTGGAGCCCCGGCACCCTTGCCGGGCCGGGTGTGGCTAGCTGGCCGGCTGTCTGGGTCTGCCGCCTGGGCCTGGCGCCTGACGCTTGGTGCTTGGTGCTTGGCGCTTGGTGTTGTCGGGAGTGGTTGCCGGTCCGGGTTTTCGACGTCCTGGGGCTCGGTTGGGGGTGGCGTGGTGAGGCTGGGAGCGGGTTGTGGCTCCATGTTGTCGCTGGTCGGGGCTTGGTTCGATGGTGTGTTCGAGGTAGGGTTGGGGTAGCCGTTACAGGTGAGCCTTGCTGGCGGGCCGTCGAGGGCCATACGCCGTGTGTTGAGCCGAGTCTGCGTGAAGGACGTCCCGATCCGGGCGGTCGGGAACCCATCAGCCGCCTGTGTCTCCGCTCCCCGGAGGGCCACCCGCCGTGTCCGCACCCACCTCCACGTCCGCACCCACGTCCACGTCCACGTCGGCGTCCGCGCCTGTGCCTGTGCCGGTGTCGTCGCCGTGTGGACGGCAGCGGCCGGCGTCGTCGTGCCGGCCGCGGCAGGCGCCGGTGGCGATTCCCGAGGGGCTGGCGGCGATGGCGCCGGGGGCGGAGCTGGCCGGGTTGCTGGCCGGCATCGTGGTGGAGCGGGTGTCGGGGTTCGACACCGTCGAGGTGCTCAAGGCGGCCTACCGGCAGTCCTGTCATGACCGGGCGCGGTTTTTGCAGGCGCTGCTGGAGGTCGGGCTGCGTGAGCAGTTTTCCGGCGACGGCGTGGTCCGGTTGCACGTGCCGGAGGAGTTCGCTCCCGATGAGGCGCGGGCGGCGCTGGTGTGGTCCCGCCGCCGGGCGGATTCGGCGTTCGATCTGGCCTGGAACCTGCACCGGCGTCTTCCCGTCCTGGGGGAGGCCATGCTGGCGGGCACGCTGGACGAGCCGCGGGCGGTGGCCTTCATCCGGTGGACCGGCGGGTTGACCGACGCTCAGGCCGGCTGGGTCTGCGAGCACTTGATCGGCCAGGCCGCGACCTGGACGGTGGGGGAGCTGGTGGAGCAGATTCAGCGTCTGGTGCTGGCGATCGATCCGGGCTGGGCGGAAAGGCGTTATCGGGAGGCGGTGCGCAGGCGCCGGGTGGTCGGGATGCGCAACGACGACGGCACCGCGACGGTGTCGGGCCTGGATCTGCCGCTGGAGCGGGCGGTGGCCGGGTGTGAGCGCATCGATGAGCTGGCCCGGGCGTGCAAACGCGCCGGGGACCGCCGTCCCGTCGATCACATTCGTGCTGATCTGTTCCTGGGCAGTCTGGACGGCAGCTTCGAAGGCCTGTCCGATGCCGAGATCATCGCTCATGTCCGCGCTCACCCTTTCGTGGACGCCTGTGACACCTCCTCTTCCGACGCCCCGGCCGGCTCCCCTGACCTTTCGCCTGCACCCCCACCCCCGACTGCGGCGGGGAAGGAAACCAGCAGGGGAACCGCTGACGAGACCAGCAGCGAGCCCGGCGACCAGACCGGCGAGGAAACCGGTGCAGGCACCGGCGACCAGACCGGCGTCGCACCCGGCAGCGAGTCCGGTAAGGAAACCAGCAGGGGAACCGCTGACGAGACCAGCAGCGAGCCCAGCAGCGCGTCCGGTGACCAGACCGGCGAGGAAACCGGTGCAGGCACCAGCGACCAGACCGGCGTCGCACCCGGCAGCGAGTCCGGTAAGGAAACCAGTAGGGGAACCGCTGACGAGACCAGCAGCGAGCCCGGCGACCAGACCGGCGAGGAAACCGGTGAAGGCACCAGCGACCAGACCGGCAGCGGAACTGCGGTGGGGACCATTGGCGAGACCACCGAGAAGACCGCAACCGCGGTTCGCCCTGAGGTGCCCCGTGAGACGTCCGGCCAGGTGCGCCCTGAACCCCACGCGGGGACACGCCCTGAACCCCACGGTGGAACGCGCGCGGCAACCCATGGCGGAGCCGGCCACAAGGGCGGTAGTGCTGCGCGTCCTGGGCTACCCGGCGGGACCAGCGAACCGGCAACCACCCCCGGACACCAGCACGGGCACAGCCCCGCACACAGGCCCAGCGAAGAGGTCGCGCACAGGCACCGGCACAACCCCACACACGAGCACCGGCAGGACTTCGCCCACGAGCGCGGGCACAACTCCGCACACGAGCACCGGCAGGACTTCGCCCACGAGCGCGGGCACAGCCCTGAACACGAGCGTGGGCGCAGCCCCGGGCAACCGCGCGGGCACAGCCCCGGGAGTGAGGACCGCCACGATTTCGCCCACGAGGCGGGGAACGGACCCGGGCACAAGGGACTCCGGCGAGGGCTTGACCATGCCGGTGAGCGGCCGGTCGCGGGCTGGAGGTGGTCGATACCGGAAATACGGGTGGAACTGACTACCCTGCTCGGCCTCGACGAGCACCCCGCCCACCTGCCCGGCTGGGGCATGGTCCACGCCGCTCACGCCCGCCGCATCGTCGCCGGCATGCTCAGCGGGCAGTGGCGCTATGCCATCTGCGCCGACGACGGGCACCTACTGCTGACCGGTATCACCCGCCGGCGCCCCTGCCCCACCGCGCAACGGCCCCCACGCGACGCCCGCGGCGGCATCGTCGAACTCCAGATCACCCTCACCCGGCTACGCGAACTCGCCACCACCACCACCGCCGCCACCACGACCGCCGCCACCGCGACCGCTGCCAATACCGTCACCGCACCCGCCGCGACCGCTGCCAATACCGTCGCCGCTGCTGGTGCCGCGGATTGGGCGCCTTTGGTCGCCGACCTGGCCCGCCGCTGTGCCCAGCTCAGCGACACCGGGCACCCGGGCCCCCAGACCGGGCCCGCCGCTGGGCCACAGCCGGCCGGCTCACCCGAATCGGCCGATCGCCGGCACGCCGGAGCGGCCTTACGCCGCTACGTCCAAATCCGCGGCCGGGTCTGCTCCTGGCCGGGATGCCGCATGCCCGCCACACGCACCGACCAAGACCACATCCAGGCCTGGGCCGACAACGGCGTCACCACCGCCGCCAACCTCCACCTCGCCTGCCGCCACGACCACCGCGCCAGACACCTGGGCGGCTGGCGGGTCACCTCACGTGGACCCCAGCTGATCGTCTGGACCAGCCCGCTCGGGCATACCTACGCACGCCCGCTCCCGGCGATCATCCAGCCCGCCCCGCAGCCCCAGCCCCGCCACTGGCCCGACGCCCCGCCCGGACGCCTGCCCGCAGACCACGCCGGAGCACCCACCACGATCATGACTCCTCCACACCCGCCCACGGCCCCCACCACCACCGGAAGCCACAACACGACCAGCGGCGAGACAAGCAGCCGAACAACCCACCGGACGGATGAGCAGGCCGGCGGCAACACAACAATAACCACCTTCACAAACAACCTCGAAGTACCGCCGTTCTGAACCACCACCCGCCCCCGGCACCCCCATCCGCTCCAGCACCGCACCGCCGGGGACACCGACGTCGACGGCTCCGCCCGTGACCCACACGACGCCGACCCACACAACGCCGACCCACACGACGAGGGGGGCCTGGGCGGCGACGAGGGGCTAGCGGTCCTTGTGCGGGCTCAGCTCACCGATGCGGCATGCGGCAGCGCGGCTACGCCTCAGGGTTCGGCGTGTGGCCGCCGCATCGCGGGCGTACTACGGGGTGCGGGTGCGCGAGCCCTGGGCTGAGCACGGGTCCCCAGGCGTGCCGGGGTCGACGGAGCGTGCAGGCGGGAGCGCACAGGTGGGAGCTCACGCACCCCTGGGAACGGCGACGGTCCGGCCGTCGTGCCGGACCGCGCAGGCGTCACCGGCAGGCACGGACATTAGGGATCTCCCTACTGTGCACCGTCCACACGAAGGATCAGGCTTTTGACCATGGAATCACCGATCCTTTCGTACGCCGACGAGGTCTGGCGTGGTTCGGTGCGCCCGGAGGACGTGCCCTACACGGAGCTGCGCCGCGACGGGGTGCAGGAGATCACCTACGGCGTGGGGATGTGGCCGGCGTGCGGCAACGTGTACGTGATCCGCGGCGAGGACGGGCTGGGTCTCTTCGACACCGGCGACATGGGCGACGACGGGGACGTCCCACGGCCGTACCGCGTTATCAGGAAGTGGTCGGCCGAGCCGCTCAAGTATGCGATTTTCTCCCATAGCCGGGGCGACCGGCTCGCCGGAATGGAGGAGTTCGACGCCGAGCCCGGCCCGCGACCGCTGGTCGTGGCGCAGGAGGGGCTGGCCCGCAGGCTCGCGCAGCAGGGCAGGACGGCCGGCTACAACGCACTCGTCGACCTGCGCGAGCAGGGCTTCCCCAAGCTGGTCTGGCCGCCACCGCAACGGCTCCCCGATGTGACCTACCGCGACCGGCTGTCCCTGTCCCTGGGAGATGTGACCTTCCAGCTCACCCACGCCCGTGGCGACACCGACGACGCCACCTGGGCGTTCCTGCCCGAACGGGGTGTGCTGCTGACCGGCGACCTGTTCGCCTGGACGGTGCCGGGGGCGGGCGACCCACAGCGCACCCAGCGCTATCCGGACGATTGGGCGGTGGCGCTGCGGGCGATGGCCGCACTCGACGCCGGCCTGCTGCTCCCCGGGCGTGGACTGCCGATCTTCGGGTCCGCCCGGGTGCGCCGGGCGCTCACCGACACGGCCGACTATCTCGACAGCCTGGTGGAGCAGACGCTCGACCTGATGAACGCCGGGGCCCGCCTGGACGAGATCCTGCACTCGGTCAAACCGCCGCCCGCGCTCGCCGCGCGGCCCTACCTGCGCGAGCGCCACGACGAGCCCGAGTTCATCGTGCGCAACATCTGGCGGCTGCACGGCGGCTGGCATGACGGCAACCCCGCCAACCTCAAGCCCGCGCCGGACGCCGTGTTCGCCCGCGCGGTCGCCGAGCTGTCGGCGGGCGCGGCGTCGGTCGCGGGCCGGGCCGTCGCCGCGGCGGCCGACGGCGACCTGCGTCTGGCCTGCCAGCTCGCCGAGCTCGCCGCGCAGGCCGAGCCGGAGGACCGGCGGGTGCACGAGATCCGCGCCCTCGTCTACGCGATGCGGGTCCAGCAGGAGCGCGGCGCGATCGCCCGCGGCGTGTACGCGTGGGCCGCCGCGGAGTCACGCAGCAAGACCACCGGTATGGATCTGCTCGACGTCTATCACGACGTCGCCGAAGGCCGCATGTGGTGGCTGCCGAGCAAGGCCAACTGACGAGCTTGTCCGTCACGACGGCCGGCGGACGCGGGGAGGGGAGCGCCCGCCGGCCCTGACGGTAGCCTTCCTCTCGTGCTCGAACAGATCACGGCGACCAGGTACGTCACGCCCCTGCGGGAGGGCGGGTCGCTGCCCGGCGTCGTCGAAGCCGACGACCTCGGCACATACGTCGTGAAGTTCCGTGGAGCCGGGCAGGGCCGGCGGGTGCTCGTCGCCGAGATCGTCTGCGCCGAACTCGCCAGGCGGCTCGGTTTCGCCACCCCGGAGCTCAAGGTGATCGATCTCGACCCGCAGCTCGGCGCCCGCGAGCCCGACGAGGAGATTCAGGATCTGCTCACCGCGAGCGCCGGGCACAACCTCGCGATCGACTTCCTGCCCGGAGCGCTCGGCTTCGACCCGCTCGCCTGGGAGCCCGACGCCGAGTTCGCCTCCCGCGTGCTGTGGTTCGACGCGCTCGTCCACAACGTCGACCGGAGCTGGCGCAACCCGAACCTGCTCGTCTGGCACGGCGGGGTGTGGCTGATCGACCACGGTGCGGCCCTGTGGTTCCACCACAACTGGCCGAAGGCCGACCCGCGCCGCCGGTTCGACGGCCGCGACCACGTGCTCGCGCCGTACGCGACGAAGCTGGATCAGGCCGATGCGGACCTGGCCGGGCTCGTCACCCGCCCGCTGCTCGACGAGGTGACCGCGCTCGTGCCGGACGAGTGGCTGGAGGGCGAGCCGGGCTTCGCGGACGCGCAGGCCGTGCGGCGGGCCTACAGCGAGCACCTGCTCGCCCGGGTCGCCGGGCCGCGCGACTGGCTGCCGGACCCCGCCACCGACAACGCCACCGCCTCCGCTCCCGTACGGCGCGACGGGCGGGGCGGCGGGCGGGGCGCGACGATCGGCGGCTTCTGGCGCGCCACCCGGGAGGGGGGCCGATGAGCGACCTGGACGTCTACGAGTACGCGGTGATTCGCGTGGTGCCCAGCGTGGAGCGGGGCGAACTGGTCAACGCGGGGGTCATCCTCTACTGCCAGCCGCGCGGCTACCTGTGCGCACGGGTCGAGCTGGACGAGGCCCGGCTGCTGGCGCTGGGCGCGCCCGTGGATCTGCCCGGCGTACGGCTGGCCCTGACCGCCTACGAGCGGGCGTGCGGCGAGGAGGCGGGGCCCCTGTGCGGGGAGCCGCTGGGCGCGCGATTCCGCTGGCTCACCGCGCCACGCAGCACGGTCGTGCAGACCGGGCCGGTGCACGCCGGGCTGACCGGCGACCCGGCGGCCGAGCTGGACCACCTGCTGACCCGGCTGGTGCGGCCGGCGCAGGCCGACGCGGGGATCAGAACAACACAGACATGAACATGTCGACTTCCTCGAAGCCCACCTTGCGGTAGACGGCCCTGGCCGGGAGGTTGAAGTCGTTCACGTAGAGGGAGACGACCGGGGCGAAGTATTTCAGCGCCTGTTCGACCACGGCGGCCATGCCGGCCCCTGCGTGGCCGCGCCCACGCAGGTCGGGATGGACCCACACGCCCTGGATCTGGCACGCCTGCGGCGTCACGGCGCCGATCTCCGCCTTGAAGACCACCTGGCCGTCGTCGATACGGGCGTAGGACCGCCCGATACGGATGAGCTCGGCGACCCTGGACCGGTAGAGCGCTCCACCGTCGCCGTTGTCCGGCGAGACGCCCACCTCTTCGGTGAACATGGCGACACAGGCGGGCAGCAGGATGCCGAACTCCTCGGGACGGACCCTGCGTACAAGCGGATCCGGCTCGACGGAGGGCGCGGAGCTCGTGGCCATGACCGGCTGGGCCCACCGGACCGCCCGGGCGGCGCCCCAGTGCGGCTCCAGCCGTTCCCAGAGCTGTTCCACGGCGGCGGCGGGGCCGACGATGGACGAGCAGCGACGGCCCTGCTTGCGGGCCCGGTCGGCGAAGGCCTGGATCGCCTCGCGGGTGGCGTTCACGGGCACCAGGTTGGCGCCCGCGTAGCACAGGGACACCAGCCCGCCGCGCGGGCCGTAGCCCCACATCTGACCGCCGAGCCGTGAAGGGCTGAGGCCGACGGCCCTGACCCGGGCCGCTACGAACACATTGGCGACCGGATCGGTGTCGAGGAGCGCCAGCACCTCGTCACGATCGCTGTCGTCGAGCACGCGCGACGCCGATGTTCGCAGCATCACGGGCCCAGCCTACGCGAACGGTTCGCGTTTGGGATGTATCGGCCCGGGGGGCTCAGCGCCGTACGGCCGAGACGTGGGACGCGGACCCCCGCGCGCCCGCCGCGACCTTCATCAGCGTGGCCCGCGGCTCCGGTCCGCCCGGGCAGGTCGCGTCGGCGCCCCGCTTGCCCCTGCGTTGCGGCGACAGCGCCGCGTCCCGCAGGTAGGTCGCCAGTTGCCGGTCCACGCACGCGTTGCCGGCGAGCGACACGCCGTGGTTGCCGCCGCCCGCGGTGAGCAGGCGCGCGGTCGGGAACAGGCCGCGCATGCGCAGCGCCCCCTCGTACGGCGTGGCGGCGTCGCGCTCGGCCTGGATGAGCAGGACGGGCGGCAGGTGTGACGTGCCCACCTTGGGCGGCGTGCCGCCCTTCTCCGGCCAGAAGGCACACGGGGCGTTGTAGACGGCGTTGGGCCAGGCCATGAACGGCGCCTCGGCGTGCGCCCTGCGCGTGTCGGCCCGCCAGCGGTCCCACGACCGGGGCCAGGCCGCGTCCCGGCACTCCACCCCCAGGTAGACCGCATAGGAGTTCTCCTCCTCGGCGTCGATCTCGGCCTCCAGGTGGAACAGTTTCACCAGGACCGAGGGGTCTCCCTCGCGGACGTAGGCCGAGAAGGCGGCCCCCAGGTACGGCCAGAGCCGGTCGCTGTAGGCACCGTTGGAGAAGACGTCGTCCAGTTCGCTCGGGCCCACGATCCCGCCCGCGGGCCTGTCGCGCAGGCGGGAGCGCATGGAGTACCACGCGAAGGACACCGCCGACTGCGTCGCGCCCAGCTTGTAGACGTCGTCGTGTTCGGCCACCCAGCCGAGGAAGTCGCGGTGCCGCCGGTCGAAGCTGCGGTCCTGGGCGATGTTGGCCTCGTACCAGACCCCGTCGGGGTCCACCACGCTGTCGAGCACGAGCCGGCGCACCCGCTGCGGGAACAGGGTGGCGTAGACCGCCCCCAGATAGGTGCCGTACGAGTAGCCGAGGTAGCTGATCTTCTCCTCGCCGAGCGCCGCACGCACCGCGTCCATGTCCCGCGCGCTGTTCTCGGTCGTCAGGTACGGCAGGAACCAGGCCCAGCGGTTGCCACAGCCCTCGGCGTACTGCTTGGCCCGGCCGACCAGCACCTGCTCCTCGGCGTCGTTCCTCGGCACGTTGTCCGGCCGGGGCGGCGCGTAGAAGCGGGCCGGGTCCACGCACGACAGGGCGGGCTGGCTGGGGGCCACCCCGCGCGGCGCGAAACCGACCACGTCGAATCGCGCCGCGACGTCCTTGGGCAGCCGCGCCGCGACATACCTCGCCAGGCTGAGCCCCTCGCCGCCCGGGCCGCCGGGGTTCACCAGAAGCGCGCCGAGATGGTTCCCGTCACGCGAGGCGGTGCCTCTGACGCGGTTGAGCGCCAATGTGATCTGCTGGCCGTACGGCTCGCGGTAGTCGAGCGGGACACGCAGCTCCGCGCACTCCTGCACCGGCTCGCGCCGTTCGCCCCGGCGAGACGGCTGAAGGGACCGGGCCCGGGCGAGACCGAGCAGACCGCCGGAGGCCGACTTGGTCTCCGGCGGGCATTGCTTCCACTCGAGCGGACGCTGCGGCGGCCCCCAGTGCCCCCGCTGACCCGGTCCGGGTTCCCACGCCCAATCGTGCGGGGCCGATCCGCCGCTCCGCTCCGTGGCCTCAGTGGCCTCGGCGGCCGCTCCAGGTCCGACCAGCCCGGCGACCAGCGTCGCCATACTCGCGACCACACCAACGACCCGCTTCACCGGCATCGCTCCTCTGCTTCCGAACAGCAGAGGACAGCTTCGCGGTGTGACCGGTGAGGTACGTTCCGCACTACCCGATCATTGCCATTGTGTAGTCAGAGCATTGCGTTGTGTAACTCGGCGGTCAGCGGACGACGACCTCCGGGCCGGTGGTCTCGTCGTCGTCGAGGTCGACGTCGACGCCCATCTCCTCGGCGATGCGCAGGGCCTCCTCGATCAGGGTCTCGACGATCCGCGACTCGGGCACGGTCTTGACGACCTCGCCCTTGACGAAGATCTGGCCCTTGCCGTTGCCGGAGGCGACACCGAGGTCGGCCTCCCTGGCCTCGCCCGGGCCGTTGACCACACAGCCCATCACGGCCACCCGCAGCGGCACCTTCAGCCCCGCGAGGCCGGCCTGCACCTGCTCGGCCAGGGTGTACACATCCACCTGCGCCCGCCCGCAGGAAGGACACGAGACGATCTCCAGGCCCCGCTCACGCAACCCCAGCGACTCCAGGATCTGGGCGCCGACCTTGACCTCCTCCACCGGAGGCGCCGACAGCGACACCCGGATCGTGTCACCGATGCCCTCGGCCAGCAGCGCGCCGAACGCCACCGCCGACTTGATCGTGCCCTGGAACGCCGGCCCCGCCTCGGTCACCCCCAGATGCAGCGGATAGTCGCAGCGCCGGGCCAGCAGCCGGTAGGCCTGGATCATCACGACCGGGTCGTTGTGCTTGACCGAGATCTTGATGTCGCGGAAGCCGTGCTCCTCGAACAACGAGCACTCCCACAACGCCGACTCCACCAGCGCCTCGGGGGTGGCCTTGCCGTACTTCTGCAGCAGCCGCGGGTCGAGCGAGCCGGCGTTGACGCCGATCCTGATCGGCACCCCGGCGTCGGAGGCCGCGCGGGCGATCTCGCCGACCTTGTCGTCGAACTTCTTGATGTTTCCGGGGTTCACCCGCACGGCCGCGCATCCGGCGTCGATCGCCGCGAAGACGTATTTGGGCTGGAAATGGATGTCGGCGATCACGGGGATCTGCGACTTCCTCGCGATGGCCGGCAGCGCGTCGGCGTCGTCCTGGGACGGCACGGCGACACGCACGATCTGACAGCCCGCCGCGGTCAGCTCGGCGATCTGCTGCAGGGTGGCGTTCACGTCGGCGGTCAGCGTGGTCGTCATGGACTGCACCGAGACCGGCGCGTCCCCGCCGACGGGAACCGAGCCGACCATGATCTGACGTGACACCCGCCGCTTGGCGATCGGCTGGGTCCGTACGGCGGGAATCCCGAGATCAACAGACATTTCTGCACCTTGCGTAATAGGCGACGCCCGATGGAAGGGCCCTCCCAGTCTAAGGAGTGCCGCGACGCCGGACGGCCCGAAACCTTTTCACAACGAATGAAGGTTTCATGACCCGCCGCCGAAGAACCTGCGAGGACGGGTTCCGCGGCCGCGCCCGGGTGGGCAGCCGCGAGGAAGCCGACTTAGAGTCCGAATCGCGAGAGCGCTCTACGCACCACCTGGTCGGTAAGTCAAACGGCTGTCCCCCCGGGCCGACGTGCTCGCGCCGTCGGCGGTGCCGTGCTGCACCACGAGTGCGGCAGCCATGACCACGCGAAAGGGTAGCCCGTGGGTAGACCACGAAGAAAAGTAACGAAGACGACGATCGGGCTGATCGTCGCCGCACTGTCCGCCCTCGTCTCCGCCGTCGTACTCGCCTCCCCGGCGTCCGCGCACGGCGCCCCGATGGCGCCCGGCAGCCGCACCTACCTGTGCTGGAAGGACGGCACGACCTCGAGCGGGGCCATCCAGCCTAAGAACCCCGCCTGCGCGGCCGCGGTCGCCAAGGGCGGGACCAACGCGCTGTACAACTGGTTCGCCGTGCTCCGCTCAGACGGCGCGGGCCGGATGTCCGGCTTCATCCCGGACGGGCAGCTGTGCAGCGGCGGCGCGGTCGTCTACGACTTCAGCGGCTTCGACCTCGCCCGCGACGACTGGCCGGTCACCCACCTGACGGCCGGGGCGACCATGGAGTTCAAGTACAACAAGTGGGCCGCGCACCCCGGCACGTTCCGGTCGTACATCACCAAGGACTCCTGGAGCCCGACCCGCCCGCTGGCCTGGAGCGACCTGGAGTCGACGCCGTTCGACAGCGTCACCAACCCGCCGAGCGTCGGCTCGGTGGGCACCGAGGACGGCCACTACTACTGGAACGCCCGCCTGCCGTCGGGTAAGAGCGGCCGCCACATCATCTACACCGTGTGGCAGCGCTCGGACAGCAACGAGACGTTCTACAGCTGCTCCGACGTCGTTTTCGACGGCGGCCACGGCGAGGTGACCGGCGTCGGCGGCTCGGGCAACCCGCCCGTCAGCCCGTCCCCCAACCCGCCCGTCTCCCCGTCCCCCGACACCTCCCCCAACACCTCGCCGAGCCCGCGGGTCAGCCCCTCGACGAGCCCGGACCCCGGCAACGGCGCCTGCTCGGCCACCTACAAGGTGACCAACTCGTGGGGCGGCGGCTTCCAGGGTGAGGTGACGGTGAAGGCCGGCTCCTCGTCCATCAGCGGCTGGACCGTCAAGTGGACCCAGCCGAGCGGCGGCACGATCACGCAGGTCTGGAACGGCACGCTCAGCCAGTCCGGCAGCGACGTCAGCGTGCGGAACGTGAACTACAACGGCAGCCTGGGCGCCGGCGCCTCGACCACGTTCGGCTTCCTGGCCAACGGATCGAGCAGCGGCACCCCGACGCCGACCTGTTCGGCGGCCTGACCCGCCCGCCCTCGGCGCGGCCCGCCTGACCCGGGTCGCGCCGAGGACCGGCTCAGGCCGTGAGCTCGGCCGCCCGCGCCCTCGCCCAGGCGTCCGCCGTGAGGACCTCCTCCACGGACGCCGCGGGACCGGGGGTGTGGGCGGCCACCACGCGTTCCACCGTGTCCACGATGCCGAGGAACGGCAGGGCGCCCTTCAGGAACGCCTCCACGCACACCTCGTTCGCCGCGTTGTAGACGGCCGGCGCCGTGCCGCCCAGGGCGCCCACGTGACGGGCCAGCGCGACCGAGGGGAACGCCTCGTCGTCGAGCGGTTCGAAGGTCCACGTGTGGGCGGCGGTCCAGTCGACCGGCCGGGCCGCGCCGGGCACCCGCTCGGGATAGGCCAGCGCGAGCGAGATCGGCAGCCGCATGTCGGGCGGGCTCGCCTGCGCGACCGTCGAACCGTCGGTGAACTCCACCATCGAGTGGATGATCGACTGCGGGTGGACCACCACCTCGATCCGGTCGAACCCGATGTCGAACAGCAGGTGGGCCTCGATCACCTCCAGGCCCTTGTTGACGAGCGTCGCCGAGTTCACCGTGATGACCGGGCCCATGCTCCAGGTCGGATGGTTCAGCGCCATCTCCGGCGTCACGCCCGTCAGCTCGGCCCGTTTCCTGCCCCGGAACGGGCCGCCGCTCGCCGTCACCACCAGCCGCCGTACGGCCGCGGGGTCGGCCCCGCCGGGCCCGGCCGCCCACAGGCACTGGGCGAGCGCGGAGTGCTCGGAGTCCACCGGGATCATCTGCCCCGGCCCGGCCAGGCGCTTGACGAGCGGGCCGCCCACGATCAGCGACTCCTTGTTGGCCAGCGCGAGCACCCGGCCCGCCTCGAGCGCCGCCAGCGTGGAGGTCAGGCCCAGGGCCCCGGTGATGCCGTTGAGCACGACGTCGCAGGGCGACGCCGCGACCTCCGCCACCCCCTCGGGGCCCGCCAGCACCCGCGGCCGTGCGCCGGCCGCCGCCAGCGCCTCACGCAGTGCCGGTACGGCCGCCGGGTCGGCGACCGCCACCGTCTCGGCCCCGAACTCGGCCGCCTGCCTCGCCAGCAGGTCGGCCCGGCCGCCGCCGGCGGCGAGCGCGGTGACGCGAAACCGTCCGGGCGCGTTGGCGACGACGTCGAGAGCCTGGGTGCCGATGGAGCCGGTGGAACCCAGCACGACGACAGACCGGGGCTGCGGCAGTGATTGGGAGCTCATCCCCCCATTGTCCCCAAGCCGCGGTCCCGAGCCGCATCGGCACTGCCGTACGCGGAACGGCCGGGACGTAGGAGAAAACAGCACATATATGCCCGAATACCGCCATAACCGTATAGGCGGATCGCGAGAAATCCGGTGGAAAGCGTCGCTACTTTCCCGCGTCAGGACATCCCCCCGACCCGGAGGTAGGCATGCACCCCACCGCACGACGTCTCGCGCTGCTCTCGGTCCCGGTCCTCACGGTCGCGGGGGCCGTGCTTCCCGCCGCCCGCGGCGCCGCGGCTCCCGTGCCGGGAACCATCACGCGGTCGGCCGCCGCCGGTCCCCGGCCCGCCGTACACGAAGCGGCCGACACGACGACGGAGCAGCGCACGGTCAGGAAGTTCTGGACCGTCGCGAGGATGGAGGCGGCCGAGCCGCTGGACGTGCCCGGCACCGGCGACAGGCACTTCGCCGCGGCCATCACCGGCGCCCGTGTCTCGTCGCGGACCTCCGGCTCGTCCTGGACGGCGGGCGGGACCGTCGCGAAGACGACGGGGAGGGTGTTCTTCACGGTCACGGCCGGGCCGGACGCCGGGCGGAACGCCTCCTGCTCGGGCACCGCGGTCACCAGCGCCAACAAGAGCGTGGTGATCACCGCGGGTCACTGTGTGAAGCTGAACGGGGCCTTCCACGCCAACTGGGTATTCGTGCCGGGCTACGACCGTGGCGACCGGCCCGACGGCACCTGGCCGGCGGCCACCCTGCTCACCACCTCGCAGTGGAACTCCGGCGAGAACATGGACTACGACGTCGCCGCCGCCGTCGTCGCGCCGCAGGGCGGCAGGAGCCTCACCGACGCCGTCGGCGGCCAGGGCGTCGCGTTCAACCGGCCGCGCGGACGCCAGACGTACGCCTTCGGCTACCCGGCGGGCGGGCAGTACGACGGGTCGAGGCTGGTCTACTGCGGCGGGCGGACGTTCGACGACTTCCTCGGCTCGCAGGACCAGGGGCTGAGCTGCGGCATGACCGGCGGCGCCAGCGGCGGGCCGTGGTTCGCCGACTTCGACCCGAGCACCGGCACCGGCGTGCTCACCTCGGTGAACAGCTTCAAGTACGGCTTCGCGCCCTCCTGGATGTTCGGGCCCTACTTCGGTGCGGAGGCCGAGGCGGTCTACAACGCGGCGCAGAAGACGTCCCTCACGTGATTCACCGAAAGTGACCACGAAAGCACTGTCCGTGGTCCACACTCGGAAGCCATGACCCCGAGCCTCCCCTTGCTTGCCGTCGCCGCCCTCGTCACCGGACTCCTGGGAGCCCCCGGCCGGGAGGTTCCCCCGGTGGGAGACGTCGTGGAACACGTCGCCGGGCACGCCTCCGGGCTCTACTGGACGCCGCAGCGGATGGCGCGGGCGGTCCCCATCGGGCTGCTTGCCCCATCGACGCTGCCTTCGATCGCCCGGGCCGCTCTGCCCCAGGCCGCCGGAGGGATCCTCGCACCCGGCCTCCCTGCACGGCCTGCCGGACCGGCCAGGATACGACAGGCGGCGGCGATGCCCCCCGCCACCACGAGCGGCACGCGCTGGGCGTCGGGCGGCTCGGTGACGAGGACCACCGGGAGGGTCTTCCTCACGCTGAACGGCGTCGACTTCTCCTGCTCCGCCAGCGCCGTGCGCAGCGCGAACAGGGACGTGGTCGTCACCGCGGGGCACTGCGTCAAGGACGGCGCCGGAGACTGGGCGGAGAACTGGACCTTCGTCCCGGGGTACGACCAGGGGCGGCAGCCGTACGGCGCCTTCCCCGCGCGGCGGATGTTCGTCGCCGGGCCCTGGTCGCGGTCCGGCAACGACGACTACGACGTGGGCATGGTCGCCGTGGACGACCTGGACGGGCGGCACCTGACCGACCTGGTCGACGGGCAGCCCATCGCCTTCGACCCGCCCCGGGGGCGGCGGACCTACGGCTTCGGGTTCCCCGCGGATCCTCCGTACGACGGCGAGCGGCTGCTGTACTGCGCGGGCGTCCCCCACGGCGACCCACAGAGGCAGACCCGTGACCAGGGGCTGCGCTGCGACCTCACGGCGGGGGCCAGCGGCGGGCCCTGGCTCAGCGGCTTCGACCCGGCCTCCGGCCGGGGCACGCTGACGTCCGTCAGCAGCTTCAAGTACAGCAACGACCACCGCACGATGTACGGCCCCTACTTCGGCCCGGCCGTACGCGACCTGTACCGCACCGCCGAACGGGCGTGACGGCCGGAAACACGAGCTAGAAGAAGACCGGGGTACTCGAGTCGATCCGCCGGAGGAAGACCCGCCAGATCCACACCTGAACCACCAGCACGAGCGGAATCACGACCACGAGGAAACCGCCCAGCCCGTCCAGAGCGGACCCGGCGGCGAGTGAACTCCCGGCGACCGGCGCCAGGTGCAGGCAGACGACCACCGCCGGGGCGGCCGCCGCGAGCGCGGTGAAGGCCAGTGCGAGACGGGGCCGGGCCGCCACGATCCTCGCCGAAAGGGCCACGGCGACCATGGCCGTCGCCTCGGCGGCGACCGCCGGCGTTCCAAGCGAGGGCACTCGCGCGAGGAGACCGGCTCCCAGCAGGACGGCGTACGACGCGGCGGCCGGCGGGGCCAGGAGGCGGACCATCCGCAGCGGGCCCGCGACCAGGTCCCCGGGCAGGCGTACGACGAGGAACGTGGCACCGTGGACGAGAAGAACGACGGTCACGGTCAGCGCCCACAGCGGCGAATACCATCCGAAAGACGTCGGGACCGGCTCCGGCCCCGGTGTCATGGACAGCATGTCGCCCACCAGGAGTCCGAGCGCCGCCGCGAAGGCTCCGCTCGCTCCGGTGAGCACGCGGTCCCACCCCCGCCGCCACCCCGGCCTCTCCAGCCGGCTCCGGAACCATACGGCGGCGTCCCTGACCGTCCAGAGCACGAGCACGGCCGCGACGAGGTGATAGTGGCCGCGGAACACCGGCCCTTCCAGTCGGGGCAGCACGGCCAGGAACGTCGCCACCGTGATCACCAGCCAGACCTCGTTTCCGAGGAAGAACGGGCCGAACGCGGTGACGGTGGCGCGCCGCGCCCGCTCGCCGGGCCCGCCGAAGGGCAGCAGCATGCCGGCGCCGATGGCCGTGCCGTCCAGCATCAGGTAGACGCAGAACAGCGCACCGAGCAGGCCGTACCAGAAGAACTCCATCTGTGCTCCCGACTGATCGAGGAGGTCAGAACATGGCCGCGCCGCCCGGCCCGGCCGGTTCGGCCTGGCCGAGGGGCGTGCCGAAGGCGCCGTCCTCCGGTCCCCGCCGGGCGAAGCGGGCGATCAGCCAGTAGCCGCCGACCGCGAGCGCCAGCATCACCCCGGCCGTCACCAGGAAGGTCGTGAGAACGACGCTCCCGGGCATCGACGTCACCGCCTGCTCGGTGGTGAGCAGGCCGTAGACGGTCCAGGGCTGGCGGCCCACCTCGCGCACCAGCCAGCCGGCCACGACCAGCCCGAACGGAACGGGGATCGCCGCGACCAGGACGCGGAGCGGCACGCGCAGCCGGATGATCCAGTCGCGGAACAGCAACGCCGCCAAAGCCACGGACAGGAGCACCAGCCCGAATCCGGTCCGCAGCATGACCTGGTAGGCGACCCCGACCCATTCCGGCGGCGCGTGGACGCCGGTGCCGGTCGATTCCAGCACCGCGAGCTTCATCGGCTGGGTGTCCTCGATGACGACGAGTTGCAGCATTCCCCAATGGACGGTGACGAGCGTCCCGACGGGCAGGACCGCGACGGCCATCCGCAGCGAACGCCGGAAGAACGCCGCCTCGCCGGTGCGCTTGAGGAGGTGCCAGGCGCTCACGCCGGCCACGAACATCGAGCCGGCGATCAATGAGGCGAACACCACGTGCAGAAAAGCGTCCCCCAGGGTGGGGTTGCGCAGCAGCGCTCCGAACCCGGCGAGGTGGCGGCCACTCTCGTCCGGCGCCCCGACCGGGTGCTGGAGAAACGCGTTGGCGGCGAGAATCCACAGCGCCGACAGGTAGGCGGAGATCCCGACGAGCCAGATGAGGACCAGGTGGGTCTTCCTGCCGAGCACGCCCCAGCCGAAAATCCAGGCGCCGAGAAGCGTCGACTCGACGAAGAAAGCGGTCAGGGTCTCCAATGCCAGGGCGCCGCCGAACGCGTCGCCGAAAGCCTTCGTCAAGGTGGTCCAGTTCAGTGCGAATTGCAGTTCGACCACGATGCCGCCGATGACGCCCACGCCGTAGTTGATCACGTACAGCCGGCCCCAGAACTTCGTCATACGCTCGAACGCCGTGTTGCCCGTGACGACGTACGCGGTCTCCATGGCGATCAGGAAGACGACGAGGCCGAGCGACAGCGCGACGAAAAGGAAGTGGATCGAAGCGGTGGTCGCGAACTGGAGGCGGGCGATCGTCGCCACATCCATTACTACTCCTCCGGCGTCGGCACGGATCTCGGCGGTGAGAATCCCGGTGACGAGCCTTCCGCGTGCCCGGCATCGCGTCGTCGCACCGCGGTCGCCCGGCGCGTACGACTTCGGGTGGGAATCGATTCCCTGCGATGTCCGGCAGTGGTACGGCGACTGATCCCGCGGGATGATTACGCGGACCGGCAGGAGCTCATACGGTGAAACGAGTGAGTCGTGAGAGCTTGCGCCGGATGCCCAGAGCGTTCGTCGTCGACTGCGCCTTGTCATTGGCCGTCGCCGTCTCCACCGTCCTCACCAGCGTCATGGCCGGAGGCCGGGCGGAGCAGAGCCCGCCTGACTGGCTCGGCTACCTGTTGCTGGTCGTGGCCGCGGTGTTCCTTGTGGCGCGACGCCGATTTCCGCCGCAGGTGATGGTCCTCACCATGCTGGTGTCGCTTCTCTATTTCGGGCTCGGATTCGGGACCGGCGCCTTCACCATCGCGCCGGCCCTGGCCGTCTACACCGCGATCGCCGCCGGACACAGGATCGCCGGATTCTCGGGCGCGGCCGTCTACCTCGTCGTCGTGCTGCTGGCCGACCGCCTCGCCGGACAGCGGAACGTCTCCGAGGGGAACATCTGGTTGGTCATCTGGATTCTGGTGATCGTCGTTGTGGGCGAAGTGTCGCGCAGCAGGGCCGAACACCTGCGAGTGGTCGCGGAACAGGCGGCACGAGCCGAGCTCACCCGCGAGATGGAGGCACAGCGGCGGGCCGACCAGGAACGCCTGCGCATCGCCCGCGAGCTGCACGACGTGCTGGCGCACAACATCTCGGTAATCAGCATCCAGGCGGGGGTGGCCGAGCATCTCCTGCGCAGGGATCCCGACAAGGCCCATCTCGCGGTGACGACGATCAGGCGAGTAACGAAGGACGTGCTGGTCGAGCTGCGCTCGATCCTCGACGTGCTCCGCCGCGTCGACGAGGCCGCCGAGATCTTCCCCCCGTCCGGCCTGGAGGGCATCGAGCGGCTGGCAGGCCGGGCGGCGGCCGGTGGCATCACCGTCGACCTCGACGTCCGGGGCCGGGCGAGCCGGGTGCCCGCGGACGTCGGCCTGGCCGCCTACCGTATCGTCCAGGAGTCGCTGACCAACGTGATCAGGCATTCCGGCGCGGCGCACGCGAGCGTCGTCGTGCATGTGAACGAGGCCGACGTGCTGGTGCGCGTCCGGGATGACGGGCGGGGCGTCTCGGGAGACGACGTCCGCGCCGGAAACGGAATAGCGGGGATGACGGAGAGGGTGGAAGCGATGTCCGGCACGATCACAGCCGCGCCCGCGGACGGACGCGGCTTCGTCGTGGAGGCGCGCCTGCCGTTGCGGAGGCCCGAGAGATGATCCGCGTCCTGCTGGCCGACGACCAGCCGCTCGTGCGCATGGGACTGCGCGTGCTGCTCGACTCCGAAGACGACATCGAGGTGGTGGGCGAGGCGAGCCGGGGCGAGCAGGCGGTCGAGATGGCCGCCTCGCTCCGGCCGCACGTCGTCCTCATGGACGTCCGCATGCCGGGAGTCGACGGCATCGAGGCCACCCGGAGGATCGCCGGGAATCCGCGCCTCGACCACGTCCGTGTCGTCATCCTCACCACGTTCGAGAACGACGAGTACATCTTCAAAGGGCTGCGCGCGGGCGCCGTCGGGTTCCTGGTCAAGGACATAGAGCCGACCGGGCTGCTGGAGGCGGTGCGCGTGGTGGCGGCGGGCGACGGCCTGCTGTCCCCCACCGTGACCCGGCGGCTGATCGAGGAGTACGTCGACCACAGCGGCGACCCCGTCCACTTTCCCGGGATGGAGCACCTCACAGAACGGGAGCGCGAGGTGCTCGTGCTGGTCGCCCGGGGGCTGTCCAACAACGAGATCGCCGGCTCCCTCTACTGCAGTCCCGCCACCGTCAAGACGCACGTCAGCAGGATCATGACGAAACTCGCCGCCCGTGATCGCGTACGGCTCGTCATCGTCGCCTACGAGTCGAAACTGGTCCTGCCGGGGCGGCAGACCGGCCGAGGTCGCTAGAACGGCGACAGCGGCTCGGCGTTGTCCTCGTCGACGATGTCGGCGGCGGACCGGACGATCAGGGGGTCGGGCTCGCCCACCACCGAGTCGTCCTTGTCGTCGTAGTCGTACAGGGACAGGACGTAGCGCATCGCCTCCAGTCTGCCGCGCTTCTTGTCGTTGCTCTTGATGATCGTCCAGGGGGCGTCCTCGGTGTCGGTGTTGAGGAACATGTCCTCCTTGGCCCGGGTGTACTCGTCCCACAGGTCCAGCGAGGCGATGTCCATCGGCGACAGCTTCCACTGCCGGACGGGGTCCACCTGACGGATGATGAACCGGGTGCGCTGCTCGGCCCGCGACACCGAGAACCACAGCTTGACCAGGCGGATGCCGTCGCGCACGAGCATCCGCTCGAACAGCGGCGCCTGATACATGAACTCCATGTACTCCTCGGGACTGCAAAAGCCCATGACCCGCTCGACCCCGGCCCGGTTGTACCAGGACCGGTCGAACAGCACGATCTCCCCCGCCGCCGGCAGGTGGGCGGCGTATCGCTGGAAGTACCACTGGCCGCGCTCGCGCTCGCTGGGCTTCTCCAGCGCCACCACCGTCGCGCCGCGCGGGTTGAGGTGCTCCATGAAGCGCTTGATGGTCCCGCCCTTGCCGGCCGCGTCCCGCCCCTCGAACAGGATGACCAGGCGCCCGCCGGTGTCCTTGAGCCAGTACTGCAGCTTCAGCAGCTCGATCTGCAGCAACCGCTTCTGTCTGTCGTACTCCTGCCGGGGAACGCGGTGGTCGTACGGGTAGTGCTCGCGCCAGGTGTCCACCGGGTGGCCGTCGGCGCGGACCAGGACGGGATCGTCGTCATCGTCGTCCAGCACCTTCAGCCCCGGCGTACGGCGCAGCAACTCGACGCCGTCCGGGTGCTCCCGCGCGGTCTGTGACGCTTGCGGCATCTCCATGACCCCTCTACTGCACCTGTCAGGCCGTCTCAATCCCGCCGCCGCACTTGTTCAAGGGAAGTTCATGCTGACCTACGGACCCGCCGGGAACGTCACGGCGGCCTCGAGACCGCCCCCGGGGTTGGGACGTGCCCGTACGACGGCTCCGTGCGCCGTCGCGATCGACGCGACGATCGACAGCCCGAGCCCCGATCCCTGCCGGCGGGTCGTGTGCAGTCGCCGGAAGGGCGCGAAGAGGTCGTCCAGGCGTTCGGCCGGCACCTCGGGGCCGGTGTTGCGGACCGTCAGCACGCCCCCGGCGAGCGTCACCTCGACGGCGCCGCCGAGGTGGTTGTAGCGGACGGCGTTGTCGACGAGATTGGTGACGAGCCGGTTCAGCAGGACCGGGTCGCCGTCGACGACGAACGGTTCGATCCGCGCCGTCACCGTCACCTCGTCCGTGTCCGTCTCGGCCAGGACGAGCCGGACGACCTCGTGGAAGGCCACGGGGTCCCGCTTCCGCAGCCCGTGCTCGGCCTGGGAGAGAACCAGCAGGGCGTCGATGAGAGTCTCGATGCGGTGGTTGTGGAGCAGGAGCTTGCCGCGGATCTCGCCCACGTCCTCGGGCAGGCCGATCTCGATCGCC
Source organism: Microbispora sp. CA-135349 (assembly GCF_050947365.1). Lineage (NCBI taxonomy): Bacteria > Bacillati > Actinomycetota > Actinomycetes > Streptosporangiales > Streptosporangiaceae > Microbispora > Microbispora sp. CA-135349. The sequence continues at coordinate 2,351,479 of NZ_CP192001.1, read as the reverse complement.
GTCCGCTGCACGGCCAGCGGGGTCCGCAGTTCGTGGGACGCGTTCGCGATGAACCGCCGCTGCCCCTCGACCGAGCGCTGCAGCCGGTCGAGCATCGCGTCGAACGTGTCGGCCAGTTCCTTCAGCTCGTCCCGCGGACCGGACAGGGCGATCCGCTCGTGCAGGGTCGACAGGGACAGCCGCTGCGCGGTGGCGGTGATCCGGTGGAGGGGCCGCAGGGTCCGCCCCGCGATCACCCATCCCACGGCCACCGACACCAGGGTCAGGACGGCGATCGCCAGCCCACTCATGTCCCACTGATAGTGGATGACGTCCTGCGCCAGCTCCGACAGCGGCGACTGGGCGCCCGCCGCCCCCGGCCCCGGAGCGGCCGGGGCCTGCGGAGCCTCTCCCGCCGACGGCCCCGGGAAGCGCGCGATCCGCGAGTGCAGCGACAGCCGCAGCAGTGTGTTGACGATGACCAGCAGGACGACGGAGGTGAGCAGGAAGAGCCCCGAGTAGATCAGCGTGAGCCGTACCCGCACCGTCGTCACAGCAGATATCCGGCGCCGGGAAGGGTCTGGATGCACGGCGGATCGCCCAGCTTCGCGCGCAGGCGGCTGACCACCACCCGCACCACGGTCGTGAACGGGTCGGCGTTCTCGTCCCACGCCTCCTCCAAAAGCCGCTCGGCGCTCACCACCGCGCCGTCCGCCCGCAGCAGCACCTCAAGGACGGCGAACTCCTTGAGCGACAGGTGCAGGTGCCGCCCGTCTCTCGACGCCTGGAGCCGGTGCGTGTCGAGCACGATCCCGTGCCGGGTCAGCACGGGGGGCACCTGGTCCCGGCTGCGCCGTCCCAGCGCCCGCACCCTCGCGACCAGCTCGGTGAAGTCGAAGGGCTTGGGCAGGTAGTCGTCGGCCCCCATGCCGAGCCCGGCGACCCGCTCCGGCACCGACGCCGCCGCCGTCATCATCAGAATCCGCGTACGGCTGCCGCGCGCCACCAGCTCACGGCAGACGAGGTCGCCGTGCAGCTCGGGCAGGTCACGGTCGAGCACGAGGACGTCGTAGTCGCTGACCACAAGCCGCTCGGCCGCGGCGGCCCCGTCGTACACCACGTCGACCGCCATGGCGTGGCGGCGCAAACCCATCGCGACGAGATCGGCCAGATCGCGTTCGTCTTCGGCCACGAGAACCCGCATGCTCGAATTTCTACGTCATGGGGCGCGACAGCGGTGTCAACGCCGTCGTTAACGGCCGTGAAACCCGCCCGCTGCCAGGCTGGCCGGCATGATCAGAACACTCTGCGCCGCCGTTCTGCTGACGGCCTGCACGGTACCCGCTCCCTTCTCCGCTCCCGCCGCGGCGGCGACCCCGGTGACGACCCCGGCGGCGGCCCGAGCCGCCCTGGATGACAAGTGCGCCCGGATCACCGCGCCACCACCCGAGTCCGCGCCTCCGACGTCGGTGAACACGCTCCGGCAGGCGTACGAGTGCGTCCTGGACAACTACTACAGCGGACCCGTGATGGATTCGAAGGTCCTGCTGCGGGACGCCCTGGCCGCCTACACCCAGGATCTGATGCGGCGTGAGAAGGACGGGCCGGACCTGCGCCTGCCCGCGCTGACGGGGGATCGCGACGCCGACTGGGCCGCGGTCGCCGGTGTGCTCGGCACCGGCGACCCGGACGCGCTGCAGGCCGCGATCACCGGCATGGTCGCCGGGCTCCACGACGACCACGCCCGGGTGATGAAGATCGCACCCCCGCCGGAGGACGGCCCTACCGGGACGGGCATCGCGGGCCTGTCGGCCGCGCAGGGGCCGCGTCTCGACCCGGCCGCCCGGCCGCCCCTGTACATCACCCGCGTCATGCCCCACAGCCCGGCGGACAAAGCCGGCGTCCGGCCCGGCGACATCGTCGAGAAGGTGGACGGCATACCGGCGTTCATCGGAGACAAGGTGAACCAGAGCCTCGTCGACGTGTTCGCCTCCGACACCGTACGGCTCACGCTGAAGTGGCCCCCGACGGGACGCGTCCGGACCGTGAAGCTCACCGCGGGACCCGTGGAAGAGCAGGAACCGGCGGTGACCGCGAAGAGGCTCCCCGGCGGCGTCACCCACGTGACGCTGCCCGGGTTCTTCGAGGGCGCGGCCGACCAGGTCATCGCCACACTGAAGGGGTCGAAGGCCGCGGTCATCGATCTGCGCGGCAACGGCGGCGGGTCTCCCAATGAGGTGAACCGGCTGCTCGGCGCGTTCGCGCACGGCAAGGTCACCGGCTACTTCTGCCCGCTGACAGGCGACTGCACGGCCAACCGCACCGACGACGCGGTCCCGCTGCTCGGGGTGCGCCTGGTCGTGCTCACCGACCGCGCGTGCGCCTCGGCCTGCGAGCACTTCAGCGCGGCCGTGAAGGACAACGGCCTGGGCACTCTCGTGGGGACCCGGACGGCGGGAGCGATCTCCGGCCCCGCCGAGCCGTACCTTCTCGACGACGGGAGCGTGCTGCTGCTGCCCAAGGTCCGGCACCTCGGCCCGGCCAGGGAGACCATCGACACCGTCGGCGTCCCGGTCGACCACTACGCCCCCATGACGGCGCTCGACCTGGCCAAGGGCCGCGACCCCGGCCTCGCCGAGGCGCTGTCTCTCCTCTCGTAGCGTCACACGAAGAGAACCGGGCTCGGGGACACGTGGCCCCCGAGCCCGGTTCGGGTCTCAGCGAACGCTCAGAGCGTGAGGCCGGTGAGCACCATGACCTTCTCGTAGGTGAAGTCCTCCATCGCCGAGCGCAGTCCCTCGCGGCCCACGCCCGACTCCTTGACCCCGCCGTACGGCATCTGGTCGGCGCGGTAGGACGGCACGTCGCCGATGACGACGCCGCCGACCTCCAGCTCGCGGTTGGCCCGGAAGGCGACGTCGAGGCTGCGGGTGAACACCCCGGCCTGCAGGCCGTACCGGGAGTCGTTGACGGTGGCGAACGCCTCGTCGACCGAGGCGACCCGCTGCACGATCATGACGGGTCCGAAGACCTCCTCGCGGGCCACCTTCGCGTCGGCGGGCACGTCGGCCAGCACGGTGGGGGCGACGGTGGCGCCGTCCCTGGTGCCGCCCGCCAGCAGGCGCGCCCCGGCCGCGACGGCCTCGTTGACCCAGCTCTCGACGCGGGTCGCGGCGTCCTCGCTGACGAGGGGGCCGACCTGCGTCTTGTCGTCGGCGGGGTCGCCCGTCACGAGCGCGCCGACGGCGGCGACGAGCTTGTCGACGAACGCGTCGGCGACCGCGTCCTCCACGATCACCCGCTGCACCGCGATGCAGCTCTGGCCCGCCTGGTAGTTGGAGAAGAGCGCCACACGGCTCGCCGCCCAGTCGAGGTCGGCGTCGGCCAGCACGACCGCGGCGGCGTTGCCGCCGAGCTCGAGCGTGACGTGCTTGCGCGGCACGCTGTCCATGATCGAGTAGCCGACCGGCCCCGAGCCGGTGAAGGACACGACCGGCAGCCGCGGGTCCTCCACCAGCGAGGAAGCCCGGTCGTTGGGCACCGGCAGGACGGAGAACATGCCTTCCGGCAGATCGGTCTCGGCCAGGATCTCGCCGAGCACGAGCGCCGACAGCGGGGTCGCGGGCGCCGGCTTGACCACGATCGGCGCGCCCACGGCGATGGCGGGGGCGACCTTGTGCGCCACCAGGTTGAGCGGGAAGTTGAACGGCGTGATCGCCAGCACCGGGCCGTACGGCACACGGGAGACGTAGGCGAGCCGTCCCTGCGCCGCGGGCTCGGTGTCGAGCCGCTGCACCTCGCCGCTGAAGCGGCGGGTCTCCTCCGCGCCGAAGCGGAACGTCGAGATCGCGCGGCCCACCTCGCCACGTGCCCAGAAGATCGGCTTGCCGTTCTCGGCGCTGATCAGGCGGGCCAGCTCCTCGGCGCGCTCGGTCAGCCGCCGGGCCACGTGGGCCAGCGCCTCGGCGCGTACGTGGATGGGCAGGGCCGCGGCCTGCTTGCGCACGGCGTCCGCGGCGGCCACGGCCTGCTCGACCTGCTCGGGGGTCGGCACCGAGTGGACGCCGACGACCTGGCCGTCGTGGGGATTGGTCACGGCCTGCTCGGCGTCCCCGGTGGCGGGACGGCCGGCGAGCCAGAAGGGGCGAGGATCATCGGAGGTGCGGCTCACGTCCATGTCTTCACGCTATGCCACCTGGTGGGAGGGGGTCGTTACTCCGCGCGGGCCAATCGCCGCCCCCAGCCGCGCCATCATGGACAACTTCCCAGATGTCACGGATGCGCGGCAATTTCATGATGTTTTCTGTTTCACTGCGGTTTGAAGCCCGAGCGGCATGGTTAAGTCATCTTCCGGGTCTGTCGCGGGACCCCCAATATGAGAAGGGCTCGTCGCTGATGGGTACGCCGGCGCCGCTCGGTCTTCAGGGTGCCTACGCACGTGGCCATCGCAGCAACTACGACGAGTTGCGCACCCGTCTGCTCGACGTCGCGAACGGACTGCTCGCCAAGGCGGGGCCGGAAAGTCTCACCGTACGCAGGATCGCCACCGAGGCCGGCTGCTCCACCCAGGTCATCTACACGATGTTCGGCAGCAAGGAGGGGCTGGCCGAAGCGCTCTATCTGGAGGGCTTCGAACGGTTCCGGCGCAGGCTGGAGGCGGTGCCGCAGCGCAACGACCCCTTGGAGCACCTGAGCCTGCTCGGTCCCGCGTACCGGGAGGCGGCGCTGGCCGAGCCCGGCTACTACAGCCTCATGTTCGAACGGGCCATCCCCGGCTTCGTACCGAGCGAGCGCGCCCGCACCCTCGCGAGGGCCGCGCTCAACATCGTGGACCGGGTGATCGCCGACTGCATCTCCGCCGGCCACCTCGTGCCCACCCAGCCGCGGAAGATCGCCGACACGCTGTGGGCCGCGGCTCAGGGCGCGCTCAGTCTGGAACGTGCCGGACATCTGCCCGACGGCAAGACGTACGAGATCGTCACGAACGCCGCCATCCGCGCCTTCCTCGCGCGTCCCTCGGCCTGACCATCCGTCACAGACAGAGCGCGATCCACAGTTCGGCGCGGACGGCGGGATCGTCCAGATCGCGGCCGAGCAGCTCACTCACCCGCTTCATCCGGTAGCGCAGCGTGTGCCGGTGCACACCCAGGCGCTGCGCGGCCGCGTCCCAGTGGCCGTTGCTGGCCAGGTAGGCGCGCAGCGACTCGACCAGATCGGCGCGCGAGCCGTACTCGCGAAGCGGCGCGAGGATCGCCGCCGCGAACGACGCGGCGGCGGCCGGATCGAGCAGCGACAGCAGCCCACGCCCGGCGAGTTCGCTGAAGCGCGCCACCGGGGAGGCCGAGACCAGTGCCCGCCGAGCCTGGTCGAGAGCACGGCCGAGGGCACGGTCGAGAGCGCGGTCGAGGCCGCCCCCGCCGACCCCCCCGCCGGGCCGGTCGGCGAACTCCGGGCGGGGCGCGATCCAGGCCGCCGGCCCGGCCGCGGCGGCCTCCGCACCGCCTTCCGCGTGAGATCCCACGCGGTCGTTCACCCGGTCGTCCACACGGCCGCCGGAACGCGCCATCTCAACACCGGGGGCGCTCACACCCACCCGGCCATGCCGTGCGGCCAGCGCGACGATCTCGTCGGCGTGCGAGTCCGGGGCCAGCACGACGAGCAGTCCCTCCCAGGGCGCGGTGAAACACGGGGGCAGCACCCGCGTCACCTCGGCGGCCGGCCCGGCGCCGGACAGAACCTCCGTCAGCGCCTCCGGGTCGGGGGCGTCGCAGGCGAGGACCGTGACCGGCTCCCCCGGCAGGCGCATGCCCAGGGCCGCCAGCGTCTCCGCGGCGGCCCGCTCCTCACCGGCGAGCAGCAGCCGCAGCACCGCCGAACGGACATGCGCCGCCGCCGACCTCTGCTCCCTGCCCTGTTCGAGCGCCAGCGTCAGCAGGGATCCGGCCGCGTTGACGACCGTGTGCGCGATGGGCGAGAACGGCCGCGGCGAGCCCACCGCGAAGAACCCCCTGCGGCCCAGCGGCTGGACCACGACATGCTCTCCCGGGGTGGCCAGGGCGAGACTCGACAGGGACGGCGTACCCCGCAGCCGGGCGATCTCGGGTCGCAACGAACGGGCCGTCTCCCCCGCCCAGTCTCCCGCCGCGCCGCGCCTGTCATCCGGACGGCCGGTGGCGTCGGCGGCGTGCCGTACGGCGCCCGACGGGTCGAGCAGCAGCGCCCAGCCGCCAATCTCCCGGGCCAGCCGGTCCACCACGGCGACCGGCCCCTGCCGCTGGAGAGCGGCGCGGGTGAGCCTGCCCTGGGCCGCGAAGGCACGGCTGATCTCCTCGTACTGCTCCCCGGCGAGCAGATCGCTGACGGCCTTGCCGATCGCGATGAAGGGCGTGTCCCTCGGCACCTCGATCAGCGGCAGCCCGGCGGCCTCGGCCGCCTCGGTGAAGGCGGGCGGCACGGCCTCATGACTCAGCCCCACCCCGAACCCCAGCCCGGTGACGCCCCTGGCCACGAGCCGTGAGACGTACGGCACGGCGTCGCCATCGGACAGGCGCATGCCGGTCGTGAGCACCAGCTCGCCGCCCTCGAGAAACGGCGTGGGGTCCTCCAGCTCGCTCACCGCGACCCAGCGGACGGGGCGGCCGAGACCGTTCCGCCCGGCGAGAACCTCAAGGTGGAGCGGTACGATCGCGGTGATCCGGCGCAGCGTGGGTGCCACCGCTCTTCCCCCCGAACAACCGGTCTGTCCCCGGACAACCGGCTTGTCCTCACCGGCCAAAAGTACGCCTACATTCTGACATAGCGGCATATCGGCAGGTGGGGGAGGCGGTCGTACCGTCTCAGATATGAGCACTGCCATCACGCACGGCGGCCCGCAGCTCCCCCAGGAGCGCCGCCTCGTCACCGAGATCCCCGGCCCGCGATCCCGCGAGTTGTTCGCGCGCAAGCAGTCCGCCGTGCCTGCCGGCATCGGCACCACGCTGCCCGTCTTCGTGACCCACGCGGGCGGCGGTGTGATCGTCGACGCGGACGGCAACTCGCTGATCGACTTCGGCTCCGGCATCGCCGTGACCAACGTCGGCAACGCGGCGCCCCGGGTCGTCGAGCGCGTCCAGAAGCAGGTCGCCGACTTCACCCACACCTGCTTCATGGTCGCCCCGTACGAGTCGTACGTCACCGTGTGCGAGAAGCTCAACGCGCTCACGCCCGGCGACCACGAGAAGCGGACGTTCCTGGTCAACAGCGGCGCGGAGGCCGTCGAGAACGCGATCAAGGTCGCCCGGCACGCCACCGGGCGGCAGGCCGTGGTCGTCTTCGACCACGGCTACCACGGCCGCACCCTGCTGACGATGACGCTGACGGCCAAGAACATGCCGTACAAGCACAAGTTCGGGCCGTTCGCCCCCGAGGTGTACCGCGTGCCGCTCGCCTACCCGTTCCGCTGGCCGACCGGCCCGGACAACTGCGCCGAGGAGGCCGCGGCGCAGGCGATCGACATGATCAACAAGCAGATCGGCGCGGACAACGTCGCGGCGGTGCTCATCGAGCCGATAGCGGGCGAGGGCGGCTTCATCGAACCGGCCCGCGGCTTCCTGCCGAAGATCGTCGAGTTCTGCCGCGCCAACGGCATCGTCTTCATCGCGGACGAGGTGCAGACGGGCTTCGCCCGCACCGGCCACATGTTCGCCTGCGAGGACGAGGGCATCGTCCCGGACATCATCACCACCGCCAAGGGCATCGCCGGCGGCCTTCCGCTGGCGGCGGTCACCGGCAGGGCCGACCTGCTCGACCGCGTCCACAGCGGCGGCCTCGGCGGCACGTACGGCGGCAACCCGCTCGCCTGCGAGGCGGCCCTCGGCGTGCTGGAGACCATCGAGCAGGACAAGCTCGTCGAGCGGGCCCGGCACATCGGCGAGATCATGCTGCCCCGCCTGCGCGCCATCCAGGAGCGCAACCCGATCGTCGGTGACGTGCGCGGGCGCGGCGCGATGATCGCCGTCGAGCTCGTCGTACCGGGAACCAAGGAGCCCTACCCGGCCGCCGAGATCGCCCGCAGGTGCCACGAGCAGGGCCTGCTCGCGCTCACCGCCGGGACGTACGGCAACGTGCTGCGCTTCCTGCCGCCGCTGGTCATCCCCGACCATCTGCTCGAGGAGGGCCTCACCATTCTGGAGAAGGCACTCAACGTGGCGTAGACCGTTTAAACAACATCAAAATGGGCACCCGGTCTGTTCCGAGGTGTCCCTTTTGATGTTGTACGGCTTGCGTTATGCCTCGATTTGACCATCGCTTGGCCCGACTCGCGCCGATCACGAAGGGTAACCGCGTTATAACGGTTCCGATAGGTGATCGAGGGGGGACTTTGATGGGCTGGAACCCGAACGGCGCCGAGCGGCTCATGCTGACGTTCGACCCCGCCGGCCTCACCATCACGCAGCGCGACGGCGACGCCTGCGTCGTCTGCCACAAGAAGTGGCCCCGCCCCCGGGTCAAGGTGGGCACGCTGCCCGACAACGCCCCCGTTCACGCGTGCGACGACTGCGCCGAGGCCCTGCTGCCCGCCCCCGAGGGCAAGGTGCCGGTGCCCCGCCGCTCCCGGGCGGCCATGTCCTGACAGACCTCCCCCTAACGTCCCTCAGGTCGCCAGATCCTCCAGGTGGGCGGCCAGCACCGCGCTCATGCGCTCGGGCGGCATCGACTCCGGCCTGGCCAGGACATGGACGGTCAAGCCGTCGAGGAGAGCGTGCAGCCGCGCCGCCTCGAAATCGGCGTCCCGATGGCCGGCGAGCTCCCCCTCCTCGGCGAGCGCGCGGACGGCCAGGGTCGCCGCCTCCCCCACACCGTCGTCCGCGCGGCGCAACCAGTCGGTGGCGGACGGGTCGCCCTGGGCGCGCGCGGTCAGCTGAAGCCAGACCTCGGCCTCCGCGCGCCGCTCCGCGTCCATCGGCAGCAGCTCCTCCAGCAGGCGGCGTACGGCGACGCGAACGGGGCCATGGAAGTCGGTGGTCTCGATACGCGCGCGGACCCGCGTGATGACGTGCTCCATCGCGAAGGCGAGCAGCTCCGCCTGGGTCGTGAAGTAGTGCCGTAGCGCACTGGGGGACCAGCCGGCCTCCGCGGCGATGCTGCGTACGGTGGCGGCGCCGACGCCGTCCCTGCGCACCACTCGCCACAGCGCCTCGGCGATCTCCTCACGCCGCGCCTGGTGGTCCACGATCTTGGGCACAGCTCCTCCAGCCACGCGTCCCGCCTTTTTATAGCACAATGAGCGATATAGGTTTGTAGCACATCGTGCGAAAAAGGAGCCGGGATGCTGGTCGGTCTGATCGTCGCCTGCGAGGTCGCGTTCTGGGTGCTGCTGGGCGCCGGGCTCGCCGTCCGCTATCTCCTGCGCAGGCGGCGGCTCGGCGGCCTGCTGCTGCTCGCCGTCCCGCTGGTGGACCTGGTCCTCCTCGTCGCCGGCGTCGCCGACCTCCGCGGCGGCGGCCGGGCCGAGTTCACGCACGGGCTGGCCGCGGCCTACCTGGGGTTCTCCGTCGCCTTCGGGCACGACATGGTGCGGTGGGCCGACGTCAGGTTCGCCCACCGCTATGCCGGAGGGCCGCCGCCCGACCGGCGCAAGCGTTACGGCAGGGAGCGGGCCAGGTACGAATGGCGCGCCTGGGGCCAGGGCATGATCGGCTGGGCCGTCGCCTGCGGCCTGTTGCTGGCCGGCGTCGTGGTGATCGGCGATCTCGACCGGGCGGCGGCCCTCCTGGCGTGGGCCGGTCGCCTCACGTTCGTCATGGTGGTCTGGCTGGTGTTCTGGCCGGTCGCCTGCACCGTCTTCCCCACACGCCCGCCCCGGCGCGCCGGGAAGGACGACTCCCTCACCGGCAGGGCCGCGCGCTGACCGGCACGGATCAGGCCACGATGCGCGACCAGCGGTCCACCCACTTGTCGTACGCCTCGGGGCGCACGGCGAAGTAGACGCCGCGGAACGCCCGGGAGGTGCCTGCGTGGTAGTCCGCGCAGATCCGGCGGGCCGCGCCGGTGCACGCCCCGGGGTTGGCCGGAGCCAGTCCCGTCCAGGCGGCCGCCCTGCGCTGCACGTCCGCCGACATGGTGAAGCCGAGCCACTTGTACGCGCACGACGGATGCGCGGCCTGGGCCGACACCATCCACGCGTCCGCCCATCCGGTCACCGGCCGGTCCGTCAGCGCACTGACCGGCTTGTGCCCGCGCCTGAGCACGTCGAGGTGGTACGGCGTGGCCTGCGCGAGCCGTACGGACCCGGTCGCGAAGCCCTGGACGACCTCGACGGGGTCGCGCCAGAAGACATGACGGCCCTTCTTGCCCGACGTGAACAGCTCGGCGGCGGCGTCGAGCTGGGCGTCGGTGAGGTCGAACGGGTCCTTGATCTTCGCGCCTCCGGCCCTGAGCACCAGCGCGGCGTCGGCCAGCGACAGCGGCCGGTCCCGCAGCAACACGGGCCCCTTGTCCTCGAACAGCGACTCCAGCCCGCCGGGACTGACCTCGCCGGTGTCGTAGAGGACCTCGTTGGTCGCCCAGACGTACGGCACGCCGTACGTCCGGCCGTCCCGGGTGACCGACGGCAGCGTCCGCAGCCTCTTGGGGAGCTTGTCGTAGCCGTGCAGCAGAGCCGTGTTGAGCGGGGCGGCCTTGCCCTCGTTCATGAGCCGGCCGCCGACCTCCGGCGTCGCCGAGATCACGTCGAACGACGACGGCGGGAAGTCGCCCGGCTTCTCCTCCTGCCGCGGGTCGTAGTACCGCAGGCTGACCTTGCAGCCCGTCTCCTTCTCGAACGCGCCGACCCACTTGACCTTGGGATCGACGCCGCCCCATTCGGCGTACCCGTCGATCGCCACCACGCTGACCGTCCCCTCGCCCGGTCCGAGGGACGCGATGGGAGCGGGCGTGGGGCCCGTGGAGGACGGGCTGGGGCCCGCGCTGCGGGAGGCGGTCGCCGCGGCCACGGAGGTGCCCGGCGCGACCACCTCCGTCACGGGCGCGGGACGGCCCGCGCAGGCGGCGGCGAGCAGTGCCACGGCCGAGACCGCCGCGACCACATGTGTACGCCGCACGCACGACCCCCATGAGAGAAGACGGACCTTCCGAGCCTACTGGCCCGGAGACTCGGATTCCGCCGCTCAGGCGTTGGTGGGGAATCCCAGGTTCACGCCGCCGTGGGAGGGATCGAGCCACCGCGAGGTGACGACCTTGCCCCTGGTGTAGAAGTGGACCCCCTCGGTGCCGTGCACGTGGGTGTCGCCGAACAGCGAGGCCTTCCAGCCGCCGAAGCTGTAGAAGGCCATCGGCACCGGGATCGGCACGTTGACGCCGATCATGCCGACCTCCACCTCGTTCTGGAAGCGCCGGGCCGCGCCGCCGTCGTTGGTGAAGATCGCCGTGCCGTTGCCGTACTCGCCGGTGTTGATCAGCTCGAGGCCCTCCTCGTACGAGCGGACGCGCACGATCGACAGCACCGGGCCGAAGATCTCCTCGCGGTGGACGCGGGAGTTCGGCGGCACGTGGTCGAGAACGGTCGGGCCGAGCCAGAAGCCGTTCCCCCGGCCTCCGCTCACCGGTGTCTCGCGGCCGTCGACCACGAGCTTGGCCCCCTCCTCGACACCGAGGTCGAGGTAGGACGCCACCTTGTCCCGGTGGGCGGCGGTGACCAGCGGGCCCATCTGCGACTCGGAGTCGTTCCCCGGGCCGATCTTGAGGTCCCGCACCCGCGACACGATCTTCTCGACCAGCTCGTCGCCGATCGGGTCGACCGCCAGCACCACGGAGATCGCCATGCACCGCTCCCCCGCCGAGCCGAAGCCCGCCGAGACGGCCGAGTCGGCGACCAGGTCGAGGTCGGCGTCGGGCAGCACGAGCATGTGGTTCTTGGCTCCGCCGAGCGCCTGCACCCGCTTGCCGTGGGCCGTGCCGGTCTCGTACACGTACCGCGCGATCGGGGTGGAGCCGACGAACGACACGGCCCGTACGGCCGGGTGCTCCAGCAGCCGGTCCACCGCCACCTTGTCACCCTGGACGACGTTGAACACGCCGTCCGGCAGGCCCGCCCGCCGCCACAGCTCCGCGAGCAGCAGGGACGCGGAGGGGTCACGCTCGGAGGGCTTGAGCACGAACGTGTTCCCACAGGCGATGGCCACCGGGAACATCCACATCGGGACCATCGCCGGGAAGTTGAACGGGGTGATGCCCGCCACCACGCCGAGGGGCTGACGGATCGAGTAGGAGTCGACCCGGGTCGAGACGTTCTCCGAGTAGCCGCCCTTGAGCAGGTGGGGGATGCCGCAGGCGAACTCCACGACCTCCAGGCCACGGGCCACCTCGCCGAGGGCGTCGGAGTGCACCTTGCCGTGCTCGGCGGTGATCAGCGCCGCCAGATCGTCGCGGTGCGCGTCGAGCAGCTCCCGGAACCGGAACAGGATCTGGGTGCGCTTGGTGAGCGAGGCGTCGCGCCAGGCGGGGAAGGCCCGCGCCGCCGCTTCGACCGCCGCGTCGACCTCCTCGGCCGAGGCGAGCGACACGTGACCGCTCACCTCGCCGGTCGCCGGGTCGAACACCTCCGCCGTACGGCCGTCGCCCTCGACGACCTCGCCGCCGATGTAGTGGTTAACGCGCTTCATCGTTGACGGCCTCCAGAGCGGTGACGAGGATGCCGAGGCCCTCGCGGGCCTCGTCCTCGGTGAGGGTGAGCGGCGGCGCCATCCGCAGCGTGTTGCCGTACAACCCGCCCTTGCCGACGAGCAGGCCGAGCTTCCTGGTCTCCTCCAGGAAGCGGGCGGCGAGCGCCGGGGCGGGCGCCTTGGTGGCGGGGTCGACCAGTTCGACGGCGAACATCAGTCCCTTGCCGCGCACGTCGCCGACGACGGGCAGCCGGGGGGCCGCCTCGCGCAGCCCGCCGATGATGATCTCGCCGGTCCTCGCGGCGTTGGCCTGCAGGTCGTGGTCGAGCACGTAGTCGAGGGTGGCGTTGGCCGCCGCCATAGAGATCGGGTTGCCGCCGAACGTGGCCACACCGGCGGCGTGCGGGCCGTCCATGAGGTCGCCGCGCGCCACGACGCCGCCGACCGCGAAGCCGTTGCCGAGCCCTTTGGCGAAGGTCATCATGTCCGGCGTCACGCCGTGGTTCTGGATCCCGAAGAACGCCGATCCCGTGCGGCCCCAGCCGGTCTGCACCTCGTCGGAGACGAACAGGATGCCCTCCTCGTCGAGGACCTCCTTGTATGCGGCGAACAGCCCGTCGGGGGCCATCGTGAAGCCGCCCACGCCCTGGATCGGCTCGGCGATCAGCGCGGCGACGTCCTTGGTGACGGCCGTGGCGAGCACGTGGCGCAGGTCGTCCACGCAGGCGGCGATGTAGTCGGCGTCCGACATGCCGCGGAACTGCGCGAGGTGGCGGTCGGCGCCGTGCAGGAAGTGCACGTTGAGCGGCGACAGGGAGTTGTTCTTCCAGGACCGGTTGGAGGTCACGCTGACCGCGCCGAACGACCGGCCGTGGTAGCTCTGCCGCATGGCGAGCACCTGGTCGGACCCGCGGGCGTAGGTGGCCAGCAGCAGGGCCGTCTCGTTGGCCTCGGTGCCGGAGTTGGTGAAGAAGACCTTGGCGTCCGGGATGCCCGACAGGCGGGCGATCTTCTCGGCCAGCTCGACCTGGCCGCGGATGAGGTACAGCGTCGAGGTGTGGACGACGCCGGTCGCGAGCTGGCGCTCGACGGCCTCCCGCACCTCGGGCACGTCATACCCGATCATGTTGGTCAGGATGCCGGCGAAGAAGTCGAGATAGCTCTTCCCGCCGGCGTCGACGACGCGGTTCCCCTTGCCGCCGACGATCTCGATGGGCTCGTTGTAATACAGGGCCATCCAGTTCGGCATGACCGCGCGATGGCGTGCGAGAAGGTCCGACATGCTTCGAGTATCCCGGCTGACGGGCGATCGGCTCACCTGTCAGTCTGTCTGGGATACCTCGAATCTCGCTTACACAGTGGTGGGTGCCGCAGGCTGCTGGGCGGGAGCCGTCGCGGCGGCTTTCCCGCGCAGGACCAGCAGCGCGACCAGGGCCGCCGCGAGCGAGCAGCCCGCGCCCACCCACGAGCCGACGGACATCGCCGACACGAACGCCTCGCGTCCGGCGGCGGCCACGGCGGCGTCGCCCAGATTCACCGCGACGCCGATCGACTCGCGCGCCCCCGGCGGCGCCGACTCCGGCATGGCGGCGGTGTAGGCCCCGGCGAGCACGCTGCCGAGGACGGCCACGCTCAGCGCCATGCCGACCTGCTGCACCGTGTCGTTGAGCGCGGAGCCGACCCCGGCACGCTCGGGCGGCACCGCGCCCATCAGCGTGGCGTACGCCGCCGGGCCGGCCAGGCCGCCGCCCACGCCCATGACCATCAGACCGGCGATCAGCGTGCCGTACCCGCCGGTGAGCGTGGACAGCAGCACGAACCCGGCGGCCATGACGACCAGCCCCGACACGATGAGCGTCCGGTTGCTCACCTTCTTGCCGAGCGCCGCGCCCAGACCGTTGAACACCATCGCCGCGACCACGTACGGCAGCAGGGCGAAGCCGGCCTTCAACGGGTCGTAGCCCAGGACGAACTGCAGATACTGCGTGATGGCCAACATCAGCGCGCCCGCGCCGAACGACAGCAGCACGATCGAGAAGCACGCCCCGCTGAACGAGCGGTCCCGGAACAGGCCGAGCGGAAGCATGGGGTGGACGGTGCGGCGCTCCCACAGCACGAACGCCACCAAGGCGGCCGCCGAGACCGCCACCGCGAGGGGGTTGAAGTGCCCGCCGGGCGCCGAGATGACGGCCCAGACCAGCCCGCCCATCCCGGCCGTGGACAGGATCACCCCGAGCGGGTCGGCCCGCCGCGTCTCGCCGTACGTCTCCGGCATGAGCGCGAAGGCCGCGACGATCGCCAGCACCGCGATCGGCACGTTGAGCAGGAAGACCGAGCCCCAGTAGTAGTGCTGGAGCAGGAACCCGCCGATCGTCGGACCGGCGATGACGCCGACCATGGCGACCGAGCTCCACGCGGCGATCGCCTTGCGGCGCTCGCTCTCGTCGAACACGGTGATCAGGATCGACAGGGTCGAGGGCATCACGCAGCAGCCGCCGACGCCCATCAGCGCGCGGGCCGCGATGAGCTGCCAGGGCTCGGTGGCGAGCGTGGCCGCCAGCGAGGCCCCGCCGAAGAACGCCAGGCCGATCACGAGCATCCGCCGCCTGCCGTACCGGTCGGACAGGCTCCCCGCGGTGAGCAGCAGCCCCGCGAAGACCAGGACGTACGCGTCGATGATCCACTGCACGTCCGGCGGCGTCGCGCCGAGGTCGCGCATGAGCGACGGGATCGCCAGGTTGAGGACGGTGTTGTCCACGACCAGGGTCAGCAGGCTCAGACAGAGGACGCCGAGTATCCACCAGCGCCGGGGATGGGACATTGAGTTCTCCTCGTACGGTGTGCGAGTAGTATCGAACACTGTACGGCCGAGCCGAACACCGTGCGAGCGAATATTGTGAGGCCGTGTCAGCGAAGCCGTTCTCCTCCGTATGGACCCGCGAGCGCAAGGGAGCGCGCGAGCAGGGGCTCACCCGCGACCAGATCGTCCGGGCGGCCGTGGAGCTGCTCGACGCCGAAGGCCTCGACGCGCTCAGCATGCGCAAGCTCGCGGCCCGGCTCGGCGCGGGGGCGACCAGCCTCTACTGGCACGTGGCGCACAAGGACGAGCTGCTCGAACTCGTCATGGACGAGGTCTACGGCATGGTCACCGTGCCGGACGACGCCGGGTGGCGGCAGGCGGCCACCGCCTTCGCGTACGGCCTTCGCGGCGCGATCCTGGAGCATCCGTGGAGCGCGAGCCTCATCGGCGCGCTGCCCGCACTGGGACCCAACGCCCTCGCCGCCGCCGACAACCTGACGGCCGCCTTCGCCGACGCGGGGTTCGGCGACATGGACCTGGACTACGCGGTGGCCGCGGTCGTCGCCTTCACGCTCGGAGCCACCGTGCCCGAGGTGGCCTGGTCGAGGGCGGTCACCGAGGCCGGCACCGGCCCCTTGGAGCTGCAGCAGGCCATGGCGCCCGTGCTGGAGAAGCTGGCGTCCGAGCGCCCTCGACTGCGTGAGCGCTACCAGACGTACGCGGGCAAGAGCTACGATCCCTCGATCGTGCGGCGGCTCAGCTTCGACTTCGGGCTGATGGCCCTTCTGGACGGTCTCGGCACACGCCTGCGCTGAGAGTCGCTCTCAGTGTGTCAGCTAGCGGGGCGTCATCCTTACATGGTGATCAGGTAGCCTCTGTGCATGCTTCCCACGGTCGCCGACGTGCTCGCGCTGGACACCGTCCGGCGCGGCAGCCCCCGCGTGGTGGCGGGCGGCGACCGGCTGGACACCCGCGTCCGCTGGGTCCACGTGGGCGAGGTCCACGACATCGCCCACCTGTTACGCGGCGGCGAACTGGTCCTCACCACCGGGGTGGCGCTGCCGGACGAGCCCGACAAGCTTGCCGACTACATCTGCGAGCTGGCCGCCGTCGGCGCCTCGGGCCTGATCGTGGAGCTCGGCCGCAGGTTCGTCCGCGAGCTGCCGAGGGCGGTGGTCAAGGCGGCGGAGGAGCACGGGCTGCCCCTGATCACGCTGGCCCGTGAGACCCCCTTCGTGCAGATCACCGAGTCGGTCCACGCGCGCATCATCGACATCCAGCTCCAGGAGCTGCGGGCCTCCGAGCAACTGCACGAGGTGTTCACCGAGCTCTCGGTCGAGGGCGCGTCCCCTGCCGAGGTGCTCAACCAGGTCACCCGCTTCTCCGGCCGCCCGGTGCTGCTGGAGAACCTGGCCCACCAGGTGCTGGCCTGTGACACGGCCGGGGGCGACACCGGCAGCGTGCTGGCCAACTGGGAGACCAGGTCGCGCGCGGTCATGCCGGCCGAGCGGACCGCCTACGACGCGGCCGCCGGGTGG
The DNA here is from genome assembly GCF_050947365.1 of Microbispora sp. CA-135349. NCBI lineage: Bacteria > Bacillati > Actinomycetota > Actinomycetes > Streptosporangiales > Streptosporangiaceae > Microbispora > Microbispora sp. CA-135349. The sequence continues at coordinate 2,334,521 of NZ_CP192001.1, read as the reverse complement.
CTGGTGACCATGGTCGGCGCCCGGGGCCAGGACTGGGGACGGCTCATCCTGCTGTGCGACGGCCCGCCCAGCCCCCGCGACATCGTGCTGGCCGAACGCGCGGCGACCACGCTCGCGCTGAGCCGCCTGCTGGAGCGGCACCAGGAGTCCCTGGAGCGGCAGGCGCACGGAACCATACTGACCGGCATCCTCACACACGCGTACGCCGATCCGGACGAGGCCGCCGCCCGCGCCCGCGCCGTCGGCGTCCCCCTCACCGGCCGCAGGCTCGTCGGCGCCGTCATCCGGCTGACCTCGCCCGTCGGCAGCACGCTGGGCGAGCAGGCCAGGCTGGGCGAGCTCGCCGAGGCCGGCGCCGCCGCCTGCCGCGAGGCCAAGCTGCCCGCCCTGGTCGGCGCACTCGACCAGAGCCGCGTCGGCGTGCTACTGCCGTTGCCGCCCCGCATGACCGCGGAGACGGCGCTCGAGGCGCTGGCCGAGCGGCTGCGGGCGAACTTCGCCACACCGTTCGTGCTGGCGGCCGGCTCGGTCGTCGAGACCGTCAAGGACGTACGGCGCAGCTTCCTGGAAGCCGAGCAGGTGGCGGAGGTGGCGGTGCGCCAGCCCGACGGGCGGCCGTTCTATCGCCTGCCCGACCTGCGGCTGCGCGGCCTGCTGCACCTGCTGCGCGACGACGCCCGGCTACAGACCTTCGCCGAGCGCGAGCTGGGGGCCCTGCTGGCCCACGACGCCCAGCGGCACGGCGACCTGACCAGGATCCTGCGCATCTATCTCGACGCGGGGCGCAACAAGGCGGTGGCCGCCCAGAGGGCACATCTGTCCCGCCCCGCTTTCTACGACCGTCTGCGACGGCTGGAGCGCGTCCTCGAGACCGATCTCGACGACGTCGAGTCGTGCCTGTCGCTGCATGTCGCCCTGCTGGCCCTGGAGACCTTCCGCCGCGACAACAGCTGACCGCGCGATTTGTGCCGTTACAGCGGCTGATGCACGGTTCCCCGCGGAGATGCCGATACCTGGAAAGCAGGTATGTCGTCCCGGGTGTAAGTCCTATCGCACACGACTACTTTTCGTATACTCGCGATCACGGGGTGAATCGTGTTTACCTCGACACGTGCCCACGATGAGCGAACCCCAAATCAGCCCGACGGTCGTGGTTCGGGCCCTGTCCGCGCGCTTCCCCAAATGGACCATCTGGTGGGGTCAGGCCACCACGCACTACTGGGGCATGTCCCGGCGGCGCGACGGACTGCTCGTCCACATCGAGGCCCGGTCCGCACAGGAGTTCGTCCAGCGAGCCCGGGAGATCGACGCCCGCACTCCCTAATCATCCCCTTAATGCATATATGTCCTGAAACGTCCGATTCGACAGGCGGAAGTTTTCGGAGTTGCTGGGAATTTCATATCCTTTTGTGCGTTTCCATCGTCTCGCTACGCGATTGTCGCCACGATAGTTCCGCAAGGATCACCAATGGGGAGCAATCGCATGAGACGCCGCCTGATCGTCGGGGCCGCCGTACTGGCCCTGACGACGACCATCCCTTCGGCCCCGGCCACCGCCGAGCCCGTCGCCGGGTTACCGACGACGAGCTTCCCCCTCGGCGAGCCCGGCATCCCGAAGGCGGCGGCCAAGAGCCTGGCCCCCGGAGTCAGCTACTTCACCCTCCGCCACGGCAGGCCGCAGGACGGCTACACGGTCAGCGTCGTGGTCTCGGGCAAGGACTTCATGTCCGAGACCAACGCTCAGGCCCAGGCGACGGCCGTGCAGACGGCCGGTCTCGAGCCCGTCATCGTGAAGTTCACCCGGCCCGCCGTCGCGGACCACCCCGCCGGCGACTACTTCATGGTCCGCGTGGGCAGCTGGCCGCTCGACCGGAAGGCCGAGGCCGCCGAGGTCGTCAAGCAGCTCAAGGACGCCGGGGTGAGCGCGAAGGTCGACTTCCAGGGCGACGACGGCTTCGTCACCACCGGCCCCTGGAGCGTGCGGGTCATCGTCGTCGACCCGCATACGTTCCGCGGCTCCTACCAGGCCTCGCTGGGCACGAGCGTCGCCAAGCGCGAGAAGGTCACGGCCATGGCCTCCGCCGCCAAGGCGCTCGCCGCCGTGAACGGCGGCTTCTTCGACATCCACACGCTGCCCGCCTTCCGCGGCGACCCCACGGGCATCTCCGTCGTCGGCGGCAAGCTGCTCAGCGAGGCCGTCGCCGGCCGCGTGGGCCTGGTCCTGCGTGGCCGTACGGCCCGTATCACCGAGTTGTCGTCCTCGGTCGCCGCCCGCGCGGCCGACGGGGCCACCGCCGAGGTGACCGGTCTCAACCGGGTGCCGAAGCCGGATGAGCTGGTCATGTACACCGAGGAACTCGGGCGGGACACCCCGCAGGACGGCGGGACCGAGGCGGTCATCGACGCCTCCGGCAAGGTGACCGCGGTCCGCGCCTCCGGCGGCCCCGTGGCGCCCGGGACGCGCGTGCTGCACGGCGTCGGAGCCGCCGCCGACTGGCTGTCGCAGCACGCGGGCGAGGGCACGGCCATCGCGGTCACGACCCGGGTCACCGACCTGCGGACGGACAAGGCCATCCCGCTGACCCCGGAGACCAACATCATCGGCGGCGCGATCGGTCTGGTCAGGGGCGGCAAGACCTCGATCACCGCGTCGCGGGACGGCATGGCCAACACCAACATGATCCTGCGGCGCCATCCGCGTACGCTCGCCGGCGTCACGCGGGCCGGCAAGCTCGTCATCGCGGTCGTCGACGGCCGGGCGCCGGGCAGCACGGTCGGCGCGTCGTTCTTCGAGGCGGCCGAGCTCATGCGCTGGCTCGGCGCGCGCGACGCGATCAACCTGGACGGCGGCGGGTCGACCGCCATGGTCATCGGCAAGAAGGTGGTCAACCATCCGTCCGACGGCGTGGAGCGGGCGGTCGGCGACGCCTTGCTGATCGTCGGCGCGCGCTGAGCCCGGCTCACACGCTGACCCGGCTCACGCCAATGACGCCGCCAGGAGCCGGTTGATCGTCTCGTCGTCGCAGGTGTCCCAGAACGCGCCCACGGTGTCTTCGAGGTGGTCGAACGAGGCCGCCTCGAAGAGCACCTCCTGATACTTCGTGATGTCGTAGTGGGTGGTGCCCATCGCGGTCAGGTCGAGCGGACGGATGTCCATGCCGCGGAACTCCTCGATCTCGCCGTACGAGCTGAGGATCCCCGCGCCGTACGCCCGGAGTTCGCCGTCTTCCCGCATGACGCCGAACTCCAGGGTGAACCAGAACACCTTGGACACGAACTCCAGCGCCTCGTCGGTCTCCACCCGGCGCGCCGCCCGGCCCGCGGCTCGATAGAGCGCGGCGAAACGGGGCGAGGCCAGCGTGTTCGCGTGGCCGATGACCTCATGGATGACGTCCGGCTCGGGGGTGTAGAAGGGCACGGAATGGTGCCGGATGTACTGGGTGGAGTGGAACAGCCCATCGGCCAGGACGCCGTAGAACTCACGAAGCGGAACCAGCCCGGCCGCGGGCAGGTAGCGGAATCCGGTCAGCGGTTCCAGAAGGTCGCCGACCTCCTGGAGTTGCGGAATGCGGTCCCCGGGCAGGCCGAGCCGCTGAGCCGCGTCGAGGAACTCGCGCACCGCGTACTTCTGATGCTTGGCCGTCAGTTCCCTGGTGACGAGCGCCCACACGTGGTGCTCCTCGTCGGTGTACTCGGCCGTGGGGATGGGACTCCCGGGGGTGTGAGCCAGCGCCAGCGCCGCGATCGCGTTGCGCCGCTGACGGTAGACGGAATCCGCGAAACCGGGGTGGCTCGTGGCCAGCTCGACGACGACGGATCCGTCATCCTTCGTCGCCACCGGAGCGAAATACTGCGCCTCTTCGAACATACTCCCATAGGACAGCAAGTAACCGTTTGGCCGGCAAGAGTGACCAGTCGAGGTGTGCGAACCGCTCAAATCATGGCGTCTGGGGGTGACTTCACTGGTCGAATCGCTCAGTCCGGGCGTACCCTCGGCGCATGCTCGACGCGCTCGACAGCCGCCTCCTGACCACCATGCGGGCCAACCCCCGGATCGGGCTCACCGAACTGGCCCGCCTCCTCGGCGTGGCCCGCGGAACCGTGCAGGCACGACTGGACAAGCTCATCGCCCGCGGCGTCATCGGCGACTTCGGCCCGACGATCACCACGGAGCAGATCGGCTATCCCATCCTCGCCTTCGCGTCCCTGCAGATCGCCCAGGGCCGGCTGACCGAGGCCGTGCGGTGGCTGGCCGGCATTCCGGAGATCCTCGAGGTGTACGGCACCAGCGGCCAGGGCGATCTGCTGTGCCGCGTGGCCGCTCGCAGCACCCCGCACCTGCAGGAGATCATCGCCCGGGTCCTCGCCTCACCCGCCGTCCATCGCACCGACACGACGATCGCCCTGTCGACCCAGATCCCCTTCCGCATCGAACCCCTGCTGGAGGCCGCGGTCACGCCGCCCGCGTCCTGACGTCAGACGGACCGGGCGAGGCGGAAGCCGAGGTCGTCGATGCGCAACGTGGGGTGGCTCTTGCGCCGGCATGCCGCCCGGCACCCTCGGGGCAGGTCATGAGCCCCTCCGCCGCGGAAGACTCGATAGGGGCCGTAAACAGCGGCGTCGTAGACGTCCCAGCACCATTCCCAGACATTGCCGATCATGTCGTACAAGCCCCACGCGTTCGGTGCCTTGGTGCCGACGTCGTGCAGTCGCCCGCCGGAGTTCTCCCGGTACCAGGCGATCTCGTCGAGTTCTCCGTACCGCACGCCCGTCGTCCCGGCCCGGCAGGCGTACTCCCACTCCGCCTCGGACGGCAGGCGGTATCCGTCGGCGTCCCAGTCGCAGACCACGTCCTGCGCGTCGAGGTCGTCACCGAAGGAGTAGCACGGCGTCAGCCCGGCCGTCTCCGAGAGCAGGTTGCAGAACCTGACCGCGTCCTTCCAGGAGACCTCGGCCATGGGCGTCAGCGGTGCCGCCAAGGGCACTTCGGTTGCACTGGTGACGGCTCTGTAGAGCTCCCTGGTCACGGGATACGGCGCCAACAGGAACTCCCCGACCTCGGCCACCCAGTTGGTCCGCGTCCCCTCATCCCGGAGGAGGATTCGCCCTGCGGGAACGCGGATCATCTGTTCAAGGGTCACCTCGGCCGGCGACGGGTCACGACTCACCTTCAAGGTCCTAACCGTCCCCACTCACCACTGTCAATCCGTCGGCAGATGCAGTGGCCGCGATCGATGGACTCCACGAACACCCCGCACGGGACCGCCCCTGTCGCGGCGACTTCTACGGGTACCGGTGGGGAACGAACGAGAGCACTTTCCATCCCGTCACGATCAGGCCCATCGTCGCTGCCCGGGTGACATCCGAGGCATAGAAGGTCGCTGAAGGCCCTGCCCTCTCGATAACGCAGAAAGGGCCATCCCAAACGGGATGGCCCTTTCACAAAATTGTCCGGCGGCGTCCTACTCTCCCACACCGTCCCCGGTGCAGTACCATCGGCGCTGACAGGCTTAACTTCCGGGTTCGGAATGTAACCGGGTGTTTCCCTGCCGCTATAACCGCCGTAACCCCATGAAACACACAACCAACTCAACTACAAGCGGTTGCTGTCTCTGAGATCACATAGTGAACGCGAGCATAATATGGTCAAGTCCTCGGCCTATTAGTACCGGTCAGCTCCACACATTACTGCGCTTCCACTTCCGGCCTATCAACCCCATCATCTCTAGGGGGCCTTACCCACTCTCGTGGTGGGAGACCTCATCTTGAGGCGAGCTTCCCGCTTAGATGCTTTCAGCGGTTATCCCTACCGAACGTAGCCAACCAGCCGTGCTCCTGGCGGAACAACTGGCACACCAGAGGTTCGTCCGTCCCGGTCCTCTCGTACTAGGGACAGCCCCTCGCAAGTCTCCTGCGCGCGCAGCGGATAGGGACCGAACTGTCTCGCGACGTTCTAAACCCAGCTCGCGTACCGCTTTAATGGGCGAACAGCCCAACCCTTGGGACCTACTCCAGCCCCAGGATGCGACGAGCCGACATCGAGGTGCCAAACCATCCCGTCGATATGGACTCTTGGGGAAGATCAGCCTGTTATCCCCGGGGTACCTTTTAGCCGTTGAGCGACACCGCTTCCACACGCCGATGCCGGATCACTAGTCCCAGCTTTCGCTCCTGCTCGACCCGTCAGTCTCACAGTCAAGCTCCCTTGTGCACTTACACTCGACACCTGATTGCCAACCAGGCTGAGGGAACCTTTGGGCGCCTCCGTTACCTTTTAGGAGGCAACCGCCCCAGTTAAACTACCCACCAGACACTGTCCCCCACCCGGATACACGGGCGCGGGTTAGACGTCCAAAACGACCAGAGTGGTATTTCACCAATGACTCCACCCTGACTAGCGTCAGAGCTTCCCAGTCTCCCACCTATCCTACACAAGACGCTCCAAACGCCAATGTCAAGCTGTAGTGAAGGTCCCGGGGTCTTTCCGTCCTGCTGCGCGAAACGAGCATCTTTACTCGTACTGCAATTTCACCGGGCCTGTGGTTGAGACAGCGGGGAAGTCGTTACGCCATTCGTGCAGGTCGGAACTTACCCGACAAGGAATTTCGCTACCTTAGGATGGTTATAGTTACCACCGCCGTTTACCGGCGCTTAAGTTCTCACCTTCGCACCCCGAAGAGTGCTAAGCGGTCCCCTTAACGTTCCGGCACCGGGCAGGCGTCAGTCCGTATACATCGTCTTACGACTTCGCACGGACCTGTGTTTTTAGTAAACAGTCGCTTCCCCCTGGCCACTGCGACCCCCACCAGCTCAAAGAGCAAGTCTCATCACCAGTAAAGGTCCCCCTTCTCCCGAAGTTACGGGGGCAATTTGCCGAGTTCCTTAACCACAGTTCACCCGACCGCCTTGGTATTCTCTACCTGACCACCTGAGTCGGTTTCGGGTACGGGCCGCCGCGACACTCACTAGAGGCTTTTCTCGGCAGCATAGGATCACCCACTTCGCCACAATCGGCTCGGCA
>NZ_CP192001.1:0-2322500 GCF_050947365.1 Microbispora sp. CA-135349 | reverse complement strand
CGTCTTCGGCCTCATCTGTTCGGTCCTGGACGTCACCGCGTTGTACGTGCTGAGCGTTCCGCTGCCGCTGCTGTGGGGAGTGCTCGCCCTCATCACGAACTACATCCCGAACATCGGGTTCGTCCTGGGCCTCATTCCGCCGGCGCTGCTCGGGCTGCTGGAGGGCGGCCCCAAGACCATGCTGCTGGTGATCGTGGCGTACATCGCGATCAACGTGGTCATCCAGTCGTTCATTCAGCCGAAGTTCCTGGGTGACGCCGTGGGGATGTCCACCACGGCCACGTTCCTCTCGCTGATCGTCTGGGCGTGGGTGCTCGGCCCGCTCGGCGCGCTGCTGGCGATCCCGCTGAGCCTGCTGGCCCGCGCCCTGCTGGTCGACAGCGATCCGGACGCCACCTGGGCCGCGGCGCTCATCTCCGGCCGGTTGCCGGAACGCGCCCCCGCGTCACGCCCCGAACCACAGCCGAAACAGTCCGAACAGTCCGAGCGCCGGTGAGGCTCTCCGGCCGTACCGCACAGGGGAACCCCGACGGCCATGGGTGACATTCGGGACGAGGCGTGGCCAGGGCCGCCGGGTCGGCCCTCGACACGGGACGTTTCGCGCGGTGAGGCGCGGCGCTCCGGCTTAGGGTCGGATCATGCGGCGATGGGACGACGACGAGCGGTTCACCGGGATCGCGGACGCCTCGGCGATGGAGCCGCAGGTCTCCGCCCTGCTCGAAGCGATGACGCGGGACGGGTGGGTGACGGAGCTGCCCGAGGCGCACCTGCTCCCCCATCTGCGCCGGGCATGCGGGTCGGAGTGGCTGCTGACCGGTGAACGCCTGCTCACCGACGGGGTCTACGAGGTGACGGTTTCGCTGGCGGGCGACAGGGAGGGCGTCCATGTGCACCGGGACGTGATCCGGCTGCTGTCGGCGATCGCCGAGAGCGTCTTCTTCGTACGGCAGGCCGCGCCCGGCGTGTTCGAGTGCGTGACCGGGATGCTCGACGGCGACTCCGGCTACGCGAGCCACGGCCACATGGTCCGCCTCATCGTCACCTGAGCGCCCCTGTCCCCAACGGAAGGGGCGCGGGCTCAGGTGGCGGGAACGGTCTCCTTCTCCCCCGGAACCGGTGCCGGTGCGGTCTCCGCGAGCCTGCGCCGCCACGGGATGGCCGCGATCAGCAGGGGGAACAGCACCAGCGAGCTGATCGCCCAGGGCGCGTGCAGCTCGCCCCATTCGGTCCCGCGAAACTGGGTGAGCACGATGTATCCGATCGCCGCCCAGAGCGAGCTCCCGAGGATCGCCGGCCAGGCCCAGCGGGTGGGCCGGGCGACCAGGAACGGCATGAACCACAGCAGATACTGCGCGCCGAGACGCGGCGTGAAGATCATGAAGGACAGCAGGATCGCGATCGTGACGTCGACCGGGTCGGCCCTGCGCCACCAGATCAGACAGGCGACGATCGCGGCGTAAATCATGTACTGGCCGATCCTCGCCGGGGTGGGGTCGAGGTTCCAGTTGCCGCCGCTGACCAGGGCCGTCCAGCCCCAGTCGCCCGTGATCGGGCGGACGTCGCTGGGCCGCAGACCGATGGTGTTGAGCACCTCGGGCAACTGCCGCCACTCGGTCCAGCCGCCGATGGGCAGCGTCAGCAGGAAGAAGACCGGCGAGACGCCGGTGGCGACCAGCGTGGCCAGGCGGCTGCGCAGCCCCGGCAGGAACATCAGCAGAGCCGGCACGAGGATCACCGGCCAGCTCTTCGCGCAGAGCGCGAGCCCCATGAGCAGCCCGGCCCACACCGCCCGGCCCGTCGCCGCGCGGTCCTCGTCCGACGGACGGACGATGCGCCGCACGATCTCGCCCGGCGTCATCCAGGGGAGCGGCAGGTCACGGTTCGCGAGCCGCAGACGGGCCCACGGCAGCGGCGCCGGCCGCCGCCAGTCGCCGGGGCCGCGTGCCACGACGTACGCCGCGACTCCGAAGACCAGGGAGACCGGCTCGACCTGACCGTGCACCGAGGCGACGAGGATGGCGAGGGGGTTGCAGGCGTACTGGAAGGCGCGCAGCTTCTCGGTTCGCCCCCCGGCCAGCTTGCCGACCAGCGGGATCAGCACGACGTCGGACACGACGGTGACGATGCGACCGGCGTACTCCCATGGGATGCCCAGCCACAGCAGCAGGCCGTACATGTACGGGACCGTCGGGAGGAAGTGCCATCCGCCGTTGCTCTCGAGCACCGGATCGCGGTGATCCAGGATCGCCACGCCGGCGGGCTGGAAGCTGTTGACGTAGTCGACCGGCTGCCACTGGGTGTCCCGGGCCGACAAGACCATGATCAGCACGCGTACGGCGATGCCGAGCGTGAGCGTGACGGCCAGGGACGGCCGCCAGCCCTTCCACTGGGCGACGAGCGCGAGCACGACGCCGGCGACGAGAACGATGCTGGTGGGGATCGCGTATTCCATGACGATGCCAAGCCTGCCCGACGAACGGCAAAACCGGCGACTCGATCGAGCATTCGGCCGACCGGCCGTCGCGGTCCGTTACGTTTCGGGGTATTGTGACCACGGAGCGTTATATTCAGGAGACTTCGATGAAAATTCGCCTGTGGATCACCCTTGCCGTGGCCGTGATCGTCGGGATGCTGATCGGCCTGCTCGCCCCGACGCACGGGGGCGACCGGTCCGGCGGGTAGGGGGGTCGTCCCCGCCGGACCGGCCGCCTGCTCAGCACCGCCGCACGCTCAGCGGACGCCGTATGCGGGCGTTCGCGCGGAAACGGCACGGAAACGGCGAGGGATCCGGCCCGGCGAGCCGTGCCGGATCCCTCTGGCCGTCGCCGGATCAGAAGCCCGCGGTGATCCTGGTGAAGTCCCAGTCGTTCTGCGCGATGCCGCTGCAGTTCGACACCACGCCGCCGCCGGGGCAGCCGCGGTCGCGGTTGACCGACCAGAAGGCGAGCCGGCCCAGGCCCTTCGACTTGGCCCAGTCGCGGATCTGTGTCCAGGTGGCTACGGAAGTCAGCTCCTGCTGGTCGGACAGGCCGTTCATGCCCGAGATGCCCATGTGCGCGTACGCCTGGGCGTCGCTCCAGCCCCAGGCCGCCTTGAGCGCGTTCTTCAGGCCCTCGGACGCGTTGACCGTGTTCTGGTACATGTTCGCGCCGCCGCCGAAGTCGAACGGCATGATCGTGTAGTTGTCGATGGCGACGCCGAGCGCCTTCGACTGGTTGATCAGCCGGGTGCCCCACCAGCTCGGGCCGGTCGTGCTGGTGCCGAAGGTGACGACGACCTTGACGTTCGGGTTGTTCTGCTTGACGATCTTCAGTCCGCCGAGGATGCGGTCCTGGACGGCCTCGTTCTCGAACTCGTCGGTGTTCTCGATGTCGAAGTCGACCGCGGCCGGGTTGTAGGCGTTGATGACCTGCTGGACGGCCGAGGCGAAGGCGGACGAGCTGGAGCAGTTGGGGCCGAGCTTGTTGCCCTGCCAGCCGCCGAAGGAGATCTGGACGTTTCCGCCGGCGGCCTTGATCTGCGAGATCGCCGTGGCGTCGGGGCTGCCGGACAACGGGCGGGAGCCGTCCCACGCCGGGGTGCAGCCGCCGCCGGAGAGCATGAAGGCCATCGTGAACTGCCTGACCCCGGTGGCGTTCATGACCGTGGCCGGGTTCGGCGGGTTGCCCCAGCCCTCGTACAGATAGGGCGCGCCGGGGAGCTTGCCGCCGCTCGTGGGGCAGCCCGTGGTCGTGCCGGTCGCCGAGCCGCTCGCCGCCGACTCGCCGTTCGAGTTGTACGCCTTGACCGTGTAGGTGTGGGTGGTGCAGGTGCCGAGGCCGGAGATCGTGGCGCTGGTGCCGCCGACGGTCGCCTTGACCGAGGTTCCCTCATAGACGCGATACCCGGTCACCGTGCCGCTGGACGCGGACCAGGACAGCGAGATCGACGAGTTCGTGGTGCCGGTGACGCCGGGGTTGCCCGGTTTGCCCGGCGCGCCCGACGGAGGCGTCGGCGACGGGCTCGGGTTGCCTCCGCCGCTGACCGGCTTCCACAGCGCCGGGACGATCGGCGGCTCCCAGCCGGTCAGGGACGTGTGCGCCTGGATGCACTCGTAGTCGGTGCCGTTGTAGGTCACCCGGGCGCCGACGGCGTACCAGGTGTTCGGGGCCCAGGCCGGGTAGGCCAGCATGACCACGGTGTTCGGGGCCGCGGAGGCGGACGCGGCCGTTCCCGCGACCAGCCCGGCGACGGCCAGGAGGATGGAGGCGAGCAGGGCGACCAGCGCCCTGACGCGCCGGTCCGTACCGAAGCGAAGCTGCATTCTTCCTCGCAAAGGTGGGTTGGGGGGTGAGTGGGGGGTCGAGGAGGTGTCAGCCCGTGAAGGCCTTGAGGATGTTCGTGAACTCGTAGGCGGACTGGGAGACGCCGCTGCAGGTGGGCGAGAGGGTGCCGTTCGGGCAGCCGCCGTTGTCCCGGCCCACCGACCAGAAGCCGATCCGTCCCACGTGGTTGGCCTGTGCGTACGACAGGAGCGTGCGGGCGTCGGCCTGGTAGGTCACCTGGCCCGTGTCGTTCTTCCCGATCATCGGGGTGAGGCCGAGCATCCGCTTGATCTGCGCGTCGGTCCTCGACGGCCAGATCTGCTTCATCTGGGCCACAGTGGCGTTCGCCGCGCCGACCATCGCGGCGCCCCAGGCACCGGAGTAGCCGAAGTCCATCAGCATCGGGTTGACCAGGACGTTCAGGCCCCTGGCCGCCGCGTCCTGGAGGATCTGCACCGAGAACGGGTCGACGCCGTAGTCCTGGCCCTGCACCCGCAGCGTGTAGCTGATCACGGTGCCCCGCTCGGCCTGCAACTGCCTGAGCGCCGTGTTGACCTTGGCGGCGTCGATGGACGCCTCGACGTCCACGTCGAGGTAGTTGGTGCCGACCGTGTCCAGCACCTTCTTGTACGCCGCGAGCAGCGCCGCCGAGGTGCCGCAGGTGTGCTCCAGGTAGGGCCCCACGGCGCCTCCGGTGGCCACGATCACCTGACCGCCCCTGGCCTGCAGGGCCTTGACGTCGCCGACGATCCGGGCGTCGCCGATCGGGATCGTGCCGCCCCAGGCCGGGGTGCAGCCCGTGCTGTCCCCCAGCGCGAAGGCGAGGGTGTAGTTCTTCACCCCCGTCGCGGTGTACGCGCTCACCAGCGACGGCGTGGTCATCGTGACGTCGACGTACGGCGCGAAGGTGATGGCGCCCGGGCCGGGCGGCGGTCCGGAGGGTGACGGGCTCGCGCTCGGCGAGGGTGAGGGTGAAGGCGACCGCGACGGACTGGCCGAGGCCGACGGGGACGGCGAGGGGGACGGCGAGGGCGTGGTGCCCGGTCCGTCGAGGACGAGGTCGTCCGCGTAGTAGGCGCCCTGGCCGTACCATCCGTTGACGTAGACCGTCACGCTCGTCGTGGCGGATCCGGTGGTGAAGGACGTGGCCAGGCGCGACCACGCCGACCCCGGCGATGCCCACGTCTGGACCTCGACCGCGGCGCCGGTCGCGCCGAGGAACACGTAGTCGCCCCGCACCCAGGCCGACAACGCGTACGTCGTGGACGGTTTCACCGCGATCGTCTGCCGGCACCGGGCGTAGTCGTTGCCGGTCGGCGTCGCCGACAGCGCCTTCGACCCGCCGTGCACCGGACTTGACACCACCTGCGCCGTCGGTGCGCACGTCCAGCCCGTCAGGCCCGACTCGAAGCCCGGGTTGGCGGCGATGTTCGCGGCCCGGGCCGTTCCGGTGAAGCCCCCGGTGAGCAGGGCGGCGCAGGCGAGGGACGCCGCCGTGCCGATGCCGATGAGCTTTCTCATGCGCGCCGTCCCGGGTGCGCGGCGAAGATCGCCGGGTACGCGCGGCGCCGATTCGTGATCTGCATGGTCACAACCTCTGTGGGGGGTGAACGGGAGGTTGGTGGATCTCCGTACGACCGGCGCCTGACGGAGGCGGCCGATCGGACGACACCGGCCGTACGGAAGCCGGGAGCGCGACGGGACGCGGGAGGAGGAGACGTCAGGGAGGGGAAGAGGCCATGTCGGCTCCCGGGGCGTTTTCTTTTAGGAAAGTTTCCTAAGAGTTGTACGGATCGTAGCCTCGCGGTCGCGGGTCCACAAGACCCAATTCGACAGCGTTCCTAACGAAGGCTGTCAGGCCGGGGTCGAGGCCGCGTACGTGTTATGCGGGGCGCGCGGCGGTGGACCGACGCCCGGCCCACCTCGGCGGTCCCCGGCAGCGGGCCGTGCCGGCGATGCTGCCGCCGGGCGGGTCTCGGGGGCCGGGCCACAGGGGTCTCGGGGGGCGGTTCAGCGCAGGATCGCGCCCTCGCGCAGGGCGTGCCTGCCGTTGCTCTGGACGTTGACGAAGTCGACGAGGCCGACCAGCTTCTCCAGGTCGAACCCGGACTCGATGCGGTCCGGGTCGGCGGGGAGATAGACCGTGAGCAGATAACGGCGGCCGGTGGCCGCGCCGAGCGCGTCGAGTTGCGCGCGGAACTCGGCCAGCAGGGCCGTCAGGTTCCGTCTGTCGTCGAGGCCGGAGTGGTTGCCCAGGTGCCCCTCGCCGCCGGGCCACTCCCAGTCGATGTCGACGCCGTCGAAGACGCCCGCCGCGCTGCCCGGCCCGCCCCTGCCGTCGACGCCCGGAAGGTCTCCCCTGATGTACGCGTCGAGACACGACTTCACGAACCTCTGCCGGGTCGCGGTGGTCCGCGCGACGTCGGAGAAGTACTTGGAATACGTCCAGCCGCCGATCGAGACCAGCGCCTTCAGGCCGGGGTGGCGGGCCTTGAGCTTCTTCAACTGGTTGAAATTGCCGGCGAGCGGCGCGTCCGGAGGGTCGGCCACGCCGTCCAGCGACTCGGCGGCCGTGAAGCCGCGCTGGTAGTCGGCCCAGGCGTCCCCCGCGCCGTCGCCCTGGTCGGGGTCGTTCGGGTCGGGCGCGAGCGGGCGGGTGACCCCGGTGAGACAGGTCAGCGAGCCGGGGTCGATGTTCGCGAAGGCGTACAGGACGTGGGTCAGCCTGCCCGCCAGCCCGCTGGTGTGGAGATCGCGCACCGTTGACGTGGCGCCGTACGCGCCGCGCTGCGGGACGTACCCGACCCTGATGCGGCCGCCCGGTGAGGAGGACGGCGAGGGGAACGGCGACGGTGTGACGGTCACGGTGACCGTCACCTCCGGCACGGGAACGGCGGCGGCCGCCTGCGCTGCGGCGGCTCCCTGTGCGGCGGCTCCCTGTGCGGCGGCTCCCTGTGCGGCGACGGCCGCTCGCGCGGGGGTGACCGCCTGTGCGGGAGCGACCGCGGCCCGCGCCGGTGCGGCGGCGGCCCGCGGCACCACGATGCGTGACCTGGCCTGCGTCTGCCTGATGGCCGTGGTGTCGGTCTCGGTGGCGCGGGCCGGGTCGTACCAGGCGACGAACAACGAGGACAGCAGGGCGCTCAGGACCACGACGGTGAAGGCGCCACGCGTGATCGCTCCCATGTGGGCTCCGAACAAGGATGAGCCTCCGCGACGAGCCGCGGAGGACGGAAGAGGAATGCCGCGGGAGCGTAGTGAGGTCGTCGCGTCGCGGACAAGGAGCGGAGTCTTAAGCCGGGATTATCCGCGACTCATGTCGCAGGCGGGCACGTTCCAGCGGCACCACCTGCGGTTATCGACGACGCCGCGCTTCTTTGCAAGTTTCACCCCCGCTGCCGGGCCGCGAAGCCGCGGGGCGCCGCGCCGGTTCCTCCCCGCCGGCCTCGTGCCGGCCCGGTGCCGGTCCCGCCGGGCCGGTGCCGACGCCGCCAGCGCCGTGCCAGCGCCGTGCCAGTGCGGGCGGCGACCGTCGGAGCATGACGTACGCGATTGAGGCCCACGGTCTCGTGAAGAGATACGGCGACAAGGCCGCGCTGGCCGGGATCGACCTCGCCGCGCCGCCGGGTTCGGTGCTCGGCGTGCTCGGCCCCAACGGCGCGGGCAAGACCACCGCGGTGCGCATCCTCGCCACGCTCATGTCTCCCGACGGCGGCCGGGCGATGGTCGGCGGGCACGACGTGGTGAAGGCGCCGGCCGAGGTGCGGAAGCTGATCGGCCTGACCGGCCAGTACGCGTCGGTGGACGAGAAGCTGACCGGGCGGCAGAACCTGGTGATGATCGGGCGGCTCCTCGGCATGAGCCGGACCACGGCCCGGAGCAGGGCGGCCGCGCTGCTCGCGGAGTTCGGGCTGGAGGACGCCGCCGACCGGGCGGCGAGGTCCTACTCGGGCGGCATGCGGCGGCGGCTCGACCTCGCCGTCAGCCTGGTCGGCCGGCCGTCGATCATCTTCATGGACGAGCCGACGACGGGGCTCGACCCGCGCGCCAGGGCGGACCTGTGGCGCATCGTGCACGAGCAGGTGGCGGGCGGGGCGACCGTGCTGCTCACGACGCAGTACCTGGAGGAGGCCGACCAGCTCGCCGACGAGATCGTGCTCATCGACCACGGCCTGGTGGCCGCCAGGGGCACGCCACGCGAGCTGAAGGCCAGGGCGGGCGACCGGCGGCTGGAGATACGGCCCGAGCGCGACGCGGAGAAGGCGGAACTGATCCTCGCCGAGGTTTCCGGCCTCACCCCGCACCGCGGGGAGGACGGGCTGCTCAGCGTTCCACTGCTGGACCCGGCGGTGAGCCATGCCGTGTTCCGCCGGCTGCAGGAGGCCGATGTCCCCCTTTCCGAGCACGCCGTGCGCAGGCCCACGCTCGACGAAGCGTTCCTCGCCCTCACCGGCGCCGCGACCACGGGGAGGACGCGATGACCGCCGCACCCGTCACGAGATCACCACGACAGACCGACGACGTCCGCGGGGAGGACGCGATGACCGCCATGCCGTCCACGTACGGGCGCCGGAGCGCGCTCGCGCAGGGCATGACCCTCGCCCGGCGGAGCCTGGTGCCGCTGAGGAACGAACCCGGCCGGCTCGTCCAGTTCCTGCTTCAGCCGATCTTCATGGTCGTGGTCTTCGTCCTGATGTTCGGGGCGATGTCCGGCGACCCCGAGCACGCCGCGCGCTATCTGATGCCCGGCGTGCTCACGCAGGTGGCCCTCCTCTCGACGAACACCACGGGGATGAACCTCGCCGAGGACATCGTGAACGGCGTGTTCGACCGGTTCCGGAGCATGCCGATCGCCCGCTCCGCCCCGCTCGTCGGGCGGGTGACCGCGGACGCGCTGACGACGGCCGCGACCATCTCGGTGGCCCTGCTCGCCGGGATCGCGGCCGGGTTCCGGATCACCGCCACGCCTCTGGAGGCGCTGGGCGGCCTGGCCCTGCTGCTGGTGTTCACACTGGCGCTGAGCTGGGTGTCGGCCTGGCTCGGGTTGAAGGCCAGGTCCGTCGCCTCGATGCAGGGCACGGCGACCGCCGTCCTGCTGCCGCTGACGTTCGGCAGCAGCGCGTTCATCCCCCCGGCCAACCTGCCGGGCGTGCTGCGCTGGTGGTCGTCGGTCAACCCGGTCTCGCACCTGGCCGACGCCGTCCGCGCCCTGCTCACCGGCGCGCCCGTGGGGGCGCACGTCTGGGTCACCCTGGCGTGGGCCGCCGCCGTCACCGCCTGCTTCGTCCCGCTCGCCGTACGCGCCTACACCCGGAGGATCCGATGAACGCCCCGGCGATGAGCCCCGCGATCCCCGTCCCCGCACCCGGCTGCGCGGCGGATCTACCGCCCGGCCGGGACGTGTGGACGCCCATGCGCGACGGCGTACGGCTCGCCGCGACCGTCTGGCTGCCCGAGCCCGGCGGGCGGTATCCCGTCCTGCTGGCCCGGACTCCGTACGGCAGGGCGCCCTACGGCCCTGGCCTGCGGCTCGACGTCACCCGGCTGCTGTCGGCGGGCTACGCGGTGCTGGTGCAGGACGTGCGCGGCACCGGCGAGTCGGAGGGCGACCTGCGGTTCATCACCGGGGAGGCCGCCGACGGGCACGACACGGTGACCTGGGCCGCGCGCCAGTCGTGGTGCGACGGGCAGGTCGGCATGTTCGGCGACTCCTACCTCGGGATCGCCCAGCTTCTGGCCGCGAGCGAGCGGCCGGACGGGCTGCGGGCCGTCGCGCCCTCCGCCTGCCCCGCCGGGCTGCACGACGTGGTGTACGCCGGCGGCGTCCTCCGGCTGGGCGTCGTCCTCCCGGTCCTGGCGACCGTCATCGCGCCCCTGCAACGGGCACGCCGCGCCCGGCTCGATCCGGGAGAAAACGGTCACCCGGCCGCCCCGGCGACCCGGCTCGACGAGATGCTCCGGCGCCTTCCCGTCGGGGACCAGCCGGAGATCGCGGACCTCTTCCCCTTCTATTCCGACTGGCTCGCGCACCCCGGCCCCTCGCACGAGCTGTGGCGGGACGCCGACCTGGAGGCGCGCTACGACAGGATCGAGGCGCCGGCGCTGCTGTCGACCGGCTGGTACGACTACTTCCGCGACAGCACCATCCGCACCTACCACGCTCTGTGCGGCAGAGCCCGCCTCGTCGTCGGCCCGTGGACCCACGCGGTCCGCGAGCGGAGACTGGCGGGACGCGACCACGGCGAACACGCGAGCGGCGAGGCCGTCGACTGGACCGGCCTCCACCTCGACTGGTTCGGCCACTGGATGCGCGGCACGCCGCTGAGGGACGACGCGAGGGTCCGGGTGTTCGTCACGGGCGCCTGCGAGTGGCGGGCGATGGCCGGCTGGCCGCCGGAGGGGGAGTCCGTCCGCTACCACCTGGGAGACGGCGGCGCCCTCGGGCCGGAGACGGCGCTGCGCGCCTCCTTCCATTCCGACCCCGGCGATCCCGTTCCGACCATGGGCGGCGACGTGGTGGAGTTCCTGCCCCCGGGGCCCGGGCCGGTGGACCAGCGGCCGCTCGCCGGCCGGGCCGACGTGCTCCGTCACACGACCGCGCCGCTGCCGGCGCCGCTTGAGGTCATGGGGGCGGCCGAACTGGTGGTCACCGTCGAGGTCGACGCGGCGCACCCGCCGGCCGACCGCCCTGTGGCGGCGGGCCGCGACGCCGCAGGTTCCGGTGACGCGCATTTCACCGTCACCGGCAAACTCGTGGACGTGTGCCCGGACGGCCGGGAGGAGATCCTCGTGGACGGCATCGCCGGAGTCGCGGGTGGCGGCGCGGGACCGGAGAGGGTACGCGTCGTCCTCGGCAATCTGGCCCACGTCTTCGGTGCGGGACACCGGGTGCGGGTGGAGGTCGCGGGCTCGACCTTCCCCAAGTACGCCCGGCACCCCGGCGACGCGCTGATCACGGTCAGCGCGCCGTCCTACCTGGTGCTGCCGGTGGCGGGCAGGCCGAGGTCCTCACGCGACGCCGTACGGCCGCGCTCGTAGGCGGCGTCGAAGGCCGGGCCCGCCGCCTCGCGCGCCGCCGTCAGCGCCTCGGCGGCCCCGGCATCGGCCCGCAGGCCCGCATGAGCGGCGTCGGCCGCGCCGAAGAGCGACGCGGACCGCTCCGCGTCGCCTTCGGCCAGAGCGATCATGGCGAGCCCGGCCAGCACGGTCCCGAGCACGGGCAGGTCGGGGGTGGCGCCGAGGGCGCGCAGCGCCTCGTGGTGACGCGCCAGTGCGCCGTCGAGGTCGCCCTTGGCCAGCAGCGCCCTGCCGTACTCGGCGTACGTCGTCGCGAGCTGCTGCGGGACGGCGGGGTTGGCCTCCAGCACGGCCAGGGCCTCCTCGTGCGCCGCGACCGCGCCGTCGAGGTCGCCCCTGCTCCGCGCCACCTTCGCCTCACCCATGCTCACCTGGACGAGCGCGTAGGGCGAGACACCGGCGGACACCTGGGACCGGGCGGCGGCGACGTCCGCCGCCGCACCCTCGGCGTCGCCCGCCTGAAGGCGCAGCTCGGCCAGGCGGGTCAGCGTGGAGATCGTGTCGTCCGCGCTGACCCATCCGGCGGTCAGCCCCGCGATCTCGCCGATCAGATCCGCCGTCGGCGCGCCCCGGCGGGCGCGGAGTGTGGCCAGCGTGAGCAGTGCCTCGCTGAGCCCCCAGCGCTCCCCCAGCGCCCGGAACCCGCGCACCGCCTCCTCGACGTCCCGTTCGCCGTCGCCCGGCAGGCCGAGCGACCCGCCTCTGATCATCAGTGCCGAGCCGGCCAGCCAGGGGTCGTCCGAGCCGGCGTACGCGTCGAGCATCGCGGCCGCCTCCTCCCTTCGCCCGGCCATCGCCGTCACGACCGCCCGCAGGATCGGCAGCATCGGATGCACCGGGCCCTCACGCAGGCCAGCCTCGACGAGATCGCCGAGTTCCCGGCGAATCTCCTCCAGCCGGGCGGGCTCCATCCAGATCGTGCCGAGCCGGGTGACCGTGACCGCGAACCGGCATCCGGCGTAGGCGCGCACCAGCCCGGCGGGCGGGCCCTCGGGGACGAGATCGAGCACCTGCCCGGCCCAGACGGCCGCCTGACCGCGATGCCCGCGCAGCCACCAGTACCAGCCCAGCGTGCCGCACAGGCGCAGCGCGGTCTCGGTCTCGCGGGAATCGACGGCCCAGCGCAGGGCGGCGTTCAGGTTGTCCTGCTCGGCGGTCAGCCTGGCCATCCACTCCAGCTGCCCGGCTCCGCGCAGGCGCGGCTCGGCCTCCTCGGCGAGCCGCAGGAAGTGGGCCGCGTGCCGGCGCCGGTAGCGGTCGAGCTCACCCGTGTCCGTCAGCCGCCGGAGCGCGTACGCGCGGATCGTCTCCAGCATCCGGAACCGGCCGTCGCCCGTCGTCTCCAGCAAGGACTTGTCGACCAGGGACGGCAGCACCGCCACCACGTCGAGGCCGTCGCCTCCGCAGACCGGCTCCGCGTCGTCGAGCGTGGCGCCGCCGGCGAACACCGCGAGCCGCTCCGCCAGTGTCCGCTCCTCGGGTGTGAGCAGGTCCCAGCTCCACTCGACCACCGCGCTCAGCGTCCGGTGCCGCGGCAGGGCCGTACGGCTCCCGCCGGTCAGCAGGCGGAACCGGTCGTCGAGGCGGGCCGCGAGCCGTTCCGGGCCGAGCGCCCTGATCCGCGCCGCGGCCAGTTCGATGGCGAGCGGCATCCCGTCGAGACGGCGGCAGATCGTGACCACGTGCGGGGTCGTGTGCTCGTCGAGGGCGAAGCCGGGGCTCACCGCGCGGGCGCGGTCCACCAGGAGGCGTACGGCCGGGTGCTCCCCCGCCTCATCGGGGGCGACCCCCTCCGGGGGCAGGGCGAGGGGCGGGATCGGGGCGAGCGCCTCCCCCGGCACTCCGAGCGGCTCGCGGCTGGTCGCCAGCACCCGCACGCCCGCGCAGCGGCGCAGCACGAGCTCGGCCAGGCCCGCCGCGGCGTCGATCACGTGCTCGCAGTTGTCCAGGATGAGCAGCAGCTCGCGCCCGGCGAGGGAGGCGACCAGGCGCTCGGCCGGGTCCTGCGGGTCGCGCCGCCAGTCCCCGCCCACCCGCGGCTCGGCGTCGGCGCCCAGCGCCGCGAGCACGGACCGTACGACGTCCGCGGGATCCGTCAGGGGGGCCAGCTCGGCCAGCCACGCCCCCTCGCCGTACCCGTTCCCGCTGTACCTGTTCCCGCCGTGCCCGATCTCGTCGTGCCCGCTCCCGCCGTGCCCGCTCCCGCCGTGCCCGCCCGGCCCGGAGCCGCCCTCTCCGGATTTCCCCTCCCCGGCGACGCCGTTTCCGGTGAGGCGCAGAGCGGTCTCGACGGCCAGGCGCGTCTTGCCCGCCCCGCCCGGCCCGACGATCGTGACCAGCCGGGATTCGCGCAGAAGGGCCGACAGGTGCGCGACTTCCTGCTCGCGGCCGACGAAGGTCGTCGGCGGCGCCCACACCCTGCCCGCGCGCCGGCCCGTGCCGCCGGTGGCGCTCCTGGCGGTGCCGTGGACGACGCCACTGGCCGTGTCACCGCCGGTGCCGCTGGCGGTGACACTGGCGGTGACACTGGCGCTGCCGATGGTTGGACCTTGGGCACCGCCATTTGGCCGGGCGGGCGCAGCCGGGACCTGCCCGCGCAGCACGTCGAGTTGGGCGGCCCGCAGCTCCGGGCCCGGATCGACGCCGAGCTCGTCCGCGAGCGCCCGCCGGACCCGCTCGAACAGGGCCAGTGCCGCGGCCTGCCTGCCCGAGCGCGCGAGCGCGCGCATCGTCAGGGCCGACAGCCGCTCACGCAGCGGATGGGCGGCCACCTCGGCGGACAGGTCCACCTCGCGGCCCAGTGCGAGATACGCGGCGGCGCGGGCCTCGACCACGGCCAGCCGCCGCTCCTCCAGCCGGGTCGCCGCGGCCGCCAGAGCGGGCACCGCGCGCAGGTCGGCCAGGGCGGGCCCGCGCCACAACGCCAGCGCCTCGTCCAGTTCCGCGCACGCGTCATGAAGCACCGCGTTCGGGGCTGCGGCGCCCGCCGCCCGGTCCGGCAGCGTGCCCGTCGCGTAGCGAAAGGTCATCGTGGTGAACACGTGGGCGTCGACCCGCGCCGGCTCGACGCCGAGCAAATAGCCGCCGTCGCGCCACACCACCGCGCCGGGCCGCCCGAGCGCCGCGCGCAGGCGTTTCACCAGCGTCTGCAGGGCGTTCGCGGCGTTGGCCGGTGGACCGTCCTCCCACAGCGCGTCCACGAGCCGGTCGGCCGGGACGAGGCGGCCGGGCTCCAACGCGAGCAGGGCCAGCAGCGCGCGCACGCGCGTGCCCGCGACGGCGACCGCAGCCCCGTCGTCGTCGACGACCTCGAGCGCGCCGAGGAGACGAACCCGCACGTCGGTCAATCCTGCCAGGCGCCCGGGGCCGGGGCCCACCTGCCGGGCGCCGCCGAGGTCCTGCGGCGGGCGGCCGAGGCCGCGACCGCCACCCAGTGGCCGGAGCCCCGCGACGACCAGTACCTCCACTACGAACGGATCGCGTACGCGCGCAGCGAGAGCGGGGTCCCCAATGTCGGGCCGCGCCACATCAACGGCGAGATCTGGGCATCCGTCGACGGCTCCCGCTGGGCGACCTGGGCCCCGGGGGCGCCGTCTCCCGCGAATCCCTCATCTTCGACAAGGCCACCTACGTCCTGCTCGGCGGCCAGGAACACGTGCCGGGGTACGGGCGTGAACTCTGGTCCATCACGCGTCCGCGGATCACCGACGTGCTCCCGGACTGGTCCGAGTCGGTGAAGCGGAGAGACTGCGCCTGAGCCTTGCTCAGACGGCGCCGACCAGGGTGATGACGCCCGCCCCCACCAGGGCGAACGCCCACATCCTGTCGAGGTTGAACCAGGCCCGGCGCAAGACGGCCACGCCGAGGAACTCGTACACCACGACGGCGACGACGGTCGCCGTGAGGAACATCGCGAGCGTGTGCACGCCGGCGACGAGCATGCCGCCCGACAGGACGTGCCCGTGGTGACTCGCCGGCATGCGGGTCAGCACGGGCAGCAGCATCAGGCCCGCGCCGTGCACCGACGACATCAAAAACGACCAGGCGGCCAGTTGCGGCAGCGACAGCCGCATGCCCACCCAGCGGAAGTGCCGCCGGGCGAGCAGGTGCCACAGGCCGAACCCGACGAGCACGACGCCTGCCCCGATCGACAGGGCCGTGGCCGTCACGATCGACCCGGTCGCCGACACGGCGAGCACCACGAGGGCCACCGAGGCGAGGTGGCCCAGCGCGATGACCGGCAGGGACTGCAGCAGCAGGTCGCGGCTGCGCTCCTGCAGCCCCCTGGCGACGGCGAACAGCCAGCCCATCGCGGGGTTGATCCCGTGGAAGGCGCCGAGCAGGATGACGGCGGTCAGCGTCACGGGTAGCAGTAGGAGTCGGAGGACGCGTCGCCGCCCTGGAGCCGGGTCTGGTGCGGGCGCAGG
The DNA here is from genome assembly GCF_050947365.1 of Microbispora sp. CA-135349. Taxonomy (NCBI): domain Bacteria; kingdom Bacillati; phylum Actinomycetota; class Actinomycetes; order Streptosporangiales; family Streptosporangiaceae; genus Microbispora; species Microbispora sp. CA-135349. Next base: position 2,306,692 of record NZ_CP192001.1, on the reverse strand, counting down.
CCGCGGAAGTCGTCGCCGTGCGGGAAGAACCGCTCGTCCAGGGTGAACGACTCGGTGTCGATCTTCGCCATCCAGGCGCCGACGCCGTCGGGGTAGAACTGGTCGTCCCAGGCTCCGTACAGGGAGTTGGTGACGTAGACCCGGCGGCCGTCGCGGCTCACCTCGACCATCTGCGGCCCACCGGCGAGCCGCTCGTCCGGCGCGGCGGGGTGCGCCTCGCGCCGCACGATGCCGCCGAGGCGGATCGACCCCAGCTCGACCGGCTTGAACGGGTCGGACACGTCGTACTGCTTGAGCTCGCCGGTGCCCCAGCACGACACGTACAGGCGCTGGTCGTCCACCGACAGGTCGATGTCGGTGACCAGCGGCGGTACCGCGCCGAACGGCTTGAGCACGTCGGGCAGGTCGTCCGGCGAGGCGGGCTCGGCCGGGATGGTGATCACCTTCCGCGCCGCCCAGCGGGAGCCCTCCTTGTGCCAGACCCACACGGAGGCCGACAGGTCCTCGACGCTGACGACGACCCCGGCGAAGCCGTAGGTCTTGGTGGGGTCGTGCGCGGGCCGCAGCTCCAGCGCCATCTGGTGCTGGTCGCCGAGGTCCACCTCCTGGAGGTGCTTCCGCTTGCGCAGGTCCCAGAAGTGCAGCTTGTGGCCGTACTTGCGGCCCAGCAGCAGCTCGCCGACGACGCCGTCCTCGATCATCGAGGGCGTGCCCCACTCCGAGGTGATCATCACGTCGTGGTTGATGTGCCACCAGAAGTCGTACGCCAGATACTGCGGCCCGCGGTCCACCTCCCACCGGCCGAGCACGTCGAACGAGTTGTGGTCGAGGATGGCGATGCCGCCGGGCCCGTCGTCGCCGTATCCGCCGAGCGCGCTGACGTACAGCCCCTCCGGGCCGCAGTGCACGGTGTGCGGACGGGAGTAGCCGGCCCGCTTGCCCAGCTCCTCGGCCTCGACGACCTTCACGAGCTCCGGGCTGACCCGGTCCTTGGTGTCGTAGACGTAGATCCGCGACGACCGCAGGCCGGGAACGATCAGGTAGCGCCGCTCGACGTGCGGGTGCGGCGCGTAGGGGCACAACGCGCTGCTGCACGCGTTCCAGCCGAAGTGGTGCAGCTCGTCCCCCGTGTACGGCAGGTCGGTCCAGCCGACCACGGTCCCGTACGACGAAGAGCCTGGGTCGGTGTCCAGCACGGCCAGCGCGTCGGGCCGCTGGGCCGACCGGTCGAAGGCCGCCACGTAGGCGAGCTTCTCCGGCGGCGCCTCGGCGGCGTCGCGCGGCGAGGGGTAGAAGGTCGGATCGGGCTTCCACAGCGTCATGCCGTTAAGGTTGTCCCTAATTTCCCATAGGGTCAATAGGGATCTACCGAGCTGCGGCAGGGAACGGCGAGAGGCTATAACTAGACCATTCGGCCTTTTGCGGGAGCAGGGATGTTCTTCGGGATCACCAACATCTGGACCTACGTCGTGGGCTCGTTCCTGATCATCCTGCTGCCCGGGCCGAACTCGCTGTACGTGCTCTCGACCGCCGCCCAGCGGGGGGTGCGGCAGGGCTACCGCGCGGCGGCCGGGGTCTTCGCCGGCGACTCGGTGCTCATGTTCCTGTCGGCCGCGGGCGTCGCCTCGCTGCTGAAGTCCACGCCCGTCCTGTTCACGATCGTGAAGTACTCCGGCGCGGTCTACCTGGCGTGGATCGGCTTCGGCATGCTCCGCGGCGCCTGGCGCTCGCTGCGGTCCTCCCGCGGCGGGGCGCCGGCCCAGGCGGCGGAGGCGGCGGAGGCACCCGCTGCGGCTCCCGCGGGCCACCCGTTCCGGAAGGCGTTCACGATCAGCCTGCTCAATCCCAAGGCGATCCTGTTCTTCGTGGCGTTCTTCGTGCAGTTCGTGGACCCGTCGTACGGCGCGCCGGCGCTGTCGTTCCTGATCCTGGCGCTGATCGTGCAGATCTTCAGCGTGACCTACCTGAGCACGCTCATCTTCGGCGGCACGTTCCTCGCGACCCACTTCCGGCGCCGCCGCAAGCTGGCCGCCACACTCACCTCGGGGGTCGGCGCGCTCTTCCTCGGCTTCGGCGCCAAGCTGGCCACCGCCACGCTCAGCTGAGCCTCACTCCCCGTGCAACTCGGCGAGGGCGTTTTCGAAGGCGTCCATCGCCCGCCGGATCCCGTCGTATCCGGCCGACGGCAGCCAGGCCATGACCCGCGTGACCCCGGCCGCCTCACACCGCTCCAGGGCGGCGGGGTCCGCCGGCGCGGCCAGCATCACGACCTCGACGCGCCTGCCCGCCTCCTCGGCTCGCCGGAACAGCTCGGGGATCCGCTCGACGATCCCCTCGCCGTAGTTGGGCAGCCACGCGTCGCCGTAGCCGAGCACCCGGTCGAAGACGCGCGGCCCCACGCCGCCCACCAGGATCGGCGGGTACGGCTTCTGGGCTGGTTTCGGCCATGACCAGATCGGGTCGAACGACACGAACTCCCCGTGATACTCGGCTTCGTCACGGGTCCAGATCGCCTGCATGGCCCGGATGCGCTCCCGCATGACGGCGAACCGGCGGGCAGGGTCGACGCCGTGGTGGCGCAACTCCTCGCGGTTCCAGCCCGCGCCGACGCCGAACTCGAACCGCCCGCCGGTCAGGTCGTCCACACTCGCCACCGTCTTCGCGAGGCCGAGCGGCTCGTGCTCGGGCACCAGGCAGATGCCCGTTCCCACGCGCAACCGGGTCGTCGCCGCGCCCGCGGCCATCGAGGCGACGAACGGATCGTAGGTGTGCCAGTAGCGCCGGGGCAGCTCGCCTCCCCACTCGTCCTTCGGCGTCTCGCCGCCGGGTGGCACGGGAATGTGCGTGTGCTCGGTGAACAGCAGCGCCGCGTGGCCGCGCTGCTCCACGAGTCGGGCCAGGGCATCAGGACGAACCGCATCATGTGTTGCGAAGTAGCCGAAACCTGAGTCCATGCCGTCAACGTAACCCGCGCCCTTCGCGCGCCGGGGAAAGCGCCCCGCGGCCACCGGTAAAGCGCTGACCAGGGGTTCGCCCGAACCCACCGGCCGGCCGCGGTCATGCCGTACCGTTATGACCCGGAAACCGGCCCGGCGCATTCGGCCCCCGCATGGTGGGCCGTCGGGTACGGTGAGCCACCGACAAGGAGCCACCCTAAGGGCGTTTCCGCCCACGATGTCCGGGTAGGCGCGTTGCCCAACTACAGCGTCGGTCTCCCCTGCCGGCCCGTTGGAGTCACCATGAACCACGCACCCTTCGCACTGCCCAGGCTCACCGCACTGATCAAGCAGGCGGTGCCCCGGCTCCTCGAAGGCGTGGTGGCTCCCCTCGTGGTCTTCTACGCGGCCCTCGCGGTGCTCGGGCTGCGCGGCGCGCTGATGGCCGCCGTGTCATGGGTCTACCTGGGCGTCCTGTGGCGGATCACCCGGCGTCAGCCCGTGCCGGGCACGATGATCATGGCGACGATCGCGATCACCTTCCGCACCGTGATCGGGCTGTGGACCGGCAGCCCCGTCCTCTACTTCATCCAGCCGGAGCTCGGCACGATCTGCATCAGCATGGTGCTCCTGGCCTCGGTGCGGATGCGCCGCCCGCTGGTCCAGCGGCTCACGCTCGACTACATCCACCTGCCGTCGTTCGTGCTGCGGCACGAGCGCGTCCGCACCTTCTTCGCCCGGATCACCCTGCTGTGGGCGTTCGTCCTCCTGGCCAACTCGGCCATGAGCATCTGGCTGCTGCTGCACGAGTCCATCGGCGACTATCTGATCATCCGCACCGCCGCCGTCGCGGTCGTCACCGGCCTGGCCTTCGTGGCGTCCATCTGGGCGTTCCGCCGGGTCCTGCGGCGCCTGCACACCGAGGTCCCGGCGATCACCCGTTAGCTCTCCAGCCTGTGCGTGCGCACCGCCTCGTCGCCGCGGGTGTGCCACGCGTCGAACGCGAAGGCCGTGACCTTCCACCCCTCGGCCCGCCGTACGAGCCTGAGCCGGTAGACGCCCCACACCTCGAACATGCCGCCGCCCAGCGCGGCGTCGAGCAGGTTGTAGGAGTATCCCTTGGTGGTCACGTGCGCCTCGGCGCCGTCGACGGTCACCGCGAAGTTGCTCACGGTGTGGAAACTCTGCTTGCGGGCGTGCAGTCCGGTCCGCCACCCGTCCACGAGGGCCTCGGCGCCGATCCGGGCCGGCTCCCCGCCGTTGAGGCTGGTGAAGTCGGCATCCACCTCGTCGGCGAACAGCTCCCGGCACACCGGCCAGTTCTTGGCGTCCACGGTGTCGAAGACGGCGGTGACGACGTCCACGATCTCGGCCCGGTCCACCAGTGCGGCGATCTCATCCATGCGCCCCATCCTGCACCACGCGATCTGTGATAGGCACATTCCTCATGGGTACCGCACTGGTCACGGGCGCCTCACGAGGTCTGGGCGCCGTCATCGCCGAACGGCTCGCCGCGGACGGCTGGCACGTCGCCGTCAACTACGCCAACGACACGGCCGGCGCCTCCGCCGTCGCCGAGCGCATCACCGCCGCCGGCGGCTCGGCCCGCCTGGCGCGGTTCGACGTCACCGACGAGGAGTCCGTGCGGGAGGGCGTGGCCGCGATCGGGCACGTCGACGTGGTCGTCAACAACGCCACCGGCCCGCAGCCGTTGATGCCGGTGGAGAAGCAGACCTGGGAGGACCACCTCGGCCAGCTCCGCTTCTTCGTCAAGGCCCCGCTGCTGATCCTGCAGGCCGTGCTGCCCGGCATGCGCGAGGCGGGCTCCGGCCGGATCGTCAACGTGGGCAGCGAGGTCGCCGACCTCGGCAATCCGGAGTTCGGGCACTACGTCTCCGCCAAGGCCGCCATGCACGGGCTCACCCGGTCGTGGGCCCGCGAGCTGGGGCCGTACGGAATCACGGTGAACACGGTCGAGCCGGGCTGGATCCCGGTGGAGCGCCACGCGGACGTCCCCCCGGAGGACTACACCGGCTATCTGCGCGACGTTCCGCTGGGGCACATGGGCGCGCCGACGGACATCGCCGAGACGGTGGCGTTCCTCGCCTCCCCCGGCGCCCGGTTCGTGACCGGGCAGCGGCTCGCCGTCAACGGCGGCAAGACGATGAGCTGACCCGCTCACGCGCCAAAGGTAAAGAATCATGTGATTCAGGAGCGGTTTAGACAAAAAATCGGTTACTGTCCGTTCATGTCCGGCGCACTTTTTCCCCGAATCCAGACCGTCACGGGCGCCGTCCCCGTCGCCGAGATCCACGGGCCGGTGCTCCCGTACGAGCACCTGCGCACCGACACCCGCTGGGGCATCGGCGTCGACTCCGATCCCCGCCGGTGGCTGGACGAGGAGCGGTACGTGCTGGCCGAGGTCAAGCATCTCGGCAGGGAGCAGGCGCTGGGCCTCGTCGTGGAGCACAGCTGCATCGGCATGGCGCGCGACCCGGCCGCGCTCGCCCGGATCTCGATGGCCGCGCGCGTCCCGATCGTGGCCGCCACCGGTTTCGCCGCGCAGCCGTTCGCGGGTGAGGCCATCACGCGGTACGGCGTGGAGGACCTGACCGCCGACCTGCTGCACGAGATCGGCGCCGGACTGGACGGGACGGGCGCGCGGCCGGGCGTCATCGTCACCGCCGCGTGGGACGAGACGCCCACCCCCGCCGAGGAACGGGCCGTCGTCGCGGCCGCCCGCGCCTCCCTGCGCACCGACCTGCCGGTCGCGACGGGCGGCCTGGAACTGCTGGAGCTCCTGCTCTCGCAGAACGTTCCCGCCCGGCGTCTCAGCGCCCGCACCGGCGACCCGCTGGCCCAGCGCAAGATCGCCGAGACCGGCGCGTACGTGAGCGTGGACGACGCCGAGGACGTCCTCACCCTCCTCGACGCCGGGCACGCCGAGCGTGTCCTGCTCAGCAGCGGCGTACGCCTGCGGGAGCATCTGGACGGGTACGGCGGGCAGGGCTACGGCCGGTTGTTCTCATCGGTCATCCCGGCCCTGCGGGAGGCCGGCGTGGACGACGGCACGCTGCGTCTCATCACGCACGAGAACCCCCTGCGCTGGCTCACCCCCTGACGGCTCGCCTGGGAGCCGCCCGACCTAGGTGCCAGGATCTTCACCCTGCTTCGCGATGAACTCGCGCAGCCAATGGAAGCTCGCCTTCTCGGTGCGGGTCTGGGTCTCGTAGTCGACGTGGACGAGCCCGAACCGGGCGGCGTACCCGCGGGCCCACTCGAAGTTGTCGAGCAGCGACCAGCAGAAGTAGCCGCGCACGTCCACACCGTCGGCCATCGCGTCGCGGATGGCGGCCAGGTGGTCGCGCAGGAAGCCGATGCGACCGGTGTCGTCGAGAGCCCCGTCGTCGCCGTAGCCGTTCTCCGTGATGAAGATCGGCGGTAGCGCGGGGTAGCGCCGGGTCAGGCCGAGGAGAGTCTGGTGGAGCCCTTGTGGCTCCATCGGCCAGCCCAGCCCGCTGGTCTGCGCGCCGTCCGGGGTGACGCTGCGCACCCCGAGATCGAAGGCGGAGCGCAGCGCGGGGTCCGCCTGCTCGTACGGCGCCGCGGCGGCGTGGATGCGGTAGTAGTAGTTGACGCCCAGGAAGTCCAGCGGAGCACCGATGATCTCCAGGTCGCCCTCGCGGCGGAAGGAGAAGTCGCTGATCGCGCCGAAGGTTTCCACCATGTCGGCCGCGTAGGCGCCGAGCAGCAGTGGGTCGGTGAACTGCCGGTTGACCAGCAGATCCATTCTGCGCGCCGCGTCGGCGTCGGCCGCCGAGCCGGACGCGGGCACCGTGGGGGACATGTTGAGCGTGATGCCGACCTGTTGTCCCGGTCGCGCCCGCGCCCGCAGCCTGGCCGTCGCGAGGCCGTGGCCCAGCAGCAGGTGGTGGGCGGCGGCGAGCGCGCCGTGACCCTCGCGTGCGCCGGGTGCGTGGCGGCCTTCGGCGTAGCCGACGATGGACGAGCAGTAGGGCTCGTTCAGCGTGATCCACCGTGACACCGTGTCGCCCAGCGCCTCGTGGGCGACCTCGGCGTAGTCGGCGAAACGCTCGGCGGTGTCGCGGTCGCGCCAGCCGCCGCGGTCCTCCAGCGCCTGGGGCAGGTCCCAGTGGTAGAGGGTGACGTACGGCTCGATGAGGTGCTCGCGCAGGGTGTCGGCGAGCCTCCTGTAGAAGTCGAGGCCGCGCTGGTTCACCTGGCCGTCGCCGTCGGGCATGATCCTGGGCCAGGCCAGAGAGAAGCGGTAGGCGCCGGCACCGAGCCGGTCCATCAGCTCCACGTCCTCCTGCCAGCGGTGGTAGTGATCGCAGGCGTGCTCGCCGCTCTCGCCCCCGGCCACCGCACCGGGGACCCGGCAGAACGTGTCCCAGATGGAGGGCCCGCGCCCGTCGGCGTCCACGGCGCCCTCGATCTGGTAGGCGGCGGTGGCCGTCCCCCACACGAACCCGGCGGGAAAGGCCGTACGTTCCCGGGTCATCCTTTGATCGCTCCTGACATGATTCCCCCGATGATCTGACGGCCCAGTACGGCGAAGACCGCCACGACGGGCACGATCGCGAGCACGGTGCCGGTGAGCACGAGCGCGTAGTCGGTGGTGTAGCCGCTGGCCAGGCTGGAGAGCGCGAGCTGGACGGTGGGGTTTTCCGGCGTGAGGACGACCAGCGGCCAGAAGAAGTCGTTCCAGGCATGCATGAAGGTGAACAGGCCGAGCACGGCGGCGGCCGGGCGGGCGGCGGGCAGCACGACGTGCCAGAACAGCCGCAGTGTGCTGCACCCGTCGATGCGGCCGGCCTCCAGCAGATCGTCGGGGATGGCGCTGGAGAGGTACTGGGTCATGAGGAACACGCCGAACGCGGTGACGAGGCCGGGCACGATCACCGCCTGGAGCCTGCCGGTCCACCCGAACTCCGCCATGAGGATGTACAGCGGGATGATGCCGAGCTGCTGCGGCACGGTGGTGGTGGCGATGGCCAGGAGGAGCAGCACATTGCGCCCGCGGAAGCGCAGCTTGGCGAAGGCGAAGCCGGCCAGCGTGGAGAACAGCACGACCGAGATGGTGACCGAGCCGGACACGAGGATGGAGTTGAGCATCGCCTTGCCGAACGGGGTGGTGTCGAAGACCCGGGCGATGTTCTCGAACAGGTGGCCGCCGGGGGTGAGGACCGGCGGAACGCTGGCGATGGCGTCGTTGTCATTGGACGCCACGACCAGCGACCAGTAGATGGGAAACAGCGAGCCGAGCAGCACGGCGACGAGCGCGGCGTAGGTCCAGAACCCGGCTCCCCGGGGGTTCAGTCGGCGTTGGACGGCCGTGGCGATTGCCATGTCAGTTGCTCCTGATCTTGCGCGTGATGGCGAAGTTGACGAGCGCCATGACCACGATGATCACGCAGAGGGCCCAGGCGATCGCCGAGGCGTAGCCGAACTTGTACAGGCCGAAGCCCTGCTCATAGAGGTAGAGGCCGACGGTCTGGAACTGGCGGTCCGAGCCACCGGTCGGGTTGCCGGTGCCGGCCTGGAACAGCAGCGGCTCGGCGATGATCTGGAAGCCGCCGATGGTGGACACGACGGCGGTGAAGATGATCGTGGGGCGGAGCATCGGCACGGTGATCTTCCGGAACTGGGTGAACTGGCTCGCGCCGTCCAGCCGGGCGGCCTCGTACAGGCCCTCGGGAATGGTCTGCATCGCGGCCAGGTAGATGAGGGCGTTGTAGCCGGTCCACCGCCAGATGACGATCAACGAGATCGCGACGTGCGAGGACAGTGTCCCGGCCTGCCAGTCGATCGGATCCAGGCCCACCAGGTCGAGGGCCCAGTTGACCATGCCGAAGTCGCGGCCGAAGAGCTGGGCGAAGATGATCGTGATCGCGACGATCGAGGTCACGTTGGGCAGCAGCACGCCCATCCGGAACAGGGTGCGGGCGCGCAGCCTGCGGTTGAGCATGTGCGCGATGAACAGCGCGGCCAGCAGCTGCGGCACGGTGGACAACAGCCAGATGCTGACGGTGTTGAACAGCGCGTTCCAGAAGTAGTCGTCGGCCAGCAGCTCGGCATAGTTGGTCAGCCCCACCCACTCATGGGTCGGCTCCAGCAGGTCCCAGTCGGTGAGCGAGACGTACGCGGTGTACAGCAGCGGGAACATGCCCACCACACCGAACAGCAGGAAGAACGGGGCGATGTAGAGGTACGGCGAGCCCTTGACGTCGAGCTGGTAGGCCCAGCGGCGCCGGGGCCCTGATCTGACGGAGGTCATGGTCGGCTCCTCGGGGGGTAAGGGTGGCGACGGCGGGCCCTGGCCGCCCGCCGTCACCGGCTCTCGCGGATCGGCGCGCGTCACTTGCTGATGCGCTCGACGTCCCCGAGCATCTGCGTCCACGCCTCGTCGGCGTTCTGCTTGCCCTCCTCGACGCGGTTGATCGCGTCGCGAATGGCGGTCTGGATGTCGCCGGCCCTCGGGCCCTGGTGTTGCGGCTTGAGCTTGCGGGCGGCGGTGGTGAAGATCTGCCCGATCGGCGCTTTGTTGAAGAACTCGCTCTTGAGTTCGGTCACCTCGGGCTTGTCGTAGGTGGCGAGGGTGGAGGGCAGGATGCCGTGCTTGGAGAACACCTCGATCTGCTGTTCCGGCGCTGTCAGCCAGGCGATCAGGTCGACGGCCTCCTTCAGGTGCTTGCCCTGGGCGGGGACGGTCAGATAGGAGCCGCCCCAGTTGCCGCCGCCCCCGGGGATGGCTGCCACGTCCCACTGCCCGGCGAAGGCCTTGGCCTGGTCCTGGATCTTGGCGAGCATCCAGGCGGGGCAGGCGATGGTGGCGAACTGGCTCTTGGCGAAGCCGGTGTTCCAGGCGGGTGAACTGCCGACGAGCTTGGCCGACTGACCGTCGGTCACGGCCTTGATCACCTGGTCGTAGGCGGAGCGGACAACCGGGTTGGTGGCGACCACGACGTTGTCCTGGCTGTCGTAGTAGCCGGTTTCGGCTTGACCGATCATCGCGTTGAACACCTGGGGACCGCCGTCGAAGAATGCGGCGCCTTCGGGCTTCTTGGCGGTGTAGCGTTTACCGGTTTCGAAGTAGGACGTCCAGTCGGGCCAGAGCTTGGAGACCTCGTCACGGTCGGTGGGTAGCCCGGCCTTCTCGAACAGGTCGCGGCGGTAGCACATGGCCAGGCCGCCGACGTCGGTGCCGTAGCCGATCTGGGCCCCCGACTTGGCCAGCGACGCCTCCCATTTCCACGGCAGCCAGCGGTCCTTGAGCTGGTCGGCCCCGTACTTGCGTAAGTCGGCGAAGTGCTGGGGCTGGTTCCTGAACTGGGCGATGAAGCCGGTGTCGATCCCCTCGATGTCGGCGGTGCCGCTGCCGGTGGCCAGGTGCGCCGCGAGGTTGCGGTGGTGGTCGTTGTACGCCGACGTCCTCTCGATGATCTTGATGTTGGGGTGAGCGGCCTCGTACTTGGCGTAGAGCTCCTTGAAGCCCATGTTCCCGAACAGGTTGAGGGTCAATGTGATCTCGCCCTCGGCCGACCCGGATCCGGTGGAGGGTGAGCCGCCGCAGCCCGCGGCGAGTATGCCGGCGGCCAGCACTCCGGCGGCGAGACGGATTCGTCCAGCAGACACCTGGGACTCCTTCGAACGGAGAGGAAGGGTGACTGCGAGATGCGATGAGAAGGCCGGGCCCCGCGGCAACAGTGCGACATCGGCCTGTCAGTGGAAATCCCACAGAACGCCACCATTTCTGTCAAGTCACAGAAAAATAACGTGCAGAAAATCTGCGGTGGTCATTGACAGTGATACGACGCCTCGCATAATTTCGTGCAACCGGTTACATGAAACCGGTTACAGCGAGATGCGCTGACGTACGACCGTGGCAACGATTTGAGAGCCGGCGCGCGCCTTTTGCGGGGGTATCGCCGGCGACTGGCTTCCGCGTGTTCAACAAGCCGGAGGTGGTGGACGTCCGGACCCGCGCGCTCGTTCATCGGCGCCTGCACACACGGCCACTGCGAGCCCGTTACGCCTGTCCCTCGTGGTCAAGCGGACGGCGGGCACCTGCCTCATTCAGCACTGTCGCGCTGCCCCCGTCCGCACTGACCGGTCAGGGGCCGGCTTCGCCTGCGGAGTGTCTGGCAAATGCTGCCCGTCGCGAGCGTGGATCCAGGTGGATGCATCGCAAGGCGGAGGAGGAGCCGGTAACAGCGTTGCCGGCGACGACGAACACGCGGCGAGCACCGCCTGGGCCACGCGCAGCGGGGCCATGATTTGCCAGACACGACCCTAGGAGTCGAAGCCGACGCCGAAGGCGTCGAGGGTGCGCAGCCAGGCGTTGCGGCGGCCCTCGTGCTCGTCGGCCCGGGCGATGGCCCAGCGGGTGAGCTGGATGACGCCGGACCGCACCGGCTCGGGCGGGAAGGGCATCGGCTTGTCCCGCACCATGCGCAGCTCCGTACGCTCGGTGACCCGGCCCTGGAGCAGGTCGAGCATGACATTGGCCCCGAAGCGGGTGGCCCCCACGCCGAGGCCGGTGTATCCGGCGGCGTAGGCGAGGCGCGAGCCGTACGCCGTGCCGAAGAAGGCGCTGAACCGGCTGCAGGTGTCGATGACCCCGCCCCATCTGTGCGTGAAGCGCAGGCCGTGCAGCTGCGGGAACGTCTCGAAGAAGTGCGTGGCGAGCTTCTCGAACGTGGCGTCGCGCTGGTCGTACTCCGGCCTGACCAGGCCGCCGTTGTGATACACGGCGTCGTAGCCGCCCCACAGGATCCGGTTGTCGTCGGTCAGCCGGTAGTAGTGGAACCGGTTGGCCGAGTCGCCGATGCCCTGGCGGTTGCGCCAGCCGACCTCCGCCATCAGGTCGTCCGGCACCGGCTCGGTCATCAGCGCGTAGTCGTACACCGGGACGAGGAAGTGCCTGAGCCGGCGCAGCAGCGGAGGGAAGGCGCCGGTGCCGAGCGCCACCCGCCCGGCCCGGACCCGGCCCTTCGGTGTGCCCAGTTCGAGCACGAGGCCGTCGTCGTGCAGGGAGCGCACCGGCGTGTGCTCGAAGACGCGCACGCCCAGCCGCACGCAGACGTCGCGCAACCCCCACGCCATGCGCGCCGGGTCGACCATGGCGACGCCCTGCCGGTCCCATACCCCGCCGAGATACGCCGGGGAATCCACCTCGGCCCGCACCTGCTCGCGGTCGAGCCGCTCCAGCCGCCCGCCGAGCGAGGCCGCCGCGCTGACCTCCTCGTCGAGCCCGGCGAGCTGCCACTCCTCGGTGGCCACCCGCAGCTCGCCGGTCCGCTCGAAGGAGCACTCGACGCCATATCGGGTGAGGGTGCGCTCGATCTCGTCGAGGTTCTCCCGGCCGAGCCGTTCCAGCGTCGCGATCTCCGCGGGCCAGCGGTCCTGGCCGTTGCCGAGCCCGTGGGTCAGGCTCGCCGCGCAGAAGCCGCCGTTGCGGCCGGAGGCGGCCCACCCGACCGCGCGGCCCTCCAGGAGGACCACGTCGAGCGAGGGGTCGCGCTCCTTGGCCATCAGGGCGGTCCACAGACCGGTGAAGCCGCCGCCGACCACCGCCAGGTCCGCCGTGACCTCCCCCGTCAGCGGGGGCAGCGGCTCGGGTGCGATCGACCGGTCCAGCCAGTACGGTTTGCGCTCCGCGTCAGCGAGAGCTTTCAGCGGACTCACACATTTCACTTCCCCTCGAGATCCCGGGGGATCTCACAGGTTCTTGCAGGGTCTGTCAGCTGCGGCGGCGGGCCATCAGGGCGTTGACCACGGCGATCAGCACGCCGGCCGCGAAGATCAGCGTGCCCATGACGTTCACCTGCGGCGGGAGGCCGACGCGGGTGGCGCCCCAGATCCACAGCGGGAACGTCATGGTGCCGCCGGAGTTGAAGTTGGTGATGACGAAGTCGTCGATCGACAGCGCGAAGGCCAGCATGGAGCCCGCCATCACGCCGGGGAAGATCATGGGCAGCGTCACCAGGCGGAACGTCGTCCACGGCCCCGCGCCGAGGTCGCGGGCCGCCTCCTCCAGGGAGGAGTCGAGCGTCATCACCCTGGCCCGCACGGTCACGGCCACGAACGAGATCGAGAACATGACGTGCGAGATCAGGATCGTCCAGAAGCCGAGCGGCACGGCGAGCGTGACGAACAGCGACAGCAGCGACGCGCCCATGACGATCTCGGCGCAGGAGATCGCCGCGAACATCACCAGGTTCATCGCCCCGGAGCCGCGGAAGCGGTAGCGGCCGAGCGCCAGCCCGATCAGCGACCCGAGCACCCCGGCGACCAGCATCGTCAGCACGGCGATGAGCAGCGAGTTCACCAGCGCCTGGGTGAGGTCGCCGATCTCGAACAACTTGCCGTACCACTTGAGCGTGAAGCCCTGCCAGGCCGTGTTGTACCGGCCGTGGGTGTCGTTGAAGCCAAACAGGATCATGACGGCGATCGGCAGCACGAGCCACGCGATCACCAGCCAGGTGTAGATCTGCAGACCGCGGCCCCGCAGCAGGCCACCCTTCATCGGGCCGCCACCTCCAGCACGTCCTCGGTGCCGAGCGCCTTGGCGTACGCGAAGATGCCCACCAGCAGCAGGGCCATCAGCGTGAAGGACAGCGCCGAGGCGATCGGGTAGTCCTGGTTGACCAGGAACTGGTTCTGGATGACGTTGCCGATCATCGTGTTGCCGGTGCCGCCGAGCACGGAGGCGTTGACGTAGTCGGACGTGGCCGGCACGAACGTCATCAGCACGCCGGCGAACACGCCCGGCAGCGACAGCGGCAGCACGACGCGCAGGAAGGTCTGCAGCTTGCTCGCGTAGAGGTCCTGCGCGGCCTCCAGGACGCGCGGGTCGATCCGCTCCAGCGCCACGTACATCGGCAGGATCATGAACGGCAGGAAGTTGTACGCCAGGCCGCCGATGACCGCCGCGCTCGTGGCCAGGATGTGGAAGTCCTGCGGCACCAGGCCCATCGACTTCAGCGGCCCGAGCAGCATGCCGTTGTCGGACAGGAAGAACTGCCAGGAGATGGTGCGCAGCACGAACGACACCAGGAAGGGCAGCAGCAGCAGGAACAGGTAGACCGACTTGCGGCTACCGCCCTTGAAGGCGATCCAGTAAGCCACCGGGAACCCGATGACGATCTGGAGCACCGTCGAGATCACGCCGTACACCAGCGACCGGATGATCTGGTCGTGGTAGGTGCTGATCCCGTCGACGTAGCTGTGCCAGTTGAACGTGAACGCGTAGCCGTTGACGACGTCGCCCGACTGCAGCGACAGCGACAGCATGACGACCGTCGGGATGACGAAGAAGATCGCCAGCCAGAGCGTACCGGGGAAGAGCAGCAGGTACGGCGTCAGCGAAGCCTTGAGCCTGCTCATGACGTCGTGATCGCCTGGAAGATGGACTCGAACTTCTTCTGCTCCTGCGGCGTCTTGAAGCTCACGTAGTTGCGCAGCCTGGCGGTGTCCTGCTCGCTCGGGAACACCAGCGGGCTGCTCGCCACCTCCTCCAGGAGCTTCTTCCTGTCCCCGGACGCCTTGGCCGCGTCGGCGGCGATGACGTCCTTGGCGGCCGGGACCGGCGTCACGTAGTTGATGTACTCCGCGAGGTGCGCCGCCACGCTCGGGCCGTAGAAGAAGTCCATCAACATGATCGCGTCGACCGGGTTCGTCGCGGTCTTCGGGATCGTCATGTTGTCGGTCCAGATGGTCCCGCCCTCCTGCGGCACCACGAACTTGAGGTCCGTGCCGTCGGAGACGTTCTTCTGGAAGACGTCGCCGGACCACGCCATGGTGAGCCAGATGTCACCCTTGGCCAGCGGGTCCATGTACGCCTGGTCGTAGTACTTGCGGACGATGCCGCCGTCGCGCTGCTCCTGGAGCTTGGCCGCGGCCTTCTCCCAGTCCGCCTCGGTGGACTTGTCGGGGTCGGCGCCGATCGCGAACAGGCCGAAGTTGGCGATCTCCTGTGAGTCGGACATCATGCCGACCTTGCCCTTGTACTTGGGGTTCCACAGGTCGGCGATGCTGGTCGGCGGGGTGTCGACGTACTTCGGGTTGTACGCGATGCCGGTCATGCCGGAGGCCCACGGGACACTGTAGACGTTGCCCGGGTCGTACGACTCGTGCTTGTACTGCTCCGCCGCGTTGGCCGCGAAGTTCGGCAGCTTGGAGTGGTCGAGCGGCGCCAGGTAGCCGAGCTGGACGAGCTGCTCGAAGTGCAGGCCGTTGGTGACGATCATGAGGTCGTAGTCGATCGACTGCCCGGCGGCGAGCTGCGGCTGGATCTTGGCGAACCAGCTCGGCATCTCGAGGATGACCTCTTTGTAGTTCACCGTGATGCCGGTCTGCTGGGTGAACTGCTTGAGCTCGGGCTGCTTGGGGTCCATGTAGAGCGGCCAGCTGGCGAAGTCGACGTGGCCGTTCTTCGCCTTGCCCGACCAGAACTTCTCCACCTCGGACTGGGCCTGCGCGGAGGAGGTCGGCTTGGCCGTGCCCTTGCCCTGCACACCGCAGGCGGCGAGGGCGAGCCCGGCGGCCGACAGGCCCGCGAGCCGGAAGGCGTCGCGCCTGCCGAGCCGGCGCTGGGTCATGCCACGGAGGAAGGCGGGGTCCTGCCTGTAGGGGTGGTTCATTGGGGTTCGGTGCTCCGGGTTCTATGTACCGGGGGGTTCGGGGTGTTACCGCAGGGCGTAGGAGTGCCAGGGCTGCCAGGAGAGCCAGACCGAGTCGCCTCGCTCGGCGGTGATCGTGCTGTCGTTCGCGTTCTGCTCGAACACCGTGATCTCGGCGCCGTCGCCGAGCACCACGACGTAGCTGTTGTAGGTGCCGAGGTAGACGACCTCGGCCACCGTCCCCCGCACGACGCTGAGATCGCCCTCGGGCTGGTCCTTCGCGATCTTGATCTTCTCCGGCCGGACCGTGAGGTCGACGCTCTGGCCTGCCGAGAGCGTGCCGTCCGCGGGGATCAGGATCCGGTCGCTCTGGCCGATGGCGAGCACGGCGGTGTCTCCGCCCACCTGCTGCACGGTGCCGCTCAGCAGGTTCGACGTGCCGATGAACCCGGCCACGAACTTGCTGGCGGGCCGCTCGTAGATCTCGCGGGGATCGGCGAGCTGCTCCACGAGGCCGTCGTTCATGACGGCGATGCGGTCGCTCATCGTCAGCGCCTCGCTCTGGTCGTGCGTCACGTAGACGAACGTGATGCCGACCTCGCGCTGGATGCGCTTGAGCTCGATCTGCATGGCCTGGCGGAGCTTGAGGTCGAGCGCGCCGAGCGGCTCGTCGAGCAGGAGCGCCCGGGGCCGGTTGACCAGGGCGCGGGCGAGCGCGACGCGCTGCTGCTGGCCTCCCGACATCTCCTTCGGCCGGCGCTTCTCCCGGCCGACCAGGTCGACGACCTCGAGGATCTCACCGACGCGGCGCTTGATCTCCGCGTCGGGGACCTTCTTGCGCTTGAGCCCGAACGCGACGTTGTCCCAGACGTTCATGTGCGGGAACAGCGCATAGGACTGGAACACCATGTTGATGTCACGCTTGTTCGGCGGGACGTTCGTGACGTCCTCCCCGTGGAGCCTGACAACCCCCTGTGTGGGGTCCTCGAACCCGGCGATCATTCGCATGCTGGTGGTCTTGCCGCACCCCGAGGGGCCCAGGAGGGAGAAGAACTCCCCCTCCGCGATGGCGAGGCTCACGCCCTTGACCGCCCGTACGACCTCGCCGTGCGAGACGTACTCCTTGACCACGTTGTCGAGTTCGATGGCGGGCACGTCTCCTGATACGGGGGCAGCCGCGACGGCTGCCCCCGGGCCCGCCTGGATCTCTGTCATTCCAGGCTTATCCCTCTTTTTCGATAGGGACGTCCGGCCGGAGCCGGACGTACCTATTCGCCGATGTAGTGCATGACGTGCTTGACACGGGTGTAGTCGTGCAGGCCGAGAACGGACAGGTCCTTGCCGTAGCCCGAGTGCTTGAAGCCGCCGTGCGGCATCTCGGACACGAACGGGATGTGGGTGTTGACCCAGACCACGCCGAAGTCGAGCCGCTTGGACATCCGCATCGCCCGGCCGTGGTCGGAGGTCCACACCGAGCCGGACAGGCCGTAGCGGACGCCGTTGGCCTTGGCCAGAGCGTCGGCCTCGTCGGTGAACGTCTGGATGGTCATGACGGGACCGAAGATCTCGTCCTGCACCATCTCGTCGTCCTGCTTCAGCCCGTCCACGACCGTGGGGGCGAAGAAGAACCCCTTGTCGCCGACGCGGGCGCCGCCGGTGAGGACCTTCGCGTGCTCGGGGAGCCGCTGGAAGAAGCCCTCGACCCGCTCGAGCTGGTTGGCGTTGTTCAGCGGCCCGAAGTAGGCGTCGTCCACGTCGAGACCGCCCACCTTGGTGGCGGCGGCGGCCTCCGCCAGCGCCGCGGCGAACTCGTCGTGGATGCTCTCCTGCACGAGCACGCGGCAGGCGGCCGTGCAGTCCTGGCCGGCGTTGTAGAGACCCGCCCCCGCGACCGCCTCGGCGACGGCCTTGATGTCCTTGACGTCCTCGAAGACCACGACCGGGGCCTTGCCGCCCAGCTCCAGGTGCACCCGCTTGACGTCGTCGGCGGCGGTCCTGGCGACCGCCATGCCCGCGCCGACCGAGCCGGTGATCGCGACCATGCTCGCGGCCGGGTGCCCGACGACCATGGCGCCGGTCTCCCGGTCGCCGGTCACGACGTTGAAGACGCCGGCCGGCAGGACGTCACCGAGGATCTCGGCCAGCTTCAGCGTGGAGACCGGGGTCGTGTCGGACGGCTTTAGCACGATCGTGTTGCCGGCCGCGAGAGCGGGGGCGATCTTCCACACCGCCATCATCATCGGGTAGTTCCACGGCGTGACCTGGCCGATGACGCCGATCGGCTCGTGCCGGATCACCGAGGTGTGGTCGGCGAGGAACTCCCCGGCGGTGGGGCCCTCCAGGGTGCGGGCCGCACCGGCGAAGAAGCGGAAGTGGTCGGCGGCGACCGGTGTCTCGTCCTCGGCCATCCGGGCGCGGGGCTTGCCGGTGTTACGGCACTCGGCCTCGTTGATCTCGTCCGCGCGGACCTCGATCGCGTCGGCGACCTTCAGCAGCAGCGCCGCGCGCTCGCCCGGCGTCGCCTGTCCCCACGTCTCGAAGGCGGCCGTCGCGGCGGCGTACGCGGCGTCGACGTCCTCCTGACCCGACACCGGCGCCTGGGCGTAGACCTCCCCCGTCGTAGGGTCTACGACGTCGGAGAAACGGCCGCTCGCGGCGTCGACGAACTTCCCGTTCACGAAGTTCTGGAGACGGGTGGTCACCGTTGACCTCCTGTTGAGGTGGCTGAGTTGTCGCGACTCTGACAGAGCAAAGAGCCTACGACAAGGGATTTCGTCGCTAAGATACCAAATTGCTACGAATTCGCTTGACGCAGGCCACTGGGCTGACAACATGTCAGACCACGATCGCAACATGTCAACAACGGTGCTGTAACACAAGGTCGCTACGGCGGCCGAAGCCCGCCGAGAGAGGACACCCCCCGAGGATGACGACTCCGCCTAAGGCTCGCGCGGCTGCCGCGAAGGGTGGACCGGTGGTGCTCGACGAGATCTCCAAGCAGATCATCGAGCAGCTTCAGATGGACGGGCGAAAGCCGTACGCCGCCATCGGCAAGGCGGTGGGGCTGTCGGAGGCCGCCGTGCGCCAGCGCGTGCAGCGCCTGCTCGACCTCGGCGTCATGCAGATCGTCGCCGTCACCGACCCGCTCACCCTGGGCTTCCCCCGCCAGGCCATGATCGGTATCAAGTGCGAGGGCGACCTGGAGCGGGTCGCCGACGAGCTGGCGCAGATTCCCGAGATCGACTACGTGGTGCTCACGGCCGGCTCGGTCGACATCATGGTCGAGGTGGTCTGCGAGGGCGACACCCACCTGCTGGAGATCCTCGGGAAGATCCGGGCGATCTCCAGCGTGCGGGCGACCGAGACGTTCGTCTACCTCAAGCTCCACAAGCAGACGTACTCGTGGGGGACGCGCTGACGTCCCCCACGCACGGCCGTCAGCCGGCGCCCGGCACGGCCGTCATCACGGCCGGCAGGGGCACGTCCCGGTAGCCGAGCCGGACGTGGTCCGGCTTCACATCGAGGGTGAAGTCCGGCGGCGCCGTCAACACCCGTGCCAGGTCCTCGCTGACCGCGGGCACGGTGGGCGTGAATCCGCAGCGCCGCAGGCGGCGCAGCCAGGTGGCGGTGGGCTCCAGGGAGCGCAACCGCCGCAGGAAGACGTCGCGCGCGTCGTGCCCGGGACGCGGGTTCAGCATGTGGTGCAGGGCGAAGGAGGCCACCGCGAGCAGCGCCCCCTGAGCCTGCCCGATCAGCTTCCAGTCGTCGTCCAGCGCCTCCGTGGCGCGCGGCACCGCGTGGAAGGTCACCTCGATCCCGTGCTCCGCGCCGGCGCGCAGCAGGTTGGCCTCGGCGTCGGCCAGAGCCGCGGCCGCCGGGTCCACCCCGACGACCACGAGGCGGCGCAGCGGCAGGTTCCGTCCCGTCCGTCCCCGCCCGTGTCCCGATCGCTTTCCCGATCGCTTTCTCGGTGACAGTGCTCACCGTGACCCCCGTCCCGACGTGTGTGGTTCCCCTGGAGCCCCAATCCTCCAGGGCCGCCGCGCCGGTGCGGATCTCCAATGAGCGACCGCTTTCACTCGGGCAGTGGACAGGCCTCAGACACCGCCGATCCGGGCGACGGCGCGGACGGGGGCGCCGTCCGCGCCGGCCAGGCGCAGCGGGAACAGCGAGACCTCGATGGGACGGCCGGCGGCCTGGGCCTCCAGCAGGGGATCCAGGTTGCGCAGATTTTCGGCGATCACGGCGTGCGCCCCGCACAGGGCCCGGTGCGCCGCCAGGTCCCCGGCGTCGGCCAGGTCCCCGGCGTCGCCCGCGGGCGGCGACGTCGGGTCGACGCTGAGCGCGTCGATGCCGACCGTACGCACGCCCGCGGCGGCGATCAGGCGTGCGGTCTCCGCCGCCAGGTACGGGTGGGCCAGGTACTCCGGCGTCCCCCAGTGCTCGTCCCAGCCGGTCGCGACGAGCAGGACGGTGCCCGGCCGCAGCCGTCCGGCCACCGTCTCGAGCATTCCGGCGGTGACCGGTGAGCTCGGCGGCAGGCCCCGGACGTCGAGGACCGCCGCAGGGCCGAGGAACCGCTCCAGCGGCAGGTCGTCCAGCGTCGGCAGCGCGTCGTCGATGTGGAACGGCGCGTCCACGTGGGTGCCGGACTGGGAGCCGAGGTGCAGGCCGAGGACGTTGACGCCCTCGGCCGCCACCGTGAGGGCGGGCGCGATCTCGACCTCCGGATCGCCGGGGTAGACGGGCATGCCGTTCACGACGGGCACCGACAGGTCGACGATCACGGCTTCTCCCCCTGGCGTCAGGCCTTCCCGGGCGCGAGCAGGCCGATCAGATCGTAGGCCACGGGGAAGGCGCGGACGGAGATCCGCTTCAGTAAAGATCCGTGCGCCGGTCGCGGTGGACGTGGTTGCGCGGGCCGGTGGCCTTGTCCCTCGCGCGGGCCGGGTCGCAGTCGGCGACCAGCACGGCAGGCCCGTCCCTGAACACGGGACCCGCCAGCGGGTATCCGTCCGGGCCGATCAGCGACGTGCCGCGGACCCAGTCGACGCCGCGCTCGGCCGCGCACCGGTCGGCGACGGCGACGAACATGCTATTGGCCGCGGCGGCGACCTGGGCGTACGCGACCAGCACCGGGCGCTCGCCGGCCGGCACGGGCCAGGCGGGCCCAGCCGGTGACGGTCGGGCCGTCGGCGGGCTCGGCGAGGCTCCTGGCCTCCTCGGCGCCGGTGAAGACGTAGCCGCTGTTGACGAGCTCGGGCAGCACCACCAGCCGCGCACCGGCCCCGGCCGCCTCCAGGATCGCCGCCTCGGCGGCGGCGCGGTTCGCCTCCGGCTCGCCCACCCGCAGCTCGAGCTGCGCGGCCGCGACCCGCGTCACCGCCGCACCCCCGGCTCCACCACCGTACGAAGCCCGGCCGAGGCGGAGGGAGCTGCCGTCGTCATGAGTTCTTCCAGGTCAAGGGAGACCGTGGGCGTCCGCCTAATCGCCCATGTCAGGACAATTAGGGTAATCATGGGAAATAGGGTGACCGTTGTGGACGGGCACAACACCGTGGAGGACCTGCTGCGCTCCCCCGCGCTCCAGCTGCGGGTGCTGGCGGGCGAGCGCGGCCTCGGCAGATCGGTCTCCTGGGCCCACGTCAGCGAACTGGAGGACCCCACGCCCTGGCTGCTCGGGGCCGAGGTCATCATGACGACCGGCATCGGAGTCCCCCGCGCCGCCGCGGCGCAGCGCGCGTACCTGGAGCGGCTCGACGACGCGGGGGTGGCCGCGCTCGCGCTCAGCGCGGGCCTGCACGTCCCGCCGCTGCGCCGGTCCTTCCTCGACACCGCCGAGGAGCGGGGATTCCCCGTGCTGGAGGTGCCGCTGGCCGTGCCGTTCATCGCGATCGCGCAGGAGGTCGCGGCGGTCGTTCAGGAGGACGCGCACCAGCGGCTGGGGGCCCAGCTCCAGGTGTTCGGCGCGCTGCGCTGGCTCGCGTCCGAGGGACTGGACACGGCCGGGCTGTTCCGCCGGCTCGAACGGCTGTCGGGCTACGAGATCTACCTGAGCACGCCGCAGGGCCGCCCGCTGCTGCCGGGCGTGCCGGCGCCCCCGCCGTCGGTACGGCTGCCCGCGTCCGCGGACGCGCCGCCGACGATCCCCGGCGGCTTCGCCCTCCCGGTCCCCGCGCCCGGCGGGCCGGCCGGATTTCTGGTCGCCTTCGAGCGGGAGGGCGCCCGTCCGGCCGGGCTGGCCGTGGTCCAGCACATCGCGACCGTCGCCGCCCTCCGGGTGACGATGGTGCGCAGCGAACGCGAGACGCTGCGCCGTCAGGGCGCGGAGACGCTGGCTGAACTGCTGCAGGACGTGCTCGACCCGGAGACCGCCCGGCGCAGGCTCGCCCTGATGGGCCTGCCGCCGGACCGCGACGTCGTGCTGCTCGTGGTGCGCGACGCCGTCGACGACGCCGTCGTCCAGGCCCTCGGCGAGCACCCGCACCTCATGCTCCGCCGGCACCGGGACCTGTACGTGCTGACGGCGGCGGGCGTCGTCGCCGCGGAGGCGGAGGCGTCGACCGCCGATTCCGGCGGAGACGGAGCGGCCCGGGCGGGGGCGGCGCTGCGCGAGATCCCGGGAATCGCGGCCGGCGTCAGCCGCCCCCTGCCGCCCGGGTCGTCGCTGCGCGTCGCCCAGCGCGAGGCGTTGTGGGCGGCCTCCCGCGCCGCCGAGGCGGGCAGGCCGCTGGTCGCCTACGGCGAGGACAGGATGGGCCGGTGGCTGCCGGACGACGTGGGCGTGCTGGCCGCCCTGGTCGAGCACGTGCTCGGCGACGTCCTGCGATACGACGCCGAGCACGGGTCGGACCTGATCGCGTCGGTCCGGACGTGGATGGAGCGCGACCGGCGCGTCGACGACGCCGCGCGGGCCCTGCACATCCACCCCAACACGCTGTCGTACCGGCTGCGCCGCTTCGGCGCGCTGACCGGGCGTGACCTGTCGGCGACCGGCGACTTCGCCGAGGTGTGGCTGGCCATCCGGGCGGCCGCGCAGCTCGGCGGCCTGTGAGGGCGGGCTCGCCGGTCCTTCGCGCCGGCAGCGCGGGAGCATCTCAGGGAGCGATGGCCTCGCCGGCTTCTGCCGCGCCGGGCGTCACGGGAGTCGTCTTCCCCAGCCGCGTGTCGATCAGGAGCAGAGCGGCCACCGCGGCCGCGAGCAGAATCGCCGCCGCCCACCCGGTCGCGCTGGTGTATCCGTGAACCCGGCTCTGCACGGAGGAACCGTGAGCGGCGAGATAGGCCGCCGCGCCGTTGGCCGCGACCGTGTTCAGCAATGCGGTGTCGAGCGACGCGCCGGTCTGCTGGGAGACGTTGAACATGGCGCCGGCCACACCCGCCTCGCCGGGCGGCAGGCCGAACGTCGACAGGTCGAGTGCGGCCGGCAGGACGAGACCCATCCCGACGCCGATCAGGATGAAGGAGGGAAGGACTCCGGACGCGTATCCGCTGCCGGCGTCGAGGCGGGTCAGCAGCGCCATCCCCACGGCTCCCAGGAGGAGGCCGCCTCCCATGACGAACCGTGGTGCGATGGTCGTCGTCAGCCGGCTGCCGAGGCCCACGGCCAGCATGACGCCGAGGGTCAGCGGCAGGAAGGCCAGCCCCGTCCGCAGGGCGGAGTAGTGCTTGATGTCCTGCAGGAACAATCCCATGAAAAGGTACGCCCCGAACGGCCCGGCCATCATCAGCACGATGACGAGGTAGGAGCCGCCGCGTCCGCGGTGACGGAGGATCGACGGCGGAAGAAGCGGATCGCTCACCCGGGACTCCGCCAGCAGGAAGAGGGCCAGCAGGACGACGCCCGCGGCGAGCGACGCGATGGTGGAGCTCTGGGCCCAGCCGGCCTGCGTCGCCCTGGTGAATCCCCAGACGATCGCCACGAGACCGGCCGTGGCCGACACCGCCCCGAGGAAGTCGTAGCCGGTCGCCGCCGCCGTCCGGGACTCCCGCAGGAACACCACGACGCCGAGAGCGGCGACGAGGGCGATGGGAACGTTCACGTAGAACACCCAGTGCCAGCTCAGCGACGTCGTGAGGGTTCCACCGAGGATCAGCCCGATCGGTGATCCCGCGGCGACTACCCCGCCGAAGACGCCGAACGCGGCGGTCCGCTCCTTGGGATCGACGAAGGTCGTGGCCACCAGGGAGAGGGACGCGGGCGCGAGCAGTGCGCCGAACGCTCCCTGGGCCGCCCGGGCGACCAGCAGCGTCGTCACGTTCGTCGCCGCGCCGCCGGCCACCGATGCGGCGGCGAAGCCGGCCAGCCCGACGAGAAGCGCCCGCTTGCGGCCGGTGCGGTCGCTGACCCGCCCGCCCAGCAGGAGGAGCCCCGCGAAGGGGAGTGTGTACGCGGTGACGACCCACTGCCGGTCGGCCGTCGTGATCGCCAGATCGGCGGTGATGGAGGGCAACGCCACGTTGATGATCGTCATGTCGACGACGATCATCAACTGGGCGAGTGCGACCGAAGCCAGCCCCAACCATCGCCGGCGATTGAGCTGCGGCGACTCGCGCCTCTGCTCGGTGCTCTCCGTCATTCGGCTGATCCTTTCGCGCGGAGCCGGGATTCGCCGGAAGTGTAACAGTGCGACTGACAATCAGCGCAACGGTATATCCGCGCCGCTGTAATCTCTCGGCATGACCACCGAGGTGCCTCGAGCTCTGTCCGGCCGTCTCAGCTTTCTGCTCGGCAGGCTCTACATGCGCGC
The DNA here is from genome assembly GCF_050947365.1 of Microbispora sp. CA-135349. Lineage (NCBI taxonomy): Bacteria > Bacillati > Actinomycetota > Actinomycetes > Streptosporangiales > Streptosporangiaceae > Microbispora > Microbispora sp. CA-135349. The sequence continues at coordinate 2,282,362 of NZ_CP192001.1, read as the reverse complement.
CCTCGATCTGGAGGCTCGGGAGCTCGACACGCTGGGAGTCTCCGTGAAGCAGCACGCCGTCCTCGCGCTGCTGGCGGAGGAGGGCCCGATGACGCAGCAGCACCTGGGCCGGCGTCTCGGCATCGACCGGACCACGGTCGTCACGGTCGTCGACGGTCTCGAACAGGCCAATCTCGTCGAGCGTCGCCGGAGTCCCGCGGACCGGCGCGCCTATCTGCTGACGCTGACGCCGGACGGCGTACGGGCGGGTGAACAGGGGCACGGCCTCGTGAGCGGGGCGGAGGACGAGCTCCTCGGCGCGCTGGACGAGGACGAACGGCGGACGCTCACCGACCTGCTCGGCCGTGCCGTCCGGAGCCAGAGCTCCGGCGACGCCGACGCCGACGCCCCGCCCCGCCCCGGTAGCGAGCGGTAGCCGCCCGCGTCGGCCGGCGTCGAAGATCGCCCGATATTCCGGCGCCGGGGAGGAACATCCCGATAGGCTCGGAAAACTATGCGGATCGCCAGCCTCTCCTTCCGATACGGACGGCGAGCCCCTTGGGTCCTGTCCGACGCCGGCCTGGTCCTCGATCCGGGAGACGTGGTCGAGGTCACCGGGCCCAACGGCACCGGCAAGTCGACCCTCCTGCGGCTGGTCGCCGGACTGCTCAGGCCCGTACGCGGTAGCGTCCAGGACCGCCCCCGGGTCGTCGGGTACGCCCCCGAGCGGTTCCCCGCGGACCAGCCGTTCACCGTGGCGTCCTACCTGCGGCACATGGCGGCGGTCCGGAGGGTGAGCACGGACGCGATCGGCCGATGGAGCGAACGACTCGGCATGGACCACCTGCTCGGGCAGCGCCTGCCCGACCTGTCCAAGGGCAGCGCGCACAAGGTGGGCCTCGCGCAGGCGCTGCTCGCCGAGCCGGGGCTGCTCGTGCTCGACGAGCCCTTCGCCGGTCTCGACGCCGCCACCCGGGCCGAACTCCCCAGGATCATCGGGGAGATCGGCGCGCGCGGCGGGATCGTCGTCGTGAGCGACCACCAGGGCGATCTGCGGGCCTTTCCCGGCCTGCGCCGCTGTGAGGTCCGCGACCGCGCCGTGCGGGAACTCGAGCCGGCCGAGGAGGCCGGCGAGACGGCCCTGACCGTGCTGGAGGTGGCGGTGGACGCGTCGAGGGCGGCCGAACTGGCCGACCGCCTGCGTGCCGAGGGCTGCACGGTAAACATCACGGACCGCACCTCGGCTCACGTCGCCGGGGAGGCCGCCGGATGATCTCCGTGCTCGCACTGGCGCGGTTCCGCGTCGCCGGCTACGTCGCCTCCCACCGGGCCCTGCAACCGCTCATCGGACTGCTGGCGCTGCTCGCGGTCCTCTACGCCGGCTCCATCCCCGCCGGTCAGGAGATCGGGGCCACCGCGGACTCGGCGGCCATGCTCGTGCCGGTGCTCGCCTGGGCCGCGCGTGGCCTGCTCGACACCGAGCCCGACGAGCAGCGCAGCGTCGCCCTGTCCGCGCTGGGGCCGAGGGAACTGGTGGGCGGCCTCCTGGCGGCGTTCGCGTCGCTGCTGGCGCTGGCCGCGATCGCCGAGGCCGCGCTGCTCTTCCGCCTCGCCGCCTCCCCCACGCTCGCCGTGCTCCTGACCGGGGTGTGGCTGCATCTGCTGTCCGCGACCGCGGGGCTCGCGCTCGGGGCGCTGACCAGCCGCCCGATCCTGCCCTCCCCGGCGGTCTCCACGATCGCCCTGATCCTCGGCTACCTGTCGATGCTGGTGATCAGCCTGGCCGGGGCCCGCTGGCTCACCGTGCCGGTCATGGGCTGGATGCGCGACGCCCACCACGGCGAGCTGCAGGCGAACCTGCCTCTGCTCACCGTGCAGTCGCTGCTGTGGCCCGCGGTCGGCCTGGCGGCCTACACGTGGCTGCGCCGCACCCGGCCGTGAACGGCGCTACGGCCGGGGCGCGGCGCCGTGGGCGGCGTTACGGCTGAGGCGCGGCGGCGAGCTGCCCGCACGCCCCGTCGATCTCCCGCCCCCGGGTGTCCCGTACGGTGACGGCGACGCCGTGGGACTCCAGGCGGCGGACGAACGCCCGCTCGTCCTCGGGGCGCGAGGCGGTCCACTTCGAGCCGGGCGTGGGGTTGAGCGGGATCAGGTTGACGTGCACGAGCTTGTTCTTGAGCAGGCGGCCGAGCAGGTCGGCTCGCCACTCCTGGTCGTTGATGTCCTTGATCAGGGCGTACTCGATGGACACGCGCCGCTTCGTCCTGGCCGCGTAGTCCCACGCCGCGTCGAGCACCTCGGCGACCTTCCACCGCGTGTTGATCGGCACGAGCGTGTCCCTGAGCTCGTCGTCCGGCGCGTGCAGGGAGACGGCGAGCGTCACCGGCAGGCCCTCGTCGGCGAGCTTGCCGATCGCCGGCACCAGGCCGACCGTCGAGACCGTGACCCCGCGCGCCGAGATGCCCAGGCCCTCCGGCGCCGGATCGACCAGGCGGCGGACGGCGCCGATCACGGCCTTGTAGTTGGCCATCGGCTCGCCCATGCCCATGAAGACCACGTTGGTCACCCGGCCGGGGCCGCCCGGGACCTCGCCGCGCGCCAGCGCCCGCGCGCCCGCGACGACCTGCTCGACGATCTCGGCGGTGGACATGTTGCGGGTGAGCCCGGCCTGGCCGGTCGCGCAGAACGGGCAGTTCATGCCGCATCCGGCCTGCGAGGAGACGCACATGGTGACCCGGTCGGGGTAACGCATCAGAACCGACTCGACCAGCGACCCGTCGAACAGCTTCCACAGCGTCTTGCGCGTCATGCCGCCGTCACAGGTGATCTCGCGTACGGACGTCAGCAGCGGGGGCATGAGCTGTTCGACCAGCCGCTCGCGCAGCGCGCCCGGCAGGTCGGTCATCTGCTCGGGAGAGCCGGTCAGCCGGGTGAAGTAGTGGCGGGAGAGCTGGTCGGCGCGGAACGGCTTCTCGCCGAGCTCCGCCACGGCCGCCCTGCGTTCGGCCATCGTCAGGTCGGCGAGATGGCGCTGCGGCTTGGCCCGGCGGGGCGCCACGAAGGTCAGCTGCCCGGTCTTCGGCTGCTCGCTCACGCAAAACCCTTTCCATATCCCGCGGCCGTGGTCTTAACGACTGGCGCACGCGGCTTTACATTCTGTCTGGCGGTCGAATCCCGGAGGCGTACGAGAGGTGAGGTGTGGACACCACTGTCGTGCTCACCAGCCCCAACCCCTACGGGAGCCGCACACTGACGATCGAAGCCGACCGGACCTCCTCCGTAGCTTACCTTCGCGACGCGAAGGGGATCGTCCACGGAGCGGTCTGGCTGGCCAACCACGTGCCCGCGCCCGCCGAGGCCGATGTCGCCAGGGCCAACGCGGGGCTGCCGCCGGTGATGCCCGAGGCGCACACCGCGCATCCCTCCGGCCGGCCGCCCCTCGACCCGGAGTCGCTGTCGGTGCTGTGGTTCGAGGAGGGCGACGGCGTCGCCCTGTACGAGAACGACACGCTTCTGGCGGTCATTCCGGCGTGGGCCGACATGGAGCGCGGCCTGCCCGGGTACGCGCGGGACGCCGTCGGGGAGTCGCCGTTCGCCTGGCCGCTCGGCGAGGCGCTGGAGGGCCTGTCCCCCCGGGTGGCCAAGGCCCGCGCGTACTGGCAGTGGCGACAGGCAGAGGGCAGCTGGGCCACCTACCAGCAGTTCGTGCTCGGCCACCTCGACGGCAGGCTCGGGCCGCCCGGCCGCTACTGGGACGTCGGCGGCGACCGGTTCCCCCTGGTCGGCGTCAGCGAGCGCCCGCCCACGTTCACCCGCGACTACACGGTGCTGTCCACCGTCGGCATGAGCTGTCAGCGGATGCCCGCCGCGGAGATGTACGACACGGCGTGCCGGGTGGAACTCGCGCTGGCGACCAGGCAGGATCCGAGGACGGCCGCGCGGCTGTTCGCCTGGCTCGGGCAGTATCCGTGGCGGTCGGTGACATGGCTGGGGCACGGGCACACGGCCCGCTGGTTCCAGGACCCGCTCACGTTCCCGTTGGACGGCGGGCATCAAGGGGTGCTCATGCTGGCGGACCCGCCCGGCCTACCAGACATGTCGGGATTCGTGTTCGGCGGTGACGCCGTACGGTGGCTGTGGCTTTTCCCGCTCACGGAGTCCGAGCTGCGCCTCGTGGCCGATCACGGCCACCGGGCGGTCAGCGAGCGGCTGGCGATGACCAGCCGGATCTGACCCGGCCCGGCTCGTCCCCGCGGACGTCAGGCGACCGGGACCAGCAGCGTGAGCAGCAGCCACACGGGGACCAGCGTGAACAGCAGCGAGTCGAGGCGGTCCATGGCACCGCCGTGCCCCGGCAGCAGCGTGCCCATGTCCTTGATGCCGATGTCACGCTTGATCACCGACTCGACCAGGTCGCCGAGCGTCGCGCACACGACCCCCGCGAGGCCGACGACGGCGCCCTCCCAGTATTCGCCCCGCAGCAGGAAGTGGACCAGTAACGCGCCGCCGACGACGCAGGCGAGGGTGGAGCCGGCGAAGCCCTCCCAGGTCTTCTTCGGGCTGATGAGCGGCGACATCCGGTGCCTGCCGAAGAAGATCCCGGCGAAGTACCCCCCGATGTCGCTGCACACGGTGACCGCGATGAAGACGATCACACGGTCCGATCCGTCCTTGTCGGGAGCCAGCAGCAGCGGCACGAACCCCGCGAGCAGCGCGGGGTAGACCGCGACGAACACCGCGGCGGTCGCGTCCCTGACGAAGCCTTCCGCACCCTGGAACATGCGCCACGTCAGCAGCACCATCACGGTCACGGCGAACGCGCCGACCAGGAACGACGTGCCGCCCCAGTAGGGGCCGATCACCATGGCCGCCATGCCGGCCAGCAGGGGCGGCAGCGGCACCCGGATGCCGAGACCGCCGAACGCCTTGACGAGCTCGTGAATCCCGACGCCGACGGCCACGAGGACGACGACGAGGAAGGCGACCTTTACAAAGTAGACCGAGCCGATGACCACCGCGCCCAGCGCGACGCCGACCCCCACCGCCGCGGGGAGGTTGCGCCCCGTACGGCCCGATGCCTTCTTGGCGGCATCGCCGGACGTGCCGCCCGGGGCGCCGGGGTCCGCCGGGCCCCCCACCGGGTTCCGGTCGCCGGCGGCAGCAGTTCCGTCCACAGCGTCCCACTCTCTATATACGCGTGATCCTTGTGCCGCCCGCCGTCGCGGTGCGGCACAAGGATCACGGTCATGCCGTACGGCCCCGCGTGCCGGGCCGCGACCTCAGACCTCGAGCAGCTCGGCTTCCTTGTGCTTCAGCAGCTCGTCGATCTTCGCGACGTGCTTCTGGGTGAGGTCGTCGAGCTCCTTGACCGCGCGGTGGACCTCGTCCTCGCCGGACTCGCCGTCCTTGACGAGCTTGTCGAGGATCTCCTTGGCGTGCCGGCGGATGTTCCGTACGGACACCCGGCCGTGCTCCGCCTTGTTGCGGGCGACCTTGATGTACTCCTTGCGGCGCTCCTCCGACAGCTCGGGGAACACCACGCGGATCACGGTGCCGTCGTTGCTCGGGTTGACGCCGAGGTCGCTGTCGCGGATGGCCCTCTCGACCGCGTTCAGCGAGCCCTTGTCGTACGGCTGCACGAGCACCATGCGCGCCTCGGGGACATGGAACGACGCGAGCTGCTGAATCGGCGTCGGCGACCCGTAGTAGTCAACGTTGATCTTGTTGAACATCGAGGGCGTCACACGGCCGGTGCGGATGCTCGCGAAGTCGTCCTTGGCGACCGTCACCGCCTTGTCCATCTTCTCCTCGGCCTCGAGGAGGGTTTCGTCGATCACTGCGGCTCCCTACTTCCCTGCCGGACTCACCAGCGTGCCGATCTTCTCACCACGAACCGCCCGGAGGATGTTGCCCTCGCCCATGAGATCGAAGACCACGATGGGCAGGCCGTTGTCCATGCACAGGCTGATCGCGGTGGCGTCCATGACCCCGAGACCCCGCGTCAGCACCTCACCGTACTCAAGCTGATCGAACCGGACCGCGTCGGGGTTCTTGCGCGGATCCGAGTCGTACACGCCGTCGACCTGAGTGCCCTTGAGCAACGCCTCGGCGCCGATCTCCAGCGCCCGCTGCGCGGCGCAGGTGTCGGTCGAGAAGAACGGCGAGCCGAGCCCCGCGCCGAAGATGACCACGCGCCCCTTCTCCAGGTGTCGGATCGCCCGGCGCGGCAGGAACGGCTCGGCCACCTGCTGCATCGTGATCGCGGTCTGCACGCGGGTGTCGATGCCGCGCTTCTCCAGGAAGTCCTGCAGGGCGAGACAGTTGATGACGGTCCCGAGCATGCCCATGTAGTCGGCCCGCGCGCGGTCCATGCCGCCCTGCGACAGCGCCGCGCCGCGGAACATGTTCCCTCCGCCGACGACGACCGCCACCTGGACGCCCTCACGGACCGCTTCTGCGACCGAGTCCGCCAGCTGGGCGACGACACGCGGGTCGATCCCGAGCGACTCGCCGCCGGCGAACGCCTCGCCCGACAGCTTCAGCATCACCCGCTTCCAGCGCAGCGGCCCGTCGTACGACGAAGCCGCCGGCGTGGCGGGTCTGGTGTTCTCCTGCACGGCGGCGGCCTCCTCGGGTGTCAGCGTGGATCGGAAAGCTCCTGGCTGTAAGCCTAAGCCTGGCCGACCTTGTAGCGGGTGAAGGCCAGCACCTTGACGCCGGCCTCGTCCGCGACCTTCTCGATCGTCTTCTTGTTGTCCTTCACGAACGCCTGCTGCAGCAGGGTGAAGTCCTTGTACCAGCCGTTGACCCGGCCGTCGACGATCTTCGGGATGGCGGCCTCGGGCTTGCCCTCCTCGCGGGTCATCTGCTCGAACAGCGACCGCTCCTTCTCGATGACGTCGGCGGGAACGTCCGCGGGGCTGACGTACTTCGGCGCCATCGCGGCGGTGTGCTGGGCGATGTCCTTGGCGACCTCGGCGTTCGGCTTGTCGAGCTGCACGAGCACACCGACGGCCGGCGGGAGCTGCGGGTCGGTCTTGTGCATGTAGGAGGCGATGTAGCCGCCCTCCAGCAGCGAGAACCGGCGGATCTCGATCTTCTCGCCGAGCGCCGCGTTGGCCTCGTCGAGCAGCTCCTTGACCGTCTTGCCGTTCACCTGGGACTCGAGCAGGGTCGGCACGTCGTTGGGCTTGGTCGCGACGATGTGCGCGACGATCTCGCCCGCGAGCTCCTGGAAGCGCTCGTTCTTGGCGACGAAGTCGGTCTCGCAGTTGAGCTCCAGCAGCGCGGCGAGGGAGTCGCCCTCGTGCTTGACGGCGACCAGGCCGTTCGACGCGGTGCGGGCCTCGCGCTTGCCGACGTCCTTGGCGCCCTTCAGGCGCAGGATGTCGACGGCCTTGTCGAAGTCGCCCTCGGACTCCTCGAGCGCCTTCTTGCAGTCCATCATGCCGGCGGCGGTCAGCTCACGAAGGCGCTTGACGTCGGCCATGTTTACGGAAGCCATTGTCCAATTTCCTCTTCGGGACCCGGATGCGAATCGTCTGGGGGGCGGGCGCCGGTACCGGGCGCCCGCCCGGTGAAACCCTCAGCACGGCGGGCGTCGCCCTACCGCACCGGAACCAGGTCGCTGCCTGGGGGATCCCCGCCTGTCGCGGACGCCCGGAGGCGCCGCGCCCGACGGAGACCCGTGGTCGTTCCTCAGGCCTGCTCGTCCTGCGCGGGCTGCTCGGCGGCCGGAGCCTCAGCGGCCTCGGCGGCCGGAGCCTCGGCGGTCTCGGCAGCGGGAGCCTCGGCGGTCTCGGCGGCCGGAGCGGCCTCGCCACCCTCGAGGAGCTCGCGCTCCCACTCGGCCAGCGGCTCGGCGGCGGCGACGCCCGCGGGCTTCTCGTCACCGCGGCCGGCGCCCGCACGGGTCATGAGGCCGTCGGCGACGGCGTCGGCGATCACGCGAGTGAGGAGGCTGACGGCGCGGATCGCGTCGTCGTTGCCCGGGATCGGGTAGTCGACCTCGTCCGGGTCGCAGTTGGTGTCCAGAATCGCGACGACCGGGATGCCGAGCTTCTTGGCCTCGTTGATCGCGATGTGCTCCTTCTTGGTGTCCACGACCCAGACCGCGCTCGGGACGCGGGCCATGTCACGGATACCGCCGAGGGTGCGCTCCAGCTTCTCCTTCTCGCGGCGGCGCATCAGGAGCTCCTTCTTGGTGAGCCCGGAGCCGGCCACGTTGTCGAAGTCGAGCTCCTCGAGCTCCTTCAGGCGCTGGAGCCTCTTGTGCACGGTGGAGAAGTTGGTGAGCATGCCGCCCAGCCAGCGCTGGTTCACGTACGGCATGCCGACGCGCGACGCCTGCTCGACGATCGACTCCTGCGCCTGCTTCTTCGTGCCGATGAACATGATGGTGCCGCCGTGCGCGACGGTCTCCTTCACGAAGTCGTAGGCACGGTCGATGAACGACAGCGACTTCTGCAGGTCGATGATGTAGATGCCGTTGCGCTCGGTGAAGATGAAGCGCTTCATCTTCGGGTTCCACCGGCGGGTCTGGTGGCCGAAGTGAACGCCGCTCTCCAGCAGCTGCCGCATGGTGACGACAGGGGCCATGGTGATGGTCCTCCATGGTCGTGTGCCCTCGGGCACGGTCTCGGTTGGACACGCGGACGTCTTGCCCGCGCCCTGACGCCCCGGGCCGCCTCCACCGGACAGGGTCCGGACCGAGAATGCGGCTCGTGAGTGGGCGTGCGAATTCGGCCCGCCTAGCAGGCCGCCGAACAGTCTACCCGGATCCGCCTCTTCAGTTGACCCTCGCCGGGTCAGCGCGGGGCCCATGCCGCGGGGTGCTCCCCCTGCCGGGGCGGCGGGGTCGTCCAGCGCGGCCGCGCCCCGTCGACGGCGCCGGGCGGCGTCACATAGGTGAGCGTGCCGAAGGGGCTGTCCATCGTCGCCAGCAGGTCGTCCACCCGGGGCCGCCCCACACCCGCCGGGTCGATCCTGCCGAGATCGTCGAGCCACGCCGCGGTCCTGGCCAGCGACACCTCGACGTGCCAGGAACCGCCCTCGGCCGCCCGCCGGAGCAGCGCGGCGACCGCGCCGAACGCCGCCAGGTAGCCGGTGCCGTGGTCGAGGGCCTGCGCGGGCAGCGGGCTGGGCCGCCGGCCGTCGCCGTTCTCATGGGCGATCCCACAGGCCATCTGGACGAGGCTGTCGAACCCCCTTCTCGAGGCCCACGGCCCACGCGTGCCGTACGCGGAGATGTCGACGCACACGATGCCCGGCCTCAGGGCGGCGAGGTCGTCAGGTCCGAAGCCCCTGGCACGCAGGGCCCCGGGCCGGTACGCCTGGACGACCACGTCGGCCCGGCGGACCAGCTCCCGCAGCGTGTCCGCCTCGGATCGCAGGTCGATATGGCACGACCGCTTGCCGAACGCCGTCTCCACCACGAGCCCCGGCACCTCGGGCAGGTGTGCGGCGCCCACACGCAGGACGTCCGCGCCGTAGCCCGCGAGCGCCCGCGCGGCCACCGGCCCGGCGATCACGCGGGTCAGGTCGAGCACGCGTATGCCGCCGAGCGGGCGCTCCGGCCCGGCCGCCGGGCCCTCGGGGAGGCCGCCCGGCACATGCCCGGCCGGGATGCGGGCGTCGCCGTCACCGCCATTCCCGTCGCCGCCGTTCCCGCCCCGGCTCACCCGGCCGTTTCCGTCGGGCAGCGGGGAGACGCCGACGAGAGGAAGGCCGGCCAGCGCCCGCGCCTGGGGGTGCGCGAGCCACTCGGCCCTGGTCCGCATCGCCGCAGCGCAGCCTCCCTCGCCGATCACCGCCTCCTCGATCTCCACCGCCGTACGGCCCGCACAGGCCCTCCCGACGTCGTCACCGTCCGAGCCGGGGGGCAGCCCGAGCGCGCGCAGGGCGGCGTCACGGTGGTGGTCGAAGTTGCAGTGCAGCCGGACCCAGCCGTCCGACGTGCGGTAGTCCCCGGACAGCGCGGCCCAGACGTCCATGCCCTTCCCCTCGGCGCGGAAATGCCGCTCGCTCTGGAAGGCCACGGCGGCGTGGCGGACATCGATCGTCACCTGCGGATCGCGGTGCGCGGCGCGCGACGCCTCCCTGCCGCCGGTCCCTTCCTCCGCCCTCCCCCGAGTTTGGGCGGCGTAGGCGGCCACGGCCGCGGTCAGGGCGCCGGCCGAGGCCGCGGCCATCGTGCCGAGGGGGAAGACGGACGGCAGCACGGGGTCGTCGCCGACGACCTGGACCTCGGGCAGGGCGACCCCGGCGCTCGCGCCCAGATCCCTGATCAGTTTCGCGGTCACCGCCGGCTCCTCACTTCCGATGCCCACGGGGGGCCGATGCCCGGCGGCGTGCTCCTCACGAGCGATCTTGGTCACCCGCTTGCCGCGTCACCCGCCCTCCGGACCCGGCAAGTATCCATGCCGGTCCCAGCCTGCCCGCGACCGCCCCTCCCGCTCCGCTCCCCGCCCCTCCCGCTTCCGCTCCCCGCCTCGCCTGTGGACGGCGGGAGCGTTCTCCCGATGCCCACCTGCGCTTACCTCCGCTCGTCCACAGCCGCGGAATCGCGCGGCGACTTTTTCCACAGAAGGCGGTTCGGTAGCACGGGCAGGCGACCGCTTCGGCGAGTGTCTGCGCCGGAGGTGGTCCCATGGCGGCGAAGGATCGGCTGGGCAGACAGGGCGAGCAGCTCGCCGTGACCTTTCTGACGGCGAAGGGCATGCGCGTGATCGACCGCAATTGGCGCTGCGCGGAGGGCGAGATCGACATCGTCGCCCGTGAGGGGAACGCGCTGGTGATCGTGGAGGTCAAGACCCGCTCCGGGCGCCGCCACGGCACCGCTTTCGAGGCGGTGACCGGTGAGAAGCTGCTGCGCCTGCGGACACTGGCCCGCAGGTGGCTGGCCACGCACACCGAGCGCTTCGACACGATACGGGTCGACGTGATCGCGATCGAGCGGTTCGCCGGCGACTTCTCCCTCAGGCACGAACGCGGGGTGGTCTGAGATGCCCGTCGCCCGGACGCACTGTGTCGCTCTCGTGGGCGTCACCGGACGCCTCGTGGAGGTCGAGGCCGACGTGGGCCCCGGCATCGCCGGAACCCATTTCATCGGGCTTCTCGACACGGCGATCAGCGAAGCCCGGGGCCGCGTGCGGTCCGCGTTGATCAACAGCAGGTTCGCCTGGCCCGACGCACGGGTCACCGTGAGCCTGTTTCCCGCCACCCTGCCCAAGCGGGGATCGATCTTCGACCTGGCCATCGCGATCGCGGTGCTCGGCGCGGCCGGTGCCGTGCCCGCGCAGCGAATCGCGGCGCCGATGTTCTTCGGCGAGCTCGGGCTCGACGGGCGGGTCCGACCGGTCAGAGGCGTGCTGCCGGCCGCGCTCGCCGCCGCCGGGGCGGGGGTGCGCATGGTCGTGGTGCCCGCGCTCAACGCGGCCGAGGCCGCTCTCGTGCCCGATCTCACCGTGGTGCCCGTGGCCTCTCTCGGCGAACTGGTGGGGTGGCTGCGCTCGGGCGACCTGCACCGGCTTCCGGTGGTGGCGGACGCCGCCTCACTGTCGCAGGACGCCGATCACATCGAGCGCGCCGAGCACAGCGAGCACGCCGAAGGCACGCAGAGGCCGGACCTGTGCGACGTCGCGGGGCAGCCGATGGGCCGCAAGGCGCTGGAGGTGTGCGCGGCGGGAGGGCACAACCTCTGGATGCTGGGCCCGCCGGGAAGCGGCAAGACCATGCTCGCCGAGCGCCTGCCGACCCTCCTGCCACCGCTCGACCAGGAGAAGGCCCTGGAGGTCTCGGCCATCCACTCGGTGGCGGGAACGCTGCCGCCGGGGCGTCCGCTGCTCGCCCGGCCTCCCTTCGTCGCCCCGCATCACAGCGCGACGATGGCCGCCGTCGTCGGCGGCGGCAGCGGAGGCGTCGTGCGGCCCGGGGCGGTGTCGCTCGCGCACCGGGGTGTGCTCTTTCTCGACGAGGCGCCCGAGTTCGCGATGACCGTGCTCGACTCCCTGCGGCAGCCCCTCGAGTCGGGAACGGTGACGATCGCGCGTGCGGTCGGCACCGTCACCTTTCCCGCGCGGTTCATGCTGGTCCTGGCCGCCAATCCGTGTCCCTGCGGCCTTCAGGGAACGGTCGGGCACCCCTGCAGGTGCACCCCCGCGGGCCGGCGCCGCTATCTCGACCGGCTGTCGGGGCCGCTGCTGGACCGTGTCGACGTGAAGGTGAAGATCGGCCGGGCCACCCGCGCCGAGTTGCTCGCGGACCGGCACTTCGTGGAGACCAGCGCGACCGTGGCCGCGCGGGTGAGGCTGGCGCGCGAGCGAGCCGTCAGGCGACTGGCCGGCACCCCCTGGCGCACGAACGCCGAGGTGTCCTCATCCGCGTTACACCGTGATCTCCGCCTGCCCGACGCCGCGATGGCCCCGCTGCGTCGAGGTCTCGATGTGGGCACGCTCAGCGCGCGCGGCCTGGATCGCGTGCTCCGCATCTCCTGGACGCTCGCGGACCTCGCGGGCGAGGACCGTCCGGGCCAGGCCGAGACGTCGGCGGCCCTCGCACTGTGGCTCGGAGTGGATTGATGGAAGCGACCGAACTGCCCACCCCCGGCGACGCCCCGGCCGGTGACGTCGGTGACGCGGCCGGGCTGGGCGATGCCGAACGGCCGGCCCGCGTGGCGATCATGCGGATGGCCGAGGCGGGCGACGCGGTGATGGGCCGCTTGATCGCCCGTTTTGGCGCGGTGGACGCGATGAAGCAGGCGAGACGCGGCGTGCTGGACCCCGGCTTCGCACGTGACGAGAAGGACCGCGCAGAGGCGTCCAGGCGTCACCTGGATCTCGGCCGGCACGCGGCCGCCTGGGCCGCCCGCTACATCGATCCGGCAGATGACCTGGAGCAGGGCACGCGGCGAGGATCGCGTCTCGTCGTTCCTGGTGACGTCGAATGGCCGACCCAGCTCGACGATCTCGGCGACGCCCGGCCGTTCGGACTGTGGGTGGACGGACGGGCGAACCTGCGGTTCTCCTGCCTGCGCTCGGTCTCCGTCGTCGGGGCCAGGGCCGCGACCGCGTACGGCACGACCGTGGCGGCGGAGTTCGCCATCAGTCTCGGCGGACGGGGATGGACGGTGATCAGCGGCGGCGCCTACGGAATCGACGGCGCCGCGCACCGGGGGGCGCTGGCCTCCGGAGCGCCGACGGTCGTCGTGCTCGCCTGCGGAACGGACGTGTGTTATCCGAGCGCGCACGAGGACCTCTTCCGGGCCGTGCGCGAGCGGGGCGTGGTGATCAGCGAGTGGCCTCCGGGCGCTCACCCCACCCGGCTGCGTTTCCTCATCCGCAACCGGGTGATCGCCGCCCTGTCCCGGGGGACGGTCGTCATCCAGGCAGCCGCGCGCAGCGGTGCGCTCAACACGGCCACGCACGCCTGGAGCCTGAACAGGCACCTGATGGCCGTGCCCGGTCCCATCACCACCGAGGTCTCCACGGGCTGCCACGTCCTGATCCGTCAGGGCAAGGCCGTCTGCGTCACCTCGCCAGACGAGATCATCGAGCTCGTCGGCTCCATCGGCGACGATCTCGCGCCGGAACAACGCGGCCCCGTGCGGCCTCGTGACGGGCTGAACGACGAGACCAGGCGCGTGCTGGAGGCGATTCCCGCACGGGGTGCCACCGGTCCCGCCGCGATCGCCGTGGCCGCCGGGGTCGACATCGGGACGGCGCTCGCCTGCCTCGGCGCTCTGGCCGCCGCGGGGTTCGTCGAGAACGTGGACCGGGGGTGGCGGCTGCGGCCCGCCGCGCGCCTCTGACGGACGCCTTTGACAGGCGCCCTTCGACGGGCGCCTTCGACGGGCGGCGCCGGATTCCCGGCCGTCACGGCGAATAGCATGCGATCGTGGCCGTGTCTCCTTCTCCACTTGAGCCCACGGAAACGGACCGCGTGCGTCGGGTGCGGCCCGGGGGGAAGTGGAAAGGGGCAAAGGACGACCGGTCCGCGCCGTCGCGTGGCCGGGACGACGAGAGCCACCGGGCTCCGGCTCGGCGCGGCGGCCCCGGGGCGAGCCGGGAGCGAGGAGGAAGGACATCGTGGCAGCGGGTGAAGAGCGGGCACTCGGGGAGTTCGACACCGCCCTGGAGCAGTTCGAGCGGCATCTGCGTCTTGAGCGAGACCTGTCGCCGCACACGCTCAGGGCGTATCTCGGGGACATCTCCTCGCTGTTCGCGCACATGAGGAACGCGGGGCACGAGGACGTGTCCGCTCTCGACGTCACCGTCCTGCGCGACTGGCTGGGCGACCAGCACCAGAGCGGCCGGTCGCGGGCGACGCTGGCCCGCCGCTCCGCCTGTGCCCGGGTCTTCACCGCCTTCTGCCATCGGCGAGGGTGGCTGGCGAGTGACCCCGGGTTGCTCCTCGGCACGGCCAAGGCCGAACGCCGGCTGCCGAAAGTGCTGGACCAGGCCGAAGCCGAGGCGGTCCTCGGCACACAGGGGCCGGGCGACCCCAAGGACCTGCGCGACCGGGCGATGCTGGAGCTGCTGTACGCGACCGGCGTGCGGGTGAGCGAGTTGTGCGGCCTCGACGTGGACGACGTGGATCGGGACCGTCGCACGGTCCGCGTGCTGGGCAAGGGACGCAGGGAGCGGACCGTGCCCTTCGGGCTGCCCGCCCTGCACGCCCTGGACGCGTGGTGCGTGCGGGGCAGGCCCCTGTGGCTTCGCGAGGGAAGCGGCCCCGCGCTCTTCCTCGGCACCCGGGGAGGCCGGATCGACCAGGGCACCGTCCGGCGCGTCGTGCACGCCCGCCTGGCGCGGGTCGAGGGAACCCCCGACATGGGCCCGCACGGGCTGCGGCATACCGCCGCCACTCACCTGCTCGAAGGTGGAGCCGACCTACGATCCGTGCAGGAGATGCTCGGGCACGCCTCCCTGGCCACCACGCAGATCTACACCCACGTGTCCATCGAGCGGCTGCGGGCCGCCTACCGCCAGGCCCATCCCCGCGCCTGAGCACGGCGGACGCGGGACGCCGTCCGCGGCGCCCCGGTCGTCGGCCGGCCCGGTGGTCACGCGCCTTCCGCTCATCGTGTCGTCTCGTGGGCCGCGCCGACGGGCCACCGCGGCAGAAGGCGGACCTGCCCCCTGCCGAACAGGAGAAGCGGGTCAAGGTAGACAGGCCCGCGCAGGAGCCCCCAATGCAGGCAGGAGACGGCACAGTGTGGGCAGGAGACGGTGCAGTGCGGGCCGGTGTCCTCCTCGACCGTGCCGATGACCTCCCCGGCCGCGACGACATCGCCGGGCCGGACCAGGGCGCGGACCGGCAGGTAGGTGGTGCGCAGGCCACCGGAGTGCGAGATCGTCACGACCCCTCGCCCGGCGACCCGCTTCGCCAGCCCGACGATTCCCGGCCCCACGGCCAGGACCTCCTCACCGGGCCGCGCGGACAGGTCCACGCCCCGGTGACCGGCCAGCCACCGCTGCTCCGGCGGGTCGAAGGGCCTGATCGGACGGGCCGGCCCTGAGAGCGGCCACCGCCAGCCGCCGGACGACTCTCCCCGCGATGCCGGTGAGCGCGACGCGGCCGGCTCCACGGGCCGGGGCGCCGAAGCCTCCGCGGCCCCCGGCGCCCTCGCCGTCGCGACCGCGTACGGCTCCACGGGGCCTTCGGCCGCCACGGCTCTGATGGCGCCGGGTGGCCGGGCGAGGGCGGCGATCAGCAGGGCCGACAGGAATACGAACGGCAGGACGACGGACGCGACGAGACGCATGCCATGACGATGCGCCTCGCGGGTCCCGCGCCGAGCGGCCGAACGGCGTTCTGGGGACAAGCCCCGCCGGCGGGCCTGTCCGCACGATCAGCTGGAGAAGCCCTCCTTGGGCATCTCGAGGTCGGGCTTGGCCAGCTCCTCGACGTTGACGTCCTTGAAGGTCACGACCCGCACGTTCTTCACGAAGCGGGCTGGGCGGTACATGTCCCAGACCCAGGCGTCCTGCATCTTGACGTCGAAGAAGACGTCACCGTTTTCCGCGGTGCGGACGTCGAGGTCGACGGAGTTGGTGAGATAGAAGCGCCGCTCGGTCTCGACCACGTAGGTGAACAGGCCGACCACGTCGCGGTACTCCCGGTAGAGCTGCAGCTCCATCTCGGTCTCGTACTTTTCGAGATCTTCCGCGCTCATCCCGGTCCTCCTTCTCCGCTCCCCGTCGAGATCGCCCGTCGTGACCGGCCCCGTTCAGCAGACACCGGCCTCGACCTCATTCTCGCGCATGTCCTCATCCTGCCCCGTCCACAGGCTTTCGGCCGGGATCCGTGTCCCACGAGTCACCCTGGCCACCGTCACGAACGAGAACCGGTGGTGGGGGCTCGGCCCGTGCCGGGCCAGGGCCCGCCGATGGCCGGGGGTCACGTAGCCCTTGTGCAGGGCGAAGCCGTACTGCGGGTAGACCTCGTCGAGGCCGTACATCAGCCGGTCCCTCGTCACCTTGGCCACGATCGACGCCGCCGCCACGCACGCGGCGACCTGGTCGCCCTTCCACACCGCCAGCGACGGCGCGGGCAGCCCCGCCACCGGGAAACCGTCCACGAGGACGTAGCCGGGGACGAGCCCCAGCCCGGCGACGGCCCGCCGCATCCCCGCGATGTTGCACTTGTGCAGGCCGCGCGAGTCGATCTCCTCGGGAGGGATCACCACCACGTTCACGGCCCGGGCGGTCGCCGTGATCCGCTCGTAGAGGCGCTCGCGCACGGCCTCGGTCAGGAGCTTGGAATCGCTCAGACCGTCGATCTCCCGCCCCAGCACGACCGCGGCGACGACCAGCGGCCCGGCGCAGGCGCCGCGACCGGCCTCGTCCACCCCGGCGACCGGCGTGAAGCCCCGCCGGGCCAGGGCCCGCTCGTAGCCGTAGAGTCCGGAGTCCCGTCGTACGACACTCGGGCGCGGGCGATAGGCAGCTGTCATGTCGACAAGCAGATTACGCCCCATTCGGGACCGGCGATACGGCCGGAACCACCACCAACAGCAAAGCCGCAGGTCAGATCAGCGTACGACGGAGAAAGTCTCAGGCTGGGACAGGAGCGAGATCCGGTTCAGCGGCCAGTAGCGCAGGAACGCCCGCCCGTAGACGTCGTCCTCGGAGACCGTGCCCTGGTGTCCGTCTTCGACGTTGTAGCGCGAGTCCGCCGAATTGTTCCGGTGGTCGCCCATCAGCCACAACCGCCCCTTGGGGACCTTGACATCGAACTCGATGGTGGAGGGCTCTGCCCCCGGGTAGAGGTACTTGCCCTCCTCGTCCAGCGGCGTCCCGTTCACGGTGATGCGGTGCTTGGCGTCGCAGCACTTCACATGGTCGCCGCCGACCCCGATCACCCGCTTGATCGTGTCCTCGCCGTTCCAGCCCTTGAAGACCACGATGTCGCCGCGCTCCACCGGCCCGAACTTGTACGCGAGCTTGTTGACCACCACGTAGTCGTCGACCAGGAGCGTGTTCTGCATCGACTCCGACGGGATCCAGAACGACTGCAGCAGGAAGGTGTGGACCAGCAGCGCGACGACGACCCCGCCGAGCGAGTACGCGAGGATCTCCAGAAGGCCGGAGCCCTTCTTCTTCGCGGGCCTGCCCTTCTTCTTCTCCCCGGCGGCCGGCTCGTCCTCGCCCCCGCCCTCGGCAGGCTCCGCCGGATCTTCCGGAACGCCGTCCGCGGACCCCACCGGCCCGGCGGTTCCTAAGCGGCTTTCGTCGGCCTTCCCCACGCCTGTCTCCTCCGGCTCTGTCACGTCCTGCGCCTCTTCAGCCGCCGGCGCAGGGCCACCAGCGGCACGGCCCCGACGAAGCCCGCGACGAACGGCGCCGCCCCCAGTGCCGCCTGGAGCGCCGGCTGCGCGAACGTCTCCGGGATCGGCAGGATCTTGGCCCGGTTGAACGGCCAGACGATGACGAACGCGCGGCCGATCACCTTGTCGGCGGGAATGGTGCCGCCGCCCGGGTCGCCCGTGTGCAGGCGGGAGTCCCAGGAGACGGAGCGGTGATCGCCCATCACCCACAGGCGGTCCGGCGGGACGGTGACCTCGAATTCGCGCGCGGACGGCTCGTCGCCCGGATGGATGTAGGACTTCTCGTTCAGCGGCACGCCGTTCACCGTCACCCGGTCCTGCTTGTCACAGCACTTGACCGTGTCGCCCGGCACGCCGATGACCCGCTTGATGTAGTCCTTCTCCCCCGGCACGACCCCGAACGCGGTGCCGAGCCAGCGCAGCCCGGCCGCGACGGGGTTGGACGGCTCCTCGAGCTTCACCTCGGGATCCCAGGAGTCCACCCCGGAGAAGACGACGATGTCGCCGCGCTCGATGTCGCGGACGTGGTAGACCAGCTTGTTCACCAGCACCCGGTCGTTGATGAGAAGCGTGTTCTCCATCGACTCGGACGGGATGTAGAACGCCTGGACCACGAAAGACTTGATCAGCAGTGCCAGGGCGAGGGCGACCACGATCAGAACGGGCAACTCCCGCCAGAACGAGCCTTTTTTCTTCCCGTCTTCGGCGTTCTGCTTGACGTCTTCGGCGACCACGTCCACCCCGTCCTCGGCAGGGCGGCGCGTGTCCTGCCCCTGTCCCTCGCTAGCCATCGCTGCTGAGCCTAGATGATGTCCGCGACGGCGAGCGCCGGGGACACCGCAACAGCGGCAAAAAGAAAGTGGCCCGCACCTGAGGTACGGGCCACGATCCCAAAGCCTTACTTGCCGGCCGGCAGCGCCTCGCGCTTCTCGCGGATGCGGGCGGCCTTTCCGCGCAGGTCACGCATGTAGTACAGCTTGGCGCGGCGGACGTCGCCACGGGTCAGCACGTTGATCTTCTCGATCACGGGGCTGTGAACCGGAAAGGTGCGCTCGACCCCGACGCCGTAGCTGACCTTGCGGACCGTGAACGTCTCACGGATGCCACCGCCCTGGCGGCGCAGGACGAAGCCCTTGAACACCTGGATGCGGGACCGGTTGCCCTCGACGACGCGGACGTGGACCTCCAGCGTGTCACCCGGGCGGAAGGCCGGTACGTCGCTGCGAAGGGCAGCCTTCTCGATCTCCTGGATCTGCGTGTGCATGGCGGCGGTTCCTCATTGACATGAGCACGCGGAGGTCCACCCGGCCGGGCCGGAGGCTCGGCGACGAGGGGGACACGCGCGCTTGGCTTGATACGTCTTGTCTGCCACGTCAGGCCGGGCGCACCCGGTCATGCCGAAGTAGGCAGCAGCGATTCAGTCTGCCACATGTGTCGGTGCTACGCGAAACGCTGCGCCGAAAGCCCCACCGAACACCACACGAAAGACCACAAGGAACGCCCCGCGAAACACCAGGCGGTTCGTCACAGCTCCTCAGGATGTCCCTCACGGCGCGCCTCGAACTCCTCGATGACGCGCCGGTCGTGCTTGTCCAGGCCGTCCGGGTCAAGCCGGGCGATCAGTTCCGGCCTTCTGGCGAGCGTACGGCGCAGCGCCTCGTCACGCCGCCAGCGGGCGACTTTGCCGTGATGGCCCGACAACAGGACCTCCGGCACCTCGTGCCCCCGCCACACCGGTGGCTTGGTGTAAACGGGACCTTCCAGCAGATTGGCCATGGCCCCGGGCGCGAAGGAGTCGTCGGCGACGGAGCGCGCGTTGCCGAGGACCCCCGGCAGCAGCCTCCCCACGGCCTCGACCATCACCAGGACGGCCGCCTCTCCCCCGGCTAAGACGTAGTCACCGATGCTCACCTCGTCGGCGCGCAGGCGCTCGCCGTACTCGGCGACGACGCGGGAGTCGATGCCCTCATACCGTGCCGGAGCGAACAGCAGCCACGGCTCCTTGGCGTACTCCAGCGCCACTTCCTGTGTGAACGGCCGGCCGCTCGGCGTGGGGACGATCAGCCGGGGCGGCGCGTCCTCCCCGGAGGCGGCGCGTCCGGCCTCGATCACGGCGTCGACGGCCTCGCCCCAGACCTCCGGCTTCATCACCATGCCGGGGCCTCCGCCGTACGGCGTGTCGTCCACGGTCTTGTGGACGTCGTGCGTCCAGCCGCGGAGCTGGTGGAGGTGGATGTCGAGGATGCCGCGCTCGCGGGCCTTGCCCATGAGGGAGACGTCGAGCGGGGCGAAGTACTCGGGGAAGATCGAGATGATGTCGACGCGCATCTGCGGCCCCTACTCCGCCTCTGCGGCGTCGAGCAGTCCGGGCGGGGCGTCGACGACGAGGATCCCCTTGCCGAGGTCGATCTCGGGCACGAGCGCCTTGACGAACGGGACGTACGCGTCGTCCTGGGACGGACGGGCCACCACGAGCAGGTCCTGACCGTGGTGGAGGACGTCGCTGACCTCGCCGACCCGCTCCCCCTCGGTGGTGACCACCGTGAGGCCGATCAGTTCGTGGTCGTGGAACTCGTCGGGATCCTCCAGCGGCGGCAGGTCGGCGGAGTCCACGACGAGCAGCGTGTCGCGCAGCGCCTCCGCGGCGTCCCTGCCCTCCACTCCGGCCAGGGTCAGCAGCAGGATGCCCTTGTGCCACCGGGCCCGCTCCACCGTCAGCGGACCGGCCGACGCCGGGTCGGTGACCAGCGTCGCCCCCGCGGCGAAGCGAAGATCGGGCTCGTCGGTGCGCACCTCGACCGTGACCTCGCCCCGCACGCCGTGCGGGCGGCCGATCCTGCCCACGACTAGCTGCACTTGTCGCCTACCTCCGCTACCGCTTCACCGTGCCGGTACGAACGGGACCGCCCGAACCGGCCTGTCATCCCGAACAATCTGGAAGAGCTGGTACGAAGCCGGAAAACACGCCGGGGGACCCCGATTCGGGGCCCCCCGGACGCGTCGTTCGGCTCAGCGCGCCTCTTCCAGGTCAACCAGGTCGATCCGCACGTACTTGCCGTTGGCCAGCGCGTTGACGACGGTGCGCAACGCCTTGGCCGTACGGCCGCCACGGCCGATGACCTTGCCGAGGTCGTCGGGGTGAACCCGGACCTCGAGAACACGCCCGGTGCGGATGCGCCGCGCGCGGACCCGGACGTCGTCCGGATGCTCGACGATGCCCTTGACCAGGTGCTCGAGGGCCTCCTCGAGCACCTCAGGCCTCGCCTTCCGACTTCTCCTCCGCGGCCGGGGCCTCGGCGGTCTCTTCGGCCTTCACGGTCTTCTTGGCCTTCTTCGGCGTGGTGGCGGCGGCGCCGGTGTCACCCGACAGCGACTCCTTGGCCGCGGCCTCGTACGCGGCGTGCCGGTCGGGCCTGGGCTCGGCGACCAGGAGCGGCGTGGCGGGGGCGGGCTCGCCCTTGAACTTCTGCCAGTCGCCGGTCAGCTTGAAAATCTTCAGGACCGGGTCGGTCGGCTGCGCGCCGACGCCCAGCCAGTACTGCACCCGCTCGGAGTTCACCTCGATGCGCGAGGGGTTCTCCTTCGGGTGGTACAGGCCGATCTCCTCGATGGCACGGCCGTCCCGCTTGCTCCGGGCGTCGGCGACGACGATGCGGTACTGCGGGTTGCGGATCATGCCGAGCCGCTTGAGCTTGATCTTGACTGCCACGGGTGTGGTCTCTCCTGCATTAGAGCGTGGGTGAGCGGTGTCTCATCGAGTGGGGCACGATGGGAGCCCGCCCGAGGGACAGGCGCGACCGGCGGGGGTGAGAGGGCACCCGCCTGGCCACGATGTTCCAGCCTGACATTCTGCCAGATGATTCCCCATGCTCCGCAAAGCACGGTCCCGCCGCCGCCCTGTTTTCCGCACGGATGCGCCCATGAGACGAATCCGGAAGCGACCTGCGAACTGATCGGGCGGGTGAGCCGTCCAACTGGACATGCGAGTCACCATGAGCAGCACCCTGGCCGTGGGGGCGGCCCTCGCCCTGCTTGCCTCCGGCTGCGGCACGAACACCACACCCTCCACGCCCTCCGCGGCCATCGCACGCCCGGCCGCGACGACGACCCCGCACACCACCCCGGATGCGGCGAGAATCACCGCCGCGGACGCGGTATCCGTCCGGTACGGCGCCGCCGCGCGAACCGCGGGCGCCGCCCCCTCGCGGTGCCGTACGACCGGACTGCGGGCCCGGGTGGGACGGCAGGACGCGGCGGCCGGCAACCGCTACGCGCCGCTCGTGCTCACCAACACCTCGGCGAAGACCTGCTGGGTGTACGGCTTCGTCGGGCTCGTCCTCATCGACGGCCGGGGAGACGTGCTGCGCACGCGCACCCGCCGCGAGAGCGTCACCCCGCACCGGGTCACGTTGCGTCCGGGGGCGAGCGCGCACGCCCGGCTGCACTGGACCGTGGTGCCGAGCGGGCACGAGACCCGGTGCCCCGCCTCGGCCCGGCTGATGATCATTCCGCCGGACGAGGTGGCGCATCTGGAGGTCCCGTTCACCGCGACGGTGTGCGACGACGGCAGGATCGACACCACGCCGGCGGCTCCCGGCGCGAGCCTCTGACGACGCCTGACCGCGATTCCGGCGGCGCACGCCAGGTGATGAAGGGCGGCCCCACCGGGGTTCCGCCACGAGGTCCGCGCGGGTCCGGAACCCGCGCGCGGCCGGACCGGGCCGCCGCCCGGTGTGGACCGGACGGCGGGCGGGTCCGGGCCTGTCCTCAGTTCTGGCCGGGCAGCTTCAGCTTCGACGGGTCGAACCCGGGCGGCAGCTCCAGGCCCGGGGGCAGCTGGCCGCCGCCGAGGTTGCCGAGCATGCCCTTGGGCAGCTTCGGGGCGTCCGAGGACGACGCGTTCGCACCGGCCTTGCCGAGCGCGGCCTTGCGCGGGTCGCCGCTGACCCGGCGGCCCTTCTTGGGCTTCTGCGCCTTCTGCTTGCGCCCGCCGGGCATGCCGGGGATGCCCATGCCCTGGGTCATCCGCTTCATCATCTTCTGCGCGTCGAAGAAACGGACCACCAGGTTGTTCACCTCGGTGACCGTCACGCCCGACCCCTTGGCGATGCGTGCCCGGCGCGAACCGTTGATGATCTTCGGGTCCTGGCGCTCGCCGGGCGTCATGGAGCGGATGATCGCCGCGATGCGGTCCAGGTCGCGGTCGTCGACCTGGTTGAGCTGCTCGCGCATCTGCCCCATGCCCGGCATCATCCCGAGCAGGTTCTTGATGGGCCCCATCCGGCGCACCATCATCATCTGCTCGAGGAAGTCGTCGAGCGTGAAGCCTTCCCCGGAGACGAGCTTGCCCGCCATCTTGGCGGCTTCCTGCTCGTCGAACGTCTTCTGCGCCTGCTCGATCAGGGTGAGGATGTCACCCATGTCGAGGATCCGGCCCGCCATGCGGTCGGGGTGGAAGGCGTCGAAGTCCTCGAGCTTCTCGCCGGTGCTGGCGAACATGATCGGCCGGCCGGTGACGTGCCGCACCGACAGGGCCGCGCCGCCGCGGGCGTCGCCGTCGAGCTTGGTCAGCACCACGCCGTCGAAGCCGACGCCGTCCATGAACGCGCGGGCCGTGCTGACCGCGTCCTGGCCGATCATGGCGTCGAGCACGAACAGGACCTCGTCGGGGGTCACCGCGTCGCGGATGTCGGCGGCCTGCTTCATCAGCTCCTGGTCGATGCCCAGGCGACCGGCGGTGTCGACGATGACCACGTCGTGCTGCTGGCGGCGCGCGTGGTCCACCGACTGCCGGGCCACCTCGACCGGGTCGCCCACGCCGTTGCCGGGCTCGGGGGCGTACACCGCCACCCCGGCCCGCTCGGCCATGACGGCGAGCTGCTGCACCGCGTTGGGCCGCTGCAGGTCGCAGGCCACGAGCAGCGGGGCGTGCCCCTGGTCGCGCAGCCACCTGGCGAGCTTGCCGGCCAGGGTCGTCTTGCCGGAGCCCTGGAGACCGGCCAGCATGATCACGGTCGGCGGGGTCTTGGCGTAACGCAGCCGCCGCGTCTCGCCGCCCAGCACCTCGATGAGCTCGTCGTTGACGATCTTCACGACCTGCTGCGCGGGGTTGAGCGCCTGGGAGACCTCGGCGCCGCGGGCCCGCTCCTTGACCCGGGCCACGAAGTCCTTCACGACCGGCAGCGCGACGTCCGCCTCGAGCAACGCGATGCGGATCTCACGGCAGGTCGCGTCGATGTCGGCGTCGGAAAGCCTGCCTTTGGACCGAAGGGAGGAGAAGACCGAAGTCAGCCGGTCGGAAAGCGTCTCGAACACGTGTTTGGCCAGCCTCGAAGCGAGTGGACGGGTCGGTGAATCATCAGTCTCCCCAGACTATCCGCCCGTACGCCCTTCACGCCCGTGCCGCCGTGGAGAGATCGCCGGTCCGGTCCGTTCGGGGTCCTCACCGGATCGCGCCCACATGGGATGCCAGCGCGTGTTCGACGAGCGTGATCAGGGTGCTCTTGACCGATTCCCGGTCCCGGGCGTCGGTGCGGACGATCGGGGTGTGCGGCGACAGCGTCAGGGCCTCGCGTAGTTCGTCCTCCCCGTGGGTGTACTCCCCGTTGAAACCGTTGACGCCGACGACGAAGGGCAGGCGCGCCTCCTCGAAGTAGTCCACGGCGGGGAAACTGTCGGCCAACCGGCGGGTGTCGACCAGCACCACCGCACCGATCGCCCCCCGCACCAGGTCATCCCACATGAACCAGAACCGATGCTGACCCGGCGTACCGAACAGATACAAAATCAGGTCCTGGTCCAGCGACACCCGGCCGAAGTCCATCGCCACCGTCGTCGTGGTCTTGTGCGGCACCAGCCCCACATCGTCCACCCCCGCCGAGGCGTCGGTCATCACCGCCTCGGTCGTCAGCGGCACGATCTCCGACACCGCCCCCACGAAGGTCGTCTTCCCCACGCCGAAGCCCCCCGCAACGACGATCTTCGTCGAGGTCAGCCCCCGGCTAGAGCCTGCGAAGTCCACTGAGCACCCTTTCCAGCAAGTTCAGATCCGGCTTACCGGCCTCCAACTGCGGCTGATGCACATGCACCAGCCCCTCCGCCGCCATGTCCGCGATCACCACACGAACCACACCCAGCGGGATCCGCAGCAACGCCGACACCTCCGCCACCGACCGCACCTGACGGCACAAAGAGGCGATGGCCCGAAACTCCGGGGGCCTCGCGGACAGGTCGTAGTGCGTGGTCGTGGCGGAGGAGACCAGCGCCTCCATCGCGAGTTGCATGCGAGGGGTCGTACGCCCGCCCGTGACCGTGAACGGGCGGACCGGAGACGCGGGCTCCTGGGGTGCCGGGGCGCCGGGCGGCCGTCCCCACGGGTCCCCGCCGGGCTCCTGACCCCACGGTTCCGCGCCCGGCTGCTGTCCCCACGGATCCATCCGTCACCTCCGGGGATACGACATGGATTGGAGTTCGGCGCGGACCGCGGGGGTCAGCACCTGACCCGCCCGTTCCACCAGCAACGTCATCTGATAAGCCACCAGCCCCAGATCCGAATCCGCCGCCGCCAGCACCGCAAGACAGGAACCGTCACTGATCGACATGATCAGCAACAACCCCCGCTGCATCTCCACCACCGTCTGCGTCACCGGGCCACCCTCGAACACCCGCGAAGCGCCCTGCGTCAAACTGATCAACCCGGCCGCCACCGCCGCCAACTGGTCGGCCCGGTCCTTGGGAAACCCGTGAGAGAACGCCAGGGGCAACCCATCCGCCGACACCACCACGGTGTGCGCCACACCCGGCACGTTGTTCACAAAGTCCGTGATCAACCAGTTCAGGCCGCGTGCGCCCTGACTCAACTCACTCATGCGCCGTCCCCTTTCGGCAGTCGGTAGCCCTCGTCCTCGCTCAGTTCGCCCCGGGCCACCGCCCGGCCCTGCCGAACGCCCTTCTGCAGGCTCGCCAGCCGGCTGCGGGCCCGGTCGGGCGACAGGATCGGCTGCGACGTGGCGGGCGCCGCCGACGCCGGCTCGGCCGAGCCGGGCACCAGGTTGGCCTTCGGCACCCGCTTCGGCAGGCCGGAGGTGGTGGTGCCGTCCGAGGCCGGCTTCTCGGTGGCCGCGGCCGCGGCCTGCCACCCGGCGTCCACGGAAGGCGCGGGCTGCCAGTCGGGTCCGGTGTCGGCGGCGGGAGTGCGCCGGAACCAGGCGGACTCGACGGAGGCGAAGATCGGCAGGTACTCCTCGGTGGGGGCCGGGCCGGTCTGTGTCCCGTCCTGGGAGATCGGCGCGCCGTGCATCGGAGCGGAGATCGAGACCGGCCCGGTCGACAGCCGCGACGCCCCCGCGCCCAGGGGGACGGGCCCGGTCACCTTGGGCAGCGGGCCGGTGGCCGCCTCGTCCGGCACCGAGTCGAACCGGCGTCCGCGCAGCCGCGTGAGCGGGTCCTGCGCCGGAATCGGCGGGGAGATTGGCGGAGGAGCCGACGGGGAGGGCCCGCCCCAGGACGACTGGCCGGGCTGGGAGCTCCAGGCGGGGGCGAAGGCGTCCGAGTAGGACTGTTGCGCGGAGGCCGGACGGCCCATCAGGGTCTCCGGCAGCAGGACCATCGCGGTCAGCCCTCCCCCGTCGTGCGGCCTGAGCTGCACCCGGATGCCGTTGCGCATGGCGAGGCGGCCGACCACGAACAGGCCCATGCGGCGGGACACCGACACGTCCACGACCGGCGGGTTCGCCAGCCTCCAGTTGGCCTGGGAGATCTCCTCCGTGGTCATCCCGATGCCGGAGTCGGTGACGGAGATCATCACGCCCCCGCCGTCGATCCGGTTGCCCGAAACGACCACCCGGGTGTCGCGAGCGGAGAACGACAGCGCGTTCTCCACCAGCTCGGCGAGCAGGTGGATGACGTCGTTGACGGCCTGGCCGGCGATCGAGACGTCGGAGGGGAAGTTCAGCACGACCCGCTCGTAGCCCTCGACCTCCGACAGCGAGGCCCGCAGGACGTCGGTGATCTCGACGGGCTGGCTCCAGCGGCGCGCGGGCTCCTGGCCGGCGAGGACCAGGAGATTCTCACTGTTGCGGCGCATACGGGTCGCCAGGTGGTCGAGCTTGAACAGGTTCGCGAGCCGCTGCTCGTCCTGCTCGCCCTGCTCCAGCCCGTCGATCAGGGTGATCTGCCGCTCCACCAGCGTCTGCGTACGCCGCGACAGGTTCACGAACATCGCGTTGACGTTACTGCGCAACCGGGCCTCGTCGCCCGCCAGCCGGATCGCCTCGCGGTGGACCTCGTCGAACGCCCGCGCGACCTCGCCGATCTCGTCCGCCGAGACCACCCCGATCGGCTGCACCTGCTGGGAACCGGCGGAGTCCGACTCGCGCAGGCGCTGCACGAGGTCGGGCAGCCGGTGGCCGGCGATCTCCAGCGCCTCGCTGCGCAGCCGCCGCAGCGGACGTACGACCGAGCGGGCCATGACCGAGGTGATGAGCAGGACCACCAGCAGGACGGCGGCGACCAGGATCACGTTGACCGCGGCGATCCGCTGGTCGGACCCCTGGAGCTCCACGCTGCGCGAGATCACCGAGCGGGCGACCGCCAGGTTCACCTTGTGCATCTGGTCACCGGTCTCGGTGATCGCATCGAACCAGGTGTCCACCGCCTGGCCGCCGGGCTCGATCCGGCGCAGCGTCAGGCCGTCGCGGGTGAGACTCAGGGCGAGCGCACGCAGGTATTCGGCGCGGTCGACCTTCTGGCCGGTGACAGTGTCCGAGAAGAGCTGACGCTGCGCGAGCGTGGCCTGCGCGAGGAACGCGTTGCGCTCGCTGACCTCGCGGGCGCGAGCGGCGGTGAACGCGTCGATCTCCGCGGTCTCGAACCGGTCCCGCACCAGCGCGGCGGTCAGCAGCGCACGCTGCTTGGAGATCTCCTCCTCCGCCCGCGCGAGCGAGGCCATCGACTTGAGGCCGGCGATGACGCCCTCGTCCACCGCGCCCTGCACGGTCTCGTCGTACAACCGCAGGGCGTCGGCGACGAACAGCGAGTACTTGTCGATCGTGGGCAGCGCGGGAAGCCTGCTCTGCAGGACCGTGCCGCGCAGCGCGGTCAGCTCGTCGAGACGGCCGTGCAGGCGGACGAGGTCGGCGCGGCCGATGTCGCCGAACGCGTCACCCGCGGTATCCGCCTTCGACCGCACCCGCTGTGCGGCCGCGTCGACCGCCGCCTGCTGCTCGCGGATCAGCGAGAGCATCGTGCCGCTGCGGCGGTCCATCGCCACGTAGCGGGCCGTCAGGTCGCGCTCGAGCTGCAGCTCGTGGACGAAGTCGCCAATGCCGACGATCAGCTCGGCCACGTCCTGCACCCGCTGGTACTCGGCCGCGCTGCTGATCGAGGAGGCCACCCGCAGGCCCCCCAGCGTGACCGCGACGGCGGTCGGCACCAGGATCAGCGCCAGCAGCCGGGTGCGCAGCCGCCAGTTCTTCAGCGCCAGCGGACTGCCGGCGTCGTGCCCGGGCGGCTCGGGCTGCTCCGGTTGTTCCCCCTGGTCCGCCGCGGGCGCCCCGGAGCCGACCGGCAGCGGGGGCGGCTTCCGTTCACTACGACGACCGCTCTCGACTGTTGCCGTCCTCACTGGTGCAACCTCACGCGGTTCTTCTAGATGGGATTCGGACCTATCACTCGGGATACCTCCCATAAGACATCGGCAATTGGAGCATAAGGCGACGAGATAGACCAACCTGTCGAATCTTTTGGCACGTTCCAAGCAGCCAGACTTTCGTGCGACGATGCGCGGGAAGGCCTTTCGCGAGCATCAACGGGCGGCGAACAGCATCTCAGAATAAGGTTCCGGACATGTATCGGTCCAAACCACCACACCCCAGGTTATGGGGCATAGTGGATTTACTGACAAGTTTTATGACATAGGACTCTTAATCCTGTTATCTCGGTTTAAGTACAGCTACGCTTCTCGCCCGTCGCCCAGTGCCGCCATCTCCCGCCGGGCGCCTTCACTTCCCCCACCTGAGGAGACTCCATGAGGCTGACGGGTCGCAGGACCGTCATCGGCGTCATAGCAGCGTTGACACTCACCGCCTGTGGCGGTACGGATACGACAGCGACCGGCAATAACGGACTGGAAAAAACCACCATTAAAGTCGGCATTCTCCCCATCGCGGACGTCGCGGCGCTGTACATCGCGACGGAACGGGGTTTCTTCAAAGCCGAAGGGCTGACCGTAAAGCCCGAAATTGTGGCGAGCACTCAGGTCGCCATCCCGAAGCTGGTGAGCGGTTCGGTGGACATCACGCTCGGCAACTACTTTTCGGTACTTTCGGGACAAGAGGCGAAGGTAGCGAACTTCCGCATCCTTGCCGACACTTTCCAGGCCAAACCGGATGTCTTCGACATCGTGGTGAAGAAGGACTCACCAATCCAGTCGGTGAAGGACCTCAAGGGCAAGAAGATCTCGGTCGCGTCGTTCAACAGCATCGGCACGCTAGCCGTCGACTCGACCCTGCGGGCCAATGGTCTGTCGCCTAAGGACGTGACGTACGTACCGGCCGCGTTCCCCGACGCGCCGGGCAAGCTGGCGTCGGGCCAGACGGACGCCGCCTGGCTCACCGAGCCGTTCCTCACCGGTGTGCAGAAGGACATGGGCGCCCGGAAGATCGCCGACACGATGACCGGCGCGATGGCGGACTTCCCGATCGCGGGCTGGACCACGACCGAGCCCACCCTGTCGAAGTACCCGAAGGCGATGGCCGCCTTCCAGCGCGCGATCGTGAAGGCGCAGCAGATCGCCGACTCCGACCGCAAGGCCGTGGAAAAGGTGCTGCCGACGTACACGAAGATCACTCCTGACGGCGCCTCGATCATCACGCTCGGCGCATACCCGTCCACCCTGAACGCGACGCGCATCCAGCGGGTGGCCGACCTGATGCTGGAGTACGGCTATCTGAAGACCAAGATGGACGTGAACCCGCTGCTGGTGCCGATGCCGCAATGATCCTCAGCAGAGTGGCCCGCGGCGCCGCCGGCGTCGCGGGCCTGCTCGTCGCCGCGGAGGTCGCCGGCCGCACCGGCCTCCTGGACACCCAGATCATGCCTCTCGCGTCCACGGTGCTCGCGGGGGCCGCGGGGCTCGCCGCCGACTCCGGGTTCCTGCGCGACGTCTCGGCCACCGTCGAGGTGTGGGCCGAGGGCCTCCTGCTCGCCACCCTGCTGGCCGTACCGGCCGGAGTGCTGCTGGGCAGCCTGCCGAGGGCGGAGACGGCGCTGCGGCCGGTGATCGAGTTCCTCCGGCCGATCCCCTCGGTCGCGCTGATCCCGCTGGTCGCGCTCATCGCGGCAGCGGACGGCGCGATGAAGGTCACGGTCATCGTCTACGCCGCCTGCTGGCCGGTGCTCGTCAACACGATGTACGGCCTGCACGACGTGGACCCCGTCGCCAAGGACACGATGCGCGTCTTCGGCTTCGGCCGCCTGGCCGTGCTGCTGCGGGTGACGCTGCCGAGCGCCGCGCCGTTCGTCCTGACCGGCGTACGGCTGGCGGCCTCGGTCGCGCTGGTGGTGGCGATCAGCGCCGAGCTGCTCGCCGGCGGCGAGGGCGGCATCGGCGTCTACATCGTCAGGGCCGGGTCCGGCTACCGGATCGACCTCATGCTGGCGGCCACTGTGTGGGCCGGGCTGATCGGCCTGGTCGTCAACGCGCTGCTCGTCCGGACCGAACGCGGCCTGTTCCGCTGGCACGCCGCACGCGCGGGGGTGACCCAGTGACGATGACCGTCGCGAGCGGCAGCCGGTTGCGCGGGCTCGCCCTGCGGCTGTGGACCGTGCCCGTCGTCGTCGCCGTGTGGGAGGCCGCCGCCCGCGCGGCGGAGTCGGTCTACTTCCCGCCGCCGTCGGCGATCCTGGCCCGGCTGCGCGAGCTGTGGTTCTCCGGGCCCCCGGTCCGCCTGTTCCTCAGCGACGCCGCCCTCGCCGACTTCCTGCCCAGCCTCGGCCGGATGTTCGGTGGCTGGGCGCTCGCCTGCCTGGGCGGAATCGCCCTCGGTGTGGCGATCGGCCGGTCGAGGACGCTGGCCGGCTACGTCGACCCGCTGATCGAGTTCGGGCGGGCGATCCCGCCGCCGACGCTCATCCCACTGTTCGTCGTGCTGTTCAAGGCGGACACGCGGATGCAGGTCGCCACCATCGTGTACGGCGTGGTCTGGCCGGTCCTGGTCAACTCGGTGGACGGCGCCCGCTACGTGGACCGCCTCCACATCGAGACGGCGCGGGTCTTCGGCCTGTCGCGGGCCGAGCGGCTCACCCGGGTCATCCTGCCCGCGGCGGCGCCGAAGATCTTCGCGGGGCTGCGGCTGAGCCTGTCGCTCGCGCTCATCCTGATGGTCGTCGCCGAGCTCGCGGGCAGCGCGACCAGCGGAATCGGCTACGAGCTGCTCTACACGCAGCAGAACTTCGACCTCCCGGGGATGTGGGGGACGATCGCGCTGCTCGGCGTCCTCGGCTTCCTCCTCAACTCGTCGTTCCTCGTCGTGGAACGGCGCACGCTGTCCTGGCACCGGCGTGCCGGGCGGACGAAGTGAGGTGACATCACCGTGCTCGACGTCGTCAACCTGACCCACACCTACGGCAGCGGCCCGGACGCCCACCGGGCGCTCGGCGGAATCGACCTCAATGTCCCGGAGGGCCAGCTCGTCTGCGTCGTCGGCCCGTCGGGCTGCGGGAAGTCGACCCTGCTGCGGTCGATCGCCGGGCTCGTACGGCCGACCGGCGGCGAGGTGCGCGTCAAGGGCCGGCCGGTCACCGCGACGCCGGACGACCTCGCCGTGGTCTTCCAGGACTACAGCAGGTCGCTGTTCCCCTGGATGTCGGTCCGCGACAACGTGGCGCTGCCGCTGCGGCGGCGCGGCCTCGACCGGGCGGCCCGCCGCACGGCGGCGGCCGAGGCGCTGGCGGCGGTGGGGCTGGAAATCGCCGCGGCCAAGTATCCCTGGCAGCTGTCCGGCGGCATGCAGCAGCGGGTGGCCATCGCGCGGGCCCTCGCCTACCGTCCTTCGCTGCTGCTGATGGACGAACCGTTCGGCTCCGTTGACGCCCAGACCCGCGAGGACCTGGAGGATCTCGTCCTCGCCGTACGCGGGCACCACCGCATGACGATCGTCCTGATCACCCACGACATCGACGAGAGCGTCTACGTCGGCGACCGGGTGGTGG
Organism: Microbispora sp. CA-135349; assembly: GCF_050947365.1. Classification (NCBI taxonomy): domain Bacteria; kingdom Bacillati; phylum Actinomycetota; class Actinomycetes; order Streptosporangiales; family Streptosporangiaceae; genus Microbispora; species Microbispora sp. CA-135349. Next base: position 2,250,345 of record NZ_CP192001.1, on the reverse strand, counting down.
TGCTGACCAAGGCGCCCGCCGTGGTCGCCGCCGACCTGCGGGTCGATCTGCCCGGTCCCCGCGACCAGATCGGGACCCGGGAGCTGCCCGCCTTCGTGCACCTGCGGAGCGAGGTGAGCCGCCTGGTTCGCGGCAGACCCGAGTTCAGCATGACCCCGCCTCACATGATGACCCCTTCACACATCAACAAGGAGTAGTGGACGTGACAGAACCCAGCAGCGTCGTATGGGAGCTCCTGCGCGGGGCCTACCGGGCCGCGGCGCTCGGCGCGGTCGTCGACCTCGACTGCGCCGGCCACCTGAAGGACGGGCCGCTCACCGTCGAGGAGCTCGCCACGCGCTGCGGCGCGCACGCGCCGTCCCTCGCCCGCCTGCTGCGGACGTGCGCCGCCAGCGGGCTGTTCACCTCCGTCTCCCCCGGCACGTACGCGCTTACCGACGCGGGCCGGCTGCTGGTGGATGGGGTTCCCGGCTCGCTGCGCACGGCCGTCCAGACCAACACCACGCCCACGCTCTCGTACGGCATGCACAATCTGGTCACGACGGTGCGCCAGGGACGGTCGGCGTTCGTCGAGAAGTACGGCGTGCTCTACGACCATCTGGGGACCGACCCCGAGCTGAACCGCGTCTTCAACGACTTCATGACCCAGCGGTCGCAGCCGATGGCCGACGGGGTGGCCGCGAGCTACGACTTCTCGTCGGTCAAGACGCTGGTGGACGTGGGCGGCGGCCGGGGCCACATCCTGGCGACGGCGCTGCGGGCCAACCCGCACCTGCGCGGAGTGCTGGTGGAGCTGGCGCACGTGCTGCCGGACGCGCGGGCCGCCTTCGACGAGTGGGGGCTGTCGGAGCGGGTGGAGCTCGTCGAGGGCGACTTCTTCGCGTCCGTCCCCGCGGGTCACGACGCCTACCTGCTGGGCAGTGTGATCCACAACTGGGACGACGAGGACGCGACCCGCATCCTGCGGGTGGTCCGCGAGGCCATGAGCGACGACGGCCGGGTGCTGCTGGTGGAGATAGTCCTGCCGGACGACGACTCACCGCACTTCGGCAAGGACCTCGACATGCGGATGCTCGGCCTGTTCGGGCAGGGAAGGGAGCGCAGCAGGTCGGAGCACGACGCTCTGCTGCGGGCGGCCGGGCTGCGCCTCGTCGGCGCCTACGACCTGCCGTTCCACGCCACCCTCATCGAGGCGATCCGCGCCTAGACCGGTGACTCCCGAGCCGGGGGCCGCGTCAGGCGCGCCCCCAGCCGGGTACGGCGACACGCATGGTCAGCGCGTGCTCGACGAGCGTGATCAGGGTGCTCTTGACCGATTCCCGGTCCCGGGCGTCGGTGCGGACGATCGGGGTGTGCGGCGACAGCGTCATCGCCTCCCGCACTTCCTCCCCGGCGTGCGGGAACTGCCCGTTGAAACCGTTGACGCCGACGACGAAGGGCAGGCGCGCCTCCTCGAAGTAGTCCACGGCGGGGAAACTGTCGGCCAACCGGCGGGTGTCGACCAGCACCACCGCACCGATCGCCCCCCGCACCAGGTCGTCCCACATGAACCAGAACCGATGCTGACCCGGCGTACCGAACAGATACAAAATCAGATCCTGATCCAGCGACACCCGGCCGAAGTCCATCGCCACCGTCGTCGTGGTCTTGTGCGGCACCAGCCCCACATCGTCCACCCCCGCCGAGGCGTCGGTCATCACCGCCTCGGTCGTCAGCGGCACGATCTCCGACACCGCCCCCACGAAGGTCGTCTTCCCCACGCCGAAGCCCCCCGCAACGACGATCTTCGTCGAGGTCAGCCCCCGGCTAGAGCCTGCGAAGTCCACTGAGCACCCTTTCCAGCAAGTTCAGATCCGGCTTACCGGCCTCCAACTGCGGCTGATGCACATGCACCAGCCCCTCCGCCGCCATGTCCGCGATCACCACACGAACCACACCCAGCGGGATCCGCAGCAACGCCGACACCTCCGCCACCGACCGCACCTGACGGCACAGCGTGCTGATCGCCTGGCGTTCCGGGGTGAGCGTGGAGATGTCCTGGTGCATCACCGTGGCGGAGGAGACCAGCGCCTCCATCGCCAACTGCACGCGCGGTGCCGTACGCCCGCCCGTGACCGCGTAGGGACGCACCAGTGAGCTCTGCTCCGCCGCCGTCGGCGTCGGGACGGGGTTCGTGCCGCCGTACTGCCGGTGGGCGTCGCCCACCGGCGGATAGGCCTCGTTGTTCCAGCCGCCGCCTGCCACAGCGTCCTCCTGACCTGTTAGCTCTCACTCCGGAACCCGCCGGCCGCTCCGGCCGCCCCGATCCCGGGGCGTCTTCCCCGATCTGTCCTCCGCCGCGTGCCTGACTTCGCGGAGTCTTCCGTCACCGCGGGTGGGAGGCCTGGAGTTCGGCGCGGACCGCGGGGGTCAGCACCTGACCCGCCCGTTCCACCAGCAACGTCATCTGATAAGCCACCAGCCCCAGATCCGAATCCGCCGCCGCCAGCACCGCAAGACAGGAACCGTCACTGATCGACATGATCAGCAACAACCCCCGCTGCATCTCCACCACCGTCTGCGTCACCGGGCCACCCTCGAACACCCGCGAAGCGCCCTGCGTCAAACTGATCAACCCGGCCGCCACCGCCGCCAGCTGATCCGCCCGGTCCTTGGGAAACCCATCCGAGAACGCCAGAGGCAACCCATCCGCCGACACCACCACGGTGTGCGCCACACCCGGCACGTTGTTCACAAAGTCCGTGATCAACCAGTTGATGCCGCGCGCGGCCTGGCTCATCTCCCTCATCAGTCCTCCTTCTCACTGTCCTGGGCATCGGGCCTGCCCAGGGCCGCCGCCCCGGGATATCCCTGGTCCTCCCCGGCCTCCCCACGAGCGACCGCCCGGCCCTGCCGAACGCCCTGCTGCAGGCTCGCCAGCCGGCTGCGGGCCCGATCGGGCGACAGGATCGGCTGCGACGTGGCGGGCGCCGCCGACGCCGGCTCGGCCGATCCGGGAACCAGGTTGGCCTTCGGCACCCGCTTCGGCAGACCGGACGACGTCACCCCGCCCAGGGCCGGCTCGCTGGCCGCCTTCGCCGCCTGCCAGCCGACGTCCGCCGGGGACGACCAGGCGTTGCTTTCCACACCGGTCTCGCCGTCGGAGTCGCTCTTGTCCCCCGGGACGTCGACCTTCCTGAACCAGTCCGACTCCACCGCGGCGAAGATCGGAAGGAACTCCTCCCCCGACTCCAGCGGCGAGGTCCGCACCACCGGCAGCGGGCCGGTGTTGTCATCGCCCTCGAAGGCGCCGCGGCCCGTCTGTCCGGGCCAGCCGGCGCCGCCCTCCTGCGGGGTGCCGGGCCAGGAACCACCCCCCGGCGGAGGCAGATGACCAGGCCAGGGCGTGTCCACCGGAGCCTCGCCGACATGACCCCGGCTGAAGGGATCGGTGTCGAACGGGCTGGTGTCGAAGGGACTAAAAACGAACGGATCGGGGTCGAAGTCGACGGTCTCCCGCGGGAAGGACTCGAACGGCCCCCGTTCGAAGGGATCGGCACCCGGAGCACCCACACCCGGCGCATCCGCACCGAACACCCTGGTGGGCTCCGGCTGCGGCACACCCGGGAACGCCCCACCGGCATTGGCCAGCAACGCCTCGGGCAACAACACCATCGCCGTCAGACCACCCGTGTCCTGCTGACGCAACTGCACCCGAATGCCATGACGCAACGCCAGACGACCGACCACGAACAAGCCCATGCGACGCGACACCGACACATCCACAACCGGCGGATTGGCCAGCCGATAATTCGTCTGAGCCAACTCCTCCGGCGTCATACCGATGCCCTGGTCACTCACAGAGATGATCAACCCACCGCCGTCGATCCGGTTACTCGACACCGTGACCTTCGTCTCACGAGGCGAGAAGGAAATAGCGTTCTCCACCAGCTCAGCCACAAGATGAACGACGTCGTTCACCGCCTGACCGACGACCGACGCCCCCGCCTGAACCTGAACGCTGACCCGCTCATAGTTCTCGACCTCCGACAACGAGGCACGCACCACATCGACGATCGGCACCGGCTGACCCCACCGACGCGCGGCCTCCTGCCCGGCCAAAACCAGAAGGTTCTCACTGTTACGACGCATACGAGTCGCAAGATGATCCAGCTTGAACAGGTTCCCGAGCCGCTGCTCGTCCTGCTCACCCTGCTCCAGCCCATCAATCAAAGACAGCTGACGCTCCACCAACGTCTGCGTACGCCGCGACAAGTTCACGAACATCGCATTGACATTGCTACGCAACCGCGCCTCATCACCCGCCAGCCGCACAGCCTCCCGATGCACCTCGTCAAACGCCCGCGCCACTTCACCGATCTCGTCGCGGCCGACCACCTGGATCGGGGCGGTGAGCGGGATCTCGGCGGCGTCGCCGGCCTCCCGCAGCTTCTGGACCGTGCCGGGGAGGCGACTGCCGGCGATCTCCAGCGCCTCACTGCGCAGCCGCCGCAGCGGGCGTACGAGCGACCGGGCGACGCCGGTGGTGACGAGCAGCACCGCGATCAGCAGGAGGGCGACGGCGACGGCGACAATGATGGCCCGCTGCTGCTCGTCGTCCTTGAGCGTCTGGCTCCGGGCCACGATGGAGGAGGTCAGCTTGGCCTCGACGGTGCGCATCCGGTTGACGGGCTGCGACATCGCGTCGTACCACAGGCGGGTGTCGTCGCGTTCCGACACGTCGAGGCCCTTGAGTGGAAAGCCCGCGTTGGCACGGTCGAGCACCAGGGTGCGGATGAACTCCGCCCGGTCGACCTGGCCGCCGATGACCGTGTTGTCGTAGCCGGTCCGCTCTTCGGGGGTGGCGCTCTTGCGGAAGGCGCGCAGCTCGCTCTCCTGAGCGGACACGGCACCGAGGAAGCTCTGCAGCTGGTCCTGCTCGAAGCGGCCGACTGGCAGCACCGTGGTCAGCAGGCCGCGCTGCACGGAGGCGTTCTCCTTCGCCCGGGCGAGCGCGGCCAGTGTGACGGCGGAGCCGGCGAGCCGGTCGTCCTGGGTGCTCTTCGCCAGCTCGTCCTGCAGGGACAGCAAGGTGTCGATGACAAGGCCGTACTGGTCCAGCACGGCTCTCGGGAGGAGGTTTCCCTCCATGGCCTGGCCGCGCAGGGACTCCACACCGTCGAGCCTGCCGAGGATGTGCTCGATCTCGGCGGAGGGGCGGCTGTTCACCTTCGACCTGAACTCGTCGGCCAGGTCACGGACGGCGGTGGCCGCCTTGTTCGTAAGAACGATCTGTGCCCGCACGGCGGCCGTCGCCTTCGCCGGGCGGCCGATCGTCGCGTTCCAGGCGGCCAGGTCGCGTTCGGACTGCAGCTCGTGGGTGAGGCCCGCGACCTTGTCCACGAGCCGTGCCAGGTCGCTGATCTGCTGATACTCAAGCGCCGTGTTGATCGACGTGACGACCCGCAGGCCGCCCAGCAGCAGCGCCGCCAGGGTCGGGATGAGGATCAGCGCCACAAGCCTGGAGCGCACGCGCCAGTTGCGCAGGCGGATGCGGCTTCCTTCTTCGGGCCTCCGCTCGGGAACCCCGGTCCCGGGGCTCTCGTCGGGCCTGGGGTCTTGTGTCCTCACGGGCCTCGCAACCTCCACCGTACGTGCGCCCAGGGGGGAGCGCCTCGTCACTCATGTGGTTGCCGTGACATCGGAGACGTCCTGCGGGCAAGGGTAATTGCAGCACGCCGAATACGCGGAGGCCAAGCAAAAGATTCTGCGCGAATGACAGAAGAAATCCCCTGAATGGGGATAATCAGCCAAGAACGGTGCCCGTCTTATTACCGGACTCTGTCCTTACGGCAAGCCGACGAAATACGTCCCCTGCCGGCCGAAGGGCTTCAGGGCGTCCTCTCATAGGCCGCGCGGACCGTCAGGACGTACTCCACCAGGCTGATGAGAGTGTTCTTCACCGCCTCGCGGGACCGGGCGTCCGTGCGGACGATGGGCACGTTCGGCGACAGGGAGAGGGCTTCGCGAATTTCGTCCTCCGCGTGGATGAATTGCCCCTCCCAGCCGTTCAGGGCGACCACGAACGGCAGCCGGGCCTCCTCAAAATAGTCAATTGCGGGAAAACAGTCCGCCAGTCGCCTGCTATCCACGAGTACGATCGCACCGATCGCCCCCCGCACCAGGTCGTCCCACATGAACCAGAACCGATGCTGACCCGGCGTACCGAACAGATACAAAATCAGGTCCTGGTCCAGCGACACCCGGCCGAAGTCCATCGCCACCGTCGTGGTCGTCTTGTTGGGCACCAGCCCCACATCGTCCACGCCCACCGAGGCGTCGGTCATCACCGCCTCGGTCGTCAGCGGCACGATCTCCGACACCGCCCCCACGAAGGTCGTCTTCCCCACGCCGAAGCCCCCCGCAATGACGATCTTCGTCGAGGTCAGCCCCCGGCTAGAGCCTGCGAAGTCCACTGAGCACCCTTTCCAGCAAGTTCAGATCCGGCTTACCGGCCTCCAACTGCGGCTGATGCACATGCACCAGCCCCTCCGCCGCCATGTCCGCGATCACCACACGAACCACACCCAGCGGGATCCGCAGCAGCGCCGACACCTCCGCCACCGACCGCACCTGACGGCACAGCGTGCTGATCGCCTGGCGTTCCGGGGTGAGCGTGGAGATGTCCTGGTGCATCACCGTGGCGGAGGAGACCAGCGCCTCCATCGCCAACTGCACGCGCGGTGCCGTACGCCCGCCCGTGACGGCGTAGGGACGCACCAGTGAGCTCTGCTCCGCCGCCGTCGGCGTCGGCGTCGGGAGGGGGTTCGTGCCGCCGTACTGCCGGTGGGCGTCGCCCACCGGCGGATAGGCCTCGTTGTTCCAGCCGCCGCCTGCCACAGCGTCCTCCTGACCTGTTAGCTCTCACTCCGGAACCCGGCGACGCTGTGGCCGCCTCGCCTCGAACCTTCTCGCCCGTCCTGATCTCCCACCACTCATCATCTCGGGTGGGAGGCCTGGAGCTCGGCGCGGACCGCGGGGGTCAGCACCTGACCCGCCCGTTCCACCAGCAACGTCATCTGATAAGCCACCAGCCCCAGATCCGAATCCGCCGCCGCCAGCACCGCAAGACAGGAACCGTCACTGATCGACATGATCAGCAACAACCCCCGCTGCATCTCCACCACCGTCTGCGTCACCGGGCCACCCTCGAACACCCGCGAAGCGCCCTGCGTCAAACTGATCAACCCGGCCGCCACCGCCGCCAGCTGATCCGCCCGGTCCTTGGGAAACCCATCCGAGAACGCCAGAGGCAACCCATCCGCCGACACCACCACGGTGTGCGCCACACCCGGCACGTTGTTCACAAAGTCCGTGATCAACCAGTTGATGCCGCGCGCGGCCTGGCTCATCTCCCTCATCAGTCCTCCTTCTCACTGTCCTGGGCATCGGGCCTGCCCAGGGCCGCCGCCCCGGGATATCCCTGGTCCTCCCCGGCCTCCCCACGAGCGACCGCCCGGCCCTGCCGAACGCCCTGCTGGAAACTGGAGAGCCTGCTGCGCACCCGCTCGGGCGAGAGCACGGGCGGAGGCGACGGCGGGGAAGCCGGCGCCGCGGCGGCGGGCTCCGCTGAGCGGGTGGGAGCCGTGGCCGATCCGGGCACCAGGTTGGCCTTCGGCACCCGCTTCGGCAGACCGGACGACGTCACCCCGCCCAGGGCCGGCTCGCTGGCCGCCCTGGCCGCCTGCCAGCCGACGTCCGCCGGGGACGACCAGGCGTTACTTTCCACACCGGTCTCGCCGTCGGAGTCGCTCTTGTCCCCCGGGACGTCGACCTTCCTGAACCAGTCCGACTCCACCGCGGCGAAGATCGGAAGGAACTCCTCCCCCGACTCCAGCGGCGAGGTCCGCACCACCGGCAGCGGGCCGGTGTTGTCATCGCCCTCGAAGGCGCCGCGGCCCGTCTGTCCGGGCCAGCCGGCGCCGCCCTCCTGCGGGGTGCCGGGCCAGGAACCACCCCCCGGCGGAGGCAGATGACCAGGCCAGGGCGTGTCCACCGGAGCCTCGCCGACATGACCCCGGCTGAAGGGATTGGTGTCGAACGGGCTGGAACCGAACGGCCCCGAATCGAACGTCGTGCTCTCGAACGGGTCTCGCTCGGACGCCGTCTTTCCGGACGGCGCGTCGAACGGCGCCTTGTCGAAGGCCGCCCGGTCGAACGGCCCGGACTCGAACGGGCTCCTGGCGAACGGATCGGGCTGCTGCCCGCCCTGTCCTGCCGCGCCCTGTCCTGCCGCGCCCGGGCCGAAACCGCCCGTGTCGAAGGGGTTGCGGGCGAAGGGATCGGAGTCGCCCTGACGCCCCTGGCCGCCCGTGTCGAACAGGTTGCGCGCGAACGGGTCGCCGCCCGCGCTCCGGCCCTGCGGCGGCTCGAAGGGGTTGCGAGCGAACGGATCGGGGTCGAAGTCGACGGTCTCCCGCGGGAAGGACTCGAACGGCCCCCGTTCGAAGGGATCAGCACCCGGAGCACCCACACCGGGCGCATCCGCACCGAAGACCGGGGTACGCGGCGGGTTCTCGAACGGCGTCGGGCTGGCCAGAGCCGGCGCCCCGCCGAACACGGAGCCACCGAACTGCGGACCCGCCCCGCCACCCGGCATCGGACTGGCCAGCTCCGGCTGCGGCACACCCGGGAACGCCCCACCGGCATTGGCCAGCAACGCCTCGGGCAACAACACCATCGCCGTCAGACCACCCGTGTCCTGCTGACGCAACTGCACCCGAATGCCATGACGCAACGCCAGACGACCGACCACGAACAAGCCCATGCGACGCGACACCGACACATCCACAACCGGCGGATTGGCCAGCCGATAATTCGTCTGAGCCAACTCCTCCGGCGTCATACCGATGCCCTGGTCACTCACAGAGATGATCAACCCACCGCCGTCGATCCGGTTACTCGACACCGTGACCTTCGTCTCACGAGGCGAGAAGGAAATAGCGTTCTCCACCAGCTCAGCCACAAGATGAACGACGTCGTTCACCGCCTGACCGACGACCGACGCCCCCGCCTGAACCTGAACGCTGACCCGCTCATAGTTCTCGACCTCCGACAACGAGGCACGCACCACATCGACGATCGGCACCGGCTGACCCCACCGACGCGCGGCCTCCTGCCCGGCCAAAACCAGAAGGTTCTCACTGTTACGACGCATACGAGTCGCCAGATGATCCAGCTTGAACAGGTTCCCGAGCCGCTGCTCGTCCTGCTCACCCTGCTCCAGCCCATCAATCAAAGACAGCTGACGCTCCACCAACGTCTGCGTACGCCGCGACAAGTTCACGAACATCGCATTGACATTGCTACGCAACCGCGCCTCATCACCCGCCAGCCGCACAGCCTCCCGATGCACCTCGTCAAACGCCCGCGCCACTTCACCGATCTCGTCCTTCGATGTGACACCGATGGGCGGGATATTGGTCGTCTCCGCCATCTCGCCGGAATCGCGCAGCCGTTGGACGGTGTCCGGCAGTCGCTGACCGGCGATCTCCAGCGCCTCACTACGCAGGCGGCGCAGGGGCCGGGTGAGCGAGCTCGCGACGACCGCGGTGATCAGGAGGACCACGACCAGCAGCGCCACGATGGCGACACCGGAGACGATGGCCCGTTGCCGCTCGGTCGCCTCCAGTGCCTGAGCCTGTGCGACCACGGAACCGGCGATCCGATCCTCGACCTTCCGCATCCGGTCGATCTCCGTACCCGTGGTGTCGAACCACAGGCGGACGTCGTTGCCCGGATTGGTCCGGTCGAGGTCCCGGATCGCCCGGTACTCGCGCAGCTGGGCCAGCGCCCCGGCTCGCAGGGAGTCCGCTTTCTCGACCTGCAGGCCGCGCACTGTCTGCTTGTAGAACTGGGCATCGGAGGCAGACGCCTCGGACTGGAAGCTGGCGAGCTGGGTGTCCTGGGTCTTCCCGGATCCGAGGAAGTCCGCGAGGTCGTCGTAGTCGAGCTTGCCCTCGACGAGCGCGACCGTGAGGATGCCCTGCTGCCTGGACTGCTCCTCCTTCGCCTTGTTCAGGGCGTCGAGCGCGCGGCTGGCGGCGAAGAGTCGTTCGTCGTTGCCGGTGGTCCCCACGTCCTCGTGCAGCGACGAGAGGGCCGCGATCATTCGGGTGTACATGCCGAGCGCGGCTCGCGGCGCCACCTCGCTGTCGTCGATCAGCTTCCGGAGACCTTTCAGCCCCTGGAGCCATCTTTTGATCTCGGCCACCTGGGTGCGGACGCGCAGCGGCTGGGACGCGTCGAGGGTGGCCAGCGAGGCCAGCACTTTGCCGCTGGCCGCGTCGACCTGGCTCTGCTGCTCGGTGACCGTGCCACGCCTGGACGGCCGGCGGTGGTCCGCGATGTACCAGGCCGTGTAGTTCCGCTCACGCGCGACCTTGTGCGTGAGGTCGTCGAGCTCGTCGACGAGACCGGCCACCTCGGTCAGACGCCGGTACTCGGCCGCCGTACCGATCGCCTGGGTGAGCTGGACACCGGCGAACAGCACGCCGACCACGGTCGGCAACAGGATCAGGGCGATCAGCCGGGAGCGCACCCGCCAGTTGCCCAGCCGCATGAACGAGGCGCCCGCACGTGGCGAGACCTCCGGAGCCGCGGACTCCGGCTCTCCCTGAACTCGACCATCTTGCTGGTCGTGCGTCCTCACTGCTTTCGCAACCTCTCGGCCTTGTTGCCGTCCTGCCGATCTGTGGCTTCGGTGACCCCTGTGCTGTGGGAGATTTCACGAAGCGATGGCAATTGGAGCACACCATTACTCGATCGGCGAATAGTACATTTTGGTGGAATTCGCCCTAAATACGGCCAGCAGCGGCGGTAAAGGACACCTCACTTGGCGGCGATCTTCTCGATGACGTCGGCGGCCAGACGCAGACCGTCCCGCCGGCGGATCTCCTGCCCCGCCTCCTCTACCCGGGCCCGCAACTCGTCGTCGCCGAGCAGCCGGTCGATCGCTTCGGCCAGCTCCTCGTCCGCGAACCCGTAGGTGTCCAACCGGACACCGAACCCCATCTCCTGCACCCGCTGCGCGTTGTCGTACTGATCCCAGAACAACGGAAGCACGATCATCGGCTTACCGAAATGCATCGCTTCCGTCGTCGTGTTGTTGCCGCCGTGCGTGATCACCAGGTCGACCAGCGGGATGATCTTCGTCTGCGGGACGAACTCCGCTCCCCACATGTTGAGGGCCAGCTCGATCTCCTCGTGCAGCGGGCCCTTCGACACGATGTAGCGATGCGGCGTACGGGCCAGCACGGAGATCACGCGGCGCATCAGCTCGACGTCCGCAGAACCGAGCGAGCCCAGCGAGAAGTAGATCAGCGCGCCCTCGCCGGGGATGTCCGGCAGCGTGAACTCCTCATCGGTCTCCCGCACCGACGAGTCCAGCCGCGCCCACGTCTCGTCCAATGGACGCTGCCCCGTGTAGTCCAACGCCTCCGGATACACGTACAGGTTGGCGTCTCCGTCGTGGATGAACTCCAACTCCGGCAACGCCGGAGCCCCCTGCTCCACCACCCACGCGTTGAACGCCTCCCACATCTCACGGTGGGTCCGGTCGTACTCCGCCCGGAACTCCGCCCAGCCGGTGCCGTCGGCCGGCAGTCCGGAGAACGGCGGGGCCACGCCCGGGCCCTTCACCTCCAGCGGGTTGCACGAGACGATCCGTACGAACGGGACACCCGCCGTCACCAGCGCCGGGAACGTGATCACGTTGTCCTCCACGATCACGTCCGGCCGCACCCGCTCGATGATGGCCTTCAACTGCGGCTCGCAGTACTTGGCCCCGTCGATCAACGCCTCCCAGATCGGCTTGATCACCGTGTCCAGCTGCTCGGCCGTGCTCTTGCGATACTCCGGCGCCGTGTCGCGGATGAAGTCCTTCCAGAACTGCCCCGCGTCCTGCTCCTCCTCTGCCGGCGGAGCCAGGTCGACCAGGTCCTCCTCGAAGCCCAGCGCCGAAAGCCTGCCCTTCCACGACGCCTCCGCGGCGAACACCACGCGGTGACCGCGGCGGCGCAGAACGTCGCCGATGCCGACGCAGTTGTTCGTCGGCCCGTAGGCGCTCTCCGGCATGAACAAGATCGTCAACGGATGCTCGGTCATGTCCACTCCCTGTAAAGATGTCACCGCTTGCCCGCGACCTCGTTCGCCAGGCGCGTGAACTTCGCCGAGTCCTGGCCGAGGTCGATGATCGACTCACCCTGAAGCAGGTCCGCGGGGGTCATCTTCAGCGGCGGGTTCTGGGCGAGCAGGGCGGGGTCGACCTTGTCCATGGCCGCCTTGTTGGGGACCTTGTAGAGGATGTTGGCGGCCATCCACCCGTGGATCTCCGGGTCGAGGATGTAGTTGATGAAGGCGTGCGCCGCCTCCTTGTGCTTGGAGCTCTTCAGAATCACCATCGTGTCGGCCCAGAGGTCACTGCCCTCCTTCGGCACCACGAACTTGATGTTCTTCTCCGACGTCGGGCACCAGCCGTCCCAGGCCTCGACGATGGCGGCCTCTCCGGACTTCAGCCGGTCGCCGAACGTGGTGTCGTCGTAGCCCAGCAGGTTCTTCTTCGCCTTGACCAGCAGGTCCTTGGCCTTCTTGAGCTGCGCGTCGTCGGAGGTGTTGATGGAGTAGCGGAGGTACTTGAGGGCCGGCAGGGCGAGCCAGCGCTCCGTGGTCATCATCGTGACCTTCCCGCGCAGCGCGGGGGGCGGGCTGAGCAGGTCCTTCCAGCTCGTCGGCTCGGTCTTCACCAGGTCGCTGCGGTAGCACAACCCGGTCGTCCCCCACGTGTACGGCACCGAGAATTTGTTGCCCTTGTCGTAGGAGAGGTTGGCCGCTTCGGGGTAGAGGTTGGCGAGGTTCGGGATGAGCTCGGGGTGAAGGGGCTCGAGCAAGCCGGCCTCGTTGAGCGCCTGCGCGTACTGCCCCGACACGAAGGCGACGTCGATCTCTTTGCCGGCACTGCTGTGAATCTTGGACAGCGCGTCCTCGTTGGTGTCGTGGAGCGTCACCTTGAGGTCGAAGCCGAGCTTCGCCTTCACCCGCTGCGGCAGGTCCTTCGGGCTGTATCCGTCCCAGATGGTGATGGTCAGGTTCTGCTTGGTGAGGTCCGCGTTGGGGTCGAGCGTGGCCGCCGCCGCTACGGGGGCCGCCTCGGTCGCCCCTGTGCCGCCAGAGCATCCAGCGAGCGTCAGAGCGAGACCGGCGGCCAGAACTGTAGATACATGCCGGATATGCCGGTTTTGAGGCATGGCCTCAACTTCCTTTGGATTCATCCCTGAACCTGCGAGCAGCAGTCAAACGGGGATAGGGGGTTTTCGGAGTGGACATCAGCATAGATCATGAGCTGCCCGATATCGGCAGTACGCCCAAGCTCGCGGAAATCTCCGTGAATCGGCACCGCGGAAGCCGGGCATCTTCGGCCGGCTCGACGCGCACCGGGGCCGTCGTCGAGTCGCCGGCAGCCCGGCCGTCCGGCGATTCCGAACGGCCGGGACCCTACAGGCCCGGTCCTCAGTAGGCCCGGCCCCCATAGGCGGCGCGCACGGTCAGCACGTACTCGACCAGGCTGATGAGCGTGGACTTCACGGCATCACGCGAGCGCGCGTCCGTACGGACGACCGGGACGTGCGGGGGCAGCGACAGCGCCTCACGGACCTCCTCCTCCGAATGGAGGAACTGCCCCTCCCAGCCGTTCATCGCGACCAGGAAGGGCAGCTGGGCCTCCTCGAAGTAGTCGATCGCCGGGAAGCAGTCGGCGAGCCTGCGGCTGTCGACGAGCACGACCGCACCGATGGCGCCGCGGACGAGGTCGTCCCACATGAACCAGAAGCGGTGCTGACCCGGCGTGCCGAACAGGTAGAGGATGAGGTCCTGGTCGAGCGAGAGCCGGCCGAAGTCCATGGCGACCGTCGTGGTCGTCTTGTTCGGCGTGAGCCCGAGGTCGTCGATGCCCGCGCTGGCGTCGGTCATCACGGCCTCGGTCGTCAGCGGCAGGATCTCGGAGACGGCACCGACGAAGGTCGTCTTCCCGACGCCGAACCCACCCGCCACGACGATCTTCGTCGAGGTAAGACCACGGCTAGAGCCTGCGTAGTCCACTGAGCACCCTTTCGAGCAGGTTGAGGTCTGGCTGTCCCTGGTTCAGCTGCGGCATGTGCAGGCGGACCAGACCCTCGTCGGCCATGTCGGCGATGAGCACGCGGGCCACGCCGAGCGGGACCCGGAGCAGTGCCGAGATCTCCGCGACCGATCGTACGGAACGACATAGCATCATGATCGATTCCTGCTCGGGACTGAGCAGGGAATAGTCATTGCTCTTCAAGGTCACCGATGATACGAGGGTTTCCATCGCCATGTGGTAACGCGGCTCGGATCGGCCACCGGTGACGGCGTACGGACGGAACAGAGGCTCGTCCTCTGTCCCGTCACGATCACGCATGGCCCTCTCCCATGGTCATCGCCGCGACGTCTGGAGCTCGGCACGCAGCGCCGGGGTGAGCACCTGACCCGCCCGCTCGACGAGCAGGGTCATCTGATAGGCCACCAGGCCCATGTCGCAGTCCGGCGCGGCGAGGACGGCCAGGCAGGAGCCGTCGCTGATCGCCATCACGAGCAGCAGTCCCCGCTGCATCTCGACGACGGTCTGCGTCACCGAGCCCCCCTCGAACACCCGCGCGGCGCCGACGGTGAGGCTGAGCAGGCCGGCGGCGACCGCCGCGAGCTGGTCGGCGCGGTCAGGCGGAAAGCCGTCCGATTGGGCCAGCCGCAGGCCGTCCGACGACACCACCACCGCGTGCGCCACGCCAGGCGTGCTGCCGACGAACTCGGTGATCAGCCAGTCGAACCTGCGTGCTTCCACGCTCAACTCAGTCACGAGCCCTCCTCCTCTTTACCCGAGCCTTCGGCGAGACCTCCGGCCGCCTGGGCCCGGCCTCGCCTGACACCCTGCTGGAAGCTGGACAGGCGGTTGCGCACCGCCTCGGCGGAGACCGGGGGGCGCGGGGCCGCGGCGGGGCCGTCCGCGCCCACGGAACCGGGCACCAGGTTGGCCTTCGGCGTGCGCTTCGGCAAGCCCGCCGCGGTCACGCCGCCCAGCAGGGGGTCCCGCGCGCTCGCCGCGGCCTGGAAGCCGCTGTCGGCCCGCGACCGCCACCCGCCCGGGTCCGCGCCCTGCTCCTGTGGGGCGGCCGGCCCGGAAGCCGGGGCGGAAGCGGACACCCTCGCGATCTCCCCGGTGCTCTCGCCGTCTTTCTCCGTGCCCGCCTCGGTGCCGGTCCGCGCCGCGGAAGCCGCCTGTGAATCGTCGTCCGACGGACGCCGGAACCAGGCCGACTCGACCGAAGCGAAAATCGGCAGGAACTCGTCGCCCCGCTCCAGCGGCGATTCCTCGACCGACGGCAGCGGCCCGGTCGACGACGCCACGCCCTCGCCTGCGTAGGCCCCGGCGCCACCGGCCTGCCCCGTTCCCGCGGCCGGCGTCGCACCGGGGAAAGCGATCGGACCCGTACCGGACGGCGAGAAGGCCGTCGGGCCTGTGCTCGACGGGGGGAACGCCGTCGGGCCTGTGCTTGACGGGGAGAACGCCGTCGGCCCGGTGCCGGACGGGGTGAACGCGCTCGGTCCCGTGCTCGACGGGGAACTCGGCGGCGGAAACGCCGTCGGGCCTGTGCTCGACGGGGAGAACGCCCTCGGCCCGGTGCCGGACGGGGAGAACGCCGTCGGACCCGTGTCCGACGCGGACCCCGGCTGAGGGAACGCGTCAGGACCGGTGCCAGGCGGAGAGAAGGCCGTGGGCCCGGTGGGCACGCCCCGCTGCGGCAGCCCCGTCGGCCCGGTGGGCAGCGACGGCCACGAGTGCTCCGAGCGGTCATCTCCGCTTCCGCTCCCCGCTCCGTGCCGCGCGGACCCCGAGGGCCCGGCGGGCGCCGGGGGCCACGAAGGCTCGGACGGTTCGCCGAACGCCGGGCGGCGGGTGTCGTCCGCCGCCCTTTCGGGCGCGTCCGGCATCGGATGCGGTCCCGAGTGCTCGGTGAACGCGCCTTCGGTGAACGGGTTCGCCGCGGCCGGCGCCTCTCCCGGCGGCGCGCCGAACGCGCTGAACCCGCCGCTGCCGCTCGCCCCGAGCCCACCTACTCCGAGCCCACCCGCTCCGAGTCCGCCCGCTCCGAGTCCGCCGGTCCCGTTGACGCCGGGCCCGCTTCCGGCGCCGGCCGAGGGACTGGGGGACCCGGCGCCGCCGCCCGCCGCGCCGTTGCCGGAACTCCAGGACTCGAACGAACCGCTCCCCTGCGCCGGGCCGAGCGGGTCCGGGTCGGCGAACGCCTGCCGCGTCGGCAGCCCGGCCGCCGTCTGCCCGGCCGGAACGGAGGGGCGCGGCATGTGGGGCTGGTCGGCGTTGGAGACGAGCTGGGCGGGGAACAGCACCATCGCGATGACGCCGGCGCCGTCGCCCCGGCGCAGCTGCACCCGGATGCCGTGACGCAACGCCAGACGGCCGACCACGAACAGGCCCATCCGGCGGGACACGGACACGTCGATCGTGGGCGGCTCCGCGAGACGCCGGTTGATCTCCGCGAGCTCCTCCTGCGACATGCCGATGCCCGCGTCGGTGACGCCGAGCATCACGGCGCCGCCCTCGACGGGGCTGCTGGAGACGACGACCTTGGTGTTGCGCGGCGAGAAGGCGATGGCGTTCTCGACCAGCTCGGCTAGCAGGTGGACGACGTCGTTGGCGGCGTGCCCGGCGATCGCGATGGTGCGGGGGATCCGGACGACGACCCGCTCATAGTCCTCGACCTCCGACAGCGACGCGCGGACCACGTCGACCAGCCGGGCGGGCTGGCTGCGCTTGCGCGGCGGCTCGTGCCCGGCGAGGACCAGGAGGTTCTCACTGTTGCGGCGCATGCGCGTGGCCAGGTGGTCCAGCTTGAACAGGTCGGCCAGGCGCCGGCCGTCCTCCTCGCCCCGCTCCAGGCCGTCGATCAGCGAGATCTGCCGCTCCACCAGCGTCTGCGTACGGCGCGACAGGTTCACGAACATCGCGTTGACGTTGGCGCGCAGGCGGGACTCCTCGGCGGCCAGGCGCACGGCCTGCGTGTGGACCTCGTCGAACGCCTGCGCCACCTCGCCGATCTCGTCGGTGCTGTCGACTGCGATCGGCTGCACGTGGGACTCGCGCCCGGGGTCCTCGGACTCGCGCATCTGACGCACGATCTCCGGCAGCCTCCGGCCGGCGATGTCGAGCGCCTCGGCCCGCAGGCGGCGCAGCGGCCGCACCATCGACCGCGCGATGAGCACGGTCGTGGCGAGCACCAGCACGAGGAGTGCGAGGATCAGGCCGCCGGCGATGAGGGCGTTGCGCTGCTCGGCCGACTGCAGCTCGCGGGAGCGGTCCTGCACGAGCCCCGACACGCGGCCCTCGACGGCCGCCATCTGCTCGATCGCCTTCGTGCTGTCCTGGAACCACTGCTGGGCCGTCCTGTCCCTGGCCCGATAGCGGCTGAGGGACTGGTTCTGCAGGCCCAGCGTGAGCGCCCACGACTTGGTCAGCTCGCTGTTGACCACGTTCTTGTCGCCGAAGAGGGTGACCAGGCGGCTCGCCTCGGCCGGCGGGGCCTCGGTGTAGAACGTCGCCAGGTAGCTCTGCTGACGGGATTGCGAGGCCAGGAAGTCCTGCAGCTCGAACGTGGTGAAGGTCTGGTTGCGCTCCAGCAGCTCACGCGTGAGGATGGCCCGCTGCAGGGCCGCCTCCTCCTTGGCGTGGGCGAGAGCGTTGAGTGCGCGGATGTTGCCGACGATCGTGGCGTTGTCGTCGTTGTTGCCCAGCTCGTCCTGTAGGCGCAGGATGTTGGCGATCAGCGCGCTGTAGTCCTCCGGCGCGCCGTTCTCGCGGATGCCCGCGAGGCTCGAGATGCGGCTCGTGAGCTGCTGCGACTGCTCCACCGCGCGCGTGCCGTAGGCCGCGTCGAGGTCCTTGAGGTCGGCCTTCACCTGCTGGACCAGCGGGTCGACCGCCGCGCGCTGCTGGGCGCGGGTCACCTCGGTCTCCCCGTCGATGTTGAACTTGCGCCTGCTGGTGCCGCCCCAGACGAACAGGTCGCGTTCGAGTGCCAGCTGCTCGGCCAGATCCCGCAGATGCACGGAGTACTCCGCCGCCGACCTGGTCCGCTGGTAGGCCGTCAGGCTGTCGATCGAGCCCACGACGCGGACACCGGCGAGCACCACGGCGATGAGGGTCGGAGCGACGATCAGCGCGGTCAGGCGTGTGGGCACCCGCCAGTTGCGCGGCGAGAGACGACTCCGCCGCCTGCGGTTATCGGTATTCGACTGCTCCATGCTCACCGGCCCCGCCATCGTTCGGCCTGTCTTCACGCGTCTGGACAGCATGAAGTGACACAGCTATATAAGCGGGGACAATTCGACCACAAGGTCACGATAACCAGCGGCACTACCCCTCTCGCAGCACCCCAATTGTTACCAAGAGGTGAGGATCGTGACCCAGCTCACCTGAGGGCGGCGAGCACATGCTCCCGCACCTCCATACGCTGCTGCTCATCGTGGATGGGACGGCCGGTGCGATCCGCTACATAGAAGACATCCACCGCTTCTGCGCCCAGAGTTTCCACACGCGCCGCGCGCACGTCAAGCCCGCACTCGCCGAACGCGCGGCCGATCCGCCACAGCAGGCCGGGCCGGTCGTGTGCCCGTACCTCCACCACGCTCGCCGTGGTGGACGCGTCGTCCACCAGAGTGACCCGGGGCGGCGCGACCGGCACCCGGGACGGCCGCATCGACCTGGCCCGCCGGGCCAGCCGCTGCTCGATGTCGAGCCGTCCGGCCAGGACGAGGCGCAGGTCGGCTTCCAGCGTCGCGGGGTCGGGCGGCGTGCCGTACTCGGGGACGACGACGAACTCGATGACGGCCGTCGACCCGGCGGACGCGGCGGAGGCGGAGCGCACCGCCATGCGGTGCGCCGCGAGCACCCCGGCCGCCCGCCACAGCAGGCCCGGCCGGTCGGGCGCCACCACGGTGACCGCGCTTCCGTTCACGCGTACGGCGCCGCCGCCGTGCCGGGCGAGCGCCGCCTGCTCGGGGGAGAGCGCGGGCGCGGGCGCGGGCGGCGTGCCGGACAGCACCGACCGCACTCGGCGGACCAGGTCGGCGACCAGGGACGCCTTCCACGAGTTCCACGCGGCCGGGCCGGTGGCGTTGCCGTCGGCCACCGCCAGCGCGGACAGCAGTTCGAGCACCTCCCTGGACCCGACGGCCTCCGCGACCCGGGAGATGGTGACCGGGTCGTCCAGGTCCCGCCGGGTGGCGGTCTCCGGCAGCAGCAGATGGTGCCGCACCACGGTCGCGAGGATCTCCACGTCGGCCGGGGGCAGGCCCATCCGGGTGCCGATGTCCCTGGCGACGATCTCGCCCGTGGTGGAGTGGTCGCCCGGCCAGCCCTTGCCGACGTCGTGCAGGAGCGCCGAGATCAGCAGCAGGTCGGGGCGGGACACCTCGCGCGTGAAGGCGGCGGCCCCGGCCGCGGTCTCGATGAGGTGCCGGTCCACCGTGTAGCGGTGGACGGGGTTGCGCTGGGGACGGTGACGTACGCGCTCCCAGTCGGGAATGAGCTTCATGAGCACGCCGGCCTGGTCGAGCTCCTCCCAGACCGGTACGGCGGCCCGTCCCGCGCCGAGCAGGGCGACCAGCGCGCCGCGGGCCTCCGGGGGCCACGGCACGGGCAACGGCGGCGACTGGGCGGCCAGCGCGGCGACCGTCGCGGGCGCGAGCGGCAGCCCGGCCTCCGCGGCGGCCGCGGCCGCGCGCAGCACGAGCGTGGGGTCGGTGCGCGGGGTGGCGCCGCGGGCCAGCACGACCTCGCCGCCGTGCTCCACGACACCGTCGGCGAGTGGCCTGCGCCCCCGGGGCGCGGGGCCGGTGAGCAGCCGGTCGACCGTCCGCCAGGTGGCGTCGAAAGCGTGGGAGATGGTCCGGCCCGCCTCGGCCAGGCGGCGCATCAGCGCCTCGGCGTCCAGCAGGCCCAGCGTGCCGGCGACCGCGTCCTGTTCCTGGAGCACCAGGCGGTCGGTGCCACGGGCGGTGACGAGGTGCAGCCCGTGCCTGATGTCCAGCAGCAGTTCGTACGCCTCGCGGACCCGCGGGCCCGGGGCCGAGGCGACCCACGCGGCGGCCACCGCCTGCATGGCCTGCACGTCACGCAGCCCGCCCCTGGCGTCCTTGAGATCGGGTTCGAGCAGGAAGGCCAGCTCGCCGCCGGAGTCGGCGCGTTTGTCCGCCGACGCGCGCAGCTCCGCCAGCCTGCGCCGGGAGTCGGCGCGCCACTCGGCGAGCACCGCCTCCCGCGCGGCCCTGGTCAGCTCCGGGTCCCCCGCCACGTGCCGCGCCTGGATCAGGCCCAGCACGGCCTTGAGGTCCTCCCTGGCGACCTTGACCGCCTCGTCCACGGTACGGACCGAGTGGTCGAGGCCGATTCCGGAGTCCCAGATGGGGTACCAGATGCGGTCGGCGATCCTGGCCACATCGTCACGGCCGTTGTGGAGCAGGACCAGGTCGAGGTCGCTGCCCGGGGCGAGTTCGCCCCGCCCCAGGCTGCCGACCGCGACCAGGGCGACCCCGCCGCTCCCGTTGGCGCCGATCCCCTGGGAGGCGGCGGGGCCGCTCTCGTGGGGGAAGCCGCCCTTCCCTCCCGATCCCCCCTCCCGCGCGTACGGCCTCGTGGCCGCCGTGCGGAACAGATCGGTGAGCCATCTGTCGATGTCCGCGGCCCGGTCCTTGCGTGCCGCGGCGAACGAGCGCGCCTCCCCTCTCATCATCCGCTTACAGCGCCTCCGGCCCGCGCTCCCCGGTGCGGACCCGGACGACCGTGTCCACGGGGACCGACCAGACCTTGCCGTCGCCGATCTTGCCGGTCTGCGCCGCCTTGACGATGACGTCGATGACGTCCTCGGCGTCGTCCTCCTCGGCGAGCACCTCGACCCGGACCTTGGGCACCAGGTCGACCTGGTACTCGGCGCCGCGGTAGACCTCGGTGTGGCCGCGCTGACGGCCGTAACCGCTGGCCTCCGAGACCGTCATGCCCTTGATGCCGAACTGTTCCAGTGCGGCCTTCACGTCGTCCAGTTTGAACGGCTTGATGACTGCGGTGATGAGTTTCATGCGTCGACCTTCTTCGCAGGCGCGGGCACGGGCCCGTTGACGGAGGCCACTCCCGAGGAGTGGACGGTGCCGAGGTCGTACCCCGTCTCGGCGTGGGTGGTGATGTCGATGCCGGTCACCTCGTCCTCCTGGTTGATCCGGAAGCCCATCGTCTTGTCGATGATCTTGCCGATGACGTACGCCATGATGAAGGAGTAGAGGCCGACCGCGACAGGGCCGAGGGCCTGCACGCCGAGCTGGGAGATCGGGCCGCCGTAGATGAGGCCCTGGTTCTGGCCGTCCGCGAAGGGGTAGCGGGCGATGATGCCGAGCGAGACCGCGCCGATCGCGCCGCCGACCAGGTGCACGCCGACCACGTCGAGCGAGTCGTCGAAGCCGAGGCGATACTTCAGGCCCACCGCGTACGCGCAGACCGCGCCGGCGACGAGGCCGAGCACGAGCGCCGCCCACGGGTCGACGAAGCCACAGGCGGGGGTGATGGCGACGAGGCCGGCGACCGCGCCGGAGGCGACGCCGAGGGTGGTGGAGTGGCCGTCGCGCAGCTTCTCCACGAGGATCCAGGCGCCGGCGGCGGCCGCCGTGGCGACCTGGGTGTTCATGAACGCGAGACCGGCGGTGCCGTCGACGGCGAGTTCGGAGCCCGCGTTGAAGCCGAACCAGCCGAACCACAGCAGGCCCACGCCGAGCAGCACCAGGGTGAGGTTGTGCGGGCGCATCGGGTCCTTGCGCCACCCGGTGCGCTTGCCCAGCACGAACGCGAGCGCGAGGCCGGCGGCGCCCGCGTTCACGTGGACGACCGTGCCGCCCGCGAAGTCCTCGATGCCGAGGTTCGCCAGCCAGCCGCCGCCCCACACCCAGTGGGCGACCGGGAAGTAGACGAGCGTCGCCCAGGCGAGGCCGAAGACGACCCACGCGCCGAACTTCGCCCGGTCGGCGATGGCGCCGCTGATGAGGGCCACGGTGATGATGGCGAAGGTGAGCTGGAAGGCCGAGAACACCAGGCTCGGCATACCGGTGCCGTCGTCCTTGGTGGTCGTGTCGATGAGGCTCTGCAGGCCCAGGGCGTCCCCGCCGCCGATGAGCTTGTTGACCCAGTTGTCCCCGTCGCCGAAGGCGTCGAAGGCCAGCGAGTGCCCGTACAGCACCCAGGCCATGGTGACGGTGATGATGCTGACGAACGACATCATCATCATGTTCAGGACGCTCTTCGCCCTGGTCATGCCCCCGTAGAAGAACGCGAGCCCGGGCGTCATCAGCAGCACCAGTGCGGTGGCCGTGATCATCCAGGCGGTGGTGCCGGTATCGATCTTCACCGACGCGGCCCTCCTTACAATTGGCGTGTGGCCGGTTATCACTCCCTCAGTGGCTTCGCTCGGGGTCACCATCGGCCGGCTGGCGCACTGACGTTGGCGACAGCGTGTTCTTCCGCCGTTTCAGCCCACGACCATGCGTGTTTCACATGTGTGAAACTCACCGCCGACGTGTTTCGGGCCGGTTTCGGACGTGCTCAGAACGACGAAACGCGCACCCGCAACGGGTGCGCGTCGTCGAGGGCGGGCCTGCGGGCACCGCGTGGGCGGGCGTCGCGGCCGCCTCGGAGCCGTCGTGACGGCCCGTGGCCCCCGGCCCTCCGGCCGGGACTCGCGATTAGGCGGCCGTGGCCATCTTGCGCAGCCGCGTCAGCGCGTCGCGCTCGATGCGCCTGGCGCGGTCACGGCCGATGCCGTAACGCTCCCCCACCTCGGTGAGGGTGTGCTCGCGGCCGTCCACCAGGCCGTACCGCCAGCGCAGCATCTCGCGCATCTGGCCGTCCAGGCCGGTCAGCCACTGCTCCAGCCGTTCCTTGTCCAGCGTGGCCATGGCCTGCTGCTCGGGGTCCGCCCACGTCTCGTCGGCGATCATGTCGCCGAGCTCGGTCTCGTCCTCGTCGCCCACGCCGAGCTGGAGGGAGACCGGATCGGAGGCCCAGCGGCGCAGCTCCTGCACCCGCTCGATCGGCAGGTCGAGCACCGCGGCGAGGTCGGCGTCGGTCGGCTCGGCGTCGAACTCCGCCAGCATGTCCCTGCGCACCCGCATCAGCCGCGTCATCTGCTCACCGGCGTGGGTGGGCAGCCGCACCGGCCGCGCCTGCTCGTGGATCGAGCGGCCCACCGACTGCCGGATCCACCAGGTCGCGTAGGTCGAGAACTTGTACCCCCGGCGGTAGTCGAACTTCTCCACCGCGCGGACCAGCCCGAGGTTGCCCTCCTGCACCAGGTCGATCAGCGGCATCCCCCGTCCGGAGTACTTCCTGGCGACCGCCACCACAAGGCGCAGGTTGGCCTGGATGAACTCGTCCTTCGCCCGCTGCCCCGAGATCGCGATGCGCTCCAGCTCCTCGTCGGTCGCGTCCGCGATCTTCGGCTCGGTCCGTCCGCTGTCGAGCAACTGCTCGGCGAACAATCCCGCCTCGATGCGCTTGGCCAGCTCGACCTCCTGCTCCGCGGTCAGCAGCGGGACGCGGCCGATCTCGGCCAGATACGTCCCCAGCAGATCCCGGTCAGAGACGTGCTGTTCCTGCGTCCGATTCCCCGTCGCCATCCGATGGCACCTCGTTCCGCCGCCGCGATATGCATTATGTGAGCCGGCTGACCGGACGTGTCCGCCCCGCTCGGCACGGCCCCCGGTTTCCTGCTCCTGACCCGCTCAACGGCCGATCCATGGCAAAGATTCCCCGAATGAATACGACCCCGGAATGGTTTCGTTTTCCTCCCCAAGGAGGATGCGAGACCGGGAAAAAAGGCGTTTACCCAGGTTTCCCGGGCTCAAACGAGGCGGCGTCCCGCGCGCCACACCTGCGCCGCCAGCGGCACTCCCGGCCGGTACGCCAGGTGGACGTACGACGGGGCCTCCAGGATGACGAGGTCGGCGCGGGAGCCCGCGCACAGGGTGCCCACGTCGGTGCGCCGCAGCGCCCGCGCGCCGCCGCGGGTGGCCGCCCGCACGGCCTCAAGCGGCGTCATGCCCATCTCGCGCACGGCCAGGGCGACGCAGAACGGCATCGACGTGGTGAACGAGGAGCCGGGGTTGCAGTCGGTGGCGAGGGCCACGGCGACGCCCGCGTCGAGCAGCCGCCGCGCGTCCGGGTAGGGCGACCTGGTGGAGAACTCCGCGCCCGGCAGCAGGGTGGCGACCACCCCGCTCGCGGCGAGCGCGTCCACGTCGGCGTCGTGAAGGTAGGTGCAGTGGTCGGCCGAGGCCGCCCCCATCTCGCAGGCCAGCCGCACCCCCGGCCCCTCTCCCAGCTGGTTGGCGTGCACCCTGATCCCCAGCCCGGCCTTGCGGCCCGCCGCGAGCACCTCCCTGCTGTGCTCCTCGCCGAACGCCCCGCGCTCGCAGAACACGTCCACCCACTTGGCATACGGCGCGCACGCCTCCAGCATCGGGCCGGTCACGAGCCGGACGTAGTCGTCGGCGGTCGTCTCCGGCGGCACGACGTGCGCCCCGAGGAACGTCGTCTCCTCGGTGAACTGGCGGGCGATCTCCAGGCTGCGGCGCTCGTCCTCCACGGTGAGGCCGTACCCGCTCTTGATCTCGAACGTCGTCGTGCCCTGCATGGTCATCTCCGCCACCAGCAGCGCGGTCGTCGACACCAGCTCGGGGATGGTGGCCCGCCGGGTCGCGGCGACGGTCGAGCGGATGCCGCCCGCGGTGTAGGGGCGCCCCGCCGTCCGCGCGGCGAACTCCTCGGTGCGGTCGCCGGCGAACACCAGGTGGGCATGGCTGTCCACGAATCCCGGGATGACGGCGCGTCCCTCCACGTCGACCCGCTCGTCGGCGGGCGGCGCGTCGGCGGAGCGCCCGATCCACCGGACCACGCCGTTCTCCGCGACCAGCGCGGCGTCCTCGATCTCCTCCCGCTCGGGGTCCGCCGTGTACAGCAGCCCGATTCCCGTGAACACCGTCGATGTCATGCCGCTCGATCCCACGTCCTGTCATCCTCGCCAGGGCGCGCGCCACGCAAACCCACCGGCTCGGTCCGGAACGGGTCAGGGACGCAGTGGGGCGAGCGCGTCGCGCAGCAGCGCGCCGGCGTCGCCCAGCACGTGCCGCCCGTCCTCCACGATCCGCCGGCCGCCGGAGACCACCGAGTGCACGTCGGCGGAGGTGGCGGCGAACACCACCGACTCCACCGCCGAGGCCTTCGTCGCGCCGGCCGTACGGACCGAGTCGAGCCGGACGGAGACGAGATCGGCCCAGGCGCCGGGCACCAGGCACCCGGCGTCGGGGAAGCCCAGCGACGCCTGCCCGGCGGCGGTCGCGGCGTGCAGGAGCTGCGCGGCGGGCCAGTGCCCGCGCTCGCCCGTGACCAGCCGTTCGTCCAGCTCCACCGCCCTGGCCTCCTCGAACAGGTCGATGACCGCCTGGCTGTCGGTGCCGAGCGTGACGGGCGACCCGGCCTCGAGAAGCCTGCGGGCGGGGCCGACGCCGTCGGCGAGGTCGCGTTCCGTGGTGGGGCACATGCACACGTGGGTGGTGGAGCCGCCGAGCAGCGCCACGTCCACGTCGGACAGGTGGGTGGCGTGGACGGCGGTCGAGCGCGGCCCGAGCGCGCCGTGGTCGTGCAACACCTGGACGGGTGTGGCCGAGTAGACCTCGACGCACGCCTCGTTCTCGGCCCGCTGCTCCGAGACGTGCGCGTGCAGCGGCCCGGTGTTCCGGTGGGCGAAGTCGACCACGACGTGCATCTGCTCGGGGGGCACCGCGCGCACGGAGTGAATGGCCGCGCCGATCTCCACGTCCTCCTCGCCCTCGTGGGCCCGCGCGAGATCGTCGGCCCTGGCCGCCCAGCGTTCGGCGTCCCCGTCGCCGAAGCGCAGCTGGGTGCCGACGAGGGGTTCGCCGATGCCGCCGGTCAGGTAGCAGGTGTCGAGCAGGGTGATGCGCAGCCCGGCCCGCCCGGCCGCCTCGACCAGCGCGTGGCCCATCGCGTTCGGGTCCGCGTACGGCCTGCCGCCGGGGCCGTGGTGCAGGTAGTGGAACTCGCCCACGGTGGTGATCCCGGCGAGCGCCATCTCGGCGTACGTCGCGGTGGCCAGGGCGAGGTAGCGGTCCGGGTCGAGCGCCTCGGCGACCGCGTACATCCGCTCGCGCCAGGTCCAGAAGCTGCCGCGGCCGGTCTGCGTGTGGCCGCGCAGTGCGCGGTGGAAGGCGTGAGAATGGCAGTTGGCCAGGCCGGGCAGGGTGAGCCCGGCGAGCCGTACGGCTCCCGGAGGAGGCGGCGCCTCGGGCCTGATCTCCCCGATGCGGCGGCCCTCCACCCCGACGACGACGCTCTCGACGACCTCGCCCGGCGGCAGCCATGCCATCTCGCACCAGTAAGTCACGTGCACCGGTCCTCCAGGTGGGCGACGTGTGAATCGAAAGGTGAGCGTCCGTCCCCCGTGCCTCGTACGTCCGTCAGCGGGAGGGCCCCGCGGCCGGCCGCACGGTGATCTCGGTGACGTGGGCGTCGGGCGTCGCCGTCGCCGCGGCCAGGACGGCCCTCGCCACCGATTCCGCCTCCAGATACCTTCCCGGCTCGTACGGCCCCTCCTCCTGGGCACGGACGTCCCTTTGCATATCCGTGTCCACCCGCCCGGGGAAGATCGAGGTGACGCGTACGCCGTGGGCGTGCTCCTCCTCGCGCAGCACGTCCGCGTACGCGCGGAGGGCGAACTTGCTGGCGGCGTAGGCGCCCCAGTTGGGGTTGGCCCGCTGCCCGGCGCCGGAGTTGATCAGCACGACGTGTCCCCGGGCCGCGCGCAGCGCGGGCAGCAGCAGCCGGGTCAGCTCGGCGACCGCGATGACGTTGACGTCCATCGTCCGCCGCCACACCTCGGCCGGCATGTC
The DNA here is from genome assembly GCF_050947365.1 of Microbispora sp. CA-135349. Taxonomy (NCBI): domain Bacteria; kingdom Bacillati; phylum Actinomycetota; class Actinomycetes; order Streptosporangiales; family Streptosporangiaceae; genus Microbispora; species Microbispora sp. CA-135349. The sequence continues at coordinate 2,223,273 of NZ_CP192001.1, read as the reverse complement.
CGCGAGGTGGCCGAGCCTGGCGATGCCCGCGCTGTGCACCAGCAGGTCGAGCCGGTCGATCCCCTCGACGTCGGCCGGGGTGAGCTCGGTGAGCTCCACCGCCCAGGGGCGGGCGGCCGGCAGCTCGGCGCACATCGCGTCGAGCGCGGTGCCGTCCCGCCCTCCCAGGAGGAGTTCGTACGTCGGGGCGAGGGCGCGGGCGATCGCCGCCCCCACCCCCCGTGAGGCGCCGGTGATCAGAGCCGTGGGTCGCATGGACCTCACCTTAGAACGTCGCGCCGGACCGGCCGTGGCGGAGTCCGGCCGACCCGCTCGATCACCGTGCTCGATCACCGTGCTCGATCACCGTGTTCGATCACTGTGCCGGGGCGCAGGGTCCGCGGATTGGGGTGTTCCAGAGTCAGGGAGTAGAGGTGGTGCGGGTAGCGGTGGTCCACAGGCCGCACCCGCACCTCATGGGCGGCGGCCTCGAGGATCACGCAGCGGTACCACTCGCCTTCCTCCAGGAACTCCCACTGCCCGGCGAGCACGTCGAGGCCGGCGCGGCGCACCTCCTGCTCGGCCCGCTCGTACGGCCCGGCGGCGCCGATGGGATAGCCGAACACGGTGTGCGGCTCCCACCCCTCACCGGCCCGGTGGACGTAGCCGAGCAGGGCCCCGTCGTCGTCCCTGCGGATCTCGTGCCTGTCTGTTTCAGGGCTCATGGTTGACCACAATACTCAAATTTGTATACAAATTTGAGTATGTCATCGACGCGAGTGCTGATCCTGGGCGTGCTGCTGGACGGGCCGCTGCACGGATACGAGGTGCGCAAGACGCTCGAACTGTGGGGCGCCCAGCACTGGGCCAACGTCGCCTTCGGCTCGATCTATCACGCGCTGGGAAAGATGGCCCAGGAAGGCCTGCTCGAGGTGATCGAGAGCGACGAGGGCGCCGGGCCGGGCGGCGGACGCGGGCGCACGGTCTACGCGATCACGCCGGACGGGCGGGCCGAGTTCGACCGGCGGCTGCGCGAGCACTGGTCGGAGATCATGCCGATCGTCGATCCGTTCCAGGTCGCGCTGACGTTCATGGACCGGCTGCCGAAGGCCGACCTGCTGTCGGCCGTACGGGAGAGGACCGAGCGGCTGCGCGCCGGGTTCGCGAGCTTCGAGCGGGCTCGCGACGCCAAGCGCGCGGCGGACGCCCCCAGGCACGTGGACGAGTGCCTGGTGCTGAGCGCGGCCGAGTACCGCGCGCAGCTGGAGTGGCTGGAACAGGCGATCGCCCGCATCGAGCGCGACGACATCCCCTGACCGAGGAGTAAAAATGATCATTGATGCGCACGGACTGCGCAAGACCTACCGCACGCGCGGCCCCGGGGGCCGTCGCGGCGGCCGGGCGGCCCGCACGCTGTCCGGCGGCCAGAAGCGGCGCGTCGCGATCGCGCTCGGCCTGGTCCACCGGCCGCCGCTGCTGTTCCTCGACGAGCCCACGACCGGCCTCGATCCGCAGAACCGGGCCCATCTGTGGGACCAGATCGGGGCGCTGCGCGACGGCGGGACGAGTGTCCTGCTCAGCACGCACTACCTGGACGAGGCCGACGCGCTGTGCGACCGCCTGGTCATCGTCGATCACGGGCTCGTCGTCGCGGCCGGGACACCCGCAGAACTGAAGCGCGAGATCGCCGGCGACGTGGTGTCCCTGCGCGTGTCCGGCCCGCGTGAGGCGGCGCGGGTGCTGGACGGCCTGCCGTACACGAGGGAGGTCAGGGCGGACGCCGGCCTGCTGCGCGTCTACCTCGACGACGGCGAGCGGGCGCTGCCGCACCTGCTGGCCACGCTCACCGAGCACGGCCTGGCCCTGGAGTCCGTGACGCTCGACCGCGCCACGCTCGACGACGTCTTCCTGCACAAGACGGGCCGCTCGCTCCGCGACGCGGCCTGAACCCCCGGAAGGTCCGACGATGCTGAAGCACACCGGCCTGTTTCTGGCCTACGAGCTGCGCAACACCGCACGCAACCCCGTCTGGCCGTTGTTCGGCCTCCTCCAGCCCGTCCTCTACCTGCTGCTGTTCGCCCCGCTGCTGGCCAACACCATGCCCGGCGTGCCGGACGAGCGGACGCTCGCCATGTTCACGCCCGGCGTGATGGTGATGATCGCGTTGTTCGGCTCGCTGTTCGTGGGATTCGGCATGATCGCCGAGATCCGCAGCGGGGTCCTCGAACGGCTCGCCGCGAGCCCGGCGAGCCGCCCGGCCATCGTCTTGGGCCGGACGCTGCGCGACATGATCGTGCTGGTAGCGCAGGCGGCGCTGATCATCGTGGTGGCGCTGCTCATGGGCATGCGGCCCAGCCTGCCGGGCGTCGCCCTGATGCTCGTGCTCATGGCCCTGACCGGCCTGTTCGCCTCCGGCCTGTCGTACGGGCTGGCCCTGGCCGTGCGGGACGAGAACGGCATGTCGCAGATCCTGCAGTTCTTCGCGCTGCCGCTGATCCTGTTCACCGGCATCCTGCTGCCGATGTCGCTCGCCCCGGCGTGGATGCGGACCGTGGCCCAGGTCAACCCGCTCTACCACGCGGTCGAGGCCGGGCGGGCGCTGTTCGCCGGCGACCTCGCGGACGGCCACGTGGCGCTCGCGTTCGTGCTGATGGCGGTGCTGGCGGTGCCCGCCCTCGCCTGGTCGGTCCGCTCCATGCGGCACCTCGCCGGCTAACTGTTCTTGAGGAAGGCCAGCAGGTCGTCGTTCAGGGCGTCCTTGTGGGTCACGAACAGGCCGTGCCCGGCGGTGGGGTACTCCTTGTAGACCGCCCCGGGGACGAGCGCGGCCGTACGGCGGCCGGTCAGTTCGACCGGCGCCGACATGTCGGCGGCGCCGTGCACGACGAGCGTGGGGACGGTGATCACGCGCAGCCCCTCCCGGTGGTCGGCGTGGAAGATCGCCTCGAACACCCGCGCGGTCGCCCACGGCGAGGCCGACAGGCACTGCGCGAGCATCCAGTCGGTGAGGGCCGGGGAGACGTCGTTGCCGAGGTGCGTGGCGAACCACACCTGCGCCTGCCGGGCGAACCACTTCGGCCGGTCGGTCGCGAACTGGGCGAGGGTGGCCCGCAGCGCCTCCTCGGGGATACCGTCCGGGTTGTCCTCGGTCCGCTTGACAAACGGCACGACGGCGGAGACGAACGCGACCCTGGCGACGCGCTCCTCGCCGTGCCTGGCGAGGTAGCGGGCGACCTCGGCGCCGCCCGCCGAGTGCCCGACCAGCGTCACTCCACGCAGGTCGAGGTGCTCGATCAGCGCGGCCACGTCGTCCGCCAGGCTGTCCAGGTCGTAGCCCGTGGAGGGGCGGTCGGAGCGGCCGTGCCCGCGCCGGTCCAGCAACACGCACCGGTAGCCGTGCTCGACGAAGAACGGAAGCTGGTACTCCCACATGTCGCTGTGCAGCACCCAGCTCGCCAGGAAAAGGATCGGCTCACCCTGGCCGTAGTCCTCATAGGCCAGCCGCGTGCCGTCGAAGGTCTCGAAGAACATGTCCACTCCCGCCGTCTCGGTTCGACAGCCGAAGCCTGTCCGGACGCGGGCAGAAGATCGATTACGGGGAAGGTAACGGACGGCGGGGCGCCCGGCCCGATCGGCCCGGCGCCCCGCCTCCGCCCAGGATCACCGGACGCGCCCGCACGCGCGTGAGCTCCGGCAACCGGGCGGTGGTGAAGGAGAGGTTACGCACCACCGACCTTCCCGGTTCCCGGTCGAAAGAAGCTGTGGCCTGGTGTAAGGGCTGCTCACGGCTTCGCCATCGGCGCCTGCGGACAGGCGCGGGCTCCCGGTCAGGACGAGACGAGGAACTGCGTGGCGGCCAGCTCGCGGTAGAGGTCGTCGGCCGCCACGAGCTCGTCGTGGGTGCCCCAGGCCCGCACGCGTCCGGCCTCCATCACCACGATCCGGTCGGCCCCGGTGACGGTGGACAGGCGGTGGGCGATCACCAGGACCGTCGTTGCCTGGGCCACCTCCGCGACGACCTCTCGCAGCCGCATCTCGTTGACCGCGTCGAGCTGGGAGGTCGCCTCGTCGAGCAGCAGCAGCCGGGGCCGGCGCAGCAGCGCCCTGGCGATGGCCACCCGCTGCCGCTCGCCGCCCGACAGCAGGACGCCGCGATGGCCGACCGGTGTGTCCAGCCCCTCCGGCAGCCGCTCGACCAGGTCGTCCAGGCGCGTACGGGCGAGGGCGACGTCGATCTCCTCGTCGGTCGCCCCGGGCGCGCCGAAGACGAGGTTCTCCCGGAACGTGCCGGCCAGCACCGGGGCGTCCTGCTCGACGTACCCGAGCATGGCCCGCAGCTCGCCGAGCGGCCAGTCGCGGATGTCCCGCCCGCCGACGGTGATCGTCCCCTCCTGCGGCTCGTAGAACCGCTCCAGGAGGCCGAACACCGTGGACTTGCCCGCGCCCGAGGGACCGACCAGCGCGGTCATGCCGCCCGCCGGCACCTCGAACGTCACGTCGCGGTGGACCACCGGCCGGTCCTCGCCGTACCGGAAGACGACGCCGGAGAACGTCACGCCGACGGGCTCACCGCCCGCCCGCGCCACGGGGGCGGCGGCGGGCTCGGTGCGCAGCGTGGCGATCTCCTGAATGCGGGTCACGGCGGCCAGGCCGTTCTGGATCTGGGTGAGGCTCTGGATGATCTGGCCGATCGGGGAGACCAGGTAGAACAGGTACATGAGGAACGCGATCAGGGCGGAGATCTCCATCGCCCCCGCCGCAACGCGCGCGCCGCCGACTCCCAGCACCGCGAGGAACGCGAGCTGGATCGACATCCACGCGCCGACCCCGGCCAGCGAGGTCCACGCGGCCGCGGCCACGCCCCGGTCGCGCGCCTCGACCGCCGCCGCGCTCACCACGGCGGTCTCCCGCGCCTCCGCGCCGCTGGCCTTGACCGTGCGGAACGCCTGCAGAGCCCGGTCGAGCACCGAGCCCATCTCGCCGAGCGCCACCTGCGCCTGCAACGAGGCACGACGGATGCGCGGGGCGATGACCACGCCCAGGAGACCGACCAACGCGACGACGGCGAGCGTGACGACCAGGAGCAGGCCGTCCATGATCGCCATCATCACGGCGGCGCCCAGGAACGTGAAGACCGAGCCGACCAGCGAGGCCAGCGCGTCCGTGCAGACGGCCCGAAGCAGAGTGGTGTCGGAGCCGACCCGCGACAGCAGGTCACCGGGCTTGAGCCGGTCCACGTCGGAGACCGTGAGCCGCAGGATGCGGTCCACCAGACCGCGGCGCGAGTCGAGCACGATCGTCTCGCCCGTCCGTTCCAGCAGGAACCGCCCGCCCGCCGAGATCAGCGCGCCGACCAGCACCGCGAGCGACAGCCCGAGCACCGGGCCCGCCAGCGTGTTCCCCTCGCCGAACGCGTCGATCACCCGCTTGGCCATGACCGGCATGGCGAGCCCGGCGAGGCTGCCGACGAGGCTGAGCAGGCCACCCAGCAGGAGCACCCGCCGATGGGGACGCACCTGGTCGAGCAGCACCCGCCAGGAGGCGCGCTCCCCCAGGGACGCCTTCAGCCGTGGCGCGGGCTGACCGCCGTCGGCGCCGTCGTCCTCCGTCCCCATGGAGCCCCCTTCACGCGAACCCGGCGTGCGATCTTCCGGAGACCCTAATTCACCGGGAACGCCGGTGCGCGCGGCCACGAGCGCACCAAGGGATATCTCGCGGACCGGGATTCGGGAAAGCGTCCGGACCTGTTTCGCGCTCAGTCCACGTCGGGGACGTCGAGGTCGAACTCGGCGTCGCCGTCGTCGACGCGGCGCAGCTTGATGTCCTCCGCCCAGGCGTACGCGAAGCGGCGCACCTCGGCGACGCCCTCCTCGGTCAGTCCGCCGAACCCCTCGTCGGCGAGCAGGTCGACGGTCTCCAGCCGCTCGACCAGGTCCTCCACCCGCCACTCGTCGTCGTACCGCGCGCCGAGCTGTTCGAGCAGGCGGAAGGAGTACAGGCCGGACACCGCGGCCACGTCGGCGAAGTCGCGCGGCAGACCGCGGTCCCGCAGGGCGCGGACCTTGAGACCCACGGCGTCGTCCAGGCCGAGCACCCGGCAGGGCCCGATGTCGGCGGGCCGGTCCCGCAACGGCTCGCGGAGCAGGGTCACCTCGCACGACTGTCCGGTGAGCTCGTCGGTGACGACGACGCGCCCGATGCGGGCGCCGGCCTCGCACACCTCGGCCGACAGGCCGGTGCTCCCGAACGCCTCGGCCAGCGCCTCGCCGATCTCCGCCAGCGGGGATTCCCCGCCGGTGGCGAAGGTGAGGTCGCCGCCCGGCCAAGACGTGCACCCGTGCGCCGCCAGCGCGTAGCCGCCGGCGAGCAGCAGGCCGTACCGGTCGAGGACGGGCCGCGCGTCCTCGACGAGGCGCAGGTGGAACGGAGGCCCCGGGAAGGAGGGCGCCGGAAAGGCGGAAGACGCGGTCACCATCTCAGTATCGCCCGCGCACCCACCGTGATGATCCCTCATCCGGGCACCCCGTAGAACAGGCGGATCTCCCGGACGGTATCCATGATCTCGTACCAGGTGAGGCACAGGTCGGCCTCGGCCTCCTCACCGCGTGCCTCCGCCGCCATCAGCCGGTCGCCTGTGAGCAGCGCCGCCTCCCGTTTGAGCTGGGCCGCCATCCGTTGGAACACGAACCGCTCGCGAGACTCCATTGCCACCCCTCCCGCCCCCAACAGCTCTTACATCACCTGAAATACCCACAGAACCGGCCGAAATGCTCTTCAGATGATCAACACACCTTCTGGTAGGGCGTCTCCGGCAGATAGCGCGCCCACTCCTGGCCGGTCAGGGTTCGCCCGGCCCGCGCGCACACCTGCCGTGCCACGGACTCCCCGTCCACCGGCATCTCGAACAGGGCCCCGCTCTGGTCGGCCACGTACAGGCGCGTGCCGTCCGCACTGAACGCGAGGCTGTAGTCGCCGAATTCGGGCAGCGTGACGGCGCCGCCCAGACGTCGTCCGGCCCGCACGTCCCAGAGCTGGACCGTCCCGTTCTCGCTCACCGTTGCCAGGAGGTCTCCCCGCGGCGAGAAGGACATGGCGTCGACCCGCTCCATGGCCCCGTGCAGCGCCGGCGGCACCAGGGCCGGGCCCTTGACGGTCCACAGGAAGATCCGTCCGGTGCCGCCGCCGACGGCGATCATGTTCCCGGCGGGACTGATCGCGAAGGCCTCGCCCGGGGTGAAGGAATCACCCGTCTCCCTGCCGGTCGCCGGGTCCAGGAAACGCCCCCCGCCGGTGACGATCGTCCGCCCGCCGGCGTCGAAGGCGATCCCGCCCGCCTGGCGGCCGAGGGCGACGTCCACGATCTTCCGGCCGGTGCGGGCGTCCCATTCGAGCAGGCGGGCCAGGTCGGGTCCGGGGCCGTTCGAGCCCCGGACCAGTGACGCGGCGAGGACGCGCCCGTCCGGTGTGAACGCCTTGCCGTCGATGACGAGTCCCTCGGGCACCCGGTAACGCCACAGCGCCCTGCGTCCGGCGGCGTCCCACACCTGCAACCGGTCGGCTGACGAGGTCTGGACGGCGATCGTCCCACCGGCCCGGTCGGACACCGGGGAGCCGAAGTCGGTCGTCCCCGGCATCGGTCCCGCCAGCCGGCGGTGCGACACGTCCCAGAGCCGCAGCGGCTTGTCGTCATACACCGACTTGAGCACCGCCCACCGGGCATCGGGGCTCAGCGTCGCGCCGTAGCCGGGCAGCGGGTGTGTCGCGGCGGTGCGCGGCCGGATGCCGAGGCTCACCACGGAGTCGTCGAGGAGATAGCGCAACGTGTGCCCGTCGGGGTCGAGGCGGGCGTCCTGCACCTGGTCCTCGGCGCGATAGCCGAGCACCTGGACGCGGTCGCGCACCCGCCACACCCGGACGCTCCGGTCGGCGAACCCCACCAGGAACCGCCCGTCGGCGCTGAACCGCAGCCCGCTCGTCGTGGCGTTGCCCGGCTCGTTCGTGCCGTTGTCGTTCCACGTCCAGACGTCCTGGTCGGCCGTGGGCGCGACACGGGCGCCCGTGGCCGTCGAAACGAGGTGGATCTCGCTTCCCGCGCAGGCGAGAACCCTGCCGTCCGGGCTGAAGGCCGCGACCGCGGCGTTCCGCGGGCAGGCGCGCCCGAGCGCCGGAACCGGTGCCCCGCCGGGAATCCGCCGGACGTCGATGCGGCCGAGGTCGGTCACCGCGGCGAGTCCCGCCCGGCTGGACACGACCGGCGCGAAACCCTGCCAGCCGCCCTCGCCGTTCACCTCCCGGCCGTAGGTCGTGCCGCGCGCCGGGTCCCACACGAAGCCGTTGCCGTCCACCATGAGCGAGATCCGGGACTCGTCGTCGAACTCGGCGTCCGCGCCGCCCTCGGCGCCGTAGACGGTCAGCCGGCCACGGATCCGGCCGGTGGCCAGGTCCCACACGACCGCCTTCGTGGTGGTGAGCACGACGGCCGACCGGCCCGTGGGGCTCACCGCCACGGCCTCCAGGGCGTCCTCGCGCAGTTCGGTCGTCGTGATCCGCCGCACGACTCGCCGCCCGGCCACGTCGATGACGTCGATCTCGCGGTCCGACGCCGTGACCAGCCGTCGCCCGTCGCCGCTCATCGCGGGGAACCCGACGGCCGGCAACGGCCGCAGGGCCGCGATCTCGGGCTGGTAGAGCGAGGACATCAGGCTCGACCGGGCCTCGGAGCCGCCGTCGAGGCGCCAGGCGGCGACGCTCAGCAGCATGGCGGCGGTGGGGTCGGTGGTCCGCAGGGTCCCGGCGCGCAGCGCCGCCTCCCGGCCGCCCGCCCGGTCGCGCTGCGCGGAGATCTGGTCGCGCTGCGCGGCGATCCGGCTGCCCTGGTAGGCCGCCAGGCCGCCGCCCGCGAGGGACAGCGCGAGCAGCACGGCCAGGGCGGCCGTGAGCAGACGGCGGCCACGTGCACGCCGGCGGGTCAGCGCGGCCGACGCGTCGAGGAACTCGCGTTCCAGGGCGTTCAGGGCGAGACGCCGCCTGCCGGTGGCCGCCCAGCCCACGGCCGCGTCCAGGCGGCCGCCCTGCATGAGGTCGGCGGGACGGCGGCCCGCCGCGGCCCACTGCCGGGCCCGCAGGCGGATCTCCGCGTGCACCGGCAGGCCGTCCCACTCGTCGGCGAGCCAGGCCCGCAGCCTGGGCCAGGCGCGCAGCAGCGCCGGGCGGGCGAGGCCCACCTCGCCGTCCTTGCGCGACAGCACATAGGTGAACATCCGGAGCACCTCGCCCGAGCCGGGCGGCAACTCGTCCTCGGCCGCCCTGCGGGTGGCGAGCTCGCCCTCCGGACCGGCCGTGACCAGCCGGAGGAAGATCTGCGGCACCAGGTCGCGCTCCGCCGGGCCGAGCGCGTCGTAGGCGTTCTCGGCGAGCACGCCCAGGCCGGGGTCGGGCTCGCTCTCCGCATGCCCCTCCGCGTGCACGGCCCGCGCCGCCCGGCTGCCCTCCGCGAGCAGCCGCGCCGTCTCCACCCGCGAGCCCCCGCTGATCAGCGCCATCAGCAGGTCGCGGGCGGACGGGCGGGCGGCCGGGTCCTTGACGAGGGCCGCGCCGACCAGCGGCCGCAGCGGCTCGGGCAGCACGGACAGGTCGGGATCGGCCGACAGCACGCGGTGCATCACCCCGCCCAGGCTCTCCGCCCGGAACGGATCCGCGCCGGTGGCGGCGAACAGCACGATCCCGCCCCAGGCGAACACGTCGGCGGCGGGGCCCGCGCGCTGCCCGGTGAACACCTCCGGCGCCATGTACGTCGGCGTTCCGGCCACCAGACCGGTGCTGGTGAGCGACATCTCCAGGGTCCTGGCGACACCGAAGTCGATCACGCGGGGGCCGTCCGGGCCGAGCAGCACGTTGTCGGGCTTGAGATCGCGGTGGACGACCCCAGCCTCGTGGATGGCGGTCAGCGCCGTGGCGATCGCGGTCGCGAGCCTGTGCAGGCCGTCCCCGGCGAAGACGTGCCCCTCCTGCACGGCCCGGCGCAGGCTCCGCCCCTCGACGTACTCGCTGACGATGTACGGCCTGGGCCCGTCCAGTTCGGCGGCGATGACCGGCGCGGTGCAGAACGACGCCACCCGCCGGGCGGCCGCGGCCTCCCGGCCGAACCGCTCCCTGAGCTCGGGATCCGCCGCGGCGTCACCGTGCAGCACCTTGACCGCCACCCGGCGGCCCTCGCCGTCGTACGCCTCGTAGACCACGCCCTGGCCGCCGGAGCCGAGCCGCCCCGACAGCCAGTACTCCCCCAGCCGCTCCGGATCCTCCGGCAGCAGCGTCCCCGTCATGCGTTCACCCCTCGTGCCTGCACGTGGGATTGGACGCCGCCGGGCGCGGATGGGTTCTGCGCCGGCCTGTACGCAGGCGCGCGGGAACACCTGGGCCCGTGAGATGTTCCCGCGCGTGCGGTCGCGCCGCGGAGCCGCTCCGCGTCAGCAGTTGTGCAGGGCGGAGAACTTGCCCGGCCACTTCCACGAGAAGTTCCAGGTGTGACCGGGGGCGAAGTACGTGCACTTGAAGTCCCTGCGATGGGCCAGGATCACCTTGAGGTAGTGACCCGCGCCACAGCCGTTGGTCACGCTGAGGTGGTCCGTGACGCCGCTGCTCGACAGGTGCCAGTGCACGCACCCGGGAAGGGGACTGCGCGCCTGGGCGGTGGCCGCGGAGGCCGCTCCGCCGGTGGACAACAGCAGCGCGGCCGCTCCCGCGGACGCCGCGATGGGGAGTGCGATCTTCTTGCTGAACCGCATGGCTTCCTTCTCCTGTCTCCGGTGTGGCAGTTCACCTGGACTCGGGCCAGGCATTGCCAGCTCACCTGGGAAGACAGGTGTCCAACAAGCGACGCAACACAATTGCACGCGATTGGCCGATCTTGTACGACAGGCTTGGAAGCACGACGCCAGAGGGGACCGTCCGACCGTCCCGTTCCCGTCCCTCAGGAAGGTGGGTCTCTACATGAGCGACGCGGTGACCTCGCCTCCGCCGGATCCGGCGGAGGCGCACAGCGCCGAAGAACTCATCGACGTGCTCAAGCGGCTCAGAACCTGGGCGGGACAGCCCTCGCTGCGCCGCTTGCGTCACCTGGCCGGCCGCTCGGCCACCCCCGACGGCCACCAGGTGGATGCCCTGCCGGCGAGCACCGTGTCCTACATCCTCAACGGTCGGGGGCTGCCCGGCCTGCCGCGGCTGGCCTTCGTCGAGGCCTACGTGGCGGCGTGCCTGTCCGCCTGCGACCTGTCGCCGGAGGAGATCGGGGCTCAGATCGCCCGGTGGCAGGACGCCTGGCGGCGAATAGCCGGCCCCGGTGATCTCGAGCCCGCCACCCGGCAGGCCGAGGAGACGACACCCTCGGTCCACGCTCCGGGCTCGGTCTCCGAGCCGATGCCCCCCGATCCCGTGCCCACCCGGCCGAGCCGTGGCCGCGTCCTACTGGCCGGCCTCGCCGGGCTCGTGGCGGGTGCGCTGATCGCCACGGTTGTGACCCTGCTCCTACGGCCCGCGAACGGCGAGATCCCCTTGGTCCGCGGTGAGGATCCCAACCGGTGCGACGCGCCCAGCGTCTGCTTCTACGACCACGGGCAGACCGGCCGGTTCCGCGACGTCACCGACGACTATCAGTCCCTCAACGACAGCCGTGACACGGTGGCCATGGTCAACCCGCGCAAGGACGACGTGGTGTGGCTGCGCTGGGAGGACGGTCACAGCGAGTGCACCATGCCGTTCGCGACCTACCGCCTCGCCCCCGGAGTGGCCGACATCCGCATCAGCCGCGACTACCGCTGCCCCTCGAACGGGAAGGGCGAGCGTCGCGCCGTCCTGGACCCGGCCGCGGTGGTGCCGGCGCCCCTGCCCCCTTGCTACGCCACCACTTCCCAGGGGCAGGCGACCGTGGGGGCTTCGACGACCTCGACGCCGCCGACGGGACGGTCCCGAACCGCTGTCTAGTCGCGTACGCGGGCTGCTGCTTGTCGGGGGCCTCTGGTTCTCAGGGGTTTTCAGCGGGCACGGGGCCGGCCCGACCGCCAGTGGCGCCCGGAGTGGTCCGTCCCCGGCCGGGGACGCGGGGACACGACCCGCCGCCGGTGGTGCCGCACGGGCGGTTCCGGCGCGGGCAGATCGTGGCGGCCGGAGACGAACTCCTGCACCGCGATCTTCGCCCTGATGACCGGGCGACGCCAGCGCTCCTCCCGATGAACCGCCTTGGCCATCAGCCGCGGCCGGGGCCGTCTCGCCCGCTCCGAGTAGAACCAGCGGGCCCAGGGGGAGCCGGGACGGGCCACCCGCACCGCTCCCACATACAGCAACGGCGGCACGAACAGCCCCAGCAGGCCACTCCAGATCTTCCCCTTGAGCAGGGTGGCCACGGCGAAGACGAGATTGACGACGAGGAACGCGGCGGCCGTCCAGCCGCCTCCGCCGTCCGCGCCGTCCGCGCCGTTCCAGGCGAGCGGGCGCAACCCGAGCAGCAGCAGGCCGGTGGCCGCGATCGCCACGAAGACCGCGTCCACGGAGGTGCGGCCCTTCTCCTGCCAGTAGACGTCGCGCAGGTGCAGGATCAGCGCGAACTCGTCGAGCACGAGCGCGGCGCCCGCGCCGAACACGGCGGAGGAGAAGGAGTACCACCCCGTGGAGACACCGGAAAGGACCAGCCCGGCCACCCCGCCCAGCAGCGTGAGCACCACGCCGAACACCACGTGGTGGATGTGCATCTCGCCCACGCTGATGTTGCCCAGCCACCGCACTCGCGCCCTGATCAGCCGTACGTTCACCCGCGTGAAGACGAACGCCGTGATCAACGCGACGAAGAACCAGAACAACGGCAGGCGGTGCGCCTCGACGACGCGTTCCCGGAACCAGTCGGTCATGAAGCGTTTCCCCCAGATCCCGATGCTAGTGCCGGGAGGGACACCGGGCGCGGCGGGAGTGTCAGGCGAGGAAGCCGCGCAGCAGGGCCGCCGTGCCCTCCAGGTGCTCGGCCACCGCCCGTTCGGCCGCCTCGGGGTCGCCGTCCAGGATCGCGGCGGCGATGGCGGCGTGCTGGACCGCCGCATGCTCGATGTTGGGCCGCAGCACGGGGATCGCGTTGAGCAGGTCGGTCACCCGCAGCCGGGCGTCGGCGCAGGCCGCGGCCAGCAGCGGCGAGCCGGTCAGCTCCCCGATCGCCAGGTGGAACGCGATGTCCATCCGGCGGTAGTCGGCCGGCGCCGCGTCGTTCACCCCGGCCAGCCGGGCGGCCAGGGTGTCCCGCTGGAGCGCGGTCAGCTCGGCCGTCGCGAGGACCCGGGCCGCCCCGCACTCGACGGCCATCCGGAACGTCAGCGCGTCCTCGAGATCGTCTTCGCCCATGCGGGTGAGGGCTCTGCGCAGGTCGCCCTTGCGCGGGCTCGGCGGCCGGTAGACGACGAAGGCCCCGCCGTAACGGCCGCGCCGTACGTCGAGGTAGCCGGACTCCTGCAGGGCGCGGATCGCCTCGCGCAGGGTGACCCGGCTGATGCCGAGCCGGGTGGCCAGCTCGCGTTCCGGCGGCAGCTTCTCGCCGTGCGGGACGACGCCGAGCTTGATGGCCTGCAGCAGGCGCTCGACGGTCTCCTCGAACGCGTTGCCCGCCCGCACCGGCCGAAGCAGCGACACCGCGCCGGTGATCCCCACGGCCGCGGGCCGCGTATCGGGCACCGGCGGCGACATGGAGACGGAGGCGGGCACGGCCCGTGGGCGGGAGGGCGTCCGGGCACCGGAGACGGACGACTCCGCCGGGGTGATCTCCATGCGTGTCGCCCCTCCGTCCCTCCACCCGTTGCCGCCGTCGCCGGCGGCCCCCCGCTCCCACGGTCGAGGTTAGACCACGGCGCGTTTCCGGCCACACCGCGTTATGGGCGTCGCGTTGTTGACGACGAGGGGAGCATGATGCTTGCATGCCCTCAATGGTCTGATTCCAGACTTTTGGACGGGAGGCACCGTGCTCAGCGTGGAGCGACTCCGCGATGACGTCGAAGCGGGCCGCGTGGACACGGTCCTGCTCGCGGTCACCGACATGCAGGGGCGGTTGCAGGGCAAGCGGCTGTCGGCGCGGTACTTCCTGGAGGAGGTGCTGGACCACGCCGCCGAGGGCTGCAACTACCTGCTCGCGGTGGACGTCGACATGAACACCGTGGACGGCTACGCCATGTCGTCCTGGGAGCGCGGATACGGCGACTTCGTCATGCGGCCGGACCTGTCGACGCTGCGCCGGGTGCCCTGGCACGAGGGCACCGTGCTGCTGCTGGCCGACCTGGTGTGGGAGGACGGCTCCGACGTCGTGCCCTCCCCCCGGCAGATCCTGCGCCGCCAGCTCGCCCGGCTCGCCGAACGCGGCTGGACCGCGTACGTCGGCACCGAGCTGGAGTTCGTCGTCTACGACGACAGCTACGAGCAGGCCTGGCGGCGTGGCTACCGCGACATGACCCCGGCCAACCTCTACAACGTCGATTACTCGCTGCTCGGCACCTCCCGCATCGAGCCGCTGCTGCGCAAGATCAGGCTCGGCATGGAGGGCGCCGGACTGTACGTGGAGTCGGCCAAGGGCGAGTGCAACCTCGGCCAGCACGAGATCGCCTTCCGGTACGCCGACGCGCTGACCACCTGCGACAACCACGTCATCTACAAGAACGGCGCCAAGGAGATCGCCGCCCAGGAGGGCAGGTCGATCACCTTCATGGCCAAGCCGAACCAGCGCGAGGGCAACTCCTGTCACATCCACATCTCGCTGCGCGACGCCGGCGGCACCCCGGTGATGGCGGGAGGCGAGCCGTACGGGCTGTCGGAGGTCGGGCGGCGGTTCATCGCCGGTCAGCTCGCCGCGATGCGGGAGCTGACCCTGCTCTACGCGCCCAACGTCAACTCCTACAAGCGGTTCGTGCCCGGCAGCTTCGCCCCCACGGCCGTCAAATGGGGCGTCGACAACCGCACCTGTTCGCTGCGGCTCGTCGGTCATGGCCCCTCCCTGCGCATCGAGAACCGGGTGCCGGGCGGCGACGTCAATCCGTACCTCGCGGTCGCGGCCATGATCGCGGCGGGGCTGCGCGGCATCGACGCCGGGCTGGAGCTGGAGGAGCCGTTCGCCGGGAACGCCTACGACTCCGGGGCGGAGCGGGTGCCCGCGACGCTCCGCGACGCCCTGGCGCTGTGGGAGGGCTCGCCGATCGCCGAGGAGGCGTTCGGCAAGGACGTGGTCGAGCACTACGCCAACAACGCGAGGGTCGAGCTGGCCGCCTTCGACGCGGCGGTCACCGACTGGGAGCTCTATCGGGGGTTCGAACGGCTGTGAAGATAGTCAATCCGGCGACCGAGGAAGTGATCGCCGAGATCGAGATGGCGGACGCCGCCGAGGTGGACCGCGCCGTCGAGCGCGCCCGCCGGGCGTTCCCGGCCTGGAGCGCGGTCGCCCCGGGCGAGCGGGCGCGGCTGCTGCGGCGCTTCGCGCAGGTTGTGGAGGACCACGCGGAGGAGCTGGCGCGACTGGAGATCACCGGCGCCGGGCACACGATCGGCAACGCCCGCTGGGAGGCGGGCAACGTCCGCGACGTGCTGAACTTCTACGCGGGCGCGCCCGAGCGCAACCACGGCAGGCAGATCCCGGTGCCGGGCGGGGTGGACGTCACGTTCGCCGAGCCGCTGGGCGTGGTCGGGATCATCGTGCCGTGGAACTTCCCCATGGTCATCATGACCTGGGGAGTCGCCCCGGCCCTCGCCGCCGGCAACACGGTGATCGTGAAGCCCGCCGAGTGGACCCCGCTGACCGCGCTGCGGCTGGCCGAGCTCGCCCTGGAGGCCGGGCTGCCCGAGGGCGTGCTCCAGGTCGTCCCCGGCGAGGGTGAGGTCGCCGGGGCCCGGCTCGTCGAGCACCCGGACGTACGGAAAATCGTGTTCACCGGCTCGACCGAGGTCGGCAGGCTGATCGGCGCCAAGGCCGCCGAGCAGGTCAAGCGGGTGACGCTGGAGCTGGGCGGCAAGAGCGCCAACATCGTCTTCGCCGACTCCGACCTCGACAAGGCCGTGGCCTCGGCGCCGATGGCGGTCTTCGACAACTCGGGCCAGGACTGCTGCGCCCGCTCGCGCATCCTCGTGGAGCGTTCCGTCCACGACGACTTCCTCGCGCGGCTCGCCGAGGCGGTGCGCGCGGTGAAGGTCGGCGACCCGGGCGACCCGGCGTCGCAGATGGGCCCGCTGATCAGCGCCGAGCATCGGGAGCGCGTCGCGTCGTTCGTCACCGAGGCCGACGTGTACGCCGCCGGGTCGTGCCCGAGCGGGCCCGGCTTCTGGTTCCCGCCCACGGTGCTGGCCGGATCGTCCTCGGAGTCCTTCCGCAGGGCGTTCACCGAGGAGATCTTCGGGCCCGTGGTGTCCGTCGTGCCGTTCGAGGACGAGGCCGACGCGATCCGGATCGCCAACGACACGGCGTACGGCCTGTCGGGATCGATCTGGACCCGCGACGTGGGCCGGGCGCTGCGGGTGGCACGGGCCGTCGAGGCGGGCAACCTGTCGGTCAACTCGCACTCCAGCGTCCGCTACTGGACCCCGTTCGGCGGCTTCAAGCAGTCGGGCCTCGGCCGGGAGCTCGGCCCGGACGCCCTGTCGGCCTTCACCGAGACCAAGAACGTCTTCATCTCCACGGAGTAGATCAATGCAGCGTTTGCAGGACCGCGTCGCCGTCATCACCGGGGCGGGCAGCGGCATCGGGCTGGCCACGGCCCGCCGGTTCGCCCAGGAGGGCGCCAAGGTCGTGGTCGCCGACCTCGACGAGGAGGCCGGCGCGAAGGCGGCCGGGGAGGTCGGCGGCCTGTTCGTCAAGGTCGACGTGGCGAACGAGGACGACGTGGCCCGGATGTACCGGACCGCGTCCGAGGAGTTCGGCGGCGTCGACATCGCGTTCAACAACGCGGGCATCTCGCCGCCGGACGACGACTCCATCCTGGAGACCGGCATCGACGCCTGGCGCCGGGTGCAGGAGGTCAATCTCACCAGCGTCTACCTGTGCTGCAAGCACGTGATCCCGTACATGCGGCGGCAGGGCAAGGGCTCGATCATCAACACCGCGTCGTTCGTCGCGGTCATGGGCTCGGCCACCTCGCAGATCTCCTACACCGCCTCCAAGGGCGGGGTTCTGGCGATGAGCCGCGAGCTGGGCGTCCAGTTCGCCCGCGAGGGCATCCGGGTCAACGCGCTGTGCCCCGGACCGGTGGACACCCCGCTGTTGCGGGAGCTGTTCGCCAAGGACCCCGAGCGCGCCCAGCGCCGTCTCGTCCACGTGCCGATCGGCCGTTTCGCGCGGGCCGAGGAGATCGCCGCCGCGGTCGCGTTCCTCGCCTCCGACGACGCCTCGTTCATCACCGCCTCGGAGTTCCTGGTGGACGGCGGCATCTCCGGCGCGTACGTCACTCCGCTGTAGGGGGATCGTCATGGCCCGTCCCGTCATCGGCGTGACGTGTTACGTCGAGCCGGCGAAGTTCACCGTGTGGGACATGCCGGCGGCGCTGCTGCCGTACATGTACGTCGACCACATCGTGCGGGCGGGGGGCCAGCCGGTCATCCTGCCGCCCGCGGGGGAGCCCGCCGCGCTGGTGGAGCGGCTGGACGGGCTGATCATCGCGGGCGGGGGCGACATCGACCCCGCCCGGTACGGCTCCGCCCCGGCCCCCCAGACCGGCTACATCCGGAAATTTCGCGACGATGCCGAGTTTGGGCTGATGGCGGCCGCGCTAAAGGCCGGGCTGCCGTTCCTCGGCATCTGCCGCGGCCTCCAGGTGCTCAACGTGGCGCTGGGCGGCACCCTCCACCAGCACCTGCCCGAAGTGGTCGGCCACACGGACCACTCCCCCGCCCCCGGCACGTTCGGCCGCGTCCCCGTACGGCTCTCGCCGGGGTTGGCCAAGATTTACGACGGCGAGGACCTGACGCCCGCCCACTACCACCACCAGGCGATCGACCGCCTGGCGGACGGGCTGGAGGTCACCGCCCGTTCCTGCGACGGCACGATCGAGGCCGTCGAAGTGACGGGAGCCGCGTTCGCGCGGGCCGTGCAGTGGCATCCGGAGGCCGACGAGGACGGCCCCCTCTTCCGCGCTCTCGTCGCCGCCGCCCGCCGTTGAGAATCCCGAAGCGGCGCCGCGCCTGAGAACCCCCGCGAGAACCCGCACCCGAGGATCCGGTGTGCGCCGCGGAGCACCCGATGCGACGCCGCCTCGCCCCGTTGGACGCCGTCCGGTGGGACGACGCGCGGCGCACCGGCATGCCGGTCGAGCCCCCGCATAACGCACCCGCCGCAACGCGGCGGCGGCCCGGTGAACACGGCTGTCGCCCTCCTCCCGCGGCGACCGGAGCGGCGACCGGAAACACGCCATCGCATCCTCCTCGGTTTATGTAACCGATTTCATTTGCTGCACGTGCATGTTCGCTGGGCATTCATCGCTTTACGGAACGCAATGCCATGACGGAACTTCCCACCCCGGCGCGCGCCGCGAAAAACAGCAATTTTGACGAATGCAGGGAGAGAGGGATATCGTCAAATACCTATTGAAGCCGCGTCGTCGGCGCGTTCACGCTGCTTTCGTGTGCGAGGGGGATCGTGTTATACGCCGTGCTCGGACCGTTCCTGGCCATGAAACCCTCGGGGGACGTCATCGCCGGGCTCGCCCCGAGACACCGGCAGCTCCTGGCGCTGTTCCTACTCAATCCGAATAACGCGATCCACCGGGACACGCTCATCGATCTGCTATGGAATGGCCGTCCCACTAAATCCGCGCCGCGGAATCTTACCACCTACATCGCACAGGTGCGCAGGCGGCTCTCGCCACGCGACCCCAGCGTTTCTCCGCTGCACACGGTGGAAGGCGGGTACCTTCTTTCCGTGCCGTCCGGATCCGTGGATGCTGCAGTATTCAACCAATTCGTGGCACAGGGCAGAATCGCTCGAGACAATGGCGATTACCACAATGCGGCGAGGATCTTCGAGAGCGCGCTCAACCTGTGGCGGGACGACGCCCTGCTCGGCATGAGGCACGTGGACGAACTGGCCGCCTGGGCCGAACGGCTCGACGAGGACCGGCGTGCGGTGACCGAGGACCTCTTCGACGTACGACTGACGCTCGGGCACCATCACGAGATCGTCGGCGGCCTGGCCCAGTGGGCGAGACGGCATCCGCTGCGTGAACGGCCGCACCGGCAACTCATGCTGGCGCTGCACCGGTCGGGCCGCACCCACGACGCCTCGGCCTCCTACCAGCGGCTGCGCCGCACGCTGGTCGACTGCCTCGGCACCGAGCCGTCCCCCGACACTCAGGCCGTCCACCAGCGGATCCTCACGGGCGACGACCCTTCCTCCACCCTGGCGCGTCTCCACGCGGGGCATCGGCCGCTGCAGGAGTCGGATCACCGATCGTGACCGAAGGCCGGCGTGGACCCGCCGCCGGAGTCTCCATGATGAAATCGGGCGGTCCGGCCGGTTACGGGGGTGGTGGGAGAACCACTAGGCTGGCTGCACACCGGTGACCCCGTGCGGGAGAGCGTCCTGGCATCCGGTCAGGGCCCCTGAAGGAGCAAGCCCTCCCCGCGAACCTCTCAAGGCAAAGGACCGTGCGGGCCAGGTGACCTCTGGAAAGAAGGCCGGAAGGCCTCGCCGAAGGTGAAAGTCCGGCAAAGATCGGACGAAGCTCTCAGGCGCCGATGACAGAGGGGGAGGATGCCCGATAGTTCAACGCAGCATCCGTCCTTCCGAGGTGCGCATGTCCCGATCCACCCCGCTCCGCGGTGTCCATGAACGCCTTGGCGCGACCCTGACCGACTTCGCGGGATGGCAGATGCCCCTGCGCTACGGCAGCGAGTCGGCCGAGCACAACGCGGTGCGAACGGCCGCGGGGCTCTTCGACCTGTCCCACATGGGAGAGATCTTCGTCGTCGGCGCGCAGGCGGGCGAGGCCCTCGACCACGCCCTCGTGGGTCACCTCAGCGTCCTCGCGCCCGGCCGCGCCCGCTACACGATGATCGTGAACGAGACCGGCGGCATCCTCGACGACCTCATCGTCTACCGCCTCGACGAGGACCAGTACATGGTCGTCGCCAACGCCTCCAACCACGCCCTCGTCGCCCGCGAGCTCGCCGACCGGGTCCGGGGATACGACGCGCGGGTGACCGACCGGTCGGACGAGTACGCGCTGGTGGCGGTGCAGGGCCCCCGCAGCGCCGAGATCCTGGCCGCGCTGACCGATGCCGACCTCGGCGAGCTCAAGTACTACGCCATCGTCCCCGGCGTCGTCGCGGGCACGCCCGTCCTGATCGCACGCACCGGATACACCGGCGAGGACGGTTTCGAGCTCTTCGTGCTGAACGAGCACGCCGTACCGCTGTGGGAGGCGCTCGCCGAGGCGGGCAGGGACGCCGGGCTCGTTCCCGCCGGGCTGTCGGCCCGCGACACGCTCCGCCTGGAAGCCGGCATGCCGTTGTACGGCAACGAACTGAGCGCGGCGATCACGCCGTTCGACGCCGGCCTCGGCCGGGTCGTCCGTTTCGACAAGCCCGGCGACTTCGTGGGCAAGGCCGCCCTCGAGCGGGTCGCGGCGAACGGCACCACCCGGCGCCTGGTCGGGCTGGTGGCGCGCGGCCGCCGGGTGCCGAGGCACGGCTACCCCGTCACCCGGGAGGGTGCCGTCGTCGGCGAGGTGACCAGCGGCGCCCCGTCGCAGTCCCTCGGCCGCCCGATCGCCTTGGCGTACGTCGACGAGGACGCCCTGGAAAAGGGTGGCCTGACCGTGGACATCCGGGGCAGCCAAGAACCGGTCGACGTCGTCGATCTGCCTTTCTACAGGAGGAGCAAGTGAGCACCATTCCGGACGACCTGAGCTACACCAAGGAACACGAGTGGGTGGCCGGGATCGAGGACGGCCTCACCGTGACGGTGGGCATCACGGCGTACGCGGCCGAGCAGCTCGGTGACGTGGTCTACGTGGAGGTGCACCCGGAGGTCGGCGCGACGGTCACGGCCGGCGACGCGGTCGGCGAGGTGGAGTCCACCAAGTCCGTGAGCGACATCTTCGCGCCGGTCAGCGGCGAGATCGTCGAGATCAACGCCGCCGTCGCGGACGAGCCCGCTCTGGTCGGCTCCGACCCGTACGGCGAGGGCTGGCTGTTCCGCGTGCGCGTGGAGGAGGAGCCGGACGACCTGCTGTCGGCCGCGGAGTACACCGCGCTGACCTCCGGCGAGTCCTGACAGGAAGCCGAGAGGCGACGATCAATGGCGATCAGCGTCTTCGACCTGTTCAAGGTGGGGATCGGGCCGTCCAGCTCTCACACGGGCGGCCCGATGGCCGCGGCGCACAAGTTCGCCCGCGGGCTGCACCAGGACGGACTGCTGGTGAAGGTCACCAGGGTCGAGGCCATCCTCTACGGCTCGCTCGGGCTGACCGGCAAGGGCCACGGCAGCGACAAGGCGGTTCTGCTGGGCCTGTCCGGCGACAAGCCCGAGCTGGTCGACGTCGACACCGTCGACGAACGGCTGGCGGCGATGCGGGCGAGCGGCACGGTCACGTTGTACGGCCTGCACGAGATCCCGTTCGTGGTCGGCGAGCACCTCGTCTTCGAGCGCACGCTGTCGCTCCCCCACCACCCGAACGGCATGCGGTTCACGGCGTACGCCGACGACACGGTGCTGCGCGAGAAGGTGTACTACTCGGTCGGCGGCGGCTTCGTGGTGGACGAGAACGCCACCGGCGCCGACCGGATCAAGCCCGACGACACGGTGCTGCCGTACGCCTTCACGACCGCGCACGAACTGCTCGCGCGCTGCGCCGAGACCGGCCTGTCGATCTCCGGCCTGATGCTGGAGAACGAGAAGGCCTTCGGCCGTACGGAGGAGGAGATCCGGGCCGGCCTGCTGCACCTGTGGGCGGTCATGGCCGAGTGCGTACGGCGCGGCACCAGCCGCGAGGGCGTCCTGCCGGGCGGCCTCAAGGTGCGCCGCCGGGCCCACCAGCTGTACCGGCGGCTGCAGGGTGAGGCCGACGGGACCGACCCGCTGCGGGCGATGGACTGGGTCACGCTCTTCGCGCTGGCCGTCAACGAGGAGAACGCCGCGGGCGGCCGGATCGTGACCGCCCCGACCAACGGCGCCGCCGGAATCGTCCCGGCCGTTCTGTCCTACTACATGCGTTTCCTTCCGGGCGCCGGCGAGGACGGCGTCGTCCGCTTCCTGCTCACCGCGGGCGCGATCGGCGTGCTGTTCAAGGAGAACGCCTCCATCTCCGGCGCGGAGGTGGGCTGCCAGGGCGAGGTCGGCTCTGCCTGCTCCATGGCGGCCGCGGGCCTCACCGAGGCGCTCGGCGGCACGCCCGAGCAGGTCGAGAACGCCGCCGAGATCGGCATCGAGCACAACCTCGGCCTGACCTGCGACCCGATCGGCGGGCTCGTCCAGATCCCGTGCATCGAGCGCAACGCCGTCGCCTCGATCAAGGCGATCGCCGCCGCCCGCATCGCGCTGCGCGGCGACGGCCGCCACTTCGTGTCGCTGGACAAGGCGATCAAGACGATGCGCGACACCGGCAGGGACATGCTCGACAAATACAAGGAGACCTCCCGCGGCGGCCTCGCCGTCAACGTCATCGAGTGCTGACCCCCACCGTGATCGTGCAGGGTGTCGCACACAGGGCCTCCCACCTGCGCCGATACCGATCGCGACGTGCGGGGAATTCGTGCTTGCCTCTCTGACCTGCCGGAAAGCTCTTCGTGATCACGCAGGCGGGCGGAACGCCGGCCGGGGCCAATAAGGTGGTGCCCTCGCCGACGAGGAGGAGGGCCGTCACGTGAGGTGGCGCGAGGCGCTGCGCCCGCATCGGGCGTTCCTGATCGTGCTGGCGGCGGGCGTCGCGCTCCGCGCGCTCGCCGTGCTCGGCTACCGGCCCGCGCTGTGGTTCTGGGCCGACTCCTTCGCCTACCTGAGCTCGGCCCTCGACCTGCGGCCCCTGCCCTCGCGGCCGTCCGGCTACTCGCTGTTCCTGGCGGCGCTGAGCCCGCTGGGCAGCGTCACCGCCGTCGTGATCGTCCAGCACCTGCTCGGCCTCGGCATGGCCGTCTGCGTGTACGCGCTGCTGCGCCGCCGTACGAGGCTGCCGGGGTGGGGAGCCGCGCTGGCGGCGGCCCCGGTGCTGCTCGACGTGCACCAGATCCAGCTCGAACACCTCATCATGGCGGACCTGCTGTTCACCGCGCTGATCGTGGCCGCCGTGACGATCCTGCTGTGGCGCCCCAGGCCGGGCGCGTGGTCCGTCGTCGCCGCGCTGCTGCTGCTCGGGCTGGCGACCGTCACCCGCACTCTCGGGCTGCCCCTGATCGCGCTGGCGCTGCTGCCGGTGCTGCTGGCCGGACGCTGGAGGACCGCGCTCGCCGGGCTCGCCGCCGCGTCCGCCGTGCTCGGCGGGTACGCCGTGTGGTTCCACGACGCCCACGGAACGTACGGGATGGGCGGCAGCAGCACCTGGCTGTGGTCGCGGACGATGACCTTCGCCGACTGCTCGGTGATGGAGCCGCCCAAGGAGCTGGCGGTGCTGTGCCCGTCGGGGCCCCGGCTCGCCGCGCCCGCCTACATCTGGGACGCGGACTCGCCCATCCAGCGGGTGAAGAAGGACAAGGAGCGGCTGGCGGGCGAGTTCGCGTCGCTGGCGATCCGCAGCCAGCCCCTCGACTTCCTGGCGACCGGCCTGCACGACGCCATGTGGGCGTTCGGATGGGACCGAAAGGTCTACCCCTCCCCCGGGCCGCAGAGCGCGTACGTCTTCCCCGCCTCGGTGAAGCCGTTCACCGCCAAGGTGGCCTCCGGCGGCCGTACGGCGACCGAGCTGACCACCGCCTACCAGGGAAGCGCCGGGGACACGAAGGTGGTCGAGCCGTTCGCGGGATGGTTGCGCGCCTACCAGGACCAGGGCTTCCTGCGCGGGCCGCTGCTGGCGGCGATCCTGCTGGCCGGGCTCGCCGGACTGGTGGCCCGGCGGTGGACGGCGCTGCTGCCCTGGGCCGCGGCCGTGGTCCTGCTCCTGCTGCCGCCCCTGATCGCCGCCTTCGACCACCGGTATGTGGTGCCCGTCGTGCCGCTCGCCTGCCTGGCCGCCGGGCTCGCCCTGGGCACCGGCGCGACCCGAGCGCCGTGGCGCTCCGAAGGGCGCTCCGAAGGGCGGTCGGCGGGGCGCGGGCGGTCAGCGGCGGCGGACGTGCAGGCGGACAACCGCAAGCGCGTCGTCCCGGCCGACCGCTCGGCGAACGCGTGAGATCGCCGACTCGTCCAGCCGCCTGATCACCTGCCGCGGGTCGGCGGACCGCTGGAGCGACACCGACACCCGCAGCCTGCCGTCGCGCACGAGCCTCACCGAGATGCGGCCGATCCCGTCGACGCCCTTCAGCGCCACGCCGAGCATGGCGATGCCGGCGCCGGTGCGGCTGCCGACCCTGCCCCACCCGAGCGCCAGGACGAGCCAGCGGGTCGCGACCAGGGCGAGCAGCATGGCCGCCCCGGCGAGCAGCGGCAGCGCCCACGGCCTCCCCTCGACCACGCTCCCGTCGATCAGGGCCGCGCCGGGCCGCCGCCGCGCGGCGGCCAGCAGGCCGGCCCCTCCCGCGACCAGCGCGAGGCCCACCAGGCAGAGCCCGGCGCGATTCCCCATGCGCGGACGCACGTCAGACCCCTCTCCCGCGCAGCCGTACGACCACCTCGTGGCGGGACTGGACGCCGAGCCCCGACAACCGGTCCCCGACCGCCGCGCCCACCTCCCGCAGCAGGGCGCCGGTCGTGTTCGCGTCGGCCACCACGATGACCTCGATCCGTCTGCGGAGGATGTGAACGCCGGCCCGCCGGACATGCTCGACCTCGCGGGCCGAGGCGGCGAGCGTACGGCGCAGACCCGCGCGCGTCAGGCCCATCGCGAGCAGCGGATCCCGGCAGTGCAGGGGCATGAGCCGGGGACGGCCGGGGACGAGCGCGAGGGCCACCAGACCCGCTCCACACAGGATCATGCCGACGGCGGCGACGGCGACCGCGGGGTCGGCCAGTGTGACGTGCGACAGCCGGGGCGGCAGCCGCCAGTGAGCCACGCCGAGCAGGGCGGCGACGACCGCGGCGGTGAGCGCCCAGCCGAGCAGGGCGATCGCGGCGGCGACCACGACGGCGGCCGGGGTGCGGGCCGGCCGCAGGACGCGCGCGGCGGTCCGCCGGCCGGCCGTGCGGCCCGCCCCGGCGCCGGTGCCGCCTGCGGTGTTTCCGATGCCGTTGACGCTCTTGCCGCCTGTGGTGCCGTCGGCTCCTGTGCCGCTTCCGGCACCCTTTGCTCCCGTGCCGCTTGCGGCACCCTTGGCTCCCGTGCCGCTTCCGGCGCCCTTGGCGCTTCTGGCCGACGAACCCGACAGGATTCCCTGCACGACGCTCATCAGCCGTTCACCCTTCCCGCTCACCGCGCCCGGTCCGCTCGGTAGTCACGTCACCATGGGTACACGGAGGGCCGGCGAGACGGGCGGGTCACCCGCCGCCTTGCGCGATCATGACGGCTCCATCACCGAGACTTTGCCGGGTCACGGTTAACGTGAACAGCGCTCATATATATCCCCGGGGCGCCGTACTAGGCTGCCGCCATGGACGACCGACAGCGCCTCGACCGGGCGACGGCCCATCTGGAGCCGCCCTTCGCCGTCCTCGACATGGACGCGCTCCGGTCGAACGCGGCCGCCATGGTGCGCCGGGCCCGGGGCAAGCCCATCCGGGTCGCCAGCAAGTCGATCCGCTGCCGGGCCCTGCTCGAACGGGTCCTGGCCATGGACGGCGTCTCGGGCGTCATGGCTTTCACCCTGCCCGAGGCGCTGTGGCTGGTCTCCACCGGGCTGCGGAACGTGCTCGTGGCCTATCCGACGGCCGACAGGACCGCGCTGCGCGCCCTGGGTTCGGACGACGTCGCGGCACGGGAGATCACCGTGATGGTGGACTCGCCGGAGCACCTCGACCTCATCGAGAGCCTGCGGCTCCCCCACCGCATCAGGGTGTGCCTGGACATCGACGCGGGATTCACGGCTTTCGGCGGCAAGTTCCGCGCGGGCGCGCTGCGGTCGCCGATCCGCGAACCCGAGCAGGCCGCCGAGATCGCCGCGCACATCGCCGAGCGCCCCGGGGTGCGGCTGACCGGGCTCATGGCGTACGAGGCCCAGATCGCCGGGGTGGGTGACGACGTCCCCGGGCCGTACGGCCGCGCGGTGCGCTGGATGCAGGAGCGGTCTCGCCGCGAGCTGATCGTGCGGCGCGGCCGCATCGTGCAGGCCGTACGTCAGGTCGCCGACCTCGAGTTCGTCAACGGCGGCGGCACGGGAAGCATCGAGAAGACCACCGCCGAGCGAGCGATCACCGAGGTGGCCGCGGGCTCGGGTTTCTTCCATCCCCGCCTGTTCGACTTCTACCGCGGCTTCACCGGCCGCCCGGCGGCGCTGTTCGCCCTGCCGGTCGTGCGCAAGCCGGCTCCGGACGTCGTGACCGTGCTCGGAGGGGGCTACCCCGCCTCCGGGGCTCCCGGGCCCACCCGGCTGCCCCAGCCGTACCTGCCGCCGGGGCTCGGTTACCACCCGGACGAGGGGGCGGGTGAGGTGCAGACTCCCCTGCTCGGCGAGGCCGCGGCCGACCTCCGCCTCGGTGACCGCGTCTGGTTCCGGCACGCGAAGGCCGGGGAGATGTGCGAGCGCTTCGCCGCGCTGCATCTCGTGGAGGGTGACCGGGTGACCGAGGAAGTCCCGACCTATCGGGGTGAGGGCATGACCTTCCTGTGACCGCCGGCCCGGCCTTGTGATCGTTTTCGGGGGAACGCGGACGCCGCCGTGAAGCGCGTCACGGCGGCGGCGTCCCCCGGCGGGTCAGCGGGAACGGCGGCGCAGCAGCACGACGGCCGCGCCCACGACGACGACCACGCCGATCCCGATCAGCACCGGAGCGATGCTGGGCGCCGGATACTCCTCGGGCTGCTCACCTTCGCCGTCGGCCGGGGCGTACGTGCGCGGCCCCAGGACCATGTCCTCCACCGACGTGACGAAACCGCGCGCGTTGGCCTTCGCCTTCTCGACGCCGCGCTCCGCGACCCGCTTCGGGCTCACCCGGTCCGCGATGGCGTCGACCGTGCGAGCGAGCTCCGCCCGCGTGCGCTCTATCTTCCGTTCCAGCGCCTCGGGATCGGTGTCCGCCATGCGATCCCCCTCCTGTGGTATTGGTGTGTGATCAGTGTGCCAGGTCCGGCGGTCCGCCCGCACAGCGGCTGACCCGGTAGTTTGGTTGACGCTTGCCCGCCGATCGGCGCGGGTCACCTTTTCCGGAGGACGTGATGAGCAAGCTCCAGCCCGGCGACGCCGCGCCGGACTTCACTTTGACCGACGCCGACGACCGCGAGGTCTCGCTGGAGTCGTTCCGCGGCAGGCGGGTCATCCTGTACTTCTACCCCGCGGCGATGACCCCCGGTTGCACCAAGCAGGCCTGCGACTTCCGTGACAATCTCGGCGCGCTGACCGAACAGGGCTTCGTGGTGCTGGGCGTGTCCAAGGACAAGCCCGCCAAACTGCGGCAGTTCCGCGAGCGCGACGCGCTCACCTTCCCGCTGCTGTCCGACACCGGTCTGGACGTGCACAAGGCATACGGCGCGTACGGCGAGAAGACGAACTACGGCAAGACCGTGATGGGCGTCATCCGCTCCACGTTCGTCATCGACCCCGACGGGAAGATCGAGAAGGCCCTCTACAACGTGAAGGCCACCGGTCATGTCGCCCGACTCGCGAAAGAACTAGGGATCTCCTGACGAATCCCTTTTCGCCATACTCCTGGAATTGTCGGCGGCCGCCGATACATTCCAGGACATGGCGAAGTAGTAGAACATTCGCAAGGGTGGCTTTTACCTGAGCGGATGGGGTGACCATGGCCAAGCTCGTGGTGGCAGAGGCAACAGACCTAATCCCCGTCGTGTCGTATGCCCGCATCTCGGCAGACGTACGAGGCGACGAGCACGGCGTCCAGGACCAGCACCGGGTCAACCGCGAGACGGCGGCCCGTCACGGCTGGACCGTGGTGCACGAGTTCACCGACAACGACAAGTCCGCCGCCAAGGCCGACGTCTACCGCGACGAGTTCGAGCTGATGCTCAAGGCGCTGCGCGCCGGGAAGCTCACGAACGGCACGGCGGTGCGGGGCGTGGTGGTCGTCGCCAATGACCGGCTCGCCCGCCGGCCGGGCGACTACGAGCGCTTCGTGGAGGCGTTCACGTACAACGACGGCTTCGTGTTCGCCGACTCCAAGCAGGTGTCCAACCTGTACAGCGAGGACGTGGAGAGCATGGGCCTGTTCGGCGCGGTCATCTCCAAAATGGAGGTCCGCAAAATGCAGCGCCGGATGCGGGCCTCTCATCAGGCGCGGGCGCTCCAAGGCCGGATGGTCGGCGGTCCCCGGCCATTCGGCTGGAAGGAAGACCGGATCGCGCTGGACGAGCAAGAGGCCGCTCTCTTGCGGCAGGCCGCGCGAGATTTCGTCACCGGCTCCTCGCTGTACGCCATCGTCATGGTGGAAGCGCAGGGGAATCAAGACTCCGCGCGGCAACGACTGGCAGATGCGGACTCTCCGCCTTACGTTCCTCAACGCTCGGCTCTGCGGATATCGGGAGTTGCGGGGCGAATTGGTGCGCGATGCGAACGGCGATCCGGTCATCGGCGAATGGCAACCGATCCTCACTCCCGATGAGTGGCTTGCCGTGCGAGAGATCATCCACGCGCGACGGGGGCACTCGGTCAAGCGGGGCGGTGCCGTGGGTACTCCATACCCTCACGATTTCCGGGAACATCGCTATTTGCTGACCGGCATCCTGCGTTGCGGTCGTCCCATCGAGGGTGGGGGCCTGTGCAACGCGATCCTCCGCACGAAGAGGACGAAGGACGGCGAGCGCCATATGTACTTCTGCCCGGGTAAGGCGGCAGGCGGCTGTGGCGGAATCGGGCGACGCGGTGACCTGGTGGACTTCGCGATCTCGGAACTCGTGCTCGAACAGATGAAGCTGGTGCAGTACGTCGATGCCGAGGACGCTCCCGAGTGGACGCGGGAACAGGAACTCAAGGACCTGGAAGGGCAGTTGACGGAGCTGACCAGCCGGTGGCGGGCGCGGGAGATCTCGAACAACCTCTACTTCGGACTCGTGTCGGAGCTGGAGGGGGACATCGCCCGGCTGCGAGCGGAGAAGAGCAAGATTCTGGGCAGGGCCGAGCGGAAGCGGGCCAGCATGGAGATCGACATGAGCGAGATCCGGCCGGCGCTGGTATCTGCCGGAAGAGGAGGGCGGGCTACCGCTCTCACGGAAGCGCGCGCACGTCCGCGAGATGCTACACGCGGTGATCGTCCATCCGGCGGGCAGAGGCCGGGCACCGTTCAACCCGGATCTGCTCGAACCGGTGTGGGTGGAGTGAAGACGTCCTGGACGTCCTGAGTGTGAGCGCCTGTCTCAGTGGTGACGGGTTGCTTACCTTCGGCCCTACAGAGACACACACTGACGGACGTCTACGGACTCCCACGGACGCTGACGGACGTCCTGGGACGTAGCGCTTGAACGCCCCGTAGGAACTCTGACCTGCTTAAATTCGTTCTCCTCGTGGTACATCTGGAAGTGACCAAGAGCCCCCGATCACTCCGGACACAAGCGAGCAACCGACCGCGACAGATTTTCACGAGCGCACACAAGCCACCGGGCGAAAACAACATGATCAGCCGTTCCGCTGGGAGGGACCCGGCCCAGCGGTAGGCCACAAAATCCGGCAGCGCTCATCGTTTCACCGTCGCGCACAACACTCCTGATCTTGTCTCGCTGAGAGCACCACCGCTCCACAGGCCGCGAGCTGTCTTCGGCCTGCCCTGCGTTGGTGCTCTCGTCGCCGGACGTGGCGGGCGGCTTCCCGACGAGAGAAAGGAGGCCCCTGCTGGTACCCGAGGAACTGGGACCATACGCCGCGCTTGTGAAGGAGTGGTGCAAGCGCAAAGTCGGCGAGTCGCCTCGGTGGTCCGCCGACAAGTGGCGTCGCATCGCCGCCATTCACGGCATTCGCTACGCCGACGACACGCCCCCTGCGGAGAGCGGGAGGGATGCCGCGTGAGCGAACTCCCTCCCCTCTCCCCTGATGTCCTCGCCGCCGCCCAACGCGCCGCCATGCCGGACTTCGCCCGGTGGCAGGAGATGGTGCGCGCGACGGGCGGCTGTGCCCAACCCATCAGGCTCCAGGGACGCCGGATCACCTTCGATGCCGGGCTGGAAGTGCTGGACGTCTACCGGACGGCCGACGAGCCGACCGGGTACCTACTGACCGCGTGCGGCAACCGTCGTGCGTCCCGGTGCCCGGCCTGCTCGGAGGTCTACCGGGACGACACCTATCACTTGATCCTGTCCGGCCTGCGCGGTGGCAAGGGCGTCCCCGAGGACGTGAGCGCGCATCCTCGCGTGTTCGCCACGTTCACGGCCCCCTCGTTCGGCGCGGTCCACGCGCGCCGGATGAAGGGCGACAAGGTGCTGCCGTGCCGTCCTCGGCGGGACAACCCGGTATGCGAGCACGGCAGGCCGGAAGGCTGCGGGGTCCGGCACAGCGAGGATGACTCCCAGGTCGGGCAGCCGATCTGCGTGGACTGCTACGACTACGCCGGGGCGGTGCTGTGGAACGCGCATGCGGGCGAGCTGTGGCGGCGCTTCACGCAGGCGCTACCGGCGACCTTCGCCCGTCACCTCGGCATCTCACGGGCTGAGCTGCGGCGGCGGCTGCGGCTGTCGTACGCCAAGGTGGCCGAGTATCAGGCGCGGGGCCTGGTCCACTTCCACGCCGTGATCCGCCTCGACGGACCGGACGGGCCCTCCGATCACCCGCCGGACTGGGCGAGCATGCCCGTGCTCCAGGAGGCGATTCGGGAAACCGCGGCTGCGGTCTCGGTTCCCGTGCCCGACGATGACCCGTCGTTCGTCGGCCGGTGGGGAACGCAGCTCGACGTGGACCCCATCTACGTCGCGACCTCGCTTGAGGGAATCGCGGATCAGCGGGTGGCGGCCTACATCGCGAAGTACGCGACGAAGGGGGCCGAGTCAGCCGGGACGGTGGACCGGCCGATCCGGGAGGTCGCCGACGTCAAGGGCCTGGACGTGACCGAGCATGCCCGGCGCATGATCTACACCTGCTTCGCCCTGGCGAACGATCCGGCCTATCGGCTGATCCCGTTGCGGCAGTGGGCGCACATGCTCGGGTACCGGGGCCACTTCTCGACCAAGAGCCGCCACTACTCGATCACGCTCGGCGCGCTGCGGCGGGTGCGCGCGGATCACCAGGCCGAGCGGGCTCGGGAACGGCGGGGCCTGCCTGCGCCTGATGAGCGGGAGACGGTGACGGTCGGTCAGTGGCGCTTCGCCGGGAGCGGGTACCGGCACGGTGAACATCTGTGGGCCGAGCTGATCCGGCAACGCATAGCCACCGCTCGCCGGATCGCTCGTACGCGGGAAGAGTCGGCCTGACCGGCGGGATGTGAGTGCGGGAGTGGTGCGGCCGGCGCAATGCCGTAGGCACCCGAAGGGCCGCGAAGCGGTTGGGCCGGCGGCGCCACGGCCGGAGGCTACTGCCCTCGGCCTGTCGGCTCTACGCTTGGTGCGCCTTCCATCGTCTCGCTGACAACCGATAGAAGGCAGAAGGCCCCCGATTCGCTCGGGGGCCTTCACTCGTCTTCGGTGTCTCTCCTGGGCGGGCCGCCGGTCTCGGGGTCGGCGACGAAGGTGCCCTTGCCGAGCACGGTGTAGACGTCTCCGGCCTTGAGCAATTCGTTGATGACGCGGCGTGCGGTGCCCTTGGCGATGCCGAACTCCTCGGCCATGCGGGGTTCACCAGGGATGGGGTGCCCCACCTGGTATTCGCCCGTCCGGATACGCCGTCGTATCTCTTCGAGGACGGCTTCCCATTTGAGCTGGTCAGGCCGGAACTCGATCACGGGCTCAAGAGTAGGAACGAAAGCGTTCCATGTCGTTACCACAGGTACCTAGGGGTACCTATGAGAAGGACTAGGTAGGATTAGGAAGGTTGGCGTACGCTCAACCCGTCAGCGAGACAGACGGGAGAGACATGCGCCAGATCACCAACGGCAACCGAACCGCCAACCAACAGGCGGGCATCCTGGCCGCCCTCGGCGACCTGCTCCGGTCCCAAGGGGTCCGCGTCCGGTTCATCAGCCACATCACCCTCCGGATGACCGGGTTCCCGGTACAGGAGAAAGCGGGCGCGGAGCTGGACATCTACGGCTTCGGCGGACGGGTCGCGACGGTCACCATCGATCAGGAGAACAAGCCGCGTCGTTTCCTGATCAAGCTACCGAAGTCCGGGACCGTCGTGCCGCTGCCCTCGGTCGACCAACCGCAGTCCGCCGTCCGGTGGATCGTCGGCTGGGCCAACGGCGGAGCAGGGTGAGGCGGCGGTTGTGATGGCGACCTCCGTCGTGGACCCGGACGAGTGCCTGAGTCCGCACTGGGAGATGCGCCAGAAAGATCACGTGAAGCTCGTCTGGCATAAGCCGTTCGAGGGGGTCGGGCGCGTGCGGACTCTCGCCTGGACATGCGACTGCCGGGCCGTCGTCTACGAACTGCTCCAGTCCGGCGGGCAGGCGTTCATCCGCAAGACCACCCAGGCCGAACCGACACCGAAGGTTAAAGAGACCCACCGCTGGCCCATCGAGGAGACCCGCAGGGTATGGCATGCCCTGCTGCTCGGCGAGATGCGATAGACGGTCCAGCGCTCACGCGGCCCCGCTCACTCGGGCGGGGCCGCACCCGTATCTACGGCCCGCGCCACTTCTTCCCCGCCCCCGATAGCTGCCGAGATCAGTGGCCCGACCGAGGTGTCAATGCCGTCTTCGCGTGTCCGTCCACCAACGACGTGCACCGCCACCCGTCTCCCAACCCGCACAGACGGCGTTGACGCCGACCAAGGGCCACGAACAATCGAGCAGCGGGGGCGGGGCAGCCAGGGACTGATCAGACTGGATAGCAGCTCATCTGCTCATGTAGACGGATAGGCAGCTAGATAAACACTGGTGACCTCGCCGACCACATGGGATCCTTGCACCTGGACGAAAGGAAACTCATGGATCCGAATGATTCAGAGTTCTTGCGAATCGCGGTCGATTACGTCAATAGTAAGATCACTCGAGGCGAGATTGTCGATTACGATGAAGCAAGGACGGCCCTCACTAAATCATACATGCACATACTAGAGAACCCCCAGATCTTCATACCCGCCTGGCACGAGCAATCCAAGAGGACAGTTTGTTCCATTACTGCCGACAGAAAGAAGTATGGCAAGAAAGTAGAGCGCAACCTACTCAAGCGATATGCTGCCGCCTTCAACGCACTGGATGAAGCTCTCGCGGCCGCCGAACTAGCCAATAGGGCAATGAATGCGGCATTTAGATTGTGGCTGCATGAAGCACCGAGAGAGGAGACGTATCAGAAGCTATTCGGTATCGAGAGCGTGCTAGGAGGGCATGCAACCAGATTTTTGCTGCTGATGGGCATGCATGCTCGCATGGTGGTCATATCGAGCGAGATCTCCCTTCTTCTTAGGAAGGGATATACAGATGGGGCCTTCTCTAGAATAAGAACCCTCTACGAGTTGGTAGTGAAAGCGTTCTTTCTCTGCACAAGAGAACCGACGCCTGGAGGGTATGAGCTAGCAGAACGCTACTACGTCTCATCCCTTGTAGAACGCTTGAAGGAGGGCGGGGACAGCGACCTAGACGACGAAGTAAGCCAAGAAATGATCTCGGAAGCCCGGAAGAGGTGGGGAGACAATTTCTTCAAGGGTGAGAATAATTGGGCTGCTCCAGGTACGCTAAATCCTGCAAGTAAACGGGTCACTTTTAAGGACATCGAAGATGCGGTGGAAGGTGAGGCGATCCGTCATGTATATCTCGCATGCAATGCTGCCGTTCATGCCGGGTCGCTCACCGTTATAGGATCCGCAGACTTACATCGCAGCTACTTCTACAACAATCGGTCTAGTGTCGACCTAAGCGCCACTGCATATATCGGGTCAACCATCACGTTCTTTCTCCTCATGGGAAGTGTCGAGGTGCTCCGATGCCTCACTACTAGCATGAGAGAGTGGGACTGCGCACTGATTGCTGCGGCCATATTCCCGTGCCTAAACGCAGCGGCAGACTTATTCAATGAGCAGCAAGAAAGGCTTGGAGAGGAGGATTCATGCGAGGATGAATGATCGGGAAAACGTCTGCCGTCGACTAGAGGGGAGAAGTGTTCGTGCGGCTCCAGCATCTCATCGCATCATTTCCCTAGCTGAGGACTTGGCCGAGAGCTCGGATCACTGCGGGGCTTGGCGGGTACGACGCACGGCGGATAGTTTGGGCTGTTATTCAGTTGTCCAAAAATCGTTCGCACGCTTCCGGACGGCGAAACTCTCCCAATCCTGCAGAGCTCTCTACTGACAACACTATCGGTCTTTACGGTTCTCAAGGACCGCCCGAGCGTCAAAATGGTTGTCCAGGTTTCATCGGTCTTTAGGATATAGCCCGGCACGACGCCGACGCGATCGATTCGGATCTTCTCGCTAGGCAGCCACGGTGCCTCACTGAAGAAAGTTACGAAGTTGTTCAGTAGCAAATAGATAATGAGTCCGCCTATTACGAGGTCGGTAGAAGACTTCCATGATTCCGAAATAATGCCGGCCCGGTCTCGAATGTCGCCGATGACGTTTCGCCGCTCATCCCTGAGCGCCTTCAACTTGTCAAGTTCGACAGGTCCAGAAGAGGCAGCCGCTATTCGACTATCAAGCTCCTCTAGTCGCTTATAGTGCTGGCGAATGACGCTGTCTCCTGTTTCGGGGTAGACGTTATCTGATCCGACACTTTTAGTCGCACCCTTATCTGTTCTGCCGCTTCCCTCCCGATTTGACATCCCAGCCCTTTTCGCCTTTTTGCGCGAGTTTTTCCATTCGGAGAGCTTGTAGCCCAGATACGTTAAGGGCGGAATGGCGGCCTGCAGCAGTGTGGTGCTCCAATTTTGAATTGCGGCGAATGCGATGACTGCGGCACCATAAAAGGTCCAGTGGAGAAATCTCTGATACCGTAGATACTCATGCTGTTCGTGAATGAATGCAATCCGGTACCCCACCACTCCAAGCCCCACGGACAGCGTCGGAAGCAGCGAGAGAAGAATGGCGGGAGCCAACTCTATCGGTCCCGTTTGCTGCAGAACGGCAAGAGCAGTGGGCACGTCTAAGCGGGAAACAAGCAAAATGCGAATCAAGATCAGAAAGAAGATTGCGCCGGTGACTATCCAGGGCATGTTCTGGATGACGCGCTCCCGGACGGCGGCGTATCGCTGGCCTTCTGCCAGGAGGTCAACCCTCGGGTCTTTCTTGAACGGCATACCCTATCCCGTGCGCGAGGAAAACGGTCAGCAGAAGAATGTATTCGTGGGGGTCGTCTGCTGCAAGGGCAGGTTTGTGGCGAGCCGTGCGGGGCGGCGCGGGCCGGGACCGGCCGGAGAGCCGCACGCCCGGCCCGCTGGCCGCCCGACGCGCCGCGAGTCGCCGCAGGCGGCTCGCCTTGACCTTGTAGTGAAGGTTCTCGCCGCTAGCCTCTCGTAGGCGACCTCCGGCGATCGAGCCGGGTCGCTGTTGATGAGGACAGCGCGCTTCGTCGCTGGTCAGATGTGCGTGCGTCGCCACAGCTTGGCGGGCGCCACCTGCTGGCCGGCTCCCCAGGAATAGTTGACTTTGTGCATCTACTAGTACAAGTACACGCCCGAACCGCTGGCCGAGGCCGCGGCCAAAGCGGCGAGCATCGCAGACGTGCTGCGCCATCTCGGCATCCCGTGGTCGGGGGGCGCCCACGCCCACATCAGCCGCCGTCTCAAGCACTTCGGCATCGACACGACCCACTTCCTCGGCCAGGCCCACAGGCGGGGCCGGCCGTCGCCGCGACGGCGTCTTCCAGCGGACGTGCTGGTCCTGAATCCCGCGGGCGCTGCCCGTGAGAAGCCGGGCAAGCTCCGGCGGGTGCTACGTGAACTGGGAGTCCCCTACCGCTGTGCAGACTGTAAGATAGGCGGCACTTGGCAGGGCCGGTCGCTGACATTGCACGTCGACCACGTCAACGGCGACTGGCTGGACAACAGAAAAGAGAATCTGCGATTTCTCTGCCCGAACTGCCATTCTCAGACGGAGAATTTCGCGGGCAAGGGAAAACGCGAAGGGGTCGTAGTCCAACGGCAGGAGACCGCGGCTTTAGGTGCCGTACAGTGCGAGTTCGAATCTCGTCGACCCCACCAAATCCAAGTAGAAACAATGGCGCACCGGATTCTCGCGACGCCCGCGAAGATGGCCGTGATGGTCACGGCGGAAGATCTCGCCTTCCTCGAACGCTCCATGGCAGCGGAAGGAGTCCCGTCGCGGTCCTCCGCGGTCCGCACGGCCATCGCCCTGCTGCGTGCTCGGAGCGAGCGGGAGTGACCGTCCTGGGAAATCCAAAATTGCGCCGACGCGCGGCCGGCCAGGGGACAGCCCAGCGGGCGCCGGACACCCGTAGGCGCGCGCCGGCCCCTCCGCCGGCGCGCGCCCTCGGGAAAGCGAACCTCAGCCTGGCGCCTGGCAGCGCACTCCGGCCTCGGTGCGCCTGCACCAGGGAGGCAGGAAGTCGTCCTGGGACTGTGGCGCGTCCTGGTTGTAGCCTCGAGGGAAGAGACGCTGGCGGTCACTTCCGGCGTCCCAGCTCATCCCCGCGTGCGCCCGGTCCCAGACCATGCCGGTGACGGCCACGACGCCGCCGCCGAGGAGCGCACCGATCAGCGCGGACGCGATGCCGACGGCCACGAGCTGACCGACGTGTCCGCGGGGCAGCCGAGGCGCCGGTCGCGTGGGAGGGCCATGCCGCGGAGCAGGCGCGGACCGTGCGCGCGGATCCTGCCAGCCGGGGGCCTTCCACCCCGCGCCACCGGGACCGAAGGCGTACCGGCCGTCTGTGGGGGGCGTGTTCGCGGGTCCCGGCCCTGGCCGGCCCGGGCCCGCGTGGCCTGCCCACGGCGAGTGCGGCCCCGATGCTCCGGGCGTGTTCGCCGGTCCGGTCCGGGGTGCTTGCGGCCCTGACGGCCTGGGTGTGTCCCCCGGGCTGGTCCAGGGCGACGCGGGATTCGTCCGAGGGGGCGCAGACCCGGCCAACCCGGTCGACGGACTCGGCCCGGTGGACGCGGCAGGCGCAGCGGAACCGGCGGTCGCACTGGGCTCCGTCGCACTGGGCTCCGTCGCACTGGGCTCCGTCGCACTGGGCTCCGTCGCACTGGGCTCCGTCGCACTGGGCTCGGTCACACTGGGCTCAGATGACCCGGCCGGTCCGGTTTCCGGCTCCGGGCGCGGGTCGCGCGGCTCGTCTCCGACACCGCGCGACCCCGCGTCCTTCTCCGCCATTCAGAGCTCCCTAACCCCGCTTCCAAGAAGCGTTCCCGGGAACAAGGATGCGCCGTGATCCGTAAAAACGGCGTAAGCACGGCAGCGGCTGCGACTTGAGTCGTAGGCGGGTATCCGTCCCAAGGGTGAGACCTTCCTGAGCAGCCGATACGTATGGTTGGGTACGTGTTCGGCAGACTGCGCGCCTGGATCCGGCGCCACAGCAAGCTCGTGGACGCGCTCACGGTCTCCCCGCTGGCGCTGTTGAGTCTGATCACCATCGAGGCGTTCAGCCGGACCGGCTCGCTGGGGGCGCGGCAGGTCGGCGTGCCCGGTCTGCTGCTGCTGTCGGCCGCGCTCATCGTTCCGCTGACCTGGCGCCGCGACCACCCCCGTGAGGTGTTCGCGGTGGTCGCCGCCGTCAGCTTCGTCCAGTGGCTGCTCGACGTCGTCGTCCTGCCCGCCAACATCGCGGTGCTCGTCGCGGTGTACGGCGTCGCCTCGCGCTGCACGCTGCGGTGGGCGCTGGCCGCCGGGGCGGTCGCCGAACTCGGGCTGCTGCTGGCGATGCTGCGCTGGTCTCCCGCCCCCGCCCAGGCATGGCCGTCGTCGTCGGCCTTCGTCGTCGCCGTCTGGATCGCCGGCATCTACGCCAACACCCGCCGTCGCTACGTGGAGAGTCTGGTCGAACGCGCCGAGCGGGCCGAGCGGGAGCGCGACCAGCAGGCGCGCATCGCCGCCGCCGCCGAGCGCGCCCGCATCGCCCGCGAGCTGCACGACGTGGTCGCGCACAACGTCAGCGTGATGGTCGTGCAGGCCGACGGCGCGGGATACGCCATCGACGGCGACCCCGAGCAGGCACGGCGTGCGATGCAGGCGATCTCGTCGACCGGGCGGCAGGCGCTGGCCGAGATGCGCAGGCTGGTGGGGGTGCTGCGGCAGGACGCCGGCAGCCCGGCGGAGGAGTACGCCCCGCAACCCGGTGTCGCCCAGCTGGGCGACCTGATCAGGCAGGTCAGGGATTCGGGTCTGCCGACCGAGTTCACCGTGTCCGGCACCGCGCAGACGCTGCCCGAGGGTGAGCAGCTCGCCGTCTACCGGATTGTGCAGGAGGCGCTGACCAACGCGCTGAAGCACGGCGGTCCCGGCACGCGGGCCCGAGTGGAGGTGACGTACGGCAGGGGCGAGCTCGAGCTGAGGATCAGCGACGACGGCAGGGGCGCCGCGGCGCCGCGCCTGGTCGGCGGGCACGGGCTGATCGGCATGCGGGAGAGGGCGGCGATGTACGGCGGGAGCGTCGAGGCCGGTCCCCGGCCGGGCGGCGGCTTCCGGGTGATCGCCCGGATCCCCGTCGGGATGGCCGCGTGACCAGGCGGCCCCCGGACCGCGGTGACTCCGGTTGTCCCCACAGCGCGTACGGTTACGGGGTCGCGGCGATGACGAGCGGAGCGGAGCTGCAGTGATACGCGTCATGCTGGTGGACGACCAGGAGCTGGTGCGGACCGGGTTCCGGATGGTCCTCGGGGCGCAGCCGGACATCGAGGTCGTCGGCGAGGCGGCCGACGGGCTGGCGGCCGTCGAGGCGGTGCGCACGGTCGAGGCCGACGTGGTCCTCATGGACGTCCGCATGCCGCGCATGGACGGCGTTGAGGCGGCCCGCGTGATCTGCGCGGCCCCGGACGGCCCCAAGGTGCTGATCCTCACGACGTTCGACCTCGACGAGTACGCGTTCGCCGCGATCAAGGCGGGCGCGGCGGGGTTCCTGCTGAAGGACGTGCCGCCGGCCGAGCTGATCAGCGCGATCCGGTCGGTCCACTCGGGAGACGCGGTGGTCGCGCCGAGCACGACCCGCCGCCTGCTCGACCGCTTCGCCGTGCTCCTGCCGGAGGGGGATCGGCGGCGGCAGGACGCGGGCGTGCTGACGGCGCGGGAGCGGGAGGTGATGGTCCAGGTGGCCCGTGGCCTGTCGAACTCCGAGATCGCGGCGCGGCTGCATCTCGCGGAGGCCACCGTGAAGACCCACCTCGGCCGCATCCTGGCCAAGCTGGGGCTGCGCGACCGGGCCCAGGTGGTGGTCTACGCGTACGAGACCGGCGTGGTCGCCCCCGATCATCCGCGGGGCTGAGTCCGGGATACCTCACAAGTCGCACACGCCCCGGGGCGGACCGTCCCGGGACGCAGGCCGAGAACGTCCGCGAGGCCGAGGAAACGCCCTGATCACGGCCATAGCGTGGCGTCATGACCACAACAACCCAGGTTCGCACCGCGGTCGTCGCGCGGGGACTGTCGAAGGTGTACGGCGAGGGCGACGCGGCCGTGCACGCATTGCGCGGCATCGACGTCGGCTTCGCCGCGGAGGCGTTCACCGCGATCATGGGGCCGTCCGGCTCCGGCAAGTCCACCCTGATGCACTGCCTGGCCGGATTGGACACCGTGACGGACGGGCGGGTGAGCATCGGCGACGTCGAGATCACCGGTTTGAACGACAAGCAGCTCACGCTCCTGCGGCGCGAGCGCGTCGGTTTCATCTTCCAGGCGTTCAACCTGCTGCCGACGCTGACCGCCGAGCAGAACATCCGGCTTCCCTTGGAGATCGCGGGCCGCCAGGCCGACCAGGCGTTGTTCGACCGCGTGATCGAGACGGTCGGCCTGCGTGACCGGCTGAGGCACAAGCCGAGCGAGCTGTCGGGCGGCCAGCAGCAGCGCGTCGCCGTGGCGCGGGCGCTCATCAGCAAGCCCGAAGTGATTTTCGCCG
Source organism: Microbispora sp. CA-135349 (assembly GCF_050947365.1). Taxonomy (NCBI): domain Bacteria; kingdom Bacillati; phylum Actinomycetota; class Actinomycetes; order Streptosporangiales; family Streptosporangiaceae; genus Microbispora; species Microbispora sp. CA-135349. The sequence goes on along the minus strand of NZ_CP192001.1, from coordinate 2,183,027 downwards.
ACGAGCCGACCGGCAACCTCGACTCGCGCAGCGGCGCCGAGGTGCTGGCGTTCCTGCGCACGTCCGTACGGGAGCTCGGGCAGACGATCGTGATGGTGACCCACGACCCGGTGGCGGCGTCGTACGCCGACCGGGTGGTCTTCCTCAGGGACGGCCTGCTGGTGAGCGAGGTCGAACGGCCGACGCCGCAGACCGTGCTCGACACGCTGATGGCGCTGGAGGCCTGAGCCGTGTTCAAGGCCACCCTCACCGGGCTCCTGGCGCACCGCCTGCGCCTGCTGCTCACCTCTCTGGCGATCGTGCTCGGGGTCGGTTTCATCGCGGGCACGTTCGTGCTCACCGACACCATCGACGCCGGGTTCACCCAGTCGTTCGCCGCGGACGCCGACAAGGTGGACGTGGTGGTGACGCCGAAGGACGCCGGGGACGACGAACGCCTGCCGGAGAGCGCGCTCGCCGCGATCAAGGCGGTGCGGGGCGTCGAGGACGCCCAGCCGATGGTGTCCGGGGACGCGCCGCTGATCGGCAAGGACGGCAAGGTCGTGGGCGACCTCCCCACCGCCGGGGTGTCCATCCCGGCGAGCCGCATCAAGATCACCTCGGGCCGGGCCCCCTCGGCCGCCGGCGAGGCGGTGCTCGACGAGAACACCGCCAAGGCCCAGGGGTTCGCGCCCGGAGCCGCCGTCACGGTGCTCGACAAGGCGGGCACGCGGCACGAGTTCCGCCTCGTCGGGATCTTCGACGTCGGCGTCGACCAGAACCTCGCCTACCGGGGAGCGGTCGCCTTCACCCCCGACGCGGCGCGGCGCGTCACCGGCGCCAAGGGCTTCACCGAGATCGACGTCGTCTCCTCGGGGCCCTCGCCGGAGAGCCTGCGCACGGCCGTCGCGGCGGCCGTGGGCGGCGACGCGACGGTCATGACGGGCCGGGAACGCGCCGACGAGGTGGCCCAGCGCAACCATGTGGACACGGCCTACATCCGGCTGGGCCTGCTGCTGTTCGGGGCGGTCGCGCTGCTCGTCGCCGCGCTGGTCATCTACAACACCTTCACCATCCTGGTCGCGCAGCGGATGCGTGAGATGGCGCTGCTGCGCTGCATCGGCGCCACCAAGCGGCAGGTCTTCGGCTCGATCGTGCTGGAGTCGGCCGTGGTAGGGCTGCTGTCGTCGGTGCTCGGCCTGCTGACCGGTCTCGGTCTCGGGGCCGCCGCGGTCGCCGTGCTGAAAGCCATCGGTACGGACATCCCCACGGGCACCGTGAGCCTGTCCCCGCAGACGATCGCCATCGGCATGTGCACCGGCGTCGTGGTGACGATGGCCGCCGCGCTGCTGCCCGCGCGTCAGGCCACCCGTGTGCCGCCCGTCGCGGCGCTGCGCACGCAGGTCGAGGAGCACACATTCCGCGCCGGGGTCGTACGGGTGGTCGTCGCCGCCCTGATCGCGGTCACGGGGGCCGGCCTCACCGCGGCGGGCGTGCTGCAGAAGCCGGGCCAGGCGGCGCTGCTGACGGTCATGGCCGGCGGCGTGCTCGTGTTCTTCGCGGTGCTCATCCTCGGCCCGGTGATCGTACGGCCGCTGAGCGGGCTGGCGGGCTGGGTGCCGGCGCGGTTGTTCGGCGTGGCGGGACGGCTCGCCGTGGACAACTCGCGGCGCAACCCCAAGCGTGCGGCGACCACGACGGTGGCCCTGACCATCGGCGTGACACTGATGACGTTGATGTCGGTCCTGACCGCCACTGTGCGGACCACCGTCAGCGGCCAGCTCGACCAGCAGTTCCCCGCCGACTACATCTTGACGTCGCAGACCGGCACCATCCCCCGCTCGGTCGCCGACACGCTCCGCGCGAGCCGCGACCTGGCCGCGGTGACCGAGTTCCGGGGGAAGAAAACCAAGGTGAACGGCCACGAGTACGGAGTGGGCACCGTCACTCGGTCCGCCATCGGCACCGCCGTCAAGCCGGAGGCGTCGTCCGGCACGCTGGACGGCTTCGGAGCGGGCGAGGTCGCCGTGGCCGACTACGCGGCCCAGGACCTCCGCGTCAAGGTCGGCGACACCGTGACCGTCGCGTCAGGCGATCAGGCCATCCCGCTCACGGTCGTGGCGGTGCTGAAGGCCGACGTGGCCCTGCTGCCCGCGTTCACGATGGCCGAGCAGGCGTTCGAGCGGCACTTCGGCACAATGGGCGACGTACGGGTCCTGGTGAACGCCGCCGACGGCGTGGCACCGGAACGGGCCCGCAAGGTCGTGGACGAGGCCACGGCGGCCTACCCGGCGGTCAAGGTCGGCAGCACCACGGAGATCCGGGGCCAGTTCGACGAGGCGATCGACTCGATGCTCATGGTCGTCACCGGGCTGCTGGCCCTCGCGATCGTGATCTCACTGCTCGGCATCGCGAACACGCTGTCGCTGTCGGTCCACGAGCGCACCCGTGAGTCCGCGCTGCTGCGCGCCCTCGGCCTGACCCGGCCGCAGCTGCGGGGCATGCTCTCGGTCGAGGCGCTGGTCCTCGGCCTGGTGGGCGCCATCGTCGGTGTCCTGCTCGGCGTCGCGTACGGCTGGGCGGCGACGACGACGCTCACGGAGAACGTCTCCTTCCAGCTTCCGGTCGTACAGATCCTGATCTTCATCGCCGCCTCGGGCCTGGCCGGAGTGCTCGCCGCGGTGCTGCCCGCCCGCCGGGCCGCCCGCGCCTCGGTCGTCGGGGCGCTGGCCGCCTCCTGAAGCCGGCACCGCGGTCGCCCGGGCCGCCCGCGCGAGCGGGTGACCCGGGCGGCGGCCCGGGGACAGGGGAACGGGGGCCGTGCGGCTCCCCCGCCATCCCGCCCGCACGACGCCTGACGGTCGTCACCCGGAGTCCCGCGGCGCGGAGGGAGAGCCGGATCCGGCCGGGACCCCCGGCAGGATCCGGCGCAGGTGGTGGTCGACGATCGCGCCCGCGTCGTCGACGCCGAGTTCCCCGAGCAGCACCCCGTCGGCGAGGCCGCGGGCGAGACCGAGCAACGCGTGGGCCTCCGCGCCGGGGTCGACGTCCGGAGCCGGGTCCGAGGCCGCCAGCAACGCGGCGATCGCACGATGGACGGCGTCGCCGCCGGCGCGATAGAGGTCGCGGATCTCCGGATCGGCTACGGCCCTGCTCAGGAACGCGTGCCCGGCGAGCAGCGGGACCACGGCGGTCACGCCCAGCCCGACGATCGCGAGCAGCACCCGCCGCAGCGTGTCCGCCGGGCCGCGGGCGTCCCGGACGGCCTCGCCGACATGGCGCTCGATTTCATCCCTCAGGACGTGGGCACTCGCGCGCAGCAGATCGGCCTTCCCCGCGAAGTAGTGCTGCACGAGCCCCTTGGAGACGCCGGCCTCCTGTGCGACCTGCCCTATGGTCACCCCGGCCAGGCCGTCTCGCGCGCACAGCCTCAGCGCCGCATGGGCGATCTCCTCCCGCCGAGCCGCGTGGTCGACCTGCTTGGGCACGAGCCGCTCCCTCTTTTGCAATACGAGCGTATCGTGATATCGATACAATACGATCGTACTGCCAAAGGCGAGCGGAGGATCCGGACGTGAACGACCCCGTGCGGCCCAACATCGGAGCCGAGTTCCGCCGGCGGCGCCTCGGGCACTTCCGGGACGCGCCTGCCTACTCGCGTTACCGGCGGATCTACGACCAGGCCATGGCCGGCCTCCCGGCACCCGACGCGATCCAGGACGTGCCGACCGGCTTCGGGACCGTACGCGTCCACCGCTTCGGCCCGGACGGCGCCGACGCCGCGACGCCGCTCCTCCTGCTGCCGGGACGCACCGCGTCCACCCCGATGTGGGCGCCGAACCTGACCGGTCTTCGCGCCCCTGGTCGCGTCGTCTACGCCATCGATCTGCTGGGCGAGCCCGGTCTCTCGGTGCAGAGCAGACCGTTCGCGAGTGCGGCCGACCACGGCGTGTGGCTCTCGGAACTCCTCACCGGGCTCGGCCTCGACCGGACGCACCTGCTCGGCGTGTCGATCGGCGGGTGGACCGCCTTCCGGCTCGCCGTGCACGCTCCGGAGAAGGTCGCCTCCCTGAGCCTGCTCGATCCCGCGTCCTTGTTCGGCCGGATCACCTGGAAGGCGGTCGCCGTCTCGCTGGGAGCGCTCGGGCCACTCCCCGAGCCGTGGCGCCGGCGGCTGCTGAGCTGGATCTCCGGCGGAGCCGACACCTCCGGCGACGACCCGGTCGCCGCCCTGATCTCCGCAGGGATGCGGGACTTCACCGCCTTTCTCCCCCCGCCTACCTACCCCTCGGACGAGGAGGTCGCCGCGGTCGGCATACCGACCCTCGCGGTGATCGCCGGGCGCAGCATCATCCACGATCCGGGCAGGGCCGCGGAACGCGCTCGCCGGCTGCTCTCCCGAGGGACCGTCGAGTTGTGGCCGGACGCCTCCCACGCCCTCAACGGCGAGTTCCCGGAGCGGGTCGCCGCCCGGGTCCTCGCCTTCATCGACCGGGTCGACGCGGACGACGCCCTCCACGGCCGCCGATGACCGGCGTCACCGTCGGGCCCGCGCTCAGCCGGGGTGCGAAGCCCGCGACGGCGCGGGCCGGGCCCGCCCGGGTCCGGCCCGCGGAGGTCGCACCGGCCGTCACAGGCGGCGGCCCTGACGATCGATCACCACCGCGAAGACGCCCGTGACGTCCTCGTACGGCGGATCCACGGCCATGTGACCCCGCTGGGCGTCGATCCACAGGACCTCACCCCGGCAGTTGACGACGTTCCACGCGTGGCTGCCTCCCCCGGCCCAGCGGGTGATGAGGACGGCGGCGGCGCCGTGGCCCCCGAAGATCAGCCGCTGTGCGATGGCCACGTACGCCCGGCGGCCGTGACCGACGTATTCGAAGCGGTGCCCGAGCCACTCCTCGGCGCGGGCGACCCCTCCGGTCTCCCCGGTCAGCAGCGGGCGTCCCGACCCGTCGTACTCCGGCTGTCTGCGCGCCGCCACGACGGGCTCCCCGTGCCAGGTGGACATCACCGACAGCGCGCAGTCGACGGCGTTGTTCGACCTGAACGCGTCCTCCGTCGGCCCTTCGGCGTTGATCAGGCGGATCCAGGTGCCGCGTGGGTCCGGGAAGCGCCCGCTCACCGCCTGCGCGAGGCTCATCTGGCCGTCCGGATCCGCCTCGGCCAGGCCGCCGGGCCTGCCGTACGGGCGGGTGTCCTCCAGCCGCCGCGGGCGGCCCGGGCCGTCCAGCCAGTCGCGCTCGGTGTCGTCGCGCAGCACGGCCGACCAGAAATCGTCGGCGTCCGCGAGCTCTCCCTGCTCCGGACCGTCGTCCACGGCCCCGCCGGGCCCCTCCGCGTGCCACTCGCTCCGGCTCGTCGCCGAGGCGGTGTCCGAGGCGGTGTCCAAGGCGGTGTCCGGCGCGGTCTCACGTGCCGTCTCACGTGCGATCTCACGCGCGATCTCACAGGGCGGATCGCCCTGTCCGGATCCGGCGACGGTCGCGTCCGGGGATTCGGAACGCCGTATCCCGGCCGCGGCACCGTCCGGCTGGGCGGGGATTCTCGGCACGGGCGCGGTCTCGACCGGCCACTCGACCTGCCAGGCCGGGGAAACGACGTCGGGTCCCGCGCCGGCCGGCGGCTCGCCCGGCCGATCGCCCCGGCCTTCCGGGCCCGCCGCATCGTGTAGCCCCTCAGGCGAGCCGGGCGCCTCGGCGACGGCCTCGCCGTGTCCGTTCGCACCGCTCGCCGCGGCCGTCGCGACCTCATCCCTCGCGGCCTCGTCCTTCGGGCCCTCGTCCTTCGGGCCCTCGTCCCTCGCCCCGGTCACGACGCTCGCGTGCTGCCCGGCCCCGGCCGGGTCCCCGGCAGCGTCGTCGTCTCCGAAGGCGACCTCCGATGCGGCGACGTCCTCGGGTTCTGCGGCCCCCGCCGCCACCGCGACGTCCCCGCCGGCCTCCGGCTCCTCACCGTCCCGGGCATCCTCGAACTCCGCACGGTCCTCGGCGTCCTCCGGGTGCCCGTCGGCCGTGACCACCCGAGCGTCCCCGGTGGCGGGGGGCGCCGCGGCGGAGACGTCCTCCCGGCGGTCCGATGCCCCCGCTTCCCGGAGGTCCGTCGCCCCCGCTTCCCGGGGACCTGGCGATCCCGCTTCCCAGGGGTCCGTCGCCCCTGCCCGGCGCCCGGCCGGTGCGCTCGGACCGTACCCCCCGTACTCCCCGTACCCCTCGTGCTCCTCGTGCCCGCCGCGCCCCCCGCGTCCGCCGCTCTCACCGTTCCTGGCGGCCGGCACCACCGGCATGGTCATGGTGTCCACGCCCAGCGGCAGAGCCGCGATCCGCACATCCAGGCGGCGGTCCTCCAATGAGGGAGCAGGCGCCTCGGCCGCCTGCTCGTAATCCCGCCATCGCCGGCCGTCGGCCGTCACGACCGGGTTGTACACACCCGACGGCAACCGCCACCGCGCATGCCGGCGCGCCCTGTCCTGGTTCACGCGCTTGGCCCCCCTCCTCGCGCACATCAGCGTGCCGATGGTAGAGGCGGGCCGTCCGGGGCACGGCGGGTTTTCCCAACTCCAGACCCGGCTCCCGCCGGAGACCGAGCGGGGCCGGTCAGCCGGCCGTGACGGTGACAGTGTGGAAGCCGGTGGCGCCGTCGGGAGCGGGCGGCGCCTCGTCCGCGGTCTGGGTGTAGCCGGTCGCGTCGGTGGCCCGCACGGCAAGCGTGTGCCGGCCCGGCGTCAGGTCCAGGTCCGCCGACCACTGCCGCCAGGTGTCCGGGCCGGGCACCTCCGCGAGCCTCGCCTGCAGCCACGCGCCGCCGTCCACCCGCACCTCGACCGCGTCGACGCCGCGATGCTGGGCCCACGCGACGCCCGCCACGGTCGTACGGCCCGCCGCGACCTCGTCCCCGTCACGGGGCAGGTCGATCCTGGACTGCGTCTTGATCGGGCCGCGGGGGGCCCAGCCGCGGGGCGTCCAGTAGGCCTCGTCCCGGTCGAACCGGGTGACCCTGATCTCGGTGACCCACTTCGTCGCCGACACGTATCCATACAGTCCGGGCACGACCTGACGGACCGGGAAACCGTGGGCCTCCGGGAGCACCTCGCCGTTCATGGCGACGGCGAGCAGCGCGTCGCGTCCGTCCATGACCACGTCGACCGGTGTGCCGCAGGTCCAGCCGTCCTCGGAGACGCTGAGCAGCATGTCGGCCTCACGGCGGATCCCGGCCTCCCGCAGCACGTCGGCGAGCCGGGCGCCGAGCCAGCGGGCGTTGCCGGCGTACGGCCCGCCGACCTCGTTGGACACGCAGGTCAGTGTGACGTCCGCCTCCATGAGGGGGCGCTTGAGCAGGTCGGCGAAGGTCAGCTCGACCGGCCTGTCCACCAGGCCGTGGATCTTCAGCGTCCAGCGGGCCGGGTCCACCGACGGCACGACGAGCGCGGTGTCCACGCGATAGAAGTCGGCGTTGGGCGTGACGAACGGCGTGAGGCCGGGAATCCGCAGGTCCGCTCCGGCGGGGATCGGCACGGCCGGGCGTGCCGCGCGCGGCAGCAACCTGGCCACGCTTCTCCGGGCGATCTCGCCGTCCTTGCTGCCCGACAGCAGCCATCCGCCGAGACCGCCGACTCCCGCCACCGCGGCCCCCGCCGCCGCCCCGGTCAGGAGCCTGCGCCGGTCGAAGGCGTACGGCCCGGGAAGTGGCCCCGCTCCCGGCCGCATGACGGGCGGCACGGCGGGCCCGGGCCGCGCCGCAGAGCTCTCTCGCCGCGCGCTTCCGTGCCGGTGCCCGAGGTCACTGTTCGCTGCGGGGCGTTCCGCCGGCGCGGGGTCCGCCACGTCGGCTTCCGGCCCCTGGAGCGGGTCGCCCGCCACCGGGGTGGCGGCTCCGGCGCGCGTGCTCGCGGCTCCGGCGGCGGGGCTCGCGGCCCGGGCGGAGGCGGTTTCGCGGTCGGCGGCCCGGCTGGCGGTGACGTAGTCCTCCTCACCGCTGCTCATGGCGCGGCGCGCCAGCCGCGACAGGGTCCAGGCGCCAGCCGCGGCACCCGCGAGGGAGGGCAAGATGTGCGCCGCCCCCGCGTCCGGCCGGGACAGCGCCGCGGCGGCCCCGACGAGGCCCAACAGGGCCAGCCCGAGCGTGCCGTACGCCGTGCGGCGGCGGGCGAGCAGACCGAGACCCGCGGCGGCGAGCGCGAGCACGACGACGATGCCGCCGAGCAGGACCGGCTTGTCCCCGGAGCCGAACGTGCGGATCGCCCATTCCTTCAGCCAGGCGGGCGTGGAGTCGACCATCGCGCCGCCCACGGCTACGACCGGGGCCGCGCCGGGGTCGATCAGACCGGCGACGATCTGGGCCGCGCCGAGCGCCACCGCGCCGGCGACGAGGCCGGTCAGCGCGGCCGCCCAGGCGGGCATACGGGTGCCTGCTGCGTTCACGTTCCGAACGCTACGCCCGCGCGCCCGCCGGTGGTCTTACGGCGGTATTACGAGACGACCTCGGCGATCACCGGGGCGAGCGCGCGGAACGCCTTGCCCCGGTGGCTGATCGCGTTCTTCTCCTCGGCCGTCATCTCGGACGTCGTCCGGGTGTCGCCGTCCGGCACGAAGATCGGGTCGTAGCCGAAGCCGCCCGTGCCGCGCCGTTCGCGGATGAGGAAGCCGTGCATGGCCCCTTCCACCACGTGCTCCTCCCCCGTCGGCAGCGCGAGCGCGGCCGTGCAGGCGAAGTGGGCCTGGCGGCGGCCGTCCGGCACGTCGGCGATCTGCGCGAGCAGCAGGTCGAGGTTGGCGTCGTCGTCGCCGTGGCGGCCCGACCAGCGTGCGGAGAAGATGCCCGGCATGCCGTTCAGCGCCTCCACGCACAGGCCGGAGTCGTCGGCGATGGCGGGCAGGCCGCTGGCCGCGGCGACCGCGTGCGCCTTGAGCAGCGCGTTCTCCGCGAACGTGAGGCCGGTCTCGGCCACGTCTCCGATGTGCGGGAACGCCTCCAGGCCGACGAGTTCGATCGGCACACCGGCGTCGGCGAGGATCCGGCGCAGTTCGACGATCTTCCCGGCGTTCCGGGTGGCCAGGACCACCTTGTTCATGCTGTCGTTCTCCCTGTTGATCAGGCGAGTGCCTCGGCCTGCAGGCGCGTGAGTTCCGCGCAGCCGGCCGCGGCGAGGTCGAGCAGGCCGTTGAGCGCGGTCCGGTCGAACGGCGTGCCCTCGGCGGTGCCCTGCACCTCGACGTAGTCGCCCCTGCCGGTCATCACCACGTTCATGTCGGTCTCGGCCTTCACGTCCTCGCTGTAGTCGAGATCGAGCATGGCCTCGGTGCCGACGACGCCGACCGAGACGGCCGCGACCGAGTTCACCAGGGGGTCGCCGGGGCACATCCGGCGCTGCCGCATCCAGGCGATCGCGTCGGCGAGTGCGACGTACGCGCCGGTGATAGCGGCGGTGCGGGTGCCGCCGTCGGCCTGCAGCACGTCGCAGTCGAGCAGGACGGAGTTCTCCCCCAGGGCCTTGTAGTCAACGCAGGCCCGCAGGGACCGGCCGATCAGCCGGGAGATCTCGTGGGTGCGCCCGCCGATCTTGCCGCGGACCGACTCGCGGTCGCTGCGGGTGTTGGTCGACCGGGGCAGCATGGCGTATTCGGCCGTCACCCAGCCGAGACCGCTGCCCTTGCGCCAGCGGGGCACGCCGCTTTCCACCGTCGCGGCGCACAACACCCTCGTGTTGCCGAACTCCACCAGTACGGAACCCTCGGCGTGGGCGAGCCAGTTCCGGGTGATGGTCACGGGGCGGAGCTGGTCGGAACGACGACCGTGTGAACGAGCCATACGGGTCACCCTAGGTCATACACGGCCCCGCTCCGCGCCAACTCCATCGGCCCGCCGAAGCCGCCCCGCGAGGCGTCCTCCAGGATGCGGGACTTGTCGTACCACGGAACGAGATGGGTGAGAACGAGCGCGCCGGCCTCGGCCCGGGCGGCGTGCTCGGCCGCCTGCCTGCCGCTCAGGTGCAGGCCGGGAGTCAGGTCCGGCTCGTCGAGGAAGGACGCCTCGCACAGCAGCACGTCGGCCTCGTGGGCCAGCTTGACCAGTTCGGCAGACTCGCCGGTGTCCGCCGAGTACGCGACGGACCGTCCCTGGTGGGTGATGCGGAAGCCGTAGGTCTCCACGGGATGGTTCATCGGGGCGGCCGTCACCTCGAACGGGCCGACGTGCCGGGTGCCGGGCGACAGCCTTACGAAGTCGAAGGAGTTCTCCAGCACGGGCTCGTCCGGCATCGCGTACGCCGCGTTGAGCCGCTTGGAGGCGCCGCCCGGGGCGTGGACGGGCACCTTCGGCAGCGGGCCGTCCGGCGTGTAGGTGCGCACGACGTGGTAGGCGCACAGGTCGAGGCAGTGGTCGGCGTGCAGGTGGGACAGGAGGATCGCGTCCACGTCGTAGAGTCCGGCGTGCCGCTGCAGCGCGCCGAGCGCACCGTTGCCGAAGTCGACCAGCAGCCGGAAGCCCTCGGCCTCCAGCAGGTAGCAGGAGGACGGGCTGTCGGGGCCGGGGAAGCTGCCCGAGCATCCGATGATCGTCAACTTCATCGCGAACTCCCTACGCCGGTGACGTCGCCGATGCCGGGGGCGGTCCGCTCCACCGACTGCAGCTCGGGGCCGAGGAAACGCTGCCCGAGCCGTTCGAACAGCTCGGTGTCGCCGGTCGCCCGGAACAGGTGCCTCGGCTCGCCGGAGCCGTTGGACAGGCCGCGGTCGTGCAGGATCCGGTAGACGTCCTTGGCCGTCTCCTCCGCGCTGGACACCAGCGTGACCCCGTTCCCCGTGACGTACGAGAGGGCGCCGGTCAGCAGCGGATAGTGCGTGCAGCCGAGGATGAGCGTGTCGCAGCCCGCGTCCTGGATCGGCTTGAGGTAGCCCTTGACCACCTCGATGAGCTCCTCGCTCATCGTCTCGCCCCGCTCGACGAACTCCACGAGCAAGGGCGCGGCCACGGCGACCAGCTCGACGTCGGGGGCGGCGGCGAAGGCGTCGTGGTAGGCCATCGACTCGATGGTGGCCCGCGTGGCGATCACGCCGACCCTGCCGTTCCTCGTGGCCCGCACGGCCCGCCGCGTGGCGGGCTGGATCACCTCGACGACCGGGACGTCGTAGCGCTCCCTGGCGTCCCTGAGCACGGCCGAGCTCGCGCTGTTGCACGCGATGACCAGCATCTTCACGTCGTGCTCGACCAGGTGGTCCATGACCTCCAGCGCGTATGCGCGGAGTTCGGCGATGCTCTTGGGCCCGTACGGCTGGTGGGCCGTGTCGGCCACGTAGAAGATCGATTCGTGGGGCAGCTGGTCGATGATCGCCCGGGCGACCGTCAGGCCGCCCACGCCGCTGTCAAAGATCCCGATCGCCCTGGTGTTGTCCTCCGGCACGCTTCCCAAGGTTAGGGGAACGATCGCCGCCGCTCAGGGTAAGAATGCTCACAACGCGCTGGAGGCGCGGCGATCGAACGACTCGTGCCGGAGGCGCGGCAGGTGAACACGTGCCGGAGGCGCGGCAGGTGAACACGTGCCGGAGGCGCGGCAGGTGAACACGTGCCGGAGGCGCGGCAGGTGAACACGTGCCGGAGGCGCGGCAGGTGAACGCGGCTCAGCCCCGGCCCAGGCGCGCGAGCTGCCGGGACTGGGCGACCAGCCGGCCCGCCGAGTCCCACACCTCGACCTCCTCGTCGAACCAGCCGTCGCTGATCAGCCGTCCACCGCCGAGCAGGGTCAGCCACCCCGGCGCGGGCAGGGCGCGCAGGTGCCAGGTGAGCTCCACCGTCGGGGCCCATCCCCGCGCCCCCGCCGAGAACACGACCGGCGGCAGCGCGTCCACCGCCAGCGCCAGCACGTACGGGTCGGGGTCCTGCGGCTCGGCCAGCCGGAAGTACGCCCGCGATTCGGGCCGTCCGGTCGGCTCGCCGGCGAGCCAGCCGATCGTGGGCGGGTCGAACGCCATCTCCAGCTGGGCGTTGAAGTTCATGTTCGACTCGGGCTTGGGATCGGGCAGGCGCACGCAGTCCGCCAGGCCGGGCATGGCGGCCGACGGGCCGCCTGCCCAGTCCGGGGCCGCCGACGCGTCCAGGGTCGCGGTCGTGACGAGCATCTCGATGAACGGCTCGCCGTCCTGGACGAGCCGCGCCCTGGTCATCGCCGCCGTACGGCCCGCCTTGAGCGGCTCCAGCAGCACCCGGGCCGGGCCCGGCCTGGCCACCCGCAGGAACTGGGCGCTGGTGGAGACCGGGTGCGCGTGCGGCGAGGCGTCCACCACGGCGCGCAGCATCGTGGCCATGAGATAGCCGCCGTTGAGCGGCCCTCCGATGGAGTATCCGTCGTCGAGACACACGTCGTAGGTGGTGTCGTCGACCCGGATGGCCTGCGTCGCCTCGTCGAACTTGGTCATGCGCCCCTCGCCGCTCTACCGAATTTTGTTCTGGTCATTACTGTAGCGTGGCGCTCCGGCGGACCGCGCGGCGGCTCGCGGGGACGGCAGCGTGCTCACGGGGACGGCACCGGCGGTCGCGGTCAAGCGGGCTGCAAGCGCACCGCTACCGGGCGGGCCTAGCGTCGCGGCGTATCTGACGACGACGTTTGCGAGTGAGCCCATGTCCCCCGACACTCCCCCCACTGACCCCTGGCACCCCCGCGACGAGCAGGATCTCGACCGCACCGTCGCCTATCGCGTTCCCCGGCCTGCCGGAGGCGAGGCGCACACCATGCGGATGCCGTCGTGGACGGAGCCGGAGGAGATCGGCTCCGTCACGGTGGCCGCCCCGCCGTCGCCCCCCGGCCGGGGCAGGCGGGCGCGCGGCTGGATCCTCGCGCTGGTGGCCGCCGTGCTCGTCGGCCTGGTCGGCGGGGGCGGCGTGTGGGCCGCCTCGAAATTGAGCGGCGGCGGCGCGCAGCCGCAGGACGTGCTGCCCGCGGACGCGCTCGCCTACGTCCGGCTCGACCTCGACCCGTCGGCCGGGCAGAAGCTCGCGTTGTTCGGCATCGCCCGCAAGTTCTCGGCCACCCGCGGCTCCTTCGGGGGAGACGACCCCCGCGAGGCCCTCGTCACCGCGCTGCGGAACAACGAGCCGGACCTGGCCGAAGTCGACTACGCCCGCGACGTCGAGCCGTGGCTCGGCGACCGCGTCGGCCTCGCCGTGCTCCCCTCGGGCGACGGCGGCGACCCCGTCGGGGCGCTCGCCGTACAGGTGAAGGACGAGGCGGCGGCCCGGGCCGGCATCGCGAAGCTGGGCCTCGGCGACGGGAAGGCGGGCTTGGCGTTCCGCGACGGATACGCCCTCATCGCCACGAGCCAGAAGCTGGCCGACGAGTACGTCAAGGCGGCGCCGCTGTCCGGCGACCAGCGTTTCGCGAGCGACCTGCGGGCGCTGGGCGAGCAGGGCGTGCTGTCGTTCTGGGCGGACGTGGAGAAGGTGGCCGAGGCCGGCTGGAGCGACCTCGCCGACACACCCGCTCTGCGGCAGATCAAGGGGATGCGCTTCGCCGGGGCCCTCCGGTTCTCCGGCGACTACGCCGAGCTGGCCGGGATCACCCGCGGCGGGACGCCCACGTCGGTCCGGCCGGAGCCGGTGAAGATCGGCGAGCTGCCCGCCTCCACGGTCGCGGCGGCCTCGATCTCCGGCCTGGGCGACATGCTGCGCGAGCAGTGGCCGTTGATCGAGCAGGCGACGGGCGGCCCTGGCGGAGACGTGCTCAGGCAGGTCCTCGACGGGGCGCGGGCGCAGTACGGCCTGTCCCTGCCGGACGACCTCGCGACGCTGCTGGGCCGCACGTTCACGCTCGCCCTGGACGAACAGGACCTGGACGGCGCACAGCCGCGGGTGGGCGCCGTGCTCACGACGGACACCGCCAAGGCGCGCGACGTGGTGGATCGGGTGAAGGCCCATCTGAACGGCATGGAGAGGTCCGCCGACATCGCCACCGCGGAGGGCGACGGACGGTTCGTGATCGCGAGCACCCAGGAGTACGCCGGCGCCCTGGGCGGCGGCGGCACGCTCGGCGAGAGCGAGACGTTCCGCCTGGCCGTCCCGGACGCCGGGAACGCGACCTACGCCGTGTACGCCGACCTCGACCGGCTGGAGAAGTTGTACCTGGACGGTCTGCGGGGCCAGGCGCGCACCGACGCCGGGATGCTGCGGGCGATCGGCCTGAGCGGCGCCGACGGCGAGGACGGCTCGACCTTCACCCTCAGAATCGTGTTCAACTGACCCCCGCCGAGAGCACATCGTCCCACCATGCGAAAACGCGATTCGTGATCGTGCACTCCGACGGAAAGTGCATGATCACGAATCGCGTTCGCGCTGCTCACACGGCTTCGGGCCCGGTTCAGTGCGAGATCACCGAGGCTGTCGCCGCAGGTCACAGACCTTCGTGCGGCAGACGACAAATGACGGCCGGATCAGGCCCAGAGCTGGCCTTCGAGGCGGTCCTCCGCCTCGTCGAGGGTTCCCTCGTACGCGCCGGTGGACAGGTACTTCCAGCCGCCGTCGGCCACGATGAAGACGATGTCGGCCCGTTCCCCCGCCTGGACGGCCTTGCGGGCCATGCCGAGGGCGGCGTGCAGGGCACAGCCCGTCGAGATGCCCGCGAAGATGCCCTCGGACGCCAGCAGCTCCCGGGTCCGGCGCAGCGCGTCGGCCGAGGTCACCGAGTAACGGGTGGTCAGCACGGACGGGTCGTACAGCTCGGGCACGAACCCCTCGTCCACGTTACGCAGGCCGTAGACCAGCTCCCCGTAACGCGGCTCGGCGGCCACGATCTTCACGTCGGGCACCTGCTCGCGCAGGTAGCGGCCGACGCCCATGAGCGTGCCCGTCGTGCCCAGCCCGGCGACGAAGTGGGTCACGGTCGGCAGGTCCGCGAGGATCTCCGGCCCGGTCGACTCGTAGTGGGAGCGCCAGTTGGCGGGGTTGCCGTACTGGTAGAGCATCACCCAGTCGGGGTGCTCGGCGGCGAGCCCCTTGGCCACCCGCACCGCCTCGTTGGAGCCGCCCGCGGCCGGCGAGGAGATGATCTCGGCGCCCCACATGCGCAGCAGCTGGCGGCGCTCCTCGGAGGTGTTCTCCGGCATGACGCAGATCAGCTTGTAGCCCTTGAGCCTGGCCGACATCGCCAGCGAGATGCCGGTGTTGCCGGAGGTCGGCTCCAGGATCGTGCAGCCCGGCGTGAGCAGCCCGTCCTTCTCGGCCTGCTCGATCATCCACAGCGCCGGGCGGTCCTTGACCGACCCGGTCGGGTTGCGGTCCTCCAGCTTCGCCCAGATCCGTACCTCTGGAGACGGCGAGAGCCGGGGCAGACCCACCAGCGGGGTGTGCCCGACCGAGTCGATCAACGAGTCGAAGCGCATCTAGCGCGCTCCGCCCGCGACGGCCGGGAGGACGGTCACGGTGTCCCCGTCCGCGACCGGGGTGCCGAGCCCGCCGAGGAAACGCACGTCCTCGTCGTTGAGGTAGACGTTGACGAAGCGGCGCAGCCCGGAGTCGTCCATCAGCCGGTCCTTCAGGCCGGGGTGGCGCGACTCCAGGTCGCCGATCAGCTCTTCGAGGGTCGATCCCTTGGCGTTGACCGCCTTGGCGCCGTCGGTGTAGCTGCGGAGGATGGTAGGAATGCGGACCTCGATGGCCATCTGGGCTCAATCTCCTTCATCAGTGGTCGTCTTCATGGTGGGCGTTCACATGGCTGGAACATGGCCGGGCGGGCGGCGATTCCAGCGGTCATCTCCCGCGGGAGTCCGTACGAGGAACGATCCCGGCGGGCGGCGACTGGTTCAGCGACAGTCGTAGACGACTACAGACGGCGTGTGCGCGAAGAGGAACGCCTGAACAGGAGATTCCGGGCGTGCCCGGCGCGACAGGACAGCCGGTGACGACACGGGACGAGCGTCATCGTTGGGCATAACTTCAGTTTAACCGTACGACTCTACGATCTTGACTTCCTCCTCCGTCACGACCCCGTCCACGATCCGGTAGGACCTGAAGGGCGCCTCCTCCTCAGAGGCGGTCGACACCAGCACGTAGTGGGCGTCGGGCTCGGAGGCATAGCTGATGTCCGTACGGGAGGGGTACGCCTCGGTGGCGGTGTGGGAGTGGTAGATCACGACCGGAACCTCGTCGCGGTCGTCCATCTCCCGCCACACGCGGAACTGCTCCATCGAGTCGAAGCGGTAGAACGTCGGGGAACGCTCGGCGTTCTCCATCGGGACGAACCGCTCGGGACGGTCGGAGCCGGCGGGCCCGGCCACGACGCCGCACGCCTCGTCCGGGTGGTCGGCCCGGGCGTGGGCCACGATCTTGTCGACCAGCTCGCGTGAGATCGTCAGCATGCTGGGAAACCTACCAAAGCGCCCTGACGAGGGTGTCCTGCAGGTAGGTCAGCCAGTCGTAGGTCACGAACGCGGGATAGCGGGGGTCGTCCTCGGACATCGAGGCGATCTCCTCGTGGACCTCCTCGGTGACCTCGAGGCGCACGCCGAGCGCGAGCCGTACGTCGTTGATCGCCCGCAGCCACGCCTGCCCCTGCTCGGCGGTGAGCCTCAGCCGGCCCGGCGCCGCCGTCTCCAGCAGCGTGGTCGCGTCGGCCCGCTTGCCGTCGCGCAGCGTCGCCTCCGTATAACGCCGGAACTCCTGCGCCGCCTCCTCGTCGTCCCCGTACGCCGAGGGGAACAGGCGCGCGAGCACGGGGTCGGCCGGAGGCGCCGCCGCGCCGATGCCGAGGGCGCGCTCCAGCGGATCGTCGCCGGTGGTCCCCGGCTCGACCAGGCCGAGCACCTGTGACACCAGCGAGCGCAGGATCGACACCTCGCCGGCGTCGAGATCGACGGTCACCCCGTCGCTCGTCGCCCGGAATCCCGTGCTCATCATTTGTCCTGCTGGACGGTCGCCCACAGACCGTAGGAATGAAGGATCTGCACGTCCCGCTCCATCTCCTCGCGCGTGCCGCTGGCGACGACGGCCTTGCCCTTGTGGTGGACGTCCATCATCAGCTTCTCGGCCTTCTGCCGGGGATAGCCGAAGACGGCCTGGAAGACGTACGTGACGTACGACATCAAATTGACCGGGTCGTTCCACACGATCGTGAGCCACGGCAGATCGGGGCGCACGTCCGACGACGGACGCTCGACCTCGGCTGGAGCTGTGCTACCCACGTAACCATCCTGCACCACGACCGTCGTAGTCTTCGACACGTGCGCATGACCACGGGCACGGCCCTGCTGACCGACCAGTACGAACTGACGATGCTCCAGGCCGCGCTCGCCGGCGGCGCGGCGCACCGGCGGGCGGTGTTCGAGGTGTTCGCCCGGCGGCTGCCCGGAGGACGGCGCTATGGGGTGGTCGCCGGCACCGGGCGGTTCCTCGACGCACTGGAGGACTTCCGCTTCGAGGAGCAGGACATCGAGTTTTTGTGCTCGGCCGGCATCGTGGACGAGCCCACCGGCGAGTTCCTCGCCGGTTACCGCTTCTCCGGCAACGTGTACGGCTACCGCGAGGGCGAGGCGTTCTTCCCCGGCTCACCGATCATGGTGGTGGAGGGGACCTTCGCCGAGGCCGTGCTGCTGGAGACGCTGATCCTGTCGATACTCAACCACGACTGCGCGATCGCGGCGGCCGCCTCCCGGATGGCCCAGGCGGCCGGCGACCGGCCGCTCATCGAGATGGGCTCGCGCCGCACCCACGAGTACGCCGCGGTCGCCGCCGCCAGGGCCGCCCACCTGTGCGGCTTCGCCTTCACGTCCAACCTCATGGCCGGTCACCTGTACGGCGTGCCGACCGCGGGCACCGCCGCCCACGCGTTCACCCTGCTGCACGACTCCGAGAAGGACGCCTTCCGGGCCCAGCTCGAGTCCCTCGGGCTCGGCACCACGCTGCTGGTGGACACCTACGACGTGGCGAAGGCCGTACGCACCGCCGTCGAGCTGGCCGGGCCCGACCTCGGCGCGGTGCGCATCGACTCCGGCGATCTCGCGATGGTGGCCGTCGAGGTGCGCCGGCTGCTCGACGAGCTGGGCGCGGACCGCACGCGGATCGTCGTGACGAGCGACCTGGACGAGTTCGCGATCGCGGCGCTCGCCGCGGCGCCGGTGGACGCCTACGGCGTCGGCACCGCCCTGTCCACCGGTTCGGGGCACCCGACGGCCAGCCTCGTCTACAAGCTCGTCGCCAGGGAGGACCACGCGGGAGCCCTCCAGCCGGTCGCCAAGGCGTCCGTGGGCAAGCCCAGCGTCGGCGGGCGCAAGTGGGCCTACCGCAGGACCAGCGACGGCACCGCGACCGCCGAGGTGATCACCCGCGAGCCGGTGGAGACGGAGGACCGCCCGCTGCTGGCCGAGCTCGTCCGGGACGGCAAGGTCGTCGGCCGCGAACCCCTGACGGCCGCGCGCGACCGTCACCGGGCGACTTTGGCGGAGTTGCCACTGGAGGCGCGCAGCCTCTCCCCCGGAGACCCCGCAGTCCCTACTATCTTCAAGTGATCGCGGAGGACCGGCGCATGAGGACGACGCCGGTCCTCCGTGATCGCCACTGTGAGGTGATCCGTTGAAGACCGCGCTCATCGTCGTCGACGTGCAGAACGACTTCTGCGAGGGCGGCAGCCTGCCGGTCGGCGGCGGCGCCGAGGTGGCCGCCGCGATCAGCCGCCACGTCCACGACCACGCGTACGACCATGTGGTCGCCACCCGGGACTACCACGTCGATCCCGGCGCCCACTTCGCGGCCGAGCCCGACTACGTCGACTCCTGGCCGGCGCACTGCGTGGTCGGCACCCCCGGCGCCGAATTCCACCCCGCCTTCGACACCGCGAAGGTCGAGGAGGTCTTCAGCAAGGGCGCGCGGCAGGCGGCCTACAGCGGGTTCGAGGGCGCCACCGCGGACGGCGCCGGCCTCGCCGCATGGCTGCGCGAACGCGGCGTGGAGGCCGTGGACGTCGTCGGCATCGCCACCGACCACTGCGTCCGTGCCACCGCCCTCGACGCGGCGGCGAACGGTTTCGCCGTACGGGTCCTGCTGGGCCTGACCGCGGGTGTCGCCAGGGAGACGACGGAGTCGGCGCTCGCCCGCCTCGCCGAAGCCGGAGTCGAGCTCGACGGGGAGCCCGTCCTCCGCTCCTGAGCCCCGTGCGTTGCGGGCTGTACGCTCCGGGGCCCCGACACCATCGGAAGGCCGCCGGACAGGCACGGTGAGCGTCCGGCCGCCCGGTGCCCCATTCGTCCCCGGCAACGGCACGTCCCCTCAGCCGGCGGGGGACACGACCGCGCGGAACCGGATGTCAACGCCTTCACCGCGTAGAGTCATGGGTGTATTACTCAGAGCGACGACTCTTCGCGGATTGGCGGTCCCGATGTTCGCGTTCCTGCTCGGCCTCAGCTGGCTCGTCCTGACCCCGGTCTGCGTCTGGCTGCTCTTCGGCCGCGGTCACCGGGGCGCCGTCCGCCTCACGGGCGCGTTGACGCTGGCGGCCCTGCAGACGCTCACCATGGTCGTGGGATTCACCGAAGCGCCCGCCCGGATTCCCGCCCAGACGATCGCCGCACGCGACCCCCACGCCGGCGCCGGTCGGCCCACGGGTGTCCAGACCCCCCGAGCGGCGGCGGCCATGACACCGTCACCGGCGCCGAGACAGCCACAAGCACAGGGCGGCCCTCCCGCCTGCGATTCCCGAATCCCCAACCCCGAGGCCGTACGCCTGTCGTTCCAGGGCAGGGCCCTGCACGGCCTCACGGTGTACTGGCCCGCGTCGTCCGCGCAGTGCGACACCGCGACGGTGGCGGTGCACCAGGCCGGGCACCGGCTGCGCATCTGGGTGCAGGAGGGCGCGGACGGCCACCGTGAAGGAGCGCGCAACGTGCCCGTACGCGTGGAGCAGGGCCTTGCCTCCCTCAGCCTCCGGCTCAGCCCGGTCGCCCGGCGCCACCGCCGCTTCGTGGCCATCGACGGCCACACCGGCGACAAGATCCCGTTGCGCTCCCGCGTCTCGTGACAGGCGATCGCCCGTACGGCCTCAGCCGGCGGGCGTCGACACGCTTTCGAACGGGCTGTCGGCGTCCGTCGAGGATTCGCCGTCCGGCGAGGGTGAAAACCTGCCCGCCCGGTCGTAGATCGCGGCGGTCCACCTGCCCGGTCGTTCGCCAACCATCGCCGACAACTGGTCGCGCACCTCCGGGCGCCGCAACGCCCGGCCCTGAGCGGACTCGTCGCACGTGTCCGGCGTCTCCCGGCACGCCACCTGCCGGATTGGAGCGTCTCCGGGGAAGACCCAGATTCGAATCGACTGCGGCCTCTTCAGCCAGCCGGACGGCGCAGACTTCCGGTCCTGGTGCCCGCCGCCCGCCGACTCCCCGCAGCGTCCGGTCGTGCCGCCCATCTCACCGCCCTTGAGCGGCATCTCCACGACGACCCACGCCCTCGGGTCAGCGCAGGCCACCTTGACCCCGGTGGAGTAACTGGTCGGAGTGAAGGTCAGCGTCTGCCCGGCGCCCACCTTCTCGAACCGCCCTGCGTAGATCGGGCGAAGGTCGAACTTCTCGGCTCCCAACATCACGGGAAACCTGTCGGGGAGCTTCGGCCAGTGCGCGGGCTGGGCGGAATCGGTGGGTTGCGCGGCGGCCGTCGTTCGGTCCGCTCGGGGTGGGCCGGTCAGCAGGCCGTTCCCCAGCGCTACCGCGGCGACGGCGAAGGTCACCGCGGCTCCGGCCGTCACGGCCCGCCGCGTACGGCGCATGCGGCGGCCCCGCCGGACGATCGCGTCGAGAGTGGCGACCGGTTCCCGGCCGGCGCGTTCCCGGCCGTGCTCGTCCAGCAGTGTGCGCAGGTCGCTCTCGGTGTGCCTCATCGCTGGGCCCTCCCCATGGTCATGGTCTGAATGTCCGGATCGACGCGAAGACGGCCGAGGGCCCGGCTGAGCTGGGTCTTCACCGCTCCCAGTGAGCAGCCGACGATGTCGGCGACCTGGGCGAGCGTCCGTCCTTCGTAGTAGTGCAGGACGATCACCGCGCGCTGCCGCGGGGAGAGCGCGCCGATCGCGCTCCACAGCGCGGCCTGATCGGCCACCTCCGTGGCCGCGTCACGCGGATCGGCCGCTTCGGGGATCGTCTCGGCCGGGATCTCCCCGCGCCAGCGCCTGCGCCACCACGAGGCGTGGGTGTTCACGATGATCCGATAGACGTAGGGATCGGGATTGCCCTCGATCCGCCGCCAGGCGACCCATGCCTTCGCCAACGCGGTCTGCACCAGGTCCTCGGCCGTGCCCCAGTCCCGGGCGAGGAGATACGCCATCCGGCACAGCCGCAGATGCCGCTGTGCCACATATTCGGCGAACCCGTCGTCCATCGATCATCTCCGTCTCGTCGTCTACGGCGATGACTACCGCCCAGGAGGCGCTTTCGGATGACAGGAGACCTCACGGAAGACACCGGCCGCCAATCGGTTGCGGCAAGCGCACCCCGTGGCGAGGTTGAGAATGAGCCGTTCATGAATCGCGGGAAATGCGGACATGACGCACAGAACACGCGGAGCCCGGTGAATATTCGTCACACCGGTAGCGAAATATCCTCACCCTGCTGACGGAACCTCAGCAAATCCGCCTTGAACATTCTCATCCCGACGGCCGCCGAGCTGATAGCAATGACCTCCGCACACCCGCAGCGGTCCCACTTCCCCAGCGAGCCTCGGCTACGCTTCGAGCAGCCCCGGAGGACTGAACGTGACGACACTCAGAGTACGCGTCGAGCGCCTGGAGCATGAATTGGAGAAACTGAGCGTCAATTGCTTCAAGCAGGCAGCAGCACACGCGTACGACGCGCTGCAGCCGAATTGGGACAAACTCGATGCGATGAGCGATCGCCTGATACGAGTCGAGCAGATAGCCGAGGAGACCAGGGCCGACGTCAGCGTTCTCAAGAGGCAGATGACGGTCGTCACCGTCCGATTTGACCGCATCGACAGCGAGATCGGCCGTTTGGATCGGCGCATCGACGGACTCAGCGAACGCGTCGACGGCCTTAGCACCCAAGTTGAGGGCCTCACCGAACGCGTGGACGGCCTCACCACCCGGGTCGACACCCTGACAGACCGGATGGACGGCCTCACCACCCGAGTCGACGGACTCAGCGAACGCGTCGACACCCTCACAGTCCGAATGGACGGCCTCACCACCCGAGTCGACGGACTCAGCGAACGCGTCGACACCCTCACAGACCGAATGGACGGCCTCACCACCCGAGTCGACGGACTCACCGAGCGGGTGGACGGCCTAGGAGAGCGAGTGTCCACCTTGACCGAACAGGTCAACACGGTCAGCCGCCAGATGGACACCATGGCGGCGACCAACGCCGCGATGTTCAAACTGGTCCTGGACCGGTTGGACTCCCTGTCCGCCACGACACGGCCGACTGACCTGCGGAAACTCTCCGAGGCAGAGATCGACGGCAACCCCGCGCAACGCTCCGTCTGACGAAGCCCCACCTGCGGCCCTCGGTTCGCTGTCCCGGTCAGGTGGCGAACCGAGGGCCTTGATGCGTCACCTGCGCTGGGTGGCCCACTTGCGGATCATCGCGATGCGCTCGCGGACCTGCTCGGCGGTGGCCTGGGCGATAGCGGGGCCGCCACAGGCCCGGCGCAGCTCGGCGTGGATGACGCCGTGCGGCTGGCCGGTGCGGTGGTTCCACGCGCCGACGAGACCGTTGAGCTCCTTGCGGAGCTCGGCGAGCTGCTCGTGCGGCGCGAGGGCCGGGGCCTGCTCCTCGCTCTTCTTGGTCTTGCGCTTGGCCGCCTGCTGGTCGGCCTGGCGCTTGCGCAGCAGTGAGGCCACCTGGTCGGGCTCCAGCAGGCCGGGCAGGCCGATGAAGTCCTCCTCCTCCGGCGAGCCGGGGGCGGCGGCGGTGCCGAACTCGCCGCCGTCGAACAGCACCCGGTCGAAGGTCGCCGACGCCTCCAGCGTCTGGAAGGGCAGCTCGTCGCCGAGCGCGTCGGGCTGCTTCTTCTCCTGCTGTGCCTGCTCCAGCAGCAGGTCGTCGAGGCCGTCCTCGTCGCGGCGGCGGCCCAGCACGTGGTCGCGCTCTTCCTCCATCTCGCCCGCGAGGCCCATGAGGACGGGCACCGAGGGCAGGAAGACCGACGCGGTCTCGCCGCGTTTGCGGGCGCGGACGAAACGCCCGACGGCCTGGGCGAAGAACAGCGGGGTCGAGGTGCTCGTGGCGTAGACCCCGACACACAGCCGGGGGATGTCCACGCCCTCGGAGACCATCCGGACCGCGACCAGCCAGCGCCGGTCGGAGGTGCCGAAGTCTTTGATCTTCTTGGACGCGCCCGGGTCGTCGGAGAGCACCACCTCGGCGCCCTCGCCGGTCACCGCCCTGATGTGCCGGGCGTAGGCGCGGGCCGCCTCGTGGTCGGAGGCGATGACCAGGCCGCCCGCGTCGGGCACGCCCCGCCGCACCTCGGTGAGGCGCCTGTCGGCCGCGTGGATGACCTGGCGGATCCAGTCGCCCTTCGGATCGAGAGCGGCCCGCCACGCCTGCGAGAGCTGGTCCTTGGTCAGCGGCGTGCCGAGCGTGGCGGCGATCTCGTCGCCCGCCCGCGTGCGCCACTTCATCTCGCCCGAGTACGCCAGGAAGATGACCGGGCGGACGACGTTGTCGGCCAGGGCCGGGCCGTACCCGTAGGAGTAGTCGGAGACGCTCCGCATCGCCCCTTCGCCGTCCTCGACGTAGGTGACGAACGGGATCGGGCTGTCGTCGGACCGGAACGGCGTGCCGGTCAGTGCCAGCCGCCTGGTCGCGGGCTCGAACGCCTCGCGGACGCCGTCACCCCACGATTTGGCGTCACCGGCGTGGTGGATCTCGTCGAAGATCACCAGGGTCTTGCGCGCCTCGGTGCGGGCCCGGTGCAGCGCCGGGTGCATCGCGATCTGCGCGTACGTGACCGCGACGCCGACGTAGTCGCGGGAGGTGGCGCCCTGGCTGTTCTTGAACTCGGGGTCGATGCTGATCCCGACCTTGGCCGCCGCGTCAGCCCACTGCCGCTTGAGGTGCTCGGTGGGGGTGACGATCGTGATGGCGCGCACGACCCCACGGCTAAGCAGCTCGCTGGCGATCCGCAGCGCGTACGTCGTCTTGCCGGCGCCGGGGGTGGCGACGGTCAGGAAGTCGCGCGGCTCACGGCTGAAGTAGAGGTCGAAGGCCTGCTGCTGCCAGGCGCGCAGCTTCGGGGCGGTGCCCCAGGCGGCTCTGTCGGGGTAGGACGGGGAGAGGTGGGACGCGGCCGAAACGCTCAACGACGCCTCCCCGAACTCGTCAGCTCACTGGTGTCTCTATCGGTTCGCTCCCTCACAGTGGATTCAGACTAGCCCGCCCGACCGACAGGACGTGCCCCGCACACGCAGGCCGGTCCGAAATGAACCGGTGTGGCACTGCACACATCGGGGTCACGGCTGCGCCCGCCACGGCCTCCTCCACTCGTCGTCGCGTCAGTGCCAATGCCCATGCTCCCGCTGGTCGCCGTACCCTGCATGGTCGGCATGCGGGCCCGATGACGAAAGCCGGTGCGGCAGACACTGGTAGTCGAACCGGCGGCACCTCCGCCCCGTCCGTGTCCGCCGGGGACCGCGAGCGAACGTCCTCCGGTGAACGACGTGAACTCACTTAAGTAAGCAGGTCTTGTGATCTGTCGCGGCGTGTATGAAACGGATTCCAAACGCCGGTGCCTCAGACGCACCAGGGCGGACAGCCCGGGGAGCCGAACGGTCTCCGGAGCTGTCCGCCCTGGTTGGTTACTCTGATGCGCCCATCAGAGCTGCGTCGCGTTGGTGCTGCAGTCGCTGCGGGTCAGCGGCAGCGTGCTCACACCCGTTGTGGACGAGACACTGCAGTCGGTGCGAAGGATGGCGCCGTCCGCCCGCCGCACGGTGACCCTGAGCAGACCGGCGGGTGTTCCGGTCGTGGTCGCACCCGTCAGCACTCCGCCGGCGGCGGCGAAGGCCGCGCTCGGTGCCGGAGCCACGCTGATGTCGTAGTAATACCCCGCCGGGAACGCCGTCGTGAGGTCGACCCAGTTGGTGCCGTCGTGGACCCACACGTGCCCCCTGCGCGCCGACCCGGTGAAGGTCTCGGAGGCGGTTGGCGTGATGGCGGCGGCGCCAACGCCGAAGGCCGTGATGACATTGGTCGAGTCGAGGCGCGGGTAAGGCGTGTACGACCGCCCCCCGCCTCCCATCTGGCCAGTGGCAACCTGGCCGGTCGGGGCGGCCTTCGCCGTCGCGGTGGTGGCGCTCGCCGCGACGACGCCCGACAGCCCCACGGTCGCGCAGGTCACCGCCGCCGCGGCGGACCACATCAGCAGGCGACCGGCGCCACGCGAACCAGAGGCCGAGCTGCTCCTACGAGAAATCAATTTGATTTCCCCCCATGGTGAGAGAATTGGTCTTTCCGGGTCACCGCGCTTTCGTGCGATGCGACATTGAAGATACCTGTCAGGGGAAACGCGGGCAGCGAGCCACTTATTGGATATCGGCAAACAGATGTTACGCCTACCTCAAAGCCGCTCCGACAATCCCGCTATCTCCTCTTATTCCCCAGGCATGCATCGGAGTGCAGATCAACGCTCCTATATGGACATTCAAGCGGGCATTCACGACAGATGGGTAAACGGATATGCCGACCGAACTCATGGTTAACGGCTATATCCCGACGAAGACCCCAACGGGGACGGACAGACGGCTATTTCCGGACATCAGCGGGGGGCCGTCGTACGGATGTGCGGCCGGTTTTACGGCGAGTTCAGCGGGCTCCCCACATCAGGCCCTCGATCTCGGCGCGCGACCGGGGATCGTCGGGATGGGCCAGCCCGAGCAGGACCGTGCTGCCGCCGTCCGGCCTGGTCAGCAGGGTCACCCGCATGAAGGCGGGTTCGTTCACCACGTCCGTGTACTCGGCCCGTACGGCACGCGTGTGTCCCGGCCGTCCGCCGACGGTCACCGCGTGGTCGTCGAGCACCTCGACCTTGTCGCCGTGCAGCAGCAGTTGCGTGTAGAGGTCGCTCAGGTCGATGACGGCCGAGCGCAAATTGGGCGGGTCCACCCGCTCGCCGGGCCGCGCCATGACCGTGGCGCTGTCCCCCCGCGCGGCGACGGAGGTGAAGCCGGTCACGGGCGCGACCACGCCCTCCCGCCACTCGTGCGGCAGCGTGTAGGCGACGCCGGCGATCTGATCGTGGATCACCGTGGGAGGCACGGTCTCGGCCCGGTGCAGGACCGTGACCACGACCGCGCCGATGACGGCGGCCGAACAGACCAGCGCGAGACCGCCGACGAGGAGGCGCTGCAACCAGCGCGGCATCCGGCGGGGCGGCGTGTCGGGCGCGCGATAACGCCTACCAGAGGGGGGCAGGTCCTCCTCGGGCTCCGGGGACTCCAGTCCCAGAGAGGGCCAGACCGGACGGTCCGCCGAGCGCCGCTCCGAGACCGGCGCGCCGTATGGCGGGGTCAACCCGCCCCCAGGCTGGGAACGCGCCGATCCCTCCACCCCATCGCCCGGCAGGCGATACACACCGGTGAAGCCGTCCCCGGCACCACCCGTCGAGTCGGGCCGCTCCGGTGAGCGTCTCGCCTCCCGGCCCGCCTCGCCCAGATCCGGCATGTGGTAGGGACGGGTCGTGAAGCCGCCTTCGGATTCGGAGCCCGCCGACCCCTCGGACACGTCGCGGGGCAGGTGATACGCACGGGTGAAGCTGTCTCCGGCGCCACCAGCCCGCTCGGGCCGCTCCGAGGGAGGCGAGGACCCCTGCCTCGCCTCGCCCAGATCCGGCAGGTGATACGGACGGGTCGTGAAGCCTGCCCCGGAATCGGGACGCGCCGGTCTCTCCTTCGCCACATCGCCGCCGGGCAGGCGGTAGGCACGGGTGAAACTTTCCTCGTCGTCGGAGTCCCGGCCCGCCTCCCGTCCGCCGTACGGGCGTGTGGGCCACTGCGGAGATGCGGACGGCGTGGACGACCGCGACGACCCTTCCGGGGCACCGTACGGGCGGGTGGGGCCCTCCTTGGACGGCGGGGACTCCTCCTCGGCGGGGGGCCAGACCCGGCGCATCCACTGGTCATCCACGAAGCCTCCCCGGGCGGCCTGGCCGGGCGCGCGTGGGACGGAACCGGCGAGTGACTCGCGCTCAGGGCCGGGCGCGGGGCTTGGTGACCATGAACGCTGCTGTGGAGTTACTCACACCCGCGCCGCCACGTCAACGGCTCACGGCCGATTCGTCATCACACCGCGTCTCCCCGCCGGTTCCTCATCGGCTCAAGCCTCCTGCCGATCTTTCGTCACCCTGTGGTCCGCCGGCCGGCATCTGGCCGGTCGGCTCGTCATGCCCTTGGGCGGCGAGGCTCGGCACGGAGCCGTCCGCGGCGGCGATCTGAGGCGGCGGCGCGACCTCCTCGGGGTTCGCGGCGGCCTTCTGCAAGCCCGCGCCGGCCCCCTCCGGCGCCGGGCGGCGGTAGGCGTTCCACATCTCGTGGATGCGTACGCCCTGGCCCGCGGTGAACTCGCGCATGCAGCGGTCCTGGGCGTAGTCCATGAAGTTGTGGATCGGGTCGCCGCCCGGGGCGGGACAGGTGTCCTTCTTCGAGGGGCAGCCGTTCGTCGGGTACGCCTCGGCGGGAGTGTCGTCCACCGAGTCGCCCGGAGCCTTGCAGCCGTTCTCGAAGGTGTGCAGCAGGCCGAACCAGTGGCCGATCTCGTGCACGGCCGTGAAGCCTCTGGCGAAGTCGCGCAGCGGCCCGCCGGGGACGCTCCGCCAGTCGATCACCACGCCGTCCAGCACGGGCTCGTCGTCGTACCAGTACGGGTAGGTGGAGTAGCCGAGCACGAGCCGGCTCAGCTGCGCGATGTACAGGTTGAGCGTCTCGGGACCGCCGGCCCGCAGCTTCTTCTTCATCGGCTCCTCGAAGCCGAGAGGGTCGCGAAACCAGCTCCGGTTGTCGGTGTGGGTGATGCCCTTGAGCGTGAAGCGCACGCCGGTGTCGGCCCCGCCGTACCCGCCGGAGTAGGCGGTGTTGAGTACGGCGATCTGCCGGGAGACGGCGGCGTCGGGCAGGCCGAGCGCGTGGTCTTTGATGATGTGCACCCACACCGGCACGGTGATCCGCTCGATCGCCCCGGGAGCGCTCCTCGCGCCGTTCGTGCCGCTCCCCGGCCGCGAACCGTCCCCTGCCTGCGCGGTGCCTCTTCCCGGCTGCGCGGTGTTTCCCGGCCGTGCCGTGCCTCCCGGCTGCGCGGTATCTCTTCCCGGCTGCGCCGTGTTTCCCGGCGACGGCGTGCCGAGCCTGTGGGCCAGGTCGGCCGACATGCGGGCGACCTCGTCCGGCCCCGGCTCACGCGGCTCCAGCCCATGAGTCAGCGCATGGCTCAGCACGCCCACGCCGTGCCGGCGCTGCGCGGCGGCGTGGCGGGTGAGGCAGGTGTCCGGGCGGGAGGCCGGCGATCCGCGCAGCCCGGCACCGGTGAGACCACCGGTCGCCCGGGAGGCGGCGGACGCCGGGGCGGCGCAGGCGCCGCCCAGCGCGTGAAGGCATGCAAGGAAGACGGCGATGGGTCGCCGAACCATTCGTTCCCCCGATACGGCTGGTCAGAAGGCTGACCCTAACCGCAGGGGACGCGATGATCCCGTATCGACACTCACCGAGACCTCCGGAGGAAGCCCGGTCCTTCAGGGCCGGGAGGAATCGACCGGTATCTGACCGAGCTGAAACGCGACGGCGGCCACGCCTTCCTGTACGAGGTCTCCAGCGTTCCGCTGCAGCAGGCATTGCGGCACCAGCACACGGCGTTCGCGAACTTCTTCGCCGGCCGCGCCAAATACCCCAGGTTCAAGTCCCGGCACGGTCGCCAGTGCGCGACCTACACCCGGTCGGCGTTCCGCCGGCGGGACGGGCGGCTGCACCTGGCGAAGATGGACGGCCCGCTGGAGTTCGTGTGGTCCTGGCCGGAGGTCGACCCGGCCGTGATCACCCCGACGACGGTGACCGTCTCCCACGACAGCGACGGCCGCTGGTACGCCTCCCTGGCCGTGGAGGCCGACGCCGATCCTGAGCCGCTGCCGTCCACCGGCAATGAAGCAGGGATCGACCTCGGCGTGAGCGACTTCGTCGTCCTGTCCACCGGTGAGAAGATCCCCAACCCGCGCCATCTGGAACGCAAGGCGCGCAACCTGGCCCGCTACCAGCGGCGCATGGCCCGCAAGCAGCGCGGCAGCGCGAACCGGGCCAAGGCCAAGGCGAAGGTCGCCCGCGCCCACACCAAGGTGCGGGACGCCCGCGCCGACTTCCTACACCGCACCAGCACGCGGCTGGTCCGCGACCACGACATGATCGTGATCGAAGACCTCAACATCAAAGGCATGGTCCGCAACCGGTCCCTGGCACGGGCGATCTCCGATTGCGGGTGGGGTGAGTTCCGCCGCCAGCTCGAATACAAAACCCAGCGATACGGGCGGCGCCTGGTCGTGATCGACCGCTGGTATCCCAGCTCGAAGACGTGCAGTGCGTGCGGGCACCTGCTCGCTCAGCTCTCGCTCGGCACTCGGACGTGGCAGTGCCCGTCCTGCGGTACCCGGCACGACCGGGACGTGAACGCCGCGAAGAACATCCTGGCCGCTGGTCGAGCGGTGTCCGCCTGTGGAGCTGACGTAAGTCCACAAGGGTCCTCCCTTCGGCGGTCGGCTGTGAAACAGGAAGCCCAGCCCGTGAGGGCGGGAATCCCCCGCCTTTAGGAGGCGGGGGAGGAAGTCAATCGCCGGACGGTTCGCCCTTGGGCAGCCCCTCGTAGATCTCCTTGCACTCCGGACAGACCGGATACTTCTTCGGGTCGCGGCTGGGCACCCAGACCTTGCCGCACAGGGCCCGCACCGGCGCGCCGGTGACGTAGCTCTCGGTGATCTTGTTCTTGTCGGCGAAGTGCGAGAAGCGCTCGTGGTCACCGTCGCCGTGCGAGAGCCGGGGTGTTACGTCGCTCTCGGGAAGAATCTTCGTGCCGCTCACGGACACCAAGTCTACTGAGCGAGCGGGCGCCCCAGGCCCGGACGCGCGTACGGCTCCCGCCGGGATGGCGGGAGCCGTACATAAGGGAACGGACGTCAGCCCATGTGGACCGGGGCGCCCTCGGTCTTGCGGCCGGCCTTGACGAACAGGGCCAGGGCCGCCGCGACGAGACCGACCGCCGTGCTCACGACGAAGCCGAGCTGCAGGCCGTCCATGAAGGACAGGTGCGCCGCGTCGGCGACCGTCTTGGCCACCTGGGCCGGGAGCCCGGGCGGGGCCTGGCCCACCGACGCCAGGGCCTTCAGCCCCTCCATCTCCGCGGGCTTGACGGCCTGCGCCACCGGGCCGAGGTAGCCCGGCAGCACGTCGGCCACCTTGGCGGACACGACCGCGCCCAGGATGGCGGTGCCGAGCGCGCCGCCGACCTGCATGGCGGAGTTCTGCACACCGCCCGCGACGCCGCTCAGCTCCTCGGGCGCGTTGCCCACGATGATCTCCGTGGCGCCGACGAACACCGGCGACAGGCCGAACGCGAGCAGCACGAACGGGATCGCGGTGTCGGCGAAGGCCGCGTCGACGGTGAGCCGCGACATGAGGAACATGGCGATGGCGGCGATCACCATGCCGCCCGCGATGGTGATCTTCGGGCCGAGCTTGCCGATGAGGACGCCCGCGATGGGCGAGGCGACGATCATTCCGGCGCTCATGGGAAGCATCCGCAGGCCGGAGTCGAGCGGCGTGAGCCCGTGCACGCCCTGGAAGAAGAACGTGAGGAAGAACATCGCGCCGAACATCGCGAACGACATGAGGATCATGAGGACGGTCCCGATCGAGACCGAGGCGTTGCGGAACAGGCTCAGCGGCAGCAGCGGCTCGCTCGCCTTCGACTGCCAGAACAGGAACGCGCCCCCGACGACCACGGCGGCGACGAGGAAGCCGAGCGTCTTGGCGTCGCCCCAGCCCCACTCGGGAGCCTTGATGATGGCCCACACCAGGGCGAACATCGCGCCGGACAGCAGCACGACGCCGAGCCAGTCGACCTTGGACAGCGTCTTGGCCTTGCTCTCCCGCAGCGCCCACAGCCCGAACACCAGAGCCACCACGCCGACCGGCACGTTGATGAAGAACACCGACTGCCAGCTCACGTTCTCCACGAGCAGGCCGCCGACGATCGGGCCGCCCGCACTCGACAGACCGATGATCGCACCCCAGGCGCCCATGGCCATGTTCAGCTTCTCACCGGGGAACGCCGACCGGAGCAACGCCAGCGCGGCGGGCTGCAGCAGCGCGCCGAAAAGTCCCTGCAGCACGCGCAGCGCGATCAGCACGCCGATCGAGGACGACAGGCCGATGGCGAGCGAGGTCAGCGCGAAGCCGGCGACGCCGATGAGGAAGACCCGCTTGTGCCCGAAGAGGTCGCCGAGCTTGCCGGCGGTGATCAGGAAGACCGCCAGCGCGAGCAGGTAACCGCTGGTCACCCACTGCAGGTCGGCCAGTGTCGCCTTGAGTTCGACCTGGATGACCGGGTTCGCGATCGCCACGACCGTGCCGTCGAGCATGACCATGATGACGCCGAGCGAGACGGCGAGCAGCGTGAGCCACGGATGGCCCTGGCCCCGTCCTGGAGGCGCGTCGGCGTCCACCGCCGATACGGCTTGAGTCATGGAGGTTCCCCCTTAGCAACACTGAGTCGACTGCAGTAATTTATGTCAGTCGATGACAGATGACAAATCCTTTTATCCGACATACGGTGACAATTGAGGGTTTGTGAACCGACAGTTTCGAGGAGGTGACCGCCGTGGGTCTGCGCGAACGCAAGAAGCAGCGGACGCGGGACGCCCTGATCGACGCGGCTCTCGACCTCTTCCTCTCCAGGGGGTACGAGGCGACGACGATCGACCAGATCGCGGCCGAGGTGGAGGTCTCTCCCAGGACGTTCTTCCGCTACTTCGCGTCCAAAGAGGACGTGGCACTCTCCCTGACGGCCGATGAGCAGGAGATGTTCCTCGCCGAACTGGTTTCACGGCCGCCGTCGGAGTCGCCGTTCACGGCGTTGAGTCAGTCGATGCGCGCCATGCTGGGCATCCTACGAGAGCTCGACGACGCCGAGGCGGGCAGGATCCGCAAGGCCCAGCGGCTCGTCCACACCACTCCGCCCCTGCTCGCCGGCGCCATGCGGCTAATCAGGGAGAACGAGCGCAGGCTGGTCGCCGAGATGGCCCGCAGGATGGGCACGGCACCCGACGACCTGCACTCCCAGTTCGTCGTGTCGGTCTTCGTCGGCATCGGCCTGCTCTGCATGAACGAGCCCACGGAGGATCTGAGCGGTCTCGCGCGGCGATACGAGAGCCTGCTCACGCTGGCCGAGCGCTCCCTGCGGCCCGGCTGGGACCTGCCCGTACGCTCCTCCGGCGCGGCCGGGCCGGCCTCCGCCGTGAGCTGACGCCTCGTCCTCGCTGCGGGCCGGGCCCAAGCGGTGCACCACCTGCACCGCCCTACAGCAGGACGACGCACCCGCGCTCACGCAGCGGCCGGACGCAGGCGGGAGCCTCGTCGAACTTGACCCAGCGCAGGTCGAGCTTCTCCAGCCGCGGCAGTTCGGCCAGCCCGTCGGGCAGCGAGGTGAGGCGGGTCGCCCGCAGGTCGAGGTGGGTCAGCTCCGTCAGGCGGACGACGGAGCCGGGCAGCCGTTCCAGCGGGTTGCCGCGCAGGTCCAGATGGCGCAGCGCGCTCAGGCTCCCGATCGGCTCGGGCAGCGCGGTGAGACGGTTGTTCTTGAGATGCAGCTCGCGCAGCCCGGTCAGGCGGCCGATCGTCTCCGGCAGCGCGGTCAGCCGGTTGTCGTGGACGCGCAACTCGTGCAGGCCGGTCATGCCGCCGATCGACGCGGGCAGCGCGGTCAGCCGGTTCTCCGCGAGGTTGAGATAGCCGAGCCCCTTGAGACGCCCCAGCGAGGCGGGCACCGAGGTGAGCCCGTTGTCGCTCAGGTAGAGATAGTCGGTGAGGCAGGGCAGGTCCCCGATCTCCGCGGGCACCTCGCGGAGCCGGTTGTGTCCCAGGTCGAGCATGCGCAGCTCGCGGAGCCGGGCCAGGCCGGCAGGAAGGTCCGCGATCTCGTTCTCCGCCAGGTTGAGCGACCGCAGCCGGGTCAGCCGCCACAGCGCGTCCGGCACCGCGGTCAGCGCGTTGCGCCCCACGCTGAGGTGTTCCAGCGAGACGAGACGGCCCAGCTCGGGCGGGAGGGCCGCGATCCGGTTGCCGTAGAGCAGCAGGACGCGCAGTCGCTCCAGGCGCCCGATCCAGCCCGGCACCGCCGCGAGCGCGTTCCCGTCCAGGTCGATGTGACGCAGCGTGGTCATGTCGCCGAGGCCCGCGGGCAACGACGCCAGCCCCGCGCCTGGCGCCGCCAGGGCGACCGGCACACCACCGGCGAACCGTACGGCGCCCGAGGGCGCCCCATCCAGCGCGGGTATGGCGATATCGGGCGGCACGGACCCCGGCGCACCGACGCCGGCCACATCGAATTCGGACACGGCAGCCGACCCTACAGACCACCCGCCCTACCGTGGCACCACCGTGACGGCAGGTGAACGTTTCATCGGTGTTTCAGGTCTCCGGCGAGCGCTCCGAAGGGAAGATCGCGCTGGTCCGATGGCTCGCACAGCAGAACCGGTTCAGTGGAGGCGTGCCCGCCGATGACCGCGCCGGAGCCGTCTCCTGTACGGCCCCGAGCCTCCCCGCCTATGGTGCGTTCGGCGCTCCCACCGGCGCCGATCCCCCAGCCGAGGTACAGAATGAAAACACGTCTCATCGCCGCGGGCGCGGCCCTTCTCGCCCTCCTGATGTCAGTGATCGCGATGACCCAGAACGCGCAGGCCGCCACCGGACTCCACGTCAGCGGCACGAAGATCCTCGAAGCCAACGGAAATCCGTTCATCATGCGGGGCACCAGCCACGCCCACACCTGGTATCCGAGCCAGACGAGCTCGTTCGCGAACATCAAGTCCCTGGGTGCGAACACCGTCCGCGTCGTGCTGAGCGGCGGCCGGTGGACGGCCAACTCGGCGAGCGACGTCTCCAACGTCATCGCGTTGTGCAAGCAGAACCGGTTAATCTGCGTGCTCGAGAACCACGATACGACCGGCTACGGCGAGCAGAGTGGCGCGTACACGCTCGACCAGGCGGTCGACTACTGGGTCGGCCTCAAGAGCGTGCTGACCGGCCAGGAGAACTACGTCGTCATCAACATCGGCAACGAGCCGTACGGCAACAACAGCCCGGCCGGCTGGACCAGCGCGACCAAGAGCGCGATCGGCAGAATGCGGGCCGCCGGATTCCAGCACCTGCTGATGGTCGACGCGCCCAACTGGGGCCAGGACTGGCAGTTCGTCATGCGCGACAACGCCGCCTCCGTCTTCGACAGCGACCCCCAGAAGAACACCGTCTTCTCGATCCACATGTACGGCGTCTTCGACACGGCCGCCGAGGTCACCGGCTACCTCCAGGCGTTCCAGACCGCCGGTCTGCCGCTGGTGATCGGCGAGTTCGGCAACATGCACTCCGACGGCGACCCCGACGAGGACACGATCATGTCGCAGGCCCAGTCGCGTGGCGTCGGCTACCTCGGCTGGTCGTGGAGCGGCAACGGCGGCGGCGTCGAATACCTGGACCAGGTGACCAACTTCAACGTCGGCCAGCTCACCTCGTGGGGCCAGCGGCTCTTCAACGGCGCCAACGGCATCAAGTCGACCGCCAAGGAGGCGACGATCTACAGCGGCCCGCAGGTGAGCCCGTCGGCCAGTCCATCCGTCTCCCCCAGCGCCTCTCCCAGCGCCTCGCCGAGCGCGAGCCCGTCCCCGAGCCCGTCCCCCAGTGGCGGCGCCAAGGGCTGCTCCGCGACCTACAAGGTCACCAACCAGTGGGGCGGCGGCTTCCAGGGCGAGGTGACCGTCAAGGCCGGCTCCAGCGCCATCTCCGGCTGGACCGTGACCTGGACGTACGCCAACGGCCAGACGATCACCCAGACGTGGAACGCCACGGTGACGTCGAGCGGCTCGTCGATCACCGCCAAGAACGTGAGCTACAACGGCGGCCTCGGCGCCGGAGCGTCCGCCTCGTTCGGGTTCCTCGGCTCCTGGAACGGCACCAACTCGGTGCCGGCGGTGAGCTGCACCGCGAGCTGAGACGCGGCGTGTCACCACGGCCGGGCGCGTTACCCGCGCCCGGCCTCCGCGTGCCTCCGCATGCCTCCGCGCGGTCCCGGCGGGGTTGCCGGGGGGATCAGTTGAGCAGGGGGTCGTCCGGGAAGGTCGCGACGAGCGCGAGATCCCCCTTCTGCCTGCGCAGCACGGTGCGCCAGAGCGTGGCCGGGTCCGGATGGAAGGTGTCCCCCGGATCGGCGTCCACGACGTACCAGGCGCCCTCCTGGAGCTCGTTGTCGAGCTGTCCCGCGGTCCAGCCCGCGTAGCCCGCGAAGATCCGCATCTGGGAGATCTCCCCCGCCAGGATCTCCGGGGGCGCGTCGAGGTCCACCGTGCCGAGGCGTGAGACCGCGGCCCTGCCCTGCAGCCGGCGCCAGCCCAGCGGCTCCTCGCCGCTGAGCACGACGGCCAGTGCGAGCGCGCTGTCCGTCTGCACCGGCCCGCCCTCGAACAGCACCGGAGGACCCGTGACCAGGGCGTCCCAGGAGGGTAAGACCTGGGTCACGGCGATCTCGCTGGGTCTGTTGAGCACTACGCCCAAAGTGCCGCCGTCCTCGTCGTGCTCCAGGACGAGCACCACGCTACGCCGGAAGTTGGGGTCGTCGAGCAGTGGCGTCGCTACAAGCAACCCGCCGACGTAGATCGCTTCCGCCATACATCCCATCATGAGGGAGGATCGCGGATTCGGGTACGCCGACCCCGGTTTGCCGCGCCATATCACTTACGGTGGTGAAGGAATCACGGTGCGAGAGCTGGCGACAGCCTCCGGAGAGCGCGGGGGAAGGCGAGGACGCCGACCGGGACCCGCGGAGATTCCGCTGGTGAGCGGACCGGCGGAATCCTTGCGGCGACCGGCTTCGGCCGAGGTGGCCGGCTCCGCTACGCCTCGGTGAAGCCGCGCGGCCTGCCCCCGGCCGACTCCCGTACGGCCGCCGCCACCGCGTTGGCGACGTCGGGGTGGAAGACGCTGGGGATGATGTAGTTGGGGCCGAGCTCCTCGCTCGTCACCACGGCCGCCAGCGCGCGGGCCGCCGCGAGGAGCATCTCCTGCGTGACGCCGTCCGCCTGGGCGTCGAGCAGGCCGCGGAACACGCCCGGGAACGCCAGCACGTTGTTGATCTGGTTGGGGTAGTCCGACCGGCCCGTGGCCACGACCGCCGCGTGCTCGCGGGCGTCGTCGGGAGAGACCTCCGGCTCGGGGTTGGCCAGCGCGAACACCACCGCGTCCTTCGCCATGGCGGCGACGTCGTCCCCGGTGAGGATCCCCGGCGCGGAGACGCCGACGAAGACGTCGGCGCCCTTGACCGCGCCGCGCAGGTCGCCGCCGTACCCCTCCTTGTTGGTGTGCTCGGCGATCCACCGCAGCGAGTCGTCGAGGTCGTCGCGTCCGAGGTGCACCGCCCCGTGGTAGTCGCAGACGACGACGTTCCTCGCCCCGGCCGCCAGCAGCAGGCGCAGGACGGCGGTGCCGGCCGCACCGGCGCCGGCCAGCGCGATCCGCACCTCGGAAAGCTCCTTGCCGACCACTTTCAGCGCGTTGGTCAGCGCGGCGAGCACGCAGATGGCGGTGCCGTGCTGGTCGTCGTGGAAGACCGGGATGTCGAGCAGCTCACGCAGCCGGCGCTCCACCTCGAAGCAGCGCGGCGCCGAGATGTCCTCCAGGTTGATGCCGCCGAAGCCCGGCGCGATGGCCCGCACGGTCGCGACGATCTCGTCCACGTCCTGCGTGTCGAGGCAGATGGGCCAGGCGTCGATGCCGGCGAACCGCTTGAACAGGGCGGCCTTGCCCTCCATCACCGGAAGCGCGGCGGCGGGGCCGATGTTGCCGAGGCCGAGGACGGCCGAGCCGTCGGTGACGACGGCGACGGAGTTCCTCTTGATCGTGAGGCGGCGGGCGTCCTCGGGGTTGCGCGCGATCGCCAGGCTGACCCGCGCCACGCCGGGGGTGTACGCCATCGACAGCTCGTCGCGGTTGCGCAGGGGGACCTTCGACTGCATCTCGATCTTGCCGCCGAGGTGCATGAGGAAGGTCCGGTCGGAGACCTTGTGGATCGCGACGCCCTCGACCGCGCCGAGACTGTCCACGATCGCCTGCACGTGGTCGGCGTCCTTGGCGGCGCACGTCACGTCGATGCGGAGTTTCTCGTGACCCGCGTTGGTCACGTCGAGGGCGGTCACCACGCCGCCCGCGTTCTCCACCGCGTGGGTGAGCAGGCTGACCGCCTTGCCCCCTGCGGGCACCTCGAGGCGCACGGTGATCGAGTAGGACACGCTGGGCACGGTGGCCACGTCTATCCGCTCCTTTGCGGGATGATGCCTGGCCGTGCTCGCCCGGCTGCTCCAGTGAGGCGCGGCCTCCGCGTGGCTGCCACGCTCGTGCATCCGGCTGGACGGCTCATGGGTGGTATCCATCGTGCCACCACCAGCAGGGTGTTTCAGCCCGGACCCGTGTTCCTCGCATCACGCGCCGTGCCGGGCCCGCGCGCCGCCGCCCCGGCGGGGCCGGGCGGGCGCGGGCCGGGCGGGCGCGGGCCGGGCGGGCGCGGGCCGGGCGGGCGCGGGCCGGAGCCGGTCAGAAAAGCGCGCTGGCCAGAGCCCTGCGGGCGCGCGTCACCGAGTCGTCGTCGGCGGGCAGCGCGTCGAACAGCCCCAGCAGGTGGACCCGCGCCTTGTCCCTGTCGGCGCCCCTGGTGCGCCGCACCAGCGCGACGAGCCGGTCGAAGGCCTCGTCCACCTGGCCGTTGACCATCTCCAGGTCGGCGGCCTGGGTCTGCACGTCCACGTCGTCGGTGTTCTCCGCGGCCCGGCGCAGCACGTCGGCCGGGTCGAGGTCCTGCGTGCGCCGCAGCAGCCCGACTCCAGCCAGGCCGATCTTCGCGATCTCGTCGGACGGCGACCTCGCCAGCAGGCGCTGGTAGGCCGCGGCCGCGGCGTCCAGGTCGCCCTTCTCCACGGCCTGCTCGGCCGCCAGGAGCTCGGGGTCGACCGGCGGCTCGGCGGGCTCCCCCTCGGCCGGCGCCACCTGCTCCACGCCGAGCTGCTCGAACACCTGCGACAACGCCTGCCGGAGCTGCGCCTCCGGCAGCGGGCCCTCGAACAGGGGCATGAGCTGCCCCTGGAAGGCCAGGTAGACGGTGGGCACCGCGCGCATCCGCAGCGCCTGGGCGAGCTGCGGGTCGGCCTCCACGTCCACCCTGGCCAGCACCCACGCGCCCGCCGCCTCCGCGGCCAGCTTCTCCATCACGCCGCTGAACTGCCGGACCTGCTCGGCCCTGGTCACCGTCGCCTCGACGATTACGGGAACGCTCAAAGAGCGCTCCACCACGTCGGCGTTGAAGGTGGCCGAGGTCACCTCGATGACCTCCGCCGAGGCTGCTCCTGACGGTCCGGCGGCCTCACGCCGCGCCTGCGCCTCGAGTGCCTGCTTGCGCGCGCCGAGGTCCACGGCGCCGTAGAGCGATCCAGGTCGAGAGAACTCCGCTGCCATACCCCCAATCCTGCCGTACGCGCCGGCGTGATCCGTGCGATCCCGCCACGTACGTTCGCGATCGGGCCGCCTCGGCGGCTCGCCGTAGGGTGAAACGGCACGATCGCCACATGAAAGAGGCAGGGCATGGCAGTGGAACGCATCGGTCCGCCGAGCATCGCCGGTGAGCGCGAGATGCTGCGCGCGTTTCTCGACTACCACCGGGCGACGCTCGCGCTGAAGTGCGACGGGCTCTCGGACGAGGAGCTGCGCCGCAGGTCGATGCCGCCGTCGACGCTCTCGCTGCTCGGCCTGGTCAGGCACATGGCCGAGGTCGAGCGTGCCTGGTTCCGCCGGGTGATCGGCGAGGAGGACGTGCCGCTGGTCTGGTCGGAGGAGGGCGACTACCAGGTCGCGTACGACGCGACCGGGGCGACCCGCGCGGAGGCGTTCGCGGCCTGGCAGGCGGAGGTCGAGCACTCCCGCCGCATTGAGCGTGCGGCCGAGTCGCTCGACGTCACCGTCTACGCGCCCCGCTGGGGCGAGGAGGTGTCGCTGCGGCTGGTGATGCTCCACATGATCCATGAGTACGCCCGGCACAACGGACACGCCGACTTCCTGCGCGAGGGCGTCGACGGAACCGTGGGCGTGTGAGACCGGCGCCACCGGTTCGCCGGAGCGCGGCTCTTCAGCCGGCCGGGCCCTGCGGTCCTGCGCTCGGCACGGAAAATCGGCTCCGGTCCGGCGCTCACGGGCCTGTGTGCCGTCGGTTGGGCGTGCAGAGCGGGCAATTGGGTGGGCTGAGCGGACAGACGCCCGATACCGGCATCATTCCGGCATGACCTCGAACCACCTGCGGCCCAATCCCACGGGGCCCAATCCCACCGGACCGGATCACATGGCGCCCAATGTCACGGAACCGGATCAAATCTGGGACATCGACGAGTTCGTCCACGCCGCCGAGGTGACCGTGCGCGAGCTCGCCGCGTACGTGCGGGAGAGCCAGGACGGGGCGGCGCCGGTGATCCGCCGCAGGCCTCCCGCGGAGCTGGCCGGACGGCTCGGGCTCGCCCGCTGGATCCGGGAGGGCGGCATGACCCCGGACGCCTACCGGGAGTGGCTCGGCGCCTATCTCGCGGAGGGCACGCGGCTGCACCACCCGGCCTACCTCGCGCATCAGACGGCCGCGCCCGACTTCCCCGCCGCGCTGGCCGACTTCGTCCACGGCGCGATCAACAACCCCATGGCGGTCTACGAGATGGGGGCCGCGGCGGCGACGGTCGAGTTCGAGGTGCTGCGCTGGATGCTCGGCACGGTCGGCTTTCCCGAGGGCGGCGGCGTGCTCACCCACGGCGGGTCGCTGGCCAACCTGACCGCGCTGCTGGCCGCGCGGGCCGCCGCCGCGCCGGACGCGTGGACCGAGGGCGTGCCCGGGGATCTCGCCCTCCTCGCACCGCCGTCGGCGCACTACTCGATCAGCCGGGCGGCGGCGATCCTCGGCCTCGGCGAGCGCGCGGTCGTGCCGCTCGACGTGGACGACCTGGGCAGGATCGACGTGGCCCGGCTGCCCGAGGGGCTCGACCGTGCCCGGCGGGCCGGTCGCCGGCCGATGGCCCTGGTCGCGGCCGCCTGTGCCACCGGCACCGGCCTGTACGACGACCTGCGGCCGATCGGCGAGTTCTGCGCCGAGCACGGGCTGTGGTTCCACGTCGACGGCGCGCACGGAGCGTCGGCGCTGCTCAGTGAGGAGCACCGGCACCTGCTCGACGGCGTCGAACTGGCGGACTCGGTCATCTGGGATGCCCACAAGATGTTGCGCACCTCCGGCCTCGCGGCCGCCGTGCTCGTACGGCGTGAGGGCGACCTGGACGCCGCGTTCCGGCAGCGGGCCAGCTACCTGTTCTACGGCGACCAGGGGTTCGACCTGATCGGCAGGACCGTGGAGTGCAGCAAGGCCGCGCTCGGGCTCAAGATCTTCCTCAACCTGGCCTGGCGGGGCGAGCGGGGGCTCGGCGAGCACGTGGCGCGGCGGTACGCCACCGCGCACCGCTTCTGGGAACTGGCCCGCGAACGGCCCGGCTTCCACTGCCCGTACGAGCCGGAGAGCAACATCGTCTGCTTCCGGTACGGCGACGGCGACCAGGCCGTCATCCGCGAGACCCTGCTGGAGGAGGGCTCCTTCCACCTGACCTCGGCCGAGCTCGGCGGCGTACGCCACCTGCGGGTGACGGTGATGGCCCCGGCCACCGACGACAAGACGCTGGAATCCCTCCTCGACCGCATCGCCGCCCTCGCCTCCGCCTGACGTCTCGCCTCCGCGGCCACCCGCGCGTCAGGCCGGTGGGTCGCCGTCAGACGCCGATGCGTATGTCAGCGGATGACGCCGAGCCGACATGGTGATCCGGGCTCGCGGCTCGGGCCGCACCGCACCCAAGCCGCGCCACCGAGCCGGAGGCGCGGCGGATGGGACGCGGTCAGAAGGCGGCGGGCTCGGCGTAGGTGCCCCACTCCTCGCGCAGCACGTCGCAGATCTCGCCCAGGGTGGCCTCGGCCCTGACGGCCTCCAGCATGGGCGGGATCATGTTGTCGTCGCCCTTGGACGCGGCCCGCAGGGCGGCCAGCGCCGCGTCGACGGCCCCCTGGTCCCGTGCCGCGCGCCGCTCGGCCAGCACCCTGCGCTGCTCGGCCTCGACCTCGTGGCTGATCCGCAGGATCTCCAGCGGCTGCTCCACGGTCCCGGTGTGGCAGTTCACGCCGACGATCCGCTTGTCGCCCTTCTCCAGCTTGCGCTGGTAGTCG
Source organism: Microbispora sp. CA-135349 (assembly GCF_050947365.1). Taxonomy (NCBI): domain Bacteria; kingdom Bacillati; phylum Actinomycetota; class Actinomycetes; order Streptosporangiales; family Streptosporangiaceae; genus Microbispora; species Microbispora sp. CA-135349. The sequence continues at coordinate 2,141,548 of NZ_CP192001.1, read as the reverse complement.
AAGGCCGACTCGGCGATCTCCGACATGAACCAGCCGTCCTCGATGCCGCGCAGGATGCCGGCGGTCATCGTGCCGTCGCCGCCCATCTCCCGGATCCTCGCGAAGATCTTCTCCGCCTCGGCCTCCAGGCGGTCGGTCAGCGCCTCGACGTACCAGGAGCCGCCCAGCGGGTCGACGACGTTGACGACCTCCGTCTCCTCCATGATCACCTGCTGGGTGCGCAGGGCGATCTCGGCGGCCTTCTCCGACGGCAGCGCTAGCACCTCGTCCAGCGCGTTGGTGTGCAGCGAGTTGGTGCCGCCGAGCACGGCCGCCAGCGCCTCGATCGCGGTGCGGACGATGTTGTTGTCCGGCTGCTGCGCGGTCAGCGACACCCCCGCCGTCTGGGTGTGGAAGCGCAGCCACTGCGCCTTCTCGGTGCGCGCGCCGTACACGTCGCGCATCCAGCGGGCCCAGATCCGCCGGGCGGCGCGGAACTTCGCGATCTCCTCGAAGAAGTCGATGTGCGCGTCGAAGAAGAACGACAGACCCGGCGCGAACACATCCACGTCGAGGCCGCGCGACAGTCCCAGCTCGACGTAGCCAAAGCCGTCGGCCAGCGTGAAGGCCAGCTCCTGCGCGGCCGTGGCCCCCGCCTCGCGGATGTGGTAGCCCGACACCGACAGCGGCTTGTACGCGGGGATCTCGGCGGCGCAGTACTCCATCAGGTCGCCGATCAGCCGCAGGTGCGGCTCGGGGGCGAACAGCCACTCCTTCTGCGCGATGTACTCCTTGAAGATGTCCGTCTGGAGCGTGCCGTTGAGCTTCCCCACCGGCACGCCCTGCCGCTCGGCCGCGACCACGTACATGCAGAAGATCGGCACGGCGGGCCCGCTGATCGTCATCGACGTGGTCACCTCGTCGAGCGGGATGCCGTCGAACAGCAGGTCCATGTCGAGGGCCGAGTCGATCGCCACGCCGCAGTGGCCCACCTCCCCGAGCGAGCGGGGGTCGTCGGAGTCGCGGCCCATCAGCGTCGGCATGTCGAACGCCACCGACAGGCCGCCGCCCCCGGCGCCGAGGATCATCTTGTAGCGCTCGTTGGTCTGCGTGGCGTTGCCGAACCCGGCGAACTGCCGGATGGTCCAGGGACGGCCGCGGTACCCGGTGGCGTACAGGCCACGGGTGAAGGGGAACTCGCCCGGCCAGCCGATGCGCTCGAAGCCGGGGTCGTTTCCGGGCGGCCCGTAGACGGGGTCAACCTCCAGCCCCGACAGCGTCCGGAACTCGCGGTCCCGCTTGAACGCGGCGTCGTACCGCGCCTGCCAACGGGCCCGCCCCGCCTCGATCGCCGCCGCGCTCACCTCGGCGCTCGTCGCCTCCGGCTCCATGCACCCTCCCCGGATCTCACTCTTCGAGAAAATACTAGGACTTCCTACTAAATTCGGCCACCGCCGTTCTCCGGGACGCTTCAGGACCGACCGGGTCACCTCTCTCGACGTCATGTCACACGTTGGTCGCGATCTGTCACGGACCGTTGACAGGGCGTTGGAATCTTCAAGCATGGTCAGCGCCCCTGAAGTCCACACGGAGGTGGATGTGAAGCGCTTGACAGTAGTCGCCGCGACCGCGGCGACGGTGGCGGCAACGCTTGCCGCACCGGCGCAGGCCGAACCGGCGGCCCAGACCGAATACGTGGTTCTGTACAAGGAAGGCGCGACCGCGGCGGACGCCCGGAAGGCGATCGAAGCGGCGGGCGGCAGCGTGCTCACGGTGAACACCGAGGTCGGGCTGGCCACGGTCGGCACGACCAACGCCGACTTCGTCAACGCCCTCCACAGCGCGGCGGCCGTCGAAGGGGTCGCCCGAAACCAGTCGATCGGCAGCACGCCCGACGCCGCCAAGGCGTCCGCCGCCGCGAAGAAGGCCGTGGCGCGGGCCGCCAAGAACCACGCCGTGGAGAAGGAGGGCCGGGGCGGCGGACCCCTCAGATGGGGACGCAACGTCAAGGACGAGCCGCTGGCCGGCCTGCAGTGGGACATGAAGCAGATCCACGCGGACCAGGCCCACAGGTTCGAGCAGGGGGACAAGGGCGTCCTCGTCGGCATCCTCGACACCGGCGTCGACGGCTCGCACCCCGACATCGCGCCGAACTTCGACCGGAGGCTGAGCCGCAACTTCACCGTCGACCTGCCGGCGGACGCCAACGGCACCGAGATCGACGGCCCCTGTGAGAGCGACCCCGACGGCTCCTGCACCGACCCGAACGACGTGGACGAGAACGGCCACGGCACCCACGTCGCCTCGTCGATCGCCTCGCCCGTCAACAAGCTGGGCGTCTCGGGCGTCGCTCCCAAGGTGACGATCGTCAACCTGCGGGCCGGCCAGGACTCGGGCTACTTCTTCCTCCAGCCCACCGTCGACGCCCTCACCTACGCGGGCGACATCGGCGTCGACGTGGTCAACATGAGCTACTACGTCGACCCGTGGCTGTTCAACTGCGCCGACAACCCGGCCGACAGCCCGGAGGAGCAGGCCCAGCAGCGGCTGTACGTCGCCGCCACCCAGCGCGCGATCGACTACGCGCACGCGCACGGTGTGACGGTCGTCAGCGCGGCCGGCAACGAGGCGATCGACTACACCAAGACGAACGTCGACACCGCCAGCCCCGACTTCGCCGGTGTCCCCGGCCAGGCCGCCAGGTCCCGGACCATCCCCTCGTCCTGCGTCTCGCTGCCGAGTGAGGCCGAGCACGTGATCTCGGTCTCCTCGACCGGCATCAGCAAACGGAAGGCCTACTACTCCAGCTACGGCGACGGCTACGTCGACGTGGCCTCCCCCGGTGGCGACGTCTACGACACCCCCGGCAACACGAGGGACCTCACGAAGGCCACGCTGGCGGCGTACCCCAAGGCGCTCGCCGTCGCCAACGGCGAGATCGACGAGAACGGCGACCCCACCGTCGACTACGTCGTGAAGGACTGCAAGGGCTCCGTCTGCGGCTACTACCAGTACCTGCAGGGCACCTCGATGGCCTCTCCCCGGGCGGCCGGCGTCGCGGCGCTGATCGTCAGCAGGTACGGCAAGCACGACCGTGCCCACGGCGGCCTGACGCTGGACCCCGACAAGGTGGAGGCGATCCTCGAGGGCACGGCCACCGGGGCCGCCTGCCCGAACCCGCCCGCGTTCACCTACACCCGCATCCTGCCGAGCGGCTCCACCGTGACCACCACGCACACCTGTGAGGGCGGCCCGTCCGGCAACGGCTTCTACGGCAGGGGCATCGTCGACGCCCTGCGCGCCGTCGGCCGCTGACGCCCCCGGGCCGGTGCCGCACCCGTGCGGTGTGCGTCACCGGCCCACCCGGGCGGCGCGGACGCGGCGCGGATCACGAACCGCCGAGGTAGGCGAGAACGGCGGCGACCCGGCGGTGGATGTCCGGGCTGGTCTCGAGCCCCAGCTTCAGGAAGATCGAGTTCACGTTCTTCTCCACGGCGGAGATCGACAGCGACAGCGCCCGCGCGATGCCGCCGTTGGACCTGCCGGCCGCCATCTCGCGCAGCACGTCACGTTCCCGAGGCGTGAACGCCTCCCGCTCTCCCCGTACGGCGCGGCGCGCCAGCAGCCCCTCGACGACCTTCGGGTCGATGACCGAGCCGCCCGCGGCGACCGAGCGGATCGCGCCGAGCAGTTCGTCGATGTCGCCCACCCGGTCCTTCAGCAGGTACGCGAGGCCCTCGGTGCCGCCCCTGAACAGCTCGAAGGCGTAGATCGAGTCGGCGAACTGCGACAGCACGACGACGCCGACGCGGGGATCGGCCGCGCGGACGCGGTGGGCGGCGTCGATCCCCTCGAACCCCGGCCGCCATCCCTCGCCCGGCATACGGATGTCGGTGACGATCACGTCGGGTCTGAGCCGCCTGGCCGCGTCGACCAGTTCCGCCGCGCTTCCCATCGCCCCGACGACCGCGACCTCCCCCGAGCTCTCCAGCAGCCGCCGGGTGCCCTCCCGCACGAGGTAATGATCGTCGGCGACCAGGGCGCGCAGCCTGCGCGGTTCCTCTCCCGCGGCGGACTCGAGGGCGGCCCCGGAGACGGGCCCCGCGGTGGACCCGGAGACGGGCCCGAACGCGGACCCTGCGGTGGACCCGGCGGTGGACCCGAACGCGGACCCTGCGGCGGGACGTTCAGGCATTGGCGGTCACCCAGGCGCGCACCCGCGTTCCCTCTCCGGGCCCGGCCGTCGTCTCCAGTCCTCCGCCGAGCGCCGCCATGCGGTCGGCCAGCGTGGCCAGTCCGCGGCGTGGCACGGCCCGGGGGTCGAACCCCGTCCCGTCGTCGGTCACGGACGCCTGGAGCCTGCCGCCGTCGTGCCGGAGCCGCACCTCGATCCGCGACGCCCCCGCGTGCTTGAGCGCGTTGGCGATCGCCTCGCTGACCACGAAATACATCGCTCCCTCGATCTCGTCCGGGAACCTGCGGGTGCGCAAAGCCGGATCCGCCGTCACGGTGGTCGGGACGGGCAGGCCCGAGCACCGCCCCTCGACGGCCTCCACCAAACCGCCCTGGCTCAGCACGGAGGGATGGATGCCGGCCGCGAGGTCCCGCAGGTCCGCCAGCGCCTGGCGGGCCTGTTCCCGCAGCAGGGCCAGGGACTCTGTCCCGCCGCCCGTCGCGCGGGCCAGTTCCAGCCCCGCGATCAGCGCCACCAGCTGCTGCTGCACGCCGTCGTGGATGTTGCGCTCGATCCGCCGCCGCTCGGCCTCCTGAGCGTTCACCAGCCGGGCGGCGAGCGCCGCGCTGCGGATCGCGAGCCCGACCGGCACGGCCAGGGCCGCGAGCAGCCGCCTGTCGTCGCGGGTCAGCCGCCCCGCCGCCTTGGGTCCGCAGCTGATGCGCCCCAGCCCGGCCGGGACCGTGAGCACGGCCTCGCCCCGCTCCTCCCCCGCCACGACGCGGGTGCCGTCCGCGAGCTCGACGGCGGCCCAGCGGGTGTCCAGTCCCGCCCGCACCGCCTGCGCCAGCCTGCCGAGCTGCTCGACCGGCTCGGCCTCCTCCAGATCGGGGCCGAGGCGGGACAGCAGCTCGTCGACCGTCGGGCGGACGTCGAAGACGAGATACAGACGCGAGCCCCTGACGCCGACCCTGATGTCGAGCAGGTCGTGCCGCAGCACGGCGGCGCCGATCGCGGCCGGCAGCGCCCCCACCACGCCCAGCACCCCGACGACGTCGGCGGCGCCGTACGTCTCCGACACGCCCGCAGCCGCGATCACGACGAAGGCGCCGAGGTTGGACAGCAGGCCCGCCACCATCCAGCCGAGCCGGCCCCGCTCGGGCGGGCGGCTGCGCCACAGACGGATGAGAAGGCCGCCCAGCACGACCAGCGCCAGCAGGAAGGCGGCCAGCTGGCCGACCGTCGCCAGCAGCACGGCGACGAAACCGAGCGGCCCCCGCAGCCCGAAAGAGCTGGCGTGTACGACCCCGTCCGGATAACCGCCGGGCATGAACAGCACGCCCAGCCAGTGCGCCGCGATCGCCGCGATCGCCATGACCGCGACGACGCGCCAGCGCCGTGACGGCAGCCTCCCCTCGGGAAACAGGAGCGGCACGAACACCCACGACAGTCCGTAGAAGACCGGGAACGCCGAGCTCAGCACGGCGGCGACGACGACCGGCCAGTACGGATCAGGACCGAGCCGGAGCAGCAGGCCGACACCGAGTCCGCCCAGCCCGAGACAGTCCGCGGCCGCCAGCAGCAGCCAGCCGTAGGCGTTGTCCGGGCGCCGGGCCGCGATCAGCCAGCCGAGAGCGGGCAGGGGCAGGGCGATCGCGATGAACACCCACTGCGACGCGGGGGCCGGCAGCCCCGTCTCGAGCAACGCGCCGGCGACGATCCCGGCGGCGGCGACGGCGGTCATGCCCGCCGCGAGCGGGCGGGCCGCTGCCGTGGACTTCATGGCAGGCATCCTGACGGGCACGCGCGTCCACCGTCTATGAGGTTGTCCTCACATTCGGTGCGGCTCCCCGCAGTCCGCAGGCCGGGGGTTCGCAGGCTGTCGGGACCGCATCGTGATCATTAGCGTGAGATCACGTGGACGCCCACCGCCGCGGCGAATCGCCGACGGTTCTGCACCCGGGCGCCGGATCCCCCTATCGAAGGAGCTTTCTCGTGCCGACCCCGCCGAGATCGATGCGTAGCAGGACGATTCCCCTCATGAGCGCGGCACTCGCGCTCGCCGCTGCGGCCACCGCCGCCCCGGCCGCCGCGGCCGCCGACGCCGTCAGCGCCGGTGTGGCTACCGCCGCGGCGACGCCCATCCCCGCGCCCACACCGGACATTCCGAATTCACCGGCAGGCGAGCAGCTTCGCTGGCTCCTGACGGCGGCCGCCGCCCCGCCGATCCCCGAGGACCAGGTCAAGGCGCACTTCAGCGCCGACTTCCTCTCGCAGGTTCCTCCGGCCCAGCTCAACGAGCTGCTGAAGAGCCTGGGCGGCGTACGGCTCGAGTCGCTGACCGCGGTCACGCCGACCACCCTCTCCGGAGTGGTCATGACCGGCCAGGGACGACTCGAACTCACCGTGTCCGTCGACGGCGACGGGAGGATCAACGGGCTCCTGTTCCGCCCGGAGCAGCGCGAGGCGCCGCGGAGCTGGGCCGAGCTGGACAAGCGCCTGCGTGCGGTCGCGCCCCGGGTGGGGTTCCTGGCGGCCGAGGTCCGCGCCGACGGCACATGCCGTGCCGTGCACGCGGTCGCGCCGGACACCCCCCGTCCGCTCGGTTCCATGTTCAAGCTGTACGTGCTGGGCGCGACGGCCGAGCAGATCAAGAAGGGCCGATTCTCCTGGGACACGCCCCTGACCATCCGGCCCGAGCTGAAGAGCCTGCCGAGCGGCACGCTCCAGGACCGTCCGGACAACAGCACGGTCTCCGTACGTGAGGCGGCCAAGCTGATGATCTCGATCAGCGACAACACGGGCGCCGACCTGCTGCTCGACAAGGCGGGCCGCGCCCGGGTGGAGGCCCAGACGCGCAAGTGGTCCGGTCACGCGGCGCTGAACCGGCCGTTCCTCACGACCAGGGAGCTCTTCCTCCTCAAGGCGGCGGACTACCCCCACCTCGGGAAGAAGTACCTGTCGCTCGACCGCTCCCGGCGGTACCGCTATCTCGCCACCACCGTCGCGCGTACGCCCCTGACCAAGGTGCGGGCGTGGACCACGCCCAGGGACATCGACAGGCTGGAGTGGTTCGGCTCTCCCGGGGACGTCTGCCGCGCCTTCGCCGGCCTGTCCGCGCTGAACACGCCGCCCCTCGGCGAGGCCATGTCCGCCAACGACGCCGGGCTCGGGCTCGACCCGAAGGCATGGCCCACCGTCTGGCACAAGGGCGGCTCCGAGCCCGGCGTGCTCTCCATGGGCTACCTCGCCCGTGACGCCGCGGGCAGGACGTACGTGGTGACCGCGCTAACCGGCAACCCCCGCACCGCACTGGACGAGACCTCGGCCGTGGCCGAACTGCTGGCCCTCGTCCGGGGCTCGTTCGCCATGCTGGCCCGCGCCTGAATCCGCGCGCCGCCGTCAGGAACTGAAGTCGCCCGCCGCGACGCGCAGGGTCCTGAGCAGGGCGAACATCTCGTCCAGCTCGGCATCGTCGTACATGCCCAGGCAGAAACCCGCGTCCATCAGGTCGGCCGTGGCCCGCCGTACGATGTCCCGGCCCGCGTCGGTGATCTCGGCGAGCACGCCGCGGCCGTCGCGCGGGTTGCGCATGCGGCGGACCAGGCCGGCCCGCTCGAGGCGGTCCACGGTGTTGGTCACGCTCGTCGGGTGCACCATCAGCCGCTCGCCGATCTTCGACAGCGGGAGCGACCCGGCCCGGCTGAACGTGAGCAGCACGAGCGCCTCGTATCTGGCGAAGGTCAGGTCGTACGGCTTGAGCAGCGTGTCCAGTTGCGCCAGCAGGATCTGATGGGCTCTCATGATCGAAGTGACGGCGGCCATGGCGGACGACGGCCCGAACGTCGAACGCCAGGTCTCGGCCGCCCGCTCGATCGGGTCGAACGGGAGCTTGAGCGGCCGGGGGCCGCCCGTGGGCGGCGGCTCTGAGCTGGGCGGAACGGACACAGCGATATACGGTAGCGCGACGCCGGCCATGATCGACCGGCGCACCGAGCGTAACCGGATTGATTCCTTGACCCCAGAACTCCCCCCCGTACGGGTCACGCTCCGTTATGGTTGCCACGTCGAAAGGTGAGGCGGCGGCAAACCCGGCGGCACGGGGAACCCCGTCTGCTAGAGGACGTCTCGCGGACGGGGGTCCGCGGGGAACGCGTCTGACAGCGGGCGAGGCGAGGCCGGCCGGTGAACCAGCGCCACGGGGAACGGCGTGGGTTCGCGCACCGCTCACACAGACACGGGGGAGATTCTCAATGGACAGCATCGCTGTCCCGGCGCCGCATGCGCGCCGGACGTCGGCGGCGTGGCCATGGGCCGCGTCCTGCTGTGGGTGAGCATAGGGGCGGTTCACGCGGTGAGCTGAAACACGGCGCGCTGGTCGCGGCGACCGTGCTGCTCGTGCTGGCGCTCGTCGCCGCGTGGAGCGTCCTCATTCCCGGTTTCATGGACTGGGATGACATAGTGGCGGCCGTCATCGGCTCGCTGCGCCTGACAGGGCCGCTCGGAGCCGCGTTCGCGGCCTGGGTCGCGCTGCGCAGGCGTAGCGCCGAGAAGGGCCGCGTCCTTACGCCGTGGCGGGCCGCCAGGGCGCCGCTGTCGATCATCGCGGTCGTCACCGGCTCCTTCGGGGCGACCGTGCTGCTGCTCGGGCTGCGCGCCGCGCTGACCGGGCAGGGCGGGCCGCTGCTGCCCGGCGGTCTCGCGATGTCCGTCGCCGGGCTGGGGCTGTATGTCGTGGTCGGCTGGATCCTCGGCTGGCTCGTGCCGGTCGTCGTCGTCCCGCTGATCGCGGGAGCCGGCACGTACGGGCTGTTCACCTGGGTGGCCACCGGGCCCAACTGGGCCGACCGGCTCGCTCCCGCCACCGGGGAGCCGTACGACCTGCTGTCGGGCGTGAGCGAGAGCGCCTACACGGACCAGACGCTCTGGCTGCTGGGTCTCAGCACCGCGCTGCTCCTCGGGTGGGTGGCCCTGGTGACCCGGCGGACGCTGGCACTGGCCGCCGCGGTGATCGCCGTACTGGCGGCGGGGACCGGTGCGGCCCGGCTCGTGACCGGGCCGCGGACGATGACGGTGAGCGAACGCCTCGTCTGCCAGGAATGGCCGATCAGCGTATGCGTGCATCCGGCGCTTCGCGGGGGGCTGGCCGAGCTCGCCACCGTGTTCACCGCGCTCGCGATGCGCCTGAACGGCACGCCGGCGGCCTTCACGAGGGTCGAGCAACGGGCGTACGGCGAGCAGGACCCGGCGGGGCGGGGAGTGGTCGTCGTCCACCTCGACGACCTCGGGTCCGGGTACGCCCAGCGGGCGGCCACCGAGTTCCTCGACCGTCTGGCCCGTCCCTGCCCGGAAACCGCGGCCGCGGGCTACCGGGCCGTCGTCGTCGCCTGGCTGCGCGGCGTCTCGCCGCCCGGCGGACCGTCGCGCGAGCATCGCGAGGCGTCCGTGTGGTTCTCCGAACTGACCGAGGCCCAGCGGCGCGACTGGCTGCGCATGTTCTACTCCGACTTCGTGTCCTGCCGCCTTCAGGCCAAGCACTTCGGCGGCGGTACCCGGCCGGCTGAGCCCGTCGCGACGGGCTATCCGGTGAACTCCGCTCCCGCGTACGCGCCGCACTATCCGGTCGAACCGACATATCCGGGTACGACCGTCGCGACCGGCATGGCGGCAGGCCCGGACACCGGGGGTGAGCCGGGCATGGACCCGCTCGGCGGCGGAACCGGTCCGGGGTGGACCGGCCCGAGTCCGTCCGTTCCGGTATGGCCGTCTCCTCCCGCCGCGAGCCCCGCAGGCCAGGACCCGACAGGCCGGGGCCCGATGGGCCGGGGGTATCCGGATTCCTGGGGCGCGCCGAGCGGCGAGGGGGTCCGGAGAGGCGGTCCCTGGGGCCCCGGCAGGGGACGGCCACGGCATCCCTGGCGGCCCGGCAGGACCGGCGACACCGCGTTTCCCGGTCGGTCCGGCGGCGAGGGCGCGAGCCCGTCGCCCTTCCCGGACCGGCCCGGCCGGCCGCGGCCCGGCGCTTCGCAATCCGGCCCGATGCAGCCTGGCCGTCTCCAGCCCGGAGGTCTCCCGGCACAGGGCACGACACAGGGCACGACACAGGGCACGGCACAGGGCACGGCACAGGGCACGGGGAACGCGCCGGGACGCGGGCGGCCACCGGGGCAGGGCGGCCCCGCCATACCGGGAGGACCCGGCGGGAACGGCCGACCTGGCGGAAACGACGGTCAGGGCAGGGACGGCGGTCAGGGCGTGCGTCGCGCTCACCCGGAGCGCGTCCCCGGGCCCGGCGCCGCGTCCGGCCGTGTCCCCGGCGGTGGCGGCCCGGCCGGCCGCTCTCCCGGGGTTGGCGGCCCGGCCGGCCGCTCTCCCGGGGGCGGCGGGCGTGACGGGCACGTCGACGGCGCCGGCGGGCGCACCGACCGTGCCCGGCCCGCCACGGGCGACACCACCGGCGCCCGTGAGGCGGATCCCCAGGACGGTCCCGGCGTGGCGGGCGTACCCGGCGCGCTCCTGGCCCCCGCCGCATAGCGCTCGACGGCCGAGTCCCGGGCAAGGACTCCGGCCGTACGTGCCGCGCGTCCGGTCCGCGCACCCGGACGGCAGCGGTACGGCGGCAGGGCAGCGGTACAGCGGGAGTCACATCCGGCCCGCAGACCCGGACAAAAGTGGTACGGCGGAGCGCGAAAGGCGTGCGGGCGGGACGAAAAGACGGGTTTGGGAGGGCCGAAGCACGGCCCGGAGACAGACATGATCTTGCCGGGCGTGAGATCGCGGGAATACCGGGAAGATTCCCCCCGTGGACCGTCAGACCCGTCCCTCGTTCGCGCCGGCCGACACCGGCGCCGCCGCCACCGACGCCACGGCGAGCGCCGGGGCCCCCGCACGCCGCTCCCGGCGTGGCTGGCGGGTGCTCGCCGGCCTGCTGTTCGTGGTCCTGCTGCTCGTGGTCGGCGCCCGGCTGACCTGGTCCTGGCTAAACCCGCTGGGCGAGCAGACCATCGACCGCAGCGGGCCCGCGCTGCTCAGGTCGGTGCAGAACCTCAACCGCTTCGAGGCCGCGACCGGCAACTTCCAGGTCATCGTCGACCTGGAGAAGGACGCGAAGTTCGTGCCCGACGCGATCAAGGGCTCCCGCACGCTCTTCGTGGGAGCCGGGAACGTCGACGCCTATGTGGACTTCTCCGCGCTGCCCAAGGACGCCTTCACGGTCTCCCCCGACCGCACGGCCGTGACGGTGCGGCTGCCGCACGCCGAGCTGGAGAAGCCCAACCTCGACAGCAAGCGGTCGTACGTCTTCGCCCAGGAGCGGGGCATCTTCGACCGGATCTCCGACTTCCTGTCGTCGTCGCCGCAGAACCAGCAGGAGCTCTACGTGCTGGCCGAGCGCAAGATCGCCGACGCGGCCACCGCCAGTGACCTGCGCTCCCGGGCCGACCAGAACGCCAAGGCCATGCTGGAGGGCATGCTGAAGTCCCTCGGCTTCAAGACGATCACGGTCAAGTACGCCGGGGAGCCCTGACCCGTCGGCCGCCCCGACCCGTCGGCCGCCGGATGCGAGAGCCGTACGGGACGGGGCTCGGCCCGGCGGCTCGGTCCGGCGGCTCGGTCCGGCACGTCAGCGCAGCGCGGCGATGAGGTCGTCGGCGGCGGCGTAGGGATCGGTCTCCGCGGCGAGCAGCCGCTCGGCGAGCGTGTCGAGGCGGTCGCCGTGGAGCACGGCGAAGCGCGACCGCAGCTGGGCCAGCGCGACGGCCTCGATCTCGTCGCGGGCCCGGGCCAGCCGCCGCCTGCGGGCCTCGCCGGACTCCTCCAGGTAGGCCTGGTGCTTGTCCAGCGCGGCCAGCAGGTCGTCGGTGCCCTCGCCCTTGGAGGCGACGGTCGTGACGATCGGGGGCCGCCACGGCGTCTCGACGAGGCCCGTCATGTTCCGCAGCTCCCGCACGGTCGCCTGGACGCCGTCGCGGTCGGCCTTGTTCACCACCAGGACGTCGGCGACCTCGAGGATGCCCGCCTTGGCGGCCTGCACGCCGTCGCCCATGCCCGGGGCGAGGATGACGACGGTCGTGTCGGCCAGACGGGCGATGTCCACCTCGGCCTGCCCCACACCGACCGTCTCGACGAGGATCACGTCGCATCCGGCGGCCTCCAGCACGCGCAGCGCCTGCGGCGTGGCCCATGCGAGCCCGCCCAGATGGCCCCGGCTCGACATGCTGCGGATGAAGACCTCGGGGTCGGTCGCGTGGTCCTGCATGCGTACGCGGTCGCCGAGCAGTGCGCCGCCCGTGAACGGGCTGGACGGATCGACCGCCAGCACGCCCACCCTGCTGCCGCGCCTGCGGAACGCCCGGATGAGCATGCCGGTCGAGGTCGACTTGCCGACGCCGGGAGAGCCGGTCAGGCCGATGATCCTTGCGCTGTACGGCCGGGCGGCGCCGGTGGCGAGCTCCGCCATCGCCTCGCGCAGCGCCCGGCTCGTCTGGTTTGCCCCCGCGCGGCCGCCGCGGTCCTCCGCGGCGTGCTCGACAGCGTTCTCGACGAGCGAGATCAGCCGTGCCACGGCGCGCGGCCGTCCCAGCCGCGCCTGGCCGACAAGCTCACGGACGTCCACGTGCTGCTCCGCTCAGGCGCCGGGCGCGGGCACCCGGATGATCAGCGCGTCGCCCTGGCCGCCGCCGCCGCACAGGCCGGCCGCGCCGAGGCCGCCGCCGCGCCTCTTCAGCTCGTGGGCCAGGGTCAGCACGATCCGGGCGCCGGACGCGCCGATCGGATGGCCGAGCGCGATGCCGCCGCCGTTGACGTTGACCTTGTCGAGCGGGACGCCGAGCTCCTTCGCCGACTGCAGCACGACCTGGGCGAACGCCTCGTTGATCTCCAGCAGGTCGAGATCGCCGACGGTCAGCCCCTGCTTGCCCAGCGCCTGCTTGATCGCGTTGGCGGGCTGGGACTGGAGCGAGTTGTCGGGCCCGGCCACATTGCCGTGGGCGCCGATCTCGGCCAGCCATTCGAGGCCCAGCTCCTCGGCTTTGGCGCGCGACATCACAACCACGGCGACGGCGCCGTCGGAGATCTGCGAGGCCGACCCGGCCGTGATGGTGCCGTCCCCGGTGAACGCCGGGCGCAGCTTCGCCAGGGCCTCGACCGTGGTGTCCTTGCGGATGCCCTCGTCGGCGGAGAACAGGACCGGTTCTCCTTTGCGCTGCGGCAGCGGCACCGGGACGATCTCGTCGTCGAACAGGCCCTTCTCCGTCGCCTCGGCGGCGCGCTGGTGCGACCGCGCCGAGAAGTCGTCCTGCTCCTCCCGGGTCAGGCCGAGCCTGGCGTTGTGGCGCTCGGTCGACTCCCCCATCGCGATCTGGTCGAACGCGTCGGTGAGCCCGTCGTGGGCCATCGCGTCCAGGATCCCGGCGCTGCCGTACTTCACTCCCTTGCGCAGGCCGGGCAGCAGGTGCGGCGCGTTGGTCATCGACTCCATGCCACCCGCGACGACGACGTCGAACTCGCCCGCGCGGATGAGTTGGTCGGCCAGCGCGATCGCGTCGAGGCCCGACAGGCAGACCTTGTTGATGGTGAGGGAGGGCACGGTCATGGGGATGCCGGCCTTCACCGCCGCCTGACGCGAGGGAATCTGACCGGCCCCGGCCTGGAGCACCTGCCCCATGATCACGTATTCGACCTGGCCGGGGGACACGCCCGCCCGCTCCAGTGCGGCCTTGATCGCGATACCGCCCAGATCGACGGCGGACAGGTTCGAGAGCGAGCCGAGGAGCCGTCCGATCGGTGTGCGTGCTCCGGCGACGATGACGGAACCAGACATTGAGACCCTCCACTACGAGATCGGGGCGACGGTGTCACCATACCCAGGAGTAGTACGGCCGCCCGGACGCGGGCGGCGACGACGGGAACGGCGAAGGGAACCGGCGATGCTGCTGCGGATCGACCACGTTGGCGTGGCCTGTCACGACCTGGAAGAGAAGATCGAGTTCTACGAGTCCGTCTTCGGGCTGACCGTCGTCAGCCGCGAGGTGAACGAGGAGCAGGGCGTCCGGGAGGCCATGCTGCACGTGGCCGACGGCGACCGGGGCGCGTCGTACGTCCAGCTCCTCGAACCGCTGCACCCCGACACCGCCGTGGGCAGGTTCCTCGCCAAGCGGGGCGAGGGCGTGCATCATATCGGGTACGGCGTGGCGGACGTCACCAAGGCCCTGGAGGAGATCGGGGCGAAGGGCGTGCGCCTGATCGACGAGCGGCCCAGGCACGGGTCGATGGGAGCCTCGATCGCGTTCCTGCATCCCAAGGACGTGGGAGGGGTTCTCACCGAGCTCGTCGAGACGTCCAGGCGCTAGGCAAACGCAAGAAACGTTCATACGTAACAAGTCGCGCAGAAAGTCGGAGGGGGCCTCCAAGGCGGCAGTACCGGAGTACGCTGGCGTACCACCGGACGTGGACGCCACACCGGCTTCCTCGCCTCGGAACGACCCCCCGTCCGGCCCCTGTAGCCGTCTCGACAACCAGGATCGAGCCTCATGCAGTCCGACATCGACGCCCAGCTCAACAACTTCTTCGAGGACGCCCCATCTCGCGAATTCGACGTGGTGCTCCGGGGTTATGACCGGCACCAGGTCCACGACCACCTGAAGACTCTCGACACCGAACTGCGTCAGGCCAAGGAACAGGTCAGCGCCCTCCAGCGGGAGCTGTCCGACTCTCAGCGCCAGCTGCAGGAGCAGGAGCGGCCGACGTATTCAGGTCTCGGCGCCCGCATCGAGCAGTTGCTCAGGCTGGCTGAGGAGCAGGCTACCGAGCTCGTCCAGGCGGCCAGGTCGGAGGCGAACGAGATCCGCGCCGCCGCCAAGGTGGACGCCGCCGACCTGCGGGCGGCCGCGGAGAACGAGGCGGCCGAGAAGCGGGCGCTGGCCGCGCGCGAGGCCGAGGAGATGCGCAGCACCGCCGAGCGCGACGCCGAGGAGATCCGGTCGACGGCGAGGCGCGAGGCCGACGAGCTGACCGCCACCACCGAGCGCGAGGTCGCCAAGATCCGCGCCACCGCCGACCACGAGGTCGCGGAGAAGCGGGCGGACGCCGAGCGCGAGATCGCCAAGCTGCGCACCACGACCGAGCGTGAGGTCGCCCAGCTGCGGGCCTCGACCAAGCGCGAGCGCGACGAGGTGCTCACCACGGCCAAGCGTCAGGCCGACGAGATGCGGGCCCAGGCGCAGCGGATCCTGGAGGAGTCGGAGGCCAAGCGCGCCCAGGACGAGGCGGAGTTCGAGATCCAGCTCGCCGCCCGCCGCGAGGAGGCCGAGCGCCAGGAGGCCGAGCGCCACGCCACCGCCCAGGCCAACACCCAGAAGCTGGTGGCCGAGGCCGAGCAGCGGGCCGCCACCGCCGAGCAGCGGGCCGCCAAGGCCACGCAGCAGGCCGAGCAGACCCGGCGCGAGGCCGACACCCACGCCAAGCAGCTGCTGGCCAACGCCCGCAAGAACGCCGACCAGCTCGTTTCCGACGCCAAGGCCAGCGCCGACACGATCGTGACCGAGGCCAAGAACGAGGCCGAGCGCACCCGTACGGCGATGCAGCGCCAGGTCGACGAGCTCACCCGCCAGCGCGACAGCATCACCAGCCACCTCGCGCAGCTCCGTCAGCTGCTCGGCGGCGCCCCGCTGCCGGGCATGGACGCGGAGCCGGCGCCCGTCACCGCGGCCCCGGCGAAGCCGGCTCTGTCGGCTCCGCCGGTCGTGGAGAAGCCGGCCGTGACCGCCACGCCGGCCGTCGAGCCGATCAGCTCCACCAAGAGCGACGACGACGCGGAGTGGTGGCAGGAGTAGCCACCGGCACATTCGGGGAGTTCGCGACGGCTATGTGAGCGGGGCCCGGCGCTGAGCGCCGGGCCCCGCTTCCGTGTCCGCACGCCCGCGGCTCGGTCGAGCCGTCGACCGTCCTTGCGGCCGGACCGGCGATCGGCCTCCGCCCGTCTTGTGCCGGGCCCGCCGCCTCGCATGGACGTACGCCGCATGTCGTCGCGTGCGCCGGCCGCTCCCTACGTCAGCCGGGCCGCCGTCTGCCGGAACGCCTCCACGTCGCCGACGATCTCCTCGTGGCGGTCACGCGAGTCGTGCAGCCGCACGTAGCGCGCGGCGACCCGGTCCGGATCCCCCTCGCCCTCTCCCGCGACGAGCCGCGTGGCGATGGTGACCGCCGCGACGTGCACCCCGCGCGGGGCGAGCTGTGGCGCCAGCGCGAGCGCCCAGTTGCGCAGCCCGGCCATGGCCAGGCCCACGTCGCCCAGAACGGGCACCGGGACGATCGAGGACACTCCGGTGGTCACCAGGATCGTCCCCTCGCCTCGCTCGGTCATGTCCGGCAGCACCGCCCGCACGGCGGTGATCGCGCCGAGGACGTTCAGCTCGAACTGCGCGCCGGCCGACTCGGCCGTGGTGTCCACGGCCGCAGTGATCGGCGCCCCCTGCGGACCCGGGCCGTATTCGAGCACGTCGATCGGCCCGTACTCCTCCCGCACCCTTCCGAGCGCCGCCACGAGGGCGGCGCGGTCCCTGACGTCGGCGGGAAACCCCGCCGCCGTGATTCCCCGGGCCGCCAGCTCGGCGGCGTGCGACCGCAGCCGGTCGGCGTCTCTGGCCATGAGCGCGGCCCGGAAACCCCGGGCGCCGAACGCCCGGGCGACGGCCAGGCCGAGTCCCGGCCCGGCGCCCACGATCGCGATGGTCTTGCTCACAGCGCGTCCTTTCGCACAGACCATGGCGACCCGGCCGGATGCCGTCGGTTACTTTTCGTACGAGCTCCATGGTCGGCAACGACACCCACCAGGGGCAAGACGGCACATTTCTGTAAGCGGCGCACACGGAGGTAACCATTGACCGCGACCGGCGACGCCGTGACATGCCGGAGCGTGCTCCAGGTCTTCGGCATGATCGGCAACAAGTGGAGCCTGCTGGTCGTCGGCCGGCTCAGGAACCGCAGGCTCCGCTTCGGCGAACTGCAGCGCGAGGTGCCGGGAATCTCCCAGCGCATGCTCACCGTGACCCTGCGGCAGCTGGAACGCGACGGCCTGGTCAGCCGCGCCGTCCACGCGACCGTGCCGCCCAAGGTCGAGTACGAGCTCACCGCGCTCGGTGCGACCATGATCGAGCCCGCCCTGACCCTGGGCTCCTGGGTCATCGAGCACCTGGACGAAATCGGCGAACACCGGCGCCGCTACGATCTGGCCGTCCGCGAGGCCGGTGACACTCCGTGAACGCGGGTGCCTGCCGCCCTCTCAGGCCAGGGACGTGACGAACTTCGCGACGACCCGGTTGAATTCCTCGGGCTGCTCGATGGCGGACAGATGACCCGCCTTCTCGATGACGGCGAGCTGCGCCTCCGGGATGGCCTCCACCATCGCCTGGGCGTCCGGCAGCGGGGACAGCTCGTCCTCGTCGCCCACCACCACCAGCGCGGGCACGGTCAGGGACCGCAATGTGCCGAACGCGTCGGGCCGCCCGGCCATCGCCCGCTGGGCCCACGCGACGGCCGCGGGCGGCGCCGCCTGGACGAGCCCGCGTACGCGCCCGAGCACCATCGCCCTGCGTTCCTTGGTGGTCGCGCCGACCATCGGGGGCAGTGACTCGGTCACCAGGATGCCCGTGCCGCTCTCCAGGACCGCGGCGGCGATCCGCTCCCTGTTCGCCTGGGCCGGCTCGGGGTCGGCCTGGGCCTTGGTGTCGGCGAGGATCAGGCCGCGTACGCGGTCCGGATGGCGGCGGCACAGCGCCATCGCCACGTAGCCGCCCATGGACAGGCCGCCGATCACCGCCCGCTCGACGCCCTCCTGGTCGAGAAGGTGCGCCACGTCGTCGGCCATGAGGTCGATCGAGGGCTCGTCGTCGCCGAGCACCGTGCCGCCGAAGCCGCGCAGATCCGGCGTGATCACCCGGCAGACGGGCGCGAGTCCCTCGCGCTGGGCGAGCCACATCGCGGAGGACAGGGGGAACGCGTGGAGCAGGACGACTGGCAGGCCGCTCCCGGCGGATCGCGAGTAGAGCTGCATCAGGTCACGGTAACGCGCCGCGCCCCCGCCGCCGTCCATCGTCACCGATTCGCGACCCCGCCAAGTTCGTCCGTCACGCCCAGACCGTGCCGACCACGGCTCCGCCGGATCCCTCCGTCACGCTCAGACCGTGGTCGGGAGCGGCGCGGCGGCGGGATTCACGCGCGCGACGATCTCGTTCAGCACGATTCGCACATACGGCTCGCCGACCCACAGGTGCTTGGCCCCCTCCACGCCGACGACCTCCGCCTGCGGCGCCGCCGTGAACCGGCGGGCGGCCTCCTCGGGGCGCAGGTAGTCGTCGTGCTCCGGCACCAGGGCCACCAGAGGGCGGCCGAACTCGCCCCAGGCGACGAGGTCCTTCTCGCTCGCCCTCTTGAGCGGCGGCGACAGCAGGATGGCGCCCCGCACGATCGGGTCGCGGCCCCACTTCAGGGCCAGCTCCGTGCCGAACGACCAGCCGAGCAGCCAGGGGTTCGGCAGGTCGTGGAAGTCGGCGTACTCCAGAGCGGCGGCGACGTCCCACCGCTCCCCCTCGCCGCCGTCGAAGGACCCCTGAGACGTGCCCCGATCGGAGGTCGTGCCCCGGGTGTTGAAACGCAGCACGGCGACGTCGGCGAGCGCGGGCAGCCGGTAGGACGCCTTCCGCAGCACGTGGCTGTCCATCATTCCGCCGTGGGTGGGCAAGGGGTGCAGGCAGACCAGCGTCGCCACCGGCGGCCGGCTCTGCGTCGACGAGCCGCCCTCCGGGCTCACTGGCAACGCCAATTCGCCGACGAGGGTCAGCCCGTCGGCCGTTCGCAGCTCGATGTCCTCGCGCCGGGCAGGCAGCACCGTGGACGCCCTGATGTCCATTCCCACTCCGAAAGCTCGTGTCAGTAACGGCTGCGGCCCGGACCCCGGTTGGCCCGGTTGCGCCAGCACGCGGTGTGCCAGTGCCGCCGCTCGTCCTCTCCCCCGGACCACGCCGGCCAACTCACCACATGCGGAAGCCCGGGCCTGATCTCCTGCTCGCATCCGGGGCAGCGGTACGCCTTGCCCTGGGCGGCGCCGGAGACGTTGCGGACCACCCAGTCGCCGTCGTGCGCGCTCTCCACCCGGTCCACTCCGGCCACGCTGGGACCCACCGGCCGTACGGCACGGCCGTCCGTGCGTTCGAAGGGGCCGCGGCGGCGGGCACGGCGGGGACTCACGGCGGACATCCTTCCGGGGGGTTCATGTCAGGCAGAACGGGAGATGACAGCCCATTCTTCCAGCACCGCTGAGGCGGCGTACGCACGGATGCGTTCGACAGCGGCCACCACGAGCCGGGCGGGCGGCGGGGCGAACGGGGCCTCTCCGGCCCGCCCACCCGCTCACGCGCACGGCCTGGCCGGGAACGACGACCTTCGCATCCACGCGTTCATCGTGCCGGGCCGGGCGACTCCTGCCGGGCCGAACGTCCGCGTCATGCCGGTCAGTGTCCCAGAAGGCCTCCGGACATCCGTATCCCCGGTAGGGTTGGCGCACATGCGGCTGGTCATCGCGCGGTGCAGCGTGGATTACGTGGGTCGGCTCACCGCCCATCTCCCCATGGCCCCCCGGCTCATCCTGATGAAGGCGGACGGCTCGGTCTCCATTCATGCCGACGACCGGGCGTACAAACCTCTGAACTGGATGAACCCGCCCTGCAAGGTCCGTGAGGAGACGATCGACGGCGTGCTCACCTGGTCGGTCGTGCACGGCAAGACCGGCGAGAAGCTCGTGCTGACGATCGAGGAGATCCTGCACGACTCCAGCCACGAGCTGGGGGTCGACCCGGGGCTGCGCAAGGACGGCGTCGAGGCGCACCTGCAGGAACTGCTCGCCGAGCACATCACCACGCTCGGGGACGGCTGGACGCTGGTGCGCAGGGAGTACATGACCGCCATCGGCCCGGTGGACATCCTGTGCCGCGACCACGTCGGCGGCACGGTCGCCGTGGAGATCAAGCGGCGCGGCGACATCGACGGCGTGGAGCAGCTCACCCGCTATCTCGAACTGCTCAACCGTGACCCGCGCCTGGCCCCCGTCAAGGGGATCTTCGCCGCCCAGGAGATCAAGCCGCAGGCGCGCGTGCTCGCCGCCGACCGGGGCATCGAGTGCGTGACGCTCGACTACGACGCCCTGCGCGGCATCGAGCCGGAGAACCCCACGCTGTTCTAGGCCGGGCGTACGGCGCCCGTCCCGTTGTCCTCCGGTTGTCCACCGTTCGGAGGACAACCAAGTCCACCGGCCGTTGGTGCCGCGGGAGCCGTACGGACGCGAATCTTGATCCATGACGACAGCGGTGAAAGTGCGCGGCCTGACCAAGCGCTACGGCGACGTGCAGGCCGTCGGGGGCGTCGACCTCGACATCGACACGGGCGAGGTGTTCGCGATCCTCGGGCCGAACGGAGCCGGGAAGTCCACCACGGTGGAGATTCTGGAGGGCCACCGGCGGCGGGACTCCGGTGAGGTGAGCGTGCTGGGCGTCGACCCGGGCAGGCCGACCCGCGAGTGGCGGTCCCGGCTCGGCGTGGTGCTCCAGACGGCCAACGACGTGGCCGAGGCGACGGTGCGGGAGACGATCCGGCACTTCGCCGGCTACTACCCCAACCCGGCCGACCCCGACGAGGTTATCGAGCGGGTCGGCCTGACCGAGAAGGCCGGCAAGCGGATCCGGCAGCTGTCCGGCGGCCAGCGGCGCCGCGTGGACGTGGCGCTGGGTGTGATCGGCAACCCGGAGCTGCTCTTCCTGGACGAGCCGACCACCGGGTTCGACCCGGAGGCGCGCCGCCAGTTCTGGGGTCTGATCCAGAACCTGGCCCACGCGGGCACCACGATCGTGCTGACCACTCACTATCTGGACGAGGCCGAGGCGCTGGCCAACCGGGTGGCGGTGGTGGCCCGCGGCCGGATCGTCGCCGAGGGCACGCCCGCGACCCTGGGCGGGCGGACCACCGCCAAGGCCACGGTCCGCTGGGCGGGGGGTTCTGTGGAGACCGACACCCCGACCAAGACCGTGCTGGAGCTGAGCCGCCGGTTCGACGGCGAGATCCCCGAACTGGCCGTGACCCGGCCATCCCTGGAAGACATCTACCTCCGCCTGATCGAGGACTGAGCCCTCCCCCGGGCACGACCTCCCGCCCCGACTCCTACCGTCTCCCCGAGGCATGCGTACTTCCGTGTGAAGCGGACCCTTCTTGCCGGCGCGAAGCCCGCACCTGCCGGCTCCACCCCCCTCAGCGAGGACTGCTGACTGCCATGACCGAAATCGCCGCACCGCCGGCCGCGACGGCCGCCCCCGCCGCAATGCCCTCCACCCTCCGCGTGGGGCTGTCCCGAGCGGCCCTGGAGACCAGGATGTTCTTCCGGGAGAAGGACGCGGTCCTGTTCACCTTCTCGTTCCCGATCATCCTGCTGGTGATCTTCGGGTCGATTTTCTCCGACCAGGTGGAGGGAACCGGCCTGAGCGTCTCCCAGCTCTACGTGGCCGGCCTGATCGGCTCGGCCACCATGACGGGTTTCCAGAACCTCGGCATCGGCATCGCGATGGACCGGGAGGACGGGACGCTCAAGCGGCTGGCCGGGACGCCCATGCCGCCCGCGGCGTACTTCATCGGCAAGGCGCTGAACACGCTGTTCGTGTCCTTCCTCCAGGTGGCCATCCTGCTGGCCATCGGGGTGGCGATGTTCGATCTGACGCTGCCCTCCGCCGCGTCGAGCTGGCTGACCTTCGCCTGGGTGTTCGTGCTCGGAGTGCTGGGGTCGTCGCTGCTCGGCGTCGCGGTCAGCAGCCTGCCCCGATCGGGCAAGAGCGCGGCCGCGGTGATCACGATGCCGTTCGTGGTGCTGCAGTTCATCTCGGGGGTGTTCATCCCGCTCAATCAGCTTCCCGACACGCTGGCGCGGATCGCCTCGTTCTTCCCGCTCAAGTGGATGTGCCAGGGTTTCCGATCCGTCTTCCTGGGTGACGCCGGTGCCACACTGGAGCTCGCGAAATCGTACGAACTCGGCCGGGTCGCCCTCGTCCTGGGCGCGTGGCTCATTGGAGGGCTGCTGCTGTGCCTGACGACCTTCCGCTGGAAGGGGCGGCGCGACGGATGAGCGACACGGCGGATTGGCCGCGCGGGTTCGCGCGGCCGATGCGCGTGTTCACCCGGCAGAGCGCGGATCCGGCCGGGCCGCACGTCTGGCACCGGCTGCTCGGCTGGGAGATACTGCTCGCCGCCTCGACCCTGATTCCGGCCGTGTTCATCGCCATGGAGGATCTCCCCACGTGGCAGCGGGTCGTCGCCCCCGCGTCGATGACGGCGATCCCCCTGTTCTACGTGGTGTTCGGCCGGCCCGCGATCAGGAACGGCCACCGGCGCCGGGGCGTCGTCTATCTCGTCCTGCTCATCGCCTTTTTCACCCCGGCGGTGCTCATCGAGCCGTCGGCGTCGGTAGCGCTCTTCGGGCTCTGCGCGCAGTGCTTCATGGTGCTGCGAGCACGCTGGGCGATCGTCGCCCTGATCGTGCTGAATCTGCCTCTGGCCGTGCACTACCTGGCTGAGGGAGACCAGCGGACCTCGTTCAACTTCCTGTCCGTCATCACCCTTGTAATCCTCTTTTCCGCGATTTTCGGTGCCTGGATGGAGCGGATCATGGAGCAGAGCAAGGAACGAGCCGCGCTCATTCAGGAGCTGGAGGCCCAGCGGGCCGAGGTGGCCCGGCTCTCGGCCGAGCATGGTGCCATGGCCGAGCGGGAGCGCCTGGCCGGCGAGATCCACGACACCCTGGCTCAAGGGTTCACCAGCATCATCATGCTGCTCCAGGCGGCAGAGGCGCAGCCGGACCCGTCCCGCCACGTGGCGCTGGCCGTACGGACCGCTCGGGAGAACCTGGCCGAGGCCCGGGCGTTCATCAGCGTGCTCAGCCCCGCCCCTCTCGACGGCCCGAGCCTGGACGAGGCGCTGCACCGGCTGACCGACCGGCTCGGTGAGGAGACCGGGGTCGAGACGCGATTCTCCGTCGCCGGCGAGCCGCGCCCGCTGCCCCGCCCGGTGGAGGTCGTGCTGCTCCGGGCGACGCAGGAGGCCCTGTCCAACGTACGCAGGCACGCGGAGGCGGGCCGGGCGGAGGTCACGGTGGCCTACCGGCCGGAGTCGGTCGCCCTGGAGGTCCGCGACGACGGGCGCGGCTTCGACGCCTCGGCCACCGGCGGGTACGGCCTGCGCGGGATGCGCGGCCGCGTCGAGCAGGCCGGTGGATCCGTGACTGTGACGAGCGCGCCCGGCGCGGGCACCCTCCTGGAGGTCTCCGTGCCCATCGGTGCGGCCGGCGCCGCCGTGCCCGTGGAGCCGGTCGCGGCGGAAACAGCCGCCATGGAAGCAGCCACCCGTACGACCCCTGCCGTGAAGACGGCCGACGCCCGCCCCACCGATTCCGGAGTGTGATCCGATGCTGCGCCTGATGATCGTCGACGACCACCCGGTGGTGCGGGAAGGGCTGCGCGGGATGCTGGAGTCCGACCCGGGGATCACCGTGGTGGGCGAGGCCGCATCGGGCGACGAGGCGGTCGTACGGGCCCGGGATCTCACCCCCGACGTGATCCTGATGGACCTGCGGATGCCGGGCGGCGACGGGGTGAGCGCGACCGCCCGCATCCTGACGGACCGGCCGGAGAGCCGGGTGATCGTGCTGACCACCTACGAGACCGACCAGGACATCGTGCGCGCGGTCGAGGCCGGGGCCGCCGGATACCTGCTGAAGGACACCTCCCGGGCCGACCTGCTGACCGCGATCGCCGCGGCGGCGCGGGGCGAGACGGTGCTGTCGCCGTCTGTGGCGACCCGGCTGGTGACGCGGATGCGGGCACCCGTGGCCGAGTCGCTGTCGCGGCGCGAGACCGAGGTGCTGGCGCTGGTCGCGCGGGGGCTGACCAACGCCGAGATAGGCCGGGAGCTGTTCATCAGCGAGACCACGGTGAAGACGCATCTGCTGCGGGTCTTTTCGAAACTCGGCGTCTCCGACCGCACCGCCGCGGTCACGACCGCGCTTGCCCGAGGCTTGCTGTAATTGCCGATGCAATTGCAGCGAAAGATGTGTGTCCCGTTCGGTAAGACTGCTGACCCCTTGACAGCAATGTCAAGCAAATCGGCATCTTTGGCATAGCCGGGAGGCCCTTATTCATCGACACTTCCACATAAAGGATCTTGCGCTCATAATGTGAGTTCTGGGGGGACCATGACTCGTGAGGTGAAAAGTGGCGGGACGGGACTATCGGGGGATGTCGGCTGCCGAAAGGCTGGCCGACAGAAGAGAACGACTGGTGACGGCGGCTTACACCTTGTTCGCCCAACCCGGCTTCCACGCCACCACCATCGAACGACTGTGCGCGACCGCACGCATCTCCAACCGCGCCTTCTATGAGTGCTTCTCCAGCCGGGAAGACCTGATGCGGGCCGTCTACGAGCGTTGCATCGAGGAAACCCTGACCGCCGTGGCGGAGGCCATCGACAGGGCGGGACCGACGCTCGACGACCGAATCGTGGCCGGCATCGGCGAGTACGTCCGCTTCGTCACGAAGGACGTACGGCGTGCCCGAGTGATGCATCTCGAGGTGCGCCGGGCGGGCAACGTTCTCAGCGGAGCCAGGCAGCAGGCGGTGGCCGGATTCACCAAAATCATCGAAAGTTCGGTGCAGGACGTCTCCCGCCCGCCGTCGATCGACATCCATCTGCTGGCGCTCGGCCTCATCGGGGCGATCACCGAGTTACTCATCGAGTGGGTGCTGGCCGACCCCGCGCCGCCCACCGAACAGCTCATCGAGACGTCGGTGCACATCTTCCGCCGCACCTTCACACCCTGAGGACGCCGGGCACCGACGTCCGGAGAGCGCGCCGGGGCTTCAGATCCAGCCCATCTCCCGGGCGGTCCGGATCGCCGTGATCCGGTTCCCCGCGCCCAGCTTGGTGATCGCGTTGGACAGGTAGTTGCGTACGGTTCCCTCGGTCAGGTGCAGCGCCGCGGCGATCCGGGCGATCGAAGCGCCCTCGGCCGCCAGCGCGAGAGCGTCACGTTCCCGTTGGGTGAGCGGGCACTCTCCGGCCGTCATGGCCGCCCCCGCCAGCTCCGGGTCGAGGTACCGGCTCCCGGCGTGCACCTTCCTGATCGCCGCGGCGAGTTCCTCGGCCGGTGCGTCCTTGGGGATGAAACCGCGCACCCCGGCCGCGAGGGCACGCCGCAGATATCCGGGGCGGGCGAAACTGGTCAGGATCAGCATGGCCCGGCCCGGCAGGCTCTCCGCCGCCGAAAGCCCGTCCATGCCCGGCATCTCGACATCCAGCACGATCACGTCCGGATCGTGCTCCCGCACGGCCTCGGCGACCTCGTCTCCACGCCCCACCTGGGCCACGACCTCGATGTCCGGCTCGAGCCCGAGGAGTGTCGCGATCGCCACCCGGATCAGCCGCTCGTCGTCGGCGAGCAGGACGCGGATCACGCTCTCACCTCGATCTGCCCCTCGGCCCCGGCGGACTGTGTCGAATCCGCGGTTGCGGCGGGCGGCGCTTCCCCGCGGGCTCGGGTGACGGGCAGCGGGGCGACCGCGCGCAGCGTGAACTCCCCCGATCCGGTGGGACGCGCGGTCAGCGTCCCACCGATCTCCGCCATGCGCTCGGTCAGCCCGGTCAGCCCGTTGCCCCCCTTCCCCGCGCCGGGAGCGTCCTGCGCGACCCCGTCGTTGCGCACCTCCAGCACCGCCTCCTTCTCCGAATGCCGGACGAGGATGTCGCACCGGGTGGCCGAGCTGTGCCGCAGCACGTTCGTGGCCGCTTCGCGAACCACCCAGGCGAACACCGGAGCGACGTCGTCCGGCACCTCGCGATAGGGCAGATGGAGATGGCAGCCCACTCCGCCGGCCTCCAGCGCCCCGCGCACCGCGCCCAGCTCCGCCGTGAGATCGGGCCTGCGGTAGCCGCTGACGGCCTCGCGCAGCTCGCGCAGCGCCGTACGGGCCAGGCCCCGCACGGAGCTCATCTCCTCCCCCGCCGCGGTCGCGTCCACGGCGCTCAGCCGTACGGCGAGCTCGCTCTTCACGGCGATGGCCGAGAGCTGGTGCCCGACCAGGTCGTGCAGGTCGCGGGCGAAGCGCAGGCGTTCCTCCGCGACCGCCAGCCGTGCCCGGGCCTCCCGGCCGGCGTGCGCCTCCTCGGCGAGCCGCCAGATCCACACCCACAGCCGGTTGGTCCAGGGGAAGAGACCGCAGTTCAGAACCACGGCGACGACCATCCCGACGATCATGCCGGTCCTGGTGGCGTCGTCGATCGCCGTGGTGTCCACGGGCATCAGCGGCTCGCTCCCGGCCAGCACCGCCGTCACGGCCAGCAGTGAAAGGACCGCGGCCGTGCCCGCTGCAAGCGCGAACGCGGTTCTGCGCCGCACCCCGAGCGCGGCGACCGAGAGCCACACGAGCGGCAGGAGTAGCCACCCCATGCCCCCCACGCCGTCCACCAGCGCGACGGCCAGGGCGACGGCGCCGCTCATCACCACGTCCCTACGGGCGTAGCGGTGATCGAGGACCGCGTTGACGATGCGGACGTAGAGCCAGCTGAAGACCACCAGCCCGGCGCACGCGAACGCGGCCCGGCCCCACCCTCTCGTGCCGTCGGCGAGCCCGGCCAGCGTATAGATGACGGCGATGAACGCGAAGATGGCGAGGGTCGCGTAGAACATCAGCTTGACGTTTCTGCGCGCCCGCCTCAGGCCGTCGTCCACCATGTCGCCCATCTTCCGGGGATTCGCCGATTTTATCGAGTGCCGGGCTATCGGGACCGGACAACCTCGCTCAGCCGCACTCTGGCCCCGGTGCGGAGCACGGCGCGCTCGTAGACCCGGGCGGCGAAGACCACCGTCCCCGCGACCGCCACGGCCATCAGAACGCCCGACACCAGAACCTCCCAGACGGGGATCTCGGCCGCGGTGGCCCTCACCGGCATCACCATCGACGAGAACGGCGGGACGTACGACACGATGGTGGCCACCAGGCTCGTGGGTTCCCTGGCCGCGTAGAACGCGACGGCGTACGACGCGAACATTGTCATGGTCATCGGCGTCAGCACGTTGCCGACCTCTTCCTGCCGGGAGATGAGCGAGGCCAGCGCGGCGGCGACCGCGGCGAAGAACGCGTAGCCGAGCACGAACCACACGACGATCCCGGCCACGATGCCGGCCATCCCCGGCGGGAAGTCGACCGCCAGGCCCGAGGCGAAGGCGGCGCCCAGCCCCGCGACCAGGACGACGACCAGGTTGATCAGACCGACCACGCCGAGGCCGAGGACCTTGCCGCCGAGGAGCTGCCAGGGCCGCACCGACGTGAGCAGGATCTCGACGATCCGGCTGCCCTTCTCCTCCACCACGCCCATGGCGACCATCATGGGCGTCCCGACGACCAGCATGAACAGGATGAGCACCAGCATGAACGCCAATTGGGAGCGCGTCTCGTCATAGCGGGTGTCCCCGCCGATCGACTCCATGCTCAGCGGCGTGGTCCGCACCCCCGCCGACTGGATCTGCGCCTCCCGGTGGGCCGACTGCAGGATCAGCCCGAGCTGGTCGTCGATCTTCCCGTCGGACAGCACCCTGGTGTTCCCGACCAGCGCGGCGTCCACGTCCTCGTCGAGCACGGCCCGCCTGGCCGCAGCCTCGTCGGAGTAGCTCCGCCACTCGATCTCGATGTCACCGCCGTCCGGAACGTCCAGCTTCTGGCTGGACACCAGGCCGATCGTGTACGAGTCGGGCCCGCCGAGCAGCTTGGGCGCGAGCGTGATCCCGACGATCAGCACGACCGTGACGACGAGCCCGACGAGGAACCCCTTGGTCCGCACCTGGGTCCGGATCTCACGCCCGGCCACCAACAGCATGCCGTTCACGCCACGGCCTCCCTGAAGATCTCGGTCAGCGTCGGACGCTCGACGCCGAAGTGCTCGACTCGTCCCGCCTCGACGGCGGCCCGCAGAATCCGCTGGTCGTCCCCTTCGCCGACGATCAGCACGTCCCTGCCGTTCTCCACGCTCAGCTCGCCGGGCAGCCCGGCCGCCCAGCCGGGCTTCGCGTCGGCCACCACGACCCGCAGCCGCCCCCCGGCAGCGGCCCGCAGCTCGTCGGCCGTGCCGGAGGCGACCATCCTGCCGCCCGAGACGATTCCCACCGAATCGCACAGCCGCTCGACCAGGTCGAGCTGATGACTGGAGAAGATCACCGGAACGCCGCCGCGGGCGCGCTCCTGCAGCACCTCCGCCAGGGCGTCGACGGCCAGCGGATCGAGCCCGGAGAACGGCTCGTCCAGGATGAGCACGTCGGGGTCGTGAACGAGGGCGACCGCGAGCTGCACCCGCTGCTGGTTGCCGAGCGACAGCGCCTCGACCGTGTCACCGGCGCGCTCGGTGAGCCCGAGCCGTTCGATCAGTTCGTCGGCCGCACGGCGCGCCGCCTCGGGGGAGAGCCCGTGCAGCCGTCCGAAATAGCCGATCTGGTCGGCCACCTTCATCTTCTGGTAGAGGCCGCGTTCCTCCGGCATGTAGCCGAACCGCCGCCGCTCGGCGAAGCCCAGCGGGTCGCCCTTCCAGCGGACCTCCCCCTCGTCCGCCTGCAGGACGCCCATAACGATCCGCATCGTCGTGGTCTTGCCCGCGCCGTTCGCGCCGACGAACCCGAACATCTCGCCCTGGCCGACGGTGAAGCTCACCCCGTCGAGTGCCCGTTTCACCCCGCCGAACGTCTTACGCAGATGCGATATCTCCAACATGCGCCGATCATCCCGCCGGTCCGCACCCGGCCGGTAGACACCGGTATCAGGGCTTCCAGATGACATCTGTCAACTGGTGCCGGATGGACGGTGGCTACGCTGACTGCCATGACGCGAGCTGACAACGACACGCCGGTGGTGCTCTCGAAGATCTACACCAAGACCGGTGACGACGGCACGACCGCCCTGGGGGACATGAGCCGCACCCGCAAGACCGACCCGAGGCTCACGGCGTACGCCGACGTGGAGGAGGCCAACGCCGCCATCGGGATCGCCCTCGCCACGGGCGGCCTGTCCGAGGAGGTCGCGGCCGTCCTCAGCAGGGTGCAGAACGAGTTGTTCGACGTCGGCGCCGACCTGTGCACCCCGGTCGTGGAGCAATCGGAATTTCCGCCGCTGCGGGTCGAGGAGCCGTACATCGCCTGGCTGGAGGAGCAGTGCGACCGGTTCAACGCGGAGCTGAAGCCGTTGCGGAGCTTCATCCTGCCCGGCGGCGCTCCGGCCACGGCCTTCCTCCACCTCGCCCGCACAGTCGTACGGCGGGCCGAGCGGTCGGCCTGGGCGGCGCTGGAGGCGCACGACGACGTGAACCCTCTGACGGCCAAGTATCTGAACCGCCTGTCCGACCTGATGTTCATCCTCTGCCGAGTGGCCTCCGCAGGCGACGAGATCCTCTGGAGGCCCGGCGCCACCCGCTGAGCCCCGGCCCGAGGGGCGCGCCGCCGATCTGGACTGAGGAGCCGCGTGGGAGCGAAGCGACCAAGCGGCGACGAGGGCTGTCCTGTTCGCGCGCCTCCGGGCACGACCCGGCGGGTGTGAGCGCCCCGAGCGCCGCGCCGGAGGCGCGGCAATTTACGCGGCGTCGAGGTGGGCGCTGGGCGGGGCGGACTCGAGCCAGGCGAGGAAGCCGGTGAGGGCATCCTCGCTCATCGCCAGGGACAGCGGGCCGCGCTCGGCCGAGCAGACGACGGTCCAGTAGCCGGCGGGCCCCTCACCCGTGTCGAGCATCCTCCGGCTGGAAACGGTGAGGCCGCGCCTCGCGATCGCGTGGCGCGGCCTCAGACCGAGTCCCAGGAACGGAATCCAGTGGAGCTCTCCCCCTACGTAGCGGGCGACCCCGCTCTTCCAGCCCCCCTGGCCGTCCCGTACCCGGCAGACGATCGTGCCCCGGGCCCGTGCCAGGACGAAGCCCCGGATGACGAGGAGTGCGGCCACGGCGAAGACGCCCGCGAGTATCCCAAGCGCCGCCAATGCCGCCCTCCTCCTGTTGTCAGACCTCTTCGCCGGCCGCCCGCAGCCGGGCCGCCGCACGCTTGGCCTGCAGTCGTGCGTCCGCGTCCTCCTGGTCGGCCTCGATCGAGGCCTGCGCACGCTGCAGCGCGTCCTTCGCCCGCGCGACGTCGACCTCGGAGCCGAGCTCGGCCGCCTCCGCCAGGATCGACACGTCGTTGTCGGCGACGGAGATGAATCCGCCGTGCACCGCGGCCACGAGGTCGCCTTCGTCGCCGCGCTTGACGCGCAGCACCCCGCCCTCGACGAGGACACCGAGAACGGGAGCGTGGTTCGGCATAATACCGATCTCGCCGTCCACGGTCTTGGCAATCACCATGTCGGCGTCGCCCGTCCAGATCTCACGTTCCGGCGACACGACGCCCACGCGAAGCTTTGCCACTTCACAGCTCCCTTTCGACGGACGCCTGTACGGCCGGCCGATGCCGTGCCGTACAGGCGTCGAAGGCGTCCTAGCGCTCGAGTTCCTTCGCCTTGGCGATGGCCTGCTCGATGCCGCCGACCATGAAGAAGGCCTGCTCGGGCAGGTGGTCGTACTCGCCGGCGCACAGGCCCTTGAACGAGGCGATGGTCTCGTCCAGCGGCACGAACTCACCCGGCTGGCCGGTGAACGCCTCGGCGGCGTACATCGGGTGGGACAGGAACCGCTCGATGCGGCGCGCCCGCTGAACGGTGACCTTGTCCTCTTCGGAGAGCTCGTCGATGCCCAGGATGGCGATGATGTCCTGCAGCTCCTTGTACTTCTGCAGGATCCGCTTGGTCTCCTGGGCGACCGCGTAGTGCTCCTCACCGATGATCTGCGGGTCCAGGATCCGCGAGGAGGAGTCGAGCGGGTCCACCGCGGGGTAGATGCCCTTCTCCGAGATCGGCCGGGACAGAACGGTCTGCGCGTCGAGGTGCGCGAACGCGTTGTGCGGGGCCGGGTCGGTGATGTCGTCCGCGGGCACGTAGATCGCCTGCATGGAGGTGATCGAGTGACCGCGGGTGGAGGTGATGCGCTCCTGGAGCACGCCCATCTCGTCGGCGAGGGTCGGCTGGTAACCCACGGCGGACGGCATACGGCCGAGCAGCGTGGACACCTCGGAACCCGCCTGGGTGAAGCGGAAGATGTTGTCGATGAACAGCAGCACGTCCTGCTTCTGCACGTCGCGGAAGTACTCCGCCATGGTCAGAGCGGACAGCGCCACCCGCAGACGGGTGCCCGGGGGCTCGTCCATCTGGCCGAAGACGAGGGCGGTGTCCTTGAGGACGTCCGCCTCCTCCATCTCCAGCCAGAGGTCGTTGCCCTCACGGGTGCGCTCGCCGACGCCCGCGAACACCGAGGTGCCCGAGAACTTCAGCGCGACGCGGCGGATCATCTCCTGGATCAGAACGGTCTTGCCGACGCCCGCGCCGCCGAACAGACCGATCTTGCCGCCCTTGACGTACGGCGTGAGCAGGTCGATGACCTTGATGCCGGTGGGCAGCATCTCCGTACGGGCCTCGAGCTGGTCGAACGCCGGGGCCGGACGGTGGATCGGCCACCGCTCGGTGACCTGCAGCGTCGCCTTGTCGGCGTCGAGCGGCTCGCCCAGGGCGTTCCACACGTGGCCCTTGACGGCGTCGCCGACCGGCACCGAGATGGCGGCGCCGGTGTCGGTGACGGCCGCGCCGCGAACCAGGCCGTCGGTGGGCTGCATGGAGATGGCCCGGACGATGTTGTCGCCGAGGTGCTGGGCGACCTCGAGGGTCAGCGTCTTGGCCTCGCCGCCGAGCTCGACGTCGACGGTGAGCGCGTTGTAGATGTCCGGCATGGCCTCGACGGGGAACTCCACGTCGACGACCGGACCGGTGACGCGGGCGACACGGCCCACGGTGGTCTCAACAGTCTGTGCGGTCATTTCACTCTTTCCCCGCTGCGGCGTCAGCCAGCGCGTTCGCGCCACCGACGATCTCGCTGATTTCCTGGGTGATCTCGGCCTGACGCGCCTGGTTCATCTGCTGGGTGAACACGCGGATGAGCTCGTTGGCGTTGTCGGTGGCCGACTTCATCGCGCGGCGCCGGGCGGCGTGCTCGGAGGCGGCCGACTGGAGCAGCGCGTTGTAGATGCGCGACTCGATGTAGCGCGGCAGCAGCGAGTCGAGCACGTCACCGGCCGTCGGCTCGAACTCGTAGTAGGGCGGGATGCCCTCAGGGGGCGTCTCCGCCTCCTCGACCTCGAGCGGCAGGATCCGCTTGACGATCACGTTCTGCGTCAGCATCGAGACGAACCCGGTGTAGACGATGTGGATCTCGTCGATCCCGTCCTCTGCCTTGAACGCCTCGATGAGCGTGTCGGCGATCTCCTTGGCGTTGCCGTACGACGGCTGGTCGGAGAAGCCGTCCCATTCGCCGAACAGTTCCCGGCCGCGGAAGCGGTGCCAGGTGATCCCCTTGCGGCCCACGACGTACGGCTTCACGGCCAGGCCCCGCTCGACGAGGTGGCCCTTCAGCGCCTCGGCCTCACGGAGAATGTTGGCGTTGTAGCCGCCGGCGAAGCCGCGGTCACTGGTGACGATCAGGACGCCGGCCGTGGCCGGCTGCTCCTTGGCCACCGTGAGCGGGTGGTCGACGTTCGTCGTGTTCGACAGGACCGCCGACACCGCGTGGGTGATCTCCCGCTCGTACGGCACGGCCGCCTGCATCCGCTGCTGCGCCTTGACGATGCGCGACGAGGCGATCAGCTCCTGCGCACGGGTGATCTTCGCGGTGGACTTGACCGACTTGATCCGCCGCCGCAGCTGTCGAAGCTGGGCACCCATGGGCTACTTCGCCTCGGCCTTGCGAACGTGCCTGACGACCTTCTCCTGGCCGACCTCGCTGGCGTCCAGCGCCCCCACCGGCTCGTCGTTGACGAGCAGCTCACCGCTGGAGGTGGTGAAGCCCTTCTTGAACTCCGTGATGGCGTCCTTGAGGGTGGTCACCGTGTCGTCCGTCAGCTCCTTGGTCTCGCGGATGCTGTCGAAGACACCCTTCTGGGCGGTCCCGAGGTAGTCGAGGAACTCCGCCTCGAAGCGGCGGATGTCCTCGACCGGCACGTCGTCCAGCTCGCCGGTGGTGCCGGCCCACACCGAGACGACCTGCTTCTCGACCGGGAACGGGCTGTACTGCGGCTGCTTGAGCAGCTCGACCAGGCGGGCGCCGCGCTCCAGCTGGGCGCGGGAGGCCGCGTCCAGGTCGGAGGCGAAGGCCGCGAAGGCCTCCAGGTCGCGGTACTGCGACAGCGACAGACGGAGCGTACCGGCCACCTTGCGCATGGCCTTGACCTGGGCGGAACCACCGACTCGGGAGACCGAGACACCGACGTTGATCGCCGGGCGGACACCGGCGTTGAACAGGTCGGTCTCCAGGAAGCACTGGCCGTCGGTGATGGAGATGACGTTGGTCGGGATGAACGCCGACACGTCGTTGCCCTTGGTCTCGATGATCGGCAGACCGGTCATCGAGCCGCCGCCCATGTCGGCCGAGAGCTTGGCGCAGCGCTCCAGCAGACGCGAGTGGAGGTAGAAGACGTCGCCGGGGAACGCCTCACGGCCCGGCGGACGACGCAGCAGCAGCGACACGGCGCGGTAGGCGTCGGCCTGCTTGGTCAGGTCGTCGAAGACGATCAGCACGTGCTTGCCCTGGTACATCCAGTGCTGGCCGATGGCCGAACCGGTGTACGGGGCGATGTACTTGTAGCCCGCGGGGTCGGAGGCCGGAGCGGCGACGATGGTGGTGTACTCCAGCGCGCCCGCCTCCTCGAGGCGGCCCCGCACCTGGGCGATCGTGGAGCCCTTCTGGCCGACGGCGACGTAGATGCAGCGAACCTGGCGGTTCGGGTCGCCGGAGAGCCAGTTCTCCTTCTGGTTGAGGATGGTGTCGACCGCGATCGCGGTCTTGCCGGTGCCGCGGTCGCCGATGATCAGCTGACGCTGGCCGCGGCCGATCGGCGTCATGGCGTCGATCGCCTTGAGGCCGGTCTGCAGCGGCTCCTTCACCGGCTGGCGCTGGACCACCGAGGGGGCCTGCAGCTCGAGGGCGCGGCGGCCCTCGGCGGCGATCGGGCCCTTGCCGTCGAGCGGGTTGCCCAGGGGGTCGACCACACGGCCGAGGAAGTCGTCGCCGACCGGCACCGACAGGACCTCGCCGGTGCGGCGGACCTGCTGGCCCTCCTCGATGCCGCTGAAGTCGCCCAGGACGACCGCGCCGATTTCGCGGACGTCGAGGTTCAGCGCCAGGCCGCGAGTGCCGTTCTCGAACTCGAGCAGCTCGTTCGCCATCGCCGAGGGCAGGCCGGAGACATGGGCGATGCCGTCCCCGGCGTCGACGACGGTCCCGATCTCCTCGCGCGCGGCACCTTCCGGCTCGTACGCCTGGACGAAGCGCTCAAGGGCGTCCCGGATCTCGTCCGGCCGGATCGTAAGCTCCGCCATCTCTTTCTTGTCTCCCTATTCGCCTCAGCCGGCCAACCGGCGGCGGACTTCTTCGATACGTCCGGCGATCGTGGTGTCGATGTAGTCGTCTCCAACCCTCACGGAGAACCCACCGAGCACCTCCGGGTCCACCTCGACGTTCAGGTGGACGTCTCGCCCGTAGGTGGCTCGCAGCCAGGCCGCGAGCCGCTGCTTCTGCTGCTGCGTGAGCGGCACCGCGCTGCGGACCACGCCCACCAGGCGCTCGCGCGCCCGCGCGACGATCCAGCCGAACTCCTCCAGTGCCGTCTCCAGGCTACGTCCCCGCGGGTGCACAACCGCCTGCGTGACGAGCCGTACGGTGGAGGGAGCGGCCTTCCCGCCGAGCAGCGTCGCGAGCAGGTCGCGCTTGCGCTCGGCCGGGACGGCCGGGTCGCTGAGCGCGCGGCGCAGCTGCGGGTTGGCGGCGAGGATGCGGCCGAAGCGGAACAGCTCGTCCTCGACGTCGTCGAGGCGGCGCTCCGACTCGGCCTCGGCGGCCGCGGACATCACGCCGATGCGCTCCAGGGCGTCCGGCAGGTCGCCGGCCCTGGACCACTTGGCCCTGACCGCGGCGACCGCGATCTCCAGCGCTGCGTCGCCGACCTTGCCCTGCAGCAGGGAGCGCAGGACGCTCTCCTTCTGCTCCGCCGGGCGCGAGGGGTCGGAAAGACCCCGCCGCAGCCCGTGCTCGCGGTCGAAGAGGTCGGCGACGGCGAACAGCTCCTCGGCGAGGGCACCGAGGTCGGCGGTCGCGGCGGCGGTGTTGAACCGCTCCTCGACCTCCGTGAGGGCGGTCCTGCTGAGGCCACGCATCAGCGGACCGCCTCCGGCCGGCCCTCGAGCTCTTCGAGGAACCGGTCCACGATGCGGCGCTGGCGGGCCTCGTCCTCGAGCGACTCGCCGACAATCCGGCTCGCCAGCTCGGTGGACAGACGCCCGATCTCGCCGCGCAGCTGGGTGAGCGCCTGCTGACGGTCGGCCTCGATCTGGGCGTGGGCCGCCTCGATGATGCGCCGCGCCTCGACCTGGGCCTCCTCGCGGAGCTCGGCCTTGAGCTGGGCGCCCTGCTCACGGGCTTCCTCGCGCAGGCGGGCCGCCTCCTGGCGGGCCTCCGCGAGCTGGGCCCGGTACTGCTCCAGAGTCCGCTGGGCTTCGGCCTGGGCGTCCTCGGCCTTCTTGATGCCGCCCTCGATAGCCTCGGTCCGCTCGGCCAGCGTCTTCTGGATGCGCGGGGTGAGGATCTTTCCGACGACAATGAAGACGACGAGGAAGGCGAAGCTGCCGACGACCAGCTCGTAAGAGTGCGGGATGAGCGGGTTCTCCGCTCCCTCGGCCGCGAGGACCGTAGCTGCCAGTGTCATGGGGTGCAGCCTTCCTTTATGGTCGCCTTACTAGATGGCCCGGAAGATGAACGGTGCGACGAGGCCGATGAGGGCCAGCGCCTCGGTGAGAACGAAGCCGAGGAGCATGTTCTGGCGGATGAGGCCGTACGCCTCCGGCTGACGGGCGATGGCCTGCACGCCCTGACCGAAGATGATGCCCACGCCGATGCCGGGGCCGATGGCGGCAAGGCCGTAACCGATGGCGGTGACGTTGCCGGAGACCTCAGCGAGAATGCTCATTGCCTGATTCCTTTACTGGTCGGCCGGTGAGTAGTTCACCGGTCTGGTCTACGTCAGTGGGGACTCGATGCTCTTGGTGCGCGGTGCTCTGGTGCCCAGCGCTCTGTGGTGCTCAGTGCTCGGGGTGCAGCGAGCCGCCGATGTACATGGCGGCGAGCAGCGTGAAGAGGAACGCCTGCAGGAACTGGATGAACATCTCGAAGCCGGTCATCACGACCGCCATGAGCACGCCGACCAGGCCGAGTCCCGAGCCGAGAGGCGTCAGCTTCTCGAAGAGGAACCAGAAACCGACGGCGCTGAAGAACGCCAGGATCATGTGGCCCGCGAACATGTTCGCGAAGAGTCGGACGGCGTGCGTGAACGGCGCCAGGATCAGGTTCGACACGAGCTCGAGCGGCGCCAGCAGGAAGTAGATCCCCTTCGGCAGTCCCGGCGGGAACATCATGTTCTTGAAGTAGCCGCCCAGGCCCTGGTGCTTGATGCCGAGGTAGATCTTGATCACGTAGACCACGACCGCGAACACGATCGCGAACGCGATGTGCGAGGGCACCGGAACCTGGATCAGCGGGATGACGCCGAAGAGGTTCCACAGCAGGATGAGGAAGAACATGCTGAGGAGCATCGGCATCCACCGCTCGGCGTCCTTGCCGAGGAAGGGACGGGCGACCTGGTCACGGACGAACTGATAGCCCATCTCGCCGAGGTTCTGCATGCCCCGGGGCACAAGCTTGGGGTTGGCGAACGCGCTCCACGCGAGGGCGCACACCACGATGGCGCCGATCAGGGCGAACACCACAGGCTTCGTCAGCCAGGCCGGCGCGCCTTCGTACAGCGGCGGGAAGTTGAAGATCTCCGGTCCAGGCGCCTGGAAGTCGTCGGCGACGAGCACAAGGGGGGTCACCTGGCCACCCCGCCTACCCGCTCGGGCCCGAATGCCCGAAGCATGTGCTTGTTCGTCCGTTCGCTACGCTCGCGCACGGGCGTTCCCTTCAGAGTGATCGATCAACAGAAGAGCGTGGGAACCGGGCCGGTTCTCAGCGGCAGTGCTTCCAATAGACGAGGTAGCCCGCGAGTACGACCCCAACAATGACGCCTATGGGGACGAACGCATAAACGCCGGTCCACCGGCTCAGCAACCAGCCGAGGCCGCCCCACACCAGAATCCCGGACAGCAGATAGCTCGGGACGGACCAGGCGGCGTCGGCAAAGTCGCGGCCGTCGGTCTCGGGCCTGCGCTCCTGTTCGCTCATTGCGCCACGACGATAGCAGGAGCCATGCGGACTAGTCATATCGGGCTGCTCCGTACGCATGGTCATCCGTGACCCTGCCCCGGAACCTTCGTCTCGGGCTCCACATAAAGCAGCTTGAGTTTCATGAATCCGCGCATCTCACCGATCATCCACGCGAGCGTGCAGCAGATGACGCTCAGCGCGAACATGCGGGAGTCGAACGCGGTGACGCCGTCGAAGGCGATCATCAGGGCCATGACCGCGAGGATCTTGATGACGTAGCCCACCACGGCCGCCGCCATCATCGCCATGGGCGAGATTCGGCCGGCCCAGGAGACGACGACCAGGCCGACGGTGAAGAAGGCGGCGACGAGGACGACACCGATGCCGGCGCCCAACGCGCCCTTGGCCCCGGTCGTGAACACCGCGACGAGCGCGGCGAGGAGACCGACGATCAAGGTCGGCACGGCGGCGCCCTTCAGAACGCGCACGTCGTTGGCCTGCAATGGGACTCCAGAATCGGTTGTCAAACGAGCGATTGCTACCTACTGGGGCGTTGTTGGCCTCGCCCCTTGCTAGTGAAAGCTATCACAAGCCCCGGAGTGCCGCCTTTACCTGGCGTTTCGGGTCGGCGCCGACCTGCGGGGACGGCTCAGAGGAAGGTCCCGGTGTCGGCGCGGGACGTGGTGGGAGGGACGCCCGGAGAATCGGGGGCGTCCTGCCCGGGGTACGGATGCCGGCCGTGGGCGGGGAGCCTGCCGGGGACCGGCTGCCCGGGCGCGGTCTGACCGGAAGTGACCGGGGGGGCGGGCGGGGGGACGACGGGGAAGACCAGCGTGTCGTGCTCCGTCGTCAGGCGCCTGGCGGGGCCGGAGCCGGACGATCGGGTCCCGGCCGGATGCGCTCCGATCCCCTGGTCGCCCTTCTGGTCCTGCGCGGCGGTGCGGCGCGATCGCCACCGGGGCAACCCCATGATCACCAGCACCGCCACCGCGAGCACGATCGTCAGCGGGAACACGATGAGCGGCACACCGCCGATCGACAGGCCGACGATCGCGAAGGCGAACAGGAACGTCCACGCGTACATGATCAGCACGCTGCGCCGGTGGGAGTGGCCGATGTCGAGCATCCGGTGGTGCAGGTGACCGCGGTCGGGCGCGAACGGCGACATCCCGGCCGAGGTCCTCCGGATGACCGCCATGATCAGGTCGGCCAGCGGCAGCACCACGACCGCGATCGGCAGCACCAGCGGCAGGATCACCGGGAACCGGTTGAGCTTGCCGACGACCGCGTCCGGCTCCACCGACGACAGGCTCGTGATCAGCGAGGTGGCGAGCAGCAGCCCGATCAGCATGGCGCCGGTGTCGCCCATGAAGATCTTGGCGGGGTTGAAGTTGTGCGGCAGGAATCCGGCGCACATCCCGATCAGGATCGCCGCGATGGCGGCGGTCGCGCTGATGCGCGACCCGCTCGCGGTCTGCGACAGCACGATCGAGTACGTGAAGGTCGCCATCGCCGCGATGCCGACGATCCCCGCGGCCAGGCCGTCGAGTCCGTCGACGAAGTTCACCGCGTTGATCACGACGACCACGATCATGATGGTGAGGATCGTGTACAGGGTCGTGTCGAGGGCCCGTGAGCCGCCCATGAACTGGGGCAGCGGCAGCCAGGGAAGGAACACGTTGAAGTAGACGAGCAGGCCGCCCGCGGCCGCCTGGCCGCCGAGCTTGACCAGGGCGTCCATGCCGAGCCAGTCGTCCAGGAACCCGGTGATGACGATCAGGCCGCCGGCCGCGAGGAGAGCGACGACCGTCCGGCCGGTCTGGCCGCTGTTGAAGGCGCCGCCGACGTACGGCAGGTTGCTCGCCACCAGCAACGCCGCCGCCATTCCGCCGAACATCGCGAGCCCGCCCAGGCGTGGGGTGGGCACCGTGTGCACGTCCCGCTCCCGCACCTCGGGGGCCGCGCCGATGCGCAGCGCGAACGCCCTGACCGGCGGCACCAGCAGGTAGGTCACCGCAGCCGCCACGAGCGCCAGAAGCAGATATTCGCGCACGGACCTAGTTTCCTGGATAGGCGGATCAGTTGTGACGGGCAAAAGACATAGATCGCCCTATCCCTGACGGGGATATGCCGGATGCGTCGCGGTCAGCCCCTTTACCCGTTCGAGGACCGACGTTATCGCACCCGGCCGCCGGATGGCCCGGACGATGAGAGACGCGATCTCCGTCATTTCCGCCGTGCCCATGGTCCGGGCGGTAACGCGGTGGGCGTGACGAGCATGATCCCGGAGGTCACGTCCCCGGCGCCGGGTCGTACGAAAAAGTGTGGCCGAGCGGGGGTGTGCCGGCCGGTCGGCGATGGGCGATGCGGCGCCGTGCTCCAGCCTTCGAGCCGGGACGGCCCGGCTCGAAGGGCCGCGTACGCCGCCAGGATGGCCGTGGCGCCGCTGTAACACGGCACGATGAGGTTGAATGCCCAAACAACCGCTTGGCTCGATCTACGGCCGTCTGCTGGGCGTGACCGGCCACCTGCGGAGGCGCGCATGGCCCGGTTGCGCCTCGGCGTACCTGCCGTCAAGCGCCCTCGCCGCCGAGCCCCCTTCTCGTCGAGTTCCTTCTCATCGAGCATCCTTCTCGTCGCGCACCGAGCCGATCGCGGCGGGGACGGTGGGCGAGGTGTCGCCGCTGGTCAGGAGGTGAAGGCGTGCGGCGCGCCGGCCTTTCCCGGTATCCAGCGCGGTGTGTCCGCGGCCTGGTCGCTGATCGCCGTGAGCACCGCCTGGCGGTACATCCCGATCCGGTTGCGCCATTCGGCCAAGTCCTTGACGTACCGGTCGGCGACCGGAGCGTCCCACACGTCCCTGCTCCGCGACATCTCGTACGGCTTGTCCAGGGACTTGGTGAGCTGGTCCATCAGGGGGACCACCCGCAACCACAAGTCGACGAGCTTCTGGTACTCCGGGTTGAACACCCACCCCGTCGGCTGCCCGCCGGGCGAGAGCAGGTCGGTGCTCGACGGTGCCGGCGGGGTCTCCCCCGGCTGCAGCGGAGTCGGCGCCGGCGGGTCGACGTAACTCACGATCGCGCCTCCTGTGCGAAGCCGGCGAGAACGCCGGAGACAGTTATTCCGTGTCCTGCCGCGGGGATTCCGGCGGGGCGCGGCCCGGCACCTCCCAGCCGGCCGCCCGGCCCGGTGCCCCCGGCCGGACCGGCCTTCCGTGGTCCCACGGCCCGGAGCGGCCCGTCCGGTGGCGTCGCTCGTGCTCGCACCGTCACTTCTCCGGGTCCGGCCTGCTGATCTCGACGACCTCGGAATGCCCCGCGGGCCCGTCGGGCTGGACTTTCCTCGCCACCCGGTCGCCCTCGCCCCAGTCGCCTTCCCGGGCGCGGACGTCCGTCATGTCACCGGGCTCGATGTCCCGATGATGGTCCGCCGGTATGCCCGGCACGGCCTCGTCGTGCGGGTGACGGGCCAGGTAGGTGAGTGCGTCTCCAGGCCGCGTGTCGTGTGCGCCCGGACCATGCCAGTTCACGCCGTGCCGGTCCATGCCATGCCCGTCCGGGCCGTGCAAGCCCACACCATTCCGGTCCGCGCGGTGTCCGTCCATGCCATGCCCGTCCGGGCCGTGCATGCCCACACCATGCCGGTTCGCGCGGTGTCCGTCCTGTGGATGCGTCCCAGCGCCGTCCCCGGCGGCCGCGGCCGTGGCGGCGTCGTTGTCACATGCTCGCCCGTTCGCATCCAGCGTGCCGGCAGTGCCGGAGGCCGCGTGTGTCCCTTGAGACGTCGCAGGCCCCGCGGCCGCCGTACCGGTAGAACCATCCGTAGCCGCAGGTTGCGCGGTTCCGGTCGTTGGAGCTGGAGCAGCCGTACCCGCCGGATGCGCCGTACCGGTGGCCGCTCCAGCCGTGGCTGCCGCCTGCCCGGTATCGCTCACGCCGGCGGTGTCCCCCGCCTGCCCGACGCCACCGGCATTCACGGCGTCCGCGGGCTGCGCGGTCCCGGTCGTTGGAGCGGCAGTACCCGCCGGATGGGCGCTTCCTGCCGTCGCAGGAGTCGTAGCCGCATGAGTCGCGCCCGGGGCACCGGCGGTACCGATCGAATCAGCCGTGCCGGCCGCGTTCGTGCCTCCCGCCGGCGCAGGCGAGGCGTCGGCCGCACCCACCGGAGGCGCGGTCCCGGCCGCCGCAGGCGCCGTTGTCGCGTGAGCCGTGGTCGCATGAGTCGTGCCTGTGGCACTGGCTGTGCCCGTGTGATTCACGGGGCTCGTCGCTGTGGCACCTGCCGAGGTGTCGCCCGTGTACGCATGACCACCGGTGCTGGCCGCCACCACGCCGTGGCTGGAGGGGGTTCCGGTTGCCTGCCCGGCACTGGGATCACCCGGCGCGTACGG
Organism: Microbispora sp. CA-135349; assembly: GCF_050947365.1. Taxonomy (NCBI): domain Bacteria; kingdom Bacillati; phylum Actinomycetota; class Actinomycetes; order Streptosporangiales; family Streptosporangiaceae; genus Microbispora; species Microbispora sp. CA-135349. The sequence goes on along the minus strand of NZ_CP192001.1, from coordinate 2,099,564 downwards.
TTCACCGGAGAGGTTGTCGGCGGGGGTGCCGACGTAGGCACCCATGGGGTCGCCTGGTGCGAGGCCCGGTTGTGGAGGCCGGTTCGCGGCCGGATTCGTCGGCTCGGCGGGCGGTATCAACCCGGGCGGCCCGTCCGGGTGCGCGCCGACATAGCCCGTCGTCTGCATGTCCACGTTGGGCGTGTCCGTCGCGCCAGGATGGATCATCGGCGTGCTGACGACCTTGACGCCATCGACGACGGTCACCTGCCGACCGGCGGGGTCGATGTCGTCGGGATGATCCTTGCCGGGGGTGTCGTAAATCTGCGAGTCGTTTCCGCTTGTGGGAGGCTGCTCCCCCGCCGCCTTCGAGCCGACCGGTGCCCCCTGCCCCGAGTTCTGGTCCTGTCCCTGGGCGACGGGCTGCTGCCCGCCGTCCGCCTGGCTCTGACCTGCACTCTGGCCGTCATTGACCGGCTGCGCGTGGCTCACGCCTACACCGTGGCCATCAGCGACCGGCTGACCAGCACCAGCGCCCTGACCATCACCAACCGGCTGACCAACACCAGCGCCCTGACCATCACCAACCGGCTGACCGACGCCAACGCCCTGACCATCACCAACCGGCTGACCAACACCAACGCCCTGGCCATCAGCAACCTGCTGACCCACCCCCACAGGCTGCTGAACCTGACCAGCACCAGCGCCCTGACCATCAGCAACCGGCTGACCGACGCCAACGCCCTGACCATCACCAACCGGCTGACCCACCCCCACAGGCTGCTGAACCTGACCACCACCAACCGGCTGACCAACACCAACGCCCTGACCATCACCAACCGGCTGACCAACACCGGCGGGTTGCCGTACTTGACCATGGCCGCCGGCTGCACCTGCGTCGCCTGCGTCGCCCGCACCGGTGGCCGGAGCCGTGCCCGTGCCCGTATGCGTACCCGTGCCGTCGGCGAGGTGGGCCGGTTGGTGCACCGGCGCGGGTATCTGAGGCAGGGAACCCTCGACCGTGCCATAGAGGGGCTTGCCCGCGAGCTTCCCTTCGGTCCCGCTACGGCCTGCGCCGCCGCCGTCCGCCCTGGTCTCGCCGTCGGTGGCGCCGTGCGCCCGGTGGGAGGTCTCGCCCTTGGAGGCGCCGGAGTCATCCGAGTCGCCGGCATGCGACGGGGTGCGGGGGGTGTCCTGCTTGTCGTGGGCCGTCTTGACCTCGGACTTGTGCTCAGCCTTGTGATCGGACTTGTGCTCAGCCTTGTGATCGGACTTGTGCTCAGCCTTGTGATCGGACTTGTGATCGGACTTGTGCTCAGCCTTGTGGTCGGACTTGGCGTCGCCCTTGTCACCGTGCGCGTCGGACTGCGGCGCCGGATCGTCCGCCGGCATGGTGGTGTCTCTCTCCTGCGTGAAGGAGGCGCCGTTGGCCACGGGGACCTTGCCCGTGCTCTGCTGTTTCTCTTTCTTCTCCAGCAGGACCACGCGATTCGTGACGTCCTTGACCATGGACGAGCATGCGTCGGCGACCTGCGACGGCCGGTGGGTCACGTGCACGGAGACGCCGGCCGTACGCGTCAACTGGGTGACCTGGGCCTCGATGCCGTCCATCTGCTTCGCGGCATGCTGAATCTCCGACAACAACTCACGGACGAGCTTCGGATCCATCCCGTCGAGCTTGGCCATGGGCGCGCCTCCACAGAGATATCGGCGCACCTCACGGTAGCCGGGCCGACATCAGTAAAGAAGCCCGATAGCCAGACGGCATCGATCGCCCTGGTCAGAGCCGTGACGGCGTCTCGCCTGCCGAGACACGCGTCCGGATCCCGGTCACTCCTCGGTCGCGAGGTATCCGACGACGCCGCGAATCTTGTCCACGGGGATCGCGCCCTTGCGCAACACCCGGGGCACGGCGGTCGTCAGGTCGACGATCGTGGACGGCACGCTGTCGCCGCAGGGGCCGCCGTCGAGATAGACGTCCACCGACTCCCCGAGCTGCTCCTCGGCCTCGGCCACAGTGGTGGGGGCCGGGTTGCCGGACCGGTTGGCGCTGGAAACCGCCATCGGTCCCGTCTCCTTGAGGAGATCCAGCGCGACCTGGTGCAGCGGCATGCGGACGGCGACGGTTCCCTTGGCATCGCCGAGGTCCCACGACAGCGACCGGTTGGCCCTGAGGATGAGCGTCAGCGGCCCGGGCCAGAAGGAGTCCACCAGGTCCTGTCCGTACGTCCCGAGACTCTCCACGAGCGCGTTGGCGGCTCGTACGGTGCCCACGAGGACGGGGACGGGGATGTCCCTGCCCCGGCCCTTCGCCTCAAGCAGCGCGTTGACGGCGGAAGGGGTGAAGGCGTCGGCGCCGATCCCGTAGACGGTATCGGTGGGCAACACGACAAGCTCGCCCCGCCGTACCGACGCGGTCGCCTCGGCGAGTCCGGTCATCCGCTCAATCTGGTCGGCACAGTCAAACCGTCGGCTCACGGGGCCTATCCTGCCACGTGTCCCGCCCGGCTCCACCGCCGCGTGGCCACTGGCCTGGCCTCTCGATCAGTCCTGTGTCAGCCGGGCCGTGACGAACCGGTCCCGGCCGGTGAGGTCCTGGCGCAGCCGTACGTCGCGCCAGCCGTTCTCCTCGGCGAACAGCCAGTAGACGGCGTTGCCCTGCTGATCGGCGTGCTCGACCACCGCGAACCCGCCCGGCCGCAGCAGGCGCCGCGCCGTGCGCTCGACGGCTCTCACCTCGTCCAGCCCGTCCTCCCCCGACCCGTACAGGGCCCGCGAGGGGTCGTAGTCGCGCACCTCGGGGTCGCGGGGGACCGCTCCAGGCGGGATGTACGGCGGATTGGAGATGACCAGGTCCACCTGGCCGTCGAGCTCGGGCAGGCAGTCGGCCAGGTCTTCCGGGTGCAGGGTGGTGCGGCCCTGGCCGTGTTCGAGGATGTTGCGCTTGGCCCAGCCGTACGCCACGGGGTCGATCTCGACGGCGTGCACCTGCGCCAGGGCGACCTCCTGCGCGATCGACAGCGCGATGGCCCCGGAGCCGGTGCCGAGATCGACCACGACGGGAGAGGCGACGTCCATCTCGCGCAGGCGGTCGATCGCCCAGCCGGCCACGACCTCGGTCTCCGGCCTGGGCACGAACACGCCCGGTCCCACCTCCAGCGAGAGGTAGCGGAAGTAGGCCCGGCCGGTGATGTGCTGCAGCGGCTCGCGCGCCTCGCGCCGGGCGACGCCCTCCCAGAAGCGCGCGTCGAAGTCGGCGTCCTTGACCGTGTGCAGCATGCCGCGCGTGACGCCGTGCACGAAGGCCGCGATCTCCTCGGCGTCCGTTCGGGGTGACGGCACTCCCGCCTCGGCGAGCCGGGCGGTGGCGAGGGCGATTTCGTCGAGCAGGAAGGTCATGGTCTCTTACGGCACGGGTCTCGCGGCTGAGCCTCGGGTTCGTCGGTCCAGGCCTGTGGCTCGTCGGTTCAGGCCCGGGGTTCGTCGGTCCAGGCCCGGGGTTCGTCGCTCCAGAGGAGACGGGCCACCGGGCCGGCCCACGGTCGTCTGCGGACCCACGTCCATCACCGCTGCTCCCATCGTCCCCTCATCAGGCTCCTCGCCGCATGCTCACGAATGAACGGCCAGCTTCTCCGCGAGTTCGGCGTCGAGCAATGCCTGTATCACCCCGTCGAGATCGCCGTCCAGGACTTGGTCCAGGTTGTAGGCCTTGTAGCCCACGCGGTGATCGGAGATGCGGTTCTCCGGAAAGTTGTAGGTGCGGACCCGCTCGGAACGGTCGACCGTGCGCACCTGCGACTTGCGCTCGGCCATGGCGGCCGCGTCGGCCTCCTCCTGCGCCATCGCGAGCAGCCGGGCGCGCAGGATGCGCAGCGCCGACTCCTTGTTCTGGAGCTGGCTCTTCTCGTTCTGGCAGGAGACGACCACACCGGTCGGCAGGTGCGTGATCCGCACGGCCGAGTCGGTCGTGTTGACGCTCTGCCCGCCGGGGCCGCTGGAGCGGAACACGTCGATGCGCAGGTCGTTGGGGTCGATCTGGACGTCGACATCCTCGGCCTCGGGATAGACGAGCACGCCGGCGGCCGAGGTGTGGATGCGGCCCTGCGACTCGGTCACCGGCACCCGCTGGACACGGTGCACGCCGCCCTCGAACTTGAGCCGCGACCAGACGCCCTCCCTGCCCTTGATGGCGACGGTGACGTCCTTGTAGCCGCCGAGGTCGGAGTGCTGCGCGTCGATGATCTCGGTTTTGTAGCCGACCCGCTCGGCGTACCTGAGGTACATCCGCAGGAGGTCTCCGGCGAACAGGGCCGACTCCTGGCCGCCCTCACCCGCCTTGATCTCCATGATGACGTCCTTGTCGTCGTTCGGGTCGCGCGGGACCAGGAGACGAGTGAGCTTCTCCTCCAGCACCGGGATGCGGCCCTCCAGCTCGGCCGCCTCCTCCGCGAACGCCGGGTCCTCCGCCCCGAGTTCGCGCGCGGCCACGAGGTCCTGCCGTACGCCTTCGAGCTCCCGGTACGTCGCGACGATCGGCGTGAGCACCGCGTAACGCTTGCCGTACGTCCGCGCCTTGCTCTGGTCGGCGTGCACGGCGGGGTCGGCGAGCCGCAGTTCCAGATCCGCGTACTCACTCATGATCTCGTCGAGGTTCACCGCACGCTCCTTTGCTCAAGCTCCTCGGTAAAGGCCGTAATCACCAAGAACGCCGACCCGGAGACGCCCCAAGTAAGGGGCGCCCCCGAGCCGGCGTCCTGGAGGAGCTACTTGCTCTGGGCCTTCTTGCCGAAGCGCGCCTCGAAGCGCGCCACCCGGCCACCGGTGTCGAGAATCTTCTGCTTGCCCGTGTAGAAGGGGTGGCAGGCGGAGCAGACGTCGGCGTGGATCGCGCCGTTCTTGGCGGTGCTACGCGTGGTGAAGGTGTTCCCGCAGGTGCAGGTCACCTGCGTGACCACGTACTCCGGGTGGATGTCGGGCTTCATGTCTCAGTCCTAACGCTAGGCGCGGTCGCCGGGTCGCTCCGTCTGTCACGGCCTGCGCGCATCGGCACACCCAAGATGCGCGGCGCGGGAACCGGTACCGCTGCGGTTCGGCTACCAGTGTGCCAGATCCTCCAACCATCCCAGGCCACGGACTATTCCTCGGGGACCGCTCGATCATCGGTCCAGGTCAGGCCCGCCGCAGGTACGCGAGCACGGCGAGGACGCGGCGGTGGTCGCCGGGAGCGGGGTCGAGACCGAGTTTGAGGAAGATCTGCGAGATGTGCTTTTCGACAGTGCCCTCGCTGACGGCCAGCCGGGACGCGACGGCGGTGTTCGACCTGCCCTCCGCCATGAGCGCCAGCACCTGGCGCTCCCGCCCGCTGAGCGCGTCGAGCCCGGCCCGGCGGCGGCCCAGCAGCTGGACGACCACCTCCGGGTCGATCACCGTGCCGCCCGCGGCCACCCGCCGCACCGCCTCGACGAACTCGCCGACGTCGGCGATCCGTTCCTTGAGCAGGTATCCCACGGCGGCGGCGTCCGCGCCGATCAACTCGGTCGCGTACCGCTCCTCGACGTACTGCGAGAGCACCAGGACGGGGAAACCCGGCCGTCCGGCCCGCACCTCGATCGCCGCGCGCAGCCCCTCGTCGGTATGTGTCGGCGGCATCCGGACGTCGGCGATCGCGAGGTCGGGCTCATGCTCGGCGACGGCTGCCACGAGACCGGGACCGTCACCCACCCCGGCGACGGTCTCGATCCCCGCATCCTCCAGGAGCCGTGCCATGCCCTCCCGCAGGAGCACGGCGTCCTCCGCGATCACCACGCGCACGGCCTCACCCTACGCACTCCGTTCACCAGGTGCAGGGCAGCTCGGCGCGCACGACCGTCGGCCCTCCCGGGGGGCTGTGCACCGACAGCACGCCGTCGATGGTCGCGGCGCGGTCGGCCAGACCGGCCAGGCCACCGCCCGGCACGGCCACCGCACCGCCCTTCCCGTCGTCGCGGACCTCGACCACCACCTGCGCCTCCCGGCGGCGCACGGCGACCGACGCCTCCGTCGCGCCGGAGTGCTTGGCGGTGTTCGCGAGCGTCTCGGCCACGACGAAGTACGCGATGGTCTCCACGGCGGGCGGCGGCCGGTCCGGGAGCTCCACCCGCACGTCCACCGGCACCGGCGCGCGGGCGGCGAGCGCGGACAGGGCCGCGTCGAGGCCGCGGTCGGTGAGGATGGCGGGGTAGATCCCGCGGGCGAGGTCGCGCAGCTCCGCGATGGCGGCCTTCGTCCCCAGGTGCGCGCCGGCGACGAGCTCGCGTGCGGCCGCCGGATCCTCGTCGAACTTGCCCAGCGCCCGCCCGAGGTCGAGGGCGACGGACAGGAGTCTCTGCTGGGCGCCGTCGTGCAGGTCGCGCTCGATGCGCCGCCGCTCGGCCTCGGCGGTGTGGACGCCCCGGGCCCGGCTGGCCCGCAGCCGCTCCGCCTGGGCGCGCAGCCGGGCCGGCTCGTCGACGCCGAGGAGGACGGCCGCGATCGTCGTGTGCAGCCACGCCATCGCGCGCACCGCGTACATCGCCACGACCAGGATCGCCAGACCGAGCAGCGTCCACAGCAGCGATCCGGGCCACGCACCGTACTGGAGACGCACCCCGGCCCTGGTCTCCAGCCCCAGCAGGGCGGCGAATGGCCCGGCGGCCAGCGTCAGCCCGCTCCCCCACAGCGTGAGCGACACGAAGCACTCCAGCGCGCCCAGCGGCAGCAGCAGGAACAGATAGCCGAGGTCCTTCCAGGTGGCGGGGTCGCCGAACAGCCAGTCCACCTGCCGCATCACTCCGGCGCCGCGCGGGCGGGGGCGGTACGGGTCGGCGATCCGCGCGCCGAACGCGAGCCGGAGCAGCCGGCGCTCCAGCATCGCGGCCCCGCGCCAGGTGAGCATGGTGAGGACCAGCAGTGGAATCCCCACCCAGACGAGGACCAACACGGCCGACGCGGGGATGGCGATTGCCGCGAATGCCACCCAGAGCGCGCCGAAGAACACGCTCACCAGCAGGTACGGCGCGGCGCGCCACGTCATCGGATCGAGCGCGACGCCCAGGGGCCCCAGCCGCCAGGTCCGCACCCGCTTCCCTGACGGCCGATGGCCGGCCGTCGTTTCGGCGCTCATCGCCGCCTCCCGCCCTCCCGTACGGCACCCGTGCCGCACACGGCACGCGCGTTTCCCATCGAGCCGCGCTCCCGGCGTCCTCGACGGCCGGAGCCTCCCCTCGCGCGCTCCCCCACAGCCTGCCAAGCCGAACACCCGGAGGGAACGGGGCGAACCCTCGCCGGCTCATGGGGGACAACCCGAACCCGGGGCTGGGGAGTGTCTGACAAATGCTGTCCGTCGCGCGGCGGGGCCATGATTCGTCAGAGGACACGACCTGACGGGCGGGCCGGAAACGCCGACGCCCCGGACGGCGTGGCCGTCCGGGGCGTCGGTCGAAAGGGCGTCAGTCGCGGTCGTTGCTGACCGTGGTCTTCTGCACCTGGAGCAGGAACTCGGCGTTGGACTTGGTCTCCTTCATCTTCTCGAGAAGGAGCTCCAGCGCCTGCTGCATGTCGAGCGCGTGGAGGACACGGCGGAGCTTCCAGACGATGGACAGCTCCTCCTTGGCCATGAGGATCTCTTCCTTGCGGGTGCCGGACGCGTCCACGTCCACCGCGGGGAAGATGCGCTTGTCCGCGAGCGACCGGTTGAGCTTGAGCTCCATGTTGCCGGTGCCCTTGAACTCCTCGAAGATGACCTCGTCCATCTTGGACCCGGTCTCGACGAGAGCCGTGGCGAGGATCGTCAGCGAGCCGCCGTTCTCGATGTTGCGGGCGGCGCCGAAGAACCGCTTCGGCGGGTAGAGCGCGGTCGAGTCGACACCACCGGACAGGATGCGGCCGCTCGCGGGCGCCGCGAGGTTGTACGCGCGCCCGAGACGGGTGATCGAGTCCAGCAGGACGACGACGTCGTGACCCAGCTCCACCAGCCGCTTGGCCCGCTCGATCGCGAGCTCTGCGACGGTGGTGTGGTCCTCGGCCGGGCGGTCGAAGGTCGAGTGGATGACCTCGCCCTTGACCGACCGCTGCATGTCGGTGACCTCTTCCGGACGCTCGTCCACGAGGACGACCATCAGGTGGCACTCCGGGTTGTTGCGCGTGATCGCGTTGGCGATCGCCTGGAGCACCATGGTCTTGCCGGCCTTGGGCGGCGACACGATCAGGCCGCGCTGACCCTTGCCGATCGGCGAGACGAGGTCGATGATCCGCGTGGTCAGGACGTTCGGCTCGGTCTCCAGGCGCAGGCGCTCCTGCGGGTAGAGCGGCGTGAGCTTGTTGAAGTCGGGCCGCTGGCGGGCCTGCTCCGGATCCATCCCGTTAACGGTGTCGAGGCGGACGAGGGCGTTGAACTTCTCGCGCCGCTCGCCGTCCCGCGGCTGCCGGACGGCGCCGGTGATGACGTCGCCCTTGCGCAGGCCGTTGCGGCGGATCTGGGCGAGCGAGACGTAGACGTCGTTCGAGCCAGGAAGGTAACCGCTGGTCCGCACGAAGGCGTAGTTGTCGAGGATGTCCAGGATGCCGGCGATCGGAATCAGGACGTCGTCCTCGCTGATGACCGGTTCGTTGCTCTCGAAGCGGTCACGCCCGCGGCGGCCGCGCTCGCGGAAGCGGCCACGGCGCCCGCGGGCGTCCTCGCCCTGCTGGTCGCCCTTGCCGTCGGCGCGGTTGTCCGTGCGGTTGTCGCCGCGGTCGCCCCGGTCCCGGTTGTCTCCGCGGTCGCCCCGGTCGCCCCGGTTGTCTGCGCGGTTGTCGGAGCGGTTGTCGCCGCGGCCCTGCTGGTCACGACGGCTCTGGCCGTCTCCGGCGTCGGCGGCGCGCTGGTCACCGCGGTCGCCGCGGTCGCGGCCCCGCTCCCCCCGCTCGCCGCGCGTACGGCGCTCGCGGCGGTCACCGCGCTCGGGCCGCTCGGCGCGGGTCTCGGACTGAACGGCCTCGGCCTGCGGCTCGGCGACGGCGGCGACGCCGTTCTGCGCGGCCTCGGCGGCCACGGCGGGCGCGGCCTCGACCACGGGACGCTCCTCACGAGCCGCGACGACGGGCTCGGCGGCGGGCGTGGCGGCGGCGGGCGCGGCCTCGGGTGCGGGCGCCGCGGCGGCACGGGAACGTTCCCGGCGGCCACGGGCGGGGCGCTCGGCGGCGGGCGCTTCGGCGGCGGCCTTCGGCTCCGCCGCGGTTTCTCCCGATCCACCCTGCTTTTCCTGGATGGCCGCGATGAGCTGGCTCTTGCGCATCCGTCCGGTCCCCGTGATGCCGAGGCTGGTCGCCAGAGCCTGGAGCTCGGGGAGCACCATGCCCGCCAGGCCCGTGCCGGAGCGACGTCGCGGACGGGCCGGGGCGGAAGTGGGGGTGTCGCCGGCGGCCTGGCCGTCGGAGAGGAGTTCGGTGGTGTCGCTCAACTAAGGGTCCTTCCCAGGGGTCGGGCGCCAGAATCGTGCGTCCAGGCGTCCCGGTGATGCGACCCGGCGGGACAGACCGGGTCGGGCTTCGCGAATCTCATGTGTCGATGACCCTCGGGATTCGCGAGCGGTAGGTGCCCGGGGGCGATCCCCCGGATTGCCGCCACCGACCAGATGTCTTGGTGGTTCGAACGCGCATGTCTCCGAATACGCCGCCTCCGGTCGTGCCACTCAAAGGTATGCAGACTGGAGGAAACGGTTCCGGGGAAATCGCCCTGCCCGCGTCGAAGGACGCGAAGCGAAGTGCAGCGATGTGCGAATGACAAGCACGCACCCAACACGGGGGCACCTGGTGCGGCTATCAGCCTAACATCACCAGCGCGCACAGCTATTCCCTGAAGGTCGAAGAAGTATCAGCGTGTCTCGGGAAACCGAACGTACGCACCAAGCGGGTCGACGTTCATTGGCTGGATGTGCCAGTCATTACCCACTTCTGGCGCGATCGAATCCTTGGTTTCCCGTGTCGTCAGCGCGAGAACCGTCGGACCGGCTCCCGAGACGACGGCGGGCACCCCGGCCTCGCGGAGCCGTCGCACCAGTTCGGCTGTGCGCGGCATCGCGGGTGCGCGGTACCTCTGGTGCAGGCGGTCCTCGGTGGCGGCGAGCAGGAGATCCGGTTCCGGTCTCCGCGTCAACGCCGCGACGAGCAGAGCCGCCCGCCCCGCGTTGGCCGCCGCGTCCGAATGCGGTACATCCTTCGGCAGCAGCCCCCGAGCCTCCTCCGTGGACAACCGGAACTCCGGGATCAGCACCACCGGCCGGACGTCCTCGTGCGGAGTCAGTTTCACCATACTCGCAGCTCCCGACTGGTCCGTCCAGGCGATGGTGAGTCCGCCCGCCAGGCACGGCGCCACGTTGTCGGGATGCCCTTCCATCTCGGTGGCCAGCGCGAACACCTCGCCGTCCGGCAGATCCCCCGCGCCCCGCGAACGTACGAGGGCGCGGGCGGCGAGGATGCCGGCGCAGATCGCCGCCGACGACGAGCCGAGCCCCCGCGCGTGCGGGATCCGGTTGCGGCAGCGCAGCGCGATGCCGTCCGGCTGGGCGAAGCCCATGCGATCGAACGTGGCGCGCATGGTCCTGATGACGAGGTGTCCCTCGCCCCCGTCCAGCTCACCGGCGCCCTGGCCCTCCACGGAGATCCGCACGCCGGGCGAGCCGGAGATCTCGGCCTCCACCTCGTCGTACAGGTCGAGCGCGAGGCCGAGGCTGTCGAAGCCGGGGCCGAGGTTGGCGCTCGTCGCCGGCACGCGGACGACGACGCCGTGACTTTCCGTCAATTCTTCACCTGAACCCTTTGCTGGGCGAAATGAGAGGGCCGATCAGGCGAGTCCCAGCGCGGCCGCGGCGGCGTAGGCGTCGATCGGGATCGTCACGGGCGCGGGAGCGCCGGAGATCGCCCAGTCGGGGTCCTTCAGGCCGTTGCCGGTCACTGTGCACACGACCCGCTGCCCCGGCGTGAGCATGCCCTGCTCGTGAGCCTGGAGCAGGCCGGCGACGCTCGCCGCGGAGGCGAGCTCGACGAACACGCCCTCCTCCTGCGCGAGCAGCTTGTACGCCGCGGCGATCTGGCGGTCGGTCACGGCCTGGATGTCGCCGCCGGACTCATCGCGCGCGGCCTCGGCCAGCCGCCACGAGGCGGGGTTGCCGATCCTGATCGCCGTGGCGATCGTCTGCGGGTGGGTCACGGGGCTGCCTCCGACCAGCGGCGCCGCGCCGCTCGCCTGGAACCCCAGCATGCGCGGCCGCTTGGTGGCCACGCCGTCGTCGGCGTACTCCTTGTAGCCCATCCAGTAGGCCGAGATGTTGCCGGCGTTGCCGACCGGGATGCAGTGGACGTCGGGCGCGTCGCCGAGCGCGTCGACGATCTCGAAGGCCGCCGTCTTCTGGCCCTGCAGACGGTGCGGGTTGACGGAGTTGACCAGCGCGATCGGGTAGGTCTCCGCGAGCTTCCTGGTCATCTCCAGGCAGTCGTCGAACGAGCCCTCGACCTGGAGCAGCCTGGCGCCGTGGACCAGCGCCTGGGCGAGCTTGCCCATCGCGATCTTCCCGCGCGGCACGAGGACGGCGCAGGTCAGCCCGGCCCGTACGGCGTAGGCGGCGGCCGAGGCGCTCGTGTTGCCGGTGGACGCGCAGATGACCGCCTGGGCGCCCTCCTCGACGGCCTTGCTGATCGCCAAGGTCATGCCGCGGTCCTTGAAGCTGCCGGTCGGGTTGAGACCCTCGACCTTGAGATGGACGTCACAGCCCGTGATCTGGGACACGCGCCTGGCCGGGACGAGCGGCGTGCCGCCCTCGAGCAGGGTCACCACGGGCGTCGTCGTGGAGACCGGCAGACGGTCGCGGTACTCCTCGATCAGGCCACGCCAAGCCCTGAACATTGGTCGCTCCTCCCACGCGCGCACACGCGTGTCACCAGGGGTATCGGTCACCGAGTCTACGGCCAACCGTTTGACGTGCGGACTCCGTTGTCCACCAAATGGACATATTGGACGTCACCTTAGGGAACCGTCCCTGGGTTTCGCTACTGTGGACCAGCCCTTTGACCATCACTGAAGAGGACGAGGATTGGCCCACCTGACGGGCGTGGAGCCCCGGCCGAGAATCCGCCACAACGACTACTCTCCGCTCACGCCGCCGCTCATCGGCGGCTGGGCCCCCACGCTCAGCGCGAGTGTCGTCATCCCCGCGCACGGCGGGCAGCACCGCCTCGACCTGACGCTGGCCGCGCTGGCCGCGCAGACCTACCCCGCGCACCTCACCGAGGTCATCGTGGTGGACGACCGCAGCGATCCCCCGCTGCGCCTGCCCGACCTGCGGCCCGACAACACCCGCGTCGTGGTCGTGCCGCCCGGCGGCTGGGGCGCCGGGCACGCGATGAACGCGGGCATCGCGTCGGCCGAGGGCGAGATCGTGCAGCGCCTCGACGCCGACATGGTGATCTCGCGCGAGCATCTGGAGGCGCTGTTCCGCTGGCACCACCTGACCGACTACCTCGTCACGATCGGCGGCAAGAAGTTCGCCGAGGAGCCGGCCCTCACTCCCGGGCAGGTTCACGAGGCCGTACGGAACGGCTCGCCCGAGGACCTGTTCGACCCGTCGGCGCTGGTGTCCAGCTCGACCGAGGAGACCATCCGCCGTCTCGACGGCCTGCGGGCCAGCAAGAACCCCTACCAGGTGTGCACCGGGCCGACGGTCTCCCTGCGGCGGGCCCTGCTCGACGAGATCCGCGGCTTCGATCCCGACGTGGTGCGCGGCCAGGACACCGAGTTCGCCTACCGGCTCGCCCAGGCGGGTGCGGTGTTCGTCCCCGACATGGAGGCGCGCGCCGTGCATCTCGGCCTGCCCGCCCAGCGGGGCGAGCACGGCAAGTCGATCGTCCGGCTCGTCGAGGCCCACCTGGCACACCGGGTCCCGCTCCGCCGCGACCTGCGCAAGGAGCCCGGCCGGCGCTGGCTCGTGCCGTACGTGGAGGTCGTCTTCGACGTGACGGGGGCCGACGAAAGGCGGATCGTCGCGGCGGTCGACGCGGTGCTGCGCGGCACGCTCGCCGACGTCGCGGTGACGCTGGCCGGTCCCTGGTCGCTCACGGATGGACGCAGATGGGTGCCGGGGACCGAGGCGTTCGATCTCGCCCTGGTCCGGGCGGCGTTCGGGCACGACGCGCGGGTGCGGTTCGCCGAACGGGCCGCGCCGACCGCCGCGCCCGTTCCCTTCCGCTACACGGCGCCCGTCGACGCCCCTCCGGCTCCGGCGCTGCTGGAGCGGGCGGTCAAGGCGATGCTGGAGGAGCGGATCGGCCTGCTGGTCCTGGACCTGCCGGGCGGCCGCACCGCCACCCTGGAGCGGACCGAGGCCGTCGCGCGCGCCCGCCGCCTCGCCGCACCGGGCGAGGAACCGGCCGACGTGATCGCCCAGACCCACGGGGTACGGCGTGCCGCGGCGAGCGAGTTCGAGGGTCTTCCCAAGGCTCCGGCGAAACCGGCCGCGCCCGCCACGCCGCGGACCGCTCCCACGCCGGCGGCGCAGCAAGCCGCCCAGACCCCGGCCGCCCAGAATCCGGCCACACAGAACCCGGCAGCCCCACAGGCGGAGACGGCCTCGCCGCGCCGCCGCGGCCTGTTCCGCCGCTCCTGATCCATCCGGGACGGAGCGGGCCGGAGCGGTCAGGTCTTCTTGAACGTGAAGGGCCGGGTGAGGCCCCGGGCGATACCGCGCAGGCCCCGGTCATGACGCAGCGCCGAGAGCTGCCCCCGCAGCCCCGAGACCTGCCGCCGCAGAGTGCCGATCTCCCGGCGGAACTCGACGGCGGACTTGCGCCACCGCGTCGCCTCGTCACGCCATCGGGTGACCTGCCCGCGCAGCCGCTCGACCTCCTTGGTCAGCCGCTCGACCTCGGCCTGCGCCTCCACGCGTTTGCGATAGGCGGTGCGCGGGTTCAGGTACGCCGGGGCCTCCCCGGCCGGCCGGAAGCCGTGGGCCTCGCCGTCGACCCAGTAGGTGCCGAACAGCTCGTCCACGATGTCGTCGAGGTCCTCGCCCTCCCCGGCCTCCTCGGCGATGATCGCGGCGCGGGAGAACGCCTCCGTGCGCTCCAGGCGGGCGGCGGTGACGCCCTCGGCGTCCTCGGCCAGGAGCACGCTCACCAGTCCGCGATCCCGGCCGCGCAGCACCTCGAGCAGCCGGCCCACGCCGTCCTCCCCCGGCACCCAGCCGGGCGGGATGCGCAGGCGGTACGGCGACTGGGTCTCGGCCGCCGCCGTGGCCAGCCGTACGCGGCCCTCGTGGGTGTAGTGGGCGCGCAGCAGTACGAGATCGAGGCGCGGGTCCTTGAGCGGCGCGCGCTGCTCGGGCGCGAGCTCGTCCCACGGGCCGGTCAGCACGACGGCGAGGTCGGTCACCGTGCCGGCCAGCACGCCGTCCACGGTGGCCCTGACGTCGTCGTAGGACCCCGCGGTGGCGTCCACGAGGACCTCCACCTGCGGGATCTTCCACTGACGGGAGGGATGGGTGCGCAGCCAGCGGTAGCCGGGGACGCGGTCGGTGACCAGGGCGTGGCTGACCCGGCTGATCCGCTCGCTGTCGCGCATGCGCATGGACGGGCCGAGGTGGTAGGCCCTGGCCTGCGGGTCGGGGATGAAGACCGCGCCCGCCTGGGCGAGCCGGTAGCCCATCTCGGTGTCCTGGCCGAGGATCATGTCGGGGTCCATCGGCCCGGCCCGCTCGAACAACCGGGCGGAGACCGACGACGCGCCGCCGATGTGGATGCTGAACGGCCGCGGCGAACGGGTCAGCCCCTGCGACCGCTGCACCAGGTCTTCGATCCAGGCGTGCGGCTCCGCCGGCTCGAAGAGCTTCGCCAGGTCGCCGGTGCCCGCGACCTCCGCGGGGTCGGGCAGCGGGGCGGTGGTGAAGCGCAGGTAGGAGGTGACCGACAGGTAGGGCGCGAGGTGGTGCCAGCGCATGTGCGCCTCCACCTCCTCCGGCTCGGGAACCACGTCGGAGTCCATCCAGTGGACGACGTCGCCGGTCGCGGCGGCCAGCCCGGTGTTGCGCGCCCTGGCCCGGCCGGGCGCCGCGCAGACCAGCAGCCGCGTGTCGCGGGGCCGGATCTCCGGAAGGCGCAGCGGCGGCTCGCTGCCGTTGTCGACCACGATCACTTCGAGCAGGCCGGACGGGTACGTCTGCCTGGCCAGCCCCGCGAGCGTGAGGTCGAGCTTGGCCTGGTCGCCGTACGCCGGGATGACCACGCTGACCCGCAGGCGGGGAGCCCACGAGGACCCGAGGGCGGGCGGCCTGAGGACGGTGTAGTCGTTTCCCCTGATGCGTGGCGTCATGGCGCTTCCAGAATCACACTCGGGCGAAAGCCGCGCCATTGGTTGGACGCGACCCGCAGAAAGTGGGCGAGAGGAAGGTTCCAGGTGTGGTCGGCGCCGACCGACCGCCGCAGGACGTAGCCCAGGCCGTGGGTGCGGTAGACGCGGCCCCCGGCCGCCTCCACCGCGCGCAGAAGGTGCGCGTCCTCCCCGCGGTTCAACGGCCCGAAGCCCCCGACCTGCTCGAAGAGATCGCGGCCGAGCATGATCGTGCCGCCTGCGACGTGGTCGGCCCACACCTCGCTGCTGTAGTCGACGCGGCGGATCGTCGCGTGGAGGGGCTGGAGATAGAAGAACTCCGGCGCGGTCCCGACCAGCTCGGCCCCGGAGTAGGCCATGGCCAGCAGCAGGTCGGCCAGGTGCTCGGGGCCGTACCAGTCGTCGTCGTCCCATTTGGCGACGATGCCGGTGGACGCCCGCGACGCCGCCAAGTTGAGCACCGTCCCGAGCGGCGCGTGCGGCTCGGCCTCGATCACGGTGATCGGATGCGGGAACTCCGCGACCGCCTCCCGCACCTGCGCGGCCGGGAACCCGTGCAGCGCGACGATCGCCTCGAAGTCCACCGCGCGCTGCCGGGCGAGCTGCCGCAGTGCGCCGCCGACGTAGTGAGGCCGCCGCGTGGCCATGACGACGGTCACCGGGGCGAGGCCCGTGCCGACGCCTCCGGCCCGCAGCGCGTGCCTGCGCAGGCGCACGCTGTGCTCTTCCCTGCGCAGGTCGGCGACCGACTCGGGTCTGCCGTCGTCGGCCTCGGGGGTCCAGCCCGCGGCCAGACCGGCGAGCACGGGATCGGCCTCGCGCACCCACCTCGGGGGGTCGTCGCAGGTGAGCGGCACTCCCGCGGCGGCCAGGCCGACGACCGGGTCCAGCGCCTCGGCGGCGGGCTCCCGCGGCCACTCCACCCGCAGCCCGCGCAGCGGCCGGAGGGGGACGACGTCGGCGGCCCGCACGGGAACGGCCAGCGGCCGGCCTCCTGTCGTCCACCGGCCGTCGCTCCAGGACAGCGCGGCGGTCTCCTCGGTCGGGCCGCGCACGAAGCCGTACGGCGAGCACATGTCGGTCGTCACCGTCACCGGCGTCCTCCCGCGCGTCCGTTTACAGGCTGGGTGAACATCTATCAGCCGAACCTTGTGAATCCCTGTGACCGTCGCGGTCAACCCGACGACCCGCCGTGCCCCCGCACGCGGGCGGGCGTGATCACATGGCGTCGGGGACGGGCCACACGCGCCCGCCGACGATGTCGCCCAGGGTCTTCACCTCGATCGTCTTGGCCTTGCGCTGCCGGGCCACCCAGTCGATGAAGGCGGTGAACTCCCTGGGCGACGTCGCGTACTTGTCCCGCGGGTCGTTCTTGATCTCGTGGAAGACGAAGATCACCATGCCGCGGTCGCCCTTCTGCTGGGCCCGGGTGACGAACTCCCGCAGCGTGCTTGCCGTACGCGGCAGCCCGGTCTGGCTCGTGGCGCGCACCGAGGCGAGGTCCGCGGGCGGCATCGTCTCGGTGATCGGGCAGGAGTGGCAGCTGTCTGGCCGGTAGATGCCGTTGATGTCGCGCGCGGTCGTGTAGCCGCACTGCATCGCGAGTTGCTTGCTCGTCTCGTCGTCGTCGCCGAACGGGAAGGCGAACGAGCGCGCCGCGAAGCCCATCTTCAGCAGCGCCCGCCGGTCGTCGCAGATCTCCGTCTGCTGCGCGAGGTTGGGCAGTTCCGTCAGGTGCGGATGGTGCAGGGTGTGGCCGCCGATCTCGTGGCCCTCCTTCGCGATCGCCCGCAACTCGGCGACGCTCAGGAAGCCCCGGCCGCCGAGGCGGGCGCTGCTGACGTAGAAGGTGCCCTTCAGGCCACGCCTGGTCAGCGCCCTGGCGACGGCGAGATGGTCGGCCGTGCCGTCGTCGAAGGTGAGGACCACGGTCGGCACCCGGGCCGCCCGCGCTTCATTCCTGGCCGCGTGCGGAGCCGCCGCCTGCGCGGTGGTGGTACGCACAACCGCCTGCGCGGGCAGGGCCTGCCCGGCCGTCGCAGCGGCCGGGAACTGGAGTCCCGCGATCGACGCCGCGGCGACGAGACAGGCCGGTACGAGTCTCTTCACCGTAAGTCGCATGAAGAGAAACTTTACTCACACTTGGCAATTACTCTGCCCCGTGATGTCCAACCGTGATCAATCGGTCCACAACCGGGTGCCTTCACCCCTTGCCGCGCGTACGTTGGAACAACGCGACCGTCAGGCCCGGCAGCTCCGCCGAGTGCCAGGCGGTGGAGAGGCGATATCCGGCGGCGCGTACGGCGGCCACTTTGGGGATTTTCGTATCCGTCAGCCCGGCTTGCTTCGTTCCCCGCCAGATCACCCAGACCCGTCGATACCCGGCCAGTGCCTCGGCGAGGTCGGACCGCTCCACGTACTCGAAGGCCGGTCCGGGCCCCTTGAGGAGCACGTCCTTCGGGAGATTGTCGCGACCGTAGTAGACGAAGCCGGTGCGCAGCCGGCTCTGGCCGTACACGATGGCGTCCCCGGGGCGCTCCCGCGCGCGGATCACGGCGAGCGCGCCGGGGAAGTCGTCGTAGTGACCGTTCCGCTGCCGATAGTCCGCCTGCGCGGGCAGCCCCAGGATCGCGGCGACGAGCACGGCGGGCACGCAGACCAGCGCGAAGGGGACGGGGGCGAGGCGGACCGAGCCCAGGGCCACGCCTCCCGCCAGGGCCAGGGCCGGCGCCGTGACGAACACGTAGCGGTCCACGTAGGCCGGGGTCACCAGCGCGTCGATGACGAGCAGCAGCACCGGCGGGAGCACGAGCCAGCCGCCGGCGAGCACGCCCCAGGGAAGTGACCTGCGCAGCAGGATCACCACTCCCACGAGAGCGAGCGCGAACAGCGGCGGCCCGGCGAGATCGGAACCCGCCGCGTGCTTGGGGAACTTCAGCAGCACGTCGGGTCCGTGCGGCTGGATCCAGCTGATCGCGTGACGCTCGCTCCAGCCCACCAGGGCGAGGACCGCGGGGGGAACGCACCCCGCCGCCGTCGCGGGGACGATCCTCGTCAGGAACGTACGGGCGGGCAGGACGAGCAGAGCGGCCAGCAGCTGGGCCGGGAGCACCAGGACCGAGAACAGGTGCGTGCAACCGAGGAACGCCACCGACGCGGCGTACCAGCAGACCCGTTTCCAGCCGGCGGAGCCGGTGGGCGCTTCGGCCACCCGGTGCAGCGCCCAGGCGGAGACGACGGCCGCCGCCGCCGCGAACGCGTACGGCCGGGCGTTCGCGCCGTGGTAGGACACCGACGGCAGAACGGCGAACAGCGCCGCGGCGATCGTTCCCGCCCGCGGACCGGCCAGTCTGCGGCCGAGGTCGGCCAGGAAGCCCGCCGCCACACCGGCCGCCAGGGCCGAGGGCAGGCGCAGCCACCACTCCGCCTCCCCCAGCCAGGACCAGACGTGGATGAGCAGGTAGTAGGGCAGGAAGTGGCCGTCGATCCGCTGTACGAGCTCCCACAGCCCGCTCAGCGGCCTGGCCACCGCCGCGCCGTAGGTCGCCACCTCGTCGGCCGACAGCGACGCGGTCGTGCCGGAGATGGCCACACAGGTGGTCACCAGGCCCGCGATCAGCGGCATCCAGCGCGTCCATCCGGCCCGCCGCGCCGTACGCCCGAGCCGGTCTCCCTCGCCGACGCTCCGGCCGGACGCCAGGACCGCCTCGCCCGTAGCCACGCTTTCCCCCACAAACTGATCATTTCAGCCACGCGACGGGCACCGGGGGTCTGTTACCCGATCGAGTCGTCGCCCCAGCGGCCCCATCAAGCCCGGCCATTCCGGATATGCCGGGCTCCACCGTACGAGATCTCGGCGCGCACTCCACAGTCAACTGTTTGCCTGTTATAGTTACATGCAAACAGTATGGGAGGTGGCCCATGCACGACTTCCCCCAGGACGACACCGGCCGGATCCGCCGCCTGATCCTGATCACCGCACCCCCGCTTCTCGCCTTCCTCGTTGCCCTGCTGCTCTTCGCCGTCTTCCGTGACCGGCTGCCCGGCCGGGCATACGTCTCCGGTCATGCGCCGCGGTACGCGCCTGGCTGGGGTCAGTGGCTGCGGTCGATGGCCTTCACCGTAGGGTTCTTCGAGGTGGTGTACCTCTTCCTGTTCACGCGTTACCGGCGCTGGCCCGAGCTGCAGCGCTGGGTCGCCGCGTGCTCCGTCGCTCTGGGCGTCTCGATGGCGGCGGGGAACGGTGTCGCGGTGACGACGCTGATCGACTCCGCGGGGCCCGCTGCCCTGCCGTCGTGGGAGGTTCCGGCGGAAATCGCCCTCACGCTTCTCGGGGGCGCCGCGGGCTGGTGGCTGGCGGGTCCCCTGCCGCCCGCACCCGGCACACGCGCCGTACCGCCCTCGGGGGTGCCTCTGCTGCCTCTCACGCCGGCCCAGCGGGCCGTCTACGCCGTGTCCGCCTGGCATCCCCGCTCGCTCCTGTACGGAGCGGCGTTGCTCGCCTTCGCCTGGTTCGGCGCCTTCAATCTCTCGCGCTCCTGGCAGGCGACCGTGCTGCTGGGGCTGATGGGGCTCGTCACGAGCCTCTCGTCGCGCAGCCGGCTCCGCGTCGACGGCAGCGGCGTCGAGGTGAGCCTGCCCTTGCTCGGCGGCCTGCGCCGGGCCGTGCCGTACGATGCGGTGCACTTCGCCTCGGTCCGGCAGAGAGAGCAGGTGGTGCCCCCCGGGGGCCTGCTCGGTGGCAGCCGAGGGTGGGGATACGTGAGCGGTCGTGGCCCGGTGCTGGCGCTGCGGCTCACGGACGGGCGGGAGTTCCTCTACTCGGTCAGGGACGCCGAGACGGCCGCGGCACTGGTCAACGCGTCCCTCGCACGTGTCAGGGGAGGCGCCGGGTGCTGATCGTCGTCGACCCGTCCTCGACTCAGCCCCTGGCCGACCAGGTGGCGGCCTCGGTGCGCGCGGCGGTCGCCAGGGGCACCGCGGTGCCGGGCGACCGCCTGCCGTCGGCGCGCGCCGTCGCCGCCGCGCTCGGCATCAACCTGCACACCGTGCTGCGCGGCTACCAGCAGCTGCGCGACGAGGGCCTG
Organism: Microbispora sp. CA-135349; assembly: GCF_050947365.1. Lineage (NCBI taxonomy): Bacteria > Bacillati > Actinomycetota > Actinomycetes > Streptosporangiales > Streptosporangiaceae > Microbispora > Microbispora sp. CA-135349. The sequence continues at coordinate 2,079,125 of NZ_CP192001.1, read as the reverse complement.
GTCGAGTTGCGCCGGGGCCGCGCGGCGACGATCACCGAGCTCGCCGCCGAGGGCGGCCGCCTACGCCTGCGCGAGGCGGCCGAGGAGTTCGCCGACGAGGTGCGCCGGCTCGGGGCCTCCGAGGAGGAGGCCCTCGACGCGGTCCGCAGGGCTCTGGCGGAGCGCTGATCCGCGCCTCGCCCGTCGTGTCGACGCCGCGCCGTGGCCGCCGGAAGGCGGGGTGGCGGCGCGGGTGCTGCGGAACGTCGGCAGGCGCGGCAGCGGCACTCCCGCGTGGAGCACCCCGGGAGTGCCTTCGGCCGCAGCCGCCGCCCTCGGCGTCAGGGCGTGTCGTCGCCCTCGACCCGCATGACGCCGGCGACCGCGCGGACGATGTCGAGCTCGCGCAGTTCCTCGATCGTGCCCGACAGGGCGGCGTCGCTGGCCCGGTGGGTGACCAGCACGAGCTGGGCGTCGTCGCCGCGTCCCTCCTGCCGCACCGTCTGGATCGACACGTCGTGCCTGGCGAAGATGTCGGCGACCCGGGCGAGCACACCGGGCTTGTCCGCGACGTCCAGCGACACGTGATAGCGGGTGACGCTGTCGCCCATCGGGTGGACCTTGAGGTCGGCGTACGTCGACTCCTCCGGCCCGCGGGTGCCGGCGAGGCGGTTGCGCGCCACGGCGACGATGTCACCGAGGACGGCGCTGGCGGTGGGCGCGCCACCTGCTCCCGCGCCGTAGAACATCAGCCGCCCGGCCGACTCGGCCTCCACGAAGACGGCGTTGTACGCCTCGCGCACCCCCGCCAGGGGATGCGACCTCGGGATCATGGCGGGGTGCACGCGGACGCCGATCGAACGGCCGTCGTCGGAGCGGGCGCAGATGGCCAGCAGCTTGATGACGTACCCCATGCCCTTGGCCGAGGCCACGTCGGTCGCGGTGATCTCCGTGATGCCCTCGCGGTGCACGTCGGCGGCGGTCACCCGGCTGTGGAAGGCGATGCCGGCCAGGATCGCCGCCTTGGCGGCGGCGTCGAAGCCCTCGACGTCGGCCGTGGGATCCGCCTCGGCGTACCCGAGCGCCTGCGCCTCCTCCAGGGCGTCGTTGAACGAGGCGCCGGTGGAGTCCATCTTGTCGAGGATGTAGTTGGTCGTGCCGTTGACGATGCCCAGCACCCGGCGCACCCGGTCGCCGGCGAGCGACTCGCGCAGCGGGCGCAGCAGCGGGATCGCCCCCGCGACGCTCGCCTCGAAGTAGAGGTCGGCGTTGTTCTCCCGGGCGGCCCGGTGGATCGTCGCGCCGTCCTCGGCCAGCAGCGCCTTGTTGGCGCTCACGACGGACTTGCCGTGCGCCGTCGCGGCGAGGATCAGCGACCTGGCGGGCTCGATGCCGCCGATCACCTCGACGACGATGTCCACGTCGTCGCGGGTGACCAGGGCCTCCGCGTCGGTCGTGAGCAGGGCGGGGTCCACCTCGGCGTCCCGCCTGCGCCCCAGCCTGCGCACGGCGACGCCGGCCAGTTCCAGCGGAGCGCCGACGCGGGCGGCCAGGTCGTCGGCCTGCTCGCGGAGCAACCGCGCGACCTGCGACCCGACGACACCGCAGCCCAGCAGCGCGACCCTGAGCGCCGGTTTGGCTTTACCCACGACCCCTCCTCGCTTCGCCGCCGGACTGTCCGGGACGGCCTGTCACAGCTGCCCCCTGAGCAGGTCGTCCTCGGTCTCCCTGCGGATGACGACCCGCGCCTGGCCGTTGGACACCGCGACGACGGCGGGCTTGGGCAGATAGTTGTAGTTGTTGGCCAGCGACCGGCAGTAGGCGCCGGTGCCGGCGACGGCGATCAGGTCGCCGGGAGCCAGGTCGCCCGGCAGGTACAGGTCGCGCACCACCATGTCGCCGCTCTCGCAGTGCTTGCCGACCAGGCGCGACAGCATCGGCGCCGCCCGGCTCACGCGGGAGGCGAGCACGGCGGTGTACTCGGCGCCGTACAGGGCGGTGCGGATGTTGTCGCTCATGCCGCCGTCGACGCTCACGTACGTGCGCAGGCCCTCCACGTCCTTGACGGTACCGGCCTCGTACAGGGTCACGCCGGACACTCCGGCGATCGAGCGGCCCGGCTCGACCGTGAGGCGCGGCACGGGCAGCCCCGCGGATTCGCACACCTTCGTGACGATCTCCCGCAGGCCGTCCGCGATGATCTTGATGTCCAGGGACTCGTCCCCCACGACGTACGGAATGCCGTATCCGCCGCCGAGGTCCAGCTCGGGGAGCACCACGTCGTGCTCCTCCTTGATCTCGACCAGCAGCCGGGCCAGGCGGCGGGCCGCGACCTCGAAGCCGCCGGTGTCGGTGATCTGCGACCCGATGTGGGAGTGCAGGCCGACCAGTTCGAGCTGCGGCAGCGCGAGGATGCGCCGCACCGCCTCGGCGGCGGCGCCGCTGCTCAGCGACAGGCCGAACTTCTGGTCGTCGTGCGCGGTCGCGATGAACTCGTGGGTGTGCGCCTCGACGCCCACGGTCACCCGGATCATCACCTTCGGCCGTACGCCGTGCTCCTCGGCGAGGAAGCCGAGGCGCGCGATCTCCTCGTAGGAGTCCACCACGATGTGGCCCACGCCCGCCCGGACGGCCTTGTCCAGCTCGGCGAGCGACTTGTTGTTGCCGTGCATCGTGATCCGCTCGGGCGGGAAGCCCACACTGAGCGCCACGGCGAGCTCGCCGGCGCTGCACACGTCGAGGCCGAGGCCCTCCTGGTCGATCCAGCGGGCGACCTCGCGGCAGAGGAACGCCTTGGCGGCGTAGTGCACCTCGCCGTCGTGGAAGGCGGAACGGTACTCGCGGCAGCGTGAGCGGAAGTCCTCCTCGTCGATGACGTACAGAGGCGTCCCGAACTCCTTGGCCAGGTCACGCACGTCGATTCCGCCGATCGTGACGGCGCCGTCGGCCCGGCCGGCCGTTCGCGGCCAGATGGCCGGTTCGAGCGCGTTGAGGTCGGCGGGCCTGTGCGGCGGACGCTCTTCGGGCAGTCCGGCGGTCACGGCGACGATCGTTGAGGCGGCGTGCAGGTCGCCGGCAGGGTGGGCGAATCGACTCACCCGAACGAGGCTAGCCGACCCCGCGATTCACTCGCGCCCGCTGTTCAGCCTGCGAGACGGCTCGGACGGAAGATATTCAGACCCGCAGGTAATCGACGACAGCGCTTCCGGCGACGGGCCGGTTTTGGTCAGATTTTGCCGGGTGGGGTGACGCCGAGCTCCGCCAGCCCCTCACCGAGCACCCGGCACACCGCCTCCCCCATCCGCACCCGGGCCGCGTGGACCTCCGACGGCGGCTCGTCACCCCTGGGGATCGGGGACGCGTGCTCGACCGCTTTGTGGTAGACCTCGGCCAGCCGTTCGAGGTACGCCGCCCATCCCGGATCGCGGCTCTCCCGCCTGCTCGGCAGCTCGGCCAGCACCCGCAGCACGGCCCGGTCGAAGGCGCCGTCGAGGAGCGCGGGCCGCGCGGTGCCGGTCGCCGTGCCGGTCGCGGTGCCGGTCGCGGTGCCGGTCGGCACGCCGAGGTCACGCGCCCACCGCTGTACGGCTCCCGCCCGCACGTACGCGTATCTCACGACGAAACCGGGGTTGTCCCAGGTGCGCGGGAAGTCGGGCCACGCTCCCGTCGTCCCGGCGGCGGTCCCGCCGCCGCCCGTCCCGGCGGGCGCGCATCGCGAACCGTGCGGTTGCCGCCCGCACTCAGGTGGCCGCCCGGTCTCAGGTGACCGCCCGGTCTCAGGTGGCCGCCCGGTCTCAGGCGACCGCCAGGCTTCCGGTCGCTGCCCGGCCAGGATGTCGTCGACGACCTCTCCCGGCGTGGCGATCTCGATGACAAGGAAGCCGTTCGGCCGGACGTTCACCTGCCGCACCCCGGGCACCGCGTGCAGCCGTACCGCCAGCCGCGCCGCCACGTCGGCCGGATCGGCCGCCTCGGCCGGGGGCTCCGCCGACCCCCGCAGGGCCGCGGTGGAGACGAACCGCGCCTCCCGCTCCCATGACCCCTGCGGCACCGGCGACGCGCCGAGAACGACGCGCAGCGCCTCCATGATCATGACGCCGCCGGGCCGTCCTTCGGCACGGTGCGCGGCCTCTCGCGCTCACGCAGCGGGAGCTCGTCGGCCGGGTCGGCGGCGCCGGTGGTGGTCGTCATCGCGGCCAGTCTAGTCCGGCATGGCATGCCCCTCCTGGGCGACGAACGCCATCGAGCGGCATGGCAAGCCGGCCGAGCTGCTTGCAGGTCTGCCGTTCGGCCACACCCGATCCGGCGCACAGCCAAGGGCTCGGTGCGGGTGCCGGGGTGCCTCCCCGCCCGTCAAGAGGTCGGGCCGGGTCTTCCTCCGATGGCACGGCCGTCACGGAAACGAGCCGTTAGAGGGGGACCTTGACAGAGGTAGGGATGCTCCAGGGGCCGCAGTCGGAGCCGAAGGTGCCTCGGTCGCAACCCTGGACGATGAAGGAGGCCTTGACATATCCCCCATGGCCGTTGGTGGTGGCGCAGATATTCTCACCATCCTCCTTGCTCCAGTAACACTCGGCGTGCACCGAATAGGCGCCGCTCCACGGGGTCAGCCTGCCCACCTTCACCTGGGTGGTCTGGCCGCCGGCGGTGGTGCTCCAGCGGACCTGGAAGAAGTCCCAGTCGCGGCCGAGACCGCTCCAGCGGAAGACGGCCTTGCCGCCTGTGTAGTAAGCGCGAACCAGGGCGCCGGCGCCGATGCCGGGGGACCAAACGATCTTGCCGTTGCGGAACTCCTGGTAGGAGCCGCGCTTGTCGGCGTAGCCGTACTCCTTGGTGACCGGGCAGCCGTAGACGCTTCTCTCACCGCCGTTGGAGCGCCACAGGTCGCCGATGAGGCTGCCGGACGGCGCCACGCGGGACGGGTCGCAGGCCGCGGCGTTCGCGGTGGAGGTGCTGACCACGACGGTCGCGGCGACCGTTCCGAGAGCGGTGGCGATGCCGAGGAGGGTGCGGTTGGTGCGCGTCATCGCAGGTGGTCCCTTCTGGGGGTGAGTGCCACCTTTGGTGTACGTCGGACCGCTTTCAGCGCGATTACCGATGGTTGCGAATCGCTTGCTGAGCCTTCCCGGCGACGGTGTCCCGCACCGGCCGGGTGGCCCAGGCCTCTCGGCGGGGCTTGAACAGCGGTGGAACGGCCAGTGGCGACGGCGGGCCGAAGACCGGCTGTCGCCTGTTGCCGGTCGGCTGATTCCCGCCACCGTGGGCGCCAAGACCGCCGGCGGCTATGCACGCCCTCAGCGGGGTGAGACAGTCCGAAGGTGGCGATCGATCTCGAAGCGTGGACTCAGCGTTTGTTCGTCCTGCGGGACGGCGACGACTTCCCGGACGATCCCCTCGACAGCGTGCTCTCGCTGGCGGAGTTCCTCACCGCCGCCGGTCGGGTGGCGGAGGCGTACTCGACCCGGCAGATCGCGGATGGCCTGTGGTTCCTCGCGGACGACTCCGGGCTGTTCCGCGAGCTGTACAACCCGTCCGTGCCCGAGAACCTGCGAGTCCGGTGCGCCGCCGCGATCAGGCAGTTGTACGCCCAATTGTTCGAACCTCTGTGTCAGAACGTATTGAGCCACGGTGATAACGGCGAATCAGTGGAAAATCCCCTGAACAGCATCTGCTACATGTGGTGGGACGTCTTTCCCACCTGGGGCAGGCCGGGTGACCCCGTCGCGCGCGGGATCGACGAGGCGCTGCTCGGGGTCATGCGTGACGCGCTGTCCAGTGAGAACGTCGCCTGCGTCGAGAGCGCCCTGCACGGGCTGGGGCACTGGCGCATCGCCTACCCGGATCCGGTCGAGAGCATCGTCGACGAGTTCCTGCGTCAGCGGCCGGCGATCGGCGTGTCCCTGCGCGACTACGCCCACGCCGCCAGGCGTGGCAGGGTGCTGTAGAACGGCTCGGGCTCGCGCCCTTGGCCGTGCCACCTCATCGGCAACCGGGGTGGCACCTGTACACGTACGCCGGCGGCTCACCGCCGGGCGCAGCGGCGAATGCCTGGACGCGGCCTGGGCCGCGCACGCCAAAGGCGCCAGGCCGCCGCCACCGCGGGACCATGCTCGGCCCCGGCTGACTGGCTAGAGCAGGGCGAGGGGTTCGGCCGGGACGTAGCCCTCCATGCGCGCCGAGCCGAGCAGCGAACCCTCGGCCGAGTCGCGGACGCAGACGTAGGAGTAACGGTCGGCCGAGTAGACCCGCACCCCGTCCGTACGGCACTGCCGCATCAGAACCTCGCCCCACTCCTCGGAGACGTCGGCGAACCCGAGCCCGGTGAGGACCTGACGGCGGGCCAGGACGGTGCCGCCCGCCACCTCGGGGAGGAACCGGTGCTCGGCCTCCGGCTGGCGCAGCAGCGTCGCGCCGGTCCCCGGCAGGTGGGCGTAGAACGACGCCTTCCCCAGCACCTCCGCGTCGGTGGAGGCGAAGTGGCGGACGAGGTCGGCCAGGTAGTGCTCGCCGTACAGGTCCCTGGCGTCGAGCACCGCCACGTAGTCGCCGTCGGCGAGCCTGATCGCGCGGTCGAGGGCGGCGCCCCGGGTGACCGGCTCCTGGGTGGCGCGGACCACGACGTCGAGGTCCGGGCACGCCTGGCGGACCGTCTTGTCCACCAGGCCCGCGTCCAGGCCGTCCGCCACGATCACGATCTGACCGGGCCGTTCGATCTGACGGGTGACCTGGGCGAGCAGGCGGTCCAGCTCCGCCGGGTCGGAGACGGCGGTGATCGCCGTGATCACGCCGCTGCCCCGCACGCTCGGCACGCCGAGGGTGTCGAGGATCGGGTCGAGCAGCGGGGTGACGCTGGTGCGGGCCCGCCAGGCGAGGTGGGCCTCCCTGGCCAGCCGTCCGGCGTCGGCCATGAGGATCTCGGCCGCCGCGAGGACCTCCTCGCCCTTGGCCCCGGCACGCACCTGGAGCACCGGGGTGCCGCAGGCCGCGACCTCCTCTATCACCCTCGGCTCGGCGTCGGCGCCCGCGATGACCAGGGCCGGCTGCCGGTAGGCCGTCAGCACGTCGTCGTACGCCGTGGGGTCGTCGCCCTGCCCCGCCAGCGGCCGCCAGTCCGCACCGCCGGCCGGAGGGGTGACCGTGCCGAGGGTGACGATCTCCCCGGTCCTGCCGCCCTCGGCGGGGATGGGGTTGTGCACGCGGGGCTGGATCGCGAGCGGGAGAACGCCGACCCGGTCGTGCCGCAGCGCCGAGCGCCACTCGCGGGCCCGGGCCTCGGTGGTGGCCAGCACGTACTCGAAGTGCTCGGCCGCCGGCACCGCCCGCGACACCGCGCCGCCGGAGTGCCAGAAGACCGTCTTGACCCCCCGCTTGTGACAGGCCGCCACCAGGTCGCGCAGCGCCCGCGTCTCCCCGGCCAGCGCCTCCAGCCAGCGCCCGCCGTTGCCCTGCCGGGGGCCGGGCCGTACGGACTCGACGAACAGCACGTGCGGTCGCTGCTGGTCGAGCATGGCCTCCCAGTTGTCCGGGCCGAAGTTGGTCACCAGCCGCCACTCGTACCGCAGCAGCGCCTCGGTCTGCCGGTCCACGATCGCGGCGACCGTCATGTACGGCCGGGCCGTCGGGCCCTTGGGGACCACGAACGACTCGGCGAGCGGCGCCGAGACCTGCGGGGCCTTCGGCTCGGGCGCGGCGGGGGCCGCCTTCACCTCGGGGACGGCGGGGATCTCGGGCTTGAAGTCCGAGCGCCTGGGCGCGGGGCGCTTCCTTACCGGCGCCTTGAGCGTCCTGGCCACCGTGCCGGGCTTCTTGCTGTGGATCGCGTCGCCGAGCTTGCTCCACCGGCTCTCCTGGAGCGAGGCGAGCTTCCAGTTGGCGACCTCGGTCTGGTACTTCTGCTCCGCGAGCTGCTTGGCGAGCTGCGCGTTCTGCCGCTCGGCCGTCTTCAGCCGCGCCTCGGCCTCACGCACCCTGGTCAGGGCCTCGGCCTCCGAGCGCGCCACCTCCTCCAGCCGCCGCTGGTAGTCGGTGATCAGCCGGGCGAGCTCCGCCGCGCCGGAGGCCCGCTCCACCGCCTCCGCCAGCGCCTGCCGCAGCGCCGCCGGGTCGCTCCGGTCGGGCTGTCCGGCTGCCGGTTCGCTTACCTCGCTCATAGGGGGTGACTCCGCGGTAGACCTTCAGGACCAGAGTCACAATATTCGCAGAACCCCCTGATCGCTCTCAGCCAGAGCCGAGACCTCGTCCGCCTCGCCGCCACATCCCCCGGCGACCGACGGCCCATGAACCCCGCGACCAGATCACCGCTGATCCTGCGACCAAACGTCCACGAGAACGGCGACCAACGTCCATCGATCATGCGACCGCTGTTCCATGAGGACGCTCAATATGCCATTCTGAGCTGGTGAAAAGCCCGTCGCAGACCCCTCTCGGCCGAGTGGTTCCAAGACGCGCGGAAAAGTCTGCCGCAGATGCCTTGAGCGACACCCGCGTCGTGCTGATCAACGGCGCCCGCCAGAGCGGCAAGAGCACCCTCGTGCGCCTCCTCTCCAAGGAACGGACCGCCGAGTGGCGCAACCTGGACACCCCGGTCGTCCGCCAAGCCGCGGAGGAGGATCCCGCAGGCTTCGTGGCGTTCCCCGAACTGATGGTGATCGACGAGATCCAGCGCGTACCCGAACTCATGCTGTCCATCAAGGAACAGGTGGACACCGACCCCCGGCCAGGACGGTTCCTGCTCACCGGATCGGCGCGAGTGCTCGGTCTGCGGGCCCTCCCCGATGCGTTGCCGGGCCGTATGGAAACGATCGAGCTGTGGCCCTTCTCTCAAGGAGAGATCGACGACACCCCGGACGGGTTCGTGGACGCGATCTTCGCCGAAGGTGCGGGCGTCCATCACACATCCTCGTCATCGCGCGCCGACTATGCCGAGCGGGTCGCCCGCGGGGGATTCCCCGAGGCGGTGGCCCGGACGAACCCGCGCAGACGCGAGCGCTTCTTCGACTCGTACGTCTCAGACCTGGTCGCACGAGACGTTAGCCAGTTGTCCGAGATCGAGCGGACGGCCGAGATGCGAGCCCTGCTGCGGTCGGTGGCCGCCCGGTCGGGACAGTTGCTCGTCGCCTCCGCGCTCGGCGCGGACATCGGGCTGTCCCGCGGCACCGTCAACCGCTACCTCGGCCTGCTCGAAGAGGTCTTCCTGATCAAACGCATCCCCGCCTGGTCGCGCAACCTCAGCAATCGAGCTGTCGGGACCCCCAAGGTAGCCTTCGTCGACTCGGGCGTGGCCGCCAACCTACTGGGCGCCGACGCCAGGAGCCTGGTGCGGCCCGACGGCCGGTTCGGACCGTTGCTGGAAGGGTTCGTCCTCATGGAGCTCGCCCGCCAGCTCACTTGGTCGGACGAGCGCGTGGAGCTCTTCCACTACCGGACCAAGGACAAGGTCGAGGTCGACGCGGTGCTGGAGAACCGGAAGGGCCGCGTCGTCGGTGTCGAGGTCAAGGCCTCCTCGACCGTCCGCGGCGACGATTTCCGCGGTCTGCGTCATCTCGCCGACCGCCTGGGCGACGACTTCGTGGCGGGGATAGTCCTATACACAGGCACGCAGACCCTCCCCTTCGGCCCGCGACTGCGTGCCATGCCGGTGAGTGCCCTGTGGCAGGTCTGACCGTTGAGCCGTACGTCTCGGGGCTTTCGTCCCTTCGGCGGCCGGGAGGTCCGTAGACTCGGCTGCGGTTCAAGGGAGGGCAAACCGTGCGCAAGGGTGAGTGGCCGCGATTCCGGGCCAGGCCGTACGTCTGCGGGGCCGTCGGGCCCTTCGAGCAGGCAACGCTCGACCTGCTGGCGCGCTCGGGGCCGGCCGTCCAGGCCGTGCACACCGCCCCGGAGGCCGCGCTGCTCACCTCGGCTCCGCTGACGCCGTACGCCACGGGTGAGCGGGCGACCGCGTACGCGTGGGGCGGCCGGCGGCCGGAGACAGGCGGCGAGCCCCGGGCGAACGCGTGGCTGCGGGTCGCGGAGACCTACGAGACCCCGGGCCTGGTGGACGGCCCGGAGTCGGTGAGCCTGCACACGGGTGGTCTCGGCCTGGTCGACGTCTACTACCTCCAGGACGGGGACGCGGTCTACTTCTCCTCGCTGATCGAGCCGCTCCTCGCGCTGGCCCGGCGGCCGTACGAGGTGAACTGGGAGGCGTGGGCGGCGATCCTCACGCTCACCTATCCGCTGCTGGAGGACACGCCGTACCGCCAGATCCGGCGTCTGCCCGGCGCGACGGCGCTGAGCTGGTCGCGCCGCGAGCGCAGGCTGCGCATCGACCGGCGGGCCCCGCGCTGGGTGCGGGAGGAGCCGGTGGACCGGGGCGTCACCGGCGGCGATCTGGTCGCGCTGCTGCACGACGCGCTCAAGCCGTACGAGCGGGTGCTGGTGCCGGTGAGCGGCGGGTACGACTCGCGGCTGCTGGCCAGCGTGGCAATGGACATGAAGATGGACGTCGAGTCGTGGACCACCAGCCCCGACGACGGGCTGGACAACGACATCGACTTCGCCCGCTACATCACCCGCGAGCTGGGCATTCCGCATCGGATCATGCCGCAGGACCCGGCCGCCTACCCGCAGGAGGCGCTGTGGGCGGCCCGGCGGCTGGAGTTCCTGACCAGCCACCACGCGTGGTACTCCCCCTTCGCCCGGGAGGTCCACGGCGCGGGCCGGGCGCTGGTGGACGGCCTGGCGGGCGGCCCTCTGATGAAGAACTTCCTGATCACGGCGGACGCCGTCGGCGCGGGGACCGGCGCGTCCCGCCGCGAGGCGCTGCTGAAGGCGCTGGCGACCGGCGACGCCCACATCCCCGTGCTCGGCGAGACCGCCGCCGCGTGGATGGACGACCGGGTCCGTACGGCGTTCACCCGGGCGACCTCCATGTTGCACGGGCACCGGGCCGAGCTGCCGTTGAGCGTGCTGCACACCCGGACCGTGCGGGGCATCGCCCGGTCCCCCGTCAACCTGGTCGGCCCCGAGGCGACTCCGGTCTTCCCGTTCCTGCATCCGGAGTTCTTCGACGCGGCGCTGTCGGTGCCGGTCGTCCGCAAGGAGGGCGGGAAGTTCTACCGGGAGGTCCTGCGGGCCGCCAACCCCAGGGTGGCAGCGCTGCCCTCGACCAATACTCCGCTGCTGCCCAACCGCCGGGTGCCGCTGCGCTCGAACGGGCCGGTCGCCCGCGAGTGGAACCACCGGATGCTGGTCAAGGCCGCGGAGATCCCCGGGCTGATGTCGCCGCAGATGCTGGAGGCGATCTCCGGCGGGCCGGACGCGCTGACGGCCTTCGGGTCGTGGAACTCGCGGTTCTGGCTCCGGGCTCTGGTGGCGTTCGGGGCGTGGCTTGCCGACTACGAGGACGTGCTCGGCGACCTCACGCCGCCCTGGACCGCGCCACTCTCGACCGCGCCGTCCGGCACGTAGCCGGCACCGCTCCACCCGCATTCCCGCCCCAGCCGCCACCCGCGTGTAGCGCCCGCATCCCCGCCCCGGCCGGGGCCGGCCCGCGGGCAGCCCCCGCACAGTCCGTCCGCGCGCCCGTGCGGTAGCCGTACGTGATCACCTGAAAACAGGTAAAAACTGCATGTCAGACCGCTGTCAGCCTTTTCGGTCAGGGCACCTCAGGTGGTATTTTTGGTCAACTAAAGCCAAACATCACGGCGTGAGCGTCAAAGCTCGGGTGTGACCTGACAACGCGCCCCCTCTTTCCTCAAGCGAGAACCAGATGAACGCTGCTGCGCCCTGCCCTGACCCGGTGCCCGGGTCGTTCGGCGCCTCTACCGGCGATCTCCCCGAGATCACCGATTTCACCTCCCAGGACCCTCGCTGGTACAAGCGCGCGGTCTTCTACGAGGTGCTGGTCCGCGGCTTCAAGGACTCCAACGGCGACGGCACCGGCGATCTGCGCGGGCTGATCGACAAGCTCGACTACCTCAGCTGGCTGGGGGTCGACTGCCTCTGGCTGCTGCCGCTCTACGAGTCCCCGCTCAAGGACGGCGGCTATGACATCTCCGACTACCTGAAGATCCTTCCGGAGTTCGGCGATCTCGGCGACTTCGTGCGGCTGATCGAGGCGGCGCACGAGCGCGGCCTGCGGGTCATCACCGACCTCGTCATGAACCACACCAGTGACCAGCACCCGTGGTTCCAGGCGTCCCGCAACGACCCCGAGGGCCCGTACGGCGACTTCTACGTCTGGTCGGACGACCCGCACAAGTACTCCGGCGTCCCCATCGTCTTCGTCGGCAGCGAGGAGTCGAACTGGACGTACGACCCGGTGCGCAAGCAGTACTACTGGCACCGGTTCTTCCACCACCAGCCCGACCTGAACTACGACAACCCGGCCGTGCAGGACGCGATGATGGAGGTCATCCGCTTCTGGCTCGACCTCGGCGTGGACGGGTTCCGGCTGGACGCGGTGCCGTACCTGTTCGAGCGCGAGGGCACCTCCTGCGCCGGGCTGCCCGAGACGCACGACTACCTCAAGAAGATCCGCGCCGAGGTGGACCGGATCTACCCCGACCGGGTGCTGCTCGCCGAGGCCAACGGCTGGCCCGAGGACGTGGTCGAGTATTTCGGCGACCCCACCGTGGGCGGCGACGAGTGCCACATGGCCTTCCACTTCCCGCTGATGCCGCGCATCTTCATGGCCGTGCGCCGGCAGAGTCGCGAGCCGATCTCCGAGATCATGTCGCGCACCCCCAAGCTGCCGGAAAGCGCTCAGTGGGGCATCTTCCTCCGCAACCACGACGAGCTGACGCTCGAGACCGTGACGGAGGAGGAGCGCGACTACATGCACGCCGAGTACGCCAAGGACCCGCGCATGCGCGCCTACCTCGGCATCCGGCGGCGTCTGGCCCCCCTGCTGGACAACGACAGGGACCAGATCGAGCTGTTCACCGCGCTGCTGCTCAGCATGCCGGGCTCGCCGGTCATGTACTACGGCGACGAGATCGGCATGGGCGACAACATCTGGCTGGAGGACCGAGACGCGGTCCGCACGCCGATGCAGTGGACCCCGGACCGCAACGCCGGGTTCTCCGAGGCCGACCCCGGCCGGCTGTACCTGCCGGTGGTCATGGACCCGGTGTACGGCTACCAGGCGGTCAACGTCGAGGCCCAGACCAAGAGCGAGTCGTCGCTGCTGCACTTCACCCGGCGGATGCTGCAGATCAGGCGAGAGCACCCGATCTTCGGCACCGGCAGCTACACCGAGCTGTGGTCGCCGAACCCGAGCGTGCTGGCCTTCCTGCGGGAGGAGGACGACGACGTCGTCCTGTGCGTCAACAACCTGTCGCGCTTCGCCCAGCCGGTCGAGCTCGACCTGCGGCGCTTCGCCGGGGTCACCCCGGTCGAGTGCCGCGGCGGCGTCCCCTTCCCGGTGATCGGCGATCTGCCCTACCTGCTCACGCTGCCGGGGTACGGCTTCTACTGGCTGTCCCTGCGCAACTCCCCGGACGCCTGACGGCCCGGATGGGCGGTGCGGAGCTCCTGTCTCCGCACCGCTCCGGACGGTCCCTGTCTCAACGGGCGGCGACGGGCACCTGCGCCCGGGCCGCCCGCCGGGCGGGGAACAGCGCCACCAGCAGCGCGGCGCCGACCGCGGCCAGGAGGGCGCCGGCGAGCATGCCCGGCGTCGGGGCGCGCCCGATGCCGGCGCCGACGCCGCTGCCGCGGCCCTCCAGGTCGATCAGCCATCGTGACCAGGCCGCCCCCGCCGCCGCCCCCACCACGACCCCCACCACCGCGGGCAGTCCGGTGGCGGTGACCAGCGTGGCCATCACCTGGCGGGGAGTCAGGCCGATCGCCTTGAGCACGGCCAGGTCGAACACGTGGTCCCGCAGGCCGAGCGCGCTGGCCGTCAGCAGGCTCGCCAGCCCGATCAGTGCCAGCACGGCGACCAGCGCGACGATGATCACACGGATGACCGCGAGCCGGTCGGCCGGGTTCACCGCCTGGGCCACCTCCAGCCCCTGCCCCTGCAGGCGGGCGCGAACCTGGGCCGCGTCGGCCCCCGGCCGCAGCACCAGGGCGTAGAACTGCGGCGGCAGCGCGTCCTTGGCCGCCAGGCTGTCCACCCCGAACGACAGCACCTCGCCGTCCTGCTCCGGCTCGACCACCCGGCCCACGATCCGCACGATCAGCGGGGTGCCCCCGATCGTCACGCGGACGCGGTCGCCGATCCGTACGCCGAGGAGGTCGAGCAGGCCCTGCCCGGCCACCGCCTCGCCCCGGTCGGCGAACATCCGGCCCTCCGCCACCGGGAAGGGGTACGGGTCCGAGGACAGGCCGAGTGCCCTGGTCCGCACGGTCCTCGTCTGCCAGGGGACGAGCGCGTCCAGTTCCGCGCCCGGGTAGGCCGCGACCACGTCCGGATCGGCCATCGCGCGCTGACGCGCCTCCTCCGCGGTCAGTTCGCCCGGCCGCAGGGACAGGGCCGCCGCCTGGCCCACGCTCTCGGGGTGGCGGATGAAGTCGTCCAGAGTCGTCCAGCAGCCGAGCCCGACCGTGATCATCATCATCGGGATGGCCACGCCGCACACCGTGAGCGCGGCGGGCGTCCTGCGGGTGAAGGCGTCCCTGGCGCCGAGGACCAGCGCGGGCGGCAGCCGTACGAGCAGGGCGACCCTGGCCAGCCGCGACAGGTGCCCGCGCGGCGGCGCCGCCGGTGCGGCCGGGATCGGCGGGGTGCGCCCGCCGCGCCAGGCCGGGATCAGGACCGCGACCAGCACCGTCAGCGACGTTCCCGCGATGATCGCGGCGAGGGGGCCGGCCGACAGCGGTACGACGACCGTCTCCCCCATGGCGTACGCCGTGATCAGCCGGGCGACGACGGCTCCGGCGACGATGCCGAGCAACCCGAGCGTGCCGTGCTCGGCGACGAGCATCCGTACGACCTGGCCCCGGGTGAACCCGAGCGACTTGAGCGTGGCGATGTCGCGCAACTGGATCAGCACGCGGCCGCCCGCGGCGTTCGCGAGCGCCAGCGCGGCGGCGACCAGGCCGGCGACGCCGAACAACGCGAGCAGCAGGCCGAGCAGCCGGTTGTCCAGCTCCATGGAGGCCCGCACCTCGCGCCACGTCGTCACCCGCTGCACCTGGTTGCGCAGCGTGAAGACGGCCCGCTGGACGACCAGATCGGTGGCGGCGGGGTCGGCCAGCCGCAGCCCGGTCACCGTCTCGGTGCGGCCGGGCGCGGGCTCCACCACGTCGAGCGTCTGTGCGAGCGTCCAGGCCAGCCCGGGGGTCCACTCCGGGTAGAACCCCTGGTCGCCGCTTTCCGCGAGACCGGCGACGGTCAGTGAGTGGGTGGCGCCGTTCAGTCCGGTGACGGTGAACGGGCTGCCCGGCCGCAGGCCGAGGGCCCGGGCGAAGGACCGTTCGACGACCACGCCGTTCGGAGTGCGCACGTCGAGCCAGCGGCCCTCACGCAGGAGCGGGCGGGCCACGGCGGGGAAGGCCGCCGGCGTCTCCTGCAACGTGATCGGCACCCGCCGGCCGCGAGCGACCAGCGTGGCGGGCGCGCTGCGATACGGCCCGGCGACGTCGGTCACGCCGTTCAGGCGGCGCAGCGCGGACACGTCGGGGACGTCCTTGCTGTGGATCCAGATGTGCGCGCTGTTGCTGCGCTCGAACAGGCCGCGCCAGGGGTTGGTGCCGTCCTCCAGCAGCGTGGCCGCGACGATCAGCGCGGTGACGATCCCCGCCACCGCGAGGACCGTGAGCGCGGCCTGGCCCCGGCGTGCCCGCAGGTCCGCGCGGATCCACCGCAGCTCCGCGGCCCTCGCCGTCACCACGCGCCCCCTCGCCGTGATCGTGCGGTTCGCACCGGGTCAGCTCCGGAGTTCGACGACGTCCCCCGCCGCTCCCGAGGGGCGCCGGCGCGACTTCGGGATGGCGCCGTCGTCGACGATCTGGCCGTCGAGCAGGCTGACGACGCGGTCGGCCATGCTCGCCACCCGGGCGTCGTGGGTGACCAGCACGATCGTCTGGCCCTGCCCGTGCACCTTGCCGAGCAGGCGGAGCACGTCGCGGGTGTTGCGGCTGTCGAGGTTGCCGGTCGGCTCGTCGGCCAGCAGCAGCCGGGGCTGGTTGGCGAGCGCGCGGGCCAGCGCGACCCGTTGCTGCTCACCCCCGCTGAGCTGGGATGGCGACGCCTCGGCACGGTCGGTCAGGCCGAGCTCGCCGAGGAGGTACTCGCGCCGCTCCCTGGCCTGCCGGGGCGGGGCGCCGCCCAGCAGCGCGGGGAGCTCGACGTTGTCGGCCACGGTCATGTTGGTGACCAGGTTGAAGAACTGGAAGACGAAGCCGATCTTCTCGCGGCGGAGCACCGCCCACCCGCTCTCCGAGAGCGTGTCCGCCCGTTTGCCGTCCAGCCAGATCTCGCCGCTCGTACGCGTGTCCAGGCCACCGAGCATGTGGATGAGCGTGGACTTCCCGGACCCCGACGGGCCCATGACGGCGACGAACTCTCCGGCCTCGATCGTCAGGTCGACTCCGCGTACGGCGGGCACGGGCAGCCCGCCGGTCTGGTAGATCTTGACCAGGTTGACCGCCCGGACGACGGGTGTGTCCGTCACGCCGCCCACCTCACCCGCGCCGTGTCGTCCGCCCCTGACCGCGCGATCACGGCAGGTCCTCCTGGCAGCGTTCGAGCCAGTCGAGGTCGGCCTGCAGGTGGAGCATGGCCCCTTCGATGAGCAGCAGCGCGACCCGGTTGGCCGGATCGGTGCGCTCGGCCAGCTCGCGGAGGTCTCTCATGAGCGCAAGGTAGTGCCGTCGCTGCCGGTTCACCAAAGCCATGCGGTCGGACAGCCCGGTCATCGGGGCCAGCACGAGCTTCATGAAGAACTCGTCGCGCACGCGGGGGCCCTCGGTGGGCTCGTCCACCCAGGTCTCCAGCGCCTCCCGGCCGGTGGCGGTGATGTAGTAGACCTTCTTGTTCGGCCGGTTGGCCTGCTCGACGTCGACCGACCGGACGTACCCGTCCTTCTCCAGCCGGCCCAGGGTCACGTAGATCTGACCGATGTTGGGCGACGGGTAGGCGCCGCCGAAGATCGTTTCGAGTGCCTGTTTCAGCTCGTATCCGTGGGCAGGTTCCTTCGCTAGGAGCGCCAGCAGCGACTGCCGCACGCGCCCACCCCCAAGCCGTATCGAGCAGTTATCGGAGCGTTACGAGCCCATCCGTTGACGCTCACATTATCGCTATGCATAACATGCATGCACCTACCTAACACGTATGTAACCGGCTTTTCATACGGAGGCCACATGGTTCGCCGAGCCGTCGCCGTTCTGGTCACCTTCCTGGTGGCCGGGTGCGCGGGGCTCGCCGACACCGGCACCGAGTCCGCCGTGGGCGGCGACGGCACCGGGCCGATCACACTGGCGATCGGCAGGGACACCACCGCCTACCTCCGCCCGCTGCTTGACCGGTGGAACCAGGCGCACCCGGACGAGCCGGTGTCGCTGCTCGAACTGCCCGAGGCGGCCGACGAGCAGCGCGCTCAGATGGTGGCCAACCTGCAGGCGCACAACGACGTCTACGACGTGCTCGCGCTCGACGTGATGTGGACGGCCGAGTTCGCCGACGCCGGCTGGATCGCGCCGCTCGACCGCAGCCTGTTCCCCCTGGACAAGCTGCTCAAGGGCGTCGCGGACACCGCCATCTATCGCGACAGGTTGTGGGCCGCGCCGTACACCAGCAACGCGGGCCTGCTCTACTACCGGTCCGACATCCTGAAGAAGGAGCACCTAAAGCCGCCCAAGACCTGGGCGGAGCTGCGCGAGCAGGCCTCCCGCCTGAGCGCGAAGTATCACATCGGGGGATACGCCGGACAGTTTCTGCCGTACGAGGGGCTGAGTGTCAACTTCGCCGAGGCCGTCCAGTCGGCGGGTGGGTCGATCCTCAGCCCCGACGCCCGCACGGTCACGATGGACCTCGGCAGCGCGCGGGCCGCACTCGGCTTCCTCGTCGGCGGCCTCAAGGAGGGGTGGATCCCCCGCGAGGCGCTGACGTACAAGGAGGAGGAGTCGCGGCTCGCCTTCCAGGAGGGGCGGCTGCTGTTCGCCCGCAACTGGCCCCACGCGTACGGGCCCGCCGCCCACTCGCAGCTGGCCGGGAAGTTCTCGGTGACCCGGCTGCCCGGGCTGAACGGACCCGGGTCCAGTTCGCTGGGCGGCTACAACCTCGCCATCAGCGCCTTCTCCAAGCGGCAGAAGTCGGCACTCGACTTCATCCGCTACTTCACGGGCCGTGACAACGAGCGGCTCGTGCTCACCGAGGGCTCGTTCCCCCCGGTATGGGCGGAGCTGTACGACGACCCGGAGCTCATCGAGCGGTTCCCGTATCTGCCCGTGCTCAAGGAGGCGATCGTGTCGGCGCGGCCCAGGCCGGTCACCGCCGACTACAACCAGGTCAGCCTGCTGATCTCCAGCGCCGTTTCCGGCGCGCTCGCTTTTGCCAAACCCGTAGACGAGACCGTCGCCGATCTGAAACAGGGACTCGGCGAGGTCATCCAGCCCGGAGGATAGATATGCGCAAACTCCCCCCGATCATGGTCGCGTGCCTCGCTCTCGCCGCCGCCGCCGCGTGCGGCAGCGACTCGGGCACCGGCTCCGGCAGCGAGCCGGCGGCCCAGGGAAGCGCCTCGGCCGCCGCCGGCACCAAGCCGCTGGAGGGCGAGAAGGTCGAGGTCGCCGCGAAGTGGACCGGCGACGAGCAGGCCAACTTCGAGAAGGTGCTCAAGGCCTTCGAGGAGAAGACCGGCGCCAAGGTCACCTACGCCTCCACCGGTGAGGACACCGGCGCCTACCTCGGCCCCCGCATCCAGGGCGGCAACCCTCCGGACGTCGCGATCCTCCCGCAGCCGGGCCTGGTGCAGCAGTACGCCGACGAGAACGCGCTCAAGCCGCTGTCCGCCGAAGTGCAGGCGCAGATCGACCAGAACTACACGCCGTACTGGAAGGAGCTCGGCTCCGCCAAGGGCCAGGTGTACGGCGTGCTGGTCAAGGCCGCGCACAAGTCGCTCGTCTGGTATCGCCAGTCGGCCTTCGACGACGCCGGTGCCCAGCCCGCGTCCACCTGGGACGACCTGATCAAGAACGCCCAGACGCTGTCCGACTCCGGCGTCCCGCCGTTCGCGCTGTGCGCCGCCTCCGGCTGGACGCTGACCGACCTGTTCGAGAACGTCTACCTCTCCACGGCGGGCCCGGAGAACTACGACAAGCTCTCCAAGCACGAGATCCCGTGGACCGACGCAACGGTCAAGACCGCCCTGGAGAAGATGGCGCAGATCTTCGGCAAGAAGGAGTTCATGCTCGGCGGCTCGTCCGGCGCGCTGCAGACCGACTTCCCGACCTGCGTCACCCAGGCCTACGCGCAGAAGAAGGCCGCGATGGTCATCGAGGCCGACTTCGTCGCCGCCTCCCTGGGCCAGTCGGGCGCCAAGGTCGGTGAGGAGGCGAAGATCATGCCGTTCCCGAAGGCGGGTGACACGGCTCCGGTCATCCTCGGCGGCGACGTCGCGGTCGTGATGAAGGACACCAAGGGCGCGCAGGCGCTGGTGGAGTTCCTGGCCTCGAAGGAGGGCGGCGAGGTCTGGGCCAAGCAGCCCGGCTACCTGTCCCCCAACCGCAACGTCTCGCCGGACAACTACCCGGACGACCTGACCAAGCAGCTCGCCCAGACGATCATCTCGGCCGGCGAGTCGGTGCGGTACGACATGTCCGACCTCTCGCCCAGCGCCTTCGGCGGCACCGACGGCAAGGGCGAGTGGAAGGACCTGCAGGACTTCCTCCGCAACCCCTCCGACGTGAAGGGCGCGCAGGAGAAGCTCGAGGCGGACGCCGCCAAGGCCTTCAAGAAGTAAAGGAAGGACGGCCGTGACCGAACGGTTGGACGGCCCGCAGGCCGCCGGCGGCGGAGACTCCGCCGCCGGGGCCTCCTCCGGCCCCCGCGAGACCCCTGCAGATCCTTCCCCCGGCTCCCCCGAATCCTCCGCCTCCCCCGGCTCCTCAGGCGGCTCCCAGGACGCGGAAGCCACCACTCCGGACTCCGCGGCCGCGCCGGACTCTGGGGCCGTCTCGGACGAGCCTCCCACGGGCCCGGCGGCGGCCGGATACCCGACGGCGGCCCCGCCCGGCGCGGTCGCCGCGGCGGGCACGGCGGGCGCGGCGACCGCGCCCGTGCGGCTCGGTCCGTCGCCGAGGCTGGCGGTGCTGTTCCTGCTGCCCGCGGTGCTGCTGCTCGCCGCATGGATGATCTATCCGGTCATCTACTCGATCTGGCGTAGCCTCTTCGACGCCACCGGCGACCGCTTCGTCGGACTGGGCAACTACCTCTCGATCTTCACCGACTCCTCGACGCTCACCACGATCAGGAACAACATCATCTGGGTCGTGGTGGCCCCGATCATCGTCACCGCGCTCGGCCTGATCTTCGCGGTGCTCACCGAACGCATCCGCTGGGCCACGGCGTTCAAGCTCGTGCTGTTCATGCCGATGGCCGTCTCCCTGCTCGCCGCCGGTGTCATCTTCCGCCTCGTGTACGAGCAGGACCCGGACAAGGGCGTCGCCAACGCCGTCATCACCACCGTCCACGACACGTTCTCCTCCAGCGCCGGATATCCCGGCGCGCGGCCGCGGGAGAACGACCAGGCGCCCGCGGTCGCGCAGGGCGGCGCGGTGGTGACGAAGCAGCAGGTGCAGGCGGGCACGCCGGTGCTGATCCCGCTCGTCGGCCTGAGCCACGACGTGGTGAAGGACGCCGCGCCCGCCAAGGCCGCCCCCGGCGGCGACGGCCTGAGCGGCACCGTCTGGCTCGACGTGGTCCGCGGCGGCGGGGGCACGCTCAACCAGATCGACCCGCAGGAGAAGGGCCTGGCCGGCATCACGGTCGAGGCGGTCTCCGGCGGCGCGGTCAAGGCGACGACCGAGACGGCGGCCGACGGCACGTTCCGCTTCTCCGGCCTCCCGGCCGGCTCCTATGTCGTACGGCTGCCGCAGTCGAACTTCACGGCGCCCTTCAACGGCCTGACCTGGCTGGGTCCGTCGCTGATCACGCCCGCGATCATCGGCGCGTACATCTGGGTCTGGGCCGGGTTCGCGATGGTGCTGATCGCGGCCGGGCTGTCGGCGATCCCCCGTGACGCCCTGGAGGCGGCCAGGATCGACGGCGCGACCGAGTGGCAGGTGTTCCGCCGGATCACCGTGCCGCTGCTGTCGCCGGTGCTGCTCGTCGTCTTCGTGACAATGATCATCAACGTGCTGAAGGTCTTCGACCTGGTGTTCATCATCGCCCCGGGCTCGGTGCAGCCACAGGCCAACGTGATCGCGCTGGAGATGTGGCGCGTGTCGTTCGGCGGCGGCGGCAACCAGGGCATGGGCAGCGCGTTGTCAATCTTCCTGCTCGTCCTGGTGGTGCCGTTCATGATCTTCAACATCCGCCGGTTCAGGAGGGACGAGGGATGACGACCCTGGCCGAACCCCGGCACACTCAGCCGGTCGAGCGCGGCCTGCTCACGCGGGTGGTCGACCGCCTCGGCGGCGGCGTGGTGCAGGTCTTCATGGTCTTGATCGCGCTGTTCTGGCTGATCCCGACCCTGGGCCTGCTGGTCGTGTCGCTACGCGGCGAGACCCAGAACAACTCCTCCGGCTGGTGGACGCTGTTCACCAAGCCGGCACAGCTCACGTTCGAGAACTACTCGAACCTGCTCGCGTCGGGCTTCAGCTCGTCGTTCTGGAACACCGTGCTGATCACGGTGCCCGCGACCCTGCTGGTGATCGGCATCGCGGCCATGGCGGCGTACGCGTTCGCCTGGATCGAGTTCCCCGGCAGGGACACGGTGTTCCTCGTGGTCATCGCCCTGCTGGTCGTCCCGGTGCAGATCGCGCTGATCCCCATCGCCAAGCTGTACGGATTCCTCGGGATCTTCGGCTCGATTCTCGGGGTCGTGCTGTTCCACGTGGCGTTCGGCCTGCCGTTCGCCATCTTCCTGCTGCGCAACTTCTTCGCGGGCATCCCGCGCGAGCTGCTGGAGGCGGCGCGGATGGACGGCGCGCCGGAGTGGCGGATCTTCGCCACCGTGGTGTTCCCGCTGGCCAAGCCCGCGATCGCGTCGCTCGGCATCTTCCAGTTCCTGTGGGTGTGGAACGACCTTCTCGTCGCGCTGGTGTTCGCCGACACCGACAACCAGCCGATGACGAAGGCACTGCAATCCCAGATGCGGCAGTTCGGCACGAACGTGGACATCCTCGCGCCGGGTGCGTTCCTGTCGCTCATCATCCCGCTGGTGCTGTTCTTCGCCTTCCAGCGGTATTTCGTGCAGGGCATGCTCGCGGGCTCGGTGAAGTGACCGGCCGGAGGCCCCGGGGCCTTCCCCGGAGCCTCCGGCATCACTACGGGCGACACGGGAAATGTCCTGTGTGTGGCGAACCGTGCCGAGAGGACGTCGGATGCCCGCTTCACGGGGGTAAGCGGGCATCCGATCTTTCCGCCTGCGGGCCGTACGGGGACGGAAAAGCCGATAGAGTGCGCGGACATGTCAGGACGTCCGTTGCACGAACTCGTGGAAGCCGGGTGGGCCGAGGCCCTCGCACCCGTGGCCGGGCGCATCGCCGCCATGGGTGACTTCCTCAGGCAGGAGATCGCGGAAGGCCGCCAGTACCTCCCTGCGGGGGACAACGTTCTCCGCGCGTTCCAGCAGCCGCTGAGCGAGGTCCGGGTGCTCATCGTCGGCCAGGACCCCTACCCCACCCCCGGCCACCCGGTGGGGCTGAGCTTTTCTGTGGCCCCCGACGTACGGCCGCTGCCGGGCAGCCTGGTCAACATCTTCAAGGAGTACATGGCCGACCTCGGCCACCCCGCTCCGCCCTCGAACGGCGACCTCACCCCGTGGACCGAGCAGGGTGTGCTCCTGCTCAACAGGGTGCTGACGGTGATGCCGGGCAAGCCCGCCTCCCATCGGGGCAAGGGCTGGGAAGAGGTGACCGAGCAGGCCATCAAGGCGCTGGTCGAGCGGGGCGGGCCGCTCGTCGCGATCCTGTGGGGTCGCGACGCCCGCAACCTGCGCCCCATGCTGGGAAGCGTGCCGTGCATCGAGTCGGCCCACCCCAGCCCGCTGTCGGCACGCAGCGGATTCTTCGGCTCCCGTCCGTTCAGCCGGGCCAACGCCCTGCTGGAGGAGCAGGGCGGGGCGCCGGTCGAGTGGAAATTGCCATAACGGCTTGCCGATAGGATCACCACCATGAGCGATGGAACGGACACCGGCCGCTACCTGCGGCTCACCGTCGACCTGGTGGTCGAGGTCCTCGATGTCGACGCGCTGCAGGCCGCGGCGCTCGCCGAGATCCGCGACCCTCAGGCCGAACTGGACGACGCCGAGCGGCAGGAGCAGATCGAGCTGGTCAACTCCGACGAGACGGGCGCGGCGGCCCTGCAGTGGCTGATCGAGCCCGACCACGTGCTCGGCCTGGTCGAGCACGTCGCGGAGGTCGAGCCGCGGGAGGCGATGCTCGGCGTCGAGCCGTCGGAGGGGGTCCTGGAAGACGAGGACGAGCACGACCACGACCACGACCACGACGAGCCGGGTCACGTCCACTGAGGCTGTCGACGGGACAGGGCGCCGGGCCGGCCGCCGGGCCGGACCGGCGTTCCCTCATCCAGAAGATGCCCACGTGCGCATCCTCTGGGCCGCCGGCCGGGCCCCTGCGCTCATACCGGCTGAAGGGGGTGGTGGGGCCCGACGGGCGGCTCCACGCGGATCGGGTCGCCGGGCCGGACCTCGCCACCCGCGACGACGATGCCCATGACGCCGGCCTTGCGCACCAGATTGCCCTGCTCGTCCCGGCCAAGCACGGCCTTCATCAGCCCGTCCTGGAAACCGTCGAGTTGCACGCAGGGATTGCGCAGGCCGGTCACCTCGACGACGGCCGTATCGCCGAGGTGCAGCCGGGTGCCGGTGGGCAACGCGAGCAGGTCCACGCCCCTGGTGGTCACGTTCTCCCCCATGTCGCCCGCCCGTACGGCGAAGCCCGCCTCGCGCAGCTCGTCGTGCAGTTCGGCGTGGATCAGATGCACCTGGCGGAGGTTCGGCGCGCTCGGATCACGGGCGACCCGCGACCGATGCTTGACCGTCACCCCGGCGTGGGCGTCCCCCTCGACGCCCAGGCCGGGCAGCAGCCGGATCGACTCCAGCGGGGTCTTGCTGAAGGTGTGGGCCGCGTTGCGGCTCACCGCTGTCACCCTGTTCGTCATGCCTACTCCTCCTGAACCTCTGGCTCCATTCCGCGCACCAGGGCAAGGAGGCGGTCAAGTAGATTTTCGTCACACGGGGCCTGCTCGCTGACCCACGCGATCGCGTGGGAGGCCCGGAAGACGTCCTTATCGTCGGCGACGAACAGACGGTCACCCGCCGAATCCGGCGGCTCGCCGAAGCAGGCGTCACCGAGTTCGCGGCGTCGCCGTACGGCGACGCCGCGAGCAGGAACGCACCCTCGCGGTGCTCTCCGGCCTCGCCCGATCAGCCGAATACTCGAGCTGAGAACGGCCGCTCGGGCCCAGCCAGGCAGGCCGGTCTGGCCGGGCGGGGACCGGTCAGGAGCTCAGGACCTCCTCGCGTCGCCGGCCGAGAGACTCCTGCTGACGGGCCAGCTCACCGGAGCGGGCGGAGATCTGGTCGACCATCGCCTCCACCCATGCCGCGACCTCGCGTACCGCCTCCGCCGTACGGGCGATCCGCTGATGCTTGATGGCGTCGGTGATGATGTTGTCGAAGAAGACGTCGGCGAACCAGCGGGTGTCCACCTTCGGCAACTGGGGCGCGGCGCTGACGCCGATGTCGGCCAGCTCGCGTGAGAACCGGTCGAGCGCGCCCTGCGCGTGCCAGGCCGCCTCGTCGGCCTGACGCAGGTGGCCGTGCTCCACCATGTCGGCGAAGCCGCCGTTGCTGAACATGTCCCAGGTCGAGGCGCCGCGGGCGCCGCCGAGATGCCGCAGGACGTAGCCGACCGCCTGGCCCGCCGCGATCCCCGCCTGCCGAGCCTCCTGGTGCTCCCGCAGGTCCGCGGTCACGTTCGCGAGCCGGGCGGCGATGTCGGCGAGCTCTCGCCCGCGTGGATCGCCCGACTCCACCAGCGTCCGCTCCTTACGGTCGAGCAGCACCTCCAGCTCGTGATGCGGGTTGCCGAGCGCCGTGAGTTCCTGCTCGGTGGAGCGGAGGTCGTCGGTGAGCCACTCCAGGCGGGTCCGCTGACCGGTGACCCGCTGCCGGGCCGCCACCGCCTCGGCTCGTTCCCGCGCCAGGCGCTCCTCCTTGCCCCCGGTCAGACCCGCCAGGAAGGCCGCGAAACCGCCCTGCTCCAGCTTGGCGACGTCGCGGTCCTCCTTGGCGAGCTGGCGCTCCAGGTCGGCGAGCAGGCCGCGGACCTCCTCGACCTGAGTCAGGAGAGTGGCACGCTGCCGGAGGAGCTGGTCCCGGCGCCTGGCGCGGTCCCGCGCGTCCCTGATCTCGTCATCGCCGGCACTGGAAAGGGTCACACTTCACAGACGACCGAAAGACACCCAAACGTTCCCATCCGGGACCCGGCACCACGCCACGGCCCACCCCCGGCTCGCGCGACGGTCCCGCGGCCGCCCCCTTCTCCTCCCGGGCGTGCCGGGCACGTGGATCAGATCGCGCCCAGGGCCGAGACGGCGAAGGCGCACGAGCTGGGGCAGACCAGCAGGACCACCGGCAGGATCGTGCTGGTTTCCCGGCCGACGGCCACAAGGGTCAGGCGACCAGTAGGCCGGGAGTGTGATGCGGCCGGGGGTCTCCGTCGTGACCGCCGGGCAGGCGGAGCCTGAGGCAGGATCGGGCGACGACGTCCGGCGTGAGGCGCACGCGCAGGAGTCCGTTCTCCTCGTCCGGTATGCCGGACAGCACGGCGTAGTCCACCCCCGCCACCCGCAGGCGGCGGGCGATGCCGCGGCAGGCAGACCGGGGCCCGGTGGACAGCCAGGCGAAGTGACCCGCGAGCAGTGACTCCGCCACGGTGCGCAGAACGGTGACCGCGCAGAGGCTGTGCGCGCAGGCGAGGCCGGTCAGGGTGATCTCCGGCAGGCCGAAACGCCGCAGGCCGCGCGAGGTCGTCACGAGGCACGAACAGCCCTCGCCGGCCTCGGCGCCGGCTCCCGCAGGGGCGGCAGCGCCGAGGCCGCAGGCGTGTTCCTCCTCGGCGCACGACACCCTCCAGCCCAGCCAGTCGTCGCCGAGCTGGAAGTCCTGTCGCTCCCCCGGGCATTCGGCGCAGTGGTAGACGGCCGCTCCGGTCAGCGGGTCGTACAGCGCACCGTGGTAGGCCTCCGCGATCCCGCGCGCGGCCGCCCGGGCGACCTGGGCGGCCTCGGGCTGTTCCTCGACGGGGGCGGTGCTCGTCACCACCACGTGATGACGGGCCCGTCTCACCCGTTTGAGGTCCTCGGCGCCCAGGTCCATCCGCCGCCAGGGGGACCGCGTCGACCGGAACACCTCCAGCGTCAGCCGGGGCGTGCCGAGCGCGTCCCTGGCGGCGCGACGGTGAGACGGTCCCATCCGCCAGGGGATGATCGACGAGAGGTCGGTCGGCGTACGGTCCGTGACGACGACGAAGACCGACGAGGTCTGCGCGGGCACGGGATAGGTGATTGGCATGGCTCCTCCTCCGCGACGTGCTGCATCTACAACCGCCGAAGCGGCCGCGGGAGGTGCCGCAGGAGCAGCCGGCCCCGCACCTGCCGCTCCTCGCACCGCCGCACTGCAGCAGCCTGCGCGAATCCGCCGTCGCCCGTCCCACCCGAACGCCGCTCTGTGGACAGCCGGCGATCAGAAACGGGCGAATGACCCCACGACATCGCACCGGTCCACAGGAGGCCGGTCGACGGCCTCTCCGGCGACCGCCTAACCGGCTCCGCCGGAGATCAGGTGCCGATGCGCCCGCAGCGTCCCTTCCGGCAGGTCGTCAGGACTGAACCACCGCGCCTCCAGGATCTCCTTGGGGTCGATCCTCATCGTGCCGCCGGCGAGCCCGGCCTCGTACGCCACCTCGACCCGCAGCCGGTAACCGCTGTTGAGCTGCACGAGCTCGCCGACACGCACCTCCAGGCCGGTCTCTTCCCGCACCTCCCGGACGACCGTCTCCCGGAACGTCTCCCCCCTGACGGCGTAGCCGCCTGGCAGCCCCCACTGCCGGTCTTCCGGCCACAGCCGATGCCGCAGCAGCAGCACCCGCCCGTCTCCGTCGCGAACGATCCCCGTGACGCCGACCATGAACTTCGCCTGCGAAAGCCACATCAGCCGCCACTGAACCGAGCCGCCGATGCCGCCGATGCCGCCGATGCTCCGCCACAACCGGGCGACCAGATCGTTCACGGGGAATCCCTTTCGTCCACAGCGACTCCGGCAAAGAGAAGGACATCATCACAGGCTCGGCCACCGACGCCGCGTCACTTCCTGCCAGAGTGACACCCACTGTCCGGCGGTCAGATCCTTGGGCAGCGCGTGCGGCGTCACCCGCGCGTCACGCGCCCAGGCGCCTACGGCCTGGCGGTCCAGGCGTCCCGTGCGTTCGAGGATCTCCGCCAGGCCGCGTCCGCGCCCGGTGAAGACCCGGCGCACGAGGTCCTGGTGCCGGACGCCGCGAGGAGCCGCCGCATGATCGAAGTCGTGAGGTGGAACGGCAGGTTTCCGGCAACCACGTGAGGATGCCGGGGAAACCGGAACCGCAGGATGTCGGCGTTGACGACGGTGACGTTCGCCGGCACGCGCCGGGCCAGCCGGCGTGCCCGCCCGGGATCAACCTCGACCGCCGTCAGCGGCCTGCCGTACCGGCTCAGGGGAAGCGTCAGCGCACCGTCCCCCGCGCCGACCTCCACGACCGGGCCGGCCGTTCCGGCGACGAGTTCCCCGATGTGAGCGATGATCGTACGGTCGACGAGGAAGTTCTGACCGAGCTCGTGCCGTCCGCCCTGATGAACCATGGATGTGCTCCGCCAGTACGCGATCGGAGCCGGGCGGCGCGAAGCACCGCACCGGCGAGGACACCGATGACGGCGGAGCCGTACAAGAGGAAGGACCCGCCGCTACGAGCGGCGGATCCTCGTGAAGCATGCGAAGGCGCACATGGGCGTCACCCTAGCGAGCACGACGGGAGGAGCCGCAAGCCGTTTTCCGCGCGTGCCTTCCGCGCCACTCTCGCGGGAGCGCCCGCCCTACCGCGACCCGCCCTCACTCCAGGTCATGTCGAGGCGCTGCCCGATGAGCTCGTATCCGGCGCGGAGGAACGCCCGGGCCATCGGGACGTTCCCGACGTCGGTGGCGGCGCGGACGCGCGGAACGCCCTGCTCGGCGAGAATCCGCGTCCCCTCCGCCAGCAGATCGTCGACGTAACCGTTGCCCCGGTGAGCGGGCACGACCCCGATGTACGCGATCATCGGGCTGTACTCGTTACGCGCCGGAATGACGAATCCCACGGGATCACCGGCCGGTGACGTGGCGATCCGCCACCATTCCCGCGGGCTCCGGTAGTGGGCGAGTTCGTCGTCGTAGTGCGCGGCAGCGACCCGCTCGGCGGGCATGCCGGCGAGGTCGGCACGGCTGTGGGCGTCGAGCGTGCCGTCGAGGACGAGGGTCATCAGGGCGACCAGCTCCTCCCGGCCGGCCACGGGCCGGAAGGTCAGCCGCCCACTCGGCGCGGCGGCGGAAGCGCCCGGGCGCCACTCCAACCGCAGCCGTTCCACGAGCAGCCGGGCACCGGTCCGCCGCAGCACGGCCATCCGGTCCTCGACGGCACGCCTCGCCGCCGCGTCGTCACGCCACCGCGGGGGGACGAATGCGTTGTATTCCGGCGGACGTCCCCCGAGCGGCAGCACCGCGGCGCTCGCGGTTTCGACCAACCGGACCCCGGCGTCGATGCTCGCCGGTCCGGGCACGGCGTCGTCGAGGTCGAGGATGTCCAGCAGCGCCGGCGGCTCACCCGCGCGCGGGGCCCACCAGGACAGCCTGGCGACGAGACGGTCGCCGTACAGCGCCATCCACATCCACTCGGGCCGCCGGCGGCCGGAGGCGAGGTCGTCGTCCAGCTCGTCGTTCAGCACGTAGGGCAGGCGGCGGAAAAGGTCGAGTTCCTCGCGCCCCGAGATGGGGCGCATGATCATGTCGTTGGGGTTCACTGCACTTCCTCAGGTGAGGCGTGCCCGCTCGCTCCCAGGAGTCAGCGTCCGGCCGTACCCCGGGAAGGAACCGGCACGACGTTCTTCGCACACATCGGCTCGTCCCTCCTCTCGCCGTCGTGGGTCTGCGAGTGTTCTATCGGACGTGCCGCCCGGCCCGCCAATCCTTTTCGGCCGGCGAGACCGGACAACGGCCGGGCGGCCCCTGCGCCCCGGTCCCGCCGGGCCGTGACGACGTCGTTCCGGGTCAGCCGCAGTTGCCCCACGCGCCGCGACCGCCGCTGGCGATCTCCCCGTCGACCCGCGTGTCGGCGATCGTGCCCGAGTATTTGACGCACAGGTTCTCGGCGTAGAGCTTCACCGGACCGGCGTAGTACTTGTACTTCCGGCTGTCAGTCTTGCGTGCCGTACGCACCGGTTCGTCGCGATGGCGCCTGGTCTGCGTCTCCAGCGTCGCGGACGTCCGGGTGGCCGTGCCGACGTACGCCGACTTGATGGTGACCACGCAGTTCTGCTTCGTCGAGCGGTTGTAGAGCAGGTAGACGTGCCCGAAGACCCTCCCCGACGAGGTCTTCACCGCCCGGCTGCCGTCACTCACCCGGCCGAAGCCGGAGCCGCACACCCCCTCGGGGCTGTAACCGGCCGAGATCGCGTATGCCGGGTTGGCGACGAGCCCTCCGACGGCCAGCGCCGCCGCGGCGACGACCGTACTCGCGGACCTGCGCATACGTTGTCCTTTCCCAACCGCCGCCCTCCGTCCGGGCGGCGTCCTGGCGATCATCCTTGCGGATCATCAACCAGAAGATGACCGAAACAGTCAAATTCGGCCAAGGCGAATCGCGCGCAGCCGCCACTCGGCCCGCGGCGGGAGGGGCTTGGCCGAGCATCGCCCGGCCGGCCGCTCGCACGGTCCGGCCGCTGAAACGTTCAGCCCGCTCCGCCGTCGTCGGCCGCTGAAGAGGCAAACGGCAGGGGCCGTCCACCGGCGGCTTGACCGCGCCCATGACAACCGTCGACCCTCCAGCTGAAGGCGCACGACCGACGGGATCATGCCGCTCCCGCTCATAGGGGCCGTACTGACGGAGGTCTTCGCGGCTGCTTCTGTTAGCGCAAACACAAGACGGAGGTCCGATGCGTGGCATACGAAGCGGCCAACGCCAGGCGACACGGCGCGCGCAGGTCCATCGCACAAGCCCGGCGTACGGCTCGCGCACGCGCGCGGCCGTCGTGTGCTCCGTGGCGGCCCTGACCGGCGTGATCGGCACGGTGGCCCACCAGACGGCGGCCGGGGCGGCCGCCTCCGGTTGCCGCGTCGACTACTCCGTCACGTCGCAGTGGTCCGGCGGGTTCACCGCCGCCGTCACCGTCACCAACCTCGGCGCCCCCGTCTCCGGCTGGACGCTGGCGTGGTCCTTCACCGGGGGTCAGACGGTCGCCCAGGCGTGGAACGCCACCGTCACCCAGAACGGGGCCCAAGTCACCGCGACCGACGCCGGATACAACGCGACCCTCGCCACCGGCGGCTCCGCCGCCTTCGGCTTCAACGGCTCCTGGAACGGCTCCGCCAACCCCGTGCCCACCACCTTCACGCTCAACGGCACCGCCTGCACGGGCTCGGCGACCTCCACGCCGAGCCCCTCCAGCAGCCCCTCCAGCAGCCCCTCCAGCAGCCCTTCCGCGAGCCGGACACCGAGCCCCTCGCCCACTCCGACCCCGCGCGGCGGCGACGGCAGCCCGTCCGACCCCGACATCACCTACGTCGGGCGGTGGGACACCGCGTCGAGCACCGGGTACGTGCCGAACTGGACGGGCGCCTATCTCGTGACGGCGTTCACCGGGACCACGGTGAAGATCAAACAGCGCGACGCCGTCAACATGTACGTCAGCATCGACGGGGGCGCCGACGTGTTCTACGCCGGCGTCAAGGGCACCGTGAACCTGACCCCGGCCCCGCTGCCCGCCGGCACGCACACGCTGCGCGTGTCCTACCGCTCGGGGGACACGGTCTTCCAAGGGCTGGTGCTCGACCCGGGGGCGACCACCGTGGACCCGCGCCCGTCCACCAAGCTCATCGAGTTCGTCGGCGACTCCATCACCGCCGGATATCTCGATTCGAAGCTCGCGCTGTCGGCGTACGGCTGGGTCCTGGGTGAGAAGCTGCGCGTCCGGCACACCCAGATCGCGCGCGCCGGCTACTGCCTGGTCGCGCAGGAGGGGTGTGCCGGGCAGAGCACGCAGTATTTCAAGCTCGGCAGCACCGGCGCCGCGGACTGGGACTTCTCCCGCTACACCGCCGACGCCGTCGTGATCAACCTCGGCACCAACGACATCGGCCACCACGTCACCGGCTCCGCCTTCCAGTCGGCCTACACCGCCTTCCTGCGTGCCATCCGGGCGAAGTACCCGAATGCGGCCCTGTTCGCGATGGAGACGTTCAAACAGCGCTACGTCGCCGAGACCAAGGCGGCGGTGGCGGCGCGCAACGCCGCCGGCGACGCCAACGTCTACTACATCGGCACCGAGGGCTGGCTGACTCCGGGCGCCGACTACGCCGACGGCGACGGGCATCCCAGCGACGCCGGACACATCAAGATCGCCAACCGCCTCGCCCCCGTCATCGCCCCCAAGATCGGTGTCCCCGTCCCCTAGGGAGTGTCCGTGCCCTACCCCACGAGAGGGGCGCTTCGCTCCTCGCTCGCCGCCACACTGGCCGCGGCCCTCGCCGCGGTCTCGATCACCCTGCCTCCCCGTGCACATGCCGCCACCGGCGACGGCTCGCCGACCGATTCCAACATCTCCTTCACCGGGCGGTGGGACACCACCGACCCCACCGCGTACACGCCGCACTGGGCCGGCGCCTACCTCACCACCGGCTTCACCGGCACCACGGTGAAGCTCAGGCAACGCAACACCATCGACCTGTACGCCAGCATCGACGGAGGGCCCTACACCTACTACACGAACGTGAGCGGCACGGTGAACCTGACCCCGGCACCGCTGAGAGCCGGCACCCACACCCTGCGCGTGTCCTACCGGGTCGTGGCGGGCTCCTATCACGGTGACGCCGTCTTCCGGGGGCTCGTCCTCGATCCCGGCGCCGGTACGGTCGCCCCGCCGGTTCCGCGCACGCTCATCGAGTTCGTCGGCGACTCCATCACCGTGGGCACGACGACGTCGAAGAACGCACTCACCGCGTACGGCTGGCTCATCGGGGAGCGGCTGGGCGCGCGGCACACCCAGATCGCCCAGGGAGGAGCCTGCCTGGTCGCCACCGCCGACGGCTGCGTCGGCCTGGAGAAGCAGTTCGTCAAGCTCGACCCCAACACGTCCACCCCCGGCTGGGACTTCTCCCGCTACACCGCCGACGCCGTGGTGATCAACCTGGGCACCAACGACTCCGGCCATGGGGTTCACACACCGGAATTCCAGACCTCTTACACCAACCTGCTCCGGCAGGTGCGGGCGAAATACCCCAAGGCTGCCATCTTCGCGCTCGAGACCTTCAGCAAGCGGTTCGCCGCCCAGACGCAGGCGGCGGTCAAGACCGTCAACGACGGCGGCGACGCCGACGTGTACTACGTCAACACCGAGGGCTGGCTGACCAGCGCGGACCTCAGTGACTCCGTGCATCCCAACGACGCCGGTCATCGAGCGATCGCCGACCGCCTGGCCCCGATCATCGCGGCCAAGCTCGCCGCGGCCCCTTCGCCGTCGCCCAGTCCGTCACCCAGTCCGTCACCCAGTCCGTCACCCACCCCCACGCCTGCCCGGAGCCCCACGCCGACACCGGCCACGACGGGAAGCTGCACGGTGACCTACAGCGTCACCAACCAGTGGCAGGGCGGTTTCCAGGGCGATGTGACGATCGCGAACACCGGCGGCGCGGCGGTCGACGGCTGGAGGCTGACCTGGTCCTTCCTCAACGGACAGCAGATCAGCCAGGCATGGAACGGCGCCTACAGTCAGAGCGGCAGCACCGTGACCGTGACCGACGCCGGCTGGAACGCCGCCATCCCGGCCGGCGGCACGGCGACGTTCGGCTTCATCGCCGGTCAGTCCGGCACGAACGGCGAGCCGACCGCCTTCGCCCTCAACGGCACGCCCTGCGCCGTACGCTGACCGCGACCTGCCGGGCGAGAGCGACGCCCGGCCGGGGAGCCGGCGAACACACGAGCACCCTCAGGCCCGTGACGCGAGAACGGCCTCCGCGAGCGCCCGCGGGGCCAGGGCGGGACGGGCGCCGGGCCGGGTGACGGCGTGCGCGAGCACCCCGTCGATGAGCACGAGAAGCTGATCGGCACCCGCGTCGGGGGCGGGGTGGCCCTTGCGGGTCAGTTCCGCCGCCATCAGCCGGTGAAGTCCCTCCTTGAAGGCCCGACCGGCGTCTTCGTCGCGATCCTCGACTTCTTCATCGTCAACGTGGCCATCCCCGCCATGCAGCGCGACCTGCACGCCGGGCCTGCCGCCATCGAATGGGTGGTCGCCGGATACGCCCTGGTGGACGGCTCGGGGCTGGTGCTGGGCGGACGCCTCGGCGACGTGTTCGGCCGGCGCCGGATGTTCGCCCTCGGCCTCGCCCTGTTCGCGCTCACCTCGGTCGCCTGTGGGCTGGCCCCCGACGCGGGTTCGCTGGTGGCCGCCCGTGTCGTCCAGGGGGCCGCGGCCGCCGTCCTCGCCCCGCAGGTGCTCGCCGTCATCCGTACGGCCTACAGCGGCGCCGCCCAGGCCAGGGCCGTCAACGCGTACGCGCTGACCATGGGGCTGGCGGCGGTGTTCGGCCAGCTGGTCGGGGGTGTGCTCACCCGAGCCGACCTGTTCGGGCTGGGCTGGCGGGCCTGCTTTCTGATCAACGTGCCGATCGGCGCCGCCGCGCTCGCGGTGACCTGGCGGGTCGTCCCGGAGAGCCGCGCGACCGGCGCCGTACGGCTCGACCTCGGCGGGGCCGTGCTGGTGACGCTCGCGCTGGGGGCACGCTGCTGCCGCTGATCGAGGGCCGCGAGCAGGGGTGGCCGGTGTGGACCTGGGTATCGTTCGCCCTGGCCGCCGCGCTACTGCTGGCCTACGCCCAGCGGCGGCACGACGCACCGCTGATCGACCTCGCCCTGTTCCGGGAGCGGGCCGTCACGGCGGGGCTGCTCACCAACCTGGCGTTCTCGATGGGCATGGCGGCATACTTCCTGATCTTCACCATGTACTCCCAGGAGGGCCGGGGTCTGGACGCTCTGCAGGCCGGTCTGGTCTTCACACCGATCGGCGCGGGCTACCTCGCGGCGTCGCTGCTGGCGCCGCGCCTGGCCGGGCGCTTCGGCCGCCAGGTCATCGCGATCGGCGGCCTGACGAGGGCGGTCAGCCTGGCCGTCCTGCTGGCCGCGGTGGCCGGGAACGCGCCGATCGGCTGGCTGGTGCCCGTGCTGGCCGTCGACGGGGCCGGCATGGGGCTTGCGCTCGCGCCGATCACGGCCACCGTCCTGTCCCGGGTCGCCCCGCGGCACGCCGGCAGCGCCGCGGGCGCCCTCACCACCGCGCAGCAGGTCGGCGGCGCGCTGGGCATCGGCATCATCGGCATCGTCTTCTACAACGCCCTGTCCGGCGGCGTCGCCGTGGCGTTCCAGCACGGGCTCGTCTACCTCATCGTCGTCACCCTGGCCATCGCCGCTCTCGTCCAATGGCTCCCGCGTGCCAGGGCCGCCGCCTGACCGCCTCACGTTCTGGGCGCCGGACCCATCGGTGGCGCGTCAGGGGGAATCTCAGGGTGATCCCGGACGACACGGTGATCGATCTGGCTAGAGTTACGAAAGATTGATCGCGAAGGCAGACGATTCCAGCTCCGGCTTCCGGACCGGTGAACAGCCCGATCGCGCGGGGCGGAACAAGCGCGGAAGCCTTCGACGAGGACCGGCAGTACGCGAGCATCACAACGCACTTTCAGGAGTAAGGGTGGCCAGTTCAGAACGGAAATTCAGCCACTTCGCGAACACGCGGCACAGAAACTGGAGGATCATCGGAGTCGCCGATTCGGTGGACGACCCCGGGGTGCGGTCGGTCGAGATCTTCCAGGGCCCGGACGGCAACGAACCGCGGCTGGTGCTTGACCCCGAGGATGTGCCCCAATTCGTCGCGGGCCTCATCGCCACGGTCATGCCCGGCGACCTGACGGCGGAAGCGGACTGGGAAGACTGAGCGACGTCATCGGGATTACGGCCCACGTGGTGAACAGGGGTCGGTCATAGCCGGATTGCAACGCGCCGGCGGATCGCGGCGAGTGACCGCCCCCATGCGGGATCGCCCGTAGCATTGTTTCCGCGACAGAGCACTGGTCGTCGGCGTGAGAATAAGCATTCTTTTCGACTGTGATCTGTCATGGTAATTCTCGTTGGTGCCGTCTGATATCGCAGGACCCTTACACGACACCCTTCAGCGTTTGTCGGACCGAAGCCGCGCCAGAAGCGAAGCGAACATCCAGGCAGACATACGGCAGCTTCTCCTCATCGGTGGTCTCGGTCTCGCCGAGGACGACCTGGACGTCCACCTTGAAACCCGTGTGGGGCGAGGCCGGATCGACATCGAGGTCGGCTACACGGTCATCGAGGTCAAGAAAACCCTGACCAGTGCGGCAGTGGTGCGGGACGCGGAAGCGCAGTTGGGCGGCTACGTGGCCGCCCGCAGCCGGGAAACCGGCCAGCGTTACGTCGGCGTCCTCACCGACGGCAGCGAGTGGCGGGCCTACCAACTGCGCGACTCGGTGCTCACCGAGGCGTCCCGGTACGTCCTCAAGGCAGGACGCCCCGATCTGACCGCACTGCTCGGCTGGCTCGAAGGAGTGCTGGCCACTCGGCACGACATAGCGCCTACACCGTACGAAATCCGGGAGCGCCTGGGCGCCGGAAGCGTCTCCTACGACCTGGACTACGCCGCGCTCACGGCCCTCTACGAGGTCCACGGCGAAACCCCGACCGTCCAGCTCAAGCGCCGACTCTGGTCCGACCTGCTCCGAGGCGCCTTCGGCACCCAGTTCACCGGCGACACCCGGCTCTTCCTCGAACACACGCTGCTGGTCAACAGCGCCGAGATCATCGCTCACCTCGTCCTGGGCATCGATGTGCTCGACCTGCAACCGGCCACACTGCTGAGCGGCGGCCAGTTCCGCGACGCCCGCATCTCGGGTGTGGTCGAGCAGGACTTCTTCGACTGGGTGCTGGAGGTCCCGGGCGGTGAGGCGTTCATCCGGACGCTCGCCCGCCGTCTGGCCCGGTTCGACTGGCGCAAGGTCGAACACGACGTGCTCAAGGTCCTTTACGAGTCCATCATCGACTCCGAGACACGGGCACGGCTCGGTGAGTACTACACACCCGACTGGCTGGCCGAGCAGATGGTGGAGCAGGTGGTGGCGGACCCGCTCGAACAGCGCCTTCTCGATCCGGCGTGCGGCTCTGGAACGTTCCTGTTCCACGCCGTACGACGATTCCTGAACACCGCTGAACGGGCAGGGGTGCCGCTGCCCGAAGCTCTGGAGGCCGTGACGCGAAACGTCTGCGGGGTCGACCTCCATCCGGTGGCCGTCACGCTCGCCCGCGTCACCTACCTGCTCGCGATCGGCAAGGAACGTCTCCTCGCCGACAACCGCGGCAGCATCCACGTGCCCGTCTACCTCGGCGACAGCATCCAGTGGAGGCGGGAAGAGACGAACCTGTTCACCGATGGTGAGGTCATCATCCCCACGACGCCGCAGGCAGCCCAGATAGACGGCGACCGATTGCGGTTCCCCGAGGCCCTCCTCCACGACTCGGCGAGCTTCGACAACCTCATCGAGGAGCTCGCCACGCTCGCGGCATCGCCACGCCGTCGTGGCAGGACACCTTCGCTCACGGCCCTTTTCAACCGCAGAGCCATTCCCGCGGAGCATCACGAGATCATCAGGGAGAGCTTCGGGCAACTGTGCCGGCTGCACGACGAGGGGCGTGACCACATCTGGAGCTACTACGTACGCAACCTGACTCGGCCCCGCTGGCTGACGCGGCCGGAGAATCGCGTCGACGTACTCATCGGCAACCCTCCGTGGCTGGCGTACCGGCGGATGCCGCCGGACATGCAGAAGAGGTTCCGCGAGCTGTGCGAGGGGCGCGGCCTGTGGCACGGCAAAGAGGTCGCCACGCACCAGGACCTGTCCGGTCTGTTCGTCTCCCGGACGATCCAGCAGTTCCTCAAGGTCGGCGGGGTCTTCGCCTTCGTCCTGCCCAACGCGGCTCTCGACCGGGGTTACTTCGCCGGCTTCCGGTCCGGCCTCTATCCGGACGACTCCGAACTGACCGTCGTCGCCTTCACCCACTCCTGGGACCTGCGCAGGCTCCGGCCGCACTTCTTTCCGCGCGGCGCGGCCGTCGTCTTCGGCCGGCGTACGAAACCGGTGGACGGCGCGCGGTCCCTGCCCACCTCGACCCTCCGGTG
Organism: Microbispora sp. CA-135349; assembly: GCF_050947365.1. Lineage (NCBI taxonomy): Bacteria > Bacillati > Actinomycetota > Actinomycetes > Streptosporangiales > Streptosporangiaceae > Microbispora > Microbispora sp. CA-135349. The sequence continues at coordinate 2,041,489 of NZ_CP192001.1, read as the reverse complement.
GAGGGGGAGGCTGCCGAAGCAGGGGCACACCTGGGAGGCCGTAGCTCCGTATCTGGCCTTCGAACCCGCCGACCTCGTCTCGAATGATCCGACTATGTTGGAGTCGCCCTACGAGCCTCGCTTCTTCCAGGGCGCGAGCATCGTCCCCCGGGTCCTCTTCCTGGTAGGGCGGAAGCCGACCGGCCCCCTCGGCCTGCCGTCCGGGCGGCGTGCTGTCAGGTCCGAGCGCAGCAGCAAGGAGAAGCCCCCGTGGAAGAACCTGCCGTCGCTGGACGGCGTGGTGGAAAGCGAGTTCGTCCGGTCCGTTCTCCTGGGGGAAAGCGTCCTGCCGTACCGGCTGCTCCGGCCGCGAGAGGCCGTCCTCCCGCTCGATCACAATCAACTGCTCGACGGCGAGCACCCGCGCATCGACCTCTACCCCGATCTCGCCCGCTGGTGGCGCCGAGCCGAAGCGGCCTGGCAGGAGCACCGATCGAGTGATCGGCTGAGCCTCATCGAGCAGCTCGACTTCCGCCGGAAGCTCACCCAGCAACTGCCCGCCGCACCGCTTCGGCTCGTCTATGCCAAGGCGGGCATGCACGTCGCCGCCGCACTGGTCGACGACCCAAGGACGATCATCGATCACAAGCTGTACTGGGGAACGGTGACGAGCCCCGCTGAGGGCCACTATCTGTGCGCCATCCTCAACAGCCCGGCGTTGACCGCCTTGGTCCGGCCTCTCATGTCGTACGGCAAGGACGAACGCGACATCGACAAGCACGTGTGGAAGCTGCCGATCCCGATCTACGATCCGGCGAACCAGGTTCACGTCCGGCTCTCCGAACTCGGGCGTCACGAGTCCGAAGCGGTGGCGGGCCTGGACCTGGACGAGGGCGCCGACTTCGTCTCGCTCCGACGCCTCACCCGCAAAGCACTCGCGGACGGACCGTACGCGGACGAGATCGAGGAACTGGTCCTCGGCCTGCTCGCTCAGTGATCGCCTCGGCTCGTCGAGGACGAACCTCCATACGCTCCGCGCGACACCGGTGCGAGTACGAATCACCCCGAGGACCTGACCACCGTCGGGAGTCGAGGTGCCCGGGCGCTGGTCTCTGCCTCCATGCGGAGTGGTCTTCAGCCGCGCAGAGCGCTCAGTCGAACCACATGTCGCCGGGGCAGCGTGCCTCGGCACCGCGGAGTGAAAGAGGAGGAGAAACGCATGGCGACGTTCGTCCTCGTGCCCGGCGGTTGGCACGGCTCCTGGTCGTTCGAGGCGGTGGTTCCGCTCTTGGAGCGTGCCGGTCATGCCGTTCACGCCTTGACACTGACAGGGCTGCGGCCGGACGACGACAACGCGACGGTCGCGACCGCCAACCTCGGCACGGACGCCGACGATGTGTTGCGGCTCCTCGATCGCGCCCGCATCACCAGCGCGACGCTGGTCGGCCACAGCTACGGCGGGCGGCGGCGGCGATCGCGCCGGCGGCCGGGTCTCACGGCTGGTGCATCTCGACGCCTACGTACCGCGCGATGGCGAGTCGTGCTGGTCGTCGACGACCGAGCGCTACCGGGAGGCGTTCGCCGCCGGCGCCGCGACCACCGGCTACGCCGTCCGGCCGCCGGACGGCGGCGATCCCCGCCGCCGTCCTCATCCCCTCGCCTCGTTCCTGCAAACGATCCGGCTCACGGGCACGCTCGCCCAGGTCCCCCGCCGGGAGTTCGTCTACTGCTCGGGATGGGAAGACCGGACGCCGTCCGCCGAGCTCCGCACCCGGCTTCACGCCGATCCCGAGTGGCAGGTCCACGACCTCCCGACCGGCCACGACGCGATGCACGAGGCCCCGGAGGCGGTCGCCACACTACTGCTAGGAGCGTGAGATCCTCCGGTTGACCCGTGGTGATGCCGTACCCCCGGCGGGTGAGCGTCAGTCTTTCCCGGGGACGGGGATCTCACAGCGTTCTTTGAAGCCCTGACTGGTGAGTCCAAGGGCGGCGTTGAGACGCGCTCGCTGGTTTTCCACCGCGACAATCGCGGTGAGCTCCACGACCTGGGGTTCGGTGAGGTCCCGGAGCAGGCCGGAGACCATCTCGTCGGTGACGGCCGGCGGGGTCTCGGTCATGGCCTCCGCGTAGGCGAGCACGCGGCGTTCGAGCTCGGTGAACAGATCGCTGTCCCGCCAGGCCGAGATCGCCTCGACCTTCTCTGCCGGGATTCCGTGGCTGACGCTCGCCCAATAGCCGTAGTCGATGCACCACGAGCACCCGATGCCGAAAGCGGCGGCCATGACGGCCAGTTCTTTCAGCTCCTGATCGACGGCGTTCCACCCGGCCGCGTTCTTTTCCAACTCGACCATGGTCGCCAGCACCTGCGGCTGGTGGGCCATCGCCCGCATCGGCTCGAGAGCGGCGCCCAGTCTCCGCTGGAAATGCCGCTCAATCCTTTCGAGGAGTTCCGTGGAAGGCGGGGTGAGGGAGATGCGCGCTGTCATTGTCGCTCCGCTCGTGCTGGGTTCCGGTATCGAAATGACTATCAGGACAGACCGTCAGCTATCGACTGTATTGTTTCCCCATGACTGGGCTGGATTCCCCGGCAGACCTTCACATTCACCTGCAGGACGGGTATATGAGAAAACCCCGCTACGTCACACGTTCATCGTGAGCTATGGGGCGACCCGCACCGGGGACGAGAAGATTCGAAGCCCCAACGCGGCACGCCGGCGGGTCGGCGTCTCACCAGGTCAGAGGTAGCCGCTCGAGACCGTGGAATGCCGTGCCGCTCCGCACCGGGACCTCGTCGGCCGCCACGGCGAGCCGCAGGTGCGGCAGGCGCGTCAGCAGCGCGGGCAGTGCCACGGTCATCTCCAGGCGGGCGAGCTGCTGCCCCAGGCACTGGTGCGGGCCATAACCGAAGCTGAGCTGCCCGCCGGCATCGCGCCTGATGTCGAGCGCGCCGGGCGCGGGAAACCGGGCCGGGTCGCGGTTGGCCGCGGCCAGTGACAGCGTCACCGACTGGCCTGCCCTGATCAGCCGGCCGTCGAGCTCCACATCCGCGCACGCCGCCCGCACCGGACCGATGCGCACAACGCTCAGGTAGCGCAGCAGTTCCTCGGTGGCGCCGGCGGCGAGAGACAGGTCCGCACGCAACGCGGCGAGCTGATCAGGGTGCCTCAGCAGCGCGAACGTTCCCAGAGCCAGCATGTCGGCCGTGGTCTCGTGCCCCGCCACGAGCAGGAACATGGCGATCGCGGCCGCCTCCTCGACGGTGAGGCGGTCCCGTTCGCCGCCGCCCGCGAGGACGCTGACGATGTCGTCGGCCGGATCGTCCCGCCGTCGAATCACCAGGTCGCGGGTGTAGTCGAGCAGGTCACGCATCGCCTCGCGCACCTGGTCCGGCGTGGAGTCGAGGCCGAGCAGCACAGTGGCGCACCGCTCAAACCGGGAGTGATCGTGGTACGGCACCCCGAGCAGCTCGCACAGCACCAGCGCGGGGACGGGCACGGCGAACTCACGCACGATGTCGGCCGGCGGTCCGAGGCGTTGCAGCGCGTCCAGCCGTTCGGTGGTGATCTGCCTGATCCTGGGCTCCAGCCGCCTCATCCTGCGTAGGGTCAGCGGACCGGCCAGCCGTCGCCGGAACCGGGCATGCCCGGGTGGCTGGGCGATCGTGAGCAACCCCGGGATGTCCGCCAGGATCTCCTCGATGCCGCGCTCGTCCGCCGGCGGATGCAGCAGCGTCGGATCACCGCTGAACCTCGGGTCGGCGAGGACGGTGCGGGCGGCGGCGTATCCCGTCACCAGCCACCCCACGTGGCCGTCGGCGTACCGCAGCGGCCTGACCCGGTCCCCGTCCTCCCATCGCAGATGGTCGGCGGGCGGATCGAAGGCGTTCTCCCGGCCCAGCCGGATGGTCGCGGGGCTCGGCGCGGTATCGGTCATCGTGACTCCTCTCGCCGCGCAGGCGGGACGCCGCCGGAACGCCGGCCGGCGATGCCGCTGAGACGACGCCGCCCGCCCGCGTTCCTTGGCCTCGGCGAAGGTGAAGGAACCGTCTCAATCGGTGGAGAACGCGCGGTGAAAGCCTGCCGTCACGCGGTCTCCCGGGGCGTACGCATTCGTACGTCGGCCTTCACCGTTTCTCCCATTCTGTCCGGCGGAGGCAGGCGTGAACCAATCCATGGCACGAGGGCCGCGAGGGCGGGCGATTCGCGCCCGGAACGCCGGCCGTCCGCCCGCGCCTACGTCGCCGTGGTCAGCGAGGGTGCGTAACCGGCGTTCTGGGAGGTCGAGCCAGACGTACTGCTCCTCAGGCGTGACCGCCAGCCCCAACCGGTCGCGGCCCGGGCTGCCCAGACCGGCCCAGCGCAGGAAGGCGGCCTCGACCTCATCCCACAGGTCGCGCGGCCCCCGCTGGTGGACGACGGCCTGCCGATCACCGGGCATGTAGCGCACCTCCGCCTCGGAGTCGGCGGAGGACAACCACATACGGAACTCACCGTCGTCGACCTCGCCGTAGGCCCGGTTGACGCCGGGCAGCATGCTGCCGAGAGCGGTATCCGCGTCCCGGCCCGAACGCACGACCCGGCGCGGGTCGAGGTCCGTTCCCGATTCCCGGTGTTCCCCTTCCGCTTGGCCGCCGGAGTCGCGCTGGGATCGCAGGAGCATGAAGCCGCAGGGCTGATGGAATCGGCCCACGGCGGTGCCGTCGCGCGCGACCGTCAACCTGATCAGATGCGCCGCCGCCCAGGACGAGCCGCAGCGAGTGACCCGCACCCTTGAGGTTCCCGGCCGCCGCCTCATGCAGGGCCGGGTCGATCTCGATGCTGGTCACGTTGGCCGGACCGAGCCGGTGAGCCAGCAGCGCCGCCGTCCACCCCGTGCCCGTGCCGATCTCCGGGACCTTGTCTCCGTCGTACGCATCGAGCAGGTCCAACTCGGTCGCGACGATCGCGGGCATGGACGAGGACGAGGTGAAGTCGTGGTGCTGTCCGGCCAGGTCGGCGATGTCGGAGGCGCCGTCGTCGATCTGTGTGACGATCGGAGCGCTCGAGTAGACGGCGTCCAGCCAGCCCTCGGGATCGGCGGCCCGGTCGATCAGACGACCTCGGCCCGGGCCGGACATGCACCAGGCCCTTTCGGGAATGAACAGGTGGCGTGGCACCGCCCGGAAGGCGTCGCGCCATCGCTCGTCGACCTCGGGTAAGCGTTCGAGAAGAATGGCGTTTCGCTCGTCAGCGTTCATCGGCCATCTTTTTTCTCATGTTTCCCACCGTCCGGATCAGGCCCGATTGGTGTCGCCCGATCACCGTCCGGGCGTCTGCCATAGGCACCCGTGATGGAGAGAACCGCTTTCGCCACGGCAAGGGCAAGCGCGAAGCGGGACCCAACCAGCTATCGGAAACAGCCACTTCTCTGTGACGGAGGAATAGCCACCGGGCAAAAGGCTTACCCGGTCGCCTCGACCTCCCCGGCCATCAGACCGTCCACCAGCAGGCTCAGGTATCGATCGACCAGCTCGGCCGACCCGGCCGTCTGCCTGGCCGCCCACGCGACCGCGTTGGTGGTGGCCGGCAGCTCGCCCGCATTCAGATCCCGGCGCACCTGGCCGGACCGCTGTGCGCGCGCCAGCAGGTCGGCCGCGGCGGCGCGAAGCCCCTCGCAGGAGGCATGCAGACGCGAGTCCGGATCGCGCAACGCCTCCATGACCGACGCGGGGAGCCCCTCGTACCGGGTCGAGGCGATCGCCAGCCGCCGCAGCCAGGAGACGAGCGCGCCGGCCGGGTCCGGCGCGTCCAGGGACTGCAGAGCCTGGGCACGCAGCGTGTCGAAGCCCTGGCCGAGCAGCGCTTCGAGCAATGCCTCGCGGCTGGGAAAGTGCCGGTACAGCGTGCCGATCCCCACACCGGCGCGGCGTGCCACCTCCCGCAGCGAAGCGTCCGTGCCCTGTTCGGCGAAGGTGGCCCGGGCGGCGGCCCGGCGGCTCACACACGCCATCGTGCGGCGCCCCTGGAAGCGCCGGCTCGTCGGCGACCTCGCCTTCGGTGTCGCCCACGAGATGTTCGGCATCTCCGCCGACCGGCTCCGGGGCTGACGCGGGACACGAGGCGGCATCGTCCTCACGAAGTCAGCGGGGGCGCCTTTCTGGCGGAGCCGCGATAGGTCTCGGCGTCATACCTGCGCTCGTTCTCGTCCAGCTTGGCGTTCGCGGCCTCGGCGAGGTCGACGCCCAGCGTGTCGGCCAGCCTGACCAGATACAACGTCACGTCCCCGAGCTCGGCGCGAACCCTGCGCAGGGCGTCCTCGTCGAGGTTCCGCGACTCCTCGGCCGTCAGCCACTGGAACTCCGCGACCAGTTCCCCCGCCTCGCCGGCGAGGGCCATCGCCAGGTTCTTGGGCGTGTGGAATCTCTCCCAGTCCCGGACGCGGACGAACTCGCGCAACCGGGCGGCCAGATGCTCCAGTTCACCGCTCACGGGACCCGACCCTACTCACCCGGCCGTACCGCACCGTGGGTGAGGCCGTCGGCCACCAGTTGGGCCAGGTCCTCGCCGAGCGCCGCCGCTTCGCGCAGGGCCGACCGGAACTCCGCCAGGCGGCGGAACGCCTCGCCGTACCGGCGCTGCTCCTCCATCGGCAGCAGCGGCACCTCAGCACGCCGTACGTCCACCCGGTAGCGCGAGGACATGGAGGTGTAATGACGTACGTTGACGGCCGCGCAGAGGAAACCGGCGAGGAAGTCGGGGTCGAGCACCTCGGGGTCCGGCCGTAGCAACGACAGGTAGGGGCCGAGCAGCGCGTCGCCCTTCGTCAGGACCCGCGCGACCGGGGCGGTCACGATCTGTGGCACCACGACGTCGCCGGGCCGCGTGAGGATCGGCTTCACCCCGGCGTGCTCCGGGGTGCCCGTGGCGGGGCGGCCGTCGAGCACGTCCTCGACCGTGAGCACAGGCGCCCCCCGCGAGGGTTCCTCTCCCGGCCGGGGCGGCGCCTGCTGCTCCAGGACGAGCATCCCGCGCCGCACCAGTTCCGGCAGCGGGACCAGGACGAGCTCCTCCGGCGGCGGTCCCCCCACCCCGGGGATCAGCCCGGCGATGGTCCCGAACAGCTCGGCGAGCCGGGAGCGGGCCCCGGCGATGTGCTCGGGCGACAGGTCGTCGCCCGCGGTGGACAGATAACGAGCGGGGGTGAGGTCCACGTCCTCGTCGAGCAGGTCGACGAGCGGGACCGACCTGCTCACGCCCGGCTCGTCCAGCTCGCGCCCCTCGCCGAAGTCCCGCCACGCCTCGACGGCCACCCGGGCGTAGTCGTCCGGCCTGCCGGAGGTGTCGACCATCAGTACGTGACCCGGCGTGCCGCCGTCGGCCGCCTGGCACAGGATCCACAGCGTCAGGCCGACCGCCACGTTGGGCACGGTGCCCTGCGGGAGCGCGATGACCGCGCGCAACGCGCCGCGCCGCAGCAGCTGGGACCTGATCCGCCGCCCCGACCTGCGGGCGGCGACGGCCGGGGGCATGAGGAGCACGGCCACTCCGCCCGGGGCCAGGTGCGCGAGCGCGTGCTGCACCCAGGCCAGCTCGGGCTCCACGCGCGGCGGCAGGCCGTACTCCCATCGGGGATCGGCCGTCAGCTCCTCGTATCCCCAGTTGCGGTCGTTGAACGGCGGGTTGCACACCACCGCGTCCACCAGCTCGCAGGGGAAGGCGTCCGCGCGCAGGGAGTCGCCCGCTCTGACCCGCGCGTTGTCGCTGCGCAGCGCGAGCCGTACGGCGGTGAGCCGGGCGGCCACGGGATCGACGTCCTGGCCGAGCAGCCGGGCTCCAGGCGACCGCTCGAGGGCTCGGCCGAGGATGCTGCCGGAGCCGCAGGCCGGGTCGAGCACGGAGCCGAACCCGTCGCCCACGAGGTCGAGCGCGAGCGCGACGATCTCGGCGGGCGTGGAGTAGACGCGCCGGGTGTGCACCTCCAGGTAGCGCTCGCGCAGGAATTCGAAGGTGTCGCGGGCGCCGCGTCCGGCGGCCAGCCTGGCGATGGACCGGACCAGCGGCACCCGGGCCACCGGAACGGCCTCGGGAAACGCCTGCGCGCTGACGGTCTTCGCACACGTCGCACGCACCCGGGCCGGGAGCTCCCGCGCGAGAGTCTCGTCGTCGCGGGCCGAGAGCGCCTCCCAGTCGTCCGCCTCGTGCTGGACGTACACGAGGAAGGCCCCGAGGTCGGCGATCAGGTCGGCGAGGTCGTCGTCGTCGACGGTCGTGCGCAGGTCCTGCCAGAGCCACTCGTCCGGGGGGAGTTCCCTGCCCTCCGCGTGGCCGCGCAACCACTCCCGGATCTCCGCCAGTGAGAACGCCGGGCTGGTGGACGTGCCTCCCACCGGCTCGGGAAAGTCGTCGTGCCGGCGCCGCCAGTTGCTGACCGCCGCACGCCCGACGCCGGCCAGACGGGCGATGTCCGCCGCGGTGACGTGTACGTCTCGCCGCACGCCGGTCCGCCTTCCGCCAGTTCTGTGATTCGACCGGACCATATCCGATGCCCCCGACACAGGCAACGTCCCGGCAAGGTCTGGTTGATTGCGTCAACACATGCTCTAATGGACGCCAAGAGCCGCCATGGAAGGGAGCCAGGATCGTGAGCACCCCTATCACGCGCCTCAGGTCGCTGCGCCGCGGACGCGCGATCCATCTCCTGGACGTGGAGAACCTGACCGGGACCGCCCTCCCGACGACCCATGACGTACGACAGGTGATGGGCGCCTACCAGCGCACGGTGCCGGTCGGGCCGCTGGACCAGTTCATCGTGGCGGTCAATCACAATGCCCTCGTACCCGTGGGGATCGCGCTTCGCGGGGTGCAGCTGCTGGCCCGCTCGGGCCCGGACGGCGCCGACCGCGCCCTCGACGAGGCGGCCCGAACGGCGCGGGTGGACCTGCGGTTCGAGCGGGCGGTGATCGGGTCGGGCGACGGCTACTTCACCGACCTGGCCCTCTGGCTGGCGGGCCACGGCCTGCACGTCACCGTCGTCTCCCAGCGCGCCTGCCTGAGCTGGCGGCTCTACACCGCGGTCCCCGACACCGTCACCTTCGAGTTGCCCGTCGCCCAGGCCGCCTGATCACGGCCCGAGCATCCGGAGGGGTATCTCGACCGGTTCTCCAGCGACCTGCTGTGGTGGGCCGGGCCGCCTGGACGCGTCTCGCCGCCGCGTACGGCGGCCGGACGCATTCGTGGCTCTGACACGCACGCCCGGCATCGCGGGTCGGCTCACACCTCCGCGATGGCCAGGGAGCGTCCCGGCAGGTCGAGAACGTCATCGGCCAGGCGGGCGGACTCGTCGGAGGCGAGCAGGAGCCGCGACGCGGCCAGCCGTACGGGAACCGCGCCGTCGGCGAAATTGGCGGCGATCCGCAGCGAGCCCCGCTCGATCACCACGACGCGCCGGTCCTCGTCCACCTCCACCCGCACCCGGTCGAGCCGGGGATCGGTGAGGTCGGGGTGGGACCTGCGCAGCGCGATCAGGTCGCGGTACCAGCCCAGCAGCGAGGCGTGCTCGTCCTTCGACAGCTCCTCCCAGTCCAGCTTGGAGCGCAGGAACGTCTCCTCCTCGCCCGGCTCGGGGGCCTTCCAGTCATAGCCGAAGCCCTCGAACTCCTTCCTGCGCCGCTCACCCTCGCCCTCCGCCAGGTGCGGCTCGAAGTGGTCGGTGAAGAAGTAGAACGGCGTGGTCGCCCCCCACTCCTCGCCCATGAACAGCATCGGGGTGAACGGCGAGGTCAGCAGCAGCCCGGAGGCGAGGCGCAGCTGCTCGGGCCGCATGCGGTCGCCCTCGGGCCGGTTGCCGATCTGGTCGTGGTTCTGCGCGCAGCAGACGAAGCGGTGGCCGGGAATCCCGGTCGCCGGCCTGCCGTGGGAACGGCCCCGGAACGACGAGTAGGTGCCGTCGTGGAAGTAGCCCGAGGTGAACACCTTGGCCAGGGACGACAGCGTGGCGAAGTCGCCGTAGTAGGCGTTGGTCTCCCCCGTGACGTTCGCGTGGATGGCGTGATGGACGTCGTCGTTCCAGCTCGCGTGCATGCCGAGGCCGCCGGCCTCGCGCGGGGTGACCATGCGGGGGTCGTTGAGATCGGACTCGGCGATGAGCGTCAGCGGGCGGCCCACGGCGGCGGACAGCGCGTCGACCTCGGCCGACAGCTCCTCCAGGAAGTGGACGGCGCGCTTGTCGTGCAGGGCGTGCACGGCGTCGAGGCGCAGCCCGTCGACGTGGTAGTCGCGCAGCCACTGCAGGGCGTTCTCGATGAAGTAACGCCGCACCTCGTCGGAGCCGGGCCCGTCGAGGTTGACCGCGTCGCCCCAGTAGGACCCCTTCGCGTCGTGGAAGTACGGACCGAACTTGGCCAGGTAGTTGCCCGAAGGGCCGAGGTGGTTGTAGACGACGTCGAGGACCACGCCGAGACCGGCCCGGTGGCAGGCGTCCACCAGGCTCTTGAACCCGTCCGGCCCGCCGTACTCCTCGAAGACCGCGTAGAGCTCGACCCCGTCGTAGCCCCAGTTGCGCTTTCCCGGCACGGGCGGCACCGGCATGATCTCGACGAAGTCGACGCCGAGATCCACCAGGTGATCGAGCCGGTCGGCCACACCCTGGAAGGTGCCCTCGGGTGAGAACGTGCCGACGTGCAGCTCGTAGATCACCCCGCCGCGCAGGTCGCGGCCGCGCCAGTCCTGGTCCGTCCAGGCGAACCTGTCGTGGTGGTAGACGCGGCTCGGGCCGTTCACCCCGTACGGCTGCCGCCGCGTCCGGGGATCGGGGAACGGCCCGTCGCCGTCCACGAAGAAGGCGTAGTCGAGGTCGTGCTCGTCGCCGGGGGCGGTCCACCGGCCGCCGTCGCCCCGCGACAGGTCGTGCCGGGCACCCCCGTATTCGACCTCGACCCGCGCCGCCTCGGGCGCCCACACCTCGAACATGCGCATCTCCCCCTATCGGACGAAGCCGTCAGCCTTCGAGAATCGCGACCGGATACGCGGACAGCAGATCGGCCATCCGCACCTCACCGGTGTGCTCCGCGCCGGTGAGCAGGTCGCGCCAGCGCCCCGGCGGCAGCGTGATCGTCTCGCTGCCCCAGCCGCCCCTGCGCTCCAGCCCGACCGGCAGCCGGGTGGCGACCACGACGGCGGCCGTCCCCTGCCCGGGGACACCCCGCGTGAACGCGACCGCGTGCTCCCCCGTCTCGATCGGCGCGTACGGCGCCTCGGGGTCGAGCCGCTGCCGCAGGCCGAGCGCGGCGGCGGTGACACGGATCTTCTGGCCGTCCCAGCTGTCGTCGGGCTCGGCCAGCAGACGGCGGCGCCGCTCGAAGTCCACCGGCCGCCGGTTGTCCGGGTCGACCAGGGAGAAGTCGGTGATCTCGTTGCCCTGGTAGACGTCAGGGATGCCCGGCATGAGGAGCTGGACGGCCTTCTGCCCCAGGGAGTTGACCCGGGCGTACCGGTCCACGACCTCGGTGAACGAGGCGACGGAGTAGCCGCAGGCGTCGATGGCCCGCAGGGCGAAGTCCCTGATCCCGTCCTCGTACGCCGGGTCGGGGTTCAGCCAGGAGATGGACGTCTTGGCCTCACGCGCCGCCTTGAGGAGGTAGTCGGTGAAGCGGTCGACGGAGATCGGCCAGGCCGCCATCAGCGACTGCCAGGCCAGATAGTCGAGCCTGGGGTCGAACGACACGGCCGCCGTCCAGGAGTCGACGGCCATCGCCCACTCCTCGGGCATCTCCGACAGCACGGCCAGCCGGGCGCGCACGTCCTCCGACCGTTTGGTGTCGTGGGTGGACAGCGTCGTCATCGTGCGCGGCGGCAGGCCCGCGCAGAATTCGTGGAACTCGGCCGGCGACACCCCGAACCTGTCGGGCTCCCCGCCCACCTCGTTGAGGCAGGCCAGCGGATACCACCGGTAGAGCGCGGTGTCCTCCACGCCCTTGGCCATCACCGGCCCGCAGGTCTGCTGGAAGCGGACGACCGCCTCCGGCGGGCCGTACAGGACGAGGTCGGCCACCTTGGCCACCGCTGCGGGATCGGTCCTGGTGGCCGCCAGCCCGGCCGCCTCCCGGATGATCGCCTCCGCGTCGGCGGGCGGCTGCTCGCCCGGGTTCACGTACGCCCGGTAGACGGGCATCGCGGCCAGCAGCTCCACGACGGCCTCGCGCAGCGCGGGGTCGCCGAGGTCGTCGGTCAGCCGGTCGACCTCTCCCGCGAAGAACAGGTCGATGACGTGCTTCTTGGCGTCGTGCCGCACGGTCTCGTAGTCGTCGCGCACGCCGGTGTGCCGGCCGAACGTCTCGATGAGCGCGTCGCGGCCCGCCGGGTCGGCGAACAGCCGGGTGACCATGTTGAGCGCGTCGTACCCGGTGGTGCCGTCGCACGGCCAGTCGGAGGGCAGCCGTTCGCCGTCGATGAGGATCTTCTCCACCCACAGCGGCCCCGGCACGTGCGGGCGCAGCCGCCGCAGGTAGCCGCGGGGATCGGCCAGGCCGTCCGGGTGGTCGACGCGCAGCCCGTGGATCACCCCCTCCTCGATGAGGCGGAAGGTGACGGCGTGGGTGGCCTCGAAGACCTCGGGGTCCTCCACGCGCAGGCCCATCAGCGACGACACGTCGAAGAACCGCCGATAGCCGGGGCTCTCCCGCCAGTGGGCCAGCCGGTAGTGCTGGGCCTCCAGCAGCTCCGGCAGCGGCAGGTGCCCGGTGCCCGGCCTGATCGGGAACACGTGGTCGTGGTAGCGCAGCACCCGGCCGTCCACGCCGTCGTCCACGCGGAGCGCCTCGTCGGCGTCGTCCCCGAGCAGCGGCAGCGTGACCGGCCACCGGAAGTCGAACCACCGGGAGGCCGGCGACCCGGGGCCGTCCCGCAGCGCCGCCCACAGCTGAGCGTTGTCCGACTCCGGCACCGGCACCGTCATGTGGTTGGGCACGATGTCGGACACCAGCGGCATGCCCTCGGCCGCCAGCGCCCGAAGGCCCTCCTCACCGCCGAACTCGTCGCGTACGCGGCCGTGGTCGGTCACGTCGTACCCGTGCTGGGAGTTCGGGCAGGCCTGGAGGATCGGCGACAGGTAGAGGTGGCCTGCCCCCAGCTCGCGGAGGTATCCGACGAGGCTCGCGGCCTGGGCGAATCCGAAGTCAGGCGTCAGCTGCACCCGATAGGTAGAAGTCACCGAACCGCCTTTCGCAGCGCGTTCCCGGAGTGTTCATAGTGCACGGCACGAATGCGCCCCTGCCAGACCGTGACGGCCGGCAGGGGCGCCGGGCTGGAACCCCTCTTGCCCGGTGCCCGGCGGGCTAACACCCGAAGAGCACTTTATTGCGACATAACCGCTGGTCAGCCCAACTGTTGGTCCACGGGGCCGGCGTACGGCTCACACGCGCCGCAGCACCCGCACCGAGCGGCCGTTCACGGGAACGGCCTCGCCGGCCCGGCACACGCGTGACTCGCTCAGCACCGGCATCGCCGTGTCCAGCTCGGTCGCCCACAACTCGCCGTAGTCGTCGGGGATCGTGAACTTGATGACCTCGTGGTGGGCGTTGAACAGCAGCAGGAACGAGTCGTCGCTGATCCGCCGGCCGCGCCGGTCGGGCTCGGTGATGGCGTCGCCGTTCAGGAACACCGCGAGCGCCTTGGCGTAGCCGTTCGTCCAGTCGGCGTCGGTCATCTCCGTGCCGGACGGCGTGAGCCAGGCGATGTCGCTCAGCTGGTCGTGCGATCCGCGTACGGGACGGCCGTAGAAGAAGCGGCGGCGGCGGAAGACCGGGTGGTCGCGGCGCAGCCGGGCGACGCGCCGGGTGAACTCGAGCAGCTGGCGCTTCTCCCGCGTCCCCGCGTCGTCCTTGGCACCGGAGTCCCTGGCGCCGGCCTCCAGGATCGCGCCCCAGTCGACCCAGCTGATCTCGTTGTCCTGGCAGTAGGAGTTGTTGTTGCCCTGCTGGGTGCGGCCGATCTCGTCGCCGTGCGACAGCATCGGCACGCCCTGCGACAGGAACAGCGTGGCCAGGAAGTTGCGCTTCTGCCGCTCGCGGAGCTGGGCGACCGGCCCGGTGGCCGGGCCCTCCACCCCGCAGTTCCAGGAGCGGTTGTCGTCCGCGCCGTCGCGGTTGTCCTCGCCGTTGGCCTCGTTGTGCTTGCCGTTGTACGACACCAGGTCCTGCAGCGTGAAGCCGTCGTGGCAGGTGACGAAGTTGATCGACGCGGCGGGGCGGCGGCTGTCGTCCTGATAGAGGTCGCTCGACCCGGTCAGGCGGCTGGCGAACTCCGGCAGCGCGGCGGGCTCGCCCCGCCACAGGTCGCGGATGGTGTCGCGGTAGCGGCCGTTCCACTCGGTCCAGCGGGCCGGGAAGTTGCCGACCTGGTAGCCGCCGGGGCCGACGTCCCACGGCTCCGCGATGAGCTTGACCTGCGACAGCACCGGGTCCTGCTGGACGAGGTCGAAGAACGCGCTCAGCCGGTCGACCTCGTGCAGCTCACGGGCGAGCGAGGCCGCGAGGTCGAAGCGGAAGCCGTCCACGTGCATGTCGCGCACCCAGTAGCGCAGCGAGTCCATGATCAGCTGGAGTGCGTGCGGGCTGCGCATCAGCAGGCTGTTGCCGGTGCCGGTGGTGTCCATGTAATACCGCCGGTCGTCCTCGACCAGCCGGTAGTAGTTGGCGTTGTCGATGCCCCGCATGGACAGCGTCGGGCCCAGGTGGTTGCCCTCCGAGGTGTGGTTGTAGACGACGTCGAGGATCACCTCGATGCCCGCCTCGTGCAGGGCCTTCACCATCGCCTTGAACTCCAGCACCTGCCCGCCGCGCTGCCCGGAGCTGGAGTAGGCGTTGTGCGGTGCGAAGAAGCCGATCGTGTTGTAGCCCCAGTAGTTGGACAGCCCCCGCTTCTCCAGCATGTGGTCGGTCACGAACTGGTGGACCGGCATGAGCTCGATCGCGGTGACGCCGAGCGACAGCAGATGATCGATGATCTCGGGGTGCCCCAGGGCGGCGTACGTGCCCCGGATCCGCTCGGGGATCTTCGGGTGGCTGATCGTCAGGCCGCGCACGTGGGCCTCGTAGATCACCGTGTCGTGGTACGGCGTGGCCGGCGGCCGGTCGTGCCCCCACCCGAAGAACGGGTTGACGACGATCGACCTCGGCACGTACGGCGCCGAGTCGCTGTCGTCCCGGCTGTCCGGCTCCCCGAAGCGGTAGCCGTACACCGCCTGGTCCCACTGCACCGAGCCCTCCACCGCCTTGGCGTACGGATCGAGCAGCAGCTTGTTGGGGTTGCAGCGCAGGCCCTCGGCGGGCGAGTAGGGCCCGTGGACGCGGTAGCCGTACCGCTGGCCCGGCCCCACCCCCGGCAGGTAGCAGTGCCAGACGAAGCCGTCCACCTCGCTCAGCGGGACGCGCTCCTCGTTGCCGTCGTCGTCGAACAGGCACAGCTCGACGCGCTCGGCCACCTCCGAGAAGAGCGCGAAGTTCGTGCCCGCGCCGTCGTACGTCGCTCCGAGCGGATAGGAATCCCCCGGCCAGATCTCCCTCATCGGACCTCCTCGCCCTCCGGCTCGGCGGTCATGCCGGGAAGGTCCCGGAGCCCACCGGCTCTATGGTCGCGCTCGCTCGCGGTCCGTCCCCTCGCGGAGACCCCGTCTGCGAGATCATGGTGCTGGATGTCGTTCACAAGACATCGTGCCTGCCCAGAAAAGGCTCCGACAGTCTCGCCACGTTAACTGCGTGTATGGCAACGGGGTGGACCGGCCATCGGCGGGCAAAGCACCCGTGACCTGGCCGGACTCGCCGGGCGCGGCCACGGGACGGCCGCCCGGCCGGATCGTGGCCGCGTCACCGTCCGTCATCGGCGCGCGTCACCGGCGAGGGTCATCGGCAGCGGTCACCGGCAAGGGCCCCCGGCGGGCGTCACCGGCGGGGCGGGCGGCGCCCCGGCGAGGCCGCGTACGGCGTCGATCACCCCGGCGACGCGGTCACCGGTCGCGGTGGGCCCGTGGGCCGAGGCGATCGCGATGATCTCCATGGCGGCGATCCGGTCGACGTGGCGGCCGAAAATCCGTGGGTCGAGCCAGTGGTGCCAGGGGCTGAGCGCGGCGGCGAAGGCGCGCACGGCCTCCAGGTGGTCGTCCGGGGGGAGCTCCCCGGCGTCCGCGGTCGCGGCCCGCGCCTCGGCGCCGAAGCAGTCGGCCGCCCAGTAGACGCCGCTGCGGTCGTCGTACAGCCCGCGGGTCGCCGGCGCGTCGTAGAACGGGGGCCGCACCGCGGTCAGCCGCCGGTCGCCCGCGTCGAACGACTCGTCGTCGGCGATCCATCGCGTACGGCCCGGCGGCGGCGCGAAGCCGCGACCCGGGCGCACGGGCGCCCCCGTGACCAGCGTCGCGGCCGGGCACATCTCCAGCGCGATCTCCAGGTTGCCCGCGTGGTCGGGGTCGTCGTGACTCAGGAAGATCCACCGCACGTCCCGCGGCTCCACGACCGAGAAGACGTCCTCGACCCAGCGCTCGCGGTTCCCGGCGGCGCCGGTGTCCACGATCACCGGCTCGCGCCCGGTGATGACCATCGAGTTGGTGTGCGCGTAACCCGCCGCGGCGGGTTCGATCACCGGGACCAGCACCGCGTCGGGCGCGATCCGCCAGGGACCTGTCAGCTGTGTGTCCATGCCCCCAGGCTCGGCGGGCGGTCTTGTTCCGAACTTGGCGCGGGCTTGCCCGGGTCACCGTCGCGAGCGTCACCGTCCCGCGTGGTCACCGTCCCTTATGGTCACGTCCCGCGTGGTCACCGTCCCTCGTGGCGCTCCCGTGCGGCGACGACCTCGGGCATGCGCTCCTCCGTCCAGGCGAGGAGGGGAAGCAGGCGCTCGGCGGCCTCCCGGCCGAGGGGCGTGAGGCTGTATTCGACCCTGGGAGGGATCGTGTGCTCGGCCTCCCGCAGCACCATGCCGTCGCGTTCGAGTGCCTGGAGGGTCTGGGACAGCATCTTCTCGCTGACCCCGTCCACCCGGCGGCGCAGCGCGTTGAAGCGGTAGGACCCCTCGTACAGGGCCGCCAGCGCCAGGATCGCCCACCGGCCGGTGATCGTCTCCAGCACCGTGCGCGAGGTGCACCTGCGCGAGAAGACGTCGGCGACGAGGTCCTCGAACTCCTCCATGGTCGTCAGCTTACGCTCCCGTAGTACTTTCTGATAGAAAGCACTAACTAAAGGAAAGTGCTGCGGAGGAGAAACCATGATTGTCGTGACCGGAGCCACCGGGCACCTCGGCCGGCTGGTCGTCGAGGAGCTCGCCGCGCGCGTGCCCGCCTCGCGGATCGTCGCGGCGGTGCGCAGCCCGCAGAAGGCGGCCGACCTGGCCGAGCGGGGCATCGAGGTGCGCGAGGCCGACTACGACCGTCCCGCCACGCTGGGGCCGGCCTTCGAGGGAGCGACCAGGGTCCTGCTCATCTCCGGCAGCGAGCCGGGCCGGCGCGTCGACCAGCACAAGGCCGTGGTGGACGCCGCCCGGGCCGCGGGCGTCGAACTGCTCGCCTACACGAGCATCCCGCACGCCGAGACCACCCCGCTGGGCCTCGCGCCCGACCACAAGGCGACCGAGGAGCACATCCGCGCGAGCGGGCTGCCCTTCGCCTTCCTGCGCAACGGCTGGTATCACGAGAACTACGTCGCGGCGGCCCGGCAGGGCGCGCGGAGCGGTGTCATCGCGGGCAGCGTCCGCGACGGCCGCGTCGCCTCGGCGGCCCGCGCCGACTTCGCCGCCGCCGCGGCGGCCGTCCTGACCACTGAGGGACGCCAGGGCGCGGTGTACGAGCTGACGGGCGACGTCGCCTGGACCATGCCCGAGCTGGCCGCCGTGGTCTCCGAGCTGGCCGGCACACCGGTCGAGTATCGGGACCTGCCCGTCGCGGAGTACGCCAAGGCGCTGGAGGCGAGCGGCATGCCCGCACCGGTCGCGGCCCTGTTCGCGCAGGTCGACGCCGGCATCGCGGACGGCTGGCTCGGCGACACCCCCGGCGACCTGTCCCGTCTCATCGGCCGGCCGACCACGCCGCTGCGCGACACCCTCGCGGAAGCCCTGAAGAACGGCGAGTGACCGGCGGCGGCCGGGGACCCGCACGGCCCCGGCCGCCCACCGCCGTCGCCGTGCCGGGCAAGCGGTTCGCAAGTCATGTCGGCCCGCTGCAAGCGGCCGGTCGTACACCTGAGGCGTTCACCCCGTCCAGGAAAGGACCAGTCCGATGGGCCGCGCCTCCCGTTCCCTCCTCGGCCTCGCCACCACTGTCGTCACCGCTGCCGGCGCCGCGGCCATCGCCCTCTCGGCCGGCGTCTCCCCCGCCGCCGCGGCCACCTGCGACCCCGCCCTCGTGGCCCCCTCCGGCAGCCTGGTCGGCGACCTGTGGCGGTCCAACGGCGGCGGGAACAGCGTGTACGGCTGCCCCATCACCAAGGAGTACGGCTTCGCCGGCAAGCGCGGTTCCTACCAGGAGTTCCGCAACGGCAAGATCGTGTGGTCGCCCAACCTCGGTGGAGGCGCCCTCGTCCGCGCCTACTACGCGCAGGGCAAGGCCGTGTTCCGCTGGAGCGGCCTCGGCCGTGACTGGGACTTCTTCAACGTCCGCTGGAGCATGGACGGCGGTCCCGCCACCCAGGTGAAGGTCGGCAGGCTGACCCCGTGGAGCGGCGCCTACTCCATCGACCCCTACTGCGGGAACGGCGTCTGCAGCACCACCAACGGCCACGCGGTCGGCCGGATCGCCTTCGTCGTCCAGGGCTGCGATCGCGGCACCTTCGGCTCCGACTGCGGCCCGTGGAGCATCGCCACCTCCGTCAGGCTCGCCCACTGACCGTCACACGCGGGTCTGCAGGGCCAGGATCGGCTTCTCGTACAGGGTGGCCCCCGAGCGGCGGACGAGGGCGAGCGCGTCCCGCAGGTGACGCCGCGCGGTCTCGCGGTCGTCGCGGGCGAGCGCCAGGCGGGCCAGGCACAGGTCGGTCACCGCCCAGCCGAGCAGGCGGCCCCGGTGTGGCAGGAGCAGCTCGCGCAGCGCGGACGCCGCGGCCGTGTCGCGCAACGCCAGGCATGCCTCGCTCAGCAGGTCGGGAATGAACCGGTAGGCGAAATCGCCCCGCATCCCGGCGAAGTCGTCGCGAGCCAGACCGGCGAAGACCTCCAGGGCCTCCTCCCTCCTGCCGAGGTCGAGCAGGGCCGCGCAGCGCAGCACCCGCCATCCCGGCTGGCCCGGCCGGCGCGCCAGCGCCTCCTCCGCCAGTGTCAGCGCCGCCGCCGCGTCACCCCGCATTCGCGCCGCGAGGCAGCGGAACACGCCGGCCCGGCTCTCGGCGTGGTCGCGGCCGAGCGCGCCCTCCGGATGGAGCCGGGCCGACTCCTCCGCCTCCTCCAGGGCGCGGCCGGGGTCACCGCGAAGGTAGGCGTGGATCGCCGACAGCCAGGCGCTGAGACTGAGCAGGGCGGGCTGCCGGATCCTGCGCGCGGTGTCCGACAGCCAGGTCAGCAGCCGGTACGCCCGCTCCAGCTCGCCCTGTTTGACCAGCTCGACGTGTTCGGCCTCGCGGGCCAGCCATTCGGCCACCAGGTCCCCGCTCCTGCGGGCCACCTCGGCCATCTCGTCGATGGCCGCCTGCCGCTCGGCCTGCCCGGCGACCCCGCGCGAAAGGATCTCGTACGCGCTCAGCGCGCGCAGCAGCGACCCGTCGTCGCCCCGCAGGCGGGCCTCCCGTACGGCCTCGGCCGCGAGCGCGACGCTCTCCTCTACCGGCCGGGTGAAACAGCCCGTGATGGCGAAGGCCGCCAGGAGCTGGGACCGCCACGGCGAGCCCTCCTCCTGGCTCCGCAGCGCCCGCTCGATCCGCCCGGTCAGCGCGCTGCCCGCGGCCCATTCCTCGTACATCGCCCACGACAGCGGATCGGAGAACCCGAGCGCGGCGCGGGCCAGCCGGTCGTCGTCCCCGAGAGCGTCGGCGATCTCGGCCGCCTCCTCCAGCGAGGCGTGGACCTGCGTGCTCATCCCGGCCGCCGACTGCGCCTCGGCGAGGCCGAGCAGCAGGTCGCATCGCAGCGCCCGGCTCCCGGTCGCGGCGGGCACCGGAAGCTGACCCGTGAGGGCGACGGCGTGCCGCAGGTGCTCGACGGCGTCCTCGTAGGCGAACTGGGCCATGGCGTGGGCGGCCGCCTGCCGGGCGTACTCGATCGCCTTGGCCGCCATGCCGGAGATGACCAGCCCCTCGCGGTAGTGGTGCGCCAGCTCCGCCAGGTGCGTGCCGCGCCGTTCGAGCACGGCCGCGATGGCGGCGTGCAGGCGGCGCCTGCGCAGCGGGGCGAGGCCGTCGCGCAGCACGTCGCGGACGATGTCGTGGGCGAACCGGTAGACGAGGTCGTGCTCGGTGAGCAGGCGCGCCCGGACGGCCGCGTCGAGCACGTCGAGCACCTCGTCGCGCGGCACGTCCATCACGTCGTGCACCACGTCGAGCAGGACGTCCAGCGGCGCGTCGCGGCCCAGCAGCGCCGCCGCCGACAGGACGCCGGGCGCGCCGGGCGGCATCGCCGCCATCCTGCCGCGCAGCACGTCGGCGACCGCGGCCGGCGCCTCGCCGCCGTCCAGGTGGACGAGTTCGCCAAGGAAGAAGGGGTTGCCGCCGGTCCGTCTCGCCACCTCGGCCGCCCGCGCGGCGTCCCCGCCCGACCGCCGCAGATACTCGGCGATGGCGTCCTCGCCGAGGCCGCCCAGTGTGATCCGCTCGACCTGCGGCAGCCGTACGAGCGTGGCGAGCGTTCGGGACAGCGGCCCGCCGACCTCCGTGTCGCGGTACGTCGCGATCACGGTCAGCCCGGGGCACGCTCGCGTGGTGGCGAGGAACTCCAGCAGGCGCAGGGACGAGGCGTCGGCCCACTGAAGGTCGTCGAGAACGACGAGCACTCTGCCCTGCGCCGCGGCGTGCTCCGCCACCAGGCGGGCGAACGCCTCATACAGCGCGAACTCCCCGGTCGCGCCGAGCACCTCGGCCAGTTCGCCGTGCCGTCCGGTCAGCTGCCGCGCGGCCTGGGCCCAGGGCCAGAACGGCGGCGCACCCGTGCCGTCCCAGCAGCGGCCGAAGACCGCCACCGGCGCGTGCGCCGCGGCGTCCTCCGCCAGGCTGGTCTTGCCGATGCCCGGCTCGCCCGCCACGAGCACGATCCGCGTGCCGTCCGCGGCGACGGCGCGGCGCAGCACGCGTGATTCGGCGGACCGCCCGATGAGCGCGCCCTCCTGCCGTCCGGCGCCGCCCGTGTCCGTCCCGGCACCGGTCACGGGGGTCGCGGCCGCGGAAGCCACGGTCATGGGGGCCATGGTCTCGGGGGCGCGGGGAGCTGCGGGCGGGGGCCTCAGCGAGGGGTCCTGTTCCAGGATCCGCCGCTCCAGCTCCCGGGAGCCCGGGTCGGGGTCCAGGCCCAGCTCGCCGATGAGCAGCCGGCGGCCCTCGGCGAGCAGGGCGAGCGCGTCCGCCTGACGACCGGCCTGGTAGAGGGCGTGCGCGCCGAGCCGGCGCAGCCGCTCACGCAGGGGATGCGCCGTCACGAGCCTTGTCAGCTCGGGCACCAGCGCCCGCCCCGCCCCGAGCGCGAGCTCGGCCTGGGCCACGTCCTCGATGACCGAAAGCCTGAGCTCCGTAAGGTGGGCGATCTCGTCGCGCGCCCAGGGCTCGTCCTCGAACCCCGCCAGCGGCTCGCCCCGCCATTCGGCCAGGGCGAAGCGGAGCCTCTCGGCGGCTCCCGCGTGGTCGCCCGCCTCGAGCAGCCGCCTGCCCGCCGCGACGGCGGCCTCGGCGCGGCCCAGGTCCACGCTTTCGGGCGGCAGCTCGATCGCGTACCCGCCCGGCCTGCTCACCAGCACCGACGCCCTCGCCCTGCGCACCCGGCCGGGTTCGAGCACGCGCCGCAGCTTCGACACGTACGCCTGGACCGTGTTGACCGCCCCCGGCGGCGGCTCCTGCTCCCAGAGCGCGTCCACGATCCTGGCCATGCTCACGGGACGCGGCGCCGCCAGCACGCACAGAGCCAGGACCGCCCGTTGCTGGGACGGGCCGACGTCCAGCGGCGTCCCTCCGTCGTCGAGCACGACGACCGGGCCGAGCACGCGGAACTCCAACGCGATCTCCTCCGATTGCGGTCCCCCGAATGTATCCCGCCCCGGTAGGCATTTTCGGACGATCTACGACAAAGGGTCAGTGACGGGACCCGCGGGCGCGCCTCAGCAGACCGCGACGCGGGCTCGCGGCCCGGCCGTCGGTGCGCAGCCACACGTTGACGCCGGTCCCTCCGAGCGCCGACGGCTCGACGCGCACCCCGCCGCCCGTCGACTCGGCCAGGCGCCGGGCGATGTCGAGGCCGAGCCCGGTGGAGCCGGCCCCGCTGTTGCCCCGCCGCAGCGCCTTCTCCGGATCGGGGATGCCCGGGCCCGCGTCCGCGACGAGGATGCCCACCATGCCGCTCCCCCGGTGCAGGGTGACGCGGAAGGCCGTGCCCTGCGGCGTGTGACGGAAGACGTTGCCGAGCAGCGCGTCGACCGCCGCGCCGAGATCGGCCGCGGCGACCGGCACCGGACTGGGCTCGTCCGCGCCGACGAGCTGCCACGGCCGCGCCTGGTCCTCGGCCAGCGCCGACCAGAAGGCGAGCCGTTCCCGCAGCACGAGCGCGGCGTCGCAGCGTGCCGGTGCGGGCCGGGACGGCCTCCGGGCGGCCTCGATGATCTCGTCCACAGCCTGTTCGAGCCGGTCGATGGCGAGCCTGCGCTGCTCGGCCTCGGGACCGGTGCCGCCGAGGTTGAGCCGCAGCGCGGTCAGCGGGGTGCGCAGCCGGTGCGACAGGTCGGCGGCGAGTTCGCGCTCGGCCGCGAGCAGTGCCGCCACCTGGTCGGCCATCGTGTTGAACGCGCGTCCCGCGGCCACCAGCTCGGGCGGGCCGTCCGGGACGATGCGCACCGTGAGGTCTCCCGCCCCGAGTGCCGCCGCCGCCTGCCCGAGGCGGCGGGCCGCCCGGACCACCCGGGCCCCGAGCCGGTCGGCCACCACCACCGACCCCACCACGAGGGTGACCGCGACGCCGGTCAGCACGGCCCAGGAGGTGGACACGCCCTTCCTCGCGTCGGCCTCGGGCGCGTACACCTCGATGACGGCCCGCCGCCCGCCGCCCAGCGCGACCGGCCTGAGCAGCACGTATCCCTTGCCGACCGGAACGGTCCTGGCGCTCTCGGCCGCGCTCGCGACGTCGGCGGGCGCGACCCGGGACCGGCCCACCGAACGCCCGCCGGGAAAGTGGACGGCCAGGCGCGAGGCTCCCGCCGGGGTGCTGGCCAGCGCGCGCTCCAGCGCGGCCGCGTCGTCGGTCACCACGAGGGCGGGCACGATCGTGGCGGCCTGGCGTTCGGCGTCCGCGAGCGCGCGGCTCTCGGCGATCTCCTTCACCGCCACGGCCAGCGGGATGAGGAAGGCCAGCGCGACCATCGCCGTCACGGCCACCGCGACCAGGGCCAGGCTCCGTCTCACCGCCGCTCCCGTCCGGCCCCGGACTCAGTCCCCGGCAGGGGGACTGAGGCGCACGCCGACACCCCGCACGGTGTGCAGATATCGGGGGTGGGATGCGCTCTCGCCGAGCTTGCGCCGCAGCCAGGACAGGTGGACGTCGATCGTCTGGTCGTCCCCGTACGACTGCCGCCACACCTCGGCCAGCAGCTCCCTGCGGGAGATCACCCGATCGGGACGGGCGGCGAGGTAGGCCAGCAGGTCGAACTCCCTGCGGGTGAGGTCGAGGGGCGCTCCGTCCAGGCGGGCCTCCCTGCGGTCGGCGTCGACGACCAGGCCGCCGACCCTCGCGACCGACGAGGGCGCCCCGGGCCTGGCCCGGCGCAGCACGGCCTCAAGGCGGGCGTTGAGGTGGTCGCCGGAGAAGGGCTTGACCAGATAGTCGTCCGCGCCGCCGCGCAGCAGGCGGACGATCTCCGCCTCGTCGTCCCGCGCGGTCGCCACGATGACCGGTACGTCGGAGATCGCCCGGAGCATCTTCAGCGCCTCCGCGCCGTCGAGATCGGGCAGCCCCAGGTCGAGGACGACCACGTCGGGAGCGGCGTGGGCGATTTCCCGCAGGGCGTCGAGCGCGCGGCCCGCGCTGCGGACCGCGTGGCTGCGCCCGGTCAGGTCACGGATGATCGCGGACCGGACGAACTCGTCGTCCTCAACCACCAGAACGGTCGCCATGGGGAAGAAACGTACACTCCCGCCTGGTACGGCGTCCCGGGAAGAGCGACCCGAAACACGGGGATTCGCGGCGATTTAAGGCAGGCAAAAATCCATAAGAGGTGTCCGAAAAAGGACCGGGCGACCTTTACAGATCGCGAGATAGAGTGAGCGGCCCATGAGAAGGGCCGCAGGTTACTTGGTCGCCTGGTGCGGGGCCACCGCGCTCGCCGTCGGTGTGTCCTGGCTCGGCGTGCGCGACGTGCTGCGCAGCGCGATCCTGGACGAGGCGCCTCTCGCCCCGGTGGTCGCCGTCGCCGCGCCCCTGTCCACCTCCCCCGACGCCCCCGCCCCGCCGGCCACCCCGGACGGCGAGGCCTCCGGCGGCCCGTCCGGGAAGCCGTCCGGAAAACCGTCCCCCTCAGACGCGACGCCCGGCCATCCGTCGCCCTCCCGGGCCCGGGCCACCGTCACGCCGCCGCGGACCGCGCGGACCTTCCCGGAACCGCGCCCGCCCCGCTCCACTCGGCCGGCGGAATCGATGGAGCCCTCGCTCACCACCCGGCCGCGCGAGGCCGCGGGCGGGGAGAGCCTGCACACGTTCACGCTGAAGGGCGGCAGGGCGACGATCGCGGTGACCTCCGGGGACTGCCGAGTGGTGACGGCGACCCCGAACGACGGCTACGAGGTCAAGGTCTGGGAGACCGACCAGTGGCTGCGGGTCGCCTTCCTCCGGGACGCCCATGAGTCGTCCGCGTTCTGCACGTGGAACGCCCTGCCGCCCAGGCTCGACACGTACGAGAACTGAGCGGGCCGGGTCCGCAAAGTCCGGCGGGCCCGCTCCGGGAGCGGCTCGGTCCGGGAGCGGCTCAGCTGAGGAGAGCTCGGCCCGGGAGCCGCTCGGTCCGGAAGCGGCAACGGCCCAGGAGTGGGCACAGCCCAGGAGCGCTAATCCAGGAGGGCGCGGTACTTCTTCAGCTCCTTGACCTCGGCGCTCAGAGAGGTGGCGGTGGCGACGGCCAGCGCCTTGGCTCCCGGGAACGCGCCTTCCGCCTGCTCGGTCCGGGCGAGCTTGATCGCGCCGTTGTCGTGCTCGATCATCAGCGTCACGTACTTCCGGTCGAAGCGCGGGCCGTTCAGCTTGGCGAGCGCCTCGATCTCGTCCCGGGTCTGCGTGCCCGGCATCGCGTGGTCGCGCGGCAGCGGCTCGGCGCCCCACAGGCCGAGCCAGCCCTGGAAGGTGCGTATGTCGGCGTCCCGGGCCGTGGCGACCTTCGCCGCGAGCTGACCGACCCACGGGTCACCCGCCCGCGTCTGCGCGAGCCTGGCCATCTCCAGCGCCTGGAGGTGGTGCGGGATCATCTGCCGGGCGAACGCCACGTCGGCGGCGTTGGCCCCGCCGGCCGGCTGCGCCGCGCCGGTCCCGCCCGGGGTGGGAGTGAGCGCGGCGTCCGGGGTCTGCCCGGCGTCGGGGGTCGTGGCGGCGCCGGGAGTGAGCGCCGCACCGGGGGTGGGCGCGGCCTCGGGGGTGGTGGGGGGCGGGGCCTCGGCCGATACCGCGGGTGCGGGCGATGCGGCCTCGCCCGCCGGGTCCGGCGCGCCGCATCCGGCGAGCAGGGCCGCCGCAAGCACGCCCGTTAACGCGCCCGTCACACGAGCCGTCACGACGGGGAGCCGGCGCATACTGGTCGTCACAGGAGGGCCTTTCCGGTTCTGGCTCGGGGACGGACTCGAGGGCCCGATGCCGGGCGCGATCGGATCCGTCCGGGATCCCTTCGCCGCAGGACCCTACCGCCGGGGAGGCGTTCCGGCCGCCCCCACATGGCATTTCGGCACATTTACGGTGATTATCGGACAAGCTGGGCATCTCACGTCAAAATCCCCATTCCCTTCCATCGACCACCCCCGTGCTCTAGCCTCCAACTGTGCCAAACGGGAGCGAAACTCTACGAAAGGTTTCACACCGAGGAAACCTCTGTTGACACGAGCGAAACAGTGATACTTTCGCTTGGGAGCGCTCCCAAGCCGTGTGAACCTTCGGGCCGAGGAGACCGGATGGCCGATCTTCCCACCCTCGCAGAGGTAGCCGCCGCAGCCGGCGTCTCCCCGGCAACAGCTTCCCGGGTCTTGACCGGCTCGGTACGCGTGACCACGTCGACCCGTCGACAGGTCCACGACGCCATGTCGCGTCTGGGCTATGTACGGCGCCGCGCCCCCAGGGGATCCGCGGGCAGACGGGCCGAGCAGATCATCGCCGCGGTCGTCTGCGAGCACAGTCCACGCCTTTTCACCGAGCCGTTCTACGCCAGGCTCCTGTCCGCCTGCGAGGAGGTACTGACGACGCACGGGGTCCCGATGGTCGTGATGACCGCGACCCCTGCGACCGCCTCCATCGCCGCTCCCCCGCTGGTCGCGGGCGCCGTCGACGGTGTCCTTCTGATCGGCGCACGGGCGCGGCACCCCCTCGCGGTCACGCTGGCGGCCTCGGGCGTCCCGGTGCGCTGTGCCGGGCGGCCGCCAGACGGCATCGACCTCCCGTTCGTCGACATGGACAACCGTGACGGCGGACGGCAGGCGGCCGAGCACCTGCTGCTCAACAACCGCAAGCACATCGCCACGATCGCCGGACCGCCGACCCTGCCGGCCGCCCGCGACCGGCTGGAGGGCTTCCGGCAGACGCTCCGCGACGCCGGCGTGCTCGACATGCCCGTGGCGTACGGCGACTTCACCCATGCGTCCGGCGCGCACGCCATGCAGTGGCTGCTGCAACGGGCGCCGCACCTCGACGCCGTGTTCGCGGCGTCGGACGTGATGGCGGCCGGGGCGATGCAGACACTGCGCCGAGCCGGGCGGAAGGTGCCGGACGACGTGGCCGTCATCGGATACGACGACGCGCCCGTGGCCAGGCACACCTCGCCGACGCTGACCACTGTCCGGCAGCCCGTCGAGGAAATGGCCACGCTCGCCGCACGACTGCTTCTCATGACACTCGGGGACGGGGACAATCCCAAGGGCAATCCGGTGCTGCCCACGGAACTGGTGGTTCGTGAATCGGCCTGAGCTTCAAGAAGGCGACGTCCTGACCCGTCGTTATCTGCTCCAGGAGCGCATAGCGACGGGCGGGATGTCGGTCATCTGGCGTGCCTTCGACCAGTCACTTCAGCGCATGGTCGCGATCAAGGTGCTGGACGGCTCGCTCGACGACGACAACCCCGGACGGGAACTCATGCGGCGGGAGGCGAGGGCCACCGCCCGGCTGATCCATCCCGACGCGATCGAGGTCTACGACTACGGCGAGACGGTCACGAACGGCGGCAGGCTGGCGTCCTTCGTGGTCATGCGCCTGCTCGAGGGCCGGTCGCTGGCCGACCGGATCATCGAGGGCCCCCTGCCCTGGGCCGAAGCGGTGGAGATCGCCGCCGGGCTGGCGAAGGTGCTGGCCGCGGCGCACGATCGGGGCATCGTCCACCGGGACGTCACCCCGGAGAACGTGCTGCTCGCCGACGACGGGCCCAAGCTGCTCGATTTCGGGATCGCCGCGTTCATCGGCGAGGCCGACGACCAGCTGGTCGCCGACTTCGGCACACCGCCGTACGTCGCGCCGGAGCGGCTGAAAGGGACGACGGCCGACCCCGCCGTGGACGTCTACGCGCTCGGCGTGCTGCTGTTCGAGATGCTCACGGGCGCCCTGCCCTACCCGGAGAAGACCTGGGAGGGGATCGAGGCGGCACGGCGGGAAGGACCGCCGCCGGCCCCCGAAGGGGTGCCGGGCCTGCCGCAGGAGGTCGCCGACCTGTGCCGGCGCTGCCTGTGCCCCGACCCCGTGGACCGGCCGACCGCACGGGCGGTGGCCGCCGCCCTGACCGCGGTGAAGAAGCCGCCCGGCCCGCGCGGGGCGGGGTGGGGTGCCGCCGCCGTCGGGGCCGCCGCCCTCGGCGGCATTCTGTGGATCAGTCAGACGGGCGGCCCCGAGGTCGGAGCCGTCGCGGTCCTGCCCAGCCCGTCGGCCGCGTACGCGCAGGCCAGCGCCTCGCCACCGCCACAGGTCGAAGCCGTCACCGAGCCCGTCACCCGGCCCCGGCACACGGTCGCGCCCGTCGCGGACCCCGTACGCACAGCCCGGCACCGCCCCACGGCCACTCCCTCCCACAGCGTCAAGGTCGTCAAGAAGGACCGGCACGCGGAGGACACCGTCAGGCGGCCGAAGACCTCGGCCACCGGCAGATCCGACGTGGCGCCGCTCCCCCTGGCCGCCACGGCCGCGCCGCCTCCGCGGATCGACACCGCGGTCCGGCAGTTCAACCTGCTCGTGGACGGCTCCGAGGCCACCAACGACATCGACGACGACGTCGCCCTGGACCTCAAGCAGGTGCTGCGCAACGCCGTCGACAACGGCCAGGGGCTGTCCGCCATTCGCACCAAGGTCGAAGTTCGGTACCGCGAGGGACGGCTGCCGCTCGTGTTGAAGGGGGAACTGCTGGCCGCGCTCGACCGGGTCGAAGCCGCCCTGGCCCAGGCCAGCGACACCTGAAGTGGGAGCGCTCCCAGAACAACCGTCTGTTGCGTTCGGTCAAGACCGAAAGTCCGGCCGCGGTCCGTTAAGCGGCCACATCGGGACCGAAATAATAGTCTAGTGCGGGGCCGGCCGACGATGCCCAGCCCCGGCATCCCCTCTTTCACACCCGGTCTCACCGCGGCCCTGTTCGCCGGCCGCCGGGTGAGGCGAATATCCCGTCCTGTGCCATTGATCGCTCCGGCTCCGGACAGGTTCCCTCCCCCCACGCCCTTGCATAGGAGAGGCAAAACCGGATAGCCGTTGCCCATGAGCGGATTCAAGAAGTTCCTCTTACGAGGCAACCTGGTGGAGCTCGCCGTCGCCGTCGTCGTGGGCGCGACGTTCAGCGGGCTCATCCAGGCCCTCGTACAGGACCTGATCACCCCCCTGATCGCGGCCATCACCGGCGGGAAGCAACCCGACTTCTCCAGCTACAAGTTCACCGTCAACGGCGCGGTGTTCAAGTACGGCGATTTCGTCAACCACCTGCTGACGTTCCTGATCGTCGCCGCCGTGATCTACTGGCTCGTCGTCCTGCCGATGACCCGCTTCCTGAGCCTCTTCGACACCAAGAAGGAGGCCACCGAGAAGAAGTGTCCCGAGTGCCTGTCGGACATCCCCGTCGACGCCCGCCGCTGCGCCTTCTGCACAGTTGAGCTGTCCACCGTTCCCGCCGCCGAAAGGCCCCCTGCCTGACTGAGTACGTCGGCAGTGTGGATGCTCGTGTAGAGGTGAGCTGAGCGATGTGTCGCGCCATTCGTGTGGTCCCTCTCAGGCGCACTTCCGGTCGTGAGGCTCAGCTCGCCCGATCACTCCTACGGCGCCCCTTACGCGCCAGAACCGCAGCGGCCGCCACGACACTTCAGAAGGTGCCGCAGTCGCTCCGCCAATCGCGGCAAATACCCCAATGCCACGGTCTCAAAATCAGACTTCTCACAGCAAGGACTCCCAGCCCCGAATGAGGCAGGGAGTCCAGTGGATCAATTACAGCCGGGGGGCGTCACCAGTGGGACGGGGCGGGCGGGGGGACGACCGGGGGGCGGTCGTCGCAGGTGATGGTGTTGGGCAGCATCCAGGGGGCGAGCCAGCCGCCGTCGTTGCCGCCGAGGTCGGTCAGGGAGAACTCCGACCCGGAGGGCGGGAAGTTGAAGGCCCCGCAGTTGTTGACGCCCACCGCGCCGACGTTGCGGGCGTCCACGTTCTCGAAGGACGCCGAGCCCTTCACGCGGGCGCTGACCACGGAGGTGCCCGTGCCGTCGACCCGGATGTCCCTGAAGCGGACCTTCGGAACCGCGTACAGGTCCTTCACCGACCACTCGCTGACCAGCATGATCGCGTTGTAGGTGCTGTCCAGGTAGTGGTCGCCGCTGACCTCGATGTCCGCGTCGATGTCCTTCTCCAGGGCGTAGAACCAGATGGCCCCCAGGCCGATCTTCCAGTTCAGCTCGAACGTGCCGGCCCGTACGGTCGTGTTGCCGCTGATGCGGAGCCCGCCCGCGAACGGCTCGGCGCCGAACCGGGAGCCGACCTGGATGGCGCTGCCCTCCCTGATCGGGTCGGCGATCAAATTGTTCGCGACCGTGTTGTCCGTGCCGCCGTAGATCGCGATGCCGTTGGCCAGCACGGGTGTCTGCACGGTGTTGTGGTCGACCGTGTTGCCCGCGTCGGCGGTCTTGTCGGACCACAGGGCGATGGCGTCGTCACCCGTGTTGCGGAAGACGTTGTTCGACACGACGGAGCCCGTCACGCCGGTGTGGAAGTTGAGCCCGTCGGCGATCTGGTCGGCGATGACATTATTGGTGATCTTGAGGTTGCGCATCGGGCCGTCGAACCACATGCCGACCTTGGTGTGGTGGATGTAGAGCCCGTCGATGGTCGAGTCGCTCATCGCGCCGCCGACGCCGTTGACCTGGTCGGTGTCGATCCGCTCGCGGACGTCGCCCTCGATGGCGAAGCCGGACAGGTGGACGCCCCGGCTGCCGCCCGCCGAGGCGTCCTTGCCGTAGAAGCCGACGCCGGTGTGCACCGAGCCGTCCGGTGCCGGGGTGTCCAGGTCGGCCTGGCGGCCCTTGATGATCGTGTACCAGCTGCCGGCACCCGTGATCGTCACGTCGTCCACGACGATGTGACGGTTCACCTGATAGGTGCCCGGCGGGATGTAGACCTTCAGGTGCGTACGCTTCGCGAAGGCGACGGCCTTGTCGATCGCCCCGGCGGAGTCGCGCCTGCCGGTGGGGTCGGCGCCGAAGAGCAGCACGTTCGCCGCGACGACCTCGACGCGCGGCGGGCCGACGAGCTGCGAGTCGAGCAGGTCGACGACCGTCCACGCGGCGCCGCTCCCGGCCGGGACCGTCAGCCGCACCGTGTCGCCCGCCCGGAACGTACGGCCGAGCAGGAGGCGCTGCTCGTCGTAGAAGTGGTTCGGGCGGAACGGCTTGGTGATCTCCGGGGCCGGCGTGGTGGCGTCCGGCACGCAGGAGCACTCGGTGATCCACCAGTCCGGGTGCAGCAGCCCCGCGTTCGGATCGTTCGAGAACGGATACTGGTTGTAGAGCCAGGCGTACTGCGATGTGAGGGTCATGGTGGCCCGCTTGTGGCCGTTGACCGCGACGTCGAGCGGCGCGGTGATGCCGCCGCCCCCGGGAGCGTCCGGGATGCTGTATCGCACGGTGATCGCGTTGGCCGCCTTGGGCAGGGTGAACTCCACGTACTGCCCGGGGGTCAGCCTGACCGCCTTGCGGCCGGACGCCTCCGCGGGAAGCGTGTACGCGTCGCGGCCCGGGCCGATGACCGTGCCGTCGGTGGAGGCGTTCTCCGCCTCCTGCTCGGCGAAGTCGACGCCGGCCCCGCGCCCGGCGACGAGCGCCGGGTCGAGGGCGGCCCGCGTCACGACGGGAGCCTTCGCCGAGGCCGAGGCGGACGCGGGCGTCGGTAAGACCACGAGCCCGGTGACGGCCAGCGCCGCCGCCAGCAGGATCCTCATCGGTCCTCCATGATCCAGACGGCGGTGTCGGACGGGAGCAGATCGCCGTCGACCGGGCCGCTGGCCAGCACCACCGGACCCGTCTCAGGGAGCGCTACCGGCTCGGCGCCGAGGTTGACCAGGCAGACCAGGCCGGAGTCGCGGCGGAACGCGATCACCTCGTCCCCGTACGGCAGCCAGGTCAGCGTGCCGTCGCCGAGGAGTTCGCGGCGCAGCCGCAGGGCCGAGCGGTAGAGGCAGAGCATCGAGCCCGGATCGGCCTCCTGAGCCTCCACCGTGAGGTCGCGCCAGCCGGCCGGTTGCGGCAGCCAGGGCTCGCCGGTGCTGTAGCCGAAGGGCGGCTCGGTGCCGGACCACGGCAGCGGCACCCGGCAGCCGTCGCGGCCGCGGACCGTGTGGCCGGAACGCTCCCACATCGGGTCGTCGAGGAGCTCCTCGGGGATGTCCTCGACCTCGTTCAGGCCGAGTTCCTCCCCCTGGTAGACGTAGACGCTTCCGGGCAGCGCCATCGCGAGCAGCGCCGCCGCCCGCGCCCGGCGCCGGCCGAGCTCCAGGTCGGACGGCATGCCGTCCCGGCGCTCGGCGTTGTCCCAGGACGTGACGGGCCGGCCATAGCGGGTGACGGGACGGGCGACGTCGTGATTGGACAACACCCAGGTCGCGGGCGCGCCGATCGGCACGTGGGTCGCGAGGGTCAGGTCGATGCTGCCGCGCAGCGCGGCCGGTTCCCACGCGCTCGACAGGAAGTCGAAGTTGAACGCGGTGTGGAGCTCGTCGGGGCGCAGATAGTTGGCGAACCGCTCCTGGTCGGGCAGCCACACCTCGCCGATGAGGATCCGCCCGCCGTAGGAGTCGGACACCCGCCGCCACTCGCGGTAGATCTCGTGGACGCCGTCGTGGTCGGTGTAGGACTCCTCCACGCTGTCGAGGTCCTTGACGAGGACGGCCGCGGAGTCGATGCGGACGCCGTCCACACCCCGGTCGAACCAGAACCGCAGCACGTCCAGGAACTCCTGACGCACGGCCGGGTTGTTCCAGTTGAAGTCGGGCTGCTCGGGGGCGAACAGGTGCAGGTACCACTCGCCGTCCGGCACCCGCGTCCACGCGGGACCGCCGAAGATCGACTGCCAGCCGTTCGGCGGGCCGTCGCCGACGCCGGGGCGGAACCAGAACCGCTCCCGGGCCTCCGAACCGGGACCGGCCTCCAGGGCCTCCTGGAACCAGGCGTGCTGGTCGGACGCGTGGTTGGGGACGACGTCGACGATCGTACGGATGCCCAGGCCGTGGGCTTCCTCGATCAGCTTCTCCGCCTCGGCCAGGGTGCCGAAGACCGGCTCGATGCTGCGGTAGTCGGCGACGTCATAGCCCCCGTCGGCCATGGGAGAGGGATACCACGGGTTCAGCCAGATGGCGTCGACGCCGAGGTCGGCCAGGTACGGCAGGCGTGACCGCAGCCCCGCCAGGTCGCCCGTCCCGTCGCCGTTCCCGTCGGCGAAGCTGCGCAGGTAGACCTGGTAGATCGCGGCCCCGCGCCACCAATCGGGGGTCGAGGTGTTGCCGGGCATGCTGAATACAACTCCTTACGGGGTGATGGCGACAGAGGGTTTTCAGCCCTTGAGGCTGCCGGCCGTGAGACCGGCCATGATGTGCCGCTGGAAGAGGAAGAAGACGACGATGGTCGGGATACTCGCGATCACCAGGGAGGCGACCAGCACGTTCTGCGGCATCTGCGAGGAGAGCGAGGCGATGCCGATGCTCACCGACATCTTGTCGCTGTCCGGCAGGACCAGCAGGGGCCAGACGAAGTCGCGCCAGACGTTGACGACGGTGAGGATCGAGACCACCCCGAGGATGGGCCGGGAGATCGGGATCACCACCGACCACAGGATGCGGCCCGGCGACGCGCCGTCGATCTCGGCGGCTTCGAGCAGCTCCCTGGGGATGGAGTCGAAGAAGCGCTTGAGCAGGAAGACGTTGAAGCCGTTGGCCGCGGCCGGCAGCCAGATCGCCCACGGGGTGTTGAGCAGGTTCCACCCGAAGATCGGCACTTCCTTCACCGTGAGGTACGCCGGGAGCATGATGACCATGGGCGGGATCATCAGCGTCGACAGCATCAGGGCCAGCACGACCTTGCCGAGCACCGGACGGAGCTTCGACAGGGCGTACGCCGCCGAGACGTCCACCGCGAGCGTCAGCAGCCAGGCGCCGCCGGCGTACAGGGCCGTGTTGCCGAGCAGCGTGCCGAGGTCCAGCAGATCCCACGCCTCCAGGTAGCCGTCCAGGGAGAAGTGCGACGGCAGGAAGGTCGGCGGGATCGCGTTGAGTTCCTCGGTGGACTTCATCGCGCCCGTGACCATCCAGTAGAGCGGGAAGACGAACGCGGCGGTGAAGCTCACCACCACGATCACCAGCACGATCCAGTAGACGATCCGGCCGCGGGTCGTGTTGAGCTGGTGCGGCGAGACGGCGGTGCGGAACTGCGTGTCGAACGCCTTGCGGGGCCGCCGCTGCCCGCGGCGCTCCTGCCCGGCGGGGGTGTCCGCCGTCCCGGCCGAGCGGTCGGGCATGACGGTGATGTTCGACATGGTCGCTCCCCTCACACCGTGTTGTCGCGCGAGACGCGCAGGTAGATCGCGGAGAACACCATGAGCACGATCATGAGCATCAGGCCGAGCGCGTTGCCCGCGTTGAGATTGCCGAAGTTGAAGGCGTACTGGTACATGAGGTAGACGACGCTGACCGTGGCGTTCTCGGGACCGCCGCCGGTGAGCAGGTAGGGCTCGATGAAGACCTGCATCGTCGCCACGATCTGCAAGAGGAGCATCACCAGCAGGATCAGCTTGGTCTGCGGGATGGTGACGTGCCAGATGCGCTTCAGCAGGCCGGCGCCGTCGAGCTCCGCGGCCTCGTACAGCTCGCTCGGGATGGTCTGCAGGGCCGCGAGGTAGATCAGCGTGCCGCTGCCCATGTTCGTCCAGGTGGAGACGATGACCAGCGAGATCAGCGCGGTGCTTGTCGAGTTGAGCCACTGCAGGCCCGGCAGGTGAACCAGGCCGAGGACCTGGTTGAACAGCCCGTAGTCGGGGTTGTAGAACCACTGGAACAGCAGCACGCTCACCGCGGGCGGCAGCATGACCGGCAGGTAGACGACGAAGCGCAGGTAGGCGCGCGCGTGCCGGAGCTCGTTGAGGACGATCGCGGTGACGAAGGGGATCCCGTAGCCGCACAGCAGGGCGAGCAGGGTGAACACCGCGGTGTTCACCCAGGCCGGCCCGAACGCGGGGTCGTTGATTACGGTACGGAAGTTCTCCAGCCCCACCCACTTCGGTGGGTCCACGAAGTTGGTCTTCTGGAAGCTGAGAATGACCTCCCGGATCATCGGATACCAGGAGAAGAACGCGAAACAAATCAGAGCGCCGCACAGGAAGCCGTAGGCGGTCACGTTGCGCCGCACGGCGCGCCGCAGTCTCGTCGGCTGCCGCCGCCTGCCGCCCGCTGCCGGGATGCTCGCTGTGGTCATCGTTGTGAATCCGATCTCGACGTGTGTGGCCCGGAACGCGCCCCGGACGCGATCCACCGGGGCGCCGGCCGCGCGCGGATCACACCCGCGGGCGACGCCCCGGACCGGTGCCGGATTATCAGGGCCGTCAGCCCTTCGAGGCCAGCAGGGAGTTGACCTTCGACTCGGCGTCGGACAGGAGCTGATCGATGTTCGCGTCCTTGCGGGTCAGCACGGCCGACATCGGAGTGTCGAGGATCTTGTAGATCTCCTGGGCGTACGGCCCCGGCTCGGCCTTCGGCGGGATGCCCTTGGAGCCCTCCACCCATCCGGCGAACTGCCCGGCGTCGATGTTGGCGTTCGCCTTGCGCAGGTCGTTCACGGCCTGACCGGACGGCGTGTCCGCGCCGTACAGGTCGGGGTACGGCTGGCCGACGGTCAGGTTCGCGCCCTTGGCCCGCACGTAGTCGAACTGACCCTTGCCGGGGGTGAGGAACTTGTACTCGATCCACTTGAGGCCGGCCTTGATCTGCTCCGGCGTGGCCTTCGGGTTGATCATGTAGCCGGCGCCGCCGTTGAACAGGGCCTTGGCCTCGGGCTGGGCCGTGATGGCGTAGTTCTCGAACTTGCCGCCGAAGTCGTTGCGCAGCGAGATGAGCACATCGGGCGCGCCCAGCATCATGCCCATCTTGCCGCCGGCCATGGCCTTCATCAGGGCCGGCCAGTCGATGTACAGCTGGGAGCCCATGCTGTTGTCGGCCCACCGCATCTGGTGGAGGTTCTCCAGCACGGCCTTGCCCTCGGGGGTGTTGAAGGCGGCCTTCTTGCCGTCGTCGGTGATGACCGATCCGCCGCGGCCGTAGATGGATGCGGTGAAGTGCCAGCCGCCGACGTTGTTCCCGCTGTACTCGCCGTACCCGACATAGCCGGGCCCGAGTGCGGCGATCTTCTTCGCGGCGGCCTGCACCTCTGCCCACGTCTTGGGCGGACTGTTCGGGTCGAGCCCGGCCTTGGTGAAGACCTCCTTGTTGTAGACGAGGCCCATGCCGTAGCCGTCGGTCGGCAGACCGTAGACCTTGCCGTCCTTCTTGAAGAGGTCGATCGAGCTGTTGTAGTCCTGGAACGTCTTGATCTCGTTGACGTACGGCGTGATGTCGGCGGCCTGGCCGCTCTCAACCAGGCGGCCCACGTTGGGAAAGTTGACGTAGAACACCGTCTCGAGCTCGCCGCTGGCCAGCTTGGGCTCGAAGGTGCGCGGGTCGTAGCAGGGGAAGGCATCGGTGACCTTGGACACCTTGATGGTGGGGTTCAGCTTCTGAAAGGCCGCCAGGTCTTCCTCGAAGGTCGCGCGCTCCGCCTTGTTCGTCTTCGGCGGCTCGCAGTTGACCGAGATCGACACCGGCCCCGCGCCGCCGGGCGCCGCACTGGCCTTGTCGCCGCCGTTGCCGCTGTCGTCGGTGCCGCACGCCGCGGCCGTTGCAATGGCAAGTCCCGAGACCAGCAGTATCGAGAGCTTGTGGGATTTCATCCTCGTTCCCTTCTGGAACCGCGCACCACGACCCGTCGAAGCACACGGCTCGGGGGCCGGCTGGAGCGCCCCGATCCGCTCGGTTGCGAGAAACATACAGAGGCATGCAGGACTGAGCAATAGTCCATCATTAACTCTGCAAAAAAGTGACAGTGACCGGTCTATCACCGGCATGCGCCCGCACGAGCGCAGACGCGCTCAAGAGCGGGCCGACGGGGAACGGGGATGCTCGGGGTTGGTACCGCATGGGCGGAAGTACCGTGACGCGCTCAAGGGCGGGCGGGTGCTCCGGCCGGCCGTGATAGTGGCGGTCCGGTGAGCCGCGCGGGGCGCGGCCATCGCGGGCGCGGTGGTACATGGCACGGTCTTACGCCGGCCTCCGCACCCGCCCGCCCCCGGCGCTCCGCGCCGACGGCGAGGCGGGCCGGAGGCAGAGCCCCTCCATGGGAAGCGACCGCCGGAGAGCAGCAGCGATCCCGCAGCCAGGAGCTTCAGGAACGGGGTGCGGGCGCGGTTGAGGCGCGTACGACCAGCTCTGGTTCGAACAACAGCTCGTCCCCCTGCACCACGGCCGCGTCGATCTGGGCCACCAGCAGCTCGACCGCCGCCCTGCCCATCGCGTCGATGGGCTGGCGGACCGTGGTCAGCGGCGGATCCACGCAGTTCATCAGCGCCGAGTCGTCGTATCCGATGACGGAGACGTCCTCGGGCACCGACAGTCCCGCCCGGCGCGCCGCCCTGATCGCGCCGAGGGCGAGCACGTCACTGGCGCAGATGATGCCGGTCACACCTCTGGCGATCATGCGCGTGGCGGCGGCGTGCCCGCCTTCCAGCGAGAACATCGTGTGCTCGACGTGATCGGGACCGAGTTCCAGGCCGTTGGCGGCGGCGTACGCGCGGAACGCCGCGAGCTTGCGCTGGGACGGCACATGGTCGGGCGGGCCGAGCAGCATCGCGACGTCGCGGTGCCCGAGCGCCATGAGATGGGCGAGCGCGATCTCCGCGGCGGCCACGTCGTCGCACGAGACCTGGGGAAACCCGAGATGTTCGACGGCCGCGTTGACGAGCACGGTCGGCAGCTTGCGCTCCAGGACCCTTCGGTAGTGGCTGTGGGAGGCGTCTCCCTGGGCGTACAGGCCGCCGGCGAAGACCATTCCGGACACGTGCTGCTGGAGGAGCAGGTCCACATAGTCGGACTCGGAGACACCGCCCACGGTCCGGGTGCACAGCACGGACGTGAACCCCTGCTGGGCCAGCGCACCACCGACGACCTCGGCGAACGCCGGGAAAATCGGGTTCTGCAACTCGGGGAGGACCAGGCCGACGAGCCGGCCGCGGTCGCCGCGCAACTGGGTCGGCCTTTCGTATCCCAGCACGTCGAGAGCGGTGAGCACCGCCTCCCTGGTGGCGTCGGAGACCCCCGGCTTGCCGTTGAGCACGCGACTCACCGTCGCCTCGCTCACGCCCACCTTCTTGGCCACTTCCGCAAGCCGTCGTGTCATGGACGCAACTATACGACAGCCAACGCAAGTGCTTGCGTCTACTTACGTACTTCCTTGGAAACGCCGGATGCCTCCGGCCCGCCTCGCCGTCGGCGCGGAGCGCCGGGGGCGGGCGGGTGCGGAGGCCGGCGTAAGACCGTGCCATGTACCACCGCGCCCGCGATGGCCGCGCCCGCGCGGCTCACCGGACCGCCACTATCACGGCCGGCCGGAGCACCCGCCCGCCCTTGAGCGCGTCATGCATTCCCTGCTCATAAGCACATCGCGTCCCTGCTCATGAGCACCTCGCGCGTGCCCGCCCACCGGTGAGCGCGCCGGATGCACGCGCCCAGCCCCCAAGCACGTCACACGTCCCCGCCACTGATGCCCAGCGACCAAGCACCTCGCGTTCCCCATCCCCCGTATCTTGCGACTTCTCGTCGTAATATTGCAGAAAGATGTTTGTCAACTTATCGTGTGGCCACTCACCTTCTTCGGAGGTGTGGCGGTTTCAGCGTCCACGCCGCATCTCCCGGATCTCGCATGCAGAAAGGATTCCCATGAGAAGATCCGGAGCCGCCGTCGCGGTGGCGGGGGCGCTGATCGCCTTGGGGAGCGTGGTGGCGTTCCCCGGTATGTCGTCGGCCGCGACGTCGCCGTCACCCTTCTCGATAACCGGAAGGGGCGCGACCGTGCCGTTCACGGAGATCGAAGCCGAGAGCGCCGTGACCAACGGCGAGCGGATCGGCCCGGACCGGGTCTACACGCATCTGCCGTCCGAGGCGTCGGGCCGCCGGGCCGTACGGCTCGACGCGCCGGGAGAGTACGTCGAGTTCACCCTGCCCAAGGCCGCCAACGCGATGACCGTGCGCTACAGCGTGCCGGACAACGCGTCCGGCACGGGCATCACGGCACCGGTCGACCTGAGGATCGACGGGACCAAGCTCA
The DNA here is from genome assembly GCF_050947365.1 of Microbispora sp. CA-135349. Taxonomy (NCBI): domain Bacteria; kingdom Bacillati; phylum Actinomycetota; class Actinomycetes; order Streptosporangiales; family Streptosporangiaceae; genus Microbispora; species Microbispora sp. CA-135349. Next base: position 2,002,290 of record NZ_CP192001.1, on the reverse strand, counting down.
AGGACCTGCAGTTCACCTCCCGGTACGGCTGGTTCTACGGCGGCTACCCGTTCGGCAACACGCCGGGCGACAAGCCGCACCACTTCTACGACGAGACCCGCACGATGTTCGGATCGACCCTGGCGGCGGGGACCAAGGTGCGGATCCAGGTGGCCTCCACCGCGGTCGCGCCGTGGTTCGTCGTGGACCTCGCCGACTTCGAGCTCGTGCCGGACCAGATCACCCGGCCCGCCGGATCGCTGTCGGTCGTCGACTTCGGCGCCGACCGCAACGGCACGAGCGACTCCACCGCCGCCTTCCAGGCCGCCGTCGACGCCGGAAAGGCCCAGGGCAAGGAGGTCTACATCCCGGCCGGCACGTACACCCTGTGGGATCACGTGGTGGTGGACGGGGTCACGCTGCGCGGCGCCGGACCCTGGTACAGCGTGCTCACCGGCCGCCATCCCACCCAGCGCAACCGCGCCGTCGGCGTCTACGGCAAGTACGTCAGCGGCGGCGGCTACACCGGCGGGATCCGGCCGCACGAGGCGGGCGGGCCGAGTCGCAACGTCACTCTGAAGGACTTCGCGATCATCGGTGAGATCACCGAGCGGGTGGACGACGACCAGGTCAACGCCCTCGGGGGCGCGATGACCGATTCGGTGGTCGACAACGTGTGGCTCCAGCACACCAAGGTCGGGGCCTGGATGGACGGCCCGATGGACGACTTCACGCTGAAGAACAGCCGCATCCTCGACCAGACGGCCGACGGTGTGAACTTCCACACCGGCGTCACGAACTCCACGGTGACCAACACCTTCGTCCGCAACACCGGCGACGACGGCCTGGCGATGTGGCCCGACCGGGTGGCCAACGCGAACAACGCCTTCACCTTCAACACCGTGGTCGCGCCGGTCCTGGCCAACAACATCGTGACGTACGGCGGCCGGGACATAAAGATCACCGACAACGTGGTGAGCGACACGGTGACCAACGGCGGCGGCATCCACGTCGCCAACCGCTATCCCGGCGTGAACTCCGGCCAGGGCACGGCCGTCGCCGGCACGATCACCGTCGCCCGCAACACGCTCATCCGGGCCGGCAACAGCGACTACAACTGGAACTTCGGCGTCGGCGCGATCTGGTTCGACGGCCTCAACGAGCCGGTCAACGCGACGATCAACGTGACCGACACCGACATCGTCGACAGCTCCTACGAGGCCGTCCAGTTCATCGAGGGCAGCACCCAGACCGTCAACTTCTCGAACGTGAACGTCGACGGCACCGGGACGTACATGATCCAGGCGCAGGCGGCGGCGAAGGCGACCTTCACCAACGTGAGGGCGGCCCACATCGGCGCGGGCGTCGCGATCCACAACTGCGTCGGCACCGGATTCGCCCCCGCGTACGGCACGGGCAACTCCGGCTGGAGCCTGAGCTCCACCGTCTGCACCGGCCAGTGGCCCGCGCCGAACTACATCTACGACGGCGGCGACCCGAGCCCGAGCCCCTCGCCGTCCAATTCGCCGTCCAGCTCGTCCTCTCCCTCGCCGTCGCCCAGCCCGACGGCGTGCGCCCCCGGCAGCGGGGACCTCGCCCGGGGCAAGCCGGTCACGGCGACGAGCAGCACCCAGTCGTACGTCGCGGCCAACGCGGTCGACGGCGACGCGGGCACCTACTGGGAGTCGGCGAACAACGCCTTCCCGCAGTCGATCACCGTGGACCTGTGCGCCGTGACCCCGGTCCAGCGGGTGGTGCTCACGCTGCCGCCCAGCGCGGCCTGGGCCACCCGCACCCAGACCCTCTCGGTCCTCGGCAGCACGGACGGCACGAACTACACCACGTTGTCCCCCTCGGCGGGCCGCACTTTCGACCCCGCCACCGGCAACACGGCGAGCATCTCCTTCACCAGCGCGAACGTCCGGCACGTGCGGGTGACGGTCACCGGCAACACCGGCTGGCCCGCCGGGCAGCTGTCGGCCATCGAGGTGTACGGCACCGGCACCACCCCCAGCCCCTCACCCAGCCCGCTGCCCACGGGGAACCTCGCCCGGGGCAAACAGGTCAGCGCGAGCAGCCACGCCGACGTGTACGTCGCGGGCAACGCGACCGACGGGAACACGGGCACCTACTGGGAGTCGGCGAACAACGCCTTCCCCCAGTCGATCACCGTGGACCTCGGGGCGTCCGTCACGGTCGGCAGGGTGGTGCTCAGGCTCCCGCCGAGCGCCGCCTGGGGCGCCCGCACCCAGACGCTGTCGGTCCTCGGCAGCACGGACGGCACGAACTACACCACGATCGCCGGGCCCGCGGGCTACAGGTTCGACCCGGCGAGCGGTAACGCCGTCACCGTCGCCGTGCCCGCCGGCGCCCGGCGTTACCTGCGGCTGAACGTCACCGGCAACACCGGCTGGCCGGCCGCGCAGATCTCCGAGTTCGAGGCGTACGCCTCGTAACCCGGAACGGGACGCCCGGAGGAGGAGTGGACGCCTCCTCCTCCGGGCTCCCCCACACAGCATGACCCCACCAGGCCGTACGGCACGATCACGGGACGGCGGACCGGATCAGGAGACCGCGCTCAGGCGATGGCGACGCCGACCCGACCCGTGGAGGAGCGAACCACCAGCTCCGGCTCGAACAACAGCTCGCCCGTCGCGACGGCGGCGCCCTCGATCTGGCTCACCAGCAGCTCCACCGCGGCCCGGCCCATCGCCTCGATCGGCTGGCGCACCGTCGTCAGGGGCGGGTCCACGCAGGTCATGAGCGCGGAGTCGTCGTATCCCACAACGGACACGTCCTGGGGCACGCGCTTGCCGGCCCGCCGCGCCGCGCGGATGGCCCCGAGGGCCAGCGGGTCGCTGCCGCAGATGATCCCGGTGACGTCCTGCCGTACGAGCTTCAGCGCCGCCGCGTGGCCGCCCTCCAGCGAGTGCATGGTGTGCTCGACCAGCTCGCCGCCCGCGGCGCGGAAGGCCTCCAGCTTCCGTACGGACGGCATGTGGTCGGCGGGGCCGGCGACGAGGCCGATCCGCTGGTGGCCGAGCGCCCTGAGGTGGCCCAGCGCCTGCTCCACCGCGATCGTGTCGTCGCAGGAGACGCGGGGGAAGTCCCAGTGGTCGGCGGCGGCGTTGACCAGCACGGTGGGCAGCCGCCGCTCGACCAGCCGCAGGTAGTGCTCGTGGACGACGCCGGTCTGCGTGTAGAGCCCCCCGGCGAACACCACGCCGGACACCTGCTGCTGCAACAGCAGGTCCACGTAGTCGGCTTCGGAGATCCCGCCGACCGTGCGGGTGCACAGCACGGGGGTGAACCCCTGCTGGGCCAGCGCTCCGCCGACCACCTCGGCGAACGCCGGGAAGATGGGGTTCTGCAACTCGGGCAGGACGAGCCCGACCAGACGGGCGCGCTCACCGCGAAGCTGAGTGGGCCGCTCGTATCCGAGCACGTCGAGGGCCGTCAGCACGGCCTCCCGGGTGGCCTCGGAGACCCCGGCCTTGCCGTTGAGGACGCGACTCACCGTGGCCTCGCTGACCCCGACCTTCTTCGCAACCTCCGCAAGCCGTCGCGTCATGGCGGCAAGCATACGACGCGGAGCGATCGGGCCAAGGATCTTCCGCCACAGGGCTGTAAGCGGGCTGAAAGCGCCGTGAAAGAGGCGATTCCTAGTGTCTGACGCGTTGAAGATCACTCAGGAAGGCACCATGAACATCCTCAGGAACAGCCTCGCCGTCGTCGCGGCGTCCGCCCTTCTCGCCCTCACCGCCGCCTGCAGCGGGAGCCAGACGGCCGTCTGCGAGGAGGCGACCAAGGCGTTCACCGACTACAGCAGCAAGGCCGGCGCCGCGGCCGGTGACTTCAAGGGCATCAACGCCGCGACCAGCGACCTGGCCGCGCGGCTCAAGGACCTGTCCGGCAAGGCCGACGGCGACCTGCAGGTGACGCTCACCGGCCTGGCCGACTCGTGGGGGTCCTTCAAGATCGACCTGTCGGACCCGGCCGCCGCGACCAAGCTCGCCGAGTCCGGCCAGAAGGCCATCCAGGCGACCCAGCAGCTCGCCTCCGCCTGCTCCTGACCCGAGCATCGGGCTGCCCGCCTTCAGCGCGGGCGATCGCAGACCCCCGGCCGGCCCGGCGATCCGGGCGAGGCGGACGGTGTGGCGCACCACCGTTCCCCGCCCGCACCGCCGTGGTCCGGCCGGGTCCACGTAATCGGGCACCACGGCCGCCGGCGCCGGGGGCGGGCGGGTGCGGAGGCCGGCGTAAGACCGTGCCCTGTACCACCGCGCCCGCGATGGCCGCGCTCGCGCGGCTCACCGGACCGCCACTATCACGGCCGGCCGGAGCACCCGCCCGCTTCTGAGCGCGTCCACCAAGGTTGGCCGGCCCGGCGAACCAGGGCCGGCCGAAGCACTCACGAGGGCACGTCGGCCAGGTGGAACGCAAGCCGGCGTGAGCACGGCCGACGGTTGGCCGAACCACTCACGAACGCACGTTGGCCAAATGGAACCGGCATGGGCCGAAGCACGTTCGTGAGCACGGCCGACGGTCGGCGGTTTCAGTAGTCGAGCCCCCAGTCGTGGTCGCCGAGGAGGTAGGCGTCGCCCTTGGGCACCAGCCTGCCGCCTGCGGTCAGCCTGTCGAGGCACCGCCGTACCTCGTCGTCGCCGAGCCCGGTCATTCGGGCGACCTCGGCGACGGTCGCGTGCCGTTGCTCCACGTTCAGTGCGGCGACGGCCTCGTAGACCGTCATCTCCGCCGCCGTCATCTCCTGGGCGTCTTCCAGGCTCTTTCTGTCAGGCACTGCGCTGTCTCGCCCCCTCACGCAGCCGCTCCGGATCGACCTGCCGGTCCGGGTAGCGTTCGAGGTACTCGCGTTCCAGTTCCTGCGTCCGCGAGGTGTGGTGCTCCAGCGCGTCGTCCGACCCGTGGAAAAGTGTGTCCGACCGGGTTTCGTGCAGGTGGCGCAACTCGCGGATCAGATCATCGTCGCCCAGGTCCCGCGGGTCGACTCCCATGGTCATGTTCGGTCCTCCCTCACACCTCTGTGGGCTTGTCCCAGCGTTCGTCCGGGTTCTTGTCGTCGGGCTCCGCGTTGGGCGGATCCGTGGCGGACGGGGTCCACTCGCCGGCGATGTCCGGCTCGTCCTCGGTATCGATGTAGCGGTCGTCTTCCTTTCGCATGCAGGTCTCCTGCCCGGTGGAGGGCCCGCCATTCCGGACCGGCCGCACCGCCCCGCCCTCATCACCCCTGAATGCCGTACGGCCCGCCCCGCGCCGGCGAAGCGCGTGACGGGCGAGCCGTACGGGGACGGGAGCTGTCAGGACAGGTCGAACTCCCCGCCCTTGACCCCGTCGATGAACGCCTCCCACTCGCCGGGGGTGAACATCAGCCGCGGCCCCTGGGGGTCCTTCGAGTCGCGCACGGCTACGCCGTCACGCAGGCGCGCCACCTCCACGCACTGGTTGCCGACGGTGTTCGAGCGCGCCGCCTTGCGCCAGACCGCGCAGGCCAGATCGTCCGCCGGTACGAGTCCCCTCATCGCCCTGCCAACTCCTTCTCGACCGAAATGATGGTTTCCATGGACTTCTCCGGGCCGAGCGCGGCGGCACGAAGATGATCGAAGACCTGGGCATATCGGCGGATCTCCGCCGGATCCTCCAGGTAGAGCTCACCGCTCAGGTTCTCCAGCAGCACGACGTCGGCGTCGCCGGGATCGGCGAAGGCCAGGATCGCCAGCGCGTTGCCCATGCCGAGGTAGGCGCCGGCGTCGAAGGGCAGCACCTGCACGGTGACGTTCGGCTGCAGGGCCGTCTCGCGCAGCCTGCGCAGTTGCTCGGCCATCACGGGCGGACCGCCCACCGGCCGCCGCAGCGCCGCCTCGTCGACGACGGCCCACAGCTCCAGTGGGGCGGGCCCGGTCAGGCGCCGCTGACGCGCCATACGGGCGGCCGCCCGCCGCTCGATCTCCGCCGGGTCCTTGACCAGGGCGGCGCCGATGACCGCGCGGGCGTAGTCCTCGGTCTGCAGCAGCCCGGGCACCAGCAGCGGCTCGTAGTTGCGCACCGAGGACGCCTCGGCCTCCAGCCCGACGTACGGTCCGGGCAGGACGTCGTCGTAGGCGCGCCACCATCCCCGCCGGGCCGCGTCCCTGGCCAGCGCGATCAGCGCCTCCCGCTCCGAGCCCTCGACGCCGTAGAGATCGAGCAGGTCGCGGATGGTGCGGGGCTGCGGGCGGGTGTGACCGGTCTCGATCCGGTACACGGTGGAGGCCGCCACGCCGAGCCGCCGCGCGACCTCCTCGCGGATGAACCCGGATTCACGCCGCAGACGCGTCAGCTCACTGGAAAGCCGGCGGAGCCGTACCGTAGGACCGCCTACTCCCCTCATGAACCGAACTCTCCCTTTCGCCGCAAAAGGAAACCATGCAATCGTTCATTCGCCGTATTGCGTAGTCGTTTTGCAAAGTGCAGGATGAACGAAGTCTTGCACGACCTCGAATCGCCATCGGCAGACGGGTGCACAGGGAGTTATCACGGGATGACAATTCTCAACCTCTCGGGGAGAATCGCGATCTCACGCCCCTTCTCGGGAGAGCCGTCCCAGGTGCGGGCCGCCCGGCGGTTCGTGGCGGGCCGCCTCGGCGACGGTCATCCCTGCCGTGACGACGCCGTGCAACTGATCGGCGAGCTGGTCGCCGAGTCCCTGCGGCACGCCGTCTCCTGCGGGCGTCCTCCCGGGTACGGCGTGGCGGTCCTGGCCACCCCCGCCGCGGCGCGCGTCACGTTGTCGACCCAGGGCTGCGGGTGCTGGACGTCTCCGGAGCTGACGCCGGGCCGTGGCGTGCACCTTGTGGACCTGTTCACCCGGCGGTGGGGCGTGTCGGCCAGCCGCACCGGGGTCTGCGTGTGGTTCGAGCTCGGGCACGACGCCGCCGTACCGCAGCCAAGGGACGCGGAGAGCGAGGGCACGAGGACGGCCTGAACGCCGGTCCGCACCGGCCACCACCGAGACCGCGGCCGGCAGAACGAATTTCCGGCCGGATACGGGGTAGACGGGCGCCATATCTTCCGAAGAAGGGGACGATATGGCGCAAATAAGCACTGACATTCCCGCGCGGCTGGATCGGCTCCCCTGGGCCCGCTGGCACTGGCTCGTGCTCATCGGTCTCGGCACCGTCTGGATCCTCGACGGGCTCGAAGTGACCATTGTCGGAGTGATCGGCCCTCGGATCACGGATCCGGGCAGCGGGCTGGGACTCACCGACAGCGAGGTCGGGATCGCCGCCGGCGTGTACGTCGCGGGAGCCTGCCTCGGCGCTCTCTTCTTCGGCCACCTGACGGACCGGTTCGGGCGCAAGAAGCTCTTCCTGGTGACGCTCGCCCTCTACCTGGCCGCCACCGTGGCCACGGCCTTCTCGCACGACGCCTGGTATTTCTACCTGTGCCGGTTCTTCACCGGCGCCGGCATCGGAGGCGAGTACGCCGCGATCAACTCGGCGATCGACGAGCTCATCCCGGCCCGCGTGCGCGGCACGGTCGATCTGGTGGTGAACGGCTCCTTCTGGCTGGGCACCGCGCTCGGCGCGCTCATCGCGATCCCGGCGCTGGACACGAGCCTGCTGCCGGCCGGTCTCGGCTGGCGCCTGCTGTTCGGCCTGGGCGCCGTCCTCGGCGTCGGGATCCTGCTGGTCCGCAGGACCGTGCCCGAGAGTCCACGCTGGCTGTTCATCCACGGCCGCGAACGCGAGGCCGAGGAGATCGTGCGGGACATCGAGACGAAGGTCCGCGAGGAGAGCGGCAAGACGCTCGAACCGGCTCACGGGGAGATCCGCATCAACCAGCGGGCGCACACCCCGCTGACCGAGGTGGCGGCCACGCTGCTGCGCCGTTATCCCAAGCGCACGGTTGTCGGCCTGTCGCTGTTCATCGGCCAGGCGTTCCTCTACAACTCGATCTTCTTCACGTACGCGCTGGTGCTGTCGAAGTTCTTCAAGGTGCCGGACTCCGGCACGCCGTGGTACCTCGTTCCGATCGCGATCGGGAACTTCCTCGGCCCGGTCCTGCTCGGCCGGTTCTTCGACACGATCGGCCGCCGCACGATGATCGCGGGCAGCTACGTGCTGTCCGGCCTGCTCCTGCTGGGCACCGCCGCGCTGTTCAACGCGCACGTGCTGAGCCCGGTGACCCTCACGGCCTGCTGGATGGTGGTGTTCTTCTTCGCCTCGGCGGGGGCCAGCAGCGCCTACCTTACAGTCTCGGAGATCTTCCCGATGGAGACCAGGGCCCTGGCGATCGCGCTGTTCTACGCGGTCGGCACCGGGCTCGGCGGCATCATCGGGCCCGTGCTGTTCGGCCGTCTGGTGGAGAGCGGGGTCGTCGGCGACGTCGTCGTCGGCTACGTCATCGGCGCCGTCCTGATGATGGCGGCCGGGCTCGTGCAGTGGTTCATGGGCGTGGAGGCGGCCCGGCGCTCGCTGGAGGACATCGCCGCCCCGCTCAGCTCCGAACAGCACCAGATGGTCTGACCGGGCGTTCCGGTACGGCTCACGCCTTCGGGGCGCGAGCCGTACCGGGCCGGATGTCTCATGGCTCTCTTGGGTATCAACCCCATCAGATGTGCACATAAGGCGCATCCACGCACATTCGGGGGAATCATGGCTGACGACGCTCAGAAGAAGAAGCCTTCGAAGTCCACCGGCAAGGCGAAGAGGACGGCCATCAAGGAAGCCCGCTCCGCGAAGCAGGCGAAGAAGGCCAACCGCCCCGCCGAGGGCGAGAGCCAGTGACGGCCTCACGGCCGGTGCCACCATGATCCGGGCCGGGCCCGCGCGGCCCGGCCCTCCTCCTGCGCACGCCCCGCTCCTTCACCGCCCGCTTCCCTCGCGACCGGCGCCGGCCCGCACCCGGGTCCCGTATGCGCTGTCCCCCTCCGTCCTGGATACTCGGAAGGCCGTGGAGCCGATCTCGCTCGTTCTGGAGGACCGCCCGTGAGGCTTGGAGTCGTCTTCGACCGCGACCTGCCGCCGGAGTCGCTCCCGGCGTTCGCCGGGGAACTCGACGGCACGCCGGTCTCCGATCTGTGGGTGGTGGAGGATCTCGGCTGGACGGGCGCGATCTCCTCGGCCGCCACGGCGCTGACCGCGACCTCGCGCCTGCGTGTGGGCATCGGCATCACCCCCGCGCCCCTGCGCAACCCGATGCTGCTGGCGATGGAACTGGCCAACCTGGCCCGCCTCCACCCCGGGCGGCTCGCCGCCGGCATCGGGCACGGAGTGCAGGCGTGGATGCGCCAGGTGGGCGCCGCCGCCTCCTCGCCGCTGTCGCTGCTCGAGGAGACGATCACGTCCGTACGGGCGCTGCTGGGCGGTGAGACCGTCACCCTGCACGGACGCGAGGTGAGCCTGGACGGCGTCCGCCTCGTCCACCCGCCCGCCGAGCCGCCGCCCGTCCTCGCCGGAGTGGTGAGCCCGCGCTCGCTGGCCCTGTCGGGACGGGTCGCCCAGGGCACGATCCTCCCCGAAGGGCTCGGCCCCGAGCGGTTGCGGTCGATGATCGAGCGGATCGGCGCGAGCGGCGACCACGAGGTGGTGGCCTTCGTCCACCTCTACATCGGCGACGACGCGCGCGAGGCCATGCGGCCGGCGGCGGAGGAGCAGGCGGGGTTCCTGCAGGTGCCGCCGGAGGAGGTCGTCATGGCGACGGGTTCCCCGGAGGAGGCGTCCGCCCAGGTCAGGGCATTGTGGGAGGCGGGCGTCACCACGGTCGCCGTCCGCCCGGTTGGTTTCGCGGGTGCTGCGGGCGCCGATCCGCTCTCCCACGTCCACAAGCTCCTGTCCGCGCTCTGATCGGCCGTACGCCACGGGAAGACAGGACATTTGTCCTGGGGAGAACCGGGATCGGCCTCACTACACCGGGACGCGCACGATCGGGCAGAGTTGGGGCGTGGACACCCCGACCCTCCGATCCCCTCAACACCGCGTGAGCCGTACCGCCATCTGGTACTGGGCCGCGCGGGCCGCTCTCGGCTGGCTGGTCATCCTCGCGGCCCAGGTGTTCTGGCTCGTGATGGACCGCGACGAGAACGCCCTGCCCGTCACCGCTCACGTGACCGGTCTCGTCGTCACCGCCGTCGTCGCGGTGGCGCACGTCACGGTCATGCCGCAGTGGCGTTACCGGGTGCACCGCTGGGAGGCCACATCCGCGGCCGTCTTCACCCAGTCGGGCTGGTTCAAGCAGGAGTGGCGCATCGCGCCCGTCTCGCGCATCCAGACCGTGGACAGCGAGCGCGGTCCGCTGGAGCAGATCTTCCGCCTGGCCAACGTCACCGTCACGACCGCCTCCGCCGCCGGCCCGATCAAGGTCAGCGGCCTCGACCGGGACACGGCCCAGCGCCTGGTCGCCGATCTCACGGCCACCGCGCAGGCGACGGCGGGTGACGCGACATGATCGACCCCGTCGTCGAGGCGACCTGGCGGCGGCTGAGCCCGCGCATGCTCGTGATCCACCCGTTCCAGGAGGTCGTACGGGCCGCCCCGGCGCTGCTCGGCCTGCTGGTCGCGGGATCGAGCAGCGGCGGGAAGGGCCACCTGTGGAGCGTCGCGGGCGTCGGCCTCATGGTCGTGCTCGGCATGCTGCGCTGGTTCACCACGACCTACCGCATCACTCCCGAGCACGTGCAGGTCCGCCGCGGCCTGCTGACCCGGAAGGTCGTGACCGTGCCCCGCGACCGGGTCCGCACGGTCGACGTCACCTCCCACGTGCTGCACCGCGTGCTCGGCCTGGCCCGGGTGGAGGTGGGGACGGGCACGTCGGAGCGCAGGCACGAGGGCCGGCTCAAGCTGGACGCGCTGACCGCCGCCGAGGCCGCCCGCCTGCGGGTGGAACTGCTGCACCGTTCCTCCCTCGCCTCCGCCCCCTCTCCCGCCGCGCCCTCCGCGACGACCCCCGTGCCGCCCCCCGCGGGGAGCGCGCCGGCCGCGGAGACCGAACTCGCGCGGATGCGTCCCGAGTGGGTGAGGTTCGGGCCGTTCACGATGTCCGGGCTCGTCACCGTGGGCGTCGTCGCCGGTTTCGTGTCCCGCCTGGTCTCGGAGGGCAACGTCGACCTCGGCCGGGTCGGGCCCGTGCAGGAGGCCTGGCGGTGGTTCACCGCGATGTCGCTCCCGCTGGAGATCGCGACGGTGGTGCTCGTGCTGGCCGTGTTCGTGAGCGTCGCCTCCACGCTCGGGTACGTCCTGGCCTTCGCCAACTTCCGGCTGACGCGGCACGCCGAAGGCACCCTTCACGTGGCCCGGGGACTGCTGACCGCCCGGGCCACCTCGATCGAGGAACGGCGGCTGCGCGGGGTCGAGGTCAGCGAGCCGCTGCTGCTGCGCGCCGTACGCGGGGCGCGGCTGTCGGCGGTGACGACCGGTTTGCGCTCGGCGCAGGGCGCCCAGCGCGGCGGGTCGATGCTGCTGCCGCCCGCACCGCGCGTGCAGGCCGTGTCGGTGGCCCGGCTCGTGCTGTCCCGTGTTCCCGGCGCCTCCTCGGACGCCTCGCCGGTCACCGCGGACCTGGCCGCGCACGGCCCGGCCGCGCTGCGCCGTAGGTTCACCCGGGCGTACGGCGTGCACGCGCTCGCGCTCGCCGCGCTGCTCGTGCTGTGGAGGTGGGCGGGGCTGCCCTCGTGGACGTGGATCACCACCGCCGCCCTGCTTCCGCTGACGGCCCTGCTCGCCGCCGACCGCTACCGCTCGCTCGGCCACGCGCTCACGTCCGGCTATCTGGTCACCCGCTGGGGCTCGTTCGTACGCCGCCGGGTGGCGCTGGAGTGCGACGGCGTCATCGGCTGGAACATCGAGCGGTCGTTCTTCCAGCGCAGGGCCCGCCTGGCGACGCTGACCGCGACCACGGCGGCGGGCAAGCAGGGCTATCAGGTGAGCGACGTGAACCTCGCCGAGGCGCTGCGCCTGGCCGCCGCGGCCACGCCCGGCCTGCTCGACCCGTTCCTCGTCGAGGCCCGCACACCCGATATGTCCACCTTCGCCCCCTAATAGCATGTGATGCCCGATAAGACCGGCAGCAGCTAAGGAGTTGGATTGTCCCGCTACGGCCAGATGTTCGGTCCCGACATCACCTTCCTCGGCGTCGAGCGGTGCGACCTCGGCGACCCGGCAGGCTACGCGGACGCCGACGTCGTCATCCTGGGCGCCCCGTTCGACGGCGGCACCTCCCACCGCCCCGGTGCGCGCTTCGGCCCGAACGCCATCCGCCAGACCTGCTACCTCCCCCACGACGGCTCCCGCCCCAGCCTGGCGCTGCGCGTGGACGCGCTCAAGGACCTGCGGGTGCTGGACGCCGGGGACGTGGAGACCTACGCCGGGGACATCGAGGGCAGCCTGCGCGCCATCGAGGACGCGGTCGCCAGGATCGCGGCCTCCGGGGCGATCCCCGTCGTCCTCGGCGGCGACCACACGATCGCCCTGCCCGACGCGACCGGCGTGGCCCGCCATCACGGCTTCGGCCGGATCTCGATGCTCCACTTCGACGCGCACGCCGACACCGGCGACATCGAGTTCGGCCACCTGCACGGCCACGGGCAGCCGATGCGGCGGCTCATCGAGTCGGGCGCGATCCGGGGCGACCGCTTTTTGCAGGTCGGCCTGCGCGGCTACTGGCCCGGGCCCGAGATCCTCGACTGGATGGCCGGGCAGCGCATGCGGTCGTACGAGATGACCGAGATCGTGGCCAGGGGTCTCGACGAGTGCCTCACCGAGGCGTACGCGATCGCGCTCGACGACTGCGACGGGGTCTACCTGTCGGTCGACGTGGACGTCTGCGACCCGGGCCACGCGCCGGGCACCGGCACGCCCGAGCCGGGCGGCCTGTCGGCCCGCCAGCTCCTCGACGCCGTACGCAGGACCTGTTACGAGCTGCCCGTCGTCGGCCTGGAGATCGTCGAGGTGGCCCCGCCGTACGACCACGCGGACATCACGGCCTATCTCGGCAACCGGGTCGTCCTGGAGGCGCTGTCGGCGATCGCCCGCCGCCGCAGGGACGCCGCCGACGGCACCCGCTGGGACCCGGAGCAGCCCCTCCTCGACGGCCGCTGACCCACACCGCCCAACCGTACGGACACGACCTGAGCGCAGGTCTTCCGCTCGACGTCACACAGTTCGACTTCGTGGTGGCGCGTTGCCTGCACGGCGACTGCGAGCAGGCCGACGAAGGGCTCCCGGTGGCCGAAGCGCCAGGGCGGCGGTACCGCCGACCCTGGCCGGGGTGCTACGCTGCCGCTCGTTCGGTATCGGATCGGCGTGGAAGGGAGGTGAGGTTTGATGACCGCGGTGAAGACCGCTGCCACGTGCAGCGCCCGGACCAACCTCACGTCCCGGGCCCCGGTCTGACCCACCTCTTCCCCCGGCCTTGAGCCACCGGCTCGCCAGGCGGGGTGATGTCCACGTCTCGTCGGGGCCCCTTCTCCGCAAGGGTCTCACGTTGCCACACACGTACACCGATCCATCCGGCCTGTTCCGGTACGGGTGGACCGACGCACTCGACCAAACCTTCACCGAACATCGCGAAGCCGGCCTCGTACCGGCCCGGATCTCCCGGGTCGATCGCGGCCTGTGCACGGCGATCACCGCGTCGGGCCCGATGCGGGCCACGTTCGCCGCACCCCACCCGCCCGACCCGCTCCTGACGCCTTGCACCGGCGACTGGGCCGCGCTGCGCCCGGGCGCCGAGCCGCACCTGGCGGCGCTGCTGCCGCGGCACAGCGCGATCGTGCGCTCGTCGGCGTCCAGGTCCTCCCACGGGCAGGTGCTCGCCGCCAATGTCGACACGGTCGTCATCGCCCTGTCCCTGTCCACGTCCCTGGACGCGGCCAAACTGGAGCGGCTGCTCGCCCTGGCTTGGGAGAGCGGGGCCCAGCCGGTGATCGTCCTGACCAAGGCGGACCTGGCCACCGATCCCGAGGCCGTCCACGCCGAGGCTGGCGCGCTGGCACCTGGCGTGGACATCCTGGTCACCAGCGTCGCCACGGGTCACAACATCGACGCGCTGGCGGCGCTGCTGCGCGGCACCACCGTGTTGCTCGGCCGCTCGGGTGCGGGCAAGTCCAGCCTCGGCAACATGCTGCTGGGCGAGGAGCTGCTGGCCACCGGCGCGGTACGCGCGCAGGACGGCAAGGGCCGCCATACCACCGTCCGCCGCGAGCTGGTCCCCCTGCCCGGCGGCGGGGTCCTCATCGACACGCCCGGCCTGCGCGGAATCAGTCTGCACGCCGCCGCCGACGGCCTGGAGCAGGTCTTCGCCGAGGTCGAAGACCTCGCGGCTCATTGCCGCTTCGGCGATTGCGCCCACGACACCGAGCCAGGATGTGCGGTCCAGGCCGCCATCGCGGCGGGTGAACTGCCCGAACGTCGCCTGCGCAGCTACCAGAAGCTGCAACGGGAGAACATCTGGGCGGCTTCACGTACCGATGCCCGGCTGCGCGACGAGCGCGTCAACCGGCAGAAGGCCATCACCGGTCACCTGCGCGCCACCTACAGGTTCCGGGACCAGCAGCCATGACCGGCCGCGTCCCACCGGCCTCCCCGACCGCTCATCGCCACGAGGAGCCCGCACCACCATGCCCGAAAGCCCGCCGTCGACGCTCACCCCGGGTGGCCGGCTGGTCGGCGCGGCCTGCCTGGCCGTGCCCGGGATGCGCGAGGCGGTCACGGTCGCCCCGAAAGAGATCATTATGCGCCGCGAGCACGGCGCGGACTACCAGTACATCGGCTACGTCCTGCATCCGCAGGAGGACAGGGAGACGAACCCGACCATGAGCCCTTCCTGGACCACCCGTCCCGAGAGCGCCGGCGACGTCGCCGCCATCCGCGACATCAACCTTGCCGCCTTCCCCAGCCGGCACGAGGCCGACCTCGTCGAGGCGCTGCGGGCCGACCCGCAGGCATGGCTGCCCGGCATGTCCTGGCTGACCGAGGCCCCCGGCGGCGATCCCGTCGGATACGCGCTGCTCACCCGCTGCCACGTCAACGACTCACCCGCCCTCGCCTTGGGCCCGTGCGCCGTCAAGCCCGGACATCAGCGGCGGGGCGCGGGGTCCGCCGCCATCCGCGCCGCTTTGCGCGCCGCCCGCGAGCAGCGCGAGAACCTGGTGGTCGTGCTCGGCCACGCCGAGTACTACCCGCGCTTCGGCTTCACCCCGGCCTCCGGGTACGGCATCCGCCCGCCCTTCGACGTCGAGGACAAGTACATGATGGCGCTTGCCCTCGACCCTGAGCGGCCGGTCCCGAGCGGCGTCATCCGCTACCCGGCGGCGTTCGGCGTCTGATCTCCCGCTGTCTGAATGCGACGAACGGCCCTCAGCCCGGCTGGGGGCCGCCACCGGGCTGCGCAACGCCGAGCTCGCCGGCCGGCCGCCGGGGAGTACGCCCGCCTGAAAGCGACAGGCGATCTGGTAGGCATGGTCACGTGACGCGATCGAGAACCGCCGCCGTCCTGGCCGTCGCCGCCGTGCTCCCGGCGCTCCTGACCGGGTGTTCGGACACGGATCTCGGCCCCTCCCGGCCGCCGGTGCGGGCCGAGGGGACGCCTACGGGAGCGGAGAAGACGCGCGAGACCACCAGGGAAGCGGCGCGGGAAACGACCGGGAGGACGGCGCGCAGAACGGTCCCGGTGCGGCGGGCGGCCGCCGCGCCGGTGCGGGTGCCGGCCGGGGTGACGGCGGGGTACGCCGTGGTCGACGTGACCACGGGCAAGACGGTCGCGTCCCGCCAGGTGCACCACCGGTTCCGGTCGGCGTCGGTGGTGAAGATCCTCATCGCCACGGACTACCTGGAGCGGCACAGGGGGACGATTCCGGCCAGGGACATGGCGCTGCTGACACCCATGCTCCGCGGCAGCGACGACGACGCGGCGACGGCCCTGTGGCGGCGCGGCGGCCAGGGCGAGATCGTCAGGCGCATGGCACGCCGGATCGGCCTGACCGAAACCTCCCCGCCGCCCGCCGCCAAACCCGGCTTCTGGGGCTACACGGCCATCAGCGCGGCCGACATCGCGCTCGTCTACCGGTATCTGCTGCGGCGGGCCGAGCCCCGCGTCCGCGACTTCGTCCTCGGCACCATGCGCGACGCGTCCCAGTGTGCCCGCGACGGCTTCGACCAGTTCTTCGGCATCCCCCGCGCCGTTCCCCGGCCGTGGGCGATCAAGCAGGGCTGGTCCGGATACGGCGCTGTTCCTCCCGTCAAATGCACCCGGGCGAAGGCGGCGTCGTACCGTATCGGGTCGGTCACAATGGGCGGCAACCCGGTTGATTTCGGCCGTCCGGTGCTTCACACTACCGGCGTGATCGGCGACCGGCTGATCATGGTGGTGCTCACCCTGCAGCCCTCGGGGGCGTCCTTCACGCGGTCGGCCGAGCGGGTGACGAAGCTGGCGAGAGACCTCTATCTCAGCGTCGCCTGACGGTCCGGTTCGTACGGAAGGGACCGTTCCGTTTAGAGGCGGGGCCGCCGGGCAGCGATCACGCGTGCTCTCCCTCCTCTCTGAAAGCTGGTCGGCGATGGGTTTCCCGTGGGGATTGCTCGGCCGGGACATGGCGGTCGATCTGGGTACGGCCAACACGCTCGTGTACGTGCGCAAGAAGGGCGTCGTCCTCGACGAGCCCTCGGTGGTGGCGATCAACCTGCACACGGACAGGATCGTGGCGGTCGGCACCGCGGCGAAGGAGATGATCGGGCGCACCCCGCCCCACATCGCCACGCTGCGCCCGCTCAAGGACGGTGTGATCGCCGACCTCGACGCGGCCGAGCGCATGCTGCGGCACTTCATCCAGGTGGCGCACAAGAACCGCTACCTGGCCAAGCCCCGGGTCGTCGTCGCCGTGCCGAGCGGCACCACGAGCGTCGAGCAGCGCGCGGTCAGGGAGGCGGCGTACGAGGCGGGCGCCCGCCGTGTCCACATCATCGAGGAGCCGATGGCCGCGGCGATCGGCGCGGGGCTGAACGTGGGCGACACGACCGGCAACATGGTCGTGGACATCGGCGGTGGCACGACGGAGGTCGCCATCGTCTCGCTCGGCGGCGTGGTCGTGTCGAAGTCCGTACGGGTCGGCGGCGACGAACTGGACGAGGCGATCGTCAACTACGTCAAGAAGGAGCACTCCCTGATGCTCGGCGAGCGCACGGCCGAGCACATCAAGATCAAGATGGGTGGCGCGCGGCCGGGCGGCGACGAGACCACGCCGCTGCCGATCCGGGGACGCGACCTGGTGACCGGCCTGCCGAAGACCGCGACGATCACCCGGGCGCAGGTGAGGGAGGCGATCGAGGACCAGGTCCAGACGATCGTCGACGCCGTGCAGAGCACGCTCGACCAGTGCCCGGCCGAGCTGGCGGGCGACCTGATCGACAACGGCATCGTGCTGACCGGCGGCGGCGCGCTGCTCGACGGGCTGGCCGAACGGCTCGAAGAGGCCGTCGGCATGCCGATCCACCTCGTCGACCAGCCGCTCCAGTCGGTGGTGCTGGGCGCCGGCCGGTGCGTCGAGCGTTTCGACGACATGCAGGACGTGTTCCTCCCCGAAACACGTCGATGAGGGCGGCCGGTCGCCGGGCGCCCGCGCTGCTGGCGCTCGTCTCCGTCGCACTGATCGTGACCGACACCGTCACCCCGCTCGAACCGCTGCGGGCGTTCGGGTCGGCCGTGTACGGCGGACTGGAGGACGCCGCGTCCTCCGGCGCCCGGTGGGCGTCGGACGGACCCCGCGTGGAGGAACTCGAACGCGAGAACGCCCGGCTGCGCGCCGAGGTGCTCGCCGCCCGCCGCGCCACCCCACCCCCCGCTCGGGCGGACGGCTATCAGGTCGTGTCCGCCCACGTCATCGGCTTCGGCCGGGACGGCACGGTCACCGTCGACACCGGCACGCAGGGCGGCGTGACCCGCGACATGACCGTGTTCGACGCGGACGGGCTGGTCGGCCGGATCCTGCGGGCCGGCCCGGGCACGGCGACGGTCCAGCTCGCCACGGCCTCGGGAGCCTCGATCGGCGCGCGGCTCGAGGGCTCGCGGGAGGTCGGCCTGGTGACCGGCGTCCCCGAGCGCGGGCTGCTGCGGCTGAGCCTGCTCAATCCCGCCGCCGAGGTGAAGCCCGGCGATCGGGTGGTGACGCTGGGCTCGCGCGACATGCGGCCGTACGTGCCGGACGTGCCGATCGGCACGGTGGCCACGGTCGAGCCGGCGCCGGACGCGCTGACCAGGACGGCGCTCGTGCGTCCCTTCGCGCGGTTCACCGCGCTCGACCTCGTCACCGTGGTCCTCGGGCCACTGCCGGACGCCGCGGACCCGGCGGTGGACCCGTCCGACGAGACAGACGGCGACAAGGGCGGCGACAAGGACGGCGGCAAGGACGCGGCGAAGGCCGAGAGCGACGGGGCCGAGAGCAAAGGCGGAGACCGGGGCGAGGGCGCGGCCGGGGACACCCCGAAGAGCGGTTCGAAGAAGGCGAAGGGGGACACCGCGAAGGGCGGTTCGAAGAAGGCGAAGGAGGCGTGATGAGGGCGGTCGTCCTGTCCGTGCTCGTCGTCCTCCTCGCACCGGTGCTCCAGGTCACCGTGGTGAACGGGCTGTCGCTGCCCGGCGGCGGGCCCGATGCCGTGCTGGTCGCCGTCATCGCGCTCGCGCCGCATCTGCGGCCGAGACCGGAGGCCAGGGGTCTGCCGGAGCGGGGCGCCGCGGGAGGAGGGGCGGGCGCGTTCCTGGGATTCGCCGCGGGCCTGGCCGCCGACATCGCACCGCCCGCCGATCACGTGATCGGGCGGCTCGCCCTGGTCCTGTGCCTGGCCGGATGGGTGTGCGCGCGGGTGGCGGCCGACGGCACGGCCGGACGGCGCGCCGCGGTCGCCGCCGCCGTGGCCCTGGGCGCGACGCTCGCCGGGGGCCTGCTCGCGGCCCTGCTCGACGGGACGCCGTGGGGCACCGCCCTCGCGCCCGGCGCCGCCGCCTGGACCGCCGGCCTGGCCACGCTCGTGTCGGCGGCGCTCGCCGCGCTCCCCCGCCGCCGGTCCTTCGGGCGGGTGCCCAGATCACGGGACGGTTCACGCGATCCGTACGCCCGGGGGAGGCGGCTTGCGTAGGAGCGCCCACCGCCCCTTTTCCAACCGGGGCCGTCTCACGGTCGTGCTCGTCGTGGTGACCGCGCTCATGCTGACCCTGCTCGGCCGCCTGTGGTATCTGCAGGTCGTCACCGGTCCGTCGTACGTCAGGGCGGCCACGGAGTCGCGGGTGCGCTCGGTCGTCCTGCCGCCGGTGCGGGGGCAGATCCTCGACGTACGCGGCCGGCCGCTGGTGGCCAACGAGACCAAGCCGCAGGTGTCGGTGGACTACATGGCCCTCATCCACCAGCCCGACGGCGGGAAGGACGTGCTGACCCGGCTCGCCCAGGCCCTCGGCCGGCCCTACCAGGAGATCGCCGACCGGGCGCGGCTGTGCACCGGGGATGTGCCCCGGCCGTGCTGGCCCGGCTCGCCGTACCAGCCGATCGTCGTCGCGGACGACGTGAGCGTGCGCACGGCGCTGTGGATCGCGGAGCGGCAGGACGAGTTCCCCGGCGTCAGCACGGCGTTGCGGCCGGTCAGGACCTACCCGCTCGGCTCGGCGGCGGCACACGTGCTCGGCTATCTGCAGCCGCCCTCTCCCGACGACCCCGAGGGCGGCCCGGAGCTGATCGGCCGCGACGGCCTTGAAGCGGAGTACGACCGCGAGCTGGCCGGGCGGACCGGAATCAGGCAGGTGGCGGTGGACAGCACGGGCAAGGTCACCGGCCTGATCCGCGAGGAGGCGGCCGTGGCCGGGGACACGCTCGTGACCAGTATCGACGCGCGCGTCCAGGAGCTGGCCGAGCGGGCGCTGGCCCGGGCGGTGACCGCCGCGCGCAAGCGGGGCGAGCCCGCCGACAGCGGCGCGGCGGTGGTGCTGGAGGCGACGACCGGGCGGGTGACGGCGATCGCCGACTACCCCACCTATCACCCGGGCGTGTGGACCGGGGGCATCTCGCAGCGCGACTATGAGGACCTGCCGCTGGTCAGCGCCGCCGTGCAGGGGCAGTGGCCGCCGGGCTCGACGTGGAAGGTGACCTCGACCGCCGCGGCGGCGAAGGCGGGCTACTCGCTGCGGGCCTCCTACGACTGCCCCGGCGGCTACACGATCGGCGGCCGGGTGTTCCACAACTTCGAGAGCGCCGAACTGGGCCGGATGGACATGCGCCGGGCCCTGGTCGTGTCCTGCGACACGATCTTCTACCGGTTCGCGGAGAAGTTGTGGCAGCGCGACGGCGGGCTCACGCCGGTCAAACGGCCCAAGGACCCGATGCAGGCGATGGCCAGGGAGTTCGGGTTCGGCACGCCCACCGGTGTCGACCTGCCGCACGAGGCGTCGGGACGGGTGCCCGACCGCGCCTGGAAGAAGTCCACCTGGGAGAGGACCAGGGCCGACTCCTGCCGCCGCGCCAAGACCGGCTATCCGGAGATGTCCGACCGCAAGCGGGCGGCCTACCTCAAGGCGCTCGCCGCCGGCAACTGCCGCTCCGGCGGGGTCTGGTGGGCCGGTGACGCGGCCAACTTCTCCATCGGCCAGGGCGACGTGCTGGTGACGCCGCTCCAGCTCGCCCGCGGGTACGCCGCGCTCGCCAACGGCGGCACGGTCTTCAGCCCCAGGATCGGCAAGCAGGTCGTGCGTGCCGACGGCACCGTGAGCCGCACGATCACCCCTCCCGTCATGGGGAAGATCGGCGCCTCCCGCACGACGCTCCGGTTCATCCGCGACGCGCTGGCCGGCGTGCCGCGAACGGGCACGGCCGCGGGCGCGTTCGAGGGGTACCCGTTCAAGCGCCTGCCCGTCGCCGGGAAGACCGGCACCGCCGAGGCGTACGGCAGGCAGGACACCTCGTGGTTCGCCTCCTTCGGCCCGGTGAAGAAGCCCAAGTATGTCGTGGTGGTCGTCGTCTCCCAGGGCGGCACGGGCGGGACCACGGCGGCCCCCGCCGCCCGGGAGATCTGGGAGGGCATCGCCGCCCTCACCCATGACGCGAAAAAGCACGACAAGAAGGCCGGGAAACACAAGAAGCACGGCAGCGGGACGCGGTCCGCCTCCCTGCCTCCGTCCGCGCTCGCCGGAGCGGGTGGCGCGCGATGACCCGCCGCCCGCCGGCCCGCGCAGAGTGGCGCGCGACAACCCGCCGCCCGCCAGCCGTGACGGTCCGGGCTCGTCCAGCTGGAGGCGCACGATGACGACGCTCGGTCCCCTGTCCGTACGGCTGCCGCCGGGCCGTACGACCAGGCGCAGGACGAGGGCGCGCCTCGCCTTCCTCCCCGCCTGGGGGCTGCTGCTGCCCGCGGCCGCGTTGTCGGCGATCGGGCTGCTGCTCGTGTGGTCGGCCACCCGCAACGAGCCGGGCTCGACGCTGCCGCAGCGGCAGGCGCTCAGCGTGGGCATCGGTTTCGTGCTCATGTGGGCCGTCTCGCGGATCGACCTGCGGATGCTGCGGGCGTACGTCCCGGTGCTGTACCTGCTCGGGCTGGCCGGGCTGATCGCCGTGCTGACCCCGCTGGGCCGTACGATCAACGGCTCGCACGCGTGGATCGTGCTCGGCGACGGGCTGCAGTTCCAGCCGTCGGAGTTCGCGAAGGCGGCCACGCTGCTCGCGCTGGCGACCGCGCTCGGCGAGCCGCGCGACGGCGAGCGCAGGCCGGGCGCCGGGGCCGTGCTGCTCGCCCTCGGGCTCGCCGCGCTGCCGGTCGGGCTGATCGCGCTGCAGCCCGACTATGGCACCGCGCTCGTCTTCCTGGTGCTGACCACCGGGATGATCGCGGTGTCGGGCGCGCCCAAGAGATGGTTCGCGGCGTTCGCCGCGGCCGGGGCCGCCGGGCTGTTCCTGGTGTGGCGGCTCGACCTCGTCCGGCCCTACCAGCTCCAGCGTCTGATGGTGCTGGCCGACCCGGACGCCGACCCGATGGGCGTGGGCTACAACGCCACCCAGGCCAGGATCGCGATCGGCTCCGGGGGCCTGCTGGGCAAGGGCCTGTTCCACGGCGAGCAGACGGCGGGCCATTTCGTGCCCGAGCAGCACACCGATTTCATCTTCACCGTCGCGGGCGAGGAGCTCGGCTTCGCCGGCGCCGCCTGCGTGATCCTGCTCATGCTCGCCCTGCTGTGGCGTGGCCTGTGGATCGCGGCCAAGAGCCCGTCGCCGTTCGGCACGGTCGTGGCCGGCGGGGTGGTGTGCTGGCTGGCGTTCCAGACGTTCGTCAACGTGGGGATGACCATGGGCCTGCTGCCGGTCGCGGGGCTGCCGCTGCCGTTCGTGTCGTACGGCGGGTCGGCCACGATCTCCAGCCTGGCGGCCGTGGGGCTGCTGGCCGCCGTGAACCGGCGTACGCGCACACCGGGATAGGGCAGGCTTGGAGGAATGCGCAGCAAGCTCGGCGGACGGGTGGCCCAGGCGGCGGAGATCGCCCTGGCCACCCGCAAGCACGTGACCCCGATCGACGTCCTCACCGGTCTGCGGTGGCTGCACGACCGCCACGTGGAGACCTGGCGGCAGGGCCGCGCCGACAGCCTGGAACGGCTGGCCGCCGTGGACGCCGGCCGGATGGCCGAGGCCGTGTCGCATCTGCGCGCCTGGGCCGTGTCCCGCGACCTGGTGGAGAGCGAGGCGGCGTACACCGCGGGCACCCGCGACCGGCGGCAGCTGCGTTTCACCGCGGCGGGCGACGAGGAGCTGGAGCGCGCCTTCCGCGTTCACTGGCTGTCGCCGGAGCTGAGCGAGGCGCGGCGGCGGCAGATCACCGAACGGCACAACAAGGCCCCCGACCTCGTGGTCGTCGCACCGCTGGACGCGTGGACCTGCGCCGACTGTGGGGACACCGGACCTTATCTGGTCATGGAGGACGACCGGCCGCACTGTCTCAGCTGCGCCGACATGGACCACCTGTGCCTACTGCCCGCCGGGAACGCGGCGCTGAGCCGCCGCGCCAAGAAGGAGAGCGGGCTGTCGGCCGTCGTGGTCCGCTTCAACCGGCGGCGCAAGAGATACGAGCGTCTCGGCGTCCTGGTCGAGGAGGAGGCACTGGCGCGGGCCGAGGAGCAGTGCCTGGCCGACGAGGAGGTGCGGCTGCGCCGCCGTGAACGCGACCGCGAGCGCCGCGCCGGCGAGGATGCCGAGTTCCGGACGAGGATGGCGGCCGAGATCCGGCGCCTGTTCCCCCGCTGCCCGGCCGAGCGGGCCGAGGCCATCGCCGCGCACGCCGCCGTACGCGGCAGCGGGCGGGTGGGCCGCACCGCCGCCGCCCGCGTGCTGGACGAGAACGCCATCACGCTCGCCGTGATCGCGAGCGTGCGCCACCTGGACACCGACTACGACGAGCTGCTGATGTCCGGGGTGCCGCGTATGACGGCCCGCGAGCGGATCCGTCCCCGGGTCGAGGAGGTCCTGACGGCCTGGCGCGCATGAGCGGCTCTCAGCGGACGCGGCCGACCATCTGGGCGTACATGCGGCCGGGGCTGGGGACCGACGACGGGTTGAGGAAGCCGGGCAGCGGAGGCAGGTCGACCGCGAACGGCTGCAACCGCTCGAACAGCGTGTGCGCGTCGGGCGGCCGGTTGTCCGGCTCTTTCTCCAGCAGTTCGGCGATCAGGCGGTCCAGCTCGGCCGGGACCCCCGGCACCCGGGGTGGCCGTTCCTTCACCTGCTTGTCGAACACGGCGTACTCGGTGGGCCCGGTGAACAACTGGTTGCCGGTCAGCATCTCGTGCAGCACGCAGCCGAGGGAGTACAGGTCGCTCTTCGGCCCGGCGACACCACGCTGGATCTGCTCGGGCGACATGTACGCCGGGGTCCCGAGGATCTGCCCGATCCGGGTGAACTGCGCCGTCACCCCCGCGCGGTCCGCCTCGCGCAGCATGGCGAGCCCGAAGTCGAGCAGCTTCACGCTGCCGTCCGGGCAGAGCATGAGGTTGGTCGGCTTGAGGTCCCGGTGGCAGATCGCCAGCTCGTGCGCGGCGGTCAGCACGGCGCACGCCTGGGCGGCGACGGCCGCGGCCCACGGCACCGGCAGCGGGCCGTGCTCGCTGAGCAAATCGGCGACGGTCACGCCCTCGATGAACTGCATGACCTGGAAGAGCCGCTGTTCGTAGGTGCCGAAGTCGTAGAGCACGGGCGCGCCGGGATGGTCGAGCTTGGCGAGGATCCGCGCCTCCCGGATGAACCGGCGTTGCAGCTCCTCGTCCGGGCCGTCGGGCAGCCGCAGGAACTTCACCGCCACCTTGCGGTCGAGCCGCCGGTCGTGCCCGCCGTACACGGCGCCCATGCCGCCCTGACCGAGGGGAAGGTCGTCCAGCTCATACCGGTCGCCGATGACCATGCGCCCCTCCCGTCGGCCTATCGGGGAAAAAGCTACCGGATCCGTCCGGGGTGCTCGGGCTCGGCGGCCGGGTGAACAGGACACCTTCAGCTTGGAAGCTCCCGTTTGCGTCATTCACGGGGGCGGAGGCGTCCGTCGATCAGCCCCTCGACGCCGAGACGGGCCAGCGCCTCCCCCGCGGCGGCCGCCTCGCGCAGGCCGTCTTCGATCGCGAGCAGCCGCCTGAAGGCCGCGCCGTACGTCCGCTGGACGGCCAGCGGAAGCTGGGGGACGCGGGCCCGGCGGGCCTCCACCCGGCTGCTGCCGAGATGCGGCCGGCCGCCGCCTGCCGCGTACCGCAGGAATCCCGCCAGGAACTCGGGATCCACCTTCCCCGGGTCGACGCGGAAGAGGCTCAGATGGGGGCCGAGGACCGCCCCCTCCACCGTGACCACCCGGGCGGTGACGGCCGAGGCCACCACGTCACCCGGGCGCGCGGCGACCAGACCGGGGGCCGGCGGGATCCGCCGCGACGGCGCCGTCCCGGCCGCGACGTCGTCGGCCGTCAGCACCGCGACGCCGTCCCCGGACGCGTCGCCGGCCGCCCCGCCGATCGCCTGGCCGATCGTCTGGCCGCCGGAGACCGCGCCCGCGAAAACGCCGCCACCGGAGACCTCGCCGGCAATGTCACCGGGGACGTCGCCGTCCGGCAGCGCCCGCAGCCTCGAGTGCCGGATGGTGAGCAGTCCCGACCTGGCCATCTCGGCCACGGTCGCCCACGACGCGTCCCAGCCCGCCGCTCCGCCGGTGAGCACCTCCAGGTCGGGCACGCCGTCGGCCAGCGCCTTGACCGCCTCCCGGAAGCGCTCCCCGGCCGCCGGAAAGCCCCGCGTGTCGACCCGGGGCGACAGGTGCCGCGCCGGGCTCACGTCCACCTCGTCGTCGAGGACGTCGATGATCCGGACCGTACGGCCGCCGGACGGCGGTTCGGTCTCGGCGAGGTGAGCCCGCCAGGCCGGCTCGACGGAGGCGGGGTCGTCGCCCGCGTCGCCCACGAGGAGGGCGACCGGCTGCCGCTCCCCCGGCTTCGGGCGGCGCAGCAGCCACAGATCGGGCCCGCCGGGCGCCAGGGTGAAGACCGCGCGCAGCGCGCCGGCCCGCAGCAGGTTCGCCCGGATGCGACGCCCCGGGCGACGGCTCGCGGCGGCGCCCGGCATCAGGATGGCCACCAGCCCGCCGGGCCGCACGTGAGCGAGGCAGTGCTGCACCCAGGCCAGCTCCGACTCGCCCCGCGGGGGCATGCCGTACTGCCAGCGGGAGTCGCCGATGAGGTCCTCGTGGCCCCAGGCCCGTTCGTTGAACGGCGGGTCGCACACGACGGCGTCCACGAACGCGTCCCCGAGCGTGTCACCAGGCGCGTCCATCGGCCGGTCCGGCGGGAACGCGTCGTGCCGCAGCGCGTCGCCGGGCACGACGCGGGCGTCCCGTCCGCGCAGCAACAGCCGCAACGCGGCGAGCAACGCGACCGTCTCGTTGGCGTCCTGGCCGAGCAGCCGCACCCCGTTTCCCTCCCCGGCCGCGACGTTCAGCAGGAGCGTCCCCATGCCGCACGCCGGGTCGAGCACCGTACGCGCGTCCGGGCAGGCCAGCCGGGTCATCAGGGCGGCCACGTCGGGCCGGGTCAGCGCCAGCCTGCGGCTGTGCGCCTCCGCGAACCGCTCGCAGAGGAACTCGAACGTGCCCGCCGCCCCCTGCCGCTCGGCCAGCCCGGCGACCAACCGGAGCAGGCCGGGCTCCAGCGGCGTCGCGTCCCCGCCGCGCGGAGGCAGGTCGGCGGTCGCCTCGGCCACCGCGCGCGGGAGCCGTACGGCGAGGTCGGTGGCGGCGGACAGGCGCTTCCAGCCATCGGGGTCGCGGAGCGTGTAGAGCAGGAACGCGCCGACCTCCCCCAGCACCTCGCCCAGGCGCAGGTCGTCGGCCGACGCGCGCAGCCGCTGCCAGACGCGGTCCCCCTGGGACACCTCGAACGACTTACCGTTCCTGCGCAGCCACGCCTCTACTTCCGGGAGTGAGAAAAGCGGGCTGGAGGCGGTACCACCGACCGGTTGGGGGAAGTCCTCGTACCGGCGGCGCCAGTTGCTGACCGCGGCCCTGCCGACGTCGGCGAGCCGGGCGATGTCGCCCGCGTTCACGGTGGCTTCGACCGCCGCTTCGACGGCGGCCTCGAGCGGGCTCGCGGCGGCTGGACGCGCCGTCGTGTCCGCTGTGCTGTCCGCCTGGGCGTCGTGGCTCATGAACACGAGCCTAGCACTATGCTTGTGAAGTGACTCAACCAATGGTTTACTCAAAACCATGACGCACAACCGTATTCGATACGCCGCCGGGTCGGACGTCGGGCGTTCGCGTGCCAACAACGAGGATTCGGTGCACGCCGGCGAGCGCCTGCTCGCCATCGCCGACGGAATGGGCGGGCACGGACACGGCGAGGTCGCCAGCGCGGCCGTCATCTCCACCATGGCCAAACTGGAGGACGGCCCGGCCCCCGCCGATCCCGTCGCGGCCCTCGCGGACGCCGTACGGGAGGCGGGGCAGCGCCTGGGCGACCTCGCCGCGCAGGACCCGGCGCTCGAACGGATGGGCACCACGGTCACCGCCATGCTGTGGGACGGGCACGGGCAGTTCGCGCTGGCCCACGTGGGCGACTCGCGGGCGTACATGCTGCGTGACGGCGCGCTGTACCAGATAACGCGTGACCACACGCTGGTGCAGTCACTGGTGGACGACGGGCGCATGAGCCCCGACCAGGCCGCCCGCCATCCCCGCCGCTCCCTGCTGCTGCGGGCGCTGGAGACGAGCGGCCTGGCCGAGCCCGATCTGTCACTGCGCGAGGCCTACCCGGGCGACCGCTACCTGCTGTGCTCCGACGGGCTGACCTCCGTGCTCGAACCCGAGGCGCTGCACCACGTGCTCACCACCGTGGCCGATCCGCAGGAAGCCGTCCGCCTGCTCATCGAGCTCGCCAACGAGGGCGGCGGCCCCGACAACATCTCCTGTGTGGTCGCCGACGTCGAGCCCGCCGGCGCCTGAGGCGAGACCGGAACACCATTCCCCCGCACCGCGAGAGCGGCCCTCCGGAGCTGCTGACCGCCCAAGAGCAGCTCGGCGGCTCCGGGATCAGCGCCGGTCGCGCCGTCGATCAGCTCGCGGAGGATGTCCGCGTGGCCCGCGTGTCGGCCGGTCTCTTCGCCTGCGGCTGCTGACCGGCTCCACGGGCTCCCAGGTCGGCAGGCTTCGCCGTGCCGGCGGACCATCTCCACACTTCGAAAGCATCGACAAAGCGCTGCTAGACGATCTCGAGGTTGGCCATCATGCCCATGTCCTCGTGTTCGGCGTTATGGCAGTGGAAGAGGTAACGGCCGCGATAGCCCTCGAATCGGGTGATGATCTCCACGGCTTCGCCGGGCCGTAGCGAGACGGTGTCCTTGAGCCCCACGTCGTGAGCCAGCGGCGGCCTGCCGCTGCGGGAAAGTATCCGGAAGCCGGCCAGGTGCAGGTGAACGGGATGGTGGACGTCGGCGATGAGCCGCCAGACCTCGACATCGCCAAGCCGGGTGGTGACGTCAGTGCGGGCGGGGTCGAATGGCAGGCCGCCGATCAGCCAGCCGCGGCCCGCGTGCGTCTGCCCGGTGCGGAAGGCGACGTCGCGCATCCTGACGGCGTCCGAGCGCCGCCAGGCCGGCAGGTCGGCGGACAGGGTGCGTGGGATGCGGCTGTCGTCGGCGACCTTGCGCGCGACCCTGAAGGCCATCACGTCCCGGGTTCGGCCGGCGCCGAGCCTGTTGACAAGTCTGACGAGACTGCCCGCCGGGAGACCGGAGAAGTCGACGACCACGTCGTAGCGTTCGGCGGGCGCTATCGGCAGCAGTCTGTGGACGACCGGGGCGGTGAGGAGTCCCTGATCGGCGCCGATCTGGACGAGGTCGAGGCGGCGCCCATCATCGGTGACCGCTTCGAGTTCGTAGTGGCGGGCGTTGGAGGCGTTGAGGATGCGCAGCCGATAGCGGGCCGCGTCGGCCTCGTGCATGGGCCACGGAGCACCGTTCACCAGGATGACGTCGCCGAGGACCCCGGCGAGATACGGCTCACGGACGCCGGGCCGTACACGCAGGGTGGGGTCGAGGGCGGGGTAGGCGAGACTGCCGTCGGCGGCGAACGCCCGATCGGCGATCACGAGGGGCAGCTCGCGCGGCCCGGCGGGCAGGCCGAGGGCGTCCTCGGCATCGTCGCGCACGATGTGCAGCCCGGCCAGGCCCCGCCAGATTGCAGGGGCGGTGAAGTCCATCCGGTGGTCGTGATACCACAGCAGCGCCGGCCGCTGGTCCAGCGGGAAGATGTAGTCCCGCGTCAGCTCTGTCACCACGGCCCTCGGGTCGTGCATGCCATGAGCGGAGCCGTGTCCCACGTGCGTGGAGTGCTCACGCCAGCCCTCGGGGAGGAGCAGGTCGGTCGGGTACCCGTCGGAGGCCGCCGGAGTCCGGCCGCCGTGCAGGTGCACGACCGTCGGGACGGGCAGCTCGTTGCGGTGCGACACGGTGACCGGCCGGCCGCGGCGCGACTCGACCGTCGGCCCGGGAAAGGTCCCGTCGTACGTCCACAACGGAGTCTTAACTCCCGGCAGGATCTCCGCGCTCGCTTCACGTTGGGTGATCTCATAGCGGTCGGCGCCGCCCGAGGTGCCGACCGGCTTCAGCACGGCGGGAATCGGCAGCGGCACCTGGAACGGCGGCGGGAGCGGTACGGCGCTACGCAGCTGGGCACCGGTGAAGGACGGCCGGCGGGCCAGCGCGGCCGCGCCCGTCAGCCCGGCGGCCGTCATCAGTCCGAGCGCACCGCCGATGCCGAGCGCCCGCCGCCTGGTCACGCCACGGTTGTCAGTCATCGTCGGCCCCCTTGCGGAGGAGAGGCCGCCGCCATACGTCAATGAACTGCACCACGACGGCGACGACGGTCGTCACCCCCAGCGGAAGATGCAGCCACAACGTGCCGTCCAGCCCGGCGAAGTACTGCACAGTCTCCGCAGCCACCACTGCCGTCGTGATCAGGAACGGCCGGGCCCGGCGAAGCCGGACCCAGACCGCGATCGCGACCATCATCTGCAGGTAACCGATGGAGGTGACGGTGTTGGCGCCGGCCGTGTGCAAGCTCAAACCTGCGTAGTCACCGCTCAGATACACTCCCGCGAACACCGGCTGACCGGCGATCGCCAGCGCGTGCGCGCTGACGACGGCCCGCAGCATCCATCCCGTGGGTGCCGTCCGTGGCGGGGCCACGGTGAACATGGAGATTCCTCCTCACTGCGCTTTCGCTTCATGAGCGCCTGGCAGTGAACGCTATAGCTAGAGAGCTATTCTTTCTAAGATCAATATTGCTATAGCGTTATGTCCGGGGAGTCATCATGGACCTGCACGCGCTGAAGCAGTTCCTGGCGGTGGCGCGGCTGGAACACCTCAGCCGGGCCGCCGACGAGCTGCGCGTCGCCCAGCCGTCGCTGAGCCGCACCATCGCCCGGCTGGAGGGCGAGCTGGGCACCCCGCTGTTCGACCGCAGCGGCCGGCTCCGGCTCAACGACGCGGGCAGGCTCTTCCGCGACCACGTCGAACGCGCCCTGGGTGAGCTCGAGGCGGGGCGACGCGCCGTCGCCGAGGCCGCCAGCGAGGGCCTGGGCACCGTGAGACTCGCGTCGGAGACCTTCCTCACCCTCATCGGCCCGCTGGCGGCCTACAAACGAGCTCATCCCTCCGTCGAGGTCGAGCTCCACTGGTCCCTGGCGGAGGACATGGCCCGCCGTCTGCGGGCCCAGGACGTCGACCTGTGCGTCGCCTCACAGCCGATCCACGCCGAAGGCCTGGAGTCGATGCGGCTGTTCGAGGAACCTGTGAGGGTGTGCGTCCCACTCGACCATCCGCTGGCGGGCCGTGGCTCCGTGAGCGTCGACGACCTCGCCGGGCAGCCCTTCGTCACCGCCCGCAAGGGGCACTGGCTACGCCGGCTGCTCGACCGGCTCTTCGCGGCACGAGGCCTCACGCCGAAGATCGTCTGTGAGAGCGACGAACACAGCGCCATCGCCGGGCTGATCAGCGCGGGACTCGGCATCGGTCTGGTCCCCGCCTTCGCTTGGCGTGGCACGTCGGATGCCCCCGTCGCCTGGATCACCGTCGACAGCCCCGACTGCCATCGCGTGGTCACCTTGTACTGGGGGGCCGGCAGCCACCTGCCGGCCGCCGCCCGGCTGATGCGCACCACGATCGCCAGCTGGGACTGGATCAGCGGTGATCCCCAAGACGACCGCCGATGACGGCACGACATGTCGCCCGTTGGACGCCACCAGCTCGGCCGGGGTCATCGCGTCGAGCGCGACGAACTCGATCTGGTGGCGAGGACAAAAGGACAGCTCGGATGAGCCGGCCAGGGAGCGTGACGCACTGATCCAGGGTTGAGGTGCGCCACAGGGTGGGCCGGTGGTCTCTTTGCGCCACCTGAGTACCGACCGGGCCGAGCCACGTCGTGAGGGCGGTCCGGAGAGCGTCCAGGTCCGGCCGCTCGCCGGCGCGGGTGACCCAGGCGACAGGTCCGTCGGGACGGATCAGTACGGCGTCCGAACCGCACGTTGTCCGGTGCGCCCGGGCGGGCATCAGACGGCCCAGCCGCCGTCGACGTTGATCGTCGCGCCGGTGACGTAGCGCCCGCCGTGGCCCGCCAGGTGGGCGATGGTCTCGGCGATGTCGCCGGGCTCGGCGTAGCGGCCGAGGACCGTCAACTCCCGGACCGCGTCCGCCATGGGGCTGTCCGCCGGGTTCGAGGCGGTGTCGGTCGGACCGGGGTTGACGAGGTTGACCGTGATGCCGCGCGACCCGAGGTCGCGGGCGAGCCCCTTGGTCATCCCGGTCATGGCCGTCTTGCTCATGGCATACAGGGCGAAGCCCGGGAAGACGGCCCGTTCGGCCATGTTGCTGCCGATGGTGATGATCCGGCCGCCTTCGGTCATGTGCGCCGCCGCCGCCCGCGCGGCGAGGAACGGCCCGCGCACGTTGGCGGCGAGCGTACGGTCGACGTCCTCAGGCCGCAGGTCCTCGATCGGCGCCACGTGGAAGACGGCCGCGTTGTTCACCAGCACGTCGAGGCGGCCGAACTCCGCGGCGGCCTGGTCCACGGCTCCGGTGACCGCCGCCGCGTCGCCGTTGTCGGCCCGGATGACCAGCGCCCGCCGGCCCATCCCCTTCACCTTCTCCGCCACGGCGGCAGCGCTGTCCTCGTCGCGCTCGTAGGTCAGCGCCACGTCCGCGCCGCGCTCGGCCAGCTTCAGGACGACGGCCGCGCCGATGCCCCTGCCACCCCCGGTGACCAGGGCCGCCTTGCCGTTCATGTCGTTGATCTCGTTCATGGTGTCGAGCATGCCGGGAACGGCACCGGCGGGTCCGGCGGCGATCGGACCTGGCGTTCGCCGGGCTGAGGGGTCAGGCGCCGCGCGCCCGGAAGGCGGCGGTCTTCACCCGATTCTGGCAGGCCGTGGAGCAGAATCGGCGGGTGCCGTTGCGGGAGGTGTCCACGTACACACGGTCGCAGTGCGGCGCGGTGCACACGCCGAGCCGGTCGTGCAACTCGCTGCCGAGCACCACGGCGAGGCCGGTCGCGCAACTGGCCGCGTAGTTGCCCGCCAGGGTGCCACCCGCGCCGTGGAAGTGCAGATGCCAGGGCTCCCCGTCGTGCCGGTCGAGGTGCGGGCGCGCGTCCGTCTCCGCCAGCAGTCCGTTCACGGTGAGCGCCGCCTCGTCCACGTCGCCGCGCGTCACCGCCTCGAACACGGCGCGCAGTCGTCCCGCGACCTCCGCGAGCGCGCCCGCCTCGGTGTCGGCGACCCGCGGGGCCCGTTTGTCGCCGGTCGCGAGGACGTCGGCGACCGCGGCGGCCCGCGCCTCCCCCGTGGGCGGCTCGTACGGCCTGCCCCGCGCCTCACCCTCGGTGAGCGTGTTGACCAGGCCGACGGCGACCGACACGACGGCATCGGTGTGACTGTTGAAGTTCACTTGACCAGTTACGTCCTTGCGTTCTACGTTGTAACTGCCGAAAGCATACAAGCCAGTCACAAGGAGACGGCATGCTCACGTTCGACGTCGCCACTCGGTGGATCGACCGCTGGGACCGCCAGCAGGAGGGCTACCTCCCCGACCGGGAGGAGCGCTTCACCGCGTTGATCGACGCGGTCGAGGCGGGCGCGGGCCGCCCGGACCCCCTCGTGATCGACCTCGGCTGCGGCCCCGGCTCGCTCTCGGCCCGCCTGCTGAGCCGTCTTCCCCGCGCCACGGTCGTCGCGGTCGACGCCGACCCCCTGCTGCTGTCGCTCGGCCGGGCGGCGTACGGCGGCCGCGACGGCCTGCGCTTCGCCGACCTGGACCTGCGCGAGCCGGGATGGAGCGGGGCGCTCGGCCTCGACCGCCCGGCGGACGCGGCGGTGAGCACGACCGCCCTGCACTGGCTGGCCGAGCCCGATCTGCGAGCCGTGTACGCCGAGCTGGCGACCGTGCTGCGGCCGGGCGGGCTGTTCCTCAACGGCGACCACTTCAGCTCCGAGGACACCACACCGGTGCTGGGCCGGCTGGAGCGGGCGATCCATGAAAGCGAGGAGCGGCGACGTTTCGCCGCCGGCCGTCCCGAGGACTGGCGCCAATGGTGGGACGCCATCGCCGCCGACCCCGAGCTCGCCGGCGTCGCGGCGCCCCGGCCTGCCACCGCGGCGCACGACGGCTCGGAGTCGCTCCACCTGTCCACCCACGTCGAGGCCCTCCGCGCGGCAGGCTTCGCCGAGATCGGCACGCTGTGGCAGCGCGGCGACAACCGGCTGCTCTGCGCAGTACGTCCGTAATCTCCCGACCGCTTTGTCGGGCGGCCTGCCGGGGTTTGCCCATCGAGTCGCCGGGGAGACGGAGGCCATGACACCGGTCGTGCTCACCGTCAACGCCGGCTCCAGCAGCCTGCAACTGCATCTGGTGCGGGACTGCCGCGTGCTGCGGACCGAGCACAGCGAGCACAGCCCGGACCCCGCCGCCGCGGAGCGTACGCTGTCGGACTTCCTGTCCGGGGCGGACGTCGAGGTGACCGCCTTTCACGCCGGACTGCCCGCCGCCGCCACCTACGCCCTGCCCGCCGAGTGGCGGCGCCGGTGGGGTTCGATTCAGGCCGAGGGTGAAGCGGAGTCGCCCGCGTAGCGGGGCAGGAAAAGCCGATTCGCGGCCAAGACGAACCGGCGCCTGGTAGCGTGCTCGCGTCAGGTACCGCCGGACGGGGCGGCCGTGTCCGATGTGGACCGGGATCGCGTCGTCAGCCCGCCGGACGCCCGTCTGCCGGTCCTCGTCGTACGGCCCCGCGAGGAGCTCCAGGTCGCCCGGGAGACCCTCGCCGCGCTCGGCCGTCCCGCCGGTGAAAGCGAGCGGCCGTAGAATCCGCAGACATGCGCGTCTTCACCGTGGACTCCTTCACCGACCGGCCGTTCCGGGGCAACCCCGCCGCGGTCTGCCTTCTCGACGACACCGTGCCGGACGAGTGGATGCAGGCCGTGGCCGCCGAGATGCGCCACTCGGAGACGGCCTTCGTGCTGCGGCAGGACGAGGGACCGCGCTCGCTGCGCTGGTTCACTCCCGCGGTCGAGGTCGCGCTGTGCGGGCACGCCACCCTGGCCGCCGCGCACGTCCTCTACTCCGTGGGCGAGTCCGGGCGGCTGGAGTTCGCCACGAAGAGCGGCGTGCTCGCCACCGAGCAGTCGGACGACGGCCTGATCACGATGGACTTCCCGGCGAACCCGCCCGCGTCGTGCCCACCGCCAGACGGCCTCGCCGAGGCCCTCGGCGTCACACCGCTGTGGGTCGGGCGAAGCCGGTTCGACGTCCTGGTCGAGGTCGGATCGGCCGACGAGGTGCGGGCCGCCGACCCCGACATGGCGCGGCTGGCCGAGGTCGAGGCCCGGGGCGTCATCGTGACGGCGTCCGGCGAGGGCACCTCCGCCGACTACGTCTCCCGGTTCTTCGGCCCCCGTGTGGGCGTGCCGGAGGACCCGGTCACCGGATCGGCCCACTGCGTGCTCGCGCCGTACTGGTCGGGCAGGCTCGGCCGGGACGTGCTCGTCGGGGAGCAGGTGTCGCGGCGCGGCGGGACCGTGCGCACGACCCTGCGCGGCGACCGGGTCGAGCTCGCCGGGCACGCCGTGACCATCTGGTCCGGCGAGCTGGAGGTCTGACCTCCCTTCCGGTCATGCTCTGACCGTACGCAGGGCCCCGGCCCATGAGACGACCTGGTCGAGCATGAGCCGCACCGCATCCTCGTGCCGGGCGTCGGGCCGGAAGTCGGAGAAGTTCTCGAAGTCGTCGTGGATGGAGAGCGTGACCTGAGGCGCCACGCCCGCCACGCTGACCGTGCCGAGAATCTGGCGCAGGTGTTCGATGGCGCGGGAGCCGCCGTTCACGCCGTAGCCGACGAACCCGGCGGCCTTGTTCGTCCACTCCGCGTACAGGAAGTCGATCGCGGTCTTGAGTGCGCCGGAGGTCGAGCGGTTGTACTCGGGGGTCACGAAGACGAACGCGTCGAGCGCCGCGACCGCCTGCGACCACCTCCTGGTGTGGGCGTGCTCGTACTGCCCGGCCGCGGCGGGCACCGGCTCGTCCAGGTGCGGCAGTGCGTAGTCCTCCAGGTCGATCAGTTCGTAGTCGGCGTCGCCGCGCTTGACCGCCAGATCGTGGACCCAGCGCGCGACCGCCGCCCCGTTGCGACCGGGACGGGTGCTGCCGATGATGACGCCTACTTTGATCATTGTGAGCGGTCTCTTTCCTTGAAGGGGGTTCGGCGCCGGGGCCCGCGGCATCTGACGTGGACAACTCTAGGAAGCAGCCGCGAGAAGACCAATGCGCGTGGATCTGGCATTTATACGCGAGAGTCTCGCAGCTTAGACTCTCCGCATGGATGTCCT
Source organism: Microbispora sp. CA-135349 (assembly GCF_050947365.1). Taxonomy (NCBI): domain Bacteria; kingdom Bacillati; phylum Actinomycetota; class Actinomycetes; order Streptosporangiales; family Streptosporangiaceae; genus Microbispora; species Microbispora sp. CA-135349. The sequence continues at coordinate 1,966,911 of NZ_CP192001.1, read as the reverse complement.
GAGCGACGTCATCGCCATAATGCGTACGGGCCGGCCCCGCTCCGCGCTGATTTCCTGGCGCGCTCCCTGGGGGCAGCGCTTCCCGGCGGAGCCCGGCTCCTCGACCTTCCAGGTGGTTCTGCGCGGGTCGTGCTGGTTCCTCCCGTCCGAGGGTGAGCCCGTCGCGCTGAGCATGGGGGACGTGGTGTTCCTCCCGCAGGGCGGCGGGTACGGCCTGGCCGACAGCCCTGCGACTCCCCTGACCGAACCGGTCTGCGACCCGTACCGGGACGCCGGTGTGATCAGCACCGCCCTCGGTGGCACCGGAGCCGAGACGGTCACGCTGTGCTGCGGGTATCGGCTCGACCAGGCCAGGTCCCACCCCAGCCTGCGGTCACTGCCTGCCGTGATCCATCTGCCCGCCCGGCTCGGCCGTCATCCCGAGCTGCGCGCCACGGTGGACCTGCTCGCCCGGGAGATCGAAACGCCACGCCTGGGCGCGGACACCGTGGTCTCGTCCCTGCTCGACGCCCTCCAGCTCTACATCCTGCGGGCCTGGTTCGAGGCCGAGGGAGAGCAATGCGCCGACTCGGGCTGGGCCGCCGCCCTCGCCGACCCGGCCGTCAGCGCCGCCCTCGACGCCATGCACCGCGACCCCGCCCACCCCTGGACCGTCCAGTCGCTCGGGGAGCGGGCCGGCCTGTCCCGGGCCGCCTTCTCCCGCCGCTTCACCGACCTGATCGGCAAACCGCCCCTGGCCTATCTCACCTGGTGGCGGCTGTCCACCGCGGCCCGCCTGCTGCAGGAGACGGACGCTTCGGTGGCGGAGGTGGCCAGGCGCGTCGGGTACGGCTCGGAGTTCGCGTTCGGGAACGCGTTCAAACGCGAGCACGGGATCTCCCCCGGCAGATACCGCCGGTTGGTCTGCGCCCCCGCCTCCTGACCCGCCCGGTCTCAGGCGGCCCGTACGGCGAGAGCGGACTCGATCCGCCGGACGGCGGTGATCGCCCCGAACGCCAGCAGCCGCACGAGGTCGGCGTCGGACCGGCTGCCCCCGGCCTCCCGCCAGGCGGCGACGTCGGCGTCGGTCACCCGGTACGGCGCGAGGGCGGCCAGCAGGGCGAGCCGGGCCGCCGGGCGGCGCATGGGCGCGACGTCCGCCAGCGGATCGGACGTCCGGCCGGACAGCGGAGGATGCCCGCCGTCCCACGCCGCCACCGCCTCGATGACCGCCTCCCTGGCCGTGCCGTCCAGCAGAACGGCCCCTTCCTCCGCTCCGGCGTGCAGCGCGGCGAACGCGGTCCCGGCCGGGGCGCCCACCGCCCAGGCGGGGGCCGGGCCCGACGGCAGCCCCCGCAGCAGGGGCAGCGCCTCCCCCTGCGGCAGGCTGCGGCGCACCGTCCTGGCGAGGGCCCTGCCGCCCAGGCCGCGGATGAGCCGGGACCGCTGCAGGCCGGCGGGCAGGAGGTCGTCGGTCAGCAGCGACGACACCATCCGGTTGATGAAGTGGAAGGCGAGGGCCGTGCCGATGTACTCGGGCGCGTGAACGGGCGGGCACGGCGGCGCCTGCCCGGCCGTGGCCGTGCCGGTGGCCCAGACGAGCAGCCGGGCGTGCTCCGGATCGGCCGGTGCCTCCCCGCGTGCGACGGTCTCGGCCAGCCGGTGCTCGCCGGTCGCGTGCAGGAGCACGGTGTGCGCGTCGACGCAGAACGGGCACCTGTTGGCGAGGGAGACCCCCACGGCGACGACCTCCTTGGTCACCCTCGGAGCCTGTCCGGCGAGCAGCGACTCACGCAGCACCGCCCATGTGGGAGCGAGCACCTCGGGAGCCGGGGACAGCGCCGCGAACAGGGGCATGCGGGCCATGCCGAAATCACGGGCGATCTGACCGTAGACCCCGGCGATCAGCCCGGTCGCCGCCTCCACGGGCACCGGGGTCACGTAGCGGTACGGCGTCGGCATCTCGGTCTCCCCATCGGTCGTGCTTTTCGTTCTGATCGTGCCGAGCGCCGCCGCTCCCGTCGTCGTACGGCGGAAGGCGTTCCGAGCCGCTCCCCGGCATGCGGGAGACGGCCGCCGTACTCCGGTGGGAGTAGCGCCGGATCGATCCGCCGGGAGGAGGCGGCGCGAAGCAGGCGCGGGCTACCCTTCAGACATGGACGGCGATCACGGACGTCAGGCGTCCCACAGCCCAGCGGCGTCCCCGGGCGCATCGGTGATCGCGGATTCACCGGCGTGCCCGCAGGAGCGCGCTTCCGTGACCACACCGGCCCTCACGGACACCGGGGCGAGCGTGTGGCGCCGCCGCATCGCCGGCACGTATGTCGCGGACGTCGCGATCGCGATCGTCGTGGCGGCGCTGCTCGTGGGCGGCACCCTGCTGCCCGGCTCGCCGGGCGGCCTCGCCGACGTGGGGGCGGTCGACTACGTGCTGCTGCTGGCCGGGTCCGCCGCCCTGGCCGCACGGCGCACGGCGACGGTGACGGCGCTCGTCGTCTCCGCGGCCTGCATGCTGGCCTACGCCCTGCGGGTGCACTTCGAGACGACGACCGCCTTCCCCGTCCTGATCACGGTCTACTCGGCGGCCGTTTCCGGCCGGCGTGTGTGGGCGGCACTGGTCAGCGCGGCCTACCTCGGCGGCGTCTTCCTGGTGGAGCTGTCGGATCTCGGCACCCGGACCCCGCGCGAGGTGGTGGACGGCGTCAACCTGCTGCTCGGGTGGTTCGTCGCCGCCAACGTCGCGGGGGTCGTCTCCCGGCAGCGCCGGGCGTACCTGCGCCAGGCCGAGCAGCGCGCCATCCAGGCCGAGCGCACCCGTGAGGAGGCCGCGCTGCGCCGGGCCGGCGAGGAGCGGCTGCGCATCGCCAGAGAGCTGCACGACTCGCTCACCCACAGCATCTCGATCATCAAGGTGCAGGCCGGCGTGGCCGTCCATCTGGCGCGCAAGCGGGGCGATGACGTGCCGGCCGCGCTGCTGGCGATCCAGAACGCGAGCGCGGACGCCATGCGGGAGCTGCGCGCGACGCTGGAGGTGCTGCGCGAGCCCGGCCCTGACGACGCGCCCGGCACGGCCAGGGCCGACCGGATCGGCGAGCTGGTCGAGCGGGCGCGGTCGGCGGGGGTGCCGGCCACGCTGGCGGTCACCGGCACACCCCGCGCCCTGCCGCCCGAGGTCGACCTGGCCGCCTACCGGATCGTGCAGGAGGCACTCACCAACGTGGCGCGGCACGCGGGCCCCGCCTCGGCGTCCGTACACGTCGGCTACCTGCCCGGCACCCTCGTCGTCCACGTCGAGGACGACGGCCGGGGCCTGTCCGGCGCCGCATCGCCGAACGGAGCGGGCGCGACCACCGAGGCGAGCGCCGAGGTCCGCCCGGACGCGATTCGCGTCGGGGTGGGGCTGACCGGAATGCGGGAGCGGGTGTCCGCGCTCGGCGGCCGGCTGCGGACCGGACCCGGGCCGGACGGCGGTTTCGTCGTCCACGCCGAGCTGCCCCTCGCGGCCGCGCCGCCCGCCGCCGACGGAGCCTCCGCGAACGGAGCCTCCGCCGACGGGGTCCCCACCGACGGAATCTCCGCCGACGGGGGCTCCACCGGCGAGCGTGGCAACGGCACCGGAGCCCGTATCGGGACCGAACAATCTGCGACCGTCCCGCGGGCGGGCGTCACCGCCCTCACGGCGGAGGAGGGAACGACTTGATCAGGGTGCTGCTCGTGGACGACCAGGCCCTCATCCGGGCCGGGTTCCGGGCCCTGCTCGACTCCGAGGAGGGCGTCGAGGTGGTCGGCGAGGCGGGCGACGGCAAGCAGGGCCTGGCGCTGGCCGAGCGCCACGTTCCGGACGTCGCCCTCGTGGACATCCAGATGCCGGTGATGGACGGCATCGAGACGACCCGCCGGATCGCCGCCAATCCCCGCCTGGCCGCCACCCGCGTGGTGATGCTGACCAATTACGGGCTCGACCGATACGTGTTCGACGCGCTGCGGGCGGGCGCGAGCGGCTTCCTGCTCAAGGACACCGACCCCGTGGAGCTCATCCAGGCGATCAGGGTCGCGGCGCGTGGCGACGCCCTGCTGTCCCCGGCGGTCACCCGGACGCTCATCAGCGAATACGTCTCCCGGCCGCCGGATGCCGTGCCGACGGCCGCGCTCGAGGCGCTCACGAACCGGGAACGGGAGGTCGTCGCCCTGGTCGCGCGCGGCCTCACCAACGAGGAGATCGCCGCGCACATGGTGATCAGCCCGTTCACCGCCAAGACCCACGTGAGCAGGGCGATGACGAAACTCGGCGCGCGTGACCGCGCCCAGCTCGTCGTCTTCGCCTACGAGTCCGGCCTGGTGGTTCCCCGGAGCTCCGTCAAGCCCCGCTGAACCGTCATCGGCCGGGCCGTCGTCGGCGGGGGACGTGTCAGGCTTGGCGCTCGCGCAGGCGGGCGGCCGCTTCGACGACATTGGCGAGCGCGGCCTCGACCTGCTCGTAGGAGCGGGTCTTCAGCCCGCAGTCGGGGTTGACCCACAGCCGCTCGGCCGGCACCGTCCGCAGCGCCCCCGTGAGCAGGTGTTCGACCTCGTCGACACCGGGCACGCGCGGCGAGTGGATGTCGTACACGCCCGGCCCGAGCCCCCGGGGGAAGGCGCCGACCGCGCCGAGCAACCGTCCCCGCGAGCGCGCCGACTCGATGCTGGTGACGTCGGCGTCGAGTGCGTCGATCGCGGCGAGGATCTGGTCGGCGTCCGAGTAGCACAGGTGCGTGTGGATCTGCGTGTGCTCGCTCGCGCCCGAGGTGGCCCAGCGGTAGGCCGCGACGGCCCACTCCAGATACGCGGCCTGCTCGGCACGCCGCAGCGGCATCAGCTCGCGCAGCGCGGGCTCGTCGACCTGGATGACGCGGATGCCCGCCTCCTCCAGATCGCCCACCTCCTCGCGGACGGCGTCGGCGACCTGATGGACCACCTCGCGAAGCGGCAGGTCGTCGCGGACGAACGACCACGCCACGATGGTCACCGGGCCGGTGAGCATGCCCTTGACCGGCTTGCTCGTCAGCGACTGCGCGTACCGCGCCCAGCGGACGGTGACGGGCTCGGGCCGCCGCACGTCGCCGTGCAGGATGGGCGGGCGGGTGCAGCGCGAGCCGTACGACTGGACCCAGCCGTGCCGGGTGACGGCGAAGCCGTCGAGGTGCTCGGCGAAATACTGCACCATGTCGTTGCGCTCGGGCTCGCCGTGCACGAGGACGTCCAGCCCGAGCCGCTCCTGCAGCGCGATCACCCGCTCGATCTCCGCTCGGACCATGCTCTCGTACGCCACCTCGCCGATCTCCCCGGTCGCCAGCGCGGCCCGGGCCCGGCGCAGCTCCCCCGTCTGCGGGAACGAGCCGATCGTGGTGACCGGGAGAAGCGGCAGCTTCAGATGCTCGGCCTGCGCCGCCGCGCGCACGGCGTAGGGAGCGCGGCCCTCCACCGCCCGGGACGTGTGCGAACGGTCGTGCGCGGCGGAGTGCCCGGGGCCGGATGCGGCGCAGCTCTGCGCCGGGTGACCGCCGGGCGCGTCGTGCCGTGGCTGGAGACGATCGGGTGCGTCGTTTCGCGGCGGCCGACCGTCGGGTGTGGCGGCGAGCAGGTGCGCCAGCTCGACCACCTCGGCGACCTTCTGCTCGGCGAACGCCAGCCGCCGTCGCAGCACGGGATCGAGGCCGGTCTCCCGCTCCACGTCGTACGGCACGTGGAGGAGCGAGCACGACGTGCTCACCGCGACCCGCCCCGCGCGCTCCCGTACGGCGAGCAGCGTGGCCAGCGCGCGCTCCCGGTCGGTGCGCCACACGTCGCGGCCCGACACCACGCCGGCGACGACGGTCTTGCCCGCCAGGGCGTCCACCCCGTGAGCCGTGCCCCGGACGAGGTCCAGGGCGACGGCCTCGACCGGCGTTCCGGCCAGCACGGGCAGCGCCTCGCCGAGATCCCCGAAGAAGGAGGCGACCAGCAGCGCGGGCCGGTTCTCCAGCCGCCCCAGCCGGCCGTATGCCGTCTCGACCGCGGCCAGCTCGGCGGGGGTGCGGTCGGCGACCAGGGCGGGCTCGTCGAGCTGCACCCAGCCGACGCCCTCGGCGGCGAGTTCGGCCAGCAGGCGGGCGTACACCTCGACCACGTCGTCCAGCCGGTCGAGCGGGACGAAACCCTCAGGACTACCCGCGCTGCCCGGACTGTTCGGGGCGGCCTGCGCCAGCAGCAGGAACGTCACCGGCCCGACCAGCACCGGCCGGGTCTCCAGCCCCAGCGCGCGGGCCTCACGCACCTCGGCCAGCGGCTTGGCGGCGTCGAGGGAGAAGACCGTGTCCGGGCCGATCTCCGGGACGATGTAGTGGTAGTTGGTGTCGAACCACTTGGTCATGCGCAGGGGCGCGACTCCCTCGGCGCCGCGGGCCATCGCGAAGTAGGTCGCCAGGTCGTCGTCGCGCCGGTAGCGCTCGGGCACCGCGCCCAGCAGCACCGCCGTGTCGAGCACCTGGTCGTAGTAGGAGAAGGTGTTCGACGGCAGCCCCTCCAGACCGAGCGCGGTCAGCCGCCGCCAGGTGTCCTCCCGCAGCCGCCGCGCGGTGGCCTCCAGCTCCTCGCGGCCCGTGCGGCCCTCCCAGTACGACTCCAGCGCCCGCTTCAACTCCCGATCCGGCCCGATCCTCGGATACCCCGGCACGGTCGACGCGGGAAAAGACGACGTCATCACGACTCCTCGTTCGTCAGACAGGACGCCCCGCATCCTCCCCGCGCCGACCTCACCCCCGCCCGATCTATTGGTCGTGCTTATGAATCACCTCGATGTCGTCCTGATTAGCCGCAGGCATCGATAAGCCGCGAACACCGCCGAGGGGCCGGGAGAAATCCGGGTTCAGCGGTTCGGCTGCGACAACCAGTTGTGGCCTGCGGCGAACTTTCCCGGCCGGGCGGCACTCCAACACGGCATGAACAATGGTCACAGAGGAATCCGCGAGCACAGGGTGGCTCGGGTGGCACGCCCGGCCGTCGCGGCGGCGCTCGCCGCGGGGATCGCATTGACCGGCGCCACGGCGGCGAGCGCGGCCGCGGCGCCCGCCGACACCGCCATCGGTGCGAGCGGCAAGCTCGGTCCGTACGGCTACGGTGGGGTACGGCTCGGGATGACCCTCAAGCAGGCCGAGGCGACCCGCAAGATCGTGAAAAAGCTCGACGAGGGTCAATGCTCGGGGTGGGATCTCAAGGCGCACCCGACCGGTCGCGACAGCGTGGGCCTCCACATCTCCAAGAAAGTGGGCGTCGCCCTCATCCAGGCGCCCAAGGGCGTCAAGACGCCCGAGGGCATCCAGGTCGGCTCCACCATGAAGCAGGTCAAGAAGGCCTACCCCCGGCTCGACACGACGGGCAACTACCCCGTCGCCGTCGTTCCCGGTAACCCGAAGGCCCTGTACTACTTCCTGTCGAAGCGAGGCAAGGTCTACGAGTTGGCTCTGGCCCTGAAGAACCAGGACTGCACCAACTAGGCCCGGCCGATCCCGGTGGCTCGCCGGGGTGGTGGTCGAGCAGAACCGGCCGAGGCCGACCTCGTCGACCCGGCCGTCGTCGGCGACCTGTTCGACCGGGCCGAGGCGGCCCTCGGCCCGGTCGAGATCCTGGTCAACAACGCCAGCGGCTGGTGTCCGCCGCGGCCGAACTCGGCCGCTACTGGATCACGGCGAACATGGTCCGCCCGCCCGCCACCGACACCGGGTGGATCACTCCGGTGGTCGAGGAAGCCGTCCGCGCGGCGAGCCCGCTGGGGCACGTCGGCACGCCGGAGGAGATCGCCGAGGTGATCGTCTTCCTGGCCTCGCACCAGGCGCGTCACATCACCGGGCAGATCATCGCCATGTCGTAGACAGTGCCGAGCACGCACCCGCTCATGACGCGGGCCTGCCGGCGCGCGCCGCCGCAGCGGTCACCGAGGCCCGGCGGCCGGGGTGACGACGTCGCGCGGCACCGCCGCGGTGTCGGCGACGCCGGTCAGGCTCATGTCGAGCCGCAGTTCGTCGAGGAGCAGCCGCAGGACGTCGCCGACGCCCTTTTCGCCGCCGGTCGCGAGGCCCCACAGATAGGGGCGCCCGATGAGGACGGCTCCGGCGCCGAGCGCGAGGGCCGTGAGGATGTCGCCGCCGCCGCGGACGCCGCCGTCGACGTAGACCTCGATGTCGTCGCCCACCTCGTCGGCTATCTCCGGGAGGGCGTGGAGGGTGGGGCGCTCGCGGTCGAGCTGACGGCCGCCGTGGTTGGAGACGACGACGGCCGGGATGCCGAGATCGGCGGCACGGCGGGCGTCCTCGGCCCGGCCGATGCCCTTGAGCACGACGGGAAGCCTCGTGGACTCGGCCAGGCGGCGTACGTCGTCCCAGGTGGTGGCGGGATTGAAGTTGCGTTCGAAGAACGCGGTGAGCGTTCGCCCGGAAGGGGGTCCGGCCTGCCGCACGGCTCGGCGGCAGGCGGCCTCGAGCTCGACGGGCCGCACGTCCGGCGGGGGCCGGAAGGCGTTGCGCTCGTCCCGGAGCCGGCGGCCGGGACAGGGGGTGTCGACCGTCAGCACCAGGACGCGGGCGCCCGCCTCCTCCGCCGCCCGCACCAGCTCCGAGGTGACGCCGCGATCGCGGTGCGGATAGAGCTGGAACCAAACGTCGCCGCCGGCGCGGGCCAGGTCGGCGAGGGGGACCGACGACAGGGTGGAGACCACGAACGGCAGGCCGGCCCCGCGGGCGGCCCGCGCCGTGGCGAGTTCGCCGTCCGGGTGGGCGAGCCGTTGCAGCGCGGTCGGGGCGAGCAGGAGCGGGGCGCTCGCGGCCCGGCCGAGCAGGGTGGTCTCGGTGCGCGGGCAGGAGACATCGACCAGCACCGACCGGACGAACCGCCACGCGTCGAAGGCGGCCTCGTTGTCGCGGGCGGTGCGCTCCCGTCCGGCGGCTCCGTCGTAGTAGTCGAACACCTCCGGCGGCAGGGCACGGGCGGCCCGCGCACGGAACTCGGCGACCGTGCGGGGCGGGTGAGCCTGCGGCAGGGCGCGGGCGCGGCATCCCGCGACCCTGGGCGGCGGGTCAGCCTGTGGCATCGCGCTCCTTCCGGTCCTCCAGGCCCGGCACCGTACGGACGGTGATGACGATCGCGGCGATCCACAGAAGGGCCGACAGCGCGCCGGTCCATCGCAGGCCGGCGGTGAACGTCTCGCCCCCGGCGGGGTCCCCGACCATCGCGCCGAGGACGGCGACGCCGAGGGCGCCGGCCGCCTGCCTGGCGGTGTTGTTGACGCCGGAGGACAGGCCGGGGCGAGACGGTGGACCCGCGCGCAGCGCCGCCGCGACCACGGACGGGGTCAGCAGGCCCATGCCCAGGCCGACGCCGAGGAGCGGAGGAATGAGCACCGCGTAGGGGGCGTCGGTGGTGACCAGCAGCAGGCAGGCGGCGCCCGCGGTGCCGAGCAGCAGCCCGCCCAGCATGGGGAGCCTGGGCCCGTAGCGGGCGGCGATCCGCCCGGTGAAGGGCGCGCATAGCGCGAGCGGGGCGAACAGCGGCAGCAGCATGGCGCCCGCGGACAGGGCGTCGTGATGGCGGACACCCTGGAGATACAGGGTGACGACGAAGACGAGGCCGATCCCGACGAAGTTCATCAGGGCCGCGACGACGTTGGCGCCGACGAAACCGGAGCCGCCGAGCAGGGACGGTGGGAAAAGGGGCTCGGGGGCCCGGCGCTCCCACCAGACCAGGGCGACCACGCCCAGCACGGCGACCACGGCGGCTGCCACCGTCTGGGCGGAGACGCCCGAGTGGCCGTACGCGATGGCGCAGTAGGTGAGGGCGAGCAGGGCGACGGCGGCGGCGAGCACCCCGGGGACGTCCAGCCGCCGGGCGGGGGCGGGCTCGTCCCTGCGGACGCGGCGGAGGGTGAGCACGATGGCGGCCACGACGACGGGCAGGTTGACGAGGAAGACCGAGCGCCATCCTGCGGCGGTGACGAGCACGCCGCCGAGCACCGGGCCCGCGGGCAGCGCAAGGGCGGAGACCCCGGCCCAGATGCCGAGGGCCCTGGCCTGCTCCGCGCGTTCGGGGAAGGTCTGGTTGACCACGGCGAGGGTGCTGGGCAGCAGCAGCGCGGCGGCGAAGCCCTGCAGCGCGCGGGCCGCGACCAGCGTGCCGATGCCGGGGGCGAGGCCGCACAGCAGAGATGCCGCGCCGAAGAGCGCGAGCCCGGCGACGGCCACGGTGCGGTGCCCGAGCCGGTCCCCCACGACTCCGGCGGCGAGCAGGCAGGCGGCGAGGACGACGGTGTAGGAGTCGACGACCCACTGCATGCCCGGCAGGCCGGTGTGCAGGCCCGCGCCGATGTGCGGCAGAGCGACGTTGACGACGGTCACGTCGAGTTGCACGAGGAACATGCCGGCGCACATCACGGCGAGGATCGTCCCGCGCCCCTGGGGCGCCGTGCCCTGGCTGGGGGTGATAGGAGTTCTCGTCGATGACATACCTCATCGTTACCCGGGGTGAGTTCGGCCGGCGCCGAAGTGTGGCCGGAACGGGGTTTCCGGCGCCCCTGTGACGCCGGCTTTCGGCGGATCAGCTCCCGCGTACGGCGTCGAGGGTGTCGTCGTCCACGGGCAGGGCGCCGGCGAGGCCGTGCACGCCGGCGTCGGTCAGCACGAGGACCCGTTCGCGGGGTCTCCTGCGGCGGATCCAGCCACGGTCGAACATCCGGGCGGTCAACTCCGCCCCGAGCGCGCCGGCGAGGTGATGGCGGCGGGCGGTCCAGTCGACGCAGCCGCGGACGAGTGGGCGGCGGTCCTGTGCCAGAGGTGCGCAGCGGACGCCGAGGGGCGGGTCGGCGTCCCATGCCTCCACGTCCACGTGCAGCGACCCGTCGTCGTCGTGCAGCAGCCCCCGTTTGCGCAGGGCGTCGGTGACGGCGACGCCGAGGCGGCCGGCGAGGTGGTCGTAGCAGAGGCGGGCTCGGGCGAGCTCCTCCTGGCGGCGTACGGAGCGCAGGGAGTTGGGCGTGCGCTTGGGGGCGAGGACGGCGAGGGTCTCCAGGGCGGGGCCGACCAGAGGATTGGCGATGCGGTAGTAGGTGTGCCTGCCGCAGCGCTCGGTGGCCAGGAGGCCGTTGTCGACCAGGCGGGCCAGGTGCTCGCTCGCCGTGGATTTGTTCACGCCCGCGATCCTGGCCAGCTCGCTGGCGGGAAGGCGCAGGTCGTCCATGAGCGCGGTGATCATCGTGGCCCGGGAGGACTCCCCGAGAAGTGCCGCGACACGAGCGATGTCGGGGCCGTCGACGACGGTTCGGTCCATGCCGAACACACTGCTCGCTAGGTTTGCCATTAAACGCGACAAAAGACGCGCATTCCTTCGGGATTGCGGGTCAGAACGAGATCGACCCGACAGGAAGACACAACTCCTACTCGACAGCGAGGTGAGCAATCATCATGTCGGTAAACGTGACTCGGTATCGCGGAGAATACGACGACAAACTTTACTGGGAAAGGGTCGACCGCAACCTCGGCTGGCTCGGTAACACGCCCGAGGAGCAGCGGGCCAGGCAGGAGAGGCTCAGAGACGCGGTCATCGGCATCGTCGGAACCGGCGGCATCGGCGGCGCGGTCGCCACGCGGCTGGTGCGTATGGGCGCACGCAATCTCAAGCTGGCCGATCCCGACGAGTTCGACATCAGCAACATCCAGCGGCAGCTCGGCGCGTCCCTGGAGAACGTGGGGCGCAACAAGGCGGAGGTCGTCGCCGAAATGGCGTTCGACCTCACCAAGGACGTGAACATCGACGTCTATCCGCAGGGAATCACCCCGGAAACCGCCGAATCCTTCATGGACGGCTGCGACTACGTCATGGACCAGATGGAGTTCTACCAGGTGAGAAACCGGTACGCACTCCATCGCGCGTTCCGGGCGAGTGACCGCTGCCGGTTCATGTTCAAGATTCCGACGGTCTCCCACAAGGTGTACGTGTTCACGTACACAAAGGATTCCATGCCGATCGAGCAGGTCTACGACCTGCCGGAGGACACTCCGATCACCGACGAGGTCTCCCGGCGGCTGATGGAGCGGATCATCCCGGAGATGCCGCCGTTCCCGGACAAGGCGATGCTCGACTCGTGGTTCGTCGAGATGCAGCGCATGCCGATCTTCGGCGCCTGCCCGCCGCTGGCGGAGGGCATCCTGGTGGAGCGGCTGGCCCAGGAGATCATGGACATCCCCGGCCGCACACCTCTGCCGCCCCAGCCCGGGTACGCGGTCTTCGACTCGCTCACCTGGAAGGCCGAGATCGTCGAGCGCGCGTGGTGGGCCCGATGACGCGGCCGACGAGAATCGTCCTGCTCTCGGAGGCCAACTCGAAGTTCGGCGCTCCCTTCCTCACGGACCTGCTGACCCGTCCGGACGTCGAGGTGGCCGGCCTGCTGACCCGGCCGCCGGGCACGCTGTGCAGCTACTACCTCGGCGAACCCGATCCGGTGGACCTCGCCGAGCAGGCGGCGCGGGCGGGGGTGCCGGTGCTGCGCCCGCGGAGCGTCAACGACGCGGAGACGGTCGCCGCGCTGCGGGACCTGTCCCCCGACTACCTGCTGATCGCGAACTTCCAGCAGATCCTGCGTGAGCCGGTGCTGGCCGTGCCACGGCACGCGGTGGTCAACTTCCACCCCAGCCCGCTGCCCAGGTACGCCGGTCTGTCGCCGTTCTTCTGGATGGCCCGCAACGGCGAACGCGACTCCGGGGTGACCGCGTTGATCACCACGCCCGGCATCGACGACGGCCCGGTGCTCGCGCAGCGGCCCGTACGCCTGACGGGCACGCAGACCTCCGGGCAGATCCGGGACATCCTGTTCGCGGAGTCGCGGCGACTGCTCCACGAGGTGGTCCCCCGCCTGGTCGCCGCGGACCTGTCGGCCACCCCGCAGGACCTGCGCTCGCGCAGTTACTTCTCCAAGCCCCGCCCGGAGGACACGGCGATCGACTGGACGCGGCCGGCCGAAGAGGTCATGCGGGTCGTCCGCGCCTGCAGTCCACAGCCGGGGGCCCTGATCTCGGGAGAATCAGGGGCCCGGGCGCACGAGGCGCGGGTGCTGCCGCACGACGAGCAGCCGGGCCCCCTGGCCGACCCCGGCACCGTACGGTCCGACGTGCGGCACGGGCTGATGGTGGCCTGCGCGGACGCGTGGATCCAGTTGCTGTCCCTGAGCTGGCATCCCCAGCCCTCCGAGCGCGTCGCCGACGGGCACGCCGCGCCGTCCGCGCGGGTGTGGTCCGGCCGGCTGGCCCAGGCGGTGGCCTCCGGCGGCAGGTGAGGCGATCCCCCGTCCGGTGGCCGGGACGGGCCCGGCCACCGGAGAAGGCCTGCGCCCGCGTCGTGCGAGGGCCGGCCGCCGCGACGGTGGCCGGGCGGCGCGGGCGTCAGGGACGGGCGCGGAGAGCCTCGAGCAGCCAGGCGAAATCGTCCGCGTGGGACGGCTTGGGCTCCCGGCCGTTGATGACGGCCATGAGATGGCGGTAGCGCTCGGCCTCGGCGAACAGGCCGGCCTCCAGGCGCTCCCTGACGGCCGCCCGGCCCGCGGCGTCCATGTCGCCGAGCAGGCGGGTGACGACCTCGGCGGCCTCGGGCGAGTCCGGGCGCACGCCGTCCTCCCGCGCCCGGCCCACCTGCCAGACGACCTTCTTGGCGAACCAGGCGAAGGCCCCCGGCTCCTGACCCGCCCGGCCGCGCTCCTGGCCCGCCCGGCCGCGGCTGTTGTGCTCCACCATGTCGCGCATGCGCCGCCGGAAGCCCGGGTCGCGTACGAGCCCGGCGAGCTCCACCCAGGCGTCCACCTGCTCGGGCGTGGGGTCGTCGGGCAGGCCGGCCTCGGTGTGCCGCATCCGGTTCCCGAGCTCCGGGTCGGCGTCCAGGCCGCCGAACACCTCGTCGACGAAGTCCTCGATGATGCGCCGCCGCTCCTCGGCGGACAACCGTGCCAGATCGTGCAACCGTTTCATCTCCTCCGTGCCGGACCGCCGCCTCGCGACGGTGCTGAGCACCGCGCGCCGCAGCCGCAGGGTGCGGATCTGCGCGTCCAGTGCGTCCACGTGGACGGCGGCGACCTCGGCCAGGGTGGCCCTCCGCTCAAGCACCCGGCGTACGTCGTCGAGGCCGAGGCCGAGTTCCCGCAGCGTCTTGATGAGCTCGAGCCTGGCCACGGCGCCCGCGTCGTAGAGGCGGTAGCCTCCCTCGCTCCGCCCGGCCGGCGGCAACGCGCCGACATCCGACCAGTAGCGGATCGTGCGCACCGGCATCGCGGTGCGGCGGGAGAGCCACCCGATGGTGAACAGCCCCTCGTCGTCCATGGCCCCGAGTCTGGACCGTCCAGCGGCTGGAGACTCAAGCCCCGGAATCGGCCTATCGTATGTAACGATCATCGCGACGGCAGGAGGACCGGGTGGGCGAAGGGTCGGCGGACGGGTTCGGCGAGGAGCACCGTCCCAAGCTCGACACGAGCGTGCCGCACTCGGCACGCATCTGGAACTACTTCCTGGGCGGCAAGGACCACTTCACGGTCGACCGCGAGCTCGGCGCCCAGATCCGGGAGGCGTACCCCGGCATCGTCGACATCGCCCGGCAGTCGCGCGGCTTCCTCGGCCGGGCCGTACGGCACCTGGCGGGCGCGGAGGGCATCCGGCAGTTCCTCGACATCGGCACCGGCCTGCCGACCGCCGACAACACCCACCAGGTGGCCCAGCGGGTGGCGCCGGAGTCCCGGATCGTGTACGTCGACAACGACCCCCTGGTGCTGGTGCACGCCAACGCCCTGCTGACCAGCAGCCCGCCCGGCGTGACCGACTACATCGAGGCCGACGTGCGCGAGCCGGACAAGATCCTGGAAGCCGCGTCGAAGACGCTCGACTTCGGCGAGCCCGTGGCGCTCATGCTGCTGGGGATCATGGGCCAGGTGCTCGACGACGAGGAGGCGTACGGGATCGTGCGTCACCTCCTGGACGCCCTGCCGTCCGGCAGTCATCTGGTGTTCGAGGACGGCACGAAGGTCGTCCTGCCGGAGGCGGCCGACGAGGCCGAGCGCATCCGCGCCGAGGGAGGCGACCCCTACCGGCTGCGGACGCCCGAGCAGATCGCGCGCTTCTTCGACGGTCTCACGCTGCTGGAGCCGGGAGTGGTGTCGGTGTCGCGGTGGCGGCTCGAACCCAGCACGTTCGGGGAGGCGCCGGAGGTCGACGCGCTGTGCGGCGTCGCCCGCAAGCCCTGACCTCCGTCGCGGCCCGGCCCTCCGATCTCCCCATACTGGAGCGTGGACTCCGGCCCGCCGCTGCGTGACATCGGCTGTTTCGCCGTCGTCGCCCGGCATCTCAGTTTCTCCCGCGCCGCCGCCGAGCTGGGCGTCTCCCAGCCCGCCGCGAGCCAGGCCGTCGGCCGTCTCGAGCGCACGCTCGGGGTCCGCCTTTTCGAGCGGACCAGCCGGGAGGTCCGCCTGTCGCCGGCCGGCACGGCGCTGCTGCCGTACGCCGAGGCGTTGCTGGAGTCCGCGGCCGCCTTCTCGGCCGAGGCGAGGCGGCTCGCCGCGCCGGAGGGCGCCGCTGTCCGCCTGGCCTATCCTCCGCCGGCCGGCGGCCTCGCCGCACGGATCGCCCGCCGGATGGCGCACAGAGATCCCCCGGCCGAGGTGCGGCTGCGCCCGGCCGGCCGGGCCGCCGCCCTGGCGGCCCTCGCCGGCGGCGAGGTGGCCGCGGCCATCCTCGCCGCGCCCTTTCCGCGGGAGCTGACCACCGCCGCCCGTTTCCACGTGCCGGTCGGCCATCTGGCCGTACCGGCCGGTGACCCGCTCGCCGGTCTGCCCCGCCTGCAGCCCGAGCGGCTGGCGCGGCACCGCGTCCTGGTGCCGCGCGAGCGCCCGCCCGGCGGGATGTGGGCGCGGCTCGCCGCCCGCGTCGGTCCGCACCGGCAGCACGTGGTGGCCGACGAGATCGACGACTTCGCCGCCGCGCTCGACCTGGTCGCGGCCGGCGTCGGCCTGCTGCCCACTCCCTCCCTGGTCGTGACGTCCGTACGCAGGGACGATGTCGCCTTCGTCCCCCTCGACGCGGGCGACCTCCACCTGACGTACGCGCTCGCGTGGCGGGACGAACGGCTCTCGCCCGGATCGACGGCCTTGATGGCACTGGTGCGGACGGCACAGGAGTGCCTGTGGACGAGGTAGCCGCGGGCTCCCCACGGTGATCTGCGAGAAAGTTTCACGCGGTCCCCGGGGCGGGACACTCCGCGACCGGGGAAAAGCGGCAGGTGGCCGGTGCGTCGCCACTCGTTTGCCGACGCGATGTCTGATTAGCTGACAGAGAATTACTTGAACACTTGACTATGAGCGCCGCCATGAGCATTCTTGGTTGTACGCCGCCCCGCGTATTCACCGCCGAATAAGCGAGGCCGGCACGCATGGTTCACCGGCGAACCGTCGAAGCCAACAGCGAAGACGCTGCTCATTTGAGGCTTTGACCAGCACTTCTGGGTCTTTTGCCCGCATGCCCGCGCGGCCTCCTGCCGTCGGGCGTCCAATTCGCCGACAATGTGAGCCACGGAACCATGGAAATGACGGCCGATTTACCATGCCCTGACTTCGAATAGGCGACGGCCAGAGTTTTCCGTTTCCCTTCCGCCGGATCCGGATTTTCCGGCGCGTTCTCATCGGCCGGCGGTTCGCACCCGCGTACGCGGCGCGGCCTGCCCGGCAGGCACGACAAGAAGGTGATCATATGAAAACGGACCAGATCCGCGGACCAGTCCTCTCGCTCTTCCGCATCGTGACGGGGCTGCTGTTCGTCTGCCACGGAGCGGCGACGATCTTCGGTGTGCTGGGCGGCAGCCGCGGAACCGGCCAGGCCATGGCGTTCGGCACGTGGCCGGGCTGGTGGGCGGCGGCCATCCAGCTGATCTTCGGGACGCTCGTCCTCGTCGGGCTGCTCACCCGCGTCAGCGCACTGCTCTGCTCGGGCTCGATGGCGTACGCGTACTTCACGGTCCACGCGCCGCAGAACCTGTTCCCGATCCAGAACGGCGGTGAGGCGGCGGCCATGTTCTGCTGGTCGTTCTTCCTCATCGCGGTCTTCGGGCCCGGTGCCTGGGCTCTGGACACGCTGATCCACCGCATGCGCCACCACGAGGTCGAGACGTACGCGCCCGCGCCGGCATAGCCACCACGCCGCCGCCCGTAGGGCGAACTCGAGCGCCGGGTTCGGCACGACCCGCGCGTGTGCCGCCTCGCGGCCGGGACCTGCCTCATCGCCGGAGGCAGGTCCCACGCGTGCCGACGTGAACCTGATCGGCCCCTCGTCCGACTGTGCATGGTGACGGGAGGACGAGATGAACGACGAGCTACTGGTGGTGCGCGCCCAACTCGGCGCTGTCCCGCGCCAGGCGCGTCCGGGCGGTGACGTCGCTGCTGTCCGGTCTTTCCGGCACGGCGTTCATGACCGCCCTGTGGAGAGGCGAGCCCGGTCCGCTGCCCGGCGGCACGCAGGTGGTGTTCGCCCTTCTCATCGTGGCCTGCCTGGCCTGGGCGGGCTACGGCGGATGGCTGCTCATGTGCCGGGTGCCGCTGTTCGCCACCGACCGGGTGGTCGCCGCGTGGATCGCCCTGGCCTCCTCACTCGCCACCACCGCGGTCCTGGCCACGCCGGCAGTCCGGCGCGGCACCGGTCTCGGCCCGGTACTGGCGGTCGGAGGGCTGTTCGTGACGACCGCACTGGTGCTGGCCGTGCTCGCCCACGCCCGCCGGGCGGCGCTGCTGCACCGTGCACGTGAACTGACGCGTCCGCCCACGTCCGGGAACTGACTTCGACGAGACGATGGACGGTTGCGATGGCACACAATCCGAAACTCATCCGCGCCGTCCGCTCGGCAGGACGGCGCTGCCCGTGGTGACCCTGGTCGTCGCCGGAGGCCCCGGCGGGTCCGCTCATGCCGGCGCTCCGAACACCGCGCCGAACTGAAAGTTTCAGCTCCGCGACGTGCCCCCGGCCGCCCTGACCTGGGCGTACGGCTCCGTGACCGGAGCGTGCTTGGATCGCGCCACCTCGCGTACGCACCATCCGGGCGGGAGCCCTCCCGAGATCGTCCCGCCCGTTTCCGGGCC
This sequence comes from Microbispora sp. CA-135349, assembly GCF_050947365.1. NCBI lineage: Bacteria > Bacillati > Actinomycetota > Actinomycetes > Streptosporangiales > Streptosporangiaceae > Microbispora > Microbispora sp. CA-135349. Next base: position 1,948,778 of record NZ_CP192001.1, on the reverse strand, counting down.
GGCACCGCACAGCCGGGGCCGGTCCGTCGTCCTATCCGAGGGGCACGTGATGCGACTACCGCGACGGCTGCTGAGCGCGAGCACGGCGGCGGCACTGGCCGGCGCCCTGCTGGCCGTCACCTCGACTTCCACCCCCGTCTCGGCAGCGAGCTTCAACTACGGCGAGGCGCTGCAGAAGTCGTTCCTGTTCTACGAGGCGCAGGAGTCGGGCCACCTGCCGTCCACCAACCGGGTGACCTGGCGGGCCGACTCGACCGTCAACGACGGGAAGTCCGCCGGGGTGGACCTGTCGGGCGGCTTCTACGACGCGGGCGACCACATCAAGTTCGGCTTCCCGATGGCGGCCATGACCACCACCCTGGCCTGGGGCGGCGCGGACTACCGGGCGTCCTACGAACGCTCGGGCCAGTTGCCCTATCTGCTGAACACGCTGCGGCAGTCGAACGACTACTTCATCCACGCCCATCCAGAGCCGAACGTCCTGTACGTCCAGGTCGGCGACGGCGGCGAGGACCATTCCTACTGGGGGGCGCCGGAAACCGTCGAGGCCAAGGGCCACAAACGGCCGGTGTACAAGATCACCGCGTCGTGCCCGGGCACCGACGTCGCGGCCGAGACCGCCGCCGCGATGGCGGCCTCGTCCGTCGTCTTCCGGCAGACCGACCCGTCGTACGCCGACACGCTGCTCACCCACGCCAAGCAGCTGTTCACGTTCGCCGACACGACCAAGGGCACGAACGGCCGCGACACGGCGTACGTCAACTGCGTCAGCGCGGCGCAGGGCTTCTACAACTCCACCGGCGAGGGCGGCCAGGTCGAGGGCGCCACGAAGATGTACTGGGACGAGCTGGCCTGGGCCTCCGTCTGGCTCTACCGGGCCACCGGCACCGCGAGCTACCTCGACCGGGCGCGCGAGTTCTACCCGAAGATGGGCACCCAGGAGGACCCGGGCAGCAACGGGCAGCAGGTGCCGGTCTTCAACTTCGGCTTCGGCTGGAACGACAAGCAGTACGCCGTCTACGAGCAGATGGCCGAGCTGACCGGCGAGCAGAAGTACAAGAACGACGTCCAGCGCTACCTCGACTACTGGACCGTCGGATACAAGGGCAAGAAGGGCACGATCACCCCGGGTGGCCTGGCCTACATCTTCTACTGGGCGTCGCTGCGCATGGCCGCCAACACCGCCTTCGTCGCGATGAGGTACGCCGACTTCCTCGGCTCGGGCGACCCGCTCTACGCGCGCTACCACGACTTCGGCAAACGGCAGGTCGACTACGCGCTGGGCGATAATCCCCGTCATTCCAGCTACATGATCGGCTTCGGGACCAACCCGCCGCGCAACCCGCACCACCGCGGCGCGCACGGCTCCTGGACCAACGCCGGCCCTGACGGCGAGCCCGCCGTCAGCAGGCACATCCTGTACGGCGCGCTGGTCGGCGGCCCGGACGGCGCCGACGCCTACACCGACAGCCGCGGCGACTACGTCAAGAACGAGGTCGCGCTCGACTTCAACTCCGGGATCACCAGCTCGCTCGCCGTCCTCTACGGCACGTACGGCGGCTCGCCCCTGGCCACGCTGCCGCGAGAGACCCCCGACGGCCCCGAGTTCTACCTGGAGCCGACCATCACCCACACGACCAGGGAGACGGCGGCCAAGACCTTCGTGATCAACAAGTCGGCCTGGCCGGCGACCGTGCTCGACAAGGCGAAGTTCCGCTACTACTTCACGCTCGACGGCTCGACGACGGCGAGCCAGGTCACGGTGAGCACGTCCTACACGCAGTGCAAGCAGCCCACCGGGCCGCACCTGCTGGAGGGGCGCACCTACTACGCCGAGGTCGACTGCACCGGGACGCTCATCTTCCCCGGCGGCCAGTCCGAGTTCCGCCGCGAGGTGCAGCTCCGCATCGGCGTGGCCGACGGCGCGACGTGGGACCCCTCCAACGACTGGTCGGCCAAGGGCGCCGACCACATGACCCTGTACGGCAACGACGGCCGTCTCATCTGGGGCACGGCGCCCGGCGCCGAGCCCTCGCCCGGTGTCTCGCCGTCGATCTCCCCCTCGGCGTCCCCGTCGGCGTCCCCGTCGGCGTCCCCGTCCGCCTCGCCGTCCCCCTCACCCAGCCCGTCCCCGTCGCCCAGCCCGTCCCCGTCGCCCGCGGTGTCGCCGTCTTCCTCGCCGAACGGCGGGTGCACGGTGACGTACGCGGCCAACGACTGGGGCGGCGGGTTCACCGCGACCGTCACGATCGCCAACACCGGCACCACCGCGATCAACGGCTGGACCCTGAAGTTCGCCTTCCCCGGCACCCAGAAGATCAGCCCACCCGGCTGGTCGGCCACCTGGACCCAGACCGGAACCAACGTCACCGCCGTCAACCTCGACTGGAACCGCACCATCAACCCCGGCCAGTCCACCCAGATCGGCTTCCAGGGCACCTACACCGGCGCCAACCCCAAGCCCGCCGCCTTCACCCTCAACGGCACCACCTGCTCCTGAGATGAGGCCTCCGATGAGACTGCTGTCCCTGGGCGGGGTGGCCGCGGTGCTGGCCGCCCTGCTCGTGCCCGGCTCCACGCCCGCGCAGGCCGCGGGGTCGTACAACTACACCGAGGCCCTGCAGAAGTCGATCTACTTCTACGAGGCGCAGCAGTCGGGCAGGAAGCCCGGCTGGAGCCGCGTCGAATGGCGCGGCGACCGCACGCTGAACGACGGCAAGACGGCCGGTGTGGACCTGTCCGGCGGCTGGTACGACGCGGGCGACCACGTCAAGTTCGGCTTCCCGATGGCGTTCACCACGACGATGCTGGCGTGGGGACTGGTCGAGAACCGGTCCGGGTACGGCACGCAGCTCACGCCGATGCTGAACAACCTGAAATGGGCCACCGACTACCTGATCGCCGCCCACCCCGAACCGGAGACGTTGTACGTCCAGGTGGGCGACGGCAGTGTGGACCACGCGTACTGGGGTCCGCCCGAGGTGATCGACATCAAGGGCATGGCGCGGCCCGTCTACAAGATCACGCCGACCTGCAAGGGCACCGACGTCGTCGCGGAGACGGCCGCCGCGATGGCGGCCTCGGCCATGGCCTTCCGGCAGACCGACGCGGCGTACGCGGACACGCTGCTGACCCACGCCAAGCAGCTGTTCACGTTCGCCGACACGACCAAGGGCACGAACGGCCAGGACACGGCGTACACGAGTTGCGTGCCGGGCATCTCCGGCTACTACAACTCCACCTGGGAGGGCGCCGCCGACCACCCGGGCGCGACCAAGATGTACTGGGACGAGCTGGCCTGGGCGGCCGTGTGGCTCTACCGGGCCACCGGCACGGGAAGCTACCTGGACAAGGCCCGCGAGTTCTACCCGAAGATGGGCGGCGAGCCCGACGTGGGCCAGGGCGCGGGCGGCACCACCGTGCCCGCGTACACCTTCGGGCTGGGGTGGAACGACAAGGAGTACGGCGTCTACGCCCTGATGGCGACGCTCACCGGAGAGCAGAAGTACGCCGACGACGTCCGGCGGTACCTCGACTACTGGACGGCCGGATACAAGGGCAAGAAGGGACCGGTCACCCCAGGCGGCCTGGCGTACATCTTCAACTGGGCCTCGCTGCGCATGGCGTTGAACACCGCCTGGGTGGCCCTGGTCTACGCCGACCACCTCGGGCCTGACGACCCGCTCTACGCCCGCTATCACGACTTCGCGAAGCGGCAGGTCGACTACGCGCTCGGGGACAATCCCCGCCACTCCAGCTACATGGTCGGCTTCGGCTCCAACCCGCCGACGCACGTCCACCACCGCGCGGCCAGCGGCCAGTACCTCGGCTACATGAGCGACACCACCGGACCGAATCTGCACGTCCTGTACGGCGCGCTCGCCGGCGGCCCGGACCAGACCGACGCCTACACCGACAGCCGCACGGACTACGTCCGCAACGAGGTGGCCATCGACTACAACTCCGGCATCACCAACGTGCTCGCGCGGTTCGCAAAGGAGTACGGCGGGACGCCGGTGGCGGACTTCCCCGCGCCGGAGGAGAAGTACCAGGAGATCCGCGCCGAGACCGGCAACGTCTACACCGGCGCGGACGGCACGTCCATGACCGTCACGATCACCAACACGTCGAACTGGCCGCCGCGCGTCCTGCAGGCCGGCAAGGCGCGTTACTACTTCACGCTCGACGGCGCCACCTCGATCTCCCAGGTGAAGGTCACCGGCGGCGACAGCAACGGCTGCGCGGTCAGCGGGCCGACGTCCGCCGGGGACCGCACCTACTACGCCGAGGTGGACTGCACGGGCAAGCCGATCTACCCCGGCGACGCCCAGCTCTACAAGCGGGGCACGCAGCTGCGGATCTCGGTGCCGAACGGCGCGACCTGGGACCCGGCCAACGACTGGTCGGCGTCAGCTGCCTCTCACGTGCCGGTGTACGACGGGAACACGCTGGTCTGGGGCACCCCGCCGGAGGGCACGGCCAGCCCCTCGCCGTCCCCCAGCCCATCACCCTCCCCCAGCCCATCACCCTCCCCCAGCCCCTCGCCGTCATCCTCGCCGTCTCCGGTGGACACCACGCCGCCGAGCACGCCCACCGGACTGTGGGTCTGCGGCGCCGACTTCGCGAACGCGGTGCCGATGTGCTGGACGGCCTCGACCGACGACGTCGGAGTCACGGGCTATGACGTGTATATGAAGCAGGGCACGGGCTTCGTCAAGATCGGCTCATCGACCACGCCCCTATACGTCGCGGAGAGACTGGTCGCCGGCACGAGCTACACCTTCTACGTCGTGGCGCGGGACGCCGCGGGCAACACCAGCCAGCCCTCGGCCACGCTCACCGCGACCGCCCAGACCGGGCTGCCGACATCCAGCCCCTCGCCCAGCCCGTCCCCGTCTCCCAGCCCGTCCCCGTCGCCCGCGGTGTCGCCGTCTTCCTCGCCGAACGGCGGGTGCACGGTGACGTACGCGGCCAACGACTGGGGCGGCGGGTTCACCACGACCGTCACGATCACCAACACCGGCACCACCGCGATCAACGGCTGGACCCTGAAGTTCGCCTTCCCCGGCACCCAGAAGATCAGCCCACCCGGCTGGTCGGCCACCTGGACCCAGACCGGAACCAACGTCACCGCCGTCAACCTCGACTGGAACCGCACCATCAACCCCGGCCAGTCCACCCAGATCGGCTTCCAGGGCACCTACACCGGCGCCAACCCCAAGCCCGCCGCCTTCACCCTCAACGGCACCACCTGCTCCTGATCCCGCCGACGGCCCGGCGCGTCCTCCGGCGCGGCGGGCCGCCCCAATCGGAAAGGTGAACCACATGCCCGTTAAGGGTCTTCGACCGGTCGCCGCGATCCTGGGCGCCGGCCTCGCGCTCGCCGCGACCACCGCGGCCGCCGCGGACACCACCCCGCCCGGCGCTCCGGGAACACTGTTCAACTGCCCGCTGCCCGCCGCGCCCGGGTCGGGTCTCGGCGTCGGCGTGTCGCTGTGCTGGGGCGCCGCGACCGACGACGTCGGCGTGACCGGCTACGACGTCCAGATCAAGCAGGACGGCGTTTTCACGGCCGTCCGTACGACGACCGGCACGGGTTCCATCGTCAGCGGACTCACCCTCGGGCAGTCGTACACGTTCCGGATCGTCGCCAGGGACGCGGCGGGGAACGCGGGCCCGCCGTCCAACGAGCTGACGGCGAGTGCGAACCATCTCAGCGGCATGCCCCCGTCGAGTCCTCCGCCCAGCCCGTCCCCGATCGACCGGACCCCGCCGACCCGTCCCGAGGGGCTGGGGCCCTACAGCGTCCACGTCGACGGCGCCGCGGGCCTGACCTGGACGAAGTCCACCGACGACGTCGCAGTCTCCGGCTACGACGTGTACGCCTGGATCGACGGCGCCTTCACCCGGGTGCCGGCCGAGGTCTCCGCACAGACCGACGACAAGGTCCTCGCGATCGTGGGCGACCTCACCCCCGGGCGCGACTACCTGTTCTACGTGGTGGCGAAGGACGCGGCGGGCCACCTCAGCGCGCCCTCCGACCTGGTCCGCCAGCGGGCCATGGTCGAGCCTCCCACCGCCAGCCCGAGCCCCGGGACCGACACCACTCCGCCCGGAACACCGACCGGTCTGAGCGCCGACGGCGGCCTGCCCATACCCGGCGGGATCTTCCTGTCCTGGAACACCGTCTCCGACAACAGCGGCGTCCCGCCCCGTTATGACCTGTTCCGGCGGACCGACCACGGCTACGCCTACGAGGGCGAGAACGTGACCCCCCGCGACATCGTCACCGGCCTCGAAGGCGGTAAGTCGTACACCTTCCAGGTCGTGGCCCGCGACACCGCCGGCAACCTCAGCAACCCCTCCGCTCCGTACACCGCCGTCGCGCAGCCCGGGGGAACGTCCTCGCCCAGCCCGTCCCCCGTCAACGCATGCAAGGTGACGTACGCGCCCATTACCTGGGGCGGCGGGTTCACCACGACCGTCACGATCACCAACACCGGCGCCACCGCGATCAACGGCTGGACCCTGAAGTTCGCCTTCCCCGGCACCCAGAAGATCACCCCGCCCGGCTGGTCGGCCACCTGGACCCAGACCGGAGCGAACGTCACCGCCGTCAACCTCGACTGGAACAAGACCATCAACCCCGGCCAGTCCACCCAGATCGGCTTCCAGGGCACCTACACCGGCGCCAACTTCCCGCCGCCCGTCTTCCTTCTCAACGGCACCACCTGCTCATAACGTCGACCCGCGGCCCGGCCGTCCTACGCGGACGCGCCGGGCCGCCCCGTACGAGAGGTGGACGACATGCCCCTGCACAGTCTTCGTACGATCGTCGCGCTGCGCACCGCCGGCACGCATGCCTGGCCCGGCAGCTTCCTGGCCGAGGTGACGCTCACCAACACCGGAACGACCGCCATCGACGGATGGAAGCCGGCCTTCTCCTTTCCGCTCGCCACCAGCGAATCACCAGCGGCTTCAGCGCCAAGTGGACGCAGACCGGCAGCGACGTCACCGCCGAGAGCTTCTCCTGGAACAAGGTCCTCAAGCCCGGCCAGTCGATCTACATGGGCTTCGACGCCCTCCAGACGGAAGGCGACCCCGCGCCGACCGCCTTCACTCTGAACGGCACCACCTGCTCGTGATCCCTCTCACGAACGGCCCGGCGTGCGCCGATGCGCCGCGCCACCCAATAGGAAGGTGAATCACATGCACGTCAACGGTCTCCGTACCGCCGCCGCCCTCCTGAGTGCAGGGCTCGCGCTCGCCGCGGCGGCGACACCCGCGGCCGCCCGCGTGGCGCGGGCCGAACCCGCGGACACCACCGCACCCACGGCCCCGCCGTGGATCTCGATCTGCCCGCCCCCGGTGCCCACGCCCCAGTCGAGCCCGAGCTCGCTCCTTCCCAGTCCCAAGACCACCCCCACCTTCCCCACTCCCAAAGCCAGCCCGAGCTCCCTCCTCCCCAGCCCCAAGACCACCCCCACCTTCCCCACCCCCAAAGCCAGCCCGAGCTCCCTCCTCCCCAGCCCCAAGACCACCCCCACCTTCCCCACCCCCAAAGCCGCCGTACCGCTGTGCTGGGGCCGCGCGCTCGACGACGTGGGCGTCGTGAGCTACGACGTGCAGATGAAGCAGGACGGCGCGTTCGTCACGATTCAGAGCACCACCTACACCGGCGTCTCGATTGGATCTCTCGTCAGCGGGCAGAGCTACACGTTCCGGGTCATCGCCAAGGACGCGGCGGGGAACGCGAGCCCGCCGTCGGCCGAGTACACCGCGGTCGCGACGGTCTACACCGGAACGGCGTCCCCCAGCCCTTCGCCGACACCCGACCAGACCCCGCCCACGCGTCCCGAAGGCGTGCAGCCGTACTCCGCCTACGTCAACGGCGCGGCCGGTCTTACCTGGACGAAGTCCACCGACAACGTCGCAGTCTCCGGGTACGACGTGTACGTCTGGATCGACGGCGCCTTCACCCGCGTGAACCCAAGCTTCTCCCCCTCCGGCGACACCGTCGTCGCGGTCGTGGGCGACCTCACCCCCGGACGCGACTACCTGTTCTACGTCGTGGCGAAGGACGCCGCGGGCAACCTCAGCGCGCCCTCCGACCTGGTCCGCCAGCGCGCGATGGTCGAGCCGCCCGCCGCCAGCCCGAGCCCCGGGACCGGGACCGACACCACTCCGCCCGGCACACCGACCGGGCTGACCGTCATGGGCGGCATCTCCGTGCCCAACGGGATCGCCCTGGCATGGAACACGGTCAGCGACAACAGCGGCGTCCCGCCCCGTTACGACCTGTTCCGGCAGACCGACCACGGCTACGCCTACGAGGGTGAGAACGCCACCCCCCGCGACATCGTCACCGGCCTCGAAGGCGGTCACTCGTACACCTTCCAGGTCGTCGCCCGCGACACCGCCGGCAACCTGAGCGCCCCCTCTGCGCCCTATGCGGCCGTCGCGCAGGCATTGCCCCCGGCTCCTTACTGCGACGTCTCCTACAGCACCCAGACCTGGCCCAGCGCCTTCAACGCCAACGTGAAGCTGACCAACACCGGCAGCACCGACATCGACGGATGGAAGCTGGCCTTCTCCTTCCCGCTCACCACCCAGCAGGTCGCCTCCGGCTTCAACGCCAAGTGGACGCAGACCGGCAGGGACGTCACCGCCGAGAACCTCGTCTGGGACAAGACCATCAAGCCCGGCCAGTCGTTCTACATCGGCTTCAACGGCAAACAGTCGGCCGGCAACCCCTCCCCGACCGCCTTCACCCTCAACGGCCACACCTGCACGATTTCCTGACCGTCCCCGGCGGCCCGCCCGCGCCCTCCGGGACGCGCCGGGCCGCCGGTGGCCGCGACACCACCCTCCCGCACCGTCATCAACGGATGACGAAAGGAGCAGGACGTCTCCGCGTGGCAGGACGCCGTCGGGGTGCATTCTGGTCGGGCGGCAGGACGGAACCAGTACAAACCTGCAATGTGGAGGTGATTGTGTGATCGCTTCCACACCATGCCTGGAAGAAGTCAAAGGAGCAGGCCGATGGACATGACGCGGGCACTGCCCCTGGAGAGTCAGTGGGACCTCCTGGACGAGTACGGCTTGAACGCCTGCTTCGATGCGGCCTGGATCGACACGGAGGACGTGGAAGAAGTCGTTCGGCGCTTCCGCGCGGAACCAAGCTCCGGAATTCCTTGTGATCTCGACAGGGCATGCCGCCTGGCTCAAGATCGCGGACAGGACAGCCTGGTGTGGATCGGGGCGCACTCGCCGGGCTGGTCTGTCGCGCTCACCCTGGGCGGCGCTTTCACATTGCGAGAGGAGGCCAGTGCGGGAGGAAGGATCATCATCGAATATTGGCATATGGCCGAGCTGGGCGAGATAGGCGATGAGGCAATCACCTATTACCAGGACGGGGAGTACATGGGCACAGTGGGGACGGAAGGGTTTCAGGAATACGTACGCGATCTGGACGCCCACACCTACACCGACTTCCAGGAGGAGGTGGAGATGTACCTCATCTGCGCGGGACGGGTCACAGGCCGTTTTCTCGACCATGACTGGTTCGCGACGCCGCGTGTTCTTTACCGCGTTCCCAGGGGAGCATGGCCTCGGCGGTGAGTTCGATGTCACAGGAGAGAACCATCCCTTCGTCCGCCTGACCACCGTGGCTGCGGTTGCTCCGGATCTCGTGGTTGCCTGGGATGATGGCGGGATGACCGACGCGCTGCCCGGCCTTGACCCCCTCGAGCCCGCGCCTGCCGTCCCGCCACGGCGGGCCGCGGGTTACGAGATCGAGGACGAGCTGCGCGCCGCCGGTGCGGTCCACGTCGCGGGCGTGGACGAGGTCGGACGCGGCGCCTGGGCCGGGCCGGTCGTCGTCTGCGCGGCCGTCACCGCCTTCGGCCCGCCGCCCGAGCTGCCGGGCCGCGGGGAGCGCACGGTCCGGCTGACCGATTCGAAACTGCTCGGCCCGGCCCAGCGGGAGGCGTTCGCCGCAATTCTGCCGGGCTGGCTCGCCTGTCACGCGTACGGCGAGTCGAGCCCGGAGGAAATCGACGAGGCCGGCATGACCGAGGCCCTGCACCGCGCCGCGTGCCGCGCACTGGAGGCCCTGCCGCTGCGGCCCGACGTGGTGCTCCTCGACGGCGCGCACGACTTCCTCGGGCGGCCGTGGCGGGTGCGGTGCGAGGTCAAGGCCGACCAGCGCTCGGTGTCGGTGGCCGCCGCGTCGGTGCTGGCCAAGGTGCACCGTGACCGGCTGATGGCGGAGATCGGCGAGGAGCACCCCGCGTACGGCTTCGCCGCCAACGCGGGCTACCCCTCGCCCGTCCACCAGTCGGCCCTCGCGGAGCTGGGGCCGACGCCGCACCACCGGCTGTCGTGGTCCTACCTGGACGATCTCCCTCAGTGGCGGCATCTGCGCAAGCACCGCGACCCGCTCGCCGGCTCCGGCCAGATGACCCTCCTGTGACGCCCGTCCCGTCGGCGTTCACAACGAGTAGTCCCGGCGCTGGGCGTCACGTCTTCACGTCGAAGGGCAGGTTCTTGAAGGGCGCGTGGTCGGGCCAGGTGTCCTCGTCGAGCCTGCCCAGGGTGTAGCCCTCTTGCAGCAGCCGGCTCACGAAGTAGCGCGCGATGATGGCGTACACCGCCTCGGTCGGGTGCGCCAGGTCGCTGGTCGTGATGCGCCTGCGCATGTCGGCCGGCACCGGGTCCTGCGCCGGCTCGGGGTGGAGGCCCGGGTTGTAGAAGGGGCGCACTCCCTTTTCCTGGGCCTTCTTGGACAGCTTCCAGGCGTCCAGGTTCGCGCTGACGTAGTCCATCCACGCGCTCATCCGCACGAGGTGGACCTGCCCCTGCTTGGGCGCGGCCGGCCCGTCCGGCCACTTGTCCACGAGGCTCTCGAGCATGTCGTTGTAGCGCCGGATGACGGGCTCGATCGACTGCGCCTGGGAGATGAACGTGGGGTCTCCGAGGCCCTCCATGAACCGGATGGCGTTGTAGACGCTCGGCAGGTCGATCAGGATGAAGTGGTTGTCATTCCTTCTGGCGACGCTGGGCTTGCGGCCCTTGTCGCCGGGCTCTGTGTTGATCAGCTCGACCAGGGACTGGATCTCCGCCACGGCCGGAAAGACTCCGACGCCCTTCACGAGATCGTTCGGGTAGGTCGTGCTCCATGACAGCCACGATTCGTACTCGTGCGTGCCCGGCACGCTCTTCGTCTTGGCCGGGTCGTAGTCGGGGCGCAGCGCCGTCACGAAGTCGTTGAGCCCGATCCAGATGACGTGCATCGTCGGGCCGCCGAACGACTTGCCCAGCATCTCGCGTTGCGTGATGTAGTCCTCCACCTGACCTCTGAGGTAGGTGAGGGCTCCGAACTTGGGCGCCCAGTCGGTGGTGACGATGGAGCCGCCCATCGCGTAGTTGACGTATTTGATCTCCGGCAGTTTCTCCTTCTTCTCCTCCTCCTCGTCCTCCTTCTCCTTGCCCTTACCCTTCCCCTTGGCCTTCCGCTCGTTTTCCAGCATCTGGAGGTATTCGTCCAGATCCAGTGGGGGCTTCGGCTGGACCGGCCTGTCCCAGGACTCGACCCCGAGGACGGAGTAGCCCGACAGAGTGCGGTAGTTGGTGGACTTGCTGATCGCCAGGTCGCGGTTTCCCCACATGAGCGTCTCGCCGGTGGACCACTCGACGACGAAGTCGGTCCAGTTCTTCCCGTCGCTGAAGCGGCCCGTTTCGTTCACGCGCATCGCGCGGGAGAGCCGGCCGAGCTCTCCGGTGGGCCACAGCCATTTGTTGCCGATGTCGGACATGCTGTCGCCGAGAATTACGAGGTTCTTGATGTCGACCATTGTCTCCCCAGGGCTGGAGGATCATTGCCGCTGAACCGTGCGGAGACATCTCCCGGGCGCCTACGTGAGACCGGACGACATCCGTATCAGGCTCCACATGATGTCTCGTGCCCACACCTTAAGGTCTGAATTCACGAATGAATAGACACGGGACGACATCAGGACGAGATATCCAAGCCTGACCTAATTTTTCTTTTTTCCGGTAATGCGTACCCTGGTTGCGCATATGTCAGATATGCGCCGCATTTCCTACTTACTGCCGGGCGATGTCGCCCGGGATCAGGCCCATGCCGTCCGGGACGGCCGCGGGATCGGAGCCCACGTGGAGCGGCTTGTTGTCCCGGTCGACGAAGACGACTCGGGGCTTCAACTCCTTGATCTTCTCCTCGGCGACCAGCGCGTACGCGATGATGATCACAAGGTCGCCGACCGAGATGAGCCGGGCGGCGGCGCCGTTGATGCCGATGACGCCGGAGCCCGCCGGGCCCTCGATTACGTACGTGGACAGGCGGTTGCCGTTGTCGATGTCGACGATGTCGACCTTCTCACCCTCGACGAGGTCGGCCTCGGCCATGAGGTCCGCGTCGATCGTCACCGAGCCGACGTAGTGCAGATCGGCCTGCGTGACGGTGGCGCGGTGGATCTTCGACTTCATCAGCGTGCGGAACATGATCTCCCACCGGGGTGCGGACGGCCCTCCTCACGAGCGCCCTCGATGGTATGTCACACGTCCGACCGGCAGGACCTCGGCCCGTCGACGGCGGCCTTCAGCGACCAGTGGCCGCCGCGGCCGGGCGCCGGAGCCGCCCGGCCACGACGGCCATGACGGCGAAGGCCACGGCCGTGCAGCCGATCTGCGCGAGGGCGGTGGAGGTGGGCACGAAGGGCAGATCACCCAGGTCGCCGAGGGCCGCCGCGGGCACGAACAGGCACAGCGCTGCCCGCCGTCCGACGGCCGAGCGGCACGCGTACCCCGCCGCCAGCGCTACCACGACCAGCCACGGCACGGGTTTCCAGGCCACGACGTCCTGATAGACGGTCACATCCACCCAGCGCACGAGAGCCTTGGCGGCGGTCAGCCCTGCCAGTGCGAGCAGTCCCCACACGAGCAAGGCACGCCGGGGGATGCGGGTGATCGCACGGTGCGCCGCGGGAACGAAGGCGATGGCGATCGCCGCCACCTTCGCCAGCAGGACGAAAGCATGGTTCGGCAGCAACAGCGTGCCCGGAGCCAGCAGGTGCGGGTGGGCGGCCTGGTACAGCACGAACGCGACCGCGCCGAGCGCGGCGATCCACCGGTGGCCGAGCCGGACGGCCAGCGCGGGCAGAGCCGCGGCCGCGATGTCCTCGGCCAGAAAACGGATCGTGACCGACTGCGCCAGCACCGGGACGCCCACGGTGTGCACCGCCCGGCTCGTGGTCAACAGCTCGGTCGCCAGCGCGTCGGCCAGCATCAGGAACGGCCACAGTGCCACGGCGAGCGCCAGACCGTCCCGCCACGCGGGCACGGAGATCGGGCCGAAGGCCCGCCGGACGTGCACGCGCAGGGCGCCCCACAGCAGATCGGCGACGTCCGCCGGGTGCGGCCGGGTCTGCCCGGGACGGGTCCCGGCCATGAGCACGCCGATCATCTCCTCCTCGTGCCGGGCGAGGTGATCGCGCGGGTAGCAGGCCAGGAGTCGCCGATACCGGGATTCGAGCGGGCTCATGCCGCGCCTCCCTGTCCGGCGACGCGCAGGCGCGCGACGGCCGCTGTCGCATGCCTGTGCATCCGCTCGGCCTCCGCCGCCAGCCTGGCCGCGCCGTCGCCGGTCAGCCTGTAGTAGCGCCGCAGCCTGCCCTCCACAATCTCCTCCCGGTCCTCGGCGATGAGACCTTCCGACAGGAGGCGGTCGATGGCGGCGTACAGGGTGCCGGCCCGCAGGCGAACCTGTCCGCCGGAGACGCGTTCCACGTCGGCGATGACGCCGTACCCGTGCTGCGGACCGGCGGCGAGCGCGGTCAGGATCAGGAAGCTGGGCTCCTGCATTTGCCTCATATGATCAATATATATCGATGATCTATATAAGGCAACGAGCACGCGGAGTCAGGCCGGGGCGGCCTCCCCGGGTGTGACGTACTCGACCGACGCGTCGAGCAGCCACTCCGCGACGTACGCGGCGAAGGACGAGCGCACCAGCAGGCGGAAGCCGTCCTCACCGGCGACCAGGACGGCTCCCGCCCTGGCCAGCATGGTCTGGGCGCACCGGCCCGGGCCGAACACCCGGGGGTGCAGATCGAGCGCGCAGCCGTGGGCCAGCACGTCCCGTGCCCGCTCCCCCGCGACCACGAAGGCGGTGCGCTGGGCCGACACGTCGACGACCGAGACGTGCTCGCCGGCCGCCGCCTCCCCGATCCGGTCCACGAGGTCGCGCGCGGCGCCGCCGGGGCCGATCACCAGCCACTCGTCGGGCCCCAGCCACAGCACCTCCAGGCCGCCGCCGCCCGCGGCGGTGCCGGGCTCCACGGGCAGTGGCACCCCGGCCGCCGTCCCGATCCGCTCCGCCGCCGGGCTCTTGGGGTCCACCCGGAGGTTGATCTGGGTCAGGAAGGGGATCTCGGCCAGGCGCAGGCCGCCGCCCGCGCTCGCCGCCTCGAACCTCGCCGCGAACGCCGCGGCCGGGCTCCTGCGCTCAGCCGTCGGCACTGCCGTGGTCTCAGCCAACGACTCAGCCATCGCGGCGCGCTCCTTCCGGGTCGTACAGGACGTGAGAGGTCACGGTGACGGGCACCAGGTCCGCCCCGACCGGCGCGTACAGCCGTTCGCCGACCCGCTCGCGCCCGCCGCTCACCAGCGCGAGCGCGAACGTACGGCCCAGCGCGGCGCTGCGGTAGCTGGAGGTGACGAAGCCGAGCGTCGGGACCGGAGGCTCGGGCAGCTCCGAGGTCTCCACGAGATGGGCGCCCTCGGGCAGCAACACGGCGGGGTCCTCCGGCAGCAGGCCGACCAGGTGCTTGCGGTCGGCCCGGGAGGTGTCCGCCCGGGCGAAGGACCGCTTGCCGACGAAGTCGGCCTTCTTCTTCGAGACGATCCACTCCATGCCGAGGTCCTGCGGGGTGACCGTGCCGTCGGTGTCCTGGCCGACGATCGGGAATCCCTTCTCGGCACGCAGCACGTGCATGGTCTCGGTGCCGTACGGCGTGACCTCGCCGGACGCCATGACCGCCTCCCACAGGGCGAGCCCGAACCAGGAGGACACGTTGATCTCGTAGGCCAGTTCCCCCGAGAAGCTGATCCGGCAGACCCGCGCCGGGATCCCGGCGACCTCGGCGTCCCGCCAGGTCATGAACGGGAAACTGTCGTTGCCGACCGCGAGGCCCGGCGCGAGCCGCGCCAGCACCTCACGGGAACGCGGCCCGGCGAGCGCCACGGTCGCCCACTGCTCGGTCACCGAGGTGCAGTGGACCCGCAGGTCCGGCCACTCGGTCTGCAGCCACTCCTCCATCCAGTCGAGCACGGCCGCCGCGTTGCCCGTGGTCGTGGTGACGAGGTAGTGGTCGTCCGCCAGCCGGATGACGGTGCCGTCGTCGAAGACCATGCCGTCGGGGCGGCACATCACGCCGTAGCGGATCGAGCCGACCTTGAGCGTGCTCACCATGTTCGTGTAGAGCCGGTCGAGGAGCACGGCCGTGTCGGGGCCGATCACGTCGATCTTCCCGAGTGTGGAGGCGTCCATCGCGCCCACGTTCTCCCGTACGGCGGCGCACTCCCTGAGAACGGCGGTCTCCATGTCCTCGCCCGGCCGGGGGTAGTACCAGGGCCGCTTCCACTGGCCGACGTTCTCGAACAGCGCCCCGCGCGCCACGTGCCACTCGTGCATCGCGGTGACGCGCACCGGGTCGTGCAGCGGCCCCCGGTCGCGGCCCGCCAGCGCGGCGAACGAGACCGGCGTATACGGCGCGCGGAACGTCGTGGTCCCGAGCTCGGCGACGTCGACACCGAGCGCGTGCGCCACAATGCCGCTGGTCAGCAGCCCGGACGTCTTGCCCTGGTCGTGTGCCGTGCCGGCCGTGGTGTAGCGCTTGACGTGCTCCACCGAAGTGAGGCCCGCGCCGACCGCGCGCAGCACCTCTCCCACGGTGACGTCCCGCTGCAGGTCCACGAAGTGCGTGCGGTAGTCAGCGTCCTTTCCGCGGGCCTCGACGAGCCACAGGTGCTCGGCGGGCGCGGCGGCGGGCTCCTCCTCGGCCGCCGGCACAGATATCTCGGACGGCACGGCGCTGTCAGAAGGCACGGGGAACCCGGCCGCGGCCAGCGCGCGGCGGCCCGCCTCGGCGCCGTCCTCCAGGCAGGCCCGCAGCGTACGGACACCCCTGGCGAACCCGGCAACCTCGACCGCCTGGCGGGTCTCGCCGGGCGTGAACGCGCCCAGCTCCTCGTCGTAGCGCAGCGTGCCCCCGGCCTGGCTGAACAGGTGCACCACCGGCGACCAGCCGCCCGACACGAGCAGCAGGTCGGCGGGGATCTCCCGCACACCGCCACCCGCACCCTGTGTTTCCGAGCGGAGGGCGACCTCGACCGAGGAAACCTCGCCCTCGCCCTTCGCGGCGGTGACCACGTGGCCGGTCAGGACCTCGATGCCGCGCGCGGCGCAGCGGCCGGCCCACGCCTCGCCGGGCGCCCGCCGTACGTCGGCGATCGCGGCGATCTCGACGCCGGCGCCGTCGAGGTCGAGCGCCGCGGCGTACGCGCTGTCGTTGGTGGTGAACACGACCGCCCGGCGTCCGGGCAGGACGCGGTGGCGGTTCGCGTACGTGCGGGCCGCACCGGCCAGCATCACGCCAGGCAGGTCGTTCCCGGCGAACGCGACGAACCGCTCGTGGCCGCCGGTCGCCAGCACCACGCGCTTCGCGCGGACGCGCCAGACGCGCTCGCGCGCCATGCCGACGGGCGCCTGGGCGCCCAGGTGGTTCGTCCGGCGCTCCACCGCGATGACGTAGTTGTCGTCGTAGTGGCCGAGGACCGTGGTGCGGCGCAGCACCCGCACCTCCGGCAGGGCGGCCAGCGCGGCGGCCTCCCCGGCCGCCCACTCACGGCCCGGCCTGCCGTCGAGCGTCTCGGTCGTGCCGAGCAGGCTGCCGCCCGGCTCGGGCCTCTCGTCGGCGAGGATCACCCGGGCGCCGGCCCGCGCGGCCACGCCCGCGGCGGCGATCCCGGCCGGTCCCGCGCCGACCACGAGCACGTCGCAGTGCGCGTGCACCGCGTCGTAGCGCGCCGGGTCGGGGCGGTCGGCCAGCCTGCCCTGTCCCGGCAGGCCCGTGGCCACCAGGCCGTCGTACAGCTCGACGGTCGTCGCCTGGAGCATGGGCTCGGGAAAGGGCTCCTCGATCTGGACGAGCGCGTTCGGCTCCTCGCTGCCCGCGGCGTACACGCCGCGCGGACGGCCGAGCTTGATGCTGCTCGCCACCGCGCGCACGCCGTTGGCCAGCAGCGCCGAGGCCAGCGTGTCGCCCTCAAGGCCCTCGTAGTCCCGGCCGTCGAACCGGAAGCGCAGCGTCTTCCCCGTCGCCCCCTCCCGGCGGTACGGCTGCGCTCCGCTCATTCGCTCGCCGGCCCTGCTGGTTCGCTCGCTCATGCGGTCACCGGTCGTGGCTCGCCCACCCGGTAGACGGCGTGGATCTCGTTGGTGGCGGTGTCCCGTACGGCGTTGAACCAGCGGCGGCACCCGGCGGTATGGCTCCACCGCTCCGCGAACAGGCCCTTGGGGTTGTCGCGGAAGAACAGGTAGCGGGCCCACTCCTCGTCGGAGAGGGCCGCCGGGTTCTCCGGGTAGGCGACGTGGGCCTGCCCCCCGTAGTGGAACTCGGCCTCGTCCCGTGGCCCGCACCACGGGCAGGGAATCAGCAGCATGTACCTCTCCGTATCAGTGCGCGACGGCGGCGGCGCCGTGCTCGTCGACGAGCTTTCCGGTGGTGAACCGCTCGAGGGAGAAGGGGGCGTTGAGCGGGTGCGGCTCGCCGGTGGCGACCGTGTGCGCGTAACACCAGCCGACGCCCGGCGTGGCCTTGAACCCCCCGGTGCCCCAGCCGCAGTTGACGTACAGGTCCTCGACCGGGGTGAGCCCGACGATCGGCGAGGCGTCGGGGGTCACGTCCACCACGCCACCCCAGGTCCGCAGCACGTGCGCCCGGGCGAAGACCGGGAACAGCTCCAGCGCGGCCGACATCTGCCGCTCGATGATGTGGAACGCGCCGCGCCGGCGGTAGGAGTTCGCCGCGTCGATGCCCGCGCCCATGACCAGCTCGCCCTTGTGCGCCTGGCTGACGTACACGTGGACCGCGTTGGACATGACCACGGTCGGGTGCACCGGCTCCAGCAGCTCCGACACCAGCGCCTGCAGCGGGTGGCTCTGCAGCGGCAGCGACACCCCGGCGTACCCGGCGACGACCGAGGAGTGCCCGGCGGCGGCGAGCGCGACCTTCCCCGCCGCGATCGGGCCGCGGGTGGTCCGGACGCCGGTCACCCGCCCGTCGCGCACGTCGAGGCCGGCCACCTCGCAGTGCTCGATCATGTCGACGCCGAGGTCGGACGCCGCCTTGGCGAAGCCCCACGCCACGTAGTCGTGCTTGGCGATGCCTGCTCGCGGCTGGTAGGTGGCGCCGAGCACGGGGTAGCGCACGTCCGGGGAGATGTCGACGATCGGGCAGACCTCCTTGACCTGCTCCGGCGTCAGCCACTCGGCGTCCACGCCGTTGAGCCGGTTGGCGTTGACCCGGCGCACGCTGTCACGCACGTCCTGGAGGCTGTGCGCCAGGTTGAGCACGCCGCGCTGGCTGAACAGCAGCGGGTAGCCGAGGTCCTCCTCCAGCCCCTCCCACAATTTCAGCGCGTGCTCGTAGATGCCCGCGCTCTCGTCCCAGAGGTAGTTGGACCGGATGATCGTGGTGTTGCGGGCCATGTTGCCGCCCGCGAGCCAGCCGCGCTCCAGCACCGCGACGTTCGTGACGCCATGGTTCCTGGCCAGGTAGTAGGCCGTGGCGAGGCCGTGGCCGCCGCCGCCGACGATCACCACGTCGTACGCGCGCTTCGGCTCCGCCGAGCGCCACAGCCGGTCGGGGTGGTCGGGCAGGTCCGCGCCCGGCGTCCTGCGCCCCTGGCTGCTGGGACTCATCGGGCCTGTCTGCTCGCCCCCGACATCCAGGGTGGCACGCTGGCGGCGTGTCTCGCCGCCGATCGCCGCCGCCACCTCCGGGTCGGCCTCGGCGAGCGGCGCGTCCATCACCGAATCGTCCACTTCAGTCCTCACTAGCTGCGCAGGCGTTCCATGGCGGGGTCGAACAGCGGCTCCTCGGCGACCACGGCGGTGACCCGCCGGTCGAAGTAGCCGATCTCCAGCGTCCGTCCGGGCGTCGCGAGCTCGGCGGGCAGCCAGGCGTAGGCGATGCCCTTGCCGATCGTGTAGCCGAAGGCCGCGCTGGTGACGTAGCCGACGGCGGCCTGACCGTCGTACACCGGCTCCTTGCCCATGACCACCTGGGCCGGGTCGTCGACGGTCAGGCAGGTCAGACGGCGGCGCACGTTCTCCTTGCGCCGCTCCAGGGCCTCACGGCCGATGAAGTCGCCCTTGCCAAGCTTCACCGCGAACCCGAGCCCGGCCTCGTACGGGTCGTGCTCGAAGGTCATGTCGGTGCCGAAGGACCGGTAGCCCTTCTCCAGCCGCAGGCTGGCGAAGGCGCCGCGCCCGCCGGCGATGACTCCGTGCCGCTGCCCGGCCTCCCAGAGCGTGTCCCACAGCTTGGCGCCGAGGTCGGCGGTGGTGTAGAGCTCCCAGCCCAGCTCACCGATGTACGACAGCCGCAGCGCGGTGACCGGCACGGTGCCGATATACGCCTTCTTCGCCCGGAAGTAGCGGAAGCCCTGGTTGGAGAAGTCGGCGCCGGTCAGCGGCTGGACGAGGTCGCGGGCGCGGGGGCCCCAGACGCCGAGGCAGCAGGTGCCGGCGGTGATGTCGCGGACGATTACCGAGCCGTCCGCGGGCAGGTGGCGGTGGAACCAGTCGAGGTCGAGGTTGCCGTTGGCGCCGACCTGGAACACGTCGCCGCCCAGCCGGGCGACGGTCACGTCGCTGCGGATGCCGCCGTCGGTGTCGAGCAGCAGGCAGTAGGTCACCGAGCCGACCGACTTGTCCATCTGTCCGGTCGTCAGCCGTTGCAGGAAGGCCAGGGCGCCGGGGCCGGCGACCTCAAGCCGCTTCAGCGCGGTCATGTCGTAGAGCGCGACGGACTCGCGGGACGCCTGGGCCTCGGCGCCGACGATGGGCGACCAGTAGCGGGCCGCCCAGTCGTTCGGCATGGGGATGTCGCGGCCCTCCAGCAGGCGGGCGTTGGCGCCGTACCACTGCGGCCGCTCGTAGCCGGCGGCCTCCAGGAAGAACGCGTCCAGCTCGCGCTGCCGCGCGTGGAAGGGGCTGAGGCGCAGCGGCCGCGGCTCCTCCATCGGCTGGAGCGGGTGGATGATGTCGTAGACCTCGACGAAGTTCCGGCAGTCGCGGGCCAGCACGTAGTCGGGCGCGAGCTGGTGGGGCTCGAACCGATTGACGTCGCACTCGTGCAGGTCGAACGACGTGCAGTGGCCGTCGACGAGCCACTCGGCCATGGCCTTGCCGACGCCCGCGGAGTGGGTCACCCAAACGGCTTCGGCGACCCAGAAGCCCTTGACGTCCGGGGACTCGCCCATCAGCGGCATGTGGTCCTGGGTGAAGGAGAACAGCCCGTTGACGCCCTCGTCGATCTTCGCGGCGCGGGTGCCGGGCAGCAGCCGCCCGGTCTCGGTCCAGGCGTCCTCGAAGTCCTCCGGGGTGAACGTCAGCACCGACGGCATGACCTCGGCCTCGTCCACGGACAGCAGGTCCTCGGGCTCGACGGGCATCGGCCGGTGGCCGTAGTAGCCGATGCCGACGCCGTCGAACCGCTGGCGGTAGTAGAGGTCGGCGTCCTGGTGCCGGAGGATGGGCAGCGTCGCCTCCTCCTCGTGTCCCATGAGGTCCGGCACCCGGCCGGTCCAGGCGAGCTGGTGCGCGAGCGGGGTCAGCGGCAGCGGCATCCCGACCATGCCGGCGACCTTCGGCCCCCAGATGCCGGCGCAGCAGACCACGACGTCGGCGGGGATCTCGCCCTGGTCGGTCACCACGCCTGCCGCCTGGCCGCCCTCGGTGCGGACGTCGAGCACCTCGTGCCGCTCCAGCACCCGTACGCCGCGGGACCGGGCACGCCTGAGTTGGGCGTCAACCGCGCGTACGGCCTTGGCGACGCCGTCGGTGGGGATGTGCAGGCCGCCGAGCACGACGCCGGGGTCGAGCAGGGGGAAGAGCCCGGCGCATTCGGCGGGGGTGAGCAGGCGCGACCCGACGCCCCAGGACGTGGCCCAGCCGTGTCTGCGGTGCAGTTCTGCGAGCCGTTCCGGGCTGGTCGCGACCTCCAGCCCGCCGACCTGGAGGAAACAGGGCTCGCCGTCGAGGTCGAGCGAGCAGAACTTCTCGACGGTGTAGCGCGCCATCTCGGTCATGGTCTTCGACCCGTTGATCTGGAAGACCAGTCCGGGGGCGTGTGAGGAGGAGCCCCCGGTCGCGGGCACCGGGCCCTGGTCGACCACGGTGACGTCCGTCCAGCCCCGGGCCGACAGTTCGTCGGCGAGTGCCGCACCGACGACGCCTGCTCCGATGATGACGACGCGCGGGCCCGTCATACCCACCCCCACCGTTGCGCTATGCGCAACAAAAGGCGATCAACGCAACAAGCGTGACGCGTCCTATTGCGGGTGTCAAGAAGGCGTCGACGACCTCCGCCGGCACCGGGTTGTTCGGCCGCTCCACGAGTTCCGCCTCGGCCAGCCCCTCCCTGTATGCGCGCGGCCGTCGATCTCCTCGGGGCCGAACTGCGGCGCCCGCCTCGTCCCGGCGCCGACGCCGTACTCCCCACGCTGCTGGACCTGCTCCTGCTGTACGTCCTGCGGTCATGGTTCGATGAACGGCGTTCCTGCGACGACTCCCGCACCGGCTGGGTCGCGGCCCTGCACGACCCGTTTCACGGACGCTCTGCGTGCCATATCCACGCGGACCCGGGCCGGCAGTGGACCGTCGAGGAGCTGGGCCGGCTGGCAGGCCTGTCCCGCGCCGCCTTCGCCCGCCGCTTCACCCGGCTGGTCGGACGGTCACCGCTGACCTACCTGACATAGTGGCGCCTGACCACCGCCGCCCGGTACGTTCACGGACGCTCGGGAGCACCGAGCAGGCCGCGGTTGTACCCCTCCGCGACCGCGGCCGCACGGTCGTTGACGTCGAGCTTCGCATAGATGTTGAGCAGGTGCGTCTTGACCGTGGCCTCGGTGATGAACAGCCGGGCGGCCGCCTCCCGGTTGGTGTGCCCGGCCGCGACCAGGCGCAGCACCTCCAGCTCGCGCTGGCTCAACGGGCCGGTCGACGGCGCCGGGGTGCGCAGCCGGCTCATCAGGCGGGCGGCGACCGACGGAGAGAGCGCGACCTCGCCGCGGGCGGCCGCGCGTACGGCGCGCAGCAGCTCGTCCCGCGGCGCGTCCTTGAGCAGGTAGCCGGTGGCGCCGGCCTCGATCGCGGGCAGCACGTGGCTGTCGGTGTCGTAGGTGGTCAGCACCAGCACCCGGGCCGGTACGCCGCGCCGGGTCAGCTCGCCGATCGCGGTGACGCCGTCCATGCCGGCCATCCGCAGGTCCATCAGGATCACGTCCGGCCCGAGCGCCTCGGCCAGCCGGACCGCCTCGGCCCCGTCCGCCGCCTCGCCGACCACGACGAACTCGGGGTCGCGGGCGAACATGCTGCTCAGCCCGTCGCGTACCACCGGGTGGTCGTCGGCGACGAGCAGCTTGATCGGGTCACTCACGAACGCACCTCCGGCGCCCCGGCGGGCAGGCAGGCCGAGAGCCCGGTCCCACCCCCCACCTCCGATTCGATCTGCAACGTGCCCGACAACGCCTCGATCCGCTGTCGCATCGCCACCAGCCCGAAGCCCCCGTCGCGCTCGACCCGGACCGTCGGGTCGAAGCCGCGGCCGTCGTCGCGGACGTCGAGGGCCACCTGCCGGTCCATGTAGGAAAGAGTGAGACCGACGCGGGTGGCGGTGCCGGCGTGCTTGGCGACGTTGGCCAAGGCCTCTTGCGCGACCCGCAACAGGGCGACCTCCGCCTCCGGGCGCATCGTGCGGGTTTCGCCCGTGACGGTGACCTGGGCCGGGATGCCGTGTCGGGCCGACCACTCGGCCACCACTTCGGTGACGGCGTCGGCCAGGCGGCCGGTCTCCAGCGGCTCCGGGCGCAACTCGTTCACCGAGCGCCGCGCCTCGGTCAGTCCCTCCCGGGCCAGCGCGGTCGCCGCCGCGTGGTGCCGGCGCCACGCGGCCGGGTCGTCCGCCGCGTGCTCGGCCGCCTGCAACTGGGTGACGATACCGGTCAGGCTCTGGGCCAGCGTGTCGTGGATCTCCCGAGCCATCCGGGCCCGCTCGTCCAGGACGCCGGCCGCGCGGGCCTGCTCGACCAGCCGTTCCTGCAGCGCCGCGTTTTCGGCCAGCGCCGCGGCCAGCCGCGCGTTGGCCTCCCGGGCCTCGCGCAGCGCCGCCTCCCGGGAGTCGTAGTAACGCGCGCCGATCTCGCCCATCCAGGCCACCAGGCACATCGGCGCGATGTTGACGGCCAGGACCCCCAGGTATTCGAGTCGGCCGACCCAGGAGCCGATGTCCAGGCCGGCCGACTGTGCCGTGCCGGCCACCACCGCGGCGCCGGCGATGAAGTACAGCTCGCGCGGCCAGCCGATGATCCGGTACGCGTAGAAGTACAGCACCGGACTGTAGAGGCCGAACCACGGGTTGCGCAGGGCCATGACCAGGCCGAACACAATCAGGCCCGCCAGGAAGACGCCCATCACGCCGATCCGGTCGCGCCACGGCGGATGCAGCGTGAAGAGCACCAGGCTCCACACCGCGGCCGCCGCGCAGAGCACGAGGTCGATGGCGAGGGAGCCCGGCTGGTCGTGCTTGAAGGCGATGGTCAGGGCGGCCATGACGGCCAGCAGCACGTAGGGGACCACCGTGACCATGGGCCGGAACCGCCGTTCCCAGCCCGCCGGTCCGGCCATCTGCCAACTCTGCATCGCGCACCCTACTCCCAGCGGAACAATCTAGCCGCCGCCACCGCCGCCCCGGCCGCCCACGCGAGCAACGTGACCAGAGCGAGCCAGTGCGGCCAGCGCCCGTTCGTGGCGTCCTGCATCGCGGTGACCGCGGCGCCCATCGGGGTGGCCTGGCTGATGTGCCGCAGCATCGCCGGCATGACCGGGATCGGCAGGAACAGGCCGCCGAGGAAGACCAGCGGGTAGAAGACGACGGCGCCGAGCGCGTTGGCCGCCCGTCCACCGGGTGCGGCCGCGGTGACGAGCAGGCCGACGGCCGTCAGCGCGAGCGCCGCCAGCAGCGTGGTCAGCAGGAAGCCGGCCATCTGCCGGGGCAGCACCACCCCGAACGCGAACCGCGCGACCAGCAACAGCGTGGCCACCGCGACCGCGGCGGTCAGCAGCATGACGATCAGCTGCGCGGCCAGCACCCGGACCGGCCCGACCGGTGTGGTCCGCAGCCGCCGCAGCACCCCCTTCTCGCGGTAGCCGGCGAGCACCGGCGGCAGCACGTTCAAGGCGAGCATGCCCAGAGCGAAGGCGACCAGGATGGGTACGTAGGTGTCCAGCAGCGTCAACCCGCCGAGGTCGGTCCTGCGCTCGTTGTAGAACGGCAGGTTGCCGAAGATGATCAGCAGGAGCAGCGGCAGCCCGACGCCGAAGGCCGGCCCCGACTTCTCCCGCAGGAACAGCTTCAGCTCGGTCAGCGTCAGCGTGGTCATGAGGTCCTCCCGGTCAGCGCGACGAACGCGTCCTCCAGCGTGGGTTGCCCGGCGCGCTCGATGAGCTCGGCCGGCGTACCGGTGACCAGCACCCGGCCGGCGTCGATCACCGCGATCCGGTCGCAGAGGCGTTCGGCCTCCGGCATGAAGTGAGTGACCAGCACGATCGTGACGCCGGCGGCTCGGACGCCGGCGATCAGATCCCACGTGTCGCGCCGGGCGTGCGGGTCCAGCCCGGTGGTGAGTTCGTCGAGTACGGCGATCCGGGGCCGCCCGACCAACGCGAGCGCGATGGCGAGCCGCTGCTTCTGGCCGCCGGAGAGTTTCCCGTACGGTGTCCTCTCCCGCCCGGCCAGCCCGAGCTGCGCCAGCAGCTCCTCCTGATCGGCCGGGTGCGGATAGAACGACTGGTAGAGCCGCATCGCCTCGCCCACCCGCAGCCGCTCGGGCAGCCGGCTGTCCTGCAGTTGCACACCCACCCACCGGGTCAGCTCGGCGTGGTCGCGCATCGGGTCCCTGCCCAGCACGCGGATCCGGCCGCGGTCCGGCGCCCGCAGGCCCACGAGGCATTCCACGGTCGTGGTCTTCCCCGCGCCGTTGCGCCCGAGGATGCCGAAGATCTCCCCTTGTGCCACGGTGAACGAGACGTCGTCCACCGCCACCGTGCTCCCGTAGCTCTTGTGGAGGTTCTCCACCTCGATCACCGCGCTCACGGCCGGGCCACCGGGCGCCGGTTGATCTGCACGACCACGGGGAGCAGGAGCAGGCCGCAGACGCCCTGCTCGAGCTTGAACCAGAGCGGGAACAGGCCGGGCAGCGCGATGATCACCACGATCGCGACCAGCATGACCGCGGTGACGACGCGCAACCGCAGCAGCATCCGGCGGTCGCCGCGGGCCGCCCGGACCGCGAAGAACAGCGTGAGCAGCGAGGCGGCGGCGACGAGCGCACCGCGGACCCAGACCGCGTCGGTGGCCACCGCCGGGTCGTGCCGAAACGCGATCATCGTCATCGGTGTCAGCAGGCTGACCGCGGCGTACCCGCTGATCAGCCAGACCACAGTGCGCATGTCCGTGTGCCTCCGTCTTCTCGTTCGCCGACGGAAATCAGCGTCGCAACGGAGGCGCCTCACGCGGGTCGCCCGATCTCCCGAGCGGGCGGTGGAATCGGCCGCTCGCCCACGCGGTGGAGCGAATCCACCGATCGGTGGATTCAGGGGCGTGCAAGCAGGGCGGGGAATCCCGCGACGCCCCGGCTCGGGTCGCGTCGAGCGCTACAGTCGCGCTATGAGCAACGACGCTTCCGCCGCCAGGGCCGAGGCCAACGGCGGCGGCGTGCAGTCCGTGGACCGGGCGATCAGCATCATGGAGATCCTCGCCGCCCGCGGGCAGGCCGGGGTCACCGAGATCGCCGCCGAGATCGAGGTCCACAAGTCGACCGCGTTCCGCCTGCTCGGTGCCCTGGAGGCGCGCGGGCTCGTCGAGCAGACCGAGGACCGCGGCAAGTATCGCCTCGGCTTCGGGCTCGTCCGCCTCGCCGGCAGCGTCTCCATGCGGCTGGACGTCACCCAGCAGAGCAGGCCCGTGTGTCAGCGTCTGGCCGAGGAGATCGGCGAGACGGTGAACATCGCCGTGCTGCGCTCGCACTACGCGGTCAACCTCGACCAGGTGCGCGGCCCGTCCGCCGTCACCGCCCACAACTGGGTGGGCCAGCTCACGCCCCTGCACGCGACGTCGAGCGGCAAGGTCCTGCTGGCGTACGTGGACCGGCAGCGCCGCGACGACCTGCTGCGCGCCGCCGGCCTCCAGCGCTACACACCGAGCACGGTGACCTCGGTGGAGCGCCTGGAGCGGGAGCTGGCGGAGGTACGCGAGCACGGCTACGCACGCACGCTGGAGGAGCTGGAGGTGGGCCTGAACGCGCTCGCCGCCCCCGTCCGCTCCTTCGGCGGAGAGGTCGTGGCGGCGGTCAGCGCCTCAGGGCCCGCCTACCGGTTCAGCGAGGGCCGCATGCGCGAGCTGGCCCCCGTCCTCGTCAAGGGAGCCGAGGAGATCAGTCACCGCCTGGGCGGCTGACCGTCTCCTCCGCCGCACGCACCTACAGGCGTGCCGCGGCACGACGCAGCCGTACGACGACGCTCTTGGACGTGGGCGTGTTCGACGTCTCGGCCACCGAGTCCAGGGGCACCAGCACGTTGGTCTCCGGGAAGTACGCCGCGCAGCAGCCCCGCGCAGTCGGATAGGCGACGGCCCGGAACCCCTCGGCCACGCGCTCGCCGTCCGGCCACTCGCTGATGAGGTCGAGCATGTCGCCGTCCGCCAGGCCGCGCTCGGCCAGGTCGTCGGGGTGGACGAAGACCACCCGCCGCCCGTTCTTGATCCCGCGGTAGCGGTCGTTGAGCCCGTAGATGGTCGTGTTGTACTGGTCGTGGCTGCGTACGGTCTGCAGCAGGAGGCGGCCCCGCGGCACCCGCAGCACCTCCAGCGGATTGACCGTGAAGTTCGCCTTCCCCGTGGCCGTGGGGAAGCGGCGCTCGTCGCGCGGCGCGTTCGGCAGTGCGAAGCCGCCCGGCCTGCGCACCCTCGCGTTGAAGTCGCCGAACCCGGGCACCACCCGCTCGATGCGGTCCCTGATCGCGTCGTACCCCGCTTCGAACTCCGCCCACGGCACGTGCGGGTCGTCGTCGCCGAGCAGCTCGCGCGCCAGCCGGCACACGATCGCCACCTCCGACAGCAGCGCGTCCGAGGCCGGGCGCAGCCGCCCGCGCGAGGCGTGCACCATGCCCATCGAGTCCTCGACCGTGACGAACTGCTCGCCGCCGGCCTGGACGTCCCGCTCGGTGCGGCCGAGCGTGGGCAGGATGAGCGCCTGCTCGCCGCACACGGCGTGCGACCGGTTCAGCTTCGTCGACACCTGTACGGTGAGACGGCAGTTGCGCAGGGCCGCCTCGGTCGCGGCGGTGTCCGGCGTGGCCGAGACGAAGTTGCCGCCCATCGCGAAGAACACCGTGGCGTCGCCGTCGCGCATGGCGCGGATGGCCTCCACGGTGTCGTGGCCGTGCTCGCGCGGCGGCGGGAAGCCGAACTCCTTCTCCAAGGCGTCGAGGAACTCCGGTTTGGGCTTCTCGTAAATGCCCATCGTCCGGTCGCCCTGCACGTTCGAGTGCCCGCGTACGGGACACACGCCGGCGCCGGGCCGTCCCACGTTGCCGCGCAGCAGCAGGAAGTTGACGACCTCCCTGATCGTCGGGACCGACTTGCGGTGCTGGGTGAGGCCCATCGCCCAGCAGACCACGATCGAGCGGGCGGCCAGCACGTCGCGGGCCGTCTCCTCGATCTCGGTCCTGGTCAGCCCGGTCGCCTCCAGCACCTCGTTCCAGTCGAGCCCGCGTACGTGCGTCTCCCAGGCGTCGAACCCGTGTGTGTGCGCCTCGACGAACTCGCGGTCCACCACCGTGCCGGGCGCGGCGTCCTCGGCCTCGAGCAGGAGCAGCGACAGCGCCTGGAACAGCGCGAGGTCGCCGCCGAGGCGGATCTGCAGGAACCGGTCGGACAGCGCCGTCCCGGTCCCCGCGAGGCCGGAGGGCCGCTGCGGGTTGCGGAAGCGCAGCAGCCCCGCCTCCGGCAGCGGGTTGACCGCCACGATCCGCGCGCCGCCCCGCTTCGCGCGCTCCAGCGCGGTGAGCATGCGCGGGTGGTTGGTGCCGGGGTTCTGCCCGACCACGAAGATGAGGTCGGCGCGGTGCAGATCCTCCAGCAGCACGGTGCCCTTGCCGATGCCGAGCGTCTCGGTCAGCGCAGAACCGCTCGACTCGTGGCACATGTTGGAGCAGTCGGGCAGGTTGTTGGTGCCGAAGCGGCGGACGAGGAGCTGGTAGGCGAAGGCGGCCTCGTTGGAGGTGCGGCCGGAGGTGTAGAAGACGGCCTGATCCGGGTCGCCGAGCGCGCGGAGCTCGCGGGCGACGACGCCGAAGGCGTCCTCCCATGAGATCGGCTCGTAGTGATCCGAGCCGGCCGGCTTGTACATCGGCTCGGTGAGCCGGCCCTGCTGGCCCAGCCAGTAGTCGCTGCGCCGGGCCAGCTCGTCCACCGGATGCTCGGCGAAGAACTCGCGGGTGACCCTGCGGACGGTCGCCTCCTCGGCCACCGCCTTCGCGCCGTTCTCGCAGAACTCGGCGGGGCTGCGGTGGCCGTCGCCCTCGGGCCAGGCACAGCCCGGGCAGTCGAAGCCGGACTTCTGGTTGACCCGCAGCAGGGTCAGCATCGTCCGGCCCGCGCCCATCTGGTTGTAGGCCGTGCCGAGCGCGTGGCCGACCGCCGGGACCCCGCCCGCCCAGGTTTTGGGCGGGCCGATCTCCAGGTGTTCGTCCCCGACGTCCTCCCGAGGCGCCTTACGCGTCACCCCGCATCCCCTCCGAACTCACTCGCCAAGCTTGCCGCGTACCCAATCATGGAACAAGCCGATGTGGTGCTCGCTCGGCACCAGCACGCCGCCCTTGGCGTACGTGCGGGAGCTCATCGAGGGCTGGGTGCGCTCGCAGGCGTCGAAGTCCTGCTGGTTCACCCGGTGGAACAGCTCCACCGATCGGCTGACGTCCTTGCCCGCCTCCACGACCTCGGGCAGGTAGAGCCAGTCGCACTCCACCACCGTGCGGTTCACCGCGAGCGGGAACATCCGGTGGATGATGACGTGGTCGGGCACCATGTTGACGAACACCTGCGGCTTGATCGTGATGGCGTAGTAGCGCCGGTCCTGATCCTCGCTGATTGTCGGGATCCGGTCGAGCCCCTCGGAGCCGTCGATCGTGAATCCCCGGATGTCCTCGCCGAACAGCGCGCCGTGGCCCACGTAGTACTGCGCCGCGTAGCCGTCGGCGAACTCCGGCAGCACCTCGGTCAGCTCGGGGTGGATGGTCGCGCAGTGGTAGCACTCCATGAAGTTCTCGACGATGAGCTTCCAGTTGGCCTTCACGTCGTACACGATCCGGCGGCCGAGCGCCAGGTTCTCCACGCCGTAGTTGTCGAGGGACGCCACGTCGCCGAGACGCGTGCGCACCTCGCCGAGCACGGTGTCCTCGAACGAGGGCGGCTCGTCGGCCAGGCAGACCCACACGTAGCCCAGCCACTCGCGCACCGCCACATTGACGAGGCCGTACTCGACCCGGTCGAGGTCGGGCATCTTCGTCAGGTTGGGGGCCGCGATGAGCTTGCCCTCCAGGTCGTACGTCCAGGCGTGGTACGGGCACTGGAAGGCCCGCTTGACCTCGCCGGACTCCTCGGTGCAGATGCGGGCGCCACGGTGACGGCACACGTTGTAGAACGCGCGGATGGAGTTGTCCCGCGCCCGCGAGATCAGGATGCTCTCCGTGCCGACCTGCACGGTCCTGAACGCCCCGGGCCTGGGGAGGTCGGCGGCCCGGGCCGCGCAGAACCACATCGACTCGAAGATGTGCTTCTGCTCCAGCGCGAAGACCCGGGGGTCGGTGTAGTGCTCGCCCGGCAGTGTGGCCAGCAGGCTGGGAGGCAGGCTCGCGGTGCTCACTGTTGGCTCCTGAAGGTCGTACGTCGCACGTCGGGAATCGAGATGATCAGGGAGAGTCCGGTCACAGGACCACGACGGAACGCAGCACCTCGCCGCGGTGCATCTTCTCGAAGGCCGCCTCGACGTCCTCGAGCCCGATCGTCTCGGTGACGAACGCGTCCAGGTCGAGCCTGCCCTGCTGATAGAGGGAGACGAGCATGGGGAAGTCGCGGCTGGGCAGGCAGTCGCCGTACCAGGAGGACCTGAGCGCGCCGCCGCGGCGGGGACTCGGGTCACCCCGCCGGTGTTGATGGCCGCGCCGAGCCCCGCCATGATCCCGCAGCCGAGCAGGCCGGCCGCGACCGGCGACGCGCTCGGGTCGACCTTGGTGCACTGGCCGGCCGCGACGAGCGTCTTGTCGGCGAACGCGCCGATCCCGAGCGCCGGAGACAGGGGGGTGCCGTCGGCCAGCGTCATCTTCTGCGGTGGCGTTGTGGGTGTTGAAGCAGTACTGCGGGCGACCGCGCAGGCAGGCGCGGCAGGCGCCGCAGACCGCGCACCAGTTGAGGATCACGAAGTCGCCGGGGGCGACGTCGGTCACCCCCTCGCCGACCGCCTCGACCACGCCGGCCGCCTCGTGACCGAGGAGGAACGGGAAGTCGTCGTTGATGCCGCCCTCGCGGTAGTGCAGGTCGGTGTGGCACACCCCGCAGGCCCGCACGGACACGAGCGCCTCACCCGGGCCCGGGTCGGGGACGACGACGGTCTCCAGGCTGACCGGCTGTCCCTCGCCCCTCGCGACGACCCCGCGGACTTCGTGCGCCATGGTCCTCTTTCCCTCGAATCGGCTCGCGTGCATCAGTTGTGAAAGACGAAACACATAGCACTATGCGCAACAGATTGAGGCCGTGCTGGGGCCAGTGTCAAGAGGTCGACCGGCGTTCTCACCAGCCGGTCAGACCACCGCACAGCCTGCGGGATCACGGCGGGGGCGGGGGTGGGACGGGTTAGCGAGGGGGCTGTTCCAGGTGAGCGATCACGGGGGCGAGCAGGTCGTTCAGCTCCCGGACGAGGACCGTGAGGGCGCGATGCGCCGTCTCGGCGAGATCGTGCGCAGGCCCGTCCGGCGTCGCGGGCAGGTCTTCGAGCGGAACGGGGGCGTCCACGAGCAGGGTGGGCCGCAGATGGGGGACCTTCGCGAGGTCCTGCTCGGCGGGCTCGACGAACTGGCCGAAGATCTCCGGCCAGCCCCGCCAGCCGCGGTCGCGCCACCAGTCACGCGACACCGTCAGCGCGGCCGGCTGCGGGGAGACGATCGTGACGCGTGCCGTCAGCGACCCGTCCCAGGTGTTGCGCTCGCAGGAGGCCGACAGGATCCGGCGGTGCCAGCGCACGAACCCCGGCGAGGTCAGGGGTGGGGTGGCGATCCGCCAGGCCGCGCACGCGAACGCGACCGGGGCGATGTCCCCCCACACCCCCTCGAACTCGCCGATGTTCTCCCACACGCGCTCGGAGTAGTGGCTGACACCGCCGTAGCGGACGCGCTCCCGGTCGGATCGCCCGTCGATCCAGAACGCCTGCTGGCCGGCCATGGGCCGCGATCAGCCGTTCGACGCGGCAGTGGTCGGCGCGCCGACGGCGGCGGGCGCGGTTTCGCCGGTGAAGGTGAACGTCGCGGCGTCGCCTTCGCCCTCGATATCGATCTTGACGACCTGGCCGGGCCGCAGCTCGCCGTACAGGATCTTCTCCGACAGCGTGTCCTCCAGCTCCCGCTGGATCGTGCGCCGCAGCGGCCGGGCGCCCATCACCGGGTCGTACCCGCGGTCGGCCAGCAGCTGCTTGGCGGCCGGGGTCAGCTCCAGGCCCATGTCGCGGTCCTTCAGGCGCTCGGCCACCTGGGCGAGCATCAGGTCCACGATCTGGATGATCTCCTTGGGCGTCAGCTGGTGGAAGACCACGATGTCGTCGACGCGGTTGAGGAACTCCGGCCGGAAGTGCTGCTTGAGCTCCTCCTGCACCTTCACCTTCATCCGGTCGTAGGTGCTCTCCTCGTCGTTGGCCTTCGCGAAGCCCAGCCCCACGGCCTTGGAGATGTCGCGGGTGCCGAGGTTGGTCGTCATGATGATGACGGTGTTCTTGAAGTCCACCACGCGACCCTGGGCGTCGGTCAGGCGACCGTCCTCCAGGATCTGCAGCAGCGAGTTGAAGATGTCTCCGTGAGCCTTCTCGATCTCGTCGAACAGGACCACGGAGAACGGCTTGCGCCGCACCTTCTCGGTCAGCTGGCCGCCCTCTTCGTACCCGACGTAACCGGGCGGGGAGCCGAACAGCCGCGAAACGGTGTGCTTCTCCATGAACTCCGACATGTCCAGCATGATCAGCGCGTCTTCGTCCCCGAACAGGAACTCCGCCAGCGCCTTGGACAGCTCGGTCTTACCGACACCCGACGGACCGGCGAAGATGAACGACCCACCCGGACGGCGCGGGTCCTTCAACCCGGCGCGCGTGCGCCGGATGGCCCGCGACAGGCCCTTGATCGCGTCGTCCTGACCGATGATCCGCTTGTGCAGCTCGTCTTCCATCCGGAGCAGCCGCTGCGACTCCTCCTCGGTCAGCTTGAACACCGGGATGCCGGTGGCGATGGCCAGGACCTCGGCGATGAGCTCCTCGGTCACCTCGGCCACGACGTCCATGTCGCCGGCCTTCCACTCCTTCTCCCGCCGCTCCCGCTTGAGCTGCAGCTGCTTTTCCTGATCACGCAGCGCCGCGGCCTTCTCGAAGTCCTGCGCGTCGATCGCGGACTCCTTCTCCCGGCGCACGTTCGCGATCTTCTCGTCGTACTCGCGCAGGTCCGGCGGCGCCGTCATCCGGCGGATCCGCATCCGCGACCCCGCCTCGTCGATCAGGTCGATCGCCTTGTCCGGCAGGAACCGGTCGCTGATGTAGCGGTCGGCGAGGGTGGCGGCGGCGACGAGGGCCCCGTCGGTGATCGACACCCGGTGATGCGCCTCGTACCGGTCCCGCAGACCCTTGAGGATCTCGATCGTGTGCGACAGCGACGGCTCGGCCACCTGGATCGGCTGGAACCGCCGCTCCAGCGCCGCGTCCTTCTCCACGTGCTTGCGGTACTCGTCCAGGGTCGTCGCACCGATCGTCTGCAGCTCACCCCTCGCCAAAGGGGGCTTCAGAATGCTCGCGGCGTCGATCGCGCCCTCCGCGGCGCCCGCGCCCACCAGCGTGTGCAGCTCGTCGATGAACAAGATGATGTCGCCGCGCGTACGGATCTCCTTGACGACCTTCTTCAGGCGCTCTTCGAAGTCGCCCCGGTATCGCGAACCGGCCACCAGCGCACCCAGGTCCAGGGTGTACAGCTGCTTGTCCTTCAGCGTCTCGGGCACCTCACCCTTGACGATCTTCTGCGACAGGCCCTCCACCACGGCGGTCTTGCCCACACCGGGCTCACCCACCAGCACCGGGTTGTTCTTCGTCCGGCGGGACAACACCTGCATGACCCGCTCGATCTCCTTGTCCCGGCCGATCACCGGGTCGAGCTTGCCCTCCCGCGCGGCCTGGGTCAGATTGCGCCCGAACTGGTCCAGCACAGCCGAGGTCGACGGCGCCGACTCCTGCGGCCCGCCCGCCGCCGCCGGCTCCTTGCCCTGATACCCGTGCAGCAACTGGATGACCTGCTGACGCACCCTGTTCAGATCAGCGCCCAGCTTCACCAGCACCTGCGCCGCGACACCCTCACCCTCCCGGATCAACCCCAGAAGAATGTGCTCGGTGCCGATGTAGTTGTGCCCGAGCTGCAACGCCTCGCGCAGCGACAGCTCAAGAACCTTCTTGGCCCGCGGCGTGAAGGGGATGTGTCCCGACGGCGCCGACTGCCCCTGGCCGATGATCTCCTCGACCTGCTGGCGCACCCCCTCGAGACTGATCCCAAGACTCTCCAGAGCCTTGGCCGCCACACCCTCGCCCTCATGAATCAGACCAAGAAGAATGTGCTCAGTACCGATGTAGTTGTGGTTGAGCATCCGAGCCTCTTCCTGGGCCAGGACGACAACCCGCCGCGCACGGTCGGTGAACCTCTCGAACATCTCGTCGCTCCTCGCTGCGGCGTGACCTACAATCGGAGTCTCCACTTCGGTTACAGGCTATGAAGCGGCGAATCCGAATGTCAATCGAGGCGTGGGGAGAGCCGAGGGATGCCGAACGACCAGCGCGCACCCGAGCCGGACGTTTCCGCGGCACCGGCCAGGACGCTGCGCGCCGACGCCCAGCGCAACCGTACGCGCATCCTGGAGGCGGCCGAGGCCGTTTTCGCCGCCAAGGGTCCCTCCGCCTCCACTGAGGAAATCGCCCAGAAAGCCGGAGTGGGGATCGGGACCGTCTTCCGGCACTTCCCCACCAAGGAGTCCCTGCTCAAGGCAATCATGCACGCGGTCGCCGTCAGGCTGGCCGAGGAGACCCGCGCGCTCGCGACCGAGGGCGACCCCGCCACCGCCCTGTTCACCTTCTTCACCCGCACGATCGAGCAGGCCGCGGAGAAGAAGACCGTCGTCGACCTGCTCGCCCAGGCGGACATCCCGGTCACCGTCGCCAAGCCGGTCCTCGCCCTGCGTGAGGCCGTCGAGGTGCTCGTCGGCAAGGCCCAGCAGGCCGGGGCCGTGCGCTCCGACGTCCGGGTGCCGGAGGTCATGGCCCTGTTGATCGGCCTGTGCCAGGCGTCGCTGAACACCCCGTGGGAGCCCGATCTGCGGGCCCGTACGCTCGCGATCGTCTTCGCGGGCCTGAGCCCCGCCGCCGCGACCGGCTGACCCCCGCCTCCGGCGGCCGGGAAAAGCGGCAGAGAGAAAGCGGCCGGGAAAAGCGCAGCTCATCGGCGTGGCGGGCACGTCGCGTGAAATCGCGCGCCGTACAGCCGCAATGATTGGTCGGGCACGGCGCAGACGACCATGCGGTGGAGGCGCCGGCACCGATCACCGTTGTCAGAGAGGAGACGACGTGCGGCGCCAGGACGAGGCCGAAGATCTGGTCCAGCTGCTCACGCCCGAAGGCGAGCGTGTCGCGCACCCCGAGTACGACCTGGATCTGTCGAAGAGCCAGTATCGAGGGCTGTATCGCGACATGACGCTGGTGCGCCGGATCGACAGGGAGGCCTTCGCCCTCCAGCGCCTCGGCGAGCTGGGGATGTGGATCCCCTGCCTGGGCCAGGAGGCCGCCCAGATCGGCTCGGGCCGGGCGCTGGCGCCGGACGACCACGTGTTCCCCTCCTATCGGGAGCACGGCGTCGCCTGGTGCCGGGGCATCGCTCCCCTCACGCTCATGGGCATGCTGCGGGGCACGACGAACGGCGGCTGGGACCCTCGGGAGACCCGCTTCCACCTCTACACGATCGTCCTCGGCGCGCAGACGCTGCACGCCGTGGGGTACGCCATGGGGGTCCGCAAGGACGGCGACGACTCGGCCGTCGTGGCCTACTTCGGCGACGGCGCGGCGAGCGAGGGGGACGTCAGCGAGGCGTTCAACTTCGCGGCCGTGTTCGACGCGCCCGTGGTGTTCTTCTGCCAGAACAACCAGTGGGCCATCTCCCACCCCGTCGGACGGCAGAGCCGGGCGCCGATCTACCAGCGCGCGCGGGGCTTCGGCTTCCCGGGCGTACGGGTGGACGGCAACGACGTGCTGGCCTGCCTCGCGGTGACGAGGGCCGCGCTGCGGCACGTCCGCGAGGGGGGCGGGCCGTTCCTCATCGAGGCGCACACCTACCGGATGGGCCCGCACACCACCTCCGACGACCCGGGACGCTACCGGCCCGCGGAGGAGGTGGACGCGTGGCGGAAGAAGGACCCGATCGCGCGTATGCGGGCGTATCTGCTGCGGGAGGGCATGGCCGACGAGGCGTTCTTCACCGAGGTCGACGAGGAGGGCGAACGCATGGCCCTCGAACTGCGCGACGGGGTCATCTCCATGCAGGATCCACCGGTGGACGCGATGTTCGAGCACGTCTACGCCGACCGGCACGCACTGGTCGAGGAGGAGCGCGCCTGGTACGCCGCCTACCTCGACCGCTTCGAGGAGCCCGGCGCCTGACCACCGGCGCCTCACGCGATCGGAACCGGGCGCGGCATGCCGATCCGTACGGGCACACCGGGAGACGCGTGCACGAGCGGATGATGGTCGGGCGGATGGTGGTCGGGCGGATGGTGGTCGGGCGGATGGTGGTCGGGCGCGGGGAGCCCGGCCGCGTCGAGCAGTCCCTGCTCCAGTCCCGTGAGCCGGGCGTGGTGCAGGGGCCAGCGCGGGTGTTCCACCTGCGCCGTCGCGAGGCGGCCCGCGATCACCGTGAACAACCGGTACCGCTCGACGAGGAAGTCGGCGAGCCCGTCCCGCTCGGCCTCCGTCAGCGGCGCGCCGAGGTCGACGTCCGCGTCGCAGCGCACCCCGGAGGGCCCCGGCCACCGGCGCACACAGCGGTAGCGGCGCCGCGCCCCCTCACCGGTGACGGACATGTCCGACCAGTAGTACGGCAGCCGATACGTGGCCCGGGCACCCAGCACCGCGGGCAGCCTTCCGGCGTCCAGCGACAGGAACCACAGGCCGCGCCTCCCCCGGGCGTCCCGGGCGTACGTGCGCACGTTGGTCTCGGGAAAGCGCGACAGCCATGGCAACGGCGGCACGCCGGGCGCCCGCACGTCCCGCATCAGGAACGGCGTGAGCCCGACGTACGCGGACCCCTCATAGGTGTCGACGGTGAGCCCGTCCGGCAGGAACGCCTGCACGACCGCGGGCGGATATCTCCAGTGGATGAACGTGATGTCGGACCAGCGGTGGTACATCACCGGAAGCCCGACCCGTCCTGACGGCATGGAAACCATGTCCCGGCCTCTACCCGGAACGCCGCATGCCGGTCGCGTGATCGCGCAGAAACGGCGTGGCGCGCCGCGGAGAACGGGGACTCGGCCGCCCCGGAGCCCCCCGCCCCGGAGCCCCCCGCCCCGGAGCCGCCCGCCGCTGCCGCGAGCACCCCTTCCGTGTCGGTCCGCGACGCTACGATTTTCCGCATGTCGGACGACTTAACGGGGAACGCCCGATCCTTCCAGGTGGACCTGCGCGGGCTGGTCGATCTCCTGTCCCATCATCTGTACTCCAGCCCACGGGTTTACCTGCGCGAGCTGCTGCAGAACGCCGTGGACGCGGTCACCGCACGGCTGGCGGTGGACCCGGCGGCGCCGACGGACATACGGATCACGGTCGAGGACAGCGGCCTGCGGATCGACGACCCGGGGATCGGCCTGACCGAGGCGGACGTGCACCGCTTCCTCGCCACCATCGGGCGGTCGTCGAAGCGCGACGACCTCGAAGGCGCCCGCCAGGAGTTCCTCGGCCAGTTCGGCATCGGCCTGCTGGCCTGCTTCACCGTGGCCGAGCGGATCCAGGTGCTCACCCGGTCGGCCCGCGACCCCGGCGCTCCGGGCGTGGAGTGGTCGGCGACCTCCGACGGCACCTACTCGGTGCGGTCGCTCTCGCCGGACGAGCGCGCGGAGCCGGGCACGACGGTGCGCCTGCTGCCCCGGCCGGGGGCGCAGCGGTGGTTCGCCCCCGAGCTCGTGGCCGACCTGGCCCGCGATTTCGGCGCGCTGCTGCCGTACGAGGTGACGGTGGTGGGGGGCGGGCGGACCGTCCGCACCACCGACAGCCCTCCGGTGTGGGACCGCGCGTACCGGTCGGCGGCCGAGCGCCGGGCCGCGCTGCTCGCGTACGGCGAGCGGGTGCTCGGTCTCGCGGCGCTCGACGTGGTCGAGCTCGACGTCGAGCTGGCCGGGGTGCGGGGCGCCGCCTACATCCTGCCGAACGCGGCCAACCCGGCCGCCGGGGGCCGCCACCGGGTCTATCTGAAGGGCATGCTGCTCGGCGACGCGGTCTCCGGAGTGCTGCCCGACTGGGCCTTCTTCGCGCGCTGCGTGATCGACACCGACACGCTGCGCCCCACCGCGTCACGGGAAGGGCTGTACGAGGACGAGACGCTGTCCGCGGTCCGCGAGGCCCTGGGCGCCCGGCTGCGTGACTGGCTGACCGGACTGGCCGCGCAGGAGCCGGGCCGCCTGGCCGCGTTCCTGTCCGTGCACGCCCTCGGAGTCAAGTCGCTGGCCAGGCACGACGCCGAACTCTTCCAGATCATGCTGCCCCACCTGCGGTTCGAGACCACCGACGGCGAGGTGACGCTCGCCGAGTTCGCCAGGAAGCACCCGGCGGTGCGGGTCACGTCCTCGGTGGAGGAGTTCCGGCAGGTCGCCGGCATCGCGTCGGCCCAGGGCCTCGGGGTGGTCAACGGCGGCTACACCTACGACGGCGAGCTGGTCGCCGCGCTTCCCGGTGTCCTGCCCGGGGTGACGGTCGAGGAGCTGGACGCGGACGCGGTCACCGCTGCCCTCGACCCGGTGGACCCCCGCGAGGAGCTGGCGATGGCCGCGTTCCTGGCCGCGGCCCGCGCGGCGCTGGACCCGCTGGAGTGCGACGTGATCCTGCGCGCCTTCTATCCGGCGTCGGTGTCCGCCCTCCACCTCGACTCGCGGGCCGCCCGGAGCGAGCGCACCCGCGCGGAGACCGCCGCCGAGTCCGACGAGCTGTGGGCCGAGATCCTCGGCGCGCTCAAGTCGTCCGCGCCGCGCGCGCAGCTCGTGCTCAACCACCGCAGCCCGGTGGTGCGCAGGCTGGCGACGATCCCCGACAGGACGCTGCTCGTCACCGCCGTCGAGGCGTTGTACGCCCAGGCGTTGCTGATGACGCACCGGCCGCTGCGGCCGATGGACGCCTCGCTGCTGAACCGGGCCTTCGACCAGTTGCTCGGCTGGGCCGCGGCGAGCGTGACCGGTGAAGGAGAGGGGCAGTGAGCGATACCGCGGCGATCCGCGCGGACCTGCAGGAGTGCCGGGCCCTGCCAGAGGGCCGGCACAAGGCCGAGCGCCTGGAGGTGCTCGCCGCGCAGGCGCGCACCGCCGGCGACCGCGGGCTGGAGGGCGAGGTCCTGCTCGCCCTCATCGAGGCGTACCTCTACGCCGCCGAGGGCGACCGGATGCCGGTCGCCGCGGGACGGCTCCTGCGGCTCCTCGACGACTTCCCCGCGGAGCTGGGGCGGCTGACCTACTCCATCTACTGGCAGCTCAAGTGGATGACGCACAGCCTCGTCAACAACCCCGCCGTGCCGCTGGAGACGAGTCACCGCTGGCTCGACGAGCTCCAGAGCCGTTACCGGGAGCGTGGCTACAGCCCGCGCCCGGTGCTCGCGCTGCGCTCACTGCTGGCGCAGGAGACCGGCGACGTCGAAGCGGCCGCCGCCGCGATGGAGGCGTCCATCGCCGCGCCGGACGACGAGATGGCCGACTGCGAGGCCTGCGAGCACAACGGGTGGGGCGCGTGGCGTGAGGCCGCGGGCGACGACGAGGGCGCGCTGGAGTTCTGGGCGCCGCTGCTCGGCGGCCGGCTGACCTGCGCCGAGGAGCCCCACCGCGTGCTCGGACAGGCCCTGCTGCCGCTGCTGCGGACGGGCCGCGCCGACGACGCCCGAGGCGCCCACCTGAAGGGTTACCAGCTGGCCCGGCGCACGCTCTCCCTGCGGGAGACCGTGGGGCAGCACATCGAGTTCTGCGCGCTGACCGGCAACGAGGCGCGCGGCCTGGAGATCCTCACCGAGCACGTCGCCTGGCTCCCGCCGCAGGGCGAGGAGGTCTCGCGGCGGCTCGGCTTCATCTGCGGCGCCGCCGTGCTGCTGCGCCGCCTGGCCGCGCTCGGCTACGACGACCTGCCGGTGGGCGACCGTACGGCGGGAGCCGTGCTCTGCGACCTGGAACGGGAAATCGGCGACATCTGCGCCCGTTACGACGCCCGCAACGGCACCCGGGTCGTGAGCGAGCAAGTGGCGGCCCGGCTGAGCCGGGAACCCCTGCTCGACCGGCTGCCGCTGGGCTCTCCCGTACGGCTGCCGCGGCCGGCGGCGGCGGGGGCCACCGGCCCGGTCCCGCCCCGCCCCGCGCAGGCGTCGCCCGCGCAGGCCTCCCTCGACGAACTCGTCGCCGAGGCGCGGCGGCTGTCCGCACTGCGTCACCCGCACGCGGACGAGGCGTGGGAACGGGTCGCCGCGACCGGGTCCGAGCTGCCCGAGCCGGTGGCCGCGCAGGTCGAGTTCAGGAGGGCGGGGACGGCGATGGAGCAGGACCCCGGCGCCGCGCACCCGCGGCTCCTCGCCGTCGCGGAACGCTTCGAGCGGCTCGGCGACCGGGCCCACGCGCTGGAGGCGCGCGCCGCGGCGGCCGTCGCCCTGGCCTACGCGGGTGACCGGGCCGGCGGCGAGTCCCTCGCGGAGACCGTCACCGCCGAGGCCGCCGCCGCGTACGCCCGGGGGGCGCTCGACGCCGGGGAGTACCTGGCGGCCCGCAGGGCCGGGGCGTACGTCGCGGTGAGCACGCTCGCCGGCCCGGACCAGCCGGCCGAGACCGACATCCAGGCGGCGCGCGCCCGGGTGGAGGCGGAGTTGTCCACGGCGGAGGAGCTGGGCGGCACCGGCCGGGCCGGCGCCTACCACGACATCCTGGCCCGGATCTGCTTCCTGCTCGGCGACCTCGACGCCGCCCGCACGCACCTGACCGCCGCTGTGGACCGCTACCGCGACGCGGGCATGCCCTGGCACGCCGCGCGGCCCGCGGGCATGCTCGGCCGGATCGCCCTCGATCACGGGGATCCGAAGGGCGCCGAGGACCACGTGTCGACGGCCCTGGAGTGGGGCGGGGACCTGCTGCCCGCCGACGAGGCGGCGGAGCTGAGCTCCCTGCTCGTCGAGGCGCTCGGCCGGCAGCCCGGCCGGCAACTCGACGTGGTGGCGGCTGCACTCGCCGCGGCCGACCGCTGGGACGGCATCTCCGAGGCGGACGCGCTGCACAACATCTTCGCCGCCGCCGGCGCCTACCACGCTCTCGATCGGCACGGCGAGGCCATCGCACTGTTCGAGGAGGCGATGCCGCGCGTCGAGGTCCCGTACGAGGCGCGGGCCGTCGCGCGGACGCGGGCGCAGTACGGCCGGTCGCTGACCGAGCTGGGCCGGCACCTGGAGGCCGCCGAGCAGCTCGTCATGGCCGCGGGGCTCGTGCAGGACGACCCCGAGGCGAAGGAGCTGAACGCGGAGCTGGCCTGGTCCGCCGCCGAGGCGCTGCAGTTCGCCGGGCGGATGGACGAGGCGCTGCTCGCCTACCAGCGGGCGGCGCGGCTGTGGGGCGACCTGGATCAGATCGTCCCCCGCGTGCGGTGCCTGCGCTCGGCCGCGTGGCTGATGGTCTGGACGGATTCGGGGGACGGCGACGGGGACGACGCGACGGCCGAGGCGCCCGCTGTCACCGCGATGCGGGCCGTGCTCGCCGAGCTGGAGTCCCTGACGCTCGGCCTCCGCGAGGCCGAGTCGCCGGAGTCCCAGCCGTCGAAGTCCGAGCCGTCGGACGAGGTCGTCTCCGAGCTCGCCGAGACACGCCGGCAACTCCAGGCCATGCTCGACGGCGACCTCTATCCCGACCTCGACTTCGAGGAGGACGCCGACAGGGAAGACCGGCCGTGAGCCCGGACGGGAGCGGGACTGAACGCATTCCGCCGCGACACGCGCGAACTTTCGTCGGAACCTATTAAAAGTTAGCCACATTCGCCCCAACTATCTTCACAAATCACAAAAGGACGCTTACCTTCGGGACAATCGCCGCGACCCCGGCCGGTTGTGAAGCGGAACCATGCCCATCATCGTGCCGGGCCGTACCGCACCGAGGGAAAGGAAGCACCGCCATGCCCCCCAGGCGGCCAGCCGATCGCACCAGAAAACGGATCGCGCAGACGTGTGCCTTACTCCTGGCCTTCACGGGCCTGACCGTGCTCACCCCGGCCGCGCCCGCGCAGGC
Source organism: Microbispora sp. CA-135349 (assembly GCF_050947365.1). Taxonomy (NCBI): domain Bacteria; kingdom Bacillati; phylum Actinomycetota; class Actinomycetes; order Streptosporangiales; family Streptosporangiaceae; genus Microbispora; species Microbispora sp. CA-135349. Next base: position 1,906,578 of record NZ_CP192001.1, on the reverse strand, counting down.
GGCGCCCATCGACGCCGCCGACTATCAGCGCGTGGAGCTCGCCAGGGGTGTCGCCGAGATGGGCGAGCCGATGACGATGACCGTGCTGCCCGACCTGTCGGTGCTGCACACCGCTCGTGAGGGCGTCCTGCGGCGCACCGACGCCCGCGGCGACACCACCGTGGTCGGCACGCTGAACGTCTACAGCCACGACGAGGAGGGGCTCCAGGGAGTCGCCGCCGACCCGGGCTTCGCGACCAACCGGTTCATCTACCTCTACTACGCGCCCCGGCTCAACACCCCCGACGGCGACGCCCCGGCGACCGCGTCCGACTTCTCGGCCTGGAAGGGCGTGAACCGGCTGTCCAGGTTCACCGTCAAGCCCGACTGGACGCTGGACAAGGACAGCGAGGTCAAGATCCTCGACGTGCCGGCCGACCGCGGCATCTGCTGCCACGTGGGCGGCGACATGGACTTCGACGCCGACGGCAACCTTTATCTCTCGACCGGCGACGACAGCAATCCCTTCGACTCGTCCGGCTACTCCCCGATCGACCAGCGGCCCGACCGCAACCCGGCGTACGACGCCCAGCGCAGCGCGGGCAACACCAACGACCTGCGGGGCAAGATCCTGCGCATCAAGGTCAAGCCGGACGGGACCTACGACATCCCCGAGGGCAACCTGTTCGCACCGGGCACTCCGAACACCCGGCCCGAGATCTACGCGATGGGCTTCCGCAACCCGTTCCGGCTGAGCGTCGACAAGGCCACCGGCGTCGTCTACGTGGGTGACTACGGCCCCGACGCCGGCACCGCCGACCCCAACCGGGGGCCGAGCGGCCAGGTCGAGTTCAACCGGGTCACCCGTGCCGGCAACTACGGCTGGCCCTACTGCACGGGCACCAACACGCCGGCCGAGACCTACAACGCGTTCACCTTCCCCTCCGGCCCCTCCGGAGCGAAGTACGACTGCGCCGGCGGCCCGGTCAACGCCTCCCCCCGCAACACCGGGCAGCGCACGCTGCCGCCCGCTCAGCCCGCGTGGATCAGGTACGGCGGCGACGCCGGCTCGCCCCCCGAGTTCGGCGACGGCTCCGAGTCCCCCATGGGTGGGCCGATCTACCACTACGACGCCGACCTGAAGTCCGCGGTCAAGTTCCCGCAGGACCTCGACGGCCACCTGTTCGCCGGTGAGTTCGGACGCAGGTGGATCAAGGCGATCGACGTGCAGGCAGACGGGACGCGCGGTGACATCGCGAACTTCCCGTGGACCGGCACCCAGGTGATGGACCTGGCCTTCGGCCCGGACGGCGCGTTGTACGTGCTCGACTACGGCACCGGCTACTTCAACGGCGACGCCAACTCGGCGTTGTACCGCTTCGAGTACATCAAGGGGCGCGACCGCTCCCCGATCGCCGTGGCCAAGGCCGACAAGACCTCGGGCAAGACGCCTCTCACAGTCACGTTCTCCTCGGCCGGCTCCGCCGACCCCGAGGGCGCCACGCTCACCTACGCCTGGGACTTCGGCGACGGCACCACCTCCACCGAGGCGAACCCGGTCAAGACCTACGACAAGGACGGCGAGTACACCGCGACGCTCACGGTGCGCGACCCCGCCGGCAACAGCGGCAGCGCGAGCGTGCGCATCACGGCGGGCAACACCGCTCCGACCGTGGTCATCGAGACCCCCACGGCGGGCAGCCTGTTCCAGTGGGGCGAGACGGTCCCCTTCACGATCAAGGTGACCGACCCGGAGGACGGCGACGTCGACTGCGCGAAGGTCAAGATGACCTACGTGCTCGGCCACGACAGCCACGGCCACCAGATCACCTCGAAGAACGGCTGCTCCGGCGAGCTCACCGTCCCCGTCGACGGCGAGCACGACGACGCGGCGAACATCTTCGCCGTGTTCGACGCGGAATACACCGACAAGGGCGGACTGACCACCCACGCGCAGCACATCCTGCAGCCCCGGCACCGCCAGGCCGAGCACTACACGGCCTCCCAGGGCATCAACCCGATCGGGAAGAGCAACGCGCACGGCGGCAGGACGGTCGGCGACATCAACGCCGGCGACTGGATCTCCTTCAAGCCCTACGAGCTGACCAAGGCCAAGGGGATCACCGCCCGCGTCTCCTCCGGCGGGAAGGGCGGCACCATGGAGGTGCGCGCGGGGTCGCCGACCGGCACCCTGCTGGGCAAGGTGAGCGTGCCCGTCACCGGAGGCTGGGAGACGTTCACCGACGTGTCCGCGCCGCTGTCGAACGCCCCGGCGGGCACAACCGAGCTCTACCTGGTCTTCAAGGGCAACGACGGCGCGTTGTTCGACCTGGACGACTTCACGCTGACGGCCGAGCCGCCCACGGGCAGGAGCCCGGGACCGATCGTCGGCCCCGCCGGCCTGTGCCTCGACGTCTCGAACGCCGATCCCGCCAACGGCACCAAGGTGCAGCTCTGGGAGTGCAACGGGACCGGGGCGCAGGTCTGGACGGTCAGCGGCAACACCCTCCGCTCGCTCGGCAAGTGCCTCGACGTGTCCAACGGCGGCACCGCCGACGGCACGCGGGTGCAGATCTGGGACTGCGTCGCCGGCGTCGGCGCGCAGGTCTGGACCGTCGGGACGGACGGCACCATCAAGAACCCGCAGTCGGGCAAGTGCCTCGACGCCTCGGACACCGGGCAGATGGTCATCAAGACCTGTGACGGCGGCAACGCCCAGAAGTGGACGCTGCCGGCCGGCGAAAGCGCCGAGGGCGAGGTCCTGGTCTTCTCCCGTACGGCCGGCTTCCGGCACGACTCGATCCCGGCGGGCATCCAGGCCGTCAAGGACCTGGGCTTCAAGGTCACCGCGACCGAGGACCCCGCCGTCTTCACCGCCCAGAACCTCGCGAAGTACAAGGCCGTGGTGTTCCTCAGCACCACGGGCGACGTGCTGAACGACGCCCAGCAGGCGGCCTTCGAGTCGTACGTCAAGGCGGGCGGCGGCTACGTGGGCATCCACGCGGCGGCCGACACCGAGTATGACTGGCCGTTCTACGGCGGCCTGGTCGGGGCGTGGTTCGCCTCCCACCCCGCCGTCCAGCAGGCGACGGTGAAGGTGGAGGACCGGGCCCACCCGGCGACCGCCCACCTCGGCTCGACGTGGACGCGCACCGACGAGTGGTACGACTACCGGACCAACGCCCGCAGCACCGCGCACGTGCTGGCCACACTCGACGAGAAGTCGTACTCGGGCGGGAAGATGGGCGACGACCACCCGATCGCCTGGTGCAAGGAGTATCAGGGCGGCCGGTCGTTCTACACGGGCGGCGGGCACACGGCGTCCTCGTTCTCCGAGCCGGAGTTCCGGCAGCACCTGCTCGGCGGCATCAGGTACGCCATGGGCGACCTGAAGGCCGACTGCCGTCCCGAGACCGGCTACACGACGCTCTACAACGGCAGCACCACCGGCTGGGAGCAGGCCGGGCCCGGCGGGTTCACCAACGCCGACGGCACCCTGACCTCGCACGGCGGCCTGGGGCTGTTCTGGTACAAGGCGAAGGAGTTCCACTCCTACTCGCTCAAGCTCGACTGGAAGATGCGCGGCGACGACAACGCGGGCGTCTTCGTCGGCTTCCCCGCCTCCGACGACCCCTGGTCGGCGGTCGACAACGGCTACGAGATCCAGATCGACGCCACGGACTCCCCGGACAAGACGACCGGGTCGGTCTACGGCTTCCAGTCGGCGGACCTCAAGGCCCGGGACGCCGCGCTCAACCCGCCGGGTCAGTGGAACACCTATGAGATCCGCGTGGAGGGCGAGCGCCTGCAGATCCTCCTGAACGGCGTGAAGATCAACGACTTCGTCAACACCGACCCGAAGCGGTCCCTCCAGCAGGGCTACGTGGGCATCCAGAACCACGGCGACGGCGACGAGGTGGCGTTCCGGAACATCCGTATCAAGGAGCTCGACCCGGCGCAGGGCGACGTCACCGTCCAAGCCGAGAGCTGGACCGAGGCGAACGGCGTCGACACCTACCCCCACGCCCCCGCGCACGGCGGCACCGTGCTCGGCTACGTCAACCCCGGCGACTGGGCGGCGTACGACGGCGTGGACCTCACCGGCGTCACCCGCTTCACGGCCCGGGTGGCCTCCCCCGACCCCAGCGGCGGCTTCGAGATCAGGACCGGTTCCCCGACCGGCCCCCTGCTCGGCAGCGTCACCGTTCCCAACACCGGCGGGTGGGAGTCGTACGCGGACGTCTCGACGCCGCTCACGAACGTCCCCTCCGGGAGCGTGAAGCTCTATCTGGTGTTCACCGGGGCGAACTTCGACGTGGACGACTTCACGCTCATCCGCGGCCCGAAGGACTCGCCGGAGGTCAAGCTGACCGTCACCGCCGCCTCCCGGTGCATCGGCACCTCGGCGTATCTGGCGGTCACGGCCGTCAACAACGGTGACGTTCCGGCGACCGTGGAGCTGAACACCCCGTTCGGCAAGAAGACGGTGGCCGACGTGGCTCCGGGCAAGCAGGCCTACCAGTCCTTCAACACCCGGACCGCCCAGATCGACGCCGGCAAGGTCACCGTGAAGGGGACCGCGACGATCGGCGGCAAGCAGGTGACGTCGTCCTACGACGCCGCCTACACCGCGGCCTCCTGCCGCTGAGCTGCTTACACCGCGGCCTCCTGCCGCTGAGCTGCTTACACGGCGGTCGGCTGCCGCTGAGCTGCTCACACGGCGGTCAGCTGCCGCTGACCTACACCGCGGCGACCACGGTCTCCACGACGTGGACACCGCGCTAGCACAACCGGGGCCGGCCGATGAGCCGGCCGGCCCCCCATAAATGGAGCGAACATGAGAATCAACAGGACCACCCAGCTGCTCGCCGCGGCCGTGCTCGGCCTCGCGCTCGCCGGTGCCGGCGTGGCCGGTCCCGCGCTGGCCGACGACAACCCCGGCAGCGGCATCGACGTGTCGGTGAAGATCGAGCCCATCACCACGCCCGGTCAGCTGTCGATGACGGTGGCCGACAACAACGGGGTGTCCCTGACGGAGAACGGTTCCGACGCCGCCGCCCGTCAGTTCACCGGCACCCTGCCGACGGTGACGGTGTCCGACACCCGCAACCCCGAGGACATCCCCGCCGGTGAGTTCTGGGCGGTCGTGGGCCAGTCGAGCCAGTTCGTCGCCTCCGACGACCCGGCCAAGACCATCGGCCCGCAGTACCTGGGATGGAAGCCGCGTCTGCTGAGCGACTCCTCCACCGGGGCGGTGTCGGCCGGTGAGCCGGTCTCCAGTGTCATCTCCGACGGCACCGGAGCCCCCGAGGTGGGTCTGCAGGGCCAGGAGCTGCTGGTGTCGACCGCCAACTCCTCCGACGAGATCGGCACCTCGAAGGTCAACGCCGACCTCGCCCTGCGCACCCCGGTCGACGTCGCCGCCGGCGAGTACCACTCGACCCTGACCCTCTCGCTGTTCAACCAGACCTGATCTGCCCGGTGCGAGCGAGCAGACAGGAGACACCTTCGTCGGCCAGAGGGCAGATCGACGGCGCTGACGCGCCGATCTGATTCACCCGGGGTGCCCCGTGACGCGAGTCGCGGGGCACCCGCTTCCGTTTCTGGCTCGCCTCGTCTCCGCGAAGCCGGAATGCTCCCCGCGGAGGTGGCGGCGTACTTCACCGCCGCCGGCGCCTCCCGCGTGCGCCGCCGAGCCCCGTACGTCCGGTCAGGCCGTCGTGATCGCGGACTCGATGCCACGGTGCCGGGCGGCGCCGTGCGCGAAATCGGGTACGCCCGGCGTGCCGCCCTCGCGCAGGTCGTCCAGGAACCGCTGGTAGGCGTGGGCGACCGCGTAGGCCGGCGCGTCGGCGTGGGGGTCCAGCCGCGGGACGCGAACGTATGACTCCGGCACCGTCAGGGGAGCGAGTCCGGTGGATGTCCCGCGGCCGCCTTCGATGGTGATCGGGCTGAGCTGGAGGTGGCCGATCGGGGCGGTGATGACGAGGTCGCCCTCGGTGCCGTTGATCTCCCAGCGGAAGTTGATGCCCCGGGAAACGCCTCCGCGGTAGTGGAAGGTGACCACCGCGCCGCCCGGCAACCGTCCCGAGGCCACCACCTGGTCAGCGGCGGTCATGGGCACGGGCAGTCCGCTTTCGGTGTCCACGGCGGACGTACGCCGCGACGCCAGGTCGATCCGCAGGTCCTCGGGCTCTCCCAGGACGGACGCGTATCCGTCGAGGGTGTGGGCGAAGGGGATGGTCAGCAGTGTCGCGCCGTTGGCGGCGTCGAGCACGTAGTGATCGCCGGGGCCGACGGTGGCGCCCCAGGCGCCGCCGGAGCCGACGACCGTCGTGGACAGCACCTCCCCCACGTAGCCGTCGGCCACGAGATCCCGCACGTAGGCGAGGGCCGGGTGCGACCGCGCCTGGAGTCCGACGACGGTCGGCAGCGCGCGGCCGCGTGCCTGCCGCGCCATGTCCTCGGCCTCCGCGAGCCCGTTGCCCAGCGGCCACTCGCACAGCACGCTCTTGCCTGCGCTCAGCGCCGTTCGCACCAGTTCCCGGTGATGCGGCACCTTCACCGCCACGACCACGAGGTCCACCTCGTCGCAGGCGGCCAGTTCCGCCGCGGTCCCGAAGGTGCGCGACACACCGTGCTTGTGGCCGGAGCGCTCCGCCGACTGTTTCGAACTCGCGGCGAGGGCCCTCAGCTCGTAACCCGGGACGGCACGCAGGGCCGGCAGGTGGGCGCGCTCGGCCCAGCCTCCGTTCGCCCCGAGTCCGATGATCCCCACTCCGATCGGCTTCCCGGACCGGACCGGCTCGGCGAGCGGCGACTGAGAGGTGTTCATGATCAGCGACCTGTTCTTTCTGTAGACGGTGCAGGAACGCGTTCGCTGTCCAGCAGGGCCATGAGAGGGGCGGCGTAGCGGGTGCCGGCCACCGCGCCGGCCGGGACGGCCTCGTCGATCGCGCGGAGGTCCGTGCCGGTCAGGGCGACGCCGGCCGCGGCCAGGGCCTCCTCGACGCGGCGCGGCCGGCGGGTGCCCAGGACGGCCACGATGGTGCCGCGCTCGCGGCTCTGGGCGATGACCCAGGCGGTGGCGAGTTGCGCGACGCTGACGCCGTGCACGTCGGCGAGCGGCCGCAACCGGTCGACGAGCGTGAGGTTCGCGGCGAGATTGCCGGGGTGGAAGCGGGGCAGCCAGTGGGCGCGCGGGTCGCCCTCGGCCGGTTGCCGGTAGGCGCCGGTGAGCAGGCCGTGTGCGAGGACCCCGTAGGCGGTGACGCCGATCCCCAGCTCGCGGCAGGTGTCCAGGATGCCGTTGGTCTCGGGGCCACGGCTGAACAGGGAGTATTCGATCTGCACATCGCAGATCGGATGCACGGCGTGGGCCCGGCGGATGGTCTCCGGCCCCACCTCGGAGAGCCCGATGTGGCGGACGTACCCGGCCTGGACCAGCTCGGAGATCGCGCCGATCGTGTCCTCGATCGGGGTGTCGGGGGCGAGGCGAGCGGGGCGGTAGATGTCCACGTGGTCGCTGCCGAGGCGGCGCAGCGAGTAGGCGAGCGCGTTCTTCACGTAAGCGGGCCGGCCCTCGATGCCGACGAAGGCTCCGTCGGGACCGCGCAGACCGCCGAACTTGACGCTGAGGAGCGCCTTGTCGCGATCACCGGCGCGCAGGGCGCGGCGGATGAGGTCCTCGTTGTGGCCCATGCCGTAGAAGTCGGCGGTGTCGAGGAGGGTGATGCCGGCGTCGAGGGCCGTACGGATCGTGGCGATGGCGTCGGCCTCATCGGCGGGGGCGGTGTGGTCGGACATGCCGGCGCAGCCCAGCGCGACAGGGGCGATCCGGGGGCCACCGGTTCCAAGTTGTCGGGTCTGCATGGTGCCTCCTGTGAAGCGTGAAGGGTGGACGGGGACGCCGCGGGTGCGGCCGTTTGTTAGCGTTGATATCTCAACACTAGGAAGAGGCACGTTGATATGTCAACACAAGGCGAAGAGGCCGCCGCGTCTAACGAGGCCGCGACAGGCGCCGCACCGGAGCCCGTCGATTTCTGGGTCGCCTTCAAGCGCGCCCACGAGATCGTCCGAGCCCTCGTGATCGCGGACACCGCCGAGGCGGCGAACCTGTCCGAGCCGGACCTGACGATCCTCGTCAACCTCATCAAGGCGGGAGGCGCCCTGCGCCAGAGCGAGCTCGCCGCCTCACTCGGCTGGGATCGCACGCGCATCTCCCACCAGCTCACCCGCATGAGCGAGCGCGGACTCGTCGCCCGTGAGCGCACCCGCGGTGTCATCGTCACCCTCACCGACACCGGGCGCGCGGCCATCACCGCCGCACACCCCGGCCTGGACGCCGCGGTACGCCGTCACTTCACCGACAAGCTCTCCGCGCAGGAGATCGAGACGCTGACCTCCGTGTTCAGCCGGCTTTGACGTGCCCCCGCGGCCCGGAGCCCTGAGCCGGGCCGCCGTCCGCCGAACGCGGCAGCCCCCCGCCGCCGAGGATCGCGCCCGGCCCCCGGCGACTCCCGGTCGTCGGCGACAGTGGACGCCGCATGTCAAGATCTTTTGCTTGCATACTAAATTCAAGTATTGACCTAAGTATCGAAGGCGATCATTCTCTGGTCAGGGCTCGTCCCGTTCACCCCCCGAAGAGAGATCGCCATCATGAGACAGCGTTCGAGGATCCATCCCACGCGCCGCGCCCTGACGGCCGTGCTCAGCGCACTGGTCCTGGTCGTGGCCTGCGTCGTCGCGGCGGCGGCCGTGTCCGCACCGGCCGCGGCCGCGCCCGCCCTGCTGTCGCAGGGCAGGACCGCGACGGCCTCGTCCACCGAGAACGCCGGCACCCCCGCCTCCGCGGCCGTGGACGGCAACGGCGCGACCCGCTGGTCCAGCGCGTTCGGCGACCCGCAGTGGCTCCAGGTCGACCTGGGCGCAACGGCGACGCTGAGCCAGGTCACCCTCGTCTGGGAGGCCGCCTACGCCACGGCATTCAAGATCCAGGTGTCCGGCGACGCCTCCACCTGGACCGACGTCTACTCCACCACCACCGGCACCGGCGGCACGCAGACTCTCGACGTCACCGGCTCGGGCCGCTACGTCCGCGTGTACGGCACCGCCCGCGCCACCGCGTACGGCTACTCGCTGTGGGAGTTCCAGGTCTACGGCACGACGTCCTCCGCCACCTGCGGCACGACCGACGCCGCACTGGGCAGGCCCGCCACCGCCTCGTCCACCGAGAACGCCGGCACCCCCGCCTCCGCGGCCGTGGACGGCAACGGCGCGACCCGCTGGTCCAGCGCGTTCGGCGACCCGCAGTGGCTCCAGGTCGACCTCGGCTCCACCAGGTCGATCTGCAGGGTCGTCCTGACCTGGGAGGCCGCCTACGCCACGGCCTTCAAGGTCCAGACGTCCGGCAACGCCTCCACCTGGACCGACCTCTACTCCACCACCGGCACCGGCGGCACGCAAACCCTCGACGTCACCGGCTCGGGCCGCTACGTCCGCGTGTACGGCACCGCCCGCGCCACCGCGTACGGCTACTCGCTGTGGAGCCTCACCGTGAACACCACGGGCGGCTCGACGGATCCGACGACCGGCCCGACGACCCCGCCCGACGCCTTCTGGGGCGACATCTCGAACATCCCCGCGGCCAGGAACGTCGTCATGGTCAAGATCCTCAACCGGACCAACGGCCAGTATCCCGACTCGCAGGTCTACTGGAGCTACAACGGCCAGGTCCACTCGATCGCCGAGCAGCCCTACTTCGACATGCCGGCCAACACGGCGGGCCGCATGTACTTCTACCTCGGCTCCCCCACCAGCCAGTACTACGACTTCATCGAGTTCACCGTCGGCCCGTCGGTGTTCAACGGCAACACGACCCGGGTGGACGCGTTCGGCCTGAAGCTCGCGATGCGCCTGCACGCCCGCGACGGCTACGACGTCGCCGTCGGCGAGGACTACGCCACCTTCGCCGAGTCCCGCGCGGCGACGTTCCAGCGGTTCATCGACGAGGTGCCTGCCGAGTTCAAGCCGCTGGCCCAGGTGCAGGCGCCGTACCGCATCCCGGCCCCGGGCAGCGCGTCGATCTTCCAGCCCGGTGGGGCGTACGCGAACTACTTCACCGGCTACGCCGCCCAGCAGGGCGTGACGGCGACGACCTCGCAGGTCACGGGGTGCGCCGGGCCGCTCGCCGAGGCCCCGAAGATGTGCGCGGCGCTGAACCGGCACGTCGCCGGGATGTCCGACGCCCAGCAGTCGGACGCGGCGAACTATTACAAGGCCGCCCCGGCGAACTACTACGCGAAGTTCTGGCACGATCACGCCATCGGCAAGCTCGCCTACGGCTTCCCCTACGACGACTACGCGGGCCACTCGTCGTTCATCTCGCACGGCGACCCGCAGTGGCTGCTGGTCGCGGTCGGCTGGTAGCGCGGACAGGAGACGCCATGAGACACACCCTTCCGCTCCGGCACGGGCTCGCTCTCGTCCTGGCGGTGGCGCTGGCGCTGCTCGCGAGCGTCGTCGCCGGGCCCGCGCACGCCGCGCCCGTACTGCTGTCGCAGGGCAAGACCGCGACGGCCTCGTCCACCGAGAACGCCGCCGCCCCCGCATCGGCGGCGGTGGACGGCGACACCGGCACCCGGTGGTCCAGCGCGTTCAGCGACCCGCAGTGGCTCCAGGTCGACCTCGGGACCACGGCGACGCTGAGCCAGGTCACCCTCACCTGGGAGGCCGCCTACGCCACGGCGTTCAAGATCCAGGTATCCGACAACGCCACCACCTGGACCGACGTCTACTCCACCACCACCGGCACCGGCGGCGTACAGACCCTCAACGTCACCGGCTCGGGCCGCTACGTCCGCCTGTACGGCACCGCCCGCGCCACCGCGTACGGCTACTCCCTGTGGGAGTTCCAGGTCTACGGCACCACCGGCACGTCCTCGGGCTGCACCGGCCCCAACAGCGCACTGAACCGGCCCGCGACCGCCTCGTCCACCGAGAACGCCGGGACGCCCGCGTCCGCGGCGGTGGACGGCGACCCCGGCACCCGCTGGTCCAGCGCCGCCGCCGACCCGCAGTGGCTCCAGGTCGACCTCGGCTCGGCCAAGACGATCTGCAAGGTGGTCCTGACCTGGGAGGCGGCCTACGCCACAACCTTCAAGGTCCAGGCGTCCGACAACGCCACCACCTGGACCGACCTCTACTCCACCACCACCGGCACCGGCGGCACGCAGACCCTCGCCGTGACCGGCTCAGGACGGTACGTCCGCGTGTACGGCACCGCCCGCGCCACCGGCTACGGCTACTCGCTGTGGGAGTTCGCCGTCCACACGAGCGGCGGCGGCACCACCGACCCACCGCCGACCGGCACGCCGATCTCGGCGTACAAGCAGGTGACGGCCTCGTCGTGGGAGGGCGGCAACGCCCCGGCGGCGGCGCTCGACGGGCGGACGACGACCCGCTGGTCGAGCCAGTACTCCGACGACCAGTGGCTGCGGGTGGACCTCGGTGGCACCGGGCACATCACGGGCGTCACGCTCAACTGGGAGTCCGCGTACGCCACCGGCTACCGGATCGAGGTGTCCGCCAACGGCACGTCATGGACGCCGATCCACACCACGACCACCGGCAGGGGCGGCGTCGAGAACCTGAACGTCACCGGCGACGGCCGCTACGTCCGCTTCGTCGGCACCGCCCGGGCGACGGGCTACGGCTACTCCCTGTGGGAGTTCCAGGTCTTCGGCACCGTGGACACGGCGGCCACGACCGCGCCCCTGCTGTCTCCGCCTGCCAAGGCCCCGGCGGTCACCGGCCAGTTCGCGCTGTCCGCCCCCGCCGACAAGGCCATGGTGACCGACACCCGGCGGCCCGCGTTCTCCTGGGCGGCCGTCTCCGGCGCGGTCCGTTACGAGGTCTGGCTGAACGTCAGCCGCACAGACTACGACTTCACCGCATCGGGCAACCTGATCGACCTCTACACCAAGGTCGCCGAGGTGACCGGCACGAGCTACACGCCTGCCTGGGACATCCCCGACCGGTGGACGTACAAGTGGTTCGTCGTCGCGGTGAGCGGGTCGGGTGCCAGGACGACGTCGAACATCCGCACCTTCAGCCTCTACCTGCCCGACATCGAGCAGGTCGCCGACGGCGTCCCGATCGTCAACGGCGCCCGCGACCTCAACAAGAACGGGACGATCGAGCCGTACGAGAACTGGCGGCTGCCCGTCGAGACCCGCGTCAACGACCTTCTCGGCAGGATGACCCCCGAGGAGAAGGCGTACCAGATGTTCTACAACGCCCAGACCTACCCGCTCTCGGGCTGGCACTTCGGCCCGGCGTTGCCGAACGACCTGCACGCCGTCCTGCTGGGCGCGTCCGGAACCCGGCTCGGCATCCCGCCCGTCTCGGCGGGCGACACCATCGCCGGATACCAGACCACCTACCCGCTGCAGAGCGCGCTCGCGGCGGGCAGGGACTACGCGCTCGACTACAGGCTCGGCGACATGCAGCGCCGCGAGGAGTTGGAGGTCGGGGCGCGCGGCGTGCTCGGCCCGCTCGCCGAGGTCGGCACCAAGGTCCTCTATCCCCGCATCCAGGAGGGCAACGGCGAGAACGCCGACGTCGCGGCCGCCCAGGTCCGCGCGCTGGTGGCCGGGCTCCAGGGCGGCCCCGAGCTCAACCCCTCGTCCGTCCTGGCAACCGTCAAGCACTGGCCGGGCGAGGGCGCGGGCGGCGAGGCCGGGATCACCTACGACGCGGTGACGATCAAATACCACATGATCCCGTTCAGGGCCGCGATGGAGGCCGGCGCCGTCAACATCATGCCGGGCTACGCCGGAAGCTCCTATCTCGACCCGGGCGGCTCGGGCGCGGGCGACAGCAAGCCGATCCTCGACTACCTGCGGAACAACCTCGGCTACACCGGTCTCATCACCACCGACTGGCTGCCGTCCTCCGTATGGGTCAAGGCCGCGAACGCCGGCTCCGACGTGATGGGCGGGGCCGACCCCGGAGCCACCGGGTTCACGATGGCGACCTTCCTGGCAAATGTCCCGATCGCGCGGATCAACGACGCGGTGACCCGGATCCTGCGCCTGAAGTTCACGCTCGGCGTGTTCGAGCATCCGTACGGCGACCCGGTGAACGGCCCCTACCGCTTCCACCAGCCGTCGTACGTCACGCTCGCCAACCAGGCCGCCCGGGAGTCCGTGACGCTGCTGAAGAACAACGGCGTGCTGCCGCTGAAGCTCAAGGCGGGCGACAACGTCGTGGTCGCCGGTCCGCGGGCCACCGACGGGTCGGCCTGCTGCATCTGGACGAGCTTCTTCCACCAGGAGTACGGCTCGCAGACGTTGCTGGACGCGGTCAAGTCGCGGGCGGCCACCGCGGGCGTCAACGTCTACCAGGACACCGGGCCTTCGCCCAAGCTCGCGATCGTGGCGGTCGGCGAGCCGACCTACACGCACGCCACCGCCTGGGTGAAGGAGCAACCCCAGTTGCCCGCAGACCAGCTCGCCGTCATCCAGAACTTCAAGAACCAGGGCATCCCGGTGGTCGTCGTGCTGACCCTCCCCCGGCCCATCGTCATCAGCGAGTGGAACGGCCTGGCCGACGCCATCGTGGTGACGTACCGGGGCGGTGAGGAGGTCGGCCCGGCGACGGCGAGCCTCCTGTTCGGCGACTACACACCGCGCGGCCGCCTGCCGTGGCAGCTTCCGCGCGGCCTCGACCAGATCCTCAGGCCGGGCGGCGGCGACGTGCTCGCCGACGCCGTCGAGGACTGGAACCTCCCCTACGACCTGGGCGCGACCGCCGCCCAGCGGTCGGAGATCCGGGCCCGCATCGACGCGGGCCAGACCGTCCCCACCACCTACGGCAACCCCCTCTATCCGTACGGCGCCGGCCTGCAGGGCTGGTCGTAGGACCGGGGACGCGGAACCCCCGGTCACTTGGGGGTTCCGCGCCGGCGCCGGAACAACGCCTCAGTTCACCTGTCCGATGGGGCGCATCTGCAGGTGGTTGATGTCCACGCCGTTCGGTTGGTCGAGCGTGAACAGGATGCAGTCGGCGACCTGCTCCGCCGTCATGACCGGGGCGCCGGGGCGGCCGCCGCGGTTGTCCCCAGAAGGGGGTGTCCACCATGCCGGGCGCCCACGGCCTGCACGACCAGGGCCGGGCCGAGGACGTTGGTGAGGACCATCGAGCGCATGTTCTCGGGTGAGTGGTCGGCGAGCGTGCCCGGCAACGAGAAACCGGCGTTGACGACGACGTTGTCCAGCCGTCCGAAGGTCTCCATGGTGAGGTCCACTGCCTGACGGACGTGCCCGGCGTCGGCCGTGTCACCGGCCACGGTCAGAAGCCGGTCGGCGCCGGCGCCGGCCGACCGGGCGAAGCCGGCGAGCCGCTCGGCCCTGCGGGCGGTGGCGGTGACCCGGTGGCCCCGCTTGAGCAGGCGCCGGGCGGTCTCGGCGCCGATGCCGGTCGACCCTCCGGTGATCAGAGTCACGGGTTCCATGGGTGAGCCTCCTCGTTGATCGCGGGCATCGGTTCGCCGCCGGGATTCCAGGCGTCGATGAACGCGGGCTGTTGGGCGAGCGCGACCACCTCCACGCGGCCACCGATGCTCGTCACACGGTGATAGGCGAAGGGGCGGCCGAAAGGGCATCCGGAGAACTCCTCGGGGAAGCCGGCGGCGGCGAGGCGCTCGCCGGCGGCCCGGACGTCGGAGGTCCACCAGCCCAGGTGGTGGAAGGCGGGCTCCGCGGTGTCGCCCCACGGTCCGCCCGGAGCGGCCTCGATGAGCTCGATGAACGGCGGGCCGCCGGCGGTGAAGACGATGCGGTAGTCCCACTCGCCGACCGCACCGGCTCGCTCCATCGCAGGGCCGCGGCGGCGGTCAGGTCCCGCATGGCCGTCTCCAGGTCGGGGACGGTGAAGCACACGTGATAAAAGCCGGTCATGTGCCACCACTCTCCTGTTCTGCGCGTTCCGCCCCGGCGGCGGGAACCGGCGGCTGATCAGCGCGACCGGCGTCCTCGGGTGAGAGTGGGAACGGCCACGGGTGTCGCCTCTTCCAAAAGCAGCGGTGCTGCGCCCCTGGGCGCCACGGCGCCGGAGCCGTGCTGAAACCCTCACATGCCCGACTCGCGAGGTTCAAATAAGCAGCCATAAGGAGGGGCATCAGAGTTTTTGGGCCCCACCGCTTTTATGACGGGCCCAGCCATTCCCGGGGGCTACCAGGTCCTGGACCGCTCGACGAGCAACCGGTGCAGTGACGCCAGCCGGGGATCGGTCAATGTGCCGGAGCGGACGGCGAGATAGAAGGTGTTGATCGGCGGGATCTCGGGCTCGAGAAGGAGCACCAGGGCCCCTGCGGCGACCTCCTCGGCGCACAGGTAGGTCGGTACGACGGACATCCCCGCCCCCGCGACCACAGCCGAGATCACGGCACGCAGATCGGGGACCACCACCGACGGAGAGTGCGGCGCCGGGGCCTCGATAGACAGGCAACTACTTTGCGAGCCTAAGTTTCCGTGCGCCCGCTTCAAACCGACGTGGGCAGCGGCCCACCGTGCCAGGTCACGGCGTCGGCCAAGGCGGCGAGGAGATCCACCTCGCCGCCTGCGGCCTCGGCGTAGGCGCGGTGCAGATTGAGCACCAGGCGCTCGGCGTCCGCCCATCCGGCGAACTCGCCCAGGTCGGCCGCCTGAGCGGCGGCCAGCGGGGTGAGCCCGTGCTCACGTCCCGCCCGGGCGACGTCGAGGACGAAGCGGTAGTACCGCTCGTGCGCGGCCAGGACCTCCGGCAGCTCGGAGGCGGTGGCGAGCGCCCCGTGTCCCGGCACGACGTGCTCGGGTTCGAAGGCCGCCAGCCAGTCCAGCGACCGCAACGCGCCCTCGATCGATCCCATCAGCACCAGCGGCGTGAGCCCGTTGAACAGCAGGTCTCCGGCGAACAGCACCCGTTCGCCGGGAAGCCACGCCACCACGTCCCCGGACGTGTGGGCGGCGTGGCCGGGGTGCCGCAACTCGACGCGGCGCGCCCCGAGATGGACGGTCAGCTCGGAGGTGAACACCACCGACGGCGGGCGGCGCGTCACGTGCCCCCAGTCGGGCACCGGCGTCCACGCCGGCGGGCAGCCGTCGATGATCGGATCGGCCAGCAACGCCTCTCTCATCGCCGCGTGCCCGAATACGACCGTGTCACCCGGGAGCAGGCTGTTGCCGTAGCAGTGGTCCCCGTGCTGGTGGGTGTTCACCGCCATCCGGACCGGGGCGCCGCCGGTCGCCTCGGCCACCGCGTCGAGAAACCGCCGGGTGCGCGCCTCGGTCGCGCAGGTGTCCACGATCAGGACGCCGCCCTCACCTGCCACGGCTCCGGCGTTGTTCACCCACCAGGTGCCGTCCGGCTGCACCCAGGCGAAGATCCCCGGCCCCACCTCGTGCAACCCTGCATCTTGCACCCCTGCCCCGTCGGCCCGCTCCACCACGCTCACGATTCCTCTCACCGGCGTCCCATCCAGGGGACCCTATCGACAGCGCCACCGCGCCCGCCCGGGTCCCGGGCATGCGTCAGGTGGGATGGACCGTGCAGGGACAAGGGCGGCTTTTTCGCGACAGGCCGCGCCACGCCGGACCGGCCCGCGTCAGCTCCGGCCGTACAGCGCCGGCAGGCCGATCAGGTGCACACCAGGCGAGGCAGCGCCCTGCGCGAGCGCCGCGTCGTTGAAGCCGGTGCCGCTGAAACAGACGACGCGGGTATCCGTGGTGTCGTACCGGCCGGACTTGGCGATCAAGTCGCGGATGTGCCGGAGACGTTCGATGTGGGCGACTCCCATCGTGTCGTTCCACTTGGCTTCGCCGATGGCCAGCAGTGGCGGCTTGCCGCCGTCGGCGATGCCGATCACGGCCACGTCCACCTCGTGACCGGTTCTCGCCTTGGGATCGTGGACGACTCCGTGACCGGCCCGGGCGGGCAGGCCGCCGAACAGGTCCGGATCGGCGTGATGGAGCGACCAGTCGCGGCAGATCTGCTCGAAGTGCGGACCTAGGACGTTGCTGACGAAGCGGCGGCGGCTGGCCTTCCATACCCGCGCGCCACTGCCCGGTCGCTCGAGCTGGTCCCAGACCGGCCGCATGATCGCGTGATAGAAGCGGATCAACGGCTCAGATGGCCTGGCCGGTTGCGCCGCCTCGGCGCTCAGTGGTCCACGGTGAGCACGATCTTGCCGATCTGGGTGCCGGACTCCATGTGCCGGTGGGCCCGCGCGACCTCCTCCAGCGGGAACAGGCGGTCCACCACCGGGCGGAAGGCTCCCGTACGCAGACCCGAGGCCACATAGGCGACGGCACGGCGCAACCGCTGCGGGTCCTTGGTGATCTCCAGCACCGTGTACGTACGCATGTTCAGCGCGGGCATGCCCAGGTCGAACCCCGGATAGGGCGTCGGCTGCCCGCTCTGCGCACCCCACAGCAACAACGTCCCACCGGGGGCGACGGCCCTGGCCAGTTCCGTCACGCCCGGCCCGGCGACGGCGTCGAAGACGTACGCGGCGCCACTGCCGCCGGTCAGCTCCAGCACTCGCCCCGCGACGTCCTCCTCGCCGGAGACGACGACCTCGGCCGCGCCCTCCTCGATCAGCCGCCGGCTCTTGGCACGGGTGCGGGTGACGGCGATCGGCGTGGCCCCGATGCGGTTGGCCGTGTGGATCGCGGCCAGGCCGACGCTGCTGGACGCCGCGGTGATCACCGCCACGTCACCCGCCCGCATCCCGTTCACCTCCGCCATGGCGCCGTAGGCCGTGAGGTAGGGCATCCACACCGCCGCACCGGTGACCGCGTCCACCCCGTCGGGACGGGACAGGAGCGCGGACGCCGGCACGATCGCCCGCTCGGCGTAGACGCCGTAGTCGTTCTGGGAGAAGAAGCCCGGCAGGACGCTGACCGCCTGGCCCTCCGCGAAACCGGCCACCTCCGGGCCGAGCGCCTCCACCACGCCGGCCGCCTCGGTGCCGAGCGTGGCGGGCAGACGCTTCACCGGCTCGATGTACCGGTCGCGCCGGAACAGGATCTCGGCCCTGTTGACGCCGATCGCCTCCACCCGGATCCGCACCTCGCCCGGCCCCGGTTCCCCCGGCTCCAGGTCGTCCAGCCGCAGCACCTCGGGCCCGCCGGTCTCGTGGAACCGCGCAGTTCTCGCCATGTCACCCTCCGCTCGTCCCGATCGCGGGTTCACTGTGCGACAGAAGTACGATTACTGTCAAACTTAGATGGCTGTCGTACTATGGGAGCCATGGGACGTACGCCGCCGCATCCAGAGGTGTCGCAGTTCGACCTCCAGCAGGTGCTGGAGGCCCTCGTCGACCCCGTACGCCGGAGCATCGTCGCGCAGCTCGACGCCTCCGGCGCGGACATCCCCTGCGGGGGTTTCGACATCCCGGTCAGCAAGTCCACCGCCACCCACCACTTCACCGTGCTGCGTGAGGCGGGCCTGATCCGGCAGTACTACGTCGGGACGTCGCGGATGAACTCGCTGCGCCGCGCCGAGATGGACGAGGCGTTCCCCGGCCTGCTCGACGCCCTCACCCGTCAGCCGGCCAGGAACGTCTGACGCTCGCGGCCCCGCCGTCGTACGCCTCCGGACGGCGCCCTCACGTGGCACGCGTCACCCGGGCGGCGGGCTTGGGCGGGGTCCCCGCCACCACGGCCGGCTTGTTGATCCGCAGGGATACGGCGAGCGCGGCGAGGGCGAGCACGCCGACGACCAGCGCGGCGTAGCCGACGCCGTGCGCGTCTCCCAGGGTGAATCCGGCGGCCCCCGCGACGCCACCGGTGCCGATGCCGATGTAGATCGTGCTCTGATGGAGGCCCAGGACGACGGGGGCGGCCCGCGGCGCCGCGGCGACGACTCTGAGCTGCTGCGGGACGTTGACCGTCCAGTGGAACAGGCCCCAGACCGCCGCGAGCGCCAGCGCCACGAGGAAGGTCGCCGACAGCAGCGCGGCCGCCGCGGCGGCCAGGACGAGCAGGGGCGCCGCGTACCCAATGGTCCTCGCGGGGCCCAGACGGTCGGCGAGGCGGCCGGTGAGGAGGTTGCCCGCGACCGCGCCGACGCCGAAGCTCAGCAACACGAAGGACGTCCTCGCGGCGTCGCCGCCGGTGGCCTCCCGCGTGATCTGGTCCACGTAGTTGTAGACGGTCCAGCTGGTGCTCAGGCACAACCAGGTCGCCATCAGGGTGGTCAGAACCGGAAGCCGGGTGAGCGGAGCGAGCCGCGCCCGCAGGGATGTGACCGCCTGTCCCGGCAGTCGCGGCAGGGCGGAGGCGACGCCTGCCGCCGCGACCACAGCGAGTGCGACGACGACCCACAGAGTCGGCCGCCATCCCGTGTGCGCGCCAAGCCAGGCCCCCAGGGGGAGGCCGGCCACGATCGCCGTGGTCAGGCCGCCGACGACGGTCGCGGTGGCCCGCCCGCTCCGTTCGGGGGGGAGCCGTCGCGCGGGCCACGGCGAGGGCGTTCGCGGTGTACATGGACGCTCCCGCCCCGGCGACGGCACGTCCGAGCATCGCCACCCAGTAGCCGGGCGCCACCGCGGTCAGGACGTTTCCGATGGCGAACACGGACAGGGCGGCCAGCAGGATGCGGCGCGGCGGCCGGTGACCGTACAGCGCGGCCAGGAGCGGACCGCACACGGCGTAGGAGAGGGCGAACGCGGTGATCAGCCACCCTGCGGTGGTACGGCTCACCGCCAGGTCGTCCGCCATCGGATCGAGGATCGGGGCGATGACGAAGGTGTCGACGCCCATCGCGAAATTGCCGAGTGCCAGGATGAGCAATCACCGAGCATTACGCCCCGCTCAGCGAGGGCAAGGAGCAGCGCGTCTTCGACTGATGCGTTCGGGACGACGGCGCATTCGGGTGAATCGCGCAAAACCGGCACCGAGTTTCGCACGTCACGGCAAGCCACGGGCCGGAAACCGCGACAGGCGAATTCCCGATGTCACCGCTCCCCCGCGCCCTCGGTCCGCTCACGCGCGGCGAGTGCACGTCCGCTTCTCCGGCACCGGAAGTGCGATGCGAACCCCGTTGTCCATCGCGTACGAACGAGGCGTGGGCAGCCTCATCTTCCGGAACACCGAGGAAGACTCCGCCGAGGCGCCGCATCGCACGGATATCAGCCTAATTAGATCAACAATGATGTTGACACCGCACGCCCGCACTACCGGCGGAAAGCCTCCGTCCGGGCGGCGCTTCTCTTGTTCTCCCGGCTTCGTTCTCATCGGACGCAGGAGAGGAAGGCACGCACGGGCAGGTGGTTCTTCGCCGTCAGCACCGCCGCGACGGCTCCACACCATAGGCGTTCCGCCGACACCGGCGGTCGTCCCGGCCTTGACTGCTCCCGGCAACACTTCGCTCCTGAGGTCACGTCTCACTCTGCCGAACGGCCGGAACTGAAAGTTTCACATTGGCCCGCCATAAGCGCATCACGTCACCCGTCGCTCCTCCACGTCGCCGGGCGACGGCCCCCGGGACCTGAGAATTCCCCGCAGCAGGGAAAACCGATCCCCTGACGCAGGGAGACTCCCGCCCAGAACATATCTGGACAACAGATGTTCATTGACGAGTCACCTGTCGTGCACCTATCGTTCGGCATGGACTTCCGAAACTTTCTTTCCAATTTTGAAAGTTTCGGACGCCTTTCCCGGAAATCCCATGAAGGACCAGGCGGCGTCCTGCCCCCGCAGCGACTCAGGAGGAACGACGGTGATGTCACAGATCGTTCTGTTCGCGATCGACATCTGCGCAGTGGTGTTGCTCGTCTTCGGGCTCTACTTCCCCCGACACCGCCGGCGCGATCTGGTCGTCTCCTATCTCGGGGTCAACATCGGCGTCCTCGCGGTGGCGAGCGCGCTGAGCACCAGCAACGTCGGCGCCGGGCTCGGGCTGGGAATGGCGTTGTTCGGCGTGCTGTCCATCATCCGTCTGCGCTCGACGGAGCTCGACCAGCACGAGGTCGCGTACTACTTCTCCGCGCTCGCCCTGGGCATCCTCGGCGCGCTGAACACCAGCTCGGTGTGGCTCAGCGCCGGTCTGATGGCACTCATCGTCGCGGTGATGTTCCTCGGCGACCACCGGCGGCTGTTCCGGCGGTACCGGCACCAGATCCTGGTGCTCGAATCCGCCTTCACCGACCATGTCGCGCTCGTCGCGCACCTGGAACAGCTCCTCGACGCCCGGGTGCACGCCGTCACCGTCCAGCGGCTCGACCTGGTCAACGAGACCACGCTGGTCGACGTCCGGTACGCGCTGACCGACCGTGCCCTCACCACCGAACCCGGCACGCCCGCCCACGCCGGAGCGCACCGATGACCACGACGCCCCTCGGCCCCACCCTGGCGCGGCTGGCTCCGGTCGGGCTCGCCGAGCTCGTCGACCGGGCCGCCTTGCAGACCAGAGTGGACCGCAAGTATCTCGTCCCGGTTGAGGCGCTGCCCCAGCTGCTTGGTCGGCTCATGCCGTACGCGCGGGTGCTGGACATCGACGGCGAGCGCACTTTCCGCTACAGGTCGGTGTATTTCGACACCCCGCAGCTGGTCAGCTTCCACTGCGCGGCCTACCGCAGGCGCCGGCGTTTCAAGGTGCGCACCCGCACCTACCTCGACTCCGCCCAATGCTGGCTGGAGGTCAAGATCAACGGCGCGCGGGGAAGCATCACCAAACACCGGCTGCCCTACGACCCGCGAAACTGCGGCACCGTGGACCCGGGGCGCGGCTTCGTCGACGAGGCACTCACCCTCGAGTCGATCGGCCCCGCCGCCGGCAGCTCCCTCGACCCGATCCTGGTGACCGAATACCACCGCGCCACCCTGCTGCTGCCGGACACCGCGAGCCGGGTCACCGTCGACACCGCACTCGCCTGGCGGCACGGCGACTCCATGCTGTGGCTGCCGGGACTGGCCGTGGTCGAGACCAAGTCCGCCTCGGCCCCGACGCCGGTCGACCGCATCCTGTGGCGGGCCGGGGTGAGGCCCGGCCGCATCTCGAAGTACGCAACCGGTCTGGCCGCTCTCCGTCCCGACCTGCCCGACGCGCCATGGCGGCGGACACTGCGCCGCCATTTCCGCAGCACCCAGTCGCCTGCCGGCCCCGCACCGGCCGTCTCCCACCGCCCCGAACAGGAGGCATCGTGCGTCTGACCCTCCGCAGCACCGGCGCCGCCGCGACCCGCCGCATCACGGGGGCCGCGGTCGCCGCCGTGCTCCTCGCGGGACTGCTCAACGCGTACCCCTCATCGGCGGGCGCCGAATCGGCGTCGACGCCCCCGTCGGCCGGCCGCGCCGCGAGCACTGCGACCACTGCGAGCACCACGACCACTGCCAGCACCACGGCCGCCGCCGCGGACGACCTGACCGGCGACATCGTCTTCTCCGTGCCGAGCGGCACCTTCCAGGGACAGGTGTCGGTGTCGCTGAGCACCGCGATCAGCGGCGCGCAGATCCGTTACACCACCGACGGAACACCGCCCACCGCGCAGTCGTCGCTCTACGCGGGCCAGCCGCTGCAGCTCACCCGCACCACCCAGCTGCGGGCACAGGCGTTCGTCGGCGGCGCCGCGTCCGGGAAGCGCGGAACGGCCGTGTACGTCGCCCGCGACACCTCCACGGCCCACGACCTGCCGGTGGTCGTGATCGACTCGTACGGCAAGGGCAAGCCCGGCCGGGAGTACCTCGACTCCGCCACCATGATCTTCGAGCCGGGCGGCGGTGCGACGACCTCGCTGGCCGCGGCTCCGGCTGTCGCCACCCGTGCCGGCATCCACCTGCGCGGACAGTCGTCGGCCTCGTTCGACAAGGCGCCGTACCGCCTCGAGTTCTGGGACAACGACAACGACGACGCCGACTACCCGGTGCTGGGAATGCCCGCCGACTCCGACTGGGTGCTGCGCGGGCCGTTCCCCGACAAGTCGCTGATCCGCGAGGCCCTCGTCTACGACCTCGGCAAGGAGATGGGGCTGCAGGCTCCCCGGTATCGGTTCGTGGAGCTGTACCTCAACACCGACACCGGCCCGGTGAGGGCCGACGACTACATGGGCGTCTACCTGCTCGCAGAGACGATCAAGAACTCGAAGAACCGCCTCGACCTCAAGAAGCTGCACGAGGACGACACGACCCTGCCGAAGATCACAGGCGGGTACATCTTCAAGTTCGAGTGGATGGCCGCCGAGGAACCGACGCTGCCGTGCAGCGGGTCGGCGAGCACCTGCTGGACCTACCTCGAAGTGGTCGACCCCTCACCGCTGCAGACCCAGCAGAAGGACTGGTTGCGGGGTTACATCCAGGAATTCCACAACGTGCTGCACTCACAGAACTTCGCCGACCCGAACACCGGCTATCGGGCGTACATCGACGTGAACTCCTTCATCGACCAGCTCATCGTCTACGAGCTGAGCCGGAACATGGACGCCAACTACCGCAGCGCCTACTTCTACAAGGACAGGGACACCAAGATCTTCGCCGGTCCGCTGTGGGACTACGACCTCACGTTCGGCGTGGGTGGATTCTTCCAGAACGACCAGACCGCGGGCTGGCAGTATCAGCAGACCCGGCAGCCGGTCGCCAACGACTGGTTCACCCAGCTCATGCGCGACCCGGCCTTCGTCGACCAGGTCGAGGCGCGCTGGCAGGCGCTGCGTCGCGGCGCGTTGTCCGACACCGCCCTGCGGAGCAGGATCGACGCTCTGGCCGGGCCGCTGGCCAACGCGGCGCAGCGCAACTTCCAGCGCTGGCCGAACCTCACGACGCGGACGATCGGCTTCTTCAACACGCCGACCGCGTCCACCTGGCAGGGCCAGGTGGACTACCTGCGGGACTGGATGCTGCGCCGCGCGGCGTGGCTGGACTCGACGGCGGGATGGGGCGGCCCGGTCACGTCGCCGAGCCCCTCCCCCAGCGCTTCGCCCAGCCCTTCGCCCAGCGTCAGCCCGAGCCCGCGGGTCAGCCCCAGTCCGAGTCCGTCGCCGTCCCCGTCCCCGTCCCCGTCCCCGTCCGGCGGGGCGACCGGCGCGTGCTCGGCGACGTTCCGGGTGGTGAACTCCTGGAACGGCGGCTTCCAGGGTGAGGTCACGGTGCGTGCGGGCAGCGCGGCGATCAACGGCTGGACCGTGAACTGGACCTGGTCCGGGGGGCAGACCATCACCCAGCTGTGGGGAGGCGTGCGTTCGGGTTCCGGCTCGAACGTGACGGTGCGCAACGAATCGTGGAACGGCTCACTCGCGGCCGGCACGACCACGACCTTCGGATTCCTCGGCAACGGCTCGGCCGCCGCCCCGGCGGCCACCTGCACCAGCCCGTGATCTGAACGACGCCGGCGGGGTCCCGTCCGATCACCGGACGGGACCGTGTCCGGTCGCACTCCGCCGTCCGGGGCCGGGCGCCGTTCGGGGGCCGGGTCCGGGTGACACGCTGAACCGGCTCACCCGCTCTCCTGGACGCGTTGGGACACCAGCGCGGACATCACCGTGAGCGGCAGTGACGGGTTGGCGGCGGCCGCCTCCACCACCTGCCAGTTGTCGTCCGCGAGCAACTCGACGACGACCTCGGGCGGCAGGGCCGGGTGGCCCGCGGCGACGGGCCTGGCCTCCGGATCCTGGAGGCACGCCGACAGCGCCCGCGCCGTCGCGTTGGGGTGGCATGCGACCTCGCGGAACACCTTTCGCACCGGCGGCCGGTGCCGCACCAGGTCCTCCAGCAGCGCCGGTGACGCGTCCGGATTCATCGCCACCCTGGCGAGGACCCGTACGCCGTGCCGGTCGACCATGGCCCGCAGCCGGGCTTCGGACAGGCCCGGGTGTGGCGCGATGGACTTGAGCACCCTGGCGTCGGCATCGGCGGCAAGCGCGTCACGGATCTCCGGCGGCAGGTCGCGCCGTTCGGCCACCAGCATGCGCGCGGCCGGATTCCGCGAAGCGGCGAGTTCTTCGATCTCGGCGGGTGAGGCGGTGGCGATCCGCGGCAGCAGGGTGGGGCCGACTCTGATGGTTTCGGCCAGGGTGGTGAGCACGTCCAGCGGCACACGCGGGTTGTGGGCGAGCCTGCGCTGCACGTCATGACCGGGGTCGGCGGCCAGCATGCGGATCAGCCGGTCGCCGATCGCGGGATTCTCCGCGAGAGTGCCGCGGATGCCGGGCTCCGGGCTGCCCGCGAGGCGTTCGTACACTTCCGGGGGCAGGTCGGTGCGCTCGGCCAGCGCCCATCGCAGCAGCGGCGAGGAATCGTCGGCGAAGCCGACCACGGCCCCGGCGGGCGTCGCCGGGTTTCTCAGCGCCTGCTGCTGCGTGTCGTGCACAGTTGACTCGTGAGTGCCGTCACACGAGGCACGAGGGTGCAGCTCGCAGTCGGGTTTTGAGCAGTACGGATCGTGGACGAACGGCGTCTCCTTCCGGTCGCAGACCAGGCACCGCCGCGCCGGGGGCATCCCTTCACCCGTGAGCAGCGCGGCCAGCACCGCCGGCGGGGTCGCCTCGTTGGCGGCCACCGCGCGGCGGACCTCGGCATGCGGGTGCTCCGCGAGCCGCGCCGCCATGTCCGAGGTCGTCCACAGGGCGAGCTCCACGACGACCCTGATCTCGGTGTCGGCGGCGAGGGTCTCCGCCACGTCGGGCGGGAGGCCGGGACAGGCCGCCAGTCGCTCCCGGCGGTCGGCGTCCGGATCCGCCGCGAACAGGCGCGCCCACTCCGGACGACCGGCCCCCTCGGTGAGCAGCGCGAAGGCGGCGCGCGGCTGCGCCACCGGATCGATGTCGGCGGCCGTCAGCAGCCCCGCTCCGCAAGCAGCGCGGCGACGTCTTCGACCCGCGAGACCAGCGCCGCCGCCTGCCCGCGGGTCAGGTCCGCACGCCCGGCCAGGTCCGCAGCGATGTCATCGTCCGCAGCCGTGATCAAGCGGTCCACCAGATCGGCCGGCAGGGCAGGATTGGCGGCGAGGCCGCACAGGACGTGATCCACAGGGGCATACTGCCCGACCAGATCACCGGGGTGTGTCTTCAAGGGTTTCAGCTCCCGCGTCGTCAGCTCCCGCGTCGTCCGCGCCTGTCCGCGGGGACGCGGCATCGGTTCCCGCCGGGCTACGCGGGACAGTCCGCTTCACCCCCGGCCTGAAGGCCGGAGCACTGCGGACGAATCCGGTAGCGGCGCTGCTCGAACATCCCGTCCACGACGCCACCGTGTTCATGGCGAGCATGTCCACCTTGCCGGTCGTGAACTCGCTGCGCTTTCCGCCTCGGTCGTCGAGAACGAGGAAGGTGCTCTTGTCGCCGTCCTCCTGTCGAACGACCAGCGGGTCGGCCGACAGCATCAGGCTCATCAGGCTGAGATCATCCATCTTGTAGTGCCATGCGGCCTTGCCGCTCTTCGGGTCGAGCACCTGCACGAAGTTGCCCGAGCCCTCGAAGCTGCAGCCGAGGAGCAGGGCCACCGGGTGGCCGCCGTGTTCACGTCCTTGATGTGGCAGCCCTGGGGAAACCGGGCCGTCCACTGCTTCGCGCCGTCCGACAGGCGCTAGCCGGACAGGACGTCGTTCGCGTACACCACGGCGACGTCGCCCGCATCCATGATCCGGGGCACCGTGAGCGAGTTGGCCAGCCGGGACTTCTCCGCCGGAATCTTGATCTTCCAGGTGATCTTTCCTGTCGCCGCGTCGACGCCGGCCAGGTGGTCGCACAGCTGGTCGCTGCCGTACGCCACGGCGCCCTTGCCGTCCGCCAGGCCGGCGGTGGCGCCGCAGAGCTGGTCGCCGGGCGAGGGGGCGCCCCAGGCACGTTTGCCCGAGGTCAGGTCGTAGGCGAGCACTCCGTCACGCTGCACCCGGATCACCGTCTTGTCGGTCAGCCAGCCCGCGAACGCGAGTCCCTGGCTGAAGTCCATGCTGTCGGCGTTGGCGAGCGGCACGGACCACTCCTTCGAGCCTCCGCCGGGTCCGGCGCCAGATCCGGCGCCGGAACTCCCGCCCGCGACGAACCAGGCGGTACCCGCCCCCACCGCCAGCAGCACGACCAGCCCGAGCGCGACGAACAGCGCAGTCCTGCCCTTGCCGCCGGACGCCTGGGGCTGTGGTGGAAGCCCCTGCGCGGGCTGCCCCGGAGCGGCATAACGTCCGGCCAGATGTCCCACGGGCCGGGGTAGTACATCGTCTTCGTCACCTCGCCACCCGTCGGCGGCGGCGCGCCCTCCACCTTGGTCACGACGAGGGGCGCCTTCGGCGACGCCTTCTCGATGGTCCAGCGGTACCACTCGGACACCGGACGCAGGTCGATCCCGGCAAACCGGTGGACGAACGCCACATCCTGGGTGAACGTCACGCCCCGCCCGAAACTGTCCTCAGCCCGGCCCTGTCGGCGCAACACCTGGTAGGACTGCTCGGCCAGCGGCATTCGCAGGTTGGCGAAGACCCGCGCCTGATCCCGCGTCAGAGCGGCGTTCTTCTTGTCGAAGATCGAGGTGAACGCCTTCGCATCGCCGGAGGTCAGCGCCGCGGTGTGCGCCTGGACCAGCTTGGCGATCTCGTCGTCCTTCACGACGACCGTGTTCGGGTCGGTGGCGGCGGCGTCCCTCGTGGTGTCGCCGCCGGTGCCGCCGCCCCGCAGGACCAGGCCCACCCCGGCGCCCACCGCGACGACGAGGACAAGGGACAGGATGCCGAGCGTCACCCACAGCCCGGTCCTGCGTGGAGGTACGGGCGGGGGTGGCGGAGGCGTATCAGCGGCCAAGAAGCGGCCACGGATCTTCACCGGGGAACACCTACGCATACTTCCGGCATGTCGTTTGACCAGGGATTTCGAGACTTACAAGCGAACGTGCGGGCCCTTCGCGGCCAATCCGCGAGGCCTACGGCCATTCGCGCGGGCCGGTTAATCCCTGACACATCGAGAATGGAACGATCCACCTGTCGGAGACGCGGAAGGCAGAGGAGAAGCGGCGCGAGGAGAGGGGTCGCCGTGGGCATGCCGGGTTCCCCTCCCGATCTCGGCCAGGGCGTGCGGCGACGCGTCGGCCGTCAAGAGGTGGTGGCCAGGTGAGCGCGAAAACCGGGCCGCATCCAGACGAACTGGACGACGCTCAAGCCGAACATCAGGACGCCCAAGGGCACGTGCAGGGCCTTCACGTGCGCGATGCCGAGCGCCACCTGCGCCAGCGTGAGCCCCAGGAACCCGGCCGCGTACAGGACGGGCCGGGGCGAGCCGCCGCCCGGCCGCCATGCCAGGGCGGCGACGGCCAGGTGCACCAGCGCCACGACGAACACCGTGTACGCCCCGGCACTGTGCAGTGCCCCACGGCCGGGTGCGGACAGCACCAGGCCCGCGGTGACCGCCTGCACGAAGACGGCCACGGTTTGCAGGCTGACCGCGGCACGTACCAACATGAGGGTGCCTTGCTTCGTCGTCGTGCGCATTGGCATGGCGAGGTCTTCCCTTCGCGATTTCAGCGGTGTCCGAGGCGTGCGCCCCGGTCTCTCAGTAGTCCGACGACACACCCGCCGGAAATGTGAGGCGACGAACCAGCCTCACAGTTCGGCGCGCTGTCTCGTCGATCTGGTGAGGGCAGTTGCGACCGAGGGAGCCGGCGACACATGACCACCCCATCCGAACCGGGGACCACCCCCACCGAGCCGGGAGACGCCCGGGTCGATCCGAGTCTGAGCGTGATCATTAGCGAGCGTCGTCAGCTGATCAATCTCGGCTACCGGCTCCTCGGCTCTCTGGCCGACGCCGAGGATGTCGTCCAGGAGACCTACGCCCGCTGGTATGCCATGTCCCGGCAGCAGCAGGAGGCCATCCACCACCCCGGGGCCTGGCTGACGAAGGTGGCCGGCCGGATCTGCCTGGACCTGCTCGGCTCGGCGCGGGCCCGGCGCGAAAGCTATGTGGGCGAGTGGATCCCCGAGCCGCTGCCCGAACCCACGGAGTGGATCACCGGAAGGCCGGGCGGCGCCACTCCCGACCCCGCCGACCGGGTCACGCTCGACGAGTCGGTCACCATGGCCTTCCTCGTCGTGCTCGAATCGATGACCCCGGCCGAGCGGGTCGCGTTCGTGCTGCACGACGTCTTCCGTTACTCCTTCGCCGAAGTCGCCGAGATCGTCGGCCGCACCCCGGCGGCCTGCCGCCAGCTGGCCTCCTCGGCCCGCCGCCGCATCCGCGCCTCACAGGTTCCCTCGGCTCCGGCGGCCCGGCAGGCCGGTCTCGTCAGGGACTTCAAGCAGGCATGGGAGACCAAGGACATCGGCACCCTCATCGGTCTCCTCGCCCCCGACGCCACGTTGATCGCCGACGGCGGGGGGCTGGTCAGCGCCGCGTTCCGTCCCATCGAGGGCGGCGAGCAGATCGCCCGTTACATGATCGCAATCGCCGACAGGGCCACCCTGACGATCCTGGAGCGTACGGTCAACGGCCAGCCCGGTCTGGTGGCTCAGCACGACGGCGTCACCGTGACGGTCGCGGCGTTCGACGTTCCCAGCGATCGCATCACGCGCATCTGGGCGGTACGCAACCCCGACAAGCTCTGGCCGTGGACGGCGAATCCGCCCCGCTAGGTCGTGTCCCGCGTCGTGATCGATACGCGGAGTGCGCCCGTGCGGCGCACGCTCCTTGATACGTGCCCGCGGTGAATGCCGAATTGTCAGTCTTGCGCGCAATACTCGCCGCTGGCGATCACGAGGATGAGGTACCCGAGACGGCGCGGTCACTTCGTCGTGTCGCTTGACGACGAGCAGGCACATCGCGGAGGTACCGGCATGAGCGCAGATCGGATGCTGACCTATGTCGGCGGCGGGTCGGCGAAGTTCTGGGAAGTGCGTCAGGACGGCACCGAGCTGCACATCCGCTATGGGCGGATGGGCGCGACCGGCCAGACGCAGGTCAAGTCGTTCGACTCCGCGGCCGCCGCCGCGGCGGCGGCCGACAAACTGGTGGCGGAGAAGTTACGCAAGGGCTACACGGAAGACGAAGCGGTCGCCGCCCCGGAGGCCACCCCGGACAACATCGGCGACGTCGATGATGAGGACCGGTTAACCATGCCGGCCGCGTGGCTGCGTGCTCTGCATCCGCGACGGGGTGGCGTGCGGGTCTCGGTGAAGAAGCTCGACGCGGCCGCGCCCAAGGAACTCGCCGCGCGGCTGGACGAGCGCCGGCAGCCGATCCTGGACATGCTGGCGAACGGTTCCGACCCGGAGATCGCTTCAGCGGGTGCGGCGTACCTGGCCGGGGAGGCCTCCGCCACACCGCTGGGCGCAGCGGCGGTCGCCGCGGTGGTGGCCGCGTGCCAGTCATGGGGTGAGAAGACGCTGCCTCTGTTCAACGAAGCCTGGCTGGTCGAACGCGGATTGGAGTTCGCGGCGGTGGCCGTGACCGAACTGTCCTCGCTGCAGTTCGATTTCTTCAAGCGCACCCCGCGGGTTCGGCGACTGGCCGACGGTGAATCCCCCAACCACTGGTTCGGCTGGTACCGGATAGAGCCCGCCACGCGGGTCCGCGCCGTTCTCGCCACAGCATCGGACGCCGAGTATGCCGAGGTCGTCGCGGCGCTGGCGGTGATCCGTGAAGGCGGGCTCCACCATCGGGTGGCGGCTTCCTATATGGCTCCCACCGAGGTCGAGTGGGTAACGGCCGACTGCGCCGAAATGGACCACGTGAATCCGCGTCTCGCCCTCACCCTGATCGCCGCGATCAGCACGCCGGAGCACGCGGCGCTCGTCGCGAGCCACCTGCCGGGCTATTCCGTGGTGAACTCCCTCGCACTGCACGCCACGGTCGTCGACGGCATGGGTGACGCGGCCGTGCCGATGTTCGCAGGATGGTTCGACAAGCTCCACGACGCGGAAAGCCGGCGACGGCTGCTGGACATGCTCGCCGAACTGCCCGGCGACGCGGCGATGCGAGCGCTCCTCGACCGGATCGAGCACAAGTACGCCCAGCCGGCGTTCCTGCGCGCGGCGGCCCGCTTCCCGCGACGGGCGATGCGGATGCTGGCCACCTCGCCTGGCAAGGTCGCCGACCTGCTGCTGCGCGCCCACATGTCGGCTCATCCCGACCTGGTGGCCGAGGTGCTCGCGACCGTCGACGACGTCGCCGCGGAGCGGATCACCACGATCGCGAGCGCCGCGACCGTCGTCACCGCTCCGGCCGCGTCCCTGCCCGAGGTGCTGGTCAGCCCGCCCTGGACCCGTCCGCGTACGGCCCGCAAGCGGGTTGTCGTGAACGACCTGGTGTGCGCCGACGAGCCGGCTGTGGTGTGGGGACCGGGCGAGCGGGACACGTGGCGCTCCGCCCGGCCAGGGGACGGTTCATGGGATCGGCCCTGGCACCAGAGCTGGGACGCGATCGCCGCCCAGATCGCCGATGGCCGGGGCACCCAATTGCACGACGAGGTCGCCCTGTTCGTCGCCGGGCCCGAGGAACTGGCCGGGCCACTGATCGAGAAGTGGCGCCCGGGTGACCAGTGGGGAGCCTCCGAATGGATGCCGAGGGTGGTCGCCAGGTTCGAGCTGGCGGCGCTGCCCGCGTTGCTGGACAGCGCCCGGCGCAGCCCCGTCGCGGTCGCTCCGGCGTTGCTCCCGTTCAGCGGTCCGCAGATCGCCGTGCTGATGGCCGAGTGGCTGGCCCGGCTGAAGTCGGTGCGTGCCACGGCGCTGGCGTGGCTGGCCCGCCACCCCGAGGCGGCCGCGCGGGCGCTGATCCCGCCGGCCCTGGGCAAGCCGGGGGTGGCCCGGCTACAGGCCGAACAGGCGCTGGCGGTGCTGGCCGCGGGCGGTGCCCGTGACGCCGTGGCGAAGGCCGCGGCGGAATACGGCCCCGCCGCCGAGGCCGCGGTCGCCGACCTGCTCGCGGCCGACCCGCTCGACGCGCTGCCCGCAAAGATGCCCGTGCTGCCCGAGTGGACGGAGGTCGCGATCGTGACACCCGTCCACCTGCGCGGCGACGCGGGTGCGCTGCCGGCCGAGGCGGTCCGCCATGTGATGACGATGCTGGCGATCTCCCGCCCCGGTGAGCCGTACGCCGGTCTCGCCCTGGTCAAGGAGGCCTGCGATGGCCGCAGCCTCGCGGACTTCGCCTGGGCGCTGTTCCAGCGCTGGCAGGCGGCCGGCTATCCGTCGAAGGAGAGCTGGGTGATGGACGCGCTGGGACTGCTCGGCGACGACGAGACCGTCCGGCGGCTGACGCCGCTGATCAAAGTCTGGCCCGGCGAGGGCGGACACGCGCGTGCGGTCGCGGGTCTGGACCTGCTCGCCGCCATCGGCTCCGAGGTCGCGTTGATGCACCTGCACGGCATCGCCGAGAAGGTCAAGTTCACCGGGCTCAGGAACCGGGCCAGGCAGAAGCTGGACGAGGTCGCCGCCCAGCTCGGCCTGACGCCGCAGGAGCTGGCCGACCGGCTGGTGCCGGACTTCGGACTGTCCGCGGACGGCAGCCTGACCCTCGACTACGGCCGCAGGCGGTTCGTCGTCGGCTTCGACGAGCAGCTCAAGCCGTACGTGGCCGACGCCGCGGGGAAGCGACTGAAGAACCTGCCCAAGCCGGGGGCGAACGACGATCCGGAGCTCGCGCCCGCCGCCTACCAGCGGTTCGCGGGGCTGAAGAAGGACGTGCGCGCCGTAGCGGGGGACACCATCCACCGGCTGGAGCAGGCCATGGTGAACCGGCGCCGCTGGAGCGGTGCGGACTTCGCGCGGCTGCTCGTCGGCCACCCGTTGCTCTGGCACATCGTGCGGCGGCTGGTGTGGGGGTTCTACGACGCTTCGGGCCGGCTCACGGGCACCCTGCGGGTGGCCGAGGACCGCAGTTTCGCCGACGTCGAGGACGACACGCTGACGTTGCCCGACGACGCCGTCGTCGGGGTGGTGCACCCGCTGGAGCTGGGTGAGGATCTGGCCGTCTGGGCCGAGGTGTTCGCCGACTACGAGATCCTGCAGCCGTTCCCGCAGCTGGGCCGGGAGACGTACGGCCCGGACGAGACGCTGCTCGCCGAGATCGAATCCGCCAAGATCCCCACCGTCAAGGTGATCGGCCTGGAACGGCGGGGCTGGCGGCGAGGCGCGCCGCAGGACGCCGGCATCCAGGGCTGGATCGAGCGGGACCTGCCCGACGGCCGGACCATGACGATCGGTCTCGACCCAGGCATCGCGATCGGCTACCTGGACTTCGCCGACGAGCAGACCCTGGTGGGGGTCACCCTCGACGGCCTCGATCCGATCACCGCGTCCGAGATCCTGCGCGACCTCCGGGAGATCACCCGATGAACGACCACGCCCAGCGGCCCCCGGCCGAGATCCGCTACGCCGACGAGCTGGCCCGGCTGCGGGACGACGACACCGACCCCCGCCCGCCGGGCTGGGCGCTGAGCCTGCGGGCCGCCCGGCGCTTCGTCCTGGGGGACGAGAGGCTGGGCATCAGCCGCAAGTTCGTTGGCGACCCCTCACTGATCGACCGATCCCTGGTGACGCTCGCGACCAACCGCGGGCTGATGCTGGTGGGTGAACCGGGCACGGCCAAGTCGCTGCTGTCCGAACTGCTCGCCGCGGCGGTGAGCGGAACCTCGACGCTCACCATCCAGGGCGGCGCGGCCACCACCGAAGACCAGATCAAATACTCGTGGAACTACGCGCTGCTGGTCGCCGAGGGCCCGTCCACCCGGTCGCTGGTGGCCGCTCCGCTGCTGCGCGGCATGGCCGAGGGCAAGGTGGTGCGCTTCGAGGAGATCACGCGGTGCCCGCTGGAGGTGCAGGACTGCCTGCTGTCGCCGCTGTCGGACCGTGTGCTCGCCGTGCCGGAGCTGACCGGTCCGGAGGCGATGGTGTTCGCCCAGGAGGGGTTCACCGTCATCGCCACCGCCAACACCCGCGACCGCGGCGTCAACGAGATGAGCGCCGCGCTCAAGCGCCGGTTCAACTTCGAGACGGTCTTCCCCATCGCCGACTTCGACACCGAGCTGCTGCTCGTGGAGGCGGAGGCCACGGCTCTCCTGAAGCGGTCGGGCGTCGGCGCGCCGCCACGGCGCGACGTGCTGGAGGTCCTGGTCACCGCGTTCCGTGAGCTGCGGGAGGGGCAGACGGCGCGCGGTGACGCCACCGACCGGCTGTCGGGGGTGATGAGCACCGCCGAGGCCGTCTCGGTCGCGCATGCCGTCGGGCTGCGCGGGTGGTTCCTGCGCGGAGAGCCCGGCGACGCCGCCGACCTGGTCTCCTGCCTGGCCGGCACGGCGGCCAAGGACAACCCGGAGGACCTGGCGAAACTCCGCAGATATCTGGAGCAGAGGCGGTCCGGAGACCAGTGGAAGGCCGTGTACGAGGCCCGTCACCTGCTGCCGGGCTGACGATGGCGGTCACGTTCCTCGGCGTGCGGCACCACAGCCCCGCCTGCGCCCGGCTCGTCGCCGACACCATTCACTCCGTACGGCCCGCGTACGTGCTGGTCGAGGGCCCGGCGGACATGAACCACAGGATGGACGAGCTCCTGCTGGGGCATGGGCTGCCGATCGCGGTCTACACCGGCTACCGGGATGCGCATCGGCGGCACGGGTCGTGGACGCCGCTGTGCGACTACTCCCCGGAGTGGGTCGCGCTGACCGCGGGCCGTGCCGTCGGCGCCGAGCTGCGTTTCATCGACCTGCCCGCCTGGCATCCGGCGCTGGCCGAGATGCGCAACCGGTACGCCGACGCGGAGGCCCGTTACAGCGAGGTGACCGGGCTGCTGTGCCGCACCTTCTCCGTGGACAACGTGGACGCGTTGTGGGACCACCTGTTCGAGATCGAGCCGGCCGACGGGCTGGCCGAGCGGCTGGCCGCCTATTTCGACCTGGTGCGCGGTGACACGCGGACCGACTCGGACGACATGGCCCGCGAGGCGTACATGGCGCAGTGGGTCCGGGCCGCCGTCGCCGACGCGGGCGACAGGCCGGTGGTCGTGGTCACGGGAGGCTTCCACCGCCCCGCGTTGATGCGACTGGCCAAGCAGGGCGACCGGACCTGGCCGGAGGTGCCGCGGCCGCCCGCGGACGCGGTGGTCGGCAGTTACCTGGTGCCGTACTCGTTCCGGCGGCTGGACGCCTTCGACGGCTACCAGTCGGGCATGCCGTCGCCGGGCTACTACCAGCACCTGTGGGAGTCCGGTCCCGCCGAGGCCGCCCGCAGGCTCACCGAGGCGGTGACGGCCCGGCTGCGCGCCCGGCGCCGGCCGGTGTCCACCGCGGACCTGATCGCCGCCCGGGCCACCGCCGACGGGCTCGCGCTGATGCGCGGTCACCCGCACCCGGCCCGGGTCGACGTGCTGGACGGCCTCGCCGGCGCGCTGGTCGGCGAGGCGATCGAGGCCCCGCTGCCCTGGGCGGCCCGCGGCCCGCTGCAGGCCGGCAGTCATCCCGTGATCGTGGAAATGATCGCGGCCCTCAGCGGTGACCGGGTGGGCCGTCTGCATGACTCGACTCCGTTGCCACCGCTGGTCCACGCCGTTCTCGCGGTGCTGGGCGGTCCGGGTGAGGAACGGCTCGACCTCGGCGAGGAGCCCGGCCGCGAGCGCAGCCGCCTGCTGCACCGGCTGCGGGTGCTGCGGATCCCCGGCGTGGAGCGCATCTCGGGACCCCGCCTGGCCGACGGTGCGGAGCTGGTCGAACGATGGACGCTGACCGAGTCGGGCGACCGGCTGCCCGCACTGATCGAGGCCGGTGGCTATGGCGCCGACCCGCAGGAGGCTGCGGCCGCCGCCCTCGCCGAACGGATCCCTGGCGCGAACCTGGACCAGCTGGCTGGCCTGCTGTTCGA
Source organism: Microbispora sp. CA-135349 (assembly GCF_050947365.1). NCBI lineage: Bacteria > Bacillati > Actinomycetota > Actinomycetes > Streptosporangiales > Streptosporangiaceae > Microbispora > Microbispora sp. CA-135349. Next base: position 1,870,794 of record NZ_CP192001.1, on the reverse strand, counting down.
CGCGGCGCTGTGCGGCATCGGCGAACTGGCCGGACAGGTGCTGGACGACCTGGCGCGGGCCGTCGGCGCCGCGGCCGATCTCGGATCGCTGGGCCGCACCCTCACCGTCGCCCTGGCGATGTGGCGCCACGACGACCTGTTCCGCACCAGCGGCAGCACCACCGTGGCCACGGTCGTCCGGGCCGCCACCCGCCGGGCGCTGTGGCTGGCCGAAGGCGTGCGCGGCGGCCCCGCACCGGCCGACCTCCAGCGCGTCAACGCCGTGGCCGCCGTCCGCGACGCACTCAGGCACGCCGGACCGTCGCTCGAACTGGACACGGACGCGGCGCTGGGCGTCGCGGACCGAATCGCCGCCTCCCGGGACGCGCCACCCGACCTGCGTGGCGCGTCGCTGGGGCTGGGCTGGTCACTGCGTGGTAAGGCTGCGGCGGACCCCGCCCGGGCGGTGCGCGGCGCGTTCGTCCCCGCGTCGGCCGGAGACTGGCTGGCGGGGTTGTTCGCGCTCGCCCGCGAGGAGGTGCTGCACACCGACGGCATGCTGGAGCTGCTCGACGACCTGGTCGCGGAGATGACCGATCACGACTTCCTGGTGGCCCTGCCCGCGCTGCGTCAGGCGTTCGGCTTCTTCCCGCCGCGCGAACGGCACCTCATCGCCACTCGCCTGGTCGAACGGCGGGCCGGCGGCGCGTCCGCCTGGGACCTGATGCGGCTGGACGCGGCCCCTGAACTGGTTGCCGCCGGCAGGGCACTGGACGAGCGGGTCGAGGCGGCACTGCGCCGGGAAGGACTGATCGCATCATGACCGACCCCACACTCGAACGGTGGCGCCTGCTGCTCGGCGAGGCCGGCAGCGCCTGCCTCGGCGGGCAGGGCCTCGACGCGCAGGCCGCCGCCCGGGACGCGGCCATGGACTGGCTCTACGGCCGCGACGAGGACCTGCGACGGCGTGGCGTGCGGCAAAGCGGCGGGCGGCACGGCGGGACGGGCGAATCGACGCTGACCACCGTCGACTGGCTCGACGACATCACGCGGCTGTTTCCCAAGGAGACCGTCGAACGACTGCACCGTGACGCGGTCGAGCGCTACGAGATCCATGACGTGGTGACCGACCCGGCCGTGCTGCAGCGCATCGAACCCAATCCCGCGCTGCTCAGGGCGGTGCTGCGGACCAAGCACCTGATGAACCCACAGGTGTTGCGGCTGGCCAGGCGGATCGTGGAGCAGGTCGTCCGGCAGCTGACCGACAGGCTCGCCACCGAGGTGCGCAGCGCGTTCTCCGGCACGAAGGTGCGACGGCCCGGCCGGATGCGGCTGGCCCGCAACTTCGACATGGTCAGGACCCTGCGCGCCAACCTCGGCCGCTACCAGCCGGAAACCGGCAAGGTGGTGATCGAGACCCCGTTCTTCTTCTCCCGCACCCGCCGCCACCTGGAGCAGTGGCAGGTGATCCTGCTCGTCGACCAGTCCGGGTCGATGGTCGACTCGGTGATCCACTCGGCGGTCACCGCGGCCTGCCTGTGGGGACTGCCCGGCGTACGCACCCACCTGGTCGCCTTCGACACCGAAGTGGTGGACCTGACGGCCGACGTCGACGATCCGGTGGAGTTGCTGATGAAGGTCCAGCTCGGCGGCGGCACCGACATCGCCCGCGCGGCTGCGTACGGCGCGGGCCTGGTGGATCAGCCGCGCCGCGCGATCGTCGTGCTGATCTCCGATTTCTACGAGGGCGGTGATCCGCGCCGGTTGGTGCGGGTCGTGCGCGAGCTGGTGGCGCAGGGCAGCACGGTGCTGGGCCTGGCCGCGCTCGACGAGCAGGCCAATCCCGCCTACGACCGGGAGCTGGCGCAGCGCCTGGCCGACGCCGGAGCCCATGTGGGCGCGATGACACCCGGCGAGCTGGCGTTCTTCGTCGCGGAGCACGTGGGCCGATGAGGACGGATCTGCTCGGGCTCACGGCGGACTCCCTCGCCGCGCTCACCAATCGCGGTCTGGTCAAACGGGCCGGCAAGGAAGCCGCGCCGGAGCTTCGGACCGACGCCGACGGCACCGTGCACGGCAGCTTCTCCGACGGCCCGGCCACGACCCTGCCTCCAGGCGGCCTCGACCTGGCCCGCTGCACCTGCGGTGCCGTCGGCGCCTGCCGGCACGTCATCGGGGTGATCCTCGCCTACCAGCGCCTGTCCGCCGAGGCCGCCTCGATGCCCCCAGGGGCTGACACGACGCCCGTAGAGGCCGGCCCAGCGCCCGCCAAAGCTCACACAGCGCCCGCCGAAGCTCACACAGCGCCCGCCGAGGCCGCCGCGGAGCCCCCGCCCTGGTCGCCCGGTCAGCTGACCGACGAGGAGCTCACCGCCAAGCTCGGTGCCCGGCTGATGGCCGCCGCTCGCCGTACGGCGAAAGCCGGGTTCACCGCGCGGGTCCGCCGGGCGACCTCCGCCGATCCGGTGCCACAGGTCGAGCTGGCCACCGCGACCGTGCGCTTCCTGGTCCCCGGCGATCTCGGGTTCGTCCACACCGACACCGTCGCCGGTAGCCGCGATGACGTCATCGCCCTGGCGGTGTGGGCGTTCCGGGTCGCCGACGAGCTGCACCCCGGCGTCCCCGAGGTGCGGGTCGACGTCGGCGGTGAAGCCGGAGCGGGCACCGGATCCGGGCTGGAGCGTGCCCTTGGCCTGGCCGGCACGGTCCTGCGCGAGGGCGCCGCGCATCTCGGCCCGGGCCTCGACGCCACCATCGCCGACGTGCGACGCCACCTGGACGCCGCCGGGCTGCGCTGGCCGCTGCTGGCCGTCGGCGACGTCGCCGCACAGCTGGTTTCCTATCGCGACCGTAGCGCCCACTATCGTCCCGAACTGCTCGCGAGTCACGTCGCCGAACTCCACGCCCGCCACCGGGCGGTGACGCGGCCGGACGCCACCCTGCGCAGCAGCGTGCTCGGTACCGCCGAGGCCGCCGAGACCCCGTTGCGCCGGGCCCGGCTGGAGAGCCTCGGCTGCCGGATCCGCGGTCTCGGCGACCAGCGGACCGCCGAGGTCTATCTGGCCCACGGCGACAGTGCCATGGTGCTGGTCCTCCGCCGTCAGTGGGACGGCGACGACGACGGGGCGACGCTGGCGCGGCGGCGGATCGCCACGTCCACGCTGGCCGCTCTGGCCACCGGAAACCTGGTCACGGAATCCGCCGTCCGTAGCGCCAGCCGTACGGTGCGGCTGGCCACCGGGCGGATCTCCACGACGACGGTCAGCCCGTCACGGGGCGACTGGGACGAGCTGCCGCCGTCTCTGGTGGTGACGGACCTCGCCGCGCTCGGCCGTGAGCTCGAGGCCCTCCCCCTCCGGCCCATCCGTCCGCGGGTGGAAGCGGAACTGGTCCGGGTCGTCGCCGTCGCCCGGGTGGAGACCATCCGGTATGCGCCCGGCGACCAGCGCCTCGACGCTGTCATCGTCGACCGGACGGGTAACACCGCCACCGTCAGGGCCACGCACACCGGAGCCGCCCCCGGACGCCTCGACTCGCTGGCCGCCGTGCTCGCCGGAGAGAGGGGCGAGCTGCGTTTCGTCAGCGGCGTGGCCGGGCGGACCGCCGGCGGTGTCGTCATCGAACCGGTCGGCCTGGTGGCCGGCGACCGGGTCGTCGTTCCCGACCTACAGCCCGCCGGCGGGAGCGGCACCCTCACGGTCGCCGAAGACGACCGGCACGACCCCCTCACCGGGGCCCTGATCGACACCCGAGGCCTGCTCGCCGAAGTGGCTCATCATGGCCTGTCTCACCTGCCGCCGACCTACGACGACCGGCTCGCCGCCGCGGCGCGGCGGCTGACCGTGCTCGGACTGCACCGCGTCGCACAGGCCGTCACGGCCTTCGCGGCGGCGCGGGCCCGCGACTTCGACGAGGCGGTCGAGCGGGCCTGGGTCGACGCGTACCTGCGCCTGGAGGTCGCTCTGGACCTGACCTGACCGATGTGGGGACTCGTCCCGCCCGTCAGCGGGGCGAGTCAGTCGTCGAACTCGAAACCGTCCGCCTTTGCGGCCGCGACGAGCCGCCGCATGCGGTTCGCGTCCGTCGCGACGGACGCCAACCGGGTGCCCAGCTCCTCCAGCACGGCGCGGTCGCTTCCGTACGCGCAGAACATGTCGGCTTCGGGATCGCAGGAGAACCGCCCTTTCAGGGCGGGGACCTCGGTGCCGACGAGCACCTGCGCGACGCCTTCCCAGAAATATCCGTTCGGCTCGTGACCGAGCTCCTCGATCACACTGTCCACCTGCGTGGTCCCGGCGTCCAGCAACAGCGAGTACGTGCCCGGGACCGACTCGATCAACTTCAATGGATGCATCGGCGCATGTTGCCACCTTCGATGCCAGACCGCAAAGCACGCTCGTCGACCACGCCTCATCTGCCGCCGGGCGCAGCCCGAGTAAAGCTCCGAGCCCGTTCAGGACGGCGAATTCGGGTTCGACTGCGCTCGCCGACAGCGTGAGCAGGCGAAGGCAGCGGTGGTCTTGCCAGAGGTCAGGATCAGTAGACCGAGCCGCTCCCTCGACTCCGGCGAACGTGAGCGGACGTTGGTGGCGGCGGTGCGGAAACGGCTAGTCGCTGTCTTGAAGAGTGTGAGAGCCCTCTGGCGTGGTACCCGGGCATGCCCGTTCACTCCGGGCGTGCCCGGCGGTCCCGCCCCTCCGTCACCGGACGCCCGAGCAGCTTGTCGATGCTGCGGCGCTCGCGCTTGGTGGGACGTCCCGCGCCCCGAGCCCGAACGGCCACCGTCACGGCCTCCTCGCGCGGAGGAGGCGGAGGGCTCTTGTCGACGTAGCACTCGGCGGCCACGGGGGCGCCGACGCGCTTGGTGATGACGCGGGAGACGACCACGATGCGTTCGCGCCCCTCGTGCCGCAGACGGACCTCGTCACCGACCCGGACGACGTGCGCGGGCTTGACCCGCACTCCGTTGACCCGGACGTGACCGCCCCGGCAGGCGTCGGACGCGATCGAACGGGTCCTGGTCAGCCGTACCGACCAGATCCAGACGTCCACCCGCGTGCTCACCTGCTCACCCGACATCCCGACACTGTACTGAGAGCGGCGCGATTGCCGGCATTCGAGCCCCGCCCGGCCAAGGGCGGTGGACATCATGGGGACGGAGCGGCTACGGATTCGGAGGCTCCATATAGATGAGCGCGTGGTAATCCACAACGGTCGCGCCCGTCATCGGATCGGTGTGTGACGCCTCCGCCAGGTTGAAGGGGGCGGTGAGGTCTTTGCCCCGCCAGCCGATGTGCGCGACGCCGACGTACGGCCCGGTGATCGACACCGTGTAGTGCTTGTTGTCCTGGCCGGTCAGCTCGATGGTGCAGTTCACGTCGTACGTGACGTACTCCTGGCCCGCCGGGGGCGGCGGCAGGGTGACCTTGACCGTGGGGCCCGCCGGCGTCGGAACCGTGGTGCCGGTGGATGTGTCGACCAGCTTCCAGCTCACCGAGTTGATCGTGATGCCGGCGGTCTTCTCCACCACCATCAGGGTGAGGGTCCCCTTGACCGGGTCGACCAGATGCCAGGTCAGCGGTGCGTCGAAGTAGCCGTCGGCACGCACCACCGTGGAGGGACCCGGCTGGCCGGTGGGGAAGGTCCACAGGAAGGGGGTGTTGGTATCGCCGACGTAGTTGCCGCTGATCAGGACCCGTCCGCGCACCGGAAGTCCGTCGGCGTTCTTGGCGATCACCTTCACCGATTGGGTGCCGCCGGTGGTGACCGGGTTCGGGTCGGTGTCCAGCGTCATCTTGCCGAACGCCACGGGGACGGCCGGGCCGCTCGCGGTCGCGGTGCACAGCTGCTGGACGGCGTGCACGTAGTCGGGCCGCCCCGACGCGGACGCCTTGAGCTGTCCGGCCGGGACCCTGACCGTCGTCGACGTGGCCTCACGGGCGCCCCGCCACACGCCGTTGACATACACCGACACCAGTGCGCCGGGCACGACACCCTCGACCGGAACCTCCGTCCGCCACGCCTCCAGAGGCTGGCGCACGGCCGGCGCCCCCAGCGGGGGCATCTTGACCACCTTCCAGTCCGCCCTCTTCACGATGTCACCGCCGCAGCCGCTCTCGACGGCGCTGACCACCTCGTCTGTGACCAGGGGCCGATAGCAGCGCACCACCGTGGTGTCGGAAATCGCCGCCACCGGTGCGCTTATCGGCGTTTTGCCGACGGTGAGCCACACCAGGGCGTTCGGGGTGGTGCCCCGCACCTCCACCAGAGTGCCGCACTCGTACAGCGGTCCGATCGAGATGTCGCGGCTGATGACGGAGTAGTCGACTCCGACGGGCTGCGACGTGGAGGGCTGGCCCAGGCAGTTGGAGACCTCCACGTACACCTGCATGTCGGGGTCGGCGAGTACGGCAGGCGCCGAGGACAGCAGGGGAAACCAGTCGTCGCCGTCCTGGGAGGCCGTCCAGAGGCCGAGGTCGACAACCTTGTTGTGCTTGTCGACGGCCCTCGCGAAAACCTGCGCTCCTCGACGAAGCTTGGAGACGGTGATGACCGCGGTCTTCTCGCACACGCGCGCGTGGACCGTCGGCCTCTCATAGGGGGCGGCCTTGTCCGCCGAGATGGTGGTGGTGCGGCTCTCCGCCCCGCAGCCCGTGTAGAACCGCTGGTACATCCCGACCTTACTACCCTGCTTCAGGGACCCCACGGCACAGCGGATCGTGTCTCCCACATAGGGATAGTCCAGAATCGTGCTGTCGATGGTCATCCGCAAGGAGGCCCCGGGGACCACCCCCGACACGTCGACCTCCGTATCGCACTGCAGAGGGTTCCGCTGGAACTGCGGAGCGGGCAGTGGCGGGGAGACCGGCGAGGCCACCACCGGCGGGCTGACCGTCACGGGACCGCTGATCACCGCCTTCGTCACGGGGTCCACGTAGTGCTGCCACACCGTGAGGACCTGCCCCGGTTTGAACGCGCCGCTGCGGCTCTTGTTCAGCAGCACCGAGACCTGCGACCAGTCGGGCCAGTCGCAGAGCGCCTCCCCGACGGTTACTCCCAGATACCGGACGGTCACGGTCGCCCCGGCCACGGCGCCGGCCACCACAAGCCAGTCGATGCACTCATGCACCAAACTCGCGCAATGCACCGCCCCCAGCGATGCCGGCGGGTCCTGCACGGGTTCCGCCCGGGACGGCTCTCCGGTGACGTCGGTCGCCGTCTGCGTCGCGGTGAGCTGCTGGCCCGCCTTCAGACCGAGCCCGGCCGCGGGGATCAGCGTGACGCCGTCGTCGCTCGCGGGCACCGACGTGAGAAAGTGGTCGTCGGCGAACAGGGTGACGACGCTGCCGGCATGGGCGTTGTCCACTCGCACGGTCGGGCTGATGGTCGTCACCGGACCGATGATCTTCGGTGCCGCGGGAGGCGTTTCGGTATCCGCCTGCGCGGTGTCCGCCACGGCGCCGAAGGCAGCGCCCGCGGTCGCCGCCACGGCGAGGTTTCTCCCCAGGCGCAGAACTCCACGCCGGGTGACTTCCATTCCGGATCCCTGTCCGCATCCGCAACGGCGCGCGGTCGGCTCTTCGGTCATCGGCTCTCCAGGACGCTCGCAGTCGCCCCGAAGGATGAGGGATCTCCAATATCGGAGGAAGACCCAATTCACCCTGTCCCTGATCCGCCACTCCGGCTGGAAACGGAGGCGGCCCGCCAGAAGCGGTGGCCGTTGCCGATATCGGCAGGGCCGGGAGAGCGCGAAGACACCGGCGTCACGCGAAGTCGCGTAGGTTGGTGCGGATGCCCGCGAGCCGAATCCCGGTAAATTTCACAATCCCGCAGGCCGAATTCCCATCCCAGTGGCGGCGGCGACCAGCCCCCGCATGCGGGCGGCCCTCCGCCGCGACGGCCGCCGTCCGGCCTGCCACCATGACGTCTTCGCGGCATAAGCACGAATAGCACAAAAGCGGCCGTCGATATGTCACCTTCTGCAAGCGCCCGGCAATCGAAAACCGATCCCGGGGGATTACAACGGTGGCATGATCCCCGTCCCCACCCCCGCGTTGCTCAAGCGGATCGCGGCAAATGAGAACAACGTCTACGCCTCCTACAGTCGGCTGATCGATGCCGCCCTCGCGAAGCAGGCCACGCGTGGCGACTCCTACCAGCGGCTCGTCGTCCAGTGGAGCAAGCTCAACCTCGCCCTTCCCGGAGAGTCCGAGGAAAGCACGGCTCGACGCAGGGCGGCCGAGCTGCTGCAGTTCGTCACCGATCTCAACCAGCTCCTCACTCCCGCGGCCGCCCCGGCGCAGCAGCCGGCGGAGGATCTTCCACCGGTGGCGGGGAGCCCGTGGATCGACCGGCTGCTGAAACTGATCGAGGAGGAGGTGGTCCGCCCGATCGAGACCGGTTCGCCACGAGCGATGGCGAGTGTGCGGACCTGCTTCGGCGACGAGGCCACGGCAGCTGTGCCCCGGTTCCGGGAGATCCTGCGGCAGCTGCGTGCCATCCATGCCCGCTCGGACGGCAGGAGCAAGGGGATGCTGTACGACCCGGCACTGCCGCGCTCGATGGGGGCGCTCGGACGAGGCAGCGGCGCGGCCGCTCGCATCGACCTGTCCTCCGAGTTTCGCCCACACCTCATGTCCGACGTGAGGGCCGCCTCCACGCTGGTGCACGAGGGTTCGCACACGCTCGTCGTGGAAGCGACCGTCGACTTCGCCTACCGCGACGCCCACGCCCACTACCTGCTGCCGCCGAAGCTGGCCCTCCTCAACGCGGGCAACTACGAGCAGGTGGCCATCGACCTGATCGGCGGCATGCCGGGCCAGCTCGACGCCGGTGAGGTCAAGGCGCTACGGGACGGCGCCGGCGACTCGCTGGCGCAGGTGCACGCGCTGATGTGCTCGCGGGTGGTCCGCGCCTGGGTCCGCGTCTACGACCTGATCGGCCTGGCCGCGGACGGGCGGATCACCGCCGAGGAACTACGCGGGCTGCCGCCGATGCCTTCGGATTCCGCACCACTGCTCACCGCAGTGCTGAAAGAGCTCTTCGCCCAGCTCGAAACCCTGATGAGCGTGGTGAACACCTATCTCGTCCTCAGGCTCGGACCTCAGCCGCGAGGCGGGCTCAACCGTGCTCCGGAGCAGCGCACCATGGACGATCCCGGCGCGCACGAGCGGCCGGCGACGCCCGACGACACCCGGCCACTGACCTTCGAGTCGACGCGCACCACGACCACGGTCACCGTCGCCTTCGGCTGGGCCTCGAAGGGCACCCCGGACGCCATCGCCAGAAACATCCTCTTCGAGCTGGCCGACCACATCTGGCAGGGCAGGCACGCCGTCTTCAGCGGCTTCGAGGTGGCCCACGTCGTCCAGTCGATCCAGCTCACCGACCGCCCGGCGCTCCGCACGATGCTCGAGAACTACTACGCGAGCCTGCGCAGAAAGACCAAAATCGACTAGAGCGTGCGCCACAATGGTCGCGAGGCACCGGCTGCGGGTGTCGACGCCGGTGGCCTCGTCGACGTACCACGCGGCCAAGAGCGATCCGGCCCCGGTCCGGCAGGGCCCGCCCTGGACCGGCAGGGGGCATCGCTGCCACACTGGGCACAGGCTCTACTTTTGGTGTCAACGGTGCAAGTTCTGTTCTTCTGTGGCAAAAGTCGTTAACCTCGACGGAATTGGTCCTACGGGTCCACGCCGCATCTCCCCTCAGGGGCCGTATCGCATGGAGAGCAGAAGTGACGATGGCGCGCTGGTTGGGCCGGTTGCTTCTGCCGGTCGTCGTCGGCGTGGTGGTGATGGCCGCCCTGGCGGCGCCCGCGTCCGCCCATGGCCAGCTCGCGATGTCGACACCGGCGAAGGACAGCACGGTGCGCGAGCCGTTGGAGTCCCTCTCCCTCTACTTCACTGAGGCGCCCGCCCCGAACGCGTACTTCGCGGTCACCGCTCCCAGCGGCGCCCGGGTCGACCAGACCTGGACGCACGGTCAGCCGAAACGCCTCGACAAGCCGGTCCAGGAGTACAACCTCGTCGACGGCTTCTGGGAACCGAGCGTGTACAACACCGGATTTCCGGCGCAGATCCCCGTCGCCTACTGGCCGGAACGGGGCGAGTACGTCGTCAAGTATCTGTCGATCGCCTCCGACGGGGAGCCTGTGCGGGGAGAACTGCGGTTCACCTACAAGGGCAGGACCTCGGGGCCGCCCAAGGGCTGGCAGGCCCCGGACAACAAGCCCGACCCCATCCTGCTCGCCTCGGCCGAGCCGGGGAGCGACACCCAGACCCCGGCGTCCGACACCGGCGGCAGCCCGGCGGCGATGGGCCCGGCGGTGCCCCCGGCCGGCGCCAGCCCGGGCACGGAGACCGGCGCCGGCCCGGGCACGGTCACGCAGACCGGCGCTAGTCAGGCCGCGGCGTCCGGAACCGGCAGCTCTGCCGCCCGGACAGCGCAGCCGGCCGACTCCGGCACCGGACTGTCGGTATGGCTGGTGCCCGCGATCATCGTCGTGGGAGCGGGCGCCCTGGTGGTGCGGGCGGCGCGGCGACCCGCGCCCGCCACCCCGGCGGCCGGGCGGTCTTCCGGCCGTCCACAGGCCAGGAAACCCGCACGCGCCCCGGCGTCACGTACTCCGCAGCGTCCCAAATCCACCAAGCGACGCTGACTCGTCCCATCCCTCAGGAGAACCCCCGATGACGATCGCCCCTGCACGCCTGCGCCCGCTGCTCGCCGCGCTCCCACTCGGCGTTGCCCTGCTGATGGCCGCGTCGGCCTGTGGCGGGTCGGATGCCGCCACCCCCGCTCAGTCGGCCGCCCCGGCATCCACCGAATCGGCCGCCCCGGCTCCCGCCGAGTCGGCTGCCCAGGCTCCTGCCGAGTCGGCCCCCCCGGCCGCCGGCGAGTCGGCCGCCGCCGCCCCCGCCGACCCAGCCGTGAAGGAGATCACCGTCACCATCGCCGGCCGGAAGGTCACGCCTCCGCCGGGACGGATCGAGGTGACCAAGGGCCAGACGGTGCGCATCACGGTCACCAGCGACACCGCCGACGAGGCGCACCTGCACGGGTACGACAAGGCCGCGAGCCTGCAGCCCGGCACCCCCGCGAGCATCGAGTTCGTCGCCGACGAGACCGGCCTGTTCGAGATGGAAACCCACGAGTCTGGACTGCAGTTGTTCCAGCTCCTCGTGCGTTAGGCCGGTGGGATGCTGCTGGCTCACGGCGTCGGCGGCCGCCAGGACCTGCCGATCCCGTTCTCGGCCGCACTGACCGGCGCGGCCCTCGCGCTGCTGGTGTCGTTCGTGGCGCTCGGCGCACTGTGGAAGGAACCGCGGCTGAACGCCGCCCTCACCGGTGCCCGCTCGTTGCCCGGCGCCATCCGGACGGCGGTGACCGCGCCGGCATGGAGGTGGGTCTGGCGAATCGCCGGGCTCGTCGTCGCCGCGTACTTCTGCATCGGGTTGATCTTCGGTCCCGATCGGGCCGACAATCCCACGGCCGGGGCGTTCTACGTACTGTTCTGGGTCGGCCTGGTGCCGCTGTCGCTGCTGTTCGGACCGGTGTGGCGCGGCCTGAACCCGCTGCGGACACTGCACCTGCTGGCCTGCAAGGGGCTCGGACGCGACCCTGAGCTCGGCCTGCGGCCGCTGCCGCCGGGCGTCGGATACTGGCCCGCCTGCGCCGGGCTGTTCGCCTTCGTCTGGCTGGAACTCGTCGCCCCCGAACGGGCCACCCTGCCGGTCATCGGAGCCTGGCTCGCGGCCTACGCCGTGCTCATGCTCGCCGGAGCCGTCGTCTTCGGCTCCCGTTGGTTCGACCACGCGGATGCGTTCGAGGTCTACAGCGATCTCGTGGGCAGGCTCGCCCCGGCGGCCAGACGCGGCGACGGCGCCGTGGTCTGGCGCAACTCCCTCGACGGCATGGCCGGGCTACGACCGGCGCCGGGTCTGACGACACTGGTGGTCACGCTCCTGGGTTCCACCATGTACGACAGCCTGTCCAACGCCCCGGTCTGGGTGCGCTTCGTGCAGGAGAGCTCGGTGCCGGCCCCGGTCACGGGCACCGCCGGGCTGGTCGCCGTCATCGCTCTGGTGCTCGCGGCGTACCGGGCCGCGACCGCGCTCGCCGGCCGATGGGGCGCGGCCCAGCCCGGCACGACGGCGGGTGAGATCGCCCACTCGATCGTGCCGATAGCCGTCGGATACGTGGTGGCCCACTACTACACCCTGTTCCTGCTGGAAGGGCAGCGGACCATCGCCCTGCTGTCCGACCCGCTGGACACCGGCGCCGACTGGCTCGGCACCGCCGGGTGGACCATCCAGGCGTTCGGCACCACCCCGGCGGGGATCGCCACCCTCCAGGTCACGGTCATCGTCATCGGTCACGTGCTGGGCACGGTACTGGCGCACGACCGCGCGCTGGCCCTGTTCCCCCGCCGGACCGCCGTCCTCGGGCAGATTCCCCTGCTCGTGCTGATGGTGGTCTACACCGTCGTGGGGCTGCTTCTCCTCTTCGCCGCCTAGGTCGCGACGGCAACGCAGCGGGGCGCCGCCCGGGCCACGCGCCCAGGCGGGCCGGCCCGACGGCACCTCGCGACGACGTCGAGCCCGATCGGGGAGGTCACGCGTCGTCCGGCAGCGGTTCGCCGGTCTCCAGCAGCGTCTTCAGGCTCGCCACCACGTTCGGCCACCCGTGGCTGACCATCTCGGCCAGGCTCGATCCGGGCTCGAAGCCGTCGTGCACGACGGTGAGCTTCACGACCTGTGCGGCCTCCTCGATCGTGAAGGTGACCTTCGAGCGGGCCTCGCCGGACAGCCGGGCGAGCGTTTCCTCGTTCCAGCCGAAGCGCTTGGCGAGGTCCGGGGTGATGGCGTGCCAGGTGTAGGAGAGCCGGCTGTAGGGTTCGGCCTCCAGCACGACCTGCTCCGGGTCGCTGATCAGCACGCCGTGGTTGTCCCAGGTCATCGGTGAGCCGACGGACCAGTCCGTGATGAACTCCGTGGCCCAGTAACGGCGGGTGAAGGCGGGGTCGGTCAGCGCCTGCCAGAGCTTCTGCGGGGTGGTGCGGATGTAGGTGGTGTAGACGAAGGTCGGCGCGTCCATCGGGGTCTCCTCCAGGGCGAGTTTCAGGTCCGCCAGGGCTTGCACCCTGGCCCGGTCGTAGCGGCTGATCCACCGGTGGGCGACCTCGTGCACGGGCGCGGCGTTGAGATAGTGCAGCTTCTCCCGTCCCCGCCGCACGGTGGCGACGAGCCCGGCCTCCTCCAACACCGCGAGGTGCTTGCTGACGGACTGCCTGGTCATGTCGAGTCCGGCGCACAGCTCGCGCAGCGTCTGCCCGTTGCGGGCGTTGAGCGAGTCGAGCAGCGCGCGCCGGCTCGGATCGGCCAGCGCCTTGAACACCTCGTCCATGCCCGCCCTCCTACCCGGGTCGCCGTTGTCAATATGCAGCCTTTCGGTTGCCTTTAACTTAGGCAGCCAAATGGTTGCCTGTCAAGGTGCACGTGGAGTTACACCTGTCGCTGCGGCGAAGTCGACTAGCGCGCCACGCGGTAGTGGAGGTAGACGACTCTCGAGCCGAAGGTGCGGGTCTCGACGAGTTCGAGATCCACCCGACGCTCACGTTGGGGAAAGAACGGGATGCCACCGCCGACCAGCACCGGGTGGACCCGGGCCCGATACTCGTCGATCAGACCCAACGCGGCCGCCTCGGCGGCGAGAGTCGCGCCGCCGATCGCGATCTCGCCCTCTTCCGGCTCGGCGCGCAACCGCTCGATCTCCTCCGCCAGGCCGCCGGAGGCCAGGCGGGCATTGCCCTGCACCGCCGACAGAGTGGTCGAGAACACGATCTTCGGGAGCGGCTTCCAGATCGCGGCCCATTCGAGGAGTGATTCGTCGAGCGACGGATCCTGATCTGCGGTCTCCCAGTACAGCATCGTCTCGTACAGCCGCCGCCCCATCAGGTGGACGCCGACCTTTCGTATCTCGTCCGTGACGAAGCGAAAGACCTCCTCGTCGGGCGCCGACCAGTCGAAGTCGCCGTCCGGCCCGACGATGTAGCCGTCAAGTGAGACGCCCATCGAATAGGTCACGCTGCGCATCGAAAGCCCTCCTCGTCAACGGGCTCGCCAGTACGACCGCGGGACGCCGGACGGCGAGGGCGGAGGCGCGGTATGGAGCCGACGTAGGCCCCGCGTCAGGCAGGAGCGAGGACGCAGAACTCGTTGCCCTCCGGGTCGGCGAGGACGACCCACGGGACGTCGCCCTGGCCGACGTCGGCGAGCGTCGCACCGAGGGCCTGCAGCCGGGCGACCTCCGCTGCTTGATCCTCGCCACCGTACGGCACCAGGTCGAGATGGACCCGGTTCCACACGGTCTTCACGCCGGGTGTCGCGCGGAGGAACCTCAGATATGGCCCGGCACCCTTGGCCGAGCGCAGCACCGCGTGGTCGTCGGTCACCTCGTGCAGGGTCCAGTCCATCGCCTCGCCCCAGAACCTGGCCATGGCGTGCGGGTCCGCGCAGTCGACCGCCACCGCGGCGATCGGCCCGGTATCGCGGTAGATCTCCCGAGGCTCCAGCACGCAGAACACGTTGCCCTCCGGGTCGGCCAGAACCGTCCACGGAACGTCGCCCTGGCCGACGTCGGCGGGCGTCGCGCCGAGCTCCTTCAGGCGCGCGACCAACTCCGCCTGATGGGCCACAGAGGTGGTCGCGAGATCGAGGTGCACGCGGCACTTCACCGTTTCGGGATCCGGGACGGTGACGAGACAGAGGCAGGCGTCGTCGGAGTCGGCCCAGACGAAGCCCATGGGCCCGACGCCCGTCACAGTGGGCCCCTCGCTGAAAACACTCCAACCGAGCGCCTCCACCCAGAACCGGCCGAGCGCCGAGTTGTCCCGAGCCTTGAAATTCAGCAGACCGAGTCGCAGCGCCATGCCGCTCACCCTATGCCGCAGCAGATCAACCGCAACGAACCCGCGCACCCTCGGCTCAGCCGGCGGTAACGGCAGGGGTCAAAACTGCGGCTGAAAGTTTCAGCAGCAGCGCATGTGACTCACCACTGCCGAGATGAAGCGGTTTCCTGCCTGAACCTGCCCGGAGAGCGGCCGATCCAGCAGGGACCTGATGCTCTGTGGACACCGTACGGAGGTTTCACAGGGCCGCCGGCAACCGGCGCCGAGACGGAGACACCGGCCCCTGACCTGGCAGGAGCGGGCCACGAGCGGCCAACTCGCAGCACGCATGACCGGCGGGGCCCCACCGCGGCCCGCGGGGTCCGCCGGTCGCGGGAGATCACGCGGCGTCCCGGTGCCGGGAGGTACGCCTTCCCGCACTCAATCGACTGTCGCGAGACAGCCCTGTCGGTGCGATCTCGTCGCTAGACATCATTCGGCATACGTCATACGTTTCTCCTCGCAATGGTAGCGCCACGTCTTCCACAGACTCTTAGGGCGTGTTATGAGGCGACCTCGCGCCCCGGCAGCGTGACCCTCGTCAGCGCGGGGCTGGAGTGGACGGCAAGACTCCTACGGCACCGGCAGGCTCGTCCTTCGCCTGCTGGAGGGCCCGTGAGCCCGCCTGCGACGAATGCCCAGTGCGCAAGACCGGCCGCCACCCCTCATCCCGCGGTAAGGACATTCGGCCTTCCCGGCGACGAGCCTGCCGAGGCCCACGCTCCACGGCGATTGCCGCGCACGGCGTGAGGGCGGCCGGCCCCTCGGCCCGCAAAGGTGCAGAGCCCTCCGATCGATGTCGGCAACCGCACGACAAGGCGCCACGCCCGCCCAATGGCACACCTCGATGAGTTCTGCTGAGGCGGGGTGATTTCGCGGCGGAAATCTGCTCGGAACCAGCGAAAGGAACAGAGCGTGAAGTCAGCCCTGTCCACCACTGCGAAGGTGCTAGCAGCGCTTGCGGTGTTCGTCGCCGCAGTGTTGCTGCCCGCCTTCGCAGGTGGCATTCCGGCCTCGGCAGCGACCCAGGCGACCTACTACGTCGCCCCCGACGGCAACGACGCCAACCCTGGAACGATCACGTCACCGTTCAGGACCCTGCAGCGCGCGAGGGACGTCGTTCGCACGGTGAACGCCAACATGACAGGTGACATCTACGTTTATCTCCGCGGGGGCACCTACACGGTCGGCAGCACAATCGACTTCACTCCGGCCGACTCCGGCACGAACGGCTACCGGGTCATATACGCCGCGTACCAGAACGAGACGCCAATCCTCAGCGGAGGCGTTCAGGTAACCGGATGGACGCAGCACAGCGGTAACATCTGGAAAGCCCCGCTGAATCGCAGCAACAAGCTCCGTGCGCTCTATGTGAACGACAAGCGAGCGTTCATGGCGTCGAAGACAATTGGCTCCCAGGGGTGCTACGGCACCTACACCATCACGGCAGGACAGGCGTCCTGGGCGTGGGAATCGGGTTCGCAGTGCGCGGGAGCGAAGTACAGCGCGGGCGATTTTCCCGCCATCGCCGCCAATCAGGACGACATCGAAATAGAGACGTCGACGACCTGGACCACGGCCATCGTGGGTGTCCGGCAGGTCACCACTGAGGGCTCGAATCGCATAGCTCTGTTCCAGCAGCCGGGAGCGGCCATCGCCCAGGGCGCCTTCAACGGCAACGCCCAGGTCGGCGGCACCCACAAGGTCATGAACGCCTACGAGTTCCTGGACACGCCGGGTGAGTTCTTCTTCGACAAGACGAGCCGGACGTTGTACTACTACAAGGCGAACTCGGAAGACATGACGACCGCGGCGGTCTGGGCGCCGAACAACGTGTCCACCCTTATCAAGGTCGCCGGCACCTCCACGAGCAGCCGCGCCCGGAACATCACGTTCTCCGGCCTGACGGTCCAGCACTCCGACTGGAACCTGTTCAACGTGGCCGGCTCGGTGCTCAAGCAGGCCCAGCAGGGCAATCTCGGCGCCATCGCGTACGCCAAGCAGAACTTCCACGCCTACTACTACCGCAACGTCGACCTGGCGCCCGGCATGATCCAGATCGAGAACGCCGACGGGCTCGTCCTGCAGAACAACCGGATCCAGCACACCGGCGTCGACGGAATCACCCTGGCCAACGACGTGGTGAACACGAAGCTGATCGGGAACTACACCAACGACATCGCCGGATCCGCGATCTCCGTGGGCCATCCCCAGCATGTCTACATCGGCGACTACACCTCGACGAACCGCGAGAAGTATCCCGTCCAGGTCGAAGGCGCGCCCAAGAACATCGAGATCAAGAACAACTACATCTACGACAGCGCCGTGTTGTTCAACGGGCACAGCCCGATCTCGGCGTACTTCGCCGACACCCTGTCCATCCAGCACAACCGCATCGAGAAGACCCCGTGGTCCGGCGTCACGCTCGGCTGGGGGTGGTGGAACTTCGACGGGTCGTCAGGCTCCATCGCGCCCAACCGGCCGACCACCACGGCGAAGAACAACACCATCAGCTACAACCACTTCATCGACACGGTGCAGCGGCTGAGCGACACGGCGCCCGTCTACACGCTGGGCAACCAGCCGGGGACCACGATCACCAACAACTACATGCAGGGCGTCCCGTCCGGTCACAAGTACGGACTCCACCCGGACGAGGGCTCGGGGAACATGACGTTCCGCGACAACGTCCTGAGCGTGGACAAGAATGTCACGTGGCTCATCAACTCCGACGACTTCGGGCGTAAGCACGACCTGAGCATCACGCAGACGTACGGCCCGATCAACAAGGTCTCCAACAAGAACCTGCCGAACAGCACGGTCCAGGACATCCTCGTGTACTCCGACTACGTCTGGCCGTCGCAGGCCTACGGCATCGCCGTGAACTCCGGACTCGAGGACGCGTACCGGAACATCATCCCCCAGAGCAATCTCTCTCTGCCGGATTACGTCCTGCCCGCCAGCACGTTCGTCGCCGCCGGTACGACGTCGATTCCCATCCGGAGCACCGGCGATGCGAGCAAGACCGTGTGGCTGGCTCCCTCGGGCACGACGTCCTTCATCGCCGGCGCCACGATGACCAGGGCGGACGGAACCGCGACCTCCATCGCCGTTCCGACGACGAACGGTGAGTATCGGCTCTACGTCGTCGACGCCCAGGGGAACCGATCGGCCGAGTCGAAGTCGCTCGTCAGGCAAGGCAACGGCGGCGGGACCGGCCAGCCGAGCGGCTCGATCGTCGGTGGCCAGTCCGGCCGATGCGTGGACGTCACCGGCGCCTCGGCGACCAACGGCGCCCAGGCGCAGCTGTGGGACTGCAACGGGCAGACCAACCAGCGGTGGACGTACACGTCCGGCAAGCAACTGCAGGTGTTCGGCAACAAGTGCCTGGACGCTTACAACCGGGGCACCTCGAACGGCACTCAGGTGATCATCTGGGACTGCAACGGACAGAACAACCAGCAGTGGAACCTGAACTCGAACGGCACCATCACCGGTGTGCAGTCCGGGTTGTGCCTGGACGCGAACGGCGCCGGCACCGCCAACGGTACGAAGCTCATTCTGTGGTCGTGCAACGGCGGCACCAACCAGCAGTGGAGCCTGCGCAGCTGATGTGAGGTCCCACCGGGCCGCGGACGGTCATACGCGCACCGTCCGCGGCCCATCCCCGCCGACGGTCGGGATAGCGCGCCAAGGCGTTGCGGCCCTCGCTCGCCACGCATCCGGCACCGTCGCAAGACGGCAAGCCGCAACAGTCGTACGACACGAAAAAGGCCAGATCACACGATGTGTGATCTGGCCTTGGTCTGGTGCCCCCTGCGTGGCACCAACCAGATCTGCGCCGGCTCCACCAGAGGTTGTATCCGGACGAAGACTGACCATCGAAGCCCGCGTCAGTTTCCGAAGCTGACCGCATCCGTCACCCGTGGTGCGCGACACGGCGACGACCGCGACCCCCAGGCGTTCCTACTCCGCTGGGACGGCAGGGCTTTTCGTCCACAGCCGACCTCTCCGGACACGAAAGCCTCTGTCGTAATGACAACCGACCGGGGCGGCTGTAGCCGGAGGATCATCCACATAGGCCGTGTGGCCGGCGTCTGCCGCCAAGATCGCCGCGTTCATCCTTCGCGCCAGACCCGGCGGCAGGAGCTTGTCCAGGTCCGCAGCAGGGCTGAAGGAGTTCTCACATTGTGAGACCGAGGGCGATGAGCGGGTTACGGAAGTCGTCGCGGGTCCAGCGGGTGCCTTCGGCGATGTTGGTGTGGTTGAGCAGGCGTAACGCGCCGATCGCGTGGCTGCGCATGACGGCGAGGATGGACGGGGCTGAGGCGGTGCGGACACGGCAGCGGTCCTCGCCGAGCGTCACATCCCGGACGTAATGATCTCTGTTTTCGATCGACCATTCGCCTCTGACCAGTTCGGCCAGGCGTCGTGGGCCGGTCAGTTCCGCGGTCAGGTTGGTGACGCCCAGCACCGCGACCGCCGACAGCGGCTTCCAGCCCAGGTCGTAGACGTGGCGTTCGAGCAGGAAGACCTGCTTGACGTGCGGGAAGCGGGTTCCGGCCGGGGCGGACATGACCTGGATGGTACGGATCTCGGTGCGGCCGTAACCGCGGTCGTAGGTAACCCAGTCGATCGGCACCGGCGGGCCCCGAGGTGGGCCAGGACCTCCTGGGGTGCGCGGGCGATCCAGTGCCTGATCGCCCGCGTAGGAGACCGCGCCGGACACGATCGCCGCCTGGACCAGCGCCAGCATCACCACCAGCGGATGCCGGCGCCCGCGCCGATCACGAGAGTCGGGGATCTGCGCCCAGACCTGGCGAAGATCGGCCATGTCCACGATCTCCTCACCGCAGGATGAGCGCCCACGGTGTGCCGGAGCGCGGTCGTGGCCGAAAGATCGCCTTCGTCGTGGGACGCTGGCGCCGCGTTCGGTCGGACGGGGATCGCCACGGGCCCGATGAGCGCGAGAACGCGACAGAGGTGAGAAGAGACGGCGAACGCCAGCGAACGCAGGGCTCGCCAGAGCGCGCGTTCGCCCACCGACAGCCAGAAGGCGACCAACGCGCCCGCCGCCGCGTGCGCGGCGAACATCGCCAGGACAGACATCCCGTCGTGTGCGGGGATCGCGCCGTGCGCGACGGCCATCGGGCCCGTGTGCCCCGGCATCATGGCGTGCGCGCCGACGCTGGATGTTCCGTCCGCCGGGGTCGTCCAGGTGAACCACACGTGCAGGTAGAGCTGGACCGTCTCCACAGCCGCCAGAAGCCAGCGGGCCGACCACTCACGACCAGCCAGGCGGTAGCCGATCAACGTCACCAGGCCCAGGGCCATGCCGACCGACCATGCCGGCACCAGCCGTGGGGCCATCAGATCATGACCTGCTTGGGACAGGCCAACGCACACCAGGGCGAAAACCCCGGTGCGCATCAGCCGAAACCATCCAGGCGGGTGCCGCACGACCTCCACCCCTGCTCTACGCCGCGTAGAGCAGCAGTCTAAAGCGGACCGGCGCACTGCCTTCCTTGCCGAGGCCTGACCGGCGTCTGCCGCCGCAGCGGTCCCATGTGGCGGACCCGTACGTAGGTCAGCGACGGGAGAGCAGCGAGGTGACCCGCATTCGTTCGCTATGGATCCACACGTCGGAGTACTCGATCGGCCGACCGTCGTCGAGGTAGGTGATCTGCTCCAGGTACAGCAGCGGGAATTGCTCCGGCACCTCGAGCGCCGCCGCGATTCGTCCAGCGGCGGCAGTCGCGCCGAAGGTACGTCGCCCAGTACTGATCTTCAGCCCGTACTCGTTCTCTAACAGGCCGAACAGGGAACGGTCGGCCAGGTCGACCCGGTCCAGGCCGGGAGCCAGATCGATACGTACGTAGTTGACCAGCCAGGCCACCGGGCCGGAGGAGGTGGCGCGGAGCCGCTCCAAGCGGAGCACTGACTGGCCGGGACGCAGGTCGAGCAGGGCAGCCACCGGCGAGGGTGCGGCCATGATCTCGTGGGTGACCACCTGGGTGGTCATGGAGACCCCCTGCCGGGCGAAGTCCTCGGACAGGGTGGTCAGCTTCTGCGCGATCGAGGGCTCGATGGTGGTGGAGGTGACGAAGGTGCCACGCCCCCGGACCTGCACCAGTAGGCCGTCCCGGATCAGGGTCGACAGCGCTCGACGCAGGGTACCCCGGGAGATGCCAAGCTCGGCCGCCAGTTCCGGCTCGCTGCGTAGCCGATAGTGCGGCGGCCACTCGGCGGACAGGATCCGCGCCCGGATCTGCTCCGACACCTGCGCGTGCAGGGGCATCGGCGCGTCACGGTCGAGGTGCTCGGACGCACCGGACGGGCCCAACTGGTCGGACATGTCACCTTCCATGGGGGACTCCGCCGCCCCTCGACCCACGGCTGCCGATCACAGCCGCTGCCTGTCGCTCGGGTCGAGGGGCGGACGGATGATCAATAGCTCGTAGTCTGTCCGTCTGTCGTGTCCGTGACAATAGCCACCCCGGCGCTGGTGCCAAGCAGCACCGCCCCGGCCCGCAGCAGGGACACGGCCTGATCGAAGGACTTGATCGAGCCGGAGGCCTTGACCTTCACGCCCTCCGGCGCCCGGGCCACCAGATAAGCGATACTCTCCGGGTTCGCCACCTCGATTGCACCGCTGCTGGCGTTCTTCAGGATCGCCGCACCGGCCTCGATCGACAGTTCGACGGCCGTCTCCCGCTCGGCTGGGGTGAGCAGCGGCAACTCGAGCATCACCTTGATCGGCACGCCGGACGCCCGGACCACCCCGGCGATGTCGTCGCGGAACGCGTCGTATCGGCCGCTCTTGAGCCAGCCGATCTGTACGCCGATGTCGATCTGCGTGGCACCGGCCTGGACCAGGCTCTCAGCTTCGGCGGCCTTGCCAGCGCTGGTGGTCACTCCGACGGTGGGGAAATCCAGCGCGGAGGCGACCTCGACGCCGGTGCCGCGCAGTACCTCGGCGACTTCTGGGACCCAGGAGCCCGGCACCATCGCGGCATTGAAGCCGTATCGGACGGCTTCCTCGGCGTGGGCTACGATCCGGTCCCGGGTCACTCCGGTCTCAATCAGGGTGTGTTGGATGTAGGGGGCCAGCGCCGCAGGAGTGGCCGCGGCGTCGGTCTGAGTGGCAGTGCTCACGTTCTATCTCCAATTGGGTACGTCGTGGGGGCGATGACGCCGCTACATCCGGTCCTGGTAGTAGTCGGGCACGATGACGCCGGGCTCGTCGAACCATCGAGGGACGTCCACGCCGCAGATCAGCCCCACGTTGCCCCACGGGTTGAACGCCCCGGTTCGCACGATCACCTTGGCCTGGTGGGCCAGCTCGCCGAGCATCTCGGCGTGCTGCCGGGTGGTCAGCGGTACGCCGGGGAAGCGCTGCCCCAGCCAATCCGCGAGGGGCTTGTTGTGAGTGGTGACGTCCTCGGCGACCACGAGGCCCTCGACGATGATCTCGTCGGCGACGAGGTCCAGCACGGTGGTGAGCCTGGGCAGATCCTCGGTGATGGCCAGGTCGATGCGGTGGGCGGTGCGCGGGATGGGGAAGCCTGCGTCGACCACGAGCAGCAGATCGGTGTGGCCGAGGGTGGCCAGCGCCCCGGACAATTCGGCGTTGAGCACGCCCCTGCGTTTCATGCCTTCTCCTTCATAGTGTGAGCGCCGGTGGCCAGGGCCATCACCCTCTCCTCGGTGGCCTCCGCCGCAGGGATGACGCCGACCAGGGCGCCGGCGGCCATGACGGCAATTCGGTCGCTGACGGTCAGCAGTTCGGGCAGGTCCGACGAAGAGACGACGAGCGCTACGCCCTTGTCGGCCAAATTGCGGAACAGTCGGTAGATCTCCGCCTTGGCGCCGACGTCGACGCCCCGGGTGGGCTCGTCCAGCAGCATCAGCCGGGGCTCGATGGACAGCCATCGGGCCAGCAGCGCTTTCTGCTGGTTGCCGCCGGAGAGCTGCGTGATGCCCTGGGCGGTCGTCGAGGTCTTCACCCGCAGTTCCTGAGCCCGGGCGTCCGCGTCTCGACGCAGGGCCCGCCGCTGCAGCAGGCCGAACCGCTGCCGACGATTCAGGGCCAGGATGTTGACGTTGTCGGCGACGCTCATCGTCGGCAGGATCCCCTGCTGCCGGCGCTCACCCGGCAGGTATGCCACCCGGGCGGCGATGGCGTCGCGCGGTGACTTCGCGGTGAACGCCTTCCCGTCCAGTGAGAGCTCACCGCCGGTCACCGGATCGGCGCCGAAGATGCCGCGCAACAGCTCGATCCGGCCGCTGTCGGGCAGCCCGGCCAGGCCGACCACTTCGCCCGGGGCGACTTCCAGGTCGACATCTGTGAAACCGGTGCCGGAGACGCCCCGGACTCGTAGGCGGGGGGCGGCCGTGGCGACGGGTGCGGGGGTGTCATGCCGGCTGAAGTCGGCGGCGAGTTCCCGGCCCACCATCGCGGCGACGACCTGGTCGGGGGTGACTTCCGCAGTGGGCCAGTGCCCGACGTGCCGACCGTCGCGCAGGACATGGACGTGCTGGGAGAGGGCGAACACCTCGGGCATCCGATGCGAGACGTAGAGCATGGTCACCCCGTCGGTCTGCAGCGACCGAATCACCTCAAACAGTCGCTCCGACTCCGATGGGGAAAGGATCGAGGTCGGCTCGTCGAGGATCACCACTCGCGCCTCGCGGGCCAGGGACCGGGCGATGATCACTAACTGTTGGGAGGCGGCGTCCAGGTGGCGGATGCTGCGTCGGGGGTCGACCCCCAGACCGAGCCGGTCCAGCAACTCCGCTGCCCGCGCGTTCATCCGACCGCGGTCGGGGAAGGGGCGGGATCCCGGTTCGACGCCGAGCATGATGTTTTCGGCGACGGTCCGGTCCTGGGCGAGAGCCAGCTCCTGGGGCACCAAGGCGACCCGATGCCGACTGAGCAGGGTGGCCGGATCGTACCGGCGGACCGGCTCACCGTTTACTCGCACAGTGCCGGAAGTGGGGGTGTCCAGCCCGGCCAGGATCTTCATGAGTGTCGACTTGCCGGCGCCGTTCTCACCCATCACGGCGGTGAGGCTGCCGGCAGGGACGCTCAGGTTCACGTCCTGCAGCGCGCGGACGGCTCCGAAGTGCTTCGACAGACCTGTCACCTCGACGGCGGCCGCCGTCGAGGCGGCATTCGTGGCCGGGCTGGTCATCGGCTCAGCCCTCCACTGGCGCGGAGGCCACGTTGTCAGGGGTGACCACAAGTGCGCCCGTGTCCACGTCCTTGATCTCGGTGCCGTTCTTGAGGAAGTCGGCGAGAAGCTTGACCGCCTGATAGCCCTGCTCGGCCGGGCCCTGGCTGATGGTGAGGTCGACCACGCCGCTCTTGAGGTACTCCACCGTCTGCGGCTGAACGTCAAAACCGACGGCGTGAATCTTGCCCGCCTTACCGGACTGCTGAAGCCACTTGGCCCCGGCGGTGAAGCTGCAGCAGTCGAGGGAGACGAGCGCGATCGCATCGCTCTGTGCCGCCATCGTGGACTCGATGGTGTTGTAGGCCGCGCTGGGCTCGTTACCGGTGTTGATCGGACCGACGACTTGCAGGCCGGAGTCCTTCAGCCCTTCCTGGAAGCCAGAAAAGCGGTCGTTGGACCAGCCGGCACCGGAGTCGACGGAGACCACGACGACCTTGCCGGTCTTACCCTTGAGCACGCCGAGCAACTCCTTCGCGAGGGACTTGCCGGAGGACACGAGGTCTTGGCCGACGAAGCCCATCTGCTTGGACTCGGGGTTGTTGGTGTTGAACGAGATGATCGGGATGCCGGCGTCGTACGCCTGGGCGATGACGGGCTTGAGGGCGTCGTTGCTGGCCGAGGAGACGGCCAGGCCATCGATCTGCTTCTGGTTGATCAGAGTCTGCAGCTCGGCGACCTGGTCGGCGGGGTTGCCGCCGGACGGCCCGATCATCTGCGCGTCGACGCCGAACTCCTTGGCGCCACGCTCCATGCCCTCTCGGATCGGGACGGCGAAGGCCAGCGATGGGTCGTGGTAGCTCAGCTTGATCTTGAGTGGCTTGCCCTGCTTGACGTCTTCCTTGATGTAGTCGGCGAGCTTGAAGCCGCCGTTCTCGGCGGAGGCGGTGCTGGCCGGGGTGACCGCGCCGCAGGCGGCGTTCGCCAGCAGCGCCAGGCTGAGGGTCACGGCGACCGCGACCCGACGCCCGAGGGAGAACTTCATTTCGGGTGGCTCCTTACGGTGTGGGGGGACGGGTAGTCCGGGGCGCGTGCAGGTGAAGGTCACCGACGTCCGGAACGTCTGCGAAGCCAGGTGTCGGCGGCTACGGCGAGGATGATCACAGTGCCGGTAGCCACCGTCTGCCAGAAGGAGGAGATGCCGCGCAGGTTGAGGATGTTCTGCAGGACGCCGATGAACGCGACGCCGATGACGGTGCCAAGCATGGTGCCGGAGCCGCCGAACAGGGCCGCGCCGCCGATGATCACTGCGGAGATCGCGGTGAGCTCCATGCCGGAACCGGTGACCCCCTGCACGTAGGAGAGGAAGGACAGACCGAGCACGCCGGCCAGACCGGCGAGGGTGCCGGAGAGCATGAAAGCGGTGACCTTCACTCGGCCGGTGTTGATGCCGCACAACCGCGCGGCCTCGGCGCTGCCGCCGACGGCATAGGTGTTGAAGCCATAGCGGGACTTTGAGAGGACGATCGTGCCGAGGACGGCGACGACGGCGAAGATGACGAGCTGCATCGGCAGGACGCCGAAGAGCTTGCCCTGACCGAGCAGGTTGAACTCGGCGATGTCAGGGTCGTTGGCGGACAGGGAGATCGGCGACCCGCCGCTGAGCAGCAGCGTGACGCCCCGATAGACACTCAGCGTGCCGAGAGTGACGATGAAGGACGGGATTCTGAATCCCACGGTCATCAGGCCATTGATCAGGCCTGCGACCGTGCCGGCGGCGATCCCGGCAAGAGCGGCCAGCGGCCAGGCGACATCCGAAGTCATAAGGAGACCGCAGACGACGGCTCCGAGGCCGTAAATGGAGCCGACGGACAGATCGATCTCAGCGTTGATGATGACGAAGGTGACGCCGATCGCCATGATGCCGATCTGCGCGATCTGCTGGCCGACGGTGAGGAAGTTGCTGGTCCCTACGAAGCCCGGAGCGAGCAGAGTGCCCAGCAGGAAGAGCACGACCAGGGCGAGGAAGGTGCTGGACTCCCGGGCGTGCAGGAACCGCTGGAGGGGCGAGGGGTTGCTGGGGGCCGCGACCCCGGACTTCACCGGAGGCGCCGCCTGAGTGGTCATCTGGGCCATCTCTCTCATCTCTTCAACAGGGTCGCGACATCGTCCAGGCGGGGCAGGGCGGGTATGACCTCGGCGATGCCGACGCTGTGGGCGCCGGCCGCGGCGGCGAACCGAACCGCCTCGGTGAGGTCGTCGCCCCGGACTAGGGCGACCGCGAGCGCCCCGGTGAAGGCGTCGCCTGCACCGGTGGTGTCGACCACGCGGGGCACGGTGACCGGCGCGACCCGGGTGCGCTGCCCACCTGAGTCCACCAGTGCGCCCTGGGCGCCGAGGGTGAGCACAACTGTTCCGGCGTAACGGGTCCGGAGCAGGTCGACGAGCTCATCGCCGCTGGCTGTGCTGTCCGGGTCTCGACCGGTGAGCACCCGAGCTTCGCTGGCATTGGGGGTCAGCACATCGATCCACGCCCACGCCTCGTCGGGCAGGGCCACGGCCGGGGCGGGATTGAGCAGGGTGCGGACCCCGTGCTCGTGCGCGGTCCGCAGGGCCGCGAGCGCGACCGGCAGGGGAATCTCGAGGCTGACCATGGCGAGGTCTGCCGCAGCGATTCGGTCGGCGAACCCTTCGACGTCTGCCAGAGTCAGCTCGTCCAGTGCTCCGGGTGCGATTGCGATCCGGTTCTCCCCCTCGTCGTCGACGAGGATGATGCCGACCATGGTGGCGGCGCCGGCGGTGCGGACCCGACTCGCGTCGACCCCTTCCTCGGCCCATAGCCGGCGGGCGGCAGCGCCGAACTGGTCCGGCCCGACCGCGGTCAGGAAGCTGACCTCCGCACCGAGGCGGGCCGCAGCCACTGCCTGGTTAGAGCCCTTGCCTCCGTGCCCGGAGGTGAACTGGCCGCCCGAGAGGGTCTCCCCCGCGACGGGCATCCGGGGCACCTGCATGGTGAGCCCGGCACCGTAGCTGCCGACCACTGCAATCTTCATCCTGGCCTCTTGTTCATGGACAACCATGTACAAACTTGGCGGTGACGCTACCGACGGCGTGTCGTAGGTGTCAATAGTCAGGAGAGTTCCCCTGACACATCCCCTTGCCCAGGAAGGCGATCCGATCCTTGGCCCACGACCAGCGAGCGCTGATGAGAACGGGCGGGACTCCATAAGACTGGAGGCCCGCCCGTTCCTGTGCTGTTGGGCTGGTCAGCGGCTTGATCCGCTGGTCAAGGTCTGGTGCCCCCCGCGAGGGTGCCAACAGAAGGGAAACAAGAGGCACCCCTTCTAACCAGGCAATTCGCACTCGACCACGATTGAGGCGGTCCACCCCCTCCCGAAGCGACGAGTCCGTACCGTCCGAGTCGCAGCGGAGAGGTGAAGACAATGCCCGATATCGCCCAACTGCTGGATCCGGCGAACGTCGACGGGGCAGTGTGCTTCTCGTTGCGCAGATCGCCGCGGTAGGTCCGCTCGCATGTGCAAGCCATCTGGCTGGGCGCTTGTTCTATGTAGCGGCCTAAATGCGCTCAAGAGTTCCGCGAACGTCTCGAACCGCAGCTCGCCATCCTGGAGGCGCAACCATCGCGGCAGGACCACGCGGAAGAGTTACTCGACCGGCTCCCCCTCCTGACCGCCAACCTCGCCGAAGCTCCTGAGGAACTCCAGCGCGAGCTGTTCGAGGTCTTTCACCTGGAGGTCCGCTACGACGCCCGCGCGAACACCGCCCTCATCAGGGTCACGCTGGACAGCGACACGATCAGTGACATCGTCAGCCTGAGCGAGAGGGTAGTAAGCAACCCGTCACCCTCAGGCAGGCCTCAAGCATCCATGATCGAAACCGACACCAGCTCGCGCGATCACGTTCATGCCTGCCCGCCTATGGCCTCGACCTCCGATGGCAGCCAGACAAACGATCCCATAGGACGCAAAAACGGGCACCCTTCGCCCCGAAATGGGGTGGATGCCCGTAGCGCAGATCTGCTTGGTGCCCCCTGCAGGATTCGAACCTGCGCACCCGGCTCCGGAGGCCGGTGCTCTATCCCCTGAGCTAAGGGGGCTCAACCGCTGATAAGGCTACCAGCACTTGAAGGCCGCTCGTGACATCATTTCGGCCGCCGGAGAGTGCGGGCATGTGGATCAGCGAAAACCGCGCGGCCACCCCGTCTCATTGGCTAGCTTTGCCGCCGTGGGCGAGCTTCTGGGACGCGTGCTGGTCGTGGATGACGACGAGGTCATCCGGCAGCTCATTGCGGTCAACCTGACCCTTGAGGGGTTCGAGGTCGAGACCGCGTACGACGGGCAGGACTGCTTGGACCGCGTCCATGACGTGGATCCCGATGTGATCACGCTCGACGTGATGATGCCGCGCCTGGACGGCTGGGAGACGGCGACCCGGCTGCGGGAGGACCCGAGCACCCGGCACATCAAGGTCATGCTCATCACCGCCCGAGCCCAGGAGGACGATCGCAGGCGGGGGTACGACCTCGGTGTCGACGCCTATCTCACCAAGCCGTTCGACCCGGCCGAGCTGATCCAGATCGTACGGGACCTCGCCAAGGGCCCCGAGCCGCTCTGAGCGCATTGGTCCACGGACGCGGGCACCGATTGGCCCGGGTACGCGCGCCGGGACGCTTCTAGCCTCGGCAAGCGTGATCGACGCATCGACGTTCCTGGTGTACGCGGCCGCCTCGGCGGCGGTGGTGGCCGTGCCGGGCCCCAACAATCTCTACATCGCCGCCCGGGGTGTGGCCCAGGGCCGCCGTGCAGGGGTCGCCTCGGCCCTCGGTGTGGAGACAGGCACGCTGCTCCACATCGCCGCGGCGGCGGCCGGCCTCTCCTATCTGCTCGCGCGGTCCGCGGAGCTGTTCACGGCGGTGAAGTGGGCCGGCGTCGCCTACCTCGCCTATCTCGGCGTCCGCGCCCTCACCGGCCGGGGCTCCGGCGGTGACGAGCCGAGGCCACAGCCGCTGCGCCGGGTCTACCTCGAAGGCGTCGTGGTCAACGTGCTGAACCCCAAGACCGTGCTGTTCTTCCTGGCGTTCCTGCCGCAGTTCGTGGATCCCTTCGGCGACGTACCCGGGCAGGTCCTCCTTCTCGGGCTGGTCCTCGCCGTCATCGGGCTGGCCTCGGATCTCGCGTACGCGCTCACCGCCGGGTCGCTCGGCCGCCGCCTGCGCGCGAGCACGCTCAGGTACGCGTCGGGGATCGTCTACCTGGCGCTCGCCCTCGTCGCCGCGCTGAGCGGAACCGGGCGTGCGGCGCGGGGCTGATCAGCCCGGGCAGGGTGCGACGGTCCGGGCGGCGTCGTCGATGAAGCGGGCGAGCCAGGCGGGGTCGGCGAGCACGGTCAGATGACCCCGGCCCGGCAGATGCGTGAGGCTGCCGTCGGCGCAGGCCCGCAGGAACGCCTGCTCGTCGGCGCGCAAGTGATCTCGGGTGCCGTTCACCAGCCAGACCCGCCCGGGGTAGGCCGCCAGCGAGGCCAGGGGGTCCTCCGCCGTGACCGCCGCGACGACGGACGCCACGACCTCGCTGCTCAGGCCACCCTCGATCATGGCTTGCCCGGCGGCGCCGGGCAGCATGCGGCGCAGCACGAAGCGGCTCACCCGGTCGGCCAGGGCGGGATCGCGGGCGGCCAGTCGCCCGGCGAGCCGGTAGGCGCGCGCCCAGGGCACATCCGGCCGCGCCGTGCAGCCCATCGCGACCAGGCCGGCGACGAGGTCCGGGTGCCGCGCGGCGGCGGCGATGCCCACGTAGCCGCCCAGGGACAGCCCCACGACCAGCGCCCGGCCGCCCAGGTCCTCGATCGCCTCCGCGACGACGTCGCAGGCCGCCTCCGTGTCGTACGGCAGGCCGCGGCGGCGTCCGTGACCGGGCAGGTCGGGCGCGGCGGACGGAGCACTCAGCAGCGCCCGGACGGGGGACCACATCGTGCCGCTCACGCGGGTGCCGTGGACGAAGACCACCGGCATGCTCATGATGCACCTCCTCGAACACAACGCGACGTTGCGTTGTGTTTCTCAGTAAAACACAACGGTGCGTTGCAGTAGGCTCCCGGCATGGCCCCACGCAAGAAGGACGACATCCTGAACGCCGCGCTTCGCCTGCTGGCGGAGAAGGGCTACGAGGGCCTGACCATCGAGGGTGTGGCCGAACGGTCGGGGGTCAACAAGACGACGATCTACCGGTGGTGGCCGTCGAAGGCCGCCCTGCTCGGCACGGCGCTGGTCGAGGCGCGGGCGCTCGACTTCGACGTGCCCGACACCGGCAGCCTGCGCGGCGACCTCCACGCACTGGTGGGCGGCCTGGCCCGGCTGCTCACCACTCCCCCGGCGGCGGACATCGCCGTCGCTGCGCTCGGCGCCGCCGCCAACAACCCCGAGCTCGCGGAGGCGGCCAGGGACTTCTTCGCCGACCGGTTCACCCGCGAGCGTCCGATCTTCGAGCGGGCCCGGGAACGCGGCGAGATCGCCGATTCCGGCGACCCGATGCTGATCATGGATTTGCTCGCCGGTGCGGTCTGGCTGCGGGTGGTATTCCGGCAATTGCCTCTCGACGATGGCTTTACCGAGCGCGCGGTGAACGCCGTACTCGATGGGGTAGGGCGGCCAGAGGATCCGGAGGCAGGCCGACCGGCACGCACCGGCGGCTGACCGGGCGGATCCGCCGGACGGCCCGGCCAGGAGCGCACCGGCCAGGAGCGCAGGGCAGTGGTCCTTGGGCGGGCCCGCCGCGACGGGTTCGCGGGCACGCGCGCTCCACGCGCGGCCGCGTGCACCCGGCGCGCACCTTCCCGCGGACGTCTCATGACCTGCCACGGTCGCGTCCGCGCACGTCATTCGCGCAAATCCCAGCCGCGCCGGCCACGTCAGGCCACACCGTGTCATATCGCAGCGTGCAAGAGCGCCGTGTCATGTCGCACCGTGTCATGTCGTGCCCCAGCGCCGAGTGGAGGGAGCACACCGATGACCATGTCCAGCAAGCCGCCGAAACCGCACGGCAAGCGGCCCCGGCTCCTCCTCGGAGTCGCCGCGGCGCTCGCCCTCGCGACCGGCGCCGGCCTCGCCGCGGCCGGCGCTCCCGGCCAGGACCAGCCGCGGTACGCCCAGGCGGGACGGCTCCAGCCCGGCCCCGCGCAGTTCGGCATGACCGAGCTCGCCCTGCTCCAGCTCGGACAGGCTCAGCGGCCCGGCACGTCCAGCGACTACCAGACCTTCACCAGCCAGACCGGGGCGGTGGACTCGGTGCAGAGCGGCACCCTCACGGTGGACGGCCGCAGCTACACGGTCGACGAGTCGACCAGGATCGTCGCGGACTACAAGGGCCTGCAGGGGGTCCAGCAGGGTGACCAGGTCTGGGTCGTGGGCACGACCGGGGACAACCCGAAGGCGATCATCGTCGCGGACGCCAGCCGGCCGGCGCTGCCGGGACACGGCGGAGGCGGCGCGCCCCCGGCGCAGACCCCGCAGACTCCGCAGACTCCGTCCGCGCCCGCCACGCCCAGCGAAGGGGTCTCACCCGCGACCGTGCCGCCCACCGGGTGACGGCGGCCGCGATGCATGGGCGGGGACCGCCGCGGTCCCCGCCCATGCGGTCACGCCCCTGCGATCACGAGGTGGCGAACGTGAACCAGTTGAGGTTGACGAAGTCGGCCGGCTGGCCGCTGCTGAAGGTGATGTAGACGGTGTGGGTGCCGGTCGTCGGCGTGATGTTGGCCGGCACCGTCGTCCAGTTCTGCCAGCCGCCGGTGTTGCCGACGGCGAAGTCGCCGATCGGAGTCGCCGTCGGGCTGTCGAGCCTGACCTGGACGAGGCCGCTCACGCCGGCCGCCGCGCCGGAGGCGACCCTGGCTTTGAACTGCCGCGCCGCCGTCGAGCCGAAGTTGACGCCGTCGTAGCGCAGCCAGTCGCCGTTGGCGATGAAGCCGACGTCCTGCCCGCCGCCGGCGTCCTGGGTCGTCTCCGTCTGCGTGCCGCTCTGCGCCTGGTAGTTCTCCGCCTGGATGGTGGAGCGGGCGTCCACGCCTCCCGGCTGTTGTGGGCTCGGCGACGGGCTGCTGGCCGCGCCGCTCTGCCATACGGCCACGTAGTCGACCACCATCGGGCGCCCGGATACCGTCGCCGAACCAGGCGTGGAGGTGCCGGCGACGCCGTTGGGGAAGCCGCCCCCGATGGCGACGTTGAGCAGGAGGAAGTATCCGGCGTGGGAGGTCATGTTCGACCACGTCGTGGCGTCGAGCTGACCCTGGCTGACGCTGTGGAACTGCTGGCCGTCCACGTACCACCGGAGCTGGTTGGGGCTCACGCTGCGGTCCCATTCGAACCGGTAGGTGTGGAAGGCCGACTGGCAGGTGGAGCCGGGGCAGGCCCGGCTGTTGCTCAGGCCGTTGGTCTCGTTGCACGGCCCGTTGGGGTTCACGCCGCAGTGCAGCGTCCCCCAGACCGTGTTGAGCCCGTTCACGTTCTCCATGAAGTCGAGCTCGCCGATCGAGGGCCAGTTCTGGTAGTTGCCCCGGTAGGGCGCGCCGAGCGCCCAGAAGGCCGGCCAGTAGCCGAGGGCGGCGCTGCCGGTGACGTTCGGCATCTGGATGCGGCCCTCGATGCGGAGGATGCGGCCGTCGGCCGGCTTGAAGTCGGCGCGGCGGGTCTCGATTCGCGCGGACGTCCAGTTCTGCCCGCTGCCGATCGGCGTGATGCGCAGGTTGCCGCTGCCGTCCAGGCTCAGGTTGGACGTGCTGGACGTGTAGTTCTGGATCTCGCCGGTGCCCCAGTTGCCCGGGCCTCCGGGGTAGGCGTGGCCGGTGTCGATGATCCAGTTGGTGGACGAGGGAAGCGTTCCGGCCGTGCCGTCGAAGTCGTCCGACCAGACGAGCGACCAGCCGGAGGGCGTCGAGGGGACCGACGCGTCGGCGGGCCGTACGGCGAGGGCCATGACCGCGGCGGCCGCGGCGAGCAGCGCCAGCATCGAGCGCCGCCATGGGGAGTGGAGCACACGCATGAGTACCTCTCTCCTCGGTCCGGTCGTCGCGGCGGGGGGATCGGGGGGTGCGGGCGGCTCCTCACGGCGCACAGAGGTGGACGTCTGGGAGGCCGGACGGCGGTGTCCGGAGAGGGCCGTGAGGGCCCGCGCACCGCGACCGCGGACCACTTGAGCGACACTGTCCCCTTTGAATCTCACTCGCGTCAAGAGGGTCTGTGAAATCCGAGAGAGCGTTCTCAGGGGAAGACAGCCGGTGGAATGCGCGGTACGAGAGCGCTCTCCAAGGCGTTCCCGGAGCTGGGAGGATACGGCGCCACGACCGGCCTGACTCGCGGCCCGGTCACGGTGCGGTCGTCCGGCGGAGCCCGGTCGCGGCCATGGCGCCGAGCAGCGCCACCGCGGACAGGAGCACGACGGTCTCCCGGAAGCCCGTGAGCGGGGAGCCCGTCGCCGCGCCGCGGGCGGTGAAGAACGTGACGAGCAGCGCGATCCCGAACGATCCGGCGAGCCGCTGCGCCACACTGAACAACGTGTTGCCGTCAGGGACGCGCTCCGGCGCCAGGCCGCCCAGCAGCGAGACCACCAGCGGCTGACTGGTGAACCCGATGGCCAGGCCGCGCCCGCACAGGACGAGCGTCGTTAGCCACACGGGCGTGTCCGGCGTGAACAGCGCCATGAGGCCCGTCATCACCGCCAGGAGCACCATCCCGAGCACGACCGCGGACCGCACCGAGTAGCGTTCGGCCACCTTGCCGCCCAGCCAGGTGGACAGCCCCATCGCCAGGCCCTGCGGCAGGAGCGCGAGCCCGGTGACGAGGCCGGTGTGGTGCTGGATCGTCTGGAGATAGAGCGGCGCGAGGAACAGCACGGCGAACAGCACGACGCTCGACACCGCGCACACGGCGAGCGTCAGCGCCCGCGCCGGGTCCCGCACCAGGTCGAGCGCGAGGGCGGCCTGCGGCCGGCGGCGGGCCCACAGCACATAGGCCGCCAGAAGCGCCAGACCGGCCGGCCACCACGGGGTGGCCCAACCGCCGGCCGCCGCCCGTTCGACTCCGTAGGTCGCCAGACCCAGCCCGGCCGCCAGCAGGATCAGCCCCGGCAGGTCCGGCCGTACGGCACGATCGCCCCTGACGCCCAGGCCGGCCCGATGCGCCGCGAACGCGCCGGGCAGGGCGAGCAGCCCGATCGGCAGGTTGATCAGGAAGATCGAGCGCCAGCCGTACGCGCCGATCAGCAGGCCGCCCAGGGAGACGCCGAGCGCGGGCGCCGCGAAGAACGCGAGGCCCGCGGAGAGCGGCACCCTGCCGCCCGAGCCCGCCGCGGCTCCGCCCTGCCCGATGAGCAGGCCGATCGCCAGCGGGACGAGCGGCGCGCCGCCGAGGCCCTGCAGCACTCTGCAGCAGATCAGCGCGCCGGCGTCCGGGCTCAGCGCGCACGCGGCGGACGCGAGCGTGAACAGGGCCAGGCCGGCGATGTACGTCGGCACCAGCCCGAACCTCCTGGCGAGGAAGGACGTGACGGACAGGCCGACCGCCAGCGCGAGCAGGTAGCCGCTCACGGCCCACTGCACGACGTCCAGCGGGCGGTCCAGTTCGCGTACGAGGCCGGGCACCGCGAGGTTGACCACCGACGAGTCGACCATCGACAGGATCGGGCCCGCGACGAGCCCGGCGGACATGAGCCGGGTGGGCGTGGCCGCCTCGGCGCCCGTCATGTCGGGTCCTGCGGCGCGGACTCTGCGAGCGCCGCCTGCAGTTCGTCCAGCCAGGCCAGTTCGAGCCGGTGGCCCTCGAGGTTGAAGCGCAGGACGCGCAGGCCCCACGGCTCGTGTCCCGCGGCCGCGGCCAGTTCCTCCTGCGCCGCCAGGGAGTGCTCGACGCACTCCCGCCGCGCCTCGATGATCCTGCGCCGGTCGGACGCGGGCAGCAGGTCGAACAGGCCCACCCTGACCTGGAACTCCTCGTCCTTCGCGAGGAGCATCGGGTCGGCCGTGCGCAGAAGCGCCAGCAGACGCGCACGGCCCTTGTCCGTGATCCGGTAGACGGTCCTCGGCGGACGCCCCGGGGCGACCTCCTCCGCCACCTTCTCGATCTCGCCGCGCTGCTCGAATCGGCGCAGCGCGGGATAGAGCGTGTTGTTGTTGAGCAGCCCTCCCGTGGCGCGCTCGATGTACTTCTTCACCTCGTAGCCGTGCTTCGGCGCGTTCAGCAGTCCTCGGAGGATCACTATGTCGGAGTACACGCGGTTAACCTAACCTAGGTTATGTTAAC
This sequence comes from Microbispora sp. CA-135349, assembly GCF_050947365.1. NCBI lineage: Bacteria > Bacillati > Actinomycetota > Actinomycetes > Streptosporangiales > Streptosporangiaceae > Microbispora > Microbispora sp. CA-135349. Next base: position 1,835,384 of record NZ_CP192001.1, on the reverse strand, counting down.
AGTACAGAGAGGAAGCGCAGGGTCAGGCGCCCCGGCCCCAGCGGTAGACGCCGTAACCCGTCAGCAGCAGGCTCACCGCGCCGGACACGGCCCGCCACGTGTTCCAGGTCGTCCAGCGGGCCGAGTAGTCCGACCAGATCCGGGCGGCGGCCTCGGCCGGGTCGCCGTGGGCCGCGGCGGCCGCCAGGGCGTCGTTCATCGGCACGTTCACCGCGGCCGTGATCAGGATCACGCCGACCGCGTACACCCCGGCCGCCGCGAAGAACGGCCAGGCCGCGCCGGAGCGAGGGGTGGTCAGCAGCAGGGCGCCCGCACCGGCGGCGGCGACCGGGGCGAGGACGAACGCCGCCAGGAACACCGGGTTCTGGATTTTGGCGTTGACCGCGTTCATCGCGTCGACGGCCGAGGGAGCCGACGCGGCGTTCAGTCCCGGCATGACGCCGGCCGAGAACCCGAAGAAGGTGCCCGCCATCCCGGCGGTCATGAGCATGGACAGGGCCGCCGCGACGACGGCCAGGAGATACGTCATGGCGATCAGTCAAGCGGCGGGCGGCTCGGGGCGACATCGTCGAGAAGCTCGACCTCATATCCGGCCGTCTACGATTCCGGGCATGGACGCGCTGGCCGATCTCCTCGACGGGCCCCGCGCCCGGGGAGCCTTCCTGCTGCGGGCGACGCTGAGCCCGCCCTGGTCCGTGCGTATCCAGGACGAGGCGCCGCTGTGCCTGGTCGCGATGGTGCGCGACCAGGCGTGGATCACCCCGGACGGGGACCGCGCCGTACGGGTGGGGCCCGGCGACGTGGCGATCGTGCGCGGGCCCGGGCACTACACGGTCGCCGACGACCCGGCGACCGCGCCGCAGGTGGTCATCCATCCCGGGCAGGTCTGCACCGCACCGGACGGGCGCGGCATGTCGGCGGAGATGGACCTGGGCACCCGCAACTGGGGCAACGACCCGGACGGTCCGGCCGTGATGCTCATCGGCACCTACCAGATGCGCAACGCTGTCACCCGGCGACTGCTGGCGGCGCTGCCCACGCTGCTGGTGCTGCCCGGCGACTCCTGGGACGGATCCCTGGTCGCGCTCCTCGGCCGGGAGATCTCCAAGGACGAGCCGGGCCAGGAGGTGGTGCTCGACCGCCTGCTGGACCTGCTGCTCATCGCCGTGCTGCGGACCTGGTTCTCCCGCCCGGAAGGGCAGGCCCCGGGCTGGTATCGGGCGAACGGCGACCCGGTGGTGGGGCCCGCGCTGCGACTGCTGCACGCCGACCCGGCCCGTCCCTGGACCGTCGCCGAGCTGGCGGGGAGGGTGGGGGTCTCCCGCGCCGCGCTGGCACAGCGGTTCGGGAAGCTCGTCGGCGAGCCGCCGATGGCCTACCTGACCGGACTGCGGCTGGCGCAGGCGGCCGACCTGCTGCGTGAGACCGACGCGACCCTCGAGTCGGTGGCCCGGCAGGTGGGGTACGGCACCGCGTTCGCGCTGAGCACGGCCTTCAAGCGGGAACACGGCGTGAGTCCGCAGCGGTACCGCGAGGGTCTGAGACGCCGCGCCGGGTAGACCCACGTGACGGAGTTCATGAGAGCGCTCTCTACGAAATGCCGGCTCGACGCGTCCGGACGCGATCTCGTTCGTGAGGGGACGGCGCCTCCACGTCGCATCGACGGCCACGGGAGTGATATCACCAGCGGATACCACTCTCCGAGATGAAAGGTATCGTTGCCGATCCAGCCCTTGACGCCCCTCCGGCCGACTCCCCCCTGGCCTGAGAGCGCTCTCTTCTTGCATGCTTGTGCGGAAGCCTCACGGGCACGGCGCTGGCGCCCCTGCCACTCGTGCTCATCTTCGTCCTGCCGGGCGAACGGATCATCGGAGGAACCATGCAAGGAGCTGTGAAGAGTTGACCGCGGAGACCATCACGACTCGGGAGGCCGGTTCGCCGGGCTTGGCCTTCCCTGACGGCTTCGTCTGGGGTGCCGCCACGGCGGCCTATCAGATCGAGGGCGCCGCCGCCGAGGACGGCCGCGGCCCCTCAATCTGGGACACGTTCTCCAAGGTCCCGGGCAACGTCGCCGACGGCCACACGGGCGACGTCGCCTGCGACCACTACCACCGGTACGCCGAGGACGTCCGGCTCATGACCGAGCTGGGCCTGGCAGCCTACCGGTTCTCCGTGGCCTGGCCGCGGATCCTGCCGGCCGGGGCGGGGCGGGTCAACGCCGCCGGTCTCGACTTCTACGACCGCCTGGTGGACGAGCTGCTCGCCCACGGCATCGCGCCGTACGCGACGCTGTACCACTGGGACCTGCCTCAGGCGCTGGAGGACGCCGGCGGCTGGGCCGTACGGGACACCGCGGCGCGCTTCGCCGACTACGCGGCCGTCGTGCACGAGCGGCTCGGCGACCGCGTCCGCACCTGGACGACGCTGAACGAGCCGTGGGTGGCGTCCTTCCTCGGCTACTGCTCCGGCGTCCACGCCCCGGGCAGGCGCGACCCGGCCGCCGCCTTCCGCGCGGCGCACCACCTGCTGCTCGGCCACGGGCTCGCGACGCAGGCCCTGCGGGCGGGCGGCGCCGCCGAGATCGCGCTCACCCTCAACCTCTCCCCCGTGATCCAGGTGGACGGCGGCGAGCGGGAGGCCACGCTCGTGGACGGGCTGATGAACCGGCAGTTCCTCGACCCCGCGCTGCGGGGCCGTTACCCGGAGGACGTGCTGGACGTCGCCGCCCGTCACGGCGGCCTCGGCCACATCCGGGACGGCGACCTGGCCGTCGTCCACCAGCCGATCGACCTGCTCGGCATCAACTACTACAACCCGTCCTTCGTGTCGGCCGCGCCCGCGGAACCGGCCAACCCCGCCTTCCCCGGCACCGAGGGCATCCGGTTCGAACCGCCGACCGGCCCGACGACCGCGATGGACTGGCCCATCGAACCGGGCGGCCTGGAGACCCTGCTCGTACGGCTGTCGCGCGACTACCCCGAGGTCGGGTTGCTCGTCACCGAGAACGGCGCGGCCTTCGACGACCGGCCCGACGGCGATCGGGTGCACGACGACGACCGGATCGGCTACCTCGACGGCCACCTGCGAGCGGCGCACGCCGCGATCACCGCCGGTGCGGACCTGAGGGGTTATCTCGTATGGTCGCTCCTGGACAACTTCGAGTGGGCCTACGGGTACCACAAGAGGTTCGGCATCGTGTACGTCGACTTCGAGACCCGGCGACGCGTTCCCAAGGACAGCGCACTGTGGTATCGAGACGTCATCGCACGTAATGGGCTGGGGAGTGCCTGACGAATGCCGCCCGTCGCGCAGCAGGGCTTGATTCGTCAGGCACGACGAAGGGGGAATGAATGAAACGACCCACTCTGGAGGCGGTGGCGGCGCGGGCAGGGGTCTCCCGCGCCACCGTCTCCCGGGTCGTCAACGGGCAGATGACGGTGACACCGCAGATCAGGGATGCCGTGATGCGCGCCGTGGACGAGCTGGGATACGTCCCCAACTCGGCGGCGCGCAGCCTCGTCACGCAGCGGACCGACTCGATCGCGCTGGTCGTGTCCGAGCCGCCGACCAGGGTCTTCTCCGAGGACCCGATGTTCTCCACCGTCATCCGCTCGGCCAGTCTGGAACTGGAGGCCGCCGACAAGCAGGTCGTGCTCATGCTCGGCGGCTCCCCCGAGAGCCACGCGAGGATCGAGCGTTACATCGCCAGCGGCCACGTCGACGGGGTCATGCTGATCTCGATGCACGGCGCCGACCCGCTGCCCGCCGCCATCGCGCGGATGGGCGTCCCCGCGGTCTCGTACGGCAGGCCGGCCGTGCCGGTGGCCCTGCCGTACGTGGACAACGACAACGTGGGCGGCGCGGTGAAGGCGGTGCGCCACCTGCTGGACAGCGGGCGGCGGCGCATCGCGACGATCGCCGGGCCGCAGGACATGATCGGCGGCCAGGACCGGCTCACGGGCTATCGCGACGCACTGCGCGAGTCCGACCGGCGGTCGATCGTGGCCGTCGGGGACTTCACCCGGGAGTCCGGCGCCGTCGCCATGCGCCACCTGCTGCAGGACGACCCGGACCTGGACGCCGTCTTCGTCGCCAACGACCTCATGGCCATCGGGGCGCTGCAGACCCTGCGCCAGGCGGGCCGCCGGGTGCCGGACGACGTGGCGGTCGTCGGGTTCGACGACATCGAGGCGGCCCGCTACACCGAGCCGCCGCTGACCACGATCAGGCACCCGATCACCGAGCAGGCCGCCGCGATGGTCCGGTTGCTGCTGGGCCTGTTCAAGGGCGGCCCGGCCGATCCGGTGATCCTCACGACCGAGCTCGTCGTCCGCGACTCCGCCTGAGCGATCGCGGCGGTCAGGACGCCGTGGTCAGCGACTCGACCGGCAGCCCGGCCTCGACCCAGTCCTGGATGCCCTCCCGGTACTTGCGCACGTCGGTGTATCCGAGCGCGGTCAGCCGGTTGGCCACGGCCTGGCTGTTGGCGCAGGCCGGGTTCGAGCAGTAGGTGACGATCGGGGCGGTCTTGTCCGGCAGCAGTTCCGCGGCCCGCTCGGCGACCTCGGACTCCGTCAGCGGGATCGCGCCCGGCAGGTGCTGCCGGGCGTAGTAGTCGCCGCCGAGCGCGTCGACGACGGTGACGGCGCCCGCGTCGATCGCGGCCTTGAGCTCGTCCCTGCTGATGAGAGCGGTCATTGCGTCCTCCAATTAACTGGACTACAGTCCGTTTTCGTGAACAACCCGGAAATTACCGGACCGCAGTCCGGTTCGTCAAGAGACCTCACGTCCCTGATGGCGAACCCGCCCCGCGAGCGCGCGGACGCGGCCCGCAACCGGCGACGGGTGCTGGAGGCGGCGGCGAAGCTGTTCCGCGAGCAGGGAGTCGAAGCGGTCTCGATGGACGCGGTGGCGGCGGAGGCCGGGGTGGGCAAGGGCACGCTGTTCCGCCGGTTCGGGGACAAGTCGGGACTCGTGGCGGCCCTGCTCGACGACAAGGAACGGGAACTGCAGGAGCGGATCCTGTCCGGGCCGCCGCCGCTGGGGCCCGGCGCCTCACCCGCCGATCGGGTACGGGCGTTCGTGGCGGCCTACGCCGACTACCTCTTCGATCACCTGGACCTGCTGCGCGTCTCCGAGACCGCGAGCCCCGGAGCCCGGTATCGAATCGGGTCCTACCGCTTCTGGCACCGCCATCTGGCGATCCTGCTGGCCGAGGCGCGCCCCGGCGCGGACGCCGACTACCTCGCCCACGCGCTGCTGGCCCCGCTCGCCGCCGAGCACGTCACCGCCGTGCTGCGGGAGTGCGACGCCGCACGGGTCGCGGCGGGTCTGGCAGTCCTCGCGGACGCCCTGATGCCGAACCGGCCGTAACCCCCGGGGCGCTGCGCGTCTACCCCCTCCGCGCGGCGGGCAGCCGCGCGGCGGAGGAGACGGAATAGTCGGTGTAGCCCTGCTCGCCGCCGCCGTAGTAGGTCGCGGGGTCCGGGCGGTTCAGCGCAGCGCCGGAGCGCATCCGCTCCACCAGGTCCGGGTTGGCGAGGAAGGCCCGGCCGAAGGCGACGAGATCGGCGCCGTGGCGCAGCCAGCGCTCCCCCTCGGCCCTGCCGCCGTCGGCGGGGAACGCGCCTCCCGTGCTCGGCGCCACCACCAGGACACCGGGCCAGGCCCGGCGGATCCCTCCGGCGAGCGGTGTACCCGCCGCGACACCGGCGAGGTGCAGGTAGCCGAGACCGGCCGGGGCGAGGGCCGCGGCCAGGGCGGGGTAGATCTCCCCGGCGCCGTCCTCCGTCATGTCGTTGCAGGGGTTGCCCGGCGTGAGGCGCAGCCCCACCCGGTCGCCGCCGGCCGCCTCCGCCACGGCCTCGCACAGCTCGACGGGGAAGCGGACGCGGTCGCGGCCGTACGGGTCGCCGCGGCGGTTGGTGGCCGAGCAGAGGAACTGGTGGATGAGGTAGCCGTTGCCGCCGTGCAGTTCGACCCCGTCGAACCCGGCGTCGACGGCCCGCCGGGCGGCACGGGCGAAGTCGGCGATGGTCTCCCGCACCTCGCCGGTGGTCAGCTCACGGGGCACGGGGAGGTCGCGACGGCCGTCGAGGGTGAAGATCTGTCCCGCGGCCCGCACCGGCGACGGCGCGACCGGCCGGAGCCCGTTGACGCTCGGATGGCCGATCCGGCCCACGTGCATCAACTGGGCGAAGATCCGCCCGCCCGCCGCGTGCACCGCGTCCGTGACCGCCCGCCACCCCTCGGCCTGCCGGTCGGTGTGCAGGCCGGGGGTGCCGGGGTATCCCTGGCCCGCCGGGCTCGGCTGGGCGCCCTCGGTGACGATCAGTCCCGCGGTCGCCCGCTGGGCGTAGTAGCGGGCCGTCTCCGGGCCCGGCACCCCCCGGCGGTCGGCACGACTGCGAGTCATCGGCGCCATCACCAGCCGGTTCGGCAGCAGTAGCCGCCCCAGCCGTACGGGCTCGAACAGATCGGGCATCGCGGCCTCCGCCTCCGCTCAGGCCGGCACGTCGGCGGACGCCTGGGCACGCAGCGCGGCCAGGCAGAGGTCCAGCCGCTCCCGGCTCTCCTCGTCGCCCGTCGCGGACACCACCAACTCGTAGTCCGCCGCGGCGTCGGCATAGCGGCCGGACTCCTGCCGGACGACCGCCCGGTTGAACCGGATGTCGGGCGTCCCGCTCAGGTCGACCGCCCGGTCCAGGTCGTGTGCGGCCGCGGTCAGGTCGCCGGCCGCGAACGCGATCTCTCCCCGCAGCGCCCACGCCTCGGCCAGCCGCTCGTCACGCTCGATCGCGGCCGACAGCGCCGCGCGGGCGCCGTCGCGGTCGTCCCGCTCGGCGAGCAGCCGGCCTTTCAGGCACAGCAGGTGCGCGTTCGCCGGGGCGAGCTCAAGCCCGGCCGTGACGTCCGCCCACGCGTCGTCGATCCGGCCCAGCTCGCACAGCAGCCCGGCCCGGTTGATGCGGGCGTCCAGGTGCGCCGGGTCCAGTTCGAGCGTGTAGCCGAAGTCGGACAGCGCCCCGTCCACGTCTCCGAGCTCGAGCCGGGTGTCGCCGAGGTTGTAGTACGCCTCGGGGAACGGCGGCGACAGGCGCAACGCCTCCTCGTAGGAGGTGATCGCCTCCTCGTCGCGGCCGAGCCTGCGCAGGATGTTGCCCACGTTGAAGTGGTGCTCGGGGAAATCGGGGTCAAGCTCGACGACGGTCATGTAGTCGCGGAGCGCCTCCTCCAGCCTGCCCATCTGGCCGAGCACCTGGGCACGGTTGTAGCGCAGCACCGCACGGTGCAGAGCGTGCTCTCCCGGGGCGAGCTCCCGGTCCAGCCTGGCCATGCCGTCCTCCAGCATGCGCAACGCCTCGTCGGCCCGTCTCTGACGCACCTCGACCAGGGCGAGGCCGTTGTGCCCGAAGACCGTGTGGAACGCGCGCTTCTTCGGGTCCTCCACCAGTGAGGCGATAGCGATCGACATGTTCATCCAGGCTCTCGCCCGCTGATAGTCCCGCCGCGGCTCGGGGTAGTGCCGGGCGTACAGCATCGCGGTGCTGTAGGCGAGTTCCATGTGGACCAAGGGGTCCGCGGTGACGGCACGGGCCTCGTCGTAGATGGCCAGGGCCTCGTCCGCCCGCCCGAGCGAGGCGAGCGTGGTGCTGGTCGCGTTCGTGAAGTGCCACCACAGCTCTTCCTGGACCGACCGGTCCACGATGGCCCTGCCGCGCAGTCCGAGATCCGCCGCCGCCTGGTAGAGGCCGATGCCCCGGCAGTGGTCCAGCGCCGTCCGCAGCGCGGTCAGGCCGGCGCCGGCCGGGTCGCTGCCGTGCTCGGCGTGGTAGGGGATCGCGCCCAGCGACAGGGAGAACTCGCCGCGGGCCGCCAGCGCCGCCGCCCGCTCGTCGTGCAGCCGCACCCGCTCCGCCTCGTCCAGCCGCTCGTACGCGCGGATCAGCCGGGGGTCGTCGCTGGTCCCGTCGCCGTCCACGTACGCCCGCACGTCCCGCGCCGGATCGGCCCCGGGATCTCCGTCCGGGCCCGGATCGGCGCTCGCCGGCGCGTCGGCGCGTACGGTGTGGCGTTCCAGCACGGCGGCCAGGGAGACGGCGATCTCACCCGGGGGGTCGGTGATCGGTTCGGTGCCGGTGCCGACCACGACCGTCAGCTCGCCGAGATCACCGCGGCGGAGCAGGACGGCGACGAACTCCTGGTCGGTCGGGTCCGCCTGGTGCACGTTCTCGAAGACGAGCGTGCGCGGCCCGCCGCCCGACTCCCGCAGGTGGTCGCGCAGCAGCTCGGCCAGCCCGTTAGCGATGTTCAGCGTGTGCAGCCGAGAGTAGAACCGGGTGCGCTCCCCCTTGCGAGCGGTCCACTCCAGAGACGTCCACATCGGGGGCACCAGGTGGGCGAGCTCGGGGGCGCTGGTCAGGATCTCGATGTTGTGGGCGGGCCCCGTCTCCGGCCGGCGCCGCAGCGCGTCCGGCACGAGCGACCGCATCAACGTGCCCGCGGCGGTGTACGGCCCGCGCAGCCGCCGGTGGGCGTCGAGCACGGCCAGGACCGGCGGGAGGTCGAGCCGGCTCAGGTACAGCTCGCGGTCGCGGCGCCGGGCGGCCCTGATCCAGTGGTGGGTGGCCATGGTGCTCCTTTCAGGCGATGACGTGGTCGAGCCGCCGTGCCCGGTCGCGCCGGCGGTCGCGGACGGTCACCCAGGCGAGGACGACGAGCTGCCCGAGGATGAACCCGCAGAAGACGAGCGAGTCCAGCAGTTCGGGCCAGGAGGCCCCGTGGCCGGTGAACCGGCCGAGCACTCCGGCGAACATGCGGTAGACGATCGGGGCGATCGCGACGAGGAACGTCGTGAGGCTCACCGCGTAGCCGCCGACGATCAACCAGGAATACCAGCGGGCGACGCGCCGGTCCACGGGATGCCAGTCCGACTCGTCGAGCAGCCGGCCGCGGCGCCCGAGCAGCCGGTTCACCCGGTTGCGCAGCATGCGCATGGCCGTCCCGTGCAGGTCGACGCAGCCGAGCGCGGTGGAGACGAGGACGTACAGGTCCGTGCGCAGATACAGGGAGAACTGCCACAGGATCCGGAGCAGGACGGCGTAGGCGAACGCCAGGCAGAAGCGGCCCCCGAAGGACAGGCCTCCCCCGGGTTCGCGGGTGAGGTCGGCGGCGATCGTGAGAACGGCCATCACGACCACGTCCGCCAGCATTCCGGCCACGATCGGCAGGTATCTCTTCCGCCGGGGGACGGCGACCAGGCCGTCCAGCGACGTCTCCAGCACCACGAAGTAGAGCCTGCGGGAGATCCTCAGCCGTGAACGCAGGCCCAGCCGCCGACCGGCGAGCGCGTGGAAGCCCTCGTGCAGCAGCAGCTGGGGGACCGCCGCGACGAACAGCGACGCCTGGATCAGGGTGTAGTAGTCGGTGAAGAAGACGTTGTGATAGCTGGGCGCCAGGTCGGGCCGCCGGGCCATCGCGACCAGCGCCCACGCGACGAGCAGGCCGTAGCAAATCCAGGCGGGGACGGAGAAGAGCGCGGCGCCCAGCCGCCGCCAGCGGACGGGGGCGTCCTCCGTGACCGGAGACGTGTCCGGTGCGCCTGGCTCGCGGACGAAGCCGAGCTCGTCGAGCGCGGCGATCAGGTCGTCGATGTCCAGGCTCTCCCGGTAGCGGGCCTCGTACCAGATCGCCGCCTCGCGCGGCGGCATCCCCTGCTCCAGCCTGCGCAGCACCTCGGCGCCATCGGGCGGGAAGATGCCGTAGGAGTCGGTGTCCGGCCTTCCCACCGTGATCTCGTCGCCTTCCGGCAGATAGACGAGCTGGTGCAACGGGAGCGGCCGATCCGGCGCGTACCGGATCGCGGGCCCGTCCTGCACGGCCTCTGCATCGGTCAACGGAGGTCCTCCTGCGGCCTCGGGGATGTACGCGGAACATGGGGGCGGGCACCCGGGGCCGGCACGGTGAGCGGCCAGGCCGGACGAGCGGTGGCCGGATGAACACGGGCCGGATGAACACGGGCCGGATCAGCGCGGGCCGCACGAGCGGGAGCTGGGTGAGCGCGGACTGGATGAGCGCGGACTGGATGAGCGGAGCGCCGGGTGCGGACGTGCCGTACCCGGCGCACCGCCCGGGACCGAGCGCTAGTTCGCGTTCTTGTAGATGGAGCAGGCCGCGGCGGTCAGGCGGACCGGACCGGCCTTGCGGATCTTGATCTTCTTCATCTCGCACCTCCTCACGCTGTTCGGTTACGCCCACCATGACCGCCGGGACTGGACCGGCGTCGGCGCGGCGCTGAACCCGGACCGGACCGGATGCGGGAGCGTCCAGCCGCCCGCCAGTGGAGTGTCAGCGGGCGCCGCGAGGCGACAGCGGGCGGCTTGAGGGCGACTTGAGGGCGCCGGTCGACGCGGGGGGGCGCTGGGGGCACCCAGACAGCGGGGAGACCGGGGGCACGGTCGCGGGGAGGGCGATGAAAGAAACTGGCCGTTATTGGACACGTCACGATCTCGATCGGAAATGCGTCAAATCATATGATTCTCCAGATTTCCGGAATGGGGCGCGAAACTCCTCGGGAGGGAAATGTCCGAGATACGGTTTCATCTGCTGGGCCCGTTACGGATATGGCACGGAGAGACCGAAATAACACTGAGTTCGGACAGGCAAAGGGCCGTGCTGGCGCTCCTGCTGCTCAAGGCCGGGACACCCGTCCGGCGTCAGGACATCATCGACGCCGTCTGGGGCGACGGCGCCCCCGACTCCGTCGTCAACCTGGTGCAGACCTACGTGGGACGGCTGCGCCGCCGTATCGATCCGGGCCACATCGCCCGCTCCCGCTCCTCCTGGCTCGCCGGGCTGGGCTCGGCCTATGCGATCCGGCTCGACCGATGCGACTCGGACCTCTTCCGCTTCCGCGCGCTGACGGCCGAGGCCAGGAGAGCCGGCACGCCCCGGGAGTCCCTGGGGCTGCTGCTGCGGGCGCTCCAGTTGTGGCAGGGGCCCTGCCTGTCCGATCTGGACCATCTGCTCAAGGGACATCCCTGGGTGCGCGCGATCGACCAGGAGCGCGTCAACGTCCTTCTGGAATGCGCGAAGACCGCCTTCGACCTCGGCCTGCCGGCCGAGGTCCTCCCCCAGCTGCGGGCCGTCGCCGCGACCGAGCCGCTGAACGAGGTCGTGCACTCCTGGCTCGTGCTCGCCCTCGCCGCGGCCGGCGCGCAGGCCGAGGCGCTGGCCGAGTACGACTCGATCCGCGCGAGGCTGGCCGACGAGCTCGGCATCGACCCCGGCCCGCAGCTGCGGGCGGCGCACCTGCGGGTGCTGCGGCAGGACGCGACCCCCTCCTCCCCCTTCGGGCAGCCGTCCCCCGGGGCGACGCCCCGCCCGTCTCTGCTGCCTCCCGGAGTCACCGGCCTGATCGGCCGCGAGAAGCAGGCGAGCCGGATCAGGAGCACGCTGACCTGCCACGGGTCAGGACCCGCCCCCGTCGCGGTCATCAGCGGGCAGGGCGGCGTCGGCAAGACGGCCCTGGCCGTGCACGTGGCACACCAGCTGAGCGACGCCTTCCCGGACGGCCAGCTCTACGCCGATCTGTGCGGCACCGACGAGCGGCCGGCCGACCCCACACGGGTGCTCGCGCGGTTCCTCCGCGCGCTCGGCGTCCACGGGACGGCTCTTCCCGAGGACCCGGAGGAGAGCGTCGATCTGTACCGCAGCCATCTGGCGGGCCGCCGCATTCTCGTCGTGCTCGACGACGTCGACAGCTACGCGCAGGTGAAACCACTGTTGCCCGGTTCGTCCACCTGCGCGGTCCTCGTGACCAGCCGCTCCCGGCTGTCCGGCTGGCCCGGCGCCGTGTCGTTCGACCTCGGCACGCTCCGGCCGGAAGAGTCGCGAGGCGTGCTGACGGCGATGCTCGGGCGCGAGCGCCTCGACGCGGAACCGCAGAACACCGCCGAGATCGTCCGGCTGTGCGGTGGGCTGCCGCTGGCGCTCAGCGCCGCCGGGACGCGCCTCGCCGCCCGCCCGCACTGGACCCTCGCCCGCATCGCCCGGCGCCTGGCCGAGGCCGGACTGGACGAACTCGCCCTGGGAGACCTGGACGTCAGGCGGAGCGTCGCGGCCGGCTATCGCCGGGTGAGCGAGGCGGCGCAGCGGGCCTTCCGCCTGCTCGGGCTCCTGGAGCTCCCCTCGTTCGCGGCCTGGATCACCGCGATGATGCTGGAAACGTCGCTGGAGTCGGCCGAAGAGATCGTCGACGCCCTGGCCGACGCCCGGCTGCTGGAGGTCGCCCCGCCGGACGGCACGGGACAGCCCCGCTACCGGTTCCACCCGCTGGTCCGGCTCTTCGCCCGGGAGCAGGCCGCCGCGCACGAGAGCGACGCCGCCGGGCGCGTCATGATCACTCGTACGCTCGCCGCTCTGCTCGCCCTGGCTCAGGAGGCCGACGAGCACCTTCCGTCGCGCCGGTACGCCCCGGTGCGCGGCAGGGCGCCGCACTGGCCGCCCCCGGCCGAAATCCGTACGGCGGTGCTCGCCGATCCACTCGGCTGGTTCGAGACCGAGCGGGAGAGCCTGATCTCCGCTGTGCGGCAGGCCGACGCCCTCGGCCTGGTCGAGCTGGCCTGGGAGCTGGCCGCCACGCTTCCGAACGTCTCGGCCGTACGATCACGCTGGGCCGACGTGGAGCGGACGCACCGGGTCGCGCTGGCGGCCTGCCGCCGGGCCGGCGACCCCCTCGGCGAGGCCGTGATGCTGCGCGGGCTGGCCGAGGCGCACCACGGCAACGGCCGCCGCGACGAGTGCCTCGGCGCGCTGACGACCGCCCGCGTGGCGTTCGCCGATCTCGGCGCCCCTGCCGCCGAAGCCGAAATCCGCACCCGGCAGATGGAGCTCGCGCGGTAATTCGCCGTGATCCGCCGAAACGCGATTCACCGTGAAGTGCTGCGGATGGAGAACATGGCGGCACTGAAACGCCCGGACCGCCTTTTTCCCGGGGTTCACACGGACGAAATATCGGCGTGCCTCCAATGTAACGGCGCGAGGTCCCTTTTCCGCGCCGCCCGTCGCCTCCGGCATCCGGGCCTCCGCAGAAGGCCGCCCACCGTGGCCCGCTCAACCCGGCCCGCTCGGCGGGCCGCCCACCGTGGCCCGCACGACATGGCCCGCACGGCGGGCCGTTCAAGGTGGCCCGCTCGGCGGGCCGTTCAGGCGAGCGCCTCGGTGATGCGGCCGAGCGCCTCGAAGGGCGCGAGCCCGTACGCGTAGAAGTCGGCCGCCCCGGCTCCCGCCGTACGGGCCGCGCGCACCTTCACGGCCAGCCGGTCGGCGGAGTCGGTGTCCGGGGCACCCGGACGCAGCACGACCCTCAGCTCGGGGTTCTTGCCCACGGAGCGGCGGTAGGCCGCGACGTCGTCGGCCACCCGCGCGGGGTCCCTGGCGTACCCGAGAACCGCGAACGACGGGACCAGGTCGCCGAGCGCCACCAGGTCGATCCCGAGCTGCCAGGAGTCGTGCGCGGCCAGGCCGGCCGAGGGCAACCCGTGGGCGTAACCCTTGGCCGCGCCCGTCGCGTCCATGAACGTCAGCCGCGCGCCCTCGGTCCTCACGGCCGCCGCCACCTCACCGACCAGCGACGTCACGCTCTCGGAACGGGCCCGCGCGTACGCCACCGCCTCCGGGCCGGCGTAGGCCGTCAGCGCCGCCCGCGTGACCTCGCCCTCCGCGGGGGGATCGCCGTCCAGCACACCCCCGACGATCCTGACGCACTCCTGCCTGGCCGCCTCGGCGTTCACCCCGAGGTCGGCGGCCCTGCGCATGCAGTGGGCGCAGAAGCACAGGCCGAACAGGAAGGCGTCCATCGGGCCGAGCGCCGTGGAGCACCGCTCGTACGTGAAGGCCCCGAAGTGCAGCGACTCGGCGACGACGGTGTCCACGCCCTGCCGGGCGACGGCCCGGGCCAGCGCCACCGCGTACGCCCGCACGTCGGGGTGCGAGGGGCACAGGTCGGCCGGGGAGCCGCGGTCGCCGAAGCAGTTCTCCACCGTCACGTCGGGGCAGGCCAGGCCGATCGTGGCGTTGTTCAGGAACACCGTCCAGCCGTGCAGCCGCATCCCCCGGTCCGCGCAGGCGCGGCGCAGCTCGTCGAGGGGCCGGTCCTGCGCCCCCGGCTGCACGGGCGGGGTGAGCCGCAGCCCGCCGAACAGGTCCTCCGGCGGGGGGAAGTGGACGCCGTCGCGGCGCAGCGTCAGCCGCGAAGCGCCGTGCGGGGTCACGTCCCTGGCCTGGTGGTAGGCCGCGGCCACCGCGACGCCTCGCACGCCGTACGCCGAGGCCCGGTCGAGCAGCCCCCGCACGCCCTCGGCGCGCAGGTCCTCGACGAAGACGTACAGGGCGCTGTCCATCGTCAGCGGCCCGCGTACGCCACGAAGTCGATCTCGACGAGGATGTCCATGAGGTCGGAACCCACGGTGGTGCGCACCGGGTAGGGCCGGGTGAAGTAGGACTGATAGACCTCGTTGAACGCCGCGAAGTCCTCCTTCAGGTTCTGCAGGTGCACCGTCGCCTTCACCACGTCGTCGAACGTCAGGCCGTGCGCCTCCAGCACCGCCCCGAGGTTGCGCATGGTCCGGTGCGTCTGGGCCGCCACGTCGTCGCCCACGACCTCGCCGGTCGCCGGGTCGAGCGGCCCCATGCCGGAGGTGTGGAGGAAGTCGCCCACCACGAGTCCCTGCGAGTACGCGCCGATAGGCGGGGCCCCGTCGGTCGTACGGATCTCCTGCTTGCCAGCCATTGTCACCGCTCCATCAGAAACACGTGTTGATCAAATCAATCACGACGTCGTCGTCGTCCACCACGGGGATGACGCGCCACTTGTCGAAGGCCGTACACGGGTGGGACAGCCCGAACGACACCAGGTCTCCCGGGCGCATCGCCGCCGCCGAGATAGGCGTGCTGGTCCTGCACCTTGACGACCGTCACCCCGGTCAGCGGCTCGGCCGGTCCGCGGCCGCCGCGCCGCACCGCTCTGGGGAACGGCAGGTGGATGTCGTACGGCACGTCCCGCTTGCCCATGCCGACCAGCACGAGGCCGGGCTCCGGCACGGACAGCACCTGGGCCCAGACCTCCAGTGCGGGCCGCAGCCCGCCCTCCAGCCGGTTGTACGGCGTGTGCTCGCGGTAGTAGCCGTCGTCGTGCGCGATGTACGCGCCGCTGCGCAGCACCACGGTCGCGCCCGGCTCGCCGGTCAGCGGCGCGAGCTCCTCGGCCACCAGGTCGAACCACGAGCTGCCACCGGCGGAGACCACCATGGGGCCGTCGACGTACGGCGCCAGCGTCCGCGCCGCGTGCGCCAGGTCGCGCAGGAACGCGCGGACTCCGGCGGCCTCGTGGTGGGTCCCCTCGTATCCGGCGACCCCGGCCAGCGCCGTCCCCCTGGCCTCCCGCACCGCCCGGGCCACCTCCAGCAGCTCGTCCTGGTCGCGGCAGCCGGTCCGGCCGCCCGGGTGGCCCAGCTCGACCAGCACGCGGAACGGCACGTCGCCGGCCATCTCGTCGAGCACGCGCACGCCCTCGACGGAGTCGGCGAAGCAGAGGAAGTCGAAGCGCCCGATCTCACCGGCCAGCCAGCGCAGCGCGCCGCGGTCGAGGAGCTCGTTGGCCAGCAGCACCCGGGGAACGCCGTGGGAGCGGTGGACGAGCACCTGGCTCGCCGTCGCGGCGGTGATCCCCCACGCCCCGGCGTCCAGCTGAGCCCGCACGAGCTGGGGGGACATCGTGGTCTTGGCGTGCGGCGCGAACGCCAGCCCGTGGCGGGCGGCGAAGCCCGCGAGCGTCGCGATGTTGTGGTCGAGGGCCGAGCGCCTGGCCACCATGACCGGCCAGGTGAACGGGCCGTCGAACAGGGAGTGGCGGGCCGCCGCGAACTCCCGTCCCCCGACCGGCTCGCCCGGCCACAGGAAGCCGCGCGTGCGCGCGTCGACGACGGTCTCCGGCAGCCCTCGCACCCGTGACGGTGAGCTCTCGCCGGAGTGCGCGGCGGCGGCCGCTTCCGGACGCGTGGCGTGCGCTTGGGGACGTGCCTCGGAGTGCTCCGTGTGGTGCTCTGTGCGGTGCTCCGGCTGGTGCGGCTCCGTGTGGTCCTCTGGGGGGCCGTCCGCGAAACTCACGCCGCCCCCTCGCTGTCCCGGTTCAGACCACCTCGTGGATCGTACTGGACCACGGGCGCGGTGACCGACCCGCGCCGTGCGGGGCCGGCGGCGCGGAGGCCGTCGCTCCCAGGGCCCCGATCGAACCCATTCGATGGCACGTTCGATATACGATGTGACGGCTTTCACACGGGGGGCGTGAAGCGCTCGCCTCCGCGTCGGCGGGCTCCACCTGTCCGATTCCAATCACCGTGCCGAAGAGGAACGACTTCATGACCGAGCTCATCAGCCACACCCTTGAGGTGCCCGGCTGCGTTCTGCACTACGACGTACGCGAGGCCGAGGGGACCACCGAGCCGATCCTGCTGTTGATCGGATCGCCGATGGACGCCAGCGGCTTCACCGCCCTGGCGCGGCACTTTGCGGACCGTACAGTGGTGACCTACGACCCGCGCGGGTCCGCGCGGAGCACGCGGACCGACGACGCGGCCGAGTCCACGCCCGACCTGCACGCCGACGACCTGCACCGGCTGATCGACGCGGTCGGAGGCGGGCCGGTGGACCTCTTCGCCAGCAGTGGCGGCGCGGTCAACGCGCTCGCGCTCGTGGCCCGGCACCCCGAGCAGGTGCGCACGCTCGTGGCGCACGAACCCCCCGCGGCCCAGGTGCTGCCGGACCGGGAGCAGGCGCTGGCCGCCATAGCCGACATCCGGCGGACCTACGACCGGGAGGGGCTGGGTCCGGCGATGGTGAAGTTCTTCGCGTTCGCCAACCATCAGGGCGAGGTGCCGGCGGACTTCGCCGATCGGCCCATGCAGAACCCGGCCGACTTCGGCCTGCCGGCGGAGGACGACGGCGTGCGCGGCGATGTCATGTTCGAGCAGAACCTCATGACCTGCACGCACTACGAGCCCGACTTCGAGGCGCTGCGCGCGGCCCCGACCCGCATCGTCCTCGGCGTCGGAGCCGAGTCGGAGGGGCAGATGGCCCGCCGCGCCGGCGAGGCGATCGCCGAGCGGCTCGGCATCAAGCCCGTGATCTTCCCGAGCAACCACGGCGGGTTCCTCGACGACGCGCTCGGCACGCCGGGTGACCCGGACAACTTCGCCGTCACGCTGCGCGAGACCCTGGCCGGGTAGATCGCGGCCGGTCGCGGCCCGGACAGCCGGTCAGGGCCACCTCGCAGCCGTACCGCGGTCCGGCTTGCGCGGCCGACACCGCGATGCCACGGAACCACGAGCAGGCCCGGGCCGGGCGGCGAACTCCATCAGGCGGTTGGGCGCGCCACTGCGTGATCCGGCGCGGTGGCATCCGCGGCCGGCGCACGCCGGGGGCCTGCCGCACCCCTGCGCCGGCCAGGTTGGACGCGGGCCAGGGACGCGAGTGCGAGCAACAGCAGAAACGCGCAGGCCCAGGCGAACCAGTCGCCGAACCGTGTGTAGGGCGTGTCGGCCGAGCGGGTGGGCAGCGCGGTGAGGACGGACGCGATCGGCGCGTCCGCGCTGTGCGCCTCGGCCCGGATCCGGCCGTAGGCGTCGCTCACGACCAGGTCGCCGTTCCGCCCCGCGCGCGCCACGGTGAGCCCGGTCTCGACGCCCCGGGTGACCGCCATCCTCCCGTGCAGCCAGCGGTCCCGATCGAAGTCCCAGGCGGGCACGAAGAGCGTCGTGGCGCCGCTTCCGCGGTAGTCGCGCACCAGGCCGGGCAGGTCCAGGTCGAAACAGATCGCGATCGCCCAGCGGGAGCCCGAACCGGGCACGAAGGCCTCACGGTCTCCGGGCCGGAAGTCGTCTTCGAGTCCGGGGATGAGGTGGCGCTTGAAATACTCGACCGGCCGGCTCCCGTCGGCGGGAAAGTCGACCGCAGCGTTGCGGAGGCTACCGGCCCGCTTGAGGACCAGCCCGGCGACGATGTCGACATGGTGCTCGGCGGCGAGCCGCGCCAGCGGCGCCGCCAGGACGGGCAGCGTCGCGTCGTCGGCGACGAAGACCTTCTCCGGCATGACCACGACCCGCGCGCCGTGTGCGGCGAGGTCCGGGATCCGCGCCGTGTACCGCCCGAGGAGGGCACGTCCCTCCGCGGATTCGACCGGGACCCAGCCGTCCCGGTCGATGGCGAGCAGCGCCACCTTCTCCGAGCCCGCACCGTACGGCGCGCTCAGCCTCCAGGCGCCGTACCCCACTGCCAGGGACAGGATGATCGCGGTGGTGACCGCCACCCGCAGCCGCCCGGCCGCCCGCGGTGCCGCCGGGAGCGGTGCGAGGAGCACGGCGGCGGCCGCGGGAACCACGAGGATCAGGAAGGTGACGCCCCACGGTCCGGTCACCGAGGCGGTCTGCAGGACCGGAAGGACGTCGGCCTGGGTGTAGGCCAGACTCCACCACGCCCCGTTCGGTGACAGCACCGAGACCGCGTACTCGACGGCGACCCAGGCCGCCGGCACGACGGCGACGGCCGTCAGCGGACGTCCCCTCAGCAACAGCGCCCGCGACGACAGGACGACCAGCCCGAACAGCAGCGCCGACCCGACGACCATCGACGCGACCATCGGCGGCGGGAGCTCCACCGTGTCGAGGAAGTAGCCCCACAGCGCCGTCTCACCGCCGAGCCACGCGGCCGACGCCGCGAGGAACGCGGCGCGGGCGCCGACATGGTGTGCGAGGACGAGCACCGGCAGCGGTGCGAGCCAGGTGAGCCAGGGCACCGGCGTGAGCCCGGTGCCGAAATGGAACAGCGTCGCCGACAGCGCCGTGGCGGCGAGCACCACGGCCAGACGCCGAATCGGTGAGTTCATAGGGCAGCCTCCTTCTTCAGCCGCCCCGACCCTCCGGCATCCGGCCTGGACGCACATCGCCGGCGGGAGCGATCCGGGTGCCGGCCGCAGGGACCGGGACCGCTCGGACAACCGGGGAAGCGGGTCTCACTCGAAGGAGTGAGACGGCCATCAGCCGAGCGGTGGAAGCGACGGCGGGGGCCGCGCGCATAGTCTTGCCGGGTTCCCTCTGACAACCCCGGAGCCGGTCATGCGGGCGAGCATCATCAGTCCATCGAGGGTCGACGCCGCGATCGCCGCCGTCGTCACCGTGATGACGGTGACGCCCGTCCTCGTCCCGTACCGGCAGCCGTGGTGGGCCGTGGCGCTCGCCGTCCTGATGTCGGTGCCCGTGCTGTGGCGGCGCCGGGCCATCCTCCCCGTCGGGGCGGTCGTGGGCTGCGCCACGACGGTCCTCGCGATCGCGGCCAAGTCGCTGCCGCACTCCGCGACTCTGGTGCTGCTGCTGCCTTACGGCGTGCTCGTGTGCACCTACACGTTCGCGGCGGCGGATCTCTCCCGGGCGTGGCGCGCCGGGGGCATCGCGGGTCTCACCGTCGGCGTGGCCGTGTCGCTCATCGTCCCGCACGAGGATCTGGAGACCTACCGTTATCTCGCCACCGCGATCGTCGCCGCGTACGCCCTCGGTGTGGGCGCACGGGCCCGGCGGGCAGTACGGGATGCCGAGCGGGAGCGCGAGGCTCGCATCCGCGAGGAACGCGCCGCCGCGGTCGCCCGCGAACGCACCCGGATCGCCCGCGACATGCACGACATCGTGACCCACTCGGTCGGTCTCATGGTGATCCAGGCGGAGACCGGCCCGCTGGTGGCGCGCGATCAGCCGGACAAGGCCGAGGCCGTCTTCGAGGCGATCGCGGCGGCCGGACGGGACGCGATCGGCCAGCTCCGCCTGATCCTCGGCGCGCTGCGCGGAAGCGAGGCACCCGGCGGTCCGGCTCCGGCCCGCGGGCCGCAGCCCGGGCTCGACGCCCTGCCCGGTCTGCTCGACAACGCCCGCCGCGCGGGCCTGGACGTCTCCGCCGACGTACGTGGCGAGCCACGGCGCCTTCCCTCCGACGTGGACATCGCCGCGTACCGGATCGTCCAGGAGGCGCTGACCAACACGATCCGGCATGCCGGAGCGAGCACCGTCCGCGTACGGCTCCGGTGGTCCGGTGACACCCTGGACGTCGAGGTCGCCGACGACGGCCGGGGCGCGCGGGAGCTACGGGAGGGACACGGAATGATAGGGATGCGGGAGCGGGTCACGGCGTGCGGCGGCCGGCTCGTCGTACGGCCGGGGAACCCGGGTCTCACCGTCACCGCGACCCTGCCGATCGGCTGACGGCATGCTGCGCGTACTCGTGGCCGACGACCAGGACCTGTTCCGCGGCGGCTTCGCGATGATCCTCAACGCCCATGACGACATCACCGTGGTCGGCGAGGCGGCCGACGGCGCCGAGGCCGTCACGAAGGCGGTCGAACTGGAGCCCGACGTGGTGCTCATGGACATCCGGATGCCCGTGGTGGACGGCGTCGAGGCCACCGCGCGGGTGTGCCGCAGGACCGCCGCGAAGGTGCTGGTCCTGACGATGTACGACGTCGACGAGTACGTCTACGACGCCCTGCGCGCAGGGGCCAGCGGCTTCCTGCTCAAGGACGTGCGGCGGGACGACCTCGTACGCGCCGTCCGCCTGGTGGCCGAGGGGGAGTCGCTGCTGGCCCCCGCGATCACCCGGCGCCTGATCGGCGAGTTCGTCGGGCGTGGACGTGCCCGGCCCCGGCTGCGGCAGCGGCTCGGTGAGCTGACCGACCGGGAGATGGACACGCTGCGGCTGCTGGCACGCGGCCGGTCCAACGCCGAGATCGCCGCGGATCTGGTGGTCACCGAGCACACGGTCAAAAGTCACGTGAGCAACCTGCTGACGAAGCTGGACCTGCGCGACCGCGCCCAGGCCGTCGTCTTCGCGTACGAGTCCGGCCTGGTCGTCGCCGGCGACGAGGACATGCCCCGCACCGATCGGCGATGACGACGCTGATGGCCGAAACGGCGGCGCACGGCCTGTACGTGGTCGGCTCCGGCCGTGCCCGCCGGCGAATCAGTGCGCGAGCACATCCGGGAAGCCGAACGTCGCGACCAGCGCGGAATCGTGGAACTTGATCACGCGGGAGACGCCGGCGGCGGTGGGGGCCAGCACCACGACGCCGGCGGCCCGGAGCGCGCCGTCCGCGTCCCGGTGGTACACGACGGCGGAGGGTTGGCCGTTGGCGGTGGTCACGATCATCCGCCAGTCGCCCGGTGTGCCCAGCACGTACGCGTCGAGCATGCGGATGCACATCGCCCGTCCCGACCGCCAGTCGCGGAACGGCGTCGCCTCCAGCGTGGCGTCCGTGCGTAGCACCTGTTCCAGCAGGGCGGCGTCGGAGCGCTCGAAGGCCGCGATGTAGCCGTCGAGCAGCGCGCGTGCCCGTTGGTCGGCCGGTTCGAGCAGTTCCTCGGGCTTCGGCTCCAGTTCGTCGAGCCGGGCGCGGGCGCGCTGCAGGCCGCTCTTCACCGCGGCAGTGGTGGTGTCGAGGATCCGCGCGGTCTCGTCCGTCGAGAAGGCCAGCACTTCGCGCAGGATGAGGATCGCCCGTTGGCGGGGCGGGCAGGTGCTGCAGGCTGGCGATGAGCGCCAGTCGCAGCGACTCGCGTTCGACGATCACCGCGGCGGGATCGCCGGCCGGCGGGGCGATCCACGCGTCCGGCAGCGGTTGCAGCCACGAGACCTCGCCCGGCGCGACGGGACTCGGCGGGCGATCGGGTCCGTCGTACGGGCCTGCCAGACCCGAGGGCAGCACCCGCATCTGGCGCGGCTCCAACGCCGTCAGGCAGGCGTTGGTGGCGATCTTGTAGAGCCAGGACCGAATCGACGCGCGGCCCTCGAATCCGGAGTAGGACCGCCACGCCCGCAGATACGTCTCCTGCACCAGGTCCTCGGCGTCGTGCGCCGAGCCGACCATGCGGTAGCAGTGCGCCAGCAGCTCCCGGCGGAACCGCTCGGTCTCGGCCGTGAACCGGTCGTGATCCGGCGCCGCTCGCGAATGCGCCGTCACGCCGAGAGCCCGGTGCTGCGACACGCCTGGGCGTGGTCCACGTGGCGAAGCCGCCGGCGGCGACCAGGTCCGGCCTCGGCCACCGTCGACGATTGGGGTGCCCTGTCGCGGAGGCGGTGTCCACGATCAGACCTCGTCGAGCGTTGCGGTCATCTGTTTCGACTCCTGTCATGGGAACCTCCGGTGCCGTGCGGCGTCACCGGCTCGGTGCCCGGGGGGTTTCCTCAGGGCAGCAGGGCCAGCTTGCCGATGGTGGCTCTGCATTCCAGTTCCGTCAGCGCTTCCGGCCCGTCGGCCAGGTCGTACACGTTCGGCTGGCCGGGGGCGAGCACACCGGCGGCGATCAGCGCCGACAGCTCACCCATGACCTCGCCGATGATCTGCGGCGCCCGCCGACTCCAGCACAAGGTCGGCGCCGGCGCCGCCGGTCAGCCTCAACACATCGGCGGCGAGGTCGCCGCCGAGGGAGTCCAGGATGTGGTCGGCTCCCAGCGCCAGCACTGTCTCATGCTTGGCCGGCGAGGCGGTGGCGATGACCGTCGCGCCGTAGTGTTTGGCCATTGTGACCGCGGCCTGGCCGGTCGCGCCCGCCGCGGCGTGGATCAGCACGGTCTGCCCCGCGGTGATGCCGCCCAGAGGCTTGAGAGCGGCCAGCGCGGTGGGCCAGTTCACGGCCAGGCCGAGCGCCTGCTGCTCCGTCCAGCCGGGGGGCACCGGCATCGCCGCGGCCGCGGGCAGCACCATGTACTCGGCGAAAGCGCCGTTTCCGACGCCGGTGACGCGGGTCCCCGGTCGCGGGCCGGTCACCGCCTCGCCCATCGCGACGACCTCACCCGCGGCCTCGAAACCGGCCAGGTACGGTGGCCGCGGGCCGCCGGGAAGGTGCCGTGGGCCTTCGAGATGTCGGCGAAGTTGACACCGGCGGCGGTGACCCGGATCAGGACCTCACCCCGGCCGGCCGCTTCCGAATGCCGTCCTTGCCGCCCTCGGGCCGTCAGACGGGGCGCAGCGCGCGGCCGGGGACGGCGCCGGTGAGTTCGCCGCCGCGCAGCACCGGGACGCCGCCGACGAGTACGTCGTCCACCCCCACGGCGAGCGATCGGGGCTTCTCGTAGGTCGCCGTGTCGGCCACCGTGGCCGGGTCGGCGACGGCCAGGTCCGCGACCTGGCCGCGCCGTACGAGGCCGCGGTCGGGCAGCCGGAAGCGGCGCGCCGGGTGCGAGGCCAGGTGCACCGCGGCCTGTTCCCAGGTGAGGTCGCCGAGTTCGCGTACGTGCCGGCCGAGGTAGCGGGCGAACGCGCCGAAGCCGCGCGGGTGCGGATGACCGCCCACGTAGATGCCGTCGGAGCCGCCGGTGTGGCCGGGGTCGCGCATGACCGCGCGCACCGACTCCTCCCCCTCCGGCCCCTCGTCGGGACGGGCCCGCACGCAGCCCGCCTGCAGCCGGGTCGTCATCAGCAGCACCCGGCAGAACTCCGCGGCCGTGACGCCGTACTCGGCCGCGGCGGCGGGCAGGGTCATGCCCTCGGCCCACTCGAACCCGGGGGCGTGTGAGAGCGTGATCCGCGGCCAGAGGTCGTCGCGTCCCTCCCACTCCCCGGCGAGGCGTTCGCGCTCCGACGACAGCATCTCCACGGCACGGCCGGGATCGGCGGCGGGCACCCAGGGCGGCAGGGCCACCATGGCCAGGATCGTGCTGGCCCGCAGGTAGGGATAGGTGTCGAAGGTCAGGTCGACGCCGCGTCGCCGGGCGTCCTCGACCAGCGGCAGCAGGGTGGACGCCGGGCCGTGAAGGTGCGAGACGTGCACCGCCGCCCCGGACCGCCGCGCGATCTCCACGACCTCCGCCATGCCCACCGGCGCGGACGCGCCGTACGCGCGCATATGGGTCACGTACGGCAGGCCGCCCGACGGCGCGCCCAATGGCTGGCACAACGCAGCCAGCTCGGCGGCGTCGGCGTACCGGCCGGGGGCGTACTCCAGGCCCGACGACAGGCCCGCCGCCCCTTCCGCCAGGCCCGTCTCGACCGCACGCAGCATGGCCCTCGTCTCGTCCTCGTCCGCGGCCCGCTCCGCGGCGCCCATCACGTCGAACCGGATCGTCGCGTGCGGAAGCAGGTAGACGGTGTTGAGCGCGGTCCTGCCGTCGTATCCGGCGAGCAGGTCGGCGACGCTCACCGGCCCGTCCACGTGCGGGTGCGGCCCGTTGACCGCGGCGAAGTAGTGGCTCGCGTACGCGAAGGCGGCCGGGGACGTGGTCGGCGCGAACGACAGCCCGTCCTGGCCGAGCACGAACGTGGTGACCCCCTGCCGCAGCGCGGCGTGCTGCACGAGAGGGTCGAACACGACGGCGTCGCCGTGGGCGTGGCAGTCGACCAGGCCCGGCAGCACGAACCTGCCCGCCGCGTCGATCCGCACCGCCGCCCCGGCCGCGTCGAGGCGGCCCACCGCCTCGATCCGGCCCCCGCGCACGCCGACGTCGGCGCGGAACGCGGGGGCTCCGGTCCCGTCCACGACGCGTCCGCCGCTGATCAGCACATCGAAGGTCACGTGCCGATTAGATCAGTCGGACGGGCCGGGCACACGGGACGAGCCGGGGCAGTCGACGTCCTGCCGTATGGGCCGCCGTTCCAGCACCTCGCGGGCGTGGGCGCGGGCGAGGTTCCAGCCGTTCCAGGGGTCCGGCGCGTGGAGGCGGTTGACCGCCACCACGTCACGCAGCACGCAACTGCGGTCCGGCTCGGGCAGGCCGTCCAGGACCGGCACGGCCTCCGCCCCCAGGTCGCCCAGGTAGCCGTGGTCGAGCCGCTCGACGCCCCGGATCGTGAGCTGGGTCTCGGCCACCCGCGCGTCGGGGTTCCACACCGCGAACGCCAGCAGCGACACCCCGGTGAGCAGCACGAGCGCGCGGAAGAACCAGGACGTGCCACCGCCGAACAGCCGCACCGCCCCCGCCGCCGGCACCAGCACGAACACCGCGCCCAGCCACCAGATCGTCGCCTCCACCGAGGCCCGCAGCCGCGACAGGCCGTACGCGTCGGTGTAGAGGCCGAGCCGGTGCAGTGCCGAGGCGAGGATGACCAGCGTGAACGCGCACAACAGGCCGAGCAGCACGGCGAGCAGCCAGCGGTCGGCCCTGGTCTTGCGGCGCAGCAGGGCGACCGCGGCCGCCACGACGCCGAGCACGAAGACGCTGACCGTGACGAGTTCGAAGAAGCCCGACCGCGCGTACTCGGCGTAGGTCAGCCCCGCCGTCGACAGCACCCTGCGGCTCCCGCCGAACAACACCGTGATCTGCACGGTCACGAACGCCGCGAACAGCAGGTTCAACCCGAGCAGCGGAATGACCCACACCTGGCGGCCGAGGGACATCCGCAGGTCGGGCGCGGCGGGCTCGGCGACCGGGCGCAGGCCCACCAGCACCGCCGCCCCCACCAGCACCGCGAACACGCAGAACACGAAGATCCGGAACGGCAGGCTCTGCGCCCACTCGGGCGTCCGCAGCAGGTCGTCCACGAACGCGGAGAACACCGCGTCCGCGGAGGAGAACAGCAGGCCGAAGACCCCGAGCAGGACGACCGTGACCGCGACGCCGACCAGCGTGGGCAGCATCCGGCGACGCCGCGCCAGGCCCCGCAGCGGCCCGACGAGGAACCACGGCATCGGCAGCACCGCGATCGCGACGGACACCACTCCTCTGAGCACGGCGAGCCAGCCTCGCCCGCCGCCGGACAGCGCCAGCGACCCCACTCCGAAGGCGGCCAGCAGCACAGGCGCGACAAGCCATTCGGCGTCCCGGAAGAGCGCCACGGAAACCAGCGCGTACGCCAGGAGCCCGAAGATCCCCGTCCACGGGGTGACCCGCCCCCGGCTGAGCGGCAGTACGGCGGGGAACGCCGCCGCCCCGGCCGCGACGGCCGTCAGCACGAGTCCCAGCCCGGGTGACGCGTACGGCAGAGCGACGGCGGCGACCAGACCGGCCGCCGCGGCGGCCGGCAGCAGCCACCGGGGCGCGTCCGGCAGTTCCGGCCGCGGGAAAAGCGACGGCGGCACGTAGTCGGGCGGCGGGTATCTCCCCGGCCCGTGCGGCGCGGTCTGCTCCTGCGGGACCGGCCACTGTCCCGCGTACGCCTGTCCACGCGGGCCCGCCGGATGCCCCACGGAGGGGCCGGCCGCCGCGGGACCCGACGTGACAGGGCCCGATGCGACAGGCTCCGAAGCCACAGACTCCGAAGCCACAGGCTCCGAAGCCACAGGCTCCAATGCCACGGGCTGCGATGCGGCGTGACCCGCCGCGGCGGAGATCGACGGGCCGGGGACCGGCGCATTGTGGACCGACGCGCTGTGGACCGACGCGCTGTGGACCGACGCGCTGTGGACCGACGCACTGGTAACCGACGCACTGGTAACCGACGCGCCGGGGACCTGCTCCGCGGGCTCCGGCGGTGGGAGCACGGTGACGGCCAGAGCGGACCGCTGGGCCGAGGACGAGCCGAGCGCCGCTCCCACGACGGCCCCTCCGGCCGTGAACAGCAGCATCGCGCCGACGCCCAGGATTCCCCCGAAATACAGGCCGAGGAAGAACGCGACGAACAGCCCGGCGAAGAACCCGGCGAACATACCGACGCCCGCGCCGAGAGCCGCCCGCGCCGACGGGGCGGCGCGGTTGTAGACACGCGGATGCTGCGAGAGCACCTGAGCCTGCGGACCCACGCCGCCGACCGGCGCAGCCCCCTGCGTCACGTCCACCCGGACGGGATCCACCTGCCGCGGGTGTTCACGTAGCTCGTCGTCACCGCGAACGGAGCCGCCGGCCTCCCGGTCGTGGAAGGGATCGTGCTCCCCAACCTCGTGGTGACCTGCCTCGGACTGACCTGCCTCGGACTGACCTGCCTCGGGCTGACCTGCCTCGTTGTGAACTCCCTCGTTGTGAACTCCCTCGTGAAGAACCTCGAAGTGCTCCACCTCGGGCTGACCCGCCTCCAAGTGACCTGCCTCGGACTGACCCACCTCGCGACCGGCCCCGCGACCGGCCCCGCGACCAGCTTCGTGACCTGCCCCGGGGTGAGCGGCCGTGTCTTCGTCGCCGGCCCCTCCGGCCGCGGTGGCGGAGTCCCCCGGCGAGCCGCTCCCGGCAGACGCGGGCGAGCCGATTTCGGCGGTGCGCGGTAAGCCGCCGCCTGCGTCGTCCCCGCCGTGCCGTGTGGCGAGATGGTTTCCGCCCGCCTCGACGTCCATGGTCCCCCTTCGTTCGTCGGCGTGGACGGATCCGTCCACGCTCTCCCCCGTCGCCGGCTCTCCCTGCGACGGGAGCACGACGACCATCCGGCACCCGGGGGCCCCGCCCCGGTCTTCCCTCGCGGCTCGTCGCACGGTCGGGATCGGGTCCGCCACCGAGATCGATCCGCCGTGCAGCTCGACGATCTCCTTGGCGATGGCGAGCCCGAGCCCGGCCCCGCCCGCGTCGGCGGCCCGTCCGGCGTCGAGCCGCGAGAAGCGCTCGAACACACGGGCCCGCTCCCCGGGCGGAATGCCGGGGCCGCCGTCGGTCACGCTGATCTCCAGGTTCGGTCCCGCGCGCCGCGCACCCACCCGGACCGTGCCGCCGGACGGGCTGTGCCGTACGGCGTTGTCGAGCAGGTTGGCCAGCACCTGGGCCAGCAGTGCGGCGTCGGCGGACAGCACCGTCCCCGGCGCGACGGCGCTCACCACCGTCACGTCGTCACGCGCGAGAGCCGCCTCCGAGACCGCCTGGCGGCACAGCGACGCCAGGTCCAGCTCCTCCGGATCGATGAGCCGCGCGCCCGAGTCGAGCCGCGACAGGTCGAGGAGCTGGGCCACCAGCCGGCCGAGCCGCTGCGTCTGCGCGAGGGCCGTGCCCAGCGTGTCGAGGTCGGGCGGCGTGACACCGTCCACGACGTTCTCCAGCACGGCCTGCAGGCCGGTGATCGGCGTGCGCAGCTCGTGGCTGACGTTGGCCACCAGTTCACGCCGTTGCCGGTCCACCTCGGCGAGGTCGGCCGCCATGGCGTTGAAGGCCCGGGCCAGCTCCCCCACCTCGTCGCGGGACGTCGCGGTCACGCGCAGGCCGTACCGGCCCTTGGCGATCGTCTGCGCGGCGGCGGCCATCTCGCGCAGCGGGCGGATCATGCCGCGGGCGAGGAGCTGCACCATGATCAGCGCGAGCACGACGGCGATCGCGATCCTGAGGTCCCGGGACAGACCGGAGTTGATGCCGACCTCGTTGACGACGAACGCCGCGACCACGGCGAGCACGATCACGATGCCGAGCTTGGCCTTGATCCGGCCGAGGAAGTCGAGCGGCCTCATCGCCTGGTCTTCTCCAATGCGGCGCGCGTCACGGGCGGACGAGCGCGTATCCGACGCCGTGCACGGTACGAACGACCTCCGGGCCGAGCTTGCGGCGCAGGGCGCGGACGTGGCTGTCCACCGTCCGGGTCGCCGCGGCCTCGGAGAAGCCCCAGATGTCCGACAGCAGCCGCTCACGCTCGAAGACGTGGCCGGGCCGCTCGGCCAGACGCCGCAGCAGGTCGAACTCGGTCCGGGTGAGCTGTGCCTCGGCCCCGCGGACGAACACGCGGCGTTCGGCGGTGTTGATCTCGACGTCGCCGACCCTGATCACCGTGTCCTCGTGGGCCAGCAGGCTGGCCCGCTCCACCCGCCGCAACAGCGCGTGGATTCTCGCGACGAGTTCCCGCATGCTGAACGGCTTGGTGATGTAGTCGTCCGCTCCCACGCCCAGGCCGACCAGCACGTCGGTCTCCTCACCGAGTGCGGTGAGCATGAGCACCGGCACCGGCCGGGCGGCCTGCATCCTGCGGCACACCTCGAGACCGTCCAGGCCCGGGAGCAGCCGGTCCAGGACGACGACGTCGGGCTCCGCCTTCGCGTAGGCCGCGAGCGCCTCCTCGCCGTCGCTCGCGACGCGCACGTCGAAGCCCTCCGCCACGAGCCGGAGCCGTACGGCGTTGGCGATGGTCCCGTCGTCCTCGACCACGAGGATGCGGCGCTGCTGGGGGGTAGCCATGCAGGGAAGCGTAGATCCCCCCTGTGCAGAGCGGCCGTCCGGAGATGTGCAGATCCCGTGCATCGAAATGTCGGCCGCCCGCGTTAGCGTGGCGGCGTGGAGCGGAGACTGCGTGTGGAGGACTATCTGCGACGGCTCGGCCTGCGGTCGAGCGGCCCGCCGAGCGTCGAGGAGCTGTTCCGGCTCCAGACGGCGCACGTCGAGCGGGTGCCGTACGAGAACCTGGAGATCTGGCTGGGCCGGCCGACCACCGTCGACCCGGCCGAGTCGTGGCGGCGGATCATGCGTGGGCGCGGGGGCTACTGCTTCCATCTGAACGGCGCGTTCTCGGTGCTCCTGCGGCTGCTGGGCTACGCGGTCTCCCGGCACGTCGGCGGTGTTCAGGGCTCCGCCGAGGCGCCCGCCGGGGCCGCGGGCAACCATCTGGCCCTGACGGTGAGCGGCCTGCCGACGGACGCCAATCCCGGCGGGCGGTGGCTGGTCGACGCGGGGCTGGGCGACGCGATCCGCGAGCCGCTCCCGCTGGTCGAGGGCGTCTACCGGCAGGGCCCGTTCACCTACGCCATGCGCCGGTCGGAGGCCGAGCCGGGCGGCTGGCGGTTCGATCACGATCATCGCGGCAGCTTCACCGGAATGGACTTCCGTCCGGATTCCGCGGAGATGAGCGCCTTCGAGGCCAAGCACGAACACCTGTCCACCTCTCCCGAATCGGGCTTCGTCCGGGTGGCGTCCGTGCAGCGGCGCGACGCGGCCGGGGTGGACCTGCTCAGAGGGCTCGTGCTCACGCGCGTCGGTCTCCCGCCCGCCGACGGCGGGCCGGGCACCTCGGTGACGCTGGAGCGCCGGGAGGACTACTTCGCCGCGCTCGCCGACGTGTACGGCATGACCCTGGACGACGCCTCCTCCGCGGAGAAGGACGCGTTGTGGTCCCGGCTGCTCGCCGCTCACGAGGAGTGGCTGGCCGCCCGGCAGCCCGCCTGAGCCCATGCGGGGACCCGCCCGTGTGGCGTCCGCGCGCGCCGAATCCGCAGGTCATGGGTTTCGCTCCCCGGGATCGGGTAGCCCCGATATGACCAGGAAGGAGGCGCTAATGGACCGCCAGTCAAGGCCGGAGACCATGCGGGAGAACGACGTGATCGATCTCCTGACGCAGCAGCACGTCCTCATCCGGGAGCTGTTCGACGAGGTCGACAGAAGCCGGGGGGAGGAGCGCAAGGAGTCCTTCAGCCGTCTCGTCCGCCTGCTCGCCGTCCACGAGACGGCGGAGGAGGAGATCGTCCACCCCTACGCCCGGCGCAAGCTGGTCGGCGGCGACACGATCGTGGACAACCGCCTGCAGGAGGAGGAAGAGGCGAAAGAACTGCTCAGTCGCCTCGACGACATGGACGTGACGACGGCGCAGTTCTCCCAGGAGCTGGAGAGGCTGCGGGCCGCAGTGTTCGCCCATGCCGCCGCCGAGGAGCGTTACGAGTTCTCCGAGCTGAGGGCCAGCACGTCCGAGGCCGAACGCAGGGCGATGGCCGTGGGTGTCAAGGCCGCCGAGGCGATGGCGCCGACGCATCCGCACCCCGGGGTCGAGTCGGCGACCGAGAACATCCTGATGGGGACGCCGATCGCGATGATGGATCGCGCCCGCGACGTGATCCGCAAGGTGATGGGCAAGTCGGAGTCCGGCGAAGGCTGATCTCCCGGCGGGCCGCCGCAGGGTCGCGGCGGAGCGGCGGGGCCGGGGTCCCGCGCCTTCGGCATCGGGAAAGGGCCCGTCGGAGACCGGGAATCGTGCGTGGCGCCGGCGGAGACGACCATCCGTCCCCCGGCGCCGCGCCGCCGAAAGGCTCACGCGCCGGTTCACGCGCCGGTTCACGCGCCGTTCGAGAGCCGCGAGAGGACGCCCGGCGTCTCCCGGTGGGCGTTCGTGGAACTCGATCCGGGCTTCGCACGTTCTCCCAGGCGACGCGGGACGACGTTCCGCGCGGGACCCGACACGAAAGGCCTGACGATGTCGCCACTGGGCAAGTACTACGTGGGCGCGGCGGTGGTGGCCGTGCTGGTCTTCATCCTCCCTTTGCCGACCCTCCTGGCCTGGCTGATCGCCATCGGCGTGCTGGGGGCGCCGATCGTCGCCTATTTCATGCTGGACGAGTCGCAGCGGGCGCGACTGCGGCGCATCCGCCGCCGCCAGATCGGCCGCTGAGGCCCCACAGGGACGACCAACGAGACGACCCAACCAAGGGACAGGCCGGGCCGCCATCACGGCGCCCGGCCTTCCGCTTCGCTCAGGAAGCGGCGGCGATCCTCCTGCGGACGCGGTCGGTGACGTTCCGCTCCAGGACGAAGGACAGGAACGGAATCGTGCCGGCGATGAGCACGAGCAGCAGGTAGCCGACCGACCAGCGCGCCTTGATCAGGCCCAGGTTGATCGCGGCCACCAGATAGACCATGTACAGGAAGCCGTGGATCGGCCCGACCACCGCGACCATCGTGCCGCTGTCGAAGCCGTACTTGACGACCATGGCGGCGCAGAGCACGAGCAGCATCACGCCGACTATGTAGGCCATGACGCGGTAGAAGTTGAGCGCGGATTCCACGTCGATCATTACCTCTGCTGGGGAAAGGGTCACCACACGATATCCGTGCGAGGCGGCGGTCCCGGCCTCAGGGCCGGTCAGGCCTCCACGGGCGCGGCCGGCGCGGCCGGCTCGGCCGCCTGCCGCTCCCGGTCCCGCTGCCCGCGCAGGGCGTCACGGACGAAGTGGAACCACATGTACACGGCGAACAGCGCGAAGATCCACCACTGGAGGGCGTAGGCCAGGTTGCGCCAGGTGAAGCCGCCGCCCTCGGTCGGCGGCGACACGGCCACCGGCGTGACGCCGGACGGCGGCTCCTGCGCGGTCGCGACGACGAACCCGTCCCGCACGTGCGCGTCCGGCCACACGTTGATCAGCTCCGCCGTCGACACCGTCGCCACCTGGCCGCGTGGCAGGTTCCCGCTGCGCATCACGTCGTCGGTCTGCTCGGCCGGCCGCAGCCGGCCGGTCACGGTCACGGCGCCCTCGGGCACGGCCGTGGCGGGATCCGCCGCCGTGGGAACCCAGCCGCGTACGACGGGGACGACCGTGCCGTCCGCGAGCCGCAACGGCGTGAGCAGCCAGAACCCGCTCCCCCGGGCCGCGCGGCCGCCGGGGGCCGCGACGTCGGCGACCCGGTCGGCCACCAGCAGCTGGTTCGCGGCGTCGTAGGTCCCCGTGGCGGTCACCCTGCGGCTGATCGCGCCACCGCTGACGTGCTGTCCCACCTGAGTCAGCTCGGTGACGGCCACGGGCGCGGGGTCGGGAGCCCGTCGTGGGGCGCCCGACGCCTCGAAGACGCCGAGTTGCCAGCGCCCGAGGAAGGTGAAGGACACGAGCACCCCGATGACCAGCAGGTGCAAGGCCACCAGCCGGGGAGCCAGGAGGGTGCGGAGCATGGATACAACGCTATCCGCCGCCCGCTGCGGTCCGGTATTCGCGGCCGTGGCGTCAGCGAGGGCGGGCGTTCTCCTGTTTTCCAAGCCACCACCAGGAGAGGGCAAAATCCGACAAATCACAGCCAGGGTGCACCATCTGTCGCTAGAGTCGTGCCCATGTCCGACCCTCAGATCGACCCGGCCGGAAACACGCAGGCTTTCCGGGCGTTCGCACAGCAGCAGGACACGACGGCCTCGCGTGAGCAGTCGTCCCGCCTGCCGATTTGGATCGCCGTCGGTGCGGCACTCGTCGTGATCCTCGCTGTGGTGGCCTACCTCCTGTTGCGCTGACATACCTGTGCCAGCCGCCGACGACCGCGCCCGTCGGCGGCTTTGTCATGCCCGCTGACGGCTCGCGGCGCTGACCGGTTCCGGCGCCGACCGGCTCCGGCACGGGGTGTAACACCCGCGGCGGTGCCGGACACCTTTCCGAGGTGTCCGGCACCTCTTCGGTTAGGAGACACCCGTGCAGGATCAACGCGTGCCCCCCGGCGCGCGAGATCGCTTCGAGGCGCTCTATCTCGCCTGTTATCCGCCTGTGTACCGCTACGCCCTGCGGCGTACCGAATCGGCCGACGACGTCGCCGACGTCATCGCGGAGACGTTCCTCATCGCCTGGCGGCGGCTCGACGACGTCCCCGACGGGGAAGGGGCCGTGCTGTGGCTGTACGCCACAGCACGGCGCGTCCTCGCCAACCACCGGCGGGGGCAGTCCCGTCGCACCGCACTCGCCGCGCGGCTGCGCGACGAACTGTCCGCCGCGCCGCCGGCGACGGCCCCCGACCCCCGGGTGGACGCCGTACGCGACGCCTTCACCGCCCTCGCGCCCGGCGACCGGGAGGTGCTCGCC
Organism: Microbispora sp. CA-135349; assembly: GCF_050947365.1. Taxonomy (NCBI): domain Bacteria; kingdom Bacillati; phylum Actinomycetota; class Actinomycetes; order Streptosporangiales; family Streptosporangiaceae; genus Microbispora; species Microbispora sp. CA-135349. The sequence continues at coordinate 1,801,926 of NZ_CP192001.1, read as the reverse complement.
CTCGCCTGCTGGGAGGGGCTGTCCGGGCCGCAGATCGCCACGGTGCTCGGATGCAGCGGCGCCGCCGCCCGGCTGCGCCTGCATCGGGCCCGCAAACGGCTGGCCCGGCTGCTGGGCACCGCAGGCGAATTCCGTACGACGACCGCGCTGAGGGAGGAGAGCCGATGAACAGGATCGACCGCATCGTGGCCGCCGTCGACCCGGCCGCCGCTGCCGCCGAGCCCGTGGTGAGCCGGGGAGTTCGCGAACTGCTCGGCGAGATCGTGGCCACCGCGCCGCAACGGCCACCGCTGTGGAAACGCGCTCTCCCGTCGAAGCGGCGGGGACGGGTGAGCGCTGTGGTCGCGGCGACGGCGGCTCTGGCCGCGGCGGCCGCGATCGGCGTCGGCCTGCCCGCGGGCGGCCCGCTCACCCGGTACGCCAACGCCGCCATGTCCGTCGAGAGGACCGGCGACGCCTTCAGCGTGACCGTCCTCGACCCCACCGCCGACCGGCGGCGGTTCGAGGACGCGTTCCGCGCGGTGGGGCTGGACGTCAGGGTGGTGATGATCCCCGTGCCACCCGACGAGGTGGGCGTGCTGTTCGGCCCGGTGGTGCCCGAGGGCTTCCGGTGGCACGGCACCACGGGGATACGGCGTACGACACCCTGCGCCTCCGCGTTCTGCGGCACGGTCTGGATGCCGGCGGACTTCCCCGGCCGGATGGTCTTCGGCGTGGGCCGCGCCGCCGGGCCGGGCGAGCCGTACGCCGAGGTCGACGCCTTCGATCCGGCGGGTGAGGAGGCCTTGAGCGACTATTCCTTCCGAGGCAGGACGGTCGCCGCTTCCCGCGCCGAACTGCGCAGGCGCGGCCTCGGGGTCGGATACCGCTTGGTGTGGACCTACCCGGATGGCGGCTTCGCCGACGAACCCGTACCCGCCGGCAGGGTGGGGAACGACTGGGTCGTCTCCGGTTCCCGCATGCACAGCTCCGACGTCGTGGATCTCTACGTCACCCCAGGTCCCGGCGCCGGTCCGGCCCCCGACCCCGCGAAGACCGACCGTTCCCGGCCCCACTGGTACGACATACAGTGACGGAGCGCCGCCGGGGCGGCGAGGGTGACGGAGCGCCGCCGGGGCGGCGAGGGTGACGGAGCGCCGCCGGGGCGGCGAGGGTGACGGAGTGCCGCGAACGCGCACGACGGCCGCCGGCGGCACTCCCCGGCGGCTCCGGCCGTACGGCAGCGGCCCTGGACCCGGCTCACTCGCGGGAATATATTGGACAGATCTTCCAATAGGGCGGGGAGGACGCATGCCCAGTCCAGGCATCACGATCATCGGTTCCGGGTTCGCCGGGCTCTGCATGGCCATCAAGCTGAAGGAGGCCGGCTACCACGACTTCGTGATTCTGGAGAAGGCCCGCGACATCGGCGGCACCTGGCGGGACAACACCTATCCCGGCTGCGCCTGCGACGTCCCCTCACCGCTGTACTCCTTCTCGTTCGAGCTGAACCCCGGCTGGTCGCGGCTGTTCTCCCCGCAGGAGGAGATCTGGGACTACCTGCGGGCCTGCGCCCGGAAGTACGGACTGGAGCCCCATCTGCGGTTCGGCACGGAGGTCCGCGGGCTCGACTACGACGACGAGCGGGCCCTGTGGCGGGTGTCGACCGCAGACGGGGAGACGTTCGAGACCCACGCCGTCGTGTCCGGCATCGGCGCCCTCCACGTGCCGTCGTTCCCCGAGATCCCCGGCCGTGAGCGCTTCACCGGCACGGCCTTCCACTCCGCCGAGTGGGACCACTCCGCCGACCTGAACGGCAAGCGCGTCGCGGTCGTCGGCACCGGCGCGTCGGCGGTCCAGTTCGTTCCGGTCGTCGCCGAGCAGGCGAGCCTGCTCACCGTCTTCCAGCGCACTCCGCCGTGGATCCAGCCGAGGCCGGACCTGCCGATCGAGGGACGGCTGAAGCGTGCCATGGAGACGCCCGGCGGGGCCCGACTGGTGCGCGACGCCGTCTACTGGCTGCTGGAGACCCGGGCCGTGGGCTTCACGCTCGACCCGCGGCTGATGGAGGTGCACCGGGCGATGGCCGAGCGGCACCTCGCCCGGCAGGTGCCCGACCCCGGGCTGCGCGCGAAGCTCACGCCCGGCTACACCATCGGCTGCAAGCGGATCCTGCTGTCCAACGACTACTATCCCGCGCTGACCAGGGACAACGTCGAGCTGGTCACCGACGGGATCACCGAGATCAGGCAGCGGTCGGTCGTGGACGCCACGGGGCGCGAGCACGAGGTCGACGCGATCGTGTACGGCACCGGGTTCCGGGTGGTCGACTCCCTCGACGAGCAGAACATCGTCGGCAGGAACGGTGTCAAGATCCAGGACGCGTGGCGCGAGGGCATCGAGGCCTACTACGGCATCACGACCGCGGGCTTCCCGAATCTGTTCTTCCTGCTCGGCCCCAACACCGGTCTCGCGCACACCTCGGTCGTCTTCATGATCGAGTCACAGGTCCGTTATGTCATGGACTGCCTGCGGCTGCTGTCCAGGACCAAGGCGAAGGCCCTGGACGTACGGCCGTCGGCGCAGCGGGCCTACAACGACCGCCTGCAGCGGCGGCTCGACCGGCTGGTGTGGAGCGAGGGCGGCTGCACGAGCTGGTATCTCGACGAGCACGGCAGGAACCGCACGCTCTGGCCCGGCTTCACCTTCGAATACTGGGCGCGCACCCGCAGGGTGAAGCCGGAGGCCTACGAACTCATCGGGTCCTGAATCAGCGACGCGGGCTGACCACGAGGGCGCTGCCTCCGCCGCGCCGGAAGGGCGGCTCGGCGACCGCCTGGACCCGGCCGTTCCCGAGGAACTCCAGGCCGGTCGCCGCGCCGATCTCCCCGACGGGCGGCGTGGTGGGCAGCGCGAAGCTGTGCCCCAGCGCGCCCAGCTCCGCGCAGTGCCGATCGATGAACGCCTGCTCGGCCTGGGTGACGGCGATGTTGCGCTGCGAGGCCCGCGGCGCGGCCACCGCCTCGGGCAGCGTCATGCCGAAGTCCAGCCGGTTGACCAGGATCTGCAGCACGGTCGTGATGATCGTCGCGCCGCCGGGCGAGCCGACGGCGAGCAGGGGCCGTCCGTCCTTGAGCACGATCGTCGGGGCCATGGACGACCGCGGGCGCTTGCCGGGGGCGGGCAGGTTCGGGTCGCCCGACGCCGGGCCGAACGTGAAGTCGGTCAGCTCGTTGTTGAGCAGGACGCCCCGGCCGGGAACCACGATCCCGCTGCCGCCGGTCTGCTCGATCGTGATGTTGTAGGCCGCCACGTCGCCCCAGCGGTCGGTCACCACCAGGTGAGTGGTCTCCGGGCCCTCGGGCTTGCCCGATTGCGTCTCGTCGGGCTTGCCCGCCTGCGTCTCCTCGGGCTTGCCCGCCTGCGTCTCCTCGGGCTCGCTCGCCTGTGTCTCCTCGGGCTCGCTCGCCTGTGTCTCCTCGGGGGCCGCCGTCAGGGCGGGAGAGGTGGTGGGGCACGGCGCGGGCGAGGGACCGGGCGTTCCCGGGGAGACGGAGGCACACGGCCCGTAGGAGCCGTCGGGCGACCCGGGCGCGGCGGGGTGGCCCATCGCCCGCGGGCCGATCAGGCAGGCGCGCTCCTTGGCGAACCCGTCGGAGAGCAGCTCGTTCAGCGGCACGTTCACGTACGCCGGGTCGCCGACGTAGGCGTTGCGGTCGGCGAAGGCGAGCCGGGACGCCTCCAGATACTCGTGCAGGCCGACCTTTGGCAGGACCTCCAGGATCTTCAGCGCCTCCCCCACGGTGGATCCGCCCGACGCCGGCGGCGCCATGCCGTACACGTCGAGGCCCTTGTACGTGACCTTGACGGGCGGCCGTTCGAGCGCCCGGTACGCCCTGAGGTCGGCCATCTCCATGAGCCCGGTCCGTACGTTGCGGGTGGCCCCCCGGCGCACCGGCGGCTTCTTCACCGTGGCGACGATCTCCCGGCCGAGCGCGCCGTCGTACAACCAGGCCGGGCCGCGGATGCCGAGCTCACGATAGGTGCGCGCGAGGTCGGGGTTGCGGAAGACCGACCCGACCGGCGGCGGCTGCCCGCCCGGCAGGTAGAGCGACGCGGTCGAGGTGAAGTCGCCGAACCTGCCGGCGTTCTGCTGCGTCTGGTCGTGGAACGTCCGGTCGACGACGAAACCCTTCTCGGCGATCTCGATCGCGGGACGCAGCGCCTGCCGCAGCGGCATCGTGCCGTATTCGCGCAGCGCCAAGTCCCACTGGGCGACGCTGCCGGGGACGCCGACCGACAGCCCGCTGGTGACTGCCTCCTCGAACGGGATGCCCTCGAACGCCGTCGAGGTCATCGCCCGGGGGGCGGTCTCCCGCCCGTCGATCGTGGTCACCTTCCGCCTGTGGGCGTCGTAGTAGACGATGAATCCGCCCCCGGCCAGGCCCGCCGAGTAAGGCTCGGTCACGCCGAGCGCGGCCGCTCCCGCCACCGCCGCGTCCATCGCGTTGCCGCCCTGGCGGAGCACCGTGAGCGCGGCCTTGCTGGCGTCCAGGTCCACGGTGGCCACGGCCCCGCCGTACCCCTCCGCGACCGGTTGCTTGACCTCCTTGTCCGGGTCGTGCACGGCCGCCTGAGCGGGCGGGACGAGCAGGCCCGCCAGCGTGACCAGTCCCAGCGACGTGACGACGACGCTTCTCATGCCCCGCACCTCCACGACACGGCCGATCACTCCAGCATGACTCACGACAGTCAATCTGGCCGTGGGATTGTCCGCTTTTGGACGCCGGCCGCCCCGCGAGCCGAAGCGGGAAACGGTACTCCTCCCGGCGTACCGGCGACTGCGGCTCCGGGCGGATGCGGTGACCAGCGGTGATGGCCTAGCGTGCGAGGGTGCGCTCCCGTTCCGCGATGTATCACCGCATTGATCCCGTCTTGCCGGTCATCATCGGGATCGTCCAGGTGTTCCTGACGATTGGCGCCCAATACTGGCAGCTGCGGAACCCCGACCTCGGGCGGGTGCCGCTGAACTGGTGGGGCTACGCACTGCTGCTGGTCGGGCCGCTCGCGATCGCACTGCGCCGCCGGGCGCCGGTCGCCGCGCTGGCCGTCACGCTCGTCTCGACCTCGGTCTACATGCTGCTCGGCTACGCGTACGGGCCGGTGTTCCTCAGCCCGATCATCGTGATCTGCACGGCGGTGCTGTCGGGACACCGCCGCGCGGCATGGCTGTCGTCGGGGGCGTTCTTCCTGTTCGTGGTCGCCTACGCCACCTGGTTCATCCCGCACCGGGCGAGCCTGTTCCACCACACCGCGGTCGCGGCCTATCTGCTGCTCACGCTCACCGTGGCGGAGTTCTACCGGATGCGCCGCGAGCGCCTCGCCGAACGCGAACGGGTGGAGCGCGAGGAGGCCAGGCGGCAGGCGAGCGAGGAACGGCTGACCATGGCCCAGGAGCTGCACGACGTGCTCGCCCACAACATCTCGCTGATCCACGTCCAGGCGTCCACCGCCCTGCACCTCCTCGACGACCGCCCCGAGCAGGCCCGCACCGCGCTGACCACGATCAAGCAGGCGTCCAAGGACGTGCTGACCGAGATGCGCGGGGTGCTCAGCCTGCTCAGGGACGGCGCGCCGCGCTCGCCCACGACCGGGATGGCTCACCTGGCCGACCTCGCGGAACGCAGCGGGCTGCCGGTCACGCTGAAGATGATCGGACGTGAACGCCCGCTGCCCGCCGGCGTCGACCGGGCCGGCTACCGGATCGTCCAGGAGGCGCTGACCAACGTCGCGCGCCACGCGCCCGGTTCGCGGGTGACCGTCCGCGTGGCGTACGCGCCGGAGGAGCTGACCGTGACGATCGAGGACGACGGCAGCGGCACCGCACGGGCCGAGGCGGGCCTCGGCGGCGGCAACGGCATCCCCGGCATGCGCGAGCGGGCCGCCGCGCTCGGCGGGTCGCTGTCGGCCGGTCCCCGGCCCGGCGGCGGCTTCCGCGTGGAGGCCCGCCTTCCCCTGCCCCCGTCCGAGGACCAGAAGGAGCCGATGTGATACGCGTCCTGCTCGCCGACGACCAGGCGCTGGTCAGGGCCGGGTTCCGTGCCCTGCTCGACGCGCAGGAGGGCATGACGGTCGTGGGCGAGGCCGGTGACGGCGAGCAGGCCGTCCTGCTCACCCGCGACCTGCGCCCCGACGTGGTGCTGATGGACATCCGCATGCCCGGCACGGACGGCCTGACGGCCACCCGCCGCATCGGCGACGACCTCGGCCTCACCGACGTGAAGATCATCATGCTCACCACGTTCGAGCTGGACGAGTACGTCTTCGAGGCGCTGCGCGGCGGCGCGAGCGGCTTCCTGGTGAAGGACACCGAGCCGGCCGAGCTGATCCAGGCCGTGCGGGTGGTGGCCTCCGGCGACGCCCTGCTGTCCCCCGGCGTGACGCGCAGGCTCATCGCGGAGTACGCCGCCCGGGCCAAGGAGCCGGGCATAACGACGAGCCTCGACGTGCTGACCGAGCGCGAGCGGGAGGTGCTCGCGCTGGTGGGCACCGGCATGACGAACGACGAGATCGCCGCCCGGCTGTACATGTCCCCGGCGACGGCCAAGACCCACGTGAGCCGCACGATGACCAAGCTCCACGCCCGCGACCGGGCCCAGCTCGTCGTGATCGCGTACGAGTCGGGCCTGGTCAAGCCCGGCTGGCTCTGAGACGACGCCGGATTGTCGGGCCTGCTCCCTACACTCCGCGACCATGGGGACAGTGAGCTTCGGTGGCGAGACGACGCCCGGCGGGCGGCGTGAGACCGGGCGTCCGGAGGCCGGCGCGGAACGGGCCATGCCGTGCGAGACCTTCCGGCGACGGACCCTCCGGGAGGTCGTCCAGTGATGAACGGGATCGCGAACCATGCCGAGCGGGTGCGCGAACTGGCGGACGCCGAAGACGCCGAGTCGACGGCGGCCGAACTGCTGCGCCTGACCGAGACACACGATCCGCAGAACGGAGACTGGAGCCCGATCACGCGCATCCTCGACTCGTCGCCCGAGAAGTTCCGAGTCCGGGTCGCACTCGCGGCGGTGCGGTCCGCCGACAACTGGATCCCCGACTCCATCGCGGAGATCGTCCTGTGCACCGTGCGGCTCGACCGCCACCTCGACGCGGTCGAGTCCCTGCTGACCCGGGCTGCGGGCTTCGGCGTTTATTACGCGTACACGCTTCTCACCCGCCTCGCCGACGCCTGGCTGGGCGCGGGCCGCACACTGCCCCCGGCGGTGATCGCGGTGATGCGGCGTACGGCCCACGGCATGTACGGGAGAGACCGCCTCCATGAGATCCTCGCCCTCCCGGGTCACCCGGCGCTCGACCCGGGCGAGGAATGGGCCGATCGGGTGCTCGCCGATCTTCCCGCCCTGGGCGGGGAATGGGACGCGCTGGTGGCACACGCGGTGACCGCGACCTCGGCCAAGCCGTCGAGCAGATGGGAGAAGCAGGCACGGGAGCTTCTCGACGCGGTGGGGCACGACCGGGCACGGGAGGCGATCAGCGGGTGGCTCGCCCTGGTGGGCTCGCCTCGCACGATGCCCGTGGTGTATCTGGACGACGCGGCGTTCGACCCGCACAACGCCCTCGGCGTCCGCGGCATGACCTGGATGCTGGCCTTCCTCCCATCACGGCCGGAGAGCGCGCGGCTGCTCGGGAACCTGGTCGAGACGGCCCTGCGCAAGGTCCCCGGCATCGGTCCACGCAACCCGATGGTGGCCAACGCCGCCGTCTACGCGCTGTCCCGGATGGAGGCCGAGGCGGCCCTGGCCCAGCTGGCCCGGCTGTCGGCCCGCGTCACCTACAAGGGCACGCTGAAGGTGCTCGGCACCGCTCTCGACGCGCGGGCCGCCGCGCTCGGGCTGTCCCGCGACGAGGTCGAGGAGCTGGCCGTCCCGACTTACGAGCTGACCGAGGTCGGCCGCGGTAGCCGGGTGATCGGCGACGCCACCGCGGAACTGCGCGTGACCGGCACCCGGACGTCCATCGTGTGGAAGAACGCCGCAGGCCGCGAGGTCAAGGCTCCTCCGGTGAGCGTGCGCCGCGACCACGCCGCGGCGCTCGCCGAGCTGAAGACGTCGGCGAAGGACATCGACAAGATGTTGCCGGCCCAGGCCGAACGGCTCGACCAGCTGTTCCTCGCGCAGCGCTCGTGGCCGTACGCGACCTGGCGGGAGCGTTATCTCGACCACCCGCTGGTCGGCACGCTCGGCAGGCGGCTGATCTGGCTGGTCGGCGACGTGCCCTGCGCGTACGCGGATGGCACGTTACGCCGCGTCGACGACGCACCGGTCACCCCCGCCGAGGACGCGGTCGTGCGCCTGTGGCATCCGATCGGCCGGGACGTGGACGAGGTGCTCGCGTGGCGTGACTGGCTGGAGCGGCGCGGGATCACCCAGCCGTTCAAGCAGGCCCACCGCGAGGTCTACCTGCTCACGGCCGCCGAGGAGAACACGCGCTTCTACTCCAACAGGTATGCGGCGCACATCCTGCGTCAGCACCAGTTCCACGCGCTGGCCGCGGCGCGCGGATGGCGTGACAAGCTGCGGCTGATGGTCGACGACAGCTACCCTCCGGCCACTCGGGAGCTGCCGCGGTGGGGCCTGCGCGCCGAGTTCTGGATCGAGGGCATCGGGGACGACTACGGCACCGACACCCTCGACTCCGGCGCCTACCTGCGCCTGTCGACCGACCAGGTCCGGTTCTATCCGACGGGGGCGCCGGAGAACCTCGCCCACGCCTACGGCGGCGGGTACGAGCAATGGCTGCGGACCGGCGCGGATCCGGCTCAGCCGCTTCCTCTGGATCAGGTGCCGCCGCTGGTGTTCAGCGAGATCATGCGAGACGTCGACCTGTTCGTCGGCGTCTCCAGCGTCGGCAACGACCCGACGTGGCAGGACGGCGGACCGGACGGCCGCTTCCGCGCATACTGGGCCTCCTACAGCTTCGGCGATCTGTCGAGCACCGCACAAACCCGCCACGACCTGCTGGCCCGGCTGGTGCCCCGGCTGGCGATCGCCGACCGTTGCAACCTGGAGGGACGCTTCCTGCACGTCCGGGGGGACATCAGGACCTACAAGATCCATCTCGGCTCGGGCAACATCCTGATGACCCCCGACGACCAATACCTCTGCATCGTCCCCGGGCAGGCCCCCGAGGCAGGGGCGGGCCAGGTGTTCCTTCCGTTCGAGGGCGACCGGACGCTGGCGGTCATCCTCAGCAAGGCGATGCTGCTGGCCAGGGACACGGAGATCACCGACCCGAGCATCACCCACCAGATCCGTCGCTAGCCGGCGAGCGGCTCCTGGAGTTCGGTGACCCACCGGGCGGGATCCTCCCCGGCCTCCAGGTAGAGCTCCCTGGCGTACCCGGCGGAGCGGTGACCGCCGTCGGCGATCCACCGTGCCAGCGTCTGCGCGGCCGGAAGGACGTCGTCCATCGGGCCGCGGTGCACGATGGTGGCCGCCCGCTCGATCGCGGGCAGGTCCACGACGGCGAAGTCGTGACCGTCCCCGGGCGCGACCGCGACCGGCATCGCGGCATGTGCGAGGATGCCGTCACCGCCGGGGGCGTCCTCGTAGTAGGCGATCCCCGGCCCGGCCGGGGTCACCCCGGCCTCGTCCAGCCTGCGGCACAGCTCCCCGAACAGCGGGCCGACGACCGGGCCGATGTCCTCCGGCTCGTAGCTGCGCGCCACGGCGCTCAGCTCGGCCACCCGGACGGCCGGGATGCGCTTGACCATCACGTCGTCGGTGTTCATGTGTCCCTCACTTTCGATCGTCCGGAGCCTCGCCTCGACCTGAGCCAGCCGGGCCGCCGCGACGGTCATCGCCGCCTCGAGCTCAGCCCGCCGCAACCGCAGCATCCCGCGCAGTTCCTCGGCGCTCACCCGCTCGTCCAGGACCTCCCGTACCTGTCGCAGGGTGAAGCCCAGGTCCTTGAGCGCGGTGATCCGGTTGAGCCGCGCGAGCTGGCCCGCCTCGTAGAAGCGGTAGCCGCTGGTGGGGTCGACGAAGGCCGGGCGGAGCAGCCCGATGGCGTCGTAGTGACGCAGCATGCGGACCGACACGCGGCCGTGCCTGGCGAAGTCTCCGATGGTGAACATGGTGCGACCGATTGCAGCGCCTCACACGGTGTCAGGGTCAACAGGTCCCATGCGAATACGGCGGGGCGGCACGGCGAGAGGTTCCGGCAGCCGCAGCGGGCCGCGGCCCGGGGTGATCGTGCCGAGCACCCGCGGCCCGGCCGCGCCGGTGCACTCGGGCACGGTGCCGGGCAGGCCGTGCGCGGTCAGCCAGCCGAGATAGGAGAACGCGACGGCCTCCTTGGCGTCCGACGGCACGCCGAGATCGTCGCTCGGCAGCAGCCGCACGCCTTCGGCCCGCGTACGCAGCGCGTTCATCAGTGCCGGGTTGCGGACGCCGCCGCCGGAGACCACCACCGCGCCGAGCCGGTGCCGCCGGATCTCCGCCGCGACCGTCTCGGCGGTGAGCGCCGCGAGCGTCGCCATCAGATCGGGCAGGTCCGGCGCGTACGGCCCGGCGACCCGCTCCAGGTAGCCCGCGTGGAACAGCTCCTTGCCCGTCGTCTTGGGCGGCGGCCGGTGATAGTAGGGCTCGGCGAGCAGCGCGGCCAGCAGCCCCTCGTGCACCCTCCCCGCCGCCGCCAGCCTGCCGTCCTCGTCGTACGGCATGCCGGTGGCGGCGCGTACGGCCGCGTCCATCAGCGCAGAGGCCGGGCCGGTGTCGTACGCGAGCGGGGGCTCGCACGCGGTGGGGGCCACGGTCAGGTTGGCGATGCCGCCGAGGTTCAGGGCGCCGGCCCGCCCCGCCGAGGCGGGCAACCCGGGCGGCCCCTGCGGGTCGGACGGCTCTATCGGCTCGGAGGGCTCGGACCGCTCGTGCGGCTCTATCGGCTCGGAGGGTTCGGAGGGCTCGGATGATTCCGGCCGCCTGTACAGCCCGGACAGCAGCGGCAGGTCGAAGGCGGACACGAGCGGCGCCCCCTGCCCGCCGGCGGACACGTCGCGCACCCGCAGGTCCGACACGACCGGCACGCCGATCCGTTCGGCGATCCAGGCGGGCTGGCCGACCTGGAGCGTCCCGCGCACGCGCCCGTCCTCCACCCAGTGGTACATCGTCTGCCCGTGCGAGCACACGAGGTCGGCGGCCGGGCAGGCCGCCGCCGCCTCGGCGAACGCCTGACCGACCAACGTGTCGAGGCGGCAGACCTCGGCCATGTTCGTACGGTTTGGCGGCAGCGCGGCGACGATCGCGGCCCGCAGGTCCTGCGGGTACGGCACGGTGCCGGTGTGCTCCACGATTCCCCTGAGCAGGTCGCCGTCCCGCGACCAGTCGACGAGCGCGCAGTCGATCCCGTCGTGGGAGGTCCCCGAGATCAGGCCGAGCACGCGCACGGCTCACCTCCCACTGTGCGGGCGCCTCTCGGCTCCGGCACCTCGACAAGGATCCTTCACGGCAGCCCGGATCCCAGAAGCTTACGTTTCCGAGAACGGCGGGAGGCCGACGAGCTTGGTGAGGAAACGGTCGATCTGCTCCTCGGCGGGCGGCCAGGGCAGGTCGGGCTCGTTGATCCGCTGCGACAGCATGCCGTTCACGGCGGTGCGCAGATCGCTGGCGACCGTCGCGGCGTCGTCGCGCGGCGCGACTCCGGCGTCCATGCAGCGCTGGATCGCCTCCGTGGTCCGGGCGACCAGCACCTCTTGAACGGCATGCCGAGCCGCCGGTGGACCGCGCTCTCGTGCAGCACCTTGTACAGGCCCGGATGCGCGTGCGCCCAGGCGGCCTGCGCGAGGATGCGCGCCCGCAGCCGCGCCGCGGGGTCCTCGCGCGCGTGGAAGGCGCTCAACGCCTGCCTCGCCGAGCTCACGCCCGCCCGCTGACGCCGCACATCACGACCCACACCGCACCGCCCGCGCCGCCCGACCGCACCGCCTGACCGGGCGGATCGAACGGGCGGCGCTCAGCGGGCTCTGCGCTCGGGGCTCGGCTCACTCTGCCGGGACGCCCGGTCGACCGCCGTGACGTGGTAGCGGTGGCCGGGCGCGCCGTCCGGGTCCACCCAGCGGACGCGCCTGTCCCCAGGGATCACCGCGACCAGGTGCTCCGCGTCGGCGAAGTCCTGCCGGCGGGCGGGCCGGTCGAACCGGAAGACGGCGAACTGGAACGGGGCGCGGGGCCCGGCGGCCTCGACGTGCAGCTCCACGCCCCCGCTCACGCGGCGGGCAGGGGCGAGCACGGGACGACGCGGCGGCGCCCCGCCCGCCAGCCTGGGCAGCAGCGGAGCGAGCGCTGGACGCGTGTAGTGCCCGCTCACGACCGCGCTGATCGAACCGAGCCGGTCGTCGCGGACGTCGGCCGCGTTGTACCAGATGTCTCCCCCGACCTCGGGATGGTCGCGGTTGAGCGTGAGGTGCCGGGACAGCTCGTCCGGCTGGAACCACTCGGCGGGCTGTCCCGCCGTCCCCGCCTTGTACGCCGCCTGGCCGATCCACAGCTGCACGCCGGTGCCCGCGGCCACGTCGGACCACCAGGGGACGAGCTTGGCGTAGTCGGCGTTCGACTGGCCGATGTACCAGTAGAGCTGCGGCGCGATGTAGTCGAGCCAGCCCTTCTTGACCCACTCGCGGGTGTCGGCGTGCAGGTTGTCGTACGACTGGCCACCGCTGGTGTCGGAGCCGAGCGGGTCGGTGGCCTTGTTGCGCCAGATGCCCGACGGGCCGATGCCCCAGATCACCTCCGGCTTGGCCCGCCGCACGCGCCCCTGCATCTCCCGCACCAGCAGGTCGACGTTGTTGCGCCGCCAGGCGGCCAGATCGGGGAAGTCCGCGCCGTACGCCGCGTAGGCCGCGCTGTCGTCGAAGGCCGTGGTGTTGACCGGGTAGAAGTAGTCGTCGAAGTGCACGCCGTCGATGTCGTAGCGGGTGACGGCGTCCATCATCGCGTCCTGCACGAACGCCCGGACCTCGGGGATGCCGGGGTTGTAGTAGAGCTTCCCGCCGTACGGGACGATCCAGCCGGGGTGTCTGCGGCCGGGATGGTCGGGGTGCAGCTTCGCGGGGTCCGCCTGCATGGACACGCGATACGGATTGAACCAGCCGTGGAACGCCAGGCCCCTCTTGTGGGCCGCATCGACGGCGAAGCCCAGCGGGTCGTAGCCCGGGTCCTGCCCCTGGACCCCGGTCAGATACTGCGACCACGGCTCGTACGGCGACGGCCAGAAGGCGTCCGCAGTGGGCCTGATCTGCACGAACACGGAGTTGAGCCGGCGAGCCACGGCGAGGTCGAGCCAGGCGGTGAACTCGGCCTGCTGCTGCTCGGGAGTCAGCCCGGTCCTGGACGGCCAGTTGATGTTGACGACCGAGGCGATCCACATGCCGCGCATCTGGCGCAGCGGCGGGACGTACCCGGTGGGAGCGGGCGATGCGGCGGAAGCGGGGGACGCGGCGAGGGCCGGCAGCGGGACGCTCGACGCCGCGGCGGCGAGGGCCAGACCACGTAGCACGGCACGCCGGGAGGGTGAGCTCAATCGGACCTCCGAAGGCCGGGGGGATGCGGCGGTCACGACACTGGCAGAAAATTACTTTCAGATCAATGCGGATAAAAGAAAGTGTCATAGACGTGTAATCTGCCCCAGGAGGTCCTCGCGGGAGGCGGCAGCCGACATCCGGAAGCGCCGCACATATCTCGACATGTGGAGTTCTGGTCTGGTTGCCCCGCACCCGCGGGCGCGTGGATCTAAGCTGATCGCGCACAGGAGAGGCTGCAGGTGATGAACGAGAACGAGGGGGCCGCACCGGTCAACCCGATCGCGACGGTGCGTGCGGTGCTGCCCTCGCTCACCCCCGCCGCCCAGACCATCGCGCGCCTCATCCTCGACGACCCCGCCATGGTGGCGCGCAGCACCATCACCGAGATCAGCGCGGTCTCGGGGATCAGCGAGGCGACGATCGTGCGGACCGCGCGGGCGCTGGGCTTCGCCGGCTACTCGCAACTGCGCTTCGCGCTGGCGGCGGCCGTGGCCAGGGACACTCCCGAACGGCTCGTGCCCGGCGACCTCGCCCCCGACGACCCCCTGACCGACGTGATCGCCAAGGTCACGCGGGCCGAGTCGCAGGCGCTCGCCGACACGGCGGCCCAGCTCAGCCCCGACGGGCTGGGCGCGGTGGTGGACGCCGTCGCCGGCGCCCGCCGCGTGGACGTGTACGGCGTGGGCGCCTCCGGCCTCGTCGCCGCCGACATGGCGCAGAAGCTGATGCGCATCGGTCTGCCCGGCCACTACTTCACCGACGCGCACCTCGCGCTCACCAGCGCCGCGCTGCTGCGCGAGGGGGACGTCGCCGTCGGAGTGAGCTGCACCGGCGAGACGCCCGACGTGCTCGGCCCGGCGCGGGTCGCCCGCAAGGCCGGCGCGACGGTCGTGGCGATCACCAACAATCCGCGCTCGTCGCTGGCCGGGCTCGCCGACCACGTCCTGATCTCCGCCGGGCGGGAGACGGCCTTCCGTCCGGGCGCCCTGGCCAGCCGGATCAGCCAGCTGCTCATCGTCGACTGCGTCTTCGTCGGCGTCGCGCAGCGCACGTTCGACACCTCCGACGCCGCCTTACGCGCGACCCGCGACGCACTCGACGACTACCTCGGCGACACGCATCGCCGCGCCCGCTCGGCCTGACCCACCCGCGGAAAGGGCCGGCACTCGTCAGGCGGCGCCGCCGGCGCGGCGGGCGGCCTCCAGCCGGTCGCCGTTGGCCGCGAGCAGTGCCCGGGCGTCGTCCGGGCCGAGGTCGCGCTCGATCATCAACACGGCCACCTTGACGTTCCAGTCCGCCGACTCCAGCGCGGCCCGGGCGGTGACGGGCCCCGCACCGGTGATGTCGCCGACCATCCGCGTCGCCCTGCGGGCGAGCTTGGCGTTCACCGCCGACACCTCGATCATCGCGTTCCCGTACGTCCGGCCCAGCCGGATCATCGCGATCGTCGAGATCATGTTGAGCACGAGCTTCTGGGCGGTCCCCGCCTTGAGCCGGGTCGAGCCGGCCACCACCTCGGGGCCGACGACCACCTCTATCGGATGCTCGGCCCGCTCCGACAACGGCGACCCCGGATTGCAGGACAGGCTGACGGTCAGCGCACCGCGCCGGGCGGCCTCACCCAGCGCCCCGAGCACGAACGGGGCCCGGCCGCTGGCGGAGACGCCCACGAGCGAGTCGAGCGGGCTCACCCCGCGCCCGGCGACGGCCGCCGCCCCGCCATCGTGGTCGTCCTCGGCTCCCTCGATCGACCGGGTCAGCGCGGCCTCGCCGCCCGCGATGACCCCTTGCACGAGCTCCGGGTCGGTGCCGAAGGTCGGCGGGCACTCCGACGCGTCGAGGACGCCGAGCCTGCCGGACGTCCCCGCGCCGACGTAGAACAGGCGTCCGCCCCGTGCCATGCGTGCGACGATCGCGTCGATGGCGGCCGAGACGGCCGGGATGGCCCTGGCCACCGCTCCCGGCACCGTGGCGTCGGCCGCGTTCATCAGGCGGGCGATCTCCTCGGTCGGGAGCCGGTCGATGTCCCGGTAGCGCGGATCGCTCTGCTCCGTATGGAGACCGCTGTGCTCCGTATAAAGCTCGGTGGACGGGCCCGTCAGTGGGTCAGTCATCTCGTCCCTGTCGTCGGTTTCCATCTCCGGCCTCCCCGATCGCCGTACGCCTCCGCGCGCGGTCTCCTCACCCGGTGGCTCACCGGCGGCTCACCTGCGGCTCATCGGCACGGCGACCACGCTGCGGCGCTCGGGATGGAAGCAGGCGTGCTCCTGCGGCATGTCGCCGTCGTGGCCGAGCGCGGGCCGCTCGCGTTCGCACCGCTCGGTCCGGAACGGGCAGCGCGGCGCGAACAGGCAGCCCCCCATGTGGTCGCCCGGGGGTTCCCCCGGCGCCTCCACCGGCACGACGCGCTGCTCGCCCGGCGATTCCAGGCCGTGCAGCACCGGGATCGCCGACAGCAGCGCCTGCGTGTAGGGGTGCACCGGAGCCGCGATGACGGTCTCGACCGGGCCGCGTTCCACCACCTGACCGCGGTAGATGACGTACAGCTCGCCGTCGGTGCCGATGTAGCGGGCGGTCGCCACGTCGTGGGTGATGAACAGCACGCTCACCCCGAGCCGCTCGCGCAGGTCCTTCAGCAGCGCGAGGATGCCCAGGCGCAGCGACACGTCGATCATCGAGACGGCCTCGTCGGCGACCAGGACCTCGGGGTCGACCGTGAGCGCGCGGGCGATCACCACACGCTGGCGCATGCCGCCCGACAGCTGGTGCGGGTAGCGCGGCAGCACGTAGCCCGGGTCGAGCCCGACCAGGCCGAGCAGTTCCCCGGCCCGCTCGTCCGCCCACGAGCGCGGGCGGCCGGTCTGCCCCGCCCGCAGCGCGAGCGGCGCGGCCAGCGCCTGGTGGATCGTGCGCGCCGGGTTCAGCGCGGAGTACGGATCCTGGTGGATGAGCTGGATCCGGCGGAAGTACGGCTGCCGCCTGCGGTGGCTAAGCGACGACATCGCCACGCCGTCGATGACGATCTCCCCGGAGTCGCAGGTCTCCAGTCCCGCGATGATCCGCCCGAGTGTGGTCTTGCCACAGCCCGACTCGCCGATGAAGGAGACGGCCCCGCCCTTCGGGATCGCGAAGTCCACGCCGCGCAGCGCCGGGACCTCCCTGGCACCGAGGACCCCGCCACGCTGCCGGAACGTCTTCGTGATGCCTACCCCGGCGATCATGCCTGGTCCTCCCCCGTCGCGGCGGCCACGGCCGGCCTGTCCCCGTCGTCGTTCCGTACGGCATGGCAGGCCGCCGACCGGGAGCCCCGGGTGACGACGGGCGGGGTGCCGGTCTCGCACACGTCCATGCGCAGCGGGCAGCGCTCGCGGAACACGCATCCGTCGGCCGGGACGCCGGCCAGCGTCGGCGGGCGTCCCGGCAGGGCCCGCGCCTCGGCGATGTCGCCGACGAGACGCGGGATGGCCCCGAGCAGTCCCCGTGTGTACGGGTGGCTCGCCTCGGCCAGCACCTCGCGGGTCGGTCCCTGCTCGACGATGCGCCCGCCGTACATCACGGCGAGCCGGTCGGCGATCTCGGCGACCACCCCGAGGTCGTGGGTGATGACGAGCGTGGTGAGCCCCCGCTCGGCGTGCACCTCCCTGACGATGCGCAGGATCGTCGCCTGCGTGATCATGTCGAGGGCGGTCGTGGGCTCGTCCAGCACGACGAGGCGGGCGTTCAGCACCAGGGCCAGCATGACGCCGACCCGCTGGCGCATGCCACCGGACAGTTCGTGCTGATAGGAGTCGAGCACCCGGGCGCCGTCCAGGCCCATCCGGCCGAGCAGGCCCCGGGCGTCCGCCAGCAGTCCGCGCGGGTCCTCGACGCCGTGGGAACGTCCGAGGTCGAGCACCTGCTTGCCGACCGTCTTGAGCGGGTTGAGGGAGTTCTGCGCCGCCTGGAAGACGTACCCGACGTGCCGTCCGCGCGCCTGGCGCAACCCCTCGCCGCCGAGTGCCACAACGTCGCCGAGGCCGTCGATCTCGACGCTGCCCGCCGCGATCCTGCCGGGCGGTTGCACGGCGTTGAGCAGCGACAGGGCGAGCGTGGACTTGCCCGAGCCCGACTCGCCGACGACACCGGTGATCGTGCCGGGCGCGAGGTCGAGGTCGACGCCGGACACCGCCGGCAGCTCGCCGGCCGGGGTGCGGTAGACCACGGTCAGCCCGCGGATCCGCACGCCGGGAGGACCGGGATGGCTCTGCTCGGGAGTCACGCTCACTCCTCCCGCAGCCGGGGGTTGAAGATCTCGTCCATGGCGTCCACGACCAGCACGATGCCGAGCGTGAGCAGCAGGATCGCCAGCAGCGGCGCCAGCAGATACGGCAGCGCGGCCGTCGTGGTCAGCGCGCCGCCGCCGAAGACGGCGAGGTTGAGCATCACGCCCCAGTTGTTCGCCTCGAACGGCAGCACGCCCAGGAAGAACAGGCCCACCTGCGCGTAGACCGCGCCGGTCACCGCGATGAGCGCGTTCATCGCGATGTACGGAGCCATACCGGGCAGCAGCTCCCTGCCGACGATGTGCGTCGTGGACAGGCCGAGCCCCCGGGCGGCCTCGATGAAGCCGCGCTCCCGCAGCGACAGCGTCTGCGCGCGCACGGCCCGGGCCACCCCGCCCCAGCCGAGCAGCCCGAGCACCAGGCCCATCTCGGCGGCGCCGGTGAACTTCCACACCGTCGACAGCACCAGCAGCAGCGGCAGCCCCGGGATCGTGAGCTTCATGTCGGTGAACCGCATGAGCACCGTGTCCCAGCGGCCCCGCCGGAACCCGGCGAACAGCCCCACGCCCGCGCCGACCACGACCGTGATCACCGCCGTCACGACCGCGGTCAGCAGGACGTACCGGGAGCCGGTGACGACGAGGGCGAGCACGTCGGTGCCCTCGAAGTCGGTGCCGAACGGATGCCGCAGGCTCGGCGCGGCGTAGAGCGCGCTCGTGTCGCGCGGCAGCGGGTCGGGATAGAGCATCGGCCCGAAGATCCCCATGAAGGCGAACACCGCGAGGATCACCGCCCCGGCCATCCGGCTCGGCTTGCGCCGCATGACCCGCCAGACGCCCCGCCAGAAGTTGCGCCGGATCGCCGCGGCGCCCCCTGCCCCCGCCTCCGGCAGGATCGTGCTCGTCATGCAACCCCCTCGCCTGACGGCTCAGGGTGGCGTCGTGCCGGAGGCGCGCAGGTGACCCTGCCGCGCAGCTCGCTGTGTTCACTGATTCGCTCGCTCATGCCGCCTCCCCTCCGCTGCGCACCCGGGGGTCGATGACCGTGTAGAGCAGGTCGGCGGCGATGTTCGCGACGACGACCGCCGTCGTGATGAGCAGGAACGCCCCGCCCATCAGCGAGTAGTCGCGGTTGTTGATGCTGTCGATGAGCATCAGCCCCAGGCCCGGATAGTTGAAGATGCGCTCGATGAAGATCGCGCCGCCGAACAGCAGGCCCAGCGAGAGCGCCAGGATCGTGAACAGCGGCAGGATGGCGTTGCGCGCCACGTAGCGGAAGATGATCGACCGCTTCATCCCGCGCAGCTCGGCGGCCAAAATGAAATCGTCGCCGAGCACGGTGACCACGCTCGACTTCATCGCGAGGATCCAGCCGCCGTAGCCGGCCAGCGCGTACGTGACGACCGGCAGGGTGGCGTGCTGGACCAGCGAGCCGATGTAGTCGGCGGTGAAGCCGGGGTCGATCACGATGTCGGCCGTACCCCCGGCGGGGAGGATCGGGATCAGCGTGGTGAAGATCGCCCCCAGCAGCAGCGCCAGCACGTACTGCGGGACGCCGTGCAGCAGCGATCCGGAGATCGCGAGGAGGTCGCCCAGCACACCGGTCCGCTTGATCGCCGCGTAGACGCCCATGACGACCCCGACGAGGAAGCTCAGCAGCGTTCCGGCGAGCACCGGGATCACGGTCCACTTGGCGGCCGAGAACAGCACGGTGGAGACGCCGGCGCCGGGCACGGACAGCGACTGCCCGAGGTCGAGGTGGGCCAGCCCGCCCATGTAATCGAGGTACTGCTCCCACAGGCTGCCCTTCGGCGTGAAGCCGTACAACACCTCGACCGCGCGCTGCGCGGCGTCGGGGGCCATGCCCTGCTCGACGAGCTTCTGGTAGCGGGCGGCGAGCGGGTCGCCGGGAACGCTCCTGATGATGAGGAAGCTGATCGTCGTGACGACCAGGATCATGACGAACCCGCGGGCCACATGGCCCGCGAGCCGCCGCAGGAGAACCGCCATCGGCTACTGCTTCTTCTTGATCAGGCCGAGCTGGATCCAGACGCCGGAGGGCTGGCGCAGCAGGTCGCTGTCGTCTTCGGGGAAGCCGGTGAAGCGGTTGGTGTTGACGAACTGCGTGTTCACGTAGTCCCAGAGCTGGATCACCGGGAGGTCCTGGTTGGCCGCCTTGGCGAGCTTGGCGATGACGGCCTTCTGCTCGTCGCCGCTGACGCTGTTCAGCTGGGAGGTCAGCTCACCGGGGTTGACCGCGCCGACACCCTCGACGTCGATCGTCTCGGGGCCGCCCATCCAGTTGCCGTCCTTGCCGGGAGCCGAGTGCTTGACCTTGCCGCCGAGGATGTTCCAGCCGTTGGAGGTGCCGTACAGGCGCTGGAAGATGTTGTACGGCGCGGGGCCGAGCGCGATGAGCCAGAAGCCCACGTCGTACTTGCCCTCGTTGAGCTCAGACAGGTAGAGCGGATAGTCGGCGGTGGTCACCACCTCGGCGTCCACGCCGGCCGTGGTGAGCTGGCTGGTGATGGCCTTGGCCGCGGAGACCCAGTCGGAGAACGGCGCCGGGATGTGGATGGTGACCTTCCACGGCTTGCCGTCGGCCATCGCCCACTTGCCGTCCTTCTTCTGGAGGCCGGCCTCCGTGAACTCCTTGTCGGCCTTGGCCGGGTCAAGCTTGTACGGCTCCAGCGCGTCGAGCCCGGCGCCGAGCCACTCCCTGGCTGCCTTCTGATGAATGCCCGAGGTGGTCACGGCCGCCGTGCCGCCCTCGGGAGAGGCGATCCGCGTGACCTCCTCACGGTTGATCAGATAGGCCAGCCCGCGCCGCACGTGCACGTTGTCGTACGGCTTCTTCGCCTGGGTGAACGCCAGCGAGACGGCCACCGGGGAGTAGCCCTTGACGACCTGGTTGCCCGGCGTCGCCTTGATGCGCTTCATCACGTCGGCGGGCACCGCGGTGAACGGCGCGTTGTCGAGCGTGCCGGAGGTCAGATAGTTCCAGATCTGCTCGTTTCCGGTGGTGTTGAGCAGCTTGAGCTGGTCGGGCGCGACGTTGGCGGCGTTGTAGAAGTTCGTGTTCTTCACCAGCAGCGCCTCGCCGGGGTTCATCCGTTTGAGGACGAACGGCCCGGCCGACACGTCCTGCGGCGGGGCAAACGCGAGCACCTTCTCCGACAGCGCCTTGACCTGCCCGCGCGCCGCCTCCGCCTCGGGGCCGTCTCCGCGGGCGGCCTCGAGCGTGTCCCAGAAGTCGGCGGGGACGACGCTCTGCCACACGTGCTTGGGCACCACGAAGGCGTCCATGACCCCGCGCACGAACGTGACGCTGGGGTTCTTCATGTCCTGGGTGATCTTGATGGTCGTGTCGTCGACCACTTCGACGTCCGAGGCGGCGCCGGCCGCGCCGGGGTCGACCGCGAAGGCGGTGCTGCCCTGCGTGTAGGCCAGCGCGATGGAGAACTTCACGTCCTCGGCGGTCACGGGCTGCCCGTCGGACCACTTGTTGCCCGGCTGCAGGTGAAGGGTGATGGAGGAGTTGTCCGGCGCGATGTCCCAGCTCGCCGCGATGCCCGGATAGAACTGGTTCGGGTCGGTGAGGGTGTTCTTCGCCCAGGCGATCCTCATCGCGTTGTAGCCCCAGAACGCGTTGCCCTTGGGGTTCCACGGGTTGATCGGCGCGTTGACGTCGAGCGACGGCTTGTTGATGTCGACCGTGGTGTAGACGCCGCCACCGCCGCCCGTGGAGTTCCCGTTCGTGCCGCCGCCGCTGCAGGCGGCGACGGCGGCGAGGCCGAGCAACGCCACGACCGCTGTCAGACGTTTCATTGACCGCTCCGGGGGGTTGTTCTGATGCGGATCTTGTCCGGACCATATGCGGCGGCCCAAGCGCAGGTCAATAATCTGCAAAACTCGTGAGGGTTCTGCAACTTTCCTTCATCGAGATCACGGCGAAACCGAGCGTCGCGATCGCCCGCCGGAAGTGGCGCTCTTCTCTCCACCCGGCCAGCGAACTGTTACTGGTCGCCCCCATGCGATCACATTACGTTGCGAGCAAAGGCCCCGCCCTACGAGGAGGACTGGCGTGAAGTCCATCGCCCGATTCTGTGGCAACTGCAGCTGCGGCTGCCCCGAGCTGTTCGTGGACGCCTCCGCCCCGGCAGAGCGTCAGGTCGTCATCACCGACGACTTCGGCCAGAAGGTGGAGATGAGCCTCGACCAGTTCGGCTCGCTGGTGGAGGCGGCGAAGACCGGCGCGCTCGACGGCCTCGCGCTCACCGGCTGACCGTGCACCCGGCCGCCCTGTTCGCCGGGGGGCTCGCCGCCGGCCTGGCCGCGGGCACGGCGTCGTGCGCCGCGGTCCAGGGCGGCCTCCTCATCGGCCTCGTCTCCCCCTCCGGACA
The DNA here is from genome assembly GCF_050947365.1 of Microbispora sp. CA-135349. Lineage (NCBI taxonomy): Bacteria > Bacillati > Actinomycetota > Actinomycetes > Streptosporangiales > Streptosporangiaceae > Microbispora > Microbispora sp. CA-135349. Next base: position 1,779,695 of record NZ_CP192001.1, on the reverse strand, counting down.
TACGCACGGCCCTTCCCGCGCCCTCCCCCCGGTGGCCGCGTTCCTGACCGGCAGGTTCGCCGCGCACACCGCCCTCGGGGCGCTGCTCGGGCTGGCGGGCGCGATCGTGCGGATCGGCCCGCGCACCCGGGCGGCGCTGCTCGTCGCCGCCGGTACCGCGGTGGTCGTGCTCGCCGTACGGATGCTCCGCCGGCGCCGCGACACGGGCTGCGCATCGGCAAGGGGCACGCCCGCCGCGGAGTGCGGCCACCCGCCGGGACACGCGTCCGCGGGCGGCGGGCACGGACACGATCACGTCCCGCGAGGCAGCGCACCCGGTCACGCGGTGACCGCCCCCGCCGGCCTCCCGGGCACAGCCGGGCGGGGCGGCGCGCGCTCCCCCACGCTCGCACGGGCGGCGGCACTGGGCATGGCCACGATCTTCGTACCCTGCGGCGTCACGGTCGGCATGGAGGTCGTGGCCGTCTCCGCGGGTTCGGCGCTCGGGGGCGCGGCCGCGCTCGCGGGGCTCGCCCTCGGCACGGCTCCCGCCCTGGCCGCCCTCGGCCTGCTGGTGCGCAGGCTTGCCTCTACCCGGTGGGCCGCCCTCGCGGGGGTCGCGGCCATGGCCGCCGGGCTCTTCACCGCCGGTTCCGGCCTGCGGCTCGGCGGCTGGCTGCCGGACTTCCCACCGGTGCAGTTCGGCTCCCCCGCCGCCGCGGCGGGACGCGCCCTCACCGGGACGGACGGCGTCCAGCGGCTCACGATCTGGGCGACCGCCGAGGGTTTCCGGCCCGGCGTCGCCGTCGCCTCCGCCGGCCGGCCCGTCGAGATCGCCTTCAGGACGAAGGACAACCGGGGCTGCACGCGTACGCTCGCGATCGACGACCGCGACCTCGTGCTTCCCGTGACGGGCGAACGCGTGGTACGGCTCGCGGCCCGTCCGGAGGGGCGGCTGCGCTACGCCTGCGGGATGGGAATGTACGTGGGCTTCATCAGGTTCGAGCGCGTCCCCTGACACCAACGTCTTCCCAATAACACTCCGTGACGACTCGGTTACGTGTCACCCTGTCTCCCATGACACTAGTGGGAGCGACGGAGGCGACAGCGTGGGCCGGGTTACCGGTCCCGCGTACCCCTGAACCCCTGGATCCGGCCGAGGCGAACCTGGTCGACAGGGCCCGATGCGGCGACCGCGACGCGGCGCACCGGCTGGGCCGGCTGTGCGCGGAGCGCGACGACCGACTGGGCGCCCGGCACTGGTGGGAACGGGCGGCGCGGGCGGGCAACGTCGACAGCGCCTACAACCTGGGGCTGTGGCACCGCACACACGGGACGACCGAGGAGGCCATCGGCTGGTTCGAACTGGCCGCAGGCACCGGCGACGCGGACGCGGCGACGAATCTGGCCTCCCTGCTGCTGGAGCGGCGTGGCGACACCGACGGAGCGCGCACGTGGTTCGAGCGGGCGGCCGAGGACGGCTCCCGTCACGCGGCCCGGCGGCTGGCCCTGCTGTGCGAGGACCAGGGCGACGGCATGGGCGCCCGGCGCTGGCACTTCAGGGCGGCCCTGGACGGCGACCTGCGCTCGGCCCACGACCTGGGTTTCCTCGGCTACGCCGCGGGCGACGAGGCCGAGGCGCTGCACTGGTGGGAGTACGCGGCGCGAGGCGGCCACGCGGAGGCCGCCTACGACATGGCCCTGCTCCTGCACGCGGCCCGCGACGAGAAGGGCGCGGCGGCGTTCTACCGCCTTGCCGCCCGCGCCGACCACCCCGGCGCGGCCTTCCGGCTCGGCGACCTGGCCCTGTGCCGGGGCGACCTGCCCACGGCGCGTGCCTGCTTCGAGCGGGCGGCGCGGACCGGGCGGCCGGACGCACGCAGGATGGCCGGCCTCGCCTGCACCCGGATGGACGACAAACCGGCGGCCGCCCACTGGTACGGGCAGGCCGCGGCCGACGACCCCGAGGCCGCCTTCCGCTTCGGGCTGCTGCTCGTCGCGGAGCACAACGACCTGAAGGGCGCGCGTCACTGGTTCAGACGGGCGGCCGAGCGCGGACACCATGGCGCCATGGTCGAACTGCGGATGCTGCTGCCCCTGCTCGGCGCTTCCCCGGAGGCCGAGGAATGCCTGCTCGACCCGCCCCCGCCGTACTGGAGCCGGCCCGCGGAACCCGCGCAGGCCGCACGCGCCGAACTCGCCGTGGCGGCGGCGCGCAGACGCGGCGACGCGGCGGCGGAGCCCGCGGACCTGGTCGAGATCCTCGGCACGTGGGATCTGGTCACCGGGGAGCTCGGCGGCCTGCCCTGTTTCGACCTCCCGATCGGGGCGTCATCCGCCGCACCCGATGCGGACGCGGCCGTCCCTGCGGACATCGTGGGATGGCTCGCACGGGCGAGCGGGCTGCACCGAGCCGCGATCGAGCATCTCGCCCTGGTGCGAGCCACGCTGCTGCGGCCGGGCACGGCCCCGTGGCCCACACCCGCCGAGGTCGAGCACGTGCTCGGCACCGCGAGGAATCTGCGCGGCCGTCTCGAGCTCGGTCGTGTCTGACGAACCCGGTTCGCCAGACACTCCCGCATGCGGTCAGGCGGCGAGGATCTCCGCGACCGGCGTGTACGACAGGTCGTGCGCCGCCGCGACCGGTTCGTTGGTGAGCACGCCGGCGTGGGTGTTGAGGCCCAGGCCGAGCGCCTCGTCGCCGCGCAGCGCGTCCTTCCAGCCCTTGTCGGCGAGCCTGACGGCATAGGGCAGGGTCGCGTTCGTCAGGGCGTAGGTGGAGGTGTTGGCCACCGAGCCCGGCATGTTCGCCACGCAGTAGAACACCGACTCGTGCACCCGGAACGTCGGGTCGTCGTGCGTGGTCGGGCGGGAGTCCTCGAAACAACCGCCCTGGTCGATGGCGATGTCGACGAGCACGGAGCCCGGCTTCATGCGGGAGACCAGCTCGTTGGAGACGAGCGTCGGGGCCTTCGCGCCCGGGATGAGGACGGCGCCGACGACCAGGTCGGCCTCGAGCACGGCCCGCTCGATCGCGTACTGCGTCGAGACCAGCGTCTTCAGCCGGCCCTGGTAGACGGCGTCGATGAAGCGCAGCCGGTCGATGTTGATGTCGAGGATCGTCACGTCCGCGCCCATGCCGACGGCGATCTGCGCCGCGTTGAGGCCGGAGACACCGCCGCCGATCACGACGACCTTCGCCGGGGCCACGCCGGGCACCCCGCCGGGGAGCACACCGCGGCCGCCGTTGAAGCGCATCAGGTTGTACGCGCCGACCTGGGGCGCGAGCCGGCCCGCGACCTCCGACATCGGGGCCAGCAGCGGCAGCCCGTTGCCGACCTGGACGGTCTCGTACGCGATGGCGGTGGTGCCGGCCGCGAGCAGCGCGTCCGTGCAGGGCCGGGAGGCGGCCAGGTGGAGGTAGGTGAACAGGATCTGGTCCGCGCGGAGCCGGTGATACTCCTCCTCGACCGGCTCCTTGACCTTGAGAATCATCTCGGACTCGGCCCACACCTCATCGGCGGCGTCGACGAGCTTGGCGCCGGCGGCGAGGTACTCCTCGTCGGTGATGGAGGAGCCGAGGCCGGCGCCGCGCTGGACGCTGACCTCGTGGCCGTGACGGACGAGCTCGTGGACGCCGGCCGGGGTGGCGGCGACGCGGTATTCGTGGTTCTTGACCTCGGCGGGCACACCGATCTTCATGAGTTGTGTCCTTTCAGGCGGTCACTCGTCACGGTCGCCCCCTACCCGGCCGCACGAGCTCCATGGTCTACAGGCGGGCCCACGCCTCGGTGAGCACCGAACGGAGGATCGACTCGATCTCGTCGAACTCCTTGGGGCCGCAGATCAGCGGCGGGGCGAGCTGCACGACCGGGTCCCCACGGTCGTCCGCCCGGCAGTACAGGCCGGCGTCGAAGAGCGCCTTCGAGAGGAAGCCGCGCAGCATGCGCTCCGACTCCTCCTCGTTGAACGTCCGCTTGGTGGACTTGTCCTTGACCAGCTCGATCCCGTAGAAGTAGCCCGAGCCGCGGACGTCGCCGACGATCGGCAGGTCCAGCAGCCGGTCGAGGGTCGCCTTGAACACCGGCTCGTTGGCCGTGACGTGCTCAAGCAGGCCCTCCCGCTCGAAGATGTCGAGGTTGGCCAGGGCGACGGCGGCCGACACCGGATGGCCGCCGAAGGTGTAGCCGTGCGCGAAGGTCTCGGTGCCGTGCTTGAACGGCTCGAACAGCCGCTCCGAGGCGATCATCGCGCCGATGGGCGAGTAACCGCTGGTCAGGCCCTTGGCGCAGGTGATGATGTCCGGCACGTAGTCGAACTTCTGGCCGCCGAACATCGTGCCCAGGCGGCCGAAGGCGCAGATGACCTCGTCCGACACGAGCAGCACGTCGTGGGCGTCGCAGATCTCGCGCAGACGCCGGAAGTATCCGGGGGGCGGCGGGAAGCAGCCGCCGGCGTTCTGCACCGGCTCGACGAAGACGGCGGCCACGGTGTCCGGGCCCTCCATCTCGATGGCCTTGCCGACCTGGTCGGCGGCCCAGCGGCCGAACGCCTCGGCGTCCTTCTCCAGGCCGGGGAAGCCGGAGATCTCGTCGGCGCGGTAGAGGTTCGTGTTGGGGGCCTTGATCGCGCCCGGCACCAGCGGCTCGAAGACCTGCTTGAGCGCCGGGATGCCGGTGATCGACAGCGCGCCCTGCGGGGTGCCGTGGTAGGCGATGGCCCGGCTGACGACCTTGGTCTTCAGCGGCTTGCCCTTGAGCTTGTAGTACTGCTTGGCCAGCTTCCAGGCCGACTCGACTGCCTCACCGCCGCCGGTGGTGAAGAAGACGCGGTTCAGGTCGCCGGGGGTGAGCTCCGCGAGCCGCGCGGCGAGCTCGGCGGCCTTCGGATGCGCGTACGACCACAGCGGGAAGAACGCGAGCTCCTGGGCCTGCTTGGCGGCGGCCTCGGCCAGTTCGGCGCGGCCGTGGCCCACCTGGACCACGAACAGTCCGGCCAGGCCGTCGAGGTACCGCTTGCCGTGGATGTCGTAGACGTAGGCGCCCTCGCCGCGCACGATCATGGGCACCTCCCCTCCCTCGTAGGAGGAGTGGCGCGTGAAGTGCATCCAGAGATTGTCGTGTGCGGCCTTGAGAACGTCGGGGCGCGTCATCGCAACCTTCCCTCAGGTGATCTGTCGCTGTGGACAGTGTGCACGCCACTTCCGCGTTTTGCCAAGTGATTGCGTAGCTCCAATGTGCAAGAAGTTCGGATTCCGCTACATCGACATGTAACGGCAACGAAATCCGTCACGGTAGATTGAGGCCGTCAAGACGTGGGAGATGGGCCCGCCACACCCTGTGGTCAAATGGGGTCGACCCAGCCGGGAAGATCCACGTACATCCGGGAGAACGCCGTGACACCAGAGGAGATCGAGCGCGCCGTCGAGGAGGGCATGCCGCAGACGGTCGAGGACCTCGGACGCCTGGTCGCCATCCCGTCCGTCGCGTTCCCCGGCCACTCCGAGGCCCCGGTCCTGGAGGCCGCGGCGCTCGTGGAGCGGCTGCTGCGCGCCGCCGGTCTCCCGCACGTCCGGCAGATCCCGATCGAGGGCAGCTTCCCCGCGGTGTTCGCCGAGGCGCCGGCTCCGGACGGGGCCCCGACCGTGCTGCTCTACGCGCACTACGACGTGCAGCCCGCGGGCGACCTCGCCCTGTGGCGCACCCCGCCGTTCGAGCCCACGGTCGTCGACGGGATCATGTACGGCCGGGGCGCGGCCGACGACAAGAGCGGTGTCATCACCCACGTGTCCGCGCTGCGCGCCTTCAACGGCCGGTTCCCGGTCGGGGTGAAGGTCATCGTGGAGGGCCAGGAGGAGTACGCCGGCGAGCGCCTGGAGGCGTTCGTCGAGGCCAACCCCGACCTGCTGCGCGCCGACGCCATGGTCATCGCCGACGTCGGCAACCCTCAGGTGGGCGACCCTTCTCTCACCACGTCGCTGCGCGGCATGGCGGCGTTCACCGTCGAGGTGCGCACCCTCGCCGAGGCCGTGCACAGCGGCGCGTTCGGCGGCGCCGCCCCCGACGCGCTGGCCGCGCTCATGCGCATGCTGACCGCTCTGCACGACGACCAGGGGAACGTCCGGGTGCCCGGCCTCGAATCGGGGGTCTTCCCCGGCACGGCTCCTACCGAGGAGGAGTTCCGTGCGCTCGCCGGGGTGCTCGACGGCGTGTCGCTGGTCGGCGGCGGCTCGCTCGCCGACCGGCTCTGGGCGTCGTACGCGATCACGGTGACCGGGCTCGACGTGCCGACCGTGACCGGGGCGATCAACGCGGTTCAGGCGGTGGCCCGGGCCCGCGTCACGGTCCGCATCCCCGCCGGCGGGAACGCGAGGCAGGCGTTGAACGACGTGACGGCCTTCCTGGAGAAGGTCGCACCGTGGGGGGTCAAGGTCTCCTTCGGCGACTTCGTCAGCGGCTCCGGCTTCCAGATCGAGCCGGGCGGGCCGGCCATGAACGCCGCGGAGCGGGCGCTGGAGCGCGCCTTCGGCCGGGCGCCGCGTCAGGTCGGCCAGGGCGGCTCGATCCCGCTGGTGGCGGCCCTCGCCCGGCAGTTCCCCAAGGCCGAGATCCTGCTGTACGGCGCCGAGGACGACGGTGCCTCGATCCACGCGCCCAACGAGCGGGTGGTGCTGGAGGAGCTGCGCCGCATCATCACGACCGAGGCGCTGTTCCTCGCCGACTACGGCGGCTGGCACGGCGCGGCCTGACACCGATCGTTCAGACGCGGAAGGCCCGGTGGCCGGGGGGACCACCGGGCCTTCCGTCTTTCCCGCACCGCCGTCACGCCTGGTCCCGGGGACCCCGGGACCGGTCGGCGCGCTTACTGGTAGTGGATGTCGGAGGAGCTGTAGATGCAGTTCGTCCCGTCGGCGCCGCTACCGATCTCGCTCGGCTCGCTGCCCTTCGGCACACCCTTGTACTTCAGGCACACGATCATCTTGTGGTTGGGGTCGTTCTTGATCGTGATGTTCGAGAAGCGCGCGGTGTCGCCCCAGTTGGTGTTGATGCCCGCGAGCGCCTTGCCGGGGTAGGTCGCCACGATGTTCGACATCTGGACGTGCCGCTGATAGGAGTTCGTGCAGTTGCCGCAGGCGCGGTAGAGCTTCCCGAAGTTGTCCACCTGGAAGTTCTTGATGATCATCGTGCCGGGGCCGTTGTGCTGGAACACCTTGTCGGAGGCGCTCTTCGCACCGCCGCCGTCGATGGTCATGACCTGCGACGACGAGCTGCCCAGCAGGGTCGCGGCGTCCTCGCCGACGTCCTCCCACCAGACGTTCTGCAGTGTGCAGCTGCCCAGGCAGTGGATGCCGTCCGCGGCGGGCGAGCCGATGATGACGTTTTTGAGCGTCGCGCCGTTGGCCAGCTCGAAGATCGGCTTCTGGCTCTCGCTCTGCCCGCCGTCACCCATGCTTCCGCTGGCGTAGTAGCGCTTCAGGCCGCCGTCCATGGTGCCGGAGACGCTGATCGTGCTGGTGACCGCCTGCGAGCCCTGCGGGCTGGGCCAGCCCGACGGCGGCGTCGGATTGGTGGTCGGGCTGCTCGTCGGCGTGGCGGTGGGAGTCGACGACGGCTGGGACCCGGCCGGCTGGAGGGTCCACTGCTTGGTGGCGGCCGAGTCGCAGGAGTTCTGCTGTGCCAGGGCGCCTGAAGACGTCGAGTTGTCCTTGGTGTTCAGGCACTTGTCGCTGTTGGCGTTGACCACCCGATAGTTGGAGCCCGAGGCGGTGAGTTCCCAGGTCTGCGACGAGGAGCCGGTGCACGACTCCTGCTGGACGGCCTTGCCCGCGGAGGTGGAGGCCCCGGCGACCCCGGCGCACTTGCCGCTGTTGCCGGCGGCCAGGCGGAAGCCGCTGCCCTGGGTGGACAGGTTCCAGGTCTGGTTGCTCGCGCCGTTGCAGCCGGAGACCGTGAGCTGCACGCCGTCGGAGCCGCTGCTGCCCGGAACCGTGAGGCACAGGCCGCTCGCGCCGTTCACGATCCGGTAGGCGCCCGCGCTCGGCGCCGCGTTGGAGACGCCGGTGAAGACGCCTCCGACCAGGGCGGCGACCCCGACGACGGTGCCGATCACCCCGACTCCGGTTCTGGTACTCCTTCTCAAAGCCGTGCTCCTCGCAGGTCGTGCAGGACCCCTGACCGAGGCGGTGGCGGCGCCACTCCTGGTCCCGCTGGGGGAATTCATGAATGTGAACAACATCCATGAACAGGAACGCGGCTTAAGTTACGGACCACGGGAACCCGGGTCAATGCCACGTGTCACACGATGACGATCCGCTTCAGGACACTCGACGATTTGGCCAGGTGGGGGCCGACACGCCACGGCCTTCTCCGTGAAATTTTCATGAAACACGAGCCGCCGGTCGCGCCCCGGCGCACGGCCTCCGCGCCACCGCTCACCCGCGGATGTAGGTGAGATCACACCATGACCGGGCACAGGACCACGCGCTTCCGGCGCTATGTTTTGTACCGACTGGTCAGTCCAAAGAAGGGAGAGTCGACGTGGATGCCGGGGGCTCGGGGAACGTCGCCACACCCTCTGCCGGAACACCCTCCGATCCGCCCGGCGCGGTCTTCGGCGGTGTCGAGGTGGCGGCGCGCGGGCTGGGCGTGCGGGGCGGTCACGGCTGGGTCTACCGGCACGTCTCGCTGCACGCGGCTCCCGGAACGCTCACCGTCGTCACGGGTGAGGCGGGCAGCGGCCGTACGAGCCTGTTGCTCACCCTCGCGGGACGAATGAAGCCCGCCGAGGGGACGCTCACCGTGGGCGGCCTCGCGGCACCCCGCAGAATCAGGCAGGTCTCGGCCCTGGGGCTCTTCCCGCAGGTGAACCCCCTCGACGACGCCCTGTCCGTACGGGAGCACCTGCAGGAGCGGTCGCGCACGCACGGGTTCCTGTGGCGCAGGCGGCACCCGGACGCGGGTCGGTCGGCGCTCGCACACGCCCGGCTCGATCCGGACGCGCTGCCGCACGGTGATCGGACGCCGGTCAGAGAGCTCACCCGTGATCAGGCGGTGCGGCTGGGCGTCGCGCTCGCCCTGCTCGACCAGCCCGGCCTGCTCCTCGTGGACGACGCCGACACCGGGATCCCCGCGGGCAGGCGCCACGAGCTGTGGGACACGCTCCGCGGCCTGGCCGACGGGGGGCTCACGGTCATCGCGGCGTGCACGGACGCCGAAGAGGCGAGCGGCGTCGCCACCGCACTGCTGCCGCTGCCCGTTCCCCCGCCCCCGGTCGCCGGGGACGACACCGAGAAAGCTGAACGGCGATGAGCGTTCCCCTTCCCGGCCGGCTCGAACTGCGCAGGTTCATGCGCTCGCGGCTCACCAGGGCCGCGCTGGTCGCCGTCGTCATGCTGCCGCTGCTGTACGCGGGGCTCTACCTGTGGTCGTTCTGGGATCCCCAGGCGAACCTGAACCGCGTGCCGGTGGCCCTCGTGGTGGAGGATCGTCCCGCCACGGCCGCCGGCGCCGCGCAGGGCCCGGCGAACACGGTGGACGCGGGCCGGGAGCTCGCCGCCGAGCTGGAAGAGCGCGAGGTGTTCGCCTGGCACCGAGTCGACGCGGCCGAGGCCGACAGAGGCGTCCGCGAGGGCCGTTACTACCTGTCGCTCACGATTCCCGGCGACTTCAGCGCCGACCTCGCCTCGCCCTCCGGTGACGGCACGCCGCGCCCGGCCCAGCTCGGCGTACGCGTGGACACCGGGCGCAGCTACATCATGCGGACGATCTCGGACGCGGTGTTCCGCGAGGTCAAGGAGGCGGCCGGGCGCAGCGCGGTCAAGGACTACCTGGACCAGATCTTCCTGTCCTTCGGCGAGCTGCACGACAAGACCGCCCAGGCGGCCGACGGAGCCGACCGGTTGCACGACGGAGCCGCCGCCGCGAGCGACGGAGCCGCCTCGCTGGCCGAGGGGCTCAGGTCCGCGCAGGACGCGACCGGCACGCTGTCATCCGGGGCGGACGCCCTTCACAGCGGGTCGGAGCGGCTGGCGAGCGGGCTGCACCAGGCCAGGACCGGCTCGGCCTCCCTGTCCGCCGGCCTGTCGAAGGCGGCCACCGGCGCGGCCGACCTCCGCAAGGGCCTGTCCGCTCTCGACAAGGGGGCGGCCAAACTGGCCGAGGGTAATCGCGAGGTCTACCGCCAGGTCCACGCCCTGTCTCCCACCGTCAACCGGGCGGCCGACACGTACGTCCCCGTGCTGAAGAAGAACGGCGACCGCATCCGGCAGGCCGCGCTCACCCTCGCGCAGGGCGCCGGCGGCTTCGCGGACGCGCTCGACGGCCTGCCGCAGGAGGTGCGGGGCTCGGCCGGCGGGGCCCGGCAGGACCTGCGTGCCGTCGAGCGCTGGCTGAACGCCCATCCGGACGCCGACCCCGAGCTACGCGCGCTGGTGGAGCGGGCCGCCGGGTCGGCCGGCGACCTCGCGTCGGCGGCCGGGCGGCTGGAGGACCGCCTCGGCGCCCAGACGGGCAGGCTCGACGACCTCGCCGGCACGGCACGGGCGGTGGCGGACGACGCCCGCGAGCTCGCCTCCGCCGCGCCCGGCCTCGGCGGCGCACTGGAGGACGCCCGCGACACGTTCAACCAGCTGGACAAGGGGCTCGGGCAACTGGCCGACGGAGCGTCCGACCTCCGTGACGGCGCGGGCAAGGCGCTGAACGGGGCCTCCTCGCTGTCGCACGGCCTCGGCACGCTGAACAACGGCGCCCGAAGCCTGTCCACCGGCCTCGCCAGGCTCGACAACGGAGCGAGCGGCCTCACCACCGGACTCGCCTCACTCGCCTCCGGTGCGGGCAAGCTCGACAACGGCATCGGCAAACTCCAGCGGGGGGCCGGCACGCTCGACTCCGGGCTGGTCAAGCTGACCGACGGCTCGGGCGAACTGGCCGGCAAGCTCGGCGACGGAGCCGCCCGGATCCCCGACTACGGCACCCGGGAGCGCGACAGCCGTACGGACATGATGAGCGACCCCGTCCGGCTCGCCACCGAGGTGGACAACGAGGTGGACAACTACGGGACCGGGTTCGCGCCGTTCTTCGTGCCGCTCGCGCTGTGGGTCGGCGCGATGGTGACGTACATGGTGCTGCGGCCGCTCAACCCGCGCCTGCTCGCCGGGTCGGCGCCGGCGTGGCGCACGGCCCTCGCGGGCTGGCTGCCGGGGCTCGCGATGGGGACGCTCCAGGTGGCGGTGCTGCTCGCCGTGCTGCGCTTCGGCCTTGGGCTGGAGGCGGCGAACTGGCCGGGCGTGGTGGCCTTCCTGGTGCTGGTCGCGGCGGCGTTCCTCGCCGTCGTGCAGGCGGTCAACGCGCTGCTCGGGCCGCCCGGACGGGTGGCGGTGCTGGCGCTGCTCATGCTGCAGCTCACCTCGTCGGCGGGCACCTATCCGATCGAGACCTCCCCCGGGTTCTTCCAGGCCATTTCGCCGTGGCTGCCGATGAGCTGGGTGGTGTCGGCGATGCGCCGTCTCATCAGCGGCGGCGACACCGCCGTGGTGTGGCAGGCTTGCGGCGTGCTGTCCGCGTTCGTCGCCCTCGGTCTCGCCCTCACCGTGCTCGCCGTCCACCGCGGCCGAACGTGGTCGATGCGCCGCCTCAAGCCGGAGCTCTCGCTGTGAGCCGCCCCGCGGACGGCCCGGGCGAGGACCGCGGCACGCCCGGCGGCGAGGCGGAAGAACCGCCCGCCGGCCGGTCCGGCGGTCCCGGCGCGGTGCGGGCGTCCGGCGGCAGGCGCGCCCAGACCCGGCAGAGGCTCTACCGGGCCGCGGCCGACCTCATCGCCGAGCAGGGATTCGCCGCCACGACCGTCGACGCGATCGCCGAACGCGCCGGAGTGGCCAAGGGCACCGTCTTCTACAACTTCGGCAGCAAGGAGGCGTTGTTCGCCGGCCTGCTCGACCACGGGATCGAGCGGCTCGCCGGCGCCCTCGCCGAGGCCGCACGCGGCCCCGCGACCTCTCCGGTCGCCGTGCTCGACGCGCTCATGCTCGCCCAGCTCCGCTTCTTCGACGAGTACGGGCCGTTCGCGCGGGTGCTGCTGGCCGAGATGTGGCGGGCGGCGTGGCAGGACGCCGTCCTGCGGCTGCGGACGAGCGTGCTCGCGGTGTACGAACGCGTCCTCGCGGACGCGGTGGCGGCAGGCGAGCTGCGCTCGGGGTTCGACACCGGCACCGCCGCCACGGCCGTCTTCGGCATGGTGCTCACCGTCGCCATCGAGCGCCGCGCGCTGCGCCCCGACCAGCCGGTCGAGGACGTGCACGCGACCCTGGCCGAGCTCGTCCACCGACGCATCTCGCCCTGAACGGGCCGACGTCAGAGGAAGATGTCGTCCACGGACGTCGCGGTGGCCGCCCGGCGGATCCACTTGCCGAGTATGTGCAGGTCAGAGCATCGGCTGATCCGCTCACGCGCTTCTGAAGGGATGTCCAAGCCCCGCGCGTCGAGCACGGCGAGGATCGCCTCGATCTCGCCCTCCGCGCGGCCCTCTTCCCGACCCTGTTCGCGGCCCTGCTCCAGACCCTTGTTCACCCATTCGGAGAAATAACGGTCACCGATGACCTTCTCGTAGTCGGCTGACGCCGTCATCAAGAGCTCCTTCAGTCGTTCGCCCGCTACAGTGGGTATCTGGCCGAACACGTAGTTCAAATATAGCTGGACGCCCTCCCGGCCCACCCCCTTCAGACCCTCCAGCATGGCTTCCAGACCCTTGTCGATGTCGGGGTGGTCGCCGTTCATGGCCACCGACAACACGGCCAGCTCCGGATGCCTGCGCGCCTCGTCCGGGTCGATGATCAGAGGCAGACGGTCGGAATGAATCGCCACCGGGGTGACGGTCCCGCTCGGCCCCATAGAAATGGGCTGCTCGCACCAGCGGCCCACCGCCCGGTTGAGGCAGATGACCAGCAGGGCAGTGTCACACTTCAGCCGGGCCCGCAGGGCGGCGGCGTACACAGGCCAGCTGAAGCGTTTTTGCGCGTCGCGGCGCAACTGCACCTCGACGATCACCGCCAGTCGGGCGATGCCCGAGCCGTCGCGCAGGACGACGACGGCGTCCGCGCGGTACTCCACGGGGATCAGTTGCGTGGCGTCCACCGCCTCTGCCGTGGCCATGGCGAACGGGGGCGGGTCGACGCCGCCGACCTCGCGCAACAGCTCCACGGCGGCGGTGGGCCGGTCGTGGAAGAAATCGACGGTCTGCTGATGAACGAGCTTAGGCACAAGACGGAACTTTACTGAGAGTGGTCACATCATTACCCAGGATCACCGAAAATCTTGTGGATGAGTGGGGAACGGGGCTGGGGCGTTAGCGAGACGAGATGATCGGCAACTAACGTGATCCGCCGTTCGTCGGGATAAATGCAGGTATCCCGTGGCAATGGAGGAGACCGTGTACCCCCCACCGCAGCAGAAACGCCGCCGCAGCGTGGCTCCGTTCGTCATCGCGGTCATCTTCGCGGGAGCGCTCATCGTCGGGCTGAAGCTGCTGTTCGGCGGGGCGTCGGGCAGCGGGGACGCCGGCCGCGACGAGGGCGGGAACGCGACCAGGCGCGCCTGCGACGACGACGGGATCACGCTGACCATCGCCGCCTCCAGCGAGAAGGCCGAGCTGCTGCGCACGATGGCCAACGACTACAACGGCCACAAGGTGGACGGGCAGTGCGTGGACGTGATCGTGAACTCCAAGGCGTCGGGCGGGGCGATGCAGGCTCTGGCACGCGGCTGGGACGAGCGGCAGGACGGCCCGAAGCCGGACGTCTGGACGCCGGCGAGCACCGGCTGGGTCACCCTCCTGCGACAGCGCGTCGAGGGCGGCGACAAGGCGTCGCCGGTGTCCGCGGACAACCCGACGATGGCCACGTCCCCGCTGGTCATCGCGATGCCGAAGCCGATGGCGCAGGCGCTCGGCTGGCCGACGAAGAAGATCGGCTGGTCGGACGTCCTGGACCTCGCCAACGACCCGAGGGGCTGGGCGAAGTACGACCACCCCGAGTGGGGAAAGTTCCGTCTCGGCAAGACGAACCCGAACTTCTCCACTTCCGGCCTGAACGCGACCATCGGGGCGTACTTCGCGGCCACCGGGCTGTCGGGCGACCTGACGGAGCGGGACGTCGCCGCGGCGAAGACGCGTGACTTCGTCAAGGGAGTCGAGCGGTCCATCGTCCACTACGGCGACACCACGTTGACCTTCCTGTCCAACCTCCAGCACGCCGACGACTCGGGGACGGCCATGTCGTACATCTCCGCCGTGACGGTGGAGGAGAAGTCGGTGTGGGACTACAACCAGGGCAACCCGACGGGCGATCCGAAGACGCTCGGCGACCACGCCAAGCCGAAGGTCCCGCTGGTGGCCGTCTACCCCAAGGAGGGCACGCTCTTCTCCGACCACCCGTACGCGGTGCTGTCCTGGGCGGACGCGGCGAAGAAGGCCGCGGCGGCGGACTTCCTGAAGTACCTTCAGGCGCCCGAGCGGCAGCGGGAGTTCGAGAAGTACGCCTTCCGGTCGCACGACGGCAAGCCGGGCGACCTCATCACGACCGCCAACGGCCTCGACCCCAAGCAACCCGCGACCACGCTCAGCACGCCGACTCCGCAGGTGCTCGACCGGATCCTCGGGAGCTGGGCCGAGCTGCGCAAGCCCGCCAACGTGCTGATGGTGATGGACGTCTCCGGCTCGATGGGCGCCGACGTCGCCGGCACCGGCAGGACCAAGCTCGACCTCGCCAAGCAGGCCGCGATCAACGCATTGCCGCAGTTCGGCCCGAACGACCGCGTCGGCCTGTGGATGTTCAGCCTCAAGCAGGACGGCGACAAGGACTACCGCGAGCTCGTCCCCCTGAGCAGGAACAACCCGTCGCGGCTCAAGAGCCGCATCAACGGCCTGATCCCCAACGGCGGCACGGGGTTGTACGACACGGCCCTCGCGTCGTTCCAGCACGTCATGCGGCACCAGAACGGCGACGCCATCAACGCGGTCGTGTTCCTGACCGACGGCAAGAACGAGGACAACAACTCCATCTCGCTGAAGAACCTGCTGCCCGACCTGCGTAAGGAGGCCGGGCAGGAGACCGTGCGGATGTTCACCATCGCGTACGGCGGTGACGCCGACCTGGACGTCCTGCGGAAGATTTCGCAGGCCACCGACGCGGCGGCCTACGATTCACGCAAGCCGGGGAGCATCGACGAGGTGTTCACCGCCGTCATCTCCAACTTCTGAACGACCTTCACCCTCCGACCTGGGAGCCCCCTTGTCCCGCTTCACCGAGGAACTGCGCGACCCCTGGGCGCTGCTCCTGGGCGCCACGGCGGCCGGCGCGGCCTGGGCCGTCGACCTCCATCCGGCGGGCGTGGCCGTCGCCGGGGTCGCGGTGTGGCTCATCAAGGCGTTCGCCTCCGCGTGGCAGTCCACGGAGGGCGAGAGCCGTAAGGAACCGCAGGCCCCGCCGGTCACGAAGGACAGCGCGGAGGAGGCGTGGCTGCGGCGGGCGGAGCGGGCCGCGGCGTCCTTCGCCGACCTGACCGCCTCCATGCGCGGGCAGCTCCTGCTCGACCGGATCGCGGCCATGCGCCCGCAGGTGGACGACACCGTCGAGACCCTGCGCCGGCTGGCGGGTCACGCCTCCGTCACCGGCTCGGCGCTGGCCCGCTTCGACCCACGGTTCCTGGAGCAGGAACGCGCACGGCTCACGCAGGCGCGGCGGACCGCCCGGCAGGAGGTCGCGGGCGAACTCGACCGGTCGATCACCGCCCTGGACGCGCAGCGGGAGGTGTACGACCGGTTGTCGGGCGCGCGGGAGCGGGTGCTGGCCCGGCTGCAGTCGGGTGCCCTCAGCCTGGAGGGCCTGGTCGCGCGGGCCGTCGAGATCTCCGCCATGACCGCGACCTCCGACGGTGCGGGCGGCGGCGCCCGGGCGCTCGACGACCTGACCTCGGAGCTCGAACTCACCCGTCAGAGCCTGCACGAGGTCGAGGAGGCCACCCGCCACGACCTCGGTCCCTGATCGCCCGCTCAGGCGAGGGATGCGGTCGCAGCGTGCCACAGACCGGCTCTGTCCAGTTCGCCGACCTGCCAGGTGCGGGAACGGAGCGTGCCCCGATGCCGGTAGTCGCGCATGATCTCGACATGCGCGCGCAACCGCACGAACTCCCGCAGATCGCTCTCACCGCGCCACACCGACAGCGAACCGACCCGGCGGCCGGGAATGTCCGCCCACAACCACATGCCGACCGCGCCGGGCAGCGACGGCCACAGGCGGCTCAGCGACAGGCCGCGCCGCGCGACGCCGGGCAGATCGAGCATCCGGTCCGTCCGGAAGTCCGTCAGCGCGGCCACCAGCGGTCCCGGCCGCTCCGCGTCGGGCCCGGCGATCCAGCGCGATCTCAGCACGGCGCCGCCTCCCGCAGCACCGCGGGCGCCGTACGCAGCAGAGGGGCGGCGGCCGCGCGGATCACGTCGCTGAACGGCGTCGGCCGGAAAGTGGCCGGATCCAGGTTGACGTTGACGCGGTAACCCTCGGCGTGCACGGTGGCTTGCTCCGTGGCCTGATCCGTGGCTTGGTCCGGGGCGCGGTCCGCGGACAGCACGCGGAAGCCGTACACCCCGCTGGTGCGTCCCATCCGCTCCAGCCAGAAGTGCACCAGCCGCTCGCCCGCCTCCGCGATGGGCGCGTGGTAGGTCACCTTGAACTCGCGTACGGCCATGAGCACGTCGGGGAACGCGGACCGGGCGGGGTCGGACGCCCAGCCGAGCCGGTGCCAGTACGCGCCGATGGCCCGCTCGACGAGCAGGGCGTAGCGCGAGTTGTGCAGCAGCCCCATCGCGTCGAGGTCGTCGAAATGCACCTGGACGGGCTCGTGGACGCCACCTGCGGTCATGTCAGTCCTCCGGGAGAAGCGCGGGGTCGGGGCAGAGCGCGCGCAGGCGCTGCAGCACGGCACGGCGGGCATGGACGAGAGCCTGCGCCCCGTCGTACAGCCGGGAGTGGATGATCACCATCTCGCCGAGCGCGTCGATCTCGTAGGCCAGCTGGGCCGGATCGACGCCGCCGGCCACTTCGCCCAGCGTCACGGCCTCCGCGACCAGCCGGCTGATGAGTCCCTGCCACTCGCGCATGGCCAGCGCGAGCCGGTCGCGCACCGCCCCCGGGCGATCGTCGAACTCGGCCTGCACGGCGAAGAAGAAACAC
The DNA here is from genome assembly GCF_050947365.1 of Microbispora sp. CA-135349. Classification (NCBI taxonomy): domain Bacteria; kingdom Bacillati; phylum Actinomycetota; class Actinomycetes; order Streptosporangiales; family Streptosporangiaceae; genus Microbispora; species Microbispora sp. CA-135349. The sequence continues at coordinate 1,762,498 of NZ_CP192001.1, read as the reverse complement.
CCGCCGGGCAGCACACCGGCGCCGTAGAAGGCCAGCCGTGCCTCGTGCAGCGCGAACAGGCGCCGTACGCCCGCGGGGACACGCAGCGCGGGCCCCACCACCTGCTCGGTCCACTGCCGGGCGGCCCACTCCACAGCGTCGAGCTGCAGTTGCTCCTTGTCCCGCCAGTGGGCGAAGAGTCCGGACTTGCTGACGCCGGTCGCCGTCGCCAGCCGTCCGAGGGAGAGCCCGTCCAGCCCTTCGACCGAGGCCAGCTCCACCGCCTGCCGCAGGATCGTCTCGCGGCTGCGCAACCCGCGCAGCCTCCGGCCGTCTTGTGTCACCCGGGCAAACTATCTGAACGACCGGTCGGTCGTCTAGTTGGCCGCGAGGAGCCGGGCGAGTTCGGCCGGGCCCGCGTTGCCGCCCGTGCAGACGACGGCGACCCTGCGCCCGGCGAACTCCTCGCGCCGCGCCAGCAGCCCGGCGAGGGCCGCCGCCCCCGCGCCCTCGGCGAGCGTGTGGGCCTCGGTGAGCAGCAGGCGCTGGGCCCGCAGGATCTCGTCGTCGTCCACCAGGACGAAGTCGGCCAGGCCGTCCCGCATCACGGCCTGCGGGGTCGCGAACGCCGACCCGGTGGCGAGTCCCTCCACGACGGTCTTGACCGGCCGGCTCACCGGTTCGCCCAACCGCCACGAGTCGTACGCGGCCGGGGCCTGGGCCGACTGGACGGCGATCACCCGGCAGCCCGGCGCGAGCGCGGCGGCGGCGAGGCACGCGGCGGCGGCCCCGCTGCCGCTGCCCACGGGCACGAACACCGCCTCCAGGTCCGGCCGGGCGGTGAACACCTCGACATAGAGCGTGCCCACCCCGGCCAGGATGTCCGGCTCGTCGGCCGGGCTGATGAGCCGGCGTCCCGTCCGCTCGGCCAGGTCGCGGGCGTGCTCGCCGGTCTCCACCATGGTCGCTCCCCGGACCTCGACGGCCGCCCCGAGCGCCTCGACCGCCGCGACCTTGGCGGGATTCGGATTCTCCGGCATCAGGACCGAGCACGGCACGCCGTACAGGCGGCAGGCGTACGCGACGGACTGGGCGTGGTTGCCGGTCGAGTACGTGACGACCCCACGACCACGGCCGGCCATTCGGGCCAGCAGCGTGATGCCGCCGCGGACCTTGAACGCCCCCGTGGGCTGGACGTTCTCGTGCTTCACGTGGATCTCCGCGCCGACCGCCGCGTTGAGCACGGGATAGGACCACATGGGCGTCTCGGGCAGGTGCGGGGCGACGAGCCGCCGGGCGTCCAGGATGTCGCGAATATCGGTCATGACCATAAGCCTGGCCTCCGGCCCCACAATAGGTCCAACTGAAGTTTCCGGGCGAAACCATAGACGGGATCGATGAATGCCCCTCGACGTCGTACGACTGCGTGTGCTCGTGGCCGTGGCGAGGACCGGCACGGTGACCGCCGCGGCGCGGGAACTGCACTATTCGCAGCCCTCGGTGAGCCACCATCTCGCCCGTCTGGAGGCGGAGACGGGCGCGAAGCTGGTGCAGCGGGTGGGCCGCGGCATCCGCCTCACCGAGGCGGGACGCCTGCTCGCCGAGCGCGGCGCGGAGATCCTCGGCCGCCTCGACGCGGCGTCCGCGGAGCTCGCCGCGCATGTCGGGCTGCGGACCGGACGCGTACGGCTGGCCGCGTTCCCCTCGGCTCTCGGCACGTTCGTCCCCGCCGCCGCCGCGCGGCTCGCCGACGACCACTCCGGGCTGGACCTGCGGCTCATGGAGGCCGAGCCGCCCGAGGCGCTGCGGCTGCTGCGCGCGGGCCGGGTGGACGTGGCCGTGGTCTTCCGGTACGGCGAGGCCGGTCCGGAGGACGACGGCGTCCGGCTGGTCCACCTGATCGACGACCCGAGCTTCCTCGTCGTCCCCGCCGCGCACGACGGTCCCGGGGACCTGGCGGCGTACGCGGACGGGCCGTGGATCGCGGGGTGCGAGCGGTGCCGTGCCCATCTGCTCGCGCTGTGCGCCGAGACGGGCTTCGAGCCGCGCGTCTCGTTCACCACCGACGACTACGTGGCCGTGCAGGCCATGGTCGCGGCCGGTTTGGGCGTGGCGATCCTCCCCCGGCTGGCGCTGTCGGCCCATCGCCATCCCGGCGTACGCGTGGCCGAACTGCCGGGCTCGGCCCGCCGGGTCTACGCCGCGACGTACGGCGAGCCGCCCGACCCGCCCGCCGTCGCCGCGCTGGTCACCGCCCTCCTACCCCCGGGAGATGCGTGATACGTCTGCGGAGGCGGCCAATGATCCACTAGAAATTGGACATGCGGAAAACGTCGCTGTTTACGTCCATATCTGGGGATCAGGGAGGTCTGAGCAGGAGGAGTTTCCTTCAGGTGAGCGCCCTGGCGACGCCGGCTCTCGCGATCGGCCTGCGGACACTCCCGCCGCCCGTTGTGGAGGCCACCGGGGTGGCGCCCGCCTCGCTCGCCGGGTTCGACACGCTGATGAAGACCTACATCAAGGACCGGGGGATCACCTGCGGGCAGCTCGCCGTCTCCAAGGGCGGCAAGCTGGTGCTCGCCAGGGGCTACCGCTACTCCGACGGCAGCCATGCCGTTCCCGCCGTGTCGCCCACATCGCTGTTTCGCATCGCGAGCCTGAGCAAGCACATCACCGCCATCGCGATCATGCGGCTCGTCCGGGAGGGCAAGCTCAGCCTGACCGCCTCGGCCGCGACGCTCCTGGGCCTGTCCACCGCGGCCGACTCCCGGCTGGCGAAGGTGACCGTGTGGCGACTGCTGCAGCACACCGGGGGCTGGGACCGGGACGTCTCCGGCGACTACCTGCACATGGACCGCACCATCGCCAAGGCGCTCGGCGTGCCGCTGCCGATCACCCCGGACCACATCGTCAAGTACGCGAGCGCCCGGCCGCTGGACTTCGCCCCCGGCACGAAGTTCGCCTACAGCAACTACGGCTATCTGCTGCTGGGCCGGATCATCGAGAAGGTCTCGGGGACGAGCTACGAGACCTACGTCAGGCAGAAGGTCCTGGCGCCCCTCGGCATCACCCGTCCGCGGCTGGGCCGTACGCTCCGGTCGCAGGCCGCCTCCGGCGAGGTCGTGTACGAGTCGCGGTACACAGGCCAGACCGTCCTCGACGAGTCCGGCCAGGTCCTGCCCGCGCCGTACGGCGGCGGGTTCGGCATGGCCTGCCAGGGCCCCAACGGCGGGTGGATCGCCTCGGCGGTCGACCTGGTGCGCCTGGCGAAGGCGCTCGACGCGCCGAACGCCGTGCTCGATTCGACCTCCATCGGCAGGATGCTCGCCAAGCCCGAGATCGGCGTGAACCAGTACGGCTCCTGGTACGGCGCCGGTCTGTGGGTGCGCCAGGTGACGGGACACGTCAACACCTGGCACGACGGCTCACAGCCCGGCACCTACACCTACATCGCCCGCCTGCAGAACGGCGTCACCTACGCCGCCCTGTTCAACCGGCGGGAGGAGAGCGGATCCCCCGACTTCGACGTGCTCGCCGACCTGTTCAACGCGCAGATCGGCAAGGTGACGAGCTGGCCCGCGACCGATCTCAGCTCGCGCTATTTCTGACGCCGCCTGCTTCCGGCGCCGCCTGCTTCCGACGCCGGCTCAGCTCGGGCTCGGGGCGGGCGACGGCGTGGCGGCGTCGTTGTCCGACTCCCTGACGGTCCACAGGGCGACACCGCTGCCCGGCAGCTGACTGATCCGGGACAGGAACGCGGCGGTGCCGTCCGTGGCGTCGTCGTCCTCCGCCGCGAAGACGGTGAGGGGCTGCCAGATGTCCCATCGGTCCGCGGGGAAGAGCAACCGCGGGCCGATCGACAGATCCGTGTCGCCGAGCAGCCGCTCGCTGTCCACGGTCACCCAGCCGTACGACGGCCTCTGGCTGAGCCGTACGTGGATGACCGCCGAGCCGCCTTCGGGCACGACGATGTCGGCGGGCGAGACGACGACGCTCGGCGTGGGGCTCGCGCTCGGAGACGGGACGGGGGTGGGAGCAGGGGAGGGCGGCACACGGACCGCACACGGCGCTCCGTTGACGGCGAAATCCGTCGGCGGCGGGTTGCTTCCGCGCCAGGTCCCGGCGAACCCGACGGCGGCCGACGCGCCGGGCGATATCGAACCGGCCGGGACCGAGGCGGCGACCAGGCGGCCGGACTGCGCCCACTGCGCCGACCAGCCGTACGCGAGCCGCTGCGAGCCGGGGAACGTGAACGTGAGCGTCCAGCCCGCGATGTGGTCGCCGGTGTTGGCGACGTTCACACCGGCGGTGAAGCCGCCCCCGTCCTCGCCCCACTGGGAGGTGGCGTAGGTGACCTCGCAGGACACCGCGGCGCCGGCCGTGCCGGGGACGAGCCCGGTCGCGACGGACACCGTGGCCACGACGGCCGCGAGGACGGCCGGGCGACGCAACGGGCCGCGGGCGAATCGCATCAAACACCTCCATGACGACTGCCGACCACACCGTGCCGCCGCCCTCCACTCGTCGGCGCTGCCCCCAGCGTCGGGTGTCCTCCGCCCGCTGTACAGGAACTCCGGCGGCCCGCCCTCGCCATGGGTGACCGGACGCGTGGCGACCGTCCCCGCCTACCTCGGCGAACGCCGACGACGGCGGCCGGGGCCGGGCGGCCGCCGCACGTGAAGACCGGTGAAAGATTCAGATGAGACGGCCTCCGCGCCGGGTTCCGGCCCTCATGTGATCATGTCTGGGGTGCAGGGGCACCTGCCGCCCTGGTCCTCGTAAGCGCGTCCGCGCTGACCGCCGACGCGGCCCGGCACGACGCCGGGTGGACCGCCGGCCTCGCTGTCGAGTCGTCGTCGCGGTGGACCCTGAGGTACGCCGCCACTGATCACGCCGACCTCCCGTTGTCGATGGTCTCCGCGACGGACGGCGGAGTGTCACTGTTCGTCAGGAGGAGACCGGGCCCCGGCTGGTCGATGCTGCGATGGGACGGGACCTCCTGGAGACGCGCCCACCTGCCCGCGCAGTTCGGCAAGGCCACTGGGCTCGAGATCGGCGGATCTCCGTCCGGAGAGACGATCTGGGCGGCCGTGAGCGTCCCCCGGAAGTACGACACCGTGGCGGAGCACCTGCGGCGCTTTCCGGCGGGCGCTGGGCCCGCCTGCTCTCCCGAGACGCGACGTGGAGCGAAGTGGTCGGCATCTCCGTCGACTCGCGGGGCGACGCCTGGTTCGTCACCGGCATGGACCCTGACGGGGACCGCTCCACCGTGCTGCGCTGGAGCGGCAACGCCTGGCGCCCATGGGCGCAGGTGAGCACGGGCCTGACGAGGACGGGCCTGACGAGGACGGGCCTGACGGCGGTACGCGCGGACCCCGAGGCCGGCGTGTGGATGGCCGCCCATCCCGCCTCCGGCGCGCCTTGTGTCCTCAACCTGCGCAACGGCGGATGGACCAGGTCCACCGGGGCGTCAACCGGCCTGGCGGAGCTCGGCGGCGTTCGGGCCTTCCGCACAGGCGGCGGCCAGTTCGTCCAGCGACAGGCCGAGCGCGGCGGCGAGCGCCGCGACGGTGAAGAAGGCCGGAGTCGGCGCTCGGCCGGTCTCGATCTTGCGCAGCGTCTCGGCCGAGAGACCGGCCGCCGCGGCGACCTCGACCATGCTGCGCTCGCCGCGCGCCTGCCGGAGCAGGACACCGAATCGCTCCCCCCGCTGCCGTTCCTCGGGGGTCAGGGGCACTCTCACCATGACCGTGATACTAATACCGGTATAGTTATTGGCGCCACTTGAAAGGGTCATGTCATGGTGGAGATCAAAACCGATGCCGCGCTGGACGCGATGCGGGAGGCGGGGCGTGTGGTGGCCCGCATCCTCGACGCCGTACGGCGGGCCGCGGCCATCGGGGTGCGGCTGACGGACCTGGACGAGACGGCGCGGGCGGTGCTGCGTGAAGCGGGGGCGCGCTCGCCGTTCCTCGGCTATCGGCCACACTTCGCGCCCACCCCCTTTCCCGCCGTGATCTGCGTGTCCGTGAACGACGCCATCGTGCACGGCATCCCCACCGACTACCGGCTGCGTGACGGTGACGTCGTCGGCGTCGACTGCGGCGCCGAGCTCGACGGCTGGACGGGCGACGCCGCCGTCACGTTCATCGTGGGCACGCCGCGCCCCGGTGACGCGGAGCTCGTCGACACCACGCGCCGGGCCCTGGACGCGGGGATCGCCGCCGCGACCGTGGGCAACCGCATCGGGGACATCTCCGCGGCGATCGGCGCGATCGCCCAGGAGGCCGGGTACGGCATGCCCAGGGACTTCGGCGGCCACGGCATCGGCCGCCACATGCACGAGGACCCCTCGGTGCCGAACCACGGCCGTCCGGGCCGGGGCTATCCCCTGCGGCACGGCCTCACGCTCGCCATCGAGCCGATGTTCATCGCCGGAGGCCGGGACGGCTACCGCACGGCGGCCGACGGCTGGACGTTGCACAGCGTGGACGGCAGCAGGGCCGCCCACATGGAGCACACCATCGCGATCACCGAGGACGGCCCCCGCGTGCTGACCGCGCTCTGAGGTCCGCGGAAACGATTCGGAGGTGATCCGGCGGAAGGGAACTCTCGCCGGAAATACGAGTGCTCGGGCGAGCCGGTTGTCCCTACCATCCGAGCATGCCGACTCTGCCTACGGTCGCCCTGTTCGCGGCCGCCACGCTGGCGTTGCTCCTGGTTCCGGGACCCGCCGTGCTCTACATCGTCACCCGCAGCGTGGCCCAGGGCCGTACGGCGGGGCTGGTGTCCGTCCTCGGCGTCCACGCCGGCTCGCTGGTGCACATCGCCGCCGCGGCGTTCGGGATCACCGCGCTGCTCGCCGCCTCGGCCACGGCGTTCGCCGTCGTCAAGTACCTGGGCGCGGCCTACCTTCTCTACCTGGGGATCCGCAAGCTGGTGCGGCGGCCCGAGGCGGAGGACGCCGAGGTCAGGCACGCCTCGAACTCCAGACTGTTCGGCGAGGGGTTCGTGGTCAACGTGCTGAACCCGAAGACGGCCATGTTCTTCCTCGCGTTCCTGCCGCAGTTCGTCGATCCGGCCCGTGGTCCCGTGGCCCCGCAGGTGCTCGTGCTCGGGGCCGTGTGGGTCACGCTCGGCATGGCCAGCGACGGCACGTACGCGCTGCTGGCCTCGGTCCTCGCCGGGCGGCTGCGCTCCTCGGCGCGGGCGCGGCGGCGGCTCGACCGGGGCAGCGGCGTCGTCTATCTCGGTCTCGGCGCCGTGGCGGCCCTGACCGGCGAAAGCGCCAAGGTCTGACGGGCGTGAACGCCATGCCCTGACGGGTGTGAACGCCATGGCCTGACGGGACGGCAGCGCCTCGGTTCTGCACGGGCGATGCGCCGCCGCGTCCAACCGGGACATTTGTACTGCCGCAATCGGGATCGCTAAATCTGTCCGGCTCCTCCGGCTTTGGAGACGCTTGATGCGCACACGGAGACGCGCTGGAGGAGCCCGATGACCGAGACCCTGACCGCCCCGGCGAGAGCCGAGCAGCCCCGGCGGGGCACCCTCCGCACGGTGCTCATGCCGCTGGCGCTCGACGTCGCCGCGCCGATGGCGTGCTACTACCTCCTGCACGGCGCGTTCGGCGCGAGCGAGGTCGCCGCGCTGGGCGTGAGCGGAGTGATCCCGGCCGTCCGGGTGATCGCCGGGATCGTCAGGGACCGCACGCTGAACGGGCTGGCCGGGCTGACGCTGGCGGTCAACGTGGCGGGCATCGCGCTGAGCTTCGTCACCGGCGACGCCCGCATGATGATCGCCAAGGACTCGGCCCTCAGCGGCGTGATCAGCCTGTTCATGATGCTCACGGCGTTCACCGCACGCCCGGTGATGACCCCGGGCATGCGCGCGTTCATCACCCGGGGGAACGCGGTGCGGGAGGCCGCCTGGGAACGGCTCGCGAGCTCCACCCGGTTCCGCCGCGCCGAGCGCCGCTTCACCGGCATCTGGGGCGCGGCGATGCTCGCCGACTGCGTGGCCCGGCTGATCGGCGCGTTCACGCTGCCGGTGTCCACCATGGTCTGGCTGTCCAACGTGCTGCTGATCGCCGCCCTCGTCGTGGGGCTTCTGGTCGCGGGCGCGTTCGGCTCCGGGCCGATCATGTGGATGATCAACAACGAGACGAGGGATGCGCGATGAGGGGCAGGGGCATCAACTACGACACCGGTTTCCTCCCGGGCGGGAACATCAGCCGGGAGACGTTCGACCCGGAGACGGTCCGCGCGGAGATGCGGGTCATCGCCGAGGAACTGCACTGCACGGCCGTCCGCATCACCGGCGGGCACCCCGAACGGCTCAGCGTCGCCGCGCGGCACGCCGCCGACGCCGGGCTGGAGGTGTGGTTCGCGCCCTTCCCCTGCGAGATGACCACACGGGAGCTCGCGCCGTACTTCCTCGAATGCGCCGAACGGGCCGAGGAGGTGCGGCGCGACGGCGCGGAGGTGGTGCTCGTGACCGGGTGTGAGCTGAGCTTCTTCTGCGCCGGTTTCCTGCCCGGGGAGACGTTCTTCCACCGCATGGCCGCACTCGGCACGGGGGACGCCGAGATATACGCCAAGTTCGCCGAGATCCCCGGGCGGTTGAACCCCTTCCTGGCGGAGACCGCCGAGGCCGTCCGCGCCGCCTTCGGCGGGCGGGTGACGTACGCCTCGGGCGAGTGGGAGGACGTCGGCTGGAGCCCGTTCGACATCGTCGCGGTGGACGCCTACCGCGACGAGCGCAACGCCGCGACCTACCGCGAGGAGCTGCGCTCCCGCTTCCGGTACGGCAAGCCGGTGGCGGTCACCGAGTTCGGCACGTGCGCCTACACAGGGGCAGGCGCACGCGGCGGCATGGCGTGGGCCATCGTGGACCACACCGCGAATCCGCCCCGGCTGGACGGCGACTACCGCCGCGACGAGGGCGAGCAGGTCCGCTACCTGCGCGAACTGCTCACCGTGTTCGAGGAGGAGTGCGTGGACAGCGCCTTCTGGTTCACCTTCGCCGGCTACAACACGACGTACGACCCGGACCCGCGCAGCGATCTCGACATGTCCTCCTACGGGGTGGTCCGGCTGCTGAAGGACGGCGGACGGGAGCCGAAGGAGGTCTTCCACGCCCTCGCCGCCGCCTACTCCGGCTGATCCGCCCCGGCGGCGACCCGGCCGGCCCACCGGTAGTCGGCCTTGCCCGCCGGGGAGCGGGCGATCTCCTCCACGAACGCGTAGGTCCGCGGCACCTTGTAGCCCGACAGCCGGATCCGGCAGTGGGCGTCGAGCTGCCGCGCCGTCGGCGCGGTGCCGGCGTACGGCTGGACGACGGCCGCGACCCGCGAGCCCCAGCGTTCGTCGGGGATGCCGGTCACCACCGCGTCGAACACGGCGGGATGCCCCTTGAGCACCGCCTCGACCTCCTCGGGGAAAACCTTCTCCCCTCCCGTGTTGATGCACTGGGACCCGCGGCCGAGGATGCGGATCGTGCCGTCCTCCTCGACCGTCGCGAGGTCGCCGGTGAGCAGCCACCTGACGCCGTGCGCGTCGGTCACGAAGGTGCGGGCGGTCTTGTCCGGGTCGTTGTGATAGCCGAAGGCGATCCGGCCGCTCCTGGCCATCGTGCCGATCCGTCCTGAGCCCGGCTCGACCGGGGTCAGCGTCTCGTCCAGCACGGCGACGGCCGCGTTGGCGCTGGGCCGGTACCGCAGGCCGGACTCGGGCGACGACCCGTCCACGCCCGACGCGGTGAATCCGGACTCGGTCGAGCCGAAGTTGTCGAGGATCATCCTCCCGGGCAGGAGCTCCTCCAGCCGCGCGCGCACGGCGCCGCTGAGGATCGCCCCGGTCGAGCCGACCACGAACAGCGACGCCAGGTCGTAGGACCCGGCGGCGATCTCGTCGGCGAGCGGGCGGGCCATCGCGTCGCCGGTGATGTTCAGGCTGACGACCTTCTCCCGTTCGATCGCGCGCAGCACCGCGGCCGCGTCGAACCTCCGGACGTAGACCATCGCGTTGCCCATCCACCAGGCGATGAAGGTGCCCATCTGGGCCGCGCCGTGCATGAGCGGGGCCGCCGTCATCATGACGATCGGCGACGCGCCGCGCGCCTGCTCGATCACCGCCTCGGGCGTCTTCAGCGGCTCGCCGTACGGGTTGCCGCCGCCGAAGGCGTAGAAGAGGTCCTCCGACCGCCACATCACGCCCTTGGGCATGCCGGTCGTGCCGCCGGTGTAGATGACGTACACGTCGTCGCCGGATCGCGGCCCGAATCCCCTGCCCTCGGGTTCCCCCGCCACCGCCTCCTCGTACGGCACCGCTCCCGGCACGGCCGACGCGCCGCCGACGGCGACGAGGTGGCGCAGCCCGGGGACCTCGCGCGCGGTGGCCGCGACCCGGTCGCCGAACTCCACGTCGAACAGCAGGGCCGCGATGCCGGAGTCCCGGTAGAGGTAGAGCAGCTCCGACTCGACGTACCGGTAGTTGACGTTGACCGGCACGGCCCGCAGCTTCAGCGTCGCCAGCAGGGCCGCGACGTACTCCACCCCGTTGTGGAGCTGCATGCCCACGTGTGTGCCGTGGCCCACGCCGTGCGCGGCCAGGTGGTGGGCGAGCCGGTTGGCGTGGGCGTCGAGCTCGGCATAGGTCAGCCGGTCGTCGCCGCAGACCACCGCCACACGGTCCCCGACGGCGTCGGCGATCCCCTCGAAAAGATCGGCGTGGTTGAACTCCATCCGGCGGACCTCCCGCGCTCAGGGTTTACTGCTGCCGACGATCCACATCGCGAAGAACTGCGCGCCTCCGCCGTACGCGTGGCCGAGCGCGAGGCGCGCCCCCTCGACCTGGTGCTCCCCCGCCATGCCCCGCACCTGCAGCGCGGCCTCGGCGAAGCGGATGAGACCCGAGGCGCCGATCGGGTTGGACGACAGCACGCCGCCGGAGGCGTTCCACGGGGTGTCGCCGTCGAGGGCCGTGCACCCGGCCTCGGTGAGCTTCCAGCCCTCCCCCTCGGCGGCGAAGCCGAGGTTCTCCAGCCACATCGGCTCATACCAGGAGAACGGCACGTACACCTCGGCGACGTCGATCTCCCGGCGCGGGTCGGTGACGCCGGCCTGGCGGTAGACGTCGGCGGCGCAGTCGCGGCCCGCCCGAGGGCTGACGACGTCGCGACCGGCAACCATGATGGGCTCCGAGCGCATCGCCGTGCCGTGGATCCAGGCGGGCGTGCCGGTCACCTTGTCCTCGGCGGCGAGCACGATCGCGCAGGCGCCGTCGGAGGACGGGCAGGTCTCCAGGTAGCGGATCGGCTCCCACAGCATCGGGGTCGACTCGACCATCTCCCGGTCGATCCCGGGGATGCGCAGGTGGGCGTACGGGTTCTTCAGCGCGTTGAGCCGGTCCTTGACCGCGACCAGCGTGCCGATGTGGTCCGGCGCGCCCGACCTGCGCATGTACTCCCTGATGTGCGGCGCGAAGTAGCCGCCCGCCCCCACGACCAGGGAGGCGTTGAAGGGCAGGTGCGTGGTCAGCGCCCAGGTGGCGTTCGACTCCGACTGCTTCTCGAAGGCGACGACCAGCACCCGCCCGTGCACCCCGGCCTGCACGAGCGAGGCGCCGACCAGCGCGGTCGACCCGCCGACCGAGCCCGCCGTGTGCACGCGCATCACCGGCTTGCCTGCTCCGCCGAGTGCGTCGGCGAGGTAGGCCTCCGGCATCATCACGCCCTCGAACAGGTCGGGGGCCTTGCCGATGACGACCGCGTCGATGTCGGCGAACGTCAGGCCGGCGTCCTCGAGCGCCCGCAGAGCGGCCTCGCGGACCAGGCCGGCCAGCGACACGTCCCGCCGCCTGGTCTGGTAGCGGGTCTGGCCCACGCCGACGACGGCACAGCGGTTTCCCACGGCGACTCCTACAGAGACTTGTCGAGGACGACGCCTTCGAGCACGGCGACGAGGTTCTGCTGCAGGCACGGGCCCGAGGTGGCGTGCGCGACCGCGCGGTCCGCCGACCCGTCGAGGATCCGCCGGGCCGCCTCACCGATCCGGATCAGGCCGGTGGCCATGACGGGGTTGGCCGCCAGCGGCCCGCCCGACGGGTTGACCGTCACGTCGCAGGACAGGCCGAGCGCCTCGCGCAGGATCGGCTCCTCGTGGCTGAACTGGGTGTGCAGTTCCGCCACGTCGACCTGGCCCTTGCCCACCCCGGCCGCCCGGCCCGCATCCGCGGTGGACACCGACCGGGACAGGTCGCGCATGCCCAGGTAGTGGGGCTCGGCGCGGTGCGCGATGCCGGTGATCCAGGCGGGCCGCCCGGCCAGCTCACGGGCGCGGTCCCCGGCGGCCAGCACCACGGCCGCCGCCCCGTCCGTGACCGGCGCCACGTCGTACGGCCGAAGCGGCTCGACCTCGAACTCGTTTCCCGCGTTCTTTCCAGTCGGCGGATCGGGCAGGTCGAGCGCGTAGGGGTTGGCCCGGCCGTCCGCCCGGCTGCGCCGTACGATCTCGTCCAGTGCCGCTCTGTCCGCGTTGACGGCTGCGGCCTGCAACGCGGCGTACGACACCTGGTCGAGCCCGAGCGGCGCCAGGTAGTACGGATCAAGCTGAAGCGCCATGATCGCCCGGATGTCCGACATCGACGACTTGCCGAAGCCGTAGACCAGGGCGGTGTCGATGTCGCCGTGCTGGAGCCGCACCCACGCCTCGTAGAGCGCGAAGGCGCCGTCCATCTCGACGTGGCTCTCGCTGATGGGCGGCCAGGCGCCGACCGCGTCGAGCGCCGAGACGAACGAGAAGGGCGCGCCCGCCAGATAGTCGCAGGAGCCGGAACACGTGAAGCCGAACCTCTTCAACCCGGTCGCCCTCTTGACCTCGTCGATGACCGGCAGCAGCAGCTCCGGCTCGGCCGCCCCGGTGTCGTGGCCGGTGTGGACGGTCTGGGCGAAGGCGACGACCGCGACCTCGCGCATCAGGCACCTCCGGTGGAGTCGTCGAGGTCGGCGTCCGGCTCCCCGGTCGGCTCGAACCACTTCACGTTGGTCATCGACAGCGTCCGCTCCTCGGGCGGCACCCACACGGCGCGCACCCGCATGCCCTGCCGCACCTCGCGCGCCGGCACCCCGCCGATCAGCGCGATCACCGGCGTGTCCGCGCCGTCCAGCAGCACGTACGCGGAGACGAACGGCACCTCGGGGGCCCGGGGATCGGGCAGGTTGTTGATCGCGAACGTGGTGACCGTGCCGGTGTCGGCGACCTCCACCTCCTCCTCGATCACCGAGCCGCACGCGGGGCACGACTCGCGGTAGGGCACGTAGACGGCGGCGCAGTCGGCGCACCGGCCGCCGACGAACCTCCCGTCGCGCACACCCTTCAGGAACCGGGTGAGCGCCCGTCCCGGCGTGACGCGATACTCGGCACGTACGGGCGCGACGAGCGAGGTGACCTCGGGCAGGAAGCACTCGATGTCGGTGATGTGCCCGGCGGTGGCGGCCCGCCAGCGCGGGCGCACCCGCAGCCCCGGTCGCAGCGCCTTCGGGCTGCCGGCGTCCACCGCGTGCACGAGGGCGGTGTCGGCGCCGTCGAGTTTGATCAGCGCCCAGGCGAACGGCCGGTCGAGCGGGTGGCCGGGGCGCGGGGAGCCGACCCAGGCCCACGCCTCGACGGTCCCGGCCGGGCCGACCTCCACGTACTCCTCGGTGACCGGCTCGCCCGTGTCCGGGTCGTATTCCAGCGGCGGCACCAGCACCCGCCCGCCGGCCGTACGGACCCCGACCAGCCGCCGGTCGCGCAGCTCGGTGAGGAACCGCCCGATGACCGGCCCGGTCGTCCGGGTGTAACCGCCGGGGAACTCCAGGACGTGCGTCGCGACCAGGTCCCCGGACCTGTCGGATGACACGGTCCCTTCAGATGGCACGGTCCCTTCAGATGGCACGGTCCCTGCCTTCCCAGTAGGGGGCGCGGAGCTTGCGCTTGAGCAGCTTGCCGTTCGGCTCGCGGGGCATCTCGCCGATGAAGTCGATCGAGCTCGGCCACTTCATCCGGGCCAGGCGGCCCTCCAGCGAGCCGAGGATCTCCGCGGCCAGTTCGGGGCCGGGCGCCGCACCCGGCGCGGGCTCGATGACGGCCTTGACGGCCTCGCCCCACTCGTCGTCCGGCACGCCGAACACGGCGGCGTCGGCCACCTTCGGGTGGACGAGCAACTCCTTCTCGATCTCGGCCGGGTAGATGTTGGCCCCACCCGAGATGATCACGTCGGCCTTGCGGTCGCAGAGGAACAGGAACTCGTCCTCGTCCAGGTAGCCGATGTCCCCGACCGTGAAGTAGGCGGTGTCTCCACCGATCCCCCTTCGGGCACCCACCCCCGCCTCCAGCCGGTTGGCCGCGGTCTTCTCCGGGTCGCCCTTGTATTCGAACGAGAGGCCCAGCTTCATGTAGACCGTGCCGGGCGTGCCCGCGGGCACCGGTGCGAGCTCGTCGTCCACGATGAGCAGCTCGCTGTTCGGCCAGGCCTTCCCGACCGTGCCCGGCCGTTTCTTCCAGTCCTCGGGGGTGGCGATCGTGCCGCCGCCCTCGGTGGCGGCGTAGTACTCGTAGATCACGTCGCCCCACCACTCCAGCATCTGCCACTTGACCGGCACCGGGCAGGGCGCGGCGGCGTGGATCATCCAGCGCAGCGACGACAGGTCGTAGGAGCGCCGCGTCTCTTCGGGCAGCGACAGCAGCCGTTTGAAGTGCGTGGGAACCATGTGGGAGTTCGTCACGCGGTGGCGCTCGCACAGGCGCAGGGTCTCCTCGGCATCCCACTTGTCCATGAAGACGAGCGTGTGCCCCATGTGCAGGGCCGTACCGGCGAACTGGGTGACCGCAGTGTGGTAACTCGGCGAGGTGACCAGGTGGACGTTCGGCCGGCCCGGCGTCACGCCGAACAGCCGCAGCAGCCCCGCCATCAGCTCGGCCGAGTCGTCGGGGTCGAGCCCGGTGAGCGCCCGGCGCACGCCCTTCGGCCTGCCGGTGGTGCCCGAGGTGTAGTGCATGGTGGCCCCGGCCGTACGGTCGGGGGGCGGGGTGTCCGGCCTGCCGTCGATCAGCTCGGCCACCGGCCGGAAACCCTCGGCCTCGCCGTACGCGAAGCACCGGTCAGGAGCGATTCCCGCCTCCCGCGCGCCCCTGACGGCCGCCGCGGCGTACCGCTCGTGGGCGAAGAACGCGGCGGCCTCGCTGTCGGCGACGATGTAACCGATCTCGGGCCCGGTGAGGTGCCAGTTGACCGGCGTGTAGTACCACCCTGCCTGCAAAGCGGCGAGATAGAGCACGAGACCGTCCGCGCCGTTGGGCAGCAGCCCGCAGACGCCGTCTCCGGGCCGCAGGCCCAGTGCGCGCAGGCCGTGCACCACGCGGTTGGCCCGGGCCAGCAACTCGCCCGCGGAGTGTTCCGTTCCGTCCGGATCGACCGCGGCGATCCATGCCGGGTCGGCCTGCGCGAGCCTCCAGAAACCGAGTGAGCCCATGTGCCAGCCCCTCCACCGCCGCATCGCGTGTCGTGGGCGTCCGCGGCGTGAGCGGCCCCGGCGTGAAGCACGCCGGTACGACGCTGACAAGACCTGGCAATGCGGAGCGGCTCAGACGAGAATCGGTTCTAGTTCTTGCGGGCAGAGTAACCCCGCGCGCCATGGCAAACAAGCGCTTGATCGATCCGGTGACGCCACCCCGCTGGAGGACACCTGTGGAGCTCCTGCCCATCAGCACCCCGCACTGCCGCATCGAGCGCGACGGTCACGTGGTGGTCGTCACGATGGACCGTCCCGAGGCCAGGAACGCGCTCTCGCAGGACATGCTGGTGGGGCTGACCGAGGCGTGGCAGTACATCTCGGACGAGCCGGAGGTGCGGGTCGGCATCCTCACGGGTGCGAACGGCACGTTCTGCTCCGGGGCCGACCTCAAGGCGATGGGCACGCCGTCCGAGGACGAGCGGGTGCGCCGCCGGGCCGCCGAGATCCCCGGCTACCACTGGAAGGGCCTGCTGCGCGATCCCGAGGCGCTGCCCGCCAAGCCCGTCGTGTGCGCGGTCGAGGGGTACGCCGTGGCGGGCGGCACCGAGCTGCTCGTCGGCACCGACCTGCGCGTCGTCGCCGAAAGCGCCACGCTCGGGCTGTTCGAGGCCAGGCGTGCGCTGTTCCCCATGGGCGGCAGCGCCGTACGGCTGCCGCGCCAGATCCCGTACGCGTTCGCGATGGACGTGCTGCTCACCGGCCGGGCGATCACGGCGGCCGAGGCGCTCGCGATGGGCATGGTCAACCGGGTCGTGCCGGACGGCCAGGCGCTCGCGGCGGCCCGCGAGATCGCCGGCCAGGTGGCCGCCTGCGGGCCGCTGGCCGTGCAGGCGATCCTTCGCACCTACCGCGAGACGCTGGGCATGCCGGAGGCCGAGGCGCTCAAGATCTCCGACACCATCGGCTGGCCGGTCATCGGCTCCGAGGACGCCAAGGAGGGCGCGCGTGCCTTCCGCGACAAGCGCCCGCCAATGTACCGGGGGCGTTGACGCGCCCAATCGGCGTCATCGGCGACGAACATCCGCGCCGCCCCTTGACCCTGCCCCAGGGTCAACGTTCGACGATGCTCCACATGAGCGACAAATCACTGCACACCGTCGAAGCCCAGATCCGTGAGCAGGCCGCGGCCTCCTGCGAGACCGGCGAGGTCCCCGGGTTCGTCGCCGGCGTCTCCCACGCCGGCGAGCAGGTCGTCGTCGCCCACGGCACCGCGAACACCGCCACCGGCGCACCGATGCTCGAAGACACCGGATTCCTCTTCGGTTCCGTCACCAAGGTCCTGACCACCACGCTGGTCCTGCAGCAGGTCGACCGGGGAGTGCTGGATCTCGGCACGCCGGTGGTGCGGTACCTCCCCGACTTCGCCCTGACCACACCGGGCGCGGCGGACAAGATCCTGGTCCGCCACCTCGTCTCGCACACCAACGGCATCGACGCGGACCTGTTCTTTCCCGACGCCAAGGGCCGCGACGCTCTGAAGACCTACGTCCAGGGCCTCGCGAGCGGCTGCGGCACCCTGTTCGAACCCGGCGAGCGGCTCAGCTACTCGAACGGCGGCATGATCGTCGCGGGCCGCCTGCTGGAAACGGTGACCGGTGTGCCCTTCCCCGACCTGCTCGAGCGCGACGTCTACGGACCCGTGGGCATGAAGGACTCCGGCACCTCGGCCGAGCAGGCCATCCTGCGCAGCACGGCCGTCGGCCACTTCCCCGACCCCCGAACCATGACGGCGAAGCCCACGGGCATGTTCATGCTGCCCGACACCTGGGGACCGGCCGGCGGCACACCGATCGGCACCATCGCCGACCTGCTCGCCTTCGGGCGCACCCATCTCGCGGGCGGCGTGTCCCCGTCCGGCGCACGTGTTCTGTCGGCCGAGTCGACCGCGCTGATGCAGCAGGTCTCGTACGACATGGCGACCCCGAACGTCCCGCCGATGGGCCTGGGCTGGGTGCGGTACCCGTTCGGCGACACGACCGTGCTCGCCATGTCGGGCGCGTCGCCCGGCGGCGTGTCCATCCTGTGCGTCGTGCCCGAACACGACCTGGTCTTCGCCGCCTTCGGCAACACTCCGGGGGCGATCGTGCTGCACGACCAGATCCTGCGGCGGCTGCTGAGCGAGCATCTCGGTGTCCGCGTCCCCACTTTGATCACCGAGATGGAGCAGGACGTCGACCTCACCCCCTACGCGGGCACCTACCGCTCCGACCAGCTCCGCATCGACATCCGCGTCGTGGACGGCCAGCTCGAGGAGCGGACGACGTACGAACCGGCGGACGAGTCACAGAAGCGGATCTTCACCGAGTTCGCCGGAGGCATGACCTCCGCCCCACCGCAGCGTTACGTCCCGATCCGGCCCGGCCTTTTCGCGCCCGCCGGATACCCGCTGGAGACGTTCGACGGATACCTGCGGCTGCTGCTCGTCTCCTATCACGACCTCCGCGACGGCCGGGCGCGGTTCCGCAACGGCGGCGGCCGCCTGACCCGGCGGGCGTGACAGCCCGGTGGGAGGATGTCCAGCGTGATCACGATTGGCCGGCTCGCGGAGTACGCCGGAGTGACCGTCAAAGCCATCCGCCACTACCACGGGCGCGGCCTGCTCCCCGAGCCCGGCCGCGACTCGTCCGGCTACCGGCGTTACACCGCCGAAGACGCCGTCGACCTCGTCAAGATCAGGACCCTGGCCCGGGCGGGCGTGCCGCTGTCCCGCGTCAAAGACCTTCTCGGCGCCGGCCCCGAAGAGCTGTCGGCGGCCATCGCCGAGATCGACCGCGACCTCCACGACCGCATCGCGCGGCTGCGGCGAACCCGCGAGCAACTCGCCCAGCTGCGCGGCGGCGACCGGCTTTTCGTCTCTCCGGAGGTCGCCGACCATCTCGACGACTTGCGGAGGCTCGGCGTCAGCGAGCGCCAGATCCACCTGGAACGCGACGGCTGGATCCTCATGCAAACCGCCTCACCCGAGGACGCCGCCCTGTGGATCGCCGAGAAACGCGAGCTCATGACCGACCCCGAGTTCCGCGCCCTCTATCTGGAACACGACGCCGCCTACGACTGGCCGCCCAGCGATCCCCGCATTCCCGATCTCGCGGACCGCACCCGGAACTGGTTCGCCACGCATCACAGCCGATCCGAGACCGGCCCCGTCCACAACCCGGCCGTCGCCCGATTGGCCGTGCGAACCCAGCCCGGAGCCTCCTCCCCGGCGTGGGACCGCCTGGCCCGGCTCATGGAAGGGTAGGCGCGCGTCCTGAGCCGGCGCCGGTGGAGCCGGTCTGTGGAATCGGTCAGGGGCGGGCCTGGACCATGGCGTGGGTGCCGGTGGTGCGCCATGGGCGGCCGCTCGCGTCCAGCTCCGCCAGCGTCCGCTCGGGAACGCCGACGAGCGCGTCCGACTTCAGCGTGCGCAGCGCGACGACCGGCCCGGGGAAGTAGCCGGTGACCGCGGCGAACGGCGTGGTCACCGGCCACATCCGGTCGCCGACGAGCCTGCGGTAGTTCAGGTCGCCCTTCATGATGGTCAGCGAGGCCGACGCGAACTCCTTGCGCAGGTCGTCCGGCATGTCGGAGTAGGGCAGGGGCGCGCAGGCGAACGGGTGCGCCCGCAGCGTGAGACGGCCCTCCTCCATCGCGCCCCAGAGGCGGGCGCCGGCCTCTCCGGCCCGGCCCGGGGCCGCGGCGAGCCGCCGCAGGCACGCGAGCACGTCGGCCGGGGTGGCGTCGGAGACGAAATACGGAACGGGCTTCACGTGGAGGACGATCTCGCCCGCGAGCCCGCACGTGAGGAGGTGGTCGGCCAGCACCAGATCGGGCAGCAGTTCGCGACCCGCGTTGTCGGCGACCAGGCAGATCCTGCCCGGCGCGGCGGCCTCGAGAAGCGACCACAGCAGCGGGCCGTCATCCACCACCAGGCCGTTCGCGCGCTCGTGGTCGCCCTCCAGCGTGATGCCGAAGGACAGGTCGGCGCGGTTGCCCCAGAGCGCGCCGAGCAGCAGCGCCCGTGCCCGCTCGTCCGCGGGCAGCGCCGCCGTCTCGTCGAGCGCCGCCATCTCCCCGTCCACGACCGGGCCGTCGAGCTCGGCCTGCTTCATGGGGCCGAACGGATCGACCCCTCGCCACGGGCCGTCGCCGAAGTATCCGGTGGCCTCCAGCAGCTTCCGGTAGAAGTAGCTCTCCCCCCACAGGAACGGCACGTCGACATAGCGGCGGCCGATCCTGCCACGGCCCCACTCGGCCCAGGCGGCGCCGTCGTGCGCCGACGGCTCCAGCGGCTCCATGACGTCGCGTACGACCTCGTCGAGCAGCCGGTCGAGCGCGCGCCGCCGGTCAGGGTCGTACGGCAGCGCCCGCGCGACCTGGCGGACGAGGACGGGATGCCGCTCCCTGAAGACGGTCAGGGCGTAGGAGCCGGGGACGTTCCCCATGATCGGCGGCGGGATGGGCGGCGCGTCCGCCACGGTCTCGTCGCGGGCACCACTCATCCCCGGTATCCTCCCTCGGCTCGCGGGCCAGCACCGCCAGTCAAAGTCAGGACGACTGACGGGATCCCGTCCGATCCTATGGCGGCGATCAGAGGTCCACCGCTGACGCGGCCTCCTTCAGCTCCTGCGCGTTCATGTCCGTGACGCGGCTGGCGAAGAACCAGGAGTGGCCGAACGGGTCCTCCACCTCGACCTGCAGATCACCGTGGAACTGCATCTCCAGCGGCCGGATGACGCGCGCTCCGGCCGCGATGGCCCGCTCGGCGAACGTCTCGACGTCCGGGACGAAGACCAGCAGGTTGACTGGTGTGCCGCCGATCGTCTTCGGGCTGCGGAAGCGGTATTCGGGGTATTCGTCGCGCAGCATGAAGACCGCCTCGCCGATCCGGAACTCGGCGTGTGCGATCTTGTCGCCCTGCCGTGGGATCTCGATGCTCACCTCCGCGCCGAAAGCCCTTCTGTAGAAGTCGATGGCCGCCTTGGCATCGTGCACGTTGAGGTAGGGGACGCCGCCCTTGTACTCCTGGGGGATGGGGTCGGTCATGATGTGCTCCTCTCGTCGTTGGCGTCTCCATCCTCGGCACCCCGCCCACCTGCGACAACGACGCGATCCGCAACGATCGTTAACCCTCGGGTTAGCGATCGGGCTCCGCGCGGAGGAGCGTGACGAACGAACGCACCCTGCTGGTCTGAGCGCCGACCGGCCAGACCGGCCCGTACTCGATGGGTGACAGGTCGGCGATGGGCACGTAGACGATGTCGGGCCGGGCGTGGTAGCGAGTGGCCTGGGCGCCCACCACGGCCATCCCGGCGCCGCCGCTGACCAGCGTCAGCAACTCCTGCCGCGAGGTCGTCGCCTGCGTCCGCTGGATGGGACGCCCGCTGGGCGCCCGCGCCGGGATCAGCGCGTCGAGCAGATACGCGGGTGCGCCGGTGGGCGCGAGAACGGTGTCCCTGGTGAGGTCCTCCACCGTGACGCTGTCCCGCCGCGCGAAGGGATGCCGGGAGGATACGGCCAGCATGGGCTCGTCGCGCAGCAGCACCGGCCCGCTCGACAGGTCGGCCTCCCGCACGGGCAGTTCGGTGATCTGCATGTCGAGTTCGCCGGCGCGCAACGCGCCGAAAGCATCCGACAGGTGCACCTCGCGGATGCGCACCTCGCATTCCGGATGACGGGCGCGGAACACCTCGGCGGCGGCCATGATGGCCTCCCCCACCAGCGGGCTGGAGAAGCCCACCCGCAAGACCCCGGAGAAGCCGCGCCCGGCGGCGACGGCTTTGGCGATGCCCTCTTGTATGCGTTGATAGCCGGCCTGCACGTCCTCGCGCAGGGCGCTGCCGACCGGGGTCAGCGCAACCTGGCGGCTGGTGCGCTGGAACAGCGCCACACCGAACCGGCGCTCCAGCTGCTTGATCGTCTGACTGACACGGGCGCCACTGACGCCCAGCCGCTCGGCCGTGCGGGCGAAATGCAGTTCCTCGGCCAGGGTCAGAAAGATCTCTATGTCACGCCGTTCCATGACGCGCAGGTTAGCGATCCTCGCGAAGCGGCGGGGGTGAGGGAGCGGGTGCTCGAGAGCCCCGGCGTCTCACCCGTCGCCGGTGATGCGGCCGAGGCGCTCCATGGCCTCGACGTACTCCTCCACCATCTCGAAGACGACCTGTCTGGCCGGCTTGACCTGGTTCATCGCGCCGATGATCTGCCCGGCCGGGAACGTGGCCAGCTCGGTCGCGTCCGACCTGCCGATCCGCCGCAACGCGTCGGAGATCAGCATGAACTGCAGCGGCATCGGCAGCGTGCCGGGCGACTCGGCCGACTCCCACGCGTCGGTCCACTCGTTCTTCAGCAGGCGGGCGGGCTTGCCGGTCCAGCTCCGCGACCTGACCGTGTCGCGGGAGGTGGCCGCGATGATGCGCTGCCGCACGGTCTCGGAGGTGTCGGCCTCCTCCACGGCCAGCCAGATCGAGCCGGTCCACACGCCCTCCGCGCCGAGCGCCATGCCCGCCGCCATCTGGCGGCCCGAGCCGATGCCGCCCGCGGCCAGGACCGGCACGTCCACCGCGTCGACCACTTGCGGGATGAGCACCATCGTGGAGATCTCGCCCGTGTGGCCGCCCGCCTCGGTGCCCTGCGCCACGACGACGTCCACGCCGACCTCGACCTGCTTGATCGCGTGCCGGGGCGTGGAGGCGAGCGCGGCCACCTTCACGCCCTTCGCGTGCGCCTGCTCCACGACGTCGGCGGGCGGCGGGCCGAGGGCGTTGGCGAGCAGCGCGATGGGATGCCGCAGCGCGACCTCGACCTGCGGCCGGGCCGTCGCGTC
This sequence comes from Microbispora sp. CA-135349, assembly GCF_050947365.1. Lineage (NCBI taxonomy): Bacteria > Bacillati > Actinomycetota > Actinomycetes > Streptosporangiales > Streptosporangiaceae > Microbispora > Microbispora sp. CA-135349. Next base: position 1,740,159 of record NZ_CP192001.1, on the reverse strand, counting down.
GGTCCAGCCGAGCAGCACCTTGCCCGAGTCGGAGCCGTCCAACGGCGGCACGCCGTGCCGGGCCAGCAGGTCCTCCACGAAGGCCCGGTGCCCCTGCGGAATCATCCCCTGCAGCCGCGCCACCAGGTCGGCCGGGGAGTCCACGTCGAGGTCCGCCCCCGCGTAGGAGGCGGGCATCACCACGTCCACGCCGTACGGACGGCCGTCCACGTGGTCGTCGATCCACTTGAGCTCGATCTCGAGCTCCTCCGGGGTGAAGTACAGGGCACCGAGCACCCCCATGCCGCCGGCGCGGCTGACCGCGGCGACGACGTCCCGGCAGTGGCTGAAGGCGAAGATGGGGAACTCGATACCGAACATGTCGGTGACACGTGTCCGCATGCCTCGAACGTACGACGGCCCCCCAGGAACTGCAACGCGTTCTAGCAACCCACGTCCCCCGTCTCCTACCGGCCGGTAACCCCATATATCTGCGCGACGGAGACCTTGTGAGAACACGTTGCAGTCAACGAGGCGTCCCCCGTGGGGTCACGCACGCGCACCAACAGCAACAGGAGTGACGGCGGCTCACGCGTTAAAGTCAAATTTCATGACAACGCGGGATTGCGGCCATAGCACCGGGGCCGTACCGTCCCTCTATGGATCTGGAGATCCGCCACCTGAGAATCGTGCACGCGGTCGCCGAAGCCGGGAGCGTCACGAAAGCGGCCACCCGGCTCGGCCTCGCCCAACCGTCGCTCACCGCTCAGCTCAAGCGCATCGAGCGCTCACTCGGGGGTCCACTGTTCGAACGCGACCGCAACGGCGCCCGTCCCACTCCTCTCGGCGAGATGGTGCTGGCCCGCGCCCGGGTGCTGCTGCCCGCCGTACGGGACCTCCAAGAGGACGCGGTGCGGTTCGCCAACACGCCGGCCAAGCTGCCCGGGTGCCGTATCGGCGCGACGAACGGGCCCATACTCGGCGGGCTCGTGGAGCGCCTGACCGCCGACCAGCCCGGCATCCCGGTCACCACCCGCACCTCCTGGTCGGCCGGCGAGCTTACCGCGCTCGCGGTGGCGGGCCGGCTCGACTTCGTGCTGCTCGGGACGTGCGGCGACAGCCCGCCTCCCCCGGCCGAGGCGATGAACTGGACCACGGTCGGCACCGACCCGGTCTTCGTGCTCCTGTCCGAGGACCACCCCCTCTCCGGGGAGAGGGAACTGGAGCTGTCCGCCCTCGCCGGCGAGCACTGGACGGTCGCCCCCGGGGACGGCTGTTTCGCCGACTGCTTCGCCGCCGCCTGCGCGCGGGCCGGGTTCGTCCCCGAATCCATCTACGAGACGGACGTGGCGACCTGCCTGCACCTGGTCGGGGTGGGCAAGGCCGTCGCCCTGTGCCAGGCCACCTTCCGGCTCACCGCCGGGCTGGTCATGATGCCACTGGCCGGTGCGCCGCTGCGCTGGCGGCACCTGCTCGGCTGGCACGCCGACTCGTTGGGCGCGCGGGCCGCCGCACCCGTCATCGCCGCCCACGCCCGGGCCGCGTACGCCGACGCGGTGCGCCGCAGCGCCCGCTACGCCGACTGGCTCGTCACCAACCCCGAATACGGAGCCATCCCCTAGGTCGCCCGCGAGGCTCCGGCCGGGACCGGAGCCACGGTCCCCTTGCGGCGATACCGGCGGTGGGACCGGCCACCCCCTTCACACGACGGGAGCCGGTTCTCCAGTGTGCGGGAACGGCCAATTACGGCCCAGCGAATCCCCAAACGCCGGCGGTTCCATAACTCGGTGATAGGGGCGAATTGATAGATCCACGTGACAGCGGAGGTCGGTTACGTTGACGGCACCCCCCAGAGACAAGGAGAGCCCCCATGCTCCACAGACGCACCGTACTCGCCGGATGCGCTCTGGCCGTCACGGCCCTCGCCACGGTCGCCACCCCCGCCATGGCCGAGCCGAACAACTCTCCCGCCTCCTCCGCCGTCAAGCCGCCGCCCGCGATGGTGGAGGCCATGCAGCGCGACCTCGGGCTCACCCCCGCCCAGGTCGACGCCCGGCTGGCCAACGAGGCGAAGGCCATGGCCACCGAGGCCAAGGTGCGCGCCACGCTCGGTGACGCCTACGCCGGATCCTGGGTCTCCGGCACCACCTCGGAGAGCTTCATCGTCGCCACCTCCGACGCCTCCAAGGCCGGCGCGATCCTGGCCTCCGGCGCGCAGCCGAAGATCGTCGGCCGCAACCTCGCCACGCTCGACTCCGCCGAGGCCGCACTGGACCGGGCCGCCGCCGGCGCGCCCGCCTCGACCTCCGTCTGGTACGTCGACGTGGTCAGCAACAGCGTCGTCGTACTGTCGTCGAACACCGCCGAGGCCGAGGCGTTCGTGGCCGCGAGCGGCGCCGACAAGTCGGCCGTACGCGTCGAGCGGTCGAACGAGCAGCCGCAGACCTTCTACAACGTGCGCGGCGGCGACGCCTACTACATCGGCAGCTCGGCCCGGTGCTCGATCGGCTTCTCCGTGCGCAGGGGAAGCACGCCCGGATTCGTCAGCGCCGGTCACTGCGCCACGGCCGGCAGCAGCCTGTCCGGCTACAACCGGGTCTCCATGGGCAGCTTCCAGGGCTACTCGTTCCCCGGCAACGACTACTCGTGGGCCGCGGTCAACAGCAACTGGACGGTCACGCCGTACGTCAACAACTACAGCGGCGGCAACGTCACCGTGAAGGGCTCGTCGGCGGCGCCCGTCGGCTCGTCGATCTGCCGGTCCGGCTCGACCACCGGCTGGCACTGCGGCACCGTCGGGCAGACCAACGCCAGCGTCCGCTACTCGCAGGGCACGGTCAGCGGCCTGACCCGGACCAACGTCTGCGCCGAGCCCGGTGACTCCGGCGGCTCGTTCATCTCGGGCAGCCAGGCCCAGGGCATGACCTCCGGCGGCTCGGGCAACTGCTCCTCCGGCGGCACCACCTACTTCCAGCCCGTCAACGAGGCTCTCTCGGCCTACGGACTGACCCTCGTCACCGGCTGACCGCCCTCTCCCCCACCGTGATCAACGCCCTCCGTGACCATGCAATCGCATGGTCACGGAGGGCGTTTCGCCAGGTGAATGCGGTAGGGGAGTCGGCGGCGTACGGCTACTTGCCGGGCTCGGGGTCGCGGGGCAGGCCGAGCATGCGCTCGGCGATGATGTTGAGCTGCACCTCCGTGGTGCCGCCGTAGATGGTCATCGCGCGGGTGGCGAGCACGGCGCGGTTCCAGTAGCCGGCGTCGCCGAGCTTCCAGTCGGCGGCGGTGACGGCGGCCGGGCCGAGCAACGAGACCGCCACCTCGGAGACGTGCTGCGCGTGCGCGGTGGACAGCAGCTTGCGCACCGACGCGTCGGCGCCCGGCTCGCTGCCGGCGAGCTGCTTGAGGGTCACCCGCAGCGACAGCGCGTTGATCGAGTGCGCCTCGCAGACGACGCGGGCGAGGTCCTGCCGCTCGGCGGCGGTGAGCTCACGGCCCAGCCGGCCCACCAGGCCGAGCAGGTCGGGCACCGAGGCCCCGGTGCCGCCCGAACCGGACGACAGCGAGACCCGCTCGTTCGACAGCGTGTTCCTGGCGACCCGCCAGCCCTCGTTCACCTCGCCGACGACCAGCTCGTCCGGCACGAAGACGTCGTCGAGGAACACCTCGTTGAACAGGTTCTCCCCGGTCATCTCGGTCAGCGGCCGCACGGTGACGCCGGGCCCCTTCATGTCCACCAGGAAGTACGTGATGCCGTCGTGCTTGGGCTTGGAGGTGTCGGACCGCGCGATGCAGATGGCCCATTCGGCGACGTGCGCCACCGAGGTCCAGATCTTCTGGCCGTTGAGCTTCCAGCCGCCCTCGACCTTCTCCGCCTTCATCTGCAGCGACGCGAGGTCGGAGCCGGCCTCCGGCTCGGAGAAGAGCTGGCACCAGATCAGCTCGCCGCTCAGCGTCGGCGGCAGGAACCGCTCCTGCTGCTCCGCCGTGCCGTACGTGACCAGCGACGGCACCACCCACGCACCGATGATCATCTGCGGCGGCTTGATCCTGGCCGCCCTGATCTCCTGGTGGATGAGCACCTGCTCCAGCGGCGAGGCCGCGCGGCCCCAGGGCCTGGGCAGGTGTGGCATGACGAATCCCGCCTTGGCCAGCGCCCTCTTCTGCTCCACACCCTCCAGGGCGGCGAGCTCGGCGAGCTCCGCCCGGATGGCCTCGCGCAGCGGCTCCGACTCCTCCGGCAGGTCGATCTCCATCTCGCGGCTCACGCCCCCCAGCGCGAGCGCGGCCACCCGGTCGGACCACTCGGAGGAGGAGCCGAGCAGCGCGCGGATGGTCAGCGCCCGGCGGTAGTACAGGTGCGCGTCGTGCTCGAAGGTGTAGCCGATGCCGCCGAACGTCTGGATCGCGTCCTTGGCGCACTGCACGGCGGCGTCGGGCGCCATGACGGCGGCGATGGCGGCGGCGTAGTCGCGCTCTGCCCCCTCCGCCCGGGTGGCGTCCCAGACCGTGGCGCGGGCCTGCTCCAACGCCACCAGCATCCGCGAGATCTTGTGCTTGATGCCCTGGAACTGGCCGATCGGGCGGCCGAACTGCACCCGGACCTTGGCGTAGTCGGCGGCGGCGGCCACGCACCAGGCGGCCACCCCGGCCGCGTCCGCGCCGAGGACGATCGCGGCCACGTTGCGCACCTCGGCGCCGGTCAGGCCGGTCAGCACCCGCTCGGCGGGCACCCGTACGCCGTCCAGCTCGACCTTGGCCACGCCGCGGGTGAGGTCGAGCGACTTGACCGCGGTGACCGTCGCCTCGGTGGCGTCGATCGCCACCCACTCCTCGCCGGCGTCCGTCGTCACCGGCAGGACGAGCACGTCCGCGACGGCCGCGCCGAGGACGTGTCCGGCCGTGCCGCCGATCGTCAGCGCGTCGCCGTCACGCGTACCGGTGATCTCCCCGTCGAGCGCCACCGCGCCGGTCAGCGAGCCGTCCGCGAGACCGGGCAGCAGGTCGGCCTGCGCCTTGCCCTCCGAGGCGAGGATCGCGGCGCTCGCGAGCACGGTCGGCACCATCGGCCCGGGCGCCACCCGCTCCGACAGCGCCTCGATCGCCACGGCCGCCTCCAGCAGTCCGTAGCCGGAGCCGCCGTACTCCTCGGGGATGTGCAGCCCGAGCAGTCCCTGACCGGCGAGAGCGGACCAGAAGGCCGGACGCTCCTCCATTCCCGGGTCGGCGAGAACACCCACCGCGCTCCGCACCAGGTCGGCGGGCACGGCCCGCTCGGCCCATCCGGTCACCGACTCGCGAAGCGCCTCGTGCTCCTCGCTCAGCCCGATCGCCATAAGATCCTCCAGCACTCGGTCGTGTCCGCGAATCCAGCCCCGCCCGCGCGCGGCCCGGGCTCGCGACGGGCGGCACTCGCGGACGCTCCCTGGATTCCTTTTATAGAACCATATTCTAGAGGAATATTCGCTGACTAGGCCGTGCCTTCACCCTCGGGTATCGACCGTCCCGGGCACCCGTCATGACCTGCGCCTGTCCCGGCGCGCCGCCTTGCGGCGCCTGTTCTCGCAGGTAGACAGGGGACTATGCAGCTCTCACGGAAGGTCCTCCGTACGGTCGCCGGTTCGGCGGCGGCCGTGCTGGTCGCGGGAGGATGCGCGCCGGGGACCACCCCGGGCGAGGCCTCCCCTCCTCCGGCGTCTCCCACGGTGGGGAGGACGGGTACGGCCCCGCCCTTGCCCGCCCGCCCGATCGAGCTCGAAACGACCTACGAGCAGGTCATCAAGAGGGTCCTTCCGTCCATCGTGCAGATCACCACCGGAGAGGCGCTGGGCTCCGGCATCGTCTACGACGCCGACGGCCACATCCTGACGAACGCCCATGTCGTGGGGGCCGCCACGGAGTTCCAGGTCACGCTGGCGACCGGCGGCAAGCCGAGGAGGGCCCACCTGGTGAGCTCCTACCCGGCCGGCGACCTGGCGATGATCCAGGTCGAGAACGCGACCGGGCTGACGCCCGCGACCTTCGGCCGTTCGGCGAATCTCAAGGTCGGGCAGATCGTGCTCGCGATGGGCAACCCGCTCGGCTTCTCCGGCAGCGTGACGCAGGGCATTGTGTCGGCCCTGGGCCGCACCGTGACGGGCGAGAAGCACGCGGGCGGCGGGGCCGCGACGATCACCAACGCCGTCCAGACCTCCGCGCCCATCAACCCCGGCAACAGCGGCGGGGCGCTGGTGGACCTGTCCGGCCAGGTCATCGGCATCCCGACGCTGGCCGCGGTCGATCCTCAGCAGGGCGCCGCACCCGGTCTCGGCTTCGCGATCCCGAGCGACACCGCGACCGACGTGGCCCGGCAGATCATCCAGTACGGCCGGGTCGTCAACAGCCACCGGGCGGCCCTCGGCGTGCGCGTCGGCACCGCGGTCGACGCGAGCGGCGAGCCGGTCGGTGTGGCCGTCGGCTCGGTGTCCCCCGGCGGCGGCGCGGACAGGGCCGGCATCCGCCCCGGCGACGTGATCGTGAAGGTGGAGGGCACGCCCACCCCCACCGCCAGCGCCCTGAGCCAGATCCTGGCCACGCTCAAGCCGGGCGACAGGGTGCGGGTGGAGCTGATGCGCCCGGACGGCACCAGGAAAACGATCAACGTGGTACTCAGCGAGCTGCCGGCCGGAGGATGACCCCGAACCTGACAAATCGGTGTGAAATACGGCGATATCGCTTGGGGTGGACTCCTACCCGGTTGTTACGGTCGTTCCGTGATCTCCCCGGAACTCACCCGGTTCATCGCCGGGCTGCCCAAGGCGGAACTGCACGTGCACCACATCGGTGCGGCGTCACCGCACATCGTCGCCGAACTCGCCGCGCGGTACGAGGGGACGACTGACGTGCCCGCCGACCCCGCGCTGGTCGAGGCGTTCTACGACTTCCGCGACTTCGCCCATTTCCTCCAGGTCTACCCGCAGATCGTGGACCTGGTGAAGACCCCCGAGGACCTGTGGACGCTGATCCACGGCGTGGGCGGCGACCTGGCCGCCCAGCAGGTGCGGTACGCCGAGCTCACGATCACACCGCAGCCCCACCTGGCCCGGGGCTTCGCCCCGCAGGAGTTCTGCGAGGTGATCGAGGACGCCCGCCGCAGGGTCGAGGCGGACTTCGGCACCATGTTGCGCTGGTGCTTCGACATCCCCGGCATCCCCGGCCCGCCCGCCGACGAGACGCTGTCCGTCGCGCTCGACCAGCGGCCGGACGGCCTGGTCAGCCTGGGTCTCGGCGGCGCGGAGGCCGGGGTGCCCCGGTCGTGGTTCGCGCCGCATTTCGCCGCGGCACGCGCCGCCGGGCTGCACTCGGTGCCGCACGCCGGCGAGGTCGTCGGCGCCGAGTACGTCTGGCAGGCCGTACGCGACCTGGGCGCCGAGCGGATCGCGCACGGCATCCACAGCGTGGAGGACCCGTCCCTGCTGGATCACCTGGCCGAGCACGGGATCACGCTGGAAATCTGCCCCACCTCCAACGTCTGCACCCGGGCCGTGCCCAGCCTGGCCGAGCACCCGCTGCCCGCGCTGGTCGCGGCCGGGGTGCCGATCACGGTGAACACCGACGACCCGCCCATGTTCGGCACCGACCTGAACCGGGAGTACGCCGTGGCGGCCGAGCTGCTCTCCCTCGACGAGAAGGGCGTCGCCGACCTGGCCCGCGCAGCGGTGGAGGCGTCCTTCCTCAACGCCGAGGGCAAGTCGGCCCTGCTCGCGGAGATCGACGCCTACGTCGCTCAGAACTCGTCGGCGCCACTCACCTGAACGACGTCGAAGACGTGCCGGGAGGCGGCGCAGACCGTCTCCAGCACGTGGATCGGCAGGTCGTCGGCCGAGTAGGCGGCCCGCACGATCTGGACCACCCACTCGCCGGGCTCCAGTTCCAGCGTGGCCGCCTCGTCGCCCCCGGGCGGCCGGGCCACCAGGTGCTCCTCCGCACGGCCGAACCGGTGACCGAGCTCCTCGATACGCGCCTGCAGGCTCGGAGCCAGGAAGCCCGGCTCGCACAGCGGCGTGCCCGCGAAGAGATCGAGCCGCAGGAAGCTCGTGGCGACCCGCACCGGCACGTCACCCGCGAGCAGTAGCTTGCGCCGCGCCAGCACCGGCGTGCCGGGCTCGACCCGGAGCCCGGCGGCCACGTCCTCCGACGACGGCTCCGGGCCGACGTACAGCATCCTGCGACCGGCCCGCACCCCCTGCCGCTCCGCCTCCGTCAGGAACAACGAGGCCGATCCCCGTACGGCCGGCTCCGACGGCAGCGACCGCCGCACCACGATTCTCGGCTCCCCCACGGCAGCCTCCTCCCACGTATCGCCCCGACAGTACTCGTCACGCCTGGAAGTCACTGCGGAGGTGAGCTCCACGGGGTGACGCCGGCCTCGTCGGCGACCGCCGCGAACGCGATCAGCGGAAAGCCCGGGATGTCTAGGATCGAGCCCGTGCACAAGGTCGGCGGGAGACGTTTAGCGGAGGCGCTGCGCGCCCTGCGGGCGGACCTGCTCACGCTCGCGCCCCAGCCGTTGCCGCCCCTGCGCGGGCCCCGGCCGCTCAGATGGCTGCCGCATGCGCTGATCGTGCTCCTCGCCGCCCTCCTCGCCGCGACCGCCGAGGACACTCCCGCGCTGCCGTTCGCGATCGCTCACGCGGCCGTGCTGGTCGTGGCGCTGCGCCTGCCGCTGCCCGCGTGGTGGCTGTCCACCGCGTTCCTCGCGTGCACGGCCACGACCGCCTACTCCCCCGCGCACTCGGGCGAGCCGTGGCCGTGGACAATGCACGCGGGCGTCCTGTTCCTCGTGGCGTTGCGCAACCGGCCCCGGGTGGCGGCCGAGACGCTGCTGCTCGGGGTGCCGACGGCCTGGGGTGTCTGGTCGGCCGGCGGTCACACCACGCTCTGGCTGGACATCACGATCCCCTCCTTCGTCATCGAGGTGCTGCCCCTCTTCGCGGCCGCCGTGCTCACCGGCACCGCCGCACGCGCCCGGCGGGTGGCCCGCGAGCGGCTGGCCGAGCAGGAGGCGGCGGTCGTCCGGGAGCGGGAACGGCGGACCCTGCTGGAGGAGCGCGCCCGGATCGCCAGGGAGCTGCACGACGTCGTGGCGCACCACATGTCCGTCATCTCCGTGCAGGCCGACGCCGCGCCGTACCGGGTGCCCGACCCGCCGCAGGAGCTGGTCGCCTCCTTCGCCGTCATCCGGCAGAACGCACTGGAGGCGCTCACCGAGTTGCGCCGCGTGCTCGGGGTGCTGCGCGCGGAGACCTCACCGGGCACCGAAGCACCGGGCACCGTCGCTCCGCAGCCCACACTGGCCGACCTCGACGGCCTCGTGGCGAACGTACGCGCCGCCGGCCTTGACGTGGAGACCGAGGTCACCGGGGAGCCCGGCCCGCTGTCGCCGGGCGTGGAGCTGTCGGCCTTCCGTATCGCGCAGGAGGCGCTGAGCAACGCCCTGCGGCACGCGCCCGGGTCGCGGGTCCGGGTCGAGATGGCGCACACCGCCACGGCGCTGCGCCTGACCGTGCGCAACGGGCCGGGGCGGCACGCGGCCGCGCCGTCGCCGGGCGCGGGCCACGGCCTGCTCGGGATGCGCGAGCGGGCGGCGATGCTCGGCGGCGACCTCGCCGCCGGTCCCACCCCCGCCGGCGGCTACGAGGTCACCGCCGTACTGCCGTTGTCCGTACTGCCGTTGTCCGCGCCCGCCACAGCTGTATCCGCCCACACACCCGCCGGCACCGGAGAGGAAGGCCAGTGACCATCCGCGTCGTGATCGCCGACGACCAGGCCATGATCCGTGAGGGGTTCTCCGTCCTGCTCGGCGCCCAGCCCGGCATCGAGGTCGTGGGCGTCGCGGCCGACGGGCTCGACGCCGTCGCCAAGGCGGCCGAACTGCGTCCGGACGTCGTGGTGATGGACATCCGCATGCCCGGCCTGGACGGCATCGAGGCTACCCGGCGGATCACCGCCGACCCCGCCCTCGACGTCAGGGTCCTCGTGCTGACCACGTTCGACCTCGACGAGTACGTGTACGACGCCCTGCGCGCCGGCGCCTGCGGATTCCTGCTCAAGGACGCCTCGGGAGTCCAGCTCGCCGAGGCGGTGCGCGTCGTCGCCGCCGGCGACGCCCTGCTGGCCCCGAACGTCACCCGGCGCCTGATCGAGGAGTTCACCCGGCTCGGCGGAGCGCCCCGGCCGCCCGCGCGGGCCCGGCTGGAGGGCCTCACCGAACGGGAGACCGAGGTGCTCACCCTCATCGCCCACGGCCTGTCGAACGCCGAGATCGCCGCCCGGCTCGTCGTCGCCGAGCAGACCGTGAAGACCCACGTTGGCCGGATCCTCACCAAACTCGGCCTGCGCGACCGCACGCAGGCGGCCGTGTTCGCCTACGAGACCGGCCTGGTCACGCCCGGCCACACCATCATCTGACCGGCACCGCGGCCGTCACGGCCATGACGCCCGCCCCTGGGTTGCGACCGGCCCGGTGGCCGTAAGCCGCCGTAACGCGAAAAAGCCCGCCGGCTCATGGCCGACGGGCTCCTTCGCAACCGGTGGAGGTGGCGGGAATCGAACCCGCGTCCTTCAACACCAAGACAGGGCTTCTCCGGGTGCAGCCTGTTGCGATTTTCTCGGCCCCGGCGATCTCACAGGCGAGTCGCCGACGGGCTCAGTCACTGTTTGATTTCCCGTACGGCCCCGTGACCGGGCCGGACGGTTGAGCCTTCTAGCGATGTCAGTTCCGGGCCGAAGGCACTCCCGGGCTGACAGAGGTTTCTCGCTGCTTAGGCGGCGAGAGCCAGGGAAGCCTGGCTCACCTCAGTGCTCTTGTTATTGGCACTTATTTGTTTGCGGTCACAGTGTTGACGGGGTTATGTCCGCAGTCCCCGACCCGCTTCCCCTGACTTGCAATGCCGAAGTCGAAACCGGTCACCCCCCTGTTCAGTTGTCAACCCAGTCCCGAAGGCCTGGCGTCACAAGCTTACTCATGACAACACCGGCGACGCGACTCGAATTCCTTCCCCCCGGTGCCCCGGGGCCGGGGAGACGCCGAAGCCCCCGGGAACGCGGCCTCTGGCGCGCGTCCCGGGGGCCGACCGGCAGGGTCGAGCCGGTCCAGACGAGCAGGGCTCCCCCCGAGATGGAGCCCTGTCCTCATCACGGCGACTGGGCCCGCAACCCCCCAAGCGGGGCCCAGTCACCTAGAAAGACGCCGGTCGCCGCCCCGATGGTTGCTCGCCTCCGAGTATTTTTCACGTCTGCGGCTGGGCGTCGCGGAAGAAGCTCCCGGCGATGGCCGAAGCGGCCGACACGTCGCCGCTCTGCGCCAGCACGGCGACAGCGACGTCCCCCTGCCAGCCCACGAACCACGAGAGCCTGGTGCGCTCCTTCTTCTCCGTCTGGGTGACCTCGGCGGCCACGCCGTACACGGGGTCGCCGGGGGCGGAGGCGGCGGAGGCCGCGCCGGAGGCCACACCGGCCCGCATGAGCGTACGCAGCTTCGCGGTGATCGCGGGATCGAGGGTCACGGGCTGCGGGGCGACCGGCATGGTGCCCTCCTCGGCCGCCGGATCGGGGGTGGCGGGCGAGGTCACCAGCACCGGCGGCCGCCACGTGCCCGACTTGACGGCCGCGGCGACGAGGGCCATCGCCAGCGGACTCACGCGGGCGCCCTGTCCGGCGAGAATCTTGGCGATCGCGGCGTCCCCGTCGGGGGCCGGAATCGACCCGCTGAAGGTCTTCAGCGGCAGCTTCCAGTCGCCGCCGATGCCGAACTGGGACGCGCTGGCGGACAGCCGCTGCCCACTGATCCGCCGGGCCAGCGACGCCAGGGCGGTCACGCAGCCCTGGGCGAAGTCGGTCTGGAAGGTGGGCGTCGTCACGCCGTTGACGCCGGGCTGCTGGAAGCGGGCGCCGCCCACGGTGCGATCGGCGCTGCACGGCACCTTCTGCTTGGGGTCCAGACCCGACTGGAGCAGTCCCTGCGCGGCGACGACCGAGAAGGCGGTGCCGGCCGCGAATCTGCCGGCCAGCGCGTCCTTCTCCTGGTGCAGCTGGTTGGCGGAGACGGCCAGCAGCTCACCGGTGGAGGCCTGCACCGCGACGAGCGCGGCCGGGCGGGGCCCCGCCACCGCGGTGTCCCCCGCTCTCTGCAACCGGCTGTCGATCGTGGTCTGGACCGACGAGTTCTCCCGTCCCGGCCACGCCTTGAGTTCCTTGACCAGCTGCCCGGTCGTGTTGTCGAGGATGACGACCCGGGTCTCGGTCGAGCCGGTGAGCTGGTCCTGGTAGGCCTTCTGCAGGCCGTCCCGGCCGAGCGTGTCGCCGGCCCGCTGCGGCCCGCCGAGCCGCTGCTCCGCCTCCGGGGTGATCGCCGTGACCACCCCGACGATCTGCGTGGGCGACTTGGGGGCGACCGGCGGGTTGTCAATCTGGAACTCCAGGCCCTGGATCGCCTCCAGCTTGGCCTTGATCTGGGCGAACTTCGTCCGCCCGAACGTCGCGAGGGGGACGAAGTCCTGCGGGGGCGACGACAGGATGCGGCTCAGCAGGCGGTCCTGGGCGAAGCCGGTGACCTTCGACAGCTGGTCGCAGAGCCCGCCCGGGTCCTTGACCTTCGCGGGGACGACCCCGGCGACGTGCAGGACGGTCTCGTCCTGCAGCGCGTTGCCGTTGCGGTCGAGGATGGGCTTGCGGCCCTTGGGGACGGTGGCGACCGCGAGCCGCTGCCCGGGGTGCAGATCGGGGTGGATGACGCTCGGCGACCACCGCACCTTCCACTGGCCGCCCACCAGGTGCAGGGGCAGGTTGCCGTCGTACCGCCAGAGGGGGTTGTTCTCACCGAGGTCCACCTCGGCGTGATAACTCGCCTGCGCGGCGTCGTCGTCCTGGCTGATCCCCCGCAGCGAGAAGCGGATCGAGGCGGCGTCCAGTTGCAGGCGGGCGTCCTCCAGCGCCTTGCGCACCGCCGCCTGGTCGCCGTCGGCGCGGCGTGCGGCGGCCGCGTAGTCCCCCGTCTGCCAGCCGACGAGGAAGTCGCGCACCGCCTCGTGCGGCGACGGCTCCTCGAAGCAGCCGGTCAGCAACGGCGCGGTCAGCCCCAGCGCGAGCACGGCACGTACGGCTCTCGCCCGGACGGACAGAGTACGGAACACGGCCTAACGGCCCCCCCGGCGGCGGACCGCGTTCGACATGGCCCGGGCCATCTCGCGGTTGGCCTGCTTCTCCATCAGCGTCTGCCGCTTGTCGTAGTCCTTCTTACCCCGGGCGATGCCGATTTCGATCTTCGCCCGGCCGTCCTTGAAATACATCGACAGCGGGATCAGCGTGAGGCCCTTCTCCTTGAGCGTCGCGTCGAGCTTGCCGATCTCCTTGCGGTTCAGCAACAGCTTGCGCGTGCGCCGGGCGGCGTGGTTGGTCCAGGTGCCCTGGCTGTACTCCGGGATGTACACGTTGATCAGCCAGACCTCGCCGCCCTCGATCGACGCGTAACCGTCGGTCAGGTTGGCCTTTCCCGCCCGCAGGGACTTGACCTCGGTGCCGGTCAGGACGAGCCCGGCCTCGTAGGTGTCCTCGATGAAGAAGTCGTGCCTGGCACGCTTGTTCTGGGCGATCAGCTTGCGCCCGGTCTCACGTGGCATAAGGGGAGCCTACCGTCGCCACGAAGGGCGGAAACGAGGTGCGCGGCCGGTGCGGGATCAGACCCGCAGGTAGCGGCGCAGGGTGACGAACGAGGCGAGCACACAGATCAGCACGCCGATGGCCATGGTGAGAGTGATCACGCCGGCGACCGTGTCCCAGCCGAGGGGTGCCGCCATGTAGGTCTGGATCGACTCGAAGATGGCGATCTTGACGATGATCAGGATCACGCCGGCCAGGACGCCGCCGATGAGGCCGGCGATCAGCCCCTCCATCACGAACGGAAGCTGGATGTAGATGTTGGACGCGCCGACCAGCCGCATGATGCCGGTCTCCCTGCGGCGGTTGTACGCCGACAGACGCACCGTGTTGCCGATCAGCAGGGTCGCCGCGATCAACATGAGGGCGGCGATGCCGAGCGCCATGTAGCGCAGCTTGTCCATGAAGCCGAAGACCGAGTCGAGCAGGTCGCGCTCGTTGATCACATTCGCGACACCCGGCTGGCCCTTCAGGCTGCTCGTGACGGCCGCCGCCTTGTCCGGATCCTTCAGCTTGATCCGGTACGACTCCGGCATGTCCTCGACCTTGGTCACCGCCAGCAGGGTCTGGTTGTTCTCCTGCTGCTGCCACTTCTTGTACGCCTCGGCCTGAGTCTCGAACTCCACCCGCTCGACCTCGGGGAGCCCCTTGATCGTCTGCTCCAGGTTGGCCTTCTCCTCCTGGGTGAGGCCCGCCTTGTTCTTACAGGCGGCGAAGGAGGAGTTCTTGACGCACAGGTAGACCGACACCTCGACCTTGTCGGTCCAGTAGCCCGTGAGCTTCGAGACCTGGGAGTTGATCATCATTCCGACGCCGAGCAGCGCCATGCCGACGGCAACGGTCACGACCACCGCGATGGTCATCGTGAGGTTGCGGCGAAGGCCGATCCAGACCTCGGAGAAGATGAAGTTGGCCCGCATGGTCCCTGTTACTCCTAATACGCCTGGCCGTACACGCCGCGCGACTGGTCGCGGACGATCTTGCCGTCCTCGAGCTCGACCACGCGCTTGCGCATGGAGTCGACGATCGCGGCGTCGTGCGTCGCCATGAGGACGGTCGTGCCGGTCCTGTTGATTCGGTCGAGCACCTTCATGATGCCGATGCTCGTGGCGGGGTCGATGTTCCCGGTGGGCTCGTCGGCGAGCAGGATCATCGGCCGGTTGACGAACGCGCGGGCCATGGCGACCCGCTGCTGCTCGCCACCGGACAGTTCTTCCGGCATCCGGTGCGCCTTGCCCTCCAGGCCGACGAGCTCGATGACCTCGGGCACGACCTTGCGGATGAAGCGACGCGGCTTGCCGATGACTTCCAGGGCGAACGCCACGTTCTCGTAGACGTTCTTGTTCGGCAGCAGCCGGAAGTCCTGGAACACGCAGCCGATGCGGCGGCGCAGGTGCGGCACCTTGAAGTTGGACAGCTTCGACAGGTCCTTGCCGGCCACGTGGATGGAGCCGCTGTTGGGTCGCTCCTCCTTCAGGACCAGGCGGAGGAAGGTGGACTTCCCCGAGCCTGACGGTCCGACCAGGAACACGAACTCGCCCTTGTCGACGTCCACGCTCACGTGGTCGAGGGCGGGCCGGTTTTGGTTCGCGTAGACCTTGGTGACATTATCGAAATGGATCACGGGCGCATCACGGCTAGCCAGTCTAGGGGGTGGGACGGCCGGTCCGGGGGTCGCCGGTCACTTTGCTCTGGATCGACGTTCCGTTTGGCCGTAGGCCAGTCTAGGGGTAACACTGGCATGGAACGTCCATAACGGAAACAAAACGATTAGCCCTTGGGCGATAGGGCGGTAAAGCTGCTATGAGCTGCGAACATCTGATCTGCGCCGCGTGCGCGGGGCCCGTGGTGGAGGGGCGCTGCCCGGTCTGCCGCGAGGGCCGCGCCAAGGTTCACCACCACGGGTTCATGGGGCTGTCGCCCCTGGTCATCGCGCTGGTCGTGCTACTGGTCGTGGCGCTGACCGCGCTCGCCCACGTCAGCGGTTACTGAGCACTTTCCTTCCCGCGGCGCTCTCCAGCCGGGGCCGCCCGCCTACTGGGCGTCGCCGGCCTCCTGGCGGCGCGTCCAGCGGATCTCGCCCTCGATGAACTCGTCGAGGTCGCCGTCCAGCACCGCGGAGGGGTTGCCCGCCTCCACGCCCGTACGCAGGTCCTTGACGATCTGGTAGGGGTGCAGCACGTAGTTGCGGATCTGCGTGCCCCATGACGTCGTCGTCTCGCCGCGCAGCTCGTTCATCGCCGCGGCCTCCTCCTGGCGCTTGCGCTCCAGCAGCTTGGCCTGAAGGACGGCCATCGCCGTCGCGCGGTTCTGCAGCTGCGACCGCTCGTTCTGGCAGGAGACCACGATCCCGGTCGGGAGGTGGGTGATCCGCACGGCCGAGTCGGTCGTGTTGACGCCCTGGCCGCCCGGGCCGGACGACCGGTAGACGTCGATCCGCAGGTCGTCCTCGTTGATGTCGATGTGGTCGGTCTGCTCGACCACGGGCACCACGTCCACGCCCGCGAACGAGGTCTGCCGGCGGCCCTGGTTGTCGAACGGGCTGATCCGCACCAGGCGGTGGGTGCCGTGCTCGCCCCTGAGCGTGCCGTACGCGTAGGGGGCCTTGACCGTGAAGGTGGCCGACTTGATGCCGGCCTCCTCGGCGTAGGAGGTCTCGTAGACCTCCGCCGGGTAGCCCTTGCGCTCGGCCCACCGCAGGTACATGCGCAGCAGCATCTGGGCCCAGTCGGCCGCGTCGACGCCGCCCGCCTGCGCGTTGATGGTCACCAGGGCCTCGCGGGCGTCGTACTCGCCCGACAGGAGCGTGCGGACCTCCAGCGCGCCGACCTCGGACCTCAGCGCGGCGAGCTCCCTGTCCGCCTCGGCCAGCGCGTCCTCGTCGCCCTCCTCGGACGCCAGCTCGAACAGGACCGGCAGGTCCTCAAGGCGGCGGCTCAGGCCGTCGACCCGGTTGACCTCGGCCTGCAGGTGGGAGAGCCGGCTGGTGACGCGCTGGGCCTGCTCGGGGTCGTTCCACAGGTCCGGCGCGGCAGTCTGCTCCTCCAACTCGGCGATCTGCTTGCGCAGGGCGTCGACGTCGAGCACGTCCTGAATGCCTTTCAGCGTGCCGCTAAGCTCGTTGATCTCTTCGGCTGGATCGATGACTGCCACGTCTGTAAAGGGTACGCGAATCGGAGACCCTGTCAGGCAGCACGCCTCGGTACGATGTGGATCGATTGCAAGGGGAGGCTGGGGTGAACGGGGTCGTTCGGAACGCGCTGGCCCTTGCCCTCCTCGCCGGTACGGCCGTCGCCTGCTCGGGCGGGGAGCCCGTCCAGCCGCCGGCCAGCCCGGCGGCGGCCACCTCCGCCCTGCCGAGTCCCGCCGAGAGCCCGTCGCCGTCGCCCAGCGCGCCGCCGGTGACGCTGGAGGAGGCCTCCCGGGCGCTCGACGCGTTCCTGGACACCGACGACGTGCTCAGGCAGGCGGGGGCCGGGCGGTGGGCGCTCCTGCTCACCCAGGACGGCCAGCGGCCCATCACGATCGCGGAGATCCACTCCCGCGACGGCAAGCCCGCCCGCTACACATGGGATCGCCGTACGGTGCTCGTGCCCCGGCAGAGCGGCCGCTCGGCCGTCTGGTTCGCCGCAACGGCGCGGCGGCGCGACGCGGCCGGCGAGGTCCGCACCGCCGTGTTCACGTTCGTACGGCAGGGCCGGGACGGGCCGTGGCGCAACAGCTTCGCGTCCCTGCTCTACCCCGGCGAGAAGCCGCCCTCGGTCGCCCTCGACGCGGAGGGGTACGCCACGGCGCTGGAGTCGCGCGACGCCTCGGTGGTCATCAGCCCCAACCTGATGGGCCCGCTGCACGCCACCGTCGCCGAGGAGGGCCCCAAGGGCTACGCCTCCGGGCTGATCGCCCCAGGCCCGCAGACGACGGGCTTCTACGACGAGATCAGCGAGACCAAGGAGACGGCGAAGGCCGCCGACTGCATGAACTACGAGTCGATCTTCGCCTCGGCCCCCAACTACCCGATCTTCGCGCTGCGCACGAGCGACGGCGGCGCGATGATGCTGTACACGCTGGTCCGCACGTCCTCGTGGACCCCCGGCCCGCAGGGCCTCAAGTGCGGCGAGGGGCGTCCGGTGACGGTCCCCGCGGCGGCGCGGTGGCTGCTGAGCCCCACCAAGGACCTGTTCATCCGGCAGAAGCGGCAGATCGTCGAGACCCAGCAGTACGTGAGCGCGGTGCCGCCCAAGGCGTCCACCGCGCCCGCGCACGTCGTCGGCTACGAAGGCATCGTCACCGGCGGTTCCAACCGCTGATCGGCGGGCGCCGTCACTCCTCCGCGTGGGGGAGGTTGCTGGTGGACACCAGCGTCCGCACGGCGCGCAGCGCGACCGACAGCGTCGCCAGGTCGAAGGTGTCGCTCTCCCAGATCTCCGACAGCGTCTGCCGCGACCGCGTCACGGCGGCCTGGTTGGCCTCCGTCCAGCTCGCCAGCCGCTCCTCCGGCGACAGACCCGGCCGGCTGTGGATCAGCACGTCCCTGGTCAGGGTCGCGTGGGCGGCGTACAGATCGTCCCGCAGCGCGGCCCTGGCCATCGAGTTCCACCGGCTGTCGCGCGGCAGCGCGATCACCCGCTCCCGCAGCCGGGCGAGCTGGAGCCGGTCGGCCAGGTCGAAGTAGACCTCGGCCACCTCGCTCACCGGCCGGCCCGTGTACGCCGCGATCTCCACGAGGTCGAACGTGGAGTAGGCCGGGACCATCGCCGCGACGCGCTCGGCCAGCTCACCGGGCACGCCCCTGGCCACGAAGGAGTCCCTGCGCTCCTCGTACGCCACGAGGTCGGGCCCGGTCAGCAACTTGGGCAGGTGGGGCAGCAGGCCTCCGGCGCCGTCGATGAAGTAGCGGGCCGTGGAGGCGAGGTCGAGCGGGGGGCGGCGGTTGCCGAGCAGCCAGCGCGTGCCGCGCTCGGACAGCTTGCGGCCCTCCAGCAGCATCGCGAGCTGGGTCGCGGTGTCGACCTCGTTGTCCAGCTCCTCGACCTGGCGCACGAACGACGTCAGGTCGAAGACCTCCCGCGTCACCAGGTAGGCCCGCACGATGTCGGGCGTCGAGGCGCCGGTCTCCTCGCCGAACCGGTAGACGAGGCTCGTGCCGCCGAAGTTCACCAGGTCGTTCACGATCCGGGTCGTGATGATCTCCCGGCGCAGCGGGTGGGAGTCCATGTACGCCCGGAAGCGGTCGCGCAGCGCCGAGGGGAAATACGACACCAGCCAGGACGCCAGCGACGGGTCGTCGGGGATGTCCGACTGCAGCAGCTCCGCGTCCACCACGAGCTTGGTGTAGGCGAGCAGCACCGCGAACTCGGGGTTGGTGAGCCCGAGCCCGGCCTGGCGCCGCTCCGCGAGGACCTTGTCCGACGGCAGGAACTCCAGCTCCCGGTCGACCAGCCCGGCGCGTTCCAGCTTCCGCAGGTAGCGGGAGTGGATGTGCAGCATCTCCGGCGCCTGGGCGCGGGCCGCCGCGAGCACGACGTTCTGGGCGTAGTTGTCCTCCAGCACCAGCCTGCCCACCTCGTCGGTCATGTCGAGGAAGAGCTGGTTGCGCTGCTTGTCGGTCATGTCGCCGTCGCGGACGACCTGATCAAGCAGGATCTTGATGTTCACCTCGTGGTCGGAGGTGTCCACCCCGGCCGAGTTGTCGATGAAGTCGGTGTTGATCAGCCCGCCGTTCAGCGCGAACTCGATCCTCGCCCGCTGGGTGAAGCCGAGGTTGCCGCCCTCGCCCACGACCTTGCAGCGCAGGTCGGCCGCGTTGATCCGCAGCGCGTCGTTGGCCTTGTCGCCCACGTCGGCGTGGGTCTCCGACGACGCCTTGACGTACGTGCCGATGCCGCCGTTCCACAGCAGGTCGACGGGGGCCCGCAGGATCGCGCTGATCAGGTCGTTGGGGGCGAGCGCGGTGACGCCGTGCGGCAGGCCGAGCGCGGCGCGCGTCTGCGGCGAGACGGGGATGGACTTGGCGGTGCGCGGCCACACGCCGCCGCCGGCCGAGATGAGCGACCGGTCGTAGTCGTCCCAGGAGCTTCTGGGCAGCTCGAACAGCCGCCGCCGCTCGGCGAAGCTCCGCGCGGCGTCCGGGTCGGGGTCGACGAACACGTGCCGGTGGTCGAAGGCCGCCACGAGCCGGATGTGCTCCGACAGGAGCATGCCGTTGCCGAACACGTCACCGGACATGTCGCCCACGCCGGCCACGGTGAAGTCGGTGGTCTGCACGTTCACGCCGAGCGTGCGGAAGTGGTACTTCACCGATTCCCAGGCGCCCCTGGCGGTGATGCCCATGGCCTTGTGGTCGTAGCCCACCGACCCGCCGGAGGCGAAGGCGTCGCCGAGCCAGTAGCCGTACTCCTTGGCCACCGCGTTGGCGATGTCGGAGAACGTCGCGGTGCCCTTGTCGGCGGCCACCACGAGGTAGGTGTCGTCGCCGTCGTGCCGCACGACGTCGGACGGCGGCACGACCTGCCCCGCGACCAGGTTGTCGGTCAGGTCGAGCAGGCCGGAGATGAACTGGCGGTAGCAGGTGACGCCCTCGGCCATCATCTCGTCGCGCCCGCCGGCGGGGGGCTGTTTGACGACGAAGCCGCCCTTCGAGCCGGTCGGCACGATGACCGTGTTCTTCACCATCTGCGCCTTGACCAGGCCGAGGATCTCCGTGCGGAAGTCCTCCATGCGGTCCGACCAGCGCAGGCCGCCTCGGGCGACCTTGCCGAAACGCAGGTGCACGCCCTCGACGCGGGGCGAGTACACGAAGATCTCGTACTTCGGCTTGGGCCGCGGCAGCACGCTGATCGCCTGCGGGTCGACCTTCAGGGAGATGTAGGGCTTGCGCCTGCCGGTGACGAACTGGCTGCCCGCGGCCCCGGCGTCGCGCCCGCCCTCCGTGTCCTTTCCTGAGCGGGCGGCCTGGAAGACGTTGGTGCGCAGCGTCGCCTGGATCATCTCCAGGTAGGCCCGCAGGATGCGGTCCTCGTCGAGCGAGGCGACCTCGTCCAGCGAGGCGAGGATCTCCTCGGTCAGCGCGTCGCAGACCTCCGCCCTGCCGTCGTCGGGCCGCCGCGGGTCGAGCCTGGCCTCGAACAGCCGCACCAGCAGCCGGGCCAGCCGCACGTTGCCCCGCAGCACCTTCTCGATGTACGACTGGCTGAACGTGGTGCCGGCCTGCCGCAGATACTTGGCGTACGCCCGGAGGATCTCGGCCTGCTCCCACGTGAGCCCGCCGGCCAGCACGAGCGCGTTGAAGCCGTCGTTTTCCACCTCGCCGCGCCACAGCACGCCGAACGCGTCCTGGAACAGTCGCTTGAACTCGTCGCGGTGCACCTCCTCCGACGGGGTGTACCGCAGGCCGAAGTCGTAGATCCAGGCGTCCCGGGTGTCGGGGTTGTGGTCGCGGTCGATCTCGTACGGCCGCTCGTCCACCACCTCGACGCCCATCCGCGTGAGCAGCGGGAGCACCCGCGACAGCGAGATCGGCGCGCCCAGCCGGTAGAGCTTGAACCGCCGCTCCCCCTCGGCCGCGCCGTACGGCTCGTAGAGGTTCATGCCGATGGCGTTCGGGTCCTCGCCGAGCGCCTCCAGCCGCTTGAGGTCGGCGACGGCCGTACGCGCGGGGAAGTCGGCCTTGTAGCCCTCCGGGAAGGCGACGCCGTAGCGGCGCAGCAGCCGGGGGCCGTCCTCCTCCGGGCACAGCTCGCCGATCGCGGCGGCGAGGTCGTCCTCCCACGTGCGGGTGGTGGCGGCCAGCCGCGCCTCCAGCTCCTCGACGTCGACCGGCGTCTCGCCGATCGGTGTGCCCCGCTCGCCGCGGATCACGACGTAGAGCCGGGCCAGCGCCGACTCGCCGATCATGGTGCTGTAGTCGAGCGAGGTGCCGCCGAGCGCCTTCATCAGGATCCGCTGCATGTGCAGGCGGACCTTGGTGGTGTAGCGGTCGCGCGGCAGGAAGATCAGGCAGGAGATGTAGCGGCCGTAGTCGTCGCGGCGCAGGAACAGCTTGACCTGCTTGCGCTCGCGCAGCCGCAGCACGCCGAGGGCGATCGGCAGCAGCTCGTCCACGGAGATCTGGAAGAGCTCGGTGCGCGGGTAGGTCTCCAGGATCTCCATCAGATCCTTGCCGTCGTGGCTGTCGGGCGACAGCCCGGCCCGCTCCAGCATCGCGGCCAGCTTGCGCCGCAGGACCGGGATGCGGGAGATCGACTCGTTGTACGCCACGTGGGTGAACAGCCCGAGGAACCGCCGCTCGCCGATGACCTCGCCCTCCGGCGAGAACACCTTGATCCCGACGTAGTCGAGGTAGTGGGGCTTGTAGACGGTGGCGCGGCTGTTGGCCTTGGTGACGATCAGCAGCTGTTTCTCCCGCGCCTTCGCGCGGACCTTCGGCGGCAGGGCCGCGAAACTGGCCGATCCGGCCTTGTCGGCCCGCAGGATGCCGAGCCCGGTGCCGGGCAGGCCGCGCAGCACGGCGCCGCCGTCGGTGTCCTCCAGCCGGTACTCCCGATAGCCGAGGAACGTGAAGTGGCCGTCGGCCAGCCAGCGCAGCAGCTCCATGCCGTCCTCGACCTGCGCGGGGTCGAGCGGCGGCGGGTTGACCGCCAGGTCCTCGGCGGTCTGCACGGCCAGCGCCCGCATCTTGGCGAAGTCCTCGACCGCGCAGCGCACGTCGAGCAGCACCCGCTGCAGGTCGTTTTCCAGCTCCTTGAGCACGGCGGGGTCGGCCTGCCGGTCGATCTCGATGTGCATCCACGACTCGCGGATGACCTGCCCGGTCACGTTCTCCTGGTCGGGGCCGAGCAGCTCGCCGGTCATGTCCCGGCACACCCGCATCTGCGGGTGGACGATCAGATGGGTGCCGATCTCGTGCCGGTCCAGCTCGGTCGTCACCGAGTCGACCAGGAACGGCATGTCGTCGGTGACGATCTGGACCACCGTGCGGCCCGGGTCCCAGCCGCACTCCTCAAGGGTGGGGGTGTAGGCGCGGACCAGCGCGCGTCCCTGCGGCCGGTGCTGGGCGAGGTGGCGGTGGGCCATCGCGGGACCGTACACGTCCACCGGGTCGCGGTGGGCCAGGTCCTCCGGCGGGACGTTGCGGTAGTACCGCCTCAGGAAGGCCAGGGGGTCCTCGCCCTCCACCTGCAGCGCTCCCGGCGCGTGCGCGCACCTCTCGGCGGCGGTGCGGAGAAGCTCATCCAAAGCCTCATCCGATTCCTGCCGATCTAGCGCCATTTCGAGCGGCATGTCGCTACTCACTCCCTTGTGAGGATTCAAAGCCAGGCCCGGAGTTCCCAGAGCAGGGGAAAGAAGTGCAAGCGCGTCCTTCCCCTCAAGTACGGTGCCCCGGACGAGCCTCCCGTACCGGATTTCGTGCCGATCTGGCGCTCCACCATCTGCACGTGTCTCATCCGCCAGAGGGCGGTCGTCTCGTCGTGCGTGAGGAGATCTTCGGCCAGGTCCCACAGATCGTCGTACGATCCCCGGTCCCGGGCCACGGCCAGCAGGGATTCCATGAGCTGCTCGTCGGAGACCGGCAGGCCGCGCCGGGAGAGAGCGGTGAGGTAAGCATCCCACAGCGTGGGTTCCTCCAGCCGCCGCCGCAGCCGGGCGAGTTCCGCGTCGCTCGCGTCCCGCAGCCGGGCGAGGTACGCCGGGTCCTTGACGCCCGAGAGGAACTCGAGCTCACGGAACTGCACCGACTGGAAGCCGCTCGCGGGGGCGAGGACCGACCGGAACTCCAGGAAGTCCTGCGGCGTCATGGTCTCCAGCACCTGGACCTGATCGACCAGGACCTTCTCCACAGCGTGGACCCGGCGGAACAGGTGCCTCGCGCGCCAGAGCGCGCCCTCGATCATCGCGTCCCTGATCCGCTCCAGCTCGTGCAGGAGGAGCTTGAACCACAGCTCGTAGACCTGGTGGACGGTGATGAACAGCAGCTCGTCGCTGGCTCCGGACCGCTGCTCCTGCTGGGCGAGCAGCTCCGGCAGGCGCAGATAGCCGCCGTAGGACAGGCGCCCGCCCTCCTCGCCGAAACTGCGGGGCGGGGGCAGGACGTCCCCGGACCCGGCCCGGCCGTACGGCGTCGCAGGCATGCGCCACTCCTCCACGATGGGCGCGTCCCTTCCGATCCCCATTGATCGAAAGCCCGGCACCACCGCACCCGATACCACCCCATAACGGCACAAACGTCAACTTCATTCGTGCCCGCACAACCAGGGTCGGTCGCAGCCCATTCAGCGGCCCATTCAAGTGCCCCATTTAACCAGCCCCACCCCCGCCAACCGCCCTCATTGGTGGCGACCGAATCGTGTAGCACACCGGGACACACCGAGCTACGCTGGTTCCATGAAGACCATCACGCAGCGAGAGTTCCGCAACAACTCCGCAGCCGTCATGGACGCGGTCGAGGCCGGCGAGACGTATCACATCACTCGTAACGGCGTCGAGGTGGCCGAGCTGCGGCCACTGCCACGGAGACGACGCCTGACAGCGGAGGAACTGGTCGGCCGCCACCGCAGGATGCCGCACGTCGACTACACCGAGATGCGGCAGGAATCGGAGGGGTTGTTCGGCACGGACGACCGCCTCGGAACGACGACCCCTGGGACCGCGGCCGTGTCTGACCACCGGCACGAGGCGGGACTGCTCGACACCTGCACATACATCGACCTGGACAGGCTCGACCCCGCGGACCTGCCCGCCGTGCCGGAGATCTCTGCGATCACCCTTGCGGAACTTCATCAGAGCGTGGCCATGGCGAAGGACGAGACCGCGAGAGCGGCACGAATGGAGAAGCTGGGCGCGGCCGTCGCGGACTTCGATCCCCTGCCGTTCGACCGCGACGCCGCCGCGCGTTACGGAACCCTCGTCGCTCTCACACTCGCGGCGAATCGTGATCCTCGACCGCGGAGGATGGATCTCATGATCGCCGCGGTGGCCTCGAGCAGAGGGATCCCCCTGTTCACAAGGAACGCGGCGGACTTCTTCGGCCTGGAACGCGCCCTGACCGTGGTATCCCTCTAAGCCTCACCGACTGCGGCCCAAGCGTTCCAGATGAAAGAGTCGGTGGCGCGCGGCGCGGCGGATGAGGAAAGTCCGGACTTCCGGATTACAAAACGGTTCGAACTTATCGAAGTTGCTTTCGATTCGCGTACGATCATGCGTCGTGGATGATCATCGCCCGGGGCGTACGGCCGTCTTCGTGGACCAGAGCGGGCGCCGGGCCAAGATCTTGACAGCCGCCGCGGTCGGCGGGGCCATCGTTGTCCTCGCGCTGACGCTCACGCTGGTGAGCGGGGCGCTGGCCGGGCCCGAGCTGCCCCCGATGGGGTGGCTCGACGCGCAGGGGCGGCAGAGCGTGGAACGCTCTCCTGCCGGCTCACCCGCTCCGTCCCGCGGGTCCGAGCGCCGGCGTGTTCTCCGGGCGAGCGGCACGCCGCGCGCGACGGCGACTCGGGTGACGCGGGCGACCTCCACTCGCGGTCTGCCGAACAGGGCGCCCTCCCCCTCTCCTTCCGTCAGGACGAGCGCGACGCCTTCGGCGGGCCCGGAGCCGGACGTGCGGATCTCCTCCTCCGGCCGGTCCACGTCCGCGCCGTCTCCGGCGGCGACAAGCCCGGAAAGCCCGAAGAGCCCTGCGAACCCGGGGAGCCCTGGCAGCCCGGCGACCACCGCGCCCGCCGGAGAGGCGACGCGGACCCCCGCGCCGGAGCCCAGCACCGTGCAGACGCTTCCGCAACAGCCCGGGCAGACGCCCGGGGCTCCTCAATGAGGCGTCGATGAGCCCCCGGCGCAGGGTCGTCGCGCACAGACCTGCCGAACGCAGAACCGCCGAGCGCAGAACCCTCGAGCGCAGAACCCTCGAGCGCAGAACCCCCGAGCGCAGAACCCCCGAGCGGAAGCCGGCCGAGCGCAGGGTCACCGAGCGCGGGCTCGCCGAGCCGCGCGGACACTGGTTCCTCGTCGCGATCGCCGCGCTGCTCATGACCGGAGCCCTGCTGCTCAACGCGTACGCGCACAACGTCGTCGGGGAGACCCAGCCACCCCCGGGGGACTTCGGCGACTCGGTGGAGCTGGAACGGATCCGCTCCGGCGGCCCTCTGGTCAACGTCTCGGGATCCCGGCCGCTCAGCGCGCGGCCGGGGCCCCGCAGGGTGGCGCTCACCTTCGACGACGGCCCCGATCCGCGCTGGACTCCCCGGCTGCTCGACCTGCTCCGCGAGCACCACGCGAAGGCGACCTTCTTCGTGCTGGGAGCCCACGTCGCCGAGCATCCCGGGCTCACTCGCCGCCTGGTCGCCGAAGGGCACGAGATCGGCAACCACACCTACACCCACGCCGACCTCGCCGCCGTACCGGCCTGGCGGGCTCGGCTGGAGATGTCCCTGACGCAGAAGACGCTGGCCGCGGCGGCCGGGATCCACACCCGCCTCGCCCGCATGCCGTACTCCTCAACTCCGGGAGCGGCGGGGTTCGGGCAGCTCGCCACGATGCGGCTGCTCGGCGACGAGGGATACCTCGTGACGTTCACCGACGTGGACACCCAGGACTGGAGCCGTCCGCCCGTGGACGAGATGGTCCTCGCGTCCCTCGCACGCACGGCCGGGGGCGAGGGCGCAGTGATCATGTTCCACGACGCGGGGGGCGACCGCACCCGGACGCTGGCCGCCGTCGACCGGCTGCTCACCCGGCTGGAGAAGAAGGGGTACGCCGCGACCACGCTCACCGACGCCGTCGGACTCCCCACCGCGCACACTCCCGCCGCCGGCGAGCGCGTCCTCGGCACGGTCCTGGGGTTCGCCCAGCGCGCCTCCTTCGCCTTCGTCCGGGTGCTCGGCTGGTTCCTCGCCGCGGCCGGTGTGCTCACCCTGCTCCGGCTGGTCCTCTTCGTCGCGCTGGCGTGGGCGCACGCCCGCAGGGCACGCCGGAGACCCGCGACCGCCGGCGTTCCCTGCTGGGCGGCCCCGCCACCGGTCTCGGTGATCGTTCCCGCCTACAACGAGGCGGCGGGCATCGAGGCGACGGTGCGGTCCCTGGTCGGGACCGACTACCCCGGCCCGGTCGAGGTGGTCGTCGTGGACGACGGCTCGACCGACGAGACGGGACCGATCGCCGCCTCGCTCGAGCTGCCCGGGGTCCGGGTGGTCCGGCAGCCGAACGCGGGTAAACCCACCGCGCTCACCACCGGGATCGCCCACGCCGCCCACGACGTCCTCGTCATGGTGGACGGCGACACCGTCTTCGAACCTTCGACCATCGGCCACCTCGTACGGCCGCTCGCCGACCGGACGGTCGGCGCGGTCAGCGGCAACACCAAGGTCGGTAACCGGCGCGGGCTGATCGGGCGCTGGCAACACATCGAGTACGTCGTCGGGTTCAACCTGGACCGCCGCGCGTTCGACCTGCTCGGATGCATGGCGACGGTGCCGGGGGCGATCGGCGCGTTCCGCCGCGAGGCGGTGGCCTCGGCCGGCGGCGTCAGCGCGGACACCCTCGCCGAGGACACCGATCTCACGATGGCGATCTGCCGCAGGGGCTGGCGGGTGGTCTACGAGGAGCGGGCCCGCGCGTGGACCGAGGCGCCCGCCTCGCTCGGACAGCTGTGGCGGCAGCGGTACCGGTGGTGTTACGGCACCCTGCAGGCGATCTGGAAGCATCGCGGGGCGGTCCTGGAGCGCCGCCCGTTCGGCCGGCGATGCCTCGGTTATCTCACGCTGTTCCAGGTGATCCTTCCGCTGCTGGCCCCCGTCGTCGACGTCATGGCCCTCTACGGGCTGCTCGTCGGCGACCCCCTTCCCGTGGTAGCGGTGTGGGCCGGCTTCGTCGCGGTGCAGGCGCTCACCGGGTGGTACGCGTTGCGCCTGGACGCCGAACGGGCCTCGGCGCTGTGGGTGCTGCCGCTGCAGCAGCTCGTCTACCGGCAGCTGATGTATCTGGTCGTCATCCAGTCCGTGGCCACCGCGGTCCTGGGGGCGCGGCTGCGCTGGCACAGCGTCCGCAGGGAGGGCACGTTCACGATGGGCGCGTCCCTTCCGATCCCCATTGATCGAAAGCACGGCACCACCGCACGCGATACCACCCCATAACGGCACAAACGTCAACTCGCGTTCGGCCCCGACGGCATGCTGTACATCGCCACCGGGGACGCCAGGGTCCAAGACAGCGCGCAGTACCCGGGTAGCCTCGGCGGCAAGATTCTGGGTGTCAGGCCCGACGGCTCGGTCCCCCCGGACAACCCGTTCCCCGGCCTGCCGACCTACAGCTACGGCCACCGCAACGTCCAGGGACTCGCCTGGGACGCGAGCGGCCGGCTGTACGCCACGGAGCTCGGCGAGGACGCCTGGGATGAGATCAACCTGATCGAGCCACACGGCAACTACGGCTGGCCGGCCTGCCAGGGCATGTGCGGCACCGGCACCTACCGCGACCCGCTCGTGACCTGGCGCCCGGCCGACGCGTCGCCCAGCGGCCTCGCGTACGCCAACGGGACGCTCTTCGCCGCGGCGCTGCGCGGGACGCGGCTGTGGGCGGTGCCGGCGCCCGGTGGAGCCGGCACCCCCGTGGCCGAGCTCCAGGGGACGTACGGACGGCTGCGCACCGTGGTCGTCGCCCCGGACGGCTGGCTCTGGGTGACGACGAGCAACCACGACGGCATGGGCCCGAACCCCGGCACCGGCGGTTATTACCTGCACGGCCGTCTGACCCCTCCCCCCACATTGCCCCGCCCTCGGCGGCGCCGCTCCGGAGGCCTGCTCGCCCTTGCCCTGCCCGCACTCCGCCGGACAGGGCATGATGGTGGCGGCGGTGAACACCGGAGCAACGTCCGCCGTACCCCGACGCACGATTGGTTCAGATGAGGGTCGACACCAACGACACGCCGCCAAAGCTCGTGATCTTCGACTTGGACGGCACGTTGTACCCGCGGGAGGCGTACGTCGGCCAGGTCCTGGACGTGATCGCCAGGATGTTCGTCGAGCTCCGGGGCCTCTCCCGCCAAGCGGCGCTCGCGCGGCTCGAAGAACTCCAGCAGGCCATGCTCGACAACTGGGACGGCACGTCCACGACCTCCTTCGTCCTCGCGCACGGTTTCGGCCTCGACCAGTGGCGTGACTACCGCCATCGCCACCTGACCATCGCCGACGGGCTGCGGCCCGATCCCGCGGTCGCGCGAGAACTCGCCAGGCTCCGGGAACACGTGCCGATCGCCCTGCTCACCAACAACACGCGGGCCGCCGCCCTCGCCATCCTCGGCAAGATCGGGCTCGCCACCGAATCGTTCGACGTGCTCCTGGCCGCAGAAGACGTCGGCCGGACACCGAAGCCGGACAGCGGCGCCTTCCTCGCCGTTCTCGGCGCCGCCCGCACCTCCGCGGGCGACGCGTGGGCGATCGGCGACCGCTACGACATCGACATCGGGCCCCTGCGCCGGCTGGGTGGCGCCGGCATCGTCGTCTCCGGCCCCGGAGAGCTCCCGCTGGCCGTCGACCGGATCCTCACTGACGTGTCAGCCGGACGGTGACCCGCCCGGAGGCCTGCGCACGAGCGTCCCGCGCCCGCTGTCCGTGTCCCGCAGTTCCCATCCGTGCGGGGCGTCGTGCAAGGCGTTGACGTCGGCGACCGTCGCCCGGTCGAACCACGCGGTGCTGTGGAACACCGCCGACCCGAACGACAGCTCGCCCATGAACACGGCCGCACCGAAACGCACCGGGCTCAGGAACACCGCCTCTGTGAACCCCGCCCTGCCGCAGAAGCGCGCCCGGTTGAAGCGCGTCTCCCCGACGAAGGTGGCCCCGTCGAACCGGGTGCCGTCGAGGAAACGGCAGTCCGCGGCGACGAACGTGACGAGACAGGCTCCCTCGAGATCGAGCGAGACCTGCCAGAAATCCGATCGGTCCGGCATGCCTTCCCGTTCGTCATGAGGTCGGTCGTCACGCAGGTGGGAGATGAGGATCTTCTGCGCCGCCAGGCGCGCGTGCAGTTCCTGGACGGAGTCGGCGACCTCGTCCGGGGCGGTGAGCGTGGTGGCGTCGCCGAACGGCCCGGCCATGGCGAACTCGGCGTGCACCACCCGTGCGGGTGGCCGGTACGGCATGCGCAGGTAGGCGCAGATGACGTTGGTGATGGTCTGCCGCAGATGGGCGTTGGCCTGGGCGAGTCGCTCCAGCGCGTACAGGCCGCCGAGGCGCACCAGCGCCTGTGACGACCCGACCTGCTCGACCGCCTTGACGTAGAGCTCGGTGATGCGACGCTCGTCGGCGTCGTGCCGGTTGTCCTCCGCGACCTGCCGCTGGTGCTCCCTGGCGAAGGTCGCGTCCTCCTCGGCATGCTGCTGCGCCCGCTCGAGCAGCCACTGCCGCCGCGCGCCGAGCAGCAGCACCAGCGTGCCGCCGCCACCCAGGCCGACGGTGAATCCGGTGCGGATGGCGTCGATGCGGCGCGCCGGATCCCTGCCGGCCTCGTGGAGCAGCCACAGCATCACCAGGCTCGTCAGAGCGACGACCAGCACGGCTCCGGCGGCGACCAGCCGCCAGCTCAGCGGTTTGATCGGCGGGCGGGAGGCGTCCATCACCGATAGTTCGACCTGGCGGCGGATCGTGTTACGGCTTCGACCGGCCGGCGGGCGTCGCCGCCCACGCCGCGGCTTGCGTCGTCGCACGGGACGGCTCCCGTGTCCGGAAGTGACGGCGCCGGAAGTGATGGCACTGTAACCAACCAGACCGGATCAATGTGCGTCTCAACGAGGTAGATCACCACCTCGGGAGTACGACCATGATCGACAGACGGAGTTTCCTTCGCGTTTCGGCGCTGGCCGGTGCCGCCGTCGTTTCCGGCCCGGTGTCCGCGGCTTTCGCGGCCGGTCCCCGTCCCGCCGACTGGTCCGCGCTCGGCCGGGGGCTGGACGGAAAGCTGATCCGGCCCGGCGACGCGTCGTACGACAACGCGCGCCGGGTCTTCAACTCGGCCTTCGACTCCGCGCGACCGGCCGGGGTGGCCTACTGCACGACGACCGCGGACGTGTCGGAGTGCCTGGCGTTCGCCCGCCGGTACGGCGTGCCGGTGACCTCCCGGTCGGGCGGCCACAGCTACGCGGGCTGGTCCACGGGCAGCGGTCTCGTCATCGACGTGTCGCCGATGAGCGGCGTGTCCTACTCGGGCGGCCACGCCACGGTCGGCGCCGGCGCCCGCCTCGTCGACGTGTACGCCAAGCTGGCCGCGCACGGCGTCAGCATCCCGGCGGGCTCCTGCCCGACGGTCGGCGTCGCCGGGCTCACGCTGGGCGGCGGCATCGGCGTGGTGTCGCGGCAGTACGGCCTGACCTGCGACGTGCTGGAGTCGCTGAAGGTCGTCACGGCGGACGGGAAGACGCTGACCTGCTCGCCGAGCTCGCACCCGGACCTCTACTGGGCCTCCCGCGGAGGCGGCGGCGGCAACTTCGGCGTGGCGACGTCGTTCACGTTCCGCACCCATCGGACGCGGTCGGTGACCCTGTTCTTCCTGCACTGGCCCTGGTCGAAGGCGGCGGCCGTGCTGAAGGCCTGGCAGGCGTGGGCGCCCTCCGCACCCGACGCGCTGTGGTCCAACTGCCACCTCAACCACGACCCGGGCTTGGACGTGATGGTCGGCGGACTGTACATCGGCGGCAAGACCGCGTGCGAGAACCTGCTGCAGAAGCTCGTCGACCGCGTCGGCTCCGGCCCTTCGACCCGCTATGTCGCGGTCTCCGCGTACGACCACGCGATGATGGTCGAGGCGGGCTGCGCGTCGATGTCGGTGGCGCAGTGCCACCGGCCCGGCACGCTCCCCGGCCAGAACGCGAGCGGAAAACTCGTCCGCGACTCGTTCTCGGCCAAGTCGCACTTCGCCTACACCCCGCTGTCGTCCGCCGGGATCAAGGCGCTGCTCGCCCAGGTCGCCGCCCCGGGCCGGCACTCGGTGCTGCTCGACGCGCTCGGCGGCGCCGTCGCCAGGGTCCGCCCCGACGCCACCGCCTTCCCGCACCGCAAGGCGTTGTTCAGCGTGCAGTACTACGCCCACTTCTCCGCTGCCGCCACCTGGGCCCGCGCCGCCCACGCCGCCATGCGGCCGCACTTCGGCGACCACGCGTACGTGAACTACGTCGACCCGGACCTCAAGAACTGGCGGCAGCAGTACTACGGCGCCAACGCCGCGCGCCTGGCCCAGGTCAAGGCGGCGTACGACCCCGGCAGGCTGTTCCGCCTTCCTCAGGGCGTCTGAGGTCGCGGGCGCTCACGGGGTCGGGGTCGCGGGTCCGCCGGGCTGACGGGATCACGAAGGAGGGCCGCGGGCCTACGGGGTGCGGAAGGGCTCGATGCCGGCCGTGACGAACGTGGCCAGGGCGCGGACGTCCTCGTCGAGCACGCCGGGCGGGTGGTGGGCGAACCGCTGCGACGCCTGCCCGGCCGCCATGCCGAGCACGGTGGTGGTGACGATGCGTTCGAGCCGTTCGACGTGCTCGCCGCCGACGCCCGCCTGCCGGAGCAGGTCGTGGATGTGCGCGCGGACCTCGCGTGCGGCCGCGGAGGCCGCCGGCCTGCTCAGCAGCAGGCTGAAGGCCGCCGGATGCCGCGACGCCACCGCCCGTGCACGGCCGGCGATGTGGACGAGCGCGTCCGGCCAGGCGTCACGCCCGGCCGCCGGCCCCGGCGCGGACACGCCCTCCATGATGTCGGCCATCAGCAGCTCGACGATGCCGTCCAGCAGATCGGCCTTGTTCGCGACGTGCCGGTAGAGCGCCATCGGCGTCACCGCCAGCCGCTTGGCGATCGCGTGCATGCTCACGGCCGGCACGCCGTCGGCGTCGGCGACGTCGAGCGCGGCGGCCAGGATCGCCGTGCGGTCGATCGTCTTCGGGCGTGGCACCGGGGCACCTCCGAGAAGTGAATGTATATGACATATACTTACGCTGTGCGACCGTACTTCCGCCGTGTGCCGCGGCACACCGGCTGGGTTCTCCCGCTGTCCGCCGTCGCGTTCGTCGTGGTCTTCCTGCTGATCATGGCCGATGGCGACGCCGCGTACGCCCTGCGGGTGCTGGTGCGTCAGGACTCGAGCATCACCGACGTCCAGTGGAAACGGCACAGCTCGGTGTCCGCGGCCACGACGCCCCGGCCGTGGCGGACGACCGGCGACTGCCCGATCCGCCGGTCGCTGCCCACCGAGAACGCGCAGAGCATCGTGGTCGTCCACGACGGCCGGCTGATGTGCGAGTGGTACGGCAACGGAGGGGCGCCCGACCGCCCGGCCGCCGCGTTCTCGGTGTCCAAGACGGTGATCTCGCTGCTCGTGTCACGGGCCGTCGCGGACGGCACGATCGGCGGTCTCGACATGCCCGTCACCCGGGCCGTTCCCGAACTGGGCGCCAGGGACCCCCGGTTCGCCGCCATCACGCTGGCCGACCTGATCGACATGCGCTCGGGCATCGCCTTCTCCGACGACATCTCGTTTCCCTGGCTCAACCGGGACTATCCGTCGGTCTACTACGCGACCGACCTGGCCAGGACCGTCGTCCGGCGGCCGGAGATCGCGAGCCCGCCGGGGCCGTTCACTTACAACGACTACGCGCCCAATCTCGTCGGCCTGGCGTACCGGCGCCTGACCGGCACCCTGCTCACGGGGCGACCACTGCAACGCCTGTGGAACGACCTGGGCGCGGAGCATCCCGCCGAATGGTGCCTCGACGACCACGGATTCCCCTACCACGAGAGCGGTCTCGTGGTGACGGCCCGCGACCTCGCCCGGGTCGGTCAGCTCGTGCTCGACGGGGGTCGGGTCGCCGGGCGCCGGGTCGCGCCCCCGGCGTTCCTGGACCGCAGCCTCGACCCGGCCAATCGTGCCCCCGTGACCACCTTCGCCGGCATCGGCGTCGGATACCGCAACGGATGGTGGATTCTCCCCCGCGGCGACGGCGGACGCGACCTCGCCGCGATGGGCGCACACGGTCAGATCATGGTGGTCTCCCCGTCCACCCGGACGGTGATCGTCCGCATGGGCGACGACTACCAGACCAACATCCAGATCGCCGCCACTCTCCAGAGACTGGCCGACCGGTCGGCGTCCGTCACCCCCGCATGAACGTGCTTCTCGGCGCCGCCTCGCCGTGCGAGGCGCTGTGGAGCCGGCCCGGAGAGCCGCCGCGCCGGAAGGCAGGCGACCCCGCGAACCCGTGACACCAGCCGGCTCACGTCTCCCACGGAGTTCCGAGGCCGCGTCACATGTCGTCCGGCAGCAGCCGGAAGGCCTTGTGCGGAGTCAGGGGGCGCACCGCCCGGAAGTCGCGGCGGTCCAGCGTGAGCACCGCGTCCGTCCGGAACTCCGCGGCCAGCACGACGTTGACCGCGTCCGCGAGGTCCAGGTCCAGGTCCATCGAGGCATAGCGGTTCCGCACCGCACATGCCGCCTCCAGGACTTCGGTCGAGACTTCCGGGACCCGAAAGCGCAGACGGCGGGCGTTGGAGAGGATGAAAGCGATGATCTGTACCCGAGCGGCAGAGCCGAAACGGACCTTGGCCAGGTGGTCGACTTCCGCCAACACCAACGGAGAGATGACTACGGTCCCGGCCTCGCGGAGAATGCTTTGACAATCGGCACTCTCGGCCGCGTTTCTGTCAGAAGCGGCGATGATCCCGGAGGTGTCCGCGATGACGATCACCCGCGGGCAACTCCCTTGGCCACCGCCGAAGTGATCTCATCGTTGGCGACCGGCTCGCCGCTTCCCTCGAAGGTCGGCCAGTCGAGCGGCTCGTCCCACACGCGGTTCGCCATCGCAGCCAAGTGGATTCCTTCGCGGATGATCTCCGCCTCGGGAATGCCCCGGCGCTTCGCGGCCTCCTTGATGAGAGCAAGGTCCTCAGGATCGGCGTATACGTTCGTTCTCTTCATGGACATGTACCAACGCTAACACACGTACCTACACCGCCGAGAGGCGTGCGGGCGATGTCGAATCACCCGGCCCGTCGTTACCGATTGTGATAGGTAGTTTGCCGAGAGCAATCACTCGGGGGGATGTCCATGAACGTTTCTCGATCTCGCGCGTACCTGGCCGCCGGTCTCGGCGCCGCCGCGGCGGGGGTGCTGGGCCTGGCCCTGACGATCGTCCCGTCGGTCGCCGAGGGCGCGTCGGGCGGCAGCGGCGCGAGCACCAGGCCGGTCGCCGAACCCTCGCCGAAGCAGGCGGGCGGCCACACCGTGCTGACGTGCGCGGTCGGCACCGACGGTCAGCCGATCACCGCCGACCCGGCGGTCGGCAAGGACACCCGCACGGTGACCGCCAAGGGAGCGCTGACGCTCACGGGCTGCGCCTCTCCCGACGGGAGCTTCCCCAACATCCGCTCCGGGACCGCCACCCTCCAGGGCAGCGCGCAGGCGTCCTGCACCGGCGTCCAGAACGTCACCGGCACGGGCACCATCACCTGGAAGGACGCCCAGGGCCAGACGCTGGGCACCTCCACGGTCCGCCCCGATCTCGACGCGATCAACGCGTACAACCCGGGCGACATGATGCTGGTCGGCGAGGTCACCGAAGGCAGGATGAAGGGCAAGCGGATCGCCGGGAAGGCCGCGCCGACCTCGGACGTCAGCCAGTGCTCCAGCAAGGGCGTGAGCAGCGTCCAGGGCAGCGGCACCGTCGCCTTCATCGCCGTCGACACACCGAAGTAGCGCGGTTCGATGCCGTCGGATGGGCCCGTGCTGCGGGTGCGGGACGTGCGGAAGGGCTACCGGGGCGGCCCGGTCCTGCGTGGAGTGGATCTCGATCTGCCGCCCGGCCGGGTGGTGGGGGTCGTCGGGGAGAACGGCGCGGGCAAGACCACGCTGCTGCGCGTCCTCGCCGGCGACCTGCGGCCGGACGGCGGATCGGTGCGCTCCACCGGGCGCATCGGTCACTGCCCGCAGGAGACGGTGCTGCACGACGCGTTCACGGTCGAGCAGCACCTGCGGTTCTTCCAGGTCGCGTACGGCCTGGAGAGCCCGCACAGGGCCGAGGAGCTCCTCGACGCCCTGCGGTTCTCCGGCTCCCGCCGGGCCCGTCCCGCCACGTTGAGCGGCGGCACTCGGCAGAAGCTGAACCTCGTCCTGGCCCTGATGCACGACCCGGACGTGCTCCTGCTCGACGAGCCCTATCAGGGCTTCGACTGGGAGACGTACGTCCGGTTCTGGGACCTGGCCGAGGAGCTGCGCGCACGTGGCCGCTCGGTGCTGGTGGTCTCCCACCTCGCGTACGACGTGGCCCGCCTCGACACGCTCCATCGGCTGGAGGGCGGCGTGCTGCGGATCGCGGACCGGACCGGCGCGTCATGAGACGCCATTGGAGCTGCTATGCCACCGCCGTGCGGATGACGCTCGTGGAGCATCTGCGCAACCGGCTGGCTCTCGTGATCGTCGTGGGCTTCATCCCGGTGTGGGCGATCGTTATCTACGCCCTGTCCCTGGAGGTCGCCCTCCCCTTCCATCTTCGCGCCGCCGGCCGGGTCGTCACCCTGCCGGCCAACGTCCTCAACCAGCTGGCCGGAGCGCTGCAGATCTCGGCGCTGATCACCGGGTTCATGATGTTCGTGACCACGATGAACGCGGCGTCCTTCGACCGCCGCCTGGTGCGGTCCGGCTTCCCGCGGCTGTGCCTGATCGCGGCGAAGCTGACCGCGCTGGTGGTGGTCGCGCTCTGCGTCGCGCTCTACGCGACCGGCCTGATCTGCCTGACCCACCCGACCGCGCAGCCCCTGCTGCTCGCCGCCGCGCTCTTCGGTGGGGCGCTCATCTACGGCGGGATCGGCGTCGCGCTCGCCGCGGTGCTGACCAGCGACCTGGCCGGTCTGGTCCTCGTCACCGTGATCTGCTCGGTGGACCTGGCCCTGCAGAGCCCGCTCGCCACTCCGGCCGCGTCCAGCGTCGTGGTGCGCTACCTGCCCGATTACGGACCGATGCAGTGGGCCGTCTCGTCCGTTGCTCTTCACACGACGCCATGGAACGCCGCGGGCCCGGCCGTGTGCTGGGCGCTGGTCACGGCGGCTCTCGGCATCCGCGCGTTCGCGCACCGCACACGCGTACACCGGCCGGCCACGGCGCGTCCATGAGTCCTCGTCTGGAGTCCCCCATGACATCGCAGTTCTTCCCCGCCTTGGAGACCGACCTGGGACGGGTGCGCGAGATCCTCGGCCTCGCAGGCGTACGGGGCCGGCCCGATCTCGCCACGCTCACCAGGCAGCCGGGCGGCCACGGCCGCCTGATCCGGCCCACTTTGACCCTGCTTTCGTATTATCTGCTCGCCGGTGCGGAGCGGGCCGCCGGCGTCCGTGCCGTACGCGCGGCGGCGGCCGTCGAGCTGCTGCACATGGCGTCGCTCTATCACGACGACGTCATCGACGACGCGCGGCAGCGCAGGGGCGGGCCGAGCGTCAACAGCGTGTGGGGCGCGCGCATGGCGGTCCTGGCCGGTGACCTCCTGGTCGTCAACAGCAGCCGGATGCTCGCCGAGCTGGGCGAACGCGAGGCGCTCGTGGCCGCCGAGGCCGGCGAACGCGCCTGCACGGGTGTCATCGCCGAGACCGCCGACCGCTTCCTGCTCTCCCGCACCGAAGAGGCCTACATGGAGGTGACCGGCGCCAAGACCGCAGAGCTGCTGTCCCTGGCCTGCCGGCTGGGCGCCATGCAGGCCGGGCGGGGACCGGAGGAGGAACATGCGCTGGCGCGGTTCGGCTGGCATCTCGGCATGGCCTACCAGATGCGCGACGACATCCTCGACCTGACCGCGACGTCCGGGCACCTCGGGAAACCGGCCAACTCCGACATCGTGGAGGGCGTCTACACCCTCCCCGTGATCAGGGCGCTGGCCCGCGAGCCCGAGCTCGCCCGGCTGCTGCGCCGCGGTCTGACGGCGGCCGACGCCGAGACCGCCCGGCGCCTGGTCCTGTCCAGCGGAGCCGTGGACGAGGCCCGCCGGGTCGCCGACGCCCACATGGAGGCGGCGGTCCGGCGACTCGACGGCCTCGGCGATCCGCCGTCACGTGAGGCGCTGGCCGGCTACGCGCGCTCGGTCATGAGCACGGGCGGACCGGCTGGCCCGGCCCTCGTCACCGTGCCCGCACAGTCACCCTCACCGGCACCGGCCGGTGTCCCCGGGCTGATGCGGCAGCGGGTGCAGGAGCGGCTGGACGCCTGGTCGGTGGAGACCGGGCTCGCCGCCACGCCGGAGGAGGCCCGTCATCCGCGATGGGGTGGCATGGCCGGGGCCGCGGCGCGAATGTGGCCGGACGCCGGCGCCGAGCAGGTCGAGACGCTGGCCCGGTGGATGCTGGTGTGCTACGTGCTCGACGACCTCCTGGAGGACCCGGAGCTCACCGATCCCGGAGAGGTCGTCCGGCTGCGGCAGCGGCTCACCCTGCTCGTCCGCGGACTCGGCCACACCCCACGGGCCGGTGGGGCGGTCGCCACCGCTCTGGCCCGGGCGTGGGCGGGGATCCGCCCGATGCAGCCGCCCTCGTGGCGGGCACGCGCCCTGGACCACCTCGCGGAATGGCTGGAGGCGTGCGAACGCGAGGCGTGCCATCGGCTCAGCGGGTTCGTCCCCAGCCTGCGCGACCAGCTCCCGCTGCGCCTGCGCAGCGCCGGGCCCGACCTCGCCCTGGACCTCTTCGAGGTGACGTACGGCGGGCGGATCGACCCGGGCGTGCGTGACCATCCGCTCTTCCGGCGGGCGCTCGACCTCGGGCTGGCCACCGCGCTCGCGGAGAACGACCTGCGGACCCTGGAACAGGACGAGGCCATCGGCGCCCCCTACAACCTGGTCAGGGTGCTCCGCCACGAGACCGGCTGCACCAGACAGGAGGCGATCGACGAGGTGACCCGGCAGGTCGAGGACGGCCATGCCCAGCTCGACGCCATGCTCGCCTCGGCTCCCGCGCTGCTGCGGGCCGCCGCGGGCGACACCGCCCCCGGGCCCGACTTCGGTCTCCTGCACCTCATCCAGGAGCGGCTGCCCAGTTGGCGCGGTCTGCACGGCACCGACCGCTACAGCCGTACGGCCACCGGAAGCGGACCCGACCTGGCCCGGCTGCGCCGGGAGATCCTGCTCGATCGCGTCGAGGCCGGCGCGGCACGCTGACGCCGCCCTGCCGAGCGCTCCCGTCGAGGCACGCAGGAGCGTTTGACCTGGTAGTTCGTCCCCATTTAGCGTGAAGTGGTGGCCACCAGCGCGCCGCTCACGCGTCGGGTCGGCAACCTTCCGGCCGAGCTGACGAGTTTCGTGGGCCGCAGGCGGGACCTCACCGAGATTCGCCGGTTGCAGAACGTCTCGCGCCTGGTGACCCTGACGGGAGCGGGGGGCGTCGGCAAGACCCGGCTCGCTCTGCGGGCCGCCGCCGAACAGCACCGGGCGTTCGATGCGGTCTGGCTGATCGACCTGGCCGCCCTCGACGACCCGGAGCTGGTCACCGAGACGGTGGCGGCGACCATGGGCGTGCGGGACCAGTCGGAGAAATCCTCTGTCACCTCGCTGATCCAGGCGCTGTCGGCACAGCGGACGCTGCTCGTGCTCGACAACTGCGAGCACCTGCGAGACGCCTGCGCGACGCTCGCCGACCGGCTCCTACGGGCCGTACCCGACTTACGGATCATCGCCACCAGCCGCCAGTCGCTCGGCATCATGGGCGAGCACCAGGTGAAGGTGGCGCCACTCCCGCTTCCCGAGCCGGACCGGCGGCTCCCGGGCGAAGCGCTGGAGCTGTACGACGGAGTCCTCCTGTTCCTGGAGCGGGCGGCGGCCGTCGTGCCCGGGTTCCACCTGACAGCGGACAACAAGGACGCCGTGGTCGAGCTGTGCCGTCGGCTGGATGGGATCCCGCTGGCGATCGAACTGGCCGCCGTACGGCTGAGGGCGCTGTCGGTCGACGCGCTGCTCGAACGACTCGACAACAGGTACGGCCTGCTGGCGAGCGGGAGCCCGACCCTCGCCCCGCGCCAGCGGACCCTGCACGCGCTGGTGGACTGGAGCTTTCAACTGCTCTCCCCGCCCGAGCGCACGCTGTGCAGCCGCGTATCGATCTTCCCCGGCCACTTCGATCTCGCAGCCGTGGAGGCGGTCTGCACCGGCGGCGGCATCGAACAGCACGACGTGCTCGATCTGATCGACGCGCTGCTGGACAAGTCGCTACTGCTGCGTGAGGAGCACGAGGGCCAGGTCCGCTACCGCATGCTGGAGACGCTGCGGGAGTTCGGCAGGCATCGGCTGGAGGGGCCCGGCGAGCGGCGGGCGCTGGCCCGGCGCCATCGCGACCACTACCTCCGCCTGGTCGAGCGGGCGGTGGCCGAATGGTTCGGCCCCGCCCAGTTGACGTGGTACACCCGGTTGCGGTTGGAGCTGGCACATCTGCGCGCGGCCATGGACTTCTGCCTCGACGAGCCCGGCGAGGCGGAGACCGGGCTGCGCATGGCCGCGCTCCTGTTCGATCCCCTCTGGATGCCCAACGCGTTCTACAGCGAGGGCCGTTACTGGCTCGACCGGTTGCTGAAGGCGGCTCCGGCGCTGACCGCCGTACGGGCCGAGGCCCTGTGCACCGCCGCGCACTTGGCGTTCATGCAGGCCGACCCGACGACGGGGGAGCTTCGCATCGGCGAGGGCCGGGCGCTGGCCGAGAAGCTGGGCGACACCAGGATCCTGGCCTGGGCGTCGCTGATCGCCGGCATAGCGAGGCACCAGAGCGGCGACCACGCGCGGGCGGCCGTCCTCCTGGAGGAGGCCGTCTCGGGGCTCGCCGCCGCCGGGGAGGGCATCGCCCTCGTCGTCGGCCTCTTCGCGCTCGGGGCCGCGGTCGGCTACCTGGGCGACTCGGAACGGGCGGCGCTGTTACTCGAGCGCAGTCTCGCGATCGCCGAGCGCCATGGTGAGCGCTGGATCCGGTCCTGGGTGCTGACCGTGTACGCCATCCAGGCCTGGCAGCGGGGGGACACCGCCCGGGCGAAGTCTTTGGCCCGGGAGAGCCTGCGGATCGGCCGCGGCTTCGACGACCGTCTCGCCATCGGGACCTCGATGGAGGCGCTCGGCTGGATCACGCAGAGCGAGGGCCGGCACACCGCCGCCGCCCGCATGTTGGGCGCCGCGGTGGGGGTGTGCCGGACGGCCGGAATCAGCCCCCTGTGGATGACGCAGCACGGCGAGTTCCACGAGCGGTGTGTGCACGCGCTCCGGGAGCCGATGGGCGAGCGGGCCCTCGACCGCGCGCTGCGCCAGGGCGCGCGGTTGACGCTCGACGACGCCATCGCCGAGGCGCTCGGCGAGCCGGCGGACGCGCACGGAATCGAGGACCGGGGCGAGGAACCGCAGGAGGCCGCCGTACCGGAGGCGTCACCGCTGACCAGGCGCGAGAGCGAGATCGCCGAGCTGATAGCCCAGGGAATGAGCAACCGGGACATCTCCTCGGCACTCGTCATCGCCCTCAGAACCACGGAGGGCCACGTCGAGCACATCCTGACCAAGCTCGGCTTCAACTCCCGCGCCCAGATCGCCGCCTGGGTGACCGCACGCAGGGCAGGCGGTCAGGACGGCCGGGATCGCGGCGGAGCCACGCCGCCTCACCGTTCACGCTGAGGAACGCGCCGGTTCGCGGCGAGGCGGTCGAGCCATTCGCCGAGCACGTGACGTTCGCCGTCGGTCAGGGCCGTGGCATCGGGCAGCGCGGCGCGCAGCGCCATCGCGGCCGCGGCGGGTCCGGGGGTCTCGACCGCGGGAGCGTCGGTGGTGATGGCGGCGATCGCCGCGTCGCGGGCCACCTCGGACAGTCGCGGGTCACGCTCCTCCTCGGGCATGGCGAGCAGGGCGAAGACCGTGCCGCAGCCCGCGGCGTGCACGACGTCCGCCGCGAGGCGCTCGCCGACCTTCAGCCTGCCCGCGGCGGCGATCGCGCGGATGCGCTCCCCCAGCATGCGGAAGGCGGCGACGGCGGCGGGCGACCTCCGTCCCGGCGTGGGGTCGCCGTACATCAGCGAGAACAGGGCGGGGTTCGCCAGCCCGAAGCCGACGTGCAGGTCCCATCCGGCCCGCAACCCTTCGACCGGGTCGGCGGCGGGCGGGCCGGCCTTCTTGTCCCGGAGGTATGAGCGGAACCCATGCTCGGCGACCGCCTCGAGCAGGCCCTCCTTGTCGCCGAACAACCTATAGATCGTCGGCGCCTGGGTTCCCGCGGCGGCGGCCACCGCCCTGGTCGAGAGGGCGTCGCGCCCGCCGCTCGCGAGCAGCCGCGCCGCCACCGACACGATGTGCGCCCGCGTCCTGTCGCGGCCACTCTCCGTCTCGCTCTCGGATTCGCTCATGATTCCAACGATAGCAGTGATTTGATATCAGCGCTTTTCCGGTGTTAGCGTGCTCTCGATATCACCGATAACACACCGACAACACGGGAGATCGCCATGATCATCGTCTCCGGGGCGACCGGTCAGCTCGGCCGCGGCGTCGTCGAGCACCTGCTCGCACGCATCCCCGCCGGCCGGATCGGCGTCAGCGTCCGCGACACTTCCAAGGCCGAGGACCTCGCCCAGCGCGGCGTACGCGTCCGGCGCGGCGACTTCGACGACCCCGCGAGCCTGGCGTACGCGTTCGAGGGCGCGTCGCGGGTGCTGATCGTCTCCGGTCCGGCGGACGCGCGCCCGCACCGTACGGCGATCGAGGCGGCCAGGGCGGCGGGCGCCGAGCGGATCGCCTACACCAGCCACATGGCCGCGAACCCGGCCTCGCCCTTCCTTCCGATGCCGGCCCACGCCGAGACCGAGCAGGACCTGCGCGCGTCCGGGGTCGCGTTCACCGCGCTGCGCAACGGCTTCTACGCGGCCACCGCGATCCACTTCGTGAGCCAGGCGCTC
Source organism: Microbispora sp. CA-135349 (assembly GCF_050947365.1). Lineage (NCBI taxonomy): Bacteria > Bacillati > Actinomycetota > Actinomycetes > Streptosporangiales > Streptosporangiaceae > Microbispora > Microbispora sp. CA-135349. The sequence goes on along the minus strand of NZ_CP192001.1, from coordinate 1,697,583 downwards.
GAGACCGGCACGCTCGTCGCGCCGGAGGACGGCCCGGTCTCCTGGACCGCGCACGCCGACCTCTCCGAGGTGGCCGCCGTCGCACTGACAGAAGAGGGCCGGCTCGACGGGATCACACCGCCGCTGACCGGTCCCGAGGCGCTCGATCTCACCGACGTCGCCGCCATCGCCTCCGGCCTGACGGGACGCGAGATCACCCGCGTCACCGTGCCGGACGACGAGTGGGTCGCCGGCATGGTGTCGCGCGGCGTTCCCGAGCAGCAGGCCCGGTTCTTGCTGGGCATGTTCGAGGCCAGTCGCCGGGGGGAGTTCGCCGAGGTCGGCCCGGCGCTCGGGGAGCTGCTCGGCCGTAAGCCGACCGCGCTCCGCGACCTGCTCGCGAACCGATAAGGGGTTGTCCGCCGGGCCGTGGCCGCGCGACCCTTCGGCTGTGAACGAGGACCGGCGGAAATTGACCGACGCTCACGGCGTCGCGGTGATGAGCTACCTGAAAGGCGAGCGTGACGGCCTCCCCTGGGCCCACGCGATCGAGGACATCGGCCCGGACGCCGCCGAGGTGATCACGTCGCGGCTTCGGGGCTGGGCCGTCTCGGCGCCGGTCGAGCTCGGCCGCACGCTGCTGGAGCGAGGCGGCCGGCTGCTGCGGCACATGACCGTGATGCAGTGTGATCTGCCGATCGCCCGGCCCGTCGAGGCCGCCGCTCCGGACGGCTTCCGGGTGGTTCCCTGCGACCGGGCGCCCGCCGACATCTTCCCGGCGTGGTTCGCGGCCTACCCGCCCGGCCATCCCGACCACCGTCCCAGAGACGGCGAGAAGGCCCTGAACGAAGAACTCGTTCCGCTGCTCAACGGCGAGCTGATCGGTCCCCTGCTGGCGTGCAGCGTCCTCGCCGTACGGGACGGCTCTCCCGGCGAGGTGGTGGGCGGCGTCATCGTCAACGACTCGGACCGGGGGCCGTGGGTCGCTGATGTGTTCCGGCACCCGGAGCGGTCGCCGCGGGGTCTCGGCACGGTCATGCTGTCGGCGGCCCTGGCCCGCGCCGGGGCGGACGGTCTGCCCTGTCTCGATTTGGTGGTCACCGAGGGCAACCCCGCCCGCCGCGTGTACGAGAGGCTCGGGTTCCGCGTGATCGACACCACCATGACGGTTCAGATCTGACGCCTGCCGCTCCGAGGAAACTTTCATCGGCCGGGCTCGCCCACCTGCCGCTCCGCGCTTCCCACGCCTTCACGGATGGCCGCCGGGCACCAGCGAATCTACTTATGGGTGAAGCGGCGAACAGGAGGCGCGAATGGCGCAGCACGAGGAAACGTACGGCGGAAACCGGCGTGGACGGCTCGCCGGCCGATCGATGATCGTGGGAGCGCTCGTCGCGGCGGGGATCGGCCTCGGCCCGGCCGCGGCCCACGCCGACACCTGGCGGACGGCGACCGCCACGGCATGGGGTCAGACCCAGACCACCGCGTCGGCCGCGGCCCAGGCCGGCGCCCGTGGCGAGCTCACCAGACTGGCCGCTCAGCTGGGAGAGGTCTGCACGAACGTGACCTCGTCGGCCACCCTCCAGTACGCCGTTCCCAGCGGGGGCGGTTACGTGTACGGCGGGACGGCGACCGGCCTGTGCGCGCCGGCGTCCCCGTCTCCCTACACCGTGCCGCGCAGCGCGACGGGTCGCGGTCAGGGCAATACGTCCTCGGTGGCCACGCAGAACGGCGCGGCGGCGGCCCGCACCGCCATCCTCACGGCCGGCGCCGACTGCACCGGCTACCAGACGACCGGCGTGACCACCGTGTACGCGACTCCTGACAGCAGCTGGTACATCTACGACGTCACGGTGTCCGCTCTCTGCGTGCAATAGGCCCTGCCTGCCCAGCCGCCCGCGTCCGAAGCGTTATCCGGCGTAATTCCCTTCGGTCTCGTTTTCCGGGTCGATTTCCCTGTCGGGAAATTCGGCGACCTCACCAAGGCCACGGATAAAGTGTCAGGAAACCGTGTGAGGAGGCCGGAAGTGTTGGTCGACTGGCTGGCGGCGGTGGCCGCGGCGGGCGGCACCGCGGTGGTGCAGGCCGCGGGCACGGACGTGTGGGTGACTGTGCGGCAGCGGGTCGCGCGGGTGCTCGGCCACGACGATCCCGAGCGTGAGCAGGCGGAACTGACGCGGCTGGATCAGACCGCGACGGATCTCGCCTCGCTCGCGCCGGGGGAAGCGGCCTTGGTACGGGCACGGCAGGAGGCGTCCTGGACGACCCGATTCGAGATGCTGCTGGAGAGTCTCGACGAGGCCGGACGCGAACGGGTCGCCCGCGAACTGAACGACATCGCCGACCAGGCCCGGCAGGCGTCAGTGGGGGGAGTGTCCGGGAACGTCTTCCATGGACCGACCGCATTCCAGGTCGGGGACCACAACCATCAGGACAACCACTTCGGGCCGGGGGCATGACCCGCGACTCCGAATCAGGAAGAGACGGATTATCGGGAAACGTCTTCCACGGCCCGGCCCCTTTCCAACTCGGCGATCGCAACGTCCAGATCAACCACATCCACCAGCCGGCGCCGCAGCGCCGCCCGCTGGTCCTCGCGGGTGTGGCGGTTACGACCCGAGAGGAACTGGCCGCCGCCATCCGCGGCGACTGGGCCGCGGCGAGGCGTCAGTTCTTCGAGGGAGCGGCCACGCCCGGTGCGCCCTCCGACGGCTGGCGCGGCCTTCTGTCCTGGCTGCACGAGCTCGACGGTCTCACCGCCGATGACCTGACCGCTCAGATCGAACTCGTCGACCATCGGCTCCGGGACGACGGACTCCCGGTTGACCTGAAACTGCTTCACCTGCTGGGCTGGCTCGATCCGGAGGGAGAAGCCGTCTGGCGAGGGACGGTGGTGACCGCGGAGTCGCTTTCCGAGGCGCTCAGGATCGGTCGCCTGCGAGAAAGCGGCCCCGAACGGGAGCTCTACCGCGACCTCTGCGAAGGCGGCCTGCTGGACGCCCTCTCCGCGTTCACGGTGCTGAGCGCGCTGCGCGGAACGCAACGGGCCTGGGACGAGGTCTGGGATTCGTGGCGGCGGTTGGCCGCCGAGGTTCCCGGGCTACCGCCCGAAGCCCGGGAGTGGGCCGAGAGCGGGGCGCGCGGACTGCTGTTGGCGGCTCTTCTGCCCTATTCGGAGAGCAGGGCGTGGTTGCGCGCCGGCTGCGAGCGCGTGACGCCGCCCCCCGCCGGTGAGATCGAGTGGTACGACTGGTTGCGCGCGCGGGGCGGCGACTCGGACACCCCTGTCGGATGGCTCGTGCGCGCCGACTTCACCGCTTTCGCCGCGGCCCAGGCCGAACAACAGCGTCACCAGGCGGCAGTCGACCGGCAGCACCAGCGGGTGATGACCGCGCTGGACTCCGCCTCGGCTCTGCGAGATCGGCAGTGGGCCGACTATGAGAGCCGGCGACTGTCGCCCACCGCCCGGATGGAAGCGGTCGTCCGCGCGGCGCTGTGGCTCGGGGGCTGGGGCACGGCCACGATCCCGGTGGCCTGGATCATGTGGGGCTGGGCTCGGCCGGACATCGCCGCGACACTGTCCTGGTATCTCGTCGCGCTGACCCTGGCGGCGTACGCGGGCCTGCTCCCGCGAGTCCTACGGCTCGGCGCGGCGTACCGGCCTCCGCTGGGGCACGTGCGCGCGTGGGCCGAGCAGGCCCGGACCGACCGCGCGAGCGTCCGAAGGGGTCTGATCAGAGCCGGCGGCGTGGCCGGAGCCGTCCTGATCCTCGGGGTGCTCGTTCACGACGTCGGCGTCATCGTGACGACGGTCCTCCTCACGCCCTTGCTGGCCGCGGCGTTCCACTTCGCCCGCATCGGGGCCTTGCACGACTGGGCGGACGAGCATCGGGAACGCCTGCGGGACTACACGTCCAGGCGGCCCGGCTCCGGCGGCATCCCTCAGGACGTCGCGCGTGGTGTTCGCTCGCCGTCGGCCAGAGTCCGGGCCGACGCCTATCAGGCGTACATGCGGCAGTTCATGGGCCTCGACCACGGCGGGAAGGACGAGACCGACCGCGAGAACGGCCGCCGCGACCGCTGACGGGGCGGCGTCGGCTCCCGCGTCAGGCCCTGGAGGGGCGCTGTCTCTGGGAGCCGTCGGCCTCGAGCGGGAGATTGCGCAGCGACAGAGCACTCGGCGGAGGCAGGGCCCCGTGCGCCGCTTCGGCGCGGAACGACTGGAGCAGGTACGCCACCAGGCGCCGGGACGCGGCACTGTCATGCGGCAGCGCGGTCACCAGACCACAGTGGGACAACAGGGCCACGGCGAGGTCGGAAGGGTGGAAGTCGGCCCGTAGCGCACCCGCTGCCTGGGCTCTGCGGACCAGGGTCATGAGGTCCCGCTCAGCCCGCTCCCGGGCCTGGGTGTGTTCCGCCATGCTGCCCGGGAAGGCCGCGACGAACGCGGCCGGGAAGCCCTGTTCCTTCCGCTGAAGCTCGCAGACCGTCTCGAACAGCCGCTGGAAGCCCCGCCAGGGGTCGGGGTCGGCCAGCGCCTCGGTGAGCACCCGGGCGCAGGTCTCCATCTGCTGCGCGAACGCGGCCCGCACCAGGGCGTCGCGGGTCGGAAAACGCCGGTACAACGTCGCCACGCCGACCCCGGCCCGCCGGGCCACGGTCGCCATCGGCGCGTCGATCCCGTGCTCGGCGAAGACCGCACGGGCGGCGACGAGGATGCGGCCCCGGTTGCGCCGGGCGTCGGCCCGCAGCCCCGGGCCGGCGATTCGAGAGGAATCCTCCACCACTGTCTCTCACTTCCGATCCAAACGGACGGTGTCGTCCACTTATGAGCCTACGCTCGGGCCAGACCCCGCACGGTCACTGGTGGCGAAGGTGAGAACGATGGACGACCGCACGATGAGAGCAGTGCTTTTCGACCGCTTCGGCGGCCCCGAGGTGCTGTACGTGGGCCGGGTGCCACGCCCCGAACCGGCGCCCGGCGAGGTGCTCGTGCGGGTGCACGCGTTCAGCGTCAACGGCGGCGAAACGGTGGCCCGCTCCGGCAGGCTCCGCCTCTTCACCGGACGCAAGTTTCCGCAACGCGTCGGGGTGGACTTCACCGGCGAGGTCGCCGCGCTCGGCGCCGGCACGACGGACGTCGCGGTCGGCGACCGGGTGTGGGGCATCGTGGGCCGCACCGGATTCGGCAGCGCCGCCGAGTATGTGACAGTCCGGGCCGAGCGGCTCGGCCGGGTCCCGGACGGGCTTGATCTCGTGGAAGCCGCCGCGCTGCCGGTGGCGACCACGGCCATCACGGCGCTGCGCGACAAGGCCGGACTGCGCCCCGGCGAACGACTGCTCGTACGCGGCGCCGCGGGCGGCGTCGGCAACGCCGCCGTCCAGCTCGGACGGGCATACGGCGCCGAGGTCACGGCCCTGGCCCGCGCCGCCAACCTCGACTTCGTCCGTACGCTCGGCGCCCACCACGTCATCGACCACCGGACCGTCTCACCGGAAGAACTGGGCCCGTTCGACGTGGTCCTCGACACCGCGGGCACCGACCTGCGGGCCTTCCGGCGCCTGCTGGCGCCCGGCGGACGCATGGTCACCATCGCCTTCGACCTGACGCGGCTCGCCGCCTCACTCGGCTACATCGCCGCCAGCGCCGTACACGGACGCGGCCGGGTGCGCTTCTTCAGCGGCAACCCCAAGCGGGCACTCTTCGACGACCTCGCCCGCGAGGTGGCGGAGGGGAGACTGCGCCCCGCGGTGGACAGGTGCTTCCCGCTGGAGGAGACGGCGGCGGCGCACCGGGCGCTGGAGGCGGGCGGGGTGCGGGGCAAGTACGTCGTCAGGGTCGGCTGAAGGCGGTTCCCGGCCCGGTACGAGCCCGGTCACGAGCCCGTCCGGGTCCGCCACCCCGGGGAGTCCCCGGTGCCCGCGGGGCAGGCGAGCGCCCGTGCGAGCGCACCGAATCGGCCGATGGTCTCTGCCGCACATCGCGACGTGGAGCAGGTCAGGGCGCCGTGTTGAGGGTCTTACTCTCGGTGGCGAGCATGTTCAGCAGAGCCAGCGCGTCCGCGTCACGCGATCCCCGTGGCGTGGTGTAGAGCACGAGGTGCTGGTCGCGGTCCGTGAGTTTGAGGGAGTCGCAGTCGAGGGTGATCTCTCCGACGGCCGGATGACGGAAGGTTTTCGTCTGCGTCTGCGCCGCCTGCACGTCGTGCCGCTCCCAGAGCCGGGTGAACTCGGGGCTGCCGTCGCGCAGCTCCTCGACGAGACCCGTCACCGCGGGGTCCGACGGATAGCGGGCGAGGGTGGACCGGAGTTCCATGACGACATGGTGCCGAAACTCGGCGGCGTCGGAGATGCCGTACATCGTCTCGTGAGGCGGCGTCGGCCCGAGGAACGCCTTACGTGCGAGGTTGCGGTCTTCGGGGGCGAGCGCGGCGAAGTCTTCCATCAGGGCTGCCGCGAGATCGTTCCAGGCGAGCACCTCGAACGTTGCGGAGATCACGATACCGGCCGTCTGCGGGAGCCGCTCGAGGAGCGCGAGGATGCTCGGGCGCACGTCCCGCCGGTGCAGTCCGGTGTGGATCGGCGCGGTGCCCGCGAGGACGTGGAGGTGGTCGGACTCGGCGTCCGTGAGCCGCAGCGCGCCGGCGATCCCGGCGAGGACCTCGCCCGAGGGCCGCGGCGCCCTGCCCTGTTCGAGCCGGACGTAGTACTCGGTGGAGATGTGCGCGAGGACCGCCACCTCCTCGCGGCGGAGGCCTGGCGTCCTGCGTCGGGAGCCCGAGGGGAGACCGACGTCCTCCGGCCGGAGCCGCTCGCGACGGCTACGGAGAAATGCCCCAAGCTCGTGCTTGTCCATATCTCAAGTGTGCACGCTGCGCGGCCGCTCATCGTGGTACCGCCTGTGCCTGTATGCGTGCCCCCGGGACCGCGCACGCTGGCGGCATGACAAACGACATCGACACCGCGCCTGTCGGCCTGCTCACCGGCAAGGTCGTGTTCATCACCGGCGCGAGCCGCGGCATCGGCGAGGCCGCGGCCCGGCTCTTCGCCCGGGAGGGCGCCGCCGTCGTCCTCGCCGCCCGTGACACCGGCGCCCTCGACCGCGTCGTCACCGAGATCCGCGCCGGCGGAGGCGTCGCCGACGCCGTCACCGTGGACCTCGCCGACCGCGCGAGCATCCGCGCCGCCGTCGACCGTGTCGAGAAGCTGCACGGACGGCTCGACGGCGCGTTCAACAACGGCGCGGTCATCCAGCAGCCCGGCCCGCTCGACACCACGAGCGACGAGGACATCGACCAGCAGTTCACGGTGAACTTCCGCGGGCACTGGACCGCCATGACCGCCGAGGCCGCACTCATGCGGCGCAACGGCGGCGGGGCGATCGTCAACACCTCGAGCATCGGCAGCCGCCGCGCGAACCCCGTCCTTCCCGCGTACGGCGCGATGAAGCGCGCGCTCAACAGCATCACCGAGACCGCCGCGGTGACCTGGGCCCGTGAGGGCATCCGGGTCAACGGCATCACCCCCGGCGGCACCGCCACGGAGATGATGGAGAAGTGGGAGGCAGTGACTCCCGGCATCATCGAGGCCAACAACGCGGCGACGCCGCTCGGCCGGATGGCCGAGCCCCGCGAGGTCGCCGAGGTGGCCGCGTGGCTGCTCAGCGACCGAGCCTCCGTGGTGACCGGCGCGATCGTGCCGGTCGACGGCGGCGCCGGCGCCTGAAAGCGTCGACGGCGCCGCCGGCGGTGGCCCGGCCCGGCGGCGGTCAATAAGATCCCGTACTGACCTGACGATCGGGGCATGCCAGCGGGGGCGAGCGATGGCGGAATCCGGCACGAACGGCGGCGGGGCGGGGGGCTTACCCGGGCAGCACGAGTCCGGCCTGCGGACGGGTGACCCGGCCCAGGTCGGGCCTTACCGGCTGCTGCGCATGCTGGGCCAGGGCGGCATGGGCACCGTCTATCTGGGCGAGGCGCCGGACGGCACGCGCGTGGCGGTCAAGCTGCTCCATCACGCCATCGCCGCCGACCCCGAATTTCGCCGCCGGTTCCGGCGGGAGGTGGAGGCGGCCAAGCGGGTCGCCCGCTTCTGCACCGCCGCCGTGCTGGACGCGGAGGTGGACGGCGCGACCGTCTATCTGGTCACCGAGTACGTGCCCGGCCCGACGCTCCGGGAGGCCGTCGAGCGGGACGGGCCGCTGCGCGGTTCCAGCCTGGACGGGCTCGCGGTCAGCGTCGCGACCGCCCTGCGTGCCGTCCACGCGGCCGGCATCATCCACCGCGACCTGAAGCCCGGCAACGTCCTGCTCTCCCCCATCGGGCCCAAGGTCATCGACTTCGGCGTGGCCCACATCGCCGATGTGGGAAGCCATATGAGCAGCGCAGTCGTCGGTACCCCGTCGTTCATGTCGCCCGAGCAGTTCTCGGGCGGCCCGCTCACGCCCGCCTCGGACGTCTTCGCGTGGGCGGGCACGGTCGCGTACGCGGGAACGGGCCGCGCTCCGTTCGGCAACGGGCCGCTTCCTGTCGTGCTCAACCGGATCATCAACGGGGAGCCCGACCTGGCCGGTCTCGACGGGCCGCTGGGCGCGCTGGTGGGACGCGCCCTGACTAAGAATCCGGCCGGACGCCCGACCGTGCAGGACATCCTCGACGCGCTCACCGGCTCTCCCGCGATGTCCCCTTCGGCGGCGGGCGGGGCGCCCCCGTCGTCGCGGTCGTCGGTGGCGCCGGGGTTCTCGATGGCGCCCGGGTTCTCGATGGCGACCGGGTCCTCGATGGCGACCGGGCCGTCACCGGGATCCTCGGTGGTGCCTGGACCTTCGGTTGTGTCGCAGTCCCCGGTGGTGTCGCAGTCCCCGGTGGTGTCGCAGTCTCCGGTGCCGTCCGGGTCTTCGGTCACGACGGTGCCCGGGGGCAGGAGACGGCGCCGCGGCCTCGTGGCCGGGGCCGCGGCCGGGGTGGCCGGGCTGGCGGTGATCGCGACGGTGGCCGCCGTCTGGCTCTCCGACGGCGACACGCAGGCCCCCGCCTCCGCCGCCTCCGCCGCCGCCTCCTCCGCCGCCTCGACGCGTCCGGCCGCGGTGGACGCCGGGGGGCCTACGCCCACCGCCCCGGCCGCGTCGAAGGCCCCGGCGGGCAGCGGCGGCAACCCGCTTCGCGAGCCCGGCGTGCGGTTCGCGTACCGGCAGGAACCCGACGCCCAGCGCCAGGCGAGCGTGTTGAACACGCAGGGCAGGAAGGCCGACGCCGCGCTGATGCGCGCTCTGGCCGCGGTGCCGCATCCCGTGAACCTGAACATGCCGGCCACCGACGCCGAGCGCATGGTCGTGTCGACCGTACGGCAGGCCTCCGCCCGTCATGCCGTTCCCGTGTTCGTGGCCGATCACGTGCCGATGAAGGACTGTTCGCAGTGGGGTGAGCCGGACGAGCGGTCGTACCGCGCCTGGATCGATCGTGTGGCGAAGGGGATCGGCCCGGCGCGGGCGGTGGTCGTGCTGGAGCCGAACAGCCTGACCAGACTCCCGGGCGGGAACAGCTGTTCGCAGGGGAGCAAGGCGGGCGCGGCCGAGCGCTACCGCGAGCTCGGCTACGCGGTGAGCCGCCTGGGCAGGCTTCCGCACACGGCCGTGTATCTCGACGGCGGCATCAAGGGCTGGCCCAGCCTCGTGGAGATCGCCGACCGGCTTCTGAAGGCCGGGGTGCGGCGAGCCGACGGCTTCTACCTGAACATGGCGGACTTCCAGGAGACCGACGAGCTCCTCGGCTATGGGGAAAGCCTGTCGCGCTGCCTCTACGTGAAGATGAACGACGGCACGAGCACCTGCACCGGCGCCGAGATCGACGCGGTGCCGGCCGGAGTGCCCCTGACCCACTTCGTCATCGACACCAGCAGGAACGGCAAGGGCGGGTGGCAGCCGCCGGAGGGCAAGTACGCCGACCCCCAGGCGTGGTGCAACCCCCCGGGCCGGGGCGTCGGCCGCCGCCCGACCACGGACACGGGCAGCGAGCTCGCCGACGCGTTCCTGTGGCTGCGCTCCCCCGAGCAGTCCAACGGCCAGTGCACGCGCGGCGGCAAGGGCCCCGAGGACCCCGTGTATCGCCAGGTCGATCCGATCGGCGGCACCTGGTGGCCGGTGCTCGCCCTCGACCGCGCCCGCAACGCCGTCCCCCCGCTGCGCTGAGTCCCTCGGCGGTCGGCCCGACATGGACAGGTCCCACTTCCCACACGAGGAGAGGCGAGGAAAGCCGTGGCAGAAATAATCCGCGAACTGCTCGATTGGCGCGAGATATTGAAATATCTGACCGGCATCGCGGACGTCGACGCGGAGTGGGAGCTGTACGAGATCGACAATGCCGGATGGGTCGCCACAGGCGACAACGGCATCGCGATCGATGAGGGCAGCGAAAGGTGTCTCATCAGATACGAGCTCTGGGATGGGCCGCCTCCTCCCCTGGACTCCTGGGACAGGTCCTGGTCCGGGAGCGTCCGGTTCACCTCCGGGAAGGTGTTCGCCGTGAGTGTTCATTCCGGCGATGCCTCCTACGGCGCGGAGTTCGACCTCGGCCGGCCGGACAGCGTCTGGCAGGTCAGAGTCCACCGCAAATCCCTCGGCCACGAAGAGTTCACGCCGGAAATCGTCGACTTCACTCTGCTCAAACTGCAATTCTGGCCGCAGCCGTAGCCGGCAGTGCGGTGATCGGTCCGAGACGGCGTTATGAGCACGCGCGATGCGAGACGCGATCAGCCGGAGTTGGCCTTGCGGAGGCGGCTGCGGACGGTGCGCCGTACGAGCGGGCCCATGTCCTCCAGCAGCGCGACCAGACCGGCGAGCTGCTCCAGGCTGTCGAACGCGCGCTCCGCACCGTCGCGGTCGACGCCCTCGTACAGTTCGAGGCCAACGAAGGCGGCCGCGGTGGCGCGGGCCAGTCCGGCGACGTCCACGAACTCCGCGAGGGGGGTGCCGGTCAGCACTCGATTGAGAACCTCCTCGACCTCGGCGACCCACAGGGCGAGCCCCCCGGCGGTCGCGGGCGCGAGCCGTTCGTCCGTCTGGCTCCCGGCGAGCATCTGGGCGAGCACCGTCAGGTTCCCCTCGGCGCGCTCCTCGGTGTGCAGGGAACGGCCGAGATCGAGCAGCTCCTTCAGAGAGGTCACGGACGCGAACCGGTCCCGGTAGACGGCGACCCGCTGCTCGGAGCCGTGCCGCATGGCCGCCGCGAGGAGCTCGTCGACGCTGCCGAAGTGGTAGAAGACGAGCGCCTGGTTGACCCCGGCGGCGGAGGCGATCGCCCGCGCCGAGGCCTTCGCGATGCCCTGAGTGCGCAGCGTCTCCAGCGCGCCTTCGAGCAGCCTCGTCCGGGTGTCGCCCATCGTCTCCCCTCTCAGCGGCGTACCTCTTCGCGCCGCGGCCTCACCGTAGCGGGCACGCCGTGCTCGGCGATGTCGACGTACTCGACCTGGAAGGCGCCTCGGTAGCCGAAGAACGGGCCCAACTTGGAGTGGGAAACCGTCACCTCGATGCGGAACTCCCCCGCCTCGTCGTCGTACGACTCCCGGACCAGGGCGCTTCCGGTGACGGCTTTCGGCAGCCGGCAGGAGAGCCACCTCTCGTGCAGCCGGAAGCCGCCGGTGCGGAAGGTCAGCCCGCCACGCTCGTCCACCTGGAGATCCAGGTCGACGGACACGTGCTGGTGCGACCCGACGTACTCGAGGATGCCGTTTCGAATGGGGTCGTACACCATCGTGGCGTCGAACCGTCTTCGGCGGCCCAGGTCGAAGGAGCGGACGAAGGTCACGGCCTCCCGCCCGTAGGAGTCGACGTACGGATAGTTCTCGATGGTGAACGGCACCTGCCGGCCCTGCTCGGGAACCAGGATGTTGCGCTGCGCGCCGAGCAGGAGGAACGGCCGGGTGAAGCCCGCGTGCCAGACGTGCGTCATCACCCCCGTGCCGACGCAGGCCCGGCCGTCGGTGACGCTCACGTCATAGCGACGCTGTAGTCGCGGGTGCATCCGGGAGAAGTCGCCGCCGAGGGCACGCTTGAAGATCGAGGTCATGGCGTCTCCAGTTCGGTCAGCTGATTGCCGTCGGGCGGGCTCAGAACGGCGTTTGGTGATCTCACAGGCGTGCCTCTTCGCGCCGCGGCCTGACGACGGCGGGCACGCCCTGCTCGGTGACGTCGACGTAGCGGGCCCGGAAGGCGCCCCAGTAGCCGAACATGGGGCCCAGCCTGGGGTGCGAGACCGTCACGCCGACGCGGAACTCCTCCGCGTCGTCGTCGTATGACTCCCTGACGACGGCCGTTCCCGTGATGGCCTTCGGGAGGCCGCACGAGAGCCGGCCCTCGTGGAAGCGGAACCCTTCGGAGCGGATGACGAGGCCGCCGAACTCGTCCACCTGGAAGCTCAGGTCAACGGCCAGATGCTGGTGCGAGCCCAGGTAGTCGACGATGCCTTTGGCGGGGTCGTACACCATCGTGGCGTCGAACCGCCTGGGACGGCCGGGCAGATCGAAGGTGCGCACGAACGTGACGGTTTCCCGCCCATAGGAGTCGACGTACGGGTAGTTCTCGATGGTGAACGGCACCTGCCGGCCCTGCTCGGGGACCAGGATGTTGCGGGTGCCGCCGAGGGCCAGGAACGGCCGGGTGAATCCGGCGTGCCAGATCTGCTCCATCACCCCCGTGCCCACGCAGGCCTGCCCGCCGCTGACGCTGACGCCGAAGCGGCGCTGCAGTTGCGGGTGCAGCCGGGCGAAGTCGGCGCCAAGGGCGCGTTCGAACATCGAGGTCATGGTGTCTCCAGGTGAGCGAGTGCGGCGGCCTTGCCTTGGTGTGGCGCGCGGCGCAGGCAGCGCCGGGCCGCCGGGGTCGACGGAAGCGGCGGCAGGAGGATCGCCGCCGCTCCTATCAGGCAGGCGACGGCAGTCGGGGTGGTGGTGACGGCGATGGCGGTCGTGAGGGTGCGCAGGCAGAGCTCGGCGAGGGCCTGCCACAGGGAGCGCTCGGGCGTCTGGCCTGTCTCCAGCCACAGGCGGAGCCGGTCGAAGGACCAGGCCGTCGCCCAGCCGATGAGCGGCCGGAACACGAGGTCGACGGCCTTGCCCCAGCCGGGGCGATAGCCGTACCGGGTGATGAAGCGGACGCCGTCGGGGGCCTGGACGTACCGCCAGTAGCCGGAGCCGGAGCGGATCAGCGAGAGCGGGTGATCGGAGGAGAAGCGCAGCGCCGACGTCCTGTCGTCGGTGTCGTGGCGGTCCCCCGCCGTGACGCCGGCGCCGGTGATGACAAGGCCGGGCAGGAGCCGGAAGGCGTACCGGAACCGCTGCGGCTCGCCGTTGGCCCGCGGCAGGTAGTCGATCTCCGTGAACCGCAGATCCCACCGCTGATGCAGCTCAGGCCGCTGCGTCCGCCGCCACAGCTCCTCGATGTCCGCCTTGATCAGGCACTCCACGTACACGAACCGCGCCATACGCATCTCCCACGTCTTGAGCGTTCGCTCAAAACCGAGAGTAGGCCGATTTGAGCGATCGCTCAAGCGCCCTAGTGAAGAGGTAGATTCCGGCGTCACTGCCGGGAGATGGGCACCACGCTCCGAGCCACTGACGGCGCCGAAAGGTGGGGCTTGGGTGGTGATGGCCGAGTCGGCCGCGTGTCACCCGAATCTCGGGGAGCGCGTACGTCGCGCTGATCCGCGATCGAAGCTTGGCGGGGGATCCGCACGACGCTGTCGCCTGCGGGCAGACGTTCAGATTCGTACCATCATCGTTTGACGAATCGAGTCAGAAAAGCGTGAAGCCGCACTGAATGGCGGCACTGTCATCGGCAAGTTTCCACATTTCACGAGTTGTCATCACTTGTCACTCTCCAACTGTCTCCCTGCTCCGGCCCTCACCCCTTCCGGCCGGAACCCTGACCGAAGGAGAAGACTCGTGACCCGAGTCCTCACTGCCGCCATCGCCATGGCGGCCGCGCTGGCCCTGTCCAGCGGAACGGCCCTGGCCTCTCCCCCCGATCCGGCGCCCGCCTCCTCGTCTCCCGCCGCCCGCGGCACGGTGGCCGCCGCCACCGACCGTCTCGCCGCACAGGTCGCAAGCGCCCTGGCCGACCGGGAGGTCCGCGACCGCGCCGTGTCGGCCACCGCCTCGGCGCCCGCGGACCTGCTGGCGCTCACCGCGAACACGGACCTCGCCCGGGCCGCCCTCACGGCCAACCAGGCCGTGCTCGCCGCCAAGGGTCTCCCCTCGAACAGCGGCTCACTCCTACAGCTGCGCGTCGCCACCGACGCGATGCGCGCCGGACTGACCCGCGGTGAGGTGCCGCTGGTAGCGGCGGCGCCCACGGACGACGAGGTCGCCTCGATCACCGCGTACGACCCGCTCGGCGGGAAGGTGACCCTCGACCCCGCCGTGGCGCCCACGCGGCCGGTGCTGGTGGTCGAGGTCGACGTGGCCAAGGCGTTACCCAAGGGGATCGACCTCATGCGCAAGACCCTGTCCCACAGCGGAGTCTCCGAGGCCAAGCCGCTCGCGAGCGTCCAGTCGTCAGGCGGATACTGGGCCACCAAGATCGGCGCAGTCCGCCTGTCGGACGACGAGGAGCCATGGATCAAGGGGGCCGCTGAGATCTACAGCATCGTCGGGGGTTTCGGCCTGGATGGTAAGGCGACCGTCACCATCGTCCAGATGCCCTACCTGGATCACGACGGCACGACCTACTCCCCCAACCAGCTCTTGGTCCACTTCAACGGCTACAAGTACAACCTTGCCGACGTCGTGATGATGGAGGACGACGGCGACACCAACTATCAGCAACTCGCCCAGGCGATCATCACCGCGCTGCTGACCATCGCCGACGCCGGCACCTACATCCCGCTGGTCGACCCGATCATCTCCGCCATCCCCACCTCCTGGTGGACCGACGACCCCGACTATGTGGACTCCTGGTACACGCTGTCCACCTCCAGCCGCGGCCGTCTGAACGGCGCGAGAGGGAACGGCTGGATGGACGTGGAACCGTACTGGGTCTCCGAGCTCTGACCCCTCCCCGGCCGGGTCGGGCACCCCCCGACCCGGCCGGGCCCCTCGATACCCGCCAACCAGCGGGCGAGGGCGACAGCGACTCTGTCCGACCCACAACCGTAACGAATTGGAGGACAATCCTATCCGACATTGTCCGATATGCCATGATGTTGCGACATGGGCATCCAGTTCGGACATATCCCGGGATACCCTGAAGGTTCTTCGTTCCGCAGGAGAGCAGAACTTCAGGCTGCAGGTCTACATTCGCAGAATATGGCAGGTATATCAGGTACCGCCAAAACAGGCGCAGACGCCATCGTAGTATCCGGTGGATATATAGATGACGCGGATTATGGAGATGTCATCGTTTATACCGGACACGGAGGGCGCGACCAGAGTTCAGAGCGCCAGGTTCGCGACCAAAAAATAACTGACTGGGGAAATGCCGCCCTCGTTCGCAGCCAGCTAGAGGGGTTTCCAGTACGCGTAATACGAGGACGCCATAAAAAGAAGCATCAACAGTCGCCGTACGCACCAATTTCCGGCTATCGATACGACGGCCTCTATCGAGTAGAAGACCACTGGTCGAAGTTGGGGGTGGACGGCTTTCGCGTCTGGCAATTCCGTCTCATCAAGCTACAGGACGACGAAATATCAACGCCGGAAGACTCTAGTCCTAAGCTCACCAGTCAGGGGGCCAACAAGCCCACACAAGTTGTCACCTCAGTCATACAACGCATCGTCCGAAACAGCATGGTCGCGCATATCGTTAAGTCCTGGTACTCCCATAAGTGCCAAATCTGCGGACTTGCCATAGAGGTGACTGGAGGACTCTACAGTGAAGGCGCTCACATCCGAGCCTTAGGGAAGCCTCATCATGGCCCCGATGTGCCAGAAAATGTCCTCTGCCTGTGCCCAAACGATCATGTACGTTTCGACAATGGAGCACTATATCTTACGGACGACTTAAGGGTTATTGACGCCCTGACTGGCCAAGCAGCTAGTCAACTTCACGTACATAAGGACCATAATATTGATCTGAGGCACGTTGCTTACCATCGGGACCACTGGAGCAAGAATTAAATTGATTGCCACCCCCTCTCGCTATGGCAATACTTCATTCCAATAAGGACTACATAACCCAATTCCCCATATCACACTCGACGAGGTTGTACGCATCACATCTGGGCGACAGATATATCCCCAGCAAGGCGTGCGTAATGCGGCGACTGAGCTCGAAGTTCTCAACAGTTGCCAGGTTTTCGCGTCGTGTGTTGACCACGAGACGGACTGCTGCCAGACAAGGAGGTGGTGAGCGACCTCCCGCGCGTTGGCGGCTACACGCATCGTCGTGTGGACGCTCGTGCGATACATGCTCGTAAACGTCAGGCGAAAGTGTCATCCTGACATTCCCACCCTGGTAGCTCCCTCAGGTGAGCGGCAATCGCTTCCTCGGGCAGCGACTGTGGGATTACTCTATTCCTTAGCCCATAGGGTCAGGCGAAGCGAGCGACGATATCGGCCGATGCAGGACCGAAGGCAATTGTTTGTCATCCCGCTATTTAATCCGACCAGATGTCGCGGCCAACTGACCACAACTCGTCCGCGTGATAGGCGAAGCGGTCGTAGAGGCCATCGTCTTGGTGGCGCTTTAGGTGCAGGAGCGGCGAGTCGTGGCCGACCAGCTTGGCCAAGTGCGGGGTGACCAGCATCTCGTCATCGAACTGGAACACCGACATGGCGATGTGCTCGTCCCCGAACCGCGCCTCGATGCCCGGCACGTCCTTGAGTTGGTCGAGCTCGGCCAGCGTGATTCGGATCCGAGTGGACACCGTGAGCGGGACGCCTTCAATCTCCTCACGTCGGCGGGTTACCTCGCTGTCGGGGTCCCCGATCAGGAAACGAATGCGGCATCCCTGCTCAGCTTTGTGCTTGAGCACCTTGGCGAGATTGGGGTGCTCAAGCCAGAGAAAGTAGTTCGTGTATCCAGCCAGGGTGATGTTCGACTTAGCTTCAGTGATGAGCGATCGCCATACGCTCTTGGGACAGGCGGACCGGTAAGGGTAGACCGACAAGACCTCTCGGTCAGGTCCGGTCTTAACCGTGTTGCGTATTGCCTCGGGCCATAACACGGACTCATCCACTCCCAACGCTGCGGCAGCGGCCCACCGATGACGGGGGTGCGGTACACGTGCCTCGTCAGTCAGCCAGCGGGACACCGTCTTCACGTCCACCTCGCATCGCAACGCGAGGTCCCTTTCGGTAAGTCTCGCACTACACATGGCTTGGCGTAGAGAGTGATTGGTCATCGGCAACCCCGTATCGGGAGGACCTTGAGGACGTATTCAGACGGTAACGCGAAACGTCCCGCACGTCCCGAGAACGCGGTGTGAATGCCCAGACACGATGAGTCACGCTGGCGCCATGCCCACGACGACAACCTTTGAGGACCTACAGGCGGCGTTCCCCACCTGGACGATCTGGCGGAGCTCAGCGGATCGCCTCTGGGCCACGCGCAATCAGCGGCTCACCGACGTGCAGTTGGATCACGGGTTGAGCCACACGGTCGACGGCGACGACGCGGAACAACTCATTGCACAGCTCCGCCACCAGGAGGAGCTCGCCGCCGGGTTGTCTCCCCGGTGAACACCCTCCGATCGTCCGCCGTCCGGGCGCTGGAGGCTGCGGCTCAGGCCGAGTCCGACTGTCCCGGGGTGCATGTAGCGCCCGAGCAGCCGGGGCATGTCGTGATCCGATGGATGCGCGAGACCAGGCGCACTGTTCGAGCCCGGGTCGTCGCCCACACCTGCGACCACTGCTCGCCACTGGCGTACGAACTCTGCGCGTCAGGCGGGCTGCTGTTCGTCCGCCGGACGGACCGGAGTGGCAACAAACCGGAGATCAGAGAGACCGAGCGGCTGCCGGACGCACGGGTGCTCCGGATGTGGCTTGACCTGCTGCTCGGTCGCGCCCGATAAAGCCCAGCCCAATGAAGCCCGGCCAAATGAAACCCAGCCCGATGAAGCCGCCCGCCCGCTGAACCCCACAAGACACCCGCACGGCAACCCGTCCGAGCGGGACCACCAACAGGAAAGGAACGCGATGGACCTGTACGACCACGACCTCGCCGGAGTGCGCTTCCGGCGGCTGTGTGGCGGCAACCAGCAGGAAGAAGACGTGGAGTCCTGCGTCGAGCTGGCCCCGATTCCGGGCGAGGCCGACGCCTTCGCCCTGCGTGACAGCAAGAACCCGGATGCCGGGACTCTCCGGTTCAGCGGTGCCGAGCTTCGCGCGGCCGGCCTGACCACACTGTAGGAGCACGGTGGCCCCTGCCCGGTGCTAGCAGGCAGGGGCCACCCCACTGTACGGAGCGCCATGCACCTGCACTGCTACCTGTGGAGCGGCATCGGGGCAGACCTGCGCAACGAGGCCGAGCGACGGCCGCCGCTGCCGCCCGCCGACCCCGGGCCGTTCACGAGTTCCCCGCTGCCGCCGATGCGTACCTGCGACTGGCTGCTGAAGCCGGCCCGCCGGATCGACGCCTCCCCTGCCGCACCGGACGACGCGCTCGCCTGGCTGGCCGAGCACTACCGGGCGACGCACAGAACCTTCCTCCGCCCGGCCGACGAGGCACGGCTCGGGCTGGACTTCCGGCTGGAGACCGCCCGCGAGGCGCTCTACAACGGCGTGGACGTGCAGTGGGGCATCTGGCTGACCGGCGGCCGGTTCCTCACGTGCGGCGTGGTCTGCTGCTCCCCCAACCGCCACGCCGCCTACCGCTGCCCCGCGTCCTGATCTCCTCAGGAAACCCTTGCTCGTCACCGGCGGAATGATCAGACTGATCGACATGCCGCGAATGACATCGAAAATCATCGACATCCAGCGGTGGGACGCACGTCTGTTCCGGAATCCCTCCACGGATGGTGCGCAGGGCAAGTGCAGCGCGCATGGCAAGAGCTCCTGTCACCGGCCGGCCGTCGCCTACGTCGCCCTCTCCGACGCGGGCACGGACCGCAAGGAGTGGGGCGCCTGCGACCAGTGGCTCGCCACGAACGAAGATGCGGTCGAGTACCTGAGGGCGCATCCCCTCGACTGAGAGCGTCCGGCAGGCCCACCATCGCGTCACGGTTCGGTGAGCCCTCATAGTGTCGGAGCGTCATGAGCGACTCTGCGTCATTCCTGGCCTACGTCGCCTCCGTACCGCGCCTGCGCGCCGGGGCGGGCGCATTGCTTCGAGACCAGGAGGGGCGGGTGCTGCTCGTGCACCCGGTCTACAAGGACGACTGGGAGATCCCCGGCGGGATCGTCGAGGCCGGGGAGTCTCCCGTCACTGCCGTGCTCCGTGAATTGCAGGAGGAGCTGGGCATCGCGCCGCCGGTGGTTCAGCTGGCATGCGTCGACTGGGTGCCACCGGCACCGCCGTGGGAGGCCGGGCTGATGTTCGTCTTCGACGCGGGCGTGCTCACCGACTCTCAAATCGCGGTGGTCCGCCTGCCGCCCGAGGAGCTCGACGACCATGTATTCGTTCCTCCCACCGACCTCGACACGTTCTTGCCGCCCGGCTTGGCACGGAGGATGAACGCGGCGATCTCGGCGGCGGACGCCGGCCGGACCGCCTACCTGGAGGACGGCCTCGTCCGCCTGCTCCCGTAGTCGCGATCCTCGCGGTCGGCGCGCATGGACGGCGCAGGCTCGAGCTCCCGGTCAGACCCCGCCGGTCACCTTGATGGCCTGGCCGGTGATGCCGGTGTTGGCGGTCGAGCCCAGGTAGACGACGGCGTTCGCGACCTCGGCCGCGTCGAGCAGGCGGCCGATCGGTGCCCGCGCGCTGTAGTGCCCGCCCCACTGCTCGGCCATCGCGACGTTGGTCTCGGTCCTGGTGAAGCCGGGCATGACGACGTTGGACAGGATGTCTCCGTCTTTCCCGAGCCCGAACGCGACGGACCTGCTGAAACCGTGCAGTGCCGCCTTGGCCGCGCCGTAGTACTCCCCACCGGGCATGCCGTCGACCGCGACGCTCGACGAGACGTGCACCATCCGGCCCCATCGGCGCTCCCGCATGGACGGCACGACCGCCCGGCTGAGCCGCAGCGCGCCCTCGACGTTGGCCCGGACGACCTTCTGCCACCTCTCGTCCGGCACCGCCTCGAAGGGGAGATTCGGCTCCGGCTCGGCGGCGCCCCAGTGCACGGCGTTGTTGACCAGCACGTCGATCCGGCCGGACCACTCCAGCACGGTCTCGACCAGGCCGCGGGCCGATCCTTCGTCGTCCAGCGCGTACGGCGCGACGAGCGAGCGTCCGTCGATTTCCTTGGCGAGCAGCTCCGCGCCCGCATGGGCCTGGTGATAGGTGAGCACCACGTCGGCCCCTTCGGCGGCGAAGCCACGGGCGATCTCGCGGCCGATGCCGCCGGAGGCCCCCGTCACGATGACCGTACGGCCGGTGAGTCCCAGATCCATGTCGACGCTCCTCGAATCAGTAAAACCGCGAACAGGACCGAGAATCCGGCGACGGGGACCGCTGCAGGGAGACCGGGCCGAGACTGGCCCCCGCAGGGCCACGATCGGGAACGAGGCCGCTCGGTAGCCTGCGAACCGTGAGCGACAACACTTTGGGCGAGTTCCTGCGGGCCCGCCGCGAGGCCGTCACCCCCGCCGAGGTCGGGCTGCCCGGCGGCGGACGGCGCCGCACCCCCGGCCTTCGCCGTTCCGAACTGGCCACGCTCGCCGGGATCAGCGTCGAATACCTCACCCGGCTGGAGCAGGGGCGTGACCGTCACCCCTCGGTGCCCGTGCTCGCCGCCCTCGCCGACGCGTTGCGCCTGTCCGCCGACGACCGCCTCCATCTGCTCCACCACTTCAAGGCGGCCGACGGCGCCGGTCGGCTCGTCGGCCCGTGCCAGGGACCGCCCACGCAGTCGGTCCGTCCCACCATCCGGGCACTGCTCGACCGGCTCGAGCCCGCCCCGGCGTTAGTGATCAACCGGCTCGGTGATGTGCTCGCTCACACGAACGGCTACGAACGGCTCGCCGGTCCCATCGGGGTGTTGGACATCCGGCCGGCCAACCTGGTGCGGTACGTCTTCGCCGATCCCCGGGCCAGAGCCGCCTATCCGGAGTGGGACCGCGTGGCCGACGAGCGGCTCGCCGGGCTGAAACTGGGCGTCTCCCGCGAGGATCCGCACATCGCGCATCTCGTCGACGAACTGACCCTCGCCGTCGGCGCTCCCTTCACCGACCGGCTGACGTCTCCGCCCGGCCCGTCCAGGCGTACCGGACTCGAACGGCTCGCGCATCCGGAGGCGGGCGAACTACGGCTGGCCTACGAGACCCTCGGCCTGTCCGGCGACGACAGCGAACTCCTGATCGTCTATCTCCCCGCGGACGACGTCACCGCCGCCAGGCTCGACCGTCTCACCGGCCGTCACCCCGGCTCCCTCCGCGCCGTCACCGGATGATGATCTTCGCGCTAGTGTCGAAGAGCATCGACGGGAGGCGGCACGGTGAGCGCACTTGAGGTACGACTACGGCCGGTGACAGAGGACGACCTCGTCATGTTCCGACGGTTCGTCACGGAGCCGGGATTGATCGGCCTCGACTGGGCGGCCTGGTGAGCTGGTCGGCGCGAGGCTTCGGCGTTTCCCGCTACTGGGAGATAGGGATCGGCCTGCTTCCGGACTGGCGCGGGCGTGGAATCGGCTGGCGCGCTCAGGCGATGCTGTGCGACTACCTGTTCACTCACACCCCTGTCGAGCGCATCGAGGCGGCCACCCATCCGGAGAACATCGCGGAGCAGAAGTCGCTGGAGAAGGCCGGCTTCACGCTGGAGGGCGTCCTGCGCGCGGTGGAGTTCCGTGCCGGTCAGTGGCGTGACGGCTGGATGTACAGCAGGCTGCGCAGCGATCCGTACCCGCTCAATCCGTGAGCGGACGGCGACCGCCGCCGTCCCGTCTCCTGATCGGGCTACGAGCCTTCCGACCAGAAGAGTTGGAGTCGTGCAAGAGCCTGGTCCTTCGACATCCCCGCGACCTCGGCGTCGGTAAGCCCCACCCGGTGAATGAGGAGGTGCACGAGATCCGCGGGAAGCGCCTTCGGTGGTATCTGAGAGCCGCCCCTGTCGGGCACGACCCCGTCTCGGACACAGCCCCAGAACTCCTCCTCGGAGACCTGGAGCTGGTCCCGCAGGATATGAGCCCAAAGGCTGGGCCCATAGGTCGTACGGTCAGGCGGATGTGAGATTCGCGTCCGCAGGATGCCGCCCGCAGGAAGGTCGAGCTCATACGTGACGTGATGGGTGCCCGTCCGTCCCCTGGCGTCCCGGATTCGCCGCCAGCCCTCGGCCTTGCAGAAGCGCTCGTGATCCTCTCGGGTCGGCTGGGGCCACGTCATGGAGCTACTCCGGTCAGCCACTCCCGTAGCTGGTCGTCGCTGCTCAGGCAGATCATCTGCACGAGACCCCAGTTGTCCCTGTGGTTGGCCGCGTTCAACAGGTGGTCCTGCCAGTCCTCGGCGTACTCCCGGAGGGCGTCGATCATCTCGTCGATGGCCTCGTCGAACGTCCGCCCGTCGGCAGCGACCGGCAATCCCGGAATGAACACCGACCATCCGCCATCCTCGGGCACCACTTGCGCATGGGATGGGCACACCCGGGTGAGGAAGTAACGGAGGCGCTCGCCGTCCACCACAGCAGCGGTCCGGTCATCACGGCTGACGGTCGCGCTGCGGCCTCGCTCCGCCGCGTCCAGAAGCTCCTTCAACTTCGCGCGAGCCTCGGTGTAGCTGGCGAAATGCACTCCCATACCAATCCCCTTCGCTCTCCCTCAGTATCCGATCCGCCGTCAGGTACGTCAAGTACGTGAAGTACTTAGCTCATGGCTTCGGCGTTCAGGCCGGGCGGTGCTCGTTCACCCGGTCGAGCCATTCGGTGATGAGCGCGGCGAACAGCCCGGACTGCTCGTGCGGCAGCGCGTGGCCGGCGCGGTCAAGGACGGCGTACGTGGCGCGCGGATACCGCTTCACCAGCTCCCACGCACCGGCGTACCCCACGGTGGCGTCCTGGCGCCCGGCGAGGATCAGAGCCGGGCCCGTGTACGGAGGGGTGTCCGCGGGAGCGTCGCTCAGCCGCCATCGTTCGAACACCCGCCCCAGGCCATCCCGGTCGACGAGGGGCAGGGCCGGAGCCACGTACTCCCGGAATCGCTCGACAGTGGCGGGCGTCTGCACCACGAAATAGTCCCGGAACTGGGCCTGCTCGGCAGGATCCAGCACATCGGCCACGTCGACCGAGGCATGTAGCACCGCGTGCGGGGGCACGTCGCGCGTCTCCTCGCCGAGTGGGCAGATCAGCGCCAGTCCCGCGACCTGGGCCGGCCGCCGGTCGGCGATGGCCGCGGCGAGATACCCGCCGAAGGAGTGGCCGACGACCGCGAACTCCTCGTCGCCGACGACGGCGTCGATCAGGCCGAGCAGGAGATCGAGGACGTCGTCGGAGCCACGCAACCAGTCCGGCACCGGAGTGCGTCCCATTCCCGGCAGGTCCGGGTAGACGCGCCGATAACCGGGCCGGTCGCGGAACACCGGCTCCAGCGCGCCGGCCATCTCGCGATGGTCGACCCCCGCGCCGTGCAACGCCACCACCGGGAGTCCGCTTCCGTGTTCGGCGTAATGCACCCTCACGCCGCCGACCTCTGCCTCCATTGCGACAACTATCGCGCTTTGGCAGCTCGGGAGGCGAGCCACTGCTCTCGGGTGATCGCGTACTCGACCTCACCGAGATCACTGCCGGGGAGCGGTTCTTCCCAGTCCGCGTGGAACGTGCGGACGTACCGCATGCCGATCGCGGTCATCGTGGCACGGGAAGCGGTGTTGACCGCCATGGTTTCAGCGAAGACGCGGGTCAGCCCGAGATCTTCGAATCCGTGGCGGAGAAGCTCGCGGGCTCCTTCACTGGCCAGGCCCTGACGCCAGTAGCGGCGCAGGAGCCGGTAGCCGAGCTCGGCCTGCCCTTCGACCGGGCCCTGGTCGGGACGCTCGGGCGGCTGCAGGATCCACCAGCCGACGAACTGCCCGTCCATGAAACCCGCCCAGAAGCCGAGCCCCGCAACGCGCTCCGCGGCGGCGAGCCGCCGGCGGTGAAAGTTGTCGACCTCCTCACGGCTGCGTGCCCGGCCGGCGAGGTAACGCATGACTTCGGGATCGGCGTCCAGCTCGACCTCGTGTTCCAGGTGCTCGTCGGACAGCGGGACGAGTGTGATGCGGTCGGTGCGCAGTGTCGCCTGAGACATGCGACGCATTATCGCGCTCCCGCCACCCGCCGGTCATTCGCTTTTCGGTCGGAAGGCGGCGGCAGTAATGGCCGCCGAGCGGCTCCGGAGAAATTCCGAATTTCCCGATTCCGACGCGATCACAGAATCATCCCAGGTGAGAAACGCGGACAATCGAATTCCGCTCCTTATTGGATGATGAATCGTCGGCCTATTTCGAGGAGTCTTTTGTGTATCCCACACCACCGTCCGCTCCCCTGCAACCCATAAGGGGCCTGGGCACGGCGGCCGTCGTGATGCTAGCCGTCGATTCCCTGATGTGCCTGATCGCCTCGGCCGTCGACGCGCAGCGGGTCGTGCTCGTCGACAGGTTCCAGGCCGACACGGATTCCGTCCCCCTCAGCGACCTCGAAGCCAATGACGCGCTTTACAGCCTGTCCGGCCTGGTGGGGACCGTCGTCTATCTCGCCACCGCCGTCATGTTCCTGGTCTGGCTGTTCCGCGCCCGCGCGAACGCCGAGACGCTGAGCCCGTGGCCGCACCGGCGGGCCAGGCCCTGGCTGATCTTCGGGTGGATAGTGCCGATCGTCAACTTCTGGTTTCCGAAACAAATCGTCGACGACATCTGGACATCGTCCGAGCCCTATGCGATCGAAGGGACCGGGAGTTTCGCGACCGCCCGCCGTTCCGGCCTCGTCTGGGCCTGGTGGCTGGCATGGCTGGTCGCCGTCATCATGGCGAGGATCGTGAGCCGGCAGTACGCGAATGCCGAGGAGCTGCCGGAGATCCGCGACGCCGCCGTTTTCGACATCGTCGCCAACGTCCTGACCATCGGCGCGGCCGCCCTGGCCGTCGCGGTCGTCCTGGCGATCACCCGCTTCCAGGAGGACCGCCGTCACACCGCGTCCTTGCCGTACACGGTGTGAGCCTCTAGAGCCAGCCCTGCTCCTCGGCTATCAGGGCGGCCTCGGCGCGGGTGCCGGCGCCGGTCTTGCCGATGGCCGCCGACAGGTGGTTGCGTACGGTCCCGGCGGACAGGTGCAGGCTCCGGGCGATCTCCGCCACCGTGCCGCCCTGCCGGGCCGCGCGCAGCACGTCGCGTTCCCGCCCCGTGAGCGGGCTCGCCCCGCTGGCGAGCGACTCGGCGGCCAGGGCGGGATCGACCACGCGCAGGCCCGCGTGGACCCGGCGCACCGTGTCGACCAGGTGCTCGGGTGGCGCGTCCTTCACCACGAAGCCCGAGGCGCCGTTCTCCATCGCGCGGGCGAAGTAGCCCGGCCTCCCGAAGGTCGTGCAGATCACCACCCGGCAGGACGGCAGCGCGGCGCGCAGGTCGGCGGTGACCTCCAGCCCGTCCTTGCCCGGCATCTGCACGTCCACCAGCGCCACGTCCGGCCGGCTGCGCCGCGCCGCCTCGACGACCTCCTCGCCCGTGCCGACCTGGGCGACCACCTCGATGTCAGGCTCCAGCGCGAGCATCGCCGCCAGCGCACCCCGTACGAGCGCCTGGTCGTCCGCCAGCAAGACCCTGATCATGTGCGGCTCGCCCGCAGCCGGAAGCCACCGGGAGGCAGCGGACCCGCCTCGATCCGCCCGCCCACGGCGCGCAGCCGTTCGGCCAGCCCGGAAAGGCCGTTGCCCGGCGCCGCCGCGCGTCGCCCGGGGCCGTTGTCGCGGATCTCCAGCCAGTCGTCTCCGAACAGCACCTCGCACCGCGTGGCGCCGCTGTGCCGGATCACGTTGGTGACCCCCTCTCTCAGGACGTACGCGAAGGGCTCGGCCAGGTCGGCCGGGACGTGGCCCGCGGACGGCGGCAGGGCGGCGGTGATCCCGGCGGCCCGCAGCGCCGCGCGGGCGCCCGCGAGCTCGGCGGCGAGGGAGGGCCGGCGGCGGCCGGCCACGGTGAGGCGCACCTCGCTGTGCGCCTGGCGCGACAGCCGCTCGACGTCGCGCAGCTCGGCCACCGCGCGTTCCGGGTCGCCGCCGCTCTCCAGCACCCGGCGGGCGAGGCCACTTTTCACCGTGATCGTGGTGAGGCTGTGCCCGAGCACGTCGTGGAGGTCCCTGGCCAGCCGGTCGCGCTCGGCCGCCGCCGCCAGCGCCTCGATCTCCTCGCGGGCGTGATTGAGCTGGACGACGAGCCGGATCAGCAACGTCACAGCCACCGGGATCACGATCCCGGGCACGAGCCCGCCCAAATGTCCCCAGTCGACGGGACCGGGGGCCGCATGGTGCGTGAGCACCTGAACTGCACAGTGCGCGAGCGCCTGAAGCGCCCAGGTGCCCAGCCCGAGCAGCACCCCCCACCGCGCCGGGAGCAGCCAGGCCGCCACCCCGAGCACGTAGCTGAACACTCCGGTGTGGCCGAGGTAGAGCGGGCCGTTGCGCAGCAGCGCCGCCACGGTCGCCAGCGCGAACAGCGCCCCGACGAGCAGGACCCGCCGCCGGGGCGTCAGGCGGATCCCGGCGATCATGGCGCCCAGCCAGCCCACGGCGTACAGGAGCGTGACGACGCCGATCGCGATCCGCACCGCGACGGCCTCCGGCCGGCCCCGGTCCGGCCGCAGCGCCTCCCACAGCGGCCAGAGCAGCAGGAGCGACAGCACGACGACGCCGCGAACGCGGGCCGTACGGGAGCCCGGTCTCGCCGGGTTCCACATCGGCCAGGCGGCCTGGCCCCACACGCCCTGATCGCCCACGTACGTCACCCTAAAACCTGTCTCGGAAGCTGGTCAGCCGGTCGTCGCCGGACGGGCGAGGCGGAGGGCGGCCTCGTGAAGACGCGGCGTAAGGCAGGAACCTCATGGAGCGGTCCGCGTGGTCACCGGCAGGTACGTTCCGCCACACGCCTCGGCCAGCGACGGGCCGAACAGGGCGGCCGGTGTGTACGCTCCGGGCCGGCCTTCGCCGGACAGCAGGCGGCGCACCACCTCGGCCGGGACGGCGCCGGTGAATTCCTGCGCCTCACCGACGCGCAGCCAGCCCTCCTCGACGGTGCCGTCGGCCCATTCCAGGCGCGCGTGTCCCCAGGAGTGCGGGCGTGGCTGCGGATGGGCCTTGACCTGCACCCGGGCCAGCCGGCGCCGGGCGAAGTCCCGGATCCGGGCGCTGGCCAGCAGCGCGGTGGCCGCAGGCAGGACCACCCGCATCAACGGCGAGGCGGGTGCCTCGCTGGACGCGGCGACGACGTCGGGGGCCCCGCTGGCCCGCTGGGCCGCGACCAGCTCTCCGGACGGCAGGCTCGCGGTGGTGACCCGCTCGCCGTCGGGGAGCACCAGGTGGGCCGGTTCGCCGCCGATGGGCGCCGGTGCGAGCCGGCCGTCCCGGTAACGGCGGCCCCCGTACCGGCGGCCCCCCTCGACCCCGGGGATGCCCTCGACGAGGGTGGCGGCGAACGCCTCGCCGATGGGCCCGGCGGCCACGGCGATCGAGGGCACCATGTCGACCCGTACCCGTACCGGCGCCGGACGGCCGGCGCACAGTTTGACCACGACGCTCTCGGTGGCCGTGACGCCGAACCCGGCCCCGGTCACCAGGCGTCGCCCCGCGGCCGAAGCCGCCTCGTGCAGGCCGAGCACGCCGGTCACGGCGGCCACGTCGTTGGCCAGGTCGACGTAGTCGCCGACGGCCAGGCAGGCGCGTGTGACCGTCGGCGCGGTCGCGGTGAACGGCCCGACCGTGTTGACCACCACGGCCGGTCCCTGCCGGCGGATCTCGCCGGCCATCGCTTCGGCCGAGCCGGCGACCACCGTGCGCGCGCCGCCGGTCCGCGCCGCCGCGGCGGCCAGCCGCTCGGCGTGCCGGCCGACCAGCACCGGCGCCACACCCCTGTGTGCCAGCTGCGCCGCGATCGCTTGGCCGCTGCGGCCGCTGCCGCCCAGGATCCAGACCTCGCCGCCCACGTTGTGCTCCTCTCCGCGGTCACCATCGGTGATGACACGTCGTGTCGTCACACTAATCGATGATGACACGACATGTCATCATCTAGACTGGCCCGGTGAGTAGATGGCGGCCGGACGCGCGCGAGCGCCTACAGCGGGCGGCGCTGGAGCTGTTCACCGAGCAGGGGTTCGCCGCGACGACCGTGCCCGAGATCACCGCCCGGGCGGGCCTGACCACGAGGACCTTCTTCCGTCACTTCGCGGACAAGCGCGAGGTGTTGTTCGCCGGAGACGAGTTCCCCCAGATGGCCGCCCGGCTGCTGGCCGACGCGCCTGCGTCCATGGACCCGATGACGGTGCTCGTGGAGAGCCTGCGCGCCGTGTCCGAGACCCGGTTCGACGGGCGGCGGGCCGAGCTGCGGCAGTTGCGCGCCATCGTCCAGTCCGACGACGGCCTGCGCGAGCGCGACCTGCGCAAGCGCGCCGCCCTGCGGGAGGCGGTCAGGGACGGCTTCGTGCGCCGCGGTCTGGCCCCGCTGACCGCGGCCATGCTCGCCGACACCGGCGTCACCGTGCTGACCGTGGCGCTCGACGAGTGGCTGGAGCGAGACGACGAGCGCACCCTGTTCGAGATCGCCATGGACGCCCTGGAGTCGCTGCGGGCGGCCCTGGCCGTAGGGAGCTAGTTGCGCGCGGCGTGGAGCCGATACCGGACGGCCACGGCGATGCCCAGCACCAGCGTGTACAACGCCAGGATCAGCGCGGCCCGCCCGCCGTCCCCGCTGCCGCCGCCGAAGGCGGTGGCGTGCCCGATCTGGGCGAGCCAGTAGCTCGGCAGGGCCTTGGCCACCGTCGCGAGCGTCTGCGGGAACGTGCTCACCGGGATGAACAGCCCGCCGAGGAAGCTGAGCAGCAGCACCACCGCCCCCTGATACGCCTGCAGGTTCTGCGCGGTGGCGAACTGGCCGATCAGCAGGCCGAGCAGGGCGAACGGCACCGTGCCCGCCCACACGCCGAGCACGGCCAGCGCCCACCCGCCGGCCGACAGGCGCACCCCGCTGACAAGCGCGGCGACCAGTGCCACCCCCGCCACCGGCGGCAGCGCCACGACCATCGCCACCGACGCCTTCGCCAGAAGGTAGCCGACGCCGCTGAGCGGGGTCAGCCGCAACTGGCGCTGCCAGCCGGCGCCGCGCTCCACCGCCGTGCGGGCACCGACGTCGAGCGCCGTCTTCACCGCCCCGAACGCCGCGACGCTGCCCATGACGTACGACGCGGGCAGGCCCATGTCGTCGAAGCGGTCGGCCATCAGGAGATACAGCCCCACCGGCAGGGCGACCGCGAACAGCAGGAACCTGGCGTCGCGCAGCGTCCGCCTGATCTCGAACGCGAGATACCCGGTCATCTGACAACCTCCACAGTTTCGGTGAGACGGAGGAACGCGTCCTCCAGGCCCAGCGCGCCGACCTCGACGTCGCGGGCGTGCGGATAACGGGCCAGCAGTTCCCGCAGGGCCAGGTCGGAGTCGGCGCAGTGCAGCTCGGCCCGGCCGTCGCGGACGTGCGCCGCCGTCACGCCCGGGAGCACGCCCAGGTCCACGGCCCGGGCGCCGGGCACGGTCGCGGTCACCGTACGGCCGGACACCTCGGCCATGACCGCGGACACCGGGCCGTCGGCCACGATGCGGCCCGCGTGCATGAGCACGACCCGGTCCGCGTACGCCTCGGCCTCCTCCAGATAGTGCGTGGAGAACAGCACGGTGCGGCCGGTCTCGGCGAAGGCGTGCATCGACCGCCAGAAGTCGCGCCGGGCCGCCACGTCCATGGCCGCCGTCGGCTCGTCGAGCACCAGCAGGCCGGGGCCGGGCACCAGTGCCATGGCGAACCGGACCCGCTGCTTCTGGCCGCCGGACAGCCGCGCGGCCCGCCGGTCGGCGAGGTCGGCCACCCCGGCGCGGCTCAGCGCCTCCTCCACCGGCAGCGGCGTCCGGTGCAACGACGCGATCAGCGCCACGGTCTCCCTGACGGTCACGTCGTCGAGCAGCGCGCCCTCCTGCGGCAGCACGCCCACCAAGCCGCGGCGCACCGCCTCGCGGGGGGACACGCCGGACACGGCGATCTCCCCGGCGTCCGGGCGGGAGAGCCCGACGACCATGTCGATGGTGGTGGACTTGCCCGCGCCGTTCGGGCCGAGCAGGGCCACCACCTCACCCCGGCCCACGACCAGGTCGACCCCGTCGACCGCACGGGTCTCGCCGTACGTCTTGCGCAGTCCCGCCACGGACAGGGCGGGGGCGCCGTCGTGAATGTCCATGCGGCAAGCCTCCGCCGCCGCCCCGGCGCGTACCTCCGCCGTCTGTCACGACCCGGCCACGACAGATGTCATGGGTCCTGAAACTTTCCCGCCGCGGCTCCGGTCTCTGCCGCGTCGTCCGAGGCCCTTTGCTGCGGCAGGAGCGTATGCGGACGGGTCTTTTCCTTACTGCGGACCCGAGCGTTCATGACTGAGTCTTGTCGACTCGCAACATTTCGGTGAGACTCCGAAACATTCGGTCACGGCGAAGACCAGGATTCTCAGGAGGAAGGACGGACGTCGTGAAACCCCTCGAGGTCATGGCACAACCCGCAGGTCGGCCCTTTCCAGGAGGAGACCGATGATCGGCCGACTCCTCTCCAGCAGCCGAGTCATCCGCCGCACGCTCGTCCTCGGCGCCGTCGCGGCACTGTCGATGGGCCTCGCGATGGCCGAGATCCCCCGAGCGAACGCCGCCGCCGACCCGCCCGGCACCACGCTGGGCGTCGCGGCGGCCCTCAGCGGACGCTACTTCGGCACCGCGATCAACGCGAGCAAGCTCGGCGACACGGCGTACACCACGATCACCGGGCGTGAGTTCGACATGGTGACGCCCGAGAACGAGATGACGATCGACGCCACCGAGCCGTGGCAGGGGCAGTTCGTCTTCACCAACGCCGACCGGGTCGTCGACTGGGCGGTGCGGAACGGCAAGCGGGTGCGCGGCCACGCCCTGCTCTGGCACTCCGGGCAGCCGCAGTGGTTGCTGACCCTCAGCGGCGCCGCGCTGCGCCAGGCGATGACCGACCACATCAACGGCGTGATGGCCCACTACAAGGGCAAGATCTACGCCTGGGACGTGGTGAACGAGGCGTTCGCCGACGGCAGCGGAGCCCGGCGTAACTCGAACTTCCAGCGCACCGGCGACGACTGGATCGAGGCCGCGTTCCGCACCGCGCGGGCCGCCGACCCGGCCGCCAAGCTCTGCTACAACGACTACGCCATCGAGAGCTGGACCTCGGCCAAGACGCAGGCCGTCTACACCATGGTCAAGGACTTCACCTCCCGCGGCGTGCCGATCGACTGCGTCGGCTTCCAGGCCCACCTGAGCAGCGGCAGCGACCCCTATCCCGGCGACTTCCGCACGACGTTGCAGAACTTCGCCGCCCTCGGGGTCGACGTGCAGATCACCGAGCTCGACGTCCCGGGCGCCCCGGCCGCGACGTACGCCGCCGTGGTCGGCGACTGCCTGGCCGTCTCCCGCTGCACCGGTGTCACCGTGTGGGGCGTACGCGACCCCGACTCGTGGCGAAGCGGCGACACCCCGCTGCTGTTCGACGGCGACGGCGACAAGAAGCCGGCGTACACAGCGGTGCTGAACGCCCTCAACGCCGCCGTTCCCGGCGCCTCGCCCAGCCCGACACCGCCCGGCGGGAGTTGCACCGCGACCCTCCTCCCGGGCGCGAAGTGGCCCGCCCGGTACAACCTCGGCGTCACCGTCACCGGTTCGGACCACTGGGTCGTGACCATGACCCTGTCGCGCACCCAGAGCGTCGTCGCGACCTGGAACGTCCGCGCCAGGTGGGACTCCGCGAGGAACGTGCTGACCGCCCGGCCCGGCGGCCACGGCGGCTCCTGGGGCGTGACGATCAAGCACCACGGCAGACCGGCCTTGCCCACGGTCTCCTGCCGTCCCGCCTGACGACCCGCTCCGCAGGGCCCGCTAGATCGGATCTAGCGGGCCCTGCCCCGCGTCTGGCGCCTCTTCTGTGTACGCGGACTGTGTGTACGCGGAACAGAAAGGAGACGGCAGATCATGCGGGACCGGACAACGGACCTGGCGATAGAGACATCGGGCTTGATCAAGACATTCGGCGAGAACCGCGCGGTGGACGGGCTCGACCTGAAGGTGGCCGCGGGCACGGTGTACGGCGTGCTCGGCCCCAACGGGGCGGGGAAGACCACCGCCGTCAAGATGCTGGCGACCCTGCTGCGCCCGGACGGCGGGGAGGCCAGGGTGTTCGGCCACGACGTGCTGCGCGAGCCCGACGCCGTACGCAGCCGGGTGAGCCTAACGGGCCAGTACGCCTCGGTGGACGAGGAGATGACCGGGATGGAGAACCTGGTCCTGCTCGGCAGGCTGCTGGGGCACAGGAAGCCCGCCGCCAAAGACAGGGCCATGGCGCTGCTCGAGGCCTTCGGGCTGACCGAGGCCGCCGGCCGGCAGGTCAAGACCTACTCGGGCGGCATGCGCAGGAGGCTGGACATCGCGGCCAGCATCCTCAACACCCCCGATCTGCTGTTCCTGGACGAGCCCACGACCGGTCTCGACCCCCGCAGCCGCAACCAGGTCTGGGACATCGTCAGGATCGTGGTCGCCCACGGCACCACCGTGCTGCTCACCACGCAGTATCTGGACGAGGCCGACCGGCTGGCCGGGCGCATCGCGGTCATCGACCACGGCAGGGTCATCGCCGAGGGCACTCCGGGCGAGCTGAAGTCGTCGGTCGGCTCGGGGGCGGTGCACGTGCGGTTGCGGAACGCGGCACAGCGGCCTGAGGCGGAGCGCCTGCTGGCCAGGGAGCTGAACGCGTCCGTCCACCTCGAAGCCGATCCGGTGGCCCTGACCACCCGCATCCCCGGCGAGGACGCCGACGCCGGGGCGGAGCGGGCCGCGCGCGCCCTCGCGGCGCTGGCCGCGTCCGGCATCGTCGTCGACTTCTCCCTCGGCCAGCCCAGCCTCGACGAGGTCTTCCTCACGCTGACTGGCGCGCCCGCCACGGACCCCGACGCCCCCGCCACCGACCAGGAGACGCAGGAGACAGCGGCATGAGTGCGACGACCACCGAGACCGGCACGTCCTTCGTCCCCGCGGCCGAGACGCTGGGCGCGGTTCTGGCCCCCGGGGCACGCCCGCCACGCCCCAGCGCGCTGTCGGCCTCGCTGACGTTCGGCTGGCGGGCGATGCTGAAGATCAAGCATGTGCCCGAGCAGCTCTTCGACGTCACCGCGTTTCCGATCATGATGACGCTGATGTTCACCTATCTGTTCGGCGGCGCGCTGGCGGGTTCGCCGACGGAGTACCTGCAGTTCCTGCTGCCGGGCATCATGGTGACGAGCGTCGTGATGATCACGATGTACACCGGGGTCGAGGTCAACAAGGACATCGAGAAGGGCGTTTTCGACCGCTTCCGTACGCTGCCGATCTGGCGGCCGTCGACCATGGTCGGCTATCTGCTCGGCGACGCGTTCCGCTACACGATGGCGGCGACGGTCATCCTCGTGGTCGGCCTGGTGCTGGGCTTCCGCCCGCAGGGCGGCGTCGCCGGCGTGCTGGCCGCGATCGCGCTGCTGGTGGCCTTCTCGTTCGCGTTCTCGTGGATCTGGACGATGTTCGGGCTGCTGCTGCGCAGCGAGAAGTCGGTGATGGGCATCAGCATGCTGGTGCTATTTCCGCTCACCTTCCTCAGCAACGTCTATGTGGACCCGCAGACCATGCCGGGCTGGCTGCAGGCGTTCGTCGGCGTCAACCCCATCTCCCACCTGGTCAGCGCGGCGCGGTCGCTGATGGCGGGCAGCCCGGACACCGGGGAGATCACCTGGGTGCTGGCCTGCGGCGCGGCGTCGATCGTGGTCTTCGGGGCGCTGACCATGCGCCTCTACAACCGCAAGTGAGCGCGGGTCACAGGCGCCAGGTGAGATCGTGCTCGGGCTGGTAGCGGCAGGTGGCGCCGGTGGAGACGGCGGCACGCAGGTGGGCGGCCATCGCGGGATGCAGCCGGTCGAGCTTGCGCAGCACGTCACGGATCCGGGCGGTGACGGCCTTGCGGGCGCGCTCCGCCTCGTCGCCGAGGCGGCGGTCGCGTCCGCCGAGCCCCGAGGCGGAGCGCAGCTCGGCCAGCAGGGCCGCCCGCTCCCGGTCGAACTCGGCCGCCCTGTCGTCGTCTCCCCGCTCGGCCGCCCGGTCGATCTCCTCGTCCAGCAGAGCGAGCCTGCGCCGGTATCGCGCCTTGGCCTCCTCGTCGAGGACCGCGTCGCCGCCCATCGCCCGGGCGGCGACGACGATCTCCCCACCCTCGGGGTCGAGCAGCCGTACGGCGGGCAGGTCGGCTCCGGGACGACTCAGCAGACGGTGCAGGTCGCGCAGTCCCTTGGCGTCGGGCAGGTGGACGGTGTGACCGCCGAACCCCAGGGTCCAGACCGCGCCGTCCCGCCGGAACTCGGCCGGAGGGCCGGCGACAGGACCGGACACAGCGGTGGACACAGGACCGGGCACAGTGGTGGACACAGTGATGGACACAGGACCGGGCGCGGGGCCCCGTGCCCTGAGACGAGCCAGGCGGACGCGCTCCGCGATGTGCCGCATCCCGAGCCGCGCCGCTTCGCCCTCCACGTCGTCGAGCAGCTTCCCGGCCTCCTCCGCGTCGCCCGGACGGCCCCGGCGCAGCAGCGCGTCGCCGAGATGGGCCCGCGCCTCGACGGACCACGGGCGGGCGAGGAGCAGATCGGCCGACTGCCAGGCGGCGGTGAACCCGTCGACCGCCTCGTCCCAGCGCTCCTGCGCCGCGTCGATCAGAGCGCGCTGGAGGATCACCGGGCCGCCGACGTCCCAGCCGTACATCGAGACCGTCCAGTCGCCGAGATACGGCTCGAGCGCGGCCCTGGCCCTCTCGCACAGCTCGGGGTCACGCGACCACGCGGCGACCATGGCCTGGAACCGCAGCCACAGGGGCTGCAGCGAGCGCCCCGGCTCGCCCCTGTCCATGGTGTCGCGCAGGTGGCGCAGTGCGGCGTCGCCGTCTCCCCTGTGCAGCGCGGTCATGGCCTCCAGCAGGCCCGGGCAGGGGTGCCGGCTTCTGCGCAGCGCACGGTGGATCTCGTCCAGGTCGTCGTAGCGGCCCTGGAGCAGCCGCATCGCCCAGCGGTGGTGATCCAGCATGTACGCGAAGTGGTCGTGCCCGTGCTCGAACCCGGCGAGCTCGTCGAGCAGGGTCTCCGCCTGGTCGAAGTCGCCCATGAGGGCGGCGATGATGCTGCGGTCGCTGGCCGTGGCCATGTCGATGCGCGGCAGGTCGGCGCGGCCGCCGAGCGTGACGAACTCGCGGAACTGGCCGAGATAGGCGGGGTCGCCCTGCTCGAGGAGAGCCACCCAGCGCAGCGAGGCGGCGATGCCCTCCATCTCCGCGTCGCCCGTGCGGTGGGCGAGGGTCAGCAGCTCCCCGGTGAGCTCCGCCCTCTCCGGTGCGGTGCCCGGCCCCCAGATGGCGTCGTGGCAGGCCCACAGGCTGAACGCCAGCGCCTCGTCGTCCTCGCCCCGCCGGGCGAGCACGGCCACGTGGATGGCCAGGTCCCGCGCGAGGCGGTCGAGGGAGCGATCGCCGTCGGGGGGCCGCCCGTCGCGGATCAGCTCGTCGTGCGCCTCCCGCAGCAGGTCGGCGCCCAGCGGGCCGCTCTCGCCGAGACAGGTCGCGTAGACGGACAGCGCCACCCGGGCGATCAACTCGGGATCGGCGGCCTCCCGCGCGACGGCGGCCGCCTCCTCGAAGGCACGCCGGCCGCTGTCGCGGTCGTCCCCGTGGTAGAGCTCACGGCCGAGCTCGAGTGCGATCACGACACGCCGGCGATGCTCCCCGGCGCCGGCGACGCGTTCGAGCGCCCTGCGGTAGTGCCCGAGCGCCTCTTCCGCGGCCAGGCGGGCCGCGGCGTCACGGGCCGCGGCGAGCAGCCGGTCCACCGCGTGGAGCGGCTCCACGTGGTCACCGGCGAGGTAGGCGTGACGTGCCATGTCGGCGGGGAGCACATGCTCCGCGAGGCCGGGAGTGCGGTCGACGGCGTGGACGACCGCGGCGTGCCGGCGGGGCGCCGCCCCGTCGTCGAGGGACTCGTAGAGCGCCTGGCGGACCAGGTCGTGCGCGAACGCGAAGACCTCTCCGCCCCTCGCACCCCTCGCCACGACAAGCCGGGCGGCGATCGCCTGGTCGAGCAGCCGCTCCACCTGGAGCACGGGAGCAGCGGTAACGGCGGCCAGCACCCGGCGGTGGAACTCGCGGCCGAGCACCGCGGCCGTGACGAGGAGGTCCACGACGGGCGCGGGCAGCAGGGACAGCCGCCGCATCAGCGTGTCGCGGACGCCGGGGGCGATCGTGGTGACCGAACCGCCGCTGCGCCACAGACGCGCCGTCTGCTCCACGAAGAAGGGGTTGCCGCCGGTGCGGCGGTGCACCTCGGCCACGAGGTCGGCGGACGGTTCGCGCCCCGCCGCGCGGGCCATCAGCGCGCCGACCTCCTCCCGCTCGAGCCCGGTCAGCGACACCGTGGTCGCCCGCGCCGCCAGCGGAAGCACGAGGGGCCGCAGTGGATGGTCGGCCGACTCCACCTCCACGTCCCGGTAGGTGCCGACCAGCAGCACCCGCTCGAACCAGGTGTGCTGGGCCGCGAACTCCAGCAGCCTGAGTGACGCCGTGTCCGCCCAGTGCAGGTCTTCCAGCACGACCACCAGGGGACGATGCTGCGACACCGCGACCAGGGCGCTCGTCACCGCGTCGTACAGCCGGAAACCCTCGGCGGCGTCGGCGCCGGGCGACTCGCCGAGCAGCGCGCCCAGGCCGGCGCCCGCGGCCTCCTCGGCCGCCGCCCATTCTCCGGGCCCGGCGCACCGCCGCATGCTCCGCAGGACCTGCACCCACGGCCAGTACCCCGGGGCGCTGTCGGAGTCCCAGCACGATCCGCCGAGGACCAGCACGCCCAGCCGCCTGGCCTCCTCCGCCGCATCGGCGACGAGCGCGGTCTTGCCGATGCCGGCCTCACCGGCGACCAGGATCAGGCCCCCGTGGCTGCCGACGACCCGTGTGATCTCGGCACGCAGCATCGCGGCAGGATGCTCCCTGCCGATCAGTCCGGTGCCGATCAGTTCGGTGCCCGTCAGCTCAGTGGTCGCGCCGTCGATTCGCATGCCGACTCGAAGGTAACCGCTCGCTCCGACAATTTCCCACCGTCCCGCGTGGGGCGTGTGCGCGGGCAGGCGCTCAGCCGAAGAACTTCGTCAGGATCTGCGCCAGTGCCGCCGGACGCTGCAACACCGCGTGGTCCTCTCCGGGCATCACCGTCAGCTCGGCACCGGGCACGGTCGCCGCGACGGCCTTCGTCCCCTCCGCCAGGTTCGGCGCGGTCCGGTCGCCGTAGACCGCCAGCACCGGCACGCCGACCCCGGCGAGCCGGTCGTACGGCATGACCTGCCAGGGCGCGCTGACCAGCACGTCGTACGGCAGGCTGGGCGCCTTGTCGGCCATGAACGCCCACCCCTCCCCCGCCTTCATCCCGGCGATGACCTCGGTCGGGACCCCGACCGCCTCGTGGAGGAACAGCTCCACCGCGCCGTCGCGGTCTCCCGCGGCCACCAGGGCCTTGAGCCGGTCGTAGATGTCGGCCGCCGGCCTCGGCTGGTTCTCGTCGGCGCAGTACGGCGGCTCGTATACGGCCACCCGGTCGACCGGCAGCCCGCGCATGGCCCCTTCGAGCACGAGGACCGCGCCCGAGGAGTGGCCGAACACCGAGGCCCGGCCGCCCACGTGCTCGATGACGGCCGCCAGGTCGTCGACCTCGTTGGCGACCGAGTAGTCCTCGCTCCTGTCGTCGCTGCCCACCCGGCCGCGCCGGTCGTAGGTCACGACGGTGAACGCCGACGCGAGCTCGGCGGCGAGCCCGGCCACCGTCGAGCGGTCGTTGAACGCGCCGCCGACGAGGATCACCGGCGCGCCCTGACCGGCCGTGTCGACGGCGAGCGTCGTGCCGTCCGTGGACGTGATGTTCGTGGACGTGATGTTCGTGGTCATGTCTTTCCGCCTTTCCGCGCCGCCGTACGCGGCGGCCGTCGAGTGATCGGGGGGGACGACGCGCAACCGTACGGGAGAGGTACGACACTCTCCCGGGATCACCGTCGCGTGAAGGTCATGTGGGTGACGCCGCTGGGACCGGTCACCGACTCGATCCGGAAACGCTTCTCGAGTCCTTCGAGACCGTCCCACAGCCGCTCGCCGCGGCCCAGGGTGATCGGGACGACGGCGATGTGCATGTGGTCGACCAGGTCCGCGGCCAGGAACTGGCGCACGGTGCCCGGCCCGCCGCCGATCCGCACGTCGAGGCCGCCCGCGGCCTCGCGGGCCTGACGCAGCGCCTCCTCCGGGGTGGCGTCGACGAAGTGGAACGTGGTGCCGCCCTCCATCTCCACCGAGGGCCGGGGGTGATGGGTCAGGACGAAGACCGGCGTGTGGAACGGCGGGTTCGGTCCCCACCAACCGGTCCACTCGTGGTCCTCCCACGGGCCGCGCTGGGGCCCGAACTTGTTGCGGCCCATGATCTCCGCGCCGATGCCCGCGTCCCACTGACGGACTATGGCGTCCTCGACCCCCTCGCTCCCGCCGGTCTTCCCCTGCATGGCGCGGAAGGTCCGCGTGTCGAAGAACCACTCGTGCAGCCGTCCGCCGGCGTGGCCGAACGGCTCTTCGAGGGTCTGTCCCTCACCGGTGGCGAAGCCGTCCAGGGAGACGGCGAAGTTGTGCACCCTGACACGAGACATGGCGTGATCTCCTGTTTTCGACGAGTGGTTGCGGATTGCAATCACTGAGAAGGAGCGTAAGCTAGGTAGTAGCAAAATGCAATCACTTTGGAGGTGGCCGTGCGAGAAGGACCGCGATCCGGCTGTGCGATCAACGCCGCGGTGGAGGCGCTCGGGGACCAGTGGAGCCTCATCGTGCTGCGTGATGTGATCTTCGGCGGGCGCCGGCACTTCCGTGACCTGCTCACCAACTCCGAGGAGGGGATCGCGTCGAACATCCTCAGCAGCCGCCTCAAGGCCCTCGTCGCCGCGGGCCTGCTGACCCACGAGGACGCCGGGCGGGGACGGCGGGGGACCTACAGCCTCACCGAGGCGGGCATCCAGACGGTGCCGGTCATGGTCGCGCTCGGCTCCTGGGGCCTGCGGCATCGGCCGACGACACCGGAGCTCGGCATCCGGTCCCGCCTGCTGGAGGAGGGCGGCCCACCCCTCTGGGACGACCTCATGGACGAGCTGCGCGAGCAGCACCTGGGCATCCCCCGCCCCGATCCCGATCGCCCGCGCGCGTCCCAGCTGCTGCGGGAGGCGTACGAACGCGCCCTGGCGACGTCGTCCTGATCACATAGGGTGATCCACGTGACATCTCACCCGGGCGGCCGTGTCGTCGACCTCAGCCACGTGATCCGGCACGGCATGCTCACCTATCCGGGCGTGCCCGGGCCGGAGATCGGCGACTATCTGACGCGCGAGGACTCCCGCGGCCGCTACGCCCCGGGCACCGAGTTCCACATCGGCCGCATCTCCATGGTGGCGAACACCGGCACGTACCTCGACACGCCGTTCCACCGGCTCGCAAACGGCGAGGACCTGGCCCAGGTCGACCTGTCCCGGCTGGTCGACGTCCCCGGTCTGCTGATCGACGCGTCCGGCGGCCCCGGGCGCGGCATCGACGCCGACGCGTTCGAGGGCCACGACGTCACGGGGCGCGCGGTCCTGCTGCGTACGGGCTGGGACAGGCACTGGGGCGGCCCGTCCTACGGCGACCCGGACCACCCCTTCCTGACGGCGGACGCGGCCGCCCTGCTGGCCGACCGGCGGCCGGCCGTCGTCGGCATCGACAGCGTCAACATCGACGACACGGCCGACGGCCTGCGCCCGGCCCACACCCCTGCTCACCGCGGGCATTCCGATCATCGAGCACCTGCGCGGGCTGGAACGGCTGCCGCGGACCGGATTCCGCCTCCACGCGGCGCCCGTCGCCGTGTCCGGCATGGGGACCTTCCCCGTCCGGGCGTACGCCCTCGTCCCCTGACCGCCTCACCCGCTGTGGCGCGAAAAGGAGGTTGGCGATGTCAGAGGGCGCCAACGAGCAGTACGACATTCACGAGGCGAAGACGAACCTGTCGCGCATCATTGACCGAGTCGAGCATGGCGAGGAGATCGTCATCAGCCGTGCCGGTCGTCCCGTGGCCAAGGTCATTTCCTTCCCGACCAAGGTGAGCCGCTGCGGCAGAGGCTCCTTGAAGGGACAGCTCCACATGACCGACGACTGGGACTCGTCGGAGGTCAACGACGCCATCGCGAGGGATTTCGGGTTGCTGCCAATGTAATGGTCAGCCGTACAGCATGGGCAGGTCGACCAGGAGGATACGGGGGTCGCGGGCGGCGGCGTCGGTGAGCGCGGCGTCGAAACCGAGGCCGCTGTAGAGCGCGAGCACGGTGTCGCGCGTGTCGAGCCCGCGCGTGTGCAGTCGGTCTCTGGCCTGCTCCAGGCGCTTCAGGTGACCCACGTTCATGATCTCGGACCACTTCGCCTCGCCCACGGACAGGAGCCGGCGCGTGTGGTTGTCCTGAGGCGCGAGGGCGATCACGTCGACCTCGATGTTCCGCCCTCTGCCGCCACCGGGTGCGACCCCCGCGGCGACCTCGACGGCGAGCTCGCCGTTCCAGTCGTGGGCGAGTGCGAACTCCCGGCACACGTGCTCGAAGT
Source organism: Microbispora sp. CA-135349 (assembly GCF_050947365.1). Taxonomy (NCBI): domain Bacteria; kingdom Bacillati; phylum Actinomycetota; class Actinomycetes; order Streptosporangiales; family Streptosporangiaceae; genus Microbispora; species Microbispora sp. CA-135349. The sequence continues at coordinate 1,656,600 of NZ_CP192001.1, read as the reverse complement.
GCGGGCCCACCACCTGGGACGCGAACCTCGGCCCGGCGGCCTGCCACACCCGGTCGGCCCATCCCCTCTCCAACAGGCTCCAGGCCGGTCGCATGATCGCCTCGTAGAACGTCACGAGCGGCTCCGCGACGCGGTAGAGCGAGCGCTTACGGATCGGGTCCGTCTCCTTGCGGATGAGCCGGCAGTCCTCCAGTACGGCGAGCGGGTGGGCGATGTCCGTCGCCTTGCGCTCCATGTGCCCGGCGATGCCGCCCCGCGTGTTGTTCCCGGCGGCGATCGCACCGAGGACGGCGTGATAGAGCGCCTCGTCCCGGATCTCCATCTCGTTGGTCAGCAGGTATCGCGCCTCACGGAAGAGCGGCGTGTCGAGGCTGAGCACCCGCCGGATCACCCAGTCGTCGAGATCGTCGCCGGGCACCTCGTCGCCGACGAAGCGGGTCCGATAGGCCGGTGTGCCGCCCACGATCGCGTTCACCTGCAGCGCGAGACGCGGATCCTCGATGCCCCAGAATCGCCGGGCGAGACGGTGATCGAACGGTTGCACCACGAGATCGAGCGAGGCCCGCCCACGTAGCGGTGCCTGACCGGCCAGGAGCCTGCCCATAACGGACATGGCCGACCCGGCGAGGACCAGCCGGACCCTGCTGCCGGTGCGGCGGTGCGCGGCCCGCGCGTCGATCTCCCGCTGCAGGATCGAGGGGATCGAGGGATCGGCCTTCATGAGGTACGGGAACTCGTCGAGGACGATCAGCCGGTCCGGGCAGTGGTCGAGCAGGTAGGTGATCGCCTCGTCCCAGTGCGCGAACGCCAGCGTCCCCTGCACGCCCAGGTAGCTCGCCACGGCGGTGCCGAACTGCCGCAGTGCGTCCACCGACGTGGATTCGACGGCCACGAAGTAGAAGCCGCCGAACACGTCCGCGAGGGCCTGCAGAAGAAACGTCTTGCCCTGCCGGCGGCGCCCGCTCACCACGGCCAGCAGCATCTCGTCCGCCGGGTCCGCCGCGAATCCCGCCAGTGCGGCCCACTCCCGATCTCGAGCGAAGATCTGGGCAGGCTTCATCGGACCCCCATATAAGTACACTTCTTAGAAGTCGGCTTCTAAGAAGTGTACTTATACACGTTGCCGTCCTACTGCTGTGGCGCGAAATGGGGGAGGACCTCGGGGTTGGCCATGGCGTCGGGGTTGGCGGCCTTCTCGACCGGGGTGCCGAGCAGGATCTTCCGTACGGGGACCTCCAGCTTCTTGCCCGACAGCGTCTTCGGGATGCCGGGGACGACCTGGATCTCGTCGGGCACGTGCCGGGGCGACAGCTCGGTGCGCAGGGCCGTACGCAGTCGGGACACCAGCGAGTCGGACAGGGACGCGCCGTCGGCCAGGGTGACGAACAGCAGCAGCCTGCCCTCCCGGCCAAGCTGCCCGGTGTCGATGACCAGGCTGTCGGCGATCTCGTCGAAGCGCTCCACGACGCGGTAGAACTCGCTGGTGCCCATGCGCACACCGCCGCGGTTCAGCGTCGAGTCCGAGCGGCCGTAGATGACGCAGCCGCCGTCGGGGAGGATCTTGATCCAGTCGCCGTGCCGCCATACGCCCGGGTAGTCGGCGAAGTACGACTCCCGGTAACGGTCGCCGGAGGGGTCGTTCCAGAACATGACCGGCATGGACGGCATGGGCCGGGTGATGACGAGCTCCCCCACCTCGCCCACGATCGAGGCCCCGGTGGGGTCGAAGGACTCGACGGACGCGCCGAGGCAGCGGCACGGGATGACGCCGGCCCGGATCGGCAGCAGCGGCACCGCGCCGACGAACCCGGTGCACACGTCGGTGCCCCCGGAGAACGAGCCGAGCTGCACGTCGGGCTTCACATCCGAATAGACCCAGGCGAACCCCTCGGGCGGCAGCGGCGAGCCGGTCGAGCCGATGCCACGCAGCCGCTCCAGCCCTTCCGGCTTCACCCCGGCCTTCATCGACGCCATGATGTACGGCGCGCCGGTGCCGAAGTAGGTCACCCCCTCCTCGGCGGCCAGCCGCCACAGCGCGCCGGTGTCGGGGTGGGCCGCGCTGCCGTCGTACAGCACGACGGTGGACCCCACCAGCAGCCCGCCGATGAGGTAGTTCCACATCATCCAGCCGGTGGTGGTGTACCAGAAGAACACATCGCCCTCGCCGAGGTCCTGGTGGAAGGACAGCGACTTGAGGTGCTCCAGCACGATCCCGCCGTGACCGTGGACGATGGGCTTGGGCAGGCCGGTGGTGCCCGACGAGTACAGCACCCACAGCGGATGGCCGAACGGCACCCGCTCGAACTCCAGCGGCGCGGTCTCGGCGCGCAGGTCGTCCCAGCTCAACCCGTCATCACTCGCATCGGCGCCGAGGACGGGGATCCAGACGGTCGCCTCCAGCGTCGGCAGCTTCCCGGCGATCTCCCGCACCACCGCCGACCGGTCGTACGCCTTGCCGCCGTAGCGGTAGCCGTCCACCGCGACCAGCACCTTCGGCTCGATCTGCGCGAACCGGTCGGTCACGCTGGGCGCACCGAAGTCGGGCGAGCAGGAGGACCAGATCGCCCCTAGTGAGGCGGTGGCGAGGAAGGCGATGAGGGCCTCGGGGACGTTCGGGACGTAGGCGGCGACCCGGTCGCCACGCCCCACGCCCAGCCGCACGAGCCCCGCCCGGACCCGGGCGACCTCCTCACGGAGTTCGCCGAGCGAGTACTGCCAGCGGCTGCCCGACTCGTTGCGGAAAATCACCGCCGTCCGGCCGGGATGGCCGCGCAGCGCGTTTTCGGCGTAATTGAGGGTCGAGCCCGCGAACCATTCCGCGTCCGGCATCGTTGCCTGGATGACGGGCCCGTCGCCACGCGTACCCACCACGCCGAAGTAGTCCCATATGGAAGTCCAGAAGTCGGCCGGAGACTCGACCGACCACTTCCACACGTCCTCGTAGTCGCCCGTACGGCCCAGTCGTTCCATGTAACGGGTGATCCGGGCCGCGCGTACGACGTCGGGCGTGGGTTCCCAGAGCAGAGCGCCTTCCTCGACCATGCTCCCATCTTTGCCACGCTTGGGCCGCATGTCACCCTCCCGGCCCACATAGAAAGGGTCTGTCATATGTGGGTTCTGAGCTGGTCGATCGCCATCCGGGCGGCGGCCCCGATCGCGGCGTCGGCGCGCGGCTGGTTCTGCGCCGTGCTGAGCGACCGGGTGAACACGGCCACGGCGTAGCGCCCGCCGTCGGGATACTCCACCACCCCGACCTCGTTGCGGAGCGTGGGCAGCGTCCCCGTCTTGCCGCTCACCGCGACGTCGTCGAACGGGAAGCCCGAGGCGAGCCGGTGCGGCCACACCTGCAGTGCCATGAGGCGGCGGATCGCCGCGCAGGAGGCCGCTCCCGCCGCCTCGTCACGCCAGACCATGCCCAGCAGCCGGGTCATCTCGCGCGGCGTGCTCCGGTTGCTCAGCGCCGGGTCGAGCGCGCGCAGGCGTGCCACCACCTCGGGGTCGGCGCAGGCCTGGGCCACCGCGGACTCCTCCGCCACGCCCGCGTCCACCCACAGACTGGTGAGCATGTCGCGGCAGTCGTGCACCACCCGCGTCGCCGTCAGCCCGAAGCCGTCGAGCAGCGTGTTGACCGCGTCCCGGCCCACCCGGGCGAGCAGCACGTCGGCCGCCGCGTTGTCGCTCACCGCCATCATCAGGTAGGCCAGGTCGCGCAGCGACAGCGTGGCGTCGTCCAGCATCGCCGCCAGTCCGGTGCCCCCGCCCGTACGGTCCGCCGCCGGCACCCGGACGCGTTCGGCGAGATCGAGCAGGCCGCGATCGGCCTGGCGGTGCAGTTCCAGCAGCAGGGGCACCTTGAAGACCGACGCGAGCACCACCGGCTCGTCGGCCCGCAGGCCCACCTCGCGCCCGCCGTCGATGTCGACCGCGTGCAGCCAGCCGGTGACGCCGGCGTTGCGGAACACACGCTCCAGGGGACTCATGCCGGTGTTCATGCCAGGAACCCGGTCGCCGGGCGCGGCGCGACGCGAGGAGCGGGCGGCGCTCCTTCGTCCACCATGCCCGCGCTGCCTTTCAGCACCTCTACGGCCACGGCCGTGAAGTCTCGCACGTACGGGCTCGGCTCGCCCCGCCAGGCCGGTGAGCACCGCCACGCCAGGGGCGTGCCCGCGAGTGGCCGCCACACCACGCCCGGCACCTCGGCGGGGACACCGAAGGCGACGGCCGTGCCGGACAGGACCAGACCGAGGGCGAACTCCGCGCGGTCGGTGCAGGTGATCTCGGTGGGGACGAAGCCGCCGCGGCGGCAGGAGACCAGCGTGTCGTCGTACAGGCCGGGCTCCGCGTCGCGGGAGAACAGCACCAGGTCCCGCCCCGCCAGGTCGCCCAGGTGCACCGTCGCCCAGGCGGTCAGCTCGTCGTCCTCCGCCAGCAGGACACCCGGATGCCGGACGAGCACCGGCCCGTAGGCGAGCCCGTTGGCGGCGACCGGATGCCGCAGCAGCCCGACGTCGAGCCTGCCCTCCAGCAACGCGGCGACCTGCGGGGCCGTGCCCATCTCGGCCAGCGACAGCCGTACGTCGGGGCGCCGCTCACGGAACCTCGCGATGAGCGCGGCGAGCACGGCGGCGCCGAGGTCGGCGGGGACGCCCGCCCGCAGGACCGCCGTGCCGCCGCGCGCCAGGTCGGACATGAGGTCGCGCATCCGCTCGGCCCGGGCGACGATCTCGCGGGCCTCCGGCACGAGCAGCCGTCCCGCCTCGGTCAGCGCGACCCGCCGGCTGGACCGCTCGAACAGGCGCACGCCCAGTTCCTCCTCCAGACGCCTGATGCGCTGGCTCAGCGGCGGCTGGGCCATCCCCAGCCGCGCGGCCGCGTTCCCGAAATGCAGCTCTTCCGTAACGACGAGGAAGTAGCCGAGATGCCGGACCAGGTCCACGAGCTGGGATCATATCGGAACCGCACATGAAGCGCGTTGATATCCATATTGGACATACTCCCCGCGGGTCTGCTGCTCTTGGCGTGCACTCGACTCAAAGGGGGACGCATGCGAGAGCGACGGCGCTGGCCGTACGTCACGGCGGCGGTGCTCGTGCCGGTGGTGGCCGCGGGGGCGGTCGTGTGGGCGCTGCGCACGAAGGGCTCACCCGAACAGACCGCGCGGGACTTCCTCGCCGCCTGGTCGCGTTCGGACTACGCGACGATGCGGACGCTGACCGCCGACCCGCCGACCGGCTTCGAGAACACCTATCGCCGCTTTCACGACGACCTGAAGCTCACCGGGCAGCGCTTCCAGGTGACCGGTGTGCAGGAGGAGACGGTGCGGTTCCGTGCCCGGCTGACCGGCCCGCTGCCCATCGCGTACGACGGGAGGCTCCGCCTGGTCGAGCGCGACCGCGCCTGGAAGGTGGCCTGGACTCCGGCGGCCGTCCACCCCCGGCTGACCGGCGACGCGCGGGCCAAGCTCGCCACCGTGCCCGCCAAGCGCGCACCGATAACCGCCGCCGACGGCACCCGCATCGACACGCCGGACGCCCCCGGCTCCGTGCAGCAGATCGCGGAGGCACTCGGCGAGCAGTACGGCTCCCGCCTGAACGGCACCGCGTCCGCCCGGGCCGACCTGGTCGACGCCACGACGGGCGCGAAGATCGTCACGCTCGCCGAGGGCGGAGCGAAGCCGGGCAAGCCGCTGGCGACCACGCTCGACCTGCGGGTGCACCGGGCGGGGGCGCTGGCCCTTGACGGCGTGGACAAGCCCGCCTCGCTCGTCGCGCTGCGCCCGTCAACGGGCGAGATCCTCGCCGTGGTCAACAAGCCGGGCGGCTACAACCGAGCCCTGCTCGGCGCGTATCCGCCCGGGTCCACCTTCAAGATCGTGACCGCGTCCGCGCTGGTGGCGGGTGGCGTCACGCCCGGTCAGACCGTCGAGTGCCCGGCCGAGAAGACCATCGGCGGCTTCCCGTTCCACAACGCCGAATTCCACGACTACGGCACGCTGCGCTTCGTCGACGCCTTCGCTCACTCGTGCAACACGACGTTCGGGGCGATGGCGGTGGAGCGCCTCGGTGCGGATCGCCTGGCCAAGGTGGCCGCCGACTTCGGGTTCGGGGCCAGCATCAAGATCGGGGTGCCGGCCGTGGACGCCGCCTTCCCCGCGCCGCACGACGACACCGACCTCGCGTCCGCCGCGATCGGCCAGGGGCGCGTCCTGGCCAGCCCGCTCAACATGGCCGCGGTCGCGGGCGCCATCGCCGCGGGCACCTGGCGGCAGCCCCGGCTGGTCCCGGCCTCGCTCGCCCCGGCGGGCGGCACACCGCCACGGGCGCTGGAACCCGCGGTGGCGTCCGCGCTGCGCCGCCTCATGCCCGCCGTCGTCAGCGAGGGCACCGCGAGCGGTGTGTCCTTCCCCGCCGGTACGGCCGGCAAGACCGGGACGGCCGAGTACGGCTCGGCCGGGAACGGCGAGAACCCTCCGACGCACTCGTGGTTCATCGGCTACAAGGGCGACCTGGCCTTCGCCGTCGTGGTCGAGGGCGGCGGCACCGGCGCGCAGGTCGCCGCCCCGGCCGCCGCCCGCTTCCTCAACGCCCTGTGACGACGAAGCACTGTGACGTCAAAGCACTGTGACGTCAAAGCACTGTGGTCAAAGCACTGTGATGTTCAGTACGGCCAGCCGGGGACGTTCAGCCGGACGCGGTAGAGGCCGAAGTTGCCGGTGTTCCCGCCATGCGAGGGCGTGCCCGAGGTGATGTACAGCGTCTTGCCGTCGGGACCGCCGAAGGCGAGGTTGGTGGTGTTCTGCCCGGCGGAGATGGTGCCGATCTGGACGCCGGACGGCGCGTACACGTGGACCTTGCCGTCGTTGAAGGAGGCCTGGTAGAGGTTGCCGGCGCAGTCGATGGTCACGCCGTCCGAGCCGTTCAGGGACGCGAAGTCGGTGCGGGTGCCGACGCTGCCGTCGGAGTTGACGGGCCACTTGTAGATCCGGCCCGTGCCGTTGCCGCCGACGTAGAGCGTCTTGCCGTCGGGGGAAAGCGCGATGCCGTTCGGCTCTCGGATGGTGTCGTCGATCAGCGAGACGACGTTGTTCTTGACCCGGAACACGCCGGTGCGGCCGGACATCTGGTCGGCCCGGTTGGCGCGCTGGAAGTCGGGGTCGGTGAAGTAGACGGTGCCGTCGGCGCCGACGGTGAGGTCGTTGGGCGAGTTGAAGGCGCGGCCCTGGTAGGAGGAGGCGACCACTCCGCGCGTCCGGTCGGGCAGGTGGAAGGAGGAGACGCTGCGCTGGTCGTGCGTCGCGGCCAGCAGGGTGCCGCCGTCCCGGGTGAGGGCGAGGCCGTTGCTGCCGGCGTTGGGAATGAAGGTCTCGAAGGTGTTCGGCTCGGTGAACCGCAGGACGTCCGAGGGCTGGACGTTCTCCGACCCGGTGCCGTCACGCATGAGCGACAGCAGCAGGGTCTGGGTGGCGGAGTCCCAGACCGGGCCTTCCAGGAAGTTGAACCCGTCCCGGATCTTGGTGGCGGTCACCGACGACGACGGCAGCGGGTTGGGGTAGGTCGCGCCCGGCGTGCACGGCCCGACGCCGGGGCGCGGCGTGCCCGGCGTGGGGGTGACGGTCGGGCTCGGGGTGGGACTCGGCGTCGGGCTCGGCGTCGGACTTGGGGTGGGGCTCGGCGTGGGACTCGGCGTGGGACTCGGCGTCGGGCTGAGGGACACGGGGCCGCTGCACATGAAGCCGTTGAGCCAGAAGGTGGTGGGCACGGGGTTGGCGCCGGTGAGGTTCGCGGTGAATCCCATGCCACTGACCGTGGCGTTGGTGGCGATGGAGCCGTTGTAGGACAAGCTGGTGGCGGTCACGTGCGTGCCGGACTGCGTCCAGGTGGCGTTCCAGCCGGACGCGATCCTCTGGCCGGAGTCGGGGAAGTCGAATTCCAGCTTCCAGCTGCCGACCGGGTCGCCGAGGTTGGTGATGGCCACGTCGCCCTGGAAGCCGCCGCCCCATTGGCTGACCGTTTTGTACGTCACCTTGCATCCGGCGGCGGCCGCGGCCGGCATCGTCGCCATGGCGACTCCACCGGCGGCGACCAGCACGGTGGCCAGTCCGGTGGCCAGTCCGGTGGCCGCGACGGTGGCGAGACTTCGTCTCATCAGGAAGTCCTTTCGGGACACGACGACGGGCGGCTGCCGCCCGCGTCAGGGTGCCGGCCGAGGGCGGAAGGCCACCGGCACGCCACGCCGCGCACCGCCGGCCACACGTCCCGAAATTAGGTGACCACGTGGGCGGTCGCGATCGGCCGCCCGGTGCGGCGTTCAGCGGGTGAGACGCGGTGTGATCACCACCGTTGCGGTGACCGATCGTGCGCCGCGCCGCCGACCGCCGCGACCTGGGTGAACGCGGCGGCCCGCCCATCGGGCGAGCCGGCCGGCCGTCGGGAAGAACCCAGGCCGCGGCGGTGAAACGTTCAGCCCGCGCCGGGGGAACACGAGCGGCCCGGCGCGCGGGTCGCGGCCCGATTCCTGCGGGCCGTGCGTACGGCCCTGGTCAGTTCACGTACGCCCACAGGTCGTAGGTGGGGTTCCAGGGGTCGTTCTGCGGCTGATGCGTGCTGCACCACCAGGTGCCCCACTGGCCGTTCTGGTAGCCCGACTGTCCCCACGAGATGCACAGCGAGTAGGGCAGGCTGGAGTAGACGCGCTGGAGGGTCGAGGCGCTCGCGGGGGTGGCCGAGGCCACGGCCGGGACGACGACGGCCGTGGCGAGGATCAGCAGGGCTGCGAGTCGGTGACGCACGTGATCTCCTTTGGAGAAGGTGGCGATCAGACACTCGCATTGCACGGTGCGGAGGAACGCCTGGCAACGCCCCCGCGCGCCCGCCGCCGGCATGCAGCGCCGATGCCGGATGCCGTGACACGCGACGTGTAACTTTCACCCGGCGGAGCCCGCGGAGACCGGCCTGCCCGCCCCGAGCCCGGAACCGCGTCAGCGGGCCGCGCGGCCGGCCGGGGTGGTGAGGCGGGCGACGGCGGCGACGACCTCGGAGGGGTTGGACAGGTCGGGCAGCACGATGTCGGCGCCCGCCTCCCGCAACTCGGCGGACGTCGACCTGCCCGACGCGACGGCGATCATCGCCGCCCCGCCGATCTTCGCCGCCTGGACGTCACGGGTGGAGTCGCCGATCAGCACGGTGTTGCCGGCGGTGAAGACGGCGCCGTACCGGGCCTTGGCCCGCCCCTGGGCCACCTGGAGCAGGGTGGCCTTCGGGTACACCTCCTCGCCGTAGCCGCCCACCTCGACGTCGATCCACTTGTCCAGCCCGAACGCCTTGAGCTTGTGCACGGCGTTGCTCTTGATGGTGCCGGTGAGCACCGACTGCACGACGCCGTCGAGGCGGGACACCGCCTTGAGCGCGTCCTTGGCGCCGGGCAGGGCGCGGCCGTCCCTGGCCAGTCGGTCACGCCGCTCGGCGAAGCTCACGGCCAGCGCGTCGAGGAACCTCGGCAGGTGGTGGTCCTCGACGGCGATGCCGTTGACGGCCAGGGTCTCGAAGACGACCTCCGAGTCGGGACGGCCCGCCGCAGGCGCGAGCTTCACCAGCGGCCGCCCTGTCACCATCCGGAACGCGTCCGCGTAGGCGTCGCGGGTGACGATGGCGACGTCGACGAGCGTCAGGTCGATGTTCCAGAGAACGAGGCGGTTGATCGGGGCCTCCGTGGGGTGCGGTGTGGATCGTGCCCAGCGTACGGCCCACGCGGGCCGCCCGCTGTATCCGCAACCACCCCGTAAGCGAGAGACCGGCCGAAATCTGCCCCGGCGCTCGGCCACCGCGCCAGTGCTGGGCGTACGACAATGCCGTGATCAGCTGGAACGGGCGCGGCGGCGAGCTGATCCAGGCCTCCGACGGCACCTGGCGGCTGAAGACCGACGACGGCACCCGCGTCGAACGCCTGAAGGACACGGCCAAGGCCAACGGGGACGACGACGGCGAGTACTGGAAGCTCACCACGCCCGACGGCGTGCAGTTCTTCTTCGGGCTCAACCGGCTGCCCGGATGGAGCAGCGGCAAGCCCGAGACTAAGTCGGCCTGGACGCATCCCGTCTTCGGCGACGACGCGGACGAGCCGTGCCACGCCTCCACCTTCGCCTCCTCGTGGTGCCAGCAGGCCTACCAGTGGAACCTCGACTACGTCGTGGACCCGCGCGGCAACGCGATCTCGTACTACTACCAGCAGGAGGGCAACCACTACGGCCGCGACCTCAAGCCCGAGGACGAGACGCCGTACGTGCGCGGCGGCTGGCTCGACCGCATCGAGTACGGCCAGCGCTCCGACACCCTCTTCACCGCCGAGGCCCCGGCGCGCGTGATGTTCGGCGTCTCCGAGCGGTGCCTGAAGACCGACTCCTTCGACTGCGACCCGAGCAAGATCGGCTCGAACCCCACGAAGTGGCCGGACGTCCCGTACGACCTGAACTGCGCCTCGGGCACCGAGTGCAAGGCGACCCACGGCACGCTCGCGCCCACGTTCTGGTCGCGCAAGCGGCTCACCGGCGTCACCACGCAGGTGATCAAGGCCGACGGCACCTACCGCGACGTCGACAACTGGACGATCGACCACCTGTGGGGCGACGCGGACATCGACCAGGCCCTGCTGGTCAAGTCGATCACGCACAGCGGCCGCGCGACCGGCAGCCCGGTGGCGCTGCCCTCGGTGACGTTCAACCACGTGCAACTGCCCAACCGATTGGACAGGCGGGGCGACGACATCGCGCCGTTCATCAAGTACCGCCTCGGGGCCGTCTACGACGAGTCCGGCGGGCAGATCGACATCAACTACTCCGACGCCGACTGCACGCTCGACTCGCTGCCCACGCCGGAGACCAACGCCCGGCGCTGCTTTCCGGTGAAGTGGACGCCCGCCGGATACGACGACCCGATCACCGACTGGTTCCACAAGTACGTCGTCACACAGATCGTGCAGACCGACCGCACCGGCGGGTCCCCCGACGCGCTGACGACGTACGAGTACCTCGACGGCGCCGCCTGGCACTATGACGACGACGACGGCATGACCAAGGAGAAGTACAAGACCTGGTCGCAGTGGCGCGGCTACGGCCGCGTACGGGTGAGGACCGGCGGCTGGAACGACCTGCGCTCCCAGGTCGAGACGCGCTACCTGCGCGGCATGAACGGCGACCGGCTCGCGCCGAGCGGCGGGACGAGGAAAATCACCGTCTCCGACGGCGAGGGCGGCAGCGTGGTGGACGAGGACCCGCTGCAGGGCTTCGAGCTCAAGCGGACCGAATACGAGGGCGTGGACGGCGCGATCGCGGTCAAGACCGTCAACACGCCCTGGTATCAGGAGACGGCCAAGCGCACCCGGAGCTGGGGCACGGTCACCGCGAACATCGTCAACGTCGCGAAGTCGCACACGTGGACGGCGATGGACGGCGGCGGCTGGCGCGAGACCGAGACCGAGACGAAGTACGAGCCCGTCGCCGGCCTCACCACCCAGGTGGACGACAAGGGCGACCTGTCCACGACCGCCGACGACCGGTGCACCCGCACCATCTACGCCCAGAACACCAAGGCGTGGATGCTGAAATATCCGTCCAGGGTGGAGACCGTCGCCGTGGCGTGCTCGGCCACCCCCGACCGATCCAAGCACGTCATCGCGGACGACCGCAGCTTCTACGACAACGGGGCCTTCGGGGCCGCGCCCACCAGGGGCGACATCACCCGCGTCGAGACGATCGCCGCGCACGACGGCACTACCGCGACGTACGTCGCCAAGGAGGTCTCGACGTACGACTCCTACGGCCGCGAGCTGACCACCAAGAACGCGGCCGGGTACGTCACGACGACGGCTTACACCGACACCGGAGGGCTGAACACGGGCGTGAAGGTCACCGGCCCGCCGGTGGTGCCCGGCGACGCCTCGACCGCCCACGTCACCAGCCAGGAGAAGGACCCGGCATTCGGGTTCGAGACCGTCAAGATCGACGCCAACGGCAAGCGCACCGACCTGGAGTACGACGCGCTCGGCCGCCTCATGAAGGTGTGGATGCCCGACCGGTCGAAATCGGCGGGCCAGACGCCGAACCTGGAGTTCAGCTACCGCATCGTGGACGGCGAGATCGTCGCCATCGGCACGAAGAAGCTGGACGCCGAGGGCGGCCAGACCCCGCCGACGTACGAGCTGTACGACGGGCGGCTGCGGCTGCGCCAGACCCAGGACCTCGGGCCGGACGGCGGCCGCCTGGTCAGTGACAAGTTCTACGACTCCCGGGGCAACGTGGCCCGCGAGTACGGCCAGTACTACTCGACCAAGGCCCCCTCGACGACGTTGTTCGGCGCGTACGAGGGCGACGTCGAGTCGCAGAAGGTGTTCGACTACGACGGCCGCAACCGGGTGACGCTCGAGCGGTTCCTCGTCGGCAACGGCGAGACCAAGGAGAAGTGGCGCACGGTCACCAGCTACGGAGGCGGCAGGGTCACCGTCGACCCGCCCACCGGCGACACGCCGGTGACCACGCTGACCGACGCGCGCGACCAGATCGTCGAGCTGCGTCAGTACAGGGGCGACTCCCCCACCGGCGACTACGACAAGACGACCTACACCTACACGCCCGCCAGCAAGCTCTCCACCGTCAAGGACCCGGCGGGCAACGTCTGGACGCACTTCACGACCTGCGCGGGCGGGAGATCGAGGTCCGCGACCCCGACAAGGGAACGACGAAGACGACCTACGACGACCTCGACCACGTGCTGACCACCACCGACGCACGCGGCAAGACGATTTTCAACGTCTACGACTCGATGGGCCGCAAGACCGAGACCCGCGAGGGCTCGGCGACCGGCCCGCTGCTGGCGTCGTGGGCCTACGACACCGTGCGCAAGGGACAGGCCTCCAGCGCCACCAGGTATGTGAACGGTCAGGAGTACACGACCACGTTCAACGCCTACGACAACCTTTACCGGGCCATCCGCACGACCGTGATGATCCCGTCCGCGGAGGGCGCACTCGCGGGCAGCTACGTGTTCGACACGCGCTACAAGCTGGACGGCACCGTCCAGTCGGCCACCTACCCCGACGCGGGCGGCCTGCCGGCCGAGACCGTCGTCTACTCCTATGACGACCTGCGCCGGCCCACCACCATGTCGGGCCTGTCGCCGTACGTCACCGCCTCCGTCCACAGCCTCACCGGCAAGCCCGAGCAGTACGAGCTGTCGACCGGCGGCAAGAAGACGTGGTTCACCTACTCCTACGAGTACGGCACCCAGCGCCTGCGGTCGTCGCGGGTGGACCGCGAGGGCGTGGCGGGCGTGGACCGCGACGCCACCTACACCTACGACGCCGTGGGGAACATCGTCTCGATCTCCGACGTGTCCCGCGCCGGCACCGACACCCAATGCTTCACGTACGACTACCTGCGCCGCCTGACCGAGGCCTGGACGCAGGGCACCCAGACGTGCGCGGGCGCGCCGAGCGCGAGCGTCGTCGGCGGCGTCGCGCCCTACTGGCAGTCGTTCGGCTACGACGTGACCGGCAACCGGACGGAGGAGGTCGAGCACGGCGTCGGCGGCGCGGCCGACACGACCCGGGCCTACGACTACCCGGCCCCGGGCTCGTCGCATCCGCACGCCCTGTCGGGAGTGACCCAGACAGGCGCGGGCGCCCGCACCGAGTCCTACGCCTACGACGAGACCGGCAACACCACCGGCCGCACGATCGGCGCCACGGACCAGACCCTGGAGTGGGACGTCGAGGGCCACCTGGCCAAGGTGACCGAGGGCACGAAGGTCACCTCCTATGTGTACGACGCCGACGGCAACCGGCTGGTCCGCCGTGACCCCGGCGGCACCACGCTCTACCTGCCGGGGATGGAGCTGCGCCTCGACAACGCCACGGCGAAGGTACAGTCGACGAGGTACTACACCCACGACACCGTGACGGTCGCGGTGCGCACCACCTCGGGCGTGAAGTTCCTGGCCGCCGACCAGAACGGCACGGCGGAGCTGGCGATCGACGCGGCGAACCAGTCGCTGACGCAGCGGCGGTTCAAGCCCTTCGGCCAGTTGCGGGGATCGCCCCCGGGCTCCTGGCCGAGCGAGAAGGGCTTCGTCGGCGGCACCGTGGACGAGTCGACCGGTCTCACCCACCTCGGGGCGCGCGAGTACGATCCCGCCACCGGCAGGTTCATCAGCGTCGACCCGATCACCGACCCGCACGACCCGCAGCAGATGAACGGCTACGCCTACGCCGGCAACAACCCCATCACGTTCACCGACCCCGACGGCAAGTTCTGGGGCAGCTGGCTGGCGATCCTGCTGGCGATCATGCGGGCCCTGCTGGCCGCGCTCAATCACGGCGGCGGCGGGAGCCACGGCGGCGGGGGCGGAAACCACGGCGGTGGCGGCGGCTACACCGGCGGAGGCGGCGGCGCCCCGCACCGCTCCGGCCCGAGCTTCGGCTCCACCGTCAAATCCAACACCTGGTCCAGCGTCAACCCGGCTAAGTTCACCGCCCTGGGCTGGCTGGCGTACGGACTGGGCGGCCCCGAGACCATGCTCAAAACCTGGGCCGAGAACTTCAAGGAGACCCGCCGCGTCATGGCCGGCCTCTACAAGCTCAAGTCGGTCAGCTACCCCGAGGGCAACTGGCTGACCAAGTGGCTGTGGCAGGGGCTCAGCAAGTGGTACGACTCCAAGGCCACCCGAATCGAGGCGCGCGGCATCAAGTGGGGCGGCCGGATCGCCAAGGCGGGCAAGTTCGTCGGCTAGGCAGGCGTCGCGGCCACCGCCATCGACGGTGGGATCACCCAGTGGAAGAGCGACTCAGGCTCCGGCCTCAACGGTGGCGAGAAGTTCGCGCGGGCGGCCATCCGCGGCGTGGCCGTGGCGGGCGGCGCCTACGCCGGCGCCACGATCGGCGCGGCCGCGTGCAGCCCGGGCGTCGTGCTCGCCGCCGTCTGCGGCGCCGCCGGCGCCTACGTCGGCGGTATGGTCGGCGGCGTCGTCGGCGACACCGCGATCGCCGCGTACAACCACGCGCGCAAGCCGGTGATCAACACCGTCAAGTCGGTCGGATCGGGTATCAAGAAGGGATGGCACAGTCTCTTTGGTTAGCATGACGGGCGCCCTGGCCGGTCTGGCCGATGCCCCCGCCGAGGTCGCGGGCTACCCGCACGCGCCGGTCTGGGCGGTGCTCGCCGCCGCCCTGCTCGCGATCCTCGGCTTCGTCAACCACGTCAGGTTCGTCCGCAGCGGGCCCGGCGGCACCTGGGCGGCGCGCTACCTCGACACCGACAACCCCAAGGAGCTGCGCAACCTGCCGTTCGCGCAGCTCCCCGGGGCCGTCATGCTCGCGATGTGGGCCGTGATGCTCGCCTACACCCGGGTCTCCGGCCAGGAGACCTGGGACGCGCTCATGGGCCTGTTCCTGTTCGCGTCGTTCGTCTTCGGCGGTGTGGCGGTCAAGCGGCTCTACTGGCCGCCGCGCAGGGCCAGGCCCCGCTGGCTCCTGGAGATGGAGCGCGCGGAGGAGGAACGCCAGGCCCGCTGACGCGTCAGACGAGGTCGAGGGCGTCGGCCAGCGAGTCCACCACCGGGACCCCGACGCCCTCCAGTTCGGCCCGCCTGGTCATGCCGCCGGTGTAGAGGATGGCGCGGGCGCCGACGTGCTGCGCCGCGTGGGCGTCGTCCACACTGTCACCGATGACGACGACCTTCGCCGAGTCGAGGCCGAGCGCGCGCAGGTGCTCGACCATGTGCTCGGCCTTGTGGCCGCCGGTCGCCGAGCGCGACCCGTCGATCCTGGTGAAGTGGCCGTCGATGCCGAACTCGCCGGTCTTGCGTACCAGCCGTTCGTGGCCCCACATGGACAGCAGCGACTGCGTGCGGCCCGACTCCTCCCAGGCGCGCAGGCTCGACAGCGCCCCCTCGGCGAGGCTGCAGGCCTCCATGAGCCGGTGGTAGTGATCGTGGAAGCCCGTGTCGAGCAGCTCCCATTCGCCCTCCCTGAGCGACCGCCCGAGCATCCGCTCGTACGCCACCCAGATGGGGCGGGTGTACACCTCGCGGAAGCCCTCCACGTCGTACGGCCCCAGGCCGTACGGCAGGAAGAGCTCGTTGGTCGCGCCGACGACGGCGTCGATGTCGTGGAAGAGCGTTCCGTTCCAGTCCCAAACTATGTGTGTCATCTCGCATCCAGCTTAGACGCCGACTGTGACGAAACCATGAACGCTGCTGGTCAGGTGAGCAGATCCGGGATCTCCTGCGTGGCGTACCACAGCAGTTCGTGGTCCTCCGTGCCGTCCACGACGAACTGCGCGTCGTCGTCTCCGGCGTCGGCCGCGGGCAGCGCCGCGATCGCGGCCTCCACGTCGGGTACGGCATCCGCGTCGTCCACGTGGACCGCGGCGACCAGCCGCATCGGGATCGGCTCCAGCACCCGCACGCGGGCGCGCTCCTCCAGATCGGCGCCGGCCTTGACGGTCTCGTCCGGCACCTCGGCCGCGATCACCACGCGCCGCGCGGCCGCCTCGACGCCGTCCTTGCGGTCGGCCGCCAGCATGCGCAGCGAGGCCCGCGCGGCCTCGGTCAGCGCGACGTACTCCAGTTCCTCGGTGTCACCCGAGACGTACCACTCGATCAACGCGGGAGTGACGGCGAAGCCGGTCAACGGGGCCGGTGCCAGCTCCCCGGCGGCGACGACGCGCGCCAGCGCGGGGATCGTGGACGGCAGATACACGCGCATGCGTTCCTCGACTCGGTCTCTTGATGGTTGCGGCTACAGACGGGCGGCGGCGCCGGGCTCGCGGAGAGGCAGGCCGAACAGGCGCTCCAGCTCGTCGATGGTCGCCGCGGGATCGCTGTGGTGGAGGCCGACCAGGCCGATCGTGCGGGCCGCCAGGATGTTCGCCTCGATGTCGTCGACGAACACGCACTGCCCCGGCTCCAGCCCCAGCAGGCCGAGCGCGTGGCGGAAGATGCGCTCCTCGGGCTTGCGCATGCCGACCTCGCCGGAGATGACGACCGCGTCGAAGACGGCCTCCCAGCCCTCGCGCGCGTAGTGGTCGCCCCACGAGTTGGACACCAGGCAGGTGCCGAAACCGGCCGCGCGGGCCAGGCGCAGCATCTCGTTCATCTCCTCGACCGGCCGGAACCCGGCGAACATCCGGGCCAGCAGGCCGTTCGCCTCCGGCGGCCCGCCGTCGAGGGTCACCAGCCGGGCCGCCAGGGCGCGCTCGAACTCGTGAACGGGGATCTCACCCCGCTCCAGCGCGTGGATCGGGTTCTCCGCGCCCGGCTCGGCGTCCTCCCGGTACGCCTGCGCGACCAGGGCGCGCATCACCTCCCGGTAGTGCCGTGGGTCGATGCGGTCCGCCTCGATCCACTCCGCGATGGACTCGGCCAGGCTCGTCGTCAGAACCCCGCCCCAGTCGATCAGCACACCCTTGAGCACCGCGCCTCCCAGCCGACGTGCCTCAAATACTAGGTCGTGCGGCCCGCCGGCCCGCTCATCCGGCGGCGGCGTGGACGCGTTCCGCGACCTTGAGGTGCGCGGCGGACTTCAGCGCGCCGGGGTCGGTGCGGATCGGCCCGAAGACGCCGCGTTTCTCCTTCAGCCGCAGGATCCGCAGCACCGACTCGTCGATCCTGCGTTCGGTGATCCGTCCCGACTTCACCGCGTCGAGGACGGCGTCGTACGCCTTGCGCAGGTTCGGCGGCATGAGCAGCATGTCGGCCCCGGCGAGCACGGCCCGCACGGCGACCTCGGCGTCGCCGTACTTCTCGCGCACCCCCGCCATGTCGAGCGCGTCGGTGCTGATCACACCGTCGAAGCCGAGCTCCTCGCGGAGCAGGCCGGTGAGGATGCGGGGGGACAGTGTCGCGGGGTCCCCCGAGGGGTCGAGCTTCGGCATCACCACGTGGGCCGACATGATCGCGTCGACGCCGTGCTCGATCGCCGCGCGGAACGGCGGCGCGTCCAGCTTCCGCCACTGCGTCTTCGAGTGCGTGATGACCGGCAGGCCGGTATGACTGTCGACCGAGGTGTCCCCGTGGCCGGGGAAGTGCTTGGCGACGGAGGCCACGCCGGCCGCGTGGAAGCCGTCGACGGCCGCCCCGACCATCGCGGCCACCTTCCCCGGGTCGGAGCCGTACGCGCGTGGGCCGATCACGGGGTTGTGGGGGTTGATGTTCACGTCGGCGACCGGCGCGAAGTCGAGCGAGATGCCGAGGTCGCGCAGCTCTTCCCCGGTCGCCCTGGCGACGTCGCGCGCGTTCGCCGTCCTGCCGGTCGCGCCGATCTCCGACGCGCCGGGGAGCTTGGTGATGAGCGGCTTGAGCCGGGAGACGAGGCCGTTCTCCTGGTCCACGCCGATCATGAGCGGTGCCTCGCCGGACCTGGCCGCCGCCTCACGCAGGCCGGTCGTGAGCGCGGCCACCTGGCTCGCGCCGGAGACGTTGCCCGCCCAGTCGAACAGGATCACTCCGCCGGGGCGGAACTTCTCCACCACCTCCGCCGGCGTCGCCACGCCGTACCTCGCCTCGTTCTCCCTGCTCCCCGCCTCGGCCTTCGGGCCCCACACCACGATGGTGAAGAGCTGGGCGACCTTGTCCCGCAGGCTCATCGCCGCGAGCGTCCGCTCGGCCTGGCCGCCCGAGGGGCGGACCGCCGGCGAGGGGGACGACAGAGGCACGGACGACGGTGACGACGTGGACGACGTGGACACGGACGACGCCGGTGTCTGCGACGCCGCCGGTGACACGGCGACCGGCGAAGAGGCCGAGCAACCGGTCACGAGGAGGGCGAGCATGACGACACCGTGTCTGATTCGTGGCACGTTCTTTACCGTAGCCGTGCCCGGCCGTGACCGGGCCAGGAACCCGGTCACGGCCCTGCTGTGGGCTGTCAGAGCGCGAGTGCCTCCAGGCCCGGCAGCTCCGCGCGGGCGGCGGCCTTGGCCGCGGGCGCCGAAGCGGCCGAGCGCGCCGCGGCGGCGGCGGCGCGGCACTGCGCGAGCGTGTGCCGCGCCAGGCAGGCCCGCACCCAGGGCAGCGCGGGGGCGCCCATGGACAGCGAGGTGACTCCCAAGCCGACGAGCACGCAGGCGAGCACCGGATCGGCCGCGGCCTCACCGCAGACCCCGCAGCCCTTGCCCGACTCGGAGGCGGCCGAGGCCGCCATCGCGATCAGGTCGAGCACGGCCGGATGCCACGGGTCCTGCAGCCCGGCGACGGCGCTGACCTGGCGGTCGGCCGCGAGCGCGTACTGCGTGAGGTCGTTGGTCCCGATCGAGAAGAAGTCGACCGCCCGGATGAGGTCCGCCGCCCGCAGCGCCGCCGACGGCACCTCGATCATGACACCCGCCTCGCCCAGCCCCGCCGTACGGCAGGCCTCGGCGAACCACTCGGCCTCCTCCACGGTGGCCACCATCGGCGCCATGACCTGGACCTTGGCCGACACGCCCGCCGCGGCCCGGGCCAGGGCGCCCAGCTGGGCGGTCATGATCTCCGGATAGCGGCGGAACATGCGCAGGCCGCGTTCGCCGAGCGCCGGGTTCGGCTCCTCCTCCGGGGGCGGCAGGAACGCCAGCGGCTTGTCGGCGCCGGAGTCGAGCGTGCGCACCACCACCCGGCCCCCCGGGAACGCCTCGAACACCGCCCGATAGGCCTCCTCCTGCTCGCGCCCCGACGGCGCGGTCTCGCGGTCGAGGAAGAGGAACTCGGTGCGGTAGAGACCGACGCCCTCGGCGCCGTTGGCGAGCGCGCCGTCCAGGTCGCGGGGGCCCCCGACGTTGGCGAGCAGGGGCACGGGATGGCCGTCGGCGGTCGCGCCGGGGCCGGTGGCCGCCGACAGCGCCGCGTGCCGCGCCTCGTCGGCGGCGCGCGCCTCGGCGACACGGGCCGGGTCCGGCGCGACCAGCACCTGCCCGGACGCGCCGTCGACCAGCACGGGAGCGCCGGGGGCGATCGCGGTGGCGCCGGCGCAGCCCACGACGGCGGGCACGCCCATCGACCGGGCGAGGATCGCCGTGTGGCTGGTGGGCCCGCCCTGCTCGGTGACGAACGCGGCGACCACGTCCTTCGACAACAGCGCGGTGTCGGCCGGGGCGAGGTCCTTGGCGACGAGCACGAACGGCTCGGCGGCACCGGTCGGCACCCCGGGCATGGGCATGCCGGTGAGCACGGCGATCACCCGGTCGCGGATGTCGTCGAGGTCGGTCACGCGCTCGGCCAGATAACCACCGGCCGCCGCGAGCAGGTCCCGATACTTGCCGAACGCGTCGAAGACGGCGCGCGGGGCCGCCACACCCCGATCGATGAGCTCGCCGACCTCCACGGCCAGGCTCGGGTCGCGGGCCATCAGCGCCTGCGCGCCGAGCACGTCCTGGGCCTCGCCGCCCGCCCTGGCGCCCCGCGCCTCCAGGTCGGCGGCCACCTCCTCGACCGCCCGCTCGGCGCGGGCCCGCTCGGCGGCGGCGTCGCCGTCGTGGCGCGCCTCCTTGTCGGGCTCGGGGATCTCACCCGCGAGCACATGGGCCGGGCCGTACCCGGCTCCGGGGCTGACCCCCGTACCGGCCAGCGCCCGCGCGCCGTTCTCGTCCCCCGCCGTCGTCCCCGTCTTCTGCTGTCCGTCCACCGGCGTCAGGAGGCCGAGGCGATCTGGGCGAGCTCGTCGAGCAGCTCTTCGGCGCCCTCACCCTCCGCGCTGATGACGATCGACTCCCCCTGCCGTACGTCGAGCGCCAGAACCGACAGGATGCTCTTCGCGCTCACGGGCGCGCCGCCCGCCTTCGCGATGGTGACGTCGAAGGACGCCTTCGCCGCGGTCTGCACGAACGCCGCCGCCGGACGGGCGTGCAGCCCGACCTCCGACTCGACGCTGACTGTGCGTTCGGCCACGTTTCCTCCTCCTGCGGCGGTGGTCTAGACCGCCGATAGTTCCGTCAAAGGCCAGTCAATACCCGACATATCGGGGATTACCAGGTCCGCGTGCGACAGTTCATCCGCATGATGGGTGGTGGCCACCGCAACGCAGGTCATACCCGCGGCCCGCGCCGCCGCTATCCCGGCGAGCGAGTCCTCGAACACCACGCACTTGGCCGGGTCCACCGCGAGCAGGTCGGCCGCTATGAGATAGCCGGACGGATCGGGTTTGCCCACGGTCACGTCCTCGGCGGAGACGATGGTCCGTACCACCTCCACGACGCCGATGTCGGTGAGCCGCTCCAGCGCCCACCATCGCTGGGCCGAGGTGACCAGCGCCAGCGGAGCCCCCTGCTCCGCGACCCGGGACACCAGCTCTGCCGCCCCCGGAACAGGCACGATGTCCGGCAGGTCCGGGTGGTCGTAGTAGGAGCGGATCTCCTCTATCAGCGCCTCCGGATCCACACCGGGCAGCACCTCGGGGATGACGTCGACGCCGCGGCGTCCCATGAAGCGCCGCAGCAGCGTCTCGTCGTAGGAGATGCCGTGGTTGTCCAGGAGCATCCGCCACAGGGCCAGGCTGCGGATCTCCGTATTGATCAGGGTGCCGTCGAGATCGAAAAGCGCCGCCTCCATCACGACCACTCGAACAGGTCGTCACCGGCGTTCACCACGCCCTCGGCGACGCCCCCGATCGAGCCGGCCGCCGCATCGAGCGCCACCACCGGGCAGACCGGCGAGCGCCCCCCTGCCTCGACCGCCGCGGGGTCCCAGGCCACGACGGGCCGCCCGGCGGCGACGCGGTCCCCCTCGGCCACGAGCAGGCGAAACCCCTCCCCCTTGAGCTGCACCGTATCGATGCCGAGATGCACGAGCACGCCCCTGCCGTCGTCCCCCACCACGACGTACGCGTGCGGGTGCAGCTTCACGATCGTGCCGCTGATCGGGGCCAGAGCCTCGACGGGCCGCCGGAGGGGGTCGATCGCGGTTCCCGGGCCGACCATCGCCTGGGAGAACACCGGGTCCGGCACGGCGGCCAGGCCGATGGCCACCCCCGCGACCGGGGTGAGAACAGTCGTCAATGAAGCGCCCTTCCTTGGGACCGGGCAGGCGTCACCGATAGGTCCGCCGGATACCGGCGGACCTGCCGTGACCTCCCGGTCAGCCGATGATGTCCTCGATGTCGCTGGCGATGGTGTCGGCCTCGGGGCCCACCACAACCTGGACGACGTTGCCCGCCGCCATCACTCCGTGGGCGCCGGCCGCCTTGAGCGCGGCCTGGTTCACCTTGGAGGCGTCGTGCACCTCGGTGCGCAGCCGGGTGATGCACGGCTCCACCTCGATGATGTTGTCGGCGCCACCGAGCCCGGCGATGATCGCCTCGGCGTCTGCAGCCATGGGGGGTCCTCCTGTTGTTCGGCCGGTCTGTCGTTCGGTCGGTCCCGGTCGTTCAGTCGGTCTGGGTGACCTTCTTCAAACCGCGGGGGGAATCGGGGTCGATACCGAGCCTGCGCGCGAGCGCTTCGGTGAGCAACTGCCCGGGGACGATGAGTCCCAGCGGCGCCACCCACTCGGGCAGGTCCGGACCGTTCAGTGCGGCGGTCGAGGCGGCGGCGAGCCGTTCGCCGCCCCCGACGCCGAAGGCGGCGGCGCCCGCGCCGGTGACCCGCTCGGCCAGCGCGACCGTGCCCGCCAGGGTCGGGCCCTGCCCCGCCGCCACCAGGATCGCCGGAGTCTCGGCGTCCACGACCGCGATCGGGCCGTGCAGCAGGTCGGCGTACGACAGGCCCATGGCGTGCAGGTAGCACGCCTCCTTGAGCTTGAGCGCCAGCTCCAGCGCGGTCGAGAACGCCAGGCCGCGGCCGGAGACGACGACCCCGGGCTTGTCGGCGAGGCCCTCGACCACGGCGTCCAGGTCACCGGGGTCGGAGATCAGCTTCTCCACCGCGTCCGGCACTGCGCGCAGGTCGTCGGGGTCGACGTCGGCGCCGAGGCCGATCGCGAGCACGGCGAGCGCGGCGAGCTGCGTCGTGTAGGTCTTCGTGGCCGGGACGGCCTTCTCCTCGCCGGCGAGCGTGCACAGCGCGAGGTCGGCGGCCTGGGCCAGCGGCGACTCCTCGCCGCCGTTGGTGATCGCGACGGTCTTCGCGCCGCAGTCCTTCGCCCACTGGAGGGTCTCGACGATCTCCTCCGTACGGCCGGACTGCGACAGGCCCACGGCCAGCACGCCGTCGAGGTCGAGCCTGCGGCGGTAGGTGGTGGCGACCGAGGGAGCACCCATCGCGGCCATCCGGCCCGCCCGGGCTTCGATCAGGTAGCGGCCGTAGACCGCCGCGTTGTCCGAGGTCCCGCGGGCGACGAACAGCAGGTGGCGGGTGCCGCGTGCGACCGCCTCGACGTCGCCGGTCCTCGGGAGGAGGGCGTCCAGCGTCGCCTGGATCGCCGCCGGCTGCTCGGCGATCTCACCGCGCATTCTGGTCGTCATCGTTGATCATCCCTTGCTTGGCGAGATTTGTCCGTTACCGATCCGTCGCCGGCCCATACATTGACACACATTTCCCGGCTGTGGTCTAGTCCGGACTAGACCAGTAAGAACCATAACTTATTCGGACGATCCACAGCGAGAGGGGAGGGATCAGTGGCCCAGATCGATCCGGACAGCCCGGTGCCCAAATATTTCCAGCTACGGGAGATCCTGCTCGACCTCGTCGAGAGCAACGAACTGCCGATCGGCGCGGCGATCCCCTCCGAACGTGAGCTCAGCCAGCGTTACGACCTGTCCCGAATGACGGTACGGCAGGCCGTCGACCACCTGGTGTCCGAGGGCCGGTTGCACCGCGTTCCCGGCAAGGGCACGTTCGTCGCCCGGCCGAAGATCGAGCTGGCGCTTCAACTCACCTCCTTCACCGACGACATGCGGGCGCGCGGCATGGAGCCGGGCTCCCGCGACCTGGACCGGCGGGTGGTCCGGGCCAGTGCCCACCTCGCGCGGCAGCTCGGCATCCAGCCGGGGGACGCCGTCCATTTCATCGAGCGGCTGCGCACGGCGGACGGGGAACCGCTGAGCATCGAGCGCGCTCACATCCCGGTCTCGCTCGCGCCCGATCTCGATACCTACGACCTGACCGGACGATCCCTGTACGCCCTGCTCGAGTCGCGCTACGGGCTCGTGATGGACGCCGGGGAGCTGACCATCGACGGCGGCCTCGCCGATCCGAGCGACGCCGACCTGCTCAAACTGCCCCGGGGCGGGGCCGTGCTGCTGCTGCAGCGCCGGTCCTTCGCCGGCGGGGTCTGCGCCGAACTCGGCGTCTCCACCTATCGCGCCGACCGCTACCAGCTCCGGACGCTCCTCGGAGCCCCGGCCAGACGACTCTGACACTCCTCCCTGTTCTCCCCCACCCCCTGGAGGAACACCCCGATGAGTTCCACATCCGCCGACGCGGGCCTGCCCGCCGCACCTTCCACCAGTTCGCGCGTGATGGGCGTGCTCCAGCGGCTGGGGCGCTCCCTCATGTTGCCCATCGCCGTGCTTCCCGCCGCCGCGCTCCTCCTGCGTTTCGGCCAGCCGGACATGCTCGGCTCCAACGGCCCGGATCCGGGCGGTCTGGCCGACGTCGCCGGGTTCGGCTGGATGGCCAACGTGGCGAAGGTCCTCGCGAACGCCGGTGACGTGCTCTTCGGCATGCTGCCGCTGTTGTTCGCGATCGGTGTGGCCGTGGGCTTCGCCCGCAAGTCCGACGGCTCGACAGCCGTCGCCGCCCTGGTCGGTTACCTGGTCTTCGACCGGGTCTCCAAAGGCCTGTTCTTCGACGCACCCGCGACGGACGCGGTGCACAAACGCGTCGCACAGCAGGTGCTCGGCGCCGACGGCAAGCCCGCCGAGGTGATCAACTGGGCGGCGGGCAACCCCACCGGCGTGCTCGGCGGCATCGTCATCGGCATCACGGCGGCCCTGCTCTGGCAGCGCTACTACCGCATCAAACTCCCCACCTGGCTGGCGTTCTTCGGCGGTCGCCGCTTCGTGCCGATCATCACGGCCTTCGCGGCGGTCATCCTCGGTGTCGTCTTCGGCCTCATCTGGCCGCCCGTCGGTGAGTGGATCAACAGCTTCGGCAGGTGGCTCGCGGACAACAACGCGGCCGGAGCGGGCGTCTACGGCGTGGCCAACCGCCTGCTGGTGCCGGTCGGCCTGCACCACATCATCAACTCGATCGTCTGGTTCCAGGTGCCCGACTGCACCGTCAACGGCACCCAGTTCGCCGGCGACCTCACCTGCTACCTCCAGGGCGCGGACGGCTCGGGCGCCTTCATGACCGGCTTCTTCCCGGTCATGATGTTCGGTCTCCCGGCCGCGGCCCTCGCGATGTGGCGGGCGGCTCCGGCGCACCGCCGGCCTGCGGTCGGCGGCATCATGATCTCGGCGGCCCTCGTCTCCTTCGTCACCGGGATCACCGAGCCGATCGAGTTCGCGTTCATCTTCGTGGCCCCGCTCCTGTTCGCGGTTCACGCGCTGCTCACCGGCGTCTCGATGGCTCTGATGAGCTTGCTCGGCGGCAAGCTCGGCTTCGGCTTCTCCGCGGGTGCCACCGACGCGCTGTTGAACATCGGCAAGTCCAACACGCACAACTTCTGGCTCATCATGGGCATAGGCGTGATCTACGCCCTCGTCTACTACTTCCTCTTCAGCTTCCTCATCAAGAAGCTGAACATCATGACGCCCGGCCGGGAACCGGAGCCCGACGTGGACTCCGGAGAAGGCGCCGACACGGCGCCCGCCCGCGCCTGACGCGTCACGTCCCCTCTCAGGGAGCAGGGGCGCCCGGCGATCCCGGGCGCCCCTGTCGTGTTTCCCGTCATTGCGGATGCCGCTAATCGCCGATCAGTCCGTGCGAAAATCCGGAACGACCACGCCAACCCGGATGGACTTTCCCGACAAACGGCGGCGAAGACCCTCGCGGGTCGGCAAAGTTGGCGTTCCCCGTATCAGGAGGGATGACCGCAACCTCTATTAGGCGTCAGGTTCACGGCGCACGAGAGCGGAGTCCCCGATGCCCAAGCCCGTCCCCCTGCCGCGGCTCGCGTCCGTCCCCCCGGCCGACCCGCCGTACGACGAGCACGACGCCGGTGCCGTCACACGTCCCGGCCCGCATCCCGGCACCTATCCCGGCCCCTATCCCGGCACGTACGGCGCGCTCGCCCTGGCCCCGCCCCCGCGGAGTACGGGCACGCCCACGGACGAGCGCCGCCTGCGGGGGCTCGGCCAGGCCCTCGCGGAGATCCTGGCGGGTCGCAGGCCGCCGGAGACCGTCGCCGGCCGGCTCACCGAGCGGGCCTACCGCGAACTGGTCCGGGCCGGGAAGATGATCGAGGCCGAACGGCCGCCCTTGACGGGCCTCCCCCACGTGCAGCGACCCCGCGAGGGGGTGATCGAGATGTGCCTGCTCGTCCACTGCGGGCCGCGCAGTCACGTGCTCGCCGTACGGCTGGAGCGGCAGGGCGTGCAGTGGCTGGTCACCGAGTTCGAGACCGCATGACCCGAGACCGCATGACCCCGGCCCCACGACGCGAAGGACCCCGCCGGGCAGGCCCGGCGGGGTCCGTCTCAGGTCACGCACCCGGTCGCGTCACGCCTGCTGGTTGCGCGGGTCACCATGGCAGCGCTTGTACTTCTTGCCCGAGCCGCAGGGGCAGGGCGCGTTGCGCTCGGTGTCGCCGTACGCGGCGCGCTGCTCGGGGGTCGACCGCACCCGGCTGACCTCCACGTCGCCGCTCTCGCCCGGCGCGCTGTAGACCATCTCGGCCGGCCGCGACGGCTGCCGCAGCGCCCTGGCGATGATCGAGCCGGTCTCGGAGAGCTCCGCGTCGTCCTCGGCGTTCTCCTCGACGATCGGGTTGGCCTGCACCTCGACCTCGAGGTTGAACAGGTAGCCGACCGACTCCTCCTTGATGCCCTCGAGCATCGCGGAGAACATCTCGTAGCCCTCGCGCTGGTACTCGATCAGCGGGTCCTTCTGGGCATAGGCGCGCATGCCGATGCCCTCCTGGAGGTAGTCCATCTCGTAGAGGTGCTCGCGCCACTTGCGGTCGAGCACCGAGAGGATGACCCGGCGCTCCAGCTCACGCATCGCCTCGGAGCCGAGCTGCTCCTCGCGGCGGTCGTAGGCCGCGAGCGCGTCCTCCTTGACCTTCTCGGCGATGAGCTCCGCCGTCAGCTCCTCCCGGTCGCCGCCGACCTGCTCGATGAGCTCGTCGACGGTGAAGGAGATCGGGTAGAGCTGGCCGAACGCCTTCCACAGCTTCTCGAGGTCCCATTCCTCGGCGAAGCCCTCGGCGGTGGCGCCCTTGACGTACTCGTCGATGACGTCGGTGACGAAGCTGCGGACCTGCTCGTGCAGGTCGGCGCCTTCCAGCACCCGCCGCCGCTCGGCGTAGATGACCGTGCGCTGCCGGTTCATCACCTCGTCGTACTTCAGGACGTTCTTGCGGATCTCGAAGTTCTGCTGCTCGACCTGGTGCTGCGCGGAGGCGATGGCCTTGGACACCATGCCCGACTCGATCGGCACGTCGTCCGGGATGTTGAGCCGCGTCATGATCATCTCGACCCTGGCCGAGTTGAACAGCCGCATGAGGTCGTCCTCGAGCGAGAGGTAGAAGCGCGACTCACCGGGGTCGCCCTGACGGCCGGAACGGCCGCGGAGCTGGTTGTCGATGCGCCGCGACTCGTGCCGCTCGGTGCCCAGCACGTAGAGGCCGCCGGACTCGGTGACCTCCTCGTGCTCGGCCTTGACGGCCTCCTTGGCCTTCTCCAGCGCCTCGGGCCAGGCCTTCTCGTACTCCTCCGGAGTCTCGGACGGCGACAGGCCGCGCTGCTGGAGCTCCAGGTCGGCGCGGAACTCGGGGTTGCCTCCGAGCATGATGTCGGTGCCTCGACCGGCCATGTTGGTCGCCACGGTGACCGCGCCCTTGCGGCCCGCCTCGGCGACGATCGCGGCCTCACGGGCGTGGTTCTTCGCGTTCAGCACCTCGTGCGGCACACCCTGGCGCTTGAGCATCCGCGAGAGCTTCTCGGACTTCTCGACGCTGGTGGTGCCGACGAGGACCGGCTGGCCCTTCTCGTAGCGCGCCTTGATGTCGTCGACGCACGCCTGGAACTTGGCGTCCTCGGTCTTGTAGACGACGTCGGGCTGGTCCATGCGGACCATCGGCCGGTTTGTCGGGATCGGGACGACACCCAGCTTGTAGGTCTGGTGGAACTCGTTGGCCTCGGTGGCGGCCGTACCGGTCATGCCGGAGAGCTTCTCGTAGAGGCGGAAGTAGTTCTGCAGCGTGATCGTGGCGAGAGTCTGGTTCTCGTCCTTGATCTTCACGCCTTCCTTGGCCTCGATGGCCTGGTGCATGCCCTCGTTGTAGCGGCGGCCGTGCAGGACGCGGCCGGTGAACTCGTCGACGATCAGGACCTCGCCGTCGACGACGATGTAGTCCTTGTCCTTCTTGAACAGTTCCTTCGCCTTGAGCGCGTTGTTCAGGAACTGCACGAGGTGGGTGTGCTCGGGCTTGTAGAGGTTGTCGATGCCGAGCCAGTCCTCGACCTTCTCCACGCCCGCCTCGAGGATGCCGACGGTGCGCTTCTTCTCGTCGACGACGTAGTCGCCGGTGCTCTCCTCGCCGTCCTTGCCCTCGGTGCCGCGCCGCAGCCTCGGCACGATCTTGGCGAACTCCTGATACCACTTGCCCGACTGCTCACCGGGACCGGAGATGATGAGCGGAGTCCTGGCCTCGTCGATCAGGATCGAGTCGACCTCGTCCACGATGGCGAAGTTGTGGCCGCGCTGGACGCACTCCTCCATCGACCACGCCATGTTGTCGCGGAGGTAGTCGAAGCCGAACTCGTTGTTCGTGCCGTACGTGATGTCGGCGTTGTACGCCTTGCGGCGCTCCTCCGGCGACATGTTGGCCAGGATGACGCCGACCTCCAGGCCGAGGAACCGGTGGACGCGGCCCATGGTCTCGGCGTCGCGCTTGGCCAGGTAGTCGTTGACCGTGACGACGTGGACGCCCTTGCCCGAGATCGCGTTGAGGTACGCGGGAAGCGTACAGGTGAGCGTCTTGCCCTCACCGGTGCGCATCTCGGAGATGTTGCCCATGTGCAGGTTGGCGCCACCCATGAGCTGCACGTCGAAGTGGCGCTGACCGAGGACCCGGCGAGCGGCCTCGCGGACGGTCGCGAACGCCTCGGGCAGCAGGTCGTCGAGAGACTCACCGTCGGCGTGGCGCTGCTTGTACTCGTCGGTCAGGGCGCGGAGCTCGGCGTCGGACAGGCTCTTGAAGTCCTCTTCGATGGAGTTGACCTGCTCGGCGATGCGCTTGAGCTTCCGCAGAGTCTTGCCTTCGCCGGCGCGAAGGATCTTGTCGAGAATGGCTGGCACTTTTAGTAAAGCTCCTCGCAGGTCTACCCCGGCCGATCACCGGGGTGTGAGGACGAGACATACTTCCCCGCTAGCCATCGTAGGCGGTTCCCGTACCAGACACACCCACCTGCAATCGACGGAGCGCCGCGGCACAATCGCGTATCCCATAAGGGAAAACCGCGCCCAAGGTTCCCCCGATGTTCGGACCACCTCCGTCATCAGGTAGAAAACGGGGTATGGCACAGAGCGGACACCAGGGCAGCCACGCGGGAAGCGCCAAATCATGGCTTGCCGTCATCGTCATCCTCATCGGCTTCACATGCGGGGGCGTGGCGCTGACCCTCGGCCCGAACTGGCTGTTCGTCTGGGTCGGCGTGGGCATCTGCGCCGTCGGCGGGCTGCTCGCGCTCGCGTTCGACATCTTCTCGGACGTGATCGTGGACGCTCCCCGGGAGATCCCGGTGCAGGAGCACCACTCTCCGTTCGAGCACCGGTCGATCAGCTCCTGAGGTCCGCGGCGCCTGCGACCGAACCGGCGTAGGCGTTTTGTCGGTCACCGCGTCTAGCATCTTCGGCTGTGACCGATCTGACCGCCGACCTCACCGCTGACGAGGCCCGCAGGATCATCCTCCGGGCCCAGGGTTTCCTCGGCGCCGCCGCCCGCGGCGGCGGCGTCCCCGCCATGTTGCGGCGCATCGGCGCCGTCCAGCTCGACACCATCTCCGTCCTCGCCCGCTCCCACGAGCTCGTCGCGTACGCGCGCCTCGGGCCGGTCGGTCGCGCCGCGGTCGAGCGGGCCTACTGGGACGACCCCGCCCGGGCCTTCGAGTACTGGTGCCATGCCGCCTGCGTCCTGCCCATCGAGCAGTGGCCGCTGTACGCCTTCCGCCGCCGCGCGTACCGGGAGCGGCGGTTCCGCTGGCACGAGGTGCCGCCGGTCGTCGACAAGGTCCTGGAGCAGGTGCGCTCGGACGGCCCGCTGACGACGGCCGACATCGGCGGCGCCAAGAATGGAGGCCCGTGGTGGGACTGGTCGGACACCAAGATCGCCATCGAGTTCCTGCTCGACATCGGTGAGGTCGTCTGCACCCGCCGCGTCGGCTGGCGGCGCGTCTACGAGCTGGCCGAGCGCGCGGTGCCGGCGGAACTGCTCGCCCAGGACCTGTCCGACGAGGAGTGCGTGACCCGGCTGACCGCGATCGCCGGACGGTCGCTCGGTGTGGCGACCAGAGCGGACCTGGTCGACTTCACCCGGGTCAAGGGAAGGCACGCCGCCCTGCTCGACGAGGCGCTGCTGAGCGGCGCCGCCGGCCTCGTGCCCGTCAGCGTGTCGGGCTGGCCCGCTCGGCGCGGCGCGGGCGCCGGCGGTCCCAGCGCGGCGCCGAACGCCTGGGCCGACCCCGCCGCGCTGGAGAGCGAGCCGCGCGGGCGCCACCGCACCACGCCGTTGTCGCCGTTCGACTCGCTCATCTGGGAGCGGTCGCGGGCCGAGCGCGTGTTCGGTCTCAACCACCGTCTGGAGGCGTACGTCCCGAAGGACAAGCGGGTGCACGGCTACTTCGCGATGCCGGTGCTCGCGGGCGGGCGGATCATCGGCCGGGTCGACCCGGCCCGCGAGGGCGCCACGCTGGTCGCCCGCCAGGTCGGATTCGAGCCGGGCGGCGGCCGCACGAGGGCCGTGGAAGCGATGAGCGAGGCCCTGTGGGAGGCCGCGAGCTGGGTCGGCTGCACCGACGTGCGGGTGGAGCGGGTCGGCACGCCGGACCTGGAGGCCCCGCTACGCGCCGCCATAGCCGCGCGGTAGCGTCAGGTGATCTCCAGCAGCCGCTCGCGAACGGCGTAGACCACGGCCTCCATGCGCGAGTGCAACTGGAGCTTCTCCAGGATGTTGCGGACGTGGTTCTTCACCGTGTTCTCGGAGATGAACAGGTCCTTGGCGATCTCGCGGTTGTTCATGCCCTTGGCGACGAGACGCAGGACCTCCATCTCCCGATCGGTCAGGCGGGGAACCGGGAGCTGAGGGGGCCGCTCGGCCTCCTTGCGGCTCATGTTCGCGAACTCGCTGATCAGCTTGGCCGCCATGGCGGGGTTGATCAGCGACTGGCCCTCGTGGACGCCGCGCACGGCGTCGGGCACCTCGTCGATCTGGACGTCCTTGAGCAGGTAACCGGTCGCACCCGCCTTGATCGCCTCGAAGAGGTCCTCCTCCTCGTCGCTGACCGTCAGCATGATGATCCGGGTGCTCGGCACCGATTCCTTGATCTTCCGGGTCGCCCCGATGCCGTCCAACCTCGGCATGCGCACATCCATCAGGACCACGTCCGGCATCAGGCGATCCGCGAGCTCGACGGCCTCCTGGCCGTCGCTCGCCTCGCCCACCACCTCGATGTCCGCCTCCGCGGCCAGCGCGAGCTCCAGGCTGCGGCGGATCAACGCGTGATCGTCGACGATCAGCACACGGATCGGCTCGCTTCGACCGGCTGCGCGGGCCGCCTCGTCGGGTCGGGTCACGGAACCTCCTTGCGGGGGTCAAGGACGCTGTCGTTCCGCCCCGGCGAACCGTGGCGGTCAGCGCGCTGACCGCCATCATGGCACGGTTCCGGACCCGATGCGGATCTTCGTCGCGGCGTTACTACCCCCGACACCAGGACATACCTGGGCGAACGACACCTCACATCGCACGCATGCGTACCGCCTCACGGTACGTGCCCGCACCCCCGGCTCACGCGCTCAGACTCGGCGTCATACGGCCAGGCTCCGTCAGAGGATGTCGTACCTGGCGAACACGTCCACGACGATGGGACCCACCGGACTTATCTGGCGGAGAACCTTCCTCAGCAGGTCCTGCCGGGACATCAGCGACTGCAGCGGGAGCTCCGGCGTGACCGTGTCGGTGACGGCCGCCGCGGCGCCCCTGAGCGCCGCGGCCCGCTCACGCAGGCTGCCGCTGACCGCTCCCGTGCCGCGCCGCATCGCCCCCAGCTCGGCCTGCACCCGGTCCCGATGCGGGCCCTTCCACTGCATCCGGTCCATCAGTGTGCCGACCGGCTGAAGCACCTCGTCAATGGCCTCGGCCAAATCCTCGTGTTCATGTGCCAACCGGATCAAATCATCACGCAGCGTCATCCCCGTTATTCCATCCGATTGAGTCGGGCGGTGTAAGAATACTTCCACATCGTGTAAAGACGAGCTAGGTTCTTGTCTCGTGGATCCGGAACGGGTGGCCGACGCCGACGAACTGGAAATGTTGGCCAAGCTGCTCACCGACAAACGACAACTCGCGGAGCAGTACTACACCCGGGCCTGCCACCTCGTCGGACAAGCCCAGGCCACCTCGCTGGCGGCCATGCTGCGATGGGCCCGGAACACCGCCACCGAGCTGGGCAACCGCGCCGCGATCGTCCGCGCCGGGGAAAAGGGTGGAGACCCGTTCGGCGCATTGTCGGCATTCGGCCTCACCACCGCGATCGGCACAGTTTCCGGCCAGGATCGAACACGGCTGGAAAAAGACCTCAAATCAGTCCTCGACCGCAATCCGACGGTCCGCCCGGAACAACGCGCGGAGGCGATCAGGAAATTCTTCGGGAAACTGACCGCGGCCGAGCGGGCCTCGCTCGCCATAGAGCAGCCCGAGATGGTCGGGCGACTGGACGGCGCGCCGGCCACGGTGCGCTACGCCGCCAACCGGCTCCTGATCGAGCGTGCCCTCGCGCATGACCAGAAGGACCTGACCGCGTTGAAGGCCACCGACCCCAAAAATGCGCAAGTGGCACTCCTGGAGAAGCGGGTGGCCCGGATGACGGAGTTTCTGCAACCCCGGGTGACCGGCGACGGCCGATCGGTGCCGCGCCAGTTCCTGCTGTTCGATCCGGCCGGCGACGGCCGCGTCGCGGAGGTCTTCGGCGACCTCGCCAAGGCCAAGCACGTCGCCGTCATGGTGCCCGGCATCACCAACAGGCTCGACAACTACGACAGCATCGCGAAAGACGCCAGGTGGCTCGTCATGGACCCCAACACCAAGAAGGATCTGCCGGAGACCGCGGTGATCACCTGGCTGGGGTACGACACACCTGAGTTCGGCGACTCTGTATTGCCCAGCAAAGCCGAAGCAGGGGCTCCCGCTCTCCATTCGTTCCGGGCGGGGCTCGATGCGGCCAAGGGGGCGAAATTCGCGTTGTTCGCTCACAGTTACGGCACACTGCTGTCCAGCAAGGCCCTGCAGGAGGGGACTCCGTTCGACTCGGTCGTTTTCATGGGGAGCCCCGGACTCGGCCCCACCATCAATAGCGCGGCCGATCTCAAGCTGGAGTCCGGCACTCAGGTGTTCGCCATGCGCGCTCCGGGCGACTGGGTCTCCTACACCGAAGCGCACGGCAGGGACCCCGCGGACATGACTGACATCCGACGCTTGGCCACCGGCCAGTCGTCCGGTCACTCCCAGTACTACATGCAGAAGAACACGGGCTTGCAGAACTTACAGACCGTCCTCACCGGCGATGGGTGTGTGCAGACCTTCATGGGGTCGCCGAAGCTGGATGACGAGCAGTTCGGCGCCGGCAACGTACGGGTTCTGGTGAAGGAACTGCAGAGCAGGGTTCCGCAGTGGAAGGCCGGCGAACTCGCCACGGCGTTCGAGCCGATAATCAAAGGGGCGATGGACGGTAGCGCCGACGTATCCACGCTCACGGCCCTGACAGCGACAACGCTCGCCGATTCCGGTCTCGGTGGTTACTTCACCAAGCAGGACATCGCACAGATCGTCGTCAGGTCCCTCAAGGAATCCGGACTCGGCCAGAGATGACCTCTCCACTCAGGCTCCGCCTCCTCGCCACAGTGTTGGCCTCGTCCGCGCTTGTGAGCGCCTGCACACGTGAACCGGAGATGAAAATGACTCCTGAAGAATCCCGTCAAGTTCTCATCACCGAGGCCAAGGCCATCATTCAGGCCGTCTTTCCCGATGCGAATGCCAAGACCGTCGTGATGGTGAAGGACGCACCCTGTGGTGGGCCGGTCGGCACCGAACACACCAGCGTCACAAGTGCCCTCACAGTCCGCAGCGACGCGACCGACAAAGAGCTGAACCCGGACGACGTGTTCCAGAAAGTCCTCACAGTGCTGCGCCAACGAGGCTGGACCATCAATTACGCGGCAAACCACGTAGCCGGCGCCGAGCGCAAGGGTGTGGGTGGCATTAGCGTAGGGGTGCCGGATTCGCCTGTCGGCATCAGCATCGGGGGCGACACGGAATGCGTGAAGAACCCCGACGAGTGACCTGACGGCGGCTGGCCGTCGAAGCGACCGTGCGGCGACCCCCGATTCCGCCTCCAGGGACCGGGGAAGAGACGCCGGACGCCGGATCCAACCGGGCGCCGGGGGCGGGAAGCGTTCCGCCGGCCGAACGGTCCGGCTCACGCGGGAGTACGGGACGTGGGCCGGGCCCCGCTGGCGCGAGGTCCGGCCCACGAAGGGTGAGGTGTCAGCTCTCGACGAGCCTGAGGACTCCGTAGTCGTAGCCGCGCCGCCGGTAGACGACGCTCGGCTGGCCGCCTTCCTTGTCCCGGAAGAGGTAGAAGTCGTGCCCCACCAGCTCCATCTCCAGGAGCGCCTGGTCGATCGTCATGGGGTCGGCCTTGTGGAACTTCTCGCGTACGATCAGCGGTCCTTCGCCGTCCATCTCGATCGGCACGATGGGCTCGGAGCCTTCGCTCATCTCCGCGGCGGACTCCTCCGGAATCTCGGCGACCGGCGACGGCTCCGGTTCCACCCGGAGGGTCTTGAGCTCCCCCTCCTGGACCTCCGCCACCGCGGTGTACGAGGCCACCGAGCGAGGATAGTTCTTCCCATGGTGAATCTTGCGGCGGTCGGCGAGGCGCCGAAGCCGCTCCTCCAGCTTGCCGATGGCGATGTCCAGCGCCGAGAACCGGTCGTCCGCACAGGCCTCGGCGCGGATGGCGGGGCCCCGCGAGTGGATCGTCAGCTCCACCCGTTCGCGCTGCCCGCTCTGCCGGTGATTGGGCTCCTTCGAGACCTCTACGTCGATCTGGATGAGCTTGTTGTTGAGCTTCTGGATCCTGGCCAGCTTGGACGTCACTTGATCGCGGAACCGGTCACCCACAGTGGTGTGCCGCCCCTTGACGATGATTTCCACGCAAAGCCCCCCTTCGCACATCGACGGTGGTACACGTGCTCGATGGACACCCGTCCGGCCGACCTGGTCTTCGTCCCCACATCCGCCTGCTGAGGGGTTCGCAGCTCACTCGCCACTACTGCCCTTCTCCTCTTGCGGGGGACATCTGGACCCCCGGGAGGGCAGGACTTACCTCTAAGCCGCACCGTGATCGGTCGACCAAGAGTCGCCTTACGTGGGCCGTTTCGCCTGCGGCTGGCATCGGCTAACCAGGCCGGACTCCACGGGGGAGTCGGCCCGGCGCAACCACGGACCCGAACGGGTGCCATGTCTGAACGCTAGTCGCTACCACCTTGGATGTCAGCCAGGAGATCGGCTAAACGATCACTTTGCGTGATCCGGGTTGCCGTCTCGCCGATGGAAAATTCGCGGTCATGTTCTGGGAATCCCCACTGGCGCGTCGCCCACACCTGGATTGAGCAGGCAAGTCGCCACGAATGCGGCCCGCGACCGCTCCCCTGCGACACACCTCAGGCTTGCCCCAGTATTTACTGTCTGTGATATTCAGCATTCCGACGTATCCGGCGTCTCCGGCGTGTCGCGGCGACCGTCACCGCCACGGCGGGCTCGGTGCCCGCGGCGCGCAACGCCCTGGCCGCCTCCGCCAGCGTCGTCCCCGTCGTCACGACGTCGTCCACCAGGACCACGGCGACGTCCTCCAGGCCCCGGCCACGGGGCCGTGGCCGCGCCGCCGCCCCCCGCCCGGCCTCGAAGGCGCCGGAGAGGTTGGCGGCCCGCTCCGCCGATCCCAGCCCCGCCTGGTCGGCGACACGCCGGCTGTGCCGCAGCAGGGGTGCGAGGGCGGCGGGCCGGCCTCGCCGGCACAGCTCGCGGGCCGCCGCCGCGGCGACGGCCCGCACAGGATCGTGCCCGCGGCGCCGGGATGCGGCCCTGGCGCTCGGCACCGGCACCAGCCACATCTCGCGGGCCGCTCCCCCGGCCGGTCGTCCCCCGCCCGGCGGCAGGGCGGCCGCCCACGCGGTCACGCAGGCGCTCACGGACGCGGCCAGGACCGGCACCAGGGCCGTGCGGCCGCGTTCCTTGCAGGCGAGGATCATGCGCCGGGCCGCGCCGTCATAGGCGGTGGCCGACCAGCACTCCGGCAGGCCCGGAGGCGGCGGGTCCGGCGGCCGGGGAGCGGGCTCCCGCAACAACTCGGCCGTACAGGACGGGCAGGCCACCGCGCCCGGCGCGCCGCATCCGGCGCATCTGGGCGGAAGGATCAGGTCGAGCAGGGCCGCGCGCACGCCCTCAGTGTGCCGCCCACCACTGACAAAACGCTTCCGGCAAAACGCTTCCGGCAGCTCAGCCGAGGGGATAGACGGGCGTGGCGGCGCCGTTCTCGGCACGCGGGGTCCAGGCGTGCTTGTCCACGCTGTAGATGAGCACCTGGCCCTCCTCGGCCGCCGCGAGGACGTGGTCGGAAACGGCGGCGATCGACTTGATCTTCGAGTCGAGCTTGATGGGGCCGTCGGTGGGGATGACGCCCTCCATGACCGACCAGGTGGCGAGTTCCTGGCCGCTCTTGCCCTCCGACAGCACGAGCAGGTCGGCGGCGTCCTGCCAGGCGATGTCCTTGATCTTCTGCGCGTCGCGCGGCTGGATGAGGGTCTGTACGGACTCGATCCGCGTCTGCTGGCCGTTGCGGACGATCGTACCGATCTTCACGGATGTGCCGAGACCGTCGTCGACGATCGCCGCGATCCGGGCTCCGTCGCGGGAGACCCGCAGCTTGACGATGCGCCCGTACGCCAGCTCGTCGTTGATGTCCACACGGTGGGTCCGGCCGTTCTCGGCCGTCCACACGCGGCTCTCGTGCGGGCTCGCCCTCTCGGCCGACCAGACGGTCCCGTAGCGGTCCCAGGAGGGCGGGCTCATGTCTCCGCCCGCGATCCACCGCTGCCACCGGCCGCCCGGGGTCATCGGGGCGACGTAGACGCCGTCGCCGTTCATCAGGGCGGCCACGAGGGGCGGGAACTCGTTGGTGCTGGAGACGGCCGGCTGGGAGAACTTCGCCGTCTGCTCGCCCGCCGCGCCGGGCACCGGCGTGCCGTCGCCCTTCTCCCTGAACTGCAGCAGCCTGCCGCCCTGCATGTAGTAGGCCTGCACGGAGCCGGGCAGCACGTTCGGGTCCCACCGCGCGTAGTCGGCGGGCCGGAACCGCATGCCGGACCCGCCGTTCACGCGGATCTCGACGGTGCGGCCGGTGACCAGTTCGCCGAGCGTCCACACGAGCTGCGCCTTCATCGCGTCGAGACGGTCGGAGGGCACCGACTCCAGCGCCGAGGAGAAGTCGAGCACGACCGTGTCGCCCTCGACGGTGATCCTGTTGAGCCCGGTGCCCGGCGGGAACGCGCTGCTGACCGCGTTCCTGATGGACGAAGTCGGCCCGGCGAGCAGGCGGCGGACCAGGGTCTCCGGCACCCCCCTGCTGGGTTCGATCGGCACCCACACCCGATCCGCCACGAGGCCGGTCTCCCGGGTGGCCGGCGGGTAGTACAGGTCCACCTTCCGGTACGCGCGCCACAGGTCGTCGTACGACAGCAGGCGGGCGTCGGGCAGCGTGTCGATCCGCCACTCGCCGTTCAGCTTGACCAGCGTGAACGGCTCGACGATCGGGCCGGCGGCCTGAGTGGACCTGCCCTCCGGGTCGATCGTGGCGACCGCGGTGCCCTTCAGCGTCACCGTCATCCGCGTGGCCTCCTGGAGGTCCTGCGTGCGGTCCCACTCGAGCTTGCCCTCGTAGATGCGGGTCTGCCGCCACGGGTTCCAGTGCTTGGCCGCTTCCGGGGTGAGGTAGTCCCTGGCGACGCTCAGCTCGCGGTCGTCGAAGGCCGCCATCGCCGCCTGGAAGCCCTTGACGACGTCTTCCGGCGGGGCGCCCTTCTTCGGCCGGGTCGCGATGAGCCGCACGTACGGCTGACTGAGCGTGTCCTTGCCGTGGTCCTCCTGGGCCGGGCGGGGGCTGCCGCCCGTGGGCACGGTGGCGCACCCCGCGCCGCCGGAGACCAGGACGAGCGCCGCGCCCGCGGCCGCGGTGAGACGGCGGGCGCCGAGCCGCTCACTCAGCATCGAAGGCTCCCGCGTCCACGTTCTCCCGCATCCTTGGTGCCGTCTCCACCGGCGCCGGGGTCAGGACCGGCGTGGCGTGGCCGCGCCACGTGCGCCGCATCTCGACCTCCGGCGGCACGAGCGGGAGCGGCGACCCGCGCAGCGGAGCTCCCGCCACGCGCGGCAGCGACAGGCGGAACTGGCTGCCCTCCCCCGGCGCGCCCCACGCCTGGAGCCAGCCGCCGTGCAGCATGGCGTCCTCCCGCGAGATCGCCAGGCCGAGTCCTGTGCCGCCGATGGTCCGCGCGCGGGAGGGATCGGCCCGCCAGAAGCGGTCGAACACCATCGTCTCCTCGCCCGATTTGAGGCCGACCCCGTGGTCGCGTACGGCCACGGCCACCGCGTCGCGGTCCGCGCCGAGCGTGACCACGATGTCCTTGCCCTCCCCGTGCTCGATGGCGTTGAAGAGCAGGTTGCGCAGGATGCGCTCGACTCTTCGGCTGTCCACCTCGGCCATGCACGGCTCGTTGGGCAGGCGCAGCTCGAACCGGGTGGCCTGCCGCTCGGCGAGCGCCTCGGAGTCGCCCACCGCGCGCAGGACCACGTCGCGCATGTCGACGGGATCCAGGTCGAGGGTGGCCGCTCCCGCGTCGTAGCGGCTGATCTCCAGCAGGTCGGCGAGCATCGACTCGAAGCGTTCGAGCTGGTTCTGCATGAGCTCGGCGGCCCGGGCGGAGGCGGGGTCGAAGTCCTCGCGGCCCTCGTACAGCAGGTCAGCGGCCATGCGGACGGTCGTCAGCGGCGTGCGCAGCTCATGGGAGACGTCGGAGACGAACTGCCGCTGCACCTGCGAGAGCTCCTCCAGCTGGTGGATCTTCACGGCGAGATTGGACGCCATCTCGTTGAACGAGGTCGCCAGCCGGGCGAGGTCGTCCTCTCCGCGCACCTTGAGCCGCTCCTCCAGCCGGCCGGCGGCGAGCCGTTCCGCCGCCTGGCGCGCGAGCCGTACGGGCGTGACCACCTGGCGGGTGACCAGCGAGGCGACTCCGGCGAGCAGCAGCACGAGCGCGGCTCCCGCGCCGAAGACCATCCGCTGGACGGTGAGCAGCGTCTTCTCCTCGTCGCCGAGCGGGAAGACGTGGTAGATCTCGTAGGCGCCGTTCACCCGGGCGCCGACCACCATGCCGCTCTCGGGCTGCTTCGCGCCGATGTAACGGATCTTCGTGAATGCCTTGGTGAGCGACTGCTCTTCGCTGTTCTGGACCTTCGCCCGCAGGGATTCGGGGATGCTCGTCCAGTCGACCTGCCCGGACGCCCGGCCCTCGCCGACCGAGCTCTCGTTGAAGACGACGACGTCATAGCGGCCGCCGGAGCGGTCGGTCAGGGCCTTGGCCGCCGCGTCGACGGGGTTGACCGTCTGTCCCTGAGCCGTCGCGTCCTGGGCCATGTCGGTCACGTCCGTGGGCTGCGTGAGGTAGCCGCTCGCGGTGGCGACGTTCGCCCGCGACTCCTCGACCGCGGCCACCTCGCTGGTGGTCAGCACCGACGCGCCGATCGACTGCATCAGGAAGACGCCGAGGACGACCACGACGGCCATCGACAGCACCAGCGTGCTGGTGACGACGCGAAGCTGGAGCGAGCGGCGCCAGACGCGCCGCAGCCGGCCCGCGAGGCGGCGCGCGCGTCTGCGGACCCCGCGGCCGATCTGGCCCGGGGTCCGGCGGCGGCGTTTCCTCGCGGGGACCGGCATGGCGATGACGTGCGGCTTAGGCCGGGCCGGCCTTGTAGCCCACACCCCGGACCGTCACGACGATCTCCGGGTGCTCGGGGTCCTTCTCGATCTTCGCGCGCAGGCGCTGGACGTGCACGTTGACCAGGCGGGTGTCGGCGGCGTGCCGGTAGCCCCAGACCTGCTCCAGCAGTACCTCGCGGGTGAAGACCTGACGGGGCTTGCGGGCCAGCGCGACCAGCAGGTCGAACTCCAGCGGCGTGAGGTTGATCGTCTCCTCGCCCCGCTTGACCG
Organism: Microbispora sp. CA-135349; assembly: GCF_050947365.1. NCBI lineage: Bacteria > Bacillati > Actinomycetota > Actinomycetes > Streptosporangiales > Streptosporangiaceae > Microbispora > Microbispora sp. CA-135349. The sequence continues at coordinate 1,615,998 of NZ_CP192001.1, read as the reverse complement.
AGTGGCCGGCCACGTCGATGGTGATGTCGCCGATCTGCAGGATCTCGGGCGTGGGCTCGTCGGTGCGGCGCAGGCGGGCACGCACGCGGGCGACGAGTTCCTTGGGCTTGAACGGCTTGACGATGTAGTCGTCCGCGCCGGACTCCAGGCCGAGCACCACGTCGATGGTGTCGCTCTTGGCGGTGAGCATCACGATCGGGACCCCGGACTCGGCGCGGATGCGACGGCAGACGTCGATGCCGTCGGCGCCGGGGAGCATCAGATCGAGCAGGACGAGGTCCGGCCGGGCGTCTCTGAAGGCGTCGAGCGCCTTGTCGCCATCGGACACGAACGACGGTTCGAAACCCTCCCCGCGCAAGACGATGCCGAGCATCTCGGCGAGAGCGGCGTCGTCGTCGACGACCAGCACGCGTCCTTTCATGGCCCCTCATTCGTACGCGTATGGGAGATTTGGGCGTTTATCACAGGTTCCCCCGCAGGCTACCGTGGCGACGGCTTTGGTGTTACCCGACCATGACAGTGGATGGAGTTTAGGCGCAGCAGACGAAGCGCGCGATTACCTGACCAGATGCGGTCACACCGGCGGGAACCCCGTGGTGCGGTCACGTTCCAAGTGTGCGCCCGTACCCCCCGTTTCGGCCATCCCCGAGGACCTTCCGCCCGAGAGCCTTGACGTTCGCGCGGCAGGCCCGTACATCATGCCAGGATTGGGACATGACAGACGGCCCCGGCTCTACCCCCGACGTGCCCTCCGGCTGGGCGGCCGAGCAACCTCCCCCGTACGGCGGGGCAGCCGGGTCCTCCTGGACATCTCCCGGTGCACCGGGAGGTCCCGCCGATGCCCCCGGTCCGTCGCAGAGCGCGTACCCGTCCGCGCCGTATCCGTCCGCGCCGTATCCGTCCGCGCAGTATGCGCCCCAAGCGGGCGGGCCGTACGGATACCGGCCGCCGGACGCGCCGCGGCCGGGCGTCATCCCGCTGCGGCCGCTGGCGCTCGGCGACATCCTCGACGGCACGATCAAACTGATCCGGTCCAACCCCAAGGCGACGCTCGGCCTGTCGGCGATCGTCGCCGCGATCACCGCGATCCCGACCGCCGTCGGGCAGGCCTTCTCCTTCGGTGCGATCGGTGAGTTCGTGACCGACCCGTACACCGCCGGCACGGCGGATGATCCCCTCGCCGGAGGGGCGTCACAGCTCATCGGCGGGGTCCTCGGCTACGTCATGACGTTCGTGGGCACGACGATCCTCACGGGCGTCCTAACCCGGGTGCTCGGCCGGGCGGTGTTCGGCGGGCGCATCACGGTGGGCGAGGCGTGGCGCCTGGCGCGGCCGCGGGTGCCCGCGCTGTTCGGACTGGTGCTGCTGCAGGCGCTCATCCTTCTGTTGCCGCTGCTGGCGCTCATCGCGGTGCTCGTGGGTGTCACGGCGGCCGGCGCGTTCGACGGCGCGGACAGTGCCACCGTGGGCGCCGTGGTCGTCGCCGTCCTGCTGTTCTTCGTGGCCTACGTCCCTTATCTGCTGTTCCTTTACACGCGCCTGTCGCTGGCGGCCCCCGCGATCGTGCTGGAGGGGCGCGGGGTCACCGACGCCATGAGCAGGTCGTGGCGGCTGGTGAAGGGCGACAGCTGGCGGGTCCTCGGCATCCTGCTGCTCACCTCCCTGCTCGGGGGCATCATCAGCAGTGTGCTGGCGATTCCGTTCACGTTCGGCGGCACGCTCCTCGGGATGCTGAACGGCACCGCCGCCGGGACCGCGGCTGCGGCGTTCCTCCTGGCGGTCGGCCAGGTCATCGCCTCCATGATCGCCTACCCCTTCCAGGCGGGCGTGACCGGGCTGTTGTACGCCGACAGGCGGATGCGGGCCGAGGCGTTCGACCTCGTGCTGCAGACGGCGGCGGCACGGGACCAGGCGCAGGGCTGGGTCCACGCCGGGGTCGACGACCTGTGGCACCCGAGTTACGCCCTCGGGGCCGGGCCCTACTACGGGACTCCGCCGAACGGACCTTATGACCAGCACGGGCCGTACGGACCGTATGGACCGTACGGGCCACAGTCGTGACGACCGTGCGGGCGGCGGCGTTGCTCGCCTCGCCCGTGGACGTCGGCCGCGGCCAGGCCGCGCGGGAGGCGGCGCGGGAGCTGTCCGGGGCGGGCTACCAGCACGAGTCGCTGGTCGACCGGCTGCAGCGGGAGATCTCGCAGGTCCTCGGCGACCTCATGAACGGCGGCACGGGCGAGGGCGGCGTGGTGTCGCTCGTCGTGATCGTCGTCGTTCTCGCCGTCCTGGCGATGCTCGTTCTGTGGGCCCTGCGCCGCTTCTCCGGAGGCCGACGTACGGAGAGCGGAGCGGTGTTCGGGCAGCGTGAGCGCACGGCCGCGGAACATCGCGCCGAGGCCGAACGTCTGGCGGCCGAGGGCGCATGGGCCGGCGCCATCCAGGAGCGGCTGCGTGCGGTGGCCCGCGAACTGGAGGAACGCGCCGTCGTCCGCCCGATGCCCGGCCGAACCGCCATGGAACTGGCCGAGGTCGCCGGTCAGGCGCTGCCGCCCCACGCTGCGGACCTGCGCACGGCCGCGCGTCTGTTCGACGACGTCACCTACGGCGGGGCGGGCGGCACCCGGGAGGGTTATCTGACGCTCACCGCCCTGGACGAGCGCCTGCGGTCGGCCCGCGCGGGCGTGGCATCGTGACCGCGGCCAACGCCACGAGGGGGCGGCGGGCGGCCTGGGCCACGCTGCTGGTGGTGCTCGTGCTCGGCGCGGCGGCGCTGCCGGTGCTGCTGACCGGGGGACAGTCCGCCGGCCGCGCCCTCGACCCGGCCGACACCTCCCTCAACGGAGGCGCCGCCCTCGCCCGGCTGCTGGAGGCGCACGGAGTGGAGGTGGCCCGCGTGGAGACTCCCGCCGCGGCCGTGTCCGCCGCCGGGCCGTACACCCTGCTGCTGGTCACCGAGGCGAGCTTCCTGGACCGCGGCACCGCCAGCCGCCTCGCCGTGGCTTTCGGCGACCGGCTCGTCGTCGGCTTCGTGCCGTACCTCGACGTGCTCGCCCCCGGCGTACGCGAAGACGGCCAGGCGCGTACCCGCTCCCGGTCCCCGCGGTGCGTGCTGCCGGAGGCGGTGCGGGCCGGCGACGTCTACACCGGCGGCACGTCCTTCACAGGCCCCCCGGGGTCCACGGGCTGCTACCCGGCCGGAGACGGCCACACCCTGGTCCGCTACACGACGGACGGGCACACGGTGACCGTGCTGGGCGACGCGTCGTTCATGACCAACCTGCGCCTCGCCGAGGACGGCAACGCGGCGCTCGCGTTGAACCTGGCCGGGGCACGGCCGAAACTGGTCTGGCTCGCCGAGCCGGACGACCCCGCCGAGGCCGGTGCCGGGACGGACGAGCAGACCCGTTCGCTCGGCGACCTCATTCCCGGCGGCGTGAAGTGGGCGGTCCTCCAGCTCGTCGTCGCGGTGGCCGTGGCCGCCCTGTGGCGCGGACGCAGGCTCGGGCCCGTCGTGGTCGAGCGCCTGCCCGTCGTCGTACGGGCCGCCGAGACCGTCGAGGGGCGCGGGCGCCTGTACCGGTCCCGCCGCGCCAGGGACCGGGCGGCCCTCGCGCTGCGGGCCGCCGCGGCCGACCGGCTCGCCCCCCGCCTCGGACTGCCCGCCACCGCGACCGCTGAGGAGGTCGCCGTCGCGGCGGCGGCGCGTACCGGCCGGGACCCCGAGCCCGTGCTGGCGCTGCTGTGCGGCCCGCCGCCCGGCGACGACACCGCGCTGGTGACCCTCGCCGCCCACCTGGACACACTCGAAAGGCAGGTACGAGACTCGTGACCACACCTGATTCGGACGCGGACGCCGCCCGCGAGGCGCTCGCGGCGCTGCGGGCGGAGGTGGCCAAGGCGGTCGTGGGCCAGGACCCGGTCGTCACCGGCCTGGTCGTCGCGCTGCTGTGCCGGGGTCACGTGCTGCTGGAGGGCGTGCCCGGCGTGGCCAAAACCCTGCTCGTACGCACGCTGTCGGCCACGCTCGCGCTCGACTTCAAGCGGGTGCAGTTCACCCCCGACCTGATGCCGGGCGACGTCACGGGATCACTCGTCTACGACGCGCGGACGGCGGAGTTCGAGTTCCGCGAGGGACCGGTCTTCACCAACCTGCTGCTCGCCGACGAGGTCAACCGCACTCCGCCGAAGACCCAGGCCGCTCTTCTCGAGGCCATGGAGGAACGGCAGGTCAGCGTCGAGGGCGAGGCCCGCGCGCTGCCCGATCCGTTCATCGTCGTGGCGACGCAGAACCCCGTCGAATACGAGGGCACCTATCAACTCCCCGAGGCGCAGCTCGACCGGTTCCTGCTCAAGCTCACCGTGCCGCTGCCGCCGCGCGAGCAGGAGATCGCCGTCCTCGAACGGCACGCGCTCGGTTTCGACCCGCGCGACCTCACGGAGATCAAGCCGGTGGCGTCCGCGGCCGACCTCGCGGCGGGACGCCGGGCCGTCGCGCAGGTGCACGTGGGCCCCGAGGTGCTCGGCTACATCGTGGACGTCGCACGGGCCACCCGGCAGTCGCCCTCGCTCCAGCTCGGCGTCTCACCCCGGGGGGCCACCGCGCTGCTCGCCGCCGCGCGGGCGTGGGCATGGCTGTCGGGCCGGTCGTACGTCACGCCGGACGACGTGAAGGCCCTGGCGCGGCCCGCCCTGCGCCACCGGGTGGGGCTGCGTCCGGAGGCCGAACTGGAGGGCGCCACCCCCGACGGCATCCTGGAGGGCATCCTGACCGCCGTACCCGTTCCCCGGTGAGGGCCACGTGGCGCTGACCGGACGCGCGGGCCTGCTCGCCGCCCTCGCCGCGATCGTCGTGCTCCTCGCCCCCGCGCCCGGCCTGGTCGTGACGGCCGCCGCGCTGGTGCTCGCCGTGCTCGTGGTGGCCGACCTGCTGCTCGCGGGCGGCGTACGCGGGCTGCGGTTCGAGCGCGACGGCGAACGGCGGGTGCGGCTCGGGCAGCCGGTGACGATCGGCCTCATCGTGGACAACCCCGGCTCGCGGCGGGTGCGGGGCGTGCTGCGCGACGCCTGGCAGCCCTCGGCCGGAGCCGCTCCGCGCCTCACGAGGCTCGACGTGCCGCCCCGCGAGCGGCGGCGCCTGGTCACGACGCTGACGCCCACCCGCAGGGGCGACAGGGAGGCCGTGGCCGTGACGGTCCGCTCGGTCGGGCCTCTCGGCCTGGCGGCGCGGCAGCGGACGTTCCACGTGCCGTGGACCGTCCGGGTGCTGCCGCCGTTCCTCAGCCGCAGGCATCTGCCGGCGCGGCTGGCCCGGCTGCGCGAGCTCGACGGACGGCATCCCGCGCTGGTGCGCGGGCAGGGCACCGAGTTCGACTCGCTGCGCGAGTACGTGGTGGGCGACGACGTCCGCTCGATCGACTGGCGGGCGAGCGCCCGGCGCAACGACGTCGTCGTACGCACCTGGCGGCCCGAGCGCGACCGCCGCGTGCTGATCGTGCTCGACACGGGCCGCACCTCGGCGGGCCGGGTCGGCGTGGCGCCGGTGCCCGGTTCCGGCCCTTCCGGGTGGCCCCGGCTGGACTGGTCGATGGACGCCGCGCTGCTGCTGGCCGCCCTCGCCTCGCGGGCCGGCGACCGCGTCGACTTCCTCGCCTACGACCGGGCCGTACGGGCCCAGGTGTCCGGCGCTTCGCGTACCGAACTGCTGTCGTCGCTGGTCGACGCGATGGCGCCGATCGAGGCGGAGCTGGTCGAGGCCGACGCGGCCGGGATGGTGGCGGCCGTGCTGTCCAGGGCCAGGCGGCGCTGCCTCGTGGTGCTGCTGACCGACCTGAACGCGGCGGCGATGCAGGAGGGCCTGCTGCCCGTGCTGCCCGGTCTGTCGTCCCGGCACATGGTTCTGGTGGCCTCCGTCGCCGATCCGCGGGTGGCCGGCATGGCGGCCGGGCGGGGCACCGCCGAGGCCGTCTACGACGCCGCGGCGGCCGAGCGGCTGCGCGGCGAGCGGCGCGAGATCACCGCCGTGCTGCGCCGCCACGGCGTGGAGGTCGTGGACGCCCTGCCCGAGGACGTCGCCCCCGCGCTCGCCGACGCGTACCTCGCGCTGAAGGCCGCCGGCCGGCTCTGAGCTCCTGCAGCCGGTTTTCGGGCGGGGCTCTTCAGGCGGTGGTCTTCGGGCGGCGGTCTTCAGGCGGTGGGCGCGAGGTCGGGGGCGTGCTCGATGTCCCCCGTCTCGTTCGCGCGTTCCGCGCGGCGGCCGAAGACGATCACGTACGCGAGAAAAAGCGCCTCCGCGAGCGCCCCGATGGAGATGCGGGCCCAGGTCGGCAGGCCGGACGGGGTGACGCCCGCCTCGATGAGCCCGGAGACGAGCAGCACCACGACCAGGCCGAGCGCGACGCTCATCACGGCCCTGCCCTGCTCGGCCAGCGCCTCGCCGCGCCGCCTCGGGCCGGGATCGACGATCGTCCAGCCCAGGCGCATTCCGGCGCCCGCCGCCAGGAAGACCGCGGTGAGCTCCAGCATGCCGTGCGGCAGGATCAGGCCCCAGAACACGTCCGCCTTGCCGTGCGAGTGCATCAGGCCGCCCATGAGCCCCACGTTGGCCGCGTTCTGGAACAGGATCCAGGGGATGGGCAGGCCGAGCAGGATCGCCGAGACCACGACCTGCACGGACAGCCAGGCGTTGTTCAGCCACACGTGCCCGGCGAACGACGCCGCTGGATTCTCGGAGTAGTAGTCGGCGAAATCGTGTTCGACGATCTGCCGGATCTCCTCGGGCGTGCCGATGAGGCTCTGCACGGCGGGATCGCGCGCCACCCACACGCCCACGACGTACGCGACCGCGAGTGAGGCCAGCGTGGCGCCGATCCACCACCGGCGCGCCCGGTAGGCCACCGCGGGGAACGACACCGTGAAGAACCGGGCCACCTCCCGCCAGGCCGGGCTGTGGGCGCCCGTGACGGCCGACCGCGCCCTGGCCACCAGCGACGACAGGCGTCCGACGAGAAGGGCGTCGGACGACCCCGACCGCACGATGGACAAGTGGGTCGCCGCCCGCTGGTAGAGCTCGACCAGTTCGTCGACCTCTTCTCCACGCAGCGAGCGCCGCCGCCGTACGAGATCGTCCAACCGGTCCCAGGACGGCTTGCTCGCGGCGACGAACGCATCGATGTCCACGATCGGACCCTATCGCCGGCGCGCGGTGCGCCGCCGTGTCCGAACCGGGGAGCGCGGGCCGAGCGGCGACGGGGGCCGCTCACGCCGGGCGCCGCCGGCGCGAACGCGGGCTTCCGGCCGGTCGCAGGCCGCCGAAGCGCGGCGGTTGGAGCCGGTGATGAAGACAGTAGGGTGCGCAGTGTGTCCGAAGTCGTGACCGGCGAGGCCGTCGTCGTCGAGGTTCGCATCGCCCAGTTCTCCAGCCGCGCCCTGGCCTTCCTCATCGACTGGGCCGTCCAGTGGACCGTGATCATCCTCGCGACCGTACTGGTCGCGCAGGCGTCCCTGGTGACCGACGAATCTCTGGCCGTCGGGCTGCGCATCCTGTTCGTCGTGCTGGTCACGGTGGGCTACCCGGTCGCGTTCGAGACGATCAGCCGGGGCCGCTCGCTGGGCAAGCTCGCCCTCGGCCTGCGTGTGGTGAGCGACGACGGCGGACCGGAGCGCTTCCGGCAGGCGCTGTTCCGCGGGCTCGCCGGGTTCCTGGAGTTCTGGACGTTCTTCGGCGCCCCCGCGCTCATCACCTCGCTACTCAACCAGCGCGGCAAGCGCCTCGGGGACGTGTTCGCCGGGACAACCGTCATCGGGGAGCGCACGCCGGGCCAGGCCCCGCCGCCGGAGATGCCTCCGCCGCTCGCCTCGTGGGCCGCGACCCTGGAGCTGTCCGGGCTGTCCGACGACCTAGCCAACACCGCGCGGCAGTACCTGTCCCGGTGGCACCAGCTCAGCCCGCGTATGCGGGATGAGATGGGGATGCGCGTGGCCGGACAGATCAGCGCACAGGTGGCACCGCCGCCCCCGCCCGGTGTTCCGCCGTACGCCTACCTGGCCGCCGTACTGGCCGAACGCAGACGCCGCGAGGAGATGCGGCTCGCCCGAGCCCGTTCCACGCCCCCGCCGTACGGCCGGCAGGCGTACGGCCGGCAACCGTACGGCCCGCAGGGGCACGAGATGCGGGGACACGGGATGCAGGGGCACGGGGGGCAGGGGCACGGGGGGCCGACGCCGACGCCGCCTTCGCCGCCTCCGGCGAGGGAGGCGGGACCGCCGCGCGGAGAGGCTCCGACGACATCGGGAGGATTTGTTCCGCCCATTTAGGTGTAGACCCGGATTTGCGGGGCACCTGTGGTCATTGCAGGTCATGGGGCATACCTGCAGTGGGGTTGAGGCGGGCATCGCCGGTGCGTGAGGGAGAGGCCGCACCGGAGGTGCCCGCCTCCTTGTCCGTGTCGCTCGTGTATGTCCACGCCCTTTGCCGGCCTGGTCTCACTGCGGAACCCGGTGTCCTCACTCCCTTACACTCCGCTCGCTGAACCCCGGTGAACGCTTCTCGACGGCGCACCGGCTTGTTCTGTGTGGGCTGGTGCCCGCCGGGCCCCACCCCTCCTGCCGTGCTCGCGATACGAGCCCTGGCTCTTGCCTGTCGAGCATGTCCAGGGCGTTGGCCCGCAGGTCGCCGACTCCTTTGTCGGGCGATCACCGAGCGGCTTGCCGGGATCCGGCGGTGCGCGAGATACGGAAAAGCCGGCCCTCCCCGAGGTGAATCGCCTGGTCGGCGCCTCGGCGGGGTTCGCCTACCTGACTGGTAATCGACGCACCGCGCCTTCGGCCACGAGAGTTTCGGCATGAGCAGTGACACTCGTGACGTCGTCGAAGAATTGCTCCGCCGGATGGCCGAGGGTGACCACGACCGTACGGCGCGCTTGTTCGCCGAGCCCGTCGACTGGCAACTTTCCTGGCCCGCCGAGGGGCATGCGGCGGTCCCCTGGATCCGGCCTCGGTCGAGCCGGGCCGAAGTGGCAGACCATTTCCGGTCGCTGGAGGACCACCATGTGCCGGAGCTGAACGGCACATCGGTGACGCGGGTCCTCGTCGACGGGGCGCACGCCGTCGTGCTCGGAGAGATCGCGCAGACGGTTCGGGCCGACGGCACCGCCTACGTCTCGCCTTTCGCACTCCATCTCACTGTCGAGAACGGGCTCGTCACTCGCTACCACGTTTTCGAGGACAGCCTCACCGTCGCGCGAGCTCTCAGCGCCCGGCGCGGAACGACCGGACCGCGGGCAGACGAAGCCGAGCCGACCCGACTGTAGGACCTCTCCCTGTTCCTTGGTGGGCCTTCAGCGTCCTTCCGGGGCGGACGGACGCTGAAGGCTCCACACGTTCCAGGTTCCCGGCATATCGGCGACAGCGACCAATAGCCAGGCAATTCAAAAAATTGCCGTGATTAGCAACATATTCGGCCGTAATGCCGTCAGCGCCCTTTTCTGTGACTCCAAGAAATCCCCAGGCGAACTTGCGCCCCGCTCTCGATGGATGACAGAATTCATACAAGCTTTCGAATTCAGGAGTGATTGAGGACAGAGGGCGTGATGGATCTGTTTGAGTTCGATCATAATCGCCCTCGCCACTCGAACAGCATCGATGACGGCTGGTGGGACCGCCTGATCGCCGGTTCCCCTTTCTGGTCGTCGGAGGGTTCGCTTGCCCGTGACGAATTCCCCGGTGGTCATCTTCTGAGCGGGAACCCTGAAAGGCGGGGTTCCAGGAGCCCACGCAGCACTTCAGTCGATGACAGTTCCGTCAATGACCGTTCGACCGATGCGCAGGGCGACGTGACCACTGATGGCTGTGCCGCGCGTGGCGGTGCTGTCGGCACCAGAGCCGGAAGTTCCGGGGCCGGAAATTCTGCTGCCGGAAGCACCAGAGCCGGAGAGGCTGGAGCCGATAGCGCCTTCAGGGCTGGCGCGGCGGATGCCGCCGGTCCTGTTGGCGACGATTCCGGGGCCGCTTCCGCGGCTGGTTCCAGTGGTGCCGCGGGTTCCGATGGCGCTGGTGCCGCCGGTAGCGGTGGTGCCGGGGCTGGTTCGGCTGGTTCGGCTGGTTCGGCTGGTGCCGGGTCTGTCGGGGATGCGGGTGGTGGTGCGGGTCGGGGCCGGGGCCGTTCGTCGGGGGTCCGGTCGTCGTGGGTGTTGGTGGCCTCGTTGCGGGAGTCGGCGCAGGCGTTGGCGCTGGCGCCGGTTCCAGACGATGCCGGTGTTTGCCTGGCCGAGGCCGAGGACTTGATGTTCGCCCGCGATCGGATCACGTCGGCGTTGGCGGATCGGGTGGGGCGGGTGCATCGGGCGGGGCAGGCTAGGCAGCATGGGCATGCCTCGACCCGCAGTTGGTTGCGCACGGTGGGTGGGTTGAGTGTGGCGGGGGCGGGCCGGCTGCTGACGTTGGGCGTGCAGTTGGCGCGGTTGCCGCGGGTGCGGGAGGCGTTTGCGGGCGGTGAGCTGTCGGTGGGGGTGGTGGAGGCCATCTGTATGGCTACCGAGCATCTGACCGGTGAGCAGGTGGGGCTGGCTGAGCCGATTTTGTTGGAGTTGGCGGGCCGGGCGGGGCCGGCGGAGGTGGCCAGGGCGGGCCGGTATCTGCGGGCGGTGCTGGACCCTGATGGGGACGAGCGTGATGAGCGGGCCGATTACGGGCGGCGGTTTCTGCGGGTCCGCCCCGGCAGAGGTGGTGGGCTGGAGGGGGAGTTTTATCTGCCGCGTGAGGCGGCCGCCCGGTTGCGGGCGTTGCTGGACGCCTATGCCCGGCCCCGGGCGGAGGGTGATGACCGGCCGCTGCGGGTACGTCAGGCCGATGCGTTGATCGCGTTGCTGGAGCAGAAGATCGTCGCTGAGCTTCTGGTACTGGTCAACGCCGAGTCCCTCCCCACCGACCCGGTCACCGACCCCGCCACCGACACCGCCCCTGACCCCGCTACCGACCCGTCCAACGACCCGGTCCCCGACCAGGGCGGCCAGCGCGACCAGGACGACGACGCCAACCACCCCGGGGACCCCACCACCACCGACACCGCCCCTGACCCGGCCACCGACCCGGTCAACGATCCCGCCCAGGGCGACCAGGGCGACGACGTCAACCACCCCGGGGGCGCCACCGACGCCGGTGACACCGAGGACGTCGGCGCCAGCGACACCGAGGACATTGAGAACCCCGAGGACACCGGCACCAGCGACGCCGCTGGCTTGGATGGCTCGGATGACGTGAGTGACGCGAACGATGCCTATGGCGTCGGCGGTGGTGACGCCGTTGGTGCTACCGGCCGGGGTGACGACCTCTGTAATCGCATCCAGCCCACCGAGCCCACCGAGTCCATCCGGCGGGCCGAGGCGGTGTGTCCTGTGCCCGGCGAGGCCGAAGGGACGGACGCGGTCGCCCCCGGTCCCGGTGCTGCGGGGCATGGTGACGCGGCCGGATACGCGCAGCCGGAGGGCAAGGACGCGAAGGGGACGCAGTCGGAGGGGACACGGTCCAGGAAGCCTCAGCAGCGCGAGCCGCAGCAGTGCGAGCCACAGTCGAGGAAGTCACGCTGGGACGATTGGCAACGACCTGATCCCCCTCCCGGGGACACCGCTGCCCGTCACGCCCACCCCGGGCCCCGGCCTGCGGGGGAATCCCGGCATGGGCTTGGTACGCCTGAGGACCACCGCGACGGGCGCGATACAGACCCCGGCCCAGGGGCGAGGGCACTGTTCGGGACGGCGCTGGGGACCGCACTGGGAACGGTGCCGGGGTTGCTGCTGGCCACGGGGCAGATGCTGCCGGTCTCCGGCGTGCACCGCCTGGCCCGCACCTCCGCCCTGGTACGCCTGGTCATGAACGCCGACGGACAGGTGCTCGACATGGGCCGAAAAGTCAGACTGGCCACCCCGGCCCAGCGACGGGCGGTCTTCGCCCGCTACGCCACCTGCTGGATCGACGGCTGCCCCCTGCCCGCCACCATGTGCCAGATCGACCACGCCGACAACTGGAGCACCGGCGGGCTCACGGACCTGAAGCTCCTCGGCCCGGCCTGCCAGTTCCACAACCGCGACCGCTACCAGCACCCCGAGCGCTACACCCGCCGCACAACCGGCAAAGACCGCTGGGCCTTCACCTACCACCACCCCGCCCGAGCGCCGAGGCGGCGCCAGTGAAGGGGCGATACCGGGCGATCGGCGAGAGCGGCGGCCGACCACGCTTCGGCAGGGCCCGTGTCAGGGTGCGCGCCTGTGCCGGTTCGCGCGACGAGCGCGCCGGCAGAGAATCGTCCATGGTGCGAAAACACCCGTACCGAGAGTCCACCTCGCGGAAACAACACCACAGGCAGAACGTCCCCACACGCAGGGCACAACCGCAGGCAGGGCACAACCGCAGGCAGGGCACCACCGCAGGCAGGGCACCACCGCAGGCAGGGCAGCGTTACTTCGTCCGATCAGCGGGCGTCCACGTATGCAGAGCTAGCGGCACGGGGGTCAGGACCCGAGGCGCCAGGAGTGGAGGTACTCCTCCTGTTCGTCCGTGAGTGTGTCGATGGAGATCCCGGCAGCCGCGAGTTTCAGGCGGGCCACCTCGGCGTCGATGTCGGCCGGGACGTCGTACACGCCGGGAGCCAGCCGGGCGGACTCTCGCACCAGCCACGCGACGGCGAGTGCCTGGGCGGAGAACGACATGTCCATCACCGCGGCCGGGTGGCCCTCGGCGGCGGTCAGATTCACCAGGCGCCCCTCGGCGAGCAGCAGCAGCCTCCGGCCGTCGTCCAGGACGTATTCGTCGGTGTTGGGCCGAATTGCGAAGCGCACCTCGCGGGCCATCTCCTCCAGCGCCCGTACGTCGATCTCGACGTCGAAGTGGCCCGCGTTCGCGAGGATCGCGCCGTCTTTCATGACCGCCAGGTGCTCGGCGCGGATGACGTCGCGGTTGCCGGTGACGGTCACGAACACGTCGCCGGTCTCAGCGGCCACGCTCATCGGCCGCACGTCGTAGCCCTGCAGTGCGGCGTCGAGAGCCTTGACCGGGTCGATCTCGGTGACGATGACCCGCGCGCCGAGGCCCTTGGCCCGCTCCGCGACGCCCCGGCCGCAGAAGCCGAAGCCCGCGACGACGACGGTGCGGCCGGCCAGCAGGACGTTCGTGGCCCGCATGATGCCGTCGAGCGTCGACTGGCCGGTGCCGTAACGGTTGTCGAACATCCGCTTGGTCCGGGTGTCGTTCACCGCGACCATCGGGAAGCACAGCGCGTTCTCCGAGGCCATCTGGCGCAACCGGATGATCCCGGTTGTGGTCTCCTCGCAGCCGCCGATCACGTCGTCGAGGAGTTCGACCCGCTCGGTGTGCAGGATGTTGACGAGGTCGCATCCGTCGTCGAGCACGACGTTCGGCGCGATGTCGAGCGCCTGGTGGATGTGCCGGTAGTAGGTCTCCTTGTCCACCCCGGCGCGGGCGTGCACGGCGATGCCGTACGTTCTCAGCGCCTCGGCGACGTCGTCCTGGGTGGACAGGGGGTTGGACGCGGCCAGGGCGATCTCGGCGCCGCTCTGCCGCAGCGCCCCCATGAGCACGGCCGTCTCGGCGGTGACGTGCATGCAGGCGGCGATTCGCAGGCCGTCGAGCGGCCGATCGACGCCGAATCCGGCGCCGATCGCCTGAAGGACCGGCATCGACCGGGCCGCCCACTCGATGCGCCGCTCTCCGGCCTCCGCGAGGTCCGCCGCGATGTCCGGCTGAATCACGCCGTTGTACCTCCTGACGAGAGAGCGCGGGCCGGGCCCGCGCCCCTCGTCGTGTACCCCGCCGTCAGTAGCGGTAGTGGTCCGGCTTGTACGGGCCCTCGACGTCGACGCCGATGTACTCCGCCTGCTTCTTGCTGAGCGTGGTCAGCTTCACGCCGAGCGCGTCGAGGTGGAGACGGGCGACCTTCTCGTCGAGGTGCTTGGGCAGCACGTAGACGCCGGTCGGGTACTCGTCGGTCTTCGTGAACAGCTCGATCTGCGCGATCACCTGGTTGGTGAACGAGTTCGACATGACGAACGACGGGTGGCCGGTGGCGCAGCCGAGGTTCATCAGACGGCCCTCGGCCAGCACGATGATCGAGTGTCCGTCGGGGAAGACCCACTCGTCGACCTGCGGCTTGATGTTGATCTTCTTGATGCCGGGGATGCGGCCCAGGCCGGCCATGTCGATCTCGTTGTCGAAGTGGCCGATGTTGGACACGATCGCCTGGTGCTTCATCTGCGTCATGTGCTCGGCGCTGATGATGCCGTAGTTGCCGGTGCAGGTGACGAAGATGTCCGCGATGCCGACGACCTCCTCCAGGGTGGTGACCTGGAAGCCGTCCATAGCGGCCTGCAGCGCGCAGATCGGGTCGATCTCGGTGACGATGACCCGGGCGCCCTGACCGCGCAACGCGTCGGCGCAGCCCTTGCCCACGTCGCCGTAGCCGCAGACCACGGCGACCTTGCCGCCGATCAGGACGTCGGTGGCCCGGTTGAGGCCGTCGATCACCGAGTGGCGGCAGCCGTACTTGTTGTCGAACTTCGACTTGGTCACCGAGTCGTTGACGTTGATGGCCGGGAAGAGCAGCGTGCCCGACTTGTGCATCTCGTAGAGCCGGTGCACACCGGTCGTGGTCTCCTCGGTGACGCCCTTGATGTCCTCGGCCACGCGGGTCCACCACTTGTCCTCGGAGACCGTACGGCGGAGCGTGTCGAGGATGACCGCCCACTCCTCCGGGTCGTCCTCACCGGCGACCGGTACGGCGCCGGCCTTCTCGAACTCCGCACCCTTGTGCACGAGCAGGGTGGCGTCACCGCCGTCGTCGAGGATCATGTTGGGGCCGGAGCCGTCGGGCCAGCGGAGGGCCTGCTCGGTGCACCACCAGTACTCCTCCAGCGTCTCGCCCTTCCAGGCGAAGACCGGCACGCCCTTGGGGTCGTCGGGCGTCCCGTCGGGGCCGACGACGACCGCGGCGGCGGCGTGGTCCTGGGTGGAGAAGATGTTGCAGCTCACCCAGCGGACGTCGGCGCCGAGCGCGACCAGCGTCTCGATCAGCACGGCGGTCTGGATCGTCATGTGCAGCGAGCCCATGATCTTCGCGCCGCGCAGCGGCTGCGCCGCGGCGTACTCCTTGCGGGTCGCCATGAGGCCCGGCATCTCGTGCTCCGCGAGGCGGATCTCTTTGCGGCCGAATTCCGCAAGCGAAAGGTCGGCGACCTTGAAGTCCATGAGTGTGTCTCCTCAGTTGTCCGTCGCTGCGAGTTTAGGCGCCGCGGACGCCGGAGCGCATACGGAGGTGCGCAAACCTGACACAAGAATGTGAGATTTCCGCGCGGGCGGGTGCCAGAGGCCCGGCGCACTGTCTAGCGTGGACCCCAGGAACGGGACCGGAGGCACGATGCGCATCACCGAGGCGGCCAGGCGACTCGGCATGTCCCCCCGGATGCTGCGCTACCGGGAGGCCCTCGGCCTGTTGCCTCCCATACGGGACAAGGGCGCCCACAGGCGTTTCGGGCCCGACGAGCTGGAGGCGGTACGCCAGGCGATGGAGCTGGAGCGCCGGTTCGACGTCTCACCGGCCGAGCTGGCCTTCGCGCTCCGGGCGCTGTCCGAGCCCGCGGTGGCCCAGGCCGTACGCGACCTCGGTGTGCGCATCGGGCGCATCCAGGCGCCACGCCGCGCGCTGGACTTCGAGAAGGAGAAGGCCCTGCGGCTGCTGAGAGGTCGATGAACCAGGAGTTCACTCCTGGGAGTGACGATCTCCCCTCCGAGCGGAGACAGACTCTCCCCGTGGACATCACTTCGAAGCTCGGATCGATGGAGCGGCGGGTGGCGGCCTTCGACGTCCGGAGAGCCCTCGACTCGCCGCTCCTCGACGTCGCCATCGGCCTCGGCCTGTTCCTCCTCGCGCTGGTCCAGCTCGGCGCGTTCAGCGGTTACCTCAGTCACGTGGGGATCCCCGCCGCCGGGCTCGCGACGCTGCCGCACGCCCTGCGCCGCCGTCACCCCGTCGAGGCGGTGGCCCTGACCGCCATCGGAGCGATCGCCCTGCTGTTCTTCGAGCGCAGCATCGACGGGAACATCTTCGGCCTCACCTATCCCGTGTACGCGTCGGGACTGCTGTCCGCCTACACGATCTTCCGCGTGGCCGGCCGGTGGACCGCCTGGCTCCTCGCGGCGGCCTCGTCAGCCGGAGCCTTCCTCGCCGTCTGGTATCTGGGCGAGCACCGGATCGATCTCGCCCTGGGCGGGGCGGCGTTGCCGGCCGCGACGGCGCTCCTCGCCGACCTGCGGCGGAGCCGGAACGAGGTGCGTGAAGCCCGGGTGGACAATCTGGAGGCGCTGCGCGAGCAGGCGGCCATGGCGGAGCGGGCCCGCATCGCCAGGGAGATGCACGACATCGTGGCGCACTCGATCTCGATGATCGCCGTGCAGGCGGAGACCGCGCCGTACACCATCGCCGACCTGGGCGACGACGGCAGGAAGGAGTTCGCGGAGA
The DNA here is from genome assembly GCF_050947365.1 of Microbispora sp. CA-135349. Lineage (NCBI taxonomy): Bacteria > Bacillati > Actinomycetota > Actinomycetes > Streptosporangiales > Streptosporangiaceae > Microbispora > Microbispora sp. CA-135349. Next base: position 1,599,476 of record NZ_CP192001.1, on the reverse strand, counting down.
TCGCCGCGACGGCCCGTGGCACGCTCACCGAGATGCGCAGGCTCCTCGGCGTCCTGCGGGCCGACGCGCCGCCGGAGACCGCGCCGCAACCGGGCCTGGCGCGGCTGCCGGAGCTGATCGAGCGGCACGGCGGCGAGGTCGACCTCGACGTCGTCGGGGTCGAGCGGGAGCTCCCGCAGGCCGTGGACGTCTCGGCGTACCGGATCGTCCAGGAGGCCCTGACGAACGCCAGGCAGCACGCGCCGGGATCCCGCGTGTCGATCGAGATCGCCTACCGGCCCGTGCTGCTCGCGCTCCGCATCGCCGACAACGGACCGGGCCCGGCCCCGGCGGAGCAGACTCCCGCGGAGCGGACGCCGACGGAAAAGGCGTCCGGCGACGCGACCGGCGGACACGGGCTGGTCGGCATGCGCGAGCGCGCCACGGCTCTGGGCGGCTGGTTCGTCGCCGGGCCGGGTCCGGACGGCGGCTTCCTCATTCAGGTGGGACTGCCCACCGAATGATCAGAGTGCTTGTGGCCGATGACCAGCCGGTGGTGCTCAGGGGGTTCGCCGCCGTGCTGGCCGCCCAGCCGGACATCGAGGTCGTCGGCGCCGCCGCCGACGGGCGGGAGGCCGTACGGCTGGCCCGCGCCGAGCGGCCGGACGTCGCCGTGCTCGACATCCGGATGCCGCTGCTCAACGGGATCGAGGCCGCCCGGGCCGTCACCGAGATCGGTGTCAGGGCTCTGATGATCACGACGTTCGACCTGGACGAGTACGTCTACCAGGCGCTCCTGGCGGGGGCGAGCGGCTTCCTGTTGAAGGACGTACGGGCCGGGGACCTGGCCGAGTCCGTACGGATCATCGCTCGCGGCGACGCCCTGCTCGCCCCCAAGGTCACCCGGCGGCTCATCGCGGAGTTCACACGACGGCGGGCCGCCGAGCCCCCGCCGACCGCACCGCGACGCGCGCGGGCGCAGCTGACCGCGCGCGAGTCCGAGGTGCTGCGGCTCGTGGCCCGTGGGCTGTCCAACGCCGAGATCGCGGCGGTTCTGGTGGTGACCGAACACACGGTGAAGACGCATGTCGCCCGGCTGCTGGCGAAGCTCGGCCTGCGCGATCGCACCCAGGCCGTCGTCCACGCCTACGAGACCGGCCTCGTACGGCCCGGGGACCTCGGCTGATCGTGGGCGCTCAGGCGCCGACCACGAGGTGCAGGTCGTCGGCGCGCAGGGAGTCGGCCGTGACGTACGGCTGCTCGCTGACGACGTCGGTCATCGTCAGCGGGACGTTCAGGGACGGCACCAGTTTGAGCGCCCTGACCAGGAGGTTCGGGTTGTCGGCCGTGAACTCCTGAGGCAGGCCGAGGAGTTTGGCGGTCATCTTCGTCGTGCAGATCACCACGTCGCCCTCGAAGGTGAACGTGCTGCCGGTCAGCGTCGTCGAGCCCATTGTTTGCGTGGGCTGCTCCAGCACGGCCTTGTCCATCGTGAAGCGGAGCATCTTGACCGAGCCGGTCGCGGTGGGCATCTCGACCACACCGGTGAACTTCATTCCGGTCATGGTCAGCGAAGGCGCGCGGACCGCGGCCGTCTCGGTCGCGACCGCCACCGCCCCCGGCGCGGAAGAGACCCCCGGCTCGTGGTCACCGCCCTCCGCGGGCGACGGCGAGGGACTCCTCCTGCCGGTCAGCGACCCCACGGCGTCCTGCAGGCTCGTGGGCAGGGCGGTTGGCAGGGCGGTTGGCAGGGCCGTGGGCAGGGCCGTGGGGACCGCGCTGGGCAGGACGCCGTTGAGGACGTCGGACAGGCCGCTGGGAGCGGCGCTCGGGAGGACGCCGGGCAGGAGGGAGCCGCCCTGCCCGCCTGGCACGGGGTCCTCCCGCGCCATGGCCGTTCCGGTCGCCAGGATGACAGGAAGCACGGCGATGGCCAGCGCTCTGGCCGCCGGACCCGGCCCCGCGTCTCCGCGCCCGCCGTCGCCCGGTCGCACACCCCCGTCGTCAGGGCCGCCTTGGGGGCCGTCCTGTGAGTCGTTCGGCACGTCGTCGTCGGGGTCCTCCGGAGAGGGCCCGGCCGCCGGTCCGGCTGCGGCCTCAACCTCGGGATCGGGGTGACGGCGAACCCGGGCGACCAGGAACTGCCGGCCTTCGCCCCCGGACTCGGCGGCGGATTCGGCTGCGGACCGCTGCGGCCGGGTCGCGTCCAGCAGTTCCTCGCCGCTGACCACCCGGCGCTCGGTGAAGGTCATCTCCCCTGCCGACGGCCCGGGCGGCCCGGGTGGCACCGGTGACACGGATGGCCTGGCGGTCTCGGTGGTCTCCGCGGGCGCCCAGGCGACCGCGAGCGCGCCTCCGACCAGGCCGAGCAGCATGCCGACCAGGAAGCCGCCCAGATTGGCGTAGACGAACGACGCGATCGAGACCACCACGGCGACCACGCCGAGGAAGGCCCGCTGGTTGGGCTGCAGCCAGACCATCAGGCCCAAAATGATCAGCACCAGCGCGATCAGGTAGGTGGCGCCGACCGTGCCCGACTGGATGACCAGCGGCAGGGCCTGGGTCGCGAACGGAATGCTCAGCAGTTCCAGGCCGGCCGCGAGCACCAGCAGACCACCCCAGAACGGCCGCGACCGCCGCCAGGATCCGCTCATCGCCGCCTCCCGGCACGCGGCCGCTTTACCATGGGCCGCTCCACGCACGGCACCCGCATCAGAAGCACTCGTGCTCGCCCGGCTCCACCGCCAGCTTCAACCCCGGCAGCTTGAACGTCGCCGCGTTGACCGACCAGGAGACCTGCCGGAAGTCCTTGATGGTGACCGCACTGGCCTGCTGACCGAACATGCCCGCCGCGCCCACGGCGCCCGGCACCTGGTCGAGGGAGGCGGCGTCGCGGCCCGCCTCCAGCTTGGTGAAGACCGCGTTGCCCTCGATCTGGGAGGCGTCGACGATCATGTTCTCGGCGGTCACCGGGTCCTTGCCCGTGCCGGCGGTGATCCGGATGGTCACGGCGCCGACGGGCGACTTCACCAGGACCGTCTGGCACATGTTGGTCAAGGTGGCCTTGCGGATGCCGGAGACGGCGACCGGGATCTTCTGACCCTTCTTGTTCTCCACCGTGCTGCCGTACTGGACGAAGCCCTGGCCCTGCAGGGTGTCGGCGGAGACCTTGAACGTGTCACCCGAGACCACGAACGACGCGCCGATCGCCCCCTCGGCCGTCGCGCCGACCAACACGGAGGCGACCGCGAGCGCCGGCACGAACACGAGCGCGAATCGCTTCCATCGCACGCGTCCCTGCCGGACACGTCCCTGTTGAGCCATGAGTCACCTCTGGGGGGAACCAGTCAAATGTAAAAGCAAAGTTACCGACCGGTACCACCGAGGTTGAAGTGACTCACCATCACATTTCAATTACGGTGCGCAGTGAGAACTGGCGGACCGTAACGAGAATCACGCGCCGGCGTGCTGCTCCGAGGCCGCGTCCGCCCGGTAGAGGTCCGGCTCCAGGTAGATCACCCGGGCCATCGGAACCGCCTCGCGGACGCGCCGTTCGGCCTCGTCGATGCCCCGCGCCACCTCGCCGGCGGTGTCGTCGTGCTCCACCGCGATCTTCGCGGCGACCAGCAGCTCCTCCGGGCCCAGGTGCAGGGTGCGCAGGTGGATGACCCGGCTGACCTCGGGGGCGGCCTCGAGCGCGGCGCAGATCTTGTCCTCCACCTCGGGGGTCGCGCTCTCGCCGATCAGCAGCGACTTGGTCTCGGTGGCCAGGATGACCGCGATCACGGCGAGCAGCACACCGATCATGAGGGTGCCGACGCCGTCCCACATGCCGTTGCCGGTTATGACGGCCATCGCCACGCCGAACAGCGCGAAGACCAGGCCGATCAGCGCGCCGAAGTCCTCCAGCAGCACGACCGGGAGCTCGGGGGCCTTCGCCCTGCGGATGAACGCCACCCAGGATTGGTCGCCCTTGAGAGCACTCGACTCCTTGATCGCCGTACGGAACGAGAAGCCCTCGGCGACGATCGCGAAGACCAGCACCGCGAAGGCCCAGACCGGCGACTCCACGGGCTGCGGCTCAGCGATCTTGTGCCATCCCTCGTAGAGGGAGAACAGGGCGCCGATCGTGAACAGCACCACGGCCACCACGAACGCGTAGAAGTAGCGCTCCCGGCCGTAGCCGAAGGGGTGCTTGCGGGTGCGCCGCTTCTCGGCGCGCTTGCCACCGAGCATCAGCAGCGCCTGGTTGCCGGAGTCAGCCACGGAGTGGACCGACTCGGCGAGCATCGACGACGACCCGGTGAACAGGAACGCCACGAACTTCGCCACGGCGATCGCCAGGTTGGCGCCGAGCGCCGCGAGGATCGCCTTGGTACCGCCACCCGCACTCACGATGAACTCCTCATATCAATCGGCCGAGGCGATCCTATTGGGAAATCCCGGAAATCCTGGCCCGGAGTTCCGTGGCCGCCGTGGCCGATGCCGGGTCCATCCCGTACCCGAGCGCGAGGTAGGCACTCGCGTAGTCGCACAGGCCGACCAGAGCGGCGAGGCGGTCCAGCGGGTGCACACCCTCGGCCAGGATCTCGGACACCGGAACGCCCCGGTCCTCGGCCAGCCGCACGGCGGCCGCGCGGGACCTGGTCACCTGCGGGTGCTCCTCCACGTCGCGCAGCAGGAACAGGCGCAGGCGCACGCCCTCCCCCGGCTCGTCGGCGAACGGGTCGGCGAAGACGTCCCGTCCGGCCAGCGGACCATCGAACGTCACGATCTGGTTGTGAGTGGCCTCGGGCAGTTCCCCCCAGATCGCCGGGTAGCCCGCGTCCTCGCTGAGCCGGTCGGCCAGGCGGCGGGCCGCCACCGCGGCCAGCGGCGAGGTGCCCCAGATGACCGGAAGCGTCCCGGCCAGCTCCATGGCCAGCGTCTTGCCGGGGTTGATGAACGACTCGCTCGACGGGCGGCACCGATGGGCCAGGTCCTCCAGCCGCTTGGCCACCGACTCGAACTCGCTCTCCCCCGCCGGGACCAGCCCGAGCGCGGCCGCCGCCAGGATCGGCGGCACCAGGAGCGACCACAGCGTGGCCTTCGGCTGTCCGGCCACCCCGGTCGCCCCGCCCACCGGCACGTACGGCCCGCCCGCGCGCGCGACCAGGGCCGACAGCGGCGAGTCGGGGGCGCCCACGCCGACGAGCGCGCACCCGCGCCGTACGGCCTCGGCGGCCACGGCGACGGTCTCCTCGGTCCCGCCGGAGCGGGAGACGGCGATGACGAGGTCGGCGGCGCCGGTCCAGCCGGGCAGCCGATGCCCGCGCACCGTCACCACCGGGACCGGAGCGCCGTACCGGCACAGCGCCTCGAGCACGTCGCCCGCGAGGGCGGAGACGCCCACGCCCGCCACGACGATCGCCCGGGGGCGGCCGTCGCCGCCGATCCGCGCCAGGCCGCTCTCCACCGCCGACCGGTACGCCGCCCGCACCTGGGCGGCCGACGACGCGACGGAACGGAGTATGCCGGAGGGGTCGCCCTCCACCAGGTATGCCTGGTCGTCGAGCCGGTCGGGCTCGAACCGGGCCCCTCCGGCACCGGTCATGCCTTGCGTGCCTCGTCGACGAGGAGCACCGGGATGTCGTCACGCACGGGATAGACCAGCCCGCACGACTCCGAGGTGCAGGCCAGCTCGTCCGTGTCGGGCACGGCGCGGAGCGGGGACTTGCACGCCGGGCAGGCGAGGATGTCCAGCAGCCAGTCGTCGATCTTCAACTCGTCAGCTCCTTACCACGGCGAGCACTTCGTCACGGACTGCGGCGACCTTCTCCGCGTCGGCGGCCTCCGCGTTGAGCCGGAGCAGCGGCTCGGTGTTGGACGGACGGAGGTTGAACCACCAGTCCGGACCGCTGACGGTGAGTCCGTCCAGCTCGTCGAAGGTAACACCCTCCCGGCCCGCGAAGGTCTCGCGTACCCGGTCGAGGGCGGCGGCCTGGTCGTCGACCCGGCTGTTGATCTCGCCGGACGCGGCGTAGCGCGAGTAGCGGGACAACACCTCCGACAGCGGCCGGTCCTGCTCACCCAGCGCGGCGAGCACGTGCAGGGCGGCCAGCATGCCGGAGTCGGCGAACCAGAAGTCGCGGAAGTAGTAGTGGGCCGAGTGCTCGCCCCCGAAGACGGCGCCGCTGCGGGCCATCTCCGCCTTGATGAACGAGTGGCCGACGCGGGTGCGGACGGGCTTGCCGCCGTGCTCGGCGACGATCTCCGGAACGCCCTTGGAGGTGATCAGGTTGTGAATGATCGTGGCGCCGGGGTTCTTGGCCAGTTCCCGCACCGCGACCAGTGCCGTGATCGTGGACGGCGGGACCGACTCGCCCCGCTCGTCGATGACCCAGCACCGGTCGGCGTCGCCGTCGAAGGCGATGCCGATGTCCGCGCCCTGCGAGACGACCGCCTTCTGCAGGTCGCGCAGGTTCTCCGGCTCGATGGGGTTGGCCTCGTGGTTGGGGAAACTGCCGTCGAGCTCGAAATAGAGCGGGGTCAGCTCGATCGGCAGGCCCTTGAAGACCTCCGGCACCGTGTAGCCGCCCATGCCGTTGCCGGCGTCCACGACCACCTTCAGCGGCCGGATGCCCGACAGGTCGACCAGCGTCTTGAGGTGGGCCGCGTAGCCCTCCAGCAGGTTCCGCTCGGTCACCGTGCCTTTGCCGGGCTCGCCGCCCAGCCCGGTGTCGAGCAGTTCGGCCGCGCGGTCGCGGATCTCCAGCAGGCCGGTGTCGGTGCCCACCGGCACCGCACCCGCCCGGCACATCTTCATGCCGTTGTATTTGGCCGGGTTGTGGCTGGCGGTGAACATGACGCCCGGCAGGTTCAGACTGCCGCTGGCGTAGTAGAGCATGTCGGTCGAGCCGAGACCGGCGTTGATCACGTCGGCGCCCCGGGAGGTCGCGCCCCGGGCGAACGCCGCGGCCAGCGGGCCGGACGAGGTGCGCATGTCGTGCGCCATCACCACCGAGGTCGCACCGGTCAGCTCCACGAAGGCCGCCCCGACGGCCTGCGCGATCTCCTCGTCGAGCTCGTCCGGCACCACGCCGCGCACGTCGTACGCCTTGAAGATCCTGCTGAGGTCGGCCACTGCACGCCCCTAAAAGTCGTTAAGTTTCGCACCTGAGCCTATAGCGCCTGATTGCCCACCCAACGAGCCCTCCAACGCGCGATTTCGCCTGGGCTCATCGCTCCCTGTTGGGCTGGGCGGACTTGAGCACCCGCAGGTGCCCCCGGCGGCCCACCTCGACCGCCTGGCCGACGGGCTCGCCGGCGGCGGGAGCGGGGCGTGCGGCCTCCCGGACCGCGTTCGCCAGGGCCTCCAGGTCGTCGCCGCTCGGGGCGACGGAGTCGGACGGAAGGCGCACGACCTCCCATCCCCTGGGCGCGGTGAGCCGTTCCGCGTGCTCCGCGCACAAGTCGTAACAGTGTGGCTCGACGTACGTCGCCAGGGGGCCGAGTACGGCGGTCGAGTCGGCGTAGACATACGTGAGTGTGAAGACGGCAGGCTGCCTGCAGGCGGTACGGGAACAGCTGCGGACGGGGCTCACGGAGGGACCGTATCCGGTCCGCGTTCACATTGCCACCACCCCGCCGCTCTTATTGAACGTGTCGCCACAATTCACTGTTCTCAGAAGTCGACATGACGTTGACGGGCAAAGCGGACACCCCCGCGGGGATCCACCGCACCGGCGGCACACGCCTTAAGCTGGCTGCGTGAGCGAGCGGAGCGGTGACAGGCCGGATCCTGTGCGGCGGGTGCGCCGGCGCGACCGGCACGGCCGCGGCATGCGCGGCCCTCTCGCACCCTCGCACGTTCCCATCGCCAAGTCGCGCGGCGAGCGGTTCGACGACCTCGTGCTCGACGCGGTCGACCGGCTCAAGCCGCGGTGGGGCACCCAGCTCGCGTCGGTGGAGTTCGCGGTGGAGGAGGTGCCGCCGGCGGCCGAGCTGGTGGACGGCCCCGCCCGGCTGTCCTCCGATCCCATCCCGCTGGGACGGGCGGAGTCGGCCTCAGGGGAGGATCCGGCCACCGTCGTGCTGTACCGCCGCCCTCTGGAGGCCCGGGCCCGCGACCGGGACCAGCTCGGCACGCTGGTCCTGGACGTGGTCGTCGAACAGGTGGCCAGCCTGCTCGGCCTCACGCCGGAGACGATCGACCCCGGCTACGACGACCGCCACTGAAGCTTCACGGGAGCACGACGCCCGGCGCGTCGACGGTCGGGGGCACCAGCGCCCAGGTCCTGGCCATGGCCAGCGGCTGCGTGGTGACCATCTGGCCGTCCTTGACCGACTCGTCGAGGACCCGCCCGCCGTACACCGGCCCGGAGCCCGGCATCGGCCGTACGACGACGCTGAAGCCGCCCTTGGCGCCCTTCGGGGGAGTCAGCCTGATCTCCTTGGTGCGGGCGGCGGGCACCTTCACCTCGACCGGGGCCGGCGCCTCCCCCTTCGTGGGCAGCAGCCGCACCTCCACGGTGGCCGCCCCGAACGGCGCCGACAGCACCAGCCACGAGGTCTGCTTGCCTTCCGCCCGGCCGTCGGCGACGACGCTGCCGAGGTCGACGGAGGCGGCGCCGGCCGCGAAGGCGACGTCCTGCCTCGCCCCCGTTCCGGTGATCTTCATGCCCGCCACGATCGGGACGTCGGACTCCAGCACCAGTGCGGCCGGCTGCCCGCCGATGCCCGTGGACAGGTCGAGCGAGGCCGCCGAGCCGGCCGGCACCTCGATCGTCTCCTTGTTCTTCAGGGCGTAGGAGCCGTCCTCCAGCACGGCCTTGATCCGCACGACCGTGTCCTGCTCCCCCGGCGCGGCGACGTACAGCTCCCGCTGACCGGCGGTGCCGGGGATGCCGGGGACGACGACCCGGGTGGCGGGGGCGGCGGCGACGGGCAGCCAGTCGACGCCCCTGCCCTCGCCCAGCACGGCCTTCACCGCGGCGGCCACCCGGCCGCTCCGGGTGCTCACCTGCAGAGCCATGATCAACGGGGAGGGTGCGAGGTCGCGCAGCCTGATCACGCGGTGCTGGCCGGGCTTGACGACGACGCCGTTGCCACGCTCGCTCAGCACCGGGCCCTCGCCGGAATAGACCATGAACGAGACGTTGGCCGGGGCCGAGTCGGGGTTGGCGAGGTAGAGCGTCATCTCCGCCGCGGCCGGCCCCGGCCCGACGAACCAGCTCTCGGCGCCGGGCTCGACGCACCGCACCCCGGCGAGCCCCCGCTGGGTGCCCGACGTCTCCCGGGCGGTCTGGGCGCTCTCCAGCCCCGCGGCCATCGAACCGGTCGCGTCGACCACGAGGGGGCCGCCACCCGCGGCGATCTCGCGCTGCCACAGCAGGCCCGGCCGGTCGATCACGTCGTCCTTGCCGCCGCCCTTCTCCTCCCCCGGGGCCCTGATCGCCGACAGGGTGGCGCTCCCGGGGGTCTGGGCGCGCTCGGGGTCCGCCGGGGTCACCACGCTCACCCGGCTGCCGGACGGCGCCGGGCACACGGCGGTCACCGACTCGACCGGCACCTTGACGGCCTGGGGGCGCGCCTGCGCGGCCGGCGCGGGACGGCTGACGAAGGCCACGCCGTATAGCGCGCCCAGCGCGACCAGCACCAGGGCGAGCAGGCCGAAGCGGTTCTCGATCAGTCTCCTCACGCGGGCACCCGATCTTTCCTGCCCTTGTCTTCCTTCGCTCGCCGGCGGCCCCGCGGCCCTTCCTCCACGGGCGCGTCGCCGTAGTCGCCCTCCGGCTCCTTCGTACGGGCTCCGGGCGAGGCCAGGATCAGCACGAGCACGAGCAGCGCGCCCTGGGCCCACAGCCAGCCCCGGTGCAGCGCCCCGGCGGTCGCCGGCGGCGGGGGCACCGTCACCTGGCCCGCCACACGCCACAGGCCGCCCGTCTCCGAGAGGCTCAGCCGGGCCAGGGCGGGCTGAGAATCGAGCGCCCGTTGCAGGGCCGGGTCGACGGGGCCAGGGACCGTCACGAAGCGGACCCCGTACGACGCGAGCGTCTGGACGTAGGTGTTTCCCCGGCCCGAGGCCAGCCCGGAGACCGCGGTCGCGAAACGGGGAATCGCGTCCCGGGGCGGTTCGAGGTCGGACTCGCCGATCAGCGGGCCCCGGCCGCGCAGCAGCGTGTAGCCGACCCTGCCGTCCCTGGGACGCAGCAGAAGCGTGCCCTCGCCGGGCGCCGACTGGAGCGCGGCGAGCACCGGCACCGGGTCGCTCAGGTCACCGCGCAGCGGGTCGCCGGCGCCCCTGGTCACCCACAGCCCGGCGGCGGCGAGCGGGGTCGCGAAGGCGACCACGACGATCAACATCGCTCCCAGGCGGCGCAGCCCGCGCGCGGCGCGGAACTCGGCGATGCGGTGCGCCTGGTGTCCCGCGGCCACCAGCAGGCCGGTCGCCGCGAAGGCCAGCGGCACCCCCGGCCAGGCCGCGCCGTCGATCCGGCTGACCACGATCGCCACCAGCAGCCCGAAGAGCATGACGCCCCAGCCGATCGCGACGACCATCTGGTGACGCCGCAGCAGCAGCGCGGCCAGCGCGACCGCGATCAGGCCCGCCGTCGCCCACATGGGCGGCACCCCGGGCCCGCCGGGGCTGAGCATGAGCAGGGAGTCGGCGCCGAGGCGGGGGTCGATCAGCCGCGCGTCATGCAGGCCGGACTCGAGCAGGATCCGTCCCGGCTCCCTGACGATCTGGGCGAGCCACGGGAACAACAGGACGACCGGGGTGCCGAGACCGATCACGAGCGACCGCCTGACGCCCCTGCGGATGCCGCCGAACGACACCGCGGCGAGCCCGCCGAGGATCGCCACCAGCACGTACACGAGCGGCACGAAGGCCGTGCCCACGGTCAGCAGCAGGCCGAAACCCCAGGCCGCCCGCCGCGATCCGGCGATCACCCGCGTGGCGAGCGCCGCGTAGACGGGCAGCAGCACGATCACGATCGCGGTGCCGAGGCGCCCGCCCGCCACCGCGCCCGTCGCGACCGGCAGCAGGGCGTAGGTCGCGCCCAGCCAGACGCGCGCCGGCGTGTACGAGATCATCCGTTTCGTCGCCGCGTACGCCGAGATCCCCGCCAGCGGCACGCAGCCGAGCAGCACCACGGCCACGGCCAGCCACGTCTTGCCCAGCGCGACCGCCGACAGCCCGGCCAGCACGGCGACGTACGGCGGGGCCCAGGTCTGCGAGCCGAGCCCGGCGGCGTGATGGTCCTCGACGTAGAACCGCCACAGGTCGGACGCACCTCCGGTGACCGGCACCAGAGCCCCGCCGCCCAGGTGTCCGCCGGAGGACAGGAGCTGGGGCAGCAGCGCCCTTTCGGCAGCCAGCGTGATCACGATGAGGATCAGGCAGAGCACCACGCCGGGGCTGCTGAGCACGCGCTGGACGCCGCCCGAGTCGGTCAGCAGTTCGTCGCCGTCGTCCTCCTGGGCGCGATCCGCGCCCGCGTGGTGGCGGCCCGCCGAGTCCACCGGACCGGCTCCGGCGAGGAAACCCTGCACCATGTCGGCCAGCCGCCGCAGCGCGGCGCCCGGCGGAGTGAGTTTGCGCCGGATCGCCGGCCAGCCCTGCTTCCTGCCCTTCTTCCTGGCCTTGCGGGCCCGGCGCAGGCGCATCGGATGACCGATGACCGAGCCGAGCGCGGCCAGCTCGTCGAGCGCGTTGGCCGGCTGCTTGGCCAGCAGGAACAGCAGGGCCCGCAGCGTGGACCCGAAGACGTTGCGCAGCACCGACCGCACGAGCGCGCCGAACGGCAGGTTCGCCATCAGGACGAACAGACCGTTGCGCCGGTCGAGCCTGCGCGGATGCTCGTCGCTGGTGGCGATCCTGCGGCGCCGCCGCGCCGACGCCTCGGCGTGCCAGGCCACCGCGTCGCTCACGTTGAGCACGCGATGCCCGGCCGTACGGGCCCGCCAGCACAGGTCGAGGTCGTCGCGGAACAGCGGCAGCGCGGGGTCGAGGCCGGACAGCTCGTCCCAGACGTCCCTGCGGATCAGCATGCCCGCGGTGGAGACCGACAGGACGTCGGCGATCCCGTCGTGCTGGCCCTGGTCGTACTCCCTCGGCTCCAGGCCGGTGTCGCGCCGCCCCGACCTGCTGACGGTCACGCCCATCTCCAGCAGCACCCGCCGGTCGAGCCAGTCGCGCAGCTTGGGGCCGAGGATGGCGGCCTTGGGATCCTGCTCGGCGGCCCACAGCAGGGCCTGCAACGCACCGCCGTCGGGCACGCAGTCGTCGTGGAGCAGCCAGACCCATTCCTGACCGGGCGCGGGCGGCAGCCGCCTCAGCACCTCGTGGACGGCCTCACCGAACCCGGTCGACCGAGGCAGGGTGAGCACGTTGCCCGCGCCGAACGCCTCGGTCAGCATCTTCCCGCTGCCGTCACGGCTGCCGTTGTCGACGCCCACGACACGGTCGAGAGGCCGGGTCTGGCGCAGCACCGCCGCCAGCGTCTCCTTGAGCCAGCGGGCGCCGTCGTGGGCGACGACGATCGCGGTCACCGAGTGCACGTCGAGTCCTAGGGGGGTCGTACGGCTGAGCGCCGACAACGATACGGCAACCCGGACTCACCCGATCACATCCAGGCGAAACAGGCTGTCAGCAGCACCCCAGACATGAATACGGGACCGCGCGCCGAGCGCACGGCCCCGTGCCGGGCTACGACCTAGACGGCCTGGCGCTTGATCTTGCGCCTCTCCCGCTCGGACAGGCCGCCCCAGATGCCGAAACGCTCATCATGCTGCAGCGCGTATTCGAGACACTCGGCGCGCACCTCACACGAGCGGCACACCTTCTTGGCTTCTCTGGTGGAACCGCCCTTCTCAGGAAAGAACGCTTCAGGGTCGGTCTGCGCACACAGAGCGCGCTCCTGCCACCCGAGATCTTCACCATCGAGCGCCTGTGCCATGACCAGATCGGTCATTGCACACCTCCCTGTCGCTCGCCCGCCCACATGGAGCCCCCCATAAAACGCCTGCCCTATACCCACCCTTGGGAAGGCGTAACAACATGTCTGTAATTACACGCGCGTGGCGCGTGTGGCGTCAAGCGGCATACCGATACCCGGGGAAAGACCTGCTCGCCCCGGTTCGTACGCCCCGATCTACGGTCCTATCAGCGTTCGGAACCATACCAAGGCAGGTTGGGGTCGGTTCCGCGGCCTGCCTGATCGGGGGCGGAACCTTCCTCATACTTTGCCTGCGACCGATCCGGCGTGTAGATGGCCGTCGGGTCGAGTGGCTCCTCCCTGCGCAGCGGGTCGCTGAGCGGGTCCCCGTGGTAGGCGGAGGGGTCGAACCGGACGGTCTGTTCGGCGGGACCGGCTGCCGGGGGCTGGAACGGCGCGGGCTCGGACTGGGGGTGGCCGAGCGGGTTGTCGTAGTACTCCGGCAGGTCCTGAGGGCCGGTGGGGTGGTCGGGCAGGGCGCCCTGCCGGTAGCTCTGCGCCTGCTGGTAGGCCTGCGCGAGCTGCTGCTCCCTCGGGTCGGCCGGGCCCTCGTACGCGGGGGGAGCGTCGAAGGCCGGGCCCCCGGCCGCATGGCCGGGCGTGTGACCGGGCGTGTGACCGGGCGTGTGGCCGGGCGTGTGGTCGGCCGCATGGCGGGCGAACTCCGGACCGGAGTACCCGGAGAAAGGCGACCCCTGCCCATACTGCCGGTCCTGCCCGTACTGCTGATTCTGCTCGTACGGCCTGGCCTGGTCGTAGGAGGGCTGGCCGTAATCGGGGGCACCGGGGCCGCCCGGCGCGCCGGGGGAAGCGCTCGGGAACTGGCCGTAGCCGCCGCCGTCGGTCTGCTGGCCCGCGTAGCCGTACTGGTCGAACACCGGGCCCTGGGGCGGCGGGGAGTAATCGGCCCGCTGGGGCGCCGGCTCGGGCTGCGTGCCGTACGCGCCGGTCGGGGGCCGCTCCTGCTGGTAGCCCTGCTGACCGTAGTCGGAGTAGTGCGCGCCGGTCTGGACGTTCTGCAGTGACGGCGCGGGCTGCTGCGTCTGTCCCTGACCATGCCCCTGGGCGGGGGCGGGGGCGGGGGCGGAAGCAGCGGGCTGGCCGTACGGCGGAGGCTGCGGGGCGGTTGGTGCGGGGTTGTAGACGTCCTGTGGCCGCTCCTGGCCGAAGGCGCCCTGGCTCCGCTCCTGCGCCGCGTACTGCTGCTCTGGGGCGTACTGCTGCTCTGGGGCGTACTGTTCCTGGGCGTACTGCTGCTGGTGCTCGGCGTACCGGTGCTCGGCGGGCGGCAGCGCGGGGTGGGCCGGCGCGCTCTGCCCGTACGCGGGCCCCTGCGGCTGGCCCTGGCTCTGGGGCTGGCTCTGGGGCTGGCCCTGCGGCTGGCTGTGGTGAGGGGCGTCGTACTGACCCGGCTGAGGAACGGCCTGGGGAGCGTTGTGCGGGTCGCCCGGAGCGGGGTGGCCGAACTGCTGCTGACCGGGGCCCTGCTGGCCTGGGCCCTGCTGACCGCTGTTGGGGTTGTGCACGGGCATGCCCGCTCCCGGCGCCTCGCCGTACCCCTGCGGCACCTGCGGCGCATGGGGGGCATGCGGCGTCTGGGGGGCCTGCGGCGGCGCGGGCGCGTAGGACTGGGGCGGGTAGGCGTCCTCGCGCCTGCCGAAGTAGTCGCCCGCCGGCTCCCTGGCGGGCTGGAGCGCGGAGGCCGTGCTCAGCGCGAACAGCGCGCCGAGGACGGCGAGCGCGATCATCGGCAGTCCGGTGATCAGGATCTCGAACCGGTCGCGGAACGTGGGCAGGTCGCCCACGAGCACGCCCAACAGGGCGATCACGCCGAAGACGACGCCGAGACCGAGCGACCCGGCCGCGCCCAGCGCCACCAGCCGGGCCCGGGGGGTGGGTGCGCCGGCCTTGGCGACGAGCAGCACGGCGCCGGCCACGAGCGCGCTCGAGACCGGGGACACAAGGGAGTGCAGGTTCGCCGCCGCGCGGAGGCCGAACGTGCTGCTCGACGAGGAGCCGATCAGCAAGTGCGCGATGCTCACGAGGACGGTGGTGATCACCACCGCGAGCATCGTCCATGCGGCCGGCTCGCGGAGCCGGCCGGTATCGACCTTGAGCACGACTACCCCCATCGGTCCAAAAGGCACTCGGGGAAGTTTCGCACATGCCTGACTTATGTGTTGGCAGACCCAAGAACCTCACAAGACGAACACACCCTACATTTGGCTGTTCATCCCGTTTTCGGGGTGGGGGGTCGGCGATGCCTCGGGCGGCCGGTGGAAGACTGACGGCATGCGCATCGTGTCCCTCGCCGGAGGAATCGGCGGCGCCCGATTCCTCCGAGGTCTCAAGGCCGCGGCCCCCGATTCCGAGATCACCGTTATCGGCAACACCGGCGACGACATCACCCTGTTCGGCCTTCGTGTCTGCCCCGACCTCGACACCGTCATGTACACACTCGGCGGCGGCATCGACGAGGAGCAGGGCTGGGGACGGGCCGGTGAAACGTTCACGGTGAAGGAGGAGCTCGCGGCGTACGGCATGGAGCCGCAGTGGTTCGGCCTCGGCGACCGGGACTTCGCCACCCACATCGTCCGCACCCAGATGCTGGCGGCCGGATATCCGCTCTCGCAGGTGACCGAGGCCCTGTGCGACCGGTGGCGGCCCGGGGTGCGGCTGCTGCCGATGTCGGACGACCGCACCGAGACCCACGTGGTCGTCTCCGACGAGGCCGGCAGGAGGGCCATCCACTTCCAGGAGTGGTGGGTGCGGCTGCGCGCCTCGGTGCCGGCCGAGCAGATCGTGCTCGTCGGCGCGGACGAGGCCCGTCCCGCGCCGGGTGTGCTCGACGCCATCGCGGCGGCGGACGTCGTGATCCTGCCCCCGTCGAACCCGGTCGTCAGCATCGGCACGATCCTCCAGATCCCGGGCATCCGGGCGGCCCTGGAGGACAAGACCGTCGTCGGCGTCTCCCCCATCATCGGCGGCGCGCCGGTGCGCGGCATGGCCGACGCCTGCCTGACCGCGATCGGCGTGGAGACGAGCGCCCAGGCGGTCCTGGAGCTGTACGGCTCCGCGCTGCTCGACGGCTGGCTCGTGGCCGAGGAGGACAAGGGCGTGACGCTCGACGGCGTCGTGGTGGAGGCCCGGCCGCTCCTGATGAGCGACCCCGAGGCGACGAGGGACATCGCCGCCGCGGCCCTCGCCCTCGCCGAATCCCTCCGCTGACCCCCTCCCCGTGATCTCGTAGACCAAGAGGACCAATGGCCCACATCACCGTAAGCGGCGTCGCCGGGATCCCCGAGGTCGCGCCCGGCGACGACATCGCCCTGCTCGTGGCGCAGGCCGCGCCCGACCTGGAGGACGGCGACATCCTGGTCGTCACCTCCAAGATCGTGAGTAAGGCCGAAGGCCGCATCCGCCGGGACAGCAGCCGTACGGCCGCGATCGAGGAGGAGACCGAGCGCGTGGTCGCGCGGCGCGGCGACACGGTCATCGCGCAGACGCGGCACGGCTTCGTGATGGCCGCGGCCGGCGTCGACGCCTCCAACACCTCCCCCGGCACGGTGCTGCTGCTCCCCGAGGACCCGGACGCCTCGGCGGCGCGGATCCGCCGGGGGCTGCGCGAGCGGCTCGGCGTGCGGGTCGGGGTGATCGTCTCCGACACCTTCGGCCGGCCCTGGCGGCACGGCCTGACCGACGTCGCCATCGGCGCGGCCGGCGTACGGCCGGTGGAGGACCTGCGCGGCGGCGCCGACGGCTACGGCAACCCGCTCAACGCCACCGTCACGGCGCTGGCCGACGAGATCGCGGCGGCGGGCGATCTGGCGAAGGGCAAGCTGTCCGGCGTGCCGGTGGCCGTCGTCCGCGGGCTGGGCGACCTGGTGACGGACGAGGACGGCCCCGGCGGGCGGGCCCTCGTCCGCCCCGCCGACGAGGACATGTTCCGGTTCGGCTCGGCCGACGTGGTCTTCGCGCGCCGCACGATCCGCGAGTTCTCCGGCCGCGAGGTCGACCCCGCGGCCGTACGGCGGGCCGTGGCCGCCGCCGTCGCCGCGCCCGCCCCGCACCACACCACCCCCTGGCGGTTCGTGCTGCTGGAGACGCCGGCGGCGCGTACGGAACTGCTCGACGCCATGCGGGACGCGTGGATCGAGGACCTGCGCTCCGACGGCTTCTCCGAGGAGTCGATCGCGCGGCGGATCCGGCGCGGCGACGTGCTCAGGAACGCGCCCTACCTGGCGGTGCCCTGCCTGGTGATGGACGGCTCGCACACCTACAGGGACGACCGCAGGAACGCCGCCGAGCGCGAGATGTTCGTGGTGGCCACCGGCGCCGGAGTGCAGAACTTCCTGGTCCAGCTCGCCGTGCAGGGCCTGGGCTCGGCGTGGGTGTCGTCCACGATGTTCTGCCGCGACGTGGTGCGCAAGGTGCTCGGCCTGCCGCACAACTGGGACCCCATGGGCGCCGTGGCCGTCGGTCATCCCGCCGCGCCGCCGAAGGACCGGCCGCCGCGCGACCCGGCCGACTTCTACGTCACGAGGTGAGCGCCGGGATCACTGCCGCTCCGTGAGGTGGCCGCGGCGGAGGCGGGCGCGGCGACAGACAGCTGCGGACCGTCCGCTCACCCCTGTGGGAGCCCGAGCTCCAGCTCGATCCAGTAGACGCCGGTCATGACGGGGGTGAAGTCGGCGACGACCTCCTGCGCGTAGTCGGCAGCGCCGCGGAGCTTCACCGCGAGCGGGCGGCCCTCGTAGTCGGCCGTGATCCGGTAGCGGCCGATGGGCACGTCCTCCAGGCCCGAGCCGTCGCCGTTCCGGGTGGCCGTCCGCACGATCCGGCTCCCCTCGGAGCCGTCGATCAGCGGACCGTCCGGCACGAGGGTGAGCCGCACCTTCTCGTCCTCCAGGAAGGCGCCCGTGTCGAGCTGGTCGTTCAGGTCGACGCGGAACAGCACCTTGCCGCCGTAGAAGCCGAGATCGTCGGGCTTCTTCCCCGTGAGTCTCCAGGTGAAGTTCCTGATCGCGCCGCTCGGCCCGGCGAACGGCGCGTCGTCGTCGGGCGCCAGGCCCAGCGAGTACTCCCGGCCGTTGTAGCGCCTGGTGATCGTCGCCGACGCGTGGAAGGTCGCCCCGATGTTCGTGGCGACGCGGTAGCGGCCGTCGCCATCGGTCCGCACGACCTCGTTGCTGTCGTAGAGCAGCTGATTGTCGGCGACGATCTCGGCCCCCTCGATCGGCCTGCCCTGCGCGTCGACCACCCGCCCCTTCAGCACGCCGCGCTCGACCTCTCCGGGTTCGGCCTCCCCGGGTCCGGCCTCCCGGGGATCCTCGTCCCGCCCCTCGCTCACCGAGCCGCTCATCACGCCCTCTTCAAGGACCCCGCATCCGCCGAGGACCGTCATCAGCAGGACACCGAGCACCAGCCGTCTTTCCATGCCGACTGATATTAAGATCACGATCTTGCAATTGGCTTGGAGATCACGCGGCGGCGGACGGGCTACCCGATCGGCTGCCGCCCGGTCTGGGGCGTCTCGAGGGGCGTCTCCAGGAACTGGACACGGCGGACCGACTGGCACACGCCGTCGCTGCGCCTGGCGGCCTCGGCCCGTTCCTCACTCGGCCGGCCGTACGACGTGGTGCGCTGGCGCAGCGGACGGCCGGTCGGGGCGACCATGGCCGCGATCTCGGTGATCGTCTTGTAGGAGCCGTTCTCGGATCCGGCCATCCGGCTGATCGTCTCCTCCATGAGCGTGCCGCCGAGGTCGTTCACGCCTCCGGCGAGCACGTCACGGCACAGGTCGTCGCGCAGCTTCACCCAGGAGCACTGGATGTTGCGAATCGCGCCGTGCAGCATGATCCGGGCCAGCGCGTGGACCGCGCGGTTCTCCCGGGCGGTCGGCCCCGGCCGGGAGATCCCCGCCAGGTAGATCGGCGCGCTGTGGTGAACGAACGGCAGCAGCACGAACTCGCTGAACCCGCCCGTCTCCTCCTGGATCGACCGGATCAGCCGGATGTGGCGCACCCAGTGCTCGTGGGTGTCCACGTGGCCGTACATCATGGTCGAGGTCGTCGGGATGCCGACCCGGTGCGCCGTGGTGATGACCTCGATCCACTCCCTGGCCGGGAGTTTGCCCTTGGTGAGCACCCACCGGACGTCGTCGTCGAGGATCTCGGCGGCCGTTCCGGGCAGCGAGTCGACGCCCGCCTCCCGCGCCGCGTGCAGCCACTCCTCGACCGACAGGTTCGTGCGGCTCGCGCCGTTGACGACCTCCATCGGCGAGAACGCGTGCACGTGGATCTCGGGGCAGCGCTCCTTGACGGCCCGTGCGATGTCGAAGTAGGCCGTGCCGGGCAGGTCGGGGTGGATGCCGCCCTGCATGCACACCTCGGTCGCCCCGGCCTCCCACGCCTCCTGCGCCCGGTCGGCCACCTCGCTCAGCGACAGGGTGTAGGCGTCGGCGTCGGTGCGCCGCTGGGCGAACGCGCAGAACCGGCAGCCGGTGTAGCAGACGTTGGTGAAGTTGATGTTGCGGTTGACGACGTAGGTGACGTCGTCGCCCACCGCCTCGCGGCGCAGCCCGTCGGCGATCCGGCACAGCTCGTCGAGGCCGGCGTCGTCGGCGCCCGCCCCCGACTGGTCCCCGGCGAGATCGAGCAGTGTCAGCGCCTGCTCGTCGGTCAGCCGCGCGGGGTCCGCCTCGGCCTGCCGCAGCGCCTCCCGCACGTCCGCCCCGACCGTGCGGTTCCGGGCGCCCGGCAGGCGCTCGCGCAGGGCGTCCCAGTCGCCGTACACGCTGTCGAAGTCGGCGCGGCGGTCGCTCGTACGGCCCTCGGCGTCGACGGCCGTGTGCAGATCGGCCCGTCCGCCGGTGACGAGACCGCCGAGGCCGCCGTCGGGCTCCTGCCAGGGACGGCCGAGGAGAACCGCGTCCTCCCGGGCGAGCCCGGTGGCGGGGTCGGCCAGCGCCGCCACGTGCTCGCGCAGCCGGGGGTCGAGCCACGGCTCCCCCGCGACGACGTACTCGGGATAGATCGTGAGGCGCTCGCGCAGCGTGAACCCGGCGGCGGCGGTCCGCGCGGCGAGGTCGTCGATCTGCGGCCACGGCCGCTCCGGGTTGACGTGGTCGGGCGTGAGCGGGGAGACCCCGCCCCAGTCGTCGATGCCCGCCCGCAGCATCAGCGCGTACTCCTCGCCGATCAGGTTGGGCGGCGCCTGCACGCGGACCTTCGGCCCGAGCACCAGCCGTGTCACCGCGATCGTCGCGGCCAGCTCGTGCAGGTCGGCGTCGGGCATGCCGCGCATGGCCGTGTCGGGCTTGGCGCGGAAGTTCTGGACGATGACCTCCTGGATGCCGCCGTACTCCCTGGCCACCCGGCGGATCGCGAAGATCGACTCGGCCCGCTCCTCGATCGTCTCGCCGATGCCGATCAGCAGGCCCGTCGTGAACGGCACGCTGGAGCGGCCGGCGTCCTCCAGCACGCGCAGCCGTACGTCGGGGTCCTTGTCGGGAGAGCCGTAGTGGGCCTCGCCCTTCTCGGTGAACAGCCGCCGTGAGGTGGTCTCCAGCATCATGCCCATCGAGGGCGCGACCGGCTTGAGCCGCTGCAGGTCCTTCCAGGTCAGCACGCCGGGATTGAGGTGCGGCAGCAGTCCTGTCTCCTCCAGCACCCGGATCGCCATCGCCCGGACGTACGACAACGTGTCGTCGTACCCGTGGGCGTCCAGCCACTCGCGCGCCTGGTGCCACCGGTCCTCCGGCCGGTCGCCGAGCGTGAACAGCGCCTCCTTGCAGCCCATCGCCGCGCCCTGGCGGGCGATCTCCAGCACCTCGTCCGGGGACAGGAAGGCGCTCGGCAGCTTGTGCGGGGCGGTGGCGAACGTGCAGTAGCCGCACCTGTCCCGGCACAACCGGGTCAGCGGGATGAACACCTTGCGGCTGTAGGTGACGACGCCGGGCCGTCCGGCGGCCTCCAGGCCCGCGTCCCTGACCCGCGATGCGTGCGCGAGCAGGGCGTCGAGGTCGTCGCCGCGGGCGCGCAGCAGGATCGCCGCCTCGGCGAGGTCGAGGGCCTTGCCGTCCCTGGCCCGCGCGAGTGCCCGGCGGGTGCCGCTGTCGGAGCTGACGTTCGGGGGTCGCTTCGCCGTCATACGCCGCACCCTACGGGGCGTGGGTCCGTCCGCCGTACCCAGCCCCCGGCGGTCCGAACGGAAGAAGTCATGGCGTACGCCCATCGGGGCCTTTGCGGCCGGAGGGTATGAGCGGTGAGCGAGATCGACGAATGGGCGAGGAATTTATGGCCGCTATCAGGGCAAATGGTGCGTTTTGTCTAGCCTCGGGGATCGCGGCGGTCCTCATGGGAGTGTCGGCGCCGGCGGCGGCCGGCGTGCTCGCGGCGCCGCACGCGGGGCACGGCGGCGGATCGGGCAAGGGCCACGCGAAGCAGGTCACGGACGGCCGCAACACGGCCAACGCCCCCACGATCACCAGCGCCGTCCGCCAGGTGTCCACGGGCAGGCGCAACGTGAACGCCGCAGCGGGCAACAACGGTGTCGCGGTCACCGGCCTCCAGCAGGAGGCGAGCGTCAGCTTCTTCACCGACACCCTCAACGGCAACTGCAAGGAGGGGGTCGCGGACTGCGAGATCAACCAGAAGCTGCGCCCGCGCGAGGCCGGTCACCCCCGGCGCGGCGGACACGGTCAGAAGGCCCGGTAGTCGCGCGCCGCCATGCGCGGGCCGCGTGCCGGCGGCCTGAGGCCGCTGAGCTCGATCAGCCTGACCACGCGGTGGCGGTGCCCCCGGAACGGCTCGAGCAGTTCGAGCATGCCGTCGTCGTCGGTCTTCCGCCCGGTCAGCGCGTAGCCGACGATGCCCGGCAGGTGGAAGTCGCCCACGCTCGGGGCGTCCGGGTCGCCGTGGGCCCGCTGGCGCACCTCGGCGGAGGTCCACACGCCGATCCCCGGCAGCGCCCGCAGCAGGTGATCCGCCTCCGCCGACGCCTCCGTGATGGTGGTGGCGGTGCGCTCCAGCTTCTCGGCGTGCCGGGCCGCGTTGACGATCGTCCTGGCCCGTACGGCCTCCGCGCCCGCCCGATGCCAGTCCCACGACGGGATCGCCCGCCACACCTCCGGCGGCGGGACCACGTACATGCCCTCGGGGGCCGGGCCGGGGGCCGGCTCGCCGTACCGGCGCAGCAGGAACCGCCAGGCCCGCCATGCCTCCCTGCCGACCACCTTCTGCTCGAGCACGGCGAGCGCGAGCGCCTCGAACACCCGCAGGGAGCGCCCGATCCGCAGCCCGGCGGCCCTCCCGGCCAGGCCCGCGACGAACGCGGCGACGCCGGCGTGCCGGTCGTCGCCCGAGCCGGCGAGCCGCGCGAGCATCGCGGCGAAGCCGGCCACGTCGTCGTCGGCGCCCAGCAGCGACGGGAGCGTCTCCAGCAGCCAGCCGGCTCCCGGCCCCCACGCCTGCCCGAGGACCTCGTCGCCGCTCACCGTCACGCGCAGCGTGCCGGGCCCTTCGGGGGTGCGCGAGGTGCGCCAGATCGCCCCGTCAGGCGTACGCCTCCAGGCCGGGTCGCCTCCTCCGCGCCGATGTGGGGACAGCGTCAGCGCGACGTCGAGCGGCCCGGACGGCCGCCACCGCCGCTCGCTTCGCCGTTCGGTGGAAGCCGCACGGACCATGTCAGACGTCACTGACCGTTTCAGACGTCGCTTGAGAAGCGGACCGCGCACTCGGGCAGATTTACCCCGGGCCAGACGCGCATACCGGAGATGAGCTCGTTGCCCGGGCCGATCAGCGCGCCGTCGCCGACGACGACCTCGCGCAGCACGGCGCCGGAGGCGACGCGGGCGCCGACGCCGACGACCGAGTCCACGATGGTCGCGCCGGACGCGACGTGGCAGTCCTCGGACAGCACGCTGCCGCGCACGCTCGCGCCGGCCTCGACCGTGGCCCTGGCGCAGACGACGGTGCCGCCGGTGACCTTGGCCTCGGGCGACACGACCGCCCCGTCCAGCAGGAGGCGCTCGCCCGCCGGGCCGGGCAGCGCGGGCGAGCCGAGCCTGCCCAGCACCAGGTCGGCCGAGCCCCGCACGAACGCCGCCGGTGTGCCCACGTCCAGCCAGTACGAGCTGTCGGCGAAGCCGAGCACCAGCTCGCCGGCCGCGATCAGCCCGGGGAAGGTCTCACGCTCCACCGAGACCACCTGGCCCTCGGGGATCGTGTCGATGACCGAACGCTGGAACACGTAGCACCCGGCGTTGATCCGGTTGGTCACGGGATTGGGCGTCTTCTCCAGGAAGGCGCTGACCCTGCCGTCGCCGTCGGTCGGCACGCAGCCGAACCTCGACGGGTCGTCCACCTCGGTGAGGTGCAGGGTCACCGCGGCGCCCCGCGCGACGTGCAGCTCCACCTGGGCGGCGATGTCGTGACCCGACAGGATGTCGCCGTTCAGCACGAGCACCGGCGCCCCGGGCGGGCAGGTCAGGGCCCGCGCGGCGTTGCGGATCGCGCCACCGGTCCCGAGGGGGGTCTCCTCGGTCATGTAGACGATCTCCAGGCCGAAACCCGACCCGTCGCCGAACGCCTCGCTGAACATCGACGCCCGATAGGACGTCGCGAAGACCACCCGGCGCACCCCGTACGCCCGTGCCTTGGCCAGCTGGTGCGCGAGGAAGGGCACCCCCGCCGTCGGAAGCAGCGGCTTGGGCGTGCTGAGCGTCAGCGGTCGCAGACGTGTGCCCTGGCCGCCCACGAGAAGGATCGCCTCGAGACCATCCGGCGACCGCACAGAACTCTCCCTCACAGCCGCGAGGGTAGCCTAGCCGCGCCCTCCGCATGGCTCGCCGCCGCCGACCGTTGCGCGGACGTTTCCCGACGGGCGCGCAACCTCCGTTCACGAACTTCGAACCGGGGATATGCGGACCATTTCAGGGACTGAAGAGAAATAGCCCTTTTACGGCGGTTTGCCATTGCGCGGTGCGTTGATCGTTTAGATTGGGGACCGCGTGTCAGACAGTGTCTCGTGGTGTGCCTTAGGAGGATCTGATGAGTGAGGATGCTTCGATTGAGCAGAGATCGGCGCGTATCAACACCTCCGTTCCGCATTCGGCCCGCGTTTGGGACTACTGGCTGGGCGGCAAGGACAACTTCGCCCCCGACCGCGCGGTAGGGGACGAGATCGTGAAGGTCATGCCGGACCTGCCGGTCAACGCGCGGGCCGAACGGGAGTTCATCGGCCGCGTCGTGCGCCATCTGGCCGGCGAGGCCGGGATCGACCAGTTCCTGGACGTGGGCACCGGCATCCCCACGGCGGAAAACACCCATGAGGTGGCGCAACGCGTCAACCCCAGGGCACGCATCGTCTATGTGGACAACGACCCCATCGTGCTGGTTCACGCTCACGCGCTGCTGCGCAGCACGCCCGAGGGGGCCACCGCCTACCTCGACGCCGACCTGCGCGAACCCGCGCCCATCCTGCGGGAGGCCGCGCGGACGCTGGATTTCTCTCGCCCGATCGCGTTGATGCTCATGGGCGTGCTGGAGTTCGTACCCGACACCGTTCAGGCGCACAGGGCGGTGAGCACGTTGCTGGGAGCGCTGCCCCCGGGCAGCTACCTCGCGATCGCGCACAGCGTCCGCAGCCCCTCGATGGACGAGGCCGCCGCCAGATGGAACGCCAGCAACGCCAGCCCCCTCACTCTGCGCACGCCGAAGGAACTGGAGGAGTTCTTCGACGGGCTGGAGTTTCTGCCGCCGGGTTTGGTGTCACTGCCGAAGTGGCGGCCCGAAGCCACCACGAGCTTCCGTCACCGCGAGGTGTACCAGTACGGCGGCGTGGGCCGCAAACCGTAGGCCGCCCGCGAAGCACACCACCGGCAGGAATGGCGTACGCCTCCTCAGGTCGTGCCTGACGAATCATGGCCCTAGCCTTCGATGGCGCGCTGATAGGCGAGGAGGTGGGCCTCGGCCGAGTGCCGCCAGGTGAACTCGCGCGACCGGGTGACCCCCGCCTGTGCCAGCGACTCGCGCCGCTCCGGCGACTCCAGCAGGGCGCGCAGCGCCCGCGCGACGCTGTCGGCGTCGGGCTCGGTGTAGGCCACCGCGTCGCCGCCCACCTCGGGCAGGGAGGCGCGGTGGGTGGTCAGCACGGGCGCCCCGCAGGCCATCGCCTCCAGCACCGGCAGCCCGAACCCCTCACATCGCGACGGGGAGGCGACCACGAGCGCCCCGCCGAGGAAGCCCGGCAGGTCGGCGAAGGGCAGGAAACCGGGACGCACGACCTTCACCCGGGGCGGCAGCGCGGCGACGGCGGCGTCGACCTCCTCGTCCCACGCCGGGCCGCCCGCCAGCACCAACGCGGGCGGCACGGACAGGTCGGCGACCGCGCGCCCGAACCCGGTCACCAGGTTCGGCACGTTCTTGCGCGGCTCCAGCGCCCCGAGATAGGCGACGTACGGCCGCCCGTGCAGGCCCATGCGCCCGGCCACCCGGCGCACGTCCTCAAGCGTGGGCGGGTGGAACAACGTGGGGTCTACTCCGTGATAGGCGACGTCGATCCGGGTGGGATCGGCGGCCAGCACCCGGACCAGCTCGTCCATGGTGGCCTTCGAGGGCACGATCACCCGGTTCGCGTGGCGTACGGCGGTGCGGGTGGCCGACCGGAAGAACGAGGCCCTGACGGGGTCGTGCTGGTCGGGGTCGGTGAACGAGGTGACGTCGTGGACGGTGGCCACCGTGGGCAGGCCCGAGCCCAGCGGGATCGAATAGTAGGGAGCGTGGATCACCTGGGCGCCGGCGTGCCGGGCCAGGACCGGCAGGCCGGTCTGCTCCCAGGCCAGCCGCTTGTTGCGGTTGGTGATCGCGGGCGGTCCGGAGAGGATCCGCGCCGAGGGGGCCAGCGCCGCGTACCGCTCGGCGTCCGCGCGCTGGCAGACCACCGCGATGTCCGCGCCCGCCTCGTGCAGGGCCGCGACCAGTCCATCGACATACCTGATCAGGGCGCCGCGATCGGCGGGGACCGCGGCGGCGTCGACGAGCACCCGGGGTGTCAAGTGAATCGCTCCCCTCACTGGGCCCGCGCCGAGCCGGGAGGATCACTCCCCGCCCGCGCGGTCCCGCTGGTTCCGGCGGTGTTCCGGCAGGGGCCAGGGGCCCACGCCATGAACTGACGCCTTCCCCCGCATCCCTCCCTGTCACTCTATTTCCGGCGTCCCCCGAAACGTGAGCGATATCACATGAGGGTCGTCCCTGGCTGTGCCACCCGCGCCGATTCCACGGGTTCAGGCCGGGACTACGGGTTCCTTCCGCGTACGGACCGAGCGCCGGGAGGCCAGCCCGGCGGCGCCGGCGCACACGAGGTCGCCGACGGACACGATGAGCCGGGAGCACAGCACCGCGGCGGTGGCCTTGGGCCCGTCGAGCACCGGGGCGAGCGCGGCCACCATCGCGAACTCCCGCACGCCCACGCCGGCCGGGGCGATCACGAACACGAACCCCAGGCACCAGGCGAGCGCGAACGCGCCGAAGCTGAGGATCACGGCCGAGGGCCCGCTCGCCCCGAGGCCGTGCACGATCAGCGCCAGGTGCACGCCGTAGGCCGCCCAGCCCGCCAGGGCCCAGCCGCACGCGACGAGCACGCCGCGCCGGGTGAGCGGCCGTTCGAGCGGCGGGCGGCGCAGCTTGCGCAGCCCGAACGCGATGACGCCGTTGACCACCTTCGGATGCAGGGCGGCGGCGACCACGGGCACGAGCAGCAGCAGCCAGGCATATCGGGCGACCGACTGCCCGGCGAGCACCGGCAGCGTCACGACGGCCACCAGCAGGCCGGTGCCGAGGTAGATCGGATACGTCAGGAAGAAGGCGGCCGCGCTGCGCGGCCGGGGGATGCCGTGGTCGCGGCCCATCTCCATCTGCGCGAGCACCGGCCACACCGACCCGGGGATGTACTTGCCGAGCTGCCCCACGAAGAAGATCTTGGACGCGTCGGTGAACGCCAGCGGGGAACCCAGGTCGGTCAGCAGCGCCCGCCACATGAGCATCCCCGACAGCAGCGCGCCGAGCACCGCCACCAGGGAGCCGGCGAGCTCCGCCCACGACAGCCGGGCGAACCCGTCCGCCACGTCGGTCCACTTGCCCGCCACCGCCCAGACGCCGAATCCCAGCGCCACGAGCAGGAACAGCGCGCGCAGGAGTTTGCGGCGGCTCATCGGGACGTACGGACCGGCTCGGGCGGCTGCGGGAGCGGCGCGCCGAGGGGACGGCGGGGCGTCTTGGTCGCGACCCACAGGTAGGTGGGGACGACCGGCAGCAGCGCCCGCAGGGCCGGGCGCGGGGTCCGCTCCAGCGTGGCCTTGGCGGCGCGGCCGGCCGCGCCGGGGAACAGCTCGCCCCCGGCGAACCGCTCGGGCGCGGCCAGCACCGGGAACGTGTAGTCCCACACGTGGAAGCCCGCCAGCATCCGCCGCAGCCCCGGACGGGTGCGGAAGCGCTCGTAGTAATGGTCGGCGCGGCCGAACGCCCGCACGTACCGGTCGGCCGCGGCGGGCGGCAGGTAGGACAGGAAAGGCAGCTTGTAGTGCGGCTCCATGACGCCGAGCCGGTTGCCCAGGCCCAGGTAGAGCACGCCGTCGTCGGACAGCACCCGGTGCATGTCGGCGATCACGGCGTAGGGGTCCACCACGTGCTCGTAGATGTGGTTGAAGACCAGCACGTCGATCGAGCCGTCCGGGAACGGCAGGCGGGAGCCGTCGGCGCAGACGAAGCCCACTCGTCCGCCGAAGCGGTCGGACGCCTTGCGCAGGCCGGGGACGTCGATGTCGAGCCCGAGCGTGTGCCGCGCGCCCGCGGCGGCGAGCTCGTCGGCGATGAACCCGGCCGAGCACCCCACGTCGCCGACGGTCAGCCCCGACAGCACCTCGCCCGGCTTGGCCGTGTCCCTGCCCAGGAAGTGCGCGAGCACAGCGATGATCTTCGCGGCCTTGCGCCGGCGCTTGTCCTCGTCGAGCATCGCGGCCTGGAGCTCGGAGTATTCCAGCTGGGCCGCGCGTTCCCCGCTCACCCTCGTCTCCCGGTCGCTCTCGTCGTCACGCTGCCCTACAGTACCCGTGCCCGCCCCGCCCACGTCCCGTGATCACGGGGTTCGATCAGGCGAGCAGGGTGTCGAGGTAGGCGGCCCAGTGCGGGTCGGGGTCGACGGGCGCGACGCCCGCCCGCAACCGCTCGGGGGTCCCCGGCTCGTAGAACCGCTTGATCGCCTCCGCCAGCGCGCCGGCCGAGCCCGGCTCCACCAGCAGGCCGTCCACGCCGTCGCGTACGTTGTCGGGCAGCGCCCCGACCCGGGTGGCGATCACCGGCACACCGTGCTCGTGACCGAGCCACACGTTCTGGCTGGCGGTCGCCGACCGGTAGGGCAGCACCAGCGCGTCGGCCGCGGCGAACAGCTCCGGCACGTCCTCGGCCGCCACGTATCCCGGCCGGATCTCGACCCGCTCGGCGAGGCCCAGCCGGGCGATCAGGGCGCGGGTGTCCTCCAGGCCGCCCCAGAACTCGCCCGCGACCGTGAGCCGTACGCCGGGCACCTGCGCGAGCGCCTCGAGCAACAGGTCGAGCCCCTTGTAGGGCCGGACGATGCCGAAGAACAGCAGCCTGTCCCGCGGCTCGCGGCCCGCCGTCCCGCGCGCGCCGCGCGCGGGCAGGTGCGGCGCGAGGGCGGCCACCCGCACCGGCGCGGCGGTGAGCGCGCGGGCGAGGTCCGCCTGCTGCTCCGAGTGGGCGAGCACGCCGTCCACCCTGCGCAGCAGCGCCTTCATCAGCGGCCTGTCGTACGGCTTGGTCTCGTGCGGCAGCACGTTGTGACACAGCGCCACCACGCGGGCCCGGCGGCGCAGGCCGTACAGGATGCCGAGGTAGGCGGGCACCTGCACCGGGCTGAGCACGGCGAGGACGACGAGGTCGGCCCCGCGCAACCGCCGCCCGCAGGCCACCCAGCCGTCCGGCCGCCGCCAGTCGAGGTCGCGGCGCGTGTTCGCGTACGGCTCGCCCTCGGGGCTGTCGATCGTCTGCTGCCCGGGATACAGGAACGACGGGTACTGCGCCCGCCACGACTCGATGACCACGTCGTGGCCCCGCGCCCGCAGCCGGCGGGCCAGCTCGGTGGTGTGCTGCGCCCCGCCGCCCTTGTACGGATACGTCGGGCCGACGATCGCGATCCTCACACATCACCCCGAGATCGCACGATCAGGTCGGCCAGCAGGGCCACCGCACCGATCAGCATGCCGGATATGAAGATCACGATGGCGTTGCTCGTGAGGTAGAAGCCGTAGCGGATCACGTCGTACAGGCCCTTGACGAAACCGATGCCGACCAGCCAGAGCGCGGGCGGCATGAGCACCTTGAGCGGGTTGAAGTACATGACCATCCGCAGCACCTGCAGGATGTAGCGGTAGGCGTCGGAGACGAAGTTGAACTTCGACTTCCCGGCCCGCTTCGCATACTCGATCGGCAGGTAGTAGACGTCGTGCTGGTTCGACATGAACGCCAGCGTGATCGTCGTGACGCAGGAGAAGCCGGGGGGCAGCAGCCGCAGGTACGGCTTGGCGACCGACTTGCGGAAGGCCCGCAGGCCCGAGTTGAGGTCGGGGATCTTCTGCCCGGCCAGCCGCTCGGCCACCTTGCGGATGAACCACTTCGCCGGCACCCGCAGGACCTTGTGCGAGCCCTCCTCGGTGGTGCGCGCGCCCACGACCTGGTCGATCGTCTGGTCCTTCTCCAGGATCTGGACCAGCTCGGGGATGCGCTCGTTCGGGTAGCTCATGTCGGCGTCGGTCCACACGACGATCTCGCCGCGGGCCTCCTGGCTGCCGATCCTGCGTACGGTGCCCGAGCCGCCGTTGCGGTGGAACGCCCTGATCCGCATGTGCGGGAAGCGCGGCGCGGCCTCCTGCAGACGCGCGAGCGTCTCGTCGGTGGAGCAGTCGTCCACGGCCAGCAGTTCGTAGGTGTACCCGCTCGCGTCCATGGCCGCGCAGATGCGCTCGACCTCGTCGATGACGTGGTCCTGCTCGTTGTAACACGGCAGGACGATCGTGACGTACGGGGTTTCTGCGGGAGTCACGGCGCTTCCAGAGGTCTCGGGCGTGGTCACGTCCGGTTAGGGTACTCTGCCCCGCCAAATCGCGGTCTCACTTCGCGGACGCCGCCGTCACAGCCGCTTCTCCTTCGTGGTCGCGTCGACCGGGTCCACCAGGAACACCCCGGCCGCGCCGCGTAGCGCCCGCCTGACTTCGGACAGCACGGGCGGGATCGAGAACTTCACATAGAAGACCTCTGGAAGGTAGGCGGCGAAGTCTTCCTCCGGCACTCTCCGGCGACGCCACATCGGAGCCTGGTGGGAGCGGGCCTGGAAATAGACCTTCTCCAGCCCGGGGAGATCGCCGATGCGGTCCAGAATGGCGTTCTTCTCGGCGAGAGTGGCCAACCCTCGCCCCTCGCAGAGGCCTCCCTGCCCTTCGCTGAGGTCGGCCCGGGGGCACAGCTGGACCATGATGTCAGCCTTGCCCGGCCAGTAGTCGTCGCGGATCACGAAGGCGTTGGACACCCCCGCCGCCTTCGAGAGGCGGCGGACCAGCGCGGGCCAGTCCCCCGGGCCCACCCGGGCGGCGTAGGACGCGGACTCGTCCGCGGGGTCCGCGCCTTCCAGCAGATCGGGTCTGTCCCGCAGTGCCTCTCGCGTTCGCCTGAACTGCTCCGCCTGCGACACGAAACGGACCTTCTCGACCTCCGGCGCGGCCCCGAGCAGCGCCCGCACCTTCCGTATCTCTCCCCGCGTGGCGACTCCCCGGTCGTTACAGGCGTCGAACACGGTGGAGCGCGCGCAGAAGTACACGGCCAGTTGTCCCGTCTCCGGCCACGGGCCGTCCGGCGGCGGCATGGGCGTGAGCGCGCTCGTGCGCGGCCACGGATCATCTGGCGGCGGCCCCTCCATGGCGGTTCCGGAAGGGGACCGCGACGCGACGGGCTGAGGCCGATCCGACGGCCCGGCGCTCCCACAGGACGCCAGGAGAAGCGCCGCCGCCGCGACCGCGAGCGGCCTTCTCCACCGCGTACGCTCCTCGGAGATCGCCGTCATCTGCCGGCACCGGGAGTCACCGCGAACCGCCACTGCGGCGGCGCGGACACCTCGAGTACGGCGGCGACGCCCGGCATCCGTCCGAAGATCTCTCTTATCTCGCTCGACCTGCCCGGCCTGTCGAGCTTGAGCCAGAAGCCCTCGGGCACGACGAGCGGATCGACCTCCGTCTTCTCCCACAGGATGCGCCGCCTGTCCCGCAGCGCGTGGGCGAGATCCTCGAAGTAAACGGCCTCCACCCCGTCGATGTCCTCGATCCGGCCGAGTACGGCCGCCTTCTCCTGTTCGGAAGCCCTCGGAGTCCGCTCGCATCGCTCGTAGGCGCCGTCGCCTCTGTCCGGGCAGAACTCGATCGCGATGTCGGCCCTGCCGCGCCATCCGGTGTCCCCGACGACGATGACCTCCGAGACACCGGGCGAGCCCTCCAATCGGCGCTTGACCCCCTGCCAGTCCCCCGGACCGAGCGCGCCGTGGTAGGCCTCCGGTATGTCGGCGGGCTCGTAGGCGCCCGCGATCCCGGAGCCATCCCCGGGCGTGCCCCATTCCTGGAAGTCCTTCCACCCTTGCTGCTGAGTCCGGAAGCGGAAGATCCGGACCTCCGGCGACGCTTTGAGCGCGGCCTCAAGCCCCCGTTTGTCCTGCTCCGTCGCGGCGCCGTCATGACAGGTCGGAAGATCGGGCGTCCGGTGCAGGCACATGTAGACCGAGAAGAACCCCGCCTGCGGCACTGCCCCCGCCGGCGGGGGCAGCGGCCACCGGGACCGCTCGTGGATCCGCCATCCGGCGATCCCGAGCCCGGCGAGGAGCACGATCACCACTCCGGCGACGACCAGTGGCCTCCGGAGAAGGCCCGTCCTGGGTTCCGGTTCGCGACGATCGTCGCCGAAGGACAATTCCTCCATCTCAGGGGAATCCACACGCCGAACCCTAGATCCATCAGGTGGGTACGGTCATCCAGACGTCGATGGCGAGCGACCAGGTGCCGTTGGGCGGGTCCACCAGGGAGCGCTCGTCCTGCCGGGTGCGCAGGCTCATCACCCGGGTCGCCGGGCCGTACGCCATGAGCTGCTCGGGCTCGGCGGCGAGCAGCACGGGCACGCGGCCGGTGCGCCGGACGCCCTCGACCAGGCGCAGCACGTCGGCCGGACGCGGCACGTCGCGGCCGGGAGCGTGGACCACCCGGGCCGTCGGCACCCCGCACTGGCCACGCACGACCTGCGTCAGCCGGTCGCCCGTGACGCGCTCGGCGACGAGCACGGAGGCGTTCGCCGGGATCGCGCGGCACAGTCCCGCCACCGCGGCGACCTCCCCCCGGTTGACCGGCGTGAACGCGGTGCCGATCGAAGTGATCGCGGGCGGGACCGCCAGCAGCAGCGCCCCCGCCGCGACGGCGGCCCGCGGGCGTCCCGGACCGGCGGCGAACCAGCCCGTGCGCGCGAGCCGCCGCGAGAGCCACCGCAGGCCCCAGACGGCGAGCAGCACCAGCCCGGGGATGACGATCGGCACCAGCCTGCGGGACGCGAAGGGGTGGTCGGGGGTGATCGCGGGACGCCAGAGCGTCGTCACCGTCGTCCACCCGATCACGGCCAGCGGCAGCAGCCAGCCGAACTCCCCTCCCTTCGTCAGGCCGCCCCTGGTCAGGCGGCGCGCGAGCACGGCCGCCGCCACGGCCGCCAGCACGACGGCGGGGATCCCGACGTACCAGAAGAGCCAATTCAGGGAGTGCTCGTAGTACAACCGCGACCCGTCACCGGGCAGGCCGTTGGCGGCCTGCGTCTTCTCGATGAAGTCGGCCGTGAGCCGGTCCTCGGGCGTGACCGCGACACGGCGCACGGTCTGCACCCAGGGCCGTACGGCGAAGCCCGCCAGGACCAGCACGACCAGGGCCGCGGCGGCGTCCGGCAGCCACCGGGCTCCCGTGAGAAGCCGGCGCGCGCGGGCGGCGATCCAGGGCGCGAGAGCCGTGCCGGCGACTGTGAGCACCACGACGACGGCGCAGATCGCGAGCAGGGGCATGAGCGAGCCCGACAGATACTCCAGGTAGGGCCGGGCGAGGACGTAGCCGCCGGTGAACCCCCACAGACCGCCCACGACCAGGCCGGTCAGCAGGGGCACGCCCAGCCGCCCCTCGGGGAAGGACCTCGCGCGGGGTGTCCGCCGGAGCGCGATGAGCACCCCCGCGAAGGCGAGCACGGGGAGCACGTCGCGCAGGCCGTCGATGCGGACCAGCAGCGCCAGCCCGAACGACAGCCCCGCGAGCGCGGCGGAGGCGAAGCCCGCGCCGGGTGGTGCCGCTCCGAGCGCTGCCCGGAGCCGGGCCCGCGCGTCGAGCAGCAGGTTCATCCCGCCGAACAGCAGGATCAGCGAAGGGATCTCGCTGAACGTCGTCCGCGACGTGTAGAGGATCGGCAGGCAGACCGCGAACACGAGGGCGGCAAGAGGCGCCCAGCGCGCGCCCACGAGCCGCGCGGCGGTCCCGGCGACGGTGAGCACCGCGAGCGCGCCCAGCACGGGCGGCACGAGCAGCAGGCCGGGGACGCCGCCCAGCCAGTGGCCGATCGCGTGGATCATCGGCGGCCCGGCCATGAACTGCGGGGCGATCCCGCCGTCGACCGCGTAGAACCCCATGCTGTCGAAGCGCAGTGAGGGGTCGGGGCCGCCGAAGTCCCCCACGGGGACCGGCAGCGACCCGTGCCGGGCGAGCCACACGGCGTACTGCGCGTAGGTCGACGGATCACGCCGGATGATCAGTTGCTCGCCGTGCAGGAGTCCGTTGAACACCCCCGACCCGAGCGCCACGGCGACTGTGGCCGCCGTCGCCCACCGGTGCCGTGCGGCGCTCCCGGGCAGGCCGCGCAGGCCGTACGCGCACAGCAGGAGGGCGGCGGCGCCGCCGAGCAGCGCCATGGGCAACGGCCGGAACCACCCGAGCAGCAGCAGCGGAAGCCCCGCGAGCAGCCACCCGCTCAGCGCGAGCGCGGGCACGACGGAGACGGCCGCGAGCGTCCTGCCCGCCGCCTCCTGCTCCCACGGCAGCCGTGAGTGGCCGGATCTGTGCACTGGAATGCACCCGAGACTAGCGGTCCGTCCCGTGGCCCGGCCTTCACCGGGCGGCCCGCCCGCCGCGCGCGTCGCCCTTGTCCACAGGCATGAGGTTGTCCACAGGCGCGGCCGGGGCGCGCACGGGGCTTCCGGGGAGCCGGTAGCGTACGCCGGAAGGCAGGCAGGGGGGTACATGAGGGTGTCGGACAGCCTGGGCTCGGCGCCCTGGCCGGAGCGAGACGAGCCTCCACACGAGCCTCCGCGCGAGCCTTCATACGAGCCCCCGCACGGCCGCCCCGGGCCCGCCCGGCTCGGGCACCGGCTGCGCGGGCGTCTGGCGCCCCGCGATCCGCTGCACCCGCTGGCCTGGGCCCGTGCGGATCTCCCCGGGTGGGCGCGCCGGCATCGATGGTTCCTCGTGGTCCTCGGTCTGGGGGCGCTCCTGCGGCTGGTGACCGCTCTCGGGTACCGGCCCGCGCTGTGGTTCCCCGACTCCTACACGTACGTCGTGACGGCCATGCGGCCGAGGCCCGACCTCGTCCGCCCGGCGGGCTATTCGATGTTCCTGAGGCTGCTGGAGGCGTTTCACAGCTTCGCCCTGGTCGTGACCGTCCAGCACGTGCTGGGGCTGCTCGTCGGCGTGATGCTCTACGTGACCGTGCTGCGACGCGGCGGCCCCCGATGGGCGGCCGCCCTGGCCTGCGTCCCGGTGCTGCTCGACGCGTACCAGATCGAGCTGGAGCACCTGCTCGTCTCCGACTCGCTGTTCACGTTCCTGGTCGTGGGAGCGGTGTGCCTGGCGATGCGCCGCCCGCTGACGCCGCGCTCGGCCGCCGCGCTCGGTCTCGTGCTGGCCGCCGCCACGCTGACCAGGACCGTCGGGCTGCCGCTGATCGCGGTCTTCGCGCTCTTGCTGCTCGCGTACGGCGTGCGCCGGGCGAGCGGAGCGATGCGCCCGGGCGGGGCGGTGGCCAGGCTCACCGTGCCCTTCCTGGTGGCGGCGCTGCTGCCCGTCGCGGGCTACGCGGGCTGGTTCTACGCGACCTACCAGCGCGTCGGGCTGGTCGGCTCCAACGGTGTCTTCCTCTACGCCCGCACGATGTCGTTCGCCGACTGTTCGGTGATGAAGCCGCCGGCCGACCTCGCCGTGCTGTGCGACTCCCGGCCTCCCGCGTCCCGGCCCGCGTCCCAGGAGTACATCTGGAACGCGCAGTCCCCCCTGGTCCGGCTGCCCGGCATCACGTTCACCGAGGAGACCGACGCCCTGGCCGGGAGGTTCGCCTCTCTCGCGATCCGCAGCCAGCCGCTCGACTATCTGAGCAGCACGCTCGCCGAGCTCGGCAGGTCGTTCACACCGGGCCGGCCGGTCTACCCCGATGCCGAGACGTACGGGTACTACGAGTTTCCGGCGACCGTGCCGCCGCCGCCCGGGCGGCACCCCGCGGTGGTGGGCAAGGAGTTCGCGCAGCGTTACGAGCGTGGCTCCCTCACGGTGCGCATCTCCGAGCCGTTCGCGGGCGCGATGCGGGCCTATCAGGACGTCGCGCGACTGCCGGGCGCGCTGCTGCTGGCGATCCTCCTGGTCCCCCCGGCCGCCTGGGCCGTCAGGGCCCTGTCGGTGCGCGGGTCCCGGAGGGCACGCGCGACCCGCGCGGCGTACGCGGGTCCAGAGCCCGCGAACCGGCCCTCTCAGAACCGGCGCGCTCAGAACCGGCCCTCCTCGGGACGGGCCTCGCCGAGGTACGCCCCCGGGAGTTGGGGCATCGCCTGGGTGACGGCCTGGGCGCTGCTGCTCGTCCCGCCCGCCACGGCCCAGTTCGACTACCGCTACGTCCTGCCCGCGGTGCCGCTCGCCTGCCTGGCCGCCGCCCTGTCCGTTCGGGGGCTCCACCGACGGACCTGACGGCTACGACCTGGCCAAACGGCCCACACAACATCAAATTCAGGTAAAGGCAAACTCATTCTCATACCCAAAATGTCGGCGTTTAGTATGCTCTGCCCCTGGATCAGGGGGGCGTGGCACGGCGTGATCGCGGCCCGGATCCTCCCAATCGCGGCGCCCGCAGATGCTCCCGTGACCTACCCTCGGAGCGCGACGTGTGATCGCCAGGCAAGGAGGACAAGTGTGCGAGCGAACCAGTAATCCTTCCGGCCTCTCGCCCGCTCCTCCGGTCACCACACACCGGCGTCCGGCTGCCGGTTCCCTGGCGGGCGCGCGGTGAGCGAGCGCAGGCGCGTCGCCGCGCGTACCAGTCCTCCGCAGGCTCCGTCCGACCAGAGAGTCTGGGGTCCCCCGGACGCCGGCTCCTACGACGGGGCCTTCGAGCCCCCGCGAGGCCGCGGATCGGCCCCGGCGCCCGCCGGATACGCCGACATGCCGGTGGCCGCCGCCCCCGCCGGCTACGCCGAGATGCCGGGTAGGCGAGGCGGGCAGCGCCCGCCCCGGGACGACCACCCTCCGGAGGTCTACGACGAGGGACGCCGCCGAGGCGGGCGGCGCACCGAGCCGAGCGGTCCGCCCGAGCCCCCGTACGACCCCTCGTACGAGGAGGAGCCGCCGCGGCGTCGCGGCCGCAGGCGCGGCGGCGACGAGGAGACCGGCCGCAACCCGGTCTCCACCGCACCCACCGTCGCGAGCCGTGCGGCCGGGGGCGGCGCTCTCCCTCCGGACGGCAGGCCGCCTCGCCGGCGTGGCGGAGGCGGTGGCGGCGGCGGCCGGTCCCGCCTCGGGATCGGCGGATGGATCAGCGTCGTGCTCACGTGCGTGATGGTGATCGGCACACTGACGGCCTACAAGGTCTACCGGAGCACCATCGGCCTGTTCAACGTGGGCAAGTCCGGCGACGACCTCGACAAGAACCGCCCCGTCAACGAGACCGGCGCGATCAACGTGCTGCTCGTGGGCTCGGACACCCGTGCGGGAGACAACAAGAAGTACGGCCAGCACCTGGTCAACGACGGCGAGCGCACCGACACGATCATGCTGCTGCACGTGTCGCCCAACCGTGACGGGGCGACGCTGCTCAGCTTCCCCCGCGACTCCATGGTGATGATCCCCGCCTGTTACAACAGGAACAGGACGGTCGTCCCCGCGCATCTGGGAATGATCAACTCCGCGTTCTCCGACGGCGGGATGATCTGCACGCGACGGACCATCGAGAGCCTCACCGGGATCCGCGTCCACCACTACGTGAAGGTCGACTTCACCGGCTTCAAGAACATCGTGAACGCGCTCGGCGGCATCGAGATCTGCCTGCCGCAGGCCGTCAACGACAAGAAGTCGAAGCTCACGCTCCCCGCCGGCAAGCAGACCGTGAAGGGCGAGGCGGCGCTCGGCTATGTGCGGCTGCGTTACGGCCTCGGCGACGGCAGCGACATCTCCCGGATCAAGCGCCAGCAGGTCTTCATCTCCCAGGTCGTGAAGAAGGCGACCAGCAGCGCCCTGCTCACCGACCTCGGCAAGCTGCAGAACTTCATCGCCGCCGCGGCGAGGTCCGTCACCATGGACGACGCGCTCAACACCGAGGAGCTCCTCAAGATCGCGCAGAGCGCGCAGAAGCTCTCGGCGAAGGGCTTCAAAGCAACCACCGTGCCGTGGGAGCCGTACGTCGCCGACAAGAACCGCGTCCAGTGGAAGCAGCCGGCCGCGGGCAACCTCTTCAGGGCCATCGCGAACGACACCGAGGTGGCCCCCACCGCCTCCGCGAGCCCGGCCGCGTCCGCCGCGCCCTCGGGGCCGGTGGTCACCAAGCCGCAGCAGGTCAAGGTGCAGGTGTTCAACGGCACCAACACGAACAACCTGGCCAAAGAGGTCGCCGAGGAGCTGACCGGGCTCGGCTTCAACGTCGTCGGCGTCGGTGACGCGAGGAAGCCCGGCGGCATCGACCAGCCGAAGACCATGGTCCGCTACACCGGTCAGGGCTGGAACTACTCGAAGATCCTCGTCGGCAAGCTGGTCAACCCCGTCAGCCCGGAGACCGGCAAGGTGGCGAGCGGCGTAGTCACGCCGTTCACCCCGTCGTCGCCCCCGCCGGACGCGCCCAAGGGCAAGGTGCGCGGGCCGATCATCCAGCTCGTCATCGGCGCCGACTGGAAGGGCGTCCGCTCCCCCATCAACCTGGGCGACAACGTCGTCACCTCCGACACCAACCCCTGCGCGAGCTGACGCGCCCTGCCCACCACCCGGCCGGGGCTCCAGGCCGACCACCTTGGCGGAGGAGCCCTGGCCCGGTCCGTGTCCGGCGGCCTGACAGAGGAACACGACAGGTGTCACGTTGGTTACGTTCGGCCCCAGAGGCGACATCAGCGTTCAAGAACGTTAGGGTGAGCACCTGGCGAACGCGCCCTGTTCGCCCGTTCGGGCTGATGCGCCGGGGCGCCTTCGCTAGTGTCCGAAAGGACGCGGCGACGCACCCCAGGTCGTGGCCGTTCCCCGAGCCTCCAACAGATAGCTGAGCGTTTCTCCCGTGAGTGACCCCCGCCATCAATCCCCGGTTCCCGGTTTCCCCCAGGGCGTCGACCCCGATGCCGAAGAGGCTCCCACCGGAGTGATAGGCCGCATCACCGGAGAGTGGCCCGCCCCGGGCGGCGGCCTGCCGCAGCGGGAGCCGAAGACCGCGGACCGCCCGCAGACACACGAGCCGCATGAGCACGGGCGGCACGAGGGCGGTCTCCCGGCAGCCGGCGACGAGAGCCCGGCCGCGCCGCCGCACGGGCGCCACGAGAGCGGCGAGAGGGCCGAAGAAAGCGCGGCGGGCGCGACAGCCGCGGAAGCGTTGAGCACCGAAGGCCCGGGTGCCCCGTTCACCGGTTCCGCCCCCGCCGAGGCCGCGCCGCACGACAAGGCGTACGAGCAGCCGTACGAGAAGCCGCCCCTGCCCACGCGCAAGCCGCGGAGCGCGGGGGACCGGAGTTCGGCGTCCATCGGTTCGGCGCCTGTCGGTTCGGCGCCCGCCGGCTCCGGGACGCAGGACAAGCCGTACGAGAAGCAGCCCCTGCCCGTACGGAAGCCGCGCAAGCCGGGCGCCTCCCGCCTGGGCATGCCGCCCGCGTCCGCCCCGCAGCCGGAAGGCTTCGACTACTTCTCCGCGGGCCGGGGCCCGGACCGGCGTAACGCGGAACCGCAGGGCACCCCGCCCATGAGCGCCACCGAGGCCCCCGCGTGGCCGCAGGCGTTCCCCGACAACGGTCCCCGCAACCTCTCCGACGCCTTTCCCGGCGTCGGCCGGCGGTCGCCGGGCGGCGCACGAGACGGCTTCGGCTCCCAGGACGGCGCCGACGTTCCCACGCCTCCCTTCGGTGACTCTCCCGCCTTCCCCGCGCCGGCCTTCGGTGCCGGGCCCGAGCCGCTGGGAACCAGGTTCCCCGGCTTCCCAGAACCCCCCGGCTTCCCAGAACCCCCCGGCTTCCCAGAACCGCCCGCTTTCCCAGAACCGCCCGCTTTCCCCGAGCCTCCGGCGTCCGCGGCGTCCAGGACGGCGAACCCCTTCCTGGACACCCCCCCGTCCGGCGCGGGCCCCGCCTTCCCGCCGGACGATCCCTTCGGCGCCGTTCCGTTCCCCGATACCGCCCCCGGCCCGCGCGGCGGGCGCGGCGTGCCGGACGCCTTCCACGCAGCCGCCCCGGCGGCCTTCAGCCCCGCGCCCACGCCGGACGCACCGGCCCACGCGTGGCCCGGCCAGGACGCCGATCCCGCGCAGTGGGATCCCTGGCGACGCTCCTCCCCCGACGGCGCCGACGGCGTGAACGATCCCCGCCAGACCGGTCCGCTCGGCAGGCCGCTGCGCGCTCCGCTGCCCGCCTGGGCCGAGGCACCCGTCCGGCCGGACGACCCGTTCGCGCGAGGCACGGGACAGCGGGACGGGCTGGAGGACGAGCCCGAGCCGGAGCCCGCTCCCCGGGCCAAGAAGCCCCGCGACCCCTACCTGGACAACGTGAAGTTCGTCGGCATCGCCCTGGTGCCGATCGGGCACTCGCTGGTCCCGACGCTGGCGGCCGACTCCTCCCGGGCGGCGTATCTATTCATCTACGTCTTCCACATGCCGCTGTTCGTCATCGTCAGCGGCTACCTGTCCAGGAACTTCTGGAACTCCAACGCCAAGACCAACAAGCTGGTCGACACGTTCCTCGTGCCCTACGTGATCGTCGAGCTGGGGTACGCCCTGCTGCGCACCGCCTTCGGGCACAAGTTCAGCCTCACGATCATGGACCCGGCCTGGTTGAACTGGTATCTGCTCGCGCTGCTGTTCTGGCGGCTGTCCACACCCGTGTGGAAGCGGATGAAGTACCCGTTCGTCATCTCGATCGCCGTGTACCTGTTCGCCGGGTTCTCCGAACTGTCCGGCGACTTCAGCATGGACCGCTTCTTCGGACTGCTGCCGTTCTTCGTCCTCGGCCTCGTGCTCAAGCCGGAGGTCTTCGACTTCCTCAAGCAGCGCTGGGTGATGGTGCTGTCGGTGTTCGTGCTGGTGGGCGCCGCGGGCGTGGCGATCTTCCTGGTGAAGAACTACTCGATCAAGCTCGGCCCGATCTACTACAAGGACAGCTACAAGGACCTCCACCTGGTCTGGTGGAAGGGCATGCTGCTGCGCACCGGCCTGCTGGTGGCCGCGCTGGCCATGTCGGCGGCCGTGATGTCGCTGGTCCCCCGGCGCCAGACCTGGTTCACCGACCTCGGCACCCGCACGCTCTACTGCTACCTGCTGCACGGCGTGCCCGTGATGATCGCCAAGGAGATGGGCTGGCTCAGCTTCTCCTGGCTGTACGGCCCGCTCGGGGTGGCGGCCATCGCGTGCTCCTGCTTCGCCCTGGCCATCGTGCTGTGCCTGCCGGTGACCCGCAAGGCGTTCAAGTGGCTGCTCGAACCACGGCTGGTCTGGCTGTACAGAAGGCCGAGCGGGCAGGTGCCGCGGCCGGCGAACACCGGA
Source organism: Microbispora sp. CA-135349 (assembly GCF_050947365.1). Classification (NCBI taxonomy): domain Bacteria; kingdom Bacillati; phylum Actinomycetota; class Actinomycetes; order Streptosporangiales; family Streptosporangiaceae; genus Microbispora; species Microbispora sp. CA-135349. Next base: position 1,558,417 of record NZ_CP192001.1, on the reverse strand, counting down.
AGTTAAGCCTCATTTCGGGAGGCATTCACTTCGCACATCCGGTCACTTCGGATGACGCGGTCAGCCTCCCCATATGAGGGTATGCGTCGGCACGACAGTCCATCACCCGGAGGACGCGCGGATCACCCACCGGCAGATCCGGGCGCTGCTCGACGCGGGGCACGAGGTGACCTTCGTCGCGCCGTTCACGCACTGCAACGTGACGCCGCGGCCGGGCATCCGGGCCGTCGACGTGCCGCGGGCGGTGGGCCTGCGCCGGGGAAGGGCGCTGCGGGCCGCCGCCTCCGCCCTGCGCACTGCGGCGCGGGACGCCGACCTGCTGCTCGTGCACGACATCGAGCTGCTGCTCGCGCTGCCGCGCAGGCGGCCTCCCACGGTCTGGGACGTCCACGAGGACACGATCGGCGCGCTGGGCGCCAAGACGTACCTGCCCGGGCCGTTGCGGAGCGTCCTGCCGCCGCTGATCCGCGCGGTGGAGGGCCGGGCGGAGCAGCGGCTCCACCTCATCCTCGCGGAGGAGTCCTACCGTGAGCGCTTCCCCGGCGCGCATCCCGTGGTGCCCAACCACACGTACGTACCGCCGGCGCCGCCCCCGCCGCCCGGGGACTCCCGCATCGTCTACGTGGGTCACATCTCCCTGGCGCGCGGCGCGGCCGAGATGGTGGAGATCGCCCGGCGGCTCCGGCCGTACGGCGTCCGCCTGGACCTGATCGGACCGGCGGACGCCGCGGTGCGTCCGATGCTGCGCGACGCGCAGCGCGCGGGGCTGCTCGACTGGTTCGGATACGTCCCCAACACCCACGCGCTGCGGATGGCCGAGGGCGCCCTGGCCGGGCTGTCCCTGCTGCACGATGTGCCGAACTACCGCGAGTCGACGCCCACGAAGGTCGTCGAATACATGGCCCGCGGCGTCCCCGTCGTCACGACCCCGCTGCCGAGGGCGGCGTCCCTGGTCGGCCGGGTCGACTGCGGGACGATCGTGCCCTTCGGCGACGTCGGCGCGGTGGCCGACGCGGTCGTGCAGTGCGTGCTCCGCCTGCGCGCGGACGCCGAACGGCGTGCCGCGATGGGCGTCCGGGGCTACGTCGAGGCGCTGAACCATTACCACTGGCCCGCCGTGGCCGGGGAGTTCGTCGCCCTGCTGGAGCGCTGGGCCCAGGCGCCGAACCACGTTCCGGCCCTGAGCCCCGGCCGTACGGTCCCGGCCTGACCGCCGCTCAGGGCCGGCGGGACGCGGACAGCAGGCGCAGCCCGGCGACGGCGAGGCCGGCGGCCTGGGTGAGCGCGCCCGCGACCTCGAACCACTCGGTGCCGGCCACGAGCCCGATCACGTGCAGCGGCGGCCACGCCATGATCGCGGCGGCGGCCCAGAGCGGCACCACACGGGTACGGAGCAGGGCCAGCCCGAGCAGCAGCGTGCCGGCCAGGTTGCCGAGCACGAAGAGCAGGAACACCCAGACGGCCGACGGGTCGCTCTGGGCGCCGTCGAGGACCGCCGCGTAATCCGCGAGAGGACCCCCGCGCTCGACCATGACGGTGGCGGTGATCCCCGATAGGGCGACGGCGAAGTAGCAGATGTATCCGGCCGCCATGAGGGTCGCGCCGAGGAAGCCGAGCCTGCTGCTCCGGTCTCCGATGAGCCGCCTGGCGCCGAGGACCGCCGGGACCATGAGCAGGCTGCCCAGCATCGCGGCGACGGTGGCCAGGCGCATCTCGCCGGGGTGAGCCGCCGTCAGCGCCAGCGCCTGCGCGCCGGTGGCGTCGCTTCCCCCGTGGCGTGTGGCCCAGGCGTACGCCGCGTTGGCGACGACGAAACCCCACGGCGCGGTGAACAGCGCCAACGCGAGCGGCGCATGACGAGTGTGCGGCGGAGCCGTGTCCATGGACTCTCCTTGGGCCGGGACGGGTCAGGCGTGGGAGCGCAGGGCCGGGGCGAGGAACGCGACGCAGGCGAGGGTGAGCGCGATGCCGGCCGCGGCCACCGCGATCGCCGGCGCCGGGACCCCGTCGGCGAAGAACGCCGGCACCGCGGTGAGCGCCGACAGCAGCCTGGTGACGATCACGGCCACCACCCCGGCGCGGCTGCCGCGCCAGGCCGGCACGACGCCCACCACGGTGATCAGGCCGAGTACGCCGTCGGCCAGGGCCACCGCGAACGGCGGGTGCTCGCCGTCGCCGAACGGCACGGAGATCACGTCGATGAGACCGAACAGGCCGGCGATGACCAGGCCGATGACGAGAAGGACGGAGCGTTTCATGGGCTTCTCCTGAGCTGCGGGATACCGATGTCCGCAGTGTGCGCGCGCCGGCCCCGCCGGCGGATCCGGGCCGCCCCCGGTCCGATCTCCGTGCTGGCACGTATTCACCCCGGCCGCCCCGCGGCCTACGGTGTGCTCGTGGCACTCCCCCGTCTGCTCGCCTACGCCGCCGCGATGCTGGTGTGCGCGCTGATGGGCGCCCCGGCGGTGCTCGCCGTCGCCGGCGACGGGACGGTGGCGCCGGACGGCATGGCGCTGGTGATCGGCGTCGCGCTCGCCCTGCCCTCCGTCGTGCTCGGCGTGCTGGTCGCCGCCCGGCGTCCGCGCAGTGTGGTGGGCCTGCTGCTGGTGCTGGCCGGTGCGACGACCGTGTACGTCGCGGTGGGCGAGTCGTACGCGAGCCTGGCCGTGCGGCGGGGGCTGTTCACCGAGGTCTACGCCGCGCTGTCGCAGGGCGACTGGATGTTCCTGTATGTGCCCGCGGCGCTGCTCATGCTCGTCTTTCCCGACGGACGCCTGCCGGGCCGGCGCTGGCGCTGGGCCGTCGCCGGGCTGCTGGTCGTGCCCGTGCTGTTCATGCTGATCGCGGCGTGCGTCCCCGAGGCGTATCAGCCGCCGTTCGAGAACACGCCGCACCTGCTGCGGCCTCCACCGGCGTACCTGCCGGTCCTGGAGATCGTGGGCGTAACGCTGCTGCCGGTCTTCCTCGGACTGCTGATCACGTCGGCGGCGGCGATGGTCATCCGCTACCGGCGGGCGGCCGACGAGGTGAGCCGGGCACGGGTCAAGTGGTTCGCCCTCGGCGCCGGTTTCCTGCCGCTCACGCTGCTGCTGTGCTGGGCCGGTTACCTGTTTTTCGGCGGCCCCGACCTGGCGGTGGTCGGCCTTTCGGCGACGGCCGTGGCGATTCCGGTGTCGACCGCGATCGCGGTGCTGCGTCACGACCTCTACGACGTCGACCGGGCGATCAGCGCGGCGGTCACCTACGGCCTGGTGACCGCGGTCCTGCTGGCCTTCTACATGGCCGCCTCGTTCCTCGTCGGCTTCGGCGCCGGGCGCGGCTCGCCCGTCGCGGCGGCGGCCGCCACCGCCGTCTGCGCCGCCGCGCTCTCTCCCCTGCGCGTACGGCTACAGCGCCGGGTGGACCGGCGGCTCTACCCGGCCCGGCAGGCCGTGCTGACCGCCGTCGCGCGGCTGCGTGACCGCATGCACGCCGGGCAGGCCCGGCCGGAGGAGCTGGAGGCGGCACTGCGTGACGCGCTGCGCGACCCGGAACTGCGCGTCGGCTACCGGCTGCCCGGCGCGACCGGGCTGGTCGACGCGGCCGGAGAGCCGTTCGGCCCCGGTGACGCCGGTGACGCCCAGGTCACGCCGGTGCGGCTCGGCGGCCACGAGATCGGTGCGCTCGTGCGCGGCCGAGCCGGAAGCCGGGAGCTGCTGCGCGAGGCGGCAGACGCGAGCGCGCTGCTCATCGAGGTGGTGCGGCTGCGGATCGAGGTGAGCCGGGCGCTCGACGAGGCCGAGGCCAGCCGGACCCGGCTGCTGCACGCCGGTTACGAGGAGCGGCGGCGGCTCGAACGCGACCTGCACGACGGGGCCCAGCAGCGCCTGGTGTCTCTCGGCATGGCGATCCGGCTCGCGCAGCGCCACCTCGGCGGCGGCACGGCCGGCGTCGACGCCCTGCTGGACGAGTGGGTGGCCGAGCTGGCCGCCGCGGTCACGGAGCTGCGGCAGATCGCGCACGGCCTGCGGCCGAGCAGCCTCGACGACGGTCTCGGCAACGCGCTGGTCATGCTGGCCGGGAAAGTCCCGGTGCCCGTGGCGCTCGACGTGTCGGCCGGCGACCTGCCCGACGACGTGGCGATGACCGCCTACTACGTCGCGAGTGAAGCGATGACGAACGCCGTCAAACACGCCGGTTCCGCCGCGATCGGCGTCCGCGTCAGCCGGACCGCCGACCGGGTCACCGTACGGATCAGCGACGACGGGCGGGGCGGGGCCGAGATGCGGCCGGGGGCCGGGCTGGCCGGCCTGGCCGACCGGGTACGCGCGGCGGGCGGCGCGCTGCGACTGTCCAGCCCGGAGGGCGGCGGGACGACGGTGGAGGCGGTGCTGCCGTGCGCGTCGTGATCGGCGAGGACTCCGCCCTGTTCAGGGAGGGCCTGGCCCGTCTGCTCGCCGACGCCGGGCACGAGATCGTGGCCAAGGCCCATGACGCCCCCGGGCTGGTCGCCGCCGTGGACGCCGCCGCTCCCGACCTGGTCGTCGCGGACATCCGGATGCCGCCCGACCACACCGACGACGGCGCGCGGGCGGCCCGGCGGATCCGCGACGCCCACCCCGGCCTCGGCATCGTCCTGCTCTCCCAGCACGTCGAGACCCGGCACTCCGTCGATCTGGTGTCCCGCGGCGGGTTCGGCTACCTGCTCAAGGACCGGGTCTTCGACGTGGACGACTTCCTCGACACGCTGCGCCGCGTGGCGGCGGGCGGTTCCGCGCTCGACCCCGAGGTCGTCTCGCGTCTCATCGGCGTACGCCGGGCCGCCGATCCCCTCGCGTCGCTCAGCGCGCGCGAGCGAGAGGTGCTGGCGCTCATGGCGGAGGGCCGGACGAACGTCGGCATCGCCCGGCGGCTCTACCTGACCGACCGGACGGTGGAGACCCACGTCAGCTCGATCCTCGCCAAGCTCGGCCTGCCCGGCACGGAGGAGGACCACCGCCGCGTGCTGGCCGTCCTGCTCTACCTCAATTCCCGCACCTGACGCAGGCGGCGGTCGAGGAAGGCCCGCTCGGAGGCGTTCCTGGTGCGGGCGATCGCCGCCTCGTACGCCCGCGCGGCCTCCCCGGCCCGGCCGAGCCGCCGCAGCAGGTCGGCCCTGACGGCATGGAACAGGTGGTAGCCGTCCAGGTCGAGACCGTCCACGAGGGCGAGCGCGGCCTCCGGCCCGTCCACCTCGGCCACCGCGACGGCCCGGTTCAAGGCGACGACAGGGTTCGGGGCGAGGGCGAGCAGGTGGTCGTACAGGCGCAGGATCTGCCTCCAGTCGGTGGCGGCGGCGATCGGCGCGTCGGCGTGGACCGCGTTGATCGCCGCCTGGATCTGGTAGGGCCCCGGCCGGCCGCGCCGCAGGCACGCCCGCACGATGTCCTGGCCCTCGGCGACGAGCGCGCGGTCCCACCGGCCGCGGTCCTGCTCCGGCAGCGGCACGAGGTCGCCGGACGGGGTGGTGCGGGCGTCGCGCCGCGCGTGGACGAGCAGCATGAGCGCGAGCAACCCCATCACCTCCGGCTCGTCGGGCATCAGCGCGGCCAGCAGGCGGCCGAGCCTGATGGCCTCCGCGCACAGGTCGTCGCGGGCCAGCCGGTCGCCCGCGCTCGCCGTGTGCCCCTCGGTGAAGATCAGATAGACGACGGCGAGCACGGCCCTGAGCCGCTCCGGCAGGTCGGCCTCCCGCGGGACGCGGTACGGGATCCCCGCGTCGCGGATCTTGGCTTTGGCCCGGACCAGCCGCTGGGCCATGGTCGGCTCGGGGACCAGGAACGCCCGCGCGATCTCGGCCGTGGTGAGGCCGCCGAGCAGGCGCAGCGTCAGCGCGACCCGGGCGGCCGGGGCGAGCGCGGGATGGCAGCAGGTGAAGATCAGGCGGAGCCGGTCGTCGTGCACGGCACCCTCCTCGGCCGCTTCGTCGTCGGGGTCGTCAGGGGCGTGCAGCAGGGCCGCCCGCGCGTGCCGGTCCGCACGCAGGGACTCACGCCGGTGGCGGTCGATCACCCGGTTGCGGGCGGTCGTGATGATCCAGCCGGCCGGGCTCGACGGCGTCCCGTCGCGCGGCCAGCGCCGCACCGCCTCGGCGAACGCGTCCTGGACCGCCTCCTCGGCGACGTCGATGTCGCCGAAGTGGCGGACCAGGACCGCGACGGCCCTGCCGTACTCCTCGCGGAACACCCGCTCGACGCCGGGGTCCCTACTGCCGGTCGTCATCGCCCTCCACGACCCCGGCGAACGGGCGCACCTCCACGGGGAGCGTGGTGGTGCGGGCGAGCCTGCGGCCCCACTCAAGCGCCGCGTCGAGATCGGGCGCCTTGATGATCGTCAGCCCACCGACGTGCTCCTTGCCCTCGGTGTAGGGACCGTCGGTGACGAGCTCCTCCCCGTCGCGCACCCGCACCACGGTCGCCGTGGCCGGGTCGTGCAGCCCGCCGGAGAAGACCCACGCCCCCGCGGCGCGCAGTTCCTCGTTGAGGACCGCCAGGTCCCGCATGATCGGCTCCAGGACCTCCGGCGGGGGCGTCCCGCCGTCGGGCTGCTGGATGCTGAGCAGATAGTGCCTCATGGTCTCGTCCGCCTCCTCGGCGAGGCCCGCCCGGCGCGGGCCCGTTCACCTTCTACACGAACGGCCGCCCCGGAAATCGACATCAGCACTGGCACAACCTTGCCGCCGTACGGCTGTCGCCCGGCCGCCGGGCTTGCTGTACTGGAACCATGGCAAGCCATGTCGTCCAGGGGCGCAGGGTCGAGACGCCGGTGGAGGTCCGCGACGCGTCGGTCTGCCTCGCCGCCTTCCTGGTGCGGGCCGACGCCGCCCGCGCCGTCCTCGCGTACTCCAGGATGGACGTCACCGAGGTCCTGCCGGGCAAGGCCCTGTGCTCGCTGGTGTTCGTCCGTTACCACGACTCCGACCTGGGCTCCTACAACGAGTTCGGGGTCACCTTCCTCGTACGGCCGGCCGACGCGGGCCCTCCGCCGAGACGCGGTCCGCTGGCCGGGCTGAGGGACCTGCGCGGGGCGGGGTCGGGCGCCTTCGTCCACTGGCTGCCGGTCGACCAGGCGTTCACGCTGGAGGCCGGGCGGGCCGTCTGGGGCTTCCCCAAGGAGCTGGCCGACGTGGACCTGCGGCTCGGCTCGCCGTACAAGCGGTGTCTGCTCCGCAGGGACGGCCGGATGGTCGTCGACCTGCTGATCAGGCCGGGCATCCCGGCGGCGCCCGCGCCGCTGCTCGGCGCGGCCCTTGACGCGCCGGACGCCTACGCCCACCTGGACGGCGTCACCCGCCGCATCCCCTGGACGGCCCGCGCCCGGGGCATCCGCTGGCGGCCGGGCGGCGCGCTCATCCGGCTCGGCAACCACCCGATCGCCAAGGAGCTCAGCGAGCTCGGCCTGCCCCGGCGGGCCCTGATGACGGCCACGGCCGAGCACGTGTCGATGGCGTTCGAGGAGCCGGGACCGGTGTGACGCCGCCACGGGTCCTCCCGGCGGCCCTGGATACGGCGTGGAGGGACTGCGCGGCGCCTATCCCGCACCCTGCGGGCGACGGCGGATGCGGTCCCGGCCGAACACGGGTGGTGTGCGAGACAATCACTGATGTGCGAGTCGGATTGCTCGGGCCGTTCGAGGTCCGGAACGGCGATGGCGCCGTGGTGGAGGTTCCCGGGATCCGGCTGCGCGCGCTGCTCGCCGCACTCGCCCTCGAGCCCGGCCGGATCGTCACACGTGCGAGGCTGGTGGACTGGATCTGGGGGGAACGGCCGCCCGCCGACGAAGTGAACGCCTTGCAGGCGTTGGTGTCCAGGCTGCGCAGGGTGTTGCCCGACGGTGCGATCGAGGCGGATTCCGGCGGCTATCGGCTGGCCGTGGCTCCCGATGCCGTGGACGTGTGCCGCTTCGAGCAGCTGGTCGTTCAGGCCCGTGCCGTCGAGCCCGCGGCGCGGGCCGAACTGCTGCGGTCGGCGTTGGCACTGTGGCGCGGCACGGCCATGGCGGACATCGCACTGCGGGACAGCGACGCGTTCGACGCCGTGGTCGCGCGTCTGGACGAACTCCACGTGGCCGCGCTCGGGGACCGCGTGGATGCGGACATCCGCCTCGGCCGCGGCTCGGAGCTGGTCTCCGAGCTGACCCGGGTGGTCGCCGCGTTTCCGCTACGGGAAGGGTTCGTGGCGGCCCTGATGCGGGCGCTCGCCGAAGCGGGGCGTACGGCCGAGGCGTTGACCGTGTATCAGCGGACGCGCGAGCGGCTCGCCGAGGAGCTGGGCACCGATCCGTCGGCCGAGCTCTCCGCGCTGCACACCGCGTTGCTGCGGGGCGAGCTGGGCGAGCGGGCCGACAGCCACAGGACGAACCTGCGCGCCGAGCTGACGAGTTTCGTCGGCAAGGACGACGACGTCTCCGCGGTCGCCGGTCTGGTCGTCAAGCACCGGCTGGTCACCTTGGCGGGGGCGGGCGGCTCCGGCAAGACGAGGCTGGCCACGGAGACCGCGCGGACGATGCTCGCGGAGCTGCCGGACGGGGCGTGGCTGGTCGAACTGGCCCCGGTGCGGGCGGGCGGTGAGCTGGCGCAGGCCGCCCTCACCGCGATCGGCCTGCGCGACCAGGCGCTGCTCGGCGCCGCCCGGGGTGGGGAACCGGTGGACCAGCTCATCGCCGCGGTCCGGGAGCGCGCGATCCTGCTGATCCTGGACAACTGCGAGCACGTGATCGAGGCGGCCGCGGCTTTCGCGGATCGGCTTCTGGGAGAGTGCCGGAGGCTGCGGATTCTGGCCACGAGCAGGGAACCGCTCGGTATCACCGGGGAGGTGCTGTGGCAGGTCGAGCCGCTCGCGCTGCCCGCGAAGGGAGCGGACCCCTCCGAGATCGGCTCCTCGCCCGCCGTGCGGCTGCTGCGGGACCGCGCGGGTTTGGTGCGCAAGGACATCGGCTCCGACGCGCACACCTTGTCGGCCATCGCACGGATCTGCCGGGCGCTCGACGGGATTCCGCTGGCGATCGAACTGGCCGCGGCGCGGCTGCGCACCATGTCCGTCGATCAGCTGGCACGCCGGCTCGACGACCGGTTCCTCCTGCTGACCGGCGGCAGCCGAACGGCGCTGCCCCGGCACAAGACGCTGCGCGCGGTCGTGGACTGGAGCTGGGATCTGCTGACCGAGGCCGAACGTCGTGTGCTGCGGCGGCTGTCGGTGTTCTCCGGCGGGGCGAGCCTGGAAGCGGCCGAACGGGTCTGCGGGGACGACGCGGGGGATGAGGCGTTCGCCGGCGAGCAGGTGCTCGACGTGCTGACCACGTTGATCGAGAAATCGCTGCTGCTCGCCGACGGTGAGGGCACGCCGCGCTACCGGATGCTCGGCACCATCAGGGAGTACGCGGCGCACCGGCTCGCCGAAGCCGGGGAGACCGAGCGGGCGCGCCGGGCGCACCTCGCCTACTTCGTCGAGCTGGCCGAGACGGCCGATCCGCACCTGCGCCGGGCCGAGCAGCTGGAATGGCTGGCGAGGCTCGAGGCCGAGCACGACAACATCAGCGCGGCCCTGCGCGGGGCGATCGCCGAGGGATGGGCCCAGGAGGCGATGCGGCTGGTCGGGGCCGCGGGCTGGTACTGGTTCCTCACGGGACACAGGGCCGAGGGCACCGAGTTGAGCATCGCGGCGGCTTCGCTGCCCGGTGAGGTGCCCGACGAGGTGCGGGCGATGGCGTACACCATCGTGGTGGTGTTCGTGTCCTCCAGGGTGGGCGGTGATCAGTTTCAGGCGCGGGAGTGGATCGAGGAGGCGCATCGGCTCGCCCAGCGCAGCGGGTATCGCAATCCGCTGCTCGGGTTCGTCACGCCGCTGGAGCGGATGCTGCAGGGCCCGGCGGAGTTCCTGCCCGCGTTCGAGCCGCTCATCGGCGACGACGATCCGTGGGTGCGCGCACAGGCCAGGCTCGCTCGTGGCCGGCTGCGGCTCACGCTCGGCGGCGACGAGACCGATGTGGACCTCGACGCCGAGATCGGCCTCGCCGAGTTCCGTACGCTGGGTGAGCGGATGGGGATCTCGCTGGCGCTGACCTTCCTGGCCGATCGGCTCGCCATGCGCGGTGAGTTCGCACGCGCGTGCGAACACTACGAAGAGGCGGCTGTGGCGCTGACCGAGGTGGGCGCGACCGAGGACGTGGTCGGTCTGCGGGCGCGGCAGGCTCAGCTGTACTGGCTGCTCGGCGACGAGTCGTCCAGCACCTCCGCGATGGCCGAAGCGCAGCGGTGCGCGAGCGGGATCACCTGGCCGGGCGTGCTCGGCGAGCTGGCGTTTTCCGCGGCACACCTGGCGCGCTGGCGCGGTGAGCCGGACCAGGCGCGCCGGCATCTGGCCACGGTGCGCGCGACGCCGGACAACAGGGCGATGGACCGATCCGCCCGTGCCAGGACCATGGACCTGTACGGCTACCTCACCGAGGATCTCGCAGAGGCCCGCGAGTATCGGATCGAGGCGTTCCGCGCGGTTGTGGATGTGATGTACCCGCCGATGATCGCCGAGGTGTTGATCGGGATTGCGGATCTCGCGCTGCGCCAGGGAGACCACGAGCAGGCCGCGCGACTGCTCGCGGCGAGCGACGCCGTGCGCGGCACGCCGGATCGTTCGCAGCCGGACGCTGCCAGGATCGCCGCGGATGCACGGAATCACCTCGGTGAGCCCGTGTTCACCGAGGCGACCCGTGACGGAGGGAGGCGGGATTGGCGCGAGCTGGCCGAGATCGCGCTCGCTTCTCGAACGACGCGCGCGCCCACAGGTAGCCGACCAACGCCAGCCCCGCGCACCAGGCGATCGCCGTGATGGCCGAGCCCGCCGACGGCGCGCCGGTCAGCAACCCGCGCAGGCCGGTTGATGAATCCGGTCGTCATATCGGAGTTCACCGCGATCGCGGTGGCGCCGATGCCGTAGCAGATCGTCGTCAGCATCAACCCCGGTGTCGCGTAGTCGGCGTAGTCGACGCCGACGCTGAACGCGCCGCCGAACACGTAGACCATCAGGAACATCAGAAAGACCGGCATGACGACGCCGTTGAACAGCGCCATCGGATTCCGCATCGTGTGCCGGAAGTTGCGCCGCAGCATGGTCCCGGAATCCGCGATGACGTTCATCGGGCGTTGACCTCCTTGGCTGACACGGCGACGGCCCTGTATCAGCTCGACGACGGCGCGGTGTCAGGGCGGTCGGCGATCGTGGAAACACGCACTCTCGCGAGTGAAACCCCGGCCCACAAGAGGAATGACCATGGTCCACACCGTCACCGCCCTGCCGACGGCACGTCAGCGCGGCTGCCCCTTCGACCCGCCGGCGGAGCTGATCGACGCCCGCCGGCACGGCCCCATCAGTCGCTACCCCTTCCCTGACGGGCACCAGGGCTGGCTGATCACCGGATACGACCTGGTCCGGTCGGTGCTGGCCGACTCGCGGTTCAGCTCGCGCAAGGAACTCATGATCCACCACCCGTCCATCGACTACACCGGCGTGGAGGTCCCTCCGGCGCCGCCCGGCGAGTTCCTCCTCATGGACGAGCCGCAGCACGGGCGCTATCGCAAACCGCTGGTGGGCAAGTTCACCGTACGGCGGATGCGGCAGCTCACCGAGCGCGTCGAGCAGATCACCGCCGACCACCTGGACGCCATGGAGGAGGCCGGGCCGCCGGTGGACCTGGTGACCGCGTTCGCCAAGCCCATCCCCTCCATCGTGATCTGTGAGCTGCTGGGCGTGCCGTACGAGGACCGGGGCCGCTTCCAGGACCAGATCGACACGTTCCTCGGCGGGGAGACCAGCGACGAGGACCTGATAGCGGCCTACACCGCGACCCAGCACTACCTCGCGGAGCTGGTGGCCGCCAAGCGCGCGAACCCCACCGACGACGTGCTCAGCGACCTCACCGGCAGCGATCTCACCGATGAGGAGCTGAGGGGGATGAGCCTGATCCTGCTGGCGGCCGGGTTCGACACCACCGCGAACATGCTGGCGCTGGGCACCTTCGCGCTGCTGCGCAACCCGGAGCAGCTGGCAGCGCTGCGCGCCGATCCCGCGCTCACCGACCGGGCCGTGGAGGAGCTGCTGCGTTATCTGAGCGTCGCCAAGACGTTCATCAGGACCGCGCTGGAGGACGTCGAGCTCGGCGGCCAGACCATCGAGGCCGGCACGACGGTCATCCTGTCGTACAACACCGCCAACCGTGACCCTGAGCGCTTCACCGATCCCCACGTGCTCGACCTCCGCAGGCAGGACGGCGGGCACCTGGCCTTCGGCCACGGCATCCACCAGTGCCTGGGCCAGCAGCTGGCCCGCGTCGAGATGCGGGTGGCGTTCCCCGCGCTGCTCAACCGCTTCCCCACGCTGCGCCTGGCCGTACCGGCTGAAGAGGTCGGCCTGCGTCCGGAGACCGCGGACATCCACGGGGTGAAGAGCCTCCCGGTCACCTGGGACGCGTGACCGAGAGCCACGCGAAGGCGCCCGTAGCAGGAGTGGTGCCCGGCTTCACGGGTCGTGGCGGCAGGAGCAGCGGTCCACGTGCGAGGGGGTGTCAGAGCCCGAGCGACGGGCGTCCGCGGTCACCGGCAGGCCGGCCGCCAGCCGGTCGACCTTCTCGCTCAGCGCCCTGATCTCGTTCATGACCGCGATGTGCTGCTCCAGCTCCAACGCCTGGTCGTCCTTCCACCGCTGGGCGTTGACCTCGGCCTCCATCGCGGAAACGATCACGCCGATGAGCAGGTTGAGCACGAAGAACGCCGTGATCACGATGAATGTGGCAAAGAAGATCCACGCCAGCGGCTCCTTCGCCATCACGTCCTCGGCCACCTGCGGCCAGTTCTCGACCGTGAGCACCGTGAACATGGTGAACAGCGACTTCCCGAGATCCCCGAAGTACTGCGGGGCCGCTTCGCGGAAGAGCTGTTCGCCGATCACGGACGCCGTGTAGAGCGACAGCAGCAGGAGAACCACGGCCGAGGCCAGTCCCGGAATCGCGGCGAACAGCGCCGAGACCACCCGCCGCATGCCCGGCACCACGGAGATCAGCCGCAGCACGCGCAGGAACCGGAAGAGCCGCAGGATCGACAACGACTCGGAGGCCGGCACGAGGGCCACGGCGACGATGATCAGGTCGAACCAGCTCCAGGGGTCGCGGAAGAACGCCTTGCGGTGCACGACGATCCGCAGGATGATCTCGACGACGAAAATGCCGAGGATGACCCGGTCGATCACGAGGAAGGTCGTGGCGTGGCGGTCGGCCAGCTCGGGCGACGTCTCCAGCCCGAGCGCGATCCCGTTCAGCGCGATGACGGCGATGACCGCACGTTGGAAGACCGGAGAGTCGACGAAAACGCGGAGCCGTTCGCGGTGGAAAACGGGCAATCCCACACCCCAGAAGATCAGGCAGATTAAACGCCCGAAATTGTACAGTTTGGGGTTGACCCCGGCTCCGGGGACCGTGACCGCCGACGCCCCGGCCGCGCGCTAGACGATGGGCGGGCGGCCGAGGCGGAGCATGCGCCAGGCGGTGCGCCAGGCCATGGGACGGCGCTCGCCCGCCGGCTCGCGCAGTCCTTCGAAAAAGCCGCGGAACCACGCCTTGATCGCGGGCACCGAGCGCTCGCGTACGAGCGTGAGCACGACCCAGTTGAGCAGGTAGAACAGCGCGAGGGGCCACGGCAGGTTGCGCCGGGCAAGCCACACCCGGTTGCGGGCGTTCAGCCGGTAGAAGTCCGTGTGACGGGACGGCAGCACCAGCGGGTGGTACATCACCGTGTCGGCGTCGTACTCGATGCGGTACCCCTCGCCCAGCAGGCGCCAGGCGAGGTCGGTCTCCTCGTGGGCGTAGAAGAATTTCTCCGGCAACCCACCGACCTGCAAAAACGCCGACTTTCGGATGGCGCAGGCGCCGCCGAGGAAGGTCGTCACCGGGGAGGACCGCTCGGGGTCGCCGGCCCGCAGGCGGGGAACGTGCCGCCGCTGCACCGAGCCGCCCTCGGGGTCCATCACCCGGAAGCTGATCACGGCGAGGTCGGGCTCGTGCGTGAACCGCTCACGGACGTGCGCGGCCACCTTGGGGTTGGCGTACCAGCCGTCGTCGTCGAGGAACAGGACGATGTCGCCCGAGCACTCCTGCACACCGCGGTTGCGGCCCTCGGGAATGCCGGCGTTGTGCTCCAGCCGCACCGTCTTGATAGTGGCGGCGGAGCCGGGGAGCGGCCGGACGGTCAGCTCCGGCACGTCCGCGCCGTTGCCGACGATGACGACCTCGATGTCGCCGTCGGTCTGGGTGAGCGCGGACTCCACCGCCCGGTCGAGCTCAGCGATCCTGTTGCCCATGGTGAGGATGACACAGGAGATTTTCACCGCGTCACTGCCTCGACGTTGGGCGCACTACACACGACTTCATGATCACCGAGTCTGTATGGCCGGGCAATCCGGAATCTGCCTGGTTTACCGTGGCACAAGGGTATCGGAACTGCCACCAAACCCCTACCCAACCGCGAATGTACGGCCGGTCGGCACGCCGCGCGGTAACCGGCGCGCTCATGAGAGCCGCCGGGACGCGAGGATGCTGACCAGGTGCAGCACGAGCTGGACTCCCGCGATGACAACACAGGCGACCACGAGGATCCGCGTGGCGGAGAACCAGTTGTCGAGCACCGCCGCGATCACGACGATCAGCGACAGCTCGACGGCCTGGATCACCCGGTGGAACCGCAGCACGGCCGCGGCCCTGCGGGCGAGCGCGAGCCGCGGTGAGGTGAACTGCTGCGCCGCCGCCTCGGTGGTCGCGACCAGCCCCGACCGGGCGCGGGCGACGTCGACCAGGTCGGTCTCCGACTTGATCAGAATCGCGCCGAGCGCCGCGGCCACGCCGATCACGGTGTACCAGTCGGGCAGCGTCTCCGAGGCCCGGAAACCCAGCCCGATCAGCAGCGCCGCCTCGGCGAAGTAGTGCCCGACCCGGTCGAGGTAGACCCCGGTGATCGAGGTGCGGCCGGTCCACCGGGCCAGCTCCCCGTCGGAGCAGTCGAGCAGCAGGTAGATCTGGATGAGCAGGGCCGCGCCCAGCGCCGCCCAGAAGCCCGGAAGTGCGAGCACGGCGCCCGCCGCCACCCCGCACAGGATCATCAGGCCGGTGACCTGGTTCGGCGAGATGGGGGTCTTGGCCAGCAGCCAGGTGGCGTAGATGGACAGACGCCGCATGTACAGCAGGCCGGCCCAGTGCTCGCCGCTGCGGCGATCCATCGTGGTCTGCGGCTGGGCGACCGCGCGGAGTTCAGCGACCGACGGCGCGGACATAGTCCTCAACTCTCCCCCGGACCTCGCGCTCCGACAGGCGGAGGTGCTCAAGGATGGTGTAGCGGCCGGGCCGGGTGCTGGGGGCCAGCATCACCGCGGCCGTGAACTGATCGGTCGTCAGGCCGACGTCGCCGGGCGCGACGGGCAGGCCGTGCCGTCTGAGACAGGCGGTCACCTGGCCGAGTCGGTGCGTGTCCTCCCGGAGGAAGTAACAGAACGCCGCACCGATGCCGGCCAGCTCACCGTGATTGGAGGTGCCGGGGAAAAGCTGATCCACAGCATGAAGGATCTCATGATCGCCACCACTCGCCGGACGGCTTGACCCCGCGATGACCATCGACATCCCCGACAGGATCAGCGCTTCCGCGAGCACGGTCAAGAACGCGTCCGCCTCGATCGAGTCCGGCCGGCCCAGCACGGCCTCGGCGGCGGTGCGCGACATGGAGATCGCCAGCCCGTCGATGGGCTCGCCCCGCTCGATGTTGCCGAGCTGCCAGTCCTCGATGGCCGACAGGTTACTGAGCACGTCGCCGATTCCCGACCGGACGAGCGAGGGCGGGGCGTCGTGGACGAACTCGAGGTCCACCATGATCGCCAGCGGCATGGGCACGCCGAACGAGCCCTTGCCGCCCTCGTACACCAGCGATGCCACCGGCGAGCAGATGCCGTCGTGCGAGAGGTTGGTGGCGACGGCGACCATGGGGATGCCGGCCAGCGACGCGGCGTACTTGGTGGCGTCGATCGTCTTGCCGCCGCCGACGCCGACCACCGCCTCGTAGTTGCCCTTGCGCAGGTCCGCGCCGAGTGACACGGCCGCGTCCACGCTGCCGTCCGCCACCCGGAGCACCTTGGCCTCACCCAGCGACGGCGCGATGACCTCCGCGATGCGGTCGCCCTGCCCCACGCCGACCGCGACCGCGACCCGGCCGGAGGTGGCCACCCTGCTGTCGGCGAGCAGGGTGCCGAGCTGCGCGATCGCGCCCCGCCGCACCTCCATCGTGAGTGGGGCGGGGAGCATCCTTGCCAGAATCGGCATGCGAACTCCTCAGATGGCCGCGGGGATCAGTAACGGCACGCGATCTCACGGGCCTTCGCGAGGTCGTCGTGGTTGTCCACCTCGACCCACTCGACCTTGCCGATCGGCGCGACGGCGATCTTCTCGCCGCGCTCGACCATCTCCTGGTAGCCGTCCTCGTAGTAGAGCTGGGGGTCGCGTTCGAAGGTCGCCTTCAGCGCGTCGGCGAGGCGCTCGGCCGCCCCCGGCCGGATCAGCGTGGCGCCGATGTACTCGCCGTACGCCTCGGCGGGGTCCATCAGCTTGGTGATCCGCTTCAGGCGGCCGTCCTCCAGCGTGACCTTCATCTCCTCGTCGGCCAGCGACTTCACGTCGTCGACGGCGAGCAGGATGTCGGAGGTGTCCTCGGCGGCCAGCAGGGTCCGCTCCACCGACACGGGGTGGACGGTGTCGCCGT
The DNA here is from genome assembly GCF_050947365.1 of Microbispora sp. CA-135349. Lineage (NCBI taxonomy): Bacteria > Bacillati > Actinomycetota > Actinomycetes > Streptosporangiales > Streptosporangiaceae > Microbispora > Microbispora sp. CA-135349. The sequence goes on along the minus strand of NZ_CP192001.1, from coordinate 1,541,619 downwards.
TCACCAGCAACGCGCCCTGCGAGAAGTAGTCACGCGCGCACCACAGCGAGTAGGCGTTGTTCCACTCCTCGGCCTTGTCGTTGTGGACAAGCGTGAGCTTCACCCCGTGGCGCCGCTCCAGGTCGGCCTGCCGCTCCCGTACGGCCTGGGCCTGGTAACCGACGATCACCACGACCTCGCGGAGGTCCACGGCCGCCAGGTTACGCAGGGCGATGTCGAGGATCGTGGTCTCACCGTCGACCGGCACCAGCGCCTTGGGCAGCGTGTCGGTGTACGGCCGCAGGCGACGTCCGGCTCCGGCGGCCAGCACCATTCCGAGCAATTTCCCGCACTCCTTGAGGTCGAGCGTCAGACAGTAACCCCAAAGGTTAGTTGGCTCGGCACCCCGGTTGGGTAATCCACCGTTGGTCTGACGTTAATCGGCGGGTGCCGGTTCCACGGCCTCGTCGGGCGTGCGGGGGGCGGCGAGCCAGCAGGTCAGGCTCTCCCAGCCGAACAGGCACCACAGGTAGAGGGCGAGCAGGACGAACACGACCGGCACCAGGCCCAGCAGGCCGCCCAGGGCGACGACGAGCATCCGGCCGTCCCAGCCCAGCCCGGCCGTCGCGAGCCACGGCGGCGGATACACGTGCTGGCGCAGCCGATAGACCGTGTCGTAGTGGTGGAAGGCCATCGCGCCGAGCAGGGCGACGATGAGCACCGGAGGGACGGAGCGGGCGAACCCGGCCGAGGCGATGAAGCCGTACTCGGTCAGGCGCAGGATCGGGGGCGCCAGCCAGTCGAGCCGGCCGTCGTGGCGGTGCGCGCTGCCCGCCCCGGCCAGCAGTAGGGCCACCGCCGGGGCGAAGACCGCGAAGTCGTCGGCTCCGGCGACGCCGAGCACCAGCAGCACCGCGGTCACGAAAGCCCCCGCGACCGCGGGCGGCAGCGGCGGGAGCTGCCCGGCGACGAGCAGCCCCATCGCCTTCGCCAGCGGGCCGTCGTCGCGGTAGGCCGCCACGACGCCGCGCGGCACCGGGGTCATGTGGACGGAGATCGCGCCGCGGCCCTTCCCTCCGGCCTCGCGAGGGCGGCGGCTCATGCCATTTCCTCGCCTTCGGCTCGGAGCGGCATGCGCCAGGCACTGTGCCCACTGATTCGCTCGCTACGCTCGCTCATGCCATTTCCTCGCCTTCGGCTCGGAGCGGCATGCGCCAGGCACTGTGCCCACTGATTCGCTCGCTACGCTCGCTCACGCGAAGGACCTCGCCATCCGCCCGGCGGCCGTGTAGGCCAGCGCCACCGCGCCCCAGCCCAGCAGCGCGAGGAACGTCACCCGCGCGTCGAACAGCGCGGCCGTGACCGAGATCAGCGCCATCCGTTCTCCGATCGGCAGCACGATCATCTTCTTGGCCCAGTACGCCACGCCCCTCGCGCCGCTCAGCGCGTCGAGCCGCCGCGACAGCGCGAGCACCGATCCGGTGCCCTTCACGGCCGCCGCCGCGGGCGCCTCGTCCCACGGCACGGCCATCGAACGCGGGGCCGCCGCCCGCAGGCCCGCCGCCCTGGCCCGGTCGGTCACGGCTCCCGCGTAGGAGAAGTCGACCATGTGGCGGATCGTCTGGAGGACCATCGCGGCCACGGCCAGGGCCCAGATCTCCCATGCCTTGTCCGGCAGGGTCACGTATCCGGCCGCCAGCCCGACGTACACGAGGTATTCCTTGAGCCGGTCGCAGATCGCGTCGAGCCAGCCCCCGAGCGGGGAGAACCGGCGCGTGTAGCGGGCGAGCTGGCCGTCCAGGCAGTCGAGCACGAACGACAGGTAGAGCGCGACGGCGCCGACCACGAGCCCCGCGCGGTGGCCGTCGGAGAACCAGATCGCGGCGATGGCCGCGAACCCGACCGAGATGCCGGTCACCGTGTTGGGGGTCAGTCCGAGACGGGCGGCCGGGCGGATCAGGTGACGCGACCACGAGCTGACGCAGTAGGTGGTGAAGAAGCCGTCGCCGCTTTTGACGGCGGCGTCGAGCCTGGCCTGTGCCTCGTCGACGTCGGCCAGCTCTCGCACGGCGCGCTCGGCGGCCGGGCGCGTGCCGGCTCTCCCGCAGTGCAGGGTGCCCAGGGCGACGGCGTGCACCTGGACGCCGGCCCGCACCAGCCCGGTGAGCAGCAGTTCGGGCACCTCGCCGTCGCCGACGCGCCCGAGATGGCGGCGCTGGGCCAGATCGGCCAGGTCTTCGGCGATGTCGGCCAGCCCCGCCAGGTGGGCCTCCCCGATCTGGAGGACGCCGCGGAAGGTGCCGTTGGCCCATTCGACCTCGTGGAAGGACGTGCCCGCGGACACGACGCGACCCCACTCGGTCCGTACGGGCGGCCGCAGCGGGGCGGGGTCGCCGCTGGCGACGATCGCGCCGGTAGGGCGCGCGGGATGGTCGAGCAGCAGCGACAGCGCCTCGGTGTGCGCGACCACGTCGGCCGCCAGCACGGCGACCGGGGAGGTCGAGGCGCGGGCCGTCTTGGCGACGATCCGCAGGTCCTCGGCGAGCCCGTCGCTGACGCAGATCTGCCGCCGCGGGCCGCCGGTCTCCGCGCCCTTCTCCCACCCCCCTGCCTGGGCGTCCTGGCCGCGCACCACGATCAGCACCTCGCGGACCGGCAGGGTGAGGAGTTGTGCGGCGAGCCGCTCCAGGAGGCTGCCGTCCGACCGGGCGCCGTCGGACCAGGGCAGCCCGGCGGCCGGCGAGGTCGCGAGGACGACCGCCACCGTCTCTGTGTCCCGTGACGTACCGGGCTTGCTCGGATCCGCCCCCATATGGAAACCCGCTTCACGTCGACCGCACGTGCTCACCTCGCAAAGTAACCGAGTGATCACTAGGTGGCAATCACCTTCTCCGGCTTCCGGCACGGGTATGGTCTCCTCCGGGGAGGACAACATGATCGCCGAATCGCGTCTGCGCAGGGTGGGGGTGGTGCTGGCCGGCGGTGTCGGCCAGCGCGTGGGCCTCAACACCCCGAAACAGCTTTTGAAGATCGCCGGGAAGACGATCCTGGAGCACACCCTCGACGTGTTCGACGGCCATCCGGAGATCGACGAGGTCATCGTCCTGATGGCCCCCGGCTTCGTCTTCGAGGCCGAGGAGCTCGTCAGGAGGAACGGCTACACCAAGGTTCGCGGAGTGCTCGAAGGAGGCGCGAGCCGTACCGAGACGACCTGGCGGGCGTTGAGCGCGCTGGGCGAGCAGGAGTGCGACGTGCTGCTGCACGACGCGGTGCGGCCGCTGATCGAGCCCCGCATCATCAGCGAGTGCGTCGCCGCCCTCGAACGCTACGAGGCGGTCGAGGTGGCGATCCCGTCCTCCGACACCATCGTGGTGGCCGCGCCCGGCCCTCGTGGCGACATCATCCGCGACATCCCCGACCGTTCCCGGCTGCGCCGGGGGCAGACCCCGCAGTGCTTCCGGCTGTCGGTGATCCGGGCGGCGTACGAGCGCGCCCTGGCCGACCCCGAGTTCCCCTCGCTGCCGACGACCGACGACTGCGGCGTCGTGCTGCGTTACCTGCCCGACGTGCCGATCTACATCGTGCCCGGCAGCGAGCACAACATGAAGGTCACCCATCCCGTCGACGTCTTCATCGCCGACAAGCTCTTCCAGCTCGCCGAGAACACCGCGCCCGCGCTGGACGAGGAGGCCTACCGGGCCGGTCTCGAGGGCCGTACGCTCGTGGTCTTCGGCGGCAGCTACGGCATCGGCGCGGACATCGTCGCGCTGGCCAGGGGCTACGGCGCGAGCGTCCACTCCTTCTCGCGCAGCCAGAACGGCGTGCGCGTGGAGGACGTCGCCGCCGTCGAGGACGCGCTCGCCCGCGTGTACGCCGAGACCGGCCGGATCGACTACGTCGTCAACACGGCGGGCGTGCTGCACATGGGCAAGCTCGGCGAGTCCGGGCAGCACACCATCGAGGAGACCATCGGGGTGAACTACCTCGGACCGGTCAACATCGCCCGCGCGTCCGTGAAGTACCTGATAGAGACCCGCGGCCACCTGCTGCTCTACACCTCCTCGTCCTACACCCGCGGCCGGGCCGACTACAGCCTCTACTCCTCCACGAAGGCCGCCGTCGTCAACCTCACTCAGGCGCTCGCCGACGAGTGGGCCTGCCAGGGTGTCCGCGTCAACTGCGTCAACCCCGAGCGCACCGCCACCCCCATGCGGCTGCGCGCGTTCGGCGACGAACCCGCCGGAACGCTTCTCTCCCCCGCCGCCGTCGCCCACACCAGCCTCGATGTGCTGCTGTCCCGCCTCACGGGACAGGTCGTGGACGTACGGCTCAGCCGATGACCGCAACCATGTACGGAGGGACGGGCGCTCGCCCATGGGGGGAAACATCACGGGGCGCAGGGCCCCGAACGCACTGGTCGCGATAGCCCGGAGGCCGGCCCTGAGAAGCCTGGCCGGGGGACGCAGAGGCGCGTTCACCGCGCTCACGCTCGCGTCGTACCCGGCCCTGCTCGCGGCCGCCGTGTGGCCGCTGCCCGTGGCCTTCGCGGTGCTCGTGCCGCTGTCGTACGCCGTGGAGGCCGCGCTGCCCGGCCGGGCCGCGGCGGCGCTGAGCCGGGCCCATCTCGGGGCCACGGTCCGCTTCCTGTCACGGGAGACGGCGGCCGTCGTGCTGCTGGCGCGGCTGGCGCCGGGGCGGCCGTGGTCGTTCGCGGCGCTCGCGGCCGGGCTGTTCCTGTTCCACGGCCTGCGGGCGGTGCAGACGTGGCTCGCCGAGCACGTCGACCGCCGGCACAACCAGATGCCGGTGATGACCCGCAACATCGACCTGCCCGCGCTGCGGATCCCGCCCGCGCCGCCCGGTGTGCTGCTCACCCGGGGCGCCCGGCTGCTCCACCTCGACGCGCTCGCGGTCGTGCCCGCCGCGGTGACGGCGCCCATGAGCCCGGCTTGGACGGGCCGTGGCTGGGTGGGCGCGGGCTGGACCGGCGTCGCGGGCGCCGTCGTGGCCCTGGCCCTGGAGACCGCCGCCGTCGCCGCGCTGCTCGCCCACGCGCGGCGCGCCAGGCACCTGGGCGACCGGCGCCGGGTTCTCGCCGCCGTGGACGACTGGGTCGCGGCCTACCGGCCCGAGGTCGTCATGTACTTCTCCGGGCCGGTCACCGCGGCCTACCAGGCCAGCATGTGGCTCGGCACGCTGGAGCGGATCACGCCGAGGACGCTGGTGGTGCTGCGTGACCGGCCGCTGGCCACGGCCCTCGGCGCGACGACGCTGCCCGTCGTGTGCATCCCCTCGTCGGTCGACCTCATGAACTTCCGCGCGCTCGACGGCGTGCGGGTCGCGCTGTTTCCCGCCAACGTCGGCAACAACATCCACATGCTCCGCGTGCCGGGCGTGCGGAGCGTGTTCATCGGCCACGGCGACAGCGACAAGGAGGCGTCCTTCAACCCGTACACCAAGGTGTACGACGAGGTCTGGGTGGCCGGGCCCGCCGGGCGCGACCGCTACCTGCGCGCCCAGGTGGGTGTGCGGGACGAGGCCGTCGAGGAGGTCGGCCGCCCCCAGCTCGCCGGGGTGCTGCGCACCAGCCCGTACGCCGAGGGGGCGGCGCCGTACCGGACCGTCCTGTACGCGCCGACGTGGGAGGGCTGGAGCGACGACCTGTTCCACAGTTCGCTCGTCGCCATGGGCCCCGCGATCGTGCGCGCCCTGCTCCGCGAGCGGGTGCGGGTGATCTACAAGCCCCACCCGCTGACCGGCCACCGCTCACCGGCGGCCCGGACGGCGCACCGGAAGATCCTGGCCCTGCTGCAGGAGAGCACGGGAATGCCCCACGTCGCGGTCACCGGCCGGGAGCCGTCGCTGTACGAGTGCTTCAACGAGGCCGACGTGCTCATCTCCGACATCTCCAGCGTGGTGTCGGACTTCGTGGCCAGCGGCAAGCCGTACGTCGTCGCCAACGTGGCGGACCTGCCGCCCGACCGGTTCCGCCGGCGCTACCCGGCCGCCGGTGCGGCGTACCTCCTCGGGCCCGGCCTGGCGGAGCTGCCCGGCATCCTGCGCCGTCTCGACGCCCCGGGAGGCGACGACATGGCCGAGGCCCGGCGGGCGCAGCGCGCCTACCTGCTCGGTCCCGATCACCCGGACCCGCTGGCCCGCTTCGACGAGGCCGTACGGCGTGCCGCCGCCCGGGCCGAGGCCCGTGCCCGCTCCCTCGGCCTCGAAGCCCTCACCCCTTCCGCCCGCGACTGAATAAGCCGAGGAGGAGCCATATGGACGCTGTCGAAGCCCCGCCCGCGCCCGCACTGGCGCCGGTGCCCGGCCGGCCTCTGCCCAGGACGCCGCGCGAGCTGTACGACGCGCTGCCTCCGCTGCCCGGCCTGCAGACAGAGGTGATCGACGGTCGGCTCGTCACCCGCCTACGGGACGCTCCCGAATACGCGTCGGCGGCGATGCAGTTGTTCGAGGCGCTCCTGCCGCTCATGGACGACCGCGGTTGGCAGGCGTGGGCGGGAAACGTGGGCGTGTGCCTCGACGGGACCAACGAGCCGGTGGTGCCGGATCTCGTGCTCGCCCCGTGGGGCTGCCCGCGCTGGGGAGAGCGTGAGCTGCTGTCCTCGGGGCTGATGCTGGTGGCCGAGGTGGTCTCGAAGGGCAGCGCGGAGGACGACCGTCTCAAGAAGCCCGCGATCTACGCCGGGGGCGGCGTGCCGGTGATGCTCCTCGTGGACCCGCTGACGAAGCCGGCGTCGGTCACGGTCTACAGCGAACCCAAGGAGGGCCTCTACCAGGTGATCTCGACGGTGCCGTTCGGGCGGGAGATCCACGTCCCCCACCCGATCGGCTTCACGCTGGACACCTCAGTCTTCGAAGAGGTCCTCTAGCCTCGCCCGTTCGGGCTTGGGACGGGGCTTGCTGAGCTTCGGGGGGCTGGTCAGGAAGCCCGTCCCCCACGAGACGTGCATGGTGGCGTACACCAGCGGGAGCCGCACGAGCGCGGCGCCGGGCAGCCCGCGGCCGGTGAGGACCGAGCCCGCGAGGATCGCCGCGAGGTAGCCGCCGGGGATGATCAGGCCGGGCCAGAAGAACGGCGAGACCACCAGGCCCAGCGCCATCGCCGCGACGGCGGCGGGCGGGGCGAGATAGCGCAGGTTGATCGTGCCCTGGTGGGTGCGGGAGACGACCCGCCGCCAGCGGCCGTAGTGGAAGTACTGCTTGGCCAGCGCGCGCACGTTGGGCCGGGGACGGTAGGTGACGCGCATCCTCGGCTGGAACCACACCAGCCCGCCGGTCTCCCGGATGCGGTGGTTCATCTCCCAGTCCTGCGCCCGCAGGAAGTGCTCGTCGTAGCCGCCCACCCGGTCGAGGGCGCTGCGGCGGAAGACCCCCAGATAGACGGTGTCGGCCGGACCGGCCTGCCCGCCCGTGTGGAACCGGGCGTTGCCCACGCCGATCTTCGAGGTCATGGCACAGGCCACCGCCTGCTCGAACGGCGTGATCCCCTCGGCGGCCATGATGCCGCCGACGTTGTCGGCGCCGGTCTGCTCCAGCGTCTCCACGGCCGTACGCAGGTAGTCGCGGGGCAGGATGGCGTGCCCGTCCACCCGGGCGATGATGGGATTGCGGGACGCGGCGATGGCGGCGTTCAGCGCGTTGGGGGTACGGCCCGTGGGGTTCGGCACGACGACGACGCGGCGGTCCGCGGCCGCGATGGCGTCGGCCACCTCCTGGGTGCGGTCATGAGAGGGGCCCACGCTGATGACGACCTCGAGAGGGCCCTCGTAGTCCTGTTCGAGCACCTGCCGTACGGCGTCGCGCAGATGCCGCTCCTCGTTGAGCACCGGCATGATCACCGAGATCGGCGGCCAGCTCCGCGCGGGATTCTGGCTCGACTGTCGCGAGTCGGGAAAGGGCTTCATGGCGGCGCTCACGCTACTGTACGGAGGGGTGGAGACGGCAACCGGAGGACGGGAATGCCCGGCGAGGATCAGGAGGACTCCGGCGTCCGTATAGGGGGCGACGGGAACGGCGGCGTGAGAGTGACGGCGCAACGTGCCCGCCGTCGGAGAACAAGCCTCCGATCCCTGGTCATTTCGGGCTCGCTCTCCGGAGTCGTGCTGCTCGGTTCCGGCGCACTGTGGCTGCTGCCCAACTACGCCGCCGGAAAGATCCAGTCGGTGGACGCGGGCACGAGCGAGGCCGAATCCACGGGCGCGATGAACATCCTGCTGGTGGGCGTGGACAAGCGCGACAACCTGAGCAGGCGCCAGCAGAACCAGCTCCACCTCGGCCGCGACGTCGGCCAGCGCACCGACACCATGATGGTGATCCACCTGTCGGAGGACCACCGCAAGGTCACCGTCGTCAGCCTGCCGAGGGACACCTGGACGACGATCCCCGGCAAGGGAGAGCACAAGATCAACTCTGCGTACCAGTTCGGCGGCGCCAAGCTGGCCGTGAAGACGGTCGAGCAGGCGACGGGACTGCGCGTCAACCACTACGTCGAAGTCAACGTGCTGGGGTTCATCGACGTGGTGGAGTCGCTCGGCGGGGTCACCGTCTGCACTCCGGTGACCATCGACGACCCGAAGACCAAACTGTCCCTGCAGCCCGGGACGTACACGCTGGACGGGGTCAAGGCGCTCGCGTACGCCCGCACGAGGGCCACGGCCCGGTCCGACCTCGACCGGATCGACCGGCAGCAGCAGGTCATCTCCGCGCTGCTCAGCAAGGCGCTCAGCGGCGGCACACTGACCAACCCCGCCAAACTCGCCGGGCTCGTCGATTCCACGCTCAAGACGCTCACCGTGGACACCGCCCTGGCCAAGGACCTGCTCGGCCTGGCCAACCAGCTCAAGGACGTCTCGACCGACGACGTGTCGTTCGCGACCGTGCCGCTGGCCGACGTGAACTACCACGCGCCGACGGGCGAGTCGGCGGTGCTGTGGGACAAGGAGGCCGCCCGCGACCTGTTCCGCCGCATCAACGCGGACCAGCCCCTCGTCGAACCGTCCGCGAGTGCCTCCGCGAAGGCCTCGGTGTCCCCTTCGGGTTCGCCCTCGGCGGCCGGCTCGCCGTCCGCCTCGCCGACGGCGCTCACGATCGCGCCCGGGCGCATCTCGGTCAAGGTGCTCAACGGGACGCTCATCACCGGCCTCGGCGCGACCACGAAGGCCCGCCTCGTCGAAGCGGGGTTCATGGTGCCCTCGCCTCCCGGTGACACGCCCCGCCGCGACTTCGCCACCACGGTGATCCGCTACCCGCCCGGCCGCGAGGACTCGGCGCGTACGGTGGCCGCCGCCATCCCCGGCGCCGAGTTGCGCGAGCAGCCGGACGTCGCCGGCATCGAGGTCGTCGTCGGCCAGAACAACCATGACGTGAAGAAGGTGACGGTGGCCGAGCCGGTGGGCGAGCCGGTTGGCTCCGCCGCATCGGCGACGCCCGCTGCGCAGGCGACTCCCACGGCCCGCACCGCGACGCAGAACATCTGCAAGAAGTAACCGCCCCGGCCGCCACTCGCCTTCGGCTGCGGCAGAACTGCCGCAGCCGGGCCTCAGCCGAAAGCGTCCGGGGCGTAGATGTCGTCCAGGCCGATCAGGCGGATACCGGGGTCCTCGGCTGCCGACGCCCGCAGCTCGGCCGTGAAGCCCGAGCCGCCGTAGCAGGCCAGAATCGTGTCGCGGGTGTCGTAGCCCTTGGCGGCGAGAAGATCGCGGGCCCGGGCCAGCCGCCCCACGTGGTGGTGGCTCATCGTCTCCCCCCACTTCGCCTCCCCCAGAGACAGCAGCCTGCCCGCCCGGCCTCCGTCAGGGGGCGAGAAGACCGCCACATCGATCTCTATCCGCGTACGGTTCTCCGGGTCGTTCACGGTGCCCGCCCCCACTGTGGCCCGCGCACAGCCCAGGCACGGCACGGCACGACCCGGCACGGTGCGCCTGCGGCCGGGGCTGTCGCGGAGGTGCTACCGGGCCTGCGCCGTGATCGCGCCGCGGACCGCGTCGAGGAGCGTGGCGGCTCTCCGGTCCGGTACGCCTTCCTGAATGCGGTTCATGACGTACCCGAAGGCCATGCCGGTTGCCGGGTCGGCGAAGCCGAGCGACCCGCCGTAGCCGGGGAAACCGAAGGCGGTCGGGCTGTACCAGAAGGCGTCGGAGGTCGGTAGGCCGAAACCGGTGGCGATCCGGACGGGCACGCGCAGGACGCGGTCCACGCCGCTGACCTGTTCGGCGGTCGCCGCCGCCAGAGTGGCGGGTGAGAGGACGCGATGCCCGTCGACCTCACCGATGAGCGCGGCGTAGAAGCGGGCCAGCGCGCGTGCGGTGCAGATGCCGTTGGTCGACGGCATCTCCGCGAGCTGCTCGGCGGGGTTGTCGTGGTTCGGCATCGGCGTGACGACGGTCATCGCCCGCATCGTCAGTGACGTGGGATCGGCGTAGGCGCTCATCACCTCGCGCGCGGGCTCGGGCAGGGCGTCGAGGTCGATCCCGGCCAACGCGCCGAGGTCGATCGAGTCGGCGACGATCCGGCTGACCCGATGCTGCTCGGATTCCGGCAGCCCGATCCACAGGTCCAGGCCGAGCGGTGCCGCGATCTCCTCGGCGAGGAACGTGCCGAGACTCCGGCCGGTCACCCGGCGGACGACCTCGCCGACCAGCCAGCCGTACGTGTGGGCGTGATAGCCGTGATCGGTGCCCGGCTCCCAGAACGGCCGCTGGGCGGCCAGTGCGGTCACCATGGGGTCCCAGGCGATCGCCTCCGCCGGAGTGATCGGGTGATCGAGCGCGGGCAGTCCGGCCTGGTGGGTGAGCAGCCAGCGGACCGGGATCCGGTCCTTTCCGCATGCCGCGAACTCCGGCCAGTAGTCGGCGACGGGGGCGTCCAGGTCCAGCTCGCCGCGCTCGGCCAGCAGGTGCGCGCAGGCGGCGGTGACGCCCTTGGTGGTGGAGAACACCACCTGCAGGGTGTCGCGCTCCCAGCGGCGGCCGGTCCCGGGGTCGGCGATCCCGCCCCACAGGTCGACGACCTTCCGGCCGCGCAGGTAGACGGCGACCGCGGCGCCCACTTCCTGTCCGCCGGCCAGGTTGGCCGCGAACGCCTCACGTACCGCTTCGAATCCGGGTGCGGTCTCGCCGCCGATTTCGGGCATGCGTCATCGCCTTCGTGATGGGATTGATCGGGGGAAAGTGCTATCTCCGCCAATGTCCGATGAGCCAGGCGCAGATCTCCTGCTCGGTCATCTCGGGAAACTCTTCGGACAAGGTGACGAGCGCGCGCAGCGCTTCATCCCGGTCCATGCCTCGCGCCGCCGCTTCTTTCAGGTATTCCTGTCGGGCGGCGGTAGGACGTCCGCCGCCGACGCCACGGCCCGGCAGGCCGTTGCGCCACTCGGTGATTTCCGCCAGCCGATCAGGCCGCCAGCCGGGAGTTCCGTCGACCTCGACATCGGGCTCCGGGAACGGGTGCTCCGAATCACCGGGATAGCGGGAGCGCCACTTGTGCACCGCGTGCCGGCTCACGCCCAGCGCCTCGCCGATACCGAGAACGCCGAGGTATCGCTCGGTCATGGTGCACCAACTCTGTCTGTACGGGCCTCCTCCGCGGATCTCATTACTACCACGCCCAGGACGGAGCCCCGCATCACCGATGCGTCTAACCTCGTCCCTCCTAGAGACGAAGTTAGACCAGGAGACGGAACATCGTCAACAGAAGCCGGCGGGGCCGCTCGGGTTTCGGTGCACTGAATCGCTTCGGCCGGTGCTCGACGCGATGACCGACGTTCCCTCGCCGGAGCCGGAATCAACGAGCATGACCGCTCGAAGCGACTGCGGTTTCTGCCCCACTTCGCTCCGCGCCTTGCGGCGGGCGCTTTCGCCTGGCCCCAGGCGCACCCGCCCGTGTCATGGCCGGCGATCGTCGTGTACGCACTGGTGACCCGGCACCGCCGTCACCTTCCGGACGGCACCGCGGCATGCTCGATATCGCCGGGAATCAACCGGCCGAAGACTCGATCAAGCCCCACCTCATCGCAGTGGTGACCGCCGCCGTCCGGCCGGAGACGTCGAGCTTGCCGAAGATGCGATTCAAATGCGTCTTCACGGTGCTTTCACCTATGATCAGTGACCGTCCGATCTCGGCGTTCGACAGCCCCTTCGCCACCAGAGAAAGAACCTCCGCCTCGCGAGGAGTCAGGGGTTGTATGTCCGGCATGCTCATCCTGGACACGAGTTTCGTGGCCACCGGCGGAGCGAGAACCGTGCCTCCCTCGACGACCGTGGAAATCGCCGCGAGCAGTTCGATGGCGCTGGTCTCTTTCAACAGGTAGCCGGACGCTCCTGCCGCGATCGCCCCGAAGATGTCCCGATCATCCGCGGCACCGGTCAAGACCACCACCCGCGTCTCAGGGCGGTCGTCCAGGATGCGTGCGACAGTGTCGGCGCCGCCTCCGGGTGACATCCGCAGATCCATCAATACGACGTCGGGCCGCAACTCCCTCGCCCGGACGACGACCTCCTCCCCCGAGGACGCCTCGCCCGCGATCGCGATATGGGAGTCGGCGGCGAGGACGGCACGCAACCCTTCTCGAAATATCGGCTGACTGTCCGCTATGATCATTTTGATCATGAAAATCCCACTATAGAGCAGCTCCGAGCCGCTGTCGGCACACCTGTCGTCGTCAACTTCACCGAAGCGAGCAGGCGTGAACTGTCCCCATAGCCGCCAGGATGCTTCCCCGCCGAGATGGCCCGTGCCCGTTTCCCCGTGTGACGCTCGGGCGAACATGACTTTCATGGATGCCGGTTCGGCCGCCACGACCTAGAAAGTCGCCGCAGATGGCCATAGGCATCCACAAACCGTCGCGATCCCCGTGATGGCGTCGACCAACCCCACAAGGGTCGGTGATGTCGTTATCACTTTTATCCCACCCGCAACGCGCTCACAAGATCCTCATGCGGGGAAATCTCGCTTGCCGGATCACCCCGGCCGGCGTCCGCGGGCCGATGTCGTCTTTCCGGCCAGTTGTCTGAACTCAGCCGTTCCCGGATCATCTCTCAGAAAGGTGCACCCGAAGGGCAACGATGAAGACAATGCTCGCACTCCTGGGCGCCGCCGCGGCGGGGGCGTTTGTCGCGGTCCTCCTGTTATTGCGGACGGCGCCGGACGGCGGTGCGAATGAGGAGCGCGTGGCGTCAAGTTCCACCGGCGCGGCCTCCGTTTCCTCCGCGGCCTCCGCTTCCCCTGCGGCGGCCCGGAAGAGCGTGTTGCTGGATGTCGACGGCACCGTCATCGAGGAGTTCTCCGGCGACTGCGCGGGCAGCGGACATCCCTATCTCTGCCGTCAGGTCAGGAAGCAACTTCTCGCCGAGGACCCGCAACTGCTCACCCGCGACGGCCTGACGATCCGGACCACGATCGACCCGCGGCTCCAGCGGGCCGCGCAGCGGGCCGTCGACGCCTACGTCCATCGCGACGATCCGCAGCTCACCGCCCAAGTCATGATCGTTCCCGGCGAGGGCGCCGTCAGGGCGATGGCCACCAACCTCGATTCCGCCGACGGGCCGGCCTTCGCGCAGGGCACGACGGCGATGCCCTACGCCCTGACCGCCGCGCTCGCCGCAGGGCTGCGGTACGAGGACGGCTTCGTCGTCGCGGACGAATACCGCGCCCCCCGCCTCTCGGCGTTCAAGGACTGTGCGGGCCGGGCGGTCGGCGATATGAGGGCGGTCGTGCACAACCGGAAGGAGGGCGGGATCCGGTTTGTCACCCTGCGGTCGGGCACCCGGGACGCGGTGAACACCTTCTACATGCGGTTACAGGAGAAGGTCGGCCTGTGCGAGACCGTCAAGACGGCCGAGCGGCTCGGCCTCAGGAGCGCCGGCGAGGAACCGCTCCGGGAATTCGAGACGTTCGCACTGGGCTTCAACGAGGTCGATCCCATCTCGGTGGCCAACTCGTACGCGAGCCTCGCCGCCCGCGGCCGCTTCTGCGAGCCGAGGGTGATCGCCGAAATCCGCGACGGCTCCGGTGCCACCCGCTCCTTCGCACCGCACTGCGCGCAGGTCCTGGACCCGGCGGTCGCCGACGCCGTCACCGGAGTGTTGTCGGACGTCCTGGCGAGGAGCCCGCTCAAGGGCGTCGGCCGCGAGGCGGCGGGCATGCCCGGCATGGGCGACGCCTCCCGCACCGCCTGGTTCGCCGGTTACACCCCCGGCCTGGCCTCGGCCGTCAGCCTCGGCGACTCTCGTGGCCCGCTACGGCACCCGATGGTGGACGTCACCATCGGCGGCCGCCACTACGCGCATGTGGACGGCACGTCGATTCCCGGCCTGATCTGGAAGAAGGCGATGACCGAGGCGCTGCGCGGAACGCAGGAGACCCGGTTCGTCCGGCCGGAGACCGAGCGCTTCGGCGGCTGCCACGACGCCTGCCCGCCCCCTTGACCACATCCCCGATGAGCGGCCAAGCGCCGCTACTCCCGGGACGACGCGGTGAAGTCGCTATGGGAGCCGCCACAGCACCCGGCGCTGCTCGGATCCCGCTGCTCGTGAAGATACTGAGGCACGGGTGAACGCCCTCGCAGAGTAGAGGATGACGGCGGGCAGGGCGTTCGGCCTCAGCCGCGCATGCTCTCGTCGCTCAGCTCGTTCAGTGGGGTCAGCGTCGCCGAGGCCTCGTCGTGATCCATCCCGGTCGCCTCGAGCAGGTCGACGGCGATGGAGCGCAGCTGCGCGATGATGACGTTCGCCGAGAAGCCCAGGGTCTTGGGCCGCTCCCGCGCGGCGACGGCGAGCAGGGCCTGCCTGGCCAACGTCGGTTCGCGCCCGGCCCCCAGTTCGAGCTGGAGCAGCAGCGCCGCCTCCGAGACTTCGCGCAGCAACTCCGCCAGCGCCACCGGCGGCGGGCTCGGCTCCCCCATCGCCGCGAGCGTGCGGCGGACCAGCACGCGTGCGTTGCGCAGCGCCAGGTCCACCGGTAGGGCGGCGGTCTGATATCTGGCCAGCCTGGCCCGGTGGTGCCGGCGCAGCGGCGAGATCCTGATGATCTCCTTGCTGTTCTCCAGCGCCGCCGTGAACTCCTCGACCGCGGTCTGGGTTTTGCGTCCGCACTCCAGCGCCTCGGCCGCCAGGTCCATATCGCCCTTCTCGATGGCCTCCGCCGCCTGTTCCAGCACGGTGGAGAAGGCGTCCAGTACGCCGGACAGATGTTTGCCCGCGATGGTGAGAGGACTGGCGGGCAGCAAGGCGACCGCGACGATGCCGACGATGCCACCGGTGAGCGCGTCGGCCATCCGGTCAAGCCCGCCGCCGTCCTCGCCCGGCACCAGCATGGCGACCAGCACCGCGGACGACCCGACCTGCGACACGAACAGCTCGCTGCTGTTCAACAACCCCGCGACGGCCATCGCCAGCGCGATCACGAGCGCCAGCTGCCAGGGGCCCGAGCCGATCCAGGACACCAGCAGGTCGCCGACGCCCACCCCCAGACTGACGCCGACCACCAGCTCGGCCAGCCTGCGCAGCCGCTGCGCGTGCCCCACACCCACGCAGATCATCACAGAGATGGGTGCGAAGAGGGGGTGGGCGTGGCCGAGCAGATGAACGGCGGCGATCCAGGCCAGCGCGGCGCCCACGGCACACTGCACGATGGAGGGCCCGATCAGGCCGAACGTGCCCAGCCGTTTCCTCACCTGATCACCGAGCCACGTTCGCACCCCTCCACGATGTCGGATCTTTATGACATTGGGATCACATTTGCCCCGAAATCTTCTGATGTGAGCTAATCGGCGAAGGCCAGGGTGACGACAGCCTCCTGTCTGCCGGGCACCGGCAGCATCGCGGGACGCCGCCGGGACAACCAGAGCTCCACGGCCAGAGACGGCGTCGCTGCGCCGACCACGAGGACGGCGCGGGAAGCCGTTCCCCAACAGCGACTTCGTCAGGCCGGCCTCCTGCCGTGGCAGGAAACGGGAGGACCCTCACAACTGATAGGATCCGGGCCATGGAGATTGAGGTCGACAGAATCTAGCCACCGAACTGCCGGTGGCTTTCACCTGCGAGGAGCATCGCTCCCTCATCGGTGACGACTGTTCACTCCCTGCAGGGCCATTGGTCCGCCAGTTCATGGCGTTGACCTTCCTCTGTGAACCTCACCGGCACGTTCGCACCGCACCGACCTCGGTCACGAGTCTGTGCTCGCGAACGCGTGTGATGTCGATCTCGCCGTCTCTCCGGCTTCTCTCCGCTCCGGCAGCGGACCCGCCCGCTGTCGCATGTCGGCGGGCTTCCCCGTTGCCGGGATCGACTCCGTTGCCGCACTGACACCTGGCCAGGGGCCGGTTGCCCCTGTCAGCTCGCATTCCGGCGGCTGATCGCCTCGTCGTGAGCACTGATCCCCATCACATCCGTCCCTCGGTGATGGGCAGAGAGAAGAGAACCACCAATAATGTCCACTAAGTCCGCTATCACCCTCCGCGACCTGACGTTCGAATGGCCCGACGGCAGCGTCGCGCTCTCCGGCGTCAACGGCACGTTCACGACCGGCCGCACAGGCCTGATCGGCCGCAACGGCGCCGGGAAGTCGACCCTGCTGCGACTGATCGCCGGAATCCTGACCCCGACAGCCGGCCAGATCGACACCATCGGCGAGGTCGGCTACCTGCCGCAGACGCTCACCCTCCGCCAGGAGACGACCATCGCCGGGCTCCTCGGCATCGACGGCATCCTCGCAGCGCTGAGAGCGATCGAGGCCGGCGACGTCGACGAGCGGCACTTCGACACCATCGGCGACGACTGGGACATCGAGGCTCGAGCCGACGAGGCGCTGCACCAGATCGGTTTCACCGCCGCGGATCTGGACCGTCGGATCGCCGAAGTCTCCGGCGGAGAAGCGATGCTCATCGCCATCACCGGCCTGCGCATCCGCCGCACTCCGATCACGCTGCTCGACGAGCCGACCAACAACCTTGACCGGCCCACTCGAGCCAAGCTCGCCGAGTTCGTGGACGAATGGCCCGGGACCCTCGTCGTCGTCAGCCACGACCTCGAACTGCTGGAGCACATGGAGAACACCTCCGAGCTCTACGCCGGGAACCTCGACACCTTCGGTGGCCCCTACAGCGCCTGGAAGGAGCACCTGGAACACGAGCAGGCCGCCGCCGTTCAGGCCGCTCGTTCGGCCCAGCAGGCGCTCAAGGTCGAGAAACGCCAGCGGGTCGAGGCCGAGACCAAACTCGCCCGCAGGGAGCGCACCGCCAAGAAGACGCAGAAGGACGGAGGCATCCCGAAGATCCTGGCCGGCAACCGGGCCAGCAAGGCGCAGGCATCCGCCGGATCGCTGCGCTCCACCCTCGACGACAAGGTCCAGGCCGCCCAGGCCGCCGTGAACGCCGCCGACGCACGCGTCCGCGAGGACGAGCACATCAACCTCACGCTTCCCGACCCTGATGTCCCGCGTGGCCGCCGCCTGGCCGAGCTCCACGACGACGACCGCACCGTGGTCATCCAAGGACCCGAGCGAGTCGCCCTCGTCGGGCCGAACGGGGCCGGCAAGTCGACATTGGTCGAACAGCTCGTCCACGGCGGAACGCCGGCTCCCGGCCGAGCACACGGGAGACTCCTGACCGATCTGATCGGCTACCTGCCCCAGCGCCTCGACGGACTCGACGAAGGCGCGAGCGCCATGGCGAACGTGCAGTCGGTCGCTCCCGGCACGACGGCCGGAACGATCCGCAACCAGCTCGCCCGTCTGCTGCTTCGTGGGGACAGCGCCGACCGTCCGGTCAGGACCCTCTCGGGCGGCGAACGCTTCCGTGTCTCGCTCGCGAAGCTCCTTCTGGCTGAGCCGCCCGCCCAGCTGCTGATCCTCGACGAGCCCACCAACAACCTCGACATCGCCAGCGTCGAGCAACTCGCAGAGGCACTCGACGCCTACCGCGGAGCCCTCCTCGTCGTCAGCCACGATTTCACGTTCCTCGAACGGATCGGAATCGACACGGTCCTTGAACTCGGCACGGACGGGCGCATGCGCCAACGTCCCGACCTGAACGTCTAACGCCACAGCGGATACAGCGAACCCCGCCCCCCTTTACGGGAGGTGGGGTTTTCGCTGCTCAAGGGCTACTTGAAGGTGACCAGGTCTTCGCGGAGATCCTGCCGCTGGAAACTCTCGCCGCGAGGTGATCACCGTCCAGGCCGGGAGGGGTCGGCCGGCCAGGGCCGCTCCCTCCCGGGAACCATCAACGCCGATGCCCCGGTACGACCAGCAGGGTGATCGAGTTAGCCGGGTACGTCGCAGTGACCCGGCCCTGGTGCACCAGGAGATCGTCACCGCGCACGATCGAGCTGAGATCGGCCGGGCCGTAGGTGAATCGCTGTGCCTTGGCGTTGCCGTGCAGTCCGGCGATCGACAACGGTGAGGTCAGCTCACCGCCGGTCTTGTTGATGACCATCAGGGTCAGCGCCTTGTCGCGCGAGCGCTGCGCCCCGTACACCGCAAGCTGCCCTTGATCGCTGCTGGCCGCCGACACGCTCACGTCGCCGAACCGGCTCCCCGCGCCGTCATAGTTGCGATACATCCGGAACGCGTAGGCGCCGGGCTGCGTCGGCTGGGGTTCGCCCCAGATGGTCGCGAGGTCGAGACCCTCACGACCGAAGATGCCGAGAACGTCGGCCTGCGCCAGGGCGCCGTTGATGTCGTCCAGCGCGCCCCAGTTGTACTCGGTGATCGCGGTCTTCGTGCCGGGGTAGTACTGCGCGACCCACTCCTTCATCTTGCGGATGAACTGCAGCGGCGGCGCGTTCACGCCCGTGGGGCCGATCCAGGACTCCTCGACGTACGTCGGGTCCCACAGCGAACGCGTGGACCGCAGCCGCCACGCGTTGGACTCAGGGTCCTTGCCGCCGTTGATCTGCGGGTAGTAGTGCTGGTCGAAGTAGTCGAGCATGCGCTTGCGGCCGTGCGCGTCGCTGTAGTCCTTCATGTTCTTCAGGAACCACTGCGACAGGTTGAGCCCGCCGTGCGCGGCCGCGTCGGCGCCCGGCGCACAGCCGTCCACCCCGGACGCGACCCACTCGCAGTATCCCCAGCCGGACGGGCCGAGCACGGCCGCGCTCGGGTCGGCGGCCTTGATGGCCGCGGCGGTCGCGGTGCTCTTGCCGCCCAGCTCGTCGTACGAGACCGCCTCGGGGTGCACGTCGCGATGCGTGGAGTTCCACAACACCGGCTCGTTGTCGAGCTCGTAGATCGACACGCCGCCGCGCGCCGCCCTACCGAACTGGCTCACCAGATGCGACACCATCTCGCCGTCGAATGAGGCGTCCACCGGGATCGAGGTGTCCTCGGGCACCGCCCCGGTGAGGTTCGCGTTGTTGAGCCTGCCGTTGCCGCAGCCGGCGTCCCACTGGTCGAATCCGTCCTGAGCGGGGAACCGGCTGGCAGGGAATCCGCAGGCGAACGGATGCTCGGCGGGCGAGTCCTTGGCCACCCACCCGCTCATCGGCACGGTGACGACCTGTTTGGTGCCGCGGTCCCGGTTGGTCTTGACGAACGCCTCGACCGTGTTGTCGGGCCCGGCGACGATGTTCTCGAAGTACCAGTCGCTTCCCGTGTTGTAGGTGTGGTTCTTGAAGTTGTACCGCGTGCTCGCGTTGCCGCCCCAGCGCGCCACCGGCAGGCCGATCTCGGCGGCGAACGCCGGGTCGGCGCCGTTCATGCCGTAGATGTCCGGGCTGATCGCGTGCCGGGCGGCGGACAGGTCCACCGACAACGTGGGACCCGCTGCCGCCGCAGCCGGGTTCAGGGCCGCCTGGGCGGTCAATGTCCCCGCCACGAAGGACACCGCTACGCCGAACGTCGTGGCCGATCGCAGCTTCCGCCGCCGTTGAACACCCATCGCCGACGCTCCCGTCAATCGATCCACCGGTCGACAATCGAGGAGCCTGACCGGACGCTTCACCCGAGTCAAGGCGCCGCAGTCGCGCGGAGGCGGGCGGCCAGGCGGAACCGAAGAAACCCGGTCCCCCTGACTTGGGGCGTCTCCCGGTCAAGCCTTGGCCGCCCCGCAACGACCCGGCCGCGGTTCGGGAGGACAGCCTGAAAGTTGCACGCAGCCCACGAATCCGGCCTGGGGACCGCACCCTCTCTGACGGAACAGGGACGGAACAGCGATCGTTCAGAAGCCCTGTCAGGACACAGCGAACCCCGCCTCCCATATACGACAGGCGGGGTTTGCGCTGGTCAGGGGCTACTTGAGGAGCTGGCGGGCCATGACCATGCGCTGGATCTGGTTGGTGCCCTCGTAGATCTGGGTGATCTTGGCGTCACGCATCATGCGTTCGACGGGGAAGTCGCGCGTGTAGCCGTACCCCCCGAGGAGCTGCACCGCGTCGGTGGTGATCTCCATGGCGGCGTCGGAGGCGGCGCACTTGGCGGCGCTGGAGAAGAACGTGAGGTCCTTGACCGGGGTGCCGTTCATGGCCAGCTCCGACTTGGCGGCGGCGGCGTAGGTGAGCTGCCGGGCGGCCTCCAGCTTCATCGCCATGTCGGCGAGCATGAACTGCAGGCCCTGGAAGTCGGCGATCGGCCTGCCGAACTGCTTGCGCTCCTTGACGTACCCGACGGCGTAGTCGAGCGCGCCCTGGGCGATGCCGAGCGCCTGCGCGGCGATCGTGACGCGGGTGTGGTCGAGCGTGGCCAGGGCGGTCTTGAACCCGGTGCCCGGCTCGCCGATCATGCGCGACGCCGGGATCCGGACGTTCTCCAGGATGACCTGGCGGGTGGGCGAGCCCTTGATGCCGAGCTTCTTCTCCTTGGGCCCGAACGAGACGCCCTCGTCGTCCTTCTCCACGACGAAGGCGGAGATGCCCCGGGCGCCGGCCGCCGGGTCGGTCACGGCCATGACCGTGTAGTACTCCGACACGCCCGCGTTGGTGATCCACATCTTGGTGCCGTTCAGCACGTAGTGGTCGCCGTCCCGCTCGGCCCTGGTCTTCATCGAGGCGGCGTCCGAGCCCGCCTCCGGCTCGCTCAGGGCGTAGGAGAACATGGCCTCCCCCCGCGCGACCGGCGTCAGGTAGCGCCGCTTGAGCTCCTCGGACGCCGACAGCAGCAGCGGCACGGTGCCCAGCTTGTTGACAGCCGGGATCAGCGAGGACGAGGCGCACGCGCGGGCGACCTCCTCGATCACGATCACGGTCGCGAGCGCGTCGGCACCCGCCCCGCCGTACGGCTCGGGGATGTGGACGGCATGCAGGTCGGCGGCGACGAGGTCCTTGTAGACCTCCCAGGGGAACTCCTCGTTCTCGTCGGCCGCCGCGGCACGCGGGGCGATCTTCTCGTCGGCGAGGGCCCGGACCGTCTCGCGGAGCATCTCGTGCTCCTCAGCTGGGGCGTAGAGAGGGAAGCTCATAGCGCGATACTAGGACGTCCGAATAGAAAGTTACCAGTCAGTACGACGCCTCCCCTGACGCATCACCCTGACAGGGGTGAGGAAGTGATGTCCTGGCGTCGACCGTAGGGCCCCGGACCCGTACCGTGGGGGCCAGGGTGCCGGTTTGCCCAGGTGGTTCACTGGGCAGTTGGTTGGGCCGGTACCATGCCAGATCACAAAGAGTCGGTAAGAGGGGAGCATGCCGTGCCGTACCGCCTCACCGTGCTGGGGACCGGATATCTGGGTGCTACGCACGCGGCGTGCATGGCCGAACTGGGCTTCGAAGTGCTCGGTCTGGACGTGGACCAAGGCAAGATCGAGCAGCTACGGCGCGGCGAGCTGCCGATCCACGAGCCCGGTCTGCAGGAGCTCCTCCGCCGCAACCTCGACTCGGGCAGGCTGCGCTTCACCACCTCCTACGAGGAGGCGGCGAAGTTCGGCGACGTCCACTTCATCTGTGTGGGCACCCCCCAGAAGAAGGGCGGGTACGCCGCCGACGTCTCCTACCTCGACGCGGTCGTCGACTCCCTGGCTCCCCACCTCGACCGCGAGTGCCTGGTCGTGGGCAAGTCCACGGTGCCGGTCGGCACCGCCGAGCGCCTCGCCGACAAGCTCGTACGGCTCTCGCCCGCCGGCATGCAGGTCGAGCTGGCCTGGAACCCCGAGTTCCTGCGTGAGGGCTTCGCGGTGCAGGACACGCTCCGGCCCGACCGGATCGTGCTGGGGGTCGTCTCGGAGCGGGCCGAGAAGGTGCTGCGGGACGTCTACGCGCCCCTGGGCGAGGTCCCGATCGTGGTGACCGACTTTCCCACCGCCGAGCTGGTGAAGTCGGCCGCGAACGCGTTCCTGGCCACGAAGATCTCCTTCATCAACGCCATGGCCGAGGTCTGCGAGGCCGCCGGCGGCGATGTCACCCAGCTGGCACAGGCACTGTCGTACGACGAGAGAATCGGCGGCAGGTACCTCAACCCCGGCCTCGGCTTCGGCGGCGGCTGCCTGCCGAAGGACATCAGGGCGTTCACGGCCAGGGCCGACGAGCTGGGCGCCGACCGGGCGCTCGCCTTCCTGCGCGAGGTCGACGAGATCAACCTGCGGCGCCGCACCCGGACCGCCGACCTCGCCCGCGACCTGCTGGGCGGGGCGTTCGACGGCCGTAGGGTCGCGGTGCTGGGAGCGGCGTTCAAACCCAACTCCGACGACATCCGCGACTCGCCGGCGCTCGACGTGGCGGTGAAGATCGCCGAGCAGGGCGGGCAGGTCACGGTCTACGACCCGGTCGCCCTGCCCAACGCGCGGGCGGCCCACCCCCACCTCGGGTACGCCGAGTCGGCCCTGGAGGCCGCCCGCGAGGCCGACGTGGTGCTGCTGCTCACCGAGTGGCAGGAGTTCGTCCTCCTCGACCCCGAGGAGCTGGGAGCGGCCGTCGCGACGCGCACGATCGTCGACGGCCGCAACGCGCTCGACCCGGAGACCTGGCGGGACGCCGGCTGGGACTACCACGCCCTCGGCCGCCCCTGATCGGGGGCCGAGTCCCTCCTGGCCTGCCGGCCTACTGACCGAGCTGGGCCGCTTCGGCGCGCAGCCGCTCGCCCTTGGCGTGCGCCTGGTCGCGCAGGGCGGCCTGGAACTCCTCCATCCGCCGCCGCAGCCTCTCGTCCGACGCGGCCAGGATCCGTACGGCGAGCAGTCCCGCGTTGCGGGCCCCGCCGACGGCGACGGTCGCCACGGGTACGCCGGCCGGCATCTGGACGATCGACAGCAGCGAGTCCATGCCGTCCAGATACTTGAGCGGCACCGGGACCCCGATCACGGGCAGCGGCGTGACCGAGGCCAGCATGCCCGGCAGGTGGGCGGCGCCGCCGGCCCCTGCGATGATCACCTTCAGGCCGCGCCCGGCGGCGCGGGAGCCGTAGTCGATCATTTCGGCGGGCATGCGGTGCGCCGACACCACGTCGGCCTCGAAGGACACGCCGAACTCCGCGACCGCCTCGGCGGCCTGGCGCATCACCGGCCAGTCCGAGTCGCTCCCCATGACGATTCCGACATCAGGCCCGGCGTCAGGCATCCACAGGTCCTCTCAGGCAGGTGACGGCGTGGTGAGCGCGGGCCCGCACCTCGTCGAGGTCGGTCCCGAGGGCGGTGACGTGCCCGATCTTCCGGCCGGGCCGGACGTCCTTGCCGTAGAAGTGAATCTTGATGCCCGGGTCGTTGGCCATCACGTGCTCATACCGGGAGTACACGTCGGGGTCGGGACCACCCAGCAGGTTGGCCATGACGACGACCGGCGCGGTCATCGACGGCGACCCGAGCGGCAGGTCGAGCACGGCCCGCAGGTGCTGCTCGAACTGCGAGGTGCGGGCGCCCTCGATCGTCCAGTGGCCGCTGTTGTGCGGGCGCATGGCCAGTTCGTTGACCACGAGCCCGGTCTTCGTGACGAACATCTCGACCGCGAGGAGCCCGGTCACGCCGAGGTCGCGCGCGATCGTGAGCGCGACCCGCTGGGCGTGCGCCGTCTCCTCCTCGCTCAGGCCCGGCGCGGGCGCGATGACCTCGACGCAGATGCCGTCCTTCTGCACGGTCTCCACGACCGGGTAGCTGACGCCCTGGCCGTGCGGGGACCGGGCGACCAGCACGGCGACCTCCCGCTCGAACGGGACGAACGCCTCGGCCAGCAGGTCCACGCCGGTGGCGAGAACCTCACGTGCCTCGTCGGGGGACGAGCAGACCCACACGCCCCGGCCGTCGTAGCCGCCGCGCACCGCCTTCAGCACCACCGGCCAGCCGTGCTCCTCGGCGAACGCCTCGACGCCGGCCAGGTCGCCGACCCTGGCCCAGGCCGGGCAGGGCGCGCCGATCGCGGTGAGCCGCTCGCGCATCACCGCCTTGTCCTGCGCGTGGACGAGCGCGTCGGCCCCGGGGTGTACGGCGTATCCGTCCGCGGCCAGAGCCCGGATGTGCTCGGTCGGCACGTGCTCGTGGTCGAAGGTGAGGGCGTCGCACCCCTTGGCGAACTCCCGCAGGGCGGCGAGGTCGCGGTAGTCGCCGAGGTGGGTGTCCACGATGACCTTGGCGGCGCTCTCGTCACGGGCGCCGGCGAGCACGCGAAGGTCGACGCCGAGCGCGATCGCGGCCTGCTGCGTCATCCTCGCGAGCTGGCCCGCGCCGACCATGCCCACAACTGGGGCGGTCACGGGCTTGGAGGGGGGAACGTTCGGGCTGTTCACGGCACGTAAGCCTACCCAGTCGCGCCGCAAACCCCGTCAGCCGGAGCCCCCGTCGGCGCCCTCGCCGATGTCCGCGAGGACCCGCCGCAGACCCACGGTCGTCATCGTGTTGTCCTCGGACACCTCGGTGGCCAGCATCAGGACCTCGCTGCCGGTGACGGTCGCGGATGTGCCGCCGGTGAACGCGCGTACGTCGGCGGCCCGATACCGGGGATGGGCGAGGGAGGAACGGCCCGAGCCCGGCCTCTGGCTGAAGACGACGCGCAGCGCGTGGAACACCAGCGACCCCCCGCGGGGCAGCGCGAGCGCGCGGGCCGGTCCCTCGATACGCACGTCCGTGGACAGGTGATCGGGGCGGGCCCTGCCGGGGGCGCCGACCAGTTCCGTGAGAAGGCCGCGCATGGGGTCGCCGGAGGCGAAGCGCACCCCGCTGACCCCTTTTCCGTTCACCCCCGCGGGATCGGTCAGGAACGCCACGTGCCGGGTGGGCGCGAGCCGCGCCCCGACGGCCGCGCCCGGATCGGCCGCGGCGTCGGTCACCTCGCCCTCCACGCCGTCCATCGCCGGGGGCGCCTTGCCCACGACCGGGATCGGCCCGGCGCCGAGCCGCCACCGGCCGTCCGCCCGTACGAAGACGAAGTAGGCGGGCCTGGGCTTTCCGGCCAGCACAGCGAACCAGGCGCCGTCATCGCCGTCCTGCCGGGCGGGCAGCAGAAACTCCGGATCACCCCATCCGCGAAGGCCCCTCGCGGATTGAAATCTTCCGTGAGATCCGATGGTCCGGGGGCCGGAAGAACCGGGCGCGGCCGCGCACACGCGGCGGCCCACGGTGCTCTCGACCCCCGTCGTGAGCTGCCCGACCTTGGCGCAGTCCTCGTCCTTCCAGGCGTCGGCGAGGTCGCTCAGGCTGTCGAAGGCCGCCTGGGCGTCGGCCATCGTGATCTCGGTCGTCTCCGGGGACGTGGCGCCGGGATCGGCCGGGATCCCGCGTACGCCCTCGGTCCCACACCCCGCGAGCAGGACGAGGCCGAGACCGAGGGTCGTGAGTCTCCGCAACACGTTGAAAGGCCACCCCTCCAGAGCAGGCCCCCCCGAAGCGAAGTGATCCTGGTCGGGCGAGAGCGTAGTGCGAAGAGCGCCCAGCCATCCCGCATAGCAGGATTTTTCTTGAAATGTTCTTTGGTGACCTGCGGCGAAGCGGGTCAGGGTTGCGGCAAGACCCCGATTTGTGCTTGCTACCGGTAGCCTGAGAAGACCTCGCCGCCGACCATGGCCGCTGAACAGGAAGGACCGTGCGGGACGTGCAACTTCTACGAAGCGCCTACGAGCGGTTCGCCGCGCTCATCCACGAGTTGCTCAAGTTCGGCACGATCGGCGCGATCGCGTTCGTCATCGACTACGGCGGCGCCAACCTGCTGACGTTCGGCGTCGGCCTGGGCCCGATCATCTCGAAGGTCATCTCCACCGTCGTCGCCGCGACGTTCGCCTACGCGGGCAACCGCTTCTGGACCTACCGCCACCGTCAGCAGAGCGGCCTGGCACGCGAGTACGTCCTGTTCTTCCTGCTGAACGGCATCGGCCTGCTGCCCTCACTGATCGCCATCGGGTTCAGGACCTACACCCTGGGCCTGCACGACACGCTGAGCTACAACGTCGCCCAGCTCGTCGGCCTGGTGATCGGCACGCTGTTCCGCCTCTGGTCGTACAAGAAGTGGGTGTTCCTGGCGACTCCCGAACTGGCCGAGGAGGCCGGCGCGCGGCCCCACCCCGAGGTGAAGGCACAGGCCGACCCCCTCGCCACCCGCTGAACGGCACCCCGTCAGGCGGGGCCGCTCACCACGCGGTGACGGTCGTTGTCGCGGGTGTGGCGTAAGAAGATCGCGAAGGTCGCCGGGCACCGCTTGACCAGCTCCAGCCGCCCGCCGTCGGCCGCCACCAGGGCGCGGGCGAGGGTGAGCCCCAGGCCCGTGCCGCCCCCTCCGCTGACGCTCCGCTCGAAAACCCGGTGGCCGAGGGCCTCCGGAATGCCCGGCCCCTCGTCGGCCACCTCGATCACCACAGACCTGCCCGTACTCGATGTGTTGATCGTCAGCACGCCGTCGCCGTGCTTGAGGGAGTTCTCCAGCAGGGTGGACAGCACCTGGCTGAGCCCGCCGGTCGTGCCGAAGGCGCGCAGGCCGCGGTCGCCCGCCAGCACCAGCGACCGGTGAGCGCGCCGGAACGCGGGCTCCCACTCGACGATCTGCTGCCCCAGCACGTCGTCCACGTCGATCGGCTCCGCCTGGGCGTGCCGCTGCCTGCGGGCTGCGGCCAGCAGTTCGTCGATCACCGCCGTCAGCCGCTCGACCTGCACGATCGCCGCCTCGCCCTCCTCGCGGACCACCTCGGGCTCGTCGGCCGCCGCGACGATCTCCTCCAGGCGCATGCTCAGCCCGGTCAGCGGCGTACGCAGCTGGTGGGATGCGTCGGTCGCGAACTCTCGCTCCCGGGCGAGCAGGTCGGAGATCCGCAGCGCGCTGCGGTCGAGGACCTCGGCCACGAGATCCAGCTCCGGGATGCCGTAGCGGTGCCTGCTCGGCCTGGCGTCGCCCGAGCCCAGCCGCTCCGCGATCCTGGTGAGATCTTGGAGCGGCAGGCTCAGGCGACGCGAGGTGACGGTGGCCAGTCCGATCGCGGCTCCGAGTGCCACGACCGCGAGCGCGATTATGAGCACCAGCCGCGCCTGGGTGTCCTGGTGGATCTGAGCCGAGTCGCGGCTGACGCGTACGTAACCGTTCTCGGAGCGCGCCTCCTCGGTCAGGTCGCGGCCCGCCGGCGGAGGCGAGCCCACGACGATCGGCGGATTCCCGCGGACGAACACCTGGAGATACCGGTCCGGGTAGTTCCGCGCGAGCTGGTCCGGACTGATCTCCTGGCCCTGGCTGACGGAGTACTCCACTCCGAGCAGCAGGCGGTTCGCGTCCGTCCTGAGCTCCTGGGCGACCTCGTCGTTGATCAAGCGCACGACGACCACGCCCAGGGGCACGCCTAACAGCAGGACCGCGATGACCGCGACGAGCAGCATGGAGGAAAGCAGGCGCCGGCGCACGTGCTAGCCCCTCCCCCGCAACCGCCCCACGACGGTTACTCGCGCTCGAATCGGAAGCCGACTCCTCGGACTGTCGTGATGTAGCGCGGCTTGGCCGCGTCGTCGCCGAGCTTTCGGCGCAGCCACGAGATGTGCATGTCCAGTGTCTTCGTCGACCCCCACCAGTTCGTGTCCCACACCTCGCGCATGATCTGCTCGCGGGTGACGACCTTGCCCGCGTCACGTACGAGCACGCGCAGCAGGTCGAATTCCTTGGTGGTCAGGTGCAGTTCCTTGTCTCCCATCCAGGCCCGGCGGGAGTCGGCGTCGATGCGGACGCCTTGCACCACCGGGGTCTCCGATGTGCCGCGCCTGAGCAGGGCCCGCACGCGGGCGAGCAGTTCTGCCAGGCGGAACGGCTTGGTCACGTAGTCGTCGGCCCCGGCGTCGAGGCCGACGACGGTGTCGACTTCGTCGACGCGGGCGGTGAGGATCAGGACCGGAGTCCCGTGTCCCTCCGCGCGAATGCGGCGAGCGACCTCCAGCCCGTCCATCTCTGGAAGGCCGAGGTCGAGAACAATCAGGTCGACGCCCCCCGACAAGGCCCTCTCCAGGGCCTGCGGGCCATCGGGGCTCACCTCCACCTGATAGCCCTCCCGGCGCAGGGCGCGCGCCAGTGGCTCGGAAATCGAGGTGTCATCCTCGGCGAGAAGTACGCAGGTCATGGTGCGATCGTAGGACCTTGTGCGATCGTTTCCCGGCTACAGCGCGCCTTTTGACTTGTCGTTGACTCATCAATTGACCTGGGCAAACACTGATAAATCCGGGATAGTCAGCACGCAAGCGACGCGATCTTCTACCCTATTTTCGACCATTCAGAACATCGTTACAGGAAAGCGGATGAGGGTATAAAAAACGCCCGCCGAAACGATGACGGCGGGCGTTGTCCATCTGAATTCGCGTGAGCCTTCCCACGAGCGCGGGAAGCGACGGCCTCAGGAGGACGACGGCGGCTCCGCGTACCGCTGGAGGTAGAGCTGCTCGCCCAGGCTGTCCAGAAGGCCCAGCTCGGTCTCCAGGTAGTCGACGTGGTGCTCCTCGTCGGCCAGGATGCGCTCGAAGAGCGTGGCCGAGGTGATGTCTCCCCGCTCCCGCATGAGGGCGATCCCCGGGCGCAGCCGCTTGATCACGCCCAGCTCCAGCTCCAGGTCGGCCTGAAGCTGCTCTTTGACGGTCTGGCCGATGTGCAGGGTGTTGAGCTTCTGATAGTTCGGCAGACCTTCGAGGAACAGAATCCGGTCGGTGAGTTCCTCCGCGTGCCGCATCTCGTCGATCGACTCCGCCCGCGTGATGGCGGCGAGCTTCGTATACCCCCAGTTCTCCTGCAGCTTCGCGTGCAGGAAGTACTGGTTGATGGCGGTCAACTCGGAGGTGAGCTGCTCGTTGAGCAGCGCGATGATCTCTTTGTCGCCCTGCATAAGCTTCCTCGATCTATGCGCTGGTGACCAGGTCCTCTGACCGTTTCAGGATCGCACAGATCTTTCGGACGCAGGACGCGCAGTCCCCCCCTGCACCGGTGACGTCCCGCACCTGGCGAGCCGTCCTCGCCCCGTCGGCGATGCAGTCGTGCACCTCGCTCTCGGTGACGGCGCGGCAGATGCAGACGTACATGGGTCGCCTCTCAGGGATCTTCTGGAAGGTAAGGCATACCTAACATAACCCACTTTGGTAAGGCTTGCCTACGTGACCCGGGACACAAAAGGGGGCGGCGCCGCTCCGCGCGGCACCGCCCCCTCCCCGGGCTTCCCGGCAGGTCAGAGCACGACGACCGACCGCAGCACCTCCCCGCGGTGCATCTTGCCGAACGCCTCCTCGACCTGGTCGAGGCCGATGGTCTCGGAGACGAACCCGTCGAGGTCGAGCCTGCCCTGCAGGTAGAGGTCGATCAGCATGGGGAAGTCACGGCTGGGCAGGCAGTCGCCGTACCAGGAGGACTTGAGCGCGCCGCCGCGGCCGAAGACGTCGAGCAGCGGCAGTTCGAGCTGCATCTCCGGGGTCGGCACGCCGACGAGCACGACGGTCCCGGCCAGGTCGCGGGCGTAGAAGGCCTGCTTGTACGTCTCCGGACGGCCCACCGCCTCGATCACGACGTCCGCGCCGAACCCGCCGGTGAGGTCGCGGATGGCCTCCACGGGGTCGGCCTCGCGCGAGTTGACCGTGTGGGTGGCGCCGAAGCCGCGGGCCCACTCGAGCTTGCGGTCGTCCACGTCGACCGCGACGATCGTCCGGGCTCCGGCGAGGTGCGCGCCCACGATGGCCGCGTTGCCCACGCCGCCGCAGCCGATCACCGCGACCGTGTCGCCCCGGGTCACGCCGCCGGTGTTGATCGCGGCCCCGAGACCGGCCATCACGCCGCAGCCGAGCAGGCCGGCGACGGCCGGCTTGGCCGCGGGGTTGACCTTCGTGCACTGCCCGGCCGCCACGAGGGTCTTCTCCAGGAAGGCCCCGATGCCGAGCGCCGGGCTGAGCGCGGTGCCGTCGGCCAGGGTCATCTTCTGCGCGGCGTTGTGGGTGTTGAAGCAGTACCACGGACGGCCACGCAGGCAGGCGCGGCACTGCCCGCACACCGCGCGCCAGTTGAGGATCACGTAGTCGCCCGGCTCGACCTCGGTCACGCCCTCGCCGACCGCCTCGACGACGCCCGCGGCCTCGTGCCCCAGCAGGAACGGGAAGTCGTCGTTGATGCCGCCCTCCCGATAGTGGAGGTCGGTGTGGCAGACGCCGCAGGCCTGCACGTTGACGACCGCCTCGCCGGGCCCGGGGTCCGGCACGACGACCGTCTCCAGCGTCACCGCCTCTCCCTTGCCGCGCGCCACCACGCCCTGGACTTCGTACGGCATGTCCCGCACCTCACCTTTCTCGGCTGGATCTCCTCAGAACATACGGCTCCACCACGCCGAGCCCCCTGGCGGGGCGGCGGCGGAGTTTGACCAGGTCGACGCCGGGCGCCTCGGCGAGGCCCGCGGCCAGCTCGCTGTCGGCGAGGATCGTGCCCGGCCGGGCGATGGCCGTCAGCCGCGCCGCCAGGTTGACCGTCGTGCCGAACACGTCGCCCATCGCCGGCAGCACCGGCCCGTACGCGAGCCCCACCCGCACGTCGGGCCCCTCGGCGTCCCGCTTGAGCTCGTCGAGCAGGTCGAGCGCGATGAGGGCCGCGGTCCTCGGGTCGGCCGCGGTGAAGAGCACCTCGTCGCCGAGCGTCTTGACCAGCCGCCCGTCATGGGCGGCGATCACGTCGGAGGCCCGCGACTCGAACCCCTCGACCAGGTCGGCCAGCGCCAGTTCGTCCAGCTCCCGGGACACGCGGGTGAAGGCGACGAGGTCGGCGAACCCGACCGCGAGCCTCGGCCGGGTCGGCGCGACGTCCTCGCCGGGCTCGGCGAGGGAGACCAGCCGGCTCGCGGTCGCGGCGAGCTGGGAGCGCCAGACGTGCACGAGCGTCTGCTCGAAGTCCGGCAGCAGGCGGCTGACCGTGTCCATCACCTGCCGCAGCGTGTCCTCTCCCGCCCGCGCCCCGGGCTCGATCAGCGCGTCGACCATGATCTCGGCCTGCCACTGGGCGAGCCGCGCGGTCGTACGGCCGAGGGCCCTCGCCATGCGGATGACGGTCCGCTCGTCGAGCATCTCCGCGTCGAGCAGGTCGCGGATGCGGTGCAGGGCCGCCAGGTCGGCCGCGGTGAACGCCACGGCGTCGTCGGCGAACGTGGCGAAACCGAGGGCCCGCCAGATCCTCGCCGCCAGGTCCTGCGGGATGCCCGCCGCCTCGGCCACCTGCCGTCGCGTGTAGGCCGGTGGCGGCCCCAGGAACAGCTGCCGCATATCGTCGGCGCCGGGGCGCCCGCCTGTGTCCACGTCCCCCTCCCCGTGTCCTGCTTCCTCGTCGTGTCCGGGCCCGCTCGGCCGGACGGCCCAGGGGCCACGTCGCGCTCAGTCTCCGTCGATGTTCCCGTCTGCGGCGTCCTCCACCAGCCGGAACAGCTCGTGCCGTACGCGCTGGATCTGGGGGATGTCCTGGTAGTCGATGTCGCCCTTCTCGGAGGCCGACTCGACCCGCAGCGTGCCGCATCCCAGAACGCGTTCCATGAGCCGCTGGTCGGAGCTCACGCTGCTCACCTTGGCCAGCGGGATGTCGTCCTCCGACTTGTTGAGGACTCCGGTGCTGATGGCGAAGCGGTGCGAGGTCAGCGTGTAGGAGGTCGTCGCCCAGCGCAGGTACGGGATGATCGTCCACAGGACCAGGGCCACGAAGGCGACCACGGCCACCGCGCCGCGGGCGTACCCCGCGTACTCGTAGTCGCCGGGAATGAAGATGAAGGCCGCGACGGCGGCGGCCAGCACGACGATGAGGGCGAGGACCGGCAGGACCAGCCGCTTCCAGTGCGGATGGAACGATAGAACGATCCGCTCGCCGTCAGCCAGATATTGATCGGGGAGACCCATGGCGCAAATCGTGACACGATCGCCGGTCGATTGCATGCGGTGGGAGTGTCCGGCGGATGCCGCCGTCGCGAGCGCCGGTCCAGGTGGCGCCGCCGGGGCCACGCGCGGCAGGGCGTGATCTGCCGGACACGACCGTGGATCAGCGAGGCGGGCCCGGCTCCGGGGACGGCCCCCGGCGGACGTGGACCACGTCGCCCGCACTGAGCGCGTGTTCTCCGTCCCCGGCGCGCACGAGCAGGTGACCGGACGCGTCGACGCCGGTCGCCAGACCGGTCAGCACCCGCTCGCCTGGCAGGTCGATCCTGACCTCCTGGCCGATCGTGGACGACCACGCGAGGTAGGCGGCGCGCAGGCCCGCGGCGTCCGCGTCGCCGCCGGCGGCCGTCCACTCCCGGTAGTGCGACTCGACCTCCCGCAGGATGGCGCGCAGCAGCGGGTCGCGGTCGACGCAGGCGGCGTCCTCGATCACGAGGGATGTGGCCCGTTCCACGGGCAGTTCCTCCGGCCGCAGCGAGACGTTGAGCCCCATGCCGACGACCACCGCGCGGTCCACCCGCTCGGCCAGGATCCCGGCGAGCTTGCGCTCCCCCACCATGAGGTCGTTGGGCCACTTGAGCCGCACGTCGACCTCCGCGATCCGGCGTACGGCCGAAGCGGCGGCGAGGCCGACCAGCAGCGCCAGCCAGCCCTGCCGGGCGAGCGGCACCTCCGGCCGCAGCAGCATCGAGAACGTCAGCCCCGAGCGTGACGGCGCGGTCCAGGGCCGCCCGAGCCGGCCGCGGCCCGCGGACTGCGACTCCGCGACCAGCACGGCGCCCTCGGCCGGGCTCTCGCGCACGGTCCTGGCCAGGTCGGCGTTGGTCGAACCGGTCCGCTCGACGACGCGTACGGACGACCACAGCGAGCCGGGGCGCACCAGAGCCCTGGTCAGCGCGGCCTCGGACAGCGGGGGCCGATCGAGATCGGTGTACGGCGAGTCGGGCACCCACCCAGGCTATCGGCCCCGGGGCCGCCCCCGCCGCGCAGGATCGGGCAGCACCGTGGACGAAGCGAGCAGTGGACATAACGAGAATCGTTAACTACGATTATCGTTATGTCGATTCGGTGGCTCACCCGCTTAGAAGTCCTACTGACCATCGGTCTCGTGCTGGGCCTCCTGGCCGCCGTGACGGCGTTCGCCTCCACCGTCGTGATGGCTGTCGGCTTCACACCGAACGGGATGGGCATTCCCCTGCGCGCGTTCGGCGCGCCCGCGCCTTCCGTCGACCTGGCGGCCGACGCGACGATCAGCAGCGCGACGGTCGAGGTGGTGGTGCGCCCCGACGCCCCCAGCCCCCTCGCCGCGGGTCTCTACCTGCTGCTCTGGGCCCCCGCGACCGTCACCGGCCTGCTCGCGCTCCTGACCCTCGTCCGCGCGATCCGCCGTGCCAGATCTGGCGACAGGGCGCTGTTCTCCGGCATCACCGTCACCCTGCTCCGCAGGCTCGGCTGGATTCTCATCCTGGGCTCGCTCGCCTCGGCGCTGCTGAGCATGTTCGCGGAAGCGATGCTCGCCTCGATCCTGCTGGGGGCGAATGCCCAGCTCCACCTTCCGTCGAGTGCTCTGCTCGGGACGGTCGTGGCGGGTGTCGTGGCCCTGAGCGTCTCGGAGATCGTGAGACGGGGCCTGGTCCTGCTGGAAGAAGTCGAGGCGACGGTCTGATGGCCGAACCGGCTATCCGTGTGCGTCTCGACGAACTGCTCAACGAGCGGGGCATGACCCTGA
Source organism: Microbispora sp. CA-135349 (assembly GCF_050947365.1). Classification (NCBI taxonomy): domain Bacteria; kingdom Bacillati; phylum Actinomycetota; class Actinomycetes; order Streptosporangiales; family Streptosporangiaceae; genus Microbispora; species Microbispora sp. CA-135349. The sequence continues at coordinate 1,507,660 of NZ_CP192001.1, read as the reverse complement.
CAGAGCTGTCCCAGCGGGTCGAGATCGCGGTCGTGAATCTGTCGATCCTGAAGAACGGACACGCCAAAGCCATCCGCTTCTCCACACTGACGCGTCTGTGCGACGCCCTCGGCTGTCAGCCCGGGGACATCCTGCGTTACGAGTGAAGGCCACCGAAGGCGCTCACCCGTCTCGGTGCGCGTCCCGCGTGCCCGCAGGGGTCCGCCACCAGGGGCCGCCGCGCTCGTCGGCCAGGCGCAGCGCCTCGGCGGCGACCTGCTCCGGCGGGATGTCGAGGCAGCCGAGGGCGAAGGGGCAGGCGAACTGACGGCAGGGCGAGCACGCGGTCGGCACGGTGAGGATCGACGCCGGGCCGAACCGCGGCCGATACTGCTCCACCTGCTCGGTGCCGGAGAACAGCACGACCACGGGCGTGCCGGCCGCGCTGGCCAGGTGTGCCCCGCCGCTGTTGTTGCACACGACCACGTCGACGGCGGCGATGAGCGCCGCCAGGACCGGCACGTCGAACCGGCCCGGCAGCATCACCGCTCCGGGCACGCCGTCGCCGGTGGCCTCGACGAGCGGCGTCTCCCTGGCCGTGCCCGCCACGACGACCCGCAGCCCGGCGGCCGTGAGCAGCCCGGCCACCCGGGCGAACCGGTCGGCCGGATACCGCCGCGCGGAGCAGGAGGCCCCTGGGAGGAGCAACACGCACTGCCGCCTGCGGCCGTCCCCACGACCGTCTCCGTGGCCGTCCCCATGGCCGTCCCCATGGCCGCCCGCTGCGGGCCGGCCGCCCGCGACGACGCCGAGCAGGCGGCGGGCCGTACGGGCCGCCTCGGCGGGCACGCGCACGCGCAGCCTGCCCTCGACCGGAGGGACGCCCGCCCGTTCGAGCATGTACAGCGCGCGGTCCACCTGGTGGGTCTCGTCCGGCGGCGAGGGCACCCAGTGGGTCAGCCCCGCCCCGCCGAACTCCTTGGACATGCCGACCCGTACGGGCACCCCGGCGAGCCGGCAGAGGTACGCGGCCGGCCAGGGCGCCTGGGAGAACGAGGTCAGGATCACCGCCGCCTCGTAACCGCCCCACCGGATCCGCTCGACGAGGTCCAGGTCGTCGGTGACCGGGACGTCCTCCCCGCCCGTCTTCTGCCACGAGACCGAGGCGGTGAGCACGCCGTCCACCTCGGGGAGCAGCGCGGCCGCGGCGGCGCCCGCGGGGGCGGCCAGCAGGTCCAGCCGGGCGCGGGGGGCGGCCCGCCGCAGCGCCCGCAGCGCCGGCCCCGCCATCACGACGTCGCCGAGGTTGTCCGGGCGGATCACGAGCACGCGGGCGAGGCTCCGCCACGGGACCGGCGTGCCTGCGAGCGCCGCGGGATGTTCCATCTCCTGCGCGTACCCCTCGAAAACGGGACACAAAGCCTCATAAACGCATGGTTTGCCCCGTAAGTCCCTCGGGCACCCTCCCCGCGCGACGGCGCGGCCGGTCCCGCTGCGAACACCTCTTCTGCGGCACCGGGGAGGGGGCCAGAGCACGGCGGGTGCCGTGGACGCCGGAGGCGTGCCGGCACCGGCCCGGCAGGCCGGTCGCCGTAACCGTTAGCCGGGGGAAGCCGGGGTGGGGAGGCGGACGTGACGGAGAGGGGCCGGATTCGCGTGGCCATGGTCCACGGTCCCGGGCCCGCCGACCGCGACGGCGTCGGCGACTACGTCGAACGGCTCGTCGGCGCGCTCGGCGACGCCGGAGTCGAGGCGGTGCGCGTGCCCGTGGGATCGCCGGGATCCCGCTCCCCCTGGCACTGGCTGCCGGCCACACTCGACGCGGCCCGGCGGGTGCGGCGGCTGCGCCCGGACGTCGTTCACGTGCAGTTCGCCCCTTCGGCCTACCGGTTCTCCGGGATGCCAGGACTGCTGCCGTCTCTGCTGCCGCCCGGGGCGCCGCTGGTGACGACCCTGCACGAGTACGGCTGGTGGGCGGCCCCCGGATGGGTCCCCGACCCCGTCTGGCGCCCCCTCGAACGCGCACGCCTGTGGGACCGGGAGACCGGGCGGCTGGTGCCCGCGAGCGCCCTCGTGGTCGTGACCAACGCCTCCCACGCCCGGCAGGTGAGGCGGCGCGTGGGGACCGCCGCCGTGGAGGTGCCGCTGGCACCGAACGTCGTCGATCACGGCGGCGCGGGGCAGGCGCGCGTGCGGGTGCGGGACCGGCTCGGCATGCGCCGGGACGACCCGCTGCTCGCCTTCTTCGGATTCGTGCACCCCGTGAAAGGAGTGCGGCAGCTCATCGAGGCCCTGCCCACGCTGTGCGCGGCCCGCCCCGGCCTGCGCCTGCTGGTCGTGGGCGGCTTCACCTCCCAGGCGCTGCCGGAGGCCGAGGCCCTGGCCTTCCGCGCCGAACTGGAGGCGCTGGCCGCGCGACACGGCGTCGCGGACGCGGTGACCTTCACCGGGCACCTGCCCGCCGCGCGGGTGTCGGAGCTCCTGCACGCGGCGGACGCGGGCGTCCTGCCCTTCACCGCCGGGGTGACGACCAAGAGCGGCGCGCTGCTCACGATGCTGGCGCACGGACTGCCGACCGCGGTCACCGTGCCGGACGAACCCGACCCCGCCCTCCCGCTCGGGGAGACCGTCGCCGTGATCCGGGCCCGCCGCGACGCCGCCGCCATCGTGGACGCCGTCGGGCCGCTGCTCGACGACCCCGGGGCGCGGCGGCGCATGCGCCGCACGGCCCGGCGGCTCGCCGCCCGCCACTCCTGGTCGCGGGTCGCCGCCGCCCACCGGGCGCTGTACGAGACCCTGGCCGGCCCGCGCCGCCCGCTCGGCGGCCGGAATGCGTGAGCCGTACCGGGAGATCCTGGTCGTCGACCTGCTCGGCGGAATCGGCGACCTGGTGATGCTGCTGCCCGTCGTGCACGGCCTGGCACTGCGCAATCCGGGCGCGTCACTGCGCGTGCTCACGCACGAGCCCGGCGCCGCCCTCCTGCGCGGCGACCCCGCCGTCACGCGCGTGCTCACCCCCCGTCACGACGGCGCGGGCGCGGAGCGGGAGGCCGTGGCCGACGCCCTGGCCGCCCGGCGCCCGGACCTCGCGGTCACCACCACCCGCTACGACGGCATCCCGGATCTCCTCGCCGCCTCGGGCGCCCGATGCGTCACCGACCTGTGGCGCCGCCCGCCGCCCGACGAGCCGGTCGGCGAACGCTACCTGCGGATACTGCTCGCCGAGGGGCTGCTGCGGCCCGAGGACGTCCGTGCCCGTCCGGCCGTGCGCCTGACGTCCGCAGAGATCGCGGAGGGCGAGACGACACTCGCACGCCACCTCCCGGCAGGCACTCCGCCACTCATCCCGGCAGGCACGGCGCGGCCCCCGATCGTGCTGATCACGGATGCGGGCATGGACGTGAAGCGGTGGCCCTCCGAGCGCTGGTGCCGACTCGCCGCGCTGCTGGCCCGGCGCGGCCATCCCCTGCTCACACCCGACGCGCCGCCCAAGCGCGGCGCGGTGCGGGCGATATTCGGCCCGGAAGTGGCCGTGCTGCCGCGGTGCGGGCTGCGCGGGCTCGCCGCGTGCTTCGCCGCGGTGGCGCGTCGCGGCGGCGTGGTCGTGGGCGGCGACACCGGGCCGCTGCGGCTGGCCGCAGCGGCCGGGGCGGCCACCGTGGGGCTGTTCGGGCCCACCTGGGCCGCCCGGTACGGCATCGCGGACTCCCCCGGCCCCCGGGATGACCTCCCGGACGGCATGGAGGCCGTCGACCTCCAGGGGCTGGCGTCCTGCCCGCACCGGCGGCCCACGGCCATCACCGAGCAGCCGTGCTGGTGGACGGCCGGCTGCCCGCTGTCCCCGGACGGCCCCGCCTGCATGGCCGACATTTCGGTGGCGTCCGTCGCCCGCGCCGTGACACGTCTGTGCGCCGTCTCCCCCTCACACCCCCCGGCTCCTGCCTCACCCCACCCGGCGCGCGACGGCTGAGACGCGGCGTGGCAGGCTGCGTACCGGAAAGAACGGCAGCCACGCCCTGGAGGAGACGGCACATGGAACGGGACGGCGCGGCGCGGCCCTCGGCTCGGCTGGGGCCCGTCACGCGCGCACGCGTCCGGAGGGTGTCCGGATCGTCCGTACGCGACCGGCGTGACGACCTCGCCACGGAGGAGCCGCTGGAGATCCGGCTCCTGGCAGGGGGCGAGAGCCGTACGGTGGCGATCACGATGCGGACCCCGGGCGCGGACTTTGAGCTCGCGGCGGGCTTCCTGCACGGCGAGGGCATCGCGGGCCCCGGCGACATCGCCGCCATCGGCTACTGCACCGACGAGGATCTGGACCCCGAGGCGCGCTACAACACCGTGACCGTGCGGCTCACCGCCCCCCGGCTGCCCGACCTCGGCGCGCTGGCGCGCAACTTCCTTACGTCGAGCGCGTGCGGCGTCTGCGGCACGGCGAGCCTCGACGCCCTGCGCGACCGCTGCGCCGTGCCGGCCGTGCGCCCGCCGGTCGGCGTGTCCGCCACGACCCTGTACAGCCTGCCGGACCGGCTGCGGGAGGCCCAGGGCGTGTTCGGCAGGACGGGCGGGCTGCACGCCGCCGGGCTGTTCACCCCCGACGGCACGCCCGTGGCCGTGCGGGAGGACGTGGGACGGCACAACGCCGTGGACAAGCTGGTGGGCTGGGCGCTGCTCGGCGGCCGGACCCCTCTCGACCGGCATGTCCTGCTGGTCAGCGGCCGGGTCAGCTACGAGATCATGCAGAAGGCCGCGAGCGCCGGGATCCAGATCGTCTGCGCCGTGTCGGCGCCCTCCTCGCTCGCCGTCGATCTGGCGCGGGAGTTCGGCGTCACGCTCGTGGGATTCCTGCGCGAGGAGCGCTTCAACATCTACGCCTGCCCGGAGCGGATTGAGGTCGGGCGGATCGACGTCGGGCAGGCCGGCACCGCCTGACCGCACCGCCTGACCCGGCGGTGCGGCGCCCGCTCTCGCACCGCGACGGCAGGGCCCCGGCCGGCCGGACCGGCGGGACCCTCCCGAAGCGATCGCCGGGGCCTCGGCGAGCAGGCTCGCGCCCCCGGCCGAGGCGTCAGCCGGTGTTCTGCAGACCTGCCGCCACACCGTTCACGCTGAGCAGCAGCAGCGTGGACAGGCGCTCGCGCTCCTCCTCCGAGAGGTCGCCCGGCCCCCGCAGCACCGACAGCGCCCGCAGCTGCAGGTGGCTGAGCGCGTCCACGTAGGGGTCGCGCAGCTGGACGGCGCGCGACAGCACCCGCCGGTTCTCCAGCAGGCGGGCGTGGCCGGTCACCTCCAGCACGAGCCGCCTCGTCAGGTCGTACTCCTCCAGAACCTGCTCGGCGAAGTCGGTCCGGCCGCCCAGCGCGAGGTAGCGGGACGCGATGGACCGGTCGGTCTTGGCCAGCGACATCTCCGCGTTGTCCAGCATCGCGGCGAACAGCGGCCACTCCTGATACGCCGAGCGCAGTTCGGCCATGCCGCCGTCGGTGACCACGGCCGCCAGGCCGCTGCCCAGGCCGTACCAGCCGGGGAGGTTGACCCGCGTCTGGGCCCACGAGAACACCCACGGGATGGCCCGCAGGTCGTCCAGGGAACGGGGCGCGCCGAGGCCGCGCCGCGCGGGCCGGGAGCCGAGCCGCAGGGAGCCGAGCTCCTCCAGCGGGCTGACCAGCGCGAACCACTCGGGGAAGCCCGGGGCCTCGGTCAGCCCCCGGTAGGCGCGCTCGGAGGCGGATGCCACGGTGTCGGCCAGCCGGCGGAACTTCGCCGCCGCCTCGGCCGTGCTCGACTCCACCGCCGAGGTGGACGCGAGCAGCACGGCGTTGGTGACCTGCTCGATGTGCCGCTTGGCGATGGCCGAGTGGCCGTACCGCGCGAAGATGACCTCGCCCTGCTCGGTGACCTTGAACCGGCCGGAGACCGAGCCGGGGGCCTGGGCGAGCACGGCGCGGTTGGCCGGTCCGCCGCCCCGGCCGAGCGCACCGCCGCGGCCGTGGAAGAGCGTGAGTGTGATGTCGTTGGCCGCGGCCCACGCGGTCAGCGCCGCCTGCGCGTCGTACAGGCGCAAAGTGGCCGCCGCCGGGCCGAGCTCCTTGGCCGAGTCGGAGTAGCCGAGCATGACCTCCATGCGCCGCCCGTTCTCGGCGAGCCGCCGGCGCACGGGCTCCAGGGCGGCCATGCCCTCCAGCACGACGGTGGAGTTGTCGAGGTCCTCGCCCGACTCGAACAGGGGGACCACGTCGAGCACCGGGGCGCGCTCGCCCATGGCGTGCCTGGCCAGCTCGTACACCGCGGCGATGTCGTCGGCGGAGCGGGTGAACGAGACGACGTAGCGGGAGCAGGCGGTCACGCCGAAGCGCTCCTGGATCCAGCCGATCACCCGGATCGTGGCCAGGACCTCCTCGGTGCGCTCCGACAGCGTGCCCGAGGCGATCTCCTTCAGCGCCGCGGCGTGCACCGCCGAATGCTGGCGCACCTCCAGCTCCGCCAGGTGGAACCCGAAGGTCTCGACCTGCCAGATCAGGTGCTGCACCTCGCCGTAGGCCTGCCGTACGGCGCCGGCGCCGCGCAGGGAGTCCTGCGCGAGCCGCAGGTCGGCCAGCAGCTCCGACGGCGCGCGGTAGGCGAGGTCGAGGTCGCGGCGGCGGGTCGCGGCGATCCTGGCCGCCACGAACATGAGCCACTGGCGGTGCGGTTCCTGCGGCGAGCGGGTGGCCATCTCCGACACCAGGTCGGGGTGGTCGTCCTCGGCCTGCGCGAGCGCCGCGCGCAGCTCGGCGGACGGCGGCGTGAAGGCTCCGGCCAGCGTCAGCGACCTGCCGATCCGGGTGGCCGCGTTCTCCAGCGCGATCAGCACGTGCTCGGCCTGGATCTGGATGGCCTCCCTGGTCACCTTGGCGGTGACGTTGGGGTTGCCGTCGCGGTCGCCGCCGATCCAGCTGCCGTAGCGGATGTACGCCCTTGCCAGCGGCTCCCGCGTCCCGGTGCCGGGCGCGAGCGCCGCGTCGAGCGAGCGGTAGATCTGCGGCACCGTGCGGAACAGCGTCTCGTCGAACGCCGCCATCGCCGTACGGACCTCGTCCAGCGGGTCGAGCTTGGTGTGCCGCAGCTGGGCGGACCGCCACAGGATGTCGATCTCCTCCAGCAGCCGCCGGTGAGCCTCCTCCCGCTCGGCGGCGCCCCGGCCGGGAGTGTTGTAGGCGTCGAGCTGGGCGCTGATCCGCTGGATGGCGGTGACGATCGCCCGCCGCCGCGCCTCCGTGGGATGGGCGGTCAGCACGGGCCGGAACTCCAGCCCGTCGATCAGGTCCTGGAGCCGGTCGTCCCCGCGCAACCGCTGGACGGCCTCGGCGAGGGACTCGCGCAGCGGCACGTCGTCCTTGTCACGCTGCCGCAGGATTCGGATCCGATAGTGCTCTTCGGCGAGGTTGGCGAGGTGGAAGTAGCAGGTGAAGGCCCGGGCGATCTGTACGGCGCGGTCGACGGGCCACTCGGCCACCAGGGCCGCGACCTCGTCGGCCGTCGTCTCCTGACGCCGGGCGGCGATCACCGCCTTGCGGAGGCGTTCCACGTCGGCGAGGAGGTCGGGACCGCCGTGTTCGGCGATCACCTGACCCAGGAGTCCACCCAAGAGGCGCACGTCAGCGCGGAGTTCGTCCGGCATCTCCGCTACGGCGTTGTGTCGTTCGGCAGGAGCGATGGCGGCCATGCTTGGAAGGCTAGCGAATCGCGCTCGGTCTCCCGAGGGCGGTCTCACCAATTGGACTAGACCACTAAATCCGGGCAGGTCAGACCGGGCGTGCGGCCGGTGTGGGAAGCACCGTCAGACCGGTCGCGCGTCCGGAGTGGGGAGCACCTCGGCCGGGGATTCCGGGAGCGTCCTGAGGCGGCGGGTGAGATATTGGGCGAGCCGCCCGTGCAACACCACGATCGCGGCGAACGCGACGATCAGCACCGTGATCGGCGTCAACTGGCCGTCGTCCGCCAGGACGATGATCTTCGCGTCGCTGACCCCCGTCCTCGCGGCCATCAGCCCGGTGAGCGCGGCGGTCACCCACCGGCCGGCATGCATGATCACCGGACGCGCGGTCGCGGTCACCGCGGCCGGCAGGGCCAGCACGACGAAGACGACGAGGATCCCGACCGTGCCCGCCAGGGACATGCCGGTCAATCCGCCGACGGCCAGCGCGATGCCCCGCATCAGGAGGCGTGCCGCCGCCCCGATGACCAGCCCGCTCAGCACCGCCGCGCCCACCGGCGCCCAAATCACACGGCCCAGCCGCTTGCCTTCGCGCATTATTTCTCCCCTAGAACGGTCCAAACGGTTATAGGGGCGGGCCGAATCCCCCGCAATCACCGCAATAACTTCGGGACCGCTCTGTTATCGAGAAAGGTCACCGATCCGTGTCACACGGCCGGCAGGCGTCGGCGACGGCTTCGGGGTCCCAATAGAACGGGCGGCATTCGAGCATGCGCCCGTTCCTGACGGTGATCAGCTGCACGATCAGGGTGTCGACTTCCCGGCCCGTGGCACGGGCGCGAAAGCGCACCCGATTGCGCACGACCACGGTGTCCTCGTCTCCCCAGTGCTCCTGCTCCAGGAACTCCATCGACTCCCAGACCTCGCTGAAGCGGGCCAGGAACCGCTCCATGCCGTCATGGCCGCGCCATGTTCCCGTGCCGGTGAAGGGCAGGCCGGGAGCCTGGTGCAGGGTCACCTCGGGGTCCAGGTAAGCGGCGACCCGGTCATAGCTCGCCTTGCCGAACCCGCCCGAGGCCACGTACGCGGCCTCGGCCGCGTAGAACCTCTCCATCACCGTCCAGGCGTCGACCGGCGGCTGCTCGTCCGCTCCCGGTCCGCCGGTCGTCGCCGCAGTCGTTGTGCTCATGGCGCCAGCATCCCGGGCCGGGAGAGGTCTCGACCGGCGGTTATCAGACCTCTCAAGCGCGGACGACCGGTCAGGTGGGGCGGGAGACGGCGGCGAGGAGTTCGGGGAGGCGGGCGAAGCCGACGCCCGCGGCGATCCGGCGGCCCGCCCAGGCGGCCGCCACGCCGTACGGCACGGCGAGCACGGCCCACCAGGTCAGGCCGAACAGGACCGGCAGCACGACCGGCAGCGCGACCACGCCGGTGACGAGCATCGTGGCGAAGGTGGCCGCGAACGCCTGCCCTCCCTGCCCGGGAGCGGCGCCGCTGAAGGCGTTCAGGCGGTCGGGGTAGGTGTACGGCGCGGTCACACTGGTCAGCGCGCCGACGCCCATGGCGACGCCGAGCACACCCCAGGCGATCGGGACCGCGGCGAGGGCCCAGACGGCGTCGCCCGCCAGCAGGGCGGCGATCACCGACACCAGGGCCAGCAGCGGCACCCCGATGACCGCCATGGACAGGTGCCGCCCGGCCAGGTCGGTACGCACGTCGCGCGGGGTGGAGAACGCCACCGCGTTCATCCACAGCGACCTGCCGTCGATGCCGAAGGAGTTGGCCGCCTGCAGTCCGATCATGACGGCCGCCAGGCAGGCGGGCCAGATCACCGATCCCGGCCCGGCCCCGCCGTCCCGTCCCTGCATGGACAGCGTGATGATCAGGGTGACCACGAGCGCGGTGATCCAGTTCACCCGGCCCCGCGGCTCTCTCGCGGCGTACTTCAGCTCCTTGGCGACGACGGCGCCGAGCATGCCGTCAGGCAGGAACCGGCCGAGCGGGACCCGTCCTGACCGCCGGACGGAGCCGCCCCCCTGGCTGGAGGAGTCGGGCCGCACCAGTGCGTACCGCAGCGCGGCGATCCACAGCCACCCCAGCACGACGACCGCCACCGCGACGACGATCAGTTCGGCGACGCCGGCGAGACCGCCGTCGGCGATCGCGTGCGCGGCCAGCCCCGGCGGCGTCCACCGCAGGACCTCCCCCACGGACGCCAGAATTCGCGTGGGGTCGCCCGACAGCCCCCGGTTGATCAACAGGTTGGGCACCTGGACGAGCAGCACCACGAAGATGGCGGCGACCGCGAGCAGGTCCCGCCCTCTGCGGGTGCGCAGCACACCCGACAGCGCGGTGGTCACCAGGCGGGAGACCGTGAGGCAGAAGGCGAACTGCAGGACCACCGCGGGCACCCCGAGCAGCACCCCGCCCGGCCCGTGGGCGAGCGCGACCACGCCGCCGGACAGCGCGGCCAGCGAGGCGATCGGCCACGGCCCGGCCGCCGACGCGGCCAGCATGCCGGTCGCGAGCTGCCGGGTGGTCAGCGGGAACAGGGCCAGCCGGGCCGGGTCGAGCGTCTCGTCCAGGCCGAAGGCCGTCAGCGGCACGACGATCCACCCGACGGCGAACACCGCGAACGCCGCCGACACGAGGTCGAGAGCGACGTCGGACGGCGCGAACCGGATAAGGGACAGCAGCCCGAACCCCGCGACGGCGGCGAGGAATGCGATGCCGAGCGAGAAGATGAACCCGACCTGCTTGCCGGTCTCACCGCGCAGGCCGCCGCGCACCAGGCTGAGCTTGAGCCGGACGAACAACCAGGTCATGCCGGCGACCCGAGCCACGACAGGCCCTCCTCCCCGTTGCCGCGCACGCCGACGATGTCGAGGAACGCCTCGTTGAGCGTGCGGCCCCGCCGTACGTCGTCGAGCGGGCCCTGCGCGACGACGAGCCCCTTGTTCATCACCGACACCCAGTCGCACAGCCGCTCGACCAGGTCCATCACATGGCTGGAGAAGACGACGGTGGAGCCCGAGGCGGTGTATCTGCGCAGCACCTCGGTCAGCGTGTTGGCGGACACCGGATCGACGCCCTCGAACGGCTCGTCGAGGAACAGCACGCCCGGGTTGTGCAGCAGCGCCGCCGCGAGGCCGATCTTCTTGCGCATGCCGGTGGAGTAGTCGACCACCAGCTTGTCCTGCGCCTCGACCAGGTCCATGACCTTGAGCAGCTCGCCCGTGCGCCTGCCGACCTCGTCCAGGGGGATGCCGCGCAACCGGCCGCAGTACATCAGCAGCTCGCGGCCGGACAGCCGTTCGAACAGCCGCAGACCCTCGGGCAGCACACCGATGTGCGCCTTGACGCTGACGGGGTCGGCCCACACGTCGTGGCCGTCGATCTCGATCCGCCCGCCGTCCGGGCGCAACAGCCCGGTGATCATGCTCAGCGTCGTCGTCTTGCCCGCGCCGTTGGGACCGACCAGGCCGGCGAAGCTGCCCCTCGGCACGACCAGGTCGACCCCGCCGACCGCCACCTGCTGCCCGAAGCGCTTGTACAACCCCTGCGTGTGTACGGCGTCCGTCATGGAGCCCCCATTTGTGTAAAGCCGTCATAAAGGCGAACGAACGAGGCGATGGCCTCGTTCCTGGGGCGTTCCCCCTCCGGACAATTGCGATCCCGGTGAGCGTGCCCCGGCGCGACCGCGAAGCCCCGGCCTGGTTACCCTGTCGGCCATGAATTCGACGCGACCCGGAGCGGCGTTCGGGACTCGGGGGCCGCTGAGCACAGGAGAGACGTCGGGCACACGAGAAAGCACACGAGGAACGGTGAGCCTGCGATGAGCGCCGGACGCGCCCACGAGGTCGACATCCACACCACCGCCGGCAAGATCGCCGACCTGGAGCGCCGCCGGAGCGAGGCGGCTCACGCCGGCTCCCAGCGGGCGGTGGAGAAGCAGCACGCCAAGGGCAAGATGACGGCCCGTGAGCGGCTGGCGGCATTCCTGGACGAGGGCTCCTTCGTGGAGTTCGACGAGCTGGCCAGGCACCGGGCGACCGCCTTCGGCCTCGACCGCGAGCGCCCGTACGGCGACGGGGTCGTGACCGGGTACGGCACGGTCGACGGCCGGCCGGTCGCGGTGTTCGCGCAGGACTTCACCGTGTTCGGCGGCTCGCTGGGCGAGGTCTTCGGCGAGAAGATCGTCAAGGTCATGGACCACGCGGTCAAGACCGGCTGCCCGGTGATCGGCATCAACGACTCGGGCGGTGCGCGCATCCAGGAGGGCGTGGTCTCCCTCGGCCTGTACGCCGAGATCTTCAAGCGCAACGTGCACGCCTCCGGCGTGGTCCCGCAGATCTCACTGATCATGGGCCCGTGCGCGGGCGGCGCCGTGTACTCCCCCGCCCTGACCGACTTCGTCCTGATGGTGCAGGAGAAGTCGCACATGTTCATCACCGGGCCCGACGTCATCAAGACCGTGACCGGCGAGGAGGTGACGTTCGAGGAGCTGGGCGGCGCGCACACGCACAACTCGAAGAGCGGCGTCGCCCACTACGAGGCGTCCGACGAGCAGGACTGCCTCGACTTCGCCAGGGCGCTGCTGTCCTACCTGCCGTCCAACAACATGGACGATCCGCCGGCCTTCGATGTGGAGGCGGACCTGGAGACGACCGACGAGGACCGCGAGCTCGACACGCTGATCCCCGACTCGGCCAACCAGCCGTACGACATGCACACGGTCATCGAGCACGTCCTCGACGACGGCGAGTTCCTGGAGATCCACGCGGGCTTCGCGCCGAACATCGTCGTCGGCTTCGGCCGGGTCGAGGGGCGGTCCGTGGGCGTCGTCGCCAACCAGCCGATGAACTTCGCCGGCACGCTCGACATCGCCGCCTCCGAGAAGGCCGCCCGGTTCGTACGCACCTGCGACGCCTTCAACATCCCGGTGCTGACCTTCGTCGACGTGCCCGGCTTCCTCCCGGGCACCGACCAGGAGTGGAACGGCATCATCCGGCGCGGCGCCAAGCTCCTCTACGCCTACGCCGAGGCGACCGTGCCGCTGGTCACGGTCATCACCCGCAAGGCCTACGGCGGGGCGTACGACGTCATGGGGTCCAAGCACCTCGGCGCGGACGTCAATCTGGCCTGGCCGACCGCCCAGATCGCCGTCATGGGAGCGCAGGGCGCGGTCAACATCCTCTACCGGCGCGAGCTGGCCGCCTCCGACGACCCGGACGCCGCGCGGGCCCGGTTCGTCAGCGAGTACGAGGACACGCTGGCCAACCCTTATCTGGCGGCCGAGCGCGGCTACGTGGACGCGGTCATCCGGCCCTCGGACACCCGGGTCCAGATCGTCCGCGCGCTGCGCGCCCTCCGCAACAAGCGGGCCACGCTGCCCCCGAAGAAGCACGGGAACATTCCGCTGTGACCAGCCAGGAGCCGTACCTCAGCATCGTCCGGGGAGACGCCACCCCCGAGGAGACCGCCGCCCTCGTCATCGCCCTGACGGCGCGGGCGGCCACGCGCGGCGCCCCGCCTGCGGCGCCGGGAACGAGCACGGGAAACTGGAGGAATCCGGCACATCGGCTGCGTCTGGGACTCCCGCACGGCCCGGGGGCCTGGCGCAGAGCCTTCTTCCCGGGCGGGTGACGGCGTCTGCCGATACCACGGACCGATTACATCGGCCGAACCGGGTGTCAACTGGCTCAAGAGTTGGGACTATCTAGAAAGCGGGGGGATATAGTCAGCCGATCATCTAGTGACGAGTCCTGGAGGACACCATGGCCATCCCGGACTTCAGCGCACATGGCATTGCCGCAAAGTATGCCGTTCTCGTGGACGTCGGTTATCTTTACGCGGCCGCCGGTGAAGTTCTCTTAGGCGCCAAGGAGCGTAAGGAGTACCGCGTCGCCGCGGACGAACTGATTCAGGCCCTGCAGAAACACGCGCTCGAACGCATCCCGGGTGAGCTGCTGCGCGTCTACTGGTACGACGCCGCCCGCGACCGCGTGCCCACGGTGGACCAGCGTGTGATCGCGCAGTTGCCCTGGGTCAAGGTGCGGCTGGGCAACCTGAACGCCCGCGGCCAGCAGAAGGGCGTCGACGCGCAGATCCGCAGCGACCTCGAGGCCCTCGCCCGTCACCACGCCGTGAGCGACACCGTGCTGATCGCCGGAGATGAGGACATGGTGCCCGCCGTGGAGGCCGCGCAGGCGTACGGCGTGCGCATCCACCTGTGGGGCGTCGAACCGCCGTTCGGGACCAACCAGGCCGAGCGGCTCGTCTGGGAGTCGGACACCGTCGAGATCCTGAGCGCCGACTTCCTGCGTCCGTTCTTCACCCGCGCTCCGGTGCCGGTCGCCGTGCCCGTGCCGCCCACGCCGTCGCCCGCCCAGGTCTTCGCGGGCCGTACGGTCAAGCCGAAGACGCCCGTCGGCCAGGTCGCCAAGCTGGGCCCGGGCCGGCCGCGCGTCGAGGAGGTCGGCGAGCACGTCGCGCAGAAGTGGATACTGACCCGCGGCCGGGACAACATCCGCGACCTGCTGCCGGGCCCGCTGCTGCCCACGGTGATCGACACCGAACTGCTCATCGAGGCCGAGAAGGAGCTCGGCCACTCTCTTCGGCCCTACCCGGAGGCACGCGTGTGGCTGCGTGACGGCTTCTGGGCCCGGGTCTACCGCGAGTTCGACCTCGGGGTCGGCATCTCCAGCAAGTAGACGGCGGCGTCATCGTTGTCCGAGCTCGCGCGGGAGCACTCCCGGCACGTCTCTGCCCGGTCTCGCGCGAGGCCGCCCCGCGGTTCCGGCGCGGCACTCTGACGGCCGCGTCCGATTTCCGCCAGCCCGCACCGTTGGCCAGCGCATAACGTCGTGTGCGTGACCACACGACAGCTCGATTTCGACGCGTGCTACCTCGCCGTATCGGCCCGGGATTCCCGCTTCGACGGGCGTTTCTACACGGCTGTCACCACCACCGGCATCTACTGCCGCCCGATCTGTCCTGCCCGCACTCCCTCGCGGTCCAACGTCCGCTTCTACCGCCACGCCGCCGCGGCCGAGGCCGCCGGGTTCCGTCCCTGCCGCCGCTGCCGCCCTGAGCTGAGCCCCGGCGACCCCGGCTGGGACGTGCGCGCCGACCTGGTCGGACGCGCGCTGCGGCTGATCGACGACGGGGTCGCCGACGAGAGCGGCGTCGCCGGGCTGGCCCGGCGCCTGCACGTGACCGAGCGGCACCTGCACCGCCTGTTCGCCGCCGAACTCGGCACCGGACCGCTCGCCGTCGCCCGCACCCGGCGGCTGCTGCTCGCCAAGCAACTGCTCACCGAGACGGCCCTGCCGATCACCGACGTCGCGTTCGCCGCCGGGTTCGGCAGCGTACGGCAGTTCAACGCCGCCATGAAGGAGTCGTACGGCTTCGCGCCGGGTGAGCTGCGCAGGGCCAGCGGGCCGGTGCAGGGCACGCAGGGTCCGGTCGCTCTCACGACCGGTCTGACCCTGCGGCTCGGCCATCGGGAGCCGTACGACGCGCAGGCGGTGCTGCGTTTTCTCGCCGCCCGGGCGATCCCCTCGGTGGAGGCGGTCTGCCGGTCGGGGCCCGACGTGACGGCGTACACGCGGGCCGTGCCCGGCGGCTCGATCACGCTGCGCCCCGCGGCCGGCCATGTCCGGCTCACCGTGCGGACGACCGAGGCGCATCTGCTCTCCCGGCTGGTCGCACGCTGCCGCCGGCTGCTCGATCTCGACGCCGACCCCGGGGCGGTGCGGGAGATCCTCGGCGCGACGTCGCTCGCGCCGCTGGTCGCGGCCCGTCCCGGGCTGCGCGTTCCGGGAGCGTACGACGGGTTCGAACTGGCGGTCCGGGCCGTCGTCGGGCAGCAGATCTCGGTGGCCGGCGCCCGCACCCTGCTCGGCCGCATCGCCGCCCGGGCCGCGCTGCCCGCCGACACCGGGGCGGTGGAGCCCAGCCAGGTTCCGTTGCTGTTCCCCACGGCGGACGGGCTCGCCGCCGCCGACCTCGACGGCCTCGGGCTCACCACCCGCAGGGTCGCCACGATCAGGGCGCTGGCCGAGGCGGTCGCCTCCGGCGCGATCGACCTCGACGGCGCGGGCGACCCCGGCGACACCGTCGCCAGGCTGCTGGAGATCCCGGGCATCGGCCCGTGGACGGCCGGCTACATCGCGCTGCGCGCGCTGCGCGACCCGGACGCGTGGCCCGACGGCGACCTCGTGCTGCGCAGGACGATGGAACGGCTCGGCATCGCCGCGGACGAGACCGAGCGGTGGCGGCCCTGGCGCGCGTACGCCGCACTCCACCTGTGGAGCCACGCCGCCACCACCTGAACCGTCAGCCTGCCGGGCCCCCGCCGTCGGCGTGAGCGCTCGGACCTTGCACAGCGACCACAGACACCACACCACAAGGACGCGACAGATGATCCTCACCCAGACCGTGCCCACCCCGGTGGGTCCCCTCGCTCTGCTCGCCCGCGACGGCGTGCTCGTCGCCGCCGGTTTCACCGCCGACCCGCGCGAGATGTTCGCCCGGCTCTCGCCGTCCCTGCGGGCGCTCGCGCTGCGGGAGGGCGATCTCGGCGACGCGGCGGAGGCCGTACGGGAGTACCTCGAGGGGAAGGTCGACGCGCTCGACCGGATCCCGGCCGAGCAGCCCGGCACCCCCACGAGGCAACGCCTGTACGAGGCGCTGCGCGCCGTGCCCGCCGGGACCACCGTGTCGTACGCGCAGCTCGCGGAGAAGGCGGGGCTGCCCAGGACGGCCGCGCGGGCCGCGGGATCGGCCTGTGCGCAGAACCTGATCGCGCCGTTCGTGCCGTGCCACCGCGTGCTGCCCTCGACCGGTGGCTACGGCGGCTACTACTACGGCACCCCGGTCAAGGAGTGGCTCCTCGCCCACGAGTCGCGCGCCTGAGCGGAGGATCCGGCCGGGGCCGGGGGATCAGTTCTTGACGATGCTCTGGACCTCGCCGACGGGCACGTCCCTGGTCGCCGAGACCCGGATCGGGTCGTAATTGAGCTGGCCGCCCTGGCTGTCGTTGCCGACGACGGTCCAGACGCTCGTCACGGTGAGCGTGTAGGCCTTGCGCGGCTGGTCGATGGACGAACGGAGATACCGGACGCCGCACGGGGGACTGTCGTCGCCCTTGTCGGCGCCCGTGCCGGCGCCCTTGTCTGCACCCTTGGTGTAGGGCTTGCCGGTGGTGCCGCAGTCCTTGTACACCCTGGCCCGGTTCTCGTCCTCGGTGCCGGGGTGGATGTCGAGGCCCTGCGGCGTCGCCGTGACGGTGGCGGACATGACCCCGGGCAGCGTGGCGGTGACGGACCGGGGCGCCGCCTCGGCTCCGTCCAGCCACACCCAGGTCGGCAGGTTGACGTAGCTCTTGACGTCAGGGCTCAGCTTGATCTTCGGCTCCGGCACGGTCAGCGCGGCCCGGGCGATCTGCATGAGCTGCTGCGCGGTGATGCCTCCGACGGGTGTGGTCCCCTCGGGCACCCACACGGTCGACTCGCGCCCGGCGGCGCAGGCCGCTCCCGCCGGGTCGTTGGCGTCATAGGAGATGCCCCACCACTTGCCCTTCTCGCCAACCTTGTCCGCGTAGTCCCTGATGTTCTCCGAGTAGTTGTTTCCCGACTCCACCGCGTCCTTCCTCTCCCGCACCTGGAGGTGGAGCATGTCCTCGGCCGACAAGTTCGGCTCGTACCAGCAGGGCTGCGGTATCCGATAACCGTCGCTCTTGCCGCCCAGCCCGTTGCCGGACAGACCGATCTTGGAGTTGGTCAGCCTGACGCCGGCGGTGTTGCCCTTCTGGAACGCCTCGCCGCGCGGCCCCTCTGCCGGATCGTCGGCGGCGGCGGGAGGGGCGCCCACCGCGAGAACCGCTCCCGCCAGCAGGAACGCCACCGCGACGACCGTACTCGCGCCTGCTCTGGTGCCTGCTCTGGTGCCTGCTCTGGCGCCCGATTCGGCGCCCGATTCGGCGCCCGGTCTGGCGCCCGGTTTGGCGCTCGTCCGCGTGCTCATCGCAGGCACTCCTTCGCACGTTCGTCCGAATGGTCCGCGTAGCGGTAAAGCCGGATGCGCCAGCCGCCGTCGGCGTCGTGCACCAGGCCGGCGGTCTGCAGGAAGACCGCGCGCGGGCGTTTCAGCCAGGTGGGCTGACGGGCCAGCGGCGTGCCCTCCTGGTCGGTCAGCCGCACGCCGGTCAGGTCGACGCAGCCGTCGACCTCCGCTCCGCGTCCCACCACGGCGGGCACCCTCAGGGCGTAGAGCTTGGCCACGCCCCGGGCCGACTCCTTGTCGTCGAGGAAATTGCGCACCCAGGCGATCGCGTCCCGGATGGCGGGTGACTTGACGTCGATCCCCTTGATGTACGACGTGTCCTTGCCGAGAGTGCCGACGGCCCGCCACTGGGCGGTGAAGTCGTCGGCGAACGCCTTGATCGCCGACGATCGGTCCGGATCGGGCTCGTCCGGCCATTCGACCTCAATTGTCAGCCCGGGCGCCGCCGTGATCGTTTCGGTGCCGGGCGTGTGTCCGGCCGTCGCGGTCGTCGCCGCCGTCGCCGCGGCCGGTTCCGCACCGCCGCCCGGCGTGAAGCCGCGGTCCGCATCCCGCACGGCGCACCCCGCGAGAAGCAGCATGCACGCCGGGAGGAGCAACGTACGGGCCGGGGCGAGTGCCGGACGCGGCGACGGGCTCCTGCGCACCGCCGCGGTCGATCCGGAAACGGCGGCCCGCGACGAGCCGGCGCTGTGCGCGGACCGGCATGATTCGGGGGGTGACGTCCCTGGCATTGGGGCTCCGGTCAGGCGAGACGTGAGGTTCTGAGGTCCGGGGTTGCGAGGCCGGGGTTTCTGAGGTCGGGGGAGACCGTCCGGCGCCAGTCGGGCAGCAGCTCGTCGATGAGCGCCTCCGTCTCGGGCGCCATCCCGCCGCCGTACGGATGGGAGGCCGCGCGGCGCAGCAGGCCGTCGACGACCGCCCGCAACCTGACGGGCTCCCCGGTGGCGTGCGCCGCCCGCAGCAGGTCGCGCCACAGCCCCTCGTCGTCGGCGGCGAGCAGCAGCCCGGACCGGACCGCCGCCACCGCGCCGTGAGGATCGTGGCGGGCCAGCCTCATCTCGCACAGCGCGTGGGCGGCGTCCGCCACCCAGGCCGTGACGTCGAATTCCAGGGGGTCGGCCGCCAGCCAGGCGTACCGGTCGGACGGCCTGCCGTTCAGCAGCGGGCCGCGCACCAGCGTCAGCGCGCGCTCCAGCAGCTCGGCCTCCATGTCGCCGGGGCCGGCGGCGTCGGGGCCGGCGGCGTCGGGGCCGGCGGCGGACCATTCGCCTGCCTGCCGTACGAGGTCCTGGAACAGCCGCCAGTCCGTACGGATCTCCGGCCCGAGCCGCAACCGGCCGGACCGGTCGACGAACAGGTGGGGGCGTCCCTCGGAGTCGCGCCCGAGCCACTCGGCGACCCTGGCGATCGTGGCGTCGCGCACCGCGAGCTGCACGCCGCGCGGCCACAGCACCCCGGCCAGCACGGCCGGATGAACCCCCTCGGGATGGGTGGCCAGATAGACGACGAGTTCGTGGGCGAGGGCCGCACGGCCCTCTTCCAGCGGTTTCGCCGGGCTGATCTCGATCGGGCCGAGGATGCGCACCTCGATCGAGGGCGGCTCCTCGCTGAGCCGCTCCATCACCGGCGTGAGCGGCTCGCCCTCCTGCTGCCGTGCCGTACGGAACAGGTTGATCACGGCGTCGTAGTGCCGGCGCGGCAGCAGGTGGGCCTCGATGTCCAGGCCCAGGGCGTCCACACGGGTGCGGCCGTCGTCGCCGACCTCCCACGTCCAGGTGGCGTGCGGCACCTCGCCCGCGATCACGAAGCCGCTGGCCGTACGCGTGCCCTTGCCGAGCAGCGCCAGGCGGCGCGCCTCGTCCTCGTCGGGGCGGATGGCCGACAGGAGGTAGTGCGGGGTGTAGGCGGGATCGGCCACACGGCTGTGGACGCGGCCGGTCAGCACGTCGCCGTCGTATCGGGCGCGTTCCTCGAACTCGGGCAGCACCTCGGCCAGGCTGCCTGCCGTCCTGATCCGCTCGGGCGCGAGCAGGGTCAGCTCCTCGCCGAAGCCGACGAGCGTGATGCGCATCCGGTCGGACCACCTGTTGGTCGCCAGTTCGACGGCGAGCGCGGACAGGGCGGCGACGGTGTGCGCCCCGGTGATGGCGATCACGCCGTGGGCGGCCTCCAGGTCGACCAGGACCCGGCCGCCCTGCCCGGTGCCGAGCGAGACCAGCCCGGGGTAGGGTGCGGGCGCCCCGGCCAGCGTGTGTTCGTCGATGCGGCGTCCCTCGTGGGCCGGGAGGCGCCAGACCTGCCCGTCGTCACAGGACTCCCACGGCTCCGGCGCGTCCTGTTCGGCCGGGTGGATCCACAGGTCGAGCCCCCGGTTGGACAGGTGGACGGCGTAGATCGTCGGAGGGCGCCGATTGGAGTCGGCCAGCAGGCGGCCTAGCAGGCGCAGGCCGATGTCGAGCATGCGGCTGCCCGGGGCATCGGCGCCGAGGCGGATCGCGACCTCGGCCTCGGCGGCGTCTCCGCGCGGCCGGGCGATGCGCCGGCCGAAGGCCCGGCGCCACAACTGCTCGCGCCGCCTGCGGCCGAGCAGGGCCAGCAGCCCTGCCGCCGCCAGTGTCGAGGCCGCCAGGTAGTCGGCGAGGACCGGCCCGCCGTGCCGCTCCCCGGTCTCCTCGTTGTGGTGTCCGCCCGCTCCCGTGGACGGCGTGGCCTCGGTGGTGTCCTCCCCCTTGGCCTCCGTCGTGGGCCGCCCCTGCGCCGGGGGCCTCGCGGTGCGCTGGGTCTCCCGCGCGGTCTCCTGGTCGCCGGCGGGCTGGGCGGTGGTCGTGGTGACCGGACGCGGGGTCCGCGTCGCGTGACCGGCGGCGGGCGTGTCCGTCGCGTCGCCGGTGTGGCCCGCCGAAGGGGTGTCCTGCGGCATCGCGGGCGGCGGCAGCACGACCCCGGGCTTTCCCGGCACGGGTGTCACCGTGCCCCTCTCACGGCCCGCGTCGCCCGGCCTGGCGGTCTCGCCCGGTTTGGCGGTCTCGCCCGGCCGGTCGGTGGGGTCGGCCGTCCCCTGGTCGGGCCGGGTGGTGTCCCCCTCGCTTCCCGTCGTGCTCTCCGTATGGGGATGAGCCGTGCGGGGATGGGCCGTGCGGGAATCGGCGGTGCGGGAATCGGCGGTGGGACGCGGATCCGGCGTCGCGCGCCGGTCCTCGGTCGTGTGCCGGTCGGTGTGGGTTTCGCCGCCGGTCGCTCCTCCTCCGGCATACCGGGTGCCGCCGTCGAGTTCGGCGGGCGCGTGCCGGTGCTCCTTGAGAATCTCCGGCCGGTCCTCGTCGACCGGCACGACGTGAACGTTCCTGGCGTCGTCCGGCATGTCGAGCACCCAGCCGGGACGGATGAGGTCGGCCATGTGCAGCCGGCTGCCGTCGGGCTGTTCCTTGTGCTGGTTGAGCCGGTAGATCTCCGGATAGCGGCGCCCGTCGCCCAGGCACTTCTCCGCGATCTCCCACAGGCTCTCGTGATGGCGCCCGTGCGGAGGCTGGACCACGTAGACCTTCTTGACCTCCCTGGCGTGCAGGGCCGGTCGCTCCACGTCGGCCTGCGGCACCGGCGCCGACAGCGCCGCTACCTGCGGGCGTATCGGGGCCGGGGCGCCGGCGCGGGCGAGGGGCACCGCCACCGCGGTCGCGGTGAACAGCAACAGCACGGCGGAGACCAGGCGGTTCGCGATCGCCTGGGTGCCACCCGACAGCGGCACCCGGGCCGGCATGCCGACCCGCCGCAACCCCGCGTAGACCTCGACGATCACGCACAGGAACAGCTGCAGCCAGGCCAGCCACACCAGGAGGATCAAAATCGCGACGATCGTCTCGGGGCCGACGTGGCTGGTGAACAGGTCCGCGTTCAGCAGATCACCGCTGATGGGCGGCCCCGCGAGCCGGAGCAGCGCGTACGGCACACCGCCCACCAGGCCCGCCAGTGCGACCAGGGCCCCGAAACCTGCGAGGACGTCCCTGGCCGTGCGCCGGGTCCTCAGCCGTACCGGCCGCCGGTCGTCGTGCCAGTGCTCCGGCGCCCGCTGCGGCCCCAGCACCGACGGCAGACCCTCGGCACGCGGTCGCGGGCCCCGCCCGTACGTCCCGCCGGCCGGGGTCTCGCCTCCGACATCCCGCTGCGCGCCACGCCCGGAACTCCGCTGGGTCTCCCACCCGGACCCACGCTGAGTTTCCCGCCCGGACCCACGCTGAGTTTCCCGCCCGGACCCACGCTGAGCCTCGCGGGGGAACTCCTCCCGCCGCCCGCCGGGCGGCCGCGTCCCCGTCACGCGTCCCCCGCATCGGGAGCGGCCGTGGCCTCGGCCCCCATGTCGGAACCGGCGAAGCCCAGCGCGGACAGGAAGAAGGCGTTCCAGTGAACCGACACCGCCACGGTGACGTCGGCCTCGCCGCCGCCCACGGTGCACTCGGTCATGCGTACGCCGTCGGCCCCCTGGTCCGCCGTGATCTTCTCGGCCTCGCCGCACACCGCACCCTCGTCGGCGAGCAGCCGCACCTGGCCGGTGGCCCGCAGCGTCTCGACGTCGATCTGGTCGGCCGCGGCGCGAGCGGCCTGCTCGGCGATGTCGGCGGCCTTCAGGTGGGCGTTCATCGCCGCCCCGCCGTCCACCAGCAGCCCGGCCAGCAGGAACACCACCCCCGAGAAGAGGACCACGAACACCGACATGGAGCCACGCTCCCCCGGTCCCCGGCGTACGGCCGAGTGGGCCGCGCGCCTCACCGGGGACGGCGCCCTCACGTGGACGCGCGGCACCGGCGCTCTTCCCCGGGTGAGACGCGGAGCCGGCCCGCGGACAGGGACACGGTCACGGGCACGGTCACGGTCACGGTCACGGGGACCACGCCACCCACGGCCGGACGTCGCGGAGCCCGAAGCCGTACGGCCCGAAGCCGCAGGACCGGGGCACCGACGCGGGGCGATCACTGCACCCTCCGATACCGTTCGAGCGGCACGACCGAGGTGCCCGACATCTGCTTCGTGGCGCCGAACCCGAGGAAGTCGAGGTTCAGCTCACAGGTCACGGTCGTCCGGACCGTGCCGTCCATGTCCCACTCGGTTCCGGACATGCTGACCTGTGGTGAGCAGTCGCCGGAGAGCGCCGCCTCGGCGGCCTCCTTGGCGGCCGACTCGGCCTCGGCCTCGGTGCGCTGCACGGAGGCGGCCCGGGCGGCGTCCCGCGCGGCCCCGTTGACCTCTCCCTGCGCCTCCACGACACGGCCCGCGCCGACGAGGAACAGCAGGAAGAGCAGGAAGATCGGGGCCAGCATGACCGTCTCGGCCGTCATCGATCCGCGCTCCCGGGGGCGCGGCGGGGTCCGGGTCATTCGCAACCGTCCGAGCCGTCGTCGGGGCGGAAGCACTCGATGGGCCCGCCGAAGCGTGACGTGATCGTGAAGGTCGTCTCGGGCAGGAGCGGCACGACCTGAACGGCGCTGCCGGTGATCTCCACACCGCGCTGGTCACCCTGCTCCCATGCCTGTGCCTGGGCGTTCTTCAACAACTGCGGTCCGATCGCCTGCACGATCTGCCGCGCCTTGCCCTCGGCCGCCTCCTGCCAGCCGTCGGAGCCGCCCGCGCGGGCGACTCGCGCGCCCTCTCGTGCGGCGGCGTCGGCGACCTGGCGGCCGTGGAACCAGAGCGTGACCTGGACGATCAGCAGCACGACGGCGAGCACGATCGGCATGAGCATGGCCAGCTCGATCACCGTGGCGCCCCGCTCGCGTCGCACGTCCCGCTCGCCATCTCCGGCCCGCTCGGCCCGCTTGCTCCATCCGGCCTGCTCGCGTCGCACGCCCCGCTCGCCGCCTCCGGCCCGCTCGGCCCGCTTGCTCCATCCGGCCCGCTCGCCGCGGCCCGCTCGCCGCGGCCGGGGACCGTACGGCACGCTCGCGTGCCGCACGACGGCCGGGGCGTGCGCGCTCGTCAGGCCGCGCATGGCCGCCATGCCCGTACGGTCGCCACGTCCCCGGTCCTCGTCACTCCCCGCCGCCGCCACCGCCGCCGCCACCGCCGCCACCGCCACCGCCACCGCTACCGCCGCCACTGAAGCTGTTCTGGATGTCGGCCTGCCGCTCCTCGACCAGTTGCCTGATCAGCGTGGCCAGGCCGAGCGCGACCCCGGCGATGATGGCGGTGATGATCACCCATTCGACCGCCGAGGCTCCCCTGGACGGGGCTTTCCTGGCGCGGTCCAGCCGTACGTGGAGCACGGCGATCAAATAGTGGAACCAGAGCATCAGGCCCCCAACATCTTCATGGCTGCGGGAAAACTGAGGAAAATCACGAAGCCCGCGCACAGCAGGAGCTGGGCGACGAGCATCGACTGGGACCGCTCGCCCGCCTTGCCCTCGACCTCCGCGAGTTCGCGGCGGCGCAGCGTGGCGGCGCGGGCGGTGAGGGAGGAACGGACCTTGGCGCCGTCGTCGGCCACGAGCCCGAGCGCGGCCGACAGGTCCCGCAGCTCGTCCACGTTGATCTCGTCGCCGAGCTGGCCGAGGGCCTGCCAGGGAGTGATGCCGACGATCCTGGCGTTCGCCAGCGCCTCGCGGATGCGGTCCATCGCCCAATTGGAGCCGGGGACGTGCCCGGCTCCGTTCGCGGCTGCGGAGCCGGCGGTGGTGGCTGCGGCGGCGGCGCCGTGCACCCCACCATGCACCCCACCGTGCACCCCACCGTGTGCGGCGCCGTTCAGCGCCCCGGGCGTGGTGACGGGACTGCCCACGGCGACCGCCATCATCAGCGCCTCGGGGACGCCCCGGCCACCCGCCAGGTTCATCGAGACGAGGTCGAGGAAGGCGCCCACGGCGTGCCGGAAGTCCCGGCGCCGTACGGCGGCGTCCCGCCGGATCTGCGCGTCGGGCAGAAGGAAGAAGATCACGCAGACGACGAGGGCCGACCAGAGCGGCACCTGCACCGAGACGCCCCACCCCATCAGCGCGAGCCAGCCGACGAGGATCGGGAACGCCAGCAGGCCCGAGACCCCGAGCAGCAGCTTGGTCGCGAGGAACCCCTCGAACGACTTGCCGAGCAGCGCCAGGTCGGCCTTGACCGACCGCGCCTCCCATCCCCTGGCCGCGTAGAACCGGGCCAGCCGCAGGCCGAGCGTACGGCGGAGCTCGCTGACGTCCTCCTCCGGCGCGATCAGCGGCGCCCGCGGCACACCCTGGCCGTCGCGGGCCTGGTCGAGGGCGGCGAGCCGCGCGGTCAGGCCGGGCCGGGGCGGGAACAGCGCCCGCACCAGCAGGAAGAGCCCGAGGCCGAGCACCGCTCCGCAGACCACTGTTTCGATCACGTCGACCTCCGCTCGCCTGCGAGATCACGTACGACGACGCGCCCGGCAGGCGGCTCGTGCGCGTTTTCGCGCATGAACACGAAGGGTGAGGCCGCAGGT
Organism: Microbispora sp. CA-135349; assembly: GCF_050947365.1. Taxonomy (NCBI): domain Bacteria; kingdom Bacillati; phylum Actinomycetota; class Actinomycetes; order Streptosporangiales; family Streptosporangiaceae; genus Microbispora; species Microbispora sp. CA-135349. Next base: position 1,482,479 of record NZ_CP192001.1, on the reverse strand, counting down.
CGCGGGCCGTCGCTGCGACGAACTGCGAGATCACGGCTGGTCATGGAGCAGCTCACCGCCCCTTCCTGCGATTTTCTGCACGATCACCCCAGTGGAGGTGGGGGGTGCGGCGCGGTGGTGTGGGGCGAGGATCCGGGCGGGCTTGTCGAAGCGGGCGAGCCGCCGCATCCAGGCGAACCCCGCGCCGAACAGGCCCGCCACCACGACCAGCACGGCCTGGCCGAGGTAGGAGTTGTACTCCTCGACGTACGAGCGGTTGAAGACGACCAGCGCGGCGGCGAAGGCGAGGGCGGTGCCGACCACGATCTGCACGCTCTTGCGGGTTGACCTGCGCTCGGCCTCCACGCGCCGGCGCATGTCCAGCTCCTCGCGGGCCGAGACCGCCAGGGCGGACAGCACGTCGCGCAGACCCGGCCCGCGCAGCCGCGAGTTGAGGATCAGGGCCGCCACCACGAGGTCGGCCGAGGGGTCGTCCAGCTCGTCGGCGAACATCCGCAGCGCGTCGGCGAGCGGCATCCGCGTGTGCAGCCGGTCGACCAGGGCACGCAGGTGCGGTTGCAGCATGGGGGCCGCGGCCCGGATCGAGGAGGGGATGGCCTGTTCGAGGCCGGCCGCACCGGCGATCGTGTCGCGCAGCGACTCCGTCCACGCGGCCAGGCCCTCCAGGCGCCGCATGGCGGCCCGTTCCTCCGCCGCGCCGCCGGTGAAGCCCCGCCAGGCCAGGACCAGCAGTACGGCTCCCGCCGCGATGACCGGCCAGCCGGTCACCACGAGCACCACGACACCCGTCACCGCCGCGATCGCCGAGCGCGTGGACAGGGTGCGCAGCAGGCGCAGCCGCCGGGCCCTGCCGTCGGGTGCGGCCGGGCGGGGGCGCACGCCGTACAGGGCCAGGGCGAGCAGGAAGAGCCCGCCGCCCGCCGCGGCCCCGGCCAGCAGCGCCAGGGGATCGAGGACGTCGGCGGGCAGCGCGGGCAGCGCGGCCGCCGGGCCGTTCATCGCCACGCTCCCCGCGCCGGGTCGTACCCGTGGGCGGCCAGCTCGTCCGCGCAGGAGATCGGGGCGTGCGGCACCAGATAGTCGCCCGCCATGGCGAACACCTCCGAGGACAGCACGCGCCCGTCGCAGCCCGTGACCTCCCGCACGCTGGACACGTAGCGGCGCAGGGTGCCTCCCCGGTGATAGTCGTTGCGCTTCTCGATGAACACCACGAAGTCGATGGCCCCGGCGATCAGCATGTGGGTGGCCTCGATCGGCAGCCGCTCCTCGGCCTGCAACGCGTACGTCGCGATGCGGTTGAACACCTCCATGCTGGAGTTGGCGTGGATCGTCGACAGCGACCCGTCGTTGCCCTGGGTCATCGCGTTGAGCATCGTGACGATCTCGTCGCCCAGCACCTCGCCGACGATCACGCGCGAGGGGTTCATGCGCAGCGACCGCCGCACCAGCTCGGCCATCGTGATCTCGCCCTGCCCCTCGGCGTTGGGCAGGCGGTGCTCGAAGGCCACGGCGTTCGGGTGCAGCTCGGGGAACTGGTCCAGCCCCAGCTCCAGCGCGCGCTCGACGGTGATCAGCCGCTCGTGCGGCGGGATCTCGTTGGCCAGCGCCCGCAGCAGGGTCGTCTTCCCCGCGTTCGTCGACCCCGCGATCATGATGTTCTTGCGCGCGGCCACGGCGGCCGTGAGGAACCGGCCCACCTCGGGCGTGAGCGTGCCGTTCCCGACGAGGTCGCTGAGGAACACCTTGCCGAGGCGGGCGCGGCGGATCGACAGCGCCGGCCGCACGGTGACGTCCATGACGGCCGACAGGCGGGAGCCGTCCGGCAGACGCAGGTCGAGCTGCGGGTTGGCGGTGTCGAAGGGCCGCGACGACAGGCCCGAGTACGCCGCGAGGATCTGGATCAGCTCGACGAGCTCCTCGTCGGAGTCCGCGACGGGATCCTGCATGAGCTCCTGGCCGTCGGCGTAGCCGACGAAGACCCGGTCGCAGCCGTTGATGTCGATGTTCTCGACCTCGGGATCGTCGAGCAGCGGCTGGAGACGGCCGACGCCGAACAGCGCGGCGTGGATGCCCGCCGCCAGCGCCTCCTCCTCCTCGGCCGTGGGTGGGGTGCGCCCGACGCCGATCTCACTGCGCGCGTGCTCCTCCAGCACCTGCGCGATCAGCGCGCGGGCGAACTGCCGCTCGTCCTCCCCCGACATCGGCGGCAGGCCGCTCGCCTGGTCGAGCCGCCGCTGGTGCGCCAGCCGGTCGCCGACCTCCTGCCGGAACCGCTTCACCAGACCGTGGTCGATCGGCCGCCGCTGGGAGTTCACGAGCGCACCTCCGGCTTTCCCCTCGCCGCGGCGGCGGACCGCGCCGCCGTCTCATCGCCCGCGGCCAGCTGTGCGGCCAGGCGCGTCGCCAGTTCCCTGGCCGTACGGATCAGGAGGCTGCGGTCGAGCCGCCCGCCCCACTGGCCGCGCAGCAGTTCGGCGCCCTTCGGGTCGTACGCGAGACCGCCGACGAAGGCGACGTCCCAGCCCGAGACGATGCGCCGGATCTCCTCCAGCGACGACCGGTACGACCGGGGGTCGGCGATCACCACGATCCCGACCTTCCGCCCGATGAGCGCCAGCCGTTCACGCAGGTGGGCGACGTGGTCGAGGCTGGCCCGGGTGAACAGCACCACCTGGTCGGCCTCGGCCACCAGGTCGCCGGTCTGGGGGTGCAGCCCGAGCCTGCCGCAGTCGGCGAGCACGTCGGCCTGCGGCAGGGCGGCAAACGCCCGGCCGAGCGGGCCCCACAGCCAGGTGAGGCCGGCCGCCTGCTCGCCGTTGGTCAGGCCGGTCAGCACGTCGAGGCCGCCGACGAGCCGCTGCGTGTGCTCGTAGATCAGCTCGGCGTGGAGCCCGCGTCGTGCCACCGCGCCGAGGCTGAGCAGGCCGCGCCCGGGGTTCAGCACGCTCCCGTCCTCGCCGGGCAGGCGGTAGGCGAGGTCGCCGCCGGAGGGGTCGCACTCGGCCAGCAGCACCGGGCGGGGCCACACGGCGCCGAGGGCGGTCGCCGCGGTGGTCACGCCGGGCGCCCCCTTGTCGGCGGCGAGCACGATCAGCGCCACGTCACTTGACCCCCGGAAGCGTGACGAGGGCGATCTCGCCGCTGGACGCGTACTGGGCGATGGCGGGCGCGATCGACGTGTCGACGACGACCGTGACCAGCCCGCCGCCGGACCGCCCGGGAGAGGCGCTCACCACGCGGGCGGCGGTCGCCAGCACCTTCTGCTGGGCGGTGGCGGACCCCCGGCCGGCCGCGGGCACGTAGATCACCTGGACGACGTCGCTCCATTTGAGGTCGGTGGGCATCTGGCCGGCCTTGAGCGAGAGGCCGACCTTGGCCTTGCCCGGCCCGACCTGGTCGGATCCCGTGGCGGTCATCCGCTGGGTGAGCAGCGTGCCCGGCAGCAGCGTCACCGCGGCGTAGGTTCTGGCCACCTGATCCCTGAACCGGTAGGGGACGTAGTCGACGCCGGTGTCGGCGATCTGCACCTCCTGCATCGCGGACACCGGGATGAGCTGCCCGGCACCCACCTGCTGGGTGATCTGCACGGCCGAGACGCGGTCGCCGCTGCGCATGACCAGCAGCGTGGTGGCCAGCGCGCCGCCCAGGATGAGGAGGACGGCGAGCGCGGCGAGCGCGGGTTTGCGCTCCCTCGGCGGGACGGGCAGCTTCCGTGAGGACGGCCCGGACAGGCCCGGCCGTACGTCTGCCCGGCCGTCCTGCGACGTCTTCTCGCTGATCCTCATGGGTGGGGGACTCCCAGGGATGAGGGCGCCCATCTGTTTTCGGGCCGCTCGAATCTATTTATGGTCGTGCCGATTGTTGCGAATTCACTCCATTATGGCCAGCTCTCGCCGCCATAAGTGCCGTGAAGCGGCGACCCATGCTTATCCGTTAGGAATACGCCTGTCAACGGGAGTGGATCTATCGCCATATCAACACAAGGCTTTACTCTTACGACATTTCGTGATAGTACGTTTACACTTCTTTCCCGGTTGTCACAGCATTCACACCGTTCGTGCCATGGCGGACGGAAGTCATACGCGGAAGGCATGTCACGACGGCGTCGTACGAAGCGCGCGATTACCGGCACCCTTACCGGATCCTCGGGAGGAAGCCCGGTCCTTCAGGGTCGGAAGAAATCCGGACCCACAGGGGATGGCCCGGCGAAGCCGGGACAGCCCAGAGCACCAAGCGCTCACGACTTTGCCGCTTCCGCTGACGGTTAGGCAAAGCCATCGTAAAATGCGAACATGCGTACGGCCTACAAGGTGCGGGTCTACCCCACCCCCGAACAAGCCGCGGTGCTGAACCGCACGTTCGGCTGCGTACGCCTGGTCTGGAACACGGTCCTCGCGTGGCGGCACGCCCGCTACCGCGCCGACGGCGTGACGACCTCCTACGCGCAGACCGACCGGTATCTGACCGAGCTGAAACGCGACGGCGGCCACGACTTCCTGTACGAGGTCTCCAGCGTCCCCCTGCAGCAGACGTTGCGGCACCAGCACACGGCGTTCGCGAACTTCTTCGCCGGACGCGCTCGCTACCCGCGGTTCAAGTCCCGGCACGGTCGCCAGTGCGCGACCTACACCCGGTCGGCGTTCCGCCGGCGGGACGGGCGGCTGCACCTGGCGAAGATGGACGGCCCGATCGCGTTGGTGTGGTCCTGGCCCGAGGTCGACCCTGCCACGATCGAGCCGACGACGGTGACCGTCTCCCGCGATCCTGACGGCCGCTGGTACGCCTCCCTGGCGGTGGAGGCCGAGACCGCTACCGGACCTGAGCCGCTGCCCGCCACCGGCGATGAAGCAGGGATCGACCTCGGCGTGAGCGACTTCGTCGTCCTGTCCATCGGTGAGAAGATCCCCAACCCGCGCCATCTGGAGCGTAAGGCGCGCAATCTGGCCCGCTACCAGCGCAGGATGGCCCGCAAGCAGCGCGGGTCGAACAACCGGGCCAAGGCCAGGGCGAAGGTCGCCCGCGCCCACACCAGAGTCGCCGACGCCCGCGCCGACTTCCTGCACCGCACCAGCACGCGGCTGGTCCGCGATCACGACCTGATCGTGATCGAAGACCTCAACGTGCGCGGCATGGTCCGCAACCGCTGCCTGGCGCGGGTCATCTCCGACTGCGGGTGGGGGGAGTTCCGCCGCCAACTGGAGTACAAGACCGCCAAGTACGGCCGGACCCTGGTCGTGATCGAACGCTGGTATCCCAGCTCGAAGACGTGCAGCGTGTGCGGGCACCTGCTCACCGCACTCTCCCTGTCCACCCGGCACTGGTCGTGCCCGAGCTGCGGCACCCGGCACGACCGGGACGTCAACGCCGCCAAGAACATCCTGGCCGCTGGTCGAGCGGTGTCCGCCTGTGGAGCTGACGTGAGTCCGCAAGGGTCCTCCCTTCGGCGGTCGGCGGTGAAGCAGGAAGCCCAGCCCGCGAGGGCGGGAAGCCCGGTTCTCTAGCTTGAGGGCCGGGAGGAAGTCAACCATTCCGGGAAACGCCCGGATGAGCGCGGGAGTCGCGGCTAGCGTGTCCCCTCGGGTCGCGCGGCCCGCATACCCGGAGATCTTCACGGGAACGTCCCGGGATGAAACGCTTTCCGCGAGGCCGTCGCACAACCGCCTTCTGGGAGTTCGCGCATGCGGATAACGCTCACCGTGGTCAGCGAGGACGGCCGCCGCGACGTACTGGTCGAGGGCGACGAGAGCACCACGGCCGCCGTCCTCGCCGCCACCCTCGACGGCGCCTCCGCCCGGCCCGCCAACGTCGTACGGCTCCCGCACGCCCGCGCGCCGTACGACCTGGACCGGGGGGATCGGCAGGCCCGGCCGTCCGGTGAGGTGAAGCTGTGGGTCGACGGCCGGCCGATCGACCCGGACGCTCCCGTGTTCGGCCTGCTCAGGGATGGCGACCTGGTGGCCCTGGACGGATACGCCGCGGCGGCCACGGTGACCGAGGAGCCGGCGGGCCCGGCGGAGCTGCGGGTGGTGGGCGGGCCTGGCGCGGGGACCGTCCACCGGATCGGGCTCGGCGCCCACGCGATCGGCGCCGACCCCGCCTGCGCGGTCTCCGTGCCCGATCCTCGGATGCCGCCGGTCGCGGTCGTGGTCCGGATCGGCCCCGGCACGGCCACCGTGGAACCCGCGGTCTCCGGGGGCGACCCGGTGGCCCGGCTGGAGGGCGAGCCGCTCACGAAGGCGGCGCCGTGGCCCGCCGGGGGCATGCTCGCCTGCGGCGGCTCCGTGTTCGCTCTGGGGCCGGTCCTGCCGCCGGACGCCCACCTCGACGCGCTGCCCGACGGCGGGCTCGCCTACAACCGCCCGCCGCGCCTGCAGCGGCCGGAGCGGCAGCGGCGGTTCACCGTCCCCGCCGAGCCGAAGCGGGGCGAGGGCATGCGGCTGCAACTGCTGGCCGCGATGCTGCCCGCCGTCCTCGGCGTGGTCATGGCCGTCGTCACCCGCACCTGGTACTACCTGCTGGTCGCGTTCATGACGCCGCTCATCATGATCGGCCAGTGGGTGAGCGACCGCAGGCACGGCAAGAAGAAGCACCGCCGGGCGGTCAAGGCGTACCGCGAGCGGATGGCCGCCTTCGAGGAGGAGGTGGCCCGCGCGGTGCGGCAGGACGAGGAGGCCAGGCGCGGCGGCGCGCCCGACCCGGCCGAGGTGCTGCTGACCGCGACCGGCCCGCGCCGCCGCCTGTGGGAGCGCCGCGTGCACGACCGCGACGCGCTGCGGCTGCGCATCGGGCTGGCCGACCTGCCCGCCGACCTGGAGTTCGAGCCCGAGAGCGGCACGCCCCAGGACGTGCCGCGCCGGGAGCCGCCCACCTGCCACGACGTCCCGGTCGCGCTCGTCATGCGGCGTCTCGGCGTGGCCGGGCTCACCGGCCCCAGAGACGCGGCGCTCGGCTGCGCGCGCTGGCTCGTCGGCCAGGCCGCCGCCCTGCACAGCCCGCGCGACCTGGCCATCGTGGTGCTGTCCGCCAACGCCGACGGCGCCCGTCAGTGGGGCTGGGTGCGCTGGCTGCCGCACTGCGCGCCGGACGCCGCCCGCGGCGGCGCCCTGTCGTCCGACTGCGCCGCGCTCGTCGGCGCCGATCCCGAGGCCGCCGCCCGCCGGGTCGCCGAGCTCGCCGCCCTGGTGACCGAACGGCTCGACGCCGAGAACGGCTCGGGGCCCTACCCGGGGGTGCCGCGCGGCGCCCGCCTGTCCGGCGGCCCCGCGGGCTGGGACGACCTGGGAAGCCCGAGCGGCAACCGGCCCGCCGAGCCGGCCTTCGCGACCTACGACGAGCGGCCGTTCGACGTGCTCGTGGTGCTCGACGGCGCTCAGGTGCTGCGCGGCCTTCCCGGCATGCCGCAGGTGCTGCGGCAGGGCCCGCGTGCCGGGGTCTACACGATCGCCCTCGACGACGACGAGCGGCTGCTGCCCGAGGAGTGCGCGACGGTCGTGTCCTGCGATCGCGACGGCGGGGTCCGCCTGCACGGCGGCGGGCTCGACCCGATCACCGGCATCCGCGCCGACCAGGTCTCGCCGTCCTGGGCCGAGCGCCTGGCCCGCGCGCTGGCCCCGCTGCGCGACGTGAGCCGCGACGACCCCTCGGCCGCCCTGCCCGACGCGGTCCGCCTGCTCGACCTGCTGGAGGTGCCCCTCGACCCCGCAGCGCTGACCGAGCGGCAGGGCCGTACGACCAGGGCCCTGATCGGCGTGGGACCGGACGGGCCGTTCGAGGTGGACCTGAGCAGGGACGGGCCGCACGCCCTGGTCGCCGGCACGACCGGCGCGGGCAAGTCCGAGCTGCTCCAGACGCTGATCTGCTCGCTCGCCGTGGCCAACCGGCCCGACGAGATGACGTTCGTGCTCATCGACTACAAGGGCGGCGCCGCCTTCAAGGAGTGCGTACGGCTCCCGCACACGGTCGGCATGGTGAGCGACCTCGACGGCCACCTGACCCAGCGCGCCCTGTCGTCCCTGGCCGCCGAGATCCGGCGCAGGGAGCGCCTGCTGCTGGACGCGGGGGCCAAGGACATCGAGGACTACCAGCGGGCGCGCGGCGCCACCTGGGTGCTCGGCGCGGGCGGCGTCCGGCGGGCGCGCGGCGGCGGCATCTTCGCCGCGCCGGTGCCGGAGAGCGCGGGGAGCAAGGACCTGCCGCCGCTGCCCCGGCTCGTGCTGATCATCGACGAGTTCGCCGCCCTGGTCACGGAGCTGCCCGACTTCGTCGAGGGGCTGGTCGACATCGCGCGCAGGGGCCGCTCGCTCGGCATCCACCTGATCCTCGCCACCCAGCGGCCCGGCGGCGTGGTGACCGCCGACATCCAGGCCAACACCTCGCTCAGGATCGCGCTGCGGGTCACCGACGCCACCGAGTCCTCCGACGTCATCGACGTGCCGGACGCCGCGCACATCTCGCGGACGACGCCCGGCCGCTGCTACGTCCGGGCGGGCTCCGGGGCGCCGGTCGCCGTGCAGACGGCCAGGATCGGCGGGCGCACTCCTCAGCCGCGCACTCCCGGCACAGGCACCCCCAGCACAGGCACCCCCGGCACAGGCACCCCCGGCGCGCGGGCGGCCGACGCCGGGGAGGACGTCCGCGTCCTCGACCTGCCCTGGCAGGCGCTCGGCCACCCGCTGCCCGCCCCGCCCGCCCAGGCGGGGGACGGCACCGACCTGGCCCTGCTCGTGGACGCGCTGCGGGAGGCCGGCAGCGACCTGCCCCGGCAGCCGAGCCCGTGGCTGCCGCCACTGCCCGAGCAGGTCGTCCTCGACGTCGGGGCCGCGGACTCCCCCGGTGACGTGCTCGCGGGCGCCGCGCCGTACCGGCCGGGGTTCGAGGAGGTGCCGCCGCTGCCGTTCGGCGTGACGGACCTGCCGTGGGAGCAGGGCAGGCGCCCGCTCGCGCTGGACATGCGGCACGGCGGCCACCTGCTGATCGCGGGCGGCGCGCGCAGCGGCCGCTCCAGCGCGCTGCGGACGATCGCGGGCTCGATCGCGGCCGGCGCCTCTCCGGAGGACGTGCACGTCCACGCCGTCGACTGCGGGTCGGGCGCGCTGCTGCCGCTCGTCGCGCTGCCGCACTGCGGCGCGGTGGTCACCCGCGACCAGCTCGACCGGATGGAGCGGCTGCTGACCCGCCTGCGCGCGGAGGTCGGGCGCCGCCAGCACCTGCTGGCCGAGGCCGGGTACGCCTCGCTGGCCGAGGCGCGCGCCGCCGCCAGGTCGCGGGCCGCCCGCGATCGCACGGGCGTGGGCGCGCTGCCCTGGATGGTGCTGCTCGTCGACCGCTGGGAGGGGTACGTCGCCGCGTTCGAGAACTACGACTACGGGCGGCTGGTCGACGCCATGCTCCAGCTGCTGCGGGAGGGACCGGCCGTGGGGCTGCGGGCCGTGGTCACCGCCGACCGGTCGGGCCTGCTCGGGCAGATCTCGACCGTCTTCGAGGACCGGCTCGTGCTACGCCTCGCCGACCCCGCCGACTACGGGCTGGCCGGGCTGCCGATGCGCGACCTGCCGAGCTCGATGCCCCCGGGCAGGGCCCTGGCCGTCGGCGAGCACGGCCTGGCGGAGAGCCAGATCGCGCTGCTGTGCGACGACCCCTCCGGCCCCGCGCAGGTGGCCGTCCTGCAGGAGCTCGCCCGTACGGCGGCCGCGCGCTTCGGCGGCTCGGACACCCCCGGGAAGTGGGCCTGGCCGTCGGAGCCGCCGCTGCGGGTGGACGCGCTGCCGATGCGGATCACGGCCGGCCAGGCGCTCGACCTGGCCCCCTCGCACCAGCCGCCGTCGGCTCTGTGGGCGCTGCTCGGGGCGGGCGGCGACGCCCTCGCCCCGATGGGCGTGGACCTGCAGGGCCAGGGCCCGGCCGCGGTGATCGCCGGGCCGCCGCGTTCCGGACGGTCGTCCGCGCTCGTCACCGCGGCGCGATCGCTCCTCGACCGGGGCACGCCCGTGCTCATGGTGACCCCGCGCCGCAGCCCGCTGCGCGACCTCGCGGGGACGCCCGGGGTGCTCGCGGTGCTGGACGGCAACGCCAGAAGCGTGAGCGGGGGCGGCACCGACGACTTCGGCGGCCTGCCGGGCGCGCTCGACCCGCTGGCGCTGGTCGCCGGGCACGAGCGCTACGTGGTGGCCGTGGACGACGCGGAACTCATCTCGCCGGACTCCGCCCTCGGCCTGGCCCTGGACGAGATCCTGCGCACCGGCAGGGACGGTGAGCACGGCCTGCTCGTCGCGGGGGCCACGGGCGACCTGGCGACGGCCTACCGGGGGTTCGCGGCCGAGGCGCGCAAGGGCAGGACCGGTCTGCTGCTCAACGTGCAGAGCCCCGCCGACGGGGACCTGTTCGCCGTACGGCTGCCGCGCGGCGCGGTCGGCGGGCCTCCCGGGCGGGGTCTGCTGGTCGTCTCGGGCACCGCGACCCCGATTCAGGCCGCGGTGCCGGACTGACATCCCCACCTGCCTGCCCACACCTAAGGAGCCATGATGGATGACGAGATTCAGCTGATCAGTGACGGCGACGGACTGGCGGTCATCGGAGATCCGACGGCTGTCGAACGCTTCCTGGTCTCCGAGGGACTGCCGTCGAAGGACCTCGGACTGCAACGGCTCGGATCTGTTCTCAAGACCGGGGCCGGAGCCGCACAGGCGGGTTCCAAGATTGCCGCCAACTCAGGTCGCTGGGTGCAGCTGACCAAGGAGTCCGCGCAGCTTGTCGACAAGTACGGGCTGAGGAAAGGCGCGAAGTCGGGTCTCAGTTCCGGCGTGCTGAAGGGGAACAAGGGCCAGATAAAGGGATTCGTCGAATTCGCGAAGGGGCCCGGATCGCTTCTGGCCAACCCGGCGCTTCTGGCCGGCGCCGCGGGGATCATGGCGCAGCTCGCCATGCGGCAGACCATGGACGAGATCACCGACTATCTCGCCGCGATCGACGAGAAGGTCGAAGACGTGCTCCGCGCCCAGAAGGACGCGGTGCTGGCGGACATGATCGGAGTGGACCTCGTGGTCGAGGAGGCCATGACCATCCGCGAGCAGGTGGGCCGGGTCTCCGAGGTGACGTGGTCGAAGGTGCAGGCCACGTCGGTGACGATCGCACGGACCCAGGCGTACGTGTTGCGGCAACTCGACGCGCTCGCGGGGAAGATGGAGGACAAGACCAAGATCGGTGATCTCGCCAGGGCGTCCGGGGAAGCCGAGTCCAAGGTGCAGGAGTGGCTCGCCGTCCTGGCTCGATGCTTCCAACTGCAGGACGCGATCGCCGTGCTCGAACTCGACCGGGTGCTGGACGCGGCTCCGGAGGAGCTGGACCGGCATCGCCTCGGGCTTCGGGCCGCCCGGCAGAACCGGCTGGAACTCATCGCGCGGAGCACCGAGCGTCTGATGGCCCGCATGGAAGCGGCCGCCGGCACGGCCAACGCGAAGGTGCTGCTGCACCCGGCCGCGTCCCGGGCCGTGGTGCGTTCGAGCGACCGTGTCGCGATCGCCGTCGTCGATTTCCACGGGCGGCTCGGCATCGAGCGCGGCCGCCAGTCACTGGAAGCGCGACGGTGGGTGGACGCGGCCGCGGAGGTGAGGGACAAGGTGCTCGAGACAGGAGCAGAGGGCGTCGACGCCGCCAGGAACCTCGGCAACGAGACCCTCGGGCGGGCCCGATCGGTCACGGGCAAGCTCTCCAGCGGGATCGCCGAGCGGGCGCTCCGCCTGCGCGGGAACGACGAGGAACGCGACGAGGAAGGCTGAGCGAGCGCCGGCCGCCGGTCATGCGGGCTTTCCGGTTGGACTGAACCAAGTGTGCACCGGCACCCGCGGAGCGCGCGGCGCCGGTTCTGGCGAAAGCACCGGTTTTCGCTTCAGCGCCGGTAGCACCGGTTCTCACCAAAAGGCCGCCGGACGCCATGACGCGCATGACGATCCGGCGGCCCGAGGCCACGGGTGGCTATCAGCGGGTGGCGGACTCGATGTTGCCGCGGTAGGTCGTGATGACTCGGGATGCCTCGTTGAGCTCTTCTGCCATGCGCTGGAACGCCGCCCGATAGCTCTGCCAGGCGTCGTGGAAGCGCTGCGCGCCGGGGCCGGTCCAGGCGGTGCCGACCTTGGCCGCCTCACGATCGAGGTTGGCCATCGTGGCGCGAACCTGGTCCGCCTGCTGGCTGAACTGCGCGGCCATGCCCTGCATCTCCGCGGGGTCGCCGCCGAGCAAGCTGTTACTCATCCAGTCACTCCTTCATCGACAAAGGGGCCGCCCTCACCGTAAATCCTTCGTCAATCATGTGAACCCCTTATGCCGAGCGGCTATATCAAAGCCGGGGAGATTCTGGCTTTTCCACCGCTCCATTCCGCTTTTTCCTAACGTCCGGAAAGCCTGCGTCACCCGAACCATCGCCGCAGGGCCGCCCGAAGCGCTTCGACCTCCGTGGGATCCGGTTCGGGTGACGCGGATGCCCAGGCCACGTAGCAGTCCGGGCGAAGGAGCAGTGCGGTGGGCGCCGGACCCTGGGGGCGCGCGGTGACGATATCGACGTGGTCGTGCCGCAGGCCGAGCGTCTGCGCCAGCGACGCTCGGCCGGTCAGGTCGAGCAGCAGGGGGCGTGCGGTTCTGGTCAGCTCGGCCAGCCGGACCGGCCCGGCCGAAGTGTGCAGTTCCAGGTCCGGCGCGAACCGGCCGACCAGCGGATGCGCCTCGGATTCGCCCATCTCGTAGCGGACGTCGGCGCCGGCGACGAGTTCGGCGAGGCGCCGCACGGTGCTTCGGTCGCGGAGCAGCTCGGTGAACAGCTCGCGCAGTCCGGTGACGTCATCGCCGGGGGCTATCAGGGCCGCCTGCGCCTGCGCGTTGAGGATCATGCGGTGGGCGGCGGGCCGTCGCTCGGCCTCGTAGCTGTTCAGCAGTCCCCGAGGAGCGCCGCCGCTGATCACGGCGGCGAGTTTCCAGCCGAGGTTGACCGCGTCCTGCAGGCCGAGGTTGAGCCCGGGTCCTCCCCCGGTCGCGGCGTACACGTGGGCGGCGTCGCCGATCAGGAATACCCGGCCGTCGGCGAACCGGTCGGCGACCCGGGTGTTGCCGCCGGTCAGCCGGCGCAGCACGTGCGGCCCCGGGCCGTCGGGCGCGCCCAGCGGCACGTCGACGCCGAGCACGCGGCGGATGCTCGTCCGCAACACGTCGAGGCTCATCGGGGCGTCGTCCTCGGGCAGGTCCCACTCCGTGGTGCTGACCAGCGGCGGGAGACCGGGCATCGGCGCGTAGGAGAACCCGCCGTGCTCCGTGCGGTGGGGCAGGAACGGCAGAACAGCGCCGTAGCCGGGCACGTTCAGCGCGCCGGTCGCGGGATCGACCCAGTCCGCCGGAAGGTTCACGTGCGCCGAGTAGACGGTCATCCGGTCGTAGGTGACGCCGGGAAACCCGATGCCGGACAGCTTGCGGGTGGCGCTGTGTGCTCCGTCCGCTCCGACGAGGTACCGGGCCCGCAGCTGGTACGTCCCGTCCGGGGTCGCGACATCGACGGTGACCGCGTCGTCGTCCTGGGACACGCCGACGACCTCGTGTTCCCGCCGGATTTCCACGCCCAGTTCGACGGCGCGCTCCTGGAGGACCTGCACGATGCGCCGCTGCGGCACCGGCAGGGCGTAAACGGGGCTGTCCTCCAGCAGGCTCAGGTCCAGGCCCAGTGCGCCGAACATGAAGTACGCGGTGTTCGGCTGCGGCGGCGCCGGGCTGCCGCTGAGACGTTCGTGCAGCCCCCGGTGGTCGAGCATCCTCACGACCTGGCCGAGCAGCCCGTTCGCCTTCGGTTCCTCGCTCATCTCCGGCAGCCGCTCCAGCACGACCGGCCGAACCCCTGCCAGGCTCAGCTCGCAGGCCAGCATCAGCCCGTTCGGGCCGCCGCCGGCGATGACGACATCGGTGATCACGTGTTCTCCCTTGCTCGCCCTGACGAGAGCAGGACGGATGGAGCGACGAAACGCCTCGGCCGCTGGGCCATCCCCCTGACGGGAGGCAGACTATGGAGAAAAGTTGCGTGCACGCAAGTTTGCGCACACGCATCGATTCGGGAATGCTGGGACGGTGGAGACACGACCGACCGGGTTGCGCGAGCAGAAGAAGCAGGCCACACGAGAGGCGTTGCGCACGGCGGCACTGCGGCTGGCTCTCGAGCGCGGGCCGGACAACGTGCGCGTGGACGACATCGCCGAGGCGGCCGGCGTCTCCCCCCGGACCTACAACAACTACTTCTCCAGCCGTGAACAGGCGATCGTCGCCGCCATCACCGGCGAACGGGAAGCCCGGGTCGCGGCGGCCGTGGCCGAGCGGCCCGCCGACGTCGGCCTCGCCGAGGCCGTCATCGAGGCGGTCGTCGACCAGTACACCGACCCCGGCGAACCCGGCCGCGACGCGCTACTGCTGATCACCGCCCGACCCGCACTGCGCGACGAGTTCGTCGACGCCGCCGCCTCGATCGAACACCCTCTCGGCGACGCGATCGCCCAACGCCTCGGCGACACCGACCGGAACACCGCCCGCGTGCTCGCGGCGAGCGTGGCCGCCGCGGTCCGCCTCGCTCTCGGGCAATGGCTGCAGACGACCGTCGCGTCCTCCACGCCCAGCGGACTCGTCCTGCCGTCCGGCTCCCTGCCGGACCTGCTGCGCACCATGCTCGCACCGCTCGCGCCCGCACTCGACGCCGCCGAGAGACAAGCGGGCCGCACGGCGTCGTAACCTTATGAGTTACAAGAAGAAGAGGGCGGGCGGATGAGTGCGAACAGCAGGCTGACGGTCGCGGTGCACGTGCTGACGTGGATGGTGCTCGACCACAGGGAAGGCCGCGAAGTGGCCACCTCGGAACGCATCGCGGGCAGCGTCAACACGAACCCGGTCGTGATCCGGCGATGCCTGGGCGACCTGCGGAAGGCGGGCCTGGTGGAGGCCAGACGAGGCACCGGAGCGGGCTGGGTCGTCACCCGGGACCCCGAGTCGATCACGCTGCTGGACGTGTACGAGGCTCTGGACGAGGGCGCCCTCTTCGGCATGCACAACGCGCAGCCGAACCAGTCGTGTCCGGTCGGCTCCGGGATCCAGCCGACGCTGCGGCAGGTGTACGACGGCCTGGAGGACGCCATGAGGAAGCAACTGGCCGCCACCACCATCGCCGACGTGCTGCGGGACGTACTGGCGCGGCAGAGGGGATAGGCGGCGAGCCCGCCCGGGGTGAGGGCGGATGGAACGGGTCCAGCCCAGGTAAGCCCAGTCAGATATTCAGATGATCGTAAACAGGTGCGGCTCAATTTTTGACTGACTAGACACTCTCTTATATCGTCGAGTCATGCCCAGACCACGGAGTGAGGAACGGCGTAACGCGATCCTGCAGGCGGCGACCCGCGTCATCGCGTCCCAGGGGCTCGGGGCGGCCACAGCGGCGATCGCGAAGGAGGCAGACGTCTCCAATGGTTCGTTGTTCACCTACTTCGACACGAAAGCGGAGCTGTTGAACGAGCTCTACGTCGCTCTGAAGACGGAGATGGGCGCCGCGGCAACCGCCGATCTCCGCGCCGGGGACGGACCCCGCGAGCAGGTCTGCCACATGTGGACGCAGTGGTGGCGCTGGGCGACGGCCAACCCGGACAAGCGGCGGGCGCTCGCACAGCTCCAAGTGGCGGATGACATCACCGCCGACAGCCACCGGGCGGCGAGCCTGGCGTTCAGCCGCATCGCCGACCTGCTGGAACGAAGCCGGGCCAACGGGCCGATGCAGGACGTGCCGCTTGGCTTCGTCCTGACCCTGGTGAACGCGATCGCCGAGGCGACGATCGACGAGATGATCCGCGAGCCTGCCGAGGCCGAGGCCTGCGGCAGTGTCGCGTTCGAAGCCATTTGGCGGGTGCTGGCGGGCTCCTCCGCCGCCCCCACCGCCTGATCTCCATCGATCCCCATAATCTCCACCGCGAGGGAACTCACGTGCCGAACTCCAGCCGCAGCACATCGCCCCCCAGGACGTGGATCATCACCGGGCCGACGTCCGGAATCGGCCGGCGCACCGCGCTCAAGCTCGCCGAGCACGGCTCCGTCGTGCTGGTGGGCCGCGACCCGGACAAGCTCGCGGAGGTCGAAGCCGAGATCAACGCGCGGCCCCAGGCTCACGCGGTATCGGTGGTCTGCGACTTCTCCGACATCCCGAGCGTGCGGCGCGCGGCCGCACGGATCGTCGCGCTCGGTCTTCCGATCGCCGGCCTGCTCAACAACGCGGGCATCATGCCGACGCACGCCGATCAGACCGCACAGGGGTGGGACCTCGCCTTCACGACCAATCACCTCGGACCATTCGCACTGACGGATGCGCTCATTCCGCACCTTCCCGACGGTGCGAACGTCGTGTTCGTCTGCTCCGGCGTCGAGGATCCGGAGCGGAAGCCCGCGGTCGCCGCCGGCTTCCGCGGCGGGCGCTACATCTCGGCAGAAGCCGGCTTGCGCGGCGAATGGCAGCCCGGCGGCTCGTCCAAAGCCGGCTTCGACGCCTACGCCACCTCGAAGCAGTGCAACCTCGCGACCGTGCTCGCGTTCGCGCGTGAGATTCCGCGGCTGCGCTTCAACGCGGTCGAACCGGGCTTCAATCCGGGCACCGGCCTCGGCCGCGACGCGAACGCCGTTGCCCGGCTTCTGGCGAAGTACGTCGCCGCGCCGCTCGCGCCTCTCATCAAATACTGGAGCACCCCGAAGCGTGCCGCCCGGGTGATCACCGAGGTACTGACCGACGGGTCGGATCGGACAGGGGTGTACTACGACGAGACCGGCAAGCCGATGGTTGGCTCCGCTCAAGTCCAGGACCCTGCTTTCGCTGACCGCGTCGTCGCCGAGACCCGCGCGCTGCTCGCCACCATTCCCGTGGACGCGGCACCCGCCGGTCGGTAATCGCCGACCACGACCTGGTCGTGGACCCCGGCGCCGGCAGGTGATCACCCCGTGCGCTCCCGCGCTCGTTTGGGCTTACTTGGGTCGGCCCCTTGTAGGAGCCCGACCGGCTTGTGCCGGGAGCGGGAGGCCGGCTCAGACCTGGTTCATGCCGCCGTCGGCGTAAAGCTCGGCGCCGGTGGTGAAGCTGCTCTGGTCCGAGGCCAGGAAGAGCACCGCGCTCGCGATCTCCTCCGGCCGCCCCATGCGGCCCAGCGGCACCCGGCTCGTCCATACGCCCTTGAGCTGACCGGCCTGCTCCTCGTCCGAAGCCAGGCCGGCGACTCCGGGGGTGTCGATCGGCCCGGGGACGATGACGTTGACCCGGATGCCGCGGCCCTTGAGCTCGTTGGCCCACGTGCGGGCGAAGGACCGGATGGCGGCCTTGGTCGCGGCATACACGCCGAACGCCTCGGTTCCGGTCGTCGCGGCCGTGGAACCCGGCAGGATCACCGAGGCGCCCTCGTTGAGCAGCGGCAGCGCCTTCTGGACGGTGAAGAGCAGGCCGCGGACGTTGACGCCGAAAGTCCGATCGAAGTGCTCCTCGGTGACCTCCTCCAGCCGGGCGAACTCGCCGCCGCCCGCGTTGGTGAACAGCACGTCGATCCGGTGGCCGCGCTGGGCGACGGCCGCGTAGAGCCGGTCGAGGTCGGCGAGGTCGGCCACGTCCCCCTGGATCCCGATGACGTTCGAGCCGATCTCCTCGACGGCGCTGTCGAGTTCCGGCTTGCGGCGGCCGGTGATGTACACCTGTGCGCCCTCGGCCGCGAAGCGCTTGGCGGTGGCGAGGCCGATGCCCGTGGTGCCGCCGGTGACGATCGCGACCTTGCCCGAGAGCTGACCCATGACGATCCTCCATCGATTTTCGGACCGATGTAACCATTTGCGTTACATCGACGGCTGTAACCGTACAAGTTTCAACGACTCACGTCAACGCGGGGCCGCCGGGACACCGTGGAGATCACAGGGACGCCGCCGGATCAATATGCTGGCCACCGTTCCCTCTGGCGCGGCGGGAGAGGTGGCGTGCAGACCCGGAAGGACCTCTACCAGGCACACCGGCTGATGCAGCAGCGCCTTGGCCAGGCCCTGCTGCAGGGAGAGCCGGACGTCGCGGAGTCGCCGATGCGGCGGCACACCCTGGCCACGTTCTGCGGAGTCCTGCTGTCGGTGCTCCTGCTCGCCGTCTTCGGCATCTGGGGCGTGATCAGGCCGGGCGGCGCGACCAAGCTCACCGAGCCCGGTCAGCTTCTCGTCGAGCAGGACACCGGCGCGACCTATGTCTACAGCCAGCAGGAGCGCGTGCTGCTGCCCGTGGCCAACTACGTCTCCGCCCGGCTGCTGCTCGACACCGCCGACGTGACGGTGCGCGACGTCTCCGCCGCCTCGCTGGCCGAGCTGCCGCGCGGGCCGCTCGTCGGCATCCCCGGCGCGCCCGACTCGCTGCCGGCCAAAGCCAAGCTGGTGCACGGGCCGTGGTCGGTGTGCGTGGTGGACGGTCCCGACGCCACCGGCGCGCCCCGCCCGTACGTCACTCTGGTGGGGGGCGTGGACGTCGGCGGCAGGCCGCTCGGCGGCGGCACCATGGTCGTGGACGACGGCCGGCAGAAGTGGGTCGTCTGGGGCGACCGGCGGATGCGGGCGAGCTCCAGCGCGGTGAGCGCCCTGAACGCCCAGCCCAGAAAGGTGCCCGCGACCTGGCTCAACGCCGTTCCCGAAGGTCCCGACTTCAGCGGGCCCACGGTGCGGAACCTGGGCAGGAAGGTCCGGGGTCCCGACGGCAGGGTCAGTGCGGCGATCGGGCAGGTCTTCACGGTGCCCGGCCTCGGAGGCGCCCCGGCCCGCTGGTACGTCCTGCTGTCCGACGGCCTCGCGCCGATCACCGTCACCCAGGCGACGCTCCTGCTGGCCGACCCGGGCATCAAGGCGGCGTACGGCAAGCGTCCCCCGCGGGCCGTCCCGATCGACGCGGCCACCGCCAACGCCTCGCCCTCCGAGCAGAGCGTGCTGGGCGGCGGGCTGCCCGAGACGATGCCCACGGTGGTCTCCCCCGCCTCCACGGCACCGCTGTGCGCGGTCTACGCCGGAACCCGCGACGGCTCGACACGGGCGACGCTGACCACCGGCGCCTCGATCGCGATCCCCACGCCCAGGACCCCGGGCGGCCAGGAGACCTTCGACCAGGTGTTGCTGCCGCCGGGATCCGCGGCGGTCGCCGGCCTGCTGCCGGGCGAGGGGCAGCTCGGGTCGATCACCAACTACTCCCTGGTGACCGACCAGGGCCGCAGGTTCGCCGTCGCCTCGGCCGACCTGCTGCCGAAGCTCGGCTACGACGTCTCCGACGCCACGCCGGTGCCCGCGCACCTGCTGCACCTCATCCCGGAGGGCCCGGCGCTCGACCCGGCCGCCGCCCGCGTGCCCGTGCCTCTCGGCAGGTAGATCGTGCCGCTCGGCAGGTAGGTCAGCCGTGCAGGCGGCGGAAGTCGTCCAGATTCTGCTGGTAGAACGCGATGTCGCCGGCCAGCCGGTCGCGCAGGAAGGATTCGGGCTCCGCCGCGCGGGCGGCCAGCCCCGCCTCGGTCCAGAACGCCTCGGCGGGCACCTCGTCCTCACCGGGCGGGATGAACTTGAGCGCCTCCCCGAGCGCGTCCCCGGCCGTCTCCCAGCCGCGCACCACCCGCTGGAAGAGCCTCTCGTCCCCCGGCTCCTCGGCGTACTCGAGGTCGTCGGCGAGCGCGCGGCGCGCGTACCCCGCTCCGGCGAGCCGCCACTGGCCGGGGTCGATCAGCTCGGACAGGCCGACGCCGAACCGCTCCCCCTCGTCCCTGGCCTCCGCCTCGCTCGCGTACGGCACGAGCACCTCGACCCCGCCCGACCGGACCGTCCACGCCTCGGGCCCCTCGACCGGCGGCGCCTCCTCGCCGGTCCCGTCCACGGTCAGCGCGAGATACAGCCGGGCCTCCGCGAGCGTCCGTGCGTGCGCTGGTGCAGTCATTCCCGTCACTCTAGGAGGCCTCGGCCAGCTCCCGGTAGGTGTCGCGTACGACGAGCAGCCTGTCGAGGCGGAACCGCCCCGGCTCGGCGGCGCGCACGGCGCGTCCCCGCTGCGACCAGAACGCGTCCTCGGGCACCTCGTCCTGCCCGGGCGGGACGAATTTGATCACTTCCTCGACCGCGGCCCGCGCGATGGACAGCGCCTGCCGCCGTTCTCCACCCTCCGGGACGTTGCCCGCCGTCAGGTCGGCCACCCACAGCCACTCGCCGGGGTCCAGCAGCTCGGACGGCTCCGTGCCGCCGAACGCCGGGCCGCCGAACGCCGGGAAGCCGGAGGGCGTCACCTCTCGTTCCGGAAGACCGAACAGGTGCTCCCGCTCGGCGCCGCACGCCGCGCACCGCCCCTCGTAACAGGTGACCGGCTCCCCCTCGACGCTCACCAGGCCGCTGTCCCAGTCGGTGTCCGCCGAGCCGCACGCGCACGGGTTCAGGTCGAGATAGAGGTGGGCCTCGTCCCTGCTCCTGGCGATCGAGTAGGGCATCAGACCTTCCTCACCTGTCGCTGTCCGGTGTCCTCCGATGCGGGGACGGCCTCGTCCTCGTCATCGGGCGGCTCCCCGCCTGAGGGGTTGCTGAGCCCGCGCATCCGCTCCCACACGTCGGGGACCGGCGCCTGGGGCGGCACGGTGACCCACGGCGGCGGGGGCGCCGCCTGGCCCCGCGCGCCGAGGTCGCGGGCGACCGCCTCGATCTCGTGCCGCAGCCGCGCCCGCTCCTCGGCCGAGGTCGCCGCCAGCCACTTGCGGGACAGGAAGGCGTGCTCGTTGCGGCGGGCGACGGCGCAGGCGTCGTGGCCCGGATCGAGGGCGTTCAGGAAGGCGCGCACCACCCCCTGCCCCGTCGCCGCCCGCTTCTGCAGGGTGTCGCCGACCTCGTGCAGCAGCACCCGGGCCACCACGTCCGGGGCCAGCCGCGGCGCCAGCCGGATCACGTGCGGGTCCGTGCCCGTGTGGACCTCCGTACGGCCCGGGCGCCCGCCGCCGGGGTCCTCGACCAGTACGGCGAAACGCTGCGTGCCGAACCGGGCGGTCTCGACGGTGACGACCGTGCCGTCCGGCGTCACGGTCACCGCGTGGACGCCCCGGCCGAAGTCCGCGGGGCGTAGATCGGCGACGGCCGGGGGAATCTCGTCGTTCGACAGGTCGGGCAGGTGCGGGGCCCTGCCGCCGGCCACGAACGCGGTCCCGGGGATGGGCTCGGCCGTCACGCCGCCGGCGGACGGGGCGGTGACGAGGGAGGCGCCGCCCCAGGTGGCGTCCGCGGCCGTCTCCGGCACCGGCCAGCCCGGGCCGGCCGGTGCGGGCCGGGCGACGCCGAGGGCGTCGAGCCGTTCGCCGATCCGGCCGGCGAACCCGTCGGACCGCCCGCCGTTCCGGAGGTCACCGTTCTGGAGATCACCGTTCTGGAGATCACCGTTCTGGAGATCACCGTTCTGGAGATCACCGTTCTGGAGATCACCGTGCAGGTCACGCAGGTCGAGGCCGTGCTCATCGGCCAGCGCCACCAGGTCGGGCGGCACCGTGCCGAGCGCCTCGGCGAAGGAGTCGCCGGACAGCTCGCCCGCGGGCGTGGCGTGGTAGCGCTCGACGCCGCCATCGGGCCGTCTGAGATGGAGGTGGACGTCGGCGCCGAGGTCGCGGGCGAGCAGCCTGGCCTCCTCCACGAGATGCATCGACCCGGTCTGCGTCTGATTCGTCTGGCCGACGTCGGCGACGATGCCCACCGGCAGCGTCCCCGTCCGGCCCCTGAGCGCGTCGGCCATCGCCCTGCCGGGCGCGGCCGGGTCGTACGACGGCTGCCTCGCGGCCAGCGCGCGCACGGTCTCGAGGGAGAAGAAGACGCCGGGGCCGGCCGCCCGCTGCCGATGGAAGTCCCACCGCGGCCGGGCGGCGCCGGCGTCGCGGCGTGCCAGCATCTCCTCCAGCTCGTGGTGGAACATGATCAGGTGGGCCGTGCCGGTCGCGCCGTGCGGGATGTCCACGGTCCGCAGCACCGTCTCCGCGCCGTCGCGCGCCACCTGGCGCACCTCGAACCGGAGGCCGAAGTCGACCCGGAACCGCACCTTGGCCCCGGCGCCCTTCTCGAAGACGCTGGTCTCGTCGCGGTTGCCGCCGCCGCCCGAGCTCGACTGCGCGGTCTGGGCGCCGGCGCCGAGGTCGGTGCCGGCGCCCACGGCGTGCCCCGCGCTGTACGTGCGGCCGAGCGGCAGCATCTGCCCGCGGTCGGTGGACGTGCCCGCCGTGTTCTGCTCGCGGTCGACCTGCCCCAGCTCGGTGTCGTTCAGGCCGAGGGCCACCGGGTCGGGCTCGGAGAGGCCGGCGTGTATCCGCACGTCCACCACCTGACCCGGTCTGCCCGGCATGGGCAGCCGGATGAGCCGGTGCCCGTCGGGGCCGGTCATCCGCTCCAGCCGGGTCGTGAGGCCGTTCCCGGTGAGCGCCTTGGCCAGTTCGGCGTAGTGCTCCATGGTGGCGGCCCCGCCGAGCAGGTCCTGCCGGGAGAGCCGGTCGAACACGGCGCGCAGCAGGCCGTCGGCCCTGAGCCGCTCGGTCACGAAGACCTCCGGCGGCACGACCCGCCGGACGTCCGGCCGGACGTCCGGCCGCTCGGGGACCGTGCCCTCCTTCGCCACCATGCCGTCCGGCAACACCCGGGTCATGGTGCCGCGTAGCGTGATGCGGCTGGTCCGGGGGACGCCGGTGGTTTTGGCGACCGCGCCGCGCAGGCGGCCCGACGACCGCTCGACCTCGATCGTGACGGTCACCGGATGCTCGACGAGTTGCCCGCCGCGGAACGCCGAGTGACGCTGGATGCGGGTCCGCTGGGTGCCGACGGAGGCCGTGCCGGAGTGCGAGCGGCCGGTGGCGGCCGCGCCGCCGCCGCTGCCGGCGCCCTGCCCGGCTCCGGCGTTCGCGGTGCCGCCGAACGTCGTGCCCGACGACTCGGCGGCCTCCTCCTGGCCGTATGTGTAGTCCTGCAGGATCTGGCCGAAGTCGTGGACGTTCCCGCCGTACGTCGCCTGGTCGCCGTGGAGTTCCGCCGTGATCCTCACCGTGACGTCCTCGGTGAGGTGCGGGCCGATCCTGAGCGAGTACGTCTTGACGAAGCCCTCCGACCCGGTCATGTCGTCGATCTTGCCCCACCAGCGTTTGCCGGCGAAGTCGCCGAACAGGCTGCGCAGCAGGACCGGGTCGCGCTTCAGAGCGCCGGGCGCCACCTTTCCGATCTGGCCGAGCACCTGGTCGATCAAGCGGGTTCGCATGCCGTCCGGGGTCGTGAGCCGGACCGACTTCACGGTGCTCTCGCCGAGGGAGTCCTCGTACAGGTCGGGGACGTCCACGCGGCCGGCCAGGTCCGGCAGCCTGTCGTGCATCCGCTTGAGCCGGTTCCCCTCGGCGGCCACGCGCATCGGGAAGTCCCTGGCGAGCCGCTCGGCGAGCGCATCACGAGGGTGTTTCCTCACCAGGTCGGGCCGGGGACGGCCGTCCCTTCGCGCCAGCGCCCGATCGGCCAGGTATCTGCGGGCCAGCGGCACCGCCGTACGCGGATCGAGCCGGAGGTTGCCGTCGAGCAGCCGCGTCACCGCGTCGGCCACCTGGTCGAGGGGAAGCGTGAGCTCGCCCCTGCCGTACAGATCGAGCGCGTCGCGCTCCGGGAGGGAGTAGACGACCGTCCTGTCCCGCAACCGCTCGGCGTCGGCCCGGCGGTTGCCCGATTCGTCTCCGGAAACCGTGATGTCCGCCTTCATGGCGAACACGTAGTGCTTGCCGGTGTCGATGGCCAGCCGTTCCCTGCCCCAGATCGCCGTGTCCGAGATCGACGACGATGTGCTTGCCGCCCCGGTGAGGCCGGCCCCCTCCTTGCCGCCGAACGCGCCGGGCAGGGCCTCGCTCGCGCCGGTCGAGGCGTCCACCGACCGTCCGCCGCGCGCCTCGATCCGCGTGGTGTGCGCGCCCATCGTGAAGTTGATGTCGCCGATCACCAGGTCGGCCGCGGTCACGAACGTCGACTCGCCCGGCCGGGCCGTGATCCACGCCGACGCCCGGTGCGTACGCAGGCCGCGCGGGCGAACGGCCATGGCGGTGCTGTACGTCGTGGCGAGTCTGTCGGGGTCGGCGGACAGCCACTCCGGGTGGGAGATGAGGTTGCGCATGGAGAACGTCTCGGCGAGGTGGTGGAACGACACCGAGCCCGGCCGCATCGCCTTCGGCAGCACCGATCGGAGGGCGTCGAGCACGCCGGTCCCGTCCACGTGCAGCAGGGTGGCCAGGCTCAGCGCCTCCGCGGACGTCGGGTGGCTGGGCGAGGGCTCGGTGCGCTGCTCGGGCAGCAGGTCGGAGGGCACCAGCACCCGCATCCACACGTCGTCGCCGCGGGCCAGCGGCGTCACCGTTCCGTCGTCCTCGATCAGCTCCACGGTGAGCCTGTGCGGAACCTCGAAGACGGCCGCCGGAGCGGTGCCCTCCGTCAGTGTGACCAGGTTGCCCGTGTCGTTGAGGGTCGTGCCGGCCGTGCGCCCCTTGTTCCGGTGGAAGCCCCCCTCTCCGCCGGTCGAGCCGGCCTCGCCCGGCTTCGTCTCCAGGCCGAGGCCGGGCCCGATGTCCCGGACCCGTCCGTGCGACCGGCCCGCCGAACGGCCGGAGGTCTCCGACGAGATGTCGAGGTCGGTCACGACGTCGGCGGCGCTGGTGCCCCGGAACTCCTCCTGGCCCGACTGCTCCAGCCGGATCCGCAGGGTGAGGTGCCGGCTGGCCCTGCCGATGCCCTGGGTCACCAGGTCGAGGAAGACGCCGTCCTGCATGGCCTGGTCGTACGCGGTCTGCAGGCGTGCCGGGGAGAACTGCTCGGCCAGCTCGATCATGTTGGCGATCTGGCTCGCCCGGGTCAGCGGGTCACGCGACAGGCGGCCGTTCTCGTCCGGCAGCAGGCCGTGCGCGCGCAACGCCGCCTCGACCTTCGCGCGCACCTCGTCGAGGCGGCCGGCGCTCTCCGGCCGGTCGCTCGCCTGGACGAGCGCGGGCCCGGCCCCGCTCCCGCGCGACCAGCCGGGCAGCCTGGGCAGGCGGCCCTTCGGCGTGCCGGGCTTCGGGTCGTCCCTGAGCCTGCCGTCCTTCCGTACGGCCGACCGGTCGACGGGAAGGCCGTAGCGGTACGCCTGCGGCTCCGGCATGCGGAACAGGCCCGTGCTCCGGCCGGTCACGGGGGCATGCGGGGCGTCGTCGGTGTTCAGCTGCACGGTCACCGTGTGCACGAGCTCCAGCGCGTAGGCCTGGGTGTGGCCCGCCCAGCGCTGCACACTCGGCCGGATGGCGGTCCCGCCCGCGCTCATCGACCGCGACCGCGACCAGGAGCGGGCGAACCCGCCCGTGAGGCGCGGTGTGGCGGCCTTGTAACCGTCGAGGCCGACGGCGCCGAGCACCCTCCGGACGCCGATGGGAAGCTGGACCCCCGCGGTGCCCCTGATTTCGAAGGAGCGGCCCGCCGAGCGTGCGCCCGACGCGCCCGAGAACCCCACACGCAGCCGTTCCAGGCGGTGCTTGGTGCTCGGCGTGCCGACCGGCCGCGCCGTGTCCATCACGACCCGGGTCTTGATCCGCATGTAGCCGACCACGCGCCCGTGCACGGTGATCGGGCGGCGCAGCCCCTCGGGATCGTTGATCGCCTCGCCGAGCCGGGCCGGCAGCTCCTTCGTCACAATCGTGAGGATCTGGTCGCGGGTCATGCCGCCGACCTCGGAGTGGCCGGTCCGCTCCGCGGTGCGCTCGGCGAGGTCCTGCAGCCCGGTCAGCCCGGTGACCCCGTGCTCGGGGAACGGCGTGCGCTGCCACTCTTTTCGCGAGAGCCGGGTGACCTCGGCCGGCCCCCGCTGCGCGTGCGTGTGCGGGAGATACACCCGCAGGCTCCGCGCGTCGCCGTCCGTGCCGCTGTCCACGCGCGCCGTCTCGGTGCCGGTCGCGGTGCGCAGCTCCACCTCCGCCGAGGCGAGCCCGTCGAGCAGCAGCGCCTCGCCCGCGTTGTCCTGCACCGCGCCGGCCAGCGCGAAATCCGACGCGTTGCCGCTGAACGACTCGCTCCTGCCGAAGGCGGCGCCGCCCTTGAGCACGCCGAACTTCATCAGCATCCCGAACCAGTGGGTGTCCTGCCACGGCTTGGTCAGGGCGTTCAGGTCGAGATTCGGCGCCAGGCGCAGCGAACGGCCGGCGGTGGCGGAGGCCGAGCGTCCGCCCTGCGGCAGCTGGCCGAGCATCGACTGGGAGTGCCGCACCGGATGGCCGAAGACCTCGACCAGGTCCGTGACCTTCAGCCGCAGCCGCAGCTCTGCGCGCGTGCCGCGGCCCACTCGCAGCATCACGCCGTCCTGCGAGACCAGCCCCCTGAAGTTCGACCGCAGCACGTGCGACAGCTCGTCGGGCGAATAGCGGTGGTCGACTCCGGCGCGTTCGAGCATCTCGTTGACGACCCGCGTGAGTCGTTCGAGGTGGGGCAGCCGGCCCGCGGGCGTCGACTCCGGCAGGACCTCGGGCGACGGCAGGGCGTCCGCGAACGCCTCCTTGTACGCGGTGTGGGCGGCCTCCGCCTCCCGGGCCAACCGGGCGACCTCCGCCGGCAGCGTGCCTGTCCGGCCCGGGGGGAGGGCGTTCAGGGCGTTCTCCAGCGTCTCGTACTTCGTGCGTGCCACGACCGCCCGCCGCACGGCCCGCGCGTACGCCTCCTTGCTCAGGCGGGCACGCTCGGCGCTCGCCCGGTGGACGGCACGGTCCGCCAGCGCCTTGCGGCGGCGTTCCTCTGCGCCGCGGTCCTCTTCCCGCGACGCCTTCTCGGCGGCCTCCTCGGCCTGCTTCGCGTCGGCCGTGGCCGCCCTGGTGCTCTCGATCTTCTCCTTGACCGCCTTGAGCAGTTCTTCGATGGCCTTCGCCAGCGTCTCCCGCTGGCTGCGAGCCAGCCCGAGCAGGTCCGCCACCGGATCGGTCGCGGCCGGGCCCTGTGTGGTGGAGGCCTGTGCGGTGGAGGCCTGTGTCGCGGGGCCGGGCGTCGCCGGGGATGCGGCGGACGGCGGCCGGGGGGCCGACCAGGGGGGCGCCGGGGCGACGTGCCCGAGCCTTTCGATCTCACGCCCGAGCTGCTCGATCTCGTGCGCGATGGCTGGGCGCTCCTGCGCCGGGGCCGCCCGCCATCGCCTGTCCAGGAGCGCGTGCTCGCGATAGCGGGCCGTCACGCAGGCCGTGGCGTCCGGCTCGGCCGTACGGCTCAGGAAGGAGCGGATCACGCCCTGCCGGGGGCCGGCGAGCCGCTGGAAGACGTCGCTGATCTCGTGCAGCCACACCCGGGGCAGGATGTCGTTCGCCAGGCGCGGCGACAGCCGTACGACGTGGGGATCGGTGGCCGTGCCGGACCGCACCCTGGTGCTGGCGAGACGGCCGTCGGGCACCCTGCCGGCACGCACCCTGCCGATCTCGAACCGGAAGTGCTGCGCACCGAACCGGCCCGTTTCCACGACGACCGTCTGCCCGCCGGTCCGGCTCAGCGCCGTCACGTCCGGAGCCACGTCGGACGCGTGGAGCGACAGGAAGCCCTGCTCGGCCTCCTGCGACGACAGGTCGGCCAGGTGCGACGGCCTGCCGTCGGCGACGAACAGGCTCCGGGCGATGGGCCGGGCGGTCACCCGGCCGTTCCCCCGGGTCGTACGCGGTCCCGGCCGCGTGCCGGACGGCCCCGCCGGGCCGGCTGTTCGAGCGGAGTTCGTCGCCGGAGCGGCCCCCGTGGTGGAGGAGGCCCCCGCGTTCGAGGAGGCCCCCGTGTTGGACGAGACCGCAGTGCCGGAGGAGGCCGTGGCGTTCGAGGAAGGCCTCCCGGCGGAGGCCGCGGCGTTCTGGCCTCCGCTCGCCGGGTTGGCCGTCCCATTCGTGCCGGAGGCGGACGAGATCCCGGCGAGGCTCTCGGCGCGCCGGACGATGTCCGCGGCGGTGCCGGAGGAGCGGCCGACGCGAAGGGCGTGGTCGGGCCCGTGCGGCGGGACCGCCGCCGCCTCCTCTGCCACTCCGGCCCCCGCGTCGCTCAGCCGGTCGGGCCGCCAGCCGCGTGGGTTGTCCTCCAGCACCTCGCCCGCCACCTCGACGGCGGCGGCGCGGCCGTCCGGCGTCGCGTCGGCGAGCATGGCGAGCGCGTCGAGGGCCCCTTCGACCGGGAGCCCCAGGCTTTTCCCGGCGATTGTCGCCCCCAGCACGGCTGCCGCCTCCGCGCGGAGCCGAGGCGCGTCCACGCCCTCGGCGGCACGCGAGGTGAGCCGATCCACGAGGGCCTTCATGTCCTCGCCCGGCAGCTGCACGGGCCTTCCGCCAGGACCGGTCAGCCAGGCGCCCTGGCCGTCGCGAAGGAAGAGCACGTCGGGCGCGATCGTGAACAGCACATCGGAGACCGCGGTACGAGCCGAAGCGTGCGCCGCGGCGACGCTGCCGGAAGCGGTGCCGCCGGTCGTCCCCGGGGACGCCGCCGGTGCCGTGGCCGCCGGTGCCGTGGCGGCCGGTGACGCCGCGGCGGATGACGTGGTGCCACCGGACGACGGCGGCGCTGGGGACGCGGCCGAGGTGGGCGGCGCGGTCGATGTGACCGGTGCCGACACGGCCGGCACGGGCGGCGCTGCGGACACGGCCGGTGTGGGCGGCGGCGCGGTAGATGTGGGCGTCGCGCTGGATGTGGCGGGTGTGGACGCGGAGCCGGCAGCAGTGAGGGTGGCCGCGGCCGCGCCGCTCGCGCCAGTCGTGGTGCTTGAGCCCGCCGTAGTGCCCGGACCGGCCGCACCGGGGTCGGCACCGCCCGCGTTGGCGGCACTGGCTGTGCCGGGGTTCGTCGTGCTCGCGCCGGACGCGGCCGGCGGACCGCCGGAGGGCTGCCCCGCCACGGACGCGGTGCTTGTGCTGCCCGAGCCCGTCTGCCCGCCGTTGCCCACGGTTCCGCCGCCGGCCGTACTCACACCGGCGGAGCCCGGATCGCCGCCGGACGGCTGCCCTGCGGTGGGAGCCGGAGACGTGTCCGAGAGAGCGCGGATGAGGTCGGTGCGCACGCTCGTGTCGTACGCGGAGGCCAGGGCCGTACGCGGGCTGACGACCGCCTGGATCACGTCCGGGTTGAACGGGCTGATCGTGTTCGTGCGACCGGCGCCGCCCAGAGCGGCCCCGAGCAGCGACTCCCCGTCGGGCATCTCCCACTGGCCGTACACGAGCCCGTTGGCCAGGACGCTCCCGGCCGGGGAGGCGATCACGTTGCTCAGCCCGGTCGTCAATGCCCTGCCGGGGAAACGCCTGAACGCGTTGCCGAAGCCGGGGGCGTCGGTGTCCAGCCTTCTGAGCAGGGGAATCCTGTTGACCAGGTCGCTGACGGGGCGGGCGGCCCGCAGGCCGATGGCCGCGCCGCCCGCCGCGCCCACCGCCGCGGCCCCGGTCTTCCTGAAGTCCCAGCCGTCGCGGGTGCCCATCTTCCCCTGCTGAAGCTGGGCGATGACGTCCCCGGCGACCTCCTCGCCGATCTCCTCGACGAGTTCCCTGCCCAGGGGGTTGGCGAGGATGCGGCTGAGCAGGCCGAGCCGGGCCGACGACAACAGCGTTCCCCTGGCGAGCGCCTGCGCCGCGGCGGGACGGCCGGCGGCGAGGGCGAGCCGTTCGAGGATCCTCTCCGTCTCCGCCCGGGCTCGGGCGGCGATCGGGCCGACGAACCGCGTGGAGGCCCCGGCGGAGTAGAAGGCGGCGACGAGCGCGATGAACGTGGCGATCAGGGCGATCCAGAACACCACGTTGACGGACAGCTTCGAATACTGCGTCTCGCGGGCGAAGTTGTCGGCCTGCGCCGCGTAGGCGAAGTGGTTGTTCGCCACCCCGAGCAGGCCGGACTGTTCCGAGTAGTGCTCGCCGAGCCGGGTCAGGAACGCCTGCATCGACGGGCCCCGCATTCCGCCGAGCACGGAGACCGCGGCGGCTCCCACCGGGTCGACGGACCCGATCAGGCTCACGGTCGCGGACCGATGGGCGCGGGCGAGCTGCCACAGCAGGCTCTCGCTCGCCTCCGGCCATGTCTGGCCCGCGGTGAGCAGGGCGATGAGGTCGTCGGCCCAGGCGGGCAGCGACTCGCCCCAGGCGGGGGTGACGTCGGCGACCGAGCCTCCGCCGTCGGCGAACTCGGGCAGCCCGTCGCCGGTCGAGACGACGTCGCCGCCCGTCGTGGCCGGGTGGCCGCCGGAGCCCGTACCGGTCGCGCCGGAGTGGGTCATCGTCAGACCCGCCTCAGGATCTCGCGCACCTCCCTGGCGCGTTCCTCGTCCATCCCCCGGGCGTTCTCGGCGCCGCGCCGTACGGCCGGGCCGAGCTCGACCACCTTGGCGGCGAGCTCCTCACCCCGGTGCATCAGCGCGTCGGGCCCGTCGCCCTGCGTGTAGGCGGAGTGGAAGGCGGTGCCGGCCGTGTCCCGCCCCCACGGTTCGGCGGCGTTGAGCCGCCGGATCTCCCGCAGGGCGGCGCCGTAGCCGCTCTCGGCGCCGGACGACGCGGCGTGCCACTGCGACAGGCCCTTGGCGAGCTGCTGCGGGCGGATGTCGACATAGTTCACTTCGAAGAGCTCGCTCATCTCTCCCCCGGCGGCTGGTTCGGCAACCGCATCGACATCTGCTCCAGCACGGCGTCGAGATCTCCCTCGATGTGCGCCCTCATCTGCTCGGCGGGGATGAGCGGCGCGAAGATCTCGACGACGCGGTCCTGAGCTTTGGCCGCGGCCGCGTGGATGGTGCGGGTGATGGTGTCGGCCAGCCCGCGCGCGTCCTGCCGCCGGTAGATGCGCGGGTCGAGGTCGAGCCTGACCAGGTCGCCGTTCGCGCCGACCGTGGCCGCCACCAGCCCGTCACGCGACTTCTCCGTCACCTGCACGGCACGCGCCTTCTCGTGCAGCGCGGGCGCCTCCTCCTGCAGGCGCGTGAACGTGGCCCGCAGTTCCTCGGCGTACGCCCGCATCCCGGCGGCGTCCGGCGCCTGTCCCCTGGTCGTGTTCATCACCCCGATCGACCGCGTTCACCTGGACGATGATCTCTATACGACTTTCGGGATTATCACACCGTGACCGGAAATCCGGCTAGAGGTGACCATGACGGTTCACCGGGCCGCGCGAGACGCGCGCCCCCGGGCACGCGGGGGTGACAGGCCCTCACTCTTGGCGAAGCGCGCGGGAGTGATGCCGACGTGCCGGGTGAAGTGCCGGTTCAGATGCGCCTGATCATGAAATCCCACACTCGTCGCCACGTCGACCGGCCGTTGTCCGCTCAGCAGGAGCCTGCGCGCCAGTTCCACACGCTTGCCCGTGAGATAGGTGTGAGGCGGCAGGCCGTACGTCTGCCTGAAACAGCGGATCAGGTGGGTCGGGTCGCAGTGGAAGACGGCGGCGGCCTCGCGCAGCGACACACCCGTCCGGACGCGGGCATCCAGCAGGTCGCGCAGCCCGACGGCCAGGCGGTTCGCCTCGCGGCCCGGCGTCCTTTGACGCAACGCCTCAAGGTGGAAGCGAAGCCTGTCCGCGATGAACGACAAGCGTGATTCGGCCTCGAACACCTCGTCCTGGTGACGCAGCGCGGCGTGCAGCCGGTGAATCCGATGACGAAGCAGTGGGTCCGCGAGGATCGGCGCGTCCACCGCCTTGCCGATGAGGTGTTCCGGCAACACGGTGGTGTCCAGGTAGAGCACGCGCTTGCGGAAGCCGGCGGCGGTGACGGTCCTGCCGTCGTGACGGACACCGGGAGGCAGGAGCAGAACGGCGGACAGGTCCGTGGCGCCGTGCCGGCGACGGTCCAGCCCGAAGTCGACCGCGCCGTCATCGAGGATCATCAGGTCCCACGTGTCGTGGGTGTGCGCCGGGTAGGCGTGATCGGTGAAGTGCGCGTGGAACACCTCGGCGATGCCCGGCACCGGTGGCCGCCAGGCGCTGATCGTCGTCGGCGAGCGGTGAGCGATCACGCCAGAAACGTACAAGACGGGCGGCAGGAGAGCGGGCCACGCTTGTCCCATCCGCCATCGCCCACAGGGGCGGTGCACGTCCGGAAGGTGCCGCAGGGTGTCCGTTTCCCGTGATCCCATCAACATCGCCCACAAGCTCTCCCAGTTCGACGAGTTGTGGACGCAGAAGAAAATCGCCGGGCTCAACGACTATGAGATCAAGCTCGCCAAGCTGAAGGGGGAGTTCGTCTGGCACACCCACCCGGAGACCGACGAGCTGTTCGTGGTCGTCAGCGGCCGGCTCACGATCCGGCTGCGGGAAGGCGACGTCGTCCTCGAACCCGGCGAACTCTACGTGGTGCCCCGTGGCGTCGAGCACTGCCCGGTGGCCGAGGAGGAGACGGCCGTCATGCTGGTGGAGCCGACCGGCACGCTCAACACCGGCGACGCGGGAGGTCCGATGACCAAGGCCGCCGAACCCTTGACGTCGTGAAAGTCCCCTCGTCCCCCGCGGGCGGGCTACCCGCCGGAGAACCTCTTCGCGACGTCCCTGGCCCACTGCGCGGCCTTGGCCGCCTGGTCGGCGGCGACGGGTGCGCCGGGCATCCGGCTCAGGCGCTCCACCTGCTCCGCGAAGCGCAGGTGCTCCCGGTGAGCGTGCTCCCTGCAGGCGAGGCAGGTGACGCTCTCCGGACGGGCCGAGGTCATCGCATAGGGCACCCGAAGCCCGCAACCGGTGGTGACGACGTCCGGCGCGTCGGGCGCGCGCCCCAGCGACGACGCGACCAGATTGCGGTAGTCGGCACCGGCCTGCATCACCTTCTGCTCGACGTGGATGTGCGGATCGCTCTCGCTCATCTGCTGTCCGTCCTTCCGGCTCGAGTCGTCCCGGTATCAGGCTGGTGTGAGAGCCCCAAATCGAGGAGCTCGGCGTGCTCGCGCAATTCGGTCACCTCGGCGCGGGCCACCCAGCGCCGGTGAACGCCCCGCTCGGCCCGCTCCATGCCGAGCGCCCGGGCCACCGGCAGCCGCCCGCCGGTGTATTCGAGCAGCAACTCGCCCGCGCGCTCGCCGCGTACGAGGCAGGGGGCGCCCCGCCACTCGCATCTGCGGGTGACGTGGAAGACGGCCTCGCACTCCTGCGCGGGCACGGACCGCACGAACCGGCCCGGCGCGCGCTCCTCGAAGCCGTCGGCCGGCCCGTCGTGGAGCAGCCGGATCAGCAGCCCGTCGTGTCCCGGGTCGGGATTCGCCCGGAAGCCGGCTCCCCGCCAGCGTGCCCGATAGGAGCTCGCCGGGGCCTGCGCCGTGTACTCGCCGGGCACCCAGCGGCCGAGGTCGCCGTCGTGGACCGCGCGGACGATCTCGGTGCCTCGCGTGGTCAGCTCGACGATCTCCGAGCCGTGCGGCAGCCGTACGGCGTCCAGCTTGTACTCACGGACCAGGGAGTCGGGGTTCGGGGCGAGGCCCATGCCGGTGAACGGCGGCTCCTCGACGACCCACCCGGCCACCGCCGCCATGCCCGCCTCGTCGGTCCCGCCGTACGGCGTGCGGTAGAGGTTCAGCCCGACCGTGCGCCAGCGCAGCAGGAACAGCGAGCCGTCGCCGGTGAGCAGGCCGTCGTCCGCGCCCCTGCCGAGGGCGTCGGCGAGCACGGCCGGCGTCGCCACGTGCTCGACGTCGAGGGCGTGGTGACAGTAGCCGGAGACGCACGACTCCCCCTCGCCGAGGTACGTCCGCAGCTCGGGCGGGGTCAGCGGCTTCTGCACGACCGGCAGCGCGGGCTCGGGCTCCGCCAGGCGGTCCTGCGCGAGGGTGGGGACCGCGAGCCTGGCGACGGTCCCCGATTCGAGCAGGAAGCGCACCGGCAGCCCGGGGTTGACGGCGAGGCCCCACCGGGGGTCGGGCCAGCCGGCGGCCAGTTCGACCAGCGACGTCACCCTGACCCGCGACGGCGCGCCGCCGGTGGCGGCCCGCATCGCCTCGACCGACGTGTAGGCGGGCAGCCACACCCGGTCGGGCGTGGTGATCGTCGGCCAGGCGGCGCCGTCCCCCGGCGGAGCGGGCAGCGCCAGCTCGGTGTCCCTGAGCATGCCCAGGCAGAGCGCGAGGTCGCCCGCGTCGTACGCCGCCCCGAGCCGCCGCTCGAACGTGCTCGCGGCCCAGTCCCGCACGGGGTGCCGGTCCGTCACAGGGTGAACGGCGGCAGGAGGGACGGCGTCTTCATGCCGCCGAGATCGCCGGGGTCGGGCAGGGGATCGGCGAGCCCGCCGGTGGCCGGGTCGAAGGCGACCTTGGCCGTGGTGAGGTCGGGCACGTCGGCGGCGATCGCCTTCATGCCGGGGAACTTCGCGCTCGCGCCGCTGTAGAGATAGCCGGACACGGTGAGGATGCCGGCGACCTTCCAGCTCGTCTTCATCATCGTGCCGACGACCTTCTGCGCCCCCCGGCCGAGGGCGACCATGGCCCGCGCCACCATCGGGCGGGTGGCGGCGAAGGTCAGCGCGTTTCCCTTGCACGCCTGGCTGAACACGGCGACCGCCATGGCCGAGCCGCCGAGCGACGTGGACACCCAGCTCGCCGCGTCGTAGAGGTCTGCGGCCGAGTCGAGGCTGCCGCCGACGCACTCCTTGCACCGCTCGAAGTCGAGGAGCTGTGCGTTCAGCTCGGCATGCCTCTCCTTGATCTTGGCGAGCATCTGCCCCTTCAGGAACTCGCTGGACTCCAGCTCGGTGAACTGCCGGTCCAGCTCCGTGCGCAGCTCGGCGATCCCTTGGGTCTTCTTCCCGTCGGGCGACGGCTCGTCGCGCCACTGGCGCGCTCCCTGCCGCATGGCCTCCGGCGTGGAGATCATCGTGGTCAGCAGCCCCGCCAGCGGCCAGCCCGTGGGTTCGAGGCGCGCGGCCGTGGCGGCCATGCCGGCGCCCGCGATGAACCTGCCCCTCGCCAGGTCTCCCATCTCAGTCCTCCTCCTGCATGCCGAGGACGGCGGGCGCCACGTCCTCGTCGCCGAACCACGTGCTCTCGTCCTCCGGCACCGCGGGCCCCCGCTCGCGGTCCTTGCCGTCGTCGCCGCTCGCCGCGCCGCCCATCGGGGCGTACGGCATGGCGGGCATCCCGCCGGCCCCGATGCCGGTACGACCGGCTCCTCCGTAAGCGGCGGACGTCGGCGGGCCGTACGCGGAGCCGTATCCGCCCGAACCGGCGGGGCCCGTCCCTGACCGGGTCCCCGCGGTGGGGTCGGCGGGGCCGTACCCGGCCGTGCCGAGGTCGGGGACCGCCGGCGGGGACGGCAGGTTCGGGGTGTACGCCGACAGGGAGGTGTCCTTGGGGATGCTCGGCGTGGGCGCGTCGAGGCCTGCGGGAGTGGTGACGTTCTGACCGAGCCCCGCGCCGCCGAGACCGTTCGAGTCCGGGCCGTTCGGGTTGAGGCCGTTCGGGTCCGGGCCGTTCGGGTTGAGGCCGTTCGGATCCAGGCCGTTCAGGTCGAGGCCGTCGTTCCCGGGGCCGGTGCCGGGCAGGTCGAGGCCGCCCCCGCCGGAACCGGGAAGGCCGCCGGAGCCGGGGAGGTCCGGCGGCTTCAGCCCGTCGTTCAGGCCTCCGCCCTTTCCGGCGTTCGAGGAGAAGTCCAGTCCGCCACCGGGTCCCAGGCCGCCGGAGCCGAGACCGGGCATCTTCGGGCCGTTCCCGAGCGTGCCCGGGCCCTTCTGGCTCCCGGTCCCGCCCGAGCTCTGCTTCTCCGCCTCCTTGGCGTTGTCGATCGCCTTGTGCAGCGCCGCCTGCCAGGACTCGAGGACCTCCCTGCCCTTCGTCACGGCGTCGGCGGCCTGGTCACGCAGTCTGCTGTGGACGCCGTTCAGCCCGCCGCCGATGACGCCGAACGTCCCCACGGGCAGGTGGATGTTCTTTATGGCCGCGCCGGTGTCGGCCAGGGTCCGCCCGTGGCCCGCCACCCGGTCGGCGAACTTTCCGACCTCCGAGTAGTTCATGTGGAACTCGGGGTCGGCCAAGCGGGGGTTCACCGCGCCGCCGCCCGCTCCCATCGTGGCCGCGAGGTCGGCGAAGGGATTCGTCCCCCCTCCGCTCGTATCGGTCATGACACCCTCCAGCCGATTCACACGTCAACTAGTTACGGTCGAGTCACCATAAAGTTCGCAAATCGTACAAATCTTCTAACTAGCCACCTGACAAACCGCAAGAGACGTGACGGAATCTTAATCTCGGACAGCCCCGGCAAGCCGCGCACTGATCCATTACTGTGATTTTCGGGTCATCACCCGGCCCTTCCGGTCGGGGGAAGTCGAACGGGATCAGTGGAGGTGACCATGTCGCACTCTGGCGCAAGCCAGGCCCAAGTGAGCCGGCACGACCTGGACGAGGCGATCACCTGGATCGGCGACGCGGCCGAGAACATCCGCGGCATCCAGCGCTATCTGGACAGCGCCGGCGAGAACCTCAAGGTCCACTGGCAGGGTGAGTCGCACCACGCGTTCGACAAGGTGCACCTGCTGTGGCACGAGCGCATGGACGTCATCCTGGGCAGCCTGCAGACCCTCGCGGAAAGCATCCGGGCGAACAACAAGAACTACGCCGAGTTCAACGTGCAGGCGACCGCCGAGATCAACAAGATCGAGGCGCTCATCAACCAGGCCCCGCCCGCCTCGTACAGCCGCTGAACTCGAGACGACCACCAGGAACGGACGGAGAGCGCGACGGTGGACTTCGACGTCACAAAGGTCAACTTCAGTGGTCTCGACACGGGCGAGACCGAGTTCCAGAACGCCTTCAACCGGCTGGTCACCGAGCTGGAGACCCTGGAGAACAAGCTCAACACCAAGACCGCGATCTGGCAGGGCAGCGCCAAGGACGCCTACGACCAGACCAGGCGGATCTGGCAGCAGGAGGCCAAGGGCCTGGCGGACATCGTCTCCCTGCTGGCGAAGAACATCAACATCACCAACATGAACATGCAGGACGTGGAGCGGATCAACGCCGCGATGTTCGACGGCAAGTGAGCGGACGTCCGACGGTACGGCCGGCGGCATCGGTGCTCCCCTGCCGGTGCCCGTCGCGGCGTTGACGGGAGTGTGACGCATGGCTCGCGACGGTGGTGTGGAGGTCAGCCGCACGGCGCTCAGGAACGCCCGCAAGGACTTCGAGGAGGTGCTCGAAGTGCTGGCGCCCGGCGCGTCCAAGGGCAGGATCACACCGGTCGCCTTCCCCGAGGGCGGCGCGGTGAAGCGTCTGCTCGAGCGGCATGAGGCCGTCGGCGGCTTCTGGGACGCCGCCATGGGTTTCCACATGAGCCTCACTGGGGCGGAGGGCGCGGTCACCGCCGTCTACGCCGAGATCGCCGCGACCCTCGGCATCGCCGCGGAACGTCTGGAGCTGGCGATCAGGAACCTCGACGCCGGAGAGCAGGCGGGCGTGCGGCACGTCGGTGTGGCGGACGTCCAGAGCGGCTGAGGAGACGTCGTGGCCGAGAGGAAGATGCCCATCAGGGCGGCGATCGACGCGTCGGACCCGGGCGTCGTCACGCTGGACGCGTTGCGCACCGCGCTCGACAAGACCGATCCGGAGCTGATCAGAGCGGCCTCTGGCGAGTTCAAGAGCGTCCACGACAAGCTCAAGTCCGTGATCGAGACGCTCGACAGGCACCTGGACGCGCTCGACAAGCACTGGACGACGGGCGAGGACGCCAAGCAGGTGAAGGAGCAGCTCCGCAGGCTCAGGGCCTCCACGGCCGCGGTGATGACCGCGATCGTGGACACCTCACTTCCGGCGGGGCAGATGGGGCCGCCCTCGCCGCGTGGCGTGGTGCCGGCGCTGGACGTGTATGCGAGTTCTCTCAACCAGTTCAAGGGCGAGAACGTCCCCAAGCCCACGAAGAGCGACGTCGACTGGTACGACGCGGCCGTGGAGGCGGGGGCGGTGGGCGCCGCGGGCGGCGCCGTCGCCGGCTCTCCCTTCGCGGGCGTCGGGGCGATTCCCGGAGCGGTCATCGGCGGCGTCGGCGGGTTCATCGTCGGCGGCATCGGCGGCGCCATCGGCTCGGTCTTCGGCGACGGCCCCTTCTTCAACCTCTTTGGGGAGTCGAAGGAGGAAAAGGACATGAAGGCGGCCGAGGAGCACCTCAAGAAGCTCACGCAGGCGACGCTGGCCGCCAACGCGCTCTTCCCCGACGCGCTCGACACCGACGTGCCGAGGTTCGACACGACGCCCCCGGCGTACACGCCGGTGACCGGCCCCGGGGCGACCCTCCCGAACCCGGCGCTCCCCACGGACGTGCGGGGATGGCGGAACCCCGCGTCGCTCGGCGACCTCGGCACGGGCTCGAACGGCCCCGGCGGCCCGGGCGACGACGGCTTCCCCGGCTGGAACGGCGCCGGCGATCCGTACGGGCCGGGAGTCCCGGGCATCGGGACCGGCACCGGCGGCACGGGAGCGGACGGCGGCCCGAACGGCGGCCTGGGCGGCGGCCTGGGCGGCGGATCGTACGGCGGCGCCGGAATCCCGGGGCTGGACGGCACCGGCACGACCGGCGCCGGCGTGAACGGCCCGGGAGCGAACGGGACGGGTGCGAACGGGACGCAACCGGACGGCACCGGGCTCGGCACCAGCCTTTCCGCCCACACCCCGCAACCGCCCCATACCGGCGGCCCGGCCGGCGGCTCCGGCGCCGGATACGGCGGTTACGGCGCGGGCGGCGGCGCCGGAGGCGTGGGAGGCATGGGAGGCACGGGAGCGACCGCGGCGGCCCCGCGCGCGGGCAACGGCATGGTGCCGATGGCGCCGCACGGCACGGGCGGGGGCGGCGAGCGTCAGGAGCGTGAGCGCACCACCTGGCTGCTCGAAGACGAGGACTTCTTCGTCAGCGACCAGCAGACCACGTCCCCCCGCATCGACAGGGCGTAGGACGAGGGAGGCGAGAGGTGAGCCACGATCCTGGCGGCGGGACGCCGCCGCCGACGCTGCGGCTGCCGGAGAGCTGGCCGGGTCTCGGCGGAGGCCCGGACGAGCTGTACATCGACCACACACGGGTCCGGCAGATCCTCAAGGGACTGCGCGATGAGCTCGGCACCCTGCGCGGGCGCGCTCCCGCAAGCATGAGCGCCACCTGGAGCGGCCCGGGGACCGCGGGCGAGGTCCAGGGGCTGACCAACGTCGGCCCCTCGGAGACCGGCCCGTGGGAGACGGCCAAGTATTTCGGACTGAACGCCGAACAGGCCCACGAGGTGCTCAGCGGCAAGTATCAGCTGCTGATCGACCGGATCGAGGCGATGGCGAGCGCGGTCGAGCAGGCCGTCGTCAACTACCAGAAGGGCCACACGAGCAGCAGCGCGTGAGCTGCCGAGGGCAAGGGGAAAGATCGCGATGGGGGCCGAAGCCGGCTGGGAGCCGATCAAGGTGTACGCGAGCCTCTACGGGCTCGACCAGGACACGCTCTCCCGGGAACAGATCAAGCAGAAGCTGGACGCGTCGAAACCCGACGAGGTCTACCGGGCCGGTCAGGCGTTCATCGACGCCGCCGATCTGGTGGGCGGGAAGGTCGGCGGCAACGGCCCGTCCGAGATCGGCATCCAGGCGGCGCTGAGCAGGACCGCCAAGGAGCTGGCCGAGGTCTGGCGCGGCCCGGCGGCCGAGCAGGTGCAGTCGGCCCTCCGCGCGCTGTACGCGACGGCGGGCGCGCTCGGCGAGGCCATGACCCGCAGCGGTGTGGCGCTGTCCTCCTACGCGGACGCGGTCAGGGACGCGAAGACGAACTTCCCCGCCGCCCCGAGCGGTTCGGACGAGAACGCGGGCGGCGGCACCACGGGAAGCCCGGCGCCCGATCCCGACGAGACGGCCCGCACCCACTTCCGCGCGCTCAACCAGAGAATCCAGGAGGTGAACGACAGCTTCGCCGAGGGGCTGGCCTTCCAGTTGCCCGCCATCGAACCGCTGCGCATCGACCTCGCGAACTCTCCACGCATCCACGTGGGCGGGACGGGGGCGCCCGTCACGAGTTCCGACGGCGTGTGGCACGGCCGCTCGTACGGTGACGGCACCGCCGGCTCGGGCTACGCGGGCCCGGGTTCCACCGGCTCGGGATCCGGCGGCCCGGGTTCCGGCGGCACCGGCGCGGACGGGTCCGGCGTCGACGGGTCCGGCGGCGCGGGCGGCCCCGGCACGACGAGTCCCTCCCCCGACCCCGGCGGCTCGCCGGACCCAGGGCAGGCGAGCACAGGACAGACGGACCCAGGACAGGCGGACCAAGGACAAACGGGCCCGGGACCGGCGAGCGGCTCGGGCGACGGGCCGGGCACGGCTCCGGCCGTGATCGGCGGCTCCGACAGGACCGATCTGGCGACCACCCATCCGCTGCCCGGCGGCACGGTTCCCGCCGGCGCCGCTCCCCCCACGCTCACCGGCTACCCGGACCCTCACATCCCCGTCACGACGGCCGGACCCACCGGCGCGCTGCCGCCGGGCGGGGTGATCGGCACGTACGGCGGGGCGCGCACCGGCTACGGCGTCGGCGCCGCCGGGGAGGCCGGCGCCGTCCTGGGCGGCTACCGGACCGGCCAGGGCGGTGCGGGCTCGTCCTATCTCCCCTACGCGCCGGCGGCGGGCGGCGCCGGGGCGGGTGGGCAGGACGAGCGCGAGCGGGAGATCTACGACCCCGAGCCGGACGTCTGGCGCGTGACGAGCGCCATCAGCCCCGACCGCATCGGCTGACGGCAAGGCACGGTGCCGCCGAGCGGCACCATGCGGCGAAGGGCGCGAGGCCGGCGAGGCCGCCTGCCCGTCGCGTCATGGCCGGTCACATGCTCAGTCTGCGGCTGATGCGGTCGAGCTCGCCCAAGACGTCTTCCGCGGTCCGGTCGAAGGCGGACTCCGCCTCCCTGACCTGGGCGAGCACGGCCTCCGGGTCGTCCAGGAACCTCGCCTGGTCGCCCTCCTGCCCGAGCACCTCGGCCATGGTGCGGTTCATCTGCCGATACAGGTCGTCGGACGCGGCGCGCACCGTCTCCTTGATCCGCTCGGCCAGCTCGCCCGAGCTGAGCCGCATCGCCTTGGGATGAAGCTCCAGTTCGCTCAGCCCCCGGGCGGAGAACTCGACGCCGACCAGGCCGTCCTCGTCCCGGGCCCGGCCGACGAGCGAGGACAGGGTGCCCTGGAGCCGTTCGACGGCATCGATCCTGGCGTCGGCGCGCTCCCTGAACCGCTCCATGTCGAAGTCGTCGAATCCGCCGTCGGCCATTTGAGCCCCTTTTCCCGCGATTTCCGGACATCGGCAAGTTAACGCATTCAAAGCGCGGCGTACGGGGTCTACGGGCTTACCCATTACATGTCAGTGAACATCCGTCTAATTTATGCTTTCCACCTGCGGAAGCGTCACCTGGCGCGTGGCAGGGGCACGAAGCCCGGTGATAGGGAAGATCACGTGTCATACGGTGAACCCTCGCCAAGCCGGTCACCGGCGACCTCCGCGACGGCGTCGCCCGCCGGTTCGGTGAGCGCGACGCCGAGCGCGCCGGCATCCCCGGCGCCGCCGACCTCGGCAGCCCCGCCGGCGTCCGATCCCACCTCTCCAGCCCCCTCCACAGCACCCTCCACAGGGCCAGCCAGCGGGGTGCCCACAGCGGCGGCGACGGCGACACCGACGCGGACGTCCCCCGTGTCCCCGGCTCCGTCCGTGCCCTCGATGGTCAGCCCGTGCCCGCACACCCCGCCCTGCCCGCCGCCCGGCCCCTGCCTGCCCGACTCCCTGCGCGTACGGCAGGCGGGCGCGTCCGCGGCCCCGAAGCCGGCGACGCCCCCGGCCGCACCCCCCGCCGGCCCGAGCGGTGACCCGAGCGGTCTGCCCGGCTACGAGGTGGCCGTGGGCTTCATCAGGAAGTTCGCCGGCACGGTGGGCGGCTCCGCCGAGGGCGTCCGGCGGCTGAAGGACGCCACACCCCGTTTCGAGGGCTGGACCCTCGCTCCGCTCGCCGGGGTCCCCGTCGTCGGGCTCGCCTTCGTCCACCGGTTCAACGCCGTCTCCGACACCTGGTCGGACGCCGCCGGCGTCCTCGGCGACGCCCTGCGCAGGGACAGCGAGACGCTGGTCAGGGCCGCCGACA
This sequence comes from Microbispora sp. CA-135349, assembly GCF_050947365.1. NCBI lineage: Bacteria > Bacillati > Actinomycetota > Actinomycetes > Streptosporangiales > Streptosporangiaceae > Microbispora > Microbispora sp. CA-135349. Next base: position 1,440,379 of record NZ_CP192001.1, on the reverse strand, counting down.
ACTACGTCGCGGCGGAGAAGGCCGGCAAGGCGGCCATCCAGAAGACCCGCCCCTGAGAGGACCCGCATGTCGACCCCGCCCAGTGAGCCGGGCAAGCTTTTCGTTCCCGGACAGCCCACCTCGGGCCCCAAAGAGCTCTACATCACGGACTCGAGCGGCAACGTCCGGCGAACCGTCCCCGTGGCACCGGCCGACGCGGCCCCCGCCTCCGTCGCCACCCGCACCGATCCCGGCTTCTTCAAGAACCTGGTCAAGGGGTTGAACCCGCTGCGGCAGCAGACGCGCAGCGCGATGGCCATGTCCGGGCTGGGGATCGCGGCCCTCGCCCTCGACGTGGCGGCCACGCTGAACCTCGGCAACCCCTTCCTCTACTACGACCGGCGGGAGCACTGGAAGGAGATGGGAGGCCGGTTGGAGAGCGGCAGGTCCGACATCTGGTTCTCCTACTTCCAGGACGTCGGCCCCAACTGGCAGGGCCACGCGGCGGACCTGCTCGGGCGGCGGGTCCGCTTCAACACCACGGTCCTGTACGAGAAGCTCCACGGGGTCACCGGCGAGATGAGCGGCGCGATGCACAGCCAGTTCAAGGAGGTCCTGGAGTACGACCTGTCGGTGTTCGGCCTCTACGCCGCCTCGGCGCCGATCCTTCGTACGCTGGCGGCGATGAGCGCACACCCGGCCGGGCGGGTGGCGCTGATATCGCAGGCAGGCGTGTTCGTCAGCGCGCTGGGCAATCTCGTCAAGCAGTTCGCCGACATCTCCATGGCCTCCGAGGGCGACCTCAACAAGGTCGAGCAGAAGCTCAACGACCTGCGGGCCGCCTTCTTCGAGCAGGGCGACCCGGCGCGGGGCCGCCGGGATCTCACGCTCACCCCCGACGTGGCGGACCGCGCGCACGTCCTCGGCTACTGGCAGCCGGCGAGCAAGGAATCCCAGTGAAGAACATGGCCGCGTTCAACGACGGCGGGGAAGGCGACGTCGCCGGCCTGGTGCGGAAGGTCCAGGGCCGGGTCGGCGCGCTCGCCGACCTGCTCCGCGGGTTGGACGAAGAGGTGGTCGAGGGAGCCGACGCCACGGGTGCGGTGGTGGCCAGGGTCTCCGGGGCCGGCCGCCTGCTCGGGCTGACCATCGACCCGCGCGCGATGCGCGACCTCGACCACGGCGCGATGTCCGCCGCGATCGTGGGCGCGATCGGCGCCGCGCGGGGCGAGACGGGCGAGCGGCTGGCGAAAGCCATGGAGGAGTTCGCCGGATCACCCCCGCACGGCGACCCGCTCGCCCCATACGTCCAGGCCCTGCTGCGGGAGGAGTGACCGTGGACGAGATGCGCGAGCTCCGGGCGCGCATGGAGCGGCTGACGGCCGCGGCCGCCCTCATGGACGAGCTCGCGACCGAGTGGAGCACGCGGGAGTACGCCGGCAGATCCGACGAGGGCCGGATCACGGCGACCGTCGACGCCGCCGGCACGCTTCGCGCCGTCGACATCCACCCGCTCAGCATGCGCAGGCTCGACAGCTGCGCGCTCGCCGAGGCCGTCCTGAAGGCCGTACGGCGGGCCGAGGCGGCCGCGGAGGCGGCGAAGGACGACCTGCTGCGCGGCGGACTGGAGGCCGCAGGCGTGCCCCACGTGGCCGGCCTCCTCAGAGACGCCCGCCGCGACTTCGACGAGCGAGCCTCGCCCGAGAACGCCGATCGGGCCTAGGTCGTATTCGCCAGATCATGGCCCTGCTGCGCGGCCCGGGCGGCGCCTCTCCGCGTTCTCGTCGTCGCCCAGGGCTCCGCCGCTATGGGCTCCTCCTCGGCCTTGCGACGCACTCACCTGAATCCACGCTCGCGACGGCCGTGGACCCGCCGGGCCCTCCGCATCAAGAGAAATCATGACGAGTTCACCTTGGACTACCGACGCATCTGACGCATAGTGGATCACGCCAGTCGAGGAAAGCGGCCCCAGCCGAAGGGATGGCGATGCAGGACGTCGTCCAGGGAGTCGCGCGTCCTCAGCGAGACGTCTTCCAGCCGTCCGGCGCCCGTGATCGGCGCGGTGCACCGGCGCGGTGCATCGGCGCGGTGCACCGGAGCCCGCTGTTTCCGGCGAGCGGGCGGGGCTCGGGACCGGCGGACACGACCCGACAGGAAGGAAGCACTCTCATGCCACATGCCCAGTTCGACCCCGCCGCGCGTGAGGCTCTGGCCCTCGCCGCTGTGGAGGCCAAGACCCGCAAGGACCTGACGTGGCAGCAGATCGCCGACGCCGCCGGCCTGTCGGTCGTCTTCGTCACCGCCGCCGTACTGGGTCAGCACGCTCTGCCCGAGGCCGCGGCCAAGGCGGTCGCCGACCTGCTCGGTCTGGGCGACGACGCCGTGATGCTGCTGCAGACCATCCCGACCCGCGGCTCACTCGGCGGTGCCGTCCCCACGGACCCGACGATCTACCGCTTCTACGAGATCGTCCAGGTCTACGGCACCACTCTGAAGGCCCTCGTCCATGAGCAGTTCGGGGACGGCATCATCAGCGCGATCAACTTCAAGCTCGACGTGAAGAAGGTCCCCGACCCGGAAGGTGGCGAGCGCGCCGTCATCACCTTCGACGGCAAGTACCTGCCTCTCAAGCCCTTCTGACCGGATCGGCGAGCCCGCCGGAGGCGGTGAGACCGGCCCTCTAGGCGGTGAGACCAGCGCCGGAGAACCCTGCGCCGGCGAACGACACCGTCCCCCGTGGCCCACGCCCTCGGCCCGCCCGGCGGCGGCGACGACGGCCGAACGCTCCCCTGCCTTGCCGTGAATACGGCCGGGTGGCGGACTCCGGGAGCCGAGTCGCACCGGGCGGGCGTGTCCCGCGGTCCGTGGCCGGATGCACAGCGCCGCGTCACCAGCCTCCCGGGACAGTACACCCAGCGACCGGGGACCACGGTCCCTCCCCGTCGCCCCGCACCGGATTGCGGACGTCTCCGGCCGTGGCCCCGCCAGGCCGTCCGCACGGTGCGAACCCGCTCTCCGGACGTTTGCGACGATCTCCTATGCTCAATTCCTTGATTAGTCATATTGTTGACTATGAACGAGCGGAGGGAGCGATTCCATGGCCTTACGGCACGCCGCCCTCGCGGCACTGCTCGACGGCGAGCTCAGCGGCTATCAGCTGGCCAAGGCGTTCGATGTCGGTGTGGCGAACTTCTGGCACGCCCTGCCCCAGCAGCTGTACGCCGAGCTGGCCAGGCTGGAGAGGGAAGGGCTGGTCGCGGGGCGGCAGGTGGTCCAGGAGACCCGGCCCACCAAGCGCCTCTTCCACGTCACGGACGCCGGGCTCGCCGAGCTGGAGCGGTTCGCGGCGGCCGCGTCGAAGCCGTCGTTCATCCGCGACGACCTGCTCGTCAAGGTGCAGGCGGCCGACCACGTCGACGCCGGGCCGTTGATCCGGCAGGCCGAAGAGAGGGCCGCCATCGCCGAAGCCAAGATCGATCTGTTCCGGCGGATCCTGCGGAAGATGCGCGGCGGCCTGGGCGAGGAGGAGTTCCTCCGCACGGGCGGGCGCGTGGGGCCCTACCTGACCTGCCTGCGCGGTCTGGCCTTCGAGGAGGGCAACCGCGACTGGTGCCTGCGGACCGCGGCGATCCTGCGGGAAAGGAGCGCCGCCATGCCGGGCGAAGGAACCGCGGCCATGACACGAGAGGCGACCGCGCCGGCCACCCGGAACCCGGAGGTGGCTCATGCCGAGCGATGAATGCCTGCGTTACGTCGCCCTCGGCGACAGCCAGACCGAAGGGCTCGGCGACGGCGACCCCGCCCACCCGCGGGGCTGGGCCGACCGGCTCGCCGAGCGGCTCACGACCGTGGACCCGGAGGTCACGTACGCCAACCTGGCGGTGCGCGGGCGGCTCGCCGGGGAGGTGCGGGGCGAGCAGCTCGCTCCGGCCCTGGCCCTGCGCCCCCATCTGGTCACCGTCGTCGCCGGCGTCAACGACCTGATCAGGCCCCGCTTCGACGCCGCCGAGGTGGCCGGGCACCTGGAGGCGATGTTCGCCGCTCTCACGGCTGCGGGGGCCCGCGTCGCGACCCTCACATTCCCGGACGTCGGAAAGATCGCGCCGATCGCCCGGCCGCTCCGGTCACGGGTGTTCGAACTCAACGACCGCATCCGGGCCGCGGCGGCACGGCACGGCGTCGTGGTCGCCGAGACGGCGCCTCATGCCGTCTGCACCGACCCCCGGCTGTGGAGCGCCGACCGGCTGCATGCGAGTCCGCTCGGCCACGAGCGCATCGCCGCGGCCGTGGCCCACGCCCTCGGGCTGCCCGGCAGCGACGACGGCTGGACGGTGCCCCTGCATCCCCCGGTGGATCCGGCCGGGTGGCGGATTCTGGGCGCCGAGCTGCGGTGGGCGGGCACGTTCCTCGGCCCGTGGCTGGTGCGGCGCCTCCTCGGCAGGTCGTCCGGCGACGGTCGTGCCGCCAAGCGCCCCGCGCTGCTGCCCGTACGGCCGGCCGCGTGACCTCCGGCGGAAGGTCACCGGCGATCGGCACCTCGGTGCCGGCATTCGGGAGACGCCGTCCCGTGATTCGAGGGGTCAGCCGGACAGGCCGCGCACCCAGGCGTACAGGTCGAGCACGCCCAGTGTGAGCGGGACCAGTGCGACGACCAGCAGGGCGTCGAGGATGTCGGCCGCCCGTCCCCAGAACGGCGAGGGCTTGCCCGCGGGCAGCCAGAGACCGAGGCCGAGCACGAGCAGCGCCGTCCACAGCACCCCGATCGTCACGGCCACCTCGGCGACCGCGTCGGCGCCCGTGCCCAGCGCGAACGCCAGCGCGACGGCCCCGGCCACGGCCGTGAGAACCATCCAGAGCCGCTGGGCGACCCCCGCGAAGACCCTCGCCCGCATCGCCAGCGCCAGGGCCAGCGTCGCCGCCGTCGCACGGGCGACCCAGCCGCCCTGAGCGACGAGCAGCAGCTCCGCCGCGACACCGGCGAGCGCGATCGCGATGACCATTCCCGTGGCGTACCGGTGGGCCTGCGCGGTGCGCTGGAGCACCAGCGGGCCGTCGATCCGCTGGTTGTCGCCGCGCAGCTCCTCGGCGCTGGTGGGCAGCGGCGGCAGCGGCACCCTTGCCATCCTGAACGACAGCGTGGGGATGAGCGGGCTCAGCGCCAGCAACGCCGTCGCGACCACGGCCGCCGCCCCGGCCCCCGGCCCTCCGAACACCATCACGCACGCGGCGCCCACGGCCCCCGCGACGGACGCGACCGCGACGCCGAGGAAACCGGCCACCCCGTCCGCGATCAGCACACCGCCGACGGTCGCCGCCAGCGCGGTGTACGCGAGCGCGGCCAGCAGGTTCGGCGCGCCGAGGACCAGCACGGCCCCGGGGTCGCCGGGGGTGAAAAGCCCGGCGAGAAAGGCGTGCGGCAGTGCCGCGTAGCCGATGAGGGCGCCCGCGGTGGGCTGCCCGACGGCCCTGGACACCACGGCCCCGGCGGCGATCAGGAGCACCGCCACGGCGCCGGCCACCCCGGCGGTGAGCCGCGGCGGTGCCGACGCCAGTGCGAGGACGACGGCGCCGAGCGCGAGCAGCGCGGCGGCCACGCCCATGCCGAGCAGCCGCGTGTGCCGCGGCTCCCACCTGCCGCCGCCTTCCCTGGTGCCGGTGGCGACCACGTCGGCCACATCGTCGTACACCGCCGGCGGCAGCACCGCGTCGCGCGGGCGCAGGTAGAGGACCTCCCCGTCCAGGACGCCCAGCGCGCCCAGGCTCTGGCCGGGGTCGAGCGGCGGTCCGCCGAGACGCTGGAGCACCCAGCCCGGGGCCGCGGCCGCGTCGCCTCCCACCTCGCCGACCGCCCGGAGCAGTCCGGGCAGGACGTGCGGCAGCGGGATGTCCGACGGCAACGCGAGGTCCGCCTTCCTGCGCGGGGCGACCACGGTGACGTGACACAGGGGCGGCAGCGGCGCGGTCACCTGCGGCAACGCACCCTGCTGGATCGCGCCCTGCTGATGGCCGTGGGGGATATGGCCGTGCTGAAACTGCCCCTGCTGGAACTGGCCCTGCGGGACCGGGCCCTGCTGGAACTGCCCCTGCTGGACCGCACCCTGCGGGATCTGGCCCTGCGGCACGGGAAGGGGGGCCGGCGATGACACAGCGGGAATCCTCTCCCGAAGATCTCTCTGACAGCCCGAAAATATCGGCAAACCTGGTAAAAAAGTCAGTCAGATGAGCATTGTCGTCGTATCGCGCCCGGAGCGCCGCCCGGGTCCCAAACCGCCCCGTGGCGAGATCCTCCTGGAATCACCACCGGAGATTCCCGAGGTCCAGCCGCAGGGCCTGATGTCCATGCTCACGTACGTGCCGATGCTGGCCGGCGGCGCCGCGATGGCGCTGATGTTCACAGCGGGCGGCACCGGCAACCCCCTGATGTACGTGGCCAGCGGGCTGTTCGCCGTCTCCATGGTCGGCATGAGCGTGGGCCAGCTCGGGCGCAACGCCGGCGAGCGCAGGAACCGCCTCAACGGGCTGCGCCGCGACTACTTCCGCTACCTGTCGCAGATCCGCGGGAAGGTCCGCAGGGCGGCCGTGCAGCAACGGGAGTCCCTGGAGTGGAGCGGGCCGCCGCCCGACTCGCTCTGGTGGATCGCGATGGGACCGCGCCTGTGGGAGCGCAGGCCGCGCGACGACGACTTCGCGACCGTACGGCTCGGCACCGGCGTGCAGAAGCTGGCCATCCAGCTCGTCCCGCCGGACACCAAACCGGTGGAGGACCTCGACGCGCTGTCGGCGGGCGCGCTGCGCCGGTTCGTCCGGGCGCACGCCACGGTGCCGGGACTGCCCGTCGCGGTCGCCCTGCACTCCTTCGCCCGCATCCACCTCACCGGCGACCCCACGGCGGTACGCGAGCTGGTGCGGGCGCTGATCGCGCAGCTCGTCGTCTTCCACTCCCCCGACGACATGCGGATCATGATCTGCGCGAGCAAGGAGTGGATGCCGCACTGGGAGTGGGTCAAGTGGCTGCCGCACGCCCTGCATCCCGACCAGACCGACGCCGCGGGCCAGGTCAGGCTGATGGCGGAGAACCTCGCCCACCTCGACGCGCTGGTCGGGGAGGAGCTCAGGGAGCGGGCCAGGTTCCGCCCCGGCGCCTCCGCCGACGCCCTGCCGTACCACGTGGTGATCGTGGACGGCGGGCACGTGCCGCACGACAGCCAGCTCGGCTCGGACGCCATCCAGGGCGTGACCGTGATCGACCTGTCCGGCGTGACCGGGCCGGCCCCCGAGGCGATCACGCTCCGGCTGGACGTCCGGCCCGACGGCTTCCACATGGTGAAGATCGACCACGCCGGACGGCGATCGGCCAACCGGCTCGGCGACCCCGACCGCCTCGGCTATCCGCAGGCGGAGGGGCTGGCCCGGCAGCTCGCTCCGCTGCGCGCCTCGGCCGGACCCCAGGGCGAGGCGCAGGACGTGCTCGGCGTCAACACCTCGCTCACCGACCTGCTCGGCGTGGGCGACCCCGCCCACCTGGCTCCGTCGGTGATCTGGCAGCCGCGCGCGGGACGCAACCGGCTGCGGGTGCCGATCGGCCTGGGCGCGGACGGGAGGGTCGTCGAGCTCGACATCAAGGAGTCGGCGCAGGGCGGCATGGGGCCGCACGGCCTGGTCATCGGGGCGACCGGCTCCGGCAAGAGCGAGCTGCTGCGCACCCTGGTGCTCGGCCTGGCCATCACGCACTCCTCCGAGATCCTCAACTTCGTGCTGGTGGACTTCAAGGGCGGCGCCACGTTCCTCGGCCTGGAGTCCCTCTCCCACGTGTCGGCGGTCATCACCAACCTGGAGGACGAGCTGCCGCTCGTCGACCGCATGCACGACGCGTTGCACGGCGAGATGGTGCGCCGTCAGGAGTTGCTGCGCGCCGCGGGCAACTACGCCTCGCTGCGCGACTACGAGCGGGCCAGGGAGCAGGGCGCGGACCTCACGCCGATGCCGACCCTGTTCGTCGTGATCGACGAGTTCAGCGAGCTGCTCACCGCCAAGCCGGAGTTCATCGAGCTGTTCGTGATGATCGGACGGCTCGGCCGCTCGCTCGGCGTGCACCTCCTGCTGGCCTCCCAGCGCCTGGAGGAGGGCCGGCTGCGCGGCCTCGACACCCACCTGTCCTATCGGATCGGCCTGCGCACGTTCTCGGCGATGGAGAGCCGGGTCGTGCTCGGTGTCGCCGACGCCTACGAGCTGCCGCCCGCGCCGGGCAACGGCTACCTGAAGTTCGAGACCACGGGGATGACCCGGTTCAAGGCCGCGTACGTGTCCGGCCCCCACCACGCCGACCCCGCGCGGTCCGCGCCGGGCGAGGCGGGGCGGCCCGTACGGGATGTGGTGGAGTACGGCACGGCCTTCGCCCCCGTGGAGGTCACCGAGCCGTCCGGGGATCTCGCGCCCGCCGAGGAGCCCGGCGGGCCGCGGCAGAGCCTGCTCGACGTCGTGGTCGGCCGGCTCGCCGGTCACGGCCCGCCCGCGCACCGGATCTGGCTGCCCCCGCTGGCCGAGTCGCCGACGCTGGCCCACCTGCTGCCGCCGCTGTCCGTCACGCCCGAACACGGCCTGACCACCGCCGGCTGGGGTGGCCGGGGCATGCTCCACGCGGTCGCCGGCATCGTCGACCGGCCGTTCGAGCAGCGCCGCGACCCCTACTGGCTGGACCTGTCCGGAGGCGCGGGCCACGTCGGCGTCGCGGGCGGCACCCAGAGCGGCAAGAGCACGGTGCTGCGGACCCTGATCACGAGCATGGCCCTGATGCACACGCCGCGTGAGGTGCAGTTCTACTGCCTCGACTTCGGCGGCGGCTCGCTGGCCTCGCTGGAGGCGCTGCCGCACGTGGGCGGCGTCGCGAGCCGCCTCGACGCCGACCGCGTCCGCCGTACGGTCGCCGAGATCTCCACGATCCTGGAGCGGCGCGAGGCGGACTTCGCCGAGCACGACATCGAGTCGGTCGCGGCCTACCGGCGGATGCGAGCCGAGTCCGGCCGCGACGGCGACGGCTGGGGCGACGTGTTCCTGGTGGTGGACGGCTGGCTGACGCTCAGGCAGGAGTTCGAGTCGCTCGAACCCGTCATCACCGACATCGCCGCCCGGGGTCTCGGATACGGCATCCACGTGGTGGCGGCCACCAACAAGTGGTCGGAGTTCCGGGCGAGCATCCGCGACCTGTTCGGCACCAGGGTCGAGCTCAAGCTCGGCGACGCGTACGAGTCCGAGGTCAACAGGAAGGCGTCGCTGGCGGTCCCCGAGGGTGTGCCGGGACGTGGCCTCACCAAGGAGGGGCTGCACTTCCTGTCCGCGCTGCCGCGGATCGACGGCGTGCAGAGCTCCGAGGACCTCGCCGCGGGTGTGCGCGGGCTGGTGCACGCGGTCAGGGACGCCTGGCAGGGACCGCCCGCGCCGGCGATCCGGCTGCTGCCGCCGGTGCTGCCCGCGGCCTCGCTGCCCGGCCCCGAGGAGACGGGGCCGAAGATCCCCATCGGCATCGACGAGGCGACGCTCTCGACCGTGCTGCTCGACTTCGACGCCGACCCGCACTTCGTCGTCCTCGGCGACACCGAGAGCGGCAAGTCGAACCTGCTGCGGCTCGTCGCCGAGGGGCTGGTGGCCAGGCGGCAGCCGCACGAGGCCATGATGATCGTCGTCGACTACCGCAGGTCGCTGCTCGACTCGGCCGCGACCGCCCACCGCATCGGCTACGCGGCGTCGAGCACCGCCGCCCAGGAGCTGATCAACAATGTGCGCGGCGCCCTGCTCAAGCGGCTGCCGCCCGCGGACCTCACGCCCGAGCAACTGCGGGACAGGAGCTGGTGGCAGGGCTCCGACGTCTACATCGTCGTGGACGACTACGACCTGGTCGCCACCTCGTCCAATCCGCTGCTGCCTCTGGTGGACCTGCTGCCGCAGGCCCGGGACATCGGGCTGCACCTGGTCCTGTCACGCCAGATGGGCGGCGCGGGCCGGGCCATGTACGACCCCGTCATCCAGAAGCTGAAGGACATGGCCAGCCCCGCCGTCATCCTGTCCGGCAACAAGGACGAGGGCTACCTGTTCGGCAACGTCCGGGCGCATCCGCTGCCGCCCGGCCGGGGCTACCACGTCGACAGGAGGTTCGGCGCGCGGCTCGCCCAGACCGCGTTCCTGCCTCCTTCCGGGGAAGAGTGACGGGCTGAGAGGAGCGGTACGTGGCCGGTTTCGACATCCATTTCCAGGCGCTCGAAAGCTGCCGTACGGCGGTGAGCAAGGCCTGGGGCCAGTACGAGAGCCTGCACGGCGGCCTGCCGGAGACGCCCGGCACCCCGGCGGCCGCCTTCGGGCACGTGGACGGCGCGGCGGCGCTGGCGGAGGCCGTCGGCACGGCCTACGCCGCGCTGACCGCGGAGGCTGCCGACGCGAGGAACAAGCTGAAAGGCGTCGAGCGGGCGCTGGAGACCGTCCAGGACAATGTCAGAACGGCCCACAAGGCCACGTCCACCTCGATGCAGGCATGAGTAACCTCTCCGAGCTGCCGGGCGGCGGCGAGCTGGCCGCCATGGCGGAGAAGGTGCACGGCGATCCCGGCGAGATCCGCGACATCGCCGGGAAGTGGCGCGGCGCGGCCGGCGACGCGCAGGACTACGCGGGCGGCGTGGGCCGGGCCGTGCGCACCGTGGACGCCGCGTGGCAGGGCCGCTCCGCCGACGCCTTCGTGGGCTACATGAACAGGTATGGCAAGGCGGCGGACGGCCTCCACGACGCCCTGGTCGCGTGCGCGGGCGCGCTGGAGAAGGTCGCGACCGCGCTGGAGAGCGCCAAGTCGAAGATCGACGGCATCTGCGCCGACGTGGTCGCGGAGGCGGCGGCCTACCGCGGCAGGAACAAGGACGCCACGGACAAGGAGCTGGAAAACGGACTGCGGGCCATCGTCTCCAGGGGCGTCGAGGACGCCCGGCCGCACCTGGAGCAGGTGACCACGGCCGTCGGCGACGCCGCGAAGACGCTGGGCTCCCGTCTGGGCGATGACTACCGTGACGGCGCGCTCACCTTCGCCAAGATTCCGGATCCCGGCAAACAGGACTTCGTGCCCCGTCATGGGCACACCGTCGACTGGCAGCGCACCCCCGGCTACACCGGGACCCCCCGTGACGCGGCGCACCCGACGTACGCCTCGTACGGCCGGACGAGCCTGAGCGGCATGAGCGGCTACGCCGGCGAGGGCGGGAGCGGCGGCTTCGGCGGGTACGGCCCCAGCGGCCCGCCGCCGGCCGGCGGCGGGCCCGCGCCCACGGGCCGGGTCAAGGAGTGGATCGACCAGGCCATCGAGATCCTCACGGCGCGCGGCTACCCCGCCGAGAAGATGAACCGGGACGACATCTGGCTGATCATCCGGCACGAGTCGGGCGGCAACCCGCACGCGATCAACAACTGGGACTCGAACGCGGAAGCCGGAACCCCCTCGAAGGGATTGATGCAGACCATCGACCCCACGTTCGACCGCTGGTCCCTCCCGGGGCACAAGGACATCTGGAACCCGGTGGACAACATCATCGCGGGCGTCCGCTACGCCGTCGCGCGCTACGGCTCGGTGTCGGCCGTACCCGGTGTGGTGGGCACGAAGACCGGCACCGGATACGAGGGGTACTGATCGCTCAGGCGGCGGGAAAGTCGGTGGCGGACGCGCTGATCGCAGTGGCCTCGACGTTCGCCCGCAGGGCCTCGACCTTGGCCACGGCGTAGGAGTGGGCGTCGGAGCCGAGCAGCTGCCGCAGCGGGCCCTCCCCGGCCAGGACCCGGCCGATGATGGCGCCGGCGCCCCTGACCGGGTCGCCGAGCTGGCTGCCCTGGAGCTTGAGGTGGTCGGAGGTCATCGCACGGATGGCCGGGTAGTGCGCGGTCGTCTCGGCGGGCAGGGCGAGCGAGTGCTCGGTGAGGAAGTCGGTCCGGAAGTAGCCGGGCTCGACGATGGTGACCGTGACGCCGAAGTCCGCCACCTCGGCGGCGAGGGCCTCGCTCAGCCCCTCCAGCGCGAACTTCCCGGCGCAGTAGAGGGCCCAGCCCGGGACGGCGGTCAGACCCAGGATCGAGGACACGTTGACGATGTGGCCGCCGCGTTGCTCGCGGAGGATGGGCAAAACGGCGCGCAGCACGTTCCACACGCCCACGACCTGGACGTCGAGCATGTCGCGGACCTCGCGGTCGCCGGTCTCCTCCACCGCCGCCAGGAAGCCGTAGCCCGCGTTGTTGACGACGACGTCCAGGCCTCCCCAGCGCTCGGCGGTCTCCTGGACGGCCCGCCTCACCGCCGCCTCGTCACGCAGGTCGACGGTCAGCGGGAGAAGTCGCGACGTGTCGATCTCGTCGCCGAGCGCGGCGAGCAGCCGCTCGGACGATCGGGTCGTGGCGGCGACGCGGTCGCCGCGCGCCAGCACCTGCTTGACCAGTTCGAGACCCAGGCCGCGGGAGGTGCCGGTCACGAACCAGACGGCGGGTCGATCTGTCGGGAAGCTCATGGTCGTCCTCTCGAATGCTCTGCTTGTCGGTTGTGGGCGGTAGCGCCGGCGGGGCCGCCCCCCGCGACCGGCACGACACCAGCCTGGTTCAGCACGACTCGCGGTGGAGGCCCATATCACGCCCTGCGCGACCGCGTACCGGGCAACCTAGGACGCACAGGACCAGTCAGGACCGGACGGCGCGAGAGAGACTGGGTCTCATGGCCGAAACCAACCGTGAACTCGCCGATTTCCTGAGACGGGCCCGGAGCCAGGTCGATCCGTCACGGGCCGGCCTGCCCCCGGACGGCCGCGTACGGCGGGTCCCGGGCCTGCGTCGCGAGGAGGTCGCCCTCCTGGCCGGAGTCTCGACCGACTACTACGCCCGCCTCGAACAGGGCCGCCGCATCATGCCCTCACCGGCCGTCGTCGAAGCCGTCGGCCGTGCCCTCGGGCTCGACGACGCCGGACGCGCGCACCTGCACGACCTCATCGGCATCACCGCGACACCCGTACGGCGACGAGCCCGCGGCGTCCAGCGTGTGCGTCCCGGGCTCTACCAGCTCATCGACGCGCTCGACGGCGAGCCCGCCCTCGTCCTCGGCCGCCGCACCGACGTGCTCGCCGCCAACCAGATGGCCAAAGCACTGTTCACCGACTTCGAACGGCTGCCGCCCCGGCACCGCAACTACGCGCGGTGGATGTTCCTCGACGACGCCGCCCGATCGCTGTTCGCCGACTGGGAGGTCCAGGCACGGGCCGCGGTCGAGAACCTGCGGCTCGACGCCGGCCGCGACCCGGACGACCAGGCCACCGCCGCCCTCATCGCCGATCTGCGCGAGCACAGCCGCGAGTTCGCCCACTGGTGGGACCAGCACCGCGTCCACCAGCGCACCCACGGCTCCAAGCGGCTGCGTCACCCTCTCGTGGGTGAACTGACCGTCGAGTACGAGACGCTCTCCCTGCCGGGAGACCCCGATATGACGCTCTTCGTCTACACCGCCGAAGCCGGCTCGTCCTCCAAACGCGCCCTGGACCTTCTCGCGAGCTGGACCCTCCCCGGCCCCGGCGGCGATGCCGTCTCCCCCCGCGACCGGCGGGCAGACGGCCGGCGAGCGGTGGACGACGCCGATCGGGCATGACGACGCGTTCCCTGGCGTCACCCGCCGCCGCGACCGCCTCCTGCGGCAGCGCGGGGGGCGCGCAGACGGAAGGCCGGGCGGGTGCCCGCCCGGCCTTCCCGTGGGTCCGGACCTGCCCGCCCGGCCTTCCCGTGGGTCCGGCCCGCGTGGGAACCGGTCAGCCGCAGTTGGCCCAGCCGGCGCTGGCGCCGCCGGAGCCGACGCTGCCGGAGAACCTGACGCACTTGCCCTTGGCCTGCAGCTTCACCGGGCCGGCATAGTACTCGTAGTTACCGCTGTCGGTCCTGCTCCCGCCGCCCTGGACCTCCAAGGTCGCGGAGACGGGTGTCGCCTTGCCGACGTCGGCCGTCTTGACGGTGACGGCGCAGTTCTCCCCCGTGCTCGCGTTGTAGAGCTGGTAGGCGGTGCCACCCGCCATGGCGCTGCTGCGCTGCACGTAGAAGCCCGACCCGCAGATTTGGACCGCGTTGTAGGGGTTCTTGGCCGGCGGCGCCGCGGTCGTCGGCTTGGGTGCCGCAGTCGTCGGCTTGGGTGCCGCCGTGCTCGGCTTGGGTGCCGGGGTGGTGGGCTTGGGCGCCGCCGTCGTCGGTCTGGGTGCCGGAGTCGTCGGCTTGGGTGCCGCCGTGCTCGGCTTGGGTGCCGGGGTGGTGGGCTTGGGCGCCGCCGTCGTCGGCTCCGGAGTGGGCGGTGCCGTCTCGGCCCAGCTCGGCCGGGCGGGCACGCTGGGCTCCGGGCTCGGCACCCGCTCCTGAGTCTGGGTGGCCTCAGGACTCGGCGACCGCGTGGCCGGGGCTTCGGGCGACGGCTCCGTCGGCGCCGGGCTGGGCTTCGCGGTGACCGTGGCGGTGGTCGTCACCCGGGCCGTCGGCTTGGCCCGGCCGGTCGGCTGCGCCGGCGGCGGGACCACCGGCTGTGTCGGCACCGGCACGAGCGGGCCCGGGGTCGGGATCGAGGTGAGCTCCGGTGTCACCGGCGCGTCCGTCGGCCACTCGCTCGGCAGCACCAGCGGCTGCACCGGCGAGTCCGGGTCGTCGGACGACAGCGCCCACGGCACCGTCACCTGCGGTGCCGCCGTCGAGTTCTGCCCGCGGCCCCCGGTGGCGCCTCCCCCGGTCGCGCCGCCTCCGGTCCCGCCGCTGACGGCTTCTCGCCCGCCGCCCCCGTGCTGGCCCACGGCGCGCTCCGCGGCCGCCGGCGAGAGCTGGACCTCCGCGTAGTGGCCGGCGCCCCACAGACCCACCCCGGAGAGCAGGACCACGGCACCGACCGCCGCCGCGAGGCCGACGGGGAAAGGCTTGCGCCCGGCCTTCTCGACCTGCCCCTGGGCGGTCGGCGGCCCCCACGTCTGCTGCTGGGGCTCCTGCGGCATGGCGGGCGGCTGCCAGGCGGCGGACGCCGGCTGAGGCTGGGGCGCGGGCGGTGGCCCCCACCCCTGCTCCTGCGGCATCGCGGGCGCAGGCTGGGGCTGCCGGGGCGACGGCGGCGGGCCCCACACCTGCTGCGGAGCCGGCGGAACGAGGGCTCCCCCGACCGGCGGCTGCGGCGCCTGCGGAGCAGGAACGGGCTGCGCCGTTCCCGCACCCGGGCCCGCCGGTTGCGCCACCCCCGGTTGCGCCACCCCCGGTTGCGCCACCCCCGGTTGCGCCACCCCCGGTTGCGCCACCCCCGGTTGCGCCACCCCCGGTTGCGCCACCCCCGGTTGCGCCACTGCCGGTTGTGCCGTGGCGGCACCGCCGCTGAGCAGTTGCAGCATGGCGGTGTAGGCGGTCGGGCGCCGCCCCGGCTCCTTGGCCAGCGCGGGCAGCACGACCTGGCGCAGCCGCTCCTCCAGGCCGTCGAGGTCGGGCTGCGCGTTCAGCACCGCCTCCGGCTCCTGCGGGAACGGCGGCCGCCCGGTCGCGGCGAAGACGACCGTGGCGGCCCAGGCGAACATGTCCGCGTACGCGTCGTACCGCCCGCCCCCGATCTGCTCGGGAGCGCGGTACGCCGGCTCGCCCACGGGCGCTCCGACGGCGACGTCGGTCAGCTTGACGCCGTCGTCGGTGACGATGACGTTGTGCGGGGTGAGCGCGCCATGGGCGAGGTCGGCGAGGTGCACGGCGGTCAGTGCGGTGAGCACTCCCACCGCGACCCGTTCGAGCGCCTCCCCCGACAGCGGGCCCCCGGCCACCACCACGGCGGCCAGGCTGCGCCCCTCGACGTGCTCCCTGACGACGTAGGGCCGATCACCGAGCAGGCCCGCCGCGATCGTGCGGGCGACATATGAGCTGGACACACGTGTGGCCACGGTGAGCCGGTCGAGGACGGCCTGCCCCGACCCCGGCTCGGCGGCCAAGAGCTTGATCACCCGCACAGGGGCGTCGTCGCCGGTCTCCTTGCCGACATAGACGTCGCCGCGGGGCCCCTCGTCCAGCCGTCCCAGGATGGCGTACTCGCCGATCTGCTCGGGATCACCCGGCCGTAAAGGGTGCATCTCAGTCCTTTCTGGAAAGCGACCTGATCGGGATCATTCAACCAAGAGTGCACAGCACAAAGCAGCAGTTTCCGGCAGACCAAAACATTTGGGGGTCAATTACTCAAATCTGACGTGTCAACCCTCGCGGCCGGGGCGCCAGCCCCTGCGCCGGCCCATGGGGACGAACATCCGCACGGCCACGATCAGACCCACACCGCACAGCGCCGCCGCCGCGATCGTGAGCGCGAGGTCGATCGCCTTCCGGTCCACCGGAGCAGCCCTGCTCACCGCGTCCGGCGACAGCGGGGCCGGGGCCGGCGGCGCGATGACCGGTGCGTCGGCGGCCTCGAGCGGCAGGATGGCGGTGACGGCGAGCAGCGGGTTCACCATCCCGGCGCCGGTGCCCGTCCCCACGCCGCCGTCCGCCGTGGCGACGATGCGCCACCGCACCCGCTCCTGGTTCAGCTCCGGATGGCGGGCGCGCACCAGCGCCGCCACCCCCGCGACGTACGGGGCGGCGAAGCTGGTGCCTTCGAGCCCGTTCCTGTACGACCGTCCGGGCCACGTGGAGGTGATGTCCTGGCCCGGCCCCAGCACCGCGACGGGCGTGGCCGTGTTGGAGAAGTCGGCACGCCTGCCGTCGGGGGCCGCCGACCCCACGGCGAGCACTCCCGGGTACGCGGCGGGGTAGGCGGCCTCCGGGGTGCCGTCGTCCGCGGTCGTGTTGCCCGCCGCCGCCACGATCACCGCGTCCTTGCCGAGCGCGTACGCCACCGCCTCCCGGAGCTTGGGAGTGTCCTGGGCCTGGATCGACACGTTGATCACGTCGGCGCCGTAGTCGGCGGCGTCCACGATGGCCCTGGCCAGCGTGTCCACGTCGCCGTTCTCCTCGTTCGTCTGCTTGAGCGAGATCAGCCGCACGCCGGGCGCGACCCCGTGGAAGGGGACGCCCTTCAGATACCGGGCGGCGATGATCCCGGCGCCCGCCGTGCCGTGCCCGACGCAGTCGCGGTGTCCCGTGCCGGTGTAGTCCACCGCCTTGGCCACGTGGATCTGCGGGTGTGTCAGGTCCACCCCGCTGTCGATGATCGCGACCGTGACCCCCTCACCCGTGGTGAGCGGCCACACCCGCTTCGGGTCGAGCCTCCGCTGCGCCCACGGCTCGGCCACCTGCATGCTGCCCTTGCGCGGCGCGCATCGCACCGGCGCGGCATGTGCCTGCGCGGGCGACGCCGATGCCACGAGAAGCACCGGTGCCACGAGAAGCAGAGCCATCCCGAGGGCCGTCCCGAGAGCCGGCACGGTCGCCAGAAAACCGGGTCCCCGCATGAGTGATCAGCCTAACCGGTCGATCCTGACCGGCGACGCCGGGGAAAACCGGCATACCGGTAAAGCCGCGTGGACAAGGCGCGGCAGCGGTCCCGCCCGGTGAGGGGGGCGACGCCGTCCGGCGTCCGCAGGTGCATAAAATCCAAAGGCTCCTAACCAGAGGCCCGAGGGAAGGATGGACACGGTGCACAAGGTCCTGATCGCCAACCGCGGTGAGATCGCCGTGCGGATCGCCCGGGCCTGCGGGGACGCCGGGATGACCAGTGTCGCGGTCTACGCGGACCAGGACCTGGACGCGCTGCACGTGCGGGTGGCCGACGAGGCGCACGCGCTCGGCGGGCAGAGCCCGGCCGAGACCTACCTCGACATCGACAAGATCCTCGCGGTGGCGAAGAAGACGGGCGCCGACGCCGTCCACCCCGGCTACGGCTTCCTCGCCGAGAACGCCGGCTTCGCCCAGGCCGTGCTCGACGCCGGTCTGATCTGGATCGGCCCGCCGCCCTCGGCGATCACCGCGCTCGGCGACAAGGTCCAGGCCCGGCACATCGCGCAGCGCGTGGGCGCCCCGCTCGTGGCCGGCACCCCCGACCCGGTCTCCGGGGTGGACGAGGTCGTCGCCTTCGCCGCCGGGCACGGCCTGCCGATCGCGATCAAGGCGGCGTTCGGTGGCGGCGGACGTGGGCTCAAGGTGGCCCGCACGATGGAGGAGATCCCCGACCTGTACGAGTCGGCGGTGCGCGAGGCCGTCACCGCCTTCGGGCGCGGGGAGTGCTTCGTCGAGCGCTACCTCGACCGGCCGCGCCACGTCGAGACCCAGTGCCTGGCCGACCGGCACGGCAACGTCGTCGTCGTCAGCACCCGCGACTGCTCCCTCCAGCGTCGTCACCAGAAGCTCGTCGAGGAGGCGCCCGCCCCGTTCCTCACAGAGGAGCAGCTGGAGCTGCTGTACTCCTCCTCCAAGGCGATCCTGCGCGAGGCGGGCTACGTCGGCGCCGGCACCTGCGAGTTCCTCGTGGGCCAGGACGGCACGATCTCCTTCCTGGAGGTCAACACCCGGCTGCAGGTCGAGCATCCGGTCAGCGAGGAGGTCGCGGGCGTCGACCTGGTCCGCGAGATGTTCCGCATCGCCGACGGCGAGGCCCTGGGCTACGACGACCCGGTGCTGCGCGGCCACTCCATCGAGTTCCGCATCAACGCCGAAGATCCGGGCCGGGGCTTCCTTCCGGCGCCGGGGACGATCACGTCGATGCGCGTCCCGTCCGGTCCCGGCGTACGGCTGGACGGCGGCTACGAGACCGGCATGAGCGTGCCGCAGGCGTTCGACTCGCTCGTGGCCAAGCTGATCGTGACCGGCGCCACCCGCGAGCAGGCCCTGGAGCGGTCGCGCCGGGCCCTGGCCGAGTACGAGATCGGCGGCATGCCGACCGTGCTGCCGTTCCACCGGGCCGTGGTCGACGATCCCGCCTTCACCGGCGAGCCGTTCGCCGTCCACACCCGGTGGATCGAGACCGAGTTCGTCAACGACATCCCGCCGTACGAGGGGGCCGTGGAGGCGGCCGGGCCCGCCGAGCGCGAGCGGATCACGGTCGAGGTCGGCGGCAAGCGCCTGGAGGTGGTCCTGCCCGCGGGCCTGGGCTCGTCGGGAGTGGGCGCGACCGGCGGCACCGCCCCGGCCGGGAAGGCGGCGCCCCGGCGGTCCGGCGGAGGCGGTGCCAAGAAGACCGCGGCGAGCGGCGACTCCCTCGTGAGCCCGATGCAGGGCACGATCGTGAAGATCGTGGTCGGCGACGGGGACACCGTCGAGCCGGGAGACACGATCGTCGTCCTGGAGGCGATGAAGATGGAGCAGCCGCTGACCGCCCACAAGGCCGGGACGGTCACCGGGCTCGCGGCCGCCGTCGGCCAGACGGTCACCGCCGGCGCCGTCCTCTGCGAGATCAAGGACGCCTGAGCAGGACGTTCCGGGCGGCGGCCGTGCCGGTGTCACATCGGCCGGCTCTCGCACCCCGCACCCCGGATCTCCCCGCTGTCACCGCAGGGCCCGGCCCCGCTTCCACGGTCCGGTACGCCGGCGAAGGAGCACGTCCCGTCCTTGGGGGCCGGAAAGGCGCATGCCGCGTCCCGAATGCGGAACGATAGTTTTCTGTGGAGGAACCATCGCGCCCTGCCGTTCGTCCAGTAGGGCGAAGGAGGCTTGAAGCCGTGACCATGAAGACACCGCTCGGCCGGGTGGGGGCCGCCCTGGCGGCGCTGCTCGCCGGGCTCATCACTGTCCTCGCGCTCGCACCGGCCGCGATGGCGGCGGCTCCCCCGGACCCGACCACGGTCCTGTCGTCGTGGAAGAACGCCAAAGACCCGCTGTTCGTCATGAGCGGATCCCCGCTGTCGTCGAGCCAGCAGAGCGAGATCCGCCAGGCGCTCGAGGACTCGAAGTCCAAGATCTACGTGGTCGCCATGCCCGACGGCACCGTGAGCACGAGCCAGGTGAGCACCTACATCCCGCAGCTGCTGTCCGCGCTCGACAAGGCCGGCCGGTCGAGCGCGACCGTGGCCCTCCTCGACGGCAACAGCCTGTTCGCGGGGTCGACCGAGCTGCCCAGGAACGCGGCCGGAACGCTGACCCGGCTGTCCACCAGCGCCAACGGCGACGTGGTCACCGGCATGAAGGACTTCATCAACCGGGTGAACCTGGTGCGCGAGGGCGACGTCAACGGCGCCCGCACCAAGGGCAGCACGGTCGGCGGCGGTGGCGGTTCAGGAGTGCTTGTCGGCATTCTGGGCATCGCGGTTGTGGGAGGTGCCGGTTTGTGGATCATCGGACGCCGCAACAAGCGCAAGCGCGAGGAGCGCGAGGCCGCCGAGCTCGCCGCCGTCAAGCAGACGGTCGAAGAGGACGTCACCAAGTTCGGTGAGGAGATCACCGCGCTCGACGTGGACGTCAAGATGCTCCCGCAGGCCGAGACGACGAGCGACTGGCAGCGGGCCCTCGACTCCTACGAGCGGGCCAAGGTCGAACTCGACGCGATCAAGCGCCCCGAGGACCTGCGCACGGTGACCTCCACCCTGGAGGACGGCCGCTACGCGCTGGCCTGCGTCAAGGCGCGCGTGAACAACCAGCCGCTGCCCGAGCGGCTGCCCCCGTGCTTCTTCAACCCGCAGCACGGCCCGTCGGTCCGCAACGTCCGCTGGGCGCCGCCCGGCGGCGCGGTGCGCGACGTCCCCGCCTGCGCGGCGGACGCCGAGGCGGTGGAGCGCGGCTTCGACCCGCAGATGCGCGAGGTCATGGTGGACGGCCACCGCAGGCCCTACTGGGACGCCGGTCCCGCCTACCAGCCCTACGCGTACGGCTACTACGGCGGCTTCGGCGGCGGCGACCTGCTGACAGGCATGCTCGTCGGCACTATGCTCGGCAACGCGTTCGGCGGCTGGGGCCACGGCGGCTACGGCGCCGGATACGACTCCGGTTACGCCGCGGGCGTTGACGCCGGCGGTGGCGGCGACTGGGGCGGCGGAGACTTCGGCGGCGGCGGAGGCGGCGACTGGGGCGGCGGCAGCGACTTCGGCGGAGGGGACTTCGGCGGCGGCGACTGGTAACGCCTGAGCGCTTCGGCGACGGCAAGGGGGCGGACCCGCGAAGGGCCGCCCCCTCGCTCATGTCCGGAGGCGGGCCCAGGGTTCCGGCGCGTTCGTCCTCCAAGGATCGCTTCGGCGTCCCCGCGTTTCCGGAAATGACGGTGCCCGGCCACGCCGGTGAGTGCCGGCCAACCGCGGGCAAGCGGATTGCAAGTGGCGGTTCAGATCGCGTGGGACACTCGGGGCGTTCCCTCAGGAGGCCCCCCGTGCGTCGCTTCGCCCCCCTTTTCGCCGTCCCCCTTGCCGCCGTGCCCCTTTGCGCCGCCCCCCTTCTCGTCGCCGCCCTGTTCCTGTCGCTGCCGTCCCTGCCGGCGAGCGCGACCGCCGTTCACGCGGCCGCGGCGCCCTGCACGCCGGGCAGCGGCGTCAAGCTGCGCGGCAGGGACCTCACCGGCGCCACGCTGCCCCCCGACCTGCGGTGCGCCGACCTCACGGGCGCGAAGCTGGACGGAGTGGACCTCACGGGCAAGGACCTCACCGGGGCCGTCCTGCGCAAGGCCTCGCTGAAGGAGGCCGACCTCGGCCAGGCGCACCTCGACTACGCCGATCTCCGCAGCGCCGACCTCAGCGAGGCCGACCTCGGCCAGATGCGGGCCAAGCAGGCGAACCTGCGCGGGGCGATCCTCGCCGACGCGGACGCCGTGCAGGCGGAGTTTCCGCACGCCGACCTCACCGGCGCGGTCCTCACCCGCGCCGTGCTCACCCAGGCGAATCTCACCGACACCACACTTGTGGACGCCGACCTGAAAGACGCCGCGCTCGGGCAGATCAAGGCCCGCAAGGCCGACTTCACGCGGGCCAAGCTCGGCGAGGCCAAGTTCGGCCAGGCCCATCTCGAGCACGCCGTGCTCAGGGACTCCGACCTGTCGGAGGCGGAGTTCACCCAGGCGGAGCTGGACGGCGCCGACTTCCACGGGGCGAACGTCGGCAAGGCCTCCTTCACCCAGGCCGACGACGTCGACCTCACCGGGGCGCGGGGCACGCCGGAAAACCTCCCCGACGACGCCGTCGCGCCCGGCACGACCTCCGGGAAGGACTCGGCCGCGAATGAGACAGCCACCGATGAGACAGCCACGGACGAGACCGCGCACGCACAGGACGTGCCCCGGAACCTCGCCCGTCCCAGGGGCCCGTCGCCCGCGCTCGTCCTCGTCATCGTGTCCGGTCTCGGCCTGAGCCTGACGCTGATCCTGTGGGGCGTCGCGCACCGGCGCAAGGAGCGATTCGTGGCCGAGATGGCGGTGGCCAGGCACGCGGCCGAGGAGGACGTGACCCGCTTCGGCGAGGAGATCGACGCCCTCGACTTCGAGATGAAGGTCAACCAGGTCAGCGGCCCCGCCTACGAGTGGCGCGCGGCGCTCGACGCGTACGACGCGGCCAAGCGGGCGCTGCACGCCGCCCGGACGCCGCACGACCTGCGGGCGGCGGCCACGGCCGTGGCGCACGGACGACAGGCCCTGCACGAGGTCAGGTCACGGCTGTCCGGCACGGGCGGCCACCGCTGATCGCCCTCGTCATCAGGCGGGCGCGCGGGCTGACCGGCACGTCTCCCGGTCAGCGGCGGCCCTGCCCGAAGACGGCGTCGCGAGCGGTCGAAAGGGCGGTGGAGACCGCGCCCCTCAGCACGGGGTTGTCGGGGATGCCACTGACCCGCACGTGCACGGGGACGGGCGAGACCTGCGCCAGACGCTCGGCGACCATAGCCGCCAGCGGGTCGCCGCCCGCCATGCCGGTGGCGCCGCCGAGGACGACGAGACCGGGATCGACCACGGCGACGAGCGTGAAGGCGGCCACGGCGACCCTTTCCGCCAGGGCCGGCAGGTCGAGTCCGCGCACGGCGTGCGTGCGCAGCAGGTCGCACACCGTGATGTCGAGCCGGCCGAGGAAGCCGATCTCGCCGGCTCCGCCGGAGGCGCCCCGGCGGACCCTGCCGTCCAGCACGACGGCCGCGCCGATGCCGTCGTCGAGCCACAGCAGCACGAAGTCGTCCCGCCCGGCGGCCGCTCCCGTGGCGTGTTCGGCGACGGCGGCCAGGTTGACCTCGTTCTCCATCGTGATCGGCGCGTCGACCAGGGTGCGCAGGGCCGACAGGAGCCCGGGCCGCCACGCGAACTCGACGTTCCCCGCCGCGAAGTCACCGGTCTTCGGGTCGACCAGGCCCGGCGCGCCGATCACGACCGCGCGCAGGGGACGTGAACCGGCCGCCTCGGTGAGCGCGTCGGCGACCAGCGCGGGAAGGTTGTCGCCCAGCGGCCGCGTCGCCGAGCCCACGGTCGCGCCGGTGATGTCGGCGACCGTCACGTTGATCACGTCGCGTCGCACGTCGACCCCGCTCACGAAGGCCCGGTCGGCGACGATGCCGTAGAGGCGGGCGTTGGGGCCGCGCCGGTCGCCGCCGCTCTCGCCGGCGACCTGGATCAGGCCGTTGACCTGGAGGCGTTCGATCAGGTCCGACACGGTCGGACGGGACAGGCCGGTGAGCGCGCGCAGTTGCGGCGCGGTCAGCGGACCCCGTTCCAGCAGCAGATCCAGGGCGAGCCTGTCGTTGATGGCCCGGGCGAGCTGGGGTGTCGCGGTCTTCATGAAAACTCACTTTTCATCAGGAACCCTGCCTGTTAATTTTGCCCACATGCGAGACAGACATCAACGGGCCACCGCCCTCGTCTTCGCCGTGCACGGCGCGGTGGCGGGCACCCTCGCCACCCGGATGCCCTGGTTCCAGGACCACTTCGGGCTCGGCACGGCCGCTCTCGGGCTCGTCCTGCTCTGCACGCCGATCGGCTCGATGCTCGCGATGCCGCTGACCGCTCGGCTGTCCCACCGGTTCGGGGCCAGGGCGACGACCCGGGGACTGCTGGCCCTGTGGTGCGTGGCACCCGCCCTGCCCGTGCTCGCGCCCGGCCCCCTGTGGCTGGTGCCCGCGTTCCTCCTGTACGGCGCCGCCGCGGGCATGTGCGACCTTGCCATGAACGCCCAGGGCGTGCACGTGGAACGACGGCTGGGCCGGTCGGTCATGTCCGGCCTGCACGGGATGTGGAGCGTGGGCAATCTCTGCGGCGCGGGCGCCGGAGCCCTGGCGGCGCAGGCCGGCCTGGACGCGCGTGCGCATTTCGTCATCGTGGCGCTGGCCCTGCTCGCCGTCGGCGCCGCCGCGAGCCGCGCGCTGCTCGACGAGAGACCGGCGCCGGACGAGCGGCCGCCGCGGCGCTTCACCCTGCCTCCGCGGTCCATCCTGCTGATCGGCCTGATCGGCCTGTGCTCCACCTTCGCCGAACGGGCGAGCGGCCAGTGGTCGGCGATCTACCTCAAGGAGGTGGCCGGCGCGGGACCCGGCCTCGCGGCGGCGGGCTACGCCGTGTTCACCGCGAGCATGGTCGCGGTGCGGCTCGGCGGAGACCTCGTCGTACGGAGGCTCGGACCGGTCGCGACGGTGCGCGCGAGCGCGGTCGTGGCCGTCCTCGGCGGCGTGGCGGTGGTCGCGTTCCGCACTCCCGCACCGGTGATCGCCGGATTCGCGCTGTTCGGCGCCGGCGTCGCCGTCGTCGTGCCACTGGTGTTCGCGGCGGCCGGTCGGATCGCCCGTACGCCCGCCGAGGGCGTCGCGGGGGTCGCCACCGTCACCTGGGCGTCCGGGCTCGTGGCCCCTCCCGTCATCGGCTGGCTGGCCGGCGTTTTCGCCTTCCCGTTCGTCTTCGCCCTGGTGACGTGCCTGGCCGGGGCGATGATCTGGCCGGCCCGCGCGCTGGGCCCGCGGCCGGCCGCCCGCGTCCCGGCCACCGCGGCCCGAGCGGAGTGACGGGGTCAGATGCCCCCGGCGGTCAGCGGCGACATGAGGCGGCGGGCGGCCTCGGTGATGGAGCCCGACAGCGACGGATAGACGGCGAAGGTGTGCGCGAGCTGGTCCACGGTCAGGCGGTGCTGCACGGCCAGCGACACGGCCAGGATCAGCTCCGACGCGCGCGGGGCGACCACGACGCCGCCGAGCACGATGCCGGTGTTGGGACGGCAGAACAGCTTCACGAAACCGTCGTTGAAGCCCTGCATCTTGGCCCGGGCGTTGGTGGCCAGCGGCAGCTTGACGACGTTCGCCTCGATCTCGCCCGACTCGATCTGCCGCTGCGACACGCCGACGGCGGCGATCTCCGGGTCGGTGAAGATGTTGGCGGCCACCGTGGCCAGGCGGATCGGCTGCACGGCCTCGCCGAGCGCGTGCCAGACCGCGATCCTGCCCTGCATGGCGGCGACCGAGGCGAGCATGAGGACGCCGGTGCAGTCTCCAGCGGCGTACACACCGGGTGCGGAGGTCCTCGACACCTTGTCGACCTCGATGAAGCCGCTCCGGTCGAGCCGCACGCCGTTGTCCTCCAGCCCGAGCCCGGAGGTGTTGGGGACCATGCCGACGGTCATGAGGCAGTGGGTGCCCTCGGCGGTGCGGCCGTCCTCCAGGGTCACGACGACGCCGTGCTCGGTGCGCTTGACCGAGGCGGCGCGCGAGCGCCCCATGACGTTCATGCCGCGCCGCCGGTAGACCTCCTCCAGCACCTCGGCCGCGTCGGCGTCCTCGTTGGGCATCATCCGGTCGCGCGAGGAGACCAGCGTGACCTGCGACCCGAGGGACCGGTAGGCGCCGGCGAACTCTGCGCCGGTGACACCGGAGCCGACCACGATGAGGTGCTCGGGCAGCTCCTCCAGGTCGTAGAGCTGGCGCCAGCTGAGGATGCGCTCGCCGTCGGGCTCCGCCCCGGGCAGCACGCGGGGGTGCGCGCCGGTCGCCACGATGACGACGTCGGCCCGGATCGTACGGTCACCCGCGCGCACCACCTGGGGATCGACCAGCCGGCCCCGGGCGCGGATGACCTCGACGCCCTCGGCGGACAGCCGGGCGGCGATGTCGTGCGACTGCGCCAGCGCGAGCTCCTTGACGCGCTTGTTCACGTCGATCATGTCGACGGCGACGTCGCCGGCGTCGTGGTCAGGGCCGCCGTCGAAGCGGACCCCGAGAGACGACGCGTCGAGAAGCGCCTGCTTGCGGACGGAGGAGGCGATCAGGGTCTTGGACGGCACGCAGTCGGTGAGCACGCACGCCCCGCCGGGGCCCTCCTCCTCCACGACGGTGACCTGGGCGCCCAGTTGCGCGGCGACCAGGGCCGCCTCGTATCCGCCGGGGCCGCCACCGATGATCACGATCCTTGTCACATGCTCCATTGTCCCGCATCCTGACTACGCATTCCCGGCGAGGGGCGCGTAACGGGCCGACTACGCGTATTTTTCTCGCCACACCCCGGTTTTCTTGCCACACCCGGTGCGCGCGCTACCCGTCCAACTTCCGGGATCTTGGTTTAGGCTTGTGTGCCGTGCCTGTCTACGCGGCCTACGGCAGCAACATGGACCCCAAGCAGATGGCGGAGTGGGCGCCCCACTCGCCCATGCGAGGAACGGGGTGGCTCCCAGGCTGGCGGCTCACCTTCGGCGGCGAGGATGTCAGCTGGGAGGGCGCTCTCGCCACGATAGTCGAGGATGCCGACGAGCAGGTATTCGTCGTCCTGTACGACGTGCCGGAGTGGGACGAGGCCTCCCTCGACCGCTGGATGGGCACCGACCTCGGCCTCTACCGCAAGCTGCGGCTGCGCGTCGCGACGCTGGAGGGCGACGTGCTCGCCTGGTCGTACGTGCTGAACTCCTACGAGGGCGGGCTGCCGTCGGCGCGGTACATCGGCATCCTGGCCGAGGCCGCGGAGAGGGCCGGCGCGCCCGACGACTACGTCGCCTCGCTGCGCACCCGTCCCTGCAAGAAGCTCGGCGACTGACACGGGCCCGGCACTTATCGGCCGGGTTCATGCGCTTCTGTACCCTCAGCAAAGTGACCCCATATGACCTGGCGGCCGAGGCCGCGACCACGCTGAGGAACCTCACCGGCATCTCTTCCTTCGACGTCGCCCTCGTCATGGGCTCGGGCTGGGTCCCGGCCGCGGACGCGATCGGCGATCCGGTCGCCGAACTCCCGGTGACGAAGTTGCCCGGGTTCTCCCCTCCCGCGGTCGCCGGTCACGCGGGCACGGTGCGCGCGGTGCGCACCGCCGCCGGGCTCAACGCCCTGATCTTCCTCGGGCGTACGCACCTCTACGAGGGCCGCGGGGTGGATCCGGTGGTCCACGGGGTGCGTACCGCCGTCGCGGCCGGGGTGCGCACGGTCGTGCTGACCAACGCGGCGGGCGGGCTGCGCCCGGAGACCCAGAAGGTCGGCGATCCGGTCCTGATCAGCGACCACATCAACCTCACCGGCGACAACCCGATGACGGGCGCGAGGTTCATCGACCTCACCGAGGTGTATTCCAAGCGCCTGCGCGACCTCGCCCGCGCCGTGGACCCCACGCTGGCCGAGGGCGTGTACGTCGCCTTCCGCGGCCCGACGTACGAGACGCCCGCGGAGATCCGCATGCTGCGCACACTCGGCGGCGACCTGGTGGGCATGTCCACGGTGCTGGAGGCGATCGCCGCACGGGAGGCCGGGGCCGAGGTGCTCGGGATCTCCCTGGTCACCAACCCCGGCGCGGGCCTGGTGGGCGAGCCGCTCAACCACGAGGAGGTCCTGGAGGTCGGCCGGGCCACGGCCGCCCGCATGGGCGTCCTGCTCGCCCAGGTCGTCGACAAGCTGTAGGGGGCACACATGACCGATCTCGTACGGCTCGCCGAAGAATGGCGCGACCAGGACCCCGACCCCGAGACGCGGGCGGAGCTCGACGCGATCCTGGAGCGGAACGATCTCGCCGCGCTGGAGGACCGCTTCGGCGCGAAGCTGGAGTTCGGCACGGCGGGCCTGCGCGGCGCGCTGGGTTCCGGGCCGAACCGGATGAACCGGGTCACGGTGATGCGGGCGGCCGCCGGGCTGGCCCGTGTGCTCGGACCGGGACGCCACGTGGTGATCGGCTACGACGGGCGGCACAAGTCCGACGTGTTCGCCGCCGACACGGCCCGCGTGCTGACCGGGGCGGGCCTGCGTGCCTCGGTCATGGCCGGCAAGTGGCCCACCCCGGTCCTGGCGTTCGCCGTGCGCCACCTGGGCGCGGACGCGGGCGTCATGGTCACCGCCTCGCACAATCCGCCCCAGGACAACGGTTACAAGGTCTACTGGGGCGACGGCGCGCAGATCGTGCCGCCGATCGACCGGGAGATCTCGGCCGCCATCGACGCGGCCGGCCGGGTGGACGCCCTCCCGCTCGGTGAGGACTGGCAGACCCTCGGCCACGACGACATCGTCGTCCCCTACCTGCGGGCCCTGGCCGCGCTGCCGCTCGGCGACGCCCGCGACATCGCGGTCGCGTACACGCCGCTGCACGGGGTGGGCGGCGCGACCGTGTCCGAGGCGTTCCGCGCGGCGGGATTCGAGGTGCCGGTCACGGTGAGCCGGCAGGCGATGCCCGACCCCGACTTCCCCACCGTGGCGTTCCCCAACCCGGAGGAGCCGGGCGCCATGGACCTCGCGCTCGAACTCGCCGCCGCCACGCGCGCCGACCTGGTGATCGCCAACGACCCCGACGCCGACCGGTGCGCGGTGGGCACCCCGCTGCCGGGCGGCGGCTACCGCATGCTGACCGGCGACGAGGTCGGCGGTCTGCTGGCCGAGCACGTGCTGCGGCACACCTCGGGCGACGACCGGCTGGTCGCCACCTCGATCGTGTCGTCGTCGCTGCTCGCCAGGATCGCCGCTGATCACGGCGTGCGGCACGCCGAGACGCTGACGGGATTCAAGTGGATCATGAAGTCGGGGCCGGGACTGGTCTTCGGCTACGAGGAGGCCCTGGGCTACAGCATCGGGTCCGACGCAGGCCTGCCGGTCCACGACAAGGACGGCGTCGGTGCCGCCCTCGCCGTCGCCGCGATGGCCGCCGCGGCCAAGCGGGACGGCAGGTCGCTGCCCGACCTGCTGGACGACCAGGCCCGCCGCTACGGGCTGCACGCGACCGCCCAGCTGTCGGTCCGGGTCGACGACCTGTCGCTGATCGCCAAGGCCATCGAGCGCCTCCGTACGCATCCGCCGGAGCGGCTGGCGGGCCGGGCGGTGGAGTCGGCCGAGGACCTGTCCCTGGGGGTGGCGGGGCTGCCGCCGACCGAGGGCCTGCGCTACCGCCTGTCCGGCGACGCCCGGGTCGTCGTACGGCCCAGCGGCACCGAGCCCAAGCTCAAGTGCTACCTGGAGGTCGTCGTGCCGGTCGAGGGAGACGACGTCGCTCCCGCGCGGGCCCGGGCCGCGCGGGAGCTGGAGGATCTGAAGAAGGACCTCGCCGTCGCCCTCGGTCTTTGAGCTACCTGCAGACGGTGTCGCGGGCCGGCCGCTTGCCGGTGACCAGGAACGCGGTGACCGTGTCGTCACCGCAGGCGTTGCCGTTGACCAGGTAGGACCCGTGCCCGCCCGAGTCGACCGCGACCATGCGCGCCCGGCTCCCGAAGGCCTCGCGCATCCGCAGGGCGCCGCTGTACGGCGTCGCCGGGTCGCGCAGGTTCTGCACCAGCAGCACGTTGGACGGCCCCTTCGCCGTGACCCGCACCGGCGCCTCCACCGGCCGGTAGGGCCAGTAGGCGCAGGGGCCGATGTTGACCGGCATGCCGGCGGTGAGCGGGTGAGCCTCACGGTCGGCGGCGACCAGCCGCCGGTGCAGATCGAGCGAGCTCGGCCACTCGACGTCGCCGCACAGGGTCGCGGCCGCGGAGGCCGCGGCGTTCTGCATCGCCTCGTCCGGCGGGGTGGAGGGCGCGGGGAGGGGACCGGAGCCGAGCGCCGCCCGCATGAGCCCGGCCAGAGCCGGGAACCCGGTGTCGGAATACAGCGCGTTCAGCATGGTCTCGCGCAGGACCGCGCCGTCGAGCCGCGGAGGGTTGTTGCCGGGCCACGCGATCGGTTCGTGGTCCAGGCGGCCGGCGAGGTCCAGGAAGGTGCGGCGGACCGCATCGGCGTCCGTCCCCAGGCCGAACTCGTCGTCACGCTCGGCGGCCCAGGCCGCGAAGTCGGGGAAGCGGTCGTCGACGCCCACCGAGTAGTTGGCCAGCCACACACGGGCGACCTTGTTCGGGTCGGGATCGTCGTTGCTGTCGAGGATCACCCTGTCGGTCCGGCCGGGGAACATCGTGGCGTAGACGGCCCCGGCGTACGTGCCGTAGGAGACGCCCCAGTAGGACAGGCGCTTCTCCCCGAGAGCCCGGCGGATGGCGTCGATGTCCCTGGCCTCGTTGCGCGTGCTGATGCTGCGCAGCACCGGGCCGCCGTTGCGGGCGCAGGCGTCGGCGATCCTGCGTGACCAGGCGGCGTTCTGCGTGATGTCCCCGTCGGCGGACGGGTAGGGCTTGAGCAGGGTGGGCGCCAGGTCCTCGTGCGCGAGCCCGCAGGAGACGGGCGAGCTCCGGCCGACGCCCCGCGGATCGAAGCCGACCAGGTCGTAACGGTCGAGCACGGCGCTCGGCAGGCGCTTCACCATCGCGCTCGGCCTGCTCAGGCCCGCGCTGCCCGGTCCTCCGGGAATGAGCAGCAGCACGCCCCTGCGCAGTCCCGGCCGCGCCGTACGGATCCGGGAGGCGGCCAGGGAGAGCGTGCCCCCGCCCGGCTTGCCGTAGGAGAGGGGGACCTGGAGCGTGGTGCACTCCTGGCGGGGGTCGAGCCCGGCGGCGTCGCCACAGGAGGTCCAGGTCACAGCGGCCCGGGCGGCGTGGGCGGCGGCCGGGGCGCCGGTGCCGGCCGCGACCAGGGCGGTGGACAGGGAGATCACGGCGGCTGCCGATGCGATGCGGTTCACGATTTCCAGCCTTCGAGGTTGTTTTTCGCAAGAAGAAGAGGGTGTGCCCGGTTACTGACGGGCGCCGATGGCCTCGGCGGGGCGGGCGCGCAGGGCGAGACGCGCCGGGAGGCTCGTGGCGACCAGGGCGAGCGCGGCCACGGCGGCGATCACCAGCGCGTAAGCGGCCGGGGGGACGTACGGCAGGGCAGACCCGGTCATCCCCCTGCTGAAGGCCGACAGCGTCATCAGCGCGATGCCGGTCCCGGCGAGCACGGAGACGACCAGCGCGGTCAGGGTCTCCAGGCGGAGCATGCGCAGCACCTGGCGCCGGGTCGCGCCGACCAGGCGGAGCAGGGCCAGCTCCCGCGACCGGTCCGTGGTGGACATGGCCAGCGTGTTGACCACGGCGATCGCGCTGAACGCGATGATCAGGCCCATGGCCACGTAGTTGACCTCGGCGTTCGGCGCCTGCGTCCCGGTCCCTTCCGTCGGCGACACCACCGGCGCCACGGCGGCCAGGGCCTCGCGTCCGACCGAGGGGGCCTCGACCAGCAGGGTGCCCGAGGGGTCGTCGACATGGGCGGCGACCAGCGCGTACGGCAGGGTCAGGTCGCCGAACCCGAGGCCGCGGGAGTAGATCGCGGCGACCTTCAGCTCGGCCGGGGTACCGTCGCCCAGGGTGAGCGTGAGAGCGTCACCGGCCGACAGCCCGAGCCTGGAGGCCGCCGACTCGCTCACCGCGACCGAGCGGGCGCCGAACCCGTCGAGCGAGCCGGACACCACCCCGAGGTCCACGGCCTGCCCGAGCGGCCGCTCGCCGCCGTCGACGGCCTGCGCGCCGTACTTGTCCAGCCCGACGCGCACGGAGGTGCGGACGACCGAGGTGACGGCCTTCACGCCCGGCACGCGGCGCACCGCGTCCGCCGTCGCGCCGTTCACCACGTAGTCGGCGTGGGTGCCGGCGGCGGCCTGCTCGGCCGACGCGTGCCCCATCGTGGTCTGGGTGAACAGGATGGTGCAGGTCATGGCCACCAGAAGGGTCAGCGGCGCCATCACGGACGCCGTCCGCCCCGGCCCGGCCTGGAGGTTGCGCGCCGCCAGGTGCCCGGCGCGGGACACCCGCAGCGGGACGCGTACGAGGGCGACCACGACGCGGGCGAGCACCGGGCCGAGCAGGGTGACGGCCACCGTCCAGACGAGCGCGGTCAGCATCGTCACGGGGCTCGACGCCGCCTCGGTCTCGAGTCCCGACAGCACCAGCGTGAGCACGATCCCGCCG
The DNA here is from genome assembly GCF_050947365.1 of Microbispora sp. CA-135349. Classification (NCBI taxonomy): domain Bacteria; kingdom Bacillati; phylum Actinomycetota; class Actinomycetes; order Streptosporangiales; family Streptosporangiaceae; genus Microbispora; species Microbispora sp. CA-135349. Next base: position 1,408,292 of record NZ_CP192001.1, on the reverse strand, counting down.
GCGAGGCACAGGACGCCCGCGATCGACCGGCCGAGGGGCAGCCGGCCCCCGCCCATGGCCGCCTCGCCGAGCGCCTCGACGGGACGGATCCGCGCGGTGCGGCGGACCGAGAGGCGGGTCGCGGCCCAGGCCGCCACCACCGCGGCCAGCAGGGCGGCCACCGCCGGGAACGGGCTGACCACCAGGCGCAGGTTCGCCGGCATGGCGCCCAGCTCGACGAACCGGCCACGCAGCCAGAACCCCAGGCCGATGCCGGCGGCCGAGCCGATGACACCGGCCGCCAGGCCGACCATCAGCGACTCGCCGCCCAGCAACCTGCGCACCTGACCCGGCGTGGCGGCGACCGCCCTGAGGAGGGCGATCTCACGCCGTCGCTGCTGCACCGCGAGGGCGGAGGTGCCGGTCACGACGAGGATCGCCACCAGCAGGGACGTGCCGCCGAGCGCGCCGCCCAGGCTGATCAGCCGCACCCGCGCCTGCTCCGCGTCGAGGAACTCCACCGTGCCGCGCTCGTCCCCGGTGTGGGCCACGAGGCGATCACCGAGCACCGGCGCCACGTCCACCGCGGGGAACACGCCGATCGCGGTCACCTGCCCAGGACGGCCGGCCAGCCGGCGGGCCTCGGACGTCGAGAAGAACACCGTGTCCTGGCTCGGCAGGGCCTGGGCGGTGACCCCCACGACCCGGTACGCCCTCCCCCCGACCCGCAGGGCCGAGCCCGCGGACAGGCCGGAGCGTGCGTCCACGACCACCTCGCCGTCCGCGCGCGGCGGGCGTCCCCGGGCGATGGTGAACGGCGTGAGCTCCGCCGACTCCCACCCGTGCCCGAGAGCGTGTCCGTTCACCGGGAACGTCACCTCGGTGAGCACCTTCGAGACGCCGGGCAGGCCGCTCAGCTTCGCGGCCGTCGCCTCCGGGATCCAGACCCGCTCGGACAGCGGCTTCGCCTTCGACTTGACCTTCCCGGAGGACTTGGTCACGGTCTCGTGGACGTTCTGGTCGCCGGCGACGATCAGCGGTGCGCCCGCGTAACGCTCCGGTGCGACCCCGCCTCGCAGGCCGGTCTCCAGCAGCATCAGGCACGCGCACACCAGCGCGGCCGCGCACACCAGCGCCACGAACGCGCCCGCGAACGCCGCCCTGCGGTGCCGCAGGGTCTTCAACGCGATTCCGGTGATCATGCTGCGTACGCCCCCAGCCTGGTCATGCGCTCGGCGACCTTCTCGGAGCTCGGCGCGGCCATCGCGTCCACGATCCGGCCGTCCGCGAGGAACAGGACGGTGTCGGCGTAGGAGGCGGCCACCGGGTCGTGGGTGACCATCACCACGGTCTGGCCGAGTCCGTCCACCACCTCCCGCAGCAGCCGGAGCACGTCACGGGCCGTCATCGTGTCCAGCGCGCCGGTCGGCTCGTCGCCGAAGACCACCTGCGGCCGGGTCACCAGCGCCCTCGCGATGGCGACCCGCTGCTGCTGCCCGCCGGACAGCTGGGCGGGGCGGTGCCCGGTCCGGCCCGTCAGCCCCACCCGGCCCACGATCTCCTCGAGCCACGCCCGGTCGACCCGCGCGCCGGCGAGCCGCATCGGCAGCGTGATGTTCTCCAGCACGGTCAGGGACGAGACCAGGTTGAACGCCTGGAACACGAAGCCGACCCGCTGCCTGCGCAGCTCCGTCAGCCGGGTCTCGTCCATGCCGGACAGCTCGCTGCCGCCCAGCCGCACCGAGCCGGAGGAGGGGGTGTCGAGCCCCGCCGCGCAGTGCAGGAACGTGCTCTTGCCCGAGCCCGACGGTCCCATCACGGCGGTGAAGCTCCCCTCGGGAATGGTCACCGAGACCTCACGCAGGGCGGCCACCGCGCCCTGCCCCTTTCCGTACACCTTGCTCACTGCGTCAAGGCGAAGCACCTCTGTCATGTGCTCAAGCCTGCCGATCAACGGTCATGTGCCCCAGAGACGGCCTCACCGCCTGCCCATGACATCGTCATGAGCACCGCCCATGACGTCGTCATGATCCGGACACTGGTAGACATATGCGCGTGATTCGCGTACTTCTCGCCGAGGACCAGCACGTCATCAGGAGCGCCCTCGCCGCCCTGCTCGCGCTGGAGGAGGACCTGGAAGTCGTCGCGACCGTGGAGTCCGGAGAGGCCGCCCTGGCCGCCGCGCTGGTCCACCGCCCTGACGTCGCCGTCCTCGACATCGACATGCCCGGCAGGCTGGACGGCCTGGCGGCCGCGGCCGAGCTCCGCACGCGCCTGCCCGCCTGCCGCGCTCTGATGCTGACCGCGTACGGCAAGCCGGGGCACCTGCGACGCGCCCTCGGCTCAGGTGTCGCCGGATTCGTGCTGAAGACGGCGCCGCCGGACGAACTCGTGGCCGCCATCCGCAAGGTCGCGGCCGGCGAGCGGGTGCTCGACCCCTCGCTCGCGGTCACCGCCTGGGACCTGTCGGACAATCCGCTCACCCCGCGCGAAGCGGACGTGCTTCGCCTGGTCGCCTCCGGTGCGAACGCGACGGACGTCGCCGCACGGCTCCACCTGGCCGCCGGCACCGTGCGCAACTACCTCACAGTGATCGTCACCAAGCTCAACGCCCGCAACCGGACCGACGCCGTGCGCATCGCCACCGAGGCCGGCTGGATCTAGGGCCGGCCGGATCTAGGCCGTGTCTTCGATGTGATCTCCCGGGGCGAAAAAAGGGGGCCAGGCGCCGGCGAGCCATCCGATCACGCCCTCGCCCGATCCCGCGGCGGACTGACCAGCGATATTCATCTGGCCTGCGACGGTGCAGGCCGGCCGCTGGCGTTCCTGGTGACCGGCGGGAACATCAACGCCTGCACCCTCCTGCAGCAGGTGCTGCAGGCCATTCGCGTTCCCCGCCTCAGCCGCGGCCGGCCTCGTACTCGTCCCGGCCACGTGGTGGCCGACAAGGGCACAGCTCCCGCGCCATCCGCAGCTTCCTGCGGCGGCGCGGGAACAGCCACACGATTCCCGAGCGGGCCGATCGGGTAGCCGGCCGTGCCAGGCGGGGCAGCAAGGGCGGTCGCCCGCCCGTCTTCGACGCTCAGGTCTACAAGCGTCGCAACGTGGTCGAACGCTGCTTCAATCAGCTGAAACAGTTCCGCGCCCTGTCCGCCCGCTACGACAAGACCGCCACCTCATACACAGCGGTGGTCACCATCGCAGCACTCCTGCCGTGGCTCTGACTGATCACTGTGAAGACAGGCCCTAGGACGTCGGTGACGACGAATCGCTTACCCGCATTCGTTCCTCCAGTACCTGAGGGCGTCGTCGACGTCATAGCGGGTCACGAGACCGTCGAACCGCGTCCAACGGACCCGAATGCCATCCATGTGCGCGAATTCCGCGGGATTGTCGACGAAGTACCTGGCAGCCTCTCTGACATCTTGGGGAATAGAGTAGGGGCCGGATCCGTTGGCGACGCGCCTCATGTCCTCCATGTCCACCAGGCCGTCCGCCTCGGGGCGGGTGTACGCGCCGGTGTCGAATGCCTGGAAGTTGGCCTGGACAATCGTCGCGTTGCGGGTGGAGTCCGGGCACGACCCCGCCGCACTCGCAGTCCCGGCGCCGAGGGTCAACGTGCCGGCGACGACGGCTCCCATCGTGCCGGCTACCCATATTGCACGCAGGCGTTCTCTGATCATTGAAGTCACCTTCCTTTGGTGATGATGCGGACGGAGACGAAGTCCATGCATGGTGCTGTCCTCCGAATTACCGATGTGCCGCGAGCTGACTTCGCGGTTGACCGTGTTTGCCGCTCGCTGTGAGAAAGATATGAGTGGAGGGCCCTGTTCCGAATCACTGCGTAGAGGGACATTGCGTGTAGCTCACATGAGGGACGAGCGCGGCACCAAGGGGGTCCAGAGATCGCCAGGTTCTGAGCCATGTCGGGGATCCCGCGGCGGACTGACCAGCGAGATTCATCTGGCCTGCGACGGTGCAGGCCGGCCGGATCTAGACCCGCGCGGGCGCCGGCACGCGGTACGGCACGCAAGCGTCGAGCGTGAAACCGTCGCCGTCGGCGTGCGAGGTCAGCCGGCCGTCCAGGGCGGCGAGGCGGGTGGTCAGGTTGCCGATGCCGGACGACCCCCGCCGCGTCGTCCTGTGACGCACCCCGTCGTTGTGGACCCGCAGCCGCAGCCCGCTCTCGTCCGCTCGCATCGTGATCGCGCAGTGGCGGGCCTCGCTGTGCCTGAGCACGTTGGTCACGGCCTCCCTGAGCACGGTGCCCAGCACGGTCTCGACCTCGGCGGGCAGTTTCAGCTCGATCGGCTCCACGGTCACCCGGATCCCGGCGGCCGACAGCACCGTACGCGCCGACTCCACCTCGGCCGCCAGGGACAGCTCCCGCTGCTCGCCCGAGACGGACCGCAGGTCCGCCCGCGCGCTCTCGGCCATGGCGACGATCTCCTCGACCCGCTCCGGCGGGCATCCCAGGCGGCGGGCCAGCTCACAGGTGAGAAGGATCGCGGCCAGGGAGTGCCCGAGCAGGTCGTGCAGGTCGCGCGCGGCGCGCAGGCGCTCCTCGACGATCGCGGAGCGGGCCAGGCTCTCCCTCGCGGCCTGGAGCTCCTTGACGATCTGGGCCAGGCGGAGCAGGGCGTAGACCACCAGCCCGGTGACGAGCGCGCTGACCGTGCTGTTGGCGAGGACCGGGCCGGGCAGGCCGAACAGCGCCCCGGCGGCGGCGACGCTCGCCACGATCACCGCCGCCGCCGGCCACGCGGCCCGCCAGGGGAACGCGAGCAGGACAGGCCCGGCGAGGAAGCCCGCCACTCCGAGCCAGACGGGCCCGAACACCGGGATGGGCGCGTACGTGAGCACCGCCATCACCCCCAGCGCCACCGTGTGACGCCCGTTGACGGAGCGCAGCTGCATCACGACGATCACGGTGAGGCACACCGCGGCCGGGATGACGAGGGCGCCGGGGATCTGAAGCAGCGCCTTGACGCTGAAGCCCACGAGGACGGCCGCGAGCACCGCGACCGACACGGCGTACGACGCGTCGGGGGCGAGCTTCGGCAGGAGCCACCGCCGCCTCGCGTTCTCAGGGGTTTGCGGCGCCTGGCCGTCGCCGGCGCCCGCCTCGGGGGAAGGGTCGCGGGGAAGGGTCGCCTCCACGACGAAGCGCCCCTCAGGAGACAGGCCTCTGGTGAGGGTGCCGCCCGCCTCCTCGAGGCGGAGACCGTCGAAGTCCGCGCCCTCCGCGGTGCGACGTCCGTCGTCGACGACGCGCAGCCGCACCCGGTCTGCCTGCTCGCTCGTCTCGATGACGCAAAGCCGGGCGGTGCCCCGCCGTACGACGTCGGTGACGGCCTCGCGGAGCACGCTCGCCAGCAGCGCCCCGCCGGGCCCGAGCGGCTCGGTGTGGCCGCCGCGCACCTCGACGGCGATCCCCGCGGTGTCGAGCATGGCCCGCGCCGTGACCACTTCGGGCGCGAGGGAGGTGGCGCGGTAGTCCGCGGAGGCGGCGCGGGCGTCGGTCAGCGCCGCACGCGCGGTGGCGGTCACCGAGGCCAGCACCTCGGCCGCGCCGTCCGGCTCCGCGAGCGCGCGGCGACCGCCCTCGACGATGACCTCCAGACTCCGGCCGAGGCCGTCGTTCAGTTCGGCCGCCAGACGCAGCCTCTCGGCGGCCACGGCCGCGGCGGCCAGCGAGAGCCGGGCGGCGTGCATCTCGCCCGCGCGCTCGACGAGCCGGGCGAGGCCGAAGACGACCAGCGCGACGAGCACCACGGTGATCGTCGCATCGGCCGTCGCCCCGCCGCGGGCGGCGTCGATCAGCGCCACGCTCACCACCACGAGCGGCGCGAGCGCACGCGCCCGTGTCAGCAGCAGCGAACCGGCGAGGAAGCCCAGAATCCCGGTGGAGACGCCGCCGGCGAGGGTCGCCGTGTACACGAGGGCGGCCTGGACGGCGAGCAGCCACCACGCCCTGATCCGCAACAGGTAGACGACCTGCACCCCGAACACCGCCACCGCGATCGGCGCACCCGCGACAACGTAGACGCTCGCGAGCGCGGCCAGCACAACGACGACGATCATCCGCGCCAGACGCACTCAGATCCCTTCTGCAAACGATTACCGATCCGGCGTCGCGCGGCACCACGCAGCGGCGCCTGCTCTCCGATGCCTCTACCTGGTCAGGAGACGACGAAGGCGGTCACGACCAGGGCGACCGCGGCGGCGACGGCCGCCAGGGCGGACGGCGACCAGGTGACGCGCGTCTCGCCGGAGGAGCTCTCCCGGCGTGACCGGCTCATCTCGGTGAGCTGGTCGGCCACCCAGTCGGCGTGGGTGCGGGCGCCGACGGCCTCCGCCGCCGCCCGCTCGGCCCGGTTCGACGACCTCGCCGCCTTGGCGGCCCGCCCCGCGGCCTTGACCCGTTCGCGGGCCGTCGCCTGGGGCGTCCAGCAGCGCACGGTGGTGTCACCCGACTCGATCACGATGGCGTTGGTCACGGACACGTCGTCCACACCGCCCCAGGGGACGTAGGCGTTCTTCAGCACGTTGCGCACGCGGACGCCGCCCTCCTCCAGGACGACGGCGGGCCGCAGCGCCATCACGAAAACCAGTGCCGTGATGACGCCGAGCACCGCGCCCGCGATCAGCGCGCTGGGAATGCTGCCGTGAGCGGTCAAATCCCAGACGTTCCAGGCGGCGAACAGCATCCAGGCCCAGCCGAACAGCCAGGCCGCCTTCGACCGGTAGACCCGCGGCTTCACGCGCGCCACTTCATCTGCGCGTAGCCGGGTTTGATCACGCCGTTGATCAGCGCGAGCCGTTCGTCGAACGGGATGAAGGCCGACTTCATCGCGTTGACCGTGAACCACTGCAGGTCGTCCCAGTCGTAGCCGAACGCGTCGACCAGCTTGGCGAACTCCTGCGACACGCTCGTCCCGCTCATCAGCCGGTTGTCGGTGTTGACCGTCACCCGGAAGTAGAGGCGGCGCAGCAGGCCGATCGGGTGCTCGGCGATCGACGGGGCCGCCCCCGTCTGCAGGTTCGACGTGGGGCACATCTCCAGCGGGATGCGCTTGTCGCGGACGTACGCCGCCAGCCTGCCGAGCTTGGTCTCGCCGTCGTCCGGCACCGTGATGTCGTCGATGATCCGCACTCCGTGACCCAGCCGGTCGGCGCCGCACCACTGGATGGCCTGCCAGATCGACGGCAGCCCGAAGCCCTCCCCCGCGTGGATCGTGAAGTGGGCGTTCTCCCGCTGGAGGTACTCGAACGCGTCCAGGTGCCGGGTGGGCGGGTAGCCGGCCTCGGCCCCTGCGATGTCGAACCCGACCACGCCGAGGTCCCGGTAGCGCACGGCGAGCTCGGCGATCTCCATCGAGCGGGCCTGGTGGCGCATGGCCGTCAGCAGGGTGCCCACCCGGATCCGCGGCCTGCCGTCGGGCCCGGCCGAGCCCAGCCGGAAGCCCTCGAGCACGGCCTCCACGACCTGGTCCAGCGACAGGCCCTGGGAGGTGTGCTGCTCCGGGGCGTACCGGACCTCGGCGTACATCACGCCGTCGTCCGCCAGGTCCTCGGCGCACTCCGCGGCCACTCTGACCAGTGCCTCGCGGGTCTGCATCACCCCGACGGTGTGCGAGAACGTCTCCAGGTAGCGCTCCAGCGAACCGGAGTCCGCCGCCTCCCTGAACCAGACCGCCAGCTCGGCGGGGTCGTACGTGGGCAGCGTGTGGCCGCAGTCGCGGGCGAGGTCGACGATCGTTCCGGGGCGCAGGCCGCCATCGAGATGGTCGTGCAGAAGCACCTTGGGCGCCCTGCGGATCTGCTCCAGGCTGGGCCTGCTCATGCGCCCTCCTCGCCGCGGTCGTTCACCTGGCAATCCTAGCCGTGGACCGGACGGGGGCGGATTCCCAGGACCTGCCGATCGTCACTCCTCGCGGTTGGCGGTATCCGGGGAGAACGCGGGCAGGCAGACGGCCACGTACTCCGCGCCGGACGGCCCGGAGCTGTAGCGGATCTTCTCCCCGGGCTCGCTGACGAACGCCTGGCCCGCCTCGACCACGGTCGTGCCGCCCGCGTGCTCCACCACGACCGACCCCTTGAGCACCAGCGTGTACTCGGCGAACCCGGGGGTCTGGGCGGGCTCCTCCCAGCCGGCCGGGGCCACCATGTGCGCGATGGAGACCTGCTCGTCGCCGCTGTTGACGCGGCCGACGTACTCGTCAATGACCTTGCCGCCCGGCACCGGGATGCGGGTGGGGCCCTCGATCCTCCTGACCATGCCGACCAGTGTGGCAGTTGATCAAAAATCCCGTTATATGGGCACATCCGCACTACGCTTGAGCAGCCGCAGAGGCGAGAGAAACCGCCGCGCCGGGGGTGGACACGTGAACCAGACACGACACGCGCCTCGTCGCCGTACGGGCGAGGAGCCACGGTGAGAGATCTGCCCGGCTTCGACGCCTTCGCCGTCGACCAGGCCAAGCCGCTCGCCCGCACAGCCCTGTCGCTGACGGGAGACCCGGCGGCCGCCCGCGCGCTCGTGGTGACCGCGCTCGCGGCCGTGGCGGCCAAGTGGAGCACCGCACGCTGGTCGTTTCCGGCCCATGCCGCCCGCCAGGCGATGTATCGGGCGTACCTGAAGCGCTCGCGGGCCCGCGGCTCCACACGTGGGCCCGGCCCGCATGCGATCGTCACCCACGGCACGGACACGGCGGCCCTCGCGCAGGCGCTGACCGGGCTGACGCCGCGACGGCGCGCCCTGGTCGTGGCCTGTTTCCACGACGGGCACACCACAGGGCAGGCGGCCGACCTGTGCCGCATGGACGCGCCCACTGCCGGCACCGAGATCGTGCTCGCCGTCGCCGAACTGCGAAACCGCCTTCCCGCCTCGTTCGTCTCGGGCACGGCGCGGGAGGCCGGGCAGTCCCCGTCCGCGCCGGAGAACGAGGACGCGGACACAAACAACCCGAACGCAACCGACGCGGACACGAGCGGCGCGGACACAAGCAGGGCGGACACAAGCAGGGCGGACACGAGCAGGGCGGACACGAGCGGCCCGGACACAAACAGCGCGGACACAAACAGGGCGGACACGAGCGGCCCGGAAACGAGCGGCGCGGCGACCGATCCCTCGCCCGCCCCGGGGGCGTCCCCGGCAGTGGCGGCCCGCTCCTCGCACGCCCCCTGGGCCTCGCCGTCGGAGGCGGGCCCGCAGAGCTCCTGGGCGTCGCCGTCCGAGGCGGCCACGCAAAGCCCCTGGGCCGCGCCGTCGGAGGCGGCCGCCCCCTCCCGTGTCCCCTGGATCTCCCCCCACGAGATGAGCCCGGCCGCCGGACCGTCAGCCGAGCCCGCCGCCTTCGCCCTCGCATCGGGCCGGACGGCGCCGTATCACGCCACTCCCTCCTTCGGCCCACCGGAGGCCGCGCCTGCCGCGGCGCCGTTCGCCGTCTCCGCCTCTCCCGCCTTCCCCGGCGCACGCACCGGCGCGGACGGCCGGGGCGACGGCCCGTGGGAGGCGGCGCTGCGCAGGGAGCTGGCCGCGCTGTCGGCGGCGACGCCCGCGCCCGACCCCCTCCCGCTCGCCGCCGAGGCCGCGCGGACCGGCCGGCAGCACGGCACACGTCGTCGCGCCGTGGTCACCGGCATGAGCGTCACGCTCGCCGCACTGGTCGTCGTCCCCCTCGCCTTCGCAGCGGCGGGCCTGGCCGGGCGCGTGGGGCGGAGCACGGCCGGCACCCCCGGAGCCCCTGACATGAGCGCCGCGAGTCCCGCGCCGCTGCCCGCCTCCCTGCCCGCCCCCGTACGCTTCGCCTACCAGGGGTATTGCACACGGCGCGACTGGGACCCGGTCACCGAGGAGTTCGCGGACGGCTGCGACCAGTGGCGGGTGGTGACGACCACGGGTGAGCAGTGGCGACTGGCGGACCCGGTCCCCGACCTCAGCGACGGCTGGCAGCCCCTTGTGGCGATCAGCAGGGACGGCGACCGCATGGCCTTCTTCAGCGAGGCGTCGTCCGATTTCGCCGTTTTCGACCGGCATGACACCACGGCGAAGAGGACCGGAATGGTCCCACTCCTTGACGAGGTGTCGCCGGAGGACATCCACCTGGCCCTCTCCCCCAACGGCCGGTGGATGGCCGCCGACTTCGGCCCGGACGCCGGCGCGGTCTCTCCACGTGTGCAGAACCTCACCAGCTATCGCGTCCGGACGTTGCCCCGGCGGATGCGGGTCCTGGCGGTCGCGGACGACGGCACGGTGACGGGCACGGCCACGTGGGACACCAACGCCGTTCCCGGCCGGGTCAGCACGACCGTCCTGCTGCGGGTGCGGCCGGACGGGCGGACGCTGAGCCGTGCGCCGATCGACCCGGCGCTGTTCGAGGCCGGCGCCGCCGTCTCCCCGGACGGGCGTGCCGTCGCCGTGACGGCCGAGCGCTCCCACCCGGCCGAGGGCGACCACGGCCTGCTGGTCACCCTCGACTCGGTCACCGGGCGCGTGCTCACCCGGCGCGAGGCGGCGCTTCCCGAGGGCGCCCACATCATCGGCGTACGCGGCTGGGCGGGTGACCACGAGGTGATCGTCGAGGCCGCGCGTCCCGGCGAGGACGACGACGAGGACTACTCGGTCCACGCCGTCGACGTGCGCACCGGCGCCGCCCGGCAGATCAATCTGGACGAGGCGGGCGGTGTGCCCGGCCTCTGGGCCCCAGGCGCGCTGCGCTGACCCCCACGACCGCTGCTAAGGCCACCGATCCGTACAGCCACTGATCCGTACAGCCACTGTGATCCGTGCGACGCCGGCCCGCGCGGTGACGCCGACGGCGGAGAGGAGAGCCCTCTCCGCCGACGACGACACGGAACCGGCGGACGATCAAACCGCCTCCAGCACCGGTTCCTCCCGCGCCCCCTCGACCGGCTCGGCCGGCTGCCGCCCGAACCGCAGCCCGGTGAGGGCGACGACCAGGCCGACAAGGGCGAACCCGGCCGAGACCACGATCGCGGCGCGGAAGCGGGCGATCGGGTCGCCGCCGTCCGCCCCCGAGGTCAGGACGGCGGTGACGATCGCCAGCACCACGGCTCCGCCGACCTGGCCGGAGGTGTTCAACAGGCCCGAGGCGAGCCCCTGCTCCTCGTCGCCGACCCCGGCGGTCGCCTGGATGTTGAGCGAGGGGAACGACAGCGCGAACGCGATGCCCAGCAGGACCATGCCCGGCAGCACCATCGTGAGCAGGCTGGGGTGGAGGTCCACCCGCAGGAAGACCGCGTACCCCGCGAGCAGCGCCACCGAGCCCACCACGATCAGCCGCGCGGTGCCGAAGCGGTCGGCGAACCCGCCCATCTTGGTCGAGCTGATCGCGACCAGCAGCCCGGACGGCAGGAACGCGAGGGCGGTCTCCAGGGCACTCCAGCCCAGCAGATTCTGGAAGTACTGCATCGCCACGAACTGGAAGCCGACGTACGAGCCGAACAGGATGACCAGTCCGAAGTTGGCCCGGGCGAGCGGCGCGGAGCGCAGGATGCCGAGGCGGACCAGCGGGTGCCGCACCCGGCGCTCCAGCCAGACGAACAGGCCGATCAGGGCGGCGGCCGCGGCGAGCGACAGCACGGTACGCACCACGCTCACCTTGGGTGCCTCCACCACGGCGAAGACCAGGAGCAGCATGGCCGCGGTGATGGTCGCGGCGCCGAGGAGGTCCTGTCCGCCCTCGCCGCGCTCCTCACCCCGCTGGAGCAGCCGCGTCCCGGCCACCAGAGCGATGATCGCGACGGGCACCGGCATGAGGAACGTCCAGCGCCAGCCGATCTCGGTGAGCACGCCGGACAGGACCAGCCCGAGCGAGAACCCGCTGGCGCCGCAGGCGGTGAAGATGCTCAGGGCCCGGTTGCGTGCGGGGCCCTCGGCGAAGGTCGTGGTGATGATGGACAGCGCGGCGGGCGCGGTGAACGCGGCGCTGACGCCCTTCACGAACCGGGCCGCGATCAGCAGCGTCCCGTCGCTCATCAGCCCGCCGAGCAGCGAGGCGACCGCGAAGACGGCCAGGGCGGTCAGGAAGACCCGGCGGCGGCCGAGCAGGTCGGCGGTCCGGCCCCCGAGCAACAGCAGACCGCCGTACCCCAGCACGTAGCCGCTCACCACCCACTGCAGTGAGGAGGTGGACATCCCGAGATCGGCCTGGATGGACGGAAGCGCCACCCCGACCATCGACACGTCAAGGGCGTCGAGGAACACGACGGCGCAGAGGACGGTGAGGGCACCCCACAGGCGGGCCCCCCAGCGCTCGTCCTGAATGGAGGAAGACATGGCACTGGAACTTACATGCACATGCATTCAATGCACAAGCAATTAATGCGTTTGCATCTAATGTGTGCGCATGGTATGGTCGCGCCAGAAAGGCGGTCTCGCATGAACGACATCGACACCGGCTTCGTGGTCATGGCCTGGCGCGAACTGCTCGCCCGGCACGCGCAGGTGTCGTGCGCGCTGGAGCGGGAGCTGAGCGACAAGCACGGGCTCGGTGTGAGCGAGTTCGAGGTGCTGGAGCGCCTGGTGGAGGCGCAGTCGACCTGCGCGGATCCGGGGGCGGTCAAGTTCCGCGTGCAGGAGCTCGCCGACCAGGTTCACCTGAGCCAGAGCGCGCTTTCGCGCCTCATCGCCCGGCTGGAGCGTGAGGGACTGGTCGCCCGCGCGATGTGCGAAGCGGACAGGCGCGGCGTGTTCGTGCACGTCACCGAGGAAGGGCGGCGGCGGCACGCGGAGGCCACCCCCACTCACCGGGCCGTCCTGTCCGCGCACCTGTTCCCGCACCTCGTGAACGCCGGTTTCGCGCCTCCCGCCCCGGACGAGGCGGCTCGCCCCGCCTGACCGCATCCATCGCCCGCCTGACCTGGCTCGCCTGACCGCGACCACCCCACCCCCGCCCGCTCGGCCTGGTCCGATCCGCCCGGCCGAGCGCGCCGCTTCGCCGGGACCCGCACGACGATGCCGCTTGACGGTGCCGCACGACGGTGCCGCTTGTTGCGGTCGGTGACGGCGGGCGGTCCGGAGAGGGGGGCCGGCGCCGCGTACCGCTCGGCGTCCGCGCGCCGGCGGACCACCGCGATGCTCCCTCGCGGATCACTGCGGCGCGGGTTGGGCACCCCTCCCCGATAACGGCATCACCACAATGGCCGCAAATCTCGACCTTTACCCACTTTTCCGAGCACCCTGAGACCAGGCAGGAACGTGAAAGCGGGGGCGCGATGGCGTGGGCAGCCCGTGCGGCCGCCGTCGCCATGGCGGTGGTGTCCGCGGTGCTCGTGGTCGCGGCGCTGTCGGCCCTCGCGGAGCTCCCGCCGGAGTGGCGGGTATCGGAGACGGTCACGCCGATGATGCCGGCGGGGGTGACCTTCCCTGCGGTCGGCGCGTTCCTCATCGCCTACCGGCCCCGGCTCACGCTGGCCTGGCTGATGTGCGCGGGCGGGCTCGCCGGCGCCGTCTACGACTTCTGCCAGCTCACGATGCTCGCGTCGATGGCGCGCGGGAACACCGGGGTGGCGGAGCTCCTGAGATTCCCCGCACAGGTCGGCTGGGCGGTGAGCGGCATCACGCTGGAGACGCTCCTGCCGTTGTACTCCCCGGACGGCAGGCTGCCCTCGCCGCGCTGGCGGGGGGTGGTGCTGCTCGGGGTGGCGTCCGTCGGAACCAGGTTGGCATGCCAGTTCGTGCGGCCGGACCCGCCCCTCGAGGGCTACCCGCTCCCCGCGGTCATCCACAATCCGCTGCAGATCCCGGCCCTGGCGCCGTACATGGCGGCGACAGAGATAGCGGTCTGGACGGCGATCGCCGTGTCGCTGGCGCTGGCGGCGCTGTCGCTGCTGCTGCGTTTCCGCCGGGCCGATCCGGTCGGCAGGCGACAGATCGGCTGGCCGCTGTTCGCGTTCGCGGGATACGTCGCCTTCTCGCTCGTGGGCGTGGCCGCGCCGGAACTGTACTGGCTGTCGGTCGTCTGGGCGGCGTTCATCCCCGTCGCGTTGGTGTTCTCGGTGACGCGCCACCGGCTGTACGGCATCGACACCGTCATCAGCCGGGCCTTCGTCGCCGCGGGACTGCTGACGGTGGTCGGCGGGGTCTACTTCGGTGTGGCCGCGCTGTCGAGCCTGATCGTGTCCGGGTACGACCAGGTCGCCGGGCTCGTCTCCGCTCTGCTCACAGGCGCGTTCTTCCGGCCGTTGCGCCGGATGCTGCAAAGGGCCGTCGACCGTCTGCTCTACGGTCCGGTGGGCGACCCGCGCCTGCTCGCCGAGCGGCTGGTTCAGGAGGTGCGCCAGGGCGATCCGGCGCAGGCGCTGGAGTCGGTGATCGGCGTGCTGCGTGAGGGCCTCGCGGTGCAGGGCGTCGCGGTGGAGGTGACCGAAGACGAGCAGGGGCGCGCGGTCAGCGTGATGAGCACGGTCAGCGGCCGGGTGGGCGACTCTCCACGTGAGGTGCCGCTGGTCTGGCACGGCGAGCGGGTGGGACGGCTGCTGGTCGGCCCACCCGCCCCACGGCGCTTCCCCGCCGCACACGACGAGCGGGTGCTGGCCACGCTGGCCCCCTACGCGGCGGACGTTGCGCACGCGGCGCGGATGGCGGCGGACCTGCAGCGCTCCCGGGAGCGCATCCTGGCCGCCCGGGAGGAGGAACGGCGGCGGCTTCGCCGCGACCTGCACGACGGTCTGGGCCAGACGCTCGGCGCGATGGCCATGACCGTCGCCATGGCCCGGGTCAGCCTCGAGACCTCTCCGGAGACCGCGGACCGGCTGTTGCGCGAGTTGCGTTCCGGCATGGACGCGGTCACGAGCGACGTCCGGCAGCTCGTGTACGGCCTGCGCCCGCCCGCCCTGGACGATCTGGGCCTGGCCGCCGCCGTACAGTCGCTGGCCGGGCCGGACGCTCCCGAGGGCCCGGCCACGGTGGTGAGCGTCGAGGGTGAGCTGAGCGATCTGCCCGCCGCCGTCGAAGTGGCCGTCTACCGGATCGCGCAGGAGGCGCTGACCAACGTCCGGCGCCACGCGCGCGCCACCCGTGTCCGGGTCGAGCTGCGCCGCGAGCCCGCGACGCTGCGCCTGCTGATCAGCGACGACGGCGTGGGCCTGCCGCCGGAGCGCCGCCGCCCGGGCGTCGGCCTGGCCTCCATGCGCGAGCGGACGGCGGAGCTGGGCGGGGTCTGCCTCGTCACCGGCGAACCGGGAGCGGGCACCACGGTGGAGGTCGTGCTCCCCATTCCGGCGACCGGCACGCACACGGCCCCCTGAGAAGCGCGATCAGAAGACAGCGGGATCACCGGGCAGAGGAGCCACAGAGCGCAGGACAGGTGTCACAGCACAGCGGGGTGTCACAGGGGCGCGAGGGGCACGCCGTCGGGGTCGACGAGCAGACCGTCCGCCGCGACCCGCGCACCGGCGGCCACCAGCCGCCCGGCCTCCTTCTCCGGGTCCTCGACGGCGACGGCGAGGTGGCGGAACCCGTGCCGGCACGGATCGGGGGCCCACGGACTCGCCGTCGTGGGAACGGCGAAGGTGAACACCTCCAGAACCGCGTCACCCGCCAGCAGATACGTGATCAGGAAGCCTCGTGGGTCCTGGTCCTGCACGATCTGGCCGATCACCTCGTACCCGAGGGTGTCCCGGTAGAAGGCCAGCGCCGCGTCGAGATCGGCGGACGTGACCGCCACGTGGTCGAAGACCGGCGGCGCCGTGCGCGGTCTGCTCAGGGCGGCCAGCCTTTCCCTCTCGGCCAGTTCGGGCGAGGCGACGCGGTGATACCGGAGGTGGTTGTCGGTGATCTCCAGGTGCGTGCCGTCCGGGTCCTGGAAGAACGCGATGCGCACGCCGCCGACCGCGTCGAGCGGCGGCAGCGTGAAGGGCACCCCGGCGTCGCGCACGCGCTCGGCCCGCAGATCGACGTCGCCGACCTTGAAGCCGATGTGCCGGATGCCGCGCTGGAGGTCGTCGTTCACCCAGCCGCCGAGATCGCCGCCGCCCGTCTCGACCAGTTTGAGCAGCACGGATCCCGCCGCCAGCCATGCGACACCCGGGCTCCCGGCCGACCCCTCGGCCGGGGTGAGATCCAGCAGATCGCGGTAGAAGTCGATCGAGCGGGTCAGATCGGCGACACCGATCTCGACATGCCGGATGCCTCGGTGATCGGCCATGGTTCTCCCCTCTGCGCGTCCGGCCGGGTCCGGTACGGCAGGACCAACCCTGACACAGCGACCCTCGATGACGGCGATCAGGCCGCCCTCCCCGCAGGTGCGGCGGCGCGGACCTCCGGGGCCGCACCGGCCCGCAGACCGGGTGCCAGCGCGAGGGTGACCGCGACGGAGGCCACCGCCATCACGCCCATGGCGGCCGGAGCCGAGGCGACCTGGGCCACCGCCCCCGCGATCGCCGCGCCGACCCCCTGCATGGTGAGCACACCTGACGACTGCAGCCCGAGCGCCTGCCCGCTCATCTCCTCGGGCGTGACGGCCATGAGGCGTTCCTGGAGCAGCAGGCTGGCCGAGTATCCGGCTGAGGCGAGCACGACGGCGGCGACCGCGACCGGCAGGGCCGGGTCCAGGAGGAAGACCAGGTACGGCACGGCGAGCAGCAGCCGCAGCGGAGCGCCCAGCCGCTCGCGCCACCGCGTGGGGATGAACCGCCCCATCAGCGTGTCGCCGGTGAGCATGCCGGCGGCGGCGCAGGCGAACAGCAGCCCGGCATGCCGGGAGTCGTAGGCGACGTACAACGACTCACAACCGACGATGAGGCCGTTCGGCACCCACAGGGCCAGATACAGGCGGCGCCGCGCCCCCGACGACCAGAGCGTGCGGTTGACCCGCCAGGTCTGCGCGGGCGACGGCCGTCCGTGGGCGCGCGGCGGGCGGGCGGTCAGCCCCCACCGGGCGACGAACGCCGCGACGAGGTACAGCCCCGCCCCGGCGAGCAAAGTGCCACGCGGGGACAGCGCGGTCATGAGCACGCCCCCGGCGGCGAAGCCGACGATCTGCTGCACGCCGACCGACATGCTGAGCACCGAACGGCCGAGCAGGTAGCCGTCTTTGGGCAGGATCTCGTTGAGCAGCCCGAACCGGACCCCACCGCCGAGGGAGGCCGCGAGCCCCTGACCGAGGACGACGGCGAACAACGCCCACAGCGGCAGGCCGGGCAGGGCGAGCGCGACCGTGCCCGCGCAGAAGACCAGCGCGAGGCCCGTCATCGCGGCGCGCGGGGGCAGCCGGTCGGCGGCCGACAGCAGCACCGTCGCCCCGAGCACCTGGGCGAAGGACGCGCCGAACATGCTCAGGGCCGACAGCAGCGGCGACCGCGTCGCCCCGTACACGAGCGTGCCGAGCGCCAGGCCGCTCACGGTCGAGGCGGCCACCTGCGCGGACGCGACGGTGAACAGCGGCGTGAACTCGGGGGTGCGAAACAGTTCCCGATATGTACGCATGACGGGAGCCTCGATCACCGGCGCGCTCCGCCGTTATTGTTTCGCGTGGAGGCGAAACATGGGGTGGTGGCTGGTCAACGCCGACACGCTCGCGGAGAGCAGGTTCGTGATCTCCCCGCTGGCCGAGGCCACCGCCTGCCTGTTCACCCTGGAGCGGGCGTCGGCCGCGCACCCGGGCGAGCGGGAGTGGCTCGACGCCCACCTGCCCGCCTACCGGTCCCGCCTGGCCGGCGACCCGATCACGGCGCTGCTGCTGAGGGCCGCGCGGGGGCGCAACTGGACCGCCGACTTCCTCACACTCGCTCCGACCGGCGAGGGCGAGGCCGCATTCGAGGAGGAACTGGCCCGCGTTCGCGCGACCCCGCCCGAGACCGCGCACGCCGACATCGAGGTGGCGCTGCGCGGCCCGTTGCCGGAGCCGCTGCGCCGTCCCGACCTGCCGGAACGCGCGGCCGACACGCTGGAGTGGGTGTGGACGCACACCGTGCTGCCCGACTGGCCGCGCCGGCGGCGGATCATGGAGGCCGACATCGTCGCCCGTGTGGGCCATGTGAGCCGGGGAGGCTGGGCCGCCGCTCTGAACGACATGCGCCAGGGAATGCGCTGGCTCGGCGGCAACCGGCTGCAGATCAACACCTATGACTACCCGCCGAGGCAGATCGGCGGGGCCAGGCTGATGTTCGTCCCGGTCACGCCCCACCAGGCGTGGACCGCCTGGACGGCGGGCCGGCACTACGCCCTGGTCTATCCCTGCTCGGGAACGCTGGCCGAGCCGGACCGGGCGCCCGTGCCCGAGGCGCTCGGCGGGCTGCTCGGCCCGGCGCGGGCGCGGGTGCTCGTGCTGCTCGCCGCCCCGAAGAGCACGACCCACCTCGTGGCGCTGACCGGCCAGGGGCTGGGATCGGTGGGCCGCCATCTCAAGGTGCTCCTCGACGCCGGTCTCGTACGGCGCCGCAGGGCCGGGCGGTCGGTCCTGTACTACCGCACGCCCCTCGGCGACGCCCTCGCAGCCATGGAGGATCGTTCGGTAAAGTGAACGTATGGTTCCCTTGAAGATGCCCTCATGAGTGGTGCGGCTGCGGCGATCGGCGCGCAGATCCGGCTGCGCCGGCGGCAGCGCGGAATGACCGCGGCCGAGCTCGCCCGCCGGGCCGGTCTCGGCAAGGCGACGCTGTCCAGCCTGGAGGCGGGCACCGGCAATCCGACGATCGAGACGCTGGAAGCCGTCGCCCTGGCGCTGCACATCCCGCTGACCGACCTGCTGACCAGGGACACCGACGCCGGTCCCGTCCACCTGCCCTCGATGCCCGCGGCCGCCGGCGGCCCGACACGCGAACTGCTGCGCAGGATCGGCAGCGGGCACAGCCTGGAGCTGTGGCGGCTGCGCATGCCCCCGCACACCGACCTCGACGGCATCCCCCACGCGCCCGGCACCGTCGAACACCTGCTGGTCGCCGCGGGCGAGGTCACGGCCGGCCCGGACGACGACCCGCGACACCTCGGGCCGGGAGACCTGCTGGCCTTCGCGGGCGACCGCCCGCACCGCTACCGCACCGGCGACGGCCCCGCGGACGTCACGGTGGTCATCGCCTCGCCCGTGACCGGCTGAGCCCCACCCACCGCCGAACCGGGTCACAGCCCGCCCGGAAACCCGCCCATGGCCGCCGGAACCGGCCAGGAAGGACCCGCCCATGTCGTGGTTGCCGCTGCTCCCCCTGCTCGGTGTCTGGATCCTGGTGGTCATGAGCCCGGGTCCCGACTTCCTCATCGTGCTCAGACACTCGGCCGGCGGGTCGCGGCGCAGCGGCGTACGCGCGGCCGCGGGCGTGGTCACCGGCATCGGCGTGTGGGCGGTCGCCGGTCTGTTCGGCGTCACCGTGCTCGTCCAGCGGTTCGAGTGGCTCTACCTCGCCGCCCGCGTCGCCGGCGCCCTGTTCCTCATCGCGTTCGGGGTGGCGACCATCCGCGCCGCCCGCGGGCAGGCGTCCCCGTCCGGCGACGACCCGGCGCCGGACGTCGCCGCGCACCGTCCGGGCAGGCTGCGCGAGTGGCGCGCCGGGCTGCTGACCAACCTCGCCAACCCGAAGGCGCTCGTCTTCTTCGGCGCCCTGTTCGCCAGCCTGCTCCCGCACCGTACGGACCTCGTCATGCGGGCGGTCACGCTCGGCACGATGCTGGCCGTCGCGTTCGCCTGGTTCTCCGCCGTCGCCTTCCTGGCCGGTAGCCCCTGGATCACCAGGGGCTACCGGCGGCTGCGCAAGAGGCTCGACCTGCTCACCGGCGGCCTGTTCGTCGGCATGGGCGCGTTGCTCCTCCCCCGCTGACCCCCCGCTGCCCCCCCGGCGGCTATCCCGGCGGCTATCCCGGTGGCGCGGAGGTCCGCGTCGACGGCGGCGGAGGTTCGCCGGTGAGGCGCGTCAGCCGTTCGAGGAGGTCCCGGCCCCGGCTGTCCACGGGGTTGTAGACGACCAGGCGGGCTCCGGGCTGATCCGCCAGCCAGAGCGTGGTGGACGCGAGGCGCAGACGACCGACCAGGGGATGGCGGAAGTCCTTGATCTTCGAGGAGTTCGAGGCGACGTCGTGCCGGTCCCACAGCCGGCGGAACTCCTCGGAGCGCTCGTACAGCTCGTCGACCAGCGCCCGCCAGGCGGGGTCGCCGATGTGCGCGGCGAAGTTCCGGCGGAACCTGGCCACGCACTGCGTTCCGGTCTCGGTGTCGTAGCCGCCCACCCGCTCGCGTAACGACCGCTCTGCGAACAGCAGCCACAGCATGTTGCGGCGATGTGGAGGCAGCCGGGCGAAGTCTCCCATCAGCGTTGCACAGGAACGATTCCACGCCAGGAGGTCATATCGGGCGGAGACGGCGTAGGCGGGCAGCGGATCGAGGCCGTCGAGGATGGCCGACAGCGACGCGGCGATGACCTCCTCCTCGCTTACGACGGTGGGTGCGGGCAGCCCCGCCAGGGTGAACAGGTGGGCGATCTCGTCGTCGTCCAGCCGCAGCGCCCGGGCGACCGCGCCGATCACCTGGGCCGAGACGTTGATCGGCCGCCCCTGCTCCAGCCAGGTGTACCAGGTCACACCGACGCCGGCGAGCTGTGCGACCTCCTCCCTGCGCAGGCCGGGCGCCCTGCGGCGGCCCACGGACGGCAGGCCCACCGCCTCGGGCGCGAGCCGGTCCCGCCGCGACCGCAGGAAGGCGCCGAGCTCCTGCCGCCGCGCGGTGTCGGCACCGCGCCGCACCCCCTTTCTGATCGCGCCGCCTTGCGCCCCCGCCGCGCCGCCTTGCGCCCCCGCCGCGCCGCCTTGCGCCCCCGCCGCGCCGCGTTGTGCGCCTGTCTCGGTGCCGGGAATCGTGACCGTCACCACGCCAGCATGCCGTCGCGGGCGATCCGGAGCCAGGGTTGTGCCAGTACCAGGATCACCCGGCTCCTGGCACCAGGTTGGCGAGCCCTGCACGGTGCACACATGGCAGTTACCGTCCCGGCTTCGGCCGGCCAGGTCGTGCGGCCGGGCCGCCGGCTTCTCCCCGTCATCCTGCTGGGATACGTCCTCAACATCGTCGACGTGTTCGTCGTCAACGTCGCGCTGCCGACGTTGTCCCGCACTCTCGGCGCCGGTCCGGCCGAGCTGGAGCTCGTGGTCGCCGTCTACACCGTCGCCTACGCCTGCCTCCTGGTCCTCGGCGGGCGGCTCGGTGACGCCTTCGGACGCCGGAGGCTGTTCATCACGGGGATGGCGGGCTTCACCGTCGCCTCGGCGATCTGCGGGCTCGCGCCGGACGCCGCGCTGCTGATCGTCGCCCGGGTGCTCCAGGGCGGCACCGCCGCCCTCATGGTGCCGCAGGTGCTGGCCACCATCCAGGTCTTCTACCAGGGCGCGGCACGCCGGCGGGCCATCGGGGTCTTCGGCGCGACGCTGGGCGTCTCCGCGGCCGCCGGGCAGATCCTCGGCGGACTGGTGGTGTCCGCCGACCTCTTCGGCCTGTCCTGGCGGCCGATCTTCCTCGTCAACGTCCCGCTCGGCCTTCTGGGCATCCTCGCCGCCCGTCGCGCCGTCCCGGAGAGCCGCGCGCCCAAGGCCCCGTCCGTCGACTGGCCGGGCACCGCCCTGCTCGCCGCCACCGTCCTGCTGCTCATGCTGCCCCTGACCCTCGGCCGCGACGAGAACTGGCCCCTGTGGTGCCAGCTTCTCCTGGCCGCGGCGCCGTTCGCCGCGGCCGGTTTCGCCGTCGTGCAGTCGCGTGAGGAGCGTCGCGGCAGGACGCCGCTGCTGCCTCCGTCACTGCTGCGCGCCCCGAGCATGCGGCGCGGCCTGCTGACGACGCTGGCCTTCTTCCCCGCTTTCGGCGGCATGATCCTGACGACCACGATCTCCCTGCAGTACGGCATGCACCTGGGGCCCTTGCAGTCGGGCCTCACCTACATCCCCTACGCCGTCGCCTTTCTGACCGCCTCGCTGCTGTGCCCCCGGCTGGTCCCCAGGTTCGGCACGTACGTGACCGTGGCCGGCGCTCTCCTGCTCGCCGCGGGTTTCGCGATCACGGCCCTGCAGGCCTGGTCGGACTACGACGGCATGACACCGCTGTCGCTGGCGCCCGCGCTGGTAGTGACCGGCTTCGGTCAGGGGCTGATCGCGATCCCCCTGACCGGCCTGGTCCTCATCGGCGTCCCCGCGGAGCGTGCCGGGGTGGCGAGCGGCGTGCTGACCACCACCCAGCAGACCGCGACGGCGCTGGGCGTCGCGGCCATCGGCACCCTGTTCTTCTCCGTTGCCGCCGGGCACGGGTTCGGCCCCGCCACGGTCGTCGCGGCCCTGGTCGAGGCCGTACTCGCGCTGGTCACCGCGGCGGTGGCCTGCACCCTGCCGAAGCGCCACCCGTAGGGGTCGTCAGGCCGTGATGCGGTCGATGACCAGGGGGAGCAGCTCCGCGCCGCCGTCCTCGCCGATCTCGTACGCGCCCTCAAGCGCCTGGAGGGCCCGGTCGAACCTGGCGGCCTCGTCGGCGTACAGGGTCATCAGCGGGGCTCCGGCGCGGACCGTCTTGCCCGGCTTGGCGTGCAGGACGATCCCGGCGCCGGCCGACACCGGGTCCTCCTTGCGGGCCCGTCCTGCCCCGAGCCGCCAGGCGGCCAGGCCGACCTTGAGCGCGTCGAGCGTGCGCAGCGTGCCCGAGGCGGGGGCGGTGACCACGGCCGACTCGGCGGCCGCAGGCAGCGGCGCGTCCGGGTCGCCGCCCTGGGCGACGATCATGCGCCGCCAGGCGTCCATCGCCGAGCCGTCCTTGAGCGCCTCCTCGGGGTCTTTGGCGCCCGGGACCGCGGCGGCCTCCAGCATCTCCCTGGCCAGCCGTACGGTGAGCTCGACCACGTCGGCGGGGCCGCCGCCGGCGAGCACCTCGACGGCCTCCTCGACCTCCAGCGCGTTGCCGATCTTCAGGCCCAGCGGCCGGTCCATCGCGGTCAGCAGGGCGACCGTGTGCACTCCGGCGTCGGTGCCGAGCTCGACCATCGTCCGGGCCAGCTCGCGGGCGTCGTCCACGTTCTTCATGAACGCGCCCGAGCCGGCCTTCACGTCGAGCACGAGCGACCCCGTGCCCTCGGCGATCTTCTTGGACATGATCGAGGAGGCGATCAGCGGGATCGACTCGACCGTGCCGGTGACGTCGCGCAGCGCGTAGAGCTTCTTGTCGGCCGGCGCGAGGCCCGCGCCCGCCGCGCAGACGACCGCCCCGGCCGAGCGGATCACGGCGAGCATCTCGTCGTTCGACAGCGACGCCCGCCAGCCGGGGATCGACTCCAGCTTGTCCAGCGTGCCGCCGGTGTGCCCGAGACCACGGCCCGACAGCTGCGGCACGTACGCGCCGCAGGCGGCCACCAGCGGCGCCAGCGGCAGGGTGATCTTGTCGCCGACCCCTCCGGTGGAGTGCTTGTCGGCGGTGGGCCGGTCGAGGGAGGACCAGTCCATCCGCTCCCCCGACCTGATCATGGCCTGGGTCCAGTCCGCGATCTCCCTGCGGTTCATGCCGTTGAGCAGGATCGCCATCAGCAGCGCCGACATCTGCTCGTCGGCCACCTCGCCCCGCGTGTACGCGTCGATCACCCAGTCGATCTGGGCGGTCGGCAGCTCGCCCCGGTCGCGCTTGACGGTGATGACCTCGATCGCGTCGAACCCCACGCTTCCCCCTCTATCGCGACAGATCGTCGGGCCCGAAGGCGAACGGCAGGAAGTCGGCCATCCGCGACGGCCCGTCGGGCGTCTCCACCAGCAGCTCGGCGCCGCCGTGCTCGAACAGCAGCTGACGGCAGCGGCCGCACGGCATCAGCAGCTCGCCGTGGCCGTCCACACAGGTGAAGGCCACCAGCCGGCCGCCGCCGCTCGCGTGCAGCGCCGAGACCAGCCCGCACTCGGCGCACAGCCCCACGCCGTACGATGCGTTCTCCACGTTGCAGCCGGTCACGATCCGGCCGTCGTCGACGAGCGCCGCCGCCCCCACGGGAAACTTCGAGTACGGCGCGTACGCGTGGGTCATGGCCTCGCGGGCCGCGACCCGCAGCGCCTCCCAGTCGATGCTCATTTCGCCTGCCCCCTTCGATACGGGACGCCGTCGGCCGCCGGCATGCGCAGGCGTTGTGAGGCCAGCGACAGCACCAGCAGCGTGGTCAGGTGGGGGGTGAACGAGGTGAACTGCTCCGGCACGGTGTCCGTCACGGCGAACACCATGAACACCACGATCGCCACGACCCCGGTGATCAGTGCCGCGCCGCCGCGCCGTTGCCGTACGAGCTGGTAGACCGCCACGGCGACGAGCAGCAGCGCGACGACGAGCAGCAGCGCGTGCACCGAGACGCCGCCCTGCCGCAGCTGGAGCGCGTCGGTGTATCCGAACAGCGCCGCGCCTCCGGCGAGCCCGCCCGGACGCCAGTTACCGAAGATCATCGCGGCGAGGCCGATGTAGCCGCGCCCGCCCGTCTGCCCGTCGCGGTAGATGCCCGCGGCCACGAGCGACAGGAACGCGCCGCCGAGCCCGGCGAGCACGCCGGAGACGATCACGGCGGCCCACTTGTACAGGTAGACGTTGACTCCCAGCGACTCCGCCGCGAGAGGGCGCTCGCCGCACGCCCGCAGGCGCAGGCCGAAGGCCGTACGCCACAGGACGTAGAACGACAGCGGCACCAGCACGATCGCCAGGATCGTGAACCACGACACGTCCTGGGTGATGCCCCGCAGCACCCCGGCGAAGTCCGACACCACGAACCAGTGTTTCGCCTCGACGGTCCGCAACGGGTCGTTCAGGAACGACAGGCTGACCGTGCCCATCTTGGGCAGCTGCGGGGAGTTCTTGGTGCCGCCGCCCGGCATGTCCGTGAAGACCAGCTGGGACAGGTACTCGGTGAAGCCGACGCCGACGATGTTGATCGCCACACCGGAGATGATGTGGTCGACGCCGAAGGTCACCGTCGCCACGGCGTGGATCGCCGCGCCCAGCGCGCCGCCGACCGCGCCCGCGAGCACGCCGGCCCACGGGCTGTGGAACTGGAGCGCGCCCCAGGCGCCGAACCAGGTGCCGAGCACCATCATGCCCTCGAGGCCGATGTTGACCACGCCGGCCCGCTCCGACCACAGGCCGCCGAGGCCGGCGAGGCCGATCGGCACGGCGAGGCCGAGCGCGGCGCTGACCGTTCCGGCCGAGGTGATGTCGTTGGCCCCGGTGATCACACGAGCCAGCGACAGCACCACGACCAGCCCCGCGAGGCCGAGCAGCAACACCGGCCCGGAGAGCCGGAACCGCTGTGCCGCGGGTGTCCCGACCGGGCGGTCCACCGAAACGTCCGTCGCCGTCATGCCGTCTCCTCGACTGCCTGCCGCCCGCTCACGTCCCCGTTCCGGCCGTTCCCGCCGCCGGGACCGTCGGACCCGGCCAGCTGGCGGCCGACCCGGCGCTGGTCGGCGACGACCCGGTACCGGTGGACCAGCTCGTACGCGATGATCACGGAGAGCACGATGACGCCCTGCATGATCTGGACGATCTCCTTGGAGATGTCGATCAGCTGGAGCTGGTTGGACGAGTTGTCCAGGAAGCTCCACAGCAACGCGCCCACCGCCATGCCGACGGGGTGGTTGCGGCCGAGCAGTGCGATCGCGATCCCGGTGAAGCCGAGGCCGGTCGGGAAGTTGTTGCTGTACTTGTAGCTGGCGCCGAGCAGCTCCGGCAGGCCGATCAGGCCGGCGACCGCGCCCGACATGACCATCGTGACGACGATCATCTTCTTCACGCTGACGCCGCTGGCCACCGCCGCCGTCTCGGACTTGCCGGTCGCCCGCAGCTCGAAGCCGAACCGGGTGCGGCTCAGCAGGACGTAGTACGCGACGCCGAGCACGACCGCGAGCACGAGCAGGCCGTTGACCAGCAACGGCGTGCCCGCGACCAGCGGCATGCCGGGGATCCTGGCGCCCTCCGGGATCGGCCGGGTGCCGAGGTCGTTGCCGGTCAGCACGCCGAAGTGCTCCTGCAGCAGCCACGACCCGATGCCGGTGGCGATCGCGTTCAGCATGATGGTCGAGATGACCTCGCTGACGCCCCGGGTCACCCGCAGCAGTCCGGCGATCGCGGCCCACAGGGCGCCGACGACCATCGCGATGACGATCACGAGGACGGTGTTCAGCACGCCGGGGACCAGCGCGGCGCCGCCGAACGCCGCGGCGACCAGGGCGGCTATCCGATACTGGCCGTCGACGCCGATGTTGAACAGATTCATCCGGAAGCCGACGGCCACCGCGAGCGCCGAGATGTAGTACATGACGCCGCTGTTGAGGATCAGGACCATCGTGCGCGGCTGGGTGCCGTAGTCCGCGAGCGTGGTGAACGCCTCGACCGGAGGCTTGCCCGCGACGAGCAGCACGACCGAGGTGATCAGCACGGCGAAGACGATCGCGAGGACCGGCGCGGCGACGGCGAGCCAGCCGCCGAGCCGCACCCGGCCGAACAGGCGATCGAGGAAGCCGGTCATTCGCCCTCCCCGGCGCCGGTCATGGCCGAGCCCAGTTGCTCGGGGGTCACGTTCGCGGGATCGACGTCGGCCACGATCCTGCCGCGCAGGATCACCTTGAGCGTGTCGGACAACCCGATCAGCTCGTCGAGGTCCGCGGAGATCAGCAACACGGCCAGCCCGGCCGCGCGTGCGGTGCGCAGGTGGTCCCAGATCGCGGCCTGCGCACCGATGTCGACGCCTCGGGTGGGGTGGCTGGCGATCAGCAGCACCGGGTCGCCGCTCATCTCGCGCCCGACGATCAGCTTCTGCTGGTTGCCGCCGGACAGCGTGGCCGCGTCCACGTCGATGCCGGGGGTGCGCACGTCGTACTCCTCGACGATGCGCCGCGTGTCGGCCCGCGCGCCCGCGCGGTCGATCCAGGGGCCCTTGACGTTGGGCCGCCGGGTCTGGTGGCCGAGGATGCGGTTCTCCCAGAGCGGCGACTCCAGCAGCAGACCGTGCCGGTGGCGGTCCTCGGGGATGTAGCCGATCCCGCCCGCGCGCCGCTTCAGCGTCGACCAGCGCGAGATGTCGGCGCCGCCGAGCGTGAGCGTCCCGACCGTGCAGGGCCGCATCCCCATGATCGCCTCGACCAGTTCGGCCTGGCCGTTGCCCTCGACGCCGGCGATGCCGAGCACCTCGCCCTTGTGGATGTCGAAGCTCACGCCGTCGACCACCGCCCGCCCGTCGCCGCTGCGCACGGTCAGGTCCCGTACGGACAGGGCGACGACGTCGGTGACGGTCGACTCGCGGGTCTCCGGGCTGGGCAGCTCGCTGCCCACCATGAGCTCGGCGAGTTTGCGCGAGGTGACGTCCTTGGGATCCACGGTGGCGACCGTGGTCCCGCGCCGGATGACGGTGATCGCGTCGGCGACGCGCAGCACCTCGTCCAGCTTGTGGGAGATGAACAGGATCGTGAGCCCCTCGCGGACCAGGCCGCGCAGGTTCTCGAACAGCTCGTCCACCTCGTGCGGCACGAGCACGGCGGTCGGCTCGTCCAGGATCAGGATGCGGGCGCCCCGATAGAGGACCTTGAGGATCTCCACCCGCTGCCGGTCGCCGACACCCAGCTCCTCCACCGTCGCGTCCGGGCGGATGCCCAGGCCGTACGCGTCGGAGATCTCCTTGATCTTGCGGCGGGCCCCGGCGAAGTCGAGCGCGACGCCGCGGCGGGGCTCGCTGCCGAGCACCACGTTCTCCAGCACGGTCAGGTTGTCGGCCAGCATGAAGTGCTGGTGGACCATGCCGATGCCGGCGGCGATCGCGTCGGCGGGGGTGTGGAAGCCCACGGGCGATCCGTCGATGCGGATCTCGCCCTCGTCCGGACGCTGCATCCCGTAAAGAATCTTCATCAGCGTGGACTTGCCCGCGCCGTTCTCGCCGACGAGAGCGTGGATCTGCCCCCTGGCGACGCGGAGGTGGATGTCGCTGTTGGCGACGACTCCCGGGAACCTCTTGGTGATTCCGGTGAGCTCTACTGCGGGTTCCGTAACGGTCGCGGCGGTAATGTCGGCCTCCTCACGGCGGAGTGCCCGGTGACGGTCAAGTGCTAGTGAGAGTAGAGCAAAGGGCCCGGGGCGGGTGCCCCCGGGCCCCTCGATTACGCAGGTCAGGACGTCGGGACCGTGATCTCGCCGTTGACGATCTTCTGCTTGTACTCGTCGATCTTCGACTTGATGTCGTCGATCTTGCCGCCGGTCGTGGAGTAGTCCACGCCGCCCGCCTTGAGGTCGTACACCGAGGCGCCGGACTTGACCGTGCCCGTGGTGTAGTTCTTGAGGAAGTCGAAGACCGCGACGTCGACCTTCTTGAGCATCGACGTGATGATCACGTCCTTGAAGTTCGCGTACGCCGGGAGGGCCGCCTGGTCGGAGTCGACGCCGATGGCCATGGCGCCCGCGGCCTTGGCCGCCTCGAACACGCCGGAACCGGAACCGCCCGCCGCGTGGTAGACGACGTCCGCGCCCGCGTCGTACATGCCCTGCGCGACGGTCTTGCCCTTGGCCGGGTCGTTGAAGCCGCCGAAGTCCGGCGGCTGGGTGAGGTACTTCGCCTGGATCTTGATGTCCGACTTGACCGCCTTGGCACCGGCCGTGAAGCCCGCCTCGAACTTCTTGATCAGCGGAGTCTCCACACCGCCGATGAACCCGACACTGCCCTTCTCGGACTTGAGCGCGGCCGCGACACCGACGAGGAACGACCCCTGCTCCTCGGCGAACAACAGGTTGGTGATGTTGTCGCCCTTGGCGTCGGCGTCGTCGACGATGGCGAACTTGACCTCGGGATACTCGGGCGCGACCTTGGCCACGGAACCGGAGTACGCGAAGCCCACCGCGATGACCGGGTTGTACCCGCCCTGGGCGAGCAGCCGCAGCCGCTCCTCCTTCTGCGCGTCGGTCTCTCCCGCGGTCGCCTCCAGCTCCTTCTTCTCGACCTTGAGCTCCGACACGGCCTGGTCGAGGCCGCGGCCGGCCGCGTCGTTGAAGGAGCCGTCGCCGCGGCCACCGATGTCGTACGCCAGGCCGACCTTGACCTGCGCGGCGGCGGGCGCGGAGGACGCGCCTGCCGAGGTCTCGGTCGTGGTCGTGCTGTCGCTACCCCCACACGCGGCGGCGGCCATGAGCAAGGCGCCCCCAGCGGTGGTGGCGACCAGTCTGCTAACTCGATTGCGGAGCAAGGTCGTGACTCCCCTTCCGTTCCCCGCCGTCTGACTCTCGTCGCACGCACGCAGGAACGCACGGCAACCCTGCACGGAAGATAGTTGTTTGACCTGCATAGACCAAACCCGCACACCAGTCCGCAACATGTCCGTTATTGAGCCCAGGCCACACCGTGACCGGGGCGTCAGCCTGGGGAAACCTTGACCCGGCCGTAGATGATCTCCTGCTTGAGCTGTTCCAGACGCGGTTGGATGTCCGTGATGTGGCCGCCGGTGAGGGTGTAGTCGACGCCGCCGAGCCTCAGGTCGTACACGATCCGGCCGCTGGTGACGGTCCGGTCGGCGACGTCGGCGATGTAGTCGTAGACGGCGACGTCGATTCTTTTGATCATCGAGGTCAGGATCACGTCGCGCACGTCGGGAGGAGCGCTCTTCGCCTGGTCGTAGTCGACGCCGATGGCCCACGCCCCGGCCTGTTTCGCGGCGTGGAACACTCCTATCCCCGAGGCCCCGGCCACCTGGTAGACCACGTCGGAGCCCGCCCGGTACATGCGCCGCGCGGCCTCATGCGCCTTCTCCGGCCGATCGAAGCCGCTCAGATCGTGCGCACCGGTGAGATAGGCGATCCTGATCCGCGCCCGCGGGTTGACGTGCTTCACGCCCTGCACGTAGCCGACCTCGAACTTCCTGACCAGCGGCGACCGGTTGCCGCCGACGAAGCCGACGTCGTTGGTGCGCGACTTCATCGCCGCCGCCGCGCCCATCAGAAACGACCCCTGCTCCTCGGCGAACAGCAGGTTCGTGATGTTGGGGCCGGACACCGTCGGCTCGTCCACGATCGCGAAGCGCGTCCTGGGAAACCGCGGGGCCACTCGCGTCAACGCCGGTGCGTACGAGTAGCCGACGACGATGATCGGGTCGTAGCCCGCCTTCGCGAGCGCCCGCACCCGTTCCACCTTGCGGACGGCGGGCTCTCCCGGCGCGGCCTCCACCTCCTTCGCCCGCAGGCCGCTCAGGTTGCGTCTGGCCTCGTCGAGCCCGGCCGCCGCCGCGTCGTTGTACGACCTGTCGCCCCGTCCGCCGATGTCGTAGGCGAGCCCGACCCGCAGCGGGCCGGCGCGTGGCGGTGCGGCGTCCACCCCGCCTCCGCATCCCACGGCGGCGGTCACGGCGACGGCGACGGCCCCCGCCTTCGCCGCCAGGAACGCCCGCAATCGGACCTCCAAAAAACCAAAGTGGCCCTGTCGCGATACCCCCGTGATGACCGAAAGAACGCGCCACACACACTCTCTGACAGGGTTATCCCATCTGAGTCAATTTGTGCGACTAAGAGATCCCGAGTATCGGGTGGCCTGTTCTCCCTCGCGCGTCACCTCGAAGTCGGCCGCGCCCTCGCCCCGCCAGGTGATCGAGACGCTTCCCGGATGACAGGCGTCGCCCTTCACCTGGTCGAGGGTCAGCACGAGCACGTCGCCCGATTCGCTCGCCGGGGTCAGACGGCCGGAGCAGTGCAGGTCGGCGCCCCACCTCATCCCCGCCGGATCGCCCAGACGGATTTCGACGGGGAAGACCCGTCCGGCCGCCGGATAGCGGGCGACGCCCGTCCACGTGCCGTCGAAACGCCCGGGTTCGCGGGCCGTCAGCACCCGCGCGACGCCCAGCACGAGGCCCAGCACGACGAGAACGGCGAGCGAGGCGACCACCGCGACCCGGCGTGCCCGACGCGGTCCACCGGCCCTGGCGTGCTCCCCCCGATCACGCTCCGTCAGCCGGTCGTCCGTACCCGGCGCGGTCGAATCAGGCGCGGTCGAATCAGGCGCGGTCGAATCAGGCACGGCCGGATCAGGCGCGGTCGGATCAGGCACGGCCGAATCAGGCACGGCCGGGCCCGCGTGTCCCTGACCGCGGTCGAGCAGCGCGCTCAGCACCTGTCCGGCGTCCGGCCGCTCGTCCGGATCCGCGGCCAGGCACGCCACGACGAGGTCTTTGAGCAGGCCGGAGAGGGGCCCGAGGTCGGGCCTGCCGTACAGGATGCGGGCCATGACGGCCGCGTGCGTGTCACCGCTGTAGGCGTGCCGGCCGCTCGACGCGTAGACGAGTGTGAGCGCCCAGCAGAACATGTCCGCCGCCGGCCCGGCCGGCCGCCCTTCGAGCTGCTCCGGAGCGATGTAGGCCGGGGTGCCGACGGGATGCCCGGTCGTCGCGGTGGCGTCGGCCAGGCGGGAGATGCCGAAGTCGACGACCCGCAGCCCGTCCGAGCCGAGGAGCACGTTGCCCGGCTTGAAGTCGCGGTGGACGACCCCCGCCCGGTGGATCGCGGCCAGCGCGGTGGCCGTTCCCACGGCGACCCGATCGAGGTCGCCGCCGGTCCGCGGGCCCGCCGCCCGCACGTGCTCGTGCAGGGACGGACCGTCGACGTACTCGCTCACGAGGTACGGCCGGTCGCCGTCCAGGTCGGCGTCGAGGACCTGGGCGGTGCAGAAGGGCGCGACCCTGCGCACGGCCTCGATCTCCCGGGCGAAGCCACGCCGGGCGGAGGCGTCGTCGAGCCGCGCGTGCAGGAGCTTCACGGCCACCGGCCCGCCCGACACGCCGGCGCCGAGGAAGACCACCCCCTGGCCGCCCGCACCCAGGCGGCCGTTCAGGCGGTAGTTTCCGAGGCGCCGGGGATCCTCCGGACGCAGGGGGGAGACGTCGGGCACGGCGGCGTAAGGCTGGCAGGCTCGGCCGGTCGGTGGACTCGGCTCAGCGGGCGCCGCCCCACAGCGCGGTCAGCGCGGTGGCGGCGAGGACCTTGACGCCGATCCCGATGGCCCGCTCGTCCACGTCGAACAGCGGCCGGTGGATGTCGACCTCGTCGACGGCCCCCGGCGGCCGGGTGCCCAGCCGGGCGAGCGCGCCGGGCACCGACTCGAGGTACCAGGAGAAGTCCTCGCCACCGAGGCTCTGCGGCGTCGGCACGGCCGCTCCGTCGCCGATGATCTGGGTGACCGCGTCGTGCAGCATCTGGATGCTGGTGGCCTCGTTCACCGTGGGCGGCGTGCCGCGCCGGTAGTCGATCTCGGCGTCCACGCCGTACGCGCCCGCGACCGAGTCGAGCAGTGCCTTGACCAGGTCGGGGGCCTGGTGCCAGGCCTCCTCGTCGAGCGACCTGACCGTGCCCTGGGCGACCCCGACGTCCGGGATCGCGTTGGCCACCGAGCCGGCCGAGATCTGGCCCCATACGAGGCTGAGGCTGGAGCGGGGGTCCACGCGCCGCGACAGCGCGGCCGGCAGCTCGGTGACGATCTTGCTGAGCGCGTAGACGAGGTCCACGGTCAGGTGTGGCCTTGCGGTGTGCCCGCCCGGACCCGCGACGCGGATGCGCAGGCTGTCGCACGACCCGGTGATCGGGCCGGTCCGCAGGCCGACGCGACCGACGTCGAGGCGCGGGTCGCAGTGCAGCGCGAAGATGCGGTCGACCTCGTTCAGGCCGCCGTCGCGCATGACCTCCAGCGCGCCGCCCGCGACCTCCTCACCCGGCTGGAAAATCAGCCGTACCCGGCCGGGGAGGGCTCCCGCGTCGGCCTGCGACGCCAGGAACAGCCCCGCGCCGAGGACGATCGCCGTGTGCACGTCATGACCGCAGGCGTGGCACGCGTTCGGGTTGGTGGAGCGGTAGGGAACGTCCTTCTCGTCCTCCATCGGCAGCGCGTCGATGTCCGCGCGCAGGGCGACCGTGGGACCCTCGTCCCGCCCGAAGTCCACCCACAGGCCGGTCCCGCGCGACAGCGGGTGCGGGGTGAGCCCGGCGTCCGTCAGCCGCTCAGCGATCTTCTCGGTCGTGCGATGCTCGCTGAAGGCGATCTCCGGGTGCGCGTGTACGTCGCGCCGGAACTCGATCAGCTCATCGTTGTGCTCGCGAAGGAATTCCGTCAGCTGCCCTGCCAGGTCGATACTTCCCGGCACGGCCGCGTCCGGCGTTGCGAGCTTCGATGAGGTGCCCACGGGTCTTCCCTTCTCCGGCGAGCCGTCCCGCCACGGAGCACCGGATCGTCTATATGATCACAAAAAGTCATGAAAAAGCCCAAAGAGGGTCAAGCGGGCATGTCTCGCCACCACTGACCCTCCATTCACAATCCTTCCATGCCGCAGCCCTCCGATACGGCGGATTGCCCAGTATTTACGCCAGACTCCGCACGTAGTCAGAACTGAGGCGCTGTTACCGGACATATCAGGCCTACCCATCAGGTCGCTGATTGCCCGATCTCGCGGTTGGGGTTCGAGGTGACGAACCTGTCCTCGGCGAGCTCGATGACCGTGGCGTCGACCACGTCCTGGAGGGTCCCTCCGTCGGCGAGGATCGCCCGCTGGCGCTCGGATGAGCTCCCCTGCTCCAGCACCTCGGTCACGACCGCCAGTTCGTCCGCGCAGCCGAGCCGCTCGGCGACCGGTTCGAGTTCCCGCTGGAGTTCATACAATACGTCGCGCACCGGCGCCGTGGACCCATGGTCGTCGGTGATGACGTCCGCGTCGAGGCCGTACCGCGTGGCGCGCCACTTGTTGTCGCGCACCACCCACGCGGCCGGATGCGGCAGTTTGTAACCCCGGTCGAGCTGCTGGTCGAACTGCTGGACGAGGCACTGGGACAAGGCGGCCACCATCCCCACCTCGCGCGGCGTCGGGATGCCGTCGAACATCCGGATCTCGATCGTGCCGAAGTCGGGATGCGGCCGGATGTCCCACCACACCTCCTTGATGCTGCGGATCGTGCCCGCCCGCAGCAGCGTGTCCATGTACTCCTCGAACTCCGCCCAGTCGGCCAGCAGGTGCGGCGGGCCCGCCGTGGGCAGCGAGCCGAAGACGATGGCCCGGCTCGACGCCAGTCCGGTGTCCTGCCCGCCCCAGTAGGGGCTGGAGGAGGTGAGCGCGAGGAAGTGCGGCAGGTACGCCGCGAGGGCGTTGACGATCGGAATGACCTTGTCCCGCTCCTTGACGCCCACGTGGACGTGCACACCGAACGTCTGGATCCGCCAGGCGAGCCACTGCATCTCCTCGACCAGCTCCACATAGCGCTGGTGGGGCGCGTAGACCGCGTCGCGCCAGTCGCTGATCGCGTGGGTCCCCGTGCAGGCGAGCGCGATGCCGCGCGGCTCGACGGCCTCGGTCAGCCGCCCGATGCTCTTCTTCAGGTCCTGCACCGCCTCCGCCACCGTGTGACAGACGTCGGTGACGATCTCGATCTGCGACTGCATGAGCTCGTGCATGGCCTTGGGTCGCTGGCCCTCACTGAGGTCGGGAACCGCGGCGAGCACCTCCTTGGCGTCCTGGCGGAGATGACGCGTGTGCCTGTCGACGAGCTGAAGCTCCCACTCGACGCCGAGCGTCGCGCCACGCGAGGGGTTGAAGTCGATCGCCAAAGCCTGCCTCCATCACGTTCGGTCCCCCGCGACACTCAGGTCACATCGGACATGGTCGTTTCCCGGTCAGCCCTACCCCTCATCCATCCCCGCACGCCGACGGCCCCGAGCACCAGTGCCAGGATGATGTTCACCGCGATGAGCACGCCGTGGACGACATAGAAGGACGTTTCGTGCCCGTCGGCGAGGTTGAAGCCGAGGTTGATCCACTCGAAGATCATGAAAGCGGCGAGTGCCACGAGAAAAATCGATACGCGCCTTGTCATGACTCACAGTATCGGCGGCCTCCCGCGTGGCCCTGTGGCTTATGGGGCATATGTCGCTTCATGCGAAGGCAGTCGAGGCTAGGCTGAGCCATCTATGCGGACGAACCATCGGGTCCTTGCCGCGACCGCGACGACGGCGGGGGTGCTGGCGACGGCGCTGCTCGGCACCCCTCCCGCCGCGGGCGCGCGGGCCGTACCGGAACTGGCGTCGCGGGCTACCGGCACGGCCGTGACCGGGAACGGCACGGGGAACGGCACCATCGGCGGGGACCTGCTCGCCGGCCACGGGATCATCGCACCCGCCGGGGTCAAACCCCCGCCCAAGACCGAGGCCTCGTCGTACGTGATCGCCGACGCCGACACCGGCCAGGTGCTCGCGGCCAAGGACCCGCACGGACGGTACCTGCCCGCCAGCACGCTCAAGACCCTGACGGCCGTGACGCTGATCCCCAGGCTCGACAAGAACCGCAAGGTCAAGCCGAGCGAGGAGGCCTGCAACGTGGAGGGCAGCGCCGTCGGCATCGTCCCTGAGCCGATCTACAAGGTCGACGACCTCATGCGGGCGCTCCTCATGGTCTCCGGCAACGACGCGGCGGTCGCGCTCGCCGAGGCGAACGGCGGCCTGAAAAAAACGCTCGCGGACATGAACAAGGAAGCCCACAGGCTCCAGGCGAACGACACGGTGGCCAAGACGCCGAACGGCCTGGACGCCCCCGGCCAGCGCAGCTCGGCCTACGATCTCGCCCTGATCGCGCGGGCCGGGCTGGCGCTCCCCGACTTCCGTGAGTACATCAGCACGAAGGTCGCGAAGTTCCCCGCGCCCAAGGACGACCCCAAGAAGAAAAAGAAGAAGCGCCGCGACGATTCCGACGCCAGCGAGTCGCCCCGGCCCGCCTACTACGAGATGGCCAACCACAACCGGCTCCTGGGCCGCTACAAGGGCATGCTCGGCGTCAAGAACGGCTGGACCTCCAAGGCCCTGGGCAGCTTCGTGGGCGCGGCCAAGCGCGACGGTCACACGGTCATCGTGGTGATCATGCATCACCCCGGCGGTTTCTGGGAGGAGGTCTCCAAGCTGCTCGACTGGGGCTTCGCCGCGAGAGGCAAGGCGGCCCCGGTGGGCCGGCTGGTCGGGCCCGTGCCCGACCCCAAGCCCTCATCCTCCCCCCTGGCCGTGAGGCCCTCCCCGGCGGCGAGCGCGGACGGAGTGGGCGCGGCCCGGGCACGCGGGGAGGACCCCGCCTCGAAGGGCTCGGGCCCGACCACCCCCCTGCTGATCGGCGGCGGCGCCCTCGTGGTCCTCGCCCTCGGCGCGTACGGCCTGCGCCGGCGCCGTAAGACCACCGGCGACACCGCCGACTAGACAGCGCCCGTGAGACAGCGCCATCAGACGGCCATCAGACGGCGGGAGGGGCGGGGATGGCGTGTTCGGCGGCGCGGCTGACCTCCTCCCAGCGGGCCCAGGTCTCCATTCGCCGGCGTGAGACGTCGAAGGCCAGGTCGTAGGCCGTGCCGCCCAGCAGCAGCCGCAGCGGCGGCTCGTCGCTGCCCACGAGCCGCAGCACGGCCTCGGCGGCCAGCCGGGGGTCGCTGTCCACCGACCCCTCGGCCCACTGCTTCTCGAGCTCCGCCCGCAGGGGTGCGTAGCCGGGGATCGGCGTGGTCGCGGTCATGCCGCTGTAGAGATCGGTCCAGTAGCCGCCGGGCTCGACGATGGTGAGCCTGACCCCGAACCGCGCGGCCTCCATCGCCAGGGCCTCGCTCATGCCCTCCAAAGCGAACTTGCTCGCGCTGTACAGCCCCGTGGTGGGGAAGCCGTCGAGCGCTCCGATGCTGGAGATCTGCACGATGTGCCCGGACCCCTGGGCGCGCAGCCAGGGCAGGACGGCCTGACTGACCCACAACGCGCCGAAGAAGTTGGTCTCCATCTGGGCCCGGGCCTCGGCTTCGGTGAACTCCTCGATCATCCCCATGGACATGATCCCGGCGTTGTTCACCACGACATCGAGCCGGCCGAAGTGTTCGGCCGCCCGGGCGACCGCGGCGAAGACCGCCGCGCGGTCGGTGACGTCCAGAGGGAGCACGAGCAGCCTGTCCTCGTGTTCGGCGGCCAGGTCCTCCAGTGGCGCGACGGTCCGGGTCGCGGCCACCACCCGGTCGCCGTTGCCGAGCGCGGCCCGGGTGAACGCCCGGCCGAGGCCCCGCCCCGCACCGGTGATGAACCAGACCCGTCCCGAATCGGCGGTCGTCGTACGCATGGCGGCTCCAATCGGGTTGCCATTACTGAACGAGACGTCTCGTCTCGCGTTGTGCGGCAATCATGGCGTCGGCGACGCGCCTATGTCAAGACGGATCGTCTCGTCTCGTTTTTGGTAGGTTCGGCGGCATGACGGCACAGCACGGCACGACCCCCGGCACGAGACGCCGCAGCGAGGCGTCACGACGGGCCATCCTCACCGCGGCGTTCGAACTCGTCGGCGAGGTCGGCTACGCGAAGCTGAGCATCGAGGGGATCGCCGCCCGGGCCGGGGTCGGCAAGCAGACCATCTACCGCTGGTGGCCCTCCAAGGGAGCGGTGCTCTTCGACGCGTTCCTCATGCTCACCGAGGGCGAGGGCGATTCGCCGGCGCTGCCCGACACCGGCGACCTGGAGGCCGACCTGAAGACGGTCCTGCGCGCCACGGTCGCCGAGCTGAACGACCCGCGGTACGACGAGCCGATGCGCGCGCTCAACACGGAGATCCTGCACGACCCCGAGCTCGCCGCGGCCTACGCCGAACGACTCGACGGGCCGATGAAGGAGCTGAAGAAGCAGCGGCTGCGCAGCGCGCAGCGGGACGGGCAGTTGTCCGGCGACCTCGACCTGGACGTCGCGATCGAGATGCTGTGGGGACCGCTGCTCAACCGGTGGCTCCAGCGCAGCGGCCCGCTCACTCCCCAGTACGCCGACGCGGTCGTGGAGACCGCGCTCAACGGGTTGCGCCCGCGATAGAGGCGCGCGGTCAGGCGGGACCGGTCGTGGGGGTGGTCGCCGGTGACGGAAGCGGGGTGGGCTCCGGCGGCGGGCCGAGCATGGCCGTCGCCGTCCACGCGGCGGCGTAGAGGATCACCCGGGCCGACAGGTTGATCCACAGCAGCAGTCCCACAACCACCGCGAACGTGCCGTACACCGGATTGCGCAGGGTGCCGGACAGGATCAGCGCCGCGAGCTGCTTCAGCACCCCGAAGCCGACCGCGCCCAGCAGCGCGCCCTTGAGCACGACCAGGAACGGCTGTGACGGCTTGGCCAGCCAGCCGAGGATGACCAGGAAGAGCAGCAGGTCGGCGACGAGGCTCGCGGCGACCCCGGCGGCCCAGACCCCGAATCCGGCCAGTGGTGAGGAGCCCAGGCCGAGCCAGCCGGCGACCGTGCTCGTGGCCCCGGTGGCGAACCCGCTCGCGATCGCCGAGACCAGCATGGCCAGGCCCATGAGCACGAGCGCGACGAGGTCGCGAAGCTTGCCGACGAAGTAGTTGAGCGGCGGCTCGCACGTCATCCAGATGGTGCGCAGGGCCCCGCGCAGGGCGTCCATCGCGCCCAGCCCTGCGTACAGCAGGCCGAGCAGGCCGATCAGCCCGGCCCGGGCGCGGGCCCCGGCGAGCTGGTCGATGTGGAGCTGCCCGGCGAGTCCGGGCAGTTGGCTGTTGATCGCCTCGGTGAGCGTGGCGAGCGCGTCCGGGCGGATCGTCACGACGTAGCCGAACAGGGCGAACGCCAGCGCGATCAGCGGGAAGAACGACAGGAACGCGAAGTAGGTGAAGGCGCCCGCCAGCCGGTCCCCCGCCTGCACCTGGTAGCG
Source organism: Microbispora sp. CA-135349 (assembly GCF_050947365.1). NCBI lineage: Bacteria > Bacillati > Actinomycetota > Actinomycetes > Streptosporangiales > Streptosporangiaceae > Microbispora > Microbispora sp. CA-135349. The sequence goes on along the minus strand of NZ_CP192001.1, from coordinate 1,369,663 downwards.
CTGCACCGTCCGGATGAGGTGGTCGAGCCAGGGGAAGCGGATCCGGTCGCGCTCGACCCGCATCCGGCCCCATGCCCTGACCTCGTCGACACGCCGCGTGACCCGGTCGACCACAGCCATCCCCATCGGCATGGTGTACCCGGAGAAGACGTGTCGATGCCTGCCGCGAACGCGACCTCACGGCCTCGCCGCAGCGGGCTCCGAGACCGGCGCGGCCGTGCGGCGACCACTACCCTCGGCTCAGGCGCGGTTCAGTCGATGCGCGGCGCGGGGAGAAGACCGAGGCGCTCGCGGACCTGCTCCATCGTCTCGCGGGCCACCGCGCGGGCGCGGGCGGCGCCCGCGACCAGCATCCGGTCGAGCTCGGCCTCGTCGGCCAGCAGCTTCTCCGTACGCTCCCTGATCGGGGAGAACGTCTCGATGACCGCCTCGGCGACCTCCTTCTTGAAGGTGCCGTAGCCCTGACCGGCGAACCGCGTCTCCAACTCGGGGATCGGCGTGCCGGTCAGCGCGGACAGGATCCGCAGCAGGTTGGTGACGCCCGGCTTGTTCTCCTCGTCGGCGACGACATCGCTGCCGGTGTCGGTCACCGCGCGCATGATCTTCTTGCGCAGGGCGTTCGGCTCCTCCAGCACGTCGAGGATGCCCTGCGGGCTCGACGACGACTTGGACATCTTCGCGGTCGGGTCCTGAAGGTCGGTGATCTTCTCGACCTCCTTGAGGATGTACGGGCTCGGCACCTTGAACGTCTGGCCGTAGCGGCTGTTGAAGCGCTGGGCGAGGTCGCGGCTGAGCTCCAGGTGCTGCTTCTGGTCCACCCCGACAGGCACCTGGTCGGCCTGATAGATCAGGATGTCGGCCGCCTGAAGGATCGGGTAGGTGAACAGGCCGACGCTGGCCGAGCTCTCGCCGTACCGCGCGGACTTGTCCTTGAACTGGGTCATCCGCCCGGCCTCGCCCATGCCGGTCTGGCAGATGAGATACCAGGCGAGCTCGCTGTGCTCGCGCACCTGGCTCTGCGCGAAGACCGCGGCGCGCTCCGGGTCGAGCCCCGCGCCGAACAGCTGGGCGGCGGCGACCCTGGTGCGCCGGCGCAGCTCCTCGGGCTTGGGTGCGACGGTCAGCGCGTGCAGGTCGGCGATGAAGAAGAATGCCTCATGGGTGTCCTGCAGCGCGACGTACTGACGGATGGCGCCGAGATAGTTGCCCAGGTGAAACGAGTCGGCGGTGGGCTGTATACCGGACAGCACGCGAGCAAGAGCCATACGGCAATTCTGTCAGCAGTCACGGGCTGCCCGCGACAGACGCGGCGGGACGGACGGCTCGCCCCGGCGAGGGGGATCTGTCCGGGCAAGCGGCATGAGAACCCCGCGCGGGTGTCTCGCGACGCCCCGCCGATGGGCCACCGCGCAGACACGCCCTCGGCGCACGCCGCCACTCAGCCGGTCGCCGCTCAGCCGGTCGCCGCTCAGCCGGTCGCCGCGGTGGCCGCGTCTTCCGGGGGATTGCGGGTGACGCGGACGCGGGAGACGCGGCGGCCGTCCATCTCCGTCACGGTCAGCGTGACGCCCGGCGCCTCGGCGACCTCGCCGCGCTGGGGCAGGTGGCCGAGGAAGGCCATGACGTAACCGCCCAGCGTCTCGTACGGCCCGCTGGGCAGTCGCACGCCCGTCTGCGCGTGGAACTCGTCCAGATTGACCAGCCCCTCGACCTCCACGTCACCGGCGATCACGCGTACGGCGTCGCCGCTCTCGTCGTACTCGTCGCGGATGTCGCCCACGAGCTCCTCGACCAGGTCCTCCAGCGTCACGATGCCGTCGGTGCCGCCGTACTCGTCCACGACGATGGCGAGATGGTGGCCCTCGTCGCGCATCTCGGCCAGGGTGGCGAGGACCCGCTTGCTCGCCGGAACGAGCTTGACCGGGCGGATCGGCACGACCTCGCTGATCGGCTCCAGCCGCCCTGTGCGTACCGGGTCGAGCAGGTCCCGCACGTGGACGAAGCCGATGACGTCGTCATAAGAGTCGCGGTAGACGGGGAACCGGGAGTGCGGCATGGCCGCGGCGAGCACGGCCGCCTCGGCGAGCGGGGTGTCCGCCGCCATGAACTCGACCTCCGTGCGGGGCAGCATGACCTCCCTGAGCTGCCGCTTGCCGGCCGCGAACACCTCGGCGATCACGTCGCGCTCGTCCTGGGTGAGCTCCGTGTGGCCCACCACCATGTCGCGCAGCTCCTCGGTGGTCATGGCCGCCCTGTCGGCGGAGGGGTTGCCGCCGAGCAGCCGTACGACGCCGTTGGTCGACCTGGACAGCAGCCAGATCACCGGCCTCGACAGCGTCGCGATCCGGTCGAGCAGCGGGGCGGTCATGAGCGACAGGCTCTCCGCCCGCTGCCGGCCGAGCCGCTTGGGAGCCAGCTCGCCGAGCACCAGGGTCACGTACGAGATGGCCAGCGTGACGGCCACGAACGCGACGGGCGCGGCCACGCTCGGCCGCAGGCCCCACTGCTCCAGCACCGGGGCGAACCGCGGGCCCAGCGCGTCGGCGCCGAGCGCGGCCGACAGCACGGTGGCCACGGTCACCCCGACCTGGATGGCCGACAGGAAGCGGTTCGGGTCGCGGGCGAGCTTCTGCACACGCGCGCCGCGGCGTCCCTCGTCGCGGCTCAGGCGGCGGATCTGGCTCTCCCGCAGCGAGACCATCGCCATCTCGGCCGCGGCGAAGAATCCGCCGATCAGGATGAATATCAGGACCAGGGCGATGGTCACCGCGACGTTGCTCACGTCATCTGTCCGTTCGGGTGTCAGGCAGGCCAGGCCGGTCGTCGCAATCCCTGCGACTCGCTGAGATTGCGGTACTGGTGGCATTTAACCCGCTCCTCAGGGGAAGCGCGTAAGCTAGGCCCTGTACATACATAATTCAACAGTTTTGAACAGGAGCAAACAGTGAAGCTGCTGGTTACTGGTGGAGCCGGGTACATCGGCAGCGTCGTGGCGGCGCAACTGCTGGAGGAGGGGCACGAGGTCACGGTGCTCGACGACCTGTCGACCGGGCACGCCGACGCGGTTCCGTCCGGGGCGTCGTTCGTGCAGGCGTCGGTCACCGAGGCGGGCGGCGTGCTGTCCGAGGGGTTCGACGCCGTGCTGCACTTCGCGGCCAAGTCGCTGGTGGGCGAGTCGGTCGAGAAGCCGGGGCTGTACTGGTCGCACAATCTCGGCGGCACGCTGGCGCTGCTCGACGCCATGCGGCAGGCCGGGGTGAACCGGATCGTGTTCTCCTCCACCGCCGCCACGTACGGCGAGCCGGAGCGCACACCCATCCTGGAGACCGACCCGACCCGCCCGGGCAACCCCTACGGCGCGTCCAAGCTCGCCGTGGACACCGCACTCACCGCCTTCGCCGGGCTGTACGGCCTCGGCGCGGTCAGCCTGCGCTACTTCAACGTGGCCGGGGCCTACGGCGAGTTCCGCGAGCGGCACACGGTCGAGACCCATCTGATCCCCAACGTCCTGAAGGTGGCCCTGGGCGAGCGCGAGTCGGTCAGCGTCTTCGGCACCGACTACCCCACTCCGGACGGCACCTGCGTCCGCGACTACGTCCACGTCGCCGACCTCGCCCGCGCGCACCTGCTCGCCCTGGACGCCTGCACCCCGGGCGAGCACCGGATCTACAACCTCGGCAGCGGCACGGGCTTCTCCGTCAAGGAGGTCGTGGACGTCTGCCGCGAGGTGACCGGGCACCCCATCCCGACCACCGTCGCGCCGCGCCGTCCCGGCGATCCGGCCGTCCTGGTGGCGTCGTCGGAGAAGATCCGGCGGGAGCTCGGCTGGAAGCCGGTCCACACCACGCTGCGGGACATGGTCGCCGACGCCTGGACCGCCGGCACGAAGTCCGCCTGACTTCGAACCCGCCGGGCCCCCTACCCGCCGTGACGTGACGCCGGTGTGAACGGGCGGCCCGGCAGGTGCGGCATCGCCAGGTCAGGCGCGGCGCAGGGCCACCCGCACGCTCGCCTTGTTGTTGGCCGGGCGGCGGTCGCCGTAGCGGCGCGAGTAGACGGTGGCCATCGTCGCCACGGCGTGCGAGGCCCGCGACGGCACCCGGAACACGAGTTCGAGCAGCCCGCGCGACCCCGACCTGATCGGCGGCAGCGAGCACCCCACGAACTGGCGGTTCCCCCGGCAGCGCCCGCCTCTGGCGGACAACAGCCGGGCCTCGCGCGGCTGGAAGAACACGTAGGCGTCCCGCACGACGCGCGGTCCCCGGTTGCGCACCTCCGCCCTGACCGAGAACCAGTTCCCCGGCCGGACGAACCTGGCCGAGGAGCGGAACCGCATCGCCAGGTCGGCCCCCTCGTCGACCCTGGTGACGGCCTCGGCCGTGTTGTCGGTGACGTCGCCGTCGAGCACCTCGGAGGTCAGGTCGGCCCGCGCCCGCAACGGGCCGTGCGCGCCCGGCGCGATCACCCCCGTGATCGTCATGTCGCCCGAACCGCCGGCCAGGACGTCGTCGGACGAGCGGCAGACGACCTGGTTGCGCGCCCGGCCGGGCTCGCACTCCGCCACGCCGACGTTGACGACCTGGAAGTCCTTGGGCAGCCTGACCCGCAGCGTCGGCAGCACGGCGTCCCCCGGGCCCTTGTTGTGCACGGTGACGTGATAGGTCAGCGGCTGCCCCGGCTGCGCCACCTTCGGCGAGGCGCTGATGGCGACCGCGAGGTCGGCCGTGCCCCACGGATTCTCCAACGGTTCCTTCACCGGCACCGGCCGGGGCGCCTCCCCGGTGAAGGCGAGCGCCGGTTGCGGCACTCCGGCGACGAACACACAGACCAAACCCGTGACGACCCTACGACCCACTGCCGCTCCCCCGAACGCTTGAGATCAATTCAACCGTGCCGGGCGGGCCCCGCGCACCGTCCGACACGCCGCGCGGAGCGTCGCCGAACCGCCGTCCCGCCCCGTCTCACGCCCGTCCCACGCTCGCCTCACGCTCGTCTCACGCCGCGACGAGGTCCTGTTGCGGCGCCGGCCTGTCGAGCCGCACGCCACCCCGGGGCAGCAGGGCGAGCGCGAGGAGGGCGACGACCGCGCCCACGACCCCCAGCCAGGGGATGACGGTCGCGGTCGCGGCGGCGTGAGCCGCGGGCAGGCCGTGCACGGGCGCCTCCCGCGTCACCACCGACGTGTACGCCGTGCCCGCGACCGCCAGCGCGACCGAGCCGCCGATCTGTCGGAAGAACGTCAGGTTCGCGCTGGCCGTGCCGATGTAACGCGGCGGTACGGCGGTCTGGATCGCCACGGTGAGACCGGACAGCATGGGCCCCATTCCGAGGCCGATCAACGCCATCCAGGTGACGAGCAGCGGGGTCGAGGTGCCGGCCTCGAGGTTCGCGCACAGCGCCGTACCCGCGACGAGGAAGAACGGCGCGATCACCAGCCAGGGCTTGTATCGGCGGGTACGCGAGATGAGGGCGCCGGTCACCGCGCTGCCCACGACCATCGCGAGCATCAGCGGGTAGATGTGCAGCCCCGACGAGGTCGCGCTCAGGCCGTGCGCCTCCTGGAAGTAGCGCGGCAGGAACACCACCCCGGCGTACATGCAGAACGCCGTGAAGAACGACGCGACGTTGACCAGCGAGTACGTGCCGTTCGCGAACAGGTGGAGCGGCACGATCGGCTCCGCGGCCCGCCGCTCGACGAGGACGAACACCACCAGCAGCGCGAGCGCCGCGCCGATCGGCCCGGCCACCGGCCCGCTCGTCCAGGTGTGGCCGTCGATTCCCTTCTCGGTCAGGCCGACGAGCAGGGCGCTGATCGCGGCGCTGAAGACGGCGATGCCGAGATAGTCGGGCCGCGCCCCGCCGTGCCCCGGCCGGTGCGGCAGCCGCCACACGATGATGGCCACGAGGACGGCGCCGATCGGGACGTTCACGTAGAAGGCCCAGCGCCAGCTCGCGTGGTCGGTGAACAGGCCGCCGAGGAACGGGCCCGCGATGTAACTCAACGCCATCACACCGCCGAGGGCGCCCTGCACCCGCCCGCTGCGCTCCGGCGGGAACAGGTCGATCACCAGCGCCAGCGACAACGGCAGCAGCGCGCCCGCGCCGAGCCCCTGCACGCCGCGGAAGGCGATGAGCTGCCCCATGCTCTGCGCCGCCCCGGACAGGATCGAGCCGAGCAGGAACAGGACCACCCCGACCAGCAGGAGCGGCTTTCGCCCGTACGCGTCGGAGAGCCGGCCGTAGAGCGGGACCGTGACGGTCGAGGTGAGGAGATAGGCGGTCACCACCCAGGTGTAGAGGCCGGTGCCGCCCAGTTCGGCGGTGATCCGCGGCAGCGCGGTGCCGACGATCGTCTGGTCGAGCATCGCCAGGAACATGCCGCCGAGCACGGCGAACAGAAGGAGTCCGTTTCTGGATCGCATATGTCGAAGGTGACATGTAAGAGCAGACATGTCAATCCAGAGGTATAGTGACGGACATGTCCCTGCGGATCGCTCTTCTCGGCCTGCTCCAGGCCTACGGCTCGGCGAGCGGCTACGACCTGGCCAAACGCTTCGAAAGGTCGGTGGCCCACGTCTGGCAGGCCGGGCACAGCCAGATCTATCCCGAGCTGTCGAAGATGGCCGCCGACGCCCTGGTGACGGTGGAGGCGGAGGGCGTACGGGGGCGCAAGATCTACTCGATCACCCCGGAGGGCCACGCGGAGTTGCGCGCCTGGCTGCTCGGACACGACCCCACGGGGCCGGCGCGCAGCGAGATGGCGCTGCAGGCGTTCCTCGTCCCGCTGCTCGGGCGCGAGGAGGCGCTGGTCGTCCTCAAGCGGATGCGCGAGCACGGGGAACGCAAGCTCGCCGAGTTGGAGGCCCTCCGGGCCGCCAAGCACGCGTCGTCCGTCCCCACGGGGACGGGCAGGGTCAGGTTCGGCGACCTCGCCCTGGATCTCGGCATCCGGCAGACCCGCACGGCACTCGAGTGGGCCGACGACGCGATCGCCGAGATCGAACGTCAGACCTGACTCTCGCCGCCCTGACTCTCGCCGCCCTGACTCTCGCCGCCCTGACTCTCGCCGCCCTGACTCTCGCCGCCCGGCCGCGTCACGACCGCGACGAGGGCCTCCGGAATCAGCGCGCCGGAATCAGCAGGGCGCGGCAGGGGAACCCGGAGCGCCCAGGCCGACAGAGACCGGCGGGGGCTCAGCGGCGGGGCTCGGCGGCATGCCTCGGGGGCGGGGCTCAGTCGCGGAGCTGGGCGGCGGGGCTCGGAGGCGGGCTCAGCGGCAGGCGAGCTTGGGCGGAGTGTCCCGCTCGGGGTCGAAGTCGACGTTGCCGAAGTGCTTGCGCAGCAGGTTTTGCATCGTGCCGTCGTCGTACATGCGGCTGATCGCGTCCTCCACCGCCCGGCAGGTCCGCGTGTCCTTACTGGGCAGGCCGACGGCATAGCGCTGATCGGTCAGCCGCAGGCCGAGCACCGACAGCTTCAGGCTCGCCACCCGGTTGGCGAAACCGGCGATGATGAGGTCGTCCCCCGGGACGGCGTCGACTTCGCCTCGCGTCAGCAGGTTCATGCACTGGGCGTAGTCGCCCACCGGGAACTGCTCGACGTCCACCTTGCCGGCGACGAACCGGGCGGTGGTGCTGCCGGCGGGCGCGCACATCCGGCGCCCGGCCAGGTCCTTCAGCTTCTTGATCCGCGAACCGGCGAGCACCAGCAGGTCGGCGTGCGCCGTGTAGTACGGCCCGGCGAAGGTGACGGCGTCGTCGCGGTTGTCGTCGTAGGAGTACGTCGCCACGACCATGTCCACCTCGCGGTCGGTGAGCGCGCGCACACGGTCGTTGACGCCGACCCTGCGGAAGGTGATCCCTGCCGCCGGGACATTGAGGCTCCTCGCGATGGACGTCGCGACGTCCACGTCGAACCCGCTGAACCCGCTCGCCTGCTCCAGACCGACCCCGGGCACGTCCCACCGCACGCCGATCGTCAGCCGCTTTGTCCGCAGCGCCTTCTCGTACACGGAGGCGTACGTCGTCGTCGACCGCGGGGAGCGCCCCGATGAGACGACGTCGCCGGTGCCGCCGTCCGCGGGCGCGCCACCGAACGCGAAGCCGGTTTTGGTGGCGATGATCGCGCCCGCGGCGGCCAGGACGGCGAGCACGGCGGCGAGCACGCCGACGAGAGGACCCTTCCGGCGGCGCCACAGCGGGCCCGGCCCGGACTCCGACGGCACATGCCCTGCCCCACCGTGGCCGGCAACACCGTGGCCGGCAACACCTGGCCCCGCCACACCCTGGCCAGGCCCAGACCCCGACGGCACATGCCCTGCCCCACCATGGCCGGCAACACCGTGGCCGGCAACACCGGGGCCGGCAACACCTGGCCCCGCCACACCCTGCCCTGGCCCGGGCCCCGCCACACCCTGGCCGGGCATACCGCGCCCCGCCGCATCCTGCCGAGGCGCCCCGGGCCCTCCGACGCCGGTGCGGGTCGCATGGGCCCTTACGGCGCCGTGACCGCCGTGGCCCGCACCGTGGAAAGGAACGCCACCAGACCTCGGGTCGGTGGGGCCGGAGGACGACGATGCCGCCCGGGACACCCCGGTCGGCGCCTCGTTTCCGGTCTGCCCGGCTGTCCCGGCCAGAGCCCCGGTCCCGGTTGCCATGCCGGTTCCGGTTGCCATGCCGGCCCCGGTTGCCATGCCGGTTCCGGTGCCTCCACGCGTCCCGCCCGCCGCCCCGGCGCCTCCACCGGTCCCGGTTGCCATGCCGCTCCCGGTGCGCGAGGAGCCCTCGCCCGGCACCCCGACACGGCGCGGACCCGTGCGGGTGAGGCGCGTGGCGTCCGGGTCGGCCGCGTGCGCGGCGCCCTCCGACAGCACGACCGTCGACGCGTCGCCCGACGCCACGCGGCCCAGCAGGCGCAGCAGGATCTGGTCGGCGGTCGGCCGCTCGTCCGGCGACTTGCGCAGGCACGCCCGGACCACCCCGCCGAGCGGTTCCGGCAGCATCCCGGTGTCGATGTCGTGATTGAGGATGCGGTTGAGCACGACCGCGATCGAGTTCCCGCCGAACACGACGGTGCCGGTCGCGGCGTACGCGATCGTGGAGGCCCAGGAGAACACGTCGGCCGGGGGTCCGACCTTGCCGCCGGAGATCTGTTCGGGCGCCATGTAGGCGGGTGTGCCGATCGCCCGGCTGGTGATCGTCGCGGTCGAGTCGAGGATGCGGGCGATGCCGAAATCCACCACCCGGGGGCCGTCCACGGCCAGCAGCACGTTGTCCGGCTTGAAGTCGCGGTGGACGATGCCCGCCTGGTGGATCGCGGTGAGCGCGGTGGCCGTGCCGACCGCCAGGCGCTCCAGATCCGCCCCGGTCAGCGGCCCGTTCTCCTCGACGGCCTCGCGCAACGACCGCCCGTCGATGAACTCGCTCGCGATGTACGGCGTGTCGCCTTCCAGGTCGGCAGCCAGGACCCGGACCGTGCAGAAGCTCGCCACCCGCTGGGCGGCGCGCAGTTCCCGTGCGAAGCGGGACCTGGCCGTCGCGTCGCCGGAGAACTTGACGTGCAGCAGCTTGACCGCCGCCCGCTCGCCGGCCTGATCCTGGCCGAAGTAGACCACGCCCTGTCCGCCCTCGCCGAGACGGCCGGACAGCACGAAGGGACCGAGCCTGGTCGGATCCCCCGGTTGCAACGGCGCGATCTGCGGCATCCCGTTCCCCACGATTCGGCAAAGTATCGGCCAGCAGAACTTTACGGCCCCCACGCAGCGGTTCCACGGCCCGATACAACGCCGTGACGTCAGGAAAGCGTGACAAAGCGACGAGCGGTCCCTACCGCGAGGTAACGGGAAAGGGGCCGCCCGGAACGTCTCCGGGGGCCCCTGCCGGGTGAAGCGGCGTTACAGCGCCATCTTCTTCTTGAGGTTCTCGTCGAGCGCCGCGAGGAAGTCCTGCGTGGTCAGCCACTCGGCGTCGCCGCCGACCAGGAGCGCGAGGTCCTTGGTCATCTGGCCGCCCTCGACGGTCTCGATGCAGACCTGCTCCAGCTTCTCGGCGAAGCCGATGACCTCGGGCTGGTTGTCGAGCTTGCCGCGGTGCTGCAGACCGCGGGTCCACGCGAAGATCGAGGCGATCGGGTTGGTGGACGTCGGCTTGCCCTGCTGGTGCTGGCGGTAGTGCCGGGTCACCGTGCCGTGCGCCGCCTCGGCCTCCACCGTACGGCCGTCGGGAGTCATGAGCACGCTGGTCATGAGGCCGAGCGAGCCGAAGCCCTGCGCCACCGTGTCCGACTGGACGTCGCCGTCGTAGTTCTTGCAGGCCCACACGTATCCGCCCTCCCACTTGAGGGAGGCGGCCACCATGTCGTCGATCAGGCGGTGCTCGTAGGTGATCCCGGCGGCCTCGAAGTCGGCCTTGAACTCGCTCTCGTACACCTCGGCGAAGATGTCCTTGAACCGGCCGTCGTACGCCTTGAGGATCGTGTTCTTGGTCGACAGGTAGACCGGGTAGCCGCGGCTGAGGCCGTACCGCATGGAGGCGCGGGCGAAGTCGCGGATCGACTCGTCCAGGTTGTACATCGCCAGGGCGACGCCGGCACCGGGGAAGTCGAAGACGTTGAGCTCGATCGGCTCGCTGCCGTCCTTCGGCGTGAACGTCAGCGTCAGCGTGCCCTCGCCGGGGATCTTCAGGTCGGTGGCGCGGTACTGGTCGCCGAAAGCGTGACGGCCGACGACGATCGGCTTGGTCCAGCCGGGCACGAGCCGCGGGATGTTCGACATGATGATCGGCTCGCGGAAGATGACGCCGCCGAGGATGTTACGGATCGTCCCGTTCGGGGACTTCCACATCTTCTTCAGGCCGAACTCCTCGACCCGGGCCTCGTCCGGCGTGATCGTCGCACACTTCACGCCCACGCCGTACTGCTTGATGGCGTTGGCGGCGTCGATCGTGACCTGGTCGTCGGTGGCGTCGCGGTGCTCAATGCCGAGGTCGTAGTACTTCAGGTCGACGTCGAGGTAGGGAAGGATCAGCTGGTCCTTGATGAACTGCCAGATGATCCGGGTCATCTCGTCGCCGTCGAGCTCGACGACCGGGCCCGCTACCTTGATCTTGGGCATGCGTGGGGTTCCCCTTCTGATTTAACTGGCCAGCACGTCCTTTTTGAGGCTTACTGGCCGTTGAGGCTATCGGACGGGTGTGGTAAGTCCGCGACGAGGTCGTGTCCCTACGAGTCGTGCAGCCGCAGCAGCATGAGCAGCGAGCCGATGACGAGCGCCGCGCCGAACGCCGCCAGCGTGAGCGCGTCCATCCGCCTGCTGCGCACCGCGAGCGCGCCCGCCCGCCGTTCGGAAACCGTCACCCGGACCAGGGATCCGGCGAGAAATCCGAATCCCATGATCGCACCGCCCGCGGGCGCCGGCACACCCAGGCCGATCGCGCACAGCCCGGCGGCGGCGACCACCGTCACCAGCAGGTACGGCCCCCAGGCCGTGCTCTCGCTCGTTCTCACATCTCTCCCAAACCTGCCACTGCGATACGCGGTGCGTTCCTTCCTGGTGCCCTTCCCGCCGATCCTTGCCCCGGGCAAAGCTCGTCGGTCGCCGCACTGTCACCGCTCGTCGATGGGCACCCACTTCTGGTCGCGCTCGCCGATGTACTCGCTGTCCGGCCGGATCAGCCGGTTGTCGGCGTGTTGCTCGATCACATGGGCGGTCCACCCGGACATCCGGCTGACCGAGAACACGGGCGTGAACAGGTCCGTCGGAATACCGAGATAGTGGTAGACGGTCGCCGCGTAGAAGTCCACGTTCGGATACAGGTGCTTGTCCGCGAAGACGACCTCCTCCATCTCCCGGGACATCCGGAAGTAGGTGTCGTCACCCGATGCCTCGGCGAGCTCCTGCGACATCCGCCGCAGGTGTGTCGCCCGGGGGTCCTCCGTCTTGTAGACGCGGTGCCCGAATCCCATGATCTTCTCGCCCGCCGCCAGCTTCTCCCGTACGGCCTGCGCGACACCGCGTGGGTCCAGCGCTTCCAGCGTACGCATGACCTGCTCGTTCGCACCTCCGTGGAGGGGGCCCTTGAGGGTGCCGACGGCGGCCACGATCGCCGAGTGCATGTCGGACAGCGTCGCCGCGCACACGCGGGCGGCGAAGGTGGAGGCGTTCATCGTGTGGTCGGCGTGCAGCACCAGGCAGGTGTCGAAGATCTCGACTTCGCGCCGCTCGGGGCGGCGGCCGGTTATCTGCAGCAGGAAGTTCGCCGCGGTGCTCAGCTCGGGATCCGGCTCGGGGATGTCCGCTCCCGTCCTGGCCGCGTGGTAGCGGGCGACGAGGACCGGCTGCTGCGCCGTGAGCCTGGCGGCCTTGCGGCGGTTGGCGTCGGCGGCGTTGGACTCCTTGTCCGGGTCGTCGGCGCCGGCCAGCGAGACCAGCGTGCGCAGCGCCTCCATTGGCGCCTGCTTCGCGGCGATCTCCAAGATGTGACTCTCGACGAGCGCGCCCAGCGTGCGGCCTTCGGTCAGTTCCGCGCCGTAGTCGGCGAGCTGCTCGCGGGTCGGCAGTGCACCACGCTGGAGCAGGTGGGCCACCTCTTCGAAGGTGACATGGCCGGCGAGGTCGTGGATGTCGTATCCACGATAGAAGAGACGGCCGGCCCTGCCGTCGATGTCGCTGAGCGCTGTGGAGGCGGCGACGACGTCGGCGAGACCTTTGGCGGGCTTGTCCTCCCGGGGGGTTCCACCCCCCGAGTCCCCCACGCTCGAGGAAGTCTGCTTCATAGTGTTTCCTCCGCTTATCTCCGCCCGAAGTCTACCCGTGAGCAGGTAAAGCGCCCCTCAAAGGTCCAGACCAATTTCAGGTTTGATTCTGCTCGCGGCAAAGGCGATTCCCCCTCGCCACGGGTGGGTAAGCCGCAGCTATAGGGAAAGTAACGGCGGGCTACCTGGGGAGGAACTGCCGTGGAGGGGCCGTTCATTCGGATCGAGGACAGCGGCGAGGTGGTGCCGCTGCGCCCCGACGTCACCACGATCGGCCGCGGCCGAGGCGTGGACATCCGGCTGGCGGATCCGAGCGTGTCACGGCTGCACGCCGAATTCGTCCGTCGCGGGCCCTACTTGTACGTCGTGGACCTGGGCCTGTCGCGCAACGGCACACGGGTGAACGGCAGGCCGATCGCCAGGAGGGTGCTGGACGACGGTGACGTCGTCTCCTTCGGAGCCGCTCGGGCCCGGGTCGGCGGGATCCCGCGCGAGGACCTCGCCCCCGAGGTCGAGTTGCGCCGCGCCGCCGCGCCGGAGCTCACACGCCGGGAGGTCGACGTGCTCACGTCGCTCTGTCGTCCCGCGTTGTCCGACGAGGCGTTCGTGGCGCCCGCGACGGCCCGGGAGATCGCCGACGACCTCGTCGTCACCGAGGCGGCGGTCAAGCAGCACCTGCTGCGGCTGTACCAGAAGTTCCGCATTCCGGAGGGCACCAACCGGCGCACCCGGCTCGCCAACGAGGTCGTCGCCCTCGGCCTGGTGCGGCCCACACCGGTCGTGCCGCCGCAGCGGGCTCCCGGACCGGCCGAGCCCGAACCACAGCCGCAGCCGCGCCCCGCGGGTCGCCGGGCCTCCTGACGCCACGCCGAGGTTCGGGGCCGTCCGAGCCTCGGCCGTGGAATGGAGCGTTCCGAAACCCGGCGCCGCCGGGACGTTCTCCGCCACGTGCCCATGTCCCGGCGGAGACGACCGATCCGGCGGAGCACCCCACCCGGCGATGCCCTGGTGGGGTGCCGGGCGCGGCCCGACTCGGCATGTCTTGAGCGACGCCGTGTCGCGCCAGGTGCCTGATGGGAGCGGCAGTGCCGCGCCCTCCGGTCGGCACGGCCGCACTGGGCAGGCGCGGCAAAGAGTGCCATCCTGCCGATCGTCGTCATGCCTCAGCGAATCACTCGTGCCAGCGCGTCGAGGAAGGCCTGCGGATTCCGCACCGCCACCAGATAGTGCTCGCCGCCCCGCCCGCCGAGCTCGACGGCCAGCATCCCCATCGGGACGTCGTACCCACCGCCCAGCAGGCGGGGTCTGCGGCCCGTGGCCGGCGGCTGGAGCATGATGTCGGCGACGGGCAGCGTGTGACGGCCCACCCGCAATGTCCGGGACGTCAGGGTGATCGTGTTGTACCGGCGCTTGCTCAGCGAGACCAGCCCGGGGATGGAGGCGATGCCGAAGAACAGCGGAGTCAGGACGGCCAGGGCATCGATGGACAGCTCCTCGTCACCCACGAACTCGTCCCAGAAGGACCAGATCAGGAGAGCGGCGCACATCGCCCAGGGCACCCCGAACCACAACTTCGGCTTCCCGGGACGATCGATATACACGATGTCGGCGTCAGACAACAGAAACCCTTCAAATCAGTGAGCGGCACCGTCGGCAACCCGCCAGTGGCCTCCGGCCGACACAAGGCATCAGGGATCGAGATGCAGTCGCATGTCCGAGGGCGGTTCACGACCGTGACAGCGTCACCCGTTGCCTTTCGAACCGTTCAGGAACGACATGACCCCAGAGAAGATCGCTCCGCCTACGGTCAGCCCGAGCGTGTTGGCGCCTTGCAGGAGAATGCCCAAGGCCAGATCGGTGGCGTCGGCGCCCGGCAGCACGACAATCCTGATCGCCGATTCAGCGCCGAACCCATCCTCCCGCACCACCGGGCCACGTGCGCTGTCACGCAACTCCTCCCGCCCCGCGTCGGTACACACGTAGGTGTAGTCGCGATCCCCCAGCCTGATCTCGATGCCTCGATCCTCTTTGCTCAAGGCACGCCGGTTCTGAGTGAGCCTTGCGGCTACTCCGCCCACCTCCAGTCGCGTCCGCGCGTCGACCGGGATGAAACCATACGAGGAATCCGGATGAGAGATCGACGCCTCCGGCAATCCCTGCGCGACGAGCGTGGCCTCCCGGGGGTAGTTGGTGATTCTCAGGCTCACCTCCCCGTACGGTCCCGCCGTGCCGACCATGAGACGAAAGGTTGCCTTTTCTCACGGCGGTTCATGGGCTTTTGCGGCAAGAGTTCGAACGTGAAACCCGACATGTCACCTCACCGTCCCACGGGCGCAGGGAGTTGATCGGCGCTGGGCAGAAGCTCGGTGATCAGATTCCAGACGCGTGGCATCTCGGTGAAGACCAATCGGAGTTCGCTGCCGGGCGTGACCGTCCCCGGCATGATCGGCTCGGCGGGGCGCTGCGCTACGAGTTCCACCGATAAACCAGAGATGTCACATCACCCTTTCGAAGCGAGCGAACAACTGATCCGCAAAGACGTGCCCCAGAGCCGAGGAGCGGACAAAAGCCGACACCAAAAGGTGGACGGCCTCCGCTCCCTGTGGATGACAGATGCTCCCGCCAGCAGCGGCGTCACACGTTGCCCTGCCCATTGTTGAATATCGACATGACGCTGGAGACGATCATTCCTGGCACAGTCAATTGAGTGGTGTCGGCAGCTTGCAGGACGATAGCCAGGGCCAGGTCGGTGGCGTCGGCTGCCGGCAGCGCGGCCATGACGATCCGCGACCCGCGGTATGGACCTCGTTGCCGCACTACCGCTCCACGTTCACTTTCTCGGAGTTCCTCCTCTCCGGCGTCCAGGCGGAGGTAGGTGTAATGTCGATCTCCCAAGCTGATGCCGTATCCACGGTCTTCCTTGCGCAACGCACGCCGTTTCTGACTGATGATGGCCCCAACTCCGCCGATAGTCAGTCGCGTCTGCACATCGACGGCGATCAATCCTTCCCCGGGATTGTCAGGATGAGAGATGGACCCTTGCGGCAGCCCCTCAGCGATGAGCGTCGCTTCCTCGGGATACCTGGTGATCCTCAACAGCACGTCCCCGTACGGTCCCGCCGTACCCGCGAGGAGCAGGAAGACGGTTTTCCGTTCGGCACCGGGCGGATTCTGGGGCACGAGTTCGAACGTGAAACCCGACATGTCACCTCACCGTCCCACAGGCGCAAAGAGTTGATCGGCGCCGGGCAGAAGCTCGCTGATCAGTTCCCATACGCGTGGCATCTCGGTGAAGACCAATCGGAGTTCGCTGCCGGGCGTGACCGTCCCCGGCATGATCGGCTCGGCGGGACGCTCACGTAGCCAGTAGCCGAGGGGACCGCAATCCAGCACCGTGATGCCGCGGATGTCGGTGCCCCTGCCCTCCCGGTTGTTCCATGCCACGGTCATCCGCCAGTTGCCGTTGAGCTGAAGCAGCAGGTGCGTGAAGACCGTCAACTCGGGGTCGGCGAGCCCACCCTCTGCGGCCAGCACCGCACGCAAGTGCTCGGCGGCCTCCCCCACGTCGTCGGTGCCCACTTCGGCGAGCGTCACGAACCCGGCGTCCATGACCCCGATCGTCGTGGTGACGACCGGAGCCACGGGCGGCTTGGCCTCCCTGTCGCGCAGGCCCACGGCCCGCGCCAGCGACCACACCAACGTTCTCAGGTCAGTACGGACGTACTCCGACTCGATCTCACCCGGCCACCCCTCGTACACGTAACAGGCGTCGTTGCCGATGACCGCACCATGGTTCGTCATCCCCTGGCCGCCGGTCATCTCGATTTGGACGAGCACGATCGGCTCGGCAAGGGCGTTCGCCAGGTCGGCGAGTTCGGGAATGACGGCATTGTCCTCATTGATCAGGCCAGCGGCCTGTAACTCGTTTCGAGCATCGATCAAATCGGCTGTGACCGGCGCGCCCTCATAGAAACAGCCCAGGACACCCAGATGTGCGGGACCGAGCCGAAATCGGTTACGTGCACTGTCGAAGGACGGCAATACTCGATCTCCCTGCGCTAGTCGAGCGGATTGAGGCTGGAAAAGACCTTCTTGGCTCCGTCACCGATCGCGTTGCCCACCTTCTTCGCACCGGCTTCGATATCGTCCCAATGTTCGACGACCTTCGCGCCGAGATAGACGGAACCCGTGATGACCGTAGCGCCGATGGTGACGGGATTAGGGCAGATCATCGCGGCAGTGAGAGAGGCGTTGAAACCCACCTCCGCGACATCCGCGATATAACCGGCGCCGTTCCGGCTGAAGGCGTCTCTGGGATCACCCTGCGAGATGACGTTCGCCGCACTGTAGCCCGTGGCGAAGACCTGTCCCGCGATGCCGGCCGTCCTCAGATAACCAGCGGTCCGGACGACAGTTCCCATCCGGGTCAGCGAGCCGGGCTCCACATTCAAGATTTTTGCAGCGGCCTCCATGTTCTTGGGATCCGCGGTGGCCTTCCAGACCTTGAGCAGGTTTGCCTCGCCGGATACTCGCACCTCGACGCCCGCATGAGTTGTGCCACCCAGCAGCTTCGCGAGCCGACTGTCACCAAAGGCGAGGTTGAGATGGTTGTTCAGGCGAGCGCCGGCGAGGGCCCTACCCGTTGTCACCACCTTGGCCGCGCCGTCCATCTCCATCTGATGAGGCAGGAGGGACACGAAATCGTGGTAGAGCCTGCTCTTCATGAAGAGCCGTTGGGTGAGACCAGCGAGGCCTGTCCCGGGTGCTGCGACCGATCTTGTGCGCGGCACTAGTTCTTTCGCCAGGGCGGTCGCCTTGCCGGGCAAAGTCCCACCCGACAGAGCGTTCTCCCCAGCCGGTACGGCTGCGTCAAGCATCGTGACGAGCGCTGGACGCAGCACGTGATTGTTGAACAGCACGCGACTTAGAGATATGGCCTGGGCGGTGACCACGGGGGCGGTCGCGGCGGCTCCTCGGACATCTCCCACGATCTTGAGGACATTGGCGACGGTCGCCTCGTGCGGCGTGAGGGCCGGGATGGCCTTGCTGATCGCGGCGGCTTCGAGTCGCTTCAAGTAGTCGTCCAGCGACTCACCGGGCTTGCGATGGAAATCTGTATTTCCCATTCGGTTGGCCCAGTCTGCGATCGAGTTGACGGAGATGAGAGTGCCGGGGTCGAGCTTGTCGCCATTCGCGGCGACTTCCAATGGGGGAAATCCCGCCCACACGAGCCCGGCGAACGGGTCACCGGTCTGCAATCGCCCGATCGCCGCCCGTTGCCGCAGGTCCTTGGCAGTGTCGCTGCCCCAGGTGGGCATTTCCCGCAGTGGAGTCACTATTTGGGACGCCTGCAAGGGCCAGGCACGCTTAAAAACCTCATCCGTCGACCGATTAAGGGCGTCCATAAGACCGGCCAGGCGCTCAAGTTCTTCGGGTTTGAATCTCCGCGCGATGCCTTCCCCCATGCGGCGCGAGCTTACCCGCAAGTTATGCTCCTATAAAGACTGAGGAAGGAGATAACGTGCCACCTCCGCCCGAAGTGCAGGAACTCGAGAACAGGGCCGCCAAACTCCAGGAATTAGCCGATGACGTGGAGAAACTGGCCGACCCGGTGCACGGCATGGCGGCGAAAATGGAGTGGTCGGGCCCGTTGACCGACCGGGTACGCGGCCAGATCGGCACCTGGAAGGGACGCTGTGGCACGGTGGCGGCCAACCTCCGCGAAGAGGCCGATCGACTGCGGCGCGAGGCCCGCGATCTGGCGAGCAAGCACAGCTGACTCTCGGCCCCGGTGACGCAGCGAGCCCGGCACGGGTTCGCGAACCGATAGCCGCCTCGGCCCCGCCGGAAGCCGTGAACCCGGAGGCCGTGAACAGCGCGTGGCCGCCGGGCCGTACGGGTCCGCGCGGTGATTCACGCCGAACCAAATCCGCGATCACCCACTCAAACGATACGTCCGGCAATCGACGAGGGGCGTTCCAATGCGCAAGGTTCTGATCACACTGGCAGCGGCGGCGGCGGTGAGCATCACCGCCGGAGGGCAGGCGATGGCGGCCACGACCGCCCTGCCCAAGGGCTTCCTGCTGGACGAGGCCAAGGTGGACGGCCCGCGCAGGCCCTGGGAGCACCTGAAGCTCACCGACAGCCGGAACAAGCCCCTCGAGGTGAACCCGTGCGATCGCAGAACCGCCCGCGACGGCCGCAGCGCGAGCCGTACGTTCACCTACACGGCGGAGACCGTCTACCGCAGCGAGCAGGTCGTGCTCTACCCGTCGGAGCGGGCCGCGAAGGCCGCGATGAGGTCCGTACGCGCCGATCTGGCCAAGTGCGGCACGGGAGGCAGCGGCCCGAGCCGTTACTCGTACAAGTGGAAGAGCACCGACGTCGGTGACGAGGCCCTCCGGGTCGGCGGCTTCTTCTTCGAGAACACCACCCGCTCCGTCATCGTCCGCAGGGGCAGCGCGGTGGCGGTCTACGTCAGGACCGGCGGGGCGACCAAGAGCCTCCCGGTCTCCCGGTTCCTTCCGCTCATCAAGGACGCCGAGACGATGGCCGCCAAGCTCTGCGACCTCCCCGGCGTCTGCCGGTAGGCCCGGCGCCCGCGCACGGGCAGGACCCGGCCGGGCGCGGGTCAGGCCGTTCTGCGGCTCCCCGGTCCACCGTCCGGCCCGGTGCTGTCGCCGGGGCCGCTGTCCGGCCCGGCGCTGCCGGCCACGACCGCGCCGGGCAGAGGACGGGGAACGGGGGCCCGCCGGCGGCGCCGCCGGAGCAGGGCGCTTCGCCAGCCGATGCTCGGCAGCGTGAGGAACGCCTCCGCCTGGAGCGCGGAGACACCGATGCGCGGCAGGTCGCGAGTGTTCGGGTAGACCAGGAACCTCGGCTCCCACATCGGCCGGAACTTGGCGTTGAAGCGGTACAGCGACTCGATCTGGAACCAGCGGGACAGGAAGACGAGGACGGCGCGCCAGGCGCGCAGCACCGGCCCCGCCCCGAGCCGCTCCCCCCGCGCCAGCGCGGAGCGGAACATCGCGAAGTTCAGCGACACCCTGGTCACGCCGAAGTCCGGCGCGGCCTGCAGCGCCCTGACGATCAGCAGTTCGTTGAGCCCGGGGTCGGCCTCGCGGTCGCGCCGCATGAGGTCGAGCGAGATGCCGTCGCGCCCCCAGGGCACGAAGTGCAGGACGGCCCGGATGTCCCCGCCCGACTGGTCGTCACCCTCCGGTGCCGCCGCCCGATGGGCCGTCACCACGAGGCAGTCGGCGTCGGCGGGGTCGCCGAACCGGCCGAGCGCCATGGAGAAGCCGCGCTCGGTCTCGGTGCCGCGCCAGTGGTCGGCGGCGGTGCGGATGCGCTCGCGCTCCGCCTCGCTCATGTCGCCGGCCCGCCGCACCCGGCAGGTGTAGCCGAGCCGCTCCACCCGGTTGACCATCTGGCGCACGTTGCGCATGGCCCGGCCCTCCAGCGTGAAGCCGGCCACCTCCACGACGGCCTCGTCGCCGATCTCCAGGGCGTCCAGGTCGCCCTCCCTGGTCCACACCTCGCCGCCGGTCTCGCTGCACCCGATGACGGCCGGGACCCACGCGTGCCGCCCGGCCTCCTCCAGGAACCGCCCGATCGCGCCGGGCCAGGCCTCCGGGTCGCCGATCGGGTCGCCGCTGGCCAGCATCACCCCCGCGACGACGCGGTAGGCCACGGCGGCCTTGCCGCTGGGTGAGAAGATCACGCTCTTGTCGCGACGGAGTGCGAAGTATCCGAGCGAGTCCTGCCGGCCGTACCGGTCGAGCAACCCGCGCAGGCGCTCCTCGTCGTCCTCGCTGAGCGCGGCGGCCGGTCGTTCCGGCCGCAGGGCGAGGTAGATCGTGGTCACGGCGGTGAGCACGCCGAGCCCGGCGAGCGAGAAGGACACCAGGTCGGCGACTCGCTCGGAGGTGTACGCCACCGGGCCGTCCAGGCCGACCAGGCCGAACACGACGTGCTGCATCTGGTCGCCGAAGCCCGGGTCGCCGACGACGGTCCTGGGGTGCGAGTCGACGATGACCCAGCCGAGGACCAGGTCGAACGCGCCGAGCACGAGCAGGTTCCACAGCGCGCGCCAGCGGGAGCGCGGGTCCGACAGGGCGTAGAACTCCCGCCGGTTGACGAGCAGCACCACGAACAGGAGCAGCGACACCGACGCGGCGATCGGGTGCCCCCAGCGCAGCCCCTCCAGCGCGGTGCCCACCGGCAGCAGCACCACGACCGCACGCCAGGCGCGAACCTTACGCCGCCTGAGGGCGTGGGCCAGCATGATCAGCAGGATTCCCACCACCAGCGACGCCGACAGGGCGAGCGTGGTGACGCTGCCCGGCAGGACGCTCGCGATCTCGCTGATCCGGCTTACCCGGAAACGCGGGAAAACGCCCTTGACGATGTCCAGAATCCCGATAAGCAGGGCGGCGTACGCTGCCGCTGCCGGAACCCATGGACGCGCCATTCCCCTGGGGGCGGTATCTGTCCGACGGCTCACGGAAGCAGACCTTAAATGGTGATATCAACTTCCGGAGCCAAGATTCCCATCCTTAACCCCGACCTTACGTCTGTCGAGTACTTTTACATGGCCGACGCCACGGGGAACGTCAGGAAGAGGCCGGGGTGGAACTGACAGCGACAAAAGTGCAGGTCCTATTCGTCGCGCTCGCCCTCGCCGGACTGGTCGCGACGGTCTGGCTGTGGCCCCGGTTGAGCGGTCCGTCCTGGCGTTCGATCGCCGCACGGACGGGCGTGCTGGTCGCGGACCAGGCCCTGCTGCTGCTCGCGGTCGCCGTCGTGATCAACGCGTACTTCGGGTTCTTCGGGTCGTGGGGCGACCTGCTGGGCACGAACGCGGCCGACGCGCCGGCGATCACCGCGGGTACGGCGGCCGGCGGGGCGGGCCTCGTCCGGGTGCTCGACAGCAGGCGGGTCGAGGTCACCCGGCCCAAGCCCGGCCTGCCCGCGGGTCGTCTGGAGCAGGTGACGATCACCGGGGCCCGGACCGGACTGAGCTCATCGGCGTATGTGTACCTGCCACCGCAGTATTTCGACAAGAAGTACGCCGGCCGGCGCTTTCCCGTCATCCTCGGGCTGACCGGCTATCCGGGCGACGCGGAGAACCTGGTCACCCGGCTCAACCTGCCCACGCTCACGGCGAGCTCGATCCTCAACCACGAGATCGGCCCGACCGTTCTGGTGCTCATGCGTCCCACCGTCGCACCGCCGCGGGACACCGAGTGCGTGGACGTGCCGGGTGGCCCGCAGGTCGAGACTTACTTCACCTCGGACGTGCCGAAAGCGATGGCCGCGACGTACCGCGTCGGCTCCGGCGCCGCCAACTGGGGAGTGCTCGGCGGGTCCACCGGAGGCTACTGCGCGCTCAAGATGACCATGCGTCACCCCGAGGCGTTCTCGGCCGCGGTGTCCCTGTCCGGTTATTTCCACGCCCTCACGGACATGACGACGGGCGACCTGTTCGGCGGGAACCGAAGGCTTCAGGACGAGAACGACCTGATGTGGCGGCTGGCCAACCTGCCTGCCCCTCCCGTGTCGGTGCTGGTGACGAGCAGTCGTCAGGGCGAGTCGGACTACCAGGCGACCGAGCGGTTCCTGTCGGCCGTGAAGCCGCCCATGCGGGCGTCCTCGCTGATCCTGCCGAGCGGAGGGCACAACTTCGCCACCTGGAACAGGGAGCTTCCCCAGGCCCTGCCCTGGCTCGCCCAGCAACTGCACGCGCCCGCGCAGACGTCGTCGCGGCCGGCGCAGACGCCGTCGCGGCCCACGAGCGCGGAGGGTCCCAGGCACCTCGCCCGCGAAGCACCGCGACGCCCCGCTCGGCGCCCTCACCCTGGCCATCACGCTCCCGCGCACAAAGTCGCGAAGAAGCGGTAGCCGGGGGGAGGACGTGAGGGCGCCGCGGAATCCGCCTGGCGACGGACGCGAGATCAAGGACAGCTTTGACGACCGCGGCGGGGTGCCGCTTTTACTGTCCGACCCATGATTTTCACTACGAACGCGTTCCGCCGCGCAGCCGCGGGCGCCGCTCTCGTCCTGTCCGCTCTCGCCGTTCCCGCCACCACGGCGCAGGCGGCCACCCCGCCCGCCGCCACCGCGACCGCCTCGGCCGTCTTGGGCCCCTATTCGGACCTGCGCTGGTGCTCGCCCCTGATGAACACCTACAAGGGCTCGTACTGCTTCCTGCGGAACGGCCGCTGGTATCTGTACGTCCCGTAACCTGCCGGCAGACGGGGCTTCCCGGCGCCGCCAAGCGGCGCCGGGGTGATCCCGCCGAGCGGCGGATCAGCGCCGCTCGGCGGCCTCGACGACGTTGGCCAGCAGCATGGCCCGGGTCATCGGCCCCACCCCGCCGGGGTTGGGGGCGACGAAGCCCGCCACCTCGCGTACGTCGGGGGCGACATCGCCGGCGAGCTTCCCGTCGACCCGGGAGACGCCCACGTCGAGCACGGCCGCGCCGGGCTTGACCATTTCCGCGGTGACGAGGTGGGGCACCCCCGCCGCGGCGACGACGATGTCCGCCCGGCGCACGTGGGACGCCAGATCCTGGGTGCCGGTGTGGCAGAGCGTGACGGTGGCGTTCTCCGCGCGGCGGGTGAGCAGCAGGCCCAGCGGACGGCCCACGGTGATGCCCCGGCCGACCACGACGACCTCGGCGCCCTTGAGCGGCACGCCGTACTCCTGGAGGAGGACCACGATGCCGCGCGGCGTGCACGGCAGCGGGGCGTCGACCATGTGGACGAGCCTGCCGAGGTTGACCGGGTGGAGACCGTCGGCGTCCTTGGCCGGGTCCATCCGCTCGATGAGCGCCTGGGTGTCCAGGTGGCGCGGCAGCGGCAGCTGGACGATGTAGCCGGTGCAGGCCGGGTCGGCGTTCAGCTCGTCGACCGCGGCCTCCACGTCCGCCTGGGTGGCGTCTTCCGGAAGGTCCTTGCGGATGGAGGTGATGCCGACCTCCGCGCAGTCGCGGTGCTTGCCCGCGACGTAGATCTGACTGCCCGGGTCGTCACCGACCAGGATCGTGCCCAGGCCGGGGGTGATGCCCCGGGCCGCCAGGGCCTTCACCCGCTCCGCCAGCTCACTCTTGATCTTGGCGGCGGTCGCCTTGCCGTCCAGAACCTGCGCGGTCATGGCACTTCCCGTCCTTCCGAGTGCTTACTGTCCCCCCTCGCGGCGCTCGATGATCCGGCGGGTGAAGGGGATGAACTCCACGATCCGCCAGCCGAAGTAGGCGGCCAGTGCGGCGATGGGCAGCAACGCGATGGGGCTTTCCCACACGCCGTTCATCGTCGCGAAGGAGCTCATGATCGTATCAAGGGGCATGGAGGGGCTCCGTGGGGAGGATGGGGTGGGCGTTTCAGGCTAACCGCCCCTTCTGGGTGATCGTGCCGTTTTCGCCCCATCCATCTCAGCAGCCGCCCCTCCTGGCGGTACGTCCGGCCTTCCTGATCAGTGGAAGAAGTGCCGCGTCCCGGTGAAGTAGAGCGTGATGCCCGCCTCCTTGGCGGCCTCGATGACCAGCTCGTCGCGGATCGACCCGCCCGGCTCGACGATCGCCTTCACCCCGGCCTCCGTCAGCACCTGCAGGCCGTCGGGGAACGGGAAGTACGCGTCGGAGGCGCCGACCGACCCGGTCGCGCGCTCGCCGGCCCGGGAGACCGCCAGCCGGGCCGAGTCGACCCGGTTGACCTGGCCCATGCCGACGCCGACGGTGGCGCCGTCGGAGGCGAGCAGGATCGCGTTGGACTTCACCGAACGACAGGCCCGCCAGGCGAAGGCCAGGTCGGCCAGCACCTCGGGCGAGGCCGCCTCGCCGGCCTTGAGCTCCCAGGTGGAGGGGTCGTCGCCGGGCGCGTCCGCCCGGTCGACCGTCTGCACGAGCAGGCCGCCGTCGATGCGGCGGAACTCCGCGGCGTTCGACGGCCCCTCCGGGCAGGCGAGCAGGCGGATGTTCTTCTTCTCCCGCAGCACCTCCAGCGCGTCCGCCGCGAACGACGGCGCGACCACGACCTCCGTGAAGATCGGTGCGATCTGCTCGGCCAGCTCACGGGTCACCTCGCGGTTGACCGCGATCACCCCGCCGTACGCGGAGACCGGGTCGCACTCGTGCGCCTTGCGGTGTGCCTCGACCACGTCGGCGCCCACGGCGATCCCGCAGGGGTTGGCGTGCTTGATGATGGCCACGCACGGCTCGGCGAAGTCCCAGGCGGCCCGCCAGGCGGCGTCGGCGTCCACGTAGTTGTTGTAGGACATCTCCTTGCCGTGGAGCTGCTCGGCGTTGGCCAGGCCGCCCTTCTCGCCGGTGTAGAGAGTCGCCCCCTGGTGCGGGTTCTCGCCGTACCGCAGGGCCGCCTTGCGCTTCCAGGCCGCGCCCATGAAGGACGGCCAGTCGCCCTCGGGGGCGTACACGTTGGCGAACCAGGACGCGACGGCGACGTCGTACGCGGCGGTGTGCGCGTAGGCGGTGGCGGCGAGCCTCCTGCGCTCGGTCAGTGTGAAGCCGCCCTCGGCGGCCGCGGCCAGGACCTCGCCGTACGCCGCGGGGTCGACGACCACGGCCACCGTGCCGTGGTTCTTGGCGGCGGCGCGGATCATCGCGGGGCCGCCGATGTCGATCTGCTCCACGCACTCGGCGTCGGATGCGCCGGAGGCGACCGTGGCGGCGAACGGGTAGAGGTTCACCACCGCGAGCTGGAACTGCTCGATCTCCAGCTCCTCCAGCTGCTTGACGTGGGAGGGGTTGGCGCCGTCGGCGAGCAGTCCGGCGTGGACCCGCGGGTGGAGGGTCTTGACCCGTCCGTCCAGGCACTCGGGGAATCCGGTGAGCGACTCCACCTTGGTGACCGGCACGCCGTAGGAGGCGATCGCGGCGGCGGTGCCGCCGGTCGACACGATCTCCACGCCCGCGGCCTCGAGCCCCCGCGCCAGGTCTTCGAGACCTGTCTTGTCGTAAACGGTGATCAGCGCACGGCGGATGGCGATGCGGGTCACTTCGTGGTCCTTCCTGATGTTGGGCCTTGAGCGGTATGTCCTGCGACGTGCCCCGACCCGAGGCGGACCGCCCGCCCGGTCAGGGTCCAGCCCTCGCGGGCCATGCGTCCGACCGTCTCGACGAGCAGCCCGCGCTCGACGGTCTTGATGCGCTCGTGCAGCGACTCCTCGTCGTCCCCCTCCCGCACGGACACCGCCTCCTGGGCGATCACCGGGCCCGTGTCCACGCCCGCGTCGACGAGATGGACCGTGCAGCCGGTGACGCGGACGCCGTACGCGAGGGCGTCGCGGACCGCGTGCGCGCCGGGGAAGGCGGGCAGCAGCGCCGGGTGGGTGTTGACGACCGGAAACGCGCCCAGCACGCGAGGGCCGAGGATTTTCATGAACCCGGCGGAGACCACCAGGTCGGGCTTGTGGTCGGCGATGCGCTCGGTCAGCCTCTCGTCCCACTCCTCACGGGTGGGGTGGTCGCCCACCCGCACCACGAACGTGGGAACGCCGGCGCGCTCGGCCCGGGCCAGGCCCTCGATGCCGGTACGGTCGGCACCGACGGCCACGACGGTCGCGCCGAAGGCGTCGTCTGCCGCCGCGTCCAGCAGCGCTTGCAGGTTGGTCCCCGATCCCGAGACGAGGACGACGAGCCGGAAGGACAGAGCGGAACTCCTTCGTGAGCTGCCTTCGTTTTGCAGGTGATTACCGGGAGATGGTTCCTTAGAGAATGGTCGAGCGTGGAGGGACGTCCCTCGACGCAGCTAAAGCGTATCGGGCGCCGGCCATCACGACTTACGACGGGCTATGCGGAACGCGAGGCGAGGAGACCGTGACAACACCCCTACAGACGCCGGCCCCTACCACCGGGGGGCGCAGGGCTCTCATGCTCGCCATCATGGCGCTGGTCTTCACGCTGATGCTGCCGGCCGCCGGGCTGGCGTTGTCGATTTTCGCGATCGTCATCGCGATCCGCGACCTGCGCCTGCTCAACCGCGAACGGCGCGGGATCGGGATGGCGACCGGGGCCGTCGTGCTCTCGTCGCTCGCGTTCGTCCTGGGCATCGTCACCGCGGGATTCCAGCTCTACTTCTCCGACGAGCTCAACGCGTACAACGAGTGCCGCAAGGGCGCGGGCACGGTGTCGGCCCAGCAGGAATGCTCCGACCAGCTCATGCGCGCGTTCGAGCGGAAGATGGGCGTGGCCTGGCCCACCGGCGTCCCGGCTCCCGCCTGACCACACGATCGCACGGGAGCTGACCACACGACCGCACGGGAGCCGGCCGCGCCAGTCGCGGACGGCTCCCGGGTCTTGCCTTTGACGCGCGGGTCAGGGGTTAGCGTCGCGGGGCCGTGCGGGTGTGCCGCACGAGCGGTTCCCCTCCGACACTGTGGGAGTCCCCCATGCCCCTGACCCTGCCCCGCGCCGCACGGGAGATCCGGCTCGCCGAGGTTCCGTCCGGCCTTCCCGGCCCGGAGCACCTGACCGTGGCCGAGGTTCCGCTGCCCGTACCGGAAGCCGGTGAGGTCCTGGTGCGCAACCGCTGGTTCCAGGTCTTCCCCTCGCTGCGCACGCTGATCGCCGGAGGCGTGCCGGGCACGCCCTTCCCTCCGCTTCGTCCCGGGGACACGCTGTTCGGCCCGGCCGTCGGCGAGGTCGTCGCGGTCCCCTTCGCCGAAGGCACGGAGGACGGCGGGCTGCGGCCGGGCGACCTGGTCGCGCACTTCCGGGGGTGGCGTGAGTACGCCGCGGTCCCCGTGGCCGCGCCGCTGGGCGACGCCCTGCCCGACCCGGCCGCGCACCTGGCGCCCGGCGCCACCGCGTACGCCGCCCTGACCCGGGTCGCCCGCCTGCGCGCGGGCGAGACGGTGCTCGTCACCGGGGGCGCCGGAGGCGTCGGGTCGCTCGCCGGTCAGATCGCCCGGCTGCTGGGCGCGGCCCGGGTGATCGGCACCACCGGCTCACCGGCGAAGGCCGAGCGCATGATCGCCGAGCTCGGCTACGACGCGGTGGTGCTCCGCGACGGAAGCGCGATCGACGGGCGGCTGGCCGAGGCGGCGCCCGACGGCGTGGACGTGGTCGTGGACACCGTCGGCGGCGAGCAGCTCCAGGCCGCGGTCGCCGCGGCGCGGCCCGGTGCCCGCCTCGTCGTGGTCGGCACCCTGGCCACGCAGCTGTCGGCCGCGTCCGGCGGCACGACGGCCCCGGTGGAGCTGGACGCCTTCCAGCTCATCGCCAGGAACATCACCCTGCGCGGTCTCACCGGAATCGACGACGAGACCCACGTGGAGTGGACGGAGCGCTTCGGCGCCTGGCTCCGCTCGGGTGCCGTCGCCTTCCCGCACACGCGGATCGCGGGCATCGAAAGCGCGCCGCGGGCGTTGCGTGAGTTGTTCGAGGGACGGCACATGGGAACGGTCGTCATAGAAGTCTGACCACAGCCAGGAGACCTCATGCGGATCGGCGACGCCGCGGCGGCGGCCGGGACCACCCCACGCGCGTTACGCCTGTACGAGCAGCGCGGACTGCTCCTGCCGCCCCCGCGCACGTCGTCGGGCCAGCGGGAGTACGGCCCGCGGGACGTCGCCCGCATCCGCCTGGTGCGCCGGTTGCTCGCCCTCGGCCTGACCATCGAGGACGTCGCCCGCTGCGCCGACCGCCTGCACCTGCTGGAGGACGACACGCTGCCGCCGTACGGCAGCCCCGGCTGCTCCGGCGGCAGCGGTGTCGTGCAACGGCGGATCGCCACCCTGGACGCCGAGATCGCCCGTCTGACGGACCTGCGGGACCGCCTCGCCTCGGCCGTCGCCGAGCGGCCCGGGACGGATCAGTCGCGGTCCCAGGCGTAGGGATCGACGTAGATGACATGACCCCCGCGGTCGTCGGTCTCGTCGACGATGTCCTTGCGCGGCTTCGGCGGGGGGCTCGGGGCACGACGCTTCACGGCCGGTTTGCGCGGGATTTCGGAGATCCGCGGGGTGGCCCCGGGCCGTCGTGCGCTCATGTCGTCGAAGGTCTCCGCGGCCGCGGCGGCATGCTCGTCGGTCCAGTCGTCCCTGATGACCGGGATCGGCTGGGTGTCCGCCTCGGTGGCGTCGAGCCAGTGGCCCGGCAGGTGGGCGCCGCGGGCGGGCCGCACCTTTCCGGCCGCCTTGGCGATCACGGCGCCGGCCTTCCGCACCGGCTCGGGCGCGGTGGCCGGCCGCCGGGAGATCAGCCACCAGTTGGCGATGCCCGCCGAGATGCCGGCGGCCACGCCGACCTCCAAGGTGACCGACAGCGCCACCTCCCAGGGCGACGGCCCCACCGCGGCCAGGCCCGCCCCGCCGAGAGGGCCGCCCGACAGCGCGGCGAGCGTACCGGCGACGAGTCCGCAGGTGATCCCGCAGACGAACCCCCACAGCGGCGCGGCCTCGATCGAGGGGGTCGGCGCGACCCTGGCCGTCACCACGCCGGCGACCGCCCCGGCCGCGAACGGCACCGCGATCACGCCCATGACCCAGGTGGGCGCCGCGCCGGACGACGGCAGGGCGCCCAGGAGCGGCAGCATGGGCACCGCGCTCAGCTTGATCCCGGTGGGCGCGACCAGCGTCCCGGCGCCCACCGCGAAACCCGGTCCCGAGATGTACGCCATGCCCCAGATCACGGCGTTGAAGAAGTAGAGCACCTCCAGGAGCAGGAGCAGCACGCCGCCCACCACTCCGGGACTGAGGACCTCCGACATCTGCTGGATCCGGGGGAAGTTGACCACCACGGCCCCGAGGACCAGCACGGCCCCGGCCACGAGCATCAGCGCGACCGCGACGGCCGTACCGGCCACGAGCGACCGCGGCCGCTCGGGCAGCAGGCGCAGCATCGACCGCCACGGCCCGATCGTGCGTGCGGTGGCCACCGACCCGGTGACGAAGGCCAGCAGCAGGTGGCTGGCCAGCGCCTCCCCCAGGGACGGCTGCATGATCTCGTTGCCGGAGACGAGGGCGATCACGCCCGCGAGCAGCGCGTACGGCGCGGCCAGCGAGATGCCGGCCTGGGCGATGAGCGCGAGCTGGGCGCGACGCCGGGCGTTCTCGACGTCGCGCGGCGTGCCCTTGGGCAGCCGTGCGGGCATCCGCACCCGCAGGTCGGCATCGCGCGCCATCCACAGGCCCGCCCGGTAGAGCAGTGCCGCCGGCAGGAGCATCAGCCCGATGGGCAGCAGGCCCACCCGGCCGCCGGGGATCGCGAAACCGGCGTGGTGTGCGGCGAGCCAGAGCTGACAGGCCGTACGGAAGACGCCGGGAAGGCCCTCTCCGAACGGCCCGCGGGGTGCGGCCATCCAGCCGATGAGGGTGAGCGTGGTGAGCACGGCGAGACCGACGCCGAGTGTCGACACCGCGGCCAGCATGCCGGAGACGGGGAGCGGACGGCGGGTCTCCTCGTCGTCGCCGGCGCCCATACGGCCGAGCACGGCACGGGGAGCGGTCCTGAATTGATCGAGAAGGCCCGTCACGCTACCGCATCATCCCAGCCCCACGGTCTTTCTCCACGTCGCCACGCCGCCCACCCACCCAGATTCGCCGCGATCTTGCGGTTTGCCGCACATCCGCCGCCCCAGCCGGGCATGCGTCTTTCGTGATCGTGCAGAGCGACTGCGAACCGGCCTCATACGCATCGTGACCTTGCACTTCATCGGGAAGTGCAAGGTCACGGATGACGGAACCGCCGGCAGGAGCGCCGATCGCGCGGCGACATCGAGATCACCGACGGTGGTGGCGCAGGCCAGGGACCCTCCTGCGACGAACTACATGATCACGACGACATGATCTCGCGCATCAGGCGAGCGGTCTCGCTGGGCGTGCGGCCGACGCGGACGCCGACCTTCTCCAGGGCCTCCTTCTTCGCCTGGGCGGTGCCGGCGGAGCCGGACACGATCGCGCCGGCGTGGCCCATGGTCTTGCCCTCGGGCGCGGTGAACCCGGCCACGTAGGCGACGACCGGCTTGGTCACGTGCTCGTCGATGTAGGCCGCGGCGCGCTCCTCGGCGTCGCCGCCGATCTCACCGATCATCACGATCGCGTCGGTCTCCGGGTCCTCCTGGAACGCCTGGAGGGCGTCGATGTGCGTCGTGCCGATGACCGGGTCGCCGCCGATGCCGACGCAGGTGGAGAAGCCGATGTCACGCAGCTCGTACATGAGCTGGTAGGTCAGCGTGCCGGACTTCGACACCAGGCCGACGCGGCCCTTGGTGGTGATGTCGGCCGGGATGATGCCCGCGTTGGAGGCGCCGGGCGAGGCGATGCCGGGGCAGTTCGGGCCGATGATGCGGGTCTTGTTGCCCTTGGAGACGGCGTACGCCCAGAACTCGGTGGTGTCGTGGACCGGCACGCCCTCGGTGATGACCACGCACAACGGGATCTCGGCGTCGATGGCCTCGCGGACGGCGGCCTTGGTGGCGGCCGGGGGCACGAAGACGACGGACACGTCGGCGCCCGTCTGCTCCATGGCCTCCTTGACCGTGCCGAAGACCGGCAGGCCCTCGTGCGTGATGCCGGCCTTGCGGGCGTTCACGCCGCCCACGACCTTGACGCCGGCGGCGAGCATGCGGCGGGTGTGCTTGGTGCCCTCACCACCGGTCATGCCCTGAACGATGATCTTGCTGTTCTCGGTGAGCCAGATAGCCATTACGCACCTACCGCGGCGAGCTCGGCGGCGCGCTTGGCCGCTTCGTCCATGGTGTCGACCAGCTCGACCCGCGGCAGCGCGGCGTCGGCCAGGATCTGCCGCCCGAGGGCGGCGTTGTTGCCGTCCAAGCGGACGACCAGCGGGTGGGTCACTTCCTCGCCCCGGCTCTGCAGGAGCTGGAAGGCCGAGACGATGCCGTTGGCGACCGCGTCGCAGGCGGTGATGCCGCCGAAGACGTTCACGAAGACCGACTTCACCGACGGGTCGGACAGGATGATCTCCAGGCCGTTCGCCATGACCTCGGCCGAGGCGCCGCCGCCGATGTCGAGGAAGTTGGCCGGCTTGGGCTGGCCGGGGAACTCCTCGCCCGCGTACGCCACGACGTCGAGCGTGGACATGACCAGGCCCGCGCCGTTGCCGATGATGCCGACGTTGCCGTCGAGCTTCACGTAGTTGAGGTGCTTCTCCTTGGCCCGGGCCTCCAGCGGGTCCTCCGCGGCCTTGTCGACGTACGCGGAGTGCTCCGGCTGGCGGAAGCTCGCGTTCTCGTCGAGGGTGACCTTGCCGTCGAGCGCCTTCACCTGGCCGTCGGCCGACAGGATCATCGGGTTGACCTCGACGAGCGAGGCGTCCTCGTCGACGAAGACGGCCCAGAGCTTCTCGATGAGCTCGGCGGCGCCGTCCAGCGCCTGCTGCGGCAGGCCGCCGGCCACCGCGATCTCGCGGGCCTTGGCGCGGTCGACGCCCGTCAGCGGGCTGACCGGCACCTTCGCCACCTTCTCCGGCGCGGTGTGCGCGACCTCCTCGATGTCCATGCCGCCCGAGGCCGAGCAGATGGCGAGGAAGGTGCGGTTGGCGCGGTCGAGGAGGAAGGAGAAGTAATACTCCTCCGCGATCTGGCTGGCCTCCTCGATCAGGACCTTGTGGACCGTGTGGCCCTTGATGTCCATGCCGAGGATCTGCGTCGCCTTCGCGTGCGCGTCGGCGGCGTCGTCGGCCACCTTCACGCCGCCGGCCTTGCCGCGCCCACCGGTCTTGACCTGGGCCTTGACGACAACGCGTCCGGCGAGCTGCTCGGCAGCCGCCCGCGCCTCCTCCACGGTGTGCGCGACGATTCCGCGCGGCACCGGGATGCCGTACTCCGCGAAGAGCTCCTTCGCCTGATGTTCGAACAGGTCCACGAGGGTCCGTCCCTTTTGATGTCCGAGGCCGGGCGCCGTCGTCCCGCCCGGCGTTTCCGCGCATGAAGCCTAGTCCCCGTACGAGCGTGACCGCGTCGTCGGGTCCCACCGGAGCCTTGCCAACAACCCTCAAGTACGGCAAGGTTGGGCAAAATGCCTAAACGGTGGATGGAACCGCCGAACGGACCCATTCCACGATCTCCTGCGTTGTGGATCCGGGGGTGAAAATCCGCGCGACGCCCATTTTGGCCAGTTCGGGGATGTCGGCGTCCGGGATGATGCCGCCGCCGAACACGACGATGTCCTCGGCGCCCTCCTCGCGCAGGACCTCGAAGAGCCGGGCGAACAGCGTCATGTGGGCGCCGGACAGGATCGACAGGCCGATCGCCGCGGCGTCCTCCTGGACGGCTGTACGGACGATCTGCTCCGGCGTCTGGTGCAATCCCGTGTAGATGACCTCCATGCCCGCGTCGCGCAGCGCCCGCGCCACCACCTTGACTCCGCGGTCGTGCCCGTCGAGCCCCGGCTTCGCGACGACGACCCGAATCCTGCCTGCCATGAAGACCTCCCGCAGATGGTGCTCGCTGCCCGAAGCGTAACCGCCGCCCGGAGCCCGGCACCGGAACGGCCCCTCGTCAGCCGCCCATCGGGCGTTCCCGCACGCCGTCGAGGAATCCCCGCCTCTCCCGCGTGACCATCGTGCGCATGGCCACCGTGAGCGGATCGTCGCGCCCGAAATCGCCGCATCCTTCCATATTTGCGCTTTCACGGCGAAATATAATCAATCCGCGTATCGCGCCACTAGCTCGAGACTTACCCATAAATCCGGATTATCGTAACTTTTCCGTGATCATGATCCGCAAGAATTCCCGGGCTGCCCTCCTGATCTTGAGGGCACCTACGGGAGGAATCACTTTGAAGCGAGCATTCATGGCGCTGGCGTGCGCCGCGACGGCCGCGCTCGTGGCGCCCGCCGTCGCCGCCCCCGCGCAGGCTCACACCACGGGCAGCCAGGCCCGGCCCCTCGACCCCGTGGCCGCTCTCAGGAAGCAGTTCGTCCCCGGGCACGGCGTCCGTTTCACGTCCTCGGCAACGATCGACTTCGGCGGCATGACGACGGTCAGGTCCACCGCGAAGGGCGCCCTCGCGTTCGGCCGCTCCGGCATCGCGGCGTCCGACGTCAGCCAGAAGATCGACTACGGCGCGCTGCTCGAAGACAAGGACCTGAAGGGCGCCGACAAGCCCACCCGGACCATCACCATCGGCCGCACGGCCTACACCAACGGCGGCGTCTTCTCCAGCCTGTTCCCCGAAGGCAAGAAGTGGCTGCGCTCAAGCGGTGACGCCCGGGTCGGCGCGCTGCGGGGCACCGGCGAGTTCGTCGACCCCCTCGACTGGCGCACCCTGAAGACGGTGCTCGCGACCACCAAGGCCAAGAGCGCGGGCGGCGTCGTCAACGGCGCGAAGACCACGCTCTACCGGGGCACGATCACGCTGAAGCGGCTCGCCGAGATCGAGCCGAGACTGAAGGACGGATTCAGCGCCTCCGAAGCCAAGAGCGTGGTCGGCTGGAAGATGTGGATCGGCGCCGACCAGCTCGTGCGCAAGGTGCAGACGTCCTTGACGATGAAGCTCCGGTTCAAGAAGACGACCATCGAGGTCGACGCGACTAACGTCACCTCGCTCGTCGGCTGGGGTTCGAGGGTCACGGTCAAGGCGCCGCCGAAGAGCCAGGTGGCACGCCTGTCCGACCTCCTCGGCGACGTGCCCGACATGCCGGACACCATCAATCTGGGCGACTGAGCCGCGCCCGGACACGGATGACACCGCGCGGCCGAGCCCTCCGCGCGGTCCGTGACAGCGGCGACCGGCCCCCGGGTGCCCGCCACCCGGGGGCCGGTCGCCCCCCACTAGAAAATGTGAATTTTCGTGACTTGCGTGAGATCACGAGCCACGGAAATTCCTGGGCTGCCCTTCTCAACCGTGAGGGCAGGTACTGGAGGAATCACTCGTGAAGCGAGCACTGATGGCGCTGGCGTGCGCCGCGACGGCCGCCCTCGTGGCGCCCGCAGTCGCCGCCCCCGCCCATGCTCAGATTTCCACTCGGACCCAGGCCCCGGCCGACCCGGTGGCCGCGCTGCGCGCGCAGTACGCCACCGGCCACGGCGTGCGATACGTCGCCTCGGGCACGATGAGCGTCGCCGGCATCGCGGCCATCACGTTCACCGGGAACGGCGGACTCGCCTTCGGCCGGTCCGGCCTCGTCGCCTCCGACAGCAGGCAGACGATCAAGTACAGCAAGCTGCTGAAGGAGGAGAACGACAACCTGAAGGACGCGGAGAAGCCCCTCCGCGCGATCGTCATCGGCAAGACGGGCTATCTCTCGGGCGGGGTCTACGCGAGCCTGCTGCCCGCGGGCAAGACCTGGGTGCGTTTCCCCGGCCAGCGGCCGGGCTCCTCGACGAGCCTGGGCGAGTACGTGAACCCCGCCGACCTGCGCAACCTCAAGGCGGTCCTCGCGACCACCAAGGCCAAGGGTCCGGGCGGCAGCGTCAACGGCGCGAAGACCACGCTCTACCGCGGCACCATCACGCTGGCGCAGCTCATGAGGGTCAGTCCGGGCATCAAGGACAGCTTCGGCAATGTGGGATCCAACCCCGCCAAGACCGTGGTGTCCTGGAAGCTGTGGATCGGCGCCGACCAGCTCGTACGCCGCGCCTCGGCCACCGCCGACCTGAGGATGAAGGTCGAGGGCGACTCTTTCACCGTCACCTTGAGCGACGTCACCACGTACGCCGGCTGGGGCAGGAAGGTCACGGTCACGGCGCCGCCGAAGAGCAAGGTGGCCAACCTGGCCGACCTCGACGGCGACGTGCCGGACACGCAGGGCACCGTCGTCCTGCCCAACTGAACAACCGGACGACCCGTCAGGCAGGGCCGGACACCGCGCGGCCGAGCCCCCCGCGCGGCGTGAAACAGAGGCCGGTCCCCGGGTGGTCACCACCGGGGGGCCGGCCTCTCCGTTCGTTCCGGCCGGGCGCGCGACTCCGTACGCCCGGCCGTCGCCGCGACTAACTGCGGACGGGCGTGGGCGATCCGGCCCCTCGTGACAGCGGGAGGACGGGGATGCGGAGCGTGATCGTGCCCGCGGTGGGGAAGCGGAACGTGACGTCGACGGGAGTGGCACCGAGCGGGCGGTGGATGTCGACGAGCTCCAGGTGCGGGCGGTCGTGGCCTTGCTGGAGGGAGACGGTCCCATGAGCGGGGATCGTCACGTTGACGTTTCCCGCCACCTCCACCCCCCGGAGCATGGCACCGGGGGGCGGGACTCAGAGCCCGTCGATCAGAGCCTGTCGATCAAAGCTTGTCGATGGGGGCGTAGGCGAGCAGCAGGGTCTTCTCGCCCTCGCTGCCGAAGTCGATCTTCACACGGGTCTTCTCGGCCTGGCCGTCCACCGACACCACCGTGCCGAGCCCGAACGTGTCGTGGGTGACCCGGTCGCCCGGCGACAGGTTCGGGATCTGCCGGCCGCCGGTCTTCTGCGCGGGAGCCGTACGGGGGGCCGGGCGCGAGGTGGCGGCGGACCAGGCGGTCTTGCCGGGGTCGCCGCGCCAGTCGACCAGGTCGCCCGGCACCTCCGACAGGAAGCGCGAGGCGGGGTTGAACGACGGCGCACCCCAGGCCGAGCGAACCGCCGACCTGGACAGGTAGAGCCGTTGCTTGGCCCGGGTGATGCCGACGTACGCCAGCCTGCGCTCCTCCTCCAGCTCCTTCGGGTCGCTCAGCGAGCGCATGTGCGGGAAGACGCCGTCCTCCATGCCCGTGAGGAACACCACGGGAAACTCCAGGCCCTTGGCGGTGTGCAGGGTCATCAGCGTGACGACACCGCCGTGGTCGTCCCCCTCCGGGATCTGGTCGGCGTCGGCGACCAGCGAGACCTGCTCCAGGAAGTCGACGAGCGTGCCCTCCGGATTGGCCTCCTCGAACTCGGCGGCCACCGAGATCAGCTCGTTGAGGTTCTCCAGCCGGCTCTCGTCCTGCGGGTCGCCCGAGGTCTCCAGCTCCGTCCGATAGCCGGTGGCGCTCAGCACCTCCTCCGCCAGGTCGGACAGCGGTAGCTCCTTGCCGCGCAGCTCGTCCAGCATCGTGACGAAGTCGCGGATCGCGTTGAGCGAGCGGGTGGCCACGCCCGGCGCCTCGTCGGCCCGGCGCAGCGCCTCCCAGAAGGCGATCCGCTCCCGGTTGGCGAACGCCTCGATCATCGCCTCGGCGCGGTCGCCGATGCCGCGCTTGGGCACGTTGAGGATGCGCCGCAGCGACACCGTGTCGTTCGGGTTGGCCAGGACCCGCAGGTAGGCGAGCAGGTCCTTGATCTCCTTGCGCTCGTAGAACCGCACCCCGCCCACGACCTTGTACGGCAGGCCGGTGCGGATGAAGATCTCCTCGAACACCCGGGAGGCGGCGTTGGTGCGGTAGAAGACCGCCACGTCGCCGGGGGTGACGCCGTGGTCGTCGCTCAGCCGGTCGACCTCCTGCGCGACGAACATGGCCTCGTCGTGCTCGTTGTCGGCGACGTACCCGATGATCTTCGATCCCGCGCCCTGGTCGGACCACAGGTTCTTCGGCTTGCGGCCCTCGTTGCGGGAGATGACGGAGTTGGCGGCGTTCAGGATCGTCTGCGTGGAGCGGTAGTTCTGCTCCAGCAGGATCGTCCGCGCGTCCGGGTAGTCGCGCTCGAACTCCAGGATGTTGCGGATCGTCGCGCCGCGGAAGGCGTAGATCGACTGGTCGGCGTCGCCGACGACCACCAGCTCGGAGGGCTCGACGCCCTCGCGCACCACGTCGCCGTCGGCGGTGCGCACCTCGGGCCGCCCGACCAGCTCGCGGATCAGTGTGTACTGCGCGTGGTTGGTGTCCTGGTATTCGTCGACCATCACGTGCCGGAACCGCCGCCGGTAGTGCTCGGCCACCTCGGGGAAGAGCTGGAACAGCGTGACCGTCAGCATGATCAGGTCGTCGAAGTCCATCGCACCGGCCTCGGTGAGCCGCCGCTGGTAGGTGCGGTACGCCTCGGCGAGCGTGCGCTCCAGGTGGGTCGAGGCCCGGTCGGCCGCCGTCTCGTAGTCGATCAGCTCGTTCTTGAAGTTGCTGACCTGGGCCGAGAATGACCGCGGCGGGTAGCGCTTGGGGTCGAGGTCGAGCTCGCGGCACACCATCGCCATGAGCCGCTGGGAGTCGGCCTGGTCGTAGATGGAGAAGCTGGAGGTGAAACCCAGCCGCTTCGCCTCGCGCCGCAGGATCCGTACGCAGGCGCTGTGGAACGTCATGACCCACATGGCCTTGGACCGCGGCCCGATGAGCTTGTCGACCCGCTCCTTCATCTCGCGGGCGGCCTTGTTGGTGAAGGTGATCGCGAGGATCTCCCCCGGCTGGACGTCGCGTTCGGCCAGCAGGTACGCGATGCGGTGCGTCAGCACCCTGGTCTTTCCGGAGCCGGCCCCGGCGACGATCAACAGCGGACTGCCCTGGTGGGTGACGGCGTCCCGCTGCTGCGGGTTGAGGCCGTCGAGCAATGGATGAGTGGCGGCTCGGGTGGACACCCTCCTTAGGTTATGACCGCACGCCGACATTCGGAGCCCACTCGCCTGGCAAGTCCCGTTTAAGGTGATGTGCCGGAACACGAGGAGGCTGCTGGTGCTGGACGAGGCGGAAATCAAAAAAGTGCTGGTGGTCGTCGCACACCCCGACGACATCGACTTCGGCGGCGCGGGAACGATCGCCAGACTGACGGACGCGGGCGCCGAGGTGACGTACTGCCTGGTCACGGATGGCGACGCGGGCGGATTCGACCGGGCGCTGGACAACGGCGGCATGGCCGCGCTGCGCCGGGCCGAGCAGACGGCCGCGGCCAAGTGCGTGGGCGTCGGCGACCTGCGCTTCCTGGGCTACCAGGACGGCATGGTGGAGCAGACGCTCGGCCTGCGACGGGACATCACGCGGGTGATCCGCCAGGTGCGGCCCGATCTCGTCATCACCTCGACCCCGGAGCGCAACTACGAGCGGCTCGGGCCCACCCACCCCGACCACCGGGCGGTCGGCGGCGCCACCCTCGACGCCGTCTACCCCGACGCGCGCAATCCGTACGCCTTCCCCGAACTGCTGGCCGACGAGGGCCTGGAGGCCTGGACCGTACGCGAGGTCTGGCTCACGGGCGGGATGACGGTCGACCACTACGTCGACGTCACCGCCACGGTGAACCGCAAGATCGCCGCTCTGCGGGCGCACGAGAGCCAGACCTCGCACGTCCCGGACCTGGACGGCATGATCAAGGGCTGGCTCTCCGGCCACGCCGCCGCCGCGGGCCTTCCCGAGGGCTCGTACGCCGAGGGGTTCCAGCGGGTGATCACCGCCTGACGACCAGCGGATCGCGTGATCACGCAGGACGTACGCGCGGGCAGGCGGCCTGCGGGAAAGAGTGCACGATCATGCGAGACGTGGGCGCGGGAAGCCGGGGTGCTGCGGGAAAAAAGCGCGCGCGGATAGGCGCAGGTCACGGGCCATTCCTGCGACAAACAGCGAGATCACGGAGGAAGAGGGGTGGCGCGTCCACCCGGGGGTGGAGATCGGCCGATTTCCACCCTCGCGCCGATCCGGGCAGAGGCCGATCTCCCTACGGTCATGGGCATGGACAAAGCACAGATCGTCGTCATCGCCCTGGCCGCCGTCGCCTTCGTGGTCTACCGGCAGATGACACCGCGGCCCGCCGCCAGGCCCGTCGGCCTGATCATCGCCGTGGCCATGGTCCTGGGCGGGCTCGCCTCCGACGGGGACAAGCTCGTCGACCCCCTCCACCCGGTGCTCGCCGTCACCCTGCTCGTGGCGGGCCTCCTCGTGGCCGCCGGTCTCGGCGCGCTGCGGGCGGCGACCACGCGGGTCTGGCGCGACCAGCACGGCGTGGCGTGGTCGCAGGGCACCCCCATGACCCTGCTCGCCTGGGCCGGCTCCATCGCCGTCCGGGTCGCGATGATCTTCTTGACCACCGTGCTCGGCATCACCTCACCCCAGGGCTCCATCCTCCTGTTCATCGGGGTGACCCTCGGCGTCCAGTTCCTGATGATCGCCCGCCGGGGGAACGCGCTGCCCCACGCCGCCGTACCCGCCGCTCGGACGGCCCGCTAACGTCGGGGCGTGCCCAGTCGTGACGGACATGTTCAGGCCGGCCCGGAATCCCGCCGCAGAAACGCGATCGCCGGCGCGTGCCTGTCGACGGCGGTCACCGCGATGGTGATAGGCGGGCAGGCGACGTCTCCACCGGGATTCGGCCTGGCGGGCGATCGGCTCGCCGTCACCGTGCTGACCGCCGTCATCGCCGTCGCCCTGGCCATGACGATCGCGCTCCGGCTGCTGCCGGTCGTTCTCCCGCGTCGCTGGGACGCGGGGCGCGCGCATGCCGTTCTCCTCGGCCTCGTCATCGTGCCGGCCCTCTCCCTCGACGCGCTCTCGAAGGGCGGCAGCCCGGCCATCGCCGTGGTCATGTTCGCCATGGGGACGGCGGCCGTGCGGCACCCCCTCAGCCGGTCGCTGCCGTTGCTGCTGCTCGCTCTGGCGGGCCTGGGGGTGGTCGCCACCGACGTGTTGTCACCCGTGGTTCCCGCCGGCGCGACCGACCGCGCCGTCAGCCTGGGCGTCTCGATCTGCGTGGTCTTCACGGTCGCCTACGCGATCAGGCAGCGCAGGGCCGCCACGGCCGCCCAGGCGGGAGAGGCCGTGCTGGCCGAACGGGCCAGGATCGCCAGGGAGATCCACGACATCCTCGCGCACTCCCTGTCGGCGCAGATCGTGCACCTGGAGGGCGCCCGGCTGCTGCTGCGCGCCGACCGCTCGCAGGAGGCCCTTGACCGGGTCGAACGCGCTCGTGAGCTGGCCAAGAAGGGTCTCGAGGAGGCGCGCAGGGCCGTGGCCGCGCTCCGCGACGACGCCCAGCCGCTGCCCGCCGCGCTGGACGCGCTCGCCGAGGAGTTCCGTGACGCGACCGGCGAGGAGTGCGCCGTCGTCGTCTCCGGGCACGAACGCCGCCTGTCCCCCGAGACCGAGCTGGCGATGGTCCGTACCGCCCAGGAGGCCATCACCAATGTGCGGCGGCACGCCCCAGGCTCCCCCGTCACCGTACGGCTGAGCTTCGGCGACCGGGAGTGCGAACTGGAGGTCGTCAACCCCCCGGGTGACGGGCGGGGGACACCGGGAGGAGGATACGGACTCGTGGGCATGCGCGAACGCGCCGAACTCCTGGGCGGCACCCTGGTGGCCGGCGATACCGAGGACGGCTTCCGGGTCCGGCTGCGGGTGCCGGCGTGACCGCCCGCGTGCTGGTGGTGGACGACCAGGCCGTCGTGCGCGACGGGCTCGTCCTGCTGCTCGGCCTGCTGCCGGACATCGAGGTGGTGGGGTCGGCGCCCGACGGCGAGGCCGCGCTCCGCCTGGTCGCGGACGAACGGCCCGACGTGGTGCTCATGGACCTGCGCATGCCCCGCATGGACGGGGTCGAGGCAACCCGGCGGATCCGCACCGGGTTTCCGGGCACGCAGGTCGTCGTGCTGACGACGTACACCGACGACGAGTCGGTCTTCGCCGCGCTGCGGGCCGGGGCGCGCGGCTTCCTCACCAAGAGCGCGGACGCCGAGGAGATCGCCCGCGCGGTGACCACGGTGATGAACGGCGACGCCCAGCTCGACCCCGGCGTGCAGCGCCGGCTCCTGAACACCGTCACCGGCGCGGGCGGTGACACCGGCACCTCGCCGCCCGGCGAAACGCCCGGCCCGGCCGCCGCACCGGATCACCGGTCCCGTTTCTCGCCGCGCCACGCCCGCGAGGCGCGGCGAGCGGGCCGCACGCCGGGAACCGGGACCTCGCCCGATGCCGGCACGTCGCCGAGCGCCGGAACATCGCCGAGCGCCGGAACATCGCCGAGCGCCGGGACACCGTCCGGTGCCGGGACGCCGCCGCCGGACGGGCTGACACCGCGCGAGGCGGAGGTGCTGCGGCTGATCGCCCACGGGCTGACCAACGCGGAGATCGCCGCTCACCTGTTCATCGGCGAGGCGACCGTGAAGACGCACATCAACAACCTCTTCGCCAAGATCCGGGTGCGCGACCGGGCGCAGGCGGTCGCGTACGCCTACCGGACCGGGCTGGCCGACCCCCGCGAGGGCTGATCCAGGCGGCGGGCCGCCCTGGCGGCGGCATAGCCGAGGGAGTTCGTCGCCAGGTGGAGCAGCGCGGGTGCGAGCAGCCCGGCGCGGTGGCGCAGCGCGTGGAACACGAGCCCGGCGAGCGCGGT
Source organism: Microbispora sp. CA-135349 (assembly GCF_050947365.1). Lineage (NCBI taxonomy): Bacteria > Bacillati > Actinomycetota > Actinomycetes > Streptosporangiales > Streptosporangiaceae > Microbispora > Microbispora sp. CA-135349. The sequence goes on along the minus strand of NZ_CP192001.1, from coordinate 1,327,727 downwards.
GGACGCCACCGTCCCCGCCACCAGCCGTCCCGTCTCCACCAGCCGTCCCGTCTCCACCAGCCGTCTCGTCTCCACCAGCCGTCTCGTCTCCACTGGGCCGCCCCGCCCTGTGCCCTCGTTCGGGGTCTCCCCGGCGGCGAGACGGCCGAGTGCGGCGTTGGCACTGGCCATGTCCATCGCGGGCAGCACGTGCCACAGCCCGAACAACGCGGCCGAGGCGGCGACGGCCGCACGCGGCGCGAGCGAGCGGCCGAGCAGGGCGGGCAGCGCGCCGCGGAAACCCACCTCCTCCAGCAGCACGGTCCCGAAGGGCACCTGCACCAGAGCCTCCTCCAGCACCCGGCGGCGCGACAGCGCCAGCGCGCGCTCGTCGTGGAACAGCGCGCGGGTGCGCGGGTGGGCGAGGCCCGCCGCGTAGACGGCCGCGACTCCGGCGGCGAGCGCGCCCCCGGTCACGGCCCCTGTGCGGGCACCGTGGAAGCCGAGATCGTGCCAGGTCAGCCCTTCCCCGCGGGCGATCAGCACCAGTGTGCCGGTCGCGACCGCCGAGGTCAGCGGCGCCCACCGCCGGGCGACCCGGTTGTTGAGCAGGTTCGCCGCCATGAGCACGCCGAGAGCGCCGCCCAGCGCACCCGCCCGCCTCGCCCGGTTCGTCGTCACGTCGCCATGCTCCCATCGCCGCAGGGGCGTACGACGCTCCCGGCGACCGCCGCCTCAGCAGGTGCCCGCCCCCTCGGTATAGCCGTCGGCGAAGTACTGCTGGCGCTGCCGCGGGGTGCCGTGGGCGTCCGGCGCCCACCAGATGTCGGTGGGATCGCCCGCCGCGTGGAGGTTGGCGAGCAACTCCTCGTCGTCGCCCTGATCGGCGCTCAGCGCCCCCACGCGGATCAGCCCGCTCAGCGCGGCGCCCGCGTAGCAGTCGGCCTGAAGCTCCCGCTGCACGTTGAACCGGAAGTCCTCGACGAGCTGGGCCTGCACGGCGTGCCCCAGCTCGTGCGGGATGACGACGTAGACCGCACCGTCGCCCAACTGGTCGTACATCGCCTTCAGCCAGGCCTCGTCATAGGCGATGAAATGGCCGTACGGGCAGTAGAAGGCGTTTTCGGGCACGGCCGGCCGCCCGCCGCAGTCGGGGCCGTCGTCGCCCCGGTAGGCCACGAACCGGGAGATCGGGCGGTAGGTTCCCCCGCTCTGCCGGAAGCGCTGTGCCCAGAACCATTCGGTGAGGCACCGGGCGAGCTTGACGTCGCCGGGGAAGTCGTCCCCGGTTCCCTCACACGGCGTGCCCCGCGACGCCGCGTCCCCCGGCCGCGCCCGGTCCGGCGGCGAGCCGGTGAGCGTGCCACAGGACGCGACGAGGACCGCAAGGAGCAGGAGCACGGCCAGTGTTCGGCGGGTCATTTTCAGGTGAATACCCATTTAGGCGGCAAAAATTTGCGCCGTCGCCGAACGCGAGAGTTTTACATGCCCCAGGTGTGCACGGGCTCGTTGGTGTGCATGTGCTGCAGGTAGCGAAGCGTCATGCGGCGCAGCGCCTCGTGGTCTCCGCCGAACGCGCGGGCCGTCCTGACCTGCCAGTCCGCCCCCGTACGGCCGGTCACGCAGCGCCGCTCGATGATGCCGAGCAGCCGGTCGCGCTGGACCGGGTCGACCTCCCACAGGTCGAGCCCGTGATAGGCCATGGGCAGCAGCCTGCGCAGGATCAGCTCGGCGGCGGGCACCTCCCCCAGGCCCGGCCAGTAGAGGCGGGCGTCGAGGCCGTACCGCGCCGCGTTGCGGAGGTTGTCCTCGGCGGCGGCGAAGGACATGCGCGTCCACACGGGCCGCTCGGCCGATGGGAGCACGCGCATGAGCCCGTAGTAGAACGCGGCGTTGGCCGCGATGTCGGCCACCGTCGGCCCGGCGGGCAACACGCGGTTCTCCACCCGCAGGTGGGGCACGCCGTCCGAGACGTCGTAGACGGGCCGGTTCCAGCGGTAGACAGTGCCGTTGTGCAGCCGCAGCTCGTGCAGCTCGGGCACCCCGCCCTCGTCGATGACCCGCCTCGGGTCCTCCTCGTCACACAGGGGCAGCAGCGGGGGAAAGTAGCGGACGTTCTCCTCGAACAGGTCGAAGACCGACGTGATCCACCGCTCCCCGAACCACACGCGCGGCCGCACGCCCTGGGCCTTCAACTCCTCGGGCCGGGTGTCGGTGGCCTGCTCGAACAGGCTGATCCTGGTCTCGCGCCACAGCTCCTTGCCGAACAGGAACGGCGAGTTGGCCGCGACCGCGACCTGCGGGCCGGCGATGACCTGGGCCGCGTTCCAGTGGTCCGCGAACGTCTCGGGGCTGACCTGCAGGTGGAGCTGCACGCTCGTGCACGCCGCCTCGGGGGTGATGCTGTCGGCGTAGGTGTCGAGCCGGTCCACCCCGTCGATCACGAGGTGCAGGTCCTCGCCGCGGGCGGCGAAGATCTGCTCGTTCAGCAGCTTGTAGCGGGGATTGGCCGACAGCGTCCCCTCGCTGACGTCGGTCTCACGCAGCGTCGGCAGAATGCCGACCAGCATGAGCTGCCCGCCGACGCGCGCCGCCCGCTCCTGCGCCCGGTTGAGGCGCAGCCGTACGGACTCCTCCAGCAGGCGGCTGCCCTCACCGGACAGCACCTGCGGCGGAATGTTGATCTCGACGTTGAACTGGCCCAGCTCCGTCGCCCAGTCGGGCTCCGCGATGGCGGCCAGGACCTCCGCGTTCTTCATCGCCGGCTCGCCCCCGGAGTCGACCAGGTTCAGCTCGATCTCCAGGCCCATCTGAGGCCGGTCGAACCCGAACCGCGACTCCCGCAGCATCTCGGCCAGGATGTCCAGCGACAGCTTCACCTTGTCCCGGTAGCGGCGGCGGTCCTCCCTGCTGAAGGAGACGGAGGGTACGTCACGGCCCATTCAACGAGCGTCGCACGCCGAGGGCCGGTAGCACCAGACGGGGTCAGACCAGACGTCGTGCGGTGGCCCAGCGCGACAGCTCGTGGCGGTTGGACAGCTGCAGCTTGCGCAGCACGCTCGACACGTGCGTCTCGACGGTCTTCACCGAGATGAACAGCTCCTTGGCGATCTCCTTGTAGGCGTAGCCCCGGGCGATCAGCCGCAGCACCTCGCGCTCCCGCTGCGTGAGCGAGTCGAGCTCCGGGTCGATGGGCGGGGCCTCCGTCGAGGCGAACGCGTCGAGGACGAACCCGGCCAGCCGCGGCGAGAACACCGCGTCGCCCTCGGACACGCGGTTGATCGCGTCGGTCAGCTCCGTGCCGCTGATCGTCTTGGTCACATAGCCCCGGGCGCCGCCCCGGATGACCCCGATCACGTCCTCGGCCGCGTCCGACACCGACAGCGCGAGGAAGCGCACCTGGGAGCCCGAGCCGAGCACGCGCCGCAGCACCTCCTGGCCGCCGCCGCCCGGCATGTGCACGTCGAGCAGCACCACGTCGGGCTGCAGCTCGCCGATCGCCTTCACGGCCGACTCCACGTCCTCGGCCTCGCCGATCACCTGGATCGAGGGCCCCAGCTCGGCCCGTACGCCGGAACGGAACAGCCGGTGGTCGTCAACGATCAGCACGCGTACGGTCTTCATCAAAATCCTCCGAGGAAACCCCCGCCTCCAGGCGGGAGAGGAATCGGACTTGCTACGGAGCAGGGTAGAGGCAGGCGTTTCGCCGCCAGGGGAAACCGCCGTAGGAACACATGCGCGAGAACCGATCGTGCATGATGTGGGGCATGCGCCGGACCGTGAAGCGGGCCTACAGGTACCGCTTCTACCCGACCCCCGAGCAGGCCTGCGAGCTTGCCCGGACGTTCGGGTGCGTACGCCTGGTCTACAACAAGGCCTTGGAGGAACGGACCCGCGCCTACACCGTGGAAGGCCGCCGTATCTCCTACGTTGAGTCCTCGGCCTCGCTCACGGCATGGAAGCGCAGCGAGGAGCTGGCGTTTCTCAACGAGGTGTCCAGTGTGCCGTTGCAGCAGGCGCTGCGGCACCTGCAGGCGGCGTTCGCGAACTTCTTCGCGCGCCGGGCCAGGTATCCCACCTTCAAGTCGCGCAAGAGGTCCCGAGCGTCGGCGCGGGACAGCCGCAGGCGCCTGACCAAGGCCCAGCGCTCGCTGGCCCGCAAAGCCAAGGGCAGCGCGAACCGGGCCAAGGCCCGGCTCAAGGTCGCCCGCATCCACGCGCGGATCAGCGACCGCCGCCGAGACTTCCTGCACAAGCTTTCGACTCGGCTCGTCCGCGAGAATCAAGTGGTCGTGATCGAGGACCTGACGGTGCGGAACATGGTGAAGAACCACGCCCTCGCCCGCTCGATCTCGGATGCGAGTTGGAGGGAACTGCGGTCCATGCTGGAGCACAAGGCCAACTGGTATGGGCGGGAGTTGCTGGTTGTAAACCGGTGGTTTCCCTCTTCCAAGTTGTGCTCGGCCTGCGGGGCACTGGCTGAGTCGATGCAGCTGCATGTCCGGACCTGGCAATGCGCCTGCGGGGCGGTCCACGACCGGGACGTCAACGCCGCCAAGAACATCCTCGCCGCCGGGCTGGCGGAGAGGTGAAACGCCTGTGGAGCTGGTGTAAGACCTCAACGAGAATCCTCTCGGACGAGGCGACCGGCGGTGAAGCAGGAAGCCCGACCGGCGACGGTCGGAATCCCCTCCCTTCGGGCGGGGAAGGATGTCAATTTTCCCTCTTCATGGTCAGCATGACCTCGGTTCCGTCGCCGGGCTCGGTCCTGACCCGGGCGCTTCCCCCGTTGCGCTCCATCCTGCCGATGATCGACTGGCGGATGCCCATCCGGTCTCCGGGGACGTCGTCGAGCACGAAGCCCTTGCCCCGGTCCCGGACGAACACCGTCACCTCGTCGGGCTCGACCTCGGCGTAGACGGAGACGGTCGGAGCACCACTGTATTTGCACGCGTTGACCATCGCCTGCCGGGCGGCGTGCAGCAGGGCCACCAGGCCCTCGTCCAGCTCGCAGTCGCCCACGCAGACGACCTCGATCTGCACGCCGTGGGCGTCCTCCTCCTCGGCCGCGACCCGCCGTACGGCGGCGGCGAGAGAGGCGTCGGCGTCCTGCTTGGGCTGGTAGAGCCAGTTGCGCAGCTCCCGCTCCTGCGACCGGGCGAGCCTGGCGACCTCCCGCGCGTCGTGCGCGTTGCGCTGGATCAGGGTGAGCGTGTGCAGCACCGAGTCGTGGACGTGAGCGGCCACCTCGGCCCGCTCCTCCTGCCTGATGCGCTCGGTGCGCTCACGCTGCAGCTCCTTCACGAGCGAGGCCAGCCAGGGCGCGGCGATCATCAGCATGCCGCCGACGACCACCGCCGTGAACACCAGCCCGGTCTTCGCCTTGGCCAGCTCGCCGCTCGCGGCCAGGAAGCCGATCGCGCCCACGACAACGAGCAGCGCCCCGATGCCGGTGCGCACCCAGGTCGTGCTGACCTGCTTGACCGCGCCGGACATCCACCGCTGCCGCCGCCCCGGGTCGGCCTGCTGCCACAGGATCAGCGCGCCGATGCCGCCGACCGCGATCGGCCAGGTGCCGAACCCGCCGCTGGAGGCGCCCGTCAGCCAGGCGAAGCCCGCCAGAGCCAGCCACAGCACGCCGTACGAGGCGAGCTGGCCCCACTCGCGGGCCGGCTCGGGTCCCTTCACCTCTTCCTTGGGGGTGAACATCCACAGCGCGGCGTACGCCACGAGGCCCAGCCCGTCGACGACGGTGAGCAGCACGAAGGCGAGGCGCAGCACGACGGGGTCGAGCCGCAGCTGGGCGGCGGCGCCCTGCGCGACGCCCGCGACCACCCGGCCCGAGAGGGGCCGGACCATCCGGGGGTACGCCGCTGGGGCGTTAGGCATCTCAGACATCTCGGGAAGCATCGTCACACGTCACGGAGCATGAGCGCATCAGGGCATGCCCTGACGCCGTCCCTGAGGGGTCGGGGACGAGTCAGGGTCCGTGCGGCGGTTTCTCTTCGTGTTTCCGCTACCTGAAGGATCGGTCCTGCGGAACCGCTCTGCGCTCGTGTGATTACGGATACTGTTGGATCACGCCATCGGCGTGCGCGCCGCCCAATTGCGGATGGCGCATCGGGCGCTGGAGGATACGGCGAGGCAGATGTTCGAGGAACGACTGGATCGCGAAATCGAACCGGAGTTCGCGGTCGAACTGGACTCGGTCGGCCGCAGCACCGGCGTCGAGCGGGAGATCTCCGACGAGGAGACGATCAGGGAACCGTTCGACCCTGAGAAAATTGACGTGGCGACTCGAACTCCCACTGTTGACCTACTGCTGGCCAGGATACGACGGGGTGCGCTTGACCTTCAGCCGGACTTCCAGCGGCTCGCCGGAATCTGGACGCAGCAGGCACAGAGCAGGTTGATCGAGTCCATGCTGCTCCGCCTTCCGTTGCCGACCTTCTACGCGGCCGAGGCTGACGACGCACGGTGGGTGATGGTCGACGGCGTCCAGCGACTGACGGCCATGGCACGCTTCATCGATCCCGAGAGCATCGGGGCGGCCCCTCTCACTCTGAAACATCTTGAGTATCTGGGACCGGATTACGAGGGCAAGCGGTTCGCCGACCTGCCGGGGCGACTACAGACGCGCCTGCTGGAAACCGAACTGGTGGTGCACCTCATCCGGCAGGGCACGCCGGAGCCGGTGATGTTCAGCATCTTCGCCCGGATCAACACCGGGGGACGACCGCTCACCCGGCAGGAGTTGAGACATGCCCTGATTCCCGGGCCGGCACGGAGCCTTCTGCACGAACTGGCCGAGTCGGAGCCGTACCAGAAAGCGACACTCGGCTCGGTCTCTCCGGAACGTATGGACGATCGCGAGATGGTGCTGCGCTTCATCGCGTTCCGGCTCACTGAACCCGACCACTACAACCGCCGGGACTTCGATGACTTCCTCCGCGATGCGATGCACGAGATCAACAGGCTCAGCGGGACGCAGGTGTCACGGCTTCGCGAGGAGTTCTCCAGGGCCATGGAGGCGGCACGGGAAATCTTCGGACAGTGGGCCTTCCGTAAATTCGTCGGCGGCCATCGTCGATCGCCGATCAACAAGGCACTGTTCGAAGCGGTGGCGGTCGGCCTCGCCCGGCGTTCCGACCGGGAGCTGGCCCTGCTGCGGGAGCGGCGCGAAGAGGTGCTGGCACGGCTGTTCACTCTGATCCGTGAACACGACTTCGAACGGGCGATCTCCTACAGCACCGGTGACATCGTCAAGGTCCACCGGCGCTTCAAGGCCGTCGATATGACCCTGCGGGAGGTCGCCGGTGATTGACCGGCTCAGTGTCACCAATTTCAAGGCGTTCGCCTCCGCCGACATCCCGCTCGCCCCCTACACCCTGCTCTCCGGGCTGAACTCCAGCGGCAAAAGCACGATCTTGCAGGCGTTTGCGCTGCTACGCCAGTCCTACGATGCTCTGCACGAGGATGACGGTGGCTTCCTGCTCAATGGAGACCTGGTTGAGCTTGGGGTGGGGCAGGACGTTCTCCATGAGGACTACGTCCGCCTGGACGACGCGGAGCCGCGCATTCAGCTCGCCCTGCGATACCGAGACGTCGACTACTCCTGGTCGGTGCGTTATGAGCGCGAGGCGGATCTTCTACGGGTGGACGACGGCCACGATCACCCCGATCCTGTCCTGCCGCCGCCACTGTCCGGAACCGGTTTCCAATACCTTCGCGCCGATCGCATCTCCCCTTCGGTCAGTTACCCACGCTCACATGAGATTGCAGTCAGGCGTGGATTTCTCGGCTCGCGTGGTGAGCACGCGGTCAACTTCCTGCGGCACTTCCAGGACGAGCCGGTGCGCGATGAGCACCTCCGGCATCCGCAGGCTCGTTCAAGCCGCCTCCTCGACCAGGCCGAGGCATGGATGCAGGAGATATGCCCTGGCGTCAACCTACAGGCGGAGGCGATTGAAGGTACCGACTCCGTCCGGCTGAGCTTCCGGTTCGGCACCGCCGGGCTGTCCGCGAGCAATCGGTACCGGCCGACGAATGTCGGGTTCGGTCTGACCTACGTCTTGCCGGTGGTGGTGGCGTGCCTGACCGCCAGGCCGGGCGGCCTCCTGCTGATCGAGAACCCGGAGGCCCACCTGCATCCTCGCGGACAGACCGGGATGGCGACCCTCACGTGCGCGGCAGCCGCCGCCGGCGCGCAGGTCGTGGTGGAGACACACAGTGACCACGTGCTCAATGGTGTCCGGCTCGCGGTGAAGGAGCGCAAAATCCCTGCGGGAGACGTCTTGTTGCATTACTTCCGCAGAAACATCGGCGGAATAGAGATAGCCAGCCCTACTGTGGGACCGGACGGAATGATCTCCCATTGGCCCGAGGGCTTCTTCGATGAGTGGGAGCGTTCGCTGGATCGCCTTCTGGACTGAACCAGGCGCGTAAGGACCCCCCATGACTGTCCTGCTGTTCTTCAACGAGCTCTCTGCAACGGTGGAGGCGCCACAGCATCGGACCGACCACGTTATGGCCGAGTTCGTGGATCTGCTGAGAGCGATCCGTGGCTGGCGTGGCGACATCGCCCTCGTCACCGCCGTGGAGTTGAAGTCCATGGAGCTCGCGCCCGGTTACTCCGTACAACAGTGGATCGCTGCCAGCGGCGCCAATCGCGATCGCTGGCGATTGATCCGTGCCCTACAAAATCGCGCCCCCTACCGGTCCGTGCTGGCCGAGGAGGCAGACGCGAATGTCGAGTATCGGTACGGCGATCGACTCGCCGAGGGCATCGGAGCGGCACATCTGTCAGACGGACTCGCCGTGAGCCTCACCTATGACACGGTCTGGGACCGTACCTCGCTCGATGTCCGGCGGAAGATGCTCGTCGAGGACGATTCGGGAGAGGTGTCGTTACGCGAGGACACCGTGGAGGTACGTCACGCCGCCGCTCCTGGGCATGCCGTGGTGCACAAGGAGTGGGTGCAGGAGACGGGACGCGACGGTCTTGTATCGGGCGACGCAATATGGGAGAGCAGGACCTATTTCTTCCCCCACCTCTGCTTCCTTCCCCGCGTCGAGAGGGATCTGCGGGAGTTGCGGCAGGACTGGGTACGGCCGGTAGCCAGTGCACTCCTGAAATTGGAGCGATCCATCTCAGAGTGGAGCGCGAATTCCGCCGCCCTACCTCAGTGGCAGACCTATGTGAGCCAGGAGTTCGAGGGACGCGAGCGGCTGTGCCGCTTCGTAGATTTAGACGGCCTCACACGTGTCTTTGAGTGGCATGCCAGGTTTACCCCGGGAGCAGGGCGGCTTCACTTCCGTCTGGTAGCCGAGGATCGTACGGCCAGGATCGCCTACATAGGGCTCAAACTCGGTATCTGAGAGCCCTGACGCCGTCCCTGAGGGGTCGGGGACGAGTCAGGGGTTCCCCCGATGGCAGGGGTATGACCGGCGAGGCCAGGATGGGACCATGACCGAGGCACCACCGACCCCCGCTCCCGACTCCGCCGGCACGCCCGAGCCCGAGAAGGTGCTGAGCCGTTCCCGCGACGGGCGCGTGATCACGGGCGTCTGTGCGGGTCTCGGCAGGTTCACGGGCATGGACCCCGTGCTCTTCCGGGTCGGTTTCGCGGTGCTGGTCCTCGCCTCCGGCACCGGCGTCATGCTGTACGTCGCGGCGTTCCTGCTGATGCGCCGGCCGGGCGGCGGCCCCGGGCACCTGGAGCAGTGGACCCGGCGGCTGTTCGACGCCGAGACCGTGCTCGCGCTGCTCGCCGCGGTCTTCGCGTTCGGCCTGATCATCAACGTCGCCTCCGGGGGGATCAACCGCGGCACGATCGTGGTCGGCACGCTGCTCGCCATCGTGCTGATGGCCGCCCACGCGCGCGGCGTCGACCTGCTGACGATGGCCAAGTCGATGCCCGACCGGGCGACCGGACGCCGCGGCATGACCCGGACCCCCTCGAACTTCGCGCCGTTCGCGCCCTTCACCCCGCCTCCCGACCGGGAGCCGTACGGGCCGGGAGCGCCGGCGCAGGAGACACCGCTGCGCGAGACGCCGGCGTCACAGGCGCACGCGTCACAGGACCCGCCGAAGGACGTCGCGGGCCAAAGCCCGGCGGCCCCCGGCGCGGCAGCGGACGACACCGCGATCCAGGACGCGATGGTCCAGGAGACCGCGATTCAGGACCCGGCCGGAAAGGACCCCGCGGGGAAGGACACGGCCGGGAAGGACACGGCCGCGGACGACACCGCGATCCAGGACGCGATGGTCCAGGACCCGGTCTCGGCGGACAGAGCCGCCGACGACACGATCGTCCAGGACGCCGTCGCCGAGGACGCGCCTGCGTCGGCCGGGCGGGCCGACGCCGACCCGCCGACCCGGCCCTTCGAACCCGTCGCCCGCCTGGCCGCGGAGCCCGCCCCCGACGCGTACACCCCGGACCCCAACACTCCCGGGGGCCCGAACACTCCCGGGCCGGGCGTTTCCGGGGCGCCGGGCGGCTGGGCGTCCGGAGCACCGGGGCCCTCCGTCTCCGAGGCTCCGGCCGGCGACGGGTACCGGCGGCTGTCGGACCTGGCCCGTGAGGCGCGAGCGGGCGCGTACGGTCATGGCGCCCGGGAGCCCCGGCAGCACCGCACGGGCGGACTCGGATCTGGAGGACACGGGGCCGGAGGGCACGGATACGGAGCCGGGGAGCCCTTCGCCCCGCACGGCCCCTACAGCAGGCCGGAGGCGTACCAGCCCTACGCTTCGCCCTACCCGCCGAGCCCGTACGGACCGCCTGTGCCCCCGCCTCCGCGGCCGGCGAAGCCCAAGCGCCCCAGGTCGTTCGTCGGCGGCCTCACCATCTGCCTCGCCCTGATCGTTGGAGGGATCATGGTCACCATGCAGCGGACCGGCTCCGGCTCGGTCGGCCTGCCGGTCGTCGGCGGGGCGGTCCTGGTCACGATCGGGGCGGGCCTGCTCGTCGCGGCGTGGTTCGGCCGGGGCGCGGGTCTGATCGCCACCGGAACGATCGTGGCCCTCGTGCTGGTCGGCAGCTCGACGGTGAACGGCATCCCCCGCAAGGTCGGCAACTTCGTCTGGCATCCTGTCGGCTCCGTCCAGTCGCCCGGCACTTATGAACTGGGCCTCGGCGAGGGCAAGCTCGACTTGAGCGACGTGACGCTCAGGCCCGGCGTCCGGCTCAGGTTCGACGCGTCGGTGTCGCTGGGACAGCTCACGGTGATCGTTCCAACGTCTGCCCGCGTGGAGGTGCACGGCTCCGCCAAGCTGGGCGAGGTGAAGATCGATCACAGGGTCGAGGACGGCACGGACGTACGGTTCGACCGCGTCCTGGAGCCGGAGACGCCCGTCGAGGGCGACGCCCCGACGATCGAGTTGCACGTCAAGGCCGGACTCGGCGACGTGGAGGTGCGCCGTGCTGCCTGAGTCCCAGCCCGAGCGCCCGCGCCGGGTGCACCGGACGAACTGGATGTCCCTACTGTGCGGCCTGCTGTTCATCGGCATGGGCATCCGCTACCTGACCGGGCCGGATCCCGACGCGGTCGTCATGGCGCCCATCCTCGTCGGAGGTCTCGGGTTCGCGGCCTTCGTCGCCATCCTCGCCAAGGCCATCCGCCGCTGACCCGCCATGGCGGGTCGGCGGGGGTGACGGCCCCGCTGAAAAAATCTTGGAAAGCCACCGGGCTGCGCCGGGCCCAGAGCCGGGCCCAGAGCCGGGCCCAGAGCGGGGTCCGGAGGGGCGCCCAGAGCAGGGCCACCTGGGCGCCCCTCCTGGTCACCGCCTACGGCGCCAGCCTGATCGCCGCGGGCGCCTTCCGCGCCGACCCCGCTTCGGGCTTCCCCCGTGGTGTGCCCACGGGTCAGGTCACCTGGCACGGCATCGCCCACCTGGCCGCGGGCGGCATCGGCTTCACCTGCCTGGCCGCCGCCTGCTTCGTCCTCGCCCGCCGCTTCGCCCGGGACGGCCGCACCGCCTGGGCCCGCATCTCCGCGGCGACCGGCACCCTGACCGCCGCCGGGTTCCTCACCGTCGCCGCCGGCGCCGGCGCCGTCTGGGCCAACCTCGCCTTCACGGGCGCCGTCATCCTCGCCTGGGCCTACATCGGCGCCCTGGCCCTCCACGCCTACCGCAACGCCTGATCACCCCGGGCCGTACGTTCGCGAAACGCGGCCCCGCGCCGCAGGAACCCGTTCAACGGCCGTACCCGGCGAGAACCGGGTGATCGAACCGAGTCCGGCGGACCGAATCCGCCGGACTCGCTTCGTTGGCGTCCCTTGCGACCCGCCCCGGCCGCGACGCCGCGGCACGTGCGCGGCTCAGCGCGGGCGTCGCGGTGGTTCCGGTTCCAAGTGGCGCCAAGCATACTCAGTATGCATACTAAGTATTCATGTCGGTGCGACACGGCCTGCTCGCCCTGCTCAGCCAGGGCCCGCGTTACGGCTACCAGCTCAAAACCGAGTTCGAGGCGTCCACGGCGACGACCTGGCCACTGAACATCGGGCAGGTCTACACGACGCTGTCCCGCCTCGAACGCGACGGCCTGGTGTCCCGCGACGACCAGGACGAGCAGGGCCGGGTCCGGTACGCCATCACCCAGGACGGCCGCGACGAGCTCGGCCAGTGGTTCGCCAAACCCGTCTCCCGGACCGACCGGCCCCGTGACGAGCTCGTCATCAAGCTCGCGATGGCGGTCACCACTCCCGGTGTGGACGCGGCGTCGGTCATCGCGGTCCAGCGATCCGCGACGATGCGCGGCCTGCAGGAGCTCACCCGCGCCAAGCGCGGCCTCGACGCGTCCGCGGAGGCCGCACAGCGCCTCGTCCTCGACTCGATGATCTTCCACGCCGAAGCGGAGCAGCGCTGGCTCGACCACTGCGAGGCCCTGCTCATCCGCCCTACCAAGGAGCATCCGTGACTGAACACCACCCCCCGGGCCGGTTACCCGTTCCGGACGGCGAGCCGATCGTCCGTCTCGTCGGCGTCGTCCGGATCCACGGCGAGGGGCCGCACGCTGTACCCGCCCTCGCGGGCGTCAGCCTAGACGTGCGGGCCGGCGAGCTGGTCGCCGTCATGGGACCGTCCGGGTCCGGCAAGTCGACCCTGCTGAACCTGGCGGGCGGGCTCGACCGGCCGACGGAGGGGTCCGTGCTCCTCGAAGGCCGCGAGTTGAGCGCACTGTCGCCCAAGCGGCTGGCGGAGCTGCGCCGCCGGAGCGCCGGCTACGTCTTCCAGGACCTCAACCTCATCCCGTCGCTGACGGTGATCGAGAACGTCGCGCTGCCGCGCGAGCTGGACGGCGTCCGTGCCGGAACGGCCAGGCGGGAAGCCCTGGAGGTGCTGGAGGAGGTCGGCCTCGCGGACCTGGGCGACCGGTTCCCCGACGACCTGTCGGGCGGGCAGCGGCAGCGGGCCGCCATCGCCCGGGCGCTCGTCGGCGAGCGCCGCCTGCTCCTCGCGGACGAGCCGACCGGCGCCCTCGACACCCGGACCGGTGACGAGATCATCCAGGTGCTCCGGCAGCGCGCCGACGCCGGGGCGGCGGTGCTGCTGGTCACCCACGAACCGCGGTACGCCGCCTGGGCCGACCGCGTCGTCTTCCTCAGGGACGGACGGATCACCGACTCGTCCGGCACGGACGACGCGGACGGCTTGGGCGGTACGGGCGGTACGGGCGGCGCGGACGGCACGGACGGCACGGACGGCGCGAGCGGCTTGGGCGCGGTGAGCGCGCGATGAGGGGCCTGCGCGCGGCGCTGCGGATCTCGCGCCGCACCGCCTGGCGCTCCAAGGGACGCAGCGCGCTGATCCTCGCGATGCTCGCGCTACCCGTCGCCGTGGCCACCTTCGCGCTGACCGCCCTGTCCACCATGTTCGCCGAGGAGCACGGGAACTACGCACTCGGCCAGGCCGACGCGCTGGTGCAGGGCGCCCACGGGGTGGAGATCAGCCATGACGTGTGGGGAGGGGAGGTCCACGCGGAGCGGCGCACGAACGTGACGCCGTACACGCGGGCGGAGATCGCCGGGCTCCTCCCCGGCAGCCGTCTGATTCCGATGTCGCAGCAGTTCGTCCGTTATCTCGCCCCCGGCGGCTACGAGATGGGCACCGTCCGGCAGGTGGATCTGCGCGACCCGATGTCCCAGGGCACCTTCCGGCTCACGGAGGGCAGGCTCCCCGCCGCTCCCGGCGAGGCCGTCATCTCCGCCCCCAGGCTCGACGCGCAGGTGAGGCCGGGCGCGACACTCCTCGCCGGGGAGGACCGGCGTCCGCTGCGGATCGTCGGCGTCGCCCTGTTCTCGCCGACGGGGATGTGGCCCGACGTCGTCGCCTTCCCCGGCAGCCTGCCCGAACCCGCTTTCGAACTCGCCAATCCGAGTCACATGACGTACAGCTGGCTCGTGGACGCACCGCGCCCGCTGTCGTGGGCCGACGTCCGGCGGCTCAACGCGCGCGGCCTCCTGGTCGTCAGCCGGGCAGAGGTCGAGCGCGCTTCGGCGGCCGAGCCGCGCTACGACCTGAGATTCGACTCCTCCACCCTGCCCGTGCTCCCGTGGACCGGGATCGCGCTGTTACAGGTCGTCCTCGCGGCCGGGCCCGCCTTCGCCGTCGGCCGGCGACGCAGGGCCCGCGAGTTCGCGCTGGTCGCCGCGCAGGGCGGCTCCCCCGCGCAGCTCCGCATGATCGCTCTGGCCGACGGCCTGCTCTTCGGCGTCGCCGGCGCCGTGGCCGGGGCCGCGATCGGCATCGCCGCGGTGCCGCTCGCGATGCCCGGTCTCGAACTGTGGGCGCAGACGCTGGCGGGCCCGGTCACCGTCCTGTGGACTCCGGTGGCGCTGATCGCGCTGCTGGGCGTCGTCGCCGGGCTGCTGGCCGCCCTCGCCCCGGCCATCGGCGCGGGCCGTACGGACGCGGTGGCGGTGCTGTCCGGCAGGCGTGAGCGGCGCCGCGACCGGGCGGGCCGTCCGCTGCTGGGGGCCGTGCTCGTCGTCGCGGGCGTCCCGGCGACGGCGGTGAGCGCCAGGCACGGCGTCCACTGGATCGCCGCCTCGGCGCTGCTCACCCAGCTGGGGCTGGTGGCCCTGGTGCCGGCCCTCGTCGCGATGGTCGGCCGGGTCGCCGCCCGGTTCCCCCTGCCGCTCCGCTTCGCCGCCAGGGACGCCGTACGCAACAGGGGCCGTACGGCGCCCGCCGTCGCCGCGGTGATGACCACGGTCGTGGTGCTCACCGCGGCGGGCATCACCTGGGCGACCGCGCTCGCGCAGAGGCCTGCGCTCGAGCGTGACCAGCCGCAGGGCCCGACAGGCGCGTTGCAGGTCACCGGATCCGACCTGACCCCGCAGCTGTGGGACCGCGTCCGCGCCGCCGTACGGCGGGAACTCCCGGCGGACGTGCCGCTCGTGGAAGGGCGGGCTCTCGCGACGAAGGCCGGCCTGCCGCTCGGGGTGAGCCTGCCGGCGCCGGTTACGCGGAGCGATCTGCCGCACCACACCCTGGACGGGGAGAGCGGAGGGCTCCTGGCCGGAGACGAGAGCCTGCTGCGCTACGTGCTGGGACGCGAGGACCCGCGGGCGGTGGCGGCGCTGCGCGCGGGAAAGGCCGTCGTGCTCAATCCCGCGACCGTCCACGGGGACAGAATCGACGTACAGCTGATGAGACGGGACGTGACGGACTTGATCGAGCCCGTGCACCTCTCCCTGCCGGCCGTCGGAGTGCCGCCCGCCGGTCAGGGCTGGGCGCGTGCGGTGGTCGCGCCGGAAGTCATCGAGAAGGCGGGATATGGCACCGTCGCCTCCGTGCTCGCGGTGAACCCGGCGGACTATCGGACGCCGCGGGCTACGGCGGACCGGATCGCCGCGGCGGTGAAGGCCGTCACGTCCCACGCGGCGGTGCGGCTGGAGTCGCCGCGCGGGCCCGCCGAAGACTCGGTGGTTCTGCTCGTGCTCGCCATCGCGGCCGCCGTGCTCGTTTTGGGGATGACGTTCGTCGCGACCGCGCTGGCCGCCGTCGAGGCCCGGCCCGACCTGGAGGTCATGGCCGCGGTGGGGGCGGACCCGCGGGTGGGGCGGGCCGTCGTCGCGGGCCAGGCCCTGGTGATCGCGCTGCTCGGCACCACCGCGGGAGTGCTGGCCGGTCTGCCGCCCGGCATCGCCGCGACGCGGATCCCCTCCCGGCGGGACGCCTGGATGTTGGTGCGGCCCGACGGGGTGCCCGTGCTGATGCACGAGGGGAAGGCTCCCGAGCTCGTCGTCCCGTGGCCGCTCATCGGCCTGCTCGTCGTGGCGCTTCCCCTGCTGGCCGCGCTCGGCGGCGCCGCGTTCACGCGGTCGCGTCTGCCGCTCCCCCGGCGGAGGGCGACGTGACGGTGACCGCGAGAAGCAGCGACCTCTGGGCGGGGATCCTGCTGCCCGCCCAGGCGGCGGGAACGGCGTCGGGCGAGCGGGAGTGGCCGGTCCGCTCGCGAGACTGACCGTGCCGACCGGCTACGGAGCCGCCGTGAGGGCGGCCTTCACGGCGGACAGGCAGCGTTCGACGACGGGCCGGGAGGCGAAGGCGTAGGTGCCGTCGCCGAACAGCTCGAACGTCATGAACCCGTCATAGCCCCGGCGGGAGAAGGCGGCGAGGTAGTCGGCGAGCGGCAACTCGCCGTCGCCCCACGCCAGGTGCCCGGCCGGGCTGCCGTCGATGAGGTGCACGTGGCGGACCCGGTCGCCGAGCGCGTCGAAGTAGTCGTCCACGCTCTCGCCCGCGACCGCCATGCCCACGGTGTCGAGCACGGCGGCGAGGTTCGGCGCGCCGACCTCGTCCAGCATGCGGGCGAGCGCCCGCGAGTCGTTGAGGAGGTTCGACTCCACGCGCTGGAGCGCTTCGAGCACGACCGTCACCCCGAACCCGGCGGCGTACCCGGCGATCTCGCCGATCGCGTCGGCGGACCTGCGCCACGCCGCCTCCACCGGCTCGTCCTCGTATCCCCGGCCCGGCGTGACGAGCAGCAGCTCGGCGCCGAGCTCCGCGCACAGCTCCGCCGCCCGGCGGAACATCGCGACGCTGGAGGCGCGCAGCCGGGTGTCGGCCGAGGCGATGTTCACCGGGTACATCACCTGCTCAGGGGTCAGGCAGCGCACCCGCAGGCCACGGGAGGCGGCCCGGCGGCGTACGGCGCGGGCCTCGGCGTCGCTCACCTGCGGCACGTGGAAGTGGGGGGCGATGCCCCACAGCTCCACCTCCTCGCGGCCGAGGCCGGCCGCGTCGTCGAGGAACCGGTCGAACGGCAGGTGCTGATAGGAGAAGTTCGATCCGGTGATCCTGGGCAAGGACATCGGCACTCCTGTCGTACGCGAGGATTCCACGATCATTTTCCGACTCCGTCGGAGGAGCTCATTTGCCGACTCCGTCGGCGAGGCCCTTCACGATGTAGCGCTGGCCGGCGAAGAACAGCAGCACCACCGGGACGGCGGCGATCGTCATGCCGGCGAACACGACGGGAAACTCCGTGCCGTGCTTGCTCATCAGGCTCATCAGGCCGACGGGAAGGGTCTGCACGCCGGCGCCACTGGTGAACACCATGGCGAACAGGTACTCGTTCCAGGCGAACAGGATGTGCAGCAGGACCGTCGAGACGATGATCGGCTTGCACATCGGGAGCGTGATCCGCCAGAACGCGGTCCAGCGCCCGCAGCCGTCCATCTCCGCCGCCTCGTCCACCTCGCGCGGCAGGTCCAGCATGTACGCCCGGATGAGGAAGGTGGTGAACGGCACCCGGAAGGCCGTGTAGAGGATGAGCAGCGCCCAGAAGCTGTTGTACAGCCCCATGGCCTGGAACATCTTCACCAGCGGCACCAGCGCCACGCTCGGGGCGAGCATCAGCCCGCCCAGGATCACGCCGGTGACCAGCTTGCCGAACGGGATGTTCACCCGGGTGAGTCCGTACGCCGCCCACGCGCTGACGAACACGGTCGCGACGGTCGACGTCACGGTGACCAGGACGCTGGTGGTGAGGTAGTTGCTCACCCCGCGGTTCCACGCCTTCTGATAGCTGTCGAAGCTCCAGTGGGAGGGCAGCGCGAAGGGGTTGCCGAAGATCTCCGAGTTGGTCTTGAACCCGTTGACCAGCATCCACAGCAGCGGATAGATCACCACCACGGCGAGACAGATCAGGAACGCCCACAGGAACAGGCGGGCGATCACCCCGAGGAAACCGAGACGGCTCACCACTCCACCCTTCTCCTGCGCGCGACCCACAGTTGCGCGACGGCGATGACGAGCGTGATCACGAAGATGACCGTCGCGATCGCGGCCGCGTAGCCGAAGTCGTTGCGGACGAAGCCGCTGCGGTACAACCAGGTGCCCAGCACCTGTGTCGAGTTGTCGGGCCCGCCGCTGGTCATGACCATGACCTCGTTGAAGACCTGGAACGCCCCCGAGATCGTGATCATGATCATCACGCCGGTCATCTCACGTACCAGGGGCAGGGTCACGTGCCAGAAGCGGCGGACCGGGCCGGTGCCGTCGAGCGCCGCGGCCTGGTAGATCTCACGCGGGATGCGCTGGATGGCGACGGCGAACAGCAGGGTCGAGTAGCCGAAGCCCTGCCACTGGCTCATCGCGATGATCGCCGGCATGGCCGTGCCCTCCTCGCCGAGCCAGGAGTGGCGCAGCCCGTCGAGGCCGATCGCCTGCAGCAGGTGGTTCAGCAGCCCGAGGTTGGGCTCGTAGATGAAGTAGAAGAGCAGGCCGGCGACGGTCAGCGAGATCGCGCTGGGGATGAAGTAGACCGCCCGCAGAGCCCGCTGCCATCGTTCGCTGCGCACGCCCTCGATGAGGGCGGCCAGCACGATCGCGCCGAACACCTGGAACACGATCGACACCACCGCGTAGAGCACGTTGTTGCCGAGCGACTTCCAGAAGACCGGGTCGTCCACGAGCTTTGCGTAGTTGCCGAGCCCGACGTACTTCTGGCTCCCGCTGAAGATGTCCCACTTGAGCGTGCTGAACCCGAAGTTCTCCACCAGCGGGAAGTACACGAACACTCCGACCAGCGCGAGGGCGGGGACCACCCACGCGAGCCCGGCGGCCCGTCTGCTCATGGCGCGCACCGGCCTGCCCTCCCCGGCTACTTCGCCGCAGCCGAGGCCTGGCGGACGCTCTCGACCACCTGCTCGGGGGTCTTGCTGCCGGTGATCAGCGCCTCGCCGCCGGACAGCCACGCGTCGGCGACCTCGGGGACGGTGACCGTGTCGAGCCAGACGGCCAGCTTCGGCGCCTTGTTGACGAGTTCGATGCCCTCGTACACCGCCTTGCTCGAGGTGTCGGGCGTGACGGCGCCGACGACCGTGCTCGGCTGGCCGTACGGCGGCGACGAGAGCGTCTGAGCGTTCTTCGTGCTCGTGACGAACTTCATGAAGTCGACGGCGAGCGGGATGCGCGGCGAGGCGGCGTTGACGAGATACCCCTCGGGAGAGCCCTCGACGATCGCCGGGTCGCCTGCCGCGCCCTGCGGCGCCGGAAGCTGGAAGATGCCGAAGTCGCCGGTGGGGAGCTTGCCCTTGGCGGTCTCGTTGTCGAACTCCAGGATCTCCTGGTAGTACATCGCGGACTTGCCGTCGGCGAACGCCTCCTGCGCCGAGGTGTACAGCACGCCGTTGGTGCCGGTCTTGGTGTCGGTGCAGGTGTCGACCAGGGTCTTGAACTGGCCGAGGGCCTTCACGTAGCCGGGGTCGTCGAGCTTGGCCGTCGCGGGCTTGAGATCGGCGTCGAAGGCGGCCGTCGGGACGTTGTACGCGAAGAGCTGCTGCAGGTAGTGCAGAGCCGGCCAGCCGTCCTTGTTGCCGAAGGAGATCGGCTCGTACCCGGCCTTGCGCAGCGGGCCGCAGGCGGCGATCAGCTCCTCGAACGTCTTGGGCACCTCGACCCCGGCCTTGGCGAAGGCGGCCTTGTTGTAGCCCATGAACTTGCCGTTGCCGTACAGCGGGATCCCGTAGTACTTGCCGTCGTAGGCGAAGGCCGACAGCGCCCCCTCGCTGAAGGTCTTGCCCCACTCCGTGCCGGGCCCGATCACCTTGCTCAGGTCCGCCGCGCGGCCGCCGCGGACGAAGTTCTCCGCCCAGGTGCCGGTCCAGGTGAAGTAGACGTCCGGGAGGGCGTTCGACGCCGTCAGCGTCTTGGTCTTGTCCTTGATGCTCTGGTCGGTCTCCTGGATGAGCTGGATCTTCACGCCGGGATGGAGCTTCTCGTACTCCGCGGCCAGGTCCACGAAGTAGGGCTCGAGAGGGTCGCCGGCGAACTTGGTGAGGATGCTCAACGTGCCCGAATAGTCGGGGCTGGCGGCGACGTCGACCGCGGGAGCCTTGTCCGCCTGCCCGCCGCCGGTGCAGCCGGCCAGGGCGAGCACCGACGTCCCGGCGAGTGCCGCGAACGTCGTCAGAGCGCGAGGGCGCATGGGCTTCCTTTCTCTCTCAGGGGGGAGGAGGGACCGCCGGTGCGGGAGCACCTCAGATCCGCCGGGACGCGCCGCCGGCACGACCCGCTCGATGACGGGTGACTGTACAGAGCATGTGATACCGGTACCAGACCTGTTCACAAGAATTTTTCCTTCGTCGGCCTTCCGGAACGGCTCGCCTCAGAGAAACAGCAGGTCACATGGGTAACATCGATGAAAATTCGTCCCCCTGTTGACGCCCGCCCGTCCCGTGTGCCAGCGTGACCTTCGCGTGATACCGGTATCAGGCAGCAGGGCGCCCCGGTCCGCAGGCAATCCCCGAAAGGACGCGATGATGCTCGGATTCAACGAGCCGGAATTCCTCTCCCAGATGGCGAGCGCGGTGGCGTTGCGGCCCCAGATCGAGGAACTGGTCGATCGGCTCGTGGACGAGGGATTCGACAACCTCTACCTGGTCGGCGCCGGCGGCACCTACGCCCAGATGTGGCCGTACGAGCGGATGGCCCGGCAGCGCTCCACGTTCGACGTCCGCGCGGTCATCGCGGCCGAGCTGATCGCGGCGGGCGAGGCGGCGCTGGGCGACCGCTCGGTCGCGGTCTTCACCTCCGCCTCCGGCACCACCGACGACACCGTGCGGGCCATCGAGTACTGCAAGGCCAGGGGCGTCTACACCATCGGCATGACGGGCCACCCCGACTCGCCCGTGGCCCAGAAGGTGGACGTCGCGCTGATCACCGAGCCCAAGACGTGGCCCTTCGACCCCCAGATGCTGGTCTTCATGGGCCGGCTGCTGTCCCGGCGGGGCGAGTTCGACGGCTACGAGAAGTTCGCCGCCGAACTCGACGGCCTGCCCCGGATCCTGGTGGACGTGGCCAGGCAGACCGAGCCGGTCGCCGAGAGGTTCGCCGACGACCACAAGGACACCGGCTACTACTTCCTCATCGGCGGCGGCAACCTGTGGGCGTACGCCTACCTGTACTCCATGTGCGTCCTTGAGGAGATGCAGTGGCTGCGCACCACCCGGGTGCACAGCGCGGAGTTCTTCCACGGCTCGCTCGAACTGCTGGAGGAGGACACCAGCGTCATCGTCTTCCAGGGCGAGGACGAGGCGAGGCCGCTCACCGACCGCGCGGTGGCCTTCGCCAAGCGCGTCTCCAAGGACGTCACGGTCTTCGACACCAAGGACTACCCGCTCGAGGGGATCAGCCCCGAGTTCCGCGGCCTGCTCGGGCCGCTGGTCATGGACGTGGCCACGGGCCGCGTCAGCAAGCACCTGGAGCGGGTGCGCGACCACTCGCTCGAACTGCGCCGCTACTACCGCGTCATGGACTACTGACGGGCGACCGTCGCCGATCCCCCGATCACGGCGCCGCGCCCGGCCGCGCGCCCCCAGGGCCCCCGCGTCGCTCACGCGGGGGCCCGCCTTGAAGGAGAGAGTCCATGAGAGTCCTCGGCTTCGGCGACAACGTCGTCGACCGGTTCCTCGATCGCGGCGTCGAGTATCCCGGCGGCAACAGCGTGAACGTGGCCGTCTACGCGCGGCGCCTCGGCGCCGACGCCGCCTACTTGGGGGTCTTCGGCGACGACGACCTCGGCGGCTTCATCCGGGAGTCGATCGCCGCGCAGGGGGTCGCCGTCGACCGCTGCGCCGTACGGGCCGGCGAGAGCGGCCTCTCCACCCTGCGCGTGGACGACGGCGACCGGGTCTTCCTCGGCTGGAACGGCGGCGGCGTCACGACCAGGGAGCCGATCGTCCTCGGCGACGACCTCCTCGGGTACGCCGCGTCGTTCGACCTGGTGCACTCCAGCGTGTACTCGGGCAGCGAGGGCGAGCTGCCGAAGCTGGCCCGGCTGGACACGCTGGTGAGCTACGACCTGTCCAGCGAGGACGAGTACCGCACGCCGGAGTATCTCGACCGGATCTGCCCCCACACCGATCTCGTCCTGCTGTCGTGCTCCCACCTCGGCGAGGACGCCACACGGGCCCTCCTGGCCGACGTCGTACGGCGGGGCGCGTCGCTCGCGCTGGCCACCCGGGGCGAGGAGGGGGCCATCGCGTACGACGGCCGCGTCACCCTCACCACCACGGCCGTCCGGGTGGAGGACCCGGCGCTGATGGCCGACACGATGGGCTGCGGCGACGCGTTCCTCGCGGGGTTCGCGGTGTCCCTGCTGCGGTCCGGCTGGCGAGCGGGCGCCGCGCCGGACGGCGACGTGATCGCGACCGCCCTGCGCGACGGCGCGCGGGCGGCGCACGACCAGTGCCTGGTCGAAGGCGCGTTCGGTCACGGGCGGCCGGTGGTCGCTAGCATGTCGCCATCCCGTGATCGCGAGAAGTGAGGGACCCCAGCCATGCCGACTGACCGGGGCCAGGCCGCCGGTCGGCCGACCATCTCCGAGGTGGCGGCCGAGGCGGGCGTCGGCCGGGCGACCGCGGCCCGCACCCTCGGGGGGTACGGGCACGTCAGCCCGGAGCTGCGCAAGCGCGTGCTGGAGGCGGCCGAGAAGCTCGGTTACCGCGCCAACGCGCTCGCCCGCAGCATGTCGACCGGAGTGAGCCACACCATCGGGGTGATCGTCGCCGACATCGGCAACCCCTTCTTCGCCGGCGTCGTACGCGGGATCTGCGACACCTCCCGCGCCCGCGGCTTCGACACGATCGTGCTGAGCACCTACGAGGAGCTCGACGAGGAGATCGCCGCGATGAACGTGCTGATCGACAAGCGCGTCGACGGCATCGTCGTCGCCTCGGCCGCGCTGAGCGGCCGGGACGTCGGGCACGTCAAGGAGGCGCTGAACCGCGGCATCCCGGTCGTCCTCGTCGACCGGGCGGTCCCCTCGCTCGATCTCGACGCGGTCGTCATCGACAACCGCGACGCCGCCCGCGAGGGGGTCGAGCGGCTCATCGAGGCCGGGCACCGGCGGATCGGGTTCGTGTGGGGGCCGCCCGTGGCGGAGCCGCCGGCGACCCGGCGCGAGCTGCTGGCCGCGGCGTCCCGCAACCTGTGGACCGACGGCGAGCGCCTGCGCGGCTACCTCGACGCGCTCGACGACGCCCGGATCCCGTTCGATCCCGCGCTGGTGATGGTCGGACGCAAGGTCGAGGAGCGGGCGACCGAGGAGGTCGCGCGCATGCTCGCCCTGCCGGACCGCATCACCGCGCTGTTCTGCACGGAGGCCGAGGCGGTGACGGGAGCGCTGCGCGCCCTGCGGGCCGCCGGGCTCTCCTATCCGCGCGACGTCGCGCTCATCGGGTTCGACGACAGCGCCTGGGCGGCGGTCATGGACCCGCCGCTGACGATGATCGCGCAGCCGGTGCACGAGCTCGGCGCGAAGGCGGCCGAGGTGCTCCTCGACATCGTGCGCGGGGCCGAGCCCGGCCGGGAGACGCACACGCTGCGCTCACGCCTCATCGAACGCTCCTCCGTCGCTCCCCCGCCCGCGAACATCCCTTTGTGATCATGTAGTTTGCCGCCGCCGCATAAAGCGCATGATCACGACGGCCCGGGCAGGCGCGTTCTCAGCGGCAAACCACACGATCACGGCGCGGGGGTGGAGGTCAGCGGGGGAGCAGTTCCGGGGTGCGCTGCTGGGGCAGGCCGGCGAGCCGCCGCTGGCCCTCGGTCAGCAGCGCGGCGATCGGGCCGGGCTCGCGCAGCCGGGTGAGCCGGTCACGGTTGTACTTGCGCAGCCGCGCCGCGCGGCGCTTGGCCACCGCCGCCTTGAACGCCGCGACGTGCTCGCGGTCGGGCTTGCGCGCGCCGCTCAGCTCGTAGCCGTACGCGGTGAGCCGCTCGCCGAGCACCTCCTCGCACAGCGAGATCTCCCAGGGCTCCAGCCGGGAGGCCCACTTGCCCGAGTGGGCGGTGGTCACCTCCTCGTGCGTGTTGCTGTGCCACACCTTGTGCTTGGGCACGGCCAGCTCCGCCATGTGGCGGGGCTCGCACATCCCGGGGTCGTACTCCTCGCCGAGGAACACGCACAGCTTCTTCAGCTCGGTCTGCGGGTCGGCGGTGAGGTCCTCGTAGCGCAGCTCGTAGAAGCTGTCGGCCGGCAGCTTGCGGGCGTGCCGGCGGCCGAAGTCGACGGCCTCGGCCCAGTTGGCCATGGCGTGCACGGCGTCCGCCTTGTACCAGGGCATCTGCTTGAGCGAGGCGACGCAGTCGCGGCCGTCCCTGACGAGGTGGACGAACTGCGCGTCGGGGAACATCCGCATCAGCATCTCGACGTGCCGGTAGTAGCTGGGCCGCTTGTCGCCCCAGCGCGGCTTGCCGAAGCGCTCGGCGTAGCACTTGAAGACCATGCCGATGACCGAGCCGAAGCTGCCCGGGCCGAGCATGGCCGCCTGGACGAAGTCGGGACGGCTCAGCCCGAGCTCGTGGAACTTGGTGGTCCGGCCCTCGGCGATCCAGGTCGCCAGCCTGCGCCGGTTGTCGGCCAGCCGCATGTCGCCGTACGACCGCCGGGAGAAGTAGGCCGGGACGAGGAACCGCGTCTCGGGCGGGACCGCGATGCGCGGGTGCGAGTGCAGCATGAGCTGCAGCATGGTGGTGCCGGAGCGTGGGCAGCCGACGACGAAGACAGGTCTGTCCGAATGCATGAGTTCTATCCCCCGTGGTGAAATTGCCGGACGCCCGGCCGCCGCCCTCCCCCGGGCGCGGCTCGTGACGCGGGTCCTACGGCGTCACGCCGTACGAGCGTGTGGGTGCGGCCGAGACGGCCGGTCAGATAAGGATCTTCTCTCTTTCGTCGGCGGTGCGGGGCACCTGGCGCGACGCCAGCCAGACGCGGTAGACCAGGCTCATCTCGAACGTCAGCAGCAGCGCGCCGGCCACGGCCGAGACCGGCACCAGGGCCTTGGGACCGAACAGCGGGCCCACGACGAAGACCGCGGCGTGGAACTCGATCCCGCTCACCACGTGGGTGCGCACCCGGTGCCGCACCAGGAAGACGCGGAACCGGTCGTACCAGGGGAAGCGGGCGTGGAACGCCTTCTGCAGGTCGACCACCGTCGCGCCGTCGTCAGCGGCGACCCCGCCGAACTCCGCGGCGGCCTGCCCCAGCTCGGTCCGCGGCCGGGCGCGCAGGACGCTCTCGGCGAGGACGCACTGCCCCTCGAGCCGCGCCTCGACCAGCGCACGCGTGGCGTCCTTGACCCGTTTCAGCTGCGGGCCGTTGATGTAGCGGAACAGATCGAGCACGACGACGCCGACGGCGGCGAGCACCACGTCCGTGTCGCCCGTCCGGGTGTACTCCCCGAATCCCCAGCCGAAGGCGCAGCAGACGACCCGCACCCGGTCGCCGACGTAGTCGAGCCACAAACCGAAGGGCGTCCCCGTGCCCTTGAGCCTGGCGATCTTCCCGTCCATGCAGTCGACCGTGAAACTCAGGTAGAACAGCACCGCGCCGGCGACGAGCGTGCCCTCCGCGAACGCGGCCGCCGAGGCGAAGCCGATCAGTATGGACAGTCTGGTCAGTCCGTTGGGCGTGATCGAAGTGTGGTTAGCCACGAGCAGCGCGAGCCGGCAGGCGAGCGGATCGACCATGAAGACGGTCCACCACGAGTCCCTCGGTTTGCGCGTCGCGAGTATGTCGTCCAGCGTGAAGCCCCCCATGCAGGCAAGAATGACTACAACCGGTAGCCGTTGGCCTGCTCTTCGGTAACAGGCGGGGCATCTCATTGCCGGTTCTTGACCGTCTCCCTCATCTACGTAAACCATCCGCCAATCCGGTCGCGGATCGGTTACAGTGCGTGGTCGAGGGGGAGACCATGCCCGTTGTCACGTTGTACCGGCGGTTGCAGGGGCGGCTGCCGTCGTGGGAGCCCGCACCGCGGGCCGCACTCATCCGGGCGGACGCGGGTCCGCTCCAGGCCCAGCGCGAGACGCTGGATGTGGTGTGCGCCCTGCTGACCGAGTCGGGTGTGCCGTACTTCTGTGTGCGCCCGTTGCCCAACCGGCCGCCGGTGGTGGCCGTGCCGGAGGACGAGCGCACACGCGCGCTCGCCGCGCTCGCCGCGGGCCGTCATCCGCTGTTCGCGGCGCGACAGCCGTACGGCAGGCAGGGGGCACGGGCGCGCCGGGCGGACGCCGGCCGGATGCGCCCGGTGCGGCGGGCGGCGGCGCTGCTCGGCGACGCCAGGGTCGTGCGGCTGGCCATGTATTTCTCCAGTCCCTCGCGCACACTGACGCTCGGCCCGGAGAACGGCTGTGACCTGGAGTTCTGGGCCCGGGAGGGCGACGAACTCGTCGCCCCGCGGCCGAACCCGGCCTGCGACCGCGTTCCCGCCGACGGTCCCTCCGTGGACGGCGGCGAGGAGCTGTTCACGCCACTGGCGTGCGCCGCCCGCCGGGCCCGCGCCTACCGCACCCGGCCCGAGTTCCTCCGGCGGCTGCTTGACGACATCGACTTCCCGATCGACGCCGTCTACACGTGGGTGGACGGCGCCGACCCGGCCTGGCGGGCGCGCCGCGACCAGGCCGAGCGCGGCGAGGCGCTGCGCTCCGGCGGCCCGCTGAGCGAGATGGCGACCACGGAGGCGCGGTTCACCAGCAGGGACGAGCTGCGCTACTCGCTGCGCTCGCTGCTGATGTACGCCCCGTGGATAAACCGGGTGTGGATCGTCACCGACGGCCAGACGCCGTCGTGGCTCGACACCACTCACCCCATGGTCACGGTGGTCGACCACAAGGAGATTTTCACCGACCCGTCGGTGCTGCCGGTGTTCAACTCCCACGCCATCGAGACGCAGCTGCACCACATCGACGGGCTCAGCGAGCACTTCCTGTATTTCAACGACGACTTCTTCCTGGGACGGCCGCTGCCTCCCCGGACGTTCTTCGAGGGCAACGGCATCACCCGCTTCTTCCCCAGCACCGTCCATGTGCCCTTCGGCCTGCCGGAGACCGAGGAGTCCCCGGTGCACGCCGCCGGTATGAACAACCGGCGCATCCTGGAGGACCTGACCGGCCGCACGATCACGCAGAAGCTCAAGCACGTGCCGTACGCGCTGCGCCGGTCGTTGATGTACGAGCTGGAGGGGCGTTTCGCGGCGGAGTTCACGGCGACCGCCCGCAGCAGGTTCCGCACGTCGCGGGACATCTCCGTGGTGTCCTCGCTGGCGCACTACTACGGCTACCTGAGCGGGCGTGCGGTCCCCGGCACGGTCGACTACACCTACGTCGACCTGTCGCTGCCGAAGACGCCCGCCAAGCTCCGCCGCATGCTGGCCCGGCGCAGGCACGACGTGTTCTGCCTCAACGACACCGCCCCCACCACCCCCGAGCAGGACGCGCTGCTGGCGCGGTTCCTCGAGGCCTACTTCCCCACCCCGGCGCCGTTCGAGCGGTGAGCGTGCCGCGGGACGTACCTGTCCACGAACAGGCCGCGGAAGGTCCAGCGGCCCGCCGGGGCGAACGAACGGGCGACGAGGGCGCGCCGCCGGGCGGGCATCGCGTCCTTGCCCGTGTGGCCGACGACCCAGAGCGTACGCAGCCCGGCGAGCCGGGCGGCGAGCACCCGGGGGCCCACTTCGCGGCCCGGGAAGCTGCCGTCGCGCTCGGGTGACAAGGCCAGCGCCACGTCGCGGAGCCTGCCGAAAACCGCCGGATAGACCACGGCGTATTTCCTGACCTTGGCGGGGACGAACAGCACCCCGTCTCCCGGCCTCGCCTCGGACGCGAGCAGCGTCATGACGGGCCGGGGATCGTCCTGCCTGCCGTCCGGCCCGCGCGTGGCGATCTGCCCGGGAACAGACAGGCCGAGCCAGGCGGCCAGCATCGCGGCGGCGAGGCCGGGGGGCAGCGCGGCCAGGCCCGCCCCGGCGAGCAGCGCCGCCGCCGGAACGCAGCAGAAGACATACCGGAACACGTAGACGGGATGGACGGCCCAGGAGACCGTGAGCAGCACCAGCGCGGGCGCCAGCAGCCACGGCACCGTCAGCCGCACGAGCGCCCCCGCTGCGGCGGGAGGCGTTTCCCCGGTGGCGCCGACGGCCGGGGGATGCCCGGCGCGGCAGGCGGCGGCCTCCCCGTCCCGCCCGGCGGCGGGCTCTTCACCGCGGCGGGCGACGGGCTCTTCACCGCGGCGGGCGACGCGGGCCCGGCGGACGCCCACGACCGCGGCACACGCGAGGCCGAAGAGCACGAGCGCCCAGGTCAACGGGGCCACGCCGGGCCCCGTCGCGCCTCCCAGATCGCCGGACAGCTGAACGGCCAGCCTGCCCACGTCCGCCGCCTCCGGCCGGGGTATCCACCCCACTTGCGCGCTCTGCCCGGAGCCGAGCCAGGCCAGCGGCGCCACGGCCGCCAGTGCCGGCGTCGTCGCGCACGCCCACCGGAGCAGCGGTCCCCTGGACAGGATCAGGGTGACGCCGTGCGCCCCCGCGATCAGGAACGCGAACAGGTTGAGGTAGGCCAGCACGGTCAACGCCGCCGCGTACGCCGCCAGGACCGCCGATGTGGGCGACCGCTGCAGGCGCAGGAACAGCAGGGTCACGCCGACGGCCGCCGCCGCCGTCATCGCATACGGCCGGGCCTCTTGGACATACCTGGAGAAGATGGGCATGAGGGCCAGCAGCACACCGCCGTACAGGCCCGCCCGGGGGACGCCGAGCGCCCGGCCGAGCGCGCCGGTCCCGGCCGCGGCCAGCGCCCCCGCGACGACCGACGGAATCCGCAACGTCACCTCGGCGGTGCCGTACAGGCCCGCGACGATGTGCATCAGCGCGTAGTAAAGGCCGTGCACCGCGTCGACCGACTGCAGCAGGTGCGCCAACTGGGGCAGGGTGCGGCCGGCCGCGCTGACGGTGGCCGCCTCGTCCCGCCACGGCGGCGGCCCGCCGAGATCCCACAGCCCGGCGGCCAGGGCGAAGACGGCCGGTACGACGATCACGACACCCGGCCGGTCCGGTCGCACGCTCCGCCCGGGCTCCTCGCCCGGGCACGGCGGGAGCGGCGCGGTGGTCATGGCCGCATGCGCGCGACCACGCGCGCCGAGGCGTGCCCGTCGTCCCAGGGGCAGTATCTGCGGGCGAATCGCTCGTAGCGCGCCGCGAAGGGCCCGAGGTCGCCGTGCCGCAGCACGTCGAGCACGTCGTCGCCGGTCCTGAGCACGGGCCCGGGAGCCTCGTCCTCGAAGTCGAAGTAGAAGCCGCGCACCTCGTCCCGGTAGCGCTCCAGGTCGGGCGCGAAGAACACCATGGGCCGGCCGGTGCACGCGAAGTCGAACATCGCCGACGAGTAGTCGGTGACCAGCACATCCGCCGCGGCCAATAGATCCGCCATGTCAGGAAATTTCGAGACATCGTGGATGCGGTCGCCGTTCGGGATCGCCATGTCCCTGGCCACCAGGTAATGCGCCCGCACAAGCAGCACGTCGTCGTCGCCCAGCGCCCCGGCGGCCCGGACCGGGTCGAGCGCGAGCACCCCGGCGGCATCGTCGTCCCGCCACGTCGGCGCGTACAGGATGACCCGCCGGTCACCGGTCAGGCCCAGCCGCCTGCGCGCCGCACGGGCGCGCGCGGGGTCGAAGAGCACGTCGTTGCGCGGGTAGCCCGACTCCAGGATCTCCCCCTCATAGCCGAAGGCCCCGCGCAACGCGGAGGTGGCGAACGGGCTCGGCGACAGCAGCAGGTCCCACGTCGCCACCTGCCGCGCCAGTTCGTCGCGCGGCACCCGCTGTGCGTACGGCATGCCCTCCAGGTCGAGGCCCAGCCGCTTGAGCGGCGTGCCGTGCCAGGTCTGCACGACCGTCTGCCCGCGCGGTTTGCGATACCACCCCGGCTGCGTGCGCCGGTTGGCCACCACGAAGCGGCTGGTGCGCAGCGCCTCCTCGTGCTCGCGCGAGCCGTACAGGACCAGGCGCACGCCCGGCGGAACGGCGAACTGCCCGTCCCTGGTGACCCAGACGATCTCCGTGTCCGGATGGCGGCGCGCCAGCTCCTCCGAGACGGCCCGGGGATTGCACGAGTACTGTCCGCCGCCGTAACTGTCGAACACGGCCGCGTTCCGCAGGGCGGTGCGGCGCGGCGCCGCCGCCCGCCGCCTGCGCGTCGCGTACGGCCCGCGCTCGTGCGGGCCGAGCGCGGGGCGCACCGCGAGGCTCAGGTCGCCGTCGCGTGAGGTGCGGACGGAGACCTCGTGGAACCCGGTGACACGCGGCCGCGGCGGGTCGGCGATCACGGCCGGGCTCAGGCGCACACGCTCGTCCCCGCCCGCCGGTGACAGGGCGAGCACGCGCCAGGTCCCGCTGCGGAGCGGAAGTCCCTCGGCCGTCCTGCCGATGGCGGCCGTCCATGTCTCCTCGTCCCGGCGGACCGGCCAGGAGTGCCGCTCCGCGCCGCGTTCCAGGACGATCCGGCCGCCCGGACACGGGCCCGTCCCCTCCAGGACCAGCTCGCCGGACTCCGACCACCGGACCGCGCTCACCTGGCCGCCGGACTCCGTCCGCCGCGCCGTGCTCACCTGGCCGGCGGAATCGAGATGCGGGCCGTCGTCGGCGCGGGGACCGAGCGTGAGCCCCCGGTCGCGGGTGAGGCTGACGCGCACGTTCCCGGCGTCGAAGACGCGCTCGCCCGAGGCTCCGAGCGCCCGGCCCGCCCGGGTGACGCCCCGCGCCCGGACCCGCGCGTGCAATGCCCACCGGCCGGACGGCAGGGCGTCGATGGCGACCACGGTCTCGAAGCCGGAGTCGTCGTGGCAGGCGACGGACTGCCGGGAGTCCGCGGTCACGTCGGGCCTGCTGGTCCGCCGCACCTGCAGGGTGATCCGCTCCTCTCCCCGCTGGAGCCACAGCTCGATCCGGCTGCGCCCGCTGTCCAGATGCGCGATGTACGCGTGGCCCGCCAGGACGAGCCTGCCGTCCGTGTGACGTACGTCGTCCACGCAGGCGACGAGCCGCAGGTCGCGGGAGGCGTCGAACAACGAGCGCGGCAGCCGGGGGTCCCTGCGGAAGGGGTAGTCGAGATACCAGCGGCGGCGCCTCAGCCCCCGCCGCAGCACGCCCCGGTGCCTGATCTCCGACGCGGCGAACATCCGCAGCTCCGCCAGTTCGCCGGTCATGTCGTGCGCGGCGAGGTGGATCCGGAGCCGCCTGAGGACCGGCAGCCGTTCCAGCGCGCCGGGGTCGAGACGACCCAGGGCCTCGGCGAGCCCGTCCGGGACCCGGTCGCGTACGGCGTCCAGCACCGCTTCGAGGTCGGGCCCCTCGGCGAGGCGCAGGTCGTAGGCCGTGCGCAGCTCGGGCGCGTGCCGCCGGAGCAGGTCCGACACCTCCAGCATCGCCCGCAGGCGGCGCAGCGGGTCGGTGGGCGGCCGGGACCCACGGGTGAGGCAGACCACCTCGCCGAGCACGTCGGCCGAGGTGGACAGCACGTGCGCGGGAATCGTCACCGGGAAGTCCTCGCCCAGCCCCGCGGGGAAGGCGAACCCGTGCCGGTTCCAGAACTCCCGGCGGAACACGGTGCCGCCCGCCCGAGGGTCGTCCAGCAGCTTCGGATGCCGGGTGATGTGCGTGCGCAGGAACTCCCTGGCCTTCACTGCCGCGCCCGTCGCGTGCGGCGTCCAGGTGCGGATCCGGCCGCAGGCGAGGTCGGAGCCGGTGTGGTCGAGGGCGCCGACCAGCGCGCGGTAGGCGTCCGCGGGGACCACCGAGCCGGGGTCGGCGAAGGCGAGGTAGCGCCCGGTGGCGAAGGCCGCTCCCGCGTTACGTGCCGTTCCGGGGTCGTCGCCGCCGTCGCCGAGCGTGAGGAGCGTGAACCTGTGGTCGGGTGGGCGAACACCCCGCGGGCGACCGGCGAGGATCACTTCCAGGTCGTCGAGGGTCTGGTCGCGTAGGGATTCGAGGCACTCCTCGGCGTGTTCCTCCCCGCCGTGCAGGGGGACGACCACCGAGAGCCTGGGAGGCACGGTCACGCCGCCAGGATGCCGACGCACGGCGGACGACACCGGGCCGATCCCCATTGCCTTACGGTCCCTTGGCCACCTCTTGACCGTCCTGACCCCGGCAGAATGGTCACAGTCAGTGAAGGGTATCGTTACAGTCAGTAATACTCGATGGTAGATAAGGGCTTGCTGGATCTCCCACAAATTCAGGAGGCTCGATGGCACTCACGCTGACCGGTCGGACACTGGCGATGGCCGCCTGTCTGCTCACCGGCTCCCTCACCCTGGCACCGCCGGCCACCGCCGCCGGCGGCGACGGGGCCGGTCGGCTGAAGGCGAAGTTCGTCGCCAACCTGGTCGCCCGCCACAGTGACAAGTGCCTGGACGTCTACGGCCGGGACACCTCCGACGGAGCCAGGGTCGTGCAGTGGACCTGCGGCAACGAGTGGCCCAACCAGGAGTTCAGATTCGTGGCGACCAGCGACGGTTACTACACGATCCGCGCCGAGCACAGCGGCAAGTGCCTGGACGTCTACGGCCGGGACACCTCCGACGGAGTCAGGGTCGTGCAATGGACCTGCAACGGCGCCGCCAACCAGGAATGGCGGCTCGACCAGAAGGACAACGGCTACTTCACCGTCGTCGCCCGGCACAGCGGCAAGTGCCTGGACGTCTACGGCCGGGACACCGCCAACGAGGCGAGGATCGTGCAGTGGTCCTGCGGCAAGGGATGGCCCAACCAGGAATGGCGGCTCGCCTGACCGCCACCCATGTGACGGCGCGCTGAAGCTCGGCCGGCGTTCCACCGGTGACGTCGGCGACGATCGAGAAGGCCCGGCAGTCGTACGGCTGCCGGGCCTTCCCCCGATCCCAGAGTTCCCGCTCGTGCGGCGTAGGCCCTCGATTTCGGCCGCCCACCTGTCGTGACGGCCCGGGCGGGTCAGGCGAACAGGGCGTCCACCGCCCGGTGGGCGGCGTGGCCGTCGGCCATGGGGCGGTACCTCGCCAGGAACGCGCCGAGCGCGTCCGCGTGCTTGTCCTCGATCTCGTCGAGGTGCGCGACCGCGTCGAGCACCTCGGCCTCTGCCCCGGCGCCACGGCGCAGCACGGGCCCCGGCGCCTCGGGGTGCGGCCACGGGTCCTGCGGCCCGCCCGCGTGCAGGAGCACGGGGCGTCCCGTGACCGCGAAGTCGAACACCGCCGCCACGTCCCCGGCGATCAGGACGTCGGCGGCGAGATACAGCTCATGCGGATCCGGGTGGCCGGTGACGTCGCGCAGGCGGGCGTCGCCCGGCCCGGCTCCGTGCCGCACCGCACCGCGATGCCGGACGACTCCCTCGGAACCGGCGGCGCCGTCCGGTCGCCGGGCCGGCGTCCGCCCGGCGGCGGCCTCGGGCGAACGGACCAGCAGCACATGGTCGCGCGGCAGGCCCGCCGCCACGCGTGCGGGGTCGAGCGTGTCGTGCCTCCCGGCGACGTACAGCAGGACTCTGGCGTCCTCCGGCAGGCCGAGGCGGCGCCGCACCTCTGCGGCGCGCTCCCCAGCGCCCGGCCCGGTCAGCAGGTCGTCGCACGGCAGGCCGGTCTCCAGCACCTCCCCCTCATAGCCGAACGCCCGCCGCAGCAGGGGCGTCCACCATGGGCCCGCGCCGACGAGATGGGTCCACTGGTCCGCCCCGAAACCGGCACGGAAGCCCGCCCCGGGACCGCCCTCGTGACCCCAGGCCGGCTCACGCTCCGTGAAGGACTGCCGGTCGTACACCGGCTCCTGCCAGGTCTGCACGACCACCTGGCCGGGCCTGCGGTCGAACCAGGGCGGCAGCGGCGCGTCGGTGACGACGTAGCGGCATCGGGCCAGCGCCTCGTAATACTCACGTCCCAGCGTGCGCACCGGCTCGACGTCGCCGGGCAGGGCGACCTGCCCGTCCCGCACGTTCCACAGCAGCGGCAGGTCGCTCCCCCGGCGGCGCAGTTCCTCGCAGACCGCCCTCGGGCTGCCGCCGAAGCGGGTGCCCGCGCCGCCGTCGAACAGGACCGCGTCCCGCAGCGGCCTGTCCCTCATCTGGGGGTAGGTCCTCGTGCGCAGCACCCGCTGGGCCTTCTTGCCACGCTCGTCGGCGGTCAGGTCGCCGCTCACGGTCAGCACCGCCCGCCCCGGACCCGACGTGACGATCCCGAACGTACGGCGGGCCGTCTGGTGGGCCGCCGGCACGTCCGTGTCGAACTCGAGCGGCAGGTCCGCCCATCCTCCCCCGGCGGCGCGCGCCCTGATCGACAGGGCGTACCGGCCGCGCGGCAGCGGCAGCGGCCCCACGGGCGAGCCGGCCTGCTCGGGCGTCAGGCGGGCCCGGAACCGGGTCCCGGCACCCTCGATCGGCAGCAGCCACTCCCCCGGGCCCGGGATGACGGGGGCGAGGGCGGTCACCACCAGCGCCGACACCTCGTGCGGCACCGCGAGGCCGCCCTCGATGAGCAGCTCTCCCCCTCCCCCTCGGCGCGCGGGCAGCCACTCGGCGAGGTCGGCGTACGCGGCGACGGGCTGGTCCCGCAGGACCAGGCCGCCGGTGC
The DNA here is from genome assembly GCF_050947365.1 of Microbispora sp. CA-135349. Lineage (NCBI taxonomy): Bacteria > Bacillati > Actinomycetota > Actinomycetes > Streptosporangiales > Streptosporangiaceae > Microbispora > Microbispora sp. CA-135349. The sequence continues at coordinate 1,292,856 of NZ_CP192001.1, read as the reverse complement.
GGTCGCGGGCCACGACGATCTCCCGGCCGGCCAGGCCGTACCGGCCGGTGGGCACGTCCTCGGCGAGCGTCACGGGCGTCACCGTGCCGTCGGCGGCCCGCACCTCGACCTCCCACCACACCTCGGGGTCGGCCACCTCCGCCGGCAGGGTCACCTCACGGAACACGGGGGACCGTGAGGCGGGCTGCAGATCGCGCAGGTCGACGGCGGCCTCGAACGTGCGCCGGTCGACGTTCACGGGGTAGGTGCGGGGAACACCTCCCGGACGCCGGGTGACCTGGAGCACCGGGCTCGGGCCGAGGTCGTTGACGATGTGGCCCACCAGGCGCAGACGGCCGTCGCGCACCTCCCGGGTGACGACCCGGGCGGTCTCCCGCCCGGCCCGGAGCACGAGGTCACCGGTCTCCCCGAGCAGCGGCGCGACGTAGTGATCGGAGCCCACGGCGCGGTAGCCCGCGTGCTCGACGACCGAGGTGCCGGCGCGCGGATCGGACAGCCGTCCGCGCCGCAGGACGCCCCGGTGCAGCACGCGCAACTCCACGTGCCACCGCCCGAGACGGCCCGGCCTGGCCAGCGCGGCCGGGTCGATCGCGAGCCGGAACCCGCCCCAGTCGCGTTCCTTCGACTTCGTGGACACCCGGGCCCTGGTGACCGACGCCGGCACGCGGACGCGCCGGCCGGTCCGTTCGTGGACGAGGGCGGCGAAGACCTGCTGGTGAACCCGCCGGGTGGGCCGCAGGTACGGCGAGGCCGCCCGGCCCTCCACCACGAGCACGCCGTCCTCCCACCGGACCGCGTCGATGCGGTGCCTCGGCACGAGTTCGTCCCTGGCCCTGGTCACGGTGGCGGGGATCTCCCGGTCGGAGGATCGGGTGAGGGGCGGGTTCAGGTGGTGGCCGCCCACCCTGCGCACGAGCCGCCGGTCGGGCCTCACCTCCCGGTCCCATGCGAGGACCTCCAGCAGGTCGGGCAGGCGGCGCAGGCGCACGAGATGCCACTGCAGACGGCGCAGCGCGGGCAGCCCGTCGAGCACGGGGACCGCCACGTCCTCCAGGTACAGGCCGGCGAGGTCGAGGAACCGCTCCCGGAACGCCGGGGAGGCCTGGTCGAGCACGTCGAGGAAGTTCGTGAGGTCGCCGTCGAGAACGGCGTGATCCCAGGCGTGGATGTGCGCGGTGAAGTGGTGCTCGCTCAGGAAGCGGCGGACCTCGGTGACGGCGGCGAACCGGTCCTCCAGGTGCACGGCCCGTGCCTTGTCCTGGGTGATCGAGCGGCCGCCGCCCTCGCGCCGCCGCCACAGGTAGACCGGTGCGGGCAGCACGTCCACGGCCCGCGCCAGGAAGTGGGCGCGCAGGGCCACGGCGATGTCCTCGTACAGCACGCCCTCCGGGAAGGCGAACCCGTGGGCGTCCCAGAACGAGCGGCGCCACAGCTTGTTGGTGACCAGGCGGTCGCGCAGGAGCGTGTGCGTTCGGGTGATGTGGGTGCCCGCGGCGGCGGCGGCGAAGACGGCCCGGTGCATGGCCGACTGGCGGGCGCCGCGTCCGTCGAGGCGCAGCACGTTGCCCGTGGCGAGGTCCGACCCTGTCCGCTCGAGGGACGCCAGGAGGTATTCGAGGGCGTGCGCCGGCAGCAGGTCGTCGCTGTCGAGGAACATGAGGTAGTCCCCGGTCGCGTGCCGCACTCCCGTGTTGCGCGCCGCCCCGAGGCCGGTGTTGGCCTGGTGGACCAGCCGGAACCGGCCGTCCCGCGCCGCGAATCCACCGGCGATCCCGGCGCTGCCGTCCGGCGAGCCGTCGTCGACCATGACGACCTCGATGTCCTCCCACGTCTGCGCGGCGACCGAGGCCAGGCAGCCGGCGAGGTACGGTTCCACGTCGTAGATCGGGATGATCACACTGAGGCGGGGCACGGGCGCTCCTTCAGGTCGGCGAAGCGGCGGACGGAGACACGAGCGCGCGCAGGCGCCGGCGGATCAGACGTGCGGTACGGCGCAGCGGCCTGGTCAGGGGGCGGCGGGAGCCTCCGCCGGCCACGCCGGGGGCGCCGGCCCGGACGCGGCCGGGCACCGGCGAGGCGGTGGTCGCGGCGATCGCGGCAGGCAGGAATCCCCACGTGGAGCCCGCCTCCCACACCGTGCCGTACATCTCGTGGACCAGGTCGTCGAGGTCGTCGCCCGGTCCCGCGCAGCGGCGGGCGCGGCTCATCGCGGCGGTGCGCTCCAGCCGGGCGCGCACGACGCGGCCGTCCTTCCGCTCGTCGAGCGCGAGCGAGACGATCCCCAGCCGCTGCCGGTCGGCGTGCTTCACGATCGATCCGAGGGTGCCGCGCGACGGCACCCAGCCCGGCGGGCAGTGGAAGCGGAACGGCACGGGGAAGCAGTCGTCCGGCACGGCCTCGTGGAACCGCACGCGCGGCTCGCCCTGGTAGCAGGCGAGCACCAGCCGCAGGTCGAGCGAGGGGTCGCCGAGCGGGTCGCGCCGCCCGCCGCCGAGCCGCCCCCAGGGGCCGACGACCGTCACCCGCACGTCGGGCAGCCGCCCGGCGAGCACGGCGTCGACGGTCGCCCTGACCTCCTCGAACGACGCGTCCCCCACCTCGACCACGACCTCGACGTACGGCACGAGGTAGGTGCGGCCGGGGTGCCTGCGCAGCCAGCGGAAGCTCGGGACGCGCTCGGCGAGGTGGGGCCAGTTGTGCCGCTTCACGTCGGGTTCGCGGCGCATGACGGTGGACCGGCCGAGGTGCCAGCACCGGCTGCGGCGATCGGGCACGAACACGGCGCCCGCCTGGGCCAGCCGGTAGCCGAGCTCGGTGTCCTCGCCGAGGACCAGCGAGGCGTCGAGCCCGCCGGCGGCGCGCAGCAGGCGGGCCGGCAGCGACGCGGTGGCCCCGACCATGACCGAGAACGCGCCGAAGCCGGCCGCGCGCAGGTCGTCGGTCTGGTCCCAGCGCCGCTCGGTCCACTGCGGCGTGGCCTCGTCCTCGGCGAAGAGCTTGGGCACCGCGCCCGCCTCGACGGCCGCGAGCACCTCGCTCGCCGGGACCTCGTCGAGGCCGGGCACGAACCTCAGGTGCCCGAGCACGACCAGGTAGTCGGCCAGGTGGTGCCAGCGCATCTGGGCCTCCACGTGCTCGGGGAACAACACGAGGTCGGCGTCCAGGAAGAGGATCACCTCACCCTCGGCCGCCTCGGCCCCCGCCGCGCAGGCGCTCGCCCTTCCCCACGCCCCGTCACGCGGGCGGACCACCCGCAGCCGCTCCGGCAGCGGCCCGGCCGACGACATGGGCGGCGGCTCCATGGGCCGCTCGCCGTCGTCCACCACTACGACCTCCATGAGGTGGGCCGGGTAGGTCTGCCGGGCCAGACCGGCCAGCGTCAGCGGCAGCGTACGCTCCGCGCGGTAGGCGGGGATCACCACGCTCACCGTGCGCGTGGGACTCCATTCCCCCGGCTCGGGCGGCTCCCCGAGCACCCCGTAGTCGTTGAGCGGGATGCGCACAGGCCCCGTCACGTCCTCACCTCCGCTCGGCATCGGGCACCGTCCTCCATCAGTTCGTTGAAGACCAGCCCGCGCCACTGCTCCTGGTAGGACGCGAGGAACGACTGAACGGGCCGGCGCCAGGTGTGGCCGTACGCACTGCGGCGGCGCAGCACGTAACCGAGGCCGTGGGTGCGGTAGATCCGGCCGCCGGCGGCCTCCACGGCCTGCAGCAGCTGACCGTCCACGGTCCTCGCCAGGGGCCGGAAGCCGCCGGCCGCCTCGAACGCCGCCCGGGCGATCAGCATGGTGCCCCCGGCCACCAGCGGCGCGAACCGCTCGGTGCCGATGCACCTCCTGATCGTCACGTCGAGCGACTCCAGGTAGACGAACTCCGCCGCCGACCCGACGAGGTCGGCGCCGCTGTAGTGGCGGGCGAGCAGGAGGTCGGCGAGGTGGTCGGGCCCGTACCAGTCGTCGTCGTCCACCTTGGCGAGGTACGACCCGGAGGCCACGGCCGCCATCCGGTTCAGGACCTCCCCGAACGGCGTCACGGCGGGGGCCTCGATCACGGTGAGCGGCAGCCGCGTGCGGGGGATCGGCGCCTCCCGCGCGGTGAAGCCGTGGAGCCCCACGATCAGCTCGGCGGTCACGCCGCGCTGGCGCTCCATCTGCCCGACCGCGAACGGCACCATCTCCGGGCGGCGCGTGCACAGCAGGATCGAAACCCTCGGCTCCGGCGGCACCGGCAGGCCGGCGCCCAGCGCGAGACGCCGCCAGCGGGCGGCGGCCCCGTGCTCGCGCAGCGCGGCCCTGCGCAGCCGGATGCTCAGCTCCTCGCGGCGCAGGTCGGACGCGAGCGCCTCGCCGGTCACGGCGGCGAGCGCGGCGGCGAGGCCGGGGCCCAGCGCCCGGTCGCGGGCCGGATCGGGCGCGGCGAGCACCGGGATCCCGGCGGCCGCGAGGGCCGCGACGACACGCGCGGCCGTCTGCGACCGTCCGGCGAGCGCGGGCACCTCGACCCCCCGCACGTCGCGCAGGCGGGCGACGTCCACGTCGGTGACCCGCCCCGAGGCCGGAAGCCGGACGAGTCTGCCCCCGCCCCGGATGACGACGAACCCGTCCCGGTGCGCGGCGAGCGCCGCCACCCCGTCCGAGGGATGCCGCCGGAACCCGATGGGGTTCACCACGGCCTCGTCCAGCGGCGGCACCATGTTGTCCGCGAGACCGCCGGCGCCGTCCGGAAGATCACCGGCGCGCAGCAGCAGATCGCAGCCGGGGGCGTCGCGGCGGTCCGGCACGGGCCCGCCGGGCGGCGACAGCGTCACGTTGGGGTCGCCGGGCCGCCAGTCGGCCGTACCGCCGCCCTCCAGCCCCGCGACGGGACCGGTCGCCTCACACGCGCCGAACAGGCCGAGCGCGACGTGGGCCACGACGTCGCCGGCCCGCACGGGCTCGGTGAAGGCGGCGTCCAGGTGCCAGCCGCGCCCCCGGCGTACGACCCGCATCTCGGTCAGGTGCCGCCAGCAGGCGCCCGGTGCGGCGGCCGGCAGCGGCTGGGCCGCCCAGGGCGGCACGTCGGCGACGGCGATCCGAATCCGCGTCGCCGCGGGCAGCAGGCCGCGCAGCGGCACCGCTCTGCGGAGATCGGCCGGGGACCGCGCCGCGAGCACGACGCATTCGAGGCCGGTGGCCGGGCGTGACCCGACCGCTCGCCGCCCGCGCACGCTCATGGCGCTGATCGTCGAACGAAGCAGGCGGCTCTTCCACAAGGAAGCACCGGGTTCGCCCGGCGCCCGGCCGGCGCGGTCCGCGCTTGCCGGAAGGGTGCCTCCGGCGTCGGCGCCGTGACTCGTGTCCCGGCTCGCGTCCACGTCGCCCGCCGGAACCGGAGGCGGGACGGGGACGTCCTCCAGCGGGGTCCACGGACCGGCGAAGCCCTCGACGAGGCGGCCGGGCAGCGTGGGACAGGATTCGAACCCGATCCACGTCCCCCACGCCGACCGGGAGGCGGCTCGCGTCACCCGCCCTCCTCACGCTGCCCGGTTCCTCATCCGACCGGCCCAGCATCGCGAACGCCGCTCGCGCCGGGGCAGCCTTGGCCCCTTCCTTGGCCGAAGGTTTAATCGCCTCCACCCCAGGTGGACGCGGGTTTCCGGCCGACACCAAACCGGACTGACGAGGAGGAAGTGCCGCGAAGCACGTTACGATGCCGCGTTATAGATCCCCCCGAGGAGTACCCCATGGCTGTACGCCGTCTGATCCCCGTGGCCGTCGTGTTCGCCCTCGCCGCGGCCACCGCCACCCCTGCGCAGGCTCGCGGGACCGATGAACCGTACTGCGCGACCCACAAATGCATCGCCCTGACCTTCGACGACGGTCCGGGGCCGTACACCCAGACGTTGCTGAAGACGCTCGCCGAATACAAGGCCAAGGCGACGTTCTTCGTCATCGGGACGGAGGTGAAGAAGCATCCGAAGCTCACCGCCCAGATCGCGAAGGCGGGCCACGAGATCGGCAACCACTCGTGGGACGCCAGCTATCTGACCCAGCTGACGTACGCACAGATCAACAAGAAGATCGGCGACACCCAGCGGCTCATCAAGAAGACGACAGGGAAGGCGCCGGTGCTCTTCCGCGCGCCCGGCGGGCTGCGCAACGGCGGAGTGGAGGAGATCACCGCCAAGTTCGGTCTCATCCAGGTGCCCGGCACGAGTGCCACGAAGGACTACATCAAGAGCTACCGGCACGTGGATCTCCTTACCGACCGGGCCCTGGATGTGGCCGGCGAGGGCGAGGTCGTGCTGATGCACGAGACCGTCAAGGAGACCGTGCAGTCGATGCCCGAGGTGCTGCAGGTGCTGACCTCGGAGGGCTACCACTTCGTGACGGTGTCCACCCTGCTGGAGGGCCAGGAGCTCACCCCGGGACAGGCGTATCCCGACGGGCCGGGGACGGCGGAGATGACGACCTACGTCGACTGACCCTGCGGCCCAGCGCCTGGGCCGGCGCCTCCACGAAGCGGTAGGTGAGCCAGCTCAGCGCGAGCAGCGCCACGAGGTAACCGAGCGCGACGGCCGCCCGCCAGGTCGGCGTGAGCGACCGCAGGTCACCGGCGAGCACGTTCAGGTATTTGAGCAGCGGGTGGTGGACGAGGTAGACCGAGTAGCTGATCAGGCCCAGCCAGGTCAGCACGCCGGGGACGCGCCGCCCGCGCAGCGCCATGCCGAGCGCGAACGTCCCGCCGGCGAGGACGATCGTGGTGATCCACACGTCGGGCTGCACCCACCACCAGCCCGCCTGGATCGACCACACCGGCGCGGCGGCCACCAGGGCCGCCGCGGCCACGACCGGGCCGGGCCCGCCCGTGCCCCGCTCCCACCGGTACAGCGCGGTCCCCGTGAACATCACCGCGAGGATGGCCGCGCCGAACCACGGCACGAAGCTGCCGAACATGAGCAGCACGAGCGCCATCAGGCCCAGCGCGTACGCCGCGACGGTGCGGAACCGGCCGGTGATCAGACAGGCCAGGCCCGCGACGAACAGCACGCCGGTGACGACGGCCGGCCACGGCCCCGGCAGCAGCGGCGCCGACAGCACCAGCCCGGCGGCGACCGCCACGACGCCGAAGACGATCGCCAGCGCTCCGCTGCGCCGGTGCACCCCGCCCATGAACAGCGCGGTCACCAGCAGGTAGAACACCATCTCGTATGACAGCGTCCACATCGGGTCCGCGAGGGCGCCCGTGTGAACGACGTCGAGCAGCATGCTCACGTGCGCGGCCACGGCCGACGGGTGCCGGGGCACCTCCTGGCGCACCGGAACCCAGAACGCCATGACGAGCACGGCCGCGATCACCAGCAGATAGAGCGGATAAAGCCGGAACACCCGGCTGATCCAGAACCCTCCGACGTCGCCCCGCTTCTCCAGGGACGCGGGGATGATGTATCCGCTGACCAGGAAGAAGACCAGCACGCCGTACATGCCGAGGCTGAACCAGTAGGGGCGGAGCGACGGCATGAGCCAGGGCAGCGCGTGCTCGGCGACCACCGCCATCGCGCCGATCCCCCGGAGGGCGTCCAGCCAGGCCAGGCGGGTCACCTGTTGCGACGCGGCGGTGACGGGCTGAGTGGCAATCACCGCGCCACACTATCCAGAGCGGCCGGATCTATGCCCGTTGATCCCGGATCACTCCCACTCGATGGTGCCCGGCGGCTTGCTCGTCACGTCGAGGACCACCCGGTTCACCTCGCGGACCTCGTTGGTGATCCGGGTGGAGATGCGCGACAGCACGTCGTACGGCACCCGCGCCCAGTCGGCGGTCATGGCGTCCTCGGAGGTCACCGGCCGCAGGACGACCGGGTGGCCGTAGGTGCGGCCGTCGCCCTGCACGCCGACCGAGCGGACGTCGGCGAGCAGCACGACCGGGCACTGCCAGATGTCGCGGTCGAGACCGGCGCGGGTCAGCTCCTCGCGGGCGATGGCGTCGGCCTCGCGCAGCAGTTCGAGGCGCTCGCGGGTGACCTCGCCGATGATCCGGATGCCGAGGCCAGGTCCCGGGAACGGCTGGCGCCAGACCATCGCCGCAGGCAGGCCCAGCTCCTCGCCGGCCCGCCGCACCTCGTCCTTGAACAGCGTGCGCAGCGGCTCGACCAGCTGGAACCTGAGGTCCTCGGGCAGCCCGCCCACATTGTGGTGGGACTTGATGTTCGCGGTGCCGGTGCCGCCGCCGGACTCGACGACGTCCGGGTAGAGCGTGCCCTGCACGAGGAAGTCCACCGGCCCGTCGGCGAGGATCGCGCGCTGCTCGTCCTCGAAGACCCGGATGAACTCCCGGCCGATGATCTTGCGCTTCTCCTCCGGGTCGGTGACGCCCGACAGCGCCTTGAGGAAGCGCTCCGAGGCGTCCACGACGCGCAGCTTCACGCCGGTCACCTCGACGAAGTCACGCTCGACCTGCTCGGCCTCGCCCTTGCGCAGCAGGCCGTGGTCGACGAAGACGCAGGTCAGCCGGTCGCCGATGGCCCGCTGGACGATCGCGGCGGCGACGGCGGAGTCGACGCCGCCCGACAGCGCGCAGATCGCCCGGCCGTCGCCCACCTGGGCGCGCACGGCCTCCACGGCGTCCTCGACGATGTTGAGCATCGTCCACGAGGGGCGGCAGCCGGCCGCCTCCAGGAAGTGCTTGAGCACCTGCTGCCCGTGCTCGGAGTGGAGCACCTCGGGGTGGAACTGCACGCCGTACAGGCCGCGTGAGGGGTCCTCCATCGCGGCGACCGGCGTGGCGTCGGTGGCGGCCGTGACGGCGAACCCTGCGGGGGCGCCGACGACCGAGTCGCCGTGGGACATCCAGACGGTCTGCCCCACCGGCAGTCCGGCGAACAGCAGGCCCTCCTGAAGGACCTTGAGCGCGGTCCCGCCGAACTCGGCGGCGCCGGTCCTGGCGACCTCGCCGCCGAGCGCCTGGGCCATGGCCTGGAAGCCGTAGCAGATGCCGAAGGTCGGCACCCCGGTCTCGAACAGGCCCTGCGGGACCGGCGGCGCGCCCTCGGCGTACACCGACGAGGGACCGCCGGACAAGATGATCGCCTTGGGCTTCTTCTCCAGCATCTCGGAGACCGGCATGGTCGACGGGACGATCTCGGAATAGACGTGGCACTCACGCACCCGTCGCGCGATCAGCTGCGCGTACTGCGCGCCGAAGTCCACGACGAGGACCGTGTCGAACTCGGACACTGGAAAGGACCCCCATGAAGGCAGCGAGGCGGTTGAAGGGAGCGGCGGTAACGCCAGTCTATCGGCGCGGTGATGCGTCCCGCCCGCCCGCGCCTGTGGCCCTCCGGGCGGCGGTCGCCTCCCGGTGAGGCCCCGGCGGCGGGGCCCGGGCCACCGGCCGGGGAGCGCTCAGCCGGCCCGCCGCCCGGCTCTTCTCCGCGCGTGGGTGATCACCGAGATCTCGCTGCTGGCCAGGGCGTCCGTACGCTCCCGGAGGGCGGGGCCCGCGGCGTCGCGCTCCGGCACCTGCTCGATCACCTCGAAGCCGTGCTCCTCCAGCAGGTCCGCCGCCTCTCGCGGGCTCAGGAACGTCAGCCAGGGCTCGCCGCCCCCCGCCACCAGCGGCATCAGGGTCTCGGCGTACGCCCGGGCGCGCGGACCGCGCAGGGCCTCGGGCAGCACGTGGTCCACGACGATCTCGCTGCCGGGGGCGAGGCGGCCGAGCCCGGTCAGCGTACGCGCGACGGCCTCGCCGGTGAGATAGGCGGTCACGCCGAGCCAGCTCACGAACGCGGGCCTGGCGAGGTCGAACCCGTGCGCGACGAGCCGGTCCACGGGGCACTGCCCGGATTCCATGTCCGCGGGGACGTAGGTGAGGCGGGGCGGCGCCGGAAGGCCCGCGCGGGCCAGCGCCTCCCGCTTCCAGCTCTGGGTGCCCGGATGGTCCACCTCGACGACCTCCACCGGCCCGGACGACCGGCAGGCGTAGGTGTCCAGCCCCGCACCCAGGATCACGTACTGGCGGACGCCCCGCCGTACGGCGCGGGCCAGGCGGTCCTCGGTGTAGCGGCTGCGGCTGACGACGGCCGCACGCAGCCCGGCGAGGACGGGGTGGTCCGCCATCTCGCGGTGCAGGCGCACGTAGTCCTCGGCGCACTCGCCCAGCAGGGCGTACGCGAACGGATCATGGAAGACGACCGGCTCCCCGTCGACGATCAGGTGGGCGGCGCGCGCCGCCGCCGTGTGGAGCGCGGTCCCGCTGGGTCCCTCGGTCTGCACCCGTCGAGCGTAGACCGCCTCAGCGATCTTGACGATAGGTCACAGGCCGTGTGCCCGCGCGCCGTGCCGCAGCAGTTCGAAGGCGGTGCCGGCGGCGGCGACGGCCTCGCCGTACACCTCGCCGGCCGTCCGGCCGGACGCCAGCGCCGCGTAGTTGTCCCTGGCCAGGATCTGCCGGACGGTGACGTACTGCGCGGCCACCAGTCGCGGCGTCAGGTGCGGCACCGGACGGGACGCGCGTGCGGGAGCGCGGGGCGCGAATCCCGCCGCCTCGCCCATCGCCTCCGCCAGCGCCTCCGTCTCCGTCGCGGCGTACTCGGCCACGCGGGACGCCAGGCTGGGAGTGTCGAAGACGAGGCGGTGGTAGGCCAGCACCGCCGGGTGGTCGCACAGGCCGGTGGTCGGCTCGCGGGCGTCCAGCCCGGCCATGAAGGCGTCGTGCAGCGCGTCCAGCGGGGCCCGCCCGGCCGGGCGGGCGCGCACCACGGCGGCCGCCTCTCCCCTGTGGTCGGCGATCCGCTGCAGGACCAGATCCTCCTTGGAGGGGAAATACCGGAACAGGGTGGGTTTGGAGACCTCCGCCGCGGCCGCGATCTCGGCCACGCCCACCCGGTCGAAGCCGTGTTCCAGGAACATCGCGATCGCGACCTCGGATATGGCCCGGCGGGTCCGCTCCTTCTTCCGCGTCCGCAGCCCCTCGACCATGCGCACAGGCTAGCAGCACCGCAAGGAAAGTTAACTCGGTTGCATTTGTAACCGAGTTGCTGTTCCATGCCTCTACGGAACCCGGGGGAAGGAGACGGCGGATGACCCCGCTGGAGGAGGAGCAGGCGTACGCCGAACGCTGCGAGGAGGGCCTGCGCCGGATGCTGGACGGCGCCCGGCACAACGTGATCACCGGCGAGACCGTGGCGGGTGACCGCTACAGCGCCGAGCGGCTGGGCCGCCATCTCAAGAGCCTGGCGAAGGAGCTGAGCGAGGACGACGGAGGGCCGCCGTTCTTCGGGCGCCTCGACTTCGGCCCGGGCGTGGGCGAGCACGCCGGGCGTCGCTACCACATCGGCCGCCGCCACGTCTCCGCCGACAGCGGCCGGCAGCCTCTGGTGATCGACTGGAGGGCGCCGGTCTCGCGGACGTTCTACCAGGCGTCGGCCCGGGATCCGCGAGGCGTGGCCGTACGGCGGCGCTTCGGCTGGGCCGGCGGCGAGCTGACCGGCTTCGAGGACGAACACCTCGATCGCGGGCCGGATCGCGGGCCGGATCGCGGGATGGACACCGGTGGCGCGGGCCGCATCCTGACGGCCGAGATCGAGCGCCCCCGGGTCGGGCCGATGCGCGACATCGTCGCCACCATCCAGCCGGAGCAGGACGACCTGGTCCGCGCCGACCTGGACACGTCCCTGTGCGTGCAGGGCGGGCCGGGCACCGGCAAGACCGCCGTCGGCCTGCACCGGGCCGCCTACCTGCTCTACGCCCACCGCAAGCGGCTGTCGCGCGGCGGTGTGCTCGTGCTCGGCCCCAACCGGGCCTTCCTCGGCTACATCTCCGCGGTGCTGCCGGCCCTGGGCGAGGTCGACGTCGAGCAGACCACGCTGGACGCGCTCCTCGCCCGGGTCCCGGTCAGGGGGACCGACGGCACGGACGCCGCCGTGGTCAAGCACGACGTGCGCATGGCCCGGGTGCTGCGCAGGGCGCTCTACCTGCGTGTCCGCGAGCCCGCGGAACCGCTCGTGGTGGCCCACGACTCCGTGCGCTGGCGGGTCGGGCAGGACGAGCTGCGCCGCGTGGTCGAGGAGACCCTGCGCGAGGCGATGCCGTACGGCGTGGGCCGCGAGCGCGTCATCGCCCGCGCGGCGTCACTCGTGCGCAGCCGGGCCGAGTCGCGCGGCCGGACGATCGACACGGCGTGGACGCGCCGGACGACCCGGGCCGTCGTCGCCGCCGTGGACGCCTTCTGGCCGGCCGTACGCCCCGAGGAGGTGCTGTCCGAGGTGCTCGGTGACTGCTCGGAGGCCGCCGAGGGCGTGCTCACCGCGGCCGAACAGGCGGCGATCACCTGGGCGAGACCGCCGCGCACCCACCGGAGCGCCAAGTGGACGACCGCCGACCTGATCCTGCTCGACGAGCTGGCCGGCCTGATCGAGCGTCCGCGGGGACACGGCCACGTGATCGTCGACGAGGCGCAGGACCTGTCGCCGATGCAGTGCAGGGCCGTCGCCCGGCGCAGCGAGCACGGCTCGCTCACCGTGCTCGGCGACCTGGCGCAGGGCACGACCCCGTGGGCCGCCCGCGACTGGGGCGAGCAGATGGCGCATCTGGGCAAGCCGGACGCCACGGTCATGGCGCTCACCATCGGCTTCCGCACGCCCGCCGCCGTCGTCGAGCTCGCCAACCGCCTGCTGCCGGAGCTCGCGGTGGACGTGCCGCCCTCCCGGTCCTTCCGGCGCGACGGCCGGCTGCGCGTGCTGCGCGGGGACGACTGCGCGGTGGTGACGGCGGTGCGCGAGGCGCTCGGCCACGAGGGCTCGATCGGCGTCATCGCCGCCGACGCGTCGGCCGGCCGCGTGCGCGCCGCGCTCACCGACGCCGGTCTGGCCGTCGCCGAAAGCCTCACACCCGGCCGGTCCGTACGGGTCTCCGTGGTGCCCGCCACGCTGTGCAAGGGTCTGGAGTACGACCACGTCGTGCTGGCCGAGCCGGCCGAGATCGTGGAGGCCGAGGAACGCGGGCTGGGCAGGCTCTACGTGGCGCTCACCCGCGCGGTGTCCCGTCTCGACGTGGTGCACTCCCGTCCGCTGCCGTCCCCCCTGACGTGACGCCCACGATCGGCAGGCGCAGCGCGCCCGGCGCCGACGCGGGGACGACCGGCCGCGCGGGCGCGACCGGCGTGAGCCGCACGTACGCCGAGCCGAGGGCGGGACGCGGGTCCGGCTCGCCCTTGTTGGGCCACAGCGCCATCGCGCGCTCGGCCTGGGCCGTGATCGTGAGCGAGGGGTTCACGCCGAGGTTGGCCGACACGGCCGAGCCGTCCACGACGTGCAGGCCCTCATAGCCGTAGACGCGGTGGTAGGCATCGATCACACCGTTGTCCGCCGAGTCTCCGATCGCGCAGCCGCCGAGGAAGTGCGCGGTCGCCGGCTTGTCGAACAGGTCGAGCCAGGAGCCGCCGGGCAGTCCGCCGATCTCCTCGGCCGCCATGCGGACGGCCTCGTGCCCGGCGGGGATCCAGGTGGGATTCGGCTCGCCGTGGCCCGGGCCCGCTCTGAGCTTGCCGCCCCGCAGCGAGAGCGTGATCGAGTTGTCCTTGGCCTGCATTACCAGGGCGATGATCGTGCGCTCGGACCATCTGCGCTGGTTGAACAGCCGGGGCAGCAGGTGCGGCCGCCGCAGCGCCGCCCCGAGGAACTTGAGCCAGCGCGGCGCCCGCCCGCCGCCGTCCACGAGCAGCGTGCGCAGCAGGCCCATGGCGTTGGAGCCGTCGCCGTACCGGACCGGCTCGATGTGCGTCTCGGCGTCCGGATGGATCGAGGAGGTGATCGCCACGCCGTGGTTGAGCTTGCCGCCCTTCGCCGTCAGCCGCTCGAAGCCGAGCAGAGCCTCGGAGTTCGTCCGGGTCAGCGCGCCGAGCCGCGGCGAGATCCGGGGCAGCGTGGTCGCCCTGAGCCGGTGGAGCAGGTGCTGCGTGCCGTACGTCCCGGCGGCGAAGACCACCTGGGCGGCGGTCAGCGTGCGGGTGGGCCCGAACGGCCCGGTGCGCTTCACGGTGATCTCGTAGCCGCCGTCGACCGGCCGTACGCCGGTCACGGTGGTCTCCGGGTGGACCTTCGCCCCGGCCTTCTCCGCGAGGTAGAGGTAGTTCTTGATCAGCATGTTCTTGGCGCCGTGGCGGCAGCCGGTCATGCACTCGCCGCACTCGACGCAACCGCGGCGGCGCGGGCCCACGCCGCCGAAGTAGGGGTCGTCGACCTCGACGCCGGGCTCGCCGAAGAACACCCCGACCGGGGCGAGGTGGAAGGTGTGGCCGACGCCCATCCGCTCGGCGACCTTCTTCATCACCTCGTCGGCGACCGTCACCGTCGGGTTCTCCCGCACGCCCAGCATCCGTCGTGCCTGGTCGTAGTAGGGCGCGAGCTCGGCCTTCCAGTCGGTGATGTGGCTCCACTGCGGGTCGTCGAAGAACGGGTCGAGCGGCTCGTAGAGGGTGTTGGCGTAGACGAGCGATCCGCCGCCGACCCCGGCGCCGGCCAGCACCATGACGCCGGCGGAGCCGCGCAGGACGTGGATGCGCTGGATGCCCTTCAGGCCGAGCGCGGGCGCCCACAGGAAGTCCCTGGCCCGCCAGGAGGTCTTCGGCAGGGTCTTCTCGTCGAACCTGCGGCCGGCCTCCAGGACGCCGACCCGGTATCCCTTCTCGGTGAGCCGCAGCGCGGTCACGCTGCCGCCGAACCCCGATCCGACGACCACGACGTCGTAGTGCAACGCCCCGCCCTTTCTCACTTGAGGTGGAGCCGTTTCATCGTCTTGAGCAGACCCGCGAGCGTGTCGGCGTATTTGTCGTAGGTCATGCCGAGGATCGGCTCGAAGCCCAGCCAGGTGGCCTGGCTGGCCACCGTCTGGACCTCCGTGTACTTCAGCAGGCCCTCGGCCCCGTGGCGGCGGCCGAGCCCGGACGTCTTCATCCCGCCCATCGGGGCGTCGTAGGAGGCGTACGCCGAGCCGTACCCCTCGTTGATGTTGACCGTGCCCGCCTTGATCCGGGCGGCGAGGCGGCGGCCCCGCGCGACGTCCTTCGTCCAGATCGAGGCGTTCAGCCCGTACGCGGTGTCGTTGGCCAGGTGCACCGCCTCGTCCTCGTCCCTGAAGCGGTAGAGCGACACGACCGGCCCGAACGTCTCGTCGCGGCAGACGGCCATGTCCTCGTCCACGCCGTCGAGGATGGTCGGCTCGTAGAAGAACGGGCCGAGGTCGGGGCGCGGCCGGCCGCCCGTCAGCACCGTGGCGCCCTTGGCGACCGCGTCCTCGACGTGCGCCGCGACCCCGTCGAGCTGCCTTCGGGACGTGAGCGACCCCATGTGCACGTCCCAGTCGAGACCGGGGCCGATCTTCATGTTCCGCACCGCCCGCACGAACCTGTCGCGGAACGCGTCGGCGACCGCCTCGTGCACGTAAAGGCGCTCGATGGAGATGCACAGCTGCCCGGCGTTGGCGAAGCAGGCCCGGATCGCGCCCTGGGCGGCCACGTCGAGGTCGGCGTCGTCGAGCACGATCATGGGGTTCTTGCCGCCGAGCTCGAGGGAGCAGCCGAGGAGCCGCTTGGCCGCCTCCTCGGCGATCCCGCGCCCGCCGCGCGTGGAGCCGGTGAACGCGACGTAGTCGGCGCCGTCGATCAGCGGCTCGCCGATGTCCTCCGGATCGCCGAGCACGACCTGCCAGATGTCGCGCGGCATGCCCAGCTCGGCGAGCAGTTCGATGGTCCACAGCGTGGACAGCGGGGTCTGGATGTCGGGCTTGTGCACCACCGCGTTGCCCGCGAGCAGCGCGGGAACCACGTCGGTCACGCCGAGGGCCAGCGGGTAGTTCCAGGGGCTGATCACCGCGACCGCGCCCTTGGGGTGGCGCAACTCGGCCGTGCGGGTGGCGATCGGGAAGATGCCCTGCCTGCGCTGCGGCTCCAGCAGCCCGGGCGCCCGCCGCGCGTAGTACAACGTGCAGCCCGCCACGTCGAGGAGTTCCTCGTACGCGTGACGCCGCGCCTTGCCGGTCTCCCACTGCACGATGTCGAGCAGCTCCTGGCGGCGGTCGAGCATCGCGTCGTGCAGCCGCAGGAACGGCCTGATCCGCTCACTGACCGGCAGCGCCGCCCAGGCCTCCTGCGCCGCCCTCGCCCTGGCGTACGCCGCGCGGACGTCCTCGAGGGTGGAGATCGGGACCTCGGCCAGGACCTGGCCGGTGAACGGCGCGAGGATCTCCCGTGTCTTGCCTTCGGAGGAGACGTGCGTGAGGATCCGGTCGACCATGGCCGCGTCGAGCGTCCGATTCATGGCACCCATGGCGGAAGAATATTCCGGCCCTCCGCTCGTGACTACCGGCAAGTAATGATTCGGGCGCCGACGTCCCTCCGGTCAGGTGGTCAGCACCGTGCGGAGGAGCTCACCGAACTCGGCGGGGTGTGTGGTGAGCCCCGTGTGCCCGCCTGGGAAGTGGACGAGCTCCGTGCCGAACCGCTCGGCGAGGAAGGCCGCGGGACGGTAGGGCAGTTCGCCGCGCGAGTCCGCTCCGGCCGCGAGCACGAGCCGGTCCGACAGGGCCTCCAGACGGTCCACGTCCGGCCTGTACGCCATGAAGCTCGGCACGATGCGCCCGAGGAAGTAGGGCATGTCCGCCATCGTCCGCTCGGCTCGGGCCGCCGCCTGCGGCGGTAGCTCCACGGCCGCCGGGAGCTCGACGGGGTCGCCGGGCCGTCTGAGGCCGGCCGCGAACACCGCGGCCGCCGGCATCGGCCCCTCCCTGCGGAAGGTGTCCCGGACGCGGGCGAGCAGCGCCCGATGCTCCGCGGCGTCCGGCAGCACCTCCACCACCGGCGGCTCGTGCGCCACGAGGCGTTCGATCCGCTCGGGACGAGTGGTGAGCAGATGCAGCCCGGCGATCGCGCCCGAACTGCAGCCGACGACGCGGGCGGGCGCGTCCGGGGACAGCAGGTCCAGCAGCCGAGACGCGTCGGCGGCGTGCCGCTCGACCCGCTGCTCGGCCTCCGGGTCGTCGAGGGGGCTGCGGGACAGGCCGCGCGGGTCGTAGGACGCGACCGTGTAATCGGCGGCCAGGGTGTCGGCGACGCCGTCGAAGGCGGCCGCACCGCCCGTGCCGCCGGGGATCAGCAGCAGGAGCGGGCCCTCGCCGCGCACCTCGTAATGCAGAGTGGCGCCGTCCACGCGCAGACGGCCGATGGTCGGGCCGGTCATGCCGGGTCTCCTTCGTCGTGTGCGGGCCAGTGCCGCAGGAGGGTGTGCAGGGCGTCGAGGCAGCGGATCCAGGTGTCCTCCGCCGGGCGCGCGTACGCGAACCCGCCCGCGGCCTCGAGGCTGGTGAAGCCGTGCAGGGTGCTGCGCATCAGCCGGACCGCGTCGGTCAGGTCGGGTTCCGCCAGCGTGTAGGCGCGCAGCATGCCGTAGGTCAGCTCGACGGCGCGTCGCGGCCCGGGCGCCCGGGCCGCGAGTTCGGGATCGATCTGTATCGGGATCTGCGTCGCCATGTATCGGCCCGGGTGGTCGTGGGCGTACTGCCGCCAGGCGTTCGCGTACGCCACCAGCGCGTCCTTGCCGGCCCGCCCGGCGATCGCCTCCGCGATGCGGAGGGTCTTCTCGTCCGCCGCCAGCAGCGCGATCCGCCCGCGCAGGTCCTCGAGGTTGCGCACGTGCGCATAGAGACTGGCGTCTTTCACCCCGAGCCGCCGCGCCACCGCCGACATGGTCACGTGGTCGAGCCCGACCTCGTCCGCCAGCTCCGCACCGGCGAGCGTCACCCGATCCGCCGTCAACCCCGCCCGCGCCATACTCGCGCCACCCCTCTCCCTAGGGCAATTCGCCCTTGCCTAATGTTCCTAGATAATGTCTAGGAACTCAAGCCGCCTCGGGCGTCGGCGCCGCACGTCCCTCGAAGCGCCGTCCCACGATCGCCGCGGTAACGATCATCGCGCCACCCAGCCCCCGGAGGGCGCCGATGCTCTCCCCCGCGGCCATGAGGGCGAAGGCGGTGGCGAACAGCGGCTCGGTCGCCAGGATGAGGCCCACCCGAGTCGAACTGGACCGGCGGGCCGCCCAGAGTTGCACGAAGAACGCGTACGACGTGCCCAGAACGCCCAGGTAGGCGATGAGGAGCCAGTTGCCTGCACTGACGGACCCCGCCGCCCGCCAGACCGGTGTGCCGGTGAACCCGGAGGTCAACGCGGCGAGGGCGAACACGACCACGAACTCCACCAGCGTGAGGTTCGGCAGCGACTGAGGGGTGGTCCTCTTGGTCTTGCGGCCGAACAGAGTGATCTGGGTGGCCCGCACGAACGCCGCCGCCAGGATGATCAGGTCACCGGGGCGGGGATGCAGGCCGTCCGAGAGGAGGAGCAGACCACAGCCGGCGAGTGCCGTGGCCGTCGCCGCGTACACCATGAGCGGCTGCCTGCGACGGCTGATGATCCGCTCGAAGACGGGGACGAGGATGACCGAGACCGTGATGAGAAAGCCCGAATTGGCCGCCGAGGTGTGCTGGACGCCGACCGTCTCCAGGATGAGGATCCCGTACAAGAGTGAGCCGAACGCGACTCCCGAGAACACCTCGGAACGAGACAACCTCGACAGGGTGGGCGCCGCCATGAGCACCATGGCCGGGATGGCCGTCAGGAAGCGCAGCGCCAGGAAGCTCGCCGCGGACACGGATTTGCCGACGTCCTGCATGACGACGTAGCTCGACCCCCAGATCACCGCCACCAGCAGAACGGACAAGTCGGTCGCCAAGAGCCCCCGCCCGCCTGCGCGGGAGGGCTTGCCGATCGTCTGCGCCATCGACATCCGTCTCTCCTGGCTTTGTCGGGGCGACCCACGATGCCAGTTAACTGACAGACTTGTAGAGTATATTAGACACCGTGGGCAGCCTGACTCCACCCAACGGGCATCCTGACGCGAAGGGGGAGGAGCGGGCGCAACGAGTCCCACTGGACTCACCTTCCTCCCTTCTGTATCTGTGATTGAGAGGTGTTCATGGAATCCGAAGAAACGTACGACAAGCTCATCAAGTTTCTGAATCAGCACGGGGCGACCTATAGGCTGATCGATCATCCGCCGGAAGGGCGGACCGAAATCGTCAGCCCGATGCGCGGAAACGACGTTGCGGATGCCGCGAAGTGCATCGTTGTCATGGTGAAACTCGGCAAGAAGGTCACCAAGTACGTCCTCGCCGTCGTGCCGGGCGACATGCGCGTCGACCTGAACAGCCTCAAGGGGCTGCTGGGCGGAACGTACGCCGCGTTCGCCTCCACCGACATCGCCGAGCGTCTCGCGGGGAGCATGGCCGGCACGATCCTCCCCTTCTCCTTCCATCCGGACCTGGAGCTCATCGTGGATCCCTCGATCCAGGAGAAGGAGGAGATCTTCTTCAACGCGGCACGGCTCGACCGGTCGATGGCGCTGCGTACGAAGGACTACATGGCCATCTGCTCGCCGCGACTGGCTCCGATCGCGGCTCCGGCGAGCTGACCGCGTTCACGGGCCGACGGTCGGCCCAACCCATAAATCGGAGTGCCCAGATTTCACTGCGGGTGTCGGGCCATCGCACCGGTTCATCCTGATACAGGAATGCGAAACGGGATAAACGTGCGGATAAACATCTCACACCGGCAATCCGGCAGGCCGGGAACAGCGAGACCATCGCCGAACGGTGCACCGGCAATGCGGCTTCGGCTGTATGCGGCGTAGCCCAGGGGAATCCGTTGGGGAAGGCGAGCGCGGGCCGTTTCCGCCAGCGGCCGGGTTTCGCCCGCTTTCCGCCTCAGGGCTCGCCGGTGCCGCCGGATCACTGACGGGGGAGCACCGACTGAGGCTCCCGAACATGGAGGATTCGGTCCGGTACGGCACAATCGCGGGCTGGTCCTCCGGGGACTCGACTACGAGGAGTGCCTCGGCTCCATCGAGCGCTCGAGCGGCGAGGTCGGACGCCGCTGACCACGCCCACTCCCGGCTCCTGCGGGCGGGCACGTGATCGCGGGCGGGCACCGTACTCTCGGCAGGGAACGTGTGAACCCCGCTGGACGTGCAGGAGCCGGGACATGGACAGACAGGCAACAGGGGCGGCGAACGGCGTCGGGGCGACCGTCGGAAGTCAGGTGCGCCGGCTGCGGGAGTTTCGTGGTCTGTCGGTGGCCGAGCTGGCACGGTTGTCGGGAGTGAGCAGGGCGACCCTTTCCGGGATCGAGGCCGGGCGGGGCAACCCCACCATCGAGACCATCTCGGCCATCGCCGTCGCGCTCCGCCTGCCCTTGGGCGACCTGCTGGTCGACCCGGCACCGCAGGCGCCGGTGCTCCGCCGGGGCACCCCCCGGCCGGAGGACAGCAGGCAGGAACTGCTCGACCGTATGGGGGCCGGCGGGCTCAGCGAGATCTGGCGGCTTCGCCTCACCGGGACCGGAAGGCGGATCGACAGCCCGCCGCACAGCCAGGGCACGATCGAGCGGATCCTCGTGCTCCGCGGTGCCGTACGGCTGGGCCCGGCCGAGCGCCCCGTGGTCCTGCACAGCGGCGACTTCGTGACGTTCGCCGCGGACGTCACGCACTTCTACGAGGCCACCGAGGACGAGGTGGACGCCGTCGTGGTGATGACGTATCCGGCGGTGCCGTAGTCCCCCGGCCCCGGTCCCCGGCCGCCGGGGGCCTTCCCCCGGCGGCGCGCCCGCTCACATCGCCGCCGCGGCGACCCGCGCGCGGGGCGTCCAGACGCGGTCCTCCGTCACCACCGCGTCGACGAGCGACAGGACCGTGCCGAGCCGCAGCATCCGAGCCATATCAGACAGCGAATTGTCCGTTTCCGGCCATCGGCGTTCCGGTCGTGCGCCCTCATGCGGCACATGCCGTGAACCGCCCCCGGCGACGGTCCGTCTTGGGGGCATGAGGACATCGATGCGTACGGCGGGCGTTCTCGCCGCGCTGCTGGCCACGGGAGCCACGGGCTGCGCGGGTGGCCGTACGGCACAGGACTTCCCGCCCTCTCCGGCCGACCTCACCGGCAACGTGCGGCTCGTCGCGTACACCGGCTGCGACGAGATGACGGAGGGGCTGCGGCAGGCGGCCGCGCGGAACGTGACGCCCTGGGGCTTCGGGGAGAACATGCTCTACGCGGCCCGCTCCGACGTCGCCTCCGCCAAGCGGGCGACGCCCGAGCAGGCGTTCTCGACCACGAACACGCACGAGGCGGGCGTGGACGAGCCCGACCTGGTCAAGACCGACGGCACCCGGGTCGTCACCGTCACCAGGGGCGTGCTGCGCGTCGTGGACGCGAGGACCCGGAAGGTCACCGGGACGCTGCGGCTCGTGGCCGAGGACCAGTCGTGGGCCCAGGCCGACCTGCTGGTCCACGGCGACCGCGCGCTCGTGCTGTTCCAGGGCGGCGGGATCATCCCGTTCGGCGCGACGGCCAAGACCCGGGCCGGCTTCGGCGGCCCGAGATACGTGCTCGTGGACCTGTCCGGCGAACCGCGCGTCCTCGGCTCGATGACCGTGCGGGGGCAGCACGTCGACGCCCGGCAGTCCGGCTCCACCGTGCGGCTCGTCGTCCGGTCCCAGCCGGAGATCGCCTTCCCCGCGCCGAAGGAGAACGAGCCGGAGAAGGAACTGCTCGAAGGCAACCGTCAGGCCGTGCTGTCCGCCCCCGCCGACGCGTGGCTGCCGGCGTACGACGTCGAGTCCGGCGGCGCGAGCCGCACCGAGCGGGTCGGCTGCGACCGGGTCAGCCACCCCGGTCAGTTCACCGGCACCTCGATGCTGACCGTCCACACGATCGACCTGGCCGCCGCCACGCCCTTCGGCTCGCTCACGCCGATCGCGGTCGCGGCCGACGGCGACACCGTGTACGGAACGGCATCCAGCCTCTACGTCACCAGCAACCCCCGCTGGTGGGACGCTCGCCCGGTCGACGTGGTGCCCGTCTCCGGCCCGTCGGCCACACCCACGCCCGCGGCGGCGCCCGAGCGCACGGAGGTGCACCGCTTCGACGTCTCCGCCCCCGGCGCCCCGCGCTACGTCACCTCGGGCTCGGTGCCGGGACGGCTGCTGAACCAGTACTCCCTGTCGGAGTACGACGGCCATCTGCGGGTGGCGACGACCAGCGGCGCGGAGGTGTTCGGCGCGAGCCCGGGCACGAGCGAGAGCGGCGTGTACGTGCTCGACGCCGGCACGCTCGCTCAGACGGGCTCGGTCACGGGCCTCGGCAGGGGCGAGCGGATCTACTCGGTCCGGTTCATGGACGGCCTCGGCTACGTCGTGACGTTCCGCCAGACCGACCCCCTGTACGCGCTGGATCTGCGTGACCCGGCCGCGCCCAGGGTCACCGGCGAGCTGAAGATCACCGGCTTCTCGGCCTATCTGCACCCCGCGGGCGAGGGACGGCTCATCGGCATCGGCCAGGAGGCGAGCGGGGAGGGCCGCATGCTCGGCACGCAGATCTCGCTGTTCGACGTCGCCGACCCGGCCGCGCCCGCCGTGCTGTCGCGGTTCCACCAGGGGCAGTCCGGCTCCGAGGCCGAGTGGGACCCCCACGCCTTCCTCTACTGGCCCGCCACCGGGCTGGCCGTGCTCCCGCTCGCGAACTGGGCCGACGGCGGGATCGCGGGGAGCGCCGCCCTCGCCCTGCGGGTGGGCGACCGCGAGATCACCAAGCTGGGCGTCGTCAGCCACCCGCGGCAGCCCGCCAGGAGCGACTTCGCCCCCGCCGACCAGGGCATCCGCCGTTCCCTCGTCATCGGCGACGACCTGTGGACCCTGTCCTACGCCGGCCTCAAGGTCAGCGACGCGGGCACGCTGACCGACCGGGCGTGGATCCCCTTCGCCTGACGACGGCGTCGCCACTGAATTACGGTCATGCGGACCGTAATTCAGTGACGGGGTGATCGCTCATGGTGGCCAAACCGGGACATATCTTCGATCGCGACTGGGAGTGGGAGGCGCTGACCTCCTTCGTGACCGGCGCCCAGGCGGAGGTGGCCTTCGGCGTCGTCAGCGGCCGTCGCAGGCAGGGAAAGACCTTTCTGCTCAAGAACCTGGCCGAGGCTCTCGGTGGATTTCACTTCGAGGCGACGGAGGGCACGGAGATCGAGCTGCTCCGCCTGTTCGGGATGGCCTTGGCCAGGCACACCGGCTCCCCTGTCGGCTATCCGTTCGCGGACTGGCGGGACGCGCTCACCTTCTTCTTCTCGCTGGCCGGGGATCGTCGGACACCGCTGATCATCGACGAGTTCCCGTACCTGATGAAGGCGAACCCGGCGCTGCCGTCCATCCTCAAACAGGAGATCGACCTGCGCGGACGCACGCACGGAGGCGCGAGCAACGCGCGGGTGCTCATCTGCGGCTCCGCGTTGTCGGTGATGGGCAGGATCCT
The DNA here is from genome assembly GCF_050947365.1 of Microbispora sp. CA-135349. Lineage (NCBI taxonomy): Bacteria > Bacillati > Actinomycetota > Actinomycetes > Streptosporangiales > Streptosporangiaceae > Microbispora > Microbispora sp. CA-135349. The sequence goes on along the minus strand of NZ_CP192001.1, from coordinate 1,269,469 downwards.
GTCCGGGCAGGCGCCGCTACGGGGACGGGCACGCCTGGAGCTCGTGGTCCAGTCGCTGTCCTACCGGGACGCCGCCCGCGTTCTGGGGTGTGCAGGACGACCCGCGTCTGGCGGCGATGCTCCACGCGGTCGTCGGCGGCACCCCGGCCTACCGGGACGAGTTCGTGCTGGGCGACCGGCCGGGGTCGGTCGAGGACTTCGACCGATGGGTGGTCCGTACGGTCCTCGACCGGAGGACGTCACTGTTCCGGGAGGGGCGCTACCTGCTGGCGGAGGAGCCCGACATCCGCGACCCCGCCCTCTACCATTCGGTTCTCTCCGCGGTCGCGGCGGGCAACAACACCTGGGGAGGCATCGCCGGTCACATCGGGTACAAGTCCTCCGACATCGCCCATCCGCTCAACGTCCTGGAGGACTGCGGGCTGCTGGTCAGTTCGACGACGATCTCCGGGCCGAGGCCGGACGAGACCCCGCCGTGCTCCTCGTGGACCTGCCGGCGCTGTACGGCCGCGGCTGAGTCCCGTCCCCCCGGCGGGTCAGCCCGCGTCCCCGCGCGCCTTCGCGAGATCACGCGGAGGCGCGACGGGCACGATCTCCGGAGCGCCGAGGCGGATCGCGTCGGCCTCCTGGTCGGTGTCCTGCTCCTGGGAGGCACGCTCCGCCTCGACCCGCTTGGTGTAGTACTCGACCTCGCGCTTGACCTGATCGGCGTCCCAGCCGAGCGGGCCGGCCATGAGCTCGGCGGCCTCCTGGGCGACCGCGGTCCCCCGGTGGAAGGTCTCGATCGAGATGCGGGTGCGCCGGGTCAGCGCGTCGTTGAGGTGCCCTGCGCCCTCGTGCGTCGCCGCGTACACGATCTCCGCGCGCAGGTAGTCGTCCGCGCCGTCGAGGGGCCGGCCGAGCGACGGGTCCTCCTCGACGAGCGCGAGCACCTCGTCGATCAGCGAGCCGTACCGCTCCAGCAGGTGCTCGATCCTCGCCACGTGCAGCCCGGAGGAGCGCGCCAGGCGGTGGCGGGAGTTCCACAGGGCCTGGTAGCCCTCCGCGCCGGCGAGCGGCACCTGGTCGGTGCAGGACGGCGGCACGCGCTGGTCGAGGCCGAGCGCGACCGCGTCCACGGCGTCGGCCGCCATGACCCGGTACGTCGTGAACTTCCCGCCGGCCACCATGACCAGTCCCGGCACCGGGTGGGTGACGACGTGCTCGCGCGAGAGCTTGGAGGTCTCCTCGGACTCCCCGGCCAGCAGCGGCCGCAGCCCGGCGTACACGCCTTCGACGTCGTCCCTGGTCAGCGGCACCGAGAGCACCGAGTTGACCCGCTCGAGCAGATAGTCGATGTCCGCGCGGGAGGCCGCGGGGTGGGCCTTGTCCAGGCTCCAGCGGGTGTCGGTGGTCCCGATGATCCAGTGCCGGCCCCAGGGGATGACGAACAGCACCGACTTCTCGGTGCGCATGATGAGCCCGCTGAGCGCGTGGATGCGGTCGCGCGGCACCACGAGATGGATGCCCTTGGACGCCCGCACGTGGATCTGTCCCCGCCCGCCGACGAGCTGCTGGATGTCGTCGGTCCACACGCCGGTCGCGTTGACGACCTGGCGGGCCCGCACGTCCAGCTCCGCGCCGGTCTCCAGGTCGCACACGCGCACCCCGGTGACCCGCTCCCCCTCGCGCAGGAAGCCGACCGCCTGCACCCGCGAGGCGACGTGCGCGCCGTACGTCGCGGCGGTGCGCAGCATGGTCGTCACGAAGCGGGCGTCGTCCACCTGGGCGTCCCAGTACTGCACGGCGCCGCTGAACGCCGACCTGCGCAGCGAGGGGACGACGCGGAGGGCCTGGCGGCGGGTCAGGTGGCGGTGCCCCGGCACGCCGCGGGTGAGGCCGAACGACAACCCGAGCGTGTCGTAGAGCACGAGCCCCGCCCCGATGTACGGCCGCTCCCAGCCCGCGTGGGTGAGCGGGAACAGGAAGGGCACCGGCCTGACCAGGTGCGGCGCGATCCGCTTGAGCAGCAGCGACCGCTCCCGCAGTGCCTCCCTGACCAGGTCGAAGTTGAGCTGCTCCAGATAGCGCAGCCCGCCGTGGATCAGCTTCGACGAGCGGGACGACGTGCCGGAGGCGAAGTCGCGCGCCTCGACCAGGCCCACCGAGAGCCCGCGGGTCGTGGCGTCGAGCGCGACGCCGGCGCCGACCACGCCGCCGCCGATCACGACCACGTCGAGCTCCTGCGCCTCCATCCGCGCCAGGGCGGCGGTACGTTCTGCCGGACCGAGTCGCGCCGTCCCCATCCTCGCCGTCATAAGGCTCCCTCTGTACCGCTTTCGCCTCTGCTGAGTAAATCTACCCGCGAGTAGTCACCCGGGAATCCGTCTTTTCTGCCCCCTTTCCCAACGATCTCCGTAAATGTCTGCCAACGTGCGCCGAGGCCGGTGCGCGCCTCGACGACGGTCTCCGCGATCGGGGCGCCCGTACCGCGCTCCGAGCGCTCCCGCCGGCCGGTCAGCCGGTACGGCGGGAGCGGGCCAGAGCCAGCCCGCCGAGGACGACGGCGCCCAGCCCGACCACCAGGGCGATGTAGCCCCCGACGATCCCGTAGCCGGTGCCGGGACCGCCTTCGGCGGCGGCGACGACCACCCCGCCGATGACCGCGCCGGCCGCCCCGGCCACCAGGGTCACGAGGGCTCCGCTTCTCGCGTCGCCGATGCCGATGCGACCGGCGGAGCGGGCCAGAGCCAGCCCGCCGACGACCACGCCGGCCACTCCCAGCAGCATGGCCGCCAAGGCCCAGAGACGTCCGGCGGTCATGGTGTAGGCGCCGACGCCGGCGTCGGCGAGCAGGTGATGGACGGACATGAGGTGACCTCTCTTCTGCTGAACGGGAACGGGACTTCGCCTGATCATGTCCACCGGACCCGCCGCCGGTCGTCCGGCGTGAGCGGGTGATTCGCGCTGCCGCCGATGCCGCAGGCGGCTGCCGCGAACGCCGCAGGAGCCGCCGAAGTACCGCATTTGCGGTAGACGGCCCATCGTCCGTGCGGAGGAGCCGACCCCGCGGGCATCTCGCTAGGGTGCGCGCATGGGGACAGGCCGATCCGGCGTCAGAGACTGGATGATCGCCGTCGGCGTGGCGGCGGTGTTGCTGGTGACCGGGCTTTCCAAACAGAGTTCCGCCACGAAATCCGACCTGCTCGGCTACGCGCTGCTGGTGGCCGGAGGTCTGGCGCTGGCCGCGCGCCGCCGGGCGCCGGTCCCCGTCCTGGCCGTCACCGGGCTGTGCGCGGTGGGTTACCAGGCGGCCGGTTTCGACGTGCCCGCCGTCGCGTACCTCTTCGCGGTGTACACCGCGGTGCGGGCGGGGCACCGCGCCGTCACGGTGGCGGCGAGCGTGACGATGCTGGCCGCTCTCCCGCTCGCGGCCCTGGCCGCGGGCCTGCACGACACGGGCGCGGCGCTCGCGCAGGCCCGGGGCGCCCTCGAACTGGCCTGGCTGATCGCGGCCGGCGCCGCGGGGGAGGCGCTGCGGCAGGCCGAGCGCCGGGCGGACGAGGCCGAGCGCACCCGTGAGGAGACCGCGCGGCGCCGCGCCGACGAGGAGCGGCTGCACATCGCACGGGAGCTGCACGATTCGCTGACCCATCAGATCTCGGTCATCAAGGTGCAGGCGGAGGTCGCCGTCCACGTGGCCCGCAAGCGGGGGGAACAGGTGCCGGAGGCCCTGCTGGCGATCCGGGAGGCCGGGCGTGAGGCGGCCCGGGAACTGCGTGCGACGCTGGAGGTGCTGCGCGACGACGCCACGACTCCGCCGCACGGGCTCGACCACGTCCCCGAACTGGTGCGGCGGGCCCGGACGACGGGCCTGGACGCGACGCTGACGATCGAGGGGCACCGGAACGACGTGCCGGCCAGGGTGGACCGGACCGCGTACCGGATCGTGCAGGAGTCGCTGACCAACATCGCCAGGCATGCCTCCGCCACCACGGCGTCGGTCCTGATCGGCTACCGTCCCGGCACGCTGGTCATACGGGTCGACGACGACGGAAAGGCCACGGCCGACACCCCGCCCGTGCCCGGCGTCGGGCTGCTCGGTATGCGCGAACGCGTCACCGCACTGGGCGGTCGCCTGCGTGCGGAGCCGCGCGGCGAGGGCGGCTTCACCGTCCATGCCGAGCTCCCGGTGGGACGGACGTCGTGATCCGGGTCCTGCTGGTCGACGACCAGCCGCTCCTGCGCAGCGGATTCCGCGCGATCCTCGACCTCGAAGACGACATCGAGGTGGTCGCCGAGGCCGGCGACGGACTGGAGTGCCTGGCCCTGGTCAGGCGGCACCTGCCCGACATCGCTCTCATCGACGTCCAGATGCCGGTCGTCGACGGCATCGAGGCGACCCGGCGCATCTCCGCGGATCCGGCCCTGGCCGGAGTGCACGTCGTCATCCTGACCAACTACGGTCTGGACGAGTACGTCTTCGACGCGCTGCGCGCCGGCGCCGCCGGGTTCCTCGTCAAGGACATCGTGCCGGAAGACTTCCTGCACGCCGTACGCGTCGCCGCGCGCGGCGACGCCCTGCTCGCCCCGTCGATCACCCGCAAGCTGATCGACCGGTACGTCGCCCAGCCCCTCCGCGTCGGCACCGAGAAGGGGCTGGAGGAACTGACCAACCGCGAACGCGAGGCCGTCGCCCTGGTCGCCCAGGGCCTGTCCAACGACCAGATCGCCGAGCACATGCTGATCAGCCCGATGACGGCCAAAACCCATGTCAACCGGGCCATGGCCAAGCTGCACGCCCGTGACCGCGCCCAGCTGGTGATCTACGCCTACGAGTCCGGCCTGGTGACCCCGCGCACCCGCTGACGTCCGGGCTCCGCCTCCCCCGCCGGACGGCCCCGGAGCGGCGGGCACACACCGCACCCGGAAGGATGGCGGCATGAGCGTGACTCTCTCCGATGCCCGCATCGTCACTCCCGACGACGTCCACGACGGCTGGCTCACCATCGAGGACGGCAGGATCACCCACATCGGACGCGGGCGGGCCCCGCGCGACGGGCTCGGGCTCGGCGGGCGCACCGTCGTCCCCGGTTTCGTCGACATCCACACGCACGGCGGCGCCGGCGGGAGCTTCCCCGACGGGGACCCGGAGACCGCCGCCGCGGTCGCCGCCTTCCACCGCGGGCTCGGCTCGACCACCGTCGTGGCCAGCCTGGTCACCGCCGCGCCCGGCACGCTCGCACGGGCCGCCGCCGTGCTCGCCGATCTGTGCGAGCAGGGCCTGCTCGCCGGCATCCACTTCGAGGGGCCGTACATCGCCGAATCGCGCTGCGGCGCGCACGAGCCCACGCTGCTGCGCGAGCCCGACGTGGCGGAGTTCCGCGCGCTGGTCAAGGCCGGGCGGGGCCACGTCCGGATGCTGACGATCGCGCCCGAGCTGCCGAACGCGCTCGACGTGATCAGGGACGCCGTCTCCGAGGGCGTCGTCGCCGCGCTGGGCCACAGCGACGCCACCTACGAGCGGACGATCGAGGGGATCGACGCCGGGGCGACCGTGGCCACCCACCTCTACAACGCGATGCCCCCGCTCGGCCACCGCGCGCCCGGGCCGATCGCCGCCCTGCTGCAGGACGAGCGGGTGACCGTCGAACTGATCAACGACGGCGTCCACGTCCACCCGGCGATGCTGCGCCTGGCCATGGACGCCGCGGGCGCGGGCCGTACGGCGCTGATCACGGACGCGATGGCGGCGGCGGGCATGGGCGACGGGCGCTACCCGCTCGGCCCGATGACCGTCGACGTGGTGGACGGGGTGGCCCGGCTCGTCTCAGGCACCGCCGGCGGCGGCTCGATCGCCGGCAGCACGCTCACGATGGACGTGGCCTTCCGCCGCACCGTGCGGGAGGTCGGGCGCTCGCTGGTGGACGCGGCGCTGATGGCCTCGCTCACCCCCGCCCGCGTCCTCGGCCTGGACGGCGAGATCGGCTCGATCGCGGTCGGCAAGTACGCCGACCTCGTGGTGCTGGACGACGACCTGAGCGTCGACGGCGTGATGAAGCGCGGCGCCTGGGTCCGCCACCCCTGACTCCGGGAAAGCCGAAGGCCGGGCCCGGCGGCCCGGCCTTCCTGGCGGCGGATCAGCGCTGCGGCGGGGCGACGACCACCTCGACGCGCTGGAACTCCTTGAGGTCGGAGTAGCCGGCGGTGGCCATCGTGCGGCGCAGCGCGCCGAGCAGGTTCATCGAGCCGTCGGCCAGCGACGACGGGCCGTGCAGGATCTCCCGCAGCGTGCCGATCGTGCCGAACTCGACCCGCTTGCCACGCGGCAGCTCGGGGTGGTGGGCCTCCGACCCCCAGTGGAATCCGCGCCCGGGGGCTTCGCTGGCCCGCGCGAGCGGCGAGCCCACCATGACGGCGTCGGCACCGCAGGCGATCGCCTTGGCGATGTCGCCGGAGCCGCCCATGCCGCCGTCGGCGATGACGTGGACGTAACGGCCGCCCGACTCGTCCATGTAGTCGCGGCGGGCCGCGGCCACGTCGGAGATCGCGGTGGCCATCGGCACGACCACGCCCAGCACGTTGCGGGTGGTGTGCGAGGCGCCGCCGCCGAAGCCGACCAGCACGCCGGCCGCTCCGGTCCGCATGAGGTGCAGCGCCGCCGTGTACGTCGCGCAGCCGCCCACGATCACCGGGACGTCGAGCTCGTAGATGAACTGCTTGAGGTTGAGCGGCTCGGCCCGGCCCGACACGTGCTCGGCGGAGACCGTCGTGCCGCGGATCACGAAGATGTCCACGCCCGCGTCGATCACGGCCTTGTGGTGCTGCACGGTGCGCTGCGGCGACAGCCGTACGGCGGTCGTGACGCCGGCGGCGCGGATCTCCTCGATGCGCCGGCCGATCAGCTCGTCCTTGATGGGCGCGGTGTAGATCTCCTGCAGCCGCCGGGTGGCGGCCTCCCGGTCGAGGGTGGCGACCTCCTCGAGCAGCGGCGCCGGGTCCTCATACCGGGTCCACAGCCCTTCGAGATCGAGCACGCCGAGGCCGCCCAGCCGCCCGATCTCGATGGCCGTCTGCGGCGACACGACGCTGTCCATCGGGCTCGCCACGAGCGGAGAGTCGAAGCGGTAGGCGTCGATCTGCCAGGAGATCGACACCTCCTCCGGGTCGCGGGTGCGCCGGGAGGGCACGATGCCGATCTCGTCCAGCGCGTAGGCACGCCGCCCGCTCTTGCCGCGCCCGATCTCCACCTGTGTCATATCGCCTGTTCTTTCCGTTTCTTCCGGTACGGCTAGCGGCCGTGGTAGTTCGGAGCCTCGACCGTCATCTGGATGTCATGCGGGTGGCTCTCCTTGAGCCCGGCCGCGGTGATCGGCATGAGCTGCGCCTTCTCGTGCAGCTCCTCGACCGTCCGGGAGCCGGTGTACCACATGCCCTGCCGCAGGCCGCCGACCAGCTGGTGGGCCACCGCCGCGACCGGGCCGCGGTAGGGCACCTGGCCCTCGATGCCCTCGGGGATGTACTTGTCCTCCCCGGACACCTCGGCCTGCGCGTACCTGTCCTTGCTGAACGACGCACCGCCGCGCTCGCGGTTGCGCACCGCGCCCAGCGAGCCCATGCCCCGGTACGACTTGAACTGCTTGCCGTTGATGAAGATCAGCTCACCGGGCGACTCCTCGCAGCCGGCCAGCAGCGAACCGAGCATGACCGTGTCGGCCCCGGCGGCCAGCGCCTTGGCGATGTCGCCCGAGTACTGCAGGCCGCCGTCGCCGATGACCGGGACGCCAGCCGGGCCGCACGCCAGCGCGGCCTCGTAGATGGCGGTGAGCTGCGGGGCGCCCACGCCCGCGACGACCCGGGTGGTGCAGATCGAGCCGGGCCCGACACCCACCTTGACCGCGTCGGCGCCCGCGTCGACCAGCGCCTGCGCGCCCGCGCGGGTGGCGACGTTGCCGCCGATGACGTCCACCCGGCCGTTCGCCTTGATCTTGGCGATCATGTCGCACACGCCCCGCGAGTGCCCGTGCGCGGTGTCGACGATGATGACGTCCGCGCCCGCCTCGATCAGCGTCATGGCGCGCTCCTCGGCGTCGCCCGCGACGCCCACCGCCGCGCCGACCATCAGACGGCCGTCGGCGTCCTTGGTCGCGATCGGGTACTGCTCGCTCTTGGTGAAGTCCTTGACCGTGATGAGGCCCTGCAGGCGACCGGCCTCGTCCACGAGCGGAAGCTTCTCGACCTTGTTCTGCCGCAGCAGCCGGAACGCCTCGTCGCGGTCGACGCCCACCGGCGCCGTCACCAGCGGCATCGGGGTCATGACGTCGCGTACGGCCCTGCTCTGGTCGCTCTCGAACCGCATGTCGCGGTTGGTGACGATGCCCACGAGCACGCCGTCCGCGTCGGTGACCGGGACACCGGAGATCCGGTAGGTCGCGCACAGCCGCTCGACGTCGGCGAGGGTGTCCTCGGGAGAGCAGGTCACCGGGTTGGTCACCATCCCCGCCTCCGACCGTTTGACCAGGTCGACCTGCTGCGCCTGCTCTTCTATGGAGAGGTTGCGGTGCAGTATGCCGATGCCGCCCTGCCGGGCCATGGCGACCGCCATGCGCGCCTCGGTGACCGTGTCCATCGCGGCCGACACCAGCGGAATACGCAGCGTGATGCTTCGCGACAGCCGGGTCGTCGTGTCGGCGTCACCCGGCTGCAGGTCCGAATACGCGGGGACGAGAAGCACGTCGTCGAACGTGAGCCCCGCCTCGGTGAACTTGGCCATCTGCTGCACCCCTCCTGCGCTGTGGGTCCTTACGCGTGGGTCCTCGCGCGTGGGTCCCTCGCCAGACCCGAGGTCAGTCTAGTGCTCGCCACAAACCGCAATCGGCAGACCTGTCAAGAGGGACGGCACAAAAAGTGGGGGGACCGGCTTCCGGTCCCCCCACTTACCCGCGTCGCGCCTGCCACGCCCGTCGAGCCCCCCTCCGCGCCCGGCAGACGCGGCGTTTCCCGGCTAACGCTGGGTCAAGGATGCGTCACGGTGGGTTCCCGCGCAATGGCGTAACGTGCAACTGCACAAAGATGCATTTCCTGCTCTTTCGAAACTTCGACCGAAACAAATGCGAACCTTCACGTCCATACAACAGCCGGCACGTTCGGCCGTGCCAAATGTGCGAACGGGACGGACAGCGCGGAAAAGCCGAGCTATTCTCGCGACGCGGAGCGAGGCGGAGATGAGACGGAAGTCGGCGGGCCGGACGACGGGAAACGTTTTCCCCAATGAAATGAGCCACCCGGCGAAGCAATGCGACCGGCGATCAAGGCGACCAGAGCGACCGGGGCGACCGATACGAACAGGGCGACCGGGGCGACCGATACGAACAGGGCGCAGTGAGATCGGCGCTGTGCGACCAGTGCGACCACCGACGGAGCGAGCATGAGTACGACGCGCAACGCCGCCCCTCAAGCCGACCCGTTCGAAAGCCTCGGCCTGTCCCCCGGCCAGGCGGCCCTCTACACGGCCGTGCTGCGACTGCATCGCGCCACGCTGACCGAGCTGGCCGAGGCGGTCGACCGGCCCGCCGAGGACGTGCTCGACGCCCTGAACGGGCTCGTACGGCTCGGCGCGGTGAACCGGCGGCGGGAGGAGTTCCTCGCCCGGCATCCGGCCGCGGCGATCGGGCGGCTGGTGGCCGAGAGGCTGGACCGCATGGCGCGGGAGACCCGCCAGATCGACGAGGTGCTCGCCGCCGCCGGACGCCTGTCCCATCACTACGACGCCGGCCGCGACTGGCGCAGCGGGCGGTTCTCCGTGGAGCCGGTGAGCGGCGCCGACGAGCTCTGCGAGAGCGTGATCGGCCTCGCGCTGCAGGCGCCCCCCGCCGAGTTGGTCATGGCCGTGCCGGACCCCCGGACGATGGCCCGGCTCGCGGACGGGTACGGCGGCCAGTGGATCCGGGCCGCCGCCGACGGCATCCTGCGCGTGCGGATGGTCGTCACGCTCGACGCCGTGTCCACCCCCGCCGTACGGGAGGTGTGCGCGCGGTTCTCCGGGGCGGGCGCGGGGCTGCGCACCCTCGACGCGCTGCCGAGCTGGTTCTTCGCGCTCGGCGACGGCACCGCCGGGCTGCCCGCCGAGTGGGGCGTGCCACTGCCCGAGCACTCCTACAACTGCTACCTGGTTCACGCGCCGGTGGCGGTGGGAGCGCTGCGCACGCTGTTCGAGGAGCTGTGGGCCCGGGCCGCGCCGATCTCCCCGCACAACACCGTGCTGCAGGTGCTGCGCCTGGCCGGGCGCGGCCTGTCCGACGACGCCATCGCCCGTCACCTCGGGGTGTCCGTACGCACGGTGCGGGCCAGGTTCGCCGAGGCGATGTCGGAGCTGAGGGCCCAGTCCCGTTTCCATGCCGGGGTGGAGGCCGCCCGCCGCGGCTGGCTGTGACACCCGTGGCGCGGATCACCCGGGCGAGCGGATGAGGCGCACTTTCGCTCGGCGGAGGGGGCCGTGGTCATAAGGTGGGATGCGTGCTGGAAGACGTCCCCCGCGACCCGTTCGCGGATGACCCCGACGACCCCGCGGCGGAGCTTGGAGAGCCCGACGACGTGGAGCCGCTGACGCTCGCCGAACGCGACGAGGCGCTGACCGATCTCGCCGACGTGGAGGTCTTCCGGTCCCTGCTCGAACCCCAGGGCGTGCTCGGGCTGGTCCTCGACTGCCCGGAGTGCGGCGAACAGCACTACTTCGACTGGGACCTGCTGCGCGGCAACCTGCGCCAGATGATCGACAACGGCCGGCCGCAGGTCCATGAGCCCGCCTACCAGCCCGACCCGGCCGACTACGTCAGCTGGGAGTACGCCCGGGGCTACGTGGACGGCGTGATCGACACGGAAGAGAGCCGCTGACTGTCCACGTCGGCCACGAGCGCACCGAGCAACCGGACGGCGGCGTCCGTGCCGCCGACCGGCTCACGGCGGGCGAGCGCGTCGAGGACGGCGTCCGTCCGCATTACGTCGCCCTCCACATCGGCATCGCCGTACGACCGCAGGTGGCGGGCCGTACGACGACGTTTCGTGGTCACGCAATCGACTCCAACTCGGCCAACTGCCGGAGCCTGGCGAGCGCGCGATGCTGCGCGACCCGGACAGCCCCCGGTGACATGCCGAGTACATTACCCGTCTCCTCGGCGGACAGACCCGAGATCACCCGCAGAATGAGGAGCTCGCGCTGCGTGTCGGGGAGCCGGGAGAGCAGGTCCCGGGCGTGCTGCGCCTCGATGTAGCGGACCACCGTCTCCTCCGGTCCCGGGCCCTCGTCAGGCCCGTCCGGCAGGTCCTGCGTCGGCACCGCCGAGCGGACCGAACTGCGCAGGGCGTCGGCCACCTTGTGCGAGGCGATGCCGAAGACGAACGAGGCGAACGGGCGGCCCATGTCGCGGTAGCGCGGCAGCGCCGACAGCACCGCGATGCACACCTCCTGGGCCACGTCGTCGGCGATGTGGTATTGACCGGACACCCTGCCCAGTCGGGCCCTGCAGTACCGGACCACCATCGGGCGCAGATGTCCCAGCAGTGATTCGATCGCGGTGCGGTCTCCCTGTACGGCAAGGCTGGTCAGTTCCCTGAGGTCGGACTCATCCGATCTCGTCGCAAGCCTTACCCCAGTTGCGGCGTCGGCGACGCATCCCTCGGTCACGTTAGGCATGATGCCCGCCGCGATCGTTCATGTCGTCATGGTTGACGGCTACGGATTGGTCACATTGATGCGCTGATAACGCTCCGTAATCATCAGATCACTCGCTCGTTGGAACATTCCAACCAGAATGCCCAAAAACGAGAGATATACGCCTGATGGCTTGACAGGGAAAAAGAAGTATGCCAATCAGATGCCCTTTGCCCGCGGCCCCGCTTCGCGTGCCGGCGTCCTCTCCCGGAAAGCGGAGCGCCCCGCGGTCCACCCTTGCGGGCGGGCGCGGGGCGCGGGGTACTGCGGGACGAGCGGCCGGCGGCCGCCACCCGGTCTCGATCAGTGGCCGTGACCGTGTCCGTGACCGTGACCGCCGCCGGCGGCCGGAGCCTCCTCCTCGGGCTTGTCCACGACGAGGGCCTCGGTGGTGAGCAGCATGCCGGCGATGGACGCGGCGTTCTGCACGGCCGAGCGGGTCACCTTGACGGGGTCGATGACGCCCTGGCCCACCAGGTCGCCGTACTCACCGGTGGCGGCGTTGAGGCCCTCACCGGCGTTCATCGCGGCGATCTTGGTGGTGACGACGTAGCCCTCCATGCCCGCGTTCTCGGCGATCCAGCGGGCGGGCTCGATCAGCGCCTTGCGGACGATCGAGACGCCGGTGGCCTCGTCGCCGGTCAGGCCCAGGTCGTCGAGCTCCTTGGACACGTGCACGAGCGCGGAGCCACCGCCGGAGACGATGCCCTCCTCGATCGCGGCGCGGGTCGCGGAGATCGCGTCCTCGAGGCGGTGCTTCTTCTCCTTCAGCTCCACCTCGGTCGCGGCGCCGACGCGCAGCACGCACACACCGCCGGACAGCTTCGCGAGACGCTCCTGGAGCTTCTCACGGTCCCAGTCGGAGTCGGACTGCTCGATGGCCACCTTGATCTCGCGGACGCGGTCCTCGATCGCCTGGGCGTCGCCGGCGCCGTCCACGATGGTGGTGGTGTCCTTGTTGACCACGATGCGGCGGGCCGTGCCGAGCACCTCGAGGCCGACGTGCTCCAGCTTGAGGCCGATCTCCTCGCTGACGACCTGGCCGCCGGTGAGGATGGCGATGTCCTGCAGCATCGCCTTACGGCGGTCACCGAAGCCGGGCGCCTTGACGGCGACGGAGGTGAACGTGCCGCGGATCTTGTTGGTCACCAGGACGGCCAGGGCCTCGCCCTCGACGTCCTCCGCGATGACCAGCAGCTGGCGCTTGCTCTGGGCGACCTTCTCCAGCAGCGGCAGGAAGTCCGCGATGGAGGCGATCTTGCCCTGGGTGATGAGGATGTAGGGGTCCTCGAGGACCGCCTCCATGCGCTCGGAGTCGGTCACCATGTAGTGCGACAGGTAGCCCTTGTCGAACTGGAGGCCCTCGGTGAACTCCAGCTCCAGGCCCATCGCGTTGGACTCCTCGACGGTGATGACACCGTCCTTGCCCACCTTGTCGAACGCCTCGGCGATCAGGCCGCCGATCTTCGCGTCCTGCGCGGAGATCGTCGCGACGTTGGCGATCTCCTTCTTGTCCTCGACGTGGCGGGCGCTGCCGAGCAGCCGCTCGCTGACGGCCTGGGCCGCCTTGTCGATGCCGCGCTTGAGTCCCAGCGGCTGCGCGCCGGCCGCGACGTTGCGCAGGCCCTCGCGGACCATGGCCTGGGCCAGGACGGTCGCGGTGGTGGTGCCGTCACCCGCGATGTCGTTGGTCTTGGTCGCCACTTCCTTGGCGAGCTGGGCGCCCAGGTTCTCGTACGGCTTGTCCAGCTCGACCTCGCGAGCGATGGTGACACCGTCGTTCGTGATCGTCGGGGCACCGAACTTCTTGTCGATGACGACGTTGCGGCCACGCGGGCCGAGGGTCACCTTGACAGCGTCGGCGAGAGCGTTGACACCACGCTCGAGAGCGCGCCGCGCGTCCTCTTCGAACTCCAGGATCTTCGGCATTCAGGTCTCCTTGTGAGCGCGCGGAGCCCCGGGCGCGTGTCCCGGGGCTCCACTGGCCGACGCGGCCTACTTCTCGATGATGGCGAGCACGTCGCGGGCCGAGAGCACCAGGTACTCCTCGCCGCCGTACTTGACCTCGGTGCCGCCGTACTTGCTGTAGAGGACGACGTCGCCCTCCTTGACGTCGAGCGGAATGCGCTTCTCGCCGTCCTCGTCCCAGTTGCCCGGACCCACAGCGAGGACGCGGCCCTCCTGCGGCTTCTCCTTGGCGGTGTCCGGGATGACCAGGCCGGAGGCGGTGGTCTGCTCGGCCTCAAGCGGCTGGACCACGATGCGGTCGCCAAGCGGCTTAACGGGAACCTTGGTGGCGGTCGTCACGATCGGACCTCCCCTTCAGATTGCGATGAATGAGCTGAAGAGGCGACCAGCGGCCTGCCGTCGCGGGTGTCAGACCTGTCTCGTCGCTATTGGCACTCTCGATGGGAGAGTGCCAACACGAAACAGTATGCAAGTGGCGCGTGACAGTCAACACGAACCGGCATCGCAGGTCAGACGCGGGAGGCGTACGACCCGGAGCGGACGTCGTCGACGATGCCGGGGCGGCTCGGCTCCCAGCCGAGCACCTTCCTGGCGAGGTCGCCGCTCACCACCTGACTCAGGGCCAGACCCTCGGCGAACGGACGGCCGAGCACCTCGCCCGCCTCGTCGATCGGCCAGGGCACGGCCCTGCCCGTGCGGCCCGCCGCCGCGGCCGCGTCCGCGACGCTCACCGCCTCCTCGGCGACGGCGTGGAAGAGGCTCCCCGGACCGGCCTTCTCGATCGCGAGCACGAGCAGGTCCGCCAGGTCGTCGACGTGCACGGTCGCCCAGGTCGGCACCGGGCCGCCCGCGTGGACGTACCGGCCGTCCTCCCCCTCGGGGGAGGCGAGCAGCGTGGGGATTCCCGCGCCCCGGCCGTACACGATTCCGGGCCTGACGACGACGCCGCCGGCGTCCAGCACGAGCCTCTCAAGGCGCGGCCGGTAGCGGGAGGCGAGGATGGGGTCCAGCGGGGCGTCCTCGTCCGCCGCCTCGGTGGTGGTGCCGAGCACCCAGACGCCACTGGTGTAGACGAGCCGCGCTCCGCCGCCGGCCAGCGCATCGATCGCCGCGACGTCCACCGCCTCGTCCCCGACGGGGTTGGCGGCGTGCACGACGACGTCGATGTCCGGCGTCACCGCCGCGCGGAGCGTCCCGGGTTCGTGGATGTCGCCGTGGCGCACCTCTCCGGGTACCGCGGTCTCGCGGGCCTTCGGACGAACGAGCGCGACGACCTCGTGGCCGCGTTCGGTGAGGCGCTCCGCCAGCACCGAGCCGATGTACCCCGTCGCGCCGAGCACCAGCACCTTCATTTTTTCCACCTCGAACACTTCGACGTTTTACTGTTCGACGTAGACGGTAACGTATGCCGGGCCAAAACTTCAACGTCGAAGTGTCGGTTACGATGGCGGGTGGAGGAGGAGCGGCGGAGGACCCAGGCCGCACGCGCTATGAACGACACCCTCGCGAACGACACCGCCGGCGGGGACGCCGCCGGCCCGGACATCACCGGTACGAACCCCACCGGCACGGGCACCACGGGCACGGGCACCGCCGGCGACGACGCCGTCGACCAGATACTCGGCCAGTGGGCCCGGGCGCGTCCGGACGTGGACTGCTCGGCGATGGGGGTGGCGGGGCGGATCTCCCGTGCGTCCCGGCTGCTGGAAAAGGGCATCAAGAAGTATTTCTCCGGACACGACCTGGAACCGTGGGAGTTCGACGTGCTCGCGACTCTCTTCCGGTCCAATCCCGATCACCGGCTCTGTATGAGCGAACTCGCCACGGCCGCGATGGTCAGCTCGGCGGCGCTCACCAACCGGGTGGACCGCCTCGTCGCCAAGAGGCTGGTGCACCGGGAGGTCTCGCCCTCCAACCGCCGCATGGTCCTGATCACCCTCACCGACGAGGGGCGGGCGGTGGTCGACGCGCTGCTGGAGGGTCATGTGGCCAACGAGGAGCGGCTGCTGTCCGGCCTCACCGACGACGACCGGGCACAGTTGTCCGGACTGCTCTGCAAGCTGCTCACCTCGCTCGGCGACGTCCGCTCCCGCTGACCGGCGGACACGGCCCGCGTGACACCCTCGCGCGGCCTTCCCGCTCCCGTCGCGCTCCCCGGCCCACAGCCGGAGCACTACGGACGAATCCGATAGCGTCGCGGGCGTGGACCTGGACGCCTTCCGCACGCTGCTCACGCCCGCCGGGCACGGGGCCCTGGACGAGGCCGTGAAGATACTCGCCGACGGCGCGGATCCGGTGGCCGCCGCGAGCGCGCTGCGCCGGAGCCACCCGGCGGACCTGGCGGCGGCGGCGCTCACCCAGGCGTCGCTGCGGCGGCGGGCCGAGGCCAAGTTCGGCCCCGACGCCGCCGTCATGTACTTCACCCCGCACGGACTGGAGCAGGCCACGCGCCCCGAGGTCGCCGCACACCGCGCCGCCAGAATCCAGGCCGCCAGAAACCGGACCGCCGGAATCCGCGCCGCCGGAGAGGCCACCGCGCAGGCCCCCGGGGAGGCCGCCGGGGAGTCGGAGGGCGGCCCGGCCGTGCTGGACGTCTGTTGCGGAATCGGCGGCGATCTCCTCGCCCTCGCGAGGGCGGGCTGCTCCGTGAACGCCGTGGATCTCGACCCGCTGACCGTGGAGATCGCCCGCGCCAACGTGGCGGCGCTCGGCCTGTCGTCCACGGTCGAGGTCCGCACGGGCGACGCCGCGATGGCCGACCCGGGCGGGTACGACCTGCTGTTCGCCGACCCCGCCAGGAGAGGCGCGAGCGGACGGACCTTCGATCCGAAGGCCTACTCCCCCACGTGGCCGGTCGTGCTCGACCTGGTGGCCCGCGCCCCGGCGGCCTGTCTGAAGGTGGCCCCCGGCATCCCGTACGAGTTCATCCCGGAGGGCGCCGAGGCCGAGTGGGTGTCGTACCGCGGCGAGGTGAAGGAGGCGGCGATCTGGACCGGGATGGGATCGGGCGGCCGGCGTGCCACTCTGCTGCCGTCCGGAGCCACGCTCACGGAGTCCGGCGCGGAGGCGGAGACCGGGCCGGTGAGCCGTTACCTCTACGAACCCGACGGCGCCGCGGTGCGGGCCCATCTGGTCGCCGAGGTCGCCGCTCTCGTGTCGGGCCGCCTCGTCGACCCGCGGATCGCCTACATCACGAGCGACCGTCTCGTACGCACGGAATGGGCGTCCCGTTACGAGGTGACCGACGTCATGCCGTTCTCGCTCAAGCGGCTGAGAGCGGCACTACGCGAGCGGCGCGTCGGCACGGTGACCATCAAGAAGCGCGGGTCCGCCGTCGACGTCGAACGACTGCGCAAGGATCTGCGACTTTCCGGAGACAATTCCACGGTGATCGTGCTCACTCGCATCGCGGAACGACCGTTCGTCCTGCTTTGCCAGCCCGTGACCAGCACTGACGGGTGAAACCGGAGCAATTCAGCGGCAATTACCGCCTTTCTCATTCCACGCCTGATGGCCGCGGGCCAGGGCCTAAAGTTGGCCGTCGGGCATGCCGCCTGTTCGTTCATCTGCGCGAGACCGGGCCGAACCGACGTTTCGGCGAGTGAAGGAGCATTCTCGGTGGAGCATTCCAGCCACAACCTCCTCCAGGCGGGCAGCCAGACCGCGATCTCCGATCGGATGCGCGAACTGCTCGCCCGGGCGGCGCAGGACCACGTCTACGAGCAGCGAACGCAGGGCGCCGTGCTTGACGAGATCCGCCAGCGGCTGGAGGGCATGGAGTGGCTGCTGCGCGAGGTGCGCGAGCGCGAGCTGGGCGGCCTCGGCGCGGCACTCGAAGCGATCACTCAGCGGCTCGACGACATGGCGGTAAGGCCGCCCGCCTGGGCCGAGGGGCTGGCCCAGCATGTGGAACTACTGCGCGACCATGTCGATGAGGCCGGCGGCCGGACCCAGGGCCTCGCCGACCGCATGGCGGACTTCACCCACCGGCTCGGCAAGGTCCAGGGAAGCATGGAGGCCGCCGCCGGGCGTTTCACCCGGATCGACAAGACCCTCACCGCACTCACCGAGCGCACCGAGCGGCTGGAGGCCGTCGTCGTCGAACGGCTGGACGCCGTCGGAGGCCGGATCGAAGCGGTGGAGAGCGGCGTCGAGACGGTCGGCGAGCGCGTCGGGAGCCTGCCCGCCGATCTCGGCATCGGGGAACTGCGCGGCACCGTCGCCGGTCTCGGTCACGCCGTCGAGGGCATGGACGCCACGGTGACCGCGCTCGGCGCCACCGTGGACGGCGCCACCTCCACCATGGCGGGGCTCGGCGCCGCCGTGGACGGCATGAACACGACGGTGGCCGGGTTGAGCGCCGGCGTCGGGGACGTCGCCGCCGGCGTGGACGAGATGAGCACCACGATCGCGGGTATGAACGCCGACCTCACCCTGGCGGCGGGGGCCGTCGTGCCCCTCGCCGAGGCGGTGCGCAGCAGGCCCGACCGTGAGCAGATCGCCGAAACCGTCTCGGACGCGGTCACCCGCGCCATGGAACCGGCCCGGGGCGACGTCGCCAGGCGGCTCGCCGCACTGGAGGAGACCATGCTGGCGCTCGCCGAGGTCCTCCTGCGCCCCGCCCGCGGCCACACGGACTGACCGCCGCGCCGGACTCGTACGAGGCCGGGCGTGCGATCAGACGTTGACGACGCTAATCGGGAGCGACGAGTCGGCCGGGATCTCCAGCGTGGAGGGCCTGACGCCGGCCGCCACCAGATTCGCGCCGAGCGCCGCCACCATCGCGCCGTTGTCGGTGCACAGACCGGGCCGCGGCACCCGCAGGCGCACTCCGGCCGCGTCGCAGCGCTCCTGGGCCAGGGCCCGCAGC
Organism: Microbispora sp. CA-135349; assembly: GCF_050947365.1. NCBI lineage: Bacteria > Bacillati > Actinomycetota > Actinomycetes > Streptosporangiales > Streptosporangiaceae > Microbispora > Microbispora sp. CA-135349. Next base: position 1,250,942 of record NZ_CP192001.1, on the reverse strand, counting down.
CGCGAGTTGGCGGCCACGCCGCCCCCGATCAGCAGGTCCTTCACGTCGTAGCGGGCGCACGCCTGCAGGGCCTTGCGGGTGAGCACGTCCACGACCGCCTCCTGGAACGACGCGGCGACGTCGGCCACCGGCACCGCCTCGCCCGCCGCCTCGCGGGCCTCCACCCAGCGCGCCACGGCCGTCTTCAGACCGGAGAAGGAGAAGTCGAGAGTCCCGTCGTCGTACTTGCCGCGGGGGAACGCCACCGCCGTGCCCGACCCCTCACGGGCGGCCCGGTCGATGTACGGGCCGCCCGGGAACGGCAGGCCGAGCACCCGGGCCACCTTGTCGAACGCCTCCCCCGCCGCGTCGTCCACCGTGGACCCGAGCGAGATCACGTCCTGCGCCACGTCGGGCACCAGGAGCAGCGAGGAGTGCCCGCCCGACACCAGCAGCGCGATCGACGGCTTGGGCAGCGGGCCGTGCTCCAGCTGGTCCACGGCGACGTGCGCGGCGAGGTGGTTGACCCCGTAAAGCGGGACGCCGAGCCCCAGCGCGTACGCCTTGGCGGCCGCCACACCGACGAGCAGCGCCCCCGCGAGACCCGGGCCCGCGGTGACGGCGACCGCGTCGATGTCGGAGAAGCGCAGCCCGGCGGCGGCCAGCGCGCCTTCGACCGTGGGCGTCATCGCCTCCAGATGGGCCCGCGAGGCCACCTCCGGCACCACGCCGCCGAAACGGGCGTGCTCGTCCATGCTGGAGGCGATGGTGTTGGCCAGCAACGTGTGGCCGCGGACGATGCCCACGCCCGTCTCGTCGCAGGACGTCTCGATCCCCAGCACGATCGGCTCGCTCATGCCCCGCCCCCCACTTCTTCGTGTCCTGGCCCGAGGTCCTTCACCATCGTGATGGCGTCGGTTCCGTCGTCGTAGTAGCGCCGCCGCAGGCCCAGCCGGCGGAAGCCGAACCGCTCGTACATCGCCTGCGCGGGCGGATTGTCGGCGCGCACCTCCAGGAACACCGAGACCGCGCCGCGTCGTACGGCCTCGGTGAGCAGCGCGTTCATCAAGGCGGTCCCGACGCCGGCGCGCCGGTGATCGGCGAGGACGGCGATCGTCTGGACGTCGGCCTGGTCACCCGCCGCCGCCAGGCCCGCGTACCCCACGACGCGGTCGCCCAGCTCGGCGACCACGTAGTGCCGGGTGCGCGGCTGGTCGGCCAGCTCTCCGCGCATCATGGCCTCGCTCCACGCGTCCGTGGGAAACGTCGTCCGCTCGATCTCCATCACGGCGGGCAGATCCTCGTGGGTCATCTGGCGCAGCACAGCCTCAACCTGCCTCACGACGTGCCCCCGCGGCCGATCACGCCGTCACCCTCTTCGGCGCCCCGGGCACCTGTGCGTCCGGACGCCGCAGGTAGATGGGCCGCGGCGGACCGAGCACGGCCAGCTCCCGCGCCTTCTCGACCGAATCCACGCGTCCCTCGGGCACGCGGGCGATCTCGGCCGCCTCCTCCTGGCTCAGCGTCGCGAGATGCTCGGCCGCCAGGGCCGCGAGCGCTCCGGCAGAAGGGTGCTCGGGACCGCGCACCCGGTCGGCGCCGATGACATCGGCGTACATGGCGCCGCCCGCGCCGATCACGGGCAGTTCGCCGGGCAGGTCGTGCGGCCGGTCCACGCGCGGCCCGTCGAGCCGCGTGCGCGGGTCGCCGTACCGGGCCCAGAAGACCTCCTTGCGGCGCGCGTCGGTCGCGACGAGGAACGGCCCGCTCTCCCGCGCGGCGTACGCGAGGGCGTCGAGCGTGCACACCCCGAACGCCGGGAGACCGGCGGTCAGGGCCAGCGCCGTCGCGGTCATCAGGCCGACGCGCAGGCCGGTGTACGGCCCGGGCCCGGTCCCCGCGACGACGGCGGTGACGTCCTTGAGCGTCACACCGGCCTCACGCAGGACATGCTCGACGGCGGGCGCGAGGAGCTCCCCGTGCCGCCGCGCGTCGATCGTCGTCGACTCCGCCACCACACGCTCGCCGTCGTACAGCGCGGCGGTGACGGCGGGAGTGGCGGTGTCGAAGGCCAAGACAAGCACGAAGGTCAAGCGTAGTCGCTGTGCGGAGGCGGACGACCACACCCGCGTCCGGTGGTGACCGTCCGGCGGGCACGGGCGGCGGCCGTCCGGCACGGTGGTCGCCCGGCACCGTGGTCACCCGGCACCGTGGTTACCCGGCACCGTGGTCACCCGGCACCGTGGTCGCCCGCGGGCCTGCGCGGAGCCGGACCCGGCGGGCGGCATCCCTGTCAGGCGTCGCGGATCAGGGAGGCGTAGACGATGACGTTGTCGCGGTACTCGTGCCGCGACCAGTCGAAGTCGCCGCCGCAGGTGATCAGACGCAGCCCGTCCTCGGTGTAGACGCGCTCGGCCGGGAAGTCGTCCTTCGGCACGTGCTCCACCGAGTCGACCCGGTAGGAGGCGGTCCTGCCGTCGCTGCGCACCACCTTCACGACCGCTCCCTCGCGCAGGTCCCGCAGCCGGAAGAAGACGGCGGGAGCGGTCTTGGTGTCCACGTGGCCGATGATCACGGAGGCGCCGGGGTCGCCGGGCACGGCACTTCCCGTGTACCAGCCGGCGGTGGACGGCTTGTCGAACGGCGGCAGCTCGACGTCGCCCTCGTCGGACAGGCCGAGCTTCATCAAAGGGGCCTTCAGATGCAGCGCCGGGATGTCGATCCGTTTGGGGACGACGGAGGATCTCGCGGCGGGCTGGTCCGTGTCGTCCTTGCCGCCGGTGACCGCGGCGAACACGAGTCCGGTGACCACCCCGGCGATGATCACCCCCCGGGTGGACAGCGCCAAGGTCAGGCTCCGGAGCGCCTGCGGGCCACGCCGACGCCGACGCCGAGCGCGGCCAGCAGCACGACGACGGTGACGCCGGTCGGCAGGCCGGACTCGTCGGAGGGACCCCCGGCCGCCGTTCCGCCGCCGCCCGCGTGCGGCGCCCGGGTGGGGATCCTCGTGTGGTGCTCGGTGCGGTCAGGCTCCGGCGCGACGATCCTGAACGACGCGCTGCCGACGTCGTTGGTGGCCTCGCAGCGCACCTGCACGCGGTAGCCGCCCGGCTTGGCCCCGGCCCTGATGGCCGCGCCGCCGCGCACCATCGGCGTGGTCGCGCCCGGGGAGGCGGACGGCGGCGCCGGGGCCACCAGGGTGACGAGCCCCGTGAAGGCGTCGGAGCGGGCGGTCGCGCGGTATTCGGTGCCGCCCCGGGGCAGCGGGCACCTGGCGGTGATGTGGATGGTCTTGACCGACCCGCCGACGATCCGCTTGGGATCGACCTCCACCCGGACGACCTGCCGCGACAACGAGACGACAGGCGTCGGCAGGGCCGGCGTCAGCGTGATCGTGGGGTCGGCGGAGACCGTCTCGGCCGACGCGGTGCAGCCCAGCGCGCCGAACAATAAAGCTCCCCCGACGGCGACCTGCGTGATCCTGCTCAACGGCACACCTCTTCCACGCCGGTCCCTTACCCAGAAAATCCTTACCGACTCATGGCCGGGGATCTTCCTTTCCCCGATGATCCACAGGATCGCGGACAGGCGTCAAGGACTATGCGGCGGACCGGTCTGGAACGTGCACGAACGGCGTCCGGCTTGTCCTCGCAGGTCCTCATCCACACGTCAGAGCCCGGATTGCCGCACTCGCGGGGGATGTTCAGACGAGGGACAGTTCCCGCCAGCGCGGGCCCACGCCCGTGACCCGTACGCGGCGCTCCTCGCCCTCGGCGCCCCGCTCGAGGTGGATCTCCAAGCGGTCCTCCGACAGGCCGTCGACCAGGCCCTCACCCCACTCGACCACGGTGACCGACTCCTCCAGCGAGGCGTCGAGGTCGAGGTCGTCCACCTCCAGCGTGCCCCCCAGCCGGTAGGCGTCCACGTGCACGAGCGCGGGCCCGCCGGACAGGGACGGATGGACCCGGGCGATCACGAACGTCGGGGACGTGATGGGCCCGCGCACCTTCAGGCCCTCGGCGATGCCCTGCACCAAGGTCGTCTTCCCCGCACCCAGCGGCCCGCTCAGCACGACCAGGTCTCCGGGGCCGAGCAGCGCGGCCAGCCTCGCGCCCAGCGCGCGCGTCTCCTCGGCGGTCGCGGCCCCGAACTCGGCCGTGGTCACGTGTTCCCCCTCTCGGCCCGCTTCAGCAGCTCACGCAGCGCCTCGTTCACGACGTCGGGCCGTTCGAGCTGCACGAGATGCGACGTCTCGGGCACGGTGGTGAGCTGCGCCGTCGGCGCCGCCGCCGCCATCGCCCTGCTGTGATCGAGCGGCGTCAGCCAGTCGCGCTCCCCCACGATGATCGCGGTGGGCACCTTGTTGAGCACGTCGAGCGCGGTGAGCTTGTCGTGCGACATCAACGCCGGGTAGAAGTCGGCGATCACCTCGGAGGGGGTCGCCCTGATCATCGACTCGACGAAGTCCACGACGGTCGGGCTGACGTTCCTGGAATCGCCGAAGCCGAGGTGGCGCAGCGCCAGGAACGACAGGTCGGTGCCGGCCTCGCGGCCCCGGTCGACCAGCGCTCCGCTCCTGCGCATGATCGAGACGGCGGACGGCACCGCGAGGTTGACGAGCTTGGAGACCAGGGCGGGCAGGCCGAGGGTGAGCTCGGCGAGCTTGCCCGCCGAGGTCGCGACCAGAGACACGCCGCGGATCTTGTCACCGAACAGTTCCGGCCGCCGCTCCGCCAGCGCCATGATCGTCATCCCGCCCATGGAGTGGCCCACCACCACGCACGGCCCGGGGACGAGCTCGTCGAGCACCAGCGCGAGGTCCTCCCCGAGGCGCTCGATGGTGCAGTCGCTGGCCAGGGCGCGGGCCGACAGGCCGTGGCAGCGCTGGTCCCACAGCACGAGGCGGTAGGAGTCACGCAGGTCGCGCCGCTGGTAGTGCCAGGAGTCCGAGGACAGGCAGTAGCCGTGACACAGCACCACGGTCAACGGCGCGTCCTCCACCCCGTCGATCTCGGCGTGGATCTTCACGCCGTCCGAGGTCGTGAGCGTCACCGAACGTCCGTGCAACTCGCCGAAGGGCTCACTCGCCTCCAGGTCCGGCCGCAGGCGGATGCGGCCGACGGCGTACCTCTTCGCGAGCGTGGCCGCCGCCACTCCCGCCGACGCCGCACCGAAGACCGCTCCGGCGATCCCGACCTTGCGACGTGTGCTCATGCCTGCCCTCCTCGCAGCCGCGGCTCAGCGTCCGTCCGTATGGACACGAGGCACGCGGGATCCGATCCTCGTCACGATCTCATGAGTAATCGTGCCCAGGGAATCCGCCCACTCCTGACAAGTCGGCTCGCCATCGTCCCCGGGTCCGAAAAGGATCACCTCGTCCCCCGCTTCCGCCGGATCGTCACCGAGATCGATCACGAACTGGTCCATGCACACCCGACCGGCGATCCGCCGCCGCCGGCCCGCCGCGAGCACCTCCGCCCGGTTGGTCCCGTTTCGCAGGATGCCGTCCGCATACCCGAGGGGGACCAGGCCAAGCGTGGTCTCACGATCGGTGACGTAGAGGTGACCGTACGACACGCCCGAGCCCGGGGCGACCCGTTTGGCCTGCGCGAGCCTGGCCGTCAGCGTCATGGCGGGGCGGAGCCCGAAGCCGCCCAGCTCGGGGATCGGGCTGAGGCCGTAGACCGCGATGCCCGTGCGGACCATGTCGTACCTCGCCCGCGGCAGCGTGACGGTCGCGGCCGAGTTGGCGATGTGGCGGATCGCGTCGCTCGGCACACCCGCCTTGTCGGCGAAGGCGAGCGCCTCGTCGAACGCCGCGAGCTGGCTGTCGATGGAGGGGTGGCCCGGGATGTCGGCACAGGCGAAGTGCGACCACACGCCCGCGATCTCGACGGCCCCGCTCGCCCGCGCGGCGAGAGCGTGCTCGACCAGCGACGGCCAGTCCGCCATGGTCGCGCCGCCGCGGGAGTTGCCGGTGTCGGCCTTCAGGTGCACGCGGGCGATGCGCCCGGTGCGGCGGGCGGCCTCGACGATGTCGTCGACGACCCAGGTCGCGCCGGCCGACAGTTCGACGTCGGCCAGCAGCGCGTCGTCCAGCGGCTCGCCCGGGGTGATGAGCCACGACATGACCGGCGCGGTGACCCCGGCCTCGCGCAGCGCCAGCGCCTCGCGGACGAAGGCCGTGCCGAGCCGGCTCACGCCCGCCTCCAGGCACGCCCGCGCGACGGACGCCGCTCCGTGACCGTACGCGTCGGCCTTGACGACGGCCATCATCTCGGCGCCGGCGGCCGACTCGGCGAGCAGCCGTACGTTGTGCCGGATGGCGGACAGGTCCACGCGTGCCTCGGCCGGGGTGGCGGAGCGCACCGTTGAGAAGCTCATCTTTCCAGTGTGTCAGGTGGACCCGGGTGGCTGCGCCCATACTGACGTCGCATGTCAGAGCGTACGCAGGGCCTCGGGGAGCGCCTCGGCGACGTCGAGTGCGGCGATCGGCGCCTGTCCCGGTCCCGCCGCGACGCCGCCTCCCGCGGCGACCCGCGCCGCCATCCCGTGGACGTACGCCGCGCACGAGGCCGCGTCGTAGCCCGTCAGCCCGGCGGCGAGCAGGGCGCCCGCGATGCCCGACAGCACGTCGCCGGTGCCGCCCGTGGCCAGCCAGGGCGTGCCCGTCGTGTTGACCCGCACCGGCCTGTGCTCCTCGGCGACGAGCGTGGTCGAGCCCTTGAGCAGCACCGTCGCCCCGAGCTCGGCGGCGGCGCGCCGTACGTGTTCGAGCCGCCCGGCCTCGACGCGCTCGCGCGGCACGCCGAGCAGCCGCGACAGCTCCCCCGCGTGCGGCGTGAGCACGGTTGGCGCGGTCCTGCGCAGCAGCGTGCGATCCTTGGCGACCAGCGTGAGCCCGTCGGCGTCCACCAGCACGGGCACGCCGGTGGACAGCACGGCGCGGGCCACCGCGTGCGCCTCCGGGCCGGTCCCGAGCCCGGGGCCGAGCACCCACGCCTGCACCCGCCCGACCTCGTCGAGCGAGCTCTTCAGCACCAGCGCCGGGTCGAGCACGGTCGTGACGGCCTCCGGCCAGCGGGCCCTGACCAGCCGCACCGGCTCTGCCGTGCTCGCGAAGCGGACCATTCCCGCGCCGGCGCGCACCGCGCCGCCCACCGAGAGCACGGCGGCTCCGGTGTATCTGTCGCTTCCGGCGGCGATCCCGACGACGCCACGCCGGTACTTGTCGCTCTCCGCACCCGGGCGGGGCAGCAGGTCGGCCACGTCGTCGGCGGTCAGCGCGGTCACCTCGGGGTCCGGCAGGAAGGAACCCAGGCCGATGTCCACCAGCTCGACCGCACCCACGTGGGCGGCGCCGGGATCGACCAGCAGACCGGCCTTGAACGCCCCGAACGTGACCGTCAGGTGCGCGCGGACCGCCGGTCCCTCGACCCGCCCGCTGCTCGCGTCCACCCCGCTCGGCACGTCGACCGCGACGATCAGGCCGCCGGTCTCGGCGGTCAGCTTTGCGAGGGTCCCGTACGGCTCCCGCAGCGCGCCGCCGCCGCCGATGCCGACCAGGCCGTCCACGACGAGATCGGCGCCGGCCAGCAGGTCGCGGGCCCTCGCGATGTCGTACGGGTGTGCCCGGCCGCCCGCCGCCCGCAGTGCGGCCAGCCCGCCCTCGTGGGTACGCGATCCGGCGAGGACGGCCTCCACCCGCGCTCCCCTGCGGGCCAGGCGGGCACCGGCGTACAGGGCGTCTCCACCGTTGTCGCCGCTGCCGATGAGCAACGCCACGCGGGAGCCGTACACCCGGCCGCGGGAGCCGGCGAGCAGGTGCGCGCACACCACGGCGAGCCCGGCGGCGGCCCTGTCCATCAGCGCGCCCTCGGGGAGCCGCGCCATCAGCGCGAGCTCGGCGGCGCGTATCTGGTCGGAGGTGTAGGCGGTCCGCATGCGTCCGACGGTAGCCTGCCGCGACGGCGAAGGCGATCACCGTGCGCCCGCGACGGCGGGCGCGGACGACGGGCTCCCGCGTTCAGGACTCGGCGACCACGTAGGCGACCGCCATGCCGCCGTCGTGGGACAGGGAGACGTGCCATCTGCGCACGCCGAGGTCGCGGGCCACCTCCGCCGCACGGCCCGTGATCCTCAGCTCGGGGCGGCCGCGCTCGCCGCGCACCACCTCCGCGTCGAGGTGGCGCAGGCCCGGCGGGGCCCCGAGTGCCTTGGCCACGGCCTCCTTGGCGGCGAACCGCACGGACAGCGACTCCAGCGGCAGCGCGCCCTCGGCATCGGTGAACAGGCGTCCGCGCAGGGCGGGCGTGCGCTCCAGAGCCGCGCCCAGGCGCGCCACCTCGACCACGTCCACCCCGATGCCCACGATCACACCGCCAGCGTACGGGGGAGCGGTGAGCGACCGGTGACGCGGGACATACGTTCTTCCCCGTTCCGCGCCGAAGTAATCCATCGATTTTTGTCCACAGGCTGTGCACGGCCCCGGGTGAGGGCACGGACACGCCATGGCTACGCTTGCCGTCGTGGCAGATGGGGACGCGTATGTCGAGCTGAGCCGCGAGCAGTGGCGTGACCTGCGCAAGAACACACCGCTCACGCTCACCGAGGCGGAGCTCGAGGAGCTTCGCGGCGTCCACGACCCGATCGACCTGTCCGAGGTGACCGACATCTACCTGCCGCTCACCCGGCTGCTGAACCTGCACTTCACCGGTTCGCGGCAGCGCGGCGCGGCCGTCGGCGCGTTCCTCGGCGAGCAGGACGCGCCCCCGCCGTACGTCCTGGGCATCGCGGGCAGCGTCGCGGTCGGCAAGTCGACCACGGCGCGGCTGTTGCACACGCTGCTCGCGCGCTGGCCCGAGCACCCCCGGGTCGACCTGATCACCACCGACAGCTTCCTTTACCCCAACAAGGTCCTGGAAGAGCGCGGGATCATGCATCGCAAGGGCTTTCCCGAGAGCTACGACCGGCGGGCGCTGGTGAGCTTCGTGGCCGACGTGAAGGCGGGCCGGCCCTCGGTGGAGGCGCCCGTCTACAGCCACCTGGAGTACGACATCGTGCCGGGCGCGACGCATACGGTGGACCGGCCGGACATCCTCATCGTCGAGGGGCTCAACGTTCTGCAGCCCGCGCCTCCGGACGCCCTGGCGGTCTACGACTACTTCGACTACTCCATCTACGTGGACGCCCGGATGGAGGACATCCGCACCTGGTATGTGGAGCGCTTCCACAAGCTGCGCCGCACGGCCTTCTCCGACCCGAAGTCCTACTTCCGGCACATCGCGGAGCTCTCGTACGAGGAGGCGACCGCGTTCGCGGAGGCCGTCTGGCGGGACGTCAACGAGCGCAACCTGGTGGAGAACATCGCCCCCACCCGCCGCCGGGCCGGCCTGATCCTGCACAAGGGCTCCGACCACTCCGTCAGAGCGGTACGCCTGCGCAGAACCTGAGTCGTCGCCGGCGAATCAAGCCCTGCTGCGCGGCCCAGCCGATGCATCCACCTGGATGCACGCCCGCGACGGGCGGCGTTTGCCGGACGCTCCTAGGATGCAGCCGTGCTGCATCTGCGGGTCATCGCCCCGTTCCAGCGGACCGGCCAGGTCATCGAGGTGCTCGACCGTACGCCGGGAGTCACGAACGTCGTCCTTCTGGCCAGGGCGGCCCGGCGGCCGGAGGGTGACGTGGTGCTCGCCGACGTCGCGAGGGAGGCCGCCAACACGGTCATCGGCGAGCTCAAGGCACTCGGCCTGGAGCGCGACGGCTCGATCACGGCCGAGGACATCGAGCTGTCCATCTCCCGGGGCGCCGCCGAGGCGGAGGAGCGGGCGCCCGGCGAGGGTGACGACGCCGTGGTGTGGGACCAGTTCGAGCAGCGTGTGGCCCTCGACAGCCGCATCACGTGGGCGTTCCTGGCCTTCCTCGCCATCGCCACGCAGATCGCGGCCATCGGCGTGCTCATCCCGTCGCAGATCCTGATCGTCGGCGCGATGGTCCTCGGGCCGGAGTTCGGCGCGGTGGCGGCCGTCTCCTTCGGCCTGCTGCGCCGCCGGTGGCGGCTCGTCGGGACGGCCTCCCGCACCCTGTCGGTGGGCTTCGCGTCCGCGATCGCCGTCACCCTCGCCTGCGCCCTCCTCGTCCGCGGCCTCGGCTGGATCTCCCCGGACACCCTGCGGCACCACGACGAGGTGCGCTTCATCGTCACACCGGACCGGTGGTCGTTCATCGTGGCGCTGCTCGCCGGCGCCGCCGGGGTCCTGTCGATCACGGCGGGCAAGTCCTCCGCGCTGGTGGGCGTGTTCATCTCCGTCACCACCGTCCCCGCGGCCGGCTACATGGCCGTGGCCCTGGCGCTGTGGCGCTGGGACGAGGTCGGCGGCTCGGCGTTGCAACTCCTCGTCAACATCGCGGGAATGGTCGTCGCCGGCACACTGACCCTGTTCCTGCAGCGCTTCCTGTGGACCCGGCACGGCGGAGGCAGGGCCCGGGCCTGACAAGGCATACCTGAGACGTAGACGGGCTCCTCCATCAGACGGAGGACCGGGGATCGCGCGCCGAGTAGGGTCGGATCATGAATGCGAGCGCGACCCCATGCTTCGCGACCGAGGGGCTGACCAAGCGCTTTCCCCGCGTCACGGCGCTCGACGACCTCACGGTCGCGGCCGGAACCGGTGTGACCGGCCTGGTGGGCGCCAACGGCGCGGGCAAGTCGACGCTGATCAAGATCCTGCTCGGCCTGCTCTCCCCGACCTCGGGGCGTGCCTCGGTGCTCGGCCTCGACACCGCCACGCAGGGCCTGGAGATCCGGCGGGCCGTCGGCTACATGCCCGAACACGACTGCCTGCCCCCGGACATGTCCGCGACCGAGTTCGTGGTGCACATGGCCCAGATGTCCGGACTGCCGCGTACGGCCGCCCGTGAGCGCGCCGCCGACACCCTGCGCCACGTCGGGCTGGACGAGGAGCGCTACCGCCCGATGGGCGGCTACTCCACGGGCATGCGGCAGCGGGTCAAGCTCGCCCAGGCCCTCGTCCACGACCCGAAGCTGATCTTCCTCGACGAACCCACCAACGGGCTCGACCCGCAGGGCCGCGACGACATGCTCGCGCTGATCCGGCGCATCGGCACCGAGTTCGGCATCGACGTGCTGGTCACCTCCCACCTGCTCGGCGAGCTCGAGCGGGTGTGCGACCACGTCATCGTCATCGACGGCGGGCGACTGCTGCGTTCCTCGGCGATCCGGGAGTTCACCCGGGCCGAGCAGACCATCGCCGTGGAGGTCGAGGAGGGGCAGCAGCGGCTGGCCGAACGGCTCACCGCCGGCGGCGAGACGGTCGCGTCGCAGGGCAGGCTGCTGACGGTCCAGGTGGCCGCGGACGACCCCGGCCGCACCTACGACGCCGTACGCGACGCCGTCAGCGACCTCGGCCTCAGCCTCCTGCGGCTGGAACAGCGCCGGGGCCGCATCGAAGACGTCTTCAAGGAGCCGGTGGCATGACAGAGCCGACCGCGGTCATCCACGACATCGGATACCGCCACTACGACGGCGTACGGCTGGGACGCGGCCGGGCGGCGCTCGCCCTCGGCGTGCAGAGCCTGCGCGGCGTGTTCGGGCTCGGCCGCACGGTCCGCGCCAAGATCATGCCGCTGCTGCTGGCCGCGATCATGCTGATGCCGACGGTCGTGTCGATCGGCGTGATGGCACTGGCCAAGCAGTACGTCATGCCCTATCCCGGATACGCCGTCTTCATGCAGGCGGTGATCGCGGTCTTCCTGGCCGCGCAGTCGCCGTACCTGGTCGCGCCGGACCTGCGCTTCCGGGTGCTGCCGCTGTACCTGTCCCGCCCGCTGACCGTCACCGACTACGTCCTGGCGAAGCTGACCGCGCTGGCGGTCGCGCTGTTCGGCCTGCTGGCCGTGCCGCTCACGATCCAGTTCGTCGGCGAACTGCTGGTGGACCTGCCCGGACCGGCGCACACCGCCGACTACTTCGGCGCGCTGGGCGGCGCGGTGCTCTACGCGGTGCTGCTGTCGACCGTGAGCATCGCCCTGGCCTCGTTCACCCCGCGCCGCGGACTCGGCGTCGCGGTGGTGATCGCGTTCTTCATGTTCACCGCGGCCGTCTCCACCACCTTCTTCGCCGTGCTGTCGGTGTCCGGCCGCGACTCCGTCGCGCCGTGGGCGCTGCTCCTCAACCCGTTCTTCCTCGTCGACAGCGTCCAGTCGGCACTGTTCGGCACCGCTCCGACCACCGGCGAGGGCTACCCGTCGGGCGTCGCGTCGTGCGTGATCCTGCTGGCCGTGATCGCCGTGGCCGTGACCGGCGTACTCCTGCGCTACCGGAAGGCGGCGTCGTGACCACCACAAGCTCCCCCGTGACCACCCGCCAGGGCGTGCTCGAACTCGGCCAGGTGTCCCGCTGGTACGGCAACGTCGTCGCGGTCAACGACGTCACGATGACGATCGGGCCCGGCGTCACCGGCCTGCTCGGGCCCAACGGCGCGGGCAAGTCGACGCTGCTGCACATGATGGCCGGGTTCCTCGCGCCGTCCAGCGGCGCCGTGACCCTCGACGGCCGGCAGATCTGGCACAACCACGAGATCTACCGGCAGATCGGCCTGGTCCCCGAGAAGGAGGCCGTGTACGGCTTCCTCACCGGATGGCAGTTCGTGCTGTCGTCCGCCCGGCTGCACGGCCTGCCCTCGCCCGCCGACGCGGCCCGCAGGGCCCTCGACCTGGTGGAGATGACGGACGCCTCCGGCCGCCGCATCGAGACGTACTCGAAGGGCATGCGGCAGCGCGTGAAGGTCGCCGCCGCCCTCGTCCACGACCCCCAGGTGCTGCTCCTGGACGAGCCGTTCAACGGCATGGACCCCCGGCAGCGGCTCCACCTCATGGACCTCGTCCGCCGCATGGGCGAGGAGGGCCGGACCATCCTGTTCAGCTCGCACATCCTCGAAGAGGTCGAGCGGGTGGCCCACCACATCGAGGTCCTGGTCGCCGGGCGGCACGCGGCGTCCGGCGACTACCGCGAGATCCGGCGGCGCATGGCCGACCGGCCGCACCTGTTCCGGGTCAGGTCGAGCGACGACCGGCGCCTGGCCGCCGCCCTCATCTCCGACCCCGCCTCCAGTGCGGTCACGCTGACCGAGCAGGGCGTCGAGGTGCAGGTGACCGACTACGCGCGCTTCACCACACTCCTGCCCCGGATGGCGCGCGACCTCGGCGTGCGCCTGTGGCAGGTCTCCCCCACCGACGAGGACCTGGAAAGCGTCTTCTCCTACCTGATCTCCGGAGGCGCGCGATGAACACGGTGGTGGCGGACATCACCTACCGGGCCATGCTCGGGCGCAAGCGGATCTGGCTGCTGATTCTGCTGCCGGTGGCGCTGGTCGCGCTCGCCGCGGTGCTGCGACTGATCAACGGACACGACGAGCAGACCGCCGTGACCCTGATGAAGAGCTTCGCGATCGGCACGATGCTGCCGCTGCTCGGGCTGATCGCCGGGACGGGCGTCATCGCTCCGGAGATCGAGGACGGCACGATCCTCCACCTGCTGTCCAAGCCGATCTCCCGGCCGGTGATCGCGGTGACGAAGTTCGTGGTCGCGGCCTCCCTCGTCGCGGTGTTCGCGGCCGTCTCGACCTTCGCCGCCGCCTATCTCCTGACCGGCGCGGAGTCGGGCGTCGCGACCGGCTTCACCCTCGGGGCGCTGTTCGGCGGCGTCGCGTACGCCGCGGTGTTCCTGCTGCTGGGCGTCCTCACCCGCCACGCGGTCGCGGTCGGCGTCATCTACGCCCTCCTGTGGGAGGGCGTGATCGGCGGCTACGTGCCCGGCGCACGCAAGTTCTCCATCCAGCAGTGGGCCCAGTCGCTCGCCGACCAGGTCTCCTCCTCGCCCTTCTTCTCCAGCGAGGTGACGCTCGGCTTCGCCGTGCCGGCGGTGGTCATCGTGACGATCGGCGCCGTCGTCTGGACCGGCCAGCGGCTGCGCTCCCTGTCCCTCACCGGCGACGACTAGTTGTGGCGATCGCGCCGATCAAGCGCCATAGCGCTAAAATAGCGCTATGGCGACGATCCAGATCCGGAACATCCCGGACGAGGTGTACCTCACCTATAAGGCTCGCTCCATGCGCGCTCACCAGTCGCTGCAGGAGTACCTCCTCGCCAAGCTGATCGCCGACGCACGACAGCCGACTCTGGACGAGATCCTGGACAAGGCGGAGGCCAACGCCGCCGAGGGCATCGACACGAACGACATCCTCGACGAACTCGGCAAGGGCCGGAGCAGCCGTTGATCGTGATCGACGCGAGCGCCCTGGTCAAGGTCCTCGTCGAGAAGGGATCATCCGGGGGCGCCCTCCGCAAGAGACTGCGAGGCGAGAGCCTGGCCGCACCGGCGCACATCGACGCCGAGGTGCTCTCAGTGCTCCGAGGGCTCACTCTGTCGGGAAAACTCGACGTCCGCCGTGCGGAGAAGGGCCTCGGTCTGCTGGAGGTCATACCGCTGACACGGGCACCCCTGACGATTCATCTTGGCAGGAGTTGGCAGCTCAAGAGCAATTACAGCGCCTATGACGCCCTGTATGTCGCTCTCGCGGAATCGCTCTCGTGCCCGCTGATCACCAGCGACGCGCGGATGGCGAAGGGGGGCGGCGTCCGGTGCGAGATCGAGGTCTTCTCCTGAGCCGCACCACGTCGCCCGGACAGTGACGAGCGGACGGCCCGGCCCGGGACCCCTGACCGCCACCGCCTCACCGCCGGTGACTCACCGGGCACCCGTCCTCACGACAGAAGGCGGGTCAGCTCGACCCGGGAGCGCACGCCGAGCTTGGCGAAGATGTTCCTCAGGTGGTGCTCCACGGTGCGCGGACTGATGAACAGGCGGGCCGCCACCTCACGGTTCGTCGCACCCTCCGCCACGAGGGTCGCGATCTGGAACTGCTGCGCCGTGAGCAGGCGGCCGGCCTCCGAACGGGAGCCCGAGGGCCGCACCGACTCTCCGGCCGCGCGCAACTCCGCACGGGCGTGCTCGCTCCACAGGCGGGCGCCGTACCGCTCGAACGTCTCCAGCGCGCCGTGCAGGTGCTCACGGGCGGCGCCGGGGCGGCGCGATCGCCGGAGCACGCCGCCGTACAGCAGCCGCGTGCGCGCGGTCTCGAACGCGCACGCCCCCTGACGGTGCAGTTCGAGCGCCTGCGCGAAGCGCTCCCCCGCCTCGGCCGGGGGCGCGAGCAGCGCGTGGCACCGGGCCGCCAGCGCCAGCCGGTCGGGGTCGCGCGTGCTGTCCGCCCAGCGTTCGAGCATGACCAGCGCGTGGCGCGCCTGCGCGATGTCCCCGGTGCGTACAGCGCTCTCGACGAGCAGCGGCGTCGCCATCACCCGTACGACGAGGGGGTCGCCGGTGCGGGCCACCGTGCGCAGGCGGTTCACGGCGTCGGCGTGGCGGTTCGCCGCGACGTCCAGATGGGCCAGGGCCAGCGTGCCGAGCGCCTCGGCCACGCTCACGCCGTGGGCGGCGGCCTGTTCGACGGCCCGCGCCGCCCGCAGGGCGCAGGTCTCCTCGTCGCCCGCGACGGCGGCGGTGAAGGCGAGCCAGGCGAGGTGCTGGGCGCCGCTGGTGGCCCGGCCCGTCTCCTGCGCCAGGCGCAGGCCGTCCATGGCGTTGGCCGCCACCGCGTCGTAACGGCCGCTCCACAGCTGTGCCTGGATCAGGATCTCCAGCATCTGCGGCATGCTGGCGACCGCGCCGTGGGCACGCGCGACCTCGACCGCACGGGACGCCAGCGTGAGCGCGTCGGCGCCGTTGCCGAGCAGGAGGTTCGCGACGCCGCCCCACACGAGCACCGAGAGACTGCCGGCCGAGGGGGCCACCTTCACGCCCTCGGTGGCGACGCGGCGCAGTGAGGCGGTCGCCTCACGGTGCCGGCCCCGGAACGTCGCGGCCATGCCCGCGAGATACTCCAGCGCCAGGCGCGTGACGTGGTCGTCGCCGGGCCGCCGCAGTGTCTCGGCCCGCCGCGCGACCGCCAGGAACCGCCGGTTGTCCCCCGCCAGGTAGCTCGCCTCTCCGGCCCGGACCAGCGCGCGTACGGCCTGCTCGCGATCGGTGCGCAGCAGGCGCTCCGCGGCGGCGAGCAACGTGTCGCAGGCGCTGTCGGTCTTGCCCGCCCGCAGTTCCAGGCTGCCTCGCACGAGCTCCGCCCGGCCACGCGTCTGCGCGCCGGCCGCGAGCGTGTCGATCCGGGACAGCAGCGACCTCGCCCGTTGCGGCTGTCCCGCCTGCAGAGCGTGCCGGGCGGCGGCGGTCAGCCGTGCGGCCCTGGCCTCGCCCTGCCCGGTGAGCTCGGCCGCGCGTTCGAGGACGCGGAACGGTTCGGGGAAGGCCGTCGCCGCCTTCGGCGCCGCCGCGAGCGCGTGTACGAGATCCTCGGCGAGCCTGTCGGGATGATCGTCGAGGGCGGCGGCGCGGTGCCACGCCCGCCGCAACCGCTGGTGCTCTCCATCGAGCAGGCCCGCCAGCAGGCGGTGCGCGGCCCGCCGCCGGGCGAGGGACGCCTCGGCGTACGCCACGTGCCGCAGGACCGGGTCGGCAAGGTCGAAGCCGCCGTCCGGCGATTCGACGACGAGGCCCGCGGCCTCGGCCGCCTCCAGTGCCGCCAGCCCGGACCGCGATTCGGCCGCGCGCACCAATGTGACCGCGTCGATGCCGGGATCGGCCGCGATCAGCAGGACGAGGGCGGCGGTGTCGGCGGGCAGGCCGCGAAGCCGGTCGGCGTACGCCCGCCACAGACGCCCGCCGCGCGGCGGCGTCTCGGGAGGCGGCGCCGCGCCCGTGCGGTGCTCACAGGTCAGCGAGCCGGCGAGTTCGGCGAGCGCGAGCGGGTTGCCCCGGGCCGTCCGGACCAGCGCCGCACGCAGGTCCGCGGGCATGCCTTCGGGGACGAGATCGTCGAGCACCTGCAGGGACGCCCTCGCGTCGAGCGGGGCGAGCGGCAGCGACGGCAGATCGCCGGGGGCCGCACCGGATTCCGCCGCGCCCAACCCCGCGCCGAAACCCGCCCCCAATCCCGCGCCGGGGCCCGTGCCGGCCAGCAGCACGGCGACGGGGGCCGTCCGCGCCCGGCGTGCCACGAAACAGATCGCCTCCCGGCTGGGGACGTCGAGCCGTTGGAGGTCGTCGGCGCACACCAGCACCGGGCGCCCGGCGGCTCGCAGGAGCCGCAGCAACGCGGCGAACAGTGCCAGGCCGCCCGCGCAGACACCCGTACGCAGCGCCTCGGCGAGCACCCGCGTATCGGCCGCCGGTGTCTCCAGCAGGCCCTCGATCGGGCCGAGCAGCGCGTGCAGCCCGGCGTACGGCAGGTGGGTCTCGCCACTGGCACCCTGCGTGCGGAGCACGAGAAACCCCTGCTCGTCCGGGGTGACGGTGGCGGCGTACGCGGCGGCGAGGTCGAGCAGCGCGGTCTTTCCCGTACCCGGTCCGCCGAGGAGGAGCAGGCACCCGCCCGCGCCGGCCCGGGCCCGGTCCACCAGCGCGCACAGCGCGTCCGCTTCTTTGTCACGACCCCTTAACAACCCCGACCGGACACCGGTCAAATAGAACATAAATCAGTGTTACGCGCATATTTCGCAACTGAGAAGGGCTTCTAATTGAGAAGGGCTTCTAATAAGGAACCCCGCCGGGCGCGCGCCCAGCGGGGTTCTCAGGAGTGGTGACGCCTGCGGCCTCAGACGCAGACCATGCGGACGACCTCCGCCAGGCGGTCCGCCACGGCCTTGGCCTGGTCGTGCGACTCGGCCTCGACCATGACCCGGATCATGGGCTCGGTGCCGCTCGGCCGGAGCAGCACGCGCCCGGTCTCCCCGAGCTCGGCCTCCGCCTCGGCCACCGCCGCCCGCAGTTCGGGCGCGGACGCCTTCGACTTCGCCACGTCCCGCACGTTGACGAGCACCTGCGGCAGCTTCGTCATCACGGACGCGAGCTCGGCGAGCGAGCGGCCCTGCCGGACCACCTCGGCCATGAGGTGGAGCGAGGTGAGCAGGCCGTCCCCGGTCGTGGCGTGATCCAGCATGATCACATGACCGGACTGCTCACCGCCGAGGGTGTAGCCGCCGTCCTGCATCGCCTCCAGGACGTACCGGTCGCCGACCGCGGTCTCCACCACGGACAGGCCGGCCTCGCGCAGCGCGATCTTGAACCCCAGGTTGGACATGACCGTCGCGACGACCGTGTCCTTGACGAGGCGGCCGTCGGCGTGCATCGCCAGGGCCAGGATCGCCATGATCTGGTCGCCGTCGATCTCCTCACCCTCGCCGGTGACGGCGAGGCAGCGGTCGGCGTCGCCGTCGTAGGCGATGCCCAGGTCGGCGCCGCCTTCGACGACGGCCTTACGCAGGGCGGCCAGGTGGGTCGAGCCCACACCGTCGTTGATGTTCAACCCGTCCGGAGCCGCGCCGATGGTCTCCACGGCGGCGCCGGCGCGCAGCAACGCCTCCGGGGCGACCATGTGCGCCGCGCCGTGCGCGCAGTCGACGACGACCCGCAGCCCGTCGAGACGGTGGGGCAGGGTGGTCAGCAGGTGCGAGACGTACCGGTCGGCCTCGCCGTACGCCTCGCGGACCCGGCCCACGGACGCGCCGACCGGGCGGTCCCACTTCTCCCCGAGCCGCTGCTCGATCTCGTTCTCCACCGCGTCGGGCAGCTTGTAGCCGCCGCGGGTGAAGAACTTGATGCCGTTGTCCGGCGCGGGGTTGTGCGACGCGGAGAGCATGACGCCGAGGTCGGCGCCCAGCGCGCTGGTCAGGTACGCGACCGCCGGGGTGGGCAGCACGCCGAGCCGCAGGACGTCCACGCCCGACGACGCGAGGCCGGCGACCACGGCGGCCTCCAGGAATTCTCCTGAAGCCCGCGGGTCCCGGCCTACGACGGCCATCGGGCGGCCGCGCCGCCCGACACTGGCGTGGAACGCCCCGGCATCGCCGAGCACGTGCGCGGCCGCCACGGACAGGTCCATGGCCAGCTCCGCGGTGAGGTCGCGCCCGGCGACCCCACGTACCCCGTCTGTGCCGAAGAGGCGCCTCCCGGAGGAGGCGCCTACGGGCTCCTGCGACATTAACGCTTGCTGTACTGCGGAGCCTTGCGGGCCTTCTTGAGGCCGTACTTCTTCCGCTCCGTGGCGCGGGCGTCACGGGTGAGGAAGCCGGCCTTCTTCAGCGGCGGACGGTTGACCTCGGCGTCCAGAGCGGCGAGCGCGCGGGACAGGCCCATGCGCAGCGCGCCGGCCTGGCCGGTCACGCCGCCGCCGTCGATGCGGGCGATGACGTCGAACGCGTCCTCGGCCCCGAGCACGACGAACGGCTCGTTGATCAGCTGCTGGTGGACCTTGTTCGGGAAGTAGTTGTCCAGCGAGCGGCCGTTGATCGTCCACTTGCCGGTGCCCGGCACGATGCGGACACGGGCGATGGCCTCCTTGCGGCGGCCGGTGCCGTACGAGTTGCCCGTGGTGATGGGCTTGCGCACGACGCCCTCGCCGGCGGGGGCCGACTCGGTGGTGTACTCGGAGGGGAACTCCTCCGCGGTGTAGTCTTCCGGCTCGCCCTCGACGAGCGTTTCGATACCGGTGGGCTCGGCCACGGTTCTCCTTCTAACTTTCCTGGCTCGCGATTACTGGGCGATCTGGGTGATCTGGAAGGGCACCGGCTGCTGGGCCTGATGCGGGTGCTCGGCGCCGGCGTAGACCTTGAGCTTCTTGGCCATCTTCCGGCCCAGGGCGTTCTTGGGAAGCATGCCGCGGACGGCCTTCTCCACCGCCCGGTCCGGACGCTTCTCCATGAGCTCGCCGTAGCTGACGGAGCGCAGACCGCCGGGGTATCCCGAGTGGCGGTACGCCTTCTTCTGCTCGAGCTTGTTGCCGGTCAAGGCGATCTTGTCGGCGTTGATGACGATGACGAAGTCACCCGTGTCGACATGCGGAGCGAAGATCGGCTTGTGCTTCCCGCGAAGCAGGGTCGCCACATGACTGGCCAGCCGGCCGAGCACGACGTCGGTCGCGTCGATGACGTACCACTGACGTTCGACGTCGTTGGGCTTCGGTGAGAACGTGCGCACGGCAGTGCCTTCTGTTGGAATGTGAACTCTCGGTAGGTTGCGCAGGCACGGCGACAACCTCCGTCTCCACATGTACGGGAGAAGACGCCGGACGCGCCGTGCACCGGTCTACGAGCAGACCGATCCACACACAACGAACTAGCAGACTACCGGCCCCCTGCCACCTGGTCAAAACGGCGAGAGAGCCGCGCCATTGGAACGACACATTTGAACGTTCATCAAATCCATACCCAATCGCCCCTTCTTCCCCATGACGCGGATCTCTATATTTGACTGCGGTATGTGGCAGACCCCTCACAAAAAACACACCTTCCGGGCCCCCTTACGGGGGACTCAGATGGGTCTGCTGGCGTGCGCCGCGGCCATCCTGCTCACCGGCGTCGTGATCGGCCGCATGAGCGCGAGGTCGGACGAGGGCGGCGACGTCTATCTGCGTCAGGTGGAGTCCACCCCGTCGGCAAGCAGGAAGGCGCCGGACGCGGCGCCGCGCGACCGGCCCACCCTCGACCACGTGCTGCGCACCGTGGCACCGGTCGTCCCCCGGCAGGTGCCGCAGCGCAGGCCCCGCAGGGAACGGCCGCCCTCGAACGTGATCGGCGGCTCCGGCGGCGGTTCGTCGTACACCGTGATCACCCCGGGAACGGACGGGGGTGAGGACTCCTACGACGCCGACACGATGCGGTCCGCCTCGATGGAGGCCGAGGTCGTCCGCCTGGTCAACGCCGAGCGCCGCAGGCACGGCTGCCGGCCTCTGCGGGTGGACCGCCGCCTGGTGGAGTCCGCCCGCGCGCACTCGGACGAGATGGCGTCGAGCACGCTGTTCCGGCACAGCTCGCCCGGGGGCGCCTCCCCCTGGGACCGCATGGGCGCGGCGGGCTACCCCGACGGCGGGGCCGAGACGATCGCCAAGGGCTACCAGACCCCCGAGGAGGTCGTACGCGGCTGGATGGCCGGGCGGAGCGACCGCGCCACGCTGCTCAACTGCCGCCTGGTCGCGACCGGGGTCGGCGTGAGCACGGGCGGAGGCGGCCCGTGGTGGACCGAGGACTTCGGGTATTCCTGACGCTTCCTCATCTGTCCATTTAGCCGACTAATCTCAGCGCCATGGGTTATCCCGGCGACCAGCAACCACCTCCGCCGAACCATCCCGCCGATCCCCGCAGGCGGGACCTGCCGCCGTACGCCGGCGGGGACGACTCGCCCCTCGCCGGCCGTCGCGACGCGCCCCCCCACGGCGGGGGCCAGCCGCCCTACCAGCGCGAGCAGGCGCCGTACGCCCGCGAGCAATCGCCATATGAACGTGAGCAGGCGCCCTACCAGCGTGAACCGTCCCCGTACGCCCGCGAGCAATCGCCGTACACACGCGAGCAGGCGCCCTATCAGCCCTACCAGCAGCAGCCGGAGCAGCCGCCGTACGCCGGGCGCGGGCCGTACGAGCAGGAGAGCCCGAACCGGGCGGAGCAGCTCGCTTCGGGTCCGGGCCCGTACGCGCTCCCGGGCGGCGGTCAGGCGGGCGGCGACTGGGACGCGAGGCGGCAGCCGACGGCGCCGCGGGTGCCTCCTCCGCCGGAGCCCGAGTGGGATCCGGACGCGAAGGGGCCGCTGTGGCGCCGCCCCTGGGTCCTCGGCCTCGCCCTGCTGGCCCTGATCGGGGTGCTGTTCACCGGGGTCTGGTACGCAGCACGCAACGAGAAACCGCCCGTGGCCGCTCCGAAGCAGACCGCCCCGCCCCCGACGCTCGCCCCCCAGGCCCCTCTCGGGAAGTACGGCTACACGGCCTCGCGAACGACCGACAAGAGCCCACTGTCACTCGGGGAGCTGTTCGCCAAACGCAAGATCGTCAAGAACAAGCGGTCGTACGTCCGGACGGTGACGCGCAAGGAGAAGAAGTGCGCGGACGGCGTCACGGGAGACAAAATCACGAAGGCGCTCAAGGCGGCCGGATGCACGCAACTCATGCGGGCGAGCTTCGCGGACGCCAAGGGCACGGTCATCGGCACCGTGGGCGTCGCCAACCTCAGGACCTCCGCCGCGGCGAAGAAGGTCGCCTCCGCCGGAGGCGGCGGGGAGCGCAAGGACTACCTCAAGCCGCTGCCGGGCAAGGACGAGGCCACCAAACACCTCGGCACCGGCGAGGCCTACGCGGGCGGCTGGACCCACGGCCACTACGCGGTGCTGCTGTGGTTCCAGTTCAAGGACGGCCGTAAACCAGCCAAGAATGAACTGAAACGGCTCTATCAGGTCGCGGTGGACGTCACCGACGCGACTGTTTTCCCTGCCCTGGACACCCGCTCGCTGACCGGTGGCCCCAGATGAGGCCAGGCGTTCCCTGAGGTGGGAGCCGCTGGGCGACCCGGGGCGGCACGGACCGAAACGCCCAGAGGGGCACGCCCAACGCGTCCACGCCGTTACGCTTCCGGCTATGCGTGGCAAGGATTCCGGTTCCGAGCACGAACACGAAACGGCGTGGACCCGCCCCGAGGCGGACGCCGAGGGCTCGGCGACACCTCCGACGCCACCTCCGAGCTTCGGACAGACCGTCCCGCCCGGATCCGGGCAGCCTCCGGCGGACGGCGGCACGGCCTGGGCTCCGGACGCCGCCGCCTCGGCGGGCCCGCCTCCAGAGGTGCACTACCCGACCAGGTATGGGCCACCCGGCGGTCTCAGGGCAGGGGAACCGCTCAACGACGACCCGGAGAGCACGAACAGGTTCAGGGCCGTCCCGGCATACGGCCCCCCGCCCGCCGCTCCCCACGCACCGGGGAACGCCGGCGGAGCGGAGGACGCGAGGTCCCTTCCCGCACCGCGCCGCCCGGAAGACGAGGGCCCCGGCAGGCCGGCGTCCGGCGAGCCGTATCCCGGGGTCGAACCTGGAGCCGGCCCGTACGCCGACCAGGGAGCCGTGCCGCAGCAGCCCGCGTACGGCGGAGATCCGTCGTCCTGGCACCAGCCGGAAGGGCAGGGAGTGCACGTGTGGCAGCCGCCCGCGGCCCACGGCGACCAGCGGCAGCCCGGGTACGGCCCGCCCTCATGGCAGCCCCCGGCCCCCGTCGCGCATCCCTGGCAGCCTCCCGTGGGTCACGCCCCCGATTCTCACCCTCCTGTGCCCGGCCCGGGCACTCCCTCCTGGCAGCCCCAGAGCCCAGGCGGACCGGCACAGAGCGGACCGGCACAGAGCGGACCGGCCTGGCAACCCCACGCCGACCCGAACGCCCCACACCGGCCGCAGCCTGACCCCGGTACCGCGCACTGGGGTCAGGCCGACCCCACCGCACAGGGTTACCCGAACACACAGGGTTACCCTGACGCACAGAACTACCCGAACACACAGGGCCACCCCGGCGCACAGAACTACCCCAGTGCACAGGTGGGCCCCAACGGCCCTGGCTGGGAGCAGGCTCCAGGCGCGGGCGGCCCGCCCTGGCACCCCGCGCAGCCGTCCTGGGGCCCCGCGCAGGCCGCAGGCGGTCCCGCGTACCCGCAGGCTCCCCCGCCTCCGGGGCCGCAGCAGCCCGCGTACGGCCCCGGCGCGGGCCCCGGTCCCCAACAGCCCCCCTACGGCGCCGGGCCGCACTCCTGGCAGCCGCCGGCGGAGGGAACGCCTGGATCATGGCAGCCGCCGGCCGACCCGGGTGCGCAGACATGGCAGCCGCACGGGTCTCAGCCACAGGGGCCCGGGACACCGGCCTGGGCGCCGCCCCCGAACGCGGCCCCGCCGTCGTGGCAGCAGGAGCCGCCGCCTCCGGGCGCCGGGGCTCCGCACATGTGGTCCGCTCCCGTCGGTGACCCCGGCCCCCAGCCCGGCGGTGTCACCTCCTGGCCCTACTCGGGTGACGAGTCGCAGTGGCCGCAGGGCCCCGGACAGGCCGGGACGGCTGACACCGGCCCCGCCCCGTGGTCGCCCCCTCCGGCCGCCGAACCGACCGCTCCCGGCGCCTTCGGCGCGTCCCCCTCGCCGTACGACACAGGGCCGCAGGCGGAGCCCGTAGCCCGGGAGCCGTACGACGACGGGTCCCAGGGGCGGTCATGGCAGGACCAGGCCGGGTCCGCCGGCTGGTCGCAGCCCGGAGGCGCCCCCGCCACACCGGACTCGTACGCTCCGGGTCAGCAGAACACCGGAGGTCCGTGGGCCGTCCAGCCCGGGCAGGCCGCGCCCGGCGTGCCGTCGTTCCCCGAATGGGGGCCCGCCTCCGCCGCGGGACAGCCCTCCGGCGGGGAGACGTGGCCGCAGGCTCAGGCGCCCGCCCAGGGGTATTCGCCGGCGGATCCGCAGCAGCAGGTGCCCCAACATGGGCCACAGCACGAGCCCCAACATGATCCGCAGTACGGATCACCCCCGGGCGCCCCGGCAGAGCCTCCCGCGTCGTCGCTCCACGACGAGAGGCAGCACGGCGCAGGGCGGCACGGCGGCGGACGGCACGGCGCAGGGCAGCAGGACGAGGGATGGCAGGGGCACGCTTCCGGCGCCGCCGAGCCCGGCGCGCACCAAGCCGCCCCACCGCATGCCGCCCCACCGCATGCCGCCCCACCGCATGCCGCCCCACCGCATGCCGCCCCACCGCATGCCGCCCCACCGCATGCCGCCCCACCGCATGCCGCGCCACCGCAGCCCGATCCCGGGATCCCGGCCACGCAGCCGGAGACGTACGCGGAGGAAGCCGTGTCCCCCGAGGCGATCCGCCCCGGGGAGCCCGGCGACGTGCCCGTCTGGCCGCCACGGCTGCCGGGCGAGCCGTATCCGCAGGGAGACAGGCCCGCCGGCACCTCCTGGCCCCCGGTGCACGCCTACCAGGGCGAGCCGGGCGCGACGCAGGCGCCCACGGCCCCGGCCGGCGACCGGGCAGGAACGAGCGAGCCGGGCGGCACGTCCGGCGACACGCTCGCTGCCACCGACACGCCGGAGCACACGAGCGCGCCCGGCCGGCTCAGCATGTCCGGCCACTCCGGCGAGCCCGGCGCGCATGACCAGACCGGCCCGGGAACGCCCACGGACTCGTCGCGTCGATCGGGTGTGCCCGCCGACGAGCGCCCGCCGTCCGACGGCGCGAGCTCATTCGCCGGCGGCGCTCCCGGCAGCACTCTCGGCGGCGCGCCCGACGGCGCTCACGGCGACGGCCCCGGTCAGACGGACACCCCCGCCGACGAGCGGACGCTTCCGGGCGGTGCCGTGCGGGACGCTGTCGCGGACAGCGTCCCGCCGCAGGGCGCCCAGGCGTCGCATCCCTTCGCCCCGGGCCACGCCGGGCCGCCCCAGGGCTTCGGAGCCGAGATCGCGCACGCGGTGACCCCGATCGAGGGGTTCCCCATCGAGGGTTTCCAGCAGGGCGAGGGCGTCCACGAACCCGACACACAGCACGAATCTGGCCAGACCGCCACATATCGCGATTACAGCACCGCGCAGGGCGAACAGCGGGCAAGCTACGACAGGACGACACAGCCGCTCGTCCCGCCGCAGCCCGAGGAGCCGTTACAAGCGCCCACTCAGACATCGAACGCGCCGAACCAGGCACAGGACAGCGCACCGTCCGGGACGCCGCTGGGGACACAAGACGGGACACAAGACGGGACACAAGACGGGACACCGGCCGAGACCGCCTGGCCGCCGTCCCAGTCACCGTCCGAGACGTTCCCCGCGAATGTCCCTCCAGCCGCCGCGTCCCCGGGCGCGGCGCCCTCTGACACGCCGCCCACGGGCCCGTCCGCGAGCGACGGCGCCACCGGAGCGGACTCCCCCGACCCCAGTTCAGGACAGATGGCGACAACCTCCTCCACGACCGGTTCGCCCTCACAGCCGACCGGTGAGACTCCGTTCGCGTTCACGCCGGTGACACCGGCCAAGGCGGGCAAGCCTGCGCCTCCGCCCGGATTCGGGCCGGCTCCCTCCGCCGGCGGCACCTCTCCTGCGGGCAACCTCCCCGCGACGCTGGGCCCCGGCAGCCCTCCCCCCTCCGGAGGAAAGGTCAAGCGGATCCTGATGGCCGCCGGAGCGGTGGTCGTCGTAGGGGCGATCGGCACCGCGGCCTACTTCGCGTACTCGGGTGAAGCGGATGGCGGCCACGCCGCCCCGACGCGGGCGGCCACCACCGCTCCCCCTTCCGACGAGCCACAACCGAGCCCCACGGTCGCCTCCGTCATCCTCGACTCCGAGCAGACCGACCCCAAGACCCTCAAGCCGGGAGAGGCGTTCCCGGACGAGAAGGTCACGCTGGCCGGGCGGACGTACCGCCGGGTCAAGGTCGACGCGACCGACGACTGTGAGAAGGCGGCGATGGGCGCGTTCGCGCAGGCCCTCACCGACCAGCAGTGCCGCAGGGTGCTCAGGGCCACCTATGTGGACGGCAAGCGCCAGTACGCGGTGACCACCGGCATCGCCGTGCTGCCGGGCAAGACCGAGGCCCTCGCCGTGGACCAGGCCAAGAATCTCGGCACGAACGTCTGGTTCCGCGGCCTCGACGGCAACCAGGCGAGCGGAGCGGACAAGGTGTCGATCTCCGGTGGCTACGCCGCCGGCATGGTGTGGGGACGCTACATCGTGTTCAGCTACGCCACCTACGCGGACGGGCACACCCCGGACGCGAACGACAACACTCTCGGGCCGATCAGCGGCGCCTTCCGCGACAACATGGCGAAGGTGATCGAAAAGCGCGCCGCACGCTGACGGTCCCGGCGCGTGGCCTCCCGGCGCGGAGATCACGCGCCGCCCCACCGCACGGCGTGGAAGCGACTCTCGGCGTCAGGAGCCTCGCGGCGTCAGGAGTTCAGTGTGCGCACCCGGCGGGTGGCGGCGGCACGTCGCGCCAGTTCCTCCGGCTCGGGGTAGCGCACCTCCTCCAGCGTCAGCCCGTGCGCCGGAGCGACGTGCACACCCGAGTCCCGTACGGCTCTCGCCAGCACCTCGGCGGGCCACTCGGCGGGCCGCCTGCCCTCCCCCACGGACAGCAGCGCACCAACCAGCGCCCGGACCATCGAGTGGCAGAAAGCGTCGGCGACCACGGTCGCGAGGAGGATCCCGTCCTCGCCCCTGACCCAGTCGAGCCGCTGCAGCTCACGGATCGTGGTCGCGCCCTCGCGCCTGCGGCAGAAGGCGGCGAAGTCGTGCTCGCCCAGAAGGCGGGCGGCCGCGGCGTTCAGCAGGCCGACGTCCAACGGCCGGGCGTACCACAGCACCTCGCGCCGCCGCAGTGGGTCCACCCCGCCGGGGCCGTCGCCGACGCGGTAGCCGTACCGGCGAGACAGCGCGGAGAACCGGGCGTCGAAGCCCTCGGGCGCCACGCTGACGGTGTGGATCCGCACGTCGAGGGGCAGCACACCGGCGAGCCGTCTCGTCAGCGCGGCGAGCCGTTCAGCGCCGCGCTCCTCCCACGTGTCCTCCGGGTCCGCGGGGACGGCAGCGCGCCCCGACGAGGCGGCGGCCAGCGCGGCGATCGGAAGGTCGACGTGCGCCACCTGCCCCCGAGCATGGACACCGGCGTCCGTGCGACCGGCGACCGTGAGCGGCGGCGGGGCGTCCAGGCGCAGGATCCGGCCGAGCGCGTCCTCGATCTCCCCCTGCACGGTCCGCCGTCCGGGCTGTCGCGCCCAGCCCGAGAAGTCCGTTCCGTCGTAACCCAGGTCCAGCCTCAGCCGCAGTTCTCGCCTCACGACATCCCTCGTACGGTGGCTCGTACGGTGCACAAACGAAGAGCGGGCCCAGCGTTCCCCGAAGGGAAACTGAGCCCGCTCACAGAGCCTGGGATCAGGCCTCGTCCTTCTTGTCGCCCTCCGCCGGGGCGGCCTCGGAGGCCTCGGCGGTGGTGCTCTCGGCGGCCTCGTCCTGCGCCGCCGGCGTCTCCTCGACCTCCGCCGGAGCGGCCGGAGCGGCCTCGGCGGCGGGCGCGGCCGGAGCCGTACGGGAGACCCGGACCGGGTTCAGCTGCTCGGTCACCAGCTCGATGACCGCCATGGGGGCAGCGTCGCCCTTACGCGGGCCGAGCTTGGTGATCCGGGTGTAACCACCGGGACGCTCGGCGTACGTCGGGGCGATCTCGGTGAAGAGGTGGTGGACGACGCCCTTGTCGCGGACGACCGTCAGCACCTGGCGACGGTTGTGGATGTCGCCCTTCTTCGCCTTGGTGATCAGCTTCTCCGCGAGCGGGCGGAGACGCCTGGCCTTGGCCTCGGTGGTGGTGATCCGGCCGTTCTGGAACAGCGCGGTGGCGAGGTTCGCCAGGATCAGCCGCTCGTGAGAGGGGCTGCCGCCGAGGCGGGCGCCCTTGGTGGGCTTGGGCATTTCATGCTCCTCATGGGATAACCCGCTCCGGCCGTGTCAGGTACCGGGGTCGGGCCGACCGGCGTACCGGTCGTGACTTGTCATCGCCGCCTCATGCCGCCCTCGACGGGCGGCACGAGACGGTGGTGCCGCTGCTGAAAGACGCGAGATCAGTACTGCTCGGTCTCGATGAACCCGCCGTCCTCGTCGTCGTACCCGCCGCCGGCGACGGCGGAGGGGTCGAATCCGGGCGGGGAGTCCTTGAGAGCCAGACCCATCTCGTGCAGCTTCTGCTTGACCTCTTCGATCGACTTGGCGCCGAAGTTGCGGATGTCCAGCAGGTCCTGCTCGCTGCGGGCGACGAGTTCACCCACGGTGTGGATGCCCTCGCGCTTGAGGCAGTTGTACGAACGGACGGTGAGGTTGAGCTCCTCGATCGGCAGCGCCAGGTCGGCCGCGAGAGCCGCGTCCGTCGGCGACGGGCCGATGTCGATGCCCTCGGCCTCCACGTTGAGCTCGCGGGCCAGGCCGAACAGCTCGACCAGGGTCTTGCCGGCCGAGGCCACCGCGTCGCGGGGCTTCATGGACGGCTTGGTCTCGACGTCGAGGATCAGCCGGTCGAAGTCCGTGCGCTGCTCGACACGGGTGGCCTCGACCTTGTAGGTGACCTTGAGAACCGGGGAGTAGATCGAGTCGATCGGAATCCGGCCGATCTCCTGGCCCGGCTGCTTGTTCTGGGCGGCGGAGACGTAGCCGCGACCGCGCTCGACGGTCAGCTCCATCTCCAGCTTCGCCTTGCCGTTCAGCGTGGCGATGTGCAGGTCGGGGTTGTGCACCTCGACACCGGCCGGAGGCGCGATGTCGGCGGCGGTGACCTCACCCGGGCCCTGCTTGCGCAGGTACATGACCACAGGCTCGTCGTGCTCGGAGGAGACGACCAGCGACTTGAGGTTCAGGATGATGTCGGTGACGTCTTCCTTGACCCCGGGCACGGTCGAGAACTCGTGCAGCACGCCCTCGATGCGGATGCTGGTGACCGCCGCCCCCGGGATGGAGGACAGCAGCGTGCGCCGCAGCGAGTTGCCGATGGTGTAGCCGAAGCCCGGCTCGAGCGGCTCGATGACGAACCGGGACCGGTGCTCCTCGAGCGACTCCTCCTGGAGGCTCGGGCGCTGTGCGATGAGCATCAGGATCTCCTGGATCCGGGACCGCCCCGTCGCGACGGACGAGGGGTCCCTGGGTTACGGCGACGCCCGCTATTTGACGCCGCTCGCCTACAACCATGATGCCGTACGGCCGGGAATGTACCAGCCGTACGGCGCCATGAACTGCCGGGGCCCTACTACTTGGAGTAGAGCTCGACGATCAGCTGCTCCTGGACCAGCGTGTCGATCTGCTGGCGGACCGGGAGCTGGTGCACGAGGATGCGCATGCTCTCGGCGGAGACACCCAGCCACGCCGGGACGGTCTTGTCGCCGGCGGTCGCGCGGGCCACCTCGTACGGGAGCAGGTTGCGCGACTTCTCGCGGACCTCGATGATGTCGTGCTCGCGCACGCGGTACGACGGGATGTCGACCTTCCTGCCGTTCACGAGGAAGTGGCCGTGGCGCACCTGCTGGCGGGCCGCGTCCCGCGACTCGGCGAAGCCGGCGCGGTAGACCACGTTGTCGAGACGGCTCTCCAGGATCTGGAGCAGGTTCTCACCGGTCTTGCCGCCCTTGCGGTTGGCTTCCTCGTAGTAGTTGTGGAACTGCTTCTCGAGGACGCCGTAGATGCGGCGGGTCTTCTGCTTCTCACGAAGCTGAAGCTGGTACTCCGACTCCTTCGGACGGCCGCGGCCGTGCTCACCGGGCGGGTACGGGCGGATCTCGATGGGGCACTTGGCGGACTCGCACTTCTTGCCCTTGAGGAAGAGCTTGGTCTTCTCTCGACGGCAGAGCTTGCAGTCCGGACCCGTGTAACGAGCCATTTCTTTCTACTCTCCTGAGCTCAGACGCGACGGCGCTTGGGCGGACGGCAGCCGTTGTGCGGGACCGGGGTCACGTCCTGGATGGACCCGACCTCGAGGCCGGTCGCCTGCAGCGAACGGATCGCGGTCTCACGGCCGGAGCCGGGGCCCTTGACGAAGACGTCGACCTTGCGCATGCCGTGCTCCATGGCGCGGCGGGCGGCGTTCTCGGCAGCCATCTGGGCGGCGAACGGGGTGGACTTACGGGAGCCCTTGAACCCGACGTGGCCGGCGCTGGCCCAGGAGATCACGTTCCCGTTCGGGTCGGTGATCGAAACGATCGTGTTGTTGAACGTGCTCTTGATGTGGGCGTGCCCGTGAGCGACGTTCTTCTTTTCCTTGCGGCGCACCTTCTTCGGTGCGCCCTGGCGGCTCTTCGGCGGCATTGAAGCGCTAACTCCTGGAAATGTGGCTGCTAAGGACTACTTCTTGCCGGGCTTCTTCTTGCCGGCAACGGTCTTCTTCTTGCCCTTGCGGGTGCGCGCGTTCGTCTGCGTCCGCTGACCGTGGACAGGCAGCCCCTTGCGGTGCCGGATGCCCTGGTAGCAGCCGATTTCGATCTTGCGTCGGATGTCGGCCTGAATCTCGCGGCGAAGGTCGCCCTCGATCTTGTAGTTCGCCTCGATGAAGTCACGCATCGGGACGAGCTCGGCGTCCGTGAGCTGGTGGACGCGCAGGTCGGGGCTGATGCCGGTCGCGTCAAGGATCTCCTTGGCGCGGGTGCGGCCGATTCCGAAAACGTAGGTGAGAGCGATCTCCAGCCGCTTGTCGCGGGGGAGGTCGACGCCAACCAGGCGGGCCATGGTCGGGCATTCTCCTTCAGTGTGGCGGAGGTCTTGCGCCACACTTCCCCTCCCATGCCCGGGCGAGGGCCCCGGCCTCCGACCGGGGGTCTCCCACGTGGTACGGCTCTCGCCGCCTGCGCGGGTGTGTGACGCGTCTTCGTTGTCCCGGCCCTCATGCGGGTCGAGTCCGCCACGCGGACGGACTCAGCAGGGGCCTGGTGGCGACGTACTGGAGAGGAAGGTCGGCCTCGCCCGGCACACGGCCCGGCGCAGCCCCCGTCCGCTCAGCCCTGGCGCTGCTTGTGGCGCAGGTTGTCGCAGATCACCATGACGCGACCGTGCCGGCGAATCACCTTGCACTTGTCGCAGATCTTCTTGACGCTCGGCTTGACCTTCATAGTCCTTATTCGTTCCGCATACGGCCCGTCCCGCTGGCGGGGGGCCTACTTGTACCGGTAGACGATCCGCCCACGACTCAGGTCGTAGGGGCTCAGCTCCACGACTACCCGGTCGTCGGGCAGGATCCTGATGTAGTGCATCCGCATCCGCCCACTGATATGGGCCAGGACCTTGTGACCGTTGTCGAGCTGCACCCTGAACATGGCATTCGGGAGCGACTCAATAACAGTGCCCTCAATCTCGATGGCGCCGTCTTTCTTGGCCATGGCCCTCGCGTTTCACTGATCGGATCGTCTGAGGCTTCGGAACACTAAGCAGCCGCGACCTTCGTGGCGCTTCCAGAGAGCGGCGACCAGCAAGGCCGCCTAGGCGCAAAGGTCATAGTGAACCGACAAAGGAGTGTACGACAACCCGGGCCGAATTGCGAAACGACGGCAGGGGTCCCGACACAACCAGATCACAGCGTACCCCCGGCGGGTGCGTCCGGCCAATTCCGCGCCCGGCCACGTCCGGCCGAGTCTGCAGGGTCCGCGCCGCGCCGATGTCCTCATCGGGCCGTTCACGTCGCCCAGGTCCACGTCCGCCCGGTCCCGTGTCCGGGGCCGATCGGGCCTTCACAGGGGAAGCCGCCGCACCCGCCCGCCCGGCACCGCCGAAATGCCGGGACGGGTGGGTGCGGCCCGATCACCGCGGGCGCACGGCCCGAGCGGGGCCGTACGTCGCGACATCGGACATCTACCCGCCGCCGGCTCTCACGACATCGGCGCTCCGGTAAAGAAGGGGCCGCACACGCGGAAGGGCGCGGGCGCCCCGCCCGGCCGACGCGTACGGCGAGGAGAGCGATCGGCGTCAGAAGGGTCGGGACAGCGTGGGCGTCAGGAGTCGCGCCGGGACTGTCCGCTGATCGTGTTGATGAGGAGGATGATCCCCCAGGGGCCCATGACCCACAGCGGCCACGGAGGAACGAAGTGGCCCGAGGCGACGAAGGCGAGGAGCCAGAAGAGCCAGCACATGGCGCTGACCCCCGCCCAGGCGGTCCACGCGTTCTTCAGGCTCCGTGCCTTGTCGTCCGGCCGGGCCGGATGAGCCCCCTGTGCGGGCGCGGCGGCGGCGGGCAGCCGGTGCAGGTCGATCTCGGGCAGATCCGAGGTGAGCGTGGCCAGCTCCCCGTACGTACGGCTCTGGTAGACCCGCTCCAGCCGCTCGTTGAACTCGTCGATGGTGAGCCTGCCCTCGGCCACGTGCTCGCGCAATGCCGCCGCGACCCGGTCCCGGTCGCCGTCGGAGGCCCGCATCTCCGGAGCTGCAGCCATCACCATCTCCCGGTCATTCGAGCGATACGACCATTATTGTTCAGACGCCGCCGGAGCGGGCGTTCCCGATCAGAGGGCGGTATCCCCCGCCTGGGTTGCCACGTCCGGGAACCGGGAGGCTCCGCCGTCCAGTGCGGTCAGCACCAGCGGGCCGTTCTCGGTGACCGCCACGCTGTGCTCGAAGTGCGCAGAGGCCCGGCCGTCGAGGGTGACGACCGTCCAGTCGTCGGCCAGCACCTTGGTCCGGTCGGTGCCGAGGTTCACCATCGGCTCGACCGCGAAGCACATGCCCACCTCGAACCGGGGCCCCCGCCCCGGGCGGCCGTGGTTGGCGATCCACGGGTCCATGTGCATCTCGGTGCCGATGCCGTGCCCACCGTACTCCTGGGGGATGCCGTAGCGGCCCTGGGAACGCACGTACTGCTCGACCTGGTGGCCGATGTCGGACAGGTGCCCGCCGACCCGCAGGGCCGCGATGCCCCGCCACATGGCCTCCTCGGTCACCCGGATGAGCTCGAGCAGTTCGGGGTCGACCTCGCCGATCGGCACCGTGATCGCCGAGTCCCCGTGCCACCCGTCGAGGATCGCGCCGCAGTCGATCGAGATGATGTCGCCCTCGCGGAGCTCCCGGCGGTCGCTGGGGATCCCGTGGACGACCTCGTCGTTCACGGAGGCGCAGATCGTGGCGGGGAAGCCCTGGTAGCCCTTGAACGACGGGATCGCGCCCTCGCCCCGGATGGCCTCCTCGGCGATGGCGTCGAGATCGAGCGGCGTCATCCCGGGCCGGACCGAGGTCCGGAGCAGTTCCAGCGTCCTGCCCACGACGAGGCCGGCCGCGCGCATCTTCTCCAGTTGCTCGGCGCTTTTGATCTGAATTCCGTGCCGGTTTTTCTTGAACACGTAACGCACCCCCTCTCGAATTGTCCCATATAAGCCTGAACGCCACCCCATGGAGTGGAGTGGCGTTCCGGGCTGCGGTAATGATTCAGTCAGCGAACCGCCGCAGTGCCGACATCGCCCGCTGGGTGATCTCCTCGACCGGACCGGTCGCGTCGACCCCCTGCAGGATGCCCTCGTCGGCGTAGAACGAGATCAACGGCGCCGTCTGCTCCTGGTAGACCTCCAGGCGGCGTCTGATGGTCTCCTCACGGTCGTCGTCCCGCTGGAAGAGCTCCCCGCCGCAGGCGTCGCAGACGCCCTCCACGGCGGGCGGGTCGAACACGACGTGCCACACCTTGCCGCAGGAGCGGCAGGTACGGCGGCCCGCCAGGCGGCGTACGACCTCGTCGTCCTCGACGACCAGGTTGAGGACCACGTCGAGCGCTGTGCCGAACTCGGCCAGCATCTTCTTCAGGACCTCGGCCTGCGGCACGTTGCGGGGGAAGCCGTCCAGGAGGAAGCCCTCCTGCGCGTCGTCCTCCGACAGCCGGTCGCGGACCATCGCCACGGTCACCTCGTCGGGGACGAGGTCGCCGCGGTCCATGTACTCCTTGGCGAGCTTGCCGAGCTCCGTGCCGCCGGAGACGTTGGCACGGAAGATGTCGCCTGTCGAGATTTTCGGGATCGACAGGTGCGAAGCGATGAACTGGGCCTGCGTCCCCTTACCCGCTCCGGGGGGCCCTACCAGGACGACGCGCACTATCTCAGGAAGCCCTCGTAGTTGCGCTGCTGAAGCTGGCTCTCGATCTGCTTGACCGTGTCCAGACCAACACCAACCATGATCAGAATGCTGGTCCCTCCGAACGGGAAGTTCTGGCTCGCTCCGGCCACCGCCAGCGCGATGATCGGGATGAGCGAGATGACACCCAGATACGGAGCGCCCGCGGCCGTGAGCCTGTTGAGCACGTAGCTCAGGTACTCAGCGGTCGGCCGGCCCGGGCGGATGCCCGGAATGAACCCACCGTACTTCTTCATGTTGTCAGCCACTTCAGGGGGGTTGAAAGTGATGGACACGTAGAAGTACGTGAAGAAGACGATCAGCAGGAAGAACGTGGCCATGTAGATGGGGTGGTCGCCCCTGATCATGTTCTGCGCCAGCCACTCGACCACCGCGTTGGGGTTCTGGCTGTTGCCGAACAGCGTGACCAGCAGCTGCGGCAGGTACAGCAGCGACGAGGCGAAGATGACCGGGATGATGCCGGCCTGGTTCACCTTGAGCGGGATGTAGGTCGAGGTGCCGCCGTACATCCGGCGGCCGACCATCCGCTTGGCGTACTGCACCGGGATGCGACGCTGCGCCTGCTCGATGAACACGACGACACCGATCATCACGATGCCGACGATCATCACGACCACGAACTTGAACGGGCTCTGGCGGAAGATGTTCACGAGCTCGGACGGGAACACCGCGATGACCTGCGTGAAGATCAGGATCGACATGCCGTTGCCGACGCCGCGGTCGGTCACCAGCTCGCCCAGCCACATGATCACGGCGGTTCCGGCGGTCATCGTGACGACCATGGTGATCAACGGGAAGACGTCCTGGCTCAGCAGGACTTCCTTGTTGCAGTTCTGGAAGAGCTGCCCACTACGGGCGAGCGCGACGAACGCGGTCGACTGCAGCACCGCGAGGCCGATGGTCAGGTAACGGGTGTATTGTGTGATCTTCGCCGTGCCCGCCTGGCCCTCCTTCTTGAGGGCCTCCAGCCGGGGGATCACCACCGTCAGCAGCTGCAGGATGATGCTCGCGGTGATGTACGGCATGATGCCGAGCGCGAACACTGAAAGTTTCAACAGGGCGCCGCCGCTGAAGAGCTGCACCATCCCGTAGATGTTTGCAGCGTCTCCCGCCTGGGCCTCCTCAAGACACAGGGCCACGTTCTGGGCGTTGACGCCCGGAGTGGGAAGCACCGAGCCGAGCCGGAACAGCACGATGATGCCCAGTGTGAAGAGCAGCTTCTTGCGCAGGTCCGGCGTACGGAACGCCCGGGTAATCGCGGTCAGCACGGTCCCTCCTGCGCGTCAGTGACGCGGTAACGGTCGGCGATGGCCCCCAAGGCGTCCATCGACATGTCTTTCTGCCAGAGTGCTTGGTCTGGCACGGGTGGAGCCCCGTGCCAGGCGAACTCTAACGCACTACGGGCGCGGAGGCTCATAACGAACCTCCGCGCCTCGTGCAGCGTCATGCCTACAGCTCGGAAACCGAGCCACCGGCCGCGGCGATCTTCTCCTTCGCGCTGGCGGAGAAGGCGTGCGCCTGCACGTTCACCGCCACGGAGATCTCGCCGGTGCCGAGCACCTTCACGGGCTGGTTCTTGCGAACCGCACCCTTGGCGACCAGGTCGTCGAGGGTGACGTCGCCGCCCTGGGGGAACAGCTCCCCAAGCCTGTCCAGGTTGACGACCTGGTAGGTCGTCTTGAACAGGGCGTTGGAGAAGCCCTTCAGCTTCGGCAGCCGCCGCTGGAGCGGAACCTGGCCACCCTCGAAGCCCGGCATCACGGCGGTACGGGCCCTGGTGCCCTTGGTGCCACGGCCGGCCGTCTTGCCCTTGGAGCCCTCACCGCGACCCTTGCGGGTCTTGGCCTTGTTGGCGCCGGGGGCCGGACGGAGGTCGTGAATCTTGAGCGGAGCGTTCTCGGTCATGACTAGTCGACCTCCTCAACTTCGACGAGGTGCGACACCTTGGCGACCATGCCCCGGATCTCCGGGCGGTCCTCCTTGACGACCACGTCGCCGATTCGCTTCAGACCCAGCGAGCGCAGCGAGTCACGCTGGTTCTGCTGACCACCGATCTTGGACCGGGTCTGGGTGATCTTCAGACGAGCCATCGCTAGCTCACCGCCTTCGCGGCCGCGGCCGCCTCGGCCAGGCCCTCGGCGCGAGCCTTCAGCATCGCCTTGGGAGCGACGTCCTCGATCGGCAGGCCACGGCGGGCGGCGATCTCCTCGGGCCTGCTGAGGCCCTTCAGAGCCGCCACGGTGGCGTGCACGATGTTGATCGGGTTGTCCGAGCCGAGCGACTTGGACAACACGTCGTGGATCCCGGCGCACTCCAGGACCGCGCGGACCGGGCCACCCGCGATGACGCCCGTACCGGGCGAGGCCGGACGCAGGAGGACGACGCCGGCGGCGTCCTCACCCTGCACCGGGTGCGGGATCGTGCCCTGGATGCGCGGAACCTTGAAGAAGTGCTTCTTGGCCTCCTCGACGCCCTTGGCGATCGCCGCGGGCACCTCCTTGGCCTTGCCGTAGCCGACCCCGACGAGGCCGTTGCCGTCGCCGACGATGACCAGCGCGGTGAAGCTGAAGCGCCGGCCGCCCTGGACGACCTTCGCCACTCGGTTGATCTTTACAACGCGCTCGATGTACGAGACGCCCTTGTCTGCGGCGCCACCGCGGCGGTCATCACGACGGTCACGCCGCTCGCCACCGCCGCCGGCACCGCGACGCGGAGCTGCAGCCATCAGTGGTTCCTCTTCTCGTTGCTCTTGGGACGGGCCGTCAGTCGCGACCCCCGGGCCGGAGCCATCAGAACTCCAGCCCGCCTTCACGGGCGCTGTCAGCGAGAGCGGCAATGCGCCCCGCGTAGCGGTTGCCACCGCGGTCGAACACGACAGCGGTGATCCCGGCGCTCTTGGCCCGCTGAGCGAGAAGCTCGCCGACCTTCTTCGCCTTCTCGGTCTTGTCACCCTCGGCGCCGCGCAGCGAGGCGTCCATGGTGGACGCGCTCACCAGCGTGTGCCCCTGGGTGTCGTCGACGATCTGCACGAACAGGTGACGCGTGGACCGGTTGACGACCAGACGCGGACGCTCGGACGTACCGAAGACGTTCTTGCGGACACGGTGGTGCCGGCGGGCCCGGGAGACCGTGCGGGCGGCCGTGTGCTTGCCGAACGCAGTCTTTCCAGCCATGCCTACTTACCAGCCTTTCCGACCTTGCGGCGGACAACCTCGCCCTGGTAGCGCACGCCCTTGCCCTTGTACGGGTCCGGCTTGCGCAGCTTCCTGATGTTGGCGGCGACCTCGCCGACCTTCTGCTTGTCGATGCCGTCCACGTGGAACAGGGTCGGCTTCTCGACGCGGAAGCTGACACCGTCGGGCGCGTCGACGATCACCGGGTGGCTGAAGCCCAGCGAGAACTCCAGCTGCGTCGGGCCCTTGGCCTGAACGCGGTAACCGACGCCGACGATCTCGAGCGTCTTCGTGTAGCCCTGCGTGACGCCCGCCACCATGTTGGCGATGAGCGTGCGGGACAGGCCGTGCAGAGCACGCACCTTGTTCTCGTCGTTCGGGCGGGTGACGGCTACGGTGCCGTCCTCGCCGCGCGAGACCTCGATGGGCTCGGCGACCGTGTGAGTGAGCGTGCCCTTGGGCCCCTTGACCTGGACTTCCCGGCCGTCGATCGTGATGTCGACACCCGCCGGTACGGGGATGGGCAGCCGTCCGATTCGCGACATGCTGAGTGCCTCCCCTCGTTACCAGACGTAGGCGAGGACTTCCCCGCCCACTCCACGCTTAGTCGCCTGCCGGTCCGTCATCAGGCCGCCGGACGTCGAGATGATCGCGACGCCCAGACCGCCCAGCACGCGGGGCAGGTTGTCCTTCTTTGCATAGACCCGCAGACCGGGCTTCGACACCCGGCGCAGGCCCGCGATGGCGCGCTCGCGGCTGGGGCCGAACTTCAGCTCCATCACGAGGTTCTTGCCAACCTTCGCGTCCTCGACGCTCCAGCCCTGGATGTAGCCCTCCTGCTGGAGGATCTCCGCGATGTGTGCCTTGATCTTGGAGTAAGGCATGCTCACGGTGTCGTGATAGGCCGAGTTCGCGTTACGCAGACGCGTCAGCATGTCTGCGATCGGGTCGGTCATCGTCATGGCCGGTGGCCTTCCTCACCGCGGTTTCCCCGATGGGACCTTCGGTGTGGTCGTGGGCGCTGCGTTCAGCGCCCGGTTGATATGACTTCTGTACGGCTGGCCCGCGAGGGCTTACCAGCTCGACTTGGTGATGCCGGGCAGCTCGCCCCGGTGCGCCATCTCGCGGAAGCACACGCGGCACAGCCCGAACTTGCGGTAGACAGCGCGGGGACGGCCGCAGCGCGAGCACCGAGTGTACGCCCGGACCTCGAACTTCTGCTTGCGCGCTGCCTTGACCTTCAGCGACGTCTTCGCCATGATCAGGCCTCCTTGAAGGGGAATCCGAGGAGCTTCAGCAGCGCCCGGCCCTGCTCGTCGTTCTTCGCGGTGGTCACGACCGTGATGTCCATGCCCCGCTGCCGGTCCACCTTGTCCTGGTCGACCTCGTGGAACATGACCTGCTCGGTCAGGCCGAAGGTGTAGTTGCCGTTGCCGTCGAACTGCTTCGGCGACAGACCGCGGAAGTCACGGATACGCGGCAGCGCCAGAGCCAGCAGCCGGTCGAGGAACTCCCACATGCGGTCGCCGCGCAGCGTCACGTGCGCGCCGATCGGCATGCCCTCACGCAGCTTGAACTGCGCGATGGACTTGCGGGCGCGGGCGACGGCCGGCTTCTGGCCGGTGATGGCGGTCAGGTCGCGCACGGCGCCCTCGATGAGCTTCGAGTCGCGGGCGGCCTCGCCGACACCCATGTTCACCTTGATCTTGGTGATCGTGGGCACCTGCATGATGTTCTCGATGCCGAACTCCTCGC
The DNA here is from genome assembly GCF_050947365.1 of Microbispora sp. CA-135349. Classification (NCBI taxonomy): domain Bacteria; kingdom Bacillati; phylum Actinomycetota; class Actinomycetes; order Streptosporangiales; family Streptosporangiaceae; genus Microbispora; species Microbispora sp. CA-135349. The sequence continues at coordinate 1,211,494 of NZ_CP192001.1, read as the reverse complement.
GCAGCTTCGCGATGATCTCCTCGCGGTAGCGCTGCTTGAGGCGCGGAACAACTCGCTCTTCAGTCGTGGCGGTCATCAGCTGTCCTCACCCGTCGCCGCGGCGTCGCCCTTGGCGGCGGCCTTCTTCTCGGGCTTCTTCTCGTCATCCTTGAGCTTCTTGACGTTGCTCACGTGGATGGGAGCCTCCATGGTCTGCACGCCGCCCTCCTGGGCGCCTCGCGGGCCCTGGTTGGTGACCTTGGAGTGCTTCTTGATCATGTTGACGCCCTCGACCACCACACGCTCGTCGCGCGGGTAGGCGGCGATGATCCGGCCCTTGGCGCCCTTGTCCTTGCCGGCGATGACCTGGACGAGGTCGCCCTTCTTCACGTGCAGCTTCGGCATCACAGCACCTCCGGCGCGAGCGAGATGATGCGCATGAACTTCTTGTCGCGCAGTTCACGGCCCACCGGGCCGAAGATGCGGGTGCCCCGCGGGTCGCCGCTGTCCTTGATGATGACCGCGGCGTTCTCGTCGAAGCGGATGTAGGAGCCGTCGGGGCGGCGGCGCTCCTTCACGGTGCGCACCACGACAGCCTTGACAACGTCGCCTTTCTTAACGCCTCCGCCGGGAATGGCGTCCTTCACCGTGCCCACGATGATGTCGCCGATTCCCGCGTAGCGCCGACCCGAGCCGCCGAGCACGCGGATGCAAAGAATCTCCTTGGCACCCGTGTTGTCGGCGACCTTGAGCCGCGACTCCTGCTGGATCACGTCTACTCCTGTGTGTCGTGCCGGTTCTCACCTCACGGTGAGCCTGGCCGAACCCGATGTGGTCTTTTTCCCTCGGCGACAGTCGTACGACCGCCGCCGCTGGCGGACGGGGCCGACGGCCGGCCCCGCCCCTTGGACACCGTCATGGGGGGTGGTTTCCCACCCCCCACGAGGCGCGTCTTTGTGAGGTTACTTGGCCTTCTCGAGGATCTCGACGACCCGCCACCGCTTGGTGGCCGACAGCGGCCGGGTCTCCATCAGGAGGACGCGGTCGCCGACGCCGCAGGAGTTCTGCTCGTCGTGGGCCTTGTACTTGGTCGTACGGCGGATGACCTTGCCGTACAGCGGGTGCTTGACGCGGTCCTCGACGGCGACGACGACGGTCTTGTCCATCTTGTCGCTGACGACCAGGCCCTCGCGGGTCTTGCGGTAGTTCCGCTGCGTCTCAGTGGTCGGGGTCTCGGTTGCTTCAGACATCGCTCGGCTCCTTCTCGACCGTGACGATCCCGAGCTCGCGCTCGCGCATCACGGTGTAGATGCGGGCGATCTCGCGGCGGACGGCACGCAGCCGCCCGTGGCTCTCCAGCTGACCCGTCGCCGACTGGAAGCGGAGGTTGAACAGCTCCTCCTTGGCTTCCTTCAGCTTCTGGACCAGGACCTCCTGGTCCTCGACACGCAGCTCCGCGGCGGTCAGACCCTTAGCCATCACGCCTCACCCACTTCACGCTTGACGAAACGGCACTTCATGGGGAGCTTGTGCATCGCACGCCGCATGGCCTCGCGGGCCACGGGCTCGGCGACACCGGACAGCTCGAACATGACACGGCCGGGCTTGACATTGGCGATCCACCACTCCGGAGAGCCCTTACCGGAACCCATGCGGGTCTCGGCCGGCTTCTTCGTCAGGGGGCGGTCCGGGAAGATGTTGATCCACACCTTGCCGCCACGGCGGATGTGCCGGGTCATGGCGATACGCGCGGCCTCGATCTGGCGGTTGGTCACGTAGGAGTGCTCAAGCGCCTGGATGCCGAACTCGCCGAAGACGACCCGGGTGCCGCCCTTGGCGGCGCCGCTGCGGTCGGGCCGGTGCTGCTTGCGGTGCTTGACCCTGCGCGGGATCAGCATGGTCAGCTCCCTTCAGCACCCGGCTGCTCCGCCGGGCCGGTCTCGGGGGCGGCCTGCGCGGCCGCCTCAGTCCTGGGTGCGCGGTCGGAACGACCCGCACCGCCACGACGGGGACGGTCGCCGCCGCCACGACGCGGACGCTCGCCCGCGCCACCGCGACGGTCGTCGCGACGCTGCCCCGCACGGGCCGCGGCCGCTGCCGCATCCCGCTCGGCGCGGCTGGTCGGGGCCTCGCCCTTGTAGATCCACACCTTCACGCCGATGCGGCCGAAGGTGGTGCGGGCCTCGTAGAAGCCGAAGTCGACGTCCGCGCGGAGCGTGTGCAGGGGCACGCGGCCCTCGCGGTAGAACTCCGAGCGCGACATCTCGGCGCCGCCGAGACGGCCGGAGCACTGGACACGGATGCCCTTGGCCCCGCTCTTCATGGCGGACTGCATGGCCTTGCGCATGGCCCGGCGGAACGAGACGCGGCTGGACAGCTGCTCGGCCACGCCCTGCGCGACGAGCTGCGCGTCGGTCTCGGGGTTCTTCACCTCGAGGATGTTCAGCTGGACCTGCTTCTTGGTCAGCTTCTCCAGGTCGCCGCGGATGCGGTCGGCCTCGGCGCCGCGGCGGCCGATGACGATGCCCGGCCGGGCGGTGTGGATGTCGACCTGGACGCGGTCGGTCGTGCGCTCGATCTCGACCTTGGAGATGCCGGCCCGCTCCATGCCCTTCTGCAGCATGCGACGGATCGCCACGTCCTCGGCGACGTACGACTTGTACAGCTTGTCGGCGTACCACCGGCTCTTGTGCTCGGTCGTGATGCCGAGGCGGAACCCGTGCGGGTTAACCTTCTGGCCCACTAGCGGGTCCTTCCCTTCGGCTCGCGGGACTCCACGATCACAGTGATGTGACTGGTCCGCTTGTTGATCCGATAGGCACGACCCTGGGCACGCGGGCGGAAGCGCTTGAGCGTCGGGCCCTCGTCGACCCACGCCCGGCTCACGAAGAGCGTGTCCCGGTCGAGCTTGAAGTTGTGCTCAGCGTTCGCGATCGCGCTCGAGAGCACCTTGTAAACGGTCTCGCTCGCCGCCTGGGGAGCGAACTGCAGCACGGCCTGCGCCTCCGAAGCGGGCAGCCCGCGAATGAGGTCCACCACACGGCGGGCCTTCCGGGGCGTGTGGCGCGCATACCGCGCCTGTGCCCTGGCTTCCATCGCTTTCTCCTCTAACTGCTGGCTTGAAGGCGCTTACCGCCGGCTGCGGCGGTCTTCCTTGACGTGGCTGCGGAACGTCCGCGTGGGGGCGAACTCACCGAGCTTGTGACCGATCATCGACTCGGTGACGAACACCGGGACGTGCTTGCGGCCGTCGTGCACGGCGATCGTGTGGCCGATCATGTCGGGCACGATCATGGAGCGCCGCGACCACGTCTTGATGACGTTCTTGGTGCCCTTCTCGTTCTGGGCGTCCACCTTCTTCTGAAGGTGATCGTCCACGAAGGGACCCTTCTTAAGACTACGTGGCATTTCGGCTGCTCCTACCGCTTCTTCCTCTTGCTCCGACGACGGATGATCAGCCGGTCGCTCGGCTTGTTCGGCTGCCGGGTGCGGCCCTCGGGCTTACCCTTCGGGTTCACCGGGTGACGACCACCGGAGGTCTTGCCCTCACCACCACCGTGCGGGTGGTCGACCGGGTTCATGGCGACACCGCGGACCGTGGGGCGCTTGCCCTTCCAGCGGTTGCGGCCGGCCTTGCCGATGCTGATGTTGCCCTGCTCGGCGTTGCCCACCTGGCCCACAGAGGCCCGGCAGCGCACGTCGACCTGGCGCATTTCTCCGGACGGCATACGCAGCGTGGCGTACATGCCCTCCTTGGCGAGCAGCTGGATCTGCGCGCCGGCGCTGCGGCCGAGCTTGGCGCCGCCACCCGGGCGGAGCTCCACCGCGTGGATGAAGGTACCGGTCGGGATGTTGCGCAGCGGCAGGCAGTTGCCCGGCTTGATGTCGGCCGTGGGGCCGTTCTCGATCCGGTCCCCCTGCTTGAGGCCGGCCGGAGCGAGGATGTAGCGCTTCTCGCCGTCGGCGTAGTGGAGCAGCGCGATGCGGGAGGTCCGGTTGGGGTCGTACTCGATGTGCGCGACCTTGGCCGGGATCCCGTCCTTGTCGTGGCGGCGGAAGTCGATGATCCGGTAGGCGCGCTTGTGCCCGCCTCCCTGGTGCCGGGCGGTCACCCGGCCGTGGACGTTACGGCCGCCCTTGCTGTGCAGGGGTGCAAGCAGCGACTTCTCCGGAGTGCTGCGCGTGATCTCGGCGAAGTCCGAGACGCTCGCGCCGCGACGACCCGGAGTCGTCGGCTTGTATTTACGGATGCCCATCTCTTTCGTTCATCCTTCGTCGGTTCGTACCGGTCGGGGTCCGCCTCTCGGCGGTCCCCCCGGTGCTTACTCAATGGGGCGGTCCCTCGCTCGGTGGCGAGGGGCCCCTCTCCCCGCTGCGGCAGGTGCTAGCCGATCTGACCGAAGATGTCGATCCGCTCGCCCTCGGCCAGGCTCACGATCGCGCGCTTGGTGTCGGGGCGCTGGCCGTAGCCGTGCCGGGTCCGCTTGCGCTTGCCCTGGCGGTTGATCGTGTTCACGCCGGTCACCTTGACGCCGAAGATCTGCTCGACGGCGATCTTCACCTGCGTCTTGTTGGCACCCTTGCGCACCAGGAACGTGTACTTGTTGTGCTCATCGATCAGGCCGTAGCTCTTCTCGGAGACGATCGGCTTGAGGATGATGTCACGCGGGTCGGCGATCTTCTGCATCAGGCCTCTTCCTTCCCGCTCTTCGCCAGCCGGGCCACGACCTGGTCGTAGGCCTCACGGGTGAAGACCACGTCGTCGTGGCACAGCACGTCGTAGGTGTTCAGCTGTCCCGCGTCCAGCAGGTGGACCTCGGGCGCGTTGCGCAGGCTGAGCCAGGTGAGCTCGTCGTTCTCGTCGACCACGACGAGCACGCTGCGGGCCTGCGTGATCTTGCGCAGCGCCTCCAGGGTGGCTCTGGTCTTGGGCGTGTCACCCGTGACCAGGCTGTCCACCACGTGGACGCGGCCGCCGCCGGCGCGGTCGGACAGCGCGCCCTTCAGGGCGGCCGCCTTCATCTTCTTGGGCGTCCGCTGCTCGTACGAGCGCGGCTGCGGGCCGTGGACGACGCCACCGCCGGCGAACTGCGGAGCACGGGTCGAGCCCTGGCGGGCGCGGCCGGTGCCCTTCTGCCGGTACGGCTTCTTGCCGCCGCCGGACACGTCGCCGCGGGTCTTGGTGGCGTGGGTGCCCTGCCGGCGCGCGGCGAGCTGGGCGACGACCACCTGGTGGATCAGCGGGACGTTGACCTTGGCCCCGAAGACCTCCTCGGGGAGGTCGACGGTCCCCGTCTTGGCGCCGCTGGCGTCGAGGACGTCAATGGTCGTGGTCACTTCGCAGCAACCCCCTTCTTGGCAGCGGTGCGGAGGAGGACCAGGCTGCCGTTGGCGCCGGGGATCGCACCCTTGATCAGGATGAGGCCCTTCTCGGCGTCCACGGCGTGCACCTTGAGGCTCTGGACCGTCGTGCGGACGTTGCCCATCCGGCCGGCCATGCGCACGCCCTTGAAGACGCGGCCCGGGGTGGCGCAGCCACCGATGGAACCCGGGGAGCGGTGCTTGCGCTGGGTACCGTGCGAAGCGCTCAGACCACGGAAGTTGTGGCGCTTCATGACACCGGCGTAGCCCTTGCCCTTGCTCTTGCCAGTGACGTCGACGTACTGGCCGGCCTCGAAGGTGTCGGCGAGGATCTCCTGGCCGATCGTGTACTCGGAGGCGTCGTCGGTGCGTACCTCGGTGAAGTAGCGGCGCGGGGTGATGTCGTGCTTGCGCAGGTAGTCGCCCAGGGGCTTGTTCACCTTGCGCGGGTCGATCTGCCCGTAGCCGAGCTGGACGGCGGAGTAGCCGTCCTTCTCCGGAGTGCGGACCCGGGTCACCACGCACGGACCGGCCTCGACCACGGTGACCGGGATCACCCGGTTCGCCTCATCGAAGACCTGGGTCATGCCGAGCTTCTTGCCCAGGACGCCCTTGATCTGCTTAGCCATGTCAGTGCGTTCCTTAGAGCTTGATCGAGATGTCCACGCCGGCGGGAAGGTCGAGACGCATGAGCGAGTCGACCGTCTTCGGCGTCGGGTCGATGATGTCAATCAGCCGCTTGTGCGTACGCATCTCAAAGTGCTCGCGGCTGTCCTTGTACTTGTGCGGCGACCGGATGACGCAGTACACGTTCTTCTCGGTCGGCAGCGGCACCGGGCCAGCGACCTTGGCACCGGTCCGCGTCACCGTCTCGACGATCTTCTTGGCCGAGCTGTCGATGACCTCGTGGTCATACGCCTTAAGCCGGATGCGGATCTTCTGTCCCGCCATAATGGCCTCGGTGTCCTTCGCTGTCGTCCTATAAAGCTTCGCGCGGCCTGTTGCCGCAGGTCTGTTTCCACAAGACCGACGCCCGGATTCCGTCCGGTGTTCCGTGATCTGGCAGTGGCTTCGGTCGAAGTGCGGCCGAAAGCACTGCGAGATCACGGTCTCGTCGTCCGTGGAGGGGTCGTCTCCGGCCCCTGCGTGGTGCGGCGGTCAGGCCCTTGCGGACCCGACCGCCGCCCAGCGGTGCTACTACTTGATGACCTTCGTAACGCGACCGGCGCCGACGGTGCGGCCACCCTCACGGATCGCGAACTTCAGACCCTCTTCCATGGCGACCGGCTGGATGAGCTGGACGGTCATCTCGGTGTTGTCACCGGGCATGACCATCTCGGTGCCCTCCGGCAGGTTCACCACGCCCGTCACGTCAGTCGTACGGAAGTAGAACTGCGGACGGTAGTTGTTGAAGAACGGCGTGTGGCGGCCGCCCTCGTCCTTGGACAGGATGTAGACCTGCGCCTCGAACTCGGTGTGCGGGGTGGTCGTGCCCGGCTTGATGACACACTGACCGCGCTCGACCTCCTCACGCTTGATGCCGCGCAGGAGCAGACCGACGTTGTCACCGGCCTGGCCCTCGTCGAGGAGCTTGCGGAACATCTCGACGCCGGTGACGGTCGTCGTGGTGCTCTTCTCCTTGATGCCGATGATGTCGACGGTCTCGTTGACCTTGACGATGCCGCGCTCGATACGGCCGGTGACGACGGTGCCGCGACCGGTGATCGAGAACACGTCCTCGATCGGCATGAGGAACGGCTTGTCGGTGTCACGAACGGGCTCGGGGACGTTCTCGTCCACGGCGTTCATGAGCTCGATGATGGAGTCGCCCCACTTCTCGTCGCCCTCGAGCGCCTTAAGCGCCGATACGCGCACGACCGGCAGGTCGTCGCCCGGGAACTCCTGGGCGGACAGCAGCTCGCGGACCTCGAGCTCGACGAGCTCCAGGATCTCCTCGTCGTCGACCATGTCGGCCTTGTTGAGGGCCACGACGATGTAGGGGACGCCGACCTGGCGGGCCAGGAGGACGTGCTCCTTCGTCTGCGGCATCGGGCCGTCGGTCGCCGCGACCACCAGGATCGCGCCGTCCATCTGGGCGGCACCGGTGATCATGTTCTTCACGTAGTCGGCGTGACCGGGGCAGTCCACGTGGGCGTAGTGGCGCTTCTCGGTCTGGTACTCGACGTGCGCGATGGAGATGGTGATTCCGCGAGCCTTCTCCTCGGGCGCCTTGTCGATCTTGTCGAACGGGGTCGCCTCGTTGAGCTGCGGGAAACGGTCGTGAAGCACCTTGGTGATCGCCGCGGTCAGAGTGGTCTTGCCGTGGTCGATGTGCCCAATGGTGCCGATGTTCACGTGCGGCTTGTTCCGCTCGAACTTGGCCTTGGCCACTGGTCTGTCTCCTTAGAGATTCTGACTTGACTTTCGTCTTCTACCTCAGGCTCTGTACGGCGGGGCGCCGAGAGCGCCCCACCATACAGCGAGCGGAACTATTCGCCCCGAGCCTTCGCGACGATCTCCTTGGCGATGCCCGGGGGCACCTCCGCGTAGGAGTCGAACTGCATGCTGTAGCTCGCCCGTCCCTGAGTGCGGCTGCGCAGGTCGCCCACGTAGCCGAACATCTCCGAGAGCGGAACGAGCGCCCTGATGACACGGGCTCCGGACCGTTCGTCCATCGCCTGGATCTGTCCGCGACGACCGTTCAGGTCGCCGATGACGTCTCCCATGTAGTCCTCGGGCGTGGTGACCTCAACGGCCATCATCGGCTCGAGGAGTACGGCATCCGCCTTGCGCGCGGCCTCCTTGAAGGCCATCGAGCCGGCAATCTTGAAGGCCATTTCCGACGAGTCGACCTCGTGGAAGGCACCGTCCTGCAGCGTGACCTTGACGCCGACCATCGGGTAGCCGGCGAGCACGCCGAACTCGGCCGCCTCCTGCGCGCCCGCGTCCACCGACGGGATGTACTCCCGCGGGATGCGGCCACCGGTGACCTTGTTCTCGAACTCGTAACCGTCGTTGCCCTCGCCCAGCGGCTCCAGGCTGATGATCACGCGAGCGAACTGGCCGGAACCACCGGTCTGCTTCTTGTGCGTGTACTCGACCTTCTCCACCTTGCGGCGGATGGTCTCGCGGTAGGCGACCTGCGGGCGGCCGACGTTCGCCTCGACCTTGAACTCGCGGCGCATCCGGTCGACGAGGATCTCCAGGTGGAGCTCGCCCATGCCCCAGATGACCGTCTGGCCGGTCTCCTCGTCACGGCGGACCTGGAAGGACGGGTCCTCCTCGGCCAGCCGCTGGATCGCGGTGCCCAGCTTCTCCTGGTCGCCCTTGGTCTTGGGCTCGATGGCGACGTTGATGACCGGCGCCGGGAAGGTCATCGACTCGAGGACGACCTGCTTGACCGGGTCCGAGAGGGTGTCACCGGTGGTGGTGTCCTTCAGGCCCATGACGGCCACGATCTGACCAGCGGTCGCGGACGGGCGCTCCTCGCGCTTGTTCGCGTGCATCTGGTAGATCTTGCCGATCCGCTCCTTCTTGCCCTTGACCGAGTTCACCACGGTGGTGCCGGTCTCGAGCGTGCCGGAGTAGATGCGGATGTAGGTCAGCTTGCCCAGGTGCGGGTCGCTCATGATCTTGAACGCCAGCGCCGCGAAGGGCTCGTTCGGGTCCGCGTGGCGCTCGACGATCTCCTCCTCGTTGCCCACCGCGTGGCCCTTGAAGGCCGGGATGTCGGTGGGGGCGGGGAGGTAGGCGACGATCGCGTCGAGCAGGGGCTGCACGCCCTTGTTCTTGAACGCGGTGCCGCACAGGACCGGGTTGATCGAGCCGGCGACCGTCGCACGGCGGATGGCCGCGACGAGCTGCTCCTCGGTGGGCTCGACGCCCTCCAGGAAGAGCTCCATGAGCTCGTCGTCGTTCTCCGCCACGGTCTCGACGAGCTTGTCGCGCCACTCACGGGCGGCGTCGGCGTGGTCGGCCGGGATGTCGACGGTGTCGTACATCTCGCCCTTGGCCGCCTCGGCGCTCCAGAGCAGGCCCTTCATCTTCACCAGGTCGATGACGCCCTTGAAGTCGGCCTCGACGCCCCAGGGAAGCTGGATGACCGCAGGCGTGGAACCCAGCCGGCTGATCATCATGTCGACACAGCGGTGGAACTCCGCGCCGACCCGGTCCATCTTGTTCACGAAGCAGATGCGGGGCACGCCGTACCGGTCGGCCTGGCGCCAGACCGTCTCCGACTGCGGCTCCACGCCGGCGACGCCATCGAACACCGCGACCGCGCCGTCGAGAACACGCAGCGACCGCTCGACCTCGATGGTGAAGTCCACGTGTCCGGGCGTGTCGATGATGTTGATCGTGTGATCAAGCCAGCTGCAGGTGGTCGCGGCGGAGGTGATGGTGATGCCGCGCTCCTGCTCCTGCTCCATCCAGTCCATGGTGGCAGCGCCCTCATGGACTTCACCGATCTTGTAGTTGATGCCGGTGTAGAACAGGATGCGCTCAGTCGTCGTGGTCTTGCCCGCGTCGATGTGGGCCATGATCCCGATGTTGCGGACCCTGGCCAGGTCAAGAGCGGTCGTGGTGGCCACTTCTTCGCGTCCTTAACTCGTCGTCGGTGCTCACTACCAGCGGTAGTGCGCGAAGGCCTTGTTGGACTCGGCCATCTTGTGCGTGTCCTCGCGCCGCTTGACGCTGGCGCCGAGGCCGTTGCTCGCGTCGAGCAGCTCGTTCATGAGCCGCTCGGTCATGGTCTTCTCGCGGCGCGCCCGGGAGTACTGGACGATCCACCGCAGCGCCAGCGTAGTGCTGCGCGAGGCCTTGACCTCGACGGGCACCTGGTAGGTGGCGCCACCGACGCGGCGGCTCTTCACCTCGAGCGTCGGGCGGACGTTGTCGAGAGCGCGCTTGAGGGTGACGACCGGGTCGTTGCCGGTCTTGTCCTTGCAGCCCTCGAGGGCGCCGTAGACGATCGACTGCGCGAGGGAGCGCTTGCCGTCCAGGAGAACCTTGTTGATAAGCGCGGTGACCAGCGGCGAGTTGTGCACCGGGTCAGCGACCAGCTGGCGGCGGCCAGGGGAACCCTTGCGCGGCATGTCAGCTCTTCTCCTTCTTCGCGCCGTAGCGGCTGCGGGCCTGCTTGCGGTTGCGGACGGCCTGAGTGTCCAGCGAACCACGGATGATCTTGTAGCGAACACCCGGCAGGTCCTTCACACGACCACCACGCACGAGCACCATCGAGTGCTCCTGGAGGTTGTGGCCCACCCCGGGGATGTAAGCCGTGACCTCGATGCCGTTGGTGAGCCGAACACGGGCCACCTTGCGCAGCGCCGAGTTGGGCTTCTTGGGGGTCGTCGTGTAAACGCGGGTGCAAACGCCGCGCCGCTGCGGGCTCCCCTTGAGGGCAGGAGTCTTGGTCTTGCTGACCTTGTCCTGCCGGCCCTTACGGACCAACTGCTGAATGGTGGGCACCGCGTCTCCGTTTCGTGCCTAGCCGGTGATACGTAGGACCCGATCGAGGTGGCGATGCCGCCTCTCACAGGCTTGCAGGTACTGCCGGTGTCATGACCTGCTGGTTTTCCATCCCCTTCGACCCCCGCGCTCGGGCGTGTCGCGCTCTGGTCGCATCACACCCGGGCGGACCCGGTCGATCTGGAGGAGTCACGCGACGCCCCCCGCGCACCCCCCTTGTCGGGAAGCGGCATTTGAGCGCACGCATGCGAGCCCACAGACGGGCACGAAGGTAAAGCCTACCCGCCCCTGTACAACACGTCAAAACAGAGGAGGACGCCCCGGAGGGACGTGCCCCGCTGTCTCGACGTGCCGCTACGCCGGCGGCCCGAGCCGAGCCGCCGAGAGACTCGGCCCCCCATAATACCGCCCTCACGAGCCGCTTCTCACGGTTTCCGCGCCGTCTCCGCCGGGAGTCGCCCGCACCCGCGCGGCGCCCGTGTCACATGCTGGCCCGCGCCTGCCCGCGCCCGGCCGGCTCCGGCCGCGCTCAGGGCCGGGAGAGCATGCGAAGCGTGGACAACGGAAAGCGGCCCGGGACCAGATGCCCCGGGCCGCTTCCGTACGTTCCCCGCCGCGGCGATCGCTCACCGCGGCGACCTGTCAACGGCCGTACTGGCCGAAGTCGTACTCCTCCAGCGGAACGGCCTCGCCGCTGCCGGAGCCGAAGGTGTAGTCCGCCGCCGAGCCGTCGTAGCCGCCGACCGTGTACATCGCGGCCTTGGCCTCCTCGGTCGGCTCCACCCGGATGTTGCGGTACTGGGGCATGCCCGTACCGGCCGGGATGAGCTTACCGATGATGACGTTCTCCTTCAGGCCGAGCAGCGAGTCCGACTTGGCGTGGATCGCCGCGTCGGTGAGGACTCGCGTCGTCTCCTGGAAGGACGCCGCCGACAGCCACGACTCGGTGGCCAGCGAGGCCTTCGTGATGCCCATCAGCACCGGACGGCCGGCAGCCGGCTGGCCGCCCTCCGCCACGGTCTGACGGTTGATCGCCTCGAAGCGCGGCCGCTCGACCAGCTCGCCGGGCAGCAGCTCGGTGTCGCCGGACTCCAGCACGTTCACGCGCTTGAGCATCTGCCGGACGATGACCTCGATGTGCTTGTCGTGGATCGACACACCCTGCGAGCGGTAGACCTGCTGCACCTCGTCCACGAGGTGGAGCTGGACCGCGCGCGGGCCGAGGATGCGCAGGACCTCGTTCGGGTTGCGCGCACCGGCGACCAGGAGCTGGCCGACGTCAACGCGCTGCCCCTCCGAGACCAGCAGCCGCGACCGCATCGACACCGGGTAGGCGACCTCGTCGGAGCCGTCGTCCGGAGTGATGACGATCTTGCGGGTCTTGTCGGTCTCGTCGATCCGGACGCGGCCGGCGACCTCGCTGATCGGGGCGACACCCTTGGGGATGCGCGCCTCGAACAGCTCCTGGACACGCGGCAGACCGTGGGTGATGTCGGCGCCCGCCACACCACCGGTGTGGAAGGTACGCATGGTCAGCTGCGTGCCGGGCTCACCGATCGACTGGGCCGCGATGATGCCGACGGCCTCGCCGACGTCCACGAGCTTGCCGGTGGCCAGCGAACGGCCGTAGCAGGTCGCGCAGACACCGATCTTGGCCTCGCAGACGAGCGTGCTGCGCGTCCTGACGGTCTCGATGCCGGCGTTCACCAGCGCCGTCACCACGTCGTCGTTGATGTCGACGCCCGCCGACGCGACGAGCTTGCCGTCCACCTCGACGTCCTCGGCCAGGATGCGGCCGTGCACGTTGCTCTCGGCGTTCTCGGCCTTGACCAGGTTGCCCTGGGGGTCGCGCTCGCCCACGTGCAGCGGGACGGCCCGGTCGGTGCCGCAGTCGATCTCGCGCACGATGACGTCCTGCGCGACGTCGACCAGACGACGGGTCAGGTAACCGGAGTCGGCGGTCCGCAGGGCGGTGTCCGCCAGACCCTTCCGCTGGCCGTGGGTCGAGATGAAGTACTCCAGCACCGACAGGCCCTCGCGGAAGGAGGACTTGATCGGCCGCGGGATCGTCTCACCCTTGGTGTTGGACACCAGGCCGCGGATGCCGGCGATCTGCCGGACCTGCATGCGGTTACCACGAGCGCCGGAGTTGACCATCATCCAGACCGGGTTGGTCGCCGGGAACGCGTTGACCATGTCGGTCTCGACGTCCGCCGTCGCGTGGGTCCAGATCTCGATGAGCTCCTGACGGCGCTCCTCGTCGGTGATCAGACCGCGGTCGTACTCCCGCTGGACCTTGTCGGCCCGCTTCTCGTACGACTCCATGATGGCGGCCTTGTTCGGCGGGGCCACGACGTCCTCGATGGAGATCGTGACACCGGCGCGGGTCGCCCAGTAGAAGCCGGCGTCCTTCAGCGAGTCGAGCGCGTTGGCCACCTCCACCTTCGGGTACCGCTCGGCCAGCTCGTTGACGATCGCCGAGAGCTGCTTCTTGCCGACCTGGTAGTTCACGAAGGGGTAGTTGGCGGGCAGCGTCTGGTTGAACAGGCACCGGCCCAGCGTGGTCTCCAGCCGGATCGGGTCGCCGGTCTCCCAGCCCTCGGGGGCCTCCCAGCCGCGCGGCGGCGGGACGTCCTTGAGCCGCACCTGGACCTTGGCCTGGATGTCCAGCTCGTGGCGGTCGAAGGCCATGAGGGCCTCCGACACGTTGCCGAACACCCGGCCCTCGCCCTTGCCGCCATCCTTCTGGGTGGTCAGCCAGTACAGACCGATGACCATGTCCTGGGTGGGCATCGTCACCGGCTTGCCGTCGGCCGGCTTGAGGATGTTGTTGGTGGACAGCATCAGGATCCGCGCCTCGGCCTGGGCCTCGGCCGACAGCGGCAGGTGCACCGCCATCTGGTCGCCGTCGAAGTCCGCGTTGAACGCGGTGCAGACGAGCGGGTGGATCTGGATGGCCTTGCCCTCGACCAGCTGCGGCTCGAAGGCCTGGATGCCCAGGCGGTGCAGGGTGGGCGCACGGTTGAGCAGCACCGGGTGCTCGGTGATGACCTCTTCCAGCACGTCCCACACGACCGGCTTGGACCGCTCGACCATCCGCTTGGCGGACTTGATGTTCTGCGCGTGGTTGAGGTCGACCAGGCGCTTCATCACGAACGGCTTGAACAGCTCCAGCGCCATCTGCTTGGGCAGGCCGCACTGGTGGAGCTTGAGCTGCGGGCCGACGACGATGACCGAACGGCCGGAGTAGTCGACGCGCTTGCCGAGCAGGTTCTGCCGGAAACGACCCTGCTTACCCTTCAGCATGTCGCTGAGGGACTTCAGCGGACGGTTGCCGGGGCCCGTGACCGGGCGGCCGCGGCGGCCGTTGTCGAACAGGGCGTCGACCGCCTCCTGCAGCATCCGCTTCTCGTTGTTCACGATGATCTCGGGCGCGCCGAGGTCGAGCAGACGCTTGAGCCGGTTGTTCCGGTTGATGACCCGGCGGTACAGGTCGTTCAGGTCCGAGGTCGCGAAGCGGCCACCGTCGAGCTGGACCATCGGCCGCAGGTCCGGCGGGATCACCGGGATGCAGTCGAGGACCATGCCGCTCGGCGAGTTGCGGGTGTTGAGGAACGCCGCGACGACCTTGAGCCGCTTGAGCGCGCGGGCCTTCTTCTGGCCCTTGCCGCTGCGGATGGTCTCCCGCAGGTTCTCCGCCTCGGCCTCCAGGTCGAAGCTGGCCAGCCGCTCCTGGATGGCCTGGGCGCCCATGCCGCCGCGGAAGTAGCGGCCGAACCGGTCGCGCATCTCGCGGTAGAGCAGCTCGTCGCCCTCCAGGTCCTGGACCTTGAGGTTCTTGAAGCGGCTCCAGACCTCCTCGAGCCGGTCCAGCTCGCGCTGGGCCCGGTCGCGGAGCTGACGCATCTCGCGGTCGGCGCCCTCACGCACCTTGCGGCGGGCGTCGCCCTTGGCGCCGGCGGCCTCCAGCTCGGCCAGGTCGGCCTCGAGCTTCTTCTGCCGTGCCTCGATGTCGGCGTCACGGCGCTGCTCGATGTGCTGCCGCTCGACGGAGATCTTCGCCTCCAGCGAGGGCAGGTCACGGTCACGCATCTCGATGTCGACATGCGTGATCATGTACGCCGCGAAGTAGATGACCTTCTCCAGGTCCTTCGGGGCCAGGTCGAGCAGGTAACCGAGGCGCGAAGGAACGCCCTTGAAGTACCAGATGTGGGTGACCGGAGCGGCGAGCTCGATGTGGCCCATCCGCTCGCGGCGCACCTTCGCGCGCGTGACCTCGACGCCACAGCGCTCACAGATGATGCCCTTGAAGCGGACGCGCTTGTACTTACCGCAGTAGCACTCCCAGTCCCGGGTCGGACCGAAGATCTTCTCGCAGAAGAGCCCGTCCTTTTCCGGCTTGAGGGTCCGGTAGTTGATGGTCTCCGGCTTCTTCACCTCGCCGTGCGACCACTGCCTGATGTCGTCGGCGGTCGCGAGGCCGATGCGCAGCTCGTCGAAGAAGTTGACGTCGAGCACTAGATAATCCCCTTTTGAATCAGACCTCGTCGACGGTCATCGCGCCCTCGTGGGGACGCCGGGACAGGTCGATGCCGAGCTCCTCCGCCGCGCGGAAGACGTCCTCGTCGGTGTCCCTCATCTCGATCGACATGCCGTCGCTGGAGAGAACCTCGACGTTCAGACAGAGCGACTGCATCTCCTTGATGAGGACCTTGAAGGACTCGGGAATGCCCGCCTCGGGGATGTTCTCGCCCTTGACGATGGCCTCGTAGACCTTCACGCGGCCCAGGACGTCGTCGGACTTGATCGTCAGCAGCTCCTGCAGCGCGTAGGCCGCGCCGTAGGCCTCCAGGGCCCACACCTCCATCTCGCCGAAGCGCTGGCCGCCGAACTGCGCCTTACCGCCCAGCGGCTGCTGGGTGATCATCGAGTACGGACCGGTCGAGCGAGCGTGGATCTTGTCGTCGACCAGGTGCAGCAGCTTCAGGATGTAGATGTAGCCGACCGAGATCGGGTGCGGGAACGGTTCACCGGAGCGGCCGTCGAACAACCGCGCCTTGCCGTTCTCCCCCACCATCCGGGAGCCGTCCCGGTTGAGCAGGGTGCTGTCGAGCAGGCCGACGATCTCCTCCTCGTGGGCGCCGTCGAACACCGGCGTGGCGACCTTGGTCCAGGGCTCGACCCTGTCCAGGCCCTTGTCGCGCAGGCGCTCGGCCCAGGCCTCCTCGATGCCGCTGACGTCCCACCCGCGGGCGGCGATCCACCCGAGATGTGTTTCCAGCACCTGGCCGACGTTCATCCGGCCGGGCACACCCAGCGGGTTGAGGACGATGTCGACCGGGGTGCCGTCCTCCAGGAACGGCATGTCCTCCACGGGCAGGATCTTGGAGATGACGCCCTTGTTGCCGTGGCGGCCGGCCAGCTTGTCACCATCGGTGATCTTGCGCTTCTGCGCCACGTAGACGCGGACCAGCTCGTTCACGCCCGGAGGAAGCTCGTCGCCCTCCTCGCGGCTGAACACGCGCACGCCGATGACCTTGCCGGACTCACCGTGCGGCACCTTCAGCGAGGTGTCGCGGACCTCGCGCGCCTTCTCCCCGAAGATCGCCCGCAGCAGCCGCTCCTCGGGGGTCAGCTCCGTCTCACCCTTGGGCGTGACCTTGCCGACCAGGATGTCACCGGTCACGACCTCGGCGCCGATGCGGATGATGCCGCGCTCGTCGAGGTCGGCCAGCGCGTCCTCGGAGGCGTTCGGGATGTCGCGGGTGATCTCCTCGGGGCCCAGCTTGGTGTCGCGGGCGTCGACCTCGTGCTCCTCGATGTGGATCGACGACAGCACGTCGTCCTGCACCAGGCGCTGGGACAGGATGATCGCGTCCTCGTAGTTGTGGCCCTCCCACGGCATGAACGCCACGAGCAGGTTCTTGCCGAGCGCCATCTCACCGTTGTCGGTGCACGGCCCGTCGGCGACGACCTGGCCCTGCTCGACCCGGTCGCCCTCGGCCACGATCGGCTTCTGGTTGAAGCAGGTGCCCTGGTTCGACCGCTTGAACTTGGCGACCCGGTAGGTCGTCCGGGTGCCGTCGTCGTTCATCACGGTGACGTAGTCGGCCGAGACCTCCTCCACCACACCGGCCTTCTCGGCCGTGATGACGTCGCCGGCATCGGTCGCGGCGCGGTATTCCATGCCGGTGCCGACCAGCGGGGCCTCGCTCTTGAGCAGGGGCACCGACTGCCGCTGCATGTTCGAGCCCATGAGCGCGCGGTTGGCGTCGTCGTGCTCGAGGAACGGAATCATGGCGGTCGCGACCGACACCATCTGGCGCGGCGAGACGTCCATGTAGTCGACCTCGGACGGGTGGACGGCCTCGAACTCGCCACCCTTACGGCGGGCGAGCACGCGGGTCTCAGCGAACGAGCCGTCGGCGTTCAGGGCCGTGTTGGCCTGCGCCACGACGTGCCGGTCCTCCTCGTCCGCGGTCAGGTAGTCGATCTGGTCGCTCACCTTGCCGTCGACGACGCGGCGGTACGGCGTCTCGACGAAGCCGAACGAGTTGACCCGCCCGTAGGAGGACAGCGAGCCGATCAGGCCGATGTTCGGGCCTTCCGGCGTCTCGATCGGGCACATCCGGCCGTAGTGCGAGGGGTGCACGTCGCGGACCTCGAAGCCCGCACGCTCACGCGACAGACCACCGGGGCCGAGGGCGGACAGACGCCGCTTGTGCGTCAGGCCGGCCAGCGGGTTCGTCTGGTCCATGAACTGCGACAGCTGCGAGGTGCCGAAGAACTCCTTGATCGACGCCACGACCGGGCGGATGTTGATCAGGGTCTGCGGCGTGATCGCCTCGACGTCCTGCGTGGTCATGCGCTCGCGGACGACGCGCTCCATGCGGGCCAGGCCCAGGCGGACCTGGTTCTGGATCAGCTCGCCGACGCTGCGCAGACGGCGGTTGCCGAAGTGGTCGATGTCGTCGGTCTCGACGACCACCGAGCCCTCCGGGCCCATCGTCTCCTCGCCGGCGTGCAGCCGGACGATGTACTCGATGGTGGACACGATGTCCTCGTCGGTCAGCGTGCCCTGGGTGATGTCGGCCTGGACGCCCAGCTTCTTGTTGATCTTGTAGCGGCCGACCTTCGCCAGGTCGTAACGCTTCGGATTGAAGTACAGGTTCTCCAGCAGCGCCTGCGCCGACTCCTTGGTCGGCGGCTCACCCGGACGCAGCTTGCGGTAGATGTCCAGCAACGCGTCGTCCTGGCCGGAGGTGTGGTCCTTCTCCAGCGTCGCCCGCATCGACTCGTACTGGCCGAACCGCTCCAGAATCTGGTCGCTGGTCCAGCCCAGCGCCTTCAGCAGCACCGTGACCGGCTGCTTGCGCTTGCGGTCGATCCGCACGCCGACGCTGTCGCGCTTGTCGATCTCGAACTCGAGCCACGCGCCACGCGAGGGGATCACCCGGCAGCCGAACAGGTCCTTGTCGGAGGTCTTGTCGACCGACCGGTCGAAGTAGACGCCCGGCGACCGCACGAGCTGGGAGACCACGACACGCTCGGTGCCGTTGATGATGAACGTGCCCTTCGACGTCATGAGCGGGAAGTCGCCCATGAACACCGTCTGGCTCTTGATCTCACCTGTGGTGTTATTGATGAACTCCGCCGTGACGAACATCGGGGCGGAGTAGGTCATGTCCTTGTCTTTGCACTCATCGACTGAGTACTTGGGCGGCTCGAACCTGTGGTCCCGGAACGACAGGGACATGGTTCCGGAGAAGTCCTCAATCGGACTGATCTCCTCGAAGATCTCTTCGAGACCCGACTGGGCCGGGACGTCCTTGCGCCCGGCCTGGCGAGCCGCCTCAACCCGTCCCTTCCATCTCTCGTTCCCGAGCAACCAGTCAAAGGACTCGGTCTGCAGGGCGAGAAGGTCGGGTACTTCGAGCGGCTCCTCGATACGTGCGAACGACACGGTACGGGGACCGGCGGGTACGGCGGAGGCGTTGCGCGAGGCTGCCAACAGATGTCCTTCCGAGGGCTCGCGGACTGACTACACGCACGCCAGACGACCAGGACTAAGAGTTACTCAGAGAGACGGTCGTCAAAGGGCAGCGCAAAGGGGCAGTGTAGCCGATCGGCATACACCTGTCCACTCCGCTATCGCTCTGCGCTCCACGTTGGTGGCAGCATCACCCGTCAGCGCCGAAACGTCAAGCCCGAGAGCCGACATTTCGCCTAACCGACGGGCGTCACGCTGGGTTTTTCCGCCCTCGGGACCGAGCGAGCGCCGGGGATCCAGTCCCTACCCGGGACCGGAGACGGGTAACGCTCAGTCACGCGAGCGGCCCAACGCTGACCGTCGGTCGACGCCGCCGTGCCCTGAATACCCATCTACAGCCCTGGCCTAAACGCCTTCTTTGCTAACAATTTAGCTACGTGCTCAGGGAACGGGCGTGTCACCCAGGAGCGTGGACAGCCGGGAGGCCCGCCAGCCGTCGCCCTGCGTCACCATGACCAGGCGTGCTCTCCCCTGGCTGACCTGCTGTTTGGGCTCCTCCTGCCCCGGCCCCGAGCGTGTCGTGACCAGGTTCACGAACAGCAGCACCCGGACCTCTTCCGGCGTCGCCGACTCCACGCCGGCGGCGGCCACGACCGCGTGCTGGACCGTCCGCCGTTCACGCGCCCCCGGGCCGAGCGTCGCCGCGAGCGTCCGATAGTGCTCCGCCAGCTGACCGGTCGCGTGCGCGCCCGCCCTCAGCATGTCCCGCTCGATCGTACGGTAGTCGTACGACAGCATGTCCGGCGCGTAGGAACGGGCGGCCGCGAGGGCCTCCCTGGAGGCCGTCTCGGCGGCCTGAAGGCGGCGCAGGTCGAGCAGCAGCCACACCGCGGCGACGGTCAGCCCCGCCGCCAGGAGGACCGCCAGCGACCGCACCAGGCGACTCACCGCACCAGCTCCGCCCGGGAGACCAGCCACAGGCCCGAGGCCTTCGTGACGTCCATGCGCCACCGGAAGAAGCGTTCTTCGGGAGGGGCCTTCCTGCCGTCCTCCCAGTGGATCACCGCGTCCCCGACGATCAGCACCTGCGCCGAACGCCGGTCGCCGGCGAGGGAGGCGAGCGCGGACGCCCGCAGAACGCCCGTCTGGACGGCCTTGTTCTTCAGCGTGGCGGCTCTCAGCGCCGCCTGTCCGGCGGCGTACTGTGCCCGCTCCTGGCCCGTGGAGGTCGCCAGCGCGCGTTTGATGTCGTCGTCGATGCGGCGGTGGTCGATCGACATGAGGCTCACGGCGTGCGCCGCCGCGGCCTGTACGGCCATCTCACGGTCCTGTACAGCCGTCAGGGCCTCCGTACGGGCCCGGGCGAAATACTGGACCGCCAGGGCCGGCGCGGCCACGAGGAGGACGAGCCCGGCGGTCAGCGCGCGCCGCATCCCCGCACCTCCTGAGCACCCGGTCGTCTCGGTCCGTTCACGTCGCGCGGTCCACGGTCGTGTCCGAGACACCATGTCCCGCGTCAGACACTCCCTATGCCGCACGATAGATCAACGGGGCCACCATGCCCATAGGGTCTGGATCCCGTACGACTTCCGGACATGCGAAAGGGGCGGTCCCATCCGGCACCTGGATGGACCCGCCCCTTCGGTGAAGCGTGTTGCGAGACCGTCTTACTTGACGGTGACGGTGGCGCCGGCGCCCTCGAGGGCGGCCTTCGCCTTCTCGGCCTGCTCCTTGTTGACCTTGCCGTCGAAGACCGGCTTCGGAGCGCCGTCCACGAGGTCCTTGGCCTCCTTGAGGCCCAGGCTCGTCAGGGCGCGGATCTCCTTGATGACCTGGATCTTCTTGTCGCCGGCGGCCTCGAGGATGACGTCGAACTCGTCCTGCTCCTCGGCCTCTTCGGCGGCGGCCGGAGCGCCGGGGGCGCCGACGGCGGCGACGGCGACCGGAGCGGCGGCCTTGACGTCGAAGGTCTCCTCGAAGACCTTCACGAACTCGGACAGCTCAAGGAGGGTCATCTCCTTGAAGGTCTCGAGCAGCTCGTCGGTGCTGAGCTTCGCCATGATGTGTTCCTCCAGTGGATCTAACTCGAAAACGTGTAAGGGACCGCGGTGCGCGCTTCCCCCGTCCGCTGCGCGGACCTACTCGCCGGCCTCTTCGCGCTTGGCGCGCAGAGCCTCGGCCAGTCGAGCCATGGTGGTGGGCAGCGCGGCGAAGGTGGCGGCAGCCTGGGACTGCTTGGCCTTCAGCGCACCGGCCAGCTTCGCGAGGAGCACCTCACGGGACTCAAGGTCGGCAAGCTTGGTGATCTCGTCGGGGGTCATCGACTTGCCGTCGACGACGCCGCCCTTGATCACCAGGAGGGGGTTGGCCTTGGCGAAGTCACGCAGACCCTTGGCCGCCTCCACGACGTCGCCCTTGACGAACGCGATGGCGGTGGGGCCCTGGAACAGGTCGTCCAGGGAGGTGATCCCGGCGTCGTTCGCCGCGATCTTGGTAAGCGTGTTCTTCGCCACGGCGAACTTCGCATTCCCACCGAGAGAAACGCGCAGCTGCTTGAGCTGAGCGACGGTGAGACCGCGGTATTCGGTCAGAACGGCGGCGCTGGATCCCTCGAACTCACTCTTGAGCTCGGCGATCGCGACGCTCTTCTCCGCCTTCGCCATGGGCCTCCTTCCAGGTGTGCCGCCGGCGAAGGCCCTCGGAAAACAGACAAGCCCCGGCGCAGGCGCACGGGGCTTGGACGGACGTCGAACGTCCTCAAGCATCTCCACACCTACGCGGGCCGTCCACTCACGTGGATCCTTCGGTCACCAGGCTTCACGCCCGGCGACGACCGGCGGTCTTCGGCAGGAGACAGACTACGTTGTCAACCGGCTGGACGCCAAATCAGCCGCCGAGACCGGACGGCTGCGGCAGGTTCTGCGGCAGTTCGCCCACCTGGTCGGCGGCCGGCGCCTCGATCGAGACCGGCTCGTTGAACGCCTTGAACATCGCCGTGGCCTTGAGCGTGCCGGCGTTGGGCTCGCCGCCGTTCAGCTCGACCTTGCGCGGCAGGCCCTGGGCGTCGATCCAGGCGTCGAACTTGACGTCCTTGGCGTTCGCGAGCTCGCCCTGCAGGCGCGCGCGCCGCTCCTCGGGAAGCTGCTTGACCGCCTCGTCCACCGGGAACGTGCCCGAGTAGTGGGTGGTGTCCACCCCGCCGACCTGCTCGCTGCCGACGGACTTCACGTCCTTCGACGCCGTCAGCATGGCGGCGCTCGTCTTCAGGTCGAACTGCTGGGCCTGGCCGAGGAACTGGTCGACGTTCACACCCGACTGCGAGCCGAGCTGCTTCAGGTCGAGCCTGATCCACGGCTTGGTGGCGCCCACCAGGGTCTTGAGCATGTCGACCTTCACGTACGCCACGTCGCCCTGCAGGATCAGCCGCACGCCGCCGGGCACGTTCTGCCCGTTGAACGCCACCTGGCTGAGGTTGATGTCGGTGGCGAGCTGCGGGGTCTTCTGGTAGAGCATCGTGCCCTGGACGACCCCGCCCTGACCGCCCTTGGCGTCGGTCACGTTGACCACGAGGTCCGCGGCATAGGTGTTGACGTCGTCGACCTTCTTCGCGGTCTGCTGAATGGCCTCGGCCGCCGAAAGCTGCACGTTCTGGAGAGACGGAGTCGCGGTCGTCCCGCATCCCGCGACCGTGATCGCGGCCACCGCTCCGGCAGCCACCAGTAGTCGTCGCATTGTTTCCATCCCTTCGTTTCCCCCTTTACCTGCCCTTGACCCTATGCGCCTAACGCCCCAAGCGCGCCGAGGGCAGGCAAACCCCCATCAGCCCTGCACAATCCCTCCACATCGCTAGCGGTTCGGCAGGTGCGCGTGCACGGACAGCGGCGTCTGTGCCCATGGGCGTGCCGCTGTCCGGCGGCTGACGCGGGAAGGCCGTGTGATCCGCCCTGGACGCGCGGAAGCCCCCGCCCGGGAAAGGGCGGGGGCTTCCGTCGGTCTGCCGGCCGGAGCGACGGCTCAGGCGTCGATCTCGGCGGTCATCGCCCGCGTCACGTTCGGGTCGACCGGGATGCCCGGGCCCATGGACGTGGTGAAGGTGACCTTCTTGAGGTAACGGCCCTTGGCCGCCGACGGCTTGAGACGCAGCACCTCGTCCAGCGCCGCGGCGTAGTTCTCCACGAGCTGGCGGTCGTCGAAGGACGCCTTGCCGATGATGAAGTGCAGGTTCGCGTGCCGGTCGACCCGGAACTCGATCTTGCCGCCCTTGATGTCGGTGACGGCCTTGGTCACGTCGGGCGTGACGGTGCCGGTCTTCGGGTTCGGCATGAGGCCGCGGGGGCCGAGCACGCGGCCCAGACGACCGACCTTGCCCATCATGTCCGGGGTGGCGACGACCGCGTCGAAGTCGAGGCGGCCCTTGGACACCTCGTCGATCAGGTCGTCGGAGCCGACGATGTCGGCGCCCGCCGCGCGGGCCTCCTCGGCACGGTCACCGGTCGCGAAGACCAGGACCCGGGCGGTCTTGCCGGTGCCGTGCGGGAGGTTGACGGTGCCGCGGACCATCTGGTCGGCCTTGCGCGGGTCGACGCCCAGCCGCAGGGCGACCTCGACGGTCGCGTCGAACTTCGTGGTCGCGGTCTTCTTGGCCAGCCGCACGCCCTCGAGCGGGGCGTACAGGGCCGCGCGGTCGACCTCGGCCGCCGCGTTCTTCCAGTTCTTGCTGCGCTTCACTTCGTGCTCCTCGTGGAGATCGTGGTCCGGGCCTGCGCTTCGGCCCTCCCACTGCGTTTGCTGAGGCTGAGAGTCAGTCGGCGATGGTGATGCCCATGGAGCGGGCGGTGCCGGCGATGATCTTCTCCGCGGCCTCGACGTCGTTGGCGTTGAGGTCCTGCATCTTGGTCTCGGCGATCTGGCGAAGCTGCTCGCGGGTCAGCTTGCCCACCTTGTCCTTGTGCGGGTTCGCGCTGCCCTTCTGCAGACCGGCGGCCTTCTTGATCAGCTCGGGCGCCGGCGGCGTCTTCGTGACGAAGGTGAAGGTGCGGTCTTCGAAGATGGTGATCTCAACGGGGATGATGTTGCCCCGCTGGGCCTCCGTCGCCGCGTTGTACTGCTTGACGAAGTCCATGATGTTGACGCCGTGCGGACCGAGCGCGGTACCGACCGGCGGCGCGGGGGTGGCCTGTCCAGCGGGAAGCTGGACCTTCACCAGGGCCGCGACTTTCTTCTTTGGAGGCATCTGTCCTTCTCCGGGTCCTTTGTCCTACAAAAGCCTCACAGGCACGCCGAAGAAGGGCGTGCGTGAGGACGGCTATCGAGTCTACGGGAGACGGTCAGATCTTCGAGACCTGGTTGAACGACAGCTCGACCGGGGTCTCTCGGCCGAAGATCGAGACGAGGACCTTGAGCTTCTGCGACTCGGCGCTGATCTCGCTGACCGTGGCCGGCAGCGTGGCGAACGGCCCGTCCATGACCGTGACGGACTCGCCGACCTCGAAGTCGACGGTCGCGGTGGTCGTCTTGGCCGTGGCCTTCTTGACTTCCTCGGCGGGCTCCGGGGCGAGCAGCTTGGCGACCTCGTCGAGGTTCAGCGGACTCGGCTTGTTGGACAGGCCGACGAAGCCGGTCACGCCGGGCGTGTTGCGCACCGCGGCCCAGGACTCGTCGGTCAGGTCCATCCGGACCAGAACGTAACCGGGAAGCACGCGCTCCTTGATCGGAGTCTTCTTACCGCCCTTGAACTCCGTGATCGTGTGGGTCGGCACCTCGACCTGGAAGATGAAGTCCTCCATGTTGAGGGACCCGATACGGCTCTCGATGTTCTGCTTCACGCGGTTCTCGTAACCGGCGTACGAGTGGATGACGTACCACTCGCCGAACTGACCGCGAAGCTGGCGCTTGAACTCCTCGACCGGGTCGACGTCCGGGAGAACGTCACCGTCCTCGTCGACCTGCGCGGCGGCCTCGGCCGAGTCTTCGCCGCCGTCACCGCCGTCTGAGTCGGCGGCCGTGGTCTCCTCGACCTCTGCTACGGCCTCGTCCTGCTCGGTGCCCCACTCGTCATGCTCGTCATGGGAGCGGTCGGCCGGCATCGGGGACTCGGACACGGGACTCTTCCTTCTTCGCTTGGTGTCTTGACGTGCTGCGACGTCTTGGGCGGGATCAGGATCCGCCGAAGAGCCAGAGCACAGCCTTACCCAGCAGCGTATCGATCCCGAACACGAGCCCAACCATGATCACGACGAAGACCAGGACAACCACCGTGTACGAGATCAGGTCGTTGCGCCGGGGCCAGATGACCTTGCGCAGCTCGGCGACGACCTGCCGATAGAACAGAGCGGGCGAGGTGCGCTTTGCCTTCTTGTCACTGGTCGGCTTGCCTGGCTTGCCAGCGGTCTCGCCGCGGGTGTCAATCGCCACAGTCCTCACCTGATCCGTCGTGTCCGTCGCAGTTGCGGCGCGCTTTCACGCCATTGTTGCGCGGACCGCACTCCGCAGGGCACGAGGGACTCGAACCCCCAACCGCCGGTTTTGGAGACCGGTGCGCTACCAATTGCGCTAGTGCCCTAAGCCGTGCACCACGATACCCGAGAAACGCGTGGAAGCGTCCGTCGCGGTGTTCACGTGGCCCACTAGTCGGTGAAGTGTACGCGGGATTCACCACTCCGTCGAACCACATGGTCGCCGCACCGCCCGGAGGCGGCCCGGGTGCCGTTCCTGTGCGGTCTAAAGCTACCGTGCGAACCCGTCCGCATCCTGGATATGGAGACGAAACCGCGTGGCGCGTCTGGAACGATGGAGGCATGACCCGACCTCGCATCTCCGCACGTATTTCCGCGATCTCCGAGTCCGCGACTCTGGCCGTGGACGCCAAGGCCAAGGCGATGAAGGCGGCCGGTCGCCCGGTCATCGGCTTCGGCGCCGGCGAGCCCGACTTTCCCACGCCCGGCTACATCGTCGAGGCGGCCATCGAGGCGTGCCGGAACCCCAGGTTCCACAAGTACACGCCCGCCGGCGGCCTGCCCGAGCTCAAGCAGGCGATCGCCGACAAGACGTTGCGCGACAGCGGGTTCCAGGTCGAGGCCGCCCAGGTCCTGGTGACGAACGGCGGGAAGCAGGCGGTCTACGAGGCGTTCGCCACCCTGCTCGACCCCGGTGACGAGGTCCTGGTCGTCGCGCCGTACTGGACGACGTACCCGGAGGCGATCAAGCTCGCGGGCGGCGTCCAGGTCGACGTGGTCACCGACGAGACGACCGGCTACCTGGCCTCGGTGGAGCAGCTGGAGGAGAAGCTGACCGACCGCACCAAGGTGCTGCTGTTCGTCTCGCCGTCCAACCCGACGGGGGCCGTCTACTCCCCCGCCCAGGTCGAGGAGATCGGCCGTTGGGCGCTGGACAAGGGCCTGTGGGTCGTGACCGATGAGATCTACGAGCACCTGGTCTACGGCGAGGCGGAGTTCTCCAGCATCGCCACCGCCGTCCCCGAACTGCGCGACCGGGTCGTCGTGCTGAACGGCGTGGCCAAGACGTACGCGATGACCGGCTGGCGGGTGGGCTGGCTGATCGGTCCGTCCGACGTGGTCAAGGCGGCGACGAACCTGCAGTCCCACGCCACCTCGAACGTCTCCAACGTCGCCCAGGCCGCCGCGCTCGCGGCCGTCTCCGGCGACCTGTCGGCCGTCGCCGAGATGCGCGCGGCGTTCGACCGGCGCCGCCAGACCATGGTCCGGATGCTCAACGAGATTCCCGGCGTGGTCTGCCCCGAGCCGTTCGGCGCGTTCTACGCGTACCCGTCGGTCAAGGCGCTGCTGGGCAAGGAGATCCGCGGCAGGCGCCCGCAGACCTCGGCCGAGCTGGCCGAGCTCATCTTGGAGGAGGCCGAGGTCGCGCTGGTGCCCGGCGAGGCGTTCGGCACCCCCGGCTACTTCCGCCTGTCGTACGCGCTGGGCGACGACGACCTGGTCGAGGGCGTCAGCCGGGTGGCCAAGCTGCTGGCCGAGTCCCACTGAGAACCGCTGCTCACCGCCGCTCACCGAGAACGGCGGTGAATCACGCGCACCGGGATTCGAGGTGCGCCGAGGGGCGTAGAAGGGCCCGGGCGTGGTAACGCGCCCGGGCCCTTCGCACGTGTGCCGGGCCTCTCCCGATCGTCGCTTCCTGAGCTACGGGGACTCGTTCAGGGCACCCGCAGATTACGGACCAGGTCCGCCAGGTCGTCCACGGCCCGCGCCGAGTCGTCCGGGCCGGCGACGACGGTCACCGCGAGGACGAGGCCGACCTCGGGGTGCCACAGGAAGTTCCGGCCGGCCAACGGCCCCGCGCCGTCACGCGGCCTTTCCTTCCAGGTCAGCAGAGTGCCGTTGACATCGCCCACGGACGCGCCCCGCGGCGTCGCGGAGGAGATCTGCCGGAGCCAGCCGTCGACCTCCACCTCCAGTCCGCGGTAGACGGACACGGCGACGTACGGGCCCTCGCCCGGCCTGCCGCCCCAGAACCGGGTGATGCCCGACCATTCGTGGCCCATCGCGCTGTCGCCGCCCGACGGCTCCCCGAGGCTCGCGGGGAGGCCGATGCCGTCCACGGAGACGGCGGCGTCCGCGGCCACCTCCTCGACGCCTTCGGCGATCCTCCGCAGCTCGCCGGCCAGCGGGGTCGTCGCCCAGATGCGCACACCCACGCCGGGCCGTACGACCCAGAGCAGCATGCGGCCCCTGTCGACGCGGCGGCCTGCTGACGCGACGGACCCCTGCAGAGCCGCGGCCGGCCCGACCGAGACGCGCCGCACGTCGAACAGCTCCTCGTTCGTCGGCCAGGGGACCTGGCGCAGGCTGTCCAGGTCGAGCGCCTCGCGGCCGTGCACGACCTCCACCGTCACGCCCTGCGTGTCGTTCGTGCCGTTCGTCCATGAGCGGGCGATGCCGCCGAAATTGATAATCGCCTCGCCTGTGGAGCGCAGCCCGGATGGCACATACGTCACCCGCATGCCGCCGACGTCGCGGTTCCGGACGACGCGCAGCCCCTCGGCGATCCTGCCGAGCTCGCTCTCCAGAGAGGCGGACGTCGTGACCCGGAGCGCGAGGCCCGGCTCCGGCACCCACATCTCGTCCGTGGCGGTGAAGACGACCGGGCCGGTCTTCTTCACCGGCTCGCTCGCCACCGGCCCCAGGTTCAGGGCGAGGAGGTCGAGGGCGTCCTCCAGGCTCCGCCCGGTCCGGTAGACGCCGACCTGGACGAACCCGCCGTCGCCCTTCCATCGCAACGCCTCGCCGGCCAGCGGGCCGGCCTTCACCCTGATCCGCTCGGGAGGGCCGCCGAACCCCTCCGGAAGGTAGCCGACCTCGACACCGTCGATCTCGGCGAGCGTCTCGCCGGCGGTGACCTGGTGCCGGGGGACGAGCGCGACGTAGGCGGGCACCGCTCCGGCCACGACCAGGACCGCGGCGACGACGGCCAGCAGCCGCAGGCGCGTGCGGCGTCTGCGGACCGAGCGGCGCACGACCCGGTCGACCAGGTCCGGCGCGATCGCCAGGCCCGCCGTGTCGTCCGCCATGGCCCGGCGCAGCACGCTCTCAAGCTCTGACATCGTCGATCACCTCCGCACCCAGCAGCCGGCGCAGCCGTACGAGGGCCTTGGCGGTCTGGCTTTTGACGGTCCCCACCGAGCACCCGAGCACCTTCGCGGTCTGCGCCTCCGTCATGTCCTCCCAGAACCGGAGAACGACCACGGCCCGCTGGCGCGGGGGCAGGGCCCGCAGGCCGTCCATGAGCACCTGACGCAACTCGACGTCGGCGGCCGGTGCGGGCGTCTCCGGCGGCGTGTGGGTCGGGATGATCCGCAGCAGGGCACGCCGCCTCGCCCGGCTGATCGCGAGGTTGACGATGATCCGCCGCACGTACGGTTCCGGGTCGGCGTCCTTGTGCACCCTGTGCCAGTTACGGCAGGCCCGCTCCAGCGCCGCCTGCAGCACGTCTTCGGCGTCGTCTGAAGGGCCGCAGGTGAGATGGGCTGTGCGGAGCAGGCTCCTGCCACGGGCCGCCACGAACTCGGCGAACCCGTCCGGAGGTCTCACGCGCCTTCATCCAGTCTCATGCCCACACGTACGCTCGGCCGCCGCGGAAGGTTGCCCTCCGCTCATCACCGCCGGCCGTGTGCGTTCAGGACCAGAGGACGCAGATGGGAGCGGCCACGATCTTCTCGTCCATCTCGTGGACCCGCGGGCCGGTGTGCAGGACGACACCGGCGACGAAACGGTCCCCCAGCTCGTCCCGCAACCACCGGAGGTGCTTCGCGTCGTCGTGGCGTGGGGTGGCCGCGGCCTTGACCTCGATGCCGATCACTCGTCCCATGCCGAGCTCCAGGACGATGTCGACCTCGTGCCGTCCCTGGTCCTGACGCAGGTGATAGACGCGGGGCCTGCTGTCGCACACCGGTGCCTCCGCACGTAGCTGCTGGACCACGAAGGTGTCCAGCAGCCGGCCGATCAGATCGCCGTCACGGAGGACCGCCTGTCCGTCCACCCTCAGCAGGGCGGCGACCAGGGCCGGGTCGGCGAGATACCGCTTGGGCCCGCGGATCAGCCGCTTCAGCCGGTTGCTGAACCAGGCGGGCACCTTGTCCACGATGAGCAGATCACGAAGGAGGCGCTCGTACGCCTCTCCCGTGCGGGCGTTCACGCCCGCCGCGTCGTAGAGCGTCTTGTCCGTGACCACGCCCGCGGTGTTGAAAGCCAGCGCCTCCAGGTAGGCCCGGAGGCGGACGGGATCGCGCCGTCCGTCCAGGGTCTCGATGTCCCGAGTGAGGGTCTGCTCGATGTAGCTGTCCAGCCACCGCATCCTCACCGGATCGGGCATCCGCTGAGCCTCGGGAAAGCCGCTGCGCAACGCCAGGCCGATGTAGTCGGCCAGGTTCGGGGGCTGCGCCGCTACGGCGAGTTCCTCCACCCGCCCCTGAGCGAGGAGGTCGGCGAAAGGAGGTCTCCCGCTGTTGCGCGCGAGTTCCTTGACCGCCAGCCCCATCATGTCGATGCGGACGACCCGCCCCGTGCCGGGCCATGTCCGGCCCCCGAAGTCCGACCACACGGAGCCGGTGAGGATGAAGCGGCCCGGCCGGTGGTCGTCGTCCACCGCTCGCTTGACCGCCCCGAGCACTTCGGGGACGACCTGCCATTCGTCCAGCAAGACGGGCTCTTTCAGCCCACGCAGGGCGGTGTCCGGGTCTGCAAGGAAGGCGGCGTTCTCGCTGTCCCGATCGAGCCGTACCACCGTTTCCACGTGTCGTTGAGCCGTGGTGGTCTTCCCGGTGGCCCGCGGTCCGACCAACATGATCGCCGGCAGCGTCGCGAAGACGGCGTCGATGATCGGATCCACGAGTCGCGGGATGTAGGAATCGCGGCTCACGCAGGCACAGTACCAATCTCACCCAGCGAGGAGTACAAAGATTACCCAGATGCCAGTACAAAGACGACCCACTGAGCCGGGTTCGTACGGCCGGCGCCTCCGGGCCCCGCCGGGGGGCGCGGAGGCGCGGATCAGAGGGTCACTTGTCGAGGACGACTCCGGCGGCGATCTTCTTGAGCTCCCTGTCGGCGGCGGCGCCGAGCTTGGCCTCGTAGTCGGGACTCATCATGACCTCGACCCCGACGCCGGAAGCGAGGGTCCACACGATGGTCCGGGTGCCTCCGTCGTTGAGCTCGTCGGCGCCCTCCGACACGCTGACCAGGTACGCCTTCGCGCCGCCGACGCCGACCGGCTCGGCGCCCTGGGCCGCGTAGCCCCGCATCCGCTTCTCGAGCGACTTCGCGGCGTCCTTCCGGTAGACCACGATCTGGATGCTGTACATCCCGGGTTCCAGCCCGGGCTCCACCCAGCTCGTGGTGTAGCTGCTCGTACCGAACCCGTCCTTGCCGGACCACTTGCCCCATTCGAGCCCCTCGGGCAGGTAGCCGACGTGAACGCCGCCGAGCGTCCGGCCGTCCCCCAGGTCGCCGAGATCCTGGGGCGTCCGCGGGTTCTCGCTACTCGTGCTGGCGGGGGTCGGGGCGGCCTTCGCGGCGATGATGACGGTGACCGCCGCCCCGGCCGGAGCGGCCGTCCCCGGTGCCGGCGTCTGGGCGACGACCGTCCCCGCCGGGGCCTTGTCGGTGACGACCTTCGTGATCCTCACCGTGTAACCGGCCGCCTTCAGCAGCGCGTTGACATCCGCGGCCCGGAGGCCGACCACGGTGGGGACGACGTTCCCGGGCACGGCGATCGTGTCGTCGGAGCCGGGCCCGGACGCGACGGGGGCGGCCGTACCGGACGCGGCGGGGACCGCCGGACCGGTGGCGGCGCCTCCGGTGGCCGGGGTGAGGGCGGTGTCGGGCCTGGCCGTCAACGCCACGGGCACGCCCACGGCGACCGCGGCGGTCAGCACGGCCGCCCCCGCCGTACGGAACCTGACGACGTGACGGCGGTTGCGCCGCCGTACGGCCTGGCCGAGGGACGGCGAGGCGTGCGCGCCCGCGACCTCGGCCGCCATCGCGTCCTTCAGCGCCTCTTCCACGTTCATGCGGATGCTCCTTCCAAGCTCTCCATGCGCGCACGCACGCGGGCCAGGCCGCGGGCGGCCTGGCTCTTGACGGTCCCGACCGAGCAGCCCAGCAGCGCCGCGGTCTCGGCCTCGGACATGTCCTCCCAGTAGCGGAGGACCAGAACGGCCCGCATCCGGGCCGGCAGCTTCCTGAGTTCGGCGACCAGCACGTCCCGCAGGCCGAAGTCGGGCGACTCCACGGGCGTCTCCGGCGGCTGGGCGAAGGTGATCTCCTGGATCACCCTGCGCCGCCGGGCCTTGCTGATCGCGCCGTTCACCACGACCCGGCGCGCGTACGCCTCGGGGTTGTCGTGGCGGATGCGCGGCCAGTGACGGTAGACCTTCTCCAGAGCGCTCTGGACCATGTCCTCGGCGTCGGACGCCGAGGCGCCGCATACCAGGATCGCGGTACGCAGGAGGGCGGTGCTGCGCGCGGCCAGGAACTCGTCGAAGGCCGCCTCGTCTTCTTCGGTCATGAGCTCCCCTTTCGTCCCTCCCCAACGCGCCAACCCTGCATCGGGTTGAGAGCGACATGCGGCAACATATGGAGATGGCACGCCCACTCGACACGCTCCCCAAGGCACATCTGCACCTGCACTTCACCGGTTCGATGCGGCATTCGACGCTGATCGAGCTCGCCCGGGAGCAGGGCGTCCATCTTCCCGACGCGCTGGTGGAGGACTGGCCGCCGAAACTGCGGGCGACCGACGAGCGCGGATGGTTCCGGTTCCAGCGGTTGTACGACATCGCGCGGTCGGTGCTGCGCCGGCCCGAGGACGTCCGCCGGCTGCTGCGCGAGGCCGCGGAGGACGAGGCCCGGGAGGGGTCGCGCTGGCTGGAGATCCAGGTGGACCCGTCCGGGTACGCCCAGCGGTTCGGCGGGCTGACCGAGACCCTCGAACTCGTCCTCGACGCGGCGGAGGAGGCGGCCAGGGAAGCCGGGATCGGCATGGCGGTGGTCGTGGCGGCCAACCGCACGCGGCACACGCTCGACGCCAGGACGCTGGCCCGCCTGGCGTCGCGGTACGC
This sequence comes from Microbispora sp. CA-135349, assembly GCF_050947365.1. Lineage (NCBI taxonomy): Bacteria > Bacillati > Actinomycetota > Actinomycetes > Streptosporangiales > Streptosporangiaceae > Microbispora > Microbispora sp. CA-135349. The sequence goes on along the minus strand of NZ_CP192001.1, from coordinate 1,179,104 downwards.
GGGCAGGGGCGTGGTGGGCTTCGGCCTGTCCAACGACGAGCGGCGCGGCCGCGCGAGGGAGTTCGAGCACGCCTTCAGGATCGCCAGGCGCGCGGGGCTGCTCGCCGTGCCGCACGGCGGCGAGCTGCTGGGCGCGCCGAGCGTCGCGGAGTGCCTGGACGACCTGGGCGCCGACCGGATCGGCCACGGCGTGCGCGCGGCGGAGTCGCCCCGGCTGATGGAGCGGCTGGCCGACCGGCAGGTCACCTGCGAGGTGTGCCCGCTGTCCAATGTGGGCCTCGGGGTGGCCGAACGGCCCGAGGACGTGCCGCTGCGGCGGTTGTTCGACGCCGGGGTGCCGATCGCCCTCGGCGCCGACGACCCGCTGCTGTTCGGCGCCAGGCTGCTGCCGCAGTACGAACTCGCCAGAGACGTGTACGGCTTCGGCGACGCGGAGATCGCCGAACTCGCCCGGCAGTCGATCCGGTCGTCGGCGGCGCCCGACGCGGTGAAGAAGGAGTTGCTGAGCGAGGTCGACGCCTGGCTCGCCTCCCCCGAATGATCGCGCCGCCGCGCCACGGGACGAGACGTCCGCGAATCGGCTTGCCCTGCGGCTTCCCTGGCCCGCTACGCGAGCACGCCCGCCCCACCCCCCGGTTCGAAGGCCGGAGGCACTCCGGACGATCCCGGCAGCGCGGCGAGGCCTCAGCGGACCGAGAGGGCGATCCGCACGGCCTCGGCGCGGTCCGGTCCCTCCAGCCGCAGCCCGGCGAGCTTGTGCTGCCAGATGAGCGTCGGCCCTGCCACCTGCTGCTCGCGCGGCTCGCCGCCGCCCGCGGGCACGTACGACACGCCGTGCGGCCGCGGGATCCACCAGCCGGCGACGGCGCTCACCTGCTCGGGCCACGGTTGTCCGAGTTCCTTGCGCCAGACGACGCCGAGCGTCCCGTCGAACTCGTCGAGCCGGACACCCGGCCACAGCAGCGTCACCACCCGGCCGCCGTCGGCCAGCCGGACGTCGGCCGGTTCGCCGAGCGCGGACGGCACCGCGACGGGAAAGCGGGCGGTCCGCCGCGCCTCCTCCAGCGTCACCCGGCGCTCGCCCGGCAGCGGGCTCGGCACCCCCGTGGGCAGTGGCCCGGCGCCGCCGACGTGGATCTCGACGCCCGCGAAGCGCAGCACCGACGCGACCGCTGCTCGGCCCTGCGGTGTGGCCCCGAGCAGCACGGCCATCGCCACCGCCACCAGCACCGCCACCGGCGCCGCTGCGACGCGCGGCCGCCGTCCCGCGGGCCGGCGGGACCACCGCGGGACGCGCCCCGGCGAACCCTGCCGTGAGCCCTGCCGTGAGCCCTGCCGTGAGCCCTGCCGTGAACCCCGCTGACCGCCCGGCCCGCTCTCGGTGTTCCCGTCGCCGTCCCGCACCGGCTCCGCCGCGTCCTCGAGACGGGCGCGTACGGCGCGCGCCACGTCGGCGGGAGGAGGCGCGGGCACGGCCAGATCGGCACCGAGAGCCCGCAGGCGCGCCTCGATGGCCTCCGGATCGTCGTCATCCGAGGTGCTCACGGCTCACCTCCTCCCGCAGGCGCCGCAGGGCCCGGAACGTCCGCGACTTCACCGTGCCGAGCCGTACGCCGAGGACCTCGGCCGTCTCCGCCTCGGACAACTGCAGGAAATACCGGCAGATCACGGCTTCCCGGTCCCTGTCGGGCAGCGCGCGTACGGCCTCCAGCAGGCGGGTCCTGCCGTCGGCGTCCATGATCGCGTCCTGCGGGTCCCCGGGTCCCCCCGGTCCGTACGGCTCCCGCTCGCGGCCCAGCCGTACGGCGAGGTCGGAGCGGCGGCCACGCGACCGGGTGAGGTCGTGGGTCTCGTTGGCCACGATGCGCAGCAGCCAGGGGCGGAAGGACGAGCCCCGGCGGAAGCCCTTCAGATGCCGGAAGGCCTTGACGAACGCCTCCTGGACGACGTCCTCCGTCTCGTCGGCCGCCCCGAGCAGGCTCGCCGTACGGTGGGCGACCGCGCTGTAGCGGGTGACCAGCACCTCGTAGGCGTCAAGGTCACCGGCCAGGGCACGGGTCACTGCCTCGTCGTCGTCCATACAGGGGGTTTCGGGGGACGTTGAAGGGCGTTCGGGGCGTCGGCCGGAACGGCGGACGGAGGTGAAGCCTACGAGCGGACGGGCACCCCGTCCACAGTGCCCGTCACACAATGCCGTCACACAATGCCGTCAGGCAGTGCCCGTCACAGGGCGTTCATGACGCCCCTCTGAGGGCACGGTGCACCGAGGGCGCGCGGTGGAACGGCACGCCCGGAAGCCACGGCGCCAGGCGGCGCGAACCCTTCCGCAAAGCGGCCCCTGTGGCGAAGCGGACACCCGCCGGAGGGGCGGGCACTACACTTTCCACGACCGTCAGCGTGCAGATCGAGGATCCTATGTCTGGGTATGACCGAGTAGTCCAGCCGGCGGCCGGGGACGAGGCTCTGGAGAACCACCTCGGCGGCGACGAGGCCAAGAACTACCGGCAATACGAGTTCGACATGGTCGCGCCGCACGTCGGGCGGTCGCTGCTGGAGATCGGCTCGGGTCTCGGGCATTTCGCCGAGCAGTTCCTGCCGCGCCTGGACAGGCTCGTGGTGAGCGACTTCGACCCCTACTGCGTCGAGCAACTGCGCAAGAGGTTCGCCGACCGCGACGACGTGTCGGTGCTCCAGTTCGGCCTGCCGACCGAGATCCCCCTGGCCGACCCGGTCGACACCGTCGTGATGATGAACGTCCTGGAGCACATCGAGGAGGACGCCGAGGCGCTGCGGTCGCTGGCCAAGGTGACCGCTCCCGGCGGGCGGATCATCATCTGGGTGCCCGGTTACATGCAGCTCTACGGGGACTTCGACCGCAAGGTGGGGCACGTCACCCGCTACACCCCCGCCACGCTGCGCAAGACGGTCACCGACGCCGGCCTCGGCGTCCAGGTGTGCAAGCCGATCAACTTCCTCGGCGGCATCGCCTGGTGGGCGGCGGTGCGGCGAGGCGGCGTGGGCTACCCCGACCCCCGGCTCGTGAAGATCTACGATCGGACCGTCGTGCCGATGACCCGGCTCATCGAGCGGTTCGTCCGTCCGCCGTTCGGCCAGACCGTGTTCTGCGTCGCCAGGGTTCCGCGATAGTGGTCTCCCCGGCGCAACACGGCTTCCGGACAAGCAGCGTGCCGGAGTAGGAGGCCCGCGTTTCCGCGCCCGCGCGGATCGCCCGTCATCGATCGTCGGCCGCGAGGATCACGAGGTGACGGAGCCGAGGACCCGAATTGTGCGAAAAAGTCCTCCTACCTGCACAATGGGTGCCCCATGAGTGAAACCAGGATCCTCGTCGTCGAGGACGAGCCGAACATCCGGGACGTCGTGGAAGTCGCCCTCCGATTCCACGGCTTCCGGGTGACGGCCGTGGGCACGGGCGCCGCGGCGCTCGGCGAGGTCCTGAGAAACCAGCCCGATCTGGTCGTTCTCGATGTCATGCTGCCCGACATCGATGGCTTCGAGGTGTGCCGACGGATTCGCGCCGAAGGCGGGCATCCGCCCGTCATCTTCCTCACCGCCCGCGACGCGGTCGCCGACACCGTACGCGGGCTGACCCTCGGCGGGGACGACTACGTCACCAAACCCTTCTCGGTCGAGGCGCTGGTCGCGCGGATCCGCGCCGTGCTGCGCCGTACGACCGTGCCTGAGGCGGCCGAACGGGCGCACGGGCCGATCCTCCGGGTCGCCGACCTGGAGCTCGACGAGGCGCGCTGGGAAGTGCGGCGTGGCGGTGTCCCGGTAGAGCTGTCGCCGACCGAGTTCCGCCTGCTGGCCTTCCTGATGGCCAACGCCGGCCTGGTGCTCACCAAACGGCGGCTGCTCGAGGAGGTCTGGGGCTACGGCGGAAGTTCGCAGGTGCTGGAGACCTACATCTCCTACCTGCGCCGCAAGCTCGACCCGCTCGGACCGCCGCTGATCCACACGCAACGCGGCATCGGATACGCGCTGCGGCCGCCCCAGGACATGTGACGGCTTCCTGATGTCGCTCAGGACGCGTCTGCTCGCCGGGCTGCTCGGGGTGAGCGCGGTCCTGCTCGTCGTGTTCTCCCTCGTCAGCGTCGTCGTCCTGCGCGGTCACCTGCGTACGCGTCTGGAGGGGCAGGTGGTGGCGGCGACCGTCACGGCGGCACGGCGGGTGGTCGTGGGCGACCCGCTCGAGCAGGCGCTGACCGGCTCCACCTACGCGCTCGCGGTCTACAACCTCAGTGAGCAGCACGCGCATCTGGTCAGCGGCGACGCCGACGACGCCCCGGCCGTCCCCGGACTGGCCGAGGCGCTGGGCAAGGACAGGCTGCTGGCGTACGCCGCGCAGGGCCGCACCTTCGCCCTCGACCCGAGCGGCGGCCACGAACTGATCGCGGCAGCGGCGATGTCGCCGAGCGGTCTGCGGCTGATGGTCATCGCGGTGCCCCTGGACGCGGTCGACGACCCGGTGCGTCACCTGCTGATCTACGAGCTGGCGACCGGCGCGGTGCTGATGCTGGTGCTGGCCGCGGGCGGCCGGCTGCTGATCGCCGGCGGTCTGGCGCCTCTCGGCAAGATGGCGCGGACCGCGCACCTCGTGGCCGAGGGAGGCGACCTGTCGGCCCGGATGCCGGAGGGGCCGTCGGAGGTCGGCAGGCTGGGCGCAGCGGTCAACCTCATGCTCGAACGGATCGCCGACGCCTTCCGGGACCGCCAGGCGTCGGAGGACCGCGTGCGCCGGTTCGCCGCCGACGCCTCCCACGAGCTGCGCACCCCGCTGTCGACCATCTCCGGGTACGCGGAGCTGTACCGGGCCGGTGCGATCCCTCCCGAGGACCTGCCGAAGATCATGGGGAGGATCGAGGCCGAGGCCAACCGCATGGGCCGCCTGGTGGGCGAGATGCTGGAACTCGCCCGGCTCGACCGTGGCGCCGCTCTCGCGCTGAGCGAGACCGATCTGGCCGAGATGGCGCGCGAGGTGGCCGCCGACTCGGCCGCCGTCGACTCCGCGTATCCCGTGACGGTGGAGGCCCCGCCCTCCCTGGTGGCGACAGTGGACGAGGCACGTGTCCGCCAGGTGCTCGTCAACCTGCTCGGCAACGTGCGGGCGCACACTCCCGAAGGCACCAAGGCCACCGTGCGACTCCTGCCCGCTCCGGAATCGGTGACGATCGAGGTGCGCGACACCGGGCCGGGGATGAGCCCCGAGCAGGCGGAACGCGCCTTCGACCGGTTCCAGCGGGGAGAGGAGCACCTGTCCGGCGGTGCGGGGCTCGGCCTGTCGATCGTGAAGGCCATCGTGGAGGCGCACGGCGGGCGGTGCCGGATCGACTCCTCGCCCGGCGGTGGCACCGCCGTACACATCGCGCTTCCGGCGGTGCAAAAGGCTACTGGCGGGTAGTTAAGGGGCACAGCTCGTTTCACCGCCGAGGAGGTCGATGATGACGACCGATTACGCCAAGGCCAGGGAGGTGGCCGAGCAGGCACGCGAGACGGAGTGGACCCGCCCGAGCTTCGGCAGGCAGCTCTTCCTCGGGGACTTCCGGCTCGACCTCGTGCACCCCGCCCCCCGCCTGAGCGAAGAGGAGATCAAGAAGGGAGACGACTTCCTGCGTGCCCTGCGGGCGTTCCTGCAGGAGAAGGTCGATCCCGCGCTCATCGAGCGTACCGCCGTCATCCCGGACGACGTGGTCAAGGGCCTGGCGGCGATCGGCGCGTTCGGCATGACCATCGAAGAGGAGTACGGCGGGCTCGGACTGAGCCACCTGTACTACTGCCGCGCGCTGGAACTCGTGACGTCGTGTTCCCCCGCGCTCAGCGCGCTGCTGTCGGCCCATCAGTCCATCGGGGTTCCACAGCCTCTGCGGTTGTTCGGCACTCCCGAGCAGAAGCGCCGTTTCCTGCCTCGCTGCGCCCGTGGCGAGATCTCCGCGTTCCTGCTGACCGAGCCGGACGTCGGCTCCGACCCCGCACGGCTGTCGACGACCGCCGTCCGCGACGGCGACGCGTACGTGATCAATGGCGTGAAGCTGTGGACGACCAACGGAGTGGTCGCGGGCCTGCTGGTCGTGATGGCCAGGACCGGCACCAAGATCTCGGCCTTCGTGGTCGAGGCGGACTCCCCCGGCATCACGGTCGAGCACCGCAACCAGTTCATGGGCCTGCGCGGCATCGAGAACGGCGTCACCCGCTTCCACCAGGTGCGCGTGCCGGTGGAGAACCTCATCGGACGTGAGGGCCAGGGCCTGAAGATCGCGCTGACCACGCTCAACACCGGACGCCTCTCGCTGCCGGCCACCTGCGTCGGCGCGGCCAAGTGGGCGACGAAGATCGCCCGCGAGTGGGGGCGCGAGCGGGTTCAGTGGGGGCGTCCCGTCGGCCAGCACGAGGCGGTGGCCCGCAAGGTCGCATACATCGCCGCCACCACGTATGCGCTGGAGTCCGTGGTGGACCTCGCCAGCCGGATGGCCGACGACGAACGCAACGACATCCGCATCGAGGCCGCGCTGGCCAAGCTGTACGGCTCGGAGATGGCCTGGCGGGTGATGGACGAACTCGTGCAGATGAGAGGCGGGCGCGGCTACGAGACCGCCGAGTCGCTGCACGCCCGCGGCGAGCGCGGAGTGCCCGTCGAGCAGATGCTGCGCGACATGCGGATCAACCGCATCTTCGAGGGCTCGACCGAGATCATGCACCTGCTCATCGCCCGCGAAGCGGTGGACGCCCACCTGTCGGTCGCGGGCGAGCTCGTCGATCCGAAGGCCGGCCTGCGGGCCAGGGGGCGCGCGGCCACCCGGGCCGGCGCCTTCTACGCCAAGTGGCTGCCGAGCCTGGTGACCGGGCCCGGCCAGGTGCCCACGTCGTACGCCGAGTTCGGCCCGCTGGCCCAGCACCTGCGGTATGTCGAGCGGACCAGCCGCAAGCTCGCCAGGTCGACGTTCTACGGCATGTCCCGCTGGCAGGCGCGGCTGGAGCACAAGCAGGGCTTCCTGTCGCGGATCGTGGACATCGGCGCCGAACTGTTCGCCATCACCGCGGTCTGCGTGCGCGCCCAGGAGGACTCGGCCGAGTTCGGGCGCAAGCCGTACGAGCTGGCGGACACCTTCTGTCACCAGGCCCGGCAGCGGGCCGAGGCGCTGTTCGACCGGCTGTGGGACAACACCGACGCCATGGACGTACGGCTGGCCAAGCGGGTGCTCGACGGGCGGTACACGTTCCTGGAGGACGGCGTCGTCGACCCGTCGCTGGAGGGCCCGTGGATCGCCCAGCAGCGCACCGGGCCGTCGATGTTCGAGGACGTCCACCGGCGCATCGGCTGAGCGCCACACGGCCCCGTCCCCGGGCGGGGACGGGGCCGTGCCGTGAGGCCGGTCAGGCTCACACGTCGTAGCACCACATCCAGCCCTGGTCCGAGATCCAGCAGCGGTACCAGCCGTCGCCGGGCTTCTGGGCGTGCGCCGGGGCGGACAGGACGCCGAACGTGGTGACCGCGACGGCGGTGGTGGCGAGCACGGCCGCGGCGCGCTTGAGTGACTTCACTGGTATCTCCTATGCAGGGAACGTCTCTCTGACGCGTTTGAGTACACAGGAACCCACTTGTCGCAGTCTGGTGCGCCGCTTGGAAGCGGCTTGGTCGCCTCTGGCGGAGCGAAAACCCTTTGTCCCGCGATGCGGCGGCTTGTTACTGTCACCCGCATGTGGATTCTGTACGGCGACCGCTGATCAGCCTCTGAGCCGCTGATCCGCTCAGCGTTCCGGACCTGTCCATTCGACGCGGCAGCTGAGTGACGGCACCTCGGTGCCGCGTTCCCGACGTACAAGGAGATCCCATATGCCTACTCGCGCGTCCGGCAAGGGCGGCAAGCGGCAGAACCCGCGCACGCCGCAGCCCCAGCGTTCGTTCCCACCGCCGCCGCGGCAGATCCCGGCCCCGCCCATGCGGCCGGTACGGCAGCCGCGGCGGCTCCCGAGAGCCAAGTAAGCCGGCTTCGCGACAGAAAGGGCACCCCGGCACGTGCCGGGGTGCCCTTTCGGCTTCCATTCCTGCCGTCCTGTCCGTCCGGGGTGACGAGACCTGACGAGATCTCGGCTCAGACCGAAAGGAGCGCCGCCGGATCGATGGCGAGCTCGACCGGAGCGCGCACCTCCAGCAGGTTCCCGGCGAAGACACGATCGACCCGCCGGTAGACCCCGTGACCGGGCGCCAGAGTCCAGACCGTGATGTTCGGCTTGGGCTCCAGGTCCACCACCCAATATTGGGCTATCCCCGCTTTGGCGTGTTCGCTGGGCTTCTCGTACCTGCCGGTGATCGGCGACCGCGTACGGACCGTGGTGATAGGAGTGCTCTCGGTCATCATAGGCGACGCTCATCCCGCCCCCTCCACCCCGGATTTCCACGAGTCACGACTCAAGGTAACCCAGCATGCCCACAAGGGCCGGGTCTCGGGCTCGTACACAGCCGAGCAAGCAGAAGGGCACCCCGAAGCAACCGGGGTGCCCTTCACAGGAGCGTCAGAGGCGCTCGATGATCGTGACGTTGGCCTGGCCGCCGCCCTCGCACATCGTCTGCAGGCCGTACCGCCCGCCGGTGCGCTCCAGCTCGTGCAGCAGCTTGGTCATGAGGATCGCGCCGGTGCCGCCGAGCGGGTGTCCCAGCGCGATGGCGCCGCCGTTGGGGTTGGTCCGGGCCGGATCGGCCCCGATCTCCTTGAGCCAGGCGAGTGGCACCGGGGCGAAGGCCTCGTTGATCTCGACGACGTCGATGTCCTCGATCGAGAGGCCCGCTTTGTCCAGGGCCTTGCGGGTGGCCGGGATCGGCGCCGTCAGCATGTAGACGGGGTCGTCACCGACGAGCGTCAGCGTGACGATCCTGGCGCGCGGGGTCAGCCCGTGATCGCGCACCGCCTGCTCCGAGGCGATGAGCAGCGCGCCGGAGCCGTCGGAGATCTGCGAGGAGGTGGCCGCGGTGATCCGGCCGCCCTCGCGCAGGGTCTTCAGCTCGGCCATCTTCTCCAGTGTGGTGTCCGGCCGGGGACCCTCGTCGTCCTCGACGCCGTTGACCGGGGCGATCTGGTCCTTGAAGTGGCCGTTCGCGATTGCCTTGGCGGCCCGCTGGTGGCTCTCGTAGGCGAAGCGCTCCAGTTCGTCGCGCTCCAGGCCCCACTTCTCGCACATCAGCTCCGCGCCGCGGAACTGGGAGATCTCCTGCTTGCCGTACCGCTCGACCCACTTGTCGCCGAACGGGAACGGCATGCCCTTCTCCAGGGCCGCCGTGATGCTCGCCCCCATCGGGACGATGGACATCGACTCGACGCCGGCCGCCACCACCAGGTCCTGCGTGCCCGACAACACTCCCTGGGCGGCGAAGTGAATGGCCTGCTGCGACGAGCCGCACTGCCGGTCGATCGTGACTCCGGCCACGGTCTCCGGGAGGCCCGCGCTGAGCCAGGCGTTGCGCGCGATGTCCATGGACTGCGGGCCGAACTGCATGACGCAGCCCATGATCACGTCGTCCACCGCGGCGGGGTCGACGCCGGTGCGCTCCACGAGCGCGGAGAGAGTGTGGGCGGCCAGGTCGACCGGATGGACCGCGGAGAGCCCGCCCTTCTTCTTGCCGACCGGTGTGCGGACCGCCCCGACGATGTACGCCTCTGCCACAGTGCCTCCATAGAAAACCGAGCAATGTTCGGTTAGTGAGAGGTTACCTCAGAACGTTCGTCGGGGCAGGCCGCGATATGGGCGCGCTCGGGGACGCGCTTCGGGGACGTGCTTCGGGGACAGGGCTCAGGCGTAACCTCCGGGCAGCACGTCGGCGGGCTCGACGATCTGGAACCCCCGGCTGTCGGCCGCGATCCCGCGGAGCGCGTTGGCCAGCGTCACCGCGATGGCCGCCCGCCCGACGAGCTCCACCCGCGTCGCGTCCTCGGGCACCATGTCCTCGCCCGCGCCTACGCCGCCCGTGTCCCCGCCCGCGCCGACGCCGCCCATGTCCCCGCCCGCGCCGACGCCGTCCGTGACGCCGACGGCCGCGAGAAGGTCCTCCGCCGCGTGCTCGGTGCTTCCGGCGCCCTCGCCGTTCGTCTCCTCCGCATGCTCGATCGGCGAGATCCGGGCGATGGCGATCTCCGTGAGGTACGGCCAGCGGGCCTGGGCGGCGGGCGGCATGCGGTGCCCCTCCTCGACGGTGAGGACCAGCCCTTCGCCCGCGTAGACGTCGGCCACCCTGCCGCGGCGGACGGGAACGTGGACGACACCGTCGACGAGTTCCCCCTCCGGCCATCGTTCCGTGTCCACGGCCTCGACAGGACCCAGTAGTCCGCGCAGGGCCAGCAGGATCTCCTCGGGCTCCGGCACGGCCGGCAGGTAGACCAGCGGGTCTCCGCCGTCGTCCGCCGGATCGAGCGGCTCACCCTGGCAGAGCGACCAGCCGCCGAGGCGGTACGCGATGCCCTCGGCCAGGCTCTTGTCGAAGAAGTCGACCGGCAGCGGGCCCTCGGCGGCGATCCGGCAGGCCCAGAGCCTGTCCTCGCCGGGCACTCCGAGCTTGGCGAGGATGTCTCCGGTCAGTTCGATGGGCGGTTGGATGCGCGATCCGCCCGCGATGATGTCGTCGCCGTCGGTCCTCGCCTCGGGATCGGCGAGTTGTGCGACCGCCAGCAGTGTCTTCTGGTCCGGCCGGGCGGGCAGCAGCGCCGTGGGCCCTGTGCGCAGCCGACCGGGGAGCAGGACTTTCGAGAACCAGCCCACAGGCCCTCCTCATGATCGGTCGAAGAGACCATAGCCTCCACGGTCGCCGACCACGAGCCCTTCCGGCGAGGTCGCCCCGGTTCAGGACTTCGACTTCGCCAGACGCGTGCCGGTCATCGTGGCGTAGACGATGACGTTGTCGAAGTAGTGACCGGTCGAATAGTTGTATTTGCCGCCGCAGGTGATCAGCCGCAGCTCGGCGTTGTCGGCGTGCCCGTACACCCGGTTGGTGGGGAACGTCTGCTTGTCGGCCTGCTCGATCCCGCCCACGGTGAAGATGGCCACGGTCCCGTCGAGGCGGTACACCTCGATCTTGTCGCCGTACTCCAGTTCGTGCAGGCGGGCGAAGACGGCGCTGCGCGAGGTGGTGTCCTTGTGACCGAGCATGACCGCCGGGCCCGCCTCACCCGCCGTCGGGCCGCCGCGATACCAGCCGACCAGGTTCGGATTGCCGATCGGGGGCGTCTGGATCGCGCCGGCGCGGTCGAGACCGACCGACTTGATCGGGGCGTTGATGCCGAGCTTGGGAATGACCAGACGCTTGGGCGTGGACGGCTGCATCGCGGGGGCGGCCGGGATCTTCGGGACCGGCGGCGGCGCGTCGGCGACCGCCTGCGTCAGCGGCTGCCCGGCGCCACCGGGCCCCACGGTGGGGGCGAGCCCGTTCTGTGGAGCCGCGAGCTTCAGCGACTGACGGGTCGGCGCGGCGGCGTACTCGTCGGGGTTGTTCCATATGATCACGACGCCCACGACCATGATGACCAGGCCCACGACGGCGGCCGTGATCAGTAGCCGCCGGATGGCCTGCGCGCCGTCGCCGGGAGGCTTCTCCTCCGGTTCCTGCGGCGGTTGCACGGGCTGCATATGCGGCAGCATCACCGGCTGGAAGACCGGCTGGCCGTAAACCGGCTGCGGGTAGCCCTGCCCGCCGGGCCCGAGAGGCATGCCGTACGGCTGGCCCGGCGGGTACTGCCCAGGTGGCGGGGTGGTCATCGCTAGTCCTACTTACTGTCTCGCCGGGCGGCGGCGGGTCCGCAGCACGAGCCCGCCGGCCGCGGCCGCCAGCATCAGCGCGGTGCCGGTGAGGACGAAGAGGCGGGCGTCGGGGCCCGCGTCACCTCCGCCGCCGGTGGCCGCGCCACCCCCGGGGGTGTTCTCGACCTGAACGGATTTCGTCTTCTTCTTGGACGGCGTGGGCGACGCGAAGACCGTCTCGAACACCGTCCGGGTGTTGCGGGGCGTGGGCGAGACGCTCGGGGAGGCGCTGGGACTGGCACTGGGGCTGGCGCTCGGGGACGCGGACGGGGAGGCCGAGGGACTCGCCACCGGAATCGTCGCCACCGCGGGCGCCGTGTTGGCACCCGTCGTGGCGATCGCACAGGTGTACAGCGTGGTGGGCGTCGTGGTGGTGTTCGTGCCCGTGCCGGCGGGCGCGATCATGTTGATCTTGAAGTCCTTCGCCGTCAACACCACCGAGGTGGCCCCGGACGACGGTGTGACGGTCAGCGTCGCCGTGGGGAGCGGCGGCATCGTCGCTTGGGCCGCGACGGCCGAGGTCAACGCCGCGCCTCTCGGCGAGGGCGTGGAGACTCCCGCGGTCGCGGTGGCCGGCAGCACCGAGGCCGCCACGCTGGGCTGCAACTCGATCGACGCGCCGTTCGCGATCGCCACCGGAGCGGGGAACGCCGACGTGGTGACCGGCGTGAAGCTCAAGGTCGCGGTGTACACGGTGCCGGTCCCGGTCGAGGTGAGCGACACGGTGAAGTCGTGATTGACGGCGGTGCCGCCCGTCGTCGACGGTGTGCAGGTGTATGTCACGGTCTTCGTGTCGGCATGCGCGCCGAGCGCGCCCAGGCCCAGGAGAAGGCCCGCGCTGACCACTCCGGCCGCGGCGGCCCTTCCGGCGACACGGCCCCGCGCCTTTGACTTCAGCACTGACTTCTCTCCACTTCGATACTCGCAGTCAACAGGCGTACCAGCTTGCCAGCATACGGTCACGCTCAGGTAGAGATTTTATGGACAAAAACCCCAAGACCGCCTCCGCTTCTCAAAACTCTCCCACGTTTCCGCAACGTCCGCACCGCCCGGACGCTAGCGCCTGCCGTAGGAGCCGGGGTTCGGGCCGAAACGCCGCAGCAGCAGTCCGCCGGCCGCCGCCGCGGCCATCAGCGCCAGGCCGGTGAGCACGACGAGGCGGGCGTCCGGGCCCGCGTCGCCCCCGGCTCCGGTCTGCGCGCCACCGAGCGGCGTCGTCTTGACCTGCTTGGTCGCCGTACGGGAGACCGTGGTCGTCGCGGTGGTGGACACGGTGGTGGTCGCCGTGGCGGTGGCGGCGGCTGAGGCGGTGACCGTGGCCGTGGTGGTCGTCGTGACCGTGGCGGCCGGAGACGCCGTCGCGTCGGGAGTGGGCGACGGACTCGCGCCTCCGTCGTCGTCCGAGGGAGTCGTGCCCGACGAATCGGATGTGGAAACGGTGAAGGCGAGCGACGCCCGGGGCGCGGAGTCCGGCAGTGTGCACGTATAGAGCGCCTCGCCCGTACCGGTGGTGTCCCCGGCCGGCCGCAGCCTCAGCGTGAAGTTTCCGGCCGCGACCCCCACCGTGCCCTGCACCGTCGGAGTCAGCGTGACGAGCAGTTCCGGGATCGGCGACAGCGTGGCCGACGGCGAGAGGGACGACGGGACCGCCGTGGAGGCGGTTGGGCTCAGCGTGATCGCCGAAGGGGTCTCCTCCTGAGCGCCGGTCGTCGTGTCGTCCGTGGACGAGCCCGTCTCGCCGGTCGAGGGCGTCGGGCTCGGAGACGGTGACGCGCTCGGAGACGGTGACGCGCTGGGAGACGGCGAGGCGCTCGGGGACGGCGAGGGGGAGGTGTCCGCGACCGCCGGAGAATCCGTCTCTCCGGCCGATTCCCCCTCATCGGGGGACGGCGACGCCGAAGGGGAGGGCGTGGGCGAGACGGACGGCGACGCGGAGGGGGACGGCGTGGGCGAGACGGACGGCGACGCCGAGGGGGACGGCGTGGGGGTCGGCGTGGGGGTCGGCGATTCGCTGGGAGTGGCGGACTCGCTCACGACGGGAGCACCGCTCGCCTCCATCAGGCCCTCGGCGACCAGGACGTCGTTCGCCGCGATGCCCGTGGCCGGCACCACCATGGAGCTCTGGTCCGGTGACGGCGAGGCGGGGGCGAGCTGCCAGGTGACGACCGCCGGGCTGTTCACCACCGGGTTGTCCGGCGCGACCAGAGTCACGCTCACGGGGTAGGTCGCGGCGCTTCCGCCCGCCGGAACGCAGGAATACGGCACGGTCGTGGTCTGACTCGCCGCAAGCACCGGCCAGGTCATCAGGGCCAGTGCGACCGTCGCTCCCGCTGCCGACCGGGCCGCGATGCGACGCCGGGCACTTCTGCGCCGGGCGCTGGGGTCGGGCACGACGTCTCTCCTGCCACCACAGTCCGTACACGTGGACCAACAGTCTCCCAGGAGTTGACCACGGGCATAACCAGTGGGGCCTAATGTCAGGAAATTCTCAGGGAACCTTCATCGCCCTCTCACAGTGGGGAGAGCGGAGGCGGAAAAGCGACGACCGCTCGTGGCGCTCGTGGCCATGGCGGTGATGGCGGGCACGTTGCCGGTGCAGCGCGTGGCCCGGACGGCCGTACGGCGCAAGCCGCACGATCCGCCCGAGCGCGAGGCGCAGAAGGGCGAAGAGGTGATCAGCGTGAACTGACCACCTCCCGATCACTTGCCCTTGGTCTCCGTCAGGGTCGCGTAGACGATGATGTTGTCGGTGTAGTGGTGCTGCTTGGCGTTGTAGACCCCGCCGCAGGTGATCAGGCGCAGCGAGGACGTGATCGTGTTGCCGTAGACCCGCTTCGTCGGGAACGTCGACTTGCTGACCTGCTCGATTCCGTCCACCGTGAAGATCGCCATCTTGCCGTCCGCGCGCAGGACGGCGATCTTGTTGCCGCGCTTGAGCTCACGCAGCCGGCTGAAGACGGCGGCGCCCTTGCGGGTGTTCACGTGCCCGAGGATGATCGACGGCCCCTGGTCGCCGGGGGCCGGCCCGAGGCGGTACCAGCCGGTGAGGTTCGGCTTGCTCAGCGGAGGCGTCTGGATCTCGCCGGACTTCGCCACGCCGACCGAGCCCACGACGGCCTTCACGCCGATCGCCGGGATGCTGATCTTGAGGGGCCTGCCGGTGACCTTCTTGGTCGTCGTCTTCTTCGCGGCGGACGACGAGGACGACAGCGGCGTCGAGGACGACGAGGCCGCGCTCGTGAGGGTCAGCGGGGCGATCGGCTGCAGCGCGGGCAGCGGCGGCGGCGCGGTCGGGTCCGCGGCCGTGAGCGGCACGCCAGGTCCGCCCGGGCCCACGGTCGGCGGCAGGAAGGCCACGTTGCCCGCGTCCTGGACGTTCACCTGTGTGCCCGCGGCCAGCCCGGTCTCCTGCGAGTCCGAGGGGCTCAGCACGGCGAGCATCCCGGCCATGACGGCCGCGATGCCGCCGAACGACCCGGCCACGAGCAGGGTCGCGAGAACCGGCTGCGGCAGCGGCTTGCGCGTCTTCTTGGCGTCGTTCTCGACGTCGTTCGCGGTGCCGCCCTGTTCCGGAGCCCCGCCGTTGGGAGTGTCGTTCATCGTCATCCTCCTCAGCCCCGCTCGCCCGAGTGCGCCGCCCTGCGCCGGAGCAGTGCCACCCCACTGAGCATGCCGATCAACAACAGCGCACCACCCGAGCCGATCAGCAGCATGCCCGAAGAGGACATGCGCTCCGGAGCCTCACCGGTCTGCGCGCCGCCTTGCGGAGTGACCGCCACCTGGGCCACGGACGGAGTCGCGGTCAGTGTCACCGTCTTCGTCGCCGTCGGAGACGGGCTGCCCTGCGTGACCACCGCCGTCACGACGTAGTTCTGTGTCGCCGCCGCAGCCGGTGACGGGCTGGCCGAGGGAGACACCGAGGGGGAGGTCGACGGTGAAGGCGACGGCGAGGGCGACTCGTCACCCGGGTTCCCACCGGACGGACTGACCGAAGCACTGGCGGAAGGGCTGGCCGACGGGCTCACCGGAGGCGACGCGTCCGGCGAGCTGTCCGGCGACGGGCTGGTCGGCGGGGGGTTGTCGTCACCGCCGCCGATCTTCACCTGCACGGCGACCGGCGCGCTGACGATCTCGCAGGTCGCGCGGTACTCCTGCGGCGGGTTGGCCAGCTCCCGCGTGATCACACGGAAGGCGTCGAGCTGGCCCCACTTGCCGTCCTCGACATTCTTGATGGTGATCGTGTGTTCGCCGAACTTCAGGCCGCGGAACCTCCACAGGGTCTGCCCACCCTTGTTGGCGTCGTTGACCACCGTGCCGTCGTCGTTCTTCGAAGGGTCGATTCGCGGCGGAGTGCCGGGCTGACCGTCGACGGCGATGTCGATCTCTCCGGCGCGCTGGTCCTTCTGGGCGATGTAGTCGATCCCGGTGCCCGTGAAGGTCAGCGATGCCCAGGCGTCTTTGGCCGTGGTCCTGTGCAGGTCGAGGTGGTAGTCCTTGTTCTGGCTCGGCTGATCGTTGAGATCTTCCCAGCCAGGGCCATAAGTGATCGCCAAGTCGTCGTCGTTGACCATGACCTCGGAGGCGGGAGGACGGAAGTCGATGAACAACCTGCCGGGCTTGACCGTGAGAGTGCCCTCCCGGTCCGTGTAGGCGAAGTCCGCGATGCCGTCAGGCAGCTTGAGCGGAGTGCCCTTGATCATGGCGCCCGGCTGGTCCACGGATCCCTTCGGCTGCAGCTGCCCGATCCAGGCACCGCTGAGGTTGACCCGCCCGGTCACCTCGATGCGGCCGCCGTCGGGCAGCCGCGCGGGCGCTCCCAACCGCGTCGCGTCCTTGTAGTTCAGCTTCCACTCGACGTTGAGGGGATCGCCGACGTTCAACGTGGTGGGGACGGTGAGCTTCGTCCGGAGATTCACAGTCTTCGAGCCGGACTCGGCCACGCCCTGTGTACAGGCGTAATCCACGACGAGATCTGCGGTAGCGGCACTCGCCGTCGACGACGACGTGACGACCGTCGCCGTACCTGCCAGGCCGAGGGCCAGGGCGGCCATGGCCCTAGGAAGACCAGCTCTCCACCGATTCACCGCACACTCCGATCACAGGTCCGCCCCAGCGGGCCTATAGCAAACCGAAGGTAGATCTTAGGGGGTACGGAAGCGGTCAAAGGGGCCGTTATCGCAATGGTTTCGGAGTTGTGACACTCCGTACAGGTTGCAGCCGATCGACCCGAGGAGCACCAGAATCGTATTCTGGTGCCGCCAACAGACCCTGAGCCGGAAGGCGTACCCGATGCGGCGAGACCTCTTCGACGAGGAGCACGACCTCTTCCGCGAGACCGTCCGTGAGTTCATAGCCCGCGAGGTCGTCCCCCACCACGCACAGTGGGAGAAGGACGGCATCGTCCCCCGCGAGGTGTGGAAGAAGGCGGGCGAGCTGGGCATGTTCGGTTTCTCCGTACCCGAGGAGTACGGCGGCTCCGGGATCACCGACTTCCGCTACAACATGGTGATCGTCGAGGAGGTCGTCCGCGCCGGCGCGACCGGCCTGGGGTTCGGCCTGCACAACGACATCATGGCGCCCTACCTGGTCGACCTCACCGACGACGAACAGAAGCAGCGCTGGCTGCCCGGCTTCGCGTCCGGCGAGCTGATCACGGCCATCGGCATGACCGAGCCGGGGGCCGGCAGCGATCTGCAGGGCATCCGCACCATCGCCGTCCGCGAGGGCGACCACTATGTGGTGAACGGGCAGAAGACCTTCATCACCAACGGCATCAACTCCGACCTCGTCGTGGTCGTGACCAAGACCGACCCTTCCGCGGGTGCGCGCGGCACCTCGCTGCTGGTGGTGGAGCGCGGCATGGAGGGCTTCACCCGCGGCCGCAACCTGGAGAAGGTCGGCATGCACGCGCAGGACACCGCCGAGCTGTTCTTCGAGAACGTCCGGGTGCCGGTGGCCAACCTCCTGGGCGGCGAGGAAGGACAGGGCTTCTTCCAGCTCATGAACAACCTGCCGCAGGAACGGCTGTCGATCGCGGTGGCGGCCGTGGCCGCGGCGGAGACGGTGCTGGAGCAGACGATCGAGTACTGCCGCAACCGTACGGCCTTCGGCCGGAGCATCGGCAAGTTCCAGAACACCCGGTTCCTGCTGGCCGAACTGGCCACGGAGGTGGAGATCGCCCGCCACTACGTGGACAAGTGCGCACGGGCGCTCAACGCCAAGGAGCTGACGGCGGTGGACGCGGCCAAGGCCAAGTGGTGGACGACCGAGCTGCAGAACAAAGTCGTCGACCGGTGCGTCCAGCTCCACGGCGGCTACGGCTACATGCTGGAGTATCCGGTGGCCAAGGCCTGGCTCGACAGCCGCGTGCAGACGATCTACGGCGGCACCACGGAGATCATGAAGGAGATCATCGGCCGGTCCTTCGGCTTCTGATGCCTCAGTGGTGCTGCTGTCCCCAGATCAGCAGCATGGCCACCACGAACACGATCACCACGCCCCCGTAGGCCATCGGGCTCAGCCGGAAGAACCGGCGCACCTTGTTCAGCAGCCACGCGAACAGGAACGCCAGGAAGACCAGAAGGATGAGTCCGGTGTCCACACTGATCAGTATGCGTGGGTATCCCCGCCTCCGCGTGCCCGTCGGCGCAATCGGTCCCGCTGCCGGGGACTACGGGGCATCACCGCTGCGTTCGAGAATCACCCGCGCGACCAGCTCCGGGTCGTCGCTCATCGGCACGTGACCACAGCCCCGCAGCAGCAACGTCCGTTGCCCCGCCCACCGCGCCGCCCGTACGGCCTGGCGGCGCGGCAGCAGCCGGTCGCGCTCGCCCCAGGCGATCGTGACCGGCACCTTGGGCGGCGCGGGCGGCGCGACCCACGCCAGCGAGTCCAGCGTCTCCTCGAACCCCACGCAGTCACGCAGCGCCGTGACCGCCACGCGCACGGCCTCGCCGGAAAGCCGCTGCGGACGGGCCACGATCAGGCCCGCCGCCAGGGCCTTCCCCTCGTCCGTACCGGCCGCGAGCGTGGGCAGCCCGTCCGCCCGCACCGCCAGCCGCATCAGCCGCAGCACGGCCCGCGCGTACGCGTATTCCGCCCGCGACCAGAACCCGGCGGGGGACAACGCGACGGCCGTGCGGACGTCGGCGGCGGACGCGAGGTCGAGCGCGATGTATCCGCCCAGCGAGTTGCCCGCGATGTGTGGCCGGCTCAGGCCGAGCCCGGTCCAGAACTCCCGCACCGCCCGCCCCAGCGTCTCCACGTTGTACGGCGTGCCGTACGGCAGCGGCGGGGACTCTCCGAAGCCGGGCAGGTCCACCGCGATGACGTCGTGCCGCTCGGCGAGCAGGTCGAGGACCGGCAGCCAGCCGTGCCGGTGGTGACCGATGCCGTGGAGGAGGACCAGCGGCGGCCCGCTGCCGCGGCGGTCGTGGGCGAGCTCCATGTGTCCGAGTCAAGCACCGGGGACGGCCGGAAAGAAGCGCGCAGCGCGTCGCGTCCGCCCCCGTCCGTTGAGGCGGATTCGGTGCATGCTCGTCCGCGCGGGCTGCAATCATGTTCCGTCGCATTGGTTGAAGACGAAATGAACCGATAAATGACTATCGTCACGCCGGAGGAACACACCGGCCTCGCCGACCCGCCGGAGCCGGACGCGAGAGCCGGCGTCATCGACTTGCTGGAACGTAGCGGATCAGTCGTGGTGCCCATCGGCATCGCCCTCTACGCGCTGCTCTATCTCGGCATCCAGCAGGTGTACGGCATCTTCAACATCAGCCCCGAGCAGGCGGGCATCGACCAGGCCACCATGTTCGGCCGCCTGGTGGGGACGCTGATCCTGCTCATCATCGGCGGCGCGCTGCTCGCGGGCGTCGTCGTGGCGGTCGTCTGGCTGCTCGACAAGGCCACCCTCGGCCACCTGTTCCGTCTGGCCCAGGCCGTACGCGTGCGCCCGTGGGCCGCCGCGACCGCCGGCGCGCTGTGGTGCGGGGCGAGCTACTGGGGCTTCCTCGGCTATCTCGGGCTGGGCGAGGGCGCGTCGCTGGCCGGCATCGTGATCACCGCGGCGGTGATCGGCGCCCTGGCCTTCCTCGTGCCGTTCCGGCTGCTGCGGCGGCGTCCGGCCGGTCGCGCGGGCATGAAGATCGTGGTGGCCGCGTTCACCGGCATCGGGCTGGGCTTCGCACTGATGGGACAGATGGAGAGCGACGCGCTCGCCGTCGCCGAGAAGGGCAGGCCCGCCAGCATGCTCCTGTCGATGGTGGGTTTCCAGGACCAGTGGGTGGTGCTCAACGACCGCGAAAGCGGCAAGGTGCTGCGCGGCGGAGTGGAGGTGCTGCTGCTCGGCGAACGCGAGGGCGCGTACGCGGTGTACGACTGCGCGCACCAGGAGACCTTCCGCATCTCCATCGACGCGACCGTGCTGCGGCAGGTGACGCTCGAGCCCGAACGCCCGGCCGGATACAGCTGCATCAAGCAGAAGAACTGACCGTGACGCGCCCCGCATCCGGGGACGCGTCACGGCCTAACGACCGCCGGTGGGGATCTCGAACCAGACCGCTTTGCCCTCGCGGGTCGGGCGGGAGCCCCAGCGTCGCGCGAGCTGGTCGACGAGGTAGAGGCCACGGCCGCCCTCGTCGTTCTCCCCCGCACTGCGGATGCGGGGCAGGCGCAGATCCTGGTCGAAGACCTCGACCCAGACGGACTCCGCGCCCCTGCGCAGTCGCAGGGTGAACTCCTTGTCGCCCGCGATCTCCTCTTCGAAGCCCGGCACGTCCCACGACTCGTCGAACGGCAGCGGCGGCCCGTCGAGCACCAGCTCGCGACGCGGCACGCTGGCGCTGGCGGCGTGCAGGACCACGTTGGTCACGACCTCGGAGACGAGCAGGCAGGCCAGCTCCGCGCGTTCCTCGGGCACCTGCCATCCGGCGAACGCCTCGGACGCCATCCGCCGCGCCTCGCTCACCATGATCGGCTGAGCCGGGAACGTCCGTTCCTGGGACTGCAGCTCCGCACCGGCCGAGCGGACGACGAGAATGGCCATGTCGTCGTCGATCTCGCCGGGGACGGCCACCGTGGCCAGGTCGGCGATGCGCTCGACGGACTCCCCCGACGCCTTGGCCAGCTTCTCCCGCAGAATGTCCAGCGCCTCGTCGTCGTCCGGGACGCCCGTGGCGGAGTCGCGCGGCGGCCTGCGGTCGATCAGGCCGTCGGTGTAGAGAAGCAGGGTCGCGCCGGGCGGCAGCACCCTCGTCTCCTCCTTGTAGACCAGGTCGGCGTGCATGCCCTTGGCCCGCACCCCCAGCGGCTGGCCGACCTCGGTGATGTCCAGGTCCCTGGCCTCGCCGTCCACGATCATCAGCGGCGGCGCGTGCCCGGCGTTGGCGAACGACAGCTGCCTCGACCACGCGTCGTACACCATGTATTGGCAGGTGACGATCGGCGGGTTGGTGATGTCGGCGCCGAAGTCGTCGTGCTCGGGCGCGGCGACGATCCTGGTCCACTCGTCCAGGCGGGCGAGGATGTCGGCGGGCGGTTTGTCGTCCTGGGCGAAGGCCCGCAACGCGGCTCTGAGCTGCCCCATGACCGCCGCCGCCTTGGCCCCCCGGCCCTCGACGTCGCCGATCACGATGCCGACGCGCCCGGCCGACAGCGGGATCACGTCGTACCAGTCGCCGCCCACCTGGGTCTGGATGCCCTGGCCGTGGGAGGCCAGCGGGGCGGCCGGGTAGTAGCGGACGGCGATCTCCAGGCCGTCGAGCGTGGGCAGCGGCTGCCGCGGGAGCAGGTGCTTCTGGAACGACTCGGCGGTGTGCCGCTCCTCCTCGAACAGCAGCGCGTTGTCGACGGCGAGCGCGACGCGGGTCGCGATGGCGCCGACGAAGTCGCGGTCGAAGGTGTCGTAGTGGGGCGAGCGCCGGTTCGTCAGGTTCGACAGGCCGAGGTACATCAGGCCGAGCGTCTCGCCACGCACGCACAGCGGGGCGACGATGGCCGAGGTCATGCCGATCTCGCCGCACAGCCGGGCCGCGCCCTCGCTCGTCGCCGGGTAGCTGACCTGCGAGAAGTCCTCGATGAGGATCGTCTCCTGGCGGCGCAGGGCGGTCTCGGCGTAGTGCCCGAGGGGGTATCTGATCTCCGCGCCGACCGGCCGCCACGTGTCCGGCGGCGGCGTCCAGCCGTTCACGTGCGTGGAGACCTTGCGCACCAGGCGGTCGCCCTCGTTCAGTTCGATGAAGCAGTGGTCGGCGAACTGCGGTACGAGCATCTCCGCGACCCGGTTGAGCGTCTCCTCGACGTACAGGGAGCCGGCGAGCCGCTCGCCGATCCGCTCGAGCAGGCCGAAGCGGTCCTTCTCACGCTCGTTGCTGCGCATCGCCTCGCGTGCGGTGATCACGATGCCGCTCACGGAGCCGGAAGGGTGCCGCAGCGGCACGGCCTGCGCGCGCACGTAGATCGTCGTGCCGTCGCCGCGGACCACGTCGAACGTGCCCTCCCACACGCCACCGCGCAGCACGTGCTTGGCCAGCTCGGCCGTGAGCGGGTGGTCCTTCTCCGAGATCCCGAGGGTGTGCAGCGACTCCTTGCCCGGAGACGTCCCGACGCGGCCGAACAACTGCTCCGCGAAGGGGTTCCAGTACAGGACGTTGCTGAAGCGATCGGTCACGACCACGGCCATCTCCGCGTGGTCGAGCACGGAACCGGCGGAGAGATGGTCGTCGGCGTCCTGTGACAGATCTCCCCATCGCCTCATGCCACGACCGTCCCTTGACGAGGTGGGTTCGCTATGCCGGGCACGGGCGCTCCTGCGAAGGCTGGGTCGCGAGAAATGAAAGGACTCCCTAGGGGATTCAACCAGGCACAACTCATTCCGTCATCGTCTGGTGACAAAAACGTGTGAGGCGACGTCCCTCGGAAGGTCCGCGGTCGTGGTTCCCACCTCACCATCACCAGTCACCGTTACACCGTTGTCACTCGCCGCGAGCGTCACCTCGCGTCCGGGTTGTATCCCAACTTGCTTGAGTTTAAGCATCACGGCCGGGTCGCTTTGCACTTGTTCGCTGATTCGGCGCACTACAACGGGCACGGGGGCCTGTCCCGCGAGGGTCACCATGGGGGACACCGTCTCATCCCCGGCCGAACCGGACTGCGGCACCCCGAGCTCGTCGAGACCGGGGATCGGGTTGCCGTGCGGGCACACCCGTGGGTTCTTGAGGAGACTCACGAGCCGGCTCTCCACCGACTCCGACATCACGTGCTCCCAGCGGCACGCCTCGATGTGGACCTCCTCCCACGGCATGCCGATCACCTGGGTCAACAGGCACTCCGCGAGACGGTGTTTGCGCATCACGCGGATGGCCAGCGTGCGGCCCAGCTCCGTCATGCTGAGGTGCCTGTCCCCCTCGACCTTCACCAGGCCGTCGCGTTCCATGCGCGCCACTGTCTGACTGACAGTCGGACCGCTCTGCTGCAGGCGCTCGGCGATGCGGGCGCGGAGCGGCACGATGCCTTCTTCTTCGAGCTCGAAGATCGTGCGGAGGTACATCTCCGTCGTATCGATCAGGCCATGTGCGGTCAAGGCTTAGGCTCCTCCACCAGTGTTACAACGATGCTACGACCTCCCCCGCGTTCGCAGCCGACCCTATTGGGGAAGCGACCCAGGATGGGAAACATCGGGGCCCAGCGATTCCTTCCGGCGGATATCAGCCTGCCCGCGCTCAGGGATGCCGCGCGGCACTGCGAGGGCTGCGACCTCTACCGCGCCGCCACGCAGACGGTCTTCGGCGAGGGCGTCCCCGACGCGCGGTTCATGCTGGTCGGCGAGCAGCCGGGCGACCAGGAGGACCGCGAGGGCGCGCCGTTCGTCGGGCCCGCGGGGCGCCTGCTGGACAGGGCGCTCGAGGAGGCCGGCATCGAGCGCGAGGCGGTGTACGTGACCAACGCGGTCAAGCACTTCAAATACGAGCCCCGCGGCAAACGCAGGATCCACCGGAAGCCCTCAGTGGGGGAGATCAACGCCTGCCGCCCCTGGCTCGAGGCCGAGATGCGCCTGGTGGACCCGGAGGTCACCGTGGTGCTGGGGGCCACGGCCGCCCGGGCCCTGCTGGGCCCGGACTTCCGCGTGACCAGGCATCGGGGAGAGCCGGTCCCCCGGCACGAGGGGGCGTACTACGTGGCGACGATCCACCCCTCGGCGATCCTCCGTTCGCCCGACCGGGACGAGGCGTACTCCGGCTTCCTCGCCGACCTCAAGGTCGCTGCCGGGCTGCCCTGACGCCATCGGGGAGCGGGACCTCAGGGGGCGAGGCGCTCCAGCGTCCAGGCGTCGCCGGTGCGCCGGTAGCGGAGCCGGTCGTGCATGCGGTCGGTCTGGCCCTGCCAGAACTCGACCTCCGCGGGCACCACCCGGAAGCCGCCCCAGAAGTCCGGCAGCGGCGGGTCCTGCGGCCAGCGTGCGGCCAGCTCACGGAACCTGGCGTCGAGCTGCTCCCTCGACTCCACCACCGCCGACTGACGGGAGGCCCACGCGCCGACGCGCGAGCCGTACGGGCGAGAGTGGAAGTAGGCGGCGCTGTCCTCGCGCGGGAGCCGTACGACGGAGCCCTCCACGCGGACCTGCCGCCTGATGGGATGCCACGGGAACAGCAGGCAGGCCCTCGGGTTCTCGCCGAGGTCGCGGCCCTTGCGAGACTCGTAGTTGGTGAAGAAGACGAACCCGCGCTCGTCGAACCCCTTGAGGAGGACCGTTCGGGCGGAGGGACGGCCACCGGCGGAGCTGGTGGCGACGACCATGGCGTTCGGTTCGGGCAGGCCCGCGCCGACGGCGTCCGCGAACCACAGTGCGAACTGCGTCACCGGGTCGGTGGCCATGCCGGATTCGAGCAGGGGCTCACCCTCGTAGCTGTGCCGGAGGCCGGGGAGGTGCGAAGCGCTGTCCACGGAAAGGTATTCTCGCGTGTTCGGCGTACGTCTCGCTCGGTGCCCCCCACCAGGGGGAACCCCGTTCGGTAGGGCCGGGGGCGCGACAGTCGGGCGTTGAGGGTTAAATTGACCCGCCGGTATCTCGACATCAAGGCTCTGGACTTCACAAGAGAGGGAGGCGGCCGAGAATGTCCGACTTCAAACCCGGGCTCGAAGGCGTGGTGGCGTTCGAGACCGAGATCGCGGAACCGGACAAAGAAGGGGGCGCCCTGCGATACCGGGGCGTCGACATCGAAGAGCTCGTGGGCAACGTCTCCTATGGACACGTCTGGGGCCTGCTCGTCGACAACTCGTTCCAGCCGGGCCTGCCCCCGGCGGAGCCGTACCCACTTCCCGTCCATTCCGGCGACATCCGAGTAGACGTACAGAGCGCGCTGGCCATGCTGGCGCCGTCCTACGGCTTCCGGCCCCTGCTCGACATCGACGACGACCAGGCCCGCGACGATCTCGCACGCGCCTCGGTGACCGCCCTGTCGTTCGTCGCGCAGTCGGCCCGCGGCCTGGGGCTGCCGATGGTTCCGCAAAAGCGCGTCGACGAGGCCGAGAGCATCGTCGAGCGCTTCATGGTCCGCTGGCGCGGTGAGCCCGATCCCAAGCACGTGAAGGCCATCGACGCGTACTGGACGTCGGCCGCGGAGCACGGCATGAACGCCTCGACGTTCACCGCCCGTGTCATCGCCTCCACCGGCGCCGACGTGGCGGCCGCCCTGTCGGGCGCGGTCGGCGCGATGTCCGGCCCGCTGCACGGCGGCGCGCCGGCGCGGGTGCTGCACATGATCGAGGGCGTCGAGAAGATGGGTGACGCCCGCAAGTACGTCCAGAGCGAGCTGGACAAGGGCCAGCGGCTCATGGGCTTCGGCCACCGGGTCTACCGGGCCGAGGACCCGCGCGCCCGCGTGCTGCGCCGTACGGCCAAGGAACTGGGCGCGCCCCGCTACGAGGTCGCCGCCGCGCTGGAGACCGCCGCGCTGGAGGAGCTGCACGCCCGCAAGCCGGACCGGGTCCTCGCGACCAACGTGGAGTACTGGGCCGCGGTGGTCCTCGACTTCGCCGAGGTGCCGTCGAACATGTTCACCTCGATGTTCACCTGCGCCCGGACCGCCGGCTGGGCCGCCCACATCCTGGAGCAGAAGCGCACGGGCAGGCTGGTCCGCCCCAGCGCCGACTACGTGGGCCCGAAGCAGCGCTCCATCAACGAGGTGCCCGGCGCCGCCGAGGTCGTCGGCAAGGTCTGAGCGTCCGCGCCGGGATCGCGGCCCTGCGGTGTGCCACAGGCTCCGAGAGGCCGCCGGGCCCGCCCGCGCACCATGGACAGCACCGCCGGTGCGCCGTCAGCGCCCTTGACGGCCCGTCCCTTCCGGGGCGGGCCGTTTCCGCGTGAACCGGATGTTCCGCGTCACCGGCCGGGGCCGGCGGCGTCCCGGAGCGAGAGCGTGGACGGGCCCGCGGACGGGATCGCGGCCGGAGCGTTCCGGGCCGCGCGCTCCCTGTCGTCTCCGTCGAGATCCGGGCAGATCTTCTCCTCGCTGTTCTTCTCCTCGCCGCCCTCGGGCTCGGTGGTCGCCAGGCGCCCGCAGCGGTAGGCGACCTCGGACCTGCCCGAGCCGGTCACCTTCATGATCGCGATGGTCTTGTCCTCGGGCTCGTGGGCGGCGGCACCGAAGGAGATCACCCCGCTCGAGCCGTTCCACCTGTCGCGCGGTGAGACGAGGGAGATCTGGTAGAGCAGATCCCCCCTGCTGGGCGGACCGCCCCGGTAGGCCGCGTTGACGCGCTCGTAGAACAGCTTGGCGGCGTCGTAACTGAGGATGAGATTGTCGTCGGACTCCTTCGGGTGCCGGCCGCTCAGCAGGCCCTGCACGAAGCCCGTCGGCGCCACGGCGCCGTCGCGCCACAGCTCGCGGCTCGCAAGCGCCGCGTAGTAGACCTGGACACGCCGGTAGTCGCCGATCTCCGCGCCGCGGTTGGCCACCGCCTTGATGACGTCGTCGCCCGCGAGAACCCTGATCGGCTCCTTGCCGCAGTCCTTGCCCTCGACGTAGCGGAGGAAGTCGAGGAAGTCGGCCGCGCGCCCCGCGTAGAGAAGCAGGTCGGGCCCGTGGGCGCAGGCCCGGCTCACCGCCAGGTCCATGCCCGTCCCCCGGTCCTGGTACGCGACGCGGTCGCCGACCGTGATCCCCACCGCGGCGGCCTCGTCCGCGTAGTCGTCGGCGAGGTTGTTCGTGTAGTTGTCGTCGTCCGTCCGGTCCTGGACGACCACGGCGGACGGCTTGCGCACACCGCCGAGGAGCCGGTGGCGGGCGAACCTGGCGGCCAGCCGCGCCTGCCGCTGGTTCGACGGCCCGAGACGGAACACGTACGGCGAGGGGTAGCCGCCGGACCCGGCCCGGGAGGGGTCGTCCGGCAGGTATCCGAGCCGGTCGGCGGTCGCGGTGGTCACCAGCATCGGGATCTTCGCCGTGTGCAGCGTCCGCATGGCCTCCTCGACGCCGCGGACGCTGCGCTGGAAGCCGATCACCCCGAGCACCCGGGGGTCCTCGGCGGCCATCTCGCTGACCAGCTCCGCCGTACGCCGCCCCTGGCGGAAGTTCGTCCCGGCGTTGGCGACGAGCACCTGGAGGCGGGGGGCGCCGGAGACGCCGCGCTGGTACTCCTCCACGGCCGTGAGCTCCGCCCGGGCCCCGACGAACGCGCTGTCGTTCTGGTCCTGCGCCACGGAGTACTCGCCGAACAGCACCACGCTCACGAATGTCCCGGCCTCCCTGGCCAGGGCGTTGTTACGGTCGATCCGGGCCACGAGCTTCGTTATGTCGCCGGACGAGAAGATCCCGTCCGGGGCGGGCCCGTCGGCGTTGACGACGCCGACGCACTCCCTGCCGTCGCGCTCGACCCAGGACAGGCCGCCGCAGTGCGCGTTGCGGTCCTGCTGGATGCGTCCGAGCAGGACGACAGGACCGATGACCAGCAGCGCCATCAAGCACCAGTACCCCACCGCCCGCATGCGGCTGCCCAGCAGACGCGGCCGGTGGTCGTCGTCCGGAGGGACCGCGGGCGCGCTGACCATCAGCCGCAGCGGCGGCACCCGCCGCCGCGCCGCCGTACGCCACGCCGCGACCAGCGAGGGCAGCTCCGCCAGCCGGCCCCCGGTGACCGGCCGGGGGCCCGGGGCGAACGACTCGGGCACCGCCGCCAGCACCAGCAGCGGCGGCAGCAGCCCGGTCTCCTCGACCGTCTCCTCCAAGGTGCGCAGGAACCGCTCGTTGACGTCGCCGGACCACCGCGCGTCGAGGACCAGCATCGCGTACAGGCCGCGCCCCCAGCTCGGCCAGGGGATGACCCACTTCTGGTACGCCTGGCGCAGGTCCCGGCACAGCGCGTGGACGAGCAGCCTCTCGACCTCCGCCTCGCTCGCGTCGGCGATGCGCAGCGCGTACTTCGCCATGCGCTCGAATGGTTTCCTGGTCAGGTACGGCTGCTTCCTGAACCAGCCGTTGAACAGCGATCCCCGGATCGAGAGCATGGCCTGGATCAGCGTGCCGACGACGGCGACGAGCACACCGAGCGCCCACGGGATCAGGCCGACCAGGTCGGACGCGCCGCCGAGCCCCCAGGCGGCGAGCGTGCCCACCGGCACCCAGGTGGTGGCCGCGCGGCCGATGAAGTCCGCCGCGGTCCTGCGCCCCCGGTCCCCGCCGTACCTGCCCCTGCGCCAGTCCTTGAGCCGCTCCTTGAACGCCTCCTGGCCCGTACGCGACTGGGGGTCGGGCGGCCAGGTCCGGCCCGGCGCGTCGGCGGGCTCCCCGGGGGGCGGCTCCTCGCGCTGGCGCCGCGCCCACAGCACGAACTGGACGAGCGGGAATCGCGGCGGCGGCAGGAACGAGCCGCCGACGGGCTTGCCGAGCTGCCCGCGCTCCCCCGCCAGCGCCTCGACGAGGTCGCGCAGCGTGTCGAACTCCCCCGCCCTGACCGTCGCCTGCGGCAGGGAGTCCTCGAAGGGCGTGGCGAGGCGGCGGGCCGTGTCGAACGCGCCGCCGTCGCGGCCGACGACGAGGACGAGGGGCAGGGGACGGTCGGAGCGCCAGAAGAACGGCCTGCGGACCAGGGCCTCGATGACGGTGTGCGGGTCGGCCACGCGGTTGTCTCCCGGGGGCGGAGTCCATTCTTGACGTGGTGCGTGATCTTAAAACTCGACCATGATGTCTCACGATCCGGACCGTGGTCTAGAGCATCCGCAGCTCTCACTACGCTTGAACCGTGGCTGACATCGTGATTCCCGCTGACATCAAGCCCGCCGACGGCCGCTTCGGCTGCGGGCCCTCGAAGGTACGCTCCGAGCAGCTCGCCGCTCTCGCCGACGCCGGGGCGAAGGTGATGGGCACCTCCCACCGGCAGAAGCCGGTGAAGAACCTCGTCGCCCGCGTTCGCGCCGGGCTCACCGACCTGTTCTCCCTCCCCGAGGGGTACGAGGTCGTGCTGGGCAACGGCGGCACCACGGCCTTCTGGGACATCGCGTCCTTCGGGCTGATCCGGGAGAAGTCGCAGCACCTGAACTTCGGGGAGTTCTCCTCGAAGTTCGCGACGGTCGCGAAGAAGGCTCCCTGGCTCGCCGACCCGTCGGTGATCAAGTCGGAGCCGGGCAGCCACCCGCTGCCGGTCGCCGAGGAGGGCGTGGACGTCTACGCGCTCACTCACAACGAGACCTCGACCGGCGTCGCGATGCCGATCAAGCGCGTCGTGGACGACGAGTCGCTCGTGCTGGTGGACGCCACCAGCGGCGCCGGCGGCCTGCCGGTCTCCGCCGACGAGTTCGACGTCTACTACTTCGCCCCGCAGAAGAGCTTCGCCTCCGACGGCGGCCTGTGGATCGCGCTGTTCTCGCCCAAGGCGCTGGCCCGGGTGACGGAGATCGCCGAGAGCGGCCGGTTCGTCCCCGAGTTCTTCAGCCTGCCGACCGCGATCGACAACTCGGTCAAGGACCAGACGTACAACACCCCGGCGGTCGCCACGCTGTTCCTGCTGGCCGACCAGATCGACTGGATGAACGCCCAGGGCGGCCTCGCGTGGACCACCGCCCGGTCGGCCGACTCCGCCTCGCGCCTGTACACCTGGGCCGAGAAGACGTCGTACACCACGCCGTTCGTGGCCGACCCGGCGCAGCGCTCCAACGTCGTCGGGACGATCGACTTCGACGACGCGGTGGACGCCGCGGCGGTCGCGAAGGTGCTGCGGGCCAACGGCATCGTGGACACCGAGCCCTACCGCAAGCTCGGCCGCAACCAGCTGCGGATCGCGATGTTCCCGGCGATCGACCCCGCCGACGTCGAGGCGCTGACCTCCTGCGTCGACTACGTGGTCGAGCGTCTCTAGCGGTTCTCACGGCGGCCGCCTTCCGGGCGGCCGCCGATCTCGCCGACGGTCTCCGGGCCGTCGGCTTTTTCGTTTTTCCGGTCCTGTAACGGTGTGTGGCGCTCCGTCCAAGCAGAGATGTGTTTGTCACACAACCGAGGGGAGCGCCGGTGCGCCGTGAAAAGACGGGTCCGGCGGGCTTCGCCCGTGATCCCGACGCATTCGAGGCCTTCTACCGGCGGCATGTCGACGCCGTGACGCGGTTCCTGGCCAGGCGGGCGGACGATCCGCACACCGTCGCCGACCTCACGGCCGAGGTGTTCCTCGCCGTGCTGGATTCCGCGCACACCTACCGCCCGGACAGGGGCAGCGAGATCGCCTGGCTGTACGGCGTGGCCCGCAACACCGTGCTGGCGCAGCGCCGCCGTACGGCGAGGGAGTTACGCGCCACCAGCAGGATCGCCGGCCGCCGCCTGCTCGACGCCGACGACATCGCCCGGCTGGAGGAACGCGTCGACGCCGAGTCGCCGGCCCGTCTGGCGCTGGAGGCGATGGCCGATCTGCCGGACGGCGACCGCGCGCTGCTGGAACTCGTGGCCGTCGACGGGCTCAGCCCCGCCGAGGCCGCCGCCGCGCTCGGCATCAGGCAGGGCACCGCGCGGGTCAGGCTGCACCGCGCCCGGCGGCAGGTCCGGCGCTTCCCAGGAGTCATGGAACTGATCGGAGGAACGAAGTGAACGACACTTTCGAGGACAGGCTGCTCGCGGAACTCAGGACGGAGATCGCCGCACGGGAGGTCCGGGCGCACGCACCGAGGCGCCGGAGCGTCCGGACCCGCGTCCTGGCCGGCGCCGCGATCGCCGCCGCCGCGGCGGCCGTCGCCGTACCGCTCGTGATCGGGCAGCAGACCCCGGCGTACGCGCTGACGAAGAACCCGGACGGCTCGATCAATCTCAAGATCAACGAGTTCAGGGACCCGGACCAGGTCGAGCGGGACCTGGCGAAGATGGGCGTGCACGCCGACATCACCTATCTGCCGCTGGGCAAGAGGTGCGCCGACGGGCGCGCTCCTTTCGTCGCGGGTGACCGCACCTCCTTCACGAAGAAGGAGCTGGAGAGCAAGGACCCGGCCGTCCAGGCGCACATTCGGCGGGTGTCGGAGAAGCTCGCCTCAAGCAAGGCCATCCGGCCGAAGAACGGCATCACCATCGATCCCGAGTTCATCAAGCCGGGGCAGATCGTCCTGATTCAGGTCAACGAGAATCCGGTGGAGCCGGATCCCGGCCATCCGGGAGTCGCCTGGCAGTTCTCCGGCCGGCTGACCGAAGGGCCCGTGAAGCCGTGCCGGGTCGTCGACGACCCCACGGCGTTCGAGGTCGGGAACGCCACCCCGCCTCCCGGCTCCTGAGGCGTTAGCGGGTCAGGCCGTCACGGCCTTCTTGCGGCGTAGCAGCCACGCGGCGATCACGCCGCCGATGAGCCCGAACAGGTGGCCCTGCCAGGAGACGCCCGGCTGGGTGGGCAGGGCCCCCCACAGGATCGAGTAGTACAGCACAGCGACCACGACGCCGAGCACGATGTCGAGGGCCCGGCGGTCGAAGAGGCCCCGGGCCACGACATAACCGAAATATCCGAAGACGAGGCCGCTCGCGCCGATCGTCAGTGTGTCCGGCGGGCTGGTGAACCACACACCCAGCCCGCTGACCACGATGATGACCAGGCTGGCCGCGAGGAACCTGCCGATCCCCCGGATGGCGGCCAGGAACCCCAGGATCAGCAGGGGCAGCGAGTTCGCCATCAGATGGCTGAACCCGGCGTGCAGGAACGGCGCGAACAGGATCCCGGGCAGGCCGTCCGGCTCGTGGGCGACGATGCCGTACCTGTCGAGCCGGCCGTTTTCCATGTAGTCGACGATCTCGACGGCCCACATCACCGAGATGAGCACGATCATCAGGATCGCGCTGCCGAGTGCACCGGTGAGCAGCGCGGACGTCCGCTCCCGCATCGACCGGCCCGGCCGGGGCAGCCCGGGCCCGGAATCATTCATGGTTTCACCGTACGTAGTCCCGCTCACGAACGAGCGGACTGCCCTGATCCGCCGGGATCATGCCGTGTCGGGTTTGCCAGAATAGCCCGGACGGCTGTATTAATAAATGAACAGTCATTTATGAATGGGAGAGAGCCGGTGGCAGGACGTCCCCGCGGGGTGGACGATTCGGTGATTCTGCGCGCGGCGGCCGAGGTGATCGGCCGGGTGGGTCCCGCGGGGCTGACCCTCGCCGCCGTCGCCGACGAGGTGGGGCTCGTGCCCGGCACTCTCGTGCAGCGCTTCGGGTCCAAGCGCGGGCTGCTCGTGGCGCTTGCGAGGCAGTCGGCGCACGACGCCGAAGCACACCACGAGCGGCTGCGGCAGGGGTGGGCTTCCCCCCTGGCGGCGCTGGCGGCGCTCGCCGAGGAGTCGATGGCCCTCATGGACACTCCGGAGCGCTTCGCCAACCACCTGGCGTTCCTGTGCATGGACCTCACCGATCCACAGCTGCACGAGCACGCCCTGGTCGTCCACGAGGCGCAGCGAGGGGCGATCCTGGCCCTGCTCGACGAGGCGGTCGCCGAGGGGGAGCTGCGGGCCGGCACCGACACCGCCGCACTGGCCGAGTCCGTCCAGGCGCTGATCGCCGGCACCGGCCTGACGTGGGCCCTCGACCGGCGGGACACGCTGCCGGAGCGGCTCCGGAGGGCAATCACCTTTCTCCTTTCGCCCCACACCCCTTCGAAGGAGATGTCATGAACGACAGCCGGCCGCTCGCCGGGAAGGTCGCCCTGGTCGCGGGAGGCACGCGGGGCGGCGGACGCGGCATCGCCGTCGAGCTCGGGGCCGCGGGCGCCACGGTCTACGTCACCGGGCGCAGCAGCACGGCCGGCCGCTCCGACCTGAACCGCCCCGAGACCATCGAGGAGACCGCGGCGCGCGTCACCGCGGCCGGCGGCACCGGCATCGCCGTGCGCGCCGACCACGGCGATCCCGGGGAGGTGCGCGCCCTGGTCGACCGGATCGCCGCCGAGCAGGACGGGCGGCTCGACGTCCTGGTCAACTCGGTGTGGGGCGGCGACGCGCTGACCGACTGGGAGCATCCCCTGTGGGAGCAGGAACTCGACACCGGTCTGCGGCTGCTGCGCCGGGCCGTGGAGACCCACATCGTCACGAGCCGGTTCGCGCTGCCGCTCATGGTCGCCCGCCGGAGCGGCCTGGTCGTGGAGGTCACCGACGGCAACACCGCCCGCTATCGCGGCTCGTTCTTCTACGACATCGCCAAGTCCACGGTGATCCGCCTCGCCGTGGCCCAGGCGGCGGAGCTCAAGCCGTACGGCGTGGCGGCCGTCGCCGTCACGCCGGGGTTCCTGCGTTCGG
Organism: Microbispora sp. CA-135349; assembly: GCF_050947365.1. Taxonomy (NCBI): domain Bacteria; kingdom Bacillati; phylum Actinomycetota; class Actinomycetes; order Streptosporangiales; family Streptosporangiaceae; genus Microbispora; species Microbispora sp. CA-135349. The sequence goes on along the minus strand of NZ_CP192001.1, from coordinate 1,145,569 downwards.
AGGCCATGCTGGAGCACTTCGGCGTGACCGAGGCCAACTGGCGGGACGCGGTGGCGAAGGACCCGCACTTCGCCCACTCCGAGACCCCGGCGTATCTGGGACGGGCCGTCGCCGCCCTGGCGGCCGACCCCGGCGTCATGGCCAAGACCGGCCGCGCCCTGGCCACCTGGGGGCTCTACAAGGAGTACGGCTTCACCGAAGCGGACGGCACGCAGCCGGACTTCGCCGCCCACTGGGCCGACGTCCTGGAGGAGGAGTACGGCCCCCTCGGCGACCCGCTCTGACCCGCTGCGACCCGCTCCGGACCGGCCCGCTCCGGACGGCTCGCTCTGAACAGCTCGGGGCGCCCCTGTGAGGAGCGCCCCGAGCGGGCCCGCGGCCGAGGGTTACTCGCCTCTCCAGACGGGGGCGCGCTTCTCGGCGAAGGCCGCGGCGCCCTCCATGGCGTCCTTCGAGGTGAAGACCGGGCTCACGATCTCGCCCTGCCTGCGGAACATCTCCTCGCGCGACCAGTCGGCCGACTCCACCATGACCCGCTTGGTCGCGGCGAGCGCCAGCGGCGCGTTCGCCGCGATCGTGCGGGCCAGTTCGAGCGCGCCGTTGAGCGCCTCTCCCGGATACGTGACCCGGTTGACCAGCCCCAGCTCGTACAGCCGGGTGGCCGGGTAGTGATCGCCGGTGAGGGCGATCTCCATGGCCACGTGGTACGGGATGCGGCGCGGCAGCCGCATGACCCCGCCCGCGCCGGCGACCAGGCCGCGCTTGGGCTCCGGCAGGCCGAACTTCGCCTCCTCGGACGCGACGATGATGTCGCACGACAGCGCCAGTTCGAAGCCGCCGGCCAGCGCGTACCCCTCGACCGCGGCGAGGATCGGCTTCTTCGGCGGCGCCTCGGTGATGCCACCGAAGCCGCGGCCTTCGACCACCGGCATGTCGCCGGTGAGGAAGCCCTTCAGATCCATGCCGGCCGAGAACGTGCCGCCGGCCCCGGTGAGGACGATCGCGGACACGTCGCGGCTGTCGTCCAGCTCGTCCATGGCGGCCGCGATCCCGCGCGCCACCGCGCCGTTCACGGCGTTCCTGGCCCTGGGCCGGTTGATGGTGACGACGGCCACGCCGCCGTCGACGATCTCTACGAGCACCTCGTCCGGCTCAGCGGCCGGCCCGGAGTTGACCTCGGACACCTGACCTCACCCGGCTCACTTGGGCTGGAAGCGAATGCCGCCGTCGAAACGGATGACCTCGCCGTTCATGTAGTCGTTCTCGATCAGCGTGCGGACCAGGTGGGCGAACTCCGAGGCCTTGCCGAGCCGCTTGGGGAACGCCACCGGCCCGATGAGCTTGGCCTTGAACTCCTCGGCGTTCTTGTCGCCGATCTTCCCGTAGATCGGGGTGTCGATGATGCCCGGAGCGATGGTCAGCACGCGGACGCCGATGACCGCGAGGTCGCGGGCGGCGGGAAGGGTCATGCCGATGATGCCGCCCTTCGAGGCGGAGTAGGCCACCTGGCCCGTCTGGCCCTCGAGACCGGCGACCGACGCGGTGTTGACGACGACGCCGCGGGCGCCGTCCTCGTCCACCGGCTCGGTCTTGGCCATGGCCGCCGCGCCGATGCGCATGAGGTTGAAGGTGCCGATCAGGTTGACGTCGATCACCTTGCGGTAGGCCGCCAGGTCGTGCGGGGAGCCGTCCCGTCCGACGGTGCGCTGCGCCCAGCCGATGCCGGCACTGCTGATCACGGCGCGCAACGGCTTGCCGGTGGCGACCGCCGCCTCGACCGCGGCCTGCACCGACGCCTCGTCGGACACGTCGGTGTGGACGAACACGCCGCCGATCTCGTCGGCCAGCGCCTTGCCGCGCTCCGCGTTGAGGTCGGCCACGACCACGGTCGCCCCGACGCGGGCCAGTTCGCGGGCCGTCGCCTCGCCGAGGCCGCTGGCACCGCCCGAGATGATTGCTGCTGCTCCGTTCAGATCCATAGCCGGACCTTAACGCGCGAACCGAATGAAGTTCTACTCGGGGTAGCGCAAAATCGCGGTATCGACGTCGGGGTAGACCTTGATCCGCCGGTCCAGGCCGGTCGTACGCAGAATCCGGGCCACCGGAGGCTGCGGCGAGGCGAGACACACCCCGCCTCCCTCGCTCGTGGCCAGCCGCCAGGCCTCGATGAGCACGCTGAGCCCGCTGGAGTCCATGAACGACAGCTCACCCAGGTCCAGCACGAGCGTGGGGCCGTCGTCGCGAATGGCGTCCCGTATCTCGTCTCGCAGGAACGGCGCCGTGAACAGGTCGAGCTCCCCCTCCACGGCCACCACGACGGCGTTGGAGAGCGATTGGCGCGCGAGCCGCAGCTTCATCGTCGGGACCTCCTCAGCTCCGGCCCACTTTACTTATCCATCACCCCTACTGAGCGGGGACGGCGAAGCCGTACGGGAGTTCGAGCCGGTGGGCGGCGAGCAACCGGCCGTCGGCGAGCAGCGCGTGCGTCGGCCCGTCGGCGGCGATCACTCCCTCGGACATGATGAGCGAACGCTCGCACAGTTCCAGCGCGTACGGCAGGTCATGGGTGACCATCAGCACGGTCACGTCCAGGCTCTTGAGGATTTCGGCCAGCTCGCGACGGGACGCCGGGTCGAGGTTGGACGACGGCTCGTCGAGGACGAGGATCTCCGGCTCCATCGCCAGCACCGTGGCCACGGCCACCCGGCGGCGCTGGCCGAACGACAGGTGGTGCGGCGGCCGGTCGATCGCGTCCAGCATGCCGACCCGCTCCAGCGCGTCGTGCACACGGCGATCGAGATCCGCGCCGCGCAGCCCGAGGTTCGCCGGGCCGAACGCGACGTCCTCCCGCACGGTCGGCATGAAGAGCTGGTCGTCCGGATCCTGGAACACCAGCCCGACGCGGCGGCGGATCTCCCGCAGACTGTCCGCGCGCACGGGAAGCCCGGCCACCTCCACCGTTCCGTGCCCGGCCGTGAGGATGCCGTTGAGGTGCATGACGAGTGTCGTCTTGCCCGCGCCGTTCGGTCCGAGCAGGGCGACCCGCTCCCCCCGCTCGATCGTCAGGTCCACGCCGTACAACGCCTGGGTGCCGTCGGGGTAGGCGTACGCGAGGCTGCTCACTGTGAGAGAGGGGCTGCCGGAGGTCACGTCGTGCTCCACGCCAGTAGGGCCGTCACCGCGGCGAGGCAGGGCAGCACGGCCGCCGTCGCCCAGTCTCGTCCGGTCGCTGTTATATCCCTGATCGTCGGCATCTCGCCCGTGTAACCACGGCTCAGCATGGCGAGGTGGACCCGCTCCCCTCGCTCGTACGAGCGGATGAACAGGGCGCCCGCCGACTTGGCCAGCACGGGGGCCTGCCGGAGGTCGCGGGCGGCGAATCCCCGCGACTCCCTGGCGATCCGCATGCGCCGCATCTGGTCCATGACCACGTCCAAATAGCGCAGCATGAACGTCGCGATCTGCACGAGCAGCCGGGGCAGCCGCAGCCGTTCGGCGCCGAGCAGCATCATCCGGGGCTCGGTCGTGGACGCCAGCAGGATCGAGGCGACCACGCCCAGCGAGGCCTTGGCGAGGATGTTCCAGGCCGCCCACAGGCCGGGCTCGCTCAGCGACAGGCCGAGCACCTGGACCCGCTCGCCCGTGCCGATCACCGGAATCGCCAGCGCGAACAGCACGAACGGCACCTCGATCACCATGCGCCGCGCGATCGCGCCCGCCGGCACCCGGGCCGCGACCGCGACGGCGGCCAGCAGCAGCGCGTCGGCCGCGAACGCCCAGAAGCGCTCGCGCGGCGTGGCGACCACGACCACCGCGAACGCGACGACCGCCGCCAGCTTGCACTGCGGCGGCAGCCGGTGAACGGGCGTGTCGGCGGGCCGGTAGATCGGGTGATGGTGCCCGGCGCTCACTTCACACTCACAGGGCCATCATCGCCGACTCGCCGCGCCCGCATGCGCGCAGGGCGTGCTCACGGGCTCACCGCGCGTTCGCGGGGGTCATCCCGTCGGTCAGGCGCCGGCGCCGGCGGATGACGTAGAACACGCCGCCTCCGGCCGCGACCGTCAGCGCGACGCCCGCCACCCCGGCCAGGCCGCCGGACAGCCGCTGGTTCTCCACGCCCTTGACGGCGTAGTCGGCCAGCGGGCCGTCCTCCGCCGCGTGCGGCTTCTCCTGCGCGCTCAGGCCCTTGTCGGCCGCCACCTTCTCCAGCCCGTCGGGGTCGCCGGAGGCGTAGAACGAGACCACACCGGCCAGCAGCACCGCCACGAGCGCGCCGCCCACCAGGACCGGGCGCAGGCCGATCCCGGCCGGGGGCGTCTCCGGAGCCTCCGGCCCGACCTGGACCTCCCCCTCGGCGGTGCGCAGCGTCAGCGTCCTGGTCATTCCGCGCGCGCCGTACACGAGATCGGGGCGCACGGCCAGCACGCTGCTCACGGTGAGCGCGGTGATGAAGCCCTCGCCGAGCCCGATGAGCAGGTGCACGCCGCCCATCGCGGCGGCCACCGAGCCCAGCTCGATCGGCGCGGTGCCGCCGAGCCAGAACAGGGCCGTGAACACGAGCGCCGCCGCCGGGACGGAGACCAGCGCCGCCACGAACGACGCGGCCACCAGCGTCGCCCGGCCGCGCGGCGCGCCCCTGGCGATCAGCCGGAACACCGCCCAGCCGACGACCGCGGTCACGATCGCCATGAGTGTGATGTTGACGCCCAGCGCCGTCAGCCCGCCGTCGGCGAAGAAGAACCCTTGGACGAGCAGCACGACCGCGACGCACAACACGGCGGTGTACGGCCCGACGAGTATCGCGGCCAGCGCCCCGCCGAGCAGGTGACCGCTGGTGCCCGCCGCGACGGGGAAGTTGAGCATCTGGGCCGCGAAGATGAACGCGGCCACCAGGCCCGCCATGGGGGCGGTCCGGTCGTCGAGCTCCCGCTTGGCGCCCCGCAGGCACACGGCCACCCCCGCGGCCGCGAAGACCCCGGCGCCGACGGACACAGGGACATCAAAGAACCCATCGGGCACGTGCACGGCTATAACCCCTTCGAAACGGGCGAATCTTCCCCCACTTTAGGGCACCGAGTTGTAGTTGCAAATAATTCGCAATTAGCGATGGCGCATGCTCCGGATCATCCGCCTGACCACGGTCAGAGGGGAGGCCACCCGCACCGACACACTGAGCCGCCGGTTGACCGCCGTGGCGTACGGCCGCGCGGTCCACTGCGCCGCTCCCCAGACCCCCGCCGTCCATCCCACGGCGCCCCACTGCTTCGGGCCACACCACCATCGCAGGGGGCGGTCCAGCGCGTCCGCGTCGGCGACCTTGACCGGGAAGCGCACCGGAGGACCGCCGAGGCCGAGTTCGAGGTAGGCGTCCCAGGTGCCGGGCCCCAGGCCGGCCGTCTCGGCCGCGAACTCCCGCGGCCCGGCCGCCACGGCCCTCTCACGGTGTTCCCGGCCCGATGCCCGCTCGCGCCAGATCAGGTGCCGTACGGCCGAGGCGGCGGCCTCGTCCCCGACGCGCACCTGCCCCTCGACGTGCAGCCGCCTTCCTCGCCACCGGGCCCGCGCCAGCCGTACGACGGCGGGGACGCGGGCGACGTGCCCGCCGACATCGAGACCGAGGTGACCCTGCGACCGGGTGAGGAAGGGCACCGCGACGGCCCCGCCCACCAGATGGGAAGCGGGGGCGCGGACGCCGGCGTCGCGGCGGGAGCCGAGCCGGGCCAGCCTGCGCGCGCCCTCGCACTCGACGGCCACGTGGACGTCCCACACCCCGGGCGGCAGCTTCGCCACGTCGACCACCGCGGTGAAGGATCCGGCGGAGCCGGTCCCGCCGCTGGTCACACCGCTGGTCACACTGGGCGCCACACCGCTGGTCACGATGAGCGCGCGCTCCTCACGCGACAGGCGATCGCGCAGCACCACGCCCACGATGCCGCCCAACTCAGCGTCGCCCACCCCGGCGCCGTCCATCCCGGCGCCGTCGTCGCCGTCAGGCGCGGCAGTGCTCGGCGCGGCGGTGCTCGGCGCGGCGGTGCTCGGCGCGGCGCGGTTCGCGTCGGTGAGGGCGGCCCATCCTTCGATCAGCAGGCGGTCGCCCCGCCACTCGACGCCGGTCAGCCGGTGCCGCAGCGACGCGGCCTCCACGCGCGCGAGCCGTACGAGCCGGTCGGGGTCGTCGAGCGCGGCGACGCGGGCGGCGTCCACGCCGTCGAGACCCGCGCGCACGCCCGGCGTCAGCCACTGGCCGCAGATGTCGGCCACCTCGACGGCGATCTTCTCGCGGTGGGCCTCGCAGGCGGCCAGGAACGGCGCCCCGAGCTGGGCGAGCACGTCGCGGCGCAGGTGCCGTAGGAGCAGGCGGTCGCGCAGCGCGCCGGGCGGCACGTGCCGCGCCATGACCTCGATCGGCGTGCGGACCACGCGCAGCCAGCCGAGCGGATCCCGCACGGACGCGCCGCTGCCGCCCTCCGCGTGATAGCAGTCACGGTCCGCGACCACGGAGATCACTCGTGCGTGGCAGTACGCGTGGACGGTGAAGGTCATGTCTTCGCCGCGCCGTTGTGCCTCGTCGAAGCGGATGGCGTGCCGTTCCAGGAAGTCACGGCGGAAAAGCTTGAAGCAGGACAGATCGTCGTAGACGTCGGGTAATGAGGCCCTGTCGGCAACGCCCCGCAGGCCTTGGCGCGCGCCGGCGACCTTGCCCACGACGACGTCGGCGTGGTTGCGGTCCCCCGCGGCGACCAGACGGGCCAGCGCGTCGGGAGCGAGATGGTCGCCCGCGTCGCAGAAGAGGACGTACCTCCCGGTCGCCCGGTCCAGTCCGCGGTTGCGGGCGCCGCCGGGCGTGCCGGGCTGGGCGTCCTCGATCAAGGTGATCAGCCGGGGGTGGTGCGCGGCGTAGAGACCGAGCAACCCCAGGGTTCCGTCCCGCGAGCCGCCGTCGACCACGATGATCTCCTTGGCGACCCGCTGAACGAGCAGCGAGGTGAGGCAACGGTCGAGCGACGCCCGGCGGTTGTACGCCGGGACGACGACGCTGACGTCGATCCCCCGATCGGCGCGCTGGTCACTCCCCGTATCCATCGCCCTTCATTATGTGCCGACGACCCGCCCCGGCCCCGCCTGCGCCGCGCCGGACGTCTCACGCGTTTCCCCGCGTTTCCCCGCGTCACGCCGGGTCTCCCTACGGCTCCCGCGACCCGGCGGCCGCCTCGCCGGCCGTGTCGCCCGTGCTTCGATGCCCTGCTCCGGGACTTCGCCGCGGGCGCGGGCGACGCCCCCGGAGGCCACGACCCGCTCACTCGATGCCGCCGGGCCACGGTCGGCCGTCGTCTGAGTGGCGGGTTCCGCGCGCGACGCGGCAGACTGAGCGCTCACCGAATCACCGGGGGTTCGTGTAGATGCGCACCACGTTGTTCCCAGAGGGTTTCGTCTGGGGAGTGTCCACGTCCGCGTTCCAGATCGAGGGCGCCACCGACCGCGACGGCCGGGGCCCCTCCATCTGGGACGCCTTCGCGGGCGGGGCGTACGGCGACCCGGCCTGCGACCACTATCTGCGCCACGCCGACGACGTCCGGCTGATGCAGGACCTGGGCATCGCGGCCTACCGGTTCTCGGTCAGCTGGCCGCGGGTGCTGCCGGAGGGGCACGGCCGCGTCAACGGCCCCGGGCTCGACTTCTACGACAGGCTCGTGGACGAGTTGCTGGAGGCGGGCATCGCGCCGTACGCCACGCTGTATCACTGGGACCTGCCCCAGGCGCTGCAGGACGGCGGGGGATGGACCTCGCGGGACACCGCCCATCACTTCGCCGTCTACGCCCGAGTGGTGTACGACAGAATCGGCGACCGCGTGGACACGTGGTTCACGTTCAACGAGCCGTGGGTGGCCGCCTTCCTCGGCCACGCCTCGGGGGTGCACGCGCCCGGCCGGCGGTCGGCGTCCGACGCCTTCGTCAGCGCCCACCACATGCTGCTCGCGCACGGGCTGGGCCTGGAGGCACTGCGCGAGCGGGGCGCCGCCAGGGCCGGCGTCGTGCTGAACCTCTCCCCCGTCCTCACTCCCGCGCAGCTCGGGGACATGTCCCTCGACATCCCCGAGGAGGACGCCGAGGCGGTGGCGAGGATCGACACCCTGCACAACCGGCAGTTCCTGGAGCCGGTGCTGCGGGGCCGCTACCCCGCCGAGCTGCTGCCGCTGATCGAGAAGGCCGCCGGGCTCGGCCACATCCGCGACGGAGACCTCGACCTCATCGGCCGGCCCATCGACCTGCTGGGCGTCAACTACTACACCCCCATCGCGGTGCAGGCCCAGCCCAGCGCCCCGGCCGACCCGGCTTTCCCCGGCAGTGAGGGCGTCCTGTTCTGCAGCGTGCCCACGGCCGTCACCGCGATGGGCTGGCCCATCATGCCGAGCGGCCTGTCCCTGGTCCTGCGGCGCCTGTCCGAGGAGTATCCCGAGACCGAGCTGATGATCACCGAGAACGGCGCCGACTTCGAGGATGTCGTGACCGGCGACGGCATCCACGACGTCGACCGGATCAGCTTCGTCGAGGAGCACCTGCGCGCCCTGCGGACCTCGATCGACGAAGGCGCCCGGGTCCGCGGCTACCTGCTGTGGTCGCTGCTCGACTGCGTCGAATGGGCGGACGGTTACCGGCGCAAGTTCGGCATCGTCCACGTCGACTTCACCACCCAGCGGCGGCTGCCCAAGGACAGCGCGCTGTGGTATCGCGACGTCATCAAACGCAACGGGCTCGGGGCGGAGCGGCCCAAGCGGCCCACGCTCGAGACCGTCGCCGCCCGCGCGGGCGTCTCCCGGGCCACGGTCTCGCGGGTCGTGAACGGTGAGGCGCGGGTCAGCCCCGATGTGCGCGCCGCCGTGCTGCGCGCCGTGCAGGAGCTGGGCTACGTGCCCAACGCCGCCGCCAGGAGCCTCGTCACCCGGCGGACCGACTCGGTCGCGCTCGTCCTGTCGGTCCCCCGGCACGGCGGCGAGGCGCTGACCTCCGCCGTCGTCCAGTACGTCACCAGCGTCCTTGAAGGGGCCGGCAAGCGGATCACCCTCATGCTCGCCGACACGGCCGAGAGCCATCGGCGCATCGTGCGGCATGTGGAGGCGCGGCAGGTCGACGGGGTCGTGCTCGTTCCCCCGGACGGCCCGGACACGCTCACCGAACGGCTCACGCGCACCGGGGTGCCGGTCGTGCTGCTCGGCAAGCCGGCCATCGCCTCCCTCGTGCCGCACGTGGACGTGGACAACGCGGGTGGGGCGAGGGCGGCCACCCGGCACCTGCTCGACCGGGGGCGCCGCCGCATCGGCGTGATCTGCGGCCCCACGGACCTCGTCGCCGTTAAGGACCGCCTCGACGGGCACCTGGCCACACTCCACGAGGAGGGCCTGCGACCCATGATCGCGCTCGCCGGCCCGGACGACGGCGAGTCGGGTGCCGCCGCGGCCCGTGAGCTCCTGTCCGGCGGTCAGGCTCCGGACGCCGTGTTCGCCGTCTCCGACGAGCTGGCGATCGGCGCTCTGCGGGCGGCCCGCGAGATGGGACTGCGGGTGCCGGAGGACCTGGCGGTCGTCGGCTTCGGCGACATCCACGCCGCCTCCTGCACGACCCCGCCGCTCACCACCGTGCGGGTGCCCGCCGCGGACCAGGCCCTGGCTCTGGCGCGGCTGCTCCTGTCCCGTCTCGACGGCCGCCACACCAGCCCCGTCGTCCTTCCCACACGCCTGGTGGTCCGCGCCACCACGTGACCGTCCGGTCGATCACCCCGGCGAAGGGGGGTCCTGCCGCAGGCGGCCGGTCTCCGTCCGCGCGTCGGCCTTCCCCGTCACGCCGCGTACGGTGACGTCGCCGTGCTCACTGCGGATCGTGACGTCGATGTCCCTCGGCACCACGAACACGTAGTCGGTGTGGCTTCCGGCCGTGTCCCTGATCGAACCGCAGAACGAACCCACGTCGTCGCACACCAGTCCGACCGTCAGCGAGCCGTCGCCCCACGACTCCACCCGGGGACCCGCCCCCTGCGCGTGACGGGTCACGCTCACCTCGGTCACGTCGGCGCCCACCACCTCGACGTCGCCGTGGTCGGTGTGGACGTCGAGCGTCCGGATGCCGCCGAACGACGAGGGCGAGCCCGGCAGCGTGTCCGTCGTCGACACGACGAGCACCACGAGCAGCGCGACGAGCAGCGGTATCGCCGCCGCCCACGCCAGGGTCCGGCCCGTCCGCGGGCAGCCCGTCCACATGCCGATGTCCATGGCGCAGTCGTACGGCCTGCCGCCTGCACGGCGGTTGCGGCCCGCTTACGTGGAGTACGTCCTCGGAGCGGTCACGCGGAGCATTCAGCGGGAAGGCTCCGGTAGGACCGGGCACGCGAGGAGGGGTGTCATGAGCGAGACCATCGCCGGAGTCGCCGTTCCCGATTCGACGCTGGCCAGGGAGGCGACCGAGCTGGTGCGGGAGGCGGCGCCCCCGTTGCTCTACCACCACTCGCGCCGGGTGTTCCTGTTCGGCTCGTTGCGGGGCAGGCGGCTCGGGCTGCGGGCCGATCCCGAGCTGCTCTACATCGGGGCGATGTTCCACGATCTCGGGCTCACCGAGCGATACCGCCGTACGGACCAGCGGTTCGAGATCGACGGCGCCGACGAGGCCCGCCGGTTCCTCTCCTCCCGCGGGGTGCCTGAGGACGCCGTCCGCAGGGTGTGGGAGGGCATCGCCCTGCACACCACGCCGGAGATCCCCTACCGGCTGGAGCCCGAGGTGGCCCTGGTGACCGCCGGCGTGGAGGCCGACGTGCTCGGCGTCGGGTTCGCCGATCTGGCCCCCGAGGACGTCGAGGCGGTCGTCGCGGCCCACCCTCGTCCCGACTTCAAACGCCGGATCCTGGCGGCGTTCACCGAGGGGTTCAAGGACCGCCCCGACACCACGTTCGGCACCGTCAACGCCGACGTGCTGCAGCACTTCCTGCCCGGGTTCCGGCGCGTCGACTTCGTGGAGGTGATCCAGAGCTCCGCCTGGCCCGAGTGACCGGCCTGCTATCGATCTTTTCCCCGGTACGGCATAGGTTGTCTGTGTCGTCCCCCGGTGCGAAGGCAGGTCGTTGTGACTCAGGAGCTCAGCCACGAGCGGTTCGAGGCCCTCAAGCGCGAATTCGACGCCATCGACGGCGACGGCGACGGCTTCATCACCGAGGCGGAGCTGCTGTCCCACTTCCCCGGCTTGCCGCCGGAGGCGATCGCCGCGCTCGACCGCGACGCCGACGTGGACGCCGACGGCCGGTTCTCCCTGGAGGAGTTCGTGCGCCTGGCCGGCGCCCGCGGCTGACACGCACCGGCACACAAAAGTGCGTCTCACGCAGAATTACGTGTCACGCATTTTTGCGCCACGCGCAAATAGTTGTATGGTGGTCCCGTGAGCAGGGAAGGCGAGCGTCCGGGGCTGCGCGAGCGCAAGAAGCAGGAGACGCGCACCGCGCTGAGCTGGGCGGCGATCCGGCTGACCGTGGAGCGCGGACTGGAGAACGTACGCGTGGAGGACATCGCCGCGGAGGCGCACGTGGCTCCGCGGACCTTCAACAACTACTTCTCCAGCAAGGGCGAGGCGATCGCCGCCAGGCACCTCGACCGCGCCCGGTTGGTCGCACAGGAGCTGCGCCGCCGCCCGGCGTCGGAGTCGCTGTGGGAGGCCATCAAGATCTCCGTGCTGACCCAGCTCGCCTTCGGTGAGGATTACGGCGCCGGCCAGCCGGACCAGCAGTGGCAGACCGGCGTCCGGCTCATGATCAGTGAGCCCTCGCTGCAGGGCGAGATGCTCAAGGCCAACGCCATCGCCGAGGCCGAAATGGCCGCGGCCATCGCCGAACGGACCGGCACCGACGTCGCCCGCGACCTCTATCCGCGCCTCGTGGCGGGCGCGGCCGGGGCCGCGATCAGGGTGGCCATGGACCAGTGGTTGCGGGCCGATCCCCCGGTGCCCATCAGACCGCTCATCGAGGACGTGCTCGGCCGGCTCGCCGCCGGACTGCCCGAGCCCTGACCGTCGTACGTCCCCGCGTACGACACCACCCGCGGCGGCCCGGAGGCCGCCGAGATATCCGGCTCCGGAACCGCACCGCTCTGCCGTATCCCCTGTGACGTGCCGCGTGGGCACGCCGCCCGGTCGTTCACGCCCTGACGCCGGAAGCCCGACACGCCTGACACGCCTGACATCGGACGCAGAACGCCGCCGATCGACCGGCGCCGTCTTGCCCGTCCGCCATGCCCGGGGTTCGCCGTACCACGCATTCGCCACGCCCTGAATGCCGCGTGATTCGTCATGCCGCGAACTCGCCATGCCCGAACTGCCAAGGAGGACCACCATGACCGAAGACGTCGTGATCGCCGGCGCCGGACCGAACGGGCTGATGCTCGCCTGCGAGCTGAGCCTGGCCGGAGTGCGGCCGATCGTGCTGGAGCGCCTGCCCGGGCGCACGCAGGAGAACCGGGCCAACGGACTGGTCGGCCAGGTCGTGCGGGCCCTCGACCGCCGCGGCCTGTACGGACGCCTGAGCGGCAGCGCCGAGCCGCCCCAGCCGAGCCCGGCCTTCGTGTTCGGCGCCATGCCCCTCGACCTCAGCCGGCTCGACGACAACCCGATGTACGGCCTGCCGGTGCCGCAGCTGCGGATCGAGCAGGTGCTGGAGGAGCGCGCGCTCGAACTCGGCGTGGAGATCCGCCGGGGCCAGGAGCTGACGGGGCTCTCCCAGGACGCCGACGGCGTCACCGTGGAGATCGCCGGGCCCGAGGGCGGCTATGGGCTGCGCACCCGCTACCTCGTCGGCGCGGACGGCGGGCACAGCGTCACCCGCAAGCTGTGCGGCATCGGCTTCCCGGGGGTGACCAAGGACGACTCGACCTCGCGCGGCGGGCACGTCACCGTGCCGGCCGAGCTGATCGATCCGGTCACCGGCGGGCTGAACGTGCCCGGCTACGGGCCGATCCCGCCGTTCATGCACCACCGCACCGACCACGGCCTGTTCGTGTACGCGCCGTTCCCCACCGGGACGCTCGTCCACACCACCGAGTGGCACCAGGACGGCGACGACGAGCCGATGAGCCTGGACGAACTCCGCCGGAGCATCCGCCGCGTGCTCGGCGTCGACCTGCCGATCGGCCCGCATGACGGCGAGGGCCCGCACCAGCTGCGCCGCCGCACCGGCGGCAACACTCGCCTGGCCGAACGGTTCCGGGACGGCCGCGTGGTGCTGGTGGGCGACGCCGCGCACGTGCACAGCGCGATCGGCGGACCCGGCCTGAACCTCGGCCTGCAGGACGCGATCAACCTGGGCTGGAAGCTGGCCGCCGAGATCCACGGATGGGCCCCGCCCGGCCTGCTCGACACGTACGAGACCGAGCGGCGCCCGGCCGCCGAGCGCGTGGTCATGCACACCCAGGCGCAGTCCGCGCTGATCGCCCCCGGTCCGGAGGTGACCGCGCTGCGCACCCTCTTCGGCGAGCTGCTGCGCGACGAGCGCACCGTCAAGCACATCGCGGACATGATGTCCGGGGCGGACATCGGATATGACCTCGAAGGGACCCACCCCCTCACCGGGCGCCCGGCCCCCGACCTCGTGCTGGAGACGGAGACCGGCTCCGTACGGCTCGCCGAGCTGACCAGGACCGCACGGCCGCTGCTCATCGACCTGACGCCTGACGCCGCGCTGGCCGGGGCGCTCCGGGGCTGGCACGACCGGGTGGACCTCGTCACCGCGCCGCGCTGTGTCCCTACCGCTTTGCGCTGTGTCCCTACCGCTTTGCTCCTGCGCCCGGACTGCTACGTGGCCTGGGCGTCGGACTCCCCCAGCCCGGACGGGAAGGAGCGCGACACCCTGCGTACGGCCCTGGCCTCGACGTTCGGCGCCGCCCGCTGACAGGTCAGGCGAACGCGGCGAGGATCGCCCCGGTCGTGTCGATCTGAGCGATCCGCGGCAGGATCACCCCGAGAGAGTTCTCGTGCGCCGAGGCGACCAGGTCGGTGACCGCGTCGGAGGCGACCGCGATCTCGTAGCCCCGCTCACGGGCGCCGCGCGCGGTGGACTCCACGCCGATGCTGGTGGAGATCCCCGCCAGCACGATCCCGGTGACGTTCCGCCGCCGCAGTTGCAGGTCGAGCTCGGTGCCGTGGAAGGCGTCCCAGCCACGCTTGGTGATCGCGATGTCGGTCGGCCCGTCCGGGACGCGCTCGTCGTACTCGGCGAAGTCCGGCGCGGGCGCGATCGCGGGCCCGGGCGCGTCCGTCCGGGCCCGCAGCACGTCACCGCCGTCGGGAGAGAACGCCACCCGCACCCGCACGACCGGAAGGCCCCGCTCGCGGGCGGCCCCCGCGAGCCGGGCGGCGTTGGCGACGACCTCGGCCACCGGATGCGCGGTGGGCAGGGCGGTGATCCCCTTCTGCAGGTCGATCAGGACGACGGCCGTGCGGTCGTCGAGCAGGGTGACGGGCATGCGAGCTCCTCCAGATAGACAGCAGAACTGTACAGCTATGCTGAATATATAGCCAGCAAGGCTGTGCATCTCGGCTACGCTGAGCCCATGAGGGATGCGTCCGAGGTCGCCGCCGAGCTGCGACTCGTGGTCGGGGACCTGGTCAGGCGGGTGCGCGAGGACGACCCGATGCCTCCGGGGATCATCGCGGTGATCGGCCTGCTCGGCCGGCAGGGCCCGATGACCACCAGCGAACTGGCCGCCGCCCGGCGGGTGCGCCCCCAGTCGATGGCCCGCACCGTCGGCCAGCTGATCGACCAGGGGCTCGCCGAGCGCGGCACGCATCCCGTGGACGGCCGCAAGGCCCCCGTCTCGCTGACCGCCGCCGGACTCGACGCCCTGGAACGGGTGCGCACCAGGCGGGCCGACTGGCTCGCCCGGGCGATCGAGGACACGCTGTCTCCCGCCGAGCGGGAGACTCTGGCGGGCGCGGTGGACCTGGTCCGCCGCCTGGTCGACTGGGAGCCGCCCCAAGCGGGCCCCAGGACGTGAGTCGTCAGCCCGCGGCGCCCGACAGCTCCGGGTTCTGCTGGCGGATGGGCGTGAAGAACGCGGCGACCGCGATCAGCAGGCAGGCCGCGCCGGCCAGCATGCAGACCACCGCGACCCCGTGGTGCTGCGCGCCCCAGGTCAGCACGGCCGCCCCCGCGGGACCCAGCGAGAAGTGGATGGTCCAGAAGGCCGCGGTGACCCGGCCCAGCAGGTGGTCGGGGGTGACCTGCTGGCGCAGCGACATCGAGCAGATCCCGGCCACGCTGACGCAGGCGAGATAGACGGCGGCCGTCGCCGCGGCGGCCGGGACGACGGCGGACAGGCCGAGTCCCACGATGGCGAGCCCGGCGACCGCGATCGCCCCGATCCAGGACGCGCCGAACCCCAGCCTGCGGCGCACGGGACCGACGAGAAGCGAGCCGGTGACGGTGCCCAGCGCGCCGACCGCGAGCACCAGCCCCACGGCGCCGTCGGCCTGGCCGAGGTCGTGCTTGAGGTGGTAGATCAGCACGTCGGTCAGACCGAGGGTCAGGAAGATGAAGAACGACAGCAGGACGGTCAGGGCACGCAGCACCGGCTGCCGCCACAGGAAGCGGGCACCGGCGAGCAACTCGCGCCAGGACCCGCGCCCCTCTTCCGGCGAGGGCGACTGCTGCCGCCGGAGCCGGATCGACAGGACGCCCAGCGCGGAGACCCCGAAGCTGGCCGCGTTGATCGCGATCGCGGCCGTGGGGCCGAACCAGCCCGCGACCACGCCGGCCAGCAGCGGTCCCCCGACCCCCGCCGCCGCGGCGGTGGCGCCCAGCCGCCCGTTGGCCTCGGTGATCTGGTCCGCGTCGACCAGACCCCGCACCGCCGTGACGTACGCGACCTGGAAGACCATGCCGATCGCCTCGCTGAGCGGCAGGACCACATAGAGCAGCCAGACCTTCGGCCCGAAGGCCCAGGCGACAGGGACGATCCCGTACAGCGCCATCCGCGCCACATCGCACCAGATCAGCAGGCGCCTGCGATCGAGCCGGTCGACCAGGACCCCGGCGAAGACCCCCGCCACCACCGACGCCGCGCTCGCCAGGCCGGTCAGCAGGCCCATCTGCGCGACCGACCCGGTCACGTGCAGCACGAGCAGCGGGACGGCGATGAGGGCGAACGAGTCCCCCGCGACCGACAGCGTCTGGGACGCCCAGAAGACGGTGAAGTTCCGGTCACGCCACAACTGTGATCTTTGGGTCACCTCGCCATGCTGCCGTACGCGTGCGTCGAGGCCTAGACCCGCTCGATCACCACGACCGGGATCGTGCGGGCCGTACGGGCCTGGTAGTCGGCGTATCCGGGCGCCACCCGGACGACCCGCTCGAACAATCGCTCGCGCCGCTCGCCCCCGGCCGGCACGGCGACGGCGTCGAACACCTCCTCGCCCACTTCGACGCGTACGGCCGGGTGCGCGAGCACGTTGTGATACCAGGCAGGGTGGCGAGGAGCGCCGCCCGCGGACGCGACGACGAGCAGCGTGGCGCCGTCGCGGACGTAGCCGAGGGGAACGGTGTGCTCCCGTCCCGACCTCGCGCCGACGGTGGTCAGCAGGAGCAGGTCACCGCCCTCGAACGGGCCTCCGACCTTGCCTCCGTTGGCACGGAACTCCTCGATGACGGACTGATTGAACGACACGTTGAGACTCCAATGAATACGTACGGCACGCACCGCGGCGGCCGCGTGGTCGGGCACACAAGCGCGGAGCGCGACACGGGCGAAAAGCGCGGATCGCGAGACAAGGCGCACAAGCGCGGAGCGCGACGTCAGGTGAGAGGTGCGGAGTGGACACTCACGGCGTCGGTCCCTTCGGGAAGGTGCGGCCCAGCCACCGATCGGCCTGCCGCTGCCTCCTCGGGGCAGCCTCCGTGTGATCGGCGCCACGCGGCACGCCGATCATTAGATCCGGCCCGATCCGCCGCTGTCAACGCCGGTCGCGCCGCGGGCCCGATGCGGTAGACCCCCTGTGCCAGCGCCGAGTTCGCCTGCTGAGGAGAGGCCGCCATGACGGACCACGACACCACGATCCGGCTCGTCCGGATGGACGACGCACCCTCGTCTTGACCATTGCCTGGGACACCAGTTGCGCTTTCCTGGCGCGTCGCGTGCCGAGATACGACTGTCACTCCGACACTTACTCTCCGTAATCGTCTCGGAGAAGGAGTGGTACGTGGTCACAATCGACCGGCGGGGGTTCGCCAAACTGGCCGGATTGGGCGCGGTGGGGTCCGTCGTCAGTCCGGCCCTGGGCGCGGCCCCCGCCTCGGCCGCCCGCGGGCCGTACACGGGGGAGCGCTGGCAGACCTGCCTTCGGGTGGCGCGCGACCACCTGCTCGTCGACACGGACGGCGACGACCTCAAGCACCGCTACCTGCGGGTGCTCATCGACCAGGGCCTGCCCAAGACCCGTACGCCCAAGAAGGTCCTGGTCGTCGGGGCCGGCATCTCCGGCCTGGTGACCGCGACCCTGCTGAAGCGGGCCGGGCACCACGTCACCGTCATCGAGGCCAACGGCAACCGGATCGGCGGCCGGATCAAGACCTTCCAGACGGGGTTCCGCGACCGGCGGCAGTACGCCGAGGCGGGCGCGATGCGCATCCCGGACTTCCATCCGCTGACGCTGGCGCTCATCGACAAGCTGGGGATCACCCGCAGGCCCTTCTACAACGTCGACGTGCCGCCCGGCGCCCAGCCCCGTGGGCCCGTGCCACCGGTCGTCTACACCTCGTACAAGGGGCAGGAGTGGCGCTCCGCACCGCCCAAGGGCACCTTCACGGCGCCCGCGCGCATGAACCACACGTTCATACACGTCAACGGCATCACCCAGCGGCGCGACGAGTACGCCGACGACCCGCGCAGGATCAACGCCTCCTTCGGCCTGAAGGACGGCCGGACCGCGGCCGAGATCCTCGACACGGCCCTGGACCCGGCGAGGGACTACTTCTCGGTGAGCACGGGCGGCAAGCGGGTCGACAAGCCGCTGCCGGAGCTGATCGAGGGCTGGGCCCGGCTGCTGTACGACTTCGACGGCCTTTCCATGTACGGCTACCTGAAGGAGCACGCCAAGCTGAGCGACGAGGCGATCGACGCCATCGGCACGCTGGAGAACCTCACCTCCCGGCTGCCGCTGTCGTTCATGCACACGTTCCTCACCCGCAGCCTCGTCAACCCGGCCGTCACCTACTGGGAGATGACCGGCGGCAGCAGGGAGCTGCCGTACGCGCTGCAGCCCGGCCTGCGTGACGAGATCCGCATGGACCGCAGGGCCGTACGGATCGAGACGTCGGGACGCGGCGTCCGTGTCTCGACGGTCAGCGAGACGGGCAGCACGGAGTCGGAGTTCACGCGGCAGGCGCCGCGGGAGACGTTCGAGGCAGACGTGGCGATCATCACGATCCCGTTCTCCGCGCTGCGCCACGTCGAGATCGCGCCGGCTCTTTCCTACCGCAAGCGTCGCTCGATCATGGAACTGCACTACGACTCCGCTACGAAGGTGCTGCTGGAGTTCCGCAAACGCTGGTGGGAGTTCACCGAGGAGGACTGGAAGCGCGAGCTCGGCGGCCGCTACCGCCCCGGGCCGGTGACGCACGTGACGGGCGGCGGGTCGGTCTGCGACAACGCCAACCGGTTCATCTACTTCCCCTCGCACCCCGTGCCGGGCAGCGACGGCGGCGTCGTGCTGGCCAGCTACTCGTGGGCCGACGACGCGACCCGCTGGGACTCGATGGACGACGAGGAGCGGTACGGCTACGCGCTGCGCGGCCTTCAGGAGGTGCACGGCGACCGGGTCGCGGAGTTCTACACCGGCCACGGCCAGACCCAGAGCTGGATGCGCAACCGCTACGCCTTCGGCGAGGCCGCGGTCTTCACGCCCGGACAGATGACCGAGATCCATCCCGCCATCGCCGTCCCCGAGGGTCCGCTGCACTTCGCCGGGGAGCACACCTCGCTCAAGCACTCCTGGATCGAGGGCGCCCTGGAGTCGGCCGTACGCGTGGCCCTGGAGGTCAACGCCTGAACTCCCGCGGGGCCCCCGTGCCCGGGGGTCCCGCGGGTCCATCCGTCGCTGAGGGGCACCTGACAGGCACCGAATATCAGGACGACGACCAGGCCCGGTGTTATCTTCGCGCGGTAGCCGTTCCGCCACGGTCTGGAGCCGCATGGGAAACAAGCCCCTTTCGTACAACGACGCGGTGAAACTCCTGGGCGGGAGCAACGCGGTGATCACCGCGCTGAGCCGGCTCGCGGGGGGCGCCCTGACGGTGGCCTCCGCCGGTGGGAGCGACGTGGCGCTGAGCCTGTTCGATCTCAAGGGCGAGGTGGACCAGCTCAGCCAGAGCCTGTTCACCACTCTGCGCGACCGGGTCCGCGGGGTGAGCAGGTTCAGGCGCACGGAGCTCGTCGAGGCCGCGCACGCCGTGGTCGTGGTGGCCGCCTTCTTCGACGCGCTGGACGACCTGGACGACGAGATCCTCACCGCGCTGAACACGGCGTCCCTGGAGCTGACCCGTGACGAACAGGTGGCACTCGCCGGCGGGAGACGCCCCGAGACAGGACGCGGGGGCCTGGCGACTCTCGCCCTGAACCTGACGGCCGCGAACGGCCTGATATTCGACGAGATCATCGGGCACGTTCCGTTCCCGATTTTCTACCAGGAGCTGACAGAGCGCCTCCTCCGCTTCGCCTCCGGCACCGCGGCGTGGGACGCGAGAAATGAGACGCAGCGCGCCCGCTGGACCGACACCCTCCGCCGGAACCTGCCTTCGGCCGCACTCGCACGGTACGAGGAGCATCTGCGTACGCTCGCGAGCGAATTTCCCGAGGTGGCGTTCTGGGCCCACCGGCTGGGCGTGCGGTCCATCCTGGACGAGCTGCACAAAGCACACCAGGACAGCAGAGAGCAGGCCGCCACCCTGCACGCTCTCGCGGGCATCATCGGCAGGATCGGGCAGGGACGCGATCCCAGCCGGGTCCGGGACGACCTGGTCAGGCGGTATCGGAAGCAGTTGGACGGGCCGTTGGCGGGGGTGGACGCGGTGCCGGAGGGGGTCACCTTACCGACGCTGCGGGAGATCTACATCAACCCCTCGTATCGCAGCCTGCCCGTGAGAGGCAGGTCCGCCGACCCGGACAAGTGGATCAGCGAGGGTGCGTGGCAGGAGGAGGAGCGCCGCGACGACCTGTGGGCGTTCCTCATGGACCATCTCGTGTCCACGCAGGCCGCCGACGTGCCACTGGTCGTGCTCGGCCAGCCCGGGGCCGGGAAGTCGCTGTTCACGCAGGTGCTGGCCGCGGAACTGGACCCGGCGGACTTCCTGGTCGTGCGGGTGGAGCTCCGGGCGGTCCCCTCCGACGCCGAGATCCAGCCAGATCGAGGTGGCGCTGAACAGCCTGACGGGGACCACCTTGTCCTGGCCGGAGTTCACGGCCGAATCGGGGACAGCGCAGCCGGTGATCCTGCTCGACGGGTTCGACGAGCTCCTCCAGGCGAGTGGAGTGAGCCACTACGACTTCCTGGAGCGGGTGCAGACCTTCCAGCGGCGTGAGGCGGAGCTCGAACGCCCGGTCGCGGTGATCGTCACCAGCCGGACCGCCGTCGCCGACCAGGTGCGCTATCCCGAAGGCACCATCGTCGTCCGGCTGGAGAATTTCAACAACGACCAGGTCGGGCGCTGGCTGGCCATCTGGAACGACGCGAACCCGGCGACCCCCCTCACCCCGAAGGTGGCACTGGCTCAGGGAGAGCTGTCCCGCCAGCCTCTGCTGCTCTTCATGCTCGCGCTGTTCCACTCCGGCGGAGGCGCCCTCACTCCGGGGATCGGCCAGGCGCAACTGTACGAGCGCCTGTTCACCCGGTTCGCCGAACGGGACGTCAACAAGCTCGACGACTCTCTGCCGGACCGCGAACGACGACGAGCGGTCGCGCGTGAACTGGATCAGTTGTCGGCGGTCGCCTTCTCCATGTTCAACCGGGGCCGGCAGACCGTCACGGACAAGGAACTCATCGCGGATTTCGCCGTCCTGCCCATAGGAGGCGGATCGTCGTACGCCTCCGGGCCGATCGGCACGCCATCCGTCGAACGACGAAAGGCCGCGGCGCTGGACGCCGCGCAACGCCTCGCGGGACGCTTCTTCTTTCGCCTGTTCGTCCAGCAGGCCCAAGCGGTCTACGGGCAGCAGAGCACGCAGAAGACCTACGAGTTCCTCCACGCCTCGTTCGGTGAGTTCCTGGTCGCGCGATGGGTCGTCGGCGAGGTCCGCCGCCTCGCGCGCCGGGTCAGGGAGGCCGCCGACGATCCCTGTCCCCCTCCCCCTGACGACGCGCTGCTGAACGCGCTCCTGTCGAAGGCGGTCATCAGTACGCGCGAGCAACGGATCCTGAGTTTCGTCCACGACCTGCTCGGCGGCCTGGACGGCGAGGAACTGGCCGAGTTGCGGGCCGTTGTCCGTGTCCTGTTCCGGCAGTGCCTGCGGACGAGAGGACGGGGCGCCTACGACGAATACCGGCCCGTGGAGCTGAGCTCTCCGGCGGAATACGCGGTCTACAGCGCCAATCTGCTGCTGCTCCTCCTTCTCATCTCGGCGCAGGACGGCGCCGACGGCGCCGGCCTGACGCTGAGCGAGCTGTACGCCTCCGCCTCTCCTCGCTCGGCCCAGGATCGCCGCGCGGCATGGCGATCGACCACTCGTCTGTGGCACTCGCAGCTGACCGGCAACGAATGGGACAGCTTGGTACGGGTGATCCGCATCGACCTGCCGGATGCGGACGCCGGGGAAGTGTTGATCGGACTCTGGGACGACGAGGATGACGACGTCCACATCCACGACAAGCGCGGGTTGCTGCCCCTGACGGCGCAGAGATCCCTTTCGACGGCGGACATCAGACTTCCCAGAGGGAACGCCGTCGCGCAGGCCGCCCTGGAGGCGACCTTGCTCGATTCCCCCCGTTATCAGGACGCCTGCGCGACGCTGCTGCCGTACGCCGCACTCCTTCCCGTCAGCGACGACGACGTACTGCTGGGACGCAGGTCGGCGGCGATGATGGAACTGCTGCTCACTCCGCCCGAGAATTTGCGCGAAGAGGAATACGGCCATCTGTTCGCCGTCGTGGCGCAACAGCTCGATGTGGAACCACACCTCAGCGTCTCCATCGAGCATGCCCGCCTCATTCTCACGCTGCTACGCGTTCACGCCGACCGTATTCCTGCACGGATGCTGGGACATATATGCGGCGAGGTATCGATCTACCGGTGGGCGAACATGACCGCCTTCCTGGATGTGCACGCGAAGCTGCGGACGTTCCACTCAGGGCGCTTCGAGTCCTACGGCATGCCTTCGAGCGTCCTGCTGGAGATGCTCGGCCTCTTCGACCTCCTCGACCTGCGGGCGACCGGCCACGTCCTCGTACCTCCAAGCGGCGCCGAATTCGCCTCGGACCGCGTCAGCAACCTGCTTGACGTACTGAAGCTCGGCGGCGAGTTCGTCCAATGGAGCGGGGATGTTCCGGATGCCGGCGCTCTGTTGAGCCTGGCGATCTGGACCAACTGCGTGGAACGCGATCTACCGGGCGGGGATTTCCAGCCGATCAGCCTCAGCCCACGCCAGTTCGACATGTTGCTGACGGCCGCTCCCGGCTTCGTGACACGCACCCGATCCCTCGCGGACAGGCAGGGACTGCCCGATCCTTTCGTTGTCGACGGGATCTGAGCACGATCTCCCACGGGCGCGATCTTCGCCGTCCTTTCCCGACCGGTCCCGCCTCCGCGAACCGGCTGCCCGACGACCCGTTGCCCTAGAGGTTCTGCCCGGGATCCGGCTCGATCTCGGCTCTCATCGGCTGCCAGGGTGAGGCGTCGAACACCAGCGAGATCGAGACGATCTTGCCGTCGTCCAGGCGGAAGTGCTCGGCCGTGCGCTGCGTGCCGGCCGGCGTCGCTGTGTGCACGTCGTACACGAGCGTCGCCTCGGCCTCGCCGTACAGCTCGCTGATGAGATCCACCCCGGTCACGATCGACACGAATCCCGGCAACGTCGCCAGATGCCCGGCCCGGTCGTCGGAGGTGAAGAACGGGCTCTGGAACCGGAAGGGCTCTCCGACATGCGCGGCGGCCGCGGAGACGTCCCCGCGGAAACGAGCCTCGTGATAACCGCGTACGGCGCGGCGCGTCTGTTCCCGGGTGGTCACTGCTGCGATCCGATCTGACGGAGGTGGGCGGACAGGCGCTGCTGGTTGGCGGCCAGGCGCAGGCACAGGTCGCGCAGGACGACCAGTTCTTCGGGCGCGAATCCCTGGAACAGCGCCTTCATCGCGAGCCTCGACGGCTTGCGGAAGTTCTCGACCCACGCCCTGCCGTCCGGGGTGATCTCGGCGAGGACCGAACGCCGGTCACGCGGGTCGGGGACCCGGCGGGCCAGCCCGTCGCGTTCGAGGGTGTCCACCAGGCCGGTGACGTTGCGGGAGCTCACTCCGGCGGCCCGGGCGAGCTCGCCGATGCTGATCCCCCGCTCACTCCCGGCGAGCCGGATCAGCAGGTCGAGCGCGCCCGCGCTGACGCCTCTGCCCTCGGATCCGTGGGCGCGCAGGCGTTCGACGGCGTGACAGGCGGTGCGGACGGCCGCGCTCGCCTCGAACGCGCGCAGATCGCCGTCTTCACCGTCTTCACCGGCGAACCGTGCCATGGCCGTCCTGGCACCCGGGTCGTAGAGATAGCCGTCCGGATCACGTTCATAGTTATTTACATCGCTCATAATAAGTTTGCAGATTAGTACGTACTTCCAGACGTCGTCAACGACGCGGCGGCGCAGGGCACCTCTGAGACGGCCGGTGGGCACGAAACAGTCCGGTCAGGTGTCATCACCAGCACGCCGACGCCCGGCGGCGCGCTCAGGGTGTAGACAGTGCCGCAGTCGGCGTCCGCGCGCCCCAGGTCCCGGAAGCAGGTCACCTCGAGCCGCAGCGTCTTCCCCGACTCCCACGTCTCGCTCGTCGAGGGGGGCCCGCCGTGCCAGGTCGTCTCCCGCTTTGCGGACAGGCGTCCGGGGACGCCGGGTGCGACCCGCACGTCGACCCTGCCCCGCACATCGACGATGATCTGAGGCGTCGTGACGGCGTAGGTCACGGTCCTCGTCTCGGTCCCCCGCTGATCGAGGACCGACGAGCGGTAGGAGCCGGGGAAGGAGAAGTCGTAGCTGCGGGGAACTCGGATCTGCGACCACGCCCCCAGCGCCATCGCCACCACCACGGACCCGGTCAGCGCCGCGCCGGCGGCGATCCACCTGGTTCGCACCGCTCTTCGCATCATGTCGCCTCTCGAATCTTCAGGAATCGCAGTACGGCCAGCACTCGCCGGTGATCCTTCTCGGCACCGGAGAGCTGGAGCTTGGCGAAGATGTTGTTGATGTGCTTGCCGACCGCGCTTTCCGACACCACGAGGGCCTCGGCGATGCCGGCGTTGGACCGTCCCTCCGCGATCAGCGCGAGCACCTCGTACTCCCTGCGGGTCAGCAGGTCCAGCGGATCGCTGTGGCGGCGCAGCAGCAGCTGGGCGACCACTTCGGGATCCAGGGCCGTGCCACCCGCGGCGACCCGCCGCAGCGAGTCCAGGAAGTCGGCGACGTCGGCCACCCGGTCCTTCAGCAGATATCCGACACCGGTCGTCGCCGTGGACAGCAGCCGAGTCGCGTAGTGCTCCTCGACGTACTGCGATAGCACGAGGATGGGTAGCTTCGGCCGCCGATGCCGCAGCAGCAGCGCCGCGCGCAGTCCCTCGTCGGTGTGCGTCGGCGGCATCCGCACGTCCGTGACGACGAGATCGGGCTCGTGTTCGTCCACCGCCCGCAGCAGCCCTTCGGCGTCGGACACCGCGGCCACGACCTCGATGCCGGCTGATCCCAGGACCCAGACGAGGCCCTCCCTGAGGAGGACGGAATCCTCGGCGAGCACTACGCGCACGGCAGCTCCACCTCGATCGTCGTCGGGCCACCGCTCGGGCTGTCGATGCGCAGGACCCCGTCCACCGATCCCGCCCGCTGCGCGAGGCCGCGCAGGCCCGACCCCTTGGCGGGCTCGGCGCCCCCACAGCCGTCGTCGCGTACGACGATGCGGAGCACGTCTGCGTCGCGGCGCACGGTGACGTCGGCCCCGGAGGCCCGTGCGTGCTTGGCGACGTTGGTCAGCGCTTCGGAGACCACGAAGAACGCGACCGCCTCGATCACGGGAGCGGCCCGTTCCCGCACGTCGACGCTGAGCCGTACGGGGAAGGGGGCACGCGCCGCGATACCGGACAGCGCCGCGTCCAGCCCCTGGTCGTTGAGCACGGCCGGGTGCAGCCCCTGCACGACGTCGCGCAGTTCCTTCAACGCCTGCTTGGCTTCCTCGTGCGACCGCGCGATGGCCTGGCGGGCGGGCTCCGGCAGGTCGGTGAAGGCGGTGCGGGCCATGCCGAGGTTCAGGGCGAGCGACACCAGCCGCTGCTGCGTGCCGTCGTGCAGGTCGCGCTCGATCCGGCGACGTTCCGCGTCGGCGGCCTCGATCACCTCGGCCCGGCTCTCCCGCAGCGTCCTCACCCGCCGGGCCAGTTCGTCTTTCGCGCTGGGACCGAGCAGCGCACGCGCCGCGACCGCGTCGAGCGCGGTGACGCCCCGAAGCAGCCACGGCACCACCACGAACAGCGCCAGCGCGCTCGCCGCGGGCAGGAAGGCGGTCCAGCCGCCTCCGGCCATCAGGAGCTGCACGGCGACGATGGCCGCGACCAGGCACGCCGCCCACGCCACGGCCCCGCTCAGGAACCCCACCATGCCGATCAGGGGCCCGATCGCCAGGTGATAAGCGACCTGCCGCCACAGGCTGCCCGATCGCGCCTGCAGGAGAAGCCGTCCGATCGGTCTCCCCTCCCGGGGAGAACGCGGCACCGGGGGGATGCCGTGGTCGAGGAAGGCGGCGAACCGGGAGCGTTGCACCCAGGTGAGCAGTGGCACCACCCGGGTGAGGATCAGCAGCGCGACCAGGGGGACGACGACCGTCCACGCCAGCACTATCGACAGCACGCCCAATCCCAGAATCGCCGCCATCGACATGAGCGCGATCGGAACGCCCGCCGTCACGTGGATCGTACGGAGCCAGGTCGGCGACGCCCAGTGGCCGCGGATCCGGTTCCAGGGAGTGATCATGCGCCAACCCTAGAGAGCGGCGCGGCTCGACGAAATGACCTGGGTATCCCGGAAAAAGGTGAGGTAAACCCCACCTCTTCCCTGTTCGCGACTCCGGCGGGACTGCCGTGTCATCACTACCGAGGCGAGCAGAGGACGCCCGCGGGAGGCGGGCCCGACCTGAGTCGCCGCAGGCGGTACGGCCAGGCCAAGGATCCCAGGCAGGGCCGGCAGGGCGACCGGCACGGACCTCACTCGATGTGCGGAGCGGATCGGTGCCGGTCCGACCGGCCGGTTCGTTCGGTTTGTCCCTAGCGCCGGTTCTCGCTCCGGTGCTCCCCGATGCTCGCGTTCTCCGCGGCGGTGACGATCGTGGTCGCGTCCTCCGGAAGGAGATATCCGGCGTTCACCGACGCCTGCGCGGCCGCCCGCACCTTGCCGACGTAGTCGGCGTGCGTCGGGTAGAGCCGGGCGAGCACCGGCTCGGCCGTACGCGGCAGGAGCGGGTCGGACGGATCGCCCGCGTTGTGCCGGTCCCAGGGGTCGGCGTCGCCGTTCCACGGGTCGCGCGCCCCGTAGAGGCCGCAGAAGACGCCGCTGCCACTGGTGTCCCGCTCCCCCGTGAGTGTGCGGGTCGGCACCGCCACGTCGGGGAGCCGGATGCCGCCCGCCGCCAGGCCCGTGCCCGGGTCGCGCAGCTCGGGGTGCAGCAGCGGCCCGCTCGGAGGCCGGGGCCCGCCCCTCGCCCAGGCGGCGAGGTGCCGCAGCGCGGCGTTCATGGAGTAGTGGCCGGGGCCGTCGTTGAACGGCGCCGACCCTGCGGCGCAGTCGGCCTGCGGCGCGGCGGAGCCCGCCGACTTCCGCACCGTCGCGTCGCCGAGGTCGTACGCCCACTGGTCGCCGTGGGCCGTACCGGCCAGCTCCCAGTGCACCACGCGGCCGGTGTCCGGCTGCCGGGCCGCGAACGCTGTCGGGACGTCTGTCTCGGTGAGCACGACGAACGTCGGCACCGGCAGGTCCGTACGGATCCTGCTCGGGTTCGGCATCGCCAACAGGTCGAGCAGGCTGCCGCTGATCGGGGCGCCGACCGCGCCGTTGCTGTGGATCATGAAGCCGTCGTACACCTGCGACACGGGCTGGACCGCGTTGACGTACGTCGTCATGAAACCGGCCGACTGCGACTCGCCGTCGGCGAGCAGCGTCGTGACGTGCAGGCCGCCGAGCGGATCGGGCCCGGTCGGCGTGCGCAACGCCTGCCCGGCCTGGGAGAAGATGTCGTACGCGTAGGCGTCGCCGGGGTGGACGAGGCTGCCGTACCGCGCCGGGTCCCAGCCCTTGAGACCGCGGATCTCGCCGAGGCCGCCGTCGACGCCGACCTCCTGCGCCGAGACGCCGACCCACGCGTAGCCCTTGCGCAGCAGTTCGTCGCGTTCGAACCAGTAGTCCGGGGACAGGTCGATCTGACCGCTGACGTTGAGCCACTCGACCACGACCGTGCCGTTGAACCGCGCCGGGTCGGCGGGCCGGCGTACCAGGAGCCGGGTCTTGTACGCGGCGCGGCCGGTCGCCCGGACGTTCCACCGGCCGTCCGAGGTCCAGATGCCGGACTTGGCGTAGGACGTGGCGGTGCCCTCGATGAAGTACTCGCTCTCCGTGAAGCCGAACGAGCCGAGGTCCTCCGCCGCGGCGAGGAACGGGAAGCCGTGGTCGCCGGCGGGCGGGACACTGACGGTGGGACTCGCCGGCGCGGCCTGGGCGGCCGGCGGGGCGCCGTGAAGGGCGGCGGCGAGCGCCGCCCCCAGCGCCAGGGCGGTGATCCGCCGCCGGGGAGACCGGACGGATAGGCGCACGGGTTACCTCCGTGAGACGAA
The DNA here is from genome assembly GCF_050947365.1 of Microbispora sp. CA-135349. NCBI lineage: Bacteria > Bacillati > Actinomycetota > Actinomycetes > Streptosporangiales > Streptosporangiaceae > Microbispora > Microbispora sp. CA-135349. The sequence goes on along the minus strand of NZ_CP192001.1, from coordinate 1,117,497 downwards.
TGTCGGGGAGGCACAGTGTCACCCGCCCTGCCCCGCCGGGTAATCGGCGGAATCACCTGCGTTCGCCCTAGGTGGTGCCTGGACCTGAGGCGTCCACCTGGGCCTGCCGCCGGCGGAGCCCGACGGCGGCTGATTCGAAGCGGGACGCGCTCCCTGGCGGGTCGAATGAGAACTATCGTGACCAGCATGGAAAATGCCCCCCAGCGCCGGGACTCCCCCACGTCCCACCTGCGCGCCTCGGACAGCAACAGGGACCAGGTCGCCGCCATGCTCGGTGAAGCCCTGAGCACCGGCCAGCTGAGCCACGAGGAGTACTCCGAGCGCCTCGACAACCTCTACCAGGCCAAGACCGTGGGCGAGCTCGAGGTCCTCACCCACGACCTCCAGGTCGAGCGGCACGGCCCGGCCGCGAGCCCGGCATCGCACGCGCCGAGCGCGATTTCCTACGCGTCGAGCGCGAGCACCGAGCCGGACAACATCATCGCCGTCTTCGGCGGCGCCGACCGTAAGGGCCGCTGGCGGGTGCGACGGCAGACCAAGGCGCTGGCCGTCTTCGGCGGCGTGCGGTTCGACCTGACCGAGGCCGAGTTCGAGGCGAAGGAGGTCGAGATCACGGTCAACGCCGTATTCGGCGGGGCCGAGATCATCCTGCCCGAGGGGGTCGAGGTGCGCTGCCAGGGCGTCGGCATCTTCGGCGGCTTCGACGTGAACAACAGCCCGAACGTCGACCCGTCCGCGCCGGTGATCGTGATCAAGGGCCTGGCGCTGTTCGGCGGAGTGAGCGGCAGGATCCGGCGCCGCCGCGACAGCTGAGCCCGGAGGCGACCTGCCGTGGCCGAACCGGACTTCTTGCTCTCCACCCGAGCGTCGTACGACGCGGTGGCCGCGGCGTTCGCGGGACGCTCCCACGACGAGCTGGCGACCAAGCCCGTCGATCGCGCGATGCTCGCGGCCTTCGCGGAGCTGGTGCCGCGCACCGGGCCGGTCGCCGACATCGGATGTGGCACCGGCCACGTGACGGCGCACCTGCACGGTCTGGGGCTGTCCGTGATCGGGATCGATCTTTCGCCCCGGATGGTCGCGGCGGCGCGGCGGGAACATCCGGGCCTGCGGTTCGACGAGGGGTCCATGACCGCCCTGGATCTGCCGGACCGGGCCCTCGGCGGCATCCTGGCCATGTATTCGATCATCCACATCCCGCAGGAGCGTCTGCCGCAGGTGTTCGCCGAGTTTCACCGGGTGCTGGTCCCGGGTGGCCGTGCGCTGCTCGTGTTCCAGGTGGGCGACGACCGGGAGCATCGCGCGGAGGCGTTCGGCCAGCCGATCTCACTCGACTGCTACTGGCGGCCGCTGGAGCGCGTCGCCGAGTTGCTGGGCGAGGCCGGGTTCGTAGAGGAAGCCCGGTTGCTGCGCGAGCCCGACGAGAACGAGAAGCTCCAGCGGGGCTGTCTCCTCGTCCGCCGGCCGGCGGACGTCGCCGGATAGGTCCTCCGGGAGCACATGTCGCTCACCGTGGCCGGGGTCGTAGCCCGTCGAGGATGAGCTGGGCGATGTGGGCGGAGCGCGCACGACTGGTTTCCGCGCCGGCGTGGCGGATCTCGGCGAAGGCGCCGGCGACCAGTGCCATCACCTCGTCGACGGTGAGGTCGGGGCGCACGGCGTGGGCCGCGTGCGCGCGCTCCAGCAGATTCGCGACGTGGCGCGTGAGATCCGCCGCGACATCGGGAGCGGCGGTGCGCAGGTCGAACTCGGCGGCCACCAGTGCGCTTTTCACCGCCACGTTCTCGGCGCCGCCGGCCATCATCGCGGACAGCAGCGTGAACAGAGCTTCGGGATCACCGGTCGCGGCGAGTGCTTCCGCTTCCGTCACCAGTCGCCTGAGCTGGTCGATCGCGACGGCGAGATACAACGCTTCCTTCGTCGGGAAGTGCCGGTGGACAGTGCCGCTCGGACCCGGACCGCCGGCCACGAGGAGGCCACGCCGATGACCACACGCGAGGACGCGAGCGCCCTGGTGAAGCGGATGCAGGAGTGCTTCAACAGCCGGCGATTCGACGAGGCCGCGGACCTGCACCTCCCCGGCTTCTTCAACCACCCGCTCGGCACCACGGGGTTCGAGGCGGGCAAGGAGGCCTGGCGCACACTCGTTGCCCGGTTTCCGGGCATACGTGTCGTCGCCCAGGACATCCTGGTCGACGGCGACAAGGCCGCCGTCCGCTCGACCGTCGAGGGGATCGAGGTCCCGGACGGCGACGCACAGCCCATGCTGTTCGAGATTTTCCGGATCGACGACGGCCGATTCGCGGAGATGTGGGGGGCCAGCGCGGGCTTCCCGTCCTCAGCCAGCCCCGAGGAATTGATCGGATAAGCCGGCCGGTTCCACAGAAAGTGCTCTCAACCTCGCCCTCTCGGTGATTGCGGCAGATAGGCCCATGCCTCCCCTGATGCCGGACTGGCTGAGATTCTCCTCATCGACATTCTGCCGATGTGACGGGCCGACTCAGCGAAAAGATATGCGGGAGGAAAAAGACGTCGATCACCGTTTGCGACTCCGGCGAACGGAAAGCAAGCCCCCAGACGAATGGTCCACCGAGCGCTCGATCGAGACTCACTCGATTCAGAGAATCGCCGGAATTCTGGACATCGATACATTTAATGGGGAGAAAATGCCCAAGTGTCCTAATGTTGTCGGGCTTCTTGCTATCAGCGCCTCGCTGACCGGTGGTGCCATGCCCTTGGGCGCTCCTGCCATCGCCGCATCCGCGGCGGGCACCGTCGTGGCCGGTCCCGGCGTCGATCATCCGGCCGGTCGCGGCCACGGCCGGGCGCATGAGCGCAATCGCACCAGGCAGCACGACAAGCAACGGCAGTCGGAGCACGAGCGCCAGAACCAGAACCTGCTCCGCGACGTCACGCTCGCCGTGACGCCGGCGCAGAAGAGCGCGGCGGATTCGCGGGCTCTGCCGTACAACTGGCAAAAGACGGACACGAGCGCAAACACCTACACCGATCAGGACAGCCGATCGGAGATCACAAGCCGGCCCAGCCAGAAAGCGGAATCAGCGCTCACCGACGGTGCACCCGAATCCGATTCGCCGGCCACGTCACCGGCACCGGCACCGCACGGCGATTCCGCCAGTGCGGCGATCCTGGCGTACCTGAAAGACCTGGCCGCGAAGAAGGAGTTCACCGGCTCGGCGCTGGTGGTGCGGCGCGGGCAGGTGCTGGCGCGGTTCGCCGCGGGCGAGGCGGACGAGGAGCGGCACATCCCCAACCGGCCCGACACGGTCTATCGGGTCATGTCGATCACCAAGCAGTTCACCTCGATGCTCGTGCTGAAACTGCAGGACCGCGGGCTGCTCAAGCTGGACGACCCGATCTGCCCGTATCTCGTCCCGCGATACATCAAGGCGTGCCCGGCGGCGTGGCGTCCTATCACGATCCGCGAGACGGTCACGCACACCTCGGGCATTCCGAACATCGAGAAGCTGCCCAGCTACCTCGACAACGTCACGCGGCCGACCACGCCCCGGCGACTCATCCGGCAGTTCGTGAACCTGCCGCTGCTGTTCACTCCCGGCACCAACTGGAGTTACACCAACTCCGGCTACGTCCTGGCCGGTGCGATCATCCAGGCGGTGACACACAAGCCGTACGGCGAGGTGCTGCGCAAGCTGATCACCGAGCCTTTGAACCTCCGGCACACCGGTTACAGCACGACATATCCGCCACGCGGGTTCGCGAAGGGCTACTTCAGGCTCGGGTCGCCGGCCCCGCTCCTCAACAACTCCGAGCTGTTCTCCGCGACCGGCCTCTTCACCACCGTCGACGACATCGCACGCTGGGACCGGGCGTTCGGCTCGTTCACGGTCGCGCCGCCCGCCACGGTCAAGCTGGCGTTCACGCCGCAGGCGAAGTGTCCCCCCGGCGGCTGCCTTGACCTGCCGTCGAGCGCGTACGCCTTCGGCTGGCTCGTCGACCGGCTCCAGGGGCACCGGCTCCGGTACCACCCGGGTCTTTTCATGGGCTACACGGCGAGCAACATGTATCTGCCCGATGACGACATCCAGGTGGTCCTGCTCAGCAACGTGCAGGACACCGACACCGCCGGCATCGCCCGCCGCCTCGCCACGATGGCCCTCGATCTGTGAGTGCCGGGCGGCCCGAATCCGCCGTCGGCGATCGCAGCACCGTCACCTGCCTGTGACGGTGCTGCGGCGTTCGACGAGGACGACGTCACGCCAGCGGTCGTGGTGGCGGCCGATGTGGTGCCGGGTGCCGACGACGCGAAAGCCCGCCTTCTCGTGCAGGCGCAGGCTTGCGGTGTTCTCGGGGAAGATGCCTGACTGGATCGTCCAGACGCCCTCGGTCTCGGTGGACTGGATCAGGGCGTTCAGGAGCGCCAGCCCGACTCCGCGGCCACCGTGACCGGGGTGGACGTACACGGAGTGTTCGACCACCCCGGCGTAGACACACCGGTCGGAGACGGCGCTGACCGCGATCCAGCCGATGACCTGCCCGCCGACGGCGTCGACCGCGACGTACCGGTGGCGCGGCAGCTTCGCGGCGTCGAACATCCGCCAAGCGGGGGCCTTGATCTCGAAGCTGGCGTTTCCGCCGTCGAGACCGGCTTGGTAGATGGCGAGGACCTGCGCGGCGTCGGCCTGCCGCATGGGGCGGATCGTGACACCGGGCGGGGCGTCGGGCGTGACCGCCTGCACGATCGCCGACTGGAGCCTGCCTGACGCGGCGTGGGTACGCGAGATCGTGCAGGCGGTGAATCCGGCCGCCGCCAGCAGATCGCGGTACTCGGTCTCGGTGAGCGCGCCGGCCGCGCAGCCGGCGAGGCGTTCGGTCCCGGCGTGCCGGGCGGGATCGGACACGTCGCCGACGATGACGTCGGACACGCCGAGCCTGCCGCCGGGCTTGAGCACGCGGAAGGCCTCGGCGAGCACGCGGGGCTTGTCGGCGGACAGATTGATCACGCAGTTGGAGATGACGACGTCCACGCTGCCGTCGGGCAGCGGAATGTCTTCGATGTGGCCGTGCAGGAACTCGACGTTGGTCGCTCCGGCCTCCGCGGCGTTGGCCCTGGCCAACTCGATCATCTCCGGGGTGGCGTCCAGGCCGTACACCATGCCGGTCGGGCCGACCCTGCGCGCCGACAGCAGGACGTCGAGACCTCCGCCCGATCCCAGGTCGAGAACGGTCTCTCCGGGCTGAAGACCCGCGACCGCGACCGGGTTGCCGCATCCCAGACCGGCCCGCAGGGCTCCGTCGGGCAGGCCGGTGGTGTCGTCGTAGCCGCCCGCGCCGGAGCAGCCCTCAACGAGCCCCTGTGGTTCGCAGTCGATCACCCGCTGTCCTGCCTGGGCCGCTTTGGCCAGCTCGCCGTAGCGGGTGACGACGCCGGCTCTGACTTCTTCCACGTTCTCGGACATGGACCCTCCGTTCAACAGGGCGGCGACGAGCCGGGAAGGGGGCGGCCCATCACGACGTCGGCGGCGGTGGGAAAGCACTCCACGCAGGCATCGTTGATCCGGTACAGGCTGGCCGTCCCGCGGTGCTCGACCAGGACGAACCGGACCTCGGCCAGCACCTTCAGGTGAGCCGAGACGGTCGACGGTGGGGTCAGGTCGGTGACGGCCCGGTTACGCCAACTTCGCCGTCGCCGAGCCTCCGCTGAAGCTCGTTCTCCTCGAGGGCGAGGAGGGCGAGCCGACCCGGATGGACAACCTCGGCGTCGAGGTCGACGACACCGCGCAGGTCACCGCCGCGACCGAACGCCTGAAGGAGGCCGGCCTGGCCACCTTCGAGGAGAACGACACCACCTGCTGTTACGCCCTTCAGGACAAGGTGTGGGTGCACGGCCCCGGCAACGAGCCCTGGGAGGTGTACGTGGTCAAGGCCGACGCCGACGCCCTCGTCAAGCAGGCCGACTCCGCCTGCTGCACCTCCGACGACGCCGACGAGAAGACGGCGAGCGCTGACAGGTCCTCCTGCTGAGCACGGCGAAAGACGCCCGGCGACCATCACCAGAGCGATCGCCGGGCACGGCCTATCGCCTCTGAACCCGGCACCGTTTCAGCAGCGCGCTGATTTTCTCGGGGTCCTTGTCGCCGTTCAACTCGTCAAGGAGATCGTCTGGGCAGAGTTCGTACAGGTCACCCCACCAGCGGCGGGCTTTGTTGTCCCAGATCCTGTATCCGCCGGGTACGCCTCTTGCGACGTAGCGCCTCCTGCTCACGACACAAGAATGAGCCATTTTCATCCCGATGGCGCTGGTCAGGACGGGCGTGGGAGAGCGGGGTCGGGTGTGAGGTGAGGCTCCCGGTAAGACAGCAGTCGACCAGGATCCGATGCCCCAACCGAGAGCCTCGTTGCTGTCTTACCCTGCCGCGATTCCCCTGTCGAACCGCACCCTTGCCCGTCTGGCCGAGCTCATCCGCGCCCACCGCGCCGAACGCCGCAGCCGGTGGCGGCGCCTGAACCCCGGGCAACAGGCGTTACTGGTGCTGGCCCACCTGCGCAACGGGGACACCTACACCCGCCTGGCCGCCGGCTTCTCCATCGGCACCACCACCTGGCGGTACGTGCGTGAGTCGGTCGACCTGCTCGCCGCCCTGGCCGGCGATGTCCACGCCGCCGCGACCGGGGCCTCCCGGCTGGCCTACACCATCCTCGACGGCACGCTCATCCCGATCGACCGCGTCGCCGACCAGAAGCCGTACTACTCCGGCAAGCACAAGCGCCATGGGATGAACGTCCAGGTCCTCGCCGATCCCGCCGGCCGCCTGGTCTGGTTGACCTGCCAGTCGTCATTGAGCGCCTTGCGGGACTCCGCCCGGCCGACCCGCGTGCCGCCCATCACGGCGTCTGCTGGTCGCGGCGGGTCTGCTTCTTCTCGCGGATGACCGCGTGGGCGTCGGCGACGGGGCCTAGGTGAGCGAGCTTGTCGGGATTGACGATCGAGCGGATGGTCTGGATGCGTCCGTCCAGGATGTCGAGCGTCCAGACGTTGATGATGTGGCCGTCTCGGTCGCGGATGATCGCACCCGGCTGGCCGTTCACCTCGTGCGCCTCCAGCACCGCGCCGATCTGGGCGAACGGCGGGATGGCGACGGACAGCACCCGGGCGACCTTCGCGACGCCGAAGAGGGGGATCGTACTCCCGATCTTGCCGGCGCCGTCGTTGACCAGCTGGACGTCGGCGGCCAGCAGTTCCTGCAGCCCTGTGACGTCCCCCTCCCTCATCGCACGGAAGAACCGCCCGGCGAGCTGCTCGCGGGCCCGGCGATCCGCCTCGAAGCGGGGCCGGCCCGCGTCCATGTGACGGCGTGCCTGCACCGCGAGCTGGCGGCAGGCCGCCTCCGACCGCTCCACCGCGGCGGCGATCTCCCGATAGCTGAAGGCGAACACCTCGCGGAGCACGAAGACCGCACGCTCTAGCGGGCTGAGCCGCTCCAGCAGGATCAGCGCCGCCATCGACAACGAATCGGACAGCTCCGCCGACCGCTCCGGGTCCTGGTAGGGGTCTGTCAGCAGCGGTTCGGGGAACCATGGCCCGACGTAAGCCTCGCGCCGGACGCGGGCCGAGCGCAGCACGTCGATCGAGATCCGCGTCACCGTGGCCGACAGGAAGGCCTTGGGTGACTCGGGCTGGGCCGGGGAGCCTTCGTAGCGCAGCCAGGCCTCCTGAACGGCGTCCTCGGCCTCGCTCACGCTGCCCAGGATGCGGTAGGCGATCGCGAAAAGCAGCGGCCTCAGCTCCTGGAAGTCCTCGACGCGAGTCACGCCGACCATTGATATCACCATTCAGGACAAAGGTGACATGGTGTCGCAGGTCACACTCGGGCGATCTCACATCTCTGCCGGGCTATCTCGTCCAGGGGGTTGTAACGGCTGAAAGCGGCAACAAGGAGCACACCATGCAGAAGGTTTGGTTCGTCACCGGCTCGTCCCGCGGCCTGGGCCGCAACTTCGTGGAGGCCGCCCTGGCGCGCGGCGACAAGGTCGCTGCCACCGCCCGGAACACCGCGAGCCTGCGGGCGCTGGCCGACACCTACGGAGACGCTGTGCTTCCACTGGAGATGGACGTGACCGACAGGGCCACCGTCTTCGAGAGCGTGAAGCGCGCCAAGGAGCACTTCGGCCGGCTCGACGTCATCGTGAACAACGCCGGCTACGCCCAGATCGGCGCGGTCGAAGAACTCACAGAACAGGAACTGCGCGACCAGCTCGAGACCAATCTGTTCGGCGCGGTGTGGGTGGTCCAGGCCGCGCTGCCGTACCTGCGCGAGCAGCGCTCGGGGCACATCATCCAGCTTTCCTCGGCCGCCGGGGTCATCGCGATGCCGCTCGGCGGCGCGTACCACGCATCTAAGTGGGCCCTGGAGGGCCTGAACGAGGCGCTCGCCGGCGAGGTCGCCGAGTTCGGCGTCAAGGTGACCATCATCGAGCCCGGCGGCTTCGCCACCCGGGACGGCAACAACCCCGACCCGCTCGCCAACGGCTACATGGCCAAGCCCGACCCGGCCTACGACGGTCTCCGTCAGCACCTCGGGTCGATGACAGGGAAGATGCCCGCAGGCGACCCGGCCGCCGCGGCGCAGGCACTGCTGAAGCTCGTGGACTCCGCCAACCCGCCGGTGCGGGTGCTGTTCGGCAAGGGCTTCCACCCACTGATCGAGCGGGCCTACGCCGACCGGCTCAAGACCTGGGCCGACTGGCAGGACCTCTCAATCGAGGCACACGGCAACCTCGAAGCCCGCTGACTCAGGTGAGAGGCCGCGCAACCGGCGAGCGGCGCCCAGGTCGCCCAGGCCACCTGGGCGTCCGGGCGATCCGCTCGGCCGGTGAGCCGGATTGTCCTGACGGAATTGGGGCCTGCTCCCACGTGGGCGGGATGATCGGGCTTCCACCTCAGTCGCTTACGGCCCCGACGCCCGGCACGGCGATCACCCCGGTGCTACGCATGACCTGACCGCGGTATGCGCGACCGTCCTGATCAACGCGCTGACCGCCGCAGGGGGTAAGACCCTTTGCCGGCGATCATGCAACCATCCTTGTCCTGCAGCTCATCGAAGAAGGCCGCTTGGGGTCACCTACCCAGCCCTGCGCGAGCAGGTCGTAAACGTATTGAAAGAACCTCCACCTTCTGACTGGACAAGGCCGTAGGGCTCCTCACGTCTCTACCTCGGATCGAGTACGCGTGTCATCCAGATCGTGTTGCCATGTTCGGCGTCCTCGGTGATGCGGCCGCTTGGGTGGAAAGCGAGCTTCTCGAGGACGCGGAACGAGGGTGCGTTCCACTCCCGCACGGTGGCCCAAAGTCGTCGGCGTCCTGTTCGCGTCGCGGCTTCGACGACCGCACGAGCGGCCTCTGTCGCGTAACCATGGCCGTGAGCGCGTCGTGCCAGCTCGTACGCGATTTCAGGTTCATCGGAAGATGCCTGGCCGACAGTCAGTCCGCAGTACCCGATGAACTCACCGGTGTCTCTCAGCTCAATCGGCAACAACCCGAGCCCCGGATCCGCCATCAGCGGATTGCCGAGGAGCCGGCCGCGCATGTCCTCGACCGTCGGGCGTCCCTCGGCGTCGATCCGCCGTGCCGGAGGCACTCGTGGATCCCGCTCAAGCCATAACCCGCGGTACTCCTCGGCATCCGACGGCACCCACCGCCGCAACCGCAGCCGCTCGGTCACCAGCTCCGCCGGTAGATCCTCATAGGTCCCCATCCACCCAAACCTAACCCCGTGCCGGCCAAGACCGGAGCTGACAACAAGAGGTGGACATCGAGCTGCTCAACGGGGGGTGGCTGGACGTTGCCGTCAAGGTCGCCGTCACGGAGTTGCCGGCGCACTGGACCGTCAGGCTTCGCGGCGGACTTCCCATAGCTGGTTCATGCTCCCTCTCAAAGGGGAGTAGTCGACTTTGGCGAGAACGGGGTGCTTCAGGCGCTTGAGAACCGCGGTCATCTGACGGGCGTTGCAGGCAATTGAGCCCACGCCCTCCTCGTCGGCGATGCGCGGATCACTGCGGGTGAGCCAGTCGGCGTTACATGCCTCAGTGACTCGATTGAAGCCGGCCATCCAGTCGTACCCGAGTTTCATCGGCCGGCCACCCTCCGGGGTGAAGATCACGACGCCGCTGATGCTGGAGTCCGGAGTTCTGTCTCCGAGGTATCGAAGGGTGCCGAAGGCGGCCTTGGGTCTCTCGGTCGCGATGCCGGGCCAGAGCTGATGGATCGTGGTGGCCTTGGTGCCCGCATAGACGATGCGGACAAGCGTGGGTCCGAGAGTGAAAACGAAGGCGAGGTCGGCGGAAGCACACGCGGTCTTGCCGAGGCCCTTGGCGCTTATAGCGTATTTGCCGCCGTTATCCTTGGCGCCGCATGTGACCGTTGTCCGGTAGAAGGAGGCCGATGAGTAGTCGAGCCGGATCTCTTTGGCTCCGGCCAAAGGATTCAAACGGTAGGTCTTGAGCCCGTTGTACGCAGTAATCGGCTTGGCTGCGCGCGGCACGAAACGGAGCTTTCCCTTCCCGTCCGGCCAGGCCCAGCCGTACGCGACCTTGGGAGAGGAGGCCTGGGCCGGCACGGCGGTCAGGCCGGTCGAGATGAGGACGAGACCAGCAATGGAGGCCAACAGTCGCACGAGGTTCTCCTGGAAACACGGCACGGCGCTACAGGGAACGCACAGCCTACTCACCCGATACGACATTCCGCTGGGATCCAACCTGCCACTCCGGCCCGACCAGGAACGGCGAAGAGGCCCTCTCCGCGGCGGTGACGGCCTCTTCGCCGGCAAGGACAACGACTCGTCGCGACATCGCACAGGCGCGCAGTGATACAACTGCTTCAGCCAGACCATCGCCACCCGGAGGGCAACCCCTTGGCCATCCCCGACTACGAGACACTCATGCGTCCGATCCTCCAGTTACATGCGGACAACCAGGAGCACGCGAGAAGTGTCATCGTCACCAAGGTCGCCGAAATATTCCAGCTCACCGAGGCAGAGCTGGCCGAGACTCTCCCCAAGAGCAAGCGGCGGCTGATCGATGACAGGGTGCATTGGGCAATCCTCTACATGGTCAAGGCCGTCCTCCTGGTGCGCACCGGCAGAGGCATCACGCAGATCACTGACCGCGGTCATACCGTTTTGGCCCAATACCCGTCTGCATTGAACGACAGCATTCTTCTGCAATTCCCGGAGTTCAAGGAATTCAAGCAGAGGAATCGCGGGTCTCTTGAGAACACAGTTCCGGACCCCACGGCCGAAGTCGACAACCACGCCCCGGCGGCGTTGCAGACCTTCCGCGAGAATCTGGAGCGCACTCGCGCATTCGTTTACGGCGGTAACAGGCTGAAAGAGCTGGGGGTAACCGCGTTCGACGTGGACGAGCTCTTCCGTGGCGCCTGGATCCAGGCCGTCGCCTATCACGAGCAGTGGGTCAAACAGGAGATCGTCGATCGAGCCGTCGCGATCGCGGAGGACAGCACAAGACCGAGGCCGGCGAAGTTCCAGAAGCTCAAGATTTCCGTCGCGCAGTTCGAGAAGATCCATCACGACCGGCAGTCGATCGCCAAGATTTTTCGCGCGCATCTGGAGGACCATTTCGGCCGGGAGTCCTTCCTCCGGCCCAGCCAGATCAAGGAGGGCTTCGCGCACGTCAGCTCCATTGATCTGTGGCAGGAGGTGGCAAGCATCCGTTCCGCGGGAGTCGCCGGCGATGCGGCCGTCAAGGTCCCTGAGCTCCATGCTCGCTTGAATGAGATCGCCGAAAGACGAAACCAGATCGCCCACGCAGCCGACCATGATCCACAGAGCGCAGGCAGATTGCTCCCCATCTCCGGTGAGGACGTGCTCGACGTCATCGACTGGCTGGATGCGAACGCCGTGGCGATCGTCCAGGCGATCGACGGTCACCACGCGTAGCCCGCTGGGCGGCAGACAACCGGCGCTGACGCGGGTGACACAACCAGGACGATCGCGGAGCAGGTCTTCCACGATCCCGCGGTCACGGCCAGTGCCACGTGGACCAGGACGGCTGACCCGGCGATGAGGGAGCTTCCGGCTCCCAAGGTGGCTCCCAGGAGCCCGGCGGATCACGTGAGCCCTCGGTTCACTGGCGGAAGGAAGTTATTCCGAGCGTGTCCGGGTCTCTCGTGCGACGTCGGTGAGTAGTGCGGCAGCCCAGAGAAACACCTTGGGGTCACCGAGATTCGAGTCGGTGAGCCATTGAGCGGCCCGGCGCGCGTCCTGCTCATCCTGGATCAACCCCCAGATCCCCGGCTGTACGCCGGTGGCTCGGTAGACGTTGGAGACGAGACCGCCCAGGCAGGTCCAGGTGTGCCGGCACCCGCTGTCGAAGCCGACCAGTTCGAACCCCAACCGCCGGCCGCCGGGGTTGGGAAACCTCTCGCGCCAGGCCAGCCGTTCCGGGAGGCTTCCGGCCGATGCGTCCCAGCCTCCATCGGCGATATCGGCCAGCAGCCCGGGAACGTCGGCAGTGGCGAAGCCGACCCCGAGCACATGCAAGCCCGGCTTACCAGCGCGCTCGCGCGCGATCTCGGCCTCCTGGGGGCCGTCGAACCAGTCGTCCCAGCCAATGGGATCGGATGACACCAGGTCCACCACGCAGTCGCTCAGCGACACCAGACCAGCGGGAAGGCCCGCGTCCTGCCAATCGTGCCGATTCGCGCGTGCAGCGACCCGATAGCCGGCGAGAACGTAGTCGGGTTCCATGGCGCTCTCTCCTCTTGCGGTCGGTATCGCGATTTTCCAGGCGTCGCCCTCGGCCTACAGTGCGCGGCTCGTGGTGCGACAACGCCCAGCCTTGTGGGGTTCGGCTCGTGCTTCGGCTTCCGTGAGCCGGAATCGCGGCTCGGGAAGGGTCGGACGGTCGGGTCGTCTCGGCCTGGCAAGCCTGTTACAGGTCAGCCCCAAGGTCACGAAACCATGCTGGCCTGATGGACCTGACCGACGCTGTTGAGGCGCTCACCACGACCGTGACCCCGGGCCGCCGCATGCCGGGAAAGATCGGCATGGGCATCCTCCTGATCTGCTGGCTCGCGCTCGGCGTGCTGCCGTTCGTGACCGCGGTGCCGGACTTCCGGCTCGCGACCGGGAAGATCGGCACTTCTGGCGCCCTCACCGTCGTCTCCTGCGTCCCCCTCGGCCAGGGACGGTATGACTGCAGGGGCAGGTTCGTCCCCGACGGCGGTGGAGACGCGGTCATGGTGGCCGCATCCCCCGACTCAGAGGTGGGGGACGTGATGCGGGCTCAGCTCACCCCTGAGGGGGAGCAGGCGCTGCCGTCCGGCACGAAGGGCGTCCTGCGGGCCATGACGCTCCCTGCCACCGGCCTCGGCGCGCTGGCCTTCCTGCCCTACGTCGTGCTGTACGTCTTCAGAGCCAGGCGGGGGCGCAAGACCGCCGTGATCGCGGGATCGGCGGTCACCGCCCTGTCCCTGGTGCTGATCGTGATCGGCATGGTCGCCGCCTACTCCTGACCGGCCTGGCCGGCGACGAGGTCCGGGCGAGGATGTCCTTGCAAGGGGTCCCTCTACCCCGCCTTCGCTCCCCGTTGGACGCTCAGCCGATCAATCGCGGCCCTGGCACAGGGCCAACTCGCCCAAGATTGTCCGGACAAGCACAAGGCCCCTGACCGCGAGAGCGCTGATCAGGGGCCTGTCGTACGAGAGCCGCCTTGGGGAATCGAACCCCAGACCTTCTGTTTACAAGACAGATGCTCTGCCGATTGAGCTAAGGCGGCCTGTTACCAGACGAGTTTAGTGGGCCGAGGGCCTCACCGTCACGGCGAAATCACCGGCGACGGTGACGGGCGACCTCGTAGAGGGCGATCCCGGCGGCCACACCGGCGTTCAGCGACTCGGCCGCGGCGTTCATGGGGATGCGGGCGATCTGGTCGCACGACTCCCTCACCAGGCGGGACAGGCCCTTGCCCTCCGAACCGACGACCACGACGAGCGGTTCGGTCGCGAGCTCGACGGCGGCGATGTCCACTGTGGCGGTGCCGTCGAGGCCGACCACGAACAGGCCCTCCTCCCGGTACGTCTGGAGGGTCTGCGTCAGGTTCGACGCACGGGCGACGGGGAGGGTCGCGAGGGTGCCCGCCGAGGTCTTCCAGGCGCCGGCCGTGACGCCCGCGGAACGGCGCGACGGAACGAGCAGGCCGTGCGCGCCGAAGGCGGTCGCCGAGCGCGCGATGGCGCCGAGGTTGCGCGGGTCGGTGACGCCGTCGAGGGCGACTATCAACGGCACTTCGGCGGCGTCCCTGGCCCGCTCCACGAGCTGCTCGGGGTGCGCGTAGTCGTACGGCGGGACCTGCAGGCCGATGCCCTGGTGCACCGTGCTCTCGGTCAGCCGGTCGAGCTTGTCCCTGCTGACCTCGAGCAGCGCGATGCCGCGATCAGCCGCGATCTTGATGGCCTCGCGGACCCGGTCGTCGTTGTCGACCCGCTGCGCCACGTACAACGCGCTCGCGGGGACGCCGGCACGCAGCGCCTCGACCACGGGGTTGCGCCCGCCGATGACCTCAGGGGCGTCGTCCCTGCGCGTACGGCTCGGCGTACGGGAGGCCGAACTTCCGCCGCCCCGCGCCTCGCGCTCGATCCGCTCGGCGCGCGCCTTGTCCTTGTACCAGTGCCGCATGTGCGCGGGCGGCGTCGCTCCCTTGCCTTCCAGGGAGCGCCTGACCTTGCCGCCCGTGCCCTTGGTCGGCCCCTGCTTCTTCGACGGCTTCCCTGAAGCCCTTCCCGCCATGGTCTCTAGCGTAGGGCCACGCCTACTGTGCCAGCTCCCACCGCGGACCCTGCGGGGTGTCCTCGACCACGATCCCGGCCGCCGCGAGCTGGTCGCGGATCGCGTCGGCCGCCGCGTAGTCCTTGCGCGCACGCGCGGCCTGCCGCTGCTCCAGCGCGACGGCCACCAGCGCGTCCACGACCTCCCGGAGCCCCGAGTCGCCGGTCGACCGCCACTGCTCCGACCTGGGGTCGAGGCCGAGCACGTCGAGCATGTTCTGCGTCTCGGCGAGCAGCCGGGCGACCTGCTCCTTGTTGCCCTGGGCCAGCGCGACGTTGCCCTCGCGGACGACCTCGTGGATCACGGCGAGCGCCTGCGAGACGTTCAGGTCGTCGTCCATGGCGTCCACGAACGCCTGAGGCAGCGGCGCGGCGGCGTCCACGTCGTGGATCACCTCGGCGGCGCGGGTGACGAAGCCCTCGATCCGGCGGTATCCGGCCGCCGACTCCTGCAGCGCCTCGTCGGAGTAGTCGATGGCCGAGCGGTAGTGCGCCGCGACCAGGTAGTAGCGGAGCTCCACCGCACGCACCTTGCGGAGCATGTCGGGGATCAGCAGCGAGTTGCCGAGCGACTTGCTCATCTTCTCGCCGCCGAGCTTGAGCATGCCGTTGTGCAGCCAGTAGCGCGCGAAGCCGTCGCCCGCCGCCTGTGACTGGGCGATCTCGTTCTCGTGGTGCGGGAAGATCAGGTCGACACCACCGCCGTGGATGTCGAAGGTGCCGCCGAGATATTTGGTCGCCATGGCCGAGCACTCCAGGTGCCAGCCGGGACGGCCCTTGCCCCATGGCGTAGGCCACGTGGGCTCGCCGGGTTTGGCGCCCTTCCACAGCGCGAAGTCGCGCGGGTCGCGTTTGAGCGAGTCGGTGTCGGTGTCGGCGGCCGCCCGCATGTTCTCCAGCTTCTGGTTGGAGAGCTTGCCGTACCGGTCGGCGTAGGAGACCACGTCGAAGTAGACGTCGCCGCCCGACGCGTACGCGTGCCCCTTGTCGATCAGCCGCCGCATCAGCTCGACCATCTCGGGCACGTGGCCCATGGCCCGGGGCTCGACGGTCGGCGGCAGGCACCCGAGCTGGTCGTACGCCCAGCCGAAGGCGCGCTGGTTTCGTTCGGAGACGACGAACCAGGGCACGCCTTCCTCGGCGGCGACCCTGATGATCTTGTCGTCGAGATCGGTGACGTTGCGGCAGAAGGTCACGTCGTAGCCCTGCCGCAGCAACCACCGGCGGAGAACGTCGAAGTTCACGCCGGACCTGATGTGCCCGATGTGCGGCGGAGCCTGGACGGTCGCACCACACAGATACATCGAGACCCGGCCGGGCTCGACCGGTACGAATTCACGGACCGTACGCGTGCTGGTGTCGTAGAGGTGCAGGCTCACGAAGGCAAGGCTAACGCCTGACGGCGCAGCACAGGGCTACTTGGGCCCCATGAACGGCTTGGCGTGGCCGATCATTGAACCTTCCGACACATAAGTCGGGATATAACCTGAAACACAAGCCGTAATGATCTTTTTGGCGATCCCCCGACGCGGTCCGCATGGGCGCCGGCCGGCAAAGCTTCAGTCCGCACGGCTCAGTCCGCACGGCTCGATTCGCACGGCCTTCGCGCGCATCCCGCGAGGGCCGCCGGCCCGGCGCACACCGTCGCCGGGCGGGGTCGTGTTTCCCGGCGCAGGCCCCGGTTCGACACGAAGTGGGTGATCACGGGGGTGCGATCAATCGTCACCGCGATTCTGTAGGCTCGAAACGCCATGGACGTGACTCCCCCCGGCGCGGCAGGCACGGCCTCCCGCCCGTCCCGAAACACCCCCTCCGGAATCCCACTGGTGCTGCGCCGCCTGGCCATCGGCCTCGCGGGCGCCGCCCTCGCGGTGCTCGCCGGGGTGGCCTGTGCGCTGTCCTTCGACGACCTGCGGGCCCTGGCCGTCTCCGGCCGTGCCGAGCCCCGGCTCGCCTACCTGTATCCCACGGCGTTCGACGTCCTGCTGGTCGTCGCCCTGGTCAGCGTGCCGTTGCTGCGGGGCGCGCGTTTCCTGGTCCGGTTACAGGCGGGCTTCGTCCTGCTTCTGCTCCTGGTGGCGGCCGCCGCCGCGAACGCCGCGACCGCGGTCGGCGTCTCCTTCGACCCTGACGCCAGCGCTCTCGTCGTCGCCCTGCTGCCCTGGGTGATGCTCGCCATCGGCCTGTGGCTGCTGCTGCTCCTGCTGAAGCACATGCGCACGAACCGGGCCGACCTGGACGGCGACGACGACTCCGACGACGACCTCGTGCCCTTCGACGCCGAGCGCGAACGACGGGCCGTCGTCACCGCCCCCTATCCGGTGGCCGAGCGGGACCGTCCCGCGCCCGCGCATGTCGTCGCCGAGGAGCACGGCGCACCGCCCCTGCAGCCGGTTCCCGAGGCCGTGGCTCCCCCCGGTTACGTTCCCCCGCTGCCGGTCAGCCCGGTCTCCGAGACCGTCGCGCCACCCGAGTACGCCCCGCCGCTGCCCGCCACTCCTCCGCAGGCCGAGAACGAGCCCGGGTCCCACACCCACACCCCCGGCCTCCCCGGCACCCCCGACACCCCCGACACCGACGAGGACGGCCTACGGCTGCCGCCCGAAGCGCTCTCTGGAACCGCCGCCGAGGACGGAGCCGCGACCCCGCAGGACCAGGTGCCGGACCAGGAGCCGGATCGGGCTCCTGACGAGGTGCCGGACCACACCCCGGACCACATCCCGGACCAGGTGCCGGATCAGGAGCCGGGTGACCCCGAGGCCCTGCCGGTCGTGCCTCCGACGGCGGCGCCTCGTACACCGCCCATAACGGAGCCGGCCGAGCCGGCCCCCGCACCGCCGATGACCCAGCCGGCCGTGACCGAGCCGCCCGTGGACGAACCGGCGGTGACCGAACCGGCCGTGGACGAGCACGCCCGCGACGCGGAGTCGGCCGCGGAGTCGGCCGCGGTGTCCGCCGCGGCCGCACCGGAAGCCGAGGCGGATGACCGCCCGGCACCGCCCCGGCGGAACCGCCCGGTGCGCTGGGGTGACCTCGTACGGCCGCACACCGGCGACGTCCTCGTGCACCCCCGCCCGAAGCCGGGAGAGCCCTCCGACGCCGAGCCGGAACAGCCCGAGGACGAGGCGGGTGTCGACACGCAGCCCCTCCGTCAGATCAGGGACGTGCCGGATCCCGCGCACGCGTCCGACAGCGCCGACCCGGACGAGCAGCACGCAAGGCGCGGGCCGTACGCCGCGGAGGGCGGCGATCAGGGCACGCCTGAACCCGAAGAGGCTGAGGAGGCCGCCGAGGGCACGCAGACAGGCACGCAGACAGGCACCGTGCCGATGGCGCCCCCGTCGGGCCGGATGCGCAGCACGCCCCGCCCGCCCGCCTGACAGCCCCGGCGGGAGTGTGCTCCGCGCCCGCCCGGCGGGCGCGCGGCGGGCGCGCGGCCCTCACGCGTTGAGTGCTCGGCCGCCGGTCCCGGCGCCACGTGTCGGCTCGCGTCATGCACCCCCCGACACCTCCGCCACGTGGCGGCTCGCCTCATGCGCACGCTTCGGCACCGCCGCCACGTGGCGGCTCGCCTCATGGGCACGCCCCGACACCGGCGCCAACCCGGCCGCTGACACCGGCACCGCGCATCAGCCGGCCTCGGCCGCCGCCTGGATGTCCGTGTGCCGGCGGCACACGGAGCGCGGTCAGCTTCCCGGCTGCTCGTGCTCGCCCGCCCAAAGACCTACTCGTGCTCGCCGGCCCAAGGCCCGCTCGTGGCTCGCCCGCCCAAGGGCGCGGCCCGGCGCGGGCAGGATCCGGGGCGCACAGCGCGCAGGCCCGCCCGGCTGGGGAGCCGGACGGGCCTGCGCGCGCTACGGGGTGAGGGCGGGGGCCGCCCTACCCGGCGAGTGCCTTACACCCGCGACCCTCGCTTGAGGCCGGCGACGATGCCGACACCGACGACAGCCAGGACGACCTGCATGACCAGTTCGATCCAGTCGATGCCATCCGTCGTGGCCACGCCCATGACCTGGGCGATCGCGGTACCGATGAGCGCCGCGACGATACCGACGACGATCGTCAGCAGCCAGCCGATCGGCTGCCGCCCGGGCAGGAACAGGCGGCCCAGAGCGCCGATGACCGCACCGATGACGATGGCGCCGAGAATGGACTCGATTGTCATATCGACCTCCCGTTGAGGGTGACCCTTTCATCCTCGAACTGTGGGCTACCCCACGGAACGGAAATATGCGCCCCATGAAAGAAAAAAGAGGGCGGCGGCTCGATTCCGCGCCTTGGTCCGAGCCGCCGCCCACGCGTTAGTGAGACGCTCCGGGCCTCATTCGGGTTGACATGTCCGATTGGAACGGAACATTCACGCCGGGAGGATCAGGGCGGTCGCGATGGCCGCCACGCCCTCGCCGCGGCCGGTGAGCCCGAGTCCGTCGGTCGTGGTCGCGCTGACGCTCACCGGCGCCCCTGCCGCGGCCCCGAGGGCCTTCTCCGCCTCCGCGCGGCGAGGCGCGACCTTCGGACGGTTCCCGATGATCTGGACGGCCACATTGCCGATCTCGAAGCCGGCCGCCCGCACCTGGCGGGCCGCCTCCTCGAGGAGGGTCACGCCCGCGGCGCCCGCCCAGCGGGGGTCGGAGGTGCCGAAGAGCGCGCCCACGTCTCCCAGCCCCGCGGCCGACAGCAAAGCGTCGCAGCAGGCGTGCGCCGCCGCGTCGCCGTCCGAATGGCCGGCCAGCCCGGTCTCACCCGGCCAGAACAGTCCGGCGAGGTGGAGCTCCCTGCCGGACGCGAAAGGGTGGACATCGACCCCGATGCCCACCCTTGGCGATGTGATGTTCAGGAGTTCAGCACCTCGTCGAGCAGGGCCTCCGCCTTGTCCTCGTTGGTCTTCTCGGCCAGCGCGAGCTCGCTGACGAGGATCTGGCGCGCCTTGGCGAGCATGCGCTTCTCACCGGCGGACAGGCCGCGCTCCTTGTCGCGCCGCCACAGGTCGCGCACAACCTCGGCCACCTTGTTGACGTCTCCGGACGCCAGCTTCTCAAGGTTGGCCTTGTAGCGGCGGGACCAGTTGGTGGGCTCCTCCGTGTGCGGCATGCGCAGCACGTCGAACACCCGCTCGAGTCCTTCTTGGCCGACGACGTCGCGCACACCGACGAGTTCGGCATTTTCCGCTGGCACCTGTACGGTCAGGTCGCCCTTGTCGACCTTCAGCACCAAGTAGGTCTTTTCCTCACCCTTGATGGTTCGGGTCGTGATGGCCTCGATCCGCGCAGCCCCATGGTGGGGGTAGACGACAGTGTCGCCGACCTGGAAAGTCATGTGACGAGTACCCCTTCCGCTGTACTCCAGGGTACCACGCGGTTACCGCCTCCCGGAACAGTGAAAGGAACATAACTGCAGGTCAAAGCCTCGTTTTGGGGCTTGACAAGCCATCCACTCTGTGAATCGGCATATAGGACATACCGGGTGACCTGCAGTGCTGGCGCGTACGGACCGGGAGCCGACGCCGGACCGGTGACCGGCGCGGATAAGGTGATTGCTGCCCATACACGTGCGTACCAAGGAGATCTCGAACCGTGACCAGCACTAGCCGTCGCAGGGCGATCGCCGTTGCCGCGCTCCTCGCCGCCGCCATCCCTGCACTGGCCGCGTGTGGCGCCGGTTTCGACGCCAACACCAATGTGCCGTACGCCCCGAACGAGGCGGGCGTCCTCTACGACGGCGACGGCCCCGGCAAGGCCTACGGCAAGAACGGCGTCATGATCCCGCAGGCGTTCATCCTCGGGCCGGACTCCGGCCAGCAGCTCGCCGCCGGCGGGTCGGCGCCGCTCTACCTGACTCTCCTGAACAGCACGGGGACCGCCGACCAGCTCACCGGCATCGTTCCGGAGGAGCAGAAGGCCACCTCGGTCAAGGTGGCCAGCCCCATCGACCTGCAGCCGGGCACGCTCGCCAAGACCCCCGACGTCACGATCGAGGGTCTGAAGACGGCGCTGCGCGGCGGAGAGAGCATCCAGCTCACGCTCCAGTTCAAGAACGCCGGCGACGTCGCGCTCACCGTTCCGGTCGTCGCCCGCAGCCGCGAGTTCGCGACGCTGCCGCCCGCGCCGACGGCCACGCCCGCGGCCTCGCCGACGGCCACGGGAAGCCCGGCGCCGTCGGACACCGCGAGCCCGGCGACCACCGGCGCCGCCCCCTCCGGGTCGCCCGCCCCGGACGCCCAGTAGCGGGTCGCGTAGACGTGCGGGAGCCCCTGTCCGGCCGGACAGGGGCTCCTTTACCGCTGGACGTGCCGCACGAGCCGTACAGGCCCGTACGGACTCACTCGTCGGCCGGGTCGAACTTGTAGCCCAGGCCGCGCACGGTGAGGATGCAGCGGGGGTTGGACGGATCGGCCTCGACCTTGGCCCGCAGCCGTTTCACGTGCACGTCGAGCGTCTTGGTGTCGCCCACGTAATCGGCGCCCCACACCCGGTCGATGAGCTGACCACGGGTGAGCACCCGCCCGGCGTTGCGCAGCAGCACTTCGAGCAGCTCGAACTCCTTCAGCGGAAGCTGGACCTGCCGTCCGCGCACGGCCACGATGTGCCGGTCGACGTCCATACGGACCGGTCCCCCGGCCAGGACCGCCGACTCCACCTCCTCGACGTCGCCCTGCCTGCGCAGCACCGCGCGGATGCGCGCCACCAGCTCGCGGGACGAGAACGGCTTTGTCACGTAGTCGTCGGCCCCCAGCTCGAGGCCGACGACCTTGTCGATCTCGCTGTCCTTGGCGGTCAGCATTATCACGGGGACCTTGGAACGCTGCCGGAGCGAGCGGCACACCTCGGTTCCGGGCAGGCCAGGGAGCATCAGGTCGAGCAGGACGAGATCGGCACCGTTGCGGTCGAACGCGTCCAGGGCCTCGGGGCCGGTGGCCGCCACCGCGACCTCGTACCCCTCTTTCCTGAGCATGTACGACAAGGCGTCCGAGAACGACTCCTCGTCCTCGACGACGAGTACCCGAGTCACTTAGCGGCCTCCTGGGGGATGGTCGTGCTTGGTACGGGGACCGCCTGACCGCCGAACGCGGGAAGGCGAAGAGTGAAGGTCGAGCCGGATCCTTCCTTGCTCCACACCGTGACCTCGCCGCCGTGCGCGACCGCCACGTGCTTGACGATCGCGAGGCCGAGGCCGGTGCCGCCGGTGGCCCGTGACCGGGCGGCGTCGACACGGAAGAACCGTTCGAAGATGCGTTCCTGCGCACCTTCGGGGATGCCGATGCCCTGGTCGCTGACGCTGACCTCGACGGCGTTCCCGGCCGGTCTGGCGCTGATCACGACGCGGGTGTGCTCGGGGCTGTAGGCGACGGCGTTGTCGATGAGGTTGCGCAGCGCGGTGACGAGAAGCTCCTCGTCGCCCCAGACCTTCAGGCCCTCGGCGCCGCCCGCGACGAGCGTGATGTCCTTCGCCGAGGCCTTCGTGTTGCACCGGTCGATCGCCTCGTGGACGGTCTCGTCGACCGGCACCTGCTCGGGTGCGGGGATGGGCTCGCCGCCCTGGATCCGCGACAGCGTGATCAGGTCCTGCACCAGGTATGTCAGGCGGGCGGCCTCGTGCTGCATCCGGCCGGCGAACCGCCGCACGGCCTCGGGGTCGTCGGCCGCGTCCTGCACGGTCTCTGCGAGCAGGCTCAGCGCGCCGACCGGCGTCTTGAGCTCGTGGCTGACGTTGGCGACGAAGTCCCTGCGCACCGCCTCGACCCGTTGCCGCTCGGTCTGGTCCTCGGCGAGCACGAGCACCTGCCCGTGAGAGCCCAGCGGAGCCACCCGCACCGCGAACGACGTGGACTCCTGCCCGAACTTGCGTCCGGCCGTCTCTATCTCGCTCTCGCGGATCTCGCCGTCCCTGCGGACCTTCCTGGCCAGCGCGAGCAGTTCCGCGGCCATGAGGGACTCCCCGCGTACGAGGCCGAAGGCGCGCGCGGCCGAGCTGGCACGCAGCACCCGGTCCTCGCGGTCGAGGACGACCGCCGAGGAGGGCAGCACGGCGAGCACCGACGCCACCCCCGGAGGCAGGCCGTCGTCCACCGGTTCGGGTGTGCGGGGCTTGTCCGCCTGCCGTCGGATCGCGAGCATGACGAAGGAGCCGAGGACGAATCCGCCCATCGCCGCCAGGCTCGCCAGCAACTCGTTCACATTCAGCAGCCTAGGCGGCATTTCTGGTTCTTCCACCTGCCCGACCTGGCACGACGGCCCTGTTTCCGGAAAAGTTCATCCGGCGGTCGAAATTCGTTCATCGACCCGCGCGTAGCGTGGCGGCCATGCGCGACGCCTATCACGAAGAGCTTGCGGCCCTGACCGACCGCCTGGTGGAGATGACCCGCCTGGTGCGGTCGGCCATGTCGAGGGGAACGACCGCCCTGCTCGACGCCGACCTGCAGCTGGCGGAGAGCGTCATCTCCCAGGACGCCGAGGTCGACCGGCTGCACCAGGAGCTCGAGGCCTCAATCTACGAGCTGATGGCCACGCAGCAGCCGGTGGCGGTCGACCTGCGTACGGTCATCACGGCCCTGCGGATGGCCGCCGACCTGGAGCGCATGGGCGACCTGGCCGAGCACATCGCCAAGCTCGCCCGGATGCGCCACCCCGAGTCCGCCATCCCGGCCGAGCTGCGTGACACGTTCGTCGAGATGGGCGCCATCGCCGAGAACCTGATCACCAAGGCGGGCAGCTGCATCGCCTCCCGCGACATCGATCTCGCCAAGGAGCTGGAAGAGGACGACGACGCGATGGACCGCCGCCACCGCCGGCTGTTCCGCGTCCTGCTGTCGAAGGACTGGGAGCACGGGATCGAGGCCGCCATCGACATCACACTGGCGGGCCGCTACTACGAGCGGTACGCCGACCACGCCGTACGCGTCGCCCGCGACGTCGTGTACCTCGTCACGGGTACGCGCGACGCGGACGCCCTCGCCGGCTGACGCGACGGCGTACGGGGGGCGGAAGCCCCGGTCCTCGGGGGGCCGGGGCTTTCGCGCGCCCCTCACATCGCTGGACCGTAGGTCGTTTGTCGCACGCGCCGAATAGTCTTCGCTCTCGTGCCGAGACGATCATGGGTGCACCGCGTCTCCAAGGTCTGGGCGGCGGCGACGCTGACCGCGGTGGCTCCCACCCTCTACTTCTGGGTCACGTCGATCCTGGCCGGCGACGACACCGTCGAGGGCTACGTATCGGTGGTGGTTTCGTTCCCGGCTTCCTGCCCGGGCTGGAACATATATGAACTGGTCTATCCCAGGGCATACACGATCACCGACTTCCCCCTCTTCTCGTACCACGGGGCACCGCTGATCGTCCTGGGCTTCGCGGGCTGGTGTCTGAGCCTGCGGAGCGGGCGGCCCGGACTGGCCAGGATCATCGGCCGTTGCGTGGCCGTCGTCCTGCTCGTCCTCGCCCTCCCCGGCTTCCCGCTCCCGATCCTCGACGCGGCGCTCGGCGGCTCCGCCTGCCTGGCGGTGTGGGGGCCGCCCGAGGTGTACTCCACGCACATCTGGTGGGGGCTCTACGACTGCGTTCCGCCGGTCCTCGTCCTGCTCGCCGTACGCGCTCCCCGGCGCCCGTTCGTGCGCCGGGGCCCGGTCGTCCGCACGACGGCGGCCGTCCTGGCGGTGACCGCGGTCGTCCTGCTGCCGGCGGCGTCGGCCTCGCCCGGCAGGGTGAGCACCGAGCAGGAACTCGACTGCCACGGATTCGGCGACGGCACGGTCAAGGGGATGACCGAGGCGGACAAACGCTTCCTTTGCGCGGTTCGCGGCTACGACCGGCCGTACGACTCCGGCGTCGAGGGGTGGGACGAGGTCTCCGACCAGGGCGTCCTCGCACAAGGGCGCCACCTGTGCACGTTGGCGACCCGGCACGGGGGCGACACCGGCGCGCGGGCCGTCCAAGAGGCCCCGCAGGCGTCCCTGGCGATCGTGCTGCCGAGCCTGTGCCCGGCCGTGGCCCGGGCGCAGCAGGCGGAGGAAGACCGCCGGCAGGCGGAGTCGGACGCGTACGTCGCCCAGAAGGAGCGGGCCTGCGCGGCGCATCCCCGGCACCGGCCGAAGATTCGGCCCGTACGCCAGCGCCGGGCCACGTTGTGGACGGAGTTCTGGACCATCGACGGCTGGGAAGAAGGCTACGAGGGCAATCCCCCCGAGCTGGTGAAGAACCTGGTGGGAAGCGGCCTGGGCACGCTGGCCATCTGGGCGGCCGACGAGATCGGCCATGCCTGTGTGACGGTCGAGTCCTACATGCGCCGCCCGCCGCTCGAGACCAGAGCCTGGGACGAGGTGGTCGAGGTCGGGTACAAGAGCCCGTCCGGGTCTCTGGAGCTCGTGGACGGCGACGGAACGAGCGTGAAGGGGCTCATCACACGCGGCCCGGGCTCGTATCGCGTCAGGGTCCATCTGCGCGGCCGCAAGCTCGTGACCCAGGTGCCCGATCCCCCGGACGGCGCGGTGGAACTCCTGGTCCAGGTGTTCCCCGGCAAGGCGAGGAAGCCCGTCGTCTACAAATGACCGAAAGCCGCGCCTCCGGTGGGAGGCGCGGCCTTCGTGAGAGACGTGAGGGTTACTTCTTGCCCTGGTTGGCGACGGCCTCGATGGCGGCCGCGGCGGCCGTGGGGTCGAGGTACTCGCCCTTGCCCACCGGGCGGAAGTCGGCGTCCAGCTCGTAGCGCAGCGGGATGCCGGTCGGGATGTTCAGGCCGGCGATGTCGGCGTCACTGATGCCCTCCAGGTGCTTGACCAGCGCGCGCAGGGAGTTGCCGTGCGCCACCACCAGCACGTCGCGACCGGCCGCCAGGTCGGGGACGATCTCGTCGTACCAGTACGGCAACATGCGCCCGACGACGTCCTTCAGGCACTCGGTGCGCGGCAGCAGCTCCGGCGGCAGCACCGAGTAGCGGCCGTCGCCGACCTGGGAGTACTCGTCGTCGTCGGCGAGCGGCGGCGGCGGCACGTCGTACGAACGGCGCCACAGCATGAACTGCTCGTCGCCGAACTCGGCGCGGGTCTGCGCCTTGTCCTTGCCCTGGAGCGCGCCGTAGTGGCGCTCGTTCAGCCGCCAGGAGCGCTTGACCGGGAGCCACAGCAGGTCGGCCGCCTCAAGCGCGAGGTTGGCGGTCTTGATGGCCCGGGTGAGCACCGAGGTGTGCACCACGTCGGGCCGGATCCCGGCCTCCAGGAGCAGCTGCCCGCCGCGCCGCGCCTCCTCCTCGCCGGTCGGCGAAAGTGTGACGTCCACCCAGCCGGTGAACAGGCCTTTGACATTCCATTCGCTCTCGCCGTGCCGCAGCAGCACCAAAGTCGCCATGCGGCCAATCCTATCGGCGTGCGGCGGACGTCCCGTTGGTCAGGACTCGACCACGCGGGCGAAGGCGCGCAGGTTGGCCAGCGACTCGCCGCGCTTGACCCGCCACTCCCACTCGCGCCTGATGGAGGTCGCGAAGCCCAGCTCGAGTGCGCGGTCGAACGACTCGTCGGAGTAGGTGAGCACGCAGCCGAGGACCCGGTCGATCTCCTCCTCGGTCACCGCGTCCAGCGGCAGCCGGCCCACCAGGTGCACGTCGCCCGTGGCGTCGACGGCGAAGTGGACGCCGTACATCGAGCCGTTCTTGTGCAGCAGCCAGCGGTAGAACTCGGCGTGGTTCTCGTCGGGCTGCCGGCAGAAGAACGCCTCGATGTTCAACGCCTGGTCGCCGAGCACGAGCCAGGTCAGGGTGGCGAGCTTGTGCTGGCCCGGCAGCCTGACCAGGAACGCACCCGGCTTCGGCCGCTCGTAGGACAGCTCGGCGGACTCCAGCGCCGACGCGATGACGGCTTCCAGATCCGGTCTCATGTCCCCACCCTATGAGTTGACCGCGATGGGGGTCCGGTGGAGCTGGGCCATGGCGCCGGCGTACACGTCGGCCAGCCGGGCGGCGGTCGCCGACCAGCCGAAGCCCGTGGCGTGCTGCACGGCGCCCGCGGCCAGTTCGGCGAGGCGGTCCGGATGCCGGGCCAGCTGGGCGAGCTCGCGCGCCCAGTCGTGCGGGTCGTGTCCCGCCACCAGCACGCCGGACACGCCGTCCTTGACGGCCGTCCGCAGGCCGCCCACCGCCGCGGCGACGACCGGGGTGCCGCACGCCTGCGACTCCAGCGCGACCAGGCCGAACGA
The DNA here is from genome assembly GCF_050947365.1 of Microbispora sp. CA-135349. NCBI lineage: Bacteria > Bacillati > Actinomycetota > Actinomycetes > Streptosporangiales > Streptosporangiaceae > Microbispora > Microbispora sp. CA-135349. The sequence goes on along the minus strand of NZ_CP192001.1, from coordinate 1,090,500 downwards.
CTCGTTGTAGGAGGGCACCACGGTCACGTCGGCCGCCCGGTACCAATCGGCCAGCTCCGGCTGCGGCGCGGGCGGCGCGAGCCGTACGACGTCGGGGATGCCCAGCTCGGCGGCGAGGTCCCCGAGCAGGGAGGGATTCGCGAGGCCGTTGCCGCTGGGCCCGCCCACGCAGGCCACGACGAGCCGCGACCGCAGCGAGGGGTCCTCCACCAGCATCCGGGCGGCGGCCTTGAGCAGCACGTCGGGGGCCTTGAGCGGCTGGATCCGGCCAACGAACAACAGCACGAAGGCGTCCTGCGGCAGATCGAGGCGGCGGCGCGCGGCGCCCTTGGACGCCGGCTGGAAGACGGCGAGGTTGACGCCGGGGTTGACGACCGCCACCCGTTCGCGCGGCGCCCCGTAGAGGCTGATCAGCTCGTCGGCCTCGGCGGCGGTGTTGGCGATCAGGCGGTCGGCGACCTCCACGACCTGCTCCTCGCCGAGCACGCGCATCGCCGGCTCGGGCTTGTCGCCCTCGGCGAGCAGCGCGTTCTTCACCTTGGCCATGGTGTGCATGGTGTGCACGAGCGGCACGCCCCAGCGTTCCTTGGCCAGCCAGCCCACCTGGCCCGACAGCCAGTAGTGCGAGTGGATCACGTCGTACCGGCCGGGGTCGTACATCGCCTCGGTGCGCAGGACGCCGGACAGGAAGCCGCACAGCTGCCCCGGGAGATCGGCGCGGTCGAGCTCCTCGTACGGCCCGGCGGTGACGTGGCGGACGAGCACCCCCGGACTCAGCTCGGCGACCGGAGGCAGGTCACGGGCGGTCCGCCTGGTGAAGATCTCCACCTCGATGCCCAGCGCCGCGAGACGCTTGGCGACCTCGACAATGTAGACGTTCATGCCGCCCGCGTCGCCGGTCCCCGGCTGGTCAAGCGGGGACGTGTGCACACTGATGGTCGCGACGCGGTTGACCCGACGTCGTAACACCGACACCCGAACCACCTCCGAAAGGCTTATAACCACCAAAATCATCACCGGATTCCCCGACATTGGTGAGCACCGGAGATCCTGAGAGGATGGCGCCTGCCCACCCGGAGCAGCGTGGAAGGACGATGGCGGTGACGATGATCAATCCCCCGGGGACCGATCCCGCAGGGACCGATGTCGCAGGACCCGATGTCACGGGGACCAGGACAGCGGTGGTGACCGGCGCGAGCAGCGGCATCGGCGAGGCGACCGCCCGCCGCCTCGCGGCGGAGGGGTACCGGGTCGTGGCGGCGGCGCGGCGGCGGGACCGGCTCGACAAGCTGGCGGCCGACGTGCCGGGCATCCGTCCGGTGACGCTGGACGTGACCGACCAGGCGTCGGTGGACGCGCTGGCCGCCTCTCTGGAGCGCTGCGACGTCCTGGTGAACAACGCGGGCGGCGCGTTCGGGCTCGAACCGGTGGCCGGGGGCCGGGTGGACGACTGGCAGCGGATGTACGACGTGAACGTGCTCGGCTCCCTGCGCATGACGAGGGCACTGCTGCCGAAGCTCATCGAGTCGGGGGACGGCGTGCTGGTGATGCTCACCTCGACGGCCGGCCTGGTGTCGTACGAGGGAGGCGGCGGCTACTGCGCGGCCAAGCACGCGCAGACCTCGATGACCGAGACCCTCCGCCTGGAGCTGTGCGGCGACCCCGTGCGGGTCGTCGAGATCGCTCCGGGCATGGTCATGACCGAGGAGTTCGCCCTGACCCGCTTCCGCGGCGACTCCGAGCGTGCCGCCAAGGTGTACGAGGGCGTTCCCGGCCCGCTGAGCGCGGACGACGTCGCCGACGTGATCGCCTTCGCCGTGACCCGCCCGTCGCACGTGAACATCGACAGGCTGGTCGTCCGGCCGCGCGCGCAGGCCGCGCAGCACAAGGTGCACCGGGTAGCGCCGGGGGTATGAGGCCGGTCAGACCGGGCCGCCCGGTGGGGACCGTCACACGCGGCACCACCGGGCACAACCGGCTGCGCCGGTGCGACCGCTGGATCGCCGCCGTCTACGGCCCGCTGTTGCGTTCGGCCCGCGCGGGGGCGGCGCCGTTGGTGGTGGACCTCGGCTACGGCGCGTCCCACACCACGACGACCGAGCTGTTCACCCGGCTGCGCCGGGTCTGCCCCACGGCCGAGGTGGTGGGCGTGGAGATCGCCCCCGAACGGGTCGCGGCGGCCAAGCCGTACGAACGTGAGGGGCTGTCCTTCGTCAGGGGCGGCTTCGAGCTGCCGGTCCCCCGTCCGCCGATGATCGTGCGCGCGTTCAACGTGCTGCGGCAGTACGGCGAGGCGGAGGCGTGGGAGCACTGGGACCGGCTGCGAACCCGCCTGCACCCTTCGGGCGTGCTCGTCGAGGGAACCTGCTCGGAGGTCGGCCACCGGGCGACCTGGGTGGCGCTCGGCGCCGAGGGACCGCGCACGCTCACCTTCGCGGCCCGGTTCACCGGCTTCGAACGCCCCTCGGACCTGGCCGAACGCCTGCCGAAGACGTTGATCCACCGCAACGCTTCCGGCGAGCGGATCCACGCGTTCCTGACCGACTGGGACCGTGCCTGGGCCGCCTGCGCCCCCTTCGGCGCGTACGGCACGCGGCAGCGCTGGATCAGGACGGCCGAGCTGCTGGCGCGGGACTGGCCGGTGGAGACGGTCCCGCCGACCGGCGGCCCCGGCCGTTGGCGGCTCGGCGAGCTCACCCTGCCCTGGAGCAGCGTCTCCCCCGGCGGTTGACGCCGTCCGGCGGTTGATAACGTCCCGGCCATGCGCTTCGTCCTCGACCCGGAGATGACCCCCGAGCTCTTCGAGGAGCTACTGAGCTGCTGGACGGAGGTGACCGACGCGGGCGGCGCGGTGGGTTTCGTGCCTCCGGTGACGCCGGAGGACATCCGGCCGACGGCGGACAGGACGTTCGCCCGCACCCGCGCGGCCGCGGGGCCGGGGGCCCCCGACAGCCTCCTGGTGGGGTTCGGCGACGACGGCGCCCCGGGCGCCTGGCTCATCCTGGGCGACAACGGCTCGGGCCTGCGGGCGCACTGGCGGTGGCTGCTGCGGGTCATGGTCCACCCCAAGCACCAGGGCAAGGGATATGGCAGGGAGCTGCTGCTCGCCGCCGACGACGCCGCCAGGTCGCTCGGCCTGGAGGCGCTGCAGCTCACCTGCCGTGGCGGCACCGGGGTCGACCGCTTCTACGCGAGCGTCGGCTACCGGGAGGTCGGCAGGGTGCCCCGCTCGATCCGGGTGGCCCCCGGCGACGACCGCGACGAGATCTACATGCTCAAGTGGCTCTGACCCTCGCGCTCCGGATTGTCCCCTGACCGCTTCGGGCAGGATCCGCAGGTTTCGGATGAGATTTTGGCCGAATGCTTATCCGATGTCCTGTAGGGCCGACTCGAACACCGCATAGGCTGCGGTACTGAACAACACGAAGCGCACCTCTTCCACCACGGTGGGGGCAGCCTGCCGCACCGCGGTGATCGCGATGCGGGCGGCGTCCTCGACCGGCCAGCGGTAGATCCCCGTGGAGATCGCGGGGAACGCCACCGTGCCGGCGCCCAGCGCGTCGGCGACGACGAGCGACTCCCGATAGCAGGAGGCGAGCAGATGGGATCGGTCCTCGCTCCGCGAGTACACGGGACCGACCGTGTGGATCACCCATCGCGCGGGCAGGCGCCCGGCGGTGGTCGCGACGGCCTGGCCGGTCGGCAGTCCCTTGCCGTACCGGGAGGCGCGCAGCGCCCGGCACCCCTCCAGGATCTCGGGGCCGCCGCGCCGGTGAATGGCTCCGTCCACCCCTCCGCCGCCCATGAGCGACGAGTTGGCCGCGTTGACGATCGCGTCCACCCGCTGCTCGGTGATGTCTCCCTCGACCAGAACGATCTCCATGTCTCCCACCTCTCTACAGGACGTAGTACTACCCCAGGTAGGCTGAAGAACGTGAAGGGATTGGGAGAGCTCGAACGCAGCATCATGGACATCCTCTGGGCGGAGAACACCCCGCTGACGGCCCGTGAGGTGGGACGCCTCATCGAGGACCGCGATCTGGCGCCGACGACCGTGATGACCGTGCTCGACCGGCTGGTCCGCAAGGGCTTCCTCACCCGCACCCGGGACGGCCGTGCATGGCGCTACCAGCCCGCCGCGAGCCGTGACGCGTACGTCGCCGAGCTGATGCTCGAAGCCCTGGACATGACCGGCGACCGCGACGCGGCGCTGACCCGTTTCGCCCGCGCCGTTTCCGGCACGGAGGCGGAGATCCTGCGGAAAGCCCTCACGGAGCTGGAGGAAGAGTGATCGCGGCGGCGGTCTTAGCGGCGCTCGCCACGATCTGCGCGATGGCCGCGTGGCGGCTGACGTTCGCGCGCTGGACCTGGCGCGCCCCGCGCACGGCGATCCTGCTGTGGCAGTCACTCGGGCTGACCTGGGGGCTCGCCTCCACCGGCGCCCTGCTCGCCTTCGCGCTCGACCCCTACCGCAAGGGCGTCGTCCACGGGCTCGGGGAGTTCCTGCTGAGCGTGGAGTTCGGCGTGCGCGAGCCGTACGACTACCTGCGGCTGGCCGCGCTGGTCGCCGGGCTGTCGCTGCTCGCGGTGCTGGTCGCCCTGCCTCTCGCGGCCGGGGCGCAGACGCTGCGCGCCCGCCGGCGGCACCGGCTCCTGCTCGCGCTGGTCGCCCGCGACGAACCGGCCGTGCCCGGCGTGCGGGTGGTCGACTTCCCCGGGGCCGCCGCCTACTGCCTGCCGGGACTCAAGTCGCAGGTCGTCATCAGCGACGGGACGCTGCACCTGCTGTCGTCCGCGGAGCTGGAGGCCGTGCTGGCGCACGAGGCCGCCCACGTGCGTGAGCGCCACGATCTGGTGCTGCTGCCGTTCGCCGCGCTGCGCCGCGCGCTGCCGTGGTCGAAGCTGGTCCGCGACGCGCAGTCGTCGGTCGAGCTGCTGGTCGAGATGGCCGCCGACGACCGCGCCCGGCAGCGGTGCTGCCCGCGCAGGCTGGCCACCGCGCTGCTGCGTTTCGGCACCTCGGCGGCGCTGCCGACGCCGCAGGGCGCGCTCGGCGCGTCCGCGCCGTCGAGCGTGATGGCCCGGGTCGACCGGCTCGTACGGCCCGAGGTCGCGCTCCCGGTCGCCCACCGCTTCCTGATCCTGGCCGGATCGGTGATGCTCGCCACCAGCGCCCCGCTGCTTTGGCTGCTTCCTGGCTGAACCTTTGGTGCTAGCTGGAATTAGCCACTGAGTTTGCAATTGCAAGCAGTGCGAGGCAGACTGGGGGCATGGAACTGCCCAAGGTCGCCTCGCTCGGTGAGTACATCCGCCAGCAGCGGCAGCAGGCGAAGATCTCGCTTCGCCAGCTCGCCGCGCAGGCGGGGGTGTCCAACCCTTACCTGAGCCAGGTGGAACGGGGCCTGCGCAAGCCGAGCGCGGAGATCCTGAACCAGATCGCGAAGGGTCTGCACATCTCCGCTCAGGCGCTCTACGTCCAGGCCGGCCTCATCGAGGACCGCGAACCGCACAGTGACGTGCTGGCCGCGATCCGGGCCGACGTCACGCTCACCGGGCGGCAACGCCAGGTGCTGATCGACATCTACGAGTCGTTCCGCAAGGAGAACCGGGCCGACACCGCCCAGCCGCCGCAATCGGCTGAGCATCTCGGGGACGACCCGGCCCTCTCATGCGACGGCATTACACCGGATTCGAAGGAAGGATAACCCATGACCATCACGACCCAGGCCAAGAAGATCACGGAGTCCAAGCCGTTCTACGCGCTCACCGGCGCGGGCGACTACGCCGTGGAGAAGGCCCGCGCCTACGCCGGCACGGTGCAGGACAAGGCCGAGTCCGTCGCCAAGGACCTCCCGGAGAAGGCCAAGGGATACGCCGACGCCGCCGCCGCCCGTTTCACCCGGCTGTACGACGACCTGGCCACGCGTGGCCGCAAGGTCGTCAGCCGGGTGAGCGGCGAGGCCGCGCTGGAGCTGACGGAGGTCTCGGAGACCGCCGAGCCGGCGATCGCCGCCGAGACCACCGCCAAGCGGACCGGCCGCGCGCGCACCGCGGCCCAGGGCTGATCTCCGGCCCACGCGACACCACGGCGGCCCGCCTTCCCTCCGGGGGAGGCGGGCCGCCGCCTTTCCGGCCCGGCTCCGCGGTGAGCGCGAGCATCCTCATGCGCCTGCCACGAGGGGAATGCCACCGCCAAGTCTGACCCGGACGGGAATCGGACGGGCGAACCTCACCTTCTTGACGGGGAACCCCCGCACGGTCCAGGTGATGCTCGCCGTGAAGTCGCCCGCCCGCAGGTGTTCCAGGCGGCCGTCGGCCACGTAGGCGTCGAGGGACGCGACCACGAACTCCAGCGTGACGCCGAAGTCGACCCGGAAGACCTGCTCCTCGTTCACGAGGACCGCCACCCACGGCTTGTGCTCGGAGGTGATCGTGTGCTCGTACAGGCGGACCGGTTCCCCGCCGGCCCCGGGCTTCATCGTCCTGCGGCCGGCGTCGACCAGCGCGCGGTACTTCGTCCAGCCGCTGAGCAGGACCACACCGAGATCCAGCTCGCTCAGCAGGCGGCCACCGGACTCGGCGACTCTCCGGACGACATCACTCATGAATCCGGCGTCGCCCGGGCGGAAACGGTCGCCGACCTCCTCAAGCATGCGCCGTTCCTTGAGCACCCTGCCCAGTTCCTCCACAACGTGGCGTCGGTCGGCGAACATCAACAGGTCGGCCGTGCTCGGCTCGGTCTCGATGGACATCGTCACCGTGGAGCCTCCCTGAGTCGCTGACGGCCGGGGTCGGGATGGGACTCGACCCGGATATCCGGCCAGGACGGCTGGGCCGCCTGGGCCGTCCGTGCCGTCGGGCGGATCAGCACCTGCGGCGCGGGGTCGGAATGGGGGACGCAGCGGACCGACACAGATCCCGGGTGATGCCCGGGAGACCGATCGGCCGCTGGGCGCCACCCGGGAGGCGGGTCGGGCGCGGGGCGCCGCCCCCTCACCCACCATGCGATGAGCGCGATCAACAGGGCGACGACGACCGCTCCCGCCGCCACCGTAGAGGACGGCTCTTCGTCGCCGGACGCCACGGCGCCGCCTTTCTCCTCTCGCGTCTCCTCTCGCGCGAGCCGTACGGTCACCGTCGTCTTCGTGGCGACCCTGCTTCCCCCGACGGGGGTTTGACCGGTGACGGTGCCCGAGTGTGGGGAGTCCGGGTCCAGCCGCAGGCGCAGACCGGCGCCCGCGAGCTTCTTGCGCGCGTGCGCGAGGTCCAGGCCCTTCAGCGCCGGCACGATCACCGTGGCCGGGGGCTTCGGCGGAACGACCTCCGGGGAGGGCGACGGCGCCACCACCTCGACGTCGGCACCGGTGTCATAGGAGATGAGCTCCCCGGCGCCCGGATTCTGTGTCACGACCTTCCACTCGGATCCCGCCTCCTCTGGCAGGAAGCCGATCCCCACCCTCATCGCGGCGAGCGTTTCTGTGGCCTCGCGCAGGGTGGAGCCACGAAGGTCGGGCAGCAGGGTGCCCAGCCTCAGCGTGACCACGTACGGGTTGCAGCTTTCCGCCGAGGCGCGGGTGACGTAGGACGCGAACGACTCGGGGATGTCGGCGGGCACCAGATGGACGACCGTGTCGGGGCCGAGCTTTTCCCGCGCCTGCGGGAGCGGAAGCCCGCCCAGCGCCGGATCCCCGCAACCGTCACGGGTGCCTCCGCCGTCACCGCCATCGGTGATTCCACCGCTACCGTCGCGGGTGATTCCGCCGGTGTCGGGCGACGGGCCGGTGGGGTCCATGAGAGAGGTGGAACCAAGGAATGCGGCCATGGACACGATGAGAATCGCAAAGGCACGAATCATGGCCCACCCCTAGATCCGAATTGATGTTAACAGCCGGCCATGGAATCCGAAAGGGAATTTCCGCCGATGCATATCGCGGCCCGATAAAGATCGGTTCGCCCTTCCCGCCTCGGATGAATTACGGGTCTCTGACCATGGTGTTCGCCGTCGCGCGGAACCGCCGAGCCTTCGGCGCCACCTCGGCGTGCCTGCGCCTTCACCTTCGTCCCGGATTCGTTCTCCACCCGACGTGAAATCGCACACCGGGGGTCGCGTCTACCGTAAATAACTGAAAAGGGTGACCGCGGCACGACCGGCGACGGCGATCGCGAATGGGCCGCCGCGTTTCGGGCCCGCTGTCCGTGCGGACGGGATGTCCCGGGAACCGGCCCTTCGCGCCCGCGCCACGTGTCGGCGCCGCCCACTAGTCTGGGGGCGTCAGTGACTGTGACCGTGTGGGAGAGCCATGTTCGGGCTGTACGGCATCCTCGACATCATCTTCTGGCTGCTTTCCGTCGCGGCCTTCGTGTTGTCCGGCTGGGCGCTGGTGCACGCCCTGCGGATCCCCGCAAGCGCCTTCCCCGCGGCCGGCAAGCAGACCAAGCCGCTCTGGCTGGTCATCCTCGGCCTCGCGACGCTGTTCACCTTCGCCGCCGCGATCAACTACCTGGGCATGGGCATGGGGCTGCCCAACATCTTCACGATCGCCGCCGTCATCGCGGCGGGCATCTACCTCGCCGACGTGAAGCCCGCGGTCAACGGCTACCGGGGCGGCGGCAACCAGGGGCCGTACGGCCCGTGGTGAAAGGGCCGGTGGTGAAAGAGCCGTGGTGAAAGGCCCGGTGAACCGCGCTCAGAGCCAGTCGCGGGCCCGGAACACCCGGTAGAGCGCGGCCGAGGCGACCACGATCAGCACGCTGGACGTCCAGAAGCCCCACGAGTGCCCGAACCCGGGAAAGGGGATGTTCTGGCCGTAGAAGCCGGTGATCATGGTGGGCACCGCGATGATCGCCGCCCAGCTCGTCACCCGCTTCATGATGAGGTTCATCCGGTTGCTCTGCATGGTCAGGTGCGTCTCGCGGATGTTGCTGACCAGGTCGCGCAGCGACTCCGTCCATTCCGTGGCCCGCAGCACCTGGTCGTACACGTCCTGGAAGTAGGGCGTCATCTCACCGTCGCCGACCTGGCCGTTGCGGCGCAGGAGGGAGTTCACGGCCTCCCGCATGGGCATCACGACGCGGCGCAGCGTGACCAGGCTCTTGCGCAGCTCGAACGTGCGCCGCTGGTCCTCCGGGCCGACCGGCCGGTCGCCGAACACCGTTCCCTCAAGGTCCTCGACCTGCTCGTCCATGGCCTCGACGGTCTCGAAATGGCTGTCCACCACGTAGTCGAGCAGGCCGTGCAGCAGGAACGCGACGCCGTGCCGGGCCAGGTCCGCCGCCTCGTCCCAGCGCCGGATCACCTCCTCGATCCGGAAGTCGTCCGACTGACGTACGGTGACCAGCGCGTTCTTCGTGATGAAGGCGGCGGCGGGAACGACCCGCACCCGCCCGGACTCGGCGTCGAAACCGGCCGCGTAGACGCTGAGGAACATGTGGCTGTCGTAGACGTCGAGCTTGGGCCGCTGCCGGCGCTGCAGCGCGTCCTCGACCGCCAGGGCGTGCAGTCCCAGCTCTTCGCTGATGGCCCGCAGGTCCTCCTCGGTGGGGGCGCACATGTCGAACCACACCACCGCCGACGGGTCCTTGACGTGCTCGGAGACCTCCGCGACCGGAAAGCCCTCGGCCTCGAGGGTTCCGTTCCGGTACAGCCGGGTGTGTCCCATGGACGGTTACCCTACCCGTGCCGAGGGGGGCACCCTCCTGGGGTCACGCAGGAGGAGGCCCCCGTCCCGGACGGCTCGGCGCCACCGGTGGCGCCGCGTCAGCCCGTCTTCAGCTGCTGGAAGCGGATCATGTTGCCCGCCGGGTCGCGGAAGGCGCAGTCGCGGACGCCGTACGGCTGGTCGACCGGCTCCTGGATGACCTCGGCGCCGGACGCGAGGATCCGCTCGAAGGTGGCGTCGCAGTCCGGGGTGGCGAAGACGACGGCGCGCAGCATGCCCTTCGCGAGCAGCGCGCTCAGCGCCTCGCGGTCCTCCGGGGAGGCGCTCGGGTCGGCGTTGAGGGTCTCGACGACGACGTTGACGTCCGGCTGCGACGGCGGGCCCATGGTCAGCCAGCGCGCGTCCCCGTACTTGACGTCGTTGCGCACCTCGAGACCGAGCACGTCCCGGTAGAAGGTGAGCGCCTTGTCGCCGTCGTCGACCGTTATGTAGCAGTAGTGAAGGGTGAGTTCCATGCCGACGACGCTACGGGCGGCCCCGTCCGCCTCGCTTCTCGATTCCTGACCGGTTCGGGCGGCCGGCATCCGATCACCGCTTCGGGTAACGGGACCGATAGGGTTGCGGCCCATGGTGGATCTCGCGCGCCGGCTCGGACTGGCGGCACTGCTCGCCGTCCTCGCCGCCTCCCCCGCGCACGCCGCTGCCTCCGTCGCCAAGGCTCCCGTCGCCAAGGACGAGGTGACGATGGAGCTCCGCGAGAACGGCGTGCTCCACGTGAAGGAGACGGTCGCTCCCGCCGGCGAGACGGTGCGGCGCACGCCGCTCACCCGGACCCGCTTCGACGACGGCCACGACCGCGTCTACCGCATCTCGAACGTCAAGGGCGGCTCGTACGACGGGGAGACCCTGACGTTCAAGGGCACGGTGGAGTACGACGTGACCGGCGCCGTGACACCAACGGCATCGGGCGAGGAACTGCGCTGGTTCGCGGTGTCCGGCCCCGTGCAGGACGCGGTCGTCACCGTGACCGGCCCCGGCCGGGTGCAGAACCTGTCGTGCTTCGCGGGTGAGCTCAGCGCGGCCATCGCCTGCACCGGCGCCTCGGTCGAGGAGACCGGCGCCACCTCCACCTTCGAACAGCAGGGCCTCGGGGAGGGCCAGACGCTCACGGTCGTCGTCGGCTATCCGAAGGGGGCGACGGGGGCGCGGCCGATCCTGGAGCGCAGGTTCGAGCTGTCCACCGCGTTCACGGTGAACGCGGTGACCGGCGGCTCTCTGGCGGCGCTGCTGGTGCTGCTGCTGGGCGGTGTGGCGCTGCTGTACTGGACGCGGGGCCGTGACGCCCGCGTGGTCGGCGCCGAGTCCGGCCCGGTCAGCGGCCACCGCGACGGTCGCTTCAGCCCGCCGGACGGCGTGCGTCCCGGGCAGATCGGCACGTTGTTCGACGAGCAGGCCGACGTGGTCGACGTGACCGCGACCATCGTGGACCTCGCCGTGCGCAACTATCTGCGGATCGACGAGCGGCCGCGCCAGACCTACGAGGCCGCGGACTGGTGCCTGGTCAGGCTGCCCGGCGCCCCGATCGGCGAGCTGCTGCCCTACGAGCGCGCCCTCTACGACGCGATCTTCGACGGCCGCGACCGGGTGCTGCTGTCGGAGCTGCACGGGTCGTTCGCCGCCCGCCTGGCCACGGTGCGCGACGCCCTGTATCAGGACGTCGTGGCGCAGGGCTGGTTCGCCCGGCGGCCCGACTCCGTGCGGTCCCGCTGGACCACGATCGGTCTGGTCGCCGTCGCGCTCGGCGTGGTCGCCACCGTCCTGCTCGCCTGGTTCACGACCTACGGCCTGCTGGGGCTCGCCCTGATCATCGCCGGAGCGGCGCTGGCCTTCGGCGCCCAGTACATGCCGGCCAAGACGGCCAAGGGCGCCGCGGCCCTGGCGCACACACTGGGCTTCCGCGAGTATCTCGGCCGGGCGAGCGTCGACGACGTCCCCGCCGGCCACCGCGTGGAGCTGTTCTCCCGCTACCTGCCGTACGCGGTGATCTTCGACAGCGTGGACCGGTGGGCGCGGGTGGTCAGCGCGTTCAACGGCAACGGGCGGCAGACCGACCACCTGTACTGGTATCAGGGTCCGGCCGAGTGGGACCTGTCCAGGTTCGCCGACTCGATGCGGACGTTCGTCATGACCACCTCGGGGGCCATCTCGACCTCCCGCCAGTTCCGTTCCCTATAGGTCATAGGTCCGACTCGGCGGCCTGCGAGTCGAGGGTGCGGCGACGCCGGTAGTGCCGGGCGACGCGGGCCCGGTTGCCGCACCTCGCCGCCGAGCACCAGCGCCTGCGTGGGTGCGCGGGCAGGAACAGCATCACGCAGTCATCGGCCGCGCACTCCCGCACGGTCGTGACCGCCGGGTCGGTCAGCAGTTCGGCGACCGCCTCGGCGAGCACCGCCGCCAGCCGGGCGCCCGGCGGGCCGTCCCTGCGCGCCACGGCGGTCACGGCCGTGCCGTCCCAGGTCAGCGCGCGGACGGCGGGCGCCGCGCGCTGCGCCCGGTTGAGGCCGCGCAGCGCGTCCTCCGGCGGCCGCAGGCCCCGGCGGGCCCGATCGATCGCGGCCGCCGCGTGATCACGCACCTCGTGCACCGCCCGCACCGCCGCCGCGAGGTCGCCGTCCGTGAGCGGCGCATCCCCGCCCTCCGGCAGCGCGCCGGCGAGCCGGCTCTCCTGCAGGGTCAGCCACGCCCGAAGCCCCTCGGCGGTGGCGAGCAGGTCGGCCGGGCCGTCCTGGGTGCGGGGCCGCGTGTTGATCAGGTCGAGGGCGAGCGGCTCCCCGGTCAGCGGAGCGAGATCCGTCATGTGGCTAATGCTATCTCGCGTCGTTGACACATTAGTTGGAGAGACGCTACAACTAATGCATCTTAAGCATTAGGAGGCATTAGTCATGATGTCGATCACCGTTCCGCGCACGCTCCACCGGCACGTCGACGTCGGGGGCGTGCGGGTCTTCTACCGCGAGTCGGTGCCGGACGAGGGCGGCGACGACGCCCCCGTGATGCTGCTGTTGCACGGGTTCCCGTCCGCCTCGCACCAGTTCCGGCGGCTCATCGACGTGCTCGGGGCCCGCTACCGGCTGATCGCGCCCGACTACCCCGGCTTCGGGCACACCGAGGCGCCCGCGGGCTTCGCCTACAGCTTCGACAAGCTGGCCGAGGTGATGGAAGGCTTCGTCGAGCGGCTCGGGCTGACCCGGTTCGTCATGTACGTCTTCGACTTCGGCGCTCCGGTGGGCTTCCGGCTCGCGACGCGGCACCCCGAGTGGATCACCGGTCTGGTCGTGCAGAACGGCAACGCGTACGAGGAGGGGCTGTCGGACGGCGCCCGCGCCTTCATCTCCCTGCGCCCGGACGCCGAGGGCGACGAGGACACGGTGCGCGCCCTGCTGACGCTGGAGTCGACCCGCGGCCAGTACGAGGGCGGCACGGCCGATCCCCGGCTGGTCGCCCCGGACGGCTGGACCCTCGACCAGCACTTCCTCGACCTGCCGGGGCGCAAGGAGGCCCAGGTGGCCCTGGCTTTCGACTACCACACCAACGTTGAGCGGTATCCGCTCTGGCAGTCCTGGCTGCGCGAGCACCGGCCGCCGACGCTGATCACGTGGGGCCGCGACGATCCGTTCTTCCCCGAGCCCGGGGCCCACGCCTACCTGCGTGACCTGCCCGACGCCGAACTACATGTCTTGGGCACCGGCCACTTCGCGCTGGAGGACCGGCTCCCCGAGATCGCCCCGCTGATCGCCGACTTCCTCGACCGCGTCTGGAAGTGATCGGCCGGAGGTGGCCGGCCCGGCGGTCAGGCGGGGCGGACGCGGACCTCGCCGACCGGGACACCGCCGCCGAACAGCGGGGCGGTCGCCAGCCCGGCCAGTTCGGGGGCGTCGATTCCGGCGGCGCGCAGGGCGGCCACGGTGACCGGCACGCGGGCCCGGCCGCCGCCGTCCACGATCTTCACGGCCCCGGCCCTGCCCTCGGCGTCGGCGAAGGCGTCGAACGCCTCCGCGCCCGACTTCACCAGCAGCCCGGGCACGGCCCGCATCAGCACGTTCTCGGCCCGGGTCGTGCCGCTCGTCCACTCGGGGTGCGCGCGCATCGCGTCGGCGACGCGCCGCTCCGGGGTGCCGATCGGGGCGAGCGTGAGACCGCGGAACGCCCGCGCCACCCCCGCCATCGAGACGAAGAACAGCGGCGCGCCGCAGCCGTCCACGCCGGTCGCCGCGACCCGCTCCCCGGTGCGCTCCTCCACCGTGGCCCGGATCGCCCGCTGCAGCGGGTGGCCGGGGTGCCGGTAGTCGTCGACCGGCCAGCCGTTGACCACGCAGGTGGCGAGCATCGCGGCGTGCTTGCCCGAGCAGTTCATGAGGATCCTGCGGGCGTCGCCGTGCTCCCGCAGGACCTGGCGGCGGGCCTGCTCGTCGAGGGGCAGGTCCTCCGGGCAGCGCAGGAAGGTCTCGTCCAGCCCCGCGCCCGCCAGGATCTTCCGCACGCCGTCGATGTGGAAGGGCTCGCCGCTGTGGCTCGCGGCGGCGAGCGCGAGCAGTTCGTTCTCCAGCGGCAGGCCCGCCCGGACCATCGCGAGCGCCTGCAGGGGCTTCATGGCCGAGCGCGGCGACGCGAGACTCGCCGTGTCGCCGCGCACCAGAGCCGGAGCGCCGTCCGCCCCGATCACATGGACGCGTGCCCGGTGCACCGACTCGACGAACCCCGACCGGACCACCTCGACGACCATCTCCGACATAGCGGGCAGTCTATGAAGCGCGCGGACGTGGCAGAATTCGGGGCCATGCGTGCGGTCGTACAGCGGGTCACTTCCGCGTCCGTTGTGGTGGAGGGTCAGGTCGTCGGCGCCGTCGACGAGCCCGGCCTGCTCGTGCTCGTGGGCGTCACCCACACCGACGGGCGGGCCGAGGCCGCCAGGCTCGCCGCCAAGCTGTGGGGACTGCGGATCCTGCACGGCGAGAAGTCGTGCTCCGACATCGGCGCGCCGTTGCTCGTGATCAGTCAGTTCACGTTGTACGGCGACGCCCGCAGGGGCCGCAGGCCCACCTGGCAGGCCGCCGCGCCCGGCCCGGTGGCCGAGCCCCTGGTGGAGGCCGTGGTGGCCGAGCTCAGGGCGCTCGGCGCGCGGGTGGAGACGGGCGTCTTCGGTGCCGACATGAAGGTCACCCTCACCAACGACGGCCCGATCACGCTGGTTCTGGACGTCTGATCCCCGGCGGCGCACCGCCGCCGGGGCTCTCCCTAACGGATGCGGCGGCGCAGGGCGGGGTCGATCTTCACGTTGCGCCCGGCGTCCGGCGGCACCACGACCTCCTGGCTCGCCGCGACGCCGCCCGCCAGCAGGTCGATGTCCACCGGCACCGTACGCTTCACGACCGCGAGGGCGATCGGGCCGAGCTCGTAGTGGCGCGCCGACGAACCCACGAACCCGAGCTGGCCGGGCTCGGCGGAGCCCTCCACGGCGGCCTCCGGCTCGGCCTCGACCGGCGTGCCGACGCCGAGGGTCACCGGGGCGCCGTGCGGCGGCAGCCGGTCCACGCTGCCGTCGAGGTGCAGGAAGACCAGACGGCGGGGCGGGTGACCGAGGTTGTGCACGCGGGCGACCGTCTCCTGCCCCCGGTAGCAGCCCTTGCTCAGATGGACGGCCGCGTCGATCCACCCCACCTCGTGGGGAATCGTCTTGTGGTCGGTCTCGAACCCGAGCCGGGGAACGAAAGCGGCGATGCGCAGCGCCTCGTAGGCCCACAGGCCGGCGGGGCGCAGGCCCAGAGCGTCCGGGAGGCCACCGAGCCGCTCGCGCGGCACGAGCAGGTCGCCGCCCATCGCGACGGCGCCCTCGGGCGACGCCGGCGACCCCGTGCCCGGCCCGGCCGCGTCGGCGCCGGGCACCGGTGCGGGCGGGGCGAGGGAGACCACCGCGTAGTCCGAGGTGACGTCGGCGACCTCGACACGCAGCATGAAACGCATCTTCTCCAGGAAGGCGACCAGCTCGGCGGAGGTGCCCGGCTCCACGTGGGCCCACACGGCCTCGCCGTCGTCGACGAGCGTGAGGTGGTGCTCGACGCGGCCCTGCGGGTCGAGCAGCAAAGTCTGGGTGGGGGCGCCCGGCTGGAGGGTGTCGAGCTTCTGCGAACTCAGGTTGTTGAGCCAGCTCAGCCGGTCGGGCCCGCTGATCCGCACGACTTCGCGGTTGCTCCGGTCGACCAGCGCCCGCCCGCCGGCCAGCGCGCGTTGCTCGGCGTAGGGATCGCCGTAGTGGGCCGCGACCGTCTCGTCCGGTGCCTGCGCGGCCACCGCGCCAGGTGTGTCAAGCAAAGGGCTCCGCATGGTTCCAAGGCTATTCGGTCTCCCGCCGTCGGCATGGCCGCGGCCCGCTCCCTGTGGACAGTCACCCGTATGGCGGCGGCACGCGGCGGAGGGCGACCAGCGCCACGTCGTCCTCGCGGGCGCCGAAGGTGGCGATCAGCCGGTCGCAGAAGCCCTGCAGATCGTCGCCCACGTCCTCGGCCTGCTGACGGGCGATCTCCAGGCTCTCGTCCAGCAGCTTGTCGCGGTCCTCGATCAGGCCGTCGGTGAACAGCAGCACCGTGGCGTCGCCGGGCAGGCGGACGCGGTCCACGCGGTACTGCTCGTCGGCCACGCCGAGCAGCAGATTGCCGAACCCGTGGTATGCCGCGTCCTTCCCCGCCATGAGCGGCGGGATGTGGCCGGCGTTGACGATCTCGGTCTCCCCCGTCGCCGGGTCGATCAGCATCAGGCAGACGGTCGCCGTCATGCCCGGGTGGTAGCGCCGCAGGACCGCGTTGAGCAGGCCCATCGACCGGGCGGGATCGACCTCGTCGATCACCGACGCCCGCAGCGCGTTGCGCAACTCCGCCATCACCGTCGCGGCGTGCAGCGAGTGGCCCTGCACGTCGCCGAGCGCGACCAGCACCCGCTCGCCGAGGGGCAGGACCTCGTAGAAGTCGCCGCCGACCTCGACGTTGTCCACAGCCGGCTGGTAGCGCACGACGATCCGCAGGCCGGGGATCTGGGGGATCCGCTCCGGCAGCAGGCTGCGCTGCAGGGTCAGCGCGATCGTGTGCTCCTCGGCGTACGCGCGGGCCGAGTCGACGGCCAGAGCCAGGGCCTGCCCGAACTGCCGCAGCAGGCTCAGCTCGTCGCCGTCGAGCGAGGCCTCGGTCTCCACGCCCAGGTAGGCGGGCGGCCTGCCGTGTTTCGTACGGCACAGCACGCCCGCCAACCGGTTCCGCACGTCGCTGTCGGGGACGACCGTCTCCCAGGTGTGCCTGTCCACCTCGAAGGTCTGCACGCCGGCCGCGTCCCCGAGAGACAGATCACTCAGCCGCAGCAGGGTGTCGGGGTGGACGGGCCGGGCCACCGCCTTCTCGCCGGGCCGGGCGGCGTACCGCCGCAGCTTTCCGTCCGGAGTAATCGCCAGCGCCCGCGCGTACCGACCCAGCAGGCGCGAACCCCCCTCCGCCGCGACGGACAGCAGCCGGTCGAAGTCCTCCGCCTCGTTCATCCCGAGGGTGATCTCGGCGAGGAGGCCGAGCCGCTCGGCCATCCGCTCGGCCCGCTGACGGGCCCGGTAGTACCGCAGCATCGCCTGCACGGTCGCGGCGAACTCGTCGGGCTGGATCGGCTCGGACAGGTACGCGTCGGCGCCCCGCTCCAGGCCCTCGGCGCGGTCGGCCGCGGAGACCGCGTTGCCGGACACCTGGATGACCGGGATCGACGCGCTCGCCGGATTCGCCTTGATCGTCTCGCAGACCTGGATGCCGTCCAGGTCCGGCATGCGTACGTCGAGGACGACCAGATCGGGCCGCAGCCGGGCGACGAGGGCCAGCGCCTCCTCGCCGCCGCCCGCCTCGACCACCCGATGGCCGGCCCGGCGCAGCCAGCTGGCCAGGATGTAGCGCTTGGTGGGCACGTCGTCCACCACCAGCACGGTCGCCACGGCGTCGCTCATCCGGCCTCACCACCGCCCTCGGCCACGACCGCCTCCCTGATGGTCTCCACCAGCTGGTCACGGCGCAGCCCCTGCTTGCACAGCACCCGGTGCCGATGGTCCTCCGGCTGCATGGGGGCGACCGACACGACGACGAGCGGAACCCTGCGCAGCCGCTCGTCCTCGGCCATCCGCTGCATGAGGAGGTTGCCGTCCAGCCGGGGCATGAACAGGTCGACCAGGACCACGTCCGGCACCCGTTCCCGCATGCGGTCGAGGGCCTCCGCACCGTCGGCGGCCTCGTCCACCTCGGCGGCGTAGCCGAAAAGCATCTGCCTGGCCAGCGTGCGGAAGTCCGCGTCGTCGTCGGCCACCAGCACGCGGCCGACCTCCGGCGCGCCCACGCGGTGCGGCAGGCGGAGCGTGACGGTCGTGCCCTCGCCCACCGCGCTGGCCAGCTCGATCGTGCCGCCGAGCGCCTCGGCCAGCCTCCTGGCGTACGGCAGGCCGAGCCCGGTGCCCTTCGACCTGAGCTGGAGCGGCCCGGGCACCTGGAAGAACTCCTCGAAGACGCGCTGCCGGTGCTCCTCGGGAATGCCGACGCCGGTGTCGGAGACGGTGAAGGCGACCTCGGCCGTGGCGGGCTCGACCGCGACCGTCAGCCGCACCTCGCCCCGCTCGGTGAACTTCAGCGCGTTGGACAGCAGGTTGCGCAGAATCCGGGTCAGCATGATCTCGTCGACGAACACCTCGCCGACATCGTCGGCCACCTCGACGACCAGCGCGACCTCGTCGGCCCGGTCCGCGCTGGCCAGCATCAGGCGCAGCCGCTCGGCCAGATCGGCCACGTCCACCAGCGACGGCTGGGGATCGAGCCGGCCGGACTCGGCCTTGGCCAGGTCGAGCAGCTCTCCCACGAGGGCCAGCAGTGTCTCGGCGCTGCCGCCGATCAGCTCGACCTGGTGCTTCTGTTCCCCGGTGAGCGGCTCGCCTCCCGGCCCGAGCAGCAGCCGCACCAGCCCGATGATCGAGGTCAGCGGCAGCCGCAGCTCGTGGCTCACGCTGGCCCAGAACCGCTGCCGGGCCTCGGCCGCCTGGCGGAGCTGCGACGACTTCTCGTCCAGCTCGGCGTACAACGCGACGACGCCGCGGTTGGTCTCCTCGAGCTCGGCGGACAGCTGGTTGTACAGCGCCATGACGCCCTGGTTGGTCTCGGCCAGCTCGGCGTTGAGCCGCAGCACCTCCTCCAGCGTCGTGGCGAGCTCCTGGTTCTGCTCGCGCAGCTCCTCCATCGCCGTGCTGGGCGCGAGCCGGGCCACCCCGTCGCGTACGGTCTCCGGCGACCGGCGGTGCCGATGCCCGGGTATCCGCTTCACCAGCGTCACCCGTCCCTCGCCCTCGGCGAGGGCCACCTCGTCCACCAGTCGTCCGGCGAGCATGAGCCCCTCGCTCGGCCGCAGGTCGCCGCCGTCCGGGTAGTCCACGGTGACGATCAGCCGATCGTTGCCGAGGGTGAAGGAGACGCGGCCCTCGGCGCCGAGGGCCAGCACCTCCCGGCCGATCTCGCTGAGCGCCGTCGCCACCCTGACCTGGTCCTGCGCCTCCAGGCCGACCAGCTCGGCGATCTGCCGGCCAAGCCGCCGTACCGCGAAGACGTCCTGGTCCCTGCGGAGGTCGGCGCGCGCGAGCGGGTCACCGGTCATGGTCTCTGCCTCACCGCCACCACGCACGCGTCGTCTCTGCGGCTGCCGGCCTCGCGCAGCAGGGTCGCGCCGACGACGGCCGGGGAGTGCGCGAACAGGCCGGGGAAGGCGGCGGGGTCCCACCGGTCGGTGAGACCGTCAGAATGCAACACCACGGTGGCGTGCCGCGGCAGCGGATATTCGTACTGCCGCGGGTGCCTGCCCTGGTGTCCGGCGATGCCGGGCTGCGAGATCATCCCCTGTCTGCCCTCGGCGTGCGCGATCCAGCCCGAGACGTTCCCCAGGCCGGCGAACCACACGGTCTCCCGCTCGACCCTGGCCACCGCGGCCGCGCCGCCCCTGGTGTGGCTCAGCCCCCGGTGCACGCGTTCGAGCACGGCGGCGGGCGGGGCGTCGGGATCGTCCAGGAAGATCCGTACGGCTTCGCGGGACGCGTGCGCGGCGGCGCCGCCGTGGCCGAGCCCGTCGCAGAGCAGAACGGTGATCGCGGTGCCGGTGTCGACGAAGGCGAAGGAGTCGCCGCAGACGCTCTCCTCGCCGATCGGCCGGCGCATCCCGCTGACCCGCAGCGGCGGGCCGGGCGCCCCGTCGGCGGTGAAGTGCATGACCAGCACGGTGCCGCGGCCGGGCATGCTGTGCACGTCCCATCCGGAGGCCATCCTGGCGATGGCGCCCATGCCGATGCCGAGCGTTCCGGCGGTCGAGTAGCCGTCTCGCAGCGCGCGGGCGAGGTCGGCGATCCCGGGTCCCCTGTCGACGGCCACGAGTTCGACGGTGCCCGCCCGCTCCACGTGGGGGCGCAGCAGGACGACGCCGTCGACGGCGTGCTTGACCAGGTTCGAGACGGCCTCCGTGACCGCGACCGCCACCTGGCCCGTACGGTTCTCCCCGAACCCGGCGGCCGCCGCGAGGGCCACGGCGGACCTGCGCACCGCGCCGATCACGCTCGGATCCGCCGTACGAATCCAGACGTCCTCATGCCGGCTCCTCACCGCGATGTCACCGCACTCATCTGGTCACCGTGCTCATCTGGTCACCGTGCCCACTTGGTCACCGTCACCGTCGTGCCCTCGCCGGGTGCGGAGACCAGGTCGAACTCGTCCATGAGCCGGCGCGACCCGCTCAGCCCGAGGCCGAGACCGCCGCCGGTGCTCCAGCCCTCGGTCAGCGCCTGTTCGACGTCGGGGATACCCGGGCCGTTGTCGGTGAAGACCAGCCGCAGGCCGGATCGCGGGCCGTTGGTGACCACCTCGATCCGGACCCGGCCGCCGCCCGCGTGGACGAGGGCGTTCCTGGCGAGCTCGCTGGCCGCTGTCACGATCTTCGTCTGGTCGACCAGGGACAGGCCGATCTCGGCCGCGGCGGTCCTGACCTGCTGGCGCACCAGCACGACGTCACCGTTGGTGGTGATGGGCAGCTCCGGCGGCCCGCTCACCCCGCGGCGCCCCTGACATGCTCCAGCATGGCGACGCCCTTCTCCAGGTTGAGTGCGGTGCGCACCCCGCCGAGCGACAGTCCCAGCTCCACCAGCGTGATCGCCACGGCGGGACGCATGCCGACCACCACGGTCTCGGCGTCGAGCATGCGCGTCATGGCGGCGATGGTGGACAGCATCCGGCCGATGAAGGAGTCGACGATCTCCACGGCGGTGATGTCGATGATGACCCCGCGCGCCCCGGTGGCCACGACCCGGTCCGCCAGGTCCTCCTGCAGGGCCAGGACGCTCTGGTCGTCGAGGTCGATCTGGATCGAGACGATCAGGATGTCGCCGAGCTTGAGGACCGGCACGCGCTCCATCAGACGCGCTCCGCCCGGACCGCGATCCGCGTCCCCGTCGTGTTCTCGATCTCGACGCCGCTGCGTCTGAGCGCGTACGCCAGCGCGTCGGCGAGCGACGCCTTGGTGACGATGTCGCCGAACTCGATGCCGAGCGTGACGATCGTGTGCGCGATCTGCGGGCGGATGCCGGAGATCACGCATTCCGCGCCCATCAGCCGGGCGGCGACGACGGTCTTGAGCAGGTGCTGGGCGACCTGCGTGTCGACCGCGGGGACGCCGGTGATGTCGATCACGGCGTGCTCGGAGCCGGTGTCCACCAGGGTTTCCAGCAGCTTCTCCATGACCACCTGCGTGCGGGCCGAGTCGAGGGTGCCGACGAGCGGCACCGCGACGATGCCCTCCCACAGCTTCACCACCGGCGTCGACAGCTCGAGCAGTTGCTCGGCCTGGTCCAGGATGATCTTCTCGCGGGCGGCGGTGTAGGTCTCGAAGGTGTACAGGCCGAGGTCGTCGATGAGACGGGAGAACCACACGAAGCCGCGCAGCGCCTCTGCCTGCCCGTCGGCCTCGATCAGCTCGTACACCGCCTCCTTGAGCGAGAACACGGCCCGCGCGGTCTCGGAGGGCGTGTAGCCCTGTCTGGCCCGTGCGCGGGACACCTCGGCGAGCAGGCCGCGCACGTCCGTGAGGTCGCGCTGCTCGCTCCCGAGCGCGGCGCGCAGCGCCTGGTGCAGGTCCCGGAGCTCGTCCCCGGGCATCCCGGAGAGCCGGGCCCACCGCTCGAGCAGCGATTTCTCCTGCGACATGAAGAGGTCGATTATCCGCCGCCTGGCGGCGTCCGTGTCTACGGTCACGGCTACTCCTGACAGACAGCGACGCCGAGACTCAATGCAAAACTACCCGTACGTCGCATCCCGCCCCAAACGGGGGCAGGTCTAGATCATCTGCCGGGAGCTCAGCGGCAGTTCCGGCACTGACCGAAGACCGTGAGATGACGCACGTCGGTGGCGAAGCCCAGCTCGGTGTCGAGGGCGGAGACCAGACCGTCGACCAGCGCGGGGGCCACCTCGGTCACCTCTCCGCATCCCCGGCAGACGAGGTGGACGTGATCCGCCTCAGAGGCGAGATGGTACGTCGGAGCGCCGTGCCCGAGATGGGTGTGCGTGACGAGGCCGAGCTCCTCCAGCAGTTCGAGGGTCCGGTAGACGGTCGAGATGTTGATTCCCCGAGCCGTCTCCTGCACACGGGAACAGATGTCTTCGGGAGTGGCGTGCCCGAGCTGGCTGACCGCCTCGAGCACCAGCTGCCGCTGGGGGGTGATCCGGTAACCGCGGGCGCGCAGCTCCTCGTGCCAAGTCTCGGCCATGCCCAGAGTTTAGGTCGTGCGCGACTGATCGCGCCCTTCTCCGCGTGGCCGGGCGAGGCATCGCCGCGGCCGTCGCAGGAGCGGTGGGAAGTTCGCCGGATTAATCGTTTGCCCGCGCTCGTGCCGCTCGCATAGCGTGAAGGCACGCAGAAGGGAGGTGGTCCAAACAATGGTTGATCATTCTTGGGCTAGCGAGGTGGCTGTCCGCTAGGACTCGTCCATCTGGACCCTCCGTCTGGATGTCGTACGACGTCCCGGCGAATCCTCGACAGACACCGGAACCCCGGGCAGCCGGCGGCCGCGGACGATTCCGTCCCGGCCATGGTCCAGCCGGCCCGCCTCTTCAGGAGGCGGAGCGCGCCCGGGGTTCTTTCTTTTTCCGCACTGTTCCTCGACGTCGCCGACGTCTCTATTCCTCGAAGTCGCCGACCCGCTTGAGCTCCGCCGAGGCGTGCGACTGCAGCGGGTGCCCCATCGCCGACATGTCGTAGGCGTACATGAGATTGCCGTTGACCAGGCCGTAGAGCCGGTGGCCCGCGTTGTACTCCTTGGCCGTCGTGGTCCGCGCGACCACGTCCGTTCGCAGCTCGATCTTGTGGAAGACGACCTCCCCCACGTAGATCTCCACGATGCCGGTGGGATGCGCGAGGCACACCTCGATCTGGCGCTCGGGCTGGATCCGCCAGAACCCCGTCTCCGTGGACAGAGGCCGGACCTTGGCGCCCTCGGCGTCGAGCAGCCATGTGCGGCTCTGATAGGTCAGGAACGGCTTCCCGTTGTGTCCGAAGACGATTTCCTGGCCGAAGTTGGCGCTCTCCATGGTGGGATAGCCGATCACCCCGGCGCCCTCCCAGCGGCCCAGGAGGAAGGCGATCGGCTCGAGGTCGGGATGTACGTCCATGATGACGAGCTTAGAGGCGCGCGAGCGGCCCCTCGGACGACAACGGCTCACGCCGACTGCCCGACGCGTACGGCTGTGGGCGGGGCGGGAACGCGGCGAGGCGCCGGCTGGGCGACCGCAGTAGGCTTGGAAAGATCACGGGACGCTGCCAGTGCCGCGATCGCCCGGATTCGCCGGGCGGAGCGGCACGCGACGGGGCGGGAACCGGCGGAAGGGGCATCGGCATGGCACGATCACTGGTCATCAAGGTGACGGCCGGGGCGGACGCCCCGGAACGCTGCAACCAGGCGTTCACGGTCGCGGCGGCCGCGCTGGCGAGCGGTGTCCCGGTTTCGCTGTGGCTGACGGGCGAGTCCTCGTGGTTCGCGCTGCCGGGGCGGGCCAAGGAGTTCACCCTGGCCGAGGCCGCGCCGCTGGAGGACATGCTCGACGCCGTGCTCGCCGCGGGCAGGGTCACCCTGTGCACGCAGTGCGCCGCCCGCAGGAACATCACCGTGGACGACGTGATCGACGGCGTGCGCATCGCCGGGGCCCCCACCTTCGTGGAGGAGGTCCTGGGCGAGGGCGTGCAGGCGCTCGTCTACTGACCTCCGCGCACGGTCGCGCCCGCCCGCCGGGGCCGGGCGCGACCGGGAACCGCGTCAGCCGGGCGCGACCGGAACCGCGTCAGCCGGGCAGCACGGCGCGCAGGCGTTCGTCGCGCAGCGCCTGATACCAGCTGTCGTCGATCGGCGGCAGCGGCCCGGTCACCCAGCTCAGCAGGAGGTCGGCCAGCGCGGGGTTGCGGGCGAGCGCGGGCCCGTGCAGGTAGGTGCCGATGACACGTCCCGCGTAGCAGCCCTCCGTGCCGTCACCGTTGCCGGTGCCGACGACGGTCCGCGACAGCGGGCGCACCCCCGGCCCCAGCCTGGTCACGCCCATGTGGTTCTCGAATCCCGTCAGCATGGGCAGCCCCAGCGCGGGGTCGACCTCGCCGGCCAGCTCGCCGACGGCGCGCCGCTCACCCCGCCCCGAGCTGATGTCCAGCAGGCCGATGCCGGGCACCGGCTGCCCCTCATCGCCGCCGAACACCGTGCCCATGATCTGATAGCCGGCGCAGACCGCCAGCAGGGCCGCGCCGCGCTGGATCGCGGCGTGCAGGCCGCCGTCGCGGCGCAGCCGCTCGGCCCCGAGGATCTGCGGCCGGTCCTCGCCGCCGCCGATCAGGTAGACGTCGCCCTGCTGCGGCACGGGATCGGACGAGCGCACGTGAACGGTGCGGGTCGGGATGCCCCGGGCACGCGCCCGCTGCTCCAGCACCAGGACGTTCCCCTGGTCGCCGTACGTGCTGAGAAGGTCGGGATAAATCCAGACAATGGACAATTCAGACTGCACGGCCGAACTCCGCTCGGATCTGCTGGAACGCGGTGTAGTTGGCGATCACGTCGATCTTGCCGGGCGCCAGCGCCGTCACCGCCTGCTCGAACGACTCGCACAGCTGGAAGGGCACCCCGGCCACGGCCAGCCGCAACGCCAGGTCAAGCCGGCGCTCGCCGGTAACGAAGACGGGCCTGCCGCGCAGGATGCGATAGTCGACGTCCCACAGCCAGGAGGTGTCGCGGCCGTCCGGTCCCTGCGCGTTCACCGACAAGATGATCGGCAGCGCCGGGTCGGCGACGTCGAACGCCTCCAGCCAGCCGGCCGGGTTCTTGGCCAGCAGCAGCCGCAGCGAGCGGCCGTCCCGCTCGACGGTCGTGTAACGCCCGGCGACGGAGGTGACCGCGCGCAGCCGGGGCAGCGCCCGGGCCGGGTCGAGCCCGAGCGTCTCGGCGACCGCCAGCGCGACGGCGGCGTTCGCCCGGTTGGCCTGGCCGGGAAGCTGCAGGTCCAGGCGCCAGTGCTGCCCGCGCGGGTCGGTCACGTACTCCCCGTCGAGCAGCCAGCTCGGCTGGGGCCTGCGGAAGGTGCACTCACGGCACGCCCAGTTGGTGTCGGCCACCTGGGCCGGGGTCAGCCCCTGACCGCCGTTGCCGAACCCGGCGCGGTCGAGCGGGCCGCCGCACTCGGGGCAGCACCAGGAGTCCTCCCGCCAGCGCTGCCCGGCCGCCACCCAGGTGACCCGGGCGGCGGTCGACGCGCCCCAGGTGACCAGTGGGTCGTCGCAGTTGGCGATCACGTGGACGGGCTTGCCGGCGAGCGCGCGCCGCCACTTCTGGGCCAGCAGCCAGATCTCGGCGGCCCGGTCCATCTGGTCGCGGCTCAGGTTCATGAGGCAGACGATGCCGGCGGCGGTGGTGTCGAGAACCTCGGGGAGGTACTTCTCGTCGACCTCGAGCACGCCGTACGGCGCGTCCTTGTTGGAGGCGAGCGCCGACACGTGCCCGGCGGGCATGTTGGCGCCGAACGCGTTCGTCGCCACGTCGCCGAGCTCCTGCAGCGCCGAGGTGATCAGACGCGTCGTCGTGGTCTTGCCGTTCGTGGCGCTGACCAGGACGAGCTTGCGGTCGGCCGCGAGCTTGCGCAGCAGGTCGGGCTCCAGCATGAGGCCGACCCTGCCGCCGATCACCGAGCCGTCGCCACGCCCGGTGGCCCTGGACAGCGTCGCGGCCGTGCGGCCGAGGGCGCTGGCGAGCTGCGCCCGCAACGGAAGCTGACTCATGACGCGATCCTAATGCCCCTCCTCAGGAGGGCGATTCCGCGCAACTGCACGATCACGTACGGCTTTCG
Organism: Microbispora sp. CA-135349; assembly: GCF_050947365.1. Classification (NCBI taxonomy): domain Bacteria; kingdom Bacillati; phylum Actinomycetota; class Actinomycetes; order Streptosporangiales; family Streptosporangiaceae; genus Microbispora; species Microbispora sp. CA-135349. The sequence continues at coordinate 1,064,381 of NZ_CP192001.1, read as the reverse complement.
CCCAGGCAGACGGGGCACCGCCGCGGTTTGTGCATGATCACGGAAGGTTCGGCCCCAGGTCAGGGGCCATGCGTACGACAACCACACGATCACGCGTCGAAGGTGATCTCGGCGGGGGCGTCGCCGTCGAAGGGCAGCACGAAGCGGTGCGGCCAGGACAGCACGGTCTCCAGCCAGCCCGCGCTCATCGTCTGGGCCACGTACTTGACCCGCTCGCGCGGCTCGACCCCGATGGCGACCGTCGTCACGTCGCGCTGGATGCCCTCGTGCTCGTCGTCGCCCAGGATGACCCGCCACGCCAGCGCGCGGTTGCGGTCCACCTCCATCGACAGCGGGTGGTGGCGCAGCGCCTTGGCGCGGTGACCGAGCAGCTCGGTGCGCACGCCGACCGCGACCCCGCCCTCCGCCGGCGCGGCGCCGTTGACCCCCTGGTGCGGGTACGGCCGGCCGGCGGGGTCGGTGCCGAACAGCGGATACTCCATCGCCGGCGCGGGGCTGCGCAGGTTGGGCGCGGCATGCCCGAACGGGAACAACCTGTCGACCTCGTGCAGCCAGCGGACCTGCGGGATCACCCAGGCCGCGCCCGGCCGCTCGCCCGCCCGCATCGGCGGCTCGCTCTCCGCGCCGTCCGCCTGACCGGCCGCCAGCAGCCCGGCGGCGACCTCGGCGGCCTTCTCGGTGAGCAGCGCCGGGTCGAACCACGTCCGCAGCGACCAGGCGCGGCGCGACACCGACCGCTCGACCAGCGTGGCCAGCAGGCACTCGCGCCGCTTGGCCGGCAGCTCCGCCCAGATGTCGGCGAGCACGCGCGGCACGCCCGGCAGCGACCGGTTCGTCACGAACGCCAGCACGACCGTGTCGGTCCAGATCCGCAGCCAGGCCCACTCCGGTGCCACCGCGAGCAGGTCCGCCTCGCGCAGCTCGACCAGCGTGCACGCCTTGCCCGTACGGCACTCGCGCCCGCAGGCGGCCGAGCGGCGCCCGCAGATGGGCGGCACCGGGCCGAGCGTCTCGCGCTCGCGGTCCTCGCCCAGCGGCACCAGGATGCGCAGCGGCCGGTCCATGCCGTCGGCGAACACCGCGGCGTACCCCGGCTGGAGAGACACCACCTGGCGAGACTGGTCCTCGCTCAGGTTCATCGCCGCGCCGACGAGCGCGCGGTCGTCCTCGGCCGGGAGCCGGTGCACGACCTTGAGCGCGGTGTTCTTCACCACGTCGGAGACGAGCTTGGTCGGGATCTGCTCGGCCACGATGATGCCCTCGCCGTACGCCCTGATCTCGGCGAGCATCCCGGCCAGCAACTCGACGGCGTGCGTGGAGGCCCGCTGGGAGCCCCGGTCGCGCAGCAGCCGGTGGGCCTCCTCGATGACGATGACGTGCCGCAGGCCGCCCGCGCCGTCCTCGCCCCGCGGTTCGGAGCGGGCGCGCATCCGCAGGTGCTCGACGATGCGGATGATGAGCGTGCCCATGAGGAACGCCTTGTCCTCGTCGTTGGCGACGTCCTCGATCGCGAGCACCACGTTGCGCTGGAGCAGGCCGCCGATGTCGGCCGGGTGGCCGCCCTCGAAGAACCGGCCCGCGCTGCCGACGCGCAGGCTGCGCAGCCGCAGGCTGATGAAGCCCTCCACGTCGGCCTGGACCTCGTTGCCGTACCCGATCTCCTGGATGACCTCCAGCGCGTGCTGCTGGAGCTGCTCCAGGGTCGGTACGGCCGGCTGCACGGCGGCCCCCGGGATCCCGCCTCCGGTGACCACGTCCCAGCCGTTGGCCTCGTAGACACGCTGCAACGCCAGCGACATGATCTGCGGGAACGGCTCCTCGGCGTCGAACGCCGCCATGAACAGCGCCCTGACCATGTCGATGTGGGCCTGCACGGGATAGCCGGGCTCGGGCGCGAGCGGGTTGATGCTGATCGGCACGTTGTCGGGCGCCGAGGGGTTGATGACGGTCAGCGGCGCCAGGTGCTCGACCCGGCCGGCCATCGCGGCGTACTCCGACTTGGCCGGCTCGATGGCCAGCCACGGGATGCCCGCCTTGGTGAGCTGTTCGAGCAGGTGACGCACGGTCTGCGACTTGCCCGAGCCGGTGGCGCCGGTGACGAAGGCGTGACGGTTCAGCGTGGCCAGCGGCACCCGGAACGTTCCGACGGCGCGGTCCTGCCCGTCGACGATCGCGCCGAGGTCGACGGTCTCCGCCGAGCCCTCGACCTCGGCCTCGCTGGTCACGTCGAAGAAGCCCGCGTCGAGCACCCGGACCCCCGGCACCTCACGGCGCGGCAGCCCGGCGAGCGCGGCGAGCGCCCCGGCCGTCGCCGCGAACGGCGCGGCCGCGCCGTCGGCCGAGTCCTGCAGGTTGACGGCCAGCGCCTCGCCGAAGCCGTACACGGACTCACAGGTGCCGTCACCGCTGAGGGCGGGCAGCGACATCGCGCTGCGCAGCCGGTAGGGGTGGTGGCTCATCTCCACCGAGCCGACCAGCACCGGCGCGATCTGGCGCAGCTCGTCGGGGCCGGCCGCACCGGCGAGCACCCGGACGTTCCACAGCCCGGCCTCGCGGAAGGCGTCCAGCTCCTGCATCCTGCGCTCGGCCCGCTCGGCGTCGAAGCGCGACCGCTCGGAGGCGTCGCCGTACTGGCGCAGCACGTTGAGCTGGGTGCGCAGGTGGGCCACCTCGGCGTCGAGCAGGTCGGTCGGCTCGGCGACCACCACCCACGCGAACGGCCGGGACATGAGCGTGACCAGCGTCGACTCGAACAAGGTGGGCCGCTTGGTCTCGTCGGGCTCCGGCTCGCGCCTGCCGTACAGCGGCGGGGCCTGACGGCCGGGGCACGGCGTCCAGACGAGGTCGGCGAGATCGGCCAGCCACTCGTCGCCGATCTCCACGCCGCGCGCGCCGCCGGGGAACAGCAGCGGCTGCGGGCCGGTGACCGGCGGTTCGGGCGTGGTCGCCGCCCGCTTCGGCGGCTTCGGCGGCGTGAGCGGTCCCGCGTTCGTGATGAGCTCCAGCGGCGCACCCGAACCCCGCGACAGCCAGCCGATGACGAACGGCCGGTTGCGCTGCGCGGCGGACAGGACCGCGGGGAGCACCGCGACGAAGTCCCACTCCGCGGACGAACTACGCGATGGGGCGGTGATCGCCTGAATCCGGTACCACGGCCCGCTCAGGGGAAACGGCTGCATCAGACCCCTCAGGTGACGACGAACAGGGGAGAGACTCTTTCAACGATCACGCCCGCACACCCCGGTTGACGATGCCCTTACCCGCAACGGACGGTGTCATGGCCGCCTGCGGCGTTGGGACGCGGTCATGACCGCCTGCGCCAGTCGAGGCGGGGCGGCGGGGGTCCCACCGGTGGGAAAACACAGCGGGGAACGTCGGGCAGCGCACCCGGCACGCTCATGACCGCCTGCGCCAGTCGAGACGGGGCGGCGGGGGTCCGAGGTTGGGAGGAACGTCGGGCAGCGCGGTCTCCTCCGGCTCCGGCTCAGGCTCGGGCCTCCTGGGCGCCAGGGCGGCCCGGCGGATCTCCTCGAACTCCCCCAGCGTCGTCTTGGGAAAGGTGAGTATCGCGGGGTTCGCGTCCGCGAGGCGCACCTGGCGTCCCTCCGCCGTCGAGTAGGTGATGATCACGGAGGTCGTGGGAAGCTGCTGGAGCTGGTGCGGCTCGACCAGGAACTCCCGTGACCGCTGCAGGACCCCGTCGGCGACCGTGGGCGCGCGCCGCCCCCACTCGGTCGACTCGGTGATGTCCTCCCGCAGGTCGCCCTCGCCCTTCTCCTCCCCCTCCGTACGGCTCTCGCCGACGGTGGAGGTGTAGAAGCCGCTGGGTCCGTTGACCGCCGAGCTGAACGTCTCGGTGAGCTGGGCGAGCTCCAGGCGGTGTTCGGTGCCGACATGCTCGCTGGCCACCCGGGCGTCCTCGGCGTTGCCCAGGCGCATGAACGCCACCGCCGCGTGCCCCCGGCCGAGCCGCTCCCGCACCGTCGGGGTGAGGCTGCGATAGGTCAGCACGAGCCCGGTGCGCGAGGTCTCGCAGGCGTCCATGAGCCGGTCGAGCACGTCGCCGCGCAGTTTGTCCGCGCCCGCCACGATGATCGTGTGATACCAGGGCCGCTCGCTGGCCGGCGACTGGCGCAGGATGTGCGTGAGCGCGGTCGCGACGTACGTCCCGAGCACCCGGTTGCCGAAGACCCCCGCCTGCCGGTCCATGCTGACCACCCGCAGCCGCGCGGGCGGCAGCCGTACGGCCTCGGAGCCGAGCGTCTCCAGCTTGCGCAGCTGGGATTCCAGCGCCCACGCCCGCTCGATGACCACACGGTCGGCCACGCCCCGGCCGAACAGCGTGCCGATGCGTTCGAGCTGCGACGCCGTGAGCAGGCCGCACCTCATGTCGTCGCGCGGGTCGCCCACCTGCGCGAGCGCCCGCAGGGCGGCGGTGACCTGGCTGATAGTCGCGTTCTCGCCGAGGACCTCCAGCACGCGCTCCAGGATCGCGTTGTCGAAGCCGATGTCCCTGCTGGTCTCCTCGCTGACGCTCACCACGTGGGCGAGCACGTCGGCGAACGCCTCGGGCTTGAGCGTGGCGCCCAGGTCGAGCCGGGGCAGGTCCACCGGGAGCACCCAGACGAGCGGATCGTCCCCGCCCCGGCGCGCCAGCTCGATCAGGTCCTTGGCGATCGCGCCCTCCGACAGGTCGAGCACGGTCAGGTGGCCGCCGCTGTAGAGGCGGGTCGCGCCGATCAGCGTCACCAGCGCCGACCAGCCGGTCAGCGTGCCCCCCGCCACGTCGACCCGGTCGATCTCGTCGGGCACCGCCACGGCGTACCAGGTGATCTGCTGGTCGAAGCGGCTCTTCTTCTCGGCCCAGTCGCGATATTTCGCGGCGTGCTCCTCCTGGGCCGTGACGATCTCCCGCTGCCGGCGCTCCTGCTCCCGCAGCGCCTTGCGGCGGCGCTCGTCGAGCCGCTCGTTGACCGTACGGTCGCCCTGCCGGATGGCGTAGGTGCAGATGGCGGCCACGCCGCCCGCCGCGACCAGGCCGAGCATCACGAACGACCAGGTGAGCAGGCCGGTCACACCCAGGACCAGGATCCCCGCGGCCACCACGGCCATGAACGTACGGAAGATCTTGACCGGGCGGTTGAGCAGGTCCTTCTGGAGCCGCTCCCGGTGGACCCACTCGGTGTCCACCGCGGGCTCGGTGACGTCCTCCCTGGCCGGTCGCTTCGGCGGCGGCCCGGGATCCGGGTACAGCAGCGCGTACTGCCAGCCCAGGTAGATCCGGTCCGCCTGCAACTGGGCATGCTCGGGGTGCGGGTCGCCCACGGGCCCTCCATGTCCGCCTCCGTCACAGCGTAGGAGCTGGAAGCCCTGTCAGCGCGGGCTTCTCGCCATTCGGACGCATTTCCGCACGGGGGACGAACCATTGCGACCAATGGGGCAAGTGAGGTCGTACTACCATCGCTTGCCATGACGTCATCCCCCAATGGCGCCCGCCGACGACGCCCGGTCCTCGTCCCGGTCGCCTCCGCGCTGGCTGTGGTGGGCATCGGCGTCACCGCCGCGTTCGGCGGTTTCACGGAAGCACCGGAGAAGCCCCCGCCCACGGCCTCGCCGGGGGAGACGATCGACCAGGGGCAGTTCCGCACCCAGTTCATCAAGGCGATCGACACCACCGAGCAGGGCGACTTCGGCACCACGAAGCGCTATCTGGAGCTCGTCCTCAAGGTCACCAACATGGGCAAGGAGACCGCCTCGGTCGGCATCATGCCCGAGCCGGGCAAGGGCTTCCGCCAGAGCACGACCTTCGCCAGCTCGCTGCTGCGGACGCGCCCGGAGATCAAGACCAAGTACGGCCCCCAGGTCTCGGTGTTCAGTCTCGGCGTCGAGAGCCGGCAGCTGCATCCCGGGATCACCACCACGGTCGTGGTGAAGTACGAGCTCGAGCCCACCGCGGCCGCGCCGCCGGAGATCAGTCTCGATGTGGGCTCGTTCGAGTACCAGAAGATCGGCTTGCGCGACCAGACCCACTACTGGATGCTCGCGGGCGAGCGCGAGGACGACAAGGGCGCCTTCGAGCCTGAGGTGGCCGCGCGGATCACCCTTCCCGTACGGAAGGAGAGCGCCTGATGGCGGTCACTCAGGCGGAGAGCCGCACGGCGCGGCGCGCTGCGCGGGAGAAGCGGCCACGGCGCGGCGTAGGGCGGCGTATCGCGGCCGGCGCGGCGGGGATCGTGCTCGCGGCGGCAGCGGTCTACGTACAGCAGAACTTCTCGATGTCCTTCGAGCAGCGCACCTCCTACCTGACCTACAAGGGCCGGATCGGCGAGACGGTGGAGACCAAACGCTTCAGCGTGAAGGTCCTGTCGGTCGCGGCGGCCCATGCCGTGGACACCACGGACTACTCCAACAAGGTGACCAAGGTGGCCACGGGCAACCTGTTCCTGCTGGTCGACGTCTCGGCGACGAGCACGCGCGAGCCCATGCGGCTGAGCGAGTCGAGCCCTCCCCTGCTCCTGACGGCGGACGGCCGGCGCTACAGCCCGACGGACAAGGTCAACACCGCGCTGACGCTGTTCAACAAGTACATCCAGCCGGGATTCTGGTCCAGCGGACTACTCGTCTTCGAGGTGCCGAAAGACGCGGTGCCGGGCGCCGGCCTCGTCTTCATCCCTCCCAACAACGCGTTCGTCCACGACGCCTACGCGCCCGAGGCGCAGATCGACCTGGGCCTGTCCGGCACCGCCGCCGACCGGCTGATCTCGCAGGCGGAGGACTACCACTCACTCGTGAGCGTGAGCCGATGACCGAGACGCCCATGGACGGAACCCCGCCGAGGAACGACCCGGACGCGCGTGACTGGTTCGCTCCCCCGGCCGAGCAGCCCCCCGACTTCACGGACATCACCTACAGCGGGCCGGTTCCCCCGCCCATGCCGACGGCGCCGCCGTCGGTGCCCATCCCCGGCACGCTGGCGCCGCCGAGGGACCTGCGCGTGTGGCCGCCCCTGGAGCCGGAGGAGCAGGACAGGTCCACCCAGCCGTTCCCCGCCCTCCGGACGAACCGGCAACCCCCGCCCGCGGCGCCGGCGCTCCCTCCCCTGCCGCGGGAGGCGGCCCCGGAGCCGCCCGCCGACGTGCCCGCGGCGCCCGCACGGCGGAAGGGCCTGCTGGTGGGCGGAGCCGTGCTGTCCGTGGTGCTCGCCGTCGGCGCCCCCACGCTGTTCGGTTATCAGGCGTTCAGGTACGGCAGGCCGGACTACACGGTGCACATCGTGCCGCGTGGCCAGGCGGGCGTCTGGCAGCACGTGTCGTGGCGGGTCACCGTGGAGAAGACCGAAGACCCCAACGGCAAGCCGGAGCGGTCCGACCGTCAATGGCTGAAGGTCGTGGCCACCAGAACCGCCCTCGACGCCGAAGGCGCCATGCGCCATGGGCAGCCGGCAGAGGTCAAGTTCACCGACCGGGCCGGGCGCACGTGGCAGGTGGAGAGGGTGAGCGACGAAACGCCACCCGACGTCAAGGACAACAAGATCGGCACGCCGTACCGGATCGAGATGATGGGGGTGGTCCCGCCTCCCGTGGCCGACGAGGTCGAGGTCACCCTCCGTCCGAGCGGCTACCGGGACGTGCCCGATCAGTCCGCCGAGGACTTCATGAAGGATGCCTTCACCTCGACGGAGAAAGACGATCACGTTCTCCGGTTCCGCCGGTGAGCCTGCGGCGAGTCGCGGCGATGTCGAAGGTGGCGGCGATCAGGCACATCGTCACCAGGGTCACGACCAGGTCCACCACGTAGGCGAGCGGCTCACCGGTCGCGAACCACAGGTAGGGCTCCTCGCTCGCGGTGAGGTAGCGGCCCGCCCTGAGCAGATAGTCGCCGCCGATGTGCAGGCCGACGTAGCAGAGGGCGAACAGCCCGAACAGCGGGGCGCCCCCGTGCACCGTCAGGCGCAGGGAGTTGAGCAGCGGGATCCAGCGGGCGGTCCAGCCGGCGCTCAGCTTGGCGAGCGCGAGGCGCGTCCAGTTGTGGGTGCGCTCCAGGTGGACCGCCGCCTGCTCCAGGGGGGTTCCTCTGATCGTGGTGCGGGTGTCCTCCGCGTACGCGCCGTAGACGAGGATGCCGACGGTCAGCCACACGAGCGGGACGGCGAGGGCGTCGATCACGTGCGGCCAGACCTCACCCAGCCACTCCGAGACCTGTTTCCATCCCGGGACGTTCTCCTCGGCACCGGCCGCGAAGTCGTGCCAGGCGGCGACGGCCGACCGGTGGCCGATCCAGTCGGAACGTGCTCCCACGGCGGCGGCGACCGCGTTGAGCCCGTAGAACGCGAACGCGAGCTCCCCGAACGTGGCCAGCATGCCCGTGAAACGGCCCTCTCTCTCCTCGTGGCGGCGGCCGAAGTACCACTTCACCACGTAGGCGACCACCATCGCCCCCAGGGAGACCTTCGGGTCGAGGTCGAGCAGCCCGCGCGCGACCCCGCTGTTGTCGCCGCTGAAGGCGTCCACCACGAGCCGGTCCGGCTGCCGCAGGATGTCGATGTCGGCGAACTCCCGGGCGTCGTCGGCGACGAACCCCCAGCTCGTGTAGATGCCGGCGAAGACGAGAGCGGTCCGGTTGAGGGCGTTCGGCAGGCTCTCCTTGGCCTCGCCGCCCGCGCGTCTGGCCCGGGTCTCCAGCAGCGCCTCGCGGACGACGTACAGCATGCCCACGGTCGTGGCGAGGGACGTCATCACGACGAGTGTGAACAGGAACATCACCAGGACGAGGCGAGCCTGGTACCACGAGCCGTGCGAGACGGTCGCGGCCAGCAGGAGCAGCGCCCAGCGCACCAGCCGTCCGGCCGAGAACCAGAGGATCAGCGGGAGGGCGCACTTCGCGAGGATCCGCAGGGCGTTCAGCGGCAGCGCGTACGGCGACAGCGTCCAGGAGGCCCGGCGCGGCGCGGCATCCTGGCGGGGGGCGGCAAGTGCGGGCGTTCCGGACACCTGCCGCATGTTATCGGCTCCCGCCCTCCCTACGGTGCGATGAGCTCGACTGTGGGGAAGTAGGTCCGATACCGGGCGGTGTCCCGGGTGAGCAGCCGGTATTTCCGCACGGCAGCGTGCGCGCCGATGAAGAAGTCGGGCAGCGGCGACCTTTTCCCGCCACCGCGCCTGCGATAGGCGAGAAAGGCCTTGCCGGCCAGGAAAGCCGCCTCGAAGGGAACGTCCTCACGCTCGTAGTCCTCGGGCGGCAACGCCTCGTCGAGGCTCTCGATGCTCTCGTAGCCGACCGACACCTCGGAGTACACGACCGGATTGACGATCAGCCGTCCTCCGTCCAGCACCCGAGCCAGGGCGTCGGCGGACCAGGCCCCCCATTTGGGATCATCGGTGGCGACGTCGAGCAGAACGCAGGAATCCACGAGAGTGACCTGCTCGCGGACGACACGCAAGGTGTTACTCGTCACGCAGCAGTCCCATGATCTCGTCGGTGGTCATGGACGTCGTCGCGCTGCCCCGGAGTCGCTGCGCGGCCCGCTGCCCCCGCGTGCTGCTGCTCTCCCGGCGCACGATCCGCAAGGTGTTGCCCACTTCGATCACGTCGACCTCGTCGCCGGGGTGCAGGCCGTACTTCTCGCGGATCTCGGCGGGAATGGTTACCTGTCCCTTGCTGTTCAGTCGCATCGCGCTCGCCCCCATCACGTATTACATGTAGCACGTAATACTAGCTGTCCACAGGAAAACGCAGAAGGCCGGTGCGTTCGCGGGAACGCACCGGCCTTCTGGTGGAGCGACTGGATCAGACGGCGACCGAGATCTGGGCGACCTCGCCGAGCTTGGCCTCGACGGGGACGTCCTTGGTGACGCCGCCGCCGGCGATGATGCGGACGGTCCACTGACCGGGAGCGGCGAAGAAGCGGAAGATGCCCTCGTCGGAGACGACGACCTCACCGGTGAACTCGCCGCTGTGGTCCAGCAGACGGGCGTACGCCGTGCCGGCGCCGGAGACGACGCCCTGGATCACGGCCTGGTTGGACAGGTCGATGCCGGCCGGCAGCGCGACGGTCTGCTCAGGAGCAGCGCAACCCTGGATGGTCATCAGCGGGCCTCCCCCAGCTCGATCGGCACGCCCACGAGCGAGCCGTACTCGGTCCACGAACCGTCGTAGTTCTTGACGTTGGGCTGGTCGAGCAGCTCGTGCAGCACGAACCAGGTGTGCGCGGAGCGCTCGCCGATGCGGCAGTAGGCGATGGTGTCCTTGCCGAAGTCCACGCCGGCACCGGCGTAGAGCTCCTTCAGCTCGTCGTCCGAACGGAAGGTGCCGTCGTCGTTGGCCGCCTTCGACCACGGGATGTTGCGGGCGGTGGGCACGTGGCCGCCGCGCTGCGCCTGCTCCTGCGGCAGGTGGGCCGGGGCGAGCAGCTTGCCGGTGAACTCGTCGGGCGAGCGCACGTCGACCAGGTTCTGCTTGCCGATCGCGCTCACCACGTCGTCGCGGAAGGCGCGGATGTCGTTGTTCGGCTCCGAGGCCACGTACTGCGTGGCCGGGCGCTCGACGACGTCCTTGACCAGCTCGCGGGACTCCAGCTCCCACTTCTTGCGCCCGCCGTCGAGCAGCTTGACGTTGTCGTGGCCGTAGACCTTGAAGTACCAGTAGGCGTAGGAGGCGAACCAGTTGTTGTTGCCGCCGTAGAGGACCACGGTGTCGTCGTTGGCGATGCCCTTGGCCGACAGCAGGGCCTCGAAGCCGGCCTTGTCGACGAAGTCGCGGCGGACCGGGTCCTGCAGGTCGGTCCTCCAGTCGATCTTCACGGCACCGCGGATGTGACCCTTGTCGTAAGCGCTGGTGTCCTCGTCGACCTCGACGAGCACGACACCCGGCGTGTCGAGGTTGGCCTCGACCCAGTCGGCGTCCACCAGGACGGCGGAGCGGCTCATTGGATTCTCCCAGGTTGTAGACGGCGAATGAGCAGGTACGTTTCGCAGCCCAGGCAGAAGCCGAACGCTGCGTTGAGGAAGGCGGCCAGCAGTGCCGCTGCTGTCGCACCCAAGGCCAGTGGGGTGATCCCCGCCGCGAATCCGATCAGTCCCACCACCGCGAACCCCAGCCCGGCGGCCTGCGCGAACCGCGGCGCCGCCGCGTCCTCCGTCTCCGCCGGCGGGCCCAGCCTCGGCCGTACCAACCGGCGGAAGACCAGCCCGTACGGCGACGCGTCGGCGGCGCCGAGCGCGAAGACGATCGCCTGTGCGGCGAGCAACCAGGGGCTTTGCGTGACCAGCGCAACCGCGAGGACCACAGTGGTCACCGCCGCGCCGAAACGCGGGCCACGAGGGTCGATCTGCATCGTGGGGATGCTCCTGAAGGATTCTTGGAACGCGGCACGAAGCCGCAGGAATCACCCTCAGGCCATGCGACAGAGCGAGGTCGCGACGCGGCAGAAGTCCACCGCGCGCCGCTTCGTGAGCAGCTCTGTCGTGGGAGTCATGACCATGACAGTACCTTCCGTCTCGGCATCTGTCACACCTTGTCCGCTGGGTGAGACGGCCCGTGAGACGCGCCGTCCACGGCCGCGCCGAGGGCGGCGATGACGTCCACCTTGCGCGGCTGGCCGGACGCCCGCTTCACCACGTTGCCCGCCCCGTCGAGGACGAGCACGGTGGGCGTGCGCAGCACGTCGAAGCGCCTGACCAGGTCCAGGCGCGACTCCGCGTCGATCTCCACGTGCCGCACACCGGGGACCAGGCCTGCCACCTCGTCCAGGATGCGGCGGGTCGCCCGGCACGGCTGGCAGAACGCGGTGGAGAACTGGACCAGCGTGGCGCGCTCGCCGAGGTCCGCGCCGAGATCCCCGCTCGTCACCGGGACGTGTTCCACGGCCCGTATCCTTCCGTCGCGCCGTTTCAGGAGCAGCCCGAGGAGCACGCCCGCAACGAGCGTGGCCACGAGGGTTGCGATCCCTGCCATCACCGACTGCAACCGTACGCCGGGCACGGCCGATTCCCGCGCCGGCTCACGACGACGTCACAGCCAGGTCACAGCGTGGCGGTCACCAGGATGCGGCCGCCCGAGTCGGCGAGCTCGAACCGGTCGATCTGGCCGAGGCGCAGCTTGGTGGAGCCTTCGAGGACCATCTTCTGCCCGCGATACTCCCCCCTCCCCACGGTCCAGCTGCCGATGGTCGAGGCCGTGCCGTTCTTGGCGACGGCGCGCAGCGTGCAGACCGTGCCGGCGGGGACTCCGGCGACCCTGGCGACGATCTGCGTCCGTCCGCCCTGCGGATCGAGCCGTACGGCCATGGTCACGTCGCCGTGGCGCCCGCGTGCCTCGGGCGCCGCCGTGACGGTCGCGTCGGCGGGCGGCGGCTGGACCTTCCTCGCCACCGCTCCCTTCGACGGCGCGGGCGAGGCCGGTGCGACGAGGGGCGCCACGGGTGCGTCCGTGCCCGCCGGCTCGGCCTGACCCGCCTGAGCCTGGTCCGCCCGGTCTTCGGCCGTCCGGCCTTGGCCGGCCTCGTCCCGCATGGCACGGCTCGCCTGGTCGGGGGCCGCGGCGGCGCCCGCCACCGTCGTCTCACCTCCCGGCGCGTTCTGCGCCGCCGACAGCCACGCCGTACCGCCCACCGCCGCGACGACCACGGACGCGGCGAGCGCCAGCAGCACGCGGGAGCGGCGTCCGCGCCCGGCGGGCGTCACGGCCGGACCCGCGGTCGATCCACCCGCTGAGCCGCCGGTTGAGCCACCGATTGATCCCCCGGCTGATCCCCCCGCGACATCCGCGACGACACCGTCGAGCACGGCCCGCGGCGGCGCGGCGGCGCGCTCGATGTCCTCGGCGGACACGAGGGCCAGCAGCGGCGGCAGACCGGACAGCTCGTCCAGCTCCTCCCGGCACGCCGCGCAGGTTTCCAGGTGGGCCTCGACCTCGGCGGTCTCCTCGGCGTCGAGCGCCCCCAGCACGTGCGCGCCGAGCGAGATCCGCACCTCCTCGCAGGTCATGGTGCCAGCCCCCGTTCCTCCAGGGCGAGTTTCAGTGCCCGGAGGGCGTAGTAGGTCCGCGACTTCACCGTTCCCGGCGGAATGCCGAGGATCTCCGACGCCTCCTTCACCGATCTCCCCCGGTAGTACGTCTCCAGGAGCACCTCGCGGTGCTCCGCCCTGAGCGAGGCCAGCGCCTCCGCCACCCCCCATGACTCGACGGCCCGTTCCAGCTCGTCGTCGGCGGGCAGCACGGCGAGCGCCTCGTCCCCCATCTCCTGCGGCCTGGACTTGCGGGCCCGATGCTGGTCGACGACGAGATTGCGGGCGACGGTGAACAGCCATGCGCGAACCGGGCGTCCCTGCAGCCCGGAGGGGTGCCGCCAGGCCCGGAGCAGCGTCTCCTGCACCACGTCCTCCGCCCTGCCCGGATCACCGGTCAACCGCAGTACGTAGCCGTACAGCGGCCCTCCGTGATCCTCCCAAAGTGCGCGTATGAGCTCCTCGTCGGCGGTTCCGGCTGGACTCACACCCTCATCACGTACGCCGCGGCGCGACGGTTCATCGGAGGGGGACATCGGACGCGGTGCCCTGGACCGCGAGCCCTTCACTCGTCGACTTCACCCGGGTGATCCTGAGGTTGAGCGGCAGGTTCTTCACCGGCACCGTGAACGAGATGAGCCGTTCGGGGTTGGGCACCGGGATGGCGCCGGCGAGCTTCACGCTCTTGGGCGTGAGACGGATCCCGCCCTGCACCACCTGGATCTTCATGTCGGCGGTGACCGGCACCTGGTTGCCGAGCACGGTCACGTTGCCCGAGACGCGCAGCGCGTCGTCGCCCGCGCCCTCGACCTTGATGCCGCGCGGTGCACGGGCCGACAGGGTCTCCCGGGAGATGACCACGGTCCCCGTCACGCGCTCCGCCCTGATGTCGGTGGCCGCGGCGTTCTGGATCAGGTCGGAGAGCGGGGCGGTGACGCCGTACAACGTGGCGTCGATGCGTTCGAGCCGGATGCCCTCCCGCTCCACCTGCCCGATGCCGATGGCGATCTCCCCGTACCGGCCGGAGACGGCCTGGGTGAGGAACGGTATGCCCTTCACCTGCACCGACGGCGTCTGCGACAGGTCGTACTTCGCCTCGATCTGCCGGGCGATCTCACGCTGCACCCCGACCACGGCCACCCGGTCGAGCACGACGAGCAGGATGGCCAGCAAGGCCACGGCCACGACCAACTTGCGCATCCGACCCCTCCGAAGGCGCCTTTGCGATCAGGGTAGTGCCTTGACCGGCAAGATTTGCCTGATTGACGGGAGAGGCACTTGGGCCTCATCCCCCGGCGAAGGGGGGTAAAACCTCGACAACGGCGCCCTCGGGAAGGTCGATCGTCGCCGGGTCGCGCGTGCCCACCGGGGCGCCGTCGACGAGGAAGGAGCACCGGCGGAGCACACGCTCGACGGCCGGGTTCCGCGAGACCCGCGCGAGCAGGTCTCCCAGCGTCTCGGCGTCGAACGCCTCCTCCGGCAAGCCGGCGGCCTCCTTGGCCGCCGCCCAGTAGCGGATCGTTCCCCTGGCCATGACGCGCCGCTCCCCTCGATCTTCCGTCACCCTTGGACAGCTCTCCGTCACCGTCACGTTACGGTGCCAAACCACGTGACGTGTTGTTCACACGGGTGACGCACATTGGACGCAAATCTCGTGTGGGCTACCCTACGAATCAATGGACTCGGGCGATGTGGCCCCCGGGTCCTTACGTGTTTGTACGGCTGTCGCGGTTTCCAGTGCTGCAAACGGCGCCGAGCCGACATGGTGCGAGGAGGCTCACATGAGCAATCTGCTCCTGTTGACCAACGCTCTGGAACCGTCGGCTGAAGTGCTCCCGGCACTCGGACTCCTGCTGCACTCGGTGCGTGTCGCTCCCGCGGAGGCCTCCGCGCTGATCGACACGCCCCCTGCGGACGCCATCCTGGTGGACGCGCGCCGCGAGCTCGTGCAGGCCAAGAGTCTGTGCCGGCTGCTGCGCACGACCGGTGTCACCTGCCCCCTCATGGCGATCGTTACCGAGGGCGGTCTGGCGGCGATGACGGCCGAGTGGGGCGTGGACGACGTGCTCCTCGACAGCGCGGGCCCGGCCGAGGTCGAGGCCCGGCTGCGGATGGCGGTCGGGCGGCTGTCGCTTGCCGCCGTGGAGGAGGTTCCGGACGAGATCCGCAGCGGCGACCTGTCGATCGACGAGGCGACCTACACGGCCCGGCTGCGCGGGCGCACGCTGGACCTCACGTTCAAGGAGTTCGAGCTGCTGAAGTATCTCGCGCAGCACCCGGGCCGGGTCTTCACCCGGGCCCAGCTGCTGCAGGAGGTCTGGGGCTACGACTACTTCGGCGGCACGCGGACCGTGGACGTGCACGTACGGCGCCTGCGCGCCAAGCTGGGCGCCGAATACGAGGCGCTCATCGGAACGGTCCGCAACGTCGGCTACCGCTTCGTCCCCGACCGGGGTGGCGAGCAGCAGAACGAGGCCGAACCCGCCAGACACTAGTGGCCCGTCCCCGAGGGGGCGGGCCACTGCTTTTCGCGTGATCACCTGATGAGATTGATCCGGCCGGTGGCCGGCGGCTCGATCGGCGAGTGCGCGCCCATGTAGGCGACGAACGCGTCTATGTCCAGCGGGCCGCTCCACAGGTCGGTGCCCTGGGTGAAGACGGTGAAGCCGTCGCCGCCGCCGACGAGGAAGTTGTTGGCGGCCACCCGGATCTGCTGGGTGTCGGTCACCGCGGCGCCCTTGATCTTGATGTCGGAGACGCGTGAGCCCTCCGGCTTCGTCGTGTCGAAGGTGTAGGTGAGCGACGAGGACGGCTGGAGGATCCGCTGGGTGATGCCGCCGGTCACCGGGTCGACCTTCCAGATCTGCTGCTCGAGCAGCGCCTTGAGTTGGGCCCCGGTGAGCGTGACGACCTGCATGAGGTTGTTGAACGGCTGCACCTGGAAGGCCTCGCCGTACGTCACGACGCCGTCGCCCTCCGAGCCGCTCTGCGGGTAGGTCAGGTCGGTGCGGACGCCGCCCGGGTTCATCAGGGCGATCTCCGCGTTGCCGCCGTCCTCGGTCGCCTCGAGCTGCGCGTCGGCGATGAGGTCCCCGAGCGGGGTCTCCCCGACGTTGCCGCCACGTCCGATGCTGGCCGTGATCTTGCCGATCGGCCTGTTCGCGACGGTCGAGACCCGCTCCTGCCAGGTCTTGATGTACGCCTCGGTGTCGGCGTCCGGGGTGACGGTGCGGGTCACCACGTTGTTCCTGGCCGCGACGCTGGAGCGGACGACGTCCTTCGTCTTGAGGTCGACCCGGAAGTCGATCTGCGTGATCGCCCGGCCGAACGACGAGCCCTGGGTGTAGACGCGGTCCTGACCTGCCGGGTCCTTCACCTTGCAGACGTACGCCTGGTGGCTGTGGCCGCTGACGACCAGGTCGACCTGCGGGTCGAGCCCCGTGGCGATCCGCGAGCCGTTGCCGGGGACGACCGGGCACGAGCTGGGGTCCTGGTTCGGGGTGATGTTGTCGCCCTCGTGGACCAGCACGACCTGGGCCTTGACGCCCTGCCTGGCGAGTTGCTTGGACACCTTGTTGGCCGCCGCGACCTCCTCGGTGAACTGCAGGCCCTTGATGCCGGCGGCGGTGACGATGCTCGGGGTGGTCTGGGTGACCAGGCCGATGAAGCCGATCTTCACCCCGTGGATCTCCTTGACGAAGAAGGGCGGCAGAGCGTAGTCGCCGTCGCCCTCCTTGATCACGTTGGCCCCGAGGTAGTCGAACTTCGTGCCCTTCCACTGACCCGCCGGGGAGCAGCCGTCGACCGGGTGGCAGCCGCCGTTCATGATGCGGTTGAGCTCGTCGATGCCCTCGTCGAACTCGTGGTTGCCTGCCGAGGAGGCGACCAGGCCGAGCTTGTCCAGCAGGGCGGCGGTCGGCTCGTCGTGGTAGGCGGCGGACAGCAGCGGCGAGGCGCCGATGAGATCGCCCGCGGCCACCAGGAGGGTGTTGGGGTCGCGCAGCCGCTTGAGGTGGGCGGCCAGGTAGGACGCGCCGCCCGCGATCGAGTACTTCGCTCCGGCGATGCCGGTCAGCGAGCCGTCGGTGTCGGTGTTCGCGCCGTTCGGGTCGAGGATGCGGGAGCTGGACCCGGTCGGGGGCTCGAGGTTGCCGTGGAGGTCGTTGATGGTCAGCAACCGGACGGGGACGGAGGGGCCGGGCTTCTTGTCGTGCTTGCCGGGCTGGGGCTCGCCGGGCCGGTGTTCGCCGGGCCCGTGCTCGCCCGGCTGGGGCGTGCCGGATTGGGGAGCGGGAGATGCGGCGGCCGTGCCCATCGTGAGGGCCGCGGCGCCCACCACGGCGGCGCCGGCGACGGCCAGTCGCGTCAGTGTTGCTCGGGTCATGACCTCCGACAGTAGAGCGGGGATCTGAGCGGGAAATGGCGCAAAGATAACGATTCAGGGAGCGCACCCCTGGCGTGTATTGCCGAAGCCCGGTGCGGGAGACCGCCGGATGCTCACCTATCGTGCCAGACATGGACGTACGCGCGGAGATCACGGAACGGCTCGATGACGAGCAGGTGGCGGCGGTGCTCGCCCTGGTGGAGGCGGCCGCCGAGGCCGACGGTGTCGGCCCGGTCAACGAGCACGTGATGCTCCAGGTGCGCCACGGCGCCGAGCCGGGTGCGAGAGCCGTACTGCTGTACGAGGACGGGCACGTCGCGGGCTTCGCGCATCTGGATCCGGCGGACCCGGAGGAGGGACCGAGCGGCGAACTCGTGGTGCATCCCGCCTTCCGCCGGCGCGGGCTGGGCCGGCAACTGCTCGGCGACGCGCTGGAGGCGAGCGGAGGCGGGCTGCGCCTGTGGGCGCACGGCGACCTGCCCGGCGCCGCGCGTCTCGCCGCGAGCGCCGGCCTGACCCGGGTGCGGTCGCTGTGGCAGATGCGCCGCCCGCTGTCCGAGCCCGTGCCCGCCGCCGTCCTCCCCGACGGCGTACGGCTGCGCACGTTCGAACCGGGACGTGACGAGAAGGCGTGGCTCGCACTCAACGCCCTGGCCTTCGCCACCCACCCCGAGCAGGGATCCTGGACGATGGACGACCTCGAACTGCGGGAGCGCGAGTCGTGGTTCGACCCCGCCGGCTTCTTCCTCGCCGTACGGGGAGACGCGCTGGCGGGGTTCCACTGGACCAAGGTGCACGACGGCGACGAGCCGATCGGGGAGGTCTACGTGGTGGGGGTCGCGCCCGGCGAGCGCGGCACGGGCCTCGGCCGGGCACTGACGCTCGCCGGCCTGGAACACCTGCGCGCGCTCGGCCTCGCCCAGGTCATGCTTTACGTGGACGAGGAGAACGCCGCGGCGGTCCGGCTCTACGAGTCGCTCGGGTTCACCCGGTGGAACACCGACGTGATGTACCGGCGCTGAAACGCCAGACGGGCCGGTCCCCATGGGGGCCGGCCCGTTTTCGTATGGGGGCGTCCTCTATCCGAGGATGAGGTTGAGGATGTAGTAACCGATCGCGGCGGCGATGGCCGCGGCCGGGATCGTCAGGACCCACGCGGTCACGATGTTGCCGGCGATGCCCCACCGCACCGCCGACAGGCGCCGCGTGGCGCCCACGCCCATGATCGCGGAGGTCATGGTGTGCGTGGTCGAGATCGGGGCGCCGAACCCGATGGCGGCCGTGTAGAGGACCGACGAGGCCGCCGTCTCGGCCGCGAAGCCGCGTGGCGGGTCCAGGTGGATGATCCGCCTGCCCATCGTCCGCATGATGCGCCAGCCGCCGGAGTACGTGCCGAGGGAGATGGCCGTGGCCGAGGCCGTGATGACCCACTCGGGGATCTCGCCCTGCGGGGAGGCGTATCCGCCCACGACGAGCGCCAGGAAGATCACGCCCATCGTCTTCTGCGCGTCCTGCAGTCCGTGGCCGAGCGCAATGGCGGCCGCCGAGATGGGCTGCACGTAACGGAACCCGCGGCTGGTGCGGTGCGGGTTGGACTTACGGAAGATCCACAGGAGAATCGTCATGATGATGCCGCCCAGGACGAACCCGATGACAGGCGACAGGACCATGGGGATGACGACCTTCTCCACCACCCCGGACCAGTGCACGGTCGCGCTGGCGGCCAGGGCGGAGCCGACCAGCCCGCCGATCAGGGCGTGACTGCTCGACGACGGCAGGCCGAAGTACCAGGTGATGAGGTTCCAGACGATCGCCCCGATGAGAGCGCCGCCCACGATGATGAGCCCGTGGGCGCCGTCCGGAGCGTCGATGATCCCCTTGCCCACGGTGTGGGCCACCGCGGTGCCGAGATGGGCGCCGATGAAGTTCATGACCGCGGCGAGGAGCAGCGCGATCCGCGGCGTCAGCGCGCGGGTGGAGACGGAGGTGGCGATGGCGTTCGCCGCGTCGTGGAAACCGTTCGTGTAGTCGAACACCAGCGCGATGACGATCACGCCGATGACAAGCGCGAGCTCCACTTAGCTTTCCTTGACCGCGATCGTCTCGATCGTGTTCGCCACGTGCTCGAAGGCGTCGGCGGCGAGCTCGAGCTGCTCGATGACCTCGCGCATCTTCATGACGGTCAGCGCGTCGTACTCGCCGCTGAACAGCTTCGCCAGCAGCCTGCGGTAGACCTGGTCGGCCTGGTTCTCGAGCCGGTTGATCTCGATCCAGTACTCGTTGAGATGCTGCATCGAGCGCAGGCGCGGCATCGCGTCCGCGGTGAGCTCGGCGGCCCGTTCGAGGACCTCCACCTGGCGTACGACCTCCTTGGGCAGGTGGTCGATCTGGTAGAGGACGATCAGGTCGGCCGCGGCCTCCATGTAGTCCATCACGTCGTCGAGATTGGACGCGAGACGGTAGATGTCCTCGCGGTCGAAAGGCGTGATGAAGCTCTCATTGAGCCGGTTCATGATCGCGTGAGTGCGCTCGTCGCCCGCATGTTCGCAGGCACGCATCTTCTCGGCCAGACCCTCCCGGTCCGAACCGTCGCTGATGATCTCGACCAGCAGCCGCGATGCGGTGACGAGGTTGTTCGCCGAGTCGGCGAACAAGTCGTAGTAGCTGTCCTCACGGGGCGTGAGACGCAGGCGCACGTCGTTTCTCCAGATGTGCGGGGACGGTCCGCAGAGAAGAGTACGGGTTACCAGTGGAAATGCGAAGTTCAGGCCACGCAGGCCCGCTTGTAACCTACTCTTCCCCTTCCCGCTGCCCAGAACGTCTCCCGTGACACACTTGTTGCCTGAGCCGCTTCAGATCTTGGTGCGGTGGAAGTTCAGGAACGACCTACTCGGAGTCGGCCCCCGCTGGCCCTGATAGCGCGAGCCGTACCGGTCCGAGCCGTACGGGAACTCGGCGGGCGAGCTGAGCCGGAACATACAGAGCTGGCCGATCTTCATCCCCGGCCACAGCTTGATCGGCAGCGTGGCGACGTTGGACAGTTCGAGCGTGACGTGCCCCTCGAAGCCGGGGTCGATGAAGCCGGCCGTCGAGTGCGTCAGCAGGCCCAGCCGGCCCAGGCTCGACTTGCCCTCCAGTCGCGAGGCGATGTCGTCGGGCAGGCTGATCACCTCGTACGTGCTGGCCAGCACGAACTCCCCCGGATGCAGGATGAACGGCTCGTCTCCGTCCGGTTCGACCTGCCGGGTGAGGTCGGGCTGCTCCGTCGCGGGGTCGATGTGCGGATAGCGGTGGTTCTCGAACACCCGGAAGTAGCGGTCCAGGCGCACGTCGACACTGGACGGCTGGATCATCGCCGGGTCATAGGGGTCGAGCTTCACCCTGCCCGACTCGATCTCGGCGCGGAGGTCACGATCGGAAAGCAGCACGGGTGCAAGGCTAGTAGGCCATTTCAGCGGCGGGTGTCGCGGATCTTCGCGTCGGGGCTGCAGGACCACGCCCCGGATCCGCTACAGTAGGGGCAGCGACGGGCACCACAGCCGGTCACGCGGGTGTAGTTCAATGGCAGAACATCAGCTTCCCAAGCTGACAGCGCGGGTTCGATTCCCGTCACCCGCTCCACCCACGAAGGCCCAAGTCAACGAATGTTCTTGCCATGGTCGAGCCTCGTGCGTCTCAGTTCGACCGGTGAGAATGCCTTGGGCGAGAACTCGGGCCAAGGTCACCAATGGCAGCCGCAGTGTGCGGGACCGTGCCCGCACACTGCCATACAGCAGTTCCCTCCACCAAGGCAGCATGTAGGCCAAGCCGGTGCTCGGGACAGGTAGGCCACACTCCCCAGATGTGCTCCATGACGACGTCCTGAACCGCGTCTGCGATCTCCACAAGCGCGACGCCGGCGTCTCTACCGCTGCTCGGCCAGACGTGAGGGCCGCCACAACCGCCGCAGCACCCCACCCTCGCGCAGCCGCTGTCATCCCAGTCCGGGATCGTTAGGTCCAGCACTGCATCGATACCCGAGGCGCGGACATCGCCTTCCACGACCTTCACGGCTGTCTCCAATGTGGCCCACAGTCGATCGAAGCCTGTCAGCGTAAGCAGGTCCCGTCCGAGCTGGGCCACTTCCTCAGGTGTCAGCTCCGCTGCCGGGCGTTCCAGGATCTCCCTCACCGGAGGGCAGCCTGAATCGAGTTCCCCTATCAGACATGCGAGCTCGACCACCGGCTCGGTGCCAAGGTCGCCCTCACGCAGCCCCCGGTAGATCTGGGCGGCGAACCGCCCGGCGTCGCTGCCGTCCTGGTAGATGGAGTACACGTCAGGGATTGTCCCCTGCTCGGCTCGAACGACCAACGCGAGCCCAGATAGAGCAGCGGCCAGGACACGACCTTGATCACGTGCCAGTGATGTCATCGCGGGCAGGCGGTACGAGGAGGCGCGCCTGGCTCGGAAACCAGGCCCCAGGCCATGTATAGGCGAGCGGGCACGGGAGGCACTCACAGCCGTCAAAGTGGGCACCCGGACCCCAATCGGCGACAGCCACCGTGAAATCCACCACCCCCTGACCGGCGATATTCAGGCAGGCGAGGCCTTTACCCTCCGCCTCGATAAGCCCAATGGAGCGAGTCAGGCAGTCACCGAACCCAACGCGGCCCCGTAGTCCCTCCCGTCCAGGAGACAAACCGAACCGCAGCCCTCCACCTCCATCCGCTTGATGTGCACGGCAGGGGTCTCATCGCTGCTCATAGACGCGACGCATAGAGTTCGTCCGCGACAATTTCGGCTACTCGGCAGGTCGGTCGTTACCGGGCACGGGACGCGCTTGGTCCCCGAAGAGACCCACTTGTCGTCACGGATCACTTATCCGCGGCTTACGGGAATGATGTCCTTGCCCAGCGGCATCAGTGAGATCGGGATCATTTTGAGGTTCGCGATCCCCAGCGGGATGCCGATGATCGAAATGAACAGCGGGATCGCGGTGACGATGTGCCCGATCGCTAACCAGATCCCGGCGACGAGCAGCCAGATGACGTTGCCGAGCACCGACCACGCGCCGGCGGACGGCTTGTCGGCGACGGTCCTTCCGAACGGCCACAGCGCGTAGCCCGCGATCCGGAACGACGCGATGCCGAACGGGATGGTGACGATGAGGACGCAGCAGATGATCCCCGCCACGACGTAACCTAATGCGAGCCACAGGCCAGCGAAGATCAGCCAGATGACATTAAGGACGGTGTTCATAGTGCTCACTGTCCCATCCGGCCGGCTCAGCAGGTAGTGGACCGTCCTTGAACCTCGATAGTGACCGCCTGGCGGTCAAGGGGCACGCGACGCGCGATTAGCGAACTCAGCCCTCCGGTGGAGGCGCTCCGGCTCCGGGGTGATCACTGGGGCGTGCTCACCGTGGCCCGGCCATCGATGGCTGAGGTAGGGGTCCGATCACCCGCCCGTCATCGGGTCGGGACAAGCCGGGCAGACCAAGGCCGCTACCCTTCGGGCGGGTCGACGGCACACGGGGTGATCAGGCAGGCGTAAGCGCGCGCGACGCGCATACTGGCGGGCTACGAGCACTGGCCGACCATCTCCGCCGGTCCGCTTCCGGACACTCGAAACAGACAAAGAGGTACATTGACCCTGCATCGCCGAGCATGATGTTCCGTGCAATTAGCGTGCAATTCACTAGGCGGGTACTCGGTTGGGTGGCTCACGCTGATTTTGATCAATTCCGGGTTAGCCCAAGCCAAGGGAAGGAGCGGCCTCAACTGGTGGCTTCTCTCGCTACTCCTTGGACCGATCGCAACCTTCCTGATCGTCTTCCTTGATTCACTCAAGGAACCACGACCATAAGGCCGCGATTGGGATATGCCTGGAACGAGCTCGCCTCGCATGAGCTCGTTGTACGCCTCAATCGCGGACCAGGGCGCTGGAAGTCGAAACCCTCATGCCCTGTAAAAACCGTCAGCAATCGATACAGCACTTACGATCGCCTGTCGTGGGCGAGATGTGCGCGTCCGCGCCGGGCCATGTATGGGGCTGTGGAAAACGCCCACCGGCCGGTAGGGTCGGCCGCGTGGATCTTGACGACATCGCCGCCCGGCTCGGGGTGCCCGTCGAGGACGTCGATCGCGTGCACCGGCTCGCCGGCGACCTGCCGTCGGCTCCGCTGCCTGCCAAGGCCGACGCGCCCGCGATCCTCGACCGGCTCGCCGTACGGCCGGACGACGCCGCCGAGATCATGGAGGGCTGGCCCGACCCCGACTCTCCACTGTGGACTCCAGAGCTGCGCTGGCTGCTCGACCGCTCGATCGCCCTGGTCCGCGCCGATCTCGGGGGCTATGACTGGCTGCCGCCCGGGCCGGAACTGCCGCGCGAACGGGGCCCCGCCTGGCGGCATCTCTACGTGTACGCGTATTTGGCCTTGGTCGACGTCGTCACGAGGTACCACCGCGCCCACGGAATCGCCGATGCCGTGTCGTGGGCGACCCTCGCGGACCTGGGCCGCAACCTCGCGATCGACCGGCGGATGCACCGCGAGGGCTGGCCGGTCATGCAGAGCTGGCTGACGCTGCACGCGCGCGGCGGCCTTTACGAGCTGGGCCGGCTGCAGCACCAGCGCGGCGACGACGCCATCGGCCTGCACATCCCCGATACGGGGCCGTTGACCCCTGAGGCGGTCGCGGCGTCGCTCGACGAGGCCCGCGCGTTCTTCCCGCGCCACTTTCCCGACGAGCGTTACACGGCGTTCTCCTGCGGCTCGTGGCTGCTCGACCCGCAGCTGCTGGAGTACCTGCCCGAGGGCTCCAACATCGTCCGGTTCCAGCAGAGGTTCGAGTTGGAGCCCTACGAAGAGCCTGAAGGAATTGACGCCGACGTCGAGGTGCTGCGGTTCGTGTTCCGCACCCTGACCACGCCGCTCGACCGGTTACCGCGCCGCACCGTGCTCCAACGCGCGATCGTCGACCACTTGAAGGCCGGCCGCCACTGGCACTGGCGCCGCGGCCGCTTCCCGATCTAGTGCGGTGACCGCACACGTTCAACGGGTCGGGTGATTACGCGACATGAGTAGCTGATCGCCCCCAGCAGCCCTGCAACGGGTGCCTCGGGGTCAAGAAGCACAAAGGCATGCCAATCGGCGAATGTCGGCGCGGATCGACCACCGCAGCAACCATCTCAGCGCCGGCTCAAGCGACTTCTCAGAGGTCACGCGCGGGGTGACGCGCACGTGGAAGGTGAAGCGGCACCGCTCCTCGCCGAGCGACTCGACCAGCCTGCCGCCCTCGGCGTCGATCCCCGAGGTGGTGCGCCAGGCAAACGAACGACCCAGCTCCACCTGGATGACCTCGCCGCCGTTGCGATAGGTCCGACCCGCGAACCGCATCACCTCAGCAGTGGTCGTGCCCACCTGGACGATGCCTTCGGGTCGCGGCGCCATCGTCTTGACGCCCTTCCGCCAGCGTGGATCCTGGCCGTAGTCAGCGACGATCGCCCACACCAGCGTGGCCGGGCAGGCGATTTCCCCGTCCTCTCGAAGCTCGATCATCCGGCAATGCTAGAAGGCTGGTCGAGCGACAACTGAACCCAGTGAACGTTTGCGGTCACCGCACTAGCCACGCCGCTGGGTTCTGCCCCGCCGCATCCTCGTACGCCCGCGCGATCATCACCGTGCGGTCGGCGGCGTCGATTGGCGCCTTCGCTGCCACCATGGCCACTCAGGGGAGGCATACGGGTCCGGCGACGTCCGGGAGAGAAACCGTCTGTCCAACGGCAGAACCAAGGAGTACAGGTAGGGCCTGGCCCATCGCGGCAAGGCCGTGAGGGCTTGTTCCAGCCTCCAGCGTGGGGCCACTCCGCGGCATTCGGGGCATATACACGTCGGTGCGATCCGGTCGGCGGTTCCGGGGGTCACTGCCTGTGTCCACGCGAGCAACGCCTCCGCTACCTCGCCTGGCCGCATTCTGGTGTGTTCAAGCCTGATCACCGCGGCCATGGGACGACGGCCGAGACCAGGGACCTGATGGATCGAGACTCTGTGAGTTCCGCACACCGACCCACGTGCACGAACCCGAGAGGGGCGCCTACGCGGCATAGCCCTTTCTGATCGACGTCATAGTCAGGATGATCGCATCCGCGGGCCCCGTTATTCCACATGCCTCGGCGTGAGACTTCGCGATCGACGCGATCCCGATCATCACGTGATCGCCGGGGATTTCAAGGGCCGGCGGGGATGACCGCGGCCCGGCCCGCGGTCTCGCGGTGCCGGGCTGCGGGTGAGACTGGTTCAGACGGTTCTGAGCGCCTCTGTCGGCTGCATGCGGGCCGCGCGCAGCGCCGGCAGCAATCCGGCGATCGCGCCGATGAGAACAGCCGAGCCGAGGCCGCCTCCCCAAGCGATCGGCGGCACGACCGTGGCCCATCCCTTGATGAGGGCGTAGACAGCGGTGACGGCGACGCCGAGCACGACTCCGGCGATGCCGCCCATGGCGGCCAGCAGGACCGCCTCGGACAGGAACTGCAGGCGGATGTTGCCCCGCGTGGCGCCGAGCGAGCGTCGCAGCCCGATCTCCGAGCGGCGTTCGAGCACGGAGATGACCATGGTGTTGGCCACGCCGATGCCACCGACGAGCAGGGCCACCGCCCCGAGCCCGAGGAACAGTCCGTTCAGCGCGGACTGGGCCACGGCGCGGGCCTCCAGCGCGGCCGAGGGCTGACTGACGACGACCTCGTCCGCGTGCTCCGGGTAGGCGGTGGCGGCCAGCACCTGCTGCACCGCTTTGACCTGATCGGTCTGGGCGCGGATGTATATCTTGGTGGGATGGCCGTCGAAGTGCAGGTATTTCTCGGCGGCCCCGTACCCGACGAGAACCGACTCGTTGATCTCCTGCACGAGGCTCGCCTTGTCGAGTATCCCGGCGATGTAGAACCACTGTCCGCCGATCCACAACCGGGCACCCGGGTGGACCTTCGAGATGCCCAGCCTGCCGGCGGCGGTCCAGCCGAGCACCGCGACCGGCTGGGCGGCGGTCGCGGCGTTCAGGTACCTGCCCTGGGCCACCTTCATCCGCAGCGCGGCGGGCAGGCCGAGGCTCGCGGCGCTGACCGTGAGCGCGTTGGTGTTGATGCTGGGGATGTAGGGCGAGCGGTAGACGCCGGCCGAGGTCTTGCCCGTGCTCTCGACCGAGTCGACCGGTCCGATCCTGGCGATCATCCCGGGCGCCTCGCGGGGGAGCTTCGAGTCCTTCCCCGTCAGAGTCTGGCCTGGGGTGACGGTGAGCAGGTTGGTGCCCAGCTTGTCGATCTCGGCCAGCAGTCCGGCCTGCGACGAGGCGGACAGCCCCAGCACCGCCACCATGGCGGCGACGCCGATGGAGATGCCCAGCGCGGACAGAAGGGCCCGCATCCGCCGGGTACGCAGGCCGACGGCGGCGGTCCTCGCGATGTCGGCCGGGTGCATCCGGGTGGAAGCCGTCATGGTGGTCACAGCAGGGCCTCCTCGTCGGCGGTGACCTGAGCCACGATGTGACCGTCGAGCACCTCGATGCGGCGGTGCAGCCGCGCGGCCAGCGAACGGTCATGGGTGATCATGACGATGGTGGCGCCCTCGCGGTTGAGCTCCCGGAGCAGCTCGAAGATCCCGCCTCCGGAGACGCTGTCGAGGTTGCCTGTGGGCTCGTCCGCCAGCACGATCGCGGGATTGCCGGCCAGGGCCCTGGCGATGGCGACCCGTTGCCGCTCTCCTCCGGAGAGCTGGGACGGGCGGTGGTGAAGGCGGTGGCCCAGGCCGACCCGTTGGAGCGCGGTCTGGGCGGCGGCGAGCCTGGCGCGGTGACGCGCGCCGCTGTACAGCAGCCCGTCGGCGACGTTCTCCAGCGCGGTGGCGTGCTCGGCGAGGAAGAACTGCTGGAACACGAAGCCGATCCGGGTCGCCCTGACCTGAGCCAGCGCGCGGTCGGACATGTGAGCCACGTCCTGTCCCACGATCCTGACCCGTCCCGAGGTCGGGCGGTCGAGCGTGCCCATCACCTGCAGCAGCGTTGACTTGCCCGAGCCCGACGGGCCGACGATGGCCACCAGTTCGCCCCGCCTGATGGTGAAGGTGGCCCTGTCGAGGGCCACGACCGGCGACGCGCCCGGGTAGACCTTGGTCACGTTCTCGAGCTGGATGACCGGCTCGCCCACGTGGTGCCGGTCGCCCGCGGCCGTCGTCCGCGCCTCCTGGCTGGTCATGACGCCGGCACCACCACGTTCTGGCCGACCCGCAGCCCATCGCCGCGCACCTCGACCGTTCCCGCCGCGTCGTCGAACAGGCCCACCTTCACCGGGATCAGACGGCGGGCGCCGTTCGCCTCGACGACCTCCAGCGCGTACCCGCCGCCGGCCAGCGCGAGCAGCGCGTTCACCGGCACCGACAGCACGTCGGCGGCGGTGTCCGTCACGATCGACACCTGGACCGGCGCCTGGTCGAGCCGGCCGGTGTCCTCCGGCTTGGCGGGTTTGATCCGCACCGTGATGGTGGCGCTGTTGTCGCTCTTCTCCACCGCCACCTTCCCGACCGACGACACCACGCCCGGCGTGGTCTTGCCGGTGGGCAGCGTGATGAGCACCCTGTCGCCGGTCGCGACGTCCGACTGCTGGTAGGCGTTCAGCGCGACCGTGACCTCCCGGCGGGTGGAGGAGCCCTCAAGGACCACCGAGCCGGGCATCGCGGGCGTGCCGCGCACCCCGGCGACCTTGGTGACCCTGATCTTCCCGGCCGGCAGGAACAACGCCTGCCCGAGCGGCAGCGTGCCTGTCTGCTTCAGGCCCGTCTTCTTCTGCAGTCTGAGCAGGGCGTAGTAGGTCCGCGCGCCGAAATAGTCGGACTTGGGGCTGAGCTTCTTCTTGTTCGCGTACTTCAGCGCCACAAGCGCGGCGTTGAGCTGCCGCACGTCGGAGCCTTCCATCCCCCACTTCAGCTCCCGGTACGCGGGGGTGACCGTGCCCTTCAGGAAGATCACCGGCTTGTTGTCCAGCCGGTAGAGCGGCTTGCCCTGGCGGATGATGTCGCCCACCTCGGGCAGCCGGGTGATCGTGCCGCTCGCCTTACCGACGATCCGGTATGTGCCGGCGTAGCCGAGCGTGCCGTTCTCCATGGTCCTGGCCGACAACGTGCCCCTGGTCACCTGGGCGAGCCCGGTCGGCGGGGTGTTCCGGATCGTGCCGCCGGCCGCCCGGTGGTCGAACGGCTTGACCACGGCGACCGTCACGCCGGCCGCCGCGACGACGGTGACGACGATGATCGCTGTACGCCACCCCCTTCTCCCGCGAGCCGCGGGCGGAAGGGCGGCGGGGGGACCGGCGTCCAGGGCCTGCCTCGGCATCTCGGTCGTGCTCATGAAGCAGCGCCTCCCTGCGCAGCGGGTCCGCCGGGGCCGGCGGGACCGGGCTGCCTGAGGTTCTGGGGCTGATATATCGCGCAGGCGCTCGATGCCTGCCGGAACTGCGGCGACTGCGGGTCGATGCCGCTGTCCCGCATGAAGGCGAAGCCGCCGTTCTTGTCGGGGTCGGGGAACTTCGGGATGCCGTTCTCACGCATGCACTGGGCGTACTTGAGCTTGTCGGTTGTGGACCAGCCGGCGTTCGGGTCGGCGTCGTTCTTGGCGTCGATCCGCGGGCCGGCGGGAACGTACTGCTTGCACTTCTCCTCGGCCTTCTTGAAATCCGGAGACTGCGGGTCGATGTCACCGCCCTCGGGGAAGGCGATTCCCCCGCCGGGCTTCGGGTCGGGGAAGTTCGGGAGGCCGTTGTGGCGCATGCAGTCGGCGTACGCCACGATGTCTCCCGCCCCCGAGGGCTGGGGAGTGCCATTGCCGCCGCCGCTGTCGCTGACGGAACTGCGGCCGGCCACGGCGCGGGCCTCCGGTTCGCCCGAGCAGGCGGTGGAGAGCAGGGCGACGGCCGCCGTCGCCAGGACGACCGGGACAGCCCGGTAGAGACGCCCATTCAGGTCGTTTCGCCGACCGGCACGGCTGGTTATAAGGGACATTGAATACTCCATAACTCGCGGGATTTCCCAGTAACCCCATTCCTAACGGGTGAGCGGTTTCGACGGGGTTTCGTCAATACGAGTCGAAACCCCGGAGGTCCGTTTGGATGAAACGTTGCGGAAACCGCGACTGGACGATGATGGAGGGACTTGTCAAGGTTGAATCGCCTGACAGGAAACGGGGATGGACGAGTGCGAGTGCTGGTGGTGGAGGACGACGAGGAGATGGCGCAGACCGTGGCCGTCGGCCTCCGGCGCGCGTACATGGCGGTGGACGTCGCGCTCGACGGCCCGTCCGGCCTGGAGCGCGCCTTGTGGCACGACTACGACGTGATCGTGCTGGACCGGGACCTACCGGGGATGCACGGAGACCAGGTGTGCGCCAAGCTGGTCGAAGCGGGCTGCCGGAGCCGGGTGCTCATGCTGACGGCCGCGGCGACGACGGAGGACCTGGTCGACGGCCTCAACCTCGGAGCCGACGACTACCTGCCCAAGCCGTTCGACTTCCCCGCGCTGCTGGCCAGGATCGGGGCGCTGGCACGGCGGTCGCACCCGGCCGTGCCTCCGGTGATCCGCCATGGTGATCTCGTGCTGGACACCGCCAGGCGCACCGTGACCAGGAGCGGCCGGATGCTGGAGCTGGCGCCCAAGGAGTTCGGCGTGCTGGAGCTGCTCCTGGTCTCCAGAGGTCGGGTCGTGTCCGCGGAGGAACTGCTCGAACGCGTCTGGGACGAGGCCGCCGACCCGTTCACCAGCGCCGTCAAGATCACCATCAGCCGGTTGCGTACGAAGCTGGGAGACCCGCCGATCATCCGAACCGCGGCCAAACACGGCTATCACATATCGGAAAGTCCATGAGTGGAGTTTTCGGATTCGCCCGGCGGGTGGCCCTCAGGTACCTGCCGCGCCGCACCGTCCGGCTGCGGCTGACCTTCCTGTACGGCGGCCTGTACCTGATCTCGGGGGCGGCGCTGCTGGCCGTCACCTACATCCTGGTGCACCACGCCGTGTCCGGCCAGGTCGTCTCGGGTCAGACGCTGCTCGCCCCCCACGACGGCGGTGGTCTCCACCCGAGGGACGCGCCGGCGCCGGGGCCGGGCAGCTCCGGGGGAATGGTCATGGAGATGCTTCCGCCTGAGGCGGCGGAGGCGATGGAGCGTCAGCGTTCCAACCTGCTCTACCAGTTGCTCGTCCAGTCGGGGATCGCGCTGGGGATCATGTCGTTGATCTCGCTCGCGCTCGGCTGGATCGTCGCAGGCCGCATCCTGCGCCCACTCCGTACGATCACCGCGGCCGCCCGCGACATCTCGGCGACGAGCCTGAACCGGCGCCTGGCACTCCCGGGCCCGAGCGACGAGCTCAAGGAACTCGGTGACACCATCGACGACCTGCTGAGCCGGCTTGAGGCGAGCTTCCAGGCGCAGCGGCACTTCGTCGCGAACGCCTCGCACGAGCTGCGGACGCCACTGGCCCGGCAGCGAACACTGGGCCAGGTCGCGCTGTCGGATCCCGAGGCGAGCGTGGAGTCCCTGCGCGCGGCGCACGAGCGGATCCTCGTGGCGGGTGCCCAACAGGAGCGGCTGATCGAGGCGCTGCTCACGCTGACCCGCGGCCAGGCAGGCATCGAGGTGCGCCAGCCGTTCGACCTGCGGCAGCTCACACAGGAGGTGGTCGGCTCGCGCACGCAGGAGGCGGCGCTGCGGTCGGTGACGCTGCGGGCGAGGACCGAGCCGGCGACAGCGGCCGGCCACCGGAACCTGGCCGAGCGTCTCATCGTCAATCTCGTCGACAACGCGATCAAGCACAACGTCGAGGACGGCTGGGTGGACGTATCGCTCCGCATGGTGGCCGATCAGGCGGTGCTCACGGTCGCCAACAGCGGGGCGATCGTGCCGCCCGAGGCCGTCGAGCGCCTCTTCCAGCCGTTTCAGCGGTTCGGCACGGCCCGTACGGGCGGGCGACGGGACGGGCTCGGCCTCGGGCTGTCGATCGTGCAGGCCATCGCGGCGGCCCACAAGGCCCGCCTCACCGTGGTGGCGCCACCCGAGGGCGGCCTGGTCACCACGGTCTGCTTCGCCGCGGCGTCGATGCAACAATGCGAATCATGAATTCCGAGGGGGAAGGAAATCGGGGCGTCCCAGGCCTGATCCTGATTACGGTCATCTGGCTGGTCGGCACACCGATCCTGGCCTGCCTGGCCTTTGTCTTACTCATGGGCAGATCGGTTTGGGACAGCACACCAAGCAACCCGTCACTCGCACTGCCGCTGTTCATAGCCATCGCCGCTCTCGGCTTGGGCATGCCTCTGATCGGGTCGTTGGTGGCCTTGGCATGCGGAAGAAGGATTGTCGCCGGTCTTTTCGCAGCGGCCCTGATAACGCTCCTGATCGCCGCGGGAAGTGCCGGACTGCTTCCGGTTGGGCAGATCTTTTCGTTTCACACGTCTCACGAACCGGAGGTCTGCACGGCACCGCCTGAAGCCTCGCAAGGCGTGCCCGGGTGTTAGGTCGTGTCCCGTTCCGCTCGTCCAGAGCGCGGGGCCACTTCGCGGCATTCAGGGTACACAGAGATCAAGGCGGCGCCAGGGCTACCTAGAATCCACGCATGACACGCACCACACCCGCTCCACCCGTCGACGTCACGAAGAAATTCCCGGAGCTGGTCGAATACGCGCGAACCACCGTACGGTTACACCCCCGGCCCGGAACACCGGCCGTCAGGGACAGCCACATCGGCGGCCCGCTCCTATGGCCGGCCGGCGAGGCGTGGCCCACGTGCGACGCCCCGATTCTCGACGTCGCCGGGAATCTCAATCAGTGGCGTCCGGATTCCCCCATACCTCTGGTCGGGGTAGCCCAGTTCTTCAAGCGAGACATCCCCGAGATCCCCTTTCCCGAGGACAAAGATCTCCTTCAACTGCTTTGGTGCCCGAACGAGCACCAGCAACACGACATCTCGGGCCCGGCCATCCAGCTCATCTGGCGGCGTACGGCCGACCTCATCGATGTCGCGACCGGACCCATCGGCCTGGACATGCCAGCCATCGCCGAGAAGGACTATCTCCCCCGGCCCTGCGTTCTGCACCCCGAACGGGTCACCGAATATCCCTACTCGGAGGAACTTCCCGAGGATATCGAGGCGGCTGTCGACGAATGGGATGAGGAGACCGAGGGCCACTATCAGTCCCTGCTCTCCATAGCTCCCGGATGCAAGATCGGCGGATGGGAGTCCTGGCACCTCACCGACATGTACGAATTGCCGTGCCCCGTCTGCGGGACCGAAACCGAACCGCTGCTGAAACTCGCCAGCTCCGAATGGGACGGCGGCAGCGGCCCACGGTGGCAGCCCTGCGAAGAACGCCACCTCGTCTCCGGCGAACCCGAATACCGGGACGCCCACGAGCCCACCGCACTGAATCTCGGCCGATGGGGCGATCTGACCATCTTTGTCTGCCCGATGTCCTCCGAACACGGCTTCCGCATGACCATCCAGTGAAAGACCGCTGCGGCCGAGCCGTAGGGCCAGGACCCGACGGCAGACGTGGCGATCAGGTCGCGGCCAGCGGTGCGCCGATCTGGATGTCGAGATACGCCACCAGATCATCGCCGTCGACGGCACCCCGGCGCGCGTCGATGATCACGACCGTCCCGGCCACGATGCCGGCGAAGCCGGTGCCGGATCGCCGGGACTGTTCGATGCGCTCCGTGACCGGGCCGCGAACCGCCTCGGTGAGAAAGGTGAGGCCATGCGGGAACTCCTCGCTGAGCAGGTGGCGTTGCCGCCCCGACTCGATCAGGCTGCCGATGCCGAACTGGGCCGAGACGATCTGATCACCACGGAGTGAGACGCGGAAGTAGCCGTTCGACCGGGTGCGGTCGCAGCTCTGCTGAGGTGGATAGAAACAGTCGTACCCACCGGCCAGAAGATCGTCGACAGCCGAGCTCATCGTGGTCGCGTAGTGCTCGGAGCCGAACGGCCAGCGCCGCACGGAGGTGCCTCGGGCGGTGACGACAAGTCCGTTGTGCGCGTCGTAGCCGTAGTCCGCGTGCGTGTCCCGCCACCTTGTCCGGGGGATGTCGTCGGTCCGCCGCGTCGTACGGGCCTGGAAGTCGTCGATCTCCCGCCGCACACGATCACCGGCGTCGGGCCAGATCGCGGTCAGCGCCGGCGCCGCGGCCTCGGCGACCTGATCGTCCTCGTGATCCGCCTGGGTGGACGGGAACCACGCCCAGGCGAGCCGGTCGTCGCGGTCGAGCAGGAACTGCGCCACCTGCGACTGGACCGCTTCCGCCTCGTCGCGGCGACCGATCCGGCACCACACGGCGCGGCCGTCCGCGTTGGCCCGGACCCGCGCGCAGAACCAACCTGCCTGCCGCAACGGCCGGGTGAGATCCCCTGCCGCGCCGTCGGCCGGGGCCGGCTCGGCCTGCGAGTTCTCACCCGCCGCGTCATGCTCGTACACACCGGCGGGCGGCAGCGACGGCGGTTCGTCCGATTCGGTGCAGCCCGTCAGCGCGAGCGAACCGAGGCACATGACCATCACGACGATGACACGCGCTCGACGAATCGGCCGATGTCGGTATGCGGGCGCACCAGAAGACACGGAGGCCATAGAAGCCGCTACCTCCTGGGTCGGCAACTTCGGGCCGGCTCAAAGATCCCCGGTCTTCACAGGCGCTCTTCGTCCCAGCCGGCGCGATCTCGCCGCGGTCCGCCGCGCGTACGAGACCAGATCGTCCAGGCTGTCGGCCGCTAGCTCGGCGCCGGCGTCAGACCAGGCAGAACTCGTTTCCCTCCGGGTCGGCCATCACCACGTGATCGGGCCTTCCCCGCAGGTCGTCCTGACGAATCACTGTCGCGCCCGCGGCGGTCAAAGCGAGTGCCCAGAACCTCGCCAGCTTCGCCGGCTGCCCGCAGTCGATCGTCAGACTCCATCTGGCCTCCACGGACTCTCCTCTGTTTCTCAGGTCCAAAATTGAATCTTGTACAGCTCGACCTGGGCGACCGCTGCGGGAAAGCCGGCTTCCCGCTCCGTCTGAAGAATCTTGGTGACCACCCGTACGGACCAGGTCGTATCGGCTTGCCCCAGATCGAACTCCACATCGTGCGGATAGCAGGCCGCCCAGGCTTCGACGCCGACCAGTCCGGATTCGAGTCTGAGCCGGCCGGTCCACAGTTCTTCCCAGGTGCCCATTGGTGGAGGCCCGTCCCACCGCTCCAACCGGCCATGAACCGTATAGGACTCGTAGGGGTGTGCCGTCTGGATGATGAGCCCGTCGTGACCAGCGGCGACCCTGCCGCCTGGCGGTTCCATCCGCCCATCGGCCGCCGAACCTGTCATGGCGCCGTCAACGACGCCGGCCACAGCGAAGAGTCCGTGTTCGGGCCGCACCGCGTCCGTGACCGCACGGAGGATACCGCTCATCGTTCTGCCTTTCTCGACGAACTCCGTGGGTCCCATACGGTAGAAGAGCGCACCGACAGAACGAGATGCCCGCTCTACCGATGCTGATCCTCCTTTCGCTGATTCAGGTGTTCAGCCGGAACCTGTGGAGCAACCGTGTCTCATCCCCCCTTCGACCCGCCGGGGCACCCACCCATCGACAACCCGGCCCGTTCTGTCCCGGCTACCTTCCACCGGCCCAAGAACGTGAATGCCACAATGCGCAGGCTGACCGATCGGGGGCTCGCCGATTTGAAGAAGCTGGCTCCGCATGCAACCGGCACAGTGGTCGCCTTCTACGGCGACCCGAGGGCCAAGGATATGGTCATGATTCTCGGCGTGTCGGCTCCCGTCTCCGACCCGGGCGCCACGAGCAAGGGATTCGCCGCCGGTATGGGCACGAAAGTCGGCCGCATGAAGCGGGTTCAGCCGGGACCGCTCGGTGGCGTCGCGCAATGTGGTGATGCCACGTTCGTCGCGAACGTCACGAGCGGCGTGTGCACCTGGGCCGACGGCGACACCAGGGGCATGATCGTCACGTACTACGAGTCCGGCGACCGGGCCGCGAGGGATTTCGTGAAGATGCGGAATGAGATCGAGCGGCGCGGCTGACCCGCCGGGAGTCGCCGGTGGAGTGACCGGAGAAGCGGCCGGGTCGCGGCATGCCCACGCCGCTCACCGTCTAGTGCGGTGACCGTTCACCCGGCTGCCGTACGTGGCGAGCGATGATCTGCGCACACGCCAGGGACTCGGTGCGCGTGGTATCCACTTCCAGGTCGTAAATCACACCTTCGTGAACCACCTTCGCCTGTGTCACGGCCATTCCCGGGGTTCGGTCTCCCCGAGCCCTCTCGCGCTCGGCGGCGATCGCGCCGTCACATCTGACGCCGACCCACAGGACGTTCACTCCGCCGAGGAAACGCTGCCAGCGTTGCTGGGACGCCGATCCACCCAGGAAGACGTCATCGACGATGACCCCGGCTCCGGCGCGCGCCATCGCGGCGATTCCCTGCATCCACGCCGCCTGCAGCGCGTCGAACTCCGGCCCGACAGTCACACCGCCGTCGGGGGCGAACTCGACTCCCGCGTCCGACCCCTGCATCGACCGGGGCATCGCCTCGATGAGTGAGTCGACCCCGAAGGCGAGCCACGGCTGTGGCAGGACAGCCTGCAGGTGCCGGACGATCGTGGACTTGCCCGCACTGGATCCACCGTTGAGCACGATCATCTGAGTCGTCACGGCGTATACGGTAGAGGGTCGGGTTCCACAACGAGAACCCATTTCCGGCCGACGCTTCCCTATGCGGACGCCGAAGGTGAGAACGGGGCAGGTGGCTCGGCGAAGCCTAGACTTGCGCCATGCCGATTCACCTGAGCCTGCTCGACGGCGTGCGGTGGCGGGGGCGGCCGGTGGTCGGCGAGAGGGCTCAGGCGCTGCTCGCGGCCCTCGCGCTCGCCCGCCGGGCCGTGAACGCGGACCGGCTCGTCGCGGAGGTGTGGGGGGACGGCATACCGGCCAACCCGGCCAAGGCGCTGCAGGTCCTGGTGTCCAGGACCAGGTCGGCCGTCGGCCCGGAGGCGCTGGTCACTGAAGGGGGCGGCTACCGGCTCGAGGTCGCGCCCGACCGGGTCGACGCCGACCGGCTGCACGCTCTGGCGGACCGGGCACGGGCGCTGCTCGACGAGAACCCCGCCGCGGCGGCCGCGGCGGCGGAGGAGGCCCTCGCGCTGGGCGTCGGGGCCCTGCCGCCCGAGGGCGGCGGCCCGCTGGCAGAGGTGCGCCGGCGCGCGGGACGCGACCTGGCGTCCGCGCGGGTCGTGCTCGCCCGGGCCCGGAGCCGCAGCGGTGACCACGGCCCCGCCCTGCCCGAGCTCGAGGAGGCCGTGCGCGTCCGTCCCGAGGACGAAGGGCTGCTCGCCGACCTCCTGCACAGCGAGGCGGCGGTGCGCGGAACGGGCGCCGCGCTGGACCGCTTCGAGCGCTACCGGTCGGGCCTGCGCGACCGGGTCG
The DNA here is from genome assembly GCF_050947365.1 of Microbispora sp. CA-135349. Taxonomy (NCBI): domain Bacteria; kingdom Bacillati; phylum Actinomycetota; class Actinomycetes; order Streptosporangiales; family Streptosporangiaceae; genus Microbispora; species Microbispora sp. CA-135349. Next base: position 1,027,520 of record NZ_CP192001.1, on the reverse strand, counting down.
GCGCCGACGTCGGCCCGGAGCTGCGGCGGGTGCATCGTGAGCTGCTGGCGCTCGACAACCCCGTGCGCGTGGGTGTCCGGTTCGACGCGACGCCGCTGCTCGGCCGCGACGATGACCTGCGGCGGGTACGGGCCCTGCTCGCCACCTCCCGGGTGGTCTCGATCCTCGGTCCTGGCGGGCTCGGCAAGACCCGGCTCGCCCATGCCGTGGCCCGCGAGGCCCCGCAGCCGGTGGTGCACTTCGTCGAGCTGGTCGGCGTGACCGCGTCCGAAGACCTGGTCGGCGAGGTCGGGTCGGCGCTCGGCGTCCGCGACTCGGTGACCGGACGCCGCACGCTCACCCCGCAGCAGCGCGCCGACGTCCGGGCCCGGATCGCCCAGCAGCTCGATCTGGCCCCGGCGCTGCTGGTGCTCGACAACTGCGAGCATCTGGTGGAGGCGGTCGCCGACCTGGTCGCCTATCTGGCCGCGACCACACGGGAGCTGCGCGTCCTCACCACGACCCGCTCGCCGCTGGCGATCGCCGCCGAACGCGTCTATCCGCTGCCCCAGCTGGGAACCGGCGACGCCGTCGAGCTGTTCCGCGACCGCGCGACCGCGGCCCGGCCCGGTGTGCACCTCGACGAGGACGACGTACGCGCCCTCGTGGCCCGCTTGGACGGCCTGCCGCTCGCCATCGAACTGGCCGCCGCGAAGGTGCGGGTGATGTCACCGGCCGAGATCGCCCGGCGGCTGGAGGACAGGTTCGCGCTGCTGCGCGGCGGCGACCGGAGCGCCCCCTCCCGGCACCAGACGCTGCTGGGCGTGATCGACTGGTCCTGGAACCTTCTGGGCGAGCGGGAGCGCCGGGCCCTGCGGCGCCTGTCGGCCTTCCCGGACGGTTTCGCCCTCGACGCCGCGGAGGAGGTGCTCGGCGACGACGCTCTCGGCGACGTCGAGGAGCTCGTGGAGCAGTCCCTGCTCACCGTTGTGGAGACGGGGGGCGGCGTCCGGTACCGCATGCTCGAGACGGTGCGCGAGTTCGGCCGGGTGCGGCTGGACGCGGCCGGCGAGACCGACGAGGCGCGGGCCGCCGTACGCGCGTGGGCCGTCGGGTACGCCGGCCGGCACGGCGCCCGGCTGTACTCGCCGGAGCAGGTCGACGCGATGGACCGGTTTCGTGCCGAGGAGACGAACCTCGCCGACATCCTGCGCGAGGCCATCGCCGACCCCGACCCCGAAGCGGTCGTGGTGCTGTTCTCCGCTCTGGGCGGCTACTGGACGATCTGCGGAGACCACCCGCGCAGCATCGTTCTCACCCCCGCCGTCGCCGCCGCCCTGGACGGCTGGACGCCGCCGCCCCGGCTCCACGACCGGACCCGGGCGGCCCTGAGCATCGCACTGTTCAACACCATGATCGTCCCTATGGACGAGTCGGGGACGTTGGCGCGGATGCTGTCCGGGCTGGGCGCCGACACGGCGAACCCCGACGTCCGTGCGACGGTGACCGCCCTGCTCGCCTCGGTGTCGGATCCCGAGCACGGCCTGGACAAGCTGACCGCCGATCCCGACCCGAAGATACGCCGGATCGCGCTGCACTGGCTGAGTCACGGCCGGGAGAACGCCGGCGACCCGGTCGGCGCGGTCGAGGCGGCCCGAGCCGCCCTCGAACTCGTCGGCGACGACGGCGGCCCCTGGCACCGAGCGGTGCTGCACACCCAGCTGGCCGGCCTGTACGCGCAGCTCGGCGACTCCGCGGCGGCCTCCCGGCATGCCGTCGAGGCACTCCCGGTGCTCGAACGCCTCGGGGCGGTGGACGACGCCGTCCAGATCCGTGCCACCTGGGCCATGACGGCGCTCGCCCAGGGGCGCCGCGACGAGGCCGCACGGATGCTCGAGGACCTGGAGGCGCTCGCCCCCGAGGGCACCTACGGCGAGGTCATGTCGGTCGCGGCCGGCAGAGCCCAGCTGGCCCTCGTCGACGGCGACATCGCCGAGGGACTGCGGCGGCACCGCGAGACCGCGGAGGCGCTCCGGACCCTGCGCGTCCCCGGCGCGCCGGACGGTTTCACACCGTGGGCCATCCTGGGCGAGGTCATCGCGCTCTCGGCGTTCGCACAGTACGGCGAGGGCGACGACGGCGCGGACCTCTTCGAGTCGGTGCGGGCCAAGGTCCGGATCGCGTTCACGCCGGACCGCACGTTCCCTGACTTTCCGGTGATGGGGATGGTGCTCGCCGGGCTGGGCATCTGGGGCCTGCGGAAGGGGGCGCTGCCCGCCGAGGAGGCGGTGCGGCTGCTCGTGCTCGCCGACCGCTTCGCCTACAACCGCTTCGTCCCGACGTTGCAGTGGTCGGTGCTGTCCGCGGACGCCGAGCGGATCGCCCCCGGCGTCATGTCCCGGATCGAGGCCGAGTACGGCGAACGACGCGGCCCCGACCTGCTGGCCGAGGCCCGTACCGTCCTGAGACGGCTGTCCTGAAACTGCCGTCCTGGCACCGCTGACCTGGCACCCGCTACATCTTGCGCGAGTACGAGCGGACCGCCAGCGGAGCGAAGACCGCGACGACGGCCGCGCAGCCGATCACCGCCCAGCCCACCTCGGCCGTCACGGCCCCGTCGTTGAGCAGGTCGCGCACCGCGGAGACGACGTGTGACACCGGGTTGACCTTCACGAACGCCTCCAGCCAGCCGGGCAGCGTCTCGGCGGGAACGAAGGCGTTGGACAGGAAGGTGAGCGGGAACATGATCATCATCGAGATGCCCTGGACGCTCTGCGCCGAACGCGCCATCGTGCCCAGCCAGGTGAAGATCCACGCCAGCGACCAGCCCGCGATCACGGTGAGCGCGACACCGCCGACGACGCCGAGCACGCCGCCGCCGGGACGGTAACCGATGAGCAGGCCGGTGACGACCGTCAGCACCGACGCGATGCCATAACGGATCAGGTCGGCGATCATCGGGCCGGCCAGAGGGGCGATCCTCGCGATCGGCAGGGACTTGAAGCGGTCGAAGACCCCCTTGTCCATGTCCTCACGCAGCTGCACGCCCGTCGCCATGCAGACGGTCAGGGCCGTCTGGGCGAGGATGCCGGGAATCAGCACCGGAAGGTAGTCCGACACGCTGCCGGAGATCGCGCCGCCGAAGATGAACGCGAACATCGCCGTGAACAGCAGGGGCTGGATGAGCACGTCGAAGAACTGCTCGGGCTTGCGGCGCATCTTCTTCAGCGCTCGCCATGCCATCGCCAGGATCTGGACCCAGGTCTCCTGGAGCGAGCTGCGGGACGTGGTGCGGGCGACCACGGCGGACGGGTCGACGCGCCGGGGGCCGCGGGTGGCCGGGGTCAGGGTGCCTGTGGTCATCGGGCCGCCTCCATCTGGGGCTTCGTCTGGGATTCGTCGTCGGCGCCGTGGCCGGTCAGCGCCAGGAAGACCTCGTCCAGCGTCGGCTTGGCGACGCTCATCGAGGAGATGCCGAGGCCTGCTTGTCTCAGGCCGATCAGGACGTCCGCGGCCCGGTCGGGGTCGGGAAGGGGGATGTTCATGCGTCCCGACTCCGGAGTCAGGACCGGCTCCTCCCCCAGCAGCCGGCGTACGACGTCCGCGGCCAGGGCGGTGTCGGAGCCCTCCGCGAGGTTGAGCTGCAGCGTCGAGTCGCCGACCTGGGTCTTCAGGGCGTCGGGGGTGTCCTCCGCGACCTTCCGGCCCCGGTCGATCACCGCGATCCGGTCGGCCAGCTGATCGGCCTCGTCCAGGTACTGCGTGGTGAGGAGGATCGTGGAGCCGTCCATGACCAGCTCGCGAATGGTGTCCCACATCTGGCCCCGGGTCCTCGGGTCGAGACCGGTTGTGGGCTCGTCCAGGAAGATCAGGGGTGGGCGGGTGATCAGGCTTGACGCCAGGTCGAGGCGGCGGCGCATGCCACCGCTGAACTGGGACAGGGGACGGTCGGCCGCCTCCTGGAGGTCGAAGCGTTCGAGCAGGTCACCGGCGATCGTCTTGGCCCGGCTGCTCGCGAGACCCTGCAGGCGGGCGAACAGCCAGAGGTTCTCCCGGGCGGTCAGGTCCTCGTCCACGGAGGCGTACTGGCCGGTGACGCCCACCAGTTGCCGGATTCTGTGGGGTTCCCGCCGCACGTCGACGCCGAAGATCTCCGCGTGGCCGCCGTCGATCGGGAGCAGGGTGGCGAGCATCCGGAGCGTGGTGGTCTTTCCCGCTCCGTTGGGGCCCAGGACTCCGAAGATCTCGCCTTGCCGCACGTGAAGGTCGATGCCGTCCACGGCCCGGAAGTCCCCGAAGCTCTTGACCAGACTGTCGGCCCGGACGGCACTGAGGTCCGCCATGACGCGTCTCCTCTCTCCGCCGGGTACCTCCCGGCGTACGAGAAGAGCGTCCGCGATGGCGGCTTCATCGCGGCTTCACGCCGGTTTCACCCCCGATCTGGCGGTTTCACCGGCGGCTCGCGCGAGGATCCCGGCGACACGGCGACCGGCCTCCAGCGCGTGCCCGTCGGTGGCCGGAACACATCGCCCCAGGCCGGGGTCGTACCGCGTCATCACGATGCCCGCGTGATTCGTCTCCAGCTCGTGAAAACGCACGGGCCAGGAATGGTCGCGCAGCACCTCGGCGAACTCACGTGAGTGCTTCACGTCCACCCGTTCGTCATCGGTTCCGTGCAGGAGCCAGAAAGGAACGGGGTCCAGGTCGCCGCGCGCCACCGCTTCACGCGGCACGCTCGCGGAAGTGAGAGTCGGCCGGTCGAAGCCCGTCGCCAGGCACGCCACCGCAGAAGGCCGCCAGCCGTCGGCGGCGGAGACATCCACGGCCACTCCCGACGCCGCCCGCGCCCCCAGCGACCACCCCGCGAGAAGCACGCGGTGTGGATCTCCGCCGAACGCCTCAGCGTGGGCCCGCACGAAGGCGATCGACGCCAGCAGATGAGCGCGTCCCCCGTCCGGGGCGTCAGAGCGCCAGTCGGGCACGAACACCACCACGCCGAGCACCGCGGTGGCCCGCGCCAGCGGCTCCAGGACGGTCCGCTCATCGGGGCCCCTGCCGTGCCAGAGCAACATCACCGGGTCCGACTCCGCGTTCGCGCGGCGGTAGACGTCCACCGATTTGCCCGTCGCCTCGTAAGCGATTCCGCGATCGATACGAAGAGTCACATCACCAATCATGGCGCGGTTGTCCCCCGTGAGAGCTACCCGCGATTGTCCACCGCGCGGTGACGATTCAAAGCCGCGCAATCCCTAACGTTTCTCCACGTAGCCGCGGCGCTCCGGTCGCGGAATCTCCCAGCGGTATTTCCAAGGAGTCGTCATGCGGCTGTTGAAGCAGTTCGTGCCTGTCGCGCTGGTCGCCTTCGCCGGCAGCGCGATCATGGGCGCGGTGCAGGGGAACGCGTTCCTCACCCTGATCCTCGGTGTCGCGACAGCCGTACTCGCGATGGTCGTGTTCCGCTGGGCGGTGCGGTGGTCCGAGCGCCGCGCGCCGGTGGAGGTGGCCGGACAGGGCGCCGTCCCCGCCGTCGGCCGGGGGCTGCTGATCGGCGTCGGGATGTTCGCGGCCGTCATCGTGAACCTCGCTTTCCTGGGCTACTACCGGGTCGACGGCCTCGGCTCGGTGACGGGCGCGGTCGGGCTGCTCGGCTTCATGGCCGCCGCCGCCGTGACGGAGGAGCTGATGTTCCGCGGCGTGCTGTTCCGGTTCGTCGAGCAGTGGGCCGGCACGTGGATCGCACTGGTGCTGACCGGCCTGGTGTTCGGCCTGATGCACCTGGCCAACGAGCACGCCACTCTGTGGGGCGCGATCGCCATCGCGATCGAGGCCGGCGGTATGCTCGCCGCCGCCTACGCCGCCACCCGCACCCTGTGGCTGCCGATCGGCCTGCACTTCGGCTGGAACTTCGCCGCGGCCGGCATCTTCAGCACCGAGGTCTCCGGCAACGGCGCGACGCAGGGGCTGCTGCACAGCGTGACGTCGGGCCCGGCCCTGCTCACCGGTGGCGATTTCGGGCCGGAGGCGAGCCCGTACGCGGTGGTGTTCGGCCTGGCGCTGACGGTCGTGTTCCTGTGGCTGGCCCGCCGGCGCGGCAACCTGGTCCCCATGCGGCGCGGCGCCCGGGCGGACGTGACCGCTACGCTCGCCCAGTGATCGACTTCAGGCGGGCCACCGACCTGTGGCAGCGGTGCGACGTCGTGGTCCGGGACGCGCCGTTCGGGCTGCTGCTGGCCGCCGTGTCGCTGATGCCGGCGCTCTACGGCAAGGGGACGCAGGTCGGGGACATGCCGACCCGCCCCGTCGACGCACTGGCGCTCGTGGTGATCGCTCTGGAGTGCCTTCCGCTCGCCGTGCGCCGCCGGTGGCCGGCCGTGTGCCTGGCTCTGGTGACGCTCGGCTTCGTCCTCGACCAGATCCGCGCCTACCACGTCTTCGCCAGCAACGCGATGTCCGTCGCGCTGATCAGCACGGGCGCCCATCTGGAGCGCCATCGGCGTGCCACCGTGATCCTCCTCTCCATGGCGTACGTGCCGCTGGCGGTCGCGCTCGACCGGCTCGGCGCGACGGAGAAGGTGGAAGGGTACGTGGTGTTCTACCTGACGCTGGTCCTCGCGTGGGGCATCGGGGCCTGGCTGCGCTCCACCCGGGCCGCCGAGACCGAACGCCGCCGCCACATCGCCGAGGCCACCCGCGCCGCCGAACGCACCCGCATCGCCCGCGAGCTCCACGACGTCGTGACCCACCACGTGACGGCCATGGTCGTACAGGCCGAGGCGGCGCGCTACCTGACCGCCGCGCCCGATCGCCTCGACGCGGCCCTGAGCGCCGTCACCGACACCGGCAGGCGGGCCATCGCCGACCTGCGGCACCTGCTCGACCTGCTCAACCCCGACCACTTCGACGTGAAGATGCCGTCCGTCGGTGAACTGCAGACACTGGTGGAGCAGACCCGCCAGGCCGGGCAGCCGGTGGATTTCGCCGAAGAGGGAACGCCGGCGGAATCGGGCGGCAGCGCCGAATTCGTGGCCTATAGGGTCGTGCAGGAGTCCCTGACGAACGCTCTCAAGTACGCCCACGGCAGCCACACCGTGGTCCGCGTGCGCTATGGCAAGGAGATCATCGTGGAGGTCAGCACCGACGGTTCCGGCTCGCGGGCCGGCTCGCCCGGCGGGAGCGGCCGTGGCCTCGCGGGGCTCCGCGAACGGGTGAACGCCCTGGGCGGCGAGTTCACCGCCGACCGGCGGCCGGGCGGCGGCTTCCTCGTGCGGGCGCACATCCCCGCGGGGAGCCCGTCGTGAACGCGCCGATCCGGGTCCTGGTCTGCGACGACCAGGCGCTGATCCGCACCGGCTTCGCCACGATCATCGACGCGCAGCCCGACCTGGAGGTGGTGGGCGAGTGCGGGGACGGTCGCGCCGCGGTCGACCTCGCCCGCCGGCTGAACCCGGACATCGTGGTGATGGACGTGCGCATGCCGGTGCTCGACGGCATCGAGGCGACCCGCCTGCTGGCCGGCGCCGGGGTGGAGCATCCCGTCAAGGTGCTCGTGGTGACGACGTTCAACCTCGACGAGTACGTGTACGAGGCGCTGCGCGCGGGGGCGAGCGGGTTCCTGCTCAAGGACGCCCCACCGGCGCAGCTGCTGCACGGCATCCGCACCGTCGCGTCGGGCGCCGCGCTGCTGGCGCCCGAGGTGACGCGGCAGCTCGTCGGCAGGTACGCGGCCCGCATTCGTCCCGCCGAGGACACACCGGACGACCTCGCGCTGACCCCGCGCGAGCTGGAGGTGCTGCGCCTCATCGCCGACGGCCAGTCCAACAGCGAGATCGCCGCGACGTTGGTGATCAGCCAGGAGACCGTCAAGACGTACGTGTCGCGCATCCTCACCAAGCTCGGCCTGCGCGACCGCGTCCAGGCGGTGGTCTACGCCTACCGCAGGGGCCTGGTGACCTGAGGCCCACCGGCCCGCTCGGAGCGCGCGGGCCGGCCGGGCGACGCCATGAGGTCAGTGCGAGTGGCGCGGCGGGGCGCTGCCGCTGCCACCGGTGAGGAAGTCCAGGTCCGCGCCCCTGTCGGCCTGCAGGACGTGCTCGCTGTACAGACGTACCCAACCCCGGTCGGCGGCCGGTCCCGGGGGCTGCCACGCGGCGCGACGGCGCTCGAGTTCCGCCTCGTCGACCAGCAGGTCCAGACGCCGCGCCGGCACGTCGAGCCGAATCACATCACCGGTACGCACGAGTGCGAGGGGACCGCCCACCGACGCCTCGGGGGCCACGTGCAGGACGCAGGTGCCGTAGCCGGTGCCGCTCATGCGGGCATCGGAGATGCGCACCATGTCGGTGACCCCTTCGGTGAGCAGCCGCCGCGGCATGGGCACGTTGCCCACCTCGGGGAAGCCGGGGTAACCGCGTGGCCCGGCGTTCCGCACCACGATGACGGTGTCGGCGGTGACGTCCAGATCGGGGTCGTCCGCCACGGCGACATAGTCCTCGATCCGGTCGAACACGAGCGCCGTTCCGGTGTGCCGGAGCAGGTCGGGCGAGGCGGCGGAGACCTTCAGCACGGCCCCGGACGGCGCGAGCGACCCGCGCAGCACGACGGTCCCCGACCCGGCGGGCTGGAACGGCTCCTCCATCGTGCCGATGACCTCCCGGTTCCAGCACTGGGCACCACTGACGTTGTCGGCCACGCTCTTCCCGCTGACGGTGACATGGTCCAGGTGCAGCAGGGGGGCGATCTCCTTCATCACCGCCGGGAGCCCGCCCGCGTACGCGAAGTCCTCCATCAGGTATGTGCCGGAGGGCATCAGGTTCACCAGCATGGGCACGTCGGCGGTGAGCGTGTCGAAGTCCTCCAGCGACAGGGGGACGCCGAGGCGCCCGGCGATCGCGAGCAGGTGCACCACGGCGTTGGTGGAGCCGCCGATCGCGGCGTTCACTCGGATGGCGTTCTCGAAGGCCTCCCGGGTGAGCACGGTGGACAGCCGCTGGTCCTCTTCGACCATGGCCACGATCCGGCGCCCGGCGGCGTGCGCGAGCGCGTACCGGCGGGAGTCGACCGCGGGTACGGCGGCGGCCCCCGGCAGCTGAACGCCGAGCGCCTCGGTCACGCAGGCCATCGTGGAGGCGGTCCCCATGGTCATGCAGTGCCCGCGGCTGCGGGACATGCAGACCTCCGCCTCGGCGCAGTCTGCCGCGGTCATCCGGCCGGCGCGCTGCTCCTCGGTGAAACGCCACACGTCGGTGCCCGAGCCGATGTCCCGGCCGCGGAACTTGCCGTTCAGCATCGGGCCGCCGGTGACCATCAACGTGGGCAGGTCGACACTGGCCGCGCCCATGAGCAGCCCGGGCGTGGTCTTGTCGCAGCCGGACAGCAAGACCACCCCGTCGAGCGGGTTGGCCCGGATCAGTTCCTCCGCCTCCATTGCCAGCAGATTGCGGTAGAGCATGGTCGTCGGCCGCATCAACGGCTCCCCCAGGCTCATCGCCGGGAACTCCAGCGGCAGGCCGCCGCTCTCCCACACACCGCGCTTCACCGACTCGGCCAGGTCACGCAGATGGGCGTTGCACGGCGTCAGCTCCGACCACGTCGTGGCGATGCCGATCACCGGCCGGCCGTCGAAGACGTCGTCCGCGAACCCCTGGTTGCGCATCCACGATCGATGGATGAATCCGTTGCGGCCCTCCGCGCCGAACCACTCCTGACTGCGCAGCGGGCGATTCGTCATCGACATCGGCACACCTCTCATTTCGATTGACTGCTGGACGACCGGCCGCGGCTACCTCAGGCCTCCGACGGACAGTCCGCCGCGCCAGTGCCGCTGGAGGGTGAAGAAGGCGATGATGAGCGGGATCACCGAGATGAGCGCGCCCAGGATGATGAGGCTCCAAAGAGAGGTACTACCCGCGTTGTTCGCCGAGGCGATTCCCTGCCAGAGGCCGAGCCCGACCGTGACGGGGAAAAGCCGGTTGTCGGAGAGCATGGCGAGGGGCAGGAAGTAGTTGTTCCAGGACGCCACGGCGGACAGGAGCAGCACCGTGACCACCGCGGGCCGCATCAGCGGGAACGCGACCTGGAGGAACGTCCGCAGTTCGCCCGCGCCGTCGACCCGCGCCGCGTCCAGGATCTCGTCGGGAACCGCGTCGCGCGCGTACACGTGCATCAGGTAGACCCCGAACGGGTTGAGCAGCGACGGGAGGATCACCGCCCAGATCGTGTTCGTCAGGCCGAGCCCGGAGAACATCATGAAGGTGGGGATCACCAGGGCGGTCGCGGGCACCATCAGGGCGCCCAGCAGGACCGAGAAGCTGAAGCGCCGGCCGGCGAACCGGTATTTGGCGAATCCGTAACCGGCCATGACGGCCAGGATCGTGGCGCCGATCCCGCCCGCGAACGCGTACAGCGTGGAGTTGAGGATCCACCTGCCGTAGATGCCGCCGTCGTAGGTGAACAGTCGCTGAAGGTTGCCGAAGTAGTCGACCTGGTCGGCGAACCACAGGGTGTTGCTCCCGCCGAACAGGCCGGGAGCGTCCTTGGAACTGTTGACGATGACCCACCAGAACGGCACCAGGAAATACACGACCAGGAAGCCGAGGAAGATCTGCAGGGGGAGGTGGCGCTGGGGACGGCGGCGTGCGCCGGCGCTGCCGGTCATCAGAAGAAGCTCCTCCGCTTGCGGGTGAAGAACAGGAAGGCGTAGACGCAGACGAACACGACCCCGCCGAGGGCGAAGGAGATCGCCGATCCGTAGTTGAAGTTCGCGAGCCCGAACGCCTGCTGGTACGCGTACATGTTGGGAGTGAATCCCGGTGCGATCGTGCCGGCCGCCAGGTATCGCAGGATCTGTGGCTCGTTGAAGAACTGCAGGGTGCCGATGAGCGAGAAGACCAGGATCAGGAGCAGCGCGGGGGCGATCAGCGGAATTTTGATCCGAAGCGCGATCTGCCATTTGCCGGCGCCGTCCATGCGGGCGGCCTCGTAGAGCGACGGGTCGATGCCCTGGAGCGCCGCATACAAAATGATCATGTAGTAACCGGCCCACTGCCAGGTGACGACGTTGATCAGGCCGTAGAAGATCAGGTTCTTGCTGAAGAAGTCGGGCGCGGGAGCGCCGAACAGCCCGAAGATGTCGGTGAGCGGCCCGAAGCTCTTGCTGTACAGGAATCCCCACATGACCGCCCCGATGACCGTGGGAATGGCGTAGGGGAGGAAGATCATGAGGCGGGAGAAGCGGGTGAACAGCGAGGTCACGGCGTCCACAATGAGGGCCATCGCGAGCGCGATGAGGATCTGCAGCGGGATGGCGACCAGGGAGAAGCGGACGACGAACCACACCCCGGAAAGGAACGTCGGGTCGGTGAACGCCTTCACGTAGTTGCCGAGGAAGACGAAACTGGTGCCGCCGATCAGCTTCTTCTGCCAGAGGCTGAGGTAGAGCGCGTACGCGAGCGGCGCGATGAGAAACGCCAGGAAGACGAGCCCGAACGGCCCGACGAAGAGCCACCCCATCAGGTGCTCACGGAGGCGCACCTTGCCGCGAGCCTTGTGCGCTTTCTCTTGAGTGCTCGATGCACTCTCCTCGATCAGGAGGGTCATTGTGGGCTCCGCAGAGTCGATGCCGGGGGTCACGGGTGGGCCGGCCGGAGACGCCCGGCCCACCCGTTGTTGTCACTGAACGGTGAACCCTTGCTCCTTGGCGTAGCCCACCACGTCCTCCTGAAGCCGGTCGGCGGCCTGAGCACCGGTGACGGAGCCCTCGATGACCGCGCTGACCTGCTTCGTCATGGCGTCGAAGTAGTACTGGCCGAACGGCGCGTAGGTCATGCCCGTGTAGGCGTTCGCCGCGGGGACGTAGACCTCCTTGTTCGCCTGCTGACCGTCGAAGAATTTCACCTTCAGATCCACGAACTCGGGACTGTTGAGCGCCTTGAGGTTCAGCGGGAAGATGATCTGGTTGGTCCAGCCGTCGGTGAGCGACTCGTCATCGGCGTAAAGGCCGTAAGCCACCTTCGCCGCGAGTTCGGGGTTCTTCGCCTGGCTCGTCACCGAGAAGGCCGACCCGCCCCAGTTCACCTGCACCGGATTGCCGGGGTCCCACTGCGGGAGCGGCGCCACCGCCCACTTGCCGGTGTCCTTGCCCTTGCCGACGCCGGCGCCGGTGAGGTATCCGGGCGCCCAGGCCGCCGAGATGTACGTCGCGTACTTACCGTTGACCACACCGGCGATGTATTCCGGTGTGAACTGGTCCTGCGTCCCGACGAGGCCCTTCTTGGCGAGGCCCCCCCAGTAGTCGAGCACGTCCTTGGACGCCTGGTCGTTCAGCTTGATGCCGATCGACTCCGGCTTCGCCGGGTCGTAGGTGAACGGACTCGCGCCCTTCTGGATCTGCAACGCCATCAGGACGGCCGGCACGTTGGCGCCCAGGTCGCCGAACAGCGGGCCCCCCGCGTCCTTCACCTTCTGCGCCGCCTGCTCGTACTCGGCCCACGTCTTGGGCGGTGTGATCTTGTACTTGTCGAAGATGTCCTTCCGGTAGATCATCGCCATCGGGCCGCCGTCGACCGGCACGCCGTAGACCGCGCCACCGATCGAGACGTCCTTCCACGCGCCGTCGCTGTAGTTCGCCTTCACAGCGTCGAAGCCGTACTGCTTGATGTCGACGAGCGCCTTCTGGATCTGGAAGGTCGGGATCCGGTCCGCCTCGATCATGATCACGTCGGGCGCGCCGGTGCCCGCCGAGATGGCCGTCTGGAACTTGTCGTACTCGTCACCGCCCTGGCCGACGTTGGTCCAGCAGACCTGCACCTCGTTGTTCTGCTTGTTGAAGTTGTCGACGACGAGCTGCATGTTGGGGTACCAGCCCCAGAAGGTCACGACCGGCAGGTCCTTCTTGCTGATCGTGTTCGTGCAGTTGCTCGCGTTGTTTCCGCCTGCGTTGTTTCCGCCCGCGTTGTCCGCGGGCGCGGCGCTTCCGCCCGCTGCGCTTTCGCCCGCTCCCGCGTCGGGGGCGCAGGCGGCGAGCGCACTCGCGGCGGCGAGCATGGCTGCCGTGACAAGCAATCTTTTCGTCTTCATTGACATGTTTTCCCCTTCGGGGTCACAGCGCACAAGGGTCCATGCGCCGCCGCTGAGGCCGAGTGCTGTCGGCCGGGACGGGGCGCGGATGACACGTTCCGCGCCCTGTCCCTCCTGCCGATCCTCGTGTGAGCGCTCACACGCTCACGTGCGTGGCGAGCATCACCGGGACGGGAACCCCGGGAAACCGGTGGTGCCGCCTTTGACGGGCCTGATCAGCGCTTGAACAAGCGCGGCGCCAGGTCGATGAGGTTCTTCTGCCACACGTCCCAGCCGTGCGGTCCGGGCGTGACCCCGTCGAACTCGTAGTGGACGCCGAGGTTGTCCATCGTGGTCAGTCCCGACATGAACGACGGGTAGACGAAGTCGGTCACGTCGCCGACGTACATGCGCAGCAGCTTGGTCCCGTTGTTGATCGCCGCCACGTCGACGCCGGTGCCTCCGCCGAACCCGGCCGAGAACGCCGCGATGTAGGCGAACCGGCCCGGGTACGCCTTGAGCATCCCGATCGTCTGCCCGCCACCCATCGAGAGGCCGGCGAGGGCCTGCTGCGACGGGTCGCTGGAGACGTTGTAGCGGGCGTGGACCGCGGGGTCGATGTTCTCCAGCAACTCCTTGTTGAAGTTGGACACGTTGCCGTTGCTCATCACCACCACCATCGGCACCAGGTTCCCGTCACGGAAGTGGTTGTCGAGGATCTGCTTGGCGCGTCCCATCTCGGTCCAGTCGGTGTAGTTCTGGCCACCACCGTGCTGGAGGTAGAAGACGGGGTAGGGCTCCGCGCGGTTCGGGTCGTAACCGGGCGGGGTCCAGACCAGCGCGGTCCGGTCCGCGTTCGCCACGTTGCTCCGGTACGTCAGGCTCTCGACCTTCCCGCCCTGACCGGCGGGAACGTCGGTGAGCATGCGTGCCCTCTCACCGGGGACGAGGAAGGTGCTCCAGGCCGGCTCGGAGGTCACCTTCGTCGGGTTCGACGCGTCCTTGACCGCGACCCGATCCACGATGAGCCGGTAGTAGTAGAACCACGGCGCGAACGGGCCCACGGTCGCCCGCCACCGGTCGCCCTCACGGGACAGCGGGACGCGCAGCCAGCTCCCGCCGGGAGCGATGTTCGCCCACACCGTGACGTGCTTGGCGTCCTTGAAGTCCGTGGTGGTCTCGAAGGTGACGAAGCCGTCCTGCACGAACGGCGTCGGCGTGGTGCCGGGCGCGGGCGGGGTGAACTCGCCCTTCAGCGGCCCGTGACCGGCGCTCGGACCGTGGTCCGGCGCCGCGCGGAACAGCCGCGGCAGGAAATCGATCAGGTTCTCCTGCCAGGCGTTCCAGTTCGCCCCGCCGTCGGGGTTGACCCCGTCGAACTCGTACCTGACACGGGCGCGGTCCAGCGCCTTCGTCAGGCGGACGGTCGCGTTGTACGCGGGATCGGTCACGTTCCCGGTGTACAGACGCACCAGCTTGACACCGGGGGCCGGTGCGGGACCGGGCTTCCCGCCGGAGATCTCCGTGAGCAGACCCGAGAACGAGCCGGCGTAGGCGAACTGGCCCGGGCCGCTCAGGGCCGCGCGCAACGCCTGCGACCCGCCCTCGGACACACCGGCGATCGCCTGGTGCTCCCGGTCGTGATGGACGCGGTAAGCGTCCCCGACCGCCTTGCGGAGGTCCTTCAGATCCTTGTCGTCGTCCGGTCCGCGACCGTCGGTGATCACGACCACCATCGGCTCGATGGCACGGTCGGCCGACAAATTGTCGAGGATCTGCTTGGCCCGGCCGAGGTCGAGCCAGTCGGTGGCGCTCCTGTCCGTGCCGGACTGCAGGTACAACACCGGATACGGCTTGCCGCCCTTGGCCGCGTACCCCGGCGGGGTCCAGACCAGAGCCGACCGCTCCTCCTTCTTGACCCGGTAGGTCAGGGTCTCGATCTTGCCGCCCTGTCCCTGCGGCGCGTCCGCCAGCAGGCGCGCGGAGTCGCCGGGAACGAGGAAGGTGCTCCACAGGGGCTTGGACGCCACGGTGGTGCTGTTCGTCGGGTCCTTGAGGCCCTTGGTGTCGTCGCCCGTGACCTGGTAGTAGTACAGCCCCGGCTTGAGCGGGCCGAGGGTTCCCGTCCAGGCGTTGCCCCCGCGGCTCAGGCCGAACTCCACCCAGGTGGAGGAGGGGCCGAAGTTCCCCTCGATGACGACCTGGGACACCTGGCCCATGTTGGCCTGGACGTCGGCCGTCGGAACGCTGAACGACGCGTAACCGTCATCCGAGACGCTCAGCCACGGCGTGGCCGCCGCAGCCGGCCGCGGCGCGAGTAACACCGCCGCGAGCGCCATGACTCCGGCGACGATCATCGCCGAGAGCCGTCGTGCGTCCATGGGACGCGACCTGCCGTGATACAGTAAGGTCATACTGAAAACTCCTTGTGATGGTCGGCAGCGGGTAGGGCCGCTCAGCCGACCTAACTTGGTGCATGTGACGCGGTCTTTTAGCTTTACCTCCGTTCGTCACTGGTTCGATGTGTTTTCCTGAGCGCCAGGTGCATCTGGGTGGTGCACCTGTGCGTCGTGTCAGGCTCTCGTTGTGATCTGCGGTGTCGTGATCCGCGGTGGCGCCGTGGAACCGCGGGCCAGCAACCGGGTCGGAAGCAGTATCTGACGGGGGCCCTCCCACTCGCCGGTCACCAGCGACTTCAGCATGCGGGCGGCCTCGTATCCGAGGCGGTACATCGACTGGTCCACCGTGGTCAGCCCCGGCTCGGCCAGCGCCGACTCCGGAATGTTGTCGAATCCCACCACCGACAGATCGCCGGGAACGCCGAGCCCCAGTTCCCTCGCGACCTCCAGAACCTTCAGCGCCATTCCGTCACTCGCCGCGAAGATCGCCGTCGGCCGGTCCGGCCTTTCCAGCAACGCGCGCGCCAACGGGATCGCGGACTCGGGATTGAAGTCCCCTCTGCCGATCAACGTCGGATCGACCGGAACTCCCGCCTGGGCCAGCGCCGTACGGTACCCCTCCTCACGCGACCATGCCGCCGCGAGGCTGGAACGGCCGGCGATGAATCCGATGCGCCGATGGCCCAGGCCGAGCAGATGCTCGACCACCCGGGTGGCGCCTCCGAGGTTGTCCGCCGTCACGGACGGCGCGGTCGAGTCCCGCACCGGATCGATGACCACGACCGGAGTGCTGCTCCGCACCTCGCCCCAGGGCGTGACCACGATGCATCCGTCCGTGAGCGTGCCCGACAGGCGGGTCAGATGCCGCTGCTCCCAGCCCTCCGAATACGTGCCGTAGACGTCGCTGTTGGCATAGATGATCAAATCGAAGCCCGACTGGGTCAGGGCCTCCATCACGCCCTTGAGCACCTCGGCCGTGTAGGACTGGAAGCTGTGGGTGACCAGGCCCAGGACGTTGGTGCGGCTGCGCCGCAGGCTCGTCGCCACGAGACTCGTCTCGTAGCCCAGCCGCTCGATGGCCGAACGGACCTGCGCGATGGTGCTGGCGCTGACGCCGTAACGCCCGTTCACCACCCGCGACACCGTCGCGGTGGAGACGCCCGCCAAACGCGCGACATCACTCATCGTCACCGGCGAACCGCCGTCGGCCATGCCACCCTCTCTACGTTGCAATCGTTATCGGTTACGTTTCCAACGCTTAACGTAGGCGATAACGAATGCCAACACAAGACCCATTTCGGCCTCGCAGCACGCCGACCAAATGCCCGAAAAGGACATGGCCGGATCGCGCCGATCCCCCACTCCACCTGCGCGGAATCACGGCTACGACTCCACGGCCGCCGACGGCACTTCCCTGACGCTGACCGTGCCGGTGTAGGCCTTCGGCACGTTCGGCCGGCGAGCGTCGCCGACGACGGTGAACGTGCCCGCGAGGGTATGGGCGTCGGAGGAGAAACCGACATACACCTCAATATGTCCGGCTTCCACGATGTAGTCCATGTTTCTGTCGTAAAAGCCGAGCTGACCTGTGGGCAGATGGAACCGTAGGGCTATCCGCTGCCCCGGACCGGCCGGCACACGGGCGAAGCCCTTCAACTCGAGCACGGGCCGGGTCACCGTCGCCTGCGGATCCCGGATATAGAGCTGGACCACTTCCTCGCCGGCTCGATCGCCGGTGTTGGCCACGGTGACCTCCACGGCGACGCTGTCCCCGGCGGCCACTTCGGTGCGCTCCAGCGTGGCCTGTTCGACGACGAACGGGGCGTACCCCAGTCCGTGACCGAAGCGGTATCGCGGGCTGACGGGCGAGTCGACGTAGTCGCCGTGCCAGTGCGACCGCCCGCCGGACACCTTGTGTCCGTAGAAGACGGGTATCTGGCCCACGGAGCGCGGGTAGGAGATCGGCAGCTTCCCGCTCGGGTTCACCTCGCCGAGCAGCACCTCGGCGATCGCCCGCGCCCCGGTCTGCCCGGGCAGCCAGGCCATGAGCACCGCGGCGCACTCCTCGTGCAGGAAGTCGCCGCCGACCGGCCGGCCGGCGACGAGCACCGCCACCACGGGGGTACCGGTGGCGACGACGGCACGAACCAGGTCCTCCTGGACACCCGGGAGCTCCAGACTGGAGCGGTCCCGCGACTCTCCCGTCGTGGCTACGGGCGTCAGCCCCGAGCGATCTCCCAGGACCAGCACCGCGACGTCGGCCGCGGCGGCGGCCGCCACCGCCTCGTCGAAACCGTCCGTCGACGCGTCGATGACATCGCACCCGCGCGCGTAGCGCACCCGGTCACCCAGCCGGGCCGTGAGCTCGTCGCGTACCGTGGGCACCCCGTCCGTGCTCTCCTCGATCTCGAGGTCGTCCGGGATCGTCATCGTCTGCCCGAGCAGGCCCTTCCGCTCGCGCGCCTCCAACAGCGACTCGACGTGCGCCACGAAGGAGTAGTCGCCGAGCAGATGCCGGGCGCTGTCGGCGTTCGGCCCGATGAGGGCGACCGTTCCGGCGCCGGCCCGCAGCGGCAGGATGCCGTCGTTCTTGAGCAGGACGAGACTGCGGCGAGCCGTCTCGAGCGCCACCTCTCGGTGCCGTTCGGCGTTCACCGTCGCCGCGACCGCGGCCTCGTCGACGTAAGGGTTCTCGAACAGGCCGAGCTCGAACTTGTGCCGGAGCACCCGGGCGACCGCCTCGTCCAGCGTGTCTTCGCCGACCTCGCCGGCGTCCAGGGCGCGTGCCAGCGCCTCCGCGTACGCGTCCGTCGCCGGCAGCTCGACATCGGTGCCCGCGGTGAGCGCCAGCACCGCCGCCTGCCGTTTGTCCTCGGCGAAGCGGTGATACGAATGGAGATCGTCGACGGCGAAGTAGTCCGACACGACGGTTCCCGCGAAGCCCCACTCCCCGCGGAGGACGTCGCCGAGGAGCTCACGGTTGGCGTGGCAGGGGATGCCGTCCAGTTCGTGGTAGCCGGCCATCACCGACTGAAGGCCCGCCTCGCGGACCGCCGTCTCGAACGGATACAGATACACCTCCCGCAGCAGACGAGGCGGCAGGTGCGCCGGCGCCCAGTTCAACCCGCCCTCGGACGCCCCGTAACCGACGAAATGCTTGGCCGTCGCGATGACGCCCTCCGTCAGAGAGTCGCCCTGGAGGCCCCGGACGAACGCCGCGCCCATGCGGGCCACCAGATACGGGTCCTCCCCGTAGGTCTCCTCCGTCCGGCCCCACCGCGGGTCCCGCACCACGTCCAGCACGGGTGAGAGCCCTTGGTGGCTTCCCATCGCGCGCATCTGCGCACGAACGGCGTCCGCCAGCCGCCGGTTGAGCTCCGGCTCCCACGTGCTCGCGACGCCGATCGCCTGGGGGAAGATCGTCGCCTCCCGCGCCATCAGCCCGGAGCACACCTCCTCGTGCACGATCGCCGGAATCCCCAGCCGGGTCTCCGTCACCAGGAACCGCTGGATGGCGTTCGCCACCCGTGCCACCTGTCCGGCCTTCAGATTGGTGGCGCCCGCGACACGGGTCACGTGTCCCAGGCCGTGCCGTAGGACCGTCCGCGCCCGCTCCTCCGAGTATCGGCCGCCCTCGATCACCGAGAACGCCCAGACGCTCCCCAGCTGCGCGAGCTTCTCCTCCCGGGTCATCCGGGACAGCAGATCCGCCACGCGCTCCCCCACGGGAGCGGCCGGATCGATGTACATCGCCCCAGACTCCCGGCTCACAATGGTCACCCGGTCACCCCAATCGCCGCACCGTCCGCTTCGTAAACGTAATCGGTAACGTTTACAACTCAACGTTTGCCGATCACAATGACTTTGTCCAGAGTTCACATCGGAGACCTCCGCCCACCCGTCGGCCCGCGCAAGAGGGGAAACTGGAGTGCACATCGTCAGATACCGGCGGGATGTCGACCCCCGCCCACGCGTCGCGGTGTTGAACGACGGCGTCCTGTCCACCCTGCCGGTCGCCGGCATGTTCGAGCTTCTCCACCACCGCAAAGAGGAGATCGAACGGATCTGCGCCGACGCCGTCCCCGACGGCCTGCTCAGCGAGGTGCGCCTGCTCGCACCCGTGGACGGCGCCACGGAGGTGTGGGCCGCGGGCGTGACCTACCTGCGCTCCCGGGAGGCGCGGGTGGAGGAAAGCGCCCTCAAGTCGGTCTACGAGCTGGTCTACGACGCCGAGCGTCCCGAGCTGTTCTTCAAGTCGCCCGCCTGGCGGGTGGTCACCGACGGTGAACCCGTCGGCATCCGCTCCGATTCGCTGCTCAACGTTCCCGAGCCCGAGCTGGCGCTCGTGGTGAACCGCTTCGAGGAGATCGTCGGCTACGTCGCCTGCAACGACATGAGCTCACGATCGATCGAGGGAGAGAACCCGCTCTACCTGCCGCAGGCGAAGGTGTACGCCGGCGCGTGCGCGCTTTCCTCCGGTATCCGGCCCGCGTGGGAGGCCGACCCCTCCGACCTCGCCATCCGCCTGACGGTCGCTCGCGAGGGCGCCGTCATCTGGGCCGGCGCGACCTCCACCAGTCAGATCCGGCGCCCGTTCACGGAGCTGACCTCCTGTCTGTTCCACTCCGAGAACCATCCCCACGGGGTCGTACTCGCCACCGGGACCGGCGTCGTGCCCGATCTCGACTTCCGGTTGCACGCGGGCGACCTGATCACCGTGGCGATCGAGGAGGTCGGTGAGCTCCGCAACCAGGTCGTCGCCGGCAAGGAGCACTTCGATTTCCTGACGACCTCGTGACACAGGACCGGCTGGACCGGTTGACCCTTCGGCTGGAAGAGGCCGTGGACAAACTGCGGGGCATTCCCGTCGGCGTCGAGCTCGTCGACGACGACGAGCTCGTCCGGCAGCGGATAGCGGAGGCGGTGCGTTCGGCTCGTGAGCTGCGCGCCATGCACCCGGTGGGCTCGACGGACAAGGGGCGTCAGGAGCAGAAGAGCAGGCGCGGGGTGCTCGACGCCCTGCAGCGCGGCATGGCGATGCGCACCATCGTCCACGCGAGCGTGCTGAACGATCCCGGCAAGGCCGCGCGGATCAGGGAGCTGCACTCCTCCGGTGATTTCCACCGTGTGGTCGACGAGCCGATTCAGCAGATGCTCGTGTTCGACCGCACCGTGGCCTTCGTACGGACGACTCCCGTCGCCTACTCCCCGGGCGCTCTTCTGATCAGGCAGCCGAGCCTGATCACCATTCTCATCGACCTGTTCGAGCTCACCTGGAGCAGGGCCAGGGACGTCACCGAGCCGGTGCAGCGGCTGACCGCACGCGAGCGCGAGGTGCTCGGGCTGATCGCCGAAGGGCGCTCCAACAGCGCCGTGGCTCGCGCGCTGTCGATCACGGAGGCCGCCGTCGGCAAGCACGTGGCCAGCGTGTTCGCCAAGCTGGAGCTACCGGTCACCGAGGATGTCAACCGGCGGGTGCTGGCCGTGCTCGCCTATCTGCGCGGCACGGCGCGATAGTGCCAGGCATACCTCGTGGTCGCCCTGAGCCCCATGCGCGGGGGAGGCGGCGCCCACTTCAATGGATCGCATGCAGCGAATGACTGGATTGCTGGTCGGCGCGGTCTTCGGCGCGGTCTTCGTGCTCGTCAACGCACAGAGCCCGCTTCATCCCGTGGCCGTGAGTGTTCTGAAGGCGGCCGCCTGCCTGGCGGCCGCGGGTGTCCTCCTCATGTGGATCGTCTCCGCCCGGAACGCCCACGCGGGCGAGGGGCCGCGGCGGCCCATGTTCGGCCGCGGTTACCTGATCGTCGTCGCCGCCGAGGCGCTCCTGCTCTTCGGCGGGATCCGGCTGCTCGCGATGTGGGGGCGTCCCGAGGAGACCAACGTGGCGTGGGTGGCCGTGGTGGTCGGCGTTCACTTCATCGCGCTCGCCCCGATATGGAAGGAGTGGGGCATCGCCGTCCCCGGTGTGCTCCTCACCGTGCTGGGCGCCGTCGGCCTCGTGCTGGCCTCGACGGCCGCCGTCGCGTGGGTGCCGTTCGTCAGCGGGGTGCTGTCGGGACTGGTGCTTCTGACCGGCTCCGTCGCCTTCGGCCGGCGTGCCGTGACAGCTCGCCGCGTTGTGGGCGACGAGGCCGCGCCGTAACGGTCACCCGGTGCGATCGGCGGATTCGAGTATGCGCTTCAGCCGGGCGAGGTCGGCCTGGACGAGACCCGCGTCGCGGTCGAATTCCTCGTCGCTCACGTCCGGAAGGCGACGCAGCGTGAACACCACCTCGCAGGCGTCGCCGTCGGGAATCACCCGCATCGGGTTGTAGACGACCTCGCCGGAGGGCAGTGTGACCTCATGGTCGAGGACGCCGTACTCGTTGCGCCCCGCGAAGACGAAGCCGACCCGGCCCGACGGGGTCTGCACGAACCACTGTCCGCCGACGTTCTCCACCGCATCACCGAGCCCGGGAGCCCACGTGGGCAGATTGGCCGGATCCGAGGCGTATTCGTAGACGGCAGCCGCCGGACGGTCGATTCGCTCGCTGATGTGCCTGGATCGCGTAGCCATGTACGCCAGTATGGCGTCGCCGACCGGCCCCGGCGCGAGTCACCAGGGCAGGGCGCCCTTGGCGTCGAAGTAGCCTCCGGTCGGCCCGTCCGGGCCCACCTGTGCCATGCGGACGATGATCTCGGCGCCTTCCTCGACCGTCTGCGTGCCGGTGCGCCCGTTCAGGTCCGTCGCGGTGTAGCCGGGCTCGACCGCGTTGATCCGCATGCCCGGGAACGCCTTCGCGTACTGCACGGTGATCATGTTGACGGCGGTCTTCGACGCCGGATAGGCCACTCCCGGGTACGCGTACGCAGGCGAGCCGGGGGTGGAGGCACCGGCGAGCGAGGCCAGGCCGCTGCTGACATTGACCACGACCGGCGCGGCGGACCGCGCCAGCAGCGGCAGGAACGCGTGGGTGACGCGCACCAGGCCGAAGACGTTCGTCTCGAACACGCGCCGCATCAGGCCGGCGGTGGTCTCCGCGGCGCCGGTGACCGCGTTCTGCTCGGTGCGCTCCTCGATGCCGGCGTTGTTGACCAGCACGTCGAGCCCGCCGTCCGCCTCGACGGTCTTCGCGGCGGCGGCCACTGACGCGTCGTCGGTGACGTCGAGGAGGACCCATCGCGCACCCAGCCGATCGGCGGCGCGGCGCCCGCGCTCGGCGTCCCTGCTGCCGACGTAGACGATGTGACCCGCCGCGACGAGCCGGCGGGCGGTCTCGAAGCCGAGTCCCTTGTTCGCTCCGGTGATCAGTGTTGTCGTCATGTCTTCAGGCTGCGGCGTGGCCGCACGACCGGCCAGTGCCCCCGGCTTCCTGGGACTCCCGGTACCTGGCAGGGCCGTACAGGGCGGTGCAGACTGAGGGCATGAAGGCGACGGAGTTCGGCAGGGCGGTGCGCCGCTGGCGCGACCGCGCCTCGCCGGAGGCCGCCGGTCTGCCCGGCGGCGGGCACCGGCGCGCGGCCGGACTGCGCCGTGAGGAGCTGGCCATGCTGGCCGGCATCTCCGTCGACTACGTCACGCGGCTCGAACAGGGCCGCGCGTCCAACCCGTCGGCGTCGGTCGTCGAGGCACTGGCCAGGGCCCTGCGACTGTCCGGCACCGAGCGCGCGCACCTGTTCCGGCTGGCCGGGCTGGCTCCGCCCGGCCCGGAGACGGTGTCGGCGTACGTCACCCCGAGCGTGCAGCGGATGCTCGACCGGCTGGCCGGGACACCCGTCGCCGTCTACGACGCGTCCTGGACCCTGCTCATCGCGAACCCGCCGTACGCCGCGCTGATGGGCGATCCGTCCGGGTGGGGCGGCGGCCGGCCCAACGCGGTGCGGCGGCACTTCCTCGGGCCCGGCACCCGGGCCCGGCACACGCCGGAGTCGCTGCGCGCGTTCGAGACGGCGCTGGTGGCCGACCTGCGGGCCACCGCCGGGCGTTATCCGGCCGACAGGCGGCTACGGCGGCTCATCGCGGAGCTGTACGCGGGCAGCCGGCGCTTCGCCGAACTGTGGGACTCGGGCGCCGTCGGACACCACGAGGCCGGGCGCAAAACCATCGACCATCCGCACGTCGGCCCCCTCACGCTGGACTGCGACGTGCTCACCGTGGCGGGCAGCGACCTGCGCGTCGTGGTCTACACCGCCGAACCCGGCACCGAGGACGCCGAGCGTCTCGCGCTGCTCACCGTGCTCGGCACCCAGTCGCTCACCGGATAGCGCCGACGCATCGAGGCCCGAAAGTTTTCGGGCGCCCGGCCAGCAGCCACACGGGACTTCACCGGCATCGTCACGGCGATGGCCGAAACTTTTAGGGGCCGAACCGACGACGCGCGGTTAGACTGCGGGGTGTGACCGTTGTCGACGAGCCGTCCGCATCCGAACCAGAACCGCTGACCCTCGCGCAGCTCGCCGAACTCGCGGGAGTGTCCAAGGCGACGGTTTCCAAGGTGGTGAACGGCCGGGCCGCGGTGGCGCCGGAAACCCGCGCCATGGTCGAAGGCCTCATCCGCGAGCACGGCTTCCGCAGGCAACGGCGGCGGGCCAGCCCGGCCGCCGTGCTGGAGCTGGTCTTCCACGAGCTGGCGGGCGACTACCCGACGGAGATCGTCCGAGGGGTGGGGCGGATCGCCCGCGAGCACCATCTGGCCGTGGCGGTGTCGGAGCTGCAGGGCCACCACGTTCCGGGCGCCGATTGGCTCGAGGACGTGCTCGGCCGCCGCCCCTCCGGCGTCATCGCCGTCTTCTCCAGCCTGACCGACGTCCAGCGTGAGCGGCTCGCCACCCGCAGGATCCCCCTCGTCCTCCTCGACCCGACCGGAGACCCCGGACACCGCGTCCCCTCGGTGGGCGCGGGCAACTGGAACGGCGGGCTCACCGCCACCCGCCACCTGCTGGAGTTGGGCCACCGGCGGATCGCCATCATCACCGGGCCGCCACACGCGCTGTCCAGCCGGGCCCGTCTCGACGGCTACCGCGCGGCGCTCGACACGGCGGACGTGCCCGTCGACCCGGACCTGATCTGCCAGGGCGACTACCAGATCGAGGACGGCCTGGCGCACACGCACCGGCTGCTGCGGCTGCCCGACCCTCCCACCGCCGTCTTCGCCTCCAACGACGGCCAGGCCATCGGCGTCTACCACGCGGCCCACCAACTGGGACTGCGCATCCCGGACGACCTCAGCGTCGTCGGCTTCGACGACATGCCTCCGGTGCGCTGGGCCATCCCGCCGCTGACCACGGTGCACCAGCCGCTGGCCGAGATGGCGGCGGCCGCCGCCGCCATGCTGGTGACGCTCGCCCGGGGTGAACCCCTCCCCCATTACCGCAAGGAATTCGCCACGACCCTCGTCGTACGCGACAGCACCGCTCCTCCGAAGCACTAGAGCTCCGGTGCGACGGGGGTCCGCCGCACCGGAGGTCCGCTCACCACGAAGGAGCGGTCAGGGGCCCAGGGATCAGGGACTCGTGCAGGTGGCGGTGGGGGTGGCCGCGCTGCCGTTGGCCGTGAAGCCGAAGGTGGTGGACGAGCCGGCCGCGATGGAGCCGTTGTAGGGAGCGTTGCGGACGGTCACGGAGGAGCCGGACCCGCTCTGCTCGCCGTTCCAGACGCTGCTGATCGTCTGTCCGCTCGGCCAGGTCCACTTCACGGTCCAGCCGTTGACCGCGGAGCCGCCCGCCCGGACGGTCACCGTCGACTGGAACCCGCCCGGCCAGCTGTTGGTCGTCTCGATCGTCGCCGAGCACGCTCCCGTCACCGGCGAGGGCGTCGAGGACGGGCTGGTACGCGGGGAGGGGCTGGTGTTCGGGCTGGTGTTCGGAGACGGGCTGGTGTTCGGAGACGGGCTGGTGTTCGGGGTCGCCGCGTTGAGTGCGTTGAGGACGGAGGTGTAGGCCTGCTTCTTGTTGTAGTTGCCGTCGAACAGCAGCGGGGTGTCGCCGCTGCGCCAGGAGTATTTGTCGGTGATGCCCCACACGGTGATGCCGGTACAGCGGGGCACGGCCGTGCAGGCCTGGACGACGCGGCGGTAGGCGTCGGCCTGGGTCGAGCCGGAGCCGCCGACGTCGAGCTCGGTGATCTGGACGTCGACGCCGAGCGCGGCGAACTGGGCGATGTTCTGCTGGTAGTTCGACGGCGGGTTGCCGAAGTGCGACTGCAGGCCCACGCAGTCGATCGGGACGCCCCGGGCCTTGAAGTCCTTGACCATGTTGTAGACGCCGCGGGTCTTGTTCGCGTTGGCGTCGTCGATGTTGTAGTCGTTGTAGCACAGCTTGACGTTCGGGTCGGCCGCCCGCGCGGCGCGGAAGGCCTCCTCGATGAACCCGTTGCCGAGCTTCTGGGTGAAGATCGAGCTGCGCAGGCTGCCGACGGCGCCGCCGTCGGCGAAGGCCTCGTTGACCACGTCCCAGGCGAAGACCTTGCCCTTGTAGTGGTTCATGACCTGGGTGATGTGGTTGGTCATCGCCGAGCGCAGGTCGCTGGCCGACATGCTGCTGGTGATCCAGTTGGGCAGCTGGGCGTGCCACAGCAGCGTGTGACCGCGGACCTTCATGCCCTTGCTCACCGCGTGGTTGACGATCTGGTCGGCGGGACCCCAGTTGAACGAGCCGCGGGAGGGCTCGATCGGGCCCCACTTCATCTCGTTCTCGGCGGTGACGCCGTTGAACTCCCGGTCCCAGGTGGCGACGTAGGTCGAGTCGTTCAGGTGACCGGCCGCGATCGCGGTGCCGAAGTAGCGGCCGCTTTGGGCGGCGGCCGCGCCCAGCGTGCCGGCCGCGGCATCCGCCGAGGTGGTCGCCGCCAGCGCGGCGGCCGCGCCGAGCACGCCGACAGCGCCGGCGACCAGCATCCGGCGGGCGCCGCCGAGCCGTCGCCGCCCTGCCACCGAGTTGACCGGGACTGAGCCGGCGGATGAGGGATTTTCGCCCATGCCTGAGCCTCCACTGCGAAATCAAACGAGGAAACGCGAGCAGACGCCCGCGGAAACACCGCGCGATCCGTCGTCGCGACGGGACTGCGGCCCCTGCCGCACACCACCGACTCCGGCAGGAGGAAGCCGCTCGGGGAGTCAGTCTGGAAATCATCACGAAACGTGTCAAGGGCGTTCCCCGTAAGTTTCCATCGCCATCTTCCCGATCACGCTCGCATGCTGCACCGGCAGAGCGGGCGAATCTGGAAGTTTCCGGACGTCCCGGTGGCCGGCTTCATAAGCCGCCGTTGTCGTGAATGTTTCATCGCCGCGGCTCCACGGACCGAGCGTCCGCATCCCGTCGCAGCAGTTGGGATGCGTCGGGCGAGCGGGCGGGCCGGGCAGGCCCCGGCGCGGTCCTTGACGGGAACTCGCGACGTCGTATTTGCTCCGCCGCACCACCACCAATACCGGCACGCCACAGGGAAGGGCGGGCTTGACAGACACGATGTTAGCGTTAACAGCCTCTGGCCGACTTCACCGCCTTCCTTCCACAGGTGCGAGATTCCACCGCTCCACAACTCGGCGACAGCGGTGGAAAGCACATTGTGAGCGTTAACACCTCTCCTCGTAGAACGCACCTCCGGGAGCACTGATGAAGATCCTGAGCATGCGTAGACGGACACACCGCTTCGCCGCGATTGTCCTGGCCGCGGCTGTGATGGCGTCGGGCGCCGTGCTGGGGGCGGGTGCCGCGAGCGCGGAGTCCAACGGCGGGGTGCGGGTCATGCCGCTCGGCGACTCGATCACCGAGGGCACCCAGGTGCCGGGCGGTTATCGCATCGGCCTGTGGCAGCGCCTGGCGGCCGGGCGTTACACGGTCGATTTCGTCGGATCGCAGTACAACGGGCCGTCCAATCTGGGCGACCACGACCACGAGGGCCACCCCGGGTGGCGGATCGACCAGATCGACGCCAACATCACCCGCTGGGTGCAGACCTACACCCCGCGCACGGTGTTGCTGCACATCGGCACCAACGACGTGCTGCAGAACTACAACGTCTCGGGGGCGCCGCAGCGGCTGTCCACCCTGATCGACCACATCACCGCCGCGGCGCCCAACGCCGAGGTGTTCGTCGCGACGATCATTCCGCTGTCGAACTCCGGTCAGGAGGCGGCGGCCCGCAACTTCAACGCGCAGATCCCCGGGATCGTGCAGTCCAAGGCCAACAGCGGCAGGCACGTCCACCTGGTCGACATGCACAGCAAGCTGACCACCGGCGATCTGATCGACGGCATCCACCCCACCGCGACCGGCTACGACAAGATGGCCGCCGCCTGGTACGCCGCGCTGCAGTCGGTCCCCGGCAGCCTCGGCCAGGGCGGCGGCCCGTCGCCGAGCCCCAGCCCGAGCCCGAGTCCGAGTGCGAGTCCGAGTGCGAGTCCGAGTGCCAGCCCGTCGTCGAGTCCGTCGTCGCCGGGTGGGAAGTCGTGCTCGGCCACCTACTCCGTGACCGGGCAGTGGCAGGGCGGTTTCCAGGCCTCGGTGACTGTCACCGCGGGCGCCTCGGCCATCTCCTCCTGGACCGTCACCTGGCGGTTCGGTGACGGTCAGACGGTCGCCCAGTCCTGGAACGCCACGATCAGCAGCAGCGGTTCGCAGGTCACCGCCCGCAACGTGAGCTACAACGGCGCCCTCGGCGCCGGTGCCGCCGCCGAGTTCGGTTTCCTCGGCAGCTGGAACGGCGCCAACGGCGTGCCGGCGCTCACCTGCACCGCGGCCTGACACCCGGCCGATCCACAGGCCGCACCCCATGCAGTGAAGGACATCCCGTGAAACGAAACCTCAAAGCCATACTGGCGGCCGTCACCCTGCCCCTGGTGATCGCCGGCACGCTCCTGGCGGCCCGGCCCGCCGCGGCCGCGTCACTGACCCGGGTCACCGGCTTCGGCAACAACCCGACCAACCTGAACATGTACATCTACGTGCCCGACAGGGTCGCGGCGCGACCGGCGCTGCTGGTGCTGGTGCACTACTGCAGTGGATCCGCCAGCGCGATCTTCAACGGCAACGGGCACGACTACGTCACCGCCGCCGACCGGTACGGCTACATCATCGTGGTCCCCGAGGCCACCCGCAGCGAGAAGTGCTTCGACGTCTCCACCCCGGCCGCGCTGCGGCGCGACGGCGGCAGCGACTCCACCGGCATCATGTCGATGGTCGCCTACGCCCGTCAGCGCTACAACGTCGATCCGGGCCGGATCGTGGTCAGCGGCTTCTCCTCCGGCGCGATGATGACCAACGTCCTGGCCGCCGAATACCCCGACGTGTTCGCGGCCGGGTCGGCGTTCTCCGGCGTACCGGCCGGGTGCTTCGCCACCACCAACGGCTCGCTGTGGAACAGCCAGTGCTCCGGCGGGCAGCTCATCAAGACCGCCCAGCAGTGGGGCGACCAGGTGCGGGCGATGTATCCCGGCTACACCGGCCGCTATCCCCGCATGCAGCTGTGGCACGGCACCACCGACACCACCCTCGCCTACCCGAACTACGGCGAGGAGATCAAGCAGTGGACCAACCTGCACGGGCTGAGCCAGACCCCCGCGTTCACCGACCACCCGCAGTCGTCGTGGACCCGGACCCGGTACGGCAACACGGGAACCCAGGCCACCGTCGAGGGCATCAGCATCTCCGGCGTCGGCCACCAGCTGCCGATGAACGGCCAGATCGCCTACGCCATCTCCTTCCTCGGCCTTGACGGCAGCGGCGTGACGACGTCTCCCTCACCCTCCCCGAGCAGCTCACCGAGCAGTTCTCCGAGTAGCTCGCCGAGTAGCTCGCCGAGCAGTTCGCCGTCGCCCGGCGGCGGATCGGGCGCCTGCCGGGTCAGCGCCACCGTCAACGCCTGGAACAACGGGCTGACCGAGAACATCACGGTCACCAACACCGGCTCCTCCGCCGTCAACGGCTGGTCGCTGACCTTCACCCTGCCCGGCGGACAGGCCATCACCGGCGGATGGAACGCCACCTACTCGCCCACGAGTGGCCAGGTCACGGCGAAGAACGTGAGTTACAACGGCTCGCTGGCCCCCGGAGCCTCCACGGAGATCGGCTTCCAGGCCACCCACACCGGCAACGCCGCCAAGCCCACCGCGTTCACGCTCAACGGAAACGCCTGCACCCTCTCCTGACAGATCCCGGCAGTTCTTCACCCTCTGGAGATTCTCGTGCGCTTCACTCGACATCGACGCTGGCTCGCGGCCGGGATGGCCGCGGCGCTGAGCGTCCTCGGAGTCGCGACCGCCGGCTCCGCCCGGGCCGCCGCGGGCTGCCGGGTCACCTACACGGTGACCAACCAATGGCAGGACGGCTTCGGCGCCAACGTGGACGTGGTCAATCTGGGCGACCCGGTCGACGGCTGGCGCCTGACCTGGTCGTTCCCAGCAGGGCAAACGATCAGCCAGCTGTGGAACGGCAGCTACACCCAGTCCGGCGCTCAGGTCACCGTGACCAACGCCTCCTACAACGGCGCCATCCCGACCGGGGGCAGCACGTCGTTCGGCTTCAACGGCGCCTGGACCTCGTCCAATCCGGTGCCGACCAGCTTCGCGCTGAACGGCACGACCTGCAGCGGCACCGTCACCAGCCCCTCGGCGAGCCCGAGCACCAGCCCCAGTGCCAGCCCGAGTGCCAGCCCGAGTGCCAGCCCCAGTGCCAGCCCCAGTGCCAGCCCCAGTGCCAGTCCCTCGGTCTCTCCCTCGCCGAGTCCGTCACCGAGTCCGTCACCGAGTCCGTCGCCGGGTGGGCCGTGGCCGCCGTCGTCGACGTACTCCAACCCGGTGTTGTGGGAGGACCTGGCCGATATCGACATCTTCCGGGTGGACGACACCTATTACTACTCGGCCTCCACGATGCACTACTCGCCCGGCGCGCCGATCCTGCGTTCCTACGACCTGGTCAACTGGGAGTACGCCGGCCACTCGGTGCCCAAACTCGACTTCGGCTCCAAGTACGACCTCAACGGCGGACGCGCCTACGTCAACGGCATCTGGGCGTCGTTCCTGAACTACCGCAAGAGCAACAAGACCTTCTACTGGGGCGGCTGCATCGACTTCAGCAAGACCTACATCTACACCGCCACCAGCGTCGAAGGCCCCTGGAACCGGCACACCACGATCAACAAGTGCTACTACGACGCCGGGCTGCTCGTCGACGACAACGACACCATGTACGTCGCCTACGGCAACACCCAGATCAGCGTCGCCCAGCTGTCAGCCGACGGCAAAAGCGAGGTCCGCAGCCAGCAGGTGTTCTCCACCCCCTCCAGCGTCGGCACCCTGGAAGGGTCGCGGATGTACAAGCGCAACGGTGCTTACTACATCTTCCTGACCCGCCCGGCCAACGGGCAGTACGTGCTGAAGTCCACCAACGGACCCTTCGGCCCGTATGAGATGCGCCAGGTGCTGCTCAACATGGGCGGCCCGGTCTCCGGCGGCGGCGTGCCGCACCAGGGCGGGCTGGTCCAGACCCAAAACGGCGCCTGGTACTACATGGCCTTCCAGGACGCCTACCCCGGAGGCCGCATCCCCGTGCTCGCGCCGGTCACCTGGACCTCCGACGGCTGGCCGACCGTGCAGACCGTGAACGGCGCCTGGGGCGGCTCCTACCCCTATCCGAACGTGCCGCGCCCGCCGCGGCAGGTGAAGCCGCCGACCGGCACCGACACCTTCACCGGCTCCCAGCTGGGTCCCGAGTGGGAGTGGAACCACAACCCCGACACCACCAAATACAGCGTCGGCAACGGGCTGCGGCTGCAGACCGCCACCGTGACCAACGACCTGTACTCGGCCCGCAACACCCTCAGCCACCGCATCCTCGGCCCGTCCTCGACCGCCACGATCCAGCTGGACTACTCGGCGATGCGCGACGGTGACCGGGCCGGTCTGGCGATGCTGCGCGACTCCTCGGCCTGGATCGGCGTCAGACGCGACAACGGGCAGACCCGGGTGGTCATGACCAACGGCCTGGCCATGAACGGCAGCTGGCAGACCACCTCCACCGGCACCGAGGCCGCCGGCGCGGCCGTGTCCGGCGGGCGGATCTGGCTGCGGGTCAACGCCGACATCCGGCCAGGCACCGGACGGCAGGCCCGCTTCTCCTACAGCACCGACGGGGTGAACTTCACCGCCCTCGGGCCGGCCTTCACGATGGGCAACGCCTGGCAGTTCTTCATGGGCTACCGCTTCGCCATCTTCAACTACGCCACCCAATCCCTGGGCGGCGCCGTCACCGTCAACCGATTCGACCTCACCAAACCCTGATATCAGGGCTAGTTCACTCGGGCGAATTTCCCGTGCCGAGCGACTCTGCGCCCGTAGTCTGATCATCGAACCGGTACTCCCGTTTTGCGGCGGGAGTACCGGGTTTGATCGCGCTTACCCGGCGATGAGAACAGGAGCACTAGATGCCCGACGTGACGGGTCCCGAGCCCCCCGAGCAGGTTCTGAAGCGGATCAACACCAAGGTCCCGCACCCCGCGCGAATCTACGACTACCTGCTCGGCGGCAAGGACAACTACGCGGCCGACCGCGAGGCGGCCGAGCAGCTCCTCAAGCTCTCGCCGGGCACACGCGAGGGCGTCCGCGCCCACCGCGCCTTTCTCCGCCGGGCCGTGCGCCATCTCGCCACCGAGGCGGGGATGACGCAGTTCCTCGACCTCGGCACCGGAATCCCCACCCAGGGCAACACCCACGAAATCGCGCAGCAGGCCAACCCCGAGGCCCGGGTGGCGTACGTGGACAACGACCCCATCGTCCTGGTGCACGGCCGCGCGCTGCTGACCGGCACGGGGGTGACCACCGTGATCGAGGCCGACCTCCGCGAGCCGGACACCATCCTGTCCCACCCCGAAGTGCAGGCCGTTATCGACTTCGACCGCCCGGTGGCCGTCATCCTGGCGGGGGTCATGCACTTCATCACCGACCAGGAGAACCCGTACGACCTGGTCGAGCGGTTCAAGGCCGCCGTGCCCTCGGGCAGCCGCCTGCTGCTGTCGCACATCACGCTCGACTTCGCCCCCCAGGTACGCAGCGAGGAATTGAGCAAGCCGTACGACAAGAGCACCGCGCCCATGGTGTCGCGCAGCCACGCCGAGGTGGCGAAGTTCTTCGAGGGCTGGCAGCTGGTCGACCCGGGCATCGTCGAGGTGGTGCAGTGGCGTCCGGACGAGCGCCAGGAACACATCCCCGGCGGGGGTCACGCCTGGGCGTACGGCGGCATCGCGGTCAAGCCCTGACCCCACGGCCGTCACGGAGAGGCCGGCGAGCAGGACCACGGGCGGCAGAAAAGCCGGTCCCGGAAAGGCGACGGGAAAGAGAAGCATCCCGAACGCGGTGATCCATACCCGGGCGGCCCGATGTGTTCGGTGCGGCCTGCGCCTGCCGCGGACGCCCTCAGAGGTCTCCTGAACCGCGAGATCCTTTCCGGCCTCGGGGGACGGCGGTCGGCACTCACCGGGGCGAAGACCTCAGAGCACGTGAGACAACCGTCTCGGCGGGCCTGCCGAGCACTCGTTCCAGATCGTCGGTCCGCTGTTCCAGCTTTCCCGCGCGTATCTGGGCGTTGATCCAGCTCATCGGGCCCGGCCCGGCGTCGGGCACCTCGCGATAGGGCACGCCGAGCGCCTCGGCCACCTCGGGATAGCTCCACAGGGGCCCGGTGAAGTCGTACGCCCGGCCCAGATGTCCCTCACCGGTCAGCACGTTGGCCGCCGCCTCGGCGAGATCCGATCGGAACGCCGTGTTCAGGCCGCGACCGCCGGTGCTGCTGGTGATCTCACCGTCGCCGGCCCGGGGGACGAACGCGTCGCTGTAGAAGGGATGACGCAGGAACGTGTACGGCAGGCCGCTGCGGAGCACGGCCTGCTCCGTGGCGTGGTAGGCCTCCGTGATCCCGGTGCCGGCGGTGCCGGCCCCCAGGAAGCTGGTGAAGACGACCGCGCCGACGCCGGCCTCCTTGGCGGCGGTCACCGCGTTCAGGTGCTGCCCGATTCTACGGGCGGTGTCGAGCTCCGGAGAGGAGATCAGAAGGAGACGGGCGGCCCCCTCGAACGCCTCGCGCAGACTGGCCGGGTCGTCGTAGTCACCGCGGCGTGCCGGCACTCCTTCGGGCGCGCGGCCGGGGTCGCGCACCGCGGCCACCACCTCCGTACGGGTGCGTAAGTGCTCGATGACGAGGCGGCCGAGCGCGCCGGAGGCGGCGGAGACAATGATCATTGGACAAGTAGACTCCCGGCCGTCTCGACCCTGCCACCGATTTTCGCGGGGGGACGGTAGCGGGCGCGGTAGTCGTCCCAGTCCCATGAGGACAGGAAGGCCGCCGCGGCCGTCCGGCCATTGCGGTAGAGGTGCAGCTTCTGCCGCTCGTCGAGGTCGAAGTCGACCACTCCCACACCCTCGGTGTCGACCTGGATGGTCCTGGCGCTCACCCACGGGCGGCTCAGATACGTCTGGTCGTGGCCGACGATCGCGGTCCCGACCAGGGACGCCAGCAGCCGCAGGGCGGGCAGGTGGGGAGCCCCGACGAACGGCAGCCTGAGCGTGTCCTCCCGGAACGCGGGAAGCAGCTTTACCCCGAACGTGGGCCAGCGCGGCTGCTGCCCGTCGGGGCGGTCGAGCGTGTCGATGGGGAAATTGGACAGCACGCCGCCGTCCACAAGGGTCGACACCAGGCCGGTCGCCGAATTGGTGATCGTGACGGGCTCGAAGAAGAAGGGGATCGACATCGATGCACGGACCGCGTCGGCCACCCGCTGCCTGCCCGGGTCCGGCACGCCGTAAACGGCCCGGTAGTCCCACGGCAGGCGCACCAGCCGGCCCAGGGTGACGTCCGTGACCGTCACCACCAGGCTGTAACGCTCGTCCTCGCCCATCCAGGGCGCCGGGTCGTCGAGCGCCAGGTCGTCGAACGTCTCGACGCCCAGGTCGGCCAGCTCGTTTCCCAGCCATTCGCGCAGGTAGTCGCCCTCGAACACGCCCCGTTCGAACAGCAGGGACAGCAGCGAGAAGCCCCCGCCGACGAGCGGGACACGCTCCACGGCGGACGCGTCCCTGAACTTGCGGTAGTCGACGGCGCACAGGAGCTCGCGCATGCGCTCCGGCGGCATACCGGCCGCGGCCAGCGCTCCCACCACCGCCCCGGCGGAGGTCCCGGCGACACGGGTGCCGGCGGGCCGCCCGAACCGGTATCCGGCCGCGTGCAGCTCGTGCAGCGCGCCGACCAGGGCCACGCCCTTGACCCCGCCGCCCTCCAGAACCAGGTCGGCCCGCGTGTCTCCCCCGGCCATCGCTCCCACCACCGCCCCCGCCTTTCTTCCATCCGTCCCGCTGTTCGTGCCCACCCGCCGGGAAAATGGTGGTCATGAGCCGTCCCGCACTCGCCTCGATTCCGACCGGGCCGGTGGCCGTGCCCGGTGCCGTCGCCGAAATCGCCGGGGGCGACGCCGTCACTCCGGTGTGGCACAACCTGCTCGGCGGCCTGACGTTCCGGCTGGAGGACGCGGGCGGCGGCACGAGGTACGTCAAGTGGATCGCCGCCGGCACCCCGGAAATCGACCTGCCCGGCGAGGCGGAGCGCCTGCGATGGGCCGGGCGGTGGGCCGCCGTTCCCCGGGTCCTGGAGTGGGGCTCGGACGCGGACGGCGCCTGGCTCGTCACGGCGGCGCTCCCCGGCCGCTCTGCCGTGGACCCGCGCTGGATCGCCGATCCCGCCACCGCCGCGGCGGCCGTCGGCCGGGGGCTTCGCCTGCTCCACGACAGCCTGCCCGTGCGGGAGTGCCCGTACGACTGGGGCGTCGAGCGGCGGCTCCGCGGCCGCGGCGAGGCCCGGCGGCGCCTCGGCGAGCCGCCCGCCGCCGACCGCCTCGTCGTCTGTCACGGCGACGCCTGCGCTCCCAACACGCTGCTGCACGACGACGGGACGGTCGCCGGGCACGTCGACCTCGGCTCGCTCGGTGTCGCCGACCGGTGGGCCGACCTCGCGGTCGCCGCCTGGAGCACGGAGTGGAACTACGGCCCGGGGTACGACGGCATCGTGTACGACGCGTACGGCGTCGCCCCCGACCCCGAGCGCATCGCCTACTACCGCCTGCTGTGGGACATCACGTGAGTCCCTGCTTCTCCTGGTCCTGGGGATACCAGCGCAGCTCGACGACGTTGCCGTCGGGGTCCTTCACGTAGACCGACGTGGCGACGCCACGTGCCCCGAACCGGGGACCGGGTCCGTCGATCACGGTGAGGACGCCGGAGTCGATGACCTCCTGCCAGTCCAGCGGATCGACGACCAGGCAGAAATGGTCGACGTTCGGCTCTCCGCGGGAGCCGCGCAGCACATCGATGATCGTGTCCGGCGACACCCGCACCGAGGGGAACGGCGCCTTGCCGGCCCGCCACTCCTCAACGCGTACCGGCTCCAGGCCGAGGACGCCGCAGTAGAACGCCAGCGACCGCTCGACGTCCTCCACGGTCAGCACCAGATGGTCGAAACCCTTCACCCGCATGTCGTTCAGACTCCCCTTCGCACGTGACCTTTTCGGTACGGACCCTTCTGCACCACGTTGTACTTGCGATAGAAGATCACTCGTACCATTTCTCCTCTTTTCGAGGTACACGTGAGAAAGATCCTGCGAGTGGTCGCGGCCCAGATGTTCGCCGCCGCCTTCGTCCTCGCCACCCTGTCCGCTCCCGCTAACGCCGACACGTCTCCTGGCACGACCCCTGGCACGACCGAGAGCGACGCCGACATCGCCGCCGAGTGGCAGGCCGTGTTCGACACCTACCACTTCACCGACAACACCCCGCCCGCGCCTGACTCGGGACGCAGCCGGGTCACGAACAGCATCTCCGTCGACATCGACGCGCCGATGCCGTCGACCTTCTACAAGTACTCGGACTTCAACAACCACATGGGCAAGAACCCGTTCCTGAAGCGGGTCGTCACCCACAAGCAGTGGCTCCAGGCCCCGGTGCTCTACCGCAACCTCACCGCCATCGAGGAGATCCCGTACGAGGGCACGATCGTGGTCAGCAAGACGCACGCGCAGCAGCGTCTGCACCCGGACGGGTTCTATTACGAGACCGACAGCTGGTCGCAGCCCAACGTGGTCACGCACCAGAAGATCGACTTCACGCCGCTGTCCGGCGGGAAGACCAGGGTCACGGAGAACCTCACCTTCGAGGCGGACACCTCGCTGATCGACTTCGTCGCCGCGAACGGCACCGCCGCGCACCAGCAGCTGCAGGCGGCCCTCAAGCAGGCGATCGAGAGCGGCGAGCTCTGATCCCGGTCGGTCACTGAAACCGGGACGGGCGTCCTCCCCGGTGGGGAGGACGCCCGTTTCAGTGTCGCCGGGCTCTACCGCCCGATGCCGCTCCTGCTCTCTTCGGCCCGCAGGGTCTGGTTGATCGAGCAGTTGTCGATCCCGTTCTGGCAGTTGCCGCTGAGGGAGTCGGTGAAGACGCTGACGCTCGACACCTGCTGGGTGCCGGCGAAGTCGACGGCGCTGTTGCCCGCGGGGGCGTTCACGTTGCGTTTGCCGGTGGCCAGCTGATAGGGCGGGCTGCTGATCGTGGGCGCGTTGGCGGTGTTGACGCCGGTCGTGCGCTGTGTGCCACCGCCGTCGTCGTCACCGAAACCACCACCGAAACCACCGCCATGACCACCGCCATGACCACCGCCATGACCACCACCGGGCCCACCACCGGGCCCACCACCGGGCCCACCACCCGGGCCGTCACCGAAATCGGCGAGACGGGCGTTGAGGCGGGCGCCGCCGTGGCCGTGCCTCTTCCCCTTCTTGCCCTTCTTGCCCTTCTTCTCCTTCTTCTCCTTGCCCTTGCTCCCCTGGCCGCCCTGCCCCTGACCTTGTCCATGCGGGCCGTGGCCGGCCGCGGGGACCGGCGCCGCGAGCGTCTGCGGCACCACCACGACGCCCGCCAGCCCGATGAGGGTCGCGGCGACGACGGCCAGACGCCGCGCGGACACCACCACGACGCGGGAGCTCCTGTTGTCGCCCATCCGATCCACACCTGCCTGTCATTCGCCTCCGGACGTGTCCGCTTGCTTGAGGGACAAGCGGCGCATCCGGCTCATACCCGTCGCTTCTCCTCCCTTGTCCCGCCGGAAAGTCTTCCCGCCGGAAAGTCAGGACGTGGCGATGGCGGACAGCACGTCGAGCCGGGCCGCACGGCGGGCCGGCAGCAGCCCGGCCAGCAGGCCGGCCACGGCGGCCACGGCGACTACGGCGAGGAGCGGACCGGCCGGCAGCGTGAGCGTGGCCTCGGTGGTGCGGCCGAGTGCCGTGACCGTGCCCGCGGCGAAGGCCACGCCCAGGACCACGCCGGCGACGATCGCCAGGGCCGCGACGAGGACCGCCTCACCGCGGATCATCCAGCGCATCTGGGCGCCGGTCATGCCGACCGCCCGCAGCAGTCCGAGCTCACGGGTCCGCTCGATGATGGACAGGGCGAGCGTGTTGGTGATGCCCATCAACGCGATCAGGACGGTGAGCATCAGCAGCGCGGTCACCAGCCCCAGGACCTGGTCGATCGTCGCGTTCCGCCCCGCGACGGCCGCGGCCTGGTCGCGCACCTGCGCGGTCGGGGCGTCGGCGAGGACCCGTTCGATGGCCTTCTCGGCGTCCGCGCCGCTCACTCCGTCGGCGACCTTGACGAAGACGCTCGCGTCGACATGCTCCCGGTAGTTGCGCTCGAAGGTGTCCAGCGAGATGACGTAGCCGGTCGACAGCGCCTGAGCGTCCCGGTCGCGCAGTAGGCCGACCACCGGGAGGCGCCGGGTCCCGGTGCGGGAGAACGTCATCGCCAGGGTGTCGCCGATTTTGAGGTGCCGCTCTTTGGCGACGTTCGCGGCCAGGACGACCCCGCCGTCCGCGACGGCGTCCAGGCGTCCGGCCACCATGTGGAGCGAGGTGACGCGGGGCAGCGTGACCGGGTCGACCGCGGTGAGCGCCTCGGTGGACTGCCCGTCCTTCCAGTGGCCGTAGCGCAACCGCGAGGCCACGGCGACCTGCGGCAGCTCGCTGACGTGGTGATAGGCGTGCGCGGGAAGCCCGCCCAGCATCTCGTTGCGCGCGCTTTCCACCACGTAGTCAGCGGTGATCACCTCGGCGTACGACCGAGCGGTCGAGTCCTTGATCGAAGTGCCCAGCACGGTCATGAAGCTGATGAGCGCCAGGCCGAAGGCCAGAGCGAGGGCGGTCGCGGAGGTACGCCGGGGCGCCCGTGCGGCGGACTCGCGCGCCAGCCGTCCGGGGACGCCCGCCGCGCCGATCGGCCGCCCGAGCAGCCGGATCAGGGCCGGGGTGACCGCCGGCCCGAGCAGGGCAAACCCCACGACGGTGCAGACCGCCGCCTCGCCGAGCACCACGACCGACCCCGGCCCGGCCAGGACGATCGCCAGGCCGGCCACCCCGAGCGCGGTCAGAACCGCTCCGATGACGGTACGCGTCCAGCCGGCCCGCCCGGAGACCTCGTCGGCCGACGAGCGCCGCATGGCCTCCACCGGCGCCACCGAGGCGGCGCGCCGGGCCGGCCCGAACGCCGACAGGACCGTGACGCCGACGCCGACCGCGAACGCGACGACCAGCGTCCGGGGCGTCACGACGAGCCCGCCGTCGGGCAGCGTCATGCCGAAGGCTCCGGCGAGGTCGCGCAGCCCCGCCGCACAGGCGACGCCGAGACCCGCGCCCGCCGCGGAGGCGGCCAGCCCCACCAGCAGGGCCTCGCCGAGCACCGAGCGCATGACCTGGGCGCCGGTCGCTCCGGCCGCGCGCAGGACGGCCAGCTCGCGCGTGCGCTGGGTGACGACGATCGAGAAGGTGTTGGCGATGAGGAAGGCGCCGACGAGCAGGGCCGCCGCCGCCAGGGCGAACAGCATCACCTGCAGGTAGGAGATCTGCGTCTTGGCCGCCGCCGCGCTGGACGCGGCGACGTCCCGGCTGGAGGAGACCTCGTATCCGGCGCCGATCGCGGCCGCCACCGCGGACCGCAGCCGCTGGACGTCCGTGCCGTCCGCGGCGACGACGGCGACCTCCGAGGCGTTCCCGTCGAGTGCGAGCAGACGCTGCGCCGCGGGCAGGGCGACCAGGGCGACCGTGGTCTCGGGCAGCCCCTCGCCCGGCCCGAACCCGGCCAGCCCCACCACGCGGAGCCGTTCCGTCCGCTCGGCGCGTACGGTCACCTCGGCGCCGAGGCCGATGCGGTGCCGGCGGGCGGTCGCCGCGTCGACCACGACCTCGCCCTCGGCCGCCGGCGCGCGCCCGGCGCGCAGGGTGAACGCGCCGACCGGGGCGGGCTCCCACGACAGCAGCAGCGACGGGCCCGACGGGACGATGGTCTTCCCGCCGACGCCGATCAGTCCCTGTCCCCGGACGACGGGGGTGGCGGCGGCCACGCCCGGCACCGCGCGGACGCGGTCGACGACCTCCGCGGGCAGCGGGTCGCGCTCGACCTCCACGCCCATCGCCGAGTCGAACGCGGCGGCGTCGCGGACCGTCAGGTCGACCCCGGCGGTGGCCGTACGGAACTGCTCGTCGAGCAGCCGCTGTGAGGTGTCGGTGAGCACCAGGCTGCCGGTGACGAAGGTGACGCCGAGCAGGACGGCGAGCAGGGTCAGCGCCAGCCTGCCCCGCCGTGCGACGGTGTTGCGGACGATCAGGTGCCACATCGCGGTCACTTCTCCTCGTCGCTCGTGAGGTT
Source organism: Microbispora sp. CA-135349 (assembly GCF_050947365.1). NCBI lineage: Bacteria > Bacillati > Actinomycetota > Actinomycetes > Streptosporangiales > Streptosporangiaceae > Microbispora > Microbispora sp. CA-135349. The sequence continues at coordinate 987,382 of NZ_CP192001.1, read as the reverse complement.
GCGGGTGAGGCCGGCCACGCGGCCGTCGGCGAAATGGACCACCTGGTCGGCGTACGTCGCGGCGTTCGCGTCGTGGGTGACCATGACGATGGTCTGGCCCAGCTCGTGGGCCGCGTGGCGGAGGAAGCCGAGCAGGGCCTCCCCCGCCCGGGAGTCGAGATTGCCGGTCGGCTCGTCGGCGAAGACGATCCGCGGGCGGGCGGCCAGCGCCCGGGCCACGGCGACCCGCTGCTGCTGCCCGCCGGACAGCTCGGCGGGACGGTGCCGCAGCCGGTCGGCCAGCCCGAGCATCGCGACGATCTCATCGATCCACGTCTGGTCGGCCCGCCGTCCCGCGAGGGTCAGCGGCAGCACGATGTTCTCGGCGGCGGTCAGCGTGGGGACCAGGTTGAAGCTCTGGAAGACGAAGCCCACGTGCTCGCGGCGCAGCAGCGTGCGCTGCCGCTCGTTCAGCCGGCCGAGGTCGGTGTCGCCGATGAGCACCTGCCCCTCGTCCACCGTGTCGAGACCGGCGAGGACGTGCATCAGGGTGGACTTGCCGGACCCCGACGGCCCCATGACGGCGGTGAAACGCCCGGCGGGAATCGACAGGGTCGCGCCGTCGAGGGCCCGGACGGCGGTGTCGCCGCGGCCGTAGATCTTCACGACGTCTCGGGCCAGCGCGGCGACGTCGGTATGCGGAAGTGCCTCGGCGGGTGTCTGGGTGATGGTCATGGGGCGAGCATCACGGCCACGACTGTCGGCGGGCTGGTCGCGGTCTTGCCGGCCCTCGGGCGGTGCCGGACAGCGGGCGGACAGCGGACCGCCAGGCAGGGGCGGCACGCTGGACGGCATGGCAGACCAGACTGTGTGCGTGCCCGCACTGCTGTGCCGCAGGTGCGTCCGCCTCCTGAGCAGGCACGTACGCGACGTATCCGGCGTCACCTCGTTCGAGGTCGACGCCGCCCGTGGCCTGCTGCGTGTGCGCGGCGACGTGTCGGCCGTGGACCTGCGGGCGGCGCTGGCGTCGGCGGGGTTCGCGGGCGACCGGTGCGAGCATCGTCCGCCCGGCCACCGGCGGCTCACTCCGTGAGCGCGGCCGCCGTCTCGCGGGCTCGCCCGGCCTCGTCCGGCAGGCCCGCCGCCGCGGCGCAGCCGGCCAGGAACGACCACAGGCGGGCCCTGGCCCAGGGAAACTCGCCCTCCTTCAGCAGCGCCAGCGCGTCCCGGCACTCGCGGACGGCGAGCGCGGCGTCCCCGCGCGCGCGAGCCGTGCGGGCCCGGCCCCACGCGGCCCACGCCTGGCAGCGGGGGTTGCGCGCCCGGCGTGCGACCTCCCGCGCCTCGGCGAGCAGCGCCGTCACGTCGTCGCTCTCGTCCAGGTCGAGCCGGGTATGGGCGGTGTGCACGAGCGCGAAGGCCAGCCCGTGCAGGGAGTTGCGGCCGCGCACCTCGTCCACGGCCTCCCGCAGCACGGCCAGGGCATCCTCGTGCCGCCCGGACTCGCGCAGGGCGATGCCGAGATGCGCGAGGATCGCGCTGCCGATGATGCGGTCGCCTGCGGCCCTGGCCAGGTCGAGTGCGCGCCGCCACCGCACGACCGCGTCGTCGAAGTCGCCGAGGCGCAGGGCCAGCAGCGCCTCCAGATACTCCGTCATGCCCAGCCACCAGCCGTCGTCGGAGTCGCCCAGTTCGCGCCTGCTCCGCTCGATCATGGCGCGGTAGTGTTCGGCGTCCCCGCCGTACTGGCCGGCCCAGGACATCACGAGCCGGGAGATCGCGGCGTTGCGTACGTCGCCGGCTTCCTCGAAGATCGCGAGGCTCTTCTCGGTGGCGGCGACCGACTGCGGGGTCGGGTAGTAGACGTGCAGGAGCCCGATGCCCTGCAGCGCACGGGCCCGTGCGGTGGGGGAACCGCCGCCGGTCTCCAGCAGCGCGGTCAGCGCCCGGGTGCCCTCGTAGCGCACCCCGTAGTTCCAGAACATCACGAGCGCGCAGCCCAGCCGGAAACCGCTGTCGAGGTCGCCGCTGTCGACGGCGTGGTCGACCGCCGCACGGAAGTTGTCGTGCTCGTCGTAGAGCTTCGTGTAGACGGCGAGGTCACGGACGCGTGACCCGTGCTCTTCCGCGAGCCGGACACAGTAGGCGAGGTGGCGGTCGCGGCAGTTCCCCGCCTCGCCGGCCTCCTCCAGGCGGGCCCACGCGTAGTCGCGTACGGTCACGAGCAGCCGGAACCGTCCCGTGGCCGGTTCCGGCACCACGAGGGACCGGTCGACCAGCCGGAACAGCAGGTCGAGCACCTCGCCGCGGCCGACGCCGTCGAAGGCGCACACCTCCTCGGCGGCGGACGGCGTCCACCCGCCGCGGAACACGGCGAGGCGGCGCAACAGCCGCCGCTCGGCCTCCGGCAGCAGGTCGTGGCTCCAGTCGAGGGTCGCCCGCAGCGTGCGGTGACGCGCCTCGCCGGTACGCGGGCCCGCCGTCAGCAGCGAGAACCGGTCCGCCAGCCGGGCCTCGATGTCGGCCGGAGACAGCGCCTTCACCCGGGCGGCGGCCAGCTCGATGGCGAGCGGCATGCCGTCGAGCCGGCGGCAGATGGACGCCACGACGCGAGCGGTCTCGTCGTCGAGCGTGAACGAGGGCCGTACGGCACGGGCCCGCTCCACGAAGAGCCGCACGGCGGGCCCGTCGTTGTCCGTGACGCCCAGTGGACCGACCGCGACCTGGATCTCGCCGGGGATCGCGAGCGCCTCCCTGCTGGTGGCCAGCACCCGCAGCCCGGGACAGGCCGCGGCCAGCCGCTCCACGAGGGCCGCCGCCTCGTCCACGACGTGCTCGCAGTTGTCGACCACGAGCAGCGGCCGGCCGTCCCGCAGGTGTTCCTCCACCGCGTCGGCCGACGTGACGCCCTGATCGGGCAGCACGCCCAGCTCCGCGGCGAACGCGTCGGCGACGTCCGTCCCGGGTTCCAGCGCGGCCAGGCGGACCAGCAGCACGCGGTCGGCCGGCGACTCGTCGGGCGCCTCGTTCACCGTCTCGTTCAACGTCTCGTTCAACGTCTCGTTCAACGTCTCGTTCACCCTGCGCGCGATCTCGAACGCGAGCGTCGTCTTGCCCATCCCGCCCGGTCCGGTCAGCGTAACCACCTGCGACTCGGCGAGCCGCTCCAGCGCCGTCGCCACGTCGTCCCGGCGACCGATCACCGAGGTGAGCCGGCGTGGCAGCCGGTCATTGTGCCGCGCCTGTGCCCGCGCCTGTGCCTGCGGCTGCTCGCGCGGCGGCGACGGGATCTGCTGGCGGAGGATGGCCTCGGCCAGCGCCTGAAGCTCCGGGGACGGATCGATGCCGAGTTCGTCGGCGAGGCCGCGGCGCAGCGCCTGATAGGCGGCCAGCGCCTCCGCCTGCCGCCCGCCCCGATAGAGCGCGAGCATCAGCAGGCGGTGCAGCCGCTCACGCAGCGGATGCCGCGCGACCAGCCGTTCGATGTCGGCGACGGCCTCGTTGTGCCCGCCGGACTCCAGCAGGAGCTCGAACCGGTCCTCGACCGCCCCCAGCCGCAGCTCCTCCAGCCGGGCGCTTTCCGTCGTGGCCCAGGTCGTCCGGCCGGCGTCGGCCAGGGCGGGCCCCCGCCACAGCCCCAGCGCCTCGTCCAGACGGCTCAGGGCGGCGGCGGCGTTCCCAGCGGCCGTCTCCTCCCGCGCGCGGACGAGCAGCCGCTCGAACACGTGCGCGTCGACGGCGTCCGAGGGCACCGCGAGCCGGTATCCCGGGGCCTGCGTGACCAGGACGTCCGCGCCGAACCCGGCGGCGGCGAGGGCGCGGCGCAGCTTGGACACCCGGATCTGCAGGGCGTTCGCCGCGTCGGCCGGCAGGTCGTCGCCCTCGTCGCCCCACAGGGCGTCCGTCAGGCCGTCCACCGGCACCACGCGCCCGCACGACAGCGCCAGCCGGGCCAGCAGGGCCCGCACGGACGGCGGCAGCGCCGCCGCGGAGCCGTCGGCTCCCCGCACCTCGGTAGGCCCGAGAATCGCGAACGTCACGGCCGTGTTCGGCATGTCACTCCTCGTCGCCACCCGGCTCCGCCGGGACTGCCCAATATTAAGGGGCGATGAGCGTTTTGCCGGGATTTATCGCGCCGGTAATGAGCCGGCCAGCCAGGGTGTGAGCGTCCCGGCCCACCCATCCCAGCACCGACGAGCCACGGGCGCGCTGCCAGGGCAGACCGAGGAAGTACAGCCCCGGCCAGGCCGTCACGCCCTCGCGATGCACCGGCGCCCCCTGTTCGTCCAGCACCGGCACGTGCAGCCAGGGATAGCTCGGGCGGAAGCCGGTCGCCCACACGACGCCGTCGGGGCGCACGCGACGGCCGTCCGCGAGGACGACGTCGCGTCCCTCGGCGTCCACGGCGCGGTCCACCCGCTCCACCCGCCGCAGCAACCGCTTCACGTCGGTTCCGATGATCAGTTCCCGGCTCCTGACGCGGCGCCCGATCCCGCTGTCGCCGCGGATGTCCATGAAGCCCAGGTGGGAGAACCACCAGAACACGTCGCGGCCCAGCACCCGCTGGGGCAGCACCCGGCCCATCGACGAGACCGCCAGCCGGACGCGCCGCCCGGTGCCGGCCAGTTCCTCGGCGATCTGCACGCCCGTGTTGCCCGCGCCGACGACCAGGATCTCGCCCATGGGAAGCTGCTCGGGACGGCGATACCGGCTGCTGTGCAGCTGGGCGACGTGCGGGTCCAGGCCGGTCGCGAAGGCGGGCGTCCGCGGCGTGTGGAACGCCCCCGCCGCGACCACGACCCGCGCCGCGGAGTAGGCCCCTGCCGAGGTCTCTACCAGGAATCGCTCCCCTTCCGGCCGTACGGCCGTGACCTGGCAGCCGAGACGCGTCGGGAGGGCGAACCGCTCCGCGTACGCCTCCAGATAGTCGGCGACCTCGTCCTTGCCCGGATGGCCGTCCGGATCGCCCGGGAACGGCAGGCCCGGCAGCGCGTTGTACCGGCGCGGGGTGAACAACGTGAGCGAGTCCCACCGGTGGCGCCAGGCGTCCCCCACCCGCCGATGCGCGTCGAGGATGGCGAACCGCAGGCCCGCACGGCGCAGGTGGTAGCCCAGCGCCAGGCCGGCCTGGCCGCCTCCGACGATCAGCGTGTCGTACTCGGTGCCGCTCATTCGGCGGCCTCGTAGCCGGCCTCGGCGATGGCCTCGCGAACGGCGGCGGCGTCGGCCGGGCCGGTGACCACCACGGTCTTGGCCGTGAAGTCGACGGCCACCGAATCGACACCGGCCACCTCGCCGACCGACTTGGCGATCGCCTTGACGCAGTGGCCACAGCTGATGGCGGGCACGGACAGCACGAGCTGGTTCATCGTTCGCTCCTTCGCATCGCGGGCCGCTCCGTACGGCCCGGATGAGAAGACCATGCCGGGAGGCACTGTCCGGCCCCTGTCCTGAGCCGGACAGGGGCCGGTCAGCGGCGGGAAAGCGCCGCGCGGGACCGTCACCGCGAAGTCTTCAATCAGGAGGTGAAGCGATGACGGTCGTGACGAGCGTGCGCACACTGGACATCGGAGGGATGACCTGTGCGTCCTGCGTCCGCAGGGTGGAGAAGGCCCTCACCCGGGTCGACGGCGTGGCGGCGGCCGAGGTGAACCTCGCCACCGAGGTCGCCACCGTCACCTACGACCCCGCCCGCGTGACCGTCGGGATGCTCGCCGAGTCGGTCGTCCGGGCCGGGTACACCGCAGAGGTTACCGAGCCCGAGCCGGCGCCCGGCCCTGAGCGGGTGCCGGAGCCGGAGACCGGGCCGGACCGTGAGGTCATCCGTCTGAAGCGCACCTGGCAGGCCACCCTCGCGGCCGGGCTGTCGATGATGGTGCTGATGTACCTGCCGCTGCCCATCGACGCGATGGACTGGCTGATGCCGCTGCTGCTGGTCGTCGCCACGGTCGCGCAGTTCTGGGCGGGCCGTCCGTTCTACCGCGCCGCCTGGGCGGCGGCCCGGCACGGCGCGGTCAACATGCACACGCTCGTCGCCATGGGCACGACGGTGGCGTACGGCTACAGCGCGTTCGTCACGCTGTGGCCGGCCGCGGCGGAGCGGCTGGGGCTGCCGCTGCACGTGTACTTCGAGATCTCCGTCGTCGTCATCGCGCTCGTCCTCATGGGCCGGTGGATGGAGGCGAGGGCCAAGAAGCGGACGACCTCCGCCATCAGGGAACTGCTCGGCCTGCGTCCGAAGACGGCCCGCGTCCTGCGCGGGGACACCGAGGTCGAGGTCCCGGTCGAGGACGTCGCCGTCGGCGACCTCGTCCGGGTGCGCCCGGGCGAGAAGATCCCCGTGGACGGCGTCGTGACCGCCGGCGTCTCCACCGTGGACGAGAGCATGATCACTGGCGAGAGCATGCCGGTGCGCCGGGGCGAGGGCGACCCGCTGATCGGCTCCACGATCAACCGGACGGGCTCGGTCGTGATGCGGGCCACCGCCGTCGGGCAGGACACGACGCTGGCGCAGATCGTCCGGCTGGTCGAGCGGGCACAGGGGTCGAAGGCGCCCCTGCAGCGCCTGGCCGACACGGTCTCCGGGTGGTTCGTGCCCGCCGTCATCGGCATCGCCGTGCTCACCTTCGCCGTCTGGGCGGTCTTCGGCCCGGACCAGGGACGGCTCACGTTCGGCATCGGCACCGCCATCGCCGTACTGATCATCGCCTGCCCGTGCGCGCTCGGCCTGGCCACCCCCACAGCGATCATGGTGGGCACCGGAAAGGCCGCCGAGCTGGGCATCCTGATCTCCGGCGGCGACGCGCTCGAACAGGCCCGCCGCCTCACCACGGTCGTCCTGGACAAGACCGGCACGATCACCCGGGGCCGCCCCGGCGTGACCCGCCTCGTCACCGTCGCGGGCGGGGACGCCGACGAGCTTCTCGCGTACGCCGCCGCGGCCGAGACGGGCTCCGAGCACCCCCTCGGTGAGGCGATCGTGACACGCGCCCGGGACCGCGGGCTCCGCCTGCCCGAGATGCAGGGCTTCGACGCCCTACCCGGTCACGGCGTCGAGGCCCGGGTGGCCGGCCGGGCCGTGCTCATCGGCAACGCCGCGCTCATGCGCCGCCACGACGTGAGCGTCGGCGAGCTGGAGCAGGTGGCCGCCGCGGCGGCGGCCGAGGGAGCCACCCCCGTGTACGTCGCCCTCGACGGCCGCCTCACCGGAGTGATCGGCGTGGCCGACACGATCCGGCCCGAGTCGCACGAGGCCGTCGACCGGCTGCGCGCGCTCGGCCTGGACGTGTGGATGCTGACCGGCGACAACCGGGCCACCGCCGACGTCGTCGCCCGGCAGGTCGGCATCGACCACGTCATCGCCGACGTACGGCCCGAGGACAAGGCGGCCCGCGTGGCCGCCCTCCAGGAGAAGGGCGCGGTCGTCGCCATGGTCGGCGACGGGATCAACGACGCCCCCGCCCTGGCGACGGCCGACCTCGGCATCGCCATCGGCACCGGGACCGACGTCGCCATCGCGGCCTCCGACATCACCCTCGTCGGCGGCGACCTGCGCGGCATCGTCACGGCCATCGACCTGTCCCGGCGGACGGTCACCACGATCAAGCAGGGGCTCCTGTGGGCGTTCGCGTACAACGTGCTGCTGATCCCGGTCGCCGCAGGTGTGCTGTACCCCTTCAACGGCGTGCTCCTCGACCCCTCCCTCGCCGCCGCCGCCATGGCGATGAGCTCGGTCAGCGTCGTCACCAACGCGCTGCGCCTGCGCCGGTTCCGGTCCGGCTCCCGAGCGTCCCGGCTCGCCGACTGGGGCTATCTCGCGGGCATCGCCTGCCTCGCGGTGGCCGTGGGCGCCGGGTTCACCGCGCTCAGCCGTACGGACGCGGCGCAGCGCGGGATGAACGGCGTGCTCGCCTGGGTGGAGAACACCGGCATGCCGATGCGCCCGGCCATGAGCGTGATGATGACCACCGAATCGGAGCCCGTTCCCGCCGAGGACGCCGGCCTGAAGGTCTCCGTAGAGGCCCTCGCCCACGTCACCCCGGGCAGGCCGGCCACCCTGCGTATCCGGGTCGCCGACGCCGAGACCGGCCGTCCCGTCCAGGACGTCGTACGCAGCCACGAGGCGTGGATGCACTTCGTCGTCACCCGGGACGACCTGGGCACGTTCGCGCACATCCATCCGGAGCCCACCGGCAGGCCCGGGGAGTTCGCCGTCCCGCTCACGTTCCCCACCGAGGGCCGGTACACGATCCACAACGAGTTCAGGCTGCGCGGGGAGATGACCGACGTCCTCGACCAGCAGGAGATCACGGTCGGCCGCCCGGACGCTTTCACCCCCCCGGCCACGGCGGCGCCTTCTCCTCGCGAGCAGGTTGTCGGCGGTCTCCGGGTCACCCTCACCGGTGAGGCCGAAGCCGGCGGCAGGAGCGACTTCACCTTCCGCTTCGCGGACGCCGCTACCGGCAGGCCCGTTTCCGGTCTGCGCCCCTACCTGGCCGCCGCAGGACACGTGGTGATCATGCCGCTCGACGGCGAGGGGTTCGCCCACGAGCACGCGGAGGCCGAGGACGACCAGGGCCGTCCCGTCTTCGCCCTGCCGGGTCAGACCTTCGGGCCCGAGCTCGGCCTGCACGCCCGGTTCCCCCGCCCCGGCCTGTACCGCCTGTGGGGACAGTTCCGCGACGCGACCGGCCGGGTCCTCACCACGACGTTCACCGTCGAGGCCCGTTAGGAACGTGCACAGAACATAAACAGAACGGCTCGCCGGCTCTGCACATCCGTACGCCACGATGCTCGGATGTGCAGAGCCCGAGCATGCAGAGCCCGAACACGCACCGTCCTGCGTGTGCGACGGTTGCTCGTGATCATCACGGTCGGCCTGCTGACAGCGGGGTCCGCCGCGACGCTGCCCCCCACCAGGTCTGTCGCTGCGATCGCGACGCTGGTCGGCGATTATCTGGCCACGCATCCCACCGTGAAGCGTGTGCTGCGCTCCGGTGGAACCAGCGTCACCCTCAGCTCGTGCGGCACCGGGACCGGCTCGTCGGCCGACCTGTCGGCGAACCTGTCGTCGGATTTCGGGGAAGGCTTCAGCGGCCGTCTCATCAGGACGCGGGACGGCACCTACTTCCAGATGCCGATCGGTTCCGAAGTCGCTCCAGGAAAGCAGTTCGACAAGATCAGTGATTACTACGAGCCGTACAACCTGCTCGGCATCAGGGTGCTCGCCGTGATCGCCACCAACCTGATCGACGGCCACCGCGCGCACGCGCTCCTGATCAAAGCGGGCCGTGTCACGGCGGCGGCCATTGAAGGCGACACCGTTGAACGCGCTACCGGCCGTTCCACGATTCACTACACGGTCCGCATCGACGTGCTCCGAGCCGTCGAACGCCTCGATCTCGCGGCCTACATCGCCTACACCGATCCCATGCCGCTCGCCCGTCGGATCGAGGAGGAGTACGCCAAGGTGCGAGCGGGAGACCGGGCCGCACAGGCACGGCTCCGCGCCCGCATCGCCGACGATCTCGGCCCCTCCGCCGACTACGAGTTGTGGGTGGACCCGAGCGGGCGCCCGGTCCGCTACGTCCTGTCGGCCAGAAAACGGACCGAGATGACCTTCTCGGACTGGGGAACCTGCATGGTCGAAACGCCCCCGTCGAAGCTCGTCCGCGAGCTGAAGGGCTGATCTCTGCCCCCGGTGCCCGCCCAGGCACTCGCGCGACCCTGCCGCACGCTCCATGGTGAGCTGGTCCTCGCGCCGAGTCGCCCGGCCACGGCTGTGTGCCACAGCCGTGGGGTCACAGCCGTGGGATCACAGCCGTGGGATCACCGCCCTGGGATCACACCTGTGGTCACCGCCTGCTATCGCCGGGCGGCACGAGCGTCCCCGGTTGCAGGGTCCCGCCGTAGGCGAGGCGTCGCCGTTCCACAGGCGCGTTCAGTCTCGCCGCCTCGGAGCTCGGGTGGGGTGGTGGTAGGTGAAGGCCCAGCGGTCTTTGCCGGTTGTGTGGCGGGTGTAGCGCTCGGGGTGCTGGTAGCGGTCGCGGTTGTGGAACTGGCAGGCCGGGCCGAGGAGTTTGAGGTCGGTGAGCCCGCCGGTGCTCCAGTTGTCGGCGTGGTCGATCTGGCACATGGTGGCCGGTAGTGGGCAGCCGTCGATCCAGCAGGTGGCGTAGCGGGCGAAGACCGCCCGTCGCTGGGCCGGGGTGGCCAGTCTGACTTTTCGGCCCATGTCGAGGACCTGTCCGTCGGCGTTCATTACCAGGCGTACCAGGGTGGAGGTGCGGGCCAGGCGGTGCACGCCGGAGACCGGCAGCACCTGCCCCGTGGCCAGCAGCAGCCCCGGCGCCCTGCCCAGCAACGCCCCCACCAAGGCCCCCGGCCATGTTCCCGGCCCTGTCATCGGGTCTGCCCCTGGCCCTGGCTCCGGGTCTGGGCCCGGCCCTTGCCCCGAATCTGCCTCAGGCCGTGAATTCGGCCCTGGCTCCGGGTCTGCCCCCGGCCCTGGCACCGGCCGTTGCCCCGGCCATGTGCCCGACTCATGAGGGCCCGGGTCATGGAAGTCCGGATCATGTGAGTGCTGCCCGCCGCGCACGCCGCCGTGGGCCTCAGGCGTGCCCAGCCCATGCCGGGATCCCCTCGCGGGCCGAGGCCCGGCGTGGGCGTGACAGGCAGAGCTGCCGTCGGAAGGAGGATCCGGCGGTTGCCACTCATCCCAGTGTGACCTGCCCGACCGTGACTCGCGCTGCTGTGACTCGTGCTGTCGTGGCTCGTGCTGTCGTGGCTCGTGCTGTCGTGGCTTGTGCTGTCGTGGCTTGTGCTGTCGTGGCTCGCTCTGCTGTGACTCGTGCTGTCGTGGCTTGCTCTGTTGGGGCTCGCTCGGCCGCGCCTTCTCCGGCCGCGTCCATTCCGGCCGCGCGTGCTTGGACTGCGTCCCTCCCTGCTGCTTGCTCTCCGCCTCGTCGCCCTTCGCCTGTCCGAGCCCGACGGCGTCACCGAGCCCAGCGGCACCGGCGCCAGGAGCGATCGGGTCCGTCCCTTCGGCTTCGCCGGGTGCACCGAGCGCGGGCTCGATGGGCTCGGCGGGCTCCACGTACTCGGCCAGTTCGAGGGCGGCGGGCCTGGGCTCTGCTGACTCGATGAGTTCGGCCGGCGCGATGAACTCGGGGGCGGCGGGCTCGGTAGTCTCCGTGGGATCGCACAGGTCATCGCCCCGGCCGGCAGCGTCAACGACGTCATCCGCGCCACTCGCGTCGTCCGCATCAGTGACGTCGTCCATATCGCCGGGGGCGCCGATGTCCTGCCCGTCGCGGCCATCCCGGCTGCCGTGAACGTCTTGGACAGCCCCGGTGTCTTCGACGCTGCCGGTCTCCCCGGCCTTCTCCGCGTTCCGGCCGCCCTCGGCGCCCAGGATGTTGTCGCCGTCTGCGGCATCTGCGATGGCTTCGGTGTCTTCGGCGTCCTGGGTGTCCGGGCGGGTGCCAGGATCCTCGGCGTCACTGGTGCCGGTGTCCTCGAGGTCCTCCGTGTCCTGGCAGTTCTCGCTGTCCTCGGTGTCGGTGGCGTCCTCGGGGTGGTTGGCGTCGTCGTCCTGGTCGCCCTGGTCGCCCTGGTCGTGGACGGTGTCGGGGACGGGATCGTCGACCGGGTCAGGGGCGGTGTCGGTGACCGGGTCGGTGGGGAGGGACTCGGCGTTGACCAGTACCAGAAGCTCAGCGACGATCTTCTGCTCCAGCAGCGCGATCAACGCATCGGCCTGACGTACCCGCAGCGGCCGGTCATCACCCTCCGCTCGGGGCCGGGCATAGGCATCCAGCAACGCCCGCAACCGGGCGGCCGCCTCACGAGGAAGATAAAACTCCCCCTCCAGCCCGCCACCTCTGCCGGGGCGGACCCGCAGAAACCGCCGCCCGTAATCGGCCCGCTCATCACGCTCGTCCCCATCAGGGTCCAGCACCGCCCGCAGATACCGGCCCGCCCTGGCCACCTCCGCCGGCCCCGCCCGGCCCGCCAGCTCCAACAAAATCGGCTCGGCCAGCCCCACCTGCTCACCGGTCAGATGCTCGGTGGCCATGCAAATGGCCTCCACCACCCCCGCCGACAGCTCACCGCCCGCAAACTTCTCCCGCACCCGCGGCAACCGCGCCAACTGCACGCCCAACGTCAGCAGCCGGCCCGCCCCCGCCACGCTCAACCCACCCGCGGTACGCAACCAGCAGCGGGTCGAGGCATGCCCATGCTGCCTGGCCTGCCCCGCCCGATGCACCCGCCCCACCCGATCCGCCAACGCCGACGTGATCCGATCGCGGGCGAACATCAAGTCCTCGGCCTCGGCCAGGCAGACACCGGCATCGTCCGGAACCGGAGCCAGCGCCAACGCCTGCGCCGACTCCCGCAACGAGGCCACCAACACCCACGACGACCGGACCCCCGACGACCGGACCCGGCCCCGCCCAGCACCACCACCGGCATCCCCGACAGACCCGGCACCAGCCGAACCAGCCGAACCAGTCCCGGTACCACCGCTATCGGCGGCGCTTACGGTGGCGGCACCGTTCAGACCCCCGCTGGGCGCGCGGTCACCGGCCGGGTTGTTCGCCCCGTCGGCCGCGCTGTCATCGGCCGAGCTGTCGTCGGAGGGGGCGTCATCGGATGGGCCGTCGAGTGGGCTGCCGGACCGCCGTATTTCCGATTCGACAATCGGCAACCAGCCGCTGAAGGAGTCGTCGCGAGCAAGGGAGCCTTCGGACGACCACAAAGGGGAATCGGCGGTCAACCGGTCCCACCAGTCGCCGTCGACCCTATTCGAACGACGAGAGTGCTCAGGATCAGAGCCGAACAGATCCATCACACCCCCTCAACGGATTCGAAAACCTGTGTGAATTCTTTCATCGCCTCATCACCCAGAGCAACCACCAGAAGCGAATAGTTGGAGCAGCAGGTCAACCAGAGAAGAAGGGGGATAACAGCGCAATCTCCCCTGAATGGCGGCGACCGCATACACAATCAGCTCCCAAAGCACGGCCAAGCAGAGTGATACGGCCGGCGAGCACATCAAGCGGGACCATCGGTGCGAACCCCGCCGACTGCTGACGGAACGATCCGGCACGGTGCCGACACCACCACGCCTAGGCGGTGAGGGCACGTTCGACGGCTCTCAATGCACGGCGGAGCGGGCGGAGCGGCCGTGAGCCCCGGGGCCGCTCAGCAGGGCCGGTCCGTTCAGGGCGGCGTAAGTGACCACGCGGGGCGGCATAAGCGACCGCGGGACGGTGTGAGTGACCGCGCCGCGCGATTCGTCGGAGCCGCAGGCGTGAAACACAGACAAACGCGGCGAGGCGCAATTCACATGCTTATGGAGCGCCAGGCAGCACGTCGAGCAGGGCCTGGATCACGAAGGAGAACCCGATCGAAGCAAGCACAGGAGCCAGCAGGCTGAGACAGAGAGCCAGAACGCAGCCACGGCCTCCGCCCATCGGGTTGAGGGCCGGTTCCTGTGGCTCCAGTCCGCGCCACAGCGATCGGGGTTCGAGGAGGAGGAACAGCATCGCGCCCACCTCCCCTACCGTGAACAGCCAGAACCAGGCCCACCTGTTGCCCACCCTGGGCCGTGCTGTGCCGAGCATGATGAAGAGCGCGGCGATCCAGGCCCCGCCGACGGGCCAGGCCGCGCCGCGGACCGGGACGTGGAACGGCCAGCCCGAGAAGTACGCTCCGCGCGGCTGCATGAGTCTGGCCTCCGGCCGGGGAACGGTGGCGTCCAGGTCACGCATGAGCTCCCGGGGGGTGTAGGCCATATCCGGACCCCTCTCGACGCGATGCCAGAACAGAGGGCCCGTCGACCACCGCAGGTCCATTGGGGTGCCGGCGTAGATGACGTACGTGACCTGCCCGGCCCGCAGCGCCGTGTGGAAGTCCGCGAGAGTGCGGTCGCGCGGGATCGCGCTGAGCACGCTCACCAGGGCTCCCCACAACAGCACGACGAGCAACAGCACGCGCAGCCACAGCCCCGCAAGACGGTACGGCAGTCGCATGTCACGAGCTTTACACGACCATGCCGCCGGAAAAACCGCTACAAGCGGTCCTGCCGGGGCAGCACCACCTCACGAGCCAGGAGGAGCAGGGCCGCCGCCAGCGGGATGCCGAGCAGGGCCCCGACGATGCCGAGCAGCGCCCCGCCGAGGAGGGCCCCGACGATGGTCGCCACGGGCGGCACGTCGACCGACGATTTGAACACTTTGGGGGAGATCCAGTAGTTCTCGACCTGCTGGTAGACGACGAAGAAGATCACGCAGGCGATGCCGACCTGTGTCGAGGCGAGGAAGCCCACCCCCGAGGCCACGACCGCGCCGATGACCGCGCCCACCAGCGGGATCAGGTCGGTGACCGCGACGAAGATGGCCAGCGCGAGCGCGTACGGCACCTTCAGCATGGCCAGGAACAGGAAGGTCACCACGCCGGCGATCAGCGAGATGATCAGGTTTCCCGCGACGTAGCCGCCGATCTGGTTGATGATCTCGTCCCCGAGCAGGCGGACCCGCGTACGGCGGGAGCGGGGCACGAACCGGTAGGCCGTCTCCTTGATGGAGTTGAGTGACCCGAGGAAGTAGAGCGTGAGCACGAGCACGGTGAAGGCGCTGAACAACGCGCTGATCACGATGCTCGCCACGCCCAGGAGGCCGCCGAACATCTGGGTGGCCAGCCCGCCGCCCGCGACGTACTGCTGGATCTTGTCGAGGATCTGGTAGCGGTCGTCCACCGAGCGGATCAGCGGGTGGTTCTGGAGTTGCTGTACGTAGTCGGGCAGTTGCTGAACGAACCCGGTGGTCTGCTCGGTCAACGGCGGCACGACCGCGAGCCCGAATGCCACGAAGAACGCGATGACCGACCCGAACACGATCGTGATCGCGAGGCGGCGGGACAGGTTGCGCCGCTGGAGCGCCTCGACCGAGGGGTTGAGGCCGATGGCCAGGAACAGCGAGACCACGATCAGCACGAGCGCCGAGCCGGCGCTGGCGATCGCCTGGACCAGGAGCCACGCGGTGAGCACGCCCAGGGCGCCGGTCAGGCCGAACATGAACGGGTTGCTCCGCAGCGGGCGCCCCGGCAGGCCGAACGGCCGGTCGGGGGGCACGGCGCCGTCGTCGCCCGTCCGGCTCACGCCGTCCCGGGGCCGCTCCGGGGCCGCCGCCGGGGAGCCGGCCGGCTCCGGCGTCGTCTCCCCCTGGCCGGGGAGCGAGGGGAACACACTGGAGATGCCGCTTCCTGGGGAAAGACCGCTGTCGGACACGCCCCCACTGCTGCCCAACCAAGGTCACTTGACACGGATTTATCCGGACAAGCCGCCCTATTGTCCCCGGTTGGTGAGGTCGACCGTCTCGTCCAGATGACGCTCGATCGCACCGTTGACTTCGGCGCCGAGCAGCACGATCAACGAGGAGAGGTACAGCCAGAGCATGAGCACGGCCACGGCGGCGACCGCTCCGTACGTCTGGTTGAAGCGCCCGAAGCCGGTCACGAAGACCGACAGGCCCACGGAGATCGCCACCAGGGCGGGCATCGCGAGCCCCACCCCCCACGCGACCGACCGCCATCGCGACTCCCGGCGGCTGCCGGGGACGAACCGGTAGAGCAGCGCCAGTCCCACTCCGATGAGCAGGACCAGCACGGCCCAGCGTGCCACGGAGACGACGGTCCGGGCCACCCACCCGAGGCCGATGTGTCCCAGCACGACCGGGAACGCGGTGGCGAGCGCCAGCAGAAGCGACACTCCGGCGATCGCGGCGACCGTGTACAGCAGCGCCAGCAGGCGGGTGCCGATGAAGCCGTGGCTCTCCCTGCCTCCGTACACCGTGTTCAGGCCCCGCATGAGCGCCTGGACGGCTCGCGACGAGGCCCACAGCAGGCCGGCGAGGCTGACCGCGAGATGAACGCTGAGCCCCTTCCCGGCGCGCACCGCGGTGGAGATCTGGGACGCCAGCAGGTGGGCTACGGGCTCGGGCAGCGGCCGCGTCAGCGACGCCAGCTGATCGGCCACCTGCCGGGGGTCGGCGACCAGCCCGTAGACCGACACCACGGCCAGCAGCATCGGAAAGATCGACAGCGTTCCCCAGAAGGCGATGCCCGCGGCCATCAGGGACAGCCGCTCACGCTTCGCCTCCCTCCGCACCCGCCCGGCGATCCTCTTCCAGTCCTGCGCGGGCATCCCCATGGCAGGGCCACGCCGCGAGGTCGCGGACACCTGGCGACTCTCTAGCCGCTCTGCCGCTGCGGCTCGCTGATCTCCCTGACCACCGGCGTGAGCAGGTCGGCGGTGAGCTGGTGCATCTGGAGGAGCAGGTCGTCGATGGTCAGCATGCCGACCACACCTGCCTCATCGGCCACCGGCAGCCTGCGGAAGGTGTGGTGGCGGAATTTCTCGAAGGCCACTTCGATCTCGTCCTCCGGCCGCACCACCACGGGATGCGGCGACATCACCCGGCCGACGGGCGTGTCCCCGTCTCCGCCCTGGGCGAGCACGCGCAGGGCGAGGTCCCGGTCGGTCACGACGCCCGCGACGCCGCCCTGCTCGGAGACGTCGCCCTGCTCGGAGACATCGCCCTGCTCGGAGACGACGACGCAACCGACGCCCGAATAGTCCATGTGCCGTGCGACGTCCCGCACCGGCGTGATCGGCGGGACGACGACCACCGGCGTGGACATGAGATCTCTGATTTTCATGGCCGGCTCTCCCCCTCGTACGGAAGTCCGCCCCGCTTGTGACCTTATGCCCTATTTATCCCTCCAAGTCCGAATAAACGTAGAAATGGAGGTGATCCCTATGCTTACGCTGAGCATCATCAAGGCCGACACAGGGGGATACGTCGGCCACTCCGCCGTCCATCCCCGGCTGATGGCCGAGGCCAGGCGGGAGATCGAGCGGGCGAAGTCCTCCGGGCTCCTCATCGACGGCCACGTGGACAGCTGCGGCGACGACATCTCGCTCATCATGACCCACACGTACGGCGAGGAGGCGGGCCTGATCCACTCCTTCGCCTGGGACACCTTCCAGGCGACCACGCACCTCGCCAAGGAACTCGGCCTGTACGGCGCCGGCCAGGACCTGCTCTCGGACGCCTTCTCCGGCAACCTGCGCGGCATGGGCCCGGGATACGCGGAGCTGGAGTTCGAGGAGCGGCCCTCCGAGCCCGTGCTGTGCTTCCTGGCCGACAAGACCGAGCCGGGCGCGTGGAACCTCCCGCTGTACAAGATGTTCGCCGACCCGTCCAACACGGCAGGGCTGGTGATCGACGAGAAGATGCACGCCGGGTTCGCGTTCGAGGTGTACGACCTCCGCGAAGACCGGCGCATCGTCTTCGACTGCCCCGCGGACCTGTACGACATGCTGATGTACATCGGCGCCCCGTCGCGTTACGTGATCCGAAGCGTCCATTCCAAGACCTTGGGCACGACCGCGGCGACGACCAGCACCCAGCGACTGTCGCTCATCGCGGGAAGGTACGTCGGCAAGGACGACCCGGTCCTCATCGTGCGCTGCCAGTCGGGCCTGCCGGCCGTGGGTGAGGCGCTGGAGCCGTTCGCCTTCGCGTACTCGGTGGCGGGGTGCATGCGCGGCTCCCACCACGCGCCGTTCATGCCGGTCGCCACCGGGCAGGCGCACCCGTCGCGGTTCGACGGCCCGCCGCGGGTGGTCGCGCTCGGCTTCCAGATCAAGGACGGCAGGCTCATCGGCCCGCGTGACATGTTCGACGACCCGGCGTTCGACGGAGCCCGGCGACAGGCCACGGAGGTCATGGACTACCTGCGCCGCCACGGTCCGTTCGAGCCGCACCGGCTGCCGCTCGATGACCTGGAGTACACCACCATGACCTCTCTCACCAAGCGCCTGGCGCACCGCTGGACGCCGATCACGACCGAGGTCGCGACCCCGGTGGGCGGCTGACGATGAGAGCGTCGGTCGGCGACCACCTGATCGTCGAGAGCATCCAGCGGGGCAGGGCGGGCCGCATCGGAATCGTGGTCGCGCTCTATCACACCGACGGCTCGCCTCCCTATCTCGTGCGCTGGCTCGACGAGGAGCGGGAGACGATGTGCTTCTACCCAGGGCCCGACGCCCGGGTCGAGCACTACTGGGAGCGCACGCCCGAAAGCCCCTGATCAGCGCGCCGCCTGCCGCAGGCACTCGACCACGTCCTCGTCGCTCGCCTGGGTGAAGTCGTCGTACCACGCGCCGATCGCGTAGAAGTGGTCGGGCGTGTCCAGGCAGACGACCTCGTCGGCGTCCCTGCGCAGGCTCGCGATCGTTTCCGGGGCGCCGACCGGCACCGCGAGCACCACCCGGGAGGCCCCGTGCGCGCGGGCGACGCGGCAGGCGGCGCGGGCCGTGCCGCCCGTCGCGATCCCGTCGTCCACCACGATCACCGTACGACCGGCCAGGTCCACCGGCTCGCGGTCGCCCCGGAACCGGCGGGCCCGGCGCTCCAGCTCGGCCCTCTCGTGCCGCTCCACCTCGGCCATCTCGCCGCCGGTGATGTTGGCCAGCCGTACGACGTCGGGGTTCATCACCCGCACCCCGCCCTCGCCGATGGCGCCGAAACCCAGTTCCGGCTGGTACGGCACGCCCAGCTTGCGTACGACGATCACGTCCAGGGGGGCGCCGAGGGCCCGGGCCACCTGGAACGCCACCGGAACACCTCCCCGGGGCAGCCCGAGGACGACCGCGTCCTGCATACCGGGGAGTCGGCGCAACCGCTCGCCCAGGCGCAGTCCGGCGTCACGACGATCGACGAACACGACAGTCACCCCTGCCTTCAACCCCTGCTTCTCACCGTCGGTCCCCGCCGTCGTCCGCGGTAGGGCCGAAGGACCCGGGGAAGACTTGAAGCATGTCCCTTCCCGGAGAGATCGACGAGCTGAGGGCCAGGCTCGACGCGACGGAACGGCACGTCCGCACGCTCGCCGAGGCCGTCCGGGCGCTGGCGGGCGGCCTGGAGGGCGGGCCGCTGGAGGAGGCCGGACCCGCCCGGCCCGAGCACGCCGCCCGGCTCGCCCACGAACTGCTGCTCGCGGCCGGCCTGATCCGGCCGGAGGAGAGCGAAGGCCCATAGACTGTCGCCGTGACCTCGACCGACCCGGCCCTCGACGGGGAGCTTCCGCGTCAGAGGCTGACCGTGGCCGAGATCGCCCACCTGGCGGGAGTGTCCGCGCCGACCGTGTCGCGGGTGCTCAACGGGCATGCGGGAGTCGCCCTGGCCACCCGGCAGCGGGTGGAGGCGGTGCTGCGGGAGCACGGATACCGGCGGCGCGACAGCGAGCCCGCGGCGATCATCGAGCTCGTCTTCCACGCCCTGGAGAGCCTGTGGGCCCTGGAGATCATCCAGGGCGTCGAGCAGGTCGCGCGGGAGAGCGGGCTGGCCGTGGTGCTGACCGAGATGCAGGGCCGTCTCACGCCGGGCAGGGCCTGGACCGAGCAGGTGCTCGCCCGCCGTCCCACCGGTGTCGTGGCGGTCTTCTCCGAACTCACCGTGCAGCAGCAGTCGCAGCTCGCCACCCGCTCGATCCCCCTGGTCGTGCTCGACCCGACCGGCGAGCCGCTGCACGAGACCCCCTCGGTCGGCGCCACCAACTGGAGCGGCGGGATGGCCGCGACCCGCCACCTGCTCGATCTCGGTCATCGCCGCATCGCGATGCTGAGCGGGCCGACGCAGTGGCCGTGCTGCCGGGCGCGGCTCGACGGCTACCGCGCGGCGATGGACGCGGCGGGCGTGCCCGTGGACCCCGAGCTCGTGCGCGTCAGCACCCTGTACGTGGAGGGCGGCCTGCGCGACGGGACCGAACTGCTGCGCCTGCCCGATCCCCCGACCGCCGTCTTCACCGCCAACGACCTGCAGGCGCTCGGCGTGTACGAGGCCGCCAGGCGGGCCGGGGTGCGCATCCCCGAGGACCTGAGCGTCGTCGGGTTCGACGATCTGTCGTTCACCCGGTGGGCCGGGCCGCCCATGACGACCGTACGGCAGCCGCTCGTGCAGATGGGCGCCGCCGCCGCGCGGATGGTCCTGGCTCTCGCGGACGGCGAGCGGCTCGAACAGCACCGGGTCGAGCTCGCGACCACCCTCGTCGTACGGGAGAGCACCGCGCCGCCGCGTCAGGCCTGAGGTCGGTTCTGAGGGCGCCGGGCCCAGGTGGCCCACCGCCACAGCCACTCCAGAGGGCCGTACCGGTGCCGCCGCAGCCAGAGCGCGGACCACAGCCACTGGACGGCGAGGATGGCGGCCGAGGTCAGGGCCACTCGCGCCGAGGACCAGGTCTCCGCCGAGCCGCCGGATGCGCGGGCGACCAGCAGGACGAGGACCGTCGCGGTCAGGTAGTTGGTCAGCGCCATCCGCCCCAGCGGCGCGAACAGGGCCGCGAGCACCGGCCGCAACGGTGTCCGGAGAAGCACCGGCAGGGCGCAGACGTATGCCCCGGCGACCAGCAGCCCGCCCAGCGCCAGCGCGCGGCCGAAGCCGGGGTCGTCGGCGTCCAGCCCGGCCTGCCACCACAGGACGGGTGCGGCGAGCGCGGCGAAGGTCAGGCAGAGGACGGCCGGGGCGCGGACGGACCTCTCGATCCGGGCGGTCACGCCATACCGGGTCAGCGCGGAACCCAGCAGGAACAGCCCGGCGACCAGCAGGAACCTTTCGCCGCCGAGGATCAGCGACGCCGTGACGAACGCGGGGGCGAGCACGGCGACGGCCAGGCGTGGCAGCCAGGTCGAGGGCAGCAGCACCAGCAGGCCCACGACGGCGTACGTGCTGAGGATGTCGCCGGGCCACAGCAGGAAGAAGTGCGCCAGCCCGGCCGCGAGCAGCACGAGCAGCCGGCGCGCCAGGATCAGCCGCGGCCGGGCGGCCCGGGCCGCGGCCGATTCCACCAGCAGCGAGAACCCGGCCCCGAACAGCAGGGAGAAGATCGGGAAGAAGCGCTGCTCGACGAGCAGCCCCGTCCAGGCGTCGTCCGGGGTCACGGGCCGGCCCGGCGCCGTGAGGTCGCCGACATGGGCGATCGGTTTGACGTTGGCCAGCAGGATCCCGCACAGCGCGACCCCGCGGATCACGTCGAGCGCGGTGATCCGTTCACGTTTCATGAGGCCCAATGCTGTGCGGGGCCGCCCGGCCCCGGCATCGGCCGGAAGGGGGGATCGGGCCGCCACGACCATACTTTCGGCCGGTTCTGCGTGAACGGCCGATCTCATAGCCTCGGCATCGTGCGAGTGCGGAGATGGGCGGCCGACATCGGGCTGGGTGTCGTGTTCGCGGTGGTGCTGGCCTTCTGGGCCTCCCGGCTCGCCGACAGCTGGGGCGGCGGCTACTGGCGGTTCGGCTGCGCCGCGGGTGCGGTGGTGTGCGCGATCGCGCTGGCCCGCCGGCTCGACCTGGCGCGGGCGGCCACCGCGGGCCTGGCCGTGGCGGGGACCGCCGTCCTGGCCGCCGGATTCGCCGGGTTGCCGGGCGAACCCGGCCCCGGGGCGGCGCTCGGCCTTGCCGTGCTGGTCGGCTCGGCGGTCCGATCGCTGCCGCTGCGGCCGGCCTGCGCCGTGGCGGCCGGCGGGTTCGCCGTCGCCGCCGGCAGTCTGTTCACCGCGCACAGCCTCGCCGCGGGCGTGCCGGCCGTGACCGTGATGAACATGCTGGCGTGGCTGACCGCCGTCGTGGCCGGGCTGTGCCCGCGACTGCTCGACGCCCGCAGGCGGGCCGTCGCCGAGAGGGTGCGCCGCGCCGAACGGCTGACCCTGGCCAGGGAGCTGCACGACGTCGTCGCCCACCACGTCACCGGCATCGTGGTGCAGGCCCAGGCCGCCCGGCTCGTGGCACGCAGGAGCCCCGAGAAGGCGGGCGACGCCCTGGCCGCGATCGAGGCCGCCGGCTCCGACGCGATGGCCGCGATGCGCCGCGTCGTCGGCCTGCTGCGCGACGGAGACGACGCGGGCGGCCCCGCCACCACGGAGCCCGGCCCGCTCCGCGACCTGGTCGGCCGGTTCGAGGCCGAAGGGCGCGAGGGGCCTGAGGGGCGGCAGGAGCGCGAGGGCCGGCAGGTGCGCCTGCGGCTGCCGGACGAGGAGGAGACGGCGGTGTGGCCGCCCGAGGTGACCTCGACGGTCTATCGGGTGGTGCAGGAGTCGCTGACCAACATCACGCGTCACGCCCCGCGCGCCCGCGCCGTCACGGTCAGCGTCGAGCGGGACCGGGATGCCGTCACCGTCGAGGTCGCCGACGACTCGCCGGCCGGCCCGGCCCGGCACGTCCCCCGCGGCGGGTACGGCCTGCTCGGGATGCGCGAGCGGGTCCAGGCCCTCGGCGGCACGCTGCGTGCCGGGCCGCGCCCCGGAGGCGGCTGGTCGGTCCTCGCCACCCTGCCCCTTTCCGGGCCTCTTTCCGGGCCTCTTTCCGGGCCTCTCTCCGGGCGTGACCGCCGATGACGATCAGCGTCCTGGTGGCCGACGACCAGGCGATGGTCCGCGGCGGCCTGCGGCTGATCCTGGAGGACCAGCCCGACATCCAGGTGGTCGCCGAGGCGTCGGACGGCGCCGAGGCCGTCGAGCTGGCCCGCCGCCTGCGGCCGGACGTGTGCCTGGTGGACGTGCGCATGCCCCGGCTCGACGGCATCGAGGTCACCCGCGCCCTGGCCGGCCCTGCGGTCGCCGACCCGCTCCGGGTGGTCGTGGTCACCACCTTCGACCTGGACGAATACGTGTACGGCGCGCTGCGGGCGGGCGCGGTGGGCTTCGTCCTGAAGGACTGCGGCCCCGCCCTGCTGGTGGAGGCCGTGCGGGCGGCGGACCACGGGGACGCCCTGGTCTCCCCGTCGGTCACCCTGCGGCTGCTCCGCCACCTGACGGCTCATCTGCCCGCCTCCGGCAGGGCGAGCCATCCCCTCTCGAACCGCGAACTGGAAGTCGTCCGTGCCGTGGCCAGGGGTCGCACCAACCAGGAGATCGCCGCCGAGCTGTTCATCTCGCTGAGCACGGTCAAGAGCCACGTGGCGGCCGTACAGGCCAAGCTCGGCCTGCGCAACCGGGTCGAGGTCGCCGCCTGGGCTTGGGAGAACCGCATCGCAGCCAGCGCCTGACTTATCACTTTTGTCATGTTTTGCCCTGTTTCGTCCGGGCAGAAGGCAGGCAGCCGGACACAAGGAGCGTGGCAGCATGGCAGTCAGCGGCATCATCTCCGCCATCATCATCGGACTCATCATCGGCGCTCTCGGCCGTCTGGTCGTTCCCGGACGACAGGCCATTCCGATCTGGCTGACCGCGGTCATCGGCATCATCGCCGCCCTCATCGGCACGGCGATCGCCGGGGCCCTCGGGGTCGCCACTACCCGTGGCATCGACTGGCTGGAACTGATCATCCAGGTGGGACTCGCCGCCCTCGGCGTCATCGCCGCTGTGGCGCTCTTCCGCCGCAAGAGCGTCGGATAGACCCTCGCGGCAATCGATGGCCCCGGCTCGGCCGGGGCCATCGGCGTGTCGCCGTCTGTAGCGGTCTTTACGCAATCACCGACATCTGTTGATTCCTCCCGTCACGGCTCGGCGTACGGTCGTTAACCAGAGGAAAGGGGCTGGACTTGGACGGTGATCTCCACCTCGACCGCTCGGTGTGCGCGAGGGCGGCGGCACGGTGACCGCGCCGTTGGAGGCGGCCCGCCGCGTCGCGGACGCCGTGCTGTACGAGGGCTACCCGCTCCACCCCTATCGCGCGACGGCGGGCGAGAACCGCTCGCGCTGGCAGTTCGGCGTGCTCGTGCCGCCGAGCTGTCCCGGCGAACCGTCGGCCAGCGTGACCGAGTGCCTGCTGGAGGAGTGCGTCGAGGAGGGCCTCAAGGAGGGCGGGGACGTCACGCTCGACCTGCGGCTGCGGTTCCTGCACGTCAGGGGCAGGACGGTCGAGCGTGTCGAGGACGACGGCTACTGGCCCGTGCCGAAGCTGACCATCGGCGGGCACGACTACCGCAGCTCCGAGGAGGCCACGGAACGGGAGGCGCGGGCCGTGCTGTCCCTCGCGCAGGTGATGGGCGGGCAGCGCGTCGTCGATGTCCACGTGCCCTGCGACCGGATCATCGAGCCCATCGCCGGCCCCGGCGACGAGCGGACGGGCCGGATCGTCTGCGAGCATCAGCCGCTCGACGCGGAGATGCGCATCTCCGCCGAACGGCTGCCCGGGCCGTACGGGCTGGTCCGGCTGCGGGTCGAGGTGGAGAACACGGCAGCCTGGGAGGGGGCGGACGCGCCGCGGGAGGAGGCCCTGCGCCGCTCGCTGGTCGCCGCGCACCTGCTGATCGGGGTGAGCGGAGGGGCCTTCGTCTCGCTGCTCGACCCGCCGCTGTGGGCCGAGACGGCGGCGCGGCGATGCCACAACGAGAACACCTGGCCGGTGCTGGTGGGCGAGCCCGGCCGCCGCGACGTCGTGCTGTCCTCACCGATCATCCTGTACGACCACCCGGCCGTCGCACTGCCCGCGCTGACGATGACAGAGCAGCCCGCGGAGACCGCCCGGCGTCACCTGCGGGTCAGAAGGACGTGACGCCGATGCACGAGTTCGGGATCGCCGAGGCCGTGGTCGACGCCGTCGAGCGCCGGGCCGACGGCAGGCGGGTGCGCCGGGCCCGGGTTCGGGCGGGCGCCCTGCTGCGCATCACCCCGCAGGCCCTGGACCAGGCCTTCTGCCTGGCCTCCACGGGTACGGTCGCCGAGGGCGCGGCGCTCGACCTGGTCATCGAGCCCGTCCGGCTCGTCTGCCGGGGCTGCGGGCACTCCGCGCAGTGCGCCGACCCGCTCGCGATCTGCGGGTTGTGCGGGGGCATCGACATCGACCTGGAGGGCGGCGACAGCCTCGTCCTCGAGTCCATCCAGCTCGAACCGGCGGAGGCGTCCCACCTGCCCGGTCATCCCCCGTCCGGCCCGTTAACCGGGTGAATGGGCACCGGGCAGATCGAGGAGCACATCGTCGAGCGCGACGACCTCGAACAGGTGGCGCAGGTAGGGCGTGAGGGCGACGATCCGGAAGGCGGTCCCGCGCTCCCCCGCCCCCACGTAGGCGTTCATCAGGACAGCCATGCCCGAGGAGTCGATGAATCCCAGCCCGGACAGGTCGAGCTCGAGCAGGCGGGCTTCTTCGGCGAGCGCCTTGTCCACCGCGGCGGACGCCTCACCCGCGGTGTCGAAGTCGAGCTCGCCGATCATCACCAGACGAACGGCACCCGGCTCGGGATCGAGCGACTCGACGTGGAACGTAGGTGTGTCCTGCATCAGACGCTCGTCTCTGTTTGTAGATCGGCGGTCCGGGTGATCGGCTGGGTTCCGTTGATCGGCTGACAGCACGCCCGTGCCGCGGCGACGCCCTCGGCCAGCAGTTCGCGGGCGCGAGGGCAGTCCGTAAGTACATCACGGAAGACACGCAGCCCGAGCACGACGGACTCCGCCGGCACATTCCGGGCCACCAGCACCCGGCAGGTCCAGGTGACGAAGTCGGTGAACAGCGAGGCGTCGCCGACGTACATCGCGGCGATCAGGAAATCGGCGATGTGCTCGAGGTCTTCCGAGGCGTGCTCCAGTTGCCGCTCGCTGTAACCGCCCATAGGGGCGTGCGCCTCCCTGAGCGTGTCCATGACACGGGACAGAACGACACGGGACAGCAGGTCGGCGCGGTGCCGGGTCAGGTACGCGTACTCCTCGCCGCCGACTCGGGTTCCGCCGTCGCCCGCACCGTCGCCCGCGCCGCCGTCCGGGCCGCCCTCGTGGGCGGCGGGGAAGAACGGCAGCCCTGCGACGAGCCGATCGGCCGCCACGTCGGCGGCGGGCGCCCAGGCGTCCGCGCCGAGCAGGCGGGCGTAGCGGCCGTCGGCGCCGAACCCGGCCCCACCGGCCAGCACAGGGATCCCCACGGCCTGGCAGGCGGCGATCGTGGCGTGCGCGCGGGGCAGCCGGGTCGCCAGCGTGCAGCCGAGCGCGACCACGTCGGGACCGGTCTGGTGCAGGTGCGTGATCAGGTGCGGGCCGGGCACGCTGGCGCCCAGGAAGTCGACGTGCCACCCCCGCAGCCGCAGTACCTCCGCCATGATCCGGGTGGGCAGCGCGTGATACTCGCCGTCGGCGCAGGCCACGGCCACCCGGCCGTGGGCGCGCGTGGGCCGGACCCGCCCGCCGACGGCGGCCACCGCCCGCTCGCTGACCGCGGTCGCGGCGTGCTCGCGCGCCACCGACCACTCGTTGGACGCCCACAGCTCGCCCACCCGGCGCTGGCCCGGAGCGATCACCTTCAGCAGCACGTCCTCTGCGGGGACGCCCTCGTCGACCAGCCCCACGACCAGGTCGACCGCGCCGTACTCGTCGCCCCGGCCGATCAGCTCCAGATAGCGCCCGGTGGCGTCCTCCAGGTCCCGCGTCACGGGGACGTCTCCGTCCGGCCAGTCTGCGTCGGGCCGGTTTCCATCCGGCCCGTCCCCGCCCGTACGGCGAGCAGGGCGCGGTCGTCCCGCTGCCCGCCGCCGAGACCGCCGCCCAGGCCGTCGCCCAGGCCGCCGCACAGCCACTCGCTGCTGAGCTGTTCCAGCCGCTCCACCAGGGCGTCGGCCGGCATGCCGGCGCAGCTCGCGAGCGCCTCCTTCAACCGCTCCTCGCCGAACATCTCCCGGCCGCGCGGGCCGCCGAACGCCTCGGTGATGCCGTCGCTGTAGAGCAGGCACACCTCGCCGGGCGCCAGATCGAGCGTGGCGGGCCACAGGCTGATCCTCTTCAGCGCGCCGAGAATGGAACCGCGGACGTCGACCTCCTCCACCGTGCCGTCCCGGCGCAGGACCAGTGGCGGCGGATGCCCGGCCACGGCCAGGTCCAGCAGCACGTGGCCCCCGGGAGCGGTCCGCAGCGCCGCGAGGACCAGCGTGACGTAGGAGTTGGGAGACGGGGACGCGAGCAGCGACCGGTTGAGCAGTTCGAGCAGCCGGTCGGGACGGCTTTCCAGCAGCAGCAGCGTACGCAGGCTGTGCCGGACCTGACCGGCCAGGACCGCGGCGCGGGCGCCCTTGCCGCAGACGTCGCCCAAAATGATCAGTGGCGGCCGTTCCACGATCCCGGTCTCGGGCGCCGCCTCCGGCAGGTAGACGTCGTAGAAGTCCCCGCCGATGGCGCCCGCCTGCTGCGAGGCCCGTAGCCGACCGGCCAGCCGCATGCCCTCGATCTCCGGCAACTCGGGCGGCAGCAGGTCGCCGATCAGGATGGCGTTGATCGTGCTCTGCTCCCGGAACAGGGAGGCCGCCGAGATCGCGGCGCCGGCCCGGGTCGCGAGGTCGCGGGCTATCACCTGGTCGTCGTCGTCGAACGGCGGCCGCCCGGCCCGGCGGGCGAGCACGATCGCCCCGGCGGGCACGCCGTTGCCTGGCAGCGGGAGCACCACCAGGTGGCCGACCGGGCCGAACCCCTCCGGCACCAGCCAGTCCGGCGTGCCGCCCGGGTCCTGCCGTCCCCCGGCGCCGTTGTGGAGTCCCGTGAGCGCGTCGGTCAAACCGGGCACCTCCGCCGCCGCGGCGACCGGCAGGACGCCCTCGTCCGGGCCGCCTCGGCCGGAAACGGCGCGCACCCACTCCATCCGGCGGCGGGAGGCGGGTGGCAGCAGCACCATCGCCGCGTCGGACAGGAAGGCGACGCCCAGCTCCGTCGCCGCACGCGCGCACCGGTGCGGGTTGAGCGAGGCGGACAGGCGGTGGGCCGCCTCAAGCAGGAACTCGGTGCGCTGTGTCTTCTTGGTGCGCAGTGTCTCAATGCGCTGTGTCTCGGTGCGCTGTGTCTCGGTGCGCTGTGTCTTCTGCGTTCGCCGGGGCGTTTCCTCGCTCAGGTACCAGGCGGCCCGGCCCTCCCCCATCTCCTCCACACGAATCCGGATCACCCGGCCGTCGTGTGTCACGCTCCGGCCTTCGGCCGTCGAGGCAGATCCGGGTGCGGCGGACGGGACGGAACAGAGCGGCGCGGGCGCGGGCAGGCCCACCTCGATCTGCGGCACGAGGCGGACCGCCGCCGGGTTGGCCATGGTCACGAGTCCGTCCGCGTCGCACAGCACGACGCCCTCGCCGGCACGTTCGAGCAGCGCCGCCATGAGGTCGGGGGACGGCCGCGCCGCCCTGTGCCGCGGGTCCGCGGACCCGGTGGCGCCTTTCACCCGCGCGTTCCCGCCATGGCCGCGTCCCCCGATCGATTCGTTCCTCCACAGTACCTTTGCCCCGGTGATGGAAACATCGCACTGATCACGTCGATTCGGCAGGACGACGATCGTGTCGACGACCCGGTCCATGACTCAGGCGATCACTCGGCGCGCACGTCGTCCTGTGACAGGACGAGGGCGGCGGCGCCGAACAGCCCGGCGTCGCGCCCCAGGGAGGTCGGGTCCACCCGCAGGCGCCGCAGGAAGCCGAGCCCGGCGTTCCTCTCGATCGCCCGCCTCAGCGGGTCGAACAGGATCGGCCCCGCCGCGGCCACGCCGCCTCCGATGACGACGTGGTCGAGGTCGAGCAGGGCGGACGCCGTGAGCACGGCGGTGGCCAGCGCGCCGGCCGCGCGCCGGAAGGCGAGTGTGGCGGTGGGGTGCCCGGCCCGGGCGTCGGCGGCCAGTGCCCGCGCGTCCGCGCCGGTCCAGCCGTTCGCGGCGGCCCACCGGACCATGCCGGGCCCGCTCGCGATGGTCTCGACGCAGCCGGCGCCGCCGCAGGGGCACGGCTCGCCGCCCGGGTCGACCGTGATGTGCCCGATGTGCCCGGCGTTGCCGGTCGGGCCGACGTACGGCACGCCGTCGAACACGAAGCCGCCGCCGACGCCGGTGGAGACCACCATGCCGAGCATGGCCCGGCTCCGCGCCGCCGGGTCCTCGCTCAGGCCGCGCCACCACTCCCCGAGCGCCATGCACTGTGCGTCGCCCGCGAGCCGTACGGGCCGGCCGGGCAGCACTTCGCCGAGCGCGTCCACCAGCGGGAAGTCGCGCCAGGAGGGGATGTTCACCGGGCTGACGGTGCCCCTGCGCGGGTCGAGCGGCCCCGCGGAGCCGATCCCGACCCCGACCAGGCGTGCGGGCGCGACGCGCTCGGTGATCTGTCCGACGACCTCCGACAGCGCCCGGCCGGCCGAGTCGGCGCCGTGCAGCGGCACCTCCGCGCGGGCCAGCATCTCGCCGTCGGGCGCGACGGCCGCGGCGGCGAACTTCGTGCCGCCGATGTCCACCGCGAGGACGGTCATCGCCGCATCCCCGGCCTCTCGACCACCCCGGCACCCGCCTTCTGTTCGTATAACTCGTCACTTAACCGGATAAGGTCCGGCCACGGTATTCCGCGGGCGACCACCACGTCAACGGGCGATCACCGGCGGGACCCTTCCCCGCCCTCCGGCGTCTCCCGACGGGGGACGAAAGCCCAGAAAGGAAGGGAGATCAGCATAGGACGGCACATCCTGCCCGGGATCGAGCGAACCGGTTAAGCCGGAAAGGATCACACCGGCCATCCCCAAAAAAAGGGGGTATCCATAATTCCGATGGGTTAGGTAGGGTTAAGGGGTGGATTTCGACTACACCATGGCGATCGGCTCGTTTCTGGTCGCGGTCGTCGTCGGCCTGACCGGAATGGGCGGCGGCGCTCTGATGACGCCCATGCTCGTGACGTTCTTCGGCGTGCCGCCCCTCGCCGCCGTCTCCAGCGACCTCGTCGCCGCCGCCGTGATGAAGCCGGTGGGCAGCCTCGTGCACCTGCGCCGTGGCACGGTCAACCTGAGGCTCGTCGCCTGGCTGTGCGCGGGCTCGGTCCCCGCGGCGTTCTGCGGCGTGCTCATCGCCCGCGCGCTGGGCACGGGCGAGGGCGTGCAACAGGTGATCCAGAAGGGCCTCGGCGTCGCGCTGCTGATCGCGGCGGCGGGCCTGGCCGTGCGCGGCTATCTCGCGATGCGCGACCGCGCCGAGGGCCGCACCCCCGAGACCGGCCGCCGTACCGCCGCCCCCGGCGAACCGGCCGCCACCGAGATGCCCTCCGTCACCGTACGGCCGCTGCCGACCGCACTGGTGGGGGCCGTCGGCGGACTGGTGGTCGGCATCACCTCGGTCGGATCCGGCTCACTGATCATCGTGGCTCTGCTCGCGCTCTATCCCGCGTTGAAGGCCAACCAGCTCGTCGGGACCGACCTGGTCCAGGCCGTGCCGCTCGTCATGTCGGCCGCGTTCGGTCACCTGCTGTTCGGCGAGTTCACGCTGTCGGTCACCCTCGCACTGCTGGTGGGCTCCATCCCGGGCGTCTACCTCGGCTCGCGGATCTCCTCGCGCGCCCCGGGCGGACTGATCCGCCGGGCCCTGGCGTTCGTGCTGCTCGCCTCGGCGCTGAAGATGTTCGGTGTCCCCAACACCGGCACCATCTGGACGCTGCTCGCCGTGCTGCTGCTCGCCCCCGCCTTCTGGATGGTCCTGCGCGTGCGGTGCGGCCTGCCCGCGCTCCCCTGGAGCCGGGAGACTCAGGCCGCCGGGAGGTGACGGCGCAGGAAGTCCATGGCCAGCGCCCACGCCGTACGCCCCGCCTCCGGGCTGTGGAACATCGGCGCGTAGTAGTTGTGGAAGGCGTGGCCGGCCTCCTCCTGCACGTGGACCTCCGCGTTCGGCCGCCCGGCCGCCGCCTCCTCCACGACGGCCACCCGGTCGCGGGGGATGTAGGGGTCCCGTCCGCCGAAGTGGAACTGGATCGGACAGCGGATGCCATCCAACAGCTGCGGCGCGTCCGGCACGGCCGAACCGTAGAAGGACACCACGGCCGACAGGCCGCTCCCGTCGCCGCGGGCCGCCACCGCGTAGGCCAGCGAGCCGCCGAGGCAGAAGCCGAGCGCGCCGACCCCGCCCGTCACCTCGGGCCGCGCGGCGAGCGCGGCGACCGCGGCGGCGCAGTCGTCCGCGGCCTTCTCGGAGTCGAGGTTGGCCGACAGCTCCAGCGAGGCGCGCAGCCCCTCCTCGTCGTGCGCGGCCGCCCAGCCGGGCCGAAGCCGCCAGAAAAGGTCCGGCACGCCCACGACATAGCCGAGCCCGGCGAGGTCGGCGGCGACCGCCCTGATGTAGTCGCTCACGCCCCAGATCTCCGGGATCAGCAGCAGCCCGGGGCCGGTCCCCCGCTGCGGAATCCACAGGCGCAGGTCGAACCCGCCGTCCGTGACCGTCACCGTCTGCGTGCGCTCGGGCATCCGTTCCTCCCAACCCCGATCCCGACCGAGATCTTCTCACGCATCGCTACCGTGTGACCGTGACGCCCTCCCCCGTTCCCCGCATCGAGATCGACGGCCGCCCTCCCACGGTCGAGCAGTTGAGCCACCCCGCCCTCGTCAACTACGGGCACTTCACCGCCATGCAGGTGAGAGGCTTCGCCACCCGCGGTCTCGCCCTCCATCTGGACCGGCTCGACGCCGCCACTCGAGAGCTGTTCGGCACGGGCCTCGACGGCGACCTGGTCCGTCGCCGCATCCGGCACGCGCTGGGCGACGACACCCCCGACGCGTCGGTCCGGGTCGTCGTCCATCGTCCCGACGCCGGCGCCGCCCCGTCCGTCATGGTGGTCGTACGGCCGCCGGTCCCCGCGCCCGAGGGACCGGTCCGCCTGAAGTCCGCGCACTACCAGCGGCCGGTCGCGCACATCAAGCACGTCGGAGCCTTCGGGCAGATCCACCACCGCGAGCTGGCCGCGCGCGAGGGGTTCGACGACGCGCTGCTCACGGGCCCCGGGGGCGCGATCTCCGAGTCCGGCATCGCCAACGTCGCCTTCTTCGACGGGTCTCGGGTGATCTGGCCGGACGCGCCCTGCCTGCATGGCATCACGATGCGGCTGCTGGAGCCCCTGCTGCCCGCCGCGGGGTTCCCCTCCCATCGGGCGCCGGTGCGGCTGGCCGACCTGCCATCCTTCCGGACGGTGCTGGTGACCAACTCCCACGGGGTGGCGCCCGTCGACAGGGTGGACGGCCTCGCTCTGCCCATCGACGCCGCGTTCGCCGCGGCCGTGACGGAGATCTACGAGTCCGTTTCCCGGGACCCGATCTGAACCACGCCTCCGCCCGCACGTCGCGTCCGGAGCGGTGGCCGACTTGAGCAGCAGCCCGAGCAGGCCGCCCCGATCGCCGAGGCCGGTGCGGATCATCCCGGGACGGACGGCGTCTGATTCGGTGTGTGCGACTTCCGGCGTACGCCGCGTGGGCGGCCATACGGACGGCGTAGCGGCGGTCCCGCCGCGTGGACGATCCCCGGGGCCGCCGGAACCGGGATGATCGGGAAACGTGACCAAAGCGATGGCCGCCCTGCTCACCGCGGCCGCCCTCCTCGCCGCCCTGCAGGGCTGCGCCTCCCCGCCCCGCCCGCATCCGGCCTCCGACTGCGGTCCCGGCGCGACCTGCGGCGCCGTACGGGTGCCGCTGGACCGCAGCGACCCGTCGGCGGGCACGGTCGGGATCGGATACACGCTGGTGCGGCACCTCGACGACTCCCGGCCGGCGCAGGGGACGATCGTGCCCGATCCCGGCGGCCCCGGCGCCTCGGTGACCGCGGCGCTCACCATGTACGCCACCGGATACCGGGACCTGCTCCGCACCCACGACCTGCTGCTCGTCGACCCGCGCGGCACCGGCGTGTCCGGGCCGCTGCGCTGCCGCGCGGTGTCCGGCACGACCACGGCGAGCCCCAAGGCCGAGATCGTGAGGGCGATCGGCGCCTGCGGCCGGGAGCTCGGCGACCGGAGCCGTCACCACACCACCGAGGCCGCCGCCGACGACATCGACGCCGTCCGCGCCCACCTGGGCATCGACCGGCTCGACCTGCTGGGCCAGTCGTACGGCACCTATCTCATGACGGTCTACGCGCAGCGGCATCCCGAGCACGTCCGCTCGATCGTGTTGTCCGGGGCGTACCCGCTCCGGCCGGATCCCTGGGGCAGGCCGGGCGTGCAGGCGCTGCGCCGCGCGGTGGGGGCGCTGTGCGACCGCTCGCGCGGCGCGTGCGAGGGGCGTGCCGTGCTGGCCGATCTCGCGACGGTCGCCGCGCGGCTGCGGTCTCGTCCGGTCGCCCTGGACGGCGGCGGCACGCTCGACGAGGCGGCCCTCGCCCGGCTGGTCTACACGGTCGCTTCGGACGACCCCGAGCTGTTCGGGCGGCTGCCCGCGATGCTGCACCGGGCCGCCGCGGGCGAGACCGGGCCGCTCGCGGCGCTGGCCGCCCGGACACGCGAGGAGGGGGTGCGGGACGGTGAGGAGTTCAGTGTCGCCCTGTTCGCCTCCGTCGTCTGTCACGACTACCCCACGCCGTGGAAGGCGGGCACGCCGATCCGGGAAAGGGCCGCGCGGTACAAGTCCCTGCTGGCGGGACTCGACCCGGCCGACTTCCGGCCCTTCAGCCCGCAGGCGTGGGCGAGCGCCGTTCCGGACCGGGGCGACGTCTGCGCGGACTGGCCGGGCGACGCGCGGACTCCGTCCGCCCGGCGGCTCCCCGATGTCCCCGTGCTGGTCGTCTCCGGCGAGTTCGACCTCAACACCCCGGTCGAGGAGGGCCGGTCGGCGGCGCGGCGATATCCCACCGCCGAGGTCGTCACGGTGCCCAACAGCGGGCACGTCCCGGAGAGCGGCGGGAGCGCGGCCTCCTGCGTGATCGCCCTTCAGGCCGGCTTCATCCGCACCGGGCGGCTCCCCGGCGCCGCGTGCCTCGGAGCGGTGCCCGCCGTGCCGGTGGAGCGGCTCTAGAGGGCGCGGAGCGCGGGGAGGAGCTCCTTCTCCGACCACTCGAAGAACTCCCGCTGGCGCTCCCGCCCAACCTGCACGAGCGCGAGATGGGTGAATCCGGCCTCGGTGTACTGCCGCACGGCCTCGACCACGGCGCCGGCGTCCGCCCCGCAGGGCACCTTCTCCGCCACGTCCTCCGGCCGTACGGTCTCGGTCGCGGCGGCGAAGTTGACCGGCGCGGGCAGCTCCGACATGACCTTCCAGCCGGTCACCGACCAGCGCCACAGGCGGTGCGCCCGCTCGATCGCGGCGTCCTTGTCGGGGTCGTAGCAGACGGCGAGCTGGCCGTAGACGGGCTTGCCCTCGCCGCCGGACGCGGCGAACTTCTCCACCAGCGACCCGTCCGGGTCGGTCGCCACGAGGCCGTCGCCGAGCTCGGCGGCGATGTCCACCGACTGGTCGCCGGACGCGGCGACCGCGATGGGCACCGGCCGCTCGGGCAGGTCGAACAGCCGGGCCGAGTCGATGTCGAAGTACTCGCCACGGTAGTTGCGGTAGCCGCCCTGGAAGAGCTCCTTGACGACCTCGATGGCCTCGCGGAACATCTCGTGCCGGGTGTTGACCGGCGGCCAGCCGTGGCCGACCACGTGCTCGTTCAGGTTCTCGCCCGCGCCCACGCCGAGGGTGAACCGCCCGTCGCTGAGCACCCCCATCGTGGCCGCCTTCTGCGCCACCACCGCGGGGTGGTAGCGCATGATCGGGCACGTCACGTAGGTCATCAGCGGCAGCCGCTCGGTTGCCTGCGCCACGGCGCCCAGCACCGACCAGGCGTACGGGGAGTGGCCCATCTCCTCCAGCCACGGGAAGTAGTGGTCGGAGATGACCGCGTAGTCGAAGCCCACGCGCTCGGCGGTGACCGCGTCCTCCACCAGCTCCTTCGCGGGCGTCTGCTCGCACATCAGGGTGAAACCGATCTCTGCCATACGGCCACCCCTACCCACGTCCGGGCGTTCAGACCGCGCGGTGGTACTGGTCGGGCCAGCGTCCGCCCACACCGAGCTCCCGTGCCGCGTTGTTCGGCCAGTAGGGGTTGCGCAGCAGCTCACGGCCGAGCATCACCGCGTCGGCCCGCCCCGAGGCGACGATCTCCTCGGCCTGCCGCGGCTCGGTGATGAGGCCCACGGCCGACGTGGGCAGGTCGGTCTCCGCCTTCACCCGGGCCGCGAACGGCACCTGGTATCCCGGCTCCACGGGGATCCGGGCCTTCGGCGCGTTGCCGCCCGTCGACACGTCGAGCAGGTCCACTCCGCGCGCGAGCAGCTCCTTGGCCAGCCGCACGGTGTCGTCCGCCGTCCAGCCGTCGCGGGGGTCCTCGGGGTTCTCACTGAGCCAGTCGGTGGCCGAGACGCGGAAGAACACCGGCAGCTCGTCCGGCCACTCGGCGCGCACCGCGTCGACCACCTCCAGGGCGAAGCGCGCGCGGTTCTCGAACGGGCCGCCGTACGCGTCGGTGCGCCGGTTGCTGAACGGCGAGAGGAACTCGTGGATCAGGTAGCCATGGGCGCCGTGGATCTCCACAACCCTGAAGCCCGCGGCGAGCGCGCGGCGCGCGGCCGCCGCGAAGGCGTCCACCAGCCGCCTGATGTCCGCCTCGCTCAGCTCGTCCGGCACCGGGTGGCCCTCGTCGAACGGGATCGGGCTGGGCGCGACCGGCTGCCAGCCGTGGTCCTCCGGGCCGACCGGCGCGCCGCCCCGCCACGGGCGGTCGGTGGACGCCTTACGCCCGGCGTGCGCGAGCTGGACGCCGGGCATCGCGCCCTGGTCGGCGAGGAACCGGGCGAGGCGGCCGAACTGTGCTTGCTGGCGCTCGTTCCACAGCCCGAGGTCGGCGGGGCTGATCCGGCCCTCGGGGGACACGGCGGTGGCCTCGACCATGATCAGGCCGGCCCCGCCGACCGCCCGGGACCCGAGGTGGGTCAGATGCCAGTCGGTCGGGACCCCCTGCTCCGGGCCCTCGACGGCCGCGCAGTACTGGCACATCGGCGACATCCAGACGCGGTTGGGGATGGTCAGGTTCCGCAGGGTCAGGGGCTCGAACAACGCGCTCACGCCGCGCTCCTCTCGTCGTCGGGGACCCTTGTACGATAGCTCTCGTAGTACGCCATCTGTCAAACTACGAAGACCTTCGTACAAGGGAGGCCCGATGACCCCTCGGACGCTCGACCATCCGGACCGGTCCGAGATCCGGCTCGAGGACGTGCTGCACGCGCTGTCCGATCCCGTACGCCTCCAGGTGGTGTGCTATCTCGCCGGCAGCGGCGAGTCGTCCTGCTCGGCGATCGACCTCGCGGTCAGCAAGTCGACGAGCACCCACCACTTCCGCGTGCTCCGCGAGGCGGGCGTGATCAGGCAGGTCTACCGGGGGACCGCGAAGATGAGCTCCCTGCGCCGCGAGGATCTCGACGCCCTCTTCCCCGGCCTGCTCGACACTGTGATCCGGGCGTACGACACACAGCGGGCGGCGACTCTGTAACTGTCCAAGTTGCCTTGACCAGTTACCGTCTTTGCTCTACCTTTGTAACTGCCTAAGAAAATTAAGACAGTTACGACGGCGACCTGGACGGTAATGATGTTCTACGACTACTCCCTGGCCACCGAGCGCATGACCGAGTTGCACCGCGAGGCCGACAACGCGCGCGTCGCCAGCCGCCTGGTCGCGGCCCGGCGCTGGTCGCGTCTCGCGTCCTGGGCCCAGCGTCAGGCCCGGCGGGCGAGCCACGACCTGGGCTGACCGGCTCGTCACCGCGTCGGCCCGGAAGGAAGGGCCGATGCGTACGACACGCGACACCCGCACGGCGGTGGTGAAGCCGGCCGTCGCCGCCCTCATGGAGGACGCGGGCACCGGCCTCGACTACGGCACCCGGCCCGACCGCCTGCCGGGCCTGCTCACTCCCCTCGACCGCTTCTTCGTCCGCAACCACGCCCCCACCCCCCGCCTCGACGCGAGAACCTGGACGCTGCGCGTCGAGGGCGGCGGCGTGCGCCGGACCGTCTGCTACACCTACGACGACCTGTGGCGCCGGTTCCCGCTCGTGTCCGTCGTCCGCACGCTGGAGTGCGCGGGCAACCGGCGCGCCCTCTTCGGCGCCGAGCGCGGACACCGCTTCGGCGGTGTGCAGTGGGGCCGGGGCGCCGTCGGCACCGCCGAGTGGACCGGAATCCCGCTGCGCTACCTGCTCGAACCGGCAGGCCTCACGGACGCCGCCGTCGAGGTGATGCCGGAGGGCCTCGACGAGGCGCGCGGGCGCCGCCCGATGCCCCTCGCCAAGGCCCTGGCCCCCGACACCCTGCTCGCGCTCGCCATGAACGGCGAGATCCTGCCGCCCGACCACGGCTTCCCCGCCCGCGTGGTGGTCTCCGGCTGGCTCGGCGCGGCGAGCATCAAATGGGTGGGCCGGATCGAGGTGTCCGACCGGCCGCTCCACGTGCCGTGGAACACCGAGGACTACGTGATCGTCGCCCCCGGCCGGCCCGCCGTGCCGATCACCTCCACGCCGGTCGCGAGCCTGGTCGAGCTCCCCTGGCCCGCGCGGCTGCACCCCGGCCCGCAGACCATCCGCGGCCGGGCGTACGCCGGGGAGGACCGCGTGGCCGCCGTCGACTACCGGATCGACGACGGCCCCTGGCGGCCGGCCGCCCTCGACGGGCCGGACCTCGCGGGCGTCTGGACCCGCTGGCGGTTCCCCTGGGATCCCACCCCAGGCGCGCACGTCGTGCGGGTGCGGGCCACCGACGAGCGCGGCCGCTCCCAGCCCGAGGCCACCCCCTGGAACGACCTCGGCTACTGCCACACCTCGGTGCTCCCCCACCCCGTCCTGGTGGCTTAGGGCCGTGGCTCAGGGGACGAGCACGACCTTGCCCGTGGTCGCGCGGGTCTCCAGCGCGGCGTGCGCGGCGGCGGCGTCCTTGAGCGGGAAGCTCTGCACCAGCGGGACCAGCGCGCCCGACCCCGCGGCCGCCAGGGCCCGCTCCTCCAGGCCCCGCAGGCCGCCCGGCCGCTTCAGCACCCGCGGGCCGACCGCCACCGCAGCGGTGATGCCGCGCGCGTACAGGTCCTCCGTGGTCAGCGCCGTCGGGCCGCCCTGCGCGTCCGCCCAGCCGAACAGCACGATCCTGCCGCCGACGCCGAGCAGCTCCAGGGTCTTCCGCCCGAGGTCCCCGCCGACGCCGTCGAGCGCCAGCGTGACCTCCCGGTCGCCGAGGACCGCCCTCACCTCGTCGGGCCAGCTCGCCGAGGTGTAGTCCACGGCGTGGTGTGCGCCCAGCGCCAGCACCCGGCGGGTCTTCTCCTCGCCGCCGGCGAGCCCGACAACCGTGGCGCCGGCCCGCACCGCCGCCTGCACGAGCAGGTTGCCCACGCCGCCGGCCGCCGCCGTCACCAGGGCGACGTCGTCCGCGCGGATCTCCGCGACGTCGAGGATGCCCATCGTGGTCCGGCCGGTGCCGATCATCGCCACCGCCTCGCCATACCCCAGGCCGTCCGGGATCTCGTGGATCGCCGAGGCGTCCCGTACGGCCAGCTCGGCGTAGCCGCCGGGGGCCATGCCGAGATGGGTCACCACCCGCCTGCCGGCCAGGCCCGGGTCGGCCCCGGGGCCGACGGCGTCGACGACTCCGGCGACCTCCCGGCCGGGGATCGTGGGCAGATCGGGCACGGGAATCGGGCCGCCGGCGTACTTCCCGGCCCGCAACGTGGTGTCGACGAGGTGCACCCCCGCCGCCCGTACGGCGACGCGGACCTGGCCGGGCCCGGGCTCGGGATCCTCGACCTCCTCGTAGACGAGGTTCTCTGCGGGACCGAAGGCATGCAATCTGACGGCGTACATACGCCCGTTATAGATCTCCGAGCCGCGCTTCCACATCGGGCGATGGTCCTAGGTCCTGCGAACCGTTCCGAGCATGCGGTGCGATAGACGAGACATGCGTCCCATCCCCTGCGGCTCCTCCGGAGACGCCCGCATCCGCCGCCCGTGGGGCCGTCCAGCGACGACCGCGACCTGATCGCGGCGGTCGCGGCGGAGCACGTCGAGGCGCTGCGGCTGCTCCACGACCAGACGGAGGACGTCGCGGCGCTGTGCGAGCGGGTGGTCGTGATGGAGGGCGGGCGAGCCCTGTTCGACGGCACCCCCGCCGGGCTCGCCGCCGTCGCCACCGGCCGGGTGAGCCTCGGCGACCACCGCCCGGGGCCCGGCTCGCTCTTCTGGCGTACGGCCGACGGGCGATACCGGACGATCGGCGACGCCCCGGCGGGGGCCGTCCCGGCCGACCCGACCGTGGAGGACGGCTACCTGCTCCTCGTCGGCAGGCCCGGGGAGGCGGCATGAGCCTCGCGCGATTCGAGGCCGTCCGGTTGCTGCGCAGCCCGCTGGTCTGGGGAGCCGCGGTGCTCATGGTGGCGCTGCGCGTGTGGCAGACCTGGTCCCGCGCGCCCGCCTGGCCCGAGGTGACGATCGACACCGCGTACGGCTACCTGCTGGTGGGGGCGGGCGCGCTGCTGGCGGCGAACCTCGCCGTCAACCGGGAGCGGCGCCACGGCAGACCGGTGGCTCCCCGGGCCGGCCACCGGGCCCGTCGTGCTCTTCGCGGTCGCGGCGCCCGTGGAGCTGTCCAGGTCGGGCGGCTCGTGGGCGGCACTGCTCCCGGTGATCCTGCACCACGACCTGCCCGTGGAGATCAATCCTCGGCCCTCGGCGGCCCACCTCGTCTACCTCCTCGCGCTGATCCCGCTGGTCGCCGCCCTGGGGATGGCCCGCTACGGCCTGCGTCCCCGGCGCTCGATCGCTGCGCTGGCCGGGCTGGTCGTCGCGGTGGGGCAGGCACGGGACCGCGGCGGCGTCGGAGGTCTGGCTCGCCGGTCAGGTGGCCGCCCGTGTCGCCGGTCTCCCGGACCCCGACTACTGGTTCGTGTCGGTCACCGACCCGGTGTACGGCGCGAGCGGCTTCGGCTTCACAGAGGGCAGCCCCGGATGCGCCGAATGGGGGCGGGCGCGCACGCTCGTCGCCCTCTGGCTGGGCGGCCAGGCCGGGCCGGTGCGCACCGCCGCCTCGTCCTGGGCGCAGACGAAGGACTCCGAGCTGCCCGCCGCCGAGCGCCTATTCCGGTACGCCGAGCGGCTGGTCACGCGCCCGGACGCCCGGTCGCGGGTGTGGGCCCACTGGACGACGCTCATGGACCCGAAGACCACGGTCGAGCAGGCGCTCCCGCTGCTCGGCATCACCCCCGATCTCGACGACAGGAAGGACTGCTCATGATCCGTACGGCACTGATCCTCGTCCGCCCGATGCTCCGGGCCGTCGACTGGGCACCGCTCGCCCGGGCCTGGCTGACGTCCGCCGCCGTGATCGTCGCCGTCGCCCTCACTCGCGGCGCCGTGGTGAGCTGCGACGCCGTGGTTCTGTCGCGGCCTGGGGGACGACCCTCGCGCTGATCGTCGCCTTCCTGCCCCAGAGGGCCGGGCTGCTCGCCGGGGACCTGGCGCTGGAGGCCGCCACCTGCGTGCTCACCGGGCTGTCCGGGGCCGCCGTCGCCGTACGCCTGCGGCCCCGGCACGGCCGCTCGGTGGCCCTCGCGGGCGCGGCGGCCCAGTTCACGCTGCTCGCGCTGACGCTGTTCCTGACCGCCAAACTGTGGCTGTGGCCGCTGCAGGACGACCCGCAGTGGCCGGTGGCCCACCGGCTGTGGGCCGTCCTCCTGCCGCTGCCTCTGGTGTTCCTGGTAGCGGCGAACGGAAATCCGGCGGCCCGAAGGTGGGGCAGATGGGGTCACAGAGTTATGGCGTTCTTCGTTGGGTTTCTCCCGGGCGGCCCTTATGCTCGCAGCAAGTCCTCTTTACTGCTGTGAGTGAGGAGATGTTGCGTGGCCGATGACGCGCCGCCACCCGGTATAGACGCTCGCGTCCCCAATCCCGCGCGCATGTACAACTACTTCCTGGGCGGAAAGGACAACTTCGCGGCCGACCGGGAGGCCGCGGAGCGGGTTCTACGGGTCGCGCCCGAGGCCCCCTCGCTGGCCCGCCGCAACCGGGCCTTCCTGCGCCGGGCCGTACGCCACCTGGTGGCCGAGGCCGGGATCCGGCAGTTCGTGGACATCGGCACCGGGCTGCCGACCGCGGGCAGCGTGCACGAGGTGGCGCACGAACTCGACCCCGGCGTGCGGGTGGCGTACGTGGACAACGACCCGGTCGTGCTCGCGCACTCCCGGGCCCTGCTGTCGGGGTCCGCCGCCGCCACCGTGACCGTGCAGGGGGATCTGCGGCGGCCCGAGGAGATCCTGGCCGACCCGGAGCTGCGGGCGCTGATCGACCTCTCCGAGCCGGTCGCGGTCCTGCTCGTGGCCGTGCTGCATTTCCTCCCCGACGACGACAAGCCGGCCGAGCTCGTGGCCCGCATCAGGGAGTCCGTCGCCCCCGGGAGTCACCTCGTGCTGTCCCACGTCACCGACGAGGAACGGGCCGGCGACGCCCGCGAGGGGGCGGCCGTCTACCGGCAGGCCAGCAGCGGCATCACCCTGCGCGGCCGCGAGCAGATCCACGAGCTGTTCGGCGGCTTCGAGCTCATCGAACCTGGCCTGGTCCCGCTCGACGACTGGCGGCCCGACGACGAGAACCTGCTCGCCCGGCAGGCCCGCCGTCACCTGCCCACCTGGTTCCTCTGCGGGGTCGGGCACGCGCCCTGAAAAGGCCGTGAATATTGTGTTACGTCCTACGTGTACTGGTTTCTTCCTTTAGGCGCCATACGCCAGGCTATGCGGCATGCTCAAGCGCACCAGGCTGTTCGGGCAGAAGACCCGAGTCACCTTCACCCTGCCCGTTGACGAGCCCTCGGGGACGGTCAGCGTGGTGGGCGATTTCAACGACTGGCTGCCCGGCCGTCACGAACTCCTGCGGCGCAGGAACGGCACCCGCACCGTTTCGGTGATCCTCCCGCCGGGCGCGCACCGGTTCCGCTACCTCGCGACGGGCGGGGTGTGGTTCGACGACGACGGCGCCGACCAGGTGGACGAGCAGGGCAGCGTGCTGCACCTCTGATCGAGAGGGAACCGTTTCTCCCACCAGAAGTAGGGCATACGGGAACGATCGCGACACCCCGGCCCTTTTGGAGGGGGAATCATGAAGGCACTTACCTGGCACGGCAAGCGCGACGTACGGGTGGAGGACGTCCCCGACCCGGCCATCAAGGAACCCACCGACGCGATCATCCGGGTCACCACAACCGCGATCTGCGGCTCCGACCTGCACCTGTACGAGGTGCTCGGCCCGTTCATCGGCGAGGGCGACATCCTCGGCCACGAGCCGATGGGCATCGTCGAGGAGGTCGGCGCGGAGGTCACCCACATCCGCCCCGGCGACCGCGTCGTGATCCCGTTCAACATCTCGTGCGGCCACTGCCACATGTGCGACCGCGCGTTGTTCGCCCAGTGTGAGACCACCCAGGTCCGTGAGTACGACACCGGCGCCGCGCTCTTCGGCTACACGAAGCTGTACGGCGAGGTGCCCGGCGGCCAGGCGGAATACCTGCGCGTCCCGCAGGCGCAGTTCGGGCCGATCAAGGTGCCGGAGGGGCCGCCGGACGAGCGGTTCGTCTACCTCTCCGACGTGCTGCCCACCTCCTGGCAGGCCGTCGAGTGGGCCGAGGTGCCCGACGGCGGCAGCGTCACCGTCTTCGGCCTCGGCCCGATCGGGCAGATGTCGGCCCGCATCGCCCGCCACCGCGGCTATCGCGTGATCGGCGTGGACATCGTCCCCGAACGCCTGGAGATGGCCCGGCGGCACGGCATCGAGGTGGTCGACGGGAACGACGCCGACGACGTGCCCGAGGCGATCCGGTCGATGACCGGGGGCCGGGGCACCGACTCGGTCATCGACGCCGTCGGCATGGAGGCGCACGGCTACACCGTGGGCAAGTTCGCGCAGACGGTCACCGGCATGCTGCCCGACAAGGCCGCCGCCGCCATGATGACCCGCGCCGGGCTCGACCGGCTCGCCGCGCTGCAGGACGCCATCGAGACCGTACGGCGCGGCGGAACGATCTCGATCAGCGGCGTGTACGGCGGGATGACCGACCCCATGCCGATGCTGCGGATGTTCGACAAGGGCATCACACTGAGGATGGGCCAGGCCCACGTCAAGCGGTGGATCGACGACCTCATGCCGCTCGTGACCGGCGACGGCGACCCCCTGGGGGTCGAGGACCTGGCGACCCACCGCCTGCCGCTCGACCAGGCCCCGCACGGCTACGAGATCTTCCAGAAGAAGGAGGACGGCGCGATCAAGGTGTTGCTCACGCCCTGACGGCCACTCTCCTCGCCACGGCCCGCCTGACCCGGCCGCGTACGGCGGTGCCGAGGAAGACCGCCCCGAAGACCAGTCCCACGAACAGGGCGATGGAGGCCCCGGTCGCGACGTTCCACCGTGTGGAGACCCACACGC
This sequence comes from Microbispora sp. CA-135349, assembly GCF_050947365.1. Classification (NCBI taxonomy): domain Bacteria; kingdom Bacillati; phylum Actinomycetota; class Actinomycetes; order Streptosporangiales; family Streptosporangiaceae; genus Microbispora; species Microbispora sp. CA-135349. Next base: position 944,182 of record NZ_CP192001.1, on the reverse strand, counting down.
CCGCCAGCGCGCAGCCGACCCCGATCGCGGCGGCGATCGGGAACAGCGGCGCGAGCCTGTCGGTGAGCAGGCGGGCCGTCGCGGCCGGGCCCACGATCAGCGCCACGGCGAGGATCGTCCCCAGCGCGGGCACGGTGGCGACGACGGTCACCTCGACGACCGCGAGCAGCGCGAAGTCCAGCAGCACGGTGGGCAGCCCGAGGGCCGCCGCCCCCACCGGGTCGAACGCCGCGAGCAGCAGTTCCTTGCCCACCAGGGCGAGCAGGAGCAGCACGCCCACGGCGACGGCGGCGGTCGCCACCAGGTCGCCCGTGCCGACGGCGAGGACGTCGCCCACCGTGTAGGCCGCCAGGTCCTTGGTGAAGCCGTCCTGCGCCGACACCAGCACCACACCGAGCGCGAAGCCGCCCGACAGCGCGATGCCGGTGGCCGTGCTGAAGTCCTGCCCGCGGCCCCGGCCGAACGCGAGGACGGCGGCGACCACCAGCAGCCCGAACAGCCCGCCGCCGAGGTAGAGGTTCACCCCGAGCAGGGCGGCGATCACGATGCCGGGGAACGTCGCGTGCGTGAGGGCCATCGTGAAGAACGGCAGCCGCCGCGCGATCACGAACACCCCGACGACGCCGCCGAGCGCGCCGACCAGCACGGCCTCGACGAGGGCCCGGTGCACCGTGGAGTCCAGCCAGCTCATGCCACCCCCTCGCCTGACGGCTCGGGGTTGCATTCGCAAAGAGCGCTGTGTTTATCGATTCGCTCGCTCCGCTCGCTCATGCCGCACTCTCCACTACCGCGCTGCGGGCGCGGCTCAGGCCGACCTTCCTGCGGACGAACCCGGCGACGTGGGCCAGGCCGTACATCGCGACCAGGACCAGCACCACGGTCGCGCCGGAGGCGAGCCTGACGCCGTATCCGACCGAGGCCTCGTAGCTCACGACGAGCCCGAGCCACCCGGCGGACGCGCCGACCAGGCAGGCCAGCGGCACGATGACCACGAGCCGGTCCGACAGGCCACGCGCCGCCGCGGCCGGCACGATGAGCAGCGCGATGACGAGGATCGTGCCGACCGCCTTCACGGCGGCCACGACGACCAGCGCGACCGCGACGTTCAGCACGAGATCGAGCAGGCCGACACGCACCCCGGCCGCGCGGGCGCCCTCGGGGTCGAAGGCCCGCAGCAGCAGCGGCCGCCGCAGCACCGCCAGCAGCGCCACGACCACGACCGTCACGACGGCGGTCTGCGCGAGCTGCGTCTCGGTGACCGTCAGCACCCGCCCGAACAGGAACGCGGTGAGATCGGAGGTGAAGCCCGTCTGCCGCGACACCACCACGACGCCGACCGCGAACAACGTGGTCAGCAGCATGGCGAGCGCGGCGTCCTCGCTCACCCTGCGGCGGTGGGTGAGCAGCGTGAGCAGGACGGCTGTGACGACCCCGGCCGCCAGCGCTCCCCAGAAGATGCCGCCGTCCCCGGCCATGAGGTGGCCGATGACCACCCCGGGGAAGACGGTGTGCGTCAGGGTGTCGCTGACGAAGGCGAGCCGGCGCAGCAGCACCAGCACGCCGACCGTGCCCGCGAGTGCGCCGAGGAGGACCAGTTCGACCAGCGCGCGCGCCATGAAGGGCAGCTGGAACGGCTCGAAGAACATCATGTCTGGGTCACGATGACACGATCGCCGCGCAGTTCGAGCGCGTGCCCGCCGTACGTCGCGCGCAGCCGCTCGGGCGTCAGCACGTCGCCGGTCGGGCCGAAGCCGAACTGGTGGTGGTTGAGCAGGCACACCTCGTCGCAGGCCAGGTGCGCGATGGCGAGGTCGTGGGTGCTGACGACGACGGAGGCGCCCTGCTCCTTCAGCGAGCCGATCGCCTCCAGCAGCGCGTGCTGGCTGACCGCGTCGACGCCGTTGAACGGCTCGTCGAGCAGCAGCATCCGCGGCTTGGCGGCGATGGCGCGGGCCAGCAGCACCCGCTGGCGCTGCCCGCCCGACAGCGTGCCGAACCGGTCGCGGGCCCGCCCGGCCAGCCCGACCCGCTCCAGGGCGTCGGCCACCTCGGCCCGGTCGCCGGCGGAGGCGCGGCGCAGCCAGCCGATCCGCCGGTAGCGGCCCATCATCACCACCTGCTCGACCGACACCGGGAAGTCGGGGTCGAGCGTGTCGGCCTGCGGCACGTAGGCGACGTCGCGGCGGGCCTGCGCCGGGGGCCCGCCCAGCACCTCGATCCGGCCGCGCACGACCGGCACCAGGCCGAGCAACGCCTTGATGAACGTCGACTTGCCGGCGCCGTTCGGGCCGATCAGCGCGACGGCCTCGCCCTCGTGGACGACGCCGTGCAGTTCCTCGAGAACCGGGACGTCGCCGTAGGCCACGCTCGCCCGGTCGAGCACCAGGGTGGGCGTGCGCTCGCTCATGCGGCGGTCCCCCTCAACGCGTTGACAATGGTGTCCGTATTGTGCTCCTCCATCTGGAGGTAGGTCGCACCGGCCGAGCCCTCGGGGCCGAGCGAGTCGCCGTACAGCGCGTCCTCGCCCGCCACGACCGTCACCCCGGCCTCGCGGCCGATCGCCTCAGCCGTCTTGGGCGGCAGCGACGCCTCCGAGAAGATGGCCGTCACCCCGGTCGTCCTGATCTCGGCGACGAGATCGGACACCTGCTTGGCCGACAGCTCCGCGGAGGTGTCGAAGCTCGGAATGATCGACCCGACGAACGTCAGCTTGTATCGGTCGAGGTAGTAACCGAAGGCGTCGTGGTTGGTCACGAGCTTGCGCCGGTCGGGGGGCACGGACTCGATCTTCCTCGCGATATCGGCGTCGAGCGCGTCCAGCTTCGCGTCGTACGCCACCCGGTTGGCCTGGTAGACCGCGGCGTCGGGCGGATCGGCGGCGGCGAAGGCGGTCTCGATCGTGGCGACCATCGTCTTGACGTTGAGCGGGTTGTGCCAGATATGCGGGTCGCCCTCGGACTCGTCGTGATCGTGCCCCTCCTCCCCGTGTCCCTCCTCGTGCCCCTCCCCGGAGCCCATGCGGATCTGGACGCCCCGGGAGGCGTCGACGACGGTCCCGTCGAAGCCGGCGGCCGAGATGGTCTCATCCAGCCACTTCTCCAGGCCCACGCCGTTCTTGACGAGCACGTCGGCCTCGCCGATGGCCCGCATGTCGGCTGGGGACGGCTCGTAGTCGTGGGGATCGACGTTGGGCTTCAGCAGCTGGTGGACCGTGATCCGGTCGCCGCCGACGTTGCGGGCAAAATCGGCCACCTGCGTGGTGGTCGCCACCACCTTCAACGGCTGTGCCGGTCCCAGGGCGGGATCGGAGGAATCAGAAGGCTTCTGCGCGCCGCCGCACGCGGCTGCGAACAGCACCAGCAGCGCGGCGGACGAGAGCGTACGGGCAAGTGGCGAGAGCACGACGATTCCTCAAGTCGGTATCAGGGGAAACATCCCTTCCAAATGTCCCGCAAATGAAAATCATTGTCAACTTGCGGCGATCCGCCGGGAACGCCCCGAGAGCACGGCCCGGGCCGTGCCGGGATTGTCGGCGAAGACGCCGTCCACGCCGAGGTCGTAGAGCATCGCCAGCCAGCCCATCACGTCTCCCGTCGCCCGCGCGTACGCCGGGCCGGCCGGGTCGCCGAGCCGGAAGTCGGCCGGGAGGTGGGCGTTCTCGTCGCGGACGGTCCACACGTGCACGACGAGCCCGGCCCGGCGAGCGTCGCGCACCAGCGTCGTGGGTGCGAGGAGGCGGCCGCCGGGGCCCGCCGGGACGACCCGCGAGGTCGCCACGCCGATGCCGTCCGCGTACGACGCGATCTCCTCGAGCCCCTCGGGCGTGACCATCCGGTCGTACGCCGCACCGGAACCGCCGATCAGCTGGATCAGCGGCAGCGGGGTCCTCCTCCGCAGCTCGCGCAGGTTGGCCGCCTCGAACGACTGGATGAAGGCCGGGTCGTGCCGGCCCAGCACCTCGAGCAGCGGCTCCTCCAGCGGCAGGCCGATGGAGGAGAAGTAGGTGGGGTGCTTGGTCTCCGGATACACGCCCACGCCGTGCCGCCGTGCCAGCTCCACGACCTCGTCGAACGTCGGGATCGGAGCCAGGCCGTCGAAGGCGGCGTTGCCGGGGCGCAGATCGGGGATGCGCTCGACGGCCCGCAGCGTGCGCAGCTCGGCCAGCGTGAAGTCCTCGGTGAACCAGCCGGTGACCGCCACCCCGTCGATGGTCTTGGTGGTGCGGCGATCGGCGAACTCGGGACGGCTCGCCACGTCGGTGGTCCCCGAGATCTCGTTCTCGTGGCGGGCCACCAGGACGTGGTCCTTCGTGGAGACCAGGTCGGGCTCGATGTAGTCGGCCCCGAGCGCGATCGCCGTCTCGTACGACGGCAGCGTGTGCTCGGGCCGCAGGGCGCTGGCGCCCCGGTGACCGATGACGACGGGTTCCGGCTGGTGTGACACAGCGGCCACCGTACAGCCGCCGCCAACGCGTACGGCTCCCGCGCCGGGACGCGGGAGCCGTACGGGGACGGGGGAACCGTCAGTGCCTCGTGGAGTCGATCAGACCTGCCGATCAGACCTGCCGATCAGACCTGGCCGGCCTTCTCCAGAGCGGTGCAGCAGGTGTCGACGATCAGACGGGTGACGACGTAGGGGTCGACGTTGGCGTTGGGGCGCCGGTCCTCGATGTAGCCCTTCTTGTCCACTTCGACCTGCCACGGGATGCGGACCGAGGCGCCGCGGTCGGAGACGCCGTAGCTGAACTTGTCCCAGCGGGCGGTCTCGTGGTGGCCGGTGAGGCGGTCCTCGATGCCGTGGCCGTAGTTCTTGACGTGCTCCATGGCGTTGTCGCCCAGGGCCTGGCAGGCGGTGATGATCGGCTCGTAGCCCTCGCGCATCGCCTTCGTGGAGAAGTTGGTGTGCGCGCCGGCGCCGTTCCAGTCGCCCTTCACCGGCTTGGGGTCGAGCGTGGCGGCCACGTCGAACTCCTCGGCGGTGCGGTAGAGCAGCCAGCGGGCGACCCACATGTGGTCGGAGACCTCCAGCGGGCCGGCGGGGCCGACCTGGAACTCCCACTGGCCGGGCATGACCTCGGCGTTGATGCCGGAGATCTTCAGGCCGGCGGCCAGGCAGCGGTCGAGGTGCAGCTCGACGATGTCACGGCCGAACACCTCGTCGGCGCCGACACCGCAGTAGTAGCCGCCCTGCGGAGCGGGGAAACCACCCAGCGGGAAGCCGAGCGGGCGGCTGTCCTTGAAGAAGGTGTACTCCTGCTCGATGCCGAACCACGACTCCTGGTCGGCGAACCGCTCGGCCACCTCGGCGAGCGTGGAGCGGGTGTTGGTGGCGTGCGGCGTCATGTCCGTGTGCAGGACCTCGCACAGGACCAGCACGTTGTCGCCGCCCCGGATAGGATCGGGGCAGGTGAACACCGGCTTGAGCACCAGGTCGGAGGAGTGACCGGTGGCCTGGTTGGTGCTGGATCCGTCGAAGCCCCACAGCGGCGGCTCGGCACCGTCGGCAAGGACCTTGGTCTTGGAGCGGAGCTTCGCGGTCGGCTCCGTGCCGTCGATCCAGATGTACTCGGCCTTGTAGGTCACGTCGATCCCTTTCGAACGAGGCGGCCTGGCGTTCGTCCGCCACGCCCAACAGTGCCGCTTTGGCATTTCGTAGCTTTTGCCCGTTTGTAACCGGAGTGTTAACGCGCATTCTTTGCCTTGACGGTGGTGTGACCCGCGGCACATGATCCGCGTTCTCCTGGGCAGTCGGAGGGCGTCAACGAATCGCAACCGCACTGGAGTGAGGGCAGATGGTCTTATTGGGCCTGCTTCTGGTCCTGATCGCGGCGGCCGCTGTGATCGAGGTGTCGGTGAACGACACCGCGAACACCCTGCCGATCACGGTTCTGGACCGTACGTTCAACCTCAGCCCGTTCGAGCTGTTCATCGCCGGCGTCGTGACCGCCGCCGTCTTCGTCGCCGGTCTGCTGCTCATCACCGGCGGCATGCGCCGTGCCGCCGTGAAGCGCCGCCGGCAGCGTGAGGCGCGCCTCGCGGAGCGGGACCGCGTGTCCCGCCTGGAGGCCGAGAAGCGCGACCTGGAGCGCCGCCTGGAGACGACCGCGACCACCCCGGCGACCGCCTCGACGACCGCCCCGGCCGCCGAGCCCGTCACCAAGCAGTACCCGAAGGTCGACCGGGACCGCGACGGCGTCGACGACCGTGCCCAGAACAGGGCCCAGAACAGGGCCGCGAACAGGGCCGAAAACAGGGCTGCGGACAGGGCCGGGCGTGACACCGCGCCGCACAACCGCCTCTCCGTACCCGCCCAGCAGTCGTCCCCCGACCAGCTGGTGGCGGGCGGGCGCCACGCGGCCGACGACCGCCGCGCCTGATCCGGATGTCGTCTGATCTCGTAGTGAATTCGCCCGCGGGCCGTTCCGGCGCCCGGCCCGCGGGCGCCGGTCACGACCTGACCGGCTGCGACGGGCGGGCCCCGGCGACCGGCCGCTCGTGTGACCTCTCAGGGGCCTGGACCCTGCCGACGTCCCGCCCCTGCGCGCGCGCCAGCTCCGCGAAGGTGATCGCGTTGCGTACGGCGGCGCCGCCGGGATCGTTGTTGAAGTAGACGTAGGCGTCCGTCGCCTCGCCCAGGCGATCGACCCAGCTGTGCAGCGCACGCCGGCCGTAGCTGGGCCAGGGCTCGGCCCCACCCTCGTGGAAGCGCAGGTAAACCCAGCCGGCCGTACGCCACAGGGGCCCGGCCGGCCGGCCGAGACGGTCCGCCCAGCACAACGCGGCCCCGAACTCGGTCAGCAGGGCGCGGATCTCGTCGGTCCACCACGAGGCGTGCCGCGGCTCGACCGCGACCCGTACGGCACGCGGAAACCGGGCCAGGCAGGCCCGCAGCCGCCCGGCGTCCACCTGAAGGGTCGGCGGCAGCTGCAGCAGGATGGGCCCCAGCTTCGGGCCGAGGCCCTCGGCCACGCCCATCAGCCGCTCGACCGGCTCCTCCGGGTCCTTCAGGCGCTTGATGTGCGTCAGGAAGCGGCTGGCCTTGACCGCCATGACGAAGTCGGGCGGCGTGCGCTCCCGCCACGACTCGAACGTCTCCCGCTTCGGCAGCCGGTAGAAGGCGTTGTTGTTCTCGACCGTGGCGAAGATCTCGCCGTAGCTCTCCAGCCACAGCCTCTGGGGCACGCCGCCGTACACGAGGTCGCGCCAGTCGGCGTACTGCCACCCGGATGTCCCCACCAGCACGGCCATGCCCTTCCCCTACCCAGGAGACGGCATAGATCGCGGCGGGCGGGGCACGCGACGTCAAGAACGAGCAAAAGAGGGGAGCAACGATGATCCAGGGCAAGACGATCGCATTCCTCGTCGCCCCGGAGGGGGTCGAGCAGGTCGAGCTCACCGAGCCGTGGAAGGCCGTCGAGCAGGCGGGTGGCACGCCGAGGCTGGTCTCGGTGGAGCCCGGGGAGATCCAGGCGTTCAACCACCTCGACAAGGCCGGCGTCTTCCCGGTGGACACCGTGGCCGCAGACGTCTCCGCCGCGGACTTCGACGGGCTGGTCCTGCCCGGCGGGGTCGCCAATCCCGACTTCCTGCGGATGCGCCCGGAGGCCGTACGGTTCGTCAAGGAGTTCTTCGACGCGGGCAAGCCGGTCGCGGCGATCTGCCACGCGCCGTGGACTCTCGTGGAGGCCGACGTGGTGCGCGGGCGCACGCTCACCTCGTGGCCCAGCCTCCAGACGGACCTGCGCAACGCGGGAGCGACCTGGGTGGACCAGGAGGTCATGGTCTGCACGGGCGGCCCGAACACGCTGGTGACCAGCCGGAAGCCGGACGACCTCAAGGCCTTCTGCCAGGCCGCCGTGGACGCCTTCGGCGCCTGAGCGGGGCCTTCCCCGGGCGGATCGAGGTCTGTCATGCTTTCCGGGTGCAACCCCGCGGATACACGGCATGACCGAGGTTTTCACGCTCGGAGAGGCATTGGGCGTCGTCTCCGGCGACCGGCTCCGGCATGACACGACCATCCGCCTCGACGTGGAAGGGCCGGAGCTGACGACGGCGGTCGGCCTGGCCCGGCTCGGCCACACGGTGAGCTGGCTGGGCCGGGTCAGCGGCGACGAGCTGGGCAGCCGCACGCTGACCGTCCTGCGCGGCGAGGGTGTGGACGTCTCCCACGTACGGGTGGACGAGACGGCGGCGACCGGGCTGATCCTGCGTCAGCGGCGCATCGGCCGTTCGTCGCACGCGGTGCACTACCGGGAGGGCTCGGCCGGTTCGCATCTGTCGACCGGCGACGTGCCCGGTGAGGCGGTGCAGTCGGCGCGGATCCTGCACGTCACCGGCGTCACCCTCGGCCTGAGCGGCCTCGCGTGGAGCGCCGTCCACCACGCCGTCAAGCTCGCCAGGGACGCCGGGGTGCTCGTCTCGGTGGACGTCAACCACCGCGCGAACCTGTGGGAGAGCGCCGAGGAGGCCCGTCAGGGGCTCACCGAACTCGCCGCCTCGGCCGACGTGCTCTTCGCGACGCAGGACGAGCTCATGCTCGTGGAGTCCGTGCTCGCGTCCGGGCCAGAACTGGTGGTGACGCGGGGCGCCAAGGGAGCCAGCGCCACCGTCGACGGCCTGCGCTACGACACCCAGGCCGCCCCGGTGACCGCGGTCGAACCCGCCGAGGTCGGCGGCGCGTTCGTCGCGGGCTATCTCAGCGCGATCCTGGACGGGCTGCACCCGGCGGACCGCCTCAAGCGCGGCATCTCGGTGGCCGCCTTCGCCGTCGCGAGCCACAGCTCCTGGCAAGGCCTCCCCACCCGCGGCGAACTCCCTCCGTGACCAGTGGCGGTCATGCGGTGATCAGCCGCCTCCCGCTGGACGAACAGCTCGCCGCCCTGAAGTCTGTTCTCTCCTCCAACGAGGTGCTGCTCGACGTACTCGACCGGACGGCGTCGCTGGCGCTGCCCGACTGTTACCTGACAGCGGGGTGCCTGTTCCAGACCGTATGGAACGTCGTCACGGGCAGCCCCCCACCAGCGGGATCAAGGACTACGACGTCTTCTACTTCGATGACGGCGACCTGTCGTGGGAGGCCGAGGACGCGGTGCACGTCCACGGAATCGGCCATCGACTGCTTCGCCGCGACCACCTGCTGCCTGGGGGTGCGCCTGAAGCCGACCGGCCGGTGGCGCGTCTACGCTCCGCACGGGCTCTCCGACGTGTTCAACCTCGTCGTACGCCCGAACCCGGTGCTCGCCCCGCGTGAGGTTCACGAGACCAAGACAGCCTGATGGCGCCGCCAGTGGCCCGAGCTGACCGTGCTGGACCTGCTCACGCTGGCGGTGGAGCTGGCGCGTCTGCCCCGGGTGCGAGAGAAGTTCGCCGCCGGGGACCTGGCGGCGGGGGTGGTGGAGGCGATCTGCACCGCCACCGCCCACTTGAGCGACGAGCACGCCAGCCTGGCTGAGCCGATCCTGCTGGAGCTGGCGGGCAAGGCGGGCGCGGCGGAGGTGGCCAAAGCCGGCCGCTACCTGCGCGCGGTGCTCGACCCCGACGGGGAAGAACGCGACGAGCGGGCCGACCACGCGCGGCGGTTCCTGCGAGTCCGCCCCACCGCAGGCTCCGACGTGCGCCATGGACACCCGCCGGCGGGCACGGCGCCGGGAGCGTCACCGGGTGCGTCGCTCGGGTCGTTGCTGGGAGCTGTGTTGGGGGCAGCGCCGGGGTTGTTGCTGGCGACCGGGCAGATGCTGCCGGTCTCCAGCGTGCACCGCCTGGCCCGCACCTCCGCCCTCGTGCGGCTGGTCATGAACGCCGACGGACAGGTGCTCGACATGGGCCGCAAGGTCCGCCTGGCCACCCCCGCCCAACGCAGAGCCGTCTACGCCCGCTACGCCACCTGCTGGATCGACGGCTGCCCCCTGCCCGCCACCATGTGCCAGATCGACCACGCCGACAACTGGAGCACTGGCAGCCTCACCGACCTGAAACTGCTGGGCCCGGCCTGCCAGTTCCACAACCGCGACCGCTACCGCCACCCCCACCGCTACACCCGCCGAAAGATCAGCACCGACCGCTGGGCCTTCACCTACCGGTTGCCGCCCAGGGCTCGGCCTTGATGCGGGAGCCGTCCGGGTCGTAGAGCGGCTCATGGGTGATGGTGGCGCCCACGCGGCGGCCGTTGACGCCGATCTCCACCCGGCCGCCGGGGTCCACCTCCACGGGCAGATAGGCGTACGCGATCGAGCGGCCGACCCGGTGGCCGAAGCCACCGCTGGTCACACGGGAGACCGGACGGCCGTCCAGCCGGACGGGCTCGCCACCCAGGCACACGTCGCGCTCGTCGTCGAGCACCAGGCAGCGCAGCGCCGTACGGGGACGCGGCAGGGCGGCCCGGCGCTCCGGCCGTACGGCGAAGCCGAGCCCGGCCTCCAGCGGGGTGGTCTCCGGCGTGACGTCGAGGCCCCAGACGCGGTAGCCCTTCTCCAGCCGCAGCGAGTCGAGCGCGCGGTAGCCCGCCGGCCGCATGCCGTGCGGCAGGCCCGCCTCCATGAGGGAGTCCCACAACGTCAGCCCGTACTCGGACGGGCAGTAGAGCTCCCAGCCGAACTCGCCCACGAACGTGACCCGCTGGGCGAGCACCGGGACGTGTCCCACGCTGATCTCGGCGGCCCGCAGGTAACCGAAGGTCAGATCGTCGTCGCTCAGCGACGCCAGGATCTCGTAGGCGCGAGGCCCCCACAGGCAGTAGCACGCGTAGGCGGAGGTGACGTCGGCGACCGCAAGCCCGTGACGGCGCAGCAGGGCGGCGTCGTGGACCCCGAACGCGGTGCCGGTGACGAGGCGGAACCGGTCCTCCGCCAGCCGGGTCACGGTCACGTCCGCCTCGATGCCGCCGCGTTCGTCGAGCAGTTGGGTGTAGACCACCGGGTGGACCACTGGGTAAACCGGCGTGTAGACCGGCGTGTGGAACTCCGCGCCGACGGGCCGGTCCAGAGTGTTGCCCGCCAGCCGCTCCAGGTCAGCGACAGATCCGGATATCTCCAACTTGGCGAAGGACGTCTGGTCGAACAGCCCGGCGGCGTCCCGCGTCGCCAGGCACTCCTCGCGGATGGCCGGAGACCAGACTCGGCCCGCCCAGCCCCTCGGCCGTGCCACGTCCTCATCCGAGGTGGGTGGGTACCAGTTGACCCGCTCCCAACCGGCCTTCTCACCGAAGGACGCGCCCAGCGCCTCGTGCCGCACCCAGGCCGGCGAACGGCGCAGCGGCCGGGTGGCGGTGCGCTCCTCACCGGGATAGACGATGTCGTAGTACTTGCTGTAGGAGTCCAGGGCTCTGGCGCGGGCCCAGCGTGCGGATCGGGCATGCCCGCCGAAACGGCGGACGTCCATGCCGAAGACGTCATACTCCGGAGCGCCCTCGACAATCCACTCGGCCATGACCTTGCCCACGCCGCCGGCGGCGGCCAGGCCGTGCACGCAGAAGCCGGCCGCCACCCAGAGTCCGGCGACCGCGGTCTCCCCCAGCAGGAACTCCCCGTCGGGCGTGAACGCCTCGGGCCCGTGCACGACCTTGCGGAACGCCGCCGGGTCGTCGCCGTCCCCGACCGATCCCAGTGACGGCACCCGCCGGACCGCCGAGTCCCACGACTCGCGGAACTTCGCCATGTCGGGCGTGAAGAGCGTGCGGGGCGCGGACAGAGGCCGGTCGGTGTCCCAGACCTGCGGACTCCTGATGTAGCCGCCCACGAGGATGCCGCCGTCCTCCTCGCGGAAGTACACGATGTTGTCCGGGTCCCGGACGGTCGGCGTGTCCGCCGGGACGCCGGACGCCGGAGTCACCACGTACTGGTGCTTGATCGGCACGATCGGGATGTCGGCCCCGGCCATCCGGCCGACCACCCCGGCCGCCGCGCCCGCCGCGTCGACGACGGTCTCCGTGCGCACGACGTGCTCGCCGTCCTCGCCGCGCAGCCGTACGGCGGTCACGCGGCCGCCGTGGACGTCGATGCCGGTGACCTCCACGCCGGTGAAGATCCGTACGCCGAGCCTGCGGGCGCCCTCGGCCAGGGCGTGACCGAGCCGGGCCGGGTCGAGCCATCCGTCCCCCGGCAGCCACAGCGACCCGAGGACGTCGCCCACCTCCAGCAGCGGCAGCCGGTCGAGTGTGCCCCGGTGGTCGAGCACCTCCAGGTCGAGCCCGTACGTCTCGGCGGCCCCGGCCTGGCGCAGCAGTTCCTCCATGCGCTCGGGGGTGGTCGCCAGGCGCAGGCCGCCCACGCCGTGCCAGCCCGGATCGAGCCCGGTCAGCTCGCGCAGTTCGGGATAGAGACCGGCCGAATACATGATCATCCGGGTCTGCGTGACGGTGGACCTCAGCTGGCCGACGAAGCCGGCGGAGTGCCAGGTCGTGCCCTCGGTGAGGTCGTGCCGCTCGACCAGGATCACGTCGGTCCAGCCGAGCCGGGCGAGGTGATAGGCGACGCTGCATCCAGCCACTCCGCCGCCGATGACGACCGCGCGGGCTTCTGCGGGAAGTTGCGACATCGGTACCGTCCTGTAACACCCGGCCCAGACAATCGGATCAATGGTCTGAAGGTAGACCAAAAGGAGCCGGGCATGCCAGATCCCGTCGCAGACGCAATGGATCTCGTCACGGCCTGGGCCGGGCGGCCGCTGACCTTCACGACGATCAAGGGCGGGCTCAGCCACCACATCGCCAGGGTCGACAGCGAGGACGGCGACCGCTGGCTCCTGCGGGTGCTCGACCCGCGCATCGCCGAGACCGGGCTCGGCATCCCGCTCGACCAGGAGATCGCCAACACGGTCGCCGCGGCGTCGTCCGGGATCGGCCCCCGCGTCGTCCACGTGCTGCCGGGCGTCCTCCTCCTGGAGTACGTCGAGGGGGTCACCCTCGACGCCCCGGCCGTGGCCGCGCGGATCGAAGAGGTCGCGGACGCCTGCCGCCGCCTGCACGCAGGCCCCCGCTTCGGCAACGACTTCTCGATCTTCGACAAGCTCCGGGAGTTCGTCGCGCGCTGCCGCGCCCACGGCCTGGCCCTCCCCGCCGGGTACGAGGACGTGCTACCGGCCGTGGCCGGCATCGAGGCGGCGCTGGCCCGGCGCCCGCTCCCCACGGCCCCCTGCCACAACGACCTGCTGGCCGAGAACCTGATCGTCACCGGCGACGGCGTCCGGATCGTCGACTACCAGCTCTCCGGCAACAACGACCCCTGTTTCGAGCTGGGCGACATCGCCGCCGAGTCCGACTTCGACCCCGACCAGGTCGTACGGCTCACGCGGGCCTACTTCGGCGACGACGAGCACGTTCCCCGGGTGCGACTGAACCTGATCATGTCCAACCTCACCTGGACGCTCTGGTTCGTCATCCACGAGGGGCTGGTCCGCGACGGGGCCATGCCCGGATTCGACTACTCCGCCGAGGCCGCCGACAAGTTCGCCCAAGCCGTACGCGACCTCGATGATCCACGCTTCGGCCGCCTGATCGACGGCGTCCGGAAACTCCGCACCGGTTAGAGGAGGCCTCAGTGGCGCAAGCCCTCGACGACGCTGACCACGACGACGACGCCAAGCGACTGGCGGAACTCGGCTACAAGCAGGAACTGGCCCGCACCTGGAGCGGGTTCTCCAACTTCGCGATCTCCTTCTCCATCATCTCGATCCTGGCCGGCTGTTTCACCACGTTCAGCCAGGCGTGGAACAACGGCGGGCCTTTGGCGATCTCCATCGGCTGGCCGCTGATCTCGGCGTTCATCCTGATCATCGGGTTCTGCATGGCGGAGCTGGTCTCCGCGTACCCCACGGCGGGCGGCATCTACTGGTGGGCCGCGAAGCTGGGCGGGCCGGTGCACGGCTGGTTCACCGGCTGGCTCAACCTGATCGGGCTGATCGCGGTGACCGCGTCGGTCGACTACGGCTGCGCCACCTTCCTGAACATCACCATCGGCCGGTTCAGCGACTCCTGGGCGAGCGGCAACGCGCTGCGGCAGACCTTCCTGCTGTTCGCGATCGTCCTGGTGCTGCACGCGTTGATCAACATCTTCAGCCACCGCCTGATCTCGCTGCTGCAGAACGTCTCGGTGTGGTGGCACGTGTTCGGCGCGGCGGCCGTCGTGCTGATCCTGATCTTCGGTCCGTCGAAGCACCAGAGCGTGGGCTTCCTGTTTGAGACCTTCAACCACTCCGGTTTCGGCGAGGGCGACTCGGGCCCGGCGTTCTGGCTGTACGTGCTGCCGCTGGGCTTCCTGCTCACGCAGTACACGATCACCGGCTTCGACGCCTGCGCCCACGTGTCGGAGGAGACCCACGGCGCGGCCCGCACCGCGGCCAGGGGCCTGTGGCAGTCGATCTTCTACTCCGCGATCGGCGGCTGGATCCTGCTGCTGTCGTTCCTGTTCGCGGCGACGAACGTGGACGCCGTCAACGCCGAGGGCGGCTTCGTCGGGGCCATCTTCACCTCGTCTCTGTCGTCCTCCCTCGCCACGGTCATCTTCGGGATCTCCACCATCGGCCAGTTCTTCTGCGGCATGAGCTGCGTGACGTCGATGTCCCGGATGATGTACGCGTTCTCCAGAGACGGCGCGGTGCCGGGCTGGCGGCTGTGGTCGAAGGTCGACCGCAACCGCACGCCGGTCAACGCGATCATCGGTGGCTCCGGGGTCGCGCTGCTGATCACGCTGCCCGCGCTCTACGCGCCCGAGGGCACGACGACCCCCGTCGCGTTCCTCGCCGTGGTGTCCATCGCGGTGATCGGGCTCTACCTGGCGTTCCTCATCCCGATCTGGCTGCGGCTGCGGGCCGGAGACTCGTTCCAGCCGGGCCCGTGGACGCTGGGACGCAAATACAAGGCGCTGTCCTGGATCGCGGTGATCGAGATCGCGATCATCTCGATCTACTTCATCCTGCCCATCGCCCCCGCGGGCGTCCCGGGCAACAAGGACTTCGCCTGGACGTCGGTGAACTACGCCCCCATCGCCGTGGGCGCCGTGCTCGTCGGCATCGCCCTGTGGTGGCACCTGTCGGCCAAGCACTGGTTCGCCGGGCCCCGCCGCACGGTTGACGACATGGGCGACGACGTCGGCCGGCCCGAGCCCGTGGCCTGATCTGCCCGGAATACGGCCCGCCCCACCCGGGCGGGCCGTACGCTCGTCTAATGATCGACAACACCGGGCGCACGCCGTTCGAGGCACTGAGCCGCGCGGGGCGCACGCGCCGCCTGGCCGCGCTCGCCCGCACGGCACTGTCGGCCTACGACGTGCCGGTGGCCCGCCTGACCGCGATGGCGAAGGGCTTCAACACCACCTTCCGGGTGGACGGCGCGGACGGCCGGCGTTACGTGCTCCGCGTCCAGCGCCCCGGCGGCCCGAGCCCGGAGATGGTCAGGTCGGAGGCCCTGTGGCTGCGGGCCCTGCGCCGCGACACCGCGCTGGCCGTCCCCGAGCCGGTGCCCACACGTACGGGTGACCTGCTGACCGTGGCCGAGCACGCGGAGGTGCCGGCGGCACGCAGCTGCGTGCTGTACCACTGGGTGGACGGCCGGTTCCTGGACACCGCGCTCACCACCGCGCACCTGCGCCGGGTGGGCGCCTTCACCGCACACCTGCACCTGCACAGCGCCGGGTGGACGGCGCCGGCCGGTTTCACCCGGGGACGCGTCGACGCCGTCACCGAGCCGGGCCGCCGCACCGCGGCCCCGCCGCAGGAGGAGGCCGAGCAGGCGGCACGCCTGGTGGAGCAGGTGCATTCGGCGGCGGGCGCCGAGATCGTGCGGACGGTGGCGGACCGCGTCCGGCGCGTCCGGGACGCCCTGGGCCACGGCCCGGACGCCTACGGGCTGATCCACGGCGACCTGCACCAGGAGAACTATCTCTTCCAGCGCGGCGAGGTCCGCGCCATCGACTTCGACGACTGCGGGTACGGCCACTTCGCCTACGACCTGGCCGTGACCGCGGGCGAACTCGCCCACCTGCCACACGCCGCGGATCTGCGTGCCGCGCTGCTCGCGGGATACCGCGCCGTACGGCCGCTGCCCGCGAGCCACGAGGACGCGATCGGGGACTTCACTGCGTTGCGCCGGCTTCAGCTCACGCTGTGGGTACTGGAGGAACGAGCACAGCCGATGTTCCGCGACGACTGGCGGGAGCGGGTGGCCCGCGGCCTGGAGAGCGCGGCCCGGGCCCTGTGACCGCCGACGTCCCTGTGACCCGCGGCGTCAGGAGGCCTCGAACGCCTCCGCGACGACCGGGCGGGTCTCCTCCATGGAGGCCCGTCCGAGCTCGCGGGCGATCGAGGTCATCTCCACGTCGGGCATGCCGCAGGGGATGGCGAGGTTCCACGGCGTGAGGTCGCCGTCGACGTTGAGCGCGAAGCCGTGGCTGGTGACCGACCGGCTCGACCGCATGCCGATCGAGACGATCTTCCGCCCGGTGTCCCGCGTCCACACGCCGGTGAGCAGCTCCGACCCGGGCGGGGTGTCGCGGCGCTCGGCCGGGACGCCGATCCGGGCCAGCGCCTCGACCAGCCGCAGCTCGACCTCGCGGATGTAGTCGACCACGCCCTCGCCGTCCCGCAGCTTCACGATGAGATAACCGACGAGCTGCCCGGGCCCGTGATAGGTGAGCTGGCCGCCACGGCCGGTCGGCACCACGGGAATGCCGGCCGACGGGTCGGGCAGGTGGGTCTCCAGCGTCCGCTTGCCGATCGTGAAGACCGGCGGATGGCTGAGCAGCCACAGAGTGTCGGGCCGCGCGTCGTCCTGTCGTTCCTCGACCAGCGCGGCCATGCGCTCCATGGCCTTCTCGTAGTCGACCAGCTCGTCCTGGACCAGCGTCAGGGGCCGTTGCCGCATCATCGCTCACCTCTTCCGATGTGAGCATAAACGCGGCCACCCGCCCCGTGCTTCCTACCTGTGGCCGTACGAGTGGTCGTAGCCGTGAGCGGAAGCGGACGGGGCCTTGGGAAACAGCACCCACATGATGAGGTAGGCCACGAACTGCGGACCCGGCAGGATGCAGGACAGCAGGAACAGCACCCGCACGACCGTCGGCGACATGCCGTACCGGTCCGCGATCCCCCCGCAGACGCCAGCGATGATCTTGTGCTGCCTCGATCGGTACATCGATCGGCTCCTTTCGTTCACCCGGTTCAACGGACCGTCGGGTAATCCACGTTCCGCGAGGAACCCTGAGAAAACCCCGATCCCCTGACCCTGAGGCCACAAGGACCTATTCGCGTTGCCAGGGCGCGCCCGGCACGACGAGCGGGCCTCCCGTGACCGGGTCCGGCACGACGACCGACGTGAGTCCGAAGACCTCGTGGACCAGATCGGCGGTGATGACGTCGCCCGGTGCGCCCTGGGCGACGATGCGTCCCGCCTTCATGGCGATGAGGTGATCCGCGTAGCGGGCGGCCTGGTTGAGGTCGTGCAGGACGACGACCACGGTCCGGCCGCGCTCGCGGTTGAGCTGCCGCACCAGGTCGAGCACCTCGACCTGGTGCGCGATGTCGAGGTAGGTCGTCGGCTCGTCGAGCAGCAGGAGGCCGGTGTCCTGGGCGAGGGCCATCGCGATCCAGGCCCGCTGCCGCTGACCGCCGGACAGCTCGTCGACCGGCCGCTCCGCGAGATCGCCGGTCGCGGTGCGGTCCATCGCCTCGCTCACGGCCTTCTCGTCCGCCTCCGTCCACTGCTGCCACCACTTGTGGTGTGGCTGCCGGCCGCGGGTGACCAGCTCGGAGACCGTGATCCCCTCCGGCGGCACCGGGGTCTGCGGCAGCAGCCCGATCTCCCGGGCGACCCGTCTGGTGGGGATGCGTGCCAGCTCGGTGCCGTCCAGCAGGACCGCGCCGCGCCGCGGCCTGAGCAGCCGGCCCAACGCGCGCAGCAGCGTGGACTTGCCGCACGCGTTGGGCCCGATGATGACGGTGACCTGCCCGTCCGGGATCTCCAGATCGAGGCCGTCGACGACCGTGCGGTCCTCGTACGTGAGCACGAGCCCTTCGGCCCTCAGGCGGTTTCCGGTCATGCGGTGCCTCCGGAACGGCTGCGAGTGCGGACGATCAGCCACATCAGATACGGGGCGCCCACCGCCGCGGTGAACACGCCGACCGGCAGCTCGATCGGGGAGAACAGTCTGCGGGCCAGCAGATCCGCGACGGTCACGATCAGGGCGCCGGCCAGCGCGGAGCCGGCCAGGGGGATCTGTGCGGTGCGGGTGAGACGGCGGGCGATCTGCGGGGCGAGCAGCGCGACGAAGTCGACCGGGCCCGCCGCGCCCGTCGCCACCGACGCCAGGACGACGCCGAGGACGGTCAGGCCCAGGCGGACCCGGCCGAGCCGTACGCCGAGAGCGGTCGCCGTGTCGTCGTCGAACGACACCGTGCGCTGGGCCCTGGCCGCCCAGAGCAGCGCCGGCGTCAGCACGAGCAGCGTCCAGGCGAGCGGTGCGGCGTGGTCGTAGCCGCGGCCGTTGAGCGATCCGGTGAGCCAGACCTTGGCCTGCTGGGCCACCAGGTAGTCGCCCTTGGTGAGGAACAGCTGTGTCAGGGAGCCGAGTGCCACCGAGATGCCGATGCCGATGAGCACGAAGCGGCCGGCGTGCAGGCCCCTGCGCCACGCGAAGACGTAGACCAGCGCGGCAGCGGCCAGGCCGCCGAGGATCGAGACGTACGGCAACGCGGTGTGCGCGGTGACGCCGAAGGTCATCGCGGCGACGGTCGCCGCGCCGGCGCCGTGTGTCACACCGATCACGTCCGGACTGGCGAGCGGGTTGCGGGCCACGGCCTGGATGAAGGCCCCGGCGATGCCGAAGGCGGCGCCGGCCAGCAGGCCGACCACGAGGCGGGGCATCCGCAGGGTGCCGACCACGAACTCGTCGGGGCTCGGTCGCCCCGCAAGCACGCGGACGACCTCCGTGGGGCTGACAAAGGACTCGCCGACGCACAGATAGACGACGGCGGTCACCGCGAGCACCGCGCCGAGCAGGGCGGCGACGAGGGCCGCTCTGCGGTGCAGCAGGAAGCTGCCCCGCCCCGCGCGCAGGACCGAGAAGCCGGTGGGGCGCACGGGGCTACCGGGCATCGTCACGCCGCCACCACCGCCTTCCTGCGTACCAGTGCGATCAGGAACGGCACGCCGAGCAGTGCGGTCATGACGGCCACCGGCACCTCCGAGGGCGGGAAGACGACGCGGCCGAGCACGTCCGCGACCAGGATCATCACGGGACCGAGCAGGGCCGCCGCGGGAAGGACCCAGCGGTGGTCCGTGCCGACGAGCGCCCGCGCGATGTGCGGGACGGCCAGGCCGGTGAAGGCGATCGGGCCGGCGGCGGCGACCGCGACGCCGGTCAGGACGGTGGCGCCGAGACCTCCGAGGATCCGCAGCAGGGGGACGTTGTGGCCGAGTCCCTTGGCCACGTCCTCCCCGAGCGCGAGCGCGTCGAGTCCCCGGGCCATCGAGGCGACCAGCAGCAGCCCCGCGAGGAGGAACGGCCAGGTCTGCCCGGCGATCTCGGCGCTCCGCCCGCTGATCGAGCCGACGTGCCAGAACCGGAACTCGTCCAGGGCCTCGGCGTCGGTCGTCGTTATGGCGGAGACGACGGAGGCGAGCAGGGCGTTCATCGCGGTGCCGGCCAGGGCGAGCGTGACCGGGGTGGCGCCGCCGCGTCCGCCGCTGGCGATGATGTAGACCGCGACCGCCGCGATCCCCGCGCCCGCGAAGGCGAACCACACGTAACCGCTCAGTGAGTGCACGCCGAAGAACGCGATCGCGCACACCACGCCCACCGAAGCGCCCTGGCTGACGCCCAGGATGCCGGGCTCGGCGATGGGGTTGCGGGTGATGCCCTGCATGACCGTGCCGGCCACGGCGAGGGCGACGCCGACCATCACCCCGACGAGCGTGCGAGGCACCCGCAACGACCGTACGACGTGGGCTTCGCCGCCGCTGTGCACCCCGCCGTGCAGCAGGGCGTCCACCACCACGCTCGGCGCGATCGGGCGGCTGCCTGCCGCGAGGCTGAGCAGCACGGCGAGGACCAGCAGTCCGGCGAGAACCAGCAGGAGTGCGCCCCCGGCCGTCGGGCCGACGCGGCGTCGGGTGGCACTGGGCATTCGTTCGCTTTCTCGGAGCCGGTGGGGGACCGCGTGCGCCTATCCGGCGAGGTACCTGTCCAGATCCCCGACGACCTGCATGGCGGCGGTGACGCCGAGACCGAGATACCAGGTCTCGTCCGGGACCTCGTAGGCGTGCCCGGCCTTGACCGCCTTGAGGTTCTTCCACAGCGGATTGCCCTGGACCGCCGCCTTGTCGGTGGCCTTCGGATCGCCGTAGACGCCGGTGAAGATGACGTCCGCGTCCGCCTGGTCGATGTTCTCCGCGCTCACCTCGGCGGCGAGGTCGGGGATGTTCTGGTTGTCCGGGCGCGGAATGCCGGCGTCCTGGAGGATGGTGCCGATGAAGGAGGCGTTGGCGTAGAGCCGGATCGCTCCGTCGGGCATGAAGCGCACCATCGAGACGACGGGCTTGTCGTCGCCCAGCTTCGCGCCGAGGTCCTTCACCTTGCGGTCGTACTCCGCGAGTTTCGCCGTGGCCTCCTCGGTCTTGTCGAGGGCGGCCGCGTTGAGGAGGTAGTTCTCCTTCCAGGTGAACCCGGGACGGATGGAGAACACGGTCGGGGCGATCTTCGACAGCTCGTCGTACTGCTCGGCGGCGCGCAACTGGCTGCCGAGGATCAGGTCCGGGTGCAGCCCGGCGATCGCCTCCAGGTTGAGGTTGTTGATCGTGCCGACGTTCTTCGGGGTGCCGGCGTCCTGCTTCAGGTAGGACGGCAGTTCGGGCGACCCCTCGCTGGGCGCGAAGCCGACCGGCTTGACGCCCAGGGACACGACGTTGTCGAGCTCCCCGACGTCCAGGACGACGACCCGCTGGGGCGCGGCCTTGATCTCGGTCGTGCCCATGGCGTGGGTGACGGTGCGCGGCCACTCGCCCGGTTTGGCGTCCGTGCCCATCGCGGCGGTCTTCTCCGCGGCGGTGCCGAAGTCCGCGCCACCCTTGGCGACGGCCTTCTTGGCGGCCTCGGCGGCGGGCGTTCCGGCGGCGGCGCCCGAGCCGGAACCGGAGGAGGTGCCGCAGGCGGCCAGCGAGAGTGCGACCGCGACGGCGCCGATACCGAGACCGAGACCGCGGTGCCGGAGAAACATACAGGACTCCCTGCCGAGACTGTGATTAGGTAAGCCTTACCTTATAGGGATCTTCCCTGGTTTCTACAAGCCCGAAAAGTGTGGTTATGGTCACTGATGTCGTCCAACGCACAGGGTCGCCGATTCGGCGGCATCTCACTGGTGATCTTCTTCGGGAAGAGGGCATATAGGGAGGCAAAGAACCGTCTTTGGAGATTCACATGGACATAGCGGCCCTGCAGGCGCAGACCCGCCTGCACCTGCGGCAGAAGATCACCATGATGGTGAACAGGTACGTCGTCCATGTGGCTCGCCCCGACGGTTCTGAAGGCGAGATCGTGGCCTTCGCGGAGCAGAAGCGGATGGCGCTCAAGGAGCAGGTCACGCTCTACACGGACGAGTCCCGGCAGGAGACGCTGGCCGGCTTCAAGGCCCGTAAGGTCCTCGACCTGGCCGGCGAGTACGACGTGATCGACCACGCGGGGGCCCCGATCGGCACGTTCCGCAAGGACTTCGGCCGGTCGCTGCTCCGCTCGACCTGGCACCTCCAGCAGCCGGGACTGCCGACACTGACCGGACATGAGCGGAACATGGCGGTCGCTCTGCTGCGCCGGTTCTCCGACTCACTGGAATGGCTGCCGTACCACTTCGACTTCAGCATCGGCGCGTCGATCGCGTTCTCGGTCGACCGCAGGTGGGGCCTGCGCGACCGGTACGCCATCGAGATCCGCGACCCACGCCTCGACCGCCGCCTCGTCATCGCCATGGCCGTGGCGCTCGACGCCCTCCAGGCCCGATAGCGGGAGGGAATCACCGAACCAGGTCAGCCTGTTATAGTCAGCGGCAAGCCGTATGGTTCTGGCTCCATCTGTGAGCCCATACGCGCGTCGCACGTCCCGCGAGCATCTCTCCGCCACCGGTCCAAGCAGCACGGGCCGCCACGCACCGAGACGCCGCGCCGGGAGGAAACCTCGGTCCTCGCGAAACCCGCTCCGCCGGGCCTTCGCCGCGGTCCCCGCTCCCTCCCCCTCCGCTCCGGCCGGACCGGCCGTCCCTGATCAGCGTGCACCCACATGTCCCAGACCCAAGGAGTCCCATGACCACCACTCTCAGCGTTCCGAAGCCGCGCACCGGTTCCCGCACCAGGCCGGCCCGTACGAAGGACACCCGGACCACCGAGGTCACCGGCCTGCTCGACCGGTCGGGCACGAACACGGTCATCCGTACGAACGGCTACCTGCCCGGCCCGAAGGACGTGACCGTCCCGGCCGCGCTCTCGGACGCGCTCGGCCTGCGCCGCGGCGACCACGTCCGCGGCATCGCCCAGAACGGCAAGCTCACCGCCGTCACGGTCGTGAACGGCGCGCCCGTGGACACCGCGCGGCCGGATTTCGCCGATCTCGTGCCGATCCACCCCGACGAGCGGCTGCGCCTGGAGACGACGCGGACCATGCCGGCGACGCGGGTCATCGACCTGTTCGCCCCGGTCGGCAAGGGCCAGCGCGGCCTGATCGTCGCGCCGCCGAAGGCCGGCAAGACGATGCTGCTCAAGGCCGTCGCGAACGCGATCACGACCAACCACCCCGAATGCCACCTCATGGTCGTCCTGGTGGACGAGCGGCCCGAGGAGGTCACCGACATGCGCGAGTCGGTCCGGGCCGAGGTCATCGCCTCGACCTTCGACCGCGCGCCGCAGGACCACATCGCCGTGGCGGAACTCGCCGTCGAACGGGCCAAGCGGCTCGTGGAGACGGGCCGCGACGTGGTCGTGCTGATGGACTCGATCACCCGCCTCGGCCGGGCGTACAACATGGCCGCGCCGAGCGGCGGGCGCGTGCTGACGGGCGGCATGGACGTCCGCGCCCTGCACCAGCCCAAAAAGGTGCTCGGCGCCGCCCGCAACATCGAGGGCGGCGGCTCGCTCACGATCCTCGCCACCGCGCTGGTCGAGACGGGCTCGAAGATGGACGACATCGTCTTCGAGGAGCTCAAGAGCACCGGCAACATGGAGCTGAAGCTGAGCCGGAGCCTGGCCGACCGCCGCGTCTTCCCCGCCGTCGACGTCGTCGCCTCCGGCACCCGCCGCGAGGAGCTGCTGCTCCACCCCGCCGAGCTGCCGCCGGTGCGGCGGCTGCGCCGGGCGATGCAGGACCAGGAGGCGTTCGAACGCTTCCTCACCACGCTGAAGAACACGGGCTCGAACGCCGAACTCCTCCTGGCCCTGGCGAAGGGCTAGGCAGCCACGACCTAAACCCCGATCGGGTGCCAGACGGTCTTGGTCTCCAGGAACGCCGTCATCCGCTCGATGCCGGGGTCGGCGAGCCAGTCCACGCGATCGGCCGGCGGCCGGAGCACCCGCTTGAGGTTCTCCGCGGCCAGTTCTTCACACGTGACCGCCAGCTCGGCGTCGGCGCCCGTCAGGTCGATGCCGTTGACGTCCATGTGGCCCGCGAGCCAGGGGGCGATCTCGGCGGCCGAGCCGGTGAGGATGTTCACCACCCCGCCCGGCAGGTCGGAGGTCGCCAGCACCTCCGCCAGCGTGATCGACGGCAGCGGCGCGCGCTCGGAGGCGACCACCACGCAGGTGTTGCCCGTCACGATCACCGGCGCGATCACACTGACCAGCCCGAGCAGCGGTCCCTCCTGCGGGGCCACCACCGCGACCACGCCCGCCGGCTCCGGGCTCGACAGGTTGAAGTAGGGCCCGGCCACCGGATTGGCCGACCCGAGGACCGCGCCGATCTTGTCGGACCAGCCCGCGTACCAGACCAGCCGGTCGACCGCGGCGTCCACCAGCTCGCCCGCCTTCTTCGCGGAGACGCCGTCGGCGTCGGCGACCTCGGCGGCGAACTGCGCGCGACGGCCCTCCAGCATCTCGGCGATCCGGTACAGGATCTGTCCCCGGTTGTACGCCGTGGCCCCGGACCAGCCCGGGAACGCCTTGCGCGCGGCCGCGACCGCGTCCCTGGCGTCCTTGCGCGAAGCCCTTGCCGCGTTGGCGAGGAAGTCGCCCTTGGAGGAGGTCACGGCATACGACCTTCCGCTTTCCGAACGCGGGAACGCGCCGCCGATGAACAGCTTGTACGTCTTGCGCACGCCCAGCCGTTCTGTGCGCTCACTCATCGAAGGTTCCAATCTCCAGTGGACGGGCCGGCCGGTAGGTCTGGCCGCAGCGGCACACGCCGCCGCGGTGCGCGAACCAGCCGTGCCGTACGGCGAAGCGGCCGGAGCGACGGGCCCGGGCGAAGCCTTCGCCCGCTCCCGCGCGGGCCCGCCGTACCAGCCGGCGGCGCTGCCCGTCGCCGCACCTGCCACACGGACGGCCGGAGGGGTGATCACACCGCAAGGTATGCCTCCAGACCCTGGCGCCCGCCCTCGCGGCCGTAGCCCGACTCCTTGTAGCCGCCGAACGGCGAGGTGGGATCGAACCGGTTGAACGTGTTGGACCAGACGACGCCGGCCCGCAGCCGGGCCGCCGTCCACAGCATCAGCGAGCCCTTCTCGGTCCACACGCCCGCCGACAGCCCGTACGGCGTGTTGTTGGCCTTCTCCACCGCCTCGGCGGGGGTGCGGAAGGTCAGCACCGACAGCACCGGGCCGAAGATCTCCTCCCGGGCGATGCGGTGCGACTGGGCCACGCCGGTGAAGAGGGTGGGCGGGAACCAGTAGCCGCGGTCGGGGATCGGGCAGGCGGGCGACCACCGCTCGGCGCCCTCGGCCTCCCCCGCCTCCGACAGCTCGCGGATCTTGGCGAGCTGCTCGGCCGAGTTGATCGCGCCGATGTCGGTGTTCTTGTCCAGCGGGTCGCCGAGCCGGAGCGTGCCGAGGCGCCGCTTCAGCGCCTCGAGCAGGTCGGCGGCGATCGACTCCTGCACCAGCAGCCGCGACCCGGCGCAGCAGACGTGGCCCTGGTTGAAGAAGATGCCGTTGACGATGCCCTCGACGGCCTGGTCCAGCGGCGCGTCCTCGAACACGATGTTGGCGGCCTTGCCGCCGAGCTCCAGCGTGAGCTTCTTGCGCGTCCCGGCGAGGCTCCTCGCGATGAGGCGGCCGACCTCGGTCGAGCCGGTGAAGGCGACCTTGTCCACGCCGGGGTGGTTGACGAGCGCGGCGCCCGTCCCGCCCGCGCCGGTGACGATGTTCACGACCCCCGGCGGCAGGTCGGCCTGACGACAGATGTCGGCGAACGCCAGCGCGGTCAGCGGCGTGGTCTCGGCCGGCTTGAGCACGACCGTGTTACCGCAGGCCAGCGCGGGCGCGATCTTCCAGGCCAGCATGAGCAGCGGGAAGTTCCACGGGATGACCTGCCCGGCCACGCCCAGCGGCCGGGGGTTCTCACCGAACCCGGCGTACGACAGCTTGTCGGCCCAGCCCGCGTAGTAGAAGAAGTGGGCGGCGACCAGCGGGAGGTCCACGTCGCGGGACTCCCGGATCGGCTTGCCGTTGTCGAGCGTCTCCAGCACGGCCAGCTCACGCGCCCGCTCCTGGATGATCCGGGCGATCCGGAACAGGTACTTGGCCCGCTCCGCGCCCGGCATGGCCGACCACACGGGGAACGCCTTGGCGGCGGCCTGGACCGCGCGGTCGACGTCGGCCTCCCCCGCCCACGCGACCTCCGCGAGCACCTCCTCGGTGGCCGGGTTGACGGTCTTGTGGCGCTCCTCGCCCTGCGGCTCGACCCACTCGCCGTTGATGAACAGGCCGTACGACGGCCGGATGTCGACGATGTCCCGCGACTCGGGCGCGGGTGCGTATTCGAACATGCCTCAGTCCAGCCCTCAGTCCAGCGTGAAGTAGTCGGGACCGGCGTACCGGCCGGTGGCCATCTTCTGCCGCTGCATGAGCAGGTCGTTCAGCAGCGAGGAGGCGCCGAGGCGGAACCAGTCGGCGTCCAGCCAGTCGGGCCCGGCGGTCTCGTTGACCAGCACCAGATACTTGATGGCGTCCTTGGTGGTGCGGATGCCGCCCGCGGGCTTCACGCCCACCTTGCGGCCGGTCGCGGCGAGGAAGTCGCGCACGGCCTCCAGCATGACGAGCGTCACCGGGAGCGTCGCTGCCGGCGACACCTTGCCGGTCGAGGTCTTGATGAAGTCCGCCCCGGCGATCATCGCGAGCCAGGAGGCCCGCCGCACGTTGTCGTACGTCGCGAGCTCGCCGGTCTCGAGGATCACCTTGAGGTGACTGTCGCCGCACGCTTCCTTTGTGGCGACGATCTCCTCGAACACCTTGAGGTAGTCGCCGGCGAGGAAAGCGCCGCGGTCGATGACCATGTCGATCTCGGCCGCTCCCGCGGCCACGGCGAGGGACGTCTCGGCGACCTTCACCTCCAGCGAGGACCGGCCGCTGGGGAACGACGTGGCGACGGAGGCCACCTTCACGCCCGACCCCGCGAGGGCCTCGGCGGCGGTCGCCACCAGGTCGGGGTACACGCAGACGGCGGCGACGGGCGGCACTGAGGAGTCGGCGGGATCGGGCCGCACCGCCTTGGCGCACATCGCCCTGACCTTGCCGGGGGTGTCCGCGCCTTCCAGGGTGGTGAGGTCGACCATCCCGATGGCCATGTCGATGGCCTGTTTCTTGGCGGTCGTCTTGATGGATCGCGTGCCCAGCATCGCGGCCCGTCCGTCCGCCCCGACCCGGTCGACCCCGGGAAGGCCGTGCAGGAACGCCCGCAACGTCGAGGGTGAGGAGGCGACCTCCGCGAGCGGAGTAGTCATAGTTGGCACGGAACCAGCATCCCCGACCACTTGGATTGATTCCAAACCCGGGTTCCTAAGGCATCGCCTTATCCGCCTTAGAAGTCCTACGGCCCCTGACCGTGCCAGAGATAAGGCATCCGCCCGATGTGCCGCCCCACGCCTTAGACCGAACCTTGAAGAGTACGGAACAGAGGCCCGAAACAAGGAGACACAGCGATGGGTCCGGAACTGCAGTACCAGGTGATGATCAACCGGGCGGCCCAGCTTCAGGAGGAGGCCGCGAGCCACCGGCGCGCCCGCGAGGCGCAGGCGGCGACGAAGGGCCGGCAGCGCGCCGGTCAGCGTCGGCTGCGTGCGGCCTTCGGCAAGCTCCGCACCTCATGATTCTCCCGCGAAGGCCCGGCCGGATCCTCCCTCCCGGCCGGGCTTGTCAGCCGCCTTGAGCCCCACAGGCCACACAGGTCTGACCAGAAAACCAGGCGAAGCCACGCAAAGGGTCATGACATGCTTTACGACATGACACGCCGGGCGGTTAGCCCCGTCTTCGTCGGGCGGGACGCGGAGCTGGAGACCCTGGGCGAGGCCTACGACCAGGCCCGTAAGCAGGCCACCGCGGCGGTGCTCATCGGCGGCGAGGCGGGCGTGGGGAAGACCCGCCTCGCGGGCCGGTTCGCCGAACAGGCCGCACAGGACGGCGCCCACGTGCTCGTCGGGGGCTGCGTGGAGCTGTCCGCCGAGGGCCTGGCGTACGCGCCGTTCACCGCGGCGCTGCGGCAACTGGTAAGGGAGAGCGGCGCGGCCGAGATCGCCGCCCTGCTGCCCGACGGCGCCGCCCGCGACCTGGCCAGGCTGCTGCCCGAGTTCGGCGAGCCGAGCGGCGACGGGGAGACCGAGTCGGCCCGTGCCCGGTTGTTCGAGCTGATCCTCACCCTGCTGGAACGCCTCGCCGAGCGGCGGCCGGTGGTGCTCGTCATCGAGGACATCCACTGGGCCGACCGCTCCAGCCGCGATCTGATCGCCTTCCTCAGCCGCAACCTCAGGACGGCCCCCGTCCTGATGGTGATGACGTACCGCTCGGACGAGTTGCACCGCACCCATCCTCTGCGGCCGGTGCTGGCCGAGCTGGGGCGGGTCGACGGCGTGGTCCGGGCGGAGCTGCCCCGCTTCACCCAGGACGAGGTCGCCGCGCAGATGGCCGGGATCCTCGGGGTGACCCCCGAATTCGCCAAGGTCGACCGGGTCTTCGAACGCAGCGGCGGCATCCCGCTGTTCGTGGAGGCGCTGCTCGACTGCGGCGACGAGTGCTCGTTCCCCGACTCGCTGCACGACCTGATCATCGGCTCGGTGGAGCGGCTGCCCGAGGAGACGCAGCGGGTGCTCAGGGTCGCCGCCGCCGGGGGCGTACGCGTCGGGCACGACCTGCTCGCGGCGGTCAGCGGACTGTCCGACGTCGACCTGGAGAACGCGCTGCGGCCGGCCATCGCCGCCAACGTCCTGCAGGTGGCCGACGGCGGGGTGTACGCGTTCCGGCACGCCCTGATCCGCGAGGCGGTCCACGACGAGCTGCTGCCCGGCGAGCACGCGCGGATGCACGCGCGGTACGCCGAGGAGATCGACCGCGACCGCACCCTGGTGCCCCCGGGGCGGGCGGCCATCGAGATCGCCCACCACTGGTACTCCGCGCGCGACGACCTGTGGGCGCTGATCTCGGCCTGGGAGGCGGCCGAGAAGGCGGCCAAGTCGTTCGCCTACACCGAGCAGATCCAGCTGCTCGAACGCGTGCTGACGCTGTGGGACAAGGTGCCCGACGCCGCCGAGCGCATCGGCCACGACCACTGCACGGTGCTGGAACGGGCCTCCGAGGCGGCGTACGTCAGCGGCGAGATGGAGCAGAGCCTCAAGTATGTGCGCGGCGCGCTGGCCGAGCTCGACGAGCGGAACGCACCGGAACGGGTGGCCGAGCTCCTGGTCCGCATGGCGAACGTCAAGTCCCAGAAGGGCAAGCCGGGGGGGCTGGAGGACCTGCGGCGCGCCGAGCGGCTGGTCCCGCGGCCGGGCGACATCCGCGCGCTCGTGCTGACCCGGCTGGGTCAGGTGCTGATGTGCAGTGACGGGGTCGTCGAGGGGACCGCGCTCACCGAGGAGGCGCTGCGCATCGCCCGCGAGACCGGCGACGAGGCCCAGGAGGGCGACCTTCTGATCAACCTCGCGCTCGGCCACTCCATCAACGGGGATCTGGAGACCACGTTCGCGCTCAACGACCGCGCGCTGGCGATGGGCACCCGCCTCGACTCGCCCCGGATCATCCTGCGCGCCCTCGGCAACAACGTGGACGCCCTCGACAATCTCGGCCGCTCCCAGGAGGCCGTGGAGCTCGCCCTGGAGGGCGAGAAGCTCGCCCGGCGGTACGGCAGGTTCCGTCACCAGGGGGTGTTCATCGCCAACAACCGGGCGGAGGCGCTGGAGTCGCTCGGCCGGTGGGACGAGGCCGTCGAGGTCATCGAACGGTCCATGACCATGGGCCCCACGATGCGTACCCGCTGGCACATGCTGCGCGTCCGGGCGGACATCGCGATCGGGCGCGGCGAGGAGGAACTGGCACAGGACATCCTCACCGAGGTCGGCGCCTTCTCCCCGCATCGCGACGAGCACACGCAGGAGTGGACGAACAACACCCGTCTGCGCGTCGCGTGGCACCTGCTGCGCGGCGAGCCGCTGCAGGCCCTGGACGTGCTGGAGGCGGCGCTGGACAACCCGCCGCTGGCCCGCAAGGCCATGCTCGCCGGGCGGCTGCTCGCGTCGGTCCGGTACGTCTGCGACGCGGCGGCGCCGGTCGCCCCCGAGCGGGTCGAGCGCGTACGCGCCATGGGCGACCGCCTGGCCGAGAACCTCGGCGACGGGCCGGTGAACGAGGCGTTCGGGCTGGTGTACCGGGGTGAGTTCGACGCCGCGGCCGAGGCGTGGCGACGGCTGGGCCGTCCGTACGTCCGGGCCAAGGCGCTGTTGCACGGCGCCCTGGCCGCCGCCGCGAGCGGCGACCGCGAGGGGGCCTCCGCTCGGCTGCGCGAGGCCTGCCCGCTCGCCGTCGCGCTGCGCGCCACCCCTCTGGTCACCCAGATCGAGACGCTGGCCCGCCGCGTCGGCTCGCCCCTCTCCGACGCCGCGCCGTCCGAGCCCGTACGGCAGGCCGACCTGACCCCTCGCGAGCTGGAGGTGCTGCGCCTGGTGGCGGCCGGGCGCAGCAACCGGGACATCGCGGCCGAGCTGTTCATCTCGGCCAAGACCGTCAGCGTGCACGTGTCGAACATCCTGCCCAAGCTGGGCGTGTCGACCCGGGGAGAGGCCGCCGCCGCAGCCCACCGCCTGTCCCTGCTCGACTCCTAGGCGATCAAGGGCTCGATCAACAGCAGCACGCCGAAGACGGCGAACGCGGCGGCCGCGCCATACTTGATCCACTTCTCGGGCAGGCGCGTGCCGAGGAACCGGCCGACCAGGATGGCCAGCGCGTCGGCGGCGACCATGCCGACGGTGGAGCCGACCCACGTGCCGAACCAGCCGTGCTGGGTGGCCAGCGTGATCGTGGCGAGCATCGTCTTGTCGCCCAGCTCGCTGAGGAAGAACGCCACGGCGACCGCGACGAACGCGTTGCGGGTGGTCTTGGCCGCCTTGCCCTTCTCCTCCTCGGTGAGTTCGTCGCCGCGCAGCGTCCACGCCGCGAACGCGAGGAACGCGAGGCCGGCGACGATCGAGATGGCGGTGGTGGGGAGGGCGTCGCCGACGACCCGGCCGAGGCCGACGCTGACGAGGTGGACGAGCGCGGTCGCGACGGTGATGCCGGCCAGCACCGGCCACGTCTTGAACCGGGTCGCGAAGGTCAGAGCCATGAGCTGGCTCTTGTCGCCCAGCTCGGCCACGAAGATGACGACGAGGGAGATCCAGAGGGCTTGCACGGGGTCGCCTTCCTTGAGGGGAGGTGCGACCGGGCCGCCGTACGACACCCGGGGAGTGCGGGCACGACTTCGGCCCGGCAGCATGTGTTCATGACTGTCGGGCCGAAGGTCTCGTCCGCCACGAGGGCTCCACGACCGGGCGTGCGAACGCCAGTGTGTCGATCAGTGGATTTCGGACTACTCCCCTTCGGTGTTATCCCAGTTTAACCGAGCTAAAGACTCACTCCCACCAGCACGGGCTCGTTGACGAGCCACACTCCGAACTTCTCGTGCACGCCGTCGCGCACCTCGCGGGCCAGCGCCAGCAGCTCCTCCGCGCCCGCCTCGCCGGTGGGGTTGGTGAGGGCCAGCGTGTGCTTGGTCGAGATGCGGGCCCGGCCCCTCTCGTAGCCCTTGGGGAACCCGGCGTTCTCGATCAGCCACGCCGCCGGGACCTTGACCGTGCCGTCGGGCATGTCCCAGCGGGGATGTCCGGGCGCCCGCAGCGCCAGGGCCGCCGCCTCATCCGGGCCGAGCACGGGGTTGGTGAAGAACGACCCCGCGCTGCGCGTGTCCGGGTCGTCGGGATCGAGCACCATGCCCTTGCCCCGCCGCAGCTCCAGCACGGCCTCCCGCGCGTCGGCCAGCGGCACCCGCGCGCCGATCTCCACCCCGAGGCGGACGGCCAGCTCCTTGTAGGCCACGGGCCCCGACAGCGGTGAGCGCTCCAGAGCGTAGGTGACGGCCAGCACCAGGTGCCGGCCGGGGTCGTGCTTGAACGCGCTGTGCCGGTAGGCGAAGCCGCACTCGGCCGCCGTGAGGTCTGCCACCTCGCCGGTCATCCGGTCGTACACGCGGACGCCCGCGACGGTCTGCGAGACGTCCTGCCCGTACGCGCCGACGTTCTGGATAGGGGTGGAGCCCACCAGCCCGGGAACCCCCGACAGGCACTCGACGCCCGACCAGCCCTCGGCCACGCAGCGGGCGACCAGGGCGTCCCAGTCCTCCCCCGCCTGCACGGTGACGCGCACACGGCCGTCCTCGGCCATGGCGTCGACGCCTTGGGTCGCGACGCGCACCACAAGCCCGTCGAACCCGTCGTCGGACACCACGAGGTTGCTGCCGCCGCCGAGCACCAGCACGGGCTCGCCCTCGCGGTCGGCCTCGGCCACGGTCGCGACCAGCTCGTCCTGCGTCTCCACCTGCGTGAACGCCCGGGCGGGCCCGCCCGTACGCAACGTGATGTACGGGGCGAGCGGCACCCCTGCCAACCGGTCAGCCATCGGTCTCCTCACGCATCCCCCGGGCTGTGTGAACGACCAGGATAGCCACCCTCCCCCCGCCCCTCTGTCCCTGTGATCTTGTGGTTCGTCGCAGAACATGCGGTATCGCGAAGTGGCATCAGTGCGAGATCACGGCTGGGGGTGGTCCTCGGGGTCGTCGGTGGGGTCGTTGGCGGCTATCGACTCGTCGACCCTCGAGGTGGCCGAGCTGCCGTCCCACAGGAGCTGGGAGGCGACCACCGACGCCTCGCCCGAGGGCGTCAGCGCGGTCTCGATCGTCCCACCGGGGGCGACGTCCCGCTTGGCCTCGGCGATCTCTTCCGGGCCCGCGGCCCCGGCGGCCTGCTTGGCGTTCCGCGCCCGCGGCGACGGCATCGCGCCGCCGTGGGCGTCGCCGGCCTTGCCGGGGTCCTGGGTCTCCGCGGCGACGCCGGCGACGTCACCGCTCTCCCGCTGGGTGGTGACCGGCTCGTTCTTGGCTTCGATGTCTCGCTCGCTCACGACCCGACCGCTACCCAGCACCGCCACGGCCAATCGACCGGTCGGAAGATGCCGGTCAGGAGAGCTGGACCACCGCGCGGGCCTTGGACAGGACGCGGGCGTCGCCGGACCTCGCGGTCAGCGCGACGACGACGCGCTTGTCCTCGCGCTTGTCCTCGATGATCCCGCTGATCGTGATCGTGGCGCCGTTGTCGTCGTCGGGCACCACGACCATGGACGAGAAGCGCACGCCGTAGTCCACCACAGCGCCGGGGTCGCCCGCCCAGTCCGTGACGAACCGGCCGCCCTGCGCCATCGTGTACATGCCGTGCGCGATGACGTCGGGCAGTCCGACCGCCTTCGCGTGCCGCTCGTTCCAGTGGATGGGGTTGAAGTCGCCGGAAGCCCCGGCGTACCTCACCAGGTCCACCCGGCGGACCCGATACTCGACGGCCGGGATCTCCTGGCCGGTCTCCACCTCGTCGTACTTGACCGTCGCCGCCATGATCAGGCCGCCCCTCCCCGCTCCACGATGGTGTTGTACGTCCGGCAGACCAGTTCGCCGGAGGTGGTCGAGACGTCGCTGCGCAGGGTCAGGAACTCGTTGCGGCCGACGCTGCGGATCTCCGCGATGGTCGAGGTGCACACCAGCTCGTCGCCCGCGTGAATGGGCCGCTCGTACTCGAACCTCTGCTCACCGTGCACGACCATCGCGAAGTTGAGCCCGAGGCCGGGGTCGGCGAGGGCGTCGCCGTTCCCGAGAAGGCTGAACACGATGGGGAACGTCGGCGGCGCGACGACGTCCGGGTGCCCGGCCGCCATGGCGGCCCGCCTGTCGTGGTAGATCGGGTTGGAGTCGCCGATCGCCGTGGCGAACTCACTGATCTTCACGCGGCTGACCTCGTAGGGCGCGGACGACTCGTACGTCCGTCCGACGAAATCGCGGTTCAAAGGCATCGGGCCGGGCTCCTTCGGATGAGCTGGGTAGGCCGTACCGTAACAAAACGATCCCCGGTAGGCGGGTACCGCCACCGGAGATCAACGCTATCGAAGCACCGCGGCCCGGCGCCCTCCGGACACAGCAAATCCGGACACGACAAACCGGCGCCCCCAAAGGGGAACGCCGGTGTCGGAAGTGCGGTGGGGTCCTGAAGTGGTGCCTACGAAACCGTGCGCCGGAACTAGCGGGTCTCGCGGTGCGCCCTGTGCGTCTTGCAGTTGGGGCAGTACTTCTTCAGCTCAAGCCGATCCGGGTCGTTGCGCCGGTTCTTCCGCGTGATGTAGTTGCGGTGCTTGCACTCCTGGCAGGCCAGCGTGATCTTCGGCCTAACGTCTGTGGCAGCCACGTGGGAGTGCCTTTCTGCGTTCGGGACTACTGGACAACCCGCACCGGGGCCGCCTTGTCCAGGTGACCCGGGGAGGGTAGTAGCGGAGGCCGGACTTGAACCGGCGACACAGCGATTATGAGCCGCTTGCTCTGCCTGACTGAGCTACTCCGCCTTGACCGGAATGCATCCGGCCACGCAAGGATACCCGACCTGTACGGCTATTCGCGCATCGGGATCAGCCATGATCGAGGTCGGTCTTCCGGCGGGGACAAGATATCCCCACCAAGCCGAAAGCCCCACCCCGCAGCGCTCAGTCAGAAACACTGCTTGGATAGGACTTCTCGACTAGAGCCCCCAAACGGAATCGAACCGTTGACCTTCTCCTTACCATGGAGACGCTCTGCCGACTGAGCTATAGGGGCGGGCCCGCTTGTCGCTCTCGCGCTGCGGACAGGTGTAACCATACACGGCCACGGCGGCGTACGCGAATTCGAATCACCCCCGGCTCAGGGCGCTCAGGGCGTCGGCAGCACTCCGGACAGATCGGCCTCAGGACGGTGCCGAACCGGCACGTCGGCCGTGATCGCGTACCGGCTGAAGTAGCCCTTGCCCTTGACCGGGACCACGCTGCTCAGCGTCACCGTGGCGTCGTACGGCGCGTCGGCGCACTCGGGCAGGCACCAGGTGCCGCTGAGCTTGCCCGCGCCGGTCGCCCGGGTCGGCCCCCAGGTCCGCCAGGTGACCGCCCTCAGCGCGCTGAACTCCGAGAGCACGAGGTTCGCCGGCCGCTGGTCGGCCCTGCCCCGCTCGGCGTTCTGGAAGTTGAGCACGTACACCGGCGTCTCCGCCGCGGATCGCGTGAGCGCCGATCCGCAGCCGCCGACGGCGGCGCCGAGCGCGGCCGATCCCAGGACGGCCGCGGCGAGCGCGGAGACGGTGCCAGGCAGTCTGGCGGGCGGTCTGGCAGGCAGCCCGGACGGCGGCCCGGAAGGCAGGCGCATCGTTTCCCCCTCGGCACTCTGAGTGCCCAGGGCAGACGGCTGTTACGCCTGTGACCCGGCTACTTGACGGCCGAACGGGCGGCCGCGTCCCGGGTGGGCAGCGGGATCACCTCACACAGGTCGGCGAGGTCGACATATCGGGCGACCTCCTCGACCGACGAGCAGTCGGCCACCACACGGCCGTTTCGCCGCACCCGCAGCACCTGGCGGTCTCGGCGGTACGCGGGAACGATCTCGTATCCGTCCGGTCCCACCCATCGGCTGTCCATAGGGGAACAAAGCTATCGGGTTT
The DNA here is from genome assembly GCF_050947365.1 of Microbispora sp. CA-135349. Taxonomy (NCBI): domain Bacteria; kingdom Bacillati; phylum Actinomycetota; class Actinomycetes; order Streptosporangiales; family Streptosporangiaceae; genus Microbispora; species Microbispora sp. CA-135349. Next base: position 908,991 of record NZ_CP192001.1, on the reverse strand, counting down.
TCCCCAGACCTATCTCCCGTCCCACCAGAATCGCCTTAAGTAGGGTCTTAATCGACCCCAAGTGCCGGGCCGCACAGTGAGCGTGACACACCACAGACCCCGCGTTCACGAAGGGCCCCGCGATGTCCGACACCCCCAACCTCCTGGGCTTCCGCATCACGCATCGGGCGATGCGCACCGACTCCCGCCGCCTCGCCGACGTCACCGCCGAGATCGCCGCGGGCCGGCAGCCGTGCGGCCGGGAGCGCGCCGCCGCCATCCGCGAGTACGTCACCAAGCTGTGCCGCGGCATCCATCACCATCACAAGGCGGAGGACGATCGCCTGTGGCCCCTGCTCGTCCGGTCCGCGGGCGCCGAGATCGACCTGAGCGAGCTGAGCGAGGACCACTCGGAGCTCGACCCGCTGCTGGAGGAGATCCAGACGGCCGCGGGCGATCCGGCCGAGCTGGCCAAGCCGCTGCGCCGTCTGGCCGACCTGCTCGACGAGCACATCGAGGAGGAGGAGCGCACGATCTTCCCGATCATCATGCGACACGTCTCAGGCAAGGACTGGGAGGAGCTGGAGCAGTATGTCCGCAAGGGCGGAGACGTGCGCTTCGAGCTGCCCAGGATCGAGCAGCACGCGCGGCCGGAGGAGATGGCGGAGCTGCGCAAGCTGGCCGGACCCGCCCTGGTGGTCATGCTGGCGCTGCTGCGCCGCGCCCACCGCCGCCGCGAGCGCCTCATCTTCGGCGCGGCCTGAGCGCTGCGTCGTCAAGCCCACGGCGGGCGGCCTCCACCCAGTGCGGAGAGCCGACCTGCCCGGCCACCTCGGCGGCCCGCAGGTAGTGGGCCTCGGCGTCGCCGGGCCGCCCCAGGAACACCGCCAGATCGCCGAGCGAGTGCGCGACCGGCCCGAGCGTGACCGAGCCCGAGCGCAGGCCCGCCAGCTCCCCGTCGTACGGCAGGAGCAGCCGGTAGCACTCCCCGGCCACCTCGCGGTCGCCGAGCGTGATCGCGTTGTCCGACCGCAGGGACATCAGCACCAGCCAGTAGTAGTCCCGCCGCGGCCGATGCGCGGCCCGCCACACCGTGCGCGCCTCGTCCGTACGGCCGGCCGCGACGAGCGCGCGGGTGTAGAACTCGCCGAAGTCCCCGGGCAGGCGCTCCCACCGCGCGGCGATGTCCGCGACCGCCTCCTCGGCGCGCCCCGCCGCGAGCAGAACCACGTACCGGCCGACCACCCCCACCATCGCGCCGTTGGCGTCCCCGGTGCGGGCCAGTCGCTCGCCGAGCTCGGCATAGGCGCGTTCCGCCCGGTCGAACTCGCCCTTCACGAGCAGGTGCAGGGCGTCGAGGAAAGCCAGGATGCCGAGGGCCAGGCCGAGCTGGCCGCTGGTCGACAGCTCCATCGCCTTACCGGCGTGCGTACGCGCGGTGGCCCAGTCGTTGCGGGACAGGGCGACCATGAGCAGCGCGAAGTGGCCGAGCGTCTGGTAGCCGAGGAGCCCTGCGGCGGCCGAGGCGGCCAGCAGGTCGTGCCCGAGCGCCTCCAGTCCTGCCCGCCTGTCCGGCGTCAGGCAGGCCCAGTAGCGGGCGTTGAGCGCCATGCACCGCAGGCGCGGGTCGCCGAGGGCGTCCGCGATCGCCAGGGCCTCGGCGCTCGCGCTCTCGACGCGCTCCGCGTCGTGCCCTTCGAGAGCGTGGCAGAGGGCGACGAGCATCCGGCAGCGCAGTTCTCCGGCCTCCGCGGGCAGCGAATCCCCGATCGCCTCGACGAGATCGGGATCGAGGGCGCGGCCCGGCTGAATCGTCCAGATGACCGGCGCGTCGAGTGAGGAGACCGCCCGCGCCACCGCGCCGCGGTCCCCCGTCTGGCGGGCCACCGTCAGCGCCTTCCTGCGGTTGCCCACCGCCGTGATCACGTCGCCCGCGTGCGCCTGCGCGGACACCAGCCGGCACAGCAGGTCGAGGCGGACCTCCCGGGGCGCGGCGTCCGCCCCCTCGCTCAGCAGGTCGAGCGCGCCCAGCGCGCCCTCCAGCAGCGCCGCCGCCTCCCTGTGGGCGTACAACGCGGTCGCCTGGGCGGCGGCCCGCGCCGCGTACTCGGCCGCCGTGAGGGCGGTCGCGGTGGTCGCGGCGGCGAGCGCGTGGTGCCCGAGCGCCCCCACGTCGCCGGGGCGCACCCGCTCCAGCGCCGCGAGGGCCTTCCCGTGCATGCGCGTACGGCGCAGCCGCGGGATGTCCTCATACAACGTCTCGCGGACGAGCACGTGGGCGAACCGGACGCGGCCGGGGCGCGGCTCCTCCAGCAGACCGGACAGCACGCCCGCCTCCAGGCCGTCGAGCACGGTCTCCTCGTCGGCCCCCGGCATCGCGATCAGCACGTCCGCGTCGGCCTCGCGCCCGAGGACGGCGGCGTTGCGCAGCGTGGTCCGCGCCGTGGCGGGCAGCCGGGCGAGGCGGCGGCGGATGAGATCGCGCACGCCGGGCGGCAGGGCGTGGGCCGCCGACGGGCCGTCCACCGCGAGCAGCCGGGCCGTCTCGGTCACGAACAGCGGGTTGCCGCCGGTCCGCTCGGTGACCGTGCGCACCGTGTCCTCGTCGATCTCCGTGCCGGAGCGTTCCACGAGCAGGCGGGCCACCTCCGGCTCCCCGAGGCCGCCCAGGGTGACGTTCTCCGCCGTCTGCACCGCGAGCGCCGCCCCGGTGGCCGTGAGCTCGTCGTCCGCCTCGGCCGGCCGGTGCGTCAGCAGGACGAGGACCGGCGTCCCGGCCAGGCGGCCCGCCAGGTGACGCAGAAGCTGGAGGGTCTCCTCGTCGGCCCGGTGCACGTCCTCCAGCACGATCAGCAGCGGTCCCGGCACGCGCTCCAGATAGTCGCCGGCCGCCCGCGCCAGCCAGAACTGGCCCACGGGCGCGGCGTGGTCGGTGAGCAGCGGCGCCAGGCGGGCCGCGGTCTCGGGTTCGGGCGGGCAGGCCTCGGACAGGTCCCGCAGCACCTCGCTCCACGCCCACGCGGGCGGCACGCCGCCGGTCGTCTCGGGGCAGCGGCCGACCACCGTCTGCCAGCCGTCGGCCGCCAGGCGTCGCATGAGCGCGTCGGCCAGGGTGCTCTTGCCGGAGCCCGCCTCGCCGCCGAGCCAGGCGATGCGGAACCCGGCCCTGGCCCGCTCCGCCGCCGCGGCCAGCCGGGACAGCTCCGCGGTACGGCCGACCATGCGGACGGGCCCGGCACCCGCCGCCGGCACCGGGGCGGGATCGGGCGCGGGAGCCGCGCGTACGGGCACCCTTCGTACGGGAACCGCGGCCACGGGAGCCGGGGACGCGGGAGCCGGGGTCAGCGAATCGGCCTGCGCGAGGATGTCGGCCTCCAGCGCGCGCAGGGCGGGCCCGGGATCGACGCCGAGCTGGTCGGCGAGCAGCTCACGGGTTCTGCGCAGGGCCGACAGCGCCTCCCCCTGCCGCCCGGCCCGGTAGTAGGCGAGCGCGAGCAACCGTACGGCGTTCTCGCGCAGGGGATGCGCGGTGAGGTGACGCTCCAGCTCGGGCACGACCTCGGCGTGGCGGCCGAGCGCGAGCCCGGCCTCGGCGCGGTACTCCACCGCGACCGCCCGGAGCTCGTCCAGGTGGACCACCTCGGGGACGGCCCACTCCTCCTCGGCGAACTCCGCGTACGCCGGGCCGGTCCACAACGCCAGGGCCTCGTCCACGACGTCGAGCGCCCGCCCGGGCCGCCCCTCGGCGAGCAGATCGGCGGCGGTCTCGACCAGCCGGGGGAAGCGCCAGGCGTCCACGTCGCCGGGCTCCAACGTCAGCCGGTAGCCGGGGGGAGCGGTGACCAGCACGCGCGCGGCGGCGCGGGGGGCGCGGTCCGGCTCCAGCACCCGCCGCAGGTTCGACACGTAGACCTGGAGCGCCGCCAGCGCACGCGGCGGCGGCTGGCCCCTCCACAGGTCGTCGACGAACCGGTCGGTCGACACCACGTGCCCCTGAGCGCAGACCAGCCGGGCCAGCACGGCACGCTGGAGCGAGGTGCCGAGGTCCGCCCGGTGACCGTCCACCTCTGCCGCGATTCGCCCTAAAACCCGCAGTCTTACCATGACGGGGCAAGCATAGGGATCAGACCGGATAGTGGTAGTAACCGAGCAGGTCGTCCAGCACGGACACGTCGTCCATGCGGATGCGTGTCCCGGTGGCGAACGCGTTGATCATTTTTCCTCCGCCGACGTACACCCCGACGTGGTGGGTTCTGCCGGGCCTGCCGTAGAAGACCAGGTCGCCGGGTTGCGGCACGCCGACCCGGCGCAGCCTGCCGAGGTGGTCGTCGGTGTTGCCGGGGCCGAGCACGTCGCCGCCGAAGGCCAGGCCGTACACCCAGCGGGTGAACCCCGAGCAGTCGAAGCCGCGCGTGCGGCTCGCCGGGCAGGGCCTGATCGAGCCGCTGTAGCCCCGGCACGTCCCCGGCCGCGCGGCGTGCCCCCCGCCCCACGAGTACGGAAGGGTGCCCTGGGCCGCGTACGCGACGGCGACGGCCCTGGACAGCTCCTCGTCGAGCGGCGCCGATCCCACGGCGGCCAGCGCGACGATCCCTCCGATCACCAGCAGCCGGCGTTTGACCCCCATGGATCGGGACAATAGCCACTCGTCTCTTTCTTGACCATGGAAGCTTTACTCCACTCGATCGACGCACCGGAGGGGGATTGTTACCCTGAGTGCGGCTCGGCTCATACGTTCATCGGTTTGTCCGTCGAAGCGCTTCGTCCGTCGCCCCGGACCTCCCCGTCCCGCTCCCCCGGCGGTCCCCGGCGCAAGGAGAGCGAAGGGAACCACCGTGGAGACGTGGACGGCACAACCCCCTCCCCCCACCCGCTGGTGGGTGCTCGGGCTGCGCGGAGAGCTGGATCTCCACGCGGTGCGGCGCCTGCACGAGCCGCTGCGCGCGCAGATCGAGGCCCGCGGCCCGTGGCTGGCCCTGGACCTCAGCGAGGTCCGGTTCATCGACACCACGGGCGTGGGGCTGCTCGTGCGCCTGCTGCACAACCTGCGCGACAGGAACGGCGATCTGGCGCTCATCGCGCCGGGCGGTCAGGTGCTGCGCATCCTGCGCTGGACGAACCTGACCCGGCTGTTCCGCGTCCTCGACACGGCCGACGCGCTGAGCGACTGATCCCCGCTCAGTTCGGGGTGATCTGCACCGGCGTGTCGCCGCCACCACCGCCGCCCGCCGGGCCACCGCCCCCCGTGGGAGGCGTCACGGACACCACGCGCCGGCAACTGTCGCCGCAGCCGCCGAACCGCTCGGTGTCGACGGGCGTGAACTCCGTCGGCGGCACCCCGCGCAGCGCGCCCAGCATGGTGTCCTTCCAGATCGGCCCGGGGACGCTGGCGCCGAACACCGAGCCGTAGTAGCGGCCGCCGATCGTGACGCCGTTCAGCTTGTACTTCGACGTGCCACGGGGGTCGCCGAGGCTGACCGCGCCGGCGAGGTCGGGGGTGAACCCGGCGAACCAGGCGGCGGAGGAGAGGTCGTTGGTTCCGGTCTTGCCCGCCGCGTCGCGTCCGATGCCGCCGACCGACGCCATCGTGCCCTTGGTCAGGACGCCGGACAGCACGTGCGCCGCCGCGTCCGCCACCTCGGGGTCGAAGGCCTGGCGGCACTTCGGGGTGTAGTCCGTGGTCTTGCCGGTGCTGTCGGTGATCCGCGTGATCGCCATCGGCGCGCAGTACTTGCCGCGCGCGCCGATCGCGGCGTAGGCGCCTGCGACCGTGACCGGGTCCATCTCGTTGATGCCGAGCGTGAACGTCTCGTACTCCTGGAGCGGGGCGCCGTCGGCGCGGTGGATGCCCAGCGACTTGGCCGTCTTGACCACGTTGCACAGCCCGACGCGGCGTTCCAGCTCCATGAAGAAGGTGTTGACCGAGTGCCAGGTGCCGGTCTGCAGGGTCAGCCAGCCGGGCGAGCCCTCGTCGTTGGTGACGGTGTGATTGACGTCGCCGATGCCCTGGCCCGAGCAGGTGGTGAACGTCGACAGGCTCGGGGCGCGGTAGCCCGCGCCCACGCTGAAGCCGTCGTTGATCTTCATGCCCTGCTTCAGCGCCGTGAGCAGGGTGAACGTCTTGAACGTCGAACCGGCCTGGAAGCCGATGCCGCCGCCGTGCGCGACGTCGGCCACGAGGTTGTAGGACACCTCTTTCTTGCTCTTGCGGGTGCCGTACGGACGGCTCGCGGCCATCGCCTTGATCGCCCCGGTGCCGGGCTGCACCAGCGCCTCGGCGGCCACGGGATCGTCGGACGGGTGCACCCACTTTTTGATCGCCCTGTCCGCGGCGGCCTGCATTTTGGGGTCGATCGTGGTCCTGATGGTCAGGCCTCCGCGGTTGAGGAACGCGAGGCGCTGCTTGGCCGTCTTGCCGAAGTCGGGGTTGCTGAGGATCTCGTTGCGCACGTACACGCAGAAGTACGGATACGTGCTCGACTCGCAGCCGCCGGGCAGCGGGGTCCCCTTGTAGCCGAGCCTGGCCTTCTTCGCCTCGGCCGCCTGCTCCTTGGTGATCTTGCCCAGCTCGGCCATCCGGTCGAGCACGACGTTGCGCCGCTTCAGCAGCCGGTCACGGCTGGTCTTGCCCAGGTTGGGGTCGGTGGCGTTGGGGTCCTGCACCGCTCCCGCCAGGGTCGCCGCCTGCGGCAGCGTCAGCTTGCTCGCGTCGACCCCGAAGAACCGCTTGGCCGCCGCCTCGACACCGTACGCGCCCGCGCCGAAGTAGGCGATGTTGAGGTACTTCTCCAGGATCTGGTCCTTGGAGTACTTCTTCTCCACACCCATCGCGTATCGCAGCTCGTTGAGCTTGCGGGCGTAGCTGGCCTCAAGGGCCTTGTTCTTCTCCGCCTCGGTCTGGGCGGCGTTGAGCAGCACCTGCTTGACGTACTGCTGGGTGATGGAGGAGCCGCCCTGGGCCACCCCGCCCGATTGCAGGTTCCTCGCCAGGGCGCGGAAAGTGCCCTCGAGGTCGATCGGGCCGTGCTCGTAGAACCGGTAGTCCTCGATCGAGATGATGGCCGTCTTCATGATGTCGGCCATCTGGTCGAGCGGGACGACCTCGCGGTACTGCTCGTAGAACCGCGCGATCTCGTGGCCCTTCACATCCTGCACGACCGAAACCTGTGCCAGCGGGGGCTCGGCGAGGTCCCGGGGCTCGAGGCCCACGTCCTCGACGGCCGACACCAGCCCGACGCCCGCGCCTCCCACCGCCGGCAACGCGATCCCCGCGACCAGCACGCCCGCCGCCGCTCCCATGGCGGCCAGACGCAGCACCTTCCCCGTGGCGTTCACAGGATCCTCCCCAAATGGCTATAGACAAGGTTATGGGGCCGTAAAGCGCGGCCGGCCCATACCGTGGGTCATGCCAGCCGGCCGAGGCCGCGCGCGAGCGCGGTCGCCGTCCTCGCGACGACCGCGTCGTCGCCGGCGTCGTCGGCGGCCCGGCGGTTGGTGTAGATCGCCATGATGATCGGGGCGGCTCCCTTGCCGGGCCAGACGACGGCGATGTCGTTGGCGGTGCCGTACGTGCCGCCGGTGCCGGTCTTGTCGCCGACGATCCACGTCTTGGGCAGCCCGGCGCGGATGCGCGCGTCCCCGGTCGTGTTGTCACGCAGCCACCCGATCAGCCGCGACCGGTCCTTCGCGCCGAGCGCGTCGCCCACGGTCAGCGCACGCAGGTCGCGGGCGACCGACGCGGGCGTCGTGGTGTCCCGCTTCTCCTTGGGCGACCAGACGTTGAGCTCCGTCTCCCACCGGTCGAGGCGGGAGATCGGGTCCTTGAGCGTGCGGAAGTAGCGGGTGAGTCCCTTCGGCCCGCCAATCCGCTTCAGCAGCATGTTGCCCGCGGTGTTGTCGCTGTAGATGATCGCCGCCCGGCACAACTCCGCGAGGGTCATGCCGTCTTTCACGTGCTTGCCGGTCTCCGGCGAGTTCGGCTTCACCTCGCCGGCCGTCCAGTGGACGACCTTCCGTGTCAGTTCGCGGTCGCTGGTGCGGGCCAGCACCGCCCCGGCGGCGATCGCCTTGAAGGTGGAGGCCAGCGCGAACCGCTCGCCCGCCCGGTAGCCGATCGTCTTCCCGGTCGCCGTGTCGATCGCGTACGCGCCGATGCGGCCCTTGAAGGACGCCTCCAGCGCGCGCAGCGCCGTGGAGACGTCCGTCCGTGGCGCGGCGGCGGCCGCCGGCGCCCCGGCCGCCCCGGCCGCCGGCGTCGCGGCCGGGGCGGCCCCGACCAGGACGAAGACCGTCATCACCGCGGCCCTCACCGTCGCAGGGTGTCCCATGGAATGTCCTCGCTCTCGTTCGTCACCGGTCAGTCAGACGCAGGAGCAAACCAGAGTGTTCGGATCATGTCCAATATTCATATGGGCAGGTGACCGATATCAGTCTCTGAATGCATACAGGTCAGCCCGAGTGGATGAGGCGGACCGGTTCGGCGCTTCCGCTGTTGTGCCGTTCCGTCCACGTGGCCAACGCGGTACGGAAGGCGTGATCGAGGTGACGCAGCCCGGCCAGGTTCAGTTCGATCGGCCGGTCGGTCGGCAGGGACTCCAGGGTGTCGAGCATTTTCGGCAGCCGCAGGAAGGTGGCGTTGCCGGTGATGGCGACCCTCACCGGGCCGTCCCCCCGGTCGTCGACCTCGACGTGGATGTGCGAGGTCTCCCAGGCGCACTTGACCACGGCGAGCGCCAGGCCGATCAACACACCTTCGAACATGCTGACCGACACGATCGCCAGGGCGGTGACCGCGAGGATCACCGCCTCGCCCCGGTGGGTGCGCCACAGCGGGACCAGCTTCTTGACCGGCAGCAGCTTGAACCCGGCGTGGATCAGGACCCCGGCGAGCGCCGCGACGGGCATCAGGCCGAGTACGGCGGGCAGCAGCGCGGCGAACAGCAGCAGCCACACCCCGTGCAGCACGCGGGACAGCTTGGTCTTGGCGCCGGCGTGGACGTTCGCGGCGCTGCGCATGATGACCCCGGTCATGGGGAGTGCGCCGAGCAGCCCGCACAGGGTGTTGCCCACGCCCTGCGCGAGGAGCTCCTTGTTGTAGTCGGTGCGCGGCCCGTCGTGCAGCCGGTCCACCGCCGCCGCGCAGAAGAGGGTCTCCGCCGAGGCGATGAGGGCGAACGCCACGATTGTGGCGAGGAATCCGGCGTTTGCCAGTTGTCCGAACTGCGCCGGGCCCGGCGATTGGACCGCCTCCAGCACCCCCTGCACGTCGATTTTCGCCACAGGCAGGTCGAGCAGCGCGGTGGCGGCCGAGGCGAGGGCGACGGCCGCCAGCGCGCCCGGCACGACGCGCACTCGGGCGGGCATCGTGGACCACAGGGCGATCACGGCGATGGTGCCGGCGCCCACCGCGAAGGCGGTCGCCGCCGGGGCCGAGGTGACCAGCCCGGCGGCGAGGCCGGGCAGGCCGGCGATCTTGCCGAGCCCGCTCGCCGGTGCCGGGGTGTCGGCCATGGCGTACAGCTGCCCGGCGATGATGACCAGCCCGATCCCGGCGAGCATGCCCTCCACCACCGCGACGGAGATGGCCCGGAACCAGCGCCCCAGCTTGAGGGCGCCGAGCAGGAGTTGCAGCAGTCCGGCGCCCAGGACGATGACGCCGAGAGCGGGCAGACCGTAGGTGTCGACGGCCTCGGCGACCAGGACGGTGAGACCGGCCGCGGGGCCGGAGACCTGAAGGCTGCTGCCGGGCAGCAGGCCGACGACCAAGCCGCCGACGATACCGGTGATCAGGCCGAGTTCGGCCGGCACGCCGGAGGCGACGGCCACGCCCACGCACAGCGGCAGGGCGACGAGGAAGACCACCGTCGAGGCGGTCAGGTCGGTACGCAGCGCACGCCGGAGCGATGAGTTGACGGCAGGCAAGGAAGGTCCTTCCACAAACGGGGAGACAGTGGCTTTCGGGTCGGGTGCCGTACGGAACCGCGCCGGCCGTCACAGCGGCTCGAAGGCCCCCGTACCGGGCCGATGCGTGAGAACCCGGCCCGTCTCAACCGTGTAGAACCAGGCGTGCAGGCGCAGCCGTCCGTCCGTCAGGCGCCGGGCGACGCAGGGATAAGTCCGTAGGTGCTCCAGCTGGGTCAGCACATGGCGTCTGGTCACGGCGTCGGCGTCTACGTCGGCGTCGCCGAGTGACGGGGACGGCTCCCGCTCCGCCGGCGATGCGGGCCGGTGACCGGCCCAGTCGATCCAGCGCTCCACCAGTGGCATGTCCGTGACGGTCGGGCGGTGGATCAGGGCGCGCACGGCGCCGCAGTGGGAATGCCCGCAGACCACGATGTCGGGCACGTGCAGCGCCTCGACGGCGAATTCGAGCGTCCCGGCCACCGCGCAGGCGGCCTGCGGGCGATAGCGCGGGACGATGTTGCCCGCGGTGCGCAGTTCGAAGATCTCACCGGGACGTGCGCCGGTGAACAACGACGGCATGACTCTGGAATCGGAGCAGGAGATGAACAGCGCCTGCGGCCGCTGGCCGCGTGCCAGTTCCGCGAACTCCTCCCGCCTGTCCTCGATCCGCTTGGGGAAAACTCGGGCGTGGTCGATGAGAGACCGCATGGATGACCTCGGGATCTTCCGTATGACAGGGACTCGGCATCGAGAGGTTCCGGACACGCCGCCGCCCTGTCCTGAGTTCGATGGGCAGGCGGAATGGACACGCCTCTGCCCCCTCGGGCACGACGGCGCGCGTCAAAGCGTCCGGAACGCCCTGTCTGTCAGCAGCGGAAGACCTGGAGGGTGGCGGGTGTCGGAGGCTGTCCCGCGTCGGCAGGAAGCCCGTCGCCCCGGACGAGACGCGCCGGCCAGGTGGCGGCGATCGGCGCGACGGCGGCCACGGCGCTCTGCGACAGCTGCCGGCGCGGGCAGGATGCGCATTTGTGGGGCTGACCGAGGGCGCGGAGAACGGCGGAGCCGCTCCCGTGATGGCCCGATGTGCCCTCCTGCTCCGTTTCCGGAGAGGGAGCCTCCTGATCGGCGGAGAACGGGGACGACACGACCATCCGGCCCGCCGCCGTGGCCGCATCGGCTCCGCGGTCGGGCAGGACGAGGACGAGAAGCAGAGCGGACACCAGCAGCGTGACAACCGACGCCGCTCCGCGCACCACCCGCGCCACTCTCACCGCCTCGCCAAAGTCGCCGAACTCGCCGGAACTGCGCCCAATCGGTTCCTCGTCACCGGTTCGTGTCAGCGAGCGAGAATCCCGAAGTTGAACAACATCTACACGCGACTTGACAGAGACGGCAAGACCGGGAGGAAGGGCCTTTTGTAAATTCTCAGTTACGGGCGGGAGGTTCGAAATGCGAATAATGTTCCAAGGCCATTGAGCAGGGCATACACCGCCCCGGAAAGGCGCAGGCCGGGCGGATGCCGTCGGACTGGTACTTCTATTTCGTACAGGCCGAATGGACGGCGTATCCGGCGGCGGCGCCCACGGCGTACCAGAACAGGTCGGGAGCGTTGAATGTCGTGCCGAGCACCAGCCGGGCCAGCGTGCTGCGCGCCGACAGCTCGGCCGGAACGCCGGTGAGCTGGGCGAACTCGACCAGCCAGCTCACAGCGAGCGCGACGGCCGCCGCCACGACCGGCCGGGCGCGCGGCGCGGCCGCGACCACCAGCGCGTACACGAGGAGGGTGTAGAGGAGGTCGCCCGCGTATTTCGCGACCGCGCCGGGCAGCAGGGCCCGGACCCCGAGGCCCGCGGCCACGACCACCACGGCGGCGGCCAGGGCGGCGATTCGGCGATTCGGCATCCGGAAACCCTATGCCGCGTCGCCACCACGGTCATACGCGGAAGTCGGCCGCATGGTCCTCCGCCCAGGTCGTGAAGGTCCGGGCGGGGTGACCGGTCAGCTCGGGCACCGCCTGCGTGAGCTCGACGGGGGTGCCGTCGTTGGACTGCCACCAGTCAAGCAGCGGATCGGCGTAGGCGGAGGGGATGTGCTCGGCCGTCTCCTGCTTCCATTCGCCGCGGGTGACCTGACGGAAGGGGATGGGCCGGTCGATCACCCGGCCGAGAATGCCGATCTGTTCGGCGAAGGTGAGCGACTCCGGGCCGGTCAAGGTGTATGGGCGCCCGCCGAGGCCGGGATCGGTGAGCACGGCGAGGGCGGCCTCGGCGACGTCGGCCTCGTGGATCGGATCGCTGTGGGAACCGGGGAAGGGCAGGCTTATCGGCCGGCCCGACCGCAGGCTCCAGCTCCACGCGAGCGCGTTGCTCGCGAACGATCCCGGCCGCAGCGACGTCGTGTGGAGACCGGAGGCCTCGAGGGCCTTCTCGACGTCCAGGTGGGAACTGGCCAGCGGGCTCTTACCGGCGTCCGGAGCGAGGACCGAGGAGGAGGACAGCAGCACGACGTGCTCGACTCCGCCGCCGACGGCCTCCTCGGCGAACGCGCCGATGCGGGACGGCTCGGCGTACAGGAAGACCGAGGTCACCCCCTTGAGCGCGGCCGCGAAGGTGGACGGGTCGGTGAGATCGCAGTGGACGGCGTCCGGGCCGTCGGGCCGGCTGGAGGCCGGGCGGACGGCGAGCCCGCGCTGACGCAGCAGGCCGACGAGGGTCCGGGCGACGGCGCCGCGGCTCCCGGTGACGAGAACGGTCATCTCGATGATTCCTTTCGATCGTGATCGGTGATGCTCCGGCGACGACTCGATGAGGGCACGCGCCGGGGCCGCTACGCGGCATGAGCCGCACGAGGCCATGGGCGGGCGAGGACGACGGCGGATAGACTGCCGACGTGACGCAGATGCTTTGCCGCACAGATGATGCGCGACAAAGAATCTGCGTGACGAAGATAAAACTGAGGCGTGGAGGGCCCGATGTCAAACCGAGCGGAGCTGCTGGCGCGCGTCGCGGCGGAGAGCCAGCGGCACTACGCGGCGTACACGCTGTTCAACCAGGCGATGGCCGACCGGATCGGGCTGCATCCGACGGACGTGCAGTGCATCGCGCTGCTCGACCTGGAGCCCGGGCCGGTCACGACCGGGGAGATCGCCCGGCTCACCGGCTTGGCGTCGGGATCGGCGTCCCGGTTGGTGGATCGGTTGGAGAAGGCGGGCTTCGTCCAGCGGCAGCCCGACCCGCACGACCGCAGGCGGGCGCTCGTCGCCCTGACTCCCGACGCGGCCACGCGCATCGCGAAGGCGTGGGAGACCCCGGGCAAGGCGTTCGGCGCGACGCTCGAGCGCTACACCGACGAGCAGCTGGAAATCATCGCCGACTATCTTCAGCAGGCCGGCGAAGTGGGCCGCGAGCAGGCGCGGCGGCTGACCGCCGAAACGCCGTAGCCGTTTTCGGACGAGAGGCGGCTTTCGAACGAAGGGCGGCTATCGGGCCACACGGTGAAAGCGCACCCAGATGTCGCCGCCGATGTGTCCGGACAACCGCAGCACGACGCCGTCCGGGTCGGGCGGCACCGGGGAGGTGTTGTGCACGCGTTTGTGCCGGATCCACCCGCCGGAGGTCACCTCGTCGGCGACGACCCGCCAGCCGACCGGCACCCGGATGATGACGTCGCCGAACATCGAGTCGCATCGGACGGTCATGTCGATCTCGCGGTGCGGGCAGTTCGCGTTCCGGAAGTCGACCACCGCCGTGCGCCACGTGCAGTCGAGCGTGATACGCGGCGGCACGGTCCATCGCCCGGCCTTCCTGACGGCCCGCGTCCCCCGGGTGAACAGCAGCAGTGCGTTCGCCGGCTCCGGCCGCCCGTCCCCCGCCGCGATTCCGGGCAGGTCCGCGACCAGGCCCTCCAGCTCGCCGTACGTCCGTGCGGCGTACACGCGGTCGAGCCGATCGGTCAGCTCGTCCAGGGTGATGCGACCTTCGCCGACCGCGCCGCGCAGCCTCTCCGCGATACGGTCCCTGTCCTGGTCTCCGGCGCGTAATTCCGCCTGGGCGCTCACGATTGAGCAGTTTAGTAATCGGTTTTTCACCCTCGCCAGGCGCGCATATCCGTTATCACCATCTCCACCTGACCGAAATATTCAATGCGTCGCGTTAGTTTGGGTGCATGCGCCGATCGCGCATCGCCCTTCACGCGGCCGTCGTCCTCACGCTCGTTCCGGGCGTCGTCGTGTACGGCGGCGCCGGGACCGTGGACGGCTCGCCGTCCCGGACGGCTCCTGGGCCGGTCAGGCCGTCACCACCCGGGCGGCCACGGCCGAGTTTCTGCCTCCGCTGACCACGGCTCCGCTTCGGAGGGGAGCGGTTGACGGTTAAGACGACCGGTCATATTGTTCCGTCAGCCGCTCGATCAAGAGCGCGAGCGGCGCAACCAGAAAGAAGGCCCCCCATGGCCAGCACGACGCCGGTCCCCGCCCGGCTCCCCCTCAACACCCTCGGCATCGGCTTCGGACTGTCCGGACTCGCGGGCACCTGGACGGCGGCCGGCCTCGCGCTCGGCGCCCCGCCGGCGGTCGGCGAGGCCCTCTGGGGGACGGCGGCGGCCGTGTGGGCCGGCACCCTCGCCCGATACGGCGCGCGGGTCACCCGCCTCGGCGACATCGCCGAGGACCTGCGCCACCCGGTCCTCGGGCCGTTCGCCGCACTCGCCCCCACCACCGGCTCGCTCCTCGCGGCGCACCTCGCGACGTACCTCCCGGGTCTCGGGACGGCGCTCGTCTGGACGATGCTCGCGATCACCGCGCTGTTCGGCGCGTGGTTCGTCGCCTCGATGCTCACCACGCCGCGTCAGCCCGCGACGCTGCACGGCGGATATCTCCTCCCGACCGTCGCGGCCTCCCTCATCGCCGCGCAGTCCCTCGCGACCGTCGGCCATCGGGCGGCGGCCACCGCGCTGTTCTCCGTGGGCATTCTCTTCTGGCTGCTGATCGGAGCCGTCCTCCTCGTGCGGTTCGCCACCGGCCCCGAGCTGCCCGGACCGCTCATGCCGACGCTCGCGATCTTCTCCGCGCCGCCCGCCGTCGCCGGCAACGCGTGGTGGGCGATCGCCGGCCCGCAGCCGGACACCGTGCACGAGGTGCTGCTCGGCACCCTCGCCGCACTGCTGCTGCCCCACCTGTTCCTGCTCCGCAGGTACGCGCGGATCCCGTTCGCGCTCGGTTTCTGGGCCTTCACCTTCACCACGGCGGCGAGCGCGACGTACGGCGTGCGCCTGCTGACCCTCACTCCGTCGCCGCTGCACACGGCGATCGGCTGGCTCGTGGTGGCACTGGCGACCGCCGTCGTCGGCGGCATCGCGGTCCGCTCGCTCGCTCTGCTCCCCCTGCCCCACCGCCGCGTGAAGCACGTTCAGCCGGTCTGATTTTTGACAACTCCAAGACGAACGGTCATATTGAAGCCATGCCTCAGGTGAGCGTGAAGAACAAGCTGGTCGAAAGCGCCGAGGACGTTTTCCGGCGGCAGGGGTTCAACGGCGCCAGCGTGCAGGACATCACCAGCGCCGCGGGCGTGCCCAAGGGGTCGTTCTACAACCACTTCGAGAGCAAGCAGGCTCTCGCCGTCGAGATCGTGCGGCGCTACGCACACGGCGCGAACCACGCCGTCCTCAACGGCGACGGGTCCGCCCTGGAACGGCTGCGCGCCCACTTCCTGTCCATGATCGAGCGGACCCGCGACACCGGCGTGGAGTTCGGCTGCCTCCTCGGCACCTTCGCCGGCGAGAGCAGCAGCGCGGGCGACCAGGTGCGTACGGCGGTCCGCGAGATCCTCGACGACTGGACCGAGGACGTGGCCCGCACCGTGCGGGCAGGTCAGGAGGCCGGCGAGATCACCTCGGCCCGTCCGGCGAGGACGCTGGCTGCCTTCCTCATCGACTCCTTCGAGGGCGCCACCCTGCGCGCCAAGACCATGGGAGACCAGTCGACCGTCGCCGAGCAGGTCGAGATCGCCCTCGGCGCGCTCCGCGCCTGATTCCCCCGTCCCCCCTTCCCGTTCGGAGGGGGGACATGTTTGCCCGGTAGCCACCGGGACATCAGGAGCTACGGCTGCTCCTCCTGATCCCCCAAGGTGAGGTCGCATGGCTGGGACCTACGTGCTGGCTCTCGGACCCTCGGGACCGACGCGCGCGAAAGCCGTCTCGCTGCAGGCACTGCAGTACACCGAACGCAAGGACCTCCAGCAATGGATCATCACGTACCCCGAACTGGTGGAGGAGGGACTGCTGGTTCTGACCGAGGAACACGACCGATGGGCGTCGGCGGACGGAGCGCCCGTCAAGGACCGTCTCGATCTCCTGGCCCTCGACCAGGCAGGGCGGCTGGTCGTCATCGAACTGAAGCGTGACGACGCGCCGACGGATGTGCACCTTCAGGCGCTCACCTACGCGGCGATGGTGTCGCGACTGACGGAGCAGGATCTCGCGGGGATACTGGCGAGGTTCTCGGAGAAGCGCGGAGAGCCGCTCACGGAGGAAGAAGCCGTCCGCCGGCTTCGAGAGCACGCCGGCGGCGAGGAGCTCGACCCCCAGATTCTCCGGCAGCCTCGCATCATCGTCGTGGCCAGGCGGTTTCCTCCCCAAGTCCTCTCTTCGGTGGTCTGGCTGAACGAGATGGGCATCGAGATCAAGCTCCTTCAGGTCCAGGCATGGCTGGCGGGCGGTTCCCCCGTGCTGACCTCGACCACTCTGTATCCGGTGCCCGGCACGGAGGACTTCGTCGTTCAGCCGATGCGCGAGGACAAGGCCAAGGCCGCTGCCCGAGCCGTGGAGAGCGGGCGCAACACGAGAGCGGTTCGCCGGATCGTCGAGAGGGGACTGATCGAGCCCGGAGCCGTGCTCCACCTGCGGCTCGAGCCCCCGGCGCCCGAGTTCTCTGCCGCGTTCGAGGAGATCGCGAAGTGGGTCGGGCAGGATCCCCGGCGTGGTAGGGCGACCTGGGTCGCAGACGCCTTCCGGCCTCTCAAATGGGCCTATGACGAGCAGCAATACCCACCCACGACCCTGATCAAGACAATCGTGGAACAGGTGACGGGAGACAGACCCGCCTCCGCGAACGGCGCGAAGTGGTGGTGCCTGGAGTCGGGGCTGACCATCGGGCAGGTCGCCGATCAGTCCGAGGGCGAGCTGCCGGCCGGCACCGTTTCCGGGGAGCCGGTCTGAACGTCACGCCCTGCTCTCGCCCCGTACGAGGTTGATCGTTGTAGCCTCCTCGGTGACTGCCGACCGTGAGGAGCACCGTGCCCGGCAAGGCGACCGAGGACGAGGTGGCGGAATGGCTGAAGTCGCGGGCGATACCGCTGAGCGGTCTGAGACCGGGCACCGGAATCTCCGACCTGGCGCCGCTCCGCGTCGCACTGGACGGGGTGCGGGTGGTGGGGATCGGCGAGGCCACACATGGCAGCCGGGAGTTCTTCCTGGTCAGGCACCGGTTGCTGGAGTTCCTGGTCGAGGAGCTGGGCTTCACGACGATCGCGGTCGAGGCCAGCGCCTCGGCCTCCCCGGCAGTGGACGACTACGTGCGGGGCGGCTCCGGCGATCCGGTCGAGGCGCTCGCCGGTCTGGGCTTCTGGACGCTGTACACGGCGGAGATGCTGGCCGTCGTCCGGTGGCTGCGCGACCACAACCGGACCGCCTCACGGAAGATACGGTTCGTGGGGATCGACCCGCAGTATCCGGCCGCGTCGCTGGATGCCCTGCGTACCTACCTCGGCGATGAGGCTCCGGGCCTGCTCGGCCCCCTGGCTCCCCTCGCCGGCAAGCGCCTGGGGGTCGGCCCACCGCTCGCCCGGCGGATCGAAGCCGACGCCCGCCGCGTGGAGGACCGCCTGACCGGCCGTGCCGCCGGCTCCGAACGGGATGAGGCGCTGGCGCATGCGCGGATCGTGCGGCAGAGCGCCGATCTCGCGAGCCGGCCGTTCCGGCATCCAGACCCCGCCGAGACCGTGAGCGTCGCCCGCGACCGCTATCTCGCCGACAACCTCGACCTGCTCCTGGCCGACCCGAACGCCAAGGTCGCTCTCTTGGCGCACAACGGCCACATCATGAAGGGCAGCCACAGCGGCGGGTCGGTGCCAACCATGGGCAGGCACCTCACACAGCGCCATGGGGAGGCGTACTACGCACTCGGCGTGCTCTTCGGCGAGGGCGAGTTCCGGGCCCGGCAACCGCGATTCGGAAAGGTGAACCCGGCCAGGCCTCCGGTCACCTTCCGCGTCCCACTCGTGCGGAATTCGATGATCGTGGAGGCTCACCTGGCCACCGCCCATCCGGGCAACCATCTGATCGACCTGCGGGGCGAACCACGGCCCGAGGCCGTGGCGCGGTGGCTCGGTGAACCCCTCCGGATGCGCAGCTACGGCGGCGCGGTGGCGAGGCGCTTCACCTACAAACTCAGCTACATGCCCACGGTGCTCGCCGAGCACTTCGACGGCATCGCCTTCGTGCCCAGGACCACCGCCTCCACCCCTTTGTAGAGCTGGACTGTCAACTGTGCGGCTGCTGACCGTACCCAGGGGGAGGCCCATAAGGCGGCTGCTGACCGTACCCAGGGGGAGGCCCGTAAGGCGGCTGCACCGGGCTGCCGTATCCGGGGTTCTGCATCATCTGCGCACGCTGCGCGCTGAGCCGCTCATGCTTGAGCGCCAACCGAACCGCCCCGTAGATGATGAAGAACAGAACAACCAACGAGACGATCGTTATGACCAATGACGCAGCGCTGGCCATTATCAAAGCGCCCTCCTGCCCTCGAATGTCACCCTCCCATGAGTATTGGGCACCCGTCGAGCCCGCGGCCCGGTCGGCCTCGACGCCGGGGCAGGCACCGCGGCTGTCCGGAGCACGAGAAGGAGCGGGGCGATGATCCGATCCAGGACTGACGCACGTGCCCAGCGCAGGAAAGGGACAGGGATTGGTTTCTGGATTCCCGTTCTGGTGAACCTCGCCCTCGGCGTGCCCGCGAGCGCGCCGCTCTACCTGGCGTGGTGGCTGCTGACTCAATACCTGCCGATGGACTGCAGGAGCGCGGAAGACTTCGGCAAAACCGGTCTCGTCAACTGCAACTACACAATTCTCGATCACTCGTCCGTCGTAATGCTCCTCCTGGTGGTGACGGGCGTCTTCACCGTGGCATTGGTGGTTGCGATCGACGTGATTCTGCCGCTTCGGCGCGGACGAAGGCCGATGGCATGGCTTGCCGCGGCTGCGCTCATCCCCGTCCCGTTCGCGGTGTGCATGGCACTGGCCTGACGGCAACCGGCTGCCCGGCATCTGGAGTGGTCAACTCAACGTAGGACACTGCTTGCCGAGGCTGGACAGCTCACCCGCGAAGGCCTTCGCGTGCTTCAGCTCGTCTTTCCCGGTGTCGTTGAGCACGCTGGCCGCCTCGGTGTCGCCGGCCGAGCCCTGTTCGGCTCCCGGTACGCGGCTGGTGCCGAAGGAGAGCGCCGACCTGCTCGATAAGGCGGTGAGCGCCGGCCTGGTGACCGTCGGCTCACTGGCGCTGGTGTTTTCGCCCGCCGCAGCTTCGGCCGCTCCCGGAAACTCCCGGGCCGCGAAGGTGTCCGCCGTTCTCGGCCGTCGCTGAGGAGACGCACCAACGGCCGGCGGAGCCTGCTCGCGGCCGACGCGGGCCTGCGTCACGCCCTCCTGGAGGAGGGGTCCCGTCCCGTGGAGCTGCCCGAAAGGGCGGCTTCGCCACACGACGTCACGTAGGAATGAGTTGAACGTGATGAATCGAACGGCGACAAGACCTGAAGGACTCGAACCTGGCTGACTGCGGCGTCGCCGATGAGTACGTATCTATCGACGGCATCACCAACGCGTGGGGAGAATTGGCATGCCTGACGGATGGGAGTGGGACAGCACCCTGTTTCAGGGGTCCGCGGCCTACTACGAGCGCGGCCGGCTGCCGTACGCTCCGGGATTCGCCGAAACCCTGGCTGCGATGCTCGGCCTGGATGGTCGGGGCCGGCTTCTCGACGTCGGCTGCGGGCCGGGCACCGTGACTCTCCCTCTGGCGCGGTTCTTCAGCGAGGCGGTCGGCATCGACCCAGACGAGGACATGCTGGCCGAGGCCGAGCGACAGGCCAAGCGTCGCGGGGTGACCAACGCGCGGTGGGTGGCTGCCCGCGCCGAGGACCTGCCGGCCGGTCTGGGCACGTTCCGGGTCGTGGTGTTCGCCCAGTCCTTCCACTGGACCGATCGAGATCGCGTCGCCGCGACCGTGCTGGACATGCTGGAGCCGGGAGGCGCCTTCGTCCACATGAGCGACCTCAAGGATTCCCCCGCCGAGCCCGCGCCGCTGCCGCTGCCCGCTCCCCCGTACGCGCAGATCAGCGATTTGGTGCGTCGGTATCTGGGGCCGATACGCCGGGCGGGACAGGGAACGCTCGTCAACGGCACGCCGGATCGTGAGGACCTCGTCCTGGCGCGGGCGGGGTTCGAGAACTTCAAACGACATGTCGTGGCGGCCGGAGCGGTGACCGATCGCACCGCGGACGACATCGTGGCGTGGGTGTTCTCCCGATCCGACTCCGCCCCTCACCTGTTCGGGGACAGGCTGGAGGACTTCGAACGGGACCTGCGGGCGGCGCTGCAACAGGCGTCACCCAGCGACCGCTTCGCGGAGCGTCTCGCGGCGACCGAGATCATGGTTTGGAACAAGCCGCTTGGTGAGCGATGACGACACCGCCGCATCGCCGTCCAGCTGACCGCCGTTCCTCAGCGCGCGGGCAGTCCTCACGCCGTCGTCATCACGAACTTCTGAATCGACTACGCACGAGGCGCGTGGCAGCGAGCTTTCCGAGGGATACCGTCATCACCACTTACCGGCGAAGCCTCAATAGGCGATATCGCGTTCGATCTCCGAGAACATGGAGACCAATATCTTGTTGCTTCGACCCCAGTCGTACGCCTGGCCGGGTATATGGATGCCCACCTCCAGGTAAGTCCTGTTGGCATCTCCCGCGACGGCGGCGCTGATAGTCCCTTTCCAGGACAGCCAGCTGGACGGAAGGTGAGCCTTTATCGCGCAGCCGGACGAGTCCTGCAGGGCTTGGTTTACGGAATATCCTCCTCGGGCCAGCGCGCACAGTAAGGCGACGATAACCTGACCAATTGGGCGCTGGTAGGAGGCCCGCCGGCTCTTTTGGACCTTGACCCCCATGGCACCATACAGCTGCGCCAAGACAGAGCCGGCCTGAAACATCGTGCCGAGCAAGGGCATGCCCGTGGCCGCTCCGATCGAGCCGCCGACCACTGCTAGGAATTTTTCCGCGGAAATTTGCTTCTGTGCGCCTTGGGCCGCCTGCTGAATGAGGAAGCTCACGTACGGGTAACTCATCAGATGACTCAGCCGGTGTTCCGTCTTCCAGCCGTCAGGGTCGTCACTCACGAGCCACCCTCTGCCTTTTCTGTACAGCAATCTGTTTCCTGCGCGCCAGGGTGAAACACTGCCGTCGCCACTGTCAACGACGCTCGAATTTGGGATGCCCGTATCTGTTTTCGCCGTGAGGCGCTACGCAACTCAAACGCGTCTTGCCGATGCGCTGACGAGGGTTGATCTGGTCTGCATGACCAAGGCATGCGGTATGCCAAGGCGGCGGCTTCACCTCCCCCAGAAGCAGCGGCGCCGCGAGGAGGTACGGCTGCAAGCAGCCGAGATGTCCGAACGCGGCAGTAGCCCAGGCGTTGCGGGTCACTCAGCGGTCGGTAGAGCGGTGGCGGCGCGCATGGCGGGAGGGCGGCACGGGCGCCGGCCTCAGCGGGCCCGCACAGGCTTCGCCCCTGACCTACGCGGGCACACGCGCCCGGGCCGACGACTCATGTCCCTGTTCGCCTGCATGTACTACGCCGCGCTTTGCCGCAGATCGGTGGACCGGCGGCAGACGGCCGCTCAGGGTGGCGTACTGCTGCACAGGCCGGGAAAGCAGAAGAGGCCCCGGAGGGCCTCTGAGCTGCTGTTCTGCTGGTGGCAGGTCCAGGGTTCGAACCTGGGTAGGCTGAGCCGACGGTTTTACAGAGCTCTGTCTACCGAGCTATCACATAATGCTTGACCTGCTCGAATACTCCGAAAACGACGAAGTGAGTGGTCACGGCGACGCGTATACGACGCATGCCCTTCGCTGGGGCCGACACCCCTGCGCTGGCGAGCCCTGACGCCTTGGATGCGAGATGGGAGCAACGGGCGCGACTAGTGAGGGGCGTTAGCCAATGGAGTCACCTCGTCTAGCCACAGGCGGCGGCTGAATCCGCCCCGCTCGGCCCGCTTGTGGCGTGCCGCCTCCTGGACCTGCTCGTCAGAGAATCCGAGTGTTTCGGTCAGGGCCGCCAGCACCTCGTAGATATCGGCTAGTTCCCCCAGGCGATCGCCGGGACCTGCCTGGCGCAGCTCTTCGGCCTCTTCCGCGAGCTTGGCCGTCAGCGCGGGGACCAGCTCCGACTCACCAAGGACGCGTACCCTGGCCGTCCGGCCGTCGGCCCCGATGATCTCTGGTATCCGGTCACGGACCATCTTGCCGTAGATGATCGTCTGTTCCTGGGTCACAATGTCGCCCTCCTGGCCCATACTGCCCGTGTGGATTACCGACGCGGCGTGGTCACCGGTGAGAGCGTATGGCGCGCCATCGTGTTGTACGGCGCCAACTCGGCCACCTACAAGTTCGCCTTCGGCGCGACACTGCTGGAGGTTGCCGCCACCGGCCGCGACCGCGTCACGCTCGAGGAGCTAGCGCCGCGGTACGCGGAACTGATCTGTCACGCCCTGCAGCGCCAACCCCGACAGGGCACCGCCGCCCGCAGCAGGTTCTTGGACGCCTGCCGCGCGTTCAACGCCGGCGAACTCGACCGTGACGGCCTGCACCGGCGAACCGTCCAGCTCGGCTTCACCAACGTCATCGACGCCTTCCCCCAGATTGGTGGCGCCCTAGCACCGGTGCGCTACTACGAAGACCAGCGCAAGAACTCCGCCACCCCGGGCCTCGTGTTGCGCGATGAACTCCTCGACCTGGCCCGATCGGTACACGCCCAAGACCTCGACGCCGAAACCGCTGCCCGTTGGCGGCTCGTGGAGACGGCGTGGGCGACCGGTATATCCGACGCCATCCTGACCCCCGCGTTGGTCTACGACCCAAATACCCAGCACCTGGTCCTGCAGACCAAGCAGCGCCGCAAGAGCGTCACCGGCGTCGTCGCCGCCCTCAACGGATACCAGGACGGCCGCTGCGCCTACTGCAACCAGCTCATGGCGCAGGGCACCGCAACCAGGCCCATCGTCGAGCACGTCCTGCCCTACAAGCTGCTCACCCGCCGGTGGAACGGCCCCGACGTCGACGCCATCTGGAACCTGGTCCTGTCCTGCAAGCCCTGCAACGACGCGAAACGGGACCACGCACCCCACGAAACGTGGATGCCCTGGCTCGAACGGCGCAACAACGACCTCATCGAATCGCGTCATCCGCTCCGCGACGTACTCATGGCGCAGACCGGCGACACTGTGGCCGCCCGGCACGCCACCCTCAAGCGCGCTTACCAAAGGGCGACAGAACAACTGCCGGTCGTGTGGACACCACCCGCAGGCGCCCACATCGCATAAAACTCCTGCCCACCGAGGCTGTAGCCGTACCGACCGGTTGCGGCGGCGAACAGCCCGCAGGTAGCGGTAACCCTGAGCAGCGAAAAGGCCCGTCAGATGGATCACCTGACGGGCCTTCGTCGTGGTGGAGCTATGGGGATTTGAACCCCAGACCCCTTCGATGCGAAGCCAATTCCCCGGTGACGTGAGCTGGATGAAAACACCACCTGAGCTGTCGAGACTGTTCATCGCCGTTCGCGAGAGTTCGCGGCCGTTCGTGGCGGTCGTCACTCAGTTGGTCACGCATCTTCACCTGACTCGGACCGGAGGGTGAGGCGGCCCCGCTGATGCGAGACCGCCTTCGCCGTCGTCACTGCCGCCGGCGGAACCGAAGGATCCGGTCGAACATCTCGGCCGCTGCCTGCCGGCGCTCCGGCTGGCCCGACCAAACAGCCGGGAGAACAACGAAGACGAACACGGCGGCACTGATCACGAAGAACCAGAGCTTCGCGTCGGTCCAGATGTTGATCACGAGGTCGATGACCTGCGGGATCAGTGCGGCGTACGAGCCGATACCAGGCACGGCGACTTCGCCAGCCGCGACCAAACTCGCTACGATGGTCAGCAAGTATGACCCCTTTCGGGTTGTACTTTGTGGTGAAGGGCGGCCTCCCGTGCCCGCGGGAGGCCGTCGCCGTTTCCGGCGACAGGCCGATGGCCGCTGCGGCGGACCCCGTTGATCAACCGCTAAGCCGTAGCCTAGCGCGCCCCAGAGCGCTCGTGCGACACGGAAGGCTCGGGGTAGATCCTTTTTCATCCGGCGCCAAGTTCGCGCGTCAGCGGGCTTTACAGGGCCGCACAGAGGGTGCTAGAACGCCTGCGCGCGGGAGAGTAGCACCGCTCGTGCCGATCTGGACACCCCATCAACCCGGTGGCGCCTGTCGCGCCTGGCCGCCCCTTTTGCAAGACCAAGCGCTACGCCCCACCAAGGTCCTAGCTACGCGGGAATGGCATTAATTATCTCAGAAGCAATGGGTATTGTGGCGCATGGACGAGATATTTGCACGCATAAAGCTGCATCCATAATGAGACTCGAGACAGGCGCTCAATGATTGCAAGTCCGAACATTTTCACCCGTCACAGAGCAGACAAATGCAATGCGAGTTACTTCATTCGTAGCGGCAATTCGGAAGGTGAGCCCGAAACCCGACCTGGCCTCGATGGGACATGAAGAACCGCCACCGGCTTGAGCATATACCGCCATTTTTGGGTGAGAGTAAGCCATGAACTACCGGCAAGTTTTCCCAGAACTACCTGCGGGTTTGCGAACAACTATTAGGCGATCTCTTTCTAACGGTTCGGAATCAACCTCTTGCTTCGAGGTTCACGTATGTGGTATTCGCGCGTGCGCGCGCACGTTAGGTAGATAGGTGGGACAGCTCGGGAGGTGAGATGTGGCAACCACGATGTAGCCGCGTCCATGTCGACGAACTTGCGGGACGTTGCGCTGTTGTGCTACGCGCGCGCGTGCGCGTAGATATAGCGGACAAGCTGCTTGGGACCGGGGCCTCGCGTAGCGAGTTGACCTGTTACTCGGGCTAGGTAGAGGTCCAACTCGCTCGCTGCTGTCCCTGCTGAGGCGTACGGTGGCTCCGTGATCAGCAGCAGATGGGACACCGCTCTTGGTGCCTCGCTCACCCGCGACGAGCGTATGGCACGGTACGGCGGGGCGAAGTATGGCGGGATAGAGCCGTCCAGCAGTACCGCCAACACCTTCATCTACTCGGACCCTGCACGCGGCGAAGCCTTCGGCTACAACTTCGACGGATGGAACGAAGACGGCACAGTCTTCCTCTACACGGGTGAGGGCCGCTTAGGTGATCAGGTCTGGAGTGCGGGCAATCGCGCCATCCTCGAACACCAGGCTAAGGGGCATGACCTGCGGGTATTCGTAGCTGATGGTGTGGTCCCAGGGACCGCGAAGAAGACCCATCGCTACATCGGATGCTTTGAGCTCGACCGCGAGAGTCCCTACTTCCTTGAAGAGGCGCCCGACGAGGCCGGGGAACTGCGGACAGTCTTCGTCTTCAGGCTTCGCCCGTCGGGGGATGCCTTCCAGCGGGACGTGGACCGTAGCGCCGTAGGAGATGCCAGCGAGGAGACGCAAGCGAAGCTGATCTCCACGGAGAGTCACAACTCTCCTACCTTCGCAAGCCGCGGATCGTCACCCACAACCGCAGAGCGGCGGGAGGCTGAGCTTTGCGCCAGGTACATCAAGTTCCTAGGTAGACCGTTGCAGCGCTGGAGCATCCTGCCGGCCGGCGAAACCCGACCTCTGCTTACAGACCTCTACGATGAGCAAGAGAACGAGCTGTATGAGGCTAAGGGAACGGCAACTCGAGATGCGATCCGACGGGGCATCGGTCAACTTCTCGACTACCGACGCCACATCGAACCCACGCCTAAGATCACTCTGTTGCTGCCCCATCGCCCTAGTGCCGACCTTTTCGACCTGTTGCAAGAGCTCGGTATCTCTTGCGTCTATGAGGATGTGACTCGAGGCTTCCGTCGAGCGCCTGCGGGATGAGGTGTGGAGGTTTGCAAGCGGGCCAAAGCATCTGCATGAAAGGGTATGCACTATGAGCATGGGTGAACGCGGCGGCGTCGTCGGTCTCGGATACGAAGGACTTGATCTCGACGGGTTCGTTCGAGGTGTAGTCGAGATGGGCTTGGAGACTCTAGTAGACGTTCGACTGAACCCGATCTCGCGTAAACCTGGTTTCAGTAAGAGGCGCTTGGCGGAAGCGTTGGCCGGGTGTGGGATTAGTTACGTACACTTCCCGCAGCTTGGTAACCCGAAGTGGAATCGAGCTGGGTTCGGTGCCGAAGGAAGAGAGCTTGCTGAGGCGATGGCTTCATACGCGGAGGAGATCAGCTCACCGGAGGCAGGTGAAGCTATCGACGGCATCGTGATAATGGCACAAAAGGGCCTAACGGGTGTCCTGTGTTTCGAGGCCAGCGAACACAGGTGCCATCGGCAAGTGGTACTCGACCAGGTAAACTCTCGACTAGATCTCCTCGCAGCTCCGCACTAACGGCGAGGATAGAAGACCCCTAGAATGCTGAACACGTGCTGCCTCTTTGCCTGATTGCCAACAAACAAGATGGTATCGCGGTTCGCGGCGCAGATCTCCTCTAGCCAGCGCTCCCGTAGCTTCCGCTGCGCGGTAGCATCGTCGTCTCCTCTGAGATGTCGCTGATGAGCAACGAATTCCCAGTCCAGCAATCCCTGGCGATGCCCTCTACAGGATTGAGCGTGGCATCGGTAGCGATACCAAGCTCGGAAACGGGGGGCTTCGAGAGCTGTGCGCGGTCCGCTCTCAAAGAGAGCGTCTTGCCGAACGTAAGCGTCTATTTTTGTTTGTTCCTCCTTGGTCCATCCAGGGTGCAACTCAATATCTAACCCGTCGATCCGACGAGGTCGGATTGCTGCTAGCGACCGCGCTGGCGGGGTAGCCCGGACCGCGTTAAGTAGGTCGCACATCGACTCTTCGATGTGGTCAGAAATCCATGGTAGTCGTTTTTGCCAACCGTCGAGATGACCGACCGTTCGCAAGGTTGGCATAATCGGGCGCCAACTTTCATGTCGGGGATCGGCGCTGGCGGGTCTTGCCTCCAGGGTTACTATGTCGTACTTGCGAAATGTGTTTGGATCTTCGAGGGCTCGGAAGTTGATGGGGTATAGCCGTACCCATTGATTCTTCTCCGGATCCAGTCGCAGCGCCGCAACGCAGACCGTTTCGCCATAAGTCTGTGACGGGTTCGGCGCCGCTTTGACAACGATCAAGAGCTTCATACGTACCGGTCGGTTTCCCGCCGGTTTGTGACTCACAGCGTCCGGATCTGGCGCAAAGAGAGATTGCTGCGTCATGGGCATGGCTCCCTCTCGCGCCGGCGCAGGTCGGCGCAGTATGGACCGTTGCATGGGACTCTAACTATGCATAACGCAAAGATCGATCGATGTCACCAGTCGAGATGTGAAGGGGTGCGGCCGCGCTCTGCTCTGCGACTCCGGTGGATCTCGTCCAAAGAGGCCATCCCCTGCCCCAACATGCCGCGCGTGGGCCCGTCATTGTGTTCTAGTCTCTCCACCAGTGACCAGGTAGGAGATGCGATGGACGCTGCTGAGCTCCTAGAACCCGACAAGTTGTGGCGTGCAAACGATTCGCTGAGCCGGCCTAGCCCGATTCCTGCCGCCCCTGGCGTCTACGGGTGGCACTTCGACCGGTCGCCTGACCCACAGTTGCCCGCCGGCCGTCTTCTCTACGTCGGCATCGCTCCACGTCGAATGGCGAACCGATCAAGCAGGCAAAACCTGCGCACCCGGATCCGCTACCACTACCGCGGGAACGCTGAGGGTTCCACTTTGCGGCTTACCTTGGGCTGCCTACTTGGGCTCGAGCTCCGCCGCGTGGGCAGTGGGAAGCGTCTGACCTTCGGGCAAGCTGGAGAGCGCGAGCTGACAGCGTGGATGGCCGAGTACGCCCAAGTGTGCTGGTTCGAACATCCCGAGCCCTGGATCGCCGAGTCTGCACTGATCGCCCAACTGGACCTTCCACTGAACCTCGACCAAAACCGACGCCACCGCTTCCATGAGTGCCTGAGTGATCTGCGAGCCACCGCACGGTCACGTGCCCGAGCCCTTCCCATCCTCGCTTGAAAGGGGTGCGGGACCTCCCATGTTTGTAAGTAGACAATCTCCCAGGTGAATGGCGTTCAGAAAGGCAAGGGCCCGTGCTGGTCGCATAGCTGGAGCCCCTCCCCGACTTATAGCGACCCTCGCAGCTTCGTTCCGGGTACGGATTCGAGGAGCGTATGGCATCTTACCCATGTGAGCTGCTAGAGTTGTCAACGTGTCTTCTTTTGAGTCAATTAGCCCCCGAAGCCGTTATTATGAATTAGTTGAGAAGCTGAATCCACTCGGCCCCATCGTGGTATCACTACTGCAAGCGCTGGCGCTCGCGAGGAACATCTCAGTGCACTCCATAACATATCGAATAAAAGAAGAGGTGAGCGCACGAAAGAAGCTATCAAATGGAAGAGAGAAGTATGCGGGAGTAGATGATCTGACCGACCTTCTGGGCGTTCGGATCATTACTTACTTCCCAAATGAAGTTGATGCAATAGCGAAGATAATCGAAGATGAGTTTCGCATCGATAGGGAGAATTCGGTAGACAAGCGCAAATTACTTGACCCGGACCGCTTCGGCTATCTCTCGCTCCACTACATAGCAATGCTTAACGAGGACCGCTGCAAACTTATCGAATATCAACCGTTTGCCGATCTAAAATTTGAAGTGCAAATCCGATCCATTCTGCAGCATGCTTGGGCAGAGATAGAGCACGACCTGGGATACAAGAGTCAACATGGCACACCAGCCGAAGTGCGCAGGAGATTCTCCCGGCTTGCCGGACTCCTTGAACTCGCAGATGCGGAATTTCAAGCCATTAATCAAGAACTCCGGGACTACGAAGTTGCAGTAGTTGCTGGCATAGATAGCAATCCAGAAGCGTTCAACCTGGATCAAGCTACGATCAGCGATCTCATACGGCGCAATCCCATTGTGGCTGAGCTCGATAAAAGGATCGCCCGTACCTTCGGGGAACCTATCTCAATGGACGACGAAGACACCGAGGCCGATAAGTATGTAGCACCCTTGCTACGCCTTGGACTATTGAAAGTGGACGAAGTAACGAGGACCTTAGAAGAACGAAGTGATTTTATAGCTCGCTTCGTAGATGCATGGTTGCAACGCCCCTCTAGCACTAGAGGTGAGGATAAGAATACGATATCGATCCTCCCCGCTGGCATATCCTTGTTCTACCTCTGTTATGTCCTTGCCTGCGAAGCAAGCGATCCAATAGCGATGAGCACTCTTAGAGATCTCCGCTTCACCGACAGCGTGAGACTTCTCGGAGAGTTGCGGGCGATTTACGCTGAAGTGCAATTGTGAGGGTTGCATTTATCGCCGCTCTGTCAATCGCTGGTGAGGTAGCACATGGTGCAGATAAAAGGAGCGAGGAGCATCAACTACTGCTTACGGTGGTCACTGTAACCTGATCTTCCCGTCTGCCTTCGACCCCGCCGCGGAGGGGCAGCGGGCCGGCGACGGAGGGTCAAGCCCGGCTTCCGGTGTACATGTTCCCGGTGAGCTTCCTCGCGCGCTGGTTGCCCTGCATGCACAGCCGGGCTTGACCTGGAGGAGTCGGCCTGCTGGGCTCTGCCCGGGTCGATGGCGGGCGGGGAGATCAGGGCTTCACCTCAGCCCTCTACGGGCCTCCTGCTCGCAGAGTCGATCATCCCGGAGCCTGAGCGCCCCCGGGGTTTGGGGCGGAGCCCCAAGGTCGTTCACTGTCTCCTTCGCCTGCTACTTCTTCCGTCTTCCCCACCATTTGTCGCCAGCGTCGCCCCTGGTCTCCGGGCTTCCTCGGCTTGTTGGGCTGCCTGCTCGTGGTCTTCGTGCACTTCCCCCAGTTCCCACCAGTTCTAGGGCGGGCTCTCCAAGGGCACCAGCGTCTAATCCGCCATCACACCGCTGCGCCGCTTGCCGGCGCGGTGCGCGCCTGCCTCGACGGCGGGTCGGCCCGAAGAGGCCGCACGCCCGCCGGAGAAGGCGAGGCGCGCGGCCCAGTGGATCGCTATGTGGTTCGCGTGCAGTTCTGGAAGTGCGGGCCGTGACTGGCTTCTCGGGCTGCGTTGTGCCTCTTTCCCCTCCTCGCCCCTTCATCAGGTGCTGTCAGGGGCCGGCAAGCGTCGCCCACCTCCGCGGCTTCCCCCAGTGTCGATCTCACTTCCCGGCGGTGTCCTCCTCTGGACACCGCCTATCTCTGGATCGTCCATCGCGAACCCTCTTGAGACTCCCCTTCCCTTCCCCGTTCCCTCCTCGGTCTTGCGGGGCTGTCCCGCCGAAGGCGGCTTGATGGCGTAGGGAAACCTGTAACAGGGCAGCCGTAGAGGGGCTACCTATCTGCACGACGTTGCGGTTGACCGCGTTGGGCATGGAACTCATCAAGGAGTGCGAAGAACATCTCGATCGCTGGCGTACCGGACTCCTCGGCTGCCCGTTCGATCTCCACCGCCCAGCCCAGAGCGCTGGGATACGACAGGTTCAGCCTCTTCCATAGCCACTCAGCGAAAGGCCCGCCGTTCCAGAAGTCAAACGGCTCATCGATACCATGGACTTCCAAGGCGAGAGCGTATCCGAACAGTATGGAGTCCAGGTCCTGCAAAGAACTGCGGCGGACCCACATGCCTGGTCTAAGCCGCACCTCTTCTAGGAACTCGTAGACGTCTTGCAGCTCGCTCGGCTTTCGAGGGGCCCGCCCGCTTCTTGCCGTCTCCGCCATGGGCGCAGCTTACTTGGAAGAGCGAACGGTCACAGGACCAGCGTTGATAAGAAGGTAGACCTGCAAGGAGCGTTGATCGCCCCCGGCCTACAGTAGGCGTGTCCCGTCATGTACTCGCACAAACGGGCCGTCCTCGCGGAGCGCGTCCATGACGCGAATACCTCTCGCTTCGGGCATCCGGCTCTGTACCTCTTCCAAGGTCAGCCAGGTTGACTCAAGTGCTTCATCGCTGGGCCTGGCCTCGCCGGCGACCGGGTGGCATCGGAAGGTGAGTGAGACCACCCCGAGAACCATGTTCTTGTAGACGCCTGTCAGGATTTCTGGCTTGATCTGGACGCCGGTCTCTTCGAAGACTTCACGGATAACTGCCTGTTCCGGGCTCTCGTCCAGCTCAACCACGCCGCCTGGTGGAACCCAGCGCCCGTCATCTTCGCGGCGGATGGCTAGGACTCGTCCGTCGTCGCGGAACACGGCTGCGGTGACACTTACGGAGTGTCGAGGAAGCTCGGACATGAGTGCTCTCCTACCCTGCCGTCCACTCGTATGACAGTCGCCATTGCTGACTGGGGAAGATGTTGAACACCGTTTCGGCTGCGATGTCTTCGGCGGTGTAGGCGATCCGTGTGACTTCCAAGACCTGCTGAGCCTCCGTCAGGTTGAGGAACTGGGCTTCCTCCTCTGAGGGGTGCCGTGCCTCGATCTCCTCCACAAAGCGCGCGATGTGGTGGCCCCGTTCGCCGAGGCGGCGGTAGAGGCCGCTCGGCCCTGTGTCGGGGAGGGCGATCTCTTCGCCGCCAGCGATGGTGACTGGGATGTATGACGTCGCTAGCTGGACCGGTCGATCTCCTACGAACATGTGGCGCTTGCGCATCACAACAGGATCGCCCTCGGAAATGCCGAGGCGTTCGGCTACTACTGCCGGCGCGGGGACGGTGGCGAGTTCGACCAGTGGAGCGCGAGGTTCGAGTCCGGCTTTGCGCATCTCCTCGGCGAAGCTGCTCCCGGAGCCGTCGCCGCGGGGGATGCGGCGTACCCGCTTGACGGTGGGGATTTCCTGTACGAAGGCTCCGCGGCCGTGCTCGACTCGGACGAGGCCCTCGGCGCGTAGTAGGGCGATGGCCCTGTTGATCGAGGTCTGGTTCAGTCCGTAGGCGCGAGCTAGTTCAGGCTGGCTCGGGAGGGCGGAGCCGGGCTTGTACTTGCCTCGCTTGATGTCATTCCGGATCTCATCCGCAACCTGGCGGTAGCGGGCTCGTGGTGTCTCCACGTTCATATCACGGCCTTGGCCTCGGCTTATGACTTCTGTCACCACCCTACCTTGCCCAGTCTCACCAGCGGATCTCCGAAAGCCTCTTGCTACTTATGACATATGTGTTAGGCTACGAGAGCACGCAAGGTTATGACACATGTCAGAAGAGGAGCAGAGATGCGCAACATCCCGGTGGACATCTCGGGCCTGTCGTTCACGGTCGCGGGTGAGCCGGAGCCGAAGATCGTGGATCGGGCGACGGGTGAGGTGAAGAAGGACGCGGAGGGGCGGGACCTGTACGTGGTTCCGCTGCTGCCGAAGCCGAACGATGACCGGCGTAACCCGGTCATCAACGTGACGTTCCCCTCGATCGACTTCCCGCGCATCCCGGAGGGGGTGCAGGTGCGGCCGGTGGGGCTGTCGGCCTTCTACTGGCAGATGAACGGCCGTTCGGGGCTGGGGTTTCGCTGCGAGGCGATCCGCCCGGCGAACGAGCCCGCCCCCGCCCCCGCGCCGGCGGTCTGAACGGTCGCAAGGTAGGTCCCGGGACGGCTGTGCTTGGCGGCTTCGACCGTCCCGGGGTCTCCGATCCGCTCATCAACTGATGGAAAGGAGGACTCCAGTATGGCCGACTTCCTGATCCGCGCGACGGTCGTCGCCGCGGTCGTGGTGGTGGCGCTGCTGGTGTGGCGTCGGCTGCACCGGGTCTCGTTTTGGCTGGTGCTGGGTTTCCCGGTCAAGGCGCTGATGGTCTACGGCACTTGGCGTGCGGTGGCTTCGGGGTGCGGGCTGGCGCGGCGTCGCCGGCGTCTGCGCTGGACCTTCCCCGGCTTCCCCTACATGGGGGGCTGAGCGGTGGTCATGATGTTCACGGGCCAGCGCCGCAAGATTCGCCGGGTGGAGGTGGAGCGAGCTCCGCGGCTCGGGCTGATCCGCCCGACCGCGCTCGGTTTCCGCGTCACGGTCCGCCTGCACGATGGGCAGACGCCGGAGGACTACACGCGGGTGCTGGACAAGCTCGCCCACGCCTGGAAGGTCCATTCGGTGCGGCTGGCCGGCTGGAAGCCCGGCAAGGTCACCCTGGTGGCGACGCTGGTCGATCCACTCGACTCGGTGACGATCCCGGTCTTGTCCGATGGGCTGCTGCGGGTCCGCGTCGGGCTGCTCGACACCGGGGCGCCGTTCGTGGTCGACTTCCGCACCGTGCCGCACTGGCTGAACGTCGGGGCAACCCAGTCGGGCAAGTCCAACCTCGCCAATGACCTCGTTGTGGGGTTGGCGCCGCAGCCGGTCGCCCTAGTGGGGTTTGACCTCAAGGGCGGGGTGGAGTTCACCCCGTACGAGGCGCGGATGTCCGCTCTGGCGACCGAGCGGGCCGAGTGCGCGGACCTGCTGGCCGACCTGGTCGGCATCATCAAAGACCGCATGGCGTTGTGCCGGCGGCACCGGGTGAAGAACATTTGGCACTCCCGCCTGCCCGAGGCGGAGCGGCCGGTCCCGATCGTGGTGCTGGTGGACGAGGTCGCCGAACTGTTCCTCATGGCCGACAAGAAGAAGGAACAAGACGAGGTGTCCGCGGTCGCCACGCGGTTGCTGCGGGTGGCCCAGCTCGGCCGCGCGTTCGGGATCTACCTGGTGGTGTGTGGGCAGCGAGTCGGCTCCGACCTCGGCTCAGGCGTGACCGCGCTGCGTGCCCAGCTCACCGGGCGGATCTGCCACATGGTCAACGACGAAGAGACCGCCAAGATGGCGCTCGGCGACATGGACCCCGGCGCGCTGGTCGCCGCCCGGCAGATCTCCCCGGACAAACCGGGAACCGCCGTGGTCATCGGCTCCGAGGGCCGCTGGCACCGCATGCGCAGCGTGCACGTGACTGAGGAACAGGCCGAAGCCGCCGCCGCCGCGCACGCGCACCTAACCCCCACCTGGGCGCAGTTGACCCGCGGCGCCGCCGCGACCGGTGACCTCGACCCGCGTGAGGTGGAGGAGTTCACCGAACCGGATCTGGAAGACCTCCCCGTCTAATCCGCTTCGCTTTCGAGCGTTTCCGGGCGTGCCGTGAGCCCTCAATCACGCCAGGTCCCTACCCGACTCATGCCGAAAACCCTGTCGAACCCTGTTGGGGGTCTGTGATGTTGCGTCGTTTGCGCTCGCTGCTGGCCGATTCGGGGCCGGTGGTCGTGCTCGCGGTGATCGCGGCGGTGGGCTCCTTCGACCACATCAGCAAACTGGCCGCCAAGCACGGCCAGGCCGATTGGCGCTCGTGGGCGGTCGCGGTCTGCATCGACCTGATGTGCGTGATGGCCGCCCGCGAGATCCAACGCGACAAGCGCACCGGCCGGCGCCGCCGCGGTCTGGTGTCGTGGCCGTCGCTGGTGCTGGCCGGCGGGATCGTCCTCACCCTGGCGGCCAACCTCGCCGAAGCCGAACCCTCGGCGTGGGGGTGGATCGTCGCCGCGACCCCTGCGGGGGCGTTCCTGATCGCCATGTCGATGCTGGAACGCCGGGCCAGCCACACCCCCACCCCGGCCGTCCTGGACGGCGAACTTGTCGCCGACCAGGTCCCCCCAGCCCCGGCCACCTCCGGCGACGATCGCGCGGAACTACCGACCTCGCATGAGGTACCGGCCGAACTCGACCCCGCGCCCGCCCCTGTCCCGTCATCGTCGGCGCGCCCGGAGATCAGCCCGGCCGTGCTCGATGACGCCCGGTACTTCGCCGGAGAGTACTCCCGCCTGCACAACGCGCCGATCCCGGCGGATGAGTTGGTCCGCCGCATGCGGATCACTCCCGACCTCGCTCGTGAGCTGCTCGACCAGCTCACTCCTACCGCCTGAACCGCAAAGGAGCCGAACCGTCATGACGACCGACCCGACCGCCCGCGCTGAGTTCATCGCCGGCCTGCGTCGCCTGGCCGCGTTCTTGGCCGACAACCCCAAGGTTCCCGTCCCCGACTACGGCGCCGACATCTCCATCCACGTGGACGGCACCGACGCCCAGCAGCGGGCCGCGATCGACCGCATCGCCGACCTGATCGGCGCCCCCACCTCCGAGGGCCTGCACTACACCACCGCCCGCGACTTCGGGCCGATCAACTACCGCGCCGTCGCGGTGTGGGAGCAGACCTCCCGCGACTGGGACGCGCTCATGAGCTACCACGGCACCGTCTCCGTCTGAGGTGACCCCGTGATGCTGCGCAAGCTGACCGCCCGCGCCCTGCTGCTGTTCGCCCTGTTCTACCTGTTCACCCGCCCCGTCTCGGCCGCCGACCTCGTCAACCGCACCGTGACCGTGCTGCACGCCACCGCTGACAACGTCGCCGGCTTCCTCACCCGCCTGAACTGACCCCCCGTCCCTGTCGACTCGAAAGGAGGAGCACTGTGACCACGCTCCCGCCGCCGGTCGAGCCGGCACCGGCCGACACGGTCACGCTGGCCGACCTCTACGCCGAAGCGAGCCTGGTCCGTGCCGAACTGGCCCGGGTGGACGGAAAAGCCGGGCTGCTGCTGTCGTGGGCCGGCGCTGCGCTCGCCGTCGTCACCGCCGCGACCACCGCGGCGACCTCCACCACCCGTGTGCCCGCCGCGGCGCTGGCCGGCCTGTGGGCGGCGGCTGGCCTGCTCGGCGTGGCGGTCGCGGTGCTGCTGCTGGCCGTCCGCCCCCGTATCCCCCGCACTGGCGGAACCGGCTTCGTCGTCCACGCTCGCGCCGCCTCCCCGGCCGCGCTCCTGCACACCCTGACGGCCGCCGATGCGGCCGGTCACCTGGCCGCGGATGTGTGGCTGCTGTCCCGCCTGGCCGTGACCAAGTACCGGCGCCTGCGCCTGGCCGTGGACTTCCTCATCGTCGCGCTGCTGGTCCTGGCCGCGGCGCTGACCTTCGCCTGACCCGTCTCGTCCATCCCCTGCCATCCGGAAGGAGGGCCCCTGTCATGGGCCTGTTCAGCAAGAAGACCAGCGATACGCCGAAGCTCGCCCGCGAGGTCTGGCACACCTGCCGCCCGTGCAACGGCGTCGGCCGTCGCACCGTCCACCACATTCCGGACCGGCCCTGCCCGGACTGCAACGGCGTCGGTCGGGTGCTGGCCTCATGATCCGGGTCAAGGT
Organism: Microbispora sp. CA-135349; assembly: GCF_050947365.1. Lineage (NCBI taxonomy): Bacteria > Bacillati > Actinomycetota > Actinomycetes > Streptosporangiales > Streptosporangiaceae > Microbispora > Microbispora sp. CA-135349. The sequence goes on along the minus strand of NZ_CP192001.1, from coordinate 872,726 downwards.
CCTGTCCTTCGGCTACGGCCACGCCCCCGCCCCACAGGCAGACATCACGATCGACGCCCGCCGGCACCTGCGCAACCCGCACCACGACCCCGCCATGCGCCAGCTCACCGGCCTTGACCCCGCGGTGCGCCGGCACGTGCTGGCCACCCCGGGCGCCGACTGCCTGATCCGCCACACGACCGCCTGCGCCACGGACCTGCTGACCGCCCTGCCCCGCCCGCCGGCCCTGGTGGTCACCATCGCGGTCGGCTGCGTCGGCGGCCGGCACCGCAGCGTCGCCCTCGCCGAAGAGATCGCCGCCACGCTCCGCGGCCACGGGATCGGCGTGCAGGTCGATCACCGCGACGTGACCAAACCGGTTATCCAGCGCACCACCTGACCCCGTCCCACCCTGCTCCCGCCAAATCCCTGATCCGAAGGAGAACCCGCGATGAAGTCCCAGCACCGTACCTGCGGCACCTGCCGCGGCTACCGCACCGTCGGTGTCCTCAAGTCCGTCAAGCGCGGCGGCCAGACCGTCATCATCGAGACCCGCCAGACCTGCCCCACCTGCACCGGACGGGGCGAACTGTGACCCCCACCGCCAGCACGCACGAGGCACCCGAGACCTGCCCCGACTGCGACGGCGAGCGCCAAGTCCTCACCGCGATGGTGCTCGGCCGCGGCCTGCGACGCCGCACCGTCGAGCAGTACGCCGCCTGCCTCACCTGCGACGGCACCGGAACCCAACCCTGCACCGAATGACCGTGATCACTCATCAGCCCGACCGTCAGGCGGTCACCCAACTTCGAGCCTCGGACGGGCACGCAGCAAACCCGCTGTCCCCCTACCGCTTGCGAGATCAGGAAGGAGACCCACCCGTGGGAGACCAGGAGATCAACATCTGGCGCGCAGCTCAGAGGAGGTACCTCAAGGAGGAGCGCAAGGCATCACGCCGCGGTGAGTTCGACGGCCCCTCGGCCCCCGGAAAGGCGTACCTCAAGGCGCTGCGGCGTCGCGTCGAAGCAGACGAGCGGCTCAGCCCCGAGGACATCGCTGCGATGCAGCAGTGGGGCCTCTGACATGACCTCGCGCGAGTTCCCCGTCTACGCCTACCGCTGCTGCACCTGCAACGGCACCGGAATCGACTCCGACAACCAGCGGTGCCGCGACTGCGACGGCACCGGCATCGACAACCACCGCTGATCCCCACGCAGACACGACCAGGAAGGAAACCACCCGGTGAGCAACCACGACGACGAGACCGACGAGAACTACCAGGCCGACACCTTCTGCTGGGTCTGTGGCGAGGAAGGCCACCTTCCCGGCGATGGCTGCGCCCGCCGCGCCGGCATGTGGTAGCCGCTCCGGTCCAGCAACCGCGCACCACTCCTGCGTAATTCGACGCCTCCACGGGGCGGCCAGAGCTTGCCGGCACAGCCGTCCCGCGGGGCGTCTCCCTCGCCTCACAGCAAGGAGACACCAGTATGCGCCACCTTCGCCCCGTCACGCCCATGCTCCGCTCCGGTAGGGCCTGGCTGCCGCCCGGCACCGCCTCCACCTGGGTCTGCCAGTGCGGCGGGATCAACCCCCGCACCTCGACCACCTGCGCCAGGTGCAGCAAGTGAGCGTTGGTCACTACCGCACCTGCCCCACCTGCAACGGCTTCTGCTCCACCGGCCTCGACCCCAACCGGCGCCCCATCCCCTGCCGCACGTGCAACGCCACCGGCCGCATCTACGTCCGGGGCCGCAAATGAGCCGCTACCAGGTCCAGATCACCGAGACCTACGCCCTCGGCGCACAGCGCCCCTGGTCCACCGTGCGGCGGGTGCTGGCCGTGGAGTCCGGCCCATGCCTCGCGCCGGTCCTCATCCGGCTCGGCCGCCTCCACCGGCACATCGCCTGCGGACGCCGTCTCCCCCACGACCGGCAGTGCCGCAACTGCTGCCCCCGCATCGTCGTCACCGAGATAAGGAGGATCACCGCTTGAGCGCGCCTACGCCGCTCGCCGAGCTGGTCGGGCCGGTCATCCGTGACCTGGCCCGCCGCTCGGGCAAAGACCTCACCCGCTGGCTCGACCAAGTCGCCCGCCTGCGCGGCTGCACAGAGCCCGTCCGCCTCACCGGCGAAACCCTCACCGTCGATGCCGGCACCGGTGAGGTCCTGCACAGCTACACCACCAGCAACGAGCCGCACGGGCAGCTCCTCGTCCGCTGCGGCAACCGCCGCGCCTCCCGCTGCCCCTCCTGCGCCGAGCTCTACCGGCGTGACACCTTCCACCTGATCCGCGCCGGCCTGATCGGCGGCACCAAAGGCGTCCCCGAAACCGTCCGCACCCACCCGCGGGTCTTCGCCACCCTGACCGCCCCGTCCTTCGGTCCCGTCCACCGCGGGCCGAACAAGCACGGCACCCCTCAGGTCTGCCATCCCCGCCGCTCGGGGCCGGCCTGCTTCGAGCGCCACGCCGCCGACGACCCTCGCATCGGGCAACCCCTCGACCCCGACACGTATGACTACGTCGGGCATGTGCTGTGGAACGCCCACGCTGGGGACCTGTGGCGCCGCTTCACCATCTACCTGCGCCGCCACCTCGCCGGCGCCGCCGGCATGTCTCAGGCCGCGTTCAACCGGCAGGTCAAAATCTCCTTCGCCAAGGTCGCCGAATACCAAGCCCGCGGCGTCGTCCACTTCCACGCCATCATTCGCCTCGACGGCCGACCCGACGACCCCGACGACACCACCCCGATCCCGCCGCCGGACTGGGCCGGCGTGCAGCTCCTCGACGGGGCGATCCGCTCGGCCGCCACTGCGGTCCACATCGACGCCCCCGACCTCGGCCAACCCACCCTCGATCTCCACTGGGGCGACCAGGTGGACGTCAAGCTCATCGACCCCGCCGACCTCGACGGGGAGGGCGATCAGCTCACCGAGCAGAAGGTCGCCGGCTACGTCGCCAAGTACGCCACCAAAGCCGCGGAATCCGCCGGCACCCTGGACCGGCGCATCCGCTCCCACGACCTGATCCACCTGCGCGACAAGGGCGCCAGCGAGCACGCCGCCCGGCTGATCCGCACCGCCTGGGCCCTCGGCGACCCCGTTACGCATCCGGAACTGTTGGATCTCAAGCTGCGCAAGTGGGCGCACATGCTCGGCTTCCGCGGCCACTTCTCCACCCGATCCCGCGCCTACGCCACCACCCTCGGCAAGATCCGCCAGGAACGCGCCGACTACCTCCACGCCCAACTCCGCGAAACCGGCGGGGCCTACGACCCCGACACCACGCTCGTACTCGCGCACTGGCGCTTCGCCGGCCAGGGCTACACCCCCGGTGAATCTGCCTTGGCCGCGGACCTCGATCCTTCGACGCTGCCTGACCAGGAAGGAGGAGACATCACAGATGACTCGCACGCTTCGCGTTCTCTCTGATGCCGCTGAGAGCAGTAAGCCGCTCACGGTCGCTGACTTCTGCGCCGAACTTAGGATCTCCCGCAGCACCTTCTACGACTGGCGTGCCAAGGGTCGCGCCCCCAAATGCATCACCCTCCCCAACGGCAGTCTCCGCATCCGCCGATCTGAGTATGAACGCTGGCTCGCCTCTCGTGAGGACGCTGCATGATGAACAGCACCTACGACGTGCGGGTATGGCATGTACTCACCAACAAGAACAAGGGCGGCAACACCTACTCCGTCCGCTGGGTCACGGCAGGTAAACCCTGGCGGGAGACCTTCAAGACCCGAGCGCTCGCCGAGAGTTTCCGCGCTGAACTGCTCACCGCGATTCGCAAGGGAAACGCGTTCGACCCGACTACCGGCCGGCCTGTCCAGCATGCGGGGCAGCGTGGGCAATCGGTGACCTGGTGGGCGCTCATGTGTGACTACGTTGACCATCGGTGGGACGAGTCGGCTCCCAACACCCGCCGTACGATCGCGGACGCCCTTGCCAGCATCACCCTTTGTCTTCTTCCCAATGGCACGGGCAGCCTGTCAAAGCTGGACATCCGCCAGGCTGTGATCAAGTGGGCCGCGCACAAGCCGCGTCGCGCGGGCGGGAACGTGCCCGAGGAGATCGCCCGGGCGGTGGCTTGGCTGGAGAGGAATACGGTTCCGGTGTCCGCACTGGCGGACGAGGCGGTTGTCTTGGACACGTTGAAGGGCATCTCCAGAACGTTGACGGGCAAGACGGCCGCAGCTACCACCATCGCACGTAAACGCGCGGTGTTGTACAACGTGCTGGACTACGCAGTGAGCCCGGGGAGACTTCTGCCGAGTAATCCGCTGATCAGTGTGAAGTGGAAAACGCCGAAGGTCGCTGAGGAGGTCTCTCCTCGTCGTGTCATCAACCCTCGGCAAGCAGAGGCGCTCTTGGCCGCGCTCGAGAAGGTTTCTGGTCGGCTGACTGCATTCTTCGCCGTGATGTATTACTCCGCCCTGCGGCCGGCGGAAGCCGTCGACCTGTCCATAGACGAAATCGACCTTCCGAGCACGGATGCCGCCGACGAGTGGGGGTGGTTCTACCTCGGGAATTCTGCTCCGGCGGTAGGGGCCGACTGGACGGGTAACGGGAAGCGGCGGGAGTCGCGGGGACTCAAGCACCGAGCACGCAAGGCAGTTCGGCCGGTCCCGATCCCGCCGCCGTTGGTCGCGATCCTTCGCAACCATCTCGCCAGGTACGGCGTGAGCCCGGACGGCCACCTGTTCATCGGTGAACGCGGCGGGCCGTTGTCTGAAAGCGTCTACGGCCGTGCCTGGCAGAAGGCTCGCGCGTCCGCGCTGGGCAAGTCAGGGGTCGCCTCGCCCCTTGCGGAACGGCCGTACGATCTTCGTCATGCTTGCGTGTCCACGTGGCTCAACGCCGGCGTCCCCGCGCCGCAGGTCGCGGAGTGGGCAGGGCACAGCGTGAACGTACTCCTGCGGGTCTACGCGAAGTGCATCGCGGGTCAGGACGAAGTCGCCCGGAACTTGATCGCCAAGGCTCTCAAGCCCCCGACAGAGTCCGACTGATCGCCGACGCGCATACGACGCGAGTAGCCGTAGAGCCTCGATGTCGGCCGTAGACAGCCGGACAAGCAAAGAAGGCCCTTCACCGCATCTCTGCTGGTGAGGGGCCTCTTGCTGCTGGTGGCAGGTCCAGGGTTCGAACCTGGGTAGGCTGAGCCGACGGTTTTACAGACCGCTCCCTTTGGCCACTCGGGCAACCTGCCTTGTCTTCCGCTCGCCGCGGCGACAGGTAGAAGAATAGCGGACTTCCCGGGTGCACGTGACATGGGTTCCGCGCCGGCCCCTCGCATGATCCTCGGGCAGCAGAGGGTCCCGGAAACTCGGAAGCGGGCGCGGGGGCCCACCGGCCATAGTGGGTCGGTGATCAGACGAGCCGAACCGGCGGATCTCGCGGCCCTGGCGGCGATCGAGCGAGCCGCGGACGGGATGTTCGTGCCGCTCGGCATCGCCTTCCCGCCGGGCACCACGGTGATCGAAGAGTGCGACGATCCCGGGCGTGTCATCGTGGCCGGGCGGCCACCGGTGGGATTCGCCCTGCTCGGGATGGTCGACGGCCTGACCCACCTCGAGCAGATCGCCGTGCGTCCCGGCCACGGCAACAGAGGGATCGGGACAGGGCTCCTCGACGCCGTCTGTGCGGCCGCCACACAGGCCGGCACCACGGCAGTGACGTTGACGACGTTTCGCGATGTGCCGTGGAATGCCCCCTGGTACGCCCGCCGGGGCTTCCGCGTCGTCCACCCCCACGAGTGGGGGCCCGAGCTCACCGCACTGGTCGAGCACGAGCGGGCCCTCGGCATCGAGGTGGCGCCCCGCGTCGTGATGAGGAAAGACCTCTGATCACAGCGGCGCCCACTACCCTCAAAGGGCAACGGAGAGAGGACACGGACACCGATGGCCGACAGCAGTTTCGACGTGGTGAGCAAGATCGACCGGCAGGAGGTCGACAACGCCCTGAACCAGACGGTCAAGGAGGTCGGGCACCGCTTCGACTTCAAGGGCACCGGCGCGAGCATCTCCTGGTCGGGGCAGAAGGACATCGAGATCAAGGCGAACAGCGAGGAGCGGGCCAACGCCGTTCTCGACGTCTTCAAGGACAAGATCGTCAAGCGCAATCTGTCCCTCAAGATCCTGGACGCGGGCGAGCCGAAGCTGTCCGGCAAGGAGTACCGCCTGGTGGTCTCCCTCAAAGAGGGCATCGACCAGGAGAACGCCAAAAAGATCTCCAAGCTCATCCGGGACGAGGGCCCGAAGGGCGTGAAGGCACAGATCCAGGGTGAGGAGCTCCGGGTCAGCTCCAAGAAGAAGGACGACCTCCAGGAAGTGATCTCCCTGCTCAAGGGCAAGGACCTCGACATCGCCCTTCAGTTCGTCAACTATCGGTGATACGCGTCACAGCGCGACACTGACGGAAAGGCCCTGACCTGCGGGTTCAGGGCCTTCGTCGTCTCCGGAAGACCCCGTGGCCATGACTATTTGATTGCCCGAAGCAACGATCAAGATATGATTGCTTAGGGAAACTAAGTTTGATCACACGGGGAAGGACTTCGATGGCGAATGCGATGACCAGGGAGACGCCGCCAGGCGCGGCGTCCCCCGCGATGACGCACCGGGAGATCCTGGAGGCGCTCTCGGGTCTGATGCTGGGGATGTTCGTCGCGATTCTGTCGTCGACCGTCGTGTCGAACGCGCTCCCCACCATCACGGCGGAACTGCACGCCGACGAGACGACGTACACCTGGGTGATCACCGCGACGCTGCTCGCGGCGACGGTCTCGACACCGATCTGGGGCAAGCTGTCCGACCTGTTCAGCAAGAAGCTGCTCATCCAGCTCGGCCTGGTCGTGTACGTGATCGGCTCCGCGATCGCCGGCCTGTCCCAGAATCCCGCGATGCTGATCTCGGCGCGGGTGGTGCAGGGCCTGGGCGTCGGCGGTCTTACCGCCCTTTCCCAGGTGATCATGGCGGCGATGATCCCGCCGCGTGAGCGGGGGCGCTACTCGGGCTACCTGGGGGCGGTGTTCGCCGTCGCCACTATCGGCGGCCCGCTGATCGGCGGTCTCATCGTGGACACCGACTGGCTCGGGTGGCGCTGGTGCTTCTACGTCGGCGTGCCCTTCGCGATCATCTCGCTGGTCGTGCTGCAGAAGACCCTGCACCTGCCCGTGATCAAGCGCAAGGTGCGCATCGACTGGGGCGGCGCGGTCCTCATCGCCGCGTCGGTCTCGCTGCTGCTGATCTGGGTGTCGTTCGCGGGCAACAAGTACGACTGGTTGTCGTGGCAGACCGGCGCCATGGTCGGCGGGGCCGTGGTCCTCGCGGCTCTGTTCCTGCTGGTCGAGACGAAGGCCGCCGAACCGATCGTCCCGCTGCGGCTGTTCCGGATGCGGACGGTCAGCCTCGCCGTGGTCGCCAGCGTGCTGGTCGGCGTGGCCATGTTCGGCGCGACGACCTTCCTGAGCCAGTACTTCCAGCTCGCCCGCGGTGAGACGCCCACGGTGGCCGGCCTCATGACGCTGCCGATGATCCTCGGCCTGGCCATCTCCTCCACGGTCTCCGGTCAGATCATCACCCGCACCGGCCACTGGAAGGTCTTCCTGGTCTCCGGCGCGTTCGCCCTCACCGCCGGGTTCGCGCTGATGGGCACGCTGCGGTACGACACCGACTACTGGCTCGTGGCCGTCTTCATGTTCCTCATCGGCGTCGGCGTGGGCATGAGCCAGCAGAACCTCGTTCTCGCCGTGCAGAACCAGGTGCAGGCGGAGGACCTCGGCGCGGGCAGCTCCGTGGTCGCGTTCTTCCGCTCCCTCGGCGGCGCGATCGGCGTGTCGGCGCTCGGCGCCGTGATGGTCAACCGCGTCAAGAACTACCTGGAGGAGGGCCTGTCCGCGCTGGGCGTCAGCGGGACCGGCACCGAGAGCGGCTCGATCCCCAAGCTCTCCTCGCTGCCCGCGCCGATCCGCACGGTCGTCGAGAGCGCGTACGGCCACGGCGTCGGCGACCTGTTCCTCTACGCCGCGCCGGTCGCCTTCCTCTCGCTGATCGCCGTGCTGTTCATCAAGGAGGTCCCGCTGCGGACCAGCGCGATCAGCGTCCGCGCCGAGGCGCCGGAGGCCGACGAGACCCTCACTCCGCAGGCCGCTCCTCAGCGGAACGGTGTCGCACCAGGGCGGCACGCCCAGCGAGACGGGCAGCAGCGAGACAGGCAGCGGCCGATCACGGCCGACGCGGGGTTCGCCTCGCCGAACGGCCACGCCCCCACGCAGCCTCTGGGCGCGCAGCCCCTGAACGCACAGGTTCTCACCGCGACGCAGGCCCAGCCGTACGCCGCCGTCGCCCTGGAGACGTACGGCCCGGACGGTGTGGAGATCCGCGGGTTCGTCAAGGGCCAGGACGGTGTGCCCGTGGGCCGCGCGACGCTCACGCTGATCGACGTACGCGGCCACCAGCTCGGCCGTACGGTCACCAGGGACGACGGGGGCTACGCGCTCCAGACCCCGGGCAGCGGGACGTACGTGCTGATCGCGTCGGCGGGCGACCGTGACCCGCAGGTCGCGACACTGGTCGTGGGCGACCAGCCGGTCGACTTCGACATGGTGCTCGCGGCCTCGGGCCGGCTCGTCGGCACCGTACGCGGCGTCGACGGGACGCCGGTCGCCGAAGCGGTGGTCGTCGTGACCGACGTACGCGGCGAGGTCGTGGCCACGAGCGCGACCGACGCCGAGGGTGGCTTCACCTTCTCCGGCATCGTGGCCGGCACCTACACGCTGACGGTCAGCGGCGCGGCGTACCGACCGGCCGCCGTCCCTGTCGAGGTGCTGGGCACCGGCCAGACCCGGCACGACGTCGTGCTGCTGCCCGGCGCGCGGGTGCGGGGCACGGTACGCGTCAAGGACGGCGTGCCGCTGGCCGACGCCAGGGTCACGCTGCTCGACGCCGCCGGCAACGTGGTGGGCGTGGTGACGACCGGCGAGGACGGCGAGTACGCCTTCACCGACCTGACCGGCGGGCAGTACACCATCGTCGCCAGCGGCTACGCGCCCGTGGCGAGCACGCTGAACCTCGGCGGCCAGGGCGACGAGCCGCACGACATGTGGCTGGGACACGAGCGATGAGCGTCTCGGAAGCCCTCCCCAGGGGATTGCACGCCCTGGTGCGGAGCAGGGACGGCTGGGCCGTCCAGCACGCGGTCGTCACGGTGACCGACACGACCGGCCACCAGGTGGCGCGGGCGGAGGCGGACGCCGACGGGCAGATCGTCACCGCCCCGCTGCCGCCGGGGGTCTACACGGTGGTCGCGACCGCGATCGGGTACGCGCCCGCCGCGTCCACCGCGATCGCGACCGCCTCGGGCGCCGCCGAGGCCGGCACGCTGGTGCTGGCCCGGCAGGGCGGCACCGAGCTGCCTCCGCCCGGCGTGTGGACGATCGACCCGGAACACTCGAAGATCTCCGCCACGGCCCGGCACCTCGGCCTCAGCAGCGTGCAGGGGCGGTTCACCGAGTTCTCCGGCCGGATCGAGATGGGCGCCACTCCGGAGGAGTCGTCCGTGGTCGCCGAGATCGTCGCGGAGTCCATCGACACGGGCAGCCGGATGCGCGATGATCACCTGCGTTCCGCGGACTTCCTCGACGTCCCGGTGCATCCGCTGATCGCATACCGGAGCACCGGGCTGTCGCCGGCGGGCCCGGACCGGTGGACGGTGCACGGTGTGCTGACGCTGAGCGGCGTCAGCCGCCCGGTCGATCTCGACCTGACGTACCTGGGCACCGGCCCGGACCTGTGGGGCGGCCTGCGGGCGGCGTTCCGCGCGGTCACCGAGCTGCGCCGCGAGGACTTCGCGATGACCTACAACCAGGTCGTGCAGGCCGGGATCTCCCTGATCGGCGCGACACTGAAAGTAGAGCTGGACATCCAGGCGGTGCGCGGGTAGTCCCTGCCACACGCAGTCAGGAGGAGGCAGGCCATGACGGAGGCGGAGATCGCTCCCCGACCGCCCACTGCCGGCGAACGCGAGGCGTACTGCGCGGTCGAACGGCAGCTCGCCATCCTGTTCCGGCGCGGCAGGGCGCTCTCCGCCGGGATGGGCCGCAAGGTGCACCCCGAGCTGGACCCCGGCGCGTACGGCCTGCTCGTCCGCATCGACCAGAGCTCGCCGATGCGGTCGAGCGACCTGGCCGCCTACCTGCGGGTCGGCCGGGCGACGATCAGCCGTCAGCTCAAGGTGCTGGAGGAGCTGGGGCTGATCAGCCGCAGCCCCGACCCCGAGGACGGCCGTGCCCACCTGCTGGCCCTCACCTCCGAGGGGCGCAGGCGGCTCGACGACGCGCGGGCCGCCCGCGAGAGCCGGCTACGGACGCTGCTGGCCGCCTGGCCGGAGGAGGACGTGCGGCTGCTCGCGCGGATGCTCGAACGGTTCAACTTGCTCACCGAGGGACTGCATCTGTGACACCAGGGGTCACAGCCGTTACTACCTGCGCACCATGCGGTGGCCAATCCGTCATAAGGGGCGCTTAAACTGCGCTCCAGACGTTTTCGCATCACAAACAAGGAGGCCGGAGTGGCTCCCTGGTCCACGTATCGGAAAGCGGCGAGCATCGGCGCGGCGACGCTGGCGGCGGCGCTGACCGTCACCGCCTGCGGGAGCGACTCCGCCGGCTCGGGTTCGGCGACGGCCTCGGCCGCCCCGGGGGGCGTCGCCCTCGTGAACGCCGGCAAGATCACGACCTGCACGAACATCCCGTACGAGCCGTTCCAGTTCAACCAGGGCGACAAGGTCGTCGGGTTCGACGTGGACATCGTCGACCTGGTCGCCAAGAAGCTGGGCGTGACTCAGGACATCGTCGACATCGATTTCGCGGCGATCAAGAGCGGCGCCGCCCTGAACGCCGGCAAGTGCGACGTGGCCGCCGCCGGCATGACGATCACCGACGAGCGCAAGCAGAACCTGCTGTTCTCCGACCCGTACTTCGACGCCACCCAGGCGCTGATGGCCAAGAAGGGCAGCGGGATCACCTCGCTGGACGACGTCAAGGCCAAGAACCTCAAGCTCGGCGCGCAGGCGTCGACGACGGGCCTCGAGTACGTCAAGAAGCAGGGCTTCGAGCCGATCGAGTTCGCCGACTCCCCCAAGGAGCTGCTCGGCCTGCAGACCGGCCAGGCGGACGTGATCGTGCAGGACCTCCCGGTCGTGTCGACCTGGCTGAAGAAGCCCGACGTCGGCGCCAAGTTCGAGCAGGTCGCCAGCCTCGACACCGGTGAGCAGTACGGCATCGGCATGAAGAAGGGCAACGACGCGCTGGCGAAGACCGTCAACGAGGTTCTCGCCGCCGCCAAGGCCGACGGCACCTACAACGAGATCTACAAGAAGTGGTTCGGCACCGAGCCCGGCGCGGCCTCGGGCGGCGGAGCGGACGGATCGGGCGCCGAGACCCCGGCCACGACCGAGTCGCCCGCCGCTGGATCGTGAGTCCCGTGAGCGAGCAGCAGGCAGCCGCTTCCACACCGGCCGGGCCCCGCAAGGGGCTCAGCCCGCGGAAGAAGCAGCGGATCAGCCGGGGCGTCCAGTACGTCCTGCTGGTCGTGATCCTGGTCGTCCTGGCCGCGCTGGCCGACTGGAAGGCGATCGGCGAGTCGTTCCTCAACCTCGACGTCGCCGGCAAGGGCCTGCCCGACTTGTTCACGGTGGCGTTGCGCAATACCGTGATCTACACGCTGTCGGGCTTCGCCCTCGGCTTCGTCGCGGGTTTGGTGCTGGCCCTGATGCGGCTGTCCTCGGTCGCACCCTACCGGTGGCTGTCGGTGATCTACATCGAGATCTTCCGCGGCCTGCCGATCCTGCTCATCTTCCTGATGATCGGGAGCCTTCCGCTGGCGTTCCCCGGCTTCGCCCTGCCCGGCGGCTTGTACGGCAGCGCCGCGCTGGGGCTCGGCGTCGTCTCGGCGGCGTACATGGCGGAGAACTTCCGGGCGGGCATCCAGGCGGTGCCGAAGGGACAGATGGAGGCGGCGCGGTCGCTGGGCATGCCGCACATGCGCGCGATGGTGTCGATCATCATTCCGCAGGCGATCCGGATCGTGCTGCCGCCGCTCACCAACCAGCTCGTCATGCTGCTGAAGGACTCCTCGCTGGTGCTGATCCTGGGCGTCACGGCCGCCCAGGTGGAGCTGGCGAAGTTCGGCAACGACCAGTCCTCCACGTTCGCCAACCCCACGCCGATCCTCGTGTCCGGCATGACCTATCTGCTGATCACGATTCCCCTCGGGTATGTCGCGAGGCGGCTCGAAGCGCGTCAGGGAGCGGGCCGATGAGCACCGTCGAGATCAGGAACCTGCACAAGTCGTTCGGCAGGCTCGAAGTCCTCAAGGGCATCGACTTCACGGTCGAGAGCGGCCAGGTCGTCTGCGTGATCGGGCCGTCCGGGTCGGGCAAGTCGACGCTGCTGCGCTGCGTCAACCTGCTGGAGCAGCCCACCTCCGGCCAGGTGATCGTGGACGGCGTCGAGCTGACCGACCCCGACGTGGACCTCGACGCGGCACGCCGGCGACTGGGCATGGTGTTCCAGCAGTTCAACCTGTTCCCTCACCTGACCGTGCTGCGCAACGTCACGATCGCCCAGGAGCGTGTGCTCAAGCGGCGCAAGAACGAGTGCGACCGCATCGCCCGCGAGAACCTGGAGAAGGTCGGCCTCATCGACAAGATCGGCGCCTATCCGCCACAGCTGTCCGGCGGCCAGCAGCAGCGGGTCGCGATCGCCCGCGCGCTCGCCATGAACCCCTCGCTGATGCTGTTCGACGAGCCGACCTCGGCGCTCGACCCCGAACTGGTCGGCGACGTGCTGTCGGTCATGCGGCAGCTCGCGGAGGACGGCATGACCATGCTGGTCGTCACCCACGAGATGGGCTTCGCCCGTGAGGTCGCCGACCGCGTGGTGTTCATGGACGGCGGCGTGATCGTCGAGGACGGGCCGCCCGAGCAGGTCATCGCCGACCCGCAGCACGAGCGGACCCGGGAGTTCCTGAGCCGGGTGCTGCATCCCGGCGTCTGACGCGGACGACACGAGACGATACGAGACGAGGCGGGGCCGTCGCGGCGCCCGCCTCGTCTCGTCTCGTCTCGTCTCCGGGGGCTCCCTTCCGCGGGCCCCTCGCGGACTCATCGTGGCCCATTCGTGACAGAACCTTTCGTCGTCGCACCGCATCTACCCAGGCGACAGCCATCCTGGCGGGACGAAAGGAACTCCGATGAGAAAGCCCGCGATCCTCGCCCTCTCCGCGGCGGCCACCATGGCGCTGACCACTCTCGCCGGCCCGGCGCAGGCGCGTACGGGAGCCGTCTCCGCCTCCGCAACGGCCTCCTCCTCCGGGTCCGCCATCCGGTACGCCTGGCTGAAGTCCTGCAGCAAGAAGGACAACTACTTCCCGTGCGGCTCGTGGCACCTCCTGCTCGGCAACGGCCGTGACAGCGTCCTCAAGGACGCCCGGGTGTTCCCCCGCACGGCGAAGGGGAAGGTCGACAAGCAGTCGTACACGGCCCTGTCGGTCAGCGGCGACGGCCGCCACGTGTCGTACTTCCGCGACAAGGACGGCAGGCTCGTCGTCCGCGACGTGACCACGAACAAGGTCCGTGTGCTTCCCCGCTCGGTGTCGAAGCTGCCCAAGGGCGTCGGCATGGGGGATCTCGCCACGACCCTGTCCCGGGACGGCGGCCTCCTCACGGTCGATTACTACGACGAGAACGACAAGGTTCCGTCTCTCCTCGTGGACGTCCGCACGGGGAAGGTGCGCAAGGTCCGGGCCGACGCCGCCGTCATGGGCTTCAGCCCCGACGGAGAGCACCTGCTCGTCTCCCGTACGACCGCCGAGAACACCACCGAGTTCAGCGTGTACGACCGGGACGGGCGGCGGACGAACAGTCAGGTCGTGCCGCAGGTGGTGGCCCACAACAGTCCGACCGCGCTCGCGGACGACGGCTCCTCCGTGGCGGTGCTGATCACCACCACCTCCGGCACGCGGCGGCTGCGGGTGTACGACCTTTCGAACGACAGCGTGGGCGAGGCGGTGAACGTCCACGTGCCCAAGAAGGAGTCGGCCAAGCGCCTGGAGTGGACCTCCGGCGGCGACCTCAAGCTCTGGGAGACCCTGGACTCGAAGAAGACGGGCGAGACGACCGGGGTCGTGGTGCGCAGCCTCGACCCCGGCACGGGAGCCACCGCCACGCTGGACTCCTTCCGAGTGAAGTCCAGCCTGTGGACCTGGTGGCTGCCCGGCGAGTGAAACGGGTTATCGTCGCATATGGGCAAGATGTACGAGAAGCTCACCGACCGGCTGCGCGAGTTCGTCACCACGCAGCCGGTCTTCTTCGTCGCGACCGCTCCCGAGCAGGGTGGTCACGTCAACGTCTCCCCCAAGGGGTACGCGGACACCTTCGCGGTCATCGACGACACCACGGTGGCCTACCTCGACCTCGACGGCAGCGGCGTGGAGACCGTCGCCCACATTCGCGAGAACGGCCGCATCACGCTGATGTTCTGCGCCTTCAACGGCCCGCCGAAGATCGTCCGTCTTTTCGGCACCGGGCGGGTGGTGACCCCCCGCGACGCCGACTTCGCCGGCCTGCTCGCGCTCTTCGGGCCGCATCCGGGAGTGCGGTCGATCATCGTCGTGAGCTGTGACCGCATCGCCGACTCGTGCGGTTACGCGGTGCCCTTCATGGCGTACGAGCAGGACCGGACGCTGCTCGACGAGTGGGCGGGGCGCAAGGACGTCCAGCAGCGGCGGGACTACCGCGCCAAGCACAACCGGGAGAGCATCGACGGCCTGCCCGCGCTGGCGGCCGAGGAGACCGACCCGGCCATGCAGCACTCCTGATCGGCCATGCACGCTGGGCGAGGGCGGTGGTTCGGTTGTGCGCCCCCGCAGGCCCGGATGTGAAGGCGGCGTCCCGTGGCGGGCTCACCTGCGGTAGCCGGCCATCCGCTCCAGACGGGCGATCCGTGCGGCGACCGGCGGATGGGTCGCGAACAGCCTGCCGATCCGCGCGCCGCGAAACGGGTTGACGATCATCATGTGACCGGCGGAGGCGAGCCTGCCGTTCTCCGGAAGCGGCAGCCTGCGGACCTCCATCTCGATCTTGCGCAGCGCGGAGGCGAGAGCCAGCGGGTCGCCCGTAAGCCGTACGCTCGCGTCGTCGGCCGCGAACTCCCGGGAGCGCGCGATCGCCACCTGGATCATCGTGGCGGCGACCGGGCCGAGGATCATCACGAGGACGGCGCCGAGAAACCCCGGAGCCTCGTCGTCGTCGGAGCCGAAGAACAGACCGGCGTACCCGAAGTACGTGATCATGGTGGCGAGCGCGCCCGCGACCGAGGAGATCAGGATGTCCCGGTTGTGGATGTGCGACAGCTCGTGGCCGAGCACGCCCTTGAGCTCACGCTCGTCCAGCAGCCCGAGGAGACCGTGCGTGACGCACACCGACCCGTCGCGCGGGTTGCGCCCGGTCGCGAACGCGTTGGGCTGCATCGTCGGAGACACGTACAGGCGGGGCATCGGCCCGCGCGCCTCGGTGCACAGCTCGCGGACGACCCGGTAGAGGGCCGGCTGCTCCACCTCGGCCACGGGCCGGGCCCGCATGGCCGACAGCGCGATCCTGTCGGCGGAGAAGTAGGCGACGCCGGCGACCGCGAGAGCGACCACGACCGCGATGCGGGCACCCATGCCGCCCCCCAGCCAGGCCCCGGCCACCAGGAGCGACGCGGACAGCGCCCCCAGCAGGACCGCGGTGCGCAGGCGGTTGTGGTGCACGCCTCCTCCTCACGGTTGGGTGTGTCCGGTTCGGTGCGTCCAGCCCTACCAACGCGCATGGCCTGGACGAACGTTCCCCGTGAGGAACCTCACTGCGCGACCGACAGCACCACCTGCGGAGCGACGGAGAAGACCACGGTGACGGCGACCGTGACGGCGACGGCGACCCCCGCCGCCGCTCTCATCGAGACCGTACGGCTCTCGCCCGCCGCGGGCGGCGCGAACAGCCGGGCGGTCCAGGCGATGTAGTAGTACAGCCCGGCCACCGTATTGACGGCCACGACCACGGCCAGCCAGCCGAGTCCGCCGTCGACGACGGCCCGGAAGACGACGATCTTCGCGAACAGGCCGGCGAGCCCGGGCGGCAGCCCGGCCAGGCAGACGAGGGCGAAGGCGAGGGACAGCCCGGCGGCCGGGCTTCGCCACACCAGCCCCCGGTACGCCTCCAGGTCGCCGGTCTCGGCGTCCCCCTCACTCCCGAAGCCGCCGCCGCTGAGATCGCCGGGGTCGTCGGCGCGCCGGCGGGTCATGAGCGTGACCACCGAGAAGGCGATCAGGTTCATCGCGGCGTAGAAGACGAGATAGGCGACCGACGCCCCGACGGCCACACGGGGTTCGGCCTGAGGTGCAGCATGGGGTTCGGCGGCGTAGGCGGCCAGCGGCGCGAGGATGTAGCCCGACTGCGCGACCGACGACCAGGCGAGCAGTCGGACGGCGGCGCTCTGCCGCATGGCGAGGACGTTGCCCGCCGTCATGGTCAGGGCGGCGACGACCGCCACTCCGGGAGCCCACAACGCCGCCTGCCCCGCCAACGCCGACGTCAGCAGCAGGATCAGCCCGGCGAAGCCCGACGCCTTGGACACCACCGACAGCAGCGCCGCTATCGGAACCGGCGCGCCCCGGTAGACGTCCGCCGCCCAGAAGTGGAACGGCACCGCCGCGATCTTGAATGCGAAGCCCGCCACCACCAGCACCACGGCCACCGCCGTGACCTGGGCCATGTCACCGGCCGTCCGCAGGGCGGCGGCGATGCGGCCGAGGTGGACCGAGCCGGTCACCCCATAGAGCAGCGACACGCCGAACAGCGTGATCGCGGTGGAGACCACGGAGACCAGGAAGAGCTTCAGGGCCGCCTCGGATCCGCGGCCGTCGTGGCGCCTGAGCGCGGTCAGCGCGAAGACCGGCAGCGACACCAGTTCCAGCGACACGACCAGCATGATGAGATCACGGGAGGCCGGCAGCAGGACCGCCCCGGTCAGCGTGGCCAGCAGCAGGAAGTACCACTCCCCGGCCGGGATACGGCCGCGCTCCGCGGGCCCGGTGCCGCGTTGCACGGCGATCTCCGTCATCGACAGCAACACGACGACCAGCCCGGCGGCGAGCACGACCGCCGCGATGACCAGGGTGAAGCGGTCCGCGACGAACGAGCACGACGCCGCGGCGGCCCGGCCGGAAGCGGACTCGCCGCCGAGGGAGGCGGGGACGCAGAACGTGCGCCGGGTCGCGCCGCTCACGGCCTGGGCGGCCACCACGGCCAGGGCCGCGGCCAGGCCGCCAAGTGTGACGAGGCCGAGCGCGCGCGCACCGCCGGGACGGGCGGGCAGGAACGCGTCGAGCAACAGCACGAGCCCTGCCACCAGCACGAGGACCAGCGGCGCCGCCACGGCGGCGTAATCGATGGACTGGATCGTCCCGCCGGTCATGGAGCCGCCCCCGATCCGAGGAGCGACTGGACGGCGGGCGTGGTCACGGCGAGCAGGGCCTTGGGCCACAGGCCGAACAGCACGATCAGCGCCACCAGCGGCAGCCAGGCCGCCAGCTCGTACGCCGAGACCTCGCCGAACCGCCGCCGCCCCCGGCCCGCTTCCGCGGCATCGGCGGCGCCCGCCCCGAAGACGCCGGCGGCTCCCGCCGCATCGGCCCCGCCGTCGTCCGCCGCGGTTCCGAGCTCCCCCGGCACCGCCGCGGCGCCCGCGCGGGCGGTCTCCTGCCGCACGTCCTCGCGGTCCAGCGCGGCCACGGCGGCTCCCGTCGCGACGGGCTCGACCGGCTCCGCGCCCTCCCCCACCTCGCTGAGCACCTCGCGTACGCCCTCGGCGGTGGCGAGCGGAGGCCTCGGCGGCTCATCCGGCCTCAGAGGCTCATCCGGCCCCGGCGGAGGCTCAAGAGGCCCGCCGAGCGGGATCGTTTCGACCGCCCGGCCGTGCGTCACCCGCGAGAGCATGACCAGGAAGTAGGCCGCCGTGAGCACCGTGCCGAGCCCGCCGACGGCCATGAACACGAGGAACAGCGGCCGGGAGAGCACGGCGGCCGGGCGGAACGCGCCGAGCAGGGCGAGCATCTCCCCCCAGAACCCGGCGAGACCGGGCAGGCCCAGCGAGGCGACGCACGCGAAGGTCAGCAGCGACCCGACGTACGGGAGGCGGCGCAGCATGCCACCGCCCAGCCGGACCATGTCCGTCGTGCCGTACCGCTCCTTGACGGCACCGGCGAGGAAGAACAGCAGACCGGTGATCAACCCGTGGGCGACGTTGGCGAACAGGGCGCCGTTCAGGCCCACCGGCGTGAGCGAGGCGAACCCGAGCAGCACGAACCCCATGTGGCCGACGGACGAGTAGGCGATCATCCGTTTGAGGTCGCGCTGGGCCAGGCAGGCGAGCGATCCGTACGCGATGCCCACGACGGCGAACGCGCCGAGCCAGGGAGCGAGGGCCGCCGCCCCCTCGGGAAGCACCGGGATCGCGATCCTGGCGAAGCCGTACGAGCCCATCTTGAGCAGCACGCCCGCGAGCAGGACCGAGCCGACGGTCGGCGCCTCGGTGTGCGCGTCGGGCAGCCAGGTGTGCAGCGGCCACATGGGCGTCTTCACCGCCAGGCCGAGGCCGATGGCGAGGAACGCGAGGATCTGCGCGGATCGGGTGATGCCCGCGCCGTGGCGCCCGGCCAGCGCGACCATGTCGAGAGTCCCGGCCTGCGTCCGGACGACGAGCAGGCCGATGAGGAGAACGGCCGAGCCGAGCAGCGTGTAGAGGATGAACTTCACGGCCGCCGCCCGCCTGCCCGCACCGCCCCACAGGGCGATCACGAAGTACATCGGGACCAGCACGACCTCGAAGAACACGAAGAACAGCAGCAGGTCGAGGGCGAGGAACGTGCCGATCATGCCGACCTCGAGCACGAGCAGCGTGACGACCAGCGCGCCGGGTCTGCCTCCCGCGGGCGGGTGCCCGGCGAGGTGGACGAAGCACAGGAACGCCAGCAGCGCGGTCAGCACGACGAGCGGCAGCGAGACGCCGTCCACACCCAGGTGGAACCGCAGGCCGAGGCCGGGGATCCACGACTGGTCGGTCTCCAGCTGCATCGTGGCGGGCCGCCCGTGGTCGAAGACCGCCGCGAGCGCGGCGGCCAGGACCAGGACCAGGGCGGAGACGGCGATTCCCCAGGCCACCGCCCTGTCCCGTACGGCCGGAACGGCGGACGCGACCGCGCCGACCAGCGGCACGGCCACGAGTGCGATCGGCAGCCAGCTCACGTCGTCACCGCCCGTGCGAAAAGACGTGGGCGACCGGTCCGATCGGCCGCGAACGGCACGAGGCCCGGGGGCGAACCGCTCGCGGGGCTCGCGTTCCGCGCGGGGCGCCTCATGTCAGCACCACCGCCGCCACCGCGAACGGCATGAGACCCGCGGGCGGGGCTCACGTTCCGCGCGGGGCGCCTCATGTCAGCACCACCGCCGCGACCGCGATCACCACGAGCCCGGCGAGCAGCCCGGTGACATAGAGCTGCGCGTTGCCGTTCTGGGCGAGCCGCACCAGGCCGGACAGGCCGAGCGTCGCCCGGCCCGAGCCACGGACCGCGCCGTCCACCACCCGCGCGTCCGTGCGGACCACTCCCCTGGCCAGGCGCAGGACGGGCCGGGCGACCAGCGCCGCGTACGCCGCGTCGACGTGGAAGGCCCGCTCACACGGCACCCTGAACGGGCCGAGCAGCCGGGCCGGGTCCTGCTCCGGCGCGGCCCGCCACAAGGCGTACACGCCCCCGGCGCCGAGCAGCGCGACGGCGAGACTGACGGCGGCCGCCCCCCACTCGACCTCCGCGCCGGCCGCCACACCCGCAAGGCCGAGCAGCAGGGCCGGCACGGCCAGCACCCCGGCCGGCCACAGCATCGACGGGGGCGCCTCCCGGCCGTCGAAGACGTACGCCACGCCGGGTGGCGGCTCCGCGAGCGGCTCGATCCGGGCGGGACCGAAGAACGTGCGCAGCCAGGCCCGGGCGGCGTACGCCCCGGTCACCCCCGCGGTCAGCAGCGCCGACGCGTACACGAACGGCTGAGCCGGTCCCGCCCCGTGCTCGATCGCCGAGATCACCGCGTCCTTGCTGAAGAAGCCGCTCGCCGGCGGCAGCCCGGCGAGCGCGGCGAAGCCGATCGTCATCGTCCAGAACGTCACGGGAAGGGCCGTGCGCAGCCCGCCCATGTGGCTGATCAGGTTCGACCCGACGTGGTGGATGACCAGTCCCGCGCACAGGAACAGCAGGGCCTTGAACGCGCCGTGCGACACCAGGTGGAACATCGCCGCCCGGTCGGACCCGGCGGCCAGGGCGGCGGCCATGTAGGCGAGCTGGCTGATCGTCGAGTAGGCCAGCACGCGCTTGAGGTCGTCCTGCGCCAGCGCGGCGAGCGCGGCGCCCAGCATGCCGACGGCCGCGACCACGCCGAGCACGTCGAGCGTGGGCGGCGCCGCGAGGAAGGCGGGGTAGAGCCGGGCGACGACGAAGATGCCCGCCGCCACCATCGTGGCCGCGTGGATGAGCGCGCTGATCGGAGTGGGGCCGGCCATCGCGTCGGGCAGCCAGGTCTGCAGCGGCACCTGCGCGCTCTTGCCCGCGACCCCGGCGAGCAGCAGCAGCGTCGCGGCGATCAGGACTCCCCGCGGGATGTCGGCGCGCAGCACGTCGTCGATCCTGAAGCTGCCCGCCGCCATGCCGAGAGTGAAGATCCCGAACAGGAAGCCGACGTCACCGAGCCGGGTGACCAGGAACGCCTTGACCGCGGCCCGGGAGTTCGCCCGGTCCTCCCACCAGTGCCCGATGAGCAGGTAGGAGCACAGGCCCATGATCTCCCAGCCGACGTAGAGGACGATCAGGTCCCCCGCGTAGACCACCAGCAACATGGCGCCGGTGAACAGGCTGACGAACGCACTGTAGGACGGGTAGCGGGGTTCGTCCCGCATGTACCCGACCGAGTAGACCTGCACCGCCAGCGCGACCACGACGACCAGGATGCCCGCGAGCACTGACAATCCGTCGGCCCGCAGAGTCAGGGAGATCGGCACCGACCCCGTCTCGACCAGCGTCAGCGTGCCCTCGGCCCGCCCGGGGAACAGCTCCGACCAGAACCGCCCTCCTGACACCCCGGTTCCCGCCGCGAGGGAGACGGCGAGCCACACCGTGAGCGCCGCCGACACCGCGCCCGGTGCGATCGCGAACCACGCCGCCCGCCGGTACACCGCCCGTTCCGTACCGGTTTCCAAGTCACGCACGCGCGCGTCACGGGGACGCGGATCACGAAGACCGAGGCGGGTCGCCAGCAGCCCGGCCGCGGCGGCGGCGAACGGAAACAGGATGATCAGAGCCGTCACGGCGGTCACGGGGCGCCCTCCCCGTCCGCAGGCTGTACGGCGGACCCCGCCGGGCGTTCGGATCCGGGTCCGGACGCGGGCGGAACCTCGGCGAGCGCCCGCAACCGGTCGACGTCGACGGTCCGCCTCGTGCGGAAGACGGCCAGCACGATCGCCAGCCCCAGGCCCACCTCGGCCGCGGCGATCACGATGACGAACAGCGTCAGCACCTGGCCGCCGTGCAGGCGGTCGCCGAGCCATACGTCGAAGGCCACCAGGTTGAGGTTGACCGCGTTGAGCATCAATTCGACCGACATCAGCACGAGGATCGCGTTGCGCCGGGCCAGCACGCCGTACACACCGATGGAGAACAGCAGGGCGGAGACCACCACCGGATAGACGACGTGCACCTCGCTCACCGCCTCAGTGCCGTGGGCCTGGTCGATAACGACGTCATTCCCGCCCCCTGATATCGGTACGGGACAGGACGATCGCACCGATCAGCGCGGCGAGCAGGAGCACCGACAGCGCCTCGAACGGCAGCACCCAGACGCGGAAGACGCTCGCTCCCAGGGGTTCGGCCGCGCCCTGCCCGGGGTGAAGCGGCGCGTACGCCGCGCGGAAACCGGTGACGACGACGGTGACGAGCACGGCGGCCGTCGCGACGGCGACCAGCGCGGCGGCCCAGCGGTTGCCGGAGTCGAGGCCGGAGGAGGGCCCGATGGGCGCGCGGGTCAGCATGATGCCGAACAGCAGCAGCACCACGACCGCGCCCACGTAGATCAGCACCTGCACCCAGGCGACGAACTCGGCGGTCAGCACCAGGTAGCCCCCCGCGAGCGCGCCGAAGCAGACGACCAGCCACAGCGCCGCGTGGACGAGTTGCCTGGTCGTGACGACCAGCAGGGCCGAGCCGACGACGACGGCGCCGAGCAGCAGGAAGACGATCTCAGGCCCCGAGGGCGGCCACAACCCCGGCGCCTGGGAGGTCATCGCTCCTCCTCGGGCCCGTCCTTCTTGTCCGGCGCCGAACCCGCCTTCTTGGGCAGCGAACCCGGCGGCCGGATGGAGCGGATGTCGCGCATGGCTCTCGGCGGCTCACGCCGCGGACGGCTCTCGGGAGTCTCCGATGGTTCCACGGCCGGTCGCCGCGGGGTCTCCCGCACGGTGTCCCGCACGGGCTCGCGCACCCCGTCCTCCGCCGTCTCCCGCCCAGCGCTCTGCGGCGTTTCCTGCGGCGTGTCCCGCGCCGTTTCCTGCGCCGTTTCCTGCGCCGTGGACGCGCCCTCGGCCGCTCCCTTCACCGCTGCGGACGGCGCCGTACGGCGGGCGGGCGACGGCCGGGAACCGGCCGACAGTTCCTTCGGCGACTCCGCGCCGACCTCGTGGGCCGGTGGGGGCGGCACGGTGGCCGCCCACTCGCCCAGCCTGTCCTTCTCGTGCAGGAGGTCGCGGATGTCGTATTCGGCGTACTCGAACTCGGGCGACCAGAACAGCGCGTCGAAGGGGCACACTTCGATGCAGATGCCGCAGTACATGCACAGCGAGAAGTCGATCGCGAAGCGATCGAGCACGTTGCGGGCACGCGGACGGCCGCCCTCAGGTGCCGGCAGGGTCTCCTTGTGGGAGTCGATGTAAATGCACCAGTCGGGACACTCGCGGGCGCAGAGCATGCAGACCGTGCAGTTCTCCTCCACCAGGGCGATCACGCCCCGGCTGCGGGCGGGCAGGTCGGGGTGGACCTCCGGGTACTGCTGTGTCTCCGACTTCCGCAGCATGTGCCGCATGGTCACAGCCAGTCCCTTGGCCAACCCTTCTCCTGGAATGCGCGCCACAGGTTCATCATCGCGCACTACCGGCGATGAGTGAACGCGCTCCAGACGTTTTCCACACCGTCCACACGCTAATCCCCAGGGTTATCCACAGGATCCGGGGAGAAGAGGGAAGCACGAACACTCACAAATACGTATCGTCTGGAACATGAACGGCTATGGCGGGCCGGAAGGTAACCCCTCCGGACCACAGGGACCGCAGGTGCCCTCCAGACATCCGTCGTCGCAGCCACCCCGGGGACGTCGGGCGCCCCAGGGTCCGTACGGGCAGCAGGGCCCCTACGAGACCTATCCGCCGCCGCCCCCGCACCCTCCCGCGCCGCCGCACGCGCGGCCACCCGTACGGCCGCCGGCCGCCCCGCCACGGCCCGCGCAACCACGGCCCGCACAGCCGCACCAGCCTCCATCCGTGCGGCCACCGTTCGCGCAGCCGCAGGTTCCCCCACCCGCGCCTCCGCCGATGCCGTCACCCCCGCACCGGCCTTCCAGCGCCCCCAGCTTCCTGTGGGCGCTTTCCCCGCTGTACACCTGCGGCTTCGGCACCCCCTTCACCATGCTGTACGCAGCCATCCGCAAGCGCAGCGTGTGGTACGGGGCGGCCGCCGCCGGATACGCCACGGCCACCGGTGCGTGGATCTACCTGTCCGAGATCTACGACGACATGGATGCCCCCGCCCTGGCGTCTTTCCTGATGGTCATCTGCATGCTGACTCCGTGGCTTTTCGGCACCGTGCACTCCCTCGCGGTCAGGAAGCAGGTCTTCGAGGACGCCGCGCCGTACTCGCCGGCGAACGAGCAGGCGCTCGCGATGGCGCAGTATCGCCGCGGCCTGCGAGAGCAGGCCAGGGAGCTGGCGCAGCACGATCCGGCGATGGCGCGCGAGCTGCGGATCGGCCGGCCCGACCTGCCCCGGCAGTACGACGACGGCGGCCTGGTCGACGTCAACCGCGCCCCTGCTGCGGTCATCGCGAACCTGCCCGGCCTGACGCCCGCGCTCGCCGACCAGATCGTGCGCGTACGCGACCAGGTCGGCGGTTTCGTCTCGGCCGAGGACGTCTCGGCCGCCGCGTCCCTGCCCCCGCACCTCACCGCCGACCTCGCCGAATACGGAATTTTCCTCCCATAGTCAGTCGGTAATCCCGATTGTCGTCGCGCATATCCCTGGCTGAGCCATCGGCGTTTCCTTAGGCTTCAAGGTGCGTCAGCCGTGACAGCGGGAGGGCCCAGTGACGTCATCCGAGATCGCCGAATGCAGGGCGGACATGGCCGCGGCCGCCACCGCCGTGCGGGAGATCCTCCAGGCGCTCAGCGCCGTCCCCGCCGTGTTCGGTGACCACACCTGGCAGGGCCCGTCGGCCGACCGCTGGGCGACCGGTTGGAACGCCAGAAGGACTCAGCTCACCAGGCTGTTCGACGCCGTGCTCGCCGAACAGCCGCACCTGATCGCCCGTGTGGAGGAGGCGGAGCGCCGCAAAGCCGCCTCGTAGGCCACCGCACCGGGAAGGATCGCCGTGGGGGAGTTCGTCGGAGTCGATCCCGAAAACCTCAAGGAGCTGACCAGACGACTGGAACAGCTTCATGAGTTGCTGGCCCGGCATAGTCCGCTCATACAGCAGAAAATGCAGAAATGGGGGAGCGAAGTCGCGGTCACCTCGTTGCCCGGCCTCATCGCCGCCGCGCTCGACGACGTCCGCGACATGGACGCCCGCACGACCAGGGCGTACGAACTGGCGAGGCAGCAGGGCTGGAGCGCGCTGGTCCGTGCGCCCGGCATACCCGGCCTCACCTACAAACGGCCACCCAACGTACGGCTGGACTGGGAGGCGACGGGGCAGAGCGGATACCAGGGCAAGCGGGATGCGGAGACGCTGACCGCCGCCCTCGCGGCCAAGGACCCCCAGGACGCGCGCCTCGCCCTCCTGGGACTGCCGGACAGTCTGCGGCGACACCTCGCCGACAAGGACTACCAGGCGGCCTTCTGGGCGGGGGCGGGCCCGCTCGCGCTGCGGGCCGCCCGCGCGCTGTACGAACGGGCGGGTGGCGCCCTGTTCAGCGCGGAGAGCCTGAGCGTACTGCGGGCGCTCGGGGCGTCCCTGGCCGCCGCCAGTCAGATGCGCGTCGGCACGGGCAAGGACCGCCGCCCGTTACTGCCCGCCGCGACCCGCGCCACCCTCACCGGGAGCTCCGACCCCTGGTCGGTCGGAATGCTCGTGAAGTACGGCCCCGAGGGCAGGTCGTGGGACTCTCGCCTGCTCGCCGACCTGACCCGTGCCATGCTCGACGCCCGCGCCGCCGGCAAGACCATCTGGCCGCCCGCCCGCGGCAAGCTGGAGACCGACGTCGACGCCTCACGTCACCAGCAGCTTATGGCGGACTACGACGCCGTGGGGGCCGTCCTCCAGCGGGCGGCGGAGAACGGGATGGCCGCCCGGCACGTGCTCGGCGATCCGGCCACCGGCCTCAAGTACGCCCGCATGCTCGTCAGCGACTCCTGGCATACCCCCGGCTACGACCCTGGCCCCTTCCTGAGCTCATACGTACACCCGGGCGGCATGCTTCCGCCCACCGGCCAGGTGGACCTTTCGGCGCCCACCGCGGCCTTCCTCAAGGCCGCCGTCTCAGCCGAGCGCGGCACCTCCGTGGACGCCAAGGAGTCGGCCTGGTCCGTCGTTCACATCGCCCAAGCCACCGCCGACTTCTCCAAGCTTCACCCGCAGACGGTGCTGCCCAGAGAGATCCGGCACGCGCTGATCTACACCGCCGACCGCTACCTCCCCGATTTCGCCGCCTCGGCAAGTCATGAATTCACCGCATCCATCGCGATGCAGAGAGGCGAGGATGCCGCAAATCCCTGGGCTCCTGTCGTACGGCCGGCCGAATTGGAGGCTCTGTTCGGGCAGGCACTGCAGGAACCGAAAGAGTTCGGTGCTTACAAGGGAAAGATGGACGGACGTATAAGCGTTGCCGTCGCCGCCACAATCAAGGACCCCTCGGATCAGAATTACCTACGAGAGATGGGCGGCCTCTACGGCATGATCCAGAGGATTCAGGGCGACCACCACTTCGCCGAGGAACAACTGAAGGACGATCAAGCTACCCGCACGCAGACGGCGATCTCGATAGTCAGCGGAGGCTTCGGCGCATTGAGCTTCAGCAATGCATTCGGCCCGGGAACGATCACGCAGATCCTCGTCGCCCTGGCTGCCCCGCCGCTCAACGCCATGTTCGACACCGACTTCGCCCTTCAGGCGTATAAGAGCAACGCGGACGACTTTCGTGCTCAAGTCCTGCATGTCGAGGCGCCAGTACTACAGGGATTGATACTAGCCGGCGCGATCACCCCGCCCGACGATGCAAGCTGGGTGAAGAACGGCGTTGTCATTCGCACCGCGGCGATGGCCGACTGGATCAGCCGGCACTCCGACACGAGGTATTTGGGAAAGACTTTCACGGAATGGGTAAAAGAGGCGCAGGACGCCATGAGGTTACAACAATGATCAGGCGTCATCTGGCCGGCCTCCTGGCCGTCGCCGTCTGCACCCAGATGCTGGCGAGTTGTACGCGGAGAGAACCGCCCACTTCACCTGAGGCAGGTGAAGCAGAACGGCGCGGCCAGGCTCTCGTCGCCGTCGTCCAATGCTTCGTGGACCACAATGTGCTGGCGCGGAGCGAGGCGGAGAACCATTCATGGTTCGAGAACGGCAAGGTGCAGCAGACTGCGGCCCTCGTGGACTGGGCGAGCAGCCACGCGGAAACCAGCTTCAGCGGGAAGACACTGCAGGTGTGGGAGGACGAGGCGACGGCGGGGTGGCCGGGGTGGAGGTGCCCGTTGTGAGGCCGCTCAGGCGGTGAGGACCCTGACGACTCCGGTGAGGGCGAGCTGGAGGAGCGCGAGGGGCACCAGGACGGTCCAGGCGAACCTCTGCAACTGGTCCTCACGCAGCCGGGGATAGCTGACGCGCACCCAGATGACGACGAAGGCCAGTGCGAAGACCTTCAGGAGTGTCCACACCGGGCCGGGCAGGAGGGGCCCCTGCCAGCCGCCGAGGAACAGCACCGTGGTGAGGGCGGAGAGCACCACGATCCCGGCGTACTCGGCCAGCATGAACAGGGCGAAGCGGAATCCCGCGTACTCCGTCATCGGGCCCATGATGATCTCGGACTCGGCGATCGGCATGTCGAACGGCGGCCGGCGCAGCTCGGCCAGCCCTGCGACGAAGAACACGAAGGCCCCGATCGCCTGCCAGGGAAGCCACCACCAGCGCCATTGCCCGGCGATGCCCTGCAGCGACAACGTGCCCGCGGCCATCGCCACGCTGGAGGCGGCGAGCACCAGCGGCAGCTCGTACGACATCAGCTGGGCGGCGGCCCGGATGCCGCCGAGCACGCTGTACTTGTTGGCCGACGCCCACCCCGCCATGATCGCGCCGAGCACGCCGACGCCCATCACCGCCAGCACGAAGAACAGCCCGGCGTCGAGGTCCACGGCCGCCAGTCCGGGGCCGACCGGGATCACGACCATCACGACGAGGTACGGCACGAGCGCCACCGCCGGGGCGATCGCGAAGATCCGCCGGTCGGCCGCGGCCGGGATGACGTCCTCCTTCTGGGCGAACTTGACGCCGTCCGCGAGGAGCTGCGCCCACCCGTGGAAACCACCGGCGTACATCGGCCCGAGTCGCGACTGCATGTGGGCCATGGCCTTGTGCTCCATCTGCCCGACGATCAGCGGCAGCAGCAGGAATGCCGCCACCACGACGATCAGCCGGACCGCGACGTCGAGCACCTCGGCCATGTGGCGGCCCCTCTCAGGATGACGCCCAGTCGGGTGGCACGCCCGGGGGCGACATCCGGCGGCGGCTCGGCGAGCCGTGGCCGGACTCCCCCGGTTCCTTCGCCCCGGGCCACGCCTTGGCTACCCGGGCGGCCAGCACGAAGTCCTTACGCAACGGGTGGCCCTCGAAACCCTCCGGCAGCAGCAGAGGGCGCAGGTCCGGGTGGCCGTCGAAGACGACGCCGAACATCTCGTACGTCTCCCGCTCGTGCCAGTTCGCCCCGCGGAAGACGCCGGTGGCTGTCGGCAGGCGGGGGTCGGCGCGCGGGACCCGGGTGCGTACGAGCAGGTGCGCGAACGCGACCGGATCGAACACGTGGGCCACGACGGCGAACGCCTCGGGCGGCTCGTCCACGGCGGTCAGCCAGTCGAAGAACTCGAATCCGGCCGAGCGTGCGAACGCCAGCGCGCCGGCCCACTCGCCGGGGTCCACGTCGAGCACGTCCTGGCCCAGGGAATCGGTGACGCGGGAGCCGTACCGCTCGCGCACGACCTCGATGCTCATGCGTCCGCCTCCGGCCGGTAGCGGTCCTCCAGCGTCTCGGCGGCGATCTTCTCCTGGAGCTTCATGATGCCGTGCAGCAGCGCCTCGGGGCGGGGCGGGCACCCGGGGACGTACACGTCCACGGGGATGATCTGGTCGACGCCCTTGGTGACGCAGTAGGAGTCCCAGTAGGGCCCGCCCGAGTTGGAGCAGGCGCCGAACGAGATGACGTATTTGGGGTCGGGCATCTGCTCGTACAGCCGTCGTACGGCGGGAGCCATCTTGTCCGTCACCGTGCCCGACACGATCATCAGGTCGGCCTGCCGGGGACCGTTGGCGAACGGGATCACTCCGAAGCGGATGAAGTCGTGCCTGCTCATCGACGTCGCGATGAACTCGATGGCGCAGCAGGCCAGCCCGAAGTTGAAGACCCACAGGGAGTAGCGACGGCCCCAGTTCAGCACGAACTTCATCGGCTTGGGCGCCAGCCGGGACACCGGCCCCACCGTGGGCATCGGGAGATCGTTCACGGGCATGCGGTCACCGCCATGCCGTCCATTGTCCTCTCCCGTGCCGGCCGGGTCACGTCCAGCCCAGCACTCTCTTGCGCCAGGCGTACAGGATGCCGAGCGCGATGAACGCGAGGAAGACGAACATCTCCACCAGCGTCGTCATGCCGTACCCGGGGGCGGCGAAGACGGTGGCCCAGGGGAAGAGGAACACCGCGTCGACGGCGAAGACCACGTAGAGATAGGTGAAGACGTAGTAACGGATCTGCGACTGCGCCCAGCCCTCGCCGACGGGGTCGACCCCGCACTCGTACGTCGTGAGCTTCTCGGGGGTCGGCCGGCTGGGACGTAACAAGCGGTTCACGAACAACCCGCCCGCGAAGATCGCCACGCCGACGAGGAAGAGGACGACGACCACGGCATATGAGCCGAAATATCCACTCATAGCGCCTCCCAGATCTCGAGGATAACCCCGGCACGATCTCAAGGGCTGAACACCTGACGGTCACATCCGAGTCCCCCGCATATAGTTGAGGATCGTGACCCGAATCATGCTCGTCGCCCGCTTGCACCTGGACCTGTGCCGGCTCGCGTCGGGCCTGTGTCGCCCGGATGGTTCGCGAGGCTGACGGTGCGCCGCCCCCCGGCGGCCGAGGCACCAGCGGGAACGCGCCACAGGCGCGGAAAGTCCCGGTAGAACGCACGTCAAGTGCACGTCTACGAACAAACCAGCGTGACCCCGATGGATCTAGCATGGACATGACAACGTGCCACCAGCAGGCAGGCCTGGGCGCGTCAAGGAGGACTGAGGAGCTGTGACCAAGCAGGTTCAGCAACTCGACCGCGTGATCATCCGGTTCGCGGGTGACTCCGGCGACGGAATGCAGCTCACCGGTGATCGGTTCACGGCGGAGACGGGCCAGTTCGGCAACGACCTGTCGACGCTCCCCAACTTCCCGGCGGAGATCCGCGCTCCCGCCGGCACCCTGCCCGGGGTGTCGAGCTTCCAGTTGCACTTCGCCGACCACGACATCCTGACCCCCGGTGACGCGCCCAACGTGCTCGTCGCCATGAACCCCGCCGCGTTGAAGGCGAACCTCGGGGATCTTCC
This sequence comes from Microbispora sp. CA-135349, assembly GCF_050947365.1. Lineage (NCBI taxonomy): Bacteria > Bacillati > Actinomycetota > Actinomycetes > Streptosporangiales > Streptosporangiaceae > Microbispora > Microbispora sp. CA-135349. Next base: position 842,556 of record NZ_CP192001.1, on the reverse strand, counting down.
CCGCGGCGCCGACATCATCGCCAACACCGACGAGTTCACCAAGCGCAACCTGTCCAAGGTGGGCTACGACGGCAACCCGCTCGAGGACGACTCCCTCAAGGAGTGGCGCCTGCACGCGGTGCCGCTGACCTCGCTGACGGTCAAGGCGCTCGAGGGCTACGACATCTCCAAGAAGGACGCCGAGCGGGCCAAGAACATGTTCGCGCTCGGTCTGCTGTCGTGGCTGTACAACCGGCCGACCGAGGGGACGATCCAGTTCCTCGAAGCCAAGTTCGCCAAGAAGCCGGAGATCGCCAAGGCGAACATCGCGGCCTTCCAGGCGGGCTGGAACTACGGAGAGACGACCGAGTCCTTCTCGGTCTCGTATGAGATCAAGCCGGCCACGCTCCGGCCGGGCACCTACCGGAACATCTCCGGTAACCAGGCCCTGGCGTACGGGCTCATCGCGGCGTCGGTGCAGTCGAAGCTGCCGCTGTTCCTCGGTTCGTACCCGATCACCCCGGCCTCCGACATCCTGCACGAGCTGTCCAAGCACAAGCGGTTCGGAATCCGGACGTTCCAGGCCGAGGACGAGATCGCCGGCGTCGGCGCCGCCCTGGGCGCCGCTTTCGGCGGGTCGCTGGGCGTGACCACGACCTCCGGCCCGGGCATCGCGCTCAAGGCCGAGACCGTGGGCCTCGCGGTGACCACGGAGCTGCCGTTGATCGTCGTGGACGTGCAGCGGGCCGGGCCGTCGACGGGCATGCCGACCAAGACCGAGCAGACCGACCTGCTAATGGCGTTGTACGGCCGCAACGGCGAGTCGCCGGTGCCGGTGCTGGCGGCGGCCACGCCGTCGGACTGCTTCACCATGGCGGTCGAGGCGGCACGGATCGCGCTGAAGTACCGCACCCCGGTCATGCTCCTGTCGGACGGCTACCTCGCCAACGGCTCTGAGCCGTGGCGCATCCCGGACATCGACGAGCTGCCTGACATCTCGATCCAGTTCACCACCGAGCCCAACGGCGAGGACGGGACCTACCTCCCGTTCAAGCGCGACCCGGAGACGCTGGCCCGCCCGTGGGCGGTGCCCGGCACGGCGGGCCTGGAGCACCGGATCGGCGGCATCGAGAAGGCCGACGGCACCGGGAACATCTCCTACGACCCGGACAACCACGACACGATGGTCCGGCTGCGCCAGGCCAAGATCGACGGCATCGACGTGCCCGACCTGGCGGTCGACGACCCCGACGGCGACGCCCGGGTGCTCGTGCTCGGCTGGGGCTCGACGTACGGGCCGATCGCGGCGGCGGCCCGCCGGGTGCGCGCGGCCGGGCACAAGGTCGCGCAGGCGCACATCCGTCACCTCAACCCGCTGCCGGCCAACACGGGCGAGGTGCTGCGCTCCTACGACAAGGTGCTGCTGCCCGAGATCAATCTCGGCCAGCTCGCCATGCTGCTGCGGGCCCGCTTCCTGGTCGACGTGATCAGCTACAACCGGGTGCGCGGGCTCCCGTTCAAGGCCGCCGAGCTCGCCGCCGTCATTCAGGACGTGATCGAAAGTGACTAGTGCTGAACTGCCCGCCTCCGGCAGGACCACCCTCAACGGCAAGGGCCTGGCCCTCATCCCCCGTACGGACGCCAAGCAGACCCTGAAGGACTTCAAGTCCGACCAGGAGGTGCGCTGGTGCCCGGGCTGCGGTGACTACGCGATCCTGGCGGCGGTGCAGAGCTTCCTGCCCGAGCTGGGCCTGCGGCGCGAGAACATCGTGTTCGTCTCCGGCATCGGCTGCTCCTCGCGCTTCCCGTACTACCTCAACACCTACGGCATGCACTCGATCCACGGGCGGGCGCCGGCCATCGCGACCGGTCTCGCCGCGTCCCGGCCGGATCTGTCGGTGTGGGTCATCACCGGAGACGGCGACGCGCTGTCGATCGGCGGCAACCACCTGATCCACGCGCTGCGCCGCAACGTCAACCTGAACATCCTGCTGTTCAACAACAGGATCTACGGCCTGACCAAGGGGCAGTACTCCCCGACCTCCGAGATCGGCAAGATCACCAAGTCGACGCCGATGGGGTCGCTGGACAAGCCGTTCAACCCGATCTCGCTGGCGATCGGTGCCGAGGCCGGGTTCGTCGCCCGGACCATCGACAGCGACCGCAAGCACCTGCAGAGCGTGCTGCGCCAGGCCGCCGAGCACCGCGGCGCCTCGCTGGTGGAGATCTACCAGAACTGCAACATCTTCAACGACGGCGCCTTCGACACGCTCAAGGACCCGGCCACCCGCGACGAGATCACCGTCCGGCTAGAGCACGGGCAGCCGATCGTGTTCGGCACCGGCGACAACGAGCGTGCCGTACGGCTGTCGCGCACGGGCGGCGTCGAGGTCGTGCGCCGCGCCGAGGTGGCCGACAGCGAGATCCTCGTACACGACGCCCACAACCCCGACCCGTCCCTGGCGTTCGCGCTGTCGCGACTGGACGAGCCGGCGTTCCAGCACGTGCCGATCGGCGTCTTCCGCTCGGTCGACCGGCCTGCCTACGATCACCTGCTCAACGAGCAGCTCGAGGCGGCCACGGCCGACAAGGGCGCCGGCAGCCTCGCCGGCCTGCTCCACGGCGGGGACACCTGGACCATCGGCTGAGCACGAATCAATCAGGGAAGGGACCGGCCTTAGGGCGGGTCCCTTTTCCTATTACCGGCCCTGAATCTGCTGGAGATCGTCAACCGCCGGCGTCATCAGGCCGTCCCCCTGTGGTGACAGATCATCACATGACAGCGCCGGAAGAGTCGCGGTGGACGGGAAGGAAGGTCCTGGTCACCGGAGCGGCCGGGTTCATCGGATCCCGGCTCTCCCTGCGCCTGACCGCGCTGGGCGCACAGGTGCACGGCGTCAGCAGACGGAAGATCGCGGACGACACGTGCGTGTGGCACACCGCGGACCTGACGGACGCCGAGGGCACCACGGAACTCGTCCGCTCCGTCCGGCCGGATGTGGTCTTCCATCTCGCCGCCGAGGTGAACGGCTCGCGCGGCACGGAGACGCTCGTGCCCACACTGACCAATACCGTGGTGGGTTCCGTCAACCTGCTCAACGCCGCGCACAGCCTCGGTGCCCGGGTCGTCATGGCCGGCTCCGTCGAAGAGGCCCGGCCGGAGCTGGGCGAGACGCTGACCTCGTCCCCGTACGCCGTCGCGCGGTGGGCCGCGACCGGGTACGCGCGGCTGTTCCACCAGCTGTGGGGTCTCCCCGTGACCGTCCTGCGGATCTCGATGGTGTACGGTCCCGGCCAGCCCGACACGACCAAGGTGGTGCCCTACGTCGCGCAGTGCCTGCTGCGCGGCGAGGAGCCGTCGCTGACGGCGGGAAAGCGGCGCATGGATTGGGTGTACGTGGACGACGTGGCCGAGGCCCTCGTGCTCGCCGCTGAGAGGGAGAACGCGGTCGGCCGGGTCTTCGACATCGGCACAGGCGACGGCATCGCCGTACGGGACATCGTGACCAGGTTGTACGAGCTGGCCGGCAGCACGGCGACGCCGCCGTTCGGCACACGGCCGGAGCGCGTCATGGACGTCGAACGGTTCGCCCACGTCGAGGAGGCCGCCGACGTGCTGGGCTGGCGCGCGACGACGCCCGTCGACGAAGGACTCAGGCGCACCCTGGAGTGGTACGGCCGGCGGCTGTGACGCTCACTCCCGCTTGTCGCGGCCGAACAGCTCGACGAGGGCAGGCGGGGTCCAGCGCTTGGCCACCTGCCTCGCGTTGAACGTCCATTTCTCACCCGGCCGCTCCTTGAACAGAGTCGAGTGGTCCGTGGTGATCTCTTCTTCGGGACGGCCGTTGGTGTAGTAGTACAGCGCCATCGATCGCCGGGCCCGATCCTCGGGACAGGTCAGCGGGTCGGGGTGCCCGTGGTTCGCGTCGTCCGTCGTGGCGAACAGCACGAACCTGTTGAAGACCGGCAGGATTTTGTGCTCGCAGGCGGTCATGTCCTTGTTCCACAACTGCAGGTGCCCGCCGTAGCTCTCCTCCCAGTCCTTGTTCAGGTACAGCAGGCCGTTCAGCCGCCGGTCGAGGTTGAGCTTGCGGCTCTTGTTGAAGTCGGCGTGCACCTTGAGGAAGCCGCCCGGGCGGATCTGGTGCAGACCGCCGCCTTCCAGATGAGGATCGGACACCAGGTGCGTGATACCGGTCAGCCGTTCCAGGAACTCGACGAACACGCCCCCGTTGAATTCCGCGAGCAGCGACCTGGTCGCCGGGCCCATCCTCTCCGTGTCGGCCAGGGCGAGTTTGATCTCGCGCGCGTCGTCGAACCGCTGCCAGCTCGCATCGCGAGGCTCGGGAAATTCGGCCAGGACGGGTTCCAGCACGCTCGGCGGCAGGAAGTCATCGATCACCACGTGCCTGAACGGCTTGGCGTTGAAGAATTCCTCCCGCAGCCGATCGGCGACGGGGAACAATTCCTCGCGTGTGAAGGTGAACGACTGAACGTCCCGCATACCGCTGACCCCCTCTGATTCTGCCGATCCCACTGGTGTGCATATCGTGACGGAGAAGTCCGGTCGTTACATCGGAAAAGATCGGCCCCCAGAGGGCTAGCATTCGGCGTGGCCGGAATGTTCGTCGGAGCCCTGCCTCGGAGGCCCGCATGCCAGGCATCCCCAGAATCGCCGTCGTGATCGTCACTTACAACAGCGCGAAAATCCTCGGAGCATGCCTCGACTCGCTCCCGGCCGGAGCGCGGGGCGTCGACCTGCGGGAGATCGTCGTCGCGGACAACGCCTCCAGGGACGAGTCGACGGCCATCGCCGAGCGAGCCGGGGCCACCGTGGTGCGGGTGGGCAGGAACGCCGGGTACGCCGCCGCCTTCAACGCGGGTGTGGCCGCCCTGGATCTGCGGCGGCTCGACGCCGTGATGATCCTGAATCCCGACTGCCGCCTGCGGCCGGGCTGTCTGGCCCCGCTCGCCGCGGCTCTCGGCGAACCGGGCCTCGGCATCGCCGCGCCGCGTCTGCTGAGCGTGGACGGCCACACCCATCCCTCGCTGCGCCGGACCCCCAGCGTACGGCGGGCGTGGGCGGAGGCTCTGATCGGCGGGCGGCTTGCCGGTCGCGTGGCCGCCCTCGGCGAGGTGATCACCGATCCCGCCGTCTACGAGCGGCCGGGGCCGGCCGACTGGGCGACGGGCGCCGCCCTCCTCATGTCCGTGCGGGCGCTTGCCGACGTGGGGCCGTGGGACGAGTCCTTCCTCCTGTACAGCGAGGAGACCGAGTACGCGCTGCGCGCCGCCGACCGGGGGTGGCGCCTCTGGTACGAGCCGTCCGCGGTGGTGGAGCACATCGGCGGCGAGGCCAAGGTGAACCCCATGCTGGCCGCGCTGCTGACGGTCAACAAGGTCAGGTTGTTCCGCAGGCGCCGTGGCCCCGTCTCGTCGGCGGCCTATTACCTGGCCGTGGTCCTCGGTGAGAGCATCCGCGCGCTGCGCGGGCGGCGTCCTGCACGCGAAGCGGTGGCGTGGCTGCTGCGCCCCTCACGCCGCATCAGCGCGCTTCCCGACTGAAGAGCCATATCGACCGAAGAACCAACCAAAACGTCTATTAAACCACGCCCGTAACGATCGACGCCACCCACGCGACTACTGGGGGGACTGACTGTCGTGACGGAGGGGGCTTCCCCGTGAGGATCAGCGTGTTCGGGCTCGGCTATGTCGGCTGCGTGTCGGCCGCCTGCCTGGCATCGCGAGGCCACCAGGTGATCGGCGTCGACGTCAACCCCGTGAAGGTCGACCTGATCAGGCGGGGCCGGGCGCCGGTGGTCGAGGAGCGCATCGGCGAGCTGACCGCCCAGGTCGTCGCTTCCGGCGCGCTGCGTGCCACCACCGACGCCGCCGAGGCCGTCAGGTCGAGCGAGCTCTCCCTGGTCTGCGTCGGCACTCCCTCCGCGTCCAACGGCAGCCTGACCACCGCCTACCTGGAGCGCGTGGCCGAGCAGATCGGCGAGGCGCTGGCGGACCGGCGGGACTGGCACACCGTGGTCTTCCGCAGCACGATGCTGCCGGGCACCACGGCCTCGGTGCTCGTGCCGATCCTGGAGAAGGCCTCGGGCCGCACCGCGGGCGTGGACTTCGGCGTCGCGGTCAACCCCGAGTTCCTGCGTGAGGGCACGAGCGTCAAGGATTTCTTCGACCCGCCCAAGACCGTCATCGGCGAGCTCGACCCCACCAGCGGGGACGTGCTCGCCGGCCTCTACGAAGGGCTGCCTGGACCGGTGTTCCGGGTGCCGGTCACCGTCGCCGAGATGACGAAGTACGCCGACAACTCGTTCCACGGCCTGAAAATCGCCTTCGCCAACGAGCTCGGCGCCGTCTGCGCCGCTCTCGGGGTCGACTCCCATCAGGTGATGGACGTGTTCCTGGCCGACACCAAGCTCAACGTGAGCCGCGCCTACCTGCGTCCGGGGTTCGCCTTCGGCGGCTCGTGCCTGCCCAAGGACCTGCGCGGCCTCGTCTACGCCGCCCGCCGGGCGGACGTCGCGGTGCCGCTGCTTTCGCATGTGCTGCCCTCGAACGAGGAACACCTGCGCCGGGCCTTCGACCTGGTCGCGGCGACCGGCAGGCGCCGGATCGGCCTGTTCGGCCTGTCGTTCAAGCCCGGCACCGACGACCTGCGCGAGAGCCCCCTGGTCGAGCTCGCGGAGCGGCTCCTCGGCAAGGGCTACGACCTGCGCATCTACGATGCCAACGTCTCGATGTCCCGCCTCATCGGGGCCAACCGGGACTACATCGCGAGCCGCCTGCCGCACCTGGGCGAGCTGCTGTCCAACTCCGTCGACGACGTGCTCGCGCACGCCGAGGTCTGCGTGGTGGGATGCGACGATCCCGCCGTTCTGGACGCGCTCGGCGACTCCGGAGACAAGGAGATCGTCGATCTCATCCGCCTGCCCGACGCCGGAGAGCGTCGCCGACACCCGGGATACACAGGACTTGGCTGGTAAGGCACTCATTCTGGTGGAGAACCTGTCCGTGCCGTTCGACCGGCGCGTGTGGCAGGAGAGCCTCGCGCTGCGCGACGCCGGCTGGGAGGTGCACGTCATCTGCCCTCGGGGCGCCAGGCGCGACACCGAGCCGTACGCGGAGATCGGCGGGATCAGGATCCACCGGTATCCGCTCAGGGCCGCCACCGGCGGCCCTGCCGGCTACCTGCGGGAGTACGGCTCCGCGCTCTGGCACACCTACCGGCTGGCCCGCCGGATCGGACCGGTCGACGTGATCCACGCCTGCAATCCGCCGGACCTGTTCTTCCTTATGACCAAGCTGCCCGGGTCCCGGGGTGCCCGGTTCGTGTTCGACCAGCACGACCTGGTGCCCGAGCTCTATCTGTCGCGGTTCCGTCGAGGTGAGGACTTTCTCTACCGCCTCGTGTGCCGCCTGGAGCGGGCCACCTACCGGGCGGCCGACATCGTCATCGCCACCAACGAGAGCTATCGGGAGGTCGCGCTCACCCGCGGCGGCAAGCGCCCGGAAGAGGTCTTCGTGGTGCGCAGCGCACCCGCCGTCGAGCGGTTCCACGAGGTCCCGCCGCGGCCGGAGCTGAAGAAGGGCAAGCCGCACCTGCTGTGCTACCTCGGCGTGATGGGCCCGCAGGACGGCGTGGACTACGCGTTACGCGCCCTGGCGAAGCTGCGGGACGAGCAGAACAGGACCGACTGGCACGCGGCCTTCGTCGGCGCGGGGGACGCGTTCGACGACATGGTCCGGCTCTCCCGTGACCTCGGCCTGGCGGACTTCGTCGACTTCACCGGCCGCATCCCCGACGAGGACCTCCTCCACTACCTCTCCACGGCGGACGTGTGCCTGTCACCCGACCCGCTCAATCCGCTCAACGACGTCTCGACGATGAACAAGGTCATGGAGTACATGGCGATGGCACGCCCGATCGTCTCCTTCGACCTGCGCGAGGCGAAGGTCTCCGCGGGCAAGGCGGCGCTCTACGCGCCGCCGAACGACGAGTCCGAGTTCGCCAAGCTCGTCGCCCTGCTCCTCGACGACCCGGAAGAACGCCGGCGTATGGGAGAGCTCGGACGGGCCCGGGTCGCAGGTCCGCTGTCGTGGGAGAACTCGAAACAGTCGCTCATCGCGGCGTACGAGGCGGCACGGAGCCGGTGAAGCCGATCGCGAGCGTCGTGATCCCGGCGTTCAACGAGGAGCCGGCGCTGGACCGCTGCCTGGGGCCGCTGCTGGCCGGAGCGGCGCCGGGCGAGTTCGACGTGGTCGTCGTCCCCAACGGGTGCACGGACGGGACGGCACGGGTCGCACGGCGGCTCGGGGCGAGGGTCGTGGAGACGGCGCGGCCGGGCAAGGCGAACGCGTTGCGCCTGGGCGACGCGGCCTGCTCGGTGTTCCCGCGCATCTACCTGGACGCCGACGTGCTGCTCGACACCGGGTCCGCGCGGGCCCTGGTGGCCGCGCTTGAGGAGTCCGGCGCGGCGGCCGCGGCGCCCGTTCCGGTCTGGGACCTGTCGGGCGCCGGCCGTACCGCCCGGCGCGTCCACCACGTCCATGAGCGGTTGCTGGGACCGCGGCGCGCGCTGGCGGGCGTCGGCGTGTACGCACTGAGCCGGGCCGGGCACGCACGGGTGTTCCCGATGCCCGACGTCGTGGCCGACGACGAGCTGGTGCACCGCAGCTTCGGCCCGCACGAGCGCGTGGTGGTGGCGGAGGCGCGCTCGGTGGTGCGGCCGGCCCGCACGGTGCGGGCGCACCTGCGCCGGCGCGTACGGGTCCGGCTGGGCAATCGCCAGCTGACGGAGCTGGGCCTGCCCGCACCCGAGGGAAGGCTCGGATTGCGCGCCCTCGCCACGCTGGTCACGTCGCGGTCCGTGAGTCCCCTGGACGCCGCCTGCTACCTTGCCGTCCTGCTCGCCGACCGCGCGCTGACCCGCAGGCGGTCGGCGCGCCCGGCCGCGATCGCCTGGTCGACCGACTCGACCAGCAGGTGAAGGGAAGCGCATGCACGTGCGACACATGGGGCTCGACGGAGTGCTGTTGTTCGTCCCCACGCCCCACCGGGATGATCGCGGACTGTTCACCCGCACCTTCGACGCCCGGCTCGCGGCCGAACACGGACTCGACCCGAACTCCTTCATCCAGGACAGCCAGTCCCGCTCGCGTCTGGGGACGGTACGGGGCATGCACGGCAGATCGGGGCAGGGCGAGGCCAAGCTGGTCCGCTGCGCGCGCGGGGCGATACTCGACGTGCTCGTGGACGCCCGGCCCGGCTCCCCCACGTTCGGCGAACATCTCACCGTGCGGCTGGACGACGAGTCGTTCCACACCCTGTACGTCCCGCCGGGGTTCCTGCACGGCTTCCAGGCGCTCACCGAGCAGACCGACGTCTGCTACCGGATCGACCGGGAGCACGACCCCGCCGAGGATCTCGCCGTACGGTACGACGATCCCGACCTCAAGATCGACTGGCCGCTGCCGGTCAGTGCGATCAGCGTCCGGGACCGGTCGGCGGGTTCGTGGACGGAGCTCCGGGAACGCCTGTCGCGATGAGATCGTCACTCCTGTGGGCCGTCCCTCTCGCACTGCTCGCGGTCGCCGCCTGCACCCCGGCGTCCCCGGAGCGCACCCCGCCGGCCGTGCCGTCCCCTCCGGCGACCTCCGTCTCCCCCGTGAGCGGATGCTCCGGCTACCCCACTCCGGCGTGTACGGGCGCGCCCAAGGGCAGGCAGCTGAAGACGCTCCGCCCCAACTTCTACGGTGCTTATCGGGTGACGCAGGACGGGACGGTGCTGGACGGCGTGCACGTCCCCGGCACACTCCTGATCACCGCCAGGAACGTCACCGTCAAGAACAGCCTCATCGACGGCGACGTGAAAAACGACTACGACCGGAAGATCTACCCCTTCACGATCAGTGACTCCACCGTCGGCCCCGAACACGGCTGCAACCAGAGCGTCGGCATCTGGAGCGCCCAGTTCACCGCCACCCGCGTCCACGTCCGCAACCACAGCGACGGCTTCAGCGTCTCGGGCGACGACGTCGTCATCCGCGACTCCTACGTCGTGCTCTGCTCACGCCCCGGCGACCACTCCGACGGCATCCAGACCGTCGGCGCCGGCCACGGCCTGATCTTCGACCACAACACCGTCGACCAGCGCTACGCCCCCCAGCACACCGCACCGGTCTTCCTCGTCGACGCCAACACCGGCGTCCAGGTCACGAACAACCTGCTCGTCGGCGGCACCTACACCATCAGGGTCAGAGCCGCCCGCGGCGCCGTCGTCCGCGGCAACGCCGTCGTCGACAAATCCTGGGACTACGGCCCCTCCGAGTCCGACTGCTCGAAGACGACCTGGGCGGACAACCGGCTGGTCACCATCGACGACGACTACAACGTCACGAGCACGGTAGGGCCTCTGAAGTGCGCGGGCTGAGAGCCCTGGCCGCGTTCTCCCGTTTCACGACGCGCAGCAGGGCTCCCGCCGCGCCGAGCTGGAGGAACATCAGGTTGGTCGCCGCCGGGTAGGAGAGCTGATCGAAGGTGATCGAGCAGACCAGCGGAACCAGCAGCGGCCCCGTCATGGACAGGGCGAGGTCCCGCAGCACCGGGTCCGAGGTGAGGCGCCTGGCCCGCTGGACGGCGTAGACGCCCGTCGCCAGCAACGCCAGGAACGCGGCCACACCGACGATCCCCGACTCGACCAGTGTCAGCAGGTACTGGTTGTCGAAGACCTGGTGCTTGGGCGCGTACCAGGTGGCCAGGCCGCGGCCCAGCCACGGATGGCGGAGGAACTCCGCCAGCGCGTTGGGGTAGTCGTGCACGCGATACCGGATGCTGTCGTCGGAGCCGAATCCGGCGAACAGCCGGTAGAACGTGCTGAGCACACCCGGCATGAGGATCTGGACCAGCACCAGGAACCCGAGCACCACGCCGAGAGCCCGCAGGCGACGCCGCGCCGGCCAGCCCGCCATCAGGACGACGCCGACCGTCGCGAGCGCGATGATGCCGGTGCGCGAGACCGAGTAGGCCAGTCCCATCGCGATCATGGCGGTGCAGAACCACCATCGCCGCGGCGAGTCGCCCCGATCCCGCGCGTGCAGGGCGTAGTGCACGGCGATGGGCAGGATCATGACCGACACCACGGCGAACTCGATGGGATGCCCGAGGGTGGCGGCGACCCGGTTCAGGTCGTCCCTGGCGAGGACGTTGGCCGTGCCCTCCACGGAGTTGGCCTGCAGGAAGGGCAGCGTCATGTAGCGGGTGAGGTCGAACTCCAGGACGGACTGGAACCCGCCGACGATGGAGACCACGACACCGGCGACGATGATCCCCTTCATCACCAGGTCGAGTCTGCGCCGGTTGGCGATGCCGTCGCACACGCCGAGGCCGAGGCCGATCCCGCCGACCAGGACCACCAGGCCGTGGTCCATCAGGTTGAGCTCGTCGCCCGGCAGATAACCGAAGGCGGCGTGCCCGTAGACCGCCAGACTGGCGGCGAGGTAGGCGAACAACCCGGAACGTACGGGATTGCGCCCCTTGCTCGCGCCGAGTGTGGTGGTGGCCTGGCCGAACAGCCACAAAAGCCCCGCCAGGAGCCCTGCCAGGTCGGCCGGCGTCACCGACAGGGGCAACCCGCGCAGGATCGTACGGGCCGGGACGCACAGCAACGCCACGACCGCGACGACCGCCACGGTCGCGCTGTCGGCCGCCTGGAAACTCTCGCGGAGGGGTGGTGGTGCGGCATGCGTCGCCTCCCCGGCGGTGGAGACGGTCATCAGACCGTCTGCTCCGCCTTCGGCGCGGCCTCGGCCGGCGCGTGCGGATACCGCCCCGGCCCCGGAGTCCGTCTTCCGCGGGCGCGACGGTGAGTCATGAGGCTTTCCACGCCGAAGGCGGCCGTGAGGCTGCCCATGAAGCTCAGGGCGACCGCCGCCCCCGCCGCGCGGCTCCTGCTGCCCTTCTTCGCCTCGGGCGTGGTGGGCTCGACGACGTGCGTGATGGTGAGGAAGGTCGTCGGCGGCGCCGCGACGGCCTTCTGGCGCTGGACCAGTTCGATGTCGGCCTGCGCCATCACCTTGGCCACCAGCGCCTTGGCCGTGCCCGGGTCCGGCGCCTCGGCCTCCACGAAGACGAACGGACCGCTCATCATCAGCTCGGGGTTGGTGCTCCCATTGGTGACCTTGTATTCCACGTCGCCGCCCGGCGGCACGCCGAGCCGTTCTCCCGTTTCCGGCGCGCTGAGCGCCTGAATGAGCAACGACGCCGTCATGTTGAGGCCGTAATCGAAGGTGACCAGGGGATTCGACAGGGGATTGGACAGCCGGGGATCGTCGGGAACGGTCGCCCCGGTGGTGGGAATCGTGATCAGCATGACCGCTTGAGAGGTGTAGGTCACGGGGATCCGGGTGTAGACGAGAAATGAGGCGCCGATACACAGGACGAAGGTGGGCAGCACCACATACCATCTCCGAAACAGCACGAGGACTGTGCCCCACAAGTCCATCCGATCCCTCCCCGTGCGGTCCTACTGACTATCGCACGGAGCCCGTCGTTCTGTTACGGCACCACGGGATAAGTCCGACCAGCCCCTGTAGACGTTTGCGATCCGGAGGTCACGACCGATGCCGAAGCTGGCCGTCATCACCCCGACGTGGAAGCCGGACCGGGACTTCTTCGTGGCCCTGCACCGCTCGTTTCTGCGATTCACCTCCGCGGACACGGTCCATCACGTCATCGTGCCCTGGGCGCACAAATCGCACTTCACGGAATTCGCCGGGCCTCGTTGCCGCATTTGGACCCATTCCGAATTGCTCCCGCGCCGCTACGTCCGCATGCCCGGCGGGGTGTGGATCAACACGCGCCGCCCGTGGCCGCCGGTGCGCGGCTGGGTCATGCAGCAGGCGGCCAAGATCGCCGCAGCGGGCATGGTGGAGGCGGACGCCGTGCTGCTCGCCGACTCCGATGTGGAGTTCGTCCGCCCGGTCGAGGTGGGCGATTTCACCGCGAACGGCGGGCTCACGCTGTTCAGGAAGGAGGGCGCGGTCCACGAGGGGATGGAGCGGCACGTCATCTGGCACCGCGTCGCCCGCGAGCTGCTCGGGCTCCCGGCCGCGCCGCCCCCGCCTCTGAACGACTACGTCGACGCGCTGGTCTTCTGGGACCCCGTACGGGTGCGGGCCATGCAGGCGCGCATCAGCGAGGTCACCGGCATGCCCTGGGCCGACGCCTTCACCTCTCAGCTGCACGTGTCGGAGTTCATCGTCTACGGCGTGTACGCCGACGAGCTCCTCGACGCGGAGGACCGGCCCGCCACCAGCCCCGAGATCTGCCACAGCGCCTACATCAGGACGCCGATGGACCACGAGGCGGCGATGCAGTTCGCCGAGCGCATCGGCCCGGACGCCATCGGCATGATGATCTCGTCGCATTCGCACACGACCGCGTTGGTCAGGGAGGTCGCCGCGCAACGGTGCGCGGAGGTGGCCGCGTCGCGCTGACTTAACCGACCGCCGCCCCCGGCCCCGGGGCGCGGATCAGCCCTTTCGCAGCCCGTTCGGCGATTGCCCCGAGGATCCGTTCTCGGAAGCCCGCAGGCTCATGGCACTGTCGGCGGTGAGGATCGGGTCCATGATGATGACCACCGTCTGGTCGGACTCGTCATCGGCGTCGTCGGTCACGGGCGTGCCGGCAGGAGGCGTGGCGTCGTCGGCGGGCTCGACCGGCGGGTCGGTCCGCGGTGCGGAGGCCCCGGCGACCGCCGCACCGGACGGGGCGGCGAGCGACCCGGCGTCAGCCTGGCCCGCCGTGGGGGCGGGGACGCGCCACTGAGCCGTGGCCGCGCCGAGCATCTCGGGATCCTCACTCCAGCCCGACATCCGCTCGAAACGGTGCTCGCCCGACTCGATCTGCTTGATCCGCTTACGCCTGCCCAGCGCGTAGGCGACGCCGAAGCCGGCGAGCAGTGCGACGGCGAAGGCGCCGGCCGCCGTCTTCCACCGGACGCTCGTCACCCGCTCGGGCGGGGAGATCGGCACCACGTCATTGAGCGAGACGAACGTGGACTTGGGTGCGCCCAGCGCGACCTGCCGGTCGTTGAGTTCCTTGCGGACCCGCGCCTGGACCGCGGCGACCGTTCTGTTGGCCTCGCCGTCGGTGGACGCGACGACCGACACGTAGATGTAGGGCCCGCTGATGTCCAGCAGGTCGGGGTCGGTGCGGCCGTCGTCGACTGTGAGCTCGACCGGCCCGTCCTTGGGCGCGCCGACCTCGCGCCGCAGCTCGGGGGTGTTGATCGCCTGGATCAGGATGGTGGCCGTGGTTTTCAGCCCGTCGCTGAAGCCCAGCAGCGGATTCTGCAACCCGAAGGTCTTGTGCGGGTCGATGGTGGCGCCCCTGGCCGACGTCGTCAGAACCATCAGGGCGCTGGACTGATACTTCACCGGGGTGAAAAAGAACGTTCCCACCGCGATCAGCAACGACACCAGAATCAACGGCGGGCCCACGGTCCTGCGGGTGAGTAAGCCGCTGAGGATCGTCCACAACTCCATGAATGCAGTCCCCCGCCCTAGTGGCGCACCCGGGCGCCCGGGCGGCCCCACATTTCCATCGCCGCCCACAGACAGATCGTTACACGACAACCCTGATGCGTGACGATTCCCGATCGGTGTCCTTATAACAGCGTTACACGGTGACCGTCACCTCCGATAGACCATCGTGGGCCGGGTCGACGAGGAGGGCAACACATGACGGCACCCCCATCGCGGGAACACACCCGGCTGGCCGGCCTTGACGGCATAAGAGGGCTCGCCGCGCTCTTCGTCGTGCTGCATCATTGCTGGCTGACGTCGTTTCCCGGCTTTCCATCAGATAACGGACCATTTTGGGCAGGCTGGCTTCTTTACGGACACTTCGCGGTTGTCGTCTTCATAGTGCTGTCCGGTTTCTCCCTCGCCGTCGGGCCGGCGCGCCGCGATTGGCGACTCGGAGGGGTGGCGAGGTTCGCCCACCGGCGGGCCTGGCGCATCCTGCCGCCGTACTGGACCGCCCTGGTCTACAGCCTGATCGTGGCGTGGACCGTCGTCCCCCAGACGGACGCGGGTCCCCCGACGGCCAAGAGCGTGCTGTTCTACGGGCTGCTCATCCAGGACGTCTTCGGCGCTCCGAGCCCTAACGGGGCCTTCTGGTCCATCGCCGTCGAGGCGCAACTGTACGTCGTCTTCCCCCTGCTCCTCCTGGTGGTGAGGCGTTTCGGCGCGGCCGCGATGATGGCCGCCGTCACGGTGGTCGTGGCCGCCGTCGGAGCGTTGTCTCCCGTGGTGCCGGCCGTGGCCCTCCTGGATCGGTTCACCCCGCAGTTCGCGGCGCTGTTCGCCCTCGGCGCCGTCGCGGCGGGCGTCGTGGGCGGACACTGGCGCGCACCCGCGCCGTGGCTGTCGGCGGTGGCCCTGGCGCCGGTCGTGACGCTGATCGCGGTACGAGGCTCGGTGTGGACCGTGAACCACTACTTCTGGGTCGATCTCGCCCTGGGACCCGCGGTGGGACTCTTCCTGGCGGCGCTGGCCGCGGGCAGGCCCGCGCCGCTGGTCGCGTTCCTCGACACCCGTCCTCTGCGGTCCCTCGGATCGTTCTCCTACAGCCTCTACCTGACCCACGCGCCGCTGGTCGTGGCGCTGCACGCGCTGGTGGTGGCGCCGCACGTGGCGAAGGGCGTCCCGGCCTTCCTGACGATGGTCGCGCTCGCCGTGCCCGCCAGCGTGGCGGTGGCGTGGGGCTTCGCCGCCCTCTTCGAGCTGCCCTTCCAGCGTCACCGCAGCTGGAAGGCCCTGCGTACGGCGATCCTCGGGAGGATCCGGCCGGCACGCGGGGGGACCGCGGCGGCTCCGCGGTACGAGCCGGAGAAGTCGGCCACGCCGTGACGCGGCGATCAGCGGCGCCCGTGCATCAGCGGCGCCCGTGTCATGGTGACGCCCGCCTGATCAGCGGCGTACCGTTCCTTCAGCGACGTACCGTGGCGAGGGCCAGACGCGCCGCCTTGCGGGTCCGGTGGCTCAGCGTCTGGTGCTGGCGGCGGGCGTACATCCGGGCCACCACCCCCCACGCCCGCCTGCGCTGCTCCGGGGTCAGGTCGAGGGTGCGCAGGTGGCGCACCACGGCGGCGAACTGCAGTGTGGTGGCGAAATGCACGGTCCACTGCGGGACGCCCAGCGTCCGGGCGACCTGGGGCAGCCTGCGCAGGCGCAGGCCCCGGTGCGCCAGGACCTCGGGCACGTGACCCCAGGGGCCGGCCAGGGCCAGCATCACGGCGTAGACCTCGTCCTCACGCAGCATGACGGGCCGGGGGACGCGTGCGACGGCCTCCCTCCGCATCATCGCGTACAGGGGGTCGAGCAGCATGTGCTCCTGAGTGTGCACGACCATCATCTCCGTGAACCGGTCGACGGGATCGTCGGAGAGCAGCCCCGTCCCGCGATAGGTCGGCGGCGTCATCGCCTGCCCGTCAGGACCGGTGTAGCGGGTCTGCGAGGTCACCAGGATGAGCCGCTCGTCCTCGGCGAAGACCTCGAGCGACCGTGACACGCAGTGGGGCTCCAGCAGGTCGTCGTCGCCCATCCAGCGGAAGAACGTGCCCCGGGACAGCCGCAGGACCGCCTCGAAGTTGCCGACGACGCCCACGTTCCCCGGCTGGCGGTGATAGACGACGCGGCTGTCCGCCCTGGCCAGCTCCCTGCAGTACTCCTCCGTATGGTCCGTCGAGGCGTTGTCGGAGATGACGAGCTCGATGTCGGCGTGGTCCTGTTCGAGCACGGACCGGACGGCGTCGCCCATCCGGTCGGCTCCGTTGAATACGGGAAGTCCAATGGAGACGAGCATGCACGTCACTCCAGGTCAGGATGTCGGACGAGGTCTCGCGGCCATCCGGGGCAGGCTGCGCAGCCGGTCGACCGGAACGACGATCAGCACATAGACGATCAGGCCCGCGGCGGATCCCAGGCACAGCACGGCGAAGGGGGGCGCGCCGCCCAGCGAGGAGAGCACGCCCAGGACGGCGGCGCCCGACGCGAGGCCGCCCAGGCTCGGCCGCAGGAGAGCGGGGGCGATGGGCGCCACGCGCACACCTGCGGCGCGCAGCCCGAGAACGGCCAGGGGCAGGGCGACGAACAGCGAGGCGGCCGCCTGACCCGCGGCCGCACCCCGGATGCCCTGCAGGTGCGTGCCCACGATCACGGCCGGCACCAGGGCCAGGCCGTAACCGACGTTGATCCAGACGGTCAGCGCGGTGGCGCCCTGACCGTTGAGGATGTCCAGGGCGAACGACGTCAGCATCCGCACCACCATCACCACGGCGAGGAAGCGCAGGACGCCGGAGGCCTGGTCCCATTTCGGGCCGTACAGAAAGGCCACGAGCGGATGCGCCAGCAACCCCATGATGATCGCCAGGGGCAGCACACCCGAGTACAACAGGGGCACCGACCTCTGGACGCCCTTCGAGAGGGTGCCGGACTCCTGCTCGGCCAGCCGGGAGAAGCCCGCGACGGACACCGTGCGGATGGCCGTCCCGATCAGTCCGGGCACCCAGCTCGACACGTTGAAAGCCAGCAGGTAGTAGCCGAGCGGCTGGGTGCCCAGGATGTTGCCCACGATGATGTAGCCGACGTTGAGGAGCACGGCCTCCAGCCCGATGCCGGCCGCCGACGGGATGCCGAAACGCAGCAGCCTGCGGGCGATCGCGCGGTCGAAGCCGATCCGGAACGGCATGCGCGCGATCCGGAGCACGATGATCCCGGTGACCACCGCCTGGACGACCTGTCCCCAGGCGAAGCTGAACGGCCCGGCTCCTTCGGCGGCCAGCATGATCGCGACGACGGCGTTGGCGGCGAACCCGGCCAGGACCGCCATGCTGTTGTGGGCCTGCTGGAACCGGCGCAGCAGCGCCGCGCTCCTGACCGCCGTGACGGCCTCGACCAGGATGACGGCGGTGAGGAGCCGGACGACGGGCGTGGCCTCGGGACTCCCGGCGTACGCGGCGTAGAGGGGCGCGATCGTCCAGAACACCCCGTACAGCGTCGTCGCGGAGATCAGGTTGAGCAGGGTCGCGGTGGGCGCCATCTCCTCCAGCGACCCTCGCCACTGGATGGTCGCCATCATGATGCCCAGGTCCTTGACCACCATCACGAAGGAGGTCGCGGCCAGGGCGACCGCGTAGACGCCGAAGTCCGTCTCGGACAGCAGCCTGGCGAGGATCAGCCCCATGACGAAGGACCCCGCCTTCATCACGAGGTTGCCGAGCAGGCTCCACCCGAACCCGCGACCGGCCTTCTCTCCGATGCTGCGCGGGTCGGCCGGGGCCTCCGTCACCGTGGCGTTCTCCTGCTCCACATCGGAC
This sequence comes from Microbispora sp. CA-135349, assembly GCF_050947365.1. Classification (NCBI taxonomy): domain Bacteria; kingdom Bacillati; phylum Actinomycetota; class Actinomycetes; order Streptosporangiales; family Streptosporangiaceae; genus Microbispora; species Microbispora sp. CA-135349. Next base: position 824,182 of record NZ_CP192001.1, on the reverse strand, counting down.
CCCTCACGCTATGTCCGGCTCGGTGAGCCGTTCGAGCCAGATCTCCCGCCAGAACGGCGCGAACTCTCGTGGGCAGTTCGTTTTGTACAGCCCTTTGCAGACGACGTCCTCCAGAAGAATGCAAGGGTTCTTCATTTGCAACATCTGGCCGGTCTTCTCGTCCAGGCACCGCTCCACCCGCGCCTGCACTCTGGCCGTTTTGCCGCACCAGTGCGCCATCTCCTCCTCGAAGCCCAGGCCACGGTTCTTCCGGTCGGGGCCGAGAGTGGCGATGATCTCCGCCTTCGATTTGATGCGCACCAGTTCGCCCGGTTCGAGGTCGAGAGTCCCCGACGGGGTCCTCTTATTCGGCCCAGGACCGACCCAGCCCCAGGTGAGCCCCCCTCTGATCCATAATCGGCGCGGCAGGCGGCGCCTGCTGAAATTCTGATAGCGGTCGAAAAGCCCGAAGAAGACGGTGCGCACGGTCTCCCAGACGGTCGCGTTGCCGGTCCTGACGTCGGTGACGTACTGACCGGCGTCACGGAACGGCAGGCATACGGGCGCCGCACGCAACAGCTCCGTCGCCTGGCACGAGTACCGCACCTCGCCCTCCGGCGCCGGCTCCTTGAACGAGTTCTTCACCAGCAGCGGCAGCAGGACGCCCGGCGAGGCGGCCGGTTCCACGGCGGAGGCGTCCGCCACCTTCTTCAGCCAGGCGGTCTTCCAATAGATCGAGCAGAACGTCTGGCACCCGCCGTGCCCCGACCCGTCACACCTGGCCCCTTCCAAGTACACGGCGTCGTCCATACGGCGCATGCCGGACTGCGTCATGGTGTCGCAGAGCTTGTGCGCCACCTTTTTCACCACCATGTGCTTACCGCAGAACGGGAGCATCTCCGGCATGAAGGGCAGCCCGTCGAGCTCTCCGCGTTCGTCCAGGGTGGCGAGAATCTCCTCCTCGCCGAGGACCTCCACGAGGTCCCCGACCCGCAGGGTGAGCGCTTGTGTCATAACGACTACTCCTTCAGCAGGCCCGCGGCCAGCAACGACCGCGCGGCGGCGGCTACGGCGGGAAACGGCAGCGTGGATCGTTCCGCGATGTCCAGCAGGCTGTGCTCGCCGTCCGACAGGTTGAGCACCCACAACATCGCCATCTGCGCCTGTTTCGCGTCGCTGCGGCCGCCGACGGAGTCGTACAGGCCCCGCCGTCCGAGCTGCGGCTCCCCGTACGGGCTGGTGTTGTGGTACCTGCGGTTGCGCTCCAGGACGCCGACGGCCTCCCAGAGCACCTCCAGCGTCTCCTCCATCGCCTCGGGCGCGACGAAGCCGGGATCGTCGCCCGACGTGTGGTACTCGGGATAACCCGCGTACGGCGTCCTGGTCAGCGATCCGACCCCGAGGTCGAACCCTGGCGAGCAGTACTGGCGCTCGTCGTAACCGTAGGGAGTGAAGTCGACGATCTCGTGCCGCCTCCCGCGCAGCACGTACGACATCACCTGGTCGATCTCCGCGTTCCCGCGCCTGCTGCGCTTGTAGGTGAGCGCCCCCCGGTCTCCCGCGCAGGCCAGGGTGAGACCGTGCTTCACACGTTCCACCCGGTTGCGCGCCAGCCAGGTGATCGCCCCGATGGTGCCGGGCGCCATGATGAACCGGTAGGTGTACCAGGGGTCGGTGATCCGCCGGGCGAGGGCGACCGCCACGGCGATGCCCGCCAGGTTGTCGTTGGCCAGGGACGGATGGCACACGTGCGTGGAGACGATGACCTCGTCCTCCACCCGGCCCGGGATCACGTGCTCCGCGTAGGTGAGATGACCCGGCTCCAGGGTGGAGTCGATCAGCACCTCGTAGGGCCCCTCCCCCATCTCGGCCAGCGTGCTCGCCCTGAGACAGAATCCCCAGGTCTCGGCGTAGTAGCTGGTCCGGTAGGGGATCAGGTCGGGCTGTTCCGGCAGTGTGTGCAGATGCGGACGGAGCTCCTCGAGCGTGAGGGTGGCGGACACCGGGACGCTGTAGCCCACCACGTGGAGGTTGGAGTCGGCGAAGTCGACGACGCGCCGGCCCTCCGGATCCTTGATGTAGGCGTCCCGGATGTTCCACTCGTTCGGGATCGTCCAGTCGAGCACCTGGGTTCCGGTGGGCACCTCCGAGATCCGCAGCGGCAGGTGCTCGCCGACGACGCGAAGCGTCTCCCGCACGCCGTCACCCGTGATGCTCCTGCACAGCGGGTACAGCCGCGCCACGAGGGCGTGCATCTCCTCGCCGGTCATGGCCTGAGCGTCTCGTCGATCGTGCCGGCCGCCCTGCGCCGCGACAGCCACGCGAGGCGCGTGAAGCGCTCAGCGAAGTCCCCGGCGGTCAGCCCGTGCGCCTGGTAGGCGTCGTACAGCTCGACGGCGCCGTCCTTGACCGTCCACCGGGCGGCGTAGCCGGGCAGCGCGGCCCTGATCCTGGAGAAGTCGACGCGGTAGGAACGGGGATCGGCGCCGGTCTCGCCGGTTATCACCAGCGTGGCGCCCGGGACCACCTCGACCACGTGCTGCGCGATCTCGGCGACGGTCACGTTGTTCAGCTCGGTGCCGACGTTGAACGCCCTGGCGTGCACGGCCTCGCGCGGGGCGACCAGGGCGGCGGCGAAGGCGTCGGCGATGTCGGCCACGTGGACGAGCGGCCGCCACGGCGTGCCGTCGGACAGCACCCGCACCTCCCCCGTCAGGAAGGCGTGCCCGACCAGGTTGTTGAGCACGATGTCCGCCCGGAGCCGGGGCGAGAACCCGAACGCCGTGGCGTTGCGGAGGAACACCGGCGTGAAGTCCCCATCAGCCAGGTCGACCAGGTCCTCCTCCACCCGCACCTTCGACTCCGCGTAGGGCGTCACCGGCCGCAGCGGCGCGTCCTCGGTGAGCAGATCCTCGCCGCCCGACGCGCCGTACACCGAACACGTGGACGCGTACAGGAACCGCCGGACGCCGGCCTCCTTGGCCAGCCGCGCCAGGCGGGTCGAGGCGTGCTGGTTGATGTCGTACGTCAACGCGGGCGCGAGCGCGCCCAGCGGGTCGTTCGACAGGGCGGCGAGGTGGATCACCGCGTCGAAACCCGCGAGATGCTCGGGACGCACGTCGCGCAGATCCACCGCCGGTCCCGCGGGGTCCTTCGGGAACGGTCCGAGCACGCATTCGGCGAACAGTCCCGAGTCGAGGCCGGCCACCTCGTGGCCGGCCTCGGTCAGAACCGGCGCCATCACGCTCCCGAGGTAGCCCGTGTGCCCGGTCAGCAGTACCCGCATCTAGTTCTCCAGTCGAAGGGTGAGCTTGTTCACGTGGAAGGCCTCCGCGTAGCGGGCCTGGCACTCGATGCCGCGGATGCGTGCCAGCCCCAGGAACGCCTCCCGGTCGTACCACGGCCGGTGCCGCTGGGACGGGTAGTGCCGCTGGAGCAGGCTCACCTTCGCCTCCGCGATCTCCTCGTCCAGCGGCTGGTACGCCGAGGGTCTGCCGAGGTCGCCGTCCCACTTGACGATCTCGTAGCCGAGCACGAGATGGTCGCGGAAGGCCGTGGGGACCAGCGTGGCCAGGCCGCGGTGATCCTGGTGGGCGTCGCCGGTCCACGGCGCGAAGACCAGGTCGGGATCGGTCGCCGCCCGCAGCTCCTCCACGGCCGACTTGGCCTCTTCCCAGTGGGCCGGGAACCTGCCGTCGGGCAGCTTCAGGACCCTGAGCCGCAGGTCCGCTCCCGGGCAGAAGGCGGCGAGCGCGGCACGCTCCTCGTCCTCCCGCGCCGTGCCGCCGCCGGACAGCACCAGGGCGTCGACCCGGACGCCGGGATGGGCGGAGCAGACGGTGAGCAGGCTGCCGCCGGCGCCGATCGGGATGTCGTCGCAGTGCGCGCCCAGGGCGACGATCCTGGTAATCGGCGACGCGGCCCGCAGGCCGATCACGCGTGCTCCCACAGCGCCCACGGGCGGTTCCCGCGTGAGTACGCCTCGTCGAGGGCGAGCCGCTCCTTGACCGTGTCGGTCGGCCGCCAGTATCCCCGGTAGGGGTAGGCGAGCAACCGGCCTCGCTTGGCCAGTTCCGCGCAGCCGTCGCCCACCAGGTCGCCGTTCTCCGGGATGTGGTCGAAGATCTCCTGCCGCAGGACGAAGTAGCCGCCGTTGATCCACAGCGGCATCTCGCTCACCGGGGTGATGCCGCCGACCCTGCCGCCCTCTCCCATGTCGATGCAGTGGAAGGTCTCGGCGGGCGGAACCACCATCATCGACGCCCCGGCGTCGGAGCGCCGGAAACGCTCGATGATCTCCGGCAACGGCGCGTCGGTGAGCACGTCGGCGTAGTTCGCCAGGAACATCTCCTCACCGTCGAGGTGATCGCGCACCCGGCGCAGCCGCTCCCCGATGGGCGAGTCGACCCCGGTGGTCACGAAGGAGATCGACCAGTCGGAGATGTCCGTCGACAGCAACTCGACCTGCCCGCCCCGCAGGACGAAGTCGTTGGAGGTCGTCTCCTGGTAGTTGAGGAAGAAGTCCTTGATGTGGTGGGCGCCGAAGCCGAGACACAGGATGAACTCGGTGTGCCCGAAATGGGCGTAGTAGCGCATCACATGCCAGATGAGCGGACGAGGTCCCACGAGTTGCATCGGCTTCGGCACGTCACCGGGGATGCCGCTGCGCATCCGCGTGCCGTACCCGCCGCAGAAAAGCACGACCTTCACGAGACGATCTCCAGGGTTGGGATGGGGAAAACGAGCTTTCCTCCCCACCGATGGACGTAGGACAGCTGCTCGGTGAGCTCGGCCCGCAGGTTCCAGGGCAGAACCAGCACGTAGTCCGGGCGGTCGGCGGCGATCCGCTCCGGCGGGAGGATCGGGATCCTGGCGCCCGGAGTGAACTTGCCGTGCTTGTAGGGATTTCTGTCGACCGTGTAGGCCAGCAGGTCGGGCCGGACGCCGCAGTGGTTCAGCAGCGTGTTGCCCTTGCCCGGCGCGCCGTACCCGACGACCGTCTGCCCCGCGTCGGCGGCGTCGATCAGGAAGCGCAGCAGGTCACGCCTGACCCGAGCCACCCGGTCCGCGAACTGGGTGTAACCGGACAGGTCGAGCAGGCCCGCGGCCTTCTCCGACGCGATCACGTCGTCCACCCGCCGTCCCGGCCGGCCCGAGGGCCGCGCCCACAGCCGGATCGATCCGCCGTGCGTGGGCAGCATCTCGACGTCGACCAGGACGAGCCCGCCGGCGGCCAGCGCCCGCTGCGCGGACGCGACCGTGTAGTACTGGAAGTGCTCGTGGTAGATGGTGTCGTACTGGTTCAGCTCGATGAGGGTGAGCAGGTGCTGCACCTCGATCGAGACCCAGCCGTCGTCGGCGACCAGAGCGCGCAGCCCCTTCGTGAACCCGATGAGGTCGGGGATGTGCGCGTAGACGTTGTTCGCCACCACCAGGTCGGCGGGACCGTGCTCCGCGCGGACCGCGGCGCCCGTCTCCGGGGTGAGGAACGCGGTGAGGGTGGGCACGCCCTTGTCGCGCGCCGCCTGCCCCACGTTGGCCGACGGCTCGATGCCCAGGCACCGCACCCCACGCTCGACCACGTGCCGCAGCAGGTACCCGTCGTTGCTGGCGACCTCGACGACGAAGGACGGGCGGATGCGCCCCATCGCGTCCGTGACGAACCGCTGCGCGTGCTCCACCCATGAGGTGGAATATGACGAAAAATAGGCGTACTCGGTGAAAGTCTCCTCAGGCGTGATGAGGGGCGGAATCTGGGCGAGCCAGCAGTCGGTGCACACCCGCAGGTGCAGCGGATAGGTGACCTCGGGCTCGGTGAGCCGCTCCGCGCTGAGAAACAGCTCGCAGGGCGGCGTCGCTCCCAGGTCGACCACCCCGACAAGGCTGCCCGAGCCGCACAACCGGCATTGTGCCATCATGCTCCCCGAATCGGTCGTTCGACTGAGTTGGCCGTTGAGACGCGTCGGGTACAGCCGCGATTCACTGTCCCCGCCCCTCGACCCACCAGCGGTAATTCGGCGCATTCGTGTCCTGCGTTACAAGGCGTCCATCACGTGGCAGGCTTCCCTCATGGATCCCCTCAGCATTTCGGGCGTTTGGCTGCACACACCGCAGATCCATGCCGATGCGCGCGGTTCGTTCTTCGAGGCTTTTCGGATGGCCGATTTGAACGCGGCAACCGGTCATCGGATGGAACTGGCACAGATGAACTGCTCCGTTTCCACGAAGGGAGTGCTGCGCGGCATCCACTTCGCCGATGTCCCGCCCGGCCAGGCGAAGTACGTGACGTGCGTTTCCGGCGCGATCCTCGATGTGGTCGTCGACCTGCGTGTGGGCTCGCCCACCTTTCTGCGGTGGGAAAGCGTGCGCCTGGACGAGAAATCGCGGCGCGGCCTGTTTATCGCGGAGGGGCTCGGACACGGTTTTCTCGTGCTCAGTGAACGGGCCACGGTGACATATCTGTGCTCGACGCCGTACACGCCCTCCCGTGAGCACGGGGTCCACGCTTTCGACCCCTCGATCGGCGTCGACTGGCGGGTGGAGGACGCTCCCATCCTTTCGGAGCGGGACGCCGCCCAGCCGTCGGTGAAGGAGCTGCTGGAGGCCGGGGCTCTTCCCGTCCACTCGGAGTGTCAGGCGTTCTACGCCTCGCTGAGATAGGGCCAGGCCGCGCGCAGGGCGGCCCGCCAGTCTCTGATGGGGGAAATGCCGGTGGCCGTCCATCCGCCGTGGCCGAGGACGCTGCTGGCCGGCCGCGGCGCCGGTCTGGGAAATTCGGCCGTGGTGACGGGCGTGACACGGTCCGGGTCCGCTCCGGCCAGCTCGAAGACCTCCCGTGCCAGGCCGTACCAGCTCGTGCTGCCGCTGCTGGTCGCGTGGTAGACGCCCGGCGGAGCGCCCGCCGTCACCAGGCGGAACAGCTGCGCGGCCAGGTCGGCGGTCCAGGTGGGCTGGCCGACCTGGTCCGCCACGACCCGGACGGCGCCGTCGCCGGCCGCGAGCCTCGTCATCGTCCTGACGAAGTTCGGGCCGCCTATCCCGTAGAGCCACGCCGTCCGCACGACCGTTCCGCCGTGGGCGAGCGCCGCGCGTTCCCCGGCGAGCTTGGTGCGCCCGTAGGCGGACACCGGCGCCGGTTCCGCGTCCTCGGGATACGGCTCGGCCGCCCTGCCGTCGAAGACGTAGTCCGTGGACAGCTGCACGAGCCGCTCCCGGCATGCCGCGGCCAGATCGCCGACCGCGTGACCGTTCACCGCGAGGGCCTCCTCCTCACGCGTCTCCGCGTCGTCGACGGCCGTCCAGCCCGCACAGTTGACGACCACGTCGGGGGCGGCGTCACGCACGGCGGCGGCCACCGCCCCCGCGTCCCGCACGTCGAGCTCGGACCGCGTCGGCGCGACGACCGTCTCGCCCTCCTCCCGCAGCAGCGCGACCAGATCCGTGCCCAGCAATCCGCCCGCGCCCGTCACCAGCCATCTCATGGTTCCTCCAGATCAGGCCGGCCGGTGTTCCCCGCGCAACGGCTTCCACCACGAGGGATTGTCCTTGTACCACTCGACGGTCGCCGCCAGGCCCTCCTCGAAGCCCACTTGCGGCGCGTAGCCGAGGCTCCGCAGTTTGCCGTCGTCCAGGGAGTAACGGCGATCATGACCCTTGCGGTCCGGCACCCTGCGGATCCGGTCCGCGGGCAGACCGAGGGCCTCCAGAAGACGCATGGTCAGCTCGAGATTGGTCAGCTCCGCCGTGCCGGCTATGTGGTAGATCTCACCGGGCCCGCCGATCTCGGCCACGCGCTGGATCCCGCGGCAGTGGTCCGACACGTGGATCCAGTCGCGTACGTTGCCGCCGTCGCCGTACAGCGGGACGGAGCCCCCCTCGATCAGGGTCGTGACGAACAGCGGGATGACTTTTTCCGGGTATTGGTAGGGGCCGTAGTTGTTGCCGCACCTGGTGATCGACACGGGCAACCCGTGGGTGATCGCGTAGGCGCGGGCGATCAGGTCGCCGCCCGCCTTCGACGCCGCGTACGGCGAGCGAGGCGCCAGTGGAGCGTCCTCGTCCCAGGAGCCGGTCTCGATCGAGCCGTACACCTCGTCCGTCGAGACGTGCACCACGCGCCGGACGCCGGCCGCCAGGCACGTCTCCATGAGCGTCTGCGTGCCGAGCACGTTCGTCCTGACGAAGTCCGCCGCCCCCTCGATGGAGCGATCCACGTGCGACTCGGCCGCGAAGTGGATCACGACGTCATGGCCGGGGACAACGTCGGCCAGCAGCGCGCCGTCGCACACGTCACCCTTGACGAACGTGTAGCGCCCCTCGACGGGTGCGAGATTGGCCAGGTTGCCCGCGTAGGTGAGGTTGTCCAGGACGGTGACGGACGCCCCCTGGAAGGCCGGGTAGCCGCCGGCGATTACGGTGCGAACATAATGCGAACCGATAAAGCCGGCACCGCCGGTAACGAGGAGTTTCACGAGACGATCAACACCCACTTCGAAGTTCTGCGGATAAAAGTCGGCAAAACCGATGCGACCCTGTTACCACTCCGGTAACAATATCCCCGCGCTAGTACCCATAGAACCATCAAACCGGGCGAATACACGATCACCACCCAGGGACGGAGTTCGGCCATGGTCCATTCGGTCAGGGGCCACAGCGAAAGAGAAGGCCGCCCACGCCGGGGCCGCCGCGTCGGGGTGACCGTGGCGATGCCCCTCCTGCTGGTCGTGGCGGCCGTCCCCGCTGTCTGGATCATCACGCGAGACGGGAGGACACAGGCGCCGCCGCCCGCGGCGGCGACCACCACGCCCGTGGCGACGCCCAAGCTCCGTGAGGTCAGCTTCTGGACGCCGGCGACGAAGCTGGCGGTGCCCGTGCACGCCGACCGTACGCCGGTGGAACTCGGCTCCCGGTTCACTGTGGCGGAGGACGGCTGGATCGCCGGCGTCCGCTTCTACAAGGCGACGGGCGAGAAAGGCCGGCACGTCGGCAGCCTCTGGGACGCCGACGGCAGGAGGCTCGCCACCGCCACCTTCGCCCGGGAGACCCCGAGCGGATGGCAGGAGGTGCGTTTCGACGCCCCCGTCCGGGTCCGGGCCCGCGAGACGTACACGGTCTCCTATCACAGCGAGCACGGCACGTACGTGGCCAGGCCCCTGCGTGACGGCAGAGCGCCGCGCTCGGGCCCGCTGACCGCCGTGCCGAAGGGGACCGGCGTGTACCAGTACGGCGACGGCGCGTTCCCCCACCACTCGAACCCGCGGAACTTCCACTACTTCGTGGACCCGATCTACCGCTGGTGGTGGCGGCCCCGGCCGACACCACCCTCCCGGCCGACGCCGCCCTCCTCGCCGGCTGTCACCCGGTCTCCCGTGCCGGCCACGGAACCGGCGCGCACTCCGTCGCCGTCCCGGGCGGCGACCCCGGAGGTCAGTCCCGCCGTGGAGGTTCCCACACTCGGGCCCACGCTCACGCGGCGGCCCCAGACCCCCACGCCCGGCGAGACGGGACAGAGCCCCTCCCCTGCGCCGACGGTCACGGAGAGCCCGGCGCATCCCACGCCGACCCGGTCCCGGACCACGGCGCCCCAGACCACGGCCCCTCAGACCACGGCGCCCCAGACCACCGCGCCCCAGACCACCGCGCCCCAGACCACTGGCGCCCCGGGCACGGGCGGCACGGCGTGCTCGGGTTACCCCACTCCGGCGTGTACGGGCGTGCCCAAGGGCAGGCAGCTGAAGACGCTCCCGGCCGATTTCCACGGTGCTTATCGGGTGACGCAGGACGGGACGGTGCTGGACGGCGTGCACGTCCCCGGCACACTCCTGATCACCGCCAGGAACGTCACGGTGAAGAACAGCCTCATCGACGGCGACGTGAAAAACGACTACGACGGCAAGATCTACCCCTTCACGATCAGTGACTCCACCGTCGGCCCCGAACACGGCTGCAACCAGAGCGTCGGCATCTGGAGCGCCCAGTTCACCGCCACCCGCGTCCACGTCCGCAACCACAGCGACGGCTTCAGCGTCTCGGGCGACGACGTCGTCATCCGCGACTCCTACGTCGTGCTCTGCTCACGCCCCGGCGACCACTCCGACGGCATCCAGACCGTCGGCGCCGGCCACGGCCTGATCTTCGACCACAACACCGTCGACCAGCGCTACGCCCCCCAGCACACCGCACCGGTCTTCCTCGTCGACGCCAACACCGGCGTCCAGGTCACGAACAACCTGCTCGTCGGCGGCACCTACACCATCAGGGTCAGAGCCGCCCGCGGCGCCGTCGTCCGCGGCAACGCCGTCGTCGACAGATCCTGGGACTACGGCCCCTCCGACTCCGACTGCCCCACCACGAACTGGACGGGCAACCGGCTGGTCACCATCGACGACGACTACAACGTGACCTCCGTCGTGAAGGACCTCTCCTGCCAGGGTTAGGAACGCACGAGGCCGGGGCCACCACAAGGGTCGGGAGCCGGCGACGGTCAGGAGCTGATCTGGACCCTGCTGTGGTCTCCCAGCACCAGGCGGTGCGCCCTCGGGGTCTCGGGTGCCGGGGTGACCTCGACGTCATGCCCGATCAGTGAGGCCTCGATCCGGCGCACCCCTTGAATGGATGCGCGGGACAACACGATCGAATACTCGATCTCGCTCCCGCTCACCACGCAGTCCGCGCCGATGGAGGTGAACGGGCCGACGTACGAGCCGCTGATGACGGTCCCCGCGCCGATCACCACCGGTCCGACGACGCGCGAGCGGCGTACGGACGCGCCGGCCTCCACCACGACCCGGCCGATGATTTCACAGTCCTCGACGTCCCCGTCGATCCGGGGCTCCGACGACTCCAGCACGAGGCGGTTCACCTCGAGCATGTCGGCGACGTTCCCGGTGTCCTTCCAGTAGCCCGAGATGACCGACGGCTCGACATCGTGGCCGGAGTCGATGAGCCACTGGATGGCGTCGGTGATCTCCAGCTCACCCCGCCAGGACGGTTTGAGCTCCGCCACCGCGTCGTGGATCGCCGGGGTGAACAGATAGACGCCGACCAGGGCGAGGTCGCTCTTCGGTTCACGCGGCTTCTCCTCCAGACCGACGACCCGGCCGTTCGCGTCGAGTTCCGCGACGCCGAACTGCCGGGGGTCGGACACCCGGGTCAGCATGATCTGCGCACTGGGCCGCCGCGCCCGGAAGCGCTCGACCAGACCCTCGATCCCGCCCACGATGAAGTTGTCGCCCAGATACATGACGAAGTCGTCGTCGCCGAGGTAGTCGCGGGCGATCAGCACGGCGTGCGCGAGCCCGAGCGGCGCCTCCTGGCGGAGATAGGTGGCCTGCAGGCCGAACCGGGAGCCGTCGCCAACCGCCGCTTCGATCTCGGCGTGCGTGTCGCCGACGACGATGCCGACCTCGCGGATGCCGGCCTCGGCGATCGACTCCAGGCCGTAGAACAGCACCGGCTTGTTGGCCACCGGCACCAGTTGTTTGGCCTGCGTGTGCGTGATGGGGCGCAGACGGGTTCCGGAGCCGCCTGCGAGGACGAGGGCCTTCACGTCAGTACGCCCCGTCGCCGCGGGTGACAGCCGACCACGTCTTCCACAGCACCTGCAGGTCGAGCATGAGCGACCAGTTCTCCACATAGCGCAGGTCGAGCCGGACCGACTCGTCCCAGGACAGGTCGGACCTGCCGCTGACCTGCCACAGGCCGGTCATGCCCGGTTTGACGACCAGGCGGCGGCGCACGTCCACGCCGTACCGCTCGACCTCGGCCGGCAGCGGCGGACGCGGACCGACGAGGGACATCTCACCCCGCAGCACGTTGATGAGCTGGGGAAACTCGTCGAGCGAGTAACGGCGCAGGACAGTCCCCACCCGGGTGATCCTTGGATCGTTCCTAATTTTGAACAACACCCCGTCCGATTCGTTCTCCTCAAGGAGGACCTGCCGCAGCTTCTCCGCGTCCGCCACCATCGTCCTGAACTTGAGCACCTCGAACTCGCGGCCGTGCCGGCCGACCCGGGTCTGGCGGAAGAGCGCGGGCCCGGGGCTGGTCAGGCGGATCGCGACCGCGATCGCGAGCATCGGCACCGCCGCGATCGCCAGCACGACCGCGGCGACCACCCTGTCGAACACGCTCTTCACGAGCTGGCCCGTGCCGTCGAGGTCGGGGTGCTGCACGTGGAGCAGGGGCATCCCGGCGACCGGCCGCACGCTCACCCGGGGGCCCGCGACGTCCATGAGCGCCGGAGCGACGAACAGCTCGGCGCCCCTCGACTCGATGCCCCACGCGAGGCGGCGCAGCGCCGCGCCGTCCAGCTCGGGGCAGGCCAGTACGGCCACCGCGTCGGCGGACACCTCGTCGACGACCGCCGGCACCTCGCCGAAGTTCCCGAGCACGGGGATGTCGTCGACGTCGAGCCGCTGGCTGCGGTCCTGCGCGTTCGGCAGGCACGCCGCGACGACCCTCATCCCGTGGTACGGCTGCCGCCGCAACTGCATGACCAGGTCGAGAACGGCCGCGCCGTGCCCGACCGCGACGACCCTGCGCATGTACTCGCCCCGGGACCGGGACCGGTGCAGGCGCTTGCGCATCCGGTGGCGGAACACCAGCGTGACGAACGTCGCGAGCGGCACCATGGCCATGACGTAGCTTCTGGCCACGGTGGTCTGCGTGACGTACGCCCCGATCGCGACCGTCGCCACGAGTCCGAAGCCGCCCTGCGCGACGGCCCGGAACTCCTCCGTCCCCTCGCCGTGCGCACTCCTGCGGTAGCTGCCGACCAGGCTCATGACGCCGGGCCACAGGACGGTCAGGGTGACGCCGAAGATCAGATCAACCACGGGAATGAACGCACCCAGCGCGAGCCGAGTCCCCTCGACCGCGCCGAACGCGAGAACGGAGCACGCCAGATCACCGGCCACGAGCAGCCTGAAGTAGACCGCCGTCGCCATGCTGGTGTATTTCCGCTGCCCAACACCCGCGGGGACAGTTCGCGTCTGGGTCGGCCCCAACCGCGTCTCCATCAATCACGCCCCTAGGTCGCGTCTGACAAACCAAGCCCTGCCGCGCGGGGCCCGGGCGGCGCCTCGCTGCGTTCTCGTCACCGGACGGAGGCTCCGCTCCGCCCTCCTCCTCGGCCTTGCGATGCGTCCACCCGGATCCGCGCTCGCGACGGGAAGCATTTGACAGACACTCCTCAGTCGCCGGACTTTGCAGAATTGACGCCTGTTCCGTCACACAGGTTGACGCGGAGCACACGGTTTCATGGCCTGGCACCCGACTCTGATATTAAAGAGCGCCTCTTCCGTTAGGAACGACGATCGTCTGTCCACATTCGGCCGCATTGGAACTATCCAAATGACTTGACGGGAACGGTCCAATGATGCCATCTTTAGCGACTTTCCGAATATTGACGCCATAGATATGGCGATTCCCGCCCGGCCGAAATCGCCGATTCACGGTGGGTGGTTAGATATGGGGTGTTTCGCCCATTGCGTCCTCGTATAGGCGGTGCCGCTGTCCACGGAGCGTGCATGCCGTTCGGCACGGGCCGGAATACAGTCGGCGTCATGTCCGTACGCGTGGACCGGGACGGCCCGGTCACGATCGTGATCCTGTCCCGCCCCGATGTCCGCAACGCCGTCGACGGGGCCACCGCCGCCGCCCTGGCCGGGGCGTTCCGCGCGTTCGACGCCGACGAGAGCGCGGCGGTCGCCGTGCTGTGGGGCGAGGGCGGCACGTTCTGCTCCGGCGCGGACCTGCACGCGGTCGGCACCGACAGGGGCAACCGGGTGGAGCCCGACGGCGACGGCCCGATGGGGCCCACCCGCATGCGCCTGTCGAAGCCGGTGATCGCGGCCGTGGAGGGCCACGCCGTCGCCGGCGGGCTCGAACTGGCCGTGTGGTGCGACCTGCGGGTGGCCGCCGAGGACGCGGTCTTCGGCGTCTTCTGCCGGCGGTGGGGCGTGCCGCTGATCGACGGCGGCACGGTGCGCCTGCCGCGCCTGATCGGCACCGGCCGCGCGCTGGACCTCGTCCTGACCGGGCGGCCGGTGCCGGCGCGGGAGGCGCTGGAGATGGGCCTGGTGACCCGGGTGGTGCCGCCGGGCACGGCGCTTGAGGCGGCGAGGGAGCTGGCGCACCGGCTGGCGGCGCTGCCGCAGGCGTGCCTGCGCGGCGACCGGATGTCCGTGCTGGAGCAGGAGGGAACGGCGGAGGGGGAGGCGATGGCCGCCGAGTTCCGGCACGGCCTGGCCACACTGGAGGCGGGACGTCTCGCCGGCGTGGAGCGCTTCCGTGCCGGCCATGGCCGGCACGGCATCCAGGAATAGGGCCCGGCACGGCACCCAGGAATAGGGCCCGGCACGGCACCCGGGAAGAGGACCCGGGAGTAGGGCCAGCGCTCAGTCGTATTCGAGGTCGGGTAACGGGGACGGCGGCTCCGGGCTGCGCCACACCACGACGTAGTCCGCACGCGCGCTCGCGACCGCCGTGCTCAACCGGTCGAGGTCGAAGTCCGGCAGGTAGCGCAGCCGGGCCAGGAAACTCGCGTCGGTCGCCGAGTGCGGGACCACACAGCCCTCGCCCTCCCGGTCGAGCAGGACGATGAAGACGTCCTCCTGCTGGGCGGACGGATCCCGGTGGCTCTGGCCGCCGACCCGGACCTCGACCACGTCCTCCCAAGCGAGGGCCTCGACGCTGCCGTCGGCGTAGTGACGCGTCACGCCTTCTTCGGTGACGTACACGTAGGTGTCCGGCACTGGGTTGCCGTGCATGGGCGCGATTGTGACGACTTGAAGCGGCAGCGTGCAAGAGAACCCGCGTGGGAGACCGCCTGTGGGAGGCCACGTGCGGGGTGATCGGCGTCCCCGGGCCGCACGGCGGCCGTCGCGGGCTCAGGCGTGCCGCCACCGCAGGTGTTCGCGCACCGCGTGGACCGCCGCGTCCGCCGGTCCCTCGGCGATGACGCGCAGCAGCGCGGCGTGCTCCGTCGCGAGCTCGTGGGGATCGGCGTACGCGTGCCTGAGCCGGACCAGCCCGAGCCGCGTCTCGGCCGCGAGCGTGGCGTACAGGCGCTCCAGTCGCGGGCTGCCGGCGGCGGCGACGAGCGCCTCGTGCAGTGCCATGTGCTCGGCCACCACGGCCGCCCAGGGCGCCCCCGGAGGCAGGCCGGCCAGCCGGTTCAGCGCCTCCTCCGCCGCCGTGACCCGGCGCCCCGCGACGGCCTGCGCCATCAGTTCCTCCAGCGGCCTGCGCACGTACATCAGGTCGGCCAGGTCGGCGGAGGTGATCACCGGGACGTACGCGCTGCGGTTGCGCTCACGCCGCAGCAGTCCCTCGTGGACGAGCAGGGCCAGCGCCTCCCGCACGGTGGGGCGGGCCACACCGTACCGGGCCGACAGCTCCTGCTCGGGAAGCGCGGCCCCCGGCTCGATGTCCCCGGACAGCACCCGCTCGCGCAGCGCGGCCGCGAGCGCCTCGACGGTGGAGACGGGCCTCAGGGTGGTCACGGGGCCGAGCCTAGTGCGGCGACCGGCGGGGTGGAGCTCCGCCGCGGTGCCGTTCCGGGCGGCGGACCGGGCTGAGGACCGGGCCGGGGCGCGGGACACGACCTACGATTCATGCCCTGCCGCGCGTGGCCCGGGCTCGCGACGAGCCGCGATCGGCAGACGTTCCCCGGCGCCGGCCGTCCGGTCCGCGGCGGGTACGACGGGTTCCGGCATGATCGGCTTGGCGGGCAGCGCCACCACGACCAGTCCCAGGGCGAGCAGCACCAGACCCGCCCAGGAGACGGGGGACAGGTGCTCGCGCAGCGCCACGACGCCCAGCAGGGCCGCGACGGCGGGCTCGGCCAGCGCGAGCGTGGCCGCCGTGGCGACCGGGGTCGTGCGCAGGCCCCGGCCGTACAGGAGATAGGCCAGACCGGTCGTGGCGCAGCCGAGGTAGAGCGCGGCCAGCAGACCGCCCGGACGCGCGAGCCAGGCCGGTCCGGTCAGTGCGAGGACCGGCAGCATGAGCAGGGCCGCGCCGCCGAAGAGAACGCCCATGACGATCCCCGATTCCATGCCCCCGCCGATGGCGCGGGCCGCCACGACCGCGTAGAAGGCGTACAGGAGCCCGCCGAGGAGGGCGAGCGCGACGCCGCCCGCCTCCGCGCCGCCGGCTCCCCCTCCCCCGCCGGTCACGAGCACGGTGCACCCGGCGACGGCGGCGGCCGTGGCGAGCGCCCAGCGCCCGCTCGGCCGCTCGTGCCCGACGATCCAGGACAGGAGCCCGGTGAAGACCGGGCCGCTGCCGATGGCCACCACGGTGCCGATCGCCACGCCCGTCCTGCCGACCGCGGCGAAGAAGCACAGCTGGTAGGCCGCGACGGCGGCGGCGCCCAGGACCAGTGCCCAGCGCGTGGCATTGCCGGGCGCGGGACCGTTCCCGCGGGCGGTGCGGCGGCCCCGGCGATGCGCGACCAGCGCCAGCGCGCCCAGCAAGGCCCCGCCGAGCACGAGGCGGGCCGCCGCCAGCGAGACGGAACCCGCGGTGGCCAGGGCGCCCACGGTGCCCGCGGTCCCCCACAGGACGGCCGCCCCGACCACCGCGAGAGGACCCGATCTGGAGTTCATGGGTGGATTGTCTGACAATCAGACACAAGTCAGCAAGCACTTTATTCCGGGAACATCGAGACTGTCCCGATATGGGGCTGTAGCCCAAGTCGTTAGGAACGATCCCTGGTGGCGCAGCTCACGGATTGCTATGGTTTCGCCACTGTTAACACATGTGTAACCGACGGGCAGGTCTGATGGCTGGTCGGAAACGATCCATCCGCTTCAAGATTTTCGCGATCCTGCTGGTGCCTGTGACCGCCCTGGTGGTGATCTGGGGGTTCGCCGCCAAGCTGACCATCGAGCAGGGGCAGCAGCTCCTGCGTATCCAGAAGGTCTACGACAACATCGTCTATCCCGTCAGTGAGGCCATCAACGCGCTGCAGAGCGAGCGGTTCGTGTCGGTGAGCTACCTCGCCTGGCGCACCAGCTCATTGCGTACAGACCTGCAGGCGCAGCGCCGCAAGACGGACGCCACCGCTGTCCTGCTGGCCCGCCTGTCGGAGGAGGCCCGGGACGAGACGCCCCCGGCCATGTGGGACGGGGTGCAGGACCTGCGCCGGCAGTTGGACCGGCTCGACGTCCTGCGCGGCCAGATCGACGACCAGCGGCTCACCCGGCTCGACGCCATCGAGGAGTACAGCACGGCCGTCGAGGCCGCCCATCAGGTCTACGACCGGCTGATGATCTCCCCGGACATCGACATCATCGAGCAGACCAAGGCGCTCATCCTCATCACCCGCAGCCGCGAGCTGGTGAGCCAGCAGTCCGCCCTCGTGCTGGGCGCGCAGGCGTCCGGGCGGATGACGCAGGACGAGCGGGACGCCTTCTCCGGCATGGTCGGCAAGCGGCGCCTGCTCTACCAGCTCGGCACCAGCCAGCTCGACGCCGGCCTGCTCAAGCAGTACGGCACGCTGAACTCCTCCGCCGTCTACACGTCGTTCGTCTCCCTGGAGGACGACGTGATCGCCAGAGTGCGGCCGGGCCAGCCGCTCCCGCCGGAGGCGATCGCCTGGCCGACGACCGCCCAGGCCCTGACCCGTCAGCTCACCGAGACGACCGACGCGGCCGCCGACGCCACCGCCGCCCGCGCCGTGCCGCTGGCCCAGGACGTGCTCTGGGACATCGGCATCGTCGGCGCGCTCGGCCTGGCGGCCCTGCTCGCGACCGCGTTCATCTCCGTCCGGTTCGCCCGGACCGTGGCCGACGAGCTGAGCATCCTGCACCGGGCCGCCGCCGACCTGGCCGGGCGGCGCCTGCCCGATCTCGTACGGCGGCTGCGGCGCGGCGAGGACGTCGACGTGGCGGCCGAGACTTCGCCGATGGCCCAGGCGAGCGGCACCGTCGAGATCGAGAACGTCGGCCGCGCCTTCACCTCCGTGCAGCAGACCGCGATCGAGGCGGCCGTCGGCCAGGCCGAGCTGCGCAAGGGCGTCAACAAGGTCTTCCTCAACCTGGCCCGGCGAAGCCAGTCGCTGCTGCAACGCCAGCTCGGCATGCTGGACAGCCTGGAGAAGGAGATCAGCGACCCCGATCTGCTCGAGCGGCTGTTCGGCGTCGACCATCTCACCACCCGCATGCGCCGCCACGCCGAGGGCCTGATCATCCTGTCCGGCGCCGTGCCCGGCCGGGGCTGGCGCAACCCCGTCCGGCTGTACGACGTGGCCCGCGCCGCCATCGAAGAGGTGGAGGACTACCTGCGGGTGGACGTCAACCTGCCGCACGGGGTCTCGCTCGCGGGCAGCAGCGTCACCGACGTCGTCCACCTGCTCGCCGAGCTGATCGAGAACGCCACGGTCTTCTCCCCGCCGCACACTCGTGTGCAGGTCAGGGGGGAGATGGTCGCCCGCGGCTTCGCGATCGAGGTCGAGGACCGCGGGCTCGGCGTTCCCCCGGAAGAGCTGTCGCACCTCAACGCGCGGCTCGCCGATCCGCCCGAGTTCGACCTGGCCGACAGCGACCGGCTGGGACTGTTCGTCGTCGGGCTGCTGGCACGGCGGCACAACATCCGCGTCTCCCTGCGCACCTCGCCGTACGGCGGGACGAGCGCCGTGCTCCTGCTCCCGCAGGAGATCGTGGTGGAGAACGAGACCCGGGAACCGGTGGTCGAGCGCCTCGCCCAGCCGGAGGTCCCACCCCCAGCCCTGGCCCTCACCCCGCCGATCGGCGGCCAGGCCCAGGATTCCCTCCCCCGCCGGGTGCGGCAGGCCAACCTGGCCCCGCAGCTCAAGGAGGAACGGAGCGATGTATTCTCCTCCTTCCAGGCCGGCTGGCAACGCGCTCAGGAGGACTCGTGACCGAGCACGAGGACGGGCCGCTGCTGCGTCCCTACACGCTCACCCGTGGCCGTACCCGCCCGACCGGTCCGGACTTCGACCTGATGACCATCATCAGGACGGCTCCCTCGGCGTACAGCGGGGTCACCGGGCTGGCTCCCGAGCACTGGCGGATCCTGCAGCTGTGCCGGGTTCCCTCCTCCGTGGCCGACCTGGCCTCGGAGCTCGGCCTGTC
The DNA here is from genome assembly GCF_050947365.1 of Microbispora sp. CA-135349. Taxonomy (NCBI): domain Bacteria; kingdom Bacillati; phylum Actinomycetota; class Actinomycetes; order Streptosporangiales; family Streptosporangiaceae; genus Microbispora; species Microbispora sp. CA-135349. The sequence goes on along the minus strand of NZ_CP192001.1, from coordinate 805,100 downwards.
GCTGAACGTCGTGCGCATCCTGCTGGGCGACCTGCGCGACCAGGGACTGATCACGGCGCGGCCGCCGGCCACGGTCGCCCAGCTGCCGGAAGAACGCCTCCTCCGCGAGGTGATCCAGGGGCTTCAGGCACTGTGATCCCGCGGGAGGCACTGTGATCCCGCGAGAGGCACTGTGATCCCGCGGGAGTCCTCCTCTCGGGGCGCCGCTCTCCTCCCCGGGCGTCCGCCGGCGCGCGACGCCTAGGAGTCGCCTTCGCACGACTCCATGAGCCGCTGGACGTGCCAGCGGGCCGGGGTCAGCAGCTCGTCGGCGTACCGGTCCAGCAGGGCCGCGCACGCGAGCGGATCGGCGGTCTCGACGGGCGGCAGGACCAGGATCTCCTCCTCGCCGTCCAGCACGAGGTCGCCCCGCACGCCGAACGTCCCGTCGCCGACCGCGACCGCGGTCTCGAACACGAGGTCGTGCCCGGGCAGCGCGAGCGCGGCACCGAGCCGTACGGCGGGTCCGGCCAGGTCGCAGACGGGCTCCACGCGGACATGGGGGAAGAAGTCGCGGGAAACGGACCGCCCCATCTCGCTGAACCGCGCAGCGGTGCGCATCAACGCGCTCAGGAGTTCGGCGGCACCCTGACTGTTGGCGTCCACCCACGCAGGGTAGATCACCGAAAGTTGCGGTTTGGCCAAAATATTGTGTTCGGCCGGAAATTCCGCCGGAAAACGGCTCAGCGGAAGGCGTAACACTCCACCTCGGCCCGCCGCCGGGTCAGTCCGCCGCCCACCGACTCTTCGACGCAGGAGCGCTGAGCGGCGGTGAGTTCGAGCACTCCGCAGACGCTGACTCCGGAGTACGTGCGGCAGTCGAGGTTCGGATTGAAGGCGCCCACCGTGTACTGCTCGCGCACCTGCGCGCGGCAGCGATGCCGCGCCTCGGACGTCTTCAGGTAGCGGCACTGGCCGATGAGGATGTCGTACTGTTTCCGGCTCACCTCCTGCCGCTCCACGCCCCCTTTGGGCGCGGACGCCTGCGCGATCCCCGCCCTCGGACCGATTCCCGGGCGGCCGCCGGCCCCTGCGGCCACCGAGGCGACCGTCCCGAGCATGGTCATCGCAGCGAACACGGCGACAGCGACGATCTTTCTCATGGCGATCCTCCCGAGCAGGAACGTACCCACGGGCGAACGGCAGCCCTCCTGCGCCACGCCGGGCCCGCATGGACGGTCGTGACCTTGTGTCATGCCGAAGTCGACGCATTCACTACGAGGCGTAAATACCCCATTGCGAAGTGTGATGGCAGACGATCAAGGGTAGGTGAGGCCACGGAACCGACGGGGACGGCGTTGACGCCATCCACACCCGATTCTCGGTTCGAAATCCGGTCATTTTCGACGCAACGGAGCTTTTACGTGCGATTTGTTCACGCAATCACGACGGGCGCGCTGGTCCTCACCGGGCTCACGGTCACCGGCGCGGGCACGGCCGCGCTGGCCGACGCGGGCCCGCAGGCCACGTCCCGCGCCGTCGTTGACGGCTACCAGGTCGTGACGCTGCCCAACGCGAACGTGCCGAACTTCACCCGGCGCACGGTGTACTGCCCGCAGGGCAAGCGCGCCGTGGGCGGCGGCGGCGAGGCGCAGGGCAACGACGCGGTCCTCGTAGGCAGCTTCCCCACTCCGGACGGCACCGGATGGATCGCGCTCGGCCGGCAGAACAGCTACAGCACCGTCGGCATCAGCGTCTACGCCATCTGCGCCAACGCCTGATCGAATCACTCGCAGCGCGGGGGGCGGGCGGAGCCCGCTCCCCGCGTACATGGGGCGGAGCGCGCCCCCTACGTACGCAGGGCGGAGCCCGCTCCCCCCGCGTGCGTAGGGCTGTGTGAGCGACGGGCTAGGAGGCGCTGACCGGCGCCGGGGCCGGCTCCTCGCGGACGAAGGGCGAGGAGGTCCCGCCCAACGACAGGCGGGCGGGCAACCCGGCCGTCCAGCTCTGGCGCTCCGCACGGGCCAGCCCGGTCACGGTGAGCGTCCCGTCGCACGGCCACTCGTCGGCCCGCTCGCCCGACCGGTCCCACACCGCGAGTGGGCCGTCCAGGCGGGCGGTGAGCAGATGCTGCAGCGGGGTGCGGGGCAGGAACAGGTCGGCGTCGGGCGTCTCGCGCCGTACGGCCCGGGGAAGCATCGGCTCGCGCAGCCGCACCAGCGTGGCGGGCTCGGCCCGCTCGACCAGCGCACGGATTTCGGGAGCGGTCAGATTCGCCACCTCCCTGGCCATCGAGACGTTCCGGACCAGCACGCGGACCCGTCCGGAAGCGCCGTCCATGCGGGCCAGCGCCTGCTCGGATCTGGCGTCGCAGACGACCTGGTCGGCGAACAGGTCGCGCACGCCGGCCACTCCCCCGGTTCCGATCGCCGCGACGGCCGCGGCCAGGGCGTCCGCACCCGTGATCCCGTTCCAGCGAAGGCCGGGACCGCAGGCCGTGCAGCCCGTCGCGGCGGACGCGGACCGGCGGGCGTCCGGCCCGCGGCACTCTCGCCCGCAGTCCGCGCACAGGACGGCGGAGGGCGCCGCCGCGGCGCGCGGCCGGCAGTCGTCGCAGCAGACGAGCGGATACATGTACCTGCGGCCGGCCCGGTCGAACAGCTCTCGCACGCAGGCCGGACAGAGCCCGTGCTCGCTTCGCCGAGCGCCGGGGGAAGCCGAGATGACCATGAAAGCCGCACTGCCCCCGGCCGACGGCTCTAATCACATACGTCCCACCAATCTCAGTGGTGTGGTCACGCCTGCTCCACACCGAGGTGAACGCGCCGGTGACGGGGCCGCTCCGCCTCGTCGAGCACGGCCACCGCGAGGTCGGGGTAGGAGATCCGGCTCCCGGCGTCGCCCGGCGCCGGGCGGTACCGCCCGGTGCGCCCCCCTTCGTGGTCGAAGTCGCCGGACGGGCTGATCACCAGCCAGTCCACCGGAGTGGCCGCCTCGCGCAGGACGGCGGTCCCCGCCTCGTGGCCGAGGTAGAACTCGAGGTAGTCCTGGGGGTAGCCCGGTGTGTCCCGCAGCAGCGTCCCCGAGGCGGTCCGCAGGCCCGTGGCCAGGCCGACCGCGATCAGGCGCCGGACACCGGCCCGCTCCAGACCCCCGAGCAGCGCACGGGCCGCCGCGGGGAAGAACTCCATCGGCGGAGCGGCCAGGTCGGCGGCGGCGTTGACCGCCACGTCGTGGCCCACGGCGATCCGCGCGATCGCGTCCGCGTGTGTGACGTCGCCCGCGACGACGTCGTCCGCCTCCGGACCGCCGTACGCCGCGGGATCGCGGACCACCGCCGTCACCGTGTGCCCGCGCTCGCGCGCCTCCCGTACCACCGCGCGGCCCGCCCTGCCGCCCGCCCCGAACACCACGATCGCGCTCACGCGCACCCCTCTCCGTCCGGACCGGTCACAGCGGCCGGCCGTCTGGCAGCGGACGCTATCCGGGTGGGCGGTTACCTCCGGGTCACCGGCCGGGGAGTGCTCTTCCCTCGCGCGGAGGATCGGCGACGCGGGCGGGCCGATCGAGGCGCCGTCGCGCGGCAGGCTGGATAGATCACTCGACACGACCTAGCGTTGTCGCCGTGACCGAACCACTCGACCCGGACATGTTCGATCCGCTCTGTCCGTCCGGCCTGATGCCCATCAGGCTCGGAGACAAGTGGTCCGGGATGATCGTTCGCTGCCTGGAACAGGGGCCGCGGCGCTTCTCCGAACTGCGCGTCCCTCTGCGCGGCATCTCGGCCAAGGTGCTCACCCAGTCGCTGCGCACGCTCGAACGCGACGGGTTCGTCCTGCGCACGGCCCACCCCGGGCCCGTTCAGCGGGTCGAGTACGCGCTGACCCCGCTCGGCCGGAGCCTGCTCGAACCGCTGGACGCCATGTGCGCGTGGGCCGAGGAGCACTGGGAGGAGCTCCTCGACGCCCGCGAGGCGTAGCCGTACGGGCCTGCTCAGCCGTCGGCGAGGGCGCGCAGGGACGGGCGCAGGGCCTCGGCGATCCGTTCGGGCGACGCGTCGCGCAGGGCCGTGAGGCCGAGCAGCTGGTGGGCGATCGTCACGCCCAGCATCGTGCTGACCATCAGGGCCGCCCGTAGTTCGGCCTCGTCGGAGCCGATCGCGTCCGCCAGCTGCGCCACCTGACCGTCGAGCTTGCCGCGCACCTCCTCGGCGGCGTCGGGGTGGGTGAGCATGGAGCGCATCATCGCCAGCGTCGCCTGTGGCAGCGGTCCCATCTTCATGCCGATCCTGCCCAGCAGTTCCTCGACCGGCTCGAGCTCGCCGTCCAGCGGCGGGATCGACGGGATTCGCACGGCCCGCTCGAACAGGTCCTGCTTCGACCCGAAGTACTGCATGACCAGGGCCGGGTCGACCTCCGCCGCCGCCGCCACGGCCCGGATCGTCGTGCGCTGGAAGCCGCGCTCGGCGAAGATCGCCCGCGCGGCGGACAGGATGCGCTCCTCGGTGCGGCGCCGGCGCTCGGCCCGGCTCGTCGGCGTCCCCTCCATGCGACGACTCTACCGGCGTTGACCGTGCGGGTCGTTCGCTCTACAGTCGTTGAGTCAACGAATGTTGAGCGAAACGCTCGCCGAATGATCGGAGTGAACGGATGACACTCACCCCGCGCGAGGTCCTGGCCCGCTTTCACCGGGCGATGGTCGACAGGTCGGCCGACGACCTCGCCGATCTCTACGCCGCGGACGCCGTCCACACGTTCCCGTTCCGGGCACCGCTGTTCCCCGCCCGCCTGGAGGGCCGGGAGGAGATCCGCGCCCTCTACCGAGCGACGTGGGGCGCGAGCCCCGTACGGCTCGCCGAGATCCACGACGTCGTCGTCCACGAGGCGGCCGACCCCGAGGTCGTCACCGGTGAATGGGAGGGCACCGGCAGCGTCGGCCCGGACGGCCGGCCCTTCCGGGCCACCGGCCTGCTGACTCTGCGTGTACGGAACGGCGAGATCGTGGAGACGCGCGACTACATGGACGTTTTCGGCACCTACCACGCGATGGGCCGGCTGCGGGACGTCGTGGCCGCCGCGGAGAACGAACCTGCCACGGCCTGATCCGGGCCGCGCAGGCGCGCGGGCACGGCCACAATGGCGACCATGACGATCTCGCCGATCACTGTCCGCCGGTCGGGAACGGCGGACGCCGCGGCCCTCGTCCGCCTGCGCGCCCTGATGCTGGAGGACATGGGGGCGGACGTCGGGGACGAGAACGCGCCCTGGCGGGCGGCGGCCGAGGCGTGGTTCACCCGGCGGCTGGGCGATCCGAGCAACTTCGCCGTGTTCGTGGTGGACGACCCGGAGCTCGGCGTGGTGAGCTGCGCGGCGGGCACCTGTGACTCCCGCGCGCCGGGGCCGACGAACCCGGGCGGCCTGCACGGCCACGTCTTCAACATCTGCACCGACCGGCGCCGACGCCGGCTCGGCCTCGCACGCGTCTGTCTCGACGCGCTGCTCGCCTGGTATCGCACCGAGACCGAGGTCCGGACGATCGACCTCAACGCCACGTCGTACGGGATCGAGCTGTATCAGTCCTTCGGGTTCGACGCGCCCCGCTACCCGGCTCTCCAGCTGCGGCTGGGCCCGCCGCTCGGGCGTGGTTTCACGAGTCGCTAGAGGTCGAGCCGGTAGCGCACGGTCCGGTGCGTCGGCACATACCCGAAGGCGTCGTTGATGCCGCGCATGTAGGTGTTGCCGTCGGCGGTGTCGGCGAGCAGCCCCGCGAGGTCCGGGTGGCGTTCCCGGACCAGCCGTATCATCTCGGCCTTCATCCAGCGGCCGAGGCCGCGCCCGCGGTGTTCGGGAAGGACGCCGGTGCCGTAGTGCTGCCCATCGCCGGTGCCGTCACCGGGAACCACCAGCTCGGTGAAGCCCGCGATCGTCCCGCCGGCCTCCTCGACCGCCGCGACGGTGTGCAGGAGCTCGCCGCGCCGCACCACCGCCTCGGCGACGGCCCTGACCCGGGCGACGTCCCAGGGAGCCGGCCTGTGGTCGAGGCCGTCCATCGGCATGTCGTCCATGGCGCGGCGGGACGCGGCGAACGTCTCGGCCAGTTCGTCCGGGACGACGCCCTCCCAAGCGACCAGCCGGTATCCCGGATGCGGCTCCGCGAGGGCCGCGGCGAGGACGGCGGGGCCCACCTCGGCCAGTGCCAGGCGGGTGAACGTCAGGCCCAGCGCCGGGCGGAACCCCCGCGCGGCCAGGAACGCCTCTGCGGGGCCGCCGGCCTTCGCCTCCGCGGTGACACATCGCCGGCCCTCCTCGCGCGCCGCCGCCAGGGCCGCGGCGAGCAGGCGCGACCCCACCCCGGCGCGGCACTCGGCAGGGTGGACGTGCAGCTCGAGCTCGGCGAGATGCTCGTCGCCCGCGGCGGTGAACAGGCGCAGGTACGCCGATCCCACGGGGACGCCGTCGGGCCGGGAGGCCAGCCAGGCCAGACGGTGACTCGAAGCACCGGTGTGCGGGTCGACCAGACGGGTCAGCTGAAGAGACATGGGCGCACACCATACGGATCGGTGCGCTCATGGATCAACGGGATTTACCGGAACTCCTGCGCGGGCAGGGCCGACAGGACCCGCAGCGCCCGCAGGAACGTATCCCTTTCGTCATCGGGCAGCCGGGCGAGCAGCCGTTCCTCCATCCGGCGGATGCCCGCCTGGGCCGCGTCCCGTACGAGGCGGCCCTCGGGGGTGATGGACAGGAGCCGGACGCGGCGGTCGGCCGGGTCAGGGCTCCGCTCGATCAGGCCCCTGTGCTGAAGGTCGTCCAGGACGCGGATGATGCGCGTCTTGTCCGCGCCGATCGCCTCCGCCAGCGCGGCCTGCGTGCGCACCGGCCGGTCGTCCAGACCGAGGAGCACGACGTACGCCCACATCGACAGGCCGTGCTCCCGCAGGATCGGCGTCTCCGCGGCCACCAACGCCCTGGTCAGGGGAGCCGTCATCGCGGCGAGATCGGGGCGGTCGGACATGCCCCACAGCTTAGGCTTTGACAAACAATAAGCATGCACATATCGTCTGCGCAGACTTACTAATTGGAGGAGACATGGACATCCGGGACCTGGACCGCCGGGCCGTGCAGGCGAGCGTCGACGTGGTGGCGGAGGTGCGCCCGGGCGACCTGGAGCACCCGACGCCATGCGTGGGCTGGACCCTTGCCGACCTGCTCGCGCACATGACCGCCCAGCACCTCGGTTTCGCCGCCGCGGCGGAGGGCCGCGGGGCCGACCTCGACGCGTGGCGGGAGCGGCGCGCCCCCGACCCCGTCCGGGCCTACGCCGTGGCGGCCGAGCGCGTCGTCGACGCGTTCGCGGCCGAGGGGGTGCTCGACCGCGCGTTCGTCCTGCCCGAGATAGGGGTGGACGCGCCGTTCCCGGCCGTGCAGGCCATCGGCTTCCATTTCATCGACTACCTGGTCCACGGGTGGGACGTCGCCCGCACGCTGGAGCTCTCCTATGATCCCGGCCCGGATCTGGCCGAGGCCGCCTGGCCGATCGCCCTGGCGGTGCCGGACGGCGACTACCGCGACAGGCCCGGCGCCGCGTTCGCGCCGAGCCTGCCCGCCGGGCCGGAGGCCTCCCGCTTCGACCAGGTCCTCGCCCGCCTCGGCCGGGCCCCCGCTCACGAGATGGCCGCCCTCCCCGCCGACGAGTCCTGAGTGCCCGCGTGCTCACACGGCCCGGCTTGCGAGCTGGGCTATCGTGAAAATGCCGCCGATGTCCGGCTTCGTCACACCGGCCGCGGCGCAGGCGCACCATACGGCCGCTCTCGTCGGGGGAAGGGAACGTCCGATGTCCGAAGTGCTCCGTGCCGTGGACAAGCTGAGACAGGCCATCAACCGCCATGACCTCGACGCCCTGGCGCAGTGCTTCGACGAGCGGGCCGTTCTCGTGGCCCCGGACGGCATCGCCGAGAACAGGGAGGAGATCGCCTCCTACTACAGCCAATGGCTGGAGGCGTACCCCAACATGGTGATCACCCCGCAGTCGGTGACCATGTTCGGGGACACGGTGGCGGCGGAGTTCACGATCAGCGGCACGCACAAGGGGCCGCTGCTCTTCCCCGGCGGGGACGTTCTCGAGGCGACCGGGCGGCCCATCCTCCTGCGGTCATGCAGTTTCTCCACGGTGGAGGACGGGCTGATCCTCAGTCACCGGCTCTTCTACGACCAATTGGAGGTGGCGGCCCAGATCGGCGGCTGCCTCTGTTTCGGCGACCACCCGTAGCCGTCTGGGCGCGTCCGTCGCCGACGACGTCGTCTCCGGCACGTTCCTGACGGCCTTCCGCACGCGCGGGCGCTACGGCCCGACGTCGTCGGTCGCTCGGCCCCGGGGCGTGCTGAATATTTCACCGAATTCGGCGGCGACCGGCAGATCTTGTACGGCGTTTCCCAAGGTGCCTTACGGTTCCCGCACTTTGTTTTGGAAAGGTCCATTTTCACTTCGGGCGAATCGTGTACATGTGCCGGGCGATTGCCGAATCTGGGGGGCGTCGGCGCCGTGTGCGAAGCCGGAACGGGCGCCGGATGCCAGAACTGGTCAAGTCACCCTGGAGACGATCGCTTATGCCCTTCGGCCATCATCGGTTCGCCCGCAGGATCCTGACGGCCGTCGCGGCGGTCGCCCCCGCCGTGGCGCTGGCCGCGGCGGGATCGGTCCTGGGCACGGCGTCCGCCGACGCCGCGGTCACCTGCCAGGTGACCTACTCGAGCACCCAGTGGGGCACGGGTTCCGGCGGCTTCACGGCCGGGCTCACCGTCAAGAACATCGGCGACCCGCTGTCGGGTTGGAAGCTGACGTTCACCTTCCCCGGCTCCCAGAAGCTCACGCAGGGCTGGTCGGCCCGGTGGACCCAGCTCGCCGATCGCGTCACCGCCGAGAACGAGTCCTGGGGCGGCACGGTGGCGTCCGGCGGATCCCTTCATCTCGGGTTCAACGGCACCTGGACCGGGAGCAACCCGGCGCCCAGGGACTTCGCCGTCAACGGCGTGCCCTGCCAGGGCACCCTGCCGAACATGTCGCCGAGCCCGGTCGTCAGCCCCAGCGCGAGCCCGTCACCCGGCCCGCTGCGGATCCTCATCGAGCCCAAGCAGGTCACCGTGCCCGAGGGGGGCACGGCGAGCGTCCAGGTGTCGCTCAGCCGCAGGCCCGAGGGCACGGTGTCCATCGGCACCGCCCACATGACCGGCGACGAGGACCTGACGATCGTCCACAGCCCGTCCTTCACCCCGGACAACTGGAACATCCCGCAGCCCCTCACCGTGGCCGCCGCCGAGGACGACGACGCGGTGAACGGCAGCGCCACCTTCGACACGCGCAGCAGCCAGGCCACCGCGCCCAGCGCCGTGCTGTGGACCGCCACCGAGCAGGACAACGACACCGCCGATCCCTCGCCGAGCCCGAGCCCGAGCGTCAGTCCCAGCCCGGACGTGCCGGTGGACAACCCGTTCGCCGGCGCCACGGGGTACGTCGACCCCGGCTGGGCGGCCGATGTGGAGTCCTCCGCCGCGAAGGTGGACGACGCGACCGCGCAGAAGATACGGAGCCTGAAGACGACGCCCACCGCGGTCTGGCTGAACCGGATCGCCGACGTCACCGGCGGCTCCGGGGTCACCCGTACGCTCAAGGACCACCTCGACACCGCCGTGACCCAGGGCGCCGGGTACGTCACGCTCGTGCTCCACAACCTGCCCGACCGCGACTGCCGGTCGCGCGTCTCCGACGCCGAGCTGCACATCCAGGGGAACGGACTCAACCGCTACAAGGCGGAGTTCGTGGACCCCGTCGCCGCCCTCCTGGCCAAGCCGGAGTATCGGAACCTGCGCGTCGTGACCGTCATCGAACCGCGGGCCCTGATCGACCTCATCGTGGGGACCTCCCAGGGCATCTATCCGTGCGAGCAGGCGGCAGGGTCGGGCGCCTACCTGACGGGCATCCGGTACGCCCTCGACAAGCTGTCGTCCCTGCCGAACGTCTACACGTACCTGGACGCGGGCAGCGCGGGATGGGCCGGCTGGGAGACCAACTTCACGCCGCTCGCGGCCATCATCACCGAGACCGCTCGCGGCACGACGGGGGGCCTGAACAGCCTCGACGGCATCGCCACGAACGTCGGCGACTACGTCCCCCTCCAGGAGCCGTTCCTGACCGGCCCCAACCAGACCGTGAGCGGCCAGCCGATCCTCCAGAGCAGGTTCATCGACTGGAACCCCTACCTGAACGAACGGGACTACGCCGTCGCGATGCGCAGCGCCCTGATCGCCAAGGGCTTCCCCGGCTCTCTCGGCGTGGTCGTCGACACCTCCCGCAACGGCTGGGGCGGGCCGGCCCGGCCCACGGCCGCGAGCACTTCGAGCGACCTCAACAGGTTCGTGGACGAGAGCCGCGTCGACAGGCGTCCGTCGCGCGCCGCCGAGTGCAACCAGGACGGTGCGGGGCTGGGGGCCCGGCCGGTCGCGGCGCCCGCGCCCGGTGTCGACGCCTACCTGTGGATCAAGCGGCCCGGCGAGTCGGACGGCGTCGGCGGACCGCTCCTGCCCGAGGGCTCCGACCGGCTGATCGACTACAGGTGCGACCCCAAGGGCACCCTCACGCCCGGGACGGACGGCTGGCGGCCGACCGGCGCTCTCCCCAACGCGCCGCTGATCGGCGACTGGCACCACGAGCAGTTCGTGATGCTGGTGAAGAACGCCTACCCCGCGCTCTGAGGCCGGGTGCGGCTCCGGCCCGAGCGCCGGAGCCGCATCCGCTCTTCTCGGCGGCCGGGCCCTGACGACGAGCCGGGACGTATCAGGTCACCGGCCAGGCCGTAGAACCCGTTCGGGTCGCCGAGCCGGTCGAGCCAGCCGTCGCGCCCCCGGCTGTCGGTGCTCCAGGTGGCCCAGATGAGGAACACGGCGGCGGGCGCGCCCACGTAGGACGCGTACCGCGCGGCGAGCCGGGCGTTCGCCCACCACGACACGCCCGGCCCGCGCGACGCCACGCGGCCGCGCAGAGCGGCGCCGCCAGGAGGGCGATCGCCACCCCGTCCGTCAGGCCGATCATGTGGGCCGAGCACCTGCGACGGCAGAGGCGTCACCGTGCGCACCCGGGACTCCGGCGTCTTGACGACCACGGTCCGCCAGCGCGCCCCGGCCAGCCCGGACGGAACGTCTCCGGGCGAGGGCAGCAGTGCGACGAACCAGGTCCCGCCGGGCTCGCGGCTCGCCCACAGCCCGGCGGACTCCTCGCCCCACTGCGAGTCGTAGTCCTCCAGACGGATCTCCTGCGTGCTCTGGGCCACCACTTCGGCGCCGTCGGCCGACGTCGTGACGGTCGGTGTGCCGCCGTCCGGCAGCAGGCAGCCGACCGCGCTCCCGTCGCCGAGCAGAGCGGCGGACCCCGCCCAGTCACGGGGGACGCCGACCCGCGTCGTGCTCGTCATCACGGGGGTGTCGTGGCCGCGCTCCGCGATGGTCACGGAGGTCTCCACCCAGGACGAGCGGGGAGGTCCGAACCCGCAGGGCGTCACGCCGGCGAGCGCCGGGCCCGAGCCCAGATCATCAGGCCCCAGATCGTCACGCCGAGCGCCACCACGGCGAGCGGCACCACAGTGAGGATCCCGATCGGCTTCATCCCCGCACCACTCGTCAGGCGTCGCACAGCCGACCTCCCGTACGCGATCGATCCCCAAGGATGAGTCGCGCGGAAAGCGGCTTTGGTTACGAACCCTCCCGCCACCGCCCCTCCCGCCACCGCCTCTCCCGGGCGCCGCCCCGAGCCTCGGCGTCGCCGCCGTCAGGGGCCGGTCAGGCGGCGCTCGCCCTTCGTGGTGATCACGTAGACCTGCCAGGTGTAGTAGGCGTAGTAGTTCCTGATGTCCCGCTTCATCTGGCGTGCGTGCGACAGGACCGCGTCGACGTAGGCCTGCGAATGGTTGTAGGCGTACAGCGCGCGCCGGTAGTCGCGGGGCGCTCCCGACGCGTGGAGGTAGTTGGCCGCGGCGAGCAGGGCGTCGCGGGTGTCGTCGATGTCGCCGCCCATGCCGTACGCCTTCCAGGTGCCCGGCATGAACTGCATCGGCCCTCTGGCGCCCACGTAGCTCGGCGACCGCACCCGTCCGAACTTGGTCTCGACGAGCATGACCGCCGCCAGCACCTCCCACTCGACGCCGAACCGGCGCTCGGCGCGCCGGAAGTCGGCGAGCAGGACGTCGGCCGGCTCCGCCCGCTCGACCTTGATCTTGATCGGTCCGCTGACGGGGTGCGCGAGGGAGAGCAGGTCGCGGATGGCCGTCACGTTGTCCCGGGCCCGCGCGGCCTCCTCCTTCGGCAGCTTCCCGTACGTCCGGGACGCGACCTTCGCGTTGCGGGCGAGGTAGCGGTACACCCGCTGCTCGTACAGGGACAGCAGGACCACGGGCTCGGGCGCCTCCCCCTTCGCGGGGTCACCCGTACGCCTCCAGTCGTCGATCGCGTCGCGCAGGTGCCCGGCCGTACGGTTGAGGGCGTCGGCCAGCCGGGCGGGGTCCTTGGGGATCGCCTCGTCCGGCACGGGCAGGTCGCGTGCGGACGGCTGCGGCGCCGGACTCGCGGAGGACGCCGACGTGGACGGGGACAGGCGCTCGCGCGGAGCGACGGAGGCGGCCTCCCCCGCCGCGCCGCCGCAGCCCGAGAGCGGAACGGCCACGGCGGCGAGCACGGCGGCCAGCGCCCTGCGGAGCGGCATCGGCGGTGGGATCACGGCAGGCTGATCGTTCATCGTCCCCAACGTATGCCCAGCGGCGCCGTTCCATGTCCTCGTCCGGCGCGGTGGGGCGCCGGACGTCGGGAACGTTACGGACGACCCCTTTTTCCTCCGATTGAAATTCGCTGTTGACTCGCCCAGTTATCGCACAGTAATCGTCGTCACGTGCAACTGCCTCGGGTGAAATTCGAGCACCGGCCCCACCGGTACGAGGACGGCACCGTTCGCATCGGCGGCGAGATTTACGGGATCGCCGCCGAAATCGCCGACCCGTACGGCTGGGTGTGGACGACCCTCACCCTGATGGACGGCACCCGCTCCCGCGACGAGATCGCCGAGCGGCTGCGGCTGGCCCATCCGGAGGTGCCGGACGCCGTGGCGATCGTCGAGCAGCTGGTCGCCACCCGATACGTGGAGGACGCCGCGGCCGTGCCGCCGGCCGGGCTGAGCGAACGCGAGCTCGACCGCTACAGCAGGAACCAGGCCTTCTTCCGCACGGTCGACGCCGTGCCGCGCGCGCACGGCTGGGAGACCCAGCTCCGGTTGAAGTCCGCCCGGGTCGTGGTGCTCGGCCTCGGCGGCACGGGCAGCCACGCGGCCTGGGCGCTCGCCGCCAGCGGTGTCGGCACGATCCACTGCGTGGATCCGGATCTGGTCGAGCTGTCCAACCTGAGCCGCCAGGTGCTCTATGGCGAGGACGACGTGGGGCGCCCCAAAGCGGAGGTGGCGGTCGAACGACTCCGCACCGTCAACTCCGACATCTCCGTCACGGGCGAACGCCGCCACATCGGCGGCAGGCGGGAGCTGGACGACCTGGTCGCGGGCTGCGACGCGCTCGCCCTCTGCGCGGACCGGCCCACCGGCCACGAGATCAGGGTGTGGGCCAACCGCGCCTGCGCCGCCGCGGGCATCCCCTGGGCCGGCGGCGGATACAACGGGCCGCTGGTCACCGTGGGGTGCTTCGCGCCGGGAGCGGGCGCCTGCTACGAGTGCCTGAGCAGCGGCGAGGAGGCGAGACGCCGCCCCGGCACGCCGGTGGACCTCGGCGGGGCCGGCGTCATCGCCACCTCCGCGGGCGTGTCCGGGCAGCTCGTCGCTCACGCGCTGCTGGGATTGCTGACCGGGGTGCCCGTGCCCCCGGTCGGCACCATCCAGGGCGTCAACCTGATCGCCGCGGACCATCACGTGTGGGTCCGCCATCCGCCGCGTCCCGGCTGCCCGGTGTGCGGGACACGGGCACGCGCACGGGATACGCACACAGTCCATTTCGGTTGACGACCGAAATCGACGACGGCGGAATGGCCATCGAATGTCCTGACTGCCTGTGTCAACCGGCAGGTCGTGAACCGGTTTTCATGTCCCCGCCGGAGGCGACGGGAAAGGGCCGGTCATCGTGATCGGCGGGTCGTGGGGGTCCCCCGCCGACCACCACCGGACCCGGCCCGAGGCCCGCCGGGCGCGGCGCGGAGACGCCGCTCTCCGAGTACGCCGTACGAGGGGATGCGCGGGCCGTCCGGCCGGCCGCCGATCAGGACTGTGCGTAGGAGCCGGTGGTCAGGTCCTCGATCAGCCCGGGTCGCTCCGGGGCCCACCCGAACAGCCGCCGGGCCCGCGAGGCGTCCATCGGCGACGACCGGGTGAGCACGCCGGCGGACTGCCCCATCGCGGCGGCCGCCTGCTCCGGCGTGATCGACACGGCCCGGGCGCCGGTCAGCTCGGCGACGGCCTCGGCGATCCGCCGCATCGTTGTCCGCTCGGCCGAGGCGGCGTTGACGACGGCCCCGGGCGTACGGCGCTCGACCGCGGCCACGTACAACGCGGCGAGGTCGTCGACGTGCACCGATGTCCACGCGTTGGTGCCCTCGCCGACGTAGGGCACCGTCCCGCTCTGCCTGCCGCCGGCGATGAGCCCCTGCAGCAGCCCCGACCCGCCGCGCCCGTAGACCAGCGCCGCCCGGATCACCGTGGCCGCCACGTGGCCCGCAGACAGGACCCGCCGCTCGCCGAGGACCTTGTACGGCATCGGCGAGGTCTCCGCGGTGACGGGGTGATCCTCGTCCACGGTGGCGCCCCGCGTGTCCGGGTAGACCAGCCCGGTGCTGGTGTAGACGAACGCGCCTCCGCCGTTCAGGCCGCCGAGCAGCGCCGCGAGGGCGTCGCGCTCGATCTCGCCCATCTCGGGATCGGCGTAGTCCACGGCCGTGTGCACCACCGCCTCCGCGGTCGCGGCCGCCCCGTGCAGGACGTCGAGGTCCCGCAGGCTCCCCGGCACCGCCTTCGCGCCCAGCCCCTCGACCCGCTCGCGCGCCCGGTCCGACCTGGCCAGGGCGGCCACCTCGTGACCGGCCCGGACGAGGTGCTCGGCCACGACTCCTCCGACGTAACCGCTCGCACCGGTGATGAGAATCCGCATGATCATGTTGCCTTTCGCTGGGATCGGTTGACCTTCGGCGGGTCCGTGTCCGCCGCCGCAGGCCGGTGCAACTCCACGGTCGCGCCCGCCCGTCCCGCACAGCCAGGGACCGGGAGTCCGTGGCTGCGCGGGCCGGCGCTCCCGCTTGCGGGCGTACCGTCATGGACATGGACAAGCACGGCCTGGCGAAGTTCCTGCGCGGCAAGCGGGAGCAGGTCGGCCCCGCCGACGTCGGCCTGCCCGAGGGACGCCGCCGCCGTACCCCCGGGCTGCGGCGCGAGGAGGTCGCCCAGCTCGCGTACATCTCGGTGGACCACTACACCCGCCTGGAGCAGGCGCGCGGCAGGCATCCGTCGCAGCGCGTGCTCGACGGCATCGCCCGCGCCCTGCGCCTGTCGGACCAGGAACGGGCCCACCTGTTCCATCTGGCCGGGGAGCGGGAGGAGAGCCGGTCCGCCGAACCCGTACGCGAGGTGCGGCCGAGCACGCTGAACCTGCTCAACCGGCTGACCGACGCCGCCGCGATCGTCGTGGACGACACCTGCGCCGTGCTGGCCTGGAACCCGCTGGCCGCGGCCCTGTTCGAGGACTTCTCCGCTCTGGCTGGCCGGGAGCGCAACGTCATCCGGCGTTACTTCCTGCACCCCGACCCCGAGCGGCGGCACTACGGCATGGGCAGCCCGGAGCGCTTCGTCGTCACGGCGGTCAGCTACCTGCGCGTCGCCGTCACCCGTTATCCCGGCAGCCGTGAGCTGAGGAGCCTGGTCGAGGAGCTGCTGGCCGGGAGCGAGGAGTTCGCCCGCCTCTGGAACTCCCAGCGGTTCCACATCGAGCGGCATCTGCGCCAGACCGTGCGGCACCCGCGCGTCGGGCCGATCGAGCTGGACTTCGACGTGCTGACCGTGCCCGACCAGGAGCAGCAGGTGGTCATCTTCACCGCCGAGCCCGGGTCCCCGGCCTACGAGTCCCTCCAGTTCCTCAAGGTCATCGGCGCCGAGCAGGCGCCCGCCGGCGCCTGACATCCCTCCGGTTCCTGCCGGGCGGGGGTGCCGCCCGGCGTGCGATGTAAAAAAACCTGTACATGAGGTCAAAGATTGGCTACCTTGGAGATGTCAAAGATTTCATACATCAGGAGGTTCCGATCATGACTCACGAGGAGAAGCGCGCCTGGATCAGGCTGGTCGTCGCCGTGATCGCCTACGCGGCGTACGTCGTCGCCGTCCTCAGACGGGCGGACGGCGGCCCGCTACCCGACGTGCCGTACACCGCCGCCCTGCTGTGGACGATCGGCGGGGCGATCGCCGCGGCGATCGTGGCCGAGATCGGGATGGCGATCGTCAACCCGCGGGCCTCGCGCGTCATCGACGTCCGCGACAAGGAGATCGGGCGCCTCGGCGACTACACCGGTCAGGCGTTCGTGGCCATCGGGGCGCTCGCGGCGATGCTCATGGCCGTGGCGGAGTGGGACAGGTTCTGGATCGCCAACGTGATCTACCTCTTCTTCGTCCTGTCGGCGGTCCTCAGCGATGCCACCAAGATCATCCTCTACCGCAGGAGCGTTCCGGAGTGGTGAAGCCCACCCGTGTGACGAACCGCATCCGCGCGCTGCGGTTCGCCCACGACGAGATGACCCAGGCCGAACTCGCCGAACGCATCGGCGTGACCAGACAGACCGTCATCGCCATCGAGCAGGGCCGATACTCGCCGTCCCTGGAGATGGCCTTCCGGATCGCCCGGGTGTTCGGCGCCCCGCTCGACGACGTGTTCCAGTATCCCGACCTCCCCGAGGAGACGACGTGAAAGCCATCGTCCAGGACACGTACGGCCCGGCCGACGTGCTCGAATTACGCGACATCGACCGTCCCTCGATCGGCGACGAGGAGGTGCTCGTCGAGGTCCGCGCGGCCGCCGTGGATCCCGGCGTCTGGGTCCTGATGACCGGCCGGCCGTACCTCGCGCGTGTCGGGGGATTCGGGCTGCGCCGGCCCAAGGTCCCCGTGCGGGGCCGCGACGTCGCGGGGGTGGTGGCGGCCGTCGGCGCCGGCGTCACCCGCTTCCGGCCCGGTCAGGAGGTGTACGGCACCTGCCCGAGCGGCTCGCTCGCCGAGTACGCGAGGGCGCCGCAGGACCGCCTCGCGCCGAAGCCGGCCGGTCTCACGTTCGAGCAGGCCGCCGCGGTGCCGGTCTCCGGCATGACGGCGCTGCAGGCCGTCCGCGACGTCGGCGGCGTACGGCCGGGACAGCGGGTGATGGTCATCGGCGCGGCGGGGGGCGTGGGGTCGTTCGCCGTGCAGATCGCCAAGGCGCTCGGTGCGAGCGTCACCGGCGTGTGCGCGGCGGCGAAGGCGGACTTCGTGCGGTCGCTCGGGGCCGACGACGTCATCGACTACGCCCACGAGGAGATCGACCGCGACGGCGCGCGTTACGACGTCGTCGTCGACACGGCGGGCAACCGGCCGCTGTCGCTGCTGCGGCGCGCCCTGACGCCGCGCGGGACGCTGGTGATCGTCGGCGGCGGGCACGCCGCATACCGCTTCACCGGGGGCATGGGACGCACGTTCCGGGCGCCGCTGCTGTCGATGGTCACGGGGTTCCGGGGGCAGCGGCTGCGCCCGATGCTCTCCCGCGAGCGCGCCGAGCACCTGGAGGAGCTGACCCGGCTCATCGAGTCCGGAGCCGTCGTCCCGGCGATCGACCGCGTCTTCCCCCTCGGCGACGCCCCCGGCGCGCTGCGCCACCTGATGGGCGGACATCCGGCCGGCAAGGTCGTCGTCACCGTGGCGGAAACGGCCTGACTCACCTGCGGTCCGGCAGCTCGGTCTTCTGGGGGCCTGGAACTCTTCCTCGGTCAGCACAACACCCGCGTCGCGGAGCACGCGCGACGTGCGGACCAGGCGGGCCAGGCCCGCGACACCCCGGGCCGGAACCATCCGAGGTCGATGTTCTGCCGCCCGACGTGCCCGGCTACCCGTCCTACCGCGAGGTCTTCCCGTCGGCGGCGCCGGCGGCGGCGTGGAGTCCGTGAGCCGCCCCCGCCACGAGCAGAACACCCGGATGTCCTGACGGCCGGGCCGGCGGCCCGTACGATCTCGGCTCTGGCGAAAAGTGATATCACTTTGCTAGTGTCGTGCTAGACACCGAGGAGAAGACATGACAGATGTGAGCATCGCGGTCGACATGCCCACCCCCCAGACCCACGAGCGCACGGCCCGCGCCTCCGCGGGATGGCCGATGCTGATCCTGGCTCTGCTGTGCCTGCTGAGCCCGGCCGCGCTGATCCCGATCGGAGCCGTCCTCGCGGCCGACGGCGACGGCGGCGCGGGAGCCGTCCTGATCGCCGCCGGGGCGCTGCTCTTCCTGGCGGCCCTCGTCGTCCTGACCGGCCTCACCGCGGTCGCCCCCGGTGAGGCGCGGGTGATCCAGCTGCTCGGCCGTTACGTGGGCACGGTCCGCACCCCCGGCCTCAGGTTCGTGCTTCCCTTCACGCAGAAGCGCAAGGTGTCGACCCGGATCCGCAACCACGAGACCGACATCACGAAGGTCAACGACGCCGACGGCAACCCGATCGAGATGGCCGCCGTGGTCGTCTGGCAGGTCGAGGACACGGCGAAGGCGGTCTTCGAAGTCGACGACTTCGTGGAGTTCGTCGCCTTCCAGACCGAGACCGCGGTCCGGCACATCGCCGGCAGCTACCCGTACGACGGGCACGACGACATGCTGTCCCTGCGCCAGAACGCGGACGAGATCACCGGCCGCCTGTCCGCCGAGATCCAGGCACGGGTGGCCTCGGCCGGGGTCAAGGTCATCGAGTCGCGCGTCACCCGCCTGGCGTACGCTCCCGAGATCGCACAGGCGATGCTGCGCCGCCAGCAGGCCGGAGCGGTCGTCGCGGCCCGTCAGCGAATCGTGGACGGCGCCGTCGGCATGGTCGAGGCCGCCCTGGCCCGCCTGGACGAGCACAACGTGATCGAGCTCGACGAGGAGCGCAAGGCCACCATGGTCAGCAACCTGCTCGTCGTCCTGTGCGGCGATCGCGACGTGCAGCCCGTGGTGAACACCGGTTCCCTGTACCACTAGACCGTGGCGACCGAAAGGAAGAGCATCCTGCTGCGGCTGGATCCCGCGGTGCACGACGCGCTGGCCCGCTGGGCCGGCGACGAACTACGCAGCACCAACGCGCAGATCGAGTTCCTGCTGCGCCGGGCGTTGTCGGAGGCGGGCCGGCTTCCGGGCGACGCCGGCCGCATCCCCCGGCGCGGCCGGCCGGCCAAGAAGAAGACCCCACCCGAAGAAACGCCGCCCGGACGGACCCCGCCTCCGGAGGCTCCCACCGCCGGCCCACCCGACGACGACTGAGAGGAAGGCAGTCCCGTGGACGTCCCCGCCTCCTTGACGGCTCAGCTCTATCTGCTCGCCTACGACCCCCGCAAGGAGCGGGTGGTGACGAACCACCGTTTTCCCTACCTGCTGCGTGCAGCCGCGCTCACGGACCTGCTGCTCATCGGCCGGATCGCCGACGACGGCGGCAAGGTGCGCGTGGTGTCGGAGGACCGGGTCGCCGACCCGGTCCTCGACGGCCTGCTGCACCAGCTCGCCCAGTCGGGGCCCCGGCCGTGGCGGCACTGGATCGGCAAGGACGGCCGCGCGACGGTCCGTGCGGTGCGGGACGAGCTGGAGAAGGGACGCTGGATCAGGGTGGAGCCGCACCGGCCGTTGCTGATCTTCACCGTGAATCACGTCCGCGTACGCGACACGCGTGTGGTGAAACGACTGGCGACGCGGGTCTCCGGCGCGCTCACCGGTCCGGTGTCCCGGGTCGGGGACCGGGAGGCGGCCCTCGTCGGCCTGGCCGCCGCGGGAGAGCTCGGAACGGTCCTCCCGCGAGCGAGACGACGGGCGCACAAGCAGCGCATCGCCCAGCTGGCCGAGCGCGGCGGCCCGGTGGCGCCGGCCCTCCGCAAGATCATCCAGCAGGCCCGCGCGGCGAGCGGAGGCTGAGGCCGTCCACCGTCAGCAGGTGCGGAGCATGTTGAGCAGGGCGACCTTCTCCGACCGGGTCACGAAGAGACGGTAGTGATGCTTCACCGTGATCCACGAGGTCGCGTAGCGGCACCAGTAGCCGCGGCGCGGCGGACGCCAGCTCTGCGGGCCCCTGCCTCCCTTGGCCATGTTGACCGAGTGGCTCACCACGACCAGCTCCGGACGCGTGAGGTCGTTGGCGAACGCGCGCCGCTTGGCCTGGCTCCACCTCTTGGCCCCGGAGCGCCAGGCGTAGGCCAGGGGAACGATGTGGTCGACATCGGTCTGCTTCACGCTCTTCAGCACCTTGCCGTCGTACGGGCTGCGCCAGACGCCCTTCACGGCCTGGCACGCCGCGTTCCTGCGTACGCGCCGCCCGTCGCGGGCGAGAACCACCTCCCGCGCGTCGCACTCCCCCTTGTGGTGCGCCCATCGGGGCTGGAAACGCCGATGGCTGTACCCGCGGATCGACAGCGGCTTGGCGACCTTCAGATGAGCCAGCATGCGGCGGGCCGTCGCCCCGGCGCCGGCCTGCTGGCGGGCGTCGGCCGCGGCCTGCGGGGCGAGCGCGACAGCGGTGATCGGGAGGACCAGAAAGGACAGTACGGCGACTCGGAGCGTGCGACTCATGAAGATCATGGTTCCAGCCATACCAGTCTCTCCCCACTGCCCGTGACGATATGCGACGGAACAGATGCGGAATCGTCTCACCCGCCGGACATCCGGGGCTGCCGGGACGCCAGGGGAATGTCCGGCGATCACGTGTGGTTCCAAGACAACGAAAGTTGAAGTTTCAATCAGAAAGGGCGGCCATGCCCGCTGTCACCGCAGACACCCTGACGCTGCCACGAGTCGCCGTACCGGATCCGGCCGTCGCAGCACCGCGCCCCGTTCTCTCGGTGACGACCGCGCCCAGCGGCTTCGAGGGCGAGGGCTTCCCCGTACGGCGCGCGTTCGCCGGGGTGCCGCAGGCCATGCTGGACCCGTTCATCCACATGGACCAGATGGGCGAGATCGAGTACGCCCCGGGCGAGCCGAAGGGCACGCCGTGGCATCCGCACCGCGGCTTCGAGACGGTCACCTACATCATCGACGGGGTCTTCGAACACCAGGACTCCAACGGAGGCGGCGGCACCATCACCAACGGCGACACCCAGTGGATGACCGCCGGGTCCGGCCTGCTGCACATCGAGAAGCCGCCGGAGCACCTGGTGGTCTCGGGCGGGCTCTTCCACGGCATCCAGCTGTGGGTGAACCTTCCTCGCGCGCACAAGTTCCACCTGCCCCGCTACCAGGACATCCGGGGGCGTGAGGCGGCGCTGCTCGCCTCGGCCGACGGCGGCGCGCTGCTGCGGGTGATCGCCGGCGAGCTGGACGGGAACGCCGGCCCCGGCGTCACGTTCACCCCGATCACGATGGTGCACGCGACCGTCAGCCCCGGCGCCCGGCTGGACCTGCCGTGGAACCCGGAGTTCAACGCCCTCGCCTACGTGCTGGCCGGTCAGGGTTCCGTGGGCGCCGAGCGGCGGCCGATCCGCAAGGGGCAGCTCGCCGTCCTGGGCTCCGGCGGGTCGCTGAGCCTCGCCGGGGACACCGCTCAGCCCCAGGCCGAGCCCAATCTGGAGGTGCTGCTGCTCGGCGGGCGGCCGATCCGCGAGCCGGTCGTGCACTACGGGCCGTTCGTGATGAACACCCGCGCCGAGATCATCCAGGCGATGGAGGACTACCAGGCGGGCCGCCTGGGCGTCGTCCCCGCCGAGCGGGTCCCGCACGCCGACGGCCCCCTGACCGCAGCGGACTGACTTGCCCGCCGGAAGGCCGGCCGACAGGCGCGCACATCCGCCGCCCGGCCGGCCTTCGACAGTGGAGCCGCGGTTCCCTACGCGGGCCCGACGTGGACCGCGACTCCGGTACGACCCTCCGGGCCCCGCCGGTCACTGCGGCCCAAGACGCGCGCCGACCGTACGCAGCGCTTCGAGAAGATCGCGCGCGGACGGGGCGTGATCGGGATCGACGAGCCACTGGGTCGCCATCCCCCCGAGCAGCGCCTGGTAGAACGAGCCGACGGCCATCGCCTTCCGCTCGTCCGCGCCCGGATCCAGGTTCTCGAAGATGGCCGCGAGTCCCAGCCTCGCCTGCCGGTTGGCGGCCGCGAACGCCTCGCGCAACTCGGGCAGACGGTCCATCTGCGCGATGAGCTCGAACTGAATGGCCCAGAGCGGCCGCAGCCTGGCGAAGGACTCGATGATTCGCGTCCAGGTCGCCTCGAATCGCTGTGCGGGGGCGTCGCTGAGCGACGCGTCGGCGGCGAGAGTCTGCTCGACCTCCTTTCCCCATTCCTCCATCGCCTCGATGAGAGCCGCGTTGAGCAGCGCCTTGGTCGATCTGAAGTGATAGCCGATGGCGGCGAGGCTCGTGCCGGCGGCCGCCGCGATGTCCCGCGCGGTGGTGCCGGAATATCCCTTCTCCATCAGGCAGCGCTTGGCTCCCGCGAGCAGATCTTCCCGGTTTCCCATGGTCGGAGCTTAGCCGACGTCCGGACAAACGTCTTGCACATCTGTCCTAGACATTTGATTGAGACGTTTGTACAGTCTCAGTCATGAAGCACATCCTGATCTCCGGCGGGAGCGTCGCCGGCCTGACGCTGGCTTTCTGGCTCCGCGAGCACGGCTTCGCGGTGACCGTCGTGGAACGCGCGCCCTCGCCGCGGGACGGCGGCTACAAGATCGACATTCGGGGAGCGGCACTCGACGTCGTCGCCCGCATGGGGCTGCTGGAGGAGGTGCGGCGGCACAGCACGGACATGCGGGTCGCACGCTTCGTCGACGCGCGGGGCAGGCAGACCGGCACGATGAGCGCCGATCTGTTCGGCGGCCGCGAGGGAGACGACGTCGAGATCATGCGCGGTGACCTCACCCGGCTCCTGCACGCGGCGATCGGAGACACCGTCGAGTACGTCTTCGACGACTCCGTCACGGCCCTGCGGGAGACCGCGGACGGCGTGCGCGTCACCTTCGCGAACAGCTCCCCGCGTACGTTCGACCTGGTGGTGGGCGCCGACGGCCTGCACTCGAACGTCCGCGCGCTGGCCTTCGGTGAGGAGTCCCGGTACGTCCACGACCTCGGGCACCACATCTCGATCTTCACGGTGCCGAACCATCTCCACCTGGACCGCACGGAGATGATGCACCCGGCCCCCGGCAGAAGCACCGGCATGTACAGCACCGGGCGCGGCGACGACGCCAAGGCGATGTTCCTCTTCTCCTCGCCGCCGCTGGAGTACGACCGGCGGGACGCCGACCGGCAGAAGAAGCTGCTCGCCGAAATCTTCGCCGGTCAGGGCTGGGAGGTCCCGCGTCTCCTCGACGCGATGTGGGACGCGCCGGACTTCTACTTCGACTCCATCAGCCAGGTGCGCATGGACCGCTGGTCGTCGGGCCGGGTGGCCCTGGTGGGTGACGCCGCCTACGCCGCGTCACCCGCGTCCGGTCAGGGCACCAGCCTGGCCCTGGTCGGCGCCTACGTTCTCGCCGGCTGCCTCGCCGAGGCGGCAGCAGACCACGCCACGGGAGACCACGCCGCAGGAGACCACGCCGGGGGGTTCGCCGCGTACGAGCGGGAAATGCGGCACTTCGTGGAGGAGAACCAGAAGCTCGCCGCGAACAACCTCAAGGGCATGGTGCTGAAGTCCAAGGCACAGATCCGGTTCCAGATGCTGATGTTGCGGCTGATGCCGCACCTGCCGGGCAAAGACCGCATGATCGAGCGGGTCACCGAGCCCATCCGCAGGGCCGCGACCGCGATCACGATCAGGGATTACCGAACGCCGGCCGCGTAGCCGCGGACACCGTCATCCGCGCGATCAGCGAACGCCGATCGCGGGGGATCAGGCCCGAATCCGGAACATTCCGAGGTTCCCCGGCATCTCACCCGGCATGAGATTGCGCATGGCTCTCGCGGCACTTCTCCTGGCCACCGTTCCGCTGAGCGGACAGCCCGCGGTGGCCGCCACTCCGGCCACGATCGCGTACGCGCGGCTGACCCAGGCGTGGGAACTGGTCCTGACCGACGGAAACGTGGTGAAGGTGCCGGAAGCGCTCGCCGCGGCACCCGACGACGCGGTCAACGCCGGCTGGCGGGCGCCGTTCCTGATCAGCGGGGACGGACGGCACTTCTTCTACTTCCGCAAGTCGGACGGCCTGTTCGTCGAACGGACCCCCAGCGGCAAGGAAAGGGTGGTGTCACGGGAGATCAAGGCGTACGACATCGGCGAGGAGTGGCCGTGGGTGTCGTATGACGGGAGTTTCGTGATCGTCGGGAACTCCGCACCGGCGCTGGGGGCCTTCGTGGACCTGCGGAAAGGCACGACGATGTCGGATCCCGGGGGGAGGGACGACTGGAGCTTCGACGGATTCAGCCCGGACGGCGAGCGGCTGCTGCTGAGAAGGGTGGGCGGGAGCCGGGTGACGGTGTTCGATCGGCGACTGCGTGCCCGGTTGCGGCTGAAGGCGAAACTGTCGCCGGACGCGCTGGCGAACGACCACCACACGGCGGTGGAGCTCGTCGGCACGTCACCCACGTTGCGCAGGCTGCGCCCGCTCGACCTGCGCACCGGCCGCGCGGGCCGCACCGTGACCGTGCGGTTGCCTCGCGGGCAGTACATCGACGACCTCGAATTCGACCAGAAGGGACGCCTGATCGTCCGGTCGAAGACCAAGACGGGCGTGGCGATCTACCGGGTCTCGAAGACGACCGGCAAGGCGTCGCTGCTGCGCAGCCTCGCCAGGCCCGACGCGAAGGCCTGGGTGCTCCCGGGCGACAGCGCCTACGAGCCGTGGACGGAGAAGAAATGAGCCCGGCCGTCACCCGTGTGAACGGATGCCCTCTCCCAGACGTCGTACTGGCGAGCGGAAGGGAAGCACCATGCGTACCGTACTCGTCTCGGCCGTGACGGCGCTCGGGCTGGCGTGCATGCCGGCCGTGGCGGCCTCCGGCGTGACCCACCAGGGCCCGCAGGCCGGGCAGACCGCGTCGGCGTGGCGGCTGACCAGGGTGAACACACTGCCGGGGGACGACGTACTCAACGACGTGACGGTCCTGGGCAACGGATCGGTGTGGGCGGCCGGTCACCGGGTCGTGAACGGCAGGCAGCGGGGGCTGGTCCAGCGGTTCGACGGCGGCTCGTGGACGGTGATCCCCGGCAGCCCGCCGTACGAGCTGAAGGCCGTGACGGCGACCTCGAACAGGGATGTATGGGTCTTCGGCCCGGGGAAGGCCGCCCGGTGGAACGGCCGCGCGTGGACCACCCTCTCGCTCGGCGGCTTCTCGGCGACGGACGCCGACGCGGCGGGCGCGAAGGACGTCTGGGCGGTCGCCGAGTCCTCGGCCTCGGCCAGGCACTGGAACGGGTCCTCCTGGAAGAGCGTCCGGCTGCCGGCCCGCGCCGCCGCCGTCGACGCCTTCACCGCCGGTGACGTCTGGGCGGCGGGAACCACGGGCGACCGTCCCGCGATCATGCGGTGGAACGGAAGGTCCTGGGCACTGGCGCCCACGCCCGCGATCAAGCTGCCCGCTCCCGACGCGGCTGCGGTCCTCAACGACATCGCCGTCGTGAGCCCGGCGAACGTATGGGCCGTCGGCGGCGTCACCTGGGAGGGCGCCGACGACGAGGGCGACGACGTGACCTACGGCCGCACCCTGGTCATGCACTGGAACGGCAGGTCATGGGACACCTCGATCGGCGCCGCCAACGCGCAGCCGTACACGGAGGTGGAGCCCGACGGTCAGGGCGGCGTGTGGGTCGTGCAGGGCAGCTGGAACCCCAGCTTGTGGCACGTCACGGGTTCCGGGTGGCGCGGCGCCCCGCTCCCCCATAAGGCCGGCACCGACGCCGTCCTGTTCTCGATCGCGCGCAGGCCCGGGACGGCGACGGTGTGGGGCGCGGGATTCACCGTGCCGCAGGGCGACCCCGACGACCCCTCGGCCAACGGCGCGTTCTGGCGCACGCGCTGACCGGCTCGTCCGCGGGCATGGCCGGCTCTCAGCACGGGCACGGCCGGCTCTCGGCCCGGCGCATGCCCGAACGCCGTGGAGGTCACCCTCTCACGGTGTGATGAGCGTCACAAAAAACACCCTCACCTGTGCACTGACCTGCGATTTTTCCTTTTGATCCTTTAACGCCTTTTTGCCCCCTTTGCAGCGATATGGGGCTACTTGGTAGTTTCCTTGCCCTACGGCGGCGCCCCCGTGGCGCCGCCGCGGCGAACCCGGCCCGGCCGTGTTCGGAAGAGACCATCCACAGTCACCGCCGCCATGTCCTCTCCGCCCCCCTGGGCGCCGGTGATGCCGAATCCGAGCAGCAAGGAGGCCCGGAGCCGGGGAACCAGTCGACCTTCGCCGAAGGTCTGGGGTGAATCGGCGCGCATGCGCCGTAGGGCGACTTCCCTGCCCGAATCCGTCAGCTAACCCGGTAGGCGCAAGCGGAAGACCGTAGGGAGAGATCCCCTGTCCACCAACCCCACCACTCTGCTCCGCATTGCCATCGTCACAGTCGGTAGCGCCGCGCTCACCGCCTCCGTAGCGGGCTTCGGCGCACCGCCCGCGGCCGCCGCTTCGGAGACGATGGCGGCTCCGCCCCCGGCCCCCGGGGTCATCGCACCCGAGCCCGCCGTCACGGGGGTCACCCCGAACACCAGCGCGGCTCCCGCGGCGGAGGACGCCGCGGACAAGAAGCTCACCAAGGCCGCCCTCCAGCAGAAGAAGGCCGAGCGGGCCATCAAGGTGGTGAGAAAGCACCTCGGTGACCCCTATGTGTGGGGCGCCACAGGCCCGCACGCGTTCGACTGCTCCGGGCTCGTCCAGTTCGCCTGGCGCAAGGCCGGCGTCAAACTCCCGCGTACGACGTGGTCGATGCTCAACGCCGCCAAGAGGAAGGTCTCCCTGGCGCATATCAAGCCCGGCGACCTCATCTTCACCAGCGGCGGCGGCCACGTGGGCATGTACGTGGGACACAAGAAGGTGATCAGCGCGCCGCACAGCGGCGCGGTGGTCAGCGTCGACAGGCTCAACGGCTACTGGAGGAACGGCTTCCTGACCGCCGTACGCCCCGGCGTCTGACCCGGGACGTCGTAGTGGCGTCCGGCGGAGCTGCCCTGCCGGGGCACCGTCAGGGCAGCTCCGCCTCTGCTCACCCCTGCCGCAGGTGGGCCAGCAGTCCGTCCAACGGCCGTGGCACGCGGTCGGGCTCCAGTGCCGCGACGAGTCGGCCCGAGTAGCGGATCTTGCGTCCGCCGCCTGATCCCATGAACCGGCGCAGCTGGTCGTGAGTGCTCCGCCCGCGCCATCCGGGTTGCTTCTGGAGTGTGCGGAATGAGCGGAGCTCGCCCTCGGCATCGAGGACGCGTTCCACCGTGGCGGTGCCGAGGGCGCGGATCAGCTCGTCTTCCAGGTCGGCCACGCACACGAAGAACCCGAGCGTCTCCAGATCGCTCCTGTCGAGGTCTGATCCCAGGCCGGCGCGCTCGAGGCCCCTCCGGAAGGCGCCCTCTTCACCGGCGTCGTACAGACCGGCCAGCCGGAGGTCGCGACCGGCGGGGCCGAACCTGCCGGCATATGTCCCGATGTTCGTGGCACCGCCCATCGCCACGACGGAGATGCCTTCGGCCGCGAGGTCCCGGCCGCGGCGCTCGGCCAACGTCTCGACGGCCGACTTGTCACTGATTCCCTCGACCAGGACCACAGCGCGCGTACGGTTCACGCGCTCAGCCTCGCACTCCATCTGGTGAAGTCCGTACCGGTTTTTCCTCCTCATCGGAACCCACGTTCAGCGGGAGCGGCAGCGTGGCCGGCTACGTCGAGCCCGCGTTCGCCTCAGTGCCCGCGATGATTCCGGGCTCCGCCGTGGCGGTGCCGGTGGTGCCGTCGATGGTGACGACGGTGCCGTCGCGAAGCCTGCTCGTCGCGTTCGGGATGCCGAGGACGGCGGGGATGGCGCGTTCCCGAGCGACGATCGCGGCGTGGGAGAGCACGCCTCCGGTTTCGGTGACGACGCCGGCGGCGATGCGCAGGAGCGGCGTCCACGCGGGGTCGGTGAGGGGGCAGACGAGGATGTCGCCCGGGCGCACGCGCGCGAAGTCACCGCGCCCACGGACGATTCTCACGGTGCCGGTCACGGTGCCGCGGCTGCCCGGCGTCCCGGTGAGTGTGACGGCCGGCATGTCCGAGGCGCCGGCGGGCGATGCCGGTGGTGGCGGTGCGGCGGTGACCGGCCGTGCCTGCAGAACCCAGATGCGGCCGTCGGCGATCGCCCACTCGATGTCCTGCGGTCCACCGAGCACGGCGGCGATCCGTCCGCCCAGCTCGGCCAGCCGCGTGGCGGTCACGTCGCCGAGCACCGGCCGGTTCCGGGAGCCGGTGGGCACGTCACGGAGGACGAGCCGCGTGCCGCGCCGGTCAAGGCGCCGCTGTTTGTCCGCCACGGTGCGGGTGACCGACCCGTCTGCCGTGACCCGGTAGGAGTCGGGGGTGACCCTGCCCTCGACGACGCTGGGGCCGAGGCCCCAGGACGCCTCGATCCGGGTCGCGTCGCCGGAGTCCGCGGGGGTGAACATGACCCCGGACACCTCGGCGTCCAGGTGGCGTTGGACGATGACGGCCATCACAGGGTCGCCGGACGGTCGGCCGCCGCGGCCGGAGGCGGCCCGGTATTCGACGGCACGCGGGGAGAACAGCGAGGCCCAGCAGGCACGTACGGCCTTGGCGACCTCACCGGCTCCGTGCACGGCGAGGAAGCTCTCGTGCTGACCGGCCGCCGACGCCTGAGCGGTGTCCTCCCGCGCTGCCGATGATCTCACCGCCACGGGCGGATCACCGAGCTCGCCGAGCGCGCGTTCCAGCGCGTCGATCACGGCGGCGTGGACCGGCCGGGCCTCGATCGTCCGTGCCGCCGCGTGGACGTCGTCCGGCTCGCCGGCGAACCGTCCGAGGTCCAGGTCGCGGACAGCGGCGAGATAGGCGGCGAACGGGACGACAAAGCCGTCGGGCACGGGCAGACCCGCGCGGAGCGATGCGCCGAGGGCACCGGCCTTGCCCCCGCAGGTGCCGGCGACAGCCTCCATGAGGGGTACGATCATCCGCCCCGCTCCTCAACAAATTGTTGACAATAGTTTATTGATTGTCCATGCTGGGACGCATGCGACGCAAGCACGACAGCGCGTACGGCGTGGGTTCCGATCACGTGCAGGCCCAGCGTGAGCAGGACGCGCGTGCACGTCTTCTGGACCTGGGCGCTGACGAGCTCGACGCCCGCCCATGGCGCCCCTCACCCGCCCCGCCGTCGGCGGTCGACCTCGTGCAGTTCGCCGTCTGGCGCAACGCCGGCCTGGACCCGGAGGACATCCTGAGCGCGCTCGCACTCCTGCCCGCCGCACGAGCCGAGGTCGAAGGGCTCGAATCCGCCCTGCTGTTCATCGCCAGGAGCGCGGGTCTCACCTGGGCGCAGATGGCGCACGCGATGGGGTTCAACTCCCCTCAGGCGTGCCAGCAGCACTACATGCGCCTGACAGCGCGACAGGACGCCGACTCATGACGCGAGAGTCTCCGCTCAGCCTCCTGGTCCTGCACGCCGTGCGTATCACCGGCTTCGCGGACACTCCGGTGATCGCCCGCCGGTACGGGCTCGACGAGGCCACGACGAAAGAGGCGCTGCGCGACGCCGAGGCGCGTGGCTGGGTCGAGCACACCGCCTTCGCCGGCACCGGAGGCTGGTCGTTGACCGACCCCGGCCGGGCCGAGAACGAGCGCCTGCTCGCGGCCGAACTCACCCGCGCCGGCGGTGCCGACGAGGTCCGCGACGTCTACCGCGGGTTCCTCCCGCTGAACGCCCTTCTGCTACACGCCTGCACCGACTGGCAGATCCGCCCCACCGCCGGCGATCGGCTCGCCGTCAACGACCACTCCGATCCGGTCTGGGACGCCGAGGTGCTCCATGAGCTCGCCTGCATCGACCGGGCACTCACGCCACTCGCGGACCGGCTCTGCCGCGTTCTCACGCGGTTCCGCGGATATGACACACGGTTCTCCACAGCCCTGGCCCGCGCCCGAGCCGGGGACGGCGCGTGGGTCGACCGCACCGACGTGGACTCCTGCCATCGGGTCTGGTTCGAGCTCCACGAAGACCTCATCGCCACGCTCGGCATCGACCGGCACGCGGAATCCTGACCTCGATCTCCGGACGGCTCCGCGCCACGGCCACGGAGGGACAGACGCCGAAGCGGTCAGGCCCCGGTCGACGTCGTCCTCCCGCCGTGGCCCCGTCATGGGCTTGCCGGACCAGAAGACGAACGAGACCTCCGGGCAGGCCTGACCGCCGCCCGGAGGTCTCAGTGATTCCGATTACTCCTCCGTCGAGGTCGTCACCCCGGCGAGGCACCGGGCAGAAGGGTCTCCGGCGTCGACGCCGGTCGACGAGCCCGTATCCATGCGACCCACCGGTCCTCCGGAAGGTCGGGACGGCTCAGCGTTCGTAGAGGTACCACCCGCTGGGCGTCCCCTCGCAGTAGTACCAGTCACCGGAGTGCCCTTCGGCCTCGGCTTTCTTCTGCTCGAAGTAGCCTTCCACGGCATTGCAGATGTACTTTCCGGCCTCGCTGGGCGCGAAGCTGCTGATCAGCGTGGCCGCCTGTGCCGGGCCGGCGAGCAGACCGGCGCTGGAGGCGGCGGCGGCCGCGACGACGGCGATGCGCGTTCCGAGTTTCACGCTTCGACTCCCATCGATCGGGTGCTGGGGGCGGATCCGGAGCCCACGGCGAGTTGATCTCGTACCGCCGACGGTAGGGTCCGCGACGGACGGCTCCCTGGATCTTCTGAACCGGGGTTTGGCATGCCTACCGAGATCCGGCGGTTCTGCGCTATGGCGGCAGCCTGAAGGCTTCGCGGCCATTGGGAAACCCGCAGGTGGTCCATGCCGGCGAGGCTCCTGCCCGCGTCCCCGCGCCGCCGACCGGCAGTGCGCTCGACGGCTTGCCGTACGGCGCGGGCCGGGTGATGTTTCAGCGGTATTGCAGAAGATCGTTGTGGCGGATGCGGCGGCTCCGTACTTCATGGGCGCGTCGTGGCCGCACTCGGCACAAGGTCGTCGGAGTCCGGCGGACGCCGACCGGCCGAGCACGTCCGCCAGGAGGAGGACACCCGGCGGTGCGCGTTCGGTGAATCTTGGGCCGGGTGGAGCCGCCGGTGAATCTTGGGCCGGGTGGAGCCGCCATCGCCGCGCGGTGGTAATGCAAACTTCAATCATGGGCAACGAGCGGGCAGCGGCCCGGGAGCTCGGGATATTCCTGCGCTCTCGGCGCGAGAGGACGACTCCGCAGGACCTCGGGCTGGAGCCCGGCCCGAGGCGAAAGGTCGAGGGACTCCGGCGCGAAGAGGTCGCCGCTCTGGCCGGGCTGAGCACCGACTACTACCAACGCCTGGAGCAGGGCAGAAACGTGCGCCCCTCCGACGCGCTACTGGACTCGATCGCCGACGCGCTCGGCATGGACGAGGTGGAACGGCGTCACCTGATGAGGCTGGCGCAGTTGGCGCGCAGACCGCGGCTTCCGGCCCTCCGTGCGGCGGACCGGGTGCCGAGGAACACCCGACTGCTGCTGGCGGCGATAGACCTGCCGGCGTTCGTGGCCACCAGGCACCTCGACATGCTCGCATGGAACAACCTGGCCGCGGCGCTGCTGGGCGATCCCCGCGACCTTCCACCGGACCGGCGCAACGTGCTACTCATGCTGTTTCACGAGGCCTTCCGGCTGCGGTGCCCGGGCTGGGAAGCCATGGCGTTGGACTACATCGGCATCCTGCGTGCCGCCGTCGCCACCGATCCGGATCATCCACGGGCGGTCGCGGTCGTGAATGAACTGAGCATCGGCAGCCCGGAGTTCCGTCGGCTGTGGGCACGGCACGACGTCAGGGAAATCGTCCACGGCACCAAGACCATCCGGCACCCGCGCGTCGGCGACATCGCCGTCGAGTGGGACGCCTATCCGCTGCAGCCCCCACCCGGACCGCTGATGATCGTGTTCACTCCCAAGGCCGGGCATGAGGAGCGGCTACGCCTCCTGAAAGTCATCGCGGACGCCGGCGAGGACCGTGAGCCTCACGCCGCACCCTCACCTGCCACGCACCTCGCCGACGACGGCAGGCGACCGGCGCCGCCGCGTCCGCGGTAGCCGTCGCGCAAACGGCTCGAACACCATCAAACGCGCACCTCATAGTCGCAGCCGAAATCCGTCGACGATGAAAATTTCATCGCGACGTCGGAGGCGGCCGCGGTTCCTGTCCTGGTCAAACCCGAAGGAATGGACGGCCGAAGGCGAGGATCCTTTCCAAGGAGAAGGCGATTCCTTGACAGATCTCATGACTTCATATTTGCTCCCCACCACCACCACCTCCAGTCGCCCGGCAGAGAGGAGCACTTGACCGCCCCCGTCACTGTTAGCGTTAACATCTTTTGGTTTCGACCAGACGCAACCGATTGCATTGGGCAGAGCCCGGCACAGGCCGCCTTCATCCGGTATTCACCGGGTGAGAAGCCACATTCCGCAGCTCCGCCACATTTTCATCGGAATCGCCGAGGAGAAACCCGGCAAGCACCATGCTAACGCCAACGGATATCTGAACTCGCCTTGCTCTTTCTGCGGCGGGAAAGGGGCGAGCACGCGCAGGCCGACGACGGTCGGTCGCCGCGCCGCTCCGGGTCGACTGACGGTGGGCTCACTTAGCGTTCGAGTCCGTCCGGGGAGGCCGCTCGACCGGCATGCGTGCACATGCCGGCTGCGGACGCTCCACCGGATGAGAGAAACCAACGGCTTCCCTATCGACGCATGTCGATTTTCGAACGGCAAAGGGAGTTGCGTGAAGTTGAGACAGAGATCCATCTTCGCCACTGTCGCGGCCGCCGCGCTTCTCGTCCTGGGTACGGGACGCATGGCACTGAGCGACAGCCTCGGCGCGACCACGTCGTCCTCGACCAGCGCCGTCGCAGCGGCGACCGCCGGATGCGGCAAGACCCCGACACTGAGAAGCGGCTCACAGACGATCACGACCAGCGGCAAGAATCGCAGCTGGATCCTGAGAATTCCCGACAACTACGACAACAACCGCCCCTACCGGTTGATCTTCGCGTACCACTGGTTGAACGGCACCGCCCAAATCGTCGACACGGGCGGATCGGACGGAGCCGTCTGGTCCTACTACGGACTCAAACAACTGTCGAACAACAGCACGATCTTCATCGCGCCCCAGGGCATCAACAACGGCTGGGGCAATACCAACGGTGAAGACCTGACCTTCACCGACGACGTGCTGAGGCTCGTCGAGAGCAACCTGTGTGTCGACACCACGCAGCGCTTCGCCATGGGGTGGAGCTACGGCGGCGCCATGAGCTTCGCGGTCGCGTGTGCCCGGCCGACGATCTTCCGTGCGGTCGCGGTCTACTCCGGCGCGCAGCTCAGCGGGTGCAGCGGCGGCACGCAGCCGGTCGCGTACATGGGGATTCACGGCACCCATGACTCGGTGCTCAACATCTCCAACGGACGGTCGCTGCGCGACAGGTTCGTCACGAACAACGGCTGCACCCCCATGAACCCGCGGGAGCCCGCGCAGGGCAGCCTGACGCACATCATCACCGCCTACTCGGGGTGCCGGGACGGGTACCCGGTCGTGTGGGCCGCGTTCGACGGAGACCACACCCCCTCTCCGAACGACGGATCCACCTCCACCAGCGGTGCCAGGACCTGGACCTCGGCTGAGGTGTGGAAGTTCTTCACACAGTTCCAGTCCGGTCCGTCGACGTCTCCTTCTCCCTCCCCGTCCCCGTCCTCGCCGACGTCACCCTCGCCCTCGCCCTCCCCGTCGACGTCCCCCAGCAGTGGTGGATCGGGCGCCTGCCGCGTCAGCGCCACCGTCAACGCCTGGGGCAACGGGCTGACCGAGGACATCACCATCACCAACACCGGCTCCTCCGCCCTCAACGGCTGGTCGCTGGCCTTCACCCTGCCCGGCGGACAGACCATCACCAACGGCTGGAACGCCACCTACTCGCCGAACAGCGGACAGGTCACGGCGAAGAACGTCAGTTACAACGGCTCGCTGCCCTCCGGGGCCTCCGTCCAGATCGGCTTCCAGGCCACCCACACCGGCAACGCCGCCAAACCCACCGCGTTCACCCTCAACGGAAGCCCCTGCACCATCGCCTGATCGGCAAGGAACACCCGGGGGTGGCGCCCGACCGGACTCCACCCCCGGACCCTTCCGCGCGTACGAAGCTCGTTCCCTTCAGATGCCGCAGATCGAGCCGATCGTCATGACCGTCGGATCAGCGCGGCTGCGCCGCCCCGGGCAGCCCGGGCTCCGGGCTCGGCTGGTTCCTGCACCACCAAGCGTCACCCGCGGTCAGGCCGACGGGGCAGGAGGCGCCGCAACCGTTCGGCGGCACCGTGAAGAGGTATTGCTGGTGGCAGCACTTCGTTCCACGCATCAATACGTGTCGGCGGCACGGTCCGTCTGGCCGACCGGGATACGCACCGCGATCTGCTCGCGGGCGTGCGGGCAGTCCGCGAACCTGTGCGGGCAGGCGAGGGCGTGCTCGATGAGGTCCTTGGCCGCGCGTGCCCGCGCGATGCGTTGTTCCAACTCCACGACGTGGCGGCGCAACAGGTCCCGGTGGTCCATCGGATCGGGAGTGGACAGTACGGCGCGCAGTTCGCGCAACCCGAGGCCGGCCTCCTTCCCCATCAGAATCAGCGCCACTCGCACCAGCACCCGCCTGCGGGTGGGCGACCCCCGCTCGCCTCGCTCGTGGCTGCGCGGATTCCTCCGCACCTACTCGATCTGGGACTAATCCCCCACCGGCCGCCTCGACCTGTGCATCGCCGGAGAGGCCCGTAGCTGCCAAGCCGTGCGTGATCACCTCGTCCGGGAACGCGGCTGGTCTCGCAGAGCCGTCGTCGTGAAACCGTTCTGGGCTCCCGGACGGCGCGGCATGGACTGACCGCCTCGGAGCCCGCCCTTCGGATGAGGGCGGGCTCGTATGATTCCGGCTTCGCCGGCGGTCAGGGCCGCAGTAGCCGTTCGGCACCGTGAAGAGGTATTGCTGGGTAGCAGTTCGATTGAGGCAATAAGTCGACGCGGATGTGACCTCGCCAGCTACGCGATCTCAAGCAGGCGACTTCGACGTGACGGTGCTATCGGCTGAGCTTGTCGACGTGAACAACCTGTATCCGCTCGTGACCCGCCGTCAGGGCGGTCAGGTGCGGCACGTCGGATGTGACGACCACGACGGGACCCTCTTGAGCCAATGCGGTAGCCGCGACCATGGCGTCGACAGCCTGATCAGTGGACATTCCCGCCGCCCCGATCAGCTTGCCGGCCTGTTCTCCGATCTCGCGAGTCACCGGTTCGACCACGACACCACCGAGCACGCGATGTACCCCCGCGTCACGCGGGGTACCCCTCAGCGCTTCGGCCAAAATGGCGGCGGATGTGAGGACACGCCGCCCATCCAGATGCGCGGCATGCAGCCGGACGTACATCGGTCTGTCGGTCGCCGCCCGCGAAAGACCTTCGTTGTCGAGGACGAGGGCGCCGTGCTCGCGCGGGCGTATCCGCTTCCGCTGCTTCATGCGCTCGGCCACTCTGCCCGTGCCGCCGCCAACTCCTCGTCGGTCACCGGACCATGGATCTCTCGAAGGTCTGCCACCAGATCCCCCAGGCGGTCATGCTCCAGCTGACGGACCAGCGCATGGGTGACGTACGCCGAGACGTTGCCCTGTCCGGCCCGGGCCCGCAGTTCGGCGGCGACGTCCGCGGGCACGGTGATGCTCATTTTGTCAGTCCTCAACGGCTCACCCATAGGCCGATCCTACCAATGGGAGGATCGCACTGCCCAGAAGTTCGCCTGGTCTGGCTACCCGAGTGAACGAGGTCGGCCAGCATGGGCGCCCTACTCCGGCAGGCAGGCTGACGAGGGCCGAGAACCGGTAGGAGAACGTCAGCAGGCGCGCAACGGGTCACAAGGTGGCCGACAGCGCAGCCGACAGATCAAGACGCTGTCGGCCGAGACCGCCCGGGCGGCGTAGGCCTACGTTCCTCGCGCCCGCTGATGCGCATCCAGGGGAGTGACGTTCCCCGGTAGTTGCTCATCGCCCCCTTGCTTGGCCATCTGCTCAAAGATCACACGGGCATCTCTGCCGATGGAGTCGCTCTCTCGCGACTCCAAGGAGAGGATCTTCTTCGCCAGGAGGACGGCACCTCGGATGTTCTCCTCCACTGCATCTGGCCGCCGCTCGTAGATCTTGCTGATCCAGATGTTGTTCCAACTGCCCCTCTTGTGCCCCTGCTCTACGTAGGAAAGGAGCAGCCGCCCTACCTCTTCCTCCTGGGTCCGTTCTCGTGCGGGGGCACGGTGCTCACGGAGAGTCTCCTCGACCCTCCTCACAGCCCCCTCTATCCGCGCGATCGCCTTCTGCACCTCGGTGACCTGACGCTTGATTTCCTCGGCCGCCGTCCGCGCTTCATGAGAGGCATCTCGGGCCGCCTCTGCGGCATGTCTAGTCCGCCTCAGCATCGGGCCCTTCGCACTCCCTTGCTCCGTCATACATCCCTCGCCTGGGTTGATGGAGACATCACCCGGAAGGTACGAAAAGAGAGGACCACCAACCAGGCACGATTCCCTGCCCAGCTGGAAAGCGAGCGGTGGCCAACAAGGGCATATCAGCGACTCCCAGCCAGCCGAGGAGGACCAGGTCGGCGATTCGGATCAGGCGCGCAGCACAAGTACGCCTTTCCTCTCAGCGCGGATGTGACAGAAGCACCCGCAGATCGCCACCACACTCCCTCGCGAGGCGGAGTTGATTTGCTTCCAAAACTCCCCGCTGACTTCCTACATAGCTGGTCAGAGGGCCTGCACAGGAGTCGAGGTTACCGGGGGCTAGTGGGTGCCTCCAGCATCTCGATCGGTTGGATGTCAGGGAAACTCCCAGAGACGTGCGAGTTTTCATCTAATTCAAGTTGGGTCGCCGAGGAACGGTGGAGTTGCCAGTGCCCGGGCGGCGCGGCCCAGGACCGGCCGGAGAGCCGCACGCCCGGCCCGCTGGCCGCCCGGCGCGCCGCGAGGCGCGGCAGGCGGCTCGCCTTGACCTTGTAGTGAAGGTTCTCGCCGAAAACAGCTCTGGCCCTCGATCGGTACCGGGCCTGCCGGGCGGCCAAGGGGCAGGATCAGCAGTTACCGTGTCAGACCTCGCCGGTGGTCCGGCCGACGGGACAGCTCACACCGGTGCCGCCGAGGCCGCAGTAGCCGTTCGGCAGGTGATTGGCGCTTCGCTTCAGGCAACACCCGCGCCTGGGGCGGGCGGGACCCTGCGGGCGGAGGCCACCAGCCGCTCCGCGAGCGAGGCGACACGGTCGCGGAGTTCATCCGGTCGCTCGATCGTGAACGGCCGGTCGAGCGACGCGAGCACCGGAGGCAACCAGTCGAGCCGCTCGGCCCGCAACTCGACGCGGAGCCAGCCCTCGGTCTCGGGGTCCAGGCCGTCGGCGGACGTGGGCTCCTCCACGGTCGCGACGCCGGCGGGAAGCCGGGCGCGGATCTGCTCGACCGTCCCCTGGATGCGCAGGACCACTTCGTGCCGGTACGGAGCCTTGGCGAACCCGGACAGAACGCGCTGCGCCGGATCGAACCCGGCGGGCGGCTCGAACGACCCGGGCAGGGTCCTCGCGTCCGCGATGCGATCCAGCCGGAAGGTCCGATCCTCACCGATATCCGGGTCCACGCCCGTGACGTACCACCGGCCCGAATGGGCGACGAGCCCGTACGGATGCAGCGTGCGTTCGCTGCGCCGGCCATCGGCGGCGGTGTACCTGATCGAGACCGGCCGGTGGTGACGCACCGCATCGGCGACGCAGAGCAGGACCGCGGTCTCCGGGGCGGCGAAGTCGCCGGGCGGAGCCGTGAAGGCGAGGGTTTCGAGCACGGTGCCGAGCCTGCGGGCGAGCCGCTCGGGCAGGACCCGCCGGATCTTGGCCGCCGCCGTCTCGCTCGCCGTGCCCATCGTCGTCATCAACCCTGTCCGGCGACCGGCGACCAGGCCGAGCAGCACGGCGAGCGCTTCGTCGTCACTCAGCATGAGCGGAGGCATGCGATATCCGGGAGCGAGCCGATACCCGCCGTAGCGGCCGCGCACCGACTCGACGGGGACGTCGAGGTCGACCAGGTGGTCCACGTACCGCCGTACGGTGCGCTCGTCGACGCCGAGCCGATCGGCGAGCTCGGTCATCGTCCGGATGCCGCCCGACTGGAGGAGCTCCAACAGCGTGAGGACGCGGTGAGTAGGTCGAGGCACGTCTCACAACGTAGTGCGAATACTGGGCGGTTTCTGTCCGGTATTCGTCCTAGCCTGCGGTGGGAGAACCGCCCCATAACCAGGGAGACCACCATGGACTTCGTATCGATCCGCGTCATCACGGACGATGTCGCACGTCTCGTCGACTTCTACGAGCGGGCCACGGGAGTGCGCGCCAGTCGGTACAGCGAGGACTTCGCCGAGCTCAGAACCGCCTCCGGCACCCTCGCCATCGGCAGCACCCGCACCGTCGCGCTCACCGCGCCCGGCGCTGCCCGCCCTGCCGACAACCGCACCGTGATCATCGAGTTCCTCGTCGACGACGTGGACGGCGTGCATCGGAATCTGACCGGCTTCGTCGAGGACTTCGTCAACGAGCCCACCACCATGCCCTGGGGCAACCGGTCGCTCCTCCTGCGCGACCCCGACGGCAACCTCGTCAACTTTTTCACCCCCGTCACGCCGGCCGCCCGCGAGAAGTTCGCTCGCTGACGCCGGGCAAGCCGGACGATCCGAGAGACACCGCCTCGGCCTTGCCTACCGGTCCGAGTCGTGGATGACGGCCCACTTGTCGCCGCGCTTGAAGTAGAGCATCTCCGTATCGATGTAGAGGGTGGGGGATGCCTTGCGGTCGTTGCGGATCCACAGCCTGCCGGCCCGCGCCGTGGCGAGATCGAAGATCACTTCGGCCTTCCGTCCCTGCTCGTCGACCTGACTCATGGTGACGAAGCGGTCGGCCACGAGTGACAGAGGGCTGTTTCCCGGCAGGTCCAGAACCCGGCTGCCGTCGCGGCGGGTCGCCTGGTCGCCGATGAGGCACCAGGTCACGTCGCACCGCGCCCGCGCCGGATCTTCGAGCCGCTCTCCGGTGCTCAGGTTGAGCAGATTCGTCATGGCACCCGGGCCATCGGCGGGGCGCCCCGCCCAGGGCCAGGAGGAGAGACGCAACCCCTTCGTGCCCGCGACGATCGACGGTTCGCCGCCTGCCACCGGAACCTGGTTGACGCCCCCCGACTTGGTCGACGACCAGAAGATTCTGCCGTCTCCGACGGCCAGGTCCACACCGTGGACGGTGTCCCCGTTCACCTTGTCCACATCCAGCTCGGCCGGGAACGAGGCCACCGTGCGGGGAGTACCCCCGGTCACGGGAATCGTCATGATGTGGATGTCTCGGTCCACGTACTCGAACCAGACGATCACGCCTTCGCCCACCGCCAGCGAGTCCACCGGCGCGATGGGATGGTCGATGACGGCCAGGCGCCGAAAGGTCCGCGATTCCAGGTGATAAGCCCACAGTTCAGGTGCGGGATCGTAACCCTTCTTCGCCACGTACCCGAGCATGGTGCGTGCATCGATGAACAGCTTCGGCGTGAAGGCCTCCCCGTTGGGGACCTTCCGGGGGACCTCCGCGATCACCGAAGGCAGCACCTGTTCCAGCGGTGGTGCGATCTCCTCCACGATCCGCGGTTGGTGGATGCGGGGCGTGGGCCTGGCCGTGACGGCGGGCGGCGACTCGGGAGCCCGCCATGTCACGGCCGACGCCGCCCAGACCACCAGACAGGTGGCCATCGCGGTCGCCAGCACCAGCCCACGGCGTCCGCGCCCGGTCTGCCCCACCGTCACCTGGCGCAGCAGATCCGGCGGCGTGGCCGGCATCCGCGCCTCCGCGCCGGCGAACGTACGGCGCAGCGCCTCTTCGACATCGTTCATCACAGTCTCCTTAGCGGGGTGACGGTGTCGCGCAGTTTGCCGAGGGCGCGGGATGCCTGACTCCGCACGGTTCCG
This sequence comes from Microbispora sp. CA-135349, assembly GCF_050947365.1. Classification (NCBI taxonomy): domain Bacteria; kingdom Bacillati; phylum Actinomycetota; class Actinomycetes; order Streptosporangiales; family Streptosporangiaceae; genus Microbispora; species Microbispora sp. CA-135349. The sequence goes on along the minus strand of NZ_CP192001.1, from coordinate 764,753 downwards.
GGAGAAATGCCGAGGATCTCGGCGATCTCGGCATCCGATCGGTCCTCGTAGTAGCGCAGGACCAGTACGGCACGCTGCCTTTTGGGCAGTTTGGCCAGTTCGTCCCAGAGGTCCAGCGGCGGCTCCGTCACCGATTGCGGCTGTTCGGGCACCTCCCATGCCAGATGTTCGCGCCTGCGCCGTCTCCAGACGGAGATGTGGAGCCGGGTGATGGTGGTTCTCACATAGCTCTCCGGGTTGTGCTTGCGCTGTACGCGCGGCCATGAGCTGCGCAGCCGCACCATCGCCTCCTGAACGAGGTCGGCGGCGTCGTGCGGATTGCCGGTGAGCATGTAGGCGTAGCGGAACAACGCATCGATCCGATCGGCGGCGAAGTCCGCGAAATCCGGCGCGTCATCCACGGGCGGGAATCCTCTCGTTCATCCCGGCTGAGACGCACCAGACCCCCGAAATGTTGCATCATCTGGAATTCGCCGGAGACGACAGGGGCAGACCCGTACACCGGGCGACGCGACAGAGCGACCGGCATGGGGCCGACTTGCCAGGCCTGGCCAGCAGTGCCGGGTCCAACGCCGTCATCGCGATGGCGCTACGACAACCTGACGATCGGCCCGCTCGGCGAGGCCAGGCCCGAGAGCGGGGCACCGTCCCCACGCCCCAGGCCGTCACGGGGGTTGCCGTGTTCGAGCGAGCGAGCCATCAGGTCCACGTCCTGAGACGGCCTGATTTGAAGCTGACGGGCTTTCGCCTGAACGGTGCGCCGGAAACGTTCCGCTCATTCGGCGCACGGAATTGTCGGTCGGCGTGGCTAGTCTCTGCTCGTCCTTGTCGTCATCGACAGATGGGAAAACTGTGGGATTACCCAGTAGGGCTGGGCGTCGAATCGGAGGGCTGGCGGGCGTCGCGATCCTGGCGTCCGGTGCTTTCGTTCCCGCCGCGCAAGCCGCACCCCAGCGATTCATTTCGGGTACGGCTTCCGCCTCACTCGCATCGGCCGACAATCCGGTGCAGAAACTCACCCTCTCATTCGAGCGAACCACTGCGACGAAGTGCCCGGTGACCTTCAAGGTCTACGGGACCTTCGAAGGACTTCCCCCGGGCCTGCAACTCATCCAATACCGCATCGTCGGCACCGAGCAATGGAAGAGCATCAAAGCTCACGTCCCCTACAACGGCAGCTTCACCGCCCTGCTCGCGACGCTCGACTGGGAATGGGACCCCGAGACATCGACATCAGGACAGACGTCAGTCCAAATCGAGCTCAAGCAGCCCGACGGTCTCACGTCCAACAAGCTCTATTACTTCGAGTGCGGCATGGCCGACGCGGACGACACCTTCGGTGAGACCTCCGAGCCCATCGTTCGGACATCCAGCGGCGGCCCCTTGGCCGAACTGGTCGCCGACGCCAACCTCGACGCGGTTCAGGCCCGGTCGGGCGCCCAGGCCGCCCTGGTCAGCAGGTACGGGTTCCACCTGGACCTCGACGCGGGCCCGGTCACCTACGAGGAGGTGTTCGCGACGCTTCCGGCCGGGTTCGCGGTGGACGTGTGGGAGATCACCGGCGCCGCGCTGAAGTCCGTCCTCGCCTACCCGAATGCGCAGGGCTGGGTGCTCACGCCGTCCTCCTCGCTCCGCTACACGTTGGAGGGCGGCGCTGTCACCGAGATGACGTTGAACGGCGTTCCGGTGACCGACGACCAGGTCATCAGAATCGCGGCCAACTACATCCTGGTGGGCGGCTACGAAGGTTTCCCCCGATGGCCCGGAGTCACCAACGTCTATCGCGGCGGCCCGGACGACAGAGGGGCCCTGGCCACCTACCTGGTGAAGAACTCGCCGGTCAGCGCACCAGCCGGCGACCGGGTCACGGTCCGGTGAGCATCACGTGAACGAGCTGATCGCCGGGTGGAATCCGTTCCGCCCGGCGATCAGCCGCGGCTAGCGTCGCTTGAGGCGGAAGTCGGCCCAAAGATCGACCGCCTGCTGCACGTCGAGGTGACACAGGACCTCTCTGACCTGCTGGGCGAACGACTCGCGACTCATCGCAGGATGACTCGAAGGTGATCCCTGACATCCTGCCAGGTGGAGAACGTGCCGACACCGTCGACCGTCAGGGGAGGAGTGGCCGGGACGTTGGTGATGTCCACCGCGAACTGGGAGATCCGGCCCCACGCACCACGCAGCGCCCGCAGCTTGGGGCTCGTGATGGCGTAGTAGCCACCACCGGTACGTCCGGCGATCACGGGGTCCCACGTGTCGCGGAAATCGGTGAACCGGGCAGCCTCGGAGAAGGCGCCGATCTGCTTGATCATGGCGGCGGCGATACCCGCCCGCTGGGATCCGTTGGCGGTGGCCAGGTCCTTCGTCCGGCCGAGGACGCGAGCGTCATCGATCAGGCCGTCGAGGCTTTCGAGCTGGGGTTCGCCACCGGCGACGTCGATCAGGGAACCGTAATTCCCACCGAAGTTCAGTACGTTGACTTTGCCGCCCCGGCCCATCTCGGTGCGTACGTTCTCCGAGACGTCGTTGAAGGCGAACAGTCCTGATCGTTGTGCCGGCCTGAGGCGGTCGGCGTCGGCGCGAACTCGATTCACCGGAATCCCAGTCCAGTTGATACGCAGTCACGTCGCCGCCGGTGCCGAACGGGCCTATCTGAAAAGGCGTGTCAGGCCGGGCGCCTGTCTCCTCCACCCCGGTAAGACCAGGCGCGCCTCCGGTTTGTGACAGCGGTCGGAGATTCGCACCGCGACCGCCGGCTGCCCCACCCACAGCCGAGGACTTCATGGGTTGTCACAAGGGCGGAAGTCGCTCGGTCTAAGTGGTGAACCGGCGCTGAGACAGGCCGGCCGATCAGACCGTCACAACGATCGGAACAGGAAAAGGGATGTCAGTGAACTTCATCGGGCGCCGTGGTGCGCGTGGGTTGCCGGCGCTTTCCTTGGCCGCATTAGTAGCGATTTCGGGGCTTGGCACTCCGCACGCTCGGGCGGACACGCCCGACGGTACGACGAAAGCCATCGAGCTGCAGATCAACTGGGATTTCACCGGGGGGAATGTCGGGCCGTACCACACTGCCCTCATCCACCTTCGCCAGGCCGCCGGGCGTCCCTTCCGCGATGACGACATGTACATCACGCAGGCGACACCCCCGGGGCTCATCGCACTGCGGATCGGAAACGGCGACACGAAAGAACTCGTGAGCCTGTACTTCAACCCCGCGAACCTCTACATCGGCGGCTTCCGCCCGCAGAACGGGCAACTGTTCGCCTTCAACGACGCATCTGAGAACGTACGCACCGAGATGGCCCGCGGCGGCCCGGTGCACATCCTGAACTTCGGCGGCAGTTACGACTCCCTCATCGCCACTGCCGGCGGAGAACCGCAGATCGAGAACCTCGACGGCCTACGCGGCGCCGTCAAGGACCTCGGAGCAGTCACCTTGTCCACAGATCGGGCGCGCGTCGCCGCGGATCTGATCGAGATGGTCGGCGCCTTTTCCGAGGCTGCCCGGTTCACTGATTTTCGCGATGCCTGGGACCCCGTGTTCGCCGGGCGTAGCGGCGGCGACTTCTACGCGATCTCAACCCCTTACCTCAGGTCGCTGCGGGGTGCGTGGGGCCGGATCTCCAAATTCGCGCTGGACATCACCAGTGTCCCGACCACTCCTCCCCTGCTGATCGAGGGCCTCTGGCCGTTCCTCAGCTGGCAGGACGTCCGAAATCACCTTCGAGTCATCCGGCGTTGAGCCCGAAAAGCGGCTCCGCGGATGCCTCGACCCGAATACGAACGCCACACGACGCGGAGACAAGGTCACGTGAGATTTCTTCGATCAGCGGCCGTGCTTCTATGCGGCCTGCTGCCCTCACTCCCATCGCCGGCGCTCGCCTCAACGGCACCGGCACACGTATCGGCACACGTATGGGCGGCGACGGCGGCCGGGCCGGGGGCTGACGGGCCGGATCTGAGTTACGCCAACCGCACGAGCCCGCCCGCCGGCCTGCCGAACTGGTCGCGGGTGGGATATCGGGGTGGTCTGGAGCCTCCCGGCGGCGAAGACCTGACCGACGACGCCTCCTGCCGGATCACCCCCGAACGCCTCGCCTCCGCGTACAAGCTGGTGCCGGACGACGGGATCGACGACACCGCCGGGCTGCAGAAGGCGATCGACGACATCAGGAGCCGGTGCTCGCCGCAGGCCAACTTCCACCGGCTCTCGCTGATCGAGTTGCCGTCCGGGCAGATCGACGTGTCCCGGCAGATCTACGTCGACGCCAACTTTCTGATCATGCGCGGGCAGGGCTCCGGCGACGGCGGCACGCGGCTGGTGTTCCGGCCGGATCTCAGCACCCGCTACGACACGCTGATCAACGGCCGCTGGGACCAGGACAGCATGGTGGCCGGCACCGGCAGCGACGTCGGTAGGGGCGGTTGGCTGTGGCCGGGGCGCGGCATGTTCCGCGTGCAGACCCGGGACGTCGCGGACCGATACAAGGACGACTGGGAGGCGGCCACGACCCTCCCCATGCGCAAGGACATCTTCGAGGGCAGCGTCAACCAGCACTGGGTCTCCGGCATCAAGCTGGCCGCCCCGGCCGGCGACCCCGGGTTCTCGGCCCGGCAGGGGGACAACCTCGTACGGCTGAACGCGAAAGCCGACATGAAGAAGTTCAGGCTGGGCGGCTATGTCTGGGTGGGCGCGGCCAACAGCCGCAAGTTCTACGCCCAGCAGGGCGTCACCGACCGGAGCATGATGGAGGCCCTCCACATGCGCCAGCAGATGTTCCGGGTCACCCGAGTGGACGCCACCGCCAAGACGATCACGCTGGACCGCCCGCTGGAGTGGGACCTGCCGGTCGACTCCGAATCGGACGGCTCCGAACCGCTGAACGACGGTGGCAGCCCGTACGTCAGCAAGGTCACGCCGCTCAAGGTGGTCGAGGGTGTCGGGTTCGAGGACTTCGCCTTCACCCAGGACATGAACGGGCTGCCGAAGCTGGGCGGCGGCACGTACGCGCTGACCCCTGACCAGGCCGTGCACAACTACGGCAACATGGCGCCCGAGTACGCCATGCACGGCATCGTCTTCAAGTGGGCCGCCAACAGCTGGGCACGCGGCCTGAAGGCCACGATGACCGGCTCACACCCGATCGTCACCGAGGTGGCGCGCAACCTGCAGATCGAGCGCAACAGCTTCGACGGCGCCTGGAACAAAGGCAAGGGCGGCAACGGCTACCTGCGCGGCAGCCGGGTGTGGGACTCGCTGTGGGCCTACAACCTCAGCCGCAACCTGCGCCACTTCACCTTCCAGTGGTCGGCCGGCGGCAACGTCGCCTTCCGCAACGACCTCGACTCCGACCTGAACCTGCACGGCGGCTGGGAGCACCACAACCTGTTCGAGCAGAACACGGTGCGCATCCCTTACGAGCACCGCTCGGCCAACTGCGAGTCCAACTGCGGCGGAGAAGGCGGCGAGATAGACGAAGGAACCTGGTATCCGATTTGGTGGGCCGCCGGGCCCAAGGCGGTCAAGTGGTCCGGCTCCTCGGGACCGCAGAACGTCTTCTACGGCAACACGCTGATCAAGCAGACCACGCCGGGCGGGCCGTTCGAGCCGTACACGCCGTACGGCTCCCAGGCAGACACCGTCTTCCAGTTCGGCTCCGACAACGACGACCCGGCCCTGTTCCGGCCGCTGAGCCAGAGCGGGCAGGCGATCCCCGACTGGACCGGCCGGGAGACCCTCGACTACAGGGGGCAGGGCGTGACCACCCTCGACGTCGGCAGACGGCCCTCGCTGTTCCTGCGCGACACCGGCGGCGGCCTCGACCCCCGCGCCCAGAACGGCCGCAGGGTGATCACCTGGAACATGCAGGGCGCCGGCACCAACGGATCGGGCGACGGGTCAACCGCGTACGAGAGCAAGTACCGCTTGGGAGTGCTCCAGATGGCGCAGCAGACCGGGGCCGACATCCTGCTCCTGCAAGAGGCCGGCCCCCCGCCCGGAGGCGCCGTACACCTGCGAGACATCACCCGCTCGCAATTCCAGTGGTGGGACGACCTGGGCAGGATCATCCCGGTCCAGGAGTACCGAATCGCCGGGACACAGAGTCGGGGACAGGGATATCTGTACTGGCTGCGGACGGACAACACCGTCCCCGACGGCCAGCCCGGCCGGGTCAACCTGGCCATCGCGACCCGTACCCAGGTTCAGCCGGACGACATCCACGTCGTGGCACCGGGGCTCTACGGTGCCCGGCCCGCGCTGGGCGTCAACATCGGCGGCGTCGTCTACTTCACGGTGCACGGGTTGTCCGGAAGCGGCAACGACGACGCCGGCCTGCTGCGCAACATCCGGGCCCGGATGGCCATCGCGGGGCCCGGTGGGACGCCGCTGCCCTGGATCGCCCTCGGCGACTACAACCGCACCCCGCTCGGCACGCCCTCGTCTCTTCAGGTCAGGCTCGACTCGGATTCCGCCGGGCAGTTCCGCGTGATCGCCCCATCGGAGCCGACCCATCCGACTCGGCCGGACGACACGACCCCGATGACCCTGAGAATCCTCGACTACGCGGTCACGCACACCGACGCCAGCGCGCCCCAGGTCAGAGCCGTGGGCCGGATCGACGACATGCAGATGTCGGACCACTATCCCGTCATCTACGAGCTCGGCAACCTGCCGGACCCGCCGGCGCCCGCGCAGCAGGCGGTGCCGAGCCCGCCGGTCCAGGCTGTGCTGCGCAACGCCGGCACCACCAACGTGGCCGGCCCCTCCGGCAGCGGTGGCCAGGTGGTCGGCGACATGCCTGTCGACCAGGCCAACCTGCCGGCGCAGACGTTCAACCTGTCTCACGAGCCTGAGTTTCCCGGCCACTACCGCCTGATCCAGCGCACGAGCGGCCGCCATCTGGGCCTGGAGGACGGCGCGCGCGACGCGCGGGCGGTGCTGCGGGAGAACGAGGCGGCCGACCAGCTATGGCGGCCGGTCTACCAGGGCGACGGCACCTGGACACTGCAGAACATGGTCACCGGCCAGTTGCTCACGGCCGTCAGCAGCGGCGGGGCTCTGGCGGGTCGCGACGACGACGGCTCGGCGGCCCAGCGCTGGTTCCTGCAGAACCCCGCCGACGCGGCGAGCGTCGACGAGATCGCTCTGCGGGAGGCCACGCCGGTGCCTCTGGTGGTCAACGTCGCGGGCGACGCCACCGCGGAGGGCATCCCGCTGAACCTGCGCCACGACACCGACACGCCCGGCGAGCGGTTCACCAGGATCTACGCGGACCGAACCGGCGACGACGACTGTTACTACCTGGCCCACGGCGGGAGGTACGTCAATTCGACCGCGGCCAACCCCGGTCAACCGCAGGACGGCAACCAGGTCACGCTCAACGCGTTCCGCCCCAACGACGACGGCTACCTGTGGTGTTCGACACCCGACGGGTCGAGCGGGGAGTTCCTGAGCAACCACACTGCCCCCGACCAGCGCCTGTACCTCACGGCGCACGGGGAGGACGTCCCGTTGACCATCAGCTCGCGCGGGCCCGGCCTCCCCGCGAACCTCTGGGCGTACGTACAGGTCACCCGGTGACCGACGCACCACCCTGGGCCCCCACCCTCTGATCGGCGTCGCGGACGAACGACGGCAGAGCTGGAGGACCTGTGCAGGCCCGCCCCGGGCACCTACACGCGTACGAGGCGGGCTGCCTTGCCGCAGAGCTCGCTCACGTCGTCCTCGTCCGAGGTAAGGATGCCCGTGGGACGGGGTCCCGCTCGATCTGCCGCTCCACAGCGGCATCCACATAGGCCGAGAACCCGCGCGCGCCCCGGATACCGCAGAACTTTCGGCCGCTGCCCGTCAGGCTGAATGCGATCCCGTCGTTGCGGGCGCCGGCTCAGACCGCGCGGAGACGACGACCGTCGTTGCCACGGAAGCCTCGCGTGCGATGGCGTACTCGGTGAACCGGCCGCAGCTATCGAACCCGAGACGGCGGTAGACGGGCTCTCCGTCCGACGATGCCTGCAGGACCGCGGTGCGGTAGCCCTCGTCGTACGCGGTGTGCAGGGTAGCCAGGGTGATGGCGCCGCCGTAGCCGCGCCGGCGGTCTGTCGCGAGGGTCGCGATGTTGTAGATCCCGGCGACTCCCCCGTAGAGGAAGACCTCGGCCGAGCAGACCGGGCGGCCGCTCGCGTAGCCGACCAGGTACCGGGCGGCGCAGTCGGGAGCGAGGGCCCACTCGGCGGCGTCGGCGAAGAACCGGCGTACCGTGGCGGCCGGCGGGTCCCAATTCGCGGCCAGGACCATCGCATAGTCGGCGAGCTGCTCTGCAGTAGTCACGAGGCGGATGTCCAGGCCATCGGCATGCGGCTTCGGCAGGGCGGCATGCAGGTCCTTCCGCATGCCCGTCTCAGTCTCGGCTGCCTCCAGACCCGCGCCCTCCAGGAGCGAGGCGAGGTTCGGTGGCGTGGAGGCGGGACCGACCCACCAGGAGAAGGGGCGACCGGTCCCAGCCAGTGCACGGACAGTCTCCTCCACCCGCTCGGGGGCGGTGTCCGCGGTGAAACGCGCCGCCGCGACGATGTTGAAAGTGTCGTCGTCAAGCCCGCTGTCTGCGATCAGAAGATCGTTCGTCTCCGTGACGGCTGCGCGCTCCATGCGGCGGTGCAAGTGGCAGGCGTGCTCGGCGAGGTTCTGCTCCATCCTGACCAGCAGATCAGGTTCGCCGGCACCCTGGTGTGTCGCCCCAATCATGTAGGCCATCACATCATGCCGTCCATGCTCGCCCCGACCTTCGCGTGGCGATCGGATGACGGGTGTCCGGACCTCCCCTGCACGCGAACATCGCAGCCCCACCGCACATACGCGCACGACCTGCGGTAATCCGGCGCTGCTCGGTATCCCGTACGGCACGGTGGCGTTCACTTCAGGCGATGCGACGAGTCCGAGCCTGGCCGACCTCGACGGGCAGGAGACGCCCGTGCCGCCGAGGCCGCAGTAGCCGTTCGGCACCCTGAAAAGACATTGCTGGTGGTGGCGGTTCACTCCCGGCACCACATCTCGAGGTCCGCGCCGGTGCCGCTTGAACCTCGACCATAGGAATCGCCGCACAATGTCTCACGGCCGAGAACCAAACCATTCCCGCCGGCATCCAACTCATCGTGATCAGCGTGACACTCTCCTTGCTGCTGGCGTTGTCCCCGGCGACCGCGATCGAGATACCGAAGAACTTCCTGATCAGCGAGCGCGACGCGCGCAGGCACCTGAGCCCCGCCGACGCAGAAGAACAGGGCCACGAGATCAGCGACAAACTCACCGAGCCGTTGGAGCTGAACCCGTGCGGGCACCGGCGTGCCGTCGATCGCGATCGGGCGGCAGCCCGCACGATCACGCAGTGGACCAGCGCGCCTGGTGCCTCCTCCGAACAGCTCGTCATCTACAAGAGCCCCCGGGCCGCCCATTCCGCGTTCACCCGCCTGCGCGCCGAGGCCAAGCGGTGCGCGCGTAAGAGCGACCCGTCGGCACCCGAACTCGAGATCCGTTGGCGGACGAGTAAGGCCAAGGCGGGCGACGAGTCCATAGGCATGGGTTATCAGACCCGGCAGGACGGCAGCGTGAACGAGACGATCACGGGCATCGTCGCACGCAGAGGCAGCGCCTTGATGATCTACACGACCACCGAGGGAATCTACGACCCCGGCCGGCTGACCAAAAACGCCAGGAAGATGGCCACCAAGGTGTGTAAGTTGCCCGGCGTCTGCTGAAGGCGGGCGACGACCGGTAGCCCTCCTCGCCCGGGAATCAGCGGAATCCGCTGGGCGAGGAGCCGGGTCGTTTCGCGAAACGACCCGGCCGGCGATTCCGGTGTGACACGGTCAGGGCAACAGGCGATCGACGGTGGCGTGGCGCCTCCTCACACCTCGGCGACTCCTGCTCCGGTCATCGACGCGGTCTTGGGGTGCACTCGTAGTACGTATAGGCCCGGCCTTGCGCGGCGACGGAGCCCGCGGAGTGATGGGTGGGCTCGCTACGAGGAGGCGCTACTGATGGTCACCAGCCCGGTGGTAGATCGTTCGGTCTACGAGTCCACCACCATCGGGTCTCGGTCCTTTCAGATAGAGGCCTCCAGTACTGCAGCCGATGCCCCGATCCCGGCCGCTCACCGTATCGTTGGCCGATGCGCCGATCGGCGACGTCTCAAGCCGATGAGCGGGCGTGGCGGCCGCTGCCACGCCCGCCGACTATCGGATTTCGATGATGACCTTTCCGAACGGGCTGGTCGACTCGTAGTACCGGAACGCCGCGCCGGCTTCCTCGAACGGGAACACTCGGTCGATGACGGGCCGAAGCCGCCGTGCGGCGATGATCTCGTTCATCTGGGTGAACTGCGCGTGGCTTCCGACGGCCAACGCTCGGACCGTCGCGGCGACACCGAACAACAGGCGAGGGTCGAGTGGCCGCCAGTCACCCGAAACGGACCCGACGAACGCGACGTGTCCGTTGACGGCAAGCGACTTCAGTGACTGCTCCAGAGGTCCGGCGGTGTGGACGACCCGGTCCACCCCGCGCCCGCCGGTGATGTCGCGGACCGCGGTGTGCCAGTCGGGAACGGCGCGGTAGTTGACGACCTCGTCAGCGCCCAGGTCACGGAGGCGCTGGTCTCTTTCCGCCCGGCCGGTCGTAGCGATCACTCTCGCGCCGAGAAGTTTGGCCAGTTGTACCGCGAACAGTGATACGCCGCCCGAGCCGGTGGTCAGCACTGTGTGCCCAGGCTGGATCCCAGGACCGTCCCCGGTCAGGGCGTTCCACGCGGTCACCGCGGCGCACGGCAGCGTCGCGGCCTCGGCGTAGGAGAGGTGGTCGGGAATCGGGACGAGGGCTTGCTCCGGGAGGACGGCGAGTTCGGTGAGCATGCCGTCGAGGGAACCTCCCAGTTGTGGCAGGTACGACGGTTGCAGGGGGCCGTCCAGCCACTGCGGGAACAGCGTGGCGGTGGCCCGGTCGCCCGGTCGTACCCGCTGCACACCCGGCCCCACGGCGATGACCTGCCCGGCACCGTCGGAGACCGGGATGACGTCCGGCTTGACGGGCAACACGTACTGCCCGCGCAGCACCAGCAGCTCGCGGAAACTGAGCGAGACGGCGTGGACCATGACCGCGACTTCGCCGAGGCCTGGCGTGCGCGGTTCGCGGGTCCGCAGCGACAGCCCCTCGATGCCGTCGCCGCTGTTGACGTGGTAGCTCCGTACGGACGATGGCAGTGCAGCCGTCATCGCGGTCATCCCTCGATGAACTGGTAATCGCTGACGATGCGACCGTCCGCGCCCAGCATGAGGATTTCCAGCCCGATACCGGCCGCTTCACCACCGCCGCGAGCCACCATCTCCCAGCGGAACTTGACCACGTCGTGGAGCCGTTCGGCATCACCGCGGGACCGGAAAACGTAGGTGCCCGGAGCGACGAACTCCTCGTACGCGCGCGTCACCCGCAGTTCCAGTGCGTCATAGCCGCGAGCCTCCAGCACGAGACGATCGAACCCCAGCCCTTCAGCGGCCTGTCGCATCTCCTGAGGCGGCTGCAGGACATGGACCGCGTCGGGAGACCACAGCTCGCGAACGGCGGCGCGGCGACGCTCCGGGTCGGGTTCACTCCACACCGCAACGTAGCGGTCGGTGAGGCTCTTCAGGTCGGTGTCGGCCATGACGATCCTTAGGTCGTGGTTTATCGTTTGCGACCACGAATATGCTGCGCCGGGCGCACCGCGACAATTCCTCGAAGGGAATCGCCGACCGGCGCCATACCCGGTAAACAGAAGGAATGATCATCGAATCGGCAGGTGGCGGACTCGCTGGTGCGCTGCGCGAGTGGCGCACCCGCCGACGCGTCAGCCAACTCGAACTGGCGGTGCGCGCCGGCACCACTCAACGGCACGTCAGCTTCATCGAGAGCGGACGCTCGGTCCCTGGCCGGTCGATGATCATACGGCTGGCCGAGTCACTCGAGGTGCCGATCCGCGAACGCAACGAACTGCTCCTCGCCGCGGGGTTCGCGCCCGCGTACCCACAGACCGACCTGGACGATCCCCAGTTGGCAGCGGTCCGAACCGCCCTCGACCGCGTCCTGCACGGCCACCTGCCGTACCCGGCCGTGATCGTCGACCGGCACGGCGACCTCGTCTCGGCCAACGCCGGCTTCCACATGATCACCCGCGGAGTGGACCCGCACCTGCTCGCCCCACCGGTGAGCGTCCCCCGAGTCCTGCTGCACCCTCGAGGACTCGCGTCGCGCATCCTCAACCTCGACGAGTGGGCATGGCACATCATCGACCGCATCCACGCCGAGAGCGCGCGGAACCCGAGCGATCGGCTCCGGCTGCTCGCCGCGGAACTCGTCGGCCTGGCGCCGCCGCGTCCACGCCAACTGCCGCCGCATCATCTCGGCTTCGCGGTACCGCTCCACCTCCGCATGAGCGAGCCGGAGAACCGGGAACTGCGGCTCATCACCACACTCACTCACTTCGGTACCGCCACCGACATCACCATCGCCGAACTGCGACTGGAAGCATTCCTACCGGCCGACGAAACGACCAGCACCGCGCTGACCGAGCTCGTTACGTGGTGAACGCCATCTGCTAAGGCCGCGTATCGGACGTTGTCGGCGGAATCTCGTCTGCTCGCACGGCTCTGGCCCTCGATCGACACCGGGCTTGCCGGGCGGCCAAGGGCCAGGATCAGTCAGTTACCGCAGGTCAGGCTTCACCGGCGGTCAGGCCGACGGGACGGCTGACTCCGGTGCCGCCGAGGCCGTTCGGCACCTTGAACAAATATTGCTGGTGGTAGCGGTTCTCTTCGGGCAATAAGTCGCCGTCAACGTGGCTTGGACCGGAAGTCAGCCCAAAGGTCGACCGCCTGCTGCAAGTCGAGAGCGGCGACATCCTCACGAGACATGCCGGCGGTGTGAATCAAGCGATCCGCGAGCCAATCCGGCACCGGCTCCCGAGGAGGCGGTTGATCGACGCGGATGTGGTCGGCCAGCGCGCCCAGGCGTTCGATGATCTGGCCTAGCTGCACCACCTCGGGACGCCCCTTGCCGGCGGCACGAACCCTGGCCCTCGCCTCGGCGTACACCTCACCATCGGCCCTCTCGCCCACAGCCCACACTTCGCAGATCTCGATCGACTTGTCGTCCGTGATCCGATAGACGACCCGCCAGGTGTTGCGCCCGACCACGAGCTTGCGAAAGCCGGTCAGCTCCCCGCCCAGCGGATAGCCCGCCTCGGGATTGTCGAGCAAAAGAAGGATCTTCTTGAGCACCTTGGGCGCGGCGTCCGGACCGATTCGCCGCAGGTCATCGACGGCCGATGCCGTGAAGACGACGTCAGACACGGGCTACTCGTCGTCCGGCAGCGCGGCCAGCGACTCCCGCGTGTGCCCGAAAGCGGAGAGCACGTCATCGAGCGAGACACGCTCTCCGGAGTCGGTTACCGAGCGTGCGAGCACGAGCGCCAAGTCCCGGAGATCGGCGGCGGCCTCCTCCAGCTCTTCCAGGCGACGGATGCTGACAACCGCCGCCACCGGCTGATGCCGACGGGTCACCACCAAATCGGTCCCGCGTTCAGCATCGGCGACCAGACGGGCCACCCCACGCTGGGCCGCTTCTGTGACGCTCAACTCGGCAGCTTCATGCAGCACGGTCATGCGAACTACTGTACAGCAACCTGTACAGAACAGGCGGGAGATGCCCCGTCGTATGGCGATGGCGATCATGGACGCCGGACCGCGTCATATGAGCGGCTTGCGCGCCTGCCCAATGTGCACTGCTCACGGTAACTGCTTCTGCTGAACTATGGCGCGAAGGCCATGCCATTATCGCTTCTCGTGCACGAGGACCGATTCTGGGAACTGATTGAGCGTTCCGGCAGAGAGAAACGCAGCAGGAAGGAGCGCCTGGCCTGGCTGAACACCCGGCTCTGCCAACTCTCCGCCGACGAGATCATTGATTACCACATGTGGTGGGAACGCAATGCGAACCGCGGCTGCACATGTGACATGTACGCGCTGAGCTGTTACCTGCTACGACGCGAATCAACGGACGGCTTCGAATATTTCGTCTACTGGCTCATGAGCTTGGGCCGAGAGGCGTACGACCAAGTCGCCGATTGCCCGGATCGCGTCATAGAACTGCCACAGGTCGTGCACCTCCTCGACCTGAAGCGACGCTGGTTCACCGAACGACGTCGCGGCTTCCCGTGGTCCGACGAGGAGTACCCGGCCTTCGAACTCCTTGCCTACGTGGCGCTCGACGCCTACGAGCAGGTCACCGGCAAGAACGTGGACGTTCTCTACGCCGCCGTCAAAGCTCGAGGAGTCCGCAGTGGGTTTCCGCTTCTGACGGCCGAATTCGGCGAGCAAGACTGGGATATCGGCAATGGTGGCGAGATCACCCGTAGGCTTCCCCGGCTGGTCCGCTACCTGACCAGCCGTGGCTGACTTAAGTGATTCCCCGTTACTACTGGTGCCGAAAAGTGTTTCCAGAAGCGCAGGTGAGGTCGACGCAGAGGCGGTGAGCGCTGCCCCTCTCCACCCTCCGATACCCGGGAAAACTTGACCGCACGCCGCTTGAGTTCGGCTTGGTCGTTGCCCCTCGTCATCTTCAGTGGCAACGACTCAGCACCTACACGCGCACGAGGCGAACCGCCTTGCCGCAGAGCTTGCTCATGTCGTCCTCATCCGAGGTGAGGATGACGACGGGCCGGGTGGAGCGAAGAGCCGTGGCGGCCACGACGGCATCGATCGCGTACTTGTGGCCGTGAAGACCGCTCTCGCGGAGCAGGTCCAGCGCGTGGACGGAGACCTCCTCGGTCACCGGCTCGACACGCAGCCGGGACAGGTGCCAGCGCAACCGATCGTTTGCCACCCGGCCGTCGAAGGCCTCGACAGGCGTCAAGGCGCTGACGGCAACGCGAAAGTCGTTGTTCTGTGCCTCTCGGACAATCGCCGTAACGCGCTGGTCGGCCGCACACCACTTCGAGAGTCCCTCGGAGTCCAGGATGACCGTCCCCGCACTCAGCTTGCTTCGTGCGCGTGCCATCCACGCTCCTCCTGTAGCTCCGGAGCGGACTTCACGCTACGGAACAGCTGCTCGGCCTCGTCCCGCAGATGCTGTGGGATGGGACCGCACTCGTTCTCGTTCGCCTGAAGGGCCTCCTCCAGCAGGTCCCGCTCGATCTGCCGCTCCACAGCGGCATCCACATAGGCCGAGAACCCGCGCGCGCCGACACGCTCTCTGATGGCGCGGATGTTGCCGGCCCGCAAGGAGACGCTCACCTTGGCCGCAGGCCCTTCCCCCGGAGGGAAGGCGTGTTCAGGCGTACTCATGACGCCAGTTTACTACTTCGAGTAGCAAATCATCGGCACCGGAACACGAAACCTCCGGGCAACGCGACGCCGCTCGGAGGTCTCACGATCCGCTACTCCCCGCTGGAGGTCGTCAGGCCGCCGGGGCAGCTCACGCCGGTGCCGCCTATGCCGCAGTAGCCGTTCGGCACCTTGAAAAGGTATTGCTGGTGGTGGCGATTCACCTCAGGCAATAAGTTCTTAGTCACAGCGCTCCGTGACTTCTCACTGACTGCGGGCAGGTCGGCGCCTACACTTGGCAGCATGGACTTGGACAACGAAGGCTGGGCCGACATCGAGGAGCCCTTCGACGCGCCCGCGCTTCCACGGCATCTTGCCGCGCTCGTCGGCGCGCTACAAGGGCCGGCAGACCTCGGCGTCCACCATGACCGGTACCTCACCTATCCTCACCACGAGGAGTCCGACGGAGCGATCACCGCGTGATCCTCTGCGACACCGGACCCCTCGTCGCGGCATTCAACAGGGCCGACAAGGATCACGCCCGATGCGTCCGATTCCTGGCGCAGAACTGGACCAGACTCGTCGTACCGTCGCTCGCGGTGACAGAGATCTGTCACCTGCTCTCCGATCCGGTGCGTCGCGGCAGCCCCACTCTCACGGCCGGGCTCTGCGCTGCCATCGCCGACGACGAACTCCGCGTGATCGAGGTGACGCCTCACGACTATCGGCGAATGTCCGAACTGCTCTCGGCCTACGCCTCGCTCCGCCTTCAGGCCGTCGACGCTTGCGTGATAGCCCTGGCCGAGCGCTTCGACCTTCGCGAAGTCGCCACGCTGGATCAGCGGGACTATCTCGTCGTTGCCCCTCGTCATCTTCCCAAGGGGCAACGACTCACGATCCTGCCCGGCGACTGATCAGCTCTCGCCGGTGGTCAGGCCGACGGGGCAGGTGACGCCGGTGCCGCCGAGGCCGCAGTAGCCGTTCGGCACCTTGAACAAATATTGCTGGTGGTAGCGGTTCTCTTCGGGCAATAATTCGCGCCTAGCGTGGCTTGGGGCGGAAGTCACCCCAGAGGTCGACCGCCTGCTGCAAGTCGAGGGCAGCGACGTCCTCGCGAGACATACCGACGGTGTAGAACTGGCCAGCGTCTGCAAGGACTTCGAGCATCGGAATGTGAAGACGCCTCCGGGCGTCACTGGATCGCCACCACATTGCGCCGCCGGTGATGATCACCTTGGCGAAATCGCTGATCTGCTCGGCGGGGATCCACTGCCGCGAGCCGATCAGCGCAGCTTGTAACCGGGGCTCGACCCTGACGAACTCCGACGCCAGTGCGCTCATCAGTTCCTCGGGGTTCCGCTGCACCCACGCTGCCTCGACGATGAGGGCAACAGCCGCTCCCAATCTTGTAATTTTCACACACATGATCACGAGTGGCTGCTCTCGTTGTACCGCATTCCCGTCACAAGATCGATCAAAGTGGGGCACATTGTCCCAGCTCACCCTGCAAATGGCGGCTGCCGTATTAGCCATGTACTCCGTCACGAGGACAACGGTCGCCAGATCTTTGTGGCCAACTGGCAATACCGCGCTGTATCGATCCGGGCTAAATCAATATTTATCGATCACCTGCCCGTCCCACATAAGGAGAAGCATGCAAAAAGTCTCTTGGCCCCGCCGGCTCGGCCTCGTCTCAGCGGTGGTGGCGGTCGGCCTGACCACCGCGCCCGTGGCCGCGCACGCCGACGGCTATGACACTCCCCGCAGCGCCACCGCCGACGGAGCAGGCAGCACCCAAGCAGCCGGGATCGCATCCGCCGAACAGCGGGCCCGGCAGGCCGTCCTCGCGGTCGGCCACGACTGCGACGCTGGGAGGTATCACACGTATTCGATCTATATCTCCCCGGGTGGCGGCACGTGGGCCTACCGGTCCACCCACGAGGCGATGTGCGTCGACTGATCAAGGTTCAGCAGATCGGCCCCCGCCGGGGTTGCCCGCCATCGGCGAGCCCACGGCCAGCAGGCCCAAAACGTTAAATCCACCCAGATTGAGCCCCAGGCTCAGCGCCATATTCATTTGCACCCTGCGAGTCATCCCGCCCATGTCACCTCCTCTCGCTGAGGGCCGGCGTACAAGACCCGACGTTCCCCATCAGGGCCGAAGTCCGAACAGAGCCGACACGACAGGCGACCAACGGATCAGGGCCAGGCAGCAGGACGGCGCAGGCCCAGGAGTCGAGCGCAGCTGATCGCCCAGCAGATCGAGAAGGTGACGATCGAATCGACCTCCGACTACTGGCGCATCTGGTTCTACCTGATGGGGGGCATGGCCTGGACGTGCAGCTGGTCAACGCGCGGGAGGCCAAGCACGCGCCCGGCCGCCCGAAGGCCGACAAGCTGGACAGCGTCTGGCTGGCCAAGCTGACGGAGAAGGGGCTGTTGCGGCCCTCGTTCGTGCCGCCGCATGAGGTCCGGGTCCTGCGGGACTACACCCGCATGCGCACGGACCTGACCCGGGAGCGGACCCGATACCGGTCACGGCTGGAGAAACTACCGGAGGACTTGCTGATCGAAGTGTCGGCGGTGGCCAGCTCCCTGGCCACGGCCTCGGCCCGGGACATGGTCGAGGCGTTGATCGCCGGGCAGCGCGATCCCGCGCTCTGGCCGAACTGGCACGCGGCCGGATGAAACACAAGCACGGCGCTGGTGGAGACACTGACGGGACGGTTCGAAGAGCACCACGCCGAACTGGCCCGCTTACTGCTGGATCAGATCGATGCGCTCACCGCGCAGATCGACCGGCTCACCATGCGGGTGGAACAACTCCCCACACAGATCACCTCCACCCCCACCGGCAGGTCCATCGTGCGCCCCATTGCAGAACGCCTCGATGGGATCCCCGGCATCGGTGCTCTGGCCGCCCAGGTCATAATCGCGGAGGTGGGGCTGGATATGACCCGGTTCCCCACCGCCGATCACCTGGTGTCGTGGGCCAAGCTGTCCCCGCGGACCATCCAGTCCGGAGACAAGAACACCTCCGGCAAGATCGGCAAGGGCAACCCCCACCTGAAAGGCGTCCTGGGCCAAGCCGCCGCGGTGGCCGCCCGCACCGACACCTTCCTCGGGGAGCGCTTCCGCCGGATCGTCAAGCGACGGGGCAAGCTACGCGCTCTGGTCGCCGTGGCCCGCTCCCTTCTGGTCGTCATCTGGCATCTACTCGCCGACCCCACCGCGACTTCCACGACCTGGGACCGGACTACCACCTCAGCCGACTGGACACCGGCAGAAAGGTACGCACCCACATCCGGCACAGCGCACGCGTCCACCGCTGGTGACCTCGAACTCCCATTGCTCGAGGTCCTGTCCGTTGTGACGATGAGTCCCAGGTCGCCACGCAGGCGATGTTGACGCTCGTGGTCGGTGCGTGAGCGTGGATCGGCGCGCAGCGTCTCGAAGCATCGGCGTGTGTTGGCCAAGGCGTGACGGCATAGTTCCTCCCAGCCCTTCACCGCATCGCTCGTACCGAACCGTACGTCCCATTCATCGTCGGGAGGCGGAACCGTGACACGGTCTCCGCGCTTCGGGCTCATATCGAAACCTGAACCGGTCCGAAGTCTCCGCTCGTCGCCTCACGCGCCTGGGCATAGTGCGCGGGGTCGGCCTTGATCCGGGCGGTGGCCCGCCAGCCTGCGATGACTTCCTGAGTAGTGAGGTCGACATCCAGCTCCGCCGCGTCAGAGAGCGCCTCGACCAATTCCAGGGTGAAGGATCTCACCTCATCGGAGGTGAGGTGACGGACCCAAGGAAAGACCTCGGGCATGGCGATGACCAGCGCGCGGGCGGTCGGATCGTGCCTTAGGAGAGCGAGGAACAGACGGGAAGCAGTGGTCAGCGTCTGTTCGCGTCGTTCCTCACGGTCGGCCGCAGTCAGGTAGAAGTCCTGGGCATCCCGGTGAGTCACACGTACGCGGCCGAGTCGCGCGGCGCGTTCGGCGACGGCCCGGGGGTTCCTCGACAGGTCCGAGAAGGTGACGGCGTCGGCGTTGCTGATGCTCACGACGCCAGACTAATTCAGAACACATTCTGATAGCGGTCGAACGTCGCCCGCCTGGCGCGCCGTGCCGCGAAAGGGCTACGTCCGCCCCAGGCTCTCGCCTCGAGACCACCCAACGTATGGAGTCTGACCCCGGCCGACACCGGAGCAGCCCGGGCGGCCAAGGGCCAGGATCGGTCAGTTACCGCAGGTCAGGCTTCACCTGCGGTCAGACCGACGGGGCAGCTGACTCCGGTGCCGCCGAGGCCGCAGTAGCCGTTCGGCACCTTGAAGAGGTATTGCTGGTGATAATCCTCGGCGAAGTAGAACTCGCCGGCGGGGACGATCTCGGTGGTGATCTCGCCGTACCCGGCCTTGGTGAGCACCTCCTGGTACGCGTCCTGGGACGTCACGGCCGCCGCCAGCTGCTCCGGACCGTGGGTGTAAACGGCCGACCGGTACTGCGTGCCGACGTCGTTGCCCTGGCGCATGCCCTGCGTGGGGTCGTGGGCCTCCCAGAACACCTTGAGGAGCTCCTCATACGACACCTGGGCGGGGTCGAAGACCACCCGGACGACCTCGGTGTGCCCGGTGAGCCCGGTGCAGACCTCCTCGTACGTAGGGTTCGGCGTGTAGCCGCCCGCATAGCCCACGGCGGTCGAGACGACCCCGGGGGTCTGCCAGAACTTGCGCTCGGCGCCCCAGAAGCAGCCCAGCCCGAAATCGGCGATCTCGGTGCCTTCCGGATACGGCGGAGCCAGCGGCCCGCCGAGGACCTGGTGCCGGGTGGCCACAGGCATGACCTCGGCCCGGCCCGGCAGCGCCTCCGCGGGATCCACCATCGTCGTCTTGTCTGTGCCGAACAGCCAGCCCATCACGCGCCCTTCCTTCCGCTCTGCCATCCCCAACCCAACGCCCGCCGGGCTTGTTCCTGACGTAAGCGCCTCTAAACCTGAGGCATAGAGACCCTTATTTGTGCTGAATCTAGGTAAGCAGCGAAGATGGGGTTCATGCCTGATACGCGCCGTGGTGTCCTATATGGCGTCACCGCATACACGATGTGGGGTTTGTTCCCCCTCTATTGGCCCCTGCTCAAGCCGTCCGGCGCTGTGGAGATCCTCGCCCACCGGATGGTCTGGTCGCTCGTCGTGGTGATCACGGTTCTCGCCGTGCGCCGTCACTGGTCGTGGATCCGCACGATCACGCGCCGCCAGTTGATCCTCCTCGCCCTCGCGGCCGTCACGGTCTCGGTCAACTGGGGCGTCTACATCTACGCCGTCAACGCCGGTCACGTGGTGGAAAGCGCGCTCGGCTACTTCATCAACCCCCTGGTCAGCGTGCTGTTCGGCGTGCTGGTCTTCCGCGAGCGACTGCGCCGGTGGCAGTGGATCGCCGTCGGGCTGGGCGCCCTCGCGGTCCTCATCCTCACGCTCGACTACGGGCGCCTCCCCTGGATCGCCCTCGTGCTCGCCTTCAGCTTCGGCACGTACGGCCTGATCAAGAAAGCCGCGGGGGTGGGCAGCGCGGAGAGCCTGACCATCGAGACGCTCGTGCTGCTGGTGCCGGCCCTGGGCTACCTGCTCGTCCTGCAGGCCAACGGCACGGGGACCTTCGGCGACCACGGCCTCGGACACGCCCTGCTGCTGGTGGCGGCCGGCGTCATCACCGCGGTGCCGCTGATGCTCTTCACGGCCGCCGCGCTGCGGGTTCCGCTCACCGTCATCGGCCTGCTCCAGTACATCGCCCCGGTGCTGCAGTTCCTGTGCGGCGTGCTGATCGCCCACGAGACGATGCCGGCCAGCCGCTGGGCCGGATTTGTCGTCGTCTGGCTCGCGCTGTGCGTCTTCACCTGGGACAGCATCCGCTCCGCCCACACCATTCGTCAGGAACACGCGGCCGCGCTCGAGACCGTCTGATACGTCACGGGGAGTACGGCTGTCGCCTCCGGCGGGCGGACGACGGCGCCGGCCGAACCGGCGACGATCGTCACATGAGCAAGGATTTCCGCTTCGGGATCGTCGCCGGCCTGGCTCCCGACGCCGCCGCCTGGACGGCGACGGCCCGCAGGGCCGAGGACCTCGGCTATTCGACCCTGCTCGTCCCCGACACGTTGCGGACGCTTCCGCCGCTGCTCGCGATGACCGCGGCGGCCACCGCCACGAGCGTGCTGCGCGTGGGCACGTTCGTGCTGGCCGCGCCCTACCGCAACCCCCGGCTGCTCGCCCACGAGCTCGCCGGGCTCGACTTCCTGTCCGGCGGACGGCTGGAGGTCGGCGTGGGTGGTGGCCGTGCCGACGCCCGTCAGGACGCGGCGGCGCTCGGGGTGCCGTACGGCACGGCGGGCGAACGCGTCGCACAGGTCCGGTCGGTGATCGGCGAGGTGCGGGCGGCCTTCGCCGCCGGCAGGACCGCAGTGCGGCGTCCGGGGCCGCCCGTCCTGGTCGCCGGGGCCGGTCCCCGCATGCTGGCGCTGGCCGCCGAGGAGGCGGACATCGTCGCGCTCGCCGTGCCGCCCGACACGCCTGAGGAGGGCCTGCGCGCGCCCGTCGGCATCCTCCGCGACGAAGCCGGCGCGCGGTTCGACGACATCGAGCTGAGCATGAACCTGCTCCAGGTGGGCGACGGGCCGCCTCCGTGGGTGCCCGAAGGGCTCAGGACCACGTCGGCGGACGCCGCGGCCGTGCTTCGCGGCTCGCCCCGCGAGATGGCCGAAACGCTGCTGCGCCGCCGCGACGAGCTGGGCATCTCCTACGTCACCGTCAACGGTTTCTTCGCCGACGCCCTCGCTCCCGTCGTGGACCTCCTCGCCGGCCGCTGAGCCGTGCCGCCGGCTTTTCCGCCGACGCTGCCGATCAACCTTATCCCGACATGAGCCGCCGTCAGCGGGTGGCCGCGATACGTGAGCGGGTGCGAGCAGGCGCCCACTCAGGAAGCTCGGTGAGGATGTCGGCGAGGGTGACTCCGGCGAGGCTGCTCCGCCACGCGCGGTGCGCCTCGGCCATCTTCTCGGCGATGACGCAGATGCGCCGGCAGTCCTCCGGAGGTAACGCCCCCCGTCCCTGCTGGCGGATCTCACGGCACTCGTACGGCGAGGACGAACCGTCCACGGCCTCGACGATCTGCAGCAACGTGATGTCGGAAACGGCCCGCGCGAGGCGGAACCCGCCGCGCGGGCCCGTCATCGCGGTCAGCACACCGGCTCTGACGAGCGCCTGCAGCTGCTTGGCCAGGTAGGGGGCCGGAACGTCGTAATACTCCGCGAGCTGGGCCGCCGACGCGGTCGCTCCCGGCTCGAGCTGCGCCAGCGTGGTGGCGCAGTGCAACACCCACTCGGTGCTCGCAGGCAGCTTCATGCCCTCCAGTGTATTGGAGAGATTGCAGATCTATTTTATCCGAGATAGCATCCGGGGCGTCTAGCGAAGGAGAAACCATGCGCATCGCAGTCGCCGGCGCCACCGGGAACATCGGGAAGCTCACCGTCGCGGCCCTCGAACGGGACGGGCACGACGTCGTACGCGTCAGCCGCTCCCTCGGCGTGGACCTGATGACGGGCGAGGGGCTCGACGACGCCCTGACCGGCGTGGAGGCCGTGGTCGACGCGATCAGCTCGGAGGCGACCGACCGGGACGAGTCGGTGTCGTATTTCGGCACGACCACCAGGAACCTGCTGGCCGCCGAGGAACGGGCGGGCGTCCGCCACCACGTGCTGCTCTCGATCATCGGCATCCACCGCGTCGAGGGCAACGCCCACTACGCCGGCAAGCGGGAGCAGGAGCGCCTGGTGTCCGCCGGTCCGGTGCCGTGGACGATCGTCCCGGTCGCGCAGTTCCACGACTTCGCCGAGACGGTGGCGGGCTGGACCGAGCAGGACGGCGTCGCCACGCTCGCGCCGCTGCTGGTGCAGCCGATCGCGCCCGCCGACGTGGCCGACGTCCTCGCGGAGGTCGCGGTGGGCGACCCGCAGGGGCGCTACGCCGACGTGGCCGGTCCCGAGCCGCAGGACCTCGTCGACATGGCCCGGCGCACCCTCGAGGCACGCGGCCGCTCGGTCAAGCTCGTGCCGACCTGGTCGGGCCTGTTCAGCCCGGAGATGGCGGGTGAGGTGCTGCTGCCCGGCGAGGGCGCCCGCATCGCGCCGACCACCTTCGACGAGTGGCTCGCCGACCAGAAGTAGACAGCGGCGCAGCGAGCGCCGCCCGACCTGACGCTCACCGGCCGGCAGATCAGGGCGGCCCGTCGGGAAGGTGTCATGCCAGCGCCGCCTCGGCCCTGGCGTACGCCGCCTCGGCGATGCGTGGCAGCAGCACGGCGGGGTCGGTGCGCGGCTCGGGGAACTGGTTCGGAATCCGGATCTCCAGCACGTAGCGAGATGTCTGCACCACCTCGACCCATTGCCAGACGGGGACGTCTCCGCTGCCCGTGATGCGGAAGGCGAAGGACCGGACTCCCAGCGGCGGCACGGGGAACGGCTCCACCGCTCCGGTGCCGGCCCCGCTGCCCCTCAGCTTCCGGCAGGACTCCACGCCGCTGGTGTCCGCCAGTTGTTCCAGCATCGCGGCAGGCCCTGTGACGATCGACTCGCCGAACACGAGCGGGTCGGCGCTCCGGGACGACTGCAACTTCGTCGCCGCGATCCACACGCCCCGCTGGTCGAAGTCGCGCAGCACGACAGTCCACATCCCCGAGGTCCATTTCCCGCATGAAGAGGGCGCGTGCAAGGGGCTGCTCATCATCCGGAGCGCGACGAACTGCGACCCCTCGAGGACGGGGGCCGGGAGGCCGAGCGCCGCCCCCGGAGTCGCGTCCGACTCGTAGGCCGGACCGAATTCCGTGAGCAGCGCCGACAACAGGCGCGGGTTCGCACCCCCGGTGCCCGGGTTGCGCACGGGGATCGGCTCGCCCTTCCGCAACACCCAGGAGAGAAACGTCTGCGACACCGAGGGGGTGGGGTCCGGTCGTTCCCCGTGCGGGCCAGGCGAGCCCGCCTTGAACGAACCCGGCTTGGGCGAAGTCGGCTCACGCGAGCCCGGCTCGGGCGAAGTCGGCTCGGGCGAAACCGGCTCGGGCGAAACCGCCGCGGCGATGGCGTCGAACAGGGCTTGCGCCGAGCCCTCTCCCTCTCCCGCACCACGCGTGAGGACCTGGTCCTTGTCCACGATGACCATGCCGGCGGGCGTCGAAGCCGGCGTCGGAGCGGCGGCGGATGTGCCTGCGCCCCGTGTGCCGCAGGCGGCCACGGCCAGGGAAAGGGACACGACCGCCGACAGGACGACCGCACACCGGGTGAGTCTCACCCGGGCAATGATCCCCTGAAAACGATCAGCCGGTGCGCTCGACGACGTAGTCGCACAGGGCGATGAGGGCCGTACGGGCCGGGATGTCGGGCAGGCCGGCCAGGGCGTCCTTGGCCCGGTCGATCCAGCGGGTGAGCTCCTCGCGGGCCTGCTCCATGGCCCGGTGGGCCCGCAGCAGGGTCAGTGCCTCCTCGACGTCCTCCTCCGCCACCGGCCCCGACAGCAGAGCACGCATCCGGGCGTCGGCGGGGTCGTCGGAGGCCAGGGCGTACAGCACGGGGAGCGTGCGGACGCCCTCGCGCAGGTCGGTCCCCGGGGTCTTGCCCGAGTCGGTCGTGGGCGCGGCCACGTCGATGAGGTCGTCGCCGAGCTGCCAGGCCACGCCGATCGCCTCGCAGGCGTCGGTGAGACGATCGACCACGTCGGCGGGAGCGCCGGCGAGCATGGCGCCGAAGCGGCCCGAGGTGGCGATGAGAGAGCCGGTCTTGTCGGCCAGCACGCTGATGTAGTGGGCGATCGCGTCGCGGCCCTCGGCGGGCCCGATCGTCTCGCGGATCTGGCCGCGGACCAGGCGGGAGAACGTACGCGCCTGGATCCGGATCAGCTCGCTGCCGAGGTCGGCGAGGATCTCCGACGCCTGGGCGAACAGGTAGTCGCCGGTGAGGATGGCCACGGTGTTGTCCCACCGGGCGTTGGCGGACGGGGAGCCCCGGCGCACCGGGGCCTCGTCCATCACGTCGTCGTGATAGAGCGTGGCCAGGTGGGTCAGCTCGATGACGACGGCCCCGGGCACGACGCCCGGGGCGTCCGGGTTGCCGAACTGGGCGGCCAGCAGCACGAGCATCGCCCGGAACCGCTTGCCGCCCGCCTCGATGAGGTGCCTGGACGTCTGGGTGACGAAGGCGTCCTCGCTCTCGACGGACGAGCGCAGCAGCTTCTCCACCGCCGCGAGCCCGCCTGCGAGGTCGTCGGCCAGCCGCTCGTCGACGAGAGGGATGTCCACAACGGGCGGCGCGGCCATACGGAAATCTCCTATCGGACGAACAGGGTCTTGGCAGCCGAGTGCGCGAGATCCAGCACCGGCGAGGGGTACACCCCGAGAACTACCGTAGCCAACGCCGCTATACCGACCACAGCCGCGGTCCCCCGCGACGGCAGCACGACGGACGGGCCGTCGGCGGCCGGGTCGCTGAAGAACATCAGCACGATCACCCGGACGTAGAAGAACGCGGCGATGGCCGAGGCCACCACACCGATGATGACCAGCGGCGTGGCGCCGTTCGCGACGGCCGCCTGGAAGACGGCGTACTTCCCGAAGAACCCGCTGGTCAGCGGGATGCCGGCGAAGGCGAGCAGGAAGAAGGCGAAGACCCCGGCCAGCAGCGGCGAGCGCTTGCCCAGCCCGGCCCAGCGGGACAGGTGCCACGCCTCGCCGCCCGCGTCACGGACCATCGTGACGACCGCGAACGCACCGACCGTGGTGAAGCCGTACGCCACCAGGTAGAACAGCAGGCCGGACAGGGCCGAGGTGTTCTCGGCCTGCGTGTGGCCCGTGGCGATGACGCCGATGAGCAGGAAACCGCCGTGCGCGATCGAGGAGTAGGCGAGCATCCGCTTGATGTCGGTCTGCGTGATCGCGAGGACCGCGCCGACCACCATCGTGAGAATCGCCACGCCGTACAGCACCGGGCGCCAGTCCCAGTCGAGACCGCCGAGGCCGACCCAGAACACCCGCAGCAGCGCGCCGACGGCGGCCACCAGGGTGCCGGAGGCCATCAGCGCGGTGATGGGCGTGGGCGCGCCCTGGTAGACGTCCGGCTTCCACGCCTGGAACGGCGCGGCGCCGATCTTGAACAGCAGGCCGACGCCGAGCATTGCCGCGCCGATGTAGAGCAGCGTGTCCTCGCCGCCGACCGTCCCCAGCGCCTGGTTGATCTTCACGAGGTCGACCGACCCGGCGTAGCCGTAGATCAGGGCCGTGCCGTACAGGAAGAAGGCCGAGGAGAACGCGCCGAGCAGGAAGTACTTGACCGCGGCCTCCTGCGACAGCAGGCGGCGCCGCCGGGCCAGGCCGCACAGCAGGTACAGCGGCAGCGACATGACCTCGAGGGCGACGAACGCCACGAGCAGGTCGTTGGCCGCGGGGAACAGCAGCATGCCGCCGACCGCGAACAGCAGCAGCGGGTAGACCTCGGTGTGCGCGGCGCGCTCGACCAGCGACTGCTCCTCCTCGGCCGAGCCCGGCACGGCCGCGGCGGAGCCGACGAAGTGCTCCTCGTCCTTGATGAGCAGCACGCTCACGAAGGCGAGGATGAGGATCGTGCCCCAGATGAACAGGGCCGGGCCGTCCACGGCGACCGCGCCCATCGCGGCGGGCTTGGTGGGCACGCCCTTGACCGCCTGCCACACGGCCAGCGCGAACGCGCCGGCCAGCGAGAGCAGCGTGAGCGGCAGGTGGATGGCCGAGCGCAGGTAGCGCGGGGCGAACGCTTCCACCAGCACGCCGACGATCGCCGCGCCGAAGACGACGAGTATCGGCGCCAGCAGGGCGTACTCGATGGTGGGCGCCTCAATGGTGCCGTTCACTACTGGCCCTCCTGAGCAACGGGTACGGCCGGCTGCGGGTCCGTGACCGACACGCTGGACAGCGTGTCCTTCACGGCGGGATTGATCACATCGAGCAGTGGCTTGGGATAGAAGCCGAACACGAGCAGCAGCGCGACGAGCGGCGCCACCACCCACTTCTCCCGGGCGTTGAGGTCCGGCAGCGACTTGACCGACTCGGCCGTCGGGCCGTTCATCGTCCGCTGGTACATCCACAGGATGTAGATCGCGGCGAGGATGACACCGACGGTCGCGATCACGGCCGGGACGACGTACCGCTGGTAGGTGCCGGTCAGCACCATGAACTCGCTGACGAACGTGCTGAGACCGGGCAGCGAGAGGCTGGACAGACCGGCCACCAGGAACGTCCCGGCGAGGACCGGTGCGACCTTCTGCACGCCGCCGTAGTCGGCGATGTACTGCGAGCCCCTGCGGTGGATGAGGAAGCCCGCGATGAGGAACAGCGCGCCGGTCGAGAAGCCGTGGTTGACCATGTAGAGCGTGGCGCCCGAGCCCGCGCTGGTGGTCATGGCGAACACGCCCAGCGCGATGAAGCCGAAGTGCGACACCGAGGTGTACGCGATGAGCCGCTTCATGTCGGTCTGCCCGATGGCCACGATCGCGCCGTAGATGATGCCGATCACCGACAGCGCGATGACCAGCGGCGTGAAGAACTTGGCCGCGTCCGGGAAGAGCTGCAGGCAGAAGCGGAGCATGCCGTAGGTGCCGACCTTGTCGAGCACGCCCACGAGCAGCACGGCCGCGCCGGCCGGGGCCTGGGCGGCGGCGTCCGGCAGCCAGGTGTGGAACGGCCACAGCGGCGCCTTGATCGCGAAGGCGATGAAGAAGCCGAGGAACAGCCACTTCTGCGTGTTCACGTCCTGGATGGTGCCGACCAGGTCGGCGTGCTGGAACGAGCCCTTGCCGGCGATCGAGTAGAGCGCGATCACCGCCACCAGCATCAGAAGCCCGCCGAACAGCGAGTACAGCAGGAACTTCACGGCCGCGTACGACCGCTGCGCCCCGCCGTACGACCCGATCATGAAGTACATCGGGATCAGCATGGCTTCGAAGAAGACGTAGAAGAGGAAGACGTCGGTCGCCGCGAAGACGCCGATCATCATGGCCTCGAGCACGAGGATCAGCGAGAAGTACGTCCGGACCGACCGCTTGCCCGCCTCGGCGTCATGCCACGAGGCCAGCACGACGATCGGCACGAGGATCGCCGACAGCAGGATCAGCACCAGCGCGATCCCGTCGACGCCCAGCGCGTAGTGGATGCCGAACTGCTTGATCCAGACGTGGTCTTCGATGAACTGCGGCGTGTCGCCGTTCGGGCTGAACTGCACCGCCATGGCGACGGTCAGTGCCAGCACGATGAGCGAGATCACCAGCGTGAACTGCTTGGCGAGCTTGTCGTTCCGGACGAGGGTCACGCCCAGCGCGCCGAGTACGGACACGCCCATAAGGGTTGAAAGCCAGGGCATCACAGGTTCCCTACGACGAGCCAGGCACCGGCCAGGACGGCGGCACCCAGGAATATCGACAGCGCGTACGAGCGGACGAACCCGGTCTGAACCCTGCGCAGGCGCCCGGACGTGCCGCCGATGCCCGCGGCGAGGCCGTTGACCAGGCCGTCGACGCCGCGGTTGTCGAAGAACACGGCCAGGCGGGTCAGCCACTGGCCGGGACGCATGAACAGCGCCTCGTTCAGGGCGTCGCCGTACAGGTCACGACGGGCGAAGGTGGTGAGGAAGGAGCCGCGCGGGGCGACCGCGGGCACCTCGGCCCTGCCGTACTTCATCCAGGCGAAGGCAGCGCCGATCGCCACGAGCGCGAGCGTGGCCAGACCGGGGACGCTGAACGGGTGGAAGGACGGCATCTCCTCCGGCGCGCCGACGGCCGGGGCCAGGAAGGTCATGAAGCGGTTGCTCAGGACCAGGTAACCGCCCAGGACGATCGAACCGATCGACAGGATGATCAGCGGCACGGTCATGACGGCGGGCGACTCGTGCGGGTGGGCCGTGGGCTCCCAGCGCTTGGCGCCGAAGAACGTCATGAACACCAGGCGCGACATGTAGAAACCGGTGATGCCCGCACCGAGCACGGCCAGCCAGCCGAGGATCTCGTTGTGCTCCATGACGGCCTCGATGATGCCGTCCTTGGTGAAGTAGCCGGACAGCAGCGGGAAGCCGATGATCGCCAGATAGCCGACGAGGAACGTCACGAACGTGAGCGGCATGACCTTCCGCAGCGCGCCGTACTTCCTCATGTCGACCTCGTCGTTCATGGCGTGCATGACCGAGCCCGCGCCGAGGAACATGTCGGCCTTGAAGAAGCCGTGCGTGATCAGGTGCGCGATCGCGAAGGCGTAGCCCGCCGGGCCGACGCCCGCGGCGAGCACCATGTAGCCGATCTGCGACATCGTCGAACCGGCCAGCGCCTTCTTGATGTCGTCCTTGGCGGTACCGATGATCGCACCGGCGAGCAGGGTCGCGACGCCGACGATCGTCACCACGAGCTGCGCGGTCCCGGTGCCCTGGTAGATCGGGCCGGACCGGACGATGAGGTAGACGCCGGCGGTGACCATGGTCGCGGCGTGGATGAGGGCCGAGACCGGGGTCGGGCCCTCCATCGCGTCGAGGAGCCAGGACTGCAGCGGGAGCTGGGCCGACTTGCCGCACGCGCCGACCAGCAGCAGCAGGCCGATCGCGGTGAGCGTGCCCGACGACGCCTTCGACGCGTTCGCGAGGACGTCGCTGAAGGCCAGCGTGTGGAACGTCGCGAAGATCGTGAAGATGCCGATCAGCAGGCCGAAGTCGCCGACGCGGTTGACGATGAACGCCTTCTTGGCCGCGGTCGCCGCCGAGGGCTTGTGCTGCCAGAACCCGATCAGCAGGTACGACGCGAGGCCGACGCCCTCCCAGCCGACGAACAGCGCCACGTAGTTGTCGGCCAGCACCAGCAGCAGCATCGCCGCGACGAACAGGTTGAGGTAGGCGAAGAACCGCCGCCTGTTCGGGTCGTGCGCCATGTAGCCGATCGAGTAGATGTGGATCAGCGAGCCCACAAAGGTGATCAGCAGGCAGAACGAGATCGACAGCGGGTCGACCAGCAGCCCGACCTTCGCGAGGCCGGGGATGAAGTCGTACAGCTCGATCCCGCGGCGGCGCTCGCCGGGGGCGAGGCCGAGCAGCTGCACGAACGACAGCGCCGCCACCACGAACGACGCGACGGCCATGAGCACGCCCAGCAGGTGGCCGAACTTGTCGGTCCTCCGGCCGCCAAGCAGGAGGACCGCCGCTCCCACCAGGGGCAGAGCGATCATGAGCCAGGCTGCTCCGATCGCTCCGCCGGAGTGCTGGATGATCTCAGCGGGTTCCACGGCCACCTCTTAGTACTTCAGCAGGCTGGCGTCGTCCACCGACGCGCTCCTGCGGGTTCGGAAGATCGTCACGATGATGGCCAGGCCGATGACCACCTCGGCGGCGGCCACGATCATCACGAAGAACGCGATGAGCTGGCCGTCGAGGTTGCCGTTCTGCCGGGCGAAGGTGACGAACGCCAGGTTGCAGGCGTTGAGCATGAGCTCGACGCACATGAACACCACGATGGCGTTGCGCCGTACGAGCACGCCGACGCCGCCGATGGCGAACAGCAGCGCGGAGAGCACCAGGTAGTGCGTGGTCACTTGCCGTCCTCCTCGCTCCGGGACTCCCTCACGGACTCACCGCGGGAGCTGACGACCCGGCCGGCGACGACGCCCTCCTCGGGCATCGGCTCGGTGTCGGGGCCGCCGTCCCTGGCCTCCTCGGCCACGGTGGGCGTGCTGTGCCCGCTCGGGTGCCCGTTCGAGCGCTGGGCGGCCTCCTCCTGCTCCAGCACGCGGGCGACCTCCGGGGGCAGAGTCCCCTGGGCCTCCTCGTACCGGGCGATGTACCGGTTGACCGACAGCGGCGAGACGGACCCGTCGGGCAGCAGCGCCGGCATGTCGATGGCGTTGTGCCGGGCGTAGGTGCCGGGGCCGGGCAGCGGCGCCGGGTTCTTGCCCGTCTTGCCGAAGGCGACGAAGCGCTGCCGGGACAGGTCCTTCTGGGTCGGCTTCGCCTCGGTGCGCTCCCGGTGAGCGAGCACCATCGCGCCGAGCGCGGCGGTGATCAGCAGCGCCGAGGTCACCTCGAAGGCGAACACGTGGCGCGTGAAGATCAGCTCGGCCAGGGAGGGCACGTTGCCCGCCTGAGTGGCGGCCGCCAGGCCCTTCGGCGAGCCGACGACGGCGTTGCCGATGCCGAGGGCGAGCAGGGCGGCGAAGCCGAGCCCGCCCACGATGGCCCAGAACCGCTGGCCCCTGATCGTCTCCACGAGGGAGTCGGACGAGTCCACGCCCACGAGCATGAGCACGAACAGGAACAGCATCATGACCGCGCCGGTGTAGACGATGATCTGCACCGCCGCCAGGAACGGAGCGTCCTGAACCGCGTACAGCACCGCCAGCGAGAGCATGACGACGCCGAGCATGAGGGCCGAGTAGACGGCCCTGCGGCTGAAGACGAGTCCGAGCGCGGCGATCACCGAGATGACCGCGAGCACCCAGAACGTGATGGACTCACCCATTGCTTCGACCCAACCGGTAGTAGTCCTCTTCGGTCTCGCCGAGGCGCATCGGGTGGGGCGGCTGCTCCA
Organism: Microbispora sp. CA-135349; assembly: GCF_050947365.1. NCBI lineage: Bacteria > Bacillati > Actinomycetota > Actinomycetes > Streptosporangiales > Streptosporangiaceae > Microbispora > Microbispora sp. CA-135349. The sequence continues at coordinate 732,791 of NZ_CP192001.1, read as the reverse complement.
TGCCCGGTCCGAGCGGCGCGAGGAGCATCTCCTTGGTGTAGATCAGCGACTCGCGGCTGGAGTCGGCGAGCTCGTACTCGTTGGTCATCGTGAGCGCCCGGGTGGGGCACGCCTCGATGCACAGCCCGCAGAGGATGCAGCGCAGGTAGTTGATCTGGTAGACGCGGCCGTACCGCTCACCCGGCGAGAAACGCTCTTCGTCGGTGTTGTCGCCGCCTTCGACGTAGATGGCGTCCGCCGGGCAGGCCCAGGCGCACAGCTCGCAGCCGACGCACTTCTCCAGCCCGTCGGGCCACCGGTTCAGCTGGTGCCGCCCGTGGAAGCGCGGCGCGGTGGGCCGCTTCTCCTCGGGATAGTTGACGGTCACCGGCTTCTTGAACATGTGGTGGAAGGTGACGCCGAATCCCTTGATCGGGTTCAGCCAATCAGTTGCTCCCACTGGTCACCTCCTTGGCGGCGTCGGGGTTGAGACGCGCGGCGGGCACGACTCCGTGGTAGTGCGGCGCGTCGAGCGGCGGCACGGGGAACCCGCCCGCGACCGGCTCCTCGCGCAGTTGCTCGAACTCCTCCTCGATCGCGGCCGCCTTGGCCTCCTTGCGGCGCTGGTTGACCGTGTCGAAGCGCAACCAGATCGCGAGGGCGCCGATGATGACGACAGCACCGATGGTCATGATGATCGCCCGGTTGCTGTCCGGCATCCGCAGCGCCTTGAACGTGGCGGCGATCAGGATCCAGGCCAGGTTGACCGGGATCAGTACCTTCCATCCGAAGGCCATGAGCTGGTCGTACCGGACACGTGGCAGTGAGGCGCGGACCCAGACGAAGAACCCGAACGCGATGACCAGCTTGGTGAAGAACCACAGCAACGGCCACCAGCCGGAGTTCGCGCCGTCCCACAGGGAGATCGGCCACGGGGCCCGCCAGCCGCCGAAGAACAGCGTGATCGCCATCGCCGAGACCGTGAAGACGTTCACGTACTCGGCGAGCATGAACATCGCGAACTTCAGCGAGGAGGAGTACTCGGTGTGGAAGCCGCCGACCAGCTCGCCCTCGCCCTCGGGGAGGTCGAAGGGCACGCGGTTCGTCTCGCCCAGCATCGTGATCGCGTAGATCAGGAAGGACGGGATCAGCGAGATCACGTACCAGGACGGCATCGGGATGGACAGTCCGCCGATGTCCCAGGTGCCGCCGCCCGCCTGCTTCGCCACGATCTCGTGGGTGGACAGCGTGCCCGCCTGGAGGAACACCGCGACGAAGGACAGGCCCATCGCGATCTCGTACGACACGACCTGGGCTGCCGAGCGCAGGCCGCCCAGCACGGCGTACGGCGAGCGGGAGCCCCACCCGGCGAGCACGATGCCGTAGACGCCGATCGAGGCGGTGGCCAGGACCAGCAGGACCGCGACCGGAAGGTCGGTGAGCTGCAGCGGCGTCCGGTGGCCGAACATCGAGACCACCGGCCCGAACGGCACGACGGAGAAGGCCAGGAAGGCCGGGACGGCGATGATGACCGGGGCCAGGAAGTAGATCACCTTGTCCACGGTGCGTGGCATGATGTCTTCCTTCAGGCCCATCTTCAGGCCGTCGGCCACCGTCTGCAGCAGGCCGAACTTACCTGCGCGGTTGGGGCCGTAGCGGTGCTGCATGCGCGAGATGAGCTTGCGCTCGGTCCACACGCCCATCAGCACGCCCAGCATCAGGAACACGAAGATCGCGACGGCCTTGATGATGATGATCCACAGGGGATCGTGGCCGAAGTCGTTCCAGGTGGGTCCGGGGTTGTTCACGAGACGCTCCCGATCTTTACGACGTCTCCGGCGACCGCGCGCAGGTCGCGCGTGACCGACAGGCCGGCGGAGTTGGACGGCACCCACACGACACGGTCGGGCAGGTCCGCGACGCGCACCGGAACGACCACGTCGTCACCGATGGTGATCTTTCCGCCGTCGACCGCGCCGATCTCGGCGGCCGTCGCCTCCGACAGCAGCGCCGCGGCCGCGCGGGCGGTCCCCGCCAGGTACGGCTCGCCGTCCTGCAACCGGCCGTCGTCGAGCAGCAGGTGCCAGGTGGCCAGCACGGCCTCGCCCGCCTGCGGCTCCGCGATCACGAGGCCGCCGACCGCGGGCGCGGCCGGACGCGGGCCCTTCCAGGACCCGAGCGCGGCCATCTCGCGCCGGGCCGCCGCGGGGTCGGGCAGGCCGAGGTGGACGTCCATCTGGTCGGCGATCGCGGCGATGGCGCGCAGGTCGCTCATCAGGCCGGGGACGGCCGTGGCCACGCCGAACGAGCGGCCCCTGCCCTCCCAGTCGACGAACGTGCCGGACTTCTCGGCCACGGCGGCGACCGGCAGGACCACGTCGGCCCGGTCGGTGACCGCGCTGGCGCGGATCTCCAGGCTGACGATGAACGGTGTGTTCTCCAGCGCCGCCAGGGCCCGGGCCGGATCGGGCAGGTCGTAGGGGTCGACGCCCGCCACGACCAGCGCGTCGACCTCGTCGTTCAGCGCGGCCTCGATGATGCCCGCCGTGTCGCGGCCGGGCGCCTCGGGCAGCGAGGCGACGCCCCACACCCTGGCGACCTCCGCGCGGGCGGCCTCGTCGGCGGCGGGGCGGCCGATCGGCAGCAGGCCCGGCAGGGCACCCGCCTCCAGCGCGCCGCGCTCACCGGCGCGGCGTGGCACCCAGGCGAGCCGGGCGCCGGTCGCCTGCGTGAGCCGTACGAGCGCCGACAGGGCGCCGGGGGCGGCGGCGAGCCGCTCACCGGCGAGGACGATCGCGCCCTCGGGCAGGACCTCGCCGGTGACGAGGTCGCCGAGCGCCTCGGCCTCGGCGCCGGGCAGGGTGCGGATGAGCGTGCCGTTCATCTTGGCCAGGCCCGGCGTGGCGAACGGCGCGAGCGCGTAGACCTTCAGGCCCCGCTTGCGCGCCGCCTTACGCAGGCGCAGGAAGACGATCGGCGACTCCTCCTCGGGCTCGAACCCGGCCAGGAGCACGGCCGGGGCCGTCTCCAGGTCGGCGTAGGAGACCTCGATGCCCTTGCCCGCCACGGCGTGGGCGAGGAAGCGCGCCTCCTCCTCCGAGTGCGGGCGGGACCGGAAGTCGATGTCGTTGGTGCCGAGGGCGATCCGGGCGAACTTGCTGTAGGCGTAGGCGTCCTCGACCGTGAGCCGCCCGCCGACCAGCACACCGGCCTTGCCGCGGGCCCGCAGCAGGCCCTCGGCCGCGACGGCCAGCGCGTCCGGCCAGGAGGTGGGGACGAGCTTGCCGCTCTCGTCGCGCACCAGCGGCGACCGCAGCCGGTCGGGCGCGGTGGCGTAGGTGAAGGCCCAGCGGCCCTTGTCGCAGTTCCACTCCTCGTTGACCTGCGGGTCGTCCCCGGCCAGGCGGCGGGTGACCTTGCCCCGCCGGTGGTCGGTGCGCAGCGAGCAGCCCGACGCGCAGTGCTCGCACGCGCTCGGCGTGGAGACCAGGTCGAACGGGCGGGAGCGGAACCGGTAGGCCGCGCCGGTCAGCGCGCCCACCGGGCAGATCTGGATGGTGTTGCCCGAGAAGTAGGACTGGAACGGCTCGCCGCCGGCGACGCCCACCTGCTCCTTGGCCCCGCGCTCGAAGAAGTCGATGAGCGGGTCACCGGCGATCTGGTCGGAGAACCGGATGCAGCGCGCGCACTGGACGCAGCGCTCGCGGTCGAGCAGCACCTCGGTCGACAGCGGGACGGGCTTGTCGAACGTCCGCTTCTGCTCGACGAACCGGCTCTCGCCCTGGCCGTTCGACATGGCCTGGTTCTGCAGGGGGCACTCGCCGCCCTTGTCGCAGACCGGGCAGTCGAGCGGGTGGTTCAGCAGCAGCATCTCCATCACGCCGCGCTGGGCCTTGTCGGCCACCGGCGAGGTGAGCTGCGTCTTGACCACCATGCCCTCGGCGACCTCGATCGCGCACGACGGCTGCGGCTTGGGGAAGCCGCGGCCGTTGCCCGCGTCGGTGATCTCGACCAGGCACTGGCGGCAGTTGGCCGCCGGCGAGAGCAGCGGGTGGTCGCAGAACCGGGGGATCTGGATCCCCAGCAGTTCCGCGGCCCGGATGATCAGCGTGCCCTTGGGAACGCTGACCTGGAAGCCGTCGATGGTCAGGGTGACCATGTCCACGACCGGCTGCTCCGGCTGCGTCGTCTGAACTGTCACTTGGACCCCCACACCGTGGAAGCGGCGGGATCGAACGGGCAGCCGCCGATCTCGAAGTGCTTGAGGTATTCGTCGCGGAAGTACTTCACCGACGAGTGGATCGGGCTCGTCGCGCCGTCACCGAGGGCGCAGAACGAGCGCCCCAGGATGTTGTCGGCGATGTCGGTGATGGTGGCCAGGTCCTCCTCGGAGCCCTGACCCTTCTCCAGCCGCTTGAGCACCTGCTTCAGCCAGTAGGTGCCCTCACGGCAGGGCGTGCACTTGCCGCAGGACTCGTGCGCGTAGAACTCGGTCCAGCGCATGACGGCCCGGACCACGCAGGTCGTCTCGTCGAAGATCTGCAGGGCGCGGGTGCCCAGCATCGAGCCCTTGGCCCCGACCGACTCGAAGTCGAGCGGCACGTCCAGGTGCTCGGCCGTGAAGATCGGCGTCGAGGAGCCCCCCGGCGTCCAGAACTTCAGCTCGTGGCCCTCGCGGATGCCGCCCGCCATGTCGAGCAGCTCGCGCAGCGTGATGCCCAGCGGGGCCTCGTACTGACCCGGCCGCGTCACGTGGCCGGACAGCGAGAAGATGCCGAAGCCCTTGGACTTCTCGGTGCCCATCCCGGCGAACCAGTCGGCGCCGTTGGCGATGATGCTCGGCACGCTCGCGATCGACTCGACGTTGTTGACCACTGTCGGGGAGGCGTACAGGCCCGCGACCGCCGGGAACGGCGGCTTGAGCCGGGGCTGGCCGCGGTGGCCCTCCAGCGAGTCGAGCAGCGCGGTCTCCTCGCCGCAGATGTACGCCCCGGCGCCGCTGTGCACGACGAGTTCGAGGTCGTACCCCGAGCCGAAGATGTCGGCGCCGAGGTAACCCTTCTCGTACGCCTCCCGGACCGCGGCCTGCACCCGGCGGATGACGTGGAGCACCTCGCCGCGGATGTAGATGAACGCGTGGCTGGCCCGGATGGCGTAGGACGCGATGATCACACCCTCGACCAGCGCGTGCGGGTTGGCCATCATGAGCGGGATGTCCTTGCAGGTCCCCGGCTCGGACTCGTCGGCGTTGACCACGAGGTAGTGGGCCTTGCCGTCACCCTGCGGGATGAAGCCCCACTTCATGCCGGTGGGGAAGCCCGCGCCGCCGCGGCCGCGCAGACCGGAGTCCTTCACCGTCTGGATGACGGCGTCGGGGTCCATGCCCAGGGCCTTCTTGGCGGCCGCGTACTCGCCGTACCCGTCGAGGGTGAACGAGTTGTCCTGGTCCCAGTTCCTCGTCAGAATCGGCGTCAGGGTGGTTGTCATTCCGCGCTCCCCTCGGCCTTGGGGGCCTCCCAGCCGTTGGCCTTGGCGACCTTCAGGCCCTCGAGCGACGGGCCGGCGGCCGACGGGCCGTCACCGGCCTGGCCGTCGGGGAACCCTGCGAGGACCCGGGACGCCTCCTTGAACGTGCACAGCCGGCCCGGGCCGCGCGTGGGCGCGACCTCCTTGCCGGCGCGCAGGTCGTCGACGAGCTGCCTGGCCGACTCCGGCGTCTGGTTGTCGAAGAACTCCCAGTTGACCATCATGACCGGCGCGAAGTCGCAGGCGGCGTTGCACTCCAGCCGCTCCAGCGTGATCTTGCCGTCCGCGGTGGTCTCGTCGTGGCCGACGCCCACGTGCTCGCTGAGCTCTTCCCAGATCTGGTCGCCGCCCATGACCGCGCACAGCGTGTTGATGCAGACGCCGACGTTGTACTCGCCGGCCGGCTTGCGCTTGTACATGGTGTAGAAGGTCGCGACGCCGACGACCTCGGCCTTGGACAGGCCCAGCATCTCGGCGCAGAACTCCTGGCCGGCGTCGGAGATGTAGCCGTCCTCCGACTGCACCAGGTGCAGCAGCGGCAGCAGCGCCGAACGCGGCCGGGGGTAGCGGCCGATGATCTCCTTGGCGTCCGTCTCCAGACGCTCGCGGACCTCGGGCGCGTAACCCGTGCTCATGGTCGCGCTCCCCTCCTCATTCGCTACGCGGGCGGTTTGAACCGTCGGCTCGCCGCTCATCGGTCCACACCTCCCATGACCGGGTCGATCGAGGCGACCGCGGAGATGACGTCGGCGACCATGCCGCCCTCGCACGTCGCGGGCACCGCCTGCAGGTTCGTGAACGACGGGTCGCGGAAGTGGACCCGGTAGGGCCGGGTGCCGCCGTCGCTGACCACGTGCGCGCCGAGCTCGCCGCGCGGCGACTCGACCGAGGCGTACGCCTGTCCGGCCGGCACCCGGAAGCCCTCGGTCACCAGCTTGAAGTGGTGGATCAGGGCCTCCATGGAGCTGCCCATGATGTGCGCGATGTGGTCGGGCGAGTTGCCGAGGCCGTCGGGGCCGAGCGCGAGCTGCGACGGCCAGCCGATCTTCTTGTCCTCGATCATCACCGGACCGCCCTTGAGCGGGCCGGACAGGCGGTCGAGCGCCTGCTCAATGATCTTGAGGGACTCCTCCATCTCGTCCATGCGGACGAGGTAGCGGCCGTACACGTCGCAGGTGTTCTGCGTCGCGACCTCGAACTCGTACGTCTCGTAGCCGCAGTAGGGCTGCGACTTGCGCAGGTCCCACGGCAGGCCGGCGGCGCGCAGCATGGGCCCGGTGATCCCGAGGGCCATGCAGCCGGTCAGGTCGAGGTAGGCCACGTCCTTGGTGCGCCGGGTGTAGACGGGGTTCGCGTCGAGGAGCTTGCGCATCTCCTTGATCCGCCCCGGCATGATCTTGAGGAACTCGCCGATCTTGTCGACCGCGCCGGCCGGCAGGTCGACGCTGACGCCGCCCGGCCGGACGTACGCCATGTTCATCCGCAGACCGGTGATGTACTCCATCAGGTCGAGCACCATCTCGCGCTCGCGGAAGCCGAACAGCATCGGCGTGGTCGCGCCCAGCTCCATGCCGAACGTCGCGATCGCGACGAGGTGCGAGGAGATCCGGGTGAGCTCCATTGTCAGGACCCGGATGGCCTGCGCCCGATCCGGGATCCTGTCGGTGATCCCGAGGAGCTTCTCGACGCCCATGCAGTAGGCGGTCTCGTTGAAGATCGGCGCGAGGTAGTCCATGCGGGTGACGAACGTGACCCCCTGGGTCCACGTCCGGAACTCCATGTTCTTCTCGATGCCGGTGTGCAGATAGCCGATCACCGTGCGGGCCTCGGTCACGGTCTCGCCGTCGAGGGTCAGCACGAGCCGCAGCACGCCGTGCGTCGACGGGTGCTGCGGGCCCATGTTGACGACCAGGCGCTCGTCGGCCGACTCGCTGACGGTCTTGACCAGCTCGTCCCAGTCCTGACCGGCGACGTCGTAGATCCGGCCCTGGGTTTCGGTGGTCTCGGTGGTGCTCACGACGCTCTCCTCGCTGCCCTCGTCCACTCGTGCAGGTCGCCGCGGATGCTCACGAGTACGACCTCCTCCGGTCCGGCGCGGGGACCTCGGCGCCGCGGTATTCCACCGGAATGCCGCCGAGCGGGTAGTCCTTGCGCTGCGGGTGCCCCTCCCAGTCGTCCGGCATCTCGATCCGGGTCAGCGCCGGGTGGCCGTCGAAGACGATTCCGAAGAAGTCGTACGTCTCGCGCTCATGCCAGTCGTGCGTGGGGTAGACCTGAACCGTGGAGGGGATGTGCGGGTCGGCGTCGGGGCAGGAGACCTCCACCCGGACGCGCCGGTTGTGCGTGATGGAGCACAGGTGGTAGACGGCGTGCAGCTCCGCGCCGGTCTCCTCGGGGTAGTGGACGCCCGAGACGCCGAGCGACAGCTCGAACCGCAGCGCGGCGTCGTCGCGCAGGTGCTTCATCACCTCGGGCAGCCGCTCGCGCCGCACATGGAAGGTGATCTCGCCGCGGTCGACGACCACGCGCTCGATGGCGTCGGCGAAGGCCGGCTCCAGCGCGTCGGCCACCTCGTCGAAGTACGACCCGTACGGCCGGCTGCTGGACAGCTTGGGCGGGCGGCGGACGACCAGGCGGTTGTAGCCGGAGGTGTCGCCGCTGTCCTTGACGCCGAACATGCCCTTGCGGGCGACGGGCTCCTCGGGCAGCCCGGGCAGGTTCTCGGTGGTCACTTCCCGGCTCCCTGGTCGATCAGCGGCAACGTGCGCAGTGCCTGGAGCTCCAGCTCCTCGATCTGCCTCTCGCGGTGCGCGCCGAACTTCATGTTCTGGATCTTGTCGTGCAGCTTCACGATGGCGTCGATCAGCATCTCCGGGCGCGGCGGGCAGCCGGGCAGGTAGATGTCGACCGGCACCACGTGGTCCACGCCCTGAACGATGGCGTAGTTGTTGAACATGCCGCCACTGGACGCGCAGACGCCCATCGCGATGACCCACTTGGGCTCGGCCATCTGGTCGTAGATCTGGCGGAGGACGGGCGCCATCTTCTGCGACAGCCGGCCGGCCACGATCATCAGGTCGGCCTGGCGCGGGGACGCGGAGGCGCGCTCCATGCCGAACCGGGCCAGGTCGTGGTTCGGGCCGCCGGTGGCCATCAGCTCGATGGCGCAGCACGCGAGACCGAAGGTCGCGGGCCAGACGGAGTTCTTCCGGGCCCAGCCGGCCACCTGCTCGACGGTGGTGAGGACGAACCCGCTCGGGAGTTTCTCTTCAAGACCCATGGCTAATCCCAATCGAGGCCGCGGCGACGCCACACGTAGGCGTACGCCACGAGAACGGTGACGATGAACAGCACCATCTCGACGAGCCCGAACACGCCGAGTCTGTCGAAGGCCACCGCCCACGGATAGAGGAAGATGATCTCGATGTCGAACACGATGAACAGCATCGCGGTGATCATGTACTTCAGCGGGAAGCGGCCGCCGCCGACCGGCTGCGGAGTCGGCTCGATGCCGCACTCGTAGGCGTCCAGCTTCGCGCGGTTCCAGCGCTTCGGCCCGGTGAAGGGCGCGATGCTCACGGAGAACACGGCGAATCCCGCCGCGAGGACCGCGAGCACCACGATCGGCACATACAGCTCCATGGCTACATGTCCTCGCTTACTCGGTGAATTTGGGCGATCACGAGAATGCCGGAGAACGCGGCCGGCCGGGCGGCCACCTGCGGGGCCGGCGGCGACACGCGCGTCGTCTCGGTCATGCGGGCTTCGGTCATGCGGGTTTCGATCATGATGGCGGAGCCACCTTGGACAAGGCGTTGATTATGCGGTCGGAGACGTCGCCCCGCCGGTCTGTGAGATTAGCGAGCAGCTTGAAGGCGAATCTCATCAGGGTGGGATGGGGCATCCCGTGCCGGGTGGCGAAGCTCATCACTCCCGGTCTTCCGATCGCCTCCACGAACAGGCGACCGAGGGTGAAGTATCCGCCATGGGCGTCTTTGAGCATACGAGGATACGCGAGTAATACACGCTCACGCTGGGCGGGCGTCGGCCGGGCCAGCGCCTGCGCGATCACCTCGGCCGCGACCCGGCCGGTTTCCATGGCGTACGCGATGCCCTCGCCGTTGAACGGATTGATCGAGCCGCCGGCGTCGCCCACGAGAACCAGCCCGCGGGTGTAGTGCGGCTGCCTGTTGAAGCCCATCGGCAGCGCGGCTCCCCGGATCGGGCCCGTCATGTTCTCTTCGGTGAAGCCCCACTCCTGCGGCGTGTTCTTCATCCAGCGCCGCAGCAGGTCCCGGTAGTCGATGTTCTTGAAGGCCTCGCTGGTGTTCAGCAGGCCGAGGCCGACGTTCGCGGTGCCGTCGCCCATGGGGAAGATCCAGCCGTAGCCGGGCAGCAGCCGGTCGCCGTCCCAGAGTTCGAGCCACGTCTCCAGGTAGTCGTCGTCGTGGCGGGGGCTCGTGTAGTAGGTGCGCACCGCCACGCCCATCGGGCGGTCCTCGCGCTTGTGCAGGCCCAGCGCCAGCGACAGCCGGGTCGAGTTGCCGTCGGCCGCCACCACGAGCCGCGAGCGGTAGGACACCTCCTCGCCGTCCGCCTTGGCGGTCACGCCCACGACGTGGCCGCTGCGCTCGTCGAGCACCGGGCCTGTAACGTTCACGCCCTCGCGCAGCCGGACGCCCGCGCCCTCGGCGTGCCTGGCGAGGATCTGGTCGAAGTCGGCGCGGGTGCGCACCAGCCCGAAGCTCGGGTAGCTCGTCAGCTCCGGCCAGTCGAGCTCCAGGCTCATGCCGCCCCCGTAGGCGCGCAAGCCCTTGTTCCTGACCCAGCCGGGGGCGTCGATGTCGACGCCCATCGCGACGAGTTCCTTGACGGCGCGCGGGGTCAGCCCGTCACCGCAGACCTTCTCCCGCGGGAAGCGCGCCTTCTCCAGCAGCAGCACGTCGAGACCGGAACGGGCGAGATGGAATGCGGCCGTCGAACCCGCGGGACCCGCACCGACGACGATGACGTCGGCGTCGACATCTCTCCGCGTCACGCGGGCTTGCTCGCTCACGGGGGACCTGTCCGTTCCAGGGAAGGAAGGCCTCGAATTGGTTTAGACCTTCGTGCCTTTGTGAACAACTTCACAAACTGTCGCGCCGCAGTCTAACCCCTATCCGCCGCACAGTGTCAGAGGGGTATGGCCAAGCACGTCTCATCACGCTTTGACCCCACGATGCAGGGCCACGATGCCGAGCGTGAGGTTGCGCCAGGCCACCTTCCGCCAGCCGGCCTCCTGGATGATCCTCGCCAGCGCCTCCTGGTCGGGCCACGCCCGGATCGACTCGGCGAGGTACTCGTAGGAGTCGGGGTTCGAGCTGACCATCCGGGCCACCGGCGGCAGCAGCTTCATGAGGTACTGCGTGTAGACGAGGTCGAACGACTTGGGCGTCGGCCGGGAGAACTCGCAGATCACCAGCCGCCCGCCCGGGCGGGTCACCCGCAGCATCTCGCGCAGCGCCTCCCCGGTGTCGGCCACGTTGCGCAGGCCGAAGGAGATCGTCACCGCGTCGAACGTCTCGTCGCGGAACGGCAGCCGCAGCGCGTCGCCCGCGACGAACGTGACCCCGCGCACGCCCCCGCCGTACAGGCCGGAGCCGCCGCGCCGCTCGACTCCGGTGCGGAGCATGCCGAGCGAGAAGTCACACGCGATCGCCCGCGCCCCGAGCGCGGTGAACGCGTCGGTCGAGGTGCCGGTGCCCGCGGCGAGGTCGAGGACCAGCTCGCCGGGCCCGGCGTCGATCGCCTCCGCGGTGGCCTTCCGCCACAGGCGGTCCTGGCCGAGCGAGAGGACGTCGTTGACCAGGTCGTAGCGCCGGGCCGTGCGATCGAACATCGCGGCGACCTCGTGCGGCTGCTTGTCCAGCGATGCGCGCGTCATGCAGGCAAGCCTAGGCCGCGGCGGGCGCGCCTCCTCATCACCGTCGCCGGATGAGCGGAACGTAGTTCGCCGATTACGTTGCGTCTGCTAGAAATTGGGGAATGCGCGTCACCACCGCCCTGCTCCCGGTCGCATCGCTCGTCACATGCGCCGCAGTCATCCCCGCCGCACCGGCGTCCGCCGGCCTCGGCCAGCCCCGCGTGGTGTCGGAGAATCCGGTGAACACCACACCGCATGTGCTGGACGGCATCGTCACCGCGTTCGCGCTGGTCGGCCGCACCGTCGTCGTGGGCGGCGACTTCAGCGCGGTGCGCGAGGCCCGGGGCGGGGAGGACCTGCCGCGGGCGAACGTCTTCGCCTTCGACCTCTACACCGGGCGCGTCCTGCGCGACTTCGCGCCGGACCTCGACGGGCCGGTGGCCGCGCTCGCGGCCGGCTCCGGCGGCACGGTCTACGTGGGCGGGGCGTTCGCCGCCCCCTCCCGGGGCCTGGTCCGGCTGCGCGTGTCCGACGGCGCTCCCGTCGACGGTTTCTCCGCCCCCGTCTACGGCGGGGAGGTCACCAGCCTGGTGCGGCTGGGCGGCGCGCTCTACGTCGGCGGCGACTTCAGCAGGATCGGGCGCAGCCCGCGGACCGCGCTGGCCCGGGTGGACGCCGAGACCGGCGCGGTGGACCCCGGGTTCACCGTCACGCCGGGCGACGGTCGCCACGGCGATCCCCGGATCTACGCGATGGCCGCCGTCCGCGACCGCTTAGTCGTGGACGGCTCGTTCACCACGCTCGACGGCCTGCGCCGCCCGCAGCTCGGGGTGATCGACCTGACGACCGGAAGGGTGGCCGACTGGGGCACCGAGGCGTACGCCCCGGCGTGCAAGCCGAACTTCCCGTCGTACGTGCGGGGGCTCGACCTGTCTCCGGACGGGCGCTACTTCGTGGTCGTCACGACGGGCGGGCCGGCGCGCGGCACCTCGAAGCTGTGCGACTCCGCCGCCAGGTTCGAGACGTACGCGAAGGGCGAGGCGGTCCGTCCGACCTGGGTGAACCTGACCGGAGGGGACTCCCTGTACGCGGTCGCGGTCACGGGATCCGCCGTCTACGTGGGCGGACACCAGCGCTGGCTCGACAACCCGGGCGGCGCCGACACGGCCGGCCCGGGAGCGGTCCATCGGCCCGGCATCGGGGCGATCGACCCGGTCACGGGCAGGGCGCTGCGCTGGAACCCGACGCGGGAAAGGGGAATCGGGGTAAAGGCCTTCCTGACCGTAAAGGCAGGTCTTTTGGTGGGAAGCGACACGACGGAGCTCGGGCATGAGTACCATGCCCGCGTCGGCATGTTCCCGGCGACCTAGTTCTTCCCTGTCTCCCGCCGTTTCCCGGCGACCCGCTCGCTCACCGCGTCGCGCTGTTTGGACAGCAGCACGTAGCTGGCCAGACCGCTGACCAGGACCGCGAGCAGGAGCAGTGGGAACGACCTCAGGCCGACGAGATACAGGACGCCGAGGGCGACGGCGAACAGGCCGAGGCGCGAAAGGGTGTAAACGACAACCGGATGCACAGCGTCGAGGTTACGTCACCCTCCCGGCGCGCCGGTCTCTCTTCGCATCTGCTGCGGGCACTGCTAGTGTTCACAACAAGGCGCTTTTGTAAAGAAACACCCATGAGCGCCCCAAAGAGGCTCTATCATATAACAATCGGGCACTGAGCCGGTAACAACCCGTGATCTTCTCCGAAAACCACGGATAAATCAGGCTTCGCTCGGCACACTGGTTACCTGTCCGCCCGCTGCAGGACGCGGGACGCGAGGGGGAGAGATTGTGGAGAGTAGCAGCGAGCGACTGCTGACTCCTGGAGAGGTTGCCGCTCTCTTCAGGGTCGACCCGAAGACCGTGACCCGTTGGGCCGCGGCCGGGCGTATCAGCAGCATCCGTACCCCCGGGGGGCACCGGCGCTTCCGTGAATCGGAAGTCCACGCCCTCCTTCGCGGTGAGGACGTCCTCACGGCCGAACGGCCGAACGGCGACTCCCCGCGAGTCTGACGCAGTACCAGCACCGGGTGATCCTGCGCGCTACCCGGACGCCGCAGGGTCACCGGAGTCAGCCCCACGTCATGTCTGCGTCCCGGCCTGTCCTGCTCCCTTGCCGGGGTCGTCAGTCTTGCTCCGCCTTGAAGGCCAGGAACGCCTGTTCCAGCGCGTCGTCGCCCTCACGCCAGCGGCGCCGTCGTTCGGCGTCCTCCTCCTCGGTGATCGACTCGGCCAGCCACTGTTCGTAGCCGGGCTCGCCCGGAGCGACCTCCACGTACGCGTTGCCGATGAGGCGCCCGTCATCCGTGGTGAGTGACCGAGGCACGCGCAGCGTCCCGTCGCCGAGCCGGATCACGTACATCGAATCACCTAGATTCCGTAACGCCGGTTGAAGAAGAGCATGACGTTGAGGGCCGCCCGCGTGTCGCCGCCAAGCATGTCGACCAGGGCGGGACGCTGCCGGGACGCGATCGCCGCGAACGCGTCGGCGAAGAACTCCTTGCGCCCCAGGCCGCCGGTCTGCCGGTGGAACGACGACGCGAACAGCGGCAGGCACTCCTCGTAGAGCGCCGCGAACTCGGGAGAGTCCGACACCCACTCTCCCGGACTCGCGTCCACGTCGTCCAGCGCATGGCCGACTTCGTGCATCATCACGTCGGGCGTGGGCGACGGCCGGTCCCCCACCACGATCTTGCGGTCGCCGTACGCGCCGGCGCAGATGTCCCAGGTGGCCCGTCCCGACGGCAGCGGCGCGCCACGCAGGTAACCCATGTCGTCGAGGTCGGGCACGCCGCCGCGTCCGACGTAGATGCCTTCGAGCCCGATGGCGAGCTTGGTCTTGAGCTGCTCGGGCAGCCTCGCCAGGCTGTCCACGGCCCGTACGGCGTCGGCGGAGGGCGGCCCCTCCGCGGCGTCCCACTCGCGGTGCAGGACGCGCTCCAGCGGCCCGCAATGCCGTCTGCCGTCCCGCAGATCGGGCGCGTCGGGCGAGTGCGGCGAGGCCCGCGTCGGAAGGTCGTCGAGCTCGAAGTCGTGCCAGGTGTACTGCGGCCGGTCGTCCACCACGGGTGCGGTGACCGCGTGGGCCCGGTCCACGGGCCGCTCCGGCGGCCATCCGGCCCAGTCGCCGCCCCACTGCCCGTCCCAGGGGGAATTCCTCGCGGGACGGGCGATGGACTCCCACCGCGAGGGGCGCCCCTGCGGCCGTTCGGGAGGCCGGTCCCGGTCCTGGTCCCGCTCCCCCGTCCGGTCGGGGGCCCGGTCGGGGGCCCAGTCGGGGGCCCGGTCGGGGGCCCGGTCGGGGGCCCGGTCGACAGGTCGTTCGGGACCATCCGTACGGCGGTGGGAGGACAGATAGGGTCCTCGCTGCCACCACCGTGACCCCCGCCGGTGGCGGCCCCTGTCGCCCGGCTCCGCCATCGCCCCCCCAGTCCGTCGCACCCCTCTGTCAGGCTCCGCGTTCCGGCGCCCTTCCCGTGGGTCTTCGCCCCGTCGCGTCGCCCGGAGCGGCACTCGCCGGTCGCCCCGCCGGGGAGGTTCCTCGCACACTCGGAATCTCCGGGGGGCCGGAGTCGTCGCCGACGCTGTCGCCGGTCACTTCTCCGCCTCGCGATGCGCCACTTCGGGCACCGCTCCGTCCGGGCGGACCCCGGCGGTCGCGGCACTCGGCATGCCGTGTACCGGTCCACCGTACGATGCCGCGCTGTCCGCGTCACCCCGAAGCCCGACCCGATCAGTCGCCGGAATGGCTTACCGTGTGGGCATGCCTAGCGTGATTATCGGCCTGGCGCTGCTTGCCCTCTGGCTCTACTGCCTGTTCGACGTGATCACGACCCCCGAGCAGGACGTGCGCAATCTCCCCAAGTTCATGTGGGTCCTCATCGTGATCCTCCTGGTGGACGTGGGCGCGCTGACCTGGCTCCTCGTGGGTCGTCCCCGCCACCGGCACGCCGTGTACGCGGCGGGGAACGGCCAGTGGTACCAGAGCGGCGACGTACCTCGCGGACCCGACGACGACCCCGAGTTCCTGCGCAGCCTGGACCGTCGCCTGCGCGACGAGGACTGAACCCCCCGTAACCGCGCGCACCCCCCGCGCGCCCGACCCGCACCGAACCCCCGCGCGGACTCCCCACCGAACCCCCGCACAGAACCTCGCGCGAACCCTCCCGGAGGCTCCCGCCCGAACTCCTCGCGGGCTCCTGCCCGACCCCCTCGCGGGCTCCCGCCCGACCCCCTCGCGGGCTCCCGCCCGGAGCCCTCGCCGTGGACCGCCCGTTGGCCGGGCCGTCTTACTTGGGCACGTCTTACTTGGGCACGTCGGCGTAGGAGTGCAGTCCCGAGAAGAAGATGTTGACGCCGACCAGGTTGAACAGCAGGCAGCCGAAGGCGACCAGCGAAATGATCATCGCGGCCTTTCCGCGCCACCCGGCCGTTGCCCGGGCGTGGAGATAGGCGGCGTAGACGACCCACGTGACGAACGCCCACACCTCCTTCGGGTCCCAGCCCCAGTAGCGGCCCCACGCCCGATCCGCCCACAGAGCGCCGGCGATGACGGCGAAGGTCCAGATCGGGAAGGAGATGACGATCGCCCGGTGCGCGACGCGCTCCAGGCCCTCCCTGCTCGGCAGCACCGACGGGCGCCCGTCCTTGCGGATCAGGTAGAGGATCGCGCAGACGCCAGCCAGGATGAACAGCCCGCTGGCCACGATCGCCGCCGTGACGTGGATCGCGATCCAGTACGAGTGCAGCGCGGGCATCACCGGGCCCGCCTGGACGTGCAGGAACAGCACGGCGAAGCCCAGCCCGAGCGCCGCGGTCACGGTCACGAACGCGCCGAGGAAGCGGATCGGCTGACGGATGAGCAGCGCGAGGAACGCGGTGACGGCGGCGAAGCAGATCGCCACCACGAACTCGTACATGTTGGCCCACGGCCACCGGTCGACGGCGATGCCCCGGGTGAGGATGCCGCCGAGGTTGCCGGCCCATCCGATCCAGGTGAGGACCACGCCGACGGTCCCCGCCCGGACCGCCCACGCGGCCGGCTGCGGGCCCGAGTCCGGCGTCGCGTCACCGGCGGGCGCGTCACCGGGTACCGCCGGGCCGCCCGCGCCGACGAGCTCCCGCCGGCGTGCGGCCACGACCGTTCGAGCCCTGCCGAACGCGAGATCCAGCGCGTAGCAGATCATCGCGGCGAGATACAGCAGGACGGTGATCAGGATGAGCTGGTCACTCAGTGTAGCGAGATTGTCGTTGACGGCTTGGCTTACCGGGGCGGGCATCACTCACTCCTCGTCCGGGCGGCCGCCCGGGGCAGCGTTTCCGGTGGGCGGGTCGCCGGTGGGTGGGCCACCGCGCAGGGCGGTGACGATCTGGGCGAACTCCTCGGCGAAGGCCGCGCCGCCGCCTTCTGTGCGGGTCAATCCTCCCACCGTGACCGTCCCGTCCTTCACCCGCACCCAGACGCGGCGGCGGCGGATCGTGAGAGACAGCACGAGCCCGATCACCGCGGCGGCCGCCGCCAGCAGGGCGGGTTCCCGGCCCGGGTCGTAGGTGATCTGGAGGCTGATCCACTCCTTCACACCGGTGAACTGGATCTTCCCGGCGCCGTCGGCGAGCTCCTTGGTCTCACCCAGGTTGAGCGGGGTCGGCTGGGCCGACATCGTGCCGAGCGGCTTCAGGTTCGTGGTGTCGAGCTGGTACACCGACTGCGGCTGCCCCGACTTCAGGCCGAGGTCGCCGCCGAACGGGAAGACCTGCACGGTCGGGTTCGCGGCGCCGGGAAAGACCGACACCCAGGCGTTCCCGGCCGGCACGGTCGTGGGCAGGAAGCGCGCCAGGAACCCGAGCTGGGTCGGCTGGGCGTCCGGCACCTTGATCACACACTCGGACGTGTACGTGGCCTGGTCGTCGGCCAGGCACGGCACCGGGCCGTCGTAGGCCACCTGGCCCTTGCCGTCGGTCACCCGGAACGTGGGGGCGTAGCCGTGCCCGATGAGGTAGGTCAGCGTGCCGTTCACGTCCAGCGGATCGTTGACCTTGAGATCCACCTCGCGCGGGGTTGCCGTCGGCGAGTCCTGGACGGCCAGCTTGGCGAGATAGTCGAGCGGCTGGCCCTGCTTGTCCCCTGTGGCGACATAGCTGGCCTGGAAGTCCTTCAGGGTGAAGGAGAACGGCTCCAGCGACTCGGCGGTGACCCGGTTGCCCGGCATGAAGCGGTCGTAGGCCGCCACGGCGTTGGAGAAGCCGTCGCCCTCCACCACCAGCACGTTGCCGCGGTAGCCGTACAGGCCTCCGGCGCCGACGGCGAACAGCAGCACGAGCAGCGCGACGTGGAACAGCAGGTTGCCGGTCTCGCGGAGGTAGCCCTTCTCCGCCGCCACCCAGCCGTCGCCGACGGCGACGCGAAACCGCCTGCGTCTGAGCGCGGCGGCGGCCTGCTCCAGGGTGAGGCGGCCCTCGAACGTCTCGCCGTGCGGCAGGCGCAGGAGGTTGCGCGGCGCGGCGGGCGGGCGGCGGCGCATCTCCTTGATGTGGACCAGCGCGCGCGGGAACACGCACCCGGCCAGCGAGACGAACAGCAGCAGGTAGATCGCGGCGAACCAGGGCGAACTGAAGACGTCGAACAGCCAGAACCGGTCAAGCCACTTCGCCTGGGTGGGGTTGTCCTTGAAATACTGCGCGACCCTGGCGGGATCGACGCCTCGCTGCGGATAGACGGATCCGGGGACCGAGCCGAGCGCGAACAGGAACAGCAGGATCAGGGCCGTCCGCATCGAGGTGAGCGTGCGCCAGAACCAGCGCAGCCAGCCGATCGGGCCCAGCCCGACGGGCTTCGTCCGCTCCTTTTCCTGGAGCGCCGACTCCTCCTGTACGGCGGACGCGAGGTCGTCGGGGGCGCTCATCAGATCACCGGCCTGAAGCCGCCGACCCACACCTGCAGGTGGGCGATGATCTCCGACCACTGCCCGGTCACGAGCAGCACGCCGACCGCCACGAGCATCGCGCCGCCGACCTTGGTGATCAGCGGGGTGTGGCGGCGCACCGCCTTGAAGGTGTGCAGCGCCTTGCGGTAGGCGAGACCCGCCAGCACGAACGGCAGCCCGAGGCCCAGCGCGTACGCGAAGGCGAGGGCGGCGCCGCGCAGCGCGCTGCCCTGGTCGACCGAGAGCGTCATCACCACCGCCAGCGTGGGGCCGATGCACGGCGTCCAGCCGAGGCCGAAGACGATCCCCAGCAGCGGCGCCGTCGCCATCCCGGCCGCAGGGAGCCGATGGATCCGCACGTCACGCTGGAGGCCGGGGATCACGCCCACGAAGGCCAGCCCGAGGACGATCGTCACCACCCCGAGGACTCTGGTGATCACGTCGGCGTTGCCGTGCAGCGCCGCGCCGAGGCTGCCGAACAGCGCGCCCCCCAGCACGAACACGACGGCGAACCCGAGCACGAAAAGCGCGCTGCCGAGCACCATCCGGCCCCGCTTCGGGTCGCCGCTCATGCCCGTGACGTACGACAGGTAGCCGGGGACCAGCGGCAGCACGCACGGCGAGACGAACGACACGAGCCCGGCGACCGCGGCGATCGGCGCGGCCAGCAGCAGCGACCCGGTCGCGACGGTGCTGCCGAGGTCACTCATCGGTCACCTTCGTGACGGCGGAGAGCAGGTCGTTGTACTTGACCGCGCCGAGCGCGCGGGCGGCGATGCGGCCCTGGGCGTCGATGATCAGTGTGGAGGGGATCGCGGCGGGCGGCACCGTGCCCTGGAACTGCAGCAGCACCTTGCCGCTCTGGTCGTAGATGCTGGGGTAGCCGGGCTCGACCGAGCGGTCGTACGCCTGCGCGGACGCCTTGAGGTCCTTGAAGTTGACCCCGAGGAACTCCACGCCCTTGGACTTGGTCGTCGCCGCGATGTCCTTGAGCACCGGAGCCTCGGCCCGGCAGGGCGCGCACCAGGAGGCCCAGAAGTTCAGCACGTGGACCTTGCCCGCGGTCAGCGTGGCGGTGCCACCGTCGAGGGTCTGCCCCTCGACCACGGGCGCCTTGTGGCGCTGGGCGGCGTCGAAGAACTCGACGCGGCCGTCCCCCGGGACGAAGCGCGTGTCGCCGGAGCGGGGCTGGGCCGCCTGGCCGCCCGCACAGCCGGCGAGAACCGTCGCGGCCACGGCCGCGGCGGCGAGCGCGGTCAGACGCTTGACGGTCACGCGCTTGACGGTCAGGTGCTTGACGGTCACGCGCTCGGCGGACAGGCGCTCGGACACGGGAGGAGGATCTCCTTGTACTACAACCGGTAGAGCTGTAAGCCTACCGAGCGATGCGGGTGCCCCGTTCGCCGGGTCACGCGCCGGGGACGGAGCGCGGGCCGGGCGTCTCCTCGTCCTCCGAGCTCGCCTGCAGTGCCTCGGGAAGCACCTCGTCGGCCTTGTCGAACAACGCGGCCTCCCCCTGCGGCGACGCGCCGACGGCCCTGAGCAGCGCTCCGGCGGGCTCGCTGTAGCCGACGCTGATGAGCCGGTCACCCTCGAAGGTCAGGCTGGTGAGGCTGGCGAGCGCGCACTGACGGCGGCGCGGGTCGTGCCACAGCCGCCTGCCCTCGGCGGCCAGCCGGATGATCCAGATGGGCAGCTGATGGCTGACCAGCAGCGCCTCGTGGCCGCGCGCGGCCGCCCGGGCATCGTCCACGACCGCCTTCATGCGCGCCACCACCCGCGTGTACGGCTCGCCCCATGACGGACGGAACGGATTCCTGAAGTGGCGGTAGGAGCGGGGGTCGCGGAAGACGTTGTCGCTGCCGGTCATCCGCAGGCCCTCGAAGACGTTGCCCGCCTCGGTCAGCCGCTCGTCGGTCGCCACCTCCAGGCTCAGGGCGCGGGCGGACGGCGCCGCGGTCTCCTGGGCGCGCTCCATGGGAGAGCTCCACAGGGCGACGATGTCCCTGCCCTCGACGGCCTTGGCGACCACCTCGGCCATCCGGCGGCCGGTCTCGGACAGGTGGTAGCCCGGCAGCCTGCCGTACAGGACCCCACGGGGATTGTGAACCTCACCGTGCCGGAGCAGGTGAACGATGGTCATCTCTGTCATGACCTGGACAGCCTACCCGCCGGGCGGCTCGGAGCACGCAGGGCGCAGCACGTCATTGGCAAGGCCGTACGCGTCGTCGGCGGGGCTCTACGCGTCGGAGGCAGGACGCAGCGCGTCACAAGCAGAGCGCAGCGCGTCGACGGCGGCGCGGATCGCGGGCCGGCGTGCGGCGTCGGTCCGCCAGACCGCGTAGATCCGCCGCACCGGCGGCGGCTGGACGGCCAGGACGGCGACGCCCTCGGGCAGCGGTCCCCGGCCCAGCCGGGGGATGAGCGCGCATCCGTGGCCCTCGGCGACCAGCGCGAGCTGGGTGGGGTACTCGTCGGCCATGCAGACGATCCGCGGTTCCCGCTCCTCCGAACGCAGCAGGAACACCAGGAAGTCGTGACACACCGTGCCGGGGGTCGAGCTGATCCAGCTGTCGCCGGCGAGGTCGCTCAGCCGCACCCGGTCGGCCTTCACCAGCGGATGGCCGGCCGGCACGACCACGTCGGCCACGTCGTCGAGCAGCGTCGTGCGCGACAGGCCCTCGGGCAGCGCCATCGGCCGGTTGAGCCAGTCCTGCAGGACGGCGAGGTCGAGGTCGCCGCGCACCAGCTCGCGGGTCTGCCGCTCCGGCTCCCTTTCGTAGACCAGCAGGTCGAGATCGGGGTGCTGCCTCTTGAGCGTGGTGAGGGCGCGCGGGACGATGCCACGGGCCGCGGTGGGGAAGGCGGCCATGCTCAGCCTGCCGACCACCGCTCCGCGCAGCGCCTCGAAGTCGGCCTCCGCCGTCTCCACGAGCGCGAGGATGCGCTCGGCGTGCTCGGCGAGCAGTCCGGCGGCGTCGGTCAGCTTCACACCGCGCCCGTTGCGCTCGATCAGGACGGCGCCGGTCTCCCGTTCGAGCTTGGCGAGCTGCTGGGAGATCGCCGAAGGGGTGACCATCAGCGCCTCGGCCGCGGCGCCCACCGAGCCGTAGACCGCCACGGCGTGCAGAGCCTTCAACCGGTTCAGGTCCAACATGTAGCCAGTCTAAACCGTTCTGGTTAGAAAAACTCGTTTGCACTCAACTGTTTAGCGATGCGACGATGTAGCCATGCGAATCTTCAACAAGCTCTTCACCAAGCCCACCCGTTCCGAGCAGACCTCCTATCTGGAGACCCTGGCCAGGCAGGCCAGGCAAAGCCGCGACCGGCGCCTCTCCTCCTCGCGCTGAGTTTCTCGCGTCTGTTCTCCTCCGGCTGATCCATGCGTCCCCTCCACCTGGCTCTCGCCGTCGCGCTCGCCGCCGTGTGGGGCTTCAACCTCGTCGTCTGACTTCACTGGTCCTCCAGGTGCACCCCGCCTCACGCTGATCCACGCCCGGAAACTCTCAGGCGCCGGCCGGCGGGATGACGTGGCCGCCCCCGAAGACGTTGCCGGGGTCGTAGACGGCCTTCACCTTCCGCAGACGCCCGAAGTCCTCCGGGGTGTACGCGGTGGCGGTGCGGGAGCAGTCGTGCAGGAAGTTCAGGAAGGAACCCCCCGTGGCGTGCGGGCGCAGCGCGGCGGCCAGCGCGGGCGCCTCGTCGTCCACGATGACCGAAAGTGACGTGTTCCGGTGGCCGGCGGGGCCGGCGCCGGGCGCCGGCCGGCTCATCGCGCCACCCCAGTGCCGGACCTCCACGGCCACCGAGGGCGTGGCCGTGACCGCCTCCACCACCTCGTCGGGCAGGCCGGTGAACAGATGGACCTGCCCGGGGGCCGTGCCACCCATCGAGGCCGCGGCGTACGGCATCGTGCGGAAGTCCTCGGCCAGGACCCGCCCGGCCGCCCGCCACAGGGGGCGCAGCAGGGACCGGGCGCGGTCCGCGTCCCCCGCGTACATGGCTTTGATCATCACGACCCGCCTGCCGCGGAGGGACGCGGGGACCCAGGCCTCCTCGGGCGCCAGGGTGAGCACGATCGCCGTGCTCAGCTCGTCGGGGATGTGCCCGATCCAGTCGCGGTAGCGGGCCAGCACCTCACCGGCCGTCTCGGCGGGGAAGCAGGCGCTGCCGGCGTAGACCTCGCGCACGGGGTGGAGGCGGAACTCCAGCTGGGTCACCACGCCGAAGTTCCCGCCGCCGCCCCGCAGGGCCCAGAACAGATCGGGCTCGTTGTCCGCGCTCGCCGTCACCAGCCGGCCGTCGGCCGTGACCACTCTCGCGCGCAGCAGACTGTCCGCGGCGAAGCCGTACCGGCGCGACAGCCAGCCCAGGCCGCCGCCGAGCGTGTAGCCGGTGACGCCCACGTCGCGCGACGATCCCGACAGCGGCGCTAGCCCGAACGGAGCGGCGGCGTCGAGCACCCGGCCCCAGCGGGCGCCGCACCCGGTCCTCACGGTTCCGCGCCGTGCGTCGACGGCGACGCCCGTCAGGCTCGAGGTCCTGAGCAACAGAGCACCGTCGCAGGGGACGTGCGTGCCGTGTCCGGTGCCCTGCACGACCAGCGGCAGGCCGCTCTCGCGAGCCGCGATCACAGCCGCTTGCACGTCCTCGGCCCCGGCGGCCTCCACGACCAGTGCGGGGCGTGGGTCGAACGCGTAGAGCGGCCGGCGGGCCCGGTCGTATCCATCCTGTCCGGGCAGGTGCACGTCCCCGGCGAAACGGTCGCCCAGCAGACGCGCGGCGAGGGACGCGGCCGGGAGCGTCCGAGCGGGCATGGTCAAGGCAGTGATCCTTCCGATGGGTTCCTGAGAGCGATCGGTTCAACCATATAGTCAATGATCGTGACAGTAAAGATTCGTGACTATATTTGCGCGCGAACCGCCCGGCGACGTCCACTCCCGATCCCGGATCAATTCGGAGACAAAGAAGGAAGGTCACGAGAATGAGTGGAATGACTACCGTGTGTAACGGTCATCTGCCCTCGGAGGGCCCGAACGGCGAGCCGGGCTTCTTCGAACGCGTCGAACTGATCGACGGAGCGCTCATCTTCGCGGCCCCGCAGCAGCGGTTTCACCAGCACCTGAGCCGGGGGCTGACCGAACGGCTCGACGCCCAGGCTCCCGGCCATCTGGCGGCGATCCACCGCATGGGCTCTCGGACGCGTCCGTGCCCGGATGTGGTGATCATCGACGCCGCGACGGACATGACCCGTACCTACTACGAGGCGCACGAGGTCCATCTCGTGATCGAGGTCGTCTCCCCCGAGTCGGTGGAGCGCGACCGCAAGCTCAAGCCCGCGCGATACGCCGAGGCTGGCATCCCGCACTTCTGGCGGGTCGAAGAGAGCGACGGGCGTCCCGTCGTCTACGTGTACGAACGGGACCCCGCCACGGGCGCGTACACGCCGACCGGGATCCACCACGGGCACCTGGCGGTGCAGGTGCCCTTCCCCATCGAGGTGGATCTCGACCAGCTGGTGAAATGAATCAGACGCCGGCGGCCTGGGCGGCGGCCTTGGCGGCCAGGGGCAGGGCCTCGGCCACCTGGGTGAGCGCCGCGTCGTCGTGGGCGGCCGACAGGAACCACGCCTCGTACGCCGACGGCGGCAGATAGACGCCCTGGTCGAGCATGCTGTGGAAGAAGGCGCGGTACGCGTCGGTGTTCTGCGTCCGCGCCGACTCGAAGTCCGTGACCGGGGTGTCGGTGAAGAAGATCGAGAAGAGGTTCCCCGCCCTCTGGAGGCGGTGC
The DNA here is from genome assembly GCF_050947365.1 of Microbispora sp. CA-135349. NCBI lineage: Bacteria > Bacillati > Actinomycetota > Actinomycetes > Streptosporangiales > Streptosporangiaceae > Microbispora > Microbispora sp. CA-135349. Next base: position 708,627 of record NZ_CP192001.1, on the reverse strand, counting down.
GGGACCCCGGCGGCGGCCAGCGCGTCGGAGGCGGCCCTGCCGATGACCAGTGCGGACGCGTCGATCCTGTCGTACACGTCGTCGTCGCAGGCGCGCAGCGTGGCCAGCCCGGCCGCGCAGGCGAGCGGGTTGCCCGACAGCGTGCCCGCCTGGTAGACGGGCCCCTCGGGGGCGAGCGCGGCCATGACCTCCGCCCGGCCGCCGAACGCGGCGGCGGGCAGCCCGCCGCCCATGACCTTGCCGAACGTCATGAGGTCGGCCTCGACGGGGTCGATGCCGTACCAGCCGGCGGCGGACACGCGGAAGCCGGTCAGCACCTCGTCGATGATCAGCAGCGCGCCGTGCTCGGTGCACAGCTCGCGCAGGCGCCGGTTGAAACCGTCGGCAGGTGGCACGACGCCCATGTTCGCCGGGCACGCCTCGGTGATCACGCAGGCGATCTCGAACGTGCGGAACGCCTCCTCGACCGCCTCGACCGAGTTGTACGGCAGGACGATCGTGTCGGCGGCGGAGGCGCCGGTGACGCCGGGGGTGTCGGGCAGGCCGAAGGTGACGACCCCGGACCCGGCCGAGGCCAGCAGCGCGTCCACGTGCCCGTGATAGCAGCCGGCGAACTTCACGACCTTCGCACGCCCGGTGAAGCCGCGGGCCAGCCGTACGGCGGACATGGTGGCCTCGGTGCCGGAGCTGACCAGGCGGACCTTCTCGAGGGGGGCCACCCGGGAGACGATCTCCTCGGCGAGCAGGACCTCGCCCTCGGTCGCGGTGCCGAACGAGAAGCCGCGCGCGACGGCCTCCTCCAGGGCCTCCACGACGGCCGGGTGGCGGTGGCCGAGGATCATCGGGCCCCAGGAGCAGACCAGGTCGACGTAGCGGTTGCCGTCCACGTCGGTGATGTAGGGGCCCTCACCGGAGGCCATGAAGCGGGGCGTGCCGCCCACGGCGCCGAAGGCGCGCACCGGCGAGTTGACGCCGCCGGGAACGATCCGGCGGGCGCGGTCGAACAGGTCCTCGGAGGTCTGCGTGCGAGTCACGCCCTCCAGATTACGGGCCCACCGGTTCGGAGCCCGTACCGGGAACCGGGACACGGCCTACTCGCAGTAGTCGGCGAGCAGGTCGAGCACACGCAGCGGGTCGGGCAGCGGACGCCCGTCGGGGGGCCTGATCCAGCTCACGACCCCGCCCGAAGGCGTGGTGGACGGCGGCGCGAGCACATAGCTGTCCCGGCAGTGCCAGCGCAGGCCCGGCGTGCTGTCGATCGTCTCGGGTCCCGCGTCCAGGCTGCAGGACCACCACTCGTCCTCGTCCTCGGGCGCCCCACGCGTGGCCACGAAAAAAAGCACCCGGTCGCCGTTCTCGGCGACCGGGCCCGTGTCGAAGCCTGCGGCGTCCATGGCGGCCAGGGCGGGACGGCCCGCCGAGGCCGGTACGTCGAACACGTCGAACACCCTGCCGGTGGGCAGGATCACGTTGGCGTCCTGGTCCTGTTTCCACCATCGCGTGAGCAGCGCGGTGTCCGTCGTGGCCTGCATCTGCCACGCGGGCGACAGCGGGTGCATCCCGGGGTCGGGACAGCCGACCCGGTCGCAGGAGCACGCCCTGCCCCCCTCGCTCAGCGGGTGGGCGCCCATGCAGCTCGCCCAGCCCAACTGCGCGTACTCGAGCACCGACGTCATCTTCCGCGGCGCGTGATGCCCACGTCGTTTCGCACGTCTGGCCAGCGGTACCCCCACCATGGCGTTCCTCCCCACAAGCGTCCTCAGTCGTGTCCGGCTGAACACGCCTACTGCGCGCGGCCCCGGGCGGCGCCTCGCTTCGCCGTCGCCCGGCCCACGCTCGTCACTCCGGGCACTCCTCGCCGCAGCCCTCCTGCGATACGCAAGATGCTCGCGGTACGTACCCGATAATGCCGTCTGCCCGATTTCGCCGCGGCAGGACCCCCCTGATGAGGTGTCAGGATAGTCCGCGGGCGACCTCGGTGGCCCAGTAAGTGAGGATCATGTCGGCTCCGGCGCGGCGGATCGCGATCAGCGACTCCATGATCACCCGCTCCCGGTCGATCCAGCCGTTGGCCGCCGCCGCCTCGACCATCGCGTACTCGCCGCTGACCTGGTAGGCCGCGACCGGCACCTCGACGACGTCGCGCACCTGCCGCAGGATGTCCAGGTATGCCAGCGCGGGCTTGACCATGACGGCGTCCGCGCCCTCGGCCAGGTCGAGGCGCACCTCGCGCAGCGCCTCGCCGATCGGGCCGGCCGGGTCCTGCTGGTAGGCGCTGCGGTCGCCGAACTGCGGCGCGCACTCCGCGGCGTCGCGGAACGGCCCGTAGAACCCGGAGGCGTACTTGGCGGCGTAGGCCAGGATCGGGACCTCGGCGAAGCCGCCTGCGTCGAGGGCCGCCCGGATGGCGCCCACCTGGCCGTCCATCATGCCGCTCGGCGCGATCATCCTGGAGCCGGCCGCCGCCTGCGCGACCGCCGCCGACGCGTACCGCTCCAGCGTCGCGTCGTTGTCCACCTCGCCGTCGGCCGTCAGCAGGCCGCAGTGGCCGTGGTCGGTGTACTCGTCGAGGCAGGTGTCGGTCATCAGCACCAGCGCGTCGCCCAGGTCGGAGGCGAGGTCGCGCAGCGCCACCTGGACGATGCCGTCCGGGTCGTCGGCGCCCGAACCGCGGGCGTCCTTGTGCGCGGGGATCCCGAACAGGATGATCCCGCCCACGCCGGCCTCGGCCGCCTCGTGGGCCGCCTTGCGCAGCGACTCACGGGTGTGCTGGACGACCCCGGGCATGGAGCCCACCGGCTGCGGCTCGGCGATGCCCTCCTTGACGAACATCGGCAGGATGAGCTCGGCCGGGTGCAGCCGCGTCCCCGCGACCATGCGGCGCATCGCGGCGGTGCGGCGCAGCCTCCGGGGCCGCGCCACCGGGTATTGGGCGTTCACGATGGTCTCCTTTGATCGCGTCGGCCCGCCGGGTGTCCGTCCCCGGCGGGCCGTACGCGAGTCGGTTCATTTCACACGTCGCCGCGCGCCCCTGCGCATCTGGGACGGACGGCGGGGCACCTCGCCCGCCGAGACCGCGGCGTGCCGCATCTTGGCACCATAGTCGGCCAGCGCGGCGGCGAGGGCCGATGCGGACGGCTTGTCGGCCATCACGTCGACCCGCAGGCCGAACTCCTCGGCCGTCTTGGCCGTCTGCGGCCCGATCACCGCGATCACCGTGACGTTGTGCGGCTTTCCGGCGATGCCGACGAGATTCCGCACGGTCGAGGACGAGGTGAACAGCACCGCGTCGAAACCGCCGCCCTTGATCGCCTCGCGGATCGGGGCGGGCGGCGGCGCGGCGCGCACGGTGCGGTAGGCCGTGACGTCGTCGCACTCCCAGCCGAGCTGGGTCAGCCCCGCCACCAGGGTTTCCGTGGCGATGTCCGCACGCGGCAGCAGCACCCGGTTGATCGGGTCCAGCATCGAGTCGTACGGCGGCCACTCGGCCAGCAGGCCCTCGGACGACTGCTCGCCCGTCGGCATGAGGTCGGGCTTCACGCCGAACTCCACCAGCGCCCGCGAGGTGGCCTCGCCCACGGCGGCGACCTTGAGCCCGGCGAACGCGCGGGCGTCCAGGCCGTATTCCTCGAACTTCTCGCGCACCGCCTTGACCGCGTTGGCGCTGGTGAAGGCGACCCACTCGTAGCGGCCGGTCACCAGGCCCTTGATGGCGCGGTCCATCTGCTGCGGCGTCCGCGGCGGCTCGACGGAGATCGTCGGCACCTCCTCGGGCACCGCGCCGTACGAGCGCAACTGCTCCGACAGGCCCTTGGACTGCTCCTTCGTACGGGGCACGAGGACCCGCCAGCCGAACAGCGACTTGGTCTCGAACCAGGACAGGCGGTCGCGCATGCCGACCGCGTCGCCCACGACGATCAGCGCGGGCTCGGTCATCCCGGCGTGCTTGAGGTCGGGACCGAGCCGTCCGAGCGTGGAGACCACCGTGTACTGCTCGGTGGTCGTGCCGTCGCTGGTCACCGCCACCGGCGTCGAGTCGGGCTTGCCGCCCGCGATCAGCGCCTTGCCGATCGGGACCGCGTCCGCGACGCCGTTGTAGATCACCAGCGTGCCCTCGCACGCGGCGTGCTTCGCCCAGTCGTCCGTCTGCGCCGCGTCCACGATCCGGAACTCCGGCGCCGACGCCGCCGGCGGGATGCCGGCGTACGTCAGCACGGCCGTGGCCGGCGGCACGCCGGGCACGATCTCGAAGTCCACGTCCGCCTTGGCGCAGGCGGCCACCTCGTCGGTGACGGAGGAGAAGAAGGACGGGTCGCCCGAGCACAGGCGCACGACCGTACGGCCCGCCTTGGCCTCCTGGATGGTCTTCAGCGACACCGAGTTCTCCGCCGCGTCCGCGGAGATGTCGACGACCTCGACGTCCTCACGGCAGTGGCGCAGCAGCGCGCCGTACGCCTGCCGGTCGAGCACGACGACGTCCGCCCTGCCCAGCAGGTCGGCGCCGCGCAACGTGAGCAGGTTCTCGTCACCGGGGCCGGCGCCGATGAAGGCGACGAACCCGGACCGGGTCTGAGTGCTGTGATTCGCGGGGCTCAATGGGCCTGCTCCCCCATCAACGTGTCGGCCCCCTCGGCGATCATGGCTGCCGCGAGTTCGCGGCCCATGATCACTGCCGTCGTAGAGGGTCCGGAGGTGGACTTGCGCACCGACCGCGCGCCGTCGACGTCGACGACGGTGGCGGTCAGATTGAGAATGTGCCCGTCACCGGAGGCGAAAGCACCTACCGGGGCCGCGCAACCGGCCTCGAGGGCGGCGAGCACCGAGCGCTCGGCGTCCACAGCGGCCCGCGTGAGCGGATCGTCGACGGCGCGGAGCAGCTCGATGAGATCGTCACGGTCGGCCAGGCACTCGACGGCGAGGGCGCCCTGCCCGGGGGCGGGCAGCATCTCGTCGACCTCGAACACCTGGGCGATCTCCCCGTCCCGGCGGATCCTGGCCAGCCCTGCGGCGGCCAGCACGATGGCGTCGAGCTCGCCCGACGTCACCTTGCCGATGCGGGTGTCCGCGTTTCCCCTGATGGGGACGTAGTCGAGATCCGGCCGGAGCAGGCGCAGCTGGGCCACCCGGCGCGGCGAGCCGGTGCCGACGCGGGCCCCGGCGGGCAGGTCGTGCAGTTTGGTCGGGCCGACGAGCGCGTCGCGCGGGTCGTCCCGCCGCGTGATCGCGGCCATCGCGATCCGCTCGTCCGGCTTGGTCGGCAGGTCCTTCAGCGAGTGGACCGCGAAGTCGACCTCGCCGGCGAGCAGCCGGCCCCGCAGGTCGTTCACGAACACGCCGGTGCCGCCGAGCTGGGTCAGGTGGGCCCGGGACACGTCGCCGAACGTGGTGACGCCGACGAGCTCCACCTCCCGGCCGGTCAGGGCGGTCAGCCGGTCGGCGACGATCTGCGACTGCGTGGTCGCCATCAGGCTCTTACGAGTGCCGAGCCGCAGTGGGGCGGTCACTGTTCCACCTCCAGGCTCGAAACGGCTTCGGGCGCCTTCGGGTCGAGGCCGAACAGCTCGCGCAGCGCCTCCGCGTACTGGTCGCCGCCCGGGGACGCGGCCAGTCGCTTGACCCGTACGGTCGGTTCGTGGAGCAGCTTGTCCACGACCCTCCGCACAGTCTGGGTGAACTCGTCGCGCACCCGTACGTCGATGTCGGGCAGGCGGGACAGCAACCGGCCCATCTCCGCCTCGACCACCCCGGCGGCCTTGCTGCGCAGGGCCACGACCGTGGGGGTGACGAGCGCGGCGCGCGCGGCGTCGAGATAGGCGGCGACCTCCTCGGTCACGATCCGCCTGACCTCGCAGATCGCCTCGGCCCTGCCGCCGTCGGAGACGTCGTCGCCGACGCCGTCCTGCTGCATCGACTTCAGGTCGACCAGCGTCACGCCGGGCAGGTCCCGTACGCCGGGGTCCACGTCGTGGGGCAGCGCGAGGTCGAGCAGGAACAGCGGCCGATCGCGGTCCCCGATCATCTCGGGGGTGATCGTGCGGGTCCCGGCGCCGACGCAGGAGATGACCAGGTCGGCCTCCGCCAGCTCGGCGGGGACGTCGGCCAGGTTCGCCGCCCGCCCGCCGACCGTCTCGGCGAGCCGTTCCGCGCGCTCGCGGGTGCGGTTGGCGATGACGATGTCGGTCACGCCGGCGCGGGACAGCGTCGCGGCGGACAGCGAGCTCATCGAACCGGCGCCCACGACCAGGGCGCGCCTGCCGGTGATCGGGCCGAGCACCCGCTCGGCGAGCGTCAGCCCCACCCCGACCAGCGACGCGCCGGCCCGGTCGATGCCCGTGTCGGCGTGCGCGCGCTTGCCCACGCGCAACGCGTGCTGGGCCAGCTCGTTGAGCGTGGTCCCGGCCGTGCCCTCCTCCTGCGCCAGGCGCAGCGCGGCACGGATCTGGCCGAGGATCTGCCCCTCGCCGATCACCATCGAGTCGAGCCCGCAGGCGACGGTGAACAGGTGTTGCACCGCCCGGTCCTCGTAGTGCACGTAGAGGTGCCGCGCGAGCAGATCCTGTGGCAGGCCCGAGTGCGCGGCGAGCGTGTTCGTCACCGCGGTGACGCCGCCGTGGAACCGGTCGACGACGGCGTAGACCTCGACGCGGTTGCACGTCGAGACGACCAGCGCCTCGGACACGTTCTCGTCCGCCTGCACGTCGTGCAGGAGCTTGACGAGCGCGTCCCCGCTGACGGTGACGCGTTCGAGCAGCGCTACCGGCGTGGTCCGGTGGCTGAGGCCGACGACGAGGACACTCATGAGCTCGCTCCGATCGATGGCTCACTCACATGACCACCCCGTCCGGCCACTCCTCGGCCATGATGGGCCCTCCATTAGCCTTGCGCTGCTCGTGGAACGCAAGTATCTGCAGCTCGATGGATAAATCGACTTTACGGACATCCACGCCGTCAGGCACAGCCAAGACGACGGGGGCGAAGTTCAAAATACTGGTGACGCCGGCCGCGGTGACACGATCGCAGACCTGCTGCGCCGCGGTCGCGGGGGTGGCGATCACCACGATCGAGACTCCGCGCTTCCTGATCACCGACTCCAGTTCGTCGGTGTGCTCGACGACGAGACCCGCGATGCGGTCGCCCACGACGTGCGGATCCGCGTCGAGAAGACCGGCGATCCGGAACCCGCGGGAGGCGAATCCGCCGTAGTTGGCCAGCGCGCGGCCGAGGTTTCCCACGCCAACGATCGCCACGGCCCAGTCCTGAGTGAGACCAAGCTCACGCGATATTTGGTAGATGAGGTACTGCACGTCGTAGCCCACACCCCTGGTGCCGTACGACCCGAGGTGGGACAGGTCCTTGCGGAGCTTGGCCGAGTTCACCCCGGCGGCGAGCGCCAGGTCCTCCGAACTCACCGTCGCCGTGCCCCGCTCGGCCATCCCGTTGAGCGCACGCAGATAAAGCGGCAATCTCGCGACGGTGGCGTCGGGGATGCCACGGTCGCGGGCCTGCGGGATTCGGCGGATCACTTGCCGGGGCTCCAGGGGAACGGACGGCCGGTTGCGCCCCCGGCCGCACAGCGGATGCGACGGTTGGATTCCAGGTTAGTGCTTTTGTGAAGCAATGCACAAAGTCGATCGTGCGGGGCTTCCCTCGCATCCAAGGGTCCCAGGAGGGGGCGGCGGTCTCCATTCCGGGCTGCGGGCATCGCGATAATCGGGAGCATGGCTCCTCAAGACCACCGGATCACGCTGCTCGGCAAGCCCGGCTGCCACCTGTGCGACGACGCCCGCGCGGTGGTCGAGCGCGTGGCCGCCGAGCTGGGTGTTTCCTGGGAGGAACGCGACATCACCGCCTCACCCGAGGACCAGGCGGAGTACTGGGAGATGATCCCCGTCGTACTGATCGACGGCGTGCAGCACGACTACTGGCGGGTCAACGAGAACCGCCTCCGCGAGGCCCTGGAGCGCTGAAGCCGCGACTGTGGCGCTCCAGCTCGTCGCCGAGGGCGGGATCGCCTTGATGGCCGGCTACGGCCTGGGGCTGATGAGCACGCCGCCGCCCTGCGGCGGTGTGCTCCGGGGTCACCGCCGCCCTGTGCGAGACCCCCTCATGATCTAGAGGACCTGGCGGGTGGGGAGGGGTGCCACCTTGGCGGCGTTGACGGTGAGCTCGATGACGTTGGCCGCCAGCACGTACCTCACCCGCTCGGTCGCGAACCGCTCCATGTGCGGCTGCCGCTGGTGCTCGCCGTAGCCGACCTCGTCGCGGTAGAGCTCGTAGACGATGCGCTGGAGCGGGGCCGACTTGACGCCGTGGCAGACGAACAGCAGCGTGTCGGGCTCGTTGCGCTGGACGGCCTCCACCGTCTCCTCGGCCAGCTTGTCGAACGCCTCACCCGTGCCGTCGAGCAGCGTGAAGACGGTCAGCAGGCCGTAGATGCCGGGGGCCGGCTTCACCGAGCTCCCCTGACCGGCCGGACGGTCCGCCTGCCCCTGCCCAGCGCCCTGCCCGCCGCCCTGCCCGCCGCCCTGACGGCTCATGGCCGGCCGCGACCTGCCGCCGAAGCCCACGCCGAAACTCGCCGCGAGGTCGGCCGGGTCGGGGACCTCCGCCCCGGGATAGAGGGCCCCGGTGGCGGGCATCGCCCTGTCGGGCTCGGCCGGCGGCGCCGCGGGCATGCCGTACTCGGGCCGGCGGGGCTGGCCGTACTCGTCGGCGGCGAGAAGCTGACCGGTCGCGGGCCCGCCGAAGTCGTCGGCGGGCGGACGGCCGTCGGAGGGCCGCATGCGGGCGGCGTAGTCGACCTCGCCCTGCTCCCCCGCCCGGTATTCGGCCACCAGATCTCCGAGCCCCGAGCGTCGCGGCGCTCCCGGCGCCCCTGCCGCTCCCGGAACGCCGGGGGGCACCGCGCCCGGCCCGCCGGGACGGCCGCCCGGGGCCCCGCGCGGCGGCACCGGCGGCCCCGAGGGCGCGGAGGGCACGCGGGTCTCGGCACGCAGCGCGGTGTCGGCCCGGGCGCCGCGCCGCCCCTGCCACTCCTCCTCCGCGGGCTCCTCGTCCTCGCCCTCGTCGTCGTACGGCGCGAGCGGGCGGGCCACGGCATACCAGACGCCTCCGGCGGAGGCGGCCAGCACCGCGACGACGACCAGCCCCGGAAGCCCGAATTCGAGCACACCCGAGATCGCCATTCCCGCCGGGGCGAGCACGACGGCCGCGTTCATGTTGTCGACGTCGTACTCGTCGCCGTCACGCCAGGCCATCACCGCCATGACGAGACAGAGCAGGAGAAGGAAGACCACCAGGCCGTGGACGCCCCGCAGCAGCCACTCCGGCCACAGGTCCCAATGCGCCGGCCCGTCAGGGAGGGATTTGCCGAACCCGGCGGTGACGACGGGGTCGAGCACCATGATGACCGTGCCCACAACCGTGAACGCGGCGCCGAGGAGCCATCCGGCGAAGCGGGCGCCGCCCCTCTCCGCGAGGAGCTGGATGACACCGACCGCCAGCCACAGCGGCGCCAGCAGCGAGCCGGTGATCTGGTAGGCCCGGAACGTCACGGGCCCGAACCCGGTGAGGTGACCGACGGCGATGGCGCCGAGCGACAACGTCAGCGCGCCCGTGGCGATGCTCCACGCGATCAGCCAACCGGCCGGCTCGTCACGGAGACGCCCGACGAGAACGCCGGTGGTGATGCCGGCGAGCAGAGCGCCGGCGAACGCGAGGAGAGCGACGAGGACTTCCATGGTGGCACCCATGCTGCCGGACATCGGCTTCCCACCGGTAGCCGGTCACCCGGTCCGGCGATGTCGTCACCCGTGTCTTCCCTGCCGAACGCGATTCCTCCATCCGAACGGATTGTGTTATCTCCCGTTGATTTCTAGAGTGTTCGAGCACGCCGACTCCCCTTCCCCCATGGGATAACGGATGCCGAACACGTGGCCGTTGGCCGGGCTTTCTCCTCCGGCCGCCGCAGGAGCAGCGCGACCCGCGCACTCCACCGGTCTCTCCGACCGGGAGCACGAGCACGACGAGATGCGAAGTCTCGTACTGCGCGCCAAGACCGGCGACAGCGAGGCGTTCGGCATGCTCTACGACCACTACCTGGAACTGATCTACCGGTACGTCTACTTCCGGGTCGGCAGTCACGCGCTGGCCGAGGACCTCACGAGCGAGACGTTCCTGCGGGCGCTGCGGGGCATCGCCGAGTTCACCTGGCAGGGCCGCGACTTCGGCGCCTGGCTGGTCACGATCGCCCGCAACCTCGTCACCGACCACTTCAAGTCGGGCCGCAACCGCCTCGAGGTGACCACGGCCGAGATACTCGACACCCCCCTGGACGGCCCGCACATCCCCGAGAACGCGGTCGTCACGAACATGGTCAACGAGCGGGTCATGCTGGCGATCAAGCAACTCGGCGCCGAGCAGCAGGAATGCGTGATCCTGCGCTTCCTACACGGGATGTCGCTCGCCGAGACGGCGAAGATCATGGGCAAGAAGGCCGGGGCGATCAAGGCGCTCCAGTTCCGGGCGATCAGGGCCCTCGCCCGGGCGCTTCCGGAGGATCTCGGCTGAAACGCCCGTAACCATTACCCATACCCCATCGTTGGGCATGTGGCAGGTCGGATCTTCAGGCGGTTGTCGCGGGCCGTCCGGAAGGTGATGAAACGCTTCCGAGCGGCCCCGCGAGCGGATTCCACTCGGCGTCAAGCGGGGATGGCGGGAGCGTGATGGGCTGGTGGCGACCCTCGCGCCGCGCGGGCGGCCGGTCGGCGGCCCGTACCCGCGGTGTCGCCGCGCGCGTGGGCGGCCTGCGCTCTCTGCTGGGCGGCGGCCCGAGACCGGAGTTCCGCGAGAGGCTGCGGGCCGACCTGATGCGCGCCCATGCCGCCGAGCGCGCCGCCGGCAGGCACGCGGCGGGAAAGCACGCGGCGCCCCCCGCGGCCGCACCCACGCGGCCCCGGCCCCGCAGGTCCCTGCTCGTACGGCTGTGCCCCCTGCTGGTCTTCTGCGTACTGCTGGCGGGGATGTTCGGCGCCGGTGTGCGGGTCTACCACTCGGTGCCCGGCGAGGCGCTGTACCCGCTGAAGAGGCTGGCGGAGTCGACGGTGCTCGACCTCGCGTACGACGATGAGGAGCTGGCGAAGCGGCAGATGGTCGCGGCGCGGCAGCGGGCGGCCGAGACCGCCTCGCTGGTGGGCGCGTCCGCCCCGGACCGCGGCCGGCTGATCGCGCAGACGCTCGACGACATGGAGACGACCACCAGGGCCGCGCTCAGCCGGGTGGCCCGGCCGGGACGCGCCTCGGGTGAGGCGCGCGAATTCGCCCGTGAGCAGCGCAATCTGGTGGAACCGCTACTTCCGAAGCTCGACCGGGAAAATCGCGATAAGGCCAACCAATACCTGAGTTATATCGAGTCGTTCACGGGTTCCGGCCGTTGACACGTCATGTCCCGCTCACCCCCTGGTCCCGTTCCGGGCGCCGCACGGCGGTTAAGCTGATGAGCCATGAGGCGGCTATTGCGACGGCGGGAAGCGGCGGAAATCGCCGGCGAGGTGGCGGCCGCCGCGGCGGTGTCCGCCCCCGAGGTCGTCCCCGATCTCACCGCGGCGGCGTTCTTCGACGTCGACAACACCATGATGCGGGGCGCCTCGATCTACCACTTCGCCCGGGGTCTGGCGGCACGCGGCCTGTTCACCAGCCGTGACCTCATGAAGTTCGCGCTCGGGCAGGCGTGGTTTCGCGTGCGGGGCAACGAGAACCCCGAGCACATCGCCAAGGCCAAGGAGATGGCCCTCGCCTTCGTCGCCGGGCTGAAGGTGGACGAGGTCGTCCGGCTGGGCGAGGAGATCTACGACGACGTGATGGCCGACCGCGTGTGGCAGGGCACCCGCGCGCTGGCCCAGGCGCACCTGGACGCCGGGCAGCGCGTGTGGCTGGTCACCGCCACACCGGTCGAGCTGGCCCGGGTCATCGCGCAGCGGCTCGGGCTCACCGGTGCGCTCGGCACGGTCGCCGAAACCGCCGACGGCGCCTACACCGGAAGGCTCGTCGGCGACCTGTTGCACGGCCCCGCCAAGGCCGAGGCCGTCCGGGCGCTGGCGCGCCGCGAGGGCCTCGACCTCGCCCGCTGCTCGGCCTACAGCGACTCGGCCAACGACCTGCCGATGCTCTCCCTGGTGGGGCACCCACACGCCATCAACCCCGACAGCGAACTGCGCGAGCACGCCAGAGAGAGCGGCTGGGAGATCCGCGACTTCCGCACGGGCAGGAAGGCGACGATGATCGGCCTGCCGATCGCCGCGACCGCGGGGGCCATCGCGGGCGGCGTCGCCGCCGGGATCGCCCTGCGCCGCCACTACCGCTCGGCCCTCTGATCAACCGGTCGGTCGCCTGCCCGCGGGCGCCTCGCGTACGCCCATGAACGCGGCCGTGACGGCCGTGACGGCGACGAGCGCGGCGGCGATCCCCAACGTGAGCCGGATCGCCCCCAGGGCGGCGCTGCCCGCATCGGAGTGCGCCCGGACGTCCGCGGTGAACCTGTGGAGGAACGCGGTGCCGAGAACGGCGACGCCGAGGGTGCCGCCGAACTGCTGGACGGCGTTGAGCAGGCCGGCGGCGGAACCGGTCTCGTGCGCCCGCACCCGTGACAGGGCCGTGGTGAAGAACGGAACGGTGAACAGGCCGTTTCCGGCTCCGCCGAGTGACAGCGCCGCGAGCAGGGGCCAGGGGTAGCCGTCGGCGGACGCGGCCCGATATACGGCGACGGCGCAGATCAGCCCGGCGAACAGGGCGGCGAGCCCGACGAGCATGATCTTCGCTCCGTGCCGGGGAACCAGGCGGGCACCGGCGTACCAGGAGGCGACGGCCATGCCGGCCGACCATGGGAGCAGGGTGAGCCCGGCGGTCAGGACGTCGCCGCCCAGCCCCAGCTGCACCTGCAGGACGATCGCCACCGTCAGTCCGTTCATCACCGCGAAGAACAGCGTGGAGGTCGCCAGCGCGGCCGGGAAGGCCCGGTCGCGGAACAGGCTGGGCTCGATCAGCGGGCTGCGGCCCCGCCGGGCGCGGTGGCGCTGGTGCCACCCCAGGACCGCGAGGACGACGACACCCGTCGCGAGAGCGATCCAGACCCAGGCGGGCCTGCCGGCGGCGTCGCCCTGGATGAGGGGATACACGATCAGGCCGGTGCCGAGCACGGCCAGCGCCGTGCCGGGCAGGTCGATGCGGGGAGGGCGCGGCGACCTGCTCTCCCGCAGGACGGGCAGGAAGGCCAGGACGAGGGCGGCGAGGGGAACGTTGACGAGGAACGCCGCCCGCCACGACGCGCCGAACAGGTCGACGCGGGTGAGAACGGCGCCGAGCACGGGCCCGCAGACGGCGGCAAGGCCCATCACCGGACCGATGGACCCCATGGCCTTGGCCAGGTCGTCTCCCTCGAACATGGACCGGATCAGCCCGATGGTCTGCGGGATGATCAGCGCGGCCGCCGCTCCCTGGACGGCACGGGTGGTGATGAGCATTCCCGAGCCGGTCGCGCAGGCGCAGACGGCCGATGAAAGCGCGAAGAGGGCGACCCCGGCCGCGAACACCCGCCTGCGCCCGGCGAGATCGCCCAGGCGGCCGCCGGGCACCAGCAGCACGGCGAAGGGCAGGGTGTAGGCGGCGCTGAACCACTGGATGTCGGACTCGGCGCCGCCGAAATCGCGGTGGATCACGGGCGCGACCACCGTCGTGATCGTGGCGTCCAGCAGGTTCATCGCCTCGGCGACCAGCAGCGCGACCAGGGCCGCCCACCGCCGTCGATACGCCGTCGCTACGGCGGTGTCCTCCAGTGCGGGCATGGCGTGTCCTTCCGGGTCGTTCGTGGGCACGCAGCAGCCTGGGGCGTACGGATGGCGAGCTTCCAGCAAGGACGCCGAATTCGCGGATTTCTTCCACGAGAAGCGGAACCGCGAGAGAATCCGACGATGCTGGATGAACTGGACCGGGGTCTCGTCCATGCCCTGCACGTCGACGGGCGAGCGCCGTTCAGCCGGATCGCCGAGGTTCTCGGCGTGTCCACCCAGACAGTGACGCGCCGCTACCGGCGGCTGCGCGCCGAGGCCGGGCTGCGCGTCGTCGGCCTGCCCGAGCAGGACCGCACCGGTCAGGCGCAGTGGATGATGCGGCTCACCACGACCCCCACCGCGTCTCAGGCTCTGGCGTACGCGCTGGCCCGGCGCCCCGACACCTCCTGGGTCAAACTGGCCTCCGGAGGCACCGAGATCTTCGCGATCGTCCACGCGGAGGACGACGGCCGCCTGTCACGGTCGCTGCTGCTGCACGACATCCCGCGTACGTCCGGGATCACGGCCGTCTCGGCGCACCTGCTGCTCCACACCTATCTGGGCGGCCCGACCGCCTGGCGTGGACGGCTGCGAACCCTCAGCGACGAGCAGCGACGGGCACTCGCAAGGCCGGCCGCCGCACCGGGCACCCGCGACCGGGTGAGCCTGACGGACGGCGACCGCGCCCTGATCGACGTCCTGCGTCACGACGGCCGGGCCGGCTACGCCGAACTCGCCGCGGCCACCGGCTGGTCTCCGGCCACCGCGGCGCGCCGTCTGTCCGAGCTGCGCGCCGGCGGGACGATCTTCTTCGACGTCGAGGTCGACGTCGCCGGCTACGGCGTCACCGCCCAGGCCCTGCTGTGGATGGCCGTCGCGCCCGCGCATCTGGACCAGGTCGCGGCCACCCTGGCCACCCACGACGAGCTCGCCGTCGTCGCGGCCACCACCGGCGCCACCAACCTGCTCGCCCATGCGCTCTGCGCCGGACCCGCCGATTTGCACCGCTACCTCACCCGGCGGCTCGGCACGCTCGACCAGATCCGCACCCTGGAGACCGCCCCCGTCCTGCACACGCTCAAGGCGGCCGGACACCTCACGCCCGTGGCCGCGCGGCCGGGATTCCGCGCGGCACGCGCCTGAACGGCGGTCAGGCCCCGGACCGGCCCCGTACCGGCCGGCTCGGCACGGCCCGCTCGATCAGGCCGGTCAGCTCCCGGTGCACCAGCCTGGGGCGTTCGAAGCCGATCATGTGCCCGGCATCGGGAATTCGCACGAACCGGGCATTCGGCAGCGCCTCGGCGATCCGGCGGCTGTGGACGAGGGGGGTGAGCCGATCCCGCTCACCCACCATGACCAGTGTCTCGATGCGCCGGAGCGCCTTCAGCGCGGCGAACTTGTCGTGCACCCGGAAGTCCCGGAAGAACCCGACCATGACCTCCGTCGGGGTCGCCGAGGCCATCGCGTTGACCAGCCGGATGTGCCGGCGGCTCGCTCCCCTGCCGAACGCGACGTAGCGCGTCACCGGCAAATTCGTCCAGCCCTTCAACCGCGGTCGCCCGTCGATGACCGCGGCGCGGGTCAGCATGTTCTCGAACATCGACGTCGCGACGCGGGGAGCCAGCCGCCCGAGCGGCCCGGGAAGGCCGAAGGTGCTCGCCTCGAGCCCGCCGGACGAGGTGCTGAGCAGCGCCGCACCGGCCACCCGCGACTCGACCAGGGCGGGATGCCGCTCCGCGAGCGCCATGATCGTCATGCCGCCCATCGAGTGCCCGACGAGGACGACCGGCAGCCCCTCCGGCACGGAGGCCTCGATGACGGCGGCCAGGTCGTCGCCCAGCCGGTCGATCGTGCACGCGTCCACTGCCCCGGCCGTGGAGTCGCCGTGCCCGCGCTGGTCGTAGAGGATCAGCGTGCCCAGGCCGGCCAGGGCCTCGCGCTGGAGCTGCCAGCAGTGCCGGTTCATCAGCCAGCCGTGCGCGAAGACGACGGCGCACCGGGGCTCGGGATGGTCGTCGATCTCGACGGCGAGCCGCACCCCGTCGCCGGTCGTAACCGTCATCCGGCGCACGGGCGCGCGGTCCAGAGCCTGCGCGGCCTTCCTGGCCTGCGTCCGCCTGCCCTGGACCCGTCGCGCGGTACCGATCGCCAGGCCGAGGGCGAGCCCGGCGAGGGCGGCCTTCCGCCCCTTGCTCATGGTGCTCCTCCGGGGTGAGAGTGAGCACACCATACCGACCAGTAGGTCGCTTTGCCGGACCGGGTCTCGATGATGCCCGGACGCCCTTGCGGAACGATGTCGCGGTGCACCGAAGCGGCGAACGCCTCGTTGTCACATCGTGATCGGCGGAAACGCGGGCCCCCGGCGCAGCCGCAGGGCGTCGAGCTGCGCCTGCATGCTCTCCCGGATCCGGTCGGTCAGGTCGAAGACCAGCATGGGGTCGTCGGCCTCCTCCGGGTCGTACTCGTCGGTACGGATCGGCTCGCCGAACTCGATCAGCCACTTGGACGGCAGCGGGAGCAGGCCGAGCGGCCCGAGCCAGGGGAAAAGCGGTGTGATCGGCAGGTAGGGCAGGCCGAGCAGCCGGGCGAGCGACGGGCTGTCGCCGATCTTGGGATAGATCTCCTCCGCCCCCACGATGGCGCACGGCACGATCGGCACGCCGGCTCTGATGGCCGACGCGACGAACCCGCCCCGGCCGAACCGCTGGAGCTTGTAGCGCTCGGAGAACGGCTTGCCGAGGCCTTTGAAGCCCTCGGGGAAGACACCGACGACCTCGCCCTTGCGCAGCAGCCGATCGGCGTCCTCCCGGCAGGCGAGCGTGTGACCGGACTTGCGGGCCAGGTGCCCGAGCACGGGCAGCTGGTAGACCAGGTGCGCACCGAGCAGGCGCAGCGGCCTGTCCAGCTCGTCGTGCACCGCGACCTGCAGCATCAGCGCGTCCACGGGCAGCGTGCCGGAGTGGTTGGCCACGATCAGCGCGCCCCTGCCGGGCGGCACGTTGCCGAGCCCGAGGACCTCGACCCTGAACCAGTGCCGGTAGAGCGGGCGCAGCGCCTCCAGCAGCACCGTGTCGTTGAGCTCGGGGTCGAAGCCGAACTCGTCGATCTCGTAGTCGCCGGTCACCCTGCGGCGCAGGAAGGCGAACAGCTCGGCGAGCCGCTCGTCGGCCGTGCCCCCATATGGGCTCCCATCCGGGCTCCGGTCCGTGCTTTCATCCGGGCGCCGGTCGCGGAAGTCGTCCATGCCGGTCACCGTTTCGTCACGACCTCGGTCAGCCAGTCGACCACGGCGCGCGGCAGCTCGCCGGGGCCGCCGCGTGATCGGAGGAAGTCGTCGAACGCGGCCGCCGTGCTGTACTTCGGCCGCCAGCCGAGCTCGGCGGCGAGCCTGGTGGTGTCCACCGCGCGGCCGTGGCTCATGAGCGACAGCTGCTCGGGTGAGAAGTCCACCAGCCGCGCTCCCCGGGCGAGCCCACTGACCAGGCGGAAGGCGGGAGACGGCATCGGGATCACCGGCCGGCCCGTCCGCCGCACGCACTGGGACAGCAGCAGGACGCCGTCGCCCGCGACGTTGAACACTCCCGGGTGGTCGGCCCGTGACGTACGGCACAGCACCTCGACCGCGTCGTCCTCGTGAACGAACTGCAGCCGGGGGTCGAAGCCCAGCACGGTGGGCAGCACCGGCTGGGAGAAGTACCGCGTCAGGGGCGAGTCGACGGTCGGTCCCATGAGGGTGGCGAACCGCAACGTCGTCGTCGTCACGTCGGGCCTGCGCCGGGCGAAGCCCCGCACGTAGGTCTCGACCTCTGTGGCGTCCCCGGCGTAGCCGTGATGGGACGCCTCGACCGGCATGGTGTCCTCGGTGAACACGGCCGGAGCGTGCGGCGAGGAGCCGTACACGGCCGTGGTGGACCGCACGACCACCCGGCGCACCGTGGCGGAGCGCTGACACGCCGCGAGCAGCTGCATCGTCCCGATGACGTTGTGCTCCTTCATGGCCGGCCGGCCGCCCGACTCGACGCCGGGGCCGCTGACCAGGCTGAGGTGCACGACGGTGTCGACGTCGGCGTCCCTGATGACCTTGCCCAGGTCGGGACTGCGCAACGCGACCCGCACGAACTCGGTGCGGCCGAGCACCGCGCCGTCCTCCCCGGCCGGGGATGGCGGCGGTGCCGTGTCCACGCCGATAACCCGGTCGACCTCCGGATCGGCCGCGAGCGCGATCGCCACACGAGCGCCGATGTGACCGGAGACACCGGTGACAAGCACAGTACGAGTCATCGACGCCTCGCCGGGGATGTGCGTGTTCACGGTCGCCCGGTCCCTGGGGACCGGTGCGCGCTCCGTCTCGGCTACTTCTTGTTACGCCGCTGGATACGGGTCTTCTTCAGCAGCTTGCGGTGCTTCTTCTTGGCCATGCGCTTACGGCGCTTCTTGATCACAGAGCCCACGGGACCCCCAGGTGAAGGTGTGTCTGTCAAACCGGCGCGCGAGCGCACACCGGCTCAACAGACTACCGGCGATCCGTGGTAGATCGCTCCCCCGGGGGACCCCGCGTCGGCAGGGAGTCGGCCACGCCGCCGTCAAGCATGACCTCCGGGGCGGTTCATCCCGCTTCGATGAACGCGTCCCGCAAGTAGTCGTGCACCGCCTGCTCAGGCACTCTGAAGGACCGGCCGACACGGATGGCCGGTAACTCCCCCGAGTGCACGAGCCGGTACACGGTCATCTTGGACACCCGCATGACGGTCGCCACCTCGGCCACCGTCAAGAACTTCACCTCGCTGAGAGGTCTTTCGCCTGCACCCATCGGACGCCTCTTCCGCACGTGTTTCCGGGTTATCCCCACTGGTGCCATTGCTCACGCACGTGTACTGCCGTCAGCGTAAGTCCGGACTCCGACTAGGCAAACCCCTCATTTCACCAGTCATCAGAGCCATGTGCCGTCAAAACCGGAAAAATTGCTGGCAGCAGCCGGGCCGTGCCCCTCGCCCCAATCCTGGAACGGACCAACTTCTCTCACATCAGAGTCGCCCAGGCACACGAAAAAGTTGGCAAACGGTGGGCACAGAGCCTCAAAAGTGGGCGCGAAATGCCCGGTTTAGGAGGTCCGGAAGGGGAGTCAGAGGCTACGGGAGACCTGCGCGAGCAGGTACGCCGTCAACGGAGCGTAGAAGCGCGGCAGCACATTGTCGTCCAGGGGAACGGTGACGGCGATCTTCCCCTCGGCCTCGCCCACGAACAGCGCCGGGTCGTTGCTGTCGGCGAAGCCCACGGTCTCGACCCCGGCCTCGCCCGCGGCTCCCGCCCAGCCGTGATCGGCGATCACGAGGTCGGGCCGCTCCTCGGCCAGCATCGCCTCCATCGGCGCCGCGTCGTGGGTGTGCACGAACGTGCCCCGGTCCTCCAGCATCGCCACGCCGTCGAGGTAGCGGATCCGCCTGCGGCGGCCGAGACCGCCGACGTACGTCCACCCCTCGGCGGGAAGCAGCAGCGTCGCCCCGTTCTCCGCGAGGAACCGTGCCATCGCGAGGTGCATGGTGAGCAGGCCGGTCGGGTGGCCGGTGGCGACCACGATCCGGGGCGAACCCCGCCGCAGGACCTTGGCGATGCGCTCGCCCATCTCCTCGACGGCGTCGATGGTCCGCTCGGGGTCGATGGTGTCGGGGCCCTCGCGATGCCCGGGATCGGCCACCACGCCCGCCTTGTCGGCCATGAGCGCCAGCACCTCGTGGTAGGACCACTCGCCCTCGAAGGTGAGCCCGAACAGGTAGTGCGGGTCGCGCAGCGCGAGCGACCGGTAGTGATCGAGGTTGTTCTCGCGACTTGTCGCCACGTCACCCGCGATGGCGGTCCGGACGAGGTGATCGCGCAGTTCGGCTCGGGAGGGTGGTGGTGCGGTCACGACAGGTACAGCGCTCCTCGGCTCGGCGTGATTCCGTCCTTCTCAGGGCATGGGGTCCAGCCCGTGGAAGGGGAACACCGCCTTCCTGGTCGCGATGACGGCCCGGTCGACGGCGTCCGCTGGATCGTATCCTCCCGAGATGTCCCGCCACTGCGGATGACGACCGTCTGTCATGGTCAAAGGCGGTATCTCCCCGGTGCGCTCCCGCACGTACGTCCGCCAGGTCGCCGGTGTGGCGGTCGACGGTTCGACGGGGCGCCCCAGCGCCTCGGCGATCAGATGGGTCCACGCCCGCGGCACGACCTGGACCAGTTCGTATCCACCGCCGCCCACCGCGATCCACCGGCCGCCGGCGGTCTCGTGGGCCAGCCGGTGCAGCGCCGCGTAGGCCGTGCGCTGGCCGTCCACACTGAGCATGAGATGGGCCAGCGGGTCGAGGGCGTGGCTGTCACAGCCCTGCTGGGTGACCAGGATCTGTGGCGCGAACGCGCGCAGCAGCGGCGGGACCACCGCGTGGAAGGCGCGCAGCCAGCCGGTGTCGCCGCACCCGGCCGGCAGTGCCACGTTGACCGCGGTGCCCTCCGCGCCGGTCTCCTCGGGGAAACCGGTGCCGGGAAACAACGTGCGCGGGCTCTCGTGCAGGCTGATCGTGAGCACTCTCGGGTCGTTGTAGAACGCCGCCTGAACGCCGTCGCCGTGGTGCACGTCCACGTCCACGTACGCGATCCTGGTCGCGCCCTGCGACAGCAGCCACGCGATGGCGACGGCCGGGTCGTTGTAGACGCAGAAGCCGCTGGCGGCGCCGGGCATGGCGTGGTGCAGCCCGCCCGCGACGTTGACCGCGTGCTCGGCCCCGCCCGACCACACCGCCCTCGCGGCGGCCAGCGTCGCGCCCGTGACCAGGGCGGACGCCTCATGGACACCCACGAAGGCGGGGTTGTCCTCGGTGCCGAGCCCGTAGCGCAGGTCCGGACGGCCGTCCTTGGAGACGGTCTTGACCGCCTCGATGTAGTCGCGGTCGTGCACCAGCGCGATCTCGTCCTCGGTGGCGGAGAGGCAGCCGATCGTCGCGGCGGCGTCGAGCACGCCCAGATCGCGCGCGAGCGCCATGGTGAGCTCGACGCGTACGGGCGCGAGCGGATGGCCGGGCCCGAAATCGTACGAAACCAGAGCGTCGTCCCAGACGACCCGCACCGCCTGACTCATGCCGTGACGCTATCGCACGATCGGTGACAGGCGTCCACCCGGGCGTCACAGCCCGTCAGTCCGTGGCCTGATCAGTCCGTACCCCGATCAGCGCCGATCAGTCCGTACGCAGCGCGACGACGGGATCGAGCCTGGCCGCCCGCCGGGCGGGGGCCACGCCGAAGAACACACCGACGGCCGCGGAGACCCCGAAGGCGAGCACGATCGACCACCAGGTGATCGACGCGGGCACCGGCGAGACCGCCTGGATCAGCAGCGCCCCGCCGACCCCGGTCAGGATGCCGATCGCGCCGCCGATCGTGGTCAGCAGCACGGCCTCGATCAGGAACTGGCCGAGGACGTCCCGGCCTCTGGCGCCGAGGGCCTTGCGCAGGCCGATCTCCTTGGTCCGCTCCCTGACGCTGACCAACATGATGTTGGACACCCCGACACCCCCCACCAGCAGGGAGATCCCCGCGATCGCGGCCAGCACGCCGGTCAGCATGCCGAGGACCGTGCCGATCGTGCCGAGCAGCTGGGTCTGCGTGACGGCCGAGAACTTCTCGCCCGGGTAGCGAGCGCCCAGCGCGGCCACGACCCGCTGCCGCAGCGGTTCGATCTCGTCCGGGCCGGAGGCGCCGACGGCGATGCCGTTGATCCTCGGCAGCCCGAGCAGCCGCTGGGCGGTGGTGACCGGCAGATGCACCTCCTGGTCCCGCGCCACCCCGAACGTGGCTCCGACGGTCTCGTAGACGCCGATCACCCGGAACCGCACCCCGGCGATCGTGACCTGGCGGCCGATCGGATCGACGTCCCCGAACAGCTTGGCCGCGACCTCCGCGCCGAGGATCACCACCCGCCGCCGCGTGTCCACGTCGGTCTCGCTGAGGTAGCGCCCTCGGCGCAGCGGCCGGTCGAAGACGTGCGGCATGTTCTCGTCGGTCCCGGTCAGCGTGGCGAACACCTCCACGCGGCCCACCCGGACCGGCTCGCCGGAGTTCACCGCCACCGTCACCTTCGACGGGTCGCCGACCATGCGCCGCACGTACGCGACGTCGGCCAGGTCGAGGCGGCTTTGCGTGGGGGCCGCGCCCAGCCCCACCTGGCCGGGAACCACGAGGATGATGTTGCTGCCGAGCCCCGCGATCTCCTGCTCGACGGCGTTCTTGGCCCCGGTGCCGATGGCGACGAGGATCACGACCGAGAGCACGCCGATGATCACGCCGAGCATGGTCAGCATGCTGCGCAGCCGGTTGACCCGCAGCGCGTCCACCGCCATGCGCAACGCCTCGGCCGTCTTCATGACAGGGTCCTCATCTGTCGAGCTCCACCCGGCCGTCCCGTACGTGGATCTGGCGCCGGGCCCGGGCGGCGACCTCGGCGTCGTGGGTGACGAGGACGACGGCGACGCCGCCCTCGTTGAGCCGTTCGAGCAGGCTCATCACCTCCTCGCCGTTGCGGGTGTCGAGGTTGCCGGTGGGTTCGTCGGCCAGCACCACCCGGGGGTCGCCCACCAGCGCGCGGGCGACGGCCACCCGCTGCTGCTCGCCGCCGGACATCTGGGACGGCCGGTGGGTGAGCCGGTGGCCGAGCCCGACCGCCTCCAGCGCCGCCCTGGCCCGCTCCCGGCGCTCGGCCCGGGACACGCCCCGGTAGACCAGCGGCAGCGCCACGTTGTCGAGCGCGGAGGTGCGGGCCAGCAGGTGGAAGGACTGGAACACGAAGCCGATCGTGCGGTTGCGCAGGTCGGCCAGCCCGGAGTCGTCGAGCGTCGCCACGTCCACGCCGTTCACCCGCAGCGTGCCGGAGGTCGGCCGGTCGAGGCAGCCGAGCAGGTGCATCAGCGTGGACTTGCCCGAGCCCGACGGGCCCACGATCGCCGCGAACTCCCCCTGCCCGATGCGCAGGTCCACCCCGCGCAGCGCATCGACATGCACCCCGCCGTCCAGCCGGTAGGAGCGGGTGAGGCCGATCGCCTCGAACGCCGGCGCCGCCGCCCCGATCGGCTCAGGTGCCGGCCGCGTGGCGGGCGCGCCTTGGCCGTCGTCGCGGCTCACGTCAGAGACTGGCCGGGGCGCACGGTGTCGGCGCCCCTGACCACCACGCGCTCGCCGGGGGACACCCCGCTCAGGATCTCCACGACCGCGTCGCCCTGCGCGCCCAGCCGGACGACCCGCCGTTCGGCCTTCCCGCCGTGCTCCGCCCACACGATCATCTCCCGGCCGCTCGTGACGATCGCCGAAGCGGGCACGGCGGTGGCGTTCTCCGACCGCCGTACGGCGAGCCGCACCACGGCGCTCATCCCGGGTTTGGGCGCGGGGGCCGCGCCGCCGTCGTCGTAGGAGCCCCGCCCCAGGCGCAGCCGTACGGGATAGCTGACCCCGCCGGTCGCGCCCTCCTTGGGGGCGACCCCGACGCCGGTCACGGTGGCGGTGTACGTCCCGCCGGTCACCGCGTCGAACTCGACCTCGGCGGGCGTGCCCTTGCGGACCAGCAGCACGTCGGTCTCGTCCACGTCGGCGGACAGCGTGAGCACGGACACGTCGGTCACGGTGACGATCGGATCACCCGCGGCCACCGGGACGCCGGTGGCGATCGTCCCGCCGGAACGGCCCGCGGGGGCGGCCGCGGCGGCTCCCGCCTGGCCCGCCCCCGTCAAGCCGGACAACCCGGCCGGTAGCTGCGAGACCAGCGCGTCGAGACCGGCGGCGCCGCCGGCGGAGGAAGCGCCGCCGAGCGTGACGATCCCGCCGAAGGGCGCCTTGACGACCAGGGCGTCCACGGTCTGCTCCGCCGCGCGCACGGCCGCTCTGGTCTGGGACCTCGACGCCGCCCGCAGCGACGCCATGGACGCGCTCAGCCCGCTCATCCCCGCGCTCACCTGGCCGCTCACCTGCGACAGCGTCTGGTCGATCGAACGGGTGAGCCCGTCGAGCACCGCCCCGAGCGCCCGCCGCTCGGCCCTCTGGCGCTTCTCCGCGGCGTCGATCGCGGCCAGCAGCCGGGCCCTGACCGTGCGGTCGCCGACCGACCTGGCCGCCTTCCTGGCCCGGGCGAAGGACGTGGCGACCTTCGCGTCGAAGGAGGCCGGCAGCCGCAGGCGCGGCAGCCGTACGCTCACCGGAGCGCCGCCGAAGGACACGGGACGGGCGGCCTGGCTGTCGGCCTTCCGCGCGGCCGACAGCTGCCGCTTGGCCTGGGGAGAGCTGATCTTGGCGATGATCTGGCCCTTTTTCACCGTGTCGCCGTCCTGGACGTACAGACGGGCGACCGTGCCGGATGCGGGGGCGGTCAACGTGGCCGTCGCACGCGCGCCCACCGTCGCCGGGGCCTCGACGACCTCGCTGACGGTGGTCCTGGTGACCGTCGCCACCTGGGCTTTCGGAGGTTCGGTCGACGAGCACCCGGCGGCGAGCAGGACGGCGAGAAGCGGGACGATCCCGCGACGAGGCGTCACCCGGCCAATGGTAAAGGAATGGTCAACGAGTGATCGGGCAGATGTCGATCATCGCATGGCGGCCGGGGCGCGAGCCGCGAGCACCGCCCGGCAGCCGGGACGCCGTGCCTCAGCCGGCGGCGAGACGGCGGCTGCGTTCGCACGCCGCCTCGATGGCGTCGAGGAACGCGGCCCGCACCTTGTGGCGCTCCAGCTCGGCGATGGCGGCGATCGTGGTGCCTCCGGGTGAGGTCACGGCCTCACGCAGGATCACCGGGTGCTCCCCCGAGTCACGCAGCATGATCGCCGCCCCGACGATCGACTGGGTGACCATGTCGAGGGCGGCGGCCCGCGGCATGCCCAGCAGGATCCCGGCGTCGACCATGGCCTCGACCAGGTAGAAGAAGTAGGCCGGGCCGCTGCCGGACAGGGCGGTGGCGGCGTCCTGCTGCTTCTCGGGGATGCGCAGCACCTTGCCCACCGGGCTGAGCAGCGCCTCGGTGCGCTTGAGGTGCTCCTCCGAGGCGTGCGCCCCGGCCGAGATCACGCTCATGGCCTCGTCCACGAGGACGGGCGTGTTCGACATGACCCTGACGACCGCCATACCGTCACCGAGCCTCGCCTCCACGAAGGCGGTCGTGATGCCGGCGGCCACCGAGATCACCAGCCGGTCGGCGGCCACGTGCGGGGAGACCTCGGTCAGCAGCGCGTCCATGTCCTGCGGCTTGACGGCGAGGATCAGCGTCTCGGCCAGCTTGGCGGCCTCGGCGTTGCTCACCACGCGCACGCCGTACCGCTCGCGAAGCGCCTCGGCGCGCTCGGGCCTGCGGGCCGTCGCCATGATCTCGTCCGGTCGCAGACCGGCGCGTACCAGCCCGGAGAGCAGGGCCTCGCCCATCTTTCCGGTCCCGAGAATCGCGATCATTCCTGCACCTCTTCTGGGCGTGGCCGGGATCTCCACGCAGCTTACCGGCCCGCCGCACGCGCGGTTCCGACACCCGGCGTCAAGATCCGGCGACGGGAAATGTTGCGGTTTCGCAACCAACCGCCGACGCCTGTCGCTTTGCACCGTCTTTATCCGGATGATCTACCCAAGATGCCATAAGTCGGTTTCAACGAAGGGGCCGTCGGCGTCGAAGGGGTTCACGTGAAGAAGATCCTCGTAGCGCTGGCCATCGCCGGCCTGGGTCTGAGTGGAGCGCTGGTCGCGCCACCCGCGGCCGATGCGGCCCAGGCCTCCGACTACACGCCGCCCGCGCCGCGGTGGACGCAGTGCGAGGGCCTGCCCGGCGGCATCGAGTGCGCGGCGGTCGAGGTCCCGCTCGACTACACCCACCCCCGGGGCCGGACGATCAAGATCGCCGTCTCCCGCAAGAAGGCGACGGACACCGCCCACTACCAGGGTGCGCTCCTGTTCAACCCCGGCGGACCCGGCAGCAGCGGCCTGGCGTACCCCGCGGTCATGGAGAGCCGGCTGGGCGCCGCCCTCGCCGCCCAGTACGACCTGATCGGCTTCGACCCGCGCGGCGTCGGCTCCAGCGAGCCCTCGCTGAGCTGCGATCCACACTTCTCCGATCCGGTACGGCCCGACTACGTGCCCTCCACCATCACCGAGGAGCTGGCCTGGGCCCAGCGCTCCCGCGCGTACGCCGAGGCGTGCGGCAGGACCTACGGGGACCTGCTGAAGAACATGACCACGACCGACGCGGCCACGGACATGGACCAGATCCGCAAGGCCCTCGGCCAGGAGCAGATCAGCTACGTCGGCTATTCCTACGGCACCTATCTCGGCGCGACCTACGCGACGCTGTTCCCCTCCCGGGTTCGCCGCCTGGTGCTCGACAGCAACGTCGACCCCTCACGGGTGTGGTACGAGGCCAACATCGACCAGAACCGCGCCTTCGAGGGCCGCGCCAAGGACTTCTTCGCCTGGATCGCCAGATTCGACGACACCTATCACCTCGGCACGACGGCCAGGGAGGTGGAGCAGGCGTTCTACACGGCCCGCGCCAGGCTGAAGGACACCCCTGCCGAGGGCAGGGTCGGGCCGGACGAGTTCGACGACACCTACCTGGCGGGCGGCTACCTCAAGAGCCGCTGGCCCCTCCTGGCGAACGCGCTGTCCCGCTACTTCACCGCCGGCGAGACGGCCCCGCTGCTGGCCGCCTACGGCACGTACGGCGACTCCAGCGGCGACGACAACGGGGTCGCCGTCTACTCGGCCGTCGAGTGCTCCGACGCCAACTGGCCGCGCGACTGGGCGAGATGGCACCGCGACATGTGGCTGTCGTACCGCGAGGCGCCGTTCCTGAGCTGGGGCAACGCCTGGTATAACGCGCAGTGCGCCTTCTGGCCCGTGCGCGGCGGGCACGAGCCGCACATCGACGGCCGCCGGGTCAAGGACGCGCTGATCTTCCAGGACACCAAGGACGGCGCCACGCCGTACGAGGGCGGGGTCGAGATGCACAGGCGCTTCCCGAACTCACGCCTGGTGGTCATGGACGGCGGCGGCAACCACGGCCTGACCGGCCGCGGCGACGCGTGCGTCGACGGCATCTGGAAGGCGTACCTGACCGACGGCACGCTCCCGATGAGCCGGCCGGGGCCTGACGCGCACTGCGCGCCGTTCCCCGACCCCGTTCCGCCCGCCCCGGTGACCGCGCTGCAGTCGGCTGTCCCCGTGCAGGGTGACGACTGGGTGCCCGGCGAGCGCTGACACCCCTTCTCCCGCGGGCCCCGGCCGATTCCCGGCCGGGGCCCTGCCTTCTCCGGTTCTCGGGGCACGGGTTCTCGGGACGCGGGGTGCCGGGGCGCGGTTTCTCACGGCGTACGCCGGCGCAGCGTGGCGGCGCCGAGCAGGAGGGCGAGCACGGCCGACCCCGCCACCACGACGACGTCGCGCCAGAACTCGGCGCCCTGCCCGGAGTCCGCGACCGCGTGCCCCATCGCCTCGATCGCGTACGACATGGGCAGCACGTCCGAGATCCATTCGAGCACGGTCGCCATCTGGCCGCGTGGCACGAGGATCCCCCCGAGCAGGATCTGGGGAAGCATGACGATCGGCATGAACTGCACGGCCTGGAACTCCGTACGGGCGAACGCGCTGCACAGCAGGCCGAGCGCGGTGCCGAGCAGGGCGTTGAGCAGCGCGACGAGCACCAGCGGCCACAGCGGGCCGGGCAGGTCCAGGCCCAGCCAGGTGAGGGAGACGGCCAGCGCGAGCGCCACCTGGGCGCACGCCGCCAGCCCGAACGCGAGGCCGTACCCGAGGAGGAGGTCTAGCCGGCCGAGCGGCATCGCCATGAGCCGCTCCAGCGTCCCCGACGTACGCTCGCGCAGGGTCGCGATCGACGTGATGAGGAACATCACCAGGAAGGGGAAGACACACAGGAGGATCGGCGCCCAGCGGCCGAACGACCGCGCGTCGTCGATCACGTAGTAGAGCAGGATCATCACCAGCGTCGGCACCAGCACCATCAGCGCGACCGTGCGCCGGTCGTGGTGAAGCTGGCTCATGATCCGCCGGGCGGTGGCGAGGGTGATCGCGATACTCATGTCACCTCCTCGCCTTCGGCCCGGAGCCGGGTCGCGCGGGAGGCGCGCAGTCGAGCACCCCGCGCACCGCACTGCGCCTGTCGGTTCGCCCGCTTCGCCCGCTCACGCCGCCGCCCTCTTCTCGATCAGGCGCAGGAACGCCTCCTCCAGATCGGTGGTGCGCGTGTGAGCGCGCAGGCCACCGGGGGTGTCGTCGGCGAGGATCTCCCCCTGCCGCAGCACGATGAGCCGCTCGCACCGCGCGGCCTCGTCCATGACGTGGCTGGAGACCAGGAGCGTGGCGCCGCCCTCGGCCAGGCGCCGGAAGAGCGCCCACAGCTCCTGCCGCAGCACGGGGTCGAGTCCGACCGTCGGCTCGTCCAGCACGAGCAGTTCCGGACGGCCGAGCAGGGCCACGGCGAGCCCGGCGCGGCCCAGTTGTCCGCCCGAGAGCGTGGACCCGAGCTTGTGGGCGGCGCCGGCGAGCCCCACCTCCGTCAGCACCCGCTCGGGGTCGTCCTTGGGCGCGCCGAGCACCGCCGCGAAGTAACGCAGGTTCTCCAGCACGGTCAGGTCGCGATAGACGGCCGGGCTCTGGGTGGAGTAGCCGATCCTGCGCCGCAGGCCCGCGCTCCCGGCCGGCTCGCCGAGTACGCGCACCTCGCCGCCGGCCACCGTCTGGACGCCGACGATCGCGCGCATCAGCGTCGTCTTGCCGCAGCCGCTCGGCCCGAGCAGGCCGGTGACCTGCCCCCGCGGCACTTCGAAGGAGAGGCCGTGCAGGACCTCGGTCCCGCCTCTCGACACCCGCAGATCCCGTACGGCGATCGCGGGACCCGATAAATTCATCATGTGTTGAAATTAGCCCGGCGACTCCGGCGCGTCAACGCACGAGCGCGTGACCGGCGCCGGCGCGCACAGCCGGTCGCATCGGGACCGCGGCCCCGGGCGCCGGTCACGGCCGCACTGGTTCCTCCTCGGAGCGCGTGTTCCCTCCCCGGAGCGGGTGTTCCCTGCTCCGAGCGCACCGGCGGGGCACCCCTGCGCGCCGGGAGCGCCGAGGGAGCGTTCCGAGGGCGCGTTGGACGGTCACAGCGGGTGAACCCGGAGGCCTTTACAACCGTGTAAGGGACATGAGAAAGCTCTGGCTCGTGGCCCTGCTGTTCCTGGCCGTCGCCTGCGGGGGAACCTCCTCCACCTCGGCCTCACCCGAGCAGCCGGAGGGCTCCCCCTCCGGCGCCGGGGCCGATCACCCCTCCCGCCCGCCGGTCCAGGCTCCGGGCGCGGCCACCGGCGCACCGGCGGCCCCGTCGGGCGCGCCGAGCGGCACTCCGTCTCCCGTGACCCCGGCCGGGCCCACTCTGCATCCCCGGAAGGTGCCGTGGGAGAGCGCCACTCCCGCGGCCGACGGCCGGTCACTCGACGTCGTGTGGTGGTCCGGAGTGGAGCCCTGCACCGTGCTCGACCGCGTCGAGGTGACCGAGAGCGCGCGCGAGGTCACCGTCACCCTGTACGAGGGACAGGACAGGCGATCGCCCGACGCCGTGTGCATCGCGATCGCGATCCTGAAGACCACGAAGGTGCACCTCAAGGCCCCGCTCGACGCACGGAAGATCGTGGACGGCGCCAAATAGGCCGGGCGGACGGGCGGCGTGCGGGCCGCCCGCCGCGAGGCAGGCAGGACGGTTCGCACGGATTCGCGGATGAAGGGAACAAACCCGCGCGCCTCAGGGTTGAGCCCCATAGACTCAAGCTGTTTGACAGAACCCCCACCGGGGCTTCAGTATTTGAGTCTGACCGACTCAACTTTGACTACAAGGACGTACTCATGGCACGTGCGGTAGGTATCGACCTGGGGACGACCAACTCCGTCGTCTCGATCCTCGAGGGCGGCGAGCCCACGGTCATCGCGAACGCTCAGGGCTCGCGGACCACGCCGTCCGTGGTCGCGTTCGCGAAGAACGGGGAGGTTCTCGTCGGCGAGGTCGCCAAGCGGCAGGCGGTGACCAACGTCGACAGGACCATCCGCTCGGTCAAGCGCCACATGGGCACGGACTGGTCGATCGAGATCGACGGCAAGAAGTTCACGCCCCAGCAGATCAGCGCCTTCGTCCTGCAGAAGCTCAAGCAGGACGCGGAGGCGTACCTGGGCGAGAAGATCGCCGACGCGGTGATCACCGTCCCGGCGTACTTCAACGACGCCCAGCGGCAGGCCACCAAGGAGGCCGGTCAGATCGCGGGCCTCAACGTGCTGCGCATCATCAACGAGCCCACCTCCGCGGCCCTGGCCTACGGCCTCGACAAGGAGAAGGACCAGACCATCCTGGTCTTCGACCTCGGCGGCGGCACCTTCGACGTGTCCCTGCTCGACGTCGGCCAGGAGGACGGGCACGGGTTCGTCGAGGTCAAGGCCACCAGCGGTGACAACCACCTCGGCGGCGACGACTGGGACCAGCGCGTCGTCGACGAGCTGGTGACCCGCTTCAAGAACGCGCACGGCGTGGACCTGTCCAAGGACAAGATGGCCCTCCAGCGCCTGCGCGAGGCGGCCGAGAAGGCCAAGATCGAGCTGTCGGCCCAGACCGAGACCACGATCAACCTGCCCTACATCACCGCCTCCTCCGAGGGCCCGCTGCACCTGGAGGAGAAGCTGACCCGGGCGGAGTTCCAGCGGATCACCGCCGACCTGCTCGAGCGCTGCAAGGGCCCCTTCCACCAGGTCATCAAGGACGCCGGGATCAAGGTCTCCGACATCGCCCACGTGGTCATGGTCGGCGGCTCCACCCGTATGCCGGCCGTGTCCGACCTGGTCAAGGAGCTGACCGGCGGCAAGGAGCCCAACAAGGGCGTGAACCCGGACGAGGTCGTGGCCATCGGCGCCGCGCTCCAGGCCGGTGTCCTGAAGGGCGAGGTCAAGGACGTCCTGCTGCTCGACGTCACCCCGCTCAGCCTGGGCATCGAGACCAAGGGCGGGATCTTCACCAAGATCATCGAGCGCAACACGACGATCCCGACCAAGCGCTCGGAGGTCTTCACCACGGCCGAGGACAACCAGCCGTCGGTGCAGATCCAGGTCTACCAGGGCGAGCGCGAGATCGCGGCGTACAACAAGAAGCTGGCCACCTTCGAGCTGACCGGCATCGCCCCGGCCCCGCGCGGCATCCCGCAGATCGAGGTCACCTTCGACATCGACGCCAACGGCATCGTGAACGTGTCGGCGAAGGACCTCGGCACGGGCAAGGAGCAGTCGATGACCATCACCGGCGGCTCGGCCCTGGGCAAGGACGACATCGAGCGCATGATGCGCGAGGCGGAGTCCTACGCCGAGGACGACAAGCGGCGCCGCGAGGAGGCCGAGGTCCGCAACAACGCGGACGCGCTGGCCTACCAGACGGAGAAGTTCCTCCGCGAGAACGACGAGAAGGTCCCGGCCGACGTGAAGACCGAGGTCAACGACTCGCTCGCCGAGCTGAAGAAGGCGCTGGAGGGCACCGACGTCCCCACCATCCGCACCGCCGCCGAGAAGCTCGCCACGGTCAGCCAGAAGATGGGCTCGGCCATCTACGCCCAGTCCCAGGCCGGCGCCGAGGGCGCCGCGGCCGGCGCGGGCGCCGAGGGTGCCGAGGGCGCGCAGGCGAAGGCCGACGAGGACGTGGTCGAGGCCGAGATCGTCGACGACGAGCGGGAGGGCGGCCGCAAGTGAGCCCGCGTGAGAACGGCTTCGAGGAGGAGCCGGTGATCCGCGACAACCGCAAGATCGACCCGGAGACCGGCAAGGCCCGTGAGTCCGACGGGGGCGCGCCCGAGGCCGCCCCCGGGGACCAGGGGGTGGAGACCGCGCCTGCCGAGGGGTCCGCGACGGGCCTGCTCGCCGAGCGCACCGCCGACCTTCAGCGGCTCCAGGCGGAGTTCAGCAACTACCGCAAGCGGGTCGAGCGCGACCGGATCGCCGTCAGGGAGCAGGCCGTCGCGAGCGTGCTCACCGAGCTGCTGCCGGTGCTCGACGACATCGGCCGCGCCCGCGACCACGGCGAGCTGACCGGTGGCTTCGCGAAGGTGAGCGAGTCGCTGGAGGCGGCCGTCGGCAAGCTGGGCCTGACCGTGTACGGCGCGAAGGGCGACCCCTTCGACCCGACCGTGCACGAGGCCCTGCTGCACAGCTACTCGGCCGAGGTGTCCGAGCCCACGTGCGTCGAGATCCTGCAGCCGGGCTACCGGATCAACGACCGGATCCTGCGCGCCGCCCGGGTGGCCGTGGCCGAGCCGAGCGAGGAGGCGGCGCCGGAGCAGACGGCGGCCGGCTCCGGTGAGTCCGGCGCGGACGGTTCGTCCGACGGGCCGGACGAGAACTGAAACCGCGAAGGTCTCTCCCGATCGGCGAAGATCGGGAGAGACACCGATTCACTCCCCCTTTCGTGCGAAGGAAGCGATAGATGAGCACCAAGGACTACTTGGAAAAGGACTACTACGCCGTCCTTGGTGTGCCCAAGACCGCGAGCGCCGAAGAGATCAAGAAGGCGTACCGCAAGCTCGCCCGGCAGTACCACCCCGACGCCAACCCGGGGAACAAGGAGACCGAGGAGAAGTTCAAAGAGGTCTCCGAGGCGTACGACGTGCTGTCCGACGCCAAGCGGCGCAAGGAGTACGACGAGGCTCGCACCCTGTTCGGGTCGGGCGTGGGCGGCTTCGCGGGGGCGGGCGGTCCACGCGGTGCCGGCGGCGGCTTCAACTTCGACTTGGGCGACCTGTTCGGCGGCTCTGGATCGGGCGAGCGGATCGGGGACCTGTTCGGGGGGCTGTTCAACCGGGGCGGCGCGGGCACGCGCACGACGACCGCCCGGCCCCGGCGCGGCCAGGACGTCGAGTCGGAGGTGACGCTCACCTTCGGCGAGGCGGTCGACGGCACGACCGTGTCACTCCGGCTCACCAGTTCGGCCGCCTGCACCGCCTGCGGCGGCACGGGGGCGAAGGCGGGCACCACGCCGCGGGTCTGCCCGACCTGCGAGGGAACCGGGGCGGCCAGCCGCAACCTCGGCAACTTCGCCTTCTCCGAGCCGTGCCGTGACTGCCGCGGCCGGGGCCTGGTGGTCGACGACCCCTGCCCCGTCTGCGACGGCAGCGGGCGCGGCAAGAGCACCCGTACGATCCAGGCCCGCATCCCGGCCGGAGTCGGCGACGGCCAGCGCATCAGGATCAAGGGCAAGGGCGCGCCCGGTGAGAACGGCGGCCCGGCCGGCGACCTCTACGTGCTGGTCCACGTCAAGCCGCACCCCGTGTTCGGGCGCAGCGGGGAGAACCTGACCGTCACGGTCCCCGTCACCTTCCCCGAGGCCGCGCTCGGCGCCGAGATCAAGGTGCCGATTCTCCGGGGGATGCCGGTGACCCTGCGCATCCCGGAGGGGACGCCCAACGGGCGGACGTTCCGGGTGCGGGGCCGGGGGGCCTCCCGCAAGGACGGCACGAAGGGCGATCTGCTGGTCACCGTCCAGGTCACGGTGCCCCAGAACCTCGACGACAAGGCCCGCGCGGCCCTCGAGGAGTTCAGGAACGCCACCGAGGGCCCGGACCTTCGCGAAGAACTGATCAAGCAGGCCAGAAGCGAGTGAGCCGATGGATGCCAGGTTTTTCGACCTTTCCGACGACACCCCCGTCTATGTGATCTCCGTAGCCGCCCAGCTGTCCGGGCTGCACCCGCAGACGCTCCGCCAGTACGACCGGCTCGGCCTCGTCAGCCCCGGCCGTACGGCCGGGCGGGGGCGGCTCTACTCCACCAGGGACATCGTGCTGCTGCGCGAGGTCCAGCGGCTCTCCCAGGAGCACGGCATCAATCTCGCCGGCATCAAGCGCATCCTCGAGCTCGAAACCGAGAACATGCGCATGCGCGAGGAGGTCACACGGCTCAGGGGTGAGGTCACCATGTTGCGGGCACTGGTCCGCTACGAACTGCCACCTGCCTGACCGGCGAATCGAGGCATTCACATATGGACTACAAGTTCACCCAGAAAAGCCAGGAGGCCCTGTCCGCGGCCGTCCGGCGCGCCGCGGCGGACGGCAACCCCGAGGTCGCGCCCGCGCACCTGCTGACGACCCTGCTGGCGCAGAACGGCGGCATCGCCGGGTCGCTGCTGCAGGCCGTCGGGGCGGACCCCCGGCATGTGCGCGCCCAGGCCGAGGAGCTGCTGGACCGCCTGCCCAAGGCGCAGGGCTCCACCGTGAGCGCCCCGTCCAGCTCACGCCAGCTGCTGACCGTGCTCAACACCGCCGCGCAGCGGGCCAAGCAGCTCGAGGACGAGTACGTCTCGACCGAGCACCTGCTCGTCGGGCTCGCCACCGACGGCGGGCAGGTCGCCGACCTGCTGAAGGCCGCGGGCGCCACCCCCGACGCGCTCCTGGAGGCGTTCGAGAAGGTCCGCGGGCACGCCAGGGTGACCAGCGAGACGCCGGAGGACACCTACCAGGCGCTGGAGAAGTACGGCGTCGATCTCACCGAGCGGGCGCGGTCGGGCAAACTCGACCCGGTCATCGGCCGCGACAGCGAGATCCGCCGGGTCGTCCAGGTGCTGTCGCGCCGCACCAAGAACAACCCCGTGCTGATCGGTGAGCCCGGCGTCGGCAAGACCGCCGTGGTCGAGGGCCTCGCCCAGCGGATCGTCGCCGGCGACGTGCCCGAGAGCCTGCGCAACAAGCGTCTCGTCGCGCTGGACCTCGGCGCGATGGTCGCGGGCGCCAAATACCGCGGCGAGTTCGAGGAACGCCTCAAGGCCGTGCTCACCGAGATCAAGGAGAGCAACGGCCAGATCGTGACGTTCATCGACGAGCTGCACACGATGGTCGGCGCGGGCGCCGCCGAGGGCGCGATGGACGCGGGCAACATGCTCAAGCCCATGCTGGCCCGCGGTGAGCTGCGCATGATCGGCGCGACCACGCTCGACGAGTACCGCGAGCGCATCGAGAAGGACCCCGCCCTGGAGCGGCGGTTCCAGCAGGTCTACGTCGGCGAGCCCACCGTCGAGGACACCATCGCGATCCTGCGTGGGCTCAAGGGCCGCTACGAGGCCCACCACCAGGTGCAGATCTCCGACAGCGCCCTGGTCGCCGCCGCGACGCTCTCCGACCGGTACATCACGTCGCGTTTCCTCCCCGACAAGGCGATCGACCTGGTCGACGAGTCGATGTCGCGGCTGCGCATGGAGATCGACTCGCGGCCGGTGGAGATCGACCAGCTCCAGCGGAGCGTGGACCGCCTGAAGATGGAGGAGCTCGCGCTCGCCAAGGAGACCGACGAGGCCAGCCGCCAGCGTCTGGAGAAGCTCCGCGAGGAGCTGGCCAACCGCCAGGAGGACCTCAACGCGCTGGTCGGCCGGTGGGAGCGGGAGAAGGCCGGCCTCAACAAGGTCGGCGAGCTGAAAAAGCAGCTCGACGAGGCGCGCGGCGCCGCCGAGCGGGCCCAGCGCGACGGCGACTTCGAGGCCGCGTCCCGGCTCATGTACGGCGACGTCCCCCGCCTGGAGAAGGAGCTCGCCGAGGCCACCAAGGCCGCCGAGACGGCGGAAACCGAGGAGCCGATGGTGAAGGAGGAGGTCGGCCCCGACGACATCGCCGAAGTCATCTCCTCGTGGACCGGCATCCCCGCCGGGCGGCTGCTGGAGGGTGAGACCGCCAAGCTGCTGCGGATGGAGGACGAGCTGGGCGCGCGCCTGATCGGCCAGCGCGAGGCCGTCCAGGCCGTCTCCGACGCCGTACGACGTGCCCGGGCCGGCATCTCCGACCCGGATCGGCCGACCGGCTCGTTCCTGTTCCTCGGCCCGACCGGCGTGGGCAAGACCGAGCTGGCCAAGGCTCTCGCCGAGTTCCTGTTCGACGACGAGCGGGCCATGACCCGCATCGACATGAGCGAGTACGGCGAGAAGCACAGCGTGGCCCGTCTGGTCGGCGCACCGCCCGGATACGTCGGCTACGAGGAGGGCGGCCAACTCACCGAGGCCGTGCGGCGCAGGCCGTACACCGTGGTGCTGCTCGACGAGATCGAGAAGGCCCATCCCGAGGTCTTCGACATCCTGCTGCAGGTGCTCGACGACGGCCGGCTCACCGACGGGCAGGGTCGCACCGTCGATTTCCGCAACACGATCCTGATCCTCACCTCGAACATCGGCTCGCAGTTCCTCGTGGATCCCACGATGGAGGGCGAGGCCAAGCGCGAGGCCGTGCTGAACGCGGTGCGGGCCTCGTTCAAGCCCGAGTTCCTCAACCGGCTCGACGACATCATCGTGTTCGACGCGCTGGGCACCGAGGAGCTGTCGCAGATCGTGGACCTGCAGGTCGCCCGTCTCGCGCGGCGCCTGGCCGACCGGCGGCTGACGCTGACCGTCACGCCCGCCGCCCGCGACTGGCTCGCGCTGACCGGCTACGACCCGTTGTACGGCGCGCGCCCGCTGCGCCGGCTGATCCAGTCGGCCATCGGCGACAAGCTCGCCAGGGAGCTGCTGTCGGGGGCCATCCGGGACGGCGACGAGGTAATCGTCGACTTTGACGAGGCAGGAGACACGTTGAAGATCAAGGCCGCTCGGTAAGGTCTTCCCCACCATTGAGGCAAGCGCGCCCCGCCCTTTCTGCTCGCTGCTACGTTCGGCGTTCGTCGGACTACCGTACGCGATCAGGGGGACGTGGATGTCCAGGACATCACGAAGTATTCGAGGGCGGTGCGTCGCGCTTGCGGCGGTCACTGCCGGCGTGAGCTGGCTGACCGGGGGCCCGGCGATGGCGAAGGCCGGCGCGCTCGCCGACGCCTGCCGGACCCAAAGCCGCGACGTCACGAGTCATGACGTCACGAGCCATGACGTGACAGGCCGCGACCTCCCGGGAGGGCTGTCCACCCTCGCTCCGGCGGCGGGTGTGCTGAGCATCGCCGACACGGCCGGGGCGGCCGCCGGTCAGGGGCACAACTCGCTTCCCACCGGCTTCGTCACGGCCACGCGGACCACGCGGACCGTCCCGGGGCCC
Organism: Microbispora sp. CA-135349; assembly: GCF_050947365.1. Lineage (NCBI taxonomy): Bacteria > Bacillati > Actinomycetota > Actinomycetes > Streptosporangiales > Streptosporangiaceae > Microbispora > Microbispora sp. CA-135349. The sequence goes on along the minus strand of NZ_CP192001.1, from coordinate 671,744 downwards.
GCGGCGCTGCCGGCCGTGCCAGGCCCCCGTACGCTGCCGGGCCCGGTAGCCGGCGCAGTAGCCGGCGCGGCGCCCGGCGGGGCCAAGGCCCTTCCCGTTGTGCCCGGCGGCGCGGCGGCGCTGCCCGCCGACGCCAAGACCCTCTCCGCACCCGCGCAGGCGGTCTCCGCCCCGGTGCGCAACGCCGTGTCCGGCACCACGGCGATTCCCGCGCCACGCCGCGCACCCGCCGCTCCCGCCACGGATGCCAAGACACTGTTCCCGAGCAGGAGCACCGTGCCGCTCCTGGCCGTCGCACCGGCCAGGCCCGGCGCCACCGGCACCTGCCCGCAGGAGGCGCTGCGGACCGCTCCGGCCGCCAAGGAGCGGGAGCACCCCGTCACGCAGGAGCGTCCGAAGAAGAGCCACCGGCGCACGAAGCCGGGAGGCGAGCCGGTGGACGCCGCCTCCCGGGGCGACTCGCCCCAGGGCCGGGCGTCATCACAGAACCCCGTCTCGCAGAACCCCGCGTCACAGAACTCCGCGTCGCAGAACCGCGTGTCGCACCAGCCGGAGACGAACAAGCCGGAGACGCACAAGCGGGGAGCGCAGAAGCCGGAGGCACAGAACCAGGGACCACAGGGCGTCACCGCACCTCTGGGCACCTCCACCAACAGCAGTTCGCAGAGCGGCGCCTCGGGCCAGAAGCAGAGCACGCAGACCTTCCCGGCCCGGGACCACCGCCACCGCAAGGCGCAGCACCCCCACAAGCAGCCGGGAAACCCGGCCCCGGCGCAGGCGGCCAACCAGGCCGCCAACCAGGCGGGCCAGACCGGCCAGGCCGGTCGGCCCTCGACCGGCACGCGGAACGCCTCTCTGCCGCAGGGCGAGCGCAAGGAGGCCAAAGACAAGCGTCAGCGGCACGACGGCGAGCGTGGGAGGGAAACCTCGGCGGCCGTGCGGCCCGACACGGCGGACGGCCGGCATGTGCCGCGTCTGCAGCCGCGGGAGCACCCCAAGGCGGCCGCGCGCCGGCAGAACGACGACATCACCGCCCCGGCCGCCCTCACCAAGGCGACGGGCACGCGCGCGGTGACCGACTTCGCCGCCGCCACCGGCAAGAAGCTCCTGCCGTAACCCGCTTCGCCGTGCGCCACGGACGAGCGCGGGACGGCGGCCTCGCGGCCCACGGGCCGCAGACGACGGCCAGGCCGCACGAGGAACACAGCGGCCGGGCCGCAGGAGGAACGCAGCGGCCGGGCGGGAGACGGGAGCACCCGCAGGGAAGGCGCACACCGACCGGCCGCACTCCCCGGCCGGGTGAGCGGTCTCCGCCCCGCCTCCACCCACAGCGACCCGCCACAATCCCGCCGCGGCCCGGCCTCGACCACCCGAGACACCGAAGACGGCAGAACCTGAGACAGCACAACCGGAAGACAGCGAGAGCACGACAGCAAGAACCGCGACAGCGGGATCAAGGGGCCGTGACCCACGGCCCCTTTTCGCATGACGGTCACCGATCACGCGGCGCGCAGCGTGCCTGAGGCACGGTGGACAGGCCCCAGGCGGAGCCGGGACGCCGGGAGGACTCAGCGGGAGACGTCGAGGAGGGCGTCGAGGTCGTCCTCCGGCAGGCCGAGATCGACCCGGATGCGATAGCGGGTGCGGAGCAGGGAGTCGCGGATGCCCGAAACCGTCGCGCCGCAGGCACGGATGCCCTCGGTGGCCCACTCGTGCGCCGCTTCGAGGTCGCCGTACGCCACGAGTGTCTCGGCGACGGTCAGCGCGGTGGCCGGATTCCAGTCACCCGCCCCGATCACGGCGATCACGGCCCTGGCCTCCTCGGGCCGGTCGAGCTCGAACAGCGTGTCGGCGATGCCGGCACGCGGGTCCACCTGCACCTCCCCGCCGTCCTCCACGGCGCTCTGGTAGCGGTCGAGAGCGGTCGCGGGCTGACCAGCCTGGCGCCACTCCTCGGCGGCGAGCACGAGGATCGCCGCCCTCGACATCTCTCCCGACTCGTACCCCTGGGCCAGCACGTCGAGGCGGCGGGCGAGGGCACCGTGGTCATCGAGCAGCAGAGCCTGTTCGAGCAGTCGGTCCACCTGCTCATTTGTCACATGTGCCACAGAGCCGAGGCTACCGATCTCGGCGTGCTTTCGCAGGACAACATCAGGCATTGTCAAAGCAACAATTAGTACACGTTTGGCTACTATGCGCTTTTCTCGGCAGATAGTCGGGCATATCGCACCACGCCTGTGCCAACCAAAGCTCGGCGAGGAGCGTTACAGCATGTCCAAGCGGGTGATACTGACTCTCGCCTCCACAACGGTGCTCGCCGCCGTGGTCCCGGGTTTCGCCGGATTCGTCACCGCCCAGTACGAGGCGCTCGACCGAGCCCATGCCGAACTGGCCCGGCTGCAGGCCAAACTGCAGATGCTGGAGCTGAGCGTCGAACCCGCAGCGGCGGTGGGGTGCCACGCCGAGAGGGCCGAGAAGGGACAGCCCAACCTGGCAGGCGAGGACGACACGCGGGAGCTGACGATACCGCCACGCACTCACACCAGGTCGTGGCAGAACACCTCATACGTCCGGGGCGCCGCTCCGGGGCTGTGGCCCTCGATCGGCGTCCCCCGCGCCGTAAGCGGCCCCCAGGCACCGATCGAGCCGGCGGGTGAGCCGGGCCGCCCTCACGAGTGAGCCACCGCATCACAGAGCCTCCGCACTACGGCCCCGGCGGCCGTCGACTCGCCGGCCGCGAGGCCGATCACCGTGCGGGAAGACGGCCCCACGACAGGCGCCCGTCACTCACACCGTCGCTCACACCGTCATTCGCCTCGTGAGACGGCGGAGGCGAGTTGGCGGGACAGATATCCGCGGACGAGCTGTTTGGCTTCGGCCACTATCCCGGGGTCGCCGCCCGGGTCGTGCCGGAAAGCGAGCTTCAGCACCGCGTCCCCGGCCTCGACGGCGACGAGAATGGCACGGTCCAAATCTTCGCTGTCCGCCAGTCCGAATTCGGCGAGGAGTAGCGCGCGGAGCCGTCCGGCGATCACGGTGTTGTTGTCGGACACGGAGTCGAGCAGGTCGAGGTCGAAGACCTCGCCGAAGTGCAGCGAGCGGAACCCGGGCACGCTGCGGTGCATCTCGACGTACTCGTCGATGATGACGTCGACGGCGTCCCACCAGCCGGCGTAGTCCTCGACCATGAAGCGACGGCCGACCCGCGCGACGAACAACTCGACGTTGCGCCGCGTCAGCGCTTGGCTGAGCGCCCTCTTGTCCGGGAAGAACTGGTAGACCGAGCCGATCGCCACCCCGGCCCGCTCGGCCACCCTGGTGGTCGTCAGCGCGTCGTACCCACCCTCGTCGAGCAACTCGGCGCAGGCGTCGAGCATCCGTTCCACTCTGCGGGCGCTGCGACGTTGCGAAGGGCGCCGCCGCAGCGGCTCACCGGGATGCGACGCGCGCGGCGACATCCCTTCACCATCCCCATGGTCCCGGCGCTCGTCGGCGATGGCGGGACCGCCTGCTTCCCTCACGTACCGGCTGGACACTCACCTATCTTGCCTGTTTCACGCGCCGTGGTCAGCGGTTGTCAGCCAGTCGTCCGATTTGCGGCGAGATATCGGTCGTACTCGCCGTCAGGAGTCGGCGGGTGCGGCCGACAGGCCGGTGCAGCCGCGCAGCGCGCGGTACGCGCCGAGTGCCTGCTGCTTGGCGCCGCCCGTCGCGGGAATCGGCACGCCGCCGTTGATCCTGGCGGGGGTCCACTGGTCCTTGAGCACCTTCCTGCCGTTGATGGTCAGGGTGAGCACGCCGGTCGCCCCGGTGTCCGGGCCCCAGTTGTAGAAGGCGAAGTTGCCCAGGCCGTACTGCACGTACGCCTGACCGGAGTAACCGCCGCCGAGCAGGATGTGCGCGTGGCTGCCCACGACCACGTCGGCCCCCGCGGCCACCAGCTTGCCTGCCAGGCTCCGCTGCACCGGCGTCGGGCACTTGACCAGCTCGGTGCCCCAGTGCAGGAACACGATGACGGTGTCGGAGTTCTTGCGGGCCTGCCGTACGGCGCGGATGAGGCGCGGCTCGTTCTTCGCCGAGGCGAGCCCCGCCTTGTCGCCGGAGGCGGTCCACGCCTGGATGAACTGCTCGTCGAGCACCTGGGTTGCGCCGATGATCGACACCCGGTTGCCGTTGACCGTCCTGCGGTAGGGCCGGTACGCCTCGGTCTCGTTCGCGCCGATGCCGATGACGGGGAACTTCGACGACTTGATCGCGGCGAGGGTGTCCCGCAGGCCGCTCTCCATGTAGTCCATGCCGTGGTTGTTGGCCATCGTGACGACGTCGACCCCGGCGGCCTTGAGCGCGGCGAACGCCGTGGCCGGGGCACGGAAGGTGAACTGCTTGCCCGGCGCGGGCGTGCCTCCGGTGGTGATGGCCGTCTCGAGGTTGAGCGCGGTGAGGTTGGATTTGCGCAGCACGGCGGCGATCGGGCCGAGGGCGGTACGCGGATTCGCGTCCAGCCGACTCCGCAGCACGCCCTCGAAGTGCACGTCACCCGCGAAGGAGATCGTGAAAGGCCGCCGCTGCGGTTTGGCGGACGGCGTGGCGGTCTTGACCTCCGGTTGTTGCGAGGCGCCGGGGACGGGCTCGCTCTCCGCCGGGCTGCACCCCGCGACAAGGAGGGGAGCCACGAGGAGGCCGAACAGGGACAGGACGAGGGGGTGACGTCTCACGGCACCTGAGCATGCCATCTCCCGCCGTCATCCGGGGAGTCCGCGGGAGATCGTGGGGCAAGTAACTTGGAGAGTTCCTTTACTTGAATCATTCAAGTTTGCTGCTAACGTGGGGGTTGTGGACGACGCCGGCCTCCTTCGCCATGCCGGACTGCGGGTGACCGCGGCCCGGCTCGCGATCATGCAGGCCGTGGGCGAGGGCGACCACCTCGACGTGGAAGCCATCCATCGCGGTGTGTGCGAACGCGTTGGTCAGGTGTCCTTGCAAGCCGTCTACGACTCGCTGAACGCGTTGCAGCGCGGCGGGCTTGTCCGCCGCATCGAGCCCGCGGGCAGCCCGACGCGGTACGAGACACGGGTGGGCGACAACCACCATCACCTCGTCTGCCGCCGCTGCGGAAAAGTCACGGACGTCGACTGCGCGGTGGGACACGCCCCCTGCCTGGAGCCGGCGTCGGACTCCGGCTACCTGGTGGACGAGGCGGACGTCATCTACTGGGGCCTGTGCCCCCCATGCCGGGCCGAGGCCGGCGGCGTCCCGTCCGACTCCGCCCGTGTCTGAGCCTCATGTCCCTGCTTTCCGTTGCTTTCCGCACGCATCCAATGAAGTGACCCCGGAGGACAGCCCCATGACCGACAGGCCCATCACCACCACCGACGCCGGGATCCCCGCCCCCAGCGACGAGTTCTCGCTGTCCGTCGGCCCCAACGGGCCGCTGCTGCTGCAGGACCACTACCTGATCCAGAAGATGGCCCACTTCAACCGGGAGCGGGTCCCCGAGCGCGTGGTGCACGCCAAGGGCGGCGGCGCGTACGGCGTGCTGCAGATCACCGAGGACGTCAGCCAGTACACCAAGGCCGGGCTCTTCCAGAAGGGCAAAGAGACCGAGCTCTTCCTGCGGTTCTCCACCGTGGCCGGCGAGCTGGGCAGCGCCGACACCGCGCGCGACCCCCGCGGCTTCGCGATCAAGTTCTACACGGAGGACGGCAACTACGACATCGTCGGCAACAACACGCCGATCTTCTTCATCCGCGACCCGCAGAAGTTCTCCGACTTCATCCACACGCAGAAGCGCCGCGCCGACAACCACCTGCACGACCACAACCTGCAGTGGGACTTCTGGACGCTGTCGCCCGAGTCGGCCCACCAGGTGTCGTTCCTCATGACCGACCGCGGCACGCCGCGCACCTGGCGGCACATGCACGGCTTCGGGTCGCACACCTTCCTCTGGTACAACGCGGCGGGCGAGAAGTTCTGGGTCAAGTACCACTTCAAGACCGAGCAGGGCATCGAGAACTTCACCGACGCCGAGGCCAGGGCGATGACCGCGGAGGACCCGGACTTCCACATCCGCGACCTGTCCGCCGCCATCGGGAACGGCGATCACCCGGCGTGGAAGGTCAACGTCCAGATCATGCCGTTCGAGGAGGCGGCGGACTACCGGTTCAACCCGTTCGACCTCACCAAGGTCTGGCCGCACTCCGACTACCCGGAGATCACGATCGGCCGGTTCGTGCTGGACCGCAACCCGGAGAACTACTTCGCCGAGGTCGAGCAGGCCGCTTTCGAGCCCGCCAACCTGGTGCCGGGCATCGGCGCGTCCCCGGACAAGATGCTCCAGGGCAGGCTGTTCTCCTACCCGGACACCCACCGCTACCGCATCGGCGCCAACTACCTGCAGCTCCCGGTGAACCGGCCCAAGTCGCCCGTCCACAGCTACAACAAGGACGGCGCCATGGCGTTCACCAACCCGGGCGACCCGTTGTACGCGCCGAACTCCTTCGGCGGCCCGGCCGCCGACCCCTCGCTCTACGAGGGCGAGAACTACCAGGTCGCCGGTGAGATCATCCGGAGCGCCTACGTGCGGCACCGCGAGGACGACGACTTCGTCCAGCCGCGCGCGCTGTGGGAGAACGTGCTCTCCGACGTCGACCGCGACCACATGGTGAGCAACATCGTCGGACACGCCTCGGCTCCCGAGGTCACCGGCGGCATGAAGAGGCGCGTGGTCGAATACTGGACCAACGTCCACAAGGACCTCGGCCAGCGCGTCGCCCAGGGGCTCGGCGTCGTCTGACCCCCTTCCCCTCACGTACGGCTCGCGCCCGATTCCGGGCGCGGGCCGTACGCGCGTCCCGCGAGCTCTCTGCCGACGCCCTTCGCGGGCGGTTCCCCCGGCGGGGCTCGTTGAGGGTCCGTATGGCTAAAGGTCGAACTCGCCGTCCTTCACGCCGCCGATGAACGCGTCCCATTCAGCGGGGGTGAAGATGAGCGCGGGGCCGTCCTGGTTCTTGCTGTCGCGAACGCCTACGTGACCGTCCGGCAGGACGGCCACTTCCACACACGCGCAGTTGTTGGCGCTCCGGCTGCTCTTCCACCAGGCGGCACCGGACAGATCGATCGAGTTCATGGACAATTAATCTCTCCCCCCGGAAATCAATCGCGTGTGGTTTCCGGGGCGGTCTAGAGCTGGCTATCGCCAGTGACGGACAGTTTTCTCCAAGAACCGGCGAGAGTCGTCCACGTCGAGGGCTTTGGTTTCCAGATAGTCGAACGCCACCTCGTACCGGTAGACGATCGCCTCGTCCTCGACCAGACGCCCGCCCAGGAGGGCTTCCAAGTACACGATGTCGTGGAACTCGGGCAGCTTGAGGTGGCAGAACGCCCCGGTGTTGATCGGGTGGTCCGCGTCGAGCGGAAGGATCCGCAACTCGACGTTCGGCAGCTCTGACACCTCGACCAGCCGCCTGAGCTGTTCCCGCATCACCTCGTGATCGCCGAACCTGCGCAGCAGGACCGACTCCTCCAGGACGGTCGAGATGGCCAGCGGGCTCTCCGCCCCGAGAACCGCCTCCTGGCGGGCCATCCGGACGTCGATCCGGCTGCGGACGCCGCCCGGCGCCACAAGGGTGCTCCGCTGTCCGCTCTCCATCATGACTCGGACGTACGCCTCGGTCTGGAACAGACCCGGCACCACCTGGGGTTCCCAGTTGCGTGCCACCGTGGCCTCGGCCTCCAGGCCAAGGAACGTCGTGTATTCCTTGGGCAGGGAGTCGCGGTAATCCTCCCACCAGCCCTTCCGGGTCGCGTCCCGGTGCAGGGCGAGCAGCTCTTGGCGCTGGCGGGAATCTACCATGTAGATCATGAGCAGCGCCTCGACGTCGGCGGTTCTCGGCGAGGTGCGCGCCGTCTCGATCCGGCTGATCTTCGCCGCCGACCAGCCCAGCCGGGCGGCGACCTGGTCGCCCGTCAGATCGGCGCGCTCGCGTAACCGGCGCAGCTCCTGCCCCAGCCGCCGCCGGCGGACGGTGGGACTGCCGTGCTGGGGCATCCCGGCCGACCTCCTTCATCCGGTGAATCCGGTGATTCCGGGTGGACGCACGGATGGTGGGCGCGCCCTGGCGGATCGGGCGCGCGGGGATCGGCGCCCTGTCCGAAGATTACCGCGCCCGCTCGTGCAACTTGCACGGTAATTTGCAGCGCATCCGCACAAGATTGTTGCGGATTTCTTTTCGCCAAGTATTGCAGGGCATTCCCCGGTGAGTCACGATCGATACGGGAAGGGTCTTCCGGAGTGTGGGGGCGCCGGCGACGCCGGCGAAATATTCCGAAACCCGCTTCCCCATCCGGGGCACGCGCCCGGCCAGGGAGTGTCTGAGAAATGCTGCCCGTCGCGAGCGTGAAACCAGGTAGTTGCATCGCGAGTCGGAGGAGGAGCCGATAACAGCGTTATCGGCGACGACAACGTAGCGAGGCGCCGCCTGGGCCACGCGTAGCAGGGCTTGAGGGTTGTCAGGCACGCCCCAGGGGCGCCGGCCGCTTCGGATGCGCGTGACAACGGGAGGCATCCGGGCCAGCGGGATTTCGACACTCGGCCGGCGCCGCCGGCGCTCGCACTTCACGAGCAGCGACCACCTATCGGGCCGTTACCTGAATGGGACGCGCCCCCGTACGACGAATTCAGGACTGACGAGATCTCCACTTGGCACCCACCGGAAAGGAGTCTCCCCATGAACCCCCCCGGTGCCGCCTGGTTATTGATGATCAGAAGCCGGATGACGATGGCCGATCTGGCGTTGTGCGCCGACCAGGACAGATGGGCCCGCGAACTGAGATGGACCGTCAGCCGCACCGGCTTCGGCGCCCGCCACTACCGCGACCCCCGCTTCGACCTCGTACGCGAACTCGAGGAGGTCGGCCGCCTCTTCACCGTCTGACGCCGAATTCTCCGACGTCAGGTTCACCGTTCGACACCCTCTTCCGCGAGAACCTCGCAGGTTCGCCATAGGCCCCGGCGTTTCATGGACCTGATGGCACCCGGCCGAGGATCCCCTACGAGCTGATCGTGACCGGTTAGGCTTGCGCGGGTGACGACCGCGCTCATTCACGAACGGCTGCAGTCCCAGCTCGCCTTCCACACGGAGATCGACAAGCTCAAGCGTGTCATCCGCCGGAACTCGCTGATCGACGGCTCACGCCGGGAGAACGACGCCGAGCACTCCTGGCATCTGGCCATGATGGCGATGACGCTGGCCGAGCACGCGCCTCCGGGAACCGACATGTCCAGGGTGGTCGCGATGCTGCTCGTCCACGACATCGTGGAGATCGACGCCGGCGACACCTTCATCTACGACTCGGTCGCGGTCGAGGGGCAGGCCGACCTCGAACGCGCCGCGGCCGACCGGATCTTCGGGCTGCTTCCCGAGGACCAGGGGACGCGACTGCGGGCCCTGTGGGACGAGTTCGAGGAGCGGCGCACGCCGGAGGCGAGGTTCGCCAGGGCACTCGACCGGCTCGCGCCGATCATCGCCAACCATCACAACGACGGCGGCACGTGGTCGCTGTTCAAGGTGACGGCCCGCCAGGTCATGGAGAAGGTGCGGCTCATCGAGGAGGGGTCTCCCACGCTCGGGCAGTACGCCGCGGGGCTCGTCGCCGCCTCGGTCGCCCGGGGTCATCTGGCGCCCTGACGGAAAGGGGGGGCCCTCTCCGGCCCGAAACTCGCATATACCGTCTCATGCCTGTCCATGTTCACAGCCGTGACGCGGGGGTACGTGATCCCGTGTTAGGGGGCGAAACATGGAAGAGACGACCAGGCCGCGACGTGCGGGCCGGACGGCACGGAGGGTCCCTTCGGCAGAGCTCCTCGACGGGCTCGAGCGGGCCACCTCGCTCGACCGGCCGATCGCCGTCCTCTCGAAGAAGGTCCGCCGCCGCCTCGGCCCCGGCAAGCTCCGGGACGTCCTGCACGGCGTGCCCATCGGGCATCCGCTGCATCCGGCGCTCGCCGTGACCACCTTCGGCTGCTGGCTGTCGGCGAGCGTGGTGGACATGACCAGAACGGGCTCACGCGCGGCCCGGACGCTGATCGTGGCGGGCCTCGGCAGCGCCCTTCCCACGGTGGCGGCCGGGCTCACCGACTGGTCCACCCTCCATCGGGAGCAGCAACGCGTGGGGTTCGTGCACGCCATGACCAACACCGCCGCGGCGCTCTGCTACACGGGCTCTCTTTTCTTACGGCTGACGGGACGCGAACGCGCCGGGCGCACACTGGGGTACGTGGGACTCGCGGCGGCCTCCGCCGGTGCGCACCTCGGCAGCCACATGTCCTACCGCCAGGCGGCCGGGGCCAATCACGCGGAGTCGGTCGGCCACCTCATGCCGCTCGGCTGGCACGATCTGTGCGCGCTCAAGGACCTGCCGAACGGACGGCCGGTCCGGCGGCGGCTCGGCTACATCGACCTGTTCGTCCTGCGCCTCGGCGACGACGTGAACGTGCTCGCCGACAGCTGCGCCCATCTCGCCGGTCCCCTTCACCAGGGCCGGGTCGCCATGGAGGACGGCGAGGCCTGCATCGTCTGCCCGTGGCACGGCAGCGCCTTCCGCATCTCCGACGGCCGGGTCATGCACGGCCCCGCCACGTCGCGCCAGCCGGCCTTCCAGACCCGGCTGCGGCAGGACGGCGTCGTACAGGTCCGTCCCGCGGAGTGACCGCACGGTGAGCACATCGAAGACCGCATCGGAGTCCGCATCGAAGACCGCGTCGAAGGCCGTGTCGAAGACCGCGCGGTGACCCTCCGGAAGCGGCGGGCCCATGCCCGGACCCGGATCAGCCGGTGTCCGGGCCGCGGTCGTCCGCGGGATGTTCGACCAGCGCCAGGACGCGATTGGACATGAACCTCGCGGTGCGGACGGGAGTGCCCGCCCGCGTGACCTCGGTGACCTCGACCACTCCCCGGCCCGTCGTGATCTCGATTCGGCGGCCCGCCCTGGTCGCGACCACCTCGTAGGTGCGCGGGGTTCCCCCCGCATCGATGACGATCTCCACCCGGTCGCCCTTCACAAGGGCAGACATACCCTTTCAGGACAACAACTTCACTATCGCCACGATACCGACGACAACAATGAATCCCCGTAGCAAGGGCGCGGGCAGCCGGCGTCCCACCCGGGCGCCGAGGAAGCCGCCGACGGCCGAACCGAGCGCGACCATCAGCACGGCGGCCCAGTCCACCGGCGCGATGAACGAGAACAGCACCGCCGCCGTGGCGTTGACCAGCAGCGACAGCAGGTTCTTGGCCGCGTTCACCCGTTGCAGGTCCTCGTCGAGGAAGCTGCCGAGCAGGCCGATCAGGACGATGCCCTGGGCGGCCCCGAAGTAGCCGCCGTACATGCCGGCGCCGAGGACGCCGAGCCAGAGCCATGGTCCGCCGTGCGGGTGCGGCCTTCGCCGTACGGCCAGCCACTCGTTGATCCGCGGCTGGAACACCACGAGGAGGCAGGCGACGGCGATGAGCACCGGGACGATGACCTTGAACGCCTCCGCGGGCAGCCACAGCAGGAGCAGGCCGCCGGCGAACGAGCCGATCACCGACGCGACCCCGAGCCGGATCAGCCGGTCACGCTGGCCCTTGAGCTCGGTGCGGTAGCCGAGCACCCCGGTCACGCCTCCGGGAACGAGCCCGATGTTGTTGGACACGTTCGCGACGATCGGCGGAAAACCGACGGCCAGCATCGTCGGGAACGTGATGAGCGAACCCGATCCCACGACGGCGTTGATGGCCCCGGCCCCGACACCGGCCGCGAAGACCGCGGCCGCCTCCCACGGCGTCACTGGCATCTCTCCCTGTTTACCTGCCTCGCTTCGCTCGGCTGCTCGGGGCGCTTTGAGGCCGTTGGTCGTGCCGGAGGCGCGCGATGAGCACAGCCCTCGTCGCGCTTGGTCGCTTCGCTCCCGCGCGCTCCTCAGTCCAGAACACGGCGCGCCCCTCGCTGTACGGCTATCCGCCAAGGGTAGGCGCCGGACTCCGCGTGGCGATCAGAGGGGACGGGCGTACCAGCGGCCCTCCTGACCGCGGTCGAGGTGCAGCGGCACGCCGAAGGTCGTGGACAGGTTCTGCGGGGTCATCACCGCGTCGATCGGCCCCTGGTCGACGACCGAGCCGTGCCGCAGCAGCAGCACGTGGGTGAATCCGGCCGGGATCTCCTCGACGTGGTGGGTCACCAGGACCATCGTGGGCGACTTCGGGTCCCGGGCCAGCGCGCCGAGGCGGCGTACCAGATCCTCGCGGCCCGCCACGTCGAGGCCCGCCGCCGGCTCGTCGAGCAGCAGCAGCTCCGGGTCCGGCATGAGCGCCCGGGCGATCTGCACCCGCTTGCGCTCGCCCTCCGACAGCGTCCCGAAACGCCGCCGGATCAGATGGGCGCAGCCGAGCTGGTCGATGAGCTCGACGGCGCGGGTGACGTCATGGGAGTCGTACTCCTCCGTCCACCGGCCCAGGATCGCGTACGACGCGGTGAGCACGAGGTCGATGACCTTCTCGTCCGGCGGGATGCGCTCCGACAGGGCCGCGCTGGCCAGGCCGATCCGGGGTCGCAGGTCGAACACGTCCGCCTGGCCGAGCCGCTCGCCGAGGATCTCCACCGAGCCCTCGGACGGGAACAGCAGCGATGCGGCCACCTGGAGCAGCGTCGTCTTTCCCGCGCCGTTGGGCCCGATCACCACCCAGCGCTCGTCCTCGCGGACGCTCCAGTCGATGCCGCGCAACAGAGCGGCGCCGTCCCTGCGGACGGCCACGTCCTGAAGCTGAAGCACCTGACCGCCCATGTGGTCCCCCTCCCGTGGTCACTGAGATAAAACTATTGCAGTCCGACCACATATCGTGGATCGGGTGCACATCGATTCACCGATCTCCGCCACGCTGGTCGCCTGGGGCAATGCCTGGCTCGGGGGACACGTGAGTCTGGAAGGCGCCCTCGACCGCGTCGAGCGCGAGGCCGGGCCACAGGTGGTGGCGGCCGAGGGCGTCGAAACCCCGTTGCTGGCCTTCCTCGTGGACCGGCGGATCGAGGGGCTCCGCGCGTTCCGGCTGGCCCTGCCCGTCCCCGGCGACCCGCTCGGGCTCACCGGCCCGCCCGCCTTCAACGGCGCCGCCGTCGACGCGGGCCAGGCCGCCGTGGCCGTGCTGCCCGGCCGCTGCCTCGGCCTCGTCCCCTCCGCCGACCGGAGGGGCTCGTCGTACTCGGGGATCCGCTGGGCCGTGGCCGAGGCGTCGGCCGTGCCGCCGGACGTGCCGTCCCTGGCCGAGGCCGAGCAGGCGCTGCGGACCACGATGATGGCCGCCACAGAGGCGCTCCTGGGCGTCGACGGCCCGGCGCAGGGTTTCCCCGCGCCGGACGCGCTCGACCGCGCCGGCGAGGCCCTCGCGCCCGGTTATCCCGGCAGGGCGCACCGGGTCGGCGCCCTCGCCTCCCGGCTGTCGGTCGCGCTCCGCCTCGCCGACGAGCGGGGGCTCACCTCGGGGCAGCTCGGCGCCCGGGGGCAGGCCCTGCGCGACCTCGACCGCGCCGTACGCCGGGCCAGGGTGGCCGCGCACAACGCGATCGTCGAATCCCAGGTCTGATCCCGGTCTGATCCCGGGTCTGACGCGCGTCCGCACCGGGCTCACCGCTTGGCGATCGCCTCGCGTACGGCGGGCACGACCTCCTGGGCCCAGCGGGCCAGGAGGGTGGGGTCGGGGGCGCCGTGGTCGGCGGAGAAGAGCGTGAAACCCGTCGCGCCGTGCTCCAGCACGGCTCCGGTCAGCTCCTCGACCCACTGATCCGCGGAACCGCCGATCCAGCGGCCGTCGGAGTCACGGGTGGCGGGCAGCGGCCGGTCGGTGATGCGCCCGGGGAAGTTGAAGACCGTGCGGATCTCGCTCGGATCGCGGCCCACGGACGCCGCCGCCTCGTCGATGACCGGCCGCGAGGCCCGGTAGCGTTCGCTGAGCCAGTCGGCCGCGTGGCCGGGGATCCAGCCGTCGGCCACCCGGCCGGTGGCGGCCAGGGATTTGCGGCCGACCGATCCGGTCCACACGGGCGGTGCGGGCACGGGGGCCGGCTCGATCTTGTTCACCCGGTAGTGCTTGCCCTGGTAGGTGACCGGTGAGCCGCCGCCCGACAGCATCTTCACCAGGACGATCGCCTCCTCGAAGGCGTCCACGGCGTCGCCGGGCGAAAGGAGCGGCACCCCCATGTCGGCGATGCGGTCCCACAGTCCGCCCGCGCCCATGCCGAGCACGACGCGGCCGCCCGACAGCGCCGACAACGACGTCACCGTACGCGCCAGCATGGGCGCGGGCCGGGTCGGCAGGTTGGTGACGTTGGCGAAACCGGCGATGCGCTGCGTACGCCCGAGAACGAAGCCGAGCGCGGCGTAGGCGTCCAGACGCCCGCCGAAGTAGGGATGGTCCGACAACGTGAAGATGTCGAGCCCGTCCCGGTCGGCCTGCTGGGCCATGCGCAACAGCTCGGGAATGTCGTCGTGGCCGGAATGCGCGCCGAAACCGAAGACGACGTCAGGTGCCGACATTGTTCCGCCTTTCTGTACCGGTGTGGAGTCCATGTCAGGCGCCGAACTGCTCGGTGAACCGGCCGGTTAACAGGTCGGCCCCCTTGTACGCCGAGACGGTCTCGGCCGGGACGACGACCGGTCCGTCGGGTGTCGGCAACTGGCCGACACCGCCACGCGGGCCGAGCGGGAGCAGGATCATGGGGTGGGGCAGCGGCTGATAGGTGGCCTCCGGCCGTTCGCCGCGTAGCTGAGCGATGATGTTGCGGGCCACCACCTCGGCGTGCTGCATCGCGTACCCGGCCATCTTGGCCTCGGGGACGTCGGTGATGTCGCCGACGGCGTAGACGTGCTCGTATCCGTGGACGTTGAGGGTTTCGGTGACGGGCACCTGCCCCCGTGGGGTGCGCGTCGTCAGCCGGCCGTCGGCGAGGTAGTCGCTGTTGACGCGTACGCAGTGGGCACGGAACCAGATGTCGGCGCCGATCTCCTCCCCGCCCGTGGTGGTGACGGTGAAGGCGGCCACCCGGCCTGCTTCCGTCGCCGGAGGCGCGGTCAGGGCGGTGCCCAGCCGCAGGTGCGCCCGCCCAGTCGGGCCGGGTCAGCGCACGCAGGGAGCCGGCCGTGTTGACGAACGCGTCCCGGGGGTCGACGAGGACGACGTCGGCCTCGGCGTCCAGCGCCTTGGCGACCGCGGAACCACCGTAACCCCCGCCGACGATCACGACTGTACGACTCATCATTCACGCTCCAACGCAGAGAAGGTTGCAGTTCGTGCTACGAACCATATTAGTTCGTAGCACGAACTGCAACCTTCGGCGAGCGTTCGACGACCCACCGCCGCTCGATCACCCGCGAATCCGATCTGCGCGGGGGCCTTGCGGACGATGTGCAGCACGGTCCGCAGCACGCGCGGGCCCGGATGGAATTCGTTCTCCCGACCGGGCCACCGGCATCACGCTGCCGCGCGTTCCAGAACCTGCCTCGGCGCGATCAAAAGAGTCCCCAACCGCTGTGTTACGACAACACGCGGGCCCGTGAGGTTCTCAAGGCGTTGCGAAATCTGCCCCGCGATAGCTGTGAACTGCGACTGCTTACGCGACCTGCCCGTTCACTTCCAGGGTGACACCCGGCTTCTCGGCCCAGAAGGCGAGCCGTCCTCTGATCCGCTCAACCTGCGCGTATGGTTCCGGGTAGGACCAGACGACGTCTTCAACCGGAGCCTCGCCGGTGTCAACCGACCAGTACACCGCATCTCCCTTGTACGGGCAGTGCGACGTCGTCGTCGTCGACCGCAGCAGATCCATCTTCACATCCTCCCGCGGCAGGTAGTACCGCGGTGGGCAGTTAGTCTCGGCGAGTACAAGCGCCCGTGAGGAGGTCGCGACGACCGTGTCATTGACTCGCACCACGATGTGGTCCGACACGTGTGTGAGCTCGATGCGATGTTCTTGTGTATTCATGTGAATCCCGTCAAACATCTCCGGCGGTGGCCGATGTTCACCGGCCGCGCGTCCACTGATCGTATTCCACCGTAACACAAATGTGTGCGCCACGCGGCGAATAATGCCACGCGTATTAGCCGAGCGATTCCAAGCTGAATGGATAGCCGATTCATATTCGCAGGCACCGGAAGCCACCTGAGTGGCCGGCCCGATGAAGTGTCCGATACGGCCGATGTCAGTTATGTGATCGTCACGCTCGCCCAGGGTTGGCCTCAGGTACGGCAGATTTCACGACGTCGCGCCGGCTCCCCGGAAAATGTCGTCTTCACGCGGCAGCAGCCAGTCGTACTGTTGGGCGACCAGGCGGGCGCATTCGACGAAGGCTCTGACCTGAGGCGTGTTCTCGACGGCAGGTGAGATCATCATGGCCCAGCTGAACACCGGAACAGGCTCGACGAGCGGGCGGAACACCAGGTCGGCCGGCGGTTCGTTCCAGCGCGTCGTCGGTGTGACGCAGAGCCTCTCGCGCAGCACGTCCGCCGCGCCATGCGAGCCGTAAGTGACGCCCGGCCACCTGCGCACTCGGATGCCCGCCTGCCGGCAGAACTGCGCGACGAACTCGACCCACTCGACGGCCACCTCTTCGGTGGGCAGCAACAACTCGAAGTCGGCCAGCCGCGCCACCGGCACGACCTCCAGATCCGCGAGCGGGTGGTCGGCGGCCATGCCCAGCATGATCGTCTCCCGCCGGATCACCTCGGCCGGAATCTCGATCGGACAGTGAGTGGCCAGCCCGAGCAGGACGTCGAGACGGCCCTCCTGCAGGGCGACCAGGCCGCGGGTGACGCCCTCCTCGATTTGCAACACCGGGATCTGCGGGTGCAGGCGCCGGAAGTGGCGCAGCAGAACTGCCCCGGTCTGCAGGCCGCTGGAGGAGATGTCGACCCGCAGAGAGCGCTGATGCCCGCCGTTGCCGGCCCGCTGGGCTGTCTTGAGTGCGTCCTCGGCCGCGGCGATCGACTGCCGCGCGGGGCCGAGCATCGCCTCACCCGCGGAGGTCAGCCGCACGCTGCGGGTGGTGCGCTCGAATAGCTTGACGCCGAGCTGGTGTTCGAGCTGCTGGATGATGCGGCTCAGCGCCTGCTGCGAGACATAAAGCCGCCGGGCGGCCCTGGAGAAGCTCAGGTCCTCCGCCACGGCGACGAAATACCGGAGATGCTTGAGTTCCGGTCCCATGTCAACTAGCAATTTTACCCACAAGGGATGATCGGTGCCACCGACCTTCCCGACGGCCACGGCCACGGCCGCAGTCGCGTCGGCCCGAAAGCCGGGGCAGGTCACGGGGAGCCGCCGGGTGGACGAGGCCCTCGTGCGCGGTCGGGGGCGGTCTTGTTCCACAGGAGTGGTCAGGGGCAGGGTGCTCACAGTGTCACGGGGAGCCGCCGGGTGGACGAGGCCCTCGTGCGCGGTCGGGGGCGGTCTTGTTCCACAGGAGTGGTCAGGGGCAGGGTGCTCACAGTGTCACGCGGACACGCTCGGCGCGTCCGCGCGACAGCAGCATGGCTCAAATGCCCCTTCCAGGGGGTCTACGCCGTTGCCGTCTGCTCCTGTTCTTCGGCGACCGCCTCGGGGGCGTCCATCCGGCCGAGGAGGGTGGCGATCGCGCCGAGCAGTGTGATGACGGTGCCGACGATCGCGCCGACGTGCAGGGCGGGGATGTAGTCGTTCGGGTCGGTTCTGCCGTCGAGCGAGGCGCTCACGCCCGTGGCCACCAGGGCGAGGCCAAGCCCACCGCCGACCTGGAGG
The DNA here is from genome assembly GCF_050947365.1 of Microbispora sp. CA-135349. Taxonomy (NCBI): domain Bacteria; kingdom Bacillati; phylum Actinomycetota; class Actinomycetes; order Streptosporangiales; family Streptosporangiaceae; genus Microbispora; species Microbispora sp. CA-135349. The sequence continues at coordinate 653,948 of NZ_CP192001.1, read as the reverse complement.
GCGGTCTGCTGGATGCCGGCCGCCAAACCCTGCTGTGAGATACCGACCCCGGTCACGCCGCCGATGGCGTAGGTCGGGTAGGCGTTGCCCACGCCGAGACCCAGGCAGATGATCGATGAGGGCAGCAGCACGGTGGCGTAGCCGGTGTCGACGTCGACAAGGGCCAACATGAGGAATCCGACCGCGACCAGGAACAGGCCGGCGAGGCTGCCGGTGATCCGCATGCCATAGCGGCGAATGAGGGCCGGCGCCATGTAGCGGGATACGAGCGCGGACACCGCCGCCGCCGGCAGCAGCGCCAGACCGGTCTTCAGCGGCGAGTAGTGCAAAACCTCCTGCGTGTAAAGGGTGACCACGTAGGAGTAGCCGAACGGGGCGGCCAGCACGGCCAGCGACGAGATGTCGGCGTTGCGGAGGGTCGGCATCCGGAAGATCCCCAGGGGCAGAAGGGGATCGGGGTGCTTGGCCTCGTTGACGACGAACGCGATCAGCAGGACCACGGCGGCGACCGCGGAGGCGATGATCAGAGGCACTGGGACAATGTGGTCGGCGATCTGCGTGACGGCGAACGCGATGAGCAGTAGACCGGCGGTGCCGAGCACGCCGCCGAGCAGATCGTAGCGGCGCGAGCGGTCACGGGTCTCGGCGCTGCGGGGGATGACACGGACCGCGATGATCAGCGTGGCGGCCACGATCGGGACCTTCACGAAGAAGATCCAGCGCCAGTTGAGCAGGTCGGTGAGGACGCCGCCGAGGATCAGTCCGGCGGAGAACCCGGAGGCGGCGGCCGCGGAGAAGACGCCGAAGGCGCGGTTGCGCTCGTGGCCCTCGGCGAACGTGCCGGCGATGATCGCGACGCTGGAGGGCACGGTGAGAGCGGCGCCGATGCCCTGGACGGCGCGGGCGAGGATGACCACAACCGCGTTCGGCGACAGCCCGGCGACCAGTGACATGACGCCGAAGATGGTCAGGCCGAAAAGGAAGACGCGGCGGGCGCTCAGCAGGTCGGCGGCGCGGCCACCGAACAGAAGGAAACCGGCGTAGGTGAGGACGTAGGCGTTGACGGTCCACTGCACGCCGGCCGTGGACAAGTCGAGGCTTCCGCGGATGTCGGGGAGCGCGACCTGAGTGATGGACAGATCCAGAGCGTCGAGCAGGATCGCCGTGGACACCACGAGCAGGACCAACGAGGAGTGCCGGCCGGCTCGCTCCTCGAAAGGAACGCCCCTGACACCGTCGCCGGCCGAGTCCGTGCCCTGGCTCATGACAGCTCCTTGTTCACGATATTCCCTCGGTTCCGATTGTCATCGATTTCTAATCTCGGTTGCCGGAAATTGCGTAGGCAAATGTGAATGTTGGGGGCGGCGCCGCGCATTCGGTGAATTGAGGGCTCCCACGCTAGCGGCATGCTCGGCCGCGTGCACCACCCACATGACACGGTTTCGGAGTGAATGAACAGGAAATCATTGTTATTCGCAGGCACCGCGACGGTAGCGTGACCGCCCGACGGGAGCATGAAGTTCGGGCATGCCGAACGGGAGTGACGGTGCGGGTTTCCGCGGCCGAGGCTCGCCACGCTGCAAAAGCTGTTGGTGCAAGAAGGCAATAAACGTGCGGCGCGCTCGCTGTCGCTGGTGCAGGACACCGACGAATCGCTTTCGGACTCCGCGGAACAGCCGCAGGGCGTCGCTGCGCGTACGTCCGATCTTCCTGGACCTGTTCCGGCCGGCCGATTTGCCGGCCATCGCTACCCAGATGGACACGATGATCATCGGCGTCGCCGACACGAGGTCACCGTCGCCGCGATGCCGGCCGATCCGTTCACCAAGGCCGAGCCGGGTGGCACTGGAACATTGACGATTCAGCTACGCGAGGCGATTGCCGATGCTCTTATCCGGTCAGGTCCTGCGACTTACCAGACGTGTGTCGAGCCTTCCGGCCGGCCGACGGCGATGGGGAGGAGGCGTACTGCAGCAAGCGCGGATACGCTCTCAGCGGTTCAGCGCGTGAGGTCCGGTTCCATGAACACGGTGGGGACCTTGTTGTCCGTCACGACGCGGCCGAGCAGGGCGGCGAGCGTGTCGCGCTCCTCCGGGGTGAACCGCGCGGTGAGCTCCTCGATCCGGCGGCAGGTCGCGGCGTAGAAGTCGGCCGCCAGCGTGGCTCCCTGCCCGGTGAGCGACACCCGCACCGCGCGGGAGTCCTGGGGGTCGGGCGTACGCTCGACCAGTCCGTTGCGCTCGCTGCGGTCCACCAGGCCGGTCAGGCTCGACTTGGCCAGACCGAGCATCGCGCCCAGCTCGCTCATGCCGTAAGGCTGCGCCATGAGGACGCACAACAACTGGCCCTGCTGCTGGGTGAGGCCGTACTCGCGGGCGGAATCCGTGTACACGGCATTCACCAGGAACGTGGACCGCACCAGCGCGGCCACCGTCCCGATCCGGCCGCCGTCATCCTTGCTCATTTGTCCAGAGTAACCAATTCGTGAGGCGAACTATCATTTCCCGTTCAGGCGAGGCCGTGCCGTACGGCGTAGAGCGCCGCCTGGGTGCGGTCCTGCACGCCGAGCTTCATCAGCACGTTGGAGACATGCGTCTTCACCGTCTTCTCCGCCACCGTGAGCTCGCGGGCGATCTCGCGGTTCGACCGCCCGGCGGCGAGCAGCCGCAGCACCTCGCGTTCGCGGTCGGTCAGGGCGGCGGCCTCGGCCGGCTCTCCGGACGCGCGGGTCAGCATCGCCTCGGCCGCCTCGGGCGCCAGCAGGACCTGGCCGCCGTGCACGGCCCTGATGGCCTGGACCAGCGCGGCCGGATCGACGTCCTTGTAGAGGAAACCGGACGCGCCCGCCCGCATGGCCGGGGCCACGTCGCCCCGGTCGCTGACCGAGGTGAGCACGATCACTCGCACCTCCCGGCCGGACAGCTCCGTGAGCGCGCCGAGGCCGTCGAGCACCGGCATCTTCAGATCGAGCAGCAGCACGTCGGGGGCGAGCGCGGCGGTCATCTCGACGGCCTCGGCGCCGTCGGCCGCCTCCCCCACGACGCTGATGTCATCCTGGATCTCCAGGAACGTACGCAGGCCCTGCCGTACGACGGGGTGGTCGTCGGCGATGAGCACGCGGATCACGCGGGCACCCCCAGTCGGACGATGAGCACGCGGATCACGCGGGCACCTCCAGTCGTACGGTCGTGCCGCGGCCGGGCGCGGAGGAGACCGACAGCGTGCCGCCGACGGCCTGGGCCCGGTCGCTCATGGACGGCAGCCCCAAGCCGCGCATCCCGGCCCCGCTGAATCCGGCGCTGTCGAACCCGACGCCGTCGTCGTTCACTTCCAGTACGAGCCCGGCCGTGTCGTGGGCGAGCCGTACGCCGATGCGTGCGGCACGGGCGTGCCGTACGGCGTTGTGCAGCGCCTCCTGCGCGACGCGGAGCACGGCGACCTCGATCTCGGGCGCCAGATCGGCGGGCGGCTCCCCCTCGGCGGAGAACGTGACCGTCACGGGGTGCAGGCGGTCGAGCAGGGCCGCCTGCTTGCGCAGGCTCTCCACCAGGCCGTGCCGGTCCAGCTCGGCCGGGCGCAGCTCCACGATCACCGCGCGCAGCTCGGTCAGCGCCTCTCCCGCCATCCGTTCGACCCGTTCGATCGCCTCGGCCGCCCGCTCGGGGTCCGTACGGGCGAGCGCGGCGGCGGCCCGCGCGGTCAGCCGCAGCGAGAACAGCTTCTGGCTGACGGCGTCGTGCAGCTCGCGGGCCATCCTCGTGCGTTCCTCGACGACCGTGAGCTCACGCCCCCGCTCGTACAGCCGGGCGTTGGTGAGGGCGATGGCGGCGTGCGCCGCGAACAACGTCAGCAGTTCCTCGTCGGCCTGGTCGAATCCGCCGGGCCTGCGCTTGTTGGACAGGAAGATGATGCCGAGCACCGTGCCGCCGTCCATGATCGGCACACCCAGGAAGTCCTTGAGGATGGGGTGGGCCTTCGGCCACCACTCGAATCGGGGGTCCTTGCGGATGTCGGCCAGCCGCACCGGCGTCCCCTCGCGGAGCATCGCGCCGAGCATGCCGTGCTGGCGCGGGGTGGGACCTATGGCGGCCCACTGCTCGTCCGAGATGCCCTCGGCCACGAACTCGGCGAACGCGCCGTCGTCGTCGGGCACGCCGAGCGCGGCGTACTTCGCGTCGAGCAGCCGCGCCGCCGAGCGCACGATCACCTGGAGAACCTCGCGGACCGACAGGTGCCGGGTGACGGCGAGCACGGCCGAGCTGACCGCGTGCAGCACGGCGTCGCGGTCCCGCACGTCGTCCGCGGACGCGTCACCGCCGGGCGCGGGGAGGGCCTTTCCGGCCGCGGAGACGGTCTTGCCGGCCGCCTTGGAGACGGCCGGCGTGAGCGCGGCACCAGCCGGCTCGGGCGAGGAACGGGCCTTTTCTGGCACCGCGTCGGCAGGCTCGGGCACGGACCCAGACTAGGTCCCGCGCCCGGTGGGCCGCGTCGGCCGCCGGTCCTAGACCCAACTGCCGAGCGACGGCCGGGCCTCGGCCCGATGTGTGCCTGACGTGCCGATTCCTAGCGTGAGGCACATGAAGCACGCACTCATCACCGGAGCGTCGCGAGGGCTGGGACTGGCTCTCGCCAAGGCGCTCGCCGCCGACGGCTGGTCGCTCCTGCTCACCGCGCGCGGCGAGGAGGACCTGATGTCGGCGGCCTTCGACCTCGGCGCCCGGGCCATCCCCGGAGACGTCGCCGACCCCGCGCACGCGGCCAGGCTCGCCGAGGCCGTGCCCGAGCTGGATCTCCTGGTGAACAACGCGAGCGGGCTCGGGCCCGCCCCGCTGCCCAGGCTCGCCGACTATCCGCTCGACGCGCTGCGCGCGCTGTTCGAGACCAACGTGATCGCGCCGCTCGCGCTGGTGCAGGCGACGTTGCCCGCACTGCGCAAGCGGCGGGGCGCCATCCTCAACATCTCCTCGGACGCCGCCGTCGAGGCGTACGAGGGCTGGGGCGGCTACGGCGCCACCAAGGCCGCGCTCGACCAGGTCTCGAACGTCCTCGCCGCCGAGGAGCCCGACGTGGCGGTCTGGTGGGTGGACCCCGGCGAGATGCGCACCCGCATGCTGGCGGACGCCGTCGGCCCGGAGGAGGCGGGGGCGGCGCCTCCGCCCGAGAGCGTGGTCCCTGCGCTGCTGCGCCTCGTGGGCACCCGCCCCGCCCCGGGCCGCTTCACCCGGGGAGAGCTGACATGACCGCCCCCGGCCCTCACGCCGCCACCCGGACCCGGACCGGGACCGGGACCGGGTCCCCCGCGGCAACCCCCGCGACCGCCACCCCTGGCCCCGCGGGCGACCCGGACGCGAGGCAGGCCCGGGGCGAGGCAGGCCTCGGGACGCCGCCCGCCGACGTCAGGCCGTACGGGCCGGAGGGGTCGTTCGAGTTCACGCTGACGACCCCGCTGGAGGCGCACGAGCCGCCGGAGGCGCGCGGACTGCGCCGCGACGACGTCAGGTTGCTGGTGTCCCGCCGCGACACCGGCGAGATCTCCCACCACGTCTTCGCCGACCTGCCGTCGCTGCTGTCCCCCGGCGACCTGCTGGTGGTCAACAACTCCGCCACCCTGCCCGCGGCGGTACGGCTCGACCGGCTGGCCGTCCACTTCTCCGGCCGGCTCGCGTCAGGCGAGTGGCTGGTCGAGCTGCGCCGCCGTACGGCGACGGCGACGGAGCCCTACTCCGGCGCGGCGCCCGGGGAATGGCTGCCGTTGCCGGGAGGGGCCACGCTGCGCCTGCTGGCGCAGGAGACGCCGCGCCTCTGGCGCGCCCACCTGGATCGCGACGTGCTCGCCTACCTCGCCGCGTACGGGGTGCCCATCCGGTACGGCTACGTGAGGCGCGACTGGCCGCTCGCCGACTACCAGACGGTCTTCGGGGTCGAGCCGGGCAGCGCGGAGATGCCCAGCGCCGGCCGGCCGTTCACCCCGGACCTCGTCACCGCCCTGGTCGCCCGGGGGATCGGCGTCGCCCCGATCACACTGCACACCGGGGTCGCGTCCCCGGAGAAGGACGAGCCGCCCTACCCCGAGTGGTTCTCGGTCTCTCCGTGGACGGCCCGGCTGGTGAACATCACCCGAGAACACGGGGGCCGGGTGATCGCCGTCGGCACGACCGTCGTCAGGGCTCTGGAGACGGCGGCGCTGGAGACGCCTCCCCTGACCCCGGACCCGGCCGCAGAGCCGAGGGCGGACAGAACCACGGAGCCGGGGGCGGGCAGGGGCACGGTGCGGGCGGTGTCGGGCTGGACCTCGCACGTCGTCACACCGGCGGAGGGCGTACGGGTGGTGGACGGCCTGATCACGGGCCTGCACGAGCCCCGCTCCAGCCACCTGATGATGCTGTCGGCGATAACCGGGACCGGCGTGCTGGCCCGCTCGTACGAAGCGGCGCTCGATGAGGGCTACCTCTGGCACGAGTTCGGCGACAGCCATCTCATCGTGTGATACGTGATCAAACCGTGATCTCGATCGTCAAGGCTGACCGCATGCGTACCCCCATCGGCAAGCCGACCGCGCTGCTGGCCGTGCCACTGGCCGCGGGCGCGCTGGTCGCCTTCGGCGCGCCCGCCTCCGCCGCGACCACCGCGACAGCCGCGACAACGGCGTCCACGTCGTCCACGTCGTCCACGGCGGCGTCGGCACCCGTCCGCATCCAGGTCAGCTATCCCTACAGCGTCCGTGCCGGGCGTGTGGTCTCGTTCAAGGTCAGGCTCGTCAACAACCTCAGGACCAGGACCGACGAGATCTTCCTCGCGGTCAAGTTCCCCAAGAACGTCACCAAGACCCGTATCTACGTCCCGCACGGCACCAACTACCACGAGCACTGCACGCGGGAGCGGACCCGCGCGCTGTGCGTACTGCCCGGTCTCAAGAAGGGCAAGAGCTACACGTTCTGGGCGAAGGCCCAGGTGAGCGGGTCGGCCCGCGGCAAGCTCTACGGCTACTTCGGCGGCGCGGTTGTCGACACGTCGACGAACACCGACCCCAGGGAGCTGCTCAGCGAGTTCGGCGACAGCATCGGCTGGGTGAAGTCGAAGAGCTCGATCACCCGCTGAGATCCGTCCGTCGTTCACGGCGCCCGCCCGGCCTCCCCGGGCAGGCGCCGACGATCGTGTGACCGCCCCCGTCAGGCCGCCGCGACCTGCTCCGCGGGCTCGAAGAGCCCCGTTCTCACCTGGGCCTCGGCGATCCGCGCCAGCACCGCCCGCGCCTCCGCCCGGTGCGCCCGCCCACCGAGCGCGATCGATCCGTTCAGCCGTACGGCGGGGAAGACCGTCACCTCCGCGACGAGGTCCCGGGTCGCGACGATTCGCAGGACGGACGCGAGCAGCGTGTCGTCCCCGACGTACGACGGCCGGGTGGAAAGGGCGGCCCGCTCCCCTGTGTTCCCCTGAACCGCTGCGTTTCCGTGAACCGCCGTGCTTCCCTGAACCCCTGTTTTTCCGTGAACCGCGGTGCCTCCGTGAACCGCGGTGCCCTCCAGGAAACGCAGCGCCACCGGCCGTACGGGCACCCCCGCGTCGAGCGCCGCCTGGAACATCGCGGGCCGGAAGCGGCCCATCCCCCGTCCGCACCACGTGGTGCCTTCGGGAAACCCGGCCACGCTCTCGCCGCCCCGCAGCGCGGCGGTCATGGCCGCGACGACCCCGGGAAGGGCCGACAGCCTGTCCCTGTCGATGAACAGCGCTCCGCCCCCGGCGGCGAGCGTACCGACGATCGGCCACCTGCCCACCTCCGCCTTGGCCAGCGGGCGGCAGGCGAAGGTCGCCGTGATGATGAGCGGGTCGAGCCAGGAGACGTGGTTGCCGACGACCAGGGCGGGCCCGTCCTCCTCGGGCACGGCTCGCGCCCGCGCCGAGCCCCCGAGACAGGAGAACCCGCGGCGCGTCACGATCGTGACGCCGAGGGCCCGCAACAGCAGACGCGACCAGCGCGCCGTGATCGCCCCGCGCCGTGCCGTACGCCCCAGTGTGAGCGCGATCGGCAAACCGGCGAGCAGCACGGCGGCCGCGCCCGTCAGGCGGGCGGCCCGGCGCAGGGGACCGGCCGTACGCGCCTGCGTGCGGAGGCAGACATCCGGCGCGCAGGGAGAGACGGGCAGCCAGGCGGAGGAGGCCGCCGGCGGGTGCGCGACGCCGCTCACCGTGTCCGTCCGAGGAAATGCCGCAGGTAGCGAGGGTCGGCGTCGGCCACCGAGAGCAGCACGAAGAAGTCGGCGGTGCCGAAGTCCGGGTCGTGCGCGGGAGCGCCGCAGATCCACGCGCCGAGACGCAGGTAGCCGCGCAGCAGCGGCGGCAGCACGAACCGGTCGGGGCGGGAGATCCCGGCGTCGCGCCAGGGCCGGTGCGGCGTGACCCGATACTCCTGCGGCCCCAACTCGACCCGGTCGACGACCCCGGCGGCCACCGCGCCGCCGTCGTCCAGGGGCACCGAGCAGCAGCCCGCGAGCCAGGCGTGCCCGCGGCTGGTCATGTAGTGCGCGATCCCGGCCCACATCAGGGCGACGACCGCCCCGCCGCGATGGTCGGGGTGCACGCACGTACGCCCGGCCTCGACCAGGTCGCCGCGCAGGCCCCGCAACGCGCCGAGGTCGAACTCGGAGTCGGAGTAGAGCCGGTCGGAACGGCCCGGCGGCAGCAGGCGGTAGGTGCCGACCACCGTGTTCCCCTCGCGGACGAGGAGATGGTCGCAGTACGCGTCAAGCGGTTCGGCGTCGAGTCCGTTCAGAGGGGAGTCGAGCCGGGCGCCCATTTCCCCGGCGAACACCTCATACCGCAGGCGCTGGGCGGCGCGCAGGTCGGCGGCGTTCTCGGCGAGCCCGACGGTGTAGCGGCCGGAGTCGCCGGAACGGCCGGGGCCAGGGGAGAGCCCGGGGCCACCGGAGCCCCCCGGGTCATGGGAGTGCCCGGAGCCAGGAGAGTCCAGGGAGACCGTCATGCGCGTCACGTCCTTCCTCGGGATGCGTCGGCAGCACCGGTGGGACCGGTGGGGCCGGCCCGGCACGGAGCCGGGGGCACCGCACCCGAGAGGAGATCGCGTGCCCGCGCCTCCTCGGGTCCCGGCCTGCTCCGCGGCCCACCACCATGACGACATGCGGAAATGACAGCGGACCCTCAGAGCGGGGGCATGAAGGCGTCCGCATCGTGAACCTCGTGCGCGCTCATGACAAGCCGCACAGTAACCTCAAACAACGTGAACCAGCGCACGCTCCTGATCACGCTGACCGGTCCGGATCGCCCGGGCGTCACCTCGAGGCTGTTCTCCGTGCTGGCCGGGTTTCCGGTCGTCGTGGCCGACGTGGAGCAGGTAGTCATCCGTGGACGCCTCACTTTGGGCGTGCTCGTCGCTTACGCCGGGGGGCCACCGACCGGCACCGGAGGCACGATCGGCGGCCTGTGGACGGCCGTCGAGCAGGTCGCCGCCGACCTCGACATGGACCTGGAGATCGCGACCGGCACGACCTCCAAGGAGAAGCGGCGGCGCGGGCGACTGCACGTCACCGTCCTGGGCGCGCCGCTGTTGCCCGCCGCCATGGCCGGGATCTCCGGCCGGATCGCGGCGAGCGGCGCGAACATCGACAGGATCGAACGGCTGTCGAGCTATCCCGTCACGTGCATAGAGCTGGCCGTGTCCGGCGCCGACCCTCAGGCGTTGCGGGCGGAGCTGGCCGCCGAGGCGGCCGCCCAGCAGGTGGACGTGGCCGTGCAGCGCAGCGGCCTGCACCGCCGCGCCAAGCGCCTCATCGTGATGGACGTCGACTCGACGCTGATCCAGAACGAGGTCATCGAGCTGCTGGCCAAGCACGCCGGCTGCCTGGACGAGGTCGCCCGGGTCACCGACGAGGCCATGCGCGGCGAGCTCGACTTCGCCGAGTCGCTGGTCAGGCGCGTCGCGCTGCTCGAAGGGCTGTCGGAGGAGGTCTTCGAGAGGGTCGTCAAGGAGGTCGTCCTCACCCCCGGGGCGCGCACGCTGGTGCGGACCCTCAAGCGGCTGGACTACCGCTTCGCGATCGTCAGCGGCGGCTTCACCCAGATCACCGACTCCCTCGTGGCCGACCTCGGCATCGACTACTCGGCCGCCAACACCCTTGAGGTCCTGAACGGCCGGCTCACCGGCCGCGTCGTCGGTGAGATCGTGGACCGGCCGGGCAAGGCCCGCGCCCTGGAGCGCTTCGCGGCCGAGGCGGGGATCCCGCTGAGCCAGACCGTCGCGATCGGCGACGGCGCGAACGACCTCGACATGTTCGCCGCCGCGGGTCTCGGCATCGCCTTCAACGCCAAGCCGATCGTCCGGCAGGCGGCCGACACCGCGGTCAACGTGCCGTACCTCGACTCGATCCTCTACCTGCTCGGCATCTCCCGCGAGGAGGTGGAGGCGGCCGACGCCGAGGACGGCATGCCGCCCGCCCTGACCTGAGGGGTCACGACGGCGGGGTGGCGAACGCCCCGGCCGCCGCCGTGCACAGCCGTACGGCGTCGGCGTCCAGCGAGCGCAACGCCTGGTCGACGGCGGCGGTGCGCAGCAGCGCCCGTCCCGAGCCCGGCTCTGTGGCGGCCGTCCCCGGGCTCGGCTCGGTCGCGGCCGTCTCCAGTTCGGTGAGCCGGCGCTCGGCCTGGGCGCCGACCCGCACGGCGTCGTCCGCGAGCCCCCGGCTCACGTCCGCCGCCGGCTCGTACGGCTCCCGCCCCCGCACGGCCTGTGCGGCGGCCCGCAGGTGGCCGGCCACGGCGTCCAGGACGTCGGGGACCGGCCCGGCGCCGGTCGGCTCGTCGCGGAGCACCGAGATCAGCGTCAGAAGGTCGTCGCGGACCCGCTGGGCGGCCTCCAGGGCCTCGTCGACGGCGTCGGGGGCCGTGCCGCCGGGCTCCTTGGCGATGTAGCCGAGCGCCCCGGCGACCATCTCGGCGTCCACCGCGGCCTTCCTGATCCGCTCCTCGGCCCGCTCGGCACCGGTCTTCCCCCGGGCCAGCTGCGCGAGCGTCCGGGCGACCGCCGCGTGGGAGTCGAGCATCCGGCCGAGCCGCTCGGCCAGCCGTTCCGTCTCTCCCCGTGGCCACAACAGCCGCGCGCACGCGATGGCGATGACGCCGCCGACGACGGTCAGCACGACCCGCGACTCGGCGATCTTCGCGGTCTGCGGCACCTGGAAGTCGAGCAGCAGCAGCACGCACATCGTCATGAACGTCGCCCAGTAGGCCTGGTGGGTCGGGGCCAGTCCGAACGCCAGCGCGGCCGACACCCCGATCAGCGCGACGAGCGACCAGTGACCGGGCGCGACGTTCAGGATGGCGGCCGAGACCAGCCCGCCCGCCGTACTGCCGCCAACCCGCCACCACACCTTCGCGCGCGTCTCGCCGTACGTCGGCTGGATGGTGACCAGCACCGCGATCACCAGCCAGTGCGGGAACGCGGGCTTGAACAGCACGATGACGATCGAGGCGAAGGCGGTGCCGAGCACGACCCGCAGGGCGTGCCGCACGCGCGGGTCGTCGAAGGCGAGCGACGGGGGAGCCGCCAGGGTGGCCAGGTCGAGAGCGGGGCCGAGAGCGGGGCCGAGGCCGGGCGCGCACAGCCGGCCGGCCGCCTCGGCGGAGCCGTCGAGCGCCTCCTGGACCCGCCCGGCGCTGTGGGCGATCTGGCGGAGGAGGACGAGCACGACCATCTCGCGCTCGCCGCCCGCGGTCCGCTCGCGCAGCCGGTCCACCCGGTCGCCGAAGTCCACGACGGACACCTGCTCGGGCGGGCAGTCGGCCAGATACGCCCGCAGTGCCGCGGACATCGAGTCCACGAGGCCGCCGAGCCCCACCTCGTCCGCCGCGCCGGGCGCCCGTCGCGCCAGCGTGTCGTACAGCCCGCGCAACGCGATGATCTCGTGGAACACCCGGCGCAGCGCGATCGCGACGTCCTCGGCCGCCCGCGACCGCTCCCACCGCAGGCGGCGGGCCCGTGCCGTACGGATCTCGGCGATCGCGTCGGAGGCCTTCCTGCGGCGCTCGTCCCACTCGTCCTGCCCCACCGCGGGATCGGCCACCGCCTCGACCAGCCCGGCCAGGGTGTCGGCCGTCTCGCCCAATATCGTGACGATCGGCCGGGTGCGCCGCCACGGCCAGGACAGCGTGAGCAGGACGGCCGCCAGCAGGCCGCCGAGCAGTTGCAGGCCCGTGTGCGGCAGGGGGTCGAGCGGCAGCGGATTGGCCGCGGTCAGCAGCAGCGTGAGCGCCGGGGTGACGCCGATCGGGCGCACCAGGCCGCCGAGCCCGGCCAGGGCCGAGGCGACCAGAACCATGAGCCAGCTGCTCCCCGACAGCAGGATCCCCAGCGACGTCCCCACGCCGACCGACAGCACGACCCCGAACAGGTACGGCGTGCGCACGCCCGCGGGGTTCGCTATGGCCCGCCCCGCGACCAGCCACGCGCCGAGGCCGACGGTCGCGCCGCCCGCGGGATGACCGGTGAGCAGGCCCGTGAGTAGCGGGATCACCAGGCAGGCGGCCCCGGTCAGGCCGAAGCCGAGCGCGAGGCGCGGATCCTCCAGCCTCGGCGCCCTGGCGAGCACGACGTTCCTGAGCGGCAGGCGCTTCTTACTACCCGCGTTCCCGGGCCGCTATCGGATTTCCCGGGCCTTTCCCGGGCCGTCGTCAGGGTCTCCGTCAGGGCCGGCTCGTGTGGATCAGCCGTCCGGTGCCGGGAGCGGCGTCCTCCCACGGCACGTCCAGCTCGATCACCGCGTACGCGGCGGGCGGGAAGCCGTCGAGCCGGGCGTCCGTCAGAGCGGCGACGAGCTCGTGCACGCCCGGATTGTGGCCGACGAGCACCACCGACGCGATCTCGCCGTCCGTGCGGCGCAGCACGCCGAGCAGGTCGTCCGGGTACGCCTCGTAGATGTCGCGCTCGATCTCGATGGGGGCGTCGACGCCGAGCAGCTCCGCGGTCCTGCGGGTGCGCACCGACGGCGAGCACAGGATGAGCCCGGGAGCGAACCGCCGGATCTCCTCCCCGGCCGCCCGCGCCTCCCGCTCACCGCGCGGGGTGAGAGGACGTTCGGTGTCCAGGAGGCCCGGCGCGTCTCCGGCCGTGGCGTGCCTGACCACGACGAGCGTCCGGACGCTCACGGCATGGCCCAGACAGCGAGGCCCACGATCACGGCGATCATCACCGCCATGGTCAGCAGGATCAGCGCCAGCGTCCTGCCCCCGTTCGGCTTGTCCATAAGTGCTCAGTGTATGGAGAAGGTCCCCCGCTCCCGGAGCAGGGGACCTTCGAGCCGGTTGGAGGCCGCGTCAGTGGGCGACGGGCTCCGTGGCACGGGAGGCCTCGTCGGCCTCGCCGGACGGGGCGATGCCCGTGGCGCGGCGCTTGGAGACGACCACGGCGCCGACCACGACCGCCACCGCGATGACCGTCGCGGTGACGCGGACCGCGACGTTGTCGGCGTACGTGACGACGGCCGGGGCGATCAGCAGCGCGACCAGGTTCATGACCTTGATCAGCGGGTTGATGGCCGGGCCGGCGGTGTCCTTGAACGGGTCGCCGACGGTGTCGCCGATCACGGTGGCCGCGTGGGCCTCCGAGCCCTTGCCGCCGTGGTGGCCGTCCTCGACCAGCTTCTTGGCGTTGTCCCAGGCGCCGCCGGAGTTGGCGAGGAACACCGCCATGAGCGTGCCGGACGCGATGGCGCCGGCGAGGTAGGCGCCGAGCGGCGCGTACCCGAGCGCGAAGCCGACCGCGATCGGGGTCAGCACGGCGAGCAGGCCCGGGGTCGCGAGCTCGCGCAGCGAGTCGCGGGTGCAGATGTCCACCACGCGGCCGTAGTCCGGCAGCTCGGTGCCGTCCATGATCCCCGGCTTGGTGCGGAACTGCTCGCGCACCTCGTAGACGACCCGGCCGGCCGCGCGGCCGACGGCGCTGATCGCGAGGCCGGAGAACAGGAACACCACGGCCGCGCCGACGATGAGGCCGACCAGCACGTTCGGCGCGTCCACCGAAAGACTGAAGTCGGCGAACGAGCCCAGGGCGTTCTTCACGCCCTGCGTCGCCTTGGCGAGTTCGCCCTCGACCGCGGTGCGGAACGAGCCGAACAGCGCGGTCGCCGCGAGCACGGCGGTCGCGATCGCGATGCCCTTGGTGATCGCCTTGGTGGTGTTGCCGACCGCGTCCAGGGAGGTGAGCACGCGGGCGCCCTCGCCCTCGACGTCGCCCGACATCTCGGCGATGCCCTGGGCGTTGTCGGAAACCGGGCCGAAGGTGTCCATCGACACGATCACGCCGACCGTGGTCAGCAGGCCGGTGCCGGCGAGGGCCACGGCGAACAGCGCCACGGTCACGTTGCCGAAGCCGAGCAGGAAGGCGCCGTAGACCGCACCGCCGATCAGCAGCGCCGAGTAGACCGCGGACTCCAGGCCGACCGAGATGCCGGACAGGATGACGGTGGCGGGGCCGGTGAGCGAGCTCTCACCGATCTCCCGGACCGGGCGGCGGTTGGTCTCGGTGAAGTAGCCGGTGAGGATCTGGATGGCGCTGGCCAGGACCAGGCCCACGAGCACCGCGCCGATGGCGATCAGGCGCGGGTCGGCGGTGACGGAGGCGACGTCCGCGGCGGCGCCGGACAGGTCGGCGAAGCTCGACGGGAGATACGCGAACGCCGCGACGGCCACCAGCACGGCCGAGATGGCGGCGGAGATGAAGAAGCCGCGGTTGATGGCGGACATGCCGGAGCGGTCGCTGGCGCGGGGGGCGGTGGTGAAGATGCCGATGACCGCGGTGATCACACCGATCATCGGGACGATCAGCGGGAAGACCAGGCCCTCGGTGCCGAACGCGGCCTTGCCGAGGATCAGGCTCGCGACCAGGGTGACGGCGTACGACTCGAACAGGTCGGCGGCCATGCCGGCGCAGTCGCCGACGTTGTCACCGACGTTGTCGGCGATGGTGGCGGCGTTGCGGGGGTCGTCCTCCGGGATGCCCTGCTCGACCTTGCCGACCAGGTCGGCGCCGACGTCGGCGGCCTTGGTGAAGATGCCGCCGCCGACACGCATGAACATCGCGAGCAGCGCGGCGCCGAAGCCGAACCCCTCGAGGACGTTCGGCGCGTCGCCCTTGTAGACCAGCACGACGATCGCGGCGCCCAGCAGGCCCAGGCCGACCGTGAACATGCCGGCCACGCCGCCCGTGCGGAACGCGATGCGCATCGCGGTCTTCTCACCCGACTCCCGGGCGGCGGACGCGACGCGGACGTTTCCGCGCACGGCGAGCCACATGCCGATGAAGCCGGTCAGCGCGGAGAACACCGCGCCGACGACGAAGAAGACGGACCGGCCGATGCGCTCGCCGGTCGAGCCCGCCGGGAGCAGCAGAAGCAGAAACGGAATGATGACTACGAATATCGCGAGCGTTCGGAACTGCCGCGTGAGATACGCTGCGGCGCCCTGTTGCACGGCACGGGCGATGTTCTGCATTCGCTCGGTGCCCTGCCCGGCGGCGAGCACCTCCCGGACCAGGCCGCCCGCGACGGCCAATGCCAGCAAAGCCACGACGGCGACAACGATGACAAGAGTGAGATGGGAACCGTTCAGAGCTACCGCTGCGCCTTCGCCAGCGGCGTGCAAGGCAGACATCCGTCCTCCTCGGCCAGACGGGGTTTCGGTCCTCCTGCCCGGGCGGCGCTGGACGAACCCACTGGTCGTGCGGCGCTTCCGGGCGGGTTGGCAAGTGCCGCTTCCGGTTGCATCCGCAATACCTTGGCCGGTGCCGGGAGTCTACGCAGCGATGCCACGGATATGAAGGCCCTCGTGGCGCGTAATCGAAACGGCGTCCAGTAATAGGCGAACATTTGCGCCGCTTTGAAGGTGCTTTGACCAGCGGAGTCAGGGGCGCCACGGTGAAGGTCGGCCTGGTTACGGCGCTCCCCGATCCCTGATTTCGGACATCCCAAATCAGGGTGGGCATAACAAAGATCGAGTGTCACGCCGGGGGCGACACTCGATCTGTTCGAAGGTCTTGCACGTCCTCCGAGGCCGGTCAGAGGGCGGCGACGCCGTTGGGAGACGCGGGCCAGCTCATGCGGATGCGCATGCCCTTGGGCCCGGGTAGCACCTCGACGTCGTCGGCCAGCCCCGCGATGACCGCGATGCCCAGATTGTCGATCTCGGGCATGAGGCTGCCGTTCGCCTCCAGCATCTGAGGCGTCACATCCTCGCTCGGGGCGGCGTCGGTGACCGTCACCTCGAAACGCCCCGCGTCATCGCGTAACTCGATGCGTACCGGCTCGCCGGGGCAGTGGAGGCGGTGCGCCTCCACAGCCCGCGAGCACGCCTCTCCGACGGCGAGCCGCACCTCGTCCAAGATCGCCTCCGCCACACCCGTACGCCGGGCGATGGCCGTGGCGACCAGCCGGGCCGTACGCACGTGGGCGGGCAGAGCGCTGAACGTCAGCTCGACGGTGGCCATGTTGCCGAATCCCCAGCCGTCACTTGTCCCGGCCGTGGGCTTCCTTGGCCTCCTCGACCGAAGCGTAGATCCCGAAGACCTTCGTCAAGCCGGTGATGCGGAAGATCTTCAGAATGCGCTCCTGCGTGCAGACGAGCTCCAGGGAGCCGTCGTGCGCCCGCACCCGCTTGAGGCCGCCGACCAGCACGCCAAGGCCCGTCGAGTCGAGGAAGTCCACCTTCTCCATGTTCACGAGCAGGTGGAAGTTGCCCTTGTTGACCAGGTCGATCAGCAGCTCACGCAGTCTGGGCGCGGTGTAGACGTCGATCTCACCCTCGACATCGACGATGGTGAGATTGTCCTCGGAATGGTGGTCCAACTTCAGATCCACAGATCCTCCAGCGCCTTACTTGCGTAGGTCTCGATACAGGTCATGCATCCTGGTAGTCCAGAGGCACGACCCGATGCGCGGCATTCAACCACGCTACGACTCCGTGTCTATACGAAATCACGACTCCGGGCGACTCTCCCCGCAGATGCCAAACTGGAAACCAGTGACTCCGACTTCTTCGTCCTCTGCCCGAACAGGCGACCTTCTCACCCGTCTGCTCGCGGTTCCCGCGCGCCGGGGGCGCGTGACCCACGTGGAGCATGTTCCAGCACGTCAGGCGAGTGACGCAAGGTGGCCGGAGTGGGCTCCGGAACCGCTGGTCTCGCGGCTGCGCCCGCACGGGGTCACCGGCCTGTGGGAGCACCAGCTTCAGGCCGCCGAGCTGGTGCGTTGTGGCCGAAACGTGATCATTGCCACGGGGACGGCGTCCGGAAAGTCCCTGGCCTACCTGGTGCCGGCGGTCACGGAGATCTTCTCCGGCGGCACCGTGCTGTATCTCACCCCGACCAAGGCGCTCGCCGCCGACCAGCTCAGGGCCCTGCGCAGGCTGCGGCTCACGCAGGTGCGCGCCGCGACGTACGACGGCGACACGCCGCCCGAGGAACTCCGTTGGGTCCGTCAGAACGCCAACTACGTGCTGACCAACCCGGACATGCTGCACAGGTCCATTCTGCCTCGCCACTCGTCCTGGTCGTCCTTCTGGCGGCGGCTGCGGCTGGTGGTCGTGGACGAGTGCCACGGTTACCGCGGCGTCTTCGGCTCCCACGTCGCCCAGATCCTGCGCCGGCTGCGCCGGGTCACCGCCAAGTACGGCTCCTCTCCCGTGTTCCTGCTGGCGTCGGCCACCGCGAGCGACCCGGCCGCCTCGGGAATGCGCCTCACCGGCCTTGAGATGGCCGAGGTGACCACGGACGCCTCTCCCAAGGGTTCGACCACCTTCGCCCTGTGGGAGCCGCCTCTGACCGATTTACGCGGGGAGAGCGGGGCCCCGGTCCGCCGTACGGCCACGGCCGAAGCGGCCGACCTTCTGGCGGACCTCGTCATCGAGGACGTACGCACTCTCGCGTTCGTCCGCTCCCGCCGCGCCGCCGAGACCGTGGCCCTCACCGCCCGCCGCACGCTGGAGGAGGTCGAGGCCCTCCTCGACGCGGGACCCGCGCCGTACGGCGAGGACGCCGGGCCCGCGCCCTACGAAGAGGACGCCGGGCCCGCTCCCTACGGGAAGGACGCCGAGGACGCGCGGGAGGAGCTGAGCGGCCCGGGCGACGCCGGACGGTCTTTCGCGGCGGTCCCGGGCACCGCGGACGCGGCGGAAACCGGAGCGGGGACCGATCGCGAGAGGAACCGGCTCGCCGACCGGGTGGCGGCCTATCGGGCGGGCTACCTGGCCGACGACCGCCGGGTGCTCGAGAAGGCCCTGCGGTCGGGCGAGCTGACCGGCCTGGCCACCACCAACGCGCTCGAACTCGGCGTCGACGTCTCGGGACTCGACGCGGTCCTCATCGCCGGATGGCCCGGCACCCGTGCCTCCTTGTGGCAGCAGGCGGGCCGGGCAGGACGCGCCGGGCAGGACGCGCTGGCGGTGCTGATCGCCCGGGACGACCCGCTGGACACCTACATCGTCCATCACCCGGAGGCCGTGTTCGGACGGCCGGTGGAGGCCGTCGTCCTCGATCCGGATAATCCGTACGTGCTGGCACCCCACCTGTGCGCGGCCGCCGCGGAGATCCCGCTGACCGAGGACGACCTGGAGATCTTCGGCCCGGCGGCGCGGGGCGTGCTCGACGACCTCGTGAGTCAGGGACTGCTGCGCCGGCGGCCCACCGGGTGGTTCTGGACGAGCCGGGACCACGCGGCCGATCTGGCGGACATCCGCGGCTCGGGCGGCGCTCCCGTGCAGGTCGTGGAGGCGTCCACCGGCCGGCTGCTGGGCACGGTCGACGAGCCGTCGGCGCACACCATGGTCCATCCCGGGGCCGTCTACCTGCACCAGAGCGAGACGTTCGTGGT
This sequence comes from Microbispora sp. CA-135349, assembly GCF_050947365.1. Classification (NCBI taxonomy): domain Bacteria; kingdom Bacillati; phylum Actinomycetota; class Actinomycetes; order Streptosporangiales; family Streptosporangiaceae; genus Microbispora; species Microbispora sp. CA-135349. The sequence continues at coordinate 635,079 of NZ_CP192001.1, read as the reverse complement.
CGACGTGCTCGACCTGGACGCGGGGGTCGCCCTGGTCACCGCAGCCGAACCGGACTACGCGACCTTCGCGCGGGACGTCACCGACATCCGGGTGATGGAGTCGCTGCGTTCGCGGCCCTTCGGTCCCGGCGCTCTGCATTTCGGCTCGGTGGAGGTCACCCGCCAGGTCGTCTCGTACCTCAAGCGGCGCGCCCAGACCGGGGAGGTCCTCGGCGAGGAGCCGCTCGACCTGCCGCCGCGCACACTGTGCACCCGCGCGGTCTGGTGGACCCTGCCCACGCCCGCCCTCGCCGATCTGACCCGGCCCGGAGACGCGGTGGATCTCGGGGGGGCCGCGCACGCCGCCGAGCACGCCTCGATCGGCCTGCTGCCGCTGTTCGCGACCTGCGACCGGTGGGACATCGGGGGCGTGTCCACCGAACTCCACCCCGACACGGGCCTGCTCACGGTCTTCGTTTACGACGGCCACGACGGAGGCGCGGGCTTCGCCGAGCGCGGCTACGCCCGGGCGTCCGACTGGCTGACGGCGACGCGAGAGGCGATCGCCTCGTGCGAATGCGAACGAGGCTGCCCGTCCTGTATCCAGTCTCCCAAGTGCGGCAACGGCAACGAGCCTCTCGACAAGGCCGGGGCGATCCGCCTCCTCGACATCCTTTTGCGCGCCTGATCGGGCGTGTCAGGTGCCGGATGCGGACACGGCCCCTTCGAACGGACGAGAGGCCGGCCTCGGCGTCCTGCTCCTGCTCCGGCGGGTGACCGTGTGGCCGTCCGGGGCGCGGGTGTGGGCGCGCGCTCCCGGCGGGGATCGTGTGGCCTTCCGCGGCGCGGAACGGGCGCGTGCCCCCGGCGGGTCGCCGGGAGCTATCGACCGTCAGAGGTCGCGGCGACGGCCGGAGTACAGGGAGTCGTCGTCCTCCGTCCAGACGTCCGGTTCGGGCTGCCGGAGAGGCCGTTCCTGCGACTGCCCGTTGATCGCCGCACCGGCGGGCACCGCCGGTGCCGGGACCGCCGGCACCCGAGGGGACGGCCTTGCGGGAGACAGCGTCACGTGAGAGAGGGACGCCTGGCCGCCGTCACCGATGAGAGTGGCGGAGGTCGCCTCCTCCGCCGGTGACGCGCCGGAGGTCTCAGCGGCGAGCCGCGGCGACTCCTGCTGGTCCGTGGGGGTGAGCGGGGCGGTCGGCTCCTGATCGGACGGCGTGGTCCGCGTGTCCGCGGCCGTCGAGATGGGCGCGTCCAGGCCGGCCTCGGTGCCGGCCTCGGTGCCGGCCTCGGTGCCGGCCTCCGTTTCCGTCTTCGTCTTCGTCTCCGTCTCCGTCTCCGTCTCCGTCTCCGTCTCCGTCTCCGTCTCCGTCTCCGTCTCCGGGAGACTCTCGCGGGCCTTGGGCCTGGCGAGGATGACAGAAGGACGCCGGGCGGGGGTGGCCCCTCGGGCCTTCGCCGTGGCGGCGCCGGTGAGCGCGGCCGCACCACTGGCCACCGTGGCGGTCCGCGATGAGGCGTCCGCCTTTCCGTCGGCCGGCTGCGGTCCGGAGCCACGAGGCTGTCCGTCGCCCGCGGTGTCGCCGGTCAGGCCCTTGCGCCGCAGCCAGGCCCCCAGGTTCGCGCCCGTGAGCAGCAGGACGACGGCGAGCGCGATGTACGCACCGGTGCTGAGCCCCCCGAGCGGCAGGAAGGAGGACTGAGCCGTCATCTTCGGATCGTCGGTCTTCTCGGGAACGACCACCGGCTCGGTCTGATCACTGCCGCCGTTCGCCTCCGGCAGCATGAGCTCGGTGTCCTTCGGCAGCTCGGTGTCCTGGGGATGTGTGGCGTTTTCGGGGAGTTTTGTGTCCTTCGGCAGCGTGGGCACCGGGTTCTGCACGGCCGTGGACTGGTGTGCCTTCGGCGTCTTGGCGGCCTGCGATCCGGCCGCCGATTTGTCCGGCGTCTTCGACGGTGTCGGAGAGGGGCTCGGTGACGCCTTCGGCGCGGGAACGGCCACATACGCGGCCGAAGAGCGCTGAGATCCCACAGTGCCGCCAGTGCCGTCCGATCGGAACGCCCGGACGGAAACGTCCACCTTCTCCCCACCTAGCCCGGCCGGTATCGCGAGGCTCGTCTTACAGGACGAACCGGAACAGGCGGAGTCGACGGAGACAGAGCCGGACTTGCCGGCCTTGACCGAGCTGATCTCGTAGGACTGGAGATCCGATTCCGCGCCCTTCGCCCAGCTGACCAGGATCGTCGTAGGGTTCTTGAGCTGCGCCTCGACCCCGGTGGGAACCTCCGGCGGACGGCTGAGCACGAAGGTCGAGGTGGCGTAGGTCTTGCGCGTGACCTCACCCGACAGGCTGACCGTGAACGTGCCGTTGGGGGCGTCGCCGGGATCGAAGGATCCGCTGATCGTCTGGTTCGCGCCGCCAGTGGCGATCTTCTGCCGGGACACGGACGGGCCCTCGACGTACAGGGACATGCTGATCTGGTACCAGTCCGTCTTCGCGGACACGGCCACCGGACCGGACGACTTCACGACCTCCCCGTCCGCCGGGGACAGGATCTCCGCGTCGGCCGCGTTCGCCGGTGCGGCGCCGACAGTCAGCGCGGACGCCAGAGCCATCGAAACGATCATCGCCGTTGTGCCCAGCCTGCGAACCCTGGTCACGAGGCATCCCTTCGTGGAGAACCGTCCGCCCCGGCCGCCTTGGCCGAATGCGTCCGACGACTGAGAGTACGCGGCACTTTACGCCAGCCGTCCGCTCTTGGACCCTATGTCTAAGAAGTCGTGATTCTATTGCGACATGGGTTGCACGACATTACTCAAGATCCCGAAGTGAACCATATGTTGGGCCTTGTCCGGAGCAGCCGATGAGGTGTCATCGCGGCTCTACGGGTGTCTTTCGCCCGCGCGGAACCTACGACGGCGGGGAGGAGCCGGTGTTGTTTTCCGCGCGGTGATCCGCCCACCGGCCCCCGCTTGCCGGTGCCCGCCCTCGCACACCCCCTCATGCCGCCGCACCGACCGGACCGGCCCTGGCGGAAGCGGCGGCCGTCGTGGGACCGAGAAGAGGGATCAGGAACCGCACCCTCACCGTCACCTCCGCGACGCCGTCCGACAGCGAGCACGACCGCAACGACGCGCCGTTGACAGTGGTGATCGCCTCCGCTCGTTCACACGCCTCATCCGGGGCCGCCAGCGCCACGCGGGCGGCCCCGAGCGCGCCGAGATCGGCGGCGCTCTGCGCCCGGTGACGCGCGACGCGGGCGACGCCCACCTGAACGACGACCATCGCCACCGCCCATACGACGGTCATGAGGGCCATGGCCCAGATGGTCGCCGAGCCGCGTTCCCGCACGTGGCGCACGCCGTCCTCCCAGGCGGGGGATTCCCGGTGCATGCCTGTTGTCCGCGACGATCCGTCATCCACACGTCCCGGCCGGACAAGTGATCCACCACTCACGCTCCACCGGCTCTCAGCCATGCGCCATCAACGCTCCCTCGTTACGCAGACGGGTACTCCCCCGGCCCGGAGACAGCCTTGGTCCGCCCCCAGCTTGGAGACAGCCTTGGTTCTCCCATAGCTCGGAGACAGCCTGGTCCCCCAGCCCGAAGACAGCCCGGCCTCCCCTGATGTGAAGAGCGCCTTCCCTCGGTTCGCTCGCTTCCGTCCAAGGTCTCCCCTGCTTTCCGGAGTCCGGGGATCCGCCGCCTTCAAGGCGGAGGCGCCGGCGTATCCACCGTCGTCGGCAGTACGCCGGGTTCGGTGGCCGCGACGGCGGCTGCCCGGAGGCGAGCCGGCGGCAACGGTGACCTGAACGGTGGCCGAACGGTCGCGATGACCTCGACCCGCGTGGTGTCGGCCCCCGCGCTGATGGACACCGTGGCACCCTCGGGAGCCAGTCTCAGCACCGTCGCGCTCACCTCCTCGGTGGCCTCGCCCCGCGCAGCCGCCCGTGCGCCGGCCTGGGCGGCGTCCACGCATCGCAGTTGGGCGCCCGCGATCGTCACCACCCACAGTGAGGCGGTCAGCACCAGCACGAGGGCGGGGAGAGCGACAGCGGTCTCCGCGGTCACCGAGCCTCGCCCCCGCCCGAGCCGCATGTCCAGGACACGAGGCCGCGACGTCTCGGGAGATCGACGCAGCACAAGGGCACATCGGCGTAGCACCCGAACATGTCGACGCAGCACAAGGACACGTCGGCGCACCACCCGAACATCTCGGCGCAGCATCGACAGCCTCAGGCGGCCAGCTTCAGCGCCTTCTGGATGAGCGCGGCGAGCATGGACCTCACCTCGGCGCTGGTGACCACCTTCCAGAGAAGTGCGGCGAACCCGCAGGCGGCGATCGTGCCGACGGCATATTCCGCGGTCGACATCCCCGCGTCGGCCCTCGTCGCGGCCTGCACCGCCCACCGCATGCTCAGCTCCCGGGCGCGCCGCGTGACCCCGGCGACGGAATGCCGCAGCACCACGGACGACCGCCTGACGGCGGCGCGCGTCGTCTGCGCGACCCTCCGCAACCGGGCGCTTTCGTACCTCGCGCCCTGCTGCCCGGCACCCATCCGCCGCGGCAGTGCCGCCCCTGGGAGAGCGGCCAGCGCGCTGAGAACGAGGACCCGCCCCACGGCCACGCCAGAGCCGTGGCCGTCCGCCGCCCGCCGGCCGACGACCGCCCGCCGTCCCACACAGTCGGCTCCGGGGCCGAAACCCGGGCGGCCGAATCCGGGACCGGAGCCCGGCCGTCGCCCGGAGCGAGGCCCAGAGCGAGGCCCAGAGCGACGTCCGGAGCACATCGACGGCCCTGAGACATTGGAGCCGCCGGATCCTGCCCCGTGGCCGAGACGGGCGAAGACAGACGCTCCCCCGGAGCGGCTGAGCAGCGCCCTCCGCACGGAGCGCACGAGGGCCGCCCATCGTGCCGGCCGCGCCCGGTGACGGCCCACCGCGTCACCGTCTCGCCGCCGGAGAATCGGGCCCGTCTGGTTCCTTCCAGTCGCCGCGTGCTTGCTCATCGGTCCTCCTGACCCGCTCGGGGCGGCTCCTCCGCCCGTGCTGGGGCCAGGTTGTGGCATCGCGGGCGGCGGAATTCGGGCCGAGCACGGTTCTGTGGACAAGAGCCGCGCCATCGGAGTTGTCCACAGCACCGGCTCGGCACCTGTGGATGAACGACCAGGAGTCGGGGGCTTTCCGCACCATCCGTCCCCGGCCTACCGTCCACAGCTGTGGATGACGGTTATCCACAGGGTGTTCACGGCAGGAGGATCTGGCCGGCCAAGCCCGCGACCATGGGAATGATCCCGAGAAAGACGAAGGCCGGCAGGAAGCACAGCCCAAGCGGTGCGACGGCGTGAACTCCCACCCGTCGTGCCGCTGCCGAAGCGGCCGCCTGAGCCGTACGTCTGGCGTCGTCGGCGAGCCGGGTGAGGACCTCGGCTACCGGCGCGCCGCTCTGGGCAGCCCGGATCATCGTTCTGGCCAGGGCGGCGAGCGCGGGCTCGTCGGACAGAACGGCCCACGCCTCCTCGGGAGGTGCGCCCAGGCGCATCCGGGCACCGGCCCACGAGAGGCGCTCGCCCACCGGGCCCGCTATCGCGCCAGCGGTCGTCTCGACGGCACCGCTCATCGGCTGCCCGGCACGGAGGCAGGCGACGATCAGATCGACGGCGAACGGAAGGTCGGCCCCCATCCGCTCCCGCCGGCGCCTGACTTCAGCGGGCTCCCGCCTGCGAACAGCGACTAACAGGCCGATGGCCGTCATCGTCCCCGCGAGCACTCCCGCCGGACCGCCGAGAAGCAGGAAGATCGCGAATCCCACAGGTGCCGCGACGGCCACTCCTCGGCGAGACGCGCTCGCGTCCACCGGCATGGGGACCGACGTTCCCGGAATCGGCGCCTCGGGTGACGGCACCGACGACGCGATGGCGTTCAGCCGCGCGTCCGGCGAACGGGCCACCGGCCATGCCAGCATCGCCAGCGTGGTCAAAATCCCGGCCAGCACGGCGAGCATGTCTCGCCCCCCTTCACACGAAGCCCTCCTGGGCGGCGACGAAACCGGACACGGCGGTCCTCGCCCATCCTGAAGGCCCACACCTGATTCACCCGCGCCCGCCGCCCCGCGCGGCCACCTTCGATCACCTGGCCGCCGCCGCCGCGGCACACGCCGGTTCAGGCCGTCACCGTGGATCGGATCCCGGTAGCTCCTCCGCCCGGGTGACCAGCCTGTGCGTCCACCAGACGCCGGCGGCGTCGAGGGCGAGCCCGACGACCAGACATGCGAGCCCAGCCGGGCCACCGAGCAGGAACGCCAGCGGATTCATACCGAGTCCCGCGCCCATCAGCAGGCCGAGCACGGGCAGGCCCGCCAGCATCCGGGCGGTCGCCCGAGGCCCGGAGAGCTGGGCGGTCACCTCTTCCCGATGGGCCTGTTCCTCCCGCAGGGACGCGCACACCCGTTCCACCAGTGCGGTCAGGCCGCCGCCCACGGTCACGCTCACCCGCCAGCACGCGGCCAGCCGGACCAGGCCCTCCCCACCGCGGGCGGGTGCGGCGCTCAGCAGAGCCGCGGCGACGTCGCCGCCATCTCTGGCGGCTACGACCACCGGGGCTAGCGCGACCGGATCGGGTGGGCTGATGGAGGAGACGGCCCGCGCGAGAGCGTCACCGGGAGGCCTGCCCGCCGACAGCTCGGCCGCCAGGCTCTGGCACAACTCGATGGACGCCGCACGCCAGGCCGCCGCCGTCGCCCCCGGCCGTGGACGGAGCACGAGAGCCGCCCAGAACCTGCGCAGGTTCCTTGGCCGGCGCGTTCCGGTGAGCGACGCCAGGCGTGTCGCCCCGGAAACCGGCCCGGCCCACACCCAGGCGGCAAGGGCGGCGGCGAGCACCGCGGCCACGCCCAAGGCCAGCCCGCCCGGCGGCGTCATAACGGCCATGACGCCGGGCAGCGTGCTCGCAACGCGTCGAAGGACGGGCCCCGGCGGGCCCCGCGGTCCGTGCCGAAGGTCAGGGCCGGAACCGCCGTCACAAGGCCGGACGGACCGCGTTCGAGCACACAGATCTCCGACACGCGGCGACGGCCGCCCCCGGCATCCCGCACCAGGTGGATGACGAGGTCGAGCGCGGCGGCGATCTGGCTGTGCACCGCCTCCCGCGACAACCCCGCGGCGCAGGCCAGAGCCTCCAGCCGGGCGGGCACATCGGCGGCGTTGTTGGCGTGCAGCGTTCCGCAGCCGCCTTCGTGGCCCGTGTTCAAGGCCGCCAGGAGATCGACGACCTCCGCTCCCCGTACCTCGCCCACCACGAGACGATCGGGCCGCATCCGGAGGGCCTGCCGTACAAGATCGCGCAGTTCGACCCCGCCCGCGCCTTCCAGGTTCGGCGGCCGGGCCTCCAGCCGCACGACGTGCGGATGCACGGGCTGCAGCTCGGCGGAGTCCTCGACCAGCAGCAGTCGCTCCGCCGGACCGGCGAGGGAGAGCATGGCGCTCAACATTGTCGTCTTGCCGGTGCCGGTGCCCCCGGTGACCAGGAACGCCAGCCGCGCCGCCACGATCGCGCGGAGCACGGCGGCTCCGTCCTCCGAGGCGAGCTCCTCCACGGTGAACGCCCGCCGCGAGGGCAGCCGCAGGGACAGGCAGGTCCCCTCCGCCGCGATCGGCGGGAGTACCGCGTGCAGGCGCACACCGCCGGCGAGCCGGGCGTCCACATAGGGACATGCGTCGTCGAGACGCCGCCCTGCCGCGGCAGCCAGACGCTGAGCGAGCCTGCGGACCTCGTCGTCTCCCGGAAAGGTCACACCTGTCCTGCGCAAGCCGTCCCCGTCGTCCACCCACACCTCCCGCGGCCCGTTCACCAGGACGTCCGTGACGCCCGGCTCGGCCAGCAGGGTTTCGAGCGGGCCCGCGCCGATGAGATGGGCGCGCAGCGTGCGTGCGACGGCCAGGATCTCGGCGTCGCCGAGCACGGCCCGCTCCGCGCGCAGGGCCGCCGCCACCTGGGCCGCGGTGGGAACGGCACCGGTCTGCGACAGCCGTACTCGGACCGCCTCGACCAGATCCGCACCGACCCCGGGAACGGTCACCGGGCCGGCGCGGGTCACGGGCCACCTGCCCCGGCGGCCGGTCGACCGATCCGGCCGGTCCGCGCAGCCCGCTCAGCCCGACCGGTCCGCTCCACCCGGTCGGTTCGCGCAGCCCGCTCAACCCGACCGGTCCGCTCAATCCGGTCAGTCCTGGAGGAACCGCCCAGGAGAGACTCGAGCAGCTCCGCGCAGAAGCGGCCCAACGGGGAGCGGCGCAACGGCGGCGGGTCGCCCCGATCCAGTGTCTCCACAAGTCCGCGAACCTCCGGCATCACGCCCGCGCACGGGGCCGACAAAGAGGCCGCGACGACGTCCGGATCGAGCGTTCCCGCGCGCATCACCAGGCGCAGGTCGCCGGTCCCCGGCCGGAGCAGGGTCACCGTCTGGGCCGCCGCCAGCGCTCCTCGCAGGTCCGCGGGAACGACGACGATCGTCGCGGCGGCCCTGGCGAGCGCCTCCGCCTCGCCTTCGCCGAGATGCCGCGGCAGGTCGACCACGACCAGGTCACAGCCGCGCCTCGCGGCGTCGAGCACCACGCGCATCGCCTCCCGGGGGATGGGCAGCGGCTCGCCGCGATGCGCGGACAACACGGTGAGCTCGCCGAAGGTGGGCAGCGCCTCCTGAAGGGCGGCGAAGCTCACTCTGCCTTCCCTCCCGGCCACGTCGGGCCAGCGGGCGCCCAGGGCCTCCTCCTGGCCGAGCAGTACGTCGATCCCTCCACCGAGCGGATCGGCGTCGACCAGGAGCGTGCGCAGCCCACCGCGGGACGCCGTCAGCGCCAGGGACGCCGCGAGGACGGTGGCACCGGCGCCGCCTTTCCCCCCGGCGACGCAGAGGACCGTGCCGGCCCGGGTCGCGGGCTCGGCGGCGTCGCCGAATTCCTCCATGAGGAGCCGTTCGGCCTCGGGCAGCTCCAGTACGGTGTGCGCCCCGACGGCGACGCACCTGCGCCACATGTCGGGGTCGCCGGCCGTCCGCGTCACGACGACCACGTTCTGCCGGGGTGGCGGGCCCGTGGCGGCGAGATCGTCGGCCAGGTCGCTGCCGACCACGACCAGCGGCGCCCGGATCCAGTACGGCCGGACGTGCGCGGCCGCGTGGGCGACGTCGAGTTCGACGCCCGCGGCGGCGGCGATGCGCAGCAGATCGTCGAGGAGTTCCTGATCGGTGGTTATGGCCAGTGGGCGTGGCATCGGTGTCTCCCTGTGGTCCGGGACGACTCGGCGTCCGGCACGACCACAATGCGAGGGGCCGCGACCGGCCCGGGAGAGCGAATCATGTTCTGTGGACGAAGCCCGGCCTGTGGACAAAGGCCGGCGGCTCGGTCGTCCGCCGATCGGCCACAGGTTGATCAAAAGAAAGGGCGACCCCCGCCGGGGGGGGAGAGCGGGGGCCGCCGAGTGGTCCGGCTCTGGGGGGGTAGAGCCGGTCCCGTGTTACAAGAAAGCTTTAAACAAGGGACCAGGGCATGGCAAGGGTTTCGCCGCCCGCGAAGCGGTCGATATGGGGAGACACACCGCATGCTGCCTGATCACGAGAGGTGCACCGAGGACTCGTCTCCCATTTGAGTAAAGATCTGTCCAAGAGTCAGTGTTACATGTCGGCAGGCGTGGCCGCAACGGATGCACGCGACGGCCGCAAGGGGTGACGCACCGCTACTTCTATGCCGACATACTCCCCCAGTGGGGATGGGCTGACAGGAATGACTGAGGTGACTCGGTAATGCTCTTGGCCTCAGGGGTTTCCATCTCAGGGAAACGGACGTAAAAAGGGATTACGGACCTGCGGGTCCGCGTACGGCATCGGGCACCCACGCGCGACCAGCCGCGGGAGGCGTGTCGAGACGGGCTTGACCCGCTCCGACGAATTCAGGTGCACGCTTGGTAACCCGGTGACACGTACCGGCGACGGCGTTCCACACCAGGGACGCCGTCCGCTTTGTCCGCACCACGGCCACACACCACGGCCACACACGACGGCCATCTCAGGCGAACCGGCGGCGCCGGGCAGCCACGGCCCTCGCGTGGATCAGCGGGACATGGCCTCGCAGATCGCCGTCGTCTCGCGGACCCCGAGGACGACCGCCGACGCGCAGTGCCGCACCCACGTGCCCACGCCCTCGCCCGTGCCCGTGCAGTACGCCCTGAGGCTCTCGGCGTACGCGTCGCCGAGGTCGGCGTGGCCCACCTCCACGATGGCGAGCGACTTGGGGTCGAGACCGAGGTCGACCAGGGTGAGCCGCTCCGCGGCGCGGGCGACCAGGCCGTCGGCCACGCCGAAGGGACGCAGCACCGCCAGCTCCGCGTGCACTACCGCGGCGAGCACGAGCGCGGGAGCCGCGGTGGAACCCGTGAGCAGCCCGGCGAGGGCCGACATCCGGGCCGCCGTCTCCTCCGCCCCCGGAGCCGGACCGACCCCGAGCGGGTCGGCGGTCGTGGGCGCGGTGCGCGGCCTGCCGGGATCGGCGGTCAGCCCGGCGGCCGCCAGCGCGTGCAGCCGGGCGAGCACCTGACGCGGCGCCGATCGCCACGTCGGGGCCAGCCGGCCGAGTTCGGCCGAGGCGCGCAACGCGCCCTGCACGACGGGGTCGGTCACCTCACCCATGCGCAGCGGCTCGAGCGGCACGTCCACGCCCTCGATAGCGGCGGAGGCGCGCGCGCCGCGCAGGGCCGACTCGGCCGACACCTCGGGACTGCGCCGGCGCAGCACCCGGTGGCGGTAGAGCCGGTCGACGGCCTCGCGGGCCTCCTGCACGGCCTCGGGCACGCCGGGCAGCCCGGCGATCACGGCCAGGGGATCGCTCACAGCCCCCGACCATACCCGCCGGTAGGGCGTCGTTCGCCGAGGAGGTGCGGCCGTTCACCGCACAACGACGACACCGGTCTCGGCCGGCTTCCCGCCTGGGGCTAAATTTGCAGGCCAAAGGCCGGTAACCGGACAAAACGCCCCCACCCCGATTACTTGTACTTGACACCGCTCGCCTGGTGAAGTGGGACACGACATACCCCTGCTTGGCCGAGGCGGCCGAACGAGAGACAACCTTTTAGACGCTGTGAAGGAGTACGGAGTGGCCACCGAGACCCCCGGTCAGGAACCCCAGGAGACGCTGTCGAACCTGCTGAGCGAGACGCGCAGGTTCGAGCCCCCGGCGGACCTGGCCTCGGCCGCGAACGTCACGGCGGACGCCTACGAGGAGGCCGCCCAGGACAGGCTCGCCTTCTGGGAGCGCGCCGCCGAGCGGCTGACGTGGGCGGAGCGCTGGGACACCACGCTGGAGTGGAAGCCGCCCTTCGCCAAGTGGTTCATCGGCGGCAAGCTGAACGTCGCCTACAACTGTGTCGACCGCCACGTCGAAGCCGGCCGGGGCGACAAGGTCGCCTACTACTGGGAGGGCGAGCCGGAGGGCGACAGCCGTACGATCACCTACGCCGACCTGCAGAAGGAGGTCGCGAAGGCGGCGAACGCGCTGCAGGAGCTGGGGGTGCGCAAGGGCGACCGGGTCGCGGTCTACATGCCGATGATCCCCGAGCTGCCGATCACTCTGCTGGCCTGCGCCCGGATCGGGGCGATCCACTCGGTGGTCTTCGGCGGCTTCTCCGCCTCCGCCCTGAAGAGCCGCATCCACGACGCGGACGCCAAGGTCGTCGTCACCGCCGACGGCGGCTTCCGCCGCGGCGCGCCCAGCGCGCTCAAGCCGACCGTGGACGAGGCGGTCGCCGAGTGCCCCGGCGTCGAGCACGTCCTCGTGGTCCGCAGGACCGGGCAGGACGTCGCGGTCACCGAGCGCGACGTCTGGTGGCACGACCTCGTGGACCGCCAGCCGGCCGAGCACGAGCCCGTGCCGCACGACGCCGAGGACCCGCTGTACATCCTCTACACCAGCGGCACGACCGGAAAGCCGAAGGGCATCCTGCACACCACCGGCGGCTACCTCACGCAGGTCGCCTGGACCCACCACGCGGTCTTCGACCTCAAGCCCGAGACCGACATCTACTGGTGCACGGCCGACATCGGCTGGGTGACCGGGCACTCCTACATCGTGTACGGCCCGCTCGCCAACGGCGCGACCAGCGTGATCTACGAGGGCACCCCGGACACCCCGCACCGCGGCCGCTTCTGGGAGATCGTGCAGAAGTACAAGGTCACGATCCTCTACACCGCCCCCACCGCGATCCGTACGTTCATGAAGTGGGGCGACGACATCCCCGCGAAGTTCGACATGTCGTCCCTGCGGGTGCTCGGGTCGGTCGGCGAGCCCATCAACCCCGAGGCGTACGTCTGGTATCGCGAGCACATCGGCGCCGGCCGCTGCCCGGTGGTGGACACGTGGTGGCAGACGGAGACCGGCGGCATCATGATCAGCCCGCTCCCCGGCGTCACCGCCGCCAAGCCCGGCGCCGCCATGCAGCCGCTGCCCGGCGTCTCCGCCGACGTGGTCGACGACCAGGGCAACTCGGTGCCGAACGGCGGCGGCGGCTTCCTCGTGGTCCGCGAGCCGTGGCCGTCCATGCTCAGGACCATCTGGGGCGACGACAAGCGCTACGTCGACACCTACTGGTCGCGGTTCGAGGGGATGTACTTCCCCGGAGACGGCGCCAAGCGCGACGAGGACGGCGACCTGTGGCTGCTCGGCCGGGTGGACGACGTCATGCTCGTCTCCGGGCACAACATCTCCACGACCGAGGTCGAGAGCGCGCTGGTCAGCCACCCCAAGGTGGCCGAGGCGGCCGTCGTGGGCGCCACCGACCCGGTCACCGGCCAGGCCATCGTGGCCTTCGTGATCCTGCGCGGCAGCGCGGAGGAGAGCGACGACATCGCCGCCGAGCTGCGCGCCCACGTGGCCAAGACGCTCGGCCCGATCGCCAAGCCGCGGCAGATCCTGGTCGTGCCCGAGCTGCCGAAGACCCGCTCCGGAAAGATCATGCGCCGGTTGCTGCGCGACGTGGCGGAGAACCGCTCGCTCGGCGACGTCACCACGCTGACCGACAGCTCGGTCATGAACCTGATCGCGGAGAAACTGCCCAGCGCCAAGAGCGACGACTGATGGCGAACCGCCCGATCTCGTGAGGAAGGCGTGGACGACCGGCGTCCACGCCTTCCTCGTCTCCGCGTCCGTGCGGCGAGGAGCGGGCGGGTCGCCTGAGGTGTCATATTCCGGCCGCCTGTGGGCAGGTCCCCGCATGTGTGGGCTTCGGACCGCGGTCATCCACAGGCGAGGGGCTTCACGTGCACGTGCGCGGACGGGCACGAGATGATGTTTGATAGTCGCAGATAGGAGATCGCTCATGCCCGAGGACGAATCGCTCGGTGCGCTGGTCGCCCAGGCGAGCCATCACATCTCGACCCTCGTACGGTCGGAGATCGAGCTGGCGAAGGCCGAGCTCAAGTTCGACGCGAAGCGGGTCGGCACCGCGGCGGGGCTGTTCGGCGCCGCGGCCTTCATCGGGCATCTGTGCCTGATCCTGGCCTCCTTCGCGATCGCGTACGCCCTCGTGGCCGCGGGGCTGGCCACATGGCTCGCGTTCACGATCGTCACGGTGTTCTACCTCCTGATGGCCGGGTTGCTGGTCCTCATCGGCTACCGCCGGCTCAAGGGGCTGACCGGCATGAAGCGCACCAGGCGGAGCCTGCGCGGCCTGGCGGGCCCGGAGGAGGCGGAGGAGCTGCCGGAGAGGGTTCCGGCATCCGGACCGCGGCCCGCGGCCCCTGCGCCGCCGCCGTACACGGGCCCGACCGCCGGGCAGGTGGGCGCCCACCGGGAGTCCGTGAGCGATGCCGGCTGACGAGGCGCTGACCGAGGTCGACGGCCCCTGGACACACCGGACGGTGCACGCGGGCGGTGTGCGATTCCACGTGGCGGAGGCCGGGGACGGGCCGCTGGTCCTGCTGCTGCACGGGTTTCCCCAGTTCTGGTGGACCTGGCGGCACCAGCTCCCAGCCCTGGCGGAGGCCGGTTACCGGGCCGTCGCCGTCGACCTGCGCGGGTACGGCACCAGCGACAAGCCGCCACGCGGATACGACCTGCCCACACTGGCCGTGGACGCGGCGGGCCTGGTGCGCGCGCTCGGCGAGACGAGCGCCGCCGTGGTGGGGCATGACTGGGGCGGTCTGCTCGGCTGGACCATGGGCGTGCTCGACCCGAAGGTGGTGCGCCGGCTCGTCGCGGTGTCGGCGCCGCATCCGCTGCGCATGCGTGCCGCGCTGTTCACCGACCCGCTCGGGCAGCTCAAGGCCAGCCGCTATGCCCTGGGATTCCAGCTCCCGTTCCTGCCGGAACGGAAGCTGACCCGCAAGGGTGGCGCCGCGGTGGGCCGGTTCGTCGAGCGGTGGGCCGGGCCGCAGTGGCCGGGCGACAGCGTGACGCACGTGTACCGGGAGGCGATGCGGATCCCCACCGTGGCCCACTGCGCGCTGGAGTACTACCGCTGGTTCGCCCGGTCCCAGGTCCGTCCGGACGGCTTCCGCTACGCCCGGCAGATGCGGGCGGAGATTGAGGCTCCGACGCTGCAACTGCACGGCGCGCTCGATCCGTGCGTCCTGCCGCGGACCGCCCAGGGCTCCAGCAGGTTCGTGGCCGCGCCGTACCGGTGGCGGCTGATCGAGGGCGCCGGGCATTTCCCGCACGAGGAGCGCCCCGAGCAGTTCAACGCCGAGCTCATCTCCTGGCTCTCCGACCCCGAACCCGACCGCTGACAGTGTCGTCCACATCGGCACCGGTTCCGCCGTCGCCGGCCTGGCGGCGCTCCCCCGCTGCCGGATCGGTACCCGTGATCTTGAAGAAGATAGTAGAAATGTGCCCTGAAGTGGCCCAACTCCCTGTCCGGCGTTCCGGGAGATCGCCGGCGATCCGGCCATCCTGAACCGCCCACGCGCCCTGCGGAGAGATCATGCGTGACCGTGACGAAGCGGGCCGCCCCCGCAATGCACGCCCTCGCGACGAGTACGGCAGGCCGCTCCCCAAAGGCACAGAGGGAGTGCCCCGAGTGCCTGACGACTACGCCCCCTCCGCCGAGGAGGCGCTGGAGGAGGCCAGGAAACTGCTCGCGGCGGGCCGGCCGTTCCACGCCCACGAGGTGCTGGAGGCCCGTTGGAAGACCGCCCCGGCCGAGGAACGCGAGTTGTGGCAGGGGCTCGCGCAGATATGCGTGGGACTCACGCACATCCAGCGCGGCAACCTTTCCGGCGCCGCCGCCCTGCTGACCCGTGGATCCGCCCGGCTCGGCGCGTACGGCTCCACCCGGCCCTACGGGCTTGACCTGCGCGCCCTGGCCGTGCAGGCCGACGCGGTCACGACCGCCATCGACGAGGGGAACGCCGACGCCGGCTCCGCCGTCGCGGCCATCCTGGCCCGCCTGACCCCCGCCGAGTAGCGAAGCCGCTAGAGCAGCTTGTCGCGCGCGTAGGCGGCGGCCTCCGTACGGTTGCGGACGCCGATCTTGGCGAAGGCGTTGTTGATGTGTGTCTTGACCGTCGTCTCCGCGATGAAGAGGGCCGAGCCGATCTCCGCGTTGCTCAGACCCCCGGCGACGAGCCGCAGCACCTCGGTCTCCCGCACGGTCAGCCCGTCAGGACAGGCCGTGACCGGCGGCGGCGCGGCGCGGGACAGCGCGTCGACCAGGCGTCGGGACACCGCGGCCGAGAACGTCGACTGCCCGGAGGCGGCGGAGCGGAGGGCGGCGGCGATCTCGGCGCGCCCGGCGTCCTTGGTGAGATAGCCGCAGGCCCCGGCCAGCAGGGCGGAGTCCACCGACCGGTCGTCGTCATAGGTCGTCAGCACCACGACGGCCACCTCCGGATACTGTCGGGTGATCCGCCGGGTGGCCTCGACGCCGTCCATCACGGGCATGCGCAGGTCCATGAGCACGACGTCGGGACGCAGCTCGGCCACCAGGCTCAGGGCCTGTTCCCCGTCCCCGGCGTCGCCCACCACCTCCACGTGGTCGACCAGGCCCAGCAGCGCCACCAGGCCCTCACGCATGAGCTGCTGGTCGTCCACCACCAGCACCCTCATTCCGGCACCTCCGCCCGCACCTCCCACAGACCGCCCGCCGGGCCGGCGTCCAACGTCCCACCGGCGAGCGCCAGCCGCTCACGCATGCCCTGCAGGCCGTGCCCGGATGACACCGCGCGTCCGGCCTCCCACGGGTTGCGAACCACCAGCCGGACGGCGCCCTCGCCGTAGCCGAGCTCGACCGTGACCGGCTCGCCCGGGGCATGCCTGGCGGCATTGGTCAGCGCCTCACGCGCCGTACGCAGCAGGCAGACCTCCGCCGCCGGGGTGATCGGCCGCCGTGTGCCCGCCGTACGCAGCTCGGCGGGCACGTCGTGGTCCCTGCGGTGCTCGGCGACCAGCAGGCTCAGCGCGTCGGGCAGCGGCGGCACGTCCTCGCGCAGGGCCGCCACCGCCGAGCGCGCCTCGACCAGCCCCTCCCTGGCCAGAGCCCGCGACCTGCGGATGCGCACCACCGCTCCCGCCACGTCGCCCCGCTCGGTGAGCAGGGCCTCGGCGACCTCCAGTTGCACTCCCAAGGCGCCGAGGGAGTGCGCGAGCACGTCGTGGAGCTCCCTGGCGATGCGGGCCCGCTCGTCGAGCGCCATGGCCCTGGCCCGGTCCTGCTGGGCCCGGCGGTACTGGCGCCGATGCAACGCGAAAAGCACGGTGCACAGCACGACCGCGGCGCGGACCACGATCGCCGATCGCGGCCGCTCCCACCACAGCATGCCGCCCGCCATGAGCGCCAGGTCGGTCACGGTGACCGCGGCGATCGCCCCCATGCTCGGCGTCACGTGCGCCGCGAACAGCAGCAGCATCGCGAACACGAACACCGTTGGCGCCGCCTCGGCCGATCCCGACACCGACGCGGCGATCGCCGAACCGGCCGCGAGCAGGGCCACGGCGACTCGCGGGAAGCGGCGGTCGAGCAGCACGAAGGCCAGCCAGCACGCCATCGACGCGCAGAGCGCCGACCGAACCAGCGCCGGGGCGCGATCGGGCGACGCGGTCGCGAGCGACCAGGCGAGGACCAGGCTCATCAGCAGCCTGACCAACTGGCCGGTCTCGGGGTCGTCGGCCGCCAGGAGCCGCACGACCCGCCCCCACACCTCCCGCATCGCCTAGCGCGAGTCCGCCAAGGTCAGAATCATGTTCAACACGATAAGCCGGAAGGCCACGAAGCCGGCGATCACCAGTAGAGCCGCGATCACGATCGCGAGCAGGACCTTGCCGTTCATCTTCCCCCCGTTGGCGTCCAGGAGCCGGTTCAGCAGGTCGAGCCAGATGCGGCCCGACCCTCCGGTGCGTCTGTCCATGCCTGGGACGGTAGGGACGGGGCGGGGTGGAGCGGCACCTCCGAAGGGTGGAGAACGGGGTGGAGTGCTGGACCTCAGTCGCAGTCCTGGGTGCCCACGCGGACGACGGCGCCGCTGCCGTCCTTGGCGTCGGGCATGACCTCCTCCGCCGTGAGGGCGAAGCCCGTCTCCGCCTGGTCCGTCGCGGCGGCGAAGATCACTCCGAGCACCCGGCCTTCCGGGCTCAGCAGCGGCCCGCCCGAGTTGCCCGGCTGGACCTTGCCCCGGATGGCGTAGACCTCGCGCTCCACCTTGCGCTGGTTGTAGATGTCGTACGACTCGGCGCGCTGCTTGACCCTGATGCGCGCGGCGAGCGGCGTGAAGGGGTGTCCCTTGGGATAACCGGCGATGATCGCGCTGTCGCCCTTGTCTGCGGCCATGTCGAAGCGCAGGGCGTTGATCGGCAGGCCCTGCACGAACAGGACCGCGATGTCGCGCTCGGGGTTGTACAGGACGACCCGTGCGTCGTACTGGTTGCCCTCGTAGTCGGTCACGTGCAGCCCCTCGGTGACCCCGGCGACGACGTGGGCGTTGGTCATGATCCGCTGTCGTGCGTAGACGAACCCGGTCCCCTCGATGCGCTTGCGGCAGCTCGGGGCCGTGCCCTGCACCTTGACGATCGCCCTGCGGGCCCGGACGAGCGCGGGGCTTCCGTTGATCAGGCTCTGGTCCGGCGGCGGCACGTTCTGGCCGCCGATCGAGGTGATGACCTGCGGCCACTCCGATGTGCTGACGAAGTCCCTGAACTGCTTCTGCAGCGCCCCCACGCCGTCCGGGATGGCGTCGTCGACGCCCTGCCAGATCATCGAGCCGTTGATCTGGTCCTTGACCAGCGGCTGGCCGATGCTCATCGAGACCATCAGGGAGCCGATCAGCCAGGCGATGGCCAGAACCGACAGACCGCTGGCGACCGAGCCGCCGAACGCGTCGACCGCCTTGGCCGGCTCCCACGTGACGTGGCTACGGGCCATGGCGCCGAGGGTGGAGGACGCGAACTGCCCGATGGTGGCCGTCAGGAAGACGATGACGATGGCTAACAGGGCCCGCTCGATGTCGCCGCTGACGATCGCTCCGGCCAGAGGTGGCGCGATGAACAACCCCAGGATGGCGCCGCCGACGAATCCGAAGAAGCTGAAGGCCCCGATGATGAAGCCTTGCCGGTAGCCGGATACCGCGAAGGCCACCACCAGGCCGATCAGAATGAGATCCAGAAGATCGCCGCGCACGCTTTCCACGGTATAGCCACGCCATCCGTCGTGCGGGCGTCTGCCCGGGTCTCATCGCTGTCGCGCGGCCCCAGCAGGCCCCTCGAACCCGGGACGCTCAGCCCCGCGCGGCCAGGTTGACGACCTCCGGGGGGAGATCCTCGATCCGTGAGCGGTCCCAGGGGCGCTCGAACCCCGCCGCGGTCAGCACGCCGTCGAGCACACCGGCCGTGAACCCCCACACGAGCAGGCCGCGTACGCGGAACGCCACGGAGGGGCCGACGCCGCGCGGGTGGCGCAGCCGCAGCCGGTTGGCGGGGTCGACCAGCTCCGCGATCGGGACCCGCTCGACGATCTCGACCTCGTCGGGAGACGCGGCGTGCACGACACACGGCGTGTGCCACCAGGCGAGCACGGGTGTGACCCGGTTGTCGCTGCGCCAGACGTAGAGCTCGGGCATGGTCCCGACGACCTCGACGCCCGCGGGATCGAGCCCGGTCTCCTCCTGCGCCTCCCGCAGGGCCGCGCCGATCGGGCCGTCGTCGCCGGGGTCGACGCCGCCGCCGGGGAAGGCGGGCTGGCCGGCGTGCACCCGGCCCTTCGAACTGCGCTGGATCAGCAGGATGTCGGGCCCTTCGGGTCCCTCGCCGAACAGCAGCAGCACCGCCGCCGAGCGGCCGGCGCCGTTCGCGGGCGGCCGCAACGCGGTGGGAACAGGGCTGTGCGCGGCCTTCGCGGCCAACTCCGTCAGCCAAACGGGAGCCACGACCACCTCCATATCGTCACGCCGCATCGTCCCACCGCATCGTCACACGGGGCACGCGCGGGCCCAGGCGTGCCGTACAACCACGCGAGAGCGCGCGAGCTTCCCGATCACCGGGTGCTCACGAGAACGGGCCCGGCCGCACCAGCGCGCGCGCCTCGTCCGCGTCGGTGGGGCCGGTGCCGTACGACGGGCAGAGCGCGGCGAGGGGGCACACGCCGCAGGCGGGTTTTCTGGCGTGGCAGATGCGCCGGCCGTGCCAGATCAGCCGATGCGACAGCATTGTCCACTCGGACTTGGGGATCAGCTCGCCGACCTCGTGCTCGATCTTCACGGGATCGGTCTCGGCCGTCCAGCCGAAGCGCCTCGTCAGCCGCTGGAAGTGCGTGTCGACGGTGATGCCGGGGACGCCGAAGGCGTTGCCGAGCACGACGTTCGCGGTCTTGCGGCCCACGCCGGGGAGCTTGACGAGGTCGGCCAGCTTGCCCGGGACCTCCCCCTTGTGGTGCTCGCAGAGGGCCTGCGCCATCCCGATGATGCTGTTGGCCTTCGCCCGGAAGAACCCGGTGGACCTGATGATCTCCTCGAGTTCGGCGCGGTCGGCCCCGGCGTAGTCGGCCGCGGTCCGGTACTTCGCGAAGAGCACCGGCGTGACCATGTTGACTCTCTTGTCGGTGCACTGGGCCGAGAGGATCGTGGCGACCAGCAACTCCAGGGGGTTGCCGAAGTCGAGTTCGCAGTGGGCGTCGGGGTAGGTCTCGGCCAGGATCCGGTTGATGCGCCGCGCCCGCCGTACGAGTCCCAGACGGGTCTCGGCCTGGCGCTGACGCCGCCGCGGAGCGGCCGTGTTCGTCGCCATGCCGCAAGCGTAGGGCCTCGGGCGAGCGCCCACCTCACGGTCGGCCCGGCCCGTATCCACGCTTCCGGCGTCCGCCGGCCATTCCCGTCCTGCGGGAGGTCACCTTGTCATACATGCCACATATGCAGCCTGTATTTGCCAATTTGTCCCTACACGGCGCAATACACTGTGCCCGTAGGGGGACGACCGGCTACCCGAGCCGGTCGGGCACGCGATGGGCGTCAGGATAGGTTTCCGCCAAGATTGTGTTGTTTCGTCACAGACGGCCCACGACTGCGAGCCGGGACAGCGCCCATGCGACGTAACGGGACACCCCGTAAGCCGCTGTGCAGGGCGTGCGTCACAATGGCTAGCACGGAGCCGGCGACCGAGCGCGCCCGCAGCAAGGAGGCACCGTGAGCACCGAGGAAGTACTGAGCAAGGCGCCGCTGTTCTCCGCGCTCGACCGCGAGAGCGCCGCGGCTCTGCGCGCGAGCATCACCGAGGTGGAGCTGCCCAAGGGCCGCACCCTCTTCAGCGAGAACGAGACCGGCGACCGGCTCTACGTGGTGCTCGAAGGCAAGATCAAGCTGGCGCGCACCGCCCCTGACGGCCGGGAGAACCTGCTGAGCGTGCTCGGCCCCGGCGAGATGTTCGGCGAGCTGTCGCTGTTCGACCCCCGCCCGCGTACGGCCTCGGCGATCGCGCTGACCGACGTGCGCCTGGCCGGGCTAGGCCACGACGACCTGCGGCCGTGGCTGACCGGCCGGCCCGAGGTCGCCCTTCACCTGCTGCGCGCACTGGCCCAGCGGTTGCGCCGGACGAACGACGTGCTCGCGGACCTCGTCTTCACCGACGTCCCCGGCCGGGTCGCCAAGCAGCTCCTCGACCTGGCCGACCGTTTCGGGCAGAAGACCGACGACGGCATCCGGGTGCACCACGACCTCACCCAGGAGGAGCTCGCCCAGCTCGTGGGCGCCTCTCGGGAGACGGTCAACAAGGCCCTGGCCGACTTCGCCCAGCGCGGCTGGCTGCGCATCGAGGCCAAGGCCGTAGTGATCATGGACAGGGAGCGGCTCTACAACCGCTCTCGCTAGAGCGTCTTGAGATAGTTGAGCTGAGCCGCCACCGACATCTCGGCGGCCGGCCACAGCGACCTGTCCACCTCGGCGTAGACCATCTCCACGATGTCGCGCGCGTCCCTGGCGCCCCTGCGGATCGCCTCGCGGATCTGCTCCAGCCGCTCACGCCGGTGGGCGATGTACGCGTCGAGCACCCCGGACGGGTCGGGCAGGACGGGCCCGTGACCCGGCAGCAGGGCCGCGGCCTCCAGCATCTCCGCGCCCCGCCTGAGCCTGTCGAGGCTGCGCAGGTAGTCGCCGAGGTCCCCGTCGGGCGCGATCACGGTCGTTCCCCGGCCGAGGACGGTGTCACCGGTCAGCATCGCCCGGTCGCCGGGCAGCCAGAAGCACAGCGAGTCGAACGAGTGCCCGGGCGTGCCGACGACCCGCACCTCCACGTCGCCCGCCGTCACCACGTCGCCGTCGGCCAGGCCCTCCTCGCCCAGGCGGTGGCGGGGGTCGAGCGCCCGCACCGGCGCGCCGAGCATCCGCGCGAGCGTCCCCGCGCCCTCGCTGTGGTCGGGGTGGCCGTGCGTGAGCAGGACGGCGCTCACCCGGCGGCCGTCCACCCGCTCGGCGACCCGCCGCAGGTGCGCCTCGTCGTCCGGGCCGGGATCGACGACCAGTACGGCCCGCTCCCCTCCGATGATCCACGTGTTGGTGCCGTCGAGGGTCATCGGTGACGGATTCGGCGCCAGCACGTTCACCGCTGTCGCCGTGCCGGAACCGTCCGGGCCTTCCACCGGTATGCGCAGGCCGCTCACTCGCCCGCCTCTCCTGTCTCGGGGATCGTCTCGGAAATCGTCCCGGGGATCGCCTCGGTGATCACCTGGGGGATCATCAGCACCATCCGCCCGTCCACCTCGGCGGGCTCCGGCTGGACGGTCGTGATCGACCGGGGGCAGGCGAACACGTCGCCGATCGACTCGAACGCCGCCATCTCGGTCAGTGTCCGGAAGGTGGGCGGCAGCATGCGCGCCGTTCCCGCCCTCGCGGCGGCCAGCGCGTCCCGCGGCCGCATCCAGGCCACCCCGGACGCCTCGCCGCCCACGTCACGCGTACGCTGCCCGGACGGCAGCGCCGCGACGAAGAAGCGGGTGTCGAAGCGCCGGGGCTCCACGACCGGCGTGATCCAGTGCGCCCACGCCTTGAGCAGGTCGGACCTGAGCACGAGACCGCGCCGGTCGAGGAACTCGGCGAACGACAGCGTGCGCGCGATCAGCGCGAGGCGGTCGGCCTCCCAGCCGGCCCCGGTCGTGTCCGTCACCACCGTGTCCGCGCTCGGCCCGGCCAGGAGCACGCCCGACTCCTCGAACGTCTCGCGTACGGCGGCGCAGACGAGGCCCCGGGCCGTGCTCTCGCCGGCCCGGAAGACCTCGCCCCACTCGGCCGGCGGCGGGCCCGCCCAGGCCACGGTGTGGTCGGCGTCCCGTGGGTCGACCGACCCACCGGGGAACACGTAGGCGCCGGCGGCGAAGGCCATCGTGGCCTTGCGCCTGAGGAGATACACCTCCAGAGGGTCGTCACGCAGCAGCACCACCGTGGCCGCGTCCCTGGCGGGGACGGGAGCCAGGCGGCCGGCGAGGATCTCCCGCGCCCGCTCGCCGACCTCGCCGGGCAGCGGAAACCCCATGAGGCCCTCCAGAACAACGATCGGTTCGCACCGGTCCTCATGCTCCCCCACGCCTTCGCCGGGCCGCAAACCCCGGTCCCGGAGAGCCGGACGGTCAGCGGACCTCCGCGATGACCTCCACCTCGACCGGCGCGTCGAGCGGGAGGACCGCCACGCCGACCGCGCTCCTCGCGTGCCTGCCCGCCTCGCCGAACACCTCGCCGAGCAGTTCGCTGGCGCCGTTGACGACCTGCGGCTGCCCGGTGAAGCCGGGAGCGCTCGCGACGTATCCGACCACCTTCACGATCCGCACGACCTGCGACAGGTCGCCCACCAGCGCCTTGATCGCCGCCAGGGCGTTGACCGCGCAGATGCGCGCCTGTTCCTTGGCCTCCTCGGCCGACACCTCCGCGCCGACCTTGCCGGTGACGCCCAGCTCGCCCTTCACGAGCGGAAGCTGGCCCGAGGTGTAGACGTAATCGCCCGTCCGTACGGCGGGCACGTACGCGGCGAGCGGGGGCACGACCTCGGGCAGCGTGAGCCCGAGCTCGGCGAGCCGCTCCTCCGGGGTCGCCATCACTTGGGCCGCTTCATGTAGGCGACCAACTGCTCGGGGTTGGGCCCCGGGATGACCGAGACGAGTTCCCACCCGTCTTCGCCCCAATTGTCCAGAATTTGCTTCGTAGCGTGCGTGAGCAGCGGCACGGTGACGTATTCCCACTTGGTCATGGGCAAAGGCTATCGAGGCACGGCCCGCCAGGAGTGGTCAGGAACGCCGTACGGCCCCGCCGCGGGCGGGCACGGCGAACGTCGGGCCCCGGCGGCCCGGCCGCGGTCCCCGGCACGATCCCCGGCACGCGCGTTCGCTGACCTCCCGTTGACGAACCTCACCGGATCGGCTCGCAAGCCGTACCTCGGGTTACGGCGGGGGACGACCCCCGCGTATCGGCAGGTAACCCTTGGGTAGCCTTCCTCACGTGGGCGCGTGGAGCAGGCACGCCGACGCGGAGGAGGCACGGTGAGTCAGCCGACCAGCAGTCGCGGCGGGAGCGACGGGGGAACCCGGGACACCGACTGGGACGGCGTGCGCCTGCACGTGGTGAGCGGCAAGGGCGGCACCGGGAAGACGACCGTCGCCGCCGCGCTCGCGCTGGCCCTGGCGGCGGGCGGGCGCAAGGTGCTGCTCGTCGAGGTCGAAGGCCGGCAGGGCATCGCCCAGGCGTTCGACCTGCCGCCGCTGCCGTACGAGGAGCGCAAGATCGCCGTGGCGCCCGGCGGCGGGGACGTGTACGCGCTGGCCATCGACCCCGAAGAGGCCATGCTCGACTACCTCGAGATGTTCTACGGCATCAAGCGCGTGGGCAAGGCGCTGACCCGCATGGGTGTGGTCGACTTCGCCACGACCATCGCCCCCGGCCTGCGGGACGTCCTGGTCACGGGCAAGACCACCGAGGCCGTACGGCGCCGCGACAAGCTGGGCCGCAGGGTGTACGACGCGATCGTCATGGACGCGCCCCCGACCGGCCGGATCGCCCGATTCCTGAACGTGACGCAGGAGGTCGCCGGGCTGGCCCGGGTCGGGCCCATCAAGAACCACGCCGATCTCGTGCGGGGTGTCCTCGCCTCCCCGGAGACGGCGGTCCACTTCGTGACGCTCCTGGAGGAGATGCCCGTCCAGGAGACGCTGGACGGCATCGAGGAACTGCGCACGACGGGCCTGCCGGTCGGCGGCGTGTTCGTCAACATGGTGCGCCCCGCCGGGCTGCCCGAGGGGGTGCTGGAGGCGGCCGTCCAGGGCCGGTTCGACTCCGCCGAGCTCGCGCTCGGCCTGAAGGCGGCCGGGCTGACGGACGCAACGGCCGACGCCTCCGCGGTCGCCGAGGCTCTCGCGCACGAGGTGACCGAGCACGCCCTGCGGACCGAGCTGGAAAAGCGCGAGCGCGTCACGCTGGAGGAGGCGGCGGTGCCGCGGTACGACCTGCCGCTGCTGCCCGACGGCGCCGACCTGGCCGGGCTCTACGAGCTGGCCGACGCCCTGCGCGCCCAGAGTGTGGCGTGAGCGGTGCGCGGCCCGAGCAGTGCCCGGCCCGAGCAGTGCGCGGGCAGAGTGTGGCGTGAGCAGTGCGCGGCGTGACCAGGGCCTGCGGCGTGACTTCCGATCGAGTGAGAGGCTGAGCTGTGACCAGGACGGCGCCCGCGCTGGACATTGACGCGATCTTGGATGATCCCGGCACTCGGATCATCGTCTGCTGTGGCTCGGGCGGTGTCGGCAAGACCACGACGGCCGCGGCCCTCGGGTTGCGCGCCGCCGAACGGGGCCGCTCCGTGGTCGTCCTGACCGTGGACCCCGCCAGGCGGCTGGCCCAGGCGATGGGCCTGACCGAGCTCGACAACACCCCCAGGCGCGTGCACGGCGTCGACGGCGCAGAAAAGGCCGGCGGCGAGCTGCACGCGATGATGCTCGACATGAAGCGGACCTTCGACGAGATCATCGAGGCCCACGCCGACCCCGAGCGCGCCCAGCAGATCCTGACGAACCCCTTCTATCAGTCGTTGTCGTCCAGCTTCTCCGGCACGCAGGAGTACATGGCCATGGAGAAGCTGGGCCAGCTGCGCCGCTCGAACGAGTGGGACCTGATCGTGGTGGACACCCCCCCGTCGCGGTCGGCGCTCGACTTCCTCGACGCCCCCGAGCGTCTCGGCCGTTTCCTGGACGGAAGGCTGATCCGCATCCTCACGGCACCGGCCAAGGCCGGCGGTCGCGGCGCGTTCAAGCTGCTCAACGCAGGTTTCGGGATGGTCGCGGGCATCCTGACCAAGGTGCTCGGGGCTCAGGTGCTCAGGGACATCCAGATGTTCGTCACCGCGCTCGACGCGGTGTTCGGCGGGTTCCGCCAGCGCGCCGAGCAGACGTACCGGCTGCTCCAGGCACCCGGCACGGCGTTCCTCGTCGTCGCCGCGCCGGAGCGCGACGCGATGCGAGAGGCGTCCTACTTCGTGGAGCGGCTGGCCGACGAGCGCATGCCGCTGGCCGGCCTCGTCGTCAACCGCGTACACCGGCCGCTGGCGCCGTCGCTGTCGGCGGCGCGCAGCTCCGCCGCCGCCGAGGATCTGGACGTCAGGGGCGAGCACGAGCTCACCGCGGCCGTGCTGCGGCTGCACGCCGGAAGGATGCAGCTCGCCTCCCGGGAGCAGCGCCAGCAGGAGCACTTCACCTCGGCCCATCCGACGGTGCCCATCGCACAGGTGCCCGCGATGCCCGAGGACGTGCACGATCTGGCGGGACTGCGCCAGATCGGGCAACTCCTCGCGTCCTGAAGACCGGCCGCCCGGCTGAGCTCCTCGGAACCGCGTCGCCCGGCTGGACGGCGGGAAACCCGTCGCCCGGCTGGGCTCCTGGCGATCGGTCGCCCGGCTGGGTTTCCGGACACGTGTCGTCCGGCGTCCCGCTACGCCGCGGGACGCCGCGCCGGGGTCAGCCGGCGATCAGCTCGTTGGTCCGCTCGTACTCTTCCTTGGCGGACTCCAGCAGGTCGCGCCAGGACTCCACATCTGGCCTGCGCCTGAGCAGCGCACGCCGTTCCCTCTCGGTCATCCCGCCCCACACCCCGAACTCGATGCGGTTGTCCAGCGCATCGGCGAGGCATTCGGTGCGGACGGGGCACCCACGACAGATGAGTTTGGCCCGGTTCTGGGCGGCGCCTTGCACGAAGAGTGCGTCAGGATCCGCACCTCGGCAGGCGGCACGGGAGGTCCAATCCGTGATCCACATGTTCGACCCCACTCCCCTTAGGTGGTCAGTCGTCGTTTCGGCCGACGGGCGCGGGCGTCGGGCCTCCTGGTTGCAGTAGCCGCAGAGGAGAAAGTACGCAAGGAAACGATCGAACCGACATACCCCGGGGGGACCAAATTCGTGCATGGTCATGTCAGGCCATGTGGCCGGGAATGACTAGTCCCCCCCTCGGCGGGGTAATGCGGACCCGTGAGGTCGATGCCGGGAGAGTCACCAAACGGACGTACCCTTGGATCCGTGCAAGCACAAGGCAAAACTCTGGCATCCCGGACAGGTGCGGCCCTGCGCCTCGTCGGCGCCGCGGGCGTCGCTGGAGTGCTGGCGGCGGCGATTGCACTACCCGCCGTAGGCGGGGCCGGTGTGACGGTCAAGTCGAGTATCGAGACTCTGAGCCTCA
This sequence comes from Microbispora sp. CA-135349, assembly GCF_050947365.1. Lineage (NCBI taxonomy): Bacteria > Bacillati > Actinomycetota > Actinomycetes > Streptosporangiales > Streptosporangiaceae > Microbispora > Microbispora sp. CA-135349. The sequence goes on along the minus strand of NZ_CP192001.1, from coordinate 607,942 downwards.
AGCCGGCGGACCTCAACGAGCCGCCGCTGCCCGAGAAGACGGTCCTGCTCGACGCGGACGGCAAGCAGATCGCCCAGTTCTACTTCGAGAACCGGGAATCGGTCCCGATGGACCGCATCGCGCCGATCATGCGTCAGGCGATCGTGGCGATCGAAGACTTCCGCTTCTACGAGCACGGGCCTCTCGACGTCGAGGGCACGACTCGCGCGCTGGTGAGGAACATCACCACGGGTGGGGTGACCCAGGGCGGCTCGTCCATCACCCAGCAGTACGTGAAGCAGGTCCTGTTCAACAAGGCGGAGACCGACGAGGAGAAGGCCGCCGCCGTCGCGCCGACCGTCGGGCGCAAGCTCAACGAGATCCGCTACGCGATGTCGATGGAGCAGAAGTACTCCAAGGACGAGATCCTCAACCGCTATCTCAACATCGCCTACTTCGGCGCCAGTGCGTACGGCATCGAAGCGGCGTCCAAGCGGTTCTTCGGCAAGCACGCCTCCGAGCTGAACCTCGCCGAGGCGGCGACGCTGGCGGGAGCCGTCCAGGACCCGAACGCCACCGACCCCAACCGGGGCAAGACGTTCCGGGACCGGCTGCTGGCCCGGCGCAACGTCGTGCTCGACCGCATGCAGGAGCTGCACATCATCACCGAGGCCGAGCGCGACGCGGCCAAGAAGAAGAAGCTGGGGTGGAAGGACAAGGAGATCCCCGGCGGCTGCGAGGAGAGCGACTACCCGTACTTCTGCCTGTACGTGCGCAACGAGATCCTCAACGACGCGCAGTTCGGCAAGACCAAGAAGGCCCGACAGGACTTCCTGGCCCGCGGCGGCCTGACGATCCGCACCACGCTGGACCGGAAGATGCAGAAGGCCGCCGAAACGGCGATCAAGAAGTACGTCCACCCGTCCGACAAGCCGGTCGCCTCCGAGGCTCTGGTCGAACCGGGCACGGGTGCCATCAGGGCGATGGCCGCCAGCCGGAAGTTCGGCACCAGCAAGAAGAAGAACGAGATGTCGATCAACGTCGTGGCCGACGCGCTGCACGGCGGCGGCGCGGGCTTCCAGGCAGGATCGACCTTCAAGGTGTTCACGCTGATCACCGCCCTGAAGGAGGGGTGGAAGATCAACGACGGCATCAGCACCGGCGCGACCTTCCAGGCCAGCGGTCCCTCGGCCTTCAAGGACTGCGACGGCAACCTGGTCGGTGACCCCCGGGGCATCCAGCACAACTCCGAGGGCGGCAGCGGCGGGTTCCTGACCCTGCAGACCGGCACCTTGAAGTCGGTGAACACCTTCTTCATGGCCTTGGAGCAGAGGGTGGGGCTCTGCGATGTCGTGAAGACCGCCAAGGACTTCGGCATCAAGCGGGCCGACGGCGCGAAACTGCGCGAGTTCCAGACGTTCACGCTCGGCTTCAACGAGATGGACCCGGTGACCGTGGCCAGCGCGTACGCGGCCATCGCGGCGCGCGGGAAGTACTGCAAGCCCATGGCGATCACGGAGATCACCGACCGCTACAACAAGGTGACCTCGTTCAAGCCGTCCTGCAAGCAGGCCGTCGAGGCCGAGATCGCGGACGCCGCCACCTACATCATGTCGGGCGTGTTCACCAAGGGCACCATGTCGGCCGTCGGCGGCATCGGCAGGGACGCCGCCGGCAAGACCGGTACCGGCGACCAGTCCCGCACCGTCTGGTTCGCCGGGTTCACTCCCGACCTCGCGGGCGCGGTCAGCCTCGGCGACCCGCGCGGCCCGATGCGGTATCCGCTCCCTGGACAGGTGATGGCAGGCCGGACGTACGGCTCGGTCTTCGGCGCCACCGTGCCCGGTCCGATCTGGAAGGCGACCTTCCTGTCGGCGCTCAAGGGCGTCGAGGCCTCGTCGTTCGTAAAGCCGGACATGTCCAGGTTCGGCGGCTGCGCCCACCAGTGCGCGCCCCCGCCGAAGCCCAAGGTCGACCGGGGCGATGGCGACGGCCCCGGAGGCGGTTTCGACTTCCCGGGCGGTGGCCGTGGTGGCCGTGGCGGTGGTCACGGCGGCGGCCGGGGTGGTGGTCCCGGCGACGCGCCGTTCAACCCCTTCGGGTGATCCTCTCCGATGGGCCGCTCCTCTCACGGGGAGCGGCCCATCGGCCTTTCCGGTCCCGGCCGGCCTTTCCGGTCCCGGCCGGACGCCCTCTGCCGTCAGGCGGACAGACGGGCGCGTACGGCCTGGGCGACCCGGCCGCCCTCGGCGCGGCCCGCGACCTTCGGGTTCAGGACCTTCATGACCTGACCCATGGCCTTGGGGCCCTGCGCGCCGCTCTCGGCGATCGCCTCGTCGACGAGCGCGTGCAGCTCGTCGTCACTCAGCTGGGCGGGGAGGTACTCCTCCAGGACCGCCTGCTCGTCCAGCTCCGCCTGGGCCTGCTCGGCCCGCCCGGCACCCGCGAACGCCTCGGACGCCTCCCGGCGCTTCTTGGCCTCGCGGGTCAGCACCTTGACGACCTCGTCGTCGGCGAGCTCGCGGGCCTGCTTGCCCGCGACCTCCTCGACGTTGATGGCGGCCAGAGCCATCCGGATCGTCCGGACCCGCACCTCGTCACGCGCCTTCATCGAGGCCGCGAGGTCGGCCTTCAGCTTGTCCTTCAACGCACTCATGCGTCCATCTTGCCGTGCCCCCGCTCCGGTCTTCGCCAGGTTATGCGGGAGGCGGGCCGTGCGTCGGGCATCATGGCTGTGTGAGGAAAGCAGCCGCGATTCCCCTGTCCATCCTCGGCCTCGGCGTCGCCGGTGTCGGCTACGCCGCCGTGATCGAGCGCAACTGGTTCCGGCTGCGCCGGTTCGACGTCCCCGTCCTGGCTCCGGGCCAGCGGCCGGTCCGGATCCTGCAGATCTCCGACCTGCATCTCACGCCCGGGCGCCACCGGCTGATCAAGTGGGTGCGTTCGCTGGCCTCGCTCGATCCCGACCTCGTCGTGAACACCGGCGACACCCTGGCGCACCCCGACGCCGTCGCGTCGTACATGTACGCCGTGGAGCCGCTGCTCGACCGGCCGGGCCTGTTCGTCTACGGCTCCAACGACCTCTACGCTCCCCGGCCGAAGAACCCCGCGCGTTACCTGTGGCGTACGTCCAAGGGGGACTCCCGGCAGCACGTGCCGAACCTGCCCTGGGCCGAGCTGGGCGCCGCGATGCGGGAGGCCGGCTGGCTGGACATGAACAACACGACGGCCCGTCTCAAGGTGGCCGACCTCGATGTCCACGTGGGCGGCATCCACGACTCCCACATCGACCGGGACCGCTACGACGAGATCGCGGGGCCGGCCCCCGCCGACGCCGACCTGCGGCTCGGCGTCATGCACTCGCCCGAGCCGCGCAACATGACCCGCTTCGCGCAGGACGGCTACCAGGTGCTGCTGGCGGGACACACTCACGGCGGACAGCTCTGCATCCCCTTCTACGGCGCCCTGGTGACCAACTGCGGCATCGACCGCGCCCGCGTCAAGGGGCTGAGCAGGCACGAGAGCGCCTGGCTGCACGTCTCGGCCGGCCTCGGCACCTCGCCGTACGCGCCCGCGCGGTTCGCCTGCCCGCCCGAGGCGACCCTGCTGACGCTCGTCCCCCGCCGCCCCGTCGTGCCGGATGACACAAGCAGCCGCAAAGTCCGCTAGACTTGCCGAGGCACAGAGCAAAAGCCTGAGCCACCGGGGTGTAGCGCAGCTTGGCAGCGCGCTTCGTTCGGGACGAAGAGGCCGTGGGTTCAAATCCCGCCACCCCGACCCAGAAGTACCAGCTGAGAGGCCGGTTCCGAAGATCGGAACCGGCCTTCTGCATTGCTGAGTGACTAACTGAGTGACTACGGCTTCGGAGGGTACGGATCTCCCAACCGAGGCCACTCCCAGTGGAACCACTCTCGGGGCAGAATCTCACGCATGGCGTTGACGGCCTCAGGTGTGCGCCCATGGATCCTGAGACCGGCTCGACTCCATGGCCGATGCCAAGGCCCACTCAGATGCTCGTACTCATCTGGGATGGAGTGGAACCGGTCAAGGGAGACGATCACGTCCTCCCCGACGTACCAGCGGCTCGCTGGGGCGCATTCCATATGCCCAATGGGCAGTGGCGGAAGCGCCAAAGGCGTGAATATGCGCTCCACATCGGCGATTTCGTTTTCGAGCAGCTCCCCATACATCTCCCGAGCGCCATCCAGGCAGGCGGATTCGACGAGCATCATCTCAATACAGGCAGTGGACAACCGTTCGGACCACGCGATCCCACCCTGATGCTCGTCATGATCGCAGTCGGAGGACTGCACTGTAGGCGGATCGTCCATGTCGAGGTCCGCCACTCGTATGTACCGCTCCCAGACGCCCTGATTCTCGTGCTGATAGGGCAGCAGGCCGCTATCTTCGTCCACGCGGAGCTCGTCCGGGTGCTGCAGGAAATGCAGAGTGCCGCAAAGATCCGCACGCTTGCCGAAGAGCATGTACGCCTCGCGCAATGCGGCCGGGAGCTTGAGGCCCAACCGCTGCTCAACGGCGTTCAGCTCCTCCTCGGTGTAACCGTCGCCATCCCTGAGAGGAGTCATCCAGGCTTCCGCGAAGCGCCGTATGAAGATCCAAGCACTGTCCTTGTCTCGCACACCAGCGGCGAGATCGGTTGCGAGATCGAATCGTTCGGACACGGGCGTGATCATACAAAGCGCAGACGAGGGGCCATTCAGAGCAATCAGAATGGCCCCTCGTCTGCGGAAACTCACGATCAGGTGTCGAAGATGCGATCCATGGCCACGGCCCCTGCCTGAAGTACCGGACGGATCTGCTTGCGGTAAACGGCCTCAGTGACGGCAGTGCTGCTGTGGCCGACGAGCCGGGAGATCTCCTCCAGGGGGAGGCCGTTGTTCTCCTGCCACCTCTCCCCCGCGGCTTCTCTCTCCCTTTCCTGCTGTTCTTTTTGTCGCTGCACGTTTTCCGCGCTGAGGTCCCGGAGCTTTCGAGCGCCCAGAGCGGGAATGATGTGGGTATTACACCGGATCGCGCAGGCGGCGACGGTGCCCTTGTCGCGTCCATTGAGCCCGTAGGCCGGCCAGTCATTCACCGCGCGCTCCACCGTGTAATCCGCCGGAGCGATGGCGAGGCCGTCTTCGTAGTCGCGTCGTCAGGGGCGTCAGGAGAAGGGCACACCCTTTCGTGCCGGCGCTCATCCCTCGGCCATCTCTGCCGCGGCGGTGGCCGCAGGGTCTGGTTGCTGGCAGGGCACCGGCCGCAAAGCATTAGGCACGTACATGCACCAGGCGTGGGTGTCACCCCACACCCGACCGGCGTTGTAGCGCAGGAGGTATGCCCACCCCGGCTCTCCCCCAGGTCTGCGGACCAGCGCCCGGGCCAGCAGCGTCGCGAACCGCACGATGCCGTCGTCGCACAAAACCTCAGCACACAGGCGAATGCTCTCCTGCACCTCGCCCAGGAGCACAACAGCAGGCGGAAGCGCAGGACGCGGAAGCGGCGGCCGCGACCCCCGGTGGCGAACCGAGCAGGACGTCGAGCATGCTCCAGAGAGCTTTAGGTGGTCGAAGTAGGGCGCCGGCAGGCGGTTCCGCGATGGTGCAGGACGGCTAGCATCCGCCACCTTTCCTATACGATCCGAGTGGTCGTCAGCATGCAGCAGCGTTGCGTCCGATGTCAACAGGTTCGCGAAGAAAGGGACCTCACGTCACGATGGTCGACGAAGCGTCGATCGCACGGGGCCGTGAGGCCAGGACGTGCTGGAAAGTCCTCAAAACCGGCTTCCGGCGATCACTGGAGGACTTCCCCACAGTGCTACGCACCGTGACCAAACTGGAGGTCTTCCGACTGTACGGCCCGTACTGAAACACCAACCAAAATGGTTTTGGGGAGTCCTCCTGATGTCGCTACGGATCGAGCCTGGCTCCCGCGCCACGATCGACGTCCTGGCGCGGGAGCTGGGGGTCTCGCAGACGCCGATCCGAGACGCTCTCAACCACATGGAGGCGGAGGGCCCGGTCGTGCGTGTGCCTCATGCCGGCTATCGCATTCCCCCCAGATCACCCGTCAGCGATTCGAGGACAGGCTTGAGCTCCGCCTGCTCCTGGGCCGGCGGCGCGCAGATCCGCCGAACGCGCATAGCCCCAGCAGGTGGCCGGTCTGCGGCGGATACTGGAGGAGATGGCGGAGCTGGAGGGGCAACGGGATCAGGGCCTACGGCGCCTTCGGGCTGCGCGACGCCGCTTTCAGGATCTCGTCGCCCTGAGCGCGGAGAACCAGGTCATCCGCGAAGCGCTCGCTCGCCTGCACACGCACGTGCACCTGTTCCGGCTTCTCCACGACACCCAGGTCACCCACCTGGCCATGGCCGAGCACGAAGAAGTCGTGACCGCGATCGCCGCGCGTGACCCCGACGCCGCCTACGCCATGCGCCGGCACATCCTGCTGTCCGGCGAGCGGTTCTGGCGCTTGTTCGACGAGGTTAAGGACACGGACAAAATGGCGGTAAAGGCTTGACGGGCGGGCCGGGCCGAGGAATGCTAACGCAACCGGATCGGATCGGATCGGATCAATCTCACCCGCCCATTTGCGAGGAGAAGCAGGTGCCCAGAGCGCTACTCCTTACCGGCGATGCCGCCGAGGAGCTCGACACCATGTATCCCTACTATCGCGTGCAGGAGGGCGGCTGGGACGTCGACGTCTCGTCACGGACGTTGCGTGACGTTCAGCTGGTCATCCACGAGTTCGACCCCAACTCCGACGCCTACGTGGAGAAGAACGGCCGGAAGTTGCCGGTCGACGTGCCCTGGGCCGAGGTAGACGTCGAGCGCTATGACGCCCTCATCATTCCTGGGGGACGTGCCCCCGAGTGGATCCGGGTCGACCCCGACGTCAGGCGCATCACCGAGCACTTCTTCGCGCGCAACCTCCCGATCGCGCTGGTGTGCCACGGCGCGCAGGTGCCGGCTGTGTACGGGCTGCTGAAGGGCCGGAAGACGGCGTGCTTCCCCCCCATCACCGGTGACATGGAGAACGCGGGCGCGACGGTCATCGACGCTCCCGACGTGGTGGACGGAAACCTTGTCTCCTGCCGCGGCTGGCCCGACATGCCGCAGTTCGGCAGGGTGATGATGGAGGTCTTCTCGAAGTCCGTCAACTCCGCATCGACATGAGCACACCTGGCCTGTCTCGGTGACGGCACTTCGGACCGTCACAGTCGACGGCTCCCCCGTCCACGTCATGGAGAGCGGCACCGGGCCCGCGGTGCTGATGCTGCACGGCTCCGGACCCGGTACGACCGGATCCGGCGCCTGGGCGGCGACCGCACAGGCGCCGGCGACCGGCGCATGATGCAGGCGGTGGCGCAGGTCGGCCAATGGCTCGGGCTCGGCGGCTCGATCGTGGCCAACCTGTTCAACCCGCGACTGATCGTCATCGGGGGCTACTTCGCCTCAGTGGCCGAGTGGCTGCTGCCCCACGCGCAGGATCAGCTGCAGCGGCTCGTGGTGGCCGCCCCCGCCGCCCAGTACCGATTCGTCGCCTTCACGCTCGGCTTCGGCGCCGCTTCCCGCGGCGCCGCGAGCATGGTGGTCAACCGAATCATCGACGATCCGACAACGATCATGGATTCACTACCCCGGCCGACAGCCTACTGACGGCCCCACAGACCTGGAGGCGGCACCTCTCCAGCAACCCCCCGTATCCGCAACCAACGCCAACAAGCGGCAACAAGCGCGGCGGCGCGCGCCTTGCCTGACGTCCCCCCGGTCAGGAAAGGGTTTCCCATGTCACCACGTCATCGAACGTGGGCCAGGCTGCTCGACGCAGCCCTGCCAGAAAACGGACGACGCCCGAGACGTCGCACCGCGACCACGATGGCCTTAGGCCTCATCGCCCCTTTCATCACGCTCCTCGCGACGCCGGTGAGCGCCCAGGCCCCCACGGCGGCTGAGCCCGCTTCCAGCGCTGCGGCGGCGTTGCTGCAGCCGTCCGCGTCTGCCGCCAAGGCCGCACCACCAGACGCCGGCTTCAAGGTACTCGTGGTGCGCAGCACCCAGGACGCGGTGTCGTCGGCCGGCCTGGCCGCGATCCGGGATGCGGCCAAAACCGGTGATTTCACGGTCGTGGCGCCCGGGCCCGCTGACGTGGGCGACCATTTCACGAAGAAGAAGCTGGAGCAGTACCGCGCGGTCGTGTTCTTGGACACGGGTCACGCGAGCCCGCTCACGGACGCGCAACGCGCGAACTTCGAGAGCTACTTCCGCGGCGGCGGCGGCTTCGTCGGCGTCGGCTCGGCGGTCGAGACCGACGAGTCCTGGTCGTTCCTGACTGACCTCCTGGGGACGCGTGCGTCCGGCAGGACCGACGTGCAGTCGGGTGACGTGAAGGTCGCCGACCGCGTCCACGACGCGACCAAGGATCTGCCGCAGATCTGGTCGCGGACCGACAGCTGGTACAACTTCACGAAGAACGTCCGCGGTGTGTCACACGTCCTCGACACCGTCGTCGAGGACCCGTTCGGGCCGCAGCCGCAGGGCGCCAACCTCGACGGGATCGCCGGGGGCACGATGGGCGCCGATCACCCGGTCTCGTGGTGTAAGGACTTCCAGGGCGGCCGCTCGTTCTACACCGGCCTGGGCAACACGGCCGCGAGCTTCGACGCCGGCCTCACCAAGCACCTCAAGGGCGCGATCGGCTGGGCCGCGGGCCAGGCCGACCCGGTCTACAGCGATTGCGGCGCGACCGTGCTGGCCAACTACCAGCAGACGAAGATCGGCTCGCCGCCGAACCTGCAGGAGCCGATCGGCTTCGACCAGCTGCCGGACGGCCGCGTTCTGCAGACGGACCGCCTCGGCTCGCTGCGCATGCACGACTCGACCACGGGCGTCACCACGGTCGTCGCCAACTTCGCCGACCCGAGCCTGCCGATGACGCAGCAGATCTACTCCGCCGGCGAGGACGGGCTCTATGGCCCGGCGGTCGACGCCGACTTCGCGACCAACAAGTGGGTCTACCTCTACTACTCGCCGAAGGAGGTCACCGACGTCAAGCTGAGCGACGGATCGGTCGTCACCCAGATCACGCCGAACACCACCCCGCCGAACGTGGCGGCGTCCAAGACCGCGTGGGATCCGTACGTGGGCTATTTCCAGCTCAGCCGCTTCAAGTTCGTCGACGCCACCGACAGCACGCCGGCGCACCTCGACATGAGCTCCGAGCAGCAGATCATGCGCGTGCCGGTCAACCGCCAGGAGTGCTGCCACGTCGGGGGCGACATCGACTTCGACAAGCACGGCAACCTCTGGATGGTCACCGGCGATGACACGCCCGCGGGCGGCATCAACGGCGGCGGCTACGGGCCGTACAACTCGCAGAAGACCGACGAGCAGCAGACCGTGCGCGTCACCAACGCGACGGGCGGCACGTTCACGCTGACCTTCGAGGGCCAGACGACGGAGCCGATCGCGTGGAACGCGGATCGTGATGCGATCGACGCGGCGCTCGAGGCGCTCTCGAACATCGAGGCGGATGAGATCCAGACCAGTGGCGGCCCGGTCAACACGTCGAACGTCAACGTGTTCTTCCGCCGCGGCAAGCAGCAGTCCGATCAGCCGCAGATCACCGCCGACGGCGCCGGCCTGACCGGCACCGCCACGCCGGCGATCGCCACCAACACGGCGCAGGCGGGCGGCTGGTATCAGCGGCTCACCGGTGACTCGCGCCGCAGCGCGCTGAACACCAACGACCTGCGCGGCAAGGTGCTGCGGATCAAGGTCAAGGACGGCGACATCTCCGCCGCCGACGCCAACAAGGTCGACTTCGGCTCCGGCAAGGGTGCCTACTCGATCCCGTCGGGCAACCTGTTCCCGCTGGTCGCGGGCGCGCCGCAGGAGAAGACGCGGCCGGAGGTCTACGCGATGGGTTTCCGCAACCCGTTCCGGATCCAGGTCGACGAGAACGACGTGGCCTACATCGGCGACTACTCGCCCGACGCCCAGACACCGCAGCGCTCGCACGGCCCGGCGGGCACCGGTCGCTACGAGATCGTGCGCAAGCCGTCCAACTACGGCTGGCCGACGTGCTACAAGCGTGACCTCGCGCACTATCAGTGGAACTTCCACGAGTTCGCGCCCGGCACCACCACCGCGGGCACGCCGCTGAACAACCCGCCTCAGAAGTTCGACTGCGACGGGCCGACGCAGCGCAACGACTCGCTGTGGAACATTGAGGGCGGTCCGACGGTCGAGCCGGGCCTGAGGGACGTCCCGCCGGTCACCGACCCGGACATCTGGTACTCCTACCGCGACAACAACCCGAGCGCGCCGCTCGGCACCCCGTGCGAGGCCTACTACGCGCCGACCCCGGGCCCGATCGCGCCCGGCTCGACGACCGAATGCCCGCGGCTGTTCCCCGAGCTCTACACCGGCGGCGTCGGTCCGCACGGGGTCACGAAGTACCACTACGACCCGGAGAACCCGAACCCAAACAAGTTCCCGCCGTACTACGACGACTCGGTGATCATCAGCGAGTGGACGCAGGACACGCTGCGCGAGGTCAAGCTCGACAAGCAGAACAACCACGTCCAGAAGATCAACAACTTCCTGGACTGCGGCAGTCGTGCGAACGCCGGGGCAGGCAGGTTCCGGTTCGAGTGCGACAACCCGATGGACTTGCAGTTCGGTTCTGACGGCGCGTTCTACCTGCTGACCTACGGCAACGGGTTCAACGTCATCAGCCCCGACGCGGGCATGTACAAGTGGGAGTACGTCAAGGGCAGGCGCGCGCCGAAGGCCGTGCTCACCACGGACCGCACCGACGGCTCAACGCCGCTGACCGTGAACTTCTCCAGCGCCGGCTCGCTGGATGAGGATCCCGGCGACTCGATCCGCTACGAGTGGAACTTCGGCGACGGCTCGGCGATCGAGACCGACCCGAACCCGACACACACCTACACGCAGTCCGGCCGCTACACGGCCGTGCTGACCGTGCTCGACTCGTCCGGCAAGAAAACCTCGACCAGCACCGTGATCACCGTGGGTAACACGAGCCCGACGGTGGTCGTCAATACGCCGGTGGAGGGCGGGACGTTCGCGTTCGGCGACGACATCCCGTTCTCGGTCACGGTCACCGACCCCGAGGACGGGACGGTGAATTGCTCCGAGGTGCAGGTGACGTTCGTGCTCGGTCACGACGCGCACGGCCACGCCGAGGAGTCCGTCAACGGCTGCTCGGGCGTGCTCCACACGGAGGCCGACGACGTCTCACACGGCGGCACCGTCTTAGGCGTGGTCCAGGCGCGCTACACCGACCACGGCGGTCCCGGCGGCGTCCCACCGCTGACCACGACCGGCCAGCACCAGATCCGCCAGAAGCACCAGGAGGTGGAGTTCGTCGTCAACCAGTCCGGCACCAACACGGCGACCAACACCGACGGCGGCGCCGGCGTGCACCGCGGCAGCCTGGGCTCGGGCGACTGGCTCCAGCTCAACGGCCCATTCAACCTGACCAACATCGATTCGATCATGTTCCGCGTGGCGGACGCGGCGACCGGCCGCACGCCTGGGTCGCCGCTGGCGGCGATCGAGGTCCGTCAGGACTCGATCACCGGGCCGATCCTGACGACGGCCAACCTCGTGTCCACCGGCGGGACGGGAACCTGGACAAGCCAGACGTTCCCAGTCTCGATGTCCGGGACGCATGAGCTGTTCCTGGTGTTCCGCTCGGTCACGGGTGGCGCCACGGGCGGCAACCTGTTCAACCTCAACTGGGCCGAGTTCGTCGGCACCGGCATCGGCACCTAAGGAACCCGCCCGTGCCGACGAACCCGGGTTCGTCGGCACGGGCATCGGCACCCAATGAACCCGCCCGTATAGCGGCAAGAAAGAGAAGACATTCATGCGAAGAAGATTTCGCACATCGGCAGTGGCCGCCTTCCTGACGGGGGCCGCACTCATACCCGCGGCACCGTCGTGGGCAGAGGAAACGACACCGCCGACGATCAACGTGGCGACGCTGTCGCCCTCCGCGCCGACCGGCCAGAACAACTGGTACACCGGCCCGGTGACGCTGAACGTGTCGGCGACCGACGACGTCGGCATCGCCAAGTTCCAGTACTCGCTCAACGGCGGCGCCGCCTACATCGACGTGCCCGTCGAGGGGGCGCCGGCGTCGGCCACTGCGTCGGCGGTGATCACGCAGGAGGGCAACACCAGCGTCCGGTACCGCGCGGTCGACACGGCCGGAAACGTCGCGGCGTTCCGCTCGATCTCGGTCCGGATCGACACGCGCGCGCCGGCTGCATCGTACCCGGCGATCACCGACGGTCACGTCGGTCACGTCGCCACACTCATCCCGACGCGCACGGACCCCGCCCCCGGCTCGGGCGGAGTGGCTGTGCTGAACATGTACCTCGACGGCAAGCTGGTCCCGCCGTTGCCGGTGCAGACCTCCGACCTGTCGCTCGGCGTGCACACGCTCGCGGTGCATCTCTCTGACGCTGCTTCCAACAGCGCGAAGTACACGCAGACGTTCATCGTGACGACATCGTTCGCGGACATCGGCACGCTGATCACCCGGTTCGTGACCGCCGGCAGCGTCCCGGCGGAGGTCGGCGCGGCGCTCCAAGCCAAGCTCGACCAGGCGAAGGCGCTCGCCGACGCCGGTTCGGCCAAGCGCGCGAGCCAGGTCCTGCACGAGTTCGTCTCGATCGCCGGCGACCAGATCGCGCCCGGCTCGGCCCGCAGCACACTCGTGGGCGATGCGCGTTACCTGATCGACCAGCTCAACGGCCGGCTCGCGCCGGAGCCCGCGACGGGCCTCAAGTCTGAGCCCGCGGAGGGCCCGAAGTTCATCCCGGACCCGGTGCTCGCCCCGCTCCCGCACAACCCGGACGCCGACTACAACGTCCTGGTCTTCTCCAGGACGACGGGCTTCCGGCACGACCACATCCCGCACACCGTGGCCGCGATCCAGAAGCTCGGCATCGCGCACAACTTCAACGTCGACGTCTACGACCCGCAGCTCCCGACCGTCACGCTGCCCACGAGCCCGTTCCTGAGCCTCGACACGCTCAAGCAGTACGACACGATCGTTTTCGAGTCCAACGTCGGGCACCCGGGCCCGCTCAATCCGATCACCGAGCAGCCGAACTTCGAGGCCTACATGCACCAGGGCGGCGGCTATGTCGGCATCCACGGCGCCGCCGACTCGTTCGAGATCGGCACCTGGCCGTGGTACGGCGACCTCGTCGGTGGGTTCTTCACCAACCATCCGAACGGCCAGAACGGGTTCGGCCAGTGCGGCAGCTGCATCCACACCGAGGTGGTGACCGAGGACAACACGCACCCGGCGACCGCGCATCTCCCTGACCGGTGGATGACGGTCGACGAGCTCTACAACTTCGACCGCAACATGCGGGCCGACGTGCACACGCTGCTGAGCCTCAACGAGGACAGCTACCAGCGCAGCCTCAACAGCGGCAACGCGGCCACCAACCCGCTGCGGCTGATGAACGGCGACCACCCGATCGCGTGGTGCCAGAACTGGGGCGGTGGCAAGGCGTTCTCGAACATCCTCGGCCACTTCCGGACGCAGTACTACGACGACTCGTTCATGCGGATCATCCTCGGCGGGATCGAGACGACCGCCGACCGCAAGGGCGCCAACTGCTCGTCCTACCGTGAGACCAGCCTGCTGATCGAGGCCGACCGAGCGGCCGGGCTGCTGACCGCGGCCGCCGCGGACGCCGCCGATGCCGCCCTGGACATCGCGCGGGACAGCTACCTGGCAACCAACTACACCACCGCCATCCCGGCGCTGAACTCGATCGTCGACCTGGCGAACGACAAGGCCTCCGGCGACGCCGCGGCGCGTTCCGAGCTCGCGCGGCAGGCGCGCGAGCTGCGGGAGTGGATGCAGAACCTCAACCGCCGCTGACCCGTTGACGCGGCGGGGGCGGTGGATCGCCGCTCCCGCCGCGCTGACGCTGGAGCGCCGCCTTCATGACCTCCGGCCCGCCGCCTGGGCGTGCCGACCACCTGGGGGAGGTGCTGGGCGACGTCGGCCGTCTGCACCGGGCCGGTGTTGAGATCCTCGCCGGGACGGACGCGAACGCTGAGTCGTCCGCGCCGCTGCCCGTGCCCCACGGCGAGAGCCTGCATCACGAGTTCGAGCTGATGGCGCGGGCCGGAATGACGCCGGTGGAGATCCTGCGCTCGGCGACCGTGCCGCCCGCCCGCGCCTTCGGCCTGGCCGACCGGGGCGTGTCCGGATGAGGATGGTCAGACCCCGGCGCCGAGCGCGCACAGCACGCGATCGGCACCGGGGAGGGATGTACCGCGGATCCGCGGTTACGTCGAGACGACCGTCAGACGGCCGTGCGCGACCACTGCTGATTGGTGCCGCTGTTGCACGCGTACTGCTTGAGGATCACACCGTCCGCGGTGGACGCGGCCGGTACGTCCACGCATTTGCCGCTGTGGCGTGCGCGGAGCTGGAAGTAGCCGCCGTTGGCGACCATCTGGAACTGCTGGTTGTTGCCGGTGCCGCAGGTGTACTGGATGAGCTCGGCACCGTCGGCGGTTGAAGCGCCCACGACATCAAGACACTTCCCGCTGTGGCGGCTGACGATGCGCCAGTAGCCGCTGCCGGCGTCCTGGAACTGCCACTGCTGCCATGGGTTGCCGCCGTAGGTGTACTGGTCGACGCGCGCGCTGTTGTTGGTGCTCGCCTGTTGGACGTCCATGGCCTTGCCGCTGTGGCGCGCATCGATCCTGTAGAACGTTTCCGGCTGCGGCGAAGGGGTGGAGTCGCGGACGGTGTCGCCCCAGCCGTAGCGGACCCGGTCGGCGCCGGATTGGTTGCGGACGGCCAAGGTGAGGTTGGTGCCGCTGCCGCCGAGGGCCCACATCGAGTAGTGGTCGTAGCCGAGGCCTGCGGTCACCTTGCCGCCGAGGGCGGGCCAGTAGGTGCCGCCCATCTGGTTGTCCCGCATCACCTGGGCCACGGCGCGGAGGTAGCGCACGAAGTTGTCGGTGCTGTTCGGGTCGGCGTAGTTGAGGCCGGTGGCCATCGGCGCGCCGTATTCCGTCACGACCGCGCGGGAGGCGCAGTTGCCCAGAAGCGTCTGAATGTGGCTTCGGAAGGCGTCGTAGGTCATCGCGCTGTAGAAGAAGGCGTAGTAGTGGAAGGACAGCAGCGTCGAGTTGAAGCGGCTGTCGTTGCAGATGTCACGCAGGTCCTGGCTGAAGCCGGTGCCGCCGATGAGCACCCGGCCGGGCGCTGCCGAACTGTGAGAGCTGAGCCAGTTCGCTGCCACGTTGCGCCACTCCGCCGATGAGTAGCCGTGCGGCTCGTTCATCGGCTCGAAGTAGACGTTGCCGTTCGAGCCGTACGTGCTGATCACGGTGGACCACATCGAGTTCCATGCGGCGAGGTTCGTGATCCTGCCGCCGGAGGCGGCGCCGTCCTCCCAATAGGCCAGGATGACCTTGAATCCACGGTCGGTGGCGGCGTCGATGGCGCCGCGGTAGGAGTTCCACCAGGTCGTGTTGGCCACAGTGTGGGTGTTGATGGGCAACCGGACGGTGTTGACCCCCATGATGTATTCCATGTAGTCGTAGAGCGAGTTGGCCTTGGCCCGTACTGTCGCGTTGCTGTCGGACTGGCTCAGGCCCTGCACGACGAGCGTGCCGGTGCTGAAGTTGTCACCCAGCACGGCCCAGTTCATGCCTCGGAACTGGTTGGTGGCGGCATTGGCCGACGGCGCGGGGACGAGGGCTGCCATTGCGGTGAGCGCGGTCAGCACAAGGGCGATCAGCAACCGGCGCAACGACCGGATACTCCGCGATGGTCCTGATGAGTAACCATCAGACGCCATACTCAGTGCCATGAAATGTCCCATCACTAGATCTGAATTGCTGGGTCGCAATTTCACTTACGCACATTGTTAGCGATAACAAATAAATGCCGATCACCCACGGAGGCCTCACGCTAGAGAGGAGGCGGGAGTGCGTCAACAGAAAGGGAGACGACGTGCTCGAACCGCTGGTCCGTGACGGACACCGCTGTAAATTTCAGACAGACTTCCTGGTCGCGTCTACGCCCCGATGGTGCCGATGCGACTCCACCGCGCCTCGGCACACGTTTCGCTCTCCGATCGCGGCCCGGCCGGTGCAGGGGACGAGCAGGATCGCCTGCCGCCCGGGGCGCCGCGGCCTACCAGGCCGAGGGCAGTCCCTGCTGGACACCCGGAGGGCCGCCGATCATGCAGGAGGAGATCGGGCCGATGCGTGGAGGCCGACGGCCCGTTCAGCTGTCGCAGCCGGTCAATGATTCTCGGTACGACCCGCGGGCGGTCCTTGCAGCGCTGCCGGAAAGCGCCTATTAGTCGGGACGGCCGCCAACCAGGTGGACATGACGTAACCCCGGGCTGAAGGCGGCGACGTGCTCGGCGGTGCCGTGGTGCGCCTTCGAGGGCGTGAAGCGGCCTTCGCTGACCGCGACGTCGTAGGCGCCGCCGAAAGGGTACTCGGCCAGAATGCCGGTCACCTGGTGCTCGGCCGCCCAGGCGAGTCCGGCGTCCAGCGTGTCGAACACCCCGGAGGCGTGTCGGGCGTGGTCACCGTGGAAGATCCAGACGGCCGGCCTGAGCGGACTGCGCTGGTCGGCGCCGGGCCTGCGGCGCAGGCCCTCAGGCGTGAACGAGAAGGCGCCGGGGAAAGGGCCTGGCCGATGACGTACGGCGAGCACCACCGGTTCGGGGTGCACGCCCCGCAATCCGTTCTCGGGTGAGGGGTTCGCGAAGGCGTTCCACAGGTGCAGGAAAATCACGTCGTCGTCGCGATCGGCGGTGACGTAGGCAAGGGTCTTGGAGTAGAACGGGTTGGTTCCGCCGATCCACAGCGACGGGGGCCCGAACGTCTCAACGACTTCGGACAGCGTGCGGTCCTGCGTCACCCACCCGCCGATGTCGGCGCTCAACCGCTGGTACTCCGCCGCCGACAGCGCCCGATCCGGCTCCAGCCAGCCGAGACGATGAGCGATTTCGGCATAGACGGAGGCCGTGGCATCACGCAAGGCGTCGGCGGGAAGGATGCTGCTGTAGGCGCCCCTGACGCCCGTCGCGTCGAACGCGTCGCGCTCACGTAGTCGATCGCACTCCGCCCACCACCGCGTCAGGCTCCCGTCCACGGCGGCCATCGCCTCCAGCAGAAGCCGTTCCGCCGTCTCATCCCTGCCGTACATGCCAGGACGACGAAGCACACCGTTCACCTGATCCAGGTGGTGCCGGCGAGCCTCATCGAGAACGGGATCCGAGTCCCCTCCGCTGCTCATCGCATTCGATCATGACATACCAGCGCAATCCGAAGTATCGGCACTCAGCCGCCGGTGAAGCGACTTTCGGGCACATGAGGCGACCACCCGGCTGCCGCCACGCCTTCGTCCTGGGGCGGGCCGGGACGAGAGCCTTTCTCGTCCCGGCCCGCCCGTGGGTCATGCCGGCAGCGGGTGCCAGCCGTCGCGGTAGCGGACACCGTCGCGCCGGAGCCGGACCTCGTCGTGCCAGGTCCCTGGGACTGGTTCGGTGCGGACCAGCTCGGGGCGATCCACCACGACGCACACATCCTCGCCGGGCCACCACCAGCCGCCGGAGCGCGCCAGTGCGGCCCAGTGGCCGAGGTGCTCGATCTCGTCCGGCCCGTAGGAGGCCAGTCCGAGCCGGTGCAGGGCGTCGTAGTAGGCGACCCACGCCGCGTCCTGCTGCCCGTACCAGCAGGCCGGCACGGGCCCGCCGCCGGCCAGCGCGGTGCGGATCGGCATGCGGAATCCGTGCGCGAGGCTCCGGTGCAGTGCGGTGCGGATGCCCCGGTGCACCACCACGCCCAGGGGAACGCCGGCGTCGAGCGCCTTCAGCGGTGGCAGCTCGGGCCAGGGCTCGCCGCCTTTGCCCTTCCGCGCCGAGGACAGCTCGGGGTCGGTGTGGGAGACGCCGGCGCTGAGTGCGCCACGCAACTGGGACTCGAGCATGGCCAGATCACTGGCCGGTGGCGGTGTCCCCCGTGGATGAGGATCCCGGATCCACCCGTAGAGCTGGTCGAGGGTGGGCAGACCGGCGACAAGCGGGATCGCCTTGTCCGGTGAATCGACCCATTCGAACCACGGCTTCGGGCGAGAGATCCTCGCGTAGAGCGCGGTCAGGCTGTTCTCGACGGCCTGCCGGTCGGCCGGCTGTGTGCACAGGCCGTGGTCAAGCCACTCTTGTCGGATCTTGACGGCTTCCTGCCACCGGTCGTGAGCGCTCCTGCTGCTACGAACGTCGGCCACAGGTTCGGCGGCGGCATAGCGCCGCGTGAGCGCGGTCACCGCGCGTGGGCGTCGCCGCCCTTTCGGTTGGAGATCATGTCTCGATGATGGCCTGCGTTCCGCGGTGCGCGCAACCGCGTAACCGATTCCCGCCCAACCGCCGCTGCTTACCGGCCGGCCGAAACCGGTGACGACCTGGACGACCGGCGCGCCGCAGTAGGTCTGGAGCCGTTCGAGACGTACGAAGCCCAGATGCGGCGCCTGTACGAGGGCGACATCTGACGTCGTTCTCTCCGTGCCTTCCTGTCCGTGGCGGGCGCCTACAGGGCGTCGGGGCGCCAGCCGGTGACGTCCTTTTCGGTGATCTCGCGCACGATCCGGGCGGGGTTGCCGGCGGCGATGACGCGTGCGGGGACGTCCCGGGTCACGACGGCCCCGGAGCCGACGATCGCACCGTCGCCGATGGTCACACCGGGGTTGACGGTGACCCCGCCCCCGATCCACACGCTGTCGCCGATGGTCACGGGCTTGGCGTAGCAGGCGCCGGCGGCGCGCTCGTCAGGATCGATGGCGTGGTTGGACGTGTAGATGCTCACGCGCGGTCCGAGCAGGACGTTGTCGCCGATCGTGATTCGCGCCCCGTCGAGCATGACGGCGTCGAAGTTGGCGTAGAAGCCGGCGCCGACGCTGATGTTGTAGCCGAACTCGCACCGGAAGGTGGGCTCGAAGTACGCGCCGGGGCCGACGTGGCCGAGCAGGTCACGCAGGAGGGCCTCGCGGTGGTCCTGGGGAGCGCCGAAGCTGTCGTTGTAGGCGTTGGCGAGCAGCACGGCGCGCCTGCGGGCGGCGACCAGTTCGTCGGTCAGGTCGTTGTACATCTGCCCGGTGAGGATGTGGGCGCGCTGTGCCTCGAGGCTCACGGTTGTCTCCTGCGGCGTTCGGTCGTCGTACTCGTCGAGGAGCAAGTGTGGCGGAGACCGGCGACCGGCCCTGACGCGCCTCTCCTGCCGAGAGCATGACCCGCACGCGGTCGTCGCGTTCGCGCGAGCGCCGGCGTGGCCGCCGTACGCGACGAGTCCCCAGGTCCTCGGTAGGACCGCCTGCCAGAGGCGAGCATCACGTGGTCGAGAGGGCCCCGGCGCGGGCCGCCGCCAGCGCCGCCGTGGCGGCGCGGTCCGCCGCGGCCTCGTCCAGAGGTTCCCCGGTGTTGAGCAGGGCGTAGTACAGGGGTGCGGAGACGGCGGCGATCACCCGGCGCGGGTCGGTGCCGGTGGGCAGCTCGCCTCGTTCGATCGCGTCGGTGACGCAGCCGGCCCATTCGTCGATGCGTACGGCGTAGAAGCGGCGCAACGCCTGCGCCGCCTGGTCGTTGCAGAGCGAGGCGGCGATCAGCGCCTTGAACAGCCGCCCCTGGCGGGCGTCGGTGAGGGTTTTGAGAACCAGGCGGGCGTTGTCGCGCAGGTCCTGGCCGATGTCGCCGTTGCGCGACCGGGGCAGGGATCGTTCGGCCATGTCGTGGAGAAGGTCGGCGGCGAGCGCACCGGGCGTGCCCCAGCGGCGATAGAGGGTGGTCTTCCCGACTCCCGCGATACGCGCGATGTCGCCGAGGTCGAGCCCTTCGAAGCCCTTCTCGGCCAGCGTGTCGGCGGCGGCTTCGAGAACGGCCTCGCGGACGCGGGCGGTGCGTCCACCTGGGCGGACGGCACCGGGCGGTGGAGTGGCTGCCATGACGGCTCCTTCCCCTAGGGGTTCACTATCGGGACCACAGTTCCCTTAAGGCGGCATGGGGTGCTAGTGTCCCTCTCAGTCTAACGGGACTACAGACCCGTTAAGTCCTGAAGGGATGGTCCCTGGCATGTCCACCACGAAGTCCCTGCCGGCGGCCTCGGCCGCCACACCCGAGGCACCGCCGCGACACCTGACCAGCCGCCTGAAGGTCATCCTCGCGGTGCTGCTGGTCGCCCAGTTCATGCTGGCCGTCGATTTCTCGATCCTGAACGTGGCGCTGCCCGCGATCGGCGACGACCTCGGATTCGCCCTGGCCGACCTGCAGTGGGTCGCCACCGCCTTCGCTCTGTGCGCGGCCGGCTTCACTCTCTTCTTCGGCCGCATCGGCGATCTGATCGGCCGCAAGCGCGTCTTCCTCGGCAGCCTCGCGCTCCTGGGCGCGGCCTCGCTCGCCGGTGGGCTCGCCCCGACCCCCGCGATCCTCATCATCGCCCGTATCGCCCAGGGGCTCGCCACCGCCGCCGCCACCCCGGCCGGGCTCGCCCTGCTCACCACGTCCTTCCCCGAGGGCCCCCTGCGCCAGAAGGCCCTGGGCCTCAACGGCGCGCTCATGTCCGCCGGGTTCACCGCCGGCGCGGTCCTCGGCGGCGTGCTCACCGACCTGCTGTCCTGGCGCTGGGCCTTCTTCATCAACGTCCCCGTCGCCGTGGCCGTGCTCCTCGTCGCGCCGGCCGTCATCGCCGAGTCGCGCCCCGCCGCCCGCCCCACGGTCGACCTGCCCGGCGCGCTGTCGGTCACCCTCGGGCTGCTCGGTGTCGTCTACGGCCTGACGCGGACCGGCGAGCACGGCTGGACCGAGCCCCTCGCCCTGACGGGCCTGCTGGCCGGGGCGGTCCTGCTGGTCGTCTTCTACCTTGTCGAGCGCAGGGCGGCCCAGCCCCTGGTCCCGGTGCGCGTGCTGCGCAAGCGCACCGTGGCCTGGGGCAACGTGCTCGGGCTGCTCGCCTTCGTCACCGAGACGTCCCTGGTGTATCTGCTCACCCTGTACATGCAGAAGACCCTCGGCTTCTCGGCCCTCGCCGCCGGGCTCTCCTTCGGCGTCCTGGGAGCCGGAACCGTCACCGGCGGCGTGCTCGCCCCGAAGGCGATCGCCCGCACCTCCACGACGGCCGTCCTGGTCGGCGGCGGGCTGCTCCAGGCCGTCTTCACCGCCGTCCTGATCTTCCTGGGTGACACGCCGGCCTCGATGGGACTGCTGCTGCCCGCCACCTTCCTGGGCGGCGTGGGCAACATGCTCGTCATCGTCGGTTTCATGGTCACCGCCACCACCGGACTCCCCGACCACGAGCAGGGCCTGGCCACCGGCCTCGCGTCCATGTCCCAGCAGATCGGCATCACCATGGGAACCCCGATCATGTCCGCGATCGCGACCGCCACGGCCGGGGGCGTGGTGTCCGCCGGGGCGATCCTGCACGGTGTCACCGCCGCCGTCGCCGTCAACGCCGTCCTCGTCCTGCTCGGCGTCCTCCTCTCCGCGGTCTTCCTGCGCGCACGCCGCTCGCACGCCTGACCGGCCCCTCCCCCTCGTCACGGAGCACACCATGGACCTTCAGCTCACCGGCAAAGTGATCCTCGTGACCGGCGCGACCAGCGGCATCGGCCTGGCGACCGCGCGGTTGCTCGCGGCCGAGGGAGCGCACGTCGCGGCACTGGCGCGCGGCGGCTCCGCACTCCCCGTCCTTCCGCCCGGCACGCTGCTCATCCGCGCCGACCTCACCGATCCGGGCACCCCCGCGCATGCCGTCGCGCGGATCACGGACCGGTACGGCAGGCTCGACGGCTTGGTCAACAACGCCGCCTCCCTGACCTCCCGCGACTCCTTCGCCGCGATCGACGACGACCAGTGGCACGCCACGTTCGAGCTCAACCTGCACGCGGCGGTCCGGATGACCAGGGCCGTGCTGCCGATCCTGGAGAAGAATCCGGAGGGAGGCGCCATCGTCCACGTCGCCAGTGAGGCGGCCCGCCTGCCCGACGCCTCGATCGCGGACTACGCCGCGTCGAAGGCGGCACTCCTGTCGGTGTCGAAGTCCTTGGCAGCCGCTCTGGGTTCGGCCCGGATACGCTCCAACGTCGTTTCCCCCGGGCCCACGCGCACCGCGCTCTTCGACGCGCCGGGCGGCTTCGCCGACCAACTGGCCCAGCGCTTCGGCATGTCGCCGGCGGAGGCCGTCGACCACTTCGTACGTGTCGAACGGCGACTGCCCACGGGACGCATCGGCGACCCGGAGGAGGTGGCAGGGGTGATCGCCCACCTGCTGTCGCCCCTCGCGGCGCAGGTCACCGGCGCCGAGTGGGCCATCGACGGAGGAGCCCTGCGCCAGCTGTGAACGCTCGCGGGCGCCCGGCCGACGCACCTGGCACCAGGCCAGGTGTCAGCCGGAATGTGGGAGGGCGAACCGCTGGGCGAACGCGGACATCTCGTCCCGCTGGCGCTCCGGTTCCGCGGACGAGGGGCTGACCACGATGCGGGTCACACCCTGCGCGGCGTACGTCTCGACGCGTTCGGCGGACATGTCGATCGACCCCCAGCGGGTGTATTCCAGCGCATCGGGATCGCGACCGGCCTCGGCCGCCGCGGTGCGGGCCAGTTCCCACTGGACGGCGCGTTCCTCGGGAGTGAGCGCGCCGCCCGGGAAGTAGCCGTCGCCGCGTCGTCCCGCGCGGCGGGCGGCCGCCCGGCTCGACCCGCCCACGTGGATCGGCAGGTGCGTGCGGCCGTAGGGCTTGGGATAGCTGCACACGTCGTCGAAACCGAAGAACTCGCCGGTGAAGCTGACGCCTTTTTCGTCCCCCTCCCACAGCAGCCGCAGCACGTCGATGGCCTCGTCGGCACGGCGCCCGCGGGTGCCGAAGTCGACGCCCGTCGCCTCGGCCTCGCCGGGCAGGCTGCCCAGCCCCACGGTCAGCAGCCGCATCCGCCCCGTGGACAGCACGTCGATGGTCGCCAGTCGCTTGGCCAGGACCACCGGGTGGTGGTACGGCAGAAGCAGCACGGCCGTGCCGAGCAGGAGGCGTCGCGTGGCCGCCGCGACGAAGCCCAGGCAGTCGAGCGGATCGGGGTAGGGCAGCGCCGGTGGGATCTCGAAGGGGCCGATCGCGGCGCCGGGATACAAGACGATGTGCTCCGGCAGGTACAGCCCCTCGAAGCCGCAGTCCTCGGCGTGGCGGGCGTAGGCCACGAGCGCGTCGGGGTCGAGCCCGTTCGCCGTGGAGTAGCTGGTCGCGAATTTCATCGGAGCTCCTCGGGCCGGTATCCGCGATCACGTTAGAACCTTGTCGCAGGCGTCAAGGCAACCCGCTGTGCCGCCTCAGGCCGGGTACGCGTGCGTCTCGGTGGCCTTGACGCCGGTCCAGGGCTCCCGGCCGGGGCGAGGCCGAGGTCCGGCGGTGTGGCGATCACCGCGGTCACGAGGCGTGGTGGACACGAGCGATTTGGCGGGGATGTCTCATCTGCGAGCGAGCGCCAGGTAGCGCTCCTCGGTGTCGTGGTAGTCGAGCAGGGTCCAGCCGGCGGTGCCCAGCAGGGGACGGAGGTTGCGCTCGGCGCGGAGGTCGTCCGGGGTCAGACTGCGGCCGCGCCGTGCCGCGAGCACCGCACGGCCCACGGGGTGGAACAACGCAAGCCTCCCGCCGGGGCGGGTCACCCGGGCCAGCTCCCGCAGCACGGCCGCCGGCCGGAGAACGTGGGAGATCAGCCCGGAGGCCAGCACGCCGTCGGCCACGCCGTCGCGGAGCGGAAGCAGCCCGACGTCGGCGATCAGCAGCCGGCCGTACTCGCCGCGTCCCCGGTCGCGGGCCGACCGGATCATCTCGGGAGTGACGTCGACGCCCACCACCTGTCCGGCGGCCCCGACCGCGTCCCGGAGCAGGGGGATCGCCCGGCCGGTGCCGCATCCGGCGTCGAGGGCCAGCCCTCCTGCCGGCAGGGCCAGCTCGGCGACGGCGGCGGCGAAGGCGGGGCCGTCGTCGGGATACTTCTCCTCCCAGGTGGCCGCCTTCGTGGCGAAGAACTCCCTGGTCGCTTCGAGGGATCGGTCGTTCATCGTCTTCGTCTCCCCGCTGTAGGAGGTGGATGAACGATTCGACCACGGTGAGGGCCTCGTCACGAAGCCGGACACCGACGGCGAGGCCCGCAGGAAGCGCGGCGCGCGATCACCGCGGGCTTCCGTCAGGCTGTCGTCAGGCGGAGAGCGCGATCCGGTCGACGCACCAGTAGAGGCCGACCACGACGATGGGGACCGACATGGCGGCGGTCGCCCAGCGCACCGCGGTCGTACGGCGCAGCAGCACCAGCAGCGGGAAGAGCACCGCGATGATCAGCAGCTGGGTCGCCTCGATGCCGACGTTGAAGCTCAGCAGCGACAGGAGCAGCTCCCACGACCCCTTCTCGTCGATGTCCAGCGCGCTCGCGAAGCCGAGCCCGTGCACCAGGCCGAAGGCGAAGACGATGGGCAGCCGCCACCTGCCCAGTTTGTCCTCGTCGCGGCCCAGGATGTTGGCGACGGCCACGACGATGATCGACACCGCGATGACCGGCTCGACGATCCCCGCGGGAACGTGCACGATCCCCAGCGCCGCCAGGAGGAATGTGATGCTGTGGGCGGCCGTGAACGCGGAGGCCGTGACGACGACGTCCCGCAGGCGGCGAGCACCGATGAGCAGGGCGAGCAGGAAGAAGATGTGATCGAGCCCGGACAGCAGGTGCTCCGCCCCGAGCAGGAAGAACTCCCCGATCTGGCGCGAAGCCCGGTGCTCGCCGGTCCGCAGCGTCGGGTTTCCGGCGGTCAGGACCGCGGAACCCGTCGTTCCGTCGAGCGTGTAGCCGACGATCGTCTCCGTGCTGTGCACGAAGCTCTCGGCGTCGGGGAAGAGCGCACTCGAGATCGCGTGTTCTCCACCGCCGTCGCCCGCGCAGTGGTAGCCGAGGGTCACCACCGCGTAGGCCACATTGTCGCGGTCGCGCACACCCGCGTCGCCCACCGGCGTGGGCGTGCAGGGCCTGTCGCCGTACGCCACGGCGAAGCGGCGCGTGACGTAGTCGATGACGGCGGCGTGGTTCTTCTTGAGCTGGCGGAGTTGCTCGGCCCGCTCCTTCGCGTCGTACGCCTCGGCGTACAGCCAGGCCGACTTCATGAGGAGGTCGTATTCCAGGTCGAGCACGACTCTGACGTCCGCGCCCGTTCCGGTCACCGTGGCGTGCGCCTTGGTGGTCGCGTTGTGCGCCGCCGCCGGAGCGGAGAACGCCATCAGCCCGCCGAGGGCGAAGGCGAGAGCGAGGACGGCGGCGGACAGCCTGCGAGACATGTCTCGTTCTCCAGGTTGAGAGGGGCCCGGGCTCGGGCCCGGGATTCGAGGGGTCCGGGATTCGAGGGGGTCCGGGTACTGGGGAAAAGGCCGCCCCGGACGCTCCGCGTCGACACGGGGCTCCGGGGCGGCGATGGCGGTTACCTGCGCTGGAACCAGCGGTAGAGAGGCGAGTCCGGTCCCCACTTACCGGGGCGGCCGTGCTCGTCCTTCGTGACGAAGACGCTCGGCTCGGAGGCGGTCACGCCGCCGCCGGTGGAGCGCGCGGTGACGAACCAGGCGTAGGCCGTGTCGCCCTTGAGACGCTTCCAGGTCACCGAGGCCACCTGGCCCGACGGAACCGTGCTCGTGCCGACGACCCGGGTGGGCTTGTAGATCGCCAGCGAGTCTGTCGTGAAGCTCGTCGTGCGGGTGGTGAGGTCGACCGGCAGCACCATGTTGTCCTCGCGACCGTCGTAACGGCGCAGCGGGTCGAACTCGCCCGCGCCGAAGTCGTTCAGCAGCGGGGAGTAGGTGTCCACCGTCATTTCGGCCCGCTTGACGTCGAACTGCAGCAGCCGGAAGAAGCTCGCGCCGAACTGGAGCTGGTCGTCGGGGTTGTATCCGCCGACCTGGGTGAGCCCGAGGCGGTCGGCCGAGACCGTGTAGAACTGGTAATCCGCCAGCAGTTCGACGACGCCCTTGCCGACCTGGCCGACCTTCGGCTTCACGTTGGTGGCCACGCCGTGCTCGTGCCCGGCGAGGATGAGGAAGACGTTCGGGTTCTTCTCGACCACCGTCTTGTAGAGCATCGAGCCGTCCGGCGCCGAGAATGCCGCGCCGCGCCCGTCCGGGTTGGTGCTCGGCACGAGGTAGTCGTGCGAGAGCAGGATGCCGTTGCGGTCGGGGAACCGCTTGAAGACGGAGTCGGCCCATTCGGCCTCCTCCCGCGTGACGCCGTACGACAGGCCGACCACGACGAAGTCCAGCCCGCCCGCGGAGAACAGGTCGTAGTGGTTCTGGTTGTCGCCCTCCTTCCACGGCCCGCCGTACTCGGCGTGCTGCCAGCCCTGCGCCGCCGTCTGGTAGCGGCCGGGGCCGTAGTACGTGTTGTAGATCGCCCCCGGCCCGTCCTCGGTGCCCGACTGGTTGTCGTGGTTGCCGGCGATCACGCCGTTCGGGATCTTCGCCTCGTCCAGGACACGCTGCTGCTTGGACGAGACCTCGAACTCGCCGACGACCTGCCGCTGCGTGGCCTCGTCCGCGGGCTTGCGGATGTTGTTCTCGATGAGGTCGCCGGTGTGCGCGACGTACGAGATCTTGCGCTGGTCCTTGTTGTCCTTGATCCAGTCGACGACCCCGGCGTACGCGGACTCCCACACCGCGCGCTCCTCGGCGGTCTCCTGCTCCACCGCGCCCTCGGAGAGGTACTGCGTGTCGGTGAAGTGGACGATCGAGAAGTCGTACGTGGAGGGGTCGGCGAAGCCGTTCGGGTCGCCGGGGTCGATGTCGTCGGCGAACGGGTCCTCGCCCGTCACCATCACGTGGACCTGCTGCCCGTCGACGTACTGGTCGCCGACGACGGCGGTGAGCCCGGTCTGGCCCTCGGCGGCGCCGCGGGAGCTCGTCAGCAGGTCCCACGCCCGGGTCTCGGTGTTCCACGCCCGCAGCGACACCAGGCGCTCGGGGTCGATGACGCCCTCCCAGCGCAGGACCGGGGCGTCCACGTGGCCCTTCACCTGGATGTCGTACCGCTGGTAGGTGACGTCGCGGCCGGCGGGCGCGTCGAGCGTCGCGCCGTCGGCGGGCTCCAGCCCCGTGGCCTTGACCTTCTTCTCGCCGGGCACCTGCAGGGTCGTGGGAACGGTCTCCGCCACCCCCTGGAACGCCTGGTTCGGGGTCAGGATGTCGGCTTCGGAGAACGTCGCCTTGACCTGGCCACCGCCCGGCTCGGCGACCTTCGCCGAGAGCGTGACGGAGCCCGGCACGTCGACGGCTCCGGACGCCGGGGTGAGTTCGGCGGGGGCGTCGGGGATGCCGGCGGACTCGAACGAGACCTCCCGGGTGGCGGTGTTTCCGAGCGAGTCCGCGGCGGTCACAGCGAGGGTGTGCGAACCGGGCCGCAGTCCGGGGCCCACCTGGGCGCCCGGCGCGATCGGCTGCCCGTCGAGCGTGACGTCCGGCCCGGACACCACGCCGGAGGCGTCCTCCAGCTTGACGTCCAGCACGACGGACGCGGTGATCTTCTCGCCCGCGGCGGGGACGCTCGTGGCGACCTTGGGCGCCGAGTTGTCGCTGATCAGCGTACGGGTGGCGGTCTCGCCCGTGGTCGAGGTCGCGGCGAGGGTGTGCTTGCCGTCCTTGATCGCGGTGGTGTCGAGATCCGCGCTCAGGCCGCCGGCGGGGGCGTCCACGAGGAACTCGAGGTCGATCTCGGTCAGCAGGTTCACGTTGTCGCCGCAGTTGCCGTCGCCCATGCTGTAGGAGCTCTTGAGCATCTGGCCGGTCGCCGTGCCCCGCACCGGGGTGAGGGCGATGTTCGAGATCGCGAAGTCGTCGCGGTTGCCGCCACACGACGTCGGATAGGTGCCGGTCACGAAGTCGATCGTGTTCCAGCCGGGCACGAGGTACTCGTTCGGGAAGGTGAAGTCGACCCGCCGGCTCACGAAGTCGCCGTCGAGCACGACCTTCCGCCCGTTCACGAGCAGGTGGTTCTGGTAGCGCGCCTCGATCGAGTTGGTGCCCACGGTGAAGCTGAGGGTCGCGTCACCCGAGCCGAGCGTCCGGACGACGTGCACCGCCGGGGCGTCGATCGTGTAGCGCAGCTCGACCTCGCGGAGGGCGGTCTGGCTGCTGCCGCAGTCGCCGTCGCCCAGGGCGTAGGACGGCTTGACGTCCTGACCCTTCACGGTGGCGCCGTCGAGGGCGAGGTCGAGGTTGGCGATGGTGAAGTCGTCACGGTCGGTGCCGCAGGACGCCTTCCAGTCGCCGGTCACGACCTTGACCGTGTTGTCGCCCGGCACCAGGAACCGGGCGGGAACGGCGACGGTGACGCGCCGGCCGGCCCAGGTGCCGCCCAGGTCGATGCGCTTGCCGTTGACGAGCAGGAAGTCGTCGTACTTGTCGTCGATCGAGTCCGCGCCCACGTCGAAGCCGAACATCGCCGCGCCGTCGCCCAGGGTGGCCTTCGTGGCGGGTTCCGCGCCGTCGACGGTGAGGGACGAGACGCCGCCCGCACCGGTGGCCGGCACGGTCGCGAGGATCGGCGTGGTGCCCGCCACCAGCGTGCCGTCCGTGGGCAGCAGCCGGGGCGCCCCGGCGGGAGCGTTGTTCACGGTCACGGTGTGCTTGACCGTGGCCCCGGACGCGGCCTTGGCGGTGACGGCGTGCTCGCCGTTGGCCAGCGTCGTGGTGTCCAGGTCCGCGGCGAGACCCGTGGTGCCCCGCGGGTCGCCCTTGACGAAGAACTTCAGCGCGGCCTGCTTGAGCAGCGCGGTGTTCGAGCCGCAGTTGCCGTCGCCGAAGGACAGCGTGTAGGGATTGTCCTCCCCGTCCGCGACCTCGCCGAGCAGTTCGAGGCCCACGTCGGTCAGGACGAAGTCGTCGTAGTTGGTGCCGCACGAGCTCTGAACCGTCCCGGCGAAGATCTCGATGGTGTTCTCGCCCTTGACGAGGTGTTCGTTCGGGATCTCGATGGTCGCCCGCTCGTTCACGAGGTCGCCGATGTCGCTCCGGTGGACGCCGTTGACGAGCACGTAGTTGTGGTATCGCGCCTCCGTCGAGTTCGAGCCCACGTCGAAACGGAGCCTCGACACGCCCACCGTGCGGGTGGCGTTCAGAGCGGCGCCGTCGACGGCGAGCTCGGCGACGCTGTCACCGGCCGCGGCCGGAACCGCCGCGACCTTGACCGTGCCTTCGATGTACGAGCGGTCGGCCGGGCTGAGGGCGGGCGGGGTGGGGGAACCGGTAGGCGTCGGGCTTGGGCGTCCATGACCCGCTTTCGCTGGATCCGGGTCGGCGTGCGCCGCCGTTACGACGCCGCTGACGAGCAGCGTCGCGACCAGGGCGATCACGGCGGCCACGGCGAGACGCCCTCGCCTCCTCAGGCCTCTCAGCAGCTGTCTCGCTGCCACTGGCTGCATCTGGTGCAGTCCCTTCCATCACGGTGCATAAAGCGCCGATAAAACGGCGCGGTCTCGACCGGTCACAGTGGATCTCGCGAGTGAACGACGTGCGTGAAGAGACTGAAGCAAAGGCGAACTATCGCCTCATTCTGGTCATCCGTTACGAATCGGGAACGATCAGGTCACCATGGGGGGCAATTACGCAAAGCACACCAGTCGGCTGAGTTTTGTTCGCTTTTATCCCCGAATGCGCGGAAAGGGCACTTCTGGTGACGAAGCACCGGATGAGCGAGTGGCGGGCGTCGGGGATCATGGGGCTGGCAGGTTCCGGAACAGGGGAAGGCGGGCGCGATGGACTTCCGCGACGACGTGGATCTCGACGCGTCACAGGTGGAGGAGAGCGGCGGAGGGTTCCCGGGCGGCGGGCTCGCGATCGGCGGAGGCGTCGTCGGTGTCGTCGCCCTGGTGGTCGCCCTGGTCCTGGGCGTCAACCCGGCCGATCTTCTCAGCGGTGGAAGCTCCTCGTCCGGTGGGTCCACGGGCGCGCGTCCGGCCTCGGATCTGACCGGCCAATGCAAGAAGGGCAGTGACGCGGACCAGTCGGAGAAGTGCCGCGTGGTGGGGGTGGTCAACAGCGTCCAGAAATACTGGCGGGACGCCTTCGCCGAGCGGGGCAAGCAGCCGTACCGAAACGCGCGGACCGTCCTGTTCACCAAGGCCGTGAGCACCGGCTGCGGCCAGGCGAGCTCGGCCGTCGGCCCCTTCTACTGCCCGGCCGACAGCAAGGTCTACCTCGACTTGGGCTTCTTCGAGGAGCTGGAGAGCCAGTTCGGCGCCAAGGGCGGGCCGTTCGCCCAGGCATACGTGATCGGTCACGAGTACGGCCACCACGTGCAGAACCTGCTCGGCACCACCCGGCGGGTCGGCGGCGGCGGCCAGGGGGCCGGCAGCGCCTCCGTACGGCTGGAGCTTCAGGCGGACTGCTACGCGGGGGTGTGGGCGAAGAACGCCGTCGACACGGGGTTCTACGAGAGCCCGTTCACCGCGGCGGACATCCAGGAGGCCCTGGACGCCGCGGCGGCCGTGGGCGACGACAGAATCCAGGAGCGCGCCCAGGGCAGGGTGGACCCCGAGGGGTGGACGCACGGAAGCTCACGGCAGCGGGTGAAATGGTTCACCACGGGATACGAGACGGGCGCCCCCGCCCGGTGTGACACGTTCTCCGGCACCATCTGACGTTTTCCCTGCGGGCTCGACGCTTACCGAGGTTTTCCCGCCGTGGGCTACTGGCGTTCCCCTCGTCACGTGCATTGTGGGGAGACAGTCGTCGTGGCGGTGGGGGGTCCGATGACGCAGGGGCTGCAGCAGTTGATGGCGGTGGCGGGCCCCTGGGCCTATCTGGTGGTCGGGCTGATGGCCTGCGCGGAGACGGCGGCGCTCATCGGGCTCGTGGTGCCGGGTGAGCTCACCCTGCTGATGGCCGGTTTTCTCGCCTTCTCGGGGCACGCGAGCCTGCCTCTCATGATGGCGGCGGCCGGCGTGGGTGCGCTCGCCGGGGATTCGATCAGCTACCGGATCGGCCGGCGGCTGGGACCGAGGGTGCGCGACAGCCGGCTGGGCCGCCGCGTGAGCGCGGAGCGCTGGGACCGCACCGAGGACTACCTGCGGCGGCGCGGCGGGTGGGCGGTCTTCTTCGGCCGCTGGGTCGGCCTGCTGCGCGCCCTGGTCCCCATGCTGGCCGGCATGGGACGCCTGCCGTACGGCAGGTTCCTCGCCTTCGAGGTGCCCGGCGGCCTGGCCTGGGGGGCGGGAACCGTGGGGCTCGGGTACGCCGCGAGAGGCTCGTACGAGCTCGTGGAGCGGGTCTCCGGGCGGGTCGGCCTCTTGGTCCTCGCCGGCCTGGTCGTGCTGGCCGCCGCAGGCCTGGGCCTCCACCGGCTGACCCGGCCGCGCTCGCCGGTCGCGGAGTGCGAGCGCGAGTGCAAGTACGAATGCGAGTGCGAGCGCGCCAGGGTCACGCCCTCCGGCCGCCCGGCGAAGCCGCGGTGACGCGTTTCGCGACCGATCGTGCTCACGGCCGTGCCCGTGCGGTCAGCGACCAGATGCTCCAGGCGAACCAGCCGACCGGGATCTCGATCAGGTGGGCGAAGAACCAGAACAGCAGCACCGCCGCCGTGGCCGCCCCGGGCGCGACGCCGAAGCCGATCAACGCCAGCGCCGTCGCCGACTCGCTGATCCCCGATCCGCCGGGAGTGATGACGGCGGTGGTCAGCACCCGGTTGATCGCGAAGGCCGCGACCGCCTCGGGGATGGCGACCTCGGCACCGGTCGCGTGCAGGCATCCGATGAACAGAACGCACTGCAGCGCCATGTAGGCGACCATGCCGAGCGTGAGCCGGGGCCACCGCGTACGAGTGATCTCGATGGTGGAGTGACGCAGGTCGAGCAGGAAGTCTCGCAGGCACGGCTTTCGCCTGAGCGGCAGGAACCGGACCACCCGATCCAGGCCCCGCCCCAGCAGGTCGGCCACCCCCTCCCGGTGGAGAGCGGCCGACATCGCGGCGACGACGCCGACGAGCAACGCACCGCCGACCCCGGCGGCCGCCCCGAGCCGGCGATCCGGCATGTACCCCGCGCCGAGCAGGCAGACGAGTCCCACGGCGGGGAGCAGGAAGCGGGACAGCAGGTTCCACACGCCCGTCACGACCGTCGAGGCCACCACCGGTCGCCGCCCGAAGCCCCATCTGGTCATCATGGTGACGGTCATGGCCACGCCCACGGCCCCGCCGAACGGCAGCACGTTGCTGGCGCCGCTGCCGACGCAGTTGACCAGCAACGCCCGGCGCCTGCTCAACCCGGGCAGAGAGTCGCTCAGCACATTCGAGTACGCCCACAGCCCGGCCAGCCAGACCACGGTGAGCACCGCCATCGCGCCCCAGCCGACCCGCACCAGGCGCTCGTCGAGCTGTCCCCAGGTGACTCCGGTGATGTGCGGAAGGAACGAGATGAGCACGGCCGCCAGAGCCAGGGAGATCAGCGACATGACGACCCTGTTCCGGGGCGCGCGGCCCGTCGCCGCCTCTGCCTCCGCCTGACTGGTCTCCACGTCGATTCCCCGCCTCCGTCAACAGTGACCTGTTCACCCGCGTACGCGAGCCAAATGGAGAACAATCCAGAACATCCTCAGTTGGGCAAAACCGGCGGCAAATCGCGGTAATCCCCGAGGCGCGGCCGATTTCGAGGCGTGCCGATCACCGGAAGGGATCTCTCCCCACGGTCCGGAACCCGGCGACGGTCCTTGATCGTTCAGATGGGCGGCTGACACACCTCATTCGACCGTCGACAGGGAGAGAAACACGTGGTCTTCAAGCGGATGCTGGGCGCTCTCGGAGTGGGCGCCCCCTCGGTGGACACCGTACTGACCACTCCACGAGTCCGGCCGGGCGGCGTGCTCACGGGCGAGGTGCGACTGTCCGGCGGCGACTTCGACGCCGAGATCGAGGACATCACTCTCGGCCTGGTCGCCGGCGTGGAGATCGAGCACGGCGACGGCGAGAGCGCGGGGCTCGGCGAGTTCTCCCGCGCCCGGGTGTCCGGTCCGTTCACCCTGCGCGCGGGCGAGAGCCGGAGCATCGCCGTCCAGATCCCGGTGCCGTGGGAGACCCCGATCAGCGAGATCGACGGGCAGCACCTGACCGGCATGGCGCTCGGGGTACGCACCGAGGTGGCCATCGCCAAGGCCGTCGACAAGGGCGACCTCGACCCGATCGCCGTCGAGCCGCTCCCCTCGCAGCTCCGTGTCCTGGAGGCGTTCCTGCAGCTCGGTTTCGCCTTCAAGTCGGCCGACCTGGAGGCGGGCCATCTGCACGGCGTGCGTCAGGAGCTGCCGTTCTTCCAGGAGATCGAGTTCTACCCGCCCCCGCGGCACGCCGGTGTGGTGGGCGAGGTCGAACTCACCTTCGTGGCCGACCCCGCCGGTCTGGAGGTGATCCTGGAGGCCGACAAGCGGGCCGGCCGTCACTCCGGCGACGCCGTCGGCCGCTTCCGTGTCGATCACCAGGACGCGGTGCGGATGGACTGGCCCGGGGAGATCGACCGCTGGCTGACCCGGCTGACCCAACACGCCGCACCGTACGGCGACCACCACGGCGGCTACGGATACGGAGAACACGGCGGGTACGGGAGCCACGGGTACGGGGAGCACGGGCACGGAAGCCACGGAGGCCTCGGGTACGGAGGTCACGGGGGCCACTACGAGGGCCACCATCCCCACCATCACGGTCACCAGGAGCACCACAGCGGCCCCGGCTGGGGCGCGGTGGCCGCGGCCGGCGCCGCCGGAGTCGTCGGCGGCCTCGTGGCGGGCGAGATCATCGAAGAGATCTTCGAGGGCGACGAGGACGAGGGCGGAGACGGCGACTGGTAGAGCCCGCCCGTGCCACGGCGGCGCCACCTGGCGCCGCCGTACCGGGACGACCGATGTTCCGGCCGATGCCCCGGGCTGACCGATGCCGCGGGGTGACCGATGTTCCGGCCGATGCCCCGGAGTGGCTGGCGAGCGTCGGCGACGCACGGCTCCTCTCCCTCGGCGCCGAACGGCTGACCTCCCTGTTCACGTCCGCCAAGCCCGCCATCGGTGCCGTACGGGTACCGGTGCCGGACACTGCGGGCGCCGAGCGGGACGGCGTCCGGGCCCTGGACGTCCTCACGGCCGTCGCCGCCCGCACCCGTGCCGCGCTCGCCGAGAGCGGCACGGCCGCGGTCGTCACCGTGGGCGGCGACTGCGGGGTGGAGGCGGAGCCGGTGTCGGCCGCCCTCGAGCGACACGGCGACGGGCTCGTCGTCGTCTGGTTCGACGCCCACGGCGATCTCAACACGCCCGGCTCCTCACCGTCGCACGCCTTCCACGGCATGGTCCTGCGCACCCTGCTGGGCGAAGGGCATCCCGATCTGGTCCCGTCACGGGCTCTGCGGCCCCGGCAGGTGATCCTCGCCGGAGTCCGCGCGCTGGATCCGGCGGAGCTGGCCTACGCCACCGACGCGGGCCTCGCCTGGCACACCGTGCCCGAGCTGACGACCGACCCCGGCGTCCTGGTGTCGGCCGTCGCCGCCGCCGGGGGCACCGCCGTCTACATTCACATCGACCTCGACGTTCTCGACCCGGAGGAGTTCGGGTCGCTCAGCTACCCCGAGACCGGCGGTCTGTCCGTCGCGACACTGCGGGACGCCGTACGCGCGCTGACGACCCGCTTTCCCCTGGCGGGCCTGGGGATCACCGAGTACGCCCCCCGTCGCGACGAGGACCAGGCCGTCCTCGCCTCGCTCGTTCCGGACCTGCTCGCCGGCGCCTCCGCCGGGTAGACACGGGGACCGCCACCCCGGCATCACCACGCGCGCACCAGCACCTCAAGGCACGGCACCCCCCAGGCACAGCACCACCATCGGCAGGCGCTGGCCAGGCGCCGCACCCCTCAGGCGCCGAGCAGCGCGGAGACCGCGCCGGTCGTCGCCGGATGCCGGGCGAGCAGGGCCCGCACCTCGCCGTTCTCCGGGTTCTCCCGCCCGGCGCTCCCCCACCCGGCCGTACAGCCGAGCAGTGCTGCCACGGCGTCGCACGTGTGCGGGTGCCGGGCCAGCAGCGCGGGCACCGGCCCGCTCGGGGCGGGTGCCGCCCGGGCCTGCCGCGCCGGCGCGGCAGGCCGTTCCCAGGGCGGGGACCAGGCGTCCAGCTCGTCCAGTTTGCCGGGGAAGGTCCGGCCGGCCTCCCGGACGAGGACGGGGACCAGCTCCGGCGCGTGCCGGCGGAGTGTGATGATCAACGTCGGCAGCCACGGCAGCAGGACGGGGTCGGGCAGTCGCGCGAACGCCTTCGACAGCGCCTCGACCACGAACGGCGCGAGGCCGGGGACGGGCTCCAGCGCCTGGACGAACCCGCTGACGTAGAGCGGATACGCCGGGACGACGAGCGGGTTGGCCAGCAACTCGTCGCAGCGGGCGCGCAGCTCGTTTCTGGTCAGCAGGCCCAGCTGTGTCTGCGCCGCCCACAGCAGCGCGACCTTGGCCGGGTCCCGCGGGTGCGACTGCCGTACGGCGAGTTCGAGCTGGGCCCGGTCGCAGCCCAGCGACAGCGCCGAGCATCGCGCCGACCTGCCGTACGCCGGTGTCGTCGTCGGCGAACGCGGTGGGCAGCAGCGTGCAGTAGTGGGCGTACCCGGCGGTGACGAAGTCCTCGCACCAGGCGGGCAGCGACGGTTCGCTCGCCTGGTAGTAGGTCAGCAGCCGCCTGATCCTGCGCAGCACCTCGGGCGCGTCGTCCACGGTGCGCTCGGCGGCCAGCAGCTCGACGGCGCGGGCGCCGAGCTCGCCGGGGAGGCGGCGGCCGCCCACATAGAGGATGGCGTCCTCGACGGCCGCGAGCGCCACCCCTGCAGTGGCCTGGGGATCCCACGCCGTGCGGCGCAGCCGTTGCTCAAGCACCTGTTCGACGGTGACGCCCTCGTAGCCCAGCTCGATGATCTCCCGTTGGTGCCGGCCGAGCGCCACGTCCCAGCTCTCCTGGATCGGCCGCTCGCCGAGGCGGCGCGCTCCCATGATCGGCCGGATCGCGCCGTCGGGCAGCAGGTAGCGCAGCGTCCACAGCAGGTCGGAGCACGGCTCCAGCTCGGGATCGGCCTTGAGGTCGAGCAGCACCCGCTGCTGCGTGCGCCTGGTCAGGTCCAGGCCGAGGGGCTCCAGCCGGTCGTACACGTCGCGGGCCAGCGGGGGCAGCGCGTCGTAGCCGACCATGCCGATCTTGTCGCCGCCCAGGAGGATCTCACACAGGCGCCGAACGTCGCGGCGGCCCGGCACCGCGTCCTTCTCGATGCAGGTGACGGCCGCGTCGGCGAAGTCGTACGGCGTGGGCCTGGCCCGGCCGCGCAACCCGGCGAGCAGGATCGACGTCTCGAACACGGCGATGGCGTCGGCCGTGCTGGCCAGATAGCCGTTGCGGCGGGCCAGCCGCACGATGTCGACGCACCATCCGCGCAGTTCGTCCTCGTCCAGGCCGTCCAACGTGGGCGGGGTGGCGAGGAACCCGGAAAGCCGGTCACCCGCCGGCTCCGCCGCGACGGCCGGTGCGGCCTTGGCGGCCCGCCTGGCCCGGCCGCCCTGCTGGCCCTCCAGCCGGTACGGCGTGACGCCCCCGCGCCTGACGGCCTTGGCCCACGTGGCCGCGGCGATGGACACCGAGCCCTGGGCCAGGCCGAACTGCGCCTCGATCGCCGAGTGGCTGGAAGGGATCAGCCCGTACAGCCAGCGGGTGCCCGTGCGCGGACTGATGGCGTACGACGGCGCCTCGGACCGCAGGCCGAACTCCGCGACCGTGCTGACGGCGTGGAAGGCGCCGCACACGTACAGGCAGTCGGCCGGGTCGGCGCCCGACGCGGCGAGATGCTCGCGGATGCGCGTCCACATGTAGCGCTCACGTTCCTCGTCGACGGCCAGGCGGTCGTCCCCGCCGGGGCGCAGCCGCCGGAACAGGCTGCCGATCAGCGCCATCGCCTGACGGTAGGTGTCGTAGCCGGCGCCGGTCAGCGGCTGCTCGACGTACTGGTCCCACCACTCCGACCAGTGCCGCACCTTGCCGTGGTGCAGCAGGTGCTTTTCCAGCTCGGCGAAGCGTGGCCGCAGGTCGCCGATCTCGACGCCCACGGCGTCTCCGTGGAGCGCCTGCTCGTCGCCGTGCCCGTCTTCGGTCGCGCCGGGCTCCTGCGCGGCCGCACCGTCGCCTTCCCGCGGCAGCCACTGGAAGACGTGGTCCACCGAGCGGTCGACCAGCACGACCTCGACGCCGGGCGTGTCGAGCGCGTACGCGATGGCCTGGTATTCCGCCGACGCCTCCGTGACCGGCGCGATCACGCTGAGCGGCCCGGAGCCGGGCGGGAACCCGTCCAGCCGGGTGGCGAACGCCTGCAGCGCCACCGGCAGTTTGCAGTTGCGCAGCTCGTCGAGGAGCGGGCGCATGTCCTCGCACAGCTCCAGGTAGACGACCTTGGGCCGCTTGTCGCGCAGCCGGCGGGTCATGGCCAGGGCGGAGGCCGGCGAGTGGTGGCAGACCGGGAAGATCTCCAGCTCCTCGCGCAGCATGCGGTCGACGTCGTCGACCATGCCGGACAGGATCCCGGCCAGGGTGCGGGACGGCGGCGCGTCACCGCCGCCGGAGAAGGCCGCGGCGGCGTCGAGCAGCTGCTCGCGCAGGGCGTCGAAGGTGCTCATGACAGCGTCGAGATCGCCTGACGGCCGCCGTCGAGGAACCGCGTCCACTCGCCTCCGTCGTTCTTGCTGCGGGGTTCGACCACCCCGTGCCAGTACTTGTTGAGGATGGCCAGGTCTTCGGGGGCGCGCCTGGCCAGGGAGCCCACCAGCGCGCCGGCCAGCGTCTCGGCGCGCAGCGTGCGGTCGCCGAAGAACTGGCTGTGCAGGATGGCGTCCTCCAGCACGCCGATCTGCTCGGCGGTGGACAGGGCCGACTCCAGCTTCTCGTCCTCGCTCGTCGCCGAGGCCGCCGCGGCGCGCAGGTCGGCGAAGCTCTGCAGCAGGATGTCGAGGAGCGCGGGCGGCACGTCCAGCTCGATGCGGTGCCTGCGCAGCAGTTCGGTGGTGCGGAAGCGGACGATCTCCGCCTCGCTGGTCTTGCTCGTCACCACGGGGATCCGGACGAAGTTGAACCGCCGTTTCAGCGCCGAGGACAGGTCGTTGACGCCCCGGTCCCGGCTGTTGGCGGTGGCGATGATCGAGAACCCGGGTCTGGCGAAGACGGTGTTATCGGTGTCGAGCTCGGGGATGGAGACGTACTTCTCCGACAGGATCGAGATCAGGGCGTCCTGCACGTCGCTGGTGGCGCGGGTCAGCTCCTCGAAGCGGCCGATCATGCCCTGCTCCATCGCCGTCATGATCGGCGAGGGGATCATCGACTCGCGGGACTGGCCCTTGGCGATCACCATGGAGACGTTCCACGAATACTTGATGTGGTCCTCGGTGGTGCCCGCCGTCCCCTGCACGACCAGCGTGGAGTTGCGGCAG
Source organism: Microbispora sp. CA-135349 (assembly GCF_050947365.1). Taxonomy (NCBI): domain Bacteria; kingdom Bacillati; phylum Actinomycetota; class Actinomycetes; order Streptosporangiales; family Streptosporangiaceae; genus Microbispora; species Microbispora sp. CA-135349. The sequence continues at coordinate 569,396 of NZ_CP192001.1, read as the reverse complement.
ATGGCCGCGGAGAGCAGCTCGGCCAGCCAGCTCTTGCCGGTGCCCGGGTCACCGATCAGCAGCAGGCCGCGGTCGGAGGCGAGCGTCACGATGCTGCGCTCGACGAAGCTCCGGTCGCCGAACCACTTCTGCGGGATCTCGCGGTCCAGGCCGTCGGACCGCTCGCTGCCGAGCACGAACAGCCGGACCATCCGGGGGCTGAGCCGCCAGGAGAACGGCTTGGGGCCGTCGTCGATCGACTCCAGCCAGTCGAGCTCCTCGGCGTACTTCACCTCTGCGGGCGCGCGGAGCATCTCGTTGGTCATGTGAGGGGGTCTCCTAGGCGAGGAAGTTCTTGAGTTCGAACACGAGCTTGCGGATGTGGCCGGAGATGACCGGGGTGCCCAGGTCCTTGAGCTTCTGCCGGAACCACGGGTTGACGCTCTGCTGGCCACCGCTGTTCACCGAGCCGACCGGAATGAGCCGTACGCCGGATCGGTGCAGCGCCTCCATCCCGGCGTAGACGGCGTCGCAGTTCCATTCGTAGAAGTCGGATATCCACACGACCACCGTGTTGCGGGGGTCGGCGACCTTCGGCTGGGCGACGGCCAGGGCGGCGGTGCCGTCGGTGCCGCCGCCGAGCTGCGTGCGCAGCAGCACCTCGAACGGATCGTGCACCCACGGGGTGAGGTCGAGCGCGCGGGTGTCGTAGGCGACCAGATGCACGTCGACCTTGGGCAGCCCGGCGAAGATGGACGCCAGGATGGTGCAGTTGACCATCGCGTCGACCATGGAGCCGGACTGGTCGACCACCACGATCATCCTGGCCGGCGTCGTGCGTCTCGCGGTACGCCGGTAGTAGAGCCGGTCGACGTAGAGCCGCTGGTCCTCGGGGCTGTAATTGGTGAGGTTCTTCCAGATCGTGCGGTCGAGGTCCAGGTTGCGGAACACCCGCTTCGGCGGCACCGACCGGTCGATGGCGCCCACGCTGGCCTTCTCGACCTGTGTCCGCAGCACCTCGGCGACCTCGTCGACGAACCTGCGGATCAGCGCCTTGGCGTTGGCCAGCGCCACCCCCGACAGGTTGGCCTTGTCGCGCAGCAGCTGCTCGACCAGCGACATGCTGGGCGTGAGCCGCCTCGCCAGGGCCGGGTCGGCCAGAACCTCGCGCAGCCGCATGCGGCTGACCAGCTCGGCCTCGATACCGGCCAGCGCCTTGGCCAGGTCGTCGTCGCCGATCCTGACGCCGGCACCCGGCCCGAACCCGGCCGCGGGCCCGGACCCGTGGCCGGGCTCGGCTTCCGCTCCGGGTGCGCCGCCCGGCTCTCCCGACGTCCCTTCCGCCCCGGGCCGGGCTCCCGGCGCCACGCCGGTGCCCGTACCTGCTCCCGCACCGATTCCAGCACCGATTCCAGCACCGGGCACCGGCCCCGCGCACATCGCCCACTTGAGCCAGGCGGCGTCCTGCTGCCAGGTGGCGAGCCGGCCGGCGCTGACGTCACCCGTACCGGTGGCGAAGACGTTGAGCAGCAGCTTCGAAACCAGGGCGGCCCTGTGTACCTCACCACCGGGCACCTCACCACCGGGCACCTCACCGCCGGGCACGAGCAGGGTCTCGAACTCGGCGTGCAGTTCGGGAAAGCGCTGCACCAGAGACTCGACCGACGCGGCGGGGTCGAGCAGCCCGGCGGGCAGGCCCAGGTCCTCGACGACCGCGACACTCGCGGTCTCCAGCGCGGGCTGCTCCTCGTGGTCGAACAGCCGGGCGAGCAGTCGCCAGTAGAGCACCTGACGCCGGTTCCGGTCGGCGTCCGTCAGGCCGTCGGCCGTGACCTCAGCCGCCGGAGCGGTCGCCTGAGCCCGCGACAGCGCAGCCGCCGCGGTGGTGTCCTCGCCGGTGGCCCCAGTGGTGGCCGCGGTGGCGTCCTCGCCGGTGATCCCAGGGGTGACCGCAGGGGCGTCCCCGCCGGTGGGCGGGTGCGCGCTCGTGAAGGTGTCGTCGGTCATCGTCGCAGCAACCGCCCGGCTCGTTCACGCAGCACGGTGACCGCGTCCGCGGCACGCGCCTCGGCCTTGGCCGCCTTGGGATCGGTGGGGCCCAGCGCCCAGTCGCCGGTGGCGACCACGGTAGTCTCCCGCTTCACCTTCGCCTGCACGGCCAGCGGCTGCAATATCCAGCGGCCGCCGTCCCACCGGACCAGTCCCACACACGCCGACGAGGCCGCCACAAGCTTGGGCGTGAGCGGGCCGCAGTCGGGCAGCCGTTCGGTGTCCACCGCGATGACGGCACCGCCCAGCTCGAAGGAGCCGTCCTTGGTGACCTTGTAGCCCTCCACCAGCACGGGTTCGGCGATGCGTACCGGTGCGCGGTCGAGTGGCGGCACCGCGGGGGCGAGTGCCCCGGGCAGGACCAGCCGGGCGGTCGCGAACGGGTCGGCGGGTTTGCTCACGAGCGCGCGATCGTCGTGCCAGACGAGGTCGCCGCCGTCGAGCAGGGGCATGTCCGTGATGTCGAGGCCCCGGCGGTCGGCCAGCGCGGCCAGCAGCACCTTGTGACGCTGCGGCAGCTTCCACAGCGCGGGCCCGGCGATCGTGTCGACCTTGGCGACCGTGACGGAGGTGCGCACCAGCCTGCTCCTGCCGCCGCCGGGGGGTTCCAGGACGGCGTGCACCTGGAACTGGACGGCGGTGCCGTGCTCGTGCACGTCGACCCCGAGCACCAGCAGCCGTCCCGACACCATGGCGGTGGGCCGCGGCTCGCCGGTCAGGACACCGTCGTGCGACAGCAGCAGGGCGCGGGTCCACAGGTCGGCCCAGCGCCGCACCGGCAGGTGCTCGGCCGAACCGATCGGGCTGCAGGCGCGCAGTTCCGCGGCGAAGCCGTCGAGGAGCACCGCGAGCCTGCGCAGGGCCGGCACAGCGAGCAGGGCCTCGATGATCTGGTCGGCCGCGGAGACGAGGTCGTGGTCGACTCCGCGCCAGCCGGTGATGGCCAGCTCCCGCAGCCAGGAGCGGACGCCGCCGAGCACGTTCCCCACCGGCTGCGCGCCGTCGCCGGACGCCGAACCACCCCAGGCAGGGCCGCCGGAAGCAGGGCCGCCGGTGGCCGAACCACCGTCGGCCGGGCCGCCGGGCGCGGACGGCCATTCCGCCCGCTCCCGCCCCAGGGCCGCGTCGAAGCCGCCGAGCAGGGCGTCGTGCACGGCCCCGGACAACGCCACCCGGCCGCCCGCCAGGGCGGTCAGATGCTCCTGCGTGATCGAACCGGACACGACCGCGTCGGCGGCCTCGGCCAGCCGGTCGCCGAGAGGGCTGGACGCGAACGCCGCGGCCACCGCGTCGGCGTGCTCGTCGGCGAGCCGGGCGAGGCCGTGCACCAGGGCGTCGTCGAAGCCGTCCAGCAGCGCGAGCGCCTGCGCGGTCCCCTCGCCGACGTCACCGGAGTCGCCGGCCAGGGCGACGAGCTGTACGGCGAGCATCATCGCACCGTCCCCGTGGCCGGGAACCAGTGCAGCTCCGGGATCGGCTCAGTGGTGTCGGGCACCTCCAGGTAGGCCAGGTGGCGCAGGAACCGGCTGAACACGACCGCGGCGGGGGCGGGCTCGTGGACGCCGCCGAGGCAGTCGATCAGCTCGGCGCCCTCGGGGACCTCGGCCCGCAGGTAGCGGCACACGCGGTCGATGCCGTACTGCAGGACGGCCTCGGCGACCAGGGCGCGCAGGTGCTTGCACGGCGAGCCGTACAGGCCGCCACAGGGGCGGTTGTTGTTGGTGCTGCAGTTGTAGTTGTGGGTGCCGACGGCGACGGAGGAGACATAGACCCGGCTGATGTCCGAGCCGCTCGACACCACGCCCTGCAGCCGGCCGTCCGCCAGCTCGACGAAGGGGACCTTCGCCAGCTTGCGCGGCTGGATGGGGGGCACCACGCGCAGCCTGCTGTGTCGCGCCCACACGGTCACGCCGTCGGGGGAACGCTCTGTCATGATCCGGAACGTAGCCGAGCCGTACGACAAAACCGCCGCCCGCCGAGGGCGGCCTGTGCACGGGCACGGCATCGCCTGCCACCGCGATCAGGAATGCCGCCGTAATCAGGAAAGTCACCGACTTCGGCATTCGTCTTGACATCGATGGACACTTACAGAAAGATCCACTTGTCGATCATTGTCCCGCTCGCGATGCCGAGAGGTCGCCTTGCGGTTGCCCCGCGTGAAAGCCCAGCACCGCCCGCACCGGTACGGCGACGACCGGATCCGGATAGGCGGGTCGATCTACGGCGTGGCGGCGGAGATCAGCGATCCGGACGGCTACGCCTGGACGGCCCTGACCGCGATGGACGGCACGAGGACCCCGGACGAGGTCGCCGCCCGCCTGCGCCACGCGTTCCCCGGGCTGACCGCGGCCGAGGCGGCCGGCGTCGTCGGCCTCCTGCTGAACTCGGGATACGTGGAGGACGCCGCCGCGCCGGGGCCCGAGGAGCTCAGTCTGCGGGAGCTCGAACGCTACTCGCGCAACGCGGCGTTCTTCCGCGGCGTCGACCTCACTCCCCGGGAGCACGGCTGGGAGGCACAGGTCCGCCTCAAGCGCTCCCGCGTCCTCGTCCTCGGACTGGGCGGCACCGGCAGCCACACGGCCTGGGCGCTCGCCGCGTGCGGCGTCGGTGAGATCCATTGCGTCGACCGCGACCTGGTCGAGCTGTCCAACCTGACGCGGCAGGCCCTCTACCGGGAGGCCGACATCGGCAGGCCCAAGGTGGACGTGGCCGTCGCCCGGCTCGCCGAGGTCAACTCCTCCGTTCGCATCACCGGGGAGATCCGGGCGATCGAGTGCGAGGAGGACATGCTCGGCCTCGTACGCGGGTTCGACGCGGTGGCGATGTGCGCCGACGAGCCGGCCGGCCGGGGCGGCATCCGCGTCTGGGCCAACCGGGCCTGCCTGGCGGAGAGGATCCCGTGGGCGCTCGGCGGTTACAACGGCCCGCTGGTGAGCGTGGGGGCGTTCACTCCGGACGGCCCGTGCTACGAGTGCCTGACCGCGGGCATCGACGCCTCCCTCGCACCGGGGATCCCCGTCGACCTCGGCGGGCCGGGCGTCATCGCGCCCTCCGCGGGGGTGTCGGGTCACCTGACCGCCCAGGCGGTCATCGCGTTCCTGACCGGGATTCCCGCGCCCTCGGGCAGCTACGTCACCGGAGTCAACCTCATCGCCCCCGACCAGCACGTTTACACGCGTCATCCGGCGGCGCCCGGCTGCCCCGCCTGCACGCCGGACGCGCTCCGCGCCGAAACCCTCGGCAGCGTCGCCGGGTGACCGCCACGAGGAGAGAGGCAGCCATGGACGTCACCGAGCCCGCGCCGCGGGAGGAATGCCCGGCCGCCGGACAGCCCGCCGTCGCGGGGATATCGATCCGGCTGCTGGACAAGACCGAGGTCGCGCACGCGTACTGCGGCATCTCCAACAGTTGACGGAATGTCAGGCGAGCGGGAGGCCGGCCGCGCGTTCTGACGCGGGGCGCGGGCCGCGGATGCGCCGGTCGCTCTCCTCGATCGGCACGTCGTTGATGCTCGCCTCCCTGCGGCTCATCAGGCCGTCGGCGGTGAACTCCCACAACTCGTTGCCGTAGCTGCGCCACCATCGTCCTTCGGCGTCGTGCCACTCGTACTGGAACCGTACGGCGATGCGGTCGCCGCCGAAGGTCCACAGGTCCTTGCGCAGGGCGTAGTCCCGCTCGTGCTCCCACTTGCGGCGCAGGAAGGCGACGATCTCCTCCCGTCCGGTCAGGAACTCCGAGCGGTTGCGCCACACCGAGTCCTCCGTGTACGCGAGCGCGACGCGTTCGGGATCTCTGGTGTTCCAGGCGTCCTCCGCGGCCTGCACCTTCTGCCTGGCGGTCTCCTCGGTGAACGGCGGAAACGGTGGTCGCCGGCTCATCGTGCTCCCCCTTCCGGACAGGAGAACGCCCGTTGCCGAGCGGCTCCCCCAGTGCCGCGCCTCCACGGACGCGCTGGTGGAGACGTACCCGGATCAACGCGACCGGTAGCGGAACCGGTCCTCAACCGAATAGCCCGGACAGCCGCTTCACGCGCCCCCGTCGGCGGGGCGGGGAGAAGTCGCCTCCGGCGTCCTGTTCATCTCGCTTCGCACCTGCTGGGGCAGCAGGATCCGGGACGTGCGCGGAACGAGGTCCGGCACGGCCCGTGGGAGGCTGATGGTGAAGGTCGCACCGGCCCCCGGCCGCCCGTCCACGTCGATCGTGCCGCCGTGCGCGTCCATCACCTCGCTCACGAGAGCCAGGCCGATGCCGAGACCTCCGGTGTGCGGCCTGCCGACATGTCTGGCGAGCAGGCGCTCGCCGTCACGCGGGTCCAGCCCCACGCCGTCGTCCCGCACGCTGAGCTGGACCACATCGGGACCCGAATAGACGGTCATCCAGATGTGCCCGCCCGGGGAGGTGTGGCGGAGCGCGTTGTCCAGAAGCGCGGAGATCACCCGGCGCAGCGCGGACTGCGCCCCGCGCACGACGTGATCACCCGGCCCCCTGCGCAGGTCGATCGTCACTCCGCGCTGCCCGGCGCGGGCCGCCTCGGCGCCGGCCGACTCCTCGGCCAGCGCGCCCAGGTCCACGGGCCCGGACGGCTGACGGTCCTGCCTGAGCTGGGTCGACAGCAACAGGTCCTCGATCACCTCACCCAGCTGGCCGATGCCGGTGACCAGCCGGTCGACGTCGCCCGCGACGAGACGGGGATCGGGCTCCCGCTTCAGGCGCCGCGCGGCGAGCTGCGCACGGACGTGCAGACGGGTGAGCGGGGAGCGCAGTTCGTGGCTGACGTCGGCGGTGAACCGGCGCTGCCGGTCGAGGGCCTCGCCCAGCGGAGCGATCGCCCGGCGGGCGAGGATCTGGCCGATCAGCAGCGCCGCCAGCAGGGCCGCGATCTCGGCGGCGCCGAGCACGCGCAGCAGCCGCTGCCGCTCGGTCATGGGGAAGTACAGGTCCATCACCGCCTGCAGGGGCACGTCGCCGCGCCGCTGCGTGCGGACCAGGTACATACTGCCGCCGATCTCCACGACATCGACCCGGGTGCGGCCGTCGGCGGCCACCCGGTCGAGGGTCTCGCGCACCGGCAGGCCTTCCGGCGCCCCCGGGGATGTGCGCACGGTGTTCGCCCGCAGTTCGAACAGCCAGACGCAGGGCGGCGGGTGATCCATCGGTGCCGACTGCGCGGCCACGGCCAGGTCCCGCCGGGCGGTGGCGTCCTGCTGGTCGACGACGACGCCGTAAACCAGGGCGCCCAGCAGGGCGATCGCCAGCGAGAACGCCGCCGCCACCTGTGCGGTGATCCGGCGGCGGGCCCGTGTCAGCAGGCGCCGCTCCGGGTCGAAGGACCGTGATCTCGTCACAGCTCACCCAGGCGATACCCCACGCCCCGTACGGTGCGCACGACGCCGGACCCGAGTTTGTTGCGCAGATAGTAGACGTAGGTGTCCACGATCGACTCGGTCGTCGCGCTGTCGAAGACCCGCTGCCGCAGCGAGGTGCGCGTGTGCACCTGCCGGGGCCGGGCCGCCAGCGCGTGGAGCAGCCGGCACTCCTGGCCGGACAGCGTCACCTGTTCGCCGGACGGCATCCGTACGGTGCAGGACGCGGAGTCGAGCCAGCCGCCGCCGAGCGGCAGCAGCGCGGCCTGGTCCAGGTTCCTGCGGTGCAGGGCCCGCACCCTGGCCAGCAGTTCGTCGATCTCGAACGGCTTGACCAGATAGTCCTCGGCGCCCGCGTCGAGTCCGGTGACACGGTCGGCGAGGGCGCCGAAGGCGGTGAGCATCAGCACCGGCACGGTGACCGCCTGGCGGCGCAGCCGTCTCAGCAGATCGAGCCCGTCGACCACGGGAAGCCCGCGGTCGATGACCATCGCGTCGTAGTCGCGGCTCAGCCCCAGGTGCAGGCCCCGCTGGCCCTCCAGCGCCAGGTCGACCGTGTATCCCTGCTCGGTGAACACGTCGACCAGCATGTCGCCCAGCTCGCGGTCGTCCTCAACGAGCAGCAGGCGACGGGAGCGCGGTTCGGATGTCCCCGGTATCCGTGCCACCGCACAACCGTGGCACTTGTATCAGGAAATATCCAGACTTCGGCCACGCTCCCGGCGCCTCGCCCCAGCACTCTGCGATTTTCCGGAGCTACTGCCTGAAACTAGATGAAATTACAACTAAACCGGTTTCTCACACCGTCACGCGCGCCTGCCCGGCCGTGCTCTCCGCCGCGCTCGCTCTCTCAAGGCGCTCCGGCAACGCCAGTTTGTACAACGGTAGGGCTCCCGCGGTCGTGAGCACGGCCACGAGGACGAGCATCGCGAAGACCTCCTGCGTGATCATGCCCTGCGCCAGGCCGATGTTGATGAAGATGAGGATCATCAGCCCCCGGGCGTTCATCATCGCGCCCACCGCCCACGACTCGCGCCAGCCGAAGCCCAGCGCCCTCGTCGGCAGCGCGCAGCCGAAGTACTTACCGCAGAAGGCCACGGCCAGGATCACCGCGAACGCCAGGAGCGCGGGGCCGCCGGCGATGCCCGCGAGGTGCGTGTTCAGCCCCGAGAACGCGAAGAAGACGGGGAGCAGCAGGGTCGAGACGACGTCCATCATCCGGCTGTGCAGCGCGGCGCGGAACGCCGGATCGCGCGGCATGGCCAGCCCGGCGACGAAGCCGCCGAACACCGAGTAGACGCCGATCAGGTCGGTGAACCAGCCGGCGGCGAGCGGCACCAGAATGATCACGTACACGGCACCGCCGCCGAGTTGCCCGGTGGCCGCGACGCGGCGGCCGAGGGGACGCAGCAGCGGGGCCACCACCCCGAGCATCACCGCCGCGAACACCGCCGCCAGGGCGATGGTGCGCAGCGTGTCGCCGGCGCCGCCGCCCAGATGTACCGCCGACAGCGCCGCGAGCAGGCACCACGCCACGGCGTCGTCGATGGAGGCGGCCAGCAGGGTCAGCCTGCCCACGCGGGTGTTCTGCAGCCGGCGCTCGTAAAGGATCCTGGCGAGCATGGGGAACGCGGTCAGCGACAGCGCTCCTCCCAGGAACAGGGCGAACTCCCACCGGCCGACGTCCGGACGGGAGAGGCTGTCCCACAGGACGAGGCCGACGGCGCCGCCGAGGAGCATCGGAGTGCCGATCCCCGACACCGCCAGCACGCTCGCCTTGCGGAACTCGCCCGGTGACCGGGCGTCGTGGTCCATCCCGGCCCCGACCAGGAACATGTACAACGTCAGGCCGAGCGTGCTGATCACGTACAGGACCGGCCTGACCTCGGTGGGGAACAGCGCCGCCTCGGCGCCGGGGAACAGCGCGCCGAGCAGCGTCGGCCCGAGCAGGACGCCGGCGATCATCTCGCCGACCACGCGCGGCTGCATCACGAGATTGGCCAACCGGCCGCACACCGCGGCGGTCAGCAGGATGACGGCCAGGGCCGGCATCACTTTGAGGGTCAGTTCCAGGTTGGCGTCGGCAGCGGGAGCCGCGGCCAGGGGAAGGGCCGGAACGAGCATGACGGAGCTCCTCCGATCGTGGTCGGATCTGACACCGGCAGGCGCCGGTCACTCATGAGCCCGCGGGGCGGGCGTCGCCGGAGAAGTGGCGCTCGCACAGCCGCAACCGGCGCGCGTCCCAGACCATGTACGTGCCGAGGACGAGCTGCACGAGGCTGCGCCACAGGTCCTCCCAGCCGTCCCAGAACCGCATGAACAGCAGCGTCAGGCGGTGTCCTGGCCCGCGCCGCGCCCGCAGGGGGGTGAGGAGGCATGGTCCCCGGTTGGGCAGGGACCGGCTGTGGGAGGCGGTGGAGTCGAGCCGGTACGCACGGAGGATCTCCCGCACCGCGACCCGCATGGCGAGCGGAGCGAGCCGCCACGCCGGGCAGGGGCGGTTCGCCGGCATGCCGAACGGGACGTGGTTGAGCTCCCTGATCGGGGCGTGACCGGGGGCGAAGCGCCCGGGGTCGAAACGCCCGGGATCGGGGAAGCCCGCGCGGTGGAACGCGGGGTAGTCGAAGCACAGCACCGAACCGGCCGGGATCGTGACCCCCTCTCCGACGGGGATGTCGCCGGTGGCGACGCGGTGTGCGATGCCGAAGAGCGGGTAGAGCCGCAGCGTCTCGGAGATCACCTGGTCCAGGTAGCGGTCGTCGCCGTCACGCGCCCCGGCCTGTACGTCCGGATGCTGTGCCAGTGCCATCAGCACGTGCGCCATGGCCTCCGACATCTGCACGACGGCGGTGTTGAAGAAGGCGCCCTGGAGATACAGCGCCTGCTCCCTGGCCGTCAGGCCCGCCGGGAGCTCCTCCCGGACCCGGGGCAGCGACTCCACGAGATACTCGGTCAGCCGGTCACGCCGGTCCATGTGCCGCAGGCCGCAGCACTTCAGGGCCGTCACGACGTCGTCCGCGTTGCCGACGATCAGGTCCCGGGCGTGCGACGGGCAGGGTTCGCCGAACACGAGCTCGTAGGAGAACTCGGCCCACACCGGCATCATCAGGTCGCGCAGCCGGACCGTCCCCCGCCTGCCTTCCATCGCGCGGGCGACGCAGCGGCGGGTGAGCTCCTCCACCCGTGCCCGCGGCACGGACAGGACGCGGCGGGTGGCGAGGGCGACGGCGTCGTACCGCTCCCCGGCCTCCAGATGCTCCTGGTGCATCTCGGGTCCCGGCGACAGCCAATACCAGAACAGGTCGGACAGGGCGGCGCCCCTGCTGCGGCCGGAGGCCGCCGGATGGGAGTAGACCTCCCTGAACCGATCCACGCCCACCAGTTCGCCGGGCACGGTAATGCTCTCGTCGCCGTTGATCCTCGTGAACACCCAGCCGCGCACCGCGACGACACGCCCGGGGAGCCACCGGGGCAGGCTGATCACGACGATCGCCGCGACCACCCACACCGCCGTCAGCATCGCCGCACCAGATCCGGTCCGAGCTCGCACACCGAGGCGACGCCGCACAGGGTGAGCGCGTGCTCGACCTCGTCCCGCAGCAGCCCGAGCACCCGGCAGACGCCGCGCTCGCCGTCCGCCGCCAGGCCCCAGATCACCGGGCGGCCCAGCGCGACCGCGGACGCGCCCAGCGCCATCGCCTTGACCACGTCGGTGCCGCGCCGGATCCCTCCGTCCACCAGCACCGGTACGGCCCCGCCGACGGCGGCCACGATCCCGGGCAGCAGATCGACGGCGGCCGGGACCGTGTCGAGCTGCCGCCCTCCGTGGTTGGAGACGTACAGCGCCGACACGCCGTGATCCAGGGCGAGGCGCGCGTCGGCCGGATGGGTCACGCCCTTGAGCACGATCGGCAGCCTCGTCATCCGCCTCAGCAGGCCGACGTGCTCCCAGGAGATCTCCGGCGACATGACGATCGGCCGCACCTGCCCGGGGCCGCCGTCGCGCAGGTTCTCGCAGCGCATGCCCTCCGGCAGGTCGTCGAAGCCGTTGCGCGCGTCCCGGTCACGGCGTCCCCGGGCGGGCGAGTCGACGGTGACGACCAGGGCCGCGCATCCGGCCGCCTCGGCCCGCCGGACGATGGCCTCGGTGAAGGCCATGTCCGGCTGGACGTAGAGCTGGAACCACAGGGTGGCGCCCGGCGCGGCCGCCGCGACGTCCTCGACGGCGACGGTGGCGGCCATGCTCACGATCATGACGGTGCCCGCGGCGGCCGCCGCGCGGGCGGTGGCCTTCTCGCCCTCGGGATCGGCCAGCCGGTGGAACGCGGTCGGCGCCACCAGCACCGGCATGGACACCGGCCTGCCGAGCAGGGTGACCCCGATCCGCGGGCTCCCCGTGCCGCGCAACACGCGCGGCAGCAGCCCGAGCCGGGCGAACGCCGCCTCGTTGGCCCGCACGGTGATCTCCTCGCCGGCCCCGCCGGCGAAGTAGTCGTAGTGGGCGGGGTCCAGGCGGTCCCGGGCCGCCGCCTCGAACTCCCGGATGGTCGGGCGCACGGTCGTCACACCGAGACCGGCAGGCTGTGGTGGGCGAAGAAGTCCCTGAGCGGCCGGACGTGCACCTGCTCGGACGTCCAGTCGTTCTCCAGGTTCTCGGTGACGTGGTGGACGGCCTCCACCACGCCGCCCCGGTAACGGCGTACGACCGGGTGGAGGTAGTGGCCCTCGTGGGCGCGGGCCGCGTCACTCTGCCGGATCCGCCCGACCGAGACGTCGAAGGGATCCACCTCGTCGTGGCCGGGGCCGTACTCCAAAGTGATCGCGAAGTGGCCGTCGTCGCCGATCGGCGGGCCCTGCAGGTCGACCGGCAACTCCTCCAGATAGCGCGCGCCGCCGCGCCCGTCGGGGACGATGACGTCGGCCAGCACCCCGAACTGCTGCCACAGCGCCGAGCTGCGGTTGACCCGCTCGATCACGGCCGCGGCGAGCGCGTCCGGATCGCCGGGCAGGTCGCGGCCGGGCCAGTCGACGCCGTGATACCGGTGCTCCAGGGCGCGGTGCAGGGCGCGTACGCCGTAGCGGAAACCGTGGATGAACCCGTTGGTGCCGCGCTTGAAGTCGCGCGACTGGGTGATCGTCCCGGCGAAGTGGAGATCGGGCACGTTGACCGACTCGAACGCCGGGGTCAGCGCCGGGAACCTGTCCCCGATCGTCAGCTCGGGACGGCACTCGGGAGAGAAGATGGAGGCGTCGAACCGGAATCCGGTGCAGACGAGCACCCGGTCGTACGGGATGTCCTTGGTGACCTCGTCGGCCCGGACGAAGGCCACCGTCACCACGTACGAGCCGTCGGCCCGGCGCTCGATGCGCCTGACGTCGCCGTCGAGCACGGCGTTCTGCAACTTGAGCTGGTAGGTGTCGAGGAAGTTGTTGTTGAACGCGCGCAGGTGCCCGACGAAGTGGGTCCGCCAGGCCAGCTTGACCGAGTGCGGGCCGGCCACGTGGATGACCGCGGCGGTCTCGATGAGGTTGTCGGCGGTCTCGAAGGCCGAGTTGGCCTTGCCGATGACGAGCACCCGCTTGCCCGTGTAGTCCGCGGGGTCGATGGAGTGGGTGCTGTACTGCTCTGCGGTCTCGATGCCGGGGATGTCCGGGACGTTGGGCCGGGTGACCCCCGTCGCGACGATCACCCGCCGTGCCCGGTACGTCCGGCCGTACTCGTCGGTCAGCAGGAACGGGCCCCCGGCGTCCGGGCGCGCGACCTCGGCGATCCGTGCGTCGTACGTGACGTGCAGGCCCAGGACGGCGGCGTAGTCCTCCAGATAGCGGACGAAGTCGTCGGCGGCGGGGAAGTAGCGGTCGCTGTAGCGGGTGAACAGGAGATCGGGGTTGTCCGACAGCAGCGAATTCCAGTCCATCCGGAGGTTGAGCTCCGGATCGTCCCATCCGGTGTGCTTCTTGTTGATGGAGATGAGCTTCCTGTGGCGGGGAAAGGTCCGGAAGAACGCGCCGGGTTCGGGCGCCGCCTCCAGGATCCGGTAGCTCCGCCCCGTCCGGTGCAGGAAGTGGCCCATCTGCAGGCCTGCCGGTCCGGCGCCGATCACCAGGTAGTCCAGAGTGTTGTCCGGCACTGACGCCTCCCTCACTGGGGTGGTTGAAGTTTCACCAGTGTTGGCCGGGAATTCTCAGAGATCGATCAGAGCGCGGAGATCGATCAAAGCGCGGAGGACAGGTACTGCTCCAGCAGGGCGCGCTTGTCCGGTTTGCCGCTGGCCGCGACCGGCACGGCGGACACCGTCGTGATCGTCCGGGGGACGCTGTCGGCGCCGAGCTCGGCGCGGACCAGCTCCGCCAGGGCCGCGTGGTCCGGGGTGCGGCCCGGACCGGGGACGACGAACGCGTGGACGGCCTCCCCTGTCCGCTCGTCCGGCGATCCCGTCACGTACGCCTCGGCCACGTCGGGATGACCGGCCAGCGCCCGCTCGATGGGACCGGCGTACACGACGATCGCGTTGACGATGATCACGTCTCTGGTCCGGCCGGCCAGGTACAGCAGGTCGTCGTCGAGGTGGCCGAGATCACGGGTGCGCAGCCAGCCGTCCCGCAGCACGTCGCGGGTCTCCTCCGGCTGGTCCCAGTACTCCGCCATGAGGAAGGGGCTGCGCACGTGGATCTCGCCGGTGCGTCCCGCCGCGACCGGCCGGCCCTCCTCGTCGCGCACGCTGATCTCGACGTCGGGATGCGCGCGGCCGACCGAGGCCGCCACTCGGTCCCGCGACCGGGCGAGCTCGGCGGGGGTGAGCATGGAGATGACGCCGGCCTCGGTCGCCCCGTACGCCACGTGGACGACGGGGCCCAGCCGGTCCGCCGCCTCCAGCAGCCGATGCCGGCTGACAGGCGATCCGGAGACCGTCAGCGCGCGCAGGCTGCCCACGTCGACCGCCTCCTCGCGGAGCAGGTCGAGCATCTGGCACAACCGGGGCACCGTCACGATCGCGCCGGTGATCCGGTGCCGTTCGACGGCGTACGGGAACAGCGGCCGGCCGTCCTCCTCGGGAATCACCGCGGTGCCGCCGCCGAGCAGGCACGCCGCCAGGAAGTCGAGCACCACCAGGCTGGACAGGGTGCCGAACAGCAGATAGCGGTCGAAGGACTCGGCGAAGCCGGGGGCGACCGACGACCAGCCGCGCTGGCAGGTCCAGTGTGCGGCGAGAGCCCGGTAGGTGAGGGCGCAGCCCTTCGGCCGGCCCGTGCTGCCGCTGGTGAAGGTCAGCAGGGCCACTTCGTCCGGACGTGCCGTGACGGCCGGGAAGCCGTCGCCGCCGGGATGGGCCAGGAGGTCGGCCGCCCCGTCCGCACCGGGGGTGGGCCCGAGCGTCAGCACGGTGGCCGGCCCGGCGGCCGGCTCGATGGCGCGGAGCAGTTCCGGTGTCGCCGTCGAGCGGTCGAGAACGACGGCGTCGACTCCCGCGCCGAGCACGTGGGCGAGCTGACCGGGCGCGTATCCGGGCCGTACGCCCACCACGCGGCAGCCCAGCACGTGCGCGGCCACCTGCGCGGCGAACCCCTCCGGCGAGACGCCGGTGCTGACGGCGACGCCCCGGCCCGGGCCGAGGCCCGCATCGCGCATGGCCGCGGCCATGCGCCCGATGAGCTCCAGCAGCTCGCCCCGGGAGACGATCCTGTCGCCGTGTTCGAAGGCGGCCGTGCCGGGCGAGCCGCGCAACGCCTCCAGCAGCACGCCGGGAAAGGCACCGGCCGCGTGCTGGTTCAGCGACTCGCTGCGGTTGGTGGACTGGCTGTGCTCGGAGGGCTCGCCGCGTTCCTGGTGTAAGGCGCGCGTCGCGGGGTCCCGCATGTCCGGCTCCTTCGTCTCGCGAGGCGCCCTGCCGCAGCGACGACACGACCGGCTGCGGCCGGGCGCCGGGTTTCCACCGGCTGTCGCCCGACGACGGTAGGCGGCACAGATCAGAGACGGATCAGAACGAGGCGCGCACCGTGAATTCGCGAACCAGGAACCCCCGAGCCGGGAACCGTGGATAGGGGATTCAGCCCATCGCCACCGTCAGCGGCGCGAACAGCCTGGTCCGGTCACCGGGCAGCGGCCTGCCGCCGTGGACCATGAAGGACGTCCAGAACGCCTGCGACACCCCTCGGTCGCCGAGCCAGCCGAGCAGGCCGGGCCGGGTACGGTCGACCTCCACGCGTACCGGGCCGTCGGCGGTGCGGGCCAAATCGGTGATCAGAGCGCGGGCGACCTCCTCGCCGCCGGCCACGACGGGTCCGATCACCAGCGTGTTCAAATTACGCCACATGCCGGCGTACCCGATCAGCCCCGAATCGTCCTCCACGACCCTGACCTGCTCGGCGAAGTCGAACAACCGCGCCAGCAACGCGGACCGGTCGGCGCCGAAGACCTCGGCGTCGAGAGCCAGCAGGGCGGGGAGGTCGCGGCCGGGGTCGGCGGGCCTCGACCGGACGGGATCGCCCCCGGCGCGCAGACGCCCGACCCGCGCCTCCGCGACACACAGCGTCTCGAACCCGAGCTTCTCGTACAGCGGCCGGCCGGACTCCGTGGCCCAGAGGAAGACGACCGCGTCGCCGGCCGCCTCGAGCGCGTGCGTCATCAGCCGCCGGCCCAGCCCGCGCCCGCCGTACCGGGTGGCGACGAGCATCATGCCGATGCCCGCCGCGGTCGTGCCGTACCGGGTCAGGGTGACGGTTCCCGCGAGCTCTCCCGACGGGGCGTCGATCCCGTAGCCCTCGCCGTTCTCCAGGATGAACAGCCACTTGCGCCGCTCGGGACCCCAGGCGCGGTCCTCGCTCAGGGCGAGACATCGATCCAGGTCCTCGGGGCCGAGCCGGCGAACGGGAAGCTCGGCGGCCGGGGTGGTGAGCGGGTCGGCCATGGACGTGTACGCCTTCCTGTTCATGGACGTCCCTGTGCTGCGGAGCCGGTGCGACGCCTGCGGTGCTGTGCGGGGCATCGAGGCTAGCCCGGCCCCCGCGACGGGCGAAACCGGTTTTCCGGCCGTTCGCCGATAACCGGATGCGACACGGCGGCGGGCATCGTCAGGATCGACGTATGCGACACTGGCCGCTCTTCGCGCTGCGACTGACGACTCCCCGGCTGGAGCTGCGCCTGCCCGATCTCGACGACCTGGACGCGCTCGCCGACCGAGCGGCCGAGGGCGTCCACGATTCCGATGCGATGCCGTTCGGCGTGCCGTGGACGGACGCCCCGCCGCACGAGCGCGCCCGCTCCACCGTCCAGTTCCACTTCCGGCAGTGGGGCGCCTGGTCCCCCGGCGACTGGAGCTGCTGCTTCGTCACCGTGTGGGAGGGTCAGGTGGTCGGCATGCAGGCGATGAGCGCAGTCGACTTCGCGGTCACCCGCGAAATCTCCACCGGCTCCTGGCTCGGACAGCGCTTCCAGGGCCGGGGTATCGGCACCGAGATGCGCGCGGCGGTCCTGCATCTCGCCTTCGCCGGCCTCGGCGCGCGGTACGCCCGATCGTCCGCCTTCACCGACAACCCGCGCTCGCTGGCCGTCTCCCGCAAGCTCGGCTATCGGGACGACGGCCTTTCCGTCCACACGCGCAGGGGCGAGGCCGTTCTTCAGCAGCGGCTGCGGCTGTCCCGCGAGGAGTGGACGGCCCCCGGCGGGTTCGGGATCCACGGCCTCGAACCCTGCCTGCCCCTGTTCGGCATCGACGCCCCGGACGGGCTCACGGGTGCAGGGCGAGTCCCCTGAGCACCTGTTCGCAGTGTTCCTGGGGGCCGCATACGGCCGGCTCGACGAGCGGCATCTCCTCGGCTGCGACGGCCCGTACGGCGGCCCGGTCGTGGCGCTGCCGGTCTGGTTCAGGCCGTCCACCGCCCGCGCCTGCCCGCGTATGCGGCGGCCCCCGCGAGCAGCCCGGCGAGCAGCAGGTAACCCGAGGTCAGGGACAGCGCGGTCGCGGCCGCCCCGACAAGGAGCGGGCCACCCGCGTCGCCGATCTCTCGGCCCACCTCGGCGCTTCCCATGGTCTGGCCCATGCGCGCGGGAGGTGTGGCCTCGGCCAGAACGGCGAATCCGAGCGGAGTGACCAGCCCGATCCCCGCGCCCGCCGTCGCCGCCGCGAGGACGAGCGGGACCACGCCCGGCACGGCCGCGAGCGCGAAGGCCGCCGCGCAGAGCAGCAGCCCGGTGGCCAGGCCGTGGACCGGGCTGATCCTCCTGGCGTCGAGTGCCCGGCCCGCCAGTGGCTGGGCGACGGCGGCGCACGCGGCCAGCACGGAGACGACCACACCGGTCGTGATCGGCCCGAGTCCGTCCGCCCGGCCGGACACCGGCAGGAAACCGACCCCCACAGACAGCGCCGCCGTCCCCGCCGCCAGGGCCGTCACCGGCCGCAGGAACCCGGGATCGGCGAGACGCCGGGCGAGGTCGCCCACGGTCTGCCTGGTGCGCGGCAGCGGCGGCACCGGGGGCACCGTGAGGGCCGCCCAGCAGGCCACCGCGGCGGCCAGCACGGCCATGACCGCGAACAGCGAGCGCAGGCCGCCCGCCGCGACGACCGCCCCGCCGAGGAAGGGGCCGAGCATGTAGCCGATGCTCTTGTAGAAGCCGTACGAGCCGAAGGCCCGGCCGCGCGCGGTCTCCGGTGTCAGCCGCGCGACCAGCGCGGACGCCGCGGGTGAGAACGCCGAGGCCGCCGCGCCCTGTCCCAGCCTCGCCGCCAGGAGCCACCCGGCGTCGGCGGGACCGTGGGACCGGGCCGCCACCACGTAAACGCCCGAGGCGAGGACGAACGCGACGAGGCCGCCCACGAGCACCGGGCGCGGTCCGATCCGGTCGGCCAGCGTGCCGAACGCCGGTTTGAGCACGACCTCGGCGCCGTCGTACAGGGCGAGCAGCAGGCCGAGCCGGAGCAGGGACGCTCCCGCGCCGTCACCGGCCACGCCGAGGTTGGCCGCGATGCCGTGCGCGCCGAAGGCGGTGGTGAACCCGGCGGCGTACAACGGCCACAGCTTCGCGCGGCTCAATGGCCGGTTCGAAGACGGCCCGTCACGCCAGGCGCGGGGGGAACCCGCCGGTGGCCACCGGCCCCCAGGACGTGGGGGTGATCCGCAGCAGCGACTTGCCCTGGCGGACCATCGCCGCGCGGTACTCGTCCCAGTCGGGGTGCTCACCGGAGATCGAGCGGTAGTACTCCACCAGCGGCTCCAGGGCCTCCGGCAGGTCGAGCACCTCCGCCGTGCCGTCCACCTGCACCCACGGCCCGTCGAAGTCGTCCGACAGCACGAGCACGCTCACCCGGGGGTCGCGGCGGGCGTTGCGGGTCTTGGCGCGTTCGGGGTACGTCGACACGACGATGCGGCCTTCGCCGTCGACTCCGCAGCTCACCGGGGACGCCTGGGGGCCGCCGTCACGTCTCGTCGTGATCAGGATCGCCTTGTGGCGATCACGCAGGAAGTCGAGCAGCTGCTCATGGGAGACCTTGTCGGCGGTCGCGATCCTGGGGCTCAAGCCTTCTCCTCGCCTTCGGCTGTGAGCGCGGCGTACGCCGGACGGTGTGCCGGGCTGGTTCGCCCGCCGCGCTCGCTCATGCCGCCACTTTAATCACCGTCCGGAGTCGCGGCTCCGCTCCACCAGGCGGGTGAGACCGTCGAGCAGGAGACGCATGCCGAGCTCGAACAGGTCGTCGAGGCGGAAGTCGTACCCGTCGTCGCCCAGTGCCCCGATGACCCGGGCGAAGTCCGGGTAGCGCCCCGACTGTGCGATGGCGGTCAGCGCCGGTCCCTGGACGTCCATCCACTCGTCCTCCGACAGGCCGGTCGCCGCCTCGATCTGCGCCTCACGTTCCAGGTTGATCGCGAGGCCCTGCACGTGGCTGTAGAGCAGGATGTGGACGTCGATCACGGTGGCCGCATCGAGGCCGAGACCGTCGAGGGCGCCCAGCGCCCAGTCGGCGTGCACGGTCAGTCCGGGCAGCGCCAGCGGCCTGCCGAGCGGGCTGAGCTGCGCCAGCCACGGATGCCGCCGGAAGATCGCCCACAGCGTGCGGCCCGCGATCTCCAGCCGTTCCCGCCAGCCCTCGGGGGGATCATCGGGATAGCCCAGTTCGCCGAACGCCGCGTCCGCCATGAGCAGGATCAGATCGTCCTTGCTTCCGACGTACCGGTAGGGGGACATGGCCGAGACCCCGAGCCGGGCCGCCACACCGCGCATCGACAACGCCGGAAGCCCTTCGGCGTCCGCGATTTCGACGGCCGCGCGTACGACGCGCTCTCGGGTCAGGTCGCGTTCGGCCCCCGCTCCCGGCCGCCGCCTGACCGCGTCGGCGTCGCGTGAGACCGGCGCCGTCGTCCGATCTTCACGCGGCGCCACCGGCGGGAGAGCCGGGGGCGGCTCCGCGACGACCGTGCCGACTCGGGGTTCGGCGCGGACCACCCCTTCCCTGCGCAGTTCGGCGAGCGCCTTCGTCGCGGTGGCGAGCGCGACCCCCCACCGGGCGGCCACCTGCCGGGTCGAGGGCACCCGATCGCCGGGCGCCAGCTCGCCCTCGGCGATCATGCGCCTGATGTCGGCGGCGATCCTCACATACGGCGGCGTCACGTCGATTTCCTCCTCTGTACTAGGACAGAACCTATCTGTCCTAGTACAGAAATCCCCGATAATCCCTGGTTGCAGAGCTGTTGCTTACACCGTACATTCAGTGCGCATACGGCATCCACACCCTCTGGGAGCTTCGATGGACAACGTGCTCGTCTCCGGCGCCGGTGTCGCGGGGATCACGCTCGCCTACTGGCTGCGTCACCACGGCTTCGCCCCGACCCTGGTGGAGCGCGCACCCGGCCTGCGCGCCGGAGGGCAGGCGATCGACGTACGCGGCGTCGCGCTGGAGGTCGCCGGCCGCACCGGCGTCCTCGACGAGGCACGGCGCCTGCGCACACGCCACCGCGGCATGTCGGTGCACGACGGCGCGGGCAACGAGATCATGCGCTCGGAGGAGATGACCTACAGCAGCGGCCGTCTCGACAACGACGACATCGAGCTGCTGCGCGAGGACCTCACCCATCTGCTGTACGAGCGGACACGTAGGGACGTCACCTTCCTGTTCGGTGACTCGATCACCGCGCTGGAGCAGAACGACCGGGGAGTGCTGGCCCGGTTCGAGCACGCCGGGCCGCGCCGGTACGACCTCGTCGTGGGCGCGGACGGACTGCACTCCACGGTCCGGCGGCTGGCCTTCGGGCCGGAGCAGGAGTACGTCCACCACCTGGGGACCTACCTGGCCGTTTTCGGCATGGACAACGTCCTCGGGCTGGAGGACTGGCAGGTCTGGATGCAGGACGGAGAGCGCGGGTACGGCGTCTTCCCCGTCCGCGACAACACCGAGCTGCGGGTCAGCCTCGGCTTCCGGTCCGAGCCGCTCGACCACCGGGACCCCGCCCGGCTCCGGGCGGCCCTGGCCGAGGCGTTCGCGGGCGCGGGCGGGGAGACGCCGAGGCTGCTGAAGGGCATGGAGCAGGCGAGCGACTTCTACTGCGACTCGATGGCCCAGATCCACATGAACCGGTGGTCGTCGGGACGGATCGGCCTCGTCGGCGACGCCGCCTACTGCCCCTCCCCTCTGTCGGGCCAGGGCACGAGCCTCGCCCTCGTGGGCGCGTACGTGCTCGCGGCCGAGCTGGCGGCGGCGGGAGGCGCGCACGAGGCCGCCTTCGCCCGCTATGAGGAGCGGATGCGCCCCTTCGTGGCGCTCAACCAGGCGCTGGCGACGGAAAACCCGGGCCGCGGGGCCTCCGGGGAGTCGGTCGATCGGGCCAAGGACGCGATCTCCCTGGACGGGTGAGGGCCGCCCACGCGGTTTACCCGCCGTCTACCTCGGCTCCACCCCCTACCTACGTATCCCCCGAACAGGTATCGATACGGGTGTTTTCCCCCTCCTCTCCCCAAGACGCGAGAAGGCAGCCTGAAAACGTCACCAAGAGTGCATGAGAGCCAGGGGGACCGATCATGTGCCAGCACCACCCGCAGTGCCCGCCGGCGGATGCTCCCGACCGTGACGCTGCCTGTCTGATCGCCTTCCACCCGGAGCAGGGATGGGGACTGCTCTGCAACGGCGTAGTGCTCTTCGAGGACAGCGGCGAACTCATGCCGGACGGACGCAGCGTTCCCGCTCGCTCGTCTCTGGCGTACGCCGCATGAGCGAGCGCGGCGAACTACTCAGGAGACACGGCGCCTGGCGAGGTGCCGGACCGCGCACCTCCGGCACGACCGAACCGCGCGCCTCCGGCACGACCGAACCGCGCACCTCCGGCACGACCGAACCGCGCACCTCCGGCACGACCGGGCCGCGAGTCAAAGGTGAGGGAAAGGCATGAGCGTGATTTACTGTCCCGTCCAAGACGAGTCACCGTCGTCCGCGCACGACGGTGGGGCGCCCGCCGCCCTGCCGCGCCGGCACTCCGTGATCCGGCACCGCTGGGCGACGTTGCGGCAGCGGGTCGGCGACCTCACGATCCGGATCGCGGACGATCTCGACGTCGAGTCGGCGTCCTGGCGGCTGCCCGCCGACGCCGCCTCCGCCGGGCGGGCCCGCCGGCTGACCCGCGAGCGCCTGAGCGCCTGGGGACTGGAGAAGCTGTCCGACGTGGCCGAACTGCTGGTGAGCGAGCTGGTCACGAACGTGCTGTGCCACACCTGCTGTGGC
The DNA here is from genome assembly GCF_050947365.1 of Microbispora sp. CA-135349. NCBI lineage: Bacteria > Bacillati > Actinomycetota > Actinomycetes > Streptosporangiales > Streptosporangiaceae > Microbispora > Microbispora sp. CA-135349. The sequence goes on along the minus strand of NZ_CP192001.1, from coordinate 547,300 downwards.
GACCTCGTCGTACGGCTGTCGGCCGTCGAGGGGCTGCTGCGCTGCGAGGTGGAGGACTGCGACGGCGTGCTGCCCGAGATGGCCCGGCCGTCCGCCGGTGACGAGAACGGGCGCGGACTGCGGCTGCTGGACTCGCTGGCCTGTTGCTGGGGCGCGGAGCGCACCCGCCAGGGCAAGATCATGTGGTTCGAGCTGCCGGCGTACGCCTTTCGCTGACGGGGCCGCCGCCCGAGCCACTGCTTGGGCCGCCGCTTGAGCCGCGAACCGAACCGCCGACCGGGCCCTCGACCGGGTCGTTCCCGCCGTCCGCGGCCGGATCGCCGGGGCGGTCGCTCAGCCGCTCCTTGATCCAGGCGGCCACCTGGGCGCGGGACTTGAACCCGAGCTTGTCGAGGATGTGCTCGATATGGCCTTCCGCCGTGCGCTGGGAGATCACCAGTCTCCCCGCGATGTCCTTGTTGCTCAGTCCCTCGGCGACGAGGCGCGCGATCTCGGTCTCCCGCCGCGTCAACGGCGCGATCCGCCCCTCGATCGGCGCGGGCCCGCGGGCGGCGGGCGTCCGCTCGCTCAGGGCGTACGCCAGCGCCTCCTCCCGCGTCAGCGCCGCGCCTCGGGACACCTCGGCCAGGAAGGCGGGCTCGCCCAGCGCCTCGCGGGTGGCCGTCTCGCACTCGTCGTGCCGGCGGCTCATGTAACGGAACTCGGCCAGCCGCTCGCCGACGGCCTGCCAGAAGGTCCGTACGACGCCGAGCAGCCGGGCCGCCCTCTCGTACTTCTGCTCACCCGCGGCGAACCAGGCGTGGGCCTCCAGGTTCATGCCCATGCCGAGCTGGTCGCCCACCGCCGTGTTGTAGCGCAGGCTCTCGTTGTCGCACTCGCAGGCCGCGCGCATGTCGTCCCGGCACCAGGCGTCGATCGCCAGCGCCAGCAGTGCGTACGCCCGGTGCCAGCCCTCGCCGTACAGGTCGCACAGGGCCACGCACTCCTCGGCGAGGTCGCGGGCGGCCGGGCGGCCGAGGAAGGCGTTGGCCAGCGCGAGCCGGTTGAGGGCCAGCGCGAGACCGATGGGGTTGCCGACGGCCCGGTGGGCGGCCGCCGCCTCCTCGTACCGCCGCATGCCGCTCTCCAGGTCGCCCTCGCACACCGCCGCCATGCCGGACAGGAACGCGATGTAGCCGAGCGTCACCCGCAGCCCGAGCCGCCCGGCGATCGCCGTGGCCTCCTCCAGCCGTGCGAGCGTGGTGGCACGGTCGTCCCTGAGCAGGGCGATCCAGGCGCCCGCCCACAGCGCGTGGGCGCGCACCTCGCCGGGTTCCGTGGCGGCGGCAAGGCTCCGGTCGAACCAGCCGGCCCCCTCCGACAGGTGGTAGCCACTCCAGTGGTAGAGCAGTTCCGCGGTCATCGCCAGGCCCGTCCCGGCCTCTCCCGGCTCCCGCAGCGACCAGTCCAGGGCCTTGCGGAGGTTGGCGTGGTCGCGCTGCAGGCGTTCCACCCACGACTGCTGGGCGGCGCTGAACAGCTCCGCCCAGGCCCGTGAGGTGATCTTCCGGTAGTAGTCGCGGTGCCGCCGGTGCAGCGTCGCCTCGTCCCCGGAGGCGGCCAGCAGCTCACGGCCGAACTGCCGCACCGTGTCGAGGAGGCAGTAGCGGACCACGCCGTCGTGCTCCCGGCGGAGCAGGACCGACTTGTCGACCAGCCCCGCGACGAGTTCGAGCACGTCCTCGCGCGCGATGCCGTCGCCCGCGCACACCTGCTCGGCCCCTTCCAGGTCCAGGCCCCCGACGAAGACAGAGGCCCGCTGCCACAGCAGCCGCTCCTGCTCGGTGCACAGGTCGTAGCTCCACTCGAACAGCGCGCGCAGCGTACGCTGCCGGGGCAGCGCGGCTCGCGATCCCCCGGTGAGCAGCCGGAACCGGTCGTCCAGACGCTCCAGCACCTGGCTCACCGACAGGACGCGCAACCGTACGGCGGCCATCTCGATCGCCAGGGGCAGGCCGTCGAGCCGGCGGCAGATCTCGGCCACCGCCGCCTCGTTCTCCTCGGTCACCTCGAACCCGGGGACGACCGACGCGGCCCGCTCGGCGAACAGCCGGACCGCGTCCGACGCGGCGAGCGGCACCGCCGAGTCACCGCCCGGCTTGGGCATCGACAGCGGCGCCAGCTCGACGATCCGCTCGCCGTCGATGCCGAGCACCTGCCTGCTGGTGGCGAGGACCCGCAGCTCGGGCAGCGCGCGGACCAGCGTGTCCACGAGCACCGCGCACTCGGCGAGGACGTGCTCGCAGTTGTCGAGCACGATCAGGGTCTGCCGCCCACGCAGGTGTTCGACCAGCGCGCCGAGCGGCGGCCGGGTCGAGTGGTCGTTGACCGACAGCGCCTCGCCCACCGCCTGCACGAGCAGGGCGGGATCCTCCAGCGCGGCCAGTTCGACCAGTCGTACGCCGCCGGGGAAGCTCCTGCGGACCTCCTCGGCCGCCCGCAGCGCGAGGCGGGTCTTCCCCACCCCGCCCGGGCCGATCACCGTGACCACGTGCGCGGTCCCCAGCAGGCGCTTGAGCTCGGCCAGCTCGTGTCGGCGCCCCACGAAGCTGGTCACCTCCGCGGGCAGCCCGGCCGGTTCCCCCCTGGCAACTCTCGTTCGCATAGCGGTCATGACGTCCACGCCGCCCCCGTCGTCCGGTGCGCCACGGCCTCGTGGCACTACCAGCGTACAAACGCCTCGGGGATCGGCTCGGGGGCGGCGGGGTCAGGCCCGTTCCATCCGCCGCAGGATCTGCTCGCGCCTGACCTGCAGGTCGTCGATGAGCGCCTCCTGCTGCTCGACGTTGGTCAGCAGGGTGGATCTCTCCGCCATGTCAGTCGGCGCGTCCCAGCTCTGCCCGATCTCCTCGCGTATCTGCGCGGTCTCCTTGCGCAGACGCTCGATCTGGGCGTCCACCTCCTCGAGCTCCTTCTTGAGCTCCGGATCGTCCATGCCTCACCGTCCCGTTCGTCACTCCGGTTCGGTCACCCCATTCCACGAGGACGGGAAACTATTCGGCGACGGCGGCAGGGAGGTAAACGGTCTCCCCGGTCTCGCGGGCCCGCTGGGCGGCCGTCAGCCGGGCCACCAGGTAGCCCGGCATGAGAGAGGCGGCCTGCTCCGCGGTGAAGAACCCGTAGTCGTCCAGCTCCTCCTCCTGCAGGACGACCCCCGTGCCGTCCTCGAACGTCCCGCAGTCGAACAGGAAGTGGACCAGCGGAATCGGCCGGTCGTCCAGCGGCGGCACCCACTGCACCACGAGCAGGCGGCCCACCGGCCGGGTGACGCCCAGTTCCTCCGCCAGCTCACGGCCGCAGGCCGCCTCGGGCGATTCGCCCTCGTCGACGTGCCCGCCAGGCCAGCCCCAGTGGTCGCGGTAACCCGGTTTCACGAGCAGGACCCGGTCCGAGGAGTCGGTGACGAAACCGGCCGCCGCGGCGGCCACCTTGAACAGCCCCGCGTAGAAGGCGTCCGCCGGGATCACAGCAGCTCCGATCGCATGTCCCTGAGCCTAATGGGGGACTTCCCCTAGATCGCGGGGAGGAGACGTACGTCCCGAGCAGTACGCGCGATCTGGTCTGCACGCCCGATGTACCGCCCTTGATCGATTCCTACCGTGTGAGGCAGTCGGGAAAAGGGGAGGTCATGAGAGGCCGCAGGAACTTCGCCGCCGCCATCGGCGGCTGGAGCGCGCGCCACCGCTGGTGGGCGCTGCTCATCTGGATCGCGTTCGTCGCCGTCGCGACGGTCGCGGGCAACGCCGCCGGCACGGTGGAGATGCGCGGCTACGAATCCGCGACCGGCGACTCGCGCCAGGCCGAGCAGATCCTCGACGGCGCGGCGTTCAAGAACGTGGCCGGCGAGGTCGTGCTGGTCCAGACCCGCACGGGGACGGCGACCGTGACCGACCCGGCCTTCCGCCGGGCGGTCGAGGACGTCAAGAAGGCCGTCGAGGCCACCGGTCAGGTCGAGCACGTACGCACGCCGTACGACAAGGAGCCCTCGCCGGTGACGCCGGACCGGCTCACGGCGCTGGTCCAGTTCGACATGAAGGGCGACGGCGCCACGGCGGAGGAGCGGATCCAGCCGGTGCTCGACGCGGTGGCCAGGGTGCAGGGGGCGCACCCGGACCTGCGCGTGGAGGAGGCCGGATCGGCCAGCGCGGGCAAGCTGATCGGCGAGGCCCTCGACAAGGACTTCGTCCGGGCCGAGCAGCTCTCGCTGCCCATCACGCTCGGCATCCTGCTCGCCGCGTTCGGCGCGCTGCTGGCCGCGATCGTGCCCGTCGCGCTGGCGATGACGGCGATCTTCGCGGCCACCGGGCTGCTGGCCTTCACCAGCCACCTCCTGCACGTCGACTCCGCCACGACCAACGTGATGCTGCTCATCGGCCTCGCCGTCGGGGTGGACTACTCGCTCTTCTACATCATGCGTGAGCGGGAGGAGCGGGCGAAGGGCCGGAGCAAGAAGCGGGCGATCGAGATCGCGGCGGCCACCTCGGGACGCGCCGTGCTGATCTCCGGGATCACCGTCATCGTCGCCATGGCCGGCATGTTCCTCACCGGCGACGGCGTCTTCATGGGCTTCGCCGAGGGCACGATCCTCGTGGTGCTCACGGCCGTCGCCGGCTCGCTGACCGTGCTGCCCGCCCTCCTCTCGCTGATCGGCGACAAGATCGATGCCCGCGTGATCCACGGCACCGTACGGGCCCTCAGCGGCGGCCGAATCACCTGGCGGCGGATCCTCGGCGTGCGCGGCGGCCAGAGCCGGGTCTGGGGGGCGATCATGCGCCCGGTGCTGCGCCGCCCGCTCGTCTCCGTGCTCCTCGCCGGTGGTCTGCTGGTCGGCCTGGCGATCCCGGCCTTCCAGCTGAAGACCGGCACGCAGACCATCGACGACCTGCAGGGCGACTACCGGATCGCCGAGACGTTCAAGCGGATCGACAAGGCGTTCCCCGGCGGCAACGAGCCCGCGGTGGTCGTGGTCAAGGCGGCCGACGTGACGACGCCCGCGTTCACCGCCAGGATCGAGGACTTCCGGCGGCGGGCGCTGGCCACGGGCGAGACCAACGAGCCCTTCGCCGTCGCCGTCAACCCGGACAAGACAGTGGCCAGGATCAGCATCGGCATCAAGGGCACCGGCGTGGACGAGGTGTCCGAGCACGCGATCCGCACGCTGCGCGAGAAGGTCGTCCCGGCCACCCTCCCGGGCGCCCACGTCACCGGCAACACCGCGGGCTCCATGGACTTCAACGCGCAACTGGCCCGCCGGATCCCGCTGGTGTTCGCGTTCGTGCTGCTACTCGCGTTCGTGCTGCTGCTGGCCTCGTTCCGGTCACTGGTGGTGGCGGTCAAGGCCATCCTGCTCAACCTGCTGTCGGTCGCAGCGGCGTACGGCGTGCTCGTGCTGGTCTTCCAGAAGGGGTACGGCGAGAGCCTGCTCGGCTTCCACTCGACCGGGACGATCACCAACTGGCTGCCGCTGTTCCTGTTCGTGATCCTGTTCGGGCTGTCGATGGACTACCACGTCTTCATCCTCAGCCGGATCAGGGAGGCGTACGACCGGGGCATGAGCACCGAGGACGCCGTGACGTCCGGGATCAGGAGCACGGCGGCGGTGGTGACCAGCGCCGCGCTCATCATGGTGGCGGTGTTCGCGACGTTCGCCACGCTGTCGCTGCTGACGTTCATGCAGTTGGGCATCGGCCTCGCGGCGGCCGTGCTGATCGACGCGACGATCGTGCGCGCGGTGCTGCTGCCGGCCACGATGAAGCTGCTCGGCGACTGGAACTGGTACCTGCCGCGCTGGCTGGACTGGCTGCCGCGGCTGTCGCACGGCGACGACGTGGCAGAGGAGACGCCGGAGGAGCGGGTCCCCGCCCTCGTCTGACACTGCGGCGGTGCGCCGGAACGGTGACCCTGCCTTCCGGCGCACAGCCGTTCACCGGCCTTTTCAAATGGGCCGCTCTCGGACGGCCCCGCCACGGACGCTGCCCGGAATGGCGTGCCCGGAGGGAAGCGCACCGAGAGGATGCCCCGAGCACTACAGCAATCCCGTGTCGGCGCACGCGTGACAGAAGTCACGTAAGGGGCAATAAGTACATAACGGTAAAATTTATCTACGTGGGTCATACGGGTGGAAACAGTCGCAAAGCCCTGATCTACTGGATCGCCGGTGTGCTCGCGTACATGGTCGCGGTCTTCCACCGGCAGTCGCTCGGCGTGACGGGGATCGACGCGGCGACGAGGTTCGGGATCGGACCGGCGGCGCTGTCCACCCTGGCGATGTTGCAACTGCTCGTCTACGCGGCCATGCAGATTCCCGTCGGCGTCCTGGTCGACCGCCTGGGTTCGAAGCGCATGCTGCTCGTCGGCGCGGCGGTCATGGCCCTCGGCCAGCTCCTGTTCGCCGTAGCCACCGGCCTCGCGGCGGCCGCCGCCGGGAGGGTGCTGGTCGGCTGCGGCGACGCCATGACGTTCATCAGCGTGATCCGGGTGGTCAACGTCTGGTTCCCGCCCCGCCGCAATCCGCTGATCGTGCAGCTCACCGGCATCCTCGGCCAGTTCGGCGCGGTCGTGTCGGCCGTGCCGCTGATCACCTCGCTGCACGCGTACGGCTGGACGCCGACCTTCCTGTGGGCGGGCGGCCTGGGGGTGGTGGCCCTGGCCGCCGTCGGCCTCTTCCTGCGCGACCGGCGGCCGGAACGCGCGCCCGCGGCGCTCGGCGTGCGGGCGGCCTGGGCGGAGCCCGGCACCCGTCTCGGGATGTGGACCCACGCGGCCACCCAGTGCTCGTCCGCGGCCTTCACGATCCTGTGGGGCTATCCCTTCCTGGTGCAGGGCCAGGGCCTGTCCCCGCGTACGGCCGGCGTGCTGCTGACCACGCTCACGCTGCTCGCGATGGGCTGCGGGCCGCTGCTCGGCCACCTCGCCGGGCGCTTCCCGCTGCGCCGCTCGTGGATGGTGCTCGCGGTCATCGGCGCCACGGCCGGCGCGTGGACGCTCGTCCTCCTGTGGCCCGGACCCGCGCCGCTGTGGACGCTCGGGCTGCTCATGCTGGCCCTCGCCACGAACGGCCCGGGCTCGATGGTCGGCTTCGACTACGCCCGCACGTTCAACCCGGCCGAGCGCATCGGGGTCGCCACCGGCATCGTCAACGGGGGCGGCTTCGCCGCCTCGATGTCCCTGATCGCTCTGGTCGGGGTTGTCATGGACCTGCAGAACGACTTCCGCTGGGCGTTCGCCGTGCAGTATCCGATCTGGCTGCTCGGGGCCGTACAGGTGGTCCGCTACCGCGCCCGCGCCCGCCGCCGCGCCACAGTGCATTCCGCTCCCGTCCCGGCCCCCGCCTGACCGGGGACGACATCGGAGCAGGCTCATCGCCAGGTGTCGCGGCTGCTCTCCACGTCCACCGCATCCGTGAAACCCGGGGTCGTGCCGATCACGCCGCCCAAAGCACTGCCCGGAAGGGCCCTCCGCAGGTCCTTCATCAGCAGGAGGAGGTGCAGAGGATCGCTCGGGCTCTGCTCGAACGCGGCGAGCCGCAGATAGAAGGCCCGCGCCGTCTCGCTCTCACAGTGGATGAGCATGGCCCGAACACCGATCTGGTCGGCCACCCGCGCCACTCGCCGGAAAGCGTCCACCACGAGTGCCCGTCCCAGCCCGATGCCCTGCGCGCCTCGGTCCACCCCCAGCCGGGCCAGGATGACCACGGGCTGATCGTGACGCCCGGCCCCTTTGAGCAGCCGTGCGGGAGCCGCAGCCGGACCGACGCTCCCGGCCGCGAGTGCGTAGTAACCCACAACCCTGCCGGCCTCGATGTCGCGCACGACGTAGACGCGACATCCTCCACTCGCATGCGCCTGCAGCGCATGGCGCGTCAGCCAATCGCTCTGGGCGGGGGAACCGCAGTCGAAGCCGTCGAGGCCGCCACCCCCGGTGACGGGGGACACCGCGGACAGCTTCACGGGTTCTCGTCCAGAATCGTCGGGGTCGTCATGAGCTCGGAGAGTCCCGGCACGTCGCGAGACTCCCGTGACAGGGCCGCGTCGAAGGCCTGCCACTGCTCCTCGTCGAGCCGGAAGACCGTCCGGTCCGCCAGCAACTCACGGGCGGCCGTGGTCGCCGCGCCGAGGACGAACGAGGAGACGGTGTCCCCGGCGGCCTCGCTCGCGTTCTCCAGCAGCCGCTTGGTCTCCGCGTCCACGCGCAGGTTGATGCGTTCCTCCTTGGCACCCACGACCAGAGCGTACGTACGTTGTGCACCCATAGCCAAGAGCTTAACAAGGAGATGAGCGAAGAGTGACCGTTCGATTACCTTACGTGCACGAAGGGGTCGGGGAAGTGGGAGGGGGCGAGGACGGCGGCCCGGGCGAGGATGTCCTTGCGCGTCCGTACGGCGAGATCCGGGTCCTCGTCGTACACGTAGGGGATCGAGGGATCGGCGACCTGGACGGGGTGGAGCACGGCATCGCCGCTCATCACCAGATCTCCCACCTCGACGCACTGGTGGCCGGGCGTGTGGCCGGGCGTGTGCAGCACCCGGACCCCGGGCACGAATTCCGCGTCGCCGTCGACGACGTCGAGCCGGTCCCGCAGGGGGTCGAGGATCAGCTCGCGCACCGGGCCGGAGGCCCACTCGGTCTCCGTCCGCTGCACGACATAGCGGGCGTTGGGAAAGGCGGGAGCGCCGCCCGCGACCGCGCCGCCCGCGTGGTCGCTGTGCAGGTGGGTCAGCACGACGACGTCCACGTCGGCCGGGGCGGCCCCGGCGGCGGCCAGCTCTCCGCCGAGGCGGCCGGGCAGGGGCGCCCAGGTCGCGGGCGCGTCCGCGCCGCCGATCCCGGTGTCCACCAGGACCGTGCGGCCCGCCGCCCGCAGCAGGTAGCAGTGGAAGTGCAGCACCCACTCCTCGCCCGGGGCGAACATCGCACCGGCGAACATCTCGGGCAGCGGCTTGCGGACCGGTTCCTTCATGGGACCCACGGCATCGCAGAGCGGGACGATCTCGACACCGGACACGATTCTCGGCTCATGCGGCATCGCATCACGATAGAAGAAGGGCCCACGACAGAAGAAGCGCGGTTCAGCGGACGGCCAGGACGGGCGCGTAGTCGACGTCGAGATCGGCGGCGTAGACGGCGCGCTCACAGTGGGCGCAGCGGTAAAGGATCGGGCCCTCGTCGAGCTCCGTACGGCAGCGCGGGCAGCGGCGGCGGGTGCGGGTCATCTCGGATTCCCCCTTCGAAAGCTCCTTGCGTGTCAATGGAACCTCCGCCGGCTTGTCGAACTCCTGCAATCGACTTGCCGCCCGCCTCCTTGCTTCCCCGGGCCGTCCCGTGCCCGGCGTTCCGGACGCGATGCGAGGGGGCGGCCGCGCGGGCGCTCTCCGGTGCGGCCGCGCAGCCGGGATGATGGACGGGTGCTCGCCGACGTCATCGATCATCTCGTCTGCCCGGCCTGCGGGACGGCGGTCCACCTGGCCGGCGGGTCGGTCAGGTGCGCGCGCGGCCACTCCTTCGACGTGGCGCGGCAGGGATACGTGAACATGCTCACCCGCCCGGCCGGCACGGCCGACACGCCCGCGATGGTGGCCGCGCGGGCGCGCTTCCTGGAGGCGGGGCACTACGCGCCGCTGGCCGGCCGCCTCGCCCGGATCTGCGCGGGCGCCGCCGTGGTCGCCGACGCCGGGGCGGGCACCGGCCACTACCTGGCCGCCGCGCTCGGCGCCGACGCGGTGGGCATCGCGCTCGACGTGTCGAAGCACGCCCTGAAACGGGCCGCACGCGCGCATCCCCGCATCGGCGCCGTGGTGGCGGACGTGTGGCGGCCGCTCCCGGTGGCCGACGGCCGCGTGGACGTGCTGCTCAACGTCTTCGCACCGCGCAACGCGGAGGAGTTCGCCCGCGTGCTGCGCCCGGGCGGCACGCTGGTCGTCGTCACCCCCGCCCCCGGTCACCTGAGCCCGCTCGTCGAACGGCTCGGCCTGCTGAGCGTGGACGAGGACAAGGAGCGCCGCCTGGAGGAGAGCCTGGGCGGCCGTTTCGCCCGCATCGGGGAGGAAACGGAGGAGATCGCGCTCACGCTCGGCCACGACGAGGTCGAGGCGGTGGTCGGCATGGGTCCGAGCGCCTGGCACACCCGCCCCGAGGAGCTGGCTGCGAAGATCGCCGCGCTCCCCGACCCGGTGCCGGTGACCGCGTCCTTCCGCGTCACCCGCTGGGCCCTGCCCGCTTGACCGGGGTCACGAGCGCGGGATCGCCACGCCCCCGGTGCGGATGGTGCGGATCGCGGGGGCGACCGCCGCGCCCGCTCCCAGCAGGAAGCAGACCGCGATGACCGCGACGACCGGCTGCCACGGCACGGCGAAGGCGAAGGGCCCGGCCAGGCGCAGCAGGGCCGCCCCCAGCCCCAGCAGGCCGAGTGCCGTGGCCGCGAAGCCCAGCACCACTCCGACGGCCACCACCGCCAGCGCCTCCGCCACGACATACCGCAGCACCTGCGCCCGCGTCGCGCCCAGCAGCCGCAGGCCGCCCCGCTCCGCCGCCCGGTCGGAGGCCGCCATCAGCAGCGTGTTGACCAGCGCGATCACGGTGTAGCAGAGCATGATCCCCAGCACGGCCAGCAGGCCGAGCCGGCTCGCCGAGGCCTGCCGGTCGCCGGACTCCCGTTCCCACTCGGCCCTGCTCACCGCGCGGGCGTTGTGGCCGCGTACGGCCTGTTCGAGCGCGGCCCGTACGGCCGGGGCCGCCACCCCGGGGCGCGGCGTCACGTACGCGACGGAGGGCAGGGCGGAGAACGCGTGGGCGGGCGTGACATAGGCGTCGGCCGGCGAGTCGTCGCCGAGCACGCCGGTCACCGTCAGCGTGACCGGGCTGCCGTCCGCGCGCCACATGCGCACTCGCTGCCCCAGACTCAGCTCCCAGGTCCGCGAGACGACGATGGTGTCGTCGCGCAGCCCGGCCGTCGATCCGGCGACCAGCGGGACCGACAGCGCCGTGGACAGCGTGCCCGGCTCGACGGCCTGGGCGGGCCTGCGGATGAGCTGGGTGTCGCCTTCGAGGGTGTACACGCTGGTCTCGGTCTCGGTGGCCACGTCGGCGCCGGGGACGGCCCGCAGCCGCTCGACGAGCTGCCGGTCGAGCCCGGCGTCCCCGTCGGGAAGCACCAGGTAGCCGGCGCGCACCGGCCGGGTCTGCAGCGCCGACTTGGCGGCGTCGCTCATCGCGGCCCCGCCCAGCAGTGAGGCCGCGAGCGCCACGGTGACCAGGACCGGCGCGGCCGTGGCGGCGGTCCGCCCGGCCGAGGCCGCCGTTCCGCCCGCGACCACGACACCGCCGGCGCCGGGCAGCCGCTCCAGCGGCGCGACGAGCAGCCGGGTGACGGGCCGCACGAAGACCGGCGCGAGCAGGCCGAGCGCGGCGATGAGCAGCATGACGATCGGCATGAAGGTCTTGTTGTTCGTGGCCGACCCCGGGTCTCCGATGGCGTTCACCGCCATGCTGACCAGCGCCGTGCCGAGCAGGCCCAGTCCGGCGATCCACCGGGCCGGCGTCATCGCACGGGGTTCCACCGCCGCCTCGCGCAGCGCCTCGGCGGGCCGCACCCGACCGGCCCGCCGTGCGGCCACGGTCACGCCCGTCAGCGCGACCAGCACACCGGTGCCGAAGGCCACCCAGGCCGGTACGGACGACTCCGACGGCGTCAGCCACTCGGGCGCCATCCCGAGCGCGGCCAGCCGGTCGAGGATCGGCCGGGTGGTCAACGGGCCGAGGAACGCGCCCACCGCGGAGGCGGCCACCGCGACGAGGGCGGCCTCGCCGTACATCATCCGCCTGACCTGTCCCGCGGTCGCGCCGCTGGTCCGCAGCAGGGCGAACTCGCGCCGCCGCTGCCCCACCGCGAACGCGAACGTGGACGACACCACGAAGATCGCGATGAAGGCGGCGAACCCGGCGGCGATGCCGGCGATCGTGTTGACGTTGTTGCGCGCCCGCTCGTCGGCCTCGCGGAACGGGTCGGCCAGCGCCCGGTCCTGCCCGGTCAGCACCCGCGCCGTCCCCGCCACCGCCGTCCGCACCTCGGCGGCGGGCCGCCACAGCGCGAGCGCGTCCACCCGTGGCGACAGCCGGGCGGCGTGCGCGTCACCGAAGAACACGGTCGGTTGCGGCCCCGCCTCTGTGACGCCCACCACCCGGTACGTCGTGATTCCGGTCGCGGTGACCACCGGCACGCGCCGCCCGACCAGCGCCCGCGCCGCGGTGGGCCCTCGCCGCCCGGGCAGCGCTCCCGCGCTGATCGCGATCTCTCCGTCCCCCGAGGGCGCGCGGCCCGAGACGAGCGGCTGCGGCGCCGTACGGGCGGCCGACCAGGGCCTGCCCACCGCCGGCGGCCCGCCGGAGAGCCGTGCGGGGAAGACCCGGTCCACCACCGCGCCGGGGAAGCGGGCGGCGAGGTCGTCGCCGAGGCCGCGCGGCTCGGCAAGCGGCGCGCTGCTGCCGCCCCGCCAGGTGTCCACGGTGAGCCGGTCGCCGGGCACGACCACGACGGGTGCGGCGGCGTACCGCTGCGGCCCCCGCGGCGGTGACGTGATCCCGGAGGCCAGCACCTGGCCGAGCGCGGCGATCAGCGCGGCGCCCAGCGCCAGCGCGGCGAACGTGCCCGCGAAGGAGATCCAGCGCGTACGCAGCGTGGACCAGGCGATCCTCAGCATGACGCCTCCAGCTGCAGCATCCGGGTGGCGACCAGTTCGGCGGTGGGCTCGTACAGCTCGCCGTACACGCGGCCGTCGGTCAGGAACACGACCCGGTCGGCGTACGAGGCCGCCACGGGGTCGTGGGTGACCATGACGATGGTCTGGGCCTGCCGGTCCACCAGGGTGCGCAGCAGCCGCAGCACGTCACGGCTGGTGTTGGCGTCGAGGGCGCCGGTCGGCTCGTCGGCGAAGAGCACCGCGGGGCGGGTGACCAGCGCCCGCGCGATGGACACCCGCTGCTGCTGCCCGCCCGACATCTCGGCGGGCCGGTGCCCGGCGCGCTCGGCCAGGCCCACCGCGGCCAGGCTCTGCCGCACCAGCTCCCGGTCGGGGCGCCGCCCGGCGAGCCGCAGCGGCAGGCCCACGTTCTGTTCGGCGGTGAGCGAGGGCAGCAGGTTGAACGACTGGAACACGAAGCCGATCCGGTCCCTGCGCAGCAGCGTCAGCTTCCGGTCCCCGAGGGTCGCCAGGTCGCGGCCGTCCACGACCACCCGGCCCGCGCTGGGCCGGTCCAGCCCCGCCGCGCACTGCAGCAGCGTCGACTTGCCCGACCCCGAGGGCCCCATCACGGCGGTGAACGTGCCGACGCCGAAGCCGATCGTGACGTCGTCCAGCGCCGTGACGCCGTGTGCGTGGTGTTTGGTGACCGCGGTGAGATCGACCGCCTGGGTGGTGTTCACCCTGAGAACGCTAGGAACGCGGACGTCCGAGGGGTATCGGACACATGACCAGTGCCGTCATCGGATGCACCACCGCGCGATGATCAGGAGCACCGGGGTGCCCCGCGGATCGTGCCGCGGCGACCGCAGGAGGCGGAAGATCGGACGGATACGACCTAGGATGCCGGGGTGCTGTGGGGGCGTGCGACCGATCAAGCGGTGATCGACGGCTTGCTCGATCGGGCGCGCGCGGGACGCTCCGGCGTGATCGTGGTCCGGGGCGAGCCGGGCATCGGCAAGACGTCGCTGCTGGCGTACGCCGCGGAACGCGCCCGGGACATGGGCGGCATGCGCGTGCTGCGCGGCGTCGGCGTCGAGACCGAGGCGGAGATCCCGTTCGCCTCGCTGCATCTGCTGCTCGGGCACACGCTCGACCGGCTGGACGCGCTGCCCGCGCCGCAGGCGGCCGCCCTGCGCGGCGCCTTCGGCCTGGCTCCGGTGACCGACCACCGGCTGCTGGTGGGCCTGGCCGTGCTGTCGCTGCTGGCCGAGCTGGCCGAGGGCGGGCCGCTGCTGTGCCTGGTCGACGACGCGCAATGGCTCGACCAGGAGTCGGCGCAGGCGCTGCGGTTCGCGGCCCACCGGCTGCACGCCGAGGGCATCGTCATGGTCTTCGCCGCGCGTGACGGTTTCGACCCCTCCGGCCTGCCCGAGCACCGCCTGCCGGGCATCGACGCCGACAGCGCCGCCGCGCTGCTCGCCCACGCGGCCCCCGGGCTCGCCCCCGGCACCCGCGACCGCCTCATCGAGGAGAGCTGCGGCAACCCGCTCGCCCTGCTCGAACTCCCGCGTACGGACCTGCCCGCCTACGACCGCAGTCCGCTGCCGCTGCCCGCCCGCATCCAGCAGGCGTACGCCATCCGCATCGCCGAGCTGCCTCCGGACGCCCAAAAGGCGCTGCTGGTCACCGCGCTGACCGACGGCGGCGACCTGGACGTCGTCGTACGGGCGGGCGGGGAGCTGGGGATCGCGCCCGCCGCCCTGGGCGTGGCCGAGCGGGCCGGTCTGGTCAGGATCGACGGCGGGCGGGTGACCTTCACCCACCCGCTCATGCGCGCGGCGGCCTTCCGGCACGGCACCTACGACCTGCGGCTGGAGATCCACACGATCCTGGCGAGGCTGCTGGAGCATCAGCCGGACCGGCGGGCCTGGCACCTGGCCGCCGCCGCCACCGGCCCCGACGAGACGGCGGCACTGGCGCTGGAGCAGGCCGCGCGGCGCGCCAGGGACCGCCACGGCGACGCCGGGGCCTGCGCCGCGCTCGAACGGGCCGCCGAGCTGACCGAGGACCGCGCGCTCAAGGCGGGGCGGCTGACCGCGGCCGCCGTCGCCGCCGCCGACGCGGGCCAGTCCGGCCGGGCCAAGCAGCTCATCGAGCGCGCCGCCGCGCTGGTCACCGATCCCCGTTCCCGGGCCCGGCTCCGCGAGCTGCGCGCCCGCATCGCCTTCGACGAGGGCGCTCCGTACGTGGCCCACGAGCTGCTGCTGCGGGGCGCGGAGGAGCTGGCCGCGCTCGCGGCCGCGGACGCGGCGGACTCCGACGGGCAGGCGCGGCAGGACCGCGTCGCGGCCGGGCTCATGCTGACCGACGCCGCACGCAACGGCTGGCAGCTCGGCGACCCGGAGAGGGTCGCCGAGGCGGCCGCGCGCCTGCACGCGCTCGGCCTCCGTCCGGAGGACGGCCTCGATCCCGCCGTCCAGGCCGTGACCGGCGCGGCCGTGCTGCTGCGGCAGGGACCGGAGCGGGGGCTGCCCATCATGCGCGACATGGTCGCCAGCGGCGGCCGGATCACCTCCGGGGCGCACACGTTCCGGATCAACGCGGCCTTCGTCGCCCCGCTCGTCGGCGACTTCCGCACCGGGCACGACATCTCGGCCGCCATGGCCGCGGAGTGCCGGGCCGCCGGCGACATGGGCAAACTCCCCCTGGTCCACGTGACGCTCGCCGCCGCCGAGCTGTATCTCGGCAGGTTCAGGGACGCCGAGGCCACCGCGGCCGAGGGGCTGCGGCTCATCTCCGACACCGGGCAGCGCAACCGGGCGGGCTATCTGGAGGGCACGCTGGCCTGGCTGGCGGCCGTGCGGGGCGAGGCGGACCGGTGCGCCGAGCTCGCCGCCCGTTCGCGTGACCGCTTCGACGCCAACCACATCGTCAACGGCCTGGCCTGGGCCGAGTGGGCGCTGGCCCTGCTCGACCTCGGCCAGGGCCGGTTCGCCGAGGCTCTGGACCGGCTCGACGCCGCCATGTCCGGCCCGGTACGCCACCAGATCCAGGCCGTCTACTTCGCCCCCGACCAGATCGAGGCGGCCGTACGGCTCGGGGTGCCCGCGAAGGAGCCGCTGCGCCGGTTCGAGGAGTGGGCGACGGCCTCGGGGCAGGACTGGGCCCTGGCCGTTCTGCACCGCTGCCGGGCGCAGCTCGAGACCGGCTGGGAGCGGGCGCACGAGCACTTCCGGACCGCCGTAGGGCTGCACGCCGGCAGCGGCCGCCCCTGGGAGGCGGCCCGCACCGCGCTCGCCTTCGGGGAGCGCCTGCGCAGGGAGCGCGACAAGGGCAGCGCCCGGCCGCACCTGCGGGCCGCGTGGGAGACCTTCGAACGGCTGGGCGCCCGCCCGTGGGCCGAGCGCGCGAGCACGGAACTGCGCGCCACCGGAGACACCAGCTCCCCGACAGCGCGCGGGGAAGCGCTGTCGGCTCTGTCCCCGCAGGAGCTCCAGATCGTACGGCTGGCCGCGAAGGGCCTGACCAACCGCGAGATCGGCGCGCAGCTGTTCCTGAGCCCGAAGACCGTCAGCTACCACCTCTACCGGGCGTTTCCGAAGCTCAACGTGGCCAGCCGCGCCCAGCTCGCCGGCCTGGACCTGTCCTGAGCCGCGCACTCGGACTGCCTAATGAGACAACATCTCCCATTTGTCGGTCATTGTCGCCTGTTGCGGGACATACTGAACTCGACCCCGTAGGAACGCAGGGGAGGGCCCGCATGAAGGCCGAGGAACGCTGGCAGGCCAGATTCCGGGCACCGCGAGTGACCCTGCCCACCTGGGCACGCCACGCGCCGCACCGCGCCGTCTACCGCGGCAACGCCTCCGGGGCCTGGGAGATCTACGCCTGGGACCGGTCGAGCGGGCGGACCCGCCAGGTCACCGACCGCCCCCACGGCACGCGGTACGGCGCGATCGACCCGACCGGCCGGTGGATCTGGTGGTTCGGCGACACCGCCGGCGACGGGTACGGCGTCTGGTCGCGCCAGCCGTTCCACGGAGGCCCCGACGAGCCCCTGGTCATGCCGCCCGGCCACCCCTGCGGGCTCGCGCTCGCCTCGGACGGCACCGCGGCCGTCGGCCGCTCCTCGCGGGACGGCTTCGAGATCCTGCTGGCCAGGCCCGGCGAAGAGCCGGTCACGCTGTATCGCCACGACGAGTACGCCGCCGTCGCGGACATGTCCCTCGACGGCTCGCTCATCGCCGTCAACCACAGCGAGCACGGTGACGTCCTGCACCCGGCCGTACGGGTCGTAAGGGCGAACGGCTCCACGGTCGCCGAGCTGAACGACGGACCGGGCAGGGGCGTGACCGGCGGCAGGTTCGCCCCCGTCCCCGGCGACCGGCGCCTGCTCGTCCTGCACGAGCGCCGGGGCCGCCGCGAACCGCTCGTGTGGGACCCGGTGACCGGCGAGCAGCGGGAGATCTGGCTGCGGGTGCGCGGCGACATCTCGGCGGACTGGTACGACGACGGCCGGGCCCTGCTCATCGTCCACCGCCAGCGGGGACGCACGGAACTGCTGCGCTACGACCTCGCCGGAGGCGGCCTCACCCCGATAGAGAGCCCGCACGGGGTGATCGAGGCGGCCGCGCCGCGCCCCGACGGCACCGTCGAGTACGCCTGGTCGAGCGCGTCCCACCCGCCGGTCGTCAAGTCGAGCAGCGGCCACGTGGTCCTCAGCCCCGGGCGCACGCCGCCGCCGTCCGTGCCGCTGGAGGACATCGACGTGGAGGGCCCTGGCGGGCGCATCCACGCCCTCGTCTCCCGTCCCGAGCGCGTGGCCGCGCCGTATCCGACGGTGTTCCTCCTGCGCAGTCACGGGGGGCGGCTCGCGGAGTTCGGCGGCGGTCCGGGCGGCCAGGACGACGACTCCTTCAAGCCGCGGGTCGCGGCGTGGGTGGACAGCGGCTTCGCGGTGATCCAGGTCAACCACCGGGGATCGGCGGGGTACGGCTCGGCCTGGCGCGACGCCCTGCGCGGCGACATCGGTCACATCGAGCTGGCCGACGTGGCGGCGGTGCGCGACTGGGCGGTGGAGCGGGGCATCGCCGACCCGGACCGCCTCGTGCTCGCCGGCACGGCGTGGGGCGGCTACCTGACCCTGCTGGCGCTCGGCACCCAGCCGAAGGCCTGGGCGGCGGGGATCGCGGCCGTTCCCATCGCCGACCACGCCGCGGCGTACGAGGAGGAGGCCGAGTGCCTGCGCGCGGCGCACCGGGCGCTGCTGGGCGGCTCCCCGGCCGAGGTGCCCGAGCGGTACGCCGCGTCCTCCCCGATCACGTACGCCGACATGGTGGAGGCGCCACTGCTGGTCATCACAGGGGACGAGGACCCCCGCTGCCCGGGACGGCATGTGGACGGCTACGTGCGGGCGCTGACGGACCGCGGCGGGGACGTCTCGGTCTACCGGTACGCCGCGGGCCCCGGCGCGCCGACCGTGGAGGAGCGGATCCGGCAGATGACCGTGTCCATCGACTTCGCGGTCCGATCCCTGCAGGCCCGCGGCTGATACCGGAAGGCCCGGCCGAATGCCCCGGATTCGCATCCGTACGCTGCCGCGGCCGAAAGAGCCTGTGGTCGGCTCAGATCGTTTGATATCCGACCGATATCGGCCATGAGTCGCTGCTGCATTTGGCATTTGATTTGACGGAATTGGCAACCCAAGGGCCGTAAACCGTGGTGTAACCACCGCTACTGTTCTGACAGAAGAGCAGGACGCGCGTCTGGGTCACTCCGGTACCGCTGCACAGCGCCCAGCCGGTGCCGCCGCTGGATAGGCACAGCTTTGATGGATATCCATAGGGAATGGCATGCAATTCGCGTGAGCGATTAACGGGCCGGTCCCGGGGCCGCAGATTCAAGCCCGGAATGGGGAAACAGTCCGTCGAGACGCCGAAAGGGCCGCCGAACAACCGGCGGACGACGGCGGTGCTCCGCGGCCTCCGCGGGGCACCGCCGTGTCCGCGAGTGCGGTCAGGGCGCGCGCAGGACGAGGATGGCCAGGTCGTCGGCGCTCGGCTCGGGCGCGAAGTCCTGCACGGCGCGGCGGATGCGCTCGGCCACCGCACGGGCGGACAGGTCGGCGCACTCGGCCAGCAGCTTGGCCAGGCCGCCGTCGTCGTCGAGCAGCCGGTCGCCCGACCGCCGCTCTGTGACACCGTCGGTCACGCCCAGCAGCACGTCGCCGGGGGTGAGCCGCAGGTTGTCCTCCTGGAACTTCGCCTCGGGGAACACCCCGAGCAGCGACTGCGGCGAGGCGACGACCTCGACGACGCCGTTCGGCCGCAGCCGCAGGGCCTCCGGGTGACCGGCGGAGACGAGGCGGATGTCGAGGCCCTCCGGCACGACCGTGATCTGACCGTGCAGCAGGGTCAGGAAGCGGGCGCGCTCCCCCTCCTCCAGGATGGCCTGGTTGAGCCGGCCCACGACGGCGGCCACGCCGTACCCCTCGCGGGCGAGCAGCCGGAGCGTGTGGCGGGCCAGCCCGGTCACCGCCGCGGCTTCGGGCCCCGTGCCGCAGACGTCGCCGATCGCGAAGCGCCAGACTCCGTCGCCGATCGGGAACAGGTCGTAGAAGTCGCCGCCGACCTCGTTGTACTCCCCGGCCGGCTCGTAGATCACGTGGAAGTCGAGCCCCGGGGTCGTCGGTTCGTCCGGCGGCAGGAGGCTGCGCTGGAGCGCCCGGTTGGCCGCCGCCTGCTGCGCGTACAGACGGGCGTTGTCGAGCGCCAGCGCGGCGCGCCTGCTGAGGTCCTCGGCGATCTGCATGGCCTCGTCGGGGAAACGGTCGCGCCGGCCCAGGCACATCACGCCGAGCCGCCGCCCCCGCGCGGTCAGCGGGTACGCCAGCGCCTGCCAGTCGCTCATCGGCAGCACGGCGGGGTCGTCGTCCCCCGGCAGCGCGATCTCCTCCAGTTCCTCGCGCATGGCGTCGATCTGGGTCTCGTCGGCGTGCCAGAGGTAGGCGGGCCGCAGCTCCCCCGATCCGTCCTGGGCGGTGTAGACGGCGCACCAGCTCGCGAGGCGCGGCACCACGATCTGCGCGACGATCGCCGGGACCATCTCCGGGTTGAGCGTGCCCGCGAGCAGGTCGCTCGCGTCCGCGAGGAAGCCCAGCCACCCCGGGCCGTGCGCGGCCTCCAGCAGCCACTCGTCGCTCTGCACGGGCTCCCCGCCCGGCAGGTCCAGCCGGGCCCAGCGGGTGCGCAGCGACGAGGTGAACGTGACACCCCACGCGACGGCGTCGGCCGGCGGACCGAAGTCCTGGCCGTCCGTCTTCTCCCGCACCTCCACCTGGATGGACTCGCCGTGGTGCAGCCACACGATCTCGAAGGGCGCGCCGGCCGCCTCCGCGACCAGTTCGCCCACCAGGCGCTCGGCCTCGGGCAACGCCGACATGGCGGCCCACGCGGTCATGACCTCACGCGTGAACCGCTTCGCATCGGGTACGGCCGTCTCGCCCGGCGTGAAAGACGCCGCCAGGACGGCTCGAGGGGTAGTTGTCACCACCATTGTGCTTACCACACTTCCGGCTGACCTCGGGTCAAACAAGAGGGCCCCGCACCCCACGGAACGTGACAGACTGGCATGGAGTCCGCGGCTGGACAGGCCGTATGAGGCCCTAGACCGTGGTCGCGTCAGCCCCGATCGGGGTAAAGGAGGCTAGATGTCGCCCGCCAACGCCGAGCTGGCCGGGACCGAACGGGTCTACCGCGAATCCGATCTCGTCCCCTTCCTGGAGACGCTCATCACCTGGCGGGACGGCGATTTCCGCCGCCGTGTCTCCCACGCCCCGCCGGGAATCCTCAGCGAGATCCGGCTGCTGCTCAACGAGGTGGCGGACCGGCGCGAACACCTGGCCAACGAGCTCGCCCGGGTGCGCCGCGAGATCGTCAAGGAGGGCCGGTTCACCGAACGGCTGAGCCCCGGGCCGGGCGTCGGCGCGTGGGCGGAGAGCGTGGGCTCGGTCAACGACCTCATCGACGCCATCGTGACGCCGGTCAGCGGCGCCGCCGACGTCATCGACGCTGTGGCCAAGGGCGACCTGTCCCGCCGGATCGACGTGGACCGCGCGGCCCGCGGCGAGGTACGACGGCTGGGCAAGGCCATCAACGGCATGGTCGACCAGCTCTCGCTGGTCACCTCGGAGGTGACACGGGTCACGCGCGACCTCGGCACCGAGGGCAAACTGGGCGGCCGGGCCAACCTGCGCGGCATGTCGGGAAGCTGGCGCGACCTCACCGTGGCCGTCAACACGATGTCCGACCGCGTCTCCGCTCAGGTCCGCGACATCGCCGAGGTGACGACCGGTGTCGCCCGCGGCGACCTGAGCCGCAAGGTCACCGTCGACGCGGTCGGCGAGATGCTGGAGCTGAAGCACACCGTCAACACGATGGTCGACCAGCTGTCGGCGTTCGCCGAGGAGGTCACCCGGGTGGCCCGCGAGGTGGGCACCGAGGGCAAGCTCGGCGGCCAGGCGCAGGTCCGCGGCGTGTCGGGCGTCTGGAAGGACCTCACCGACAACGTCAACTTCATGGCCAACAACCTGACCTCCCAGGTCCGGCAGATCGCCGTCGTCTCCACCGCCGTCGCGCAGGGCAACCTGACCAAGAAGATCACCGTCGACGCCCAGGGCGAGATCCTGGAGCTCAAGGAGACCCTCAACACGATGGTGGACCAGCTGTCTGCCTTCGCCGACGAGGTGACCCGCGTCGCCCGCGAGGTCGGCACCGAGGGCAAGCTGGGCGGCCGGGCCGAGGTGAAGGGCGTGTCGGGCGTCTGGAAGGACCTCACCGACAACGTCAACTCGATGGCCAACAACCTGACCTACCAGGTGCGCAACATCGCCCAGGTGACCACCGCCGTCGCCAACGGCGACTTCACCCGCAAGATCGACGTCGACGCCCAGGGCGAGATGCTCGAGCTCAAGAGCACCATGAACACCATGGTCGACCAGCTGTCGTCGTTCGCCTCCGAGGTGACCCGCGTCGCCCGCGAGGTGGGCACCGAGGGACGGCTGGGCGGCCAGGCGCAGGTCCGCGGCGTGTCGGGCATCTGGAAGGACCTCACCGACAACGTCAACTTCATGGCCAACAACCTGACGTCGCAGATCCGGCAGATCGCCGTCGTCTCCACCGCGGTGGCGCAGGGCAACCTGTCCAAGAAGATCACCGTGGACGCCCAGGGCGAGATCCTGGAGCTCAAGGACACGATGAACACGATGGTCGACCAGCTGTCGGCGTTCGCCGACGAGGTGACCCGGGTGGCCCGCGAGGTGGGCACCGAGGGACGGCTGGGCGGCCAGGCGCGTGTCCCCGGCGTGTCGGGCGTCTGGAAGGACCTCACCGACAACGTCAACTCGATGGCCAACAACTTCACCTACCAGGTGCGCAACATCGCCCAGGTGACCACCGCCGTCGCCAACGGCGACCTCACCCGCAAGATCGACGTCGACGCCCAGGGCGAGATCCTCGAGCTCAAGAGCACCATGAACACCATGGTCGACCAGCTCTCCTCGTTCGCCTCCGAGGTGACCCGCGTCGCCCGCGAGGTGGGCTCGGAGGGCCAGCTCGGCGGCCAGGCCCGGGTCGAGGGCGTGGAGGGCACCTGGAAGCGGCTCACCGAGAGCGTGAACGAGCTGGCCGGCAACCTCACCACCCAGGTGCGCGCGATCGCCCAGGTGACCAGCGCCGTCGCCCGCGGCGACCTGACCCGGTCGATCACCGTCGAGGCGCCCGGCGAGCTGGCCCAGCTCAAGGACAACATCAACACGATGGTCGCCACGCTGCGCGAGACGACCAAGACCAACCAGGAGCAGGACTGGCTCAAGTCCAACCTGGCCCGGATCTCCCGCCTCATGCAGGGCCACCGCGACCTCATGGAGGTCGCCCGGCTGATCATGAGCGAGCTCACCCCGCTCGTCTCGGCCAGCCACGGCGCCTGCTACCTCTACGACGACGGCCGGCTCAATCTCATCGCCGGGTACGGCATCCAGCCGGGCTCGACCCCGAAGCCGAGCTTCGAACTGGGCGAGGGCATCATCGGCCAGGCCGCGCTGGAGACCAAGCAGATCATCCTCGAAGGTGTGCCGGTCGACTCCATCACGGTCGAGACCGGGCTCAGCCGGTCGAACCCGGCACAGATCGTCGTGCTGCCGATCCTCTTCGAGAACCAGGTGCTCGGCGTCCTGGAGATGGCCTCGTTCACCCAGTTCAGCGAGGTCCACCTGGCGTTCCTCACCCAGCTCGTCGAGACCATCGGGGTCACGATCAACACGATCATGGCCAACTCCCGTACCGAGGACCTGCTCACCGAGTCGCAGCGGCTCGCGATCGAGCTGCAGGAGCGCTCCGACGAGCTGCAGCGCCAGCAGGAGGAGCTGCGCCGGTCCAACGCCGAGCTGGAGGACAAGGCGGCGCTGCTGGCCAAGCAGAACCGCGCCATCGAAATTCAGAACTTCCAGATCGAGCAGGCACGGCGGACGCTGGAGGAGCGGGCCGAGCAGCTCGCGGTGTCCTCGCGATACAAGTCCGAGTTCCTGGCGAACATGTCCCACGAGCTGCGCACCCCGCTGAACAGCCTGCTCGTGCTCGCCAAACTGCTCACGGAGAACGACGAGGGCAACCTGACCCCGCAACAGGTCGAGTTCGCCCGGACCATCCACGACGCCGGTTCCGCGCTGCTCCAGCTGATCAACGACATCCTCGACCTGACGAAGGTCGAGGCGGGCCGCATGGACATCCATTCTCAGACGATGTCGCTGTCCGCGCTGGTCGACTACATGGAGGCCACCTTCGCGCCGCTCGCTCAGGACAAGGGCCTGTCGTTCGCGGTCGAGGTCGACCCCTCCGTGCCGAACGAGCTGAGCAGCGACGAGCAGCGACTGCAGCAGGTGCTGCGCAACCTGCTGTCCAACGCGGTGAAGTTCACCCACCAGGGCGCGGTCAGGCTGGAGGTGACCCGCGCGCCCGCCGACGTCCCGTACGTGGACGAGAAGCTGCAGGGCGCGCAGGAGGACATGCTCGCCTTCAGGGTCGTGGACACCGGCATCGGCATCGCGCCCGACAAGCTCGAAGTGATCTTCGAGCAGTTCCGCCAGGCCGACGGCACGACCAGCCGCAAGTACGGCGGCACCGGCCTCGGCCTGTCGATCTGCCGGGAGATCGCCCGGCTCCTCGGCGGCGAGATCCACGTCGAGAGCGTCCCCGGAGAGGGCAGCACGTTCACGTTGTACCTGCCCCCCAGCTACACGGGGCCGCTCGCCGCGCCCGACGGCGGCGCGATCGCCGCTCCGCCGAAGCCTGACGGCCGCGAGAACGAGGGCCCCGACCTGCACGTCAAGGACATCCTCCCGGAGATCCCCCTTCCCACCGACCTGCCGCTCCTCCAGTACACGCCGCTCGTCGACAGCCACGACTGGCAGGGGGACGACCCGCTGGCCGGGGCGAAGATCCTCATCGTGGACGACGACATCCGCAACGTCTTCGCGCTGACCAGCGTGCTGGAGCGGCACGGCTCGACCGTCGTGTACGCCGAGAACGGCCGCGAGGGCATCGAGCAGCTCGAACGCAACGAGGACGTCGCGCTCGTGCTGATGGACATCATGATGCCCGAGATGGACGGCTGGGCCACGACCTCGGCGATCCGCACGATGCCGCAGTTCGCCGACCTGCCGATCATCGCCTTGACGGCGAAGGTAATGCGGGGCGACCGCGAGAAGAGCATCGCTTCTGGCGCCTCCGACTACGTGCCCAAGCCGGTCGACGTCGACCGGCTGCTCGAACGACTGCGCGGATGGCTCATGCGCGGCCGCAGCGGGGGCACAGAACGAACGAGGGGCGTGCCGTCCCCGGAGTCCCGTGACGCCCAGGAGGCGTGATCGATGCCTGAGCGTGCCAGGGTCCTGCTGGTCGACGACCGTGAGGAGAACCTGATCGCCCTGGAGGCGATCCTCAGCTCGCTGGACGTCGTGCCCATACGGGCCCGGTCCGGAGAGGAGGCCCTGAAGGCCCTCCTGTCGACCGACTTCGCTCTCATCCTGCTCGACGTGCGCATGCCCGGCATGGACGGCTTCGAGACCGCCGCGCACATCAAGCGGAGAGAGCGCACCAGGAACATCCCGATCATCTTCCTGACCGTGGTCGACAGCGCGCCCGACTACGCCTTCCGCGGGTACGCCGCCGGGGCCGTGGACTACCTCACCAAACCGTTCGACCCCTGGGTGCTGCGCGCCAAGGTCGCCGTGTTCGTTGAGCTCTACACGATGAACCGGCGGCTCGCCGAGCAGGCGGCGCTGCTGCGGGAACGCCTGTCAAGCGAGCTTCCGGACGGCGGCGACCACACCTCCGTACTCGCTGAACTGGCGAACCGCGTCACCGCCGTGGAGGACGAGTTGCGGCGGGTGCGTGAACTGGCGGACAAGTCCGGCGACACGCCCCTGAACGGCGCGGTCGCCGAGCTGGGCGAGCGCGTCGCCCACCTGCGCGCGGGTTTCGACGCCCTCGGCTGAGCCCACGCGCATCTGCCCCCCGGCGCGCGCCTGACGCGCGCGGGCGGTGCGAATGCCTGACAGGCCCGGGCGTGCGTCCTTGTCCATGAGCTTCCGGATCACGTCCAAGGTCATGAAGGTCGCGTATCGCCGGGACCCGTCGGGAAAGGTGATCGTGGCGTTCGCCTGATCGGCCGTGTCCGGCCCATAGCCTTGCCAAGCCGGAATGGTCATCTCGAACAGAGGGTCTGCGATCGTGTAGAAGGTCCCGTCGAAGCTGATCATCGCTCCGCCTCTCTGATCCGGTGGCCGTAACAAGATCGCGCCCGACACTGAGGTATCGCAAGAGCGGCCTAGGTGTACTCCCCAGGGAGGTTGGTGACGCGGCTGACGGGTGGCTGCGCTTTCAGCGCAGAGGTGGAGGCCGGCGAGGTAGCTGCCAGGGGTAGTTCGTCCATGGTGCCCATGGCTGGTTCCCTGTTCTTGGCCGGGGCAGCCCTCAGGCCACCCCGGCCGGTGATGAGTCAGACGGGGTCGATCGCGAGGTCGGTGACCTGGTCGTCCTTGATGCCGAACACGAACGCGAAGGACAGAGGCCCGCCGGGGAACTCACCGTCCCCGGAGGCCACCAGGCGGTCGCCCGCGAACGAGGTCGGCGTGATCACGATCTTGGGGTTGATCAGGTGCCCCTGGATCCACTCGCGGATCTCGGCCTCGCCGGCGTAGGTCGTCCCGTCATCGCGCACGGTGGCCCCGTCGCCGAAGACCGCGGCCAGCGCGTTCGCGTCGTGCGCGTTGGTGGCCGCGATGAAGTTCTCGACAGCCTTGGGAAGGGTGATGTCGTCCATTTCTGCTCTCCGGTCTTCTCGGGTGACAGGACGCGGGCGCGTCCTGGTACGTCCCTGCGGCACCTCAGCAGCACGATGACGATGCGGGCGGCGACCGCCACAGGCCGTGCAGCGCGGTGACCGGCTCGAGGTGCCGAGCAGGGGTCAAGTCGGCATAGACATGCGCGGGGCGCTTACTGGGATGAAGGCTTCGTCGGGTCGGTTGTGTGTGGTAACTCAATCCACCCCGACGAGGCTCCTCACGTTCTGGCAACAGGCTTAGAAGTCCGCACTGCGCGAGAGCTCTTCGTTCGCGCGCAGCTCCGCGAGTGCGTTCTCGTGCATCGCAACAACGACGTCGTAGCCAGAGTTGCCGAGCACGATCCGTTGCGGCGGAACGGGTGCGTTCATCGCGCTGATCACGGCCTGCACTCCGCGTTCAGGGTCACCCTCTTGCCTGCCGTTATGTTCCACGAACGCCGCCTTGACGCCCTCGACCAGCGGCACGTAGGCGTCGACGGTCTCGTTGACGGGCTCGTTTTGGAAGCCGGCGTAAGCCTTGGTGCGGAACGCTCCCGGCTCTACGACGAGCACGCGCACACCGAACGGCTCAACTTCATGGCGCAGTGTCTCCGACAGTCCTTCGAGCGCGAACTTCGCCGCTGAGTAGTAGCCGAACCCCTGTGCGCCGACGAGGCCTGCCACCGACGACATGTTCACGATCCAGCCGTCGCCGCGTGCTCGCATACCAGGCAGGACCGCGCGTATCACCTCGACCACGGCGAATAGGTTGAGGTCGAACGTGCGGCGGATCGTCTCGTCGGGGGCCCCCTCGACCGAGCCGAACCAGCCACGGCCCGCGTTGTTGACGAGCACGTCGATCCCGCCAAACCGCTCCTCTGCCGTCTTGACCGCCGCACGCACCTGCTCGGCATCGGTGACATCGAGCTGGAGAACCAGCACACGGTCGCCGTACGGTTCAGCCCATTCCTGCAGTTCAGAGGGCCGACGTGCTGTCACCACCACCTGATCGCCCTGTTTCAGTGCAGCCTCGGCATAGACCAGGCCGAACCCTCCGGGTGTCCCGCCGGTGACGAACCAAGTCCTCATGGACTTCTCCTCTCGCTATAGCGAGCAATGTAGCGCTATATGGGCTACTATAGCAAGCATGCAGAACGCACGGGATCGACTCCTGCTCGTCGCGGCGGAGTTGCTGGAGAGCGGCGGCACGGTGTCCACGAGGGCGGTGTGCGAACGCGCCGGGGTGCAGGCCCCGACGCTGTACCACCACTTCGGCAGCAAGCAGGGCCTGATTGACGCCGTGCTGAACCACGGCTTCACCCAGTACACCGCGATCGAGAGCTCTGGCGACCCGCTGGACGACCTGCGCGAGGGCTGGGACAGGCACGTGCGGTTCGGGCTGGAGCACCCGTCGTTCTACGGGCTGCTTTACGGCCGCGTCGAACCGGGAAAGCCCTGCGCCGTCACCGCTCCCGCGCACGCCGCGTTGCGCGACCGGTTGACCGCCGCCGCCGCCCAGGGCCTGCTCAAGGTGCCAGCAGACGAAGCCGCCGAACAGGTGCTTGCCGCCAACGTCGGCATCACGCTCACCTTGATCAGCCAGCCGGAGCCGGACTTCAGGCTGTCCGAACGCGTCCGCGAGGCCGCGCTGGCCGGAGTCCTGCACACGCCCTCCGCCGACGCCCCCGCGACCCGTGCGAGCGCCGCACTGACGTTGCGTGCGCTGGTCGGCAACGACCCGGGCGACCTCACCCCTGGCGAACGCGCGCTGCTCGGCGAACTGCTGGACCGCCTGGCCCGCTAGAGCACGCGGTGTTCCTCAGAGGGGCCGCACGACCTCGTCGCTCCGGACGCGCGGCCCCGCCCGGATGTGCCGCTGCGCTACTTGGTTTGAATTGTCAGCCAGGACTCTCAACACGCGCGAGCCCGTGAAGGCCTGACGTGCGCGGGCGCGTGAATGCCTGACGTGGATGGGGGCGTGAATGCCTGACGTGGATGGGCGCGTGAATGCCTGACGTGGATGGGCGCGTGAATGCCTGACGTGGGTGGGGGCGGCCTTGGCGATTCGCCGTCGGCAGGAGACGTCACTGCGCCGGCCGGAAGCTCCGGTCCTCGCGAAGCCCGCTCCGCTGGGCCTTCGCTGCGGTCCTCCCTCCCGCCCGCTCCGCTCCTCCCCGCCGCACCCGTGCGCCCGGGAGCGAGGACGGCCGGGTCAGCGGCGGGCGCGCTCGAGGGCGTCCCAGAAGCCGCGGCGCAGGGCGTGCCGGACCTCGTCGTGCAGCAGGAAGTCGATCGGCAGTGAGGACCCCTGCAGCAGGCGGGCCTCAAGGTCGGACGGCATGCGGGGCTTGCGGGCGAGCACGGCCTCCAGCCACAGGGCGGGCGCGTCCCGGGCGACCGACTCACCGAAGTCGTGGCCCTCCTTGTGCGCCGCCTTGACCGCCTCGGCCAGCGTCGTGGTGCCCCCGGTCTGCACCGGCACCGGCGCGGGCTGAGGGCCCGTGTACGGTCCCAGCTGGGAGGGCGAGTAGCCGGAGCCGTACTGGCTCTGCACCGGGCTGCTCGGCGGCGTCTGGGCCCCCGAGGGCGGCGACGGCGGGGTGGACGCCGGGGGAGCCGGCAGCGGCGTGCTCACGGGTGGCGGAGCCTGCCGCGGCTGCAGGGGCGGCAGGCCCTGCGGTTGCTGGGACTCCGGCGAGTACCCGTTGTAGGCCGGTGGGGACGGCTGCGCGGGAAGGGCCGGACGCGCGTGGGACGCGGAGGACCGGCCGCCACTGTGTGCGCCCGTGCCCTGAGGAGTGCCCGTGCCCTGAGGAGTGCCCGTCGCATGAGAGCCCGTGCTTTGGGAGCCCGTCCCCTGAGTGCCCGTCGTATGAGAGCCCGTGCTCTGAGAGCCCACGCCTTGGGAAGTGCCCATTCCATGAGAGCCCGTGCTCTGAGGAGTGCCGGTGCTGTGAGCGCCGCTTCCGTGAATGCCCGTGCCGTGCGATCCGGAACTGTACGTTCCCGTGCCGTCCGTCCCTGTGGCGGGTGTCCCTGCGGAGTGTGTCCCTGTGGGGTGGGGTTGCGTGACGTTGAACGCCGTGCCGGACGCGCTTGTGTCGTGCGACGCGCTCGGCGACTGAGCGCCGAACGATCCCGTCGCCGGATTCGCCCCACCCGGGAGGGCGGTGGCGGCGTGGCTCCCCTGAGACTGGGTCGCGCTCGGCTGTGTTCCGTTGTGTTGGGAGCCGTTCTGCTGGGAGCCGTTGAAGGAAGTGCCGTTGGACAGCGAACCGTTCCCGAGGGGGACGAGGCCATTGCCGTGGGACTGGCCGTTGCCGTGGGACTGGCCGTTGCCGTGGGACTGGCCGTTGCCGTGGGACTGGCCGTTGCCGTTGCCGGAGCCGGGGGCCGTCCCGGTCAGCATCGTGACGTACGGCCGCAGATGCCCGCTCACGATCTCGACGAGGTCGTCGCATTCCTGCCGCAGGGTGCGCGCCGCCGACCAGGCGCCGTCGGAGGCGATCTGCATGACGGTCACGCGGATGCCGAGATCCTGCGCGTCGCTGATCACCTGGGTGAGGTCCTCGTCGCCGCTGACCACGACCGCGTCGCAGACCGCGTTGTTGCGTGCCAGGGTCATGAGGTCGCGGTGGACCTGGGCGTCCACACCCTCCCGCCGGCCCGGCCGGATCCGGCCGAGACGAAGCTTGAGCCCGGGAATGTCCGCCAGCACGTCGTGCTCGGGCGTACGGAGGCCCTCGACGGTCGCCTCGTACCAGTAGCAGCGCAGGAGCGGCAGGCCCGTACGCTCTCTTGACAGGTTCGTCAGGAACTGCAGCAGGCCCGGATAGTCCCAGGAGACGGCCTCGCGATGGCGGGTCCCATGGACGGCCATCGCGCCGTCTGCCAGCAAGTAGCCGGCGTCAACGAACAGCGCGCAGCGATCCACGCGACACCGCCCTTCCTACGTGGCCCTCTCAGGGTAGTCAAGCGTGTCTTCCCGCGAGGGTGATTCCCGGCGATTCAGCCCTCGCCCGCCTGGTGGGGGTCGGGATGCCAACGACCCTGGGATCGGAAGCGTTAACGCCGACCGTACCAGTTTGTCCAGGTATCGCCTCCCACCAAATTGTTATAGAACGAGGGGACATTCGCGCTCCGTTCCGCCGAGCGAGCACGTCTGGGGACGCACCCGCGGTGGGGGCTCCCCGACCGGGACGGACCGTCACGACCATGTTCGCGCGCTCACGACCGCGACGCCGAAGAAGACGGGGTCACGCCCGGTCGCGAGCTGGAGCGCGGGATGGGGTCCCAGGAGGGCGTGGAGGGTGTCGACCACGACGCCTCCGGCGTCGCTCCGGCCCAGGACACCGGGCCGGTGCCGGTCCTCCCTCTGCGCGCGATCACCCACGGTGACCACCCCCGCCCTGACCCCCTCGCCGTTCCACACCATCAGGTCGATTCGTGCGGGCGCGCCGTCCGGGGCGAGGCCGTCGAGGGGGAGCCGCAGGGCCTTCTCCTCACCGCCGACGACCGCGGCGGCGTCCAGCACCGCCGCCCGCGTGTACGGCTGACGCACGTCCGTCACGATCACCACCAGACCCCACGCCGCGTGCCGGACCGTCCCCGCACGCGCCGGAACGCCC
The DNA here is from genome assembly GCF_050947365.1 of Microbispora sp. CA-135349. Lineage (NCBI taxonomy): Bacteria > Bacillati > Actinomycetota > Actinomycetes > Streptosporangiales > Streptosporangiaceae > Microbispora > Microbispora sp. CA-135349. Next base: position 516,580 of record NZ_CP192001.1, on the reverse strand, counting down.
GCGACCCACCAGCGACCACCACCCGCCGTACGGACGAGAGAGGTCACGTCGGCGAACGCCTGGTAACCCGACCCGATGGGCAGAGTCCGCCGGGCGACCTCGGCGGCGTGCAGGGTCGCGTATCCCGGCCTTCCCGGAGCGCGCACCCTGATGTCCTCTGCGGGAACGACCCCCCGGCCGCCGCCGGACCAGTAGAGGCCCGCCCACAGCACCTGGCCTCCGCCCGGCAGGGCGAGATCGGCACAACTGGACGTACGCGTCGACGGGTCCCTGTCGAGGTCGACCGGCACGCTCACGCCCGGGTTCCGGCCGCCTGCGCCGGCTCCACAGGGTGCGGCCGGCGCCGCGGAGCCGACGAGCACGTTGCCGACGACCCGGGCGGCGAGGCGGCCGTCCGCGGCGAAGCGCGCCGCCGCGCCCGAGGCGCGCACTCCCACGGTCGATTCCGCGGTGGTCTCCAGCCGCCCCGACCGTACCCGTACCGTGAAGGCCCGTCCCGTGGGCGCATCCGCGGCCACGGTCACCTTCAGGAAGATCGCCGTCACCTCACCCCCGGCGAGCGGCCCCCGAACGCACCGCACCGTGCTGCCGGACGTCTTGTTGCCGGACGTCTTGTTGCTCGACGTCTGGCTGCTCGACGTCTGGCTGCTCGACGCCAGACGACCCGACGCCTCGCACGCCCAGTCGTCGTCCGCGCCGCTCCCCGTCCGCGCGCGTTCCGCTCGCCCACCCGTCGTGTGCCCCTGACCGGTGCCGTCGCTTGCCCTGCGATCCGCCGGCGTGCCGCCGTTCTGCCCCATGACGTCCGGCTTCGCCTCGTGGCCCTGCCGCCTGTCACCGTTCACGGGGCTCTGTGAAGCACCGTTCGCCGTGCGGTTCCGGCCTCCGCGCTCGTCCTGATTCACGTAGCGAACGCCGGGCGGGAGGGTCACCGTCGCGGTGACTCCGGCGGTGGCCGCGTCGCCCGCGTTCCGCACCCGTACGGCGACGAGCCCCGGCTGGCCGCGCAGCAGGGCGCCGAGCGGGTCGACGGCGACGACGATCGTCTCCTTCGCCTTCTTGGCGCTTCCCGCGGGCTTGTGGTTGTTCCCGCTTCCCACGACCTCGTGGGAAGCGGCGCCGCTCCCGTCCGGTCGGCCTCGCTCTTGGGCCGCACGACCGCGTTCCCCGGCCTGCGGGCGGCCCAGCGCGTCGCCCAGGCTCACGAGTGGGGTGCCCCCGGTGGCCGGTCGCCGGGCCTGCGGCTCACGCCGGTCACCAGCCCGCCCCGGCGCCTGCCACGCCCCGTCCCCCGCGCTGCTCCGCGCGCGGACCTGCTCGCGTTGGTCCTGATAAGGGTGCCGGGAGAGCTGCCCTCGCACGCGTTGCCGTTCGGGAGCCTGGCCCCGTGAGGCGTCCGTGTGGCGGACGCCCCGATCGCGACCGGCGAGGACGGCGGCCGCGCCCGGCTCGCCCCCGTCGCGGCCCCCCGCGCGGCCGCCCGCCGAGCCTCCCTGCGCCCCGCTTCCCTCCGCCGTGCTTCCCTGCGTCATGCCGTCTCGTGGCGAGCCTCCCTGCGCCCCGCTTCCTTGTGGCGGGGCCTCCTCGCGCCGTGACCGGCGGTCGGCACCGGGCGTGCCCCTGCCGGTGGTCTCGGGCATGCCGAGCGCGATGCCCGCGCCCGGCGAGCCGGGAGGGCTCCCCGCCGCCGGATCGTTCCCCGTCCCGAGGGCCGGGGCGCTCGCCACCGTCCCGGACGTCCGCACGCTCGGCCTCGTCGGGTCGTGCGGGTTCGTGGGCTCCGCCGATCCGGCGTGGCCGGTGGCCGCCTGTGAGCGCGAGGCGCCGCCGTCCGCGGCTCGCGGGCGGTCCAGGGCCCGCGTCCCTTCCCGGTCTCGGGGACCGTCTCCGGCACCGACCGTGGAGAACATGCCCGTCGGCTGGGCGACGAGCAGGAAGGCGGCCGTCGCGAGGCCGGCCACGGCGATGCCTCCGAGCACCGCCCGCTGCGGCGTTGGCACGCTCCGCGCGAGTGCGGACAAGCGCGCCAGCGCCGCCCGCGCCCGCGTGAACACCGCCCGCGCCGCCGCGCTCGCCCGCGCCCAGGTCTGTCCCGTCTGCGCCCGCACGAACGTCACCCAGCCCAGCCCCGGCCGGGCGCGCCGGGCTGCCGCCCGGGCTCGCGTCACCACCGCCCGCGGCATCGCGCCCGCCTTCCCGCACACGCGCCGGGTCGTCACCCGTGCCCGGCCGTACGCCTGGAGCAGAGCGTTCGCCCGCCCGCGCACGCCGTTGCCCACCCCGTCCACCCTGCCGCCCACCCCGCCGTCCGGTCCGCGGCCGCTCGTGCCGCTCGTCGTGCCGTCCCCGGACGACCGTGAGCCCGTGGCGGTCGCGGCGGCGAGGCCGGCGAGGTAGTCGTCCACGGCCGGCCCGGCGACGAGCTGGCCGACGACGGCCCGCAGTTCCTGCGTGAGACCGACCATCTGCAGGAAGACCGACCGGCAGTCGATGCACTCGGCGACATGGGCGTCGACCGCGCCGGCCTCCTTCTTGGGCAGGCCGTTCCCGACGTAACGGAGGATCATCGACAGGATCGGCCGGCACTCGGCCCGGGGGCCGTTCTCCAGGTGCAGCCGCACGTATGCCTCCCGCAGGCCCTGACGGGCTCTGCGGAACAGACACATCGCGGCCCTGCCCGACATGCCGAGCAGCGGGCCCGTGTCGGCCGGCCTGCCGCCCTCGATCTCCACATGCCACAGCAGCATGCGCCAGCGTTCCGGCAGCGAGCGGTACGCCCGGGCGAGCGGCGAGCGCTCCAGCCCGGCGAGCTCGGGGTCCACGTAGAGGGAGTCGCCGTCGGCCAGGTCGACCGCTCCGGTGGCGGCGTAGCGGCGCAGCGACGCGAGGAGATAGGGCCGGAAGGCGGAGGCGGGGCCGCCGCCGCGCCGCACCACCTCCAGCACCCTCGCGAAGGTCTCGACGAGGAGGTCCTCGGCCGTGTCCTCACTCTGTGCGATCTGCCGCGCCAGGGACCGCGCGGCGACCGAGTGCCGCCGGTAGAGCGTGCCGAAAGCCGCCGCGTCGCCTCCCCGCACGGCCTCGAGCAGCTCCATGTCGGCATGCCGGACTTCTCTACGCATTGCGACCTCGCGATTACGATGAGTTGCACCGCGATACATTCCGCAGTCCATGTCCTGGCTAAACCGCAGCGGCCTCTTTACTCTCGGTAGTTGTCGCTCGTCACATCCGCAAGCCCGGCCCGTTCGGCCCGCGCGGTGAGACCGGCCGTACGCTGAGCCTCATGAGTGACCGCGAGAGACTGCTGGACGAAATCAAGAACAAGGGCATCGTGCACGGCCGGGTCGTGCTGTCCTCCGGCAAGGAGGCCGACTGGTACGTGGACCTGCGCCGCATCACCCTGGACGGCGTGGCGGCGCCGCTGGTGGGCCGCGTGATGCTGGATCTCACCGAGGACCTGGGCTACGAGGCGGTCGGCGGTCTCACGCTGGGCGCCGACCCGGTGGCGACGGCCATGCTGCACGCCGCGGCGGCCCGGGGGCGCGCCCTCGACGCGTTCGTCGTCCGCAAGGCGGGCAAGGCGCACGGCCTGCAGCGCAGGATCGAGGGTCCCGACGTCGCCGGACGCCGGGTGCTCGCGGTGGAGGACACCACCACGACGGGCGGGTCCGTGCTCACCGCCGTGGACGCGTTGTGCGAGGCCGGCGCCCAGGTCGTGGGCATCGCGACGATCGTGCACCGGGGCGGCGACGAGGCGCTGGCCGCCACGGGCGTGCCGTACCGCTCCGCCTACACGCTCACTGATTTGGGGATCGCTTCACACTGAACGCCTGCCGCTCGCCGGGCGGCCCGGGGGACCTGGCGGTTCCGTTCTCGAGGACCTGCACCGTGCTCGCGTCGTCGAGGACGACGTCGAGCTCGGGCTGGAAGTAGGACGCCTGCTCGTCCCGGGCCAGATCCCGGTCGATGAGCACGTCGCCGCCCGGCACCCGGACGAACACGGGACACCGCTCGGCCTGACACACCACCCGGACGGTGGGCACGCGGGGCGCGGAGGGCTCTGCGGAAGGCTGGGTGGAGGACCGCGCCGACGGGGTGGGGGAGGCGCCGGCGGCGGGCTCCTGCGATCCCAGGATGGACAGCAGCGCTCTCGCGCCGATCACGATGACGGCGAGCAGCAGCACGACCGCCAGGCCGGTCACTGCCAGCCTGGCGATGCCGAGGGGATCAGACCTGTGGCGTCCCACACCCGGGAGAGTAGCGGGTGTGGGACACATCTCAGTGCTGACCGGTCACTTGTTGTGCGGTTGCACTTCCCCGCAGGTCACCCGCCCTCTCCAAGCGTTCCGGGGGTGGCCCTCGCGCCGTTCCGGGACCGGTCCGCTCTCCCGGGTCACGTCACCGCGGAGCACCGGTCGTGCCGCGGCACGACCGGTCGCGCGGCCGGCATGAAGGACCGTACGGCGGGGCCTCTACCCGGGGCGTCTACCTGGGGGCGTGGTGACGGCCCTTGGGGACGGCGGCGCCGGCCCGGCGGTTCTTCAGCACCTCACGCACGATCGGGATCAGCGACAGGACCACGATGACGAAGACCCCGGGCAGGATGTATTTGTCGATGTCCTTGACCGTGTCCCCCAGGAAGCGGCCGAGCAGAAGCAGGGCCTCGACCCAGACGACGCCGCCGAGGACGTTCCAGACGAAGAAGCGGCGCGCGTCCATTTCCAGCACGCCGGCCACCGGGTTCATGAAGGTGCGGACGATCGGCATGAACCGCGCGGCGACCACGGCCTTCGCGGGGCCGAACTTCTCGAAGTAGTACTCCGCCTTCTCGACGTGCTCACGTTTGAACAGCCTCGAGTTGGGTTTGTCGAACATCTTCCGTCCGACCTTCGCCCCCAGGAAGTGGCCCAGCTGTGCGCCCGCGATCGCCGCCAGCGGCGCGCCGATCAGCAGAGTCGGCAGTGACAGCGGCGCGATCCCGAGCTCCTGCACCGCTGCGGCGGTGCTGAAAATTCCAGCGGCCACCAGCAACGAGTCGCCGGGGAGGAAGAACCCGACGAGCAGCCCCGTCTCGGCGAATACGATGGCGATGACGCCGATCGTCGCGAAGGCGCCGAGCATGCTCAGCCACCACTTCGGGTCAAGAAGGTCCAAGAGCACGTCCACGGGGCGAGCCTACCTGTCCCGGATGAGATGAGACTGAGAAGCGGCAGGGCTGTGGAAAACCGTGAAGGGCGGAATGACCGCGGCTTTCCGGCGTCCCGCGTACCCGGCTTTCCGTATCCGGCCGGCCTTCGGGATACTTGGCCACGCCGCATACCGTCAGAAGGAGATGACTTCGCATGCCTATCGCGACCCCAGAGGTCTACGCCGAGATGCTCGACCGCGCCAAGGCGGGCGGCTTCGCGTACCCGGCGATCAACGTGACCTCGTCGCAGACCCTGCACGCCGCGCTGCGCGGCTTCGCGGAGGCGGAGAGTGACGGGATCATCCAGGTGTCGACCGGTGGCGCGGAGTTCCTCTCCGGCACCACGGTGAAGGACATGGTCACCGGGTCGGTGGCGTTCGCCGAGTTCGCCCGCGTGGTCGCCGAGAAGTACCCGGTGACGGTGGCGCTGCACACCGACCACTGCCCGAAGGACAAGCTCGGCTCGTTCGTCCGCCCGCTGCTGGAGATCTCCGCCGAGCGCGTCGCGCGCGGCCAGGACCCGCTGTTCCAGTCGCACATGTGGGACGGCTCGGCCGTGCCGCTGGACGAGAACCTCCAGATCGCGAGCGAGCTGCTCGACAAGACCGCCGCCGCCAAGGTCGTCCTCGAGATCGAGATCGGCGTGGTCGGCGGTGAGGAGGACGGCATCGTCGGCGAGATCAACGAGAAGCTCTACACGACGCCGGAGGACGCGCTGGCCGTCGCCGAGACCCTCGGCCTGGGCGAGCGTGGCCGCTACATCGTGGCCGCCACCTTCGGCAACGTCCACGGCGTGTACAAGCCGGGCCACGTCAAGCTGCGCCCGAGCGTGCTCAAGGAGATCCAGGACGCCGTCGGCGCCAAGTACGGCAAGGAGAAGCCGTTCTCGCTGGTCTTCCACGGCGGCTCCGGCTCCACCGCGGAGGAGATCCGCGAGTCGATCTCGTACGGCGTGGTGAAGATGAACATCGACACCGACACGCAGTACGCCTTCACCCGTCCGATCGTGGACCACATCTTCCGCAACTACGACGGTGTGCTGAAGGTCGACGGCGAGGTCGGCAACAAGAAGGCCTACGACCCGCGCGCGTACGGCAAGGCCGCCGAGGCCGGCATGGCCGCTCGCATCGTCGAGGCCTGCCAGCAGCTCAACTCCGCGGGCACCAAGCTCAAGTGACGGACGGCCCGGCGCGAACGGAGGACGATCTTCTGTTCCCGCCGGGCCGAGCCCGTCTGGCTTCTCCACGTCCGCCGGAGAACGGCCCGCACTCCGGCGGACGGGCCCTGCCCGTTCGAAGGACGAGAGCAGGGCAGCGATTCGCAGACACGTAAATTACGCTGATCAGATGGAAACGCACGAGAACCTCCTTGCCGGCCCGCCGCCCACCCTGCTGCCGGACAACCTCGAGGCGCGGCAGATGCTCGAGTCGGGCGCCAAGGCGGCGGACGTGGCCGCTCGCTTCCCCGCCTACTCGGCCGCCTGGGCCGCTCTCGCCGACGACTACTTCGCCGCGGGTCACGCCGTCACCTCGTACGCGTTCGCGCGCACGGGGTACCACCGGGGTCTCGACCAGCTGCGCAGGGCGGGCTGGAAGGGGCATGGGCCGATCCCGTGGGAGCACGAGCCGAACCAGGGGTTCCTGCGCTGTCTGAACGCCCTCTCCCGGGCCGCCAACGCGATCGGTGAGAAGGACGAGGCCGAGCGCTGCGCCCAGTTCCTGCGCGACAGCAGCGCGGCCGCCGCGGAGACGCTCGCCGCGAGCTCCTGAGCCCGCGGAGGGGCCCGTCTCGCGACTTAAGACTCCGTTCACCGTCGGCATGCCCCTCGGGTAGTCTCTGTGTGCAAGAGGCCCCTGCCGCGCTTGCGTCAGGGGCTTTCGTCTTGGTGCAGGAGTTAAAACCATGCCGGCTGTCGTTCTCGTTGGCGCCCAGTGGGGCGATGAGGGCAAGGGGAAGGCCACCGACCTGCTGGGCGGCGACGTCGACTACGTCGTCCGTTACCAGGGTGGAAACAACGCGGGCCACACCGTCGTCATCGGCGACCAGAAGTACGCGTTGCACCTGCTGCCGACGGGTGTGCTGTCGCCCGACGTGGTGCCGGTGATCGGCAACGGCGTGGTCGTCGACCCGGGTGTGCTGCTCAGCGAGATCGACGGGCTGGCCGAGCGCGGCATCTCCTGCGACCGGCTGCTGATCTCGGCCAACGCGCACCTGATCATGCCCCAGCACAAGGCCATCGACAAGGTCAGCGAGCGTTTCCTCGGCAAGGCCAAGATCGGCACGACCGGCCGCGGCATCGGCCCGGCGTACGGCGACAAGATCTACCGCATGGGCATCCGCGTGCAGGACCTGCTCGACCCCGGCATCCTCGGCAAGAAGATCGAGGCCGCGGTGAGCGAGAAGAACCAGATCCTCACCAAGATCTACAACCGCCGGGGGCTCGACCCGGCGAAGGTGCTGGAGGAGTACCTCGGCTACGCCGAGCGGCTGCGTCCCCACATCGCCGACACCTCGCTCGTGCTCTCGCGGGCGCTCGACCAGGACAAGGTCGTGCTGCTGGAGGGCGGCCAGGGCACGCTGCTCGACATCGACCACGGCACCTACCCCTTCGTCACCTCGAGCTCCCCCACCTCGGGCGGCGCCTGCGCCGGCTCCGGCATCCCGCCCACCCGCCTGACCAGGATCATCGGCATCCTCAAGGCGTACACGACGCGTGTGGGGTCCGGGCCGTTCCCGACCGAGCTGCTGGACGAGCAGGGCGACTGGCTGCGCCAGACCGGCGGCGAGTACGGCGTGACCACCGGCCGCAACCGCCGCTGCGGCTGGTTCGACGCGGTCATCGCGCGGTACGCCACCCGGATCAACGGGGTGACCGACTTCTTCCTGACCAAGCTCGACGTGCTGTCGGGGCTGGAGCGGATCCCGGTCTGCGTGGCGTACGACGTCGACGGTGTCCGCCACGACGAGATCCCGATGACACAGACCGACTTCCACCACGCCACGCCGATCTACGAGGAGCTGCCCGGCTGGCAGGAGGACATCACCAGCGCCAAGACGTTCGACGACCTGCCGCCGAACGCGCAGGCGTACGTCAACGCGCTGGAGGAGATGAGCGGCGCCCCGATCTCGGCCATCGGCGTGGGTCCTGGCCGCACTCAGACCATTCAGATTCGTTCCCTCATCTGAGGACCATCCAGATTCGTTCCCTTATCTGAGGATTCGTGGCGTACGCGCCCGGAACCGGGGGGTTCCGGGCCGCGGACGTGCGAGGCGGTAGGGTACGCCGCTGTGCATGGATACGTTGAGCTGCACGGGCACCGTGGAGCACGGGGCCTGAGGCCCGAGAACACCCTGCCCGGCCTGGCCTTCGCGCTGGAGCTGGGAGTCGACGCACTCGAGTTCGACGTCGCCATGTCCGCGGACGGACAGCTCGTGCTCACCCACGACCTGCACGTGTCCGCGGTGACCAGCGCCGACACGGGCATGGCCACGCCGGGCGACGAGATGTTCCCCTATGTCGGCAAGCCGGTCATCGCGCTCACGCTGCCGCAGCTGCGCACCCTCGACGTCGGCGTACGGCTGCCGGAGCGGCCGGACGACCGCTTCGCGCTCACGCAGGTGCCGCTGCCCGACACGCGGATGCCGACGCTCGGAGCGGTGCTCGGCCTGATCGGCGCCCTCGGCGCGGACCACGTGCGTCTCCACGTCGAGCTGAAGTCCGATCCCACCCGTCCCGACCTGTGCGCCGACCCGCGCCGCTTCGTCGAGGAGGTCGTCAGCGAACTCGACCGGCACGACCGGCTGTCGAAGGCGGCCCTGCTCAGCTTCGACTGGCGCATCCTGGAGATCGCCAGACCGCTCGTGGAGCGGCGGTACGCGCTGGTCGAGCGCGACACGATGACTCCTGCCTGGATGAACGGGATCCGCCTCGGCGAGGCCGGCGGCGATCTCGCGGCGGCGGCCGCGGCGGTGGGGGCGACGACGCTGTCCCCCGACCGCGTGCTCGTCGACGAGGCGCTGATGACCGGGGCGGCCCGGCAGGGCCTGCCGGTCGTGGTGTGGACGGTCAACGAGCCCGACGAGGCCGCCCGGCTGATCGACATGGGCGTGGCCGGCATCGTCACCGACTATCCAGACCGCATGCGCCGTCTGTGGAAGGCTCGCGGCCTTCCGCTGCCCGGCCCGGTGAGCCCGCTCCGCCCGGTCGGCGCCTGACCCCTCGGACCCGCGGACCCCGGGCAGGGGAAGAGCCCCGCCCGGACGGCGGTTGTCTCAACCACCGGGGCGGGGCTCCAGGGTCACCCACAAGAATGGCTTTTACAGCCGATTACCAGCCAATCGCATCGGACCGTGCCCGTCAAGTCGCTGAGCGTCACTCGGCCCAGCATGCCGGGCGGGTTCACTCCTCCACGGACAGCGCGCCGGACGGGCAGAGCTGTACGGCCCTGTTCACGGCGGTCACGAGATCGGCCGCAGGCTCGGCGTCGAGCACCACGACCGTCCCGTCGTCCTCGCTCTGGTCGAACACCTCGGGCAGCGTGAGCACGCACATCCCCGCACCGACACACCGGCCGGTGTCCGCCTTGATCTTCATCGTTCCCCCAGCGGTCTTCCTCACCACAGCACCGGCAGCCGGTGCACACCATAGATCGCCATGTTGGACCGCAGCGGCACCTCCCGCGCCGGCACGGCCAGGCGCAGGTTGGGGAAGCGGCGCAGCAGGGCGGGATAGGCGATGCGCATCTCGATCCGGGCGAGCTGCTGCCCCAGGCACTGGTGGATGCCGTGCCCGAAGCTCAGGTGCCCGTGCGCAGGCCGGGTCACATCGAGCGCGTCGCCGTCCTCGAAGCGCCCGGGATCCCGGTTCGCCGCCCCGAGGGACAGCGTCACCGACTCGCCGGCCCTGATCAGGGCGCCGCCGACCTCCACATCCTCCAGGGCCGTACGGGTCGGCCCGATGTGCACGATGCTGAGGTAGCGCAGCAGCTCCTCCACCGCGTTCTCCACCGCGGCCGGATCGTCCCGCACGAGGGCGAGCTGTTCGGGGTTGGTCAGCAGCGCGAACGTGCCGAGGCCCAGCATGTTCGCGGTCGTCTCGTGCCCCGCGATGAGCAGCAGCAGTCCTACGCCGCCGATCTCCTCGGCTGTCAGCTCCCCGCCCGCGACCAGGCCGCTCAGTATGTCGTCGGAGGGATCCTTCGCCTTCGTCGTGACGAGACCGTGCAGGTAGAGGTACAGATCCTGCACCGCCGCCCGGATGTCCTCGATCGAGGAGTCCAGGTTCAGCAGCACCGCCGAGTCGCGCTGGAACTTCTCCCTGTCCTCGTACGGCACGCCGAGCAGTTCGCAGATCACCAGCGAGGGGATGGGCAGCGCGAAGGACTCGACGAGGTCGGCGGGCGCGCCCTCGCGCTCCATGGCGTCGAGGCGGCTCAGGGTGATCTCGTGGATCCTCGGTTCGAGCTGCTTCATCCGCCTCACGGTGAACTGCCCGGTCAGCAGGCGGCGGTAGCGGGTGTGCGCGGGAGGGTCCATGCGGATGAAGAACCCCGGTGTCAGCGGCTCACGGCGGAACTCCCCGCGCTGGGGGATCGGCGAGTGCAGCAGTTCGGGGCGGCTGCTGAAACGGTTGTCGGCCAGAATGGCCCGTGACTCCGCGTACCCCGTCACCAGCCAGCCGTCGTGCCCGTCCGCGTACGTCATCCGCTGGACGGGCGCCTCGGCACGGCGGCGTGCCAGTTCGTCCGGCGGGTCGAAGGCACGTTCCCGAGTGAGGGGATAAGTCGCCAGCCGGGGTGTCGCCTCTGTCATGACACGCTCCTGCGAGAGTGGAAACGGTCGAGTGTCGAGCGCCCGCTCCCCCACCTAACAACATCATCTGACGTATCGCAATGACTGGTTGCTCACGATTACGGTCAGAAAGCGTACGCGTCCCGATTGTGCGGGCCGGAGGACCGATCCGGAGGACACCGGCGCGGGTTTCACGAGAAGGCGACGCCCCCGGGACGCGCGGGGCGGCGTCCCGGGAAAGGGCGGTCAGAGCCAGCCGTTGCGCCGGAAGGCGCGGTGCAGAAGCGTGCAGGCGATCACCATGACGCCGATCACGACCGGATAGCCCCAGACGGAATCGATCTCCGGCATGTTGTGGAAGTTCATGCCGTAGATCCCGGCGATCATCGTGGGGACCGAGATGATCGCCACCCAGGAGGAGATCTTGCGCATGTCCTCGTTGGCGAGGGCGTTGGAGCGCGCCAGGGCAGCCTGGAGGATCGAGTCGGACAGCTCGTTGGACGCCTGGACCTGCTCGCACACGCGGGACAGGTGATCGCCGACGTCGCGGAAGTACTCACGCATCTCGGAGGGGATGCTGCGCCGCTGGGGAAGGGCGTTGAAGGGGGTCTGGAGCGGCCCGACGGCGCGCTTGAGCTCCAGCATCTCGCGCTTGAGCTGGTAGATCCTGTTGATGTCGCGGGAGCTGACCTCGGCAAAGACGGCCGCCTCGACCTCTTCGAGCTCGGCCTGCATGAGGTCGGCCACCTGCAGGTACTTGTCCACGACGTGGTCGGCGATGGCGTGCAGGACGCCCGTGGGGCCGCGGCCGATCAGCTTCGGCTTCGACTCCAGCTTCTCGCGGACGTCGCCGAGCGGACAGTGCCGCCCGTGCCGTACGGTCACGACGAAGTCGGGCCCGACGAACGCCATGATCTCGCCCGTGCCGATGATCTCACTGCTCGCCGTCGACACCTCGTGGTCGAGGAACGCGACGGTCTTGAGCACCATGAACAGCGAGTCGCCGTACCGCTCGACCTTGGGCCGCTGGTGGGCCTTGATGGCGTCCTCGACGGCGAGCGGGTGCAGGCCGAACACCTCGGCGAGCCACTCGACCTCGGGCGCGGCGGGCTCGTGCAGGCCGACCCAGACGTACGCGTCGGGCACCTCGTTGGCCTCGTTGTGCTCGCGGACCAGGCGCACGGCCTCGGGAATGCCGCCGGCCTCGACCTTCTTGCCGGCGACGTACGCGCCGAACTCGACGAGGGAGTTGCTCGGCGGCACGCAGCGGACGACCGTCTCCGCGTTCATCGACGCGGCGCCGAGGTGCGTGGACATGACGCGGGTGTGCCTGTTGATGCGGGGAAAGAGCAGAGAGGAGCGCATGGCGGTCCCTTCCCGCCCGAGCCGGCACGCTCTACGCGCGACGTGATGTCACCCCTTCATGCAGGCGTGAGCTGCCCTCGGGCTTCAGTTTCGGAGTGGTCGGGAATGCGCACGACGTACGTGCGCGAGCACGTACTGACGGGATCACCAGAAGGCATCCCAACCACCTCCAATCGCCACGAGACAGCGCGAAGCCTAGCTAATCTACCACATTGCCGTTCGACGGCTTTTCCAGAGTACCCGCGTCAAGTGCCGTCGATCATGCACTTCTTGCCAAAAACAGCCCGAACAAACTAGCCATCGCTGTGTAACCCCACCCAAATGGGGCATCACCCCATGCCCCTTGTGGATGGCCCGGAGAGCGCCGGCGCGTCCGGACAGCTCCTCGGCGTCCGCACCGGGACGCCGGCCCGTGCCCGAGAACGGGAGGCGGCCGAACGCTGCGACAATGGTCGGGTGCGCGTACTTGTCATCGGTTCCGGGGGTCGTGAGCACGCTCTGTGCCGGGCCCTGCGGCTCGACCCCGCCGTCGTTGAAGTCCACTGCGCTCCCGGCAACGCCGGCATCGCCGAGGTGGCCACCCTGCACCAGGTCACGCCGACCGACGGCGCGGCGGTGACCGCGCTCGCGGAACGGCTGGGGGCCGGCCTCGTGGTGATCGGCCCCGAGGCGCCGTTGGTCGCCGGCGTCGCCGACGCCGTCAGGGCCGCCGGGATCCCCTGCTTCGGCCCGTCGGCGGAGGCGGCCCGGGTCGAGGGGTCCAAGGCGTTCGCGAAGGACGTGATGACCGCCGCCGGCGTGCCGACCGCGCGCGCGTACACCTGCACCACCGAGGAGGAGGCCGCGGCGGCGCTCGACGAGTTCGGCGCGCCGTACGTGGTGAAGGACGACGGCCTGGCCGCGGGCAAGGGCGTGGTCGTGACCGACAGCCGCGAGGAGGCCCTCGATCACGCCAGGGCGTGCGGGCGGGTCGTCATCGAGGAGTACCTCGACGGCCCCGAGGTGTCGCTGTTCGCGCTGTGCGACGGAACGAGCGCGGTGGCGCTGCAGCCCGCCCAGGACTTCAAGCGGGCCTACGACGGCGACAAGGGCCCCAACACCGGCGGCATGGGTGCCTACACCCCGCTGCCGTGGGCGCCCGAGGGCCTGTCCGAGCGGGTCATGGACGAGATCGTGCGCCCGACCGTGGCGGAGATGGCCCGGCGCGGCACGCCGTACACGGGAGTGCTGTACGCCGGGCTGGCGCTGACGTCGAGCGGCCCGCGGGTGATCGAGTTCAACGCGCGGTTCGGCGACCCGGAGACCCAGGTCGTGCTCGACCGGCTGGAGACCCCGCTCGGTGAGCTGCTGCTCGCCTGCGCGACCGGCGCGCTCGCCGGTCACCCGCCGCTGCGCTGGCGCGACGGCGCCGCCGTGACCGTGGTGCTCGCCGCCGAGAACTACCCTGCCGACCCGGTGAAGGGCGACCCGATCGCGGGGCTGCCGGTGACCGTCGAGGATGCGTACGTGCTGCACGCGGGCACGACCCTGGACAAGGACAACCGGATCGTGTCCAACGGCGGGCGGGTGCTCAGCGTGGTCGGCACGGGCGCGGACGTCGCGCAGGCGCGGGCGCGCGCCTACGAGGCACTGGAGCAGATCACGCTGCGCGGCTCCCACCACCGCTCCGACATCGCCCTGGCCGCGTCCTCCTCCTGACGCCTGACGAAAGGTGATGTCCGCGTAACGGTTGGTGCACGGATCGTACGCGGACATACCATCTGATCAGCGGAGGGGAGGGCGCATGGCCGCGGTGACCAGGCCCAGAGTCGACCAGATCCGGCCCAGGGATCTGGTCGAGACGGTGCTGAGCGGGCGCCTCCGTATCCCGTCGTTCCAGCGATCCTTCCGATGGGAACGCGACGATGTGGTCAAGCTCTTCGACAGCATCCTGCGCGGCTATCCCATCGGAAACCTGCTGATGTGGCGTCGCCCGGCCGGCGCGGCGAAACTCATGGTGGGACCACTGGAAGTCGACGCTCCCGAGGTTTCCGACGCCTTTTGGGTGGTCGACGGGCAGCAACGCGTCACCAGCCTCGTCGGCGCGCTCGGTATGCCGGACGACGTCGTCGACCCCCGCTTCCGGATTTTCTACGACCTCCGCGAGGACACCTTCGTCTCGACCGGGCGACGTGACGTTCCCAGGCACTGGCTTCCGGTGCGGGTGGCGCTGAGCAACGTGCGCGTCCTCGCATGGCAGCGGGAGCGCCCCTGGCTCACCGAGTCGGACATCGCGCGCTGCGATGCCGTGGTCACCGCCATCCGGGACTACTCGATCCCGATGTACGTGGTCGAGGGTGACGACGAGCAGGCGCTGCGCGTCATCTTCGACCGTCTGAACAACTTTGGAAAGCGCCTGACCCAGGCGGAGATCTTCACCGCCCTGCACACCGTTTCCGGGCAGATGGAGCCGTCGGGGCTGAACGCGCTGGCCGCGAACGTCAAGGGCTTCGGCTTCGGTGAGATACCCGAGCGTGTTCTCATGCAGTCCGTCCTCGCGATCCGCGGCGGCCGCGTAGACCGGGACTTCAGGGGCGAGTTCCGTGACGACGAGGACCGGCACGAGGCTTTCAAGCGGACAGAGCACACTCTGGGGATCGTTGTCGACTTCCTGCGGGAGGAGGCGGCGATTCCGCACGTCCGGGTGCTTCCCTATATGCTCTTTCTGCCGGTTTTGGCCCGATTTGTCGCCCTGTTCGGCCCTCCCGGGGGTCGTGCTGCCGAGCTGTTGCGCCGATGGATCTGGCGAGGCTCGGTGCTGGGAGTGGCGCCACAAGGAAACACCGTGGCCCTGCGGAAGAACGGGTTGGCAGTCGGCGAGGATCCGGTGGCGAGCGCCGACCGTCTTCTGCGCCTTCTCCCATCGGGCACGCCGTCCTGGCGTCCCGACCTTTCCGCCATCCGGCTCAATCAGGCGCAGGCGAAGGTCAACCTCCTCGGCATGCTCTCCCGGCGGCCCCGGGTCATGGCGGCCCCTCCCGGTGCGGAAGCCCGGGTCGAGGCGGTGATCGATGCGACCTGGCTCATGGATCAGGGGTGGAATCCACTCGTCGTGATCATGGGGGATGGCGGGGCTCTCCAGGAAACGATGGCGAATCGGCTCGTCCACCCTCTCGACGTCTCCGACGGGGACATCTACGACGCCGTCGACAACCGCCGGCTGGACACCGCGACGCTCGAAAGCCATTTCATCGACGATCTGGGTCTGTCTCTGTGGCTGCAGGACCGCCAGGAGGATTTCGTACGACATCGCGCGTCGCTGGTGCGTGCGGCGATCGAGGACCACGTGCAGGAGAACGCGCTCTTCGGTTTCCCCGACGGCCCTGAGCTGGTCAGGCCAGAGTGAGCGCATGAGCACACAGACCACCGCCCAGGTGCTGCTCGGTGAACGCCCGGTCGGCATGCTCACGATGCGAGCGGGCCGGGTGACGTTCCAGTACACGGATCGGGGGCTCGACCGGCCCGTGCTGGGCCTGGCGTACGAGTACAACCCGCGCAAGCGGGAGACCGCTCCCGGCGGGCAGCTTCCGCCCTGGTTCGCCAATCTGCTGCCGGAGCGGGAGTCGGGGCTCCGGCGGCTGATCACGGCGCAGCTGGGGCTCAAGTCCGTCGCGGACTTCTCCCTGCTCGTTCACCTCGGCCAGGACCTGCCGGGGGCCGTACGCGTGGTCTGCGAGGAACCCGGCCTGCAGGACAGCGAGACGGAACGCGCGTGGCGACGCCCCGACGCCCGCAAGATGAGCTTCTCTCTCGCCGGCATGCAGGTGAAGCTCTCGATGGTGCGGACCGCGGACAAGTTCTTGTACGAAGGAACCGGCGGCGACTGGATCGTGAAGTTCCCCAGCGACCGCCATGATCTCCTGCCCGAGAACGAGCACGCCATGATGACCTGGCTCGCCCTGTCTGGCATCGACGTGCCGCCTCACGAACTCGTCTCCGCCGAGTCGCTGGCCGACATCCCGGACGGACTGATCCGCCCGGGGGAACGGGTTTTCGCGATCCGGAGGTTCGACAGGCGCGCGGGAGAGCGGATCCATCAGGAGGACTTCGCCCAGATCTTCGGGCTCCTCCCGCAGGAGAAGGACCGCGGACGCGCGGAGCACGTCGGAGCGGTGATCCAGCGGGAGTGCCCGGACGATCTGGAGGAGTACGTCCGGCGTCTGACGGCGTGCGTCCTCATCGGCAACACCGACGAGCACCTGAAGAACTGGTCGCTGCAATATCCCGACGGGCGGAGCCGCAGGCTCTCACCGGCCTACGACTTCGTCTCGGTCACCTCCTACGAGACGTTCAGGAGGGACGTCCTCACCTTGCCGGTGGGCGAGCAGAACGACACGTCCTTCATCACGCTCGATCACTTCCGCCGCTTCGCCGAGACCGTGGGCGCCGACGAGGAGAAGGTCACCGCGGCGGTGTCGGCGACGGCCGAGGCCATGGCCTCCTCGTGGTCCTCGGTGCTGCGGGAGTGTCCCGTTCCCCCGTTCGTGGCCGACCACGTCGGCGCGCGGCTGCGTACTCTCCCCTTGCTCAATGCGGGATGAAGAGCTGGGAAGATGGAACCGTGAAGCACCTGCACTCCGGCAAGGTACGCGACCTCTACGAGACCCCTGACGGGCTGCTGCTGATGGTCGCGTCCGACCGCATCTCGGCCTTCGACTACGTGCTCGAACCCGGCATCCCCGACAAGGGGGAGATCCTCACCCGTCTGTCGCTGTGGTGGTTCGAGCAGCTCAAGGACGTCGTCCCCAACCATGTGGTCTCGACCGACGTCCCGGCGGAGTTCGCCGGCCGCGGCGTGCTGTGCCGCCGGCTGCGGATGGTGCCGGTGGAGTGCGTGGCCCGCGGCTACCTCACCGGCTCCGGGCTGGTGGACTACCGCAGGGAGGGCGTCGTCTCCGGCGTACGCCTCCCGGAGGGGCTCACCGACGGGTCGCGGCTGCCCGAGCCGATCTTCACGCCGTCGACCAAGGCCCCCATGGGGGAGCACGACGAGCCCATGACGTACGACGAGGTCGCGACGGAGGTGGGCGAGGACGTCGCCGAGCGGCTGCGCCTGATCACCCTCGACGTCTACAGCCGCGGAGCCGAGATCGCTTTGGAACGTGGCATCATCCTGGCCGACACGAAGATCGAACTGGGCTGGGACGCCGACGGTGTGCTGACGCTGGGCGACGAGGTGCTGACGCCCGACTCCTCCCGCTTCTGGCCCCTGGACCAGTGGGAGCCGGGCCACTCCCAGCCGTCGTTCGACAAGCAGTTCGTCAGGGACTGGCTGCTGTCCCCCGAGTCGGGCTGGGACAGGTCGTCCGGAGAGGCGCCCCCGCCGCTGCCCGACGAGATCGTCGAGCGCACCCGCAGCCGCTACGTCGAGGCGTACGAACGGCTCACCGGAGAGCGCTTTCGCGGCTGAATCACACAGGTCACAGCAGTAGTCTCAAGTGACCCGTTCCCCCACGCGTTCTGGGGGTAGTTCCTCCCCGTAACTCCCGGGCCAGCGGCTACTCTAGGCCGATCGTCCTCCCCGACGATCGGCCGCCGGCTGACGGGAGTCCCCCACTTTCCCCCGAAATAGGAGTCGTATTCATGGTCCGTTACCGCGTGCGCGGTGGCAACGTACTGCGTGGAACCGCCTTCATCCAGGGCGCGAAGAACGCCGTACTGCCCATGATCGGGGCGGCGCTGCTCGCGGCCGAGGGCCGCACGGTGCTCCGCAACGTGCCCGTCATCGAGGACGTGCGCCGGGCGGTCGAACTCGCCCAGGCCATCGGCGCGAAGGTGGAGTTCCACGAGAGCGAGCGGACGCTCGTCATCGACGCCTCCCGCCTGACCAGCCCTGTTCTGCCCGCGGAGATCGCCCGCCGGTTCCGGGGGTCGGTGCTGTTCGTCCCCGCGCTGCTCCACCGCCTCGGCGAGGCGATCATCGAGGGCATCGGCGGGTGCAACCTCGGCAGCCGCAACCTCGACTTCCACTACCTGGGCTACAAGCGCCTGGGCGCGATGGTGGACGAGGGCGAGGCCGTCATCCACATCAAGGCCGGCGGCCTCCTCGGCGCCCCCCTGTACCTCGACACCCCGTCGCACACCGGCACCGAGAACCTGATCATGGCCGCGTCTCTGGCGCGCGGGACCACCGTCATCGAGAACGCCGCCCTCGAGCCCGAGGTGCTCGACGTCATCACGATGCTGACCCGGATGGGCGCGCGCATCCGCGGCGGCGGCACGGGCTTCATCACGGTCGAGGGCGTCGACGAGCTGACGGCGGTCGAGCACACGGTGATGCCGGACCGGCTCGACGCGGGCGTGTTCGCGATGGCATCGGCGATCACGGGTGGTGAGGTGAGCCTGGTCGGCGCCTCCCTGGAGCACCTCGGCGTGGTCCGGTGGAAGCTGGAGCAGATGGGCGTCGAGTTCGAGCAGCACGGCGCGGTGCTGCAGGTGCGCCGTGACCGGCCGCTGCGCCCGATCAACGTGATCACCGACACCTACCCCGGCTTCGCGACCGACCTGCAGTCGCCGCTGATGACCGTGGCCTGCCTCGCGGAGGGCTCCAGCTACATCCACGAGCGCATCTTCGACGGCCGTTTCGCGCTCGCGGGCGAGCTCAACAAGATGGGGGCGAACGTCGAGGTCGAGGGGAGCCGGGCGGTCGTGCACGGTCCCACACCGCTGCGCGGCACCGACGTGACGGCGCACGACCTGCGGTCGGGAATCGCGCTCGTGCTCGCCGGTCTCGCGGCGGAGGGCGAGACGACGATCGGGTCCGGATATCTCATCGACCGCGGTCACGCCGCGCTCGCACAGCGTATGCAGGCGCTCGGGGCAGATGTGGTGCGTGAAATTTCCACTTCGGACGAGGGCTGAGTCCGCAAACCTTTACTAATGCCCTGACCAGCGGGGACCTTCCGATTTACGGAAGCGCCCCGACCACCCAGAATGGTATTCCGGAAAATCTGGGCGTGACATTACGGCCTTAACCAGCGATCGTTCCAAAGAGAAGCCACAACAACGAGGGCGACGTGGGATGGGACGAACATTGGTCGAGCGCACGGAAGACACTCCGCGCGGGTCACGTCTGGGAACGGTGACACCCGACCTCACCATCGGCGTGGTGGGGTCGCACGATCTGGTCGAGCGGGTGATGTTGATGGGGCACTCGGCTGCCCCGGTGCCCTGCCGGCTGGTCGCCGCCGCATACCGGGATGAGCAGGAGGCGGCGGACAAGGTGACCCGGCTCGGGCCGGGTGTGGACGCGTGCCTGTTCGCGAGTCCGGTGCCTTTCGAGCTCGCGCGACGGGCCGGGGTGCTCACGATGCCCGCCACGCACGTGCAGCTTGGCGGGGCGGCACTCGTGGCGGCGATCGCGCGGGCCGCACTGGACGAGCGGATCGATCCGCGCCGGGTGAGCGTCGACGTGGTCAGCCGGCCGGACATCGACGAGGCGTACGCGGATCTCAACCTCTCCTCCGGGGAGGTGCACAGCCGTGACGAGCCGGGCCCTGTCGGCGCGATCACGGCCTTCCACGAGCGGCTGCTCCGCCAGGGGGCCACGACGGGCGCGCTCACCTGCGTGTCCGGCGTGGCCGACCGGCTGACCGCCGCCGGGGTGCCGGTGGTGCCGATCCGGCCGACCTCCGCGGCCGTCCGTACGGCACTGCACACGGCGGCGCTGCTCGGGGCCCGGCACCGGCTGGAGGAGTCGCAGCTCACGGTCGTGCTGGTCGAGGTGCCGACACTGCGCGAGCCGGTACGGCGGGCCGCCCCGCGCTACTGGCGTGACGAGCTGCGGTTGTCGCTGCACCGCCTGCTCGTGCAGGAGGCCAACCGGATCAACGCGAGCGTGTGGCCGATCGACGACCACAGCTACCTGGTGGTGGCCACGAAGGGCTCGATCGCGACGGCCACGGACGGGTTCCGGGTGCTGCCGTTCGCCGCGAGGATCCGCGAGGAGCTGGGCCTGGCCGTCGAGGTGGGTGTGGGGATGGGCCGCACGACGCACGAGGCGGAGACGCACGCGAGGGGCGCGCTCGCCCGCACGCAGGGCGGCAAACAGCCGCAGGGCTTCGCGGTGGACCGGGAGGGCCGCGCGCTGGTGCCGCCGCCCCGGATGCCGCCCCAGCCCGGCGGGCCGATCAAGCCCAAGGGGGTCGAGGTGCTGGCGCGCCTGGCCGCCAAGCTGGAGGGCGGGGACACGGTCGTGGACGCGGAGGGGGCCGGGCGCATGCTCGGAGTGACCCCGCGTACGGCCAGGCGGTTGTTGCGCACGCTGGTTGACGAGGGACTCGCGTGGCCGCTGCCGCCGAACCGAACCCCCCAGCCGGGCCGGCCCCGGCAGCTCTACCGGCTCATCGTGGAGAAGCTGAACCGGTAATCACCGTCCGGAGGCGACGGTTTATTGTCATGACCTATGGAGCGAAACGGTCATGACATACGGGTGTGGTTGGCGCTGGCGGCCGTGTACGTGGTGTGGGGCTCGACGTACCTCGGCATCGCGATCGCCATCGAGACCCTTCCGCCGATGACGAGCGGTGGACTCCGTTTCGTCGCGGCGGCGCTGATCCTCGGCACGGTCCTGCTCGTCAGGGCCGTGCCGTACCGGATGAGCTGGAGACAGTTCGGCGGCGCCGCGCTGGTCGGGCTCCTGCTCCTCGCCGGGGGCAACGGCATGGTCGCCGTGGCCGAGCAGCACATCTCCAGCGGCCTGGCCGCGCTGCTCGTCGCCTCGACCCCGCTGTGGCTTGTCGTGCTCAGGACGGTCTTCCGGGACCGGCCGCACGTGCTGACCCTGGCCGGGGTGCTGGTCGGCTTCGCAGGCGTCGCCTTCCTCTCGCTCGGCGGCGACGACGCGTCGGGCAGCACGGGCAGCGGGGTGGGCATCGCCGTGGTGTTGCTGGGTTCGTTCTCGTGGTCGGTGGGGTCGTTCATCTCCCCGCGGATCCCGATGCCGGCCAATCCGTTCGTGGCCAGCACGGTCGAGATGGCGGTGGGCGGCGCCGCGCTGCTGGTCATGGGCGCCGTGCAGGGTGAGCGGCTGCACCTCGGCGCGGTGAGCTGGCAGTCGTGGGCGGCCCTGGCCTACCTGGTGCTGGTGGGCTCCCTGATCGGCTTCACCTCCTACATCTGGCTGCTCGGCCATGCGCCGATATCGCTCGTGTCCACCTACGCGTACGTGAACCCGGTGGTGGCGGTGATCCTCGGAACGGCGATCCTGTCGGAACCGGTCACCGGGGCCATGCTCGTGGCGGGAGCCCTGATCGTCGTCGGGGTCGCGCTGGTGGTCTCGACAGAGCGCCGCAAGCGGGCCGGTGGGAGGCCTGCGGTGCGGAAAACGGCGACGGGCCCCGAACGCGACCCGGCGTCCTCGCCCGGTGGTGAACGCCTCCCGGACGCCCGGCCGGCCACCGAGGCGTGACAGCGACCCGGCTCGGGTGAAAGCGCGAGGGCGGCGCCCGCGATTCGAGGCCGCGACCGAGTCGGCCGCTTGATTTCGAAGCGATTCGCCAATCGTGCCGCGACATTCGTCAGGGGAATCATGGAATAAGGCGGCAGACGCCCGAACTTCGGCCAGTCTCCTTACCAACTCTGCTCACGGCTGCATGCATGACTCGCAGAGGTCCACTACCGTCAATCACAAACGTCCCATCGGACCCACAATGGGACCACTGACTGCTTTGTGAGGAGTGCGCAATGTTCGAGAAGTTCACCGACCGAGCGCGACAGGTCGTCATCCTGTCTCAGGCCGAGGCCCGGATGCTCGACCACCACTCCATCGGCGCCGAGCACATCCTGCTCGGACTGATCCGCGAGGACGGGGGCATCGCGGCCCAGGTGCTCAAAAGCCTGGGCCTGAGCCTTGAGGACGTGCGCCTCCAGGTCAAGGAGGCCGCCGGCCACGGCCAGGCCGCCCCGTCGGGGCACCTTCCGTTCACTCCGGCGGCCGGCGCGGTCCTCCAGTCGTCGAATCAGGAGTCCCTGGAGCGCGGCCATGACCGCATCGGCACCGAGCACATCCTGCTCGCGCTCATCCGCGATCGCGAGAGTGCGGCGTGCCGGATCCTGGTCACGCTCGGAGCCGGCCTCGACCAGGTGAAACAGAGCACGGACGCGCTCGTCCGGCAGTACTACCCGGCGCGCTAGAGAGCCTGGCGGAACGCCTCGGCGGCGGCAAGGAAGACGTCGTTGGCCTCTCCGTCGCCGATCGAGATCCGGGCCCCCTCCCCGTCGAACGGGCGCACGGCGACACCCACGGCCGCGCACTTCTCGGCGAACTCCATCGTTCGCTCGCCGAGGCGCAGCCACACGAAGTTGGCCTCCGTGGGCGGGACGGTCCAGCCCTGCGACAGCAGCGTCTCCCTGACGCGGGCACGCTCCTTGATCACCGTCTCGACCCGCTCCTGCAACTCGTCCTCGGCCTGCAGCGACGCGATCGCGGCCGCCTGGGCGAGGTGGTTGACCGCGAAGGGCAGCAGCGTCTTGCGGACGGCGGCCGCCACCGGCTCGTGTCCGATCAGGTAGCCGACCCGCAGCCCCGCCAGGCCGTACGCCTTGGAGAACGTGCGCAGGACGGCGACGTTGGGGCGGTCGCGGTAGAGCGTGAGGCCGTCCGGCACGTCCGCGTCCCTGACGTACTCCCGGTAGGCCTCGTCGAGGACGACGGTGACGTTCTCCGGCACGCGGTCGAGGAATCGCGTGAGCTCCTCCGTCCGGTTCACCGTCCCGGTCGGGTTGTTGGGGTTGCACACGAAGACCAGGCGCGTCTCCGGCGTGATCGCGTCGGCCATGGCGTCGAGGTCGTGCGTTTCGTCGCGCAGCGGCACCTCGACCGCGTTGGCGCCCGAGAGGCCGACCAGCAGCGGGTAGGCCTCGAACGAGCGCCACGCGTACAGCACGTCCGCGCCGGGCTCGCCGACCGCCTCCAGAATCTGCTGCGCGACCGCCACCGACCCCGCGCCCAGCGCGACGTGGGCGTACGGCACGCCGAACCGCTCGGCGACCTTCTCGGTGAGCCGGACCGCGCCGGGGTCGGGATAGCGGTGGACGTCCGTGGCCGCCCGTGCGATCGCCTCCACCACCGACGGCAGGGGTCCGAAGGGGCTCTCGTTGGAGGACAGCTTGTACGACCGGCCGTCCGGGGAGACCACGGCCTTACCGGGCTTGTAGGGCGGCATGGTGTCGAGGATCGAGCGGAATCGAGGCATGTCCTAACGATAGGAGATCCGCCTGATCGGGCGGCACCCCGCACGCCCCTCCGTGGACGGCCCGCGGGCCCCTGCCCCTAGTTGTAGTAGGCATAGAGGGTCTTCCAGGTGCCGGCGTACTGGCAGGTGAGAGACGGCTTGGCGGCCTTGGTCTCGGAGCAGGTCTTGAGCTCGACCTCGCCGACGTTCCTGACGGTGAAGGCGAACTTCGTCTTCGCGCCGTACGAGCAGGTGCGGTAGTTGCGGTAGGCCAGGTGCGGCTTGTTGGCGGCGTCGAAGTAGCTGACGCGGAACAGGGCCCAGCCGCAGGTGGACGCCTTCTGGGTCAGGCTGGTGACGCTGCCGGCGACCTTGACGTACGGCGCGGGCCGGCTCGGGTCGTCCTTGGCCGCGGCGGTCAGCGAGCCGCTCACCTTGGCCTTCGACCCGGCCGCGTAGTAGGGGCCGAAGGGCTTGGCGGCGTCGGCCTGGGCGGCCGTCGCCGTGGCGAGCGGGGCCAGGGCCAGGATGCCTGCCGCGAGCGTGATTCCTGCCAGGGAGCGGGTGAGGGTCATGGCTGGGGTTCCTTTCCTCTGTCGTTGCGGGCAGTTTGTCGCGCGCCGCTTTCAAAGTCCTTGACGCCCGCTGTACCGCGCCCTTCGCCTGGCCCATCGCCTGGTGGGCCGGGGACCGCGTGGTTAGGATCACGCGGTAACCGGCGAGCGGGGAGAGCATGACGAGCGGCGCGGAGGGCGGCGGACCGCGAGACGGCGATCCCCGGCGGATCGGGCCGTTCCGCATCCTCGGCACGCTCGGCCAGGGCGGCATGGGCACGGTCTACCTCGGCCGGGACGACGAGGGCCGCGACGCGGCGGTCAAGGTGATCCATCCGCAGTGGGCGGCCGACCCCGACTTCCGGCGCCGGTTCCAGCGCGAGGTCGCCGCCGCGCAGCGGGTCGCCCGCTTCTGCACCGCCGCCGTCCTCGGGGCGGGGCTGGACGGCGACGTCGCCTACCTCGCCACCGAGTACGTCCCCGGGCCCACGCTGCAGGAGGTCGTGCGGGAGCGTGGGCCGCTGGCGGGGTCGAGCCTGGAGGCGGTGGCGGTCAACGTGGCCGTGGCCCTGCAGGCGATCCACAGCGCGGGGGTGATCCACCGCGACCTCAAGCCGTCGAACGTGCTGCTGTCTCCGGTCGGTCCCAAGGTCATCGACTTCGGCATCGCCCAGGTCACCGACACCACCGCGGACATCAGCGGCATCGTCGCGGGAACCCCGTCCTTCATGTCACCCGAGCAGGCGAAGGGCGACCGGCTGACCCCGGCGTCCGACATCTTCGCCTGGGGCGCCCTGGTGGCGTACACCGCCTCGGGCCGGGCGCCGTTCAGCGGCGGGTCGATTCCGAGCATCCTCTATCGGGTGCTGCACGAGCCCCCGCACATCTCGGGCCTCGACCCCCGGCTGCGGTCGATCGTCGACCTGGCGCTGGCGAAGGACCCGGCCCACCGGCCGACCGCGCAGCGGCTGGTCGAGATGCTGACCGGCCACGAGCCGATCGCACCCGCGCCGGGGAGCGTGCGGGGAGAGCCGACGGCCGTGGCGAGCGCGACGGGCGGGACGGGCGAAGGCGGGGCGAACCGCCGGTCGCGCCTGGGCGTGGGCATCGCCGCCGCCGCCACCGCCATCGTCGTCACGGCGGGCGTGGTCGTCGCCGTCCGGGCCGCGTCGTCCGGCGACTCCGGGCCGTCTCCGAAACCCCCGGCGCACGCCACCGCGAGCGCCTCGGGCGGGAACCCGCTGCGCGGGCAGGCCGTACGGCTCTACGCGAGCCCGACCGGCGACGAGGCGCACCAGGCGGACGTCTGGCAGGCCGCGGGCCGGGCCGGCGACGCCGCGCTGATGCGGAAGCTGGCCGCCGTGCCCAGGGCCGTGTGGCTCGGCCAGACGAGCGCGAGCGAGGCCGCGCGTACGGCGAGCGCCACGGCGGAGGCCGCGGCGCGGCAGGACGCGGTTCCGGTCTTCGTCACCGACCACATCCCGCTCCGCGCGTGCAACGAGGACGGCGGAGCGGCGGACTCGGCGGACTACCTCGCCTGGATCGACGCGCTCGCGTCGGCGGTCGGCGACCGCAGGGCGGTGTTCGTGCTGGAGCCCAACAGCCTCGCGGAGTTGCCCGGCTCTCCCGACTGCTCGCTCGGTGACGCCGCCGACCAGCGCGCCAGGCTGCGCATGCTCGCCTCGGCGGCCAAGCGGCTCGGCGCGCTGCCGAACACCGCCGTCTACCTCGACGGCAGCCTCGACGGCTGGCCGTCGCCGGAGGTCGCCGCGACTCGGCTGGTCGACGCCGGGATCGCCGACGCGGACGGCTTTTACCTCAACGTCTCCGGATTCCAGAAGACCGATCGGCTCGTCGCGTACGGCACCCGCCTCGCCGCCTGCGTGAAGACCAAGTCGTCGAATCGCGGCCGCGCCTGCGACGACGCCGGCACGGACGCGGGAACGGCCGGGCTCCCCCACTTCGTGATCGACACGAGCAGGAACGGCACGGGCGAGTGGACCCCGCCGGAGGGCAGGTACAAGGACCCCCAGGACTGGTGCAACCCGCCGGGACGCGGCGCCGGCGCACGGCCGGCCACCCGCACCGGCAGTGCGCTCGTGGACGCGTACCTGTGGGTGCGGCCGGCCGGCATGTCCGACGACCGGTGCGATCGCGGCGAGGGCGGTCCCACCGACCCGGTGTACGGCGTCGTCCCGCCCTACGGCGGCGTGTGGTGGCCCGAACTCGCCCTCCAGCGGGCCGAGGCCGCCGTTCCGCCGCTCTGACGAGCGGCTCGGCTCCGGTGCGCGGGCAGCTCGGGTCGCTCGTCGGTCCAGCCGATCGCCCGATAAGAGGTGGAGACACGCAGCTCCGCCCGCCGCGATCCACTTCGCAGCCGTCTTCGTCACCTGTCACATCGGAGGACAAGCACTAAGATCCACCGACATGTGGCGGAAAGTACAAATCGTGATGGCCGGTGTCTGCGCAGCCGGCGTGTGCGTCGTTCCCACCGCGGCCGGCTCCGCGACCGCCGCGACCGCCGAGGCGGCGGCCGTGGCCGCGAAGGCCACGGCCACGGCCGGGGTGCAGAAGGCAGGGGTGCAGAAGGCCGGGGTGCAGAAGGCCGGGGTGCAGAAGGTCGGGGTACAGAAGGCCGGGGTCAAGAAGAAGGACGTGCCCTACTGCGCCCGATACAAGTGCATCGCCCTCACGTTCGACGACGGCCCGTGGCCCTACACCCCCGAGCTGCTCGACACGCTGAAGAAGCACAAGGCCAAGGCCACGTTCTTCCTCCTCGGCCGGAAGGTGGCCAACCGGCCCGAGCTCACCCGGCGGATCTACGAGGAGGGGCACGACATCGGCAACCACACCTGGACCCACCCCTCGCTCACGAAGCTGTCCGACAGTGAGGTGCTCGAAGAGGTCTCCAGCACCTCCGACGTCATCTTCCAGATGATCGGCAAAAAGCCGGACTACATGCGCCCGCCGAACGGCGCGACCAACGCCAGGGTCTCGGGTCTCATGGCCGACCTGGGACTGCCGCAGATCCTGTGGACGGGGTCCACGCTCGACTGGCAGGCCCGGAACACCAAGGTGATCGCCCAGCGCACGCTGAAGCTCGCCAAGCGCAACGGTGTGATCCTGCTGCACGACATCGTTCCCGAGACCGTCAAGGCGATGCCCGGCGTGCTCACCGCGCTGGAGAAGGAGCACTACAAGTTCGTCACGCTGACGACCCTGCTGCAGGACCGCACCCTGCGCGGCGGCGAGATCTACCCGCCGCGCGGCAAGTAGCCGGTGCCGGGCGTCTCCGCGTACGGCGCCGGGGCCCGCAGCGCCGGGGACACCGGCGCGGACAGTTGCGGGGACACCGGCGGTGACGTCGGTGGGGACAGCTGCGCGGACACCGGTGCGGACACAGGCGCGGGCACCACGGGCACGGCGGAGGCCGCCGCCGTCTCCGGCAGGGGGACGTGGGCGGCGTCGGCCGTGAGCGAGCGCTCCAGCGCCGCGCGCATCCGGGGTTGCAGGGGCCGCTCGACCAGGCGGTGCACGCCGTACGCGACCACGAGCGCGGCGGCCACGGCCAGCGGGAGCGTGACGCGGTTGCCCAGCACCGGGTGGAGCCACTGGATCAGCAGGAACCCGACGTGGTGGTGGAAGAGATACAGCGGATAGGTCAGCGCGCCGAGGAAGGTGAGCCACCGCCAGTCGATTCGGACGAACGCGCCGACGGCCACGAGGATCATCACCAGGAAGATCAGCGAGATCACGCCCACCACGAGCGCCGAGCCCAGCGCCTGGCCGTATCTCCGGACCGCCGGTGGTCCCTCGTTCAGCGCCGAGTAGAGCGCGAGGATCCAGCCCATGCCCACGAACAGCCAGGGGAACAGCGACCCGCCGAAGCGGTGGATGAGATAGAGGGCCATCCCCGCGATGAAGTACGGCGCGCTGAACGGGACGAGCACCGCCTGCAGCAGGTCGGCGTCCACCCGGTCGGCGATCGCCAGCAACAGCACCCATGCGCCCATGAACGCCAGGCACCGCCTGTAGGTGATCCCCACGGCCGCCAGGCAGGCGATGAGGGCGTAGAAGACCAGCTCCTGCCACAGCGTCCAGTAGACGATCTCCAGATCGCGTACGCGGAAGCCGTGCTGGAGCATCGTCATGTTGGCCAGCAGTTCGGTGAGGCTCGGCCGGTGGTCGGTGATCAGGCCTCCGACGGCCAGGCCGCCCAGCGCGAGCACGCTCGCCCAGTACGCGGGGAACAGCCTGGCGATCCGCGACGCCGCGAAGTGGCCGGGCGTGCGGCCCCAGGCGCTCATCAGGATCACGAATCCGCTGATCAGGAAGAACAGGCGCACGCCGTACACGCCGAACATGGTCACCGCGCTCAGCGCGGGGAAGGCGTTGGGCGTGCCCCAGGCACGCGTCTCGCCGAAGTGGAAGAGGACGACGCCGAGGGCCGCGCAGAACCGCAGAAGGTCGAGAACGCGCAGCCGGGACGGTCCGGGGGGAATGGCCGGCGCATCGGGGATGCGGGGGGCCGCAGCCAGCATAGGCCGGAATATATCCTGAAAGATCACTGTGAGTCGGAGCATTCGGTGGGCGAAGCCCGTCGAGCCTCCGTATCCTCGCCCGGATGTCCGGCCGAGGCAGGCGGCGTCCCGCTCACCGGCCGGACCCGCCCCCGGCCGGGCGCGGCCGGTCAGGTGCGCAGCATGGGCGGATGCAACAGCACGGCGGGACCACGGCGGTAGAGCATGGCCGGACGGCCACCGTCGCGGGTCGTCGTGCGCCCGGTGGGCACGAGGAAGCCCTCCGTCTTGGTGACCTTCCGGTGAAAGTTGCGCGGGTCGAGCGGCCGTCCCCAGACGATCTCGTAGACCCGGCGGAGCTCCGCGACGGTGAACTCGGGCGGGCAGAAGGCGGCGCCGAGCGAGGTGTATTCGAGCTTGCCCCTGGCCCGCTCCACGCCGTCGAGCATGATCCTGCGGTGGTCGAAGGCCATCTCGGTCAGCTCGGCCACCGGCTGCCAGCTCATGTGGGCCTCGGTCGACGCGGGCAGGTCCGGGGCGAGTCCCAGGTAGGCCACGCTGACCACCCGCTGGCGCGGATCGCGGTCCGGATAGCCGTAGGTCTGGAGTTGCTCGAGGTGGACCGGCGCCCCGGGAAGGCCGGCCCGTTCGGCCAGCACGCGGGCCGCCGCGGCCGGAAGGTCCTCCTCCAGCTTGATGAAACCGCCGGAAAGCGCCCACCGGCCCTCGTACGGCGGCCGGTCGCGCCGCCAGACGAGGGCGCTGAGCTGCTGGGACCTGACGGTGAGCACGACCAGATCCACGCTGACCGGAATGCGCGGGATCATGTGCAGCACGCTACAGGACGCGGGCCGCGGTTCGGGCCGTCCTGAGTCGGCGGGGAGCCTCACCACCGCGTGCCCCCGGACGTCGCCCGGCCCGGCGCGTCCGAGGCCGGGC
This sequence comes from Microbispora sp. CA-135349, assembly GCF_050947365.1. Taxonomy (NCBI): domain Bacteria; kingdom Bacillati; phylum Actinomycetota; class Actinomycetes; order Streptosporangiales; family Streptosporangiaceae; genus Microbispora; species Microbispora sp. CA-135349. Next base: position 487,011 of record NZ_CP192001.1, on the reverse strand, counting down.
GACACACCACCGGGAACGTCAGAGCGCCTGCGTGGGCTTGACGTAGGTCACCCGGAGGTTCAGGTAGGCCGCCACGCCGACGTCGTGGCCGCGTGCGGCGAGCAGGTTGCAGCAGTCCAGGTAGGCCGCGGGGACGACGACGTCGATCGTCCCGCCGGCGCAGTTGCCGCCCTTGACGCTCTGCAGGAGGTGGCCGTTGAAGTAGACCTGCGCGTCGTTGTCCACCGTGCCCTGGATGCGCACCTCCTGCGCGTCGCGCGGCAGGTGCAGCCAGTGGCGCACCAGGATGTCGGTGTTGACCGCCCACGGGGTCTTGACGTTGGCCGGGTTGTTCCACGAGCAGGTGCCGTTGGTGGTGCCGAAGCCCGCCTGTCCCGTCGGCCAGGCGCTGTCATCGAATCCCCGCTCGGCGAAGTCCGGCACCTGGGTCGTGGCGGGCACCTGGCGGTAGGTCCAGCCCGTGCTGTTGTAGCCGAGCGCGGTGACGACGTAGGAACGCGCGTTCGCGGCCTGGGCGGCGGTGGCCGCCGGGGCGGCCAGGGCCATCGCGGCCACCAGCGTGCCCGCCGCGAGCCCTGCGGGCAGGAGGTGACGAAGTCGGTTCATGTGCGGTCTCCTTGTCGATCGTCGGATGCCCCGATGCGGCGGGCACCTCGGAACCGGCGTGGACGGGCCGGCCGTCGCTCCGCGTGCGGCACGAGATCTGCCACGCGGCGGCGCAGGCAAAGAAGATCAGCGCACGGGGCCGGCCGCGCGGACGCCCCGCCGCGGCATTGTCCGTTCCTGGCGCGGACATTGCCGGGTTCAGACGGGACACGGGAACCGGGACACGGGCCGGTACGGCCCGGCCCCTCCCGACGCTCGCGGAAGGGTGGTCAGGCGGTGTTGTGGTAGTAGACCGCCTCTGCGGCCTTCCTGCCGTCGGCGGAGGTGACCTCCACCCGTATCCAGGCGTCGCCGGGGACGGTGGCCCAGTCCACCGGGATCCAGATCATCTCCGTGCCCGTCGGCAGCCCCGTGATCGGCGTGGGGTCGTGCCAGCCGACCGCGGCCGAGTCGACGACCCGCGGGGTGTCCTGGCCCGGCCAGCTCAGCGTGACTTTGCCCGAGGCGAGGTGGTAGCCGCGGATTTCCAGGCCGTCCTGGATCTGCCGGGCGCGCCGCTGCGCCTCGATCGGGATCGGGCGGTCCCAGTCCCTCGCGATCTCCTCCGACAGCGAAGGCGAGCCGCAGGTGAAGAAGTCGCTCCACATGTACGAGATGATCTTCGACACGTACGGCGCGGCGAGCGTCACCTGCGTGTCCAGCCTGGGCTTGTCCGTGCGCCCGCGGGTGCCCTGACGGCCGCATGCCTCGATCGAGGTGGACGGCTCGAACGCCTCCACGTTGGCCCACAGCTCCACCTGGATGTTCTCCTGGGCCAGCTCCTGGCGGGCCAGGGACATCGCGCGGTAGTAGTCCCGTGTGGCGCCGTAGTAGGCCGTGGCGTACGTGCTCTCGCCGACGACCGGCTTGAGGCTGTCGTCCACCGGCTTGTTCTTCCAGTTGGGCCAGAACAGGCCGACCTTGCCCGTGCCCCGGCCGTCCTGCGGCGCGATGATCTCCACGCCGGTGCGCGCGAGGGCCTTGAAGCCCTCGGCCACCTGACCGGGCGTGGAGGTGTACTTCACCCGTCTGCGGCTGTCGATGTACGGGCTCACCAGGATCGGCTTGTCCGGCAGCACCTGTTCGACGATCAGGTGCTGCTCGGCGTACACCTGGAGCGTCTGGACCTTGCTCGGGTCGGGCCAGTCCCGCAGCTGCAGCTCGAACGGCTGGTAGACACCGCCCAGGGACTCGCGGCCGTTGAAGCGGTCGCCGTAGTCCTGCAGGATCCGCCGGGTCAGGGTGGTGAGCGTGCCGATGTGCCGGGGGTCGGCCCGGGTGGACTCCTCGGGGTCGCGCGGCGCGAGCGGCAGGGCCGGGAAGACCTTGATGCCGAACCGGTCGCCGAGGCCCAGCAGTTCGCTGAGGCTGTCCTCGGCGCCCGCCGAGACGAGGATCAGGTGAAAGCCGCGCCCCTCACGGGTGAAGTCGCAGGTGGGGTCGTCCGAGCCGTCCTCGGGCGCGAGGAGCCGGAAGAAGACGGCGTCCCCCACGACGACCTCGTGCTCCATCTGCGGGCAGCGGAAGATGTCATGGCCGAACCGCTCGTCGGTGCGGTAGACGTACGTCCGCGTGATGCGGTTGCCCGGGTTGGCCGCCTGAAGCTCCTTTTCCGCCGCCTTCAGGCAGGTGAGCCCGTTCTCGACGCAGCGGGCGTACCTGGCGTCGGGCTTCGGGTCCTTCCCCTCGGGGGTCGACGCCTCCAGGACCTGCCCCGCGTCGTCGGTCTCGCGCGGCGACAGGCCGAAGCCGAGGCGCACGACCGTGTCTCCGCCGAGGCGGTGGATGGCCTCCAGCTGGCTCCGCCAGGTGCAGGGGTCGGAGGTCGGGATCAGCCAGTAGCCGCTCACGGCGTACGGCGTGGTCGCGGCGGTCTCGAACGTTCCGCAGGGGTCGGTGAACTCGCTGTGCGTCGGCGACCCGATCCCGGGTGTCGCGGGGGCGGTCTGCCCGGCGCTGGCGGTGCCGGAACCGGTGCTCCCGTCGCGGAGGACGATCACCACGGATGCGACACCGGCGAGAATCACCACGCCCAGGATCAGAGTGAGCCAGCGCACTTTCAGGACACTACCGCCCGTCGTTCAAATGATCTTGCTGCGCACAGACTACCCGCTTATCGCACTGCCCGACGGTCGTCACGAGCCGTCCCGAGCAGTGTTCACCGCGCGTTCAGACCCGTCCGTACGAGCCGTGTGACGGGTGCGTCCTCAGCGCTTGACGCCCGCCCAGGTCTCCAACTGGTCGACGAACCGGCGTGCGGAGTTGGGCCAGTGGTGGTACGCCCGTGCGGCGGCGTAGCCGCGTCCGCCGGTCCCGTTCCGCTCGAAGGGGTTGTCCCTGAGCTGGAGCACCGCCCGCGCCACCGCCTGGGCGTCCCGCCAGGGGACGACCAGGCCGCACTGGTACCGCTCCACGAGCTCCACGGCCCGCGGCGAGGGAGTGGTGATGACCGGGATGCCGTGCGCCATGTACTCCACGATCTTCGTGGGCATCGAGTGGCGATAGTTGGGCTCGTCGTGCAGCAGCGAGAGCCCGGCGAGCGCGCCGTCGAGCCGCTTGAGCGCCTCGTCGTTCGGCATGAAGTCGCGCCACTCCAGCACGCCCTGGGCGACGGCCTCGTTCAGCAGAGGGCGGCTCTGCGGGTCGGCGTAGCCGATGAGCTCCACGGCCACGCGGTGCGGCCGCAGCAGGCGGGCCACCTCGACGGCCTCCTGCACGCCCCGGGCCTCCGACAGCCAGCCGAGGTACACCACCCGGTCATCGCCGGGCGGGCTGACGCTGTCGGGCACCCAGGTCTCGTTCGGCACCACGAGGTGCTGCTGTTTGAACCGCCCGGCGTACGCCGACTCGGCCAGCAGCAGGTGCAGCCGGCGCTCGGCGGTCCCTTCGAGGAGCCGGGCGAGGAACCGCGTCGGCGGGCGCAGGAACGCCGGCAGCCACGGCTTGAGCGACAACGTCGCCGGGGTGTCCTCGTGGACGTCCCACACGACCGGCGGGCGCCGGCGCACCCCGGCGACCGCGAACAGCAGCTCGGGGTCGTGGATGAGCGCCAGGTCGACCTTGCCGCGCATGCTCTTGAAGAGCTTGCGCGCCGCCCGCACCGCCGCCAGGCGGCGCCGCTCGGCGGCTCTCGGCAGGTCCACACCCGTCACCCACGAACGCGGCACGACCCCTCGGGCGGTGTACGGCGCGGCATACGTGACCTCATGACCGGCGTCGACGAGCGCGCGGATCTGCCGGTGCAGGATCCGGGCGTCCTCGGGGTGATGCACCACCGTCATGACGAGCACGTGCACGCGCGAAACCCTTCCTACAACCGCTCGACGCGATCACTCGTGGTCAGTACGCCGCGAGTGTCCAGCACGAGAGGGGCTCGCTCCTCCACCACGTCAAGGTCGAACACCGAGTGCTGCTGCAGCAGGACCACCACGTCGGCGGCGGCCACGGCCTCGCCCAGGTCCTCCTCGCGGGGGATCGCCCTGCCCTCGACCGACCACTCCTTGACGTACGGGTCGCAGAACGACAGCTCCGCGCCCAGCTCCAGGAGCGCCTCCGCCACGGGGATCGCGGGCGTCTCCCGTTCGTCGGCGATGTCCGGCTTGTACGTCACGCCGAGAAGCAGGACGCGCGAGCCGTTCACGGGCTTGCGTGCCCGATTGAGCAGCCGCTGCACGCGGGCCACCACGTACGAGGGCATCCGCTCGTTGATCTCCTGCGCCAGCTCGACGAACCGGAAGGGATAGCCGAGCTTGCGGACCGTGTACGACAGGTACGAGGGGTCCACGGGGATGCAGTGCCCGCCGACGCCGGGGCCCGGCAGGAACTTCTGGAAGCCGAAGGGCTTGGTGGAAGCCGCCTCGATGGCCTCCCACAGGTTCACGCCGAGCTCGTCGCAGAAGATCGCCATCTCGTTGACGAGGGCGATGTTGACGTGCCGGTAGGTGTTCTCCAGCAGCTTGGCCATCTCCGCCTCGCGGGTGCCGCTGACCGGCACGACCCGCTCGACGAACTGGGCGTAGAAGGCGGCGGCCCGCTCCTTGCAGGCGGGGGTGTAGCCGCCGACGACCTTGGGGGTGTTGCGCAGGCCGAACTTCGGGTTGCCCGGGTCGATCCGCTCCGGCGAGAACGCCAGGTGGAAGTCCTCGCCGGCCACCAGGCCGGACTGCTCCAGGATCGGCCGCGCCAGCTCGTCGGTGGTGCCGGGCCACGTGGTGGACTCCAGCACGACGAGCGTGCCCGCCTGAAGGTGCTGTGCGACGGTTCTGGTCGCGCCCTCGACGGCCGACAGGTCCGGACGGTGGTCCTCGTCCAGCGGCGTCGGGACGCAGATGACGATCGTGCGCGACCGCGACAGCACGGAGGCGTCCAGCGTGGCCGTGAAGCCGGCGGACAGCATCGCGTCGAGGTCGGCGTCGGTCAGGTCGTCGATGTAGGAGCGGCCGGCGTTCAGGGCATCGACCTTGCGGGGGTCGACGTCCAGACCAGCCACCCGCAGGCCCGCCGCCGTGGCCTCCTTGGCCAGCGGCATGCCCACGTATCCCAGCCCGATGATCGTGAGATCGAAGGCTGTCACGACGAGGCCTTGGGGGGAACCTGGGGGCGGAAACAACACTTCATGGTGGCAAAGGTTATCTCAACTCGGAACCAAGCATGCCTGATGCAACACATCCGACTTTCTGCTGTTTATCGGCTTTCGGTCAACGACTGGTAGATGCCCCGGTAGGTGCGGGCCAGGCTGCTCCAGGTCCGGTGCGCGGCGACCTCGGCCTTACCGGCCTCGCCCATGGCGCGGCGGCGCTCCGGATCGTCGCGCAGCGCGGCCAGCGCCTTGGCGAGCTCCGCCGGGTCGCCGGGCGGCACCAGCAGGCCGGCTCCCTCGCCGCCGACGAGCTCCGACAGCGCGGGCAGGTCGCTCAGCACGACCGGCTTGCCGAGGGCCATCGCCTCGACCGGTTTCAGCGGCGTGACGAGGCGGCAGACGCGCAGGTCCTCACGCGGGCAGACGAAGATGTCGATGGCCGCCTGGGCCTGCAACGCCTCGTCCGGCCCCACCCGGCCGGGCAGGATCGCCTCCTTCAGGCCGAGCAGCTCGACCTGTTCGAGCAGCGCGGGCCGTTCGGCCCCGTCGCCGACCAGCAGGACCCGCACCGGCGTTCCGGCGTCACGCAGCAGCGCGGCGGCGTTCAGCAGCGTGGCGAAGCCCTCGTAGGCGACGATGCTCGACACCGAGCCCACGACGATCTCGTCCCGGCCGATCCCGAACTGGTCGCGGAACGTGTCTCCGTCGTAGTCCGCGGTCAGCAGGGAGTCGTCCACGGCGTTGGGCGCGAGGAAGATGCGCTCCCTGGGCACGCCGCGCTCCACGATCTCGGCGGCCATCGTCTCGGCGAGCGTGACGACCGCGTCGGCCTCGCGCATGATGTGCGCCTCGCGCTCACGCTGGAGTCGGTGCCGCTCGCTGCCGACCCTGGCCGGGTCCCGGGAGACCCAGGTCTCCTCCAGGAAGCCGCGCACCTCGTACACGAAGGGGGTGTTCGTCCGCTCGCGCACGGCGAGCGCGACCGAGCCGTTGCGGTGGTCGGTCGCCGCGTGCAGGACCTGCGGGCGGAGGGTCCTGACCAGCTCCGAGACGTCCGCGGCGCCCCGGATCATGCGCCCCTGGCTCTCGAACGGCATCTCGCCCTTGGGCAGCAGGCGGTAGTAGGGGATGCCGTCGATCTCCTCGAACGCCTCGGCGTCGGTGTGCCCCTGGAGCATGGGCCAGCCCCAGCTCGTCACGACGTGGGGGTCGAGCCCGGCCGCCTTCTGCGCGGTGACGATGCGGTGGGTGCGCACGGTGTAGCCGGCCTGCGTGTACGGCAGGGCGTTGGTGACCATGTGCAGCACCCGGCCGGGCACCCGCTCACCCATGATGATCTTCGGTTTGGGCGGGATCGGGGTGGGCCCGAGCGCGGCGAGCTCACCCTCGTAGTAGGCCATCCTCCGGCGGACGAACGGCCAGCGGCTCTGCGGCTGGAGCACCTTGACCGCGTCGGACATCCGGCCGGCCTCGAAGTGGGCCTTGGCGTCCCGCAGCGGGCCCTTGGCCGCACGCTGCAGGATCTTGCGGGTCCTGACCTTGACGAAGCGGGCCGCGGGCCAGGCGACGCGGCCGACGACCGGGCGCACCCCGGCCGGCATCGCGTCGGCGGCGGCCTGGGCGACCCGCATGGGGTCGGACTTGACCTTGCTCACGAAGATCCGGGAGACGAGAACCGGGTTCTTCGCGAACCCCCGGAGGAAGCCGCCGAGGCCGGCCTTCGCGGACGCGGCGGACACGGCCTTTGCGGGCTTGTTGGCCTCGGTTTCCACGGCGCGACCGTACCATAGGCAACGTTTGTCCCAGGTCGGAGAAAAGGCGAAAGGCGAGGTAGATGAGAGACAACCCCCTCGTCCTGCACGTACTGGGCGCCCGGCCCAACTTCGTCAAGGCGGCCCCGGTCGTCAAGGGGTTGGCCGAGCTCGGGATCCGGCAGGGCATCATCCACACCGGCCAGCACTACGACGCGCTGATGTCGGATGTGTTCTTCGCCGACCTGGGGCTGCCCGAGCCGATCGCGAACCTCGGCGTCGGCAGCGGGACCCACGCCCGGCAGACGGCGGCCCTGCTCACGGGGCTGGAGGACGTGGTGCTCGAGCACCACCCGGCGCTCGTGGTGGTGTACGGCGACGTGAACTCGACGCTCGCGGCGATCCTCGTCTGCGCCAAGCTGCACGTGCCGACGGCGCACGTCGAGGCGGGCCTGCGCTCGTTCGACAGGGAGATGCCCGAGGAGGTCAACCGGGTCGTCACCGACGCGCTGTCGGACCTGCTGTTCGCCACCTCGCCCGAGGCGCTGTCGCACCTGGCCAACGAGGGTGTGGACCCGGCGAAGGTGCACCTCGTCGGCAACCCGATGATCGACAGTCTGTTCGCCGCGCTGCCGAAGCTCGACCCCGCCCCCGTACAGGAGCGGCTGGGGATCTCCGGGCGGTACGCCGTCGCCACGCTGCACCGGCCGGCGAACGTCGACGACCCGGAGGCGGCCCGCGAACTGGTGGACGCCGTGCTCGGAGTGGCCGATCAGGTGCCGGTCGTCGTTCCGCTCCACCCGCGCGGCCGGCAGCGGCTGGCGGAGGCCGGTCTCGTGGACCGGGAGAACCTGAAGATCGTCGACCCGCTCGGCTACGTGGACTTCCTGTCCCTGGTGCGCGGCGCCGCCCTGGTGGTGACCGACTCGGGCGGCGTCCAGGAGGAGACGACCATGCTGGGCGTCCCCTGCCTCACCGTGCGGCCCAACACCGAGCGGCCGGTCACCGTGACCCACGGCACCAACCGGCTCGTCACCCCCGCCTCGCTGCCCGCCGCGGCGTCCAAGGCGCTGGCGGACGGCGCGGCGACGCCGAGCGGCGAGCTGCCGCCGCTGTGGGACGGCGCGGCCGGGCCGCGTATCGCCCGCGTCATCGAGGCCTGGCTCCGCGATGACAACCTCTCCCCCGCCGCCAAAGGCCGGGTCGGCTGAAACCCCTATTTAGGCATAAAGGCGGCGCTGCCCCCCGTACGATGACCCTTCCGTAAAGGGGAGAGGTATGGCTGAGACCGAAGAGACTCCTGAAGAGCCCCGCTTCCAGCGGCTGGGGCCGGTGAACTGGCTGCCCGAGGAGCGCAAGCACGTCGAGCAGTACGAGCAGCGGATCCGCGACCTGGAGAACCGGCTCGCCTACCAGGAGGCCCGCGCGGACTACGCCCTCTGGAGGCTGCAGGCCACCCAGACGCAGAAGCCCTACCGGGTCGCGCAGGTGCTGACGAACGCGGCGAAGCCCAAGAAGATCGTCCGGTTGCCGCGCGATCTCAGCAAGGCGATGAAGGACGGCAAGAAGGCCCCGAAGGCGCCGCCCTCCGCGATCGAGGTCGCCGCCGCCGCCGAGGCGCGGGGCCCCGAGGTCAAGATCCCGGGCCTCAAGTGGCCGGACGGCCCGATCGTACGGCCGGACCTGCGCGTCGCGGTGATCCTCGACGACTTCTCCCGCATGGCCTTCAAGTACGAGTGGGACCAGATCGAGTTCGGTCTGCAGGACTGGCGCGAGATCTTCGCCGAGAAGCGTCCCGAGATGCTGTTCTGCGAGTCGGCCTGGCACGGCAACCAGGGCCGCTGGCGCTACCAGATGACCGGGACCAACGCGCCGAAGCAGGAGCTGCGGGACCTGATCGCCTGGTGCCGCGAGGAGGGCATCCCCACGGTCTTCTGGAACAAGGAGGACCCGCCCAACTTCGACTTCTTCATCGACACGGCCAAGCTGTTCGACTACGTGTACACGTGCGACGGCGACATGATCCCGAAATATCGAGAGATGCTGGGTCATGACCGTGTCGGCGTGCTGCAGTTCGCCGCCCAGCCCCGGATCCACAACCCGATCCAGACCAAGCAGGGCCGGCCGTACGACGTGGTCTTCGCGGGGATGTACTTCCGCGACAAGCACCCCGAGCGGCGCGAGCAGATGGAGACGATCCTCGCGCCCGTACGCCCGCTCGGCCTGCACATCTACGCCAGGAACGCCTCCGTGGCCGACAAGTACGCCTGGCCCGAGGAGTACCGCCCCCACATCGTGGGCGAGCTGCCGTACGAGCAGATGCTGGCCGCGTACAAGATGTACAAGGTCTTCCTGAACGTGAACTCGGTGATCGACTCGCCGACCATGTGCGCGCGCCGGGTGTTCGAGCTGTCGGCCTGCTCGACCACGGTGCTGTCGGGGTGGTCGCGGGCCATCGAGGAGACCTTCGGCCCGCTCATCCCGGTCGCGCACTCCCAGGAGGAGGCGTACAACCGGGCCATCTACCTGATCAACAGCCCCGAGCTGCGGGCGCGCCAGGGCCACCTGGCGATGCGCGAGGTGTTCGACAAGCACCTGTTCTCGCACCGGGTCGACCAGATCCTCGGCGACCTCGGCCTGCCGGTCGTCTCACGGTCGCGGTCGATCTCCGTGGTGCTGCCGACCAACCGGGCCGGCCAGCTCGAACACGCGATCAGCCAGGTGGCGCGGCAGCGGCACCGCAACCTGGAACTCGTGCTGGTCATGCACGGCCTGTCGGAGGACCCGGCGGTCGTCCGGGACAAGGCCCTCGCGGCGGGCATCCCGGCCGTGAAGGTGCTGACCGCAGATCCGTCCTGGACGCTCGGCGAGGTGCTCAACCACGGCATCGCCCACGCCGAGGGCGAGCTGATCTCGAAGATGGACGACGACAACATCTACGGCGAGCACTACCTGTCGGACCTGGTCCGCTCCTTCGACTACGCCGACGCCGAGATGGTCGGCAAGGGCGCGCACTACACGTACTTCCCCGACCAGGACGTCACGATCTTCCGCCTGCCGGGGCTGGAGCACCGCTACGCCCACCTCATCCAGGGGGCGACGATCCTGGCCAAGACCGACCTGCTGCGTGCCTTCCCGTTCGAGGCGGTCAACGCGGGCGAGGACACCCGGCTGGTACGGCGCTGCAAGGAGGAGGGCGTCCGGATCTACTCGGCCGACCGCTACAACTTCATCTACATGCGCGGCTCGGACGCCACCGCCCACACGTGGCAGGCGGCCGACTACAAGCTGACCCGCAACGCGCAGTTCTGCTTCGCCGGCAACCCCGAGCCGCACGTGCTCATCTGATCGTCGGGAGGAGGGCCGTTCAGGGCACGTGGCAGCCCTGGACGGCCGCCTCCGGCCTGCTCCGCACCCTCTCCCGTCTCCCGGCCGACGCCCTGACCTGGTCGTTCGCTCCGTGGTACCCCTGGCTATACCTCCATTGGGCAGCACGCGGGAGCGACCGGGAAGGCCCGCGGCTGGTGTGCTGATCACTGTCAGTCGAGCACTCCACGGGAGACAGTGAAATGGCAGTCGACAGCCGGCCGGAGGCCGGAAACCGCACGAGCGAGACCGGGATCCGGGGCTTCATCCGCCGCCGTCCGCTGGTCAGCTTCTTCGCCCTGGCCAACCTCATGAGCTGGACGGCCTGGTTACCCTACGTCCTGTCGAACAACGGCCTGGGGGTCTGGGACTTCGACTTCCCCTCGCTGCTCGGTACGACCCAGTTCGCCGGCGTTCTCCCCGGCGCCTACCTAGGCCCCATCTTCGCCGCGTACATCGTGACCAGGATCGCCGACGGCAGGGAAGGCGTCCGCCGGTGGGTCGGGCGGATGACCAAGTGGCGGGTCGGCTGGGTCTGGTATCTCGTGGCCGCCCTGGGCGTCCCCGCCGCCATCATGGTCACCGGTCTCGCGCTCTCCGGCGACGACCTCCGCATGCCGCCCGTCGCCGTGCTGGTCGCCTACGTGCCCAGCCTGCTGCTCCAGATGGTCACCACCGGGCTGGCCGAAGAGCCCGGCTGGCGTGACTTCGCCCTGCCCCGTATGCAGCGCAGGTTCGGCCCGCTGGGCGCCACCGTCATCCTCGGCCCGCTGTGGGGCGTCTGGCACCTGCCGCTGTTCCTGAGCCAGTGGGGCGGGTGGCCGGACGTCACCTGGATGAGGGTCGGCGAGTTCATCGCCTTCGCCTCCGTCTTCAGCGTGGTCGTCACCTGGGTGTTCAACCGGACCGGCCAGAGCCTGCCGCTGGTCATGCTGCTGCACGTCAGCGTCAACAACTTCATGTCGATCGTCTACTCGGGCATGTTCCCGTCGATCGACACCCCCGAGGCCGCGAGTCATGTCACCCTGCTCGCGGCCACCACGGCGGCGGTCCTGGTGCTCCTCGCGACCCGCGGCCGCCTCGGCTACCGTCCGGCCGGGGAACCCGCGCCTGAACTCACCCCGCAGCGCTGAACCGTCGCGCCGAACCATCGCGCCGACAGCCCGGACACGGGCACATAGGCCGCGAAAAGACCCTAAGCTCCTTGGCCCGAGGGGGTGCACGATGGCGGCGCGCCAGCGGAAGCCGGCCGACACCCGGCAAGACGACCGGCGAGACGACCGGCGAGACGACCGGCACGACGGCGGGCGAGACGACCGGCACGACGGCTCGCGAGACGGCCGGAGGGGTGTCGCCGCACGCGCCCGCGGCGTCTTCGACGCCTTCGAACACCTCGTCGGCGGTCTCGGCACCGCGCTGCTGGCGCTCGCCGGTCTGCTGTGGCTCGTCCTGGTCGCGCTCACCTGCGTGATCGGTCTGGGCCTGCTCCTGGCGCCCACCGTGCCGCGTGTCGTGCGGTCCGTGGCCGAGCGGGAGCGCGGCCGGTTGTCCCGCTGGGGGCCGGAGATCGTCGCTCTGGGACCCGCGCCGGCCGGCGTACGCGCCGCCCTCGCCGATCCGGCCGTACGGCGGGAGCTGTGCTGGCTCCTCGTGCACGCCACGCTCGGCCTGTCGCTCGGCCTGGCGGCGGCGACCCTGGTGGTGGACGCCGTGCAGGACATCACCTATCCGCTGTGGTGGCGGGCGCTGCCCGTGGAGGACCCCGCGCCGACCACGGTGTTCTGGGACGTGCGCGACGACGCCGACGCCTGGGCGGTCGCGCTTCTCGGCGTGGGACTGGCCGTCTGCTTCCTGGTCCTCGGGCCGGGGATGGCCCGGTTGCAGGCCTGGCCGGGACGCCGGCTCCTGGCGCCCACCGCCGACATGGACCTGTCCCTGCGCATCGCGCAGCTGTCGGCCACCCGTGCGGCGGCGCTGGACGCCCACGCCGCCGAGTTGCGGCGGATCGAACGCTCCCTGCACGACGGGGCGCAGAACCGGCTGGTCGCCGTCACCGTGCTGCTCGGCGCGGCCCGCCGCGCGCTGGCCCAGAACCGGCCGGGCGCCGATGACATGCTCGAACGCGCCCAGGAGACCGCCGAGCAGGCGCTGGCCGAGCTTCGTACGGTCGTCCGCAGCATCCTGCCGCCCGTGCTGGCCGACCGGGGGCTCGCCGACGCGCTCGCCGGGCTCGCGGCGAACTGCGGGGTGCCCTGCCGGGTCGACGTCGACGCGCCCGGCAGGTGCGCCGCCTCCATCGAGGCCACCGCCTACTTCGTGAGCGCCGAGGCGCTCACGAACATCTCCAGGCACAGCCGGGCCCGGCACGCCACGGTGACCGTACGGCGTGAAAACGGCCGGTTGTCCCTGCGGATCGAGGACGACGGCGTCGGCGGCGCGGACGAACGGCACGGCTCCGGGCTCACCGGCATGCGCAGCCGGATCGAGGCGCACGACGGCCGTCTCACCCTGACCAGCCCACCTGGTGGGCCGACCACCCTCGACGTGGAGTTGCCGTGCGGATCGTGATAGCCGAGGACGACCCGTTGCTGCGTGAAGGGGTCGCGCTGCTGCTGCGCGCGGAGTCGCTGGACGTGGTGGCCACGACCGACTCGCCGGACACCTTCCTGGCGGCCGTCGACGCTCACCGGCCCGACGTGGCCATCGTCGACGTCCGGATGCCGCCGACCCACACCACCGAGGGCATCGAAGCGGCCGTGGAGGCCAGGCGCCGTCAGCCCGGCCTGGCGGTGCTCGTGCTGTCCGCCTATGTCGAGCAGGCGTTCGCCACCGAACTGCTCGCCGCCGGAACCGACCGGCTCGGATATCTGCTCAAGGAGAGAGTCGGCCGCGTCGGCGAGTTCCTCGACGCCCTGCACCGGGTGGCCGCCGGAGGCACGGCCATCGACCCCGAGGTCGTCGCACAACTGCTGACGCGCACCCGCTCCGACAGCGGGCTGGAACGGCTGACCGCCCGGGAACGCGACGTGCTCGCCCTGATGGCCGAGGGGCTGGGCAACACCGCCATCTCCGAACGGCTCTTCGTCAGTGAAGGCGCGGTCCACAAGCACATCCGCAGCATCTTCGCCAAACTCGACCTGGCGCCCACCGACCGGGCGGACCGGAGGGTCACGGCCGTCCTGCGCTACCTGGAGGAGACCCAGCGCCGCGGCTGACGTCGTACCGGCGACGAGGAATGCTGGGCGGTTTGCGATAGTTGGCCTGTTCCGGGGCCTTCCCGCTTCAGGCGGGCGGGTCCCGCGTACGTGCACGAACGCGTTCAGGGGAGCCTTCCACGTGACCACGACGACGACATCGAAGGGCATCGGCCTACGGTCGGAGCGCGGTCCCGTGCTCGCCGCCATCATGCTCTGCACCGCTCTGGTGGCGCTGGACAGCACGATCATCGCCACCGCGGTGCCGTCCGTCGTCACCGACCTCGGCGGGTTCTCCCAGTTCCCCTGGCTGTTTTCGATCTACCTGCTCACGCAGGCCGTGACCGTCCCCATCTACGGCAAGCTCGCCGACGTCTTCGGGCGCAAGCCGGTGATGTTCTTCGGCATCGCGGCGTTCCTGCTCGGGTCGGTGCTGTGCGGAGTGGCCTGGAGCATGCCGGCGCTGATCGCCTTCCGCGCGATCCAGGGCATCGGGGCCGGGGCGGTGCAGCCGATCAGCATGACGATGGCCGGCGACCTCTACACCGTCGAGGAGCGGGCCCGCGTCCAGGGCTACCTCGCCAGCGTGTGGGGCATGTCGGCCGTCGTCGGCCCGACGCTCGGCGGTGTGTTCTCCGAGTACGTCTCCTGGCGCTGGATCTTCTTCATCAACCTGCCGCTCGGCGCGGTGGCCGCCTGGATGCTCGCGCGGCGCTTCAAGGAGCAGGTGAAGCGGGGCTCGCACCGGATCGACTACACCGGCGCCGTGCTGCTCACCGGCGGATCCTCGCTGCTCATCCTCGGCCTGCTGGAGGGCGGCGTCGCCTGGGACTGGAACTCGGCGCCCAGCCTGCTCATCTTCGCGGCGGGGCTGCTCCTGATCGTCGCCTTCGTGCTCGTGGAGCGCCGCGCGGCCGAGCCGGTGCTGCCGCTGTGGGTCTTCCGCCGCCGCACGCTGACCGGCGGCAACCTGACCTCACTCGGCATCGGCGCCCTCACCATCGGGCTCACCTCGTACGTCCCGACGTACGCGCAGGGCGTGCTGGGCACCGGCGCGCTGGTGGCGGGCTTCGCCCTGGCCGCGCTCACCGTCGGCTGGCCTCTCGCGGCGACGTTCTCCGGCCGTTTCTACATGCGCATCGGATTCCGCGACACCGCGCTGATCGGCGTCGTCGTGGTGGTGGCCGGCACCGTGCTGTGCGCGCTGCTCGGGCAGAACGCGATGATCTGGCAGGTCGCCGTCGCCTGTTTCGTCGTCGGCGTCGGCCTCGGGCTGTCGGCCAGCCCCACGATGGTCGCCGTGCAGTCGGTCGTCGGCTGGGAACGCCGCGGCGTGGTCACCGCGACGAACATGTTCTGCCGTTCGATCGGCAGCACGGTCGGCGCCGCCGTGCTCGGCGCCATCTCCAACGCGACGCTGTCGGACCGCTTCGCCCACCCGCCCGCCGACGTCGCGGGACGCCTGCCCAACAGCCTCGACGCCACGAGCCTGGTGTTGAAGGCCCAGGGCGCGCAGGCCCATACGGCCACCGCGTCCTTCGTCCGGGGCGCGTTGTACGACGCCGTCCACCACATCTTCATCGCGCTCGTCGTGGTGGCCGTGCTCAGCGTCGCCGCGCTGCTGCTCATGCCCCGCCGTACGACCGAGCTGACGTTCGACTGACCGGGGTTCCCTGCCCGCTCGGGGTGGAGGCACGGTCGCCGTGCCCCCACCCCGAGCGCCTTGGCGCTAGCGCCTCCACTGCTCCGCCGGTGACAGTCCGGGGAGCGGCTTGCCGATGAGGGCCAGGGGGATGAAGAAGCAGACCTGGCCGATCGCCATGATGAGCGTGGCCAGCGCCCTGTCGTCGTAGTGCTCACGCGCCTGGGCGTACAGCTCGTCGGAGACGCGCTCCCCCGCCGGGTTCGCGGTGAGGACGGCCTCCACCAGCGCCAGCGCGGCACGTTCGGCTCCGGTGAAGTAGGGGGCGTCCCGCCATGACGCCACTGCGGTGATGCGCTCCTCCGTCTCCCCGGCCTTACGGAGGTTCCCTGTGTGCAAAACGGTCAGGTAGGTGTTGCCGACGATCTGCCCGGCGCGCAGGTGCAGCAGGCTGATGGTGTTCTTCGGGACCGAACCGTTCCCCGTGGCCTTGAACAGGACTTCTCCGATGTCCTTCAGCTCCGGGATGAGCTCGGCGGGGTTGGGCAGACGCGACTGGGAGGCATCCTGCTCGGCGGTCGCGGGTGCGGTCGACATCGTGGGGTCTTCCCTTCCGGTTTTCGTCGTGGTCACCGTTCTGACGGGCCGCAGGCGGTGAAGGTGACCGGCGATGGTGATCCTGTCCGACCCCGGCCGGCCGGCCCGGCTCGACCTCACCCCCATGGAGTCATGACACCCGGTGCGTTCGTCCCCGTCCGGAGGGACGGGGACGAACGCACGCACCGTCAGGAGGCGCCGTCGACGGCGTTCTTCACGACGGGCTCGGCCGGCGGAACCGCACCGTTGACGCTCGTCGCGGCCGGGGTGCCCCCGGCGAGCAGGGAGCGCGCCAGGCCCAGCCCGGTGCCGCCCAGCGTCAGCGCCTTGGCCAGCATCTCCTCGATGCCCTGGGCGCCGTTGAGCACGACCATGTGGTCGACGTTGCCGAACGCCTTCGCGCCGGCCTCGACGATCTGCGGCCAGTTCTCGGCGAGCTGCTGGGCGATGACGGCTTCCTGGTTCTCGCGCAGCGCCTCGGAACGGGCCCTGATCGCCTCGGCCTCGGCCAGACCCTTGGCCTTGGCCGCCTCCGCCTCCGCGAGGCCCTTGGCCTTGGCCGCCTCGGCCTCCGCCAGACCCCGCGCCTTGGCCGCCTCGGCCTCGCCCAGACCGGTCGCCTTGGTCGCCGCCGCAGCGGCCTCACCGCGCACCCGCACCGACTCGGCGTCGGCCGCCGCCGCCTGCTTCACCTGGGACGCCTGGGCGGCGGCGCGCAGCTCGGTCTCCCTGGCCTCCGCCTCGGCCTGGGCGATGCGCGCGTCGCGCTCGGCCTGGGACAGCGTGACGGTCTCGTACGCCTTGGCGTCGGCGGGCTTGCGCACCTGCGACTGGAGCCGCTGCTCGGCGAGCTGGGCCTCCAGCTCCGCGGCCCTCGTCTCCTGGACGACGACCTCCTGACGCGCGGTGGCCTCCGACAGCGGACCGGCCTGGCGCGCCTTGGCCGCCGCCTGGTCCACCTCCGCCTGGTAGCCGGCCTGCTGGATCTGCGACTCGCGGATGGCGGAGGCCTTCTTGGCGGCCGCGACCTGCTCGGCCTCGGTGGCCTCCTGGTCGCGCTGCGCCTCGGCGATGCGCGCGGCGGCGGCGATCTTCGCGGCGTGCGGCTTGCCGAGGTTCGTGATGTAGCCGGTCTCGTCCTCGATCTCCTGGATCTGCAGCGAGTCGACCACCAGGCCGAGCTTGCTCATCTCGTCGGCCGCGGAGCTGCGGGTCTCGCTGGTGAGCCGCTCGCGGTTGAGGATGAGGTCCTCGACGGTCAGGTTGCCGATGATCGAGCGCAGGTGACCGGTGAACAGCTCGTGGATGGCGCCGTTCATCGAGTCCTGCTGGTCGAGGAATCGCCGCGCGGCGTTCGCGATGCTGGTAAAGTCGTCGCCCACCTTGTAGATGATCACGCCGCGCACCTGGACCGGGATGCCCTGCTGGGTCACGCAGTTGACCTGCAGGTTGGTGGCCCGGCTGTCGAGGCGCAGCCGCCGGGCGGTCTGGAAACCGGGCAGCACCGCCGTGCCCTTGCCGGTCACGATCTTGAAGCCGAGGCTGTCGGCCAGCTCGTTCTTGGTGTGCGCGCCAAGGCCCGAGATGATGAGCGCCTCGTTGGGCTCGGCCACGCGCCAGATGGCCTTGAACAGGAGGATGAGGACGATGACGGCGACGATGGCCACACCGCCCACGACCACGATCTCCGTTGGCATGGGAGCCTCCGTGCAGTGGGGGGAAGGGAGGAGGGAGCGAGTCAGACGACCGCGCGAGCGACGTAGACGGTGCGCGGGGGCGAGTACTCCACGACGACGACGATGGACCCCACCGGGATCTCCTCGTCCGGAATGCTCGGATAGGCGTAGAACGCCTCGACACCCCCGCGGATGGGCACCATCACTTCGCCGACGAGGCCGGGGCCGATCCTGCCCGTGACCCTGCCCTGTCTGCCGACCACCCGCGTCACCCCGTCGTTTCCACCGCTCCTGGCTGCACCGCGAACGCGCACGTTACCCCGTATCACCGTGCCGTGACAGAGCCGTCTTCCGTACCCTGCCCCGCCGGCCGCGCGATTCGCCCTACTCTGCACCATCACTCAGGAGAACGGAGGGTTTACGCACGAAGTTCCGGTCATGGCGCCGTCTGGTGAATACCCAGGAGACGTCGGGCTCGACCGCCCATCGGAACGCCCCGCGTACCGGGGACGTGCAGAGCAGGGCCGCGAGAACGGCCCCGAAGACCGCCATGGCGGCCACGCCGAGCGGGCTGACGAGAGCGTCGTGGAAGCGCTCTGCCACCTTCACGACGAATCCGTGCAGCAGGTAGGCGTACATCGTGGCGGCGCCCAGGCCGGTGAACCAGGTGCGGCGGCTCGGGGTGACCGCGAGGAACGCCGCGACCAGCAGGGCGCCCACCGCCAGCATGGCGAGCCGGATCAGCGTGCCGGTCAGGTCGTCCACGCCGATCTGGTGGTTGGAGTGACGCCAGCGGATCCACTCCGTCGGCACGAGCGTGTGCACGGCGAACGCCGCGGCGAGCGCCGCCGCCAGGACGGCCCCGCCCGCGATCCTCACCCGGAGCCCGCGCAGCAGGTCGAAGTGCTCCGGTGTGAGCATGAGGCCGAGCACGTAGAACGGCAGCAGGCCGAATGTCCGGTTCATCGACAACTCGTCAGGCAGGGCGCTGGTGCCCGACAGCAGGCACAGCCCGACCGCGATCACCAGGGGCCGGCGCAACTGGTGCCATACGGGCGTGGACAGCCGCCACAGGAACAGCGACATCAGGAACCAGGTCAGATAGTACGGGTCGAGCAGGCTGATCTCGAGCTTGCCGTACAGGAAGAAGCGGGGCAGCGAATAGGCCGTCTCGAAGATGACGTACGGCACCGCGAGACCGCTGATGAGCTTGCGCGCCCTACCCGGGGAAAACGTGAAATTTCGGGACAAATAGCCACTAACGACGATGAAGAGTGGCATATGGAACAGGTAGACGAAGAAGTAGAGCGCGTGCGCCGCGGGGACGTCCCGCAGATCCTCGACGAGGTGCCCGGAGACGACGAGCGCGATGGCCAGGAACTTGGCGTTGTCCAGCAACGGGTCACGGGCGACGGCCACACCGGACGGGCGGGCGGGAGCGGTCACGGTCATGCGGCCGGACCCTAGTCACCCGTCCGTGAGCACCGGCGCAACCGCGGGCGAACACTGCCCGAACTTCTCGTACGGCCGCCCCGGCCCCGCTTCCGCCGTCGTGGATCCGTCCGGCGCCCGAGAATCCGGACGACCGTGTGACCCGGCGTCCGGTCTTCCCGGAGCGTCGCAACGTGCCGCTCTTTCAAGCGGACAGGTTCAAGCGGACAGGTTCAGGCGGACAGGCCGGTGGCGGCGAGGCTCGCGTCCCACAGGGCGGCGGCGAGGGCGGGGTCGGACATCTTCCCCGGCACACGCGCGGGAGCGTTCTTGACGAAGTACCGCCCCGGATGCGCGACGCCGTCGGGGTGGGTCGCGAGATGGACGAGCCGCTCCGCCCCGGCCTCGACCGGCTCGCCCATGCCGGGCAGATGCCACACCACCTTCATGAAGAACGTGCCCTCCGCGAAGCCGGTCTTGAGGACGCCCGGGTGCAGGCACGTGGCGGCCAGGCCGCGCTCCGCGAGCGACACGGTGAACAGCGCGTTGGCCTGCTTGGAGTCGCCGTACTGCAGCCAGCCGTTCCAGCGCCGCCGCTCCCTGGACAGGTCCGCGGGGTCGAGGCCGCCCGTCTTCGCGGCCCGGGACGAGGTGGTGACGACCCGGGCGGACGACGCCGTCAGCCGATCGAGGAGCAGGTTCGTCAGCAGGAACGGCGCCAGGTGATTGACCTGGATCATCCACTCGTTGCCGTCCACGGTGGTCCGGCGGTCGGGCGTCATGACGCCGGCGTTGTTGATCAGCACGTCGATGCGCTCGTACCGCCCCAGCAGCTCGGCCGCCAGGCGGCGCACCTGATCAAGAGAGGAGAAGTCCGCGACGAGCGTGTCCGGGCGGTCGCCGCCCGCCTGCTCCACGCGGTCCGCGACGGCGCGGAGCTTCTCGGGCGTACGGCCCACGAGCACGATTTGATGACCTCGCCGGGCGAGATCAAGGGCAGAAGCTGCACCGATTCCGGCACCAGCCCCAGTGATCACGGTAATCATCGAATCCTCCCACTGCGCCAGAACTGTATCGGTGCTAGCCTTCTGTGCGATCTTCCGGAGGTGCATTTCCCCATAAATGCAGCGCGAGCCTCCAGCAATGCAGGAGTGGCCATGGGTTCCAAAAACCGGTCGATTCGGTTCAAGATCTTTCTGTTGCTGCTCCTACCCTTGCTCATGCTGAGCGCTATGTGGGGCTTTGCCCTGAAGCTCACGGTTGGCGATGGCCTCGTCCTCCTCAACTCCAAGACGCTCTACGACACCATCGGAGCGACCTCCACCGACCTCGGCACCGCGATCCAGACCGAGCGCGCGCTGACCGCCGGCGTGCTGAGCAGTGGTCAGACCACCTCCACCGCGCTCACCGCCCAGCAGGCCAAGACCACCGCCGCCGCGGACAAGTTCAAGAAGTCCGCCGGCGAGGAGGCGACCCGCAACGCCATGAGCGACGAACTCGTGGCGCCCCTGGAGTCCCTGCTGGCCTCCCTCGAACGCCTCCCCTCGATCCGCGAGTCCGTCGCGCTCGGCAAGGCCGACAGGCTGACCGCGATCTCCGCGTACAACACGATCATGGACGATCTGTTCGCGTTGTACGAGCGGCTCGTCTCGGTGCCCGACCTGACCATCTTCCAGCAGGCCAGCGCGATGCAGGGGATGGGCAACGCGCACGAGATGATCACTCGTGAGGACGCGCTCGTACGCGGCGCGCTCGCCAGCGGCGTGATGACGGCCGAGGAGCAGAACGCCTTCAGCGAGTGGGTCGCGACCCGCCGGTTCCTCTACGGCAAGAACCGGCCGGTCCTCGGCGGTGAGATGCGCGCGCCGTACGAGCAGGTGCTCACCTCGCCGCTGTTCGACCGGTTCACCGCACTGGAGAACCAGATCGTCTCCCAGGTGCGCTCCGGCGGGCCGCTCCCCGCCGAGGCCGAGAGGTGGTCGCCGACCGTCGACCAGCTCGTCATCCGGCTCGACTCGGCCCGGTTGAAGGCCTCGGACGCGCTCAGCGCCTCCGCCACGTCGGTCGCCACCGGGATCATGCTTCGCATCCTGATCGCAGGCGGCCTCGGTCTCGTGGTCATCATCGCGACGATCGTCTTCTCCGTCCGGTTCGGCCGCCGTCTCGCCCGCGACCTCGCCGGCCTGCGCGACGCCGCGCTCGAGCTCGCCGACGTACGACTGCCGCAGGTCGTCGAGAAGCTGCGGCGGGGCGAGGACGTGGACGTCGAGGCCGAGGCGCCGGCGATCAAAGCGACGGGATCCAACGAGGTCGAGGACGTCGCCCACGCGTTCAGCTCCGTCCAGCGCACGGCCGTGGAGGCCGCCGTCGGGCAGGCCGCCCTCCGCCGCGGCGTCAGCCAGGTCTTCCTCAACCTGGCCCGCCGCAAGCAGACCCTGCTGCACCGTCAGCTCACGCTGCTCGACGCGATGCAGCGCCGCGCCGAGGACCCGGAGAGCCTGGAGGACCTGTTCCGGCTCGACCACCTGACCACCCGTATGCGCCGCCACGCCGAGAGCCTGATCATCCTGTCCGGCTCCGCACCCGGACGGTCGTGGCGCAAGCCGGTGCCGTTCATCGACGTGGTCCGCGCGGCGATCTCCGAGGTCGAGGACTACACCCGCATCTCCATGGCTCCGATGCCGAACGCCGCCGTCGCCGGCGCGACCGTGGCCGACGTGGTGCACCTGATCGCCGAGCTGCTGGAGAACGCCGCGATCTTCTCGCCCCCGCAGACGAAGGTGGAGGTGCGCGGGGAGGTCGTCGCCAACGGACTCGCGGTGGAGATCGAGGACCGCGGTCTCGGCCTGATGCCCGAGGAGTACGCCGAGATCAACGCGCGGCTGGCCGACCCGCCGGAGTTCGACCTGGCCGACAGCGACCGGCTCGGGCTCTTCGTCGTCGGCCAGCTCGCCGCCCGGCACGAGATCAAGGTGGTCCTGCGGGGCTCGCCGTACGGCGGGACGACGGCGATCGTGCTCATCCCCCGGGCGCTGATGGCGGAGGAAGGCTCGCCCTCGGCGCTCGCGGACCCGCCCGCCCGCGGCGCCCATGCCAGGCCCGCACTCGCCGCCGCCGGCGGCGGCCCCGACACCGACATCTCGCTCAGCGAGACGCTCCACGCCGACCTCGGCCTGGACGGCCCGGTCCCCGCCGGTGGCGCCCGGAGGATCCACACGGTCTCCGGAGAGGTCGCCGAGGACGTCTCCGGCGACATCCCGGCAGACCTCTCCGGAGAGAGCGCGGAGCCTACGGGCGCGTCCGAGCCGTCTCCGTTCTTCACGCCGGCCGTCCTGCGGACCGAGTCCGTGCCCTCCGCCGCACGTGACGACCTGTCGCCGCGGTCCCTCGGCTCCGGCTTCGGGAGCCCGCGCCCTGCCGCCGTTCCCTCCGGTCCGGCCTCCGCTTCGTTCGCCTCTCCGGCCCCCGTCTCGCCCTCCTCCGAGCCGGCGTCCCCCAGGGCGGCCGTGAACGGCCTGGCGCAGCGGACGAGCACCAAGCGGGCCGGAGGCTCCGTCTCCAACGGCACACACGCCGGCCTGCCGCGCAGGGTCCGCCAGGCCAACATCGCCCCGCAACTTCGCGCCCAGCCCCCGCAGGCGCCGCCGCTGTCCGCCCCGCCCGTGGAGGAGCGGTCGCCGGAGGAGGCCAGGGCGACGTTCTCCGCCTTCCAGCGCGGCGCGCTGCGGGGCCGGGAGGACTCCGACCAGCCGGGTGGGGCCGCACCCGGCGATCACGTACACAACACGCACGGCGAGAAGGGTGACGAATGACCGGCAAAGCGACGTCGACCGGCGAACTGAACTGGCTGCTCGACGATCTCATCAGCAGGGTCGCCGCCGTCCGCCAGGCGGTGATCCTCTCCACCGACGGCCTCGTGGTCGGCGCGTCCCAGGGGCTGAGCCGGGAGGACGCGGAGCACCTGTCCGCGGTCGCGGCCGGGTTCCAGAGCCTGGCGCGCGGCGCGGGCAGGCACTTCGGCGGTGGCGAGGTCAGGCAGACCGTCGTCGAGATGGAGGCCGCGTACCTGTTCGTCACGGCCGCGGGCCAGGGCACCTGCCTCGCCGTCCTGGCGGTCTCGGACGCCGACGTGGGCCACATCGCGTACGAGATGGCGATGCTGGTCAAGCGCGTGGGCCAGCACATCTCCACCAATCCCCGGCGGATCTCGCCATGAGATGGGCAGCCACATGACGGGACCCCAGTGGATGGACGAAGAGGCCGGGCCGTTGGTCCGGCCCTACGCGCTGACGGGGGGCCGGGCGCGGGTCTCGGGGGCCAAGCTCGACCTGATCACCATGGTGACCGCGACGAGCGCACCGCGGGACGTTCCCGCCGTGGGCCCGGAGCAGCGGAGGATTCTCGAGCTCGCACGCTACGGCGCGTCGGTGGCGGACATCGCGTCCGACATCGACCTGCCGCTGGGCGTGGTCCGCGTCCTGATCGGGGATCTGCACGATCTCGGACTCGTCGACGTACGGGCTCCGGGCACGGTTGCGCCGCTGCCAAGTGAGCGCATTCTCAAGGAAGTGATCAATGGCCTTCGCGCCCTCTGAGGAGCCGGTCGCCCTCAAGATATTGGTGGCCGGCGGCTTCGGCGTCGGCAAGACCACGCTGGTCGGCGCGATCAGCGAGATTCGCCCCCTGCGTACGGAGGAGGTGCTGTCCGACCGCGGCGTCGGTGTCGACGACACCGACGGTGTGGAAGGCAAGACGACCACGACGGTGGCGATGGACTTCGGCCGCATCACCATCAGGGAAGGGCTCGTGGTCTACCTGTTCGGCACCCCCGGGCAGGAGCGCTTCTGGTTCATGTGGGACGAGTTGTCCTACGGAGCACTCGGGGCGGTCGTGCTGGCCGACACCCGGAGGCTGACGGACTGTTTCCCCTCGATCGACTACTTCGAGCAGCGCGGCACGCCGTTCATCGTCGCCGTGAACTGCTTCGAAGGCGCCGATCGGCACGAGGCCGAGGACGTGCGGATCGCGCTCGACCTCGACCCGGACGTCCCCGTCCTGCTCTGCGACGTACGACGCCGCCCCTCGGCCAAGGTCGTGCTCGTCACGCTCGTGGAGCACGCGCTCAAGATGCTGACGGCCGCCCAGCGCTGACCTGCCCGCGTGGCCGGGGCCGAGCCGGGCCCCGGCCAGGGCCGGACATGTCCCCATGGAGCACTGTCCCCTATTTGGCGCTGTCCTCGGCGAGGGTGTGCGCGACGAGGGCGTTCGCGTGTCCGTGTCCCAGTCCGTGCTCGCTCTTGAGCCAGGAGACGAGGTCCATGTGCTTGGTCAGCGGCGAGCGGCGGATGAGCTCCTTCCACTCGGCGATCGGTCGGCCGTACTTCTCCTCGATCGAGGGGAAATAGCTGGCGGGGCCCTTAACCGGCTCGGTCATGTCGTGTTCTGTCCGTCCAAGTCGCAATTGTGGTCAGTTGCGTGCGACAGTGTGCCGCACAGGAGCGCGGAGGGCATCTCCCGTTCGGCGGAGACGATCACCTCTGAGGGGACCGGCCACGCACCGGCGGCTGGAGTACGACCATGACCAACGGGTGGGCGGCCGAGGCCGTCGCACGCCTGGACCGGGAGCGGGCTCAGGCGGGCACGACACCGCTCCGCGAGTTTCCGCTGCCCCGCGCGTGGGGCGTGCGGCTGCGGCTGAAGGAC
This sequence comes from Microbispora sp. CA-135349, assembly GCF_050947365.1. Classification (NCBI taxonomy): domain Bacteria; kingdom Bacillati; phylum Actinomycetota; class Actinomycetes; order Streptosporangiales; family Streptosporangiaceae; genus Microbispora; species Microbispora sp. CA-135349. Next base: position 462,427 of record NZ_CP192001.1, on the reverse strand, counting down.
GAGTCGGCGCAGCCCACCGGGGGTCTCAAGCACCGGCTGGCGCGCGCCCTGTTCGCCCAGGCGATCACCTCGGGGCACATCACCGAGGGGACGACCGTGGTCGACGCCACCGGCGGTCCCATGGCGGTCGCCGAGGCCTGGTTCGCCCGGCTGCTCGGCCTGCCGTACATCGCGGTGATGCCGAAGAAGTCGTCCGGTGCCGGTGTCGAGCGGCTGGGCGGCACCTGCCGGCACGTCGATCCTCCGCTCGCCGTGTACGAGGAGGCCGCCCGCCTGTCCGACGAGATCGGGGGTCACTACCTCGATCACTACCGCTCGGCCGCCGCGGTCGACTGGCGTGGCGCGAGCCTGGCCGACGAGCTGTTCGGGCAGCTCGACGGCTGCCCCCGCTGGATCGTGGCCGGGGCGGGCACCGGCGCCACGTCCGCCGCCATCGGACGACACCTGCGGGCCCACGGCCTGCCGGGAGGGCTGGCCGTGGCCGATCCGGAGAACTCCGCCTACTTCCCCGGCTGGGCCACCTGCGCCCCTGACTACGCCACGGGCATGCCCAGCCGCATCGAGGGCGTCGGCCGGCCACGGATGGAGCCCGCCTTCGACTCCGCGCTCGTCGACCTGGTCGTCCCCGTGCCCGACGCCGCGAGCGTGGCCGCCGCCCGCTACGTCCGGCGGGTGACCGGCCTCGCGGTCGGCCCCGCGACGGGGACGAATCTGTGGGCGGCCCTCGAACTGATCACCCGGATGCGCGACAGGGGCGAGCGGGGCGACGTGGTCAGCGTGATCGGCGACGCGGGCGAGCGCCATCTCGCGACCTGCCACGACGACGCCTGGGCGGCGGGCAGGGGCCTCGACTGGCGGCCGTACGCCGAGCGCCTGCACGACCTGCTCGGCGAAGTTTGATCCCTCGTGGTGCCGGCGTGCTCGTGCTCCCCAATGGGACCTCATGGGAGGCCCTCCACGCCACACCCACCAGGTGCAGGGGTTCTGGGACGGATGGCTGCGCGGACGCTCCAACTCCTGGATCGACGGGAACCGTTCATTCCTTCTGACCCGTCATCATGAATTGATCCGAGCCCTCAACCAGTGCCCGGCTGCCAGAATCCCGCCCGGGGCGAAGATCGGCGGGAGGGCACGGGTAACACGCACAGCAGGGCTTGACCTGTCAGACACGACGTGGATTCGTGCAGGAGGAGCGGTGGAGCACGAGCCGGTGAGATCGGCGCGACGGTGGGTCCTCTGGTCCGTGGCCCTGAGCGTCCTCGCCTCCCTTCTCCTCCTTGTCGTGCCGGTTTTCGCGTCGGAAACCCCCGGCGGGACCAGTGTGGAACACGCGATGGACGTCATCGGCCCTCGCGCGCTCCTCGTCCTCGTCCCGTCGGGGATCGCTCTGCTGACGCTGCTGGCCTTCCAGATCGGCGGGACGTCGCGCAGGGCGGTGGCTCTCACCGGAGCGATCCTGCTGGGGGCATGCTGCCTCCTGACCCTGCCCTCGGTGGGGTTGCTCTTCCTGCCGTCCGCGGTATGCATGCTCGTCGCATTCGGACGGTCGCCGGTCACCGGTCGATGACGGCGGCCGATGACGGCAGCGAACGACGGCGGCCGATGACACCGCACGCCGGGCCACGCGGCGCCCCCGCGCCCGCGCGACCCGGCGTGCCGCCCCTCCGCCCCGCAACCGGTGGACACGGTTCAGCGGCGAACACGGTCCAGCGGGCGAACACGGTCCAGCGGGCGAACACGGCTCATCGGTGAACGCTGCTCATCGGTGAACCAGGAAGCCGGCGCGCCGGCCGCTCATTCGTTCGCGCAGCCACGGCCCCCAGGTGAGCTGCGTCAGCCGTACGGCGAGCACTCCGAGGACGGCCACCTCGGCGGTGAGGAGAAGCCGCTCCACCAGGCCGATCATGACGCCATGGCCGGGCAGCGCGACGTACGTGATGACCGCCAGGCCGAGACCGGAGGCGAGCGCCGACCACTCCAGCGGCCGGACGGCGGCCTTCCATCGCTCGTCCTGTCCCAGGCGGCCCACCAACTGGATGGCGGCGGCGGGGACGCTCACGAAGGCCGTCACCGACAGGACGCCGTGAAGGTCCCCCTGCCAGGCGGCGCCCGACGGGACCACGGCCGCGCCGATGAGCGAGACACTCCACAGGCCGATCAGGCGGGCGGGCCAGCCGTCCACCGGGGCGTCGAGCGCGCGCATTCCGGCCAGCAGCGCGAGCGAGGCCAGGCCGAGGACGGCCATGGCCGTCTCGATGGCGCCGCCCCCGTCGCGGGCGGCGTACTCGCTGATCGTCATGGAGACGGGGTCCAGGGAGGGATCCCCGCCCACCTGCGCCGCCACCACGGTGACGACCGCGAGCAGGATGCCGCCGCCGGCGAGCAGGGGATAGATCCTCTTGACCATAAGGAGAGAATCCCGCGAACAGCCCGTTCCTAACATCCGGGACAACGCGTAGTTCCCCCCGAGAAGGGGTCAGGGTCGTCTCAGGGTGGGGCCCCGGGGTCACCCGGGGGCCCCACCCTGAGACGTCACTCCTGCGCGGCTTCGTGGTAGCGCTCGCGCAGGCCCGAGGTGGGGTCGGCCTCGTACCGCTCGGTGGCGCCGGTGTCCCACACCGGCGGTTCCGGCTCCCCGGACAGCAGCCAGGCGGCCTGCTTGGCCGCGCCGTCCGCGACGTACTCCCCCGGAGTGGGGACGAGCACCGGACGCCCGAATACGGTCGGGGCGATGCGACGCACGGCCTCCGAGCGCGCGCCGCCGCCGATGAGCAGCACGCGCTGCGGCTCGACGCCGAGAGCGTCCAGCGCGTCGGCGAGCCCGCAGAGCATGCCCTCCACCGCGGCCCTGGCCAGGTGCTCCGGGGTGGAGTTGCCCAGCCGCAGGCCGTGCAGCGAACCGGTGGCGTCGGGCAGGTTCGGGGTGCGCTCCCCTTCCAGGTACGGCACGAGCACCAGCCCGTCCGCACCCGCGGGGGCCCGCAGAGCCAGGTCGCTCAGCTCCTGGGGCGTGACCCGGAGCATCCGGGCCGCCGCGTCCAGCACCCGCGCCGCGTTCAACGTGCACACCAGCGGGAGGTAGTGCCCGGTGGCGTCGGCGAACCCGGCGACCGCCCCGGAGGGGTCGGCGGACGGGCCCTCGGCGACGGCGAACGCCGTCCCGGAGGTGCCGATGGACACGACCACGTCGCCGGGCCGCATGCCGACGCCGAGCGCCGCCGCCATGTTGTCACCCGTGCCGGGCGCGAGCAGCGCGCCACCCTGCTCGGCCGTTCCCGCCTGTTCCGCGGGACCGAGCACGCGGGGCAGGTCCGGAACCCTGCCCATGGCGAGTTCGAGCAGGTCCGTCCGGTACTCCCCGGTCGCCGGCGACCAGTAACCGGTGCCCGAGGCGTCGCCCCGGTCCGTCGTGATCGCGCCCCGCCGCCCGGCCAGCCGCCAGGTGAGCCAGTCGTGCGGCAGGCACACCGATCGCGTACGGCGCGCGTTGTCCGGCTCATTGCGGGCGAGCCAGCGAAGCTTGGTCACCGTGAAGGAGGCCACCGGAACGCTGCCGACGGCCTCGGCCCACGCCTTCGGGCCGCCGAGTTCGGCGACCAGGTCGGCCGCCGCCCCGGCCGAGCGGGTGTCGTTCCACAGCAGTGCGGGCCGGACCACCTCGCCGTCCTCGTCGAGGCAGACCATGCCGTGCTGCTGCGCGCCCACGCTGACGGCGGCGACGTCCGCCAGACCTCCCGCCTGCTCGATCGCGCTCTGCAGCGCGGTCCACCAGTGCTCGGGATGGACCTCCGTGCCGTCCGGGTGGGGGGCGCGGCCCTCGCGCACGAGGGCCCCGCTCTCCGCGTCCCGGACCACGACCTTGCAGCTCTGGGTCGACGAGTCGACCCCCGCCACGAGCGTCACAGTCGTCTCTCCGCTCTCAATGGACCGTTCAGCCGCGCACGCCGAGGAGGTGCTCGATCGCGAGCTGGTTCAGCCGGGTGAAGTGGAAGCCGCGCGCCGCCACCGCGTCCACGTCGATCGACTCGGCGAGGACGTCGTCGTACGTCTCGCCCGCGGCGAGGGTCGGCTGCGCCAGCTCGTTGTACTTGCTGGCCTCCAGCGCCTCCTGCACCTCGGGGTCGGCGCGGTAGGCCTTCGACTTCTCCTTGAGGATGAGGTAGGTCCGCATGTTGGCCGCGGCCGAGTCCCAGACGTCCTGCTTGTCCTCGGTGCGCAGCGGCTTGTAGTCGAAGTGGCGCGGGCCGTCGTAGCCACCGTTCTCCAGCAGGTCGACGAGGAAGAACGCGTTCTTCACGTCGCCGTGGCCGAAGATGAGGTCCTGGTCGAACCGCGGGCCGTGCTGGCCGTTGAGGTCGATGTGGAACAGCTTGCCGTGCCACAGCGCCTGCGCGATGCCGTGCACGAAGTTCATGCCGGCCATCTGCTCGTGACCGGTCTCGGGGTTGAGGCCCACCATCTCGGGGTGCTCGAGCGAGTTGATGAACGCCAGGGCGTGCCCGATCGTCGGGAGCAGGATGTCGCCGCGCGGCTCGTTCGGCTTGGGCTCGACGGCGAAGCGGATGTCGTAGCCCTTGTCGATCACGTACTGGCACAGGAGGTCGAAGCCCTCCTTGTAGCGGTCGAGCGCGACCCGCACGTCCTTGGCGGCCTCGGACTCGGCGCCCTCACGGCCGCCCCAGCACACGTACGTCTTCGCGCCCAGCTCGGCGGCGAGGTCGATGTTGCGCATGACCTTGCGCAGCGCGTAGCGCCGGACCTCGCGGTCGTTGCTGGTGAACCCGCCGTCCTTGAAGATCGGGTGGGTGAACAGGTTGGTGGTGGCCATCGGCACCTTCATGCCGGTGTCGGCCAGCGCCTTCTTGAAGTTCTCGATCGCCTTGGCCCGGTCCGACTCCACCGCGAGGAGGTCGTCGTCGTGGAAGGTGACACCGTACGCGCCGAGCTCGGCCAGGCGGTGGACGCTCTCGACCGGGTCCAGCGGAGCCCGGGACGCGTCGCCGAACTGGTCGCGCGCCTGCCAGCCGACGGTCCACAGCCCGAACGTGAAGCGGTCCTCGGGAGTGGGGGTGTACATAAGTCGCCTCCGAATTAGTCTACGTTGTGGACTAAATATCGGACGTGATGAGCCGCAGGGTCAAGAGGGTGTGTGCGTATTCTCAACGTCCGCCGGTGGAGGATGTGATGCCCGTCCGCGAGGCGGGCGGCGGGACGACGACGAAGGGGCGCGATGACGCAGGCGTTACGACGTGAGACGGAAGGTGTGTGAAGGGTGCGATGACGCAGGCCGTGCGGCATGACGCGATGCGCGCGCGGAACCTGGCGCTCGTCCTCGGCGCGGTCGGCGCCCGGGGCTCGGTGACGCGCGCCGCGCTCGCCGAGATGACCGGCCTGACCAAGACGACCGTGTCCAAGCTCGTCGGCGACCTCATCGAGGGCGGGCTCGTGGTGGAGACCGGGACCGTGCGCGACGGCGAGCGCGGCAGGCCGGGGGTCGAGATCCGGATCAGCGGGCAGCACGTCGCCGCCCTCGGGCTGGAGATCAACGTCGACTATCTCGCGGCGTGCGTGGTCGACCTCGCCCGGACCGTACGGCTGCGCCGTAGTACACAGGCTGTGGACAACCGGGCCGCATCCCCTGTGGATGTGATCGCGCGACTTGGGGATTTGGCCGCATCGGTTGTGGACGAAGCTGTGGAGAAAGGTCTGCGGGTGGTGGGCGGCGTGCTGGCCGTCCCGGGCCCCGTGGACATGACCAGCGGGGTCGTCCACAACGCGCCGAACCTGGGATGGCGCGACGTGCCGCTGGCCTCGCTCCTGCGGTTCCCCTTTCCCGTAGGCGTGGAGAACGAGGCCAACCTGGCCGCGCTCGGCGAGCTGTGGTTCGGGTCCGGGCTGCCCGATTTCCTGCACGTGTCGGGAGAGATCGGCATCGGGGCGGGCCTCGTGGTCCGCGGCCGGCTCTTCCGGGGCGCGCACGGCTTCGCCGGAGAGCTCGGGCACGTCGTCGTCTCCCCTGACGGCCCGCAGTGCCGCTGTGGCGGCCGGGGGTGCCTCGAGCAGTACGCCGGTCAGGACGCCCTCCAGACCGCCGCCCGCGGCGCCGCCGCCCCGGTCCGCCCCGCCCCCGGGACGCGGCCCGCCACCGGTACGCGGCCTGCCACGACCTCCGGGGACGCGCCCGCCGGCTCCCCCCGCGAAGGCACGGACGCGCCCGCCGGCGCGCCGGGGACGCTCCTTCCCGCGCAGCAGGGCGTGTCATGGCTGCTCTCCCGGCTCCGGGAGGGCGACCCGGACGCGCGTGCCGCCTGTGAGCGGGCGGCCTGGGCGCTCGGCGTGGCCCTGTCGTCGGCGGTCAACCTCGTGGATCCCGACGCGATCGTCCTCGGCGGGATCTACGCGCCGCTCTTCCCCTGGATCGGCCACATGGTCGCCGACACGCTGAAGGCCCGCCTCGGTCAGATGCGCGGCGCCGTACCACCCGTGGTCGTGTCACGGCTCGGCGCCGAGGCCGCCGCCCTCGGCGCGGCCGGCCAGGTGATCGAGCAGGTCATGGCCGACCCCGCCGCCCTCCTCCAGCATTAAGTCGTGTCCGGACGTCGGCTACCGAATCGCCACTCGGTGGCGTGCGGCCGGTGACACGGATTCCGGATCTGTCGCATGACTCTTATCGTCGCGGCTGCCGCTCAGCGTCGCGCGTCGCCGGCCGGTGGCGCGGAGTCCTCCACGAAGCGAGGACGGCAGGCGAACCAGCCGGCGATCACCCCTGGGACGGCGCTCGCGGCGAGCACCAGGAGCGGGATCGACCACGATCCGGTCGCCTCGCGCAGCAGGCCCAAACCGATGGGACCGAAGCACGCCAGCCCATAGCCGATGCCCTGAACGAAGCCCGACACGGCGGAGGCCGTCTGCGGGCTCTTGGTCCGGCGGTTGATGAGGGTCATGCAGAGCGGGAAGGTGCTCACCCCGATTCCCAGTGCGCATGCCCACACCAGCGTGCCGTCGAGCGGGGACAGGAGCATGCCCAGGTATCCCGCCACCAGGAAGATCGCACACCCGACGACCACGATGAACGGGTTCTTCATGCGCGTGGCCAGGTGGGGAACCACCAAGGCCGCGAGCATGCCCCATGCCGAGTAGAGCGCGACCATGGAGCCGCCCAGGGCCGCGCTGCCTCCCGCGTCGGTGAGCACCGCCGGGACCCAGGTGATGATCCCGTAGTTGGACAGCGAAATCATCGCGAAGAGGATCACCAGGCCCCAGACGGTTGACGACCGGCTGATCCTCGGTCTCGCATCGGCCGCCGTCACGGCCGCGGGCGCGTGGTGATCGGCGGGCAGCCTGACCGCCAGGATGAGCCAGACCACGCCGGCCACGGCAGCCGGTCCCGCCCAGATGCCTACCGAGAACCGCCACGTCGCCGCTTCTGCCACCGGGACCGCGAGGAGCGGAGCGATGAACTGGCCCGCCTGCATGAGGATCAGGTAAAGCGAAGTCCCCAGGGCCAGTCGATCGGCGAACCATGCCTTCACCAACGGAACGACCACGACGTTGGCGGCTCCGATTCCGGCCAGTGCCAGGACGGTCGAAAGCACCAGCAACAAGGGCGTTGGAGAGAAGGCGCGCATCAGGATCGACAGAGCCGTCAGGCCCAGCGCCACAGTGGCCGTGCGCTCGAGTCCGAACTTCCTCGTCACCGCCGGGGCGAGGAACCCGAAGACGCCGAAGGACACCGCCGGCACGGTGCCGAGCAGGCCGGCAAGCGTCACCCCGAAGCCGAGATCGGATCCGATGATCTCCAGAAGCGGAGTGAACCCGGTCACGGCCGTGCGCAGGTTGACCGCTGTCAGGGCGATGGCGAGCCAGGCCCACAAGGTCAGACGCCCACGATGCAACGGAACGAGCGACGAGGAGAGCGTTGCCACGTTATACTCCATTGTAATGTTAGCAGATGATGGGGTTATGGGATGAGTTACGGAGAGTCTGGCACGCGCCGGCCCATGCGTCGAGTGGGACTCATCGACCAGGCCGCCGAGCGCTTCCGCGAGGAGGTGGTCTCCGGACGCTGGCCGGTCGGCGAGCAGATACCGACCGAGGCCGCACTGGTCGCGGAGTTCGGGATCGGTCGTAACACGGTGCGCGAGGCGCTGCAGTCGCTGGTGCACGCGGGTCTGCTGCGCCGCGAGCAGGGCCGGGGCACCTTCGTCATCTCCAGCTCCGAGCTGACAGGCACTCTTGAACGTCAGCTCGCCGGCGGCACCCGTCGCCACTACCTGGAACTACGCCTTGCCCTTGACAGCGCCGCGGCGTCACTGGCCGCGTCGAACCGCTCGGACGCCGACATCGAGCTGCTCCGCGAGCTGCGCGACCGCCGAGAAGCGAGCTGGTCGACCGATGATCTCGACCTGCGAGCGAGCGCCGACCTCGCCCTGCACCGCGCGATCGTGGCAGCGACGCACAACCCTCTCTACGTCAAGCTGTACTCCAGCATGCTCGACGTCTTCGCCGCCCACATGCGCGACGAGAAGAACGAGGACGAGGACGCGGCACACCGCCACCACCACGAGCTGGTCGAGGCGATCGCGGACGGGGACGCCGACCGCGCCGCCATGAAGGTGGCTTCCATCTTCAAACCCTTCATGTGCTGAACCACGCAATCGCCTCCCCGCTCGGGCCAGGCGTCACCGCGCCTGCGGACGTCTGCACGCCGAGCGCGCTCGGGTCCCCTCGGCCGTCCCGATGACCGTTGCGGAGGCCGTCCCGGGTGAGCGTGCGGACCCCGTTGTCCCTGGGGCGGCCGGACGGCTCACAGACCCGAGGGGTCGCGGCCGAGACTGATCTCCTCGGCGATGCGCCGCAGCTCGTCGGCGGCCAGCCGGGGCGTGCCGGGCAGGCCGGCGGCCAGCGCCGAGACCACCTGGTGGTACGGCGCACCGGCATGACGGACGGCGACCTCGTGCACCGCCCGGAACAGGACCAGGTTGTCCTCGTGCTCCCGCGTCGCCCTGTCCACGATCATGACGCCCCCTTCGCCGGCCTCGTCGCCGGCACCCGCTACCGGACCGCCCGCGTCCGGCGTCGCGCGAAACGCCGGCGGACGGCTCGCCACCCCCCGGCGGCTTGCCCGTGGGCAACCGTACGGCCTGCCACCGACAGTTTGTGGGGAACCCGGCGAGGTACAATTACTTGAGAGTTCAAGTTTTGGGGAGGGCGTCATGCCGGTCCAGCGACTCAACCACGCCGTGCTGTACGTGCGGGACGTCTCCCGCAGCGTGGCCTTCTACCAGGAGGCCCTCGGGTTCCGCGTCGTGCAGGCGTTCCCCGGGGCGGCGTTCCTGCAGGCCGAGGGATCCTCGAACGACCACGACCTCGGGCTGTTCCAGATCGGGGCGCAGGCGGGGCCGTCGGCCGCCGGGCGCGCGACGGTCGGCCTCTACCACCTCGCGTGGGAGGTGGACACGCTCGCCGAGCTGCACCGGATCGCGACCACGCTGACGGAGATGAACGCCCTGGTCGGGGCGTCCGACCACTCCACCACCAAGGCCCTCTACGCGAAGGACCCGGACGGGCTGGAGTTCGAGGTCTCCTGGCTGGTGCCCGCCGACCTGCTCACCGACGAGATCCTGGAGGGACGTACCCAGATCAGGCCGCTCGACCTCGCGAAGGAACTGGAGCGGTTCGGCGCGCAGACGCGTGGCGGAGTCGGCGTCAGCGTCTGATCCGGCCCTCACGGGCCGCCGTCGCAGCCGGCCGCGGCCCGCTGGCCGACCTGTTCGTGCCACTTATCGCAAACGCCCTTCTTTCGGCCGCCCGGGAGCCTTACCATGATCACGGTCTGGACCGGTACGGCGAGGGAGCAGGACGGATCGTGGCCGACGACAAGTACGTGAGCGGTGCCCCTGCGGAGAACGAGCAGGCGGAAGCCAGGATCGACACGAGCAAGCCGAGTATCGCCCGTGTCTACGACTTCTTCCTCGGCGGCAAGGACAACTTCGCCATCGACCGGCAGGTGGGCGAGGCGACGTTGCAGATCGCGCCGGACGCTCCCGCGGCGGGCCGCGCGAACCGCGCCTTCCTCCGGCGCGTCGTCCGTCACCTCGCGGCCGAGGCGGGCATCCGGCAGTTCGTCGACATCGGCTCGGGCCTGCCGACCCAGGGCAACGTGCACGAGGTGGCCCAGCAGGTCGACCCGCAGGCGCGGGTCGTCTACGTCGACAACGACCCGATCGTGCTCGCGCACGGCCGGGCGCTGCTCGCCACGAACGGGAGCACCACCGTCATCGAGGCCGACATCCGCGATCCCGAGTCGATCCTCAACCATCCCGCGGTAGGGGCGCTCATCGATTTCGACCAGCCGGTGGCCCTGCTGCTGTTCGCGATCCTGCACCACGTCAACGACGACGAGGACCCTCAGGCGATCGCCGCCCGCTTCCGCGCGGCCCTGCCCTCCGGCAGCTATCTGGCGCTGTCCCATTTCCACAACCCGGGCCCGGCCATGCCCGAGGTGTCGGCGCAGGCCACGTCGGCCGAGAAGCTGTTCAACGAGCACCTGGGCACGGGCCGGTGGCGCACCCGCGACGAGATCCTGGCCTACTTCGGCGATATGCCGCTCCTCGACCCCGGTCTGGTGCCGCTCGCCGAGTGGCGGCCGGACCCCGACGAGTTCGTCGATCGCGGCATCACCTATCACACCTTCGTCGGCGGTGTGGCACATAAACCCTGAAAAGCTCTTCATGCGTTAAACGTGAGTTACGTCACGGCCTCGTCGTACGGCCTGCGCGCAGTCGCCGCAGGCCACAGGGTCCGTGGCCGGTGCGACGGCCTGCGGCCCCCGGTGACCCGGACGGCGGTTCGGTTGACATCGGTCAGCAGCGACGGTGATGCTCGGAGGTGGCTGCCCCTCTACAGGAAGGCGGCACCGTCATGATGACCGTCAACGGGTCGTTCGAATCGGCCCTCAGCAAGAAGACCCTGCTCTACCTCGACAAGCAACTGGTCGTACGCGCCTCCCAGGACGGCTCCGTACGGCTGATCGGGCAGATCGATCTCACCAACGGCGACGCCATCGCCGGCGCCCTGCACAGGCAGTGGACGAGGCCGGGGACCGGGACCGTGGACGTCGCCGAGCTCCAGTTCATCGATCTCTACGGCCTGCGCGCTCTGGCCCTGCTGTCCGACACCCCCCTGGGCCGGCCGATCCGGCTGCACAACGTCAAGCCCGGGCTGCGCAAGCTGCTCGGCATGCTCGACTGGCCCGCTTTCACCATCGGGTGATCCCGCGACCGCGCGCGGGCCCCACGGCCACGCCGACCGCGGACGGCCGTGTTTCTCTCTTTCGCGGTTTCTCTCGCTCTCGCGTTTCTCGCGCTCCGGATGGAGGAAAAGTATCCGAGGACGGTCGTACGACCGTTATGACCAGCGCTTGAGCCTTCGTACGTGTTCAGGCGGAATCCATCCGTGAGTTCCCCCCGACTCTCGCGAGGAGGGGTGATGAGCCATTTCCGGGCACTCCGGCAGCCCGCCACCGAAGGCGGCCATCCGCCGACGTGGCGCAGCCGCCGCCACGCGTCCGCGCGGCGATGACGAGGCGACCTGGCCGGACCGGTTGACACACCGGTACGGCCGCCCGCTCCGGCCCGGACTCCCGCGTCCGGGCTCCCGTCCGCTGGAGAGCCGAATGTTCCTTAACCAGATGCTCACGACGTCCGCGGCCCTGCTGCGCGGCGTGCTGCCCGAACCGCTCCGGGATCTGTTTCCGAGCCCTCGCGAGGTGCGCCGTTGCCCGGGCGGCCTGCGCATCGACCTGCGGGGGATCGGCCGGCCCGGCTCCGAGGACGCTGCCGGGCGGCTGGAGGAGCGGCTGCGGGCCGTCCCCGGCGTGGAGCGTGCGGAGGTCAACGGCCGCATCGGCGCAGTCTTCGTCGCCTGCGATCCCGAGCGGACCGACCAGGACCGGTTGCTGGCCGTCGTCACCGAACTCGACGAGCAGGAGGAGCACGCCCACGAGAGCCCCGTCCATCTCGTGGAGGAGCACCTGCGGGCGACCGTGCGGCTGACGGCCGGTGTCGCCGGAATCGGGCTGATCTTCCTGGGCAAGGCGATCCGGGCCCCTCAGCTGCCGGCGGCCGTGCCCGCGTTGCTGCACCTGGCCGACGCCACGCCCGCCATCCGCGAGCAGCTCGACCGCCGGCTCGGGCGCCGTCCCACCGACGCCCTGTTCACCACCGCCGGCCTCGTCACCCAGACGCTCACGCTCCGTCCCACGGCGCTGTTCGTGCAGGCCGTCGCCAACGTGGGCCGCTACATCGAGACCAGGGCCAGCCGGTACGCCTGGGAGAGACTGGAGGAACGGCTGGCCACGCGTCCGGGGGCCTACCACCACATCAGGGCCGAGAGCCGGCGGCGGCCGGTTCCTCTGCCGCACGGCCCGATCGAGCGGTACGCCGACCTGGTCGCCCCGCTCAGCGCCGCCGCCTACGCGGTGACCCGGGTGTTCACGCGGGGCGAACGGGCCGTGGCCATCCTCGTGTCCGCCACCCCGAGGGTCGCCGACCTCAGCCGGGACGCGTTCGCCGGCGCGATCAGCCGCGCGCTCGGAAAACACGACACGGTCGTCTTCGACGCCGAATGCCTGCGTGCGATGGACCGCGTCGACACGATCGTCCTGCACGCCGACGCTCTGACGACCGGCTCGTGGACGATCGACCGCGTCGAGCCGCTGCTGGCGGGACAGGACACCGACGAGCTGTACTCCCGGCTCTACTCCCTCATCGACTTCTCCGACCCAGGCGGCGCCCGGACCGCGGACGGCTGGTCGGTCCGGCCGCTGCCGGACCCGGAAGACCTGCTCGCCGACGCCGCCGTCTGGCGGTCGCGCGGGCTGCGAGCGGTGGAGGTGTCCAGGGGCGGCACCCGGGTCGCCGTCGCCGGTCTCACCCAGGAGATCGACGCCCTGGCCGTGCCCATCGTCGGCGCGGCCAAGGCGGCAGGCACCGTCCTGCTCGCGGGTGGCGACGAGGGCGGCTACGAGGGCTTGGCGCAGCGCCTGGCTATCGGCCGTACGCTGCCGGGCGGCGCCGAGCTCGGCCGGCACGTGCACGACCTGCAGGAGCGAGGCCACTGCGTGGTCGTCGTGTCGCGGGGCGCCTGGCAGTCGCTCGCCCAGGCCGACATCGGCGTCGGGGTGATCGATCCCGCGGCCGTCGAGCCCGGATGCATCGTGCCATGGGACGCCGACATCGCCGGCGAGCTGCACAGCGCGCACCTGCTCCTGCGCTGCCTGCCCCGGGCGCGCGCCAACAGCGGGAACGCCGTACGGCTCGGCGCGGCCGGCGCGGTCGTCGGCACCCTGCTGGCCGTCGCGGGCCCGGCCGCCACCGCCCTGCGCCGGGCGCAGCTCGCCGGCGCCGCCGTCTCGCTGGCCGCCATCGTGCTGGGCGAGTGGGGCGGGCAGAGCGCCGGGCGCATCCCCACCCCGCCGCGCGCCGACACCACCCCGTGGCACGCCATGTCCGCCGAAGAGGTGCTCGCACGGCTCCGTTCCTCCCCCGACGGCATCGGCGAACAGGAGGCGGGCAGGCGCCGTACGGAGGCCGCGCCCGAGGCGGCGGAAAGACCGCACTCGCTGGCCCGCGCCACCGTGGAGGAGCTGGCCAATCCGCTCACGCCCGCCCTCGCCACCGGCGCGGGCATATCCGCCCTCGTCGGCTCGGCCCTCGACGCCGTGCTGATCAGCGGCGTCATGGTCATCAACGCGTTCCTCGGCGGCGTGCAGCGGTTCAAGGCCGACCGGGCGCTGCATCGCCTGACCGAGTCGACCGAGGTCCTCGTACGGCTGCACCGGCCCGGGGGAGTCGTCGAGACGACCAAGGACGAGCTCGCGCCCGGCGACGTCATCGAGCTGCGCGCCGGAGACGCCGTGCCCGCCGACGCCCGCGTCATCAAGGCCGTGGGACTGGAGGTGGACGAGTCCACGCTGACCGGCGAGTCGCAGCTCGTGGCCAAGACCGCCGCGCCGACCGTGGCGGCGGCCATCGCGGACCGCAGCTCGATGGTCTACCAGGGCACGTCGATCGCGGCGGGCAGCGGGCGTGCGGTTGTCGTCGCGACCGGCGGCATGACCGAGTCGGGGCGCAGCGCCAGGCTGGCGGGCGAGCCGAGCCCGCCCACGGGCGTGGAGCTGCGCCTGCGTGAGCTGAGCCGCCGCATCCTGCCGCTGTCGATCGCCTCCGGAGTGATGCTGCTCGTCACCGACCTCCTGCGCGGACGGCCGCTGGCCGCCGCGCTCACGCCCGCCGTCAGCCTGACGGTCGCCGCCGTGCCCGAGGGGCTTCCGTTCGTCGCCACCGTGGCGGAGCTGGCCGCGGCGCGGCGGCTGTCCAGGCGCGCCGCACTGGTGCGCAACCCCTCCACGATCGAGGCCCTGGGCCGGGTCAACGTGCTGTGTTTCGACAAGACGGGCACGCTGACCGAGGGCCGCATCAGCCTGCGTCACGTGTCGGACGGGCGGGCGGGCCGCCCGGTGGAGGAGATCGCCGAGGAGGCGGACACCACGCTGCGTCGCGTCCTCGCCGCGGCCGTGCGGGCCAGTCCCAAGTCCGGCGGGGGACGGGTGATCGCCCACCCGACCGACCGCGCCGTGCTGGACGGCGCGCACCGGCTGGGCGTCACGCCCCAGGAAGGGTTCGAACGCTGGGAGCGCGTGGACGAGATGCCCTTCGAGCCGGGCCGCGGCTATCACGCCGTGCTCGGCCGCACCGAGGACGGGCACCTGCTCAGTGTGAAGGGCGCTCCCGAGATCGTGCTCGACCACTGCGTCACGGTGCACCGCGACACCGGGCCGGTCCCCTGCGACGAGGCCGTACGAACGGAGCTGGGGCGCGAGGTGGAGCGGCTGGCCAGGCAGGGCTACCGCGTGCTCGCGGTCGCGCAGCGGCCCGCCTCCGACCGGAGCGACCTCGACGAGTCACGCATCGAGGAGCTGTGCTTCCTCGGCTTCCTCGGCCTCGCCGACCCGGTCAGGTCCACCGCCGCGGAGAGCGTCAGGCGCCTCACCCGGGCCGGGGTGCGGATCGTCATGGTCACCGGCGACCACCCCAGCACCGCCGAGGCGATCGCGGTCGAGCTGGACGCGCTGAACGGCCAGCGCGTCATGACCGGCCCTGAGCTGGACGAGCTGGACGACGAGACGCTGACCAAGGTGCTGCCCGAGGTGGCGGTCTTCGCCAGGACCACCCCCGCGCACAAGGCCAGGATCGTCACGTGCCTGCGGCGGGCCGGGGAGGTCGTCGCCGTCACCGGAGACGGCGCCAACGACGCGCCCGCCATCCGCACCGCCGACGTGGGGATCGCCCTGGGGTCCCGCGCGACGCCCGCCGCGCGGGCCGCCGCCGATCTCGTCGTCACCGACGACCGCATCGAGACGATCGTGGACGCGATCGTCGAGGGCAGGGCGATGTGGACCTCGGTGCGCGACTCGCTGAGCATCCTTCTCGGCGGCAACGTCGGCGAGATCGCGTTCACCGTGGGAACCAACCTGCTGGCCGGCGGCAGCGCGCTCAACGCCCGGCAGCTGCTGCTGGTCAATCTCCTCACCGACATGGTGCCGGCCATGGCGGTCGCCGTACGGCCGCCCGCGTCGACCGATCCGGACAAGCTGCTCGCCGAGGGCCCCGAGGCGTCGCTCGGCGAGTCGCTGACCCGCGACATCTACCTGCGTGCGGCGGTCACGACGGCGGGGGCGACGGCCGCGTGGATCCTGGGGCGCATGACCGGAACCCGCACGCGGGCGAACACCATCGGCCTGGTCGCGCTCGTGTCCGCGCAGCTCCTGCAGACGCTCTCGGGCGGCGGCAGGGACAGGATCGTCGTGCTCGCGGCGCTGTCGTCCCTGGCCGTCCTGTGGCTCATCGTCACGGTGCCGGGGGTCAGCGCGGTCTTCGGCTGCCGGCCGCTCGGCCCGGCGGGCTGGGTGATCGGGCTGGGCAGCGCGGCCGCCGCCACGCTGGTGGGGATGCTCGTTCAGCGCCCGGTCAGGGAGGCGACGACCCGCGCCGAGGCCGAACGCCGCAGAGCCGCGGCCCACCTCCCCGTCCCGGCCTGACCGGATCGCACCGGCCTGACCGGATCGCATCGGCGTTCACCGCGCCGGCCGGCACGGCGCCCGCCCACCGCGGCCGGGCGCGCACCAGGGCGCTCAGCGGGAGACGACGCTCACCAGGGGGCGGGCGTTCCGTCCCAGGAGAAGAAGCCGCCGGTGGGACCGTCGTCGGGCAGCAGGGCCAGCCTGACGGCGCCGGCCGCGCCCTCGGCCGGATCTCCCCCGATGGCGGCGGCACGCGGGGCGAGATCGGTCGCCCGCACTCCCGGGGCCGGCGCGTTCACCTTGAACCCCTCGGCCGCGAGGGCCTGGGCGTAGAGCAGCGTCAGCGCGTTGAGCGCCGTCTTGGAGGACCGGTACGCCGCGGTGGAGCCGGCCGAGACGGCGAAGTGACGCTCCGGATCCGCACTCCACGTCAGCGATCCGGTGCCGCTGGAGACGTTGACGATGCGGGGCCGGGCCGAGCGGCGCAGCGCCGGCAGGAAGGCGTTGGTGACCGCGAGGACGCCGAAGAGGTTCGTCTCGAACGTACGGCGGAAGCTGTCGACGTCGGCCTCGGGCGCGGGGCGGCTGTCCACCTGGACGCCGGCGTTGTTGACCACCGACGAGCGCCGCCGCACCCCCGGCCTGCGCCGGGAGGAGGTCGCCGACCTGGCCCACATGGCCCGGCGGCGTTTCCTCGGCCACCACCACGAGAGCTCGAGCGCCGAGCAGTTCGGCCACATCGTGGTGTCCCGGCTGCGCCGCGCCGCGCAACGTTATCCCCGCGACGAGGCGCTCGGCCGGCTGCTCGCGGACCTGCGTGCGGGCAGCGAGGAGTTCACGCGCATATGGGATGCCGATCCGGTGCACGACCCCGGTCACCGCAGCAAGGTCGTCGACCACCCGCGGGCGGGGCGGCTGCACCTGAACTGCGACGTGCTCGCCATCCCCGGCGACGACCAGCAGGTGGTGTTCGTCACGGCCGACCCCGGCACCCCGTCCGAGCGGGCCCTGCGCCGCCTGCTCGCCGCGTGAGCGAGACGGCCGGTCCCGTCAGACCCGGCGGATGACGGAAAGACGCCGGCGACGGGTCCCCGGCGCCGTCAGCGGTGGCGGCGGTGCGCCTTGCCGCCGTGGCGGTGCTTGTTCCCCCAACCCCGAACGGCGTGGTGCTGCCGCGCCGCGTGGCCGTGGAACTTGTGGGCGCGCGGGTGGTGGGCGAGCGGCTTGTCCGTCACCTTGAACTTCTGGAATCCGAAGTCGGGCAGCGTGATCGGCTTGGAGGGGTCGTCCGAGATCGGGACGACCACCACGTCGTGGCGCACGCCGTCCTTGCCCTTCAGGTGGTAGACGGCCTGCTTCGGTTCGCTGGGCGGTGCCATGACGGCAGCGGGCCGCGCGGCGACCGGCATGGCGACCGGCGCGTACCCCGAACCGTAGCCGGGGGCGTAGTCGGGGCCGGTGGGGCCGTAGCCGGGGTTGCTGACCACTGTGTCGGGCGGCGCGGCCGCGAGCGGCGCCGCGCCGCCCGCGGACGTGCCGGCGGACGGCGCGGGGTCGGCGGACACGGCCGGTCCGGCGATCAGGGTCGCGGCGAGGGCGGCGGCGGCCGAGTAGATGATCATGAGTCTCCCCCGAGGTCACGGATCGTATGAGGAAGACGGTAGGCAGGGCGTCACCGCCGATCACGCGGGCCGCGTCCAATGTCCGGTCAAAGTTGAAACTTGCCCATCATGATCATCGGCCGGCCCGTCCGCCGCTCCGCCACCCGTCCGCCCGAACGCCCGGCAGAGCCGCACGCCACCCCGTGGGTCTCAGCAGAGCAGCGGGCTCAGCGCAGGAGGCTCAGCGCAGGAGGCTCAGCGCAGGAGGCTCAGCGCAGGAGGCTCAGCGCAGCGGGCTCAGGTGGACGACCTTGGTGTGGGTCATCTCGTCGAGCAGTTCAGGGCCGTACCCGAAGCCGTGCCCGCTGGCGCGCAGTGGCTGGGCCGCGCCTCCCGGGGCTCCGCCGAAGACAGCGTTGATCTTCACCGTGCCCACCGGCAGCTCGCGCCAGGCGCGCTGGGCGTTGGCCATCGACGGGGTGAGGACGGTGGCCGCCAGGCCGTACCGCGACTCGCGGGCCAGCTCCAGCGCCTCGTCGAACGACTCGACCACCCGCACCGCCGCGACCGGCCCGAACGTCTCCTCGCGCATGACGTCCATGTTCTCCGTGCAGTCGGCCAGGACGGTCGGCGGGTAGAAGGCCCCCGGCCCCTCGGGCACGTACCCGCCGGTCAGCAGCCGTGCGCCCGCCTCGATCGCGCCGCGTACGTGCCGGTCCACGACGTCGCGCTGGGCCCGGTCGACGAGCGGCCCCAGCGTGGTCTCCTCGTTCGTGCCGGGCCCCACGCGCAGCTCCTCGGCCCGCTGCACGAGCGCGGCGAGGAACTCCTCGGCGACGTCGCGGTGCACGTAGACGCGCTCGGTGGAGGTGCAGATCTGCCCCGCGTTGGCGAAGCATCCGGTCGCCGCCTGTCCCGCGGCCCACTTCACGTCCACGCCCGCGTCGACGATGAGCGGGTCCTTGCCGCCGTTCTCCAGCAGGGTCTTCGCACCGGTGCGCGCGGCCACGGCGGCGATGGCCCGGCCCGCGGCGGTCGAGCCGACGTGCGCGACGAGGTCGACGCCCGGGTGCGCGGCCAGGGCCTCACCCGGATGCCTGTCCCCCGGCACCATGGTCAGCACGCCCGGCGGCAGCTCCGCCGCCATCAGCTCGGCGAGCAGCGCCCCGGTGTGCGGCGTACGCTCCGACGGCTTGTGCACGACCGTGTTGCCGGTCACCACGGCCGCGCCGGCGAGCCCGCAGGCGATGGCCACCGGGTCGTTCCAGGGGGTGATCACGGCGACGACACCGCGCGGCTCGTGCACCATGAGGTCGGTGGCGTCCCAGCCGCCCTGCAGGCTCCGGCCACGGTGCAGCGGCCCCAGCTCGGCGTACTGCCGCAGCGTGCCGATCCCCGCCGCCACGCCGCCACGGCTGTCGCCGATCGGCTTGCCCATCTCCCTGGTCACCAGCTCGGCCAGCTCGTCCGCGCGGGCCTCGATCCGGTCGGCCATGCGGTGCAGGCACGCGGCCCGCTCGGCGGGAGCCGTACGGGCCCAGCCGGGCTGGGCGCGGCGGGCCGAGCCGACCGCCCGTTCCACGTCCTCCGCGCACCCGGCGGGGAAGTCGCCCACCGGCTCCCCCGTGGCCGGATCGGAGATCGTGCGGTCTCGCTCGTTCGCGCTCGCCGTCCACTCGCCGTCGGTCAGCACCCAGCGATCCCTGTCCCGCACCCCGGTTCTCCTCCCGCGACTCGCACAGCTGGGATCGCTCTACCCTCCGGCGCGTACGGATATCACCCGGCTTCTTCACTTTCCGTATGCGACGACCGACAACGGTCAGCGCCGCGGGCGGCCGGTCAGCGCGGCGGTCACCTCGTGCGCCCGCTCGTTCAGCCGGGCGACGAACTCGATGAGCAGGGCGAGCTGCTCGTCGTCGTAGTCGGCGGCGATGGCCCGGAACTCCGACTCGACCAGGGCGAAGATCTCCTCCAGCGCCGTCTCGTGCCGTCCCGTCGAGCGGATCAGCACCTTGCGGCGGTCGAGGCCGTCCCGTCGGCGCTCGACGAAGCCCCCGCGTTCGAGCCGGTCGATCAGAGACGTGACGGCCGACGTGCTCAGGCCGGTGAGCTCGGCCAGCCGCCCCGCGGTCAGCTCCGGCTCGTGGCGGGCCAGATCGAGGCACTTCAAGTCGGTCGGCCCGAGCCCGAACCGGTCGGCGATGGCCTGATGCAGCACGACCCCGCGGCCGGCGTTCTCGCGCATCGCCTCCATGAGCGACCGCAGCATCTCGGATCTGTGCCTTGACACGACGACTCCACCGGGCTCATAAAGAAAAAGATATCTCGATGAATCGAGATTTCCTACCCATCGAACGACTTTCCCGTCGCCCCAGGGAGTACATCATGGCAGCGGAATCCGTACCCGTCCTCGTCGCCGGAGCCGGCCTGGCCGGGCTGTCCACCGCGATGTTCCTCGGCCTCCACGGGGTTCCCGCCCTCGTGGTGGAACGTCACGCGGGCCTGTCCGTCCAGCCCAAGGCCCGGGGGCAGATGCCCGCCACCATGGAGGCTCTCGCCACGGCCGGGGTGGCCGAGCGGTTCGCCGCGGCGGCGCCGCCCGGGAAGAACCTGGGCGTCATCGTCATCGCCGAGAGCGTCACCGGCACCGTGCTGCACGATTTCGTCGAGGCCGCGCCGGACTTCTCTCGCTTGTCCCCGATACCGATGGCCGCGACCAGCCAGGAGCGCGCCGAGCGCATCCTCGCCGGCAGGGCCGCCGAGCTCGGGGCCGAGATCAGGTTCTCCACCGCCCTGGAGTCCTTCCGGCAGGACGGCGACGAGGTCGTCGCGTCGCTCCTGGACACCGCGACCGGGCGGCGGCGGACCGTGACCTCCCGCTACCTCGTCGCCGCGGACGGCCACAAGGGCACGATCAGGGACGCCGCCGGGATCACCGTGCACGGGCGGACCTCGTCCCGGACCAGCCGATCGGTCTTCCTCCAGTTCGAGGCCGACCTCGACGCGTCGCGCAAGGACGCCGCGTTCGCCCTGTTCTACGTGCAGAATCCCGCACTGCCCGGCGGGTCGGCGACCGTGGTGACGACAGACCACCCCGGCCGCTACATCTTCAACTCCGTCTTCGCCGCGGGCGAGGAGCCCGGCCCGGACCGGCTCGCCGACATGATCCGCATCGCCTGCGGGGTGCCCGATCTCGACCTACGGATCGTGGACACCGCCTGGTCGTCCTCCGACAGGTACGTCACCCGGGTGGCCGACACCTTCCAGTCCGGACGGGTCGTCCTCGCGGGGGACGCCGCGCACCTCATGCCGCCGAGCGGCGGCCAGGGCGGCAACTCCGCCGTGATGGACGGATACCACCTCGCCTGGAGGATCGCGTACACGCTGTCGGGCGTGGCGGGCCCCGGCCTGGTCGCCTCCTATGACGCGGAACGCCGGCCGTACGCCGACGTCCTGGCCGAGCAGCAGTACGCGAACATGGTCCAGCGCCACGCTCCTCACCTGCACGACGACAGCGTGGCCGAGATCATGGATCCCGCGGTGGGACTGTTCGGATACCTCTGCCCCTCGGGCGCGTTCGTCGCGGAACCGGGCGACAGGGACGCGCTCTTCGAGGACCCGGCCTCGCCGTCGGGACGCCCGGGGGCCCGGGCGCCGCACGTGCGACTGAGCCGCGGCGGCACACCGGTCTCGACCCGCGACCTGTTCGGCACCGCGTTCACGCTCCTCGCGGGCGCGGAGGGCGACTCCTGGGAGAAGGCGGCGGCCGATGCCGCGGGCGCGGTCGGCGTCCCGCTGGAGACGCATGTCGTGGGGAGCGCGGCGGAGACGCGTGTCGTGGGGAGCGCGGCGGGTCTCGGCGACCCGGAGGGCCGGTTCCCCGCCGCGTACGGGATCACCGCCGCCGGCGCCGTGCTCGTACGGCCCGACGGAATCATCGCCTGGCGTTCGTCCGGCCACGCGGACTCCCGGGAGCTGGAGAACGCGCTCCGCACGGTCCTCGGGTGAGCGCCCCGCCGTCCGTACGAAGCCGCCGCGGAGCCGGCGAGCGGCTCAGAGGGCGGTGAAGTCGGCGAAGTCGAAGCCGGGGGACACGACGCAGCTCACCAGCACACCCTCCGTCCCGGCCGGACGGGCCGCCTGCCAGGTGCCCGCCGGCACCACCGCCTGAGGGACCTGCCCGTGCTCCACATCCGGGCCCAGGACGATCACGTCCTCCCGGCCGGGACGCTCGCCCGCGCCGCCGAGCACCAGCGTCAGCGGGCCGCCCCGATGCCACAGCCACACCTCGTCGGACCGTACGGCGTGCCACACCGATTCCTCGCCCGGCTGCAGCAGGAAGTAGATGCCCGTCGCCGTCGCCCGCCTGCCGTCGTAACCGGGCGGCTCGACGGAGACCGGCGCCCGCCACGTCTCGCGATACCACCCGCCCTCGGGGTGCGGCAGCAGGCCGAGCGCTTCGGCGATCGGGGGACGCGCCTGGACCGCCACGAACGCCCCGGTGACGTCCCGGCGCAGGAAGCGGAGCGGCGCGCCCGGGTCGTCCTCGTCCACCGCCACGACGGCGTCCGTACCCGGGAAGGCCGCGGTGGCGAGCCGCAACGCCTCCTCCTCGTCGCGGGCGGACAGCCCGGGGCCGCCGGGGTGGGCGGCCAGCGTCATCAGCAGCACGCGGCCGATCGTACGGCAGGGCGGCGCGGCGGGCCCGCGGGCCGGGTGGCCGGCCACGGGCGCCTCGACGGGAGCGCCTGCGGCGACGGCACCGCCCCGACCAGTGTTACTTGATCGTTACGGAATCGGCCGCACAAAACGGTGGTTTCACACGTTCCAAGTCAGTGCAAATCACTGCGATACACCCCCTATGAGGAGTAGACCGTGAATACCCTCCGGCGGGCGGCCCACGTCACACTCACCGTCGCCGCCATCGCCGTCGCTACGGCCTGCTCGGCGGGAGGCACACCCACCCCCGCCGCATCAGTCACTGGTGCGGCCGGTACGGCCACTCAGGCTCCGGCCACTCAGGCCCCTGGCGCCAAGACGGCGGCACTCGCCCCGCGCGCGGCGTCCAAGACGGCACGCAAGGCGGGAAGGCCGAAGCTCGGCATCGCCGACATCACGCCCATGGGCGAGAAGGTCGAGCGCGTCGGCGTCGGTTTCCCGATCATCGTCACCTTCGACCGGACGGTCCGCGACCGGGCGGCCGCGGAAGCGGTGCTGCAGGTCCAGGCGGACAAGCCCGTCGAGGGCGCCTGGCGATGGGTCTCCGACCGCAAGGTCGTCTACCGCACCAAGACCTACTGGAAACCGCATCAGAAGGTCCTTTTCTCCGCACACCTGAGCCAGATCCCCGGCAACGAGGCCGCCAAGGACGTCTCGCGCCGCTTCGCCGTCGGCACCGCCAACATCTCGGTGGTCGACACCAAGAGGCACGTGATGAAGGTGCGCCGCGACGGGAAGCTGGCCAAGACCATCCCGATCAGCGCGGGCCGCGGCGGCCTGCCGCGGAACGGCGTCGACGTCTACCTCACGACCACCGGCGTGCACCTCGCGATGGGCAAGAAGCGGGTCGAGACGATGACCTCGTCCTGGCTCGGTGTCACCGACCCCAAGGACCCGCTCTACTACAAGCTGGAGATCCCCTGGGCGGTCCGGATCTCCGACAGCGGCGAGTACGTCCACCAGAGCGCGGGCGACTACCAGTTCCTGGGCAAGTCGAACCAGAGCCACGGGTGCGTGCGCGCCACGCCCGCCGGGGCCAAGTGGTTCTACGGCATCAGCCAGCGCGGTGACGTCATCACGGTCACCGGCACCAAGCGCAAGCTCGACTGGCGCAACGGCTGGAGCTACTGGCAGCTGAGCTGGAACCAGTGGAAGCGCGGCAGCGCGCTGCCCGCCGGTGCCGCCTCGGCGACGCCCTCGCCCTCGGCCTCCCCGTCCGCCGACGAGGACGCCCTGCAGGGATAGACCGTCCGCTCTTCACGGCGCTCCCACCCCCGGGCCGTACGGCCCCGGGGTGGGAGCGCCGCGTGCTTTCCTGCGCCTCTTGCGCCAGATCGGGCATCAGGCCGTGAGAGACCTCCAGGACTCCACGGTCGCTTCGGCGATGGTCTGTATGCGCCGGCCGTACGCCTGATGCCCGTCGGACACGAAACCGCCGTCGCCGCACGGCAACCCGGAGAAGCCCGCGCGGAAGGGCCCGGGGGATCCGGGTCCCGGGAGCGGCGCGTACTCCGCGAGCGGCGCCATGTCGTAGCCCGACCGCACCCCGTGCTTGTTCCGCGCCACCTGATGCGCCTGCACGCGGAGCAGCGCGTCGAGGCCCTTGTCGAGGTAGAGCTGCAGCAGGCGGAACTGCACGTCGAGGTACTTCTCATGAGCCCGGGCCGGGTGCTGCAGGAGGTACGCGCAGACCACGGCCGCGTGCCACCGGTACATCTGAGGGTCGGCCTGCTCCTCGGCCAGGATCGCGTAGAAGTAGTCCGCGCACTCGCCCAGCGGACCGGCGATGGCCCCGCAGTCGCACCGGCCCGTGGTGGAGCTGTCCGTCATGGCCCGCACCGTAGGCGGCCGGCGACAGCCGTGTCGACGGCATTTCGTGCAGGGCTCTACGCGATGCTCCCGGTCCATTGCTTTGTCGCATTCCGGTAGACCGCGTACAACTCGCTGTCGAAGTACGGCGAGACGCCGCTGTCGTACCGGCCGTCGCCGTCGGTGTCGGCCACACTGATCGTGATGCCGTTGAGATAGCCGCTACCGCTATCGTCCGCGTATTGGATCAGCCACGACGACCCGAGGGAGCCTTCGCCGGTGAACGGGGAGTCCACGCCGACGGGGCGGTCCATGCGCAGGCCCGTGACCTTCATCGCGAACGTCGATCCCGTCGACCGTTCGAGGGTCACGCCCGTGTAGGGGCGGCTGCCGTCCGGATCGGGACCGGCGGGATAACCGAGGATGTCGGCCGCCGGCGCGAGCGGCTGGTTGATCGCGAGCCCCTGGCCGCCGACGTTGTCGGCCAGCTTCCCGACATCGGTCAGCACGTCCGGAGCGGAGAAGACGACACCGTTGTAAACGTTGACGAAGGCGTAGTCGCGGTCGAAGTCCCGGATGTCGTCGAAGTCGTAGTGGCTTTCGGCCTGCTTCCCGACGTACAGGCCAAATGGGGTCGCGCCCTCCGAGTAGCCGGGGACGAAAACCCACTTGGCGAGCGCACCGGCCGGCGCCTCGATGTCCAGCAGGCAGTGTCCCGCCGTCGCGACGATGTTCCGGTATTGCGACTGCATGGCCGTGCCGGTGCACCAGTGCGGCTGGAGGTCGCTGCCGATGAAGAACACCTTGCCCGAGGTCGTGGGCATGCTCCCCTCCGGCACGGCCGGCCCCTGCAGCGGCGGGACGAGCGCCGGGGGACCCTCCGGAACGACGTCCGTGGACAGGCGCTCCCCGCCGGCCGCGGTCCGCACGGCGTACGGCGTGGCGTTCTTCAGGTTGGCGGCTCCGTCGGCGAGCCAGAACCGCGCCACCTCCTGAGCGGCCGTCACCGTGCGAGCCAGCGGGACCACCAGCACACCCGCGGCCTGCGCCGGTCCGCTGACGGCTGTGGAACCCAATACGCCCAGGCCGATGCCCAGCGCGATCAATGCACGTCTCACGGTCGATCTCCCGTCCGGTCGTGGGGCGTCTTCGCGCCCTGTCAGCGCGGAGAGCCCACCGGCCACCATGGCCGGCGACGGCATGATCGTAACCTGAATCGCGCCAATTCTTGGATCACATGTTCGAAACAAGAAGTGTCCATCTCGACGACCACGACCTAGCACGAGAGCACTGCTCTTGACATGTCCCGCGAGTCTTCAGAGCATTGCTCTCGTTGATGATCGATAGTCTCATGGAGGAGCGCATGTCACTGCTTTATTCGGGTCCGTCCCTGGCCGTCCTGCATGACGAGTACGCCGCACGGGGACGCGTCGACCCCGACGCCCAGCTGACCTCGTCGTCGCAATTGGTCGTGGACGTGCCCGTGGAGCGGGTCTGGGCGGTCATGGCCGACCTGCGGGCATGGCCGTCATGGGCCTCCCGCATCCGGATCCTCGAACTCGGCGACGTACGGCCCGGCGCGTCCTTCCGGTGGCGCCTGAACGGCGTGCCCCTGCGGTCGCGGTTCGCCGTGGTCGAGCCCCGGCGGGAACTCACCTGGACGGGCACCTTCCTCGGCCGTTACCGGGCCGTGGACCGGCACGTCCTGGAACCGCTGGAGGGCGGGCGCACGAGGATCACCGTGGAGGAGTCGCTCGCCGGTCCGCTGCTGCCGCTCTTCTACCGGGAGCCCATGCTCCGGGCCAACCACGAGCGATGGCTCGCGGATCTCGCCCGCGCCGCCGCCTGAGCCCGTCCCACCCCGGCATCGGCCCGTGGAGCCGGTACGCCCGGACCGTCTCGCGAACTGAACGCACATACACCGAAAAAGTCGGAATTTGGCTTTTCGGATAATTCCATCGCCCCAGAGTGCCTGTGGAAAAAGTCGACGGGCGATGCCGGGCGATGCTTTGATGAGCAGTAGCGAAAGAAACGCCGGTCAAAGGGCAAACACATGCTTAAGATACTTCTTCAGCAAATGGCGGCACTGCTCGACCCCGATGACGACCCGCATCTGGGCGACGACGCGCATGCCCTTGACCAGGATGACGACGCGGACGAAACGGAAGATCTGGACGACGACTTCTGACGTTTCCCCCGAAATCCCTCCACAATTCAGGAAGTCCCCAAATGACGTTCACACTCCATGACGTACGTTCTCGGACATATAAGGCACGCGACGCCTGGTGGACCGTTTTCCTGGTGGACCCTCTGGCGGGCCGGCTGGTGGTGACGACGGCCAACCGCACGTCCATCACCCCGAACCAGATCACCTGGGGCGCCTTCGTGCTCGGCCTGGGCTCGGCCTGGTGCTTCCTGCGGGCCGAGTGGCCGTGGCTCGTCGCCGGGGCCGCCCTCTACCACGTGAGCTTCGTCCTCGACTGCATGGACGGGAAGATCGCTCGGCTCAAGGGGTCGGGCACGGTCCTCGGCGGCTGGCTCGACTACGTCTTCGACCGGATCCGCGTGCTGGCCTGCACCGCCGCCCTGATGTGGGGGCAGTACCGCGCGACCGGGCAGGACATCTATCCTGTCCTCGGCATCGGCGTGGTGTTTCTCGACATGCTGCGCTACGTCGACGCCCTGCAGATCGCGAAGGTCCGCCGTCAGATGCGCCGCGCGCTGCGGCACGCCTACGAGGAGCCGGCGGGCGGCGGCCCCGTCGCGCTGCCGGCGTCTTTGCTGCGCGATGACCTCGACAACGACCCCGACGACGTCCGAATCCGCCTGACGGACGCCGTGGACCTGCAGAGGGAGTTCCGCGACCGTTTCTCCTGGTACCCCGGTCTGCGTGAGTGGCTGCGCGAGCACCGGATCCGCACGCACCTGGTCAGCGGCATCGAATTCCAGATGGCGGTGTTCATCGTCGGCCCGCTGGTCGGCGCGGTCGTCCCGGTCACGATCGGCGCGGCCGCACTGCTGCTCCTCTTCGAGGCCGCCATCATGTACAAGCTGGTGCTGTCGTCACGGGATCTCAGCCGGGCGCTGGCCGCGATCCGCACGTCCGCCGAGCCGTCCGTCTCGGGCGCTCCCGCCGGTTGAGCGTCTTGTGTTCGCGCCGATAGAGGCGCCGCCGCGTGGGGTAGCGGTGGGACATGACCGAACGCGAGGAACTCGCCGGCCTGCCCGATCCCGGCCACCGCCGCCCCGAAGGGCTGGACGACGTCACCGTCGACGCGCTGGGCAGGCTCAGCAAGGCGCTGGAGACCATCCACCGGGTCAGAGGCCACCTGTACGCCTTCCACCAGCTCACCGGCACCGCGGACTTCGAACTGGACAACGCCGTACGGCTGCTGCGGCAGGCCGGGCACGACAAGTGGGCCGACCGGATCGAACGCGAGCTGATCGGCCGCAACGTCATCCAGGGCCGCTGGACCTTCCAGATCGTCGAGGAGTACGACGACGGTTACTACGCGACCTTCCAAGAGCTGGAACGCCAGGCTCGCAACGAGCTGGCCGGGGGGATCCGTCACCTCTACGAGGCCGAACTCAAACAGCAGCGGCGCACGCCTGGTCAGCCCGGCCACGAGACCACCCCCTGAGGCCCGGATGCCCGTCCGGCAGTCCGCGAACGTTCACCGGGAGCCAAGGAGCGGAGCGGGCTTCGCGAGGACGGGAGGTTTCCTTCCGGCGCAGTGACCGACTCGGCCGAGGTCCGTCCCCGCCGGTCAGTGACCGTCGCGTCCGCCGAGGAGGTGGTCGCGCCCCCACACGCCGAGCGGCGCCAGCGCATCGTTCAGCGTGACGCCGAGCGGGGTCAGCGAGTATTCGACGTGGGGAGGCACCTCGTCGTACACCTCGCGGTGCACGATGCCGTCGGCCTCCATCTCACGCAGGTGCGAGGCGAGCACCTTCTCGGTCACGCCCGGAAGCATCCTGCGCAGCTCGCCGAAACGGCATGCGCGTTCGTTGAGCGCCCAGAGGATCGAGCTCTTCCACTTGCCGCCGATCACCTCCATCGCCGCGTCGAGCCCACATCCGGCCGCTCCCGGGCGCCGTGCGGTCCGCATGCCCCACCCCCTCCTGGCTGCTCGCTCACCCCGAAGTAAGCACCCACTTCAAAGTGCGTACTTGATCGGCTCGAAGCTCGTGACCAGCCTAATCGGCATGACCCACAACACGGAGAAGTCCCCGCTGTCCCTTCTCGGGCTGGGCGCGATGGGCGGCGCGCTCGCCCGCGCCTGGCTCGCCGCCGGGCACCCGCTGACCGTCTGGAACCGCACCGCCGGCCGGGCCGAGGCCCTCGCCCGCGAGGGCGCGCGCGTCGCCGCGACCGCCGCCGAGGCGGTGTCCGCGAGCGACCTGGTGATCGTCTGTCTGCTGGACCACGCCTCGGTGGACGACGCCCTCGCCGGCGTCGACCTGTCCGGCAAGGACCTGGTCGACCTCACCACCGGCACCCCGGAGGAGGCCCGCGCCCGCGCCCGGTGGGCCGAGCAGCGCGGCGCCCGGTTCCTCGACGGCGGCGTCATGGCGGTCCCGCCCATGATCGGGGCGCCGGGCTCCGGGGCGTACGTCTTCTACAGCGGCTCCCGCGCGGTGTTCGAGGCCCACGCGGGCACGCTGGCCACACCCGCCGCCACCGTCTACACCGGCGAGGACCCCGGGCTCGCCGCCCTCCACGACGTGGCGCTGCTGAGCGCGATGACGGGCATGTTCGCGGGAGTGGCGCACGCCTTCGCGCTCGTCCGCGAGGAGATCCCCCCGAAGGGCTTCGCCGGCCTCGTCGTGGACTGGCTGAGGGCGATGGCCCCGTACGCGTACGGCGTCGCCGACCATCTGGACAGCGGCGACTACACGAAGAACGTCACGTCCAACCTCGCGATGATGGTCCGGGGCAACGCGACCCTGCTGCGCACGGCCGAGGAGCAGAAGGTCAGCCCCGAACTGCTCACGCCCTTCACGACCCTCATGGAGCGGCGGCTCGCCGACGGCCACGCCGACGAGGGCACCACGGGGGTGGTCGATCTGCTGCGGGTCCCCTGACCCGGGCCGCCCACGCCGGAAAGTTATCCTCACAGAAGGATGCCGACGACGTCGTGCGAGGTGAGCCGTGACCGAACGCAAACCCCTCGGTATGAGCTTCGAGTCGTGGATCGACCGGCAGATCCGCGAGGCCACCGAGCGCGGCGAGTTCGACGACCTGCCGGGCGCGGGCAAGCCCATCCCCGGCCAGGGCAAGCCGTACGACGAGATGTGGTGGATCAAGCAGAAGATGCGCGCGGAGAACCTGTCGTTCCCGCTGCCGGGGACACTGGCGCTGCGCAAGGACGCCGAGGAGGCGAGGGCGGAGGCGCTGGGCGCGCGGACCGAGGCCGAGGCGCGCAGGATCGTCGAGGAGATGAACGTCAGAATTCGCGACAGCCACCGCACGCCCCTGTCCGGCCCGCCCGTCGTGCAGCCGCTCATCGACGTGGACGAGGTGGCCGCCGAATGGCGGGCCCTGCATCCGGTGGCCGAGAGGAAGCCCGCTGCCGCGCCCGCTCCCGCCACGCGCCCGAAGCGCACCTTCCTCCGGTGGTTCGGGCGCCGCTGACCCCCGTCGTCCGGGACTGACGGTCGTCGGGCGAGGACCCTCCGATCGCCCACGCCGTGACGACGCGGTGCATCAAGCAAGATCCAAGCCGATTGCAGGAGCGTGTCGCGATCCTTCTGATGTCGGCGGCGTCCCGCTGCCGTCGGACGGAAACGCGACGAACGGCCTCGGCTCCGGATTTTGTCGGCGGCGGCTGCCACGATGTCGCGAAACGACCATGGGAGCCCAGGTGCCTGATCCTCTCGCCCCCTTCCGGTGGCTGGCGGCCCCGGCCGGAACCGCGCACAACCCGCTGGGCGACGTCTTCAGCGTGTCGTTCTTCCACGGTCTTGAGCCCGCCGATGTCGCGGCCCGTTTCGAGTCCGCCGGAGCACCGTCACGCTCGATGAGCTTCGCCGAACTCGAGGACGAGGTCACGCGGTTCCTCGAAGAGACCGACGGCGGCGACGGCGGCGGACACGTCGGCATCACCAGGATCGGCGAGTGGAGCGTGGCGCTCGAGCCGTGCGGCTGGCACACCGCGCTGGGCGAGAACCTCGCACGCCTCGCGCAGGGATGCGAGGCGGTGGCCGTCGGACGGCACGACTACGCCGAGCACGGCTTCCTGTACGCGGTGGACGGCGAGATCGTCACCGCGTTCACGCCGCACGCGTCGACCAACCGCTGGGGCAGCGACCCCGACCGGCTGAAGGAGCCGATGCGCAGGGTCCGGCTGCCGTTGACCGCCGCGACCGGCAAGGCGGTGTGGAACGCGCGGTGGGACGACGCGCTCCCGAGGGCGTTCGCGCTCGCCGCCACGATCACCGGGGTGACCCTGACCCCGGATTGCTTCGACGGGCCGCTGCTGGTCGCCTCCATGACCGAGTGGTGCCAGGTTTAGGGAAGTCGCGGAGGCTCGCCGCACGATCCTGCCGCAAGGCCGGGCCGCGGCGGCTTGTCGGGGGGCTCTGCTAGACACGATCCATGAGCTCACCCGCAGCCCAGCGGCTCGGCATCGTGCCGTCCGTGTTCGCCGTTCAGCACCTGCCGCAGGCGACGTTTCCCGAAGACGACGACTGGATCGCGCTCGTGCGCGCCCCGGAGGGCCTCACAGTGGTCCGGGAGACCTGGCCGGCCGGGTCAGGTGACCGGTGGATCGGCCTGTACGGCGGGGAGACGGCACACGGCCTCGACGTCCCGGGCATGCTGGCGGCCGTCGTGGGCCCCTTGGCGGAGGCGGCCATCCCGGTGTTCGTCGCCTCGACCTTCCACGGCGACCTGGTCCTCGTGCCCGAGCCGAGGATCACGGACGCGGTCGCCGTCCTGGAGGAGGCGGGACATCGGGTGGACACCCGCCACCTGCGCTCACCCGGCTCCTGATCGCCCCGGCGTCCCGGAACGACGGGTCACGGCAGCAGGGGCAGCCTTCCCACGATTTTGTCCACCCGGTTGCGCGGCCCGACCACGCTGACCGCGTAATACTCGACGTCGTCGGCCGTGGTCTCCTTCATCGCGGCGAGGTAGTCGGCGTAGACCCGCGTGCGCTGCGCGGCGGCGGGCATGCCGGCCACGTAGCACCCGGCCGACGACGCGGCCTTGGCCCGGATCGCGCGCAGCGTGGCGGTGTCCGCGGCCAGCACCGAGCAGCCCGCCCAGGGCAGACCCGGGTGCGCGCCGCCGTCGGCGTCCACCGCGTCGTCGCCGAGAAGCCCCGTCACCGCCGCCGAGGTCGCCGCGGCCACGCAGACGGCGGCGTTCGCGGCGCGGCCGGCGGGAAGATCGCCGTCGACCACGATCACCCACTTGAGGCGGGCCGCCCGGGTCGGGAGGGCCGGGTCGATCTCCTCCGGGGCGAACCCGATCCCCGCGGTCATGCCTTCGTCCGCCGCCATCGCGTTCTCCTGTCCATGCGTCCGGAACTACCCCGTCGATGCTAGGCACTCGTACAATTGAGCTGCAATAACTCCGTACTTAATTTGGAACAGAGAGCACGCGGGCAGGCATGGACGAACTTGATAAGGCGATCCTGGCGGAACTGCAGTCGGATGCACGGAAGACCAACCGTGATGTCGCCGCGGCGGCCGGGGTCTCGCCGACCACGGCTCTCGACCGTACGCGGGCACTCCGTCAACGCGGCGTCATCCGGGGAGCGATCCTCGACGTCGACCTGGCGGCGATCGGGCGCCCGGTCCAGGCCCTCATCGCCATCCGCGTACGTCCCCCCTCGCGGCGCAACATCGAGGGCTTCCGCAACTGGGTCAGCGCGCTCCCCGACACGCTGGGCGTCTACGTGACGGCCGGCACGGAGGATTTCATCGTGCACGTCGCGGTGCCGGACAACGCCAGCCTGTACGCGTTCGTCATCGACAAGCTCACCGAACGGCCCGAAGTCGCCGACGTCCGCACGTCGATCGTCTACGAGCACATCCGCAACACCCGGATCAGCCCCGCATGAGCCCGCGCCTGCCGGCCTGTCTCTGCCACCGGGCCGTCCGGCCCGCAATGCCGGAATTTCTCCGTCTGGGCCCTCGTCGTAAACGACTGGTCCCGCCACGGTCCGCCTCGTAGATTGTGATCCTCGAAAGGATCTTCGGTAGCGAGGGGGGGACGCGGATGGGGTTGGAGGTCGAGAGCCGGCCGTCCGACTCGCCGTACATCGAGCGGGTGTGGCGGAGCACCAGCGACGACGTCGGCGGGATGACGTCGGTCGCGACGGCGAACTGGGACCTGGTCTTCTGGGAGCATCTCGGCCGGGTCAACGTGTCCCTTCAGGGTCCGGAGCCGAGGGCCAGCCGGGCCGAGGTTCCCGAGCACGCCACGTTCTTCGGGATCGTGTTCTCGCTCGGCACGTCGATGCCGCACATTCCGATCAACCGGCTCGTCCACGGTGGCGCGGAGATTCCCGACGCGACGCGCACGTCGTTCCATCTGAAGGGCTCCACCTGGCGCCTCCCGGACTACGACAACGCCGAGGAGTTCGTACGTCGGCTGGTGCGCGAGGAGATCGTGGCCAGCGACCCGGTCGTCACCGCGACACCCGACGTGGAGGACCTGTCCGAACGCACCGTCCAGCGGCGCTTCGTGGCGGCGACCGGACTCACCCGCGGCACCGTGCGGCAGATCAACCGGGCCAGGCAGGCCGCGGTCCTGATCCAGGAGGGCGTGCCTGCCGTCGAGGTGGTCCACCGGCTCGGATACTTCGACCAGCCGCATCTGGCGCGGTCGCTGACCCGTTTCATCGGGCGGACCGCCACCCAGTTGAGCAGGCGGAATCCGCCGGAGCCGCTGTCACTCCTGTACGGGTCCTGACCGCTCGCCCCGGCACATTCACCAGTGCGTGGTGACGCCGTACGCCGCGCGCAGGTTCGCCATGTCGTGCAGGTCACGGTCGCGTGGATCGTAGCCCTGGTGGAAGGCGACCTGCTGACCGACGGACAGGCAGCGCACCCGCACGCCCTCGATCGTGCCCGTGACGAAGGCCGCGGCCGGGTAGTGGAGCACCGCGCCGCGGGCGTCCAGATGCTGCACGGCCGAGCCGTCCTCGGCGACGTGCAGCGGGTGGAGATCGAGCTCGTGCCCATGGCCGTCGACCATGACGAACCTGGCCGGCCGCCCGGGCACCGCGCCGGGCCGCTCGGCATACCCGGACGACTCCAGCTCGCCGATCACCAGCCGCTCCTGTTCGGCCCGGTGGAGCAGGTCGAGGTCATGATGCTCCCGGGTGACGCGCCCGACCAGGACGTCGATCCCCCAGCCTCCGGCGACCCAGACCTCGCACCCGGCGGTCTCCAGCGCGTTCAGCACCCGCAGCATCTCGCCTATCGGCAGCACCGGTCCCGCTCCCCTCGACTCGATCTTCGAGCCACGCTACCGCGCGACCGACGGTCCACTCCGCGGCGTCCCGCAGTCGAGGAGGAAGGGCCGCGAGGATGTCCGCGACGAGGGATTCGGGGTCCACGAGGACACCGCGAGCCGGTGATTGATGAGAGCAGAAGGCCAGGGTGTCGGCCGCAGGCGAGCCGCTGGCCCGGCAGGACATTGTCGTGTGACCCATCCGAGCCGTCCACCGGCCCGGCGGAGCACTCGAACCGGCGGCCTCACGCCCTCTTCCATGACGCGGACTCGGCGTGCACCTGCTCGAAGAGCTGGGTCAGCCGGCCGAGCCCCGCCGCGGTCCGCAACACGTCGGAGTAGTCGCGCAAATGAACGATACGGCCGCCGCGGGCGCGCAGGACGAGCACGAACCGGGAGGTGAACGGCCGCCCGGTCGCGTGGTCGACAGCGTCCATCTCACCCTCGGAGATGACCACTTCGGCGTCGGCCGTCTCGTGAACGCACACCTCACGCAATCCGGTCAGGGGCGGCTTGGGGACCGACCCCCATGCCGCCCTGAAGCCGGCGCGGATCTCCTCGCGCCCGTCGTACCGCTGCGACGGACCGCGATGCGGCGTCCAGAACACGAACTCGTAGATCGCGTCATCGGCGAACAGATCGGCGAGTCGGTCGGGCGAGAAGTCCAGCATCGCCTGGTGGAAGCGGTCGAGCAGGTGGCGCGGGGTCGCGGGCATACCGCCTCCTTCATCGACGTGAACGTGCCTCAACAACCGTAGAACGAAAAACGATGCCGGGTCAACGAGCGTAGAGCCAATGGATATCGCGTCGCGGGAGACATCACGCCATCGCTTCCCCGGACGTGATGTGAGTCGACCGGGACGATCCGGGCGCGCGGCGCGGGAGGACGTATGCGAGATCCTCCGTAAGCTTGAGGGGATACCGTGGGCGCTGTTAGCTTCACCCGGGTGGACGACATGCCCGCACGGGCGGAGGCGATCGAGGACTTCGCGGCGGCACTGCGACAACTCCGCAAATCGGTCGGCAATCCACCCTTCCGCGAAATGTCCGGCCGGTCGGGAGCGATCTCGCACACGACGTTGCACGAAGCCACGAAGGCCAACCGGCTCCCGAGTTGGGAGACCACCGTCGAGTTCGTCAAGGCGTGCGGCGCGGACCCGGCCGCGTACCGCGAACGCTGGGAGAGGGCGAACTTAGCGGTCAGATCGGCGAGCGCCGGAGATCCTTCAACCCGCGCGGGCACCCTGGGGACCCGTCCGTCCGACGGACTCGAAGCGTCCGCCACGGGCCTCGCGGAAGGTCGCATCGTGCACAGCGCCGCCGCATCGCAGGCCCCACAATCCGCTGGCGGCACCCCGGTATCTCTGCCTACGCCGCCACCACCGCCCGACGGGATCGCGCACGACGTCCCGCCCGTCCCCTCCGCGGCGGGGGGCCGAGGGCGATTGCGGCCGACCCGCCCGGCCGCGCTCGCGGTAGCGGCCGTGGGCGTGGCGACAGTGGTCCTCGTCGTGGTCGCCGTCAATCGTGGCTCCGGAATCGACGAGCACGGCCTGAACCCGTCTGACAGCCCGTCGAAGACCGGGCTGTCGGCCGCCGACTGCCCGGTGCAGGCCACCACCCCGCCGTGGATTCCGCCTGTACACGAGGGCGACTCGGCGAAGTTCATCGGGGACGTCACGCTGACCGACTGCACGCGCGTAGGCCCCCGCCAGACCGTGACCAAGGTATGGCGGCTCAAGAACGCCGGGACCGTGCCGTGGAAGGGATATTCGTTGCATCGCCTCGACCTCCCGCAGCGACCCGATCAATGTCGAACCGTCTCCGACGTACCGGTTGAGGACACGTCACCCGGAGAGGTGGTCGACATCCGGACCGACATCACCACGCCGGGGAAGCCAGGCCTGTGCTACGTGCGGTTCAAGATGATGGAGGGGTCGGGGCGGGTCGCGTTCCCCGGGGGCCGGCCGCTCAACTTCCAGATCATCGTCGAATGACGCACGATTCCCCGCCGTGCGTCACACGGCGGGGAATCAGGGGCGGACGACCCTTGGGGATCAGGAATTGAGAGCGATCCCGTTGTAGTAGTAGGTGAGGATCCGGGAGTGGCTCCAGCCCGCCTCTGCCTTGTCGCGGGAGCCGGTCTGCGACATCCAGTCGCCGGTCACCCAGTGGCCGCACGCCGTCGTCGTGGAGCAGTACTGGGCCTTGAAGATCTTTCCATCACGCGTCATCCGGGTGCCCCATGTCGCGTCGACCGCGGCGTTCGTCGCCGCCGTCGCGGAGCCGGGCTTGTACACCTGGCTGGACGTGTCGTCGGTGACGTCGTAGCACTGGCCGCTCGGCGTCTTGCTCGCCGACCTCAGCGCCCAGTACCAGCCGAAGTGCTTGACCGCGATCGCCCCGGCCCTGAGAGACTCCGTTGGCCAGTACGACCGCCACTCG
Organism: Microbispora sp. CA-135349; assembly: GCF_050947365.1. NCBI lineage: Bacteria > Bacillati > Actinomycetota > Actinomycetes > Streptosporangiales > Streptosporangiaceae > Microbispora > Microbispora sp. CA-135349. Next base: position 426,303 of record NZ_CP192001.1, on the reverse strand, counting down.
TTGGGCAGGACGTTCTTGATGTAGGTCTTGAACTCCACCCGATCCACGCGATCGAGGGCTTTCCGGTAGACGAGGATCGTCGTGGGCAGCCTGCTGTCCGTACCGTCGGTCTTGCAGCCGGTCGGCGGTGTGGAGCTGAGGAACTGGTGGGAGGCGTTCTGGTTCTTCAGGCCCGCCTTGAGGTTGCCCTTGGCGCCGGGTGCGAAGTCCTGGTAGACGCTGCTGCCGTAGTTGCTGTTGTAGTAGACCCGGACGGTCTTTCCGCTGCGGTTCCAGACCGAGGCGGCGGAGTTCTTGACGCACGTGCCCCTGCCGTTGCCGGGTCCCTTGAAGTCGTAGCAGGACGGCTGCTCGGTGCCGTAGTCGCCGACCGATCCGGTGAAGTCCGAGACCGACCCCTGGTTGTTGCTGTTGAAGTAGTAGCAGAACTCGCCGCTGTCGCACACGCCGTCGCGGGCGGCCGCCGAGGCGGGCGAGGCGGTGGCGAGCACCGCCCCACCGAGCATCGCCCCTCCGAGCACCATCGCGGCGGCCGGCGCGACGAGCCGCGAGAGCAGTAGTGGAGTTCGTGGAGACACAGTCGTCTTCCTTCTCGTCACAGGCCGCGGTGCGCTAGCGGACGTTGTAGCCCTGGGAGACCCAGAACGAGTTCGGGTTCGGGTTGCTCAGAACCGGGTCGCCCACACTCTTGGCGGCGAGCGTCTGCCGTCCGGGGCGCATCTCGACGTGGGTGTGCGCGGCGCCACTGGACGACACCCCGTGCCACGCCTCGTCGGCGATGACCTGGCCGCGCGCGATCTGCTGGCCCACCGCCAGGGAGGCCCGCGGAGCGGAGTGCAGGTAGATGATCGTCTTGTTCAGCGAGGAGTTGTAGATGGAGATGGTGGACAGCCCCGAGCTGCCGTTGGACCCCCGCGCGAGGTAGATGATCTGACCGCTCACCAGGGCGTGCACATCCGAGCCCACGCCACGGGCGATGTCGATGCCCTCATGCCGGCCGGAGGTGCTGATGTAACCGTCGAAGCCGCAGCTGATGTGGCCGCCGCCGGTCTTGTACAGCGCGTACGACATGTCGACGCGCGCCGATGACGTCGACGGGTCGAACTGGTGGGAGGCGTTCTGGTTCTTCAGGCCCGCCTTGAGGTTGCCCTTGGCGCCGGGTGCGAAGTCCTGGTAGACGCTGCTGCCGTAGTTGCTGTTGTAGTAGACCCGGACGGTCTTGCCGCTGCGGTTCCAGACCGAGGCGGCGGAGTTCTTGACGCACGTGCCCTTGCCGTTGCCGGGTCCCTTGAAGTCGTAGCAGGACGGCTGCTCGGTGCCGTAGTCGCCGACCGATCCGGTGAAGTCCGAGACCGACCCCTGGTTGTTGCTGTTGAAGTAGTAGCAGAACTCGCCGCTGTCGCACACGCCGTCGCGGGCGGCCGCCGAGGCGGGCGAGGCGGTGGCGAGCACGGCTCCACCGAGCACCATCGCGGCGGCCGTTGTGCTGAGGATCTTGCCGAGCGTTCCCATGGTGTTCTCCTTCGTGTCTGTGCAGCTGGGTTTTCGGATGGTCAGCGGCGCTCGTACTCCTCCCAGGTGCGGATGGGCACCTTCGGGCCGTCGTCCGGGCCGCGGCCAGCGAGCCCGTTCAGGCCGAGGTAGTAGTCACCGATCTGATGCTGGGCCTGGCTGGAGAGGTCGGTGTCGTTGATGGCGGCGGCGTGGATGTGCCATGGCCAGTCGGCTTGGTCGGGGCTGCGCACCCATGCCGCGAAGCCGACACGCCGCAACGCGCGGACGACGGCGGTGCGGGTGGCCGAATCCATTCCGTCGACCGAGATGTCCACGACGCCGCCGCCGTCGTGGGTGCCCGCGGACGTGGGGTCGCCGCCGGGGTTGTACGACCCCTGCAACAGCACGAGGTCGCGGCCGAGTAGCCGCTTCGCCTCGGCCAGCATGCTCCGCGTGCGGGTGTCGACGACGACGTCGCCGGCGGACACCCGAACGCCCGGTCTGATGATGTGCGTGACCGTGAAACGGCCGGCTCCAAGCTTGGTGAGCGACGTCTCACCCGGGAGGCCGTTGGCGGCGAGCCCGGTGAAGCCGAGCGACTTCTGGAACTTCGCGAAAGCGGCGACCGTCGTGGTGCCGAAGTAACCGTCCACCCACTTCGCGTCGAGCAGGTGCCGGTCGCGCAGCGCCTGCTCCACGAGGAGCACGCTGGCCTTCGCGCCCGGGGTCAGCGTGTCGTCAGCCCGCCGCGGGTCGATCTGGGCCGCCTTGACAGCGGCTTCCATGTTCACGCTCGGAAGGGCACTGGCGTCGGCTGCCTGTGCCGCCGACATGCCGGACGCTCCGGTCACGTAAGCGAGCAGGGAGGCCGCCGCGAGTGCGGCGGCGCATGAAGGCAGCTTCATCGTTTCTCCTGGGGTCGGACACCGGCAGGTGATTCCTGCGGCGGACCCACGGTTTCGGACCGCCCATGCTGTCCACAAGGAGATCGGTGTTGTCAGCCTGTCCGTCAGATTCCCCGTACAGGCGTACGCGCCGCCTGACAGGTAATTCCAGGCGAGCGAGACACACCGCCTGACGCAGGACGGTGCTCGGGCAAATCGATGCGGCCGCGTCCAGCCGCCTGGAATGGCTGCCTGCCGTAGGCCGGAGCCGCAGGCCCCCAGGAGCGAGGCCGACGCGGCGCTGCCTGATTTCGCCGTGTTCCTGGAGCCAAGGAAGCCGTTCGAATTCGAATAAGTAGGGTGGGTGTGTGAGCGACCCGGCGCCCGGTCTGAACACCGAACAACTCGGTGCGTACTTCGCCTTGATGGAGGTCAGCAGCCTTCTTCAGTACGCGGTGGAGGAGCACCTGCGTGCCGATGGTGACCTCAGTTACGTGCAGTTCCAGATCCTCGCTCGGCTGGTGGATGCGCCTGAGGGCAGGCTGCGGATGACCGATCTGGCCGATGGCGTCGTGTACAGCCGCAGCGGGCTCACGTATCAGGCAGGGCTGTTGGACAAGCGTGGTCTGATCACCCGTTCACCGTCGCCGGATGACGAACGCAGTGTGATCGTGACTGTTACGGACGCCGGCCGGGACCTGGTCGCCCGGGTGCTTCCCGGACACGTCGACCGTGTACGGCGGTTGTTGTTCGATCCGATGATCGACGGAGACCTCACCGCGCTCGGTGAAGTTCTGACGCGCGTCCGCGAACATATACGCGCCACCCCGCCACGGTCCGCCAAATCCCGCGCCGGACGTAACCGAACCGACTGACCCGCCAGCGCCGTGGCACGTCAGCTCGACGCCGGGGCGAGGGCGGGGTAGTCGCGGTGATCGCCAGGGCCTCGGCACTCTCGGGATCCGACGAGAGTGCCACGGTCGTTTGCCTTCAGCGTCGGGGGATCAACCGGCGGGTGCGACGATGACGACCTTGCCGCGCAGCGCGCCTGCGGCGGCCTGAGCGTGGACTGCCGGCAGCTCGGCCAGCGGCACGCGCTGGGCCACGTCGACGCGCAGCTCTCCGGAGTCGATCAGCGCCACCAGCCGCGACAGCTGATCGGCGTCACTACGGACGAACAAGTCGATGCCACTCACGCCGCGCTGCTCGTCGGAGGGCGCGGGCATCCACACCGTCGTGTTCACCAGCACTCCGCCGGGACGGATCAGGGTGAGCAGTGCTGCCAGCCGCTCCGGGTCGATCGGAGCAAGGTTGAGCACGATGTCGACCGGCTCGCTCACCGCCGCGGTCACCTCGGTGGTGGTGTGGTCGATGACCTCATCAGCGCCCGAGAGCTTGACCTGCTCGATGCTCCGCGGGCTGGCCGTGGCGATCGCATACGCGCCGGCATACTTGGCCAGTTGCACGGCGTAGCCACCGACCGCTCCGCCCGCGCCGTTGATCAGCACGCGCTGCCCGCTCGTGAGCTTGGCGTGGTCGAAAAGCGCCTGCTGCGCCGTGAGGCCCACCACTGGCAGCGCGGCGGCATCGGGCAGCGGGATGCTCGTGGGCGCCGCCGTCAGGACCTCGGCCGGCGCGAGAACGTACTCCGCGGCCGCGCCGGTCCCCGCCATCGGCAGGAAACCGACGACCTCGTCACCGACCTCGATGCCGTGCACGCCCTCGCCCAGTGCGTCGACCGTGCCGGAAACGTCGAGACCGGGAGTGTGCGGCAGCGTCACCGGGATGGGACCTTGCATGAAACCCGCGCGGATGTTGCCGTCGACTGAGTTGAACGACGTCGCGGCAACCCGGATCCGCACCTGTCCGGCGTCGGGGACGGGCTGCTCCACATCCTCGTAGCGCAGGACATCGGGGTCGCCGTACTCGTGGAAACGCACTGCCTTCATTGCGGATCTCACTTCCGATGGAGAGATAGGTGCTTCGAACTCGAAGCACCTAGAAGTAACCTTATGCCCGCTTCGAATTCGAAGCAAGTTGTGGCCTCTGCGGAGTGGGCGGCGACCTTCGGAGTGCAAGGTGATCTATATGCGCAGCTCACGTGGCGACGGACGCTCGCCGGCAGCGAGGTGCCGCCGACTTCGTTGAACGATGCGCTCGGTGATCTTGAAAGACACTGCCGTCAACGCCCTGCAGCAGGCATGGCACACCAGCCCCACCGGGCCCGTGACGACTGGCGAAGTCAGGGAACGTCGGCGCGCAGTGAACGCGGCCCACCTCGTCGCCCCGGTCCGTGCCAGAGCCCGCTTCGAACACGGACACCTCGTCGAACGACCGCGGGTCGTTTATCAGCCGTCTTGTCACTTGCCGATCACGTAGCGGGTGTGAGCCCCGTCCATCCACTCCCTGTCGATCTCCCGGCCCGTCACCCGGCCGACAAGCGCCAGGGCAGAGGTGAGGCAGGTCGCCAGGGGCGGGCTGTACCCGTTGCAGGCGAGTCCGATGAAGTCCTGCCACTCGTCGGGGACCTCCTCCTCTCCATAGTCCTCCCCGCTCTCCAGGCGGGCCTCCTCCCACGCGCGGTACTCCAGCCATCCCGTCGGCAGTTCGGGGTCGTTCTCCCAACTGGAGTCGCCCCAGTCGAACTGCAACCCCTGCATGTACGGATCGAGCGCCTGAGGGTCGCTTCCCCAGCGCTTGCCGGGGACGGTGACGCTGAGTCCCGTGACGTACCACCGTTGACCGCGTATTCGAGATCACGCGGCCCGTTCAGATCCCAGCCCACCAGCAGCGCCCGCCCGCCGGACGACAGCTCCCGCAGTGCCCGCTCGCAGTCGAACCCCTGCACCTGGATGATCTGCGTCCAGTCAGCCGTCAGCCGACCGGCCCAGACGATTCCTTCACCGTCGGAATACCTCTCGCGCAGGAGATCGGTCCAGGTGCACTCGACCGAGTCGTCCACGTCCGCGACCGACACCCCCAGACGCCGGGCGGCCTCCCACACCTCCAAGCCCTCCACCCACGCGGCCATGAACCACTCGCCCATGCCGTAGGACCGGACGAGATGCCACAGACGCTCTGACTGCCGCATTCCCGCTCCCTGCCCGTGCATCGTTCCGGGGCGACTCAAGCAGACATCCCCGACAGCTCCTTGATCGACGCCACGCCGAGGCTCTCGCGATCACGCGCATGCCGGGAACGGCCGACTGTCCGGCTCCATCGCGGAAGAAGACATCGCAAGAAGGGTTGGAAGCCATCCTCTTAGCAAGGGTGCTAGCAACGAGCCGAGATGATCTAGAAAGCAAGACGGCCCCTGAACGGCATACCGCCTGTTCAAGGACCCTCTGTGAGGTGCGCGGCCGAGAGGACTCTAACCCCTAACCTTCTGATCCGTAGGTCCCCGAACGGGCCTCCAGGATCGTTCAGAGTCGTTCGCCATGCTGGTCGACGGGACTCCGGCCGTTCAGATCCGTCCGGCTCGGTTCATGATCGCCCGCTTGGGTGGCTCCCACGGTGGCTTCCAGTACGGGCTACTCGTACAGGTGGGCGGCGTGGATCTGGAGAGCGAGCGACTGCCATGTCGGCGGGTCGACATCGTCCTTGAACGGGGCTCCTTTACGAATACAGCCGTCCTGGAGCCATGCTGCCCAAGATCTGAGGAAGTCGCCAACGTACATGCTGCTCCAGCGGCCGTCGACGAATTGCTTCCCCTCGCAGACTTGCCGTTCGCACTCGGCGCGATCGGCATCGAAGTCGTCCGCCATGATCTTCAGGTAGGCGGCGAAGTCGCGCATGTCACGAACACGCTCGACGTCCGGGGGAAGTTCACGCGGTGTCATGGGGATGAGAGTAAAAGGCGGGCTGTCAGCGTGGGAATTGCATGGACCACGGCCCGTACCAGCGCTGAACTGGGCAGAGCCAGGTCACGGGCTAATCGCCGGGCAATTAGCGTGCAAGCAGCCAGGGTGACGAGGGGGCAACCACGGTCACTCATGACCGGCTCCACGCTCGCGCGGCGGGATGGGTAGCCCCTCCCGTTCCTGAGGGCCTGTGGACAATGGGCGCATGACTGAGCTGTCTTTACCCGGGGGCAACGTGAACTCCGTCGTACGGGTTGGGGACACGGTTCGCCGACCACCGTCATCCGCGTTCACGCGCGAGCTGCTTGGTTTGTTTGAGCGCCATGGTTGGAGGGGGTCTCCGCGTTTCGTGGGTGTCGACGAGCTGGGTCGCGAGATCCAGAGCTTCGTCGACGGCCACGTGGCCTGGGACGACGAACAGCCTCCCGACGTCACCTCCGACCGGAGCTTGGCGGCGGTGGCCGAGCTCGTCCGGGAGTTCCACGACCTGACCGCCGGCACGGCGATGGCCGGCGAGCACGAGGTGGTCTGTCACAACGACCTGTCCCCTAAGAACACCGTCTATCGCGACCTCGGTTTGGGGCTGCGGCCAGTGGCGATCCTCGACTGGGACCTCGCCGCGCCGGGCGCGCGGATCCATGACGTGGCACACGTGTGCTGGCAGTACGTCCGCCTGGAGCCCGCGGTGTCGGACGTGGCCAGCGCGGCCCGGCGCGTTCGGTTGATCTGCGACGCCTATGGCCTGACGGATCGGAGCCTTCTGCTGGAGACGATCCTATGGTGGCAGGACCGCTGCTGGCGGGGCATTGAAGCCGCAGCGGAAGCGGGAATTCCGGCGATGATCCGGTTGCGCGAGCGCGGTGCGGCCCGGTCCGTTCGGGACGCTTACCAGTGGGTCGCGGCTCAACGCGAGGCTCTGCAGAGCGCCCTCCGGTAGGCACCGCAAAACCAATCATGTTCCTTAGGGCATCTGGCAAGCATGATCGACAGTTGGGCTGCTCCAGGTGTCTTGGAAGACATCCCGGCAGCGGCCCGACTACTCGCACACGGCGCGGACCGCCGCGACCTTGCCCAGCTCGCGCGAGTTGCCGCCTATGAGGCGGTATTCGGGCTGCTCTACAACCTCACCGCCGCCGACCGCGACGGCGAAGCACCAGACGATTCCCCAGGCTGGCGACTGATGGAGACCACAGCATCGGGTGAACTAACAGGCAGAGCAGTCCGGCATCTTCACGAGGACCTACTCACCATGGACCCCTCAGGCCGCGACGGTCGGGATCTCTGGGATCGCCAGTAGATGCTGTTGCTGTATCACGCTGCTGTACAGAGATCAAAAAAGCCCATCCCGATGATCGGAATGGGCCTTTAAGCTGGGCGCGGCCGAGAGGACTCGAACCCCTAACCTTCTGATCCGTAGGTCCCCAAACGACATCCACGGTCGTTCAGAGCCGTTCGCCGTGCTGCTGCTCAAGCCTGTGGCTGTTCAGATCCGTCCGGTTCAGTTCTTGATCGTCCGTCTGGCTGGCTCCCAGGGTGGCTCCCAGAACGAACTACTCGTACACGTGGGCGGCGTGGATCTGGAGAGCGAGCGACTGCCATGTCGGCGGGTCGACCTCGTCCTTGAACGGGGCTCCTTCACGGATACAGCCGTCCTGGAGCCATGCTGCCCAAGATCTGAGGAAGTCGCCAATGTGCATGCTGCTCCAGCGGCCCTCGACGAACCGCTTCCCCTCGCAGACTTGCCGTTCGCACTCGGCGCGATCGGCATCGAAGTCGTCCGCCATGATCTCCAAGTAGGCGGCGAAGTCGCTCATGTCACGAACACGCTCGACCTTCGGGGGAACTTCACGCGGTGGTGTCATGAGGACGAGATTAAAAGGCAGGCTGCCAGCTCGGATATTGCATGGATCACGGCGCGTACGAGCGCTGTCCTGCACGTGGAGCCGGTCGCGAGTGAGCGTGGCTGTCCCCTCGTCACCCCGCCTAATGGCACGTTAATGGCACAAAGATCAGCCCGGGACCTGCGTCTTACCACGCGGCGCGCGAGCAGGTTGGAGCCGAGATCGCAGGGAAGGGCACTCAGGGTGGCTTCGGGGGAGAGTAGTGCACGTGCGGATCGGCGAGCTGATCTCGAAGTGACACCAAGGAGTGGACAACCCCTCCTTGGCCCGGCGCGATACAAAATAGGGCATAGTTCCCATATTTCTACACACGTGCCATACGGGGACAATCGTTTTTGGGCCCCGCAGCAAACCTTGGGGAACAGGTGGGATGATTCCGCTACGCTACGTGATGATTCAAAACAAGTGGCGCCGCTACTGACACGTAGAGTAGTGTTATGCATCGAAGACCCAGAACCGGACACATCGACCCGAAAGATCAATTATCTTGCCCCGGTGGGATCTCTGGACCGGTCGGCGTGCAAGGAGTGGTTCAGCGTCGCCTACGTCCAGGCGCTCGCATCAGCCGCCGGCTACGCCGTCGAGATAAGCCGAGTCGACCAGTTCGGGATAGATCTCGAAATTCGGGACCGCGCTATGCGCATAGATGTTCAAATGAAGTGCACAGAGCGATTGAAGTCACTAGATGACCAGAGCTTCACATTCGATCTCGATGCGCGCACATACAACCTCCTTTGCGGTCCCGACCGAATACTTCCAGGATATTTGTTTGTTGTTGAAGTTCCCAGCGATATCAATGAATGGGTAACTTCCACCTCGGAGGGCATCCTCCTGCGTAGACTTGGGTACTACGCTAATATGACACTTTTGGAACCGACGAATAATCATGCGTCGAAAGCGGTTCACATTCCAAAAGTGAATCGGCTCACTGTCGAAAGTGTCGAGCAGATCATGCAAGAAGCGCGGGGTGGCAGATGGCGCAAATGACAGCAGGCCTGCCGCAAGTCACACCAGAAGGACTTCGAGCTTACCTGCAAGCTCAAGGATTTACATTCGAGAGTCGCCCACGTCCCACTTTCGAGCTATGGGAAAAAGGTGACTCGGAAGTCCTAATTCCTCTCAAATCCGAGGCGCCTGACTATGAGAGGCGACTGCAGGATTTGATAAATGACCTATCACAGTATCTGCATGCCACGATAGAAAGACTAGTCGTCGATCTAGCTTACGCGGAAGACGATGTAGTTCAATTGCGATTGCACAACTATCGGGATTACATTCCCTTGATGGATGCGTCGCGAGTTATCAAGAGTGCTCAGAATCTTGCGATTGCTAGTGCATGCTCGACACTACTGCGGCGCTCACACCACGGCAAATCGCGCCCTAAAAGAGCGATTGATTTTGCTCGGTCTGTAGGGATGGGGCACACTGCAAGAGGGAGCTTCATCATCCCGATTGTTAGCCCAGTTAGTAGTCTGCAACCAATACCGCTGCCAGGAACCGAAGACCCTTATATCAGCGTGGAGACAGAGAGATCTGCTTTTCCTCGTAGGGTATTCGGGATGCTCGCCGACTCCTTGGAATTAATTCACAAGCTTATAGTCGAGCGCTCTCATATGCCTTCCAAACGAGAACTCAACGCAGCAGTCCTTCAGGGGGTATCCTCTGATGCCTGCGTTGCGCTGGCGGACCTAATAAGTAACCCAGCTTCCGGTGAACTGGATGTCTCTTTCCAGTGGGCAGTCACGGCAGCTCCTCCTAGAGTGGGGCGTGACCGCTTGGAGTTTCCTGCCGAGTCGGCCCCGGCGATCACAGAGATGGGACATTTGCTAAAAGAGAATGTTCACATAGAAGAGCGAGTGATCTATGGGTTCGTGAGCTCTCTTGACCGAGAGCCAGATGACGACGAGGGGACTGTTAAGGTAAAGGCGTTGATTGGTGGTCGGATGCGTCCAGTCAAAATGGTCTTAAGGGGGCCCGACTACCATAATGCGGTGGAATCACACGATTTGAAGCAACGTGTAGTCGTTGCGGGCACTCTTGATAGGGCTGGCAACGGAAGCCTCTATATGAGCCGCGTTGACTTCTTTCGTGCGGACGATTATCTGCCTATGCAGGCCAATTTAGGGTTCGACGACTAGGGATTAGCACCTCCCCGGCTCGACGCTTAAGTTTGATGGGTAGTCCGAAGCTTTGGCTGCGGAGCCTAAGTCTTGGTTCTGGCGTGGCACCTGTCAGCTTGGGAAGCCCTGCAGATCAAGGCTCGTGAGCTAGGCAAACAATGACCTGGGCCTACGGCGGTCGAGTCACCGCGAGTCCCCGCTGCTCGCCAACCGAACGGGCAACGGCCTGGTGCGCTTCGCGCACGCTCCACCTGCTGATCATCCCGTGTGCCGTCGACCCGCCCGCAGGGGAAGCGGGACAGGGCCGGACGGTCAAGGTGGAGCGCCCTACTGGACGAACGACCTTGACCGTCCGGCCCTGGTCGGCTCGGCTTGCCCCGGGTCGACGGCGGACGGGATGATCAGCCCCCTACCTCAACCGCCTACGGCCTTGGGTTAGGCAAGGCGATCATCCCGGAGCCGGAGTGCCCCCGCCGGAGGCACGGATTACGGCATCACCTTGTGCAGGAAGCCAGCGAGCAGGACACCTGCCCCTATCCCCGCTCCCGTGCTCGCGCTCTCCCTCCCTACCAGGAGGCCCAACGCTATCGCGATCGCGATGATGACTACCCAACGTGTAGGAAGTTTCTCTGGTTTCTCGAGGTCGGGGGTCGACTGCTGCTTAGGCTCTCTCACCTTGAAGAGGCTCATTCTGGTTGCTCTCCCGCAACGTTGTGATTGTCCAGGGGATGCGGCGCGCGCTGCGGACTTAGTCTCCTGAGGGTTGCGAGGTCTTGTCATTGACAGTTTCGAGTTACCAGCGGGTTAAAGTGTCAATGAGCGTAACAATGCGCAGGCCAGAGGGGGTGTTGGCGCAGCCCGAGCTGCCGGCGGCCGGGACCGGCCCCCAGGCCGCATGCCCGGCCGCCGAGCGGGCGCAGGGCCGCGAGGCGGCGCGCAGCGCCGCCCTTGATACCTACAAGCACAACTCGGCAAAACTGATGTGTGCAGGCTTCCGTATAGGTCGCAGAACGACAAGCGCGGACCCTTGCGGAGGTGCTTGAGCCTACGCGGGATCGCGCCACTCATCCGGGGGAACTATCTTTGCCTGCACTCCAGCATGTTCCTCAAGTAGGTAGAGAAGGTTGGCTCCGTCAATCAGCTCGATCGGCTTATTCTTTGCAAATTCGAATGACGCTTGACCATATCCGGCTGTCGTCACAAGGATGCCCTTGCTTGCACCCTCGTTTTGTAGCGTGCCAAACAAATCGCGGACCGCCGATACTCCTACGGTGTTCTTGTAGCGCTTCGCCTGAATCACTACCTTCCCTCCGAAGATGGGACGAGGGTCGTAGGCAATGCAATCGACGCCGCCATCTCGTGAAGCTCGTGTCTGTCGCGCTTCGAGGCCCATCTTTGTGAACAGATTTTGGATCAGCGCTTCGAACTCTCCGGGGGAGAGGTCCATGAGATTGGGCCTACTGTCAACAATCGACAGAGCGTCAGACTCCTCCACGAAGCGGGCATCCACCATGTTGAACTCGAGCACCGGGCGGACCGGCGTAAGTTCTACGGGGCTCTTGGAAACCCCTGCGGACAGGTGCTGAAGGCACTTGAGCGGATCAACATGCGCAAGGTCGAGCGCTCCGAAGGTGTCACGGGTAGTGCGAAGCGTGATCAGGCACGGACGGATCTTCTGTCCCGAGGCTGGATCGATCGTGTTAACGACGCCATTGAATACAACTACGTCCAAGTGCCGTCCACGATCAGCTTCGAATAATTCGTGGACCGTCCTGAGCGCGACCTGAGCGATTGCGGCTGCATAGGTGCTCTTGATCTGTGTAGCTGGGCGGGGTGATTCGTTGATGGAGTCTGTGCTCTTCACATACCGGTGCTGCTTAACTGCAGGCACGATGTCCACAGTTGGTAGCTCATACTCCACGACCAGTTGACGCGACTCCGGAACAAAAGCAATCTTGAAGTGCTGAGGGAAGCCGTCAGGGTAGCTCGAACGTTGTAAGACCATGTCGTAGTAGGAGACGACCGCGTCCGGGTCGCCCGACTCGTATTCGTTACGAAACGCATCGATCTCGGCGTGCTGTCGAGCGGCGTCAGCCTTCCTGGCGCTCACCATGCCCTCATAGGCGGCCCTCGCTTCCGCCAATGCCTGGGTTCGGGCGCGCTCCTGTGCCTGATGCTGTGCCGTGGCCTGCTGGAACTGCCCCTGCGCAGCGGTTAACGCCTGCTGGTACTTCGACTTACCGAATAGCTTTCCCACACCCGTCGGCTCAGCCGGCGCGAACTGCTCCCACTGCGGTGCCGGAGTGGGAACTTCCAGGTGTCTATGCTGCCAGGCTGGGATCGTGGCGGGTCTTTTGAGCGACTCGAAGTCGATGTGGTCATCGACCTGCAAGGTAGCCTGCAGAATCGTGGCGAGCGCCTGCATGCGGAGTTCCAAGGCCTCGTTCATCGCTGCGACATCAGCAGCGCGGGACTCCTGGTAGAGCCGCTTGCGTTCCTTCTCCTCCGCAGCTTGGGCACGAGCGTAGGCAGCTCTGGCCCGTTCGGCGTTGCGTTGGGCTGCCTGCTGAGCTCTGATCTGCTGCGCCTGAGCGCGAGCTGCCTCTCGCTGCATCTGTGCAATCGTCGCCGCGAGGGAACGCCGCCGAGCCACTGGTTCTCCCTACATTCTCTGAAATCCGACTGCCCCGACTAGCAGAAGCAGTGGCAAGGGCATTGCAGGCTCCTGCTCCTTATTGCCTTATATCGTTCCAGAGCGTACACCGCAGGCCTCAATGCAGAAGTGCCGCCTATGTACCAAAACGCCCGTTAAGTACGTTTATGCGTACTGTTGAGGCGTATAGTCTGCGCGGCAGCGATCATAGAGTCGGCAGGCTAGGCCGTACGGTCCGCGTCTTTTTCGGCTCCTGCGACGAGTTCGACGAGGTCGGCGAGGATCTTTGGGGCTGCGGCGATGGTGGCTCGGGCTTTGGCGGTGTGGGGGGTGCCGTCGATGTCGGTGACGATGGCTCCGGCTTCGCGGGCGATGAGGACGCCTGCGGCGGTGTCCCAGGGGTTGTTGGACAGCATGATGCAGGCGTCGGTCTTGCCTTCGGCGACCCATGCGAGATCGACGGCGGCTGAGCCGAACATGCGGACGCGCTGCACGCGTGTAGCGAGCTCGTAGTTGAGCGGGAGCCGGACGCGGTTCTTGGCCTCGGCTCCCTTCCCCACGGCGTAGTCGCCGACCGAGACGATGGCGGCCTCCAGGGCGTCGGTGGTGCTGGCGCTGATCGGGTGGCCGTTGGCGGTGGCTCCGGCCGTCTCTGCTGCGGCGTACCGAGTGCTGAGAAATGGCAGGTCGATCACGCCGAGGATGGAGCGGTCGTGGTCGATCAGACCAAGCGAGGTGCCGCACAGCGGGATGCCGTGGGTGAAGTTGGCGGTGCCGTCGAGCGGGTCGAGTGCCCACATGAGGCCGTCGCCGGCACTCGTTATGCCTTCCTCCTCGCCGAGGAACCCGATCTCTGGCGTTTCCCGTGACAGGAAGTCGCGTACGGCGTGTTCGACGGCGTAGTCCACTTCGGTGACCATGTCGCGGTCGCCTTTGGCCGTGACGAGGCCGGGAAGCTTGGTGGTGATGATGTGGCTGGCGATGGTGACGGCCTGCTCAGCTATGGGCAGTAGCGCGCGGGCGTCAAGGGTCATACGGGTTTGCTCCGCTCCCACATAGAGGTGAAGACCTGGTCGAAGACGGGAAACAGCCCGTCGGCGGCGGTGTTGTCGGTGATGACGAGCGTAGGTGAGTCGACTCCGCGGGCGGCCGGGAGGTAGGGCTGTACGACGCAGGTCGAGCCGTCCACGATCAGGATGTTGAAGCGGATCGTCTCGTCGTAGACGTGAATCTCCAGCCGTTCGGCGGCTTCGGGGTCGAGCCGGTCGCGGAGCCGGGTGAGCATGCTGATGTTGAGCGCCGTCAACGTCTGGAGGGTGCCGTCGGTGTAGTGCTCTTCGCGTTCGCGGGCCTTGATGGCCTCGCCCTTGGGGTCCAGGAACAGGCAGCGGATGCGGGTGCCGTTGTCCAGTAGGCGGGTGAGCTGGTGGTCGGGGTAGCTCTGGCAGAGCACGTTCAGCGATAGGCCGCAGGCGTTGATCTCCTTGGCGCCGTCGAACAGGGACGCGGGCGGGTAGGCGGCGCTGAATGCGGACCGGCTGCTGAAGACGGCCGTGACGTCGGCGAAGCGGGCGTCCTCGCACGGGTCGGGCGCGGGAGCGGTGTTGTCTTGGGTGCTCCTGGGGGCCGGTACGGCCGCTGCCGCTTCCGCTGCGGTCTCGGCGGAGAACAACTGGTGCGCGGTCAGGCCGGGGAACATCGCCTCCAGGACCCGGCAGTGATCGGCGTAGGGCAGGCCCTTGAGTTCGCCGGACAGCCAGCGGTGGAGCTGGGCGCGGCTGGGCCACCTGCCCGCGAGGGCGGGGTCCACCTTCTTGGCGGCCTTGTCGTACTCCCGGCAGAAGGTGCTGTAGGTCTGCCAGTGGCGCTGGCGTAGGAGCGACTTCAGCATGATCGGCTGCTCGGTCATCATCCGCGCCCTCGGGGTTGGGGAGCCCTGGTAGGCCCAGGTTAACCAGGGACGCGGATCACGGGGAGACAAAGACGAGACGAAGCGAGACACGATGCGCCCAGGCGGGACATCCACGCGGTCGAGACGCGACAGGCCGCCGGGCAATTGTTGGATCATGGCTGGTCAGTGTGGGTTGTGCGGAGGGCGGGGCTGGAAATACGCCAGTCCCCGGCGCGGTGTCGTCGCGGCCGAAGACGGGGCCGGCGAGACCGTGGCGGGTGAGCGGGTCAGGGTCGAGTGCCTGGGCTGCCAGGGCTCCGGCACGGTGCCGGAGGAGTGAGGCCGATGGCTACCCGCTGGCTCGACCAGATCGCCTGTCCTTCGCTGCCGCCCGATGTGCCGCTGACCGCTGAGCGGGCGGCCGGGCTGCTGTCCGCGGAGTTGTCCATCGGGCACGGCATCGCTACCGATGTTCATGCCGGGCACGGGGTGGCGTTCCTGTCGGTTTGGGTTGACCTGCTCGTGTGGACCAACGGCCGGTGGTTTCGCTGGTCGACAGGGCGGCGCTCGGCCAGTGGCCGACTCGTGTTCGCCTTCGCTCCGGCGCATGACATCGTGACCACAGCCCGGCGGGTGGCCCTGCTTCGGGAGGAGTTGCGCCGCACGCACCCCTACTCCCGGTACATCGAGGACGGCAGCGCATGACCTCCCGGCATCTGAGTCCTCACCTGCCGCGCCCTCAGGCCGACGCCGAAGCACTCGTCTGGTTCGCGCCCACGCCCACCAGCCGTGAGCTCGTTTTGGCCTGGACGTGCGACTGTTTGGCGATCTTCTTCGAGCTGATCCAGTCGGGCGGGGTCGCGTTCATCAGGAAGACGATCCAGGACGAGCGTGCGCCGGTGATCGCCGAGACGCACCGGTGGCCGCTGCGGGAAGCATGGCTCACCTGGGCGGCGATGCTGGCTGGTCAGGTGCGGGTGAACGGGCGCGGCGGTGTGGTCGAGTCCTCAGGGCAGTGAGGAAACTCCCGCGCCGTCGCGCCTTCTGCTTTCCCTGGGGCAGACAGAATCAGGACGGATAGCTAAGCTGACGACAAGTCGAGTTGTAGGGAAGTCGTCATGTCGTCCGAAGAGTACGCTCCGCCGAAGTACGCGCAGATCGTCCAGGCCATCCGGGGACGTATCGCGGACGGCACCTATCCTCCGGGCTCGCTCCTGCCGTCGGAGACGCAACTCATCAACGAGTTTCACGTCAGCCGGCCCACGGTCGTCCGCGCTCTGCAGGTCCTCCAGCTCCGGGGCGTGATCGAGCGGGAGCACGGCAAAGGCTCCTTCGTGAAAGCCACGCCGCCGGCCGCGGCTGAGGAAGCCTCCCGGCCCGGCCGGGCCGTACTCGACCGCGCGGAAGCCGACGAGAACGGCTCCCCGGTAAGCGTCGGGGCGCATCCGGCCCCTGCGAGCGTCGCCAAGCTCCTCGGCGTCCCCGAGAAGTCGCCCGTCATGATGCGGCGCGTCCTGTTCCGCGATGCCGACCGGCCAGTTGACCTCGTCACCATCTGGTGTCCAGTGGAGCTGGCCGAAGGTACCGACCTGGGCCAGCCCGAACCGCTCACCGCCGGTATCCGGCAGCATCTCCAGCGCACCAAGGGCCTCAAGCTCGAACACATCGCGGAACGGCTCAGCGCACGGCACCCCTCGACGGAAGAAGCCAAACTCCTGGAGCTTCGTAAGACCGCGCCCGTCCTCGGCGTACTGGCCAGCGTCTACAACGGCGGCGGGCGTCCCGCCCTCATCGTGGACTTGGTCCTCCCCGGCGACCTTCACGAGCTGGAAGATGCCTACTCCCTTTGACGGGCTGGCGCTCGGCTCATGTGAACCGAACGAGGATCAGATACGCCCTTGGATGCTCCACATAGGCGGCGCGTACCGTGTACCGACCGGGGGCGAGGTCGATGACGAGATGCTCTTCTGAGGCGATGTCGTCATGCCCATAAGCGGAATCGAAGAGAATCAGCGGCTCGTCGACGGTATACGTCAACTCCTCGCCTTCTGGCACTGACTCTGCGTCCATGACCTCCGTAGCGACGTCAACCAGTTCCTGCTCTGAGTACGCCCCCACCCAGGAGATGAGGGCCCTTCGTTCGGCGAGGAACGTTGTAGGGGACGGCTCGGCCTTGACCAAGGCTTCGGCCGGACCAACCCGGATCAGCCCGATGTATCCGGGCACCGAGCAGGCGCGGCCGTAGTCGCCTTCGTCCTCGGGGTAGTTCCTGGGTGCTCCGTGCCAGTACGGGAGGGCTGACTGCGGCACGAGGATATGCGGGCCACCCAAGCTGCTCACCCACGTGAGCCCTTCGGATTCTGCCTGCTTCGGGTCATTTGCGGTCATGTCGCAGAGCGTACGCAGGCAACACGTCAAGATTCTCGGCAACTCGACTTGTCGAGTGCGGAGAAGATGGGTACTCTCAAAACAGCTCAACAATACGAGTTGTCGAGAAGGCGAGAGGAAGGAGATGTCTCATGGCACTACAAGGACCCATCCCAGTGACCTTCGACATGGTCTTCCCCCACGGCTGCTACGTCGTCGGGGAGGTCGAGCAGGTCAAGGACTTCGACGCATCGACCAACGGCCGGTTCGTCCAGGCGCGGGACAAGCAGACGGGGGAACTCGTCTGGCAGGTCGCCGTGATGGACGCCGACCCGACCCTGAAGCCCGCGCAGAAGACGGTAGCCGTCAAGATCCTGGCTCCCGTCCAGCCGGTGCCGCCGGCCCCCATGGCGGGCCTGCCGTTCACCCCGGTGGAGTTCGACGGGATCAGCGTCACGCCGTACGTCAACCAGGCGGGCCGCCTGGCCTACTCGATCCGGGTGCGGGAGATGCGCGCTCCCCGCGCCAGCGGCGGCCGGGCCGCTGCTCAGGCGAAGGACGCGGCATGACGGGGCGGCGTACCGTGCCGCCAGTCAGCACGATCAACCTCAAGACCGGGCCGGGCGCATCGGCGGCCAACCACCCCTACCCGCAGCGGTCACCCGTCCTCGGGCTGATCTTCGCCGGCGTCCAAGTGCTCGTCACCACCTCCGCCGGAGACCAGGTCACCGTCGATGACCTGGAGTTCGCCCGCTGCCTGGCGCGTGAGGCGGCCTCGTTCGCCCGGTCGGTGGAGCGGATGTTCCACGGCCTCACGGATGGTGAGGGGGTGGCGGTCCGATGACGCCGGACCCCTACACCTACCTCACCATCTCCATCACCTCCGCCGAGCGGCCACGCGTGAACGTCGGGTTCTACACCTCCGGCCTTCGCGCCGACGTTCGGAAGCTGGAGTCGGGGCGGCCGTACCTGGTCCTGGAGTCCGACGAGGCGTACGTGTCGATCTCCACGACCGGGGCCGGACCGGCCACCGCGAACGACGTGGAGACCGCCCGGCGCATCTTCGACGCTGCCGCCCGGTACCTGGCCGACTGCGAGCGCATGCACGCCGACCAGTCGGCCGACTCCGACCAGCTCGCCCTCCCCGTCGTCGGCGAGACGGCGGCCTGAAATGCAAGCGGGGCCGCAGGAAGCGGCAACTTCCGGCGGCCCCTCAACTCTCCCTGACTGCGAAATCACGAGAGGACACGAAGTCTAATGTTCCGAAAACTGCCTGGCGACGAGGCACGCAACCTCGTCTCCACCACCCCAGACACGGCCGTGGTCTTCCGCCCGGCCGTCGTCCGAACCCCCGCCATCGTCACCCTGGTGATCTGGCTGTCCCGCCTGGTCGCGGGCCTGGTCCGTCTCGTGGTTCGGCATCCGGTCGCGGTGGCCGTGCCGGTCGGCCTCGGGGTGATCTGGACCCTGTACGGCTGGCGCCTGGCCCTGGTGATGACCGGCTTCCTGCCCTCGGCGGGCCTGTCATGGCTGCTGCTGGACCGGGCCTCGTTCCTACGCCTGGTCGGCTGGCCACTACTGGCCTGGTGGCGACTCGTCGCCGTCTATCGGCGGCACTGGCAACCGGTCATGGTCGTCTCCGGCCTCGGGCGGCACATCCGGGGACGCGACTACCTGCCCCGCCTCGTGCGGGTGGAGTGCGACGGCTGGGCCGACCGCGTCAGCGTGAAGATGCTCAACGGCCAAGCCGTCACCGACTGGGCCGACCGCATCGAGCACCTGGCCCACGGCTTCGGCGCCCCCTCCTGCCGGGTCGCCGTCGCGCGGGCCGGGCGGCTCGTACTCACCTTCCCCCGGCGTGACCCGCTCGCCGAACCCCTGCCCGCGCTTCCGGTTCCCGAGGTCGCCTCGGTGGGGCCGGTCGAGATCGGGCGGTGCGAGGACGGTACGCCGCTGCGGTTGAAGGTCCACGGCACGCATGTCCTGATTGCGGGCGCGACCGGGGCCGGTAAGGGCTCGTATCTGTGGTCGACCATCCGCGGCCTCCTCCCGGCGATGCGGGCGGGCCTGGTGCAGGTCTGGGCGCTCGACCCCAAGCGGATGGAACTGTCCTTCGGCCGTGCCCTCTTCGGCAGTCGGTACGCGGCCGACCCGAAGGAATGCGCCGACCTGCTCGATGAGGCCGTGTGCGTGATGCAGGAGCGGGCCGACCGGTTCGCTGGCCTCCAGCGCTCCCACACGCCGACCGTGGCGGATCCGTTCGTCCTGGTGCTCGTTGACGAGGTGGCGTTCCTGACCGCCTACCAGCCCGACAAGCAACTCCGTCAGCGCATCACGGCGGCCCTGGCCACCCTCACCACGCAGGGCCGGGCGGTCGGCGTGGGTGTGATGGCCGCGCTCCAGGACCCGCGCAAGGAGGTCATGAACATCCGCAACCTGTTCCCCGACAAGATCGCCCTCCGGCTCGATGAGTCCGAGCAGGTGGACATGGTCCTCGGCGACGGCGCGCGCGACCGGGGCGCACTGGCCGACCACATCTCACCGGTCCCGGAGCTGGGCGCAGGCGTCGGCTACGTCCGGTTGGAGACCTCCCCTGATCCGGTGCGGGTGCGGGCGGCGTACGTCTCGGATGCCGACATCTCCGCGATGGTCGCGGAGTTCGCGGGGGTGGGCCGATGATGCGCCTGGCTCACATCCTCGACGGGCTGCGCTGCTCGGGCTGCGGCGCGCTCGATGTGCTGTGGCTGGACCCGGTGCGCGGGATCGTCGAGTGCCACGAGTGCGGCGAGAAAGCCGCCGTCATGGTCGACGGCCTCACCCCGGCCGACATCCTCGACCCCATCAGCGCTTGGGACGGTGACCGGTGACCAACCCGTCCGACCGCTCCACACCCCGCGCCGTCCGGATGGCACAACCACTGGCTCGCGAGGTCGTGGAGGAGATCGCCAAGCAGTACGGGGTGTGCATCCGGCCCGTTCCGCTGCGGCGGCAGGACATCCTCACCGGGCAGGTTGAGGTGATCGACGTGCCGTGCGGGGCCACCTTGGAGAGCAAGTGCCAGCCGTGTGCGAAGCGGAACCGGCAGCTTCGGCGGGCGCAGTGCCGGGAGGGCTGGCACCTGGAAGCCGAGCCGGTGAACCTCCCCGATAACGCTGATGAGTATCAGCGGCACCTCGTGGAGTTGCGGGCCGATGCTCAGGCGTGGCGGGATGAGGTGGAGAAGGCCGGCGGGGACACCACCGACCTGGACGCCGCGATCGTTGAGCTGGACGAGGAGATCAACCGGGCGGGCCTGCGCGGCAACGTCCTCGGCCGGACCTCGGGCAAGCGATCCCGCTCGACGAAGCGGCGGCAGGACGCCCCGGATCTGCCCAAGCGGCAGATGACCAAGACCACGCTCGGGCGGACCTTCACCGGTTCGGACGGCAAGACCTACCGGCCCTCGATGTTCGTCACCCTGACCCTGCCGTCGTATGGGCGGGTGCTGGAGGGTGCCCCGAGCGACCCGGACCGGTACGACTACGCGCGGGCGGCCCGTGACGCGCTGCACTTCTCGAAGCTGGTGGATCGGTTCGTGCAGAACCTCCGCCGCGTGGCGGGCTATGACGTGCAGTACTTCGCCACTGTCGAGCCCCAGAAGCGGCTCGCCCCGCACCTGCACATGGCGATCCGCGGCACCCTCCCGAGGGCAGAGCTGCGGCAGATCATCGCGGCCACGTATCACCAGGTGTGGTGGCCCTCAACCGATGACGTCCGTTTCGAGGGGGACCACCTGCCGGTCTGGGAGGACGGGGCCGGCTACCTCGCCATTTCGAGCGCTCTACTGGGCCGACCGAAACGGGTGGCTCCCAAGGTGGCTCCCACAGACACGGAAGAGACCGCGTGAAGCCCGAAAACACTAAGGCCCGTTTCCAGGTTTTCCCTGGTCACGGGCCTTCTATGATGTGCGCGGCCGAGAGGACTCGAACCCCTAACCTTCTGATCCGTAGTCAGATGCTCTATCCATTGAGCTACGGCCGCTTTGCTGTCCGTTCACCTGCGGTGCCCGGCGACGGGTGTAACTCTACCAGACCCTCCACCCCTGCTTGCGCCAATAAGTCGCTCCGCCCCCGGTCACGCCGCCCCTGTACGCTCGGAGCGCGGCGGGTGGGAAGGGTCAAGGGTGGGAAGGGTCAAGGGCGCGAGAGGTCACTCCTGAGGAACGAAGAGCGTGAGCATGTCGGCGACGCAGGCCGGCCTGTCGGTTCCCTCGACCTCGATCGTGACACGGAGGTTCGCGAGGGTGCCCGAGGGAGTGCCCTTGACGTCGGTGATCTCCGCCCCGGCCCGTACGCGGGATCCGACGGGGACCGGCCGGGGGAAGCGCACCTTGTTCAGGCCGTAGTTGATCGCCATGCGCAGGCCGTCGACCCGATACAGCTCGCCGATCAGCGACGGCAGCAGCGCGAGCGTGAGGTACCCGTGCGCGATGGTGCCCCCGAAGGGGCCGTCCTTCGCCCGGTCCGTGTCCACGTGGATCCACTGGTGGTCGTCCGTCGCGTCGGCGAAGAGGTTCACCCTCTCCTGGTCGATCTCCCGCCAGTCGCCGTATCCGAGGTGCTCGCCTTTGGCCGCCTTGAGTTCGGCGAGGTCGGTGAAGATCCGCATGACCGCACCCTACGCGCGTGCGTCCGCATCCGATGGGAAGAGGGGGACTCCGGGCCCGCTGCCACCCACACTGGTCTCATCGGGGAGCGATTGAGCTATGACGTCCAGCAACGAATACGTCTCTCTCAGTGACGAACGGCGCGATCCCCGCGGGGGTATCAGCACGACGCGGGGTGCGGGCCGGAACGCACCCCGGCATGGAGGAAACGTGGACGAGCGGCCCGGCCCACGCGGCAAGCGGTATCGGCTCCGCGGGCTCGTCGCGGTCATGGTCGCGGGTCTCGTCTGCTGGGCGCTCGTCATCCTGCTGCTGGTCAAACTGTTCGGGTGAGCCTCGGAAGGGGATGCGCCGGCCGGAGACCCGCCCCGGCCGGCACCGGTCGTCACTCGCCGCTCTGGATGCTCTCGACCAGGTCGAGATGCTCCTTGACCACCGGCTTGGCGGCCTGGGCCAGGTTCTTCACTTCCTGGGAGGACCCGCTGGACACTTCCTCGTCCAGGGCGAGCAGGGTCTTGCGGTGATCCCTGATCTGCGCGTCGACCCAGGCGCGGTCGAACGCGGCGCCGCTCTTGGCGGAGAGCCGGCGTAGTTCGGCCTGCTGCTCCTCGCTCGGCTGGCCCGGCAACTCCACCTTCAGCTTCTCGGCCACCCGCTTGACCTGGTTGTCGAGGGAGGTGTGGTCCTCGACCCACTTCCTGCCGGCGTCCTTGACCGACTGCTTGGCGGCCTGCCGCTCGGCGGTCTGCCCGCCCTGGATCTCCGCGAGGTTGTCCTGATGTGCAGCGACCAGGAACGCCTTGTCCTTGTCGCTGACATCCGGCGGCGCCGCGTATCCCGCGTTCGGCGGCGCCGCATAGCCCGCGGTGACCCCGGACAGCGCCGCGGCCACGGCCGCCACCAGGACGATGAGCCATCTCAGCATCAGATCCTCCGATCCTTCGCCGGACGGCCGAGCACCGGCTGATCGGCCTCGACCATCCGGGCATGACGCTTCAGATGCCTCATACCCACCAGCCATGCTCCTTGTGCGGCTCAGCCCGTCTCGGGCCGGTAGCCCCGCACGTAGTCGACGACGAACTCCTTCGGGTACGGCCCCACCCGCTCGGGCCCCTCGGCGTCGGGGAACTCGTAGATCCCGAGCATGAGCTGCATCGGATAGTCCGGGGACTGCCGGATCGTCTTCACTTGCCGGCCGTCCACGAAGAACGTCACCCGGCCCGGGGCCCACTCCGCCGCGTACACGTGGAACTCACGCGCGTCGATGGGGAGGACCTCGGCGGCGAACTCGTCGGTGATCGCCGGGTCGCCGAACGGGTGGACGCCCATGCCGACCGCCGCCGTGTCCGGCCCCACGTCACGCCCGAAGATCTCGCACACGCAGATCTCCGCGGACCGCTCGGGCGCGTCCTCGAAGCCGATCATCCACAGCGCGACCATGGCGCGCGGGTCATCGGTGGCCCTGGCGCGCATCTCGATCAGGCCGTGGTGGGGGGTGTAGAGCCGCGCCTCGTCCTGCGCCTCGCGGACTACGGCCAGGCCGCCCCGCCCGTGCTGGCCGATGCCACTGCCCACCGGCCCGGAGAACACGCCCGTCTGCAGCGAGGACACGCGCAGCCGGCCCTCCATCTCCGGCGACCACGGCGGCTGGTCCTCCTCGATCAGCAGGCGCAGGCACCCGTCGCCCATGCGGTATCGGGCCGCCGAGGCGGCGCGCGTGGTCCACTGGGGCAGATATCGCGGGACCCACCGGCGCTCGTCGAGCACGTCCCCGTCGAAGGTGTCCTCGAACTCAAGCACGTAGCCGGCCTTGGTGACCGGGTCCGGCGCGTACGTACTGTTCCTGGCTTCGTTCATACGTCAATCCTGGATCGATCTGTGAGGGACCGGCGCGCATCCCGGGGCATACGAGAGGAGACAACGTCCTGGCTTGTCGGTGTCGAGATGACGCCGGCGAGTGCCCGTCCTCTCGCCCTCGCAAGGAGGTCTCGTGCGGACCCCGCGACGCTTCCCGCCGTCCCTCACCGCCGTGATCGCCGCCATCGTGTGCCTCGCCGGTCCGACCGGCACCGTCCCCGCCCACGCGTCGGTCCACGGCTCCTGCACGATCTCCCGCTGCGCCGACGCCCGCTCGGCGAACGCGATCTGGGCCGGGAAGGGGTATCCCACCGGCGGCGGCTGGTACTCCTGGCCCGACGGCCAGTACAACTACACCGGCGGGCGCTTCCACAACCGGGAGGGCCGGCTTCCCGGCGGCGCCGCCTACTACGAGTACGACGTCTACTCCCGCCCACGCGGCGCCTCGCGTGACGCCTACCGGATCGTCGTCGACCGCGGCACCGGCGTCACCTGGTTCTCGCCCGACCACTACACCGACTTCTACCGGCTCTAGGACCTGTCATGGCCTCCGCCGCACGCCCGCTGCCTCCGTGGCTCACGGTGACCGCCGATCCCGCCCCGGCGGTCGCCGACGGGCGGGCCTGCCGGACCCGTGACGCCTTCTTCGACGAGGTGACACGCGTTCTCCGCCTCCCCGCGTACTTCGGCCGCAACTGGGACGCCCTCACCGACTCGCTGCGCGACATCGGGCCGGTCCACCTGGTCGTGAACCACGCCGAGCAGCTGCTCGACGCCGAGCCTCCCGGGCAGTTCGCCACGCTGCTGGCCGTCCTGGCGGGTGCCGCCGAGGCCGGGCTGACCCTGGCCCTTCACACGGACCCCGCCCACGAACCTCTGCTCCACCGCCGGCTGATCGACGCGCTTCCCTGACCGGCGAAGGCCCGAAGAAACGCCCCGCTCTTACTTTTTCGCTTTCCGCCGAAATATCAAAACAAATAATTCGGGCAGAGATTTTTCCGGCAGCCGATCACGCCCCGTTCTCCGGATCACGCCGTCCGCCCTTTGTTCGCAAACAGCCGAAGTAGCCAGGACCGCGGACCGGCGCGACGCGACCGGAGACGGAGCGTGTCCTACCCATTTCCGCCCGGCATCTACAAATGCGGGCACACCCCCGGAGTTCCGCGAATCCGTCACCCTTCGTAATTGGACATCATTCACGGACTGATTACGGTGGAATTACACGCATCCAGGAGTGAGGACGGCGCGGAAATGAAGATGCAATACTTCGAATACTGCTTCGCCGACCGCCTCTTCTATGACGAGCCGAACAGATGGGCGGCCGAACATAAGGGGTACAGGCAGGCCACGATGCCGGTGCCGGACGGCCGGCAGACCGGCGCCAAGGGCCCGTGGTTCAACTACATGCGCACCACGTCTCCCCCTCCGAAGCAGGGCTGGAAAATTCACGTGTCCGCCACCCGTGAAACGGCCCAGCGTGTGCTCGACATCACGGCCGACTACTGCCTGCGGCAGGAAATCCCGTTCAAGTTCCTGGTCAGCGAGGCGGCCTTCATCGGCCGCAACCTCAAGTGCGCCGACCGGAGCGGCAGCGGCAAGTTCATCACCATCTATCCCGCCTCCGACGAGCGGCTCGAAACGATCCTCACGGATCTCGACCCGCTGCTGACCGGACTCGGCGCTCCGTACATCCTGAGCGCTCTGCGCTGGAAGGACGGCCCTCTTTATCTGCGTTACGGCGGCTTCGTCGAGCGGTTGATCCGCAACGAACTCGGCGAGCCCGCGATGGCGATCGAGACGCCGGACGGCGATCTGGTCGTCGACCGGCGCGAGCCCGTCTTCTACGTGCCCGACTGGGTGGAGCCGCCGGCGTTCCTCGCCGACCACCTCAGCGACCGCAAGCGGTCGGACCCGCCCGCCGACTTCCGCGGGGAATCGCCTTCGGCGACCTCCACCCGAACAACATCGTGATCACCGAAGACGGCCAGGTGAAGCTGGTCGACTTCGAGCTCGCCACGTACGTCGACCAGGACAAGCGCATCGGCATGGGCGCGCCGGGCTTCATACCGCCCGACGACCGGGGAAGCCTCGCGGCGGACCGCTTCGCCCTGGGGTGCCTGAAGATAGCGCCGTTCCTCCCGCTCACCGTGCTCCTGACGCTGGACACGACCCGCGCCGAGTTCCTGGTCGGCTTCATCGAGGAGCGGTTCCCCGTTCCGGACGGCTGGGGCGCCAAGGTGCTCGCGCAGCTCGACCTGGGGCCCTCTCCGTGGGCCGGCAACGAGGAGCAGATGGCCCGCACCGGCGCGCTCATCGCCGGCGCCGGGGACGGCACGATCGACTGGGCGGAGATCGAGGCGTCCGCGGCCCGGTCCGTGTGGGCGAGCGCGACTCCCGACAGGGAGGACCGGCTCTTCCCCCGGAGACGTCGAGCAGTTCCTCCTGGGCGGCCTCGGCTTCGGCTACGGCACGGCGGGAGTCCTCTACGCCATGGCCAAGAGCGGGCACGGCCGCCGGGAGGAACACGAGGAGTGGCTGCTCGAACGGGTACGCGGCCACAAGGGCGTGCCCCGGGTCGGGTTCTACGACGGTCTGCACGGCATCGCGTACGCCTTCGAGGAGATCGGCAACAGGGACGCGGCGATGTCGGTGCTCGACATGATCGCCGGGATCGGCGAGGTGTCGCTGGCCGACGAGCTGCTGACCGGTCTGAGCGGTGTGGCGCTCAACCAGCTCTACTTCGCCGGGCGCCTGGGGGACCAGGGGCTGCGCGACTACGAGATCGCCCTGCTCGTCGGCGCCGGCGCGTCCAACCGCGAGATCGCCCGGTAGCTGCACATCACCGAGGGGACCACCAAGAACCACATCTCCAGCTGCCTGCGCAAGCTCTCTTTTCGCGACCACACCCAGCTGGCCGTCTGGGTCTCCTCGCTGTCCGTCGGCACGCCCGATGATCCGCACCTGGCGCGGAATCACGTCGGCGGGCCGGGCTGAAGCGCCCCGGCGTCCGGGCGGTGCGCTCGCGGCTCACCAGGGCACGGTGCCGGAGCGGTCGACGAACCGGCCCGTTCCGCCGCCGGCGCCCTCGGTCGCGAGCGTCACGATCGCGTCGGTTCCCTCCGTCACGGTCTGGTGGCCGCTGTGCCCGTTGAGGTCGGTCGCGGTGTAGCCGGGGTCGGCGGCGTTGACCCGGATGCCGGGCAGCGCCTTCGCGTACTGCGTCGTGAGCATGGTCACGGCGGCCTTGGAGGAGGTGTACAGCGGCCCGATGACCTTCGACTCCACGCGGGCCGGGTCGTGGGTCAGCGCGAACGACCCCGTGCCGCTGCTCACGTTGACGATCGAAGGGTGCTCCGACCGCCGGAGAAGCGGCAGGAAGGCGTTCGTCACGCGGACGACGCCCACGACGTTCGTCTGGTAGACCTCGAGGGCGTGGTCCGCGGTCAGCTCGTCGGCGGGCACGTGCGGGCCGATGATCCCGGCGTTGTTGATCAGGACGTCGACGCGGCCCTCGTGGGCGGCGACGTCGGCCGCCGCGGCGGCGACGGACCCGTCGTCGGCGACGTCGATCCGCACGAAGCGCGCGCCGAGCTCGTCGGCCGCCGCCTGTCCGCGCTCGGGGTCCCGGGCGCCGACGATGACGGTGTGGCCGAGGTCGATGAGGCGGCGGGCGGTCTCGAACCCGAGGCCCTTGTTGGCCCCGGTGATGAAGGTGATCGTCATGGCTCCAAGCTTCGGCGGGCCGGGCGCGGACAACCAGGGAGAGCGCTCCGGTAGGACAGGCAGTACCACCCTGGCGTCCCGCGACCGGCGCAGAATGGGCACATGACCACAGACGAGACGAGTCTGGGCGCGACGATCCGCGCGTGGCGTGACCGGCTCTCCCCCGCGGCGGTCGGTCTGCCCACCGGCCGCGTACGCCGTGCCGCCGGGCTGCGCCGCGAGGAGCTCGCCGATCTCGCGGGCGTCTCGGTGGACTACGTCGTACGGCTGGAGCAGGGCCGGGCGACCACGCCGTCGGCGCAGGTGGCCGCCGCGCTGGCGCGGGCGCTCCAGCTCAGCCGCGCCGAGCGCGACCACCTCTACCGGCTCGCCGGGCTGCAGCCGCCCCTGGACGGCGTGATCAGCGATCACATCCCGCCCGGGATGCAGCGGGTGCTCACCCGGCTGGGCGACGCGCCGGTCGCCGTGTTCGCCGCCGACTGGCGGCTGCTGTGGTGGAACCGCGCTTGGGCGGCGCTCCTCGGTGACCCCTCCGTGCTCGCGCCGGAGGAGCGCAATCTGGTGCGCTCGCGTTTTCCCGTTCCGTCCGACCGGGCGCGCCTCGCGGCCTGGCCCGTCGTCTCGGAGAACGCGGAGGCGACCGACCGGGCCATCGTCGCCGACCTGCGCCGCGCGTCCGGCCGCTACCCCGAGGACGCGCGCCTCAGCGGGCTGATCCGCCGGACGCTGGACGGCAACCCGCAGTTCGCCCGGCTGTGGCACTCGGGCGCCGTCGGCAGCCACGCGGAGGACCGCAAGACGATCAGGCACCCGGCGATCGGGGACATCACCGTCGACTGCGACGTGCTGTCCGACTCCGACACCGACCTGAAGATCGTGATCTACACGACCGTCCCCGGCAGCGAGGACGAGACCAAGCTCGACCTCGCCCGCGTCGCCGGTGTCACGGCCCGCGCGTTCTGAGGGCTCGTCGTTCAGTCCCCGCCGCGCACGAGCTCGGGACGAAACGCGATGATGAGGCCGAGCGTGGTGTAGCCCACGAGCAGGTGGGCCGCACCGACGACGTCCGACACGGAGGAGCCGAGGATCGCCATGGTCGGAAGGGTCACGACCACCCAGCTTTCGGCGACGAGCGGCCAGAGGCGGGCCGCCCCGCGCCACCGCCCGGCGACGGCGACCTTGACGCCGATCACGAACATGCCCAGCATCGACAGCGGCCAGAACGCGTCGAGGATGCCCATCCAGACGCTGTCGCGCGCGGCGGGCAGGAACGCGTGGAAGACGCTCCACGCCATGGCGAGGGCCAGCAGCACCCGCTCGACCTGCAGCATCGCGCGCGCCACGCGGCTCACGCCGGTCGCGCCGGTACGGCCCATGATCGCGAGGAGGCACAGGGCGCCGAACTGGAACGCCAGGCCACCCAGGTCCGTGATCGTCACTCCCGCCTCGGTCGCGGGGTTGAAGCCATAGAGGAAGCTGACGGCGGACCAGGTCAGAGCTCCGGTGGACAGGCCCAGCGCCAGCCGGCGTACGGTCGTCTCGGCGGGCGGCGCGGACGAGGACGCGTCGGCGGCGTGGGCGTTGCGCTGGGTGTGAGCGGTCATCGGTGTTCCTTCGGTTGAGGAGGCGTGTCGTGGGGGCGGCGATCGCCGCGCCGACGAGGACGATCCTCATGAACCACCGACCCAGGCCGTCAGGTCGTCGCGTCCCGATTGGCGGCGTACTTCGTGTCCCAACCACCTAGGACGCGCGTCCCAGGTGGTGCGTGGCGAACCATGCGGACGGTGGTCGCCGGACGCTCCATAGGGACATTCCGCACCTGCTACGGCACACTTTCCTGGTGCAGTTTGTAACGGTTCGCTGGCTTTCGCGGCTGAGTGTCGGGCCTGTGCTCCTCGCGATCGCCGTGACCGCCACACCGGTGGCAGCGCTCATCGATCTGCGGGTGCCCCAGGCCCACCGCGCCGTGCTCGAACTGCAGCCGGGCGGAGTCGACGCGATCGCGGGTGTCGCACTCGCCGCGGCCGGCATGGTCGTGCTCCGGCGCTATCCGCGTCATCCCCTCGGCCGCCTGATGTCGGGCTTCGGTGCCTGGTGGGCGCTGGACGGCGTGGCGTCGTCGTGGGTCGCCTACGCCACCCTGCACGAGCCCGCGCTCGCGGGCGCGTCCGCCGCCTTCGTGGTCTACCAGCGGCTCGGCGCGGGGCTGGTGCTGCTGCTCCCCCTGGTGCTGCTGCTGTTCCCGGACGGGAAGCTGCCCTCCGGGCGGTGGCGGGTCGCCTCGCTGTTCAGCCTCGCGCTGACGAGCCTGCTCCCGCTGGCCCTGCTCGCGGCGCCGTCCGCCATCGCCCAGGCGACCGCGGAATCCACCCCGCTGCCCGCGCCACTGCGAGGGCTGAACCTCGAGGCGCTCTATCTTCCGCTGCCGGACGCCGTCTGGACCGGTGTGCTGCGAGTGGCGCAGCTGTGCCTCCCGCTGAGCCTGGTCACTCCGTTCGCCGTCGTAGTGCGGCGCTACCGCACCATGACCGGCATGGACCGCGCCCGGATGCGCTGGCTGGTGTGGGCGGCCGTGGTCGACCTCCTGGTCATGCTGACGTTCCGGCTGCTGCCCAACTGGTTCGGCGCCGTCGGCCTGACCACCGCCGTGATCCTCACCTCCGGGTCGGTCGCGATCGGGATCGTGCGCCCGGATCTCGTCGACGTCGACCGGTTGCTCGGCGGGACGCTGGTGTACGGCCTTCTGCTCGCCCTGACGTTCGTCCTCGACCTGCTGGTCCTGGGCGGCGCCGGCCGGTTGCTCGGGCCGCGCCTGAACGAGGGGGAGCGGCTGGTCATCGCCGTTTTCGCGGTCGCCATCCTCTACGCCCAGCTCCGGCACCGGTTGTGGCGCCTGGTGCGACGCTGGATCCTCGGCGACCGGGACGATCCCTACCACGTGATGTCCGGGCTCGCCGAGCGCCTGGAGCGTACCGACGACTCGGAGGCGCAGCTCGTCACGCTGGCGCGTACGGTCGCGCAGGCCTTCCGCACGCCCTACGTCGGCGTGGAGATCACCCAGGTCAGCGGCGAGGTGCTGCTCGTCGAGGACGGCGAGCGCCCCGCCGGGACGCAGGCGCTCCCCATCACCTATCGGGGGGAGCGGATCGGGCGGCTGGTGCTGCCGCGCCGGGCCGCCCGCCGCAGGCTCACCGCCGGCGACGAACGGCTGCTGGCCGACCTGATCCGCCAGGCCGCCGCGGCGGCCCGTGCCGTACGCCTCGCGGAGGAGCTGCAACGCAGCCGCGAGGGCATCGTCTCCGCCGTGGAGGACGAGCGCCGCCGCCTGCGGCGCGAGCTCCACGACGGCCTCGGCCCGGCCCTGGCGGCGGTCGCCTCCCGGATCGACACCGCCCGGATCACCGCGCGCCGGTCGCACGAGGACGCGGACCGGATCCTCGGTCTGGCCCGTCAGGAGCTCACCGGGATGCTCGCCGAGGTGAGGCGGCTGGTGCACGGCCTGCGCCCGCCCGCGCTCGACGACGTCGGCCTGGTCGGGGCGATACGCCAGCAGGCGGAGCGCCTGCGGACCCCGGGGCTGGCCGTCCGGGTCGAGGAGTCAGGCGACCTCACCGGTCTGCCGGCCGCCGTGGAGGTCGCGGCGTACCGGATCGCGTCGGAGGCGATCACCAACGTGGTCAGGCACGCGAAGGCCGGCGAGTGCGTGGTGTCGCTCGTCCACGACGTCGCGGGCGGGCACCTCGACGTCGTGGTCGTCGACGACGGCGTCGGCCTCGCGACCGAGGCGGCGACCGGCGTGGGACTGGTGTCGTTGCGCGAGCGGGCCGCCGAACTCGGCGGATCGTGCACCGTCACCCCGGGGGAACCGGCCGGCACACGGGTCTGGGCGCGGCTGCCCGTCACGCCGCGGACGCCCGCGCCGGCGGCGGCAGGAGAGGTGGGAGATGACCGGTAAGCGACCGGTGCGGGTCCTCGTGGTGGACGACCATCCGGTGTTCCGCGAAGGATTCGCGGCACTGCTGAGCAGCATCGACGAGGTCGAGGTGGCCGGGACCGCCTCGACCGGCGCCGAGGCCGTCGAGCAGGCCGCCGAGCGGGAACCCGACGTGGTGGTCATGGACGTGCAGATGCCCGGCATGGACGGCATCGAGGCCACCCGTCGCATCCTCCGGACGCACCCGGAGATCGGCGTCGTGGTGCTCACGATGTCGGAGGAGGACGGCACGATCTTCGACGCGCTGCGTGCCGGCGCCCGCGGCTACCTGCTCAAAGGCGCCGAGCCCGACGAGGTCGTCCGGGCGATCACCACCGTCGCGGGCGGCGGTGTCGTGTTCGGCGCGGTCCTGGCCTCGCGCATCGCCGACTTCCTGGCCCCGAGGCCGCAGACCGGCGGCGCCACGCCGTTCCCCACCCTGACCGCGCGGGAACACGAGGTGCTCGACCTGGTGGCCGCCGGCCTGTCGAACGGCCAGATCGCCGCGCGGCTGTTCCTGTCGCAGAAGACGGTACGCAACCACGTGCACGCGGTGCTCACCAAGCTCCAGGCCGCCGACCGGGCGGAGGCGATCATCCGCGCCCGCGACGCCGGCATGGGCCGCGCGTAACCGGCTTCTCAGGCCTCTTCTGGGTCGCGTCCGAGGACCGACCGGCCTCCGTCGACGGGCACGGTCGCGCCGTTGACGAAGCTCGCCTCATCGGACAGCAGGTAGGCGACGACGGCGGCCACTTCCTCCGGGCGTCCCACCCTGCCGACCGGATGCAGCAGGCTCATCTCGTTCTCTACGCGGGTGGCCGCCGCGGGCTCCTGGCCGCGCAGGAACGCCTCATAGCGTTCGGTGGTGATCGAGCCGAGGGCGACGGCGTTGACCCGGACGCCGCGCGGACCGTAGTCGACGGCGAGCGCCCGGGTGAGCCCTTCGACGGCGGCCTTGGCCGTCGCGTACGTCAGGGAGCCCCGTACCGGCCGCTGCGCCTGGTGGGAGGAGACGTTGACGATCGCCCCGCCCGCACCGGCGTCGAGGAATCGGCGGATCGCGGTCATGCATCCGACGACCGCGGGGTTGAGGTTCGCCCCGATGAGATCCAGGACCTCGCGCCCCGACGGGGCGTCCAGCGAGGCCGCGCGGAACACGGCCGCGTTGTTGACCCAGCCGGTCAGAGGGCCGGCGGCCTGCGCCAGATCGGCGGCCTGCTCCGTGACCGTCTCGTCGGCGGCGTCGCCGACCACCGGGATGACCCGGGAACCCGCCGGATGGGTGCGGGTCCACTCCAGCGCCGAGGAGTCGAACTCGATCACGACGACGCTGTTCGCGTCTCCGAGGAGCCGTTCGACGAGCGCGCGCCCGACGCCACGGCCACCCCCGGTGACAACGTACGAAGAGCTCACATCCGCCCCTTCAGTGCATCGATATCTACTCGGCCGACGATCCACATACCCCGATGACCCATATATTGATCATCACTACTATTTGCGCCGTGATGAGAAAATTGATCTCCCTGGCCGCCGTCGCCGGCGCCGTCATCGGGGCCGTCGCCGTGACCGGCGCCGGCAGCGCCTCGGCCTCCTCCACCACATTCCTGCGGCTGCCCGGCGGGCCGACCCTGGAGATCCCCCGCGCCTGGCGGGTCCACCGGAGCGCCGACCAGGTGCACGTGGTGACCGGCGCCTGCGCCAAGCCCACGGGGCACTACTTCGAGCCCGGGTGCCGCGGATTCTGGGTGATGGGCGCGAAGACGCTCAAGACCGGCGGCGAGGGCTTCCGGCGCTACAACCCTGTCAATGGACCGTTCTATCCCGCCGTCGACGTGGCTCCCTGTCCGGCGAACCCCAAGCTCGGCCACGTCCTCGGCAAGGCGATCGCGGTCGGTTACCGGAACATCGGGCAGGGCCACAAGGCGCACTACCGCGTATGGCCGGGCCGCTGTGTCACCTATGACGACGCGACGGAGAAGTCGACGTTCACCCAGCGCGAGTGGTACCTGCCGAAGGAGAGGCTCCTCATCGTCGACCAGTGGGCCACCCCCGGCCTCGCCACCGTGCTGAAGAACGCCACCTGGGCGAGTTAGGCCTTTTCACCCCCTTTACAGAAGGGCCGGAGCGCCGGCCACGGCCCCGGCCCGCGGCGCCCTTCGGCCATAGATCCTCTGTCGGTCCGGGGCCGAACCCGCCACCTTGCGTCCGCGACGTCGGCAACTCCGGTGATCGGGTGTACTCGTGGGCCAGGTCGGTGAGGCGCGGATCAGGCATCCTTCGCCTGGTGGGGGCAGCCCGTCAATGCGGCCGCGGTCAGAGTGAGGTGCTGGGCCAGAACCTCGGCCGCGGTGTCGGCCTCGCGGGCCAGCGCCGCCTCCTCCAGGCGGCGGTGCTCGCCGAGGGCGTCCCGGTCCGGAGTGCGCTGCGCCGCCCAGCGGCGAGCCAGCTCGCTCGCGGTCCACATCCGGTCGAAGGTCTCCAGCAGGACGGGGTTGCCGCAGCCCTCCAGCAGGGTGCGGTGGAAGACCCGGTGGGCCTCGGACCATGCGCTGCTGTAGTACTCGCCCTCCTCAGGCACGTACGCCGGGGTGCGCGCCAGACGGTGGTGAGCGGCTCGGACGCGGGCCTCCCAATCGACGTCGCCGCGCTCGATCGACATGCGCAGCACGACCGGTTCGATGGTCCGGCGGGCCTCCGCGATCTCCTGCCAGCGGCGGTCGGAGAAGGCCGGGACGGCGAAGCCGCGGTTGGGCAGCCGGTCGGCGAGGCCCTCGCCGACCAACCGCACGAGCGCCTCGCGCACGACGGCCAGGCTCACGCCGTGTTCCTTGGCGAGATCCTGGGGTTTGAGAGCGTCAGCGGGGGCGTGGTCCCCGCGCATAATCGCATTTCGCAGGTGCGCGTAGACCTGCTCGGAGAGCATCTGCTTCCCCGGTGAGTTCAAGGCGTGGGCCGTCTGGGTCATGCGGCCATCATAGACGATTGGACAAATAATCGATTATCTGTGCTATGGTCGATCATGACGGAAGACGCCGGCGGTGCCTGTACGCGAACCGCCGGCCGCATCACGGCCAGTCCGCATCACGGCCAGTCCGCAGCACGGCCAGTCCGCAGCACGGCCTGAAAGGAACGACGCGATGAGCGCTAACGACCCCTTCGCCCGCCTCCCCGAGGCGGCCTCCTTCACCGTCACCAGCACCACCGTCAGCGACGGTGCCCCCTGGCCGCCCGAGCAGTTCTCCTCCGGCGTCCCCGGCGGGAAGGACATCTCCCCGCAGCTGTCCTGGAGCGGCGCTCCGGAAGGCACCAAGAGCTACGCCGTCACCGTCTACGACCCCGACGCTCCCACCGGGTCCGGGTTCTGGCACTGGGCGGTCGCCGACATTCCCGCCACCGTCACCGAGCTGCCCGAGGGCGCCGGCGACGACACGGGTTCGGGCCTGCCCGAGGGCGCCTTCCAGCTGCCCAACGATGTCCGCGCGGCCCGCTTCATCGGCGCCGCGCCGCCGGCCGGGCACGGCCCGCACCGCTACTTCATCGTGGTGCACGCCCTCGACGTCGAGTCCATCGGCGTGCCGGCCGACGCCACCCCGGCCCTCCTCGGCTTCACCATGTCCGGCCACACCCTCGGCCGCGCGGTCCTGACCGCCACCGCCGAAACGCCCGCCTGACCACCAGCATGTCCGGACTCATCGACACCACAGAGATGTACCTGCGCACCATCCTGGAGTTCGAGGAGGAAGGCGTGGTTCCCATGCGTGCCCGCATCGCCGAGCGCCTGAACCAGCGTGGCCCCACCGTCAGCCAGACCGTCGCCCGCATGGAGCGTGACGGTCTGCTGCAGGTCGCCGGCGACAGGCACCTGGAGCTGACGGAGGAGGGCCGGCGGATCGCCACGCGCGTGATGCGCAAGCACCGGCTCTCGGAGTGCCTGCTCGTCGACGTGATCGGGCTGGAGTGGGAGCAGGTCCACGCCGAAGCCTGCCGCTGGGAGCACGTCATGAGCGAGGCCGTCGAACGCCGCGTCCTGGACCTGCTGCGGCACCCGAGGGAGTCGCCCTACGGCAACCCGATCCCGGGCCTGGAGGAGCTCGGCGAGGAGGGCGTCGCGGATCCGTTCCTCGACGAGGGCATCGTCAGCCTCAGCGAGCTGGAGCCTGGACCGAACGGCGCGAGCGCGGTAGTGCGGCGCATCGGGGAGCCGATCCAGACCGACCCGCAGTTGATGCACACCCTGCGGCACGCCGGGGTCCGGCCCGGCGCGGCCGTGAACGTGACGTCGTCACCCGGCCGCGTGATGGTCGGCAGCGGCGGGGAGTCCGCCGTACTACCCACGCGGACCGCCGCGCACGTCTTCGTGGCCAAGCGGTGAATCCAGCCGGACGCCGACCCGTTCGCCCTGGTCCGTGGATGGCCCTCGACCACGATCACGGCCGAGGGCCGGGCTGGGCTACCCCAGAACCGTGCTCGTCCCCCGGCCCGCAGAACGGGGCGTCAACGGTGGCCGACAGGGCCCGCGACGAGCGGAAGGTGCGGCGGTAGGTGTCCGGAGGCACGCCGACCGTGCGGTTGAAGTGCCGGCGCAGTGTCGTGGCGGTGCCCATGCCGGTGGCCGCCGCGATGGCGTCGACGCTGTCGTCGGTGGTCTCCAGCAACTCCTGGGCGTGTCGGATGCGCTGAGTCAGCAGCCATTGCAGCGGGGTGGTGCCGGTCACCGACCTGAAGTGACGGCTGAGGTTGCGTGAGCTCATCCGCGCCCGACGGGCCAGGTCCTCCACGGTCAACGGCAGGTCCAGCCGTTCGATCACCCAGGGGAACAGTTCGGCGAGCGGGTGGTTGTCCGGGGCGGGCACCGGGGTGGTGACGAACTGGGCCTGGCCGCCGTCCCGGTGCGGCGGCACGACCAGGCGGCGGGCGACCGTGTTGGCGATCGAGGAGCCGTGGTCGAGGCGGACGAGGTGCAGGCACAGGTCCATGGCCGCGGCCTTGCCCGCGGAGGTGAGCACGCTGCCGTTGTCCACGTACAGGACGTCCGGGTCCACCCGCACCTTCGGGTAACGGGCGGCCAGGTCCTCGGTGTGCGCCCAGTGCGTGGTCGCACACTTCCCGTCGAGGAGCCCCGCGGCGGCCAGCACGAACGCGCCCGTGCAGAGGGAGGCCACGCGCGCGCCCGCCTCGTGGGCCGCGCGCACCGCGTCGACCAGGCCGGCGGGCGGGTCGACGTCGACGTCGGCCCAGCCCGGGACGATCACGGTGTCGGCACACCGGAGACGGTCGAGGCCGTGGTCGGGCTCCAGCCGGAACCGGCCGGCCCGTACGGCTCCCGGCCCACAGACGACGAGGTCGTACCAGGGCCCGGCCACGCCGGCCGGGTGCGCCCCGAAGACCTCGTACGCCAATGACAGCTCGAAATGCAGCATCCCGTCGGTGACGGCCAGCGCGACAGTGCCCATGTCCGGAATTGTATGGGTATTGGCGTTCCGGACACTCGCGACGCGACACCCGCCATCGCCAGGATGTTCACGACACAGATCGTTGACGGCAGGAGGAGAACCGATGGGATCGGGGCTCACGGTGGTGGTTTTCGGGGCGTACGGGCACACGGGACGCTTCGTGGTGGCGCAGCTGCGGGATCGTGGGTTCGTTCCGGTTCTGTCCGGACGCGACGCCGGCAGGCTGGCGACGCTGGCGGCGTCCGAAGGCGGGCTGGAGGCCCGCCCGGCGTCGGTCGGCGACCCGGCCTCGCTCGACCGCGCGCTCGCCGGCGCGGCGGCCGTGATCAACTGTGCCGGGCCCTTCGCCACGACGGCCGCCCCCGTGATCGAGGCGGCGCTGCGCGCCGGCATCCCCTATGTGGATGTGGCGGCGGAGATCGAGGCCAACGTCGACACGTTCACCCACTTCGCGGACCGTGCCCGCGCCGCGGGAGCGGTGGTCGTCCCCGCCATGGCCTTCTACGGCGGCTTCGGCGACCTGCTGGCCACCGCCGCGATGGGCGACTGGACGACGGCCGACGAGGCGCACGTCGCGTACGGCCTGAGCAGCTGGCACCCCACCGCCGGGACACGCGCCTCGGGCGTGATCTCCGGGCAGCGGCGGGGCGGCCGGCGCGTCCGTTACGCGAACGGCCGGCTGGAGTATCACCATGACGACCTGCAGACCCTGGAGTGGCCCTTCCCCGGCCCGATGGGGCCCCGGGCCGTCATCGGGGAGTTCAGCATGGCCGACATCGTCACCATTCCCAGCCACCTGTCCATCCCCAGCGTGCGTACGTACATGACGGTCGAGGCGGCCAGGGACCTGTCGGCCCCGGACACACCGGCGCCCGCCCCGGTCGACGAGAGCGGGAGGTCCGCGCAGACGTTCCTCGTCGACGTCGTCGTGCGCTCCGGCGGCCGCGAACGGCGCGCCGTGGCGAGCGGTCAGGACATCTACGCCGTCACCGCGCCGCTCGCGGTGGAAGCGGTCGACCGCATTCTCACCGGACGCACCAGGACGGTCGGCGTCGCCTCCGCTGGCGAGATCTTCGACGCCCTCGGCTTCCTCCGCGCACTGTCGCCCCACGTGTCCCTGGAACTGCTTTCCTGACGCGCTCCCCGGCGCCCGTTCAGCCGGGCTTGCGGGCGTAGACGTACATGACCGGCAGATCGAAGGCGTCCGGCTCGTCCAGCAGCTCGGCGACCCGAGCGAGGTAGCTCGCCCTCAAGGCGGCCGACTCCTCCGCGGCCAGCGACGCGACTTCGGGATAGTTCGGGTTCACCACGTGGCCCCGCCACAGATCCGCCGCGGTTCTGGGCGGGAGCGCGATCACATCCGGCACGGCCCGTTCGTAGACGAACCCCGCCTCGGCCACCGCCGCACGGCTGCTCTCCTCCGTGCCCACCTCCGCCATCGGGTCGATGAGGGCGAGGCCGAAGTCCCCGGCGCACTCACGGAACACCCGGGCCGCGCGGGGGAAGCCCGCCCGCATCGCGGAATAGCAGAGAAGGCCGCCCGGCCTCAGCACCCGGTGCCAGGCGGCGAACGCCGTCGAGGCCGGCAGATAGAGCATCCCCGCGCAGCACAGGACCACGTCGAACGCCTCGTCGTCGAACCCGTCTAGAGCGGTGGCGTCCGCCTTCACATAGCTCACGTTGGTCAGCCCGGACGCGGCGAGCAGCCGGTCGGCCTCCTGCAGCATCCCGGCCGAGATGTCCACACCGATCACCTGACCGGTGGGACCGACCGCCCGTGCCGCGGCCAGCGCCGCCAGCCCCGTGCCCGTGGCGGCGTCCAGCACCCGCAAGCCGGGCGTCAGGCCCGCGAGCTCCACCAGCCGCTCGGCGTAGCCGGCGTGCCAGCTCAGATGCCCATAACCGGCGGCTCGCCCGTCGAAGTACGACTCCATTCGCCTGTGATCCATAAGCCCATCATGTCCGCCCGCCGGGAGGCGGGCTTCCCTCCCGCCACTGTCCCGGCCGCGTATCAGTCGCTGCTGACCTACGCCGCAGGGTCGGGCCTCGCCGTGTAGCCGGCGTCGAGCCATACGGCCTGCGTGTGCTTGGGATCGCTCGCCCACCAGGCTGAGTGCTTGTAGGCGCTGGGAGGCAGCTCCGCACCGATGACGCGTGCGACCTGGGCGAAGGTCATGTCGACGTGCTCGCGTCCGTCCTGCCGGAGATGGCGTGCCAGGCGTTCGTACTGTTCTCGGGCGACCACGCCGTCAGTGTGAAGGTCGACTCGGCGCTTGTCACGCGCGGAGGATCTGCGAGATGCGCTGGTGGGACAGGCGCATCACGCTGCCCACGTCGCGGGTGGTCCACCCTTGGGCGGTGAGGAGGCGGGCGGCATGCCGGACGGCGTCGCGCTCGGCCTGCTCGGCGAGGGCGCGCGCCTGGCGTGCCTCGATGACAGCCGCGAGGGCGGCCTTGGCCTCCGGGTCGGCGGGCTCGACGTGGACGCCGATCGCTTCGGGCTTGTCCTGAAGGGCGTCGAAGATGAGCTGGGCGACGTTGCTCCTGACGTCTGCCCAGCTCGCGCCCTGGGCCTGGACCGTGCGCCCGCCAGGGATCTCGACCGTGGCGGTCCACTGCTTTCCGGTGCGCGTGACGGTCGCGAAGTATGTGACAGTTTCGACGGCGACGTCGTCGTCGCTCGGGGGGACGAGGTCGGGCTGGTCGAAGATCAAGTCGTGGTTCATCAGCTTCATGGCCTCACAACTTAGACACCACAGCGCGCCGCGTCTAGACTGCTAGCCAAAACCCGTCTAGCAGACTTGCCACCACCATCTCCGGCATGAAGCCTGACATCTTCGTGGAATTCGCCGCATTGGGCAGGCTCCGCTCTTTGTCGCCGGGCATGAGTCGGTCGGAGGTGTTCAAGAAGCTCGGCCGACCGGACGGGAGCACCTCAGGCTTCGACGCCGACCCTTATTACGCGTGGTGCTACGAAGACCTTGAGCTGGGCCTCACAGCCGCACATCACCGTGTGTCCTACATCGCCATCGAGCCTCGCGGCGCCCACGCGGAGCTGCCCGCCCTCGTTCATGCCGGCCGCGTCATGACACCCAGGAGGGACTGTTTCCTCGCAACGCTGCGAGCCCTGAAGCTGACACTCGGGGAATGCGAACCGTTCGTCCCCGGAGAGTCCTGGTGGCGGGTGAGCGAATCGGGGGTTGTGCTGCGGTTCGATGACGATGGCCTCCTGGAGGCTATCCATGCTTCGGACAAACAGCTCTCTATCCAGCTCTGACGGCGATGCCGAAGATCGCCCAATAGGTCCCCAGGAGATCGACAAAGCCTGCGGCTCCTACCTCAGCCGGTTACGGTCCGCGTTCTCCATCTCGGCGACGTCGCGGAGCCGAAGCGCCCCCGCCGAAGGCGACTCACTGGCGGTTCAGAGTCGGCTCCAGCTGCGGTGGGTCTCAAGTGCGTCGGAGAGTTCCCGGGCCGCTTCCGGCGAGCCGGCGGAGAAGAACGCGCGCTCCAGGATCGCCGCAGGGGACGGTCCTCTGATCCAATTGTCCAGGAGCACGTACCATTCGGCGCCGTGGGCGACGCTGACGGTGAAGTCGTGCACGAGCCACGCCATGTGACGGGCCGCCGCCTCGGTGATGTTGGACTCCCACTCGGAAAGGTAGGGGGCCAGATCCAGCTCCAGACTGTCGGCAATGATTTCGATCATCTTCATGACGTCGACGTCGCGCGGATAGTGGTTCAGGGTGTGCCGCCACCAGGCACCGATGGTGCCGATAACGGCTTCCTGCTCCGGTTGCCTCCAACTTCTCCAGCGGACGCCGACCCGGCCCATCAGGGAGTCGGCGTGGAAGAAACCGTCGAGCTCTTCGAGGATGAGCAGTTCGAGCAGCCGGGGGAGAAAGTGCTTGAATTCGTCGAGGTCACCCCAGGTGGACAAGGCATGGCCTGCGTAGGGCCCCAATGCGGATGCGGTGAGCATGCGGAGGGGTACTGCGCGCGTCGCACGAACCTGTTCATCGGACACGCAGTGGTCACACGCGTTGGTCTTGGCCGGAAGCGGATACCGGGAGAAGGCCGAGTAGAGAGTCTCCAACGCGCGGCCGAGATCAGACGGCGTGTCCATGCTCGGATGCTAGCGGGCGGCTGCTCGGGCAGCGGAAGTCGGGTTTTCCGCTTCAGTCGAGCGGGTTGCGCGTAGTCGTACGCGCCGCAGGAATCGTCGCTTCGGGTACAGGCGGCCCGAGCTGCCGGCGGCCGGGAGGACATGGCCCCAGGCGCATGTCCGGCCGCCTGGGGGGCGTAGGGCCGCGAGGTGGCGAGCAGCGCCACCGGCCGATGGAGCGCCGCGAGGACTACAAGATGTGGAAGGCACTCCTGAAGCAGGCCGGGGTCAGGGAAGCCCGTTTGCACGACGCTCGCCACACCGCGGCCCCCGCCGAAGCCCGGCGCGAGTACGTCGGAACCCTCGGCCAACACCGCAACCGCGACGGAGGCTTCTGGGGCGCCTCCACTGATCCCCTCGCCGCAGACCAAGCCCTCGCGGCCTACTGTCACATCATTTGATCTACTCCACCCACCACCAGCCGTTGCCAAGGTCGCGGACCGGATAGCCGACATCGCCTGCCGCGGTCTGCACCACCCTCTGACTGCCCTTTGGCAGGTAAGCGATCCCCGCCCCGGTCTCCCCACGCCACTGATCAATGAATACGGGCAGGTAGAGCGCGTTACCTTGCCGCTCGACCTTGCCGTTCACCGACAGGTGCTCCATCCACGAGGGCACCGTCATCGGTCGGCCGCTGTCATAGGCGTTGGCCAGTGCGGCGAAGGTGTCGCGATGGAGCCAGAACATCCCATTCACATAGAGGGCATTCCAGTCCGTCATGCGGACACCGGCCCACACGGTCAGCATGACAACGGTCGTCACGACACATCGGCCGTACGCCCTGCCCGCCAGATAGGCAATCGCAGTCTTCGTTGACCAGACGATCGCCCATCCCCAGGCCATCAAGATCACGATCCAACTGAGCCACAGGCTCATCCGGGAAAGCGGAATCCACAGGACTTCGAGGCCGACAAGGGCAAGCCAACCGGAGCAAGCAAACACGAGAAGCCGGGGAAGGCGTCTCCGCGATCCCGTCCGGACACAAGCTGCCACAGAGACAGTCTGATCAGTGGGCTACGCGGCAGCCATCGGTGCGCGAGATATCTGCATGCCCTTCACATTCGCCGCACAATTGCGTCCCTTCCCTACATCAGCCACCTCGCCGGTGCGGGCGAAGGCTCGTAGCTGTGGTCGACCATCCGCGGCCTGCTCCCCGCGATGCGGGCAGGCCTCGTCCAGATGTTGAAACCCTCGGTCAGTACCGCAACCGCGACGGAGGCTTCTGGGGCGCTTCCACCGACCCCCTCGCCGCAGACCAAGCCCTCACCGGCACCATCCCCGTCAACCAAGTAAGCGCCGCGGCCCTGCTCACCGACGGCGCCGACGCCGTTGACCGCTACGGCCTCATGACTCGGCGGCTTCTCCTCGACGTCCTGGCGCAGGACGGACCGTCCAAGCTCATCAGTCGGGTACGCGAAACCGAGCGCTCCGACCCCCACGGCGAACGCTGGCCACGCAGCAAGGCCCACGAGCATGCGAGCGCCGTCTTCTGCCTCGTCTGACTACTCGACCCACCACCAGCCGTGGCCGAACGGTCGGACTGGCCTGCCAAGGTCCCCCGCCGCGGTCATGAACACAGTCTCGTAATCGGGCGGAAACGGCACGTAGGCGATCCCCGCGCCTGTCTCGGCCCTCCAGTCCTCGTACACCGGGAGATACACGCCGTCTTCCTGCACCTGCACGCTTCCGTCAATTGAGAGGAGACCCGTCCACCACGGCACCGGCAGAGGCTCCCCCTGACGGTAGGCCGCACCGATAGCGTCGAACCGGTCTCGCTGTAACAGGAAA
This sequence comes from Microbispora sp. CA-135349, assembly GCF_050947365.1. Classification (NCBI taxonomy): domain Bacteria; kingdom Bacillati; phylum Actinomycetota; class Actinomycetes; order Streptosporangiales; family Streptosporangiaceae; genus Microbispora; species Microbispora sp. CA-135349. Next base: position 383,529 of record NZ_CP192001.1, on the reverse strand, counting down.
AGACTGTCGATGAAGGCGTTCTCCCAGTTCGGAATGGCGAGTGCGGCAGCAACGATCACACCCATGAATAGAGGCACCGTCGCCCGGAGATAGGCCCTACGCGACAGGTAGGCCATCACCGCAAGGAACGTCCACCACGCGGACCAGGCCAGCAACGCCATGATCAGCAGCCAGTACCACAACGAGAGCGCTCGGCCCAGTGGGAGGCGTAGATAGCAAGCGGCTACAAGCAGGAGCCAGCCCAGCAGGGCCACAGCCGACAGCGCTCGATGCCATCGAGAGCTCTTCCTGAGAGTCACCCGCGCAGTCTCGCCGTACGAGAGAGCACCGACCAGGCTTCTACAGGTACTTTCACCGGCTCTGCACACATCCTCCGCGGGCAGGCAACACAGCAAGACTGTGACCGGCTCGTGGAGAAAGATCCATCCCTGGACCATCCAGCTGCAGCAGGGGTCGGGAGATCAAAAAGCCCCCCTCGCCGAAGTCGGCGAGAGGGGCTTTGAACTGCGGAGGCTCGGGGATTTGAACCCCGGATGGGCTTAAGACCCAAACCGCATTAGCAGCTCGGCTCTTGGCCGTCCCGATCCGTTCCACCTGGACCAACACCGCTCCGCGGTCCTCCTGGAACTGCCTGGGACGGCGGGGAACTGCAACTAAAACTGCAACTAGAGCGGGCTCATGACCTGCGCGGATGCGCACGTCTCGCCCTCCGCGCATCCCGTATGCCGTCGACCCACCGCGAAGCGGCAGCGGGCCGGCGACGGAGGGGCAAGCCCGTCTTTGCGTGTACCTTAGCCGGTCGCTGTTCCTCGGCGATTGGATGCCAAGGGTCGCAGACGGGCTTGAGCCGGAGGAGCCGGTCTGCTGGGCTGTGCCTGGGTCGATGGCAGAAGGGATGCGCGGCTCCTACCTCAGCCACTTGCGGCCTGCGCTCTTCAGCGCGGCGCCATCCCGGAGCCGGAGGCCCTCGCCGGAAGACTTTTCAACTCTGTCCGGGAGAACAACAAGCTCCTGCGTCGTTGGAATAGGCGTCCCGAGAAAGGAGATGCCTGTGTCCGTGGTTGAGACCCTCGTAGGGACCGTAACAGGAGGAGCTATCGCAACCTTGAGTTCCTGGCTGGGAAGCCGTTGGCAGGCGAAAGAAGCCCGAGCGGCTCGACAGGAACAGTCTCAACGGGAAGACCGATTACGCTACGAAGCCGAGCGGCGGAATCTCTACGCACGCTTCGCGCTAATGGCGGACACCGCGGCAGGCGGCAAGTATGCGGCGCTGGAGGGCGATCTCTATCGGCTGCGCTGGGAGATCGGGTTACTTGCCTCTCCTGATGTGGTTCAGGCGGCGCACCGTCTGACCCAGGCGCTAGGTGGTGTGGGCCCGCATGCGGAGGATCCATACGTTGAGATCGCCAACTTCGTGCACGCTGTGCGAGCTGAGCTTGGGTTCCCCAACGATGGATTGTTACCGGAACACTTTTAGGCGCAGGACTGAACCTCAGTAGGCGGCATGAGCCGCCGCCGGCCGGGACCGGCCCCTAGGCCGCATGCCCGGCCGGCGAGCGGGCGACGGGCCGCGAGGCGGCGCGCAGCGCCGCCCTTGATCTCTACAAGCCAAATTCGGCAACGTCAAAACCTTCGGAGGGCTGGACATGGAATTGCTTCCGAGCATCCATTCAGAGGTCGGCCCCTAGTGCCTGCGTATTCACTCTCACCAAGCCTGCGGAGCCCTCGCGTTTCCGCAGGTCACAGGGCACCCCTGAATGGACATACCGGACAGGGCCTACCACTCGCCAGCCATAAGCTGCTCGACTTTCGCCACAAGATGCGGCTGATTGGTTTGAGCGAAGGTAGAAATCATAATAGCCATAAGCATTCGCTTTTGATGCTCATGAGGGAAGCTTGCAACGAAGGACCGAAGAATCCCCAACAATTGCATATCAACAGGAGTGTCAGTCGAGGGCGGTAAATCATCAAAAATCTTGGTCATGCCCTTTACTTGCTCAATCAGACCTTTTACTTGCTCTGGCGATGGGGGCTTTCCAAGTGCACCAGTCTGCGGGTCAAGCCACCAAGCCAAAGCGACACTGGGATCTGATAGAAGACCTCTCAACGCTGCCGCGCGCTGTCGCTGAGCAACATCCTCGATAGCCTGCAAGCGCTGTTTCTCCAGGAGCCTGTTTACCGCCGACTCGTCATCACGCGACATGCTTAGGCTGATCGAACCTACGACTATTACCTCAGGAATCTCCGGTACGGGAAAAGGTGTATCAAGCCTCACCTTACAAGAATCAAGCGCGCCCGCCATATCCGAAGGGTCGTGCAGCTTAGTAACAGCAGCAGCTTCCCTTCGCAGTAATATACGGGATGATGCCGCCACATATCGTGGCCTTTCTAGCGCCTTTTCAATGCCTTCCAAAACGGAGGCGCTCATGCGAGCAGAGAATGCTACGCCTACACACGAGCTAGGTAGCCGCGCAGGAAAATTGCGAGTCTCTGCATGTAGAGTACGAAGCGCCTTACGGCGTTTCCACCACGACGGGGACAAGCTCTACTGCTCCGCGGCTTCTACGGTGCCGTTATTCTGTCGCAGCTTCTGCCATAGCCGCTGCCGCAGAAACACGAGTGCGTCATGACTTGAATCCTGGTCCATGTGCTGCGCCCCGTACAGCAAGGCGGATATAGGGCTTGAGGTAAGGTGAGAAAACACTATTCTCTGCAGGATTTCTAGCGATGGCGCCTCAGGTAGGGTGCCCGCAGCGATGCCACTGGCCCAGGCAGCGAGAACATTTTGAGCATGAGCTTCAACGGTAGCGTCCTTCAGGACTTCCTTCCATGCGTCAACGAACGCGTCCATAAGCTTAGTGTTGGTGGCTGCGACCGCTAGCAAAGCAGCCAAAGATGACGAGTCATCCGACTGCGGATCGACGAGTGCAAGAAACGCTCTGCGTCCTGAGAGAAGCTGATCCTTCGACACCCACTTAGTAATATTCGGCCATACGTGATTGACCAACAGTGTGGCGTCTGCGGCCATAGTCCTAATCGCCTTTTCAGCTTCACGGACTGCTTCATCGTGATGAGGCCTTCTCAGGATCCACTGCAACCGGACTAGAGCTTGTCTTGGATACTCTCGTGCGAAGCTGCCCTGGCAGGTAAGAGCCACAACAGTGGCCAATTCCACAGGTCCAGCCGACGACCACTTCAGAAGGGTCGAACGGACGGCTGGTCCTAGGGTCGGCGACTGGGACGCGGCGTCAAGCATGGTTGCTACCAGACGGTGCCGATCGCCTGAAGCTGACTCAGCTTCCGTCCACTTCTGCGCCAGCCCTAAAAGATCTATGTGGTCCTCTTCGGCGGCAAAGTCTACGAGTGTCTTGCTCAGAGTCTCTAGGTGCGCCTCGCCAGGTTGATTTGGAGCGGTGACCTCTTCGATCCAATTGAGTAGCGGTTGCCGAAGGTCGGGGCGTTCACGCCAGACACGCTTGAGTGTTGCAAGGTTGAGCCCTGGTCTACCGCTCAATGACACGCGCCCATCAACTACGGAAGCGCCAATTTTCTCCAGAAGTGTTGTTAGCTCAGGGGCCGCGAGGATGCTCTTCACATCCACTGCAAGAGACGGGCCGATCAGTGAGCGCGAGATGGACTGGATATCGAGAGGCGCAGCTCCGTCAAAAAGGGCAGCAGTGATGAGGAGGGCACGCTCATCGACAGCATCTTCACTTTTTGCACCGAAAACAGCCGTAAGATGGCTGGCCCACTCGCGAAATGCGTCTATCGCGCCAGCAAGGTCACTTTTCTCATCCGAATCACTATTGAGTAAGCCCGCAAGGCGGACCGCATCCTCGGGAGTGGTGCTTTGAGTAATTAGATTAGCATACTTGCCATCCGGGGCACCGTTTTCCGCTAGCTTCAGCCATTCAGCTCGATCGGCTCGTTGGTGTATATGGGTTAAGTGGCTGATAGCTATTTGGCGGGCAGACGGCCTGTGTTTGGCGCTTACAAAAACCTGGGCGAGAGAGCCGGAAGAGTGCGGCCAACCGTTTTCGGTTGAGATGATCACTAAGACGCTACTCTTAGCTTTCAACTTGGCCCCATGAGAAACAAGCGCCATTGCGATATCTGCGGCATTTGACCATTGGTCGATCTCAGAGGCCACATCCAGAAGGTAAGCGCGATTTGCATCGCACGGGAGCTCTACGACTTGCGGCCTGTCTACCTGATACCAGTCCGGGGTTAGCTGTTTCAATGCCAAGGGCTGACTATCTGTCGTGGCTCTTTCGTCCGCGATCTCCACAAGCGCCTTTATAGCTGTCGTGCGCTTTGCCCTGCCGGAAGGGCCGCCAAGCACCGCTAGGCCATGCCATTTCAGGCGATTTATTAGGCTACCGATGGTAGGAACTTCCACCCATGCATTCCTCACGACCATAAGATCACTTTGAGGAATATCGTGCTCAGGCAGAGTCTCACGGACGTATATCGACCCGAGAGCTTGGAGGATCGTGGAGTTCTCATTGTGCTGAGCTAGTAGATAGCTGGCAGCGCCCTCTACCGTAGAGATGGCCTGCTGGCTGTGCGGGTTTTCGGTCACTGAGAATCCTTACGATCACGGTTGTAAGAAATATCGCCACCCCCCGTATTAATATCACCCCCCGCCTGCAAGACCTGGCTGTTTATGTTATGCAAGGCCGTGAACGTAGAGGCAGCAACTTCTTCTCGAATTTGGCCGGCGTGCTGATCCAGTAGGCACTGGAGATCAACAATCGTGTCGGGGTATTGCTGTAGAAACGCCGCAAGCTGGATAGTCCAGCGCTGTCGGAGATTGCTCGATACATCTTCAAGATGCTCCTCGCCAACCGCCTCCAACTGCTGTCGGTCCTGATCCAGCATGTCAAGGTGGCGGGACTCCGTCTCGGCCCCTCCCCTGCCGAATAAGGCAGCAAGCGCTTCTCGGAACTTCTCCCAGCCGGTCTTGATCATTTCAGCTACCAGCACTTGGGATCCTTGTGCGGCGAGCTGCATCAGCTCCATGGCGTCGCTCATGGGTTACCTCCTGCAGGAGAGATGTCGTCGGAGAGATCTTAAAACTTGTCGCGTTCCAAAGCGATGGTTACCAAAAAATGGATTCAACGGTATTAATGGATGCGATTTTTACCAGTTTTCGGATACCCAAATCATCGACGCCTCCGTGGCCTTAAGACTGCAGAGGAGCTGAAGCACCGCGTCATCCTCTCGCTGACGCCGCTGGGGGTGCTGACCGCACGTGGTAGAACGCTCCTCATGGAGGATCGGCGGGATCGGTTGCGGAAGTTGGGTGAGCTGCTGCGGCGGCTTCGCAAGGATGCGGGGCTGACGGGTAAGGAGCTGGCGGAGCGGGCCGGTATAGCTCAGCCGACGATCTCGCGGATGGAGACGGGGCGGCTGCTGCCGACTCCGGAGACGGTTGAGCGGGTGTCCACAGCTCTTGACCTCGACCAGGACGCGCGGCGCGAGTTGGACACTTTGCTCGTGCGGCTGCGTGACGAGGTGTCGCGGCTGAAAGGTGGGCTTGCTGGCCGGGAGGCGGCGAATGCTGCGCGGGTGCGCTCGTCGCAGTGGATGGCGGTCTTCTCCTCGGCGATGATTCCGGCGCTGTTGCAGACGGCGGAGTATGCGCGGCTGGCGGTGGCACTCGGCCGGGATGTCGATGAGGAGGATGCGGCCAAGGCGGCAGCCGCACGGGTCGACGTTCAAGCGGTGCTGTTCGAGGAGGGCCGGCGGTTCGCGTTCGTGCTGACTGAGGGTGCGGTGCGTACGTGGCCGGGGTCGCCGTCGTTGATGCTGGCGCAGCTCGACCGGTTGACCCAGGTCTCGACGCTGCCGCATGTCCGGCTCGGCGTCGTGCCGTGGAAGACAGAGGTGCCGGCCTTCCCACTGCATGGGTTCACCGTCTTCGACGGGTCCGTGAGTGTGGTGGAGAGCCTGACCGGTGATCTCACGCTGACGGAGACGGCCGAGATCGGCGCTCATGAAGAGGCGTTCGAGGCGTTCGCGAGTGCGGCCGTGTACGAAGACGACCTGCGGACGCTGCTGGATGAGATCGCGGCGGACTTCCGGGAGTTGGCGAAGCAGCTCGACGACTGACGCATTTATGCGTCGTATTCCTTGAGAACCTTCTAGCGTTGGTCATACGCTCCAGTCGAAGGCATGTCTAGCCCCCTATACGACGGAGCGTGTCCCATGCCCCCATGGCGCCTGTCCCGGCACTTCCTCGGCCGCCCCGCCTCGGTCACCGAAGCCCGCCGCTTCATCACCGCAACCCTCGGCAACTGGCCCGTCGTCGAATCGGCCGAACTCATCGTGAGCGAACTGGCGACCAACGCCGTCCGGCACACCGCCTCGGCCCGCTTCGGCGGCAAGTTCATCGTCAGCATCCAGGCCGAACCCGATCAGGTCTGGCTCGGCGTCACCGACGAGGGCGGCCCCGAAGTTCCCCGGCTGGTGCGGCCCAGCGATGATGAGGGCGGGCGCGGCCTGCTGCTGGTCGCCTCCCTGGCGGACAACTGGGGCGTGTACGGCAACCAGGTCGGCCGTACCGTCTGGGCACTGCTCAAGGTCGACCCCATCGCAGCCGCCGCCCACGCGACGTGCCGGTCATGAGCTGCGTGAGCCCGCACGTCCCCGATCGCCGGCAACCCGCGTGCAAGAAGCTGGAATGGTTCAAGCCCTCGGACGGAGCGCGGGTGCGGGTGCTCGCCTGGACCTGCGACTGCCTTGCCATGGTCTATGAGCTGTGTCAGGCGGGTGGGCAGGGGTTCATCCGGCGCACCCTCCAAAACGAGGACGCACCCGAGATCCGCGAGACCCACCACTGGCCCATCGCCCAAGCGCGCGAGACCTGGGCGGCCCTGCTGACGGGAATGGCGCGATGAGCCCGCGCGGTGTCCCCAACCGGCGCTCAGCGATCCGCGCCGTGGACCCAACAACCGGCAAACCCGCCAAAACCGTACTGTCAAGAGGGATAGACGGCATTTCGTCTAGGGCCCTAGACTCGGTGGCGCACCATCTAGGAGGTACCGTGCCACCGAGCGACCTGGACAAAATCGCCGCCATCGACGATCCCTACCTGCTGCTCCGGGTCGCCACCGAACGACTCAACGCCGCCCAGCAAGAAGTCACCGAACTAGCCCGACTCCGCCGCCGCGTCATCCAAGAACTCCACGCCCAAGGCATGTCGTACGCGCAGATCGCCGAGAAGGCCGGCCTGTCCCGCGGGCGTATCCACCAGATCCGCCACACCGGCCCCGCCCCCGAAGGCGCCTTCCTCGGCGTCGGCACCGTCACCGTTGTGACCCCCCTGCGGCACGACGCCGCAACCGGCCGCTCCATGGTCGCCCTGGACGACATGCGCGCCGGCAAGCGCCTGGAAGACCTCGCCCGGACCTTCGGCCTGACCGTGGCAACCGACAACGTCACCGTTGACGGGCAGATCGACCTCAACCGCCCCGGCCTGCTCGTCATCTGCGGCCCCCGCATGTCCGATGCCATGCGCCAGGCGTACGACTCGGATCCGGTCATCCACTGGGACCGCGACGACACCGGCTGGAAGCTCGTCGACACCCGCACCGGCCGCGAGTACCGCTCCGGCTCCCAGCTCGACCCCGCCCAGCCGACCGACTCGGCCTTCCTCGGCCGCCTGCCCCGCCCGGACGGCAACGGGTCATTCCTGGCCATCGCCGGTATCCACCCCAACGGCTCCCTCGGCGTCATCCACCTACTCGCCAATGAGATCGCCACCCTGTGGGGGCAGGTCGGCGACCGACGCTTCTCCTGCGTGGTCGGCGTCGAATACGACCCGCAAACCGGGGAACCAGTGCGAGCGGAACTGGCCAGCCCGCTCTACCGGCACGAGGACACCTGATGCGCGCCGCCTTCGCCAGCGAACCCGCCTACCCCGACCGGCCCAACGAAGACTTCATCGGCGCCACCGCCGACGCCGTCGTCCTGCTCGACGGCGCCAGCATCCCCCCAGGTGTCACCTCGACCTGCTCTCACAGCGTGCGGTGGTACTCCCACATCCTCGGCTCCACCCTGCTCGCCGAGATGACCCAAAGCGCCGGCCCCCTGCCCGAGCTCCTCGCCCAGGGCATCAAGCACGTCACCTCACTGCACGACTTCACCTGCGACCTGACCCACGGCGGATCCCCCTCAGCAACCGTCATCATGCTCCGCCAGGTCGCCGACCACCTCGACTGGCTCGTCCTCGGCGACAGCACCCTCATCCTCGACACCGGCGCGCCCGAGACGACGGTGATCTGCGACAACCGGCTAGAACAGGTCGCCGCACCCCATCGCGCACGGCTCGACAGCCTGCCCGGAGGCACACCCGAACACGCCGACGCCCGACGCGAGTACGTCGAAAGCCTCGGCCAGTACCGCAACCGCGACGGCGGCTTCTGGGTCGCCTCCACCAACCTCCTCGCCGCCGACCAAGCCCTCACCGGCACCATTCCCACCGACCAGGTACACGCCGCGGCCCTACTAACCGACGGAGCCGCCGACGCCGTCAGCCGGTACGGCCTCATGACCTGGGCACAGCTCCTCGAACTTCTGGCGCATGATGGACCGGCTGAGCTCATCCGCAAGGTCCGCGAGACCGAACGGTCCGACCCTCAAGGCAAACGCTGGCCTCGGAGCAAGAGGCACGATGATGCCTCGGTCGTGCAAGTGAGCTGGTAAGAGAATAGGTCGCAATCCCTTTCTCACGAAGCAGCCAAGCTGCAACACCTCAGTCTCGCCAACGCGCCTCCGCACCTCTTGTGCAACTAATTAATGACCCACTACCGGAGGACATGCAGGTCCAGAGGTTTCGCACCTCGGCAAGCGAATAAAAAGTCGAGAAAACAGAGTATCAGCCAAGCTGCAACACCTCAGTCTCGCCAACGCGCCTCCGCACCTCTTGTGCAACTAATTAATGACCCACTACCGGAGGACATGCAGGTCACAGGGGTTTCACACCTCAGCGCACGACTAATTAGTGTGCAACCCCTCCGGAGATGCAGGAGTCGCATGCGGAGACATGTTCCTCCGCCAGCACATCACTAACGATGCCGCATGAAAGATCGGATCGACATTCTTCTACATGCCAGAGCGTCGACAACTTTTACGATTTTCTGTCAGAATGCACGAGCAGCGGTCAAGGCTGCTATCTTTCGAGCCGTCGGCAACCAGATGCCGACTCACTCCCCAAGCGAGGGATTGGCTGTACAGTGACGTCTGATCAGAAAGGGCAGTGGATGCACTGCGGCATTACGATCCGCCCCGGCGGATTCCTCTTATGGTGGCGCTCCCGGCGGCGGAAGCATATGGAGCCTCGCCGCCGGGTGCTCAGGGTGGACTGGCGCTCGCGTTAACGGTCTTGCGTGCCGGGTGGAGGGTGGCCTCCCTTCACCCGGCCTAGACGACCAGCCTTTCGCCTCCGCAACCATATCCCCTGGCAGGCTCGACAGGAGGCCATAGGAATCCTCCCTCTTACGGTCATTTGCGGACGAACCTTCCCAAACTGTGCAGACTCCTTGCCTCGATAGACAGGCCCAATCGACCCACTGATTAGCCCCCTAGACAGAAGCGAGCGCTTAGGTTATCGTTTCCGCATAGCCCCCTAGACAGTTCTCGTGACGGGTCGGCCGCCACTGTCTAGGGGGGTGGACAAGGAGGTGGTGAACGATGGCACTGCAAGGACCCATTCCGATCAGCTTCGAGCTGCTGTTCCCGTACGGCTGCTACGTCGTGGGCGAGGTGACCGCGGCGAAGGACTTCGACGCCAAGCGGGACACCCAGGCCAAGGACAAGGTGACCGGCCTGCCGGTCTGGCAGGTCCCGGTGATGGACGCCGATCCCTCGCTCAAGGCCGCGCAGAAGACGGTGACCGTGAAGATCCTGTCGGAGGTTCAGCCGGTGGTCCCGCCGTCGCTGCCTGGTGTGCCGCTGGCCCCGGCCGAGTTCGAGGGTCTGGAGGTCAAGCCGTACGTGCATCAGGCGACGGGGCGGCTGGCCTACTCGATCTCGGCTCGGGTGATGCGGGCTCCCCGCACCGCGGCCGGCAAGTCCTCCAACGCTGCGAAGGACGCGGCGTAATGGGGCGGCGGACGGTGCGGCCTTCGGCCGTGATCAGCCTCAACACCGGGGGCGGTGCTTCGGCCAAGACCATGCCGTACCCGGCGCGGACGCCGGTGCTGGCGCTGGACTTCGGCTCGACCTCGGTGCTGCTGTCCACTTCGGACAGCGATCAGGTCAGCCCGGCCATGTGGAGTTCGCGCGGCAGCTCGCCCGTGAGGCGGCTTCGTTCGCCCGGTCGGTTGAGCGGCGGTTTCACGGCCTGGCCAACGGTCGCGGGGTGGCCTGATGGCACATGGTCCCTACACCCACGTGTCGATGTCGATCGACCCCGGTCAGCGTCCCCGCATCGGGATCTCGTTCTACGCCTCGATCACTCGGGCGCGGGCTCGGGTGCTGGAGTCCGGGCGGCCGTACCTGGTCCTGGAGTCCGACGAGGCGGACGTGACGGTCTCGACCACCGGGGCCGGCCCGGTCACCGCCGACGACCTGGAGATCGCGCGGCAGATCTTCAACGCCGCCGCGCGGTACCTGGCCGACTGCGAACGCATCCACGCCGAACACGCCCAGGCCAGCGACTCGGCGGCCTGACACGCAAGCGGGGCCGCTGGAAGCGGCAACTTCCGGCGGCCCCTCGGTCTCTCCCTGACTGCGCATCACAAGAGAGGAGTTCAGCTTATGCTCAAGCGCCTTCCCGGTGGCGAGGTGCGCAACCTCGTATCCACCACTCCCGACACGGCGGTCGTGTTCAAACCGGCCGTCGTCCAGACCCCGGCGATCCTCACGATCCTGGTCTTCCTCGGCCGCCTGGTCGCCGGGCTCGTCCGTACCTTCCTCGTCCACCCCATCGCGGTCGCGGTGCTCGCCGTGCCCGGCGTGATCTGGGTCCGGTACGGCTGGCCCGTCGCGGTCGCCACCGTCACCATCCCCGGTTCGCTGTTGTTCGGCTGGATGTTGGCCGACCGGGCATCGTTCGCCCGCTGGATCGGCTGGCGGCTGCTGGCCTTCTGGCGCCGGTTCTGGATCTACCGGCGGCACTGGCAACCCGTGATGATCGTGTCCGGGCTCGGCCGTCACCTCCAGGGCCGCGACTACCTGCCCCGCCTGCTCCGGGTCGAGTGCGACGGCTGGGCCGACCGCGTCACCGTGCGCATGCTGTCCGGGCAGGCCGTCAAGGACTGGGCCGACCGCACCGACCACCTCGCCCACGGCTTCGGCTCCCCCTCCTGCCGATTCGCCGTCGCCAAGGCCGGCCGGCTCATGCTCACCTTCCCCCGGCGCGACCCCCTCGCCGAACCACTGCCCGCCGTCCCGATCCCCGAGTCGGCGACGGTCGGGCCGGTGGAGGTAGGGCGGTGCGAGGACGGCACGCCGTACTGGCTCAAGGTCCACGGCACGCACGTCCTGATCGCAGGCGCGACCGGGGCGGGCAAGGGCTCGTGGCTGTGGTCGTCAATCCGCGGCCTGCTCCCCGCGATGCGGGCCGGCCACGTGCAGGTCTGGGCGCTCGACCCCAAGCGGATGGAACTGTCCTTCGGGCGGGCGCTGTTCGGCACGAGGTATGCCGCCGACCCGAAGGAGTGCGCCGACCTGCTCGACGAGGCCGTCAGCGTGATGCAGGAGCGGGCCGACCGATTCGCCGGCCTCCAACGCTCGCACACGCCGACCACGGCGGACCCGTTCGTCCTGGTGCTCGTCGATGAAGTGGCGTTCCTGACCGCCTACCAGTCCGACAAGCACCTGAGGCAGCGAATCACGGCTGCCCTCGCCACGCTCACCACGCAGGGCCGGGCGGTCGGGGTCGGCGTGATGGCCGCGCTTCAGGACCCGCGCAAGGAGGTCATGAACATCCGCAACCTGTTCCCCGACAAGATCGCCCTCCGGCTCGACGAGTCCGAACAGGTCGACATGGTCCTCGGCGACGGCGCACGCGACCGGGGAGCCCTGGCCGACCACATCTCACCCGTCCCCGAACGCGGCGCGGGCATCGGCTACGTCCGTCTGGAGACCTCCCCCGATCCGGTGCGGGTGCGGGCCGCCTACGTCTCCGACGCCGACATCCGCGAAATGGTCGCCGAGTACAGCGGTCGAAGCGAGGCCGCATGAACGGCCTGGCGCACTTCCTCGACGGGCTGCGCTGCTCGGTCTGCGGCGCGCTCAACGTCCTGTGGCTCGACCCCCTGCGCGGCCTGGTCGAGTGCCACGAATGCGGCCAGACCGCCCTCACCATCCCCGAGACCGCAGAGGAGGACAGTTGATCGACGCCCAGCAGACCGGGGATGACCAGCCGATCTCCCCCGCTCGGCTCAACGACCGGTCCACTCCCCGCGCCGTCCGCATGGCTCAACCGCTGGCGCGGGACGTGGTCGAGGAGATCGCCAAGCAGTACGGGGTGTGCATCCGCCCGGTTCCTCTGCGGCGGCAGGACATCCTCACCGGACAGACCGAGGTCATCGACGTCCCCTGCGGGGCGACACTGGAGAGCAAGTGCCCGCCGTGCGCCAAGCGCAACCGGCAACTCCGGCGGGCGCAGTGCCGGGAAGGCTGGCACCTCGACCACGAGCCGGTCAACCTGCCCGACAACGCCGATGAGTATCAGCGTCACCTCGTGGAGCTGCGGGCCGACGCTCAGGCATGGCGGGACGAGGTGGAGAAGGCCGGCGGTGACACCACCGACCTGGACGCCGCTATTGAAGACCTGGACGAGGAGATCAACCGGGCCGGGATGCGGGGCAACGTCCTCGGCCGCACCTCCGGCAAGCGCTCGCGGTCCACGAAGCGGCGGCAGGACGCGCCGGATCTGCCCAAGCGGCAGATGACCAAGACCACGCTCGGGCGGACCTTCACCGGCTCGGACGGCAAGACCTACCGGCCGTCGATGTTCGTCACACTCACGCTCCCGTCGTACGGGCGGGTGCTGGAGGGCGCGCCCCTCGACCCGGACGCCTACGACTACGCGCGGGCGGCCCGCGACGCGCTGCACTTCTCCAAGCTGGTGGACCGCTTCGTGCAGAACCTTCGCCGGGTGGCGGGCTATGACGTGCAGTACTTCGCGACGGTCGAGCCTCAGAAGCGGCTCGCGCCGCATCTGCACATGGCGATCCGCGGGACCCTGCCCCGTGCGGAGCTGCGGCAGATCGTCGCGGCCACGTATCACCAGGTGTGGTGGCCGTCCACTGATGTCGTGCGGTTCGAGGGGGAGCACCTGCCGGTCTGGGAGGACGGGGCCGGCTACCTCGACCCGGCCACGGGGGAAGTGCTGCCGACTTGGGAACAGGCCCTCGACCAGCTCGACGCCGACGAGGACGCCGAACCCCTGCATGTGCTCCGCTTCGGCGACCAGCTCGACATACAAAGCGTGCTCGCCGGGACCCTGGACGCCGACCAGCTCATCGGCTACCTGTCGAAGTACCTCACCAAGAGCCTCGGTGACGCGCTCGGCACTGATGACCCTCGGCGCAAAGCACACGCCGAACGGCTGCTGGAAGCGCTGCGGTTCGAGCCGTGCTCGCCGACGTGCCCGAACTGGCTGCGGTACGGCGTGCAGCCCAAGGGCGCCAGACCCGGTATGGCTCCGGGCCGGTGCAAGGGCAAGGCGCACAAGCCCGATCACCTCGGCTACGCGGGGCGGCGGGTCCTGGTCGCAAGGAAGTGGTCAAACAAGACCCTGACCGAGCACAAGCAGGACCGCCGCACGTGGGTCCTGGAAGCGCTCGGCGTCGAAGACGAGCCGGTCGACCCCCACCGCTACATCTGGCGACCCGTCAAGCCCGGAGATCCCGACCTCGCACCCATCGGCGTCCGACTCCTGCGCTCGGTCCACGAACGCCAGCGCTGGCGCAACCACCTCGACCGGCTCCAAGCCGAGGCAGACGGACAAGATTTTTCGGCAACTGAAGGGAGGGCAGCGTGATGGACAGACTCTTCTACCGGCCCAAGGACGCGGCGGTCGTCCTCGGGATGAGCCGTACGGCGGTCTTCCGGCTGATCAAGAGCGGAGAGCTTCGCTCGGTCAAGTACGACGGATATCGCCTCGTCCCGGCTGACGCCCTTCAGGAGTTTGCCCGGCGCCTGACCGAGGCGGCGTGATGGCCGACCGCAAACCGAACGGGCGATCGTCCATCTACCTCGGCCAGGACGGCTACTGGCACGGCTGGGTGACCGTGGGCATCAAGCCGGACGGCTCCCCCGACCGCCGTCACCGGATGGGGAAGACGGAGGCGGAGGTCACGCGCAAAGTCCAAGAGCTGGAGGGCAAGCGCGAGACCGGGCAAGTGGCCAAGCCGGGCAAGGTCCCGACCGTCGCCGAGTGGATGACCGAATACCTCGACGTCATCTGTGACCGTCTCGTGGCGTCGGGCAAGATGGCGCCTCGGACCCTCGACGACTACCGGTCCAAGACTCGCCACTGGATCATCCCGCTCCTCGGCCGACACCGCCTCGACCGGCTCGCCCCTGAGCACCTCGACAAGGCGTACGCGACGATGCTGGAGCAGGGCCGCTCGTCGAGCACGGTCCTCAAGGTGCATCGCATCCTGTCCCGCGCCCTGAAGATCGCCGTACGCCGGAACAAGGTCACCAGGAACGTCGCCACGCTCGTGGACGCCCCGGTCGCTGCTGATCCCGACTTGGAGCCGCTGACGCGGAACGAGGCACGAAAGATCCTGGAGGCGGCCAAGTCGCGCCGGAACGCGGCACGCTGGTCGGTGGCTCTTGCCCTCGGCATCCGCCAGGGCGAAGCGCTCGGCCTCCGCTGGTCCTTCGTCGACCTCGAGACCGGCGTGATCAAAGCCTGGTACCAGGCACAGCGATCACCGTGGAAGCACGGCTGCGACGACCCGCACACGTGCGGCAAGGAGTGGCACCGCTGGCCGTGCAAGCCGCGGTGCAAGGTCCACAAGCATGACCCCGCCTGTCCACAGAGCTGCACAAAGCGCGGCCACGTCTGCCCGACACGGACGTGTGCGAAGGACTGCACCGGCCACGCCGACCGGTGCCCGAAGCGTACGGGCGGTGGCATCGTCTTTCGGCAACGCAAGGGCCGGAGTCGGCTGACCCTCCAGTGCCCGCCCGAGCTGCTTCCGATCCTGCGGGAGCACAAGAAGCGCCAGGACGCCGAACGGGCGGAGGCCGGTGAGCTCTGGGAGGATCACGACCTGCTCTTCCCGACGAGGCGGGGCCGGCCGATGGAGCGCAGCGAGGACTACAAGATGTGGAAGGCGCTCCTGCGCCAGGCCGGGGTCCGGGAAGCCCGGCTCCATGACGCGCGACACACGGCCGGGACACTCCTCGTCGAGCAGGGCGTCCACATCCGGGTCGTGCAAGAGATCCTCGGCCACGCCCGCGTCACGACCACTGAGCGTTACACCCACATCGCCAGTCCCCAGGTGAAGGACGCCAGCGAGCGCATGGGGGCGGCCCTGTGGGGCGAGGACTGAAACAAGGGACTGAAGGCAACTGCAACTAGAACTGCAACTAGAGGCCCCTGGGAGATCAAAAAGCCCCCCTCGCCGAAGACCGGCGAGAGGGGCTTTGAACTGCGGAGGCTCGGGGATTTGAACCCCGGATGGGCTTAAGACCCAAACCGCATTAGCAGTGCGGCGCCATAGACCTGACTAGGCGAAGCCTCCTGGTAGCGCGTTGCTCAGCACAGCGTACCGGCGATCGTCCAAGGCGGCAAAGCGGATTGCCGAGTGAAGCTCGCCACCGTCGTGGACCTCGCGCGGCGGGGCGTTTTGGATCGGTGCACAGCCCTTGTCCACAGGCTGTGGACAAGGGCTGTGCACAGGGTGTGGATATCCGCCTCCGCCCCGCACAGGCTACGCCTGGCGGATGGCCTCGCCCTCGATCTCGATTTTGACCTTCTTGCCGACGAGGACGCCACCGGTCTCCAGGGCCTGGTTCCAGGTCAGGCCGTACTCCTCGCGGTCGATCTCGGTCTCCGCGCCGAACCCGAAGATCTCCTGACCCCACGGGTTGTTGGCGGCGCCGTTGAACTCGACCTTGAGCTCGACTTCATTGGTCACGTCGCGGATCGTGAGGTCGCCGACGAGCGTGAACTCGTCGCCCGACAGGCCGGTCACCCGCTTGCTGCGGAAGGTGATCTCGGGGAACTTGTCGGCGCTCAGGAAGTCGTCGCTCCGCAGGTGGCCGTCGCGGTCGGCCACACCGGTCTCGATCGTGCCCGCCTTGATGACGACGTCCACGCTGGACTCGAGCGGGTTCTCGGCGATGACGATCTTGCCCTCGTAGTCGGCGAAGTGGCCGCGGACCTTGCTGACCATCATGTGCTTGACGACGAAACCGACACGCGTGTGGGCCTTGTCCAGCGCGAACTCGCCGGCCGTCGGGACCTTCAGGCCCTCCCACTCACGGATGCTCATGACTGCTCCCCTGATCGTTGCTGTGCGGATGTCTTACTCAGCAAATGTCTACCGGAGAAATATTCCTCTCGTCAACTATCGTGCCGTAGACTCGGGCCATGGACCCATTCGACGACCCACGGCTCACGGCGATGGGCCTGTTGGCGGAGGTCTGCACCGGGCTGTCCGACAAGACCAGCCCCACGTTGGCCGCCGCCGGACTGTCCGAGGTCGACTTCGAGACCCTGATCCGGCTGGCCCGTTCGCCGGAACGACGCCTGCGGATGAGCGATCTCGCGGCCCAGACGTCGCTGTCCACGAGCGGGATCACCCGGGTGGTCGACCGCCTGGAACGCGACGGGCTCGTCGAACGGCACGCCTGCGCCAGCGACCGCCGCGCCTCGTACGCCGTGCTGAGCGAGACGGGGGCGGAGCGGCTGCGGGCCGTGCTCCCCCGGCACCTCGAGGACATCGAGACCTGGTTCACCGGGCTGCTGACCGAAAACCAGCTCGCCGAGTTCCTGCAGGCACTGCGGGTGATCCGCGACGTCGTACGGCCCTGCGCGACCGCCGGCGCACGGGAGGCAGGCAGGGCTCCGCAGGCCAAGGCGGGCTGAGTCCCCCGAAATCGGGATGAGAAGGAACTGACCGGACGACTGGCGTAAACGATCGTTTTCTGGTGGACTCCGTAATTCAGGAAACGGCTCCACGACAGCCGACGCAGTCCCCCGTACCCGAGCCCATGGAGCGCCCGTGCGTTTCCCCTCACGCGCACTCGCCGTCCTCGCCGCCGCGGCCCTCGCGGTCCCCGCCGCCGCTTCCACCTCCGCGTTCGCGGCGGCCACGGCGACCCCGAGCCCGACCCCGAGCCCGAGCCCGACGCCTTCTCAAACGCAGACGCAGACGCCCGCCGCGGCGACCCCGAGCCCCCGCGCCACCTCGAATGCGACCCCCAAGCCCACCACCACGACGAAGACCACGCGGCCGAAGAGCGTGCCGAAGGACGCCGTCCAGGTGACCGTCAAGAAGATCCTGACCGGTGACACCGCGGATGTCGTCACCGTGAGCGGCAGGACCGTACGGATCGGCCTGCTGGAGGCGGAGGCCCCCGCCAAGGGCGCCTGCTGGTTCCCGGAGGCGACCGCCCGGCTGAAGGCCCTGCTGCCGCCCGGCAAGCCGGCGTACGTTCAGGCCGCCGAGCAGGTGCCCGAGAAGAACCGCATTCTGATCTACCTGTGGTCGTCCACCGGCGTCTACGTCAACGGCGACATGGTCAGGAGCGGCCTGGCCCAGACCGTGAACTCCTTCCCCGAGCACACCTACACCCTGTGGCAGTACAACGAGCAGGTCCGCGCGCAGATGGACAAGGTGGGCCTGTGGTCGGGGTGCTGGGCGGCCGACACCTACGACAGGCGTTCCGGCGTCCAGGTCCCTCCGGGCACCGGCGACGCCCTGACCCCGGCGCCGATCGAGCCGGCCGACGCGGCCCCCGCCCCGCCCGGCACGACGTACTCCCCTGAGCCGCTTCCGCAGGGAGGCACCACCGGATCGGTCGCCGCGGTCAGCCCCTCGCCGACCCCCAGTCCGAGTCCGAGCCCCAGCCCCAGTCCGAGCCCGAGCGCCGGCGGCGCGACCGACACCAGGTACGGCACCTGCGAAGAGGCGATCGCCCACGGGTTGGGCCCGTACTATCGCGGATCCCTCGAGTACGAGTGGTACACCGACGCCGACAGCGACGGAGTGGTCTGCGAGAGGTGACGCGGGGCGTCAGTTGACCCTCTTGCGGGCGTCGGGCACGACCAGGTCGCCGCGCAGCTTGGCCATGCCTCGCGAGACCGAGCTCTTGACCGTGCCCACGCTGATCCCGAGGGTCCTGGCGATCTCGGGCTCGGTCATGTCCTCGTAGTAACGCAGCACGATCGCCGTACGCTGCCGCGCGGGGAGGCGGTCGAGCGCCTGCTCCAGTTCGTCGTACCGGTGCCGCGGGTCCTGCTGCACCGGTACGTCGGGGAGCTCCTCGGAGGGGTATTCCTCCAGCTTGCGCCGCCGCCACCAGGAGATGTTGATGTTCACCATCGCCCGCCGCACGTAGCCGTCGAGCGACGAACGGTCGCGGATGCGGTCCCACGCGAGGTACGTGCGGGCGAGGGCGGTCTGCAGGAGGTCCTCGGCGTCGCTGGGGTTGCCGGTCAACTGGTTGGCCACGCGGAGCAGGGCCGCCCCGCGAGACTGCACGTACGTGCGGAACTCCTCATGGTTCACGATCAGGGATCACCAACCCGGCCAGAGAGGCATCTCGTGCCAGAATCGCAGCCGTGCCCTCGGATCCGGCTGAACCGAAATCCAGGTTTCGCACCCTCCTGGGCAAAGACCGGGCAAGCCGGTGGCGGCCCGTCACGCACGCCGTACGCGCTGTCGGGCAGTGGTTTGCCCGTAACAGGTGGCAACGCCTTGCACCGGGAGGAGGAATATTGATCCCGGACGCCACCAACGCCCGGAAAACCGCCTCTCCATCCCCCTCCGGCATGTGAGGCTGGAAAGCGTGGAAGGGGCGATGTCGTATCGGGCCGGAGAGCGAAGGCGGAAGCTGGCGGCGGCGGTTCTCGGCCGCGACGCCGGGCCCCCGCCGCGGTCCCCGGAGGAGACCGAGCCGTTCGACGTGATCAGCGGCGACCTCCTCGACGTGAGCCCGCACCTGATCATCGTGGAGACCGCCGACGGCGAGCAGCGGCGTCTGGTGATCGCGCCATGGGCGACCGCGTGGCGTGGGGGCGCGGTGGCGCCCGCCGACCTGCCCGCCGGGGCGCGGGTCGTCATCCGGGCGCTGCGATCCGGCACCGTGGCCGAGCACATCTGGGCCGACATCACCCGGATCACCGGCGTCATCCGGGAGGTTCGGGGCCGGCGGGACCTCACGATCGAGCTCGACTGCGGTCCACATCGCCGGGAACGCTCCATCGTCGTTCCCTACCGCTCCTCCGGGCGCATCCGGGTGCGGCACCCCAAGCTGGAGCCGGGCTACCTGTTCGACGCGATCGGGCTGCTCGACCAGGGCATCACGCTCGCGCAGCTCCCGGCGACCTCGCAACCGCCGTACCGGGCCACGGCCGCGCCCCCGCCTCCGGCGGCGTACGCAGGAGGCCAGGCGGGCATCTCGGGCACGGCCGTATGGGCGGACCTCACGGAGTTCGCAGAAGAGGGCGTCGCCTATCCAATGATCGAACGCGAGGACACCGGCTGTGAGGAGGGCGGCGTCTCCTGCGCCGGCCTGCCGTACCTCGCGCTGGGCTCGCTGCTGCGCGTGCGCAATGTGTGCGACGGCCGGGCGGACGCACTGCCGATCGTCGCGTGCGGGTGTCTCGCGGGGCGGTTCTGCGACCGATGCCTGGAATGCGGCACGTCCCCGCGCGGCAGGATCATGGAACTGGCCGCGTCCTCGTACGTCGCGCTCGGCGGAGACTTGACCAAGGGCTGTTTCAATGTCCGCGTCGGATTGGGGTGACCGGTGCTTTCGACCATCGCGGCTGCCGCGCTGCCGATCCTCGTGGTGACACTGGCGCTGGGCGGCGTCGCCAAACTGGCCACGGCCGGACGCGAGGCGTCGCCGGGGGCGCTGGCCCGGCTCGGCCCGGCGGTGCTCATGCCCGAGCGCTTCGCCAGGCCCGCCACGTATGCCTGCTCCCTGGCCGAGCTCGCGCTGGCGGCCGGTCTGCTGGTCGTGAACCACCCGGCCGGCCGATGGCTACCGGCCGCGTTCTTCGCCGTCGCGACGTACGTCCTGTGGGATCTGCGCAGGCGGCGGCCGGACGTGGGGTGCGGGTGCTTCGGAGACGTGAGCGACACGCCGGTCGGGCTGCGGTCGATCGGCCGGGCCGCGGCGCTGACCGCGATGGCGGTCCTCGTCGGGGTCGAGGGCGTCACCGGGCTGCCTCGTGTCACCGTGGAGACGGCGCCCTGGATCGGCGCAGGGGTCGCCCTGCTGCTCGTCTGCTCCCCCGAGATCGACGAGATCGTCTCCCGCCTACGGCACCGGGCGCCGTGCGAGCAGCGGCCGACGCCGCCCGGACGGGCCCTGTCACGGTTGCGGGCCAGCGCGGCGTGGCGGGCCCATGCCGGGTCGCTGCTGACGGACGAGCCGGCCGACATGTGGCGCGAGCTGTGCTGGCGCTTCTTCGTCTTTCCCGCGCAGGGCGACGCGGAGGTGGTGTTCGCCGTGCATCTCGACGGCCGGCGTCCCGACGTACGTGCCGTCGTGGTCGGGGCCGACGGCCACGTGACCGCGGCCGGTGACCACAGCGCCGCCTCTCTGCGGGAATCTACGCCTGTATCGGCCTGACGCTATACATGCGTAGATTCCCGCATCGAGGACTTTCACTTCAGCTCTCTACGGCTCTCTAGCTTCCCCTCTAGAAAGCCGTAGAGAGGTCGATGGGCGCGCCGGTCACACCGGCTGCGCGCGGAGGAACCTCCCGAAATGCGGAACGGTGAACCCGATCACACCGCGTTCGGCGCTGTAGATCAGACCCTTCTTGATCAGGCTGTCGCGGGCCGGGGACAGGCTCGACGGCTTGCGGCCCAGCACCTCGGCCACCTCGGCGGTCGGCACGGGGTCGTCGCCGAGCTGGGCCATGGCGTGCATGTAGTCCCGCTCGGCGGGGGTGGCCCGCTCATACCGGCTGCCGAAGAAGCCCACCGCGAGCTCCTCCTCGGCCTCCGGGGCGGACACCTTGATGTCCTCGGCCGTGATCGGGCTGCGCGGGGCGAGATCCCAGGCGACCTTGCCGTACGCCTGGACGAAGTAGGGGTAGCCGTCGGCCGCCTCGTACAACGCGTCGAGCGCGTCGGGGGTGAACTCGACGTCCTCCCTGGCGGCCGGGGCGATGAGGGCCAGGTCGGCGGCGTCCCGGTCGAGCCGGTCGATGCGCGCGTAGCGGAACAGCCGCTCGGAGTAGCTCTTGCTCGCCGACAACACGCTCGGCAGGTGCGGCAGGCCGGCGCCGACGACGATCAGCGGGCCGCCGTTCTGCGACAGCTCGTGACAGGCCGCGCACAGAGCCGAGACGTCCGGCGCCTGCACGTCCTGCATCTCGTCGATGAACAGCGCGATGCCGACGCCGAGATCGGTCGCGACGCCCGCGGCGTCGATGAACAGCTCGGTCAGGTCGATCTCCAGGTCGCCGGAGTCGGCCCGGCCGCGCGCGGCGGGCACGTCGATGCCGGGCGACCAGTGGGAGGTGCCCTTGGCCGCGGCGGGGTCGCGCATCGCGAACGCCTTGAGCACGCCGAGGAACTCCTCGATGCGCTCGGGGGCGCGGTGCCGGGGGGCGAGCTCCCTGATGGCCATGTGCAGCGCGGCCGCCACCGGGCGGCGGATCGACTGGTCGGGCCTGGCCTCGATCTTGCCGGTGCCCCACAGCCGTTGCATGGCCATGGATTTGAACGTGTTGAGCAGGACGGTCTTGCCCACACCGCGCAGGCCGGTCAGGACCATGCTCCGCTCCGGGCGGCCCCGGGCCACCCGCTCGAGCACGATCTCGAACTGCTGCAGCTCGCGGTCGCGTCCGGCGAGCTCCGGGGGGCGCTGACCGGCGCCGGGGGCGTAGGGATTGCGCACGGGGTCCACGCTCTCGGACTTTATGACGGCATATAGCGGCCGTCGTAGATTTCCGTAGAAAGCGCTACGGCGTGTCGCCCGGCGCGGCCCCGGCACGCATCGCCCGGCGATGGGCGGTGCCTGAACCGGGACGACCGGGACGACAGCGGGCGGAGCCGGGGAGGGCACGACCGGATCGAAGACCACGGGTCCGGCGACAGCCGGAACGGGGGCGGCGGACACCGTGGGCACAGCCATCACACACCCCTTACCTGCCGGGACTCGACCGAACCCGTGTTCGATCCGATGGCCATGACTGTAGCGCGTCATCGAACACCTGCGCGAGCTTTCCGCGAAAGCGCCGTCAAACACCGTCGTTCAGGTGGCAGCCCAACCCCACTGGCCCTGCCCCTGCAACGGCCCCTGCAGCGGCCCCGGCAACGCCCTGCGCGCCGTAATCGGCGGCGCGACGCGGCCCACATCCGCCTGTCCGCCGGCCTGCCCTGCGACCGATTCCTCGCGCGGCCCGCGCGTTCGCATGCCTCGTCTTGGCGTTCAGCGCCAGTGGTCGCGTTCGGGGAGCCTCACCCACGTGCTGGGCGAGGCGATGGCACTGGCATCGTCCAGTCGCAGGCCCGCGCCCGCACAGCAGTACGCCAGCGCTCGTCCACGGAACAGGTAGCTGCTGAGGATCTCCTCCGCCGAGCCGTCGGACGAAGGGTTGCCGCCACCGGGATGGGTGTCCCATGCCACGATCCCGCCGTCCCGGGTGACGCTCCCCTGGTTGCCGCTCTTGGGATTGGCGTACATCGCGAAGCAGACCGTTCCCGCCGACAGGCGCTTCGTGACACCGGTCGCGTACGGCATGTATCCCCACGGCTGACTGACGACGCAGCCGCCGGGCACGTCTGTCATCCCGACGATGGCGAGGTTCTCGTCGAAGTCCTCGAAGATGTCGTCCTCGAGAAGCTCGTCGACTTCGGCGCCGTCGACAGGGGCGGCCTCCAGGCGGCGTGCCGCCTCGGCCGCGGTGACGCCGGCCACGCAGGCCACGGCCACCCCGTCGTAGTAGAAGTCGCCCAACGCGTCGATGAGACGCCTGGCCTCCGCCACCGACTCGAGTTCGGCGTCGGACAGGCCGGGCCGGCCGGCGGGATCGCCGAACAGGCCGGGGATCGGCGAGGCCAGGCTCAGCCGTCCGGGCGACCAGCCGTTCATCATCGGCCGCCACGGGTCGGCGCCGGCCTCGGCCAGGATCCGGGCGTTGTCCGGACGGCCGGCGAAGACGGCCCTCCACAGCGCCGTACGGCCCTCCTGCTCGGCGTCGACGTCGTCGACGCGGGCGACCAACTCCGCCACCACCTCGGGAGAGCCGCATTCGGCGGCCGCGTGCAGCGGCCGTCCGTGGTAGAACACCCCCGAGTTGGGATCGGCGCCCGCGTCGAGCCGGGCCCGGATCAGCCTCAGGTTCTTCCAGGAGTCCCAGCCGATGCCGGACCAGGCCGCTTCGTGGGCGACAGCCATGACGCTCCCTCGGTGAGTAGGTAGGCCGATCATGGCGAGGCCCACCGACAAAACCGTGCCGCTTCGGAGTCCGCTAACGGGACACGTGCGGGAGCACGATGGCCGCCACGGCGGCCAGGGCGATCAGCCCCAGATAGGCGAGGACGAGCCGGGTGTCCCTGAGATAGCACTTGCTCCTGGTGAGCCCGGCACGGCGCGCCCGCCAGTATCCGGCGAATCCCAAGGCCGCGAAGCCGAGCACGGCCCAGGCCCCGAACACCCAGGCGAGCAGCGCCACCGTCGCGTACACGCACAGCTTCAGCGGGTCGTACGGCGTGGCCTGCCCGCCCCCGGCCGATCGGGCGGCGACGGCCTGCTCGTACGCGACGCCGGTCGGCCGGTCGCCGGGCTCCCCGTTCGGGAGGCTCATGTGATCTCCAGCAGCGGAAGCCGTACGCCGGGGTCGGCCGCGGCGACGGCGGAAAGGCGCTGGCGCGCGAGCGCCGGCCAGGCCTGGACCGCGCAGAACGGCGCGCACTGGTCCTGGTCGGAACGGGTGCCGACATGGACGCAGCACTGGATCAGCCGCTCCTCCAGCATCGTGGACATGTCCATGAACGGCTTGATCGTGATGCGGACGACCCGTTCGCCGAGCAGCCGGCGCAGCCGCCGCTTCCGGCCGGGCAGGGCCGAGGACGCGAGCGTCAGCAACGTCGACAGCCCGAGGTCGCAGTTCTCGCAGATGTCGCGCCAGATCTTGCCGATCTCGGGGTGCGACAGCGACGACTGCTCCGACAGCAGGCCGAGCAGCGACTCCTGCACGGCCATGCGGAGCTCACGGGGGATCTCCGAGTCGGCGATGCGGTTGGAGACGAGCCCGAGGTTCTCCTTGAGGCGGTCGTGCCCGATCAACGCCGTCAGGGAGCGCCACCGGTCGGCGTCGTCCTTGACCATGTAGCCGACCGAGCAGCAGTGCGGGTGCGAGCAGGGCAGGGCGGTCAGGTCGCGCCAGGTGACCAGGCCGTCCGTCTGGGGGCCGAGGCGCTTGAGCACGCCCGTGTGGGTGAGCCGGTCCATCGGGTCGATCGCGCCGGACCGTCCCGAGCCGAACTGCGGCTGGATCGAGACGCCTCCGACGTACGGCGTGTCGAGGGCCAGGCGCACGACGTCGCCGATCTCACCGTCGTTCACCCCGAGGGCGGCGGTCATGACGAGCGTGGTGAAGATCTCCCGCTCGGACAGCCGGCGCAGCGCCTCCGCCTTCTGCCGCCGCAGGTCACCGCCCCGGTGGTGCCGGGACGCCTCGGCCGACAGGCCGTCGTACTGCAGATAGACCTCGACGCGTTCGCGATGCTCGGTGAGCAGGTCGAGCAGGGCGTCGTCCCTGGCCACCAGAAGCCCGTTCGTGTTGATCAGGACGCGGGTGACGGGCCGGGCCGCCAGCTCGGTGAGCAGCTCGGGCAGGTCGGGGTGAAGGGTCGGCTCGCCGCCGCTGAGCATGAGCACGTCGAGACGGCCGTTCTCGCGGGCCAGGCGCTGGTCGACGTTGGCGAGGATCTCCCGGACCGGCACGATCCCCCGCAGGTCTGGCGAGGACTCGGTGAAGCAGGTCGGGCAGCGCAGGTTGCACGCCTCCGCCACGTCCTCGAGGAGGATGCACGTGTGCTGGGTCTGCATCTCGGGCAGCCCCCGCAGGTACGCCTCCGGGACCGGATCGAAGTTCCCTGCGACGTCGGGGAGGTGCGCCTTGGTGGGGGCGGTCCACTCCTCCAGGTAGGCGAGGATCTCCGGGTCCTCGTCGTAGAGGGTCCTGACCATGCCGTGGGTGCGGCAGCCGCGCTCCAGGTAGACGCGGCCGTCGCGGGCCACGAGCCGGCCGGACAGCCGCGGCACCTCCGCCAGCGGACGGTCGGGCCGCTCCTCGTGGCAGCGCGGGCAGAACGCGTTGACGTAGCGGAGGATGCGATCTCCACGCAGGGGCATTCCGGTGCTCAAAACATGCCATCCGTGTAGAACGAGGGGTTGACGCCGGTGCAGAGGCCGGCGGTGAGAATCGTCAGGAGCGCCCAGCCGATCATCAGGCCCAGCCCGAGCCCGCGAGACCAGGGCTTACGGAGAAGAAGCAGGAGCGTTCCGCCGCCGAACGCGATCGCGGCCAGGATCACGGCCCCGCCGATGAGCGCGACGTTCTTGTGATCGCTCGCGATCCCGTCCGCCACCGACAGGGTCACGAGGAAGAGCACGAAGTTGACGACCACATAGGCCACGATCCCCACGAAGGTCATCGCGATGACCGTGCCGGTCGAGTTCGGAGCCGGGGGCGGCGGCCATGGGCGCGGCGCCCCGGGCCCCGGGCCACCCGGGCCGAAGGGTCCCCCCGGACCCTGTGGCCCGCCGGGACCGAAGGGTCCCCCCGGACCCTGTGGCCCGCCGGGACCGTAGGCTCCACCCGGGCCGAAGGCTCCCCCTGGACCATGTGGCCCGCCGGGTCCCGGGGGTGATTGCGGGCCACCGGGACCGTTCGGCGCGCCCGCGCCGGGACCGTGCTGACCAGCCGGGCCGTGATGAGCACCGGGGCCGTGATGAGCACCGGGAGCAGGGGACGCCGAGCCCTCGGACTGGTCGCCGGACGCCGCTCGGCCCTCGGGCCGGTCACCGGGAGACCCGGGCGGGCCTTCGGGCCGGTGAGGATCGCCCTGCTGCGGGTCGTGCGGCCGCTCGGGCGGCTCGGGGGGTGTGCTCATCTCTCCTCCTCGCCCACGGGCGACAGCCGGGCGGCCGGTAACAGCGGTTGCCGCTCGCCCCGCCGGGGGAGCAGTCGATCGTAGAACCCCTTGCGATATCCGAGCCAGAGGCGGACGGCGAGAAGCGCGAGCCCCGGGACGAGGAACCACTGCGGGCGGGTCAGGTCGAGCCAGACCGTCTCGTTCGCTCTGGTGAACTCGACGAGGAATCGGAAGACGGCATACGCGCCCAGATACAGGGTGAACAGTTCTCCCGGCCTGTCGACCCGGCTTCGCGCCCACAGCAACGCGCCGAAGGCGGCGAGCTGGAAGACGGTCTCGTACAGGTATGACGGGTGCATGGCCTGCCCGGCCAGGCAGCCGGGGCACTCCGGGACGGTGGCCGGGGCGTGGACTCCCCAGGGAAGGCTCGTGGGCCGGCCGGGGGCCTCGGTGAGGAAGCAGCCGACGCGGCCGACGGCCATGCCGAGCGCGACCGCGGGCGCGAACAGGTCGCCGGTCCGTTCCCGGTAGCCGATCAGCCGTTTCGCGACCAGCACCCCGACGTACGCGCCGGTCAGGCCTCCGAGAATGCTCCGGGCACCGAACATCCACGCCTCGAGGAGGCCGGGGTTGAGCGCGGGATTGAGATGCTCGGCCCAGCCGGACAGCCGCATGCCCATCGCCCCGCCGACCAGCGCGCCGGTGACGGCGACGAGGGACTCCTCTTGCAGGGCCCCCCGGCGGCGCGCCTCCAGGACGAACACCACGCTCGCGAGGATCACGCCGAGACCCACGAAGAACGCATGGGTCGGCACGCTCACCCCGCCGAAACGCAGCTCCTCAAGCACGACGCCACCCTAGCGACGGCCCATAACGAATCCGACTGCCAATTCGTACGGCTTGCGCCCCTTCTGTACGGCGATTCCAGCCGAATCGCCGACGCTTTGTCCACAGGAATCCCGCTGTCCACAGGAAACGTGCGCGACCGCCGGCGCACGCCTTGTCCGCAGGTAACCTGCGCCTATGACCTTCTTGTGGAACCGCAGGTCAGCGGTAGTGGTAGCGGCTCTCGTCGGTATGACCGGCTGTGCCGGGGTCGGTGACGCGGGTGCGTCCGACACCGCCCGGACCCGGGTGTCCGCGCCCGCCGCGGCGTCGTCGCCGTCCAGCACGGCCGGCGCCGGCCCCTCGGCCGCGCAGGCCTCAGCCGCGTCCGCGTCCGTCACCCCTCCGCCCGTCACGCCCTCGGCCGCGCCGATCTCGCCCGCGCCCGGCAGCGGTCCCACGCCGAGCCCGAGCGGGCCGCCGCCCTTCTCGGCGAAGATCGAGAAGGTGTCCCGCGACGACGTCCGGCACTCGTGGCGGCCCGGCTGCCCGGTTCCGCTGAGCGGGCTGCGCAAGATCACCATGACCTACTGGGGCTTCGACGACCAGGCGCACACCGGCACGCTCGTGGTGAACAAGAAGGTGGCCGAAGACGTGGCCTCCGTCTTCGGGAAGCTCTACGACATGCGCTATCCCATCCGCCGGATGGAGCCCGTCGACGTCTACAAGGGCAGTGACTACGACTCCATCGACGCCGACAACACCTCGGCCTTCAACTGCCGCAACGCCACCGGTTCCGGCAGCTGGTCCAATCACGCGTACGGCCTCGCCGTGGATCTCAACCCCCGGGAGAACCCGTACGTCTACGCGAACGGGTCCAACGCCCACCGCAACGCCGACGCGTTCGTCGACCGGCCGCTCAAGAAGCCCGGCGTGATCAACGACGGGGATCGCGTGGTGCGGGCCTTCAGGCAGATCGGCTGGGGCTGGGGCGGCTCGTGGTCGGGCGCCAAGGACTACCAGCACTTCTCCGTCAACGGCCGCTGACGCCGGTGCCGCGCAAACCGCACCGCGGGCCCCGCCCACCGCGTACGGCGCGTGGGCGGGTCGCCCGCCGGTGACCCGGTGACGGTTGTCCCGCCCACGGGGTGTCCCGCCCCGCCGGTGATCCTGTGACGGGTTGCACCGCCCGCCGGTGACCCTGTGACGGTTGCCCCGCCCGCCGGTGACCCTGTGAGAGGCCGGCAGGGCCGAGCCGTGCTCCGCCGGGGAGCGCTTGCCGGGTGACGAGACGACCGGTTACGGCGTGACCGGCCTGCCGCCGAAGGTCACGACGAGGTGGCCGTCCGAGGCGAAGGACCAGCCCATGGCGCCGGTGTAGGAGGAGCACCGGGACCCGTTCGAGCCGGACCAGAACTGGTTGGAGCTGTCGGCGTTACCGACCGTCTTGTCGTTGGACCCGCTGCCGCTGCGGCACGAGGTGTTGTTGCGGAACACCGAGGTGCCGGCGTCGAAGGAGAAGTTGCGCTCGGCGTTGTCGATGCCGACGTTGTTCGAGATCGACATCGTGCCCGGGTTGCTGTTGTAGGTGAACCCGTGGTGACCGTTGCGGTAGGCGATGCTGCGCCGGACGACGTGGTTGACGGAGATCTTGTCGCCGCCCAGTTTGTAGCCGTTGCGGTCGCCGTCGCCGGCCTGGCTGCCGTCGGTGAGGGTGCCGTTGTTGTAGGACAGGGAATCCTCGATGGTCACCGGCCCGATGGCGCCGGTGTCCGTCTTGGTGTAGAGGTCCCAGCCGTCGTCGATGTTGTTGTGAGACACGTCGTAGCGGAAGACGTTGCCGGTGCCGGTGGTGAGCTTCGCGGCGAAGCCGTCGGCGTCCTCGCCGTCGGAGTCGGCGTTGTCGTGCGACTCCGCGCTGAGGATGAGGTTGTTGGACGGCCACTGGTCACGGGGAGTGTCGGAGGCGATCCGCCCGAGCTGCAGCCCGGTGTCGCGATTGAACCGGGTCACCGTGCGCTCGATGATGTTGTTGCTGCCGCCGACGTAGATTCCGTTGTCACCGGCCCGCTCGACGACGATGCCGTACACATGCCAGTACGAGCCGTTCACGGCGAGTCCGCGGTTCGACGAGGACTCGCTCTGGGCCGAGAAGTTCAGCACCGGAGTCTCACCGGGGTAGGCGGACAGGGTCTTGCGGGCGTTCGAGGTGCCGTTGTTGCCCGGTGCGATGGTGATCGTCTGCGTGAAGGCGTACCGCCCGCCGCGCAGATAGATCGTCCCGCCGGGGGCGACGCGCGTGATCGCCGAAGTGAGGGTCGTCGGGTCGGACTGCGTCCCCGCCGCGCCGTCCCTGCCGTTCGGCGACACGTACACCGCGCCACTCGACGGCGTGGTCGAGGGCGAGGGGGTGGGTGACGGCGAGGGCGAGCGTGTCGGGGAGGGCGACGGGGTGGGCGACAGGGTGGGCGACAGGCTGGGCGAGGGCGTGGGCGATGAGGTGGTGGTGGAGCCGGTGCAGGTGACGCCGTTCAAGGTGAACGCGGCGGGCTTGGGGTTGGACCCCGACCAGCTGCCGTTGAAGCCGATGGACAACGACGCGCCGGTCGCGATGGCGGCGTTGTAGTCCACGTTCGTGGCCGTGACGTTCTGCCCGCTCTGGCTGTAGGTGGCCGACCAGCCGGTGCCCACCTTCTGACCGCTGTCGGGTAAGGCGAACCCGAGGGTCCAGCCGTTGATCGCGCTGCCCAGGTTCTGGATCGTGATGCCGGCGGTGAACCCACCCGGCCAGTCGTTGGTCGTGTAGGTCACGGCGCACCCGGTGGCGGCCTGTGCCGTTCCGGCGGTGGTCACGCCGGCCAGGGCGACGGCTCCGGCGAGGGCGCCGATCACCGCGACGCCCGTTCTGGTTCTGCTTTTCACAACCGAGCTCCTTGCAAGGTCGCGCAGGGCCCCTGACCGAGGAATGACTCCTGACCCCACAAGGGGTTTCGTGCACCTGAACTACATCCATTCACAGGAACACCGCGCATCAAGCTACGACCCCGTCGATCGCCGGTCAACGCCGCGCCGAGGCGGCTTTCCGCCCAGGACGGCCCTCACTTGCGCAGGGATCGCTGGAGACGAGTAACGGAATCCGGGACCGGCTGAAACGTTCAGGCGAGAACTCGGAACACAAAGGGCGGCCGCCGGCGTTCATCGGGCCACTGCCGGGGAGATCCTCACCCAGCCGGCCTGCCGTCGCCACACCACTCCCCTGACGGCGGCGACCCTGCCGGTACGGATGTACCGGCAGGGTAACGAGCCGAGCCCGTCGGAAACGGTGATCGGATAAGAGGCACCACCACCCGCACCGGCGACGGCGCGAGAAGGAGGAGAGAAAAGGGAGGACAACGCCCGCTCCTCCGGCCGCAGGAAGCGGGCGTCTCTCCAGATATGACATCTCCTGATTCTCCGGATAAAGGGGAATCACGAGTGAGGGCTCACACGTTAACGGGCTCCGGACACCGGGTCGGAAAGGATCGCTCACCGGTTAATAACGATCGGCCTACGACACCATCACACTGGCGATCAGCCATGTTCCACAGGTCGGCTCCCTGCCGATCGCCACCACTTCCCGCGAACCGCTCACGAGGCCGCCACGCGCCTTCGGGACGTACGTTTCGCGACGCGGATCCAGGTCGTCCCGCATCGCGGGTGGAGTGACCCTCGTCGATCTGGTCGCCGGGCTGGAGGTGCCCCTCGGACACTGGTGACCGTCAAAGCGATTCGGCGGGCTGCGGCAAGATGGGTGCATGGCGGCGAAGGACGGCGACGGCTGGGCCCTGTGCGAGCTGGGGCACCAGCACTGGGGACTGTACGGCGCCGCCGGCCTGCTCACCGTGCACCACACGCTCGACGGCATGCCGTACGTGCTGATGCAGAAGCGGGCCTGGTGGAGCCATCACGGCGGGACGTGGGGGCTGCCGGGCGGCGCGTGCGACAGCCATGAGGACGCCATCACCGGCGCGCTGCGCGAGGCGCGGGAGGAGGCCGCGCTGGACGCCGATCTCGTCCGGGTGCGCGGGCTCTACGTCGACGACCACGGCGGCTGGTCGTTCCAGACGGTGATCGCGGAGGCCGGGGGGCTGCTCGACGCCGCGCCCGCCAACGGCGAGAGCGCCGACATGCGCTGGGTGGCGGCCGACGAGGTGGCCGCGAAGGAACTGCATCCCGGTTTCGCCGACTCGTGGCCGAGGATCCGGCCGGCGCTGAGCCCGGTGGTCGTCGTCCTCGACATGGCCAACATCATCGGCGCGCGGGCCGAGCACGGGTGGTGGAAGGATCGCGCGGGGGCCGCGAACCGCCTGCTCAACGAGCTGGTGCCCCGTGCCGCGCAGGGCTTCGACGAGATGCCGGAAGGGGTTCCCGCCCTGGCCCGATGGTTCCCGCGCGTGGTCGCGGTGCTCGAAGGGGCGGCGGCCGGCGCCGCCGATCCGGGGCCGGTGACCGGGGACCTGACGGTCGTGGTGGCCGGGGGCAGCGGGGACGACGCGATCGTGGAAGCGGTGCGCGGCGCGCGGTCATGGGAGACGGCCCTCGTCGTCACCGCCGACCGGGGGCTGCGCGAGCGGGTGACGGCCCTCGGCGCCCTGGTCACCGGTCCTCGCTGGCTGCTCAAGCAGCTCTGAGACACACCCATCCCGGCCCTCGACCACGCACAACCCTGCCGTCAACCGCGCACAACCCCCGCCCCGAACCACACCCATCCGCCACTGAGCCCGGCACACCCCACCCCTGCACCCGGCACATCCTGCCCCCGAGCCGGGGCACCGAGGGCTTTATGCCCATTCGCCCCATTTGGGCAGGATGAGAATGTGACCCTGCGCTATCGCCGGCTGGCCGCCACCTGGACCGTCACCGTTCCGATCCTCGCCGTGGCAGTGCTCGCTCTGGCGTGGGGACGGACCATCCCTCCCGTCGTCGTGGTGATCGCGGCGGTCTTCCTCTCGGTCTCGGTGCTCGCGGCCGTGCACCACGCCGAGGTCATCGCCCACCGCGTGGGCGAGCCGTTCGGGTCGCTCGTGCTCGCCGTCGCGGTCACGGTGATCGAGGTGGCACTGATCATCAGCCTCACCGCGTCGGGCGGGCCGGCCGCGTCGTCGCTCGCCCGCGACACGGTGTTCGCCGCCGTGATGATCACGTGTAACGGGATCGTCGGCCTGTCTCTGCTCGTCGCGGCGCTACGGCGGCGGGTGGCGGTGTTCAACGCGGAGGGGACCGGAGGCGCGCTGGCCACCGTCGCCACCCTGTCCACGCTGAGTCTCGTCCTGCCGACGTTCACCACCGGCCGGCCGGGGCCGATCTTCACCTCGGCCCAGCTCGCGTTCGCCGCGCTCGCCTCGATCGCGTTGTACGGCCTGTTCGTGCTCACGCAGACCTTCCGGCACCGCGAATACTTCCTCTCGGTGGAGCCCGGGACCGAGGGACCGGATGCCGCCGGCCACGCCGCTCCGCCGACCACACGGGCTGCCACTGCCAGCCTGGCGCTGCTGCTGACCGCGCTGATCGCGGTGGTGGGCCTGGCGAAGGTCGAGTCGCCCGCCATCGAGGCGACCGTACGCGCGGCCAGCCTGCCGCAGTCCGCGGTGGGCGTCGTGATCGCGCTGCTGGTGCTGCTGCCGGAGACCCTCGCCGCCGCGCGGGCGGCCCGGCGCGCCCGGGTCCAGGTCAGCCTGAACCTCGCCTTCGGCTCGGCCATGGCCAGTATCGGGCTCACCATTCCGACGATCGCCGCCGCCTCGCTGTGGCTGAAGGGGCCGCTGCTGCTCGGACTCGGCCCGACGCACATCGTGCTGCTCGTGCTGACGGTCGTCGTGGCGACCTTGACCGTGGTGCCCGGCCGGGCCACCCTCCTGCAGGCGGGCGTGCACCTCACGCTGTTCGCCGCCTTCCTGCTCCTCGCCGTGAGCCCGTGAGCCCGTGAGCCCGTGAGCCCGTGAGCCTGTGAGCCCGCGATGCCGCGAACCGCGGAAAGACCTGACCGGAGTGAGAGGCCGGGACCTCTCACTCCGGTGACGCCGGTCACGCGGTCAGCCGCGGGTCCACTTCTGGTTGGCTCCGCCGGTGCAGTCCCACAGTTGCAGACGTGCGCCGCTGGCGGGATTCACGTCCACGATGTCCGCGCACCGGTTCGCGGGGACGTTGACGAGGTCACCGGCCGGGGTGAGCGTGAAGCGCTGGGCGCCGGTGCCGTTGCACGTGTAGAGCTGAATGGGCGTGCCGTTGGCGGTGCCGGCCGCGGCGGCGTCCATGCATTTGCCCATCGCGCGGACCGTGCCGTCGCCGTTGATCGTCCACTGCTGTGCGGCGGTGCCGTTGCAGTCGTACATCTGCAGCCGGGCGCCGTCGACGGGGTTCGCGCTCGGGATGTCGACGCAGCGGCCGTTCAGGTTGGACTTCAGCGCGCTGCCGGTCCCGCCTCCGCCGTCGCTCGTCCAGGCGGAGACGCGGACCCAGTCGATCAGCATCGTCTGAGGGAACGACGTGGTGGAGTCGGGGTTGCCCGGCCAGTAGCCGCCGACCGCGACGTTCAGGATCATGAAGAACGGGTGGTCGAACACCCACTGATTGCCGCGGATGTCGGCCGGTGTGACGCGGAAGTACTCCGAGCCGTCCAGGTACCAGACGATGAGGTTGGGCGACCAGTCGACGCGGTAGGTGTGGAAGGCGTCGCCGAGTGGCGCGCCGATCGTCCGGTTGCCGCCGACGCCGCTGCCGCCGGAGTAGCCGGGGCCGTGCACGGTGCCGTAGACGGTGCCGGGCGTGT
The DNA here is from genome assembly GCF_050947365.1 of Microbispora sp. CA-135349. NCBI lineage: Bacteria > Bacillati > Actinomycetota > Actinomycetes > Streptosporangiales > Streptosporangiaceae > Microbispora > Microbispora sp. CA-135349. The sequence goes on along the minus strand of NZ_CP192001.1, from coordinate 349,626 downwards.
TGCCGACGTTCTCCATGATGTCGATCTCGCCGGTGTTCGGCCAGTTGCCGCCGCCGAGCATCCAGAACGCCGGCCAGATGCCCTGACCCTTGGGGATTTTGATGCTCGCCTCGAAGCGGCCGTACGCCTGGCTGAACTTGTCGGCGGTCAGGATGCGGCCGGAGGTGTACTGGCAGGTGCCGTAGTGGCACTGATAGTTCGACGGGTTCTCCCGCCGGGCGGTGATGGCGAGGTGTCCCTGCCCGTCGTGGTACACGTTGCGGGTCGAGTTGGTGTAGTACTCCAGCTCGTTGTTGCCCCAGCCACCGCCGCCGATGTCGAACTTCCATTTGGAGCCGTCAACGGGCGTTCCCGCCGCGGCGTTGAACTCGTCCGACCAGGTGATGGGGCCGATGGCGGCTTCGGCTCGGTCCGCGCCCGTGCCGGCGACCAGGCCGCCGGTCAGGCTGACGACCATGGCCGCGGCCATGATGAGGAGCCGGGGTTTGCGCATGGAGATCTCCGGTTGGTGGGGGGATGCCAGCAGGATCTCCGGCCCGCGCCCCTACGCGGAGAAAGGGGGCGCACCGGTGCGTCCAGCGCTTCAGCTAAGTTTTAACTCTTGAATTAAGATGCAACACCCCCATCGCGCGGACTGTCAATAGACCTTGACTGAGATGTGTCAGCCGGGCCCGGCGACGGGACGGCGCGGGCGTACGCCGGCCTGCCGTACGGGCAGCCGGTAGGTCTCGCCGCGCATGAGGTAGTGGACCAGGTGCGACAGCCCCGCGCTCCGGACGTGCCGCTGGAAGTCCTTCAGCGGAGAGGCGAACGCCGCGTAGTCGTCGTAGTGCACGGGCAGGGCCGAGTCCGGCTGTATCAGCCTGAGCCACTCCGCTCCCTGGGCGCCGTCCATGGTCACCGTGAGGCCGAGGATCCGCGTGCCGCCGAGATGCACGATGCCGACGTCGATGTCGGGGAAGCGCCGCGGGATCTCCGACAGGCACTCGTCCATGACCGTGTCACCGCTGATGTGCAGGCGCAGGTCCACCTCGCCCGCGTGGGCGAAGTCGAGCACGCTCCCCATGACCGGCGGCATCAGGCCGTTCGCCGGACCCGGCGCGTGCCGCGCGGGCGTGGCCGTCACCGTCAGCGTGCTGTCCCCGTGGCGCTGGTGGTAGTACTCCCAGGGTTCCAGGCCGATGGCGTGGTCGAATCCCTGGCGGCGCACCCGGGCCGCCGCGTGGCGGGTGGTGACGATCGGCAGGTCCTTGTCGAGGCCGTTCCTGGCGATCCTGTCCCAGTGGTCGCCGTGCATGTGCGACAGCACGACCAGGTCCAGGGGCGGAAGCTGCGCGATCTCCATCGCCGGCTCGGTGCGGCGGCGGGTGCTCAACCCCCAGCCGAGATGGGCCCGCTGCCCCTTGTGCAGGAAGTTCGGATCCGTCAGCAGGGTGAACCCGTGAGAACGGATGATCATGGTGGCGTTTCCCACGAAGAACACGGTCGCGTCCGCTGGATCGGGCATGACGCCTCCCCTCTCCCAGACTTTCAGGCTACGTAAACCGCTACAAATCACCCCAAAGCGGGGGGCGGTTACCGATGCCGCGCCCGACAAGATGCGCCCGGAAGGTTCAGCCGGAGACGAGTGAGAACCCGAGCTGGGAGTACAGCTCAAGCAGGTCGAAATAGTCCCGATGGGCGGCCACGAGGCCGTTCTCCGCGTGGCAGGCTCCGCAGCCGCGCACGGTGATCCGCCGGCCGCTCGCGCCCATGACACCGCCGCCGGGCAGCGGGAAGGGCCCGCTGTGCGTGCCCGTCATCGTCCACTCGCTGAAGCCGGGGTCGGCGTAGTCCATCCTGTTCCAGACCGTCAGGGTCATGTCGCCGAAAGCCTTGAACAGATCTTCCCAGTATCGGATGATCTGCTCCCGCCCCTCGCACTCCCGCAGCGGGGTGGACAGGACGGCGTTCCGGTCGTAGCAGGCCGACAGCCGGGCCAGGTCATGGGCGTTCACCGCGTTCAGCACGCGGTCCGCGAGCTGCCGGCCGTCGGGCATCCCGGATCACTCCTCCATGCGTACGCCCACGGTAGCGCCGCCATGGCAAAGGGCGTCGTCAGGAGACGCAACACCGCCGGATGCAACGCACGGGGCGCCTTCGGCGTCCCTGGAATCGTGGACGACACCTTCGACGATCTCGTCCGGGCGCGCGGCTCGGCCCTGCGGCGATCCCGGAGGAGTGAGCCACCTGGGACCCCGGGGAGCCCGGGGTCCGCTCGGTGTGTGCGCCGGGGTGCTCAGGCGGGCCGGGGCCGTGCGGCACGGGCCAGGGTGACCGCGGCCACCACGCCGAGGGCCGTGACGATCGACAGCCACCAGGCGGTCGTGCCCATCGCCTCCGGCCTCGGCGGATCGGCCAGGCTCAGGAAGACGGTGCCGAACACCGCCACGCCGGTCAGCTGGCCGAACTGCATGGCCGTCGTGAGCAGGCCGCTCGCGTCGGCGGCGCGGGCGGGTGGCACGTTGACCAGGGCATGGTTGAGCAGGCTGATCGAGATCCCCAGCCCGGCGCCGTAGACCACCAGCGCGGCCCACATCATCGGGCCGCCGGTCGCCGATACCGCGAGACCGGCCGTGCCGAGGGCGCACAGGACCAGCCCGGACGCCGGGAGCAGCCGGTGGATCCGGCCCGGCAGCCTGCGCCAGTAGAAGCTGGCCAGTCCGAACGCCGTCGCCATGGGCAGGAACGTGAGCCCGGCCGGCATCGGGCTCTCCCCGAGGCCGCTCTGCAGGTGCATGGCGAAGGTGAACAGGAACCCGCCGTAGGCGACCATCACCGCGATCAGCGTCGCCAGGCCCGAGGGCATGCCGGTCGCGCGCAGCACGTCCAGGTTGAGCAGCGGGTCGCCGCCCCTGGCCGCCGTACGGCGCTGCGCCACGACGAACACGGCGGCGAGCACGACCCCCGCGGCGATCGAGACGTACGCCCACACGGGCCAACCGGCCTCCCTGCCCAGCACGAGCGGAAGCACGATCAGGAGCGTCGCGGGCAGCGCGAGCGCGAGGCCCCGCAGGTCGAGCCCACGCGCACCGCGCGGCCCGGACGGCGCGTCCGGAGGCACCAGCCGGGGCACCGCGACCGTCAGCAGGACGCCCGCGGGGACGTTCACCAGGAACACCGGCCGCCAGCCGGTCCCGGCCAAATCGGCGCCGGTCAGCACCCCGCCCAGCGTCAGCCCGGCGACCGAACCGGCCGAGAGCACCGAGGCGTACGCGCTGAGCGCCGTGGCCCTGGCCCTGCCGGTGAACCGGGTCTGGATCACGCTCATGATCTGCGGGACCATCACCGCCGCCGCGGCCCCCTGGACGAACCTGAAGGCGATCAGCGTCCCGATGTCAGGAGCGAGCCCGCACAGCAGCGAGCCCGCGGTGAAGGCGGCGACCCCGATCACGTACATGCGGCGCCTGCCGTACAGCTCGCCGAGCCGGGCGCCGGTGATCAGCAGGGTCGCGTACGCGATGATGTAGCCGCCGACGACCAGTTGCAGGGCGGCCCCTGAGGCCTCCAGGTCGGCGCCGATCCGGGGAATCGCCACGTTGACGATGTAGAGGTCGAGCAGCCCCATGAACTGGCCGGCGAGCAGCACCGCCAGCATCGGCCAGGGCCGCCCGGCACGGGCCGGGGCCGGCCGGGCAGAGGCGGGGCGGGTGGTGTGGGTGGGGATCATCCTCGTCCTTTCCACAAGCGGTTTCGCCGGTACGTACCGGGAGCGTGCGGCCGACTCATCGGTCACCGATGAGTCGGCGGCGGCGAGCCGGTAGATACCGGTGACGGCGACGCGACGCGGGAGAGCGCATGTGGAGTGACGAGGAGTTCGAGCGGATCACCGGGCCCCACCGGCGTGAGCTGATGACGCACTGCTACCGGATGCTGGGCTCGGTGCACGACGCGGAGGACCTGCTACAGGAGGTCATGCTGCGGGCATGGCGGGCGTCGGGCGACTACGACGAGCGGCGGGCCTCCCCGCGCACCTGGCTCTACCGGATCGCGACGAACGCCTGCCTCACGGCACTCGAACAACGCGGCCGCCGGGCACTGCCCTCGGGCCTCACCGGCCCCGCCGACGACCCGGAGACGGGGCCGCAACGGAGGCTGCCGGAGGTGACCTGGCTGGAGCCGATCCCCGACGCGCTGGTGGACCCCGCCGCGATCGTCGCGTCCCGGGGCGGGATCCGGCTGGCGTTCGTCGCGGCCCTGCAGCACCTGCCGCCGCGGCAGCGGGCGGTGCTCATCCTGCGCGAGGTGCTGGCCTGGCGGGCGAGCGAGGTCGCCGACCTGCTGGAGACGTCGGCCGCCGCCGTCAACAGCGCACTGCAGCGCGCCCGCGCCCGGCTCGCCACGGTCGCCCCGGCCGAGGACGACCTCGTGGAGCCGGACGACCCCGCCGGCCGCGACCTGCTCGACCGGTACGTCGCGGCGTTCGAGAAGGCCGACGTCGACGCCCTCGAACGGCTGCTGCGGGAGGACGCGGTCCTGGAGATGCCGCCGTTCCTGTCGTGGTTCTCCGGCCGGGAGGAGTTCGGCCGTTTCATCCGCTGGGTCTGCACCCGGCGCGGCCCCTGGCGGATGGTGCCGACGCGGGCCAACGGGCAGCCGGCGCTCGCCGCCTACGTCGACGGCGGCGACGGCGTCCCGCGGGCCCACTCGGTGCAGGTCTTCACCGTCACCCGATCCGGCGTCGCGCGGAACGTCGTGTTCGGCAATCCCGCCCTGTTCACCGTCTTCGGGCTGCCGTCCACGCTCTAGGGAAGGAAGGCGAGCACCTCGCGGACGAACGCCTCCGGGGCGTCCTCGTGCACCAGGTGCCCGGCGGGAATCGTGACGAGCGTCGCGCCGGGGATGCGGCGGGCCATCTCGGCGACCCGCTCCTGCGGGATGTGGCTGTCCGGCCCGCCGCCGATCACGAGCGTGCGCGCGGTGATCAGGCCCAGCCGCTCCAGCCACGCCGGGTCGGGCCGGTCGACCTCGGGCCTGATCGCCTCCACCATGGCCCAGTCGAACGTCAGCGGCCCCTCCGGGCGTACGAGAGGAGGCGGGACACGCGGCACGGGGAGCGGGACGTCCTCCAGGATCAAGGTCCGCACCCGGCCCGGCCGCTCCGCGGCGAGCAGGTAGGCCACGACGCCGCCCATCGAGTGCCCGATCAGGTCCACCGTGCCGAGCGACAGCGCGTCGAGGAAGGCGAGGACGTCGTCGCGCATGAGTTCAAGCCCGTAGGTCCCCGGCCGTCCGCTGGCGCCGTGGCCGCGCAGGTCGAGGGCGTACACGTGCCGGTGGGCGGCCAGAACCGGCGCGACGCCCGCCCAGTCGGCCATGCCCTCGCCCAGCCCGTGCAGCAGGACCAGCGGCACGCCGCCATTCGTCCCGTACGTCCGGTACGCGATGCGAACGCCGTTCGCCTGAACCGACGCATGATCCGTCACATCGTCACGATAGCCACCCAAAACCCCTATGGGAGCATCAGGGACTCCAAGTAGCATGACGCCGAAAACGGGATCACCGTTGATCACGGATACGGCCGATCCCGCATGCCGGGTGGCCGGAAGGCTGCTCGTACGCGGGAGGTCAGGTGTCCGGACTGGGGCGTCGGTTGTGGGCGCCGGTCGCGCTCTCCTACGTCACCTTCATCCTGGTCGGTCTCAGCTCCGGCGTGGGCGGGGTGCTGCTGCCGGCGCAGATCGACGACTACGGCCTCGACAAGGCCACGATCGGCACCCAGTTCTTCGCCTTCTCCGCCGGGTTCATGCTGTCCGGCTCGACCGCCGGCCCGCTGATCAACCGCCTCGGGATCCGGGCCTCGCTCATCCTCGGCGGCGGCACGTTCGCGCTGGCCGGCCTCTTCACGGCCGTGCGCCCGCCGTTCCTGGCCTTCCTGGTGGGCCAGATCGTGGCCGGGTACGGCACGGGCATCTTCGAATCGGTGCTGAACGCCTACCTCACCGACCTGCCCGGGGCGACGACGCTGCTCAACCGCCTGCACGCGTTCTTCGGCGTCGGCGCGCTTCTCGGGCCGCTGCTGGCCACCTGGATCTTGACCTTCCTGCCCTGGACGGCCGTGTGGCTGGTCCTGGCCCTGGTCTGCCTGCCGCTGCTGATCGGCTTCTACCTGACCCTGCCCGCCCGCGAGGCCCCGCCCCCGGGGGAACACACGGGAGAACACGCCGGGCCCGCCACTGGCGGGCTGCTGGCCACCGCCTCGCGGCAGCCCGCCGTCCTGCTGGGCGCGGTGTTCCTCGCCGTGTACGTCGGCCTGGAGATCAGCGTGGGGAACTGGGGGTTCAGCTTCCTGGTCGACGAGCACGGGCAGAGCGACCTGCTGGCCGGCTACACCGTCTCCGGTTACTGGCTCGGGCTCACCCTGGGCCGCTTCCTGATCAGCCCGATCGCCACCAGGCTCGGCCTGACCGCGACCGGGATGACCTTCATCTGCCTGGCCGGAGTCACGCTCAGCACGATGCTGGCCTGGCTCGCGCCGGGCGCCGCCGTGGCCACCGTGAGCTTCGTGCTGCTCGGCTTCTGGCTGGGGCCGATCTTCCCCACGACGATGGCCGTCGCGCCGCGGCTGACCGTGGCCCGGCTGGTGCCGACGGCGATCGGGCTGCTGAACGGCGTGTCGGTGGTCGGCGGCGCCGTGTTCCCGTGGCTCGCCGGTGCGATCGCGCAGGGCGTCGGGCTCTGGACCCTGCCGCCCTTCGCCGTGGTGCTGGCCCTGCTGCAGCTGGTCGTCTGGTGGCTGCTGGCCGGCCGCATGGCCCCGGCCCCGACACCGCCGGTCAGCGGTGTCCCCGCGCGAGATCAAGGGGCGATATAGGGTCGTCCGGGTGACGGTAAACGACACTGCGGGGGACGGAATGGACCGAGAGCTCACCCTGATGGCTGTGCACGCCCACCCGGACGACGAGGTGATGGGCACCGGCGGGGTCTTCGCGAAGTACGCCGCCGAGGGTGTCCGTACGGTCCTGGTGACGTGCACCAACGGGGAGCAGGGAGACGGTCCCGGAGGGGTGAAGCCGGGCGAGCCCGGCCACGACGACGCCGCGGTCGCCGAGCGGCGCCTGGCCGAGCTGCGCGAGTCGGTCGGCCACCTCGGCATCGGCCACCTGGAACTGCTCGGCTACCGCGACTCCGGCATGGTCGGCTGGGAGGGCAACGGCCACCCGGACGCGTTCGCCAACGTCCCGGTCGAGTCGGCCGCCGCCCGGCTCGCCGAGCTGATGGAGCGCTACCGGCCCCAGGTGATCGTCACCTACGACGAGAACGGCAACTACGGACACCCCGACCACATCCAGGCCCACCGCATCGCGGTCGCGGCGGCCGAGATGACCGGCATCCCCGACAAGCTCTACTACGTCGCCGTGCCGCGCGAGCGGATCCGGGAGATGTTCGAGTTTCTGCGCAGCAGCGGCATGGCCCCGGACGACTTCGAGCTTCCCGACGACTTCGGCACCCCCGAGGAGCTCGTCACCAGCGTCGTCGACGTGTCGCCGTACGTGGAGAACAAGTTGAAGGCCCTGCAGGCCCACGCGAGCCAGGGCGAGAACATCCCCATGCTGCAGATGCCGCCCGAGGCCCAGCACCGGGCCTTCTCGCACGAGTTCTTCACCAGGAAGACCTCCCGCGTGGACGCCCCGGACCACGAGGACGACCTCTTCGCCGGCCTCCGCGACTGAGCGCTCAGCTCGGGACGGCCTCGCGCATGAGCGCGACGTAGCCCTCCTCCAGCGACGGCTGCACCGGGACCGCCGCCGGATCCGGCTTGGCCGGGCTGACCACGCGGTAGTGCGTGCCGTCCGGCCCGCCGACCGCCGACACGACCACGCCTGTGGCCGGGGGCGGCCCCTGGGTGACGACCTCCCACGTCGCGCCCCGGGCGCGGCCGATGATGCCGGTCACCGGACCGGTGAAGATCACCCGGCCCGCCGCCATGACGGCGGCCTCCTGGCAGGTCTGTGCCACGTCCTCCACGATGTGGGTGCTCAGCAGCACGGTCCGGTGCCCCGCGATCTGGGCCAGAAGCGTGCGGAAGCGGATACGTTCCTCGGGGTCGAGCCCGGCCGTCGGCTCGTCCACCACGACCAGCGCGGGGTCGCCGAGCAGGGCCTGCGCGATGCCGACCCGCCGCCGCATGCCGCCGGAGAAGCCCTTGAGCCTGCGTCCGGCGACGTCGGCGAGCCCCACCATGTCGAGCAGCTCGCCGATCTGGCGGCGCCGGGCCGAGTCGTCGTCGAGGCCCTTGAGCAGCCCGATGTAGTCGAGGAACTCGCGGGTCGTGAGATCGGGATAGAGGCCGAGGTCCTGCGGCAGGTAGCCCAGCCGCCGCTGCACGGCCAGCCGTCCCGCCCGGGTGGTGAGGTCGTGGCCGCCCACCAGCACCCGCCCGCCGGTCGGGGACAGCACCCCGGCCAGGATGCGCATCAAAGTGGTCTTGCCGGCGCCGTTCGTGCCCAGCAGGCCGAACATCCCTCCGGGGACCTCGAGATCGACGCCGCGCAGCGCCTCGACGCGTCCGAACCGCCTGCGCAGCCCGCTGATCGTGATGTCCATGGTCTACTTCGGTCTCTCTTTCAGGACGAGGTACGGCGGGTCATCAGGGAGCCCGCGAACGCGAGGGGCAGGGACGCGAGCACGGTCAGCAGGACGACGCTGAGGAGCGCCGCGCCGCCGCCCGGCTCGGGACGCAGGAACGGGAGCCAGCCGGAGTCGCCCGCGTAGAGGGCCTTCCCGCCCATGAGCCAGCTCGCCGGATAGTCGCCGATCGGTGTCAGCAGCGTCCCCGTCAGCGAGGGCAGATAGTTCGGGCCGAGCATGTTCCCCCAGAACCAGTAGCCCGCGAACAGCACCCGGAACAGCGGCGCCGAGATCACCATCGGGCAGACGAGCGCGAACGCGGCCACGAACGCCAGGCCCGGCAGCAGCACCACGGCGAACGCCACGAAGGCCCAGCCGAACAGCGCGACATCACCCCGGTGAACGAACTCGCCGCCGGCGGTGACGAGGAGCACCAGCAGGCCGGGGACCGCGGTCGCGGCGACGGACCCCGCGTACTTTCCGGCCACCAGCGCGCCCGGGCGGGCCGGCAGGCTGGCGAGCAGCGGCGCGGCGCCGATCCTGTGGTCGCGGACCAGCCGGTCGGCCAGCACCATGCCGAACCCGATCGGCAGCAGCATGGAGAACAGCAGCGCCCACGACGCCATCACCTCGGCGGCGCTCGTGCCTGCCGGCAGGTAGCGCGGCCCCCGGTCGCCCTGGGCGACGGCGATCAGCATGGCCAGGCCGGCGGTGCTCACCCACAGGGACCGCTTGCGGATCTGCATCCGGAACTCGTACCGGCACACGGCGGACAGACGCGACCTCATACCTCTTCCTCCGTCAGGAGACGCTCCGGCCGGCGCAGCAGCAGGAGCGCGGCCGTGATGAACAGGACGCCGCAGGCCGCGAGCACCGCACGGTTCGTCCCCCAGCCGTCGGCGACGCCCGCGCGGCTGGTCATGAACAGGAAGAACGGGCGCGACCACGTCCCGGCGGCCAGCGCCGGGGCGAACAGTTGCTGGCACAGCCACACCACGGCGACCGTCGTGGTCGCGAGCACGACGCTGCGGCCCAGGACGGCCACGAGCAGGGCCAGGCCGGTGAGCCCCAGCAGCGGCGACGCCCAGACCAGGACCGACGCGAGGGGTGACTGCGGTCCGGTCCACGAGCCGGTGAGCCGCAGCACGGCCGAGAAGAGCACCGACAGCGCGGCGCCGATCCCCGCGACGACGCCGAGCCTGCGGCCGAGCGTGCCCGCATAGGCGGCCGGGAGCGCGAGCTGCAGCTCACGACAGCGGTCCACGCTGACCACCGTGACCGCCGCCATCGCCGCGGCCAGGGGGACGAGCGCCTCGACGCCCGAGAGGAGCACTCCGTGGACGGACGGCGGGGGCGCGCCGAAGCCGAGACTCGCCACCGCGAGGGCGAGGGTCACCAGCAGCGACGCCGGGGCAGCCAGGCATGCCGGCCATCCCGCACGCCGGGCCTCGTACCGCCACAAGGACATTGATTTCACGCGAGTGGGTACCGGCCGGGCCGGGCCGGTTCACCAGAATCTTGTTCTAAGAAAAATCCGGCCCGGACCACAAGGCAACCCGGACCACAAGCGGCCCGGACCACAAGCGGCGCGGACCACAAGCGGCGCGGATCAGAAGCCGATCCGGTGCGCCCGCCCATGGGGCAGGCGCGGCGACAGCAGCACCGCCACCGCGACGAGTACGGCCGCGCCGGTCAGGACGCCGGCGCCGGGGGTGCACAGCCGCTCGACCACGGCCGCCAGAGCCCGGTCGATCGCGCCCGTCATGGCGAGGAGCCGCAGCAGCCACAGCGCCATGGCCGCCCCCACGCCCACGGACGGCCGCCACAGCACCGACAGCGTGAAGCTCAGCGCGGACAGCGGCACCAGCGGGCCGAACCACGCCGCCGCGAGGCCGAGGAGCCCGGCGACCGGCTCCAGCGGCACGAGCGCCAGTGTGACGAGCAGGCTCAGTGCGCCGATCACGCCGAGCACCAGCGTGAGCCGGGCCAGCAGCACCACCCTGGGCGACGTGGGGGTCGCCGCGACCAGCTCGCCGACCGGTTCCCGATCCGTTCCGCACGCCCCCGCCGCCGCGAGCGCCGCGGCGAGCGGAATCACGGTGGCGAGCACCTGAGGTGCCAGCCCCGCCGACGAGACCCGGGCGGCGACCACGCCGCCGACCACGAGCGCGGCCACGGCCAGCGCCCAGACCGGCCACCTGACCAGGGTCCACTGGCGGGTCAGCAGGCCGAAGGCCCGCCGCCACGGCCGCCGCCCCACCTCACCGGCGTACCTGGGGACCGGGTGCGTACGGGCCCGCACCCGCGGCTCGGCCGCGCCGATGCGCTCCCGGATCGCGGCGAAGATCGACGGCGCGGGCGCGGCCACCGCGGCGGCGCGCCCGGCGACGGCCGAGCGGACCTTTCTCCACGACTCGGCCTCGGCGGCGCATTCGGCACACGCCCGCACATGGGCGTCCACGGCGGCCGGATCCGGGAGGACACCGGCGGCGTAGTCGGGCAGCAGCTCGGTGGGGTGGTTCATCGGCCGGCCTCCTCGATCTCAACAGGCAGGGCGCGGGCCAGCGCGGCCCGGGCGTTGAACAGGCGGCTTTTCACCGTCCCGGCCGGGACGCCCAGCACCTCGGCGATCTCCGCATGGGACATCTCGGCGGCGAACGCGAGGTCGAGGACCTCGCGGTGGAGCGGGGCCAGCGTCCGCAACGCGGCCGCGACCGCGGCCGTGTCCGCCCGTGCCAGCGTCACCGCCTGCGGCCCGGGCTCCGGCGACGGCAGGTCGAGCGCGTCGTCGAGAGGCCGCGACGCCGGCAGATGACCGCGCATCCGCTTGAGCGCCTGGCGGCGGCAGATGCCGAACAGCCAGGTGCGCACCAGCGACCGCTCTTCGAACGCGCCGGCGCCGCGCCACACGGCGATGAACGTCTCCTGGAGCGCCTCCTCGGCCGGTCCGCGCTCGCCGAGGAGTCCTTCCGCGTACGCCAGCAGCGCCCGTGCGTGCCGTGCGTACAACTGCTCGAAGGCGTGCTCGTCACCCCTCGTGACCTGCCGCAACAGCTCCAGATCCGTCGTGTCCATCGTGATGGGTACTGTTCCGGACGCCGGGGTTCACCGCAAAACAGCCGCTTTCCGAGTGATTCGCATCACACTGGCCTCGTCACAGTGGACCCGTCGACCCGCAGCGCGGTGCCGCGGGGCTTGCCGGTCGCCCGCACCTCGGCCTCGGCCAGCGCGTCCCGGTTGTCGGCCATCAGATCGGCCAGCTCGACGAGCAGCCGCTGACGCTCGGCCGGGGTGGTCCGGCGCCAGGCCCGGGCGGCCTCCGTGGCCGCCTCCACCGCGCACGCCACGTCCCGCTCACCCGAGCGGGCCGCCCTGCCGTACACCTGCTCGGTGGAGGGATCGATCAGGTCCATCCACGCGCCGGAGGCCGGCTCGCGGCTCTCCCCGGCGATCACATTGCGTACGGTGTCCACGACGGTCTCCCCTCCGGCACCCCGAGGTCGTCATCCCCCGAAACGGGCGTGCCGAACGACTGGAGACGCGGCTCCGCCTCGTCCGGGGTCTTCGACTGTCAGCGCCCGTCCCGCACCGGCACCGCGAGCGTGCGCGCGAGCCAGCCGGTGACGAGGTCTCTCACCTGCGCGTCGATTGGCTCGCGCGCCTCACGCTTGTACGCGCGAAGCGACGGCGGCCCCGGCTGCCTGCGCAGGATGTGGTCGAGATCGGGGATCAGGCGGGTCTCGATCGGTCCCGGCACCAGCTCCGCCATGCGGGCCAGGTCCCCGGGGTCCACCTGGAGGTCCTTGTCCCCCGTGACGGCCAGCACCGGCGCCTGGATCAGGGCGAGATCGGCTGTGGGGTCGTAGTCGAGGAACTCGCGGGTCCAGCGGGCGTTCACCCGGACTCCGCCGATGCGGGCGACGTCGGTCGTCGTACGGCGGATGCGCTCGTGGTTCTTCGTCACCTTGGTGACCAGGTCGGTGCGGGTGAGGCGCAGCAGGGCGCGGACGACCGCCGGCATGGTGGGCGCGAGGCGCGCGGCCTGCCACCGCAACAACTCCGACCCGATCTTCGCGGCGCCGGCCAGCAGCACGACGGCCGCCACCGTGTGGTCGTGGGCGGCGAGGTTCGCCGCGATCAACGCTCCCTCGCTGTGCCCGGCCGGCGCCACGCGGGCGGGATCGATCTCCGGACGCTCGCGCAGCGCGGCCAGCGCGGCTCCGGCGTCGTCCATGTTGTCGCGGAGCCCGGCCGCCAGGAAACTCCCGGTGCTGGCGCCCACGCCCCGCTTGTCGTAGCGGAGGGACGCGATCCCGGCGGCCGCGAACGCCTCCGCCAGCTGACGGGTCACCCCGAGGGGGAGGCGCCGATGGTCGGAGTCGCGGTCGATCGGTCCCGAGCCGGGGACCAGCAGCGCGGCGGAAAAGGGGCCGTCGCCGTCGGGCAGGGTCAGCGTGCCGGCGAGCCGCTCGCCGCCCGAGGCGAAGGTGAGGTCGATGTCGCGCATCGCGCCGATCCCTTTCAGACTCCGGTGAGGGTGGCGACCACGGCACGCGGGTCGTCCACGCCCAGCAGCAGGGAGGCGTAACCGTGCCCGTCGAGGTGGATGCGCACCGCCGACTGGCCGTCGCGCACGTCGACGAACTCCTTGCCTGCCCGGCTGTGCCAGGTCCCGAGCTTGCGCAGACCGGGCACGCCGAGCCCTGTGCGCACGCCCCGCGCCGCGCCGAGCGCGTCGTCCACGATCTCGGCGGACCTGACCGCCGAGCGCGGAACCCGCAGGTCGGCGCGCAGGGCGGCGGCCTTCTCCACCGCGGTGAGGTGGACTTCGACGGCGTCGGCGGTGATGGTCACGGTGCTCATGGCGAGCCTCCCAGGTCGTCTCCGTGGTGAGTCTGATTGTTATCGCTTGTGAGAATGATGTCAACTATGAGAACGTAGGACCATGACGACGGCCGAGTTGCTGCTGCACCCGATCCGGCTGCGCATCGTCCAGGCGCTCCTGGGCGAGCGGATGCTGACGACGGCCGACCTGCGCGCGGAGCTCCCCGACGTGCCGTCCGCGACCCTCTACCGGCAGATCGCGGCGCTGGTCGAGGGCGAGCTCCTGGAGGTCGCGGCGGAGCGCAAGGTGCGGGGCACCTTCGAACGGACCTACCGGCTGCGTACGGCCAACCCGCACGTCAGCGCCGACGAGGCGGCCGGGATGAGCACGGAGGAGCACCGTCAGGCGTTCATGACGTTCGTCGCGTCGCTGCTGGCCGACTTCGACCGCTACCTCACCCGGGACGACGTCGACCTCGGCCGCGACGGCGTGGGATACCGGAAGGCGGCCCTGTACCTCAGCGACGAGGAGTTCCAGGACTTCCTGCGGGAGCTGAGAGCGGTGATCACCTCGAGGCTCGCCAACCAGCCCGCGCCCGGCCGCACCCGGCGCATCCTGTCCACCATCCTCATGCCGGACTGAGACGGTCAGGCGCCGGCCTGGAGAAGACGGCGTCCGAGGGCTTCGACGGCCTCCCGCAGTTCGGGCGGCCCGACGATGCGGAAGGGCGCCCTGATCGCCGTGAGCTGCCGGGCGTACCACTCCGGTTCGTCCGTGCTGCCGACGAGGCGCGTACGGTGCGCGTCGATCGGCTCGGGACGGCCGAGACTGCGCGGGACCCACTCGGTCACGGCCTCGGCGGGCGCGTCGACGACGACCTCCACCTCGTGCCGCCACCCCGCCGACAGATGGTCTTCCAGCACCCGCGCCGGGTCGAGATCGGCCGGAGGGACGGCCGGAACGTCGAGAACCTCGGCACCGGCCACCTTGTCCACCCGCAGCACCCGGCGGGCGTTCTTCGTGTGCGACCAGCACAGCAGATACCACCGGCCGCGGCGTACGACGACGGCCCACGGATCGACTTCCATGTCGCGCTCGTCTCCGGGCCGGATGCGATATCCGAGCCGAAGCCGGCGATGTGCCGCACAGGCCTGGACGAGGACGGCGACGGTCTCGGGCCCGGGAGTCCTGGCGCCGGGCTCGGGGTGTCTCGCGCTCATGCTCCGCACCGCCTCGGCCTGCCCGGCGACCGCTTCTGGCAGTACGCGCAGGATCTTGCCGAGCGCGCCGCCCACGGGATCGGCCGGATCCGCCGAATCGTGCCGGCCGTCCAGCACGGCCATCACCAGCCCGAGCGCCTCGGCCTGCGTGAACATCAGGGGAGGCAGCCGGAGCCCCCGGCCGATGCGGTATCCCCCGTAGGGGCCGCGTTCGGACTCGACCGGGATGCCGGCCTCACGCAGGATGCCGACGTAGCGCCGGGCCGCCCGTTCGGAGACGCCGAGCCGGCCGGCCAGCCGTTCGGCCGTGATCCCCGGACTGTTCTGGACCAGTTCGAGGAGCAGGAGCGCCCGGGCGGTGGGGCTCTCGTCGCGTTTCATTCGGCAACCCGTCGGATTCCGGAAGGGGATCGTCCGGAATGCACCGTAGCCTGTCCGCCATGACCGAAAACATCCTTCGTGAGCCGCCGGTCGCGGGCGACGAGACCGACACCTTGCTGGGCTCGCTGGAACGCCAGCGCCGGATCTTCGCTTGGAAGTGCGGCGGGCTCGACGCGGCCGGCCTGCGGGCGACCGCCGCCGCGTCGTCAATGACCCTGGGCGGGCTGCTCAAGCACCTGGCTCTGGTGGAGGACGACATGTTCTCCCAGAAGCTGTTCGGGCGACCGCCGGCGCCGCCGTGGGACACGGTGGACTTCGACGCCGACCCCGACTGGGAGTGGCGCACGGCCGCAGAGGACACACCCGAGCAACTGACGACCTTGTGGCAGGACGCGGTGGCCCGGTCCCGGGCCGGCGTACGGCAGGCCCTGGCGGAGGGCGGTCTCGGACGGCTCGCGGCGTACACCAACTCACGCGGTGAGACGCCCAGCCTCCGCCGCCTGCTGATCGACATGATCGAGGAGTACGCCCGGCACATCGGGCACGCCGACCTCATCCGCGAGTCCGTCGACGGCCTGGTCGGAGAGGACCGGCCGGCGGAATGAGGCAGGACATCACCGAGCCGATCCCCGCCGACCGGCTCGTCATCGTCCCCGCCAACCGGGCGTCGTGGGACGACGTGCGGGCGATCCTCGGCACGATCGACTGCCATTGCCAGCGCTACAAGATCTTCACCTACCGGTGGAACTCGGTCTCCGCCACGGAACGCGCCGCGCGCCTGCGCGAGCAGACCGGCTGCGAGACCCCCGGAGCCCGGTCGACCACCGGTCTCGTGGCCTACCTTGACGGTGAGCCGATCGGGTGGTGCGCGGTCGAGCCCCGGACGGCCTATCCCCAGCTGACCCGCACCCGCGTCCCCTGGACCGGCCGGCAGGAGGACGAGACCGACGACAGCGTCTGGGCCGTGACCTGCTTCGTCACCCGCAAGGGCTTCCGCCGGCGTGGGGTGACGTACGCGCTCGCACGCGCCACGATCGACTTCGCGCGAGAGCGGGGAGCCCGGGCGCTGGAGGCCTATCCCATGATCACCCGGCCGGGCGTCGAGATCACCTGGGGGGAGCTCCACGTCGGCAGCCGTGACGTCTTCCTGGACGCGGGGTTCACCGAGGTGAGCAGGCCGACCCTCAGGCGAGCCGTCGTACGGATCGACTTCTGACCGGCCCGCGGCCCGCGGTGCGGTCAGTCGGAGATCGCGATGCGGAGGCGGCGGAAGCCCCGCCCCTTACTCTCGATCTTGGCGACCTTGATCCTGCCGATCTGCCTGGTCGAGGCGACGTGCGTGCCCCCGTCGGCCTGGGTGTCCAGGCCCACGATGTCGATGATCCGCACCTCGGGGATGTCCTCCGGCACCAGGTTCGTCGCGGTGCGGATGATGTCGGGGATCGCGAAGGCCTCCGCGCGGGGCAGCACGCGTACGTCGATCCGCCGGTCCGCGGCGATCTCGGCGTTGCACGCGTCCTCGACCGCCTCCTTGAAGCCGGGCGGCACCTCGGGGAGGTTGAAATCCATCCGCGCGCTCATCGGCTCCATGTTGCCGCCCGTGACCAGGGCACCGTAGTCGCGGAACACCACGCCGCACAGCACGTGCAGGCCCGAGTGGGTGCGCATGAGCGCCGAGCGCCGCTCGTCGGCGACCGCCGCCCGCACGACCGTACCGGCGGGCGGGATCGGATCGTCCGGCGCCGGGACGAGGTAGAGGTCGTCGCCCTTGCGTACGCCCTTGATGCGGGTCTCGACGCCCTGCCACAGCAGCACGCCCTGGTCCGGCGGCTGGCCTCCGCCGCCCGGGTAGAAGGCCGACCGGTCCAGGACGATCCCGTCCGGCGTGGCCTCCAGCACGACGGCCTCGAAGGACCGTAGATCCTGGTCGGCCAGCTCCAGCCGCCTCGTCCGCCCGTGGAGATCGAACGTCATTCCACGGAGTCTAGTCACGGCCCCCCGTGTCATCCTTCCGCGCGGGCCGGTGGACGGTGAGATCGCCGTACGGGCGCAGGAGCGTGGCCAGGTCGCCCGGTTTGTCACGCAGGGTGGCGTCGAGGAAGGCACCGGTGGCCGCCGTGGTGACGGACAGGCCCCCGGTGCGGCCCAGGGAACCGACAACGGACGGCACCGGCGGCAGGTAGAGCGGCGCGTCGGCGAAGGTGAGGTGCGCCGCGCCGGGGACCGTGATGCGGTAGCTCTCCGACGTGCTCAGCGAGAGGATCCGGGTGAGACGAGGGATGTACGACGGGTTGCCGGCCGGGTCGACGGGATGGGTGAGCGCGAGCACCGGCTGGTGGTAGGGCCGGGGCGCGGGGTCGTACGGATAGCCGTCCAGGTCGATCACCGCCGCGAACCGGCGGTCCTGGCGGGCGGCCCGCAGGGCGGCGCCTCCGCCGATGGAGTGGCCGGTCGCCGCCGCCCGCGCGGTGTCGAGCCGCCCGGTCAGCGAGCCGGTCAGCGGGCCGCGGATCTCGCCCCTGTCGAGGCGGCCGAGCTGGGTGAGGACGAAGCTGAGATCGGCGGCCCTGACCGCCGTCCAGCCGGTCGCGAGCCGTCTGTCCTTCTCGTCGTCGCCGGTGGACACGACGCGCGTGCGGATCGTCCGTCCGTCGTCGAGCACGACGGCGGCGGAGTCGTACAAATGGTCGAGGGCCGCGACGACGTAGCCGCGGCCGGCCAGTTCCTCCGCCCACGCGGTGTTCTGGGTGCGCACGCCGCCCAGCCCGGGAGAAAACAGCACGACGGGGAACCGCCCGGCCGCCGCCGGCGCGTCGTACACGGCGCCGGTGCGGGCACGGACCGCGTCGTCCAGCAGGAAGGCGGGCACGCCGATGTAGCCGGTCAGGCCGTCGGCGACCGTACGCGCCTCCTGCTCGGTGCGGCCGAGATACCGGGCACGGGGACCGGCCGTGCCCGCGGGTGCGGGGTACCACACCTGCACCACGACCGTGCGGTGGTCGCCGGGCTCTTCGGTGGCGGGCTCGGGGCGAGAGGCGTCGGTCCACTGCATGACCGCAGTGCCCACCGCGTACGGACCGGACGGCCCGGGGAACACGGGCACGGGCACCGCCCAGGCGGCGGCCGCGCTCGCACAGACCAGGCCGAGGCCGGCCACGACTCCCGGCAGGGCGAGCCACCGTCTCACCCGCCGGGCCGGGCGTCCGGCGAGCACCGGCACGGCGAACGCGAGCGCGACCAGGACGCCGGCGAGCGCGGGCGCCATCTGCCAGCGCAACCCGCGCACGCTCAGCACGATCCCGGACAGGGCGACGACCACCGCCGCGGCGAGCGCGACCGGTCGCCGGGCCCGGAGCGGGCACCACCGCGACGACAGCAGGCCGACGACGCCCAGCAGAAGCAGGATCTCCAGGGGAGACATGCCGATCGCCGTGATGATCTCGGTCATGCGACCATCGTCGATCCCGCGCGGGGGCGCGTACCTCCCCCTGAGGTGCCTGCTTTCGTGCGACCGCAGTCGCATCATCGCGCCGGCGGTGATCCCGGAGTCTGATCACGTCACGGACACGTCTCAACCCGCCGACCTGCAGAAGACCTTCACGGCGATTCCCATGACCTCCGCGGTGGACGGGTTGCGGGTCGAGGGGTTGATCGACAGGGTCAACGATCTGCCCGAGTCCGAGCGGAACGCGAACGTCATGTATCCGATCAGCTCACCGCTGTGCCCCCACACCGTGCCGCACGGCAACGCGTAGGCCTGCAGCCCGAGCCCGTAGCCGAACCCGGCTCCCGTCTCCACCGTCGTGCGCATGGCCTTCAAGGACGCCCCGCTGATCAGCTTGCCGCCGAGCAGCGCCGACATGAACCGCTCCAGGTCGGCCGCGGTCGAGATCATCTCCCCGGCGGCCCAGTCCAGCGAGGGGTTCATCCGCGTCGCGTCCACCAGGCCGGGCAGCGGCTCGTACCCCTTGGCGTGCGGTGACGGCAGTCCTGCCCGGTCGCCCGGCACCACCGTGTGGCGCAGCCGCAGCGGGCGCAGGATACGGCGCCCGACCTCCTCGCCGTACGGGCGGCCGGTCAGCTTCTCCACCAGCAGCCCGAGGACCACGTAGTCGGTGTTGGAGTAGTGCCACTTCCCGTCGTCAGGGAGCTTCTTGGCGAAGGCCACCTTGAGCAGCTCGCGCGGCTGGTAGGAGCGGAACCTGGCGTCGCCGCGCCAGCGGTTGGTCGAGTATCCCGGCTCGCTCATGTAGTCGTACAGGTGGCTGGTGTGGTTGAGAAGCTGCCGGACGGTGATCCGGTCGCCGCCCGGCACCAGGCCGGGCAGGTACTCGTCGACGGGGTCGTCGAGCCGCACCTTGCCCTCGTCCACGAGCTGGAGCACCACGGTCGCGACGAAGGTCTTGGTGACGCTGCCGATCCGGAAGTATCCGTTCGGCGACGGCCGTCCCCCGCGCTCGACGTCGCGCACACCGACGGCGCCCGACCAGGTGCGGCCGCCGCCGGAGATCCGCGCCAGGGCGGCCGTCGCCCCGCCGCCGGCCACGATCTTCTCCATGTCGGGGCGTACGTCGACGGTCTGGCCGCCCGCCGCCACGACCGCCGCCACCAGCACGTTCATCATCGTCTGCATCATGTGATCGACGCTATGGAGATCGGTTTCACGGCGGAATGCGGTGCTCCGCCCGCTTCACCTGCGGAAAACCACAGCGGCTCAGGAGCCGGGGTGACGCAGCACGGCCAGGACCCGGCGGCTGTAGCCGGTGGTGTGCGACAGCGCGAGCTTGTCGAACAGCGCGTTGACGTGCTTTTCCACGGCGCTCCGCGACACGTGCGGGGATTGGGCGATCGAGGCGCTGGTCGGGCCCAAGGCCGCGAGCTCCAGCACCTCGCGCTCGCGGGCGGCGCCGCCACCGCGGAGGTCTCACGCGATGAAGCAAACGCCGAAAAGTTTCGGAAGAGCTGTCGCTTGCGTCACAGCAGTACAGGAGCTGACTCTCGCGTTCTCTGCCCCGAAAGCCGTTGTTCCTACGAACTGACTGGTGATCGGGACCCTTGACGTACAACAACCGGGTTTCTATGGTCGGCATTACTTTCGTAATGCCACCGAAACTTTCGGACATCCTCACGGCCGAAGAGGAGCCATCGTGGTCAACCGAAGCGGCCCGGGTGAGGCTGACCTGACCGCAGCACCCGTCAACCCCCCACTTTCCCCCCGAGGAGTTAGTGTGCTTCGTTCCGCACTGTCCATCGGCCTCGTGAGCGCCACGGTCCTGTTGGGCGGGGTTGCTCTCACCGGCTCGGCCTCGGCCGAACCCGGTGCCGGCCCCGCACAGTCCCAGCCCGGCCGCTACCCCGCGGACTCGCTGCGCGCGCTCGGCGACCGGATCGGCCTGCGTATCGGCACCGCCGTGAACACGGACGAACTCGGCAGCAACGCCGACTACACCCGGATCACGGCCGAGCAGTTCTCCAGCGTCACCCCCGAGAACGTGATGAAGTGGCAGCTCGTCGAGCCCACCCGAGGCACGTACGACTGGGCCGCGGCCGACCGGCTGGTCGCCTTCGCGAAGAAGAACAAGCAGCTGGTGCGCGGTCACACGCTGGTGTGGCACAGCCAGCTGCCCGAGTGGCTCTCCTCCGACGGCTCCACCACCACCCTGTCCGACAACGAGCTGAAGGCCCTGCTGAAGAAGCACGTCCAGGACCAGGCGAGGCACTTCAAGGGCGACATCTGGCAGTGGGACGTGGTCAACGAGGCGTTCGATGACGACGGGAAGCCCCGCCAGACCATCTGGTACAAGGCGTGGGGCGGACTCGGCTACATCGCCGACGCCTTCCGGTGGGCGCACGAGGCCGACCCCAAGGCCCTGCTGTTCTACAACGACTACAACCTCGAGTTCACCGGGCCGAAGAGCAACGCCGTCTACGACTTCGTCAAGACCCTGAAGGCCCAGCGCGTGCCCATCGACGGCGTCGGCTTCCAGGGCCACCTCGACACCCAGTACGACTTCCCCGACCTGCAGAACAACCTGCAGCGCTTCGCGGATCTCGGCCTGAAGGTGGCCGAGACCGAGGTGGACGTCCGCACGTTCACGGAGGCGTCGCCGAACGTGAACACCCCGACCAGCCCGCTGGCCAAGTACGCCCAGGAGAGCTACTGGTCCCGCGCCCTGAAGGCCTGCCTCGCGGTGCGCGAGTGCATCTCGTTCACCCCGTGGGGCTTCGGCGACACGTATTCCTGGATCCCCGGCTGGTTCGACGACCCGCAGGAGGGTGCCGCCCTGTTCTACGACGCGGACCTGAAGCCCAAGTCGCAGTACTACGTGCTCCAGCAGGACCTGGCACTCGCCGCCGGTGCGCCGCGTCGTGCCGACGGGGGCCCGGGCCGCCACTGACCCATCGCGCCTGACACAACGCCACTGGCCGTACCACCACTGGCCGTACCGCCGGGCACGGGGCCGCACTCCACCGCGCGGCCCCGTGCGCCGTATCGCGCCGTACTGTGCCACTTGCGCCGTACTGTGCCACCCTTACGCCGTACTGTGCCGCCCTTACGCCGCCCTTGCGCCGCGATCCGCGGTACGGCCCGGGGCGGCGTGGTCGGCGGCAGGACGGCTCCGTTATCGCGCGTCGCCGCGGAGCCCGAGAATGTACGTCGCCGTGAGCGCGACGGCACGGTCGTCGTCATGGGACAGATCCGCGAGGGCCCGTGACGTGGTGGGCCCGGGGATGTCCGCGAGCGCCTGTGTCAGCCGTCGGCGCGCGGACGGCTCAACGGCGCTCTGGGCGAGACGGTCGACGAGCCCGGCGGCGATCCGATCCGCCAGCACGGGATCACTCGCCAGCGCGCTCAGCGCGTCGGCCGCATCGGTGTCGTTCACCCCCTCGACGATCATGTCGACGAGCGTCGGGACGGCGTCGGCTCCGCCACGTGTACCGAGCGCCAGAGCGGCACACCTGCGGACCACGATGTCGGGGTTCGTGAGGGCGTCCCGCAGCAGTGCGGTGGCCGCAGCGTGCGGAATCTCGGCGATGGACTGTACGGCACGTTCGCGCACCTCGGCCACCGGTGAGCCGAGGCCCTCCGCCAGCAGTGCCAGTCCGTCGTCTCCCGATCGCGCCAGAGCCCACCGAAGGGCTCCGGCGACGTTCGTGTCCGTCTCGCTCAGCGCCGCCTCGACCAGGGCTTCCACCGGCAGCGGCGCCTCCGTGACCGACGACAGGGCCGCACGCTGGCGCTTTCCGGCGCTCTCCGACCCCAAGGCCTGGAGGAGTTCGACGATCCGCAGGACGTCCTCCCAGTCGGCGGGTTCCGCGGCGTCGATCCGGACAAGCCGCGTGAGCAGCTCCGTCTCACGCGCGATGCGTTCGCGCGTCTGGCGGATGAGGTCGTCGACGAGCTCCGAGGGCGTGAAGCCGGGATCGTCCAGCGCGCGCCCGACTTCACGAAGCGACAGCCCCAACGACCGCAGGCTCTCGATGTGGAAGATCCGCCGGATGTCCTCGCTGGAATACTCCCGATAGCCGGCCTCGCTACGACCCGTCGGCCGCACCAGGCCGAGCGACTCGTAGTGCCTGAGCATGCGGGCGCTTACCCCGGACCGCCGTGCCACATCACCGATCAACACCGCCTGTCACGCCTCCTGGCCGGTCGTGCCGAGAGCGACGATGCGCTTCGCCTCCTCGACCGCGAACTCGAATCCCGCATCCGGATCGCGCGCCAGACGGTCCGTGGCGATCGCGTGCTGACGCACGCGAGGGTCGCGATCGGCCGTCGCGGCGCGCAGGATCGGCGTGATCGCCTCACCGAGCGCGATCAGCGCCCGGCTGAGGCTCAGCTGCGTCTCACGCTCCCCGCGCCCGAACTGTGTCGCCAGCACCGCGGCCAGCTCGCCTTCCTCGCCTTCGGGCACGAGTACGACCGCCGCTCGCCAGGCGGTCCGCGCCACCTCGTCGTCGGCGTCGGTCAGCAGCGCCCGGGTGATCGCCGGCCACGCCCGCCGATCCCCGATCTTGGACAGCGTGTGCAACGCCTGGCTGCGCGCCTGCGTGCGCTTCGAACGCAGTTCGGCGATGAGCGTGGGGACCGTCAGCGACGACGGGTGGCGGGTGAGCGCCCACGTGAGCATGTCGCGCACGAAGAAATCGGGCTCGATCGCGCATCGTTCGACGAGCTTGCCGACGAACAGCGGGTTCGGGCTCGTGCCGGCCGCCAGCGCCGCCCGCAGCCGCACCGACGAGCTGCCGTTCTCCAGCTCCTGAAGAGCCCGCATCGTGTTCGTGTCCTCTTTCGGTACGGCCATCGGGACCACCTCCGTGGCCACAGTGAAGACCTTGTCACCGTGTCAAGGTCAAGCGGAGCAACACCGTGAGGCGGCGCTCATTCCCCGGCCTGCTGCTTGTCGGGTGGGCACAACCCGCCGGACAGGAGAAATCAGAGCGTGCCGCTCCATCGACATCACGCCCGTTTCACAGGCCGGACTCCTCGGGCTCGGCGACGCCGTTCGCCCGGGCCGGCAGGAGCACGGCGCTGACGACCACAGCCAAGGACAGCACCGCGCCGATGATGAAGGCCAGCCGCATGCCGCCGAGATCGGCCAGTACCTCCGAGACTCCCGCGGATCTCAGGGCGTCGGCTCGCGCGCTCATCACGGTGATCACAAGCGCGGTGCCGAAGGCCGCGGCGACCTGCTGCAGGGTGCTGAGGATCGAGCTGCCATGCGAGTAGAGCTTCGGGGGAACCGCTCCGAGCCCGAGGGTGAACACCGGGGTGAAGGTCGCGGCCAGACTTACCATCAACAGCGCGTGCAGCCCCAGGAGCTGCCAGAACGGCATGGTCATGGTGACCTGTGTGAAGCCGGCGAGCGCGAGGGCGATTCCGATCGCGCCGGGGACAACCAGCACCCGGCCACCGAACCGGTCGAACAGGCGGCCGACGGCCGGCCCGAGCAGCCCCATCGCGAGGCCGCCCGGCATCACGAGGAGTCCGGTCTCCAGAGGGCTGAGCTCGCGGACGTTCTGCAGATACAGCGGCAGCAGGATCATCGCACCGAGCATCGCCATGAAGGAGACCGCCATCAGGATCAGCGCGATCGTGTAGGTGCGGTGGCGAAGAGTGCGCAGGTCCATCAGGGGGACACCGCGCTTCTGCAGCGCCAGCTGGCGGACGACGAAGACCGCGATGGCGACCAGGCCCGCCGCCACGATCGAAGCGGCCACGCGGACGTCGCCGCCCTCGAACCGGCTGAGCCCGTAGACCAGGCCGCCGAAGCCGGCGGCGGCGGTCACCACGCTCAGCCAGTCGATGGCGCTGGCCTGGGGCTCCCCGACGTTCTTGAGCTGCCGCAGACCGCTCCATGTGATCACCGCGGCGATGGGGATCACCACGGCGAACAGCAGCCGCCAGGATCCGAGCTGGAGGATCACCCCCGAGACCGCCGGGCCCATCGCGGGCGCGACCGAGATGGCCAGGGAGACGTTGCCCATCACACGGCCGCGATCCGCCTCCGGCACGACCTGCATCAACGTCGTCATCAGCAACGGCATCATCACGGCCGTCCCGGACGCCTGGATGATGCGGGCGCCCAGCAGCACCTCGAACGACGGCGCGACGGTGGCCAGCGCCGTACCGAACAGGAACAGTCCCATCGCGGTGGCGTACGCACGACGGGTGGTGACCCGTTGCAGGAACCATCCGGTGGTCGGGATGACAGCAGCCATGGTCAGCATGAAGGCGGTCGAGAGCCACTGCGCGGTCTGCTCCGAGATGTGCAGCGCGCCCATCAACCGCGGAATAGCGTTGATCAGGAGCGTCTCATTGAGAATGACCACGAACGTGGCGAGCACCAGCAACCGGATCACGGGCGGAGTGCGGCCCGAAACCTTGGTCACGGGTGTGGTAGGCGGATCAAGCTGTGCGACGGACACGGCGCCTCAATCAGGTTTGTCGGTGAATGACGTGGTCATGGCTGGCGCCCCGGCCCGGGGACCCAGTCCCACAAGAGTTCGTGGTTATGGCAAGCCTGGCAGCCACCACCGACAAAACTCATCGCCGTGCCCAGGGTCCCGGCGAGTGACGCGAATGTCATCCGGTTTTCCACCGGCGGACAGCGGACTCCGGTCGCGTCCACGGAGGCGCCGGACGTGTGAGCTTCCGCCCGAGCTGAGACCGCCCGCCGCACCGGCTGCTTCTCCCTCGAGCAGGAGATGCCGTGGACGGGGTGAGACCGGCGGAGGATGCCCAGCCCCGGCAACGGAGTGGGACGCGTATGGCTAACCGCCCGGACACTCGTTGCCGCCCCCGCTGTGCTCGATGCAGTGGTGGGCGGGCGACCATTCGGGTGCGGGCTCCCCGTGATGCCTGTAGCCTCACCCCCGGCTCGAACCTCAGTCGAGAAAAGCATCAAATCCTGGTCGAAGACATCGTAGATTTTCAGACACCTGCTGCGATCCGTCGATCGTCTGCGATGCATCGCGTTCGTGTGCCCACCCGACCGCTCCCGGGCGAGGAGCGGCCCCTGCCGGGGGACGGGCACGGAGCCTGTGGAGGCGCCGTACGGGGTTTTGCGTGAGAGTGGCGCGGGGACGGCCTCGTGGCGTGTAGTGTCGCAAGCAGAGGTTGTGTCGAAGTACCAGTATGCGTTGAAGCGCCTGCTGAGTTATGACAGCGGGCGTTACCGTATGGAGCCGAGGCTTTCCCAAGGCGGTCGGTCGCAGCAGCCCGAGGATCACGTCCGTGGCTCTCGAGATCGTTTCATCAGAGGAGAAAGCATCATGGCTCAGGGAACCGTCAAGTGGTTCAACGCCGAGAAGGGCTTCGGCTTCATCGCCCCCGACGACGGCACTCCGGACGTCTTCGTCCACTACTCGGCCATCGACGCCGGCGGCTACCGCTCGCTGGAGGAGAACCAGCGAGTCGAGTACACCGCGGGCCAGGGCGCCAAGGGCCCCCAGGCCGAGCAGGTTCGGCCGCTCTAAGCAGCCACGGTCGCTGCCGGGCCCACTGAGATGTGGCCCGTCACCGACGGCACCCGGGCCCCGGGGCTTCTCACGAGGCTCCCGGGGCTTCGTCGTACGGACGCACAATCGTCAGCGGCGGAGGCCACGCTTCTCCCAGCGTTGGCCGCACGACGCCTCCAGACCGCCCGGCCGCGTCAGCGACGTACCCTGAACTTCAGGTGCAGCACTCCGTCGCCCTGGATGACCACGTGGGGATCCTCCAGCAGGTGCTGCCCATCGATGCCGCCGAAGTAGCGTTTGCCCGACCCGAACACCACCGGCACCACGTCCATCGCCACCTCGTCCACGAGACCGGCCGCGAGGATCTGGCTGCCCACGTCGCCGGCGTTCACAGCGACGGTTCGCTCCCCGGCGAGCTTCTGCGCCTTGTCGATCGCTGCCGTCACGCCGTCGACGAAGTGGTACGACGCCTCGGGGTGCCAGCCCTCGGGCTTGGGCCGGTGGGACACCACGACCACGTGGTCACCCGCGGGCGGTCGACCCTCCCAGCCGTTCACCAGGTCGAACAGATGGCGGCCCATCACGATCGTGCCGATCGACTCCCACATCGTCCGGACATACTCCGCCGACGTACTTGAGACCCTGAAGTCACTGCCCGAACCGGAATGGTCGTACTGCTGGTCGCCGCCTTGGACGATCGGGGTGTCCCCGTTGAAGTACCAATCGTGGAGTGGCCCGACGTCGTCGTTCTCGTCGGCGATGAAACCGTCCACCGACACCACGTTGTGCATGATCACTGTGCCCACGGGTTCTCCTCGATCCTCTTCGCGCGTTCGCCCACGATCCTGTCGGTCCCGGAGGCGACCGGGCTTGTAGAAAATCAATCAGCAGGCATCGGACCGTGGTCCGGTGGGAACCCCTGCTCGACGGGGAATCGGCGCCGCAGGGCCAGGTATTCCGTCGGGGTGTGACCGGTGAAGTCCTTGAACTCCCTGCTGAAGTGGGCCTGGTCGAAGTAGCCCGCCGTATGGGCGAGTTCCGGCCAGTCGACCGGACGGAGAGCGTCGACGGCCAGGATCAGCCGCGCGAAGCGGTAGATTCGCGCCACCCGCTTCGGAGTGATCCCGACATGAGACTTGAACTGCGTGGCCAGGTGATTGCCGCTCACCCCGGCGGCATCGGCCAGCGCGCCGACCGGGATCGCGCCGTGAAAAGTCTCCAGACGCCCGCCTGTGTGCCGGACCAGGTCGAGACCGCGCGACGCCTCCGCGAACCGCGACCGTAGCTCCTCCTCCAGCACCCGCAGTGTCTCGGTGGCCGATGCGCTGTCGCCGACCCGGTTGCGAATCCGGTCCACCGATCGTCGCCAGACGGCGTCGACCGGCACCCATCGGTCCCGCAGCTCGATCGCGGGCATCTCGACGAACGGCGACATCCCCCAAGGTTTGAAGTGCACCCCGACGAGCCGCACCTTTGCGGGGTACTCGAAGAGGAAACGCCTGGTCCACACACCCATGAACCACCCGTCGGTGAACACCACAGGCGGCACCGCAGGGTCGGAATCCCACAGGCGAACCGGTCCGTCCAGGTTCACGAACAGGTGTGCCGACGGCATCGGCGGGACGTTCATCCGGCGGTGTCGCGGCACCCCGGTCAGGCAGTAGATGTCGTCGATGAACTGGTCAAGCGGCGGCGCGGGCACCCGGCCGACGTATTCCATGAAGTCAGTGTGGCCGACGCGAGCTCGATTCGCGAAGGGAGGTCGGCGGCCCTCAACTCTGCGGCCTGCCGAGGTGTCGATTTCGGCGCCACGACAAACCCGCCGTTTACCACGACCACCGAGCCGGGATCCGCGTCGCCGGGCCGCGAAAACTCCGGTCCACTTCGGCCACGTTCGAGGGTGGCGACGGCAATCGCCGTAGGGGACAGTCATCCCACCAGGTCTGAGGTATCGAAAAGAGCGCCGTATTAATAGCATTGATCGTTGGTCACTCCCTCTCTGCGGCTCCGCGTAGGCCCGTCCGCCCTGGCGAAGACCGCAATTCCGGCGACCACGCTTCTCATCCTCCTCTACCTGGCCATATCCGCGCTCACGCTCATGCGGTCATCCACATCTCAGGAAGCCGCACATGGCCCGGCCCTCTGCGCGTACATCCCGGATGCTCCGCCAAGCCGGCAGGAGGAAATAAGGGACCAGCTGGGCTGCGGGCCTTCGTCCGCGCCGGTCCTGTTCGCGGGTGTCGCGTTGATCGGCCTCGTTCCCGCGATCGCGATGACCTATCTGAGCGTCCGGGTATTGCGCTTTCGCGCCGACCTCTTCGGCACGGTGCTGGTCATTCAAGGCGCCGTGAAGGCCAAGCGCTTCGACCTGTCCACGGCGCACGTTCGCCTGGATGCCACAAGCGGCAGGCGCATCCCCTATCTGCAGATAGTGGAGTCCGCCTCTGCCGGCGGGCGGCTGTACCTTCGCGATGCACGTACCCCGCTGATGCCCCCCGATGATCTTCTCGCCGTCGCCGAAGCGATCGAGTCCGGTAGACGGCCCGAGCCGTTCGCCGGCCAGGCGACCGAGACGGCCACGGCCCTCCGTCGCCTCGCCTCTGATCCAGTCATCCGCTCAGTCGTCTGAGACCGGCGGAACGACGGGAAGCCCCACCCGCGACTACCGGCCCCGGTGCACAGGAAACCCCCGAACCCGTAGGTTCGGGGCAGGCAGGGCGGTGACCCGAGGTCGAAGCACCCCTTGAGAACGACCCCAAGAGGTGCTTCGCGGGGTCATTCCGAAAGACCGATCATCATCGGCACTTCCAGCCGAATGCGTTCCAGGTCACGATCACCGCCTTGGTGCCACGGTGCGCGACATTGCAGTACTTCTGCATGTCAACGCCCCCGAGCGTGGTGACCGTCACCCCCACTCCCGCAGGGACCGACGCGGAATACGAGTTGACCCGGCAGACCCACGAGAAGGGGTTGCCGTAATTGACGTAGTCCGCCCATGCCGAGTAGTTGTTGTACGTGTAGCGGCAGGCCTGGGTGACGTTGATCTTGTAGTCGGTCGCCGCCGAAGCAGAGCCGGCAGCAGCGAAAACGGTGACGAGCGAGCTCACAGACGCAAGGACCGAGAGTCCAATGCGCTTACGCCATTTGACGGCGGCGTTCATGGTCACTCCCTTTTCGTACGCGGATTTCATGATCGTCCTCATCTGAAGGCGTTGGACGGCAGGACGCCGTTCGCGTGACGGCAACGGGCAGGGCGAACCAGGTCAGCCGGCAGTCGCAGCCATTCGGCCATGTGGTTCCGGCCCAATTCCTCCCTCCGATCCCGCGCGCTTCGTCCGAGGACACCACGGTCTCCCGTGCGAACGTCCGTGTCAGCCGGGAAAACCCGGTACTTGAGCCACGCGCCTCCCGATCGTCGCCCAATGCCGCGGACCCAGCGTGTTCCAGCCCCTTGAGCGGCCTCGCCCCTTCCGGGGCCACGGCTTCGCTCGAGCTCGCGAAGAAGGGATCACCCCGCTCATTGGGAACCCCCGTGCTTCAGCGCCGGCTGCGGCCGCGACTCCAGGGCATGCGTCTCGCGATGCGACCGAATACGGGACGTTGACCGGCCTCATCGTTCACCAGATCGCCGGGGCCGATCCCGAGATCGTGCACCAGGTCGGCGTATCCCTTCTCCCGGCTCACGAGTTCGGCCGCGAAAATCTGCTTGATCTTTTCCTTGTGGTCTTCAATGGTGCGGACGGATCGCTGACGCCGTTCGGCGATTTCCGCATTGCTCAGGTTGCTTCGGAGCAGGATGAGGGTCTCTTCGAGAGTCCCGGACAGTCGTATGTCGGGGCAACTGCGAATCAGGCACCTGAGTTCGTCGTGAAGTGATTGCGTGACGATCCGGCCGTTCCTGCCGATCTCCTCGATGGCCTGGACGACTTTGGAGGTGTCTGGGCCGTACTTGCTCACGTAACCGGCCGCCCCCGCGGCGACGCATCGGCCCACAGGTTCGGGTCGCTCCTCGGCGGAGTACACCAGAACCCGCTGATTGAACTCTTCGACGAGTTGCCGGATCGCTCTGACGCCCTGCAGCACGGCCTTGTCTCCGGTCTGCCTGTTCAGGCAGAGATCGAGCACCACGACATGGCATGGTTCGCGCTGCAGGGCAAGAAAGTCCTCGACTGATCGATATCCGCCCACCTGACGAATTTCGCCGGCGGTGCCGACATCGAATCCCTGGCGGTATAGGGGTTCGTCGTCGATGACGACATAGCGGACCGGCTCGTGTGCCGTTGCCAGCGTATTCATCCCGTCCTACCTTGGTACGACGATTTCGACTGCCGTTCCTCGTCCCGGAATCGAGTGGACGGAGGCTCTGCCACCAACAGCAGCTAAATGCCTACCGAGAATCTCAGTCATGCCGAACCCGGGTCGGTGCAGCGGGGCGCTGAAGCCTGGACCGTCGTCCAAAACCCTGACGGTCAACCTGTGCGGATCGGTTGCGGCCGACACGACGACGTGCGCGCCCATCGCATGCTGCTCGACGTTCGCAAGAGCCGTGTCCAATGCCCTCTCGAGCCGCTCGGCCACGTCCTCCGGCAGCTCGACCGGCTCGCCGATGTCCATCGCGATCCGTGCCGAGAGCACCTGATGAATCCCGACCACCCGTCGGACCAGCGCCTCGATGTTCGTAGGACCAAGGTTGCCGTCCACATACGAGCGCATCTGTTCGTACTTCGCCCGCCGCTGGCCGGCGATGTCGGGACGCGCCCTCTCGTCCGCAGTGGCGGGGTCGTCCAGCTTCAGATATGGCAGCAGGTCGTGCACGATCGCCCTGCTGCGCTCACTCTCCAGTTCGGCGATGCGCAGCCGAGCGTCGTCCGCGCTTTTGGCGAGCCTCCTGACGAACCGGGTGAAAAAGAAGGCGACCGTCGCAAATCCCGGATACGCGACCGAGTTCGCCAGTGCGGTCGCGAGATCGGAGCGATTTCCCGTCAGGGGAAGCGCCGTCACGGCCAGGTAAGTGGCCGCGAGGGCTCCCGAAGAGATCAATACGCTCCTCCACCGGCGACAGACGCCTCCCACAATCACCGCCGTCGAGAGAGTCACGGGAAAGGCCCACATGGTCCAGACCATGAGGCGCTGTTGAGGTGCTATATAGAGGGCAGCCGAAGCGAGCGCGGCAAGAGAGAGCAGAAAGTCGACGACATAGGGCCAGGCGAAGGGCAGAACGGACCGCCGCTTGATCAGCCAGAGCCCCAGCCCCAGTGACTCGAGTGAGACGAGAGTCAGCAGCCCACCATCGAGTAGGGGGCTCGTAGACTCGCCGATACTCCCGGTAAGAACGGAGATTAGGGACTGAATTAGGTCAAATGCCCTAATTCCGACACCTATCGTTACCAGACTGAACTCCACGCCTTCTGCTGTAGCTGGGGCATGGCGTTCTGAGCGCATTCAGCCTCCCATATAGGCAGAGCGCTCAAGATACTACGATGTGAACCACCATGGCGAGATTCGCGGCATGTGCGATCCACCATCGAGACAGCGATGACGTTGGCGAGAGATAAGAGCAGGATGCCCGCAGTGTAACTGATGCACTATTCAGCATCGATACAACCATTGTATGGCTTCAAGAGTCCAAGCCGGCAAGCCGCTGTCTAAGACGTTCGGGTTATAGGGCCTGACCTTCGGCGTGAGCCGGCAGACGGCCAGTGCGGTGCTATTGATCTTTGACGCCACCACCAGCGGCGGCATATCGTGACGGATCGCCAGGAGGTGCTGGAGGGCGTTCGGTCAGCGATGGAAGCGCGTTGTCTCCTCCAGAGGCTCGCGGCCGACGGTGACCGCGTTGATCGCAGCCGCGGGGTCCGCGTAGCCGAACGAGATACCGAACAACAGCCTTCCGCCCGTGATGCCGAGCGTCTCGCGCACGGTTTCGGCGTAGAAGCTCAGCAGCGCTTGAGGGCAACTGGACACCCCATAAGCGGCCATGGCAAGCAGCAGGGTCTGCGCGTACATGCCGACATCGGCGGTCAGTCGCGGGTCGCCCGATTCTGAGCCGGAACTGCTCGCCGAGCAGTTGGTCATCCTCGCCGACGGCGCCGTGAGCCGCGCCATGGTGCTCAACGACCCCGACTACGGCCGCCATGCCCGTGCGGCCGCGGAGACCCTCCTCGATCACGCGGCACGCCGTCCCCGCCGGTGAAGGCCGCACACCTGACCGTTGCACGGCAACCTGCCACGACGGCCGGCTCGAGCCTCGGCTCGCAACGATCGTGCCGAGTTCCTTTTCATGAGCGGCCGCGCCTCCTCCCGCCGCCGGGGTAACCCGCGGTTGCCGGGCCCGCGTCCAGCTCCGCGGCGCGCCGCTCCTGCTCGACCCGGGGTGTGCCCGCCGGCTGCCGGGTACCACATGACCCAGAGATAGCGCGCCCGCAGCGATCCGTCACCCACCACGAGAACGCCACGCGTTCATCCTGAGTGCGGGCTCTGCGGCGGTCGCATTTTCGTGAGCAGCGCGAGCAAGGTGCCCTGTTCCTCCGCATCGAGGCCGGCGAAGAGGCCGGAGGCGTGCAGCCGGGTTCTGAGTGCATCCCAGAGTTCGTGGCCGCGTTCGGTCAGGGCCAGGGTGCGCTTGCGGCCGTCGGCGGGGTGGGGCTGGCGGGCGACGAGCCCGGTGGCTTGGAGTTTGTCGGCGACGAGGCTGACCGTGGAGGGGTCGCAGCGCAGCCGGGCCGCCACCTCCCTCATCGTCGGCGGCTCGGTTCCCGGAGCGAGTGCCCACAGCGCACCGGCCACGGAGGTCGGCACCCCGAACTCGCCGAGGACTTGGGCCACGACCGCGTCCGCCGCGTTTCCCACCTCCACGAGAACACGGACGATCTCGGCCTTCCGCTCGACGTCCGAGCAGTGGGCCGCCAGTGCGTCCACGTCACGGTCAACGGTCATGGGCCCATGATACGCTCCTCACATCAATGAGAAACTCAATGATTACAGAGGACTAAATGAGCGGAGGCCACGCCGGCGAGACGGTGCTTGTCACGGGCGGGACGGGTTACCTGGCCGGTTGGGTGATCTCGGGCCTGCTCCAGCGCGGCTATCGGGTGCGCACCACCGTGCGCGGCCTCGACAGGGCGGAGCAGGTGCGCGCTGCCGTCGGCGAGCAGGCGGGCGGACGGGCAGCCGGGGCCGTCGAGTTCGCGGCCGTTGATCTTCTTCACGACGACGGGTGGGACGAGGCGGTCGCGGGTGCCGATTACGTGCTGCACACCGCCTCACCGATGCCCCTCGGTTCCGGCGTGGACCTCATCACCACCGCCCGCGAGGGCACCCGTCGCGTCCTGGGCGCCGCCGCCCGCGCCGGGGTGAAACGCGCCGTGCTCACCTCCTCCGGCGTCACGGCCGACACCGGCGACCCTGACACGGCCGCGACTGAATCGGTGTGGACCGCCCCGTCCGGCACCCCGCTTCGCGCGTACCCCGACTCGAAGATCCTCGCCGAGCGCGACGCATGGGATCTCGCCGCCGCCACCGGGCTCGAACTGACCGCCGTCCTTCCGACGTTCATGCTGGGCCCCACGCTGGGCGCGTCGAACAGACCGGGAACGGTCGAGATCATCCGCCGCCTGCTCACCCGTGAGATCCCCGCCGTGCCGAACATCGGATGGAACATCGTCGACGTCCGTGACATCGCCGAACTGCACATAATCGCCATGACCAGCCCAACCGCCGCAGGCCAGCGCTTCCTCGGGTCGGGCAGCTTCTGGTGGTATCAGGACATCGCCCGGATCCTGCGCGAAAAGCTCCCGGACGAAGCCGCCAAGGTGCCCACGCGCACCATGCCCGACATCGTCGTCAAGCTCCTCGCCCGCCTGAACCCGCAGATGGCGATGCTGCGCCCCGAGCTGGGCCGCACAAGGCTCGTCGACAGCAGCAAGGCCCGCACCCAGCTCGGCTGGCATCTCCGCCCCGCTGAGGAGACCATCATCGACACCGCCACCGCGCTCATCGCCAACAACGCACTCGGCAGGTAGCCGCCGCCATCGCGATCCGGAAGCCGGCCCGCAACGCCGCCTCGATCCGGGCTCAGGCCGGCCGGGCGGCGGGCCGGAGGCCGTCCATCAGGAGGTCCAGCAGGCGACCGGCCTTGGCTTCATGCTCGCGCCGGGGGGCCACGGTGAAGATGCCGATGAGGGAGGCGGCGATGTCTTCGGCGCTGACGTCGGAGCGGAGGTCGCCCGCCGCGCGACCGGCGTCGAGAATCGTGGTGATGGCCGCCAGTAGCTCGCTCCGGGTCTGCGCATGGGCGATCTCGCCCGACTCGATCATCACAAGCAGCGTGTCGAGCATGCCGTTCTTGGTCGCGATCCAGTCCCCGAACAAGTCCATCCAGCGCCGCATCGCCGCGGCCGGGGGCAGCCGGCCGAGCAGCTCGCGGGCGCCGGTCGTCAGCCGTACGACCTGGTCCCGGTAGACCGCGTCGACCAGCGATTCGCGGGTCGGGAAGTGCCGGTAGAGCGTGGCGATGCCGACTCCGGCCTCGCGGGCGATCGCACGCATCGACGGCTCGGCATCAGCCGACGCGAACACGCGGGTCGCCACCGCGAGCAACTGGTCGCGGTTACGGGTCGCGTCCGCCCGTGGCGCGCGCATCTCCGCCTCAGTGAAAACGGATCGCGCTCCGGTTGTGTTAGGGTCATCCACGGAAACGGAGCATAGTCCGTTTCAACACGTTCCCTCGGTCCCCAAGGAGACAGGCGTACATGCAGGAACAGAGCGATCACCCGGCGACGAGCAGGAGCAGGGCGGTCAGGCTCGATTCATTCGGCGGCCCCGAAGTCCTGGACATCCGTGAGGTTCCCGCTCCGCACGCCGGCCCGGGACAGATCCGCGTGCGGGTCACCGCGGCCGGTCTGAACCCGATGGACTGGATCATGACCGCAGACGCGGACA
Source organism: Microbispora sp. CA-135349 (assembly GCF_050947365.1). NCBI lineage: Bacteria > Bacillati > Actinomycetota > Actinomycetes > Streptosporangiales > Streptosporangiaceae > Microbispora > Microbispora sp. CA-135349. Next base: position 314,688 of record NZ_CP192001.1, on the reverse strand, counting down.
CCGCCGCCCGGTTCGGCTTGAGCCTCCCGGCCGGGTTCGGGACCGACTACGCGGGGCTGGTCGACCAGGTCGGCGAAGGGGTGACCGGCTTCGCGCCCGGCGACCGGGTGTTCGGGGGCGCCCTGTCCCGCGCGGTCGCCGACTTCGTGGTGATCGACCCGGCCGGGGGGATCGCGGCGAACGAGGCCCATCACACTCCCGACGGCGTCGACGACCGCACCGCCGCCACCCTCACGATCGCCGGCCGTACGGCATCCGCCGCCCTCGCCGTGGTCGACCCCGGCCCGGACGACACAGTGCTGATCGGCGGCGCGGCGGGCGGGGTCGGGGTGTTCGCCGTCCAGCTGGCCCGGATCGCAGGAGCGCGCGTGATCGGGACGGGATCGGCGACATCATCCGATTTCCTGCGCGATCTCGGAGCCGAGCCGGTCGCCTACGGCGACGGCCTGGCCGACCGGGTCCGAGCCCTCGCTCCCGGCGGTGTCACCGCCGCCATCGACCTGCACGGGACGGAGACAGTGCACGCCGCGAGGGAACTCGGCGTCCCGGACGGCCGCATCTGCACCATCGCCGCGCAAGTCGACGGCGTGCCGGCGGCCAACGGCGCGAACGCCGCCCCCGGCGCCCTGGAAGAGGTCGCCCGCCTGGTCGCGGCGGGCCGACTTCGAGTGCCTATCGCAGCGACCTTCCCGGTCGAGCAGATCCGCCGCGCGGCCGAGCTCCAGGCCGGCCGGCACGTGCACGGCAAGGTCGTCATCGACCTTTAGATCACCGGGCCGAGCGACGCTACCCTCGGCGAGGTGGTGGAGAGAGAGCTCACGATCAGTTTGACGCAGGATCAGGCTCTGGTGCTCTCTGACTGGCTCGACCGAGTGATCGGCACCGCGGAGTTCGACGACTTGGTCGGCGAGGACCGCGCGGTCTGGTCACCGCTACACCTGATCGCCGGGACATTGGAGACCGCGCTGGTTGAGGTCTTCATGCCGGACTACAGCGGACACCTGGATGCTGCCCGGAAGCGGCTCTTGTTCATCGCGGCGTAGCAGCCGCCGCACAGGCTCGACAGGTCATCCGGCACGATCACGGACCGGCGGACGTACCTGCCGTCGGCGGGCGGGTCCTCACCCACGGGCCTGCTCCTCGTCGCCGATCATGCGGTGTTGATCCTCCCCGTTCGGGACCGGGCTGCCAGTTGGGGGTCAGCGAGCGATTGACTGCTGGCCCGTATCCGGGCCGGGCCGGCTCGCCTCAACCTGCCGAGGTTCGAGGCGGGACAGCGCGAGCCGGGGGTCGGTAAACAGCGACGGGTTCTCCTGTAGGACCTGCACCTGCTCGGGTGTGAGTTCCCGCACCACCGGCACCCCGTCGACCTTCACGATCAGGATGTTGCTGATCATAATGAGTGCGTCCGGGGTGGTCTGCAGCTTGTCCAGCAGGTTGGCGACGGCCTCGCCCTGTGCCTTGGTGATCTGGGACTGCGGCTCGCCGTACCAACGCGCCTTTGCTCCGGCCGTGAACGCGTCGCCGGCCTGGTCGATGCGGTCCGGCTCCACCTGCCGTTTGAACGCAGCGGTCAGCACCTGCCACACCGACCCTTCGATGCGGGGGCTGACCGTGACAGGGGCTAGGCCGAACGCCTCCAGTGCATCGTCGAGTGCCTGACGCACGGGGCCGTACGCGTCATCGTTAGAGACGAACAGCACGACCGGGGACAGCGGCTGCGCGTCGTCCAGATCTGCAGCTGCGTCCAACAACGCAATATTGATCCAGCCCTGCACTGCGAGCTGTGGATTCTCCGATTGGATGAGGGGCAGCGCGTCGATCAGGGCATGGCGGTAGGCCATGACATTCCGTATCAACACCTTCCACCGCTCCAAGAGGTCATCCTGCAAGCTGCGATGGGCTGCCCGAAGGGCTGTCTTCATGCGGGACATCAGGAGGTGGAGTTCCCCGGCGTGCGCGACCAGATCGGACCGCGGAACAGAGCCATGACCGAAGCTTTCCAGGTGGGCTGTCAGATCGGCGTTCGCATGGTCCCAGTCCTGCAGTGCCTTAGTCCGCCTCTGATGCTGACGCATCACCTCTCCAAGGGCCTGCTTATATTCCTTCGTATCCGGCTTGAGCTCCCGCCGCAGCGCCTGCATGCTGTCGCGGAGCTCGTGGGCGATAAGTTCCTGCCTTCGGTCCAGCCGGACCCGCTGCTCAGTGGGCGGCGCATCGTCCGGACGATCACGTTCTTCGCTCAAGTTCTCTCCTTCTCTGGAGTCGCGCGGCTAAAGGTCAGCGCCGCGCATCACGTTGTAGCGCCGCCCTTCGGCGTTGTAGACCCGTTGGGGCGACGGCTGGAGTTCGGCGTTCTTTCCGGTCATGGGGTCGATGTGCGGCAGGCGGGCGATGCCGAGGATCGCGGCGGAGTGTCGGGCGCGGTAGCGGTCGAAACACTACGGCAGTTTCCGGGCCGAGCTCGATAAGGCTGGTCGACGGAGGATGCTGCCGCTCGGCAGAACCAGGATCTACCTGGCTGACGCTGCTTCGAGGGCACGTTAAAGTGACGGTTGCTACATCCTCGCAGCAGCCCACGCTGCTGAGTCTCCGTTATCCGGGCCACCTAGTCGGAGAAGATGAGGCGCTTCAACGAAGCGGAACGGCCATACGAAAAATGACCGCCGAGCCACTGATAATGGCGGAGGGACTGGTAATCGAGGCGAGGGCATTTCAAGAGTTCCTCGATCAGCATCCACGGCGTGGGCTGCTTTGGCGACGGAGGTGCGCACTCGGCTGGCCGCGCTGGAGATGCGGATAGGGTCTGCCTCCGAAGCTGCCAACCGTCGGTCTGGCCAAAGCATTGGAGTCGTTGATCGACCACGACAGGGCCATGCGAGAGAGGGCTAGCTCGATAACACTGCCGCTTACACAGGCGGAGTTGGCCTCCCTTATCGGAAGTTCGCGAGAGACAGTAGAGAGGATCCTCCGCGGTTGGCGGCAGCGAGGGATCGTGCGAACCGCCTACCGCCCGTCAGTGATCGGCACAGCCGCATCCTGATCGACACACCGGCGTCGTCACCCTGCGCATCGGCGGCCGGCTCCACCACATCGGCATCGGACGAACCCACGCCCGAACCCACGTCATCCTGCTCGTCGACGATCTCCACGTCCGCGTGGTCAACGCCACCACCGGAGAGCTCCTCCGCGAGCTGATCATCGACCCCACTCGCGACTACCAACCCCAGTACACGAAGAAACCCCCGAACCCGTAGGTTCGAGGGTTTCCGATGTCTTGCGACATCACAGAGCGGAGAGCGTGGGATTCGAACCCACGAGACCGGTCACCCGGCCTAGCGGTTTTCAAGAGCGCTACGATTCGTGCGGCTGCACCGCCTTTGACCTGCTGTTGATCCTCGGAGTCGACTACAATCAGTGAAGATCATCTCGCGCATATCCCGCGCCTCAGACGTCAGGGTCGGGTGCCTGTTTCACCCCTCTGTGATGGTGCCCTCTTGGCTGTGCGGGACTTGTTCTGGTAGATCGCGCCGCCTCTGGAGCATGATGACGGTCATGGATGGCAATCCCCTGAAAGCGTGGGGACGTTTCTATGCGGCGATGGCCTCGTGAGCCCTCGTTTTGGCAGCCGCTCGAGCGGCCATGATCCGTTGCTCGTAGGCGGCTGGTGGTAGTCCGTCGGCGGCGCTGTGTCGACGGCGGGTGTCGTAGAAGTCGGCGATCCAGGTGGCGATTTTCACGCGAGCCTGGTCGCGGGTTGCGAACTGATGCCGGTGCACGAGCTCTACTTTGAGGGTGGAGTTGAACGACTCGGCCGCGGCGTTGTCCAGGGCGCAGCCGACCCGGCCCATGGATTGCACCACGCCCCAGTGCCGGCAGGCGGCCTGGAAGCGGGCGGCGGTGTATTCACTGCCGCGATCCGAGTGGAAGATCACCCCGTTGCCGGTCCCGCCCCTGGTCGCGGCGGCCATCTGCAACGCGGCGACCGTGAGGGCGGCATCGTGGTGGGCGGAGGTGGCGTAGCCGAGCATCCGGCGGGAGAACAGGTCCTCCACCGTCGCCAGATACAGCTTTCCTTCGCCGGTGGGGATTTCGGTGACGTCGCCGCACCACAGCACGTCCGGCGCGACCGCGGTGAACTGGCGTCGCACCAGATCGGGTGCGGCCGGCCGCTTCCCGGGCCTGGTCAGCCCTCGAGGTTTGCGGCGCTCGCGGGCGACCAGGCCGAGTTCGGCCATCCGCGCGGCCACGGTGTTGACCGAGACCCGCCACCCGTCCTGGTGCAGGTCCCGGGTGATCCGCGGGGAGCCGTAGGTGCCGGCGGAGTGACCGGTATCACCTGCCTATCATCAGGTCATACATGCCCGAAAGGGCCTTCAATGTGAACATGGGGTGATCGACGAGCCCTATGAGGGTCCAGGCCGGGGCGATGACAAGTGATGAACGCGCTCACATCCCGCATCCAGGGGGATAATGTGTGTATGTCTCGACGACTACTTGCGGGGATGTTTGCGGCCCTGGCAATACTGATCACAGCCGGGCTTGTGATCTACTTTCTAAAAGCCGGGCTAGACAAAGCGGACAAGTTGGCGAGCGTGGTTAGCGCCTCTATCGGCATTGCAGCCCTGACGTCGTCTCTGTATTTCGGTATGAGCGATCGTCAGCCAAACAGCCCGTCGTCGTCGCAGGACGAAAGGCAAGCATCCCTACAGAACCGCATCGACGGCGGGACTTTTCATGGCCCGGTCATTCAGGGTCGCGACATCAGCGACGTCACCTTCAACTCAAGCGAGCCGCCACCGTCAGACGAGTCAACACATGATTAGACGACGAGCAAGATGACGCACAACAAGATCACCGGCGGGATCTTCTTCTCCTCCGTGATCCAGGGTCGCGATATCAAGGTGCAACTTCCACCGCAGGTGCAGACCGCACTACAGGGCCTCCCAACTCCGTCACCAACCTTTGTGAGCCGTGAGGACGACCTGGGCCTGCTCCTAAACCTTTTGAGGGGGGGCAGCACAACCCGCCGCTGCGTGGTGGCCGGCCTAGGCGGAGTGGGGAAGACTGAACTTGCATTGCAAGCCGCACATAGGGCTCTCGCGAAGGGTTGGTTCCCGGGAGGCGGCTTGTTCATCGATCTGTTCGGCTATGACCCGCAGCGTCGCGTCGAACCCTCCGCTGCACTAGACAGGCTTCTGCGTGCCCTCGGTCTTCCTAGCGAACACATTCCTGCCGAGATCCAAGACCTTTCCCGTCTTTTCTTCTCAGTCCTTAATGCATTCGCCCAGGAGGGCCGCGAGATCGTCGTCGTCCTCGACAATGTCTCGTCCGCAGCCCAAGCCCGACCGCTCCTGCCGCCCGACCGTGCCGTGATCGTCACCTCTCGTCATAGTCTGGGGGATTTGGATGCTCGGCTCCTGGAACTCGATGACCTCACGCCCGAAGCATCCGTGGAGCTGTTGACGCAGCGGCTTCATCTTGCGCGAGGAACTGATGACACAAGGATCGCCTCTGCTCCGGACGACGCCATTGAAATTGCTCGCCTATGCGGAGGGCTTCCGCTCGCCCTAGGAATTGTCGCGTCGCTCCTGTCCACCAACCCAAATCGCTCGATCGTGTCGATGGCCACGGATCTACAGAACGCCCGAACCCGGCTGGATGAGCTTCAATATGGTCGGGGCGAGGACGAACGAGCGGTGCGAGCAGCCTTTGACCTCTCGTATGCCCAGCTGAGCTCTACCGAGGCAAGCGCGCTGAACCTGTTGACTGTGAATCCCGGCCCTGACATATCCACCGAGGCGGCAGCAGTCCTCACCACGATGAGCCAGCGAAGATGCCGAAAGGTTCTAGAGGAGCTTGCACGCGCACATCTGATCGAGCATGGCACGGCCGAGGATCGCTGGCGTATGCACGACCTTCTCCGACTCTATGCCGCCGAAAAGAGGGACACGTCGACATCCCCTGACACCAGAGTTCGAGCCTTCGAAGCGCTTATGGAGCACTACGAACGTGTCGTTCATACGGCCGTTCGTCATCTAGACCCCACCGACAACCATCCATCCAGCAGACGATTTCCGGACCGAGAAGAGGCGTTGACCTGGCTGGACATGGAATATCCGAATTTGTTAGCCGCCGTCAGCGCCGCAACTGATACTCATCTGCGCACCGCTTGCGATCTCCCCCAGATGCTCTGGAGCTTCCTGAACTTCCGCCGACACTTCGCCGACTGGATCCTGCTCGGTGGCTACAGTTTGGGTGCCGCCCAGGCGCTAGGAGACCGAAGGTCCGAAGCGAAGGCGCTCAATCATCTCGGGATGGCACTTCTTGGGGAACGCAAGTTCAACGAGGCCGTCGACAGGTACGAGCAAGCCGCCGCCATCTTTCAAGAGATCGGCGATCTTGAAGGCGAGGGCATGGTCTTGAACAATCTCGGTGGAGTCCTGGACGCCATCAACCTGCTGGACGAAGCCGCCGCCGCCTGCCGGAAAGCCGCAAGTATCTACGGCGACCTCGGAGATCAGCACGGCAGAGCCCGCGCACTGACCAATCTAGCTGACATTCTCCGCCGCAGCGATGAGGACGAGCCTGCCATGCAAGCGCGCAGGGAAGCGCTCCGAATCTTCCGCGAGGCCGGCGACCAGCACGGTCAAGCGATCATCATGGACAACTCGGGGCTCCATCTCTTATGTATCGAGCAGTTTGACGATTCGCGCTCAGCCTGCGAGGAAGCCATCGCCCTCTACACCGAGTTGGGCGACGCTCACGGTTTGGCGACCTCCCTACGTACGCTTGGGCTAGCTCTGGCTGGGCTGAATCGTCATCAAGACGCCGTCGATGCCCTCCAGAAGGCCGCCGACCTCTTCCAGGACACAAACGACTCGCACGGCGCCGGCCTCGCCCTACGTGCTTCCGGGCTCGTTCTCAAAGAAGCTGGACGGCACAGGGAAGCCAAAGCGGCCTACGAGGAAGCCATTTCGATCTTTGAGGGCCATGATGAGCTTGATGAAGCGGAATCGATCCGTGTAGTTCTTGCGGATCTGGGTCGAGAACAGGGCTGGCTCCGCCGGTTGTTCCGACGGTGGATCCACTGAGCCGACGGAGTTGGACTACCCGCCTCAGCCAGCCTCGCGCCGCCCCTGATCAACTAGCGAGGCGCTGTTAAGCACGATCGTTAGCAAGATCGCACAAACGTCGTGACAACCGGAAGGCCCCTGACCGCGATGACGCTGATCAAGGGCCTGTCGTATGAGAGCCGCCTTGGGAATCGAACCCCAGACCTTCTGTTTACAAGGGAAGGGCAGATGCCTTGTCGGCGGCTCCTCGTCCTGCTCAACCGGTAGATACTGGCTGGTGAGGTGTGACGATGTGAGATGGGGTTGCTGTACATGCTGCTGTACAGCAACCCGCTCGGCGGACCGTCACTCCTTCTATTCGAAGCCACCTACCTATGATCTCTAGCATGGCCAGCCCGGGCCTGGCTCGGGGGAGAGATCTGCAAAAGTCCGCCAACGCCCGCGGAGGCGTACGCCTCGGTCGTCACTCGGTTAGTCACTCACTCTGAGGCATCCTGCACGACCGCCTTACGTTCGGCGGCAGAAGACAACGGGTGACCCAACTCAACCTCGCCAGGTCGCTTCGGGCCGCCGCCCACGACGTACAGGGCGACCATAGCTGTGACCTGGCTCATGATCTGTGAGATATCAGCGGAGGTGATGCCGATGAGCGCCAGCACAATCGCCAGACTTGCCAGGATTCCTGCGGTCCAGACAGAGTTACTGGCGGAGGGTAGTCTCTCCATACATGGTCTCCTTGAGAAGTAGGGGACATGGAGCCTCGCGCAGGCATGAAGATCGTTCGTAGCGGGATCGTCTTCATGCCTCGCGTGGCTCGCTACGGAGACCATACGCCGCCCCGGGGAGCGCCCCAGATCAAGCAAAAATCCCTAGGTTATGCGCGCGCTCATCCGTTCACAAGGATGCTCTAAGCGCGATTCAAGGCCCTGAGCTGGCCTTCAAACATTAAGTACCCGCACATTGCACCAGGTCAAAACGTGATTAGGGTGTACTGTTGGCGCTGTTGACACTCCGAACTCCACTGCTGAATCGTTATCAGCTTGATACCTTGCAATGTGCCGAATATCCGCTTTTTACATTGAAGAGAAACTGTTCTCATGGGGCACGTGCAAGCCGCCACCCTCACAAACGGCAAGGACTGCCGGCGCTCCTCCTTCCTGATCACCTCACACGCCGTCGACCCACTGCGGAGCGGCAGCAGGCCGGGGACGGAGGGGGCAAGGCCAGCCTGTTAGCAAGATCGAGAGTCCGGCCGCTCGTGCGCAGGAGCGATTGTGGGTGTGTTTAGTCGATGAGATGGCCTAAAGTCCTAGGTCGTGAGTGAGGCCAAAAACCCGCCTGAGGATCAGTCCGCAGCGGAGCGTGCGGCCAAGGCTGAGCGGCGGAAACTGCGTGATGAACGGTGCCAGAAACTCCGAGAGCGAAAGAAACAGCTACTCGCCGAGGAAGGCATCAAGGCTCGGGCAGCGATGGGGCGCGCAGTGCGGGAGCAGGGCTCGACTCCTCCGCCTCCCTGGAACAAACGTCCAATAGCCAAGAGGTACTACTGAGCTGAGCGAACACCGACTCAGACAGCTCTTGATCGTGGGCTGCACCAGTTCATGAAGGCTGGTGGAAGCACCCGCTTTAGGAGAGCGGTGATCCCTTCGGGGCCCCGACGCCCTTTACCTCGGCGTACGCCCTCACAGGCGCCAGGTCGCCTTCTGATCAATCCGCGCATATGTCGCGCTCTGCAACCCGTACTCGGAAAGGATTTCCAAAGCCTCCAGCACACCACCGACCACATGATGGGCGTTGTGCTCGTGCTCGGGTCAGGCTCCGCGGTCGATCGAGATCGAACAGAGGCCGGCGGCGTCCGCCGGCTACGTCGGCGGCGGGGTTGTCGCCGATCACCCATCAGCCCTTGTGCCAGCGGTGAGGCTAGCTAGGCCGATTGTTCGCTGCGTTGTCGTACCTGATCGATACGCTCCGAGACATGGCATCCCGTGAGATCGTCCCGATCACCTACGAGATCGGCTACCGCATTAGCATGATGTGCCACTGGGCTGCGGTCGGTTCTTCGGCTCCGCCCTCTCCGCCTTCCCTGAGGTCTACATCGACTTCAGCAACTGGCTAGTACAACAAACGCCGGTACGCCGTCCCTACATACCTTCGACGCCACCGGCCAACAGGGCCCCCACAAGAAGCGCCCCAGTGCGGACGAGACGGCCGGCGGAACCCAGGCAGGAGCGGTTGACATCGCAGCTCACTGGAACCCATGGCTTTTACGAAACATTGGGACAACTTATACAACACCTGACTATTTGATTCGCGAGGACTGGCTGACGGCTCGTCGGCGACCTCGTGTACTCATCAGCTAGTAGCGGCGGCTAACGCCGAGGCGGTCGCATATGACGGCAATGCCGCACGACTGCTGAACTGCACTGGCATAGCGCCTAGCCGCTCACAAGCGAACGGTTCCCCCTTATAGCACCGGCATGATACGGAGAAAGGCTAGCTATAGTGAACGATGTCATCCTGCGTGGCCCCCTGGGAGAGACCGCACTTCGACTAAGCCAGTCGGAAGGACTGTGTGCTACCTCAATCTACACAGCATTGCTAAGCCTGTGGTCGGCCGCCATCGCTCCGACTACAAGAATCTATTCGCTATATAATTACCGACCTACCTTGGTGTGGGTTGTGCTGGTATCAAATGATCACGATACCGACAAGCGCTCACTACTGGACGTTGCCTACGAGGCAGCGGGAGGCGTCCACACTTTCGAGAACCTCAATATTCACAAAGACCTAACCACCAAAACGCAAGTACACAAGGAGATAAAAAGAGATCTTCAGACGGCTACTAGCACAAGGGTCTCCTCGCTACTCACAGGAAGTCCTTTCACAAAGAAGTCACGAGGACCTTACATAGTCCATAAATTCCTGGAATACGAGTTGTGCAATTTATGGGATGGATACGAATTTGCAGGAGTAGACAAAAGGCGTCCGATGAAGATTTCTACACGATCGACACTGGTGGTTGCATGGGAAGTTTCTGACCTTGAATGGAGCTCCGGGTTCAGAGGACTCGATACGCCCGCCTACAGTCGACTCCTTCCGTTCAGAGTCGGAGCTGGTTACCAGAATAAGATGGTCGATGCAGTAAGAAATGACACCCAGCACAAGGACATTGAGGCAGCCTACAAATGGGCGACCAGAGAGAGGCGCATACTACAACTGACTCGTGCGGGCGCTATCAAGTGGTACAGCATTCGTCAATCTGAGCGCGTTCTACTTGAGTGCTTGACCGGCACGACTAAGGATCACTTTGTGCGGCTGGGTGAACATACTCTCCGAATAGCTGCCGCTCTAGCGGCCTCCGAAAGGACTACGGCGATTGGAGGAGCTCTTGTCGAAGCAGCATGGTCCCTAGTCAGGCGATCTATAGTCGACGCCTTTCATCTCGCCCACTCCATTGGTGGGCAAATCGACACGATTCTAACCGATATTGATAACAAAGTTAGTACCATCGGCGATGCGGATCCGAAGCGACCCATATCGGCCGCCTATGTTCCACCCGGTCCTCATGACAAAGATGCTTTCGATCAAAACGCTGGCCACATAAAGTTAATCATCAAGAAAGCGACCCGGGACAGCCTCCTGGCCAGCCGCATAAAAAGCTGGTATAGAGACCGATGCCAGATCTGCGGCACTACGCTTTCGATTCCGGCACCACCTTTCACATACAGCGAGGCCGCCCACATCCAGGCATTTGGGGGTGTGCATGATGGCCCCGATTGTGTCGAAAATCTTCTATGTTTGTGCCCCAACTGCCACGTACTATTTGACAAGGGCGCACGGTACCTAACCGACGATTTCCGTATCATGGATGCTGTTACCGGACAGGAGCTAGGCGAGCTGACAGTTCATCCACAACATCACATTGACCTAAGCTATGTGCGCCAGCACCGACAGCGCTGGAATTTTGGTAGACAGACCTGATTTTGCGTGTGCTGGTGTAGCGAAAAACCGTCGTCAGAGAGCTCTGGACAATAGCCGGTGGTCAGACGCGTGTAGATGGTGGCACGGATGTGTCAGCGTGTGGCAACGTTGCTGTCAGTGCTGCTGTCACCTCAGCCGTAGTCCTCCGATGCCAAGACCCGACGAAGGAGGGGCTTGGCGGCGATCGCCCCCAGCCCGTACGGCAGTCAGCGAAGTCAGCGTTCGTCACGGCCTCGACCACACCCAGAGGGGCAGGGTTGCCGTCACCTTTGAGCCGCTCTACCTCGTGCTCATTCTCCTGCGTCGCTTCCCCGTAGCTGCGAACCCCGGCCAAAGCGGAGCGGGTCAAGGGGCGGCCGGTCAACCGCGGACGCAGCGTCATAGCGACTCTTCTCCCAGACGGTCGCGCCGCGCTCCCGTAGTCCTTCAGCCGTGGCACGAGCAATAATTTGGTAGCTCTCGCTCCGACCGCCGCAGAGCCTCAGCCGCGCGAAGTCCCTGTCATGCGCCGCCGCTCCGACGTCACAAAAGTCCGGCTTTCATACTATTGTTCGTAAGGGCCGAGGAAACGTGCGCCATTCAGGTGAATCAAATGATCAGGGTCGTCCGCCACCCATGCCTCGGTCTCCCAAGCGAGCTCGGGGAGCCACTGGCGCATCGCCTCACGGTTCTCGAAGCAACTCACGAAAACGAGTCCCGCTGCCGGCGTAGCGAATAGTTCACGAAGGGTACGGCGGCGCTCGTCATCGAACGGACCCTTGCTTTTTACGGCCTCCATAAGGAAGAGCCATCCACGGGCTTCGTCGTATAGGACAAGGTCCGGCATTCGCCCATGGGGATCGAAAGTCAACCCAAGCTTCTCCTCAAAAAATTTTTCCTCGAAGAGGGCTCGTTTTCCCCGAGTGTCTCCTAGATAGAGCACCTTCGTGCCGGGCGCAAAGCGCGGTACAAACTCCTCAACCATTTTCTTCAGCAACGGGTTCTGTCCGGAGGGAGAGAGTAGGAACGCCTCCCCGTCAGGCAAATCAACAGAGATCATCGCGGCATGGAGGGCTTCCGCTCGCGCTTTAACTGCCTCCGACGCTTCATTAAGGAAGCCAACAAGAGCATTCTCGAAAGCGTCCGTACCATATAACCTGACTGCTGCAACCGCCTCGTCGGACAGGCAATACTCGTTGAGTTGCGAATTCGTGGCGATATTTTGGTTATCCGGATTGAGGACCGCGAATCCGTTATCAACCCACTGACGTAGGGTTTTCTTGCGGAAATCTTCCCGGCTACCAGTGGCGTAGGGCTTGGCCCAGTGCTCACCAGACCAGTCCATGATCTTCTGCACGCCGAGACGCGGGGTGGTTGAGTCGGCCCAGCGGCCTCCCGGCTTCAGACCAGCAAGCGCGAGCAGCGTTACGGCACTGCGGACATTGTATCGCTGTGCGTCGAACCCGAAGCTCTTTAGCAGCGCCCGTGCGGTGCCGATGGTCGCTATCGTCTCGTCGATGTCATTGCTAGCGGTCACGCGGTGGAGTCTGGCACTTCCGAGAAGAGTTTGGCTACCACGGCGTCCAACGTCTCCTGGTCGGGCAAGCCGTCGGGCGCGGTCTTGGCGAGAAGGATGAGGTCCTCGCGACAGGGGAACGGGAGCCGGCGTAGGTCGCCCGCGTTGACCTGGGTGTGGCCCGAGAATGCTCGAAAGTATTGATCTAATATGGTCGAGTTAAGCCAGAGCATGAGACCGCGGGCGAGGTTTCTCTCAAGCGGGTTATTCGATTCATGTAGATAATTCGTCTTGTTATCAAATGCAACTTCACCGGGTCCATCCCAGAGCGCAGCAATGACACGTCGGCGGTCCTCCTTCGCAGTTTGCCGTTTAACTACAACATACGGGCCTTGAGGGAGGACTTGGCGGATTGCGGCATCGTCAATGGCAACGAATCCCTGCGGCTTTCTCGCGTTCACTTGTGGCCACTCGATCCCACCGGATCGAATGTTCGACTGATAGATCATTGGGGTGACGCCGGGGGTGTTGAGGTCATCGGTCAGGTATTGGCGGTTACGGAAATCGACCACCTTTCCAGTACTGACGTCGATGCCGAGGTCGGACAAGGTGAATCTCACAGCCGAGGGTACTGATACACTCTCGACGAAGTGCACGATTTTGTCATCGTCTCCACTCTGAACAATCGCGGAGAAGGGAACGGAGCGTGTGACCGGATCCTCGTCATGCGCAACCGATTTCGAGAGGATCACGTTGGAAATTTGAGGCCTCAAACTGAAAGCGACAATAACGTTTTCCTGCTTCACCTTCGTGTCTGCGAATACCTTGGTGCGACTTTCAAATTCATGGAGCACGTCGAGACTCGCGGTCGATAGCAGCCAGTGGCGGAATGGACGATAGTAAGTCCCATTTGCCCATGAGCGGGGAACGATAAAAACTCCCTGCCCGTCCTTATTGAGTGAAGCGACTGCCCTCGCCCAAAAGGCTACGTAGACGTTGGGGGTATCGATGGCGCGCGCTGCCGTTGCAAGCCGTGCAGGCGAATCTGCGGCAAGCTTTCCGTACGGCGGATTGGCGATCACGAGGTCGAACGGACCATCCAACTTGGCGCTCTTGTCAAGCAAGTAGTCACCCTCGACCAGGTCGTAGGAGATGCCATAGGCAGCCTGGCATTCCTCCAGAGTGGCGCGTAGGCAGGGCGTGATGGAGGGGTCAGTTTCCACGGCCACGACGTGAACGGCAACGTCGGGGCGTTCGGTATGCAGTCGAGCAACGAGAGCGGCGGTCAGAGACCCAACGCCAGCTCCTGGATCGAGTACCCGGACAGTGTCACTGAGGTAGTCGACTCGAAGCATTGAGGCCATCAGCGTGGCGGCCTTCACGGGAGTGAAGAACTGCCCTAGCACCGCTTGGGTACTCGGGTCTAGTTTGCCGAGAGCAGCTTGGCGCCGGGTCTCAGTGCTGGTGATCGGATCCACGCGTAGAGCGTAACGGCCCAAGTGGGGAGTGCACTGACGGGCCGACACACGACAGTGAGGCTCATCGAAGCCCGACTGTCCGGGTCGATTTGGTGCCGACGGCCGAGTTCGCCCACATCGCGCACAGGACGATCTACCGAGTCAGCAGCCGCGGGTCCAGAGGGCTCTTGACCGATGCGGATACGTCGGTAGGTTATGGATGTCCCGCCCCTTCCGCTGGGTCGAGGCTTGGCGGGCCTGGAGTAGAGGGATCTCCTTCGGGCCTGCCAGTGATCTTCCGTTTGGAGTCGGTTGTGCGGTGTCCCTCGCGCGTGGGCGGTGCTGGCCGCGACCGGCCGGAGAGCCGCAGCGCGGCCAGCAGATCGCCCGACGCGCGGCGGGTCGCCGTAGGCGATCCGCCTTGATAGCGAGAAGAAAAGTAGCTTCCGGCGGCAGGACGGGTCGTTGTCCTACCTCGGCTGATGGTTGACACGGCGACTTCGGTTGATGCTTTACACCACGTCGGCTGACCTGGCTTTTATGTGATCGACGGCGATCACATGGGGGGCCGGGTTGGCGCTGGTGGAGCTGAGCGTCTTGGAGCAGCGGTATCGCGCTGTGCTGGAAGTAGAGGCAGGATCTCCGGTGACCGAGGTCGCCGAGCGGTATGGGGTGTCGCGGCAGTCGGTGCACGCGTGGGTGCGGCGGTATCGCGATGGCGGGTTAGGTGCGTTGGCTGATCGCACGCACCGGCCGGACACCTGCCCCCATCAGACGTCGGATGCGGTGGAGGCACTGGTATGCGAGTTGCGCCGCCAGCATCCGCGGTGGGGGCCACAGCGTCTGGCCTATGAGCTGGATCAGCGAGGTGCCGGCCCGGTGCCGTCGCCGGCCACGTTGTATCGGATCCTGGTCCGCAACCAGCTCATCACGCCCGGGCAGCGGCGCCGGCCCCGCTCGTCGTATGTCCGCTGGGAGCGGGACGCCCCGATGGAGCTGTGGCAGCTGGACGTTATGGGCGGGGTGTTCCTGACCGACGGGCGCGAGCTGAAGCTCATCAGCGGAATCGATGACCATTCCCGGTTCATCGTCATCGCGCACCTGGTGGTCCGCGCGTCCGGGCGGGCGGTCTGCCGGGCCTTCGCCGAGGCGATGCGCACCTTCGGCGTGCCGGACGAAGTTCTCACCGACAATGGCAAGCAGTTCACCGGCCGGTTCACCAAGCCCCGCCCGACTGAGGTGCTGTTCGAGCGGATCTGCCGGGAGAACGGCATCACCGTCCGCAACACCAAGCCCCGTTCCCCGACGACGACCGGGAAGATCGAGCGCTGGCACAAGACCGTGCGGACGGAGTTCCTGTCCGTCCACGGTGCCTTCGCCAGCCTCCAGGCCGCGCAGGCCGCGCTGGATGCCTGGGTGAGCAGCTATAACACCGTCCGCCCGCACCAGGCTCTGGGCATGGCCACCCCGGCCAGCCGCTTCGCAGGCGGATCAGCGTCGGCTGCTGCCACCGACGCCGATGTGCCGCTGCGGTTGCCCGCCGACCTGACAGCCGTGCCTGCCTCCTCGTCTGCGCCGATCGGCCACCCACTCAAGGCCCGGCAGGTGGACTCGGAGCCGATGCCTGCTGCCGATGGTTTCCCCGCCACCGTGGACCCTGGGGGTGGTGTCCCGGCCGCGGTGGAGTTCGACCGCCTCGTGCCTGCCAGTGGGAACATGACCGCCTGCGGGCGGCAGATCTGGCTGGGCCGCCAGCGGGCCGCGCAACAGGTGACCATCTGGGTCTCGGCCACCACCATGCACGTCTTCTCCGGACAGGAACTGCTCAAGACCCATCCGGTACTGCTCACCGAGGGCGATCTGGCTCAGCTGATCGGCCAGGGCGGACGCCTCGGCCGGCCATCACCGGCCACCGCCCTGCCGCCGGGACCCTTGCCCGCCGACACGGTCGTGGAGATCGATCGGCAGGTCACAGGTTCTGGATGCGTCAACGTCGCGGGCAAGCTGATCGGCGTCGGCCTGCCACTGGCCGGCAAACGCGCCACCCTGCGCATCGATGCGTCGCTGATGCAGGTCATCATCGACGGCACGCTGGTCAAAACACTGCCCAGCCCGGTCACCGGGCCCCAACGCCGACGTCTGCGAGGCGCTCGTCTGGCCGGGCTGGCTCCCGCCGCACCGGCTGGCGCGGTGCAGGTTGAGCGGGTGGTCTCCCACACCGGTTCGGTGAAAGTCGCCGGCTGCAAGCTGCAGATCGGCAGCATCCACCGCGGCAAGGTCGTCACCATCGTCCTCGAAGAGACCCAGTTCCGGATCCTCTACCAAGGCGAGGAACTGTCGACCCATCCCCGGGTGGTCGTCAAGGAGGTGAAACGGCTACGAGCAAGCGGCAACATCGACTACGGAATCTAGGCCCGGTGTAAAGCATCAGCCGAGACGAATCCGTCAAGCATCACCTGAAGTTCGACACGGCAGGACGGGTCGTTAGCGGAGCGGTTCGGCTGTGGCCCAGACGCGTTCGAGGCTGGTGAGATAGACGGCTGTGCTGTCTTCGTCCCTGGTGGCCGTGAGGTACAACACGGGGGCCTGGGTCGCCGCGGTGCCGTAGGCGTGGACGTTCACGAGAAGCTCGGTGTCGGCTCGGTAGATGGAGTTGTAGAGCGTCGTGCGGTGGAGTCGGATCTCCACGCCGTCGATCTCGTGGAGCGGCCGGTACAGCATGAGGGCGTTCCGTACTCGGGCGGCCATGACGTCTGCTCCGATGCCTTCTTCTGCTCCTCGTGCGGCCACCTCGGGGCTGTCGGGGTCGCCGAGAAGGATGCGGACCTTCACGCCTGCGCGGGCTCGGCTGCCCAGGAGGCGGATCATGCCGGTGTCCTCGGCGAGGAACAGGCTGCTGTAGGTCAGGATGTCGATCTCGCGACTTGCGCTCTGGAAGAGCCGCCGCCAGATGTTCTGCGGTACGGCCCAGCGGTGGGGATAGACGGCTTTCACTTCGTGGGAAATGGTTCGCCGCGGTTGGGCGACGTCGGGCCACAGGTCACTCTCGTCGAGTTGCAGCATGTCGGCCAGTGCCCAGCGGTGGCGGGGGTAGGGGACGCGGCCCTTGAGCCAGCGGTCGACCGTCTTGGGGTCCACTTCGAGGGCGGCGGCGACGTCGACGGTTCCGAGTCTGGCCCGGGCAAGGGCATGGCGCAGGGTGTCGCTCATGGGGTGCACCTCCTGGGGCGGCGGCTCTGCCTGCGACGTTAACACGAGACGTCCCTAGACGTCCCTTAGTCGCGGTGTAGAGGTTCCCCCGCCTTGGCGGAAGCTCGTTCGGCATGGGCGCGATGAACGCGCCCACCAAGCCGAAAGGCGCGTGTCAGGCATGGAGCAACTGAGGCCGGTCCAGAAGCGGCAGCGCGAGTATCAGGAACAGCTCTTGACGGAGCTGCGGGATGAGCTGGAACAGCGCGGGATCACGGTGGTCCTGATCGTGGATGAGAAGAACCGGCCAGCCCTGGACGTGACCGACAGCCGGCTACGGCCCCGCCGGGTCTACATCCACCTGGCGTTCTTGTGGTTCTACTGGGGCGACCAGCACGACGAGCGGGTCTCGTGCCTGCGCCTGCTGCCGGCGGCCGACCGCATCGAGAAGGCGGCGCGTGAGGGCTGGCGCGACGGCGAACAGGGAGAGCTCGGTATCGACCTGACGAAGATTCTCGATGCGCACCGCTCCTGAACGGCGCAAGGCATGGCTGACAGGGCAAAGAGTCTCCGGCAAGCTGGCTGAGCGGCTGCGCGAACGGATCACGACGGGCGTCTATCCGGTAGGGCGGGCGCTGCCCTCGGAGACCGCTTTGACGGCGGAGTTCCGCGTTGCCCGCACCACAGTGCGTCGCGCGTTGCGCACCTTGGAGGCAGAGGGGTTGATCGTGACGGTCCCCTCCAAGGGGCGGCTCGTACAAGGCGCTGACGCGCCGGTCGATGCCTCCTACCGCTACCAGCTCATCGCCCGGGAGCTGCGGCGACGAATCGAGCGGGGCGACCTCAGCCCTGGAGACCTGCTGCCCAGCGAAGCGGAACTTCGCTGGCTGTACGAGGCGTCGCGGAACACCGTACGGCAGGCGTTCGCGGAGCTGGAGCGCGAAGGGCTGATCGTGTCCCGGCAAGGCAAGGGCCGGTTCGTCCTTCCTGGCGAGTAGGACGTCCCAGGACGTCTGGGTTGGAGCTCTAGGTCGCATAGAGGCGGGTGCGCCTATCGTCTGTCTCGTGGAGCAAGCTGCGTGGGCGCGTGATCTGGCCGAACAACTCCTAGCCGAGCCGCTGCCCCGGCGCTGGGCACACACCCAGGGTGTAGCGGCGCAGGCCGCGACGCTGGCCCCGATCCTTGGCAACGAGGCCGACACGCTGGCCGCTGCCGCCTATCTGCATGACATCGGCTACTCCCCAGAGCTGGTCGACACCGGGTTTCACCCCCTCGACGGTGCCCGCTACCTCCGAGATGTGGCGGGCGCCGACGAGCAACTGTGCCGCCTGGTCGCCCATCACTCCTGCGCGGTCAACGAGGCCACCGAACGCGACCTGTATGAGGCATTGACCAAGGAGTTCGCCCCGGAGCGGCGGGAGCTGGCCGACGCGTTGACCTACTGCGACATGACCACCGGTCCCGACGGCCGGCACCTCGACGTACACGAGCGGCTGGCTGAGATCCATTCCCGGTACGGGCCAGAGCACCTGGTGAGCCGCTCTATCACGACGTCTACGCCGTGCATCCTGGCCGCTGTTCGAGCGATTGAGACGAAGCTGCGCGAACTGTCGGCCCGCTGACCGACGGGCTCACTCCTCCATGTACGCCTTGCGGATCTTGGCGCCGCCGTACGCTCCACGAGGGTTGCAGACCGGGCATCCGCAGGGCGGGGTGCCGTGGGCGTTGGGCATGTAGCGCCATCCGGTCACTTGGTTCACGCTCCTGATGCGGTGGATCTCCCTGGCCTGGATCGGGCGCGGGACCAGGAGTTCGTATCCGCTGGCGTCCTGTTGCTCGGCGATCAGGGCGGCCGCTGCGGCGCTGCCGAGTTCGACCGGCGGGGCGTTGTAGTGGCCCACCAACACCGGCTCGTCATCGGGGATGCGGAAGTGGACGGCAACGAGGGTGCGCTGACCACTACGGCGTAGCTCACGGCCCCACTGATAGGTGATTTGGTAAGAGGGCAGCACCGGCAGGCAATAGACGCCTGTCGCATCGCTCCGCCCCACGCTGACGGCGCGGATGCCCGCCCTCCGAATCGGGCGGATGTTCTTGGCCGGTGTGAGGTGCACGAGCAAGGTCATGGCTTATCCGATGTGTGGCAGGGCGGTGCCGGCGAGGTAGTGACCGATCCGCAGGGCCATTGAGCGGTCCATCGGCAGCGTCGCCACCTCGCCGCGTGGCACCCATCGGACCTCGGTTGACTCGCTGCTCGGGGTCGGTTCGCCGCTGATGGCGCGGGCGGTGAGGACGATGGAGAACTCCTGCCGGGCCTCGCCGTTCGAGGTGTAGAGGATCACGTGGTGGGGATCGGTGTAGGTCCCGACCAGGCCCGTGATCTCGCACAACACGCCCGTCTCTTCGAGGGTCTCGCGTACGGCCGCCTGTGGGAGGGACTCGCCGAGGTCGATCGCGCCGCCGGGGACGGCCCAGTTGTCGTTGTCGCTGCGGCGGATCATGAGGATGTCCCCAGCGTCGTTGGTGACGACGACATTGACGGACGGGACGAGGCTGTTCGGCTTGGGTGCGTCAGGGTCGTCGTAGTAGTCGATCCGGCGGGCCACGATCACGACCCTACCGGCGTGGCCTGCTCCCAGACCCGCTCGAAACTCTCGATGTAGGTGGTGACCATGTCCCCGCCTAACACCTTGCGCAGGTGCAGGACGGGGGCGTTGCCGGCGGGCACGCCGTACACGTGGGTGTTGACGAGAAGTTGATCGTCGCCGCGGTAGATGGAGTTGTACAGCACCGTGCGGTGAAGCCGGATCTCCACTCCGGCGACGCCGCGGATGGGCCGGTAGAGGACGAGGACGTTGCGGATCTTGGCCGCCATGCCGTCGTCAATGCCCTCGTCGGCGCCGCGCTGGGCGACCTCGGGACTGTCGGGGTCGCCGAGCAGAATCCGTACCTGTACCCCGGCGGCGGCCTTCTCGCCGAGCATCCGCACGATGCCGGCGTCGTCGGCGAGGAACAGGCCGCTGTAGACCAGGATGCCGATCTCGTCCTGGGCCTGGGCGAACAGACGTCCCCAGGCGTCCCGGGGGACGGCCCAGCGGTGCGGGTAAACGGTGACGATCTCGCTCTCTGACGCTGAGGCGACCTGCTCACGCGTCAACGCCTCGGGCCACAGGTAACTCTCGTCCACCCCCAGGTGGGTGGCGACGGCGTACCTGTGCTTTCGGTACGGCGCGCGGCCTTTGGTTATCCAGCGTTCGACGGTTTTGGGGTCCACCTGGATTGCGGTCGCCAGTTCGGCGATGCTCACCCCGCGTTCCAGAAGGGCCGCGCGTAGTCGCTCGTTGGCCATTTCACCTGCCGCGTCAGGACGTCCAGGGACGTGGCAATCGTAGACGGGACGTCTTGAACATGTCCCGTCGTGTAGTGATCTCGTCCTGCCCTTCCGCCGCACTCTCGGTGTCACAACGCACCACTACCTGCGGCGGAAGGAGAACAGACCATGACAGAGACCACGATTGCCCTACCGGAGGAGAGCCCCGACTGCGCCTGCGGCGCGCTCCTGAAGCCCGGACAGATCCACTGCAGCAAGTGCCTCGCCCGTCAACGCTGGGAGCGGCGCGAGAAGGCCCGGCGCAGGGCCGCCCGGCGTCGCGCCATCACCCGCCGTCCCCCGCGCGGCCCGCGCAGCGCCGCCGCCCTGGGGGTGATCTGGTCGTGAGCTCGCTGCCTCTGATCATCGCCCTGGCGCTCAGCGCGGTCGTGGCCGTCGGCTTCGTGGCGGTCCTGGTCGGCATCCGGCGAGAGGACAAGGCCATGTTCCGTGGCAGCGCCTCCGGGGATGCGTCGGCACGGCTGGCCCGTCACGTGACGGGCTTGAAGGTCCGGAACGGCGGCCCTACGTCTCGGATCGCTGAGACAAGGTCGCTTCGACCCGCGCCAGGCGTTCCGACAGGTCCTGTACGGCGGTGCGTAGCGCGATGACCTCGCTCGCCAAGTCGCCCGCCGGCCCTGGGTCGGTGTCCGGGACGTCTTCCCGGACGAACACGCCCTTGCCCTGCTGGCCGATGACCAGGCCCTCGGTCCGCAAGATCCCGACCGCCAGCTTCACGACGCTGAGCGAGGCGTCGTACCGAGCGGCGAGCTGGGTGGTCGACGGCAACGGCGAGCCGGGCGGCAGAGATCCGCCGCGTATCTGCTCGCGCAGATCGTCGGCGATCTGGAGGTAACCGGGCCGTCCCGTCTTCTTGACCATCGCCCCTTATCTCAGCACAGCAACACGACCAAGCCAACCGAGAGAACATTGACAACCAGGCCAACCTAGTTAACTATGTTGGCCACGAGACTAAGGAGGTCCACAAGATGCGCACCATTCCAATCCCGGTAGACGTGACCAAACTGCAGTTCGTCTGCGTCCGCGCCCCCCGCCCGCGCGTCCTCAACCAGGACACCGGCGAGATCAAGACCGACAAGAACGGCAACACCGTCTACGAGATCGTCCTGTCGGTGGAGGACGAGTTCGGCCGGATCGAACTCGTCAAGGTGGGCACCTCCGGCGAGCCCCAGGTGGCCGCCGGGCAGGACGTCACCCCCATCGGCCTGGTCGGCTACGTCTGGGAAATGTCCCGGGGCGGCGAGGCCCGCTGGGGCATCAGCTACCGGGCCAGCTCGATCGTCCCAGCAGGGGTGACCGCCCATGCGTGACGCCCTGCTGATGCTGCTCGCGGGCCTGGCCGCTGCGGTGGCCGGCCTGTGGGCCTGGCGGCTCCTGCACTACCGGTCGTACTGGCTGGCAGTCGGTTTCCCGCTGATGGCTGCCACGATCTGGGCGACCTGGCGCAAGGTGGCCCTGGGCTGCGGCCTGACCAAGAAGCGGCAGCGCTGGTGGTTCACCGTCGTTCCCGGCGCGATTGCCTCGACCGGGCTCGTGAAGGTACGGCGGCGCTTCCAGCGGGTCGCGGTCGACACCAAGCCGTTCATGTGGCTGCCGTTGCCGACCCGGCACGGCTGGCGGGTCACTGTCCACACGCTCGAAGGGCAGATCCCAGCCGACTACGCCCAGGCCGCCGAGCGGCTGGCGCACTCCTGGGGTGTCCACGCCGTGCGGGTCTCCTCCCCGCGGCCCGGCCGTGTGGTCCTGGCCGCCACCGTGCAGGACCCACTCGTCCGCCTCGACCACCTCCCCGCCTCGCGCGACCTCCTCACCGTCCACGTCGGGCGGCTGGAAACCGGTGGACTGTGGACAATCGACTTCCGCACGGTGCCGCACTGGATCAACGCGGGCGCCACCCAGTCCGGCAAGTCCAACCTCGCCAACGCCCTGCTCGTCGGGCTGGCCCCGCAACCGGTCGCCCTGGTCGGCATCGACCTCAAAGGCGGCGTCGAGTTCACCCCGTACGCACCTCGGCTGTCGGCCCTGGCGACCACGCGGGCCGAGAGTGTGGGCCTGCTGGATGACCTGGTGGCGCTCATGGTCGATCGGATGGGGCTGTGCCGTACGGCCGGCGCGCGCAACATCTGGCAGCTGCCGCCCGGCGTGCGCCCGGTCCCGGTGGTGGTGCTGGTCGACGAGCTGGCCGAGCTGTATCTGATGGCCGACAAGTCCGAGAAAGACGAGATCGCCCACACCTCGACCGCGTTGCTGCGGGTGGCCCAGCTCGGACGGGCGTTCGGCATCTACCTGTTCTGCTCCGGCCAGCGGATCGGCTCCGACCTCGGCCCCGGCGTCACCGCGCTCCGCGCGCAGTGTTCCGGGCGGATCTGCCACCGAGTCAACGACCCCGAGACGGCAACCATGACACTCGGCGACCTCGACCCAGCAGCCCTGGTTGCCGCCCGTGCGATCCCCGCCGAAACGCCCGGCGTCGCGATCGTCGCCTCCCAGGACGGCCAGTGGTACCGCGCCCGCTCCTTCTACGTCGCCGAGCAGGTCGCCGAACACGCCGCCCACACCTACGCCCACCTCACCCCGGACTGGGCCGACATCGTCCGGCCCGACCGGGACGGGGCTGCCCTGTCCGCCCTGCTGTCCGCCTGACCGAGAAAGGGGGTAACGATGCGACGCCTCGCCTCATGGCTGCTCGACACCGGGCCGGTCCTCGTCCTGGCGGCCATCGCGGGTGCCGGATCGTTCACCCACATCCGCGACACCGCCACCGACCACGGACAGACCGGCTGGATGTCCTGGGCCGTGGCCGTCTGCGTCGACCTCACCTGCGTCATGGCCGCCCGCGAACGCCAGCGGGACAAGAAGATGGGCCGCCAGCGCGACGGGTGGGTGTCCTGGCCGACGCTCGCCCTGGCCGGCGGAATCGTCCTGTCCCTGGCCGCCAACCTGCACCAAGCCGAACCCACCGTGTGGGGCTGGCTCACCGCTGCCACCCCCGCCGGGGCATTCCTCATCGCCGTCTCGATGCTCGAACGCCGCGCCGCAGCTTCTCGTCCCGCCCAGTCCACGCCCGTCCTGACCGTCGATGCCGTCCCGTCCTCGCCGCCCCCGGCCCCGGCGCTCGTCCCCGCCGTACAGGACGGGCAGGACGGCGAGCCGGGACCGTCCCCGGCGCTGGTCGACTACGCCCGCCGCGTGGCCGACGAGCACCAGGCCAAGCACGGCAAGCCGATCACTCGAGACCTGCTGCGCGCACGACTGGGCGTGTCCAACCAGCTCGCCTCCGACCTGCTGCGCACCCTGCGCACCGCATCCGAACCCATCGCATGAGAGGAGACCACCACATGACCAACGACGACCACCGTTCCGCGCTCATCGCCGGGCTCCGTGCCCTGGCCGACTTCCTGGACGCCAACCCGGCCGTCCCCGTCCCTTACTCGGTCAACGTGCTGCACTTCCCGCACCGCGCCCCGGATGCCGAGATGTGCGCCGAGGTCGACCACATCGCCGAACTCCTCGGCACCTCGATCGATCCGCGCGAGCGCGAGGCCGGCCACTACGCCGCCTCGATCTGCTTCGGCCCTGTGGAGTACCGGGCTGTGGCCATCCTCGCCGCCCGTCGCGCTCAGTACGAAGCCGAACGCAGCTACGAGGGCTGCATCCAGTCCGACCCCGTTCCCAACAAGAAGGCGGCGCAGGCCGCCTGACCACCAAAGGAGGTGATGCCCATGACCGACAGCGAGCAGGCCCCGCCCACCGAGTCCACGCCGATCACGCCGCGGCGATGGCAGTGCTGTCACTGCGGCGGAGGCGGTCTCGACTCCTACGGCGAGACCTGCCGCCACTGTGACGGGCTCGGCTTCTGCTGAACCGTCAGCGCCCCCGGCCTGGCCGTACATCCGCCAAGACAACCGCCAGGTCGGGGGCCATCCCTCCACCCCATCGAGTGAAAGGAGGTCTCCATCTTGCCCGTAACATCCGCCAACGCGCACGCCATCCGCGGTGCCATCGCCCGACTCAACAACCCTGACTGCTCCCGCTTCGCCTCCCAGATCCGCCGAACCCACGGATGCCGGCAGCCGATCCACCTGCGGGGCAAGGTCGAACACTGGGATAAGGCCACCGGGACCCTGCTGCACCGCTACAGCACCCACCTCGAACCCGACGGCGTCCTACGCGTCCCGTGCAAGACCCGCCGCGCCTCCCGCTGCCCGGCCTGCGCCGAGACCTACCGCGCCGACACCTACCATCTCATCCGCGCCGGCCTCGTCGGCGGCAAAGGCGTCCCCACGTCGGTGACGACACACCCGTGCCTGTTCGTCACCCTCACCGCACCGTCCTTCGGCCCGGTCCACACCCGCAGGCAGCACAACGGGAGCGTCCTGCCCTGCCACCCTCGCCGCGACGCCGAGACCTGCCCGCACGGGCGCGTCCTGTCCTGCACCGCCCGGCACGGGAGCGAGGATGAATGCCTCGGTGAGCCGCTGTGCCGCGACTGCTACGACTACACCGGCTCGGTCCTGTTCAACGCGGTCGCGCCGCTGCTGTGGAAACGCTTCGCCGACGCCCTGCGCCGGCACCTGGCCAAGCTCGGCGGACTGACTCTCCGCGACATGCGGGACCAGCTCGTCGTGTCCTTCGCCAAGGTCGCCGAATACCAGCGGCGCGGCGTCGTCCACCTGCACGCTGTGATCCGCCTCGACGGCCCGGCCGGACCCATCTCCCCGCCCCCGACCTGGGCGACGCTCGACCTGCTCACCCAGGCCGTAGAGCATGCCGCCGCCGTAGTCACAGCCAAGGTGCCCGCGTACGACGGCCACCCGGAACGGGTGCTGCGCTGGGGTACGCAGCTCGACGCCCGTCCGATCGCGATGGACGGCGAGCTGACCGACCAGGCCGTAGCCGGGTACGTGGCCAAGTACGCGACCAAGGCCGCCGAATCCGTCGGCACCATCGACCGGCGCATCGTCCCCGGCGAGGACCTGACCGCCCTGCACGTCCGCGACCACGCCCGACGGCTCATCGCCGAATGCCTCCGCCTCGGCTCCTTCGAGGAACTGGCTGAACTTCGGGTGACCCAGTGGGCGCACATGCTCGGCTTCCGCGGCCACTTCTCCACCCGATCCCGCCGCTACTCCACCACCCTCGGCGACATCCGCGCCGAACGGCAGAACCACGCTCGCGACGAGGAGGTCACCACCGGCCGTCTGCCCCTCCTCGACGAGGACACCGTCCTCGTCATCAGCGAATGGGAGTACGCCGGAAAGGGTTACTCCCCCGGTGACGCCCTCGTGGCCGCTCTCACCGCCTCCTCGTCAACCGGCGTCGGAGGGAGCGGCTGATGGCGCGCAACGACCAGCTCCTCACCGTCCCTGAGGTGCTTGCTGAACTCGGCGGAGTATCCCGCCGAACCTTTTACCGCTGGCGCGAACTCGGCCACGCGCCTAAGTGCATCAAGCTCCCCAACGGCGAACTCCGCGTCTGGCGCAGCGAGCTCACGGCCTGGCTGGCCTCCCTTCAGGAGGCCGCGTGAACACCAGCTATGACGTGAAGTTTTGGGACATCCGTCGCAACGCCTCCAGCAAGACACCCTCCTACGTCGTCCGCTGGAAGGTGGGTGGGCGGGAGAAGTCGAAGACTCTAAGGACAAAGGCCCTGGCCGAAAGCTATCTATCCGAGCTTCGCCAGGCCGCCAGAAGCGGTGAGGCATTCGACATGGTGACGGGGCTGCCCGTGTCGATGCTGAAGGCCAAGAACGCCGTTACGTGGTACTCGTTCGCTCTGGCCTACGTGGATATGAAATGGCCGCACGCGGCGGCGAAGACGCGGGATAGCCTGACCGATGCCCTCGCTACGGTCACCCCGGCCCTCGTGGTGGAGGACGCACCCGGTGCGCCGGATGTCGCGGTGCTGCGGGAAGCACTCCGGCAATACGCACTCCCCCCGTCGTCTCGCGGCCTCGCTCAACCAGAAGACATCCGCCTGGCTCTCGCCTGGCTCGAGCGCCATTCCCTCCCCGTTGCTGACTTGGCCAAAGTCCGCAATGTACGCCTCGGCCTCGACGCGCTGACGCTCCGGCTCGACGGCGGAGCAGCTGCGCCCCCGACCATCGCGCGCAAGCGCTCGGTCTTCTACAACGCCCTTCAGTACGCGGTGGACCTGGAAGAGTTGCCAGCCAACCCCATCGACAAGGTCAAGGCTTGGAAGCCGCCGAAGGTGCGTGAGGTGGTTGATCGGCGCGTGGTGGTCAACCCGAAGCAGGCGCGCGAGCTGCTGACTGCGGTCACCTACGTGGGCCGCCTCGACCGAGGGCGTCATCTTCGGGCCTTCTTCGCCTGTCTCTACTTCGCCGGCCTTCGCCCCGCGGAGGCCCTCGGTCTCCGTAAGCAGGACTGCTACCTTCCAGAGACCGGCTGGGGACGTCTGATCCTCGCCAAGTCGAAGCCGCAGGCCAACAAGAAGTGGACGAACAGCGGAGAAGCTCACGACGATCGAGGGCTCAAGCATCGCGCTCAGGACGAGGGCCGGCCCGTCCCAATCCCACCTGAGCTGGTGACCACCCTTCGCGAGCACATCGAGGAGTTCGGCGTTCATGACGACGGGCGCCTATTTCGCACGTCACGCGGCGGCGTGATCTCGATTGGGACATACTGTGACACCTGGAAGGCGGCGCGAGCCCTGGCGCTGTCCCCCGAACAGGTGGTTTCCCCACTGGCCGCCCGGCCATACGACCTGCGTCACGCTGCGGTAAGCCTCTGGCTCAATGCCGGAGTCTCAGCCCCTGATGTGGCAGAACGGGCAGGACATGGGGTAGACGTCCTGCTCAAGGTCTACGCCAAGTGCATAGACGGCGGCGCAGAAATCGCCAACCAGAGGATTGACCTCGCTCTGAACTCGTAATCAGGGCAGGGGACGGGCCCCTGCAAGAGGGCCGGGGTCCGTTCCTCCCTGACGCGACGTCCGGTTCGTGTATGTCCCTTCAACCGCCCTGCCGGCGTTGCCGCTATTCGGACAGCGCCCGCAGTACTCGATCCGTTCCCGGGACATGGATGCCGTTGGGTGCGTAGGGTTAACACCTACTAGGTTCGACTAGCGATTAATAGGAGATCAAGGGTGCCAGACGCCGGGATCGCCGAGTTGAGAGCTAAGCTGCAGCGACTGCACGAGGACTACGTCAGGAAATCTAAGCAGGCACTAGCGGCCTTGGAACGCGAAGAACGTGCAATCAAGCGAGAGATAGCCGCAAAGATCAAGACGGCCGGACAGCTCAAGGTTCTGATGCGCCTAACCGCAGGTCCGGCTGTGACTAGCTACCACTCTGCCCGCTACCCGTGTGGACGTGTCACATTCAGAGAAAACTACAAGGAGCTGGCAGAAGCGGATGCGCAGGGCCGCGGCCTGTTGCGGTGTACGGCCTGCAACTGGTCACGCCACGAGATGGACGAAGCCGAGCATCCGAGTGACGGTTCGTAGCATCGTTCAACCAGGACAGCCTCATGCCTGATAGCCTAATTGGCTGCCCTTTCCCCCGGCCACCGCCTAAGCCGTACAGGCGAACGCCGCCGCATGCAAAGGAGTGTGCGCCATGCCCCAGGCGGTCATCAGTTACGTGGGCGAGATGCCCTACAGGCCGGGGGGCATCGAAGACCTACATCCGTTCGTGCCATGCCTGCAAGCTGAGATGGGCGACGAGCTGCTATTCAAGGTGTGGGTGCAACTGTCCTTCGAGGGCAGCATCAACGCCATCCGGCAACTTGAACGACGGGGACTATCGACGGACGCGGCGAATCAGGTTATTAGTCACGCGCTCGTTCGGTATGGAGTGGATCGCTTAGAGCAGTTCGTCACCGAGTACTTGAGCGCTGGTAGCGGGCCCGCCGGATCTTCTGACGTATGGCGCCTGACCACTGACAACGTACCGCAACTACTTGCGCTTGTTGAGCATAAGACGTGCGACTACCAAATGCGCATGCAGCGTGATCTTTTTTGCACGGCGGCGAGCGCCAAGGACGCATCAGGGGTAGGAAAGGTTAACGGGCGCAATGCCGCTCCTACCAGTAGACCTCTATGCCAAAGCTGCGCGCTGCCTGGTACCCAAACCATCTGCTCCCATCTCATGCATCCAAGAGTGACGGCCCTCATAAGTGGTGCATCAAGGATTTCCGAGCGCCACGTCGTCGACGCTCTATGCGACAGAGGCATGAACGAGGTGCGCAACGTGGATGGATGTCGTGCTGGGGGGCATGGATGCTGGCAACGCATCGTGGCAGTCGAGCCACCGGATGCACCGCCCGTCTCACCACTCGAACTGGCAGAAGCGTTCGACGTGTTGGATGCCGTGTGGCGTCTTGCATTCGACAAGAAGAAGCCGCTGCTGTCGTTGAGTACGGTAGCAACGCCGGCCGCGTTGTCGCTGCGCTGCACTACGCGAGCCGAGTTCGAGACACGCATCAGCGACTTGGCCGACCTGATCGATCGCATCAAGGTAGACGATCTTTATTTGAAGCCGCGTTCGGAAGAAGAGTTAGAGAAGGACAAAGACAAGCTGAAGGCAAGCCTCAACCGCATTGAGGACTGTCTGCATTACCACCTGGATCGTGCACAGCATGCGGCAGTAGACAGGGCTATCAAGACTTTGCGCACGATCCGCCAGGCGCGTAACGCGGAGCAACACGGCATCACCGAAGGCGGGGGTCTGACGGCAAAACTCCGTGATCTGGGCATCTATGACGCCCCGCCGAATTGGGGCGGCGCATGGGATGCGGTGCGGGCACGAGCAGTGGAGGCACTGACCACCCTCCGGCATGAGCTCATGGCGTACGTAAACGTGCAGTGAGGCCGAGCAATCGCTCGGTCCTCGCGTCCGTCGGACAAGGTAGCCAAGATGCTAGTGATCAGGCTCAGAGAGTTGTGGGAGTGGCCGAGGCGCCCTCCCGCAACCGGGTGGCCTGCCAAAACACACCCAAGATCATTCCGCGCATATTCCGCAGACAGCGGCCGAGGGCTGCTCAGGGTGGTGTACGGCTGCGCACGGCTGAAACGATCAACGGCGTCTGACCCGAGCGAAACCGCTGGTCAGACGCCGTTTTGGCTGGTTGAGCGGAGAGCGTGGGATTCGAACCCACGAGACCGGTCACCCGGCCTAGCGGTTTTCAAGACCGCCGCCATCGTCCACTAGGCGAGCTCTCCCCGGCGCCCCGCGGCTGGAGGCGCCACGCAGGAGCCTAGTCTGTCACTCCCCGGCACGTGACCGCGACCGAGAAAGAGATCGTTCCCGGCCCGCGATCGGTTACAGGTGATCGGGAATTTCGGAGAACCTGCGCTCGGTCAGCGCCTGCGGCCCGGCGAAGCCATCGCCCACGGAGGCGGCCAGACGGAGGTAGGCGTCCCTGGTGGCCTGCTGAAGGCGGTCGAGATCGATCTCCGCCCCCTCCTCCAGGTGGGCGTCGTACGGCACACGGACCACGGTGCGGCAACGGGCGGCGAAATGAGCCTCCAGCTTGTCGAGGTCCACCGTGGACTTCGAGCGCTGCCGTACGCTGCACAGCACCACGGTGGCGGCCCGGACGAGATCGCCGTAGTGGTGCGCCTCCAGCCAGTCCAGCGTGGCCGAGGCCGCCCGCGCGCCGTCCACGGACGGCGAGCTGACCAGCACGATCTGGTCGGCCATACCGAGCACACCCGACATGGCGGAGTGCAGGAGGCCGGTGCCGCAGTCGGTGATGCAGATGGAGTAGAAGTTCTCCAGCACCTGCGCCACCGCGTGGTAGTCCTTGGCGCTGAACGCCTCCGACACCGACGGGTCGCGGTCCGACGCCAGGATCTCCAGCCGCGACGGCGTCTGCGACGTGAAAGCCCTGATGTCCACATACCGCTTGATCTGCGCGCGCTCGTTCAGCAGGTCGCGTACGGTGGCCGCGGTCTCCAACTCGACCTTGTCGGAGAGCGTCCCGCGGTCGGGGTTGGCGTCGACGGCGATGACACGGTCGCCGCGCACCTGCGCGAGCGTGGCGCCGAGGCCGACGGTCGTCGTGGTCTTGCCCACACCACCCTTGAGGCTGAGCACGGCGACCCGGTGGTGGCCGGTGGCGACGGGCGTGCGGGCGCGTTGCACCAGTTCACGACGCCGCCGCACCTCCGGGGCCTCGCCCGGCTTGATCAGTCCGGCGGACGCCTTGTAGACCAGCCGGCGCCAGCCCGTCGCGGGAACGTTCCTCCGTCCCCTCAGCAGCGTGACCGGGTCGAGGCTGTCGGCGGTCGGCTTGGATCCTGCCGCTTTCGGCCCTGCCGCCTTCGACCCTGTCGTACGTGCCGGCGAGGCGAAGGCGTGGGCAGGGGGAGCCGGTCGGCGGGGAGACTGGTACGCCTCCCGCTCTGCCACCGCGTCCCGTTCCGCCGGCGCGTCCCGTTCCGTGACGAGCGCCTGCTCGGGTGCGAGGCTCGGCGTACGCTCGGGCGCGGGCTCCGGCATGGGCGAACGCGCGGGAGCGGGCGCGGGCGCCGCGACAGGACCCGGCTCGTACGGCTTTCGCTCCTCGGCGGCCAGATCCTCCCGCAGCGAACCGGTGAAGCGGTCGTCCTTGATGTCCGGAGGGGCCTCGGCGCGCGGGGCGGCGAAGGGAGACGGGATCTCCGGCGGCGCGGGCTGCTCTTCCGGCTCGGCGGCGGTGGCGGGTTCCTGCTGAGCGGCCGGCACCGGCACGGCCGGCTCCAGCCAGCCCCGCAACGGCTCCTGGGACGCGGACGGCGTGCCGGGCTCCGACGAGGAGAAGGGCTTACGCGTCTCGCTGTCGGAGAAGGCTCCGACGTTGTAGCCGTCGGTGTCCGCGGGCGAGCCGGAGAAGGCGCCGAAGGCCCGTTCGCCGAACAGAGGGGTGGTGAAGGACGAGGAACCGTCCAGGCCCCCCTGCGACGAGGTGGGGCGGCCGTCGTCCTCCGGCTCCTGGTCACCGCTCGGCGACTCCGGCGTCATGCCTGTGGACGTCGCAGACGGCTCCGATGCCGCACCGAAAGACGCGCCGAAAGAGGGCGCGAAGGACGACTCGGACGCCGCGCCGAAAGACGGCTCGGACGACGGAGGGCTTACGGGTCCGGTCGACGACGCGGACATCTCCGCGGGCTCACCGAAAGCCGTGCCACGGCCGGACGTCTCCCCAGGGTCACCGAAAGCCGTGCCACGGCCGGACGTCTCCGCATGCTCGCCGAAGGCGTCGCCTCGGGCCGCCGTCTCCCCAGGGTCACCGAAAGCGCCGCCCCGGCGAGATGTCTCCGGATGTTCACCGAAAGCGCCGCCCCGGGTGGTCGTCTCCGTAGATTCGCCGAGGGCGCCGCCCCGGAGGGACGTCTCCGGCGGCAGGCCGAAAGCGCCGGAGGACTCGACCGGCGGCGCGTCCTCACGCTCGTCCGCAGGCGAGGAGCCGGGCCTGGTCACGAAGGCCGTCGTGTCGCCGAAGGCCGATTCGCCATACCCCGAATCGGCTCCATAACCCGATCCAAATTCGGACTTTTCCACGCTTTCGTACCCAAAGCCGCCCGAATATCCGGAGTCGCCGCCGAAGAGGGACTCGCGGATGGGACTGGTGGACGACGCCTCGGAGGCCTCCGCGGTCTCCTCGTCCTCCTGCCGCGGGGCACCGTACGCGGAGCCGGTCGCGCTGTCGGCGGCGCCGCGGATCAGACCGCCGGACGCGGGCTCGGCCGGGACGAGACTCCAGGGGTCGGCGGGGTACGGGGAGACGGGCTCGGGGTCGGCGGACGACGGCGGTGGAGAGGCGACGGTGGCGGAGGTGACCGCGCTGACGGCTATCTCGACCTCGTCGGGCATCTCCTTGATCGCGTCAAGCCACGCGAGCTGGTCCTCGAGAGAATGGGGATCCTCACGATCATGTCTCGCCACCGTGTACCCCCTCGGGCTGGGCTAATGGGGTAGCAAACACATTGCAGATTAGCGCCCCGTAATGCGGTGAATACGGGCAACCGCCTACTTCCCCGCCACGCTACTTTAGGTCACATGCGTGCGATCGTGATTTCCGAACCCGGCGGACCTGAGGTTTTGGCTTGGGAGGAAGTGCCGGACCCGCATCCCGCCCCAGGTGAGGTGGTCATCGACGTCGCCGCCTCGGCCGTCAACCGGGCGGATCTGCTGCAGCGCCGCGGCTTCTATCCGCCCCCGCCCGGCGCCTCCGAGATCCCCGGACTCGAATGTTCGGGAATGATCATTGAAGTCGGCGGGAATGTCCCTCATCTCGCGCCCGGCGATAGGGTCTGCGCCCTCCTTGCCGGCGGCGGATACGCCGAACGGGTGGCGGTTCCCTGGCAGCAGGTGATGCCGGTGCCGGAGGGCATCCCCCTGGACGAGGCCGCCGGTCTCCCCGAGGTCGCCTGCACGGTGTGGTCGAACGTCTTCATGACGGCCCGCCTGAGGAAGGGCGAGACTTTGCTCGTCCACGGTGGCGCGAGCGGCATCGGCACCATGGCCATCCAGCTCGCCAAGGCGTACGGCTCGCGCGTGCTCGTGACGGCCGGGTCGGCGGACAAGCTCGCGCGCTGCCGCGAGCTGGGCGCGGACGAGGGCGTGAACTACCGCGAGGAGGACTTCGCGGAGCGGTTCGAGGGCCAGGCCGACGTCATCCTCGACATCGTCGGCGCGAAATACCTGCCCGGGAACCTCCGTGCCCTCGCCACCGGCGGCCGCCTGGTCGTCATCGGCATGCAGGGCGGCGCCAAGGGCGAGCTCGATCTCGGCACGCTCCTCGCCAAGCGGGCGGCGGTCCACGCGACCGGGCTGCGCAACCGTCCGGTGGACGACAAGGGCGTGATCTGCCGGGGCGTGGTGGACAACGTGTGGCCACTCGTCACGGCCGGGGCCGTACGGCCCGTGGTGCACGATCGGATCCCCCTCGACCAGGCCGCCCAAGCCCACCGCATGCTCGAAGAAGGGCAACACGTGGGCAAACTCCTGCTGGTGAGGTGAGCTAGGTTGATGGGGTGAGCACGGTGTGCCCCGGCGAATCAGGAGATGTAAGCGATCGATGAACGCAGACGAGAGCACGCCGCAGATCGTGGTCGTGGGGCCGCAGGGCCTCTCGGTCTCCGGCGGCAACGGTAATGGCGAGCACGAGGAGCGGTCCGTCGCCGACCTGGTGGAGCAGCCCGCCAAGGTGATGCGGATCGGCAGCATGATCCGCCAGTTGTTGGAGGAGGTGCGGGCGGCTCCCCTCGACGAGGCCAGCCGCAAGCGGCTCAAGGACATCCACCAGAGCTCGATCAAGGAGCTGGAAGAGGGTCTCGCCCCCGAACTGGTGCAGGAGCTTGAACGGTTGTCCCTGCCGTTCAGCGACGAGACCGGCACCGCGCCCAGCGACGCGGAGCTGAGGGTCGCGCACGCCCAGCTCGTCGGCTGGTTGGAGGGCCTGTTCCACGGCATCCAGACCACGCTGTTCGCCCAGCAGATGGCCGCCCGCGCCCAACTCGAGCAGATGCGCCGCGCACTCCCCGGCGGCATGAACCCGGGCACGCAGGACGACCAGGGCCACCGCGCCGGCGGACCCTACCTGTAACGCTGGGCTCTGCCTTTACCTCAGAACAGGTTCTCCAGCACCACCGCCACACCGTCGTCGTTGTTGGCCGCCGTCACATGGTTGACGGCGGCCAGCACGTCGGGATGGGCGTTCGCCACGGCGTACGACGTGCCGGCCCAGGTCAGCATCGGCAGGTCGTTCGGCATGTCGCCGAAGGCGACCACCTCCGCGGGCTTGATCCCGCGCTCGTCGGCCAGTGCGGCGAGGGCCGTGGCCTTCGTCACACCGTGCGCGCTCATCTCGATCAGCGCCCGCCCGCTCGAGTGGGTCGGGGTCACGATGTCGCCGACGATCTCCAGCACTCCCCGGTGCAGCTCGTCGGGGTCCATCGAGACGTGCTGCGCGAGCAGTTTGGCGCACGGCCGCGACGTCAGCGCCGAGATCGCCACTTCCTGTCCGTAGGACAGCTCGCGCGAATCCCAGCCGCCCAGCGCGTAGTCGGACTCGTGCGCGAAGCCCCCCTCGTACTCGACCGAGAACGTCAGGCCGGGCACCTGCCGTCGCAGGCGGGCGACGCACTCCTGGAGGACGTCGGAGGCGATCAGATGCGCCTCGACGATCTCCTCGGTGTGCAGGTCGTACACGAGCGCGCCGTTCGCGCAGATCGCCAGCCCACGGTGCCGTACGGCTCCCGCCACGGTGTGCATCCACCTGGGCGGGCGGCCGGTGACGAAGACGAGCGTGCCGCCGGCCTCCTCCACCCGGGCGAAGGCGGCGGCGGTGCGTGGAGAGATCGTTCCGTCGGTGCGCAGAGCGGTGCCGTCGAGATCCGTGGCGACAAGGCGGGGGCAGGTCATGACAGGTTCCAGTGTGCACCGACATACGCCCGGGGGCGCCCCCGGCCGCCCTCGGCACGAGAAATCTCCCCCGGACGTGGAACACCAACGGGCTACATAGTGTTAGATGTGAAGGCGTTGTATTAGCTGTTCCCGTAGCGAAAACCAGTTTGACTGTATGAGCCACCCGGGGAGCTGTGCGACACACCCGGGGTCCACGAGGTGTGGTCCCCAAGATTCACTTCCTTAGGGAGAGCAGTAATGGCTCAGGGAACCGTCAAGTGGTTCAACGCTGAGAAGGGCTTCGGCTTCATCGCACCGGACGGCGGCGAGCCCGACGTGTTCGTGCACTTCTCCGCGATCACGGGCAGCGGCTACCGCAACCTGGAGGACGGCCAGCGGGTCGAGTTCGAGGTCATCGCCGGTCCGAAGGGTCCGCAGGCGTCGAACGTCCGTGGCCTCTGACCTGACGACTTGAGAGAAGCGGGGCTCGCCGTGGCGAGCCCCGCTTTTCGCATTTCAGGGGCCGCCCGGGCCCGGGGGTGCACGCCCTCGGCCACCCCGCCAAGCCCGTCGGCGGTGCCGCGAGGCCTGGCGGGAAGAACGCAGCACCAAGACCCCGCCGAGGCCGAGCCAGCCGGTGGCTCTGCGCGGGATTGAGGGCCGCCTGGGGCTTCTGAGGCCGTGTGCGGGGCCTTGGGCCGAGCTAGAGGGCCGGTCTGAGGCTCTGAGTGGCTCTGAGCCCGGTTTGAGGGCCGCATCCGGGGCTGCTGCGGCACGTGCTGCAGGCGGCAGCGGGGCCGTGGGCATGGCGTGAGGGTGAGCATGGCGTGAGGGTGAACTTGCCGCCGCCCAAGCCGCACACGTGGAGCGCGACGTACCGGACGGCCTTCGCGCATGAAAGTTTCACGATGAAGGCCTTCTCCGCGCCCCAACCTCGCCGAAACAGAGAGATTTACATCACATCTGACATCCCCTGCCACCAACGCGCATATCGCATCCTTTGCGGCCTCTGAGGCTTTCGACCCCCCGGCCCCCCATGGGGCGTTCCCCGCGTATTCGGCCGGCTCGCGCGGCAGGGCCGGGATTCGCCGGCCACGACCCCGGACATTCGGGCCGTCAGGGTGAAACACGAAGACCTCCGGACGTGGCAGGCGGCACCACGCCGGAGGTCCTCATTCAGAGCGGGTCGATCGACTCCCTAACGGGACAGCGGCTCCAGCACGTCGAGCCCCACGTACGGCCGCAGCGCCTTGGGAACGACCACAGAGCCGTCGGCCTGCTGGTGGTTCTCCAGGATCGCCACGATCCAGCGGGTGGTGGCGAGCGTGCCGTTGAGAGTGGCCACGTGCTGCGGCTTGCCGTCCTCGTCCCGATAGCGCACCTTCAGGCGGCGGGCCTGGAAGTCGGTGCAGTTGGAGGTCGAGGTGAGCTCACGGTAGCGGCCCTGCGTGGGCACCCAGCCCTCGCAGTCGTACTTCCGCGACGCGGACGAGCCGAGGTCGCCACCCGCCACGTCGATCACCCGGAAGGGGATCTCGACCTTCTCCAGCATCTCCTTCTCCCACGCGAGGAGCCGCAGGTGCTCCTCGTGCGCGTCCTCGGGACGGCAGTAGGAGAACATCTCCACCTTGTCGAACTGGTGGACGCGGATGATGCCGCGGGTGTCCTTGCCGTACGACCCGGCCTCGCGGCGGAAGCAGGACGACCAGCCGGCGTACCGCATCGGCAGCGACGCCCGGTCGAGGATCTCGTCGGAGTGGTAGGCCGCCATCGGCACCTCGCTGGTGCCGACCAGGTAGAGGTCGTCGGCCTCCAGCCGGTAGACCTCGCTCGCGTGGGCGCCGAGGAAGCCGGTGCCGGCCATGGCCTCGGGCTTGACCAGCACGGGCGTGATCATCGGCGTGAAGCCGGCCTCGACGGCCTGCTGCATCGCCATGTTGAGCAGCCCGAGCTGGAGCCGCGCGCCGACGCCCTTGAGGAAGAAGAAGCGGGCGCCGGACACCTTGGCACCGCGCTCGGTGTCGATCGCGCCGAGCAGCTCGCCCAGCTCGACGTGGTCGCGTGGCTCGAAGTCGAAGACCGGCTTCTCGCCGATCTCCTCCAGCACCACGTAGTCGTCCTCGCCGCCGGCGGGCGCGCCCTGCTCGACGATGTTCGGCACGGTCATGAGCAGCTCGTCGAGCTCGCTCGCCAGCGCGGCGGCCTCGCTCTCGGCCGCCTTCACCTGCGCGGCCAGATCCTTCGCGCGATCGAGCAGCGCCTGGCGCTCGTCTCCGGACGCGCGGGACACCGACTTGCCGATGCTCTTCTGCTCGGCGCGCAGCGACTCGAAGTTGTTGAGCGCGGCACGGCGGCGCTCGTCGAGCGACAGCAGGGTCTCCACGACCGAGTCGTCCTCGCCGCGGACGCGCTGCGACGCCCGGAGCCGGTCAGGGTCCTCACGAAGGGTTCGCAGGTCAATCACGGCTCAAAGGCTACCGGAGCCGGTGCGGGTCCCGCCCGTTAAGCGAGACCGGCGCGGATCTTGGCGAGCCATTCTCCGGCCTCGGCGAAGTCCGCGTCCGCCGTACCCTCCCTGACCTGCGTCGCAACGCGGTCGGCGCGCGGATAGCTGCCGAGGAAACGCACGTCGTCGCAGAGCCGGCGGAGCCCCGTGACGGCCTCCCCGACCCGGGCGTCGGCGATGTGACCTTCCAGGTCGAAGTGGAAGAAGTAGCGGCCGATGCCGTCTCCGGTGGGTCGCGACTCGATGCGGGTCAGGTTGACCCCGCGCACCGCGAACTCGCTCAGCATCTCCAGCAGCGCGCCCGGGTGGTCGTCACGGAGGAAGGCCACGAGCGAGGTGCGGTCGGCGCCGGTGGGCTCGGGCAGCGGGCCGGGACGGTTCACCTTGATGAACCGGGTGACGGTGTCGGAGCGGTCTCCGATGTTCGAGGCGGCCTCGTCGAGCCCGTAGTACTCCCCGGCGATGGCCGGGCTGATCGCCGCGTCGTACGGCGACTCGGGAGAGGCGACCTCCTGCGCGGCGGCGGCCGTCGACGAGGCCGCGATCACCACGGCGCCGGGCATCTCGCGCTCGATGAACCCACGGCACTGGGTGTGCGCCGCCGGATGGGTGATGATCCGCTTGATCTGGGCCAGCTCGGTGCCGGAGCGCACCAGCAGGGAGAACTCGACCGGAAGCAGCCACTCACCGGTGATGTGGAGCGGCTTCCCCCCGGCCAGCTCGTCGAGGGTCTGGGTGATCGCCCCCTCCACCGAGTTTTCCAGCGGGACCACCGCGCCGTCCGCCTCGCCGTCGCGGGCGGCGTCGAGCGCGGCTCCGACATTGGCGCAGGGCAGACGCTCGGCATTCGGCTCCAGAAGTCGTAGAGCCGCTTCACAGAAGGTGCCCTGGGGCCCTAGATACGCGAGCTTCGACATGTCATCCAGGGTATCCGCCGCCAGGTGTCGCGGTCGCGCGACGACACTCCTGTGGAAAACGTCCTCGTCAGCCCCGCCCTGTGGACGACTCCCGCCCTCCGCCGTCCCACCTCAGCGGAGGACGCGATGCGGCTCGACCTCAGGACCCATGCCGAGTCTGGCCGCCCGTACGGCCTGGTCCTCCTCCGGCGACAGCGGCTGCACTCCCTTCCCTCCGCGTACGGCGCGGGCGTACGTGCGGGTCTCGGTGCGCCCGTTGATCGACGTCAGCACGACGCCGTCACCGAAGCCGTTGATGAGCGCGAGTGAGAACGACAGCCTGCCGGTCATCTCGTCGAGCGCGTCGTACCGGTACAACGCCACGTCGCGAATCGCCCTGGCGTCCACCCGCCCCTCGACGGCCGCCCGCCGGGCGAGGACGTCCAGGCATCGCCACACGGAGCGGCGGGCGGCCCGCAGTGCGATCAGGCCGATGACCATGCCGGTCGCACCCGCCACGACCCCGGCCAACCCCACAACGGTAACCAGCACGGCACCGAGCGTAATGAATTGGTCAAGTCGCCGCAGCGGGAACGGCGACAGCGGCCCTCCGCCGCGGCAACCAGGACCCGAGGAGCCACACCAGGCCGATCGCGCCGAGCCCGAACGCGTTCTGCACGACTTTCCCCACGACCGGGCTGAGCACGGGGATCTCCAGCGCCTTGAGCGCCACCCCCCACCACGGGACGGGCAGCACGTAGTAGAGCCACACGCCCGCCGCGACCAGCAGCCGGACCGGGTCGCGCCCGGACCCCGCGAGAGCCGCGAGCACGACCACGACCCAGGCGATGTGGTGGATCCAGGCCACCGGCGACAGCAGCACCGCCATCAGCCCGGTGAGCGCCACCGCGGTCGTCGTGTCACCGTCCAGGTACGCCCGCCGGGCGCGGCGGAAGCCGTACCAGCCGATCACGGCGACGGCGGCGAGCCAGAGCACCGTGGTCAGCCAGCCGGGCAGGTAGAGCCTGAGCAGCATGCCGCGCAACGACTGGTTGGTGGTGGCGGCGTTCGCGCCCAGGCGCTCGGAGTCGAGCAGCGCCCCGAACCAGAAGTCCCGGGCGTCGTCGAAGATCACCAGGAACGGCAGCAGCGTGAGCAGGGCCGCCGTGAACACCGCCATGAACAAGGCCCTGCGCTGTCCCTCATCCCCCTTCCGGGCGGGAAAGGCGGTGATCGCCAGGTAGACGAGGAACACGCCGGGGGTGAGCTTCACCGCCGTGGCGAGGCCGATCAGCATGCCGCGCGGCCACCACGGTCTGCGCGCCACGCAGTCGAGCAGGCACAACGCCAGGAGGAACAGGTCCACCTGGCCGAACCTGAACTGGTCCCTGACCGGCATCAGATACGTGCACGCGACGCACAGCACGGCGAACAGCAACGGCGCGGCCAGTGCGCCGCGCACGCCGTCCAGGAAGGCGCGGAAGGCGTGCCGGACGGTCACGGCGAGGACGGCGACGAGGGCCGCGGTCCACACCCACTGCGCGACCGGCCACGACATCATGGCGAGCGGCACCGCCAGCATCGCGGCCACCGGCGGATACGTGAACGGCAGCAGCTGGGGAGCCGGCGTGATCACGTCGTAGACGGGCAGCCCCCGCAGCAGCGCCCAGCCGCCCGTACGGTAGACGTCCAGGTCCACCAGACGCTGGTCCTCCGGATTGGTCAGCCAGAAGGCGATCAGCGGCGCCGCCGCGGCGGCCACCGCCACCAGGGCGAGCGCCCATGCCCAGGCAGGCCGGCGGCCCCCGGCGATCCGGCCAGTCGTCATGACCAGGCAGGCTACCGTGGACCGTGTCCGCACCGTTATCGATCATGAGGGAGCGCGGGACAGTGCCACCTGGATCAGCCCCGGCTCCGGCGGGCCCAGCGATCCGGGCCTCCGGCCGACCGGATGACTCGGCGTGGCCCTCGAACACGGCCCGGGCCATCACGGTCCGGCGGCGCCGTCCACCGGCCACGCCAGGCCGCAC
Organism: Microbispora sp. CA-135349; assembly: GCF_050947365.1. Lineage (NCBI taxonomy): Bacteria > Bacillati > Actinomycetota > Actinomycetes > Streptosporangiales > Streptosporangiaceae > Microbispora > Microbispora sp. CA-135349. The sequence goes on along the minus strand of NZ_CP192001.1, from coordinate 274,313 downwards.
CGGCACCCGGCGTGGCCCGCTGGCGGGGTTCATCGCGTCGATCCTGATGCTCGTCGTGGCGGTCTTCGTCCTGCCCGCCTCTCCCGCGTCGGCGTCGCGTCAGCCCGCAGCGGTGACGGGCCGGGTCGTGATGATCGGGGTGCCCGGCCTCCGCTGGGACGATCTGGATCCCCGGCGGACCCCCGCCCTGTGGGGGCTGGCCACCCGCGGCTCCAGCGCGTCGCTGTCCACGAGGGCCGTCCCTCCCGAAGGGTCGCCCGTGACCTGCCCGGCCGCCGGATGGCTCACGGTCTCGGCCGGTCAGCGGGCGGGTGCGCCCGGCCCGGGCTGCACGCCCCTCCCCGGGCCCGTCACCGGCGCCGGCGGCACGGCCGCGATCCAGAACTGGTCCGAGCTGGTCGCCGTGCAGCAGGCCGGCCCGTTCAAGGCCCGGCTCGGGCTCCTCGCCGACGCCGTGACCGCCGCCGGAGGCCGCATCGCGGCCATCGGCCCGGGAGCCGCCCTGGCCGCCGCCGATTCCTCCGGCAGGGTCGCGACGTACGCCGCGACGCCCGCCGCGCTGCCCGACCTCACGCCGTACGCCCTCGTCGTCGCCGAGGCGGGGGAGATCACCGGGATCGAGACCGACGGGCAGGGGCGGCGGGCGGCGGTGAGCGCGGCCGACCGGACCGTCGCGGAGGTGCTCGCCAAGGTGCCCGCCGGTGCGGCCGTGCTCGTGGCGGGGCTGTCCGACTCCCCCGGCCGCGGCGAGGGCTTTATCGCCCACCTGCACGTCGCGATCGCCGCGGGCGGGCCGTATGGGCACGGGTGGCTGACCGCCACCTCGACCCGGCAGCGGGCGCTGGTCACGATCACCGACGTCACGGCGACGGTCACGCACCTGCTCGGCGTTCCCACCCCCGAGGGCGCGGTCGGCAGGGCGTGGTCGGGCGGCGGCGCGGCCCCGCCCGTGACCGAGGCGGCTCGCGGGCTGGCCGACGCCGATCTCGCGAGCCAGGTGCTCAGGGAGGTCAGGGAGCCGTTCTTCATCACGCTGGTCGTCGCGCAACTGCTCTTCTACGGCCTGGCCGCGGTCGTGGTCAGGCGCCACCGGCGCATGCTGACGACCACTCGCGTCGTGGCGACGGTCAGCGGCGCGCTCCCGATATCGATCTTCCTGGCGCAGCTCGTGCCGTGGTGGAGCTTCGCGCACCCGATGCCCGCCCTGCTCGGCACGATCCTGGCCTTCGCTCTTCTGGTGGCGGGGCTCGCGTACGCCGGGCCGTGGCGCCGCCACGTGCTGGGGCCGCCCGCCGTGGTCGCCGGGATCAGCTCGCTCGCGCTCCTCGCCGACGTGGTGACGGGCTCGCGGCTGCAGGTCAACGCGGTGGCCGGGTATGAGCCGGTGACCGGCGGCCGCTTCTATGGCTTCGGCAACATGGCCTTCGCCGTCTACTCGACCGGCACGATCCTGCTCCTGGCGGCCGTCGCCCACGCGCTGCGCCGCCGGCCGCGGCTCGCCGTGGCCGTCTGCGTCGCGTACGGCCTGCTCGCGATCGCCGGGGACGGCTGGCCGACGTGGGGCGCGGACTTCGGCGGGGTGCCGTCGTTCGTCCTCGGCGTGGCGGTGTGCGTGCTGATGGTCGCGGGCAAACGGATCTCGGTCGTCCGGCTGGGGCTGATCGCCCTGGCGGGCGGCGTGCTCATCTCGCTGATCGCGGTGGCCGACTGGCTGCGTCCCGCCGATCGGCGCACGCATCTCGGCGCGTTCGTCGGGCAACTGATCGGCGGCGAGGGCGGCTCGGTCGTGGGACGCAAGCTCGGGGCGATGCTCCACACGCTGGGCAACCTGCCGCTGACGCTGCTGTCGCTGGTCGCGCTGGCGTTCCTGTTCCTCGTGCTGGCCCGGCCGTCGCGGTGGGGCGCGCCCGCGCTGAGCCTTGCGTACGAGCGGGCGCCGGAGCTGAGGGCAGGACTGTTCGGCGCGCTGACCGCGGCGTTCGCCGGGTTCCTGATCAACGACTCGGGGATCGCGATCCCGGCGATGGCCCTGACGGTCGCGGTGCCGCTGACGCTCGCGGCGTCCGTACGCGCGCTGCAGACCGGGCCGCCCACCACAGCAGCGCGATCGTCAGCGCCAGCAGAAGCGACGGCGCCACCCACCCCCTGACCACGTCGACAAGCCACCCCAGGTCGTCCGGCTGATCCGCCTTACGTGCGGGCAGGTAGGCGAGCGCGAGCACGGCGAGCCGGGCGACCAGGAACGCCTCCAGGCCCGGCCAGGCGACCAGGGCCAGCAGCGCGAACCCCAGCCCGTCATACCAGGGCAGCGCGTACGGTGTGGCGAACAGCCAGGCCACGGCGACGGCCAGGGCGACCGCCGGCCCCTCGGGCCCGGCGGCGGGCCGGCCGCGCAGCAGGAGCGCGGCGAGCACGGCCAGCAGGAGCAGCGACCCGGCCTGGATCCACGCGTGGTAGGCCCCGGACCCGAACACCGCCTGCAGTGCTTTCTTCACGAGCGCCCACGGCGTGGCGAGCGAGACCGACTTGCTGGCGTTGAGCAACTGGTCGAGCGAGTGCGGCCCGGCCAGCAGATATGCCACGAGCACGGTCAGCGCCGCCGACCCGGCCACCAGGGCGAGGCGTCCGGGACTCCTGCGCAGTTCCCACGCCGTGCCCAGCGCCACCAGGCCCACGGTGGCCTTGACCGCGACGCCCAAGCCGAGCGGCACGCCTCGCCGGGCCACCAGCCCGGCCACCACGAAGGCGATCGCCACGGTGTCGAGGTGCATCCCGGCCACGAGCTCGTAGACGATCAGCGGGTTGGCCGTCCACAGCAGGGCCGCGCGGCGCTGCCGTACGGGATCGCCGGCCGTGGCACGGTGCAGCAGCAGGCCGGTGGCGACGAAGGCGGCGGCGTTGACCAGGGCCATCACGAAGACCGTCAGGCGGACCGACTCGCCCCCGGCGTGACTCGCCAGCGCCTGCACGGCCGTCGCGACCGGGCCGTACACGCTGGGGGTGTCACGCCACTCCTCCACGCTGCCGACGACGGGATCGGCGGGCAGGTCGGCGGGCACGGTCGCGTACGGGTCGTAGCCGAGGGCCGCCAGCCGGCCGTACGCCGCGTAGTTGAGGTGGTCGGCCGACCCGGAGGGCGGCAGGAACGCGAGGACCCCGGCGGCGGCGCACCCGGCGACGACCAGCGTGCGCGCCCGCGGCATCCGGTCGGCGTACGCGAGGCCGGCGGCCAGGCCGAGCGTGCCGAGGACGAGCGCCGCGGCGGCCATGGCGACGACGAGATGACCGTCGGGCGCGAGATCGAGCGAGTAGGGGGGCTGCCACGACCGCCCGGGCAGCCGGGGCACCATCGCCGACGGCCCGAGGGCGCCGATCGCGATCGTGAGAAGGATCGAAAGACCGCCGGCGGCCGGGGCCAGCCGGGCGGCGATCCGTGCGAGCCCCCGCGAATCCACCCGAGAATTCCACCACATGAGGCCGCCGCCACCGGCCGGGCCGGCGTGCCTGTCGGCACGGCCGGGCGGCGTGCCCGGCGGCACCGGCCGCGCGGAGGAAGAGCATCGCCGCGCCGGCACGGCCTCTGGGGTGGCGCGGGCCGGCGAGCGCGGGTCAGCGGCGCGGGTCAACGAGCCCCGGTCAACGGGCCCAGGTTGGCGAGCCCGGGTTGGCGAGCCCGGGTTGGCGAGCCCGGGCCGGCGAGCCCGGTCAGCGGCGTGGGGAGCGGAGGGCGGCTCGCGCCTGGTTCACGGCGGGCTCGCGGGCGGCCAGGGCCAGGCCGACGTCGCGGAGCTGCTTGGCCCTGTGCATCTGCGAGCGCCAGTCGGTGCCGGTCGCCCGGTGCGACATCTCGACCTCGACCTCGGTCACCCGGAAGCCCTTCCTGAGCAGGTCGACGGTCATGCCGGTCTCGACACCGAAACCGTGGGCGAGCGGCCGGGCCGCCTCGAACGCCGCCCGGGTGAGGCACCGCTGCCCGTTGAGCGGCTGGGTCGCCTCCCAGCCGGTGAGCCGCTTGATGCCGTCGCGGGCCAGCCGTACGACCATGCCGTGCCCGCCGAGCTTGACCCTGGTCGCGAACCTCGCGATGGTCATGTCGGCCTCACCCTCGCGGATCGGCGCGATCAGCGGAAGCGCCGCCGCCGCCGTTTCGCCCAGGTCGGCGTCGAGGAACAGCAGATGCCGGGGACGGTCCTCGTCGAGGAGGCGTACGGCCTCGGCCCCGCTCTCCATCGCCGCAGCCTTGCCCCGGTTTCGGCTGTGCCGTACGACCCGGGCGCCCGCCGCCCTGGCCACCCGGCCGGTCTCGTCGGACGAGCCGTCGTCGACCACGACCACGAGATCCACGCCGGGCAGCTTCAGAGCGGCGGTCACGGTGGCGCCGATCCGGTCAGACTCGTCCTTCGCCGGGATCACCACCGCGGTGTCCGGCTCCGGCACTGCCATCTCCCCCATTCGCCTAGCCCTGATGCTCGGCCGTGAGCAGGTCGGCGGGCACCGTGTCGTGCACGGTGAACACCGAGTCCAGTCCTGTGACCTGCAGAATCTTTCGTACCGCCGGTCTCGGCGCGGCCACCTCCAGCGTGCCGCCACGCTCGCGCAGGCGCTTGAGCGCCGACAGCAGCACGTTCATGCCCGTGGAGTCGCAGAACTCCACTCCGGACATGTCGATGACCACGCGGTCCGGCCCGGTCTCCAGCAGACGGGTGAACTCCGCCTGCAGCCGGGGCGCCGTATATAGGTCGATTTCGCCGAAGACGGCCATGACGGCCTGACCGGCGTGGGATTGCGTCGCGACTTTGAGCTCCACGAGGCGCACACTAGCGTCGTCCCGGCCCCGGGTCACGCTCCATCGGATTCGTCGAAGAGTCGTCCGCCCTTTGTCCCCGATTCCGGCCCCATGTAAACGCCGAGTGCGCGAAGCTTGACGCTACGCGACACCGGCGTCGCCGGATGGAGGGCCCGGAACCTCCGCGTCTTGGTCGTCACTTCGCGAAGGAGGGCGGGCGCCGAGCACAGCGGGCCCGAGAGCAGATGAACAGTGAAATACCCGAGGATCCCCAGCGTCGAGTGCTGCGTGAGCATCTGGAGACCATCCAGGTCCGCACCGAGAAGGCCTCGTCGTGGCGCGACGCGGCCGAGCCGCTGCGCGGCCTGGTCAACCGCGAAGGGTACGTCCCGGTCAGCGCCCGGCTGGCGGCCGAGGACCTCGACTTCCTCGCCGAGGCGCGGGAGGAGCTGCTGAGCTTCTCCGAGCTCGGCATCCGGCTGCTCGACCTGCACCAGCCCAGGGACGCGGGCGGCATCTCGAGCGACTTCGCCAACCCCATCCTGCGGTGCCGCAGCTGCATGTGGCGCTGGCCGTGTCCCACGTTCCGCGCGATGGCGGAGGCGTTCACCCCGCGCCGGCGGGAGACCGCCCCGGACGTGCCCTCCTGGCGCGGCCAGCTGGAGCACCAGGGCGACGACACATGACCTACGTGCAGGCCGGCACCCCGCCGGCCTGCGCTTTCGCGCGGGAGTCCACGGCTCCAAGCGCCATCAAAGTCATCGTTAAGTGTTCTCCATGGAGGCGCTCGTAACTTCCCCTGTGTGAGGGCCGGCGTGCGGAGACGGACGCCGGCCGAGACAGACGAGGACCGCCGGGCCGCGGCACGGCTCGCCGGGTTCCGGATGGGAAGAGCGTCATGAAACTGGTCTACAAGATCCTGGCCTCGCTGGTCGCGGCCGAGGTCGCCGTGCAGGCGATGATGGTCGTGCTCGGCGACGCCGGCCTGTTCAAGTACATCGAGCAGGGCGGTGTGATCGACAAGGCGGCCGCGGAGAGCGGGAACATCCAGTTCCCCGAGTTCTTCGCCTTCATGGTCCACGGCATGAACGGGATGATGGTCATCCCCGCGATCGCGCTGCTTCTGCTGATCTCCTCGTTCTTCGCGAAGATCCCCGGAGCGGTGAAGGGGGCCGCCCTCGTGGTCCTGCTCGTCGTGGTCCAGGTCTCCCTGGGCCTGCTCGGCCACGAGATCCCCGCCCTGGGCGCCCTGCACGGCCTGAACGCGCTGCTGCTGTTCAGCGCGGCCGTCCACGCCGCGCGCCGCGGCCGCAAGGCGGCGGACACGACGGCGAGCGCACCCGGCCAGCCGTACGCCCGTGCCGAAACCGTCGCCTGACGAACTCCCATGAACGCGACTCGCCGTCGCGGCGCCCGTCTCCGTCTCGTCCTGGCGGGCGCCGCGACCATCGCCCTGCTCGGCCCGGTGGCCTGGCTGTGGCAGGACAGTCTCATGCCCGGTGCGTACTCGGTCATGGACATGGGATACGCGGACCACGGCGGCGCCCTGACACACGTGGCCGGCACCTCCGCACACTCCGCACACTCCGCACACTCCGCACACTTCGGGCACGGCGGGCAGACGGCGCCGGCGCGCAGCCTGACGTCGTTGACCGCCGATCCGGAACGCACGCCCGACGTCGCGGTCACCCTGGTCGCCCGCAAGCAGCGGTTCCGGCTGCCCACCGGCCGCGAGGTGGACGGATACACGCTGAACGGCACCTCGCCCGGTCCGGTCATCCACGCGACCGTCGGACAGCTGGTGCAGGTCCGCCTGGTCAACGAGTCGGTGCCGGACGGCATCACGCTGCACTGGCACGGCGTCGACGTGCCCAACGCCGCGGACGGGGTCGCCGGCGTCACCCAGGACGCGGTCGGCATGGGCCGGTCCTTCACCTACCGCTTCGTCGCGGGTCAGGCGGGCACCTTCTGGTATCACTCCCATCAGGTGTCCCACGAGCAGGTGCGCCGCGGTCTGCTGGGCGCCCTGGTGGTGGCCCCGGCGGCGCGACCGCCCGCCGCCGTCGACGTCGTGGCGCTGCTGCACCTCTACGACGGAGCCCGCACCGTCAACGGGCGGGAGGGTGACGTCCGCGCCGAGGCGGCCCCCGGCGCACGGGTGCGCGTGCGCGTGATCAACACGGAGAACGGCCAGACGCCCGTATGGGTCGGCGGCGCCCCGTTCCGGCTCGCCGCCGTCGACGGCACCGAGCTGCACGAGCCCGCCGTCGTACGGGACACCGCCGTGCTGGTCACGGCCGGAGGGCGGGCCGACATCGAGGTGACCATGCCCGAGGACGGCTCACCGGTGCGGGTCCACGTCGGCGGCCCGACCGGCGTTGTGCTCGGTTCGCGGTCGTACGACGCGCCCGCCGCCCCCCGGCCCGCGACCACTCTTGACCTGCTCTCCTACGGCACGCCGGCGCCGCTGGGCTTCGACCCGGACCGGCCCGACCGGCGGTTCGACTACGAGATCGGGCGCCGCCCCGGCTTCCTCGACGGACGCCCCGGGATCTGGTGGACGGTCAACGGCCACATGTTCCCCGACGTGCCGATGTTCGTGGTCGCCGAGGGCGACGTGGTGCGGGTGCGCATCGTCAACGACAGCAGCGAGCCGCACCCGATGCACCTGCACGGCCACCACGCCGTGGTGCTGAGCAGGGGCGGCGTGCGGGCGACGGGCAGCCCGTGGTGGGTGGACTCCCTTGAGGTCGGCACCGGCGAGACGTACGAGATCGCCTTCGTCGCCGACAACCCCGGCGTCTGGATGGACCACTGCCACAACCTGCCGCACGCGACCGAGGGTCTCGTCGCCCATCTCATGTACGAGGGAGTCACCACGCCCTTCACCGTGGGCGGGACGGCGGGGAACGAGCCGGAATGACTTCGGGGGCGAGGGCGCGCGACGGCACGGCACCGAAAGCACGCCGTCGCCCCGCGATCTCGGTCTCGCGTGTTGGAACGCTCCGCCCTCGGCCGTGAACCTTTCATGACAGACGATGTCAACGACACTTCGACTCTCGTCCAGGCCGGAAGGAACGCCGCATTTCACTGCAATGGAACCCCTGACAACGCTTCTCACTGACCACCTCGCTAAGGCTCATCGGTTGATCTCCATCGCCTCGATGAGAACGTGAGGGCGGCTGCTCGAACGAGCGGCCGCGAAGGGAGGAGTGTCGATGGTTCGCACGTTCCAGTCCTGGGGTGACCGCCTGCTCGCCCGCCTGGTGCCCCGGACCGAGGCGTCGGCCGCAGTGCCGTGCTGGTGCCCCGGATACAGCCAGCCCGGCCCGAACTGCCCCTGCAACAACGGCGTACGGCAGGTCTGCTGCTACGGCGGCAACTACGGCTACTACTGCTACAGCCAGGCCTGCTGACATCCCGCCGAGCCCGGCCGGGGTCTCGGTGCGTGGGACGCGCGCGGGCGACGCCCGAGCGCGTCCCGGACCCAGCCGGTCCGCGCGTCCCGGACCGAACCGGCCCGCGTGTCCTGGACCCAGCCGGCCCGGCGATCCACCGCGTGGCGCACGGCGTCCCGGAGCCGGCGGCGCCCACCTGGTCCCTGCCGCCGGCACACCTTCCGGCGATCGATGCGCGGCGGAGTCGAAGCCGAAAGGGGATCCGTGACCTACCTGCTCCTCGCCTGCCGGATGACCGTCGGGCTGACGTTCCTGGTCTCACTCGCCTCGAAGCTGCGCGGGCGGGAGCCCTGGTCGCGGTTCGCCGACGCCACGGCGCGGCTGCTTCCCGGCCGTACGCGGGCCCTGCGAGCGGAGCGGCGCCACGGGCTCGCGGCCACGGTGGCCGTCGCAGTGGCCGCCGCGGAGGCGGCCGTCGTCGTGCTGACGGCCGTCCCGGCCACGGCGTCCGCCGGGTTCGCGGTGGCGCTGGCCGCGCTGGCGGCGTTCTCCTTCGTCATCCGCACCGCGATCCGCAGAGGTCTCGCGGTGCCCTGCCACTGTTTCGGCGGCCGGAGGCTGCCGGTCGGACCCGCCGACCTCGCGAGGAACGCCGTCCTCGGGTCGATCGCCCTCACCGGCCTGGCGCTGACGGTCCTCGTCCCCGCACGCGGGCCGGCCGAGCTCGCGGGAGCGGCGGTCGCCGCCCTGGCCGCGCTCCTGGTCACGGTCCTGGTCGTGCTGACGGGGGAGATCGCCGACCTGTTCGGGCTCACCCGGGAAAGCAGATAGCGATGGCTCACCCAGCCCAGGTGCGGCCGATCCTCCTTTCTGGCGTGGCCGTGGCGCTCTCCGGCCTGGCCGTGGTCGCCCGGCTGCGCCGGGCCGCCCATCTGGTCGTCCTGGGCGACGACCCCCGCTCCAGCCCGGACTCGCGCCGGCGCGGCTTCGTGCCCGCCGACCGGGTCCTGGGCGTGGTCCTGCGGTGGCTGCCGCCGGACCACAGCCGATGAAACCCACGGCCCAAGCAGGGAGACCTCATGCCGTTCCTCATCGCCTTCGTCACTGTCGTCGGCGTCCTGTGCGCCGTGGACCTCGTCCTCTCGGTGGGCGTCATCCGCAGGCTCCGCGAGCACTCGGAGGCGCTGGCGGCGTTGCGACGCGGGCCCGAGGTCATGGCCCCGGCGGGATCGGCCGTCGGCCCGTTCACCGCCGTGACCACGGACGGAGAGACGGTGTCCGACGACACCCTTCCCGGGACGCCCACGCTCGTGGGCGTCTTCTCCCCGGGCTGCCCGGCCTGCGCCGAGCGCATGCCGTCGTTCGTCGACGCGGCCGAGAACCGCGCGGGCGGGAGGTCGTCGGTCCTCGCCGTACTGGCCGGCCGCGAAGAGGACGTCGCGGCGGAACGGGCCGCGCTCGAACCCGTCGCCCGCGTAGTGATCGAAAGCTCCGGCGGTGGTCTCACGCGGGCGCTGTCGGTGTCCGGGTTCCCCGCTTTCGCACTGGTCGACGCCTCCCGCACGATTCTCGCGAGCGGCACCAGCATGGAGGGCCTGGGCGCGTGAGGGCCGTCCGGGCGGCCGTACGGCTGGCGTGGGAGGCGGGCAGGGCGCGGCTGGCGGTCTACGGCGCGCTGATCGCGGCCGCGGCGGTGATCCCGCCGGTGATCGCCTGGCTGACCAAGGCCGTGCTCGACCTGGTCTCCCACGGGACGGCGACCGCGGAGTCGCTCGCCGGGCTGGGCGCCGCGCTCGCCGCCTGCGGGACCGCGGTGGCCGTCGTGCCCCAGGCCACCCTGTATCTGCGGGAGGAGATCGGCAGGAGGATCGGCGTCGTCGCGCAGGACCGCCTGTTCGCCGCCACCGAGCGGTTCGTCGGGCTGTCCAGGTTCGAGGATCCCGCCTTCCTCGACACGCTCAGGCTCGCGCTGCAGTACGGCGGCGCCACGCCCGGCATGGTGGTCATGGCCGCTTTCGGGGTCGTCAGGTCGGTCGTGGCCGGTGTGGGCTTCCTCGGCGCTCTCGCCCTGATCAGCCCGTGGATGGCCGTCCTGGTGGCAGCCACCGCCGTGCCGGGCCTGGCGGCCGAGGTCTGGCTGTCCCGGCGCCGCGCCGCGATGCTGATCGGCATAGGCCCGAACGAACGCAGGGAGTTCTTCTTCCAGGACCTCCTGCTGAGCGCCCAGGCCGCCAAGGAGATCAGACTGTTCGGCCTCGCGGGCCACCTTCGCGGCCTGATGCGCGAGCAGCGCGTGACCGCCAACGCCGAGCGCCGCCGCTCGGACCGCCGGGAGCTGGCCGTCCAGAGCGTCATGGCGGGCGCGAGCGCGCTGCTGGCGGGAGCGGGTCTGCTGTGGGCCCTGCTGGAGACCCTCGGCCAGGGCCGGACCGTGGGGGACGTCTCGCTGTTCGTCGCCGCCGTCGCCGGGGTCCAGGCCGCGATCAGCGGCCTGGTCGGGGAGATCGCGACGATGCACCAGCAGGCCCTGCTCTTCGGTCACTACCTGACGGTTCTGACGGCCGCGCCGGACCTCCCGGTGCGGCCCGCGCCGGTCACCGTGCCCGAGCCTCGGCGGGGGATCGAGTTCCGCGACGTCTGGTTCCGGTACTCCCCCGAGCACGAGTGGGTGCTGCGGGGCGTCTCGTTCACCATCCCGTACGGGCACTCGGTCGGCCTCGTCGGCCGAAACGGGGCGGGGAAGAGCACCGTCGTCAAGCTGCTGTGCCGCATGTACGACCCGGAGCGGGGCGCGATCCTCTGGGACGGCGTCGACCTCAGAAACCTCGATCCCGCCGATCTGCGGCGGCGGATCGGCTCGGTGTTCCAGGACTACATGACCTACGACATGAGCGCGGCGGACAACATCGGCCTCGGCGACCTCGACGCGCTGAAAGATCGGGAGCGGATCGCCGAGGCCGCCGGCCTCGCGGGTGCCGACGGTTTCGTCGGCGCGCTGCCACGGGGCTACGACACGCTTCTGTCGCGGATCTTCCTCGACGGCGGCGAGGCCGGGGTCCATCTGTCCGGCGGCCAGTGGCAGCGTCTCGCGCTGGCGCGCGCCTACCTCAGGGGCGGCCGCGACCTGCTGATCCTGGACGAGCCCAGCTCGGGTCTGGACGCCGAGGCCGAGCACGAGATCCACAGCGGGCTACGGCGGCACCGGGCAGGGCGGACGAATCTGCTCATCTCACACCGTCTCGGGTCGATCCGGGAAGCCGACCTGATCGTGGTGCTGGACGAGGGCCGGGTGGCCGAGCGCGGCTCGCACGCCGAACTGCTGCGCCTCGGCGGCCTGTACGCGAGCCTGTTCGCGTTGCAGGCGGAGGGCTACCAGGTCGGCTGACGCCGCGCTGTCAGGCCAGGGGCAACGTGATCTCGAAACGGCAGCCGGGGCCCTCGTTCACCACGCCGATCTCGCCGTCGTGGGCCTCCACGATGCCGCGCGCGATGGCGAGACCGAGCCCGGCGCCGCCGTCGGGGCCGGGCGTCCGCGCGGCCTCGCCGCGGAACGCGACGTCGAAAACCCGGGGAAGGTCCTCCTCCGGGATGCCGCCGCAGCCGTCGAGCACGGACAGGCGGGCGGTCGTCCCGTCCGCCGTCGCCCGCACGACGACCGCGCCCCCGGCCGGCGTGTGGCGGATCGCGTTCACCACCAGGTTCCGTACGGCCCGGCCGAGCTGTCCGGCGTCCGCGTACACGGGGACGCGCGGATCCGCCTCGCCGGTCAGACGCACGCCCTTCGCGCGGGCCAGCGGCTCGACGGCGGCGAGGGTGTCCGCGACGAGGTCGCCGAGCCCGGTGCGGGTGAGCGTGGGCCGCAGCGTGCCCGCGTGGATCCGCGACAGCTCGAACAGGTCCTCGACCATTCCGGCGAGCCGGTCGACCTCCACCCTGATCTGCACGTGGTAGCGCTTGACGGTCTCGGGGTCGTCGGCCACCCCGTCCTCCAGGGCCTCCACCATCGCGCGCATCCCGGCGAGAGGCGTGCGCAGGTCGTGGCTGACCCAGGCGACCAGTTCGCGCCGTGCGCTCTCCAGCGCCCGCTCACGCTCGCGGCCCAGCCGCAGGCGCTCGTACGCCTGCTCGAGGGCGGTGCTGATGGTCTGCAGTTCGGCCGGGAGCGGTGTCGGCGGCGGGACGAACCGGCCGGAGGGCGGCACGCTCTCCAGAGCGCCGACGAGGCTCCTGCTGGCGCGCACCACCGTCCGGGCGTTGACCAGCGCGACCCCGAGGCCCACCAGGCCGCCGATGCCGACGACGGTGAGCACGATGTTCTTCGGCCGGCCGTCGATGATCATGGCGAGCGTGATGGCGACCACCCCGGCCAGCGTCGCGGAGACCGTCACGGCCGCGACGACCGCGAGCATCACGCCGATCGAGCGGCGGCGCAGCACCCGCAGCAGCGCCAGGCCGAGGCCCGCGATGACGAGGCCGAGCCCGGCGGCGACCGCGACGATCTGGACGATCACGGCAGCGGCTCGTAGCGGTAGCCGACACCCCAGACGGTGACGATCCGGCGCGGCTCGGTGGGGTCGTCTTCGATCTTCTCCCGCAGCCTGCGCACGTGCACCGTGACGGTGGAGGAGTCGCCGAACGACCAGCCCCACACCTGGTCGAGCAGGGCCGTACGGCTGAACGCCTGGCGGGGATTGCGCAGCAGGTAGACGAGCAGGTCGAACTCACGGGCGGTCAGCGTGATCTCCTTGTCGCCCAGGCGCACCTCATGGGCGCCGACGTCCACCACGAGATCGCCGTCACGCAGCACGCCGGTGCCCGTGGGCACCAGCGCGCCACGGGCCCGCCGCAGCACGGACTGCACGCGCAGCGCCAGCTCGCGCGGGCTGAACGGCTTCGTCACGTAGTCGTCCGCACCCGTCTCCAGGCCGACCACCCGGTCCATCTCCTCGCCGAGAGCGGTCAGCATGATCACCGGGACGGGCCACCGCTCCCGCAGCTTCCGGCAGACCTGAAGGCCGTCGAGCTTGGGCAGCATCAGATCGAGCACCATCAGGTCGGGCGGGTCGGCCAGAGCCCGCCGCAGCGCCTCGGCCCCGTCACCCACGCACTCGACCTCGTGCCCGTCCCGCTCCAGGTAACGGGCCACCACCTCGGCGACGGTGGGGTCGTCGTCCACCACCAGGACGCGAGCGGTATTCGCGGAGTTCTTCGAGGAGGGCACGCCCTCAACGGTAAGTCCGCCGCGCGGCCCGGCCGAGTCCCGTCACCGTCTCGTAAGAACCGGTCTCACGAAAACCGGCCGCGCCGTCTGCCCCATCGCCGCCTCTGTACGTGCGGGAGCCGTCACCGTCGGCCGGTGAACCGCGGACCTAACGCGATGATTCACGTGAAACCTCACGGAACGCGGGTAGGGAAACCGATTTTGGATCAAGCTCGCGATTGTCGGTCCCACCGCGTACCTTGTGGCTATGGCCCGTACCGTACTGACCGTACTGGGAATCCTCGCAGCTCTCTGGCTGGTGTTCGGATTCGTGATCCCCGCGCTGTTCGCGACGCTGAAGTTCCTGCTCATCATCGGAATCATCGCTCTCGTCGCCGTGGTCGCGGTCACCGTCGTCGGGAAGCTGTCCCGCTGAGGTGAACGCTCTCCAGGCCGCCGTCGGATCGCTCGTCTGGCTGCTGGCCGGGTTGGCCGCCGGGTCCGTGGGGCCTGGCATGCTGACCGTGGTCGGCCTGGCCGGCGTGGCCGTCCTGGTGTTCGCCTGGATGCTCTGCCGGCTGACCGGCGTCCCCGTTCTGCGTCGGGGGCCGGGCAGGTCGTCGTACAACGGTGAGACGGCGATGGTCAGGCTGCGCGATCCCGGCACGCCTGGCCGTCCCCGTCCCCGTGCACCATCCGGAAGCCACGCGCTCGCCTGACCGGTGATCCGTCCGGTCACGAGCGCCTTCGTCATGCCCTCATTCACCAGCAGAAGGTCACAGACGAAAGGCTTTCCATGTTCGACTTCGTGCTCGACCCCGCCTACCGGCTCATCGGCGCGCTCAGCCACGTCACCGGCGCCGGACTCGCGATCGTCCTGGTCACCCTCGCCGTACGGCTGGCGCTGCTGCCGCTGAGCCTCCGCGTCGCGCGGGCGCAGCGGATCCGGATGCGGCTCGCTCCCCAGGCGGAAAGGCTGCGCACCCGCTGGAAGAACGATCCCCGGCGGTTCCAGCGTGAGATCAACGCGTTGTACGCCAAGGAGGGCGTCGGCCAGTTCACCGGCTACCTCCCGGCGTTCGCGCAGTCCCCGTTCTTCATGGTGGCCTACCGGCTGTTCTCCGCCGCGGTGATCGCGGGACACCCGAACCTGTTGCTGGCGCAGAGCGTGCTCGGCGTGCCGCTGGGGGAGCACCTGGCGGCCGCGGTCGCCGGGGCGGGCCTGGTCAGCCCGGCGGCCGGAGTGTTCGCCGGACTGCTCGCGCTGCTCGTGGCCGTGGCCGTGATCGCCGCCCGCCGGGTCGAGCCCACGGCGCCGATGCGGCGCCTCCAGGTCCTGGCGCCGTTCTGGACCGTGGTCGCGGCGGCCTTCCTCCCGCTCGCGGCGGGCGTCTACCTGCTCGTGAGCAGCGCCTGGACGACGGCCGAACGGGCCGTGCTCCACCCGCGCACGGCGTGACGTTGGGAGGAGGAACGGGGTGACGTCCGCGCGGAGTCCGGAACGGGGTGACGGCGCGGCCCCGTGCGAGCCGTACGCACCGGTCGGTGCGGATGCCCGCCGGTTCGGCCACCTCCACCCGGCGCAGCCCGCGCCGTGACGGGCGGAATGGAATGCTGACCGCATGACCTCTGATCACGTGATCGGCATCTGGGCGGCCGGGGACACCGGCGGGGACGGCCTGCGGGCGCTTCTGGCCGCCTATCACCTGCGCACCGAGGCCGAGAAGGGCGTGCCGGTCGCCGACGCGACGCAACTGCCCGAGCGCTACCGTGTGGAGGTCGAGGATCCGGGCGCGGCGTTCGCGGACGACGTCGTGCTGGTCGCACGTCGTGGGGACGCGACGATCGGCTGCGTGGTGCTCACGGCGCCCGCCGAGGAACGGGCGGAGATCAAACGGCTGTGGGTGAACCCGGACGAGCGCGGCAGGGGTGTGGCCGCCGGGCTTGTCCGCGCCGCGCTCACCCGGGCACACGCGGCCGGCCTGCGGTCCGTACGGCTGTCGGTGTGGGGCTGGCGGACGACAGCGATCGCCCTGTACGAGCGAACCGGCTTCACCGTCACCGAGTCATGGGACGCCCGGGACGACCTCGTCTGCATGGAGTACGACTTCGGCCGCCTCTGACCCGAACCCCCATCGACTCAAGCCGAACGCGTCCTTCGGCCCGCTGCCCCCTGTCGAACCCCCGTGTCGCAGCCCCGTGTCGCAGCCCCGAGGTTCAAGTGGCCGTCAACCGACCTCGCGCAGCACCGGAGTTTCGGACATCTCGACGTGTCCGTTCCGGGCGGGCCATATGGCGGGCACGACGGCCCAGACGGTGGTCGCCTCCTCCTCGTGCCGGACTCCCCAGCGCTCGGCCAGGTACTCGACGATGCCGAGCCCACGACCGCCGAGAGACGACAGCGTCGGACGGCCCGCGCGGGGTTCCGTATACGCGCCCCCGTCGCTCACGGCCACCTCGACCTGGGTGTCCGAGCAGAACCAGGCCACTTTGAGCCGGCCGCACGGGAGAGGATGGGCGTGGCGCAGCGCGTTGCTCAGCAGTTCGCTCATGATCAAGACAACGTCGTCGACGGCGGTGGCGAGCAGCCCCGCGTGCGAAAGCTCGGCGCTGAGGCGCTGACGTGCGACGGCGACGCTCGACGGTGCGTACGGCAGCATCACGACGCTCGACGCACTCACCTCCCCCTTACCCCCGTTCTGCGGCACGAGCCAGCTACGACCGAAATGCCCCGCTTGCTCGGCCGGGAAACCGTGCCCCGGATCACAGCTTGTGCACATTGGACAATAGTTCAGTCCTTAAGTGGTGACGCCACGCTCCGATCTGTCTTATCAGGATGAAGATCCTGCCGAGTTCAACACCAGTCGCATTCGGGTTCCCCCACCGGATCGCGGCAGCGCGGCGACGTCCCCGCCCTGGGCCCGGGCGAGGTTGCGCACGATGTAGAGCCCGAGCCCGACGCCGCCGAATCTGCGCCGGTTGCCGCTGTCGGCCTGGACGAACCGCTCGAAGACGCGCTCCCGGTCACCGGGTGCGATGCCCACTCCCTCGTCGTCCACCACCAGCACGACCCGCTCGTCCTCCGGCCATGCCTCGACCCGGATCAGACCGCCGTCAGGGGAGTACTTGAACGCGTTTTCCAGCAACTGGGCCAGGAGGATGTCGGTGGCCAGCGCATCTCCGAACACGAAGGGGAGATCGGGCGGGATGTCCACCTCCAGCCGGTGCCTGTCGGGCAAGACCGGAAGTCCGAGCGTCGCAGCGTGCACGCGGGCGGCCAGGTCGAAGGGCTCGACCCTGACCTTGAGCTCCTCCGCGCCCGACCGCGCGCCGAGCAGGAGATGATCCATGAGCTGCCCGAGCGAGCGGGCGCGCTCGGCGATCGTGTGGACCGCCGAACGCCGTTCCCCGTCGGACAGGTGGTCCCAGCGGGAGTCGAGCGTGCTGGCGAAGCCGTGCACGATCGTGATCGGCGTACGCAGCTCGTGGCTGGTGGTGGCGAGGAACAGGTCCTTGGCCTCCTCCAGCTCCTTGGCCCGGGTCACGTCGCGGAAGTCGACGACGCTCTCCCCCGTCTCCCTGATCTCCGCGCACAGCACGTCGAGCCAGCGGCCGGACGGGAGCTGGAAGGTGAGCTTCTCCCCCGGCGCCGGCAGCGGGAAGGGCGGCGGCCCCCCGATCACCTCGTCGGCCGGATGCCCGGTCAGCTCGGCCGCCGCCGGGTTCCACCGCACGACCACGCCCGTGCCGTCAAGCACGGCGATGCCGTCGGCGCTGGCGTCGAAGACGGCCCGCTCGTGGGCACGCTGCCGCACCGCCTCCTGGTACGCCATCGCGTTGGCGACCGCGATGCCGGCGTGCCCGGCGAGCAGTTCGAGCAGTTCGAGTTCCAGGTGGCTGGGCTTGCGCCGGGCGAACAGCGCGTACAGCGCTCCGTACGGACGCCCGCCCACGGCGGCTATGCCGACGGCGATCGTGTGCAGGCCGGGCAGGCGCGCCCAGATCAGGTCCGGGAAGCCCTCGGGACCGGTCTCCAGCAGCACGGTCTTACCGGTGCGCAGCAGCTTGGCGACCAGGCTGGTGTGCAGGTCGGCGGTGGCCCCGCGCAGCGTCTCCGGCAGTTGGTGCACGCCGACCAGGCGCAGCCGCTCCCCTTCGATGGACACGAAACCGCCGGCGTCGGCGCCGGTCAGCTCGGTCAGGCTCGCGGCGATCCGGTCGAGCACGACGGGCAGGTCGAGTTCGGCGTTGATGTCGCCGACGACGTCGGTCAGCCGTCGCACCAGGCGGGCGCGGCGCACCATCCTGCCGTGCGCGGCGTCGTCGTCCTCGGCGGCGTGGTAGACCTTCACATATCCCAGCAGAACGCCGGCCGGCGAGCACAACGCGCTGGTGTCCACCCGCAGGTCGAGCAGCCGGCCGTCACGGTGGAGACGCTTGGTGGTCACCGACACCCGGCCGCCCGCGCGTACGCGTTCGAGCACGGCGTGGTGCTCGGCCATCAGCTCGTCGGGCACGATCGGGGCCCGTCTGCCGAGCAGATCGGCCGCGGGCCAGCCGAACAGCCTCTCGGCCGCCGCGTTCCAGCTCAGCACGGCCAGGTCACGGTCGAGGGTGACGATCGCGTCGGGGGAGCCGGCCAGGATCGCCTGCGCGAGGCCCTCCTCGACACCGCCGAAGGCCTCGTCCGCGTGCCCGCCGACGCTCCCGTTCACGGTCGTGCCGGGACTCGCGGCGGGACCTCCGTTCACGATCGCGCCGAGGCTTCCGTTCACGGTCGTGCCGGGGCTTCCGTTCGCCGTCGCGGCGGCGCCCCCGCGGGGCTCCGCGCCCGCACCGGGACCGCCGCCGGGCTCCACGCCGAACCTGCCCGCGGGCGGGTCCACGGCGTCAGGGATCGCGGGGGCGACACCCGCCGCCCGGCCGTCCACGCTGCTGTCACCCACGTCCCCATCGTGCCTTCTTTCACCTTTTGATCTTGGGGTTTTCCATCACCTCGCGACCGCTCCGATACGCTGCCTGCAGTAGTGACGAGAAAGTGGGGCGCCCATGTCCACCGAGGACCTCGAAGCCCTGCTCCGCGTGACCTCGCCGGGCTACGTCGGCGAGACCCCGCCCGAGGTCGCCTTCGGCACCGCCGACGCGCCGGTGGGCCGCCTGGTCCTCGCCGTGACCGCACGCGGCGTGCTGGCCTGCACCTACGAGGACGAGCACCAGCTCTTCGCCCGGATCTCCCGCGTCGTCGGCTCGTTCATCGGGCCCGACCCGCGCCGCCTCGATCCCCTGCGCAGGGAACTGGACGCGTACTTCACGGGCAGGCTGCGCACCTTCTCCCTTTCCGTGGACCTGCGCCTGGTCACCGGCTTCAGCCGTACGGTGATCCAGCTCATGCCGGCCGTGCCGTACGGCAGCGTCACCACCTACCAGGAAATCGCCGAGCGGATCGGGCGCCCGCAGGCGCCCCGCGCCGTGGCCAACGCCCTGTCGGGCAACCCGGTCTGCCTGCTCCTGCCGTGCCATCGCGCCGTGGAGGGCCCGGGCGCGCTCGGCGGGTACGCCGGCGGCCCGGCGGCCAAGGAGCACCTGCTCCGCCTGGAAGGCGCCCTCTGACCACCCCGGGCTCCAACCCGTGCCCGCAGGGCTTTTAGAAGATCACAAGTAAGCCTTTAGCCGCGCTCGGCAGGCTGCTTCCTCGTCGGCACACCGGACTCGTCCCGTCACGGCCCTCGGGCCGTGAGCGGGCTCTCCGGGCATGCCGCCGTTCCATATGAAAGGTGGTGAAAAGCATGTCTGTTCGCATCGACGACCTCAACGGTGACGCCGAGCTGCCGGAGGACTTCCTGGACGACATCGTCGGCGGGTTGCCGCCGCTGATGGGCCCCGAGTGCGCTTGGGTGTCCTCCTCTCTCGGAGGCGGCCAGGGCGACCCGATGGACGTCCGCATCTGACGGTCGAACCAGCACGGCGGCGTGACCGGGCGCCCGGTCACGCCGTCCCCTCGGCGGGAAACCTCGACGGGAAACCTCGCCTGGAACCTCGACGGGAAACAGTACGTTGATCTTGATTCTCAGCGCCGCGGACGACGCGTCTGTGGAGATGGTCGTCCCGCATCTGCGTGAACGCGGGACGGAGTTCCTGTGGTGGGATCCGGGCGGCTACCCGGCCGAGAGCCGGATCACCTCCCGGCTCACCGGCGAGGGCTGGCGCCACATCCTGCACACCGGCGGCAGGACGTACGACACGTCCCTGTTCAGCGCCGTGTGGAACCGCCGTCCCTCTCCGCCCCGGGCACCGGAGTCGGTGACCGACGCCGACCACCGGCGGTACGTCGAGAAGACGGCGCAGATCCTGCTGTACGGCTGGGAGGACACCCTCGACGCCCGCTGGTTCCCCGGCCGCAGCATCGACGTCATCCGGCTGCAGAACAAGCTGCTCAACCTCGCCGCCGCGGCCCGGCTCGGCTTCGTCACCCCCGACACGCTCGTCACCAACGACTCCGAGGAACTCATCCCGTTCTGGGCGGAGGCGGACGGCGAGCTGATCGCCAAGCAGGTGGAGTACGTCCCGTTCCACGTCGGCGGCGAGGAGCACGTGTTCTACACCACCCCGGTCACCCGGCGGCACCTCACCCATCGGCACCGGCTCGGCGCCTCCCCGGTGATCCTCCAGCCGTACGTGAACAAGGCGATCGAGCTGCGGATCACGGTCGTGGGAGACCGGGTGTTCGCCGCGGAGATCCACTCCCAGGGGTCGCGGACGACCCGGTACGACTACCGCCACTACGAGCGCAGCTTCTCCGCCTACGGGATCCATCGGCTGCCCGAGGACGTGGAGCGCCGCTGCCTGGCGCTGACCGCCTCGCTCGGCCTGCCGTACGGCTGCATCGACATGATCCTCACCCCCGACGGGCGATACGTGTACCTGGAGATCAATCCCACCGGTCAGTGGGGCTGGATCGAGTCGGCCACCGGCCTGCCCATCTCCGCGGCGATCGCCGACTGGCTCGTCGCCGCCGAACCCGGCCCCCGCCCCGCGACCACGATGGAAAGCACATGACCGTTCCTACCGAGGAGACCTCTTTCGCCGACGTCCTGGCCGAGGCGGTGGAGCTCCTGCGCAGCCTGCCGCGTACGCGTGACGGCGTGGCCGCGGCACGGCGCGCGGCCGAGCGCTGGCGGGCGGACCACCCGGACGCGCGGGCCCAGCTCGTGACCGACGTACGGCCCGGCAGCCCCACGGTCGACTACGACCTGGTGCTCGGCCATCCGGCCGGCGGAACCGTGGCGCTGACCGCCCCGGCCGACGACGGCGTCCCCTGGACGGTGGACCACTCCACCCATTGGGCCTCGGGCCGGGTGCTGACCGTCGACGGCCAGGAGCTGCTGATCCAGAACGCGCTGCTGACGCTGCGCGCCCGCGCCGAGCGGGATCCCTCCGTGCCGGAGGAGCTGGTCGACCACTGCGTCCTGGAAGAGCTGATCGCGCGTGAGCCCGAGCCGGCCGGGGAGGAGCTGCAGGAGGCGTCGGACGCCTACCGGCGGCGGCGCGGGCTGCACACCCGTGAGCGGATGCTGCGCTGGCTCGGTGAGGTCGGGCTCACCCAGGAGGCCTACGACAACCACATCCACGGGCTCGCCCTGAAGCGGCGGGTGCGGGCGCGGATCGAGCGGGAGACCGCGCGGGATTACCTGGAGCGCCACCCCGAGGAGTTCGACCAGGTCTGGGCGATCTGGGCCACGGGGAGCGCGGAGCGGCTGGCCGGCCTCGCCGCGGCGCGGGAACCGTTGGCCGCTCTCGGCGCGGCCGTGCTGTCGCGGGGCGATCTCGACGTGACGGCGGCGGTCCGGGTCGCCCGCGAACTGCCGGAACCGCTCCGGGACGCCGCGGCCGGCGCGGTCGTGGGGCCGGTGTCGTACGGCGCCGGGCACCTGTTCGGGGTGGTACGCGAACGGCGGCCGGCCGACCTCGACGACCCGGTGACGCGGGCCGCGGCGGGACGGGCGGGCTTCGCCGCGTTCATGGCGGCGCGCCGCGCGGCGGCCGAGATCACCTGGCACTGGCTCTGAGCGGCCCAAGGCAACGCCGTGAGCAGCACAGGACAAGGCCGTGAGCAGCAGAGGACAGAGCCCGGCGTCCTCACCCCCGGCCCACCACCCGAGCCGGGCGGTCCCGTCCCGGGGCAGGCACGCGGTGCCTTCCGGGAGGAGGCACTGCGGCGGCACGCCGTACGGAACCGGGGGCCGCGCGTGCCGGTCGCGCTCCGCGGGCCGTCGTTCCTGATGTTGTGGATCGCGGTGGCCGTTCTGGCGGCCGCCGGAGTGGTCGTGGCGGTGCTGGTGGCGGCGCAGATATCAGCGCAGATATCAGCGCGGTCAGCGGTGCCGACACCGGTGAAGACGCCCATGCCCGTGCCGGGGGCGGCCCGGTGAGACGCGTCCCGGTGATGCTGCAGAACACGCCCACCGAGTGCGGCACCGCGTGCCTGGCCATGGTGCTGTCGCATCACGGCCACCGCGTCACGCTGACCGAGCTGTCGGAACGCCTCGGTGTCGGCCGTGACGGCCTGAGCGCCCGCGCGCTCCTGCAGGGCGCCCGTGAGCACGGCCTGAAGGCACGGGGGTTCTCGCTCGACCCCGAGGACCTGGCCCGGGTGCCGCTTCCGGCCGTCGCGCACTGGGAGTTCAACCACTTCGTGGTGGTCGAGCGGTGGTCGGCCGACCGGGTGGACATCGTCGATCCCGGGCAGGGGCGGCGGCGGCTGACCCAGGAGGAGTTCTCCGCCGCCTTCACCGGGGTGCTGCTGGTCTTCGAGCCGGGGGAGGGGTTCCGGCGCGGGTCGTCGTCGCTGGCGAGCGCGTGGCGGCGGGAGTTCGTGCGCACGTTGCTGCGGCGCAGGCGCGGCCTGCTCGTGCAGGTCATCGCGGCCTCGCTGCTGCTGCAGCTGCTGGGCCTGGCCATGCCGCTGCTGACCGAGCTGCTGCTCGACACGGTCATTCCGCGCGACGCCACCGCCCTGCTGCCGCTGCTCGGCGTGGGCGTGCTGCTTGCGGGGGCCGCCCAGTTCGTCCTCGCGTACCTGCGCGCGGCCCTGCTGGTGGCGGTGCGCGCCCGCGCCGACCGGGAGCTCACCGAGGGGGTGGTCGCCCACCTCGTGGCCCTGCCGTACCGGTACTTCACCCGGCGCGGCACCGGCGACCTGGTGACGCGGGCCACCAGCGTCACGACGCTGCGCGAGCTGCTCACCGGCCAGATCGTCACCGCCCTCCTGGACGGCCCGCTCGCCGTCGGCTACCTGGCGCTGGTCTACCTGCGCGACCCCGTCTTCGGCGTGGCTCTGACCGGCGTGGTCGTGCTGCAGTCGGCGCTGCTCGCGGCCACGTCCCGCCGCGTGCACCGGCTGGCGCAACAGGAGCTCACGGCGCTGTCGGCCTCGCAGAGCAGCCTCATCCAGACGATCAGCGGAATCGAGACGCTCAAGGCGTCGGGCGCGGAACGCAGGGCGATGGAACAGTGGTCGTCCCACTTCGCCCGGCAACTCGACGCGGACGTGCGCAGCGGGCTCACCCACGGCCTCCTGGAGGCCGCGCTGTCGGCGATCCGCGTGATCACCCCGCTCGGGCTGCTGTGGCTCGGCGCCTGGCGGGTGCTGGACGGGCAGCTCAGCGTGGGCACCCTGGTCGCGCTCAACGCCGTCGCACTCGCCGCGCTCACCCCGCTCGCGTCGCTGATGACCGGCCTGCAGAGTCTCCAGCAGGCGGGCGCGCACTTCGACCGGCTGACCGACATCCTCGCCTCCGCCCCCGAACCGAGCCAGGGCATCGAGGTGCTGCGCCTGCGCGGCGCGATCGAGCTGCGGAACGTCGGCTTCCGGCACGACCCGCGCGGCCCGTGGACCGTACGCGGCGTGTCGGTGACGATCCGCCCGGGTCAGAAGGTCGCGCTGGTGGGAGCGTCCGGCTCGGGCAAGAGCACGCTGGCCCGGCTCCTGCTGGCGCTGCACATCCCGGTCGAGGGCGAGATCCGCTACGACGGCGTCCCCGCCGCCGAGCTGAACCTGAGCACGCTGCGCCGCCAGTTCGGGGTGGTCACCCAGGATGTGGCCCTGTTCAACGGCTCCATCCGGGACAACATCGCGCTCAACGACCCCGACGCGCCACTGGAGCGGATCATGCAGGCCGCCGGGCTTGCGGCCCTGCACGACGACATCATGGCCATGCCCATGGGCTACGAGACCATGCTGACCGACGGCGGCGGGCTGTCCGGCGGCCAGCGGCAGCGCCTGGCCCTGGCCCGCGCCGTGCTGGCCCGGCCCAAGGTGCTGCTGCTGGACGAGGCCACCAGCAACCTCGACAGCGCCACCGAGGCCGCCGTCGAGGCCAACCTGGCCTGGCTCCCGCAGACCCGGATCGTCATCGCCCATCGGCTGAGCACGGTCAGGGACGCCGACCTCATCCTCGTCCTCGACTCGGGACACGTCGTGCAACGCGGCACCCACGACCAGCTGATGGCCCAGGGGGGCGTGTACGCCGCGCTCGTCGCGGCCGGCCTACGCCGCCAGTAGCGCCCCGGTAGCCGCCGATAGCCTTCGACAGCCCTCGGTAGCCCTCAGCAGCCTTGGGGAGCCGCCCTGCGTGATCGACCGGCCGCGGCGACGGCGCGGTCCCGCCACACGGTGAGACCCGCCCTGCCGGCGAGCCGTGCGAGCCCGGCGTGGTGCCGCGCCGCGGCGGCGTCGTCCCCCGTGGCCGAGGCGAGCATCGCCAGGAACCAGTCCACCGGCCCCAGGAAGGCGATCGCGGCTCCCACCGAAATCCGTCCCTTGTAGGGCAGGAGGGCGGAGTACGTGGCCGCGCATGCGTGCGCGTCGCCGACCGCCGCCTGCGCGGCGCCCTGGAGACAGGTGAAGGTCAGCCACGACCAGTCGCGCGGCGCCGGCCGCCACCCCTCGGCGGCCTCCTCGCGCGCCTCTTCCCTTCTCCCTTGGCCGCACCGCAGGAGCACGCGGAGCGCCTGGTCCCCGCAGGGGTTGACGCCGGCGACCGCGTCGATCAGTGGCTCCGCCCCGTCCATCGTCCCCCTGTGGTAGGCGAGGAGGATGCGGCCCAGGGACACGACGGATCCCGCGTACCACATGCCGACGTGTCCGGCCTGCCGGTCGAGGTCGGCGTAGAGGGCCTCGGCGTCGTCGTACCGTCCGCGGAGCGTGAGCCGCCCCGCCCGCCACATGGTGTGCTGGAAACGCGGCCAGGGCAGCGGCATGCGGGCCAGCATGGCGTCGCAGCGTGCGGCCGCCTCGTCCGCTCCCGCCACGTCGAACACCTCCATGCGACGGTAGGTCCACATCATCTGCGCGAGCAGCTCGAACTCCGGCGCCCGGGTCTTGTGGCCCAGGTCTTCCAGCTCCCCGGCGATCTCCCGCGCCTCCTCGGTGTAGATCGAGCTCGGGATCGCCAGATATCGGGCGTTCAGCGCGTGCATCAGCAGGTGCGGGTCGCCGAGCCGGCGGGCCGTCTCGACCGCCTGCGCGGAGTAGACGTGGCAGCGCGGGTCGTCCGACCCGTCGTACAGCTCCTGGGCCAGCCCGCCGAGCAGCCGCGCCCGCTCGGGGGCGGCGGCCTCGGGCATGGCGTCCAGCGCGCGCCCGAACCGGTGCACGAGCTGGAGCTCGACCTCCTCGTACGGATTGCGCAGGTTCCAGATCGAGGGGGCGTCCAGCGCGGTGAGCGCCCGGGCGGCCAGCACGTGCCCGTCGGGGCCGGTCACCCGGTCGGCCACCCGTATCGCCCGCGCCCGCACGCTTCTGGCGGCCAGGGCGTCGCCGGCGTCGAGCAGGGCGCGGGCCTGCCGCAGCAGCAGCTCGACGTGGTCGGCGGGATCACCGGCCGCGGCCCCGTGCGCCTCGACCGCACGGCCCCACCAGGTGGCCGCCTCCTCGTAGGCCAGGCGGAGACCCGACTGCTCGGCCATCGCGGCGGCCCAGCGCGCCGCCTCCGCGTACGCCGCGGGCCCGGCCTGGATCGCGTGATGAGCGATGGCGGCGACGTCGGCGCCGGGCCGGGCGACGAACGCGTTCATCACCTTCCGGTGGATGACTGCCCTGCGCAGCGGCGGGATCTCCCATAGAAGGGTCTCCCGCACCAGGTCGTGGGCGAAGCCCATCCGGCGCCCGGCGGCGACGACCAGACCGGTCCGCACGGCCTGGTCC
The DNA here is from genome assembly GCF_050947365.1 of Microbispora sp. CA-135349. Lineage (NCBI taxonomy): Bacteria > Bacillati > Actinomycetota > Actinomycetes > Streptosporangiales > Streptosporangiaceae > Microbispora > Microbispora sp. CA-135349. The sequence goes on along the minus strand of NZ_CP192001.1, from coordinate 248,724 downwards.
AGGAGGTCGTAGACGGGCGCCGCCCGCACCTCGTCCACGACGCCGGGATCGAACTCCCTGCCGATCACCGCGGCGATCTCGAGCACCTCGGCGACCCGCGGGTCCAGCGCCGCCAGCCGCTGGCGGATCAGGCCGGCGACCGCGTCGGGCACCATCTCCAGCGGACGGCCCCGCGCAAGCAGCCGGGCCGTCTCACGTACGAAGAACGGGTTGCCGCCGGTGCGCCGGGTCAGCAATTGAGCGGTCCGCTCGTCGATCTCCGCGCCCACGGTCACGGCGATGGCCCGGATGGCGGGGGTGTCGAGGCCCGCGAGCCGGATGCGAAGCAGGTTGTACGGGGCGAATCTGCCGAGCACGTCGTCGAGCGGACCGGCCCGGGCCGTGTCCCTGAACGCGGTCACCAGCGTGAGCGGGACATGCTCCGCCGACTCGCCGACGAGCGCCGTCACATCGCGCAGCATTCCCAGGGTCGCCGGGTCGGCCCACTGGAGATCGTCCAAAATGATCACGACCGGCCGTTCCAGGGCTGCGGCGCAGAGCCAGTCGGCGACGGCCTGATGACGCCGCTGACGCGCCCCCTGTGCCGATTCCTGTGCCGATTCCTGTGCCGATCCCCGTGCCGATCCCTGCGGGACCTCCTCGTCGAGGAGCCCGGCCAGTGCCTCGGGGTCGGGAGCCGGACGGACGCGCTCCAGCGCCCTCAGGACCTGGATCCACGGCCGCAGTGGCAGGGCGTTTTCGAGATCGTGACAGCTACCCCAGAGGGTCAGGTGTCCCCTCTCCGCGCACCGGTCCCGGAACGCCTTCAGCAGCCATGTCTTGCCGATGCCCGGCTCCCCGGTCACCGCGATCGTGCTCACCCCGCCGCCGAGCATCGCCTCCATCTCCGCGAGCTGCCGGTCGCGCCCGTGCGGCGGGCGCGCCTTCCCGGAGGCCGGCCGGGCGGGGGTGGGTACGACGGGCTCGCCGGGGAGAGTGCGGGCCTGCGCGGTGAGAGACGGGGCAGAAGCGGAAAGGGCAGAAGCGGACGGGGCAGAAGCGAGCAGGGTGGGGAGAGCCAGCGGGGTGAGAGACGGTGGGGTGAGAGACGGGGCCTGCCGGAGGATGTCCTGCTCCAACGCCCGCAGCTGCGGGCCCGGATCGAGCCCGAGCTGATCGGCGATGAGACTCCTGGCGCGCCGCAGTGTCGCCAGCGCGTCCGCCTGACGGCCGGTCCTGTAGTACGCCAGGGCCAGCAGCCACCACAGCCGTTCGCGTAGCGGATGCTCCCCGGTCTCGGCCTCCAGGTCCTGGATCGCCGCCTCGGGCCGGCCCAGGTCGAGCTGTGCCTGTGCGCGGCGCTCGACGGCGACCAGACGCAGCTCGTGGAGGCGGTTCACCTCGGTGACGGCCCAGAGCTCGCCCGCGAAGTCGGCGTACGGCCGGCCGCGCCAGAGCCCCAGCGCGTCGTCGAGCAGCGCGAGCGCCCGGGCGGGTGGCCTGCGTTCCGCGTAGGCGACGAGCCCGCCGAACCGCAGGGCGTCGACGTCCGAGGTGGCGAGCAGATAGCCCGGGCGTTTCGCGACAAGGAGCCGGGGAGGGGTGCGCGGCGCCCGCTGCGGTTCGATGACACGACGCAGGTTCGACACGTAGACGTGGATCGACTCGAGTGCGGTGGCCGGCGGCCTGCCGTGATAGAGGTCCTCGATCAATGTGTCCGTGGAGACGACCGCGCCGGCGGCGAGCACCAGCCGGGCCAGGACGGCCCGTTGCCGCGGGCCTCCGACGCCGACCGGCACCTCGCCGTCCCGCACTTCGAAAGGACCCAGAACCCCGAATTGCACTGCCCCCACGGCCTCTCTGACGGTGAAGGCCGGAGCGGGCCTTTCCCTGAGCGGCAGTCTTGGGGCGTCGTCTTGCAACTCGCTTGCCTCTGGGTGAGAAGCCGGCCCGAGAAACACACCGGCCCGGGAAACACGCCGGCCCCAGGGCGAAGCCGGCTGGGGTGAGAGGCAGGCCCCCTCTAACGGCGCGACCGCAGGCGGCGGGCCGGGACGGACAGCGCCGCGGTCACCAGCGCGGCGACGAGGAAGGCGGCGAGCGCGGCGTTCATCCAGGGCTGGTGGACGAACCCGAGAGCGAGGCGGACGTCGGTCCAGAACCCGTCCCACCAGCCGACGGTGGGGGTGGACGTCACGATCCAGTACGCCGCGAACCCGAGGATCCACGGCGCGACCATGAGCCAGCGGGAGGGGGCGTCCTCTGCCGTGTTCCACCGGGCGGCCCCGCCGAGCAGGAAGTAGTCGACCACGAGGACGGCGAACATCGGCACGAACACCGCCCCGATCACGCTCAGGAACGCGCCGTAGGAGTTCACGTCGGCGAACAGCGCGATCAGCGTGGTGAGCACGCCGATCACCACCGAGATCACCCGGCGGTCCCAGCGCGGGGCGAGGTTCTGGATCGACACCGTCGTCGAGTAGACGTTCGCGAACGACTGGTCGACCTCGCGCAGCACCAGGATGCCGAAGAACACGACCCCGAGAGGAGCGGCCACGAACGGATCCCACACCTTGTTCTCGTCGTTGCCGACCAGGGCGAGCGCGGCGATGCCGAGGGCCAGACAGGCAACCTGGGCGATCGTGTATCCCGCCACCACGCCGGTGAACGCCGCGCCGCTCGACCGCGAGTGCCTGGCGTAGTCGGCCGCCATCGGCACCCACGACACCGACAGCGCGATGACGTAGTCGACCGCGGGGGCGAAGGCGTCCCAGGAGCCGCCCCCCACGGACGGCCCCTGAGCGAACAGGGCGACCGACAGCCAGATCATCGCGATCACGACGCCCGCGGTGACGTAGCGGCGCAGCAGCCGCAGCGCGCCGAGCGGCCGGATCGTCAGCGCGATCGTCAGCGCGCCCGCCGCGACCGCCCACACGGCGTACGGCACCGCCGTGCCGAACAGCGCCTGCGCGCCGTTGGCGATCACCCACAGCTCGAAGGCGCCCCAGCCGAGCATCTGCACGATGTTCAGCACGGTCGGGATGTACGAGAGCCGGGCCCCGAACAGGCCGCGCAGCAGCACCATCGCGGGGCGGCCGGTCCGCGTGCCGGGGATCGCGGCCAGGCCGACCATCGCCGTCCCGACCAGGCTGCCGACGACGGCGGCCAGGACCGCGGCGGTGAACGTGAGCGGCTTCCCGCCCAGCGGGTCGAGCAGGAACAGCGCCCCGGAGAAGCCGAGAAGGCTCACCCCGAGGTTGGCCCAGAACGCCCCCTGATCGAGCAGGCCCAGATTTCTCGGGGCCGCCTCGTCCAGGGTGAGCGGAACCTCCGCGTGCGCGTCGTCGACGACGGCAGAAGTCATCACACGCTCCCTACGCCGGCATTATCCGGACAGGTTCATGCGGTCGGCGGCACGACTTCGATCCGCCCTCTCAGCCCGGTCACGCCCGAGCTCCCGCGAGTATTGATGATGTCTTTGCGATTATGGCACTACTTTGACCGTTCTCCTAAGCCTGCGCCGCCTGTTTCCGCGCCGGCCTGGTTCCCACGCCGCCCGCTGCCCGCGCCGGCCTGGGTTTCTACGCGACGTAGGGCGCCGCGCCAGTCTCGCTCACCATCGGGCGTCCGACCGCGGCCCAGGACTGCATGCCACCGTCCACGTTGACGGCGTCCCTGCCGATGTGGTTGAGCCACATCGCCGCGTGCGCCGACCGGCCGCCGACCCGGCAGACCACGTACACCCGCCGGTCGTGCGGCACCTCGTCCAGCCGCACCTGCAGCTCACCGAGCGGGATGTGAACGGCGCCGGGGGCGTGGCCGGCCACCCACTCCTCGTTTTCGCGGACGTCCAGCAGGTACGCGTCGTCGGGCAGGGCGTCAGGGGTGATTTCCGGCAATGTCATGCGCCCATTGTGGCGGCACGACACCCGTGCCCGGGCCCGGACCTGCAGCTGTGATCCTCGGTGGTCGCCGACGCTACTTCAGCGGCGCTACTTCAGCAGGCGCGACAGCCGGCGGTCGGCCAGCGGCTTGCCACCGGTCTGGCAGGCCGGGCAGTACTGCAGCGACGAGTCGGCGAACGACACCTCCCTGATCGTGTCGCCGCACACCTCGCACGTCTCGCCCGTACGGCCGTGCACGCGCAGGCCCGACTTCTTCTCCGACTTGAGGTCCTTGGCGGCCAGCCCCCTGGCCCGCCCGACCGCGTCCCGCAGCGTGCTCACGATCGCGTCGTGCAAATCGGCGATCTGGCCGTCGGTCAGCGTGCCGGCGACCTTGAAGGGGGACATCTTCGCGACGTGCAGCACCTCGTCGGAGTAGGCGTTGCCGATGCCCGCGATCACCTTCTGGTCCCGCAGCAGGCCCTTGATCTGCGCGCGGCTGCCGCCCACGATCGTCTTGAGCAGGTCCGGGGTGAACTCCTCGGCGAGCGGGTCGGGCCCGAGGCCCGCGATGCCGGGGACCTCCCCGGGATCGCGCACCACGTAGACGGCCAGGCGTTTCTGCGTGCCGGCCTCGGTCAGCTCGAACCCGGGGGCGCGGCCGTCCTCGCCCGGCGACAGCCTCACCCGGACCGCGAGCGGGCCCTTGCCCGGCCGCACCGGCCGCGCGCCCGTGAGGTCGTCGCGCCAGCGCAGCCAGCCGCCCCGGGCCAGGTGGGTGACGAAGTGCAGGCCGTCGCAGTCGACGTCGAGGAACTTGCCTCGCCGCGCCACGCCGGTGACGAGCAGCCCTGCGAGCGCGGTGACGGGCGGGTTCACGGTCTTGAGCGCCTGGATGGCGGTCACGTCGACGCCGACGACGGCATGGCCGACGGCGTGCTCGCGGAGGAACTCGGCGAGCGCCTCGACCTCGGGCAGCTCCGGCATGCCTTCACACTAACCCGCGCGGTCAGGGGACGTCCCAGAACGCGAGCTCGTGCTCCATGCCCCGGACGAACAGCTCCCTGGCGCGCGCCGGGTCGGGAGCCGCCTCGTCGATCATCACGGCGATGCGCTCGGCGAGGGTGGCGAACCCGGGGTCGGCGTAGGTGTCCACCCACGCCTTGTACCGGGGCTCGGCGGGCGGGTCGGCGGCCAGGATCCGGCCGAGCGTCGAGTAGCCCCACATGCAGGGGTACAACGCGGCCAGGCCCTCCGCGTAGTCGGCCGCCGCCTCCAGCAGGAACGACGTGTACGCCGCGCAGGCCGGGCCCTTCACCGCGCCGTCGAGGTCGGCGCCGAACTCGGCCGACAGCGACCGGTGCAGGTTCAGCTCGTCGTGCCAGGTGGCGTACGCGAGGTCGACCAGGTCGCCGAGGTGGGCGTCCGGGGCCTGCCAGGCCAGCCGGCTGAACACCCGGACGTAGTCGAGCAGGTACAGATAGTCCTGCTCCAGCCACGACCTGAAGACCGGCTCGGGCAGGTCGCCCGCCGCGATGCCGCGTACGGTCGGGTGCGCGAGCTGGGCGTCCAGCATCGGCCGCCCGATGGCGTGGAGGTCCGCAGAGATTCCCATAAGCGCCCATTCTGGCCCTGATCGGAGAGTTAGGCTCGTCTGCGTGACGCTGACGATCGCCGAGGAAGTGCTGCTGCTGGCCTACCGGGAAGACACCGGAAAGCCGGTCATCGGGTCGGTGGAGCTCGACTGCGCCCTGGGGGGTGCGCTGCTCGCGGAGCTCGCCGTACGCGGCCGGGTGGACCTCGACGGCGCGAAGGTCGTGCCCGTCGACCACACCCGGCTGGGCGAGGAGGAGCTGGACGCGACGCTCACCCGCATCGCGGAGGAGCCGCGCCCGCACAAGGCCGACTGGTGGGTGGGCAAGCTGCGCGCGGGCAGGCTGCGCAAGCGGCTGCTGACCCGCCTGGCCGCCCGGGGCGTGCTGAACGAGCAGCAGAGCAAGATCCTGGGCATCTTCCCCACCACGCGCTATCCCGAGCTCGACCCGAGCCCGGAGAAAGGCGTGCGGGAGCGTGTCCAGAGCGTGCTGGCCGGGGCCGAGCCGGACGAGCGTACGGCGGTCCTGATCGCGGTCATGCACGCGGCCAAGCTCGACCGAAAGGCGTTCCCTGACGCGCCGAAGGGCCGGATCAAGGAGATCGCCCAGGGCCAGTGGACGGGCGAGGCGGTCCGCAAGACGATCGCGTCCGTGCACGCCGCCGTGGCCGCGGCCACGACCGCCGCGACGGTCGCCGCCACCGCCGGAAGCTGAGCGCTGCCCGCTCACCCCCGCCCGCTCACCCCTGCCCGCTCACCCCTGCCGCCCGCCCCTGCCGCCCGTGCCGCGCGCGGAGCGCCCCGGACGAGCGGCCGTGTGAGCGGCCGTGTGAGCGGCCGGGACGGGTCGCATGGCCCGCACGGACCACCCGGAGGCTCCGGGAGCGACCCCGCCGGGGCTACTTGGTGATGACGTCCTTGGGGACCTGCTTGTCGGCGGCGAGCGCCTCGAACAGGCGCAGCGCCTTCTGGGTGTCCCACTTGACCACCGCCTGCCCGCCGATCGTCGGCAGCGAGCCGATCGGCACGGCGGTGGCGATGGGGCCCTCACGCATGGCCAGGCCGACCGACAGCAGGTCGAACAGGCCGGAGCCGGGGTCGACGGAGACCGAGTCGGCCGCGCTCAGCGCCAGCGGGACCGAGGTGAACGGGTTGATCAGCGTGCCGGGGCTCGCGGCCTTCTGCACGACGGCGGAGAAGAACTGGCGCTGCCGCTGGGTGCGCTCGAAGTCCGGGATGGCGCCGGTGGCCCGGGTCCGCACGTAGCCGAGCGCGGTGCCGCCGTCCATGTCCTGGCAGCCCTTCTTCAGGTCGATGCCGGCCTTCGGGTCCTTGATGTCCTGCTTCACGCAGATGTTGACCCCGCCGATCGCGTCCACGATGCCGACGAAACCGCCGAAGCCGATCTCCATGTAGTGGTCGATCCTGATGCCGGTCACCTGCTCGACCGTCTTGGCCAGCAGCTTCGGGCCGCCGAAGGCGTACGCCGCGTTCAGCTTGCCGCTGCCGTGCCCCTCGATCGGGACGTACGAGTCGCGGGGCAGGCTGACCAGGGTCGGCCGGCCGCTCTCGGGGATGTGCAGCAGCATCATCGTGTCGGTGCGCTTGCCGACCGCCTTTCCCGTGGCCAGCTTCCTGCGCTGCGCCGCCGTCAGGCCCGCCCGGCTGTCGGAGCCGACCAGCAGCCAGTCGGCGCCCGGTGTCTCGGCGGGCCGCCCGTTGTAGTCGGTCAGCGACTCGACCGGCCGGAGCCGGGAGCCGATCCAGAAATATCCGGCCACGGCGGCGATCAGCAGGAGCACGACCAGCACCACGACGCCCCGCAGGATGATCCTGCCGGTCCGCCGCGGTCCGCGGCCGCCGCGTGCGGCCCCGTCGCGGCCCCGCGGCCCGCCACCGCCCCCGCGCGGGGCGCTCTGCGGCTCCCCCGCCTCCTGTCCGCTCCCGCCGAGCGGGCGGACCGGGGTGTTGCCGGAACGTGGCTTTCCGTACACCTTGGAGCGAATGCGGGGGACCGTGTCCTCCCTGCCCGACCCCGCCGGAGCCGCCTGCCCGGGCTGTGCCGGGGGCCGGGCCGCCGGACGTTGCGCCGCCGGGGGCTGGGCCGCCGGGGGTTGGGCCGTACGCCGGTACGCGCGGGTCGCCTCGTCCTCGTCGGCCACGTGAATCCCCAGCCCCTCAGCGTCCTTACGCGTGCTTTGAACGCAGCGGCCGAAGTCTTTGCCGATGCGCCCCCTTCTTCACGGTACCCAGACGCCTTCTAAGCAGTCGGTAAAGCCTGCCGGGAAACACAGGAGAGATTCCAGCCGTTACGGTGGTATACCACCACGCGAAAGGATCGTCGTGTCCGTTTCGGACCCCTGGAGTACCTGCCCGTGCACAGGCACGGGATCTCATGATCGCACGGCGGGCGCCCGATGAGCGCCGCCCTCGGCCTTGTGGCCGTCCTCCTCCTGACCCTGGCCACCGGATTCTTCGTGGCGCAGGAGTTCGCCTTCGTGGCGGCCGACCGCGGCGTCCTGCGCGAGCAGGCCGCGGCCGGCGACGGCGCCGCACGCCGGGCCCTCGACATCACCGGACGCCTGTCGTTCATGCTCTCCGGCGCGCAACTCGGGATCACGATCACCACCCTGCTTGTGGGCTTCATCGCCGAACCCGCGGTCGCCGGCGTGCTGCGCGGCCCCCTCGAGGCCGCCGGGCTCCCCGGCTCGGCCGTCCCCGGTGTCTCCGTGGCCCTCGGCGTCGCCATCGCCACGATCGTGCAGATGATCCTCGGCGAGCTGGCCCCCAAGAACCTCGGCATCGCACGGCCCGACGACGTCGCGAAGTTCCTCTCCCGCCCGACGCACGTCTATCTCGTGGTCGCCGGGCCGCTCATCCGCCTGTTCGACGCCGCGGCGACCCGGCTCGTGCGCCTGTTCGGCATCGAGCCCGTGGAGGAGCTCGAACACGGCGCCACCCCGGAGGAGCTGTCGCGCATCGTGACGGAGTCGGCCGCGGCGGGCGAGCTGCCGCCCCGGCTCGCCGACATGCTGGAACGGGCGCTGGAGTTCGGCGACCGCACCGCCGAGGACGTCATGGTCCCCCGCCCGCGTGTGGTCTCGCTGCGCGCCGAGTGGCCCGTCGCCGAGTTCCTCGACGCCCTGCGTACGCACGGGCACTCCCGCTACCCGGTCCTGGGCACCGACGCCGACGACGTCGTCGGAGTGGCCGGGCTGCCCGAGTATCTGAAAGCCGGCTCTCCCTCCGACGGGCTCGTCGGCGGCATCACCCGCGCACCGCTGCTCGTCCCCGCGACGCTGCCGCTGCCCGAGCTGCTGCGGCGGATGACCTCCGCCGGTGAGACGTTCACCTGTGTGATCGACGAGTACGGCGGGCTGGCCGGCGTGGTGACGCTGGAGGACCTGGCCGAGGAGCTCGTCGGCGAGCTGGTGGACGAGAACGACCCCGAGCCGCTCGGCGTCGTACGGCGTGGCGACGACGTCTGGGACGTGCCCGGCACTCTGCGCCTCGACGAGGTCGAGCGCGCGACCCGCGTCCGGCTGCCCGAGAGCGAGGACTACGAGACCGTGGCAGGCCTCGTCCTCGCGCTCCTCGGCCGGATGGCCGAGCCCGGCGACCGGGTCGTCTCCCCCCTCGTGCCTGAGCCCCACCTCTTCGACGAGGAGGAGGACGCCGAGCGGGCGGTGCTCACGGTCCTGAGCGTGCGCCGCCGCGTCCCCGAGTGGGTGCGGGTGTCGACGGAGACGTCCGCGGTGGAATCGGCGCAGGCGCCGGAGGAGGAACGGCCGGAGCGGGAGAAGGCCCGCACGGCCGCCCGCGCCCCGGGCGGCGCCGACTACGCCACCGAGCTGTTCTCCGCGCTGTTCCAGGGCAGGCCCGCATGAGCGAGCGGAGCGAGCGAATCATTGAACACAGCGTTCGGCGAGGTACCGCCTTGCGCGCCTCCGGCACGACCGGACTCCGAGCCGAAGGCGAGGAGGTGGCATGAGTTCTCTCACCGGCGTTCTGCTCGGCATCGTGCTGCTGGCCGCCAACGGGTTCTTCGTGGCGGCCGAGTTCGCCTTCGTCTCGGCCCGCAGGCACCGGCTGGAGGAGGTCGCGGGCAGCGGTGGCCGGTTCGCCAAGATCACGGCCCGCGCCGCGGTCAGGGGCGGGCGCGAGCTGTCGCTCATGCTCGCCGGGGCGCAGCTCGGGATCACCCTGGCCTCCCTGGGCCTCGGCATGGTCGCCGAGCCCTCCATCGAGCACCTGATGGAGCCGGTGCTGACGCTGCTGCCGGAGTCGCTGCGCACCCCCGTGGCGTACGTCGTGGCGCTCGCCCTGGTGACGTTCCTGCACATGGTCGTGGGCGAGATGGCGCCCAAGTCGCTGGCGCTCACGCACCCCGAGCGCGCGGCGATGGGACTGGCGTTGCCGTTCCGCGGCTTCGCCTGGGTCGTCCGCCCGATTCTGGCCGTGCTGAACGCGCTGACCAACGGCGTCCTTCGGCTGGCGGGCGTACGACCCCGTGACGAGCTGGCCACCACCCGCACGCCCCGCCAGCTCGCCATGCTGGTGGCCGAGTCGGGCCGGATGGGCATGCTCGACCGCGACGAGCACGACCTGCTCACCCGCGCGCTGCGGGTCCACTCCCAGCCGGTCGAGCGGCTGATGGTGCCCGTCGGCGAGGCGTCCTCGGTGCCCGCGAACGCCGACGACCTGCTCGTACGCCGGACGGCGGCCCGCGGAGGCGGCCTGCGCATGCTGGTCGTCACCCCCGACGAGGTGGTCGGCGTGCTGCACGTGCGGGACGCGGTTCTCCAGCCGGGACGCCGGGCCGGCGAGCTGGCGACCCCGGTGCCCCGCATGGCGAAGGACACCACGGTCTCCGACGCCGTGACCCTGCTACAGGAGGCCCGTGCCCAGCTCGGGCTCGTCACGGACGCCGGGGGCACGCCCGTGGGTGTGATCGATCTCACCACTTTGGTCGGCGAGCTGCTCGTCGCCTGAGCGGAACAGCCGCGGCGTGCCCGCCCGAGGAGCGGGCACGCCGGGCCCTGTTCGGGAGGCCCCTGCCCGTCCCCGCTCCTGCGACTTCACGACAGATCTCTCATCGTGAGACATGTGCTCTTAAAGAGTGGGACAAAAGGTAAAGGTCGCCGCCTGCAAGCGCGGGGAAAGTGGTTTGAAAGTCGGCCTCCTGAGAATGTGCAGTGCGCGACAGGCTGGCTCCGGCCCGACGGGGCCCCTGACGCGACACCACACACGGGCCCGTGCCGTACGGGCCGGAGGGAGGCCGGAGGTGCACGACGGCGGCATCGTCGAGCGAGGCGTGTCCTCCGGCCGGGGGTACCAGGGAGTCGTCCCCCTGGGCGGCACAAAGAAAAAACCCCGCCGGGCTGTCGCCAAGCGAGGCTTGTTCCTGGTGGGCAAGGGGGGAGTTGAACCCCCACGTCCTTTCGGACACACGGACCTGAACCGTGCGCGTCTGCCATTCCGCCACTTGCCCTTGCGGTTGGCCCCCATCTCTGGGTGCCTGGAAAGGTTAGCACGTATCCGCCCGTGCTTACGAACCCGGATACGATCCTTCTCAACGACGATGCGAAGGAGCTCAGTGCAGCACCGGAGCGGTCGCGACCGTAGTGGCAATGGAAGGGAGGTATCCGGTGGGAGTCCTTCAGCGCTTCGAGCGCAGGCTCGAAGGGTTGGTTGAAGGGGCCTTCGCGCGGGCGTTCAAGTCCGATCTCCAGCCGGTCGAGGTTGCCAGCGCCGTGCAGAGGGAGATGGACGAGCGGGCCGCGATCGTCGCTCAGGGTCGCACGCTCGTGCCGAACGACTTCGTGGTGGAGCTGTCGACGACCGACAGCGAGCGGCTGGAGGTGTATGCCGACAGCATCAGCCACGAGCTGGCCACTCTCGCGCGGGAGTACGCCAAGGAGCAGGGCTACTCGTTCGTCGGGCCGGTACGGGTGCGTTTCGAGACCGCGGACGATCTCGCGGTGGGACTCTTCCGCATCCGGTCGGGTGTGATCCGCGGCGCCACGGTGGAGCAGGACGAGATCCGTCAGCCGCCGAGCGACGTGCCGGCAGCCCGGACCAGCGCGTTCCAGGGCCGTCCCCGGCTGCTCGTCTCCACCCAGGACGACCCCCAGGGCCAGCGCTCGTACGAGCTGACCACACCGGTCACACTGCTGGGCCGCGGAACCGATTGTGATCTTCGGCTGGTGGATCCCGGCGTATCACGGCATCATGCCGAGCTAAGAGTGGAAGGACCGCAGGTCGTGCTCGTGGACCTGGGGTCGACCAACGGCACCTTCGTCAACGGCCAGCCGATCCGCAGGATCGAGATGCAGGACGGGACGAGAGTGACGCTCGGCCGTACGACACTGGTGTTCAGGCGCGATTAGAGGTAGACAGACGGTCCATGTCCGAGCTAACGCTGCTGCTGATCCGGCTCGCCTTCCTGGCGGTGCTGTGGTTCTTCGTGATCGCCGCGGTCGGCGTCATCCGGACAGACCTGTTCGGTCCGCGTACGGCTCCCGCGCCCGCACGCAAGCCGGTCAAGCAGCCCCGACCGGTTTCCAAGCCCAAGAAGGGCGAACCCCGCCAGCTGATCGTCACCGGTGGTCCCCTGCAAGGGACCATCATCAACCTCACGGAGACGCCAATCACCATCGGCCGGGCGAACGACGCCACGCTGGTTCTCAGCGACGACTACGCTTCGAGCCGGCACGCCCGGCTCTTCCCTCAGGACGGCCAGTGGATCGTGGAGGATCTCGGCTCCACGAACGGCACGTACCTCGAACGCTCGAAAGTGACCCGCCCGACCCCGGTGCCCCTCGGAGTTCCGATCCGCATCGGCAAGACCGTCATCGAATTGCGCAAATGACCATCGCACTCCGCTACGCCGCTCGCTCGGACGTCGGGCTCCTCCGTGAAGGCAACGAGGACTCGGCGTACGCCAGCGGCCGCCTGCTTGCCGTCGCCGACGGCATGGGCGGGCATGCCCACGGCGAGGTGGCCAGTTCGGTCGCCATCGCCGCACTGTCGTCCCTCGACCGGGACGCCTCCGGCGGTGACCTGCTCAGCGCCATCGAGGCGGCGGTCCGGGACGCCAACCACCAGTTGCACGCGATGGTGGCCCGGGACCCCAGCCTGAAGGGCATGGGCACCACCCTCACCGCGATGCTCTGGAGCGGCTCACGCTTCGCGCTGGTCCACGTGGGCGACTCCCGCGCGTACCTGCTCAGGAACGGCGAGCTGTACCAGATCACGCACGACCACACCCTGGTGCAGTCCCTGGTGGACGACGGACGGATCACCCAGGAGGAGGCCGCCAACCACCCCCAGCGCTCGATCCTGCTGCGCGCGCTGGACGGAAGCGGCGAGGTCGACCCCGACCTGCAGGACCGGGAGGCCCAGGTGGGCGACCGTTACCTGCTGTGCTCGGACGGCCTGTCCACGGTGGTCAGCGCCGAGACCCTGCACCACACCCTGACCACGCTCGACGATCCCGAGGACGTCGTCCGGCAGCTCATCGACCTGGCCAACCGGGGCGGCGGGCCGGACAACATCACCTGCGTGGTCGCCGACGTGATCGAGGTGGACGACCTGCAGCCGCCGCCCGGGGTGGCGGCGGTCGTGGGCGCGGCCGGCTCCGGGCGGGTCCGCTCGGCGCCGCCCGACACCCCCGCGGGCAGGGCCACCACGGTCACCGCGCCCCAACCGGTGATCATCGACGACGACCTGGACGACGAACCCGTGCGCGAGGCCCAGTCCTCCGCACGGCGTTCGCGCAAGGGCCGATCGGGGCCGAAGGTCGCCGTCGGGGTGCTGGTCGCCGCCGCCGCGCTCGGGGCCGGCGGCTATTTCGGCTACCAGTGGACCCAGAGCCAGTTCTACATAGGCGTTCAGGGGGACGAGCTCGTCGTCTTCCAGGGCGTCGACGCGGAGGTCGGCCCGGTGTCCTTCAAGAAGGTCGCCTACACCGATCACCTCCGCGTCTCGTCGCTGCCAGCCGTACAGCAGGACCAGGTCCGCAGCGGCATCCCGGTCGACGACCTGCAGGCCGGGATCAGCAGAATGAAAAGTTTCGGCGCCTCGGAGGCTCCCACCCACGACACCGAGGCGACGCCGACCCCCACGAGGTCCGCTAAGTGACTGCTGTCGAAGCCACGCCCGTACCGATGACCGCGAAGAGGCGGGGCGCCCAGCTGGGCATGCTCGCCTTCGCCGTGCTGATCGTGATGGGCGCGTACGCCGGCGTCGGGCTCGGGATCAACGGCAAGGTCCCGTCCGGCATGCTCGGCTACGGCCTCGGCCTCGGCGGTCTGATGCTCGCGGCCTATCTGGTGCTGGCCAAGTGGGCACCGTGGGCCGATCCCCTTCTGCTTCCCCTCGTGACGCTGGTCAACGGCATCGGCCTGGTGATGATCTACCGGATCGAGCAGACGGGTCAGGTAGGCGCCTCAGCCACCAACCAGCTCATGTGGACGGCGCTCGGTGTGGTGATGTTCTCCGCGACCCTGATCGTGTTGAAGGACCACCGTGCCTTGCAGCGCTTCACCTACACCGCCGGTTTCGTCGGAGTCGTGCTGCTCATCCTGCCCGTGCTGCCCGTCATCGGTACGGAGCACTACGGCGCCAGGATCTGGATGAACCTCGGCCCGTTCTCCCTGCAGCCGGGTGAGTTCGCCAAGCTGGCCCTGGTCGTCTTCTTCGCCGGCTACCTGGTGGCCAAGCGCGACGTGCTGGCCCTGGCCGGTCGCAGGCTGCTGTTCATCGACCTGCCCCGCGCCCGCGACCTCGGCCCGGTCCTGATCACCTGGGGCGTCAGCATCGCCGTCCTCATCGCCGAGAAGGACCTCGGCACCTCGCTGCTGCTGTTCGGCGCGTTCATCGCGATGCTGTACATCGCCACCCAGCGCACCTCCTGGGTGCTCATCGGGCTCCTGCTCTTCGTCGGGGGCGCCGTCCTCGCAGGCCAGGTCTTCAGCCACGTTCAGGCCCGCTTCGACGGCTGGCTGCACGCCGACTCGGCCGAGGTCTACGGAGCCGGCACCAGCTACCAGCTCATGCAGGGGCTGTTCTCGATCGGCTCCGGCGGCATCCTCGGCACCGGCCTCGGCCAGGGCTACCCGAGGGAGATCCCCTTCTCCTTCTCCGACTTCATCTTCGACGCCATCGGCGAGGAGCTGGGCCTGACCGGCCTGATGGCCATCCTCATGGTGTACGCCCTGATCGTCGAGCGTGGGCTGCGCACGTCGCTGGCGGCCCGCGACCCGTTCTCCAAGCTGCTGGCGGGCGGCCTGTCGTTCCTCCTCGCCTGGCAGGTGTTCATCATCGTCGGCGGCGTGACCCGGTTGATCCCGCTGACCGGTCTCGTGACGCCGTTCATGTCCGCGGGAGGCTCGGCCCTGCTGGCCAACTGGATGCTCATCGCCCTGCTCGTACGGATGTCCGACGCGGCCCGCCGGCCGCCGCCACAGGCGATCCAGGACGAGGGGATGACGCAGGTGATGCAGCGATGAACGGCACGATCAAGCGCATCTCCGTGGCCTGCCTGCTCATGTTCGGCCTGCTCATGGCCAACGTGACCTACCTGGGCGCGGTGAAGGCCGACGACCTGCGCAACGACTCTCGCAACGTCCGGATGCTGTACGCCCGTTACAAGGTCGACCGCGGCTGGATCACGGCCGACAACGGCAAGACGACGCTGGCCAAGACGGTGGACACCGGAGACAAGACGTACCGGTTCGAGCGCGAATACCCGCTCGGCAAGCCGTTCACGCACGTGGTCGGGTGGTTCGCGCCGGAGAGCGCCTCGGGCATCGAGGCCGCGATGAACCGCTACCTCGACGGCAGCCACCCCGACCTGGTGGTGCGCCGGGCCATCGACATGGTCAGCGGCAAGCCCGCCAAGGGCGCGAGCGTCGACCTCACGCTGAACACCAAGGCCCAGGAGGTCGCCTACAAGGATCTGGCGAACACCGGCAAGCGGGGCGCGGTCGTCGCGCTCGAGCCGAAGACCGGCAAGATCCTGACGATGGTCTCGGTGCCGTCCTACGACCCGAACCCGCTGGCCAAGGCCAACAAGGACAAGGTCAACAAGGCGTACAACAAGCTGAACAAGGACGAGAACAAGCCGCTGCTCAGCCGGGCCATCGACCTGACGTTCGCCCCGGGGTCCACGTTCAAGACGGTCACCTCGGCGGCCTACCTCAGCGACGACACCTCCCGCGACGAGAACACGCAGGTCGACGCGCCCGACTCGCTGCCGCTGCCGGGCACGAGCATCTCGCTGCCCAACTACCACGGCGAGTCGTGCGGCGGCCGGGCGACGCTGGTGCAGGCGCTCACCATCTCCTGCAACACGCCGTTCGCCATCATGGGCATGGACGTCGGCTACGACAAGCTGAAGGAGCAGGCGGAGAAGTTCGGGGTCGGCCAGCCGCTGGAGATCCCCCTCGGCGTCGCGGCCAGCAACATCGGCCCTGACGAGGGCAAGGCGGCCCTCGCCAAGACCGCGATCGGCCAGCAGAGCAACCAGATGACCCCGCTGCAGATGGCGATGGTCGCGGCCGGCATCGCCAACCAGGGCACGGTCATGAAGCCGTACCTGGTCAACAAGATCATGGGTCCGGACGGCGCGGAGATCGACGGGACCGACCCCGACGAGCTGGACGAGGCCGTCAGCCCCGAGGTGGCCGGCGAGCTGACCAAGATGATGATCGGCGTGATCGAGCACGGCACCGGCGGCGCGGCCAAGCTCCCCGGCATCACCGTGGCGGGCAAGACGGGCACGGCGGAGACCCTGCCGGGCAAGCCGTCGCACGCGTGGTTCATCTCCTTCGCCCCGGTCGAGGACCCGAAGGTCGCCGTGGCGGTCTTCGTGGAGTCCGGCAGCGCGGGCAACGACGCCACCGGCGGCGCGGTGGCCGCGCCCATCGCGCACGACGTCATGCAGGCGGTGCTCGGACAGTGATGGACTCATGACCGACACGGTGCTCGGCGGGCGGTATCGGCTGACCTCTCCCATCGCCGCGGGTGGGATGGGCGAGGTCTGGCGGGCCGACGACGAACTGCTCGGCCGGGAGGTGGCGATCAAGCTGCTCGGCCGCCATGTCGCGGGCGACGCCACCTTCCGCGACCGGTTCCGCTCCGAGGCCAGGATCACCGCCGCCCTGACCGACCCCGGCATCGCCCAGGTCTTCGACTACGGCGAGAACGACGGCCTGGCCTACCTCGTGATGGAACTGGTGCGGGGCGAGCCGCTGTCGGCCGTCCTCGCCCGCAACGGCACGCTCGGGCCGGACGTCACGCTCGACGTCGTCCAGCAGACCGCCAAGGGCCTGCACGCGGCGCACCGGGCCGGGGTGATCCACCGCGACGTCAAGCCCGGCAACCTGCTCGTCACCGAGACCGGGCAGGTGAAGATCACCGACTTCGGCATCGCCCGCGCGCGGGAGGCCGCGCCGCTGACCGCGACCGGCACGATCCTCGGCACCGCCCAGTACGTGAGCCCCGAGCAGGCGTCCGGCACCACCCTCACCCCGGCGAGCGACATCTACTCGCTCGGGGTGGTGGCCTACGAGTGCCTCGCGGGCCGTCCTCCGTTCACGGCGGAGACCCCGGTGGCGCTCGCGCTGCGGCACCTCAACGACACACCCCCGCCGCTGCCCGGCAACGTGCCCCCGCCGGTGGCGGCACTGGTGATGTCCATGCTGGCCAAGGACCCGGCCGCACGGCCGGAGACCGGGCCGGTGCTCCTCGACAGGGTGCGGGTGTTGCGGGAGACCCTCGCGGGCACGGCCGCCTCGACCGCGGTGCTCGGCTCGCTGACCGATCCCCAGGGCTTCCCCGCGACCGGCGGGGCGGGCCGCGCCACCACCGCGGCCGCGCCCGGCCTGACGGCGCCTCAAGGTCAGCCGGCGGGGCAGCCGACGGGCCGGGGAACTCGTCCCGGCGCCACCGCGCCACTGGGCCCGGTCCCGCCCTCCCCGCGCAGGGCTCCCGCGGGCGTCCCCGACGACCGTACGCGGCGCCCCGGTGGTCCTGAGGGGCCCGCCGGGGGGCGTCGCCGCCGTCCCGCGATCCTGCTCCTCGCGACGGCGGGCTGCGCCGCCGCGGTCGGCATCGGGGTCCTGGCCTTCACCGCCGCCCGGAACGGGGAAGCGCCGCCGGACCCGGGTGAGACGGCCGCGCCCGTCTCACCGTCCCCCTCTTCGCCGTCGCCATCGCCGTCGCCGGCGCGTACGCACAGGTCAGAGGTTCCACGGACGCATCGGCCGACCGCTCCGGCGGCGTCGGACGAGCCGAGCGCCGTTCCGTCGGCTACCGTAAGCAGGTCGGCATCAACCACCCAGACGCCCACACCGGCTTCGTCCCCGACCTCGACCCCGACTCCGACGTCCACCCCGGCCACGGAAACCAGTGAGACTCCGCCCCCTACGGACGCCCCACCCGACACGAACCCTCCGGATGAGGGGGAGTGATGGAAAGAGGGGTCGATGATGGAGACCGGTGGCACCCCACGATGAACGGCAAGGGACAGTGCAGGAAATGACTCAGCCACGACTTCTCGGCGGACGCTACGAGCTGGATGGCGTCGTGGGGCGTGGCGGCATGGCCGAGGTGTATCGCGCCCGGGACATCCGGCTGGACCGTATCGTCGCCATCAAGACGCTCCGCTCCGACCTCGCCAGGGACCACACGTTCCAGGCGCGCTTCCGGCGTGAGGCGCAGTCCGCCGCCTCGCTCAACCACCCGTCGATCATCGCCGTGTACGACACCGGCGAGGACATGATGGACGGCACGCCCGTGCCGTACATCGTGATGGAGTACGTCGACGGGCGGACGCTGCGCGACCTGCTGCGCGCCGACCGGCGGCTGCTGCCCGAACGGGCCACGGAGCTGGTGGACGGCATCCTGCGGGCGCTGGACTACAGCCACCGGGGCGGCATCGTGCACCGGGACATCAAGCCGGCCAACATCATGTTGACGGTCAACGGCGAGGTCAAGGTCATGGACTTCGGCATCGCCCGGGCCATGGCCGACTCCGCCGCCACGATGACCCAGACCGCCCAGGTGATCGGCACCGCGCAGTACCTGTCCCCCGAGCAGGCCCGCGGTGAGCGCGTGGACGCCCGCAGCGACATCTACTCGACCGGCTGCGTGTTGTACGAGCTGCTCACCGGCCAGCCGCCCTTCACCGGCGACTCCCCTGTGGCGATCGCCTACCAGCACGTGCGGGAGGACCCGATCCCGCCGTCGCGGATCGACCCGGAGATCCCGCAGTGGGCCGACGCCATCGTGCTCAAGGCGATGGCCAAGGACCCGCTCCACCGCTATCAGAGCGCCGCCGAGATGCGCGCCGACATCCAGCGGGTCATGTCCGGCATGCCGGTCGACCCGCAGACCATGGCGATGGCCACCCAGCAGTACAACGGGTACGGCGGGGCCGACCGCACGCGGACGATGACCACGGCCGGCGGCGCCCCCATGACGCAGAACACCCGCGCCATCCCCGACTACGAGTACGCCCAGGAGGAGCGCGGCGGCGGCCGGTACGACGGCAGGCGGCGCAGCGGCGGCGGCAACACCGCGGTGAAGACCGCCCTGTGGATCCTCATCCCGCTGCTGGTGATCGGTGCCATGATCGGCGTCGGGTACGCCTTCCTCGGGGGCGGCGGCTCCTCCGCGGCCGACAAGGTCGAGGTGCCGCGAGTGAGCAACCAGACGAAGGCGGCGGCCCAGAAGGCGCTCGAGGCCCAGGGGTTCAAGGTCGCCTTCGGGCCGGAGGAGTTCAACGGCGACGTGCCCAAGGGCGCAGTCGTGAGCACCGACCCCCCGGGGGGCGAGCAGGCCGACCGGGGATCCACGGTCACCGTCATCGTCTCCAAGGGCGAGGAGAAGGTGACGATTCCCGACACCCTGATCGGGAAGTCGCCGGAAGAGGCCCGGGCCGAGCTGGAAGCGCTCGGTCTCAAGGTCAGCATCGTGCCGAAGGCCTCCAGCAAGCCGCAGGGCCAGGTGTTCGGCACCAAGCCCGAGCAGGGTGAGAAGGTCGAGAAGGGCGCCCTGGTCACGCTGTACGTGCCGAAGGAGATGACCGAGGTCCCCGGCGTGATCGGCCAGACGCTGGAGGACGCGACCCAGACGTTGAAGGGCGCCGGCTTCAGGGTCAAGTCGCAGGAGCGGCCGAGCGACACGGTGCCGCAGGGCAGCGTGATCGACCAGTCGCCGCCGGAGGGCACCAAGCTCAACCCCGGCACCACCATCACGCTGACCATCTCAAGCGGCCCGCCCCAGGAGCAGACGCCGACCCAGCCGCCCACCGGCGACACACCTACGGACGGCACCGGAGACGGCGGTGACGGCACCGGAAACAGCGGTGACGGCTCCGGAGACGGCACCGGAGGCGACGACGGCGGCAGCGTCCAGGTGGGACCCCCGGGAGAGGGCGGGGACAACCCGTTCGGCAACTGACGACACGAGCGGACGGCGGTCACCGCGCTGCGGTGGCCGCCGTCGGCGTTTCCGGCTGCCGGATCACGGTCAGGCGGATCGCGGTCAGGACGCGGACATGAGGAAGGGCTTCCGCCACTCGGGGGCAATGGCGGAAGCCCTCACTCTTGTAGTCGTAACAAGAGCGGAAAGCGTTACACGATCTGCGCGAGCCAATTTCCGAGCAGCCGATGGCCGTGCTCGGACACGATCGACTCGGGATGGAACTGCACGCCCTCGACGGGGGCCTCGCGGTGGCGCAGGCCCATGATCACGCCGTCGGCGGTGGTGGCCGTCACCTCCAACGCGTCCGGCACGGTGCCGGGGACCACGGCGAGCGAGTGGTAGCGCGTCATCGTGACCGGCGACGGCAACTCCAGGAACACGCCCCGCCCGTTGTGGGAGATCGGGCTGGTGCGGCCGTGCATCAGCTCGGGCGCTCGGTCCACCACGGCCCCGTACGCCACGGCGATGGCCTGATGACCGAGGCAGACCCCGAGGAGCGGCAGGCCGCGCTCGGCGCAGTGCCGTACGAGGGGAACCGACACTCCGGCCGCCTCCGGCGTTCCGGGCCCCGGCGACACGAGCACGGCGTCGAAGCCGTCGGCGTCGCCCACCGTGACGCGGTCGCGCGGCCGTACGTCGCAGTCGGCGCCGAGACCGCGCAGATACTGCACGATCGTATGGACGAAGCTGTCGTGATTGTCGACCACGAGCACCCGGATCGGGCTCATGCGTGTCTCCCGCTTCACCGAGACGGCTGTATGTGCGGAGCGGCTGTGTGCGGAGCGGAAATCGGACTTTCAGCGTACGTCAATTCCGCATGGGGGATCGCCCGGCGGGGGCCGCGCCGACTATCCTGGCTCGGGACTTCACCGCCACAGCGATTACGCTATTGAGACCAGCCCGCACGACCGCGCGGGTACCCACCAGGAGACGCTCCCGTGCCCAAGTCGAAGACCCGCAAGAAGCCCGTTTACACGCCGCCGCAGAAGGCGCAGACGGTGAAGGTCAGCCCCCGTTGGCTCGCCCCCGTCATGGTGGCCTGCTGGATCATCGGTATCGCCTGGATCGCGATCTACTACATCGCGCCGAGCGTTCCCGGTATCTCCACCCTGGCGAACTGGAACCTGCTGATCGGTTTCGGGCTCATCATCGTCGGCGTCGTCCTGTCGACGAAGTGGCGCTAGACCGTCTCCTTAAATTCTTTCCACAGTTTTATCCACAGCCTGTGGGCAATAGGTGACCGACGGGTGCGTGCCGCCCGATCCCCGCATGGCGCATGCGGGCCGGGCGGCTGACCCGTCCGGGCCCCGACCTGGAGAAACTCAGCTCCGGCCGAGCATCTCCGCGGTGAGGACCTGGCCGCCGAGGCCCCAGCCGCCGTCGGGAACCTCCTCGACGAGGACCAGGGTGGTCGCCCGGGCGCGCTCGCCGTACACGGCCGCGTACGCGTCGGTGACGGCGTCGATGAGCTTCTTCTTTGACTCGGGGGTCAGGGTGTCGGCGGGCACCTTGAGGTTGGCGAACGGCATGGTCGTTCCTTTCGGGGTGTTTCGGGTGTTGCGTTTCCGGAATGTGGCTGCGGAGCGCGGCGGGGTCAGACGATGCCGCCGTTGGCGCGCACGACCTGCCCGTTGACCCAGTGCCCCGCGGGGCTCGCCAGGAAGGCGACGACCTCCGCGATGTCCTCGGGAGTGCCGAGGCGTTCGAGCGGAGGCTGCTTGGCCATGCGCTCGATGGTGGCCTCGTCCTTGCCGTCGAGGAACAGTTCGGTGGCGGTCGGGCCGGGCGCCACCGCGTTGACGGTGATCTGCCGCCCCCGCAGTTCGCGGGCGAGCACGAGAGTCATCGCCTCAACCGCGCCCTTGCTGGCGACGTACGCCCCGTAGTTGGGCAGTTGCAGGCCCACGACGGACGTGGACATCGTGATGATCGTTCCTCCGTCGCGCACGCGGCGCGCGGCCTCCCGCGCCATGACGAAGGTGCCGCGGACGTTGGTGCGGTGCAGAGCGTCGAGGTCGGCGAGGTCGAGGTCCGCGATCGGGGACAGCGACAGCCGCCCCGCCGAGTTGACGACCACGTCGACCCCGCCGAACTCCTTGTCCGCCGCGTCGAACATCGCCGCGACCGCGTTCTCGTCCGCGACGTCGGCCTGGGCCGCGATCGCCCGGCCGCCGGCCGACGTGACCGCGCCGACCACCTCGGCCGCGGCCGTGGCGGAGCCCTGATATCCCACGACGACGGCGAAGCCACGTGCGGCGAGCGTCGTCGCGATCGCCCGGCCGATCCCACGGGAGGCGCCGCTGACGACGGCCACGCGCTGGTCACTCATGAGGAGTCTCCTTTGCTATCACCGATAAGTTCTTCTCGTATCGGCGTTACGAGAGATACGTTAGCACGACCGTCGTATCGGCGCTATCGAGACTCCGTATCATTGGTTACATGGCAGATGCGGACACACTGCGAGCGGCGATGATCGAGGCCGCCGAGAAGCAACTGGCGTCGTCGTCCGACAACGACATCGCCACCCGGGCGGTCTGTGAGGCGGTGGGCGTCACCCAGCCCGTGCTCTACCGGCTGTTCGGCGACAAGCGGGGGCTCCTCGACGCCGTCGCCGACCACGGGTACGAGCGCTACGCCGCGCTCAAGGCCGCGCAGGAGCAGACCGCCGACCCGGTCACCGACCTGCGGGCCGGCTGGGACGGCCACATGGCGTTCGCACGGGAGAACCGGGCCCTCTACCAGCTCATGTTCGCCCCTCGGCCGTGGTCGCGGTCCACGGCTCGCGAGCGGGTGTTCGAGCTGTTGGAGGCCACGCTCGTACGATGCGCGGCGATCGGCGCGCTGAGGGTCGAGCCGCGGATCGCCGCCCGGCTCGTCCTGGCCGCGAGCGTCGGAACCGCCCTCGATCACATCGCCAGTCCGGAGCTCTTCGACGACCCCGCGATGTCCCACCGCATGCGCGACGCGGTGTTCGCGCACGTGCTCACCGAGGCGACCGCCCGGCAGGACGCCGATCCCCTGCGCGAGGCCGCGCTGCGCCTGCGCGCGCAGCTCGACCTCGCCGGCACCGAGGCCCTGGAGCCGGTCGAGACCGCCCTGCTCCGGCGGTGGCTCGACCGCATCACGCAGCCCGGCGCGGAGAGCGTCAGGTGAGAGCGCCCTCCAGCAGGCCGTGCGGCGGGAGCATGGTGACGAGCAGGACCAGCGCCACCAGCACGGCGGCGGCGACGCCGGCCTGTACGAGGGTGCGGTTGCGCCGCGGGGCGTAGGCGAACCCGGCGGCGACGATCGCGCCGGTCACGAGCCCGCCGAGGTGGCCCTGCCAGCTGATGCCGGGCACGACGAACGTGAGCACCACGTTGATGCCGATCAGCCACAGGACGCCGCGCGCGTCGTACCCGAGCCTGCGGGAAACCACGAACAACGCGCCGAACAGCCCGTAAATCGCACCCGACGCACCGACGGCAGCGTCGCTGAGCAGGTAGACGGCGACCGAGCCGCCGAGCGCCGCCAGAAGGTAGAGGACCGCGAACCGGACCGAGCCGAGCATGCGCTCCAGCTGTGGACCCAGAGCGTAGAGCGCCCACATGTTGAACGCGATGTGCATGAACGTGAACCCGGAGCCCGGGGGTGCGTGGAGGAAGGCTCCGGTGATCAGGCGCCACCACTCGCCCATATGAACCCCGAGCGACCACATCGCGAATCGCTGCACGACCTCGGCCGGGCGCAGGACCTCGGCCGCGTACGCGAGCACGTTGAGGATCAGCAGCGTTATGGTGACCCGTGCGACACCTACGAGGGCGCCGCCGAACGTGGCGCGGGCCTGCCGCACCTCCTGGTTGCCCTCACGGACGCATTCGGGGCACTGGTGACCGACCGCCGCATCCCGCATGCAGTCGGGGCAGATCGGGCGCTCACAACGCTGGCAGCGGACGTAGGTCTCGCGGTCGGGGTGCCGGTAGCAGGTGGGCACGGCTTGCGCCCCCGGCTGCGGGGGCGGCGGAGGCTGGGAGGTCATGGGGGTCCTTTCCTGGCGTGTCCCTGTGCGGGAGCGCATCCACGAGCCAGCCTATAAGCCGGAAACGCCCCGGCCGCGCTTTCGCTGCGGCCGGGGCGCCGGGATCGGACGACGCGGCGTCAGGACCGCTCGATGGTGACCTCTTCGAGGACCACATCGTTCACCGGGCGGTCGTTGCGGCCGGTGGGGGTCTTGCCGATCGCGTCGACCACCTCGGAGCCCTCGATCACCTCACCGAAGATCGTGTGGCCCTGGTTGAGGTGCGGCTGCGGGCTCATGGTGATGAAGAACTGGGAGCCGTTCGTGCCCTTGCCGAGCCGCTTGCCCGCGTTCGCCATGGCGAGCAGGTAGGGCCGGTTGAACTGGTTCTCCGGGTGGATTTCGTCGTCGAAGCTGTAGCCGGGCCCGCCGACGCCCTGTCCGAGCGGGTCGCCGCCCTGGATCATGAACCCGTTGATGACGCGGTGGAAGATCGTGCCGTCGTAGAGCTTGACGTTCGTCTGCTTCTCGCCGGTCTCCGGGTGGGTCCACTCCCGGGTGCCCTCGGCGAGTTCGACGAAGTTGCGCACGGTCTTCGGCGCCTTGTTGGGGAAAAGCTGAACGCGGATCGTGCCGTGGTTCGTACGCAGATTCGCGATGAGGTTGTCAGCCACGAGGGCCGCCCCCTTTGTCTGATCGTGTTTGTTGTCCGTGAACAGGGTAGCGAGCATGCCTTCAAGCACTGCTCGTGATTGAGCCGCGACCATCCGGGAAGGGGTCGTCTCGGGGCCCCGTCGATTGGGGAGGTTGATCGTGTCCCTGACAATGAACAGAAGGCGCCGCGCCGAGGTAGTCATCCCGCAAACGTGGCTGAGCAGGATGAGAGACCAGGCGAGGAAGGCAAGCGGCCGGATGAGCCCGGTGGCGGAGACCGCACGGGATCTCGCCACGCACCGGCTCGAGGACGCCAGAGTCTGGGCGGCGCCGAAGCTCGACCAGGCGGCTCAGTCGGTCGAGGAGCAGATCGCTCCGATCGTGAGCGCGTTCCTGGCCGAATTGGCCCGCCGGATCGATGTGACCAGCGCCAAGAGGACCCGCCGGCGCTGGCCGGTCGTCGCGCTGCTGGGTGGAGTCGCCATCGGCGCCGTGGGCGTGGCGATGTACCGCAACAACGCCCAGCGGTGGACCGAGACCATGCGGGAGAGCATGCGGCACACCGGCTCCGACGCCAGCAAGTGGGTCGGCGACAAGGCCGGGGAAGTCGGCGAGAAGGCCGACAAGGCCGCCGACGAGATCTCGGGAAAAATGTCCTAGCCCGTCCCTCACAGCCACCCGGTGCGGCCGGCGTTCCCCCAACGCCGGCCGCACCGTGTTTCCCGCTTCGCTCATCGGGGCGCTCACTCCCGGTGTCTTCCCTCGTCACGTGCTCGCTCGTTCCTCGCTGCGCGCGTTCCTCAGTCCAGACACCGGCGCGCCCCTCCGGCTCGCTCGGCGTTTCCCGCTTCGCCATCGGGACGCTCGCTCGGCGTTTCCCGCTTCGCTCATCGGGGCGCTCACTCCCGGTGTCTTCCCTCGTCACGTGCTCGCTCGTTCCTCGCTGCGCGCGTTCCTCAGTCCAGACACCGGCGCGCCCCTCCGGCTCGCTCGGCGTTTCCCGCTTCGCCATCGGGACGGAGCGAGGGAGCGGAGCGGAAGGGAGCGAGGACCGGAGCGAAGGCCCAGCGGAGCGGGCTTCGCGAGGACCGGAGGTTCCTTCCGGCGCAGTGACCGGCCCATCGACGCAGTGACCGGCCCGTCGGCGCAGTGACCGGCCCGTCGACGCAGTGACCGGCCCGTCGACGCAGTGACCGACCGGGCTGACGACCGCGAAAATCCCACTAGCTGATCGAATTCTCCAAGCGGTGCAGGACGGCGGGGAGGCGGTCCTCGTAGACCACGGTGAGCCGCCGGGTCGCCCGGGTGATGGCGACATACAGGTCCTGGCCGCCCTGCGGCGACTGGCGCAGGATGCCCTCGGGATCCACGACCACCACCGCGTCGAACTCCAGGCCCTTCGAGCCTCGGACGGTCAGGACGGCCACCGGGCTGTCCAGCGGGTCGACGGCCTCGGGGAACAGCGCGGCGACCTCCGCGTGCCGGGCGTCCGGCGTGACGACGCCGACCCGTCCCTCTTCGATCTCGCGCAGCTCCGACTCCACCAGCAGCCGCAGGTCGGTGCCGTCGGCGGGCACGGCGCGGGGGCGGGCGCCGCCGAACCGGACCGACTCGGGCGGCTCCTCTCCGGGCGCCACGGCGCGCAGCACGTTGGCGGCGACCTCCATGATCTCGGCCGGCGTGCGGTAGTTGACCAGCAGGCGCTCCTCCCGCCAGCGTCCCTTCACGTACGGGTCGAGCATCTCGCCCCACGACCGCGCGCCCGCCGCCGAGCCGGTCTGGGCGATGTCGCCGACGACCGTCAGGGAGCGGGCCGGGACCCGCCGCATCACCGTCCGCCAGGCCATAGCCGACAGCTCCTGCGCCTCGTCCACGATCACGTGCCCGTACGCCCAGGTGCGGTCACGGCCGGCCCGGTCGGCCGTCGTCACGTACAGCCCGTCGTCGCGGTTGCGGCCGGCCAGCAGGGTCGCGTCGAGCACCGGATCGACGTCGGTGATGGTCAGGACCTCCCGCGCGTACAGTTCCTCCTCGCGCCGATCCTCCTCCGCGCGGCGCCGCCTGGCCCCGGCGCCGTAGTCGTACTCGCCGAGCAGTTCGGCGGCCTCGTCCAACAGGGGGATGTCGCCGACCGTCCACGGCGCCTCGCGAGGCCGCAGCAGGAGCATGCGCTCCTGCTCCGACAGGTGGGGCCCGGCCGCCGCGCGCAGCCGTTCCTCGTCCGACAGGAGCTCGCGGACGAGCCGCTCCGGGGTTATCTCCGTCCACAGGGCGTCGAGCGCGTCGCGCACCGCCCGGTGCTCCCACAGGGTCGTTGCGGCGTACCTCAGGTCGCCGTCCTCCAGCGGCCGATCGAGCCGTACCGCCTCGTCCAGGGCCAGTGCCCGCAGCACCTGGTCCACGAACGTCCATCGGGCGATGTTGTGCTGACGCCGCAGGCCGCGGGCGCGGTCGCGGGCCCGCAGGCAGATGGCGTGGTCCACCCGCAGCGTCATCTCCTCGACCACGACCTCCACGCCGCCGCGCACCGACGTACGGATCGGGATCTTCACCTCCAGGTCCCCCTCCGGCACGCGCTCGCGGTCGCGCACCGCCTCCTCGATCACCTTGGCCATCCGCACGTCGCCCTTGACGACGGCGACGGCCGGCTCGTCCTCGGCGGTGGCCCGCACCCCGGGGTGGAGCCCGCCCATGCTCGTCAGCACCACCTGCGTCTCGCCCAGCGCGGGCAGCACCTGGCTGATGTAGCGGGAGAAGGTGGCGTTGGGACCGACGACGAGCACGCCGCGCCGCTCCAGCGTGTCGCGGTGGGTGTAGAGCAGGTACGCCGCCCGGTGCAGGGCGGCGACGGTCTTGCCCGTGCCCGGCCCGCCCTGCACGACGAGCGCTCCCGCCAGGCCGGAGCGGATCACCCGGTCCTGCTCGCGCTGGATGGTGGCGACGACCTCGCCCATGCGTCCGGTGCGCCCCCGGCGCAGCGCCGCGAGCAGCGCGGCCTCGCCGACGAGCGTTCGGCGGTCTCCGTCGGCCATCCGGTCGAGGTCGAAGACCTCGTCGTCGATGCCCACGACATCGCGGTGCCGGGTGTGCAGGTGCCGGCGGCGTACGAGGGCGCCCGGGTCGCTGGGGGTGGCGACGTAGAAGGGGCGCGCGGCGGGGGCCCGCCAGTCGACGAGCACGGACGTGTGGTCGTCGTCGCGCAGCCCGACGCGGCCGATGTAAAGGGTCTCGCCGTCGGCATCGTCGATGCGGCCGAAGCACAGGCCGCGTTCGACCGCCGACAGTTGCGCGAGGCGGCGGGCGTGCTCGGCCGCCGCCACCTCCCGCTCCACGACGGCCTGCCGGGTTCCCGTGCCGCCGCGGGCGAGGACGTGCCGCATGCCGCGCTCGGCCCGTTCGCGGGCGATGTCGAGGCGGTCGTACAGCATGGAGACATAGGACTGCTCGATCCGCAGGGCCTCGGCGCGAGCGGAGTCGGATTGACGCTCACCCATTCCTGTGATAAACTCCTAGTGAGAGGGCTTTATTTTTCCGCTGACCTGGAACCTCTCACTATAACTCATCGCGCGCCTCACACGGTGTCCGCGTTGTGCCGCAATCCACTCCGTTTCGGGGTGGATTTTTTTCTTTTCCGGGACTTCTGGGACGGATGAGAGTGATGTCGCGTCCGTCCTGGGTAGCCGACGTTCGGCGCAATCGGCCAGGACGCATCGCCACGTTTCGTTCGAATTCACATCGCGACCTGGTCAACCGCCGCGCACCGCGGGACGTCTTTGCAAACAAGGAGGCCCGGATGGACGTCCTCGACAGCCTTGTGGACGACGAGCTCCGCCTGGAGCTCGTCCTCATCGAGGCATTGCACCATGAGGCGGAACGGCTGGCCGCCCCAGCCGTACGCTGAGATCGCCCCGCCCGCCGCCTCACCTCGGGGCGGCGGGCGGACCCCACCTCACGCCCAGGGGCGGAAGACGGCGCGGACGCAGCCGTCCTTCTTGTGCTTGAACATGTCGTAGCCCTTGGGCCCCTCGTCGAGCGACATGGTGTGCGTCGCGAGGTAGGAGGTCTTCAGATCGCCCTTTCCGATGCGGTCCAGGAGCTTCGGGATGTACCGCTGGCCGTGCTGCTGCGCGCCCCGCAGGGTGAGGCCCTTGTTCATCAGCGCGCCGAGCGGGAACTTGTCCACGAATCCGGCGAAGACCCCCAGCACGAACACCGAGCCGCCCTTGCGGCAGGCGTGGATCGCCTCCCGCACCGCGATCGGCCGGTCCTGCTCCAGGCGGAGCTGCTGCTTGACGCCGTCGTACACGCGCTGCATCCCGGTGCTGTCGGCCTCCATGCCGACGGCCTCGACGCACACGTCCGGGCCCCGCCCGCCGGTGCGCTCGCGCAACTCGGCGGTGACGTCGGTGCTCGTGTAGTCGATCACCTCGCAGCCGACGTGGCGGGCGGTCATGGCCAGCCGTTCCGGGTAGCGGTCGATCGCGATGACCCGCTCGGCGCCGAGGAGCATGGCGGCCCTGGCGGCCATCTGGCCGACGGCGCCGCACCCCCACACCGCGACCACGTCTCCCGGCTTCACCCCGCCGAGCTCGGCGCCCATCCAGCCGGTCGGGGCCGCGTCGGAGGCGAACAGGGCGTCGAGGTCCGAGACGCCTTCGGGAACCGTGAACGCGTTGTAGTCCACGAAGGGCACGCGGATGTACTCGGCGTGGCTGCCCCGGAAGCCGCCCATGGCGTGGGAGTAGCCGAAGATGCCGGCGGTCGTGCCACCCCACATCAGGTCCGTGATGCCCGGTTTGGGGTTGCTGTTCTCGCACAGCGACCACTCATCGTGCCGGCAGGCCCAGCAGCGGCCGCATCCGATGATGGAGCAGACCACGACGCGGTCGCCCGCCCGGTGCCGGTTCACCTCGGGGCCGACCTCGACGATCTCGCCGATGAACTCGTGCCCGATGACGTCACCCGCCCGCATCGCGGGGATGTATCCGCCGAGCAGGTGGAGATCGGAACCACAGGTGGTGCTCGCCGTCACCTTCACGATCGCGTCCTGGGCGTTGAGGATCGCGGGGTCGGGCACCTGCTCGACCGACAGCTCGTTCACGCCCTGCCAGCACAGCGCCTTCACAGCCGCCCTCCTTCGGACGCGCGTCCCAGCGCCATGTCGAGCACCTTGCCCGGCACAGTCGGCCTGGTCGTGCCGATCTCCTCGTCCGACCGCAGCACGTCGCCGGTCTCCAGCAGGGACTTCGTCTCGCGCAGGGCCGTACGGATCACGGTGCGGGGATCCTCACCCCGCAGCCGGGCGAAGACGCCGTCGGCGCCGGCGCGGTGCTGCCTCGGCCGGGCGTAAACCTCCGTGCCCCGGTCGCCGGGCGCCTTGTTCATCCGCACTTCGGCGTCCACTCGGGCCAGCGGCTCCGGCAGGTGCCCGCTCGGAGCGACCTCGTCGGGCGGCCGGTTGACCGTGACGCCCAGCCAGCGGCCGGCCTCCAGAGGGTCCTTCGCCGGGGACGGCACCCGGCCGCGCGAGGCCGCCCATCGCGCCATCCCCAGGCCCGCGGCCGCAAGAACCGCCGCTCCGGCAACGAGACGTTTCATGACTTCGCCCCCTCCACGGCCGACTCCTCGGGTGCTACCCCCGGCTCGTGGGCTCTATCCCACCCGTGACGGCACCTGTGGAGGTGTTGGCCGCGCGATGGCGGACCGGCGGGCTAACCCTGGTCGCGGGACGGCGCGACGGCGAGGGCGTCCTCGACAGTGGGGAAGACCGGAACATGGGAGGTCAGTCCCGTGATCCACAACGCGCGGGCCGCACCCCGCTCGACCGCGACGAGGGCCAGCCAGCCTCCCTCGTCCAGCGCGCGCTTCCAGCAGGTGACCAGCAACCCCGTCGCTCTGGAATCGAGGAAGTCCAGTTCGAGCAGGTTCACCACGAGATTCGGCCCGAACTGGGCGAAGGCCTTGTCGAAGAATTCCGTGGCCGGCTCGTGCGTGGTGAAGTCGAGCGTCCCCCGCACCGTCAGCACTCCGATGCTTTCGATGCTCTCCGCGGCGAACGTGGTCTCGGCTGTCGAGATGTTGGGAAGATCAGACATCAGGACACTTCCAAGGAGTTCGGCAAAATGCGCGCGACCAGAATGCAGGTGTCATCGCCGGTGTTACTCGGGGACAGGGCCTCCATGACCGCCGCCACCCGGTCCTGAGGCGGCACCTGCGGCACGGTCTCGGCGATCGCCGCGCTGAGGATGTCGAGGCCTTCGAACAGGTCCCGGCCCGGCCGTTCGATGAGACCGTCGGTGAACATGAGGAGCAGGTCATCCGGCTCCAGCCGGATCTCGGCACAGCTGTAGGTCACGTCCTCGAAGACGCCGAGGAGCACGCCGGGATGCAGCAGCCGATGGACCTTGTGCCCTCGGACCAGCAGCATCGGCGGGTGGCCCGCGTGGGTCCACCTCAGCGTGCGGTCCTTGGTGCGGTAGCGGGCCACGACCGACGTCGCCAGCACGTCGGGACGCATGCGCCGCAGCAGCCGGTTGAGCGCCACGAGGATCTGCGCGGGGTCGTGGTCGGCGAAGGCAAGCCCGGTGATCGCATGGCGCAGCTTGGCCATCGCGGATGCGGCGGCCAGACCGTGCCCGGCGACGTCTCCGACGGCCAGCAACGCCTCCTCGTTGTCGAGGTGGATGGCCTGATACCAGTCGCCGCCCAACGGCGCCGTCTCCGCAGGGAAGTAGCGCACGCCGATCTGCAGCCCCGGCACCGCGTCCTGCACCGGCAGGATGATGCTCTGCAGCCGCGCGGTGAGCTGCGACTCCTCCTCCAGCCGCTGGGTGACCTCGGCGAGCTCGTCGGCGGTCCTGCGCCAGTCGGTCACATCCTGCACGACGCCGTGAATCTCGACGGGCCTGCCGCCCGCGTCCCTGCTGACCTCGGCCGTGGCCCTGATGTGCCGGTATTCGTCGCCGACGCGAATGCGGATCTCGAACTCGTGCGGCCCGCCGGTGCTGGTCAGCGTCGTGAGCGCGTGCTCCACGACCGTGACGTCGTCCGGGTGGGCGATCTCGCGGTAGTGCTCCAGCGCGAACGGCCCCTCGGCCGGGTCGCGCCTGTGGATGACGTAAAGCTGGTCCGACCACTCGGCCTCACCGGTGATCAGGCTCCAGTGCCCCCATCCGAGATGGCCGAGGCGCTCGGTGTGGAGCAGCCGGGCCGACAGGCGCTCCTCCCTGTCGTGCCTGTCGTGGCGCACCCAGGAGGTGAGCAGGCCGCCCTGCAGCCGGGCGAGATGGACGCCGTAGGTGGACAGCTGGGGGACGTCGTCCCCGTCTTCCCGGTGCACGTAGGGGTCGACGTCCTCGACTTCCCCGGTCTCCATGACGCGGAGGTACGCGTCCCACAGAGCAGAGCCGGCGATGCCCGGATACGCCTCGAGCGTGCGCAGGCCCACGAGCTCCTTGCCGGTCCGGTTGTGGATGTCCCGGGCTTCGGGACTGGCCGCGAGCACCTCGAAGTCGAGGATCACACCGGCCTGATCGCGGATGGGCACCACCCAAGCGCCCTGGATCGGAGCCGCATCGAGCATGGCCTGCACCAGCCCGGCCATCACTTCGACAGACGACTCGCCCGGGTCGACAGACTGGCCGCTCGCTGGATGAAGCCGCAGGATGCGATCACCTCCGCTCATTTGATCCGCCGGCCACCTTCCGCAAGGCATCCACAAGAGCGGACGTTCGGGAGGATCGCTCTTGCCTTCCCGATGAGGTTACCCTCCACTGCCCAGGATAGTGCTGGACGCCCATTGGTCTCCCGGCGATGTTCCGACCTCCGCGTTCCGCGCGATCCGTCTGAGGGGACGCCCGGCTCCCGGCGCCCGCTTCGCGCGCGGCGATAAATGGGGTGACGAGCAGGAACCGGAGACGGCACGATGGACTGTCCCCCCTTCTTCGTGTTCCACGTCCTCCGGAGTTCTCCCATGCCTGGCTTCCGCCGAGATCTCGGCCTGCTCAGGGATCGGCGGTTCGCCCTGCTGCTGGCGGCCCGGACGATCTCCGTGCTCGGCACCGCCTTCGCCCCGGTGGCCCTCGCCTTCGGCGTGCTGGGGCTCCCGGGCGCGGACGGCACCACACTGTCGGCCGTGCTCACCGCCGAGGCGCTGCCGATGGTGCTGTTCATGCTCGTCGGCGGCGTGATCGCCGATCGGCTGCCACGCCACCGGGTGATGACGACGGGGGAGTCGATCAACGCGGTGGCGTACTTCTGCCTGGCCGCGATGATGCTGACGGGTTGGACGCCGCTGCCCGCGCTCGTGACGGCCAGCGCCGTCAGCGGCATCGCGACCGCGATCCTGTTCCCCGCGCTGACCGGCATCATCCCCGACGTCGTGCCCGCCGAGCGGTTGCAGACCGCCAACGCGCTGCTGGGACTCGGCCAGAACATCTCCCGGGTCGCCGGTCTCGTGCTGAGCGGCGCGGCCGTGGTGCTGCTGGGCGGCGGCTGGGCGCTGGCGGCCAGCGGGGCGATGTTCGCCGTCGCCGGCGTTCTGATCGCACTGCTGCGCCTCACGCCGGCCGAGCGCGCGCCCGGCGGGGGGCACTCGGTGCTGGCCGAACTGCGGGACGGCTGGCGCGAGTTCGTCTCCCGGCAGTGGCTGTGGGTGGTCGTCGCCCAGTTCTCGATCCTGGTCATGGCGCTGCAGGCCGCCCACGGGGTGCTCGGGCCGCTGGTGGCCAAGGAGTCGCTGGGCGGGGCGCCCGCCTGGTCGGCCGTCCTGGCGGGGGAGGCCGTCGGCATGATCGTCGGGGTGGTCGTCACGCTGCGCCTGCGGCCCCGGCGGCCGATCCTGGTCGGCACGCTCGTCACCCTGCCCACGGCTCTGCCGTACCTGCTGCTGGGCATGAGCGCACCGCTGTGGACGGTCGTCGGCGGCGCGTTCGTGATGGGGGTGTGCTTCGACATCTTCGGCGTGCTGTGGCAGACCACGATGCAGCGCGAGATCCCGGCCGAGTCGCTGTCTCGGGTGAGCTCCTACGACGCGCTGGGTTCCCTGATGTTCGGGCCGATCGGCCTGCTGCTGGCCGGGCCCGCGGCCGTCGCGGTCGGGCCGCGGCCGGCGCTGGTCGCCTGCGGGACGATCATCGTGCTGGTCACGCTGGCCGCGCTGCTGGCCCCCGGCGTACGGCGGCTGCGGGTGGTCGACGAGAAGCCCTCGCCCGTGCCGGCCCCGTCCTGAAACCGCACGCCCTGGGATGACGCCGGTCGTGCGGGCCCGAGCGGCCCTGCCCGGAGCCGGAACACGTGCGTCCCGGCTCCGGGCAGGGCCCCGGCGTCAGGCCGGCCTGGTCAGCCGGACCTCGACGCTGATCCCCTCCGTGCGGATCTCGCAGGTGCCGAACGCGCTCTCGGCGGCGAGGCGGGCGAACAGGCCCCGCGAGTAGGCGCGGCGGCGCAGCGCCAGCAGCGGCACCTTGGTCATGAAGGAGTTCAGCGGCGTGAGGCCCATGCCCCTGACCTCCTCGTCGATGTCGGCCCTGGACGCCTCCCGGCTCATGTCGTGGATCACCGCCGTACCGCCGGGACGCAGCACCCGGTGCATCTCGTCGAGCGCGCGGACGGGCCGCCCGAAGTTCTTGAACGCGGCCTGGCAGACGACCAGGTCGAAAGAACCGCCGGGGAAGGGGAGGTCGGCGGCGTCGCCGTGGCGCACGTCGACGCGCACCCCCGCCCTCCGGGCGTTGTCCGCGGTGATCTCCACGAACGTGCGGCTGAGGTCGAGCGCGGTCACCGCACAGCCGAGCCGCGCCATCTCGACGGCCAGGTAGCCCGGCCCGGGGGCCACCTCCAGGACGTCCGCCCCCGCCGGCAGACCGGCGGT
Organism: Microbispora sp. CA-135349; assembly: GCF_050947365.1. Taxonomy (NCBI): domain Bacteria; kingdom Bacillati; phylum Actinomycetota; class Actinomycetes; order Streptosporangiales; family Streptosporangiaceae; genus Microbispora; species Microbispora sp. CA-135349. The sequence goes on along the minus strand of NZ_CP192001.1, from coordinate 214,252 downwards.
GACCTGCGCGGCATACCGCCGTACGGCGTCGATCTGGGGCGCCGAGGCGCGCTGCCGCGCGTACCACCGGGCCATCGCGCCCTCCATGCCGGGCGCCTGATTCTGCGTGATCTTCTCCATGGTCTCCTCCGGTTCCGGATCGTGGGTGTCCGAACCGGCCCGTGGAGGGAGCCCGGCTATCCTTGCGGTTGCCACTTTCCGACCGGATTCCGCCCGCGGGTTTCGGTTCGGGGGTCACGGGCTCCGGCCAGGTGTTCCCGCACCTCGCCGGGGCCCGTATCAACGAGTTCAGTCCGTCGTGCGGCCCCTTTCGGCGAGTTCGGCCACCTCGGGCGGCATCTGCCCGGACTCGTGCCACGCCCGCCACAGAGACAGGTCGGGGAACGACCCCGTGGTCAGCTCCTCGATGAAGGACCGGACCCAGGACGCCTCGGCCTCACGGACGGCGAGGTCGTACTCCGCCTCGACGAGGAACAACCGGGGCACCGCCTCCCCGCGCGACGCGTCGAGCATCTCCCGCTGGGCGGCGACCTCCTCCTCCAGCAGGGCCAGCCGCCGCCGCAGCAGGCCGGCCAGCTCGTCCGGCGGGAGCACGGCGCTCACCGACAGCCCGGCCTGGAAGCGTGACCGCTCCCGTTCCGGCGTCGCGATCAGGTCGCGCACCCAGTCGGCCAGCTCCGCCCGTCCGGCGTCGGTGATGCGGTAGATCGTGCGTTCGGGGTGCGCCCCCTCCCGTACGGTCCCCTCCACGGCCAGGAACCCGTGTTTCTCCAGGTTGCGCACGACCGTGTAGAGCGAGCCCCACTTGACGTCCATGTCGCGGTCCTTGCCGCGGGCACGGATCAGTGTGGCCATCTCGTACGGGTGCATCGGCCGCTCGACGACGGTCGCGAGCACGGCGAGGCCCAGAAGGTTGTTCACCTTCCGCCGTCCGGCCATCGTCCTCACCTCATCCCGATATTCGTCTGCGAGTATACGTCGGCGAGTAAAGCCCGTCCATCCGTGAACTCGGAGAGGGACGAGTGGCGAGACATGGCTGTCAGATCCCCGACGGTTAGGCCGGCTCGATGCCATGGTGTCCTTGATGATCCCCCTTGCCGCCTCGCGCGAGGACTCGGATTTGATCGCCGAGTCCAGGGTGCGGCCCGAGGCGTTCGCGGCGCTGTTCGACCGCTATGCCGGGATGCTCTACCGCTACGTGTCCCGCCGGCTCGGGCCCGAGGTCGCCGAAGACCTGGTGGGCGAGACGTTCCTGGTCGCGTTCCGGCGCCGGGACCGCTACGACCTCACCCGCCCCGACGCCCGTCCCTGGCTGTTCGGCATCGTCAGCAAGCTCGTCTCGCGGTACCACCGCGACGAGGCCGCCCGCTATCGGGCGCTCACCCGCAGCCCGCTCGACGATGTCGCGGAATCTCCCGCGGAACGGGTCGAGGACGGCGTGCGCGCGACGACGGTCCGCCCACTGCTCGCCTCGGCGCTCATGCGCCTGTCCAAGGGCGATCGCGACGTCCTGCTGCTCATCGCCTGGGCCGACCTGTCGTACGACGAGGCGGCACAGGCCCTCGGCATCCCCGTGGGCACCGTGCGCTCACGCCTGAACCGGGCCCGCCGCAAGGTGCGCGAGGCGCTCGGCCACACCAATCCGCTGCGCGACGAGGAGTAGCCATGGACGACCTGACGATGCTCCGCGACCTCGGCCGGGCCCTTGAGCACGAGCCGCCCGCCGGTCTCGCCCGTCAGCGGGGCCGCCTGCTGGACGAGGCGGCGGGCGGGCGGCGGCGCCTGATGAGATGGGCCGGCGGCCGACGGGCGGGCTGGATCACTGTGGCGGCGGTCGCGGCGGTCACCGCCGCGCTGGTCGTGGTCCCGACCGTGCTGTTGCGCGGGACGACCGGCGCGCACATCGGGGCACACACCGTGGCACCGCCCACCAAAGACCGCCCGGCCGGGAAGGGCGAGGCGCTGACCGTGCTGCTCCTGGGCACCGACGAGCCGCCCCTGCACGCCGGGCGCGACCGTGGCGATCGCAGTGACCTCATGATCCTCCTGCGGCTGTCGGCCGACCGGAAGCGGGCGACGGCCGTCAGCCTGCCGCGCGACTCCATGGTCCGGATCCCGCAGTGCCGGTCGGCCGACGGCAAGACCGTCGCCGCACATCGGGACATGATCAACCAGGCGTACGCGATCGGCGGCCTGACCTGCGCCTGGAAGACGGTGGAGACCACCACGGGCGTGCGTGTGGACCACGCCATCGCCATCCGCTACGACGGATTGGAGAAGCTGGTCGACGCGCTCGGCGGCGTCGAGGTCACCCTCCCCCAAGCGGTGAACGACCCCAAGGCGAAGCTGAGGCTGCCGGCCGGCCGCTCGGTGCTCGACGGCGAGACCGCGGTGGCCTACGCACGGCTGCGGTTCGCGTTGGGCGACGGCTCCGACGTCGCCCGCATCGAACGGAACGTGGCACTGATGCAGACGATGCTGCAGAAGGTCTCGCGTCTCGGCGATCCCGCCGCCCTGACCCGCCTCGTCCGCGTGGCCGCGGCGTCCGTCACCACGGACGCGGGGCTGGACCTGGACACCATGCTCACCCTGGCCCAGGACGTGCAGCGGGCCGGCACCCGGGTCTCGTACGTGACCGTGCCGTGGCGGCCCCACAAGGAGGATCCGAACCGGATCGAGTGGAAGCAGCCCGAGGCCTCCCGCCTGTTCGCGCGACTCGCTGACGGCTGAGGCCCGCGGCCGTGCTCCCGCGGTGCTGGGGCTGTCAGCGGCCCCGGCCACGCTGGCGGCATGGAGACCACGGATGCGGTCCGGCTGGAAGCCGTCCGCAAGATGTACGGCGGGGGCGGCGGAGCCGTCGAGGCGCTGGCCGGTGTCACGATCGGCTTCCCGAAAGGCACGATGACGGCCGTCATGGGCCCCTCGGGGTCGGGGAAGACGACGCTGCTCCACTGCGCCGCGGGGCTGGACCAGCCCACGTCGGGATCGGTCACGCTGGAGGGCCGCGAGATCACCGGCATGAGGGAGAAGGCGCTCACCCGGCTGCGGCGCGAGCGCCTGGGCTTCGTCTTCCAGGGCTTCAACCTGCTGCCCGCCCTCACCGTGCTGCAGAACGTCACACTGCCGCTGCGGCTGGGCGGGCGCCCGGTGGACGACGCGCAGGTGGCCGCCGTGATCGAGCGGGTGGGCCTGACCGGCCGGGTCGGCCACCGCCCCGCGGAGCTGTCCGGCGGCCAGCAGCAGCGCGTCGCGATCGCCAGGGCCCTGGTGACCCGGCCCGCGGTGATCTTCGCCGACGAGCCGACCGGCGCCCTCGACACCCGGACCGCGCTGGAGGTGCTCGGCCTGCTGCGGGAGATCGTGCACACCGGCGGGCAGACGATCGTGATGGTCACCCACGACCCGGTGGCCGCCGCACACGCCGATCACGTCGTGTTCCTCGCCGACGGCACGCTCGTCGACCGGCTCGACCGGCCCACCGCCGACGCCGTGGCCAAGCGGATGACCGGTCTCGGCGCGTGGGGGCGGTCCTGATGTGGTCGCTCGCTCTCGGCACCCTGCGGCGGCGCGGCAGCGCCTTCGTCGCCACGTTCGTGGCCCTGCTCGTCGGAACCGCGATCGTCGCGGCCTGCGGCGGGCTGATGGAGACCGGCATCACGCTCGCCGTCACACCTCACCGGCTCGCCGCCGCGCCGGTCGTCGTCACCGGCGACCAGACGTACGACCTGCCCAAGGCCGACCCGGCCGACGAGGAGGAGGACGTCGAGTCGGCCGTACTGCCCGAGCGGGTGCGCCTGGACGGCGACGCGCTCGCCCGGGTCTCCCGTGTGCCCGGCGTGCTGCGCGCCGAGGCGGACCGCGAGAGCGGCGCCGTCGCCGTGTGGACGACACCGGACTCCGGCGAAGCGGTCGCGGACCGCATCGAGCGGGCGGTGCCGGGCACGGTCGCGCTGACCGGGGACGAGCGGGGGCTGGCCGAGCACCCGGAGGCCCTGCTCAGCCGGGAGAACCTGGTCGTCCTGGCGGCCGTGTTCGGGGCGATGGCCGTCATGGTGGCGTTGTTCGTCGTGTCCACCACGCTGGCTCTGGCGGTGCGGCAGCGCCGCCGCGAGATGGCGTTGCTGCGGGCGGTCGGGGCCACCCCGTCGCAGGTGCGGCGCATGGTGCTGCTCGAGGCGCTGGCGGTCGCGGCGCCGGCCACCGCGCTCGGGTGCCTGGCCGCGCCGTTCCTCGGCCGGTGGCTGCTCGCCCGCCTGGCCGGTGCGGGCGTGGTCCCGCCGGTGGTCGAGTTCCGCCAGGGCCTGATCCCCCCGCTGGTCGCCGCCGGGGTGGCCGTGCTGACCGCGGTCGTCGCCGTCCTGGCCGGCGTGCGCGGCACCGTGCTCGCCCGGCCCACCGAGGCGCTCGCGGAGACGGCCCTGCCCGCCGGACGCGTCGGGCCGCTGCGGCGGGCGCTCGCGGCGTTCTGCTTCGCGGGCGGCGTCGCGCTGGCCCTGGTGAGCGTGCTGTTCATGCCGGTCTCTCTGGTCAGCAGCACGGCCGGGCCCGCGGTGCTGCTGTGGGCCGTCGGCCTGGCGCTGCTCGGCCCGGCGCTCGTCAGGTGGATCACGAACGCGCTGCCCTGGCCGTTCCGCGGTCCGGCGGGTCATCTCGCCATCCTCAACTGCCGCGCCCGCGCGGTCACGCTGGCCGCGGTGATCACTCCGATCACGCTGGCCAGCGGGATGGCCACGGCGAACCTCTACATGCAGACCACACAGGCCGGCGCCGCCTCCGCCGCCTACGCCCGCACGCTGCGCGCCGACGCGGCGCTGTCCCCCGTCTCCCCCGGCCTGCTCGACCGCGTGCGCGCCGTGCCGGGCGTCGAGGGCGCCTCCGAGTACGTCACCAGCACCGGCTTCGTGGAACGGCCGCACGACAACTGGCAACGCGAGGACGGCTGGCCGCTGTGGGGAGTGACCGCCGAGGGCGTGGCACGCACGATGGCGTTCGACGTCGCCGCGGGCTCGCTCGCCGACCTGCGGGGAAACACTGTGGCGCTCACCACCGAGCACGCCCGCAACATCGGGCGCGGCGTGGGCCTCGGCGACACGATCACCCTGCGCCTCGGCGACCGTACGGCCGTCGGCCTGCGGGTGGTCGCGCTGCTCAGGGTCGAGACCGGCGCCGAACTGTTCGTGCTGCCCGCCGCCCTGCTCGCGCCGCACACCACGGCCGGTGTGCCCGAGAGCGTCCTGGTGAGCACGGCGCCGGGCACCGACCTGGCCGGGCTCGGGGTGGACGTGCGGGACCGCGGCGCGCTGACGGCCGCGCACGACGCCGGGCAGAGCACGCAGGCCTGGGTGAACTACCTGCTGATCGCGATGATCCTCGCCTACACCGCGATCTCTCTGGTGAACACGCAGGTGATGGCCACCGCGCAACGACGCCGGGAGTTCGCCCTGCAACGGCTCACCGGCGCGACCCGGGCGCAGGTGATGCGCATGACCGGGCTGGAGAGCCTGCTCGTCGCCGGCGTCGGCGTCCTGCTCGGCACCGTGGCCGCCGTCGTCAGCCTGGTGCCGTTCGCCGTCGCCGTCGCCGGCACACCGTTCCCCTCGGGACCGGTGGCGATCTACCTCGTGATCGTCGCGGCCGCGGCGGCGCTGGTGCTAACCGCGACCTGGGCGCCGGCCTGGGCGACGACCCGCGGCCGCCCCGCCGACGCCGTGGCAGAGGTATGAGCACGACAACCGGGGGCTCAAGACCCGATAATTCGGGACATGCGGTTCGGGATCTTGGGCGAGACGGAGGTCTGGGCCGGGCCAGACCGGATCCCCGTCGGCGGCGCCCGGGTGCGCGCCGTCCTGGCGCTGCTCCTGCTCGCCCCGGGACGCCTCGTCCCCGCCGAGCACATCATCGACGGGGTGTACGGCGACGCCCCGCCGACCGGCGCCGGCAACGCCGTCCAGTCGCAGATCGCCCGGTTGCGCCGCATGCTGGGCGACGACGGCCTGATCCGGTCCCGTCCGGGTGGCTATGTCCTTGAGGCCGGCCCCGACGACGTCGACGCGCACCGCTTCGAGCGCCTTGCCGCCGAAGGGCGGCGGATGCTCGCCGCGGGCGACCACCGGGGGGCCGCCGGGCTGCTGCGCGAGGCCCTCGGGCTGTGGCGCGGGCCGGCCCTCGCCGACGTCGGTCCCGCGCCCTTCGCCGCGGCGCGGATCGCGCGCCTGTCCGAGCTGCGGCTCGCCGCGACCGAGGACCGGATCGAGGCCGACCTCGCGGTGGGTGAGCACCGCGGCCTGGTGCCGGAGCTGGAGGAGCTGGTCGCCGCCCATCCCGTGCGTGAGCGCCTGCGGGCCCAGCTCATGCGGGCCCTGGCCGCCTCCGGGCGGCAGACCGAGGCGCTGGAGACGTACGCGGACATGCGGCGCGTCCTCGCCGACGAGCTGGGCGCCGATCCCTCCGCCGAGCTCGCCGCCGCGCATCTCGCCGTGCTTCGGGGACAGACCGGGCTTGGGGAACATTCAGGACTCGGGGAACATCCGGGACTCCGGGCAGAGGCGGGCGGGGAACGGCCCGCGCGGCCGTCCGGTGGAGCCGGAGTGCCCGTGCCGCTGACCGGCATCGTCGGCCGCGACGACGAGGTGGAGCGGGTCACCGGGCTGATCGCCCGGCACCGCCTCGTCACCCTCACAGGACCCGGCGGCGTGGGCAAGACCCGCCTCGCCACGGAGGTGGCCGGCAGACAGCCGGGCGAGACGTACTTCGCCGAGCTGGCCGCGCACCCCGACGTCCTTCCTGCGCTTCTCGACACCCTCGGTCTGCGCGACGGCGGGCTGGGCGCCCCCGCCACCGGGCCGGATCCGCTGGAGCGCCTGGTCGCCGTCCTCGCCGGCCGTCCGGTGCTGCTGGTGCTGGACAACTGCGAGCACGTCGTGGACGAGACGGCGCGGGTCGCCCAGCGGCTGCTGGCCCGCTGCCCCGGGCTGCGTGTGCTGGCCACGAGCCGCGAGGTGCTCGCCGTGACCGGCGAGGCCGTCGTCCCCGTCCAGCCGCTCCCGCTCGACGCGGCGGTCCGGCTGTTCACCGAGCGGGCCACGGCCGCCCGGTCGTCGTTCGCCGCCGACCCGGCCGCGCTGGAGCGGATCTGCGAACTGCTCGACCGGCTGCCGCTGGCCGTCGAGCTGGCCGCAGCACGCCTGCGCACGCTGCCGCTGGCGGACATCGAGGCCCGCCTGGACGACCGCTTCGCGCTGCTGTCCCAGGGCAGCCGTACGGCGCAGCGGCACCACCGCACCCTGCGCGACGTCGTGGAGTGGAGCTGGAACCTCCTCGACCCCGCCGAGCAGGCGGCGGCGCGGCGGCTGGCCGTGTTCGCCGGCGGAGCGACCACGGCGGCGGCCGAGCGCGTGTGCGGCGCGGGGGCCGCCGAGGCGCTGTCGTCGCTGGTGGACAAGTCGCTGGTGGACTTCGACGGCGAGCGGTATCGCATGCTCGCCACCATCCGCGCCTTCTGCTGGGACGGATCGCCGGAGGCCCGCCGCGCCCACCTGGACTACTTCCTCGCCCTCGCCGAGGCCGCCGAGCCGTGGTCGCGCCGCGCCGAGCAGGTCGAGTGGCTGGCCGCGCTCACCGCCGAGCACGCGAACCTGAACGCGGCCCTGCGCTGGGCCGCAGAATCGGGCGACCTGACGGCGGGGCTACGGCTCGTGGCCGCGCTGGCGCCGTACTGGATGCTCGGCGGCCGGGGCGGCGAGGCCGGCCGTGCGGCGGCGGAGGTGCTCGGCGGCATCGCGGAGCACGACCACGCGGAGCGGGTCCCTGCCGGGCTTGAGGAGGAGTACGTCCTGTGCGTGCTCATCGCTGCTGCGGTCGGCCTCGCGCCGCCCGCGCACGTGGCGCGGGCCCGCGCCCTCATGGAGGGCCGGGCGCCGGCGGAGAGCCGGGCGGTCCGTCCGTTCCTGACCTTTCTGTGGGGCAGTTTCTCCGGCATCGCCGACGGACCGGCCGACCTGCGTGCCGCCACGGATCCGTGGACGCGGTCGCTGCTGCACTACGGCCTGGGACTGCGGTCGTGGTGGGTGGAGTCCGACCAGGCCGAGGCCGAGCGCGAGTTCGGCCTCGCTCTCGGCGGGTTCCGGGCGCTCGGCGAGCGCTGGGGCATGGCCACCACCCTCTCCGACCTGGCGCTGCTGGCCGACGCCCGGGGCGACACCGCCGCCTGCGCGGCCATGGCGGAGGAGGCGCTGGGCCTGTTCGGCGCCCTCGGCTCGACCGAGGACATGGCGCGCCTGCTGTGCCGCCGGGGGGACGCCCGCCGTGCCCGCGGCCTGCTCGCCGACGCCACCGGCGACTACGAGCGCGCCGCCGGGCTCGCCGGACGCGCGGGGGCGCCGGGCATGGTCGCCATGGCCCGGCACGGCCTCGCCGAGGCGGCGCGGGAGCGCGGCGATCTGCCGCTGGCCCGGCGGTTGTGCCGGGACGCGCTCGCGGCCTGTCCCGCCGGCTGGGTCACCGGCGAGGAGACCCGCGCCAGGATCCACCTCACGCTGGGCGAGATCGCCCGGGCGGAGGGCGACGCCGGTGAGGCCAGGACGTGGCTGCGCCGCGCGCTCGGATCCCAGAACCTCGAGACCAGGACGGCCGCCACCGCCGCCCTGGAGTCCCTCCCCGACCCGGTGGTCAGCCCCGGCCCGGCCGCCACCGCCCGCCCGTCGACCGGGTGAGCCGCGGTCAGGGCACGGCCGGTTCCCGAAGACCGGCGGCTCGGGCTGCGACGAGACCGCTGATGCGGGCCAGCGCCTCCGCGGCGGGCATCGCGTCCAGGGCGCGTCCGTCGCGCAGGCGCAGCGCGACCTCGTCGCCCGCGGCCTCCTTCGCGCCGATCGCCAGCACAGCCGGCGATCACGCCCGAGCCGGTTTCCGGCTGTCCGGCCTGACAGGACGTCGCCGTCACATCGAGATGGGGCCGAGGTCGGCGGCGGTCTGGGCCAGTGCGCGTATGGAGGGGCTGTCGGCGGTGGAGCGCCACGTCAGGGCCCATTGGAGGGCGGGAGCGTCACGGATGGGCAGGAAGACGACGCCGGGCGGCCTGTTGTAACGGGCGGCGAGCTCGCCCAGCGGGTGGACGCAGTGTCCGGCGGCGACCAGGGAAAGGATCTCGTGGAAGGTCCGTGCGGCGGGCCCGCGTGGGATGCGGCGGCCGAGCGGTGTACGCGTGGGAACCATGGACGTGACCCAGTACTCGGGAGCGTCGGGGCCGAGGTCGACGACATGGTTGTCCGCGAGGTCCTCCAGGGAGGCGGTGCCGCGCTCGGTGAGCGGATGGTCCGCCGGCACGGCCAGCACGCGGCCTCCGGTGAGCACGGTGGGGCCGACCGTGAGGTCCGGTTCGGCGACGGGCAACCACAGCACGTTCACGTCGTGCTCCCCGGTGCGCAGGGCGGTGAACGGATCGCTGCCGTAGATCTCGCCGAACTGGACGTCGGCGCCGGGGTAGCGGGCGCGGAACGCGTCGACGAGGGGACGCAGTTCGTGTCCGGCATGGCCGAAGACGCCCAGCCGCAGGGTCCGGCCGGCGCCCAGGCCGGCCGCCTCGGCGCGGGCGAGTCCCGCCTTGAGCAGGTCGAGGGCCTGCTGAAGGTCCTCGCGGAGGCGCCGGCCGACAGGGGTCAGGGTCACGCGCCGGCTGGTGCGATCGAACAGGGCCACGCCGAGGCGCCGTTCCTGCCTGCCGATGGCCTGGCTGACGCGGGCCTGGGACACATGAAGGCGCTCCGCGGTACGGCCGAAGTGCAACTCCTCGGCCAGCGTCAGGAAGATCTCGATGTCGCGTAGCTCCATCAATAACTCCAAAGTTATGGATCGCCCCACGAAGCGTACATTGTTCCGCTGCTGACCTGCCTCGATGCTGGACGCATCGGCAGCGGACAGGCGGCGCACGCCTGCCGGCACATCGACAAGGCAGGGAGACCGATGAGCGACACGCAGGCCGTCGTCGACCGCTTCGAGATCGAGGCGCTGCGCGCCGAGCTCACCGACGCGGTGACGATGCGCGACTACGACCGCGCCACATCGCTGTTCACGCCCGAGGCCGCGGTGCGGTGGCCGCACATCGGCAGGCAGTTCGTCGGCAGGGACGAGATCCGCGCGGGGATCGAGTGGGGGCAGGGGCTCTGGGAGTTCTTCGTGCAGCACGTCCACCCGGGCGTCATCCGGCTCGACGGCGACACCGCGACCGGCCGTGCGTACATCCAGGAGTTCGGGCGGATGCGCGACGGCGGCTCCCATCTGAACTACGCGCTGTATCACGACCGCTACCAGCGCACCCCCTACGGCTGGAAGTTCAGCGAACGCGTCTACGAGGTCAGATATCTCGACTCCACCCCGCTCACGGGCTCACCGCCCCCCGCGGCCGCCCGAGTCCCGGACGCGGCTCACGACCGGCCCGGAGCCGGACGATCGACTCTTCCCCCTTTCCCCCAGGAGCGACCAGAGTGACGACCACAGCTCTGACCGGCGACTACACCCTCGACACCGCCCGCACCCGGATCGGCTTCGTCGCCCGGCACACGATCGGCCCCGAAGTCCGCGGACAGTTCGAGAAGTTCGAGGGCAGCGCGCACCTGGACGGCGACGACCCGGCCGATTCGAGCGTCGAGCTCACGATCCAGGTCGGCAGCATCCAGACCCGCAACGCGCGGCGCGACGACACGCTGCGCCGCAGGTTCCTCAAGCTGGACGATCATCCGACCATCACCTTCGTCTCGACCGGCGCTCGGCAGGTCGGCGAGAGCACCTTCGAGCTCACCGGCGACCTGACCATTCGCGGCGTGACCAAGCCGGTCACCGTGGCTTTCGCGCGCATCGGCGCCGAGCACGACCCGCAGGGCGATGTCCGGATCCGCTTCAGGGGCAGCGCCACGATCAATCGCAAGGACTGGGGCGTGCGCTGGACCGCCGCCGCGGGCCTGGTCGGCGGGAAGGTGGCGCTGGAGCTCGACGTCGCCGCGATCCGGCGGCCCGGAGAGGACGCCCTATAGGTTGTATTCCTAACTAGGTCGCTCTATCGTCTAGCTCGTAACCTGACGTAGCAAGGGCGGCAATCCATGAGCATCTCTGCGAGCTTCTCGTCCCCCGGCCTGTTCCTGACGGTCGCACTGACGGCCTATCTGGCCTTCGTCTCCCCGTGGCTGGGCAGGCGGCAGTACGACCGGCTGGCGAGCCGCCGCGCCCACGATCCCCGGGCGCTGACGCGCGCGTACCGGCTGTGGATCGCCGAGGAGTGGATCTGGGTGGCCGTGCTGGCCCTGATCCTGGTGCTGTCGCCGGGGATCGATCTCGCGGACGTGGGCCTCGCCAAGCCGGACAACCTCGGCCGGGTCGCCCCGATGATCGCCGGTATGTCCGGCGCCCTCGTGATCGGCACCGTGCTGCTGCGCCACCTCGCCCGCACCGGACGCGCCGTGCCGGGCCAGGCGGCCGTGGCGGAACTGATGCCGCGCACATCCGGCGAGCGGTGGCACGCCCTCGCCATGGCGGTGACCGCGGGAGTCTGCGAGGAGATCGTCTACCGCGGCCTGCTCATCGCGTTCGGCGTCGGCGTGCTGGGCCTCGGCACCGCCGCGGCGGCGGCCCTCGCCCTGGTGGTCTTCGTCGCGGGTCACCTCTACCAGGGCTGGAAGGGCCTGGTCGTGGTGGCACTCCTCGGCTTCTGGCTCACCACCGTGTACCTGTCCACCGGCAGCCTGCTGCTCCCGATCATGGCGCACATCCTGATCGACGTCCGGGGTCTCGTGTGCATGCCCGCACCCACCCGGAAGACAGTCGGTCATGCGGCCTAGGTAGCGCCCCTACCGTGCGAGGATGAGGGAATGGCGACCGACCGCCGCGCGAGCTGGCTCAAGGGCGTCCTCGACCTGCTGGTGCTGGCCAGCCTGACCGAGGGCGAGAACTACGGCTACGAGATCGCCAAGATGCTCGCCGGATCCGGACTCGGCCAGATCCGGGGCGGCACGCTCTATCCCGTGCTCAACCGGCTGGAGGAGGCGGGCCTGGTGTCCGCCGAGTTCCGGGTGACGGAACGAGGACCGGGCCGGCGCTACTACCGGCTGACAGAACAGGGCAGGCAGACACTGGCCGAGCAGGGCCGCCTGTGGCTGGCGTTCGACGAGTCCGTACGCACCGTGCTGGCCTCGGGAGGACTGAAGTGAGCGGCTATTTCGACGAGCTCTCCACCCTGCTGCGCGCGGGCGGCGTGCCCGCGGAGCAGGTCGAGGCCACGGTCTCCGACCTCGCCGCGTACGTCGCGGAGACCGGCGCCGACCCGGAGGAGGAGTTCGGCCCGGCCGATGACTTCGCCGGGCAACTGCTGGCGGCGCGCAGGCCCGAGGCGGACGCGGCGGACGCGACGGAATGGCGGTGGACAGCCGACGTCTTCGCCGAGCGGCAGATGCTCGCCCGGCTCGGCGACCAGGGCTGGGAGGTCGACCGGGTCGACCACCTCGGCAGGTTCGTCAGCCATCGCGACCCGGAACGGCCGCAACGATGGGAATACCGCAGGGAGCTGGTTCCCCCGGGCGGCGCAGGCGCGCTGGTCGCGCGGCTGGCGCCCGACGGCTGGGAGCCCTGCGGCACCTGGATCTGCTTCGAGTACTTCAAGCGGCCCAGGGCCGCCAGCGTGGGGCCGGCCGCGCAGCTCGAATCCCCGCCCGCGGCCCCCGGCCGGAACGTCTTCTTCAGCCGGCGGTTCTATCTGGTGCTGGCGGTCCTCCTGCTCGCCCTGATCGTGCCCGGGATCATTTTGGGATCCTCGGACGGCGACGCGGCGGACTTCTACGCCGGCATGACCGTCGGGGTCTGTGTCGCGGTCGCGGTCCTGACGCTGATGTGGCTCTGGACGGCCCGCCGCCGCCTCTGAGCGCCGCCGCCGGGTCCTCCGCTCGGACCGGCGCCGTTCGAGCGTGACCCCTGATACGGCATAGCCTGAGGCGCGATGGACCGTATGACGACGGCGCGGGGAGACTTCGACCTCGCCCGGTTTCCCGAGGATCCCCGCGACCCGCTGCGCGCGTGGGACGCGGCCGACGAGTATCTGCTGCGGCACCTCGACGAGCGCGAGGACGGGCCGGTGGACCTGTCGGGGACCGTGGTCGTGCTGGGCGACCGGTGGGGTGCCCTCGCCACCACGCTCGCCGCGCGCCGTCCCGTCCACCCGCCGGTGCAGATCGGCGACTCCTTCCTCGGGCAGCGGGCCACCCTCGCCAATCTCGAGCGCAACGGCCTCGACGCCGGCGCCGTACGGGTGCGCACGACCAGAGACGCGCCACCGGGCCGGATCGACGTGCTGCTGGTCCGGGTGCCCAAGAGCCTCGCCCTCCTGGAGGACCAGCTGCACCGCCTCGCCCCCTCCGTGCACGAGGGCACGGTGATCGTCGGCGCGGGCATGGTCACCGAGATCCACACCTCGACGCTGAAGCTGTTCGAACGCCTTGTCGGGCCCACCAGGACCTCGCTGGCCGTGAAGAAGGCGCGACTGATCTTCTGCTCGCCGGACCCCGGCCTGCCGCGAGAGGCCGATCCGTGGCCGCGCGGCCACACCCTGCCCGCCGACGCCGGGGTGGTCTCCGGCCTGACCGTCGTCAACCACGCCGGTGTCTTCTCGGCGGAGCGCCTCGACGCCGGCACCCGGCTGCTGCTGCGCAGCCTGCCCGCGCGTACGGACTCCGGGCACGTGGTCGACCTCGGCTGCGGCAACGGAGTGATCGGGCTCGCCGCCGCGCTGGCGGGCGACGAGACCGAGGTGACGTTCATCGACGAGTCGTACCAGGCGCTGGCCTCGGCGGAGGCGACGTTCCTGGCGAACGCCCCGGCGGGCGCCACCGCCCGGTTCGTCGCGGCCGACGGCCTGTCGGGCTTCCCGCCGGGCACGGCGGACCTGGTCCTGAACAACCCGCCGTTCCACACGCACCGGGGCAGGACCGACGCCACCGCATGGCGGATGTTCAACGGCTCGCGTGCCGCGCTGCGCCGGGGCGGCGAGCTGTGGGTGGTCGGCAACCGCCACCTCGGCTACCACGTGAAGCTGCGACGGCTGTTCGGCAACTGCGAGGTCGTCGCGAGCGACCCGAAGTTCGTCGTGCTGCGGGCCGTGAAGCGCTGACTCAGAACAGGGTCAGCGGCTCCTCCGGCGCGTTCGGCATGGGCTCGGGCAGCGGCTCCACGCCGGGCACCACGGCGCGAACGTCGTCGTGGAACCGGCGGGCGAGCGTCAGCGCGTCGGCGTTGTCGGGGGTGTGGACGAACACCGTCGGCGAGCGCCCTTCACGCAGCCACCCCGCGACCTCGTCCACCCAGTGCCGCCAGCCCTCGGCCGTACGGTCCGGGTCGTCGCGGCCGATGTAGCGGACGATCGGGCGGTCGGTGAGAGCCGTGGTCCGCAGCGGCACCCGCGGCTTCTTCGACCAGGCGTCCCGTTCGGCGTCGCTGGTCGGCGGGCTGCGGAACAGGACGGTCGTGTCGAACGGGATCCACTCGGCGTCCGCCCCGGTCAGCACCCTCTCCAGGAGCCGTACGGCCCGGGGGTCCTCGAAGAACGCGCGGTGCCGGACCTCCACGGCGTATCGGAACGACCCGGGAAGGCGGCCGAGGAAACCCGCGAGCGCGCCGACGTCCGCCGGGCCGAACGAGCCCGGAAGCTGGATCCACAACGCGTGGGCACGCGGGCCCAGCGGCTCGATCGCGTCGAGGAACGCGCGGAGCTCCTCGTCCGCCCCGATGAGGCGCCGCTCGTGCGTGATCGGCCTGGGCAGCTTGACCACGAAGCGGAAGCCGGGGCCGGTCTGCCGCGCCCAGGACTCGGCCGTGCTCCGCGAGGGCGTCGCGTAGAACGTCGTGTTGCCCTCGACCGCGTTGCACCAGCTCGCGTAGGCCCGCAGCCGCTCTCCGGGAGGAAGCGGATGCGGCAGGAGACGCCCCTGCCACGGCGCGTGCGTCCACATCGCGCATCCCACATGAAGCCGCATGGCCCCGACGCTATCCGGTTCGGATCACTCCCCGGCTCACTCCCCGGATCACTCCCCGGCGACGGGCGGCGGCACGTCCGTCACCGACCACGTGACGCGGTGGCGCAGCACCTCGCCGGGCGCGAGCGAGGTCAAAGGCGACATGGTCTCGGCCTCGACCAGCCGGGCGGTGGGACGCAGGCCCTCCAGCCCCTCCAGCTCCTCCTCCTTGGGGTACTGCATCCAGACGGCGATCTCCGAGCCTTCGTCGGGGTAGGGCGCGCCCGGCCGCACGTCGAACCGCTGCGTCAGCGTCGCCCCACCGGGCGCCACCACGGCGAGCCACCCGGCCGTGCCGCCGATGCCGATCTTGCCGACCACGTCGCGCACCGGCACCCGGCCCGCCGAGGGGGAGACCCGCTCCAGGACCGGCGCGTCGTCGGGGGCGAACAACGTCACCGGCGCCCGGTGCCGCTCGGTCAGCCCGACCCACACCCCGCATCGAGGGTCGTCATCATCGCGGAACGACTCGGTCGCGAACTGGGTCACCGTCCAGGCCGCCCACCGCACCGGATGGTCGGTGACGTTCTCCAGCTCGCTGTCGACCACGAGGACGGGCTCGCCGGCCGACATCGTGACCGTGCGGGTGACGGCCAGGCCGGTGCGCGGGTCGTCGCCGCTGCGCATCCGTACGCGCAGGTCGTCGTGCTCCAGCACGGTGTAGGCGCCGGCGTCGAGCACCGGGTCGGGCGGCCCCGCCCACTCCTGCGCCGACGACCATCCCTGCGGGGCGGGCCAGGTCTTGTCTCCGCCCCAGTTCGCCCAGCTCGCGAACCCTGTGGGGGCGGGCAGCCGCCGCGCTGCGAGGGTGAGCCCGAGCGACGCGTCGAGCAGGTCGGGGTTGCGCCACAGCCACTCCCGGCCCGCGGCGCGCAGCGAGATGACGCGCCCGCCGCGGCCCGGCAGGACGACCGCCTCCCCCCAGGGCGCGGCAAGCCGGATCAGCGGCTCGTTCTCGTGGTTCGTCATCGGCTCCGGGCTCGTCATCGGCTCTGCGTGGGGACCAGGCAGACCTTGCCGGTCCGCCCCGAGTCGGCCAGGCGGTACGCCTCGTCGGCCTTCTCCAGCGGCAGCACGTCGGTCACCAGCCGCTCCGGGCTCGCGCCCCACCGCACCAGGCGAAAGGCCAGCTCCTCCATGGCCTGCAACGAGGTGACCCAGGAGGCGTACAGGGTGAGCTGGCGGTGCAGCAGCAGGTCGGAGACCTCGGTCTCCAGCCGGCCGCCCTCGCCCACCAGGGAGACGCGACCCCACTCGGCCGCGCCCCGGATCGCGACGCTGCGGCCCGCGGCCGAGCCCGAGCAATCCATCGTCACCGAGCAGCCGCGTCCCCCGGTGGCCTCGTCCAGGGCCTCGGCGACCCCGTCGTCGGCGATCAGGACGTCGTCGAACAGGCCGAGCGACCGGGCGTGCGCGGCGCGCTCGGGCGAGCGCTCCACGCCGAGCACCCGGGTCGCGCCAAGACCGCGGGCGATCATGGCGGCGGCCAGCCCGACCGGCCCGAGGCCGACCACCAGCAGGTCGTCGCGCCCGCCGACCCCGGTGCGCAGCAGCCCCTCGTACGCCGTGCCGAACCCACAGGCGATCAGGGCGCCGTCCACGTAGGACAGCTCGTCCGGCAGCGGCACGGCCGTGCTCTCCTCGACCAGGATGTACTCGGCGTGCCCGCCGTCGCGCTGCCAGCCGTACGCCGACCTGCGCTCGGGGTCGGAGCAACTGATCATGTGGCCGCGGCGGCAGTTGGAGCAGCGCCCGCAGCCGGAGATGTGGTAGACGATCACGCGGTCGCCCACCCCGAAACGCCGGCAGCCAGGACCGGTCTCCACGACCTGGCCGCTGGGCTCGTGCCCGGCGACGACCCCCTTGTACGCCGCGCCCTCCTGGCCGACGTGCGTCTTGTGCCCGCGGTAGATGTAGGACAGGTCGCTACCGCAGATGCCGGAGGCGCCCACCCGTACGAGCAGTTGGCCCGGACCTGGCGTGGGCACCTCGACGTCGCGGAGCACGGCGGTGAAGTCGCCGGGCAGGAAGACGCCTTTCATGGTGGTCATGAGCTACGGGCTCCGTTCCGCTGGGAGAGCATCACGTTGATCAGCACGGCGCCGACGATGATGACGCCGCGGACCACGTCCTGGAAGAAGGCGTTGACCCCGAGCAGCACGAGGCCGTTGCCGATGATGGTGATGAAGGCGACGCCCAGCAGGGTGCCGAGCAGGGAGCCCTTGCCGCCGGCGAGAGAGGTGCCGCCGATCACGACCGCGGCGATCACGTCGAACTCGAGGCCGACCGACGCGCCGCCGTTTCCGGACCCGAGGCGCGCGGCCAGCAGCAGGCCGCTGACCGCGGCGAGCAGGCCGGTCGTGGCGAACAGGATCACCCGGATCCTGGAGACGTTGATTCCCGCGAGACGGGCCGCCTCGGCGTTGCCGCCGACCGCGAAGACCGAGCGGCCGTACGCCGTGCGGTTGGCCACGAAGAGGAACACCACGAACAGGACCGCCATGATGATCGCGGGCGTGGGGATACCGAGGATGCTCCCGGACAGGACGTCGAGGAACCCGTTGGCCTCCAGCGGGACCGGCAGGCCGTCCGTCATGTACTGCGCCAGTCCGCGCAAGGCGCTCCACAGGCCCAGCGTGGCCACGAACGACGGGATGCCCCAGCGGGCGCGCAGGAAGCCTGCCCCGGCCCCGAGCAGCAGGCCCACCGCGAGGCAGACCAGCACGGCGAGGGCGAACGGGATGTGCCACTCCCCGCTGGCCTTGGCCAGCAGGACCGAGGAGAACGCCACGGCCGGGCCGATGCTGATGTCGATCTCGCCAGCCACGATGACGAGGGTCATCGCCCACGCCACGACGCCGATCGTCGCCGCGTCGCGCAGGATGGCCAGCTGATTCGTCACGGACAGGAAGCCCGGCGCCGTGGCGGAGAGCACCACGAACAGCACCACGATGGCCCCGATGAGCCCGATCTCGTTCAGCCGTTGCGTGTTGCGTCCCAGCCGCCCGCCCCGGGCGTCCGCCTTGGCCACGGGCGGGCCAGTGGGCGTGGTCGTGCTCATGTTCTCCCTCACTCCTCGGCAATCGCCAGGGCCATGACCCTGTTGAGCTCGATCTCGTCGCCGCTCAGCTCGGCCACGGCACGCCCGCCGCGCAGGACGACGATCCGATCGCAGACGTCGGCCAGCTCCTCCACCTCGCTGGACACGAAGACCACCGCGCGCCCGTCGTCGGCCAGCCGGCGCATCTGGTCGTAGATCTGGCGTTTGGCCTCCACGTCCACGCCGCGGGTGGGCTCGTCGAGCAGCAGCACGTCGCTTCCCGCGTGCAGCCACCGGGCGAGCACGGCCTTCTGCTGGTTGCCGCCGCTGAGCGTGCCGATCGGCGTCCCCGGACGGGCCGTCTTGATCGCCAGGCGGTCGATGAGCGCCCGGGCCGCCTTCCGTATCGCCCGGCGGTCGAGCACGCCCGACCTGCTCACCCTGCGCAGGTCGCTGATGACGATGTTCTCGTCGACGCCCATCAGCGGCACGATCCCCTCGCGCCGCCGGTTCTCCGGCGTCATGCCGAGCCCCCTGCGGAGCATCGCGGCGAACGCGCCGGGCCGTACGGCCTCGCCGCGCAGGCGGATCTCGCCGGAGGCCGGGCGGTCGAGCCCCACCAGGGCGCGCAGCGTCTCGGTGCGGCCCGAGCCGAGCACCCCGGCGATGCCCAGGATCTCGCCGGGACGCACGTCGATGTCCAGGCCGTTCAGCCGGTCGCTGACCAGGCCGCGCGCCGACAGCACCGGCGGCTGTGCGCTCGGGCGGCGGGCCCTGGCCGCCACGGTCTCGGGCGCCGTGCCGAGCATCATCGCGACGATCTCGTGGGTCGAGGCCGTGCGCACCGGCAGCGTCTCCACGATCCTGCCGTCGCGGACGACCGTGGCGGTGTCGGCCACCTGCCGGATCTCGTCCATCCGGTGGCTGACGTAGATGACCGCCACGCCCTGCTCCGCGACGGTCCGTACGACATCGATCACCTGCCGCACCTCGGCCGCGGCCAGGGAACTGGTCGGCTCGTCGAGGATGAGCAGGGTCGGCTTCTGGCTGACGGCGCGGGCGATCTCCACGAGCTGCTGCCCGGCGGCGCCCAGCGAGCCGACCGGGCTGTCGACGGCGATGTCCACGCCGATGCGCGCCATCGCCGCCTTCGCGTCGGCGCGCATCCTGCGCAGGTCGAGCCCGCCGCGGGAGCGTGGCCAGGCTCCGAGGAACAGGTTCTCCGCGACCGTCATCTCCGGCACCAGGCTCAGCTCCTGGTAGACGGTCGCGACCCCCAGGGCGGCGACGTCCCGCGTCCCGAGCCCCGCCAGCGGCTTGCCGCGTACGAGCGCCTCACCGGAGTCGAGGTGCTCGGCACCGGACAGGACCTTGATCAGGGTGGACTTGCCTGCGCCGTTCTTGCCCAGCAGCGCGCGGACCTCGCCGCGCCGCACCGCGAAGTCGACGTCGCTGAGAGCGGTGACGCCGGGGTAGCGCTTGGTGCCCGCACGCACCTCCGCGACGACGTCGGTGTTCGACATGTGAGCCTTCCTGGGAGCCTTCGGTGGGGACAGGGGACTGCGCCTCTGACAGGGGGGCGGCTTACGGGATTCCGTCGGCGTGCTCGGTCAGCCACTTCTCGTTCGTGGCCTTGTCGTCGGCGGTGTAGAGGACCGGGTCCACCGGGATGACGAACGAGTCGTTCTTGGCGCCGCTCGACGCCTTGCGTGCGGCCTCGTAGGCCAGCTTGCCCACGGTCTGCGCGGGGACGTCGATCTCCGCCTTGAGGATGCTGCCGTCGACCAGGGCCTTGGCGATGTCGACGGTCATGTCGCTGCCGAACACGACGGTCCTGCCGACGCGGGAGCGCGTGGTGACGGCCTTGATACCGGCCAGGGTGCCGCCGCCCGCGACGGCGTAGAACGCGTCGAGCTCGGGGTTGGCGGTGATGATGTTCTCGGCGACCGGGGTGGCCTTGTCGACGACCGCGCCCTCCTGGTCGGCGACGTACTGGGCGCCCGGCACCGACTCGGCCAGGCCGTCCTTGAAGCCGCGCTTGCGCTCCTTGCAGACCTCCACGAAGTCGCAGTTCAGAATCGCGATCTTCGGCTTGTCGATCTTCTGGGAGGTGAAGTACGTGCCGGCCTGCTCACCCAGCTTCTTGCCGAAGACGTACGGGTCGGACAGGACGTAGCCCCAGACGTACTTCTTGGCGTCCGCGTCGTTGATGCAGGTGTTGTAGCAGACGACCGGGATCCCGGCCTTGCTCGCCGCCGCGATCGCCGGGGTGGACGCCGTGGCGGAGACGGCCGAGGTGATGATCGCGTCCACGTTGGAGGCGACCAGGGTCGACATGAACGAGGACTCCTTGGCCGCGTCGCCCTGCGCGTTGTTGCCCAGCAGCTTGAGCTGCGAGTCCTGGGCGGCGGCGGTCTCGATGCCCTTCTTCACTCCGGCGTAGAAGCCCTGCGAGTCCAGGTAGATCACCCCGACGCGCAGCTGCTCCTTCGCTCCCGAGGCGCCGCCGGACCCGGCGGACTGACCGCAGGCGGCGAGCACGGCGCCGACGGCCAGCAGGGCGATGCTCCGCATCGCCGTGAGTCGAACTGATGCCACGAACGGCCTCCCATGAGTCTGTCTTCGGTTGGCGACGCCACCGGTAGGGCGCGCTGCGCCACGTTCCAGATGATGCGGCGGACGTAACGTGCCTGTCAATAAATTGTCATAAAAAAACACTTATCGTAGAGTGGCGGCGTGAACCTCCCCGGACCTTCCACGGAGGCCGGATGCTGCGCGGTCGTGACCGGCGCCGCCTCCGGCATCGGCGCGGCCACCGCCAGGCGTCTCGGCGCGACGGGCATGCCCGTCCTGCTGTGCGACATCTCCCCGGAAGGGGAAGACGTCGCCGCGGCTGTCGTCGAGGCGGGCGGCACGGCAAGATTCGTGCGCATGGACGTCAGCGACGAGAGCGCGTGGGGGGAACTCCGCCGCGTCGCCCACCGGGAGTACGGCCCGGTGCGGCACCTCGTCAGCAACGCCTACGTCGTGGACGTCAGACCCGTCCACGACCTGGGCGCGGCATCGTGGAACCGCCAGCTGGAAGTGAACCTCACCGCCTCCTACCTGGCCTTTCGCACGCTACACGAGGATCTGAACGCGACGTCGGGGGCGGTCGTCCTCGTCTCGTCGGTGCACGCCCTCGTCGGCCTCCCCGGCCACCCGGCGTACGCCGCGACGAAGGCGGCGCTGGTGGGTCTCGGCCGCCAGCTCGCCGTGGACTACGGCCCCGGTGTACGCGTCAACACCGTGCTGCCCGGGCCGATCATGTCCCCCGCGTGGGACCGTGTGGCGGAGGACGACCGGCGCCTGAGCGTGGAGGCCACGACCGCCAAACGGTTCGGCGAGCCCGCCGAGGTCGCCGCGGCGATCGCCTTCCTGCTCTCGGACGAGGCGTCCTACATCACCGCCACCACCCTCGTCGTCGACGGCGGCTGGAGCGCGACGAAGAACTCCTCCTGAGAGGGATGACCGGAGAGCATGAGCACCTACAAAGGGCGTGGCATCCACGGCCAGGTCGTCGAGATCATCGGCCGCCGCCTCGTCACCGGGCAGTTCGCCGAGAACGGGCGCATCGACCTGGTCGAGCTGGAGGCCGAGCTGCAGGTGTCCCGCACCGTGGTGCGCGAAGCGCTGAAGGTGCTGGCCGGCAAGGGCCTGGTCGACTCGCGGCAGAAGCGGGGCACGGTGGTACGCCCCCGCAGTGAGTGGAACCTGCTCGATCCCGACGTGATCAGCTGGGAGTTCGAGAACCGGGGCGGCGAGATGCTCGGGCAGCTCGGCGAGGTGCGGCAGATGTTCGAACCGGCCGCCGCCGCGCTGGCCGCCGACCGGCGCACCGACGCCGACCTCGCCGAACTCGAGGCGGCCCTGGACGACATGACCGCGGCCCTGACCCCGGCCGAGGCGGCCTCCGCCGACCTGCGTTTCCACCGCGCCGTCCTGGCCGCGACGGGCAACGAGCTCCTGGTCCGCATGGAGGTCGTCATCGAGTCCGTGCTCGCGGAACGGGACCGCATCGTCCACGACGTCGTCACCGCCGACGACCCGGTGCCGAGCCACCGGGCCCTGCTCGACGCCATCCGGGCGGGGGACGGCGAAACCGCCAGAACCCGCGCGCTCGCGCTCCTCGACAAGTCCATGGCCGACGCCGACCGCGCGGCCCGTCTCCAGGGAGACCGGTGAAAATCACGCGCATCGAAACGTTCCTGGTTCCGCCCAGGTGGCTGTTCTGCCGGGTGGAGACCGACGAGGGACACGTCGGCTGGGGCGAGCCGGTCGTCGAGGGACGGGCCGGCTCGGTCAGGGCCGCGGTCGGCGAGATCGCCGAGCTGCTCGTCGGCACCGATCCGCTGCGCATCGAGGACCACTGGCAGGTCATGACCAAGGGCGGCTTCTACCGCGGCGGACCCGTGCTCGCCAGCGCCGTCGCCGGCCTCGACCAGGCCCTGTGGGACATCGCCGGCAAGGCGCGCGGCGTCCCCGTCCACGAACTGCTCGGCGGTCCCGTACGCGACCACGTCCGCGCGTACGCCTGGATCGGCGGCGACGAGCCCGGCGAGATCGAGGAGGAGGCCCGGCGTCAGGTGGAGGCGGGCTTCACCGCGGTGAAGATGAACGCCAGCGGCCGCATGTCCCCCATCGCGGGCCCGGGTGAGATCGACGAGGTCATCGGCCGCGTCGCGGCGGTGCGCGAGGTGCTCGGCCCGGGCCGCGACGTCGCGGTCGACTTCCACGGCCGGGTGTCCTATGCGAACGCCCGGCGGCTGCTGCCGCTGCTCGCACCGCTCACGCCCCTGTTCGTCGAGGAACCGGTCGTGCCGGAGTCGATGCCCCAGGTGCGCAGTCTCGTGGAGGCGTCCAACATCCCCATCGCCCTGGGCGAGCGGCTCTACTCCCGCTGGGACTTCCTGCCGGCGTTCCAGGCGGGCGTCGCCGTGGCCCAGCCCGACCTGTCCCACGCCGGCGGCATCTCGGAGGTCCGCCGCATCGCCGCCCAGGCCGAGGTGTTCGGCGCCCTGCTCGCTCCCCACTGCCCGCTGGGACCGATCTCCCTGGCCTCCAGCCTCCAGGTGGCGTTCGCGACCCCCAACTTCCTCATCCAGGAACAGAGCATCGGCATCCACTACAACGACGGCAACGAACTGCTGGACTACCTGGTCGATCCGTCCGTCTTCGCCTTCACCGACGGCCGGATCTCCCGGCCGACCGGGCCCGGGCTGGGCATCGTGGTCGACGAGGCCGCGGTGCGCGAGGCCGACAAGCGGGGCCACACCTGGCGCTCTCCGATCTGGCGTTACCCCGACCACTCCTTCGCAGAATGGTGACCGGCGTGCAACCACACGATCTGCTCGACCTCCTCACGACCAGGCGCCTCCTGGCCATCGTCCGCGGCGACGACCCGGCGGCGGCGCTGCGCAGCATCGACGTCCTCGCCGAGGAGGGCGTGACCCTGATGGAGGTCTCGCTCAGCGGCGCCGACGCGCTGTCGGTCATCCGGAAGGCGGCCTCCACCCTGGGTGCGGGCGTGCACCTCGGCGCCGGGACCGTGCTGACCGCGCGGGACGCCGTCGCGGCCCGGGACGCGGGCGCGACGTTCGTCGTCACGCCCGGCCTGGGCGAAGGAGTGGACGAGGCGCTGCGCCTCGGACTGCCCGTGCTCGCCGGGGCGCTGACCCCCACCGAGGTCATCGCCGCGACCGCGCGGGGCGCCGCCGCCGTCAAGCTCTTCCCCGCCTCCGCGGGAGGGGCCTCCTACCTGCGCGCGCTGCGCGACCCGTTCCCCGCCGTGCCGTTCGTCCCGGTCGGCGGCGTCGGCCTCGACAGCGTGCACGCCTATCTGGAGGCCGGCGCCGTCGCGGTCGGCCTCGGCTCGCCGCTGCTCGGCGACGCCCCGCGGGGTGGCGACCCGGACGGCCTGCGCCGCCGGGTCAGGAAGGCGCTCGACCTGGTGGGCGCTCCGTGAGGGCGGACGTCCTGACGGTCGGCGAGGCGATGGTCACGGTCCGCTGCGCAGGACCGCTGCGCCTCGGCGGCGACTCGCGGGTGTCCGTCGCCGGTGCGGAGGCCAACGTCGCGATCGCCCTGTCCCGCCTCGGACACTGCGCCCGCTGGGCCGGCGCCCTCGGGAACGACGAGCCGGGCGAGCTGGTCCTGCGCACGCTGCGGGCCGAGGGCGTGCTGACCGACCACGTCGTGCGGCGCGCGGACGCCCCGACCGGCCTGCTGCTCCGGGACGTGGCGGCCGGGGCCCGGGCCCGCGTGCACTACTACCGCAGGGACTCGGCCGCCTCGACGCTGTCGTGGGACGAGGTGCGCCCCGCCGTCGAGGCGGGTCAGGCGGGCCTGCACCTCACGGGCATCACGCCGGCGCTGGGACCCGCGCCGCTGGAGGCCGTCGCCGCCGCCGCCGAGCAGGCGCACCGGTCGGGCGCCTGGGTGAGCCTCGACGTCAACCACCGTTCGCTGCTGTGGACCCGGGAGGCCGCCGTGCGGGCGCTGCGCCCGCTGCTGCCGTACGTCACGGTGCTGATCGCGTCCGACGACGAGCTGGACCTCGTGGCGGACGGCGACGGCGAACGCGACCGCGTGACGGCCCTGCTGGACGCCGGTGTCGAGGAGGTCGTCGTCAAACGCGGCGCGGCGGGCGCGAGCTACCACGACGCGCGGACCTCGTTCGACGTCCCCGCTCGCGCGGTGCCCGTCGTGGACGTCGTCGGCGCGGGCGACGCGTTCACCGCCGGATACCTGTCCGGGCGGCTCGACGGGCTCGACGCGTACGGCCGGCTCGGACGGGCGACCCTGCTCGGCGCCGCCAGCGTGGCCTGCGCCGGGGACTGGGAGGGCCTGCCCACCCGGGCGGAGCTGCCCGCGCTGGCCCTGCCTGAAGGGGAGACGCTGCGATGACGGCTTTCGCGGACAGCGCGCGGATGCTGGTCCAGGCCGGTCTCGAGCTCGGCGAGGGCGCGCGCTGGCTCGGAGACCGGTGGGTCGTCGTGGACATCCTCGATGGCGCGTTGTACGAGGTCTCCGAGGGACCCGGCGCGTCCCTGACGCCGCTGCTGCGCACCGGCGGAGAACCGCTGGGCGCGGTCGCCCCGCTCAGGGACCGCCCCGGGCACTGGATCGCGGCCGTCGGCGAGGGCGTCGCCGTCCTCGGCCCTGACGGCACGGCCGACTGGCTGGCGCGTCCCGAGGCGGGCAAGAGCGTGCGCTGCCGGATGAACGACGGCGCGGTCGATCCGGTGGGCCGCTTCTGGGCCGGCAGCATGGCCTACGACGGCACGCCGGGGGCGGGCAGCCTCTACCGGGTCGATCCCGACGGCACCGTGGTCACCGCCCTGACCGGAGTGACCGTCGCCAACGGGCCCGCGTTCTCCCCGGACGGCACCAGGCTGTATCTCGCGGACAGCGCACGCGGCGTCGTCAGCGCCTATCCCCTGGACTCGCGCACCGGAGCGCTCGGCGCCCCGGAACCGCTCATCCGTCTGGACGGCGCGAGCCCGGACGGCATGACGGTGGACGACGAAGGCTTCCTCTGGACGGCGGTCTGGGGCGAGTCCCGTGTCCTGCGCGTCAGTCCGTACGGCGAGATCGACCGCGTGGTGCGCCTGCCGTGCCGGCAACCGTCGTCCGTGGCGATCGGCGGTCAGGACGGGACACGGCTGCTGGTGACCTCGGCGCGGTACGGCCTCGACGACCCGGCCCCGGCCGACGGCGCGTTGTGGACCTGCGACGCGGGGGTGACCGCCCCGCCGGCGGCCGCCGCCGTCCTGTCCCGCTACCCCACGTCCCCGGCTCGCTGATTCGGGCGGCGGGCCGGCGGGTGCCGCCGGTCGCGTGAACGGCTTGTACCGGGCCGGCAGCCGCGCCGCTCGTCGTCGCGGACGCGGATGCGCCGCCGGATGGAACCTCGCGCGGCCCCCGGCCGTATGGAGAACGACATCGCGGCGGTCCCGGACGTGGACGCGGAGCCGGTCGGGCAGACCCCTGCCGCCGGTGCGGACGACGTTCGCAGGCCGGGAGCCGCCGCGTCGTTCCCGATGAGGGCTCCCGCCGTCGTCCCGCACGCGGGCCGGGACGGACCGCGGGCTCCCTCCATGAGGAGGTCGGTGTGGTGATCAGACGTGGTCTTTCTGTCCTCGGCGCACTCGTCGCGGCAGCCGGATGCTCGGCCGGCGGCCAGGCGCCCGAGCCCCGGGACGCCGGGCGGCCGTCCGGCTCGTGCGTGTCCACCGTCAGCAGGGACGCGCTGCCGACCTGGGCGCGAAGGGGCTTCAGCGACGACGGCTCGGGAGTCCCGCACGTGTTCGGCGAGCGCGGCGACATACTCGCCGTGCTGTTCGAGTATCCGCCGAAGGCGTCGTCCGGTCCCGACGACGGCACCAAGATCCTGTGGGTCTCGCGGCTGCCGCAGCAGCCGATGCGGCCGCTGACGATCGAGGCGCGCCTCGACGGGACGGCGACCTCGGTGACCCGCGAGATCACGGGAGGCGCCGGCCCCTCGTCGGTCGACCTGCCCAAGGCGGGCTGCTGGCGCCTGACCTTGAACTGGTCGGGACACACCGACGCGATGACGCTCACGTTCGTCTGACCGCGCGACCGTCTCACCAGGTGGGGCGGTAACCGGAAAGGCTGTGCCACCTGCCCGGACCAAGCCGTGGAGGACCGACAAAAAAAATTGTCTTGACAATCGATCTATTCGGCTGCGAATCTTGAGTCACGCGAACGCGAGACAGAGGAGACCCAAATGCGCAGGATCGTCGCCAGCTTCTTCATGTCCCTCGACGGTGTCGTCGAGTCGCCCGACCAGTGGCACTTCCCGTACTTCAGCGACGAGATGGGCGCGGCCGTCGGCGCGCTGATGACGGAGTCCGACGCGATGATGATGGGCCGGGTCACGTACGAGGCCTGGGCGGCCTACTGGCCGGGCAAGACCGACGCGGACGACCCCTTCGCCGGCTTCATCAACGACATCCGCAAGTACGTCGTCTCATCGACCCTCGACACGGTCGAGTGGCAGAACTCCACGCTCGTCAACGGCGACTTCGCCGAGGAGATCACCAAGCTCAAGCAGCAGCCGGGCAGGACCATCGGCATCAGCGGCAGCACGAACCTCGTGCGCTCCCTGCTGCGGCACAACCTGCTGGACGAGCTCCGGCTGCTGGTCCATCCCCTCGTGGTCGGCAAGGGCCAGCGCCTGTTCGAGGACGGCCTGGAGATCCCGATGAAGCTCACGTCCTCGCAGACCTTCTCGACCGGCGTGCTGTCCCTCGCCTACCAGCCCGTCGCTCTCGAGCCCGCGGAGAAGTGATCGTCGCGGCCGACGTCGCCCCGCCGCCGGGCCGGAGCGTGGGTAGTATCCGGCCACATGACCGAAGCGCAGCCCGTGATCCGGCAGGTCTCCTCTCGCATCGTCTACAGCAACCCGTGGATGACGGTGCGAGAGGACGCGGTCGAGCACCCCGACGGGTCTCCCGGCCTGTACGGGTATGTGGTCAGGCCCGACTTCGTCCTGATCGTGCCGGAAGAGGACGACGGCTTCCACCTCGTGGAGGAGTACCGGTATCCGATCGGCCGCCGCTCGTGGAGTTTTCCCCAGGGAGTGGCCGAGGCGGACACCCGCGAGGACGAAGCCCGGCGTGAGCTGGTGGAGGAGGCCGGGCTCCTGGCCGACCGGCTGCGCTACCTGGGGCGCATGGACAGCGCCCACGGGATGACCGACCAGGGGCTGCACGTCTACTGGGCGACCGGCCTCACCAGGGGTGAGCCCCGCCGCGAGCACACCGAGCAGGACATGCGCCAGCGGTGGGTGCACCGCACCGAGTTCGAGCAGATGATCCTCGACGGCGTCGTCAGCGACTCGTCGTCCGTCGCCGCCTACATGCTCTGGCGGCTCCGCCGAAAGTGATCGCGGCGCCGTACGGCCGGTGTCGTTTCTGTACAAGACCGGGGCGGGGGCTTCCCCCTAGCCTTTCATTCGCAGTCAGTTCTACGACATTAGGAGCGAAGCAAGTGGCCAGGATCGTCGCGAACTTCTTCATCTCCCTCGACGGCGTCGTCGAGTCGCCCGACCAGTGGCACTTCCCGTACTGGAACGACGAGATGGGCGCCGTGATCCAGGCGGGCATGCAGACCTCGGCCGGCATGCTGATGGGCCGCAAGCTGTACGAGGAGTGGTCCGCCTACTGGACGACGACGGACCAGGACCCGGAGATCGCCGCGGTCTTCAACAGCGCCCCCAAGTACGTCGTGTCGAACTCCCTGGAGAAGGCGGACTGGAACAACACCACCGTCGTCAACGGCGACGTCGCGGCCCGGTTGCGCGAGCTCAAGGAGCAGATCCAGGGCGGCGACCTCCAGATGTCCGGCAGTGCGACGACCGTGCGGTGGCTCCTCGACAACGGGCTGCTCGACGAGCTGAACCTGCTCGTCCACCCGATCGTCGTCGGCCACGGGCAGCGGCTGTTCGAGGACGGCCCCACGCACAAGCTGAAGCTGGTGAAGTCCGAGACGTTCAAGACCGGCGTGCTCAACCTGTCCTTCGTGCCGGACGCCGGCTGACGGACGCCCCGCCCGGTCTAGCGGGCCGGCCGGGGCGTCCGGCGGCACCGCCGTCAGACGTAGTAGCCCTCGACCGGTACGCGTGCCTCCTCGAAGAGCGCCGGCCCCTCCTGCCGGAAGGACGATGGGCCGGCGGGCGGCTTGAGCGTTCCGAGCTGCTCGCCGGAGAGCGCGAAGACGACCCGGCCGAGCCCGGAGCGCTCGATGGCGCCCGCGCACATGCCGCACGGCTGGCAGCTTGTGTACATGGTCGTACCGGCCGCGGTGGCCGAGTCGAGCTCGCGGGCGGCCCAGCGGGCGAGCTTCAGCTCGGGATGAGCCGTGATGTCGGAATCGGTGAGCGTGGTGTTGCGCTCCTCGGCGAGCACGTCGCCGTCCGGGCCCACCAGCAGCGAGCCGAACGGCGGGTTACCGCCCGCCCGGGCCCCGGCCGCCAGCTCGATAGCCCTGCGCAGGAACTTCTCGTCGTGGGGTGTCATGAATGCTCCGCTTTCGTGTACGCGGCCACTGTTTCGAGCATGTGCCAGGCCGTCTCCGGATGGTTCGTCTCCTCGGGGTCCCCGCAGAAGGGATCGAGGAGCACGGTCTCCGCACCCAGGAGACGCAGCCGTTCCAGGTCGTCCATGACCTGGTCGATGGTGCCCTCACCGGCCCGGCGTCCCTCGCCGCTCACCGGTGCGCCGGTTATCCGCAGCAGGATGCGCGGGGCCAGGACGGGGACGGGGCGCCCCAGGCTTTCCGCCACCGCGGCCAGCCGGCCCATCCGCTCGTCGAGCCACGGGAGCGTGAAGCGCAGCGGGTGCCAGGCGTCGCCGAGGAGCACCGCCCGGCGGAGAGCGGCGTCGCCGCCGCCGCCGACCCAGATCGGGATGCGCCCGGCCCGGTAGTCCTCCTCCCCCTGCCAGGCCAGGCGCATCGCCCGCAGGTGCTCGTCGGTGAGCGCGCCGCGCCGCCCGTACGGCACGCCGAGCGCCTCGAACTCCTGCCGGGCCCAGCCCACGCCCACGCCGAGAACCAGCCGTCCCCCGCTGAGGTCCTGGAGATTGGCCGCCATCCGGGCGGTCAGCAGCGGGTGCCGGTAGGGCAGGATCAGCACGGTGGTGCCGAGCCTGATCCGGGTGGTGATCCCGGCGAGCCAGGACAGCGTGGTGAAGGGCTCATAGAACGGCCCGGGATACTGCTCGGCCACGTCGGGGGTCACCACGACGTGATCGGAGACCATGAGCAGGTCGAACCCGAGCCCCTCGGCCGTCTCGGCCCAGCCCCGCAGCACGTCCGGCCGGGTGCCCGGCCCGAAATTCGGGACGTTGACGCCTAATTTCACCGGACCAGCGTATTCAGTCGATCAGGCCGTCCGGAAGAAAGAACCCCCTGGTTAGAGGCGATTTCGCCGTGGATCCCACGGTATATTCGGCCGATGGCCGAGACTCTTGACGCGACGGACTGGTCGATCCTGGCCGAGCTGCAGCGCGACGGCCGCGTACCGCTCACCGAGCTGGCCCGGCGGGTGAGCCTCAGCGCCTCCGCGACCACCGAGCGGGTGCGGCGCATGGAGGCGGCCGGCGTCATCAGCGGCTACCGTGCGGTCGTCGACCTGGGAAAGGCCGGATACGCCGTGCTCGCCGTGGTGCGGCTGAAATATCCGGGCAGCCGGCACGAGCCGCTGCACCGGCTGCTCGGCGAGCGTACGGAGATCCTCGAGTGCCTGCGCACCACCGGCGACGACTGCTACACGCTCAAGGTCGCCGCGACCTCCATGGCCCACCTGGAGAAGGTGGTGGACGAGCTCGCGCAGTTCGGCAGCACCACCACCAACATCGTCTACAGCGAGACCCTTTCGTATCGGGGACCGCACGCCCCGTGACATCGAGCGAGCCTGAGGGTCGCGCCGCCGGGCCGGACTGAGGAACGAGCGAGCACGCGCTCAGGACGAGACCGCGACGGGACGGCAGAAGGTCGACGGGTCGTCGAGGCGGTCCACCACGAAGGCGGCCAGATCGGCGCGGGAGGTACGGTTGCCGACACGCCCGGTCGCGCCGATCGAGACGCGCGGACGGCCCGTGCCAGGCCGGTCGGTCAGGCCGGTCGGCCGCACCGCCGTCCACCTGAGGCCGCTCCCGGCGAGCAGCTCTTCCATGCGGGCCATGTCGGCGTACGTGTCCCGCATCAGGCGATGCAGCACACGTCCGAGCAGCCGGGTTCCCGGTCCGGCGTCCGCCGGGACCGCGAGACCGGCGGACGAGATCACCATGAGACGGGCGTCCGGCGGCAGCGCCGCGACGATCGCGGCCGTCCCGGCCGAGTAGACGGTGGTGGGTCCCCGCCCGGCCGAGCCGAGCGCGGAGACCACGACACGCAGTCCGGTGAGGGCGTCGCGGAGCGCGCCGGGGTCGAGCACGTCGGCGGCGCTGCGGGTGAGGCGCGGATGGTCGAGGCCGAGGTTCTCGGGGCGGCGGGCGACGGCGGTCACGTGGTGCCCGGCCGCCAGGGCGCGTTCGACGACGAGGCGGCCGGTGCGGCCGGTGGCGCCGACCACGGCGAGACGGGCCATGGGAGTCCCCCTCCGGTCGGTGCTGATCAGGCGGCGGGCTTGGTGGCGGGCTGAGCCCGGAAGGAGATGGCCTCCATGAGGGCCTTGTGCTTGGTGTTCTGGAAGGCGGCGACCTTCCAGCCGCCGTCCGCCTGGCGGACCAGCGTGTAGGTCTGGATCTTGCCCAGCTTGCCGGGCCTGCCCTTGTGGACGTCGCCGCGGGTGACGACCAGAGCGGTGTCCGGGCCGGCGAAGCGGATGCCGGCGATCTCGCAGGCGAGCCGGGTGCCCTTGAGAAAGCTGCCGAAAAGCGCCTGGTGGGCGCTGCCGATCTCGGCACCGCCGACGTAGAGGGTGCCGACGTAGGTGATGTAAGTGGCGTCCGCGGTGAACTCAGCGCCGTAGGCGGCGCCGTCCCCGGCGTTCCAGGCGGCGGTGAGACGGTCCAAGACGGCGGTGACAGCGGCGGTGTCGGCGGCGACGGAGGCGTTCATGAGCCATACCCTCTCGTGATAGCTTCTTCCAAGCATTTGCTTCTCAGAAGATTTCTCTTCTCTGAGGAAGAGATTAAGGAAAGGAGTGAGGACGTGTCAACAGCCGACGACGCGGGAGCGGTGTACCGGCGCTACCTCAGCGCCGTGATGCTGCACGGTCACGCCGGCGCCAAGGCCGTCGGCCTGGGCGCGACCGACCTGTACGCGCTGAACATCCTGGGGCTGGGCGGCGCGATGACCCCCGGCGAGCTCGGCCGGCGCACCGGCCTGACCACCGGGCCCACGACCCGGCTGATCGACCGTCTCGAGCAGGCAGGCTACGTGCGCCGCGCGCCCGACCCGGACGACCGCCGCAAGGTCATCGTCGAACTCGTCGCCCAGCCCGGCGGCCTCGACGAGGCACTGGCCCCGGCCCGCCGGAAGATCGGCGCCATCGTCCAGGGCTACTCGCCCGAGCAGCGGGCCGTCCTGTTCGACTACTTCGCCCGCGCCGCAGACGCGTATCTGGAGGCCACCGCGGAGCTTCACGGCAGACAGACCGGCTGACGGACGCCGACCGGCCGGGACGAGCCGGACCGGGTCATGCCTCCTGCGTCAGTCCGGCCGATCTCGCGACGGCGGCGCAGCGGTCCTCGCCGGGGGCCGCCCCGGTCGCGGCGTGCTCCAGCAGCGCCCGGAGGACATGCCGGTCCTCGGGCGGGAGGGTGGAGAGCAACTCGTCCTCGGCCTGCGCGACGCGCGCGTCCACTTCGGCGAGGACCCGCCGGCCGTGGTCGGTCGGCACGATGCGCCGCGCCCGGCGGTCGGACGGGTCCTGCCGGCGCTCCAGGAGATCGCACCCCTCGAACTTGTCGAGCAGATAGGTCATGACCGTGCGGTCGATGCCGAGGCGGGCGGCGAGCGCGGCCTGCGTGGGCGGGGCGTCGTGCACGACCGCGGAGAGCACCTGGTAGCCGCGCACGCCGTGCGGCAGGTCGCGTGAGGCGTCCTCGACCCGCGCGCTCCACTCCCGCAGCAGCACGGTGAGGGACCACCCGAGCACGGAACCCTGTGATGACGAACCGTGTGATGACGAACCGTGTGATGACGAACCCTGCGATGACGAACCCTGCGATGACGACGTCGTGGAGTCGGCGGGTTCGCGAGTGGTCACATCGACCACTCTAACCCGGAATACGATGATGCTCCGATAAGTTGTGCCGCATATCGTCTGTTCGACAGATTACTTCTCCGAGAGGCCCGGCATGACGGACTACGGCCACGAACTGGCCTTCGGCACGTTCCTCACCCCGCAGAACAAGGACCCGCAGGGGCCGGTCCGGCTCGCACAGGTCTCCGAGGCCGCCGGACTGGATCTCGCGACTTTCCAGGACCATCCGTACCAGCCGGGGTTCCTGGACACCTGGACGCTGCTGTCCTGGGTGGCCGCGCGCACCGAGCGCATCACGGTCTCCGGCAACGTGCTGAACCTGCCGCTGCGTCCGCCGGCCGTGCTGGCCCGCGCCGCGGCCTCGCTCGACCTCCTCTCCGGCGGCCGGTTCGCACTCGGCATCGGCGCGGGCGGCTTCTGGGACGCGATCGAGTCGATGGGCGGCACCCGCCTGACGCCGGCCGAGTCCGTGACCGCGCTGGAGGAGGCCATCGAAATCATCCGCGGCATCTGGGACGTCAGCGAGCGCCGCATCCTGCGCGTCGACGGCGAGCATCACCACGTCGCCGGTGCCAAGCGCGGCCCGGCCCCCGCGCACGACATCCCGATCTGGCTCGGCGCCTACAAGCCGCGGATGCTGCGCCTGGTGGCGCGCGAGGCCGACGGCTGGCTGCCCTCGCTCGCCTACCTCAAGGACGGCGACCTGCGGCGTGGCAACACGATCATCGACGAGGCCGCCGAGGAGGCCGGGCGCGACCCGGCGCAGGTGCGCCGCCTGCTGAACATCGGTGGTGCGGTCACCGAGGCCCGTCAGGGCTTCCTGCAGGGGCCGGTCGGGCAGTGGGTGGAGGAGCTGACCGCTCTGGCGCTGGAGGACGGCGTCGGCACGTTCATCCTGGGTACGGACGACCCGCGGCTCATCCAGACGTACGGCGAGGAGATCGCCCCCGCCGTACGGGACGCGGTGGCACGCGAGCGGGCGGCCGCCGGCACCGTCTCCGCAGCCGCCCGCCGCGGCGCCGCCGCGATCGCGCTGCGCCGCGACGGCATCGACTACGACAAGGTGCCGGCGAGCCTCGCGGCCGACGCCGTCGAGCCCGGCGACCGCGCCTACGAGTCCGTGCGGCACAACTACCTGCGCGCGGGGTCTCCCGGCCTGGTGCTGCGTCCCCGGACGGCCGCCCAGGTCGTCGAGGGCCTCGCGTACGCCCGCTCCCAGGACGTGCCGCTCGGCGTACGCTCCGGCGGGCACGGGATCAGCGGCCGTTCCACGAACGACGGCGGCATCGTGCTCGACGTCGGCGCGCTCAACGCCGTCGAAGTCGTGGATCCGGCCACGCGCAGGGTACGGCTGGGCGCGGGCGCGACCTGGGGCGAGGTGGCCGAGGCCCTGGTGCCGCGCGGATGGGCGATCAGCTCGGGCGACTTCGGCGGCGTGGGCGTGGGCGGCCTCGCGACGACGGGCGGCGTCGGCCTGCTCGGGCGCAAATTCGGCCTGACGATCGACCACGTCGTCGCGGCGGAGGTCGTGACCGCCGACGGGCGGGTGCTGCGTGCCTCCCAAGAGGAGAACCCCGACCTGTTCTGGGGCCTGCGCGGCGCCGGGGGCAACCTCGGAGTGGTGACCTGGGTCGAGGTCGAGGCGATGGAGCTCGGCGACGTCGTCTTCTCCCAGATGACCCTGGACGCCCGCGACACGGCCGGGCTGCTCGAGCGCTGGGGCGCGGCCGTGGAGAAGGCCCCGCGTGAGCTGACGAGCTTCCTCATCCTCTCCCCGGCGCGCCGCGGCCAGGACGCGGTCGCCCAGCTCATGACCGTGTACGCCGGAGCGGACACCGAGGCCGCGGTGAGCGAGCTCGAACGGCTCGCCGAGGCCGGCCCGCTGCTGGGGCACCAGGGATACGTGCTGCCCTATTCGGGCGTGGTGCAGCCGGCCGAAAAGCACCACACCGGCGGCGGCAGCCCCGCCGTACGTTCCGGCCTTGTCACCCATCTCGACGGAGACGTGAGCCGCGCCTTCGACAGAATGGCGCGCTCCGGCCTGTCCTACTTCCTGCAGATACGCGCCACCGGTGGCGCCGCGCACGACCTGGCTCCCGACGCGACCGCGTATCCGCACCGGCACCAGAACTTCCTGCTCACGGCCATGGGCGCCGCGCAGCCGGCCCTGAATGCCGCGTGGGACGCCGAGGTCGCGCCGTACACCGACGGCCTCTACCTCTCCTTCGACACCGACACCCGGCCCGAGCGGCTGCTCGACGCGTTCGGCGAGACCAACCTCGCCCGGCTGCGGCAGGTCAAACGCGCCTACGACCCGGACAACGTGTTCCACGCGAACTTCCCCATCCAGCCGGCGGACGACCGAACGTCATGATCCGCATGCCGACTACCCTTCGCGCCGAGCCCGCACAGGCGTACTCGATCGGATGGCGGCTCGGCGACCAGCTCGCTCGGCAGAGGCGCTGGGACAGGGACGAGCGCGGCCCCTGGTCGGATCCGCACGAGATGAGCACCACGGGCGCCGACCTCGACCGGATGACGTACGACCCCGGTGAACCCCGGCACGACGTCCGTCACCTGCGCGTCACGCGGGTCGAGTCGCTCGACTGCGACCGGCTCGCCGAGCGCTTTCCCGAGCTGAGAACGCTCTGCCTGTCCGGCGACCTCGGCCTGCTCGTCCACGCGTCGGGTCTCAATCGGCTGGCGTCGCTCCGACATCTGTGGATCACCGATCTCTTCGGCATGAGCGCTTCCGACGCTCTGCTGCCCGAACGCGTTCCCGCACTGGAGTTCTTGTGCCTGCGCGGCATTCCGCGCGAGTACGCCGTGGCGATGCGGTCGAGATGGCGCCCCCAGATCGCGTACGGCACCTACGTCGACATCACCGCTGCCCGCACACCCGAATGGGTCGCGGAGAACCGCGGCAACCCGTTGCGCGACTGGGATGGCCGGGAGCAGATCAGCAGAACCTGCTTCAGAAAGGCCGTGGCGCAGTACAGGAAGACACGGGCGGCACTGATCACGGCCCTGTCCGACGGCTCTCCGGAGGACCGCGCGGCCCGGCTGTACGAGATCGGCCGCGAGTACGGCGAGGGCTTCAACCTGCTCGACCGCCGGACGGGGTTCATCGAGACCGAGGAACGCGAGGAGCTCTTCGCCGCCCTCGACGTCATGGTGAGTGACGCCGAAGCGGCTCTCGGCGTACGGCTCGAATCGGCGGCGGACATGCTCGCCACGGGCGTGAACGCGGTACGCGACTGGTAGAGCCACTCCCAGTCCGGGTGTCAGCAGGCCCGTTGGAACCGGGCCCCCCACTCTTGGATCTCGTCGCGCAGTTCGGGCGGGGCGAGGACGCGGAACTCCGCGCCGGCCATCCCCAGTGCCATCGCCGGCCAGTGCAAGGAGTGGGTGACCATCCGGATCCGGCAGCGTCCGGCGTCGACCTCCTCGACCGTGCACCAGTGGCCGATCCGTTGGCGCACGGTGGCCGCCGGAGCCTCGGCGAGCACCTCCACCCGGTACGGACGGGGCAGGTTGTCCATGGCGGCGCGGACGAACTCGGCGGCGTCGGCGGCGGGCAGGTCCCGGGGGCGGAACCGGGAGCCGGTCCCCTCGGGCTCGACCAGCCGGTCGACCCGGAAATTCCGCCAGTCGTGCCGGGTGAGGTCGTACCCGACCAGATACCAGCGGCGGCCGAGACGGACCAGCCGGTGCGGCTCGACCTGCCGGTCCGTCCGCCGGCCGTCCGCGGAGGTGTAGGTGAAGCGAAGCCGTTCATGGTCCCGGCATGCCAGCGCGACCGTGGTGAGCACGTCCGGGTCGACGCTCGTCGCGGCCTGGCCGTCCCACCCGGCGGGTACGGTCATCGTCCGCAGCGCCTCGACCCTGTGCCGCAGCCGGGTGGGCATCACCTGCACCACCTTGGCCAGCACCCGCACCGAGGACTCGGCGATGCCCTCCACCGCCCCCTGGACGGCGGTCTGCAGTCCCACGGCCAGCGCGACCGCCTCCTCGTCGTCGATCACCAGCGGCGGCAGCGCGGCGCCCGCGGCGAGCTGGTAACCGCCGTCGACACCGCGCTGCGCCTCGACCGGATAGCCCAGCTCACGCAGCCGGTCGATGTCCCGGCGCAGGGTGCGTACGGAGACTCCCAACCGTTCGGCCAGTTCACCGCCCTGCCAGTAGCGGTGCGTCTGGAGCAGGGAGAGCAGCCGCAGTGTCCGCGTGCTGGTGTTCGCCATGGTCGCGATTGTCTCGTCGATTCAGGTCAGAAAGTGACCGTTATGGCTCCTAGCGTGGTCCTCGACCGAGCGGAACAACGGAAGGCAGACGATTGTGACCGTCAACGAGCCGGCCACCTCCGACCACGCCGGCACGCCGGCCGGCAGCGGCGAGCGCGCCGACCTGCTGGCGATGCTGGCCAAGACCCGCCACTTCCTGCGCCTCACCACCCGCGACCTCACCGACGAGCAGGCCGGGCGGCGGACCACCGCCAGCGAGCTGTGCCTGGGCGGCCTGATCAAGCACGTCACCCTGACCGAGCGGAACTGGGCGAACTTCATCGTGGAGGGCCCGTCGGCGATGGGCGACGCCACCGCCATGACCGAGGCCGACTGGGCCGCGTGGGCCGGCCAGTTCCGGATGCTGCCCGGCGAGACACTCGCCGGCGTGCTGGCCGGCTACGCCGAGGTGGCTCGCCGTACGGACGAACTGGTGGCCGGCCTGCCCGACCTGGACGTGACCTGGCCGCTGCCGAAGGCCCCGTGGTTCGAGGCCGGCGCGCGATGGTCGGCCCGGCGGGCGCTGATG
Source organism: Microbispora sp. CA-135349 (assembly GCF_050947365.1). NCBI lineage: Bacteria > Bacillati > Actinomycetota > Actinomycetes > Streptosporangiales > Streptosporangiaceae > Microbispora > Microbispora sp. CA-135349. The sequence goes on along the minus strand of NZ_CP192001.1, from coordinate 176,580 downwards.
CACATCATCGCCGAAACCGCGCAGCACGCCGGCCACGCCGACATCATCCGCGAGTCCCTGGACGGCGCCAAAAGCATGGGCTGACGCGGGGCTTCCGCCGATGCCGCGGCGACCGCGCCGGCCGCTCCCGAAGTGACCGTGGCCGGGTGGACGAGGTGATGACCACGGTGTCGCCTCGTCTCTACGCCGCTTCCTTGACGATGTGGCCCGCCGCCGCCCGTTCCCTCGTGACAGGGCGGCGCCGGGCCGGCAGACCGAGCATCGGGTTGGCCACGGCCCAGGCCGCGCCCTTGCAGATGAGCTCCTTGTAGACGGCGGCGAGCCGTCCGGTCAGGACCGCCGGCACGGCCCGGTCGTCGGCCGTGACGTACTGGATCAGCCCCTCCTTGCGGCCCAGCGAGATGCACTGGTTGAAGTAGCGGATCGGCGCATTGGGGAGCTTTCCGCCGGTCAGGCGTGCCGCGATGGCGTCGGCGGCCTGCCATGCGGCCGGAGTGCCGGAGGCGCACGACATCCGCAGCGGCTTGTTTCCCGGGCCCATCGCCATGGCCGCGTCGCCGACGGCGTACACGTCGGGGTGCGAGACGGAACGCATGGTCTCGTCGACCACGATCTGACCGGTGCCGGTGACCTCCAGTGTGGTCTCCTTCGCGATCGGGTGGACCGCGAAGCCGGTGGTCAGCACGGTGACCGCGGCCGGGATGGGCGTACCGTCGGCGGTGACGACACGATCGGCGTCGATGCCGGTGACGACGGTGTGCTCGTGCACGGTGATCCCGAGCGTGTGGAAGACCTTCCGCAGGTGCTCGCGGCCCTTCGGCGAGAGCCAGTCGCCGAGGTCGCCGTCGGCCACCAGGGTGACGTCGAGGTCGGGACGGGTCTCGGCGATCTCGGCCGCGGCCTCCAGACCGGTGAGGCCGCCACCGACGACGACCACGGTCTGCCCGGCGGTCAGGCGGGCCAGGCGTTCGCGCAGCCGGAGCGCTCCGGCGCGGCCGGCGATGTCGTAGGCGTGCTCGGCGGCCCCGCGGACGCCTTGCGCGTTCCAGCCGCTGCCGAGGGCGTAGACGAGGGTGTCGTAGGCGAGCTCTTCGGCGCCGGACCCGGGCGCGATCGAGCCGGCGCCGGACCCGGGCGCGATCGAGCCGGCGCCGGACCCGGGCGCGGTCGGGCTCGCGCCGTTCGCGTCGACGACGGCGACGGTCTTGCGGTCGACGTCGACGCCGGTGACCCTCGCGAGCCTGACTTCGACGCCGGTGCCCGCGAACATCTCGCCCAACGGCCGGGGGGTGAGATCCTGCCCGGCCGCCAGCTGGTGCATGCGGACGCGTTCGACGAAGTCGGGCTCGGCGTTGACGAGCGTGATGGCGACGTCCTCGCGGCGGAGCCGCTTGGACAGTCGCCCGGCGGCGATGGCTCCGGTGTATCCGGCTCCGAGGACGATGATGCGGTGCTGCATGCCCGTCTCCTGTCTTCCGCGATGTGCCACCTGAACCGGACAGCGCGCCGTTTCCTGACAAGGTCGTGGTGTGAAGCACCTCACATAGCGATCAGAGGGCCGTGAACAGGGGTTCTCCGTGGTCGGTAGCGGCCCACCGCGTGGTCGCGCGTTCGAGCTTGTCGGGATTGATCTGGTTGCGGACCGCGGCGACGCCCTCGGCGGTGACCTCCAGGCACATGATGCCCACGACCCGGCCGTCCACGACGGCCACGACGGCGGGGTCGCCGTTCGCGGTCCAGATGTAGACCTCGGGCGTGCCGCCGATCATGGCGCGCTTGACCTCGGCCGGTCTGAACAGGCCCCGCAGGAACTTCGCGACCGCGACGGCACCCTCGAACGCCTTGGTGCGGGCCGGGATCTTCCCGCCGCCGTCGCCGACCGCGATGGCGTCCTGGGTGAGCAGGCGCACCAGCGGCTCGATCCGGCCGCTGGTGGCGGCCGTCAGGAACTCCTCGACCACCCGCCGGGCGGCGACCTGGTCGATCCGGGCGCGGGCCTTGCCCTCCGCGACGTGCTTCCTGGCACGGTGGAAGATCTGCTGGCTGGCGGCCTCGGTGATGTCGAGGATGTCGGCGATCTCCCGGTGCGGGTAGCCGAAGGCCTCCCGCAGCACGTACACCGCCCGCTCACTGGGAGACAGACGCTCCATGAGGGCGAGAACCGCGTACGAGACCGATTCACGCTGCTCGGCGCTGTCGGCCGGGCCGAGCATCGGGTCGCCGGCGAGCAGCGGCTCGGGCAGCCATTGGCCCACATAGGTCTCGCGGCGCGCCCGCGCGGAGGTGAGCTGGTTGACGCACAGGTTGGTGAGCACCTTCGTCAGCCAGGCCTCGGGGACCTCGACACGGCCGACGTCGGCGGCCTGCCAGCGCAGGAACGTCTCCTGTACGGCGTCCTCGGCCTCCGCGGCGGAGCCGAGCAGTCGGTAGGCGATGGCCTCCAGACGCGGCCTGGCCGCCTCGAAGCGGCCGACGTCGTCCAGGGTCAAAGCCATGCCCCGATCCTAAGTCGCGCGGCACGAATCGGCCGTCCGGGCTCCTCGCATCGAACGAGACGCTCAGGGCCGGGAGTCGCCGGGGCACCGCCGAGCACGCCACTCACACCTCGCGGTGCCGGGCCCACTGGATTGTCACCGTCGATCGGAGAGGACGAGGTCATGGCACGCGTGGAAGAGACCCGGGGCTGCTGCGACATCATCGGTGTGAGACGGCTGGCGGGCTGGACCGTGGCGTACGAGTACTGCGGATGGGAGGGCGCCCGCACGGAACTCCAGCGGGAGTTGTCACGCGACGGCGGCGAGGCCGTCACCGTCTGCCGGCACGATTACGGGCACGACCGTTTCTCCTATTCGGTGGACGGCGAGCTCGTCACGTCTTTCGATCCGATGTTCCCGGAGGACCGCTGGGGAGCCGCCCCCGACCGCCTCCTGTCCGACATGGCCGAGCTCGGGCTGGACCCCGATCGCGCCCCCGGTGAGCCCGTCGCCAACAGGATCGCGGCGGCTCTCGCCCTGGCCGGCCGCGTCAGCGGTGTCCTGGTGAGCGAGGACGACCTGACCTGGCCGATGCTGGGAGCTCGGATCACCACCCGTGTCCCCGACGATCCGGCCGTACCGTGGCGTAGAGGCCCCAAGGGCGGATCGGGCACGTGACGAGCGCGGAAGAACGCGGCGGCCTACGGCTCACGCGGCGAGCGGCTCGCAGGTCCGGGCTCACGCAGATACACGGGGAGTTCCTGGTGACCGTTGCTGATGAGGGTGGGTATCGGCCGCAGCGCTGCGGCAGGCACCGCGAGTGACATGTCGGGGAAACGCTCGAAGAGCCGGCGCAGGACTTCGGCGACTTCGAGGCGGGCCAGAGGAGCGCCCAGGCAGAAGTGCACGCCATAGCCGAACGCCAGATGGTCCTTGGCTCTGCGGGTGACGTCGAAGGTGTCGGCGTCCGGCCCGTGCCAGTCCGGGTGACGGTTGGCGGCCCCATAGGCGGCGAGGATGGGGTCTCCCGCGGAGATGACCTGTCCGTCGGGCAGCTCGACGTCGGTGACGGCGAAGCGCATCGGCAGATACTTGATGGCCGGCTCGAGGCGGAGGGTTTCCTCCACCACGTCGTCCCAGGTGGCCTGGCCGGTCCGGACGAGGTGAAGCTGTTCCGGTGACGTCAGCATCGCGAAGACGGCCTGGTCGATGACGTTGACGGTCGTCTCGTACCCCGCGTTGATCATCAGGACCAGCGTGTCGCGTAGTTCCTGATCGGTGAAGCCGGTGCCGTCCGACTCCTCGTCGCGCGCGGCGATGAGGAAGGAGGTCATGTCGTCGCCGGGGTTGTCGCGCTTGGTGGCGATCAGCTGGTCGATGCGCTCGTAGAGACGCACGACGTTGGCCTGGGCCTGCTCAGGCGTGAGCGTGCTGTCGAAAACGCGGTCGACGATCTGCCGGAAACCGTCCCGCTGGTCTTCCGGCACGCCCATCAGGTGGCCGATCACGGCGATGGGCAGCGGAAAGGCCAGTCGCTCGCGCAGGTCCACCACCTGACCGCCGGGCACCGCGGCGAGGTCGTCCACCAAGCCGCCGACCATGGACTCGATGACCGGCTTCAGCTTCGCGATGCGGCGTGCGCCGAAGGCGGGAGCGACCATCCGCCGTAACCTGCGGTGGTCGGCGCCGTACGCCGTGAGCATGCTCTGCACCTCGATCCACAGGGCGAGCGGCCACGTGCTGGTCGTCCGCTGGAAATCCGGGTAGTGGGCGCGGCCGTCCTTGGAGACGTCGGGACTCGTGAGAAGGGTCTTGAGGACCGCGGGGTCGCTGACCGCCCAGGCGCGCAGGCCGAGGATGTCCACGGGAGTGGCCGGGCCCCTGGCCCGCAGTGCACGGTATTCGGCATGCCGGTCGGCGCCGGTGGGATCGATGACGAACGGGAGGGGCTGTGACGATGCCTGAACCTGGACCGGCTGCCGAGTCACGCCGCCCGAACGGATCGGCCCGGAGGGCTTTCCCGCCGCGGAATCGCCGAGATGGTCGAGACGCGATTTCACTGTCATCTCCTCGCCGTGGTGGGGATACACACGATTGACCGGACAGCCCGGCAATGCGTGACAGAAAGGCGGAGATGACGTGTGTCTCGCCAAAGCAAGCTCGGCAGCGCGTACGGCATAGGCGAGTTCACCGAGGCCGTGCAAAGCCCGCGGTCGAGGGCTGCTCGACCGGCGACCACGCCCGGCGCAGAGGGCGACGCACGCTCATCGGGCGTCACGGAAATCGTCAGAAGAAGTCGTACAGGTGATCCGTCGAACCGATGAGGACGGGACGGGCGTACTGATCCCTGGAGAGGCCGACTCCGGTGGCTCGTGAAGCCAGGGCGAGGGCGCCGGGGACGGGGTCGCCGCTCGCGTCGAGGAGACCGAGTTCGCGCACGTCCTCAAGGAGCCGGTCGGGGTCGTCGCCCTCGCGGAAGCGGTAACTGTGCAGTCCGAAGGTCGTGATCAGACTGTCGTCCACCTCATAGGTGAACTCCGCTCCCTTGATGTCGGCGTGCACGGTTGCCGCCTTCGTGCGTGCCGAAAGGGGGTCGCACTGCCTGCTGTGACGGGTCGCCCATCCGGTTTCGGCGAGGACCGTCCCTCCCGTGCCCTCGTACGCCGCGATGGTGTATTCGCCGGACGTACCGGGGGCCACGCCGAACCGCCGCAGTGCCTCATCCGGTGACAGGTCGGCGACGAAATTGACACACAAGGTCGTGGTGCCGACTCCGTCGGTCCATCGGTCACGCAGCCAGGCGTAATCGGCCGCGGTCGCACCGCCCATCTTCTCTCCCTCGATCGGTCGTCGCACGCTACTCGATCTCGCGTGGTGTACGTGGCCCGGCCGCCGGTCGGGCGCGGAGGGAGATCGGCGTTCCGAAAGGTGGCTGGACGGATTTCCCGATGACCTCAGGCTTGAGTCTCGAGTGGCTCGAAGGTGCAGGCTCGTCCTCGTGAGTGATGGAACAGAGCTCTACACCGTGGGCCAAATCGCTCGGCGTACCGGTCTTTCGGTGCACACCATCCGCTTCTGGTCCGACAGCGGCCTGATCGTGCCCACCGACCGCTCGGCCGGCGGGTACCGCCTCTACGACGCCGCCGCCGTGGCCCGGTTCGATCTGGTCCGAGCCCTGCGCGAACTCGGCATCGGGCTGGAGGCCGTCCAGCAGATCCTGGTGCGGCAGACCACGCTGGCCGAGGTGGCCGAGGTGCACGCCCGAGCGCTGGACGCGGAGATCAGAGCTCTGAAGCTTCGTCGCGCCGTGCTTCGCACGATCGCCAGGCGCGGCGGCACGACCGAGGAGACGATGATGACGACGCACAAACTCGCCCAACTGTCCGCCACTCAGCGGCAGCAGGTCATCGACGAGTTCATCGAGACCACGTTTTCGGGAATCACGCTGGACGACGACGCGAAGGTCATCGCGGAGTGGATGCGGGAACTGCCCGACGAACTGCCGGACGATCCGACGCCACGCCAGGTCGACGCCTGGATCGAGCTGGCCGACCTGGTCGCCGGCGAGGACTTCCGGCAACGGCTCCGCGCGATCGCGTCGACCGGCGTCTCGTCCGCGGCATCGCGCTACGGCTACGAGCTCCGGTCGCTGACCCTGGAGCACGCTAATCAGGCGATAGCCGAATCAATCACACCGGAATCGGCCGAAGGCCGGTCGGTTCTGAATCACATCATCAAGCCCGGCATATCAACCGACGAGCGCAGCGAGCTGCAGCGGTGGCTTGAAACCGTCGCCGACGCCCGCGTGGAGCGCTACTGGCATCTCATAGCCGTGCTCAACGGCCGTGAGCCCGCTCCGACGGCCATGCCCGCTTTCACCTGGCTGATCGCCGCTCTACGCGCCCACGGCTCGACAGCCCTCGCGTGAGCGCAGCTCACGAGTGGACCGGTCACGGAAAAGCAGGAAGGCCGATCGACGCTCAACGCCCAGGAACACTGTCCCTGACCTGGGCTTTCGAGCGGGGCGCGGCGGGCGGGAACGCAACGGCAAGCGGTTCGGGCACAACGTCGAGATCCGATCAGGCACTGGTCGCAGGCCTCCACGTCCTGATCACGAGCGTTCGTGCGCTTTTCGCGTCTGCCACCACTGTGCAGTGGCGCCGACGAGCCGGCGCGACCCTCGAAACAGGAGCCGGGCAAGGCCGAAAAGGAACGCGACCTGGAACAACAGGGCGCACATGAGCATGGTCTCGTTGAGTAACCTTCCGCCGGCCCAATCACGTGCCCAATCTCCGACGACGGATGTGATGACCATGCCCAGCACGTACCCGGCCATCACCAACGCTTCGTTATACGCCGCCCGCATGAACTGATCGTAGGGCTGCGGCGAACCCGCGGGCTTTCCCTGTCCTGATGGTTCCGCGACGGCCGGCGTTCGAGGGCGCGGCCGTGTACGGGGACGACCTGCGGGCGCTGCTGGGCGAGATCGCCTCAGACTCCGGGGCCCCCTCAGGCCGGCCGTGTCACTCGGCCATAGTGAAGTAGGCGGCCGGATCAAGAGCGTTGAGCGCGATCCAGCGCTGCGCCGTCGCTTCGGGGGGCGCCTGGCCGCCGCCCGCCGAAGCGCGGAAGAAGCCCTGCACGTCGAGAGCGATGCGGGGATCGTCGTCGATGCGCCGCGCCATGTCGTAGTAGACGGCCAGTTCATGGGCGCACCGCGGGGTGCCGGCAGGGCAGGAGCAGTCGACGCTGTCGAGGACCGGCACGGGCGCATGGCCCGCGTCGGCGACCGCGCGGTACAGATCGTCGGTGAGCAGGGCCTGAATACCGCTCAGCTGACGGGAGATCTCGGCCGTCGCCCCCGCGGACATCGGCGCGACCTCGATCGTGACCACCGAGCTGCCGCGACCGCGCTGCACGACGGCGCGCACGGTCCGGCCGTCGAACGTGATCTGCACCTTGCCGACGCGTGCCATGCGCCGCGCGCTCGGCAGCTGGGGATCGGGACGGGTCTGCCGCAACGACTCGGCGAACCGGACCCAGTCCTTGCCCCACGTCGTGTAACCGTAGTCGTGGTCGGCCATGGTCAGTTGACTCGCTTCCGGCGCAGGACCTCGATGAGGCGGTCGTCGTCCAGGCGGGTCAGCTCGGCGACGCTGGACATGTCGGCGATGTCCGACAGTGCGGACTTGCGGTTGTGCATGGCCGCGATGTGCTCCTCGATGGTGGTCCCGGTGGTCAGGGTGGTGACGGTGACCGTGCGGGTCTGACCGATCCGGTGGACCCGGTCGGACGCCTGGGCCTCCACGGCCGGGTTCCACCACCGGTCGAAGTGGATGACGTCTGCCGCGCGCGTGAGCGTGAGCCCGGTGCCTCCGGCCTTCAGGCTGAGGACGAGCACCTTCGGACCGTCGCCGGACTGGAACCGGCGTACGATGCCGGCCCGTTGCTCCGGGTTCAGCCCGCCGTGGAAGAACGGCGTACTCACCCCGAACTGTTCGGCGAAGTGCCGGACCAGCAGCTCACCGGTCTGCCGGTACTGGGTGAAGACGAGGGTCGGAGAATCGTTCTCCAGGTTGTTGGCCACGATGTCGGTGCACAGGTCGAGCTTTCCCGACCGGCCCGACAGCTCACCGAGGTCGTCCGTGATCAGGCCCGGATGGTTGCAGACCTGCTTGAGCGAGGTCAGGACGGCGAGCACCTTGGTCTGCCGCTGGGCGCCACTGCCGAAGCCGTCGTCGATGACCTGCTCCAGCAGCCGGTCGTACAGCCTCTCCTGCTCCTCGGTGAGGTCGCAGATGAGATCGGCGTGGATCTTGGGCGGGAGCGACCCCGCGACCTGCGACTTCTTCCGCATCAGCACGACCGGCTCGATGGCCCCCCGCAGCCGGGCGGAAGCGGCCGGGGAGCCGTCCGCGATCGGCCGCACGAAACGACGGCGGAACTGCGTCCGGTTCGCGAACAGGTGCGGTGCGACCAGATTGAGCAGGGCCCACAGCTCGTCGAGGTGATTCTCGACGGGCGTCCCGGTCAGGGCGATCCGCGCGTCGGCCGCGATTGTGCGCGGCCTTCGACACCTGCGTACGGGGGTTCTTCAGGCTCTGCGCCTCGTCGAAGACCGCGGTGCTCCACCGGATCCCCGCCAGGGCCGGGCCGTGCGTGCGCAGCGTGGGGTAGCCGGTGAGCACCACCGTGCCGTTGTCCACCTCGGGCAGCGGCCCGCCGCGCCAGATCGTCGCCCCCAGGCCAGGTGCGAACCGCGCGATCTCGTGTGCCCAGTTCCCCACCAACGACGTGGGACAGACCACCAGTTGCGGCCCCTTCTCGGCCCGTCCGGCGACACAGCCGATGGTCTGCAGGGTCTTGCCGAGTCCCATCTCGTCGGCCAGCACCGCGCCGCCGTGCGTCTCGATGGTGTCGCGCAGCCAGCTCACCCCGCGCACCTGATACGGGCGCAGCTTGGCGGTGAGCGCCGTCCGCATCTCGGCCCCCACCGAGGTGGTGCGGCGGAAGACGCCGCTCGCGTGTTCCGCCGTCGTGACGGCGACACCCGTGGCGTCGGGAACCGCGTGCGCGGCGATAGGCAGAGCCGACTCTCCGCACGCGATCCACGACCGCCAGACGTCCACCGACCGGCCGGGCGAGTCGAGGGGCGCGGCCACGAGCCGGTCCGGCTCGATCAGCACGCAGTCGACGTCGGACACCTTGAGCCTGCCGAGGTCCGGCGTCGGCACGACCAGGGGAACGGTCTGGACGTCACCGACCGGCGGGGGCGCCCCCACGGCGCCGTCGGCCCAGGTCCACAGGGCGAACATGTGCCGGTCGGGCAGGTAGGTGGCCTGACTGGCCGACCGCGCCTCGGGGAGTTTCTGCCCGGTTCCCACGGTGTCAACAGGTGCCCACGTCGGAACGGCAGGAATCGACTGCTGCGTGGACTTCGGCAACGTGGATGTAGTCATGAATCCTTCGGATGCGATCCGGAAAGGCCGACGAGCGGACCGTAGGCGACCATCGGGCGTATGTCAATTCCCGGGCGACCGGTAACGGCCGGCGATTTTCCGGCGCCCCCAAGGGCATACCGCCAAGTGTTCTGTCAATTCTTGAATATGTGAGCGGCCGGCGGTTCAGTGCGCGCCCGCGGGCATGCCGCCAAGCGTTTGTCAATCTCTGATCCTGCTGTTTGACTTCGTGCGAATTCCGTGCCCACCCCGTGTTCTGCCTCTGCTCCGTGTTCTGCCTCTGCCCCGCGCCCCACCCCGCCCCTCTACCGCGTCGTGCGCCGCACCGGAAGTAGGAGGAGGTGGGCACGGGTGCCGGTGGGCTGCTCCCGGGGCCCGTTTTGGGGCCGCCGGGAACGGCCGGGCGCCCAGACGGCTACCGCGTGCGGGCGGTCCTTTCGGCTGCCGGTCCAGCAGGCCGAATATTTTTCCCCGCGTAGTTCCGGCATAGAAGGATTGATATTCATCCGGGTCAGTGGAACGCAAGTCGTCGAACCCCTGACTTCCTGCTTCGATCTTCAATAGATGAGGCTTCCACTGGGCGACATACAGTCCGCCAGTGACCGTGACTGACCTGGTTGACCGCGCCAAATGGCACGCTATTGGCACGGCCGCGCTGGATCCGTGCCCGCTTGACTCTCGGAAATCCCGAGACTGGGTGCTGTCCGGGTGAGCAGCGACGATTTCTTGAGCATCGGTGTTTCGCCTTGGTCGGCGGCCTGTCGATTCATGGCGTGCTGCGGCCGGCGGTTGTCGATCCGGCCACTGGTTATCGTCGCTACCGCCCTGAGCAGGCCCGGCACGCCAGGCTGATCTGCGTGCTGCGGCGCGTCGATGTGCCGGTCGCGCCGTAGGACGATCTGGTTGGTCCGGCGTCAGCCGGTGAGATCGGCGATGGCTCGCAGCGCCGCGATGTGCTTCGCGTACGCCGCCTTCCCTTCGTCGGAAAGTGACAGCCACGTACGCGATCGCCGGCCAACGCGCCCCTTCTCGACGTGGACGTAACCCGCCTTCTCCAGCAGCGCCACCTGTTTGGAGAGCATCGCGTCGCTGATCTCCACACCGTCTCGCACTGCGGCGAACTCAGCGTTCGCGAGGCCGGCGAGCGCGGCGACGATCGAGAACCGGACCGCGTGGGTCAGCAGGTCGTCCAGATCATGGCGCGGGTGGCTGAGGCTCCCCGCGTGCCCGCGTTCGCTGTCTTGCCCCTGGCTCATGCGCGCCGCTCCCGGTACGCCCCGATGAGCATGGGCAGTGAGACGATCACGCTGGCAGGCAGCCAGTACGCCAGGTCTCCGGTTGTCTGGCCGGCGCCTACAGCCAGCGCCACGCCGTAGAGCGCGAAGGTCCCACCCCAGTAGGGGCTGATGCGCCGACGCGTTCCGGCAAGGTGGACCAGGCGGCCCCGCTCCCACACCGTCATGACCACGACCATCGCCCCCCACGCGGCGAAGACGGCGGCTTTCAACAGCCTCGACTCGATCAGTCCGACGCCGGCCGTGACCAAGCCGATGCTGACACCGAATACGACAAGTTTGGTGCTGGCCCAGCGCGCCCGTGCGCGCAGCCGCTGAGACGCGTTGGCGGCGGAGCGTAGCGCGTCACGAGCCGCCTCAGGTGTGATCCCGTCATCCATGGATGCCACTCTGGCATCTACTTACCAAAATGGCAAGTAGATGTCGCTCCGGTTACTCGCCTGGTCACCACGCCCACGGCCTACCTCTGGGACGTTCGCCCTGATCTGTCGTCTGCCGTCGGCCCCTCGTGAAGCGACAGCGGGCCGGGGTCCGGTGGCGGGCACAAGCAGGCGCTTCCTGGCGGGACGTCGGAGTGCTACGGCTGCAGGCAAGCGGCGTACGCCCTGTTCCGTCGCCGGCAGCGTGCCGGCGACGGGCAGAAGATCCTCACTACCCTTTCCTCTGGTTCACCCCGCCCTCTCTTATCGGCTGCCGACTCTGGCGAGGTCGCCGAGGTGATCGCAGGGGCGATCCGTCAAAACCGCTCGCATCGCTGTCACGCCCCGCGACAGACCAGCATGAACGCCGACGTCGTGATCGCCACAGCGCGTGGGACAAACCGTTTACTGGGGGCATGTCCGATTTGCGAAGATCTAGCCATGGACCTGCAGATCACCACGCTGGCGGAGCGTCCCGAACTCGAGCCGCAGCTGTGGAGCACGCCCGACAGCTGGCCGGCCTTCATGAAACAGGACCCGGCCGCCAACCTGTTCTATCCGATCGTAGGCACCCAGTATGCGGAGTTCACGCTGGTCGCCACAGACCGAACCGATCCTGGCGCCGTCGTGGCACGCGCCTTCTCCGTCCCCTTCGTCCTCGGAGGCGACGAGCTGCCCGACGACGGCTGGGACGGCGTGCTCTGGCGCGCCACCGCGACACGGCGACGCGGCAACTCCCCCGACGCGGTCTCGGCACTCGAGATCACGATCAGGCCCGACCTGCAGGGTAAGGGCCTTTCCGCCGTCATGCTCGACGCCCTGCGCACCCAGGCCGCCCGGCTCGGCTTCAGCGAACTACTCGCCCCCGTGCGTCCCAACAGGAAGCACCTCGAGCCCCGCACCGCGATGGCCGACTATGCCGCGCTTCGCCGGGAGGACGGCCTGCCGGTCGATCCCTGGTTGCGCGTGCACGCACGCGCCGGAGGGGTGATCGACAAGATCGCCCCGCGATCCATGGTGGTGGCGGGCACCCTCGAGGAGTGGCGAGACTGGACCGGCCTTCCGTTCCAGCGGACGGGCGACGTAGAGGTTCCGGGGGCGCTGGTGCCCGTCCACTGCAACGCCGATGAGCTTGTTCCGCTTTGACGGACACCGTTGGTGTGGTGGTCAGGCCGCACGAGTTTCTTCGTAGGCGGCGGGGCTAACGTAGCCGAGGCTGCTGTGAAGGCGGCGGAGGTTGTACCAGCTCTCGATGAATTCGAAGATCGCACTGCGGGCGGCGGCCCGGGTGGGCCAGCGGCGTTCGTCTAGGAGTTCGCCCTTGATCGTGGCGAAGAACGACTCGGCCAGCGCGTTGTCCCAGCACTGACCTCGGCGGCCGACCGACAACCGGACTCCGAGCCGCTCCGCCAGGCGGGTGTAGGCGGTGCTGGTGTATTGGCAGCCGCGGTCCGAGTGGAAGATCACCGGTTTGGTGGGGCGGCGGTTGCGCCACGCGCGCTGCAAAGCGTCCGCGACGAGCTCGGTGCGCAGGTGGTCGGCGGTGGCCCAGCCGACCACGCGGCGTGAGGCGATGTCGATGACCGTGGCCAGATACAACCAGCCCTCATCAGTGGCGATATACGTGATGTCGCCACACCAGCGGGTGTCGATCTCGGCTGAATCCGGCTGGAAGTCGCGACTGACCAGGTCCGGCCGCTTGGCGGCGTCTGGGTCGGGGATCGTGGTGGTCTGCCGGCGGCGCCGATACCGGCCCTGTAATCCCAGCGCGCGCATCAGACGGGCGACGCGACGTCGTCCGCATCGTTCGCCTTCGTGCTGAAGGGCCGCGTGGATGCGTGGGGCGCCGTAGGTTCCACGCGATTCACGGTGGACGCCGCCGATGCGTTCGCTCAACTGGTTGTCGCGGACAGCGCGGGGGCCGGGTGTGGGGTTGCGGCGGGCGTAGAAGGCGGCGCGGGAGACTTCCGGCAGTTCACACGCCCGTTTGACGTTGTGACCGCCCTGCTTCTCCGCCTCGATGAACGGGTCCACGCTCACCGGGTCTCCCGCACGAAGAAAGCCGTCTTAGATTCAGACGATCAACGCAACACTGCTAGTGGATGGGTGGATCGTGGCTCGGATGGGTCGGCCGGGAATGTCGGACGCGATGAAAGAAGACTTGTGGCGGCGGTGGCGCGCCGGTGACTCCATCAGCGTGATCTCCCGGGCACTGGGCAAGCCCCCGGGGTCGGTTTTCACGGTGCTGAAGCACCATGGCGGCATCGCGCCGGCCGAGCGGGTGCGCCGGGCCGAGCACTTGAGCGCCGAGGACCGGGAATCGATCTCTCGCGGCCTCGAGGCTGGAGCCTCACTACGTTCGATTGCCGTGTCGATCGGCCGGCCGGCATCCACGGTGAGCCGGGAGGTCGCCCGCAACGGCGGCCGAGTGAAGTACCGTGCGGTCGCCGCCGAGCAACGCGCTCAAGAGCAGGCACGTCGCCCAAAACCGTCGGCCCTGCAGGACAACCCGGTGCTGCGCCAGCTGGTGATCGAACTGCTCGACAACGAGTGGTCCCCGGAGCAGATCGTGGGGCATCTGCGGCTGATGCACGCCGGCAACCCGCTCATGCGGATCAGCCACGAAAGCATCTACCGCGCGATCTACACGACCCGCTGGAAAGTGATCCCGCGTGAGCTGTGCACCAAGCTGCGCACGCGCCGTCCCATCCGCAAAAACAAGAAGAACACGGTCAAGGGCCAGTGGCGTTCCCAGATCACCGGGGCCCGGCCGATCGAGGAACGGCCTGACGCAGCCAACGCCCGAACCGAGCTCGGGCACCTCGAAGGCGATCTCATCGTCGGAGCCAAGAACAGCCAGGTCGCGACGCTGGTCGACCGCAAGTCCCGCTATCTGACCATGGTCGCGCTACCCAGTCGTCACACCACGACGGTCATCCCCGCCCTGCAGCAGGCGTTCTCACGGATGGATGCTCGCCTGCTCAGCACTCTCACCTGGGACCGCGGTATGGAACTCGCCGGCCACCGGTTGCTGACCGAAGCAACCGGCGTCGACGTCTTCTTCGCGGCACCGCGCAGCCCGTGGCAGCGGGGCACAAACGAGAACACGAACAAGCTGATCCGGCAATACTTACCGAAAGGCATCGATCTGAGCCTGTACAGCCAAGCCGACCTCGACGCCTTGGCCGCCCGGCTGAACGACCGCCCCCGAAAGTGCCTCGGCTACCGAACCCCGGCCCAATGCGTTGCCTTGACTCTTTGAATCTAAGGTGGCCCGCTTGAGGATGTCGACGTCCTCGCGTAGCCGGCGGTTCTCCCGCCGCAACGCGACCAGTTCCTCGCGTTCGCTGCTGGTTAGCCCGTCACGCTGCCCGGCGTCGACCTCGGCCTGGCGGACCCAGTCCCGCACCGCGGTCTCGGTCAAGTCGAAGTCCTTGGCCACCTGGCCGATCGAGCGATCACCGCGCTGGCACAGCTCGACGATCTCGGCCTTGAACTCCGGCGTGAACGAGCGGCGAGGACGCTTCTTCTTCCCCATGCTCTCCATCTTGGACATCCTTCCGGGGACGAACCCCTGATCTCAGATGTCCGTCAAACCGGATCAAGCCCAATGCGGACCAGTCGGCCTGTAGGCCGGGTTCTAATTTCGCGTGCTCATGATCTGGGCGGATAACTTCGGTATCCCCGGGGACGTGCGAAAACGCTTGCGTTCGTTGCCATCACTTTCCAGTGCTTTCCGAGGGCATGTGCCCCTAATGTGCCCCGGCTGGGCGAAGCGTCAGGGGCGAGGTGTGGAACCGAGGAACTGCTCGACATTCCCCCGGAGACTGGATGGTAGGTCAGCCAGTTCCAGGAGGATCGCGCGGAGTTTGCGTTCAAGGTTGGGGAACCGGCTCCAGATCGCCGGGTCCCTGGTGACGACCGCCGACAAGAGATCGCCTTCGTACATGTCCCCTTCTGCTAGCGGGTTGTCCCGCAATATCTCCAGCGCCAACGGCAGAAGGTGGGGCAGTCCAACGTTCTGCCCGATCAACAAGCGCAGGTTCTCCACGTCCAGCGTGCCGATTGGTCGATGTCGTAGAGCATGCACGGTCGAGACAAGGCGGGTCGCATCATCCGGTGGATCTGGCCAACGGTCGCGCTCAAGCTCCTCCAAGGAGCGATCTCGGTACATAGGGCTAGTCACCACCCGATTGTCCCGCGCGTACAACTCGTCTGTCCTGATCTCTCGTCTGCCGTCGACCCATCGCGAAGCGACAGCAGCCCGGGGACGGAAGGTCAAGCCCTGCCTCGCGTGTACCTGGCTCCCGGTGACCTTCCTCGCGCGCTGGTTGTCCTGCCTGCACGGCTGGGCTTGACGTGGAGGAGCCGGGCTGCTGGGCTCTGCCTGGGTCGATGGCGGGCGAGCGATCAGGACTTCCACCTCAGCCCGCTACGGCGCGAGCTCGCGCGACCCCCTCTCGGAGTCGGAGGCCCCGGGGTTTGGGGCAGCGCCCCAAGGCCCTGTCCCGTTGCTCCTTCCGCCTGCCTCCCCTCCCCGCCCCCTTCTTCCTCTCTCCCCTCGTCTGCCAGCGTCGCCCTCATGGTCTCCGGGTTCTTCGACGTCGTGGTACCGCTCATAGCCAACGACCCGTTCACCCTCTTGGGGAGAGAGATCACTTTTCGCGGATGGCCGCTTTGCCGCCATCGGTTGAACACCCGCGCCGCTTGTCGGCGCAGGGTGCGCGCCGCCTGCCGGCGGGACCGGCCGGAGAGCCGCAGCCCGCCGGCGGGGCGGGCGCGCGGCCCAGCGGTAGACACAACCTGTGTCCGCGTACTTTCCCCTTCGGGAGTGCGGGCCGTGATGGCTTCTGGCTGCGCTGTGCCACCCCCATCGTTCGACCCCCCTCACGGTGTCACTGGAAGGCAGCTCAGGAAACAGCCCTCTCCTCTGCCGATTCCTTCCCCGGCGGGTCCTCCCCCTGGTGGCCCGCCTTCTGTCTCGGATCGTCGAGCCCGCCGCCCCTCTTGTGCTTGCGTCCTTCCCTCCCGTCCCTGCACATTAAAGTGATCTCATCCCGACAAGCGGTGTAGAGAGGGCGCCCGAGGCGTGGCCAAACCGGCGGGAGTACGAGGCGGTAGACGGGAGGTCCGTACGCGTGATGCACGACCGGCATCCTGAATAGCCCCCGCCGGACCTCTTCTCACGGCAATCCGCCGAAGGCGGCTTGAAGACGTAAGCGAATCCGTAACAGCTCAGTTTCCGGCTGGCGGGTTCGGCGTCAGCGTCGCCAGGAGAATCGTCGCGTCGTCGTACTGCTTCGTAAGCGCAAGGTGAAGCCGTGGACGGTGGATGAGGCACGGACTTTCCTGGAGTCGGTTCGTACGAGGTGGGACCCGATGTATCCGGCCTACGTCCTGGTCCTCGTGCTCGGGCTCTGCCTGGGTGAGGTGCTCGGGCTGCGCTGGGAAGACGTGGACCTGGACCGGCCGAGATGACGATCGGCTGGCAGATCCAGCGGGTCAACGGCCAGCTCCTGCACCGCGAGACCAAGACGCACGCTTCCGATGCCACCTTGCCCTTTCCGAACATCGTCACCGCGGCTCTGCGGGTGCGCCTCGCCGCCCATCGTGCGGCCCGCGCTGAGGCTGGGGAGGGCTGGCACGAGACAGGGCTCGTCTTCACCACCGCGAGCGGCCGGCCGATCGAGCCGTCGAACTTCCGGCGGAGCTTCGCCAACGCCTGCGCCAAGGCCAAGGTGCGGAAGGTCCACGTCCACGCGACTCGGAAGACCTGCGCGTCACTCCTGGTCGCCCTCGACGTTCACCCACGCGTGGCGATGCAGATCCTCAGGCACAGCCAGATCTCGGTCACGATGAACATCTACAGCGAGGTCTCGTCAGAGGAGACGCGCAAGGCTCTCAAGCAGCTCGGTGAGCAACTGGATCCGTAGCGGTTGCTGTACTTCGCTGCTGTACGAGATCACAAAGGCCACTTCCTGATCATGGAAGGTGGCCTTTGACGTGGGGTGGAGCCTAGGGGATTCGAACCCCTGACTTCCTGCTTGCAAAGCAGGCGCTCTGCCAGCTGAGCTAAGGCCCCGTGGCGGGTGCGGACTACGCGAACACGCAGATCCATAGGCCGCCGGTGCGTACACCGTAGCAACAGCCCGCACCCGAGCGCCACTCGATACCGCGCCGTGCCGCCCGCCAGGCTCCTCCGCGCCGGAAAACGATGAGGAACGATCAGGAGGCCGCGGCGGCCACCGGCGAGGCGGCGGCCTCGTTGCCGAGGACGAGCGCGGGGAAGTCGGCGACGGAGTCGATGATGTGGGTGGCCCCACCACCGAGCAGGCGCTCCTTGCTGTGGACGCCGGTGAGCACCCCGGCGACGATCGAGGCGCCCGCGCGCCGGCCGCACAGCATGTCGCTTTCGGAGTCGCCCGCCACGGCCACCTGTCGTACGTCGTCGATGCCCGACCGCAGGACGGCGGTGAGCACCATGTCCGGGTACGGACGGCCGCGTCCGGCGTCCTCGGGGCACAGTGCGAGGTCCAGCATGTCGATCCAGGTGAGGGTGCTCAGCACCCGCCCCAGGGTCGCGCGGCTGAATCCCGTGATCAGAACAATCTTGAGGCCCGCGTCGCGCAGTTTCCCGATGGCCTCGACGGCACCGGGGATCGGCACGAGACCGGTCCGCTCGATGGCTCCCTCGTAGGAGCGCTCGAAGGTCAGGTTCGCGGCCTGCGCCCGAGCCTCGTTGCCGGGGAAGAGGCCCCGGAACACCTCGATCTTGGGACATCCCCGGGACCTGTGCACATGCACCATGGCACGGGCATAGGCGCTGGTCCCGGGGACGATGCCCTGCGTGGCGATCGCCTCGGCGAACGCCCGTTCCACCATCTCGATGTCACCGATCGTGGTCCCGGCCAAATCAAGGCAGGCCAGCTTCACGGGGGTCATTCCCGCACCCTTGCCACGATCAAGCACCATCCCTGGTGGTCAGTTCTCGCTGCCGGTGGCCTCGGTCCACAGATCGAGCTCGGCGCGGTCGGCCTGCACCTTGCGCCAGACCAGAAGCCCGCCGACGGCGACCAGAGCGAGAACAAGCAGCTTCTTCACGGTGTGACCCCACTTCTCGACGGTCTCACCTGCCGGGTGAGACAACGCCCGGTTCTACGGTTCCCTGCAGCCTAGCAAGGCTTCGGCGTCCGACCCGGATTGCCCGAAATTTCGGGGAACCAAAATCAAGATTACGGCTCGCCCGCCTGGTGCGCCGTCCGACCCTGGCGGCCAGGCGACGAGATCAGAAGTGCCCAGCTCACAGCGGCGCTAACCCTGACGGCAGCTGGGGTTCGGGGAGTCGGAGGCGTCTGGTTTCGGTCAGGCGACCCAGGCTCCGCTCTGAGCGGAAGTCCAATGACGATCAGGGAAGCGTCACGCAGAGGCGGATCGTCGTCCCCTCGGCCCCCGTACGCACGACGAGGTCGGCCAGGCGGTTCATGAGCCACAGGCCGCGTCCCCCGAAGTCGAAGCGCGTCGCCGGCTCCTCGCGTTCGAGCACCTCGTCGGGAATACCGGGGCCTTTGTCGGTGATCTCGGCCACCAGCACCCCCGCCTCTCGCCACATGGCGATCCCCCGTGGCGGCGAGCCGTATCGGACGGCGTTGGTGACCGCCTCGTGCACGGCGAGGACGAAATCCTCCAGCGCCACGCCTTCAAGCCCGGCCTCCTGCGCCGACACCATGACGAGATGCCGCACCCTGGTGACCGAACTTCGGTCGAACTCCAGGCTGAGCAGGCTGCCCGCCAAGGTTCTCACCGCCCTCCTGCTTGCCCCACAGCGTGGTAGTACTCCACTTACCGCCCCTGCGCACCTGACACGTATTTTCGGGTACGGCTTGCGCCACCGTCTCCTGTGGGCATATCGCAACGGAGGTCGCGCTCGCGACGCTAGCGCATCGTCACAGCTCCGTCATGAGCTGCAGCAGCATACGCTTGGTGTCCGCCGCAGGCCTCGCCTGGATGCACAGTCGTTCCATGACTGCGAGATAGCGGTCGACATCCTCCCGTTTCTCCAGGTAGATGGCGCTGGTGAGCTGTTCGAGGTAGACGACGTCCGGCAGGCCGACCCCGGCGAAGCGCAGAATGCTGAACGGCCCGCCCGCGGCGGCGTGCCCTCCGGCGGTGAACGGGATGATTTGGAGCGTTACACGGGGCAGGGCGATCGTTTCGAGCAGATGCTCGATCTGGGCCCGCATCACCTCGGGACCGCCCACCGGGCGGCGCAGCACGGCCTCGTCGATCACCGCCCAAAGACTGGGAGCATCCGGGCGGGCCAGCACCTCCTGGCGGTCCATCCGCAGCCGGACGCGGCGCTCGACCTCCTCGGCCGAGGCGGCCGGATGGCCGAGTCGCACGACCGCTTCGGCGTACGCCGGGGCCTGCAGCAGCCCGGGCACGAACTGCACCTCATAACAGCGGATCGTGCTCGCCGCCTGCTCCAGGCCGACGTACGCCTCGAACCAGGAGGGCAGGACGTCGTCGTACTTGTGCCACCAGCCGGGGGCGTTGGCCTGGGCGACGAGGGAGAGCAGCGCCTCCCGCTCGCTCTCGTCGGTAACGCCGTACAGAGTGAGGAGGTCGGCGACGTCGCGGCGGCGGAACCCGACGCGTCCGAGCTCCATTCTGCTGATCTTCGAGTGGGAGGCGCGGATGGCGTGGCCGGCCTCCTCCAGGCGGATGTGCCTGCTTTCACGCAGCCGGCGCAGCTGGGTGCCGAGAAGGATACGCAGGACGGTCGGGCTGCGGCGTGATCGTGCCGCCAGATCGAGCGGGTGAGGCACACCCTCCATAGAGGCCGCAGTCATATGGGGTCCTTTGAGGTGCGCCGGTGTTTACGCCACGTTCACGATACTCGCCCTGTCGTCTCACGCAAGTGCCGAGATCATTTGTCCAAGAGGTCGTCGAATTCGCCCTCCTTGGCCGATCGGAGGAATGCGGCCATGTCCTGGCGGGGCACGACCAGCGCCGGACCCGCCGGGTGCCGGGAGTTGCGCAGAGCCACCCGGCCGTCGGGCAGTTCGGCGATCTCGACGCAGTTGCCGCTCGGGTTGCTGTGCCGACTCTTGCGCCAGGCCTGCTGCCCCAGGTGAGATGAGGGCATTCCGTTGTAGAACACGGACATGGGGCGCCTCTTTCGGAATCCGAGCCCAACCGATGCCTTTCGTGCGTTTGCACGTGCATCTGTACTTGCACACGAGCATCAATGGGAGCAGTATGACTTACTGAGTCATCCCGCCACATGGTCGACATCAACCTCATAAGGCTCTCAATGACTGGTTATCGGACAGACCGCGCTTCCCTCGCAGAAGCCGATAGCGGTGCCCGGGATCCTTGGCTGGGCACGCTTGAGCAGGTCTTTCCGGATGGCAAGCGCTGGCCCTGGACCTATGGAGAGGAGCCGTGCGGCGTCCCCCAGGTGGCGGTGCACGAGTTCCATCGGGAGAGCCTCGCCGCGCGCACCGCGCGGCACTTCACCACGGGCGTGCTGCGGACCTGGTCGATGGAGGGCGTCGCCGACGACGCCGCGCTCGCGGTCTGCGAACTGGTCACCAACGCGCTGCGCCACGGCCTGCGGCATCAGGCCATCCATCCCTTGCCGGTGCGGCTGTTGATGTTCCGATCGTCGCGCGCGCTGCTGTGCATGGTCACCGACCCCAGCAACGACGCGCCGGTGCTGCGCGAGCCCGACTACGTGTCCGAAACCGGACGCGGCCTGCAGGTGGTGGCCGGAGTCAGCCGCATGTGGGGCTGGACACGGCTGCGTCCCGTGGGCAAGGCCGTGTGGGCCGGCTTCACCGCGGAGGCCGACGGCTACCGCTGATCCTCCCCGGTTCACAAGGCCCGTCCGTCCCATCGCCCCGGCCGCCGTGACGGGCTCGCAACGCGACACACGTACGAATCCTCAATTTGGCCCGTCTCGCACCGGTACTATCGGTCATCAGGGCTGAACGGAGGATCATGCCGGGTTTCTCCCCGGTCGAGCCTGTGGGTTTCGACCCGTCCGTCCCGAACGAGGCCCGGGTCTACGACTACTGGCTCGGCGGGAAGGACAATTTCGCCGCGGACCGAGAGGCCGCGGAGGCGGCGCTGCTCATCGCGCCCGAGCTTCCCCTGATGTGCCGTGAGGGGCGGAAGTTCCTCCGCAGGAGCGTACGGTTCCTGGCCGGCATCGGGATCCGCCAGTTCATCGACATCGGCTGCGGCCTGCCGACGCAGGGCAACGTGCACGAGATCGCACGGGGATGCGCCCCCGACGCCCGCGTGGTCTACGTGGACAAGGATCCCGTCGTGGTCAACCACGGCCAGGCGCTGGTGGAGGAGGACGAGCGCGTCGCGGTGATCCAGGGCGACGTGCGCGATCCCGACTCGATCCTCACGCATCCGCGGCTGCGGGAGCTCGTGGACCTCGACGAGCCCGTGGGCGTCCTGCTCGTCTCGGTCCTGGCCGCTATCAACGACGACGACCTCACGAGGGCCATCACGGCACGCCTGCGCGAGGCGATCGCGCCCGGCAGCTACATGGTCATCAGCCACGCGATCTCCGACCTCCGGCCGGAGGTGACCGGCAAACTGGCCCTGCTGTTCGCCAACGAATGGGCGGCCAAGGACGACGGCCGCCTGCGACTGCCCACCCGGGCCGAGATCCTGCCGTTGTTCGGCGACCTGGAGATGGTGGAGCCCGGCCTCGTCCAGGTGCCCGAATGGCGGCCGGAGCCGGACGAACTGCGCCCGCCGAAGAACACGGTCTGGGCGGTCGGCGGCGTCGGCCGCAAGCGTTGACAGAAGCGCCGCGGCGGGACGACGCCGACAGTGGTCGTTGGTTGAATATTAATTGGCCAACCATTGACAGATGCGCGGTCAGACGGACACGCTCAGTAAGTATTTCCGCTTCCAGCAAGGAGGTGGGACCGTGACGTCGTTCACCATGTCCTACTCCGCGATCCTTCACCCAGGATGGGCGCGCATCGCGCCGTGCACCGGTTCGCCGTACCGGTGCGTCTCGTGAGGTCGTCCGGCGGCCATCAGGGCGTTCTCTACATCGACACCTACCTCAGCGTCAGATGGTCCCCCGCGGACTCGTCGGTGATCCTCGATGGCGAGGTCGACGTGTCCAACAGCGCCGCCCTGGCGACCGCGCTCGCCGAGGCGAGAAGCAGACGTGGCGAGATCACCGTCGACGCCGGCGCTCTGCGGTTCATCGACCTTGCGGGGCTGCGGGCCCTGCTCGCTCCGGCGTCCCCCGCGGCGGGCGACGCCGTACGGCTGCGCAACGTGCCGCCCTACCTGCGCCGTCTCCTGGAGATGCTCGACGACTGACCCGCCCGCCGGGGGCTCGCACGGCCGCGCACGCTCGCGCGGCGGGACGCGCCGCCCGGCGGGCTCGATGAGTACGCCGAGGGTGCGGGCAGACCGATCGGCTGTGCGGCCAGTACGCCGAGGGTGCGGGCAGAGCCGAACACCTGTGCGGCGACCGCCTCCGCTCAGCCGGCGATCTCGTTCAGCTCCTTGAGCGCCGCCTCGTCCGGCCGCCACGCCGCGGCGGCGACGTTGGCCTTGATCTGCTCGGTCCGGGTCGCCCCCGCGATCACCGAGGAAACGGCCGGCTGCGCGAGCAGGCCGCCGATCGCGACGTCCAGCAGGGTCACCCCCTGCCGTTCGGCGAACTCCCGCAGCCGCTCCACCACCTCGAACCGCGCGTCGGTCAGGTACTGCGGCCGGTCCGCGAGGCGGGTGCCCGACGGTGCCTCCTCCCCGCGCCGGTACTTGCCGGTGAGCAGGCCGTTGGCGAGCGGGAAGTAGGGCAGCAGCCCGACGCCGTGGTGCAGCAGCGCGGGCACCAGCTCCCCCTCCACCCGCCGGTCGAGCAGGCTGTATTCGTTCTGCGCGCTCACGAAACGCTCGAAGCCTCCGGTGCGGGCGATCCAGTCCGCGTCGGTGACCTGCCAGGACGCGAAGTTGGACGAGCCCACGTAGCGGACCTTGCCCTCCCGCACCAGGTCCGTCAGGACCGACAGAGTCTCCTCGATCGGGGTGGACGGGTCGGGGAAGTGCAGCTGGTAGAGGTCGATCCAGTCGGTCTTGAGGCGGCGCAGCGACCGCTCGACCGCCAGGCGGACGTACCGCCGCGAGGCCCGCGCGCCCCAGTCGGGCCCGTTGGCGCCGTGCACGTCCCCGCCGAACTTGGTGGCGAGGACGACCTGGTCACGCCGCCCCTTCAGCACCTCGCCGAGCAGCGCCTCCGACTCGCCGTAGATGTCGGCGGTGTCGATCAACGTGACACCGGCGTCGAGCGCCGCGTCGACCACGGCGCGCGTGGCGTCGAGGTCAAGCCTGCGGCCGAAGTTGTTGCCGCCCAGGCCGAGAGCCGAGACGACGAGCCCCGAGTCGCCCAACCGCCGGTAGGTCATTTCGGTCATGTCCTGCATCCCTTCTCCACGAAGCCGCTCCCCAGGGAGAGCTCTCCTCACCGTATTTCGGCCCCCTTCGGCAGCGGACGCCGGACCGTACGCGAGAGGATGCCGGCATGACCTCCGTGCGGCACGGCGTCCGGGCCATCCTGTTCGACGGCGACGACATCGTCCTGTTCCGGCGTGTACGGCCGGAGCGTGAGCCGTACTGGGTAACGCCGGGCGGCGGCGTGGAGCCCGCCGACGCCACTTTGGAGGCGGCGCTGCGCCGCGAGCTCGACGAGGAGCTCGGAGCGACGGCGGGGCCGGCGCTGCACGTGTTCACCCTCGCCGAGCCCGGCCGCCTGAGCAGCGTCTTCGCCTGCCGACTGGTGTCGCTCGACCTGTCGCGCCGCAGCGGCCCGGAGTTCCTCGAACCGGACATCGGCCTGCACCAGGTGCGGCGCGTACGCCCGGAGGAGGTCCGCGCGCTGAACATGGTCCCGGCCGAGCTGGGGGAGTTCATCGCCGCGAACGCCGCGACCCTGCCCGCGCTGCTCGACGCCGCGACGTACGCCCCCGGACGGTATCGGCCGGTCGTCGACGTGCACTTGATGCTCATAGACGGCGGAGTGCTCACAGACGGCGGCATGCTCACAGACGGCGGGAAGGTGCTGCTGGGCCGCCGCCGGGGCACCGGCTACGCCGACGGGGAGTGGCAGATCATGCCGTCCGGGCACCTGGAGGAGGGGGAGTCTGTGGTGGACGCCGCCGTACGGGAGGCCCGCGAGGAGCTCGGCGTCGAGGTGGACGGCTGCGAGGTGGTGCACGTCATGCATCACCGCAACGCTGGTGGAACGGCCCGCATCGGGATGTTCCTCGTGGCGCGCACGATCACCGGCACGCCGGTCAATGCCGAGCCGCACAAGTGCGCCGAACTGGGCTGGTTTCCACTTGACCGGCTGCCCGAGCGGACCGTGCCGTACGCACGGGCGGGCGTCGAGGCCGTGCGGCGGGCACTCACCGTGCCGCTCGCATGCGGGTCGCCGGTCTTCTCCCTGCACGGGTGGGACGTCCCCGGGTCCGCCGACCTGGCGGCCGAGGCCGTACGCGCCGGCTTCGAGGAGGTCACGGTCTGCCTGGCCGGTTGGCTCGACGGCGCGGTGCTCGTTCACTCCGACGACGAGACGGACCGCCTGCCCGCCACCGTCGTAGGGCCGGGTGAGGCAGTGGAGGCGGCGCTGACGCGGCTCGCCCCGGTGAGGGAGGTGACCTTCGCCGGCGCGGACGACTACGTCTCGCCCCGGGGACGCACCGGCCGCCGTCTGGCCTTCTCCGCCCGGCTGACGGAGGCGCCCGAGGGCATGGTCCCGCTGCCGGCCGGGTCGCTCGGGCGCCTGCCGTACTCCGAGGGGGTATTCGTCCGCGCCTCTTCGGGGCTTTTGTGCGGGTTGCCGGGCCGATAGCCTGGGCCGGGGCGTGCCGGGAAGTCTGGTCGGCGAAGGGGTCCCCCATACCCGGGGGCCGGACCGGCGACCGGAAGGCAGGACGTGAGCACAGCCACTCGCGGCGGGCAGGTGAGATCATGCGTGCCCGCGATCTCGTAGTGCCGTTTCCCACCGTGGGACTCGACTCCCCCGTGGCCGACGCCGCGCGTCTCATGGCCGAACGCGAGCTGCCCGGGCTGATCGTGCTGGACGAGCGCGGCGCCCCGGTGTCGATCCTGCCCGGCACGCAGGTGCTGCGCCTGGCCGTGCCGAGGTACTGCCAGGACGACCCCGCGCTGGCCCGGGTGATCGACGAGGCGCACGCCGACGCGTTCGTCCGCGCGCTGGGCGAGCGCACGGTCCGCCAGGCGATGCCGGAACGGCCGCGCGAGCTCCCGGTGACCGATCCCGACGCCACGCTCCTGGAGGTCGCCGCGCTGATGGCGCGCACCCGCAGCCCCCTGGTCGCCGTGCTCGACGGCGACCGCCTGCTGGGCGCGGTCACGCTCTCCGCACTGCTCAAGCGGCTCACATGACGGTGACCGCATGGGTGGCGGCGATCGTCTTCGTCGCCACGTACGTCCTCATCGCCAGCGAGAGGGTCCATCGGGTCAAGGCCGCCCTGGGCGGCGCCGCGATCCTGCTGCTCATTCACGCGACCACGGCCGGCTCCGCGTTCTTCTCGCAGGAGTCCGGCGTGGACTGGAACGTCGTCTTCCTGCTGCTGGGCATGATGATCATCGTCGGCGTGCTGCGGCAGACCGGCGTGTTCGAATACCTCGCCATCTGGGCGGCGAAACGGGCAAGGGGACGGCCGTTCCGGCTCATGGTGCTGCTCCTGGTGATCACGGCCCTGGCGTCGGCGCTGCTGGACAACGTCACGACCGTGCTGCTGATCGCGCCGGTCACCTTCCTCGTCTGCGAGCGCCTCGCCCTGCCGGTGGCGCCCTTCCTGATCGCCGAGGCGATGGCGTCCAACATCGGCGGCACCGCGACCCTCGTCGGCGATCCGCCGAACATCATCATCGCCTCCCGCGCCGGGCTGACCTTCAACGACTTCCTCGTCCACCTCACCCCGCTGGTGATCGTGCTGACGGCGGTCTTCATCGGACTGTGCCGGCTGCTGTTCCGTAAGGCGTTCCGGTACGACCCCGAGCGGGCGGCCGAGATCATGCAGCTGGACGAGCGGGCGGCCATCCAGGACAAGGTCATGCTCGTGCAGAGCCTGTCCGTGCTCGGCGTGGTGATCGCGGCGTTCGTGCTGCACCCGGTGCTGCACTACGAGCCGTCGGTCGTGGCGCTGCTCGGCGCGGGGCTGCTCGTCCTGGTCACCAAAATCACCACCGACGACGCCCTGCGCGAGGTGGAGTGGCCGACGCTGGTGTTCTTCGCCGGGCTGTTCGTGATGGTCGGCGCGCTCGTCGAGACCGGTGTGATCACGCAGGTGTCGCGGGCGGCGGCGGAGGCGACGGCCGGACGGCCGGGCGTGACCGCCATGGTCCTGCTCTGGGCGTCGGCCGGGCTGTCCGCGATCGTGGACAACATCCCCTACGTCGCCACGATGAGCCCCATCGTGGCCGATCTCGCGCAGCACGTGCCCGGCGCCGACCACAACGTGCTGTGGTGGGCGCTCGCGCTCGGCGCGGACCTCGGCGGCAACGCCACCGCCGTGGGCGCCTCCGCCAACGTCGTCATCCTCGGCATCGCCGAGCGCAACGGCACCCGGATCAGTTTCTGGCAGTTCACGAAGTATGGCCTGGTGGTCACCGTCGTCACGGTGGCCCTGTGCGTGCCGTACCTCTGGCTGCGCTACCTCCTGTAGACCGTCGGGCCCCCTCTCGAAGGGGGCCCTGTCTTGACGCGGAAATACCATAGGGGGGTATGGTGTTGTCGTCGATGAGGAACGAGTTACAGGAGTGATCGCCATGACCGCCACCTACACCGTCACCGGTATGACCTGCGGCCACTGCGTCAGCTCGGTCAGCGAGGAGGTGGGCGCGGTCGCCGGCGTGACCGACGTGCGTGTGGACCTCGCCTCCGGCCTGTTGACGGTCGAGACCGACGGCGGCGTCGACGACGCGGCCATCGTGGCGGCCGTCCGGGAGGCCGGATACGACGTGGCGGGTGTCTCGTGAACACCCCCGCCCGGCTCGGCGCGTACGCCGCGGGCCTCGGAGTGATCTTCATTGCGGCCCTGGGGGCGGGGACCGCGCTCGGCGCCGGCGAGCCCCCGCGCACGGAGCCGCGGCCCGTCCACGGTCACCCCGAGCCGGCGGCCGGCCACGCCCACACGGGCGCCGAGGAGGCCGCCACCACGGTGGCGGCGGGCCTGCAGATCTCCCAGGACGGCTACACGCTGGTCCCGCTGACCACGACGCTCCTGCCGGGCAAGGCCACCGATTTCCGCTTCACCGTCACCGGGCCCGACGGCGCGCCGGTGACCCGTTACCAGGTGAAGCACGAAAAGAAGCTGCACTTCATCGTGGTCTCCCGGGACCTCGGCGGCTTCTGGCACCTGCACCCGGAGGAGGCCGGCGACGGGGTCTGGACGGTCCGGCTCACTCTGCCGGCCGCCGGGACCTACCGCGCGTACGCCGACTTCGCCCCCGAGGGCGGGCCGGATCTGACGCTCGGCACCGATCTGAACGCCCCGGGCCCTTACGAGCCCCGGCCGCTGCCGGCACCGGATCGTACGGCGCGGGTGGACGGATACACGGTCACGCTGGCGGGCGACCTCGCGCCCGGCCGGGTGAGTAAGCTCGTGTTCACGGTGAGCAAGGACGGCGAGCCGGTCGGCGACCTCGAACCCTATCTGGGCGCCTACGGCCACCTCGTCGCGATCCGCGCGGGCGACCTGGCCTATTTGCACGTGCACCCCGAGGAGGGCACGACCCCGGCGGCCGGGGTGACCTTCGCCGCGTCGGCGCCGAGTGGCGGCGACTACCGCCTGTTCCTCGACTTCAAACACGAGGGAACCGTCCGCACGGCCGCCTTCACGGTTCACGCGGAAACGGCCGGGCACAGCCGTTGACGGCATGACGCGAGAAAGGAGTGGTGATGCCGGCGACAACCGGTGACCGGCCTACTGGCGCGGTCGAGCTTTCGATAGGCGGCATGACCTGCGCGTCGTGCGCCAACAGGATCGAGCGCAAGCTCAACAAGCTGGAGGGCGTGACCGCCAGCGTCAACTACGCCACCGAGAAGGCCAAGGTGTCCTTCCCGGTGGACCTGGACCCGCAGGCACTGGTGGCGGAGGTGGAGAAGGCCGGATACACGGCCACGCTGCCCGCGCCGCCGAAGCCGGAGCAGACGGCCGGGGAACCGGCCGACGAGCTCGCCCCCCTGCGCACCCGGCTGTTCGTCTCCGTCGCGCTCGCCGTACCGGTGATCGCGCTGGCGATGGTCCCCACCCTGCAGTTCACGTACTGGCAGTGGCTGTCGCTCACGCTCGCGGCCCCGGTCGTCGTGTACGGCGGCCTGCCGTTCCACCGGGCGGCCTGGGCCAACCTGCGCCACGGCACGGCCACGATGGACACGCTCGTGTCGCTGGGCACGATCGCGGCGCTGGGCTGGTCGCTGTGGGCCCTGTTCCTGGGCGACGCGGGCATGCCGGGCATGACCCACGGGTTCGATCTGACCATCTCCCGCGGCGACGGCTCCGGCGACATCTACCTCGAGGCCGCGGCCGGGGTCACGGCGTTCATCCTGGCCGGGCGCTATTTCGAGGCCCGATCCAAGCGGCGGGCGGGCGCGGCCCTGCGGGCGCTGCTCGAACTCGGCGCCAAGGACGTCGCCGTCCTGCGCGACGGCGGGGAGGTCCGCGTCCCGGTCGGCGAGCTGGCGGTGGGCGACCGCTTCGTCGTACGGCCAGGAGAGAAGATCGCGACCGACGGCGTGATCGAGGAGGGGACCTCGGCGGTCGACGCCTCGATGCTCACCGGCGAGTCGGTCCCGGTGGAGGTGCGGGCCGGTGACGCGGTCACCGGCGCGACGGTGAACGCGGGCGGCCGGCTGGTCGTGCGCGCCACCCGGGTCGGGTCGGACACCCAGCTCGCGCAGATGGCGCGGCTGGTGGAGGAGGCCCAGACCGGCAAGGCCGAGGTGCAGCGCCTGGCCGACCGCATCTCCGGGGTCTTCGTGCCGATCGTCATCGCGCTGTCGGCCGCCACGCTCGGCTACTGGCTCGGCGCGGGCGAGGGCGCTGAGGCGGCCTTCACCGCCGCGGTGGCGGTGCTGATCATCGCCTGCCCCTGCGCGCTGGGACTGGCCACGCCGACCGCGCTGCTGGTCGGCACCGGCCGCGGCGCCCAGCTCGGCATCCTGATCAAGGGCCCCGAGGTGCTGGAGTCGACCCGCGCGATCGACACGGTCGTGCTCGACAAGACCGGCACCGTCACCGAGGGGAAGATGACGCTGGCCGGCGTCGTGGCCGCCGAGGGGGAGGACCCCGAGGAGGTGCTGCGGCTGGCCGGGGCTTTGGAGCACGCCTCCGAGCACCCGATCGCGCAGGCGATCGCCCGGGGGGCCGCCGAGCGGGTGGGCGTCCTGCCCGCGCCGGAGGACTTCGCCAACGTCGAGGGCCTCGGCGTCCAGGGGATCGTGGACGGCCATGCCGTCCTGGTGGGGCGGCCCGCGCTGCTGGCCGAGTGGTCCCAGCACCTGCCCGCCGACCTGACGCGGGCCCTGCGGGAGGCGCAGGCCGCCGGCCGTACGGCGGTGGCGGTCGGCTGGGACGGCTCGGCCCGCGCGGTGCTGGTGGTGGCCGACGTCGTCAAGCCCACCAGCGCCGAGGCGATCGGGGACCTGCGTGCGCTCGGGCTCACGCCGGTGCTGCTGACCGGCGACAACGATGCGGTCGCGCGCACCGTCGCCGCCGAGGTGGGCATCGACGAGGTGATCGCGGAGGTGCTGCCGGCCGACAAGGTCGACGTGGTGAAGCGGCTGCAGGCCGAGGGCAGGACCGTGGCGATGGTCGGCGACGGGGTCAACGACGCCGCCGCGCTCGCCCAGGCCGACCTCGGGCTCGCCATGGGCACCGGCACCGACGCGGCCATCGAGGCCGCCGACCTGACCCTGGTCAGGGGCGACCTGAGGGTGGCGGCCGACGCGATCAGGCTGTCGCGGCGGACACTGCGCACGATCAAGGGCAACCTGTTCTGGGCCTTCGCCTACAACGTCGCGGCCCTGCCGCTGGCCGCCGCCGGGCTGCTCAACCCCATGATCGCCGGGGCGGCGATGGCGTTCTCCAGCGTCTTCGTCGTCAGCAACAGTCTCAGGCTCCGGCGCTTCCGCTGAGGGTTACGGGGCCGGGTCGTCCACAGCCTGTGGACGACCCGGCCTCCGTCGTGTGCGCCACTGACGTGTCCGGCGGGCGGCGGATGGTCAGCGGGGCAGGCGGCGGCCGGTCTCCTCGATCACCTGCCGCAGGACCGGGGCGAGCTCCGGACACTCCGTCAGGACGTCCTCGATCCGGGCCCGCCAGGCGGCGACCTCGGCGGACAGCGCGTCCTCGTGCGCCCGGCCGGCACGCGAGGCGTCTTCCCGTCGCAGGCGCCGGCGGGTGCGGGTCAGGTCGAGCACGTATCTCTGCCCGAGATGGCGCCCGAGCTCTTCACCGAGCCACCAGTAGACGTCGTCCGTGGCGGCCGCGGCGAACACCCTCGCGCTGTCCCACGCCACGCGTTCCTTGTGGATAACGGCCACGTGTCCGACGGTACGCCCGGGCTCTCCGGGGGGCAATGGCCGCTTTGCCGGTCGTTCTCACACGGGATTTTGGTGCCCGGCCGGGAGTGCCCTGAGTTTGCCACTACCGATCTTCGGATACGAAGAGTGACGATCGAACACGATTAGTGACATCTGAGATGAGGAATCTTCATGCACCGCCCTATCCGCCTTCTGTCCCTGGCCGCCCTGACCTGCGTGGGCCTGCTCACCGCCGCGCCCGCGTTCGCCGACTGCGGCTGTGACACGCCGAGGGCCACCACCCCCGCCACTCTGGATCTCGACGCGAGGGCCGACGTGGGCCTCGGCCTGGGCCTGGGCCTGGGCCTCGCCGTGGACCTCGACCTCGACCTCGGCCTCGACGCGCGGGCCGGCGCGGAGACCACGGACTGCGTCACCCCCCGGGTGCTGCACCGGTGCCGTTGACGAGCCCCGCGTGACCCGGCCGGCGCCGGGTCACGCCCCCCGGAACACCTCGTGCCCGATTGGAGCGTCCACGTGCGGATAGCGGGCCAGGATCCTAAAGTGGAGGGATGACCAGCACGCAGAGTGAGCAGCGGGTCCCCCGCGTCCTCGACGACAAGATGTGCTTCGCGCTCTACGCGGCCTCCCGTGCCGTCACCGGCCTCTACCGGCCCCTGCTCGACGAGATGGGCCTCACCTATCCGCAGTTCCTGGTCCTGCTGGTCCTGTGGGACGGTCCCGAGGAGGGCGTCACGGTCAAGGAACTCGGCGCCGCACTGCACCTCGACTACGGCACGATGACGCCGCTGCTCAAGCGCCTGGAGGCCAACGGCCTGCTGCGCCGGGAGCGCCGCGCCGACGACGAGCGCACGGTGCAGATCACGCTGACCGAGGAGGGCGCGGACCTCCGGGGCCGCAGTGACGGCGTCTTCGCCGCGGTCGGCGACGCGATGGCGCTCGATCCCGAGGAGTTCACCCGCACGCTCGCCACACTGCGCCGCCTGACCGAGAACGTCACCGCGTACGCGAGCCGGCGGGGCTGAGGGCCGGCACCGCCCTTCTCCACGTGCCGCGACGCGATCGGCACCTTCGTGGTCTTACCGGCCCGCTCAATCCGTGGTTCATCGCAGACAATTACCTTGCGCACAAGTTAATCGTGGTCTAGTCTCTAGCGCGTACCACGAAACCGGTTGCGGAATCGCAGCGAAGATCAGAAGGGGCACGCCATGGCGTACGTCACCGTCGGCCAGGAGAACAGCACCGACATCGACCTGTACTACGAGGACCACGGCAGCGGGCAGCCGGTCGTGCTCATCCACGGCTACCCGCTGGACGGTCACTCGTGGGAGAAGCAGATCCCGGCCCTGCTCGACGCCGGCTACCGCGTCATCGCCTACGACCGCCGCGGCTTCGGCCGGTCGAGCCAGCCCACCGTCGGCTACGACTACGACACCTTCGCCGCCGACCTGAACACCCTGCTGGAGACTCTCGACCTGCGTGACGTGATCCTCGTCGGCTTCTCCATGGGCACCGGCGAGGTGGGCCGCTACCTCGGCACGTACGGCTCGGGCCGGGTGGCCAAGGCGGCGTTCCTGGCCTCCCTCGAACCGTTCCTGCTCAAGACGGAGGACAACCCGGAGGGCGTCGACGGCAGCGTGTTCGAGGGCATCCTCGAGGCCGTGACCAAGGACCGGTACGCCTACTTCACCGACTTCTACAACGCCTTCTACAACACCGACGAGAACCTCGGCACCCGTCTGAGCGAGGAGGTCGTCCGGGCCAACTGGAACACCGCCGCGGGCGCCTCGTGGTACGCCTCGGCGGCGTGCGTGCCCACATGGACGACCGACTTCCGGGCCGACGTCCAGAAGATCGACGTGCCCGCGCTCATCGTGCACGGCACCGCCGACCGCATCCTGCCCATCGACTCCACCGGCCGCCCGTTTCACCGGGCGCTTCCCCAGGCCGAGTACGTCGAGATCGAAGGCGCCCCGCACGGCCTGTTGTGGACCCACGCGCAGGAGGTCACCGACGCGCTCATCGCCTTCCTGGCGAAGTGACGCCCGGGCGGGATATGCCTTTCTGAGATCGTCGCGACGTGTTCACCCTCGCGTCCGTTTTCAGGAAGGAGGGGTTCACAGCGGAGGAATGGGATCACAGGGCCTGCCGAAAGCACCGAAAGGTACGCCTGTGAGTTCCTCCCTCTCCCGCCGCGATCTCATCCGCTCGGCCGCCGCCGGCGGTCTCGGCATCGCCATCGCCGGCAGCATCGAGGCGATCGCCGGTCCCGCCGCCGCCCGTGCGGCCCAGGCGGGGGCCGGAAAGACGATCGGGTACGGCCCGGTCGTCGCCGACCCCGCCGGTCTGCTGGCCCTGCCGAAGGGCTTCTCCTACACGATCGTCGCCCAGGCCGGGAAGACCGTGCTGGAGTCGGGCGAGCCGACCCCAAGCGACGCCGACGGCACCGGCTGTTTCCGCGGCCGCGACGGCTGGGTGCTGGTGAACAACCACGAGATCGGCGGCGGCGAGCCGTACGGCGTGCCCGCCCTGCCGGGCCTGACCTACGACCCGGGCGCCAAGGGCGGCACGACGACCATCGAGGTCGACAGGAACGGCAACCGCGTCCGCGAATACGTCAGCGTGGCCGGCACGCACAACAACTGCGCCGGCGGCATCACGCCGTGGGACACCTGGCTGACCTGCGAGGAGACCGAGCAGCGGGCCGGCGGCGCGTACCAGAAGGACCACGGGTACGTCTTCGAGGTGGACCCGTTCGACCGCGAGGCCAACAAGGACCCGGTGCCGCTGAAGTTCCTCGGCCGCTACTCCCACGAGGCCGTCGCGGTCAACCCGCGCAACTCGGAGATCTACCTGACCGAGGACGCGAGCGGCCCGAACGGCCTGTACTTCCGCTGGACCCCGCCCCACGGCTTCCGCGGCCGCAAGGGCGCGCTGCGCGCGCTGGCCCTCGGCCCCGGCGGCGACACCGCAGGGAAGCTGCAGGCCATGCGGTGCCGCAAGGGCAACAGGCACATCGCCGACCTGTCCGAGGCGACCCAGCCGGGCACCCGCTACAAGGTCGAGTGGGTCGACGTGCCGGACCGGGACGCCAAGACCACCTCGGTGCGCAAGCAGTTCGCCGACGACCAGGTCACCCGCAGCCGCAAGCTCGAGGGCGCCTGGTGGGGCGATGGCGGCGCGTACTTCGTCGCCAGCTTCGCGCGGCACGACGACGGCAGCGTCAACGAGCACGACGGCCAGGTCTGGTTCTACGACCCCGAGTCGGAGACCGTCACGCTGAAGACCATCTTCGGCGTCAACCCCGACCCGGAGCAGGACACGAACTACGACGGGCCGGACAACATCACCGTCTCGCCGTACGGCGGCGTCATCCTGGCCGAGGACGGCGAGGGACTGTCGCACCTGGTCGGCGTGACCGACAAGGGCGCTCCCTACCCGATGGCGCGCAACGAGCTCAACGACAGCGAGTTCACCGGCCCGACGTTCAGCGACGACGGCCGCATCCTGTTCGCCAACATCCAGAGCCCCGGCTACGTCTTCGCGATCACCGGCCCCTGGACCCAAAAGCACGACGACCACGGCCACGGGCACGGGCACCACTGACCCCGCCGCGCCACCCGGCGAGCCCTCCGGCTCGCCGGGTGGCGCCTCAGGTGAGGAGGGCGGCCAGGGCGAATCCGGCGGCGGCGGCGAGGACGCCGAGGACCAGGCTGCCGAGCGCGTTGAGGCAGGCCTCCAGGACCGAGCCCTCCTCCAGCAGCCGTACGGTCTCGAAACCGAACGTGCTGAACGTCGTGAGCGCGCCGCAGAAGCCGGTGCCGAGCAGGGTGAGCGTCTCGGCGGGCAGTCCGAGGCCGTCCCGCGCGCCGAGCAGCAGCCCGAGCACGAGCGACCCGGCCAGGTTGACCGACAGCGTGCCCCAGGGGAACACGCTGTCGTGCAGGCGCTGGACCAGCCGGTCGGCCAGGTAGCGGGCGGGCGCGCCGACCACGCCGCCGAGGAACACCAGCAGGAGGATCACCGCTCCTCACGCCCCACATAGCGGTGGACCTCCACGGGATCGACGATCACCAGGCCCTCGGCCACCAGTTCGTCCAGCTCCGCCAGGAACGCGCTGATCTTCTCCGGGACGTCCACGATGACGACGGCGACGGGCAGGTCCTCGCTGAGCGACAGCAGGCGGCTCGTGTGAATGCGGGAGGAGGCGCCGAAGCCCTCGATGCCCCGGAACACGCTCGCCCCGGCCAGGCCCATCATGCGCGCCCGGTGCACGATCTCGGTGTACAGAGGGCGGTGCCGATACTGGTCGCTCTCCCCTATCAGGATCGTCAGTCGTTGCGCCGGGCTGTGCGGTCTCATGCGTCCCTCCTCCCGCGACGCCGTACGGGGAGGCCCGCCAGGGCGCGGGCGAGGACGATGCCGCACCAGACCGCGACCAGCCCGGCGGCCAGGCTGACCGCGGCGTACACGCCGGCCATCGGCCACGCGCCGCGCGACGCCCTGTCCACGATCTCCGCCGCGAAAGTGGAGAACGTCGTGTAACCGCCGAGGAAGCCGACCCCGAGGAACGGGCGCACGTAGCGGCGCGGCGGCCAGACGTCGAGGACGAAGACCATGAGGGCCCCCAGCGCGAGGCAGCCGGTGACGTTGGCGAGGAACGTCCCCCAGGGGAATCCGGTGGGGGTCGCGGGGAACGCCCGGCCGACGAGATATCGGGCGACGCTCCCGGCCCCGCCGCCGAGGGCGATCATCGCGAGGACGTCCCAGGTGCGCCGGCGGGCAGGAGTCGCCGGACGGCGGGAGGCATCTCGTTCGTAACGGAGGTCCGTGTCCGGGTCGACCGGCAGGTCCGCCTCTTCCTGTTCGCCGCGTACGCGCCGGCTCACGCCGTCCTCCTCACCTCGTATCCGGCCCTGTCTCCCGGCCCTGTCTCCCAGTCCGTCCGGGCCTGTCCCGCAGGCCCGCGCGACGGCCGGCGAGGGGAGCGGCGTCCGCACGAGCGCATCCCAGTTTACGTACGGGCTCGAAACGGCCGTCTGCCGCGGTGGTCACAGCGGCCGGTGATTCGTGAAGGCCGGCGGCGCGCCCCAATTCGGGAATTGCTGCCGACCGCAAATTGGGCGTCTTCACGCAACAGCAGACAGGGCTTCCGGCACCTCTCACTTTCCGGACACGAACCGCGTTGACCTGGACAAATATCGGTTCATACATATCCCCATAAATCTATCGATTGCGTATATCTGGCTCTATTGACAACAAACCAGGGCCGCCGTTGACTGATGCATTATGTGCATGGTCGCGATGAAGATACCGGCAGAGGCATCGCCGGGGCGAAATGTCGGATTCGGACCGCGCACAACCGCGGTCACGCCTTGGTGAGCGCCATCGGCGTCCCGGGACCGGCCCGGCCGGGCCGGTCGCGCCGCTCGCACCTCACCGTCGACCTACGCGGATCGCCGGGCTCGGTGTCGTGGCGGCTCCCGGAGACCGGGCCGGCCGCGGACGCCACACCCTGCGTCGTGCTGGCCGACCGCGCGGGCTGCGCCGAGTTCGCCGTTCTCCAGGACACCCTGCACCGGCTCGGCGTGCCGAGCGTACGGGTCGACGCCGAGAGCGTGGCCTCGCTGCGGCTGTCCACCACGACGGTCCCCGGCTTCACGGCGGACAGCACCGCGGCAGAGCACGGCGAGGCCCTCGGAGGTGGCGCCCTCAGAGGTGGCGCCCTCAGAGGTGGCGCCCTCGGAGGTGGCGCCCTCGGAGGTGGCGCCCTCGGAGGCGGGGCGTACGGTGTGCTCGACCTGGACGGGCGCCGCATCGTTCCGACCGTCGTCTGGGCCCGTCACTTCTCCCCCCGGGCCATGCCCGCGGCGGCGAGTCCCGCGCGGACCCTCCTGCGGGCCGAGTCCTGGCACGCGTTCGTCCGCCAGCTCTGCTCGCTCGCGCCGGCGAGCCTGCCCGGCAACCGGCCGGGCCGCCTGGAGCAGCTCGCGGACGCGGCGGCGGCCGGGATCAACGTTCCCCGGACGGTGGTCACCACCGACCCGGCGGCGGCCGCCGCCGCGATGCCGGGCGGCAGGGTCGTGATCAAGGTCGTCGGGGAGCACTTCGTCGAGACCGCGCCCGGGCTCCTGACCGGAGTGCTCCCCGAGATCACGTCCCGTGCGGAGGCCCTGCGCCGGCCCGCCCTCGACTACCCGGTCATCGTGCAGGAATACGTCGAGCACGACGCCGAGCTGCGGGTCTACCACGTCGCCGGCGCCGTCCACGCCTACGCCGTCGGCAAGCGCGCCCCCGATTCGCCCTGGCGGGAGGAGGCCGAGGTGACGGTCACGCCGGTCGCCACCCCACCCGCGGCCGCCGACGCCGTACGCATGCTCGCGAGCCTGTGGGGGCTGACCTACGGCGCCTTCGACCTGCTGCTCAGTGACGGCGAGGTGGTGTTCCTGGAGGTCAACGCCGACGGCGACTGGCGCTGGTTCGAAGCCAAGACCGGAGGTCTCGCGGTCTCCACGGCCGCGGCCCTCGCGACAAGGACGCTCCACCTGGAGGCCATCGGGAACGCCGGGCCGCCATCGCCGCTCGAACTCGTCGATTTCCTCCTGTTGGGCACTCGCGCACGCGGCTCCTGCCGGTGACCGAGGCCGCAACGGAGACCCGGACCAAGGGAAGCGCCATGGGTGACGTGATCTCGCCGCGACTGCACTGTTCTATTCTCGGCCCGCTGGAGGTCCGCGTGGCGGGCGGCAGGGCCGTCATCGGCGCACCGAAACAGCGGCTCCTCCTGGCGATACTGCTGTGCCACGCGAACGCGGTCATCCCGTCGGACCAGTTGATCGACTCGCTGTGGGGCGAGACCCCGCCGCGTACGGCACGCAAGAACCTGCAGGTCTACATGTCGGCGCTCCGCAAGATCGTGGGCGACCGGATCAGCTTCCAGGGATGGGGCTACCGCATGCGCGCCGACCGCGAGGAGCTCGACCTGCTGCGCTTCCTGGAACTGGGCAGGTCGGGACGCGCCGCCGTCCGGAGCGGAGACCTCGCCGCCGCTGCCGCCTCGCTGGGCGACGCCGTCCACCTGTGGCGGGATCGGCCACTGGAGGAGTTCTGCCATGTCCCGCTCGTGTCCGC
The DNA here is from genome assembly GCF_050947365.1 of Microbispora sp. CA-135349. Taxonomy (NCBI): domain Bacteria; kingdom Bacillati; phylum Actinomycetota; class Actinomycetes; order Streptosporangiales; family Streptosporangiaceae; genus Microbispora; species Microbispora sp. CA-135349. The sequence continues at coordinate 138,681 of NZ_CP192001.1, read as the reverse complement.
GGAGGTGCGCCGCTTCACCGAGCTCTTCCTGTCGACCTTCGAGGACTGGGTCGAGCTGGAGATCGAGCTGGGCCACCACGTCGAGGCCCTGGGCCCCCTCGACGTCGTGGCCGGACGGTATCCCGCCCGCGAGCGCGTCGCCGCGGCCAGGATGACCGCGCTGTCGCGATGCGGCCGCGCCGCCGAGGCGTTGGCTCACTTCGAGAGCCTGCGCCGGCATCTCGCCGCCGAGATGGGAATCGATCCCAGCCCCGTGATCAGGCAGCTCTACCAGACCATCCTCCGCGGTGACGGGCCTTCGCCGGCGCGGCCTCCCGCCCCGGCCGGCGGCGCCCGCCCCCGGCCCGTACGCGCCCTGGCGAACCGGCTGCCCCGCGACATCGACGATTTCGTGGGCCGCGAGGCGGAGGTGCGGCGCGTCCTGGACGAGCCCGTGCCCGTCACCGTGATCACGGGCGGGCTCGGCACCGGCAAGACCGCCCTCGCCGTGCACGTCGCGCACATGCTGGCCTCCCGCTACCCGGACGGCGCCGTGGTGATCCCGCTGCGGCGCCACGGCGCCCCCAGGCCGGCCGCGGACATCCAGCGGGAGATCCTTCAGGCCGTGGGATTGGAGGTCCCCGGGGTGTGCGAGGACGACGTGCTGGCCTCCGTCTGGCGGTCCTGGCTCGCCGACCGGAAGGTGCTGCTGGTCCTGGACGACGCGCCCGACGAGTCGAACGTACGTCTGCTGCTGCCCGGCACCTCGGCGAGCAGAGTCCTGGTGACGAGCCGCAGCAGGCTGAGCGGTCTGGAGTCGGTGGCGCGCGTCGGGCTGGAGGACCTGTCCACGAGTGAGGGCGTCGAGTTCCTGAGCCTGCTGATCGGCCGTGACCGGGTGTCGGGTGACCTGCCCACGGTGATGCGGGTCTTCCGGCGGTACGGGCTGTCGCCCCTGGCCCTGCGCCTGCTCGGCGGAAGGCTGGCCGGCCTGTGGCACCTGCCGCTCGGCCTGCTGGCCGAACGGCTGGAACGGGCCCAGAGCGTGCTGGACGAGTTCGTCGCCGGGGACGTGTCGCTGCGCGGGCGCTTCGAGGAGTTCTACGCCCACCCCTCGTGGCCGCATCGCACCGCGTTCCGCGCCCTCGGCGCGCTCGACGGGCCGGTCTTCGGGCACGACGAGCTCGTCGCGGCGCTGGACGGCACCGAAGGGCCGGGCGAGCGGGTCATCGAGCTTCTGCTGGAGGCCGGCGTCCTGTCGATCGCGCCGGTCGGGACCGATGCCGAGGTGGTCGCCCACTCCTTGACGTACACGATGTCACCGCTCGCCCACCGGTTCGCGACCGAGCTCCGGGGAGACCGGCGCCGCTGAGGGCGCGGAACCGTCCGCCCCGCGCTCGCCCGCATCGGTACGCGTGACGCCCGACTCCGCGGCCGTGGAGTCGGGCACGTCGAGGCCGCGCAGCGCCGGGCTGATCGAGGCCAGCGCGCACCCCACCGCGAGCGCGCCGCCCACGGCCACCAGCGCGCCCGCGCCACCGACATACTCCGCCAGCAGGCCGCCGAGCAGCGGCCCGACCGGGGTCAGGCCCATGCTGGCCACGGTGAACAGGGAGACCAACCGGCCCATCATCGCGTCCGGCACGAGCCTGGCGACCAGGACGCGCAGGACCACGTTGAGCGCCGGCACCGCGACCATCGCGAGGAAGAGCGGGACCACCGGCCAGTAAGGCCCGAACGGCAGGGCGGTCGCGCAGACGGCCAGCGCGAAGAACCCGACCACGGCCAGCATGAGCTTCCCCGGCGGCAGCAGGCGCCCGATCCTGGCCGACAGGGCCGCACCCAGCAGGCCGCCGAGGCCCAGCCCGGCCAGCACGACGCCGGTCGCGGCGGGGTCGCCGCCGCGTGCCTCCACCATGACGATGACGGGCAGCAGCAGCGCGTTCGCGACGAGGTTGGCCACGAGGGAGAACGCCAGCCCGGCACGCAGGGCGCGCTGCCGCCACAGCCAGCCCGCCGCCTCCATGACGTCCGCCCGTATCCCGGTCTCGCGCCGTTCCGCCGCCTCCGCCGGGCGCCGCGGCACCCGCGCGAGCACCACGCAGACCAGCGAGATCAGGTAGCTGAGCGCGTCGACGGCGAAGGGGAAGGCCCGGCCCAGGCCGAACAGGAAACCGCCGAGCGGCGGCCCGGCGAGGGAGGCCGCGTGCCCGCGCGCCTCCTCCTGGGCGTACGCCTGGGGAAGCTGCTCGGGAGCCACGACGGCGCGGATCGCGGCGGCCCTGGCGGGGCTGAAGAAGGAGTCGGCCGCGCCGTTCACCACCGCGACCGCCACGATCTCCCACAGCGCCACCCGACCGGCCAGGATGGCGATGGTGAGCGCGGCCAGGGTGAGGAACCGCACCGCCTCCGCCGCGATCACGATCCGGCGCCGGTCCCACCGGTCCACCCACGCGCCGGCGGGCAGGGAGATCAGCAGGTTCGTGGTGATCCGGCAGGCGCTGACCAGCCCGGCCAGCGCGGCCGAGCCGGTGACGGCCAGGATCAGCAGAGGGAAGGCCACCCAGGTGAGCGTCGTCCCCAGCTCCGATGCCGACGCGCCGATCCAGAGCATCTGGAACCGGAAGTTACGGCGCAGCGGCGGCAGCTCGCCACCCCTGCTGATTCGCTCGCTCATGCCACCCCCTCGCCTGAGCGAAACGCACCGCACCTACTGATTCGCTCGCTCATGTGCCACCTTCGGTCGATCAGGTGCTCCGAGCGTCCCAACCGGCGGTTGTCGTGCAGTAGGGACCCGGTATGGGCCCGGTATGCGGCCCTCAGCCGTGCGGGCGTACGGGCAGCTCGGCCAGGCCTCTGTTGAGGTGGTTGCCGCGCCAGTCCAGCCGATCGAGCGGCACCGCGGGGGTGATGCGGGGGAAGCGGGTCAGGATCGCGTGCAGCGCCACGGTGAGCTCCAGCCGGGCCAGCGCGGACCCCAGGCAGAAGTGCGTGCCCAAACCGAACGTCAGGTGCCGCGCGGCCGAGGCGCGGCCGAGGTCGAGCGCGTCCGGATCGGCGTGCCGTACGGGGTCCCGGTTGGCCGCGGCGATCGACAGCAGGACCCGGCCGCCCGCGGGGATGACCGTGCCGCCGACGGGCACGTCCCGCGAGGCCGTCCGCATCGTGCCGAAGGGCCCCGGGGTCTGGAAGCGCAGCAGTTCCTCCACGGCCCGCGGCAGCGTGCCCGGGTCCGCCCGCAGAGCGGCGAGCGCCTCGGGGCGGGCGAGCAGCGCGGCCATCGACATGCCGATCATCTGGGCGGTGCTCTCGTAACCGGCGAGCAGCAGCGTCGCGCAGAGCGAGACCACCTCGTCCCGGCTGACAGGACCGCCGGGCTCCCACGCCGAGACGATGGCGGAGACCACGTCGTCACCATGATCACCGCCGGGGTCACCGCCGTGGTCGCCGCCGGAGCTCGCCCGCCGCCGCTTCACCCGCTCGTGGAAGTAGGCGTCGAGCCGGTCGAGGTTCGCCCTGGCCGTGGCCCGGTCGCGCACCGGCCGGGCGAAGACGGACTCGGCACACGCGTACAGCCACGGCCGGTCGGCCTGGGGAACACCGAGAAGCGCGCACATCGCCCGGAAGGAGAAGGCGTGCGCGAACCGCATGAGGTCGGCCGGGTCGTCCCGCGCGACGGCGTCGAGCAGCCCGGCGGCGGCCGCCTCGACGACCGGCCGGTACCGCTCGACGCGCACCGGTGTGAGCCACGGCGCGGCCAGGCGGCGCAGCCGGGTGTGGTGCGGCGGGTCGTGCCCCACCAGCGTGACGTCCAGCGCCCGGCGCGTCGGCGGGTAGGGGCCGGTCCGCCCGCCCCGCATCGACAGGCGGGGATCCAGGAACGCCTCCCGGACGTCCTCGTCACGGGTGACCAGCCACACCGGTCTGCCCGCGGGAGTCGTCACCCGGGCCACCGGGCAGCTCTCGCGGAACGGCGCGAGACGCGAGTAGGGATCTGCGGGGAATCCGGGGCCGAACGGCGTCGGCGGGACCGTCGTCACGTGTGCGCCTCCATCCGCTCCGCGTCGCGGAACCTCTCGCCGTGCGTCCCATGTCCGATTCCCTGTCGGGTCCCCTGTCCGGTCTCGGGGCCGGTTCGGTGTCCGGCCCCGGGGCCGCCGGACCGCCCTGTGGCGATGAGGGACGCCGCCGCGATCACGTGATCGGCGGCCGCGGCCGCGCCGTCGCCCCGGCACAGCGCGGCGCCCAGCCGCCGTGCGCGCTCGGGCAGCGGGCCGTCGAGGGCCGCCGCCAGCGCCGCGACGCCCGAGCCCGGCGAGTCTCCGCCGGAGAACCGGACCGCCACCCCGGCCCGTACGCACGCCTCCGCCAGCAGCGGCTGCTCCGACCCGGCGGGTGCGACGGCGAGTGGTGTGCCGTGGCGCAGCGCGGTCAGCACCGGGGACGTGGTGCCGTTCGTGAGCACCAGCGCGGCCCGCTCGACCAGCGGGCCCATCCAGGGGCGGCGGACCACGAGGACGTCCGCTCCGGCGGCGGGGCTCGGGTCACCGCTGCGTCCCTGCTCGACCACCGCCTGGAAGGGCCCCTCGGTGAACGCCTCGTTCAGCGCCGGCCACAGGCTTCGCCCGCCGAACTGCCGCCCCAGATGCACGTAGACGACCGGTTTTCCCACCCGGGCCAGATGGTGATCGATCCGGTCCACCTCGCCGGGATCCGCCGCCGGCTCCCACGAGCACGGCCCGGCGTGCCACACCCCCTCGGGCAGCGCGGCGCCGGGGTACTCCAGCGCGGGATGCCCGCGCAGCAGCAGGCCGGAGCCGATGAGCGGGCGGTCGGGCCGCCGGTCGCGGCGCGGCGGGAGGCCGATCCGCTCGCGCAGCTCCCGGTAGTGACGCAGCAGCTCCCGCAGCCGCCACTCGCGCAGCACCACACGCTGCGGCTCCCCCTCGCCCCCTGAGGCGTACGGCCAGAGATGGGCGGCGAAGCCGAGCACCACGACCGGCAGGCCGAGCGCCTCGCCCGCGAGCAACGCGCCGTGCCCGAGGACCGAGGTGACCAGCACGCCGGCCCGGAACTCGCGGGCGGCGTGCCGCACCGCCCGGAACTGCGCCTCGCCGCCGCGGGTCCAGCGGCCCACGGAGAAGCCGCCCGCCCCGTCGTACTCGGCCGCGTCCAGCGCCCCCAGCCCCGCGGCACGCGCCGTGGGCACGCCGCCGGCCCGGCCGAGGACGAGCACGCGGTGGCCCCGGCGGCGCAGTTCCCGCCCCACGGCCAGGGCCGGGTAGAGGTAGCCGGGGTCGCTGAACGAGCACAGCAGCACGTTCATGCCGGCGGCTCCAGGCCCAGGTGGGCGGAGAAGAAGGCGAGCACGTCGGCGAGCAGCGCCGCCTTGCGCGACGCCGCCCTGGCGCCGTGGCCCACGTCGCGTTCCAGCCGGTGGAGCACCGGCCCCGGCCCGGCCGAGGCGTGCTGGAGCATCGCGCACATCTTGCGCGAGTGGCACGGGTCCACCCTCGTGTCGCCGTCCGCCACCGCGAACAGCACGGGCGGATACCGCACCCCCGGCCGCACCGCGTGGTAGGGCGAGTAGGCGAGCAGGGCACGGAACTCGTCGGGGTCCCGTACGCTGCCGTACTCGGCCCGCCAGCTCGGCCCCATGCCGAGGCGCTCGTAGGCGAGCATGTCCAGCAGCGGCGCGACGCAGACGACGGCGGCGTACTTCTCCGGGTGCTGGGTGAGCGCGGCGCCGGCCAGCAGCCCGCCGTTCGACTCGCCCATGACGCCCAGCAGGCCGGGGCTGGTCCAGCCCCGCGCGAACAGGTGGTCGGCGGCGGCGTCGAAGTCGTCGAAGACCCGCTGCTTGCGCACTCTCGTCCCCGCCTGGTGCCACTCCTCACCCTCCTCGCCGCCCCCGCGCAGGCAGGCGACGGCGAAGACGCCGCCCGAGCGCACCCAGGCCAGGGCGTGCGGCATGTATCCGGGGGACATCGGCACGCCGAATCCGCCGTACCCGGTGAGGATCGCCGGGCGCGGCCGGCCGGGCTCCCCGTGCGGCGACGTGGCGGGGGACAGGACGAACATGCGGACCGGCGTCCCGTCGTGGGAGGTGAAGGTCACATGACTCGTGGTCACGGCGGGGCGCGGCACGGACGGGTCCGGCCACTCCGCCTCGGTGGCGCCCGTACGGGCGTCGTAGCGGAGCACGACCGGCGGGGTGGTGTGGTCGCAGTAGGTGAACCACGCCTCGTGGCCCGCCTCGGCCCGCACCGAGAACGGGCCGGCCTCCCCGTTCCCCGGCAGGGGCACGCTCCCCAGTTCGCGGCCGTCCGCGAGATCGTGCACGGTGATCTCGGACACCGCGTGCCGGGTCCAGCGCACCAGGGCGAGCGGGCGCGGCAGTTCCGGGCCGGTCAGCGGCACGAAGTCCGCGAGCACGGCGTCCGGCCGCCCGGCGACGAGGGTCCGCCACGTCGCGGGGCCGGGATCGGCGGCGGTCGTCACGACGACGCGTCCCCGCGGCGCCTCGTGACCGGTGTGCAGCCACAGCGGGTCGTCCGGCCCGGTCGCGGGGGCGATCCGCAGGGCGCCGCGGGCGGGCGTGCCCACCTGTACGGGCCGCAGCGCGGGGCGCTCGGGCGGGCCGCCGGACAGGTCCGCGAGCCACACCTCGGTGGCCGGATCGGTGCCGACCGTCGCGGTCACGGTCAGCCAGCGGCCGTCCGGGGTGGCGGCGACGGTGTAGAAGGAGGTCTTCCCCCTGCCGTCGCCGAAGACCACGACGTCCTCGGCGGAATCCGACCCGACGCGGTGGAGGTACACGCGGCGGTGGTACCGCTCCTCGCCGGGGTTCAGCTCCGGCGGCAGCCGCCGTACGTAGTAGAACGCCCGGCCGCCGGGCAGCCAGGCGACCGGCGACCGGCGCACCCGGTCGGTCGGCCCGTCCACCACCGCTCCGGTGGCCACGTCGAGCACGCGAAGGAGCGACTCCTCGGTGCCGCCGGTGGACAGCTGGTAGGCGACGAGGTCGCCCTCGACCGAGGGGTGCCACGCCTCCAGGACGGTGCGGCCGCCCGGGTCGATGGCCGCCGGGCTGACCAGCGCGCGGACCGCACCGGCCTCCGACACCCACAGTGTGGGCTGCTCCTCGCCCGGCTCCCTTCTGAGGAAGAAGACCCGGCGCCCGCGCGGGCGGGGCGGGGACGACAGCGGCACTCCGCTGAGGCGGACGAGTTCCGCGTGCCAGGCCGGGAGGTGACGCCAGCCGTCCCGCTCGCGGCGGAACAACGCCTCCTGGGCCGCGATCCACGCGAGGGTCCGCTCGTCGCCGGGGTCCTCCAGCACGCGATAGGGATCGGCGACGCGCGTGCCGTGGAACTCCTCGGCCGCGTCCGAGCGCGGCGCGTCCGGATAACGGGCCGCGGTGCCCGCCGTCTCACGGCCCCCGGCCTCGTGTCCCGCACGGCCGGTCGCGTACGTGCCCGGGAGGGCCGGCTGGGTCACGTGCCGGGCCGGGCTCGGCGGTGGTCCCTGGCTCACGCCGCGCCGGACCCGAGCCGGCCGGTCGCGCTGAGGTAGTCGAGCAGGGCCGCGTCCACGCTGTCGTGGAACCGCGCCAGCTCGGACAGGTCGTCGTCGTACCGGTAGGACTCCTCGCAGGAGATCCACCTGCCCGCGGTCCTGTCGGGCGGCAGGTAGCCGTCCCGGACCGTGCCGACCCGCCATTCCGGCTTCCCTGCGGTCTCCCAGCAACTCGACAGCGTGCCGTCCGCGTTCACCACCGCGCCGTATCTGCCGTCGCGGTACGAGCACGCCTGGCAGGGGGTGTGCGCGCGGGGGCGGGGCACCGTGAAGCCGAGGTCCAGCGCACGGCGCTGCCAGCGGATGAAGCGGGCCGCCATGTCGTCGGAGAAGGCCAGGTCGTTGCCGTAGCCCACCCCCACGTCGCCGACGCGGGCGAAGTAGAGGGAGCAGCGGGAGGGGTCGAGGTCCCGGCCGAGCCGCTCGACCAGCGCGTCGATCCCCTCATGGTTGTGGTGGGAGACGTTGACGCGGATGCCGCACCTGATCGGCGTGGCCGCCGTCATCGCGGCCATGGCGGCGACGACGTCGTCGAAGGTGCCGCCACCCGTCCGCCGCACGCGGATGCGGTCGTGGTCGGGCCGGTCGCCGTCGAACGTCACCTGCACGTCCCGCAGGCCGAGATCGGCCAGCCGCCGGGCGAGCGGGACGGTCATCAGCGTCCCGTTGGAGGTCATGCTCGCCCAGCGCAGCCCGAGACCGCCGGCCCGTTCCAGCAGTTCCACGCACGCGCGGGGGTTCAGCAGCGGCTCGCCGCCGAAGAGCATGAGCACCAGGCCGTCCAGGCCCGCCTCCGCCTGACGACTGCGGGTGAATTCGAGGATCGCACCGATGGTGCCGGACGTGAGCCGTGAGGAGGCGATCCTCGGCGGCCGGCTCCCGCCGGTGGCGTCCTGCTCGGTGTTCTGGAAGCAGTAGGCGCAGCCGAGGTTGCAGTTGGTGCTGGTCAGCACCGTCAGCGAGTAGCTGCGGTAGGCGGGCGGGGCGAACAGCCCCCGCTCACGCAGGGCGCGTTCGGCCTGGGGGCGCAGTTCGCGCTCCGGCGTGAGGTGATTCGGCTTCAGACGGGCTATTCCTCCGGGGCCCAGAAACCACCAGCCGCGCTCCCCGCCGATCACGCGCGGCCGCGCCTCGGGTCCCCGGTGCTGACCTTTGTTCATCGGATCTCCGCGTCAAAACGAGGGCAGGGCCGGAAGTTCCCGGTCTCCACCCGGTGGCCGGGGGAGACCGGGAACCGCGAGGTGTCTCAGGAAAGAGACTTCTCCTGGTGCACACCGCACCAGGGGGTCTCCTCGCCCTCGTCGTCCTCGGAGTGGGCGACGACCTCGGGGGCCTCGGCGTCCTCGGGCTCGGGCAGGTTCTCGTTCTCTTCGGTCATGGCGACGCTCCTCGTGGTGTCGTGGCCAGTGCGATGCCAAACGCTAGGAGCGGCCAGTTCAGGGTCAGTATGGCGACGGCATGGCGTCGCCATACTGACCCTGAACCCTCCGTTCCTACCGTTGGCGGCGTACCACAGAGGCCGGCAGGTCCCGCACGACCAGGAGGTGGCCGATGAACAGTCCCGAGGTGCAGAGCGGGCCGGCGCGGTTCGACCCGCTGACGGCCCTGCGTGAGGCGGGCCATCCGGTGGACCTGCTCAACGAGCGGCAGCGGCAGGTGTTCGCCGAGCTGAGCAGGCCGGAGGTCGAGCTGCTCAACTCGATCAAGACCCGTCTGGACGCGGCGGCCGGCGAGGTCGAGGGGCAGGAGCTCAAGCTCGTTTGACGTCCTCCCCTCGTTGACGAGGGGATTCAACCGTCGCCGGTTGGGCTTCCTGCTTCACTGCCGGTCGCCTCGTCCGAGAGGACTCTCGTTGAGGTCTCACACCAGCTCCACAGGCGTTTTACCTCTCCGCCAGCCCGGCGGCGATCATCACACACCCAGCGAAGGATCGTACGTGTGTTCGCACAGCTGGTGATCCTCGGAGGATCCTGATGGGCGCAGGGGCGGCCCGCCCTGCGCGCCGGAACGTGGTCGTCGTCTTCATCGACCTGGTCGGTTCGACGGAGCTCGCAGAACGGCTCGATCCCGAGCTCCTGCGGGACGTCCTCGACCGGTACTACCAGGCGTGCACCTCCGGCATCAGCGAGCACGGCGGCGTGGTGGAGAAGTACATCGGGGATGCGATCATGGCGGCCTTCGGCATCCCCGCCGGCCGCGAGGACGACGCGCTCCGGGCGGTCCGCGCCGCGCACACCGCGCTGCTGCGCGTGCGGGAGCTGAGCGAGGGCCTGGCCCCCACGCACGGCATCCGGCTCGACGTGCACTGCGGCGTCAGCGCCGGGGAGGCGGTGGTCATCGCGACTCCGGGAGCGGACCTGCGGGTCATCGGCGACACCGTCAACACGGCCGCCCGCCTGCAGTCGGCCGCGGGCGTCGGCGAGATCCTCGTCGGCGACGAGGTCGCCCGCATGGTCCGCACCCAGGCGCGGCTGGAACCCGTGCCGTCGCTCACGCTGAAGGGCAAGAGCAACCCCGTCCGGGCCTGGCGGGTGACCTCGCTGGAGCCGGACCCCGCCCACGACGACGGCCAGATCCCGCTCGTCGGCCGCGCGGCGGAGTTCGGACGGCTCCGCGCGGCGTACCGCGAGACGGTGCGGGACCGCCGGTGCCGCATGGTGACCGTGCTCGGCGTGCCGGGCATCGGCAAGTCCCGGCTCGTGCGCGACTTCGTCCAGGAGCTGCCCGCCGAGGTCACCGTGCTCACCGGCCGGTGCCGTTCGTACGGCACCGGGATCACCTACAGCCCCATCGTGGAGATGGTCGAGTCTCTCGGCGACGACTCGCCGGACGTCCTGCCGGCGCTGGAGGCGGCGAGCGGCGCCACCCTGCGCGGCCTGGTGACCGCCGACGCCTCGCGGGCGCCGCGGGACGGGGAGAACGCGGGTGTCGAGGAGATCTCGCGCGCGGTGCGCGCGCTGTTCGAGGGGCTGGCCCGGCGCGGGCCCCTGGTAGCGGTGTGGGAGGACCTGCACTGGGCCGAACCGACCCTGCTCGACCTGATCGACGACCTCGCGACGTGGCTCGTCGACGTGCCCGTCCTGGTCGTACGGGTGGCCCGGCCCGAGTTGCTGGAGGTGCGGCCCGCCTGGGCGGACGACGCGGACCGCGCCGTCGCGTTCGAGCTGGGGGCGCTCGACGCCGCGCAGATGGAACGGCTGGTCGCCGAGCTGGCCGCCAACCGGCTGCCGGAGGCCGAGGTGGTCACCCACGACATGGCCGCCGGCCCGGCCCTGTGCCGGCGGGTCGCGGAGAGCTCTGACGGCAACCCGCTGTTCGCCGAACTGCTGCTGGAGACGCTGGCCGAGGGGGGAGAGGACGCCCCGCTGCCGCCCACCATCCAGGCGTTGCTCGGCGCCCGCCTGGACCGGCTCGACGAGGGGGAGCGCGACGTGCTCGAACGCGCCGCGACGATCGGCCACGTCTTCACGCGCGACCAGCTCGGCGTCCTGTGTGCGGCCGAGCCGCAGGCCCGGCTCGACGTCGACGAGCTGCTCGGGCGACTGATCCGCACGCGCATGATCCGGCGGGGGGAGGCGCAGGGGTCGTTCCGCTTCGCGCAGACGCTGACCCGGGACACGGTCTACGCCATGACCCGCAAGGACCTGCGGGCCACCTGGCACCTGGCCCTCGCCGACCGGATCTTCGGCCGGGCCGCCTCGTCCCCCTCCGCCTCGTCCCCTTCCACCTCGTCCCTCTCCACGGAGGAGTGCTCGCACGGCGACCTCGCCCACCATCTGGAGACCGCCTGCCTGCTCAAACGCGAGGTGCGGCCGGACGACCCGCTGCTGCCTTCGCTCACCGAGCGGGCCGCCCGCGCCCTCGTCGGCGAGGGCACGCAGGCGCTGCACCGCAAGGACCTGCCCGCCGCCATCGCCCTGCTGGAGCGGGGACGCGACCTGCTGCCGGCCGGGCACGCCGATCACCGGTCGCTGGCCGTGCGCATCTGTGACGCCGGGCTGGCCCACGGCGAGGCCGACCGGCCGTACGCCGCACTGGACGTGGCCGAGCGGATGCTGCCGGACGACCGGCGGGGCCGGCTCACCTGCGCCATCCAGCGGGAGACGCTCGCGGTGCGTTTCGGCACCCGCCCCGCCTCGGCCGAGCCGTTCCGGGACCTGCTGGCCGCCGACCCCGGCGACGACCTCGGCTGGTGCCGTTTCCATCATCTGGAGGCGCTGGTACGCATCGGCGAGGGCCGGTTCGGGGCGGCCGAGGCGGCACTGCGCGACGCTCTCACCCGGGCCCGCTCCCTCGGTGACACGTATGAGGAGAACCGCCTCCTCAGCGGGCTCTGCGAGCTGGCGCAGTGGTCCCCCACGCCGCTGGCCGAGGGGCTGAGCCTGTGCGCCGGGCTGTCTGCCAGGTTCGGCGCCGACCGGGCGATGCTCGCGCCCGTCCTGGTCACCGAGGCGCGGCTGCTGGCGCTGGCCGGCCACGTCGCCCGCGCCAGAGCCGTCCTCGACACCGCCGACCGGCACGCCGGCGACCTTCACCTCGGCCTCGCGGCGACCGCGGTGCTCCAGGTGCGCGGGCTGGTGGAATCCCTCGTCGACCGGCACGACGCGGCGGAGACGTTGTTCCGCCGGGCGGCGGCGGACCTCCGCCGGGTGGGGCAGTCCGAGCCGGCCAGGACGCTGGAGCTCTACGCGGCGCGCGAGCTGCTCCGGCAGGGGCATCACTCCGAGGCCGCGCGGGAGCTCGACCGGCTGCGGGCCGAGGACGGACGGCTGCAGGCCCGCGGCGAGCTGATCCTCGCCGCGCTGGGCGCCCGGCTCGCGTCCCTCGACGGCGACCACGGCACGGCGGATGCCCTCGCCGCCCACGCGGAGGAGTTGCTCACCCGCACCGACGACCCCTGCCTGCGGGGGGACGTGCTGGCCGACCTCGCCCAGGTGCACCGCGCGGCCGGGCGTACCGGCCCGGCGGCGCGGGCCGCGGCCCGCGCGCTGCACGGCTACGCGGCCAAGGGAGCGGAGCTGCCCGCCCGGCGGGTACGCCAGTGGATCGAGGAGGAGAAGTGACCGTGACGCAGCCCCCCTGGCGCCGGGAGCGGCGTGAGCAGTTTCCCGGCGTGCCGGCCTGGAGTCTGGCGACCTCCCGGCTGGCCCCGGAGGAGTTCGGCGTGATCCGCCTGGAGGAGGTCACCAGGCAGTGGGCATGGGGTGCTGACAGCGCGGGTGACCGCGCGGGGGGTGACAGCGCGGGCGCCCACGGAGCGGGCGTGCGCGTCTGCGTGCTCGACACCGGCGTGGACGCCCGTCATCCGCGGGTCCGCGGGCTGGAGCGTTCGCTGGTGGTCGCCGAGGATCTGACGGTCGTCGACTGCGACCCGGCCGACCCCGCGGGACACGGGACCGCCTGCGCCGGGGTGATCCGCTCGATCGCCCCGGCCGTCTCGCTGACCTCGGTGCGCGTGCTGACCGACGGGCGCTCCGGCAGCGGCGCCGCCCTCCTGGCCGGTCTGCGCTGGGCCGTCGACGAGGGGTTCGACCTCGTCAACCTCAGCCTGTCCACCACCAGGAGCGAGTTCCTGCCCGCGCTGCACGATCTGACCGACCGCGCCTACTTCCGGCGCTGCCTGCTGGTGGCCTCGGCCCACAACATGCCGGTCCTCAGCTTCCCCTGGACGTTCTCCTCGGTCATCTCGGTCGCCAGCCACGACGAACCCGATCCGATGACCTATTACTACAATCCCGCGCCGCCGGCCGAGTTCCTCGCACGCGGCGTCCGGGTTCCGGTGGCCTGGCCCGGCGGCAGGGAGATCCGAAGCACCGGGAACAGTTTCGCCACGCCGCACATCACCGGGATCTGCGCGCTCATCCTGAGCAGGCACCCGTGGCTGACCCCCTTCCAGCTCAAGTCCGTGCTCTACCTGACCGCCAGCAACGTCGTTGTATCCGAAGGAGACGCGCATGTCCGTGCATGAACGGCGCTCCGACAGCGAAATCACCGAGCGCAGGCTCCTGCAGTCCACCGTCGAGGTCGCCCGGCACGTCTTCGCCTCGGCCGCGGCGTCGGTCTTCCTGGTGGACCAGGAGACCGGCGAGCTGGTCTTCGAGGCGGTGTCGGGCGAGGGAGAGCAGCACCTCGTCGGGACGCGCTTCCCGCCGAGCACGGGCATCGCGGGCTGGGTCGCGGCCAGCGGCCAGCCGATGATCGCCGACGAGGTGGCCGCGGTGCCGCAGTTCGCCCACGACGCCGCCGAGTCCACGGGGTACGTCCCCCGCAGCATCATGGCGGCGCCGGTCATCCGGCAGGAGAGCTGCATCGGTGTGCTCGAGGTGCTCGACAGATCCGCCAGCTGGCGTGGGGACCTCGCCGACGTCGACCTCCTCGCGCTGCTCGCCACGCAGGCCGCGTACGGCCTGGAGCTCCTGCTGCGGCTGCGGCGGGCCGAGGCGGCGCTTCCCGCCGCCGCCGGCGGCGACGACGTCCACGTGCTGCTGCAGCGCATCTCCGACCGGGTGCCGCGAGGCGGTGGGGCCGCCGATCCGACCGCGCTGAAGCTTCTCGCCGTGGCCGAGGAACTGCTGTGAGTGCACCGCTGTGAGTGTTCCTGGGCCGGCGGCGTCGCCGTGCGGGTCCCGGCTCGCTCAATCGGATCCATACCGCCGCTGAAGCGAATCCGAACTCCCGGAATTTAACGTGCAACCGACCCACCCCGACGGCGATTTGGAGCCCTGCCATGGCGAGGAGTCCCCGCGACGCCGGCAGCACGCTGACCGAGATGCTGGAGGGGCTGACCGCCCCGATGAGCGAGGACGAAGGGGCGCTGGTACGCGGCTGGCTGAGCCGGCCGGACGGGACCGCGAACCGTGCGCTCACCGTGGGCGGGGAACGGGCGGCCACGGCCTTCACCCGCCCGCGTGACGACGACCCCCGCGCGGTGCGCACGGTGGGAGTCATCGGCGGGGGCACCGCCGGCTACCTCACCGCGCTCGCCCTGCGGGCGAAGCGGCCCTGGCTGGAGGTCACCCTGGTCGAGTCGTCCACGGTGCCGATCATCGGTGTGGGCGAGGCCACGGTTCCGCTGATGGTGACCTTCCTCCACCACTACCTCGGCATCGACCCGGTGGAGCTCTATCGCGAGGTCCGGCCGACGTGGAAGCTGGGCATCAAGTTCGAGTGGGGTCCCAATCCCGGCGGCTTCATGGCGCCCTTCGACTGGGCCGCCAACTCCGTCGGCGTGCTCGGTTCCCTGGCCGAGCAGGGGGACATCAACGCCTTCACTCTGCAGTCGCTGTTCATGAGAGCGGACCGCACGCCGGTGTTCGGGCCGGACGACGCGCCGATCTCGCTCATGAAGTATCTGGCGTTCGCCTACCACCTCGACAACGAGCGGTTCGTGCGGTTCCTCACGTCGCTGGCCCGGGCCCGGGGGGTCGGGCACGTCGACGCCAAGATCGCCGAAGTCGTGCCGGGCGGGCCCGAGTGGGTCGACCACCTGCTCACCACCGACGGCCGCCGTCTGTCCTTCGACTTCTACGTCGACTGCTCCGGCTTCCGCTCGCTGCTGCTCGGCAAGGCCATGGAGACGCCCTTCCACAGCTACGCCGACAGCCTGTTCACCGACTCGGCGGTGACCGGCAACACCGAGCACGGTGGGCATCTCAAGCCGTACACGACCGCGACCACGATGGACGCGGGCTGGTGCTGGACCATTCCCACCAGGGAGAGCGACCACCACGGCTACGTCTACTCCTCGGCCGCGATGAGCGACGAGGACGCCGCCGCCGAGTTGGCCCGCCGGTTCCCGGGGATCACCCCGCCCCGGCAGGTGCGGTTCAGGGTCGGACGGCACGACCTCGCGTGGCGGGGCAACACGATGGCGATCGGCAACTCCTACGGCTTCGTCGAGCCCCTGGAGTCCAGCGGGCTGCTGATGATCACGCAGGGCATTCTGGCGCTGGTGACCTCACTGCCGGCCTCGTGGTCGGATCCGGTGGGCCGGGACGTGGTGAACGCCGTCCTCGGCAAGAAATGGGACGAGATCAGGTGGTTCCTATCGGTCCACTACCGTTTCAACACCCGGCTCGACACGCCCTTCTGGCGGGAGGCGCGTAGCCGTACGGACGTGTCGGGCCTGCGGCCGCTGCTCGACGTGTACGCCGCGGGCGCGCCGCTGCGCATGCGCGACACGCTGACGCGCAGATACCTGGAGCTCACCGCCCCGACGTTCTACGGACTGGAGGGCATCGACTGCGTCCTGCTCGGGCAGGGGGTGCCCACCCGGCTGCTGCCCTCCTCCGAGCCCATCGAGCGGTGGCGGGCGCGCAAGGCGGCGGCCGACGTGCTCGTGGCGCGGTCGCTGCCGCAGCGGGAGGCGCTGGCGTTGTTCGACGCCGAGCCGCGGCTCCACGAGGAGCTGCTGAAGGACCGGGACAGCTGGCTGACGCGGTCGGCCGCCACGCTCTGATCCCTCCCCCTGGCGTGCCTTGCCCGAGTCTGGGACCGCCGCGGAGATTGCACACCTGGTCCGCGGCGGTATGAGCCAGGGCGAAAGCCACGATCGTCAGGGGGGACGACCGCTCATGGAGATGCCCGTAGTCAACCGGTGCGAGGCCACCTCGTGTGCGTACAACCGCGAGGGCATGTGCCACGCCACCGCGATCACGGTCGGGGACGCGTCGCACGCGCACTGCGACACGTTCTTCACCGCGCCCACCCGCGGCGGCGACCAGGAGACGGTGGGCCGGGTGGGCGCCTGCAAGATGTCCGACTGCCGGCACAACGTGCAGCTGGAATGTCAGGCGCCCGGCATCGACATCGGCTACTCCCTGGACGAGGCCGACTGCCTCACGTACGCGCCCGCCTAGCGCCTCCGCCCTCAAGACGAACCGGGGCGAAGCGGGCGATGGGGTTGACCAGGTCACCGGCCATCTGCAGCGCGGCCGAGGGGTCGGTCAGGTCCACCATCTGCCGGTTGTTCCGCAGTTGCAGGCGGTTGAGGCACGACAGGGCGAACGCGCCGGCGAACAGGTCGTAGCGCCGGAACCGGTCCGCCAGGTGCGGGACCGACCTCTGGTAGGCCGCCGCGCACTCGGCGACGGTCCGCCAGAAGGCGTCCTCGTCCAGCACGCCCTCCGTGGCCAGCACGGCGTTGAGGAAGCGCAGGAAGCAGTCGAAGACGTCGGTGAAGATCGACAGCAGCCGGTGCTCCTCGGGCACCTCGGCGCGGATCCGCCGGACCTCGGGCGGCAGGTCCGCGTCCGGATCCATCACGACGATCTCCTCGGCGATGTCCTTGAAGATCACCCGTTCCACCGCGCCGCCGTTCAGGACCAGGATGACGTTCTCACCGTGTGGCATGAACGCCAGGTCGTACGCGTAGAAGGCGTGCAGCAGCGGGACGAGGTAGGCGTCGAGGTAGCGCCGCAGCCACACCTCGGGGGCGAGGCCCGACTGCTCGATCAGCGCCGCCGCGAACGACCGGCCCTCTTGATCGGTATGCAGCAGGGAGGCCATCGTGGCCAGTCGCCGGCCCGGCTCCAGCCCCGCGACCGGGCTCTCCCGCCACAGGGCCGCGAGCATCTTGCGGTACGGCGAGTGGCGGTCGGTGGCCGCCTCGTACCGGCGGTTGCGGTAGCCGACGGCCGCCCGCTCACGGATGATCGTCAGGCGGGCCGCGCGGAGGACCTCGTCGTTCCCGATCAGGTCGGCGAGCCAGTCGTTGATCGCCGGAGTGCCCTCCATGTATGCCGCGGACAGGCCCCGCATGAAGCCCATGTTCAGCACCGACAGGGCCGTCTTGACGTAGTGCTTCGACGGCGCGCTCGCGTTGAAGAACGTGCGCACCGACTGCTGGGCGAGGTGCTCGTCGTCGCCGGGGCCCAGGCAGACCAGCCGCCGCTCGGCGACCTCCGCCGCGAACGTCACCGAGATCCTGTTCCACCACTGCCAGGGGTGCACCGGCACGAGCAGGTAGTCGGCCATGTCGAGCCCCAGGCCGGCCAGCGTGCCCGCGAAGCGGGCCAGCACCTCCTCGCCGAGCTCGCCGCGCATCAGCCGTTCGTAGTCGATGTCGCGTGAGCAGGTGAACGTCGTGTGGTCGCGATGAGCGGCCAGCCAGATCAGCCGTACGGGCGCGGCGGCCTCGGGAGCGTAGTTGTGGTGGTCGTCGATCCCGTAGCCGATGCGGCCGCTGTTGGCCACGAAGCACGGGTGGCCCTCGGTCATGGCGGCCTCGATCTCCTGGAAGCCGGCCTTCGCCAGCTCGGCCACGCCGACCGGCGGCCGGCTCAGCTTGTACGCGAGGCTCGCCAGCGTGGAGGTGATCTCCTCCAGATAGACCGGGAGGATCTCGTCGCGCAGCCCGAGCGGGCCGCGCATCTCGGTGACGAACTCCAGCGCGTCGAGTGGCAGCGGCTCGCCGGAGGGCCCGTGGCGGGTGACCTCGCCGATGTGCCAGTGATCGAGGGACATCACGGTCGCGGTGAAGCGATACTCCACGTGATCGCCGCGCACGGCGAAACGGCCGTCGCCGAGCGGGCGCGGGGTGAGCAGCCGCTCGTGGGCGAACTCGGCGAGCGCCTTGCGCACCAGCCGCCGGTTGGCCTTCTCCCAGGTCCCGGGGGTGAGATGGGAGACCGCCTCCGCGACATCGCCCGGAGCGTTTCGGTGGCGGCTCATTCCCGCGCTCCCTTCCCGGCCGCGCCTCCGGCCGCACTGAAGACGGCGCTACCGGCGGCGCCGGTCGCCGCGAGGAACCGCTCCCGGGTGCAGACGCTCAGCAGGGCGTCCTTCTCCGGCTTGGCGACCGTGCCGACGACCTCGAAGCCGACGGCGGCGTTGAGCGCGTGCACCGCCGTGTTGCGCACGTCGGGCTCGACCACCACTCGCCGCGTCGCGGGATCGGCGAACAGCAGCTCCATGACGGTCGTGATCACGGCCAGGGAGAAGCCGTGCACGGGGGTGTCGGCGGGCGCGCACAGGAAGTGCATGCCCACGTCGCCCTCCTCGGCGTCGTAGAGCCCCGCCAGCTCGACTTCGGCGGGGTCGTAGCGCTCGGCCAGGAAGGACGGACGCCCGTTCACCAGCCCGAGGAACGCGTCGCGATGCGGGTGGTCGACGATCTCGCGGTACTCCTTCTCCACGTCGGCCACGCCGGCGTCCTGCATCAACCAGAACACCGCCTTGGGGTGGGTGACCCAGGCGTGCACCGTCTCAGCGTCGGCCTCCGGGTCGAGACGGCGTACGGCGAGCTCGCCGACCCGGTCGTCGGTGCGGCGGAACACGATGTCGCTCATGCCACCTCCTCGCCTAGCGGCTCGGAGCCGCATGAGCGGAACGCACTGTGCCCATCGATTCGCTCGCTTCGCTCGCTCATGCCACCTCCTCGCCTAGCGGCTCGGAGCCGCATGAGCGGAACGCACTGTGCCCATCGATTCGCTCGCTTCGCTCGCTCATGCCACCACTCCCTCGGGCGCGCCGAACTCCTGGAACGCGATGGTCTTCTCGATGGGGTAGTGCTCGCGGCCCAGGATCTGGCTGATGATCCACGAGTTGCGGTACGGGCCCATGCCGAGGTCGGGAGAGGTGACGCTGTGGGCGTGGGCGGCGCCGTTCTGCAGGAAGATCCCCCGGCCGGTGACGTCGACGCTGTAGTTCCTGGCCACGTCGAACCGGCCGTGCCGGTCCCACCTGATCCGGTCGCGTACGGGCTCGAGGAAATCGGGGGGTGTGTAGCGATAGCCGGTGGCCAGGACGAGGCCCTGCGTGACGAGTGTGAAGTCGCGTTCCTGCTCCAGGTGGCGCAGCCCGAGCGTGTATTCGCCACGCCCGGCGTCGTAGGCGGCCTCGCGCAGCTCGGTGCAGGTCAGCAGCCGGGTGGGAACCGGGCCGCCGACGGTCTTGGCGTACAGCAGGTCGAAGATCTCGTTGATCAGGGCCGCGTCGATGCCCTTGTAGAGGCTTTTCTGCTCGGCTTCCAGGCGGTAGCGGGTGTCCTCGGGCAGCGCGTGGAAGTAGTCGACGTACTCCGGGGACGTCATCTCCAGGGTCAGCTTGGTGTATTCCAGCGGGAAGAACCGCGGGGACCTGGTCACCCAGTTCAGCCGGTAGCCGCGCGTGTCGATGTCGGCCAGCAGGTCGCGGTAGATCTCCGCCGCGCTCTGCCCGCTGCCGACGACCGTGATGCTCTCCTTGGCCTGCAGCGCGGCCTTGGCGTCGAGGTAGCCGGCGTTGTGGACGAGGTCGCCGCCGAGGCCCCGGCAGGCCTCCGGCACGTACGGCGGGGTGCCGGTGCCGAGCACGAGGTGCGGGGCCCGGTGCTCGGTCTCACGGTGCTCGGTCTCCTCCCCTCCGTCGGTGACCGCGCGGACGACGTAGTGCCCGTCGGCCTCGTCGTACGTCACCGAGGTCACCCGGTGACCGAAGCGGACGCTCCGCAGCCGCCCGGCGGCCCACCGGCAGTACGCGTCGTATTCGGCGCGGAGCTGGTAGAAGCTCTCGCGGATGTAGAAGGGGTACAACCTGCCCGTCTCCTTGAGGTAGTTCAGGAAGGAGTACGGCGAGGTCGGGTCGGCCAGCGTGACGAGGTCGGCGATGAACGGCGTCTGCAGTGTCACGGAGTCGAGCATCATCCCGGGATGCCAGGCGAAGCCCGGCCTGGCCTCCAGGAACAGGCCGTCGAGCTCGGCGATGGGCTCGGCCAGGCAGGCCAGGCCCAGGTTGAAGGGCCCGAGCCCGATCGCGACGAAGTCATGGGTGGACATGTCTCTCCCCTGGTCGGCGAACAGGTCAGCGAATCGAATCGGCGAATCGGGTCAGCGGGGGTCGGCGAGCGGGACAAGGTCGTCCACGTAGCGCTGGGCGTGCCCGGCGAGCAGGTCGAGGACGTGCGCGATGTCGTCCAGCGTGGTCTCCGGGTTGAGCAGGGTGAACTTCAGGTAGTGGCGGCCGTCGACCGTGGTCCCCGCGACGACGGCCTCGCCGGAGGCGGCCAGCGCCTCGCGGGCGTACAGGTTCGCGTCGTCGGCGAGCTTGCGGCCCGGGCCCTCGGGAGGGACGTAGCGGAAAACGAGCGTGCTCAGCGGCGACCGCGTGACGACCTCGAACCGCGGGTCGGCCGCGACCAGGGCGTACGAGGCGGCCGCGCGGTCCACGACCTCGTCGAACAGCTCGCCGACCGCGTCCGGCCCCATCACCCGCAGGGTGAGCCAGAGCTTGAGCGCGTCGAAGCGGCGGGTGGTCTGCAGGCTCTTGTCCACCTGGTTGGGGATGCCTCGTTCGGCCATCCGCCGGGGGTTCAGATAGTCGGCGTGGTGGGCCGCGTGCCGCAGCGTCGCGCCGTCGCGCACCAGCACGGCGCTGGAGCTGACCGGCTGGAAGAAGGACTTGTGGAAGTCGACGGTGACCGAGTCGGCCCGCTCCACGCCGTCGAGCAGGTGCCGCCGTCTGCGGGAGACCAGCAGCCCGCAGCCGTACGCCGCGTCCACGTGCAGCCACACCCCGGCGGTCTCGCACAGCGAGGCGATTTCGGGCAGGGGGTCGATCGAGCCGAAGTCGGTGGTGCCGGCGGTGGCCACCACGGCCATGACCACCAGTCCGGCGCGGCGGCAGCGGTCGAGTTCGCGGGCGAGCGCGGCCGGCCGCATCCGCCGATCGGCGTCGGTCTCGACCGTGACGACGGCGTCCGGCCCGAGACCGAGCAGGTTCGCCGCCTTGCGCACGCTGAAGTGCCCGGCCTCGGACGTGATCACCCGCAGCCGCGCCAAAGAGGCGCCCGCACGGGCCTCCTCACGGGCGAGCAGCAGGGCGTGGAGGTTCGACTGGCTGCCACCGCTGGTGAAGACGCCGTCGGCGGCGGGGCCGAAGCCGATCCGGCCGGCCGTCCACTCGATCAGGCGGCGCTCGATGAGCGTGCCGCCCGCGCTCTGGTCCCACGTGTCGAGCGAGGAGTTCACCGCCGACAGGACCGCCTCGCCCAGCAGCGCGGGGATCACCACCGGGCAGTTGAGATGCGCCAGGTAGCGGGGGTGATGGAAGTAGACGGCGTCACGCAGGTAGACCCGTTCGAGCTCGTCGAGGGCGGCCGCGTGGTCGTGCAACGGCCGTTCGAGGTCGATCGCGGCGATCTCCGGTGCGAGCCGTTCCGGCGACACGCCGCTGAACGGCCGGTCGGCGCGCCGGATCCGGTCCGCCACCCGCCCGGTCCCCGCGGCCATCGCGGCCCGGTAGTCCTCCAGCGTGCGGTCGTTGAACAGGTACGGCCGCGCGGCCTCGGCATGGGGATAGGTCATGGTCATCCTTACCGTCGAGAGTTAGGGTAGGCATGCCTAACTAGGAGGCGTCGGCACGTGTCCCCGGGTGATTTGCGCAGTCCTGTGGTTCGATCAGCCGAGCTTCTTGGCGTTCCGGATCGCCGTCGCGAGGTCTTCCAGGATCGGGGCGGCTCCGGCGTACGAGAACCGCGGCACGGGGTCCCAGCCGACGACCTGATCGGCCTTGACGGCGGGCAGCTTGGCCCAGGACGGCTTGGACGTCAGGTCCTTGGGCTGCAGCGCGGTGCCGCGGTTGTCGAGCAGGATCAGGTCGGCGTCGTACTTGTCGGCGTTCTCCCAGCTCAGGTTCTCGTAGTAGCCGCCCTCGCCGGGCTTTTCCGGCTTGACGACGTCGACTCCCAGCTGGGTGAAGTACATGAGGTCGGTGTTGACCTCGGGGTTGGACACGTACAGCACGTCGGGGCTGCCCGAAGCGGCCAGCACCTTGATGCCGGGGTTGTCGGCGACCGCCTTGCGCACGCTCTCGGCGGCGGCCTCGAACCTGGCCTTGGCCTCGGTGATCTTCGGGGCCCCGAGGTCCGCGCCGAGCGACTCGGCGAGGGCGGCGTAACGCTCGATCGGCTGGGTCATCGGGACGCGGGCCGCGCTGACGGCCACGGTCGGGGCGAGCTTGACGATCTTGTCCTTGCTCTCGTCCGGGACGTACCAGAGGGCCCCGGGGTCGTACATGTGCGTGACGAGAAGCTCGGGGCGCAGCGCCGCGTACTTCTCGATGTTGAACTCACCCCAGACGTTGCCGAGGATCGTCACCTTGTTCACGTCCAGGTCGCCGGCCTGCGGCTCGGGCGAGCCGTCGGCGCGCTTCGTCTCGCCGAAGACACCGACGATCTTCTCCTGCAGGCCGTAGTCGGCGAGCACCGCCGCCGTCCCGGTGAACGCCACGATCCGCGACGGAACGGCCGCGGCGGCGACCGTCTCCTTCCTGTCGTCGGCGAAGGACCACGACTTCGCGGCCTGACCCGCGGTGGCGGGCGCCGGATCACTCGACCCGCAGGCGGCCAGCGCCAGGGTGAGTACGGCGGCTCCGCCCGCCGCGAGAAGGCCGCGACGGGACATGGGGGAGTTCAGGTTTCGCACGGTTCGTCTTTCTCTCGTGGGGCGCAGGGTTCCGCCGACACTGTCTGCCGACACTGGGCCTTGGGGTTGATCGCTAGTTAGGTTACCCTTACCTAAGTTCTTGTCCAGAGGGGCGAAAGGAATTCGTCCCCTGCCCCCACCGGAGCCGGACGTGGTCGTCACAGAGTCCCCGCAGATCAACGCACCCGCGCGGGTGCCGCGAAAACGCGCGGAAAACGGCCGGCGCGCCGCGGCGCTGCTGGGGTCGGCGATCGCACTGGCCGCCATCCTCGTGCTCAGTCTCGGGTTCGGGGCCCGGCAGCTGTCCCCGGCCGAGGTCTGGCACGGGCTCGTCGACGCCGACTCGGCCGCCTACACGGTCGTCCACCAGATGCGGCTGCCGCGCACCCTCCTCGGGCTGCTCGCCGGAGTCGCGCTGGGGGTCGCGGGCGGCGTCATGCAGGCGCTGACCCGCAACCCGCTGGCCGATCCCGGTCTGCTGGGGATCAACGCGGGCGCCTCGGCCGCGGTGGCCACGGCCGCCGGGCTGCTGGGCGTGGCGACGTTCCAGGGCTACGTCTGGTTCGCCCTGGCCGGCGCCGCGGCCGTGTCCGTGCTGGTGTACGCGGTGGGCGGCGGGCGGGCGGCCACCCCGGCACGGCTGGCGCTGGCGGGAGCCGCCGTCAACGCCGCGCTCTACTCGTACGTGAACGGGACCATGCTGCTCGACGCGGCCTCGCTGGAGACCATGCGCTTCTGGACGGTGGGCTCGCTGGCGAGCGCGCAGGGCACGACCGCGGCCATGACGGCGCCGTTCGTCGCCGTGGGCCTGCTGCTGGCTCTGACCCTGGCCAGGCCGCTCAACGCGCTCGCGCTCGGCGACGAGTCGGCGCGCTCGCTCGGCGCGCACCCCGCCCGCGTCCGCGCGGGCGCCATCGTCGCGGTGACACTGCTGTGCGGGGCGGCGACGGCCGCCTGCGGGCCCATCGTCTTCGTCGGGCTCATGGTGCCGCACCTCGTCCGGGCACTGACCGGTCCGGACCAGCGCTGGATGCTCCCCTGCTGCGCGCTGCTCGCGCCCGTGCTGCTGCTCGGCGCCGACGTGCTCGGCCGGCTGGTGGCCAGACCGGGCGAGCTGCAGGCGGGCATCGTCACGGCCGTGCTTGGCGGCCCGCTGTTCCTGTACTTCGTGCGAAGGAAGGTCCGCGCATGAGCGAGCGAATCAACAGGCACAGCGCGATCCGCGAGGTGCTCACTAGCGCGCCTTCGGCACGACCGAACTCCGAGCCGTCAGGCGAGGAGCAGGCATGAGCGCGGTTCGGCCCATGCCCGTGCGAAGGATCGCCGGCGGCGTGCCCCTGCGGTTCAGGGCCATCGCCGTGGGCGCCGGCTGCCTGCTGCTCGCGCTCGTCTTCGGCGTGCTCGCGGTCGGCGGCGGCGACTATCCGATGAGCCCCTCCGACGTCGTACGCACCGTGCTGGGCGGCGGCAGCCCGGCCGAGGACTTCATCGTGAACGAGCTCCGGCTGCCTCGCGTGGTCACCGCGCTGCTCGTGGGTGCCGCCCTCGCGCTGGCCGGCGCGGTCTTCCAGTCGCTGGTGCGCAACCCGCTGGGCAGCCCCGACCTGCTCGGATTCACCCAGGGCTCGTCGGCAGGGGCGCTCCTCGTGGTCGTCACCGGGGGCGGCAGCGCGGCCCTCGCGGGCGGCGCGGTGATCGGCGGAATCGTCACCGGAGTGGTCATCTACGCGCTGTCCTGGCGCGGCGGCCTCCACGGGCACCGCCTCGTGCTGGTGGGCATCGGCGCGACCGCCATCCTCACCGGCGTGAACGGTTACCTGCTGACCCGGGGCCGGCTGATGGAGGCCGCGCGGGCCATGTTGTGGCTCACCGGCAGCCTGGACGGGCGCGGCTGGGGTGACGTGCTTCCGCTGCTCGCCGCGATGGCGGTGCTGGCGCCGGTGGTGCTGCTCGGCTGCGCGCGCCCGCTTTCGCTGCTGGAGATGGGCGACGACCTGGCGCGCGGCCTCGGCGTACGGGTGCAGGGCGTGCGGCTGGTCCTGCTGGCGGCGGCCGTGCTGCTCACCTCGCTGGCGGCGGCGGCCGCCGGGCCCGTGTCGTTCGTCGCGCTCACCGCTCCGCACCTGGCCAGGAGGATGACCCGGGCGCCCGGGCCGAACCTGCTCGCCTCGGCGTGCACCGGCGCCGCGCTGCTGACCGGCGCCGACCTGGCCGCGCAGCGGCTGTTCGCGGGCCACCAACTGCCCGTCGGGGTGGTGACGGGGGTGCTCGGCGGCGGCTACCTCGTCTGGCTGCTGGCCGCCCAGCGGAAGGCGGGACGGATTTGACCGAGACGATCGCACCCGAAACCAGCGGGCGGGGATATGGAGTGACGGGCATGCACGACGACGGGCCGCGCCTGAGCGGCGACGCGCTGACCCTTTCCTACGACAAGAGGGTCGTCGCCGAGGGCCTCGACGTCGCCATCCCCGACCGGTCCTTCACCGTGATCATCGGGCCGAACGCCTGCGGCAAGTCCACCCTGCTGCGGGCGCTGGCGCGCACGCTCCGGCCGGCCGCCGGGACCGTGCTGCTCGACGGGCGGGACATCACCTCGCTGCCCGCCAAAACGGTCGCCAGGACCCTCGGCCTGCTGCCTCAGACGTCCGTGGCGCCGGACGGCATCACGGTCGCCGAACTGGTCGGCCGCGGCCGCTACCCCCACCAGCGGCTGCTGCGCCAGTGGTCGGCCGACGACGAGCGGGTCGTACGCGAGTCGATGGAGGCCACCGGAGTCGCCGACCTGGCCGGGCGCCTGGTCGACGAACTGTCCGGGGGGCAGCGCCAGCGCGTGTGGATCGCGATGGCGCTGGCGCAGGAGACGCCGCTGCTGCTCCTGGACGAGCCGACGACCTACCTGGACATCGCCCACCAGATCGAGGTGCTCGACCTGTGCGCCCGGCTGCACGAGGAGCGCGGCCGCACGCTCGTGGCGGTGCTCCACGACCTCAACCACGCCGCCCGCTACGCCACCCACCTGATCGCGATGCGCGACGGCCGGGTCGTGGCGGCCGGGGCGCCCGGAGAGGTCATGACCGCCGGTCTCGTGGAGGAGGTCTTCCGGCTGCCCTGCCGGGTGATCGACGACCCGGAGACGGGCACTCCGCTGGTCGTGCCCGCCGCCCGCCGTCGTGCCGAATCGGCGGCGAGGACCACGTCGTGAACATCCCGGTGCCGGGGACGGCGTTGTGAACATCCGGGCGTCGGGGACGGCGTCGTGAGCAGGGTGTACCGGGACGCCTGGGGCATCCCTCACCTGCGTGCGGACGATCCGTACGAACTGGCCTTCGCGCAGGGCCGTGTCACGGCGTGGGACCGGGCCTGGCAGATCGAGGTGGAGCGGCGCCGGGCGACCGGCACGTCGGCGGCGGTCCTCGGACCGGACGCCGTCCCGTGGGACCGCTTCGCCCGGCAGGCCCGGCTGGCGGACACCGCCGAGCGCTGCCTGCACGCCTTGGACGAGGACACGGCGCGCTGGCTGATCGCCTACGTGAACGGCGTGAACGCCGGACTGCCCGAAGGAGCGCGCCGGGCTCCGGAGTTCGCCGCGGCAGTGCCCGAACCGGCGGGGCTCGCGCCGGGTTGCTGGGAGCCGTGGACGCCGCTGGCGATCTGGCTGTCCCACCACATACTCTTCGCGCACTTCCCGGCGAAGCTGTGGCGCGAGGCGGTGGCCGACCGGCTGGGGCCCGAGGCGGTCGCGATGTTCGCGGCCGACGGGCCGGGCACCTCGGGAAGCAACGGCTGGCTGGTCCCCGGAGATCACACCGCCACCGGCGCGGCCCTGATCGCGGGCGATCCCCACCGGTTCATCGAGGACCCCGGCTTCTACCAGCAGATCCGCCTGGCCTGTCCGGAGTTCGACGTCGTGGGGCTGGCCGTGCCGGGCGTCCCGGGCATCGCCCATTTCGGGCACACCGGCTCGGTCGCCTGGGCGATCACCAACGCGATGGCCGACTACCAGGACATCTACCGTGAACGGCTCCGGCGCCGGGACGGCGGCGTCGAGGCGCTGGGACCGGACGGCTGGCGTGCGGCCGCCGCCCACCTCGAGGTCGTGGAGGTGGCGGGGGAGGCCCCGGTCGAGGTCGAGGTGATCGAGACCGAGCGCGGCCCGGTCGTCATGATGGATGCCCACGTTTCGGAGGAGACAGGCCGGGACCGCGAGCAGGCGGCCGGTCACCACCGCGAGCGGGAGTCCGGTCCCGTACGCGAGTGGCGAGCGGTGAGCCTGCGATATCCGGCGCGGGTGTGCCGTGATCTGGGGTTCTCGGCGCTGCCGGCGCTGCTGCGGGCGAAGACCGTGGCCGACGTGGACCGGGCGCTCGATCGCTGGGCCGAGCCCGTCAACGTCGTGCTCGCCGCCGACACCGGCGGCGGGCTGCTGCACCGGGTCGCCGGGGTGGTGCCCGTCCGCCACCCGGACAACGCGCTGCGGGTCGTGCCCGCCTGGGAGCCGGGTCACGAGTGGCGCGGCCGGCACGCGCCGATGCCGTGCCGCGAAGTCTCCGGCATCACGGTCATGGCGAACGAGCCCGGGATCGCCGCGCCGCTCGGCGTGGAGTTCGCCCCGCCGTACCGCGCCGACCGGATCAGGCGCCTGCTCGACGGCTCGCCCCGCTGGTCCGCCGGGGACATGGCGGCCGTCCACACCGACACCCTGCTGCCCAACGCGGGCCCTGTCCTGGACCTGCTGGCGGGGCTGAACGGACTCGGCCCGGAGTCCGTACGCCTGCGGGACCGGCTGCTGAGCTGGGACCGGCGCATGAACGCGGACAGCACGGACGCGGCGGCGTACGCGGCCGTCCGGGCGGAGGTGGTGCGGCGTCTGGCGGCGCATCCCGCCCTGGCCGTCCTGGCCGGGCTGGAGATGACGGTGCCCGAGGTCTTCCGGCCGTGGCTCGCGCTGGCGCCGCGTGTCGCGTACGCCCTGGAGAGCCTGCTGACGACCGACCGGCTGCCGGGACTGGACCGGGCAGCCCTCGCGGACCTGGCCCGGGCGGCGCTGGAGGACGTGGCGGCACGGCTCCGTCACCGGCGCCCGCCGGGGAGCACGGCGACCGGCGTCCGATGGGGTGACCTGCACCGGCTCACCCCCTGGCGGGCGCTGCCACTCGCCGCGGGCGCTGTGGACATCCCGGGCGCTGTGGACGATTCACGCCCTGTGGACGACGCGGGCGTTGTGGACGATTCGCGCGCTGTGGATGCCCCGGACTCCGGCGCGTCTCCACAGCCTGTGGATGGTTTCTTTCCGGGCGCGGCGTCGGCGGAGACGGGCCTGTCGGGCGACCACGACTGTGTGCTGTCCACGTCGAGCGTGCCCGGCGTCACGCATCGCTGCGCCCGGGGCCCGGCGGCACGCTACGTGTGGGACCTCGCCCGGCGCGACGCGAGCCTGTGGATCGTCCCGTTCGGCGCGAGCGGCGTGCCGGGCGACCCCCATCGGCGTGATCAGCACCCGCTGTGGCTGCGCGGTGAACTCGTGCCCGTGATCACGGACTGGAACCGACTCATCGAGGAGCGACATGCCCCCTGACGCACACACCACGGCTCCCGCGCGGCGCGACGCCGTGTACGAGCAGGTGGTCGAGGGATTCGGCACCGTCCGTGTCGTGCCGGTGGACCCGCCGGCCGACGCCGAACTGATCCACTCCTGGGTCACCGAGGAACGGGCCCGGTTCTGGGGCATGCTCGACGCGAGCGTGCCGCGGGTTCTCGAGCTCTACGACTACGTGGACAGCCTCGACACCCACCACGCCTACCTCGTCCACCGGGACGACCGGCCGGTGGCGCTGTTCCAGACGTACGAGCCCGAGGCCGACCCGGTCGGGGAGTGCTACGACGTCCAGCCGGGCGATTTCGGCGTCCACCTGCTCATCGGGCCGACCGCGGGCGCGGGCGAACGCGGCTTCACCGCCGCGTTGCTGTCCGCGCTCCTCGCGTACGCCTTCTCCGACCCGCGTCACACCCGGATCGTGGCCGAGCCGGACATCCACAACGACAAGGTGATCGACCGCCTGCTGCGAACCGGTTTCACCCTCGGGCCCGAGATCGACCTGCCGGAGAAACGGGCCCGGTTGCTGTTCCTGACCAGAGACGACCGCTGAGACCAAGGAGTGCGCGTGCTGCTCGACGCCCTTACCGACCACCTGGAAGGCCTCGCGGCGGAGCGGGGCGGCGTGCTGGGGGTCCTGCCCGGGCTGGTCGCCGACGACTCCCCCGGCTGGATGCCCGCCGCCGATCTCGCGCGGGAGCCGTACGAAGGTCTGCTCGCGCTGGTGGACGAGACGGCCGGACGCTGGAGCGCGCCGCGTCACGTGGCGGCGGCGCTGCTGTGGAAGACGTACGGCTACTGGCACACGATGCCGATGGCCCTGGGCTGGGGTCTCGACCGCCGGGTGCCGCTGATGCGTCTGGAGGACACGCTGGTCAGACCGTCCGCGGCCGGGGTGACGGTGGCGGCGTCGCGGGTGACCGTGGCCGTGCTCCCCGGCGACCCGCTGGCCGGGACCGAGGGGACCGTCGTCGTCCCCGACCTGGCGGCGGCCATCAAAGAGGCGCTCCTGGAGAGCCAGTATCCGTTCGTCAGGGCGCTCAGCGCCGTGACCAAGGTCGGCGAGCGCACCCTGTGGGGCTCCACCGCCGAGGCGTTCGCCCACCCGCTGCTCACGCTCGGGTCGTACGCCGAGGCGGCGCGGCTGCTCGACGAGATCGGGCCGCCGGTGGCCGGGCTGCTCGTTCCCGACGGCGACGGGTATCGCCGCCGCACGTGCTGCCTGTGGATCACGCTGCCGGACGCCGACCCCTGCTCCACCTGCTGCGTGTGCTGACCGGCCCCCGGCGGCGCGGACGTGGCGGCCGTCATCGCGTGCCCGCCGGGGGACCGGTGCTCATCGCGTCCCCAGGCTGCGAGGGGTGCCGTCGGCGATGGCCTGGAGTTTGTCCGGGTTGGCGACGTTGTGAATGGTGATGATCCGGCCGTCGGCGTCGAAGTCGAAGGTGACGGTGGCGATCACCCGGCTCCCGCCGCTGAAGACGACGCCCGGCCCGCCGTTGATCTCGACGAGTTCGGCGTTCATGTCCGCGGGCTCGACGCCCTGATAGGTGACGGTGCCGACGGCCGCGAACCAGGCGGCCACGGTCGCCGCGCCCACCACCGGGCGCAGGGCCTGACGAACCTTGCCGCCGCCGTCGGTCCACAGGGTGACATCCGGAGACAGCAACTCCATCAGGGCGTTCACGTCACCGCCGGTCGCGGCGGCGAAGAACCGCTCGGTGACCTCACGCTGCCGTGACCGGTCGGCGGCGAAGCGCGGCCGCCGGGCCCGCACATGCTCGCGGGCGCGGTGCGCGGCCTGCCGTACGGCGGTCTCCGAACGCTCGACCGCCTCCGCGATCTCGGCGTGGCTGAAGCCGAAGACCTCCTTCAGCACGAACACCGCGCGCTCCAGCGGGCTCAGCGTCTCCAGCACCACCAGCATCGCCATCGACACCGACTCGGCGTCCGCGACGGCCTCGGCGGTGTCCGCGCCGGTGAGGATCGGCTCCGGGAGCCACGGTCCCACGTAGGTCTCACGCTTGTGCCGGGTGGAGCGCAGCCGTTCCAGGGCCAGATTCGACACGATCCGCGTCAGGTACGCCTTGGGATCGGCCACCTGGGAGCGGTCGGCCGCCGACCACTTGATCCAGGCGTCCTGGACCGCGTCCTCGGCATCGGCCGCGGTGCCGAGAATGCGGTAGGCCACCGAGAACAGCAGATTCCGATGGTGTACGAACACCTGCTGACCGAGGTCGGAGGGCTCGGTCATCGCGCCTCCCCGACCCGGGTGAAGCGGCCCCCGCGGGGCCAGAACACGCCCGAGGCGGGCATCTTCTTCATGCGGCCCCACGTGGGCCAGGGTGCGGCGGTCACCGTCTCCTTGTAGCGGGCCGCGACGCGGCCGGTCAGATACAGCCGCCGGGGGCTGTCGTCGGGGTGGGTGAACTGCACGACCGCGTCATGCCGGCCCAGGCTGACCGGCGTGTGGTAGTAGCCGAACCGGAACGGCTTGGGCCGCTTGCCCTGCAACTCCCGGACGATCGACACCGCGGCGTGCACCCCGGTCGGCATGCCGCCCTGGCAGGTGCCGTGCATGACGCCGTAGCCCTGCCGGATCGCGGCCGCGTCGCCCACGGCGTACACCTCGGGGTGGGACACCGAACGCAGCGCGGCGTCGGTGACGATGCGGCCGTGTTCGTCGACGGTCAGCCCGGCGGCGGCCGCCAGCGGCGACACGCGCGTGCCGCTCGTCCACAGAACCGCGTCGGCCGCCACGCTCTCCCCGCCGGCCACCTCGACCGCGCCGGGCAGCACTTTCACCACCTCGACTCCGCTGCGGACCGTCACGCCCAGACGCGCGAGCGCGGCGTGCAGATACGCCCTGGCCTTGGGGTTCATGGCCGCGCCCGGCTCGCTGCGGCCAAGCAGCACGACGTTCAGCTCCGGATGCCGCTCGGCGATCTCCGCGGCCGACTCGACGCCGGTCAGCCCGCTGCCGACGACCGCCACCGTGCCGCCGCCGAGCCGTGACAGCCGGTCGGCCAGCAACTCGGCGTCCTGGGTGCCGTTCAGGGTGTACGCGTGGTCCTCGACGCCCGGCACCGCCGGCGTGTCGGCCACGCCGCCCAACGCGTACACCAGCGTGTCGTAGGACAGGACGCGTTCGTCGTCGATCCGCACGGTCCTGGCGTCCGCGACCACCGCCGTCACCCACCCGCGCGCGAAGTGCGCGCCCGTGCCCTCCAGCAGTTCGGGGATGCTCAGCTCGGCGAGCCGCTGCCCGGTCGCCGTCATGTGCAGCCGCAGCCGCTCGGTGAACCGCTCCTGCGCGTTCACCAGGGTCACCCGCACCTTCTCGCCCGGCTTGACCCGGCACGCGAGCTGGATCGCCGCGGACAGGCCCGCGTACCCCGCTCCCAGAACCACCACTCGGTGTGCGGCCGCCCCGCCGGCTTCATGCTGTGCGCTCATCGTTCCGCCTCCTCGTTTGACCGTTGACGACCAGCAGATGGAAGCGGCCCGGCCGTATGTGACACGCGTCCGATGTGACCCTCGCCACAGCCCCCTCACCAACCCAACCCGATGAGGCATTACCGGCCTGCGGAGTCAACACTCGCGTTGACCTGCGCGTCGCCGCAGCGAGGTCCGCTATGAGGGTCATCAAGGGGGCCGTCATCGCCCGGCTCTCGTGCGCGCCGCCAACGCCAAAGCTTGGAAGGCATGGCGGGAACCACGCTCACGGCTACCCGGCAACTGCGACCGGTGCCGGGCGGACCTCACCGGCGATCCGCGCCGGGTCGACGACCGGCAAGACCCGCTGTCCGGATCGCTGGGCACCGTCAAGCACGACGTGGCCGGTCAGAGCGAGACCCAAGCTTTTACCGGGAGGCGCTCCCTACATCCTCACCGTCAGGGCAGGGAACGGGAGAGCGCTCGTACGGGCGCGCCGTCCGCGCCACCGATGTTGAGCGGGGTGAATACGGACTCGACGCGTCTGCCGGACAGCTCGCCGAGGTTCGTCACATGCTCGGCGATGAGGACGCCCGCGCGCAGGAGCACCTGGTGCACGGGCCAGGTGAAGCCGGCCGGGCGGAGATGGACGGGGAGGTCGGGCGTCGGTGTGTCGAGGGCGATCATCTTCACGCCGCGCTCGACGAACCAGTGCGCCAGTTCCAGTGACAACGACGGGTGCTCGTCGTAGCGCGGGCTGCCGAAATACCGCCACCAGCCGGTCTCGAGCAGGACGATGTCATCTCGCTCGATGGCCTCGGCATCGACGAGGGCGTCCACTCCGAACACCTCTCGATCTCCTGCCCGGACCCGGCATACGATGCCGGGTCCGGTGAAGCGGCCGACGGGGAGATCGTCTATGGCCGGCCCACCGTCGATGAAGTGGCAGGGAGCGTCCACGTGGGTCCCGACATGCACCACCATGTCGATATGGGTGACGTTGAGCGGGTGTTCAGGCATGGACAGGAACCGTGAATAACGGGGCGCGGGGAAGGTCGGCACCCGGGGAAGGCCGTCGACGAGCCGATGGGAGAGGTCGACCCACTCGCCGACGTCGGTGCCGCTCACGTCGTCACCGTCGAATGCTCACCCTCGTGTACGGACAACACTGCCTTGTTCCGCTCCTCGTACGGGCGGACGATCTCGGTGTGGTCCGCGGCCGCGGCCAGCGTCTGACAGGCGTCCACCCATGCGGCCAGAACGCTGTCAGCGACCGGTGTGGTCACCTCGAGAGCTCGGGCCAATCCGACCGCGATGCCGACGTCCTTCTTCAGTAGGGCGGCGGTGAAGCCGGAATTGAAGGTGCGCGGAAGGACGAACCGGGGGAACTTGTGCTCAGTGGACCCGCTGCGACCGCTGCTCGTGTTCACGACGTCGAGGACGACGGCGGGATCCAGGCCGAACCGGGCGGCGACGATCAACGCCTCCGTCGAGGCGACCAGGTGAGCCGCCGACATGAGGTTGTTCAGGGCCTTCACCGCGTGCCCCGCCCCTACCGGACCCACGTGGGTCACCTGACGACCCACCGCGCGAAGGACCGGCCGCACCTCTTCCACGATCTCGCCGGGTCCGCCGACCATCACGGTGAGCGTCCCGGTCTCGGCTCCGGCGACTCCACCGCTGACGGGCGCGTCGAGGACGGTCACACCGGCGGCGCTCAGCTCGGCCGCCAATGCCTGCGTCCGCAGCGGCTCGGACGAACTCATGTCGACCAGCACGCGGAGCGCGCCCGGAGCGCGGTCACCGACGAGTTGAGCGGCGACTTTCTCCACCACCGATGACTCGGGCAGCATCAGCACGACGATCTCGCATCGATCGGCCATGCCGGGCAGGTCCTCGGCGCGAGTGGCTCCCCCTGCCAGGGCCCGGTCGACCGCATCGGCCGATGTGTCGTAGGCCTGCACCTCGGCCCCGGCGGCGAGAAGACGGGCAACCATCGGGCCGCCCATGTTGCCGAGGCCGACGAAGCCGATCGGCCCCAGCTCCCGGAGACCGGCGTCCAGATCACTCACCATCGATGCCGTCCAGCGCCACCTGGGCGTTCCGGCTCGCCTCCAACGCCGCCGGGACGCCACAGTAGATCGCGGTCTGCAGGAGGACCTCCTGGATCTCCTCGACACTGCAGCCGTTCCGAATCGCTCCCCGCACGTGCAGCTTCAGCTCGTCGGGCTTGCCCAGCGCGGTGAGCAACGCGATGTTGATCAGGCTGCGGGTCCGGAGCTCCAGGCCGGGCCGCGTCCAGATCTTGCCCCAGCAGTATTCGGTGACGAGCTCCTGCAGCGGCTGACCGAACGGGGTGGCCCGCGTCCGCGACCGGTCGACATGCTCATCGCCCAGCACTCGACGGCGTACGCGGTCGCCGGCGGCGAGCATCGTCTCCGGTTCCGGCGGAGGTGCTGAGCTGCCGTTGTGCGAGGGAGTGCTGGCGGCGGTCATGGGGGTCCTCTCGAGCGATCGGCTACCGAGTAGCGGTATTTAACCATGGTTTCAGACATCTGCAAGCAGCTATTGACCTATCAGACAGGTCTCCCTACTGTCTCTTGCAGCGTCACCCCCGGAGACGCCGATCAGAGCGTCGCGCCATCCCCGACCATGAGCGCCCCTGGGCGTCCTTCCCGCCCCGAGGTGGCGCCCGGGCTCGCCTGAGAGGACATAGACAATGCCGACCCCTGCCCCGAAGCGACGGGCGCCCCGTCGCGTCCCGAGATCCAGCCGCGGAGCGACCCACCCGCGCCGCCTGGCGTG
Source organism: Microbispora sp. CA-135349 (assembly GCF_050947365.1). Taxonomy (NCBI): domain Bacteria; kingdom Bacillati; phylum Actinomycetota; class Actinomycetes; order Streptosporangiales; family Streptosporangiaceae; genus Microbispora; species Microbispora sp. CA-135349. The sequence continues at coordinate 103,890 of NZ_CP192001.1, read as the reverse complement.
GCTGGCCGTCGTGGGATCCGGAGCACTCCTGCTGAGTGCGTGCGGTGGTGTCGCGAACCAGAGTGCGAGCGCCGGCGCGAACTCCGGCGACTGCCGCGACGAGATCGTGATCGGCGCGCCGTACCCGCTCTCCGGTCCGCTCGCGGAGTTCGGCACGAACTCGCTGCAGGGGATGCGGGTGGCCGCCGACGAGGTCAACGCGTCCGGCGGGATCGCCTCGCTCGGGGGAGCGAAGCTCAAGGTGGTACAGGAGGACACGAGCAGCAGCGACGTCGCGCAGGCGAAGAGCGCGGCGACGAAGTCGATCAAGAGCGACCACGCTGTCGCGCTGGTCGGCGCGTGGTTCAGCAACTTGACCACGACGGTCTCGACGGTCGCCCAGGAGGCTCGCGTGCCCTTGGTTACGCAGGCCTGGGCAGACTCGCTGTCCCAGCGCAAGTACGAGTACTACTTCCAGCCGCCGCCGAAGTCGTCGCAGATCGGCGGTGCCGCGACGTCGGATGTGCTGGCCGCGGCGCGGGCCGCGGGCCACAAGTTCACCCGGATCGCCGCTGTCGGGCCGAACGACACCGCGAACACGCAGCAGATCACGACCGCCATCCAGGCTTTCAAGGCCGCTGGCGTCACCGCGAAGGATCCCGAGTTCTACCAGCCCGGTATCGCCGACGCGACACCGATCGTGAACCGCATCGTCGAGCAGAACCCGGACCTCGTGCTCATGTCCGGCCCGCCGGCCGACGTGACCCTGATCATCAAGGGACTGCGCGCCAGGGGGCTCCACGCTCCCATCCTGGGATTCGGCGGTGCCTTCGTGGCGCCGAGCCTGGGCAAGACGCTCGGTGACGACGTGAACGGCCTGATGGCGGTCGGGGCGTGGAACGACGACCTGCCACTCGACGGAGTCGCGCAAGCGAGCGCGGCCTACAAGAAGCAGTTCAACGCCCCGTTCATGCCCATGGAGGCGGGGGAGTCCTGGGTGAACGTGCACCTGATCGCCGAGGCCATGAACCAGGCCAAGACCTGTGACCCGGACAAGATCGCGTCTCAGCTCCATTCGATGCACGTCACGTCCGGCCCGGCGGCCGCGATGCCCGGCGGTGAGGTGTCGTTCGATCAGGACGGCACGAACCCGCACGCCGTCCCGGTGCTCACGCAGTGGACGGACGGGGTGCCGAAGACGGTGTGGCCGCAGAAGTACGCGACGGTGCAACTGACCCTGGGCGCGCGATGACCGAGGCAACGTGTCGGACCCGCGGGGAGGTGCGTCGATGAGCACCCTTCTGCAGGTCCTCGTCTCCGGTGTCTTGGTGGGCGGCCTCTACGGGGTGATCAGCAGCGGGCTGTCGCTGAGTTTCGGAATCACCCGGATCGTGAACTTCGCCCACGCGGACTTCGTGACGATCGGGATGTATCTCAGCGTGGTCGCGGTCAGCGCGCTCGGATCGTTCGGGCTGTTCCTCACCCCGGTGTTCGGTCTCGCCATCGGCCTGCTGGGCGTGCTGGTCTACCTGCTGCTGCTGCGTCGGACCGCGGTCGGCGCGACGACCGAGGACGAAGCGCACCTGCCCCAGATCGTGATCACGGCGGCTCTCGGCATCTTCATCCAGTCGCTGTTGCTCGCCGTGTTCACCTCTACCGACCGCAGCGTCAACACCGTCCTGGACGGCGCGTGGCGGGTGGGAGGGCTGTCCCTGTCCAAGGCGCAGGTGGTCGCCTTCGTGATCGCCGCTGTGGCCTTCGCCGTTCTCGATCTGGTCGTGAACCGGACGGAGTTCGGGCGAGGATTGCGAGCGGTCGTGGACGACGCCGACGCCGCGGCGATGGTCGGGGTGAACCGTCGGCGGGTCTTCTCGATCAGCATCGGGATCGGCGTCAGCCTCGCCGGCCTGGCGGGTGGCCTGCTTGCCACCTATCAGACCGTCAACCCGACGACCGGGTTCGGCTATCTCGCGCTTGCCTTCGTGACGGTCGTCCTCGGCGGCCTCGGCAGCATCCGGGGTGCCTTCATCGCCGGCATGGTCATCGGCGTCGTCCAGCAGGCGACGGCCACCTACGTGGCGCTCGACCTGCAGAACCAGGCGGTGTGGATCGGCTTCCTGGTCGTCCTGCTGGTGCGACCTCTGGGGCTCTTCGGAAAGCGGGTGATGACGTGAACCTGGTGCGCTCAGCACCCGGCCGACCAGCCTTGATCGCGCTGGCGGTGCTGCTCGTGGGCTGGTCACTGCCGTTCTGGCTCATCCAGACGCAGTTCATCCTCGTGGTGGCGATCTCCGCGGCCGTGTGGGCCATCGCCGCACAAGGGTGGAACATCGCCGGTGGCTACGGCGGCCTGCTCTCCTTCGGGCACTCGGTCTACTTCGGGATCGGCGCCTACACGACGGCATTGCTCACCATCCACTTCGGCCTCACCCCCTGGGTGGGCATGCTGGTGGGAGCGCTCGCCGCGGCGATCGCCGGGGCGATCACGACGTTCCCGGCCCTCCGCCTCAAGGGCACCTACTTCACGCTCGCGACGTTCGTCCTCACTCTGCTCTTCGCCGATTTCGCCACACACTTCCGGGACTTCACCGGCGGCGATGTCGGCCTGAGCATCCCCTTCCTGCGCGACGCCCCCGAGATGTTCCAGTTCGACTCGGCACTCACCCTGTACTACGTGGTGGTCGCCATCCTCGCGGTGGTGACGCTGATCGTCGGCCTGCTCGCCGCGAGCAAGCTCGGCCTGTTCCTGCGTGCCAGCCGGGACGATCCCGATGCGGCTCGGGCGGCAGGCGTGGACGTGACCCGTGTCCGCCTCGTCGGGCTGTCGCTGAGCGCGGCGGTCACCGGGGTGGCCGGTGGCGTCATGCTGCAGTCCCTGCGGGCCATCGACCCCGTGACGGGATTCGGCGCCAACACGGCGTTCGTCATCGCCCTGGTGGCTCTCACCGGTGGGCGGGGAACCGTGGTCGGTCCGATCGTCGGCGCCGCCGTCCTCATCCCCGTGCAGCAGATCCTGTCCGCGCAGTTGTCCTCGGCTCCCCCGGGGCTGTCGGGTATGGCCTACGCGGTCGTCGTGGCCGCCGTGATGCTCGTCGAACGACGAGGTCTCGTCTTCCTCATCGCTCGACTGGCGCGAGCGGTCACCGCCGCCGTCCGGGCGCGCCGGCCGCACCGACCTGGCGGGAGTCCGGCCGGCGGTGGCGACGCCGCGCAAGCGGCCACCGTGCCCGCACAGGAAATCCCCGAACAGCAGAGGAGCGGATCGTGAGCGCCAGCCGTGAGAACGTCCGGACTGGTCCCGACGGGGAGCCGGGTCTGCTACGGATCACCGGTGCCTGCGTGACGTTCGGGGGACTGCGAGCGGTGGACGACGTCTCGCTGGAGGTCGGCAGCGGCGAGATCGTCGGCCTCGTCGGTCCGAACGGAGCCGGCAAGAGCACTCTGTTCGGCGCGATCGCCGGAGCGGTCCGGCTCAGTGGTGGGTCCATCGAGTTCGCCGGGCGCGACGTCACCGGGCACGGAGCTCAGCGCATGTCGACCTGGGGCGTCGCCCGGACCTTCCAGAAGGTCAGGTTGTTCCCCACCATGACGGCCGAGGAGAACGTGCTGGTCGCCGCACGCGCGCACCACCGGAATGCTCGCGAGGCCCACGAGGCGGTCGCCGCCGCGCTCGACATGGCCGGCTTCACCCTGGACCCGGCGACTCCCGCCACGGCCCTGGCCCTGGCGGACCGCAAGCGCGTCGAGATCGCTCGTGCGGTCGCCGCCCGCCCCCGGCTGCTGCTGCTGGACGAGATGCTCAACGGGCTCACACGCCAGGAGACCGACGCTCTCGTGGCCGCGGTCGCGAAGCTTCCGGCGGCGGGGATCACCGTGATGCTCGTCGAACACGTGCTGCACGTCGTACGCAGCCTGTGCGATCGCCTGGCCGTGCTGCACCACGGCAAGCTGATCGCGGCGGGCGACCCCGCCGACGTGCTCGCGCGGGACGAGGTCATCGAGGCATGGCTCGGACGAGCCCACGCGGAAGGAGCGCGCTGATGCTCGAGGTCCGGAATCTGTCGGCTCGATACGGCGACAGCCACGTGCTCGACGACGTCTCCTTCGCCGTCGCCGATGGTGACTTCTTCGGGATCCTGGGGCCGAACGGAGCGGGTAAGACCACCATCCTCCGAGCCCTGGCGGGGCTGACCCCACCAGACGCCACCGGCCACGTGCGGTGGAACGACATCGATCTGGCCGCCGAACCCGCGCACCGCAGGCCGGCGCTGGGAGTGGCCCACGTCCCCGAGGGGCGGCGCATGTTCTCGTCGCTCACGGTCGAAGAGAACCTGCTCATGGGGGCCTACCGGCGGGGCAAGGCGTGGCAGAGCCGCAACCTCGACCGCGTCCTGGAGACCTTCCCGGAACTGGCCGACCGTCGCGACCAGCAGGCTGGCAGCCTGTCGGGAGGCCAGCAGCAGATGGTGGCCATCGGACGCGCGCTGATGGCGGAGCCGCGGCTGCTGCTGCTCGACGAGCCCTCTCTCGGGCTGGCGCCCGTCGTGGTCGCGCGGGTGTTCGAACTGCTCACCACTCTTCACCAGGCGGACGGCGATCTCACGATCGTCCTGGTCGAACAGAACGCATTGGAGGCGATCCCCCTGCTCACCCGTGGCTGCGTGATCGAGCGCGGCAGCGTCGTCATGGCCGGAACCCGCGCCGAACTCGAGGCGTCGCCGGCCGTTGCCCAGGCCTACTTCGGAGCTGCCTCATGAGCGCCCCGTCGTCCCGCGCCACACCGCTGCGCGGCCGGACGGCGCTGGTCACCGGCGGGGGAAGCGGCATCGGTCAAGCCATCTGCGCTCACTTCGCCGCCGCGGGCGCAGCTGTCGCGGTGCTCGACCGGGACGGTAAGGCCGCGGCACGGACCTCCGACCAACTGGCCCGCTCCGGAGCCGTGAGCTGCGCCGTGACGCTGGACATCTCCCAGATCGAGCGAATCGACGCGGCGCTCGACGAGGTGGAGGCGGCACTGGGCATCCCGGACGTGGTCGTGAACAACGCCGGTGTCGGCGTGCACGCCGACTTCCTCGACGTGACTCCCGAGCTCTGGGACCAGACGCACTCCATCAACGCCCGGGGCACGTTTTTCATGACCCAGCGCACGGCCGCGCGTCTTGTGGCCCAGGGGCGGCCGGGTTCCATCATCAACGTGACCTCCGTCGTCGCGGAGCGGGTCTGGCTGCCCAGCACGGCCTACGCGGCGAGCAAGTCCGCGGTCCGCACCTTCACCGAGTACGCGGCCGCCGAACTCGGCCCGGCGGGTATCCGCGTGAACGCGCTCTGCCCCGGGCCGACCGATACCCCACTATCCGCTCCCCGCTACCAGGACCCCGACTATCGGGCCGGGCTGCTGGCGGTCGTGCCGCTCCGGCGCATCGGAACCGTTGACGACCTGGCCCGGGCGGCGGTGTTCCTCGCCAGCGACGAATCGGCGTTCACCACCGGCAGCACCGTCTACGTCGATGGTGGAAGGCGGGTCGGGTGACCGGCACTCTTCGGCTGCTCACCGACACCGGCGCCCGCGCCGGGGTAGGCGTCCCGCCGTCGGTCGGCTCCACTGGACCGATGCACGTCGCGCGCACCGGGGATGACGAGGTGACCCTCTGCCGCTCGACGGGTCTGGCCGGCTCGGAGGTGGTCCTGGCCGATGCGCTGCTCGACCGCATCGACCGCAGCCGCTCACGGCCAGGACTGGGAGAGAGCCATGCCCCTGTTCGATGACGAGGACTCCGCTGGACCAGCTGCGGCCGGCGCGGACGGGCCGCCGATCCCGGCGATGCAGGTCCGGCGACACGCGCCGATCCGGGAACAGGTTGCCGCGATCCTCCGCCAGGCGATCGTCGACCTGCGTCTTCAACCGGGCCAGGTGTTGATCGAACGTGAGCTGTGTGAGATGACATCCGCCAGCCGCCCATCGGTTCGCGAGGCCCTCCGGCAGCTCGAGGCGGAGGGGCTCGTCGAGTCGGTCAACGGCCGGGGCACGATCGTGCGGGCGATCACCCCGGAGGAAGCGCAACAGGTCTACGTCGTTCGCGCCAACCTCGAGGGGCTCGCCGCTCGCCTCTTCGCCGAACGGGCCGGGAGCGCCCTGCGCCACGACCTGCGCGCCGCGATGGCACACCTGACGGAGAGCACCCACCGCGGCGCCTCCTCTACGAGCCTGATGGCCGCCAAGAACCTGCTCTACGACATCCTCTTCGAGGGCGCCGGGAACGAGGTTCTGCACCAGCTGGTGCGGATCCTGCACCACCGGGTGACGCAGTTGCGAAGGCTCACGCTGGCTCAGCCCGGTCGTCCGGCTCAGAGCGCACGGGAGCTTCAGGAGATCGTCGACGCGATCGAGCACCGGGACGGCGAGGCCGCCGATGCCGCCGCCGTCCGGCATGTCCAGGCTGCCGCCGCGGTCGTGCTCGGCGTCCTGCTCGAGTCATCGTCCACCGCGCTTGACTCCCCACCCACCCCCAGGCCCTAGACACGACCTAGAGGAGTGGCGATCGCTGCGCCCGCCTCACGTCCACCCCGTGCACGCCCACCCCTAAAGCACATTCCGGGCAGCGCGCAGCAACCGGAATCGCGTAAGAGAAAGAGGTAACGATGGTCATCCCCACGCCGAAGCCGAGGCGGTTTCCGACGCTCCCGCGACGAGCCGGCGCGGAGGAGCGGTGAGTCCCGCGTCCAGTGCCGGGGCCGCGCTTGTCACTGGTGCGGGCCGCGGGATCGGCAGGGCGACCGCCGAGCGTCTCGCCCGCGACGGTCTGCGGGTGGTCGTGGCCGACCGGGATGAGGAGTCGGCCGCCCGGGTCAGTGAGGGCATCACATCTGGAGGCGGATGTGCCGAGGCGCTCTGCCTCGACGTGACCGATCGCGACGCCGTCCGCGGAGCCGTCCAGGACGTCGTGACGCGCCACGGGCGACTTGCCGTCGTCGTGAACAACGCCATGTGGATCCGGTACAAGCCCTTCCTCGATTTCACCGAGGACGACATCGACGGCATGCTGGCCGTCGGTCTCAAGGCCGTGTTCTGGACCATGCAGGCGGCCATCGCCGCCATGTCCGAGCAGGGCGGCGGCGTCATCGTCAACGTGTCGTCGCCGGCGGCGTGGCGGGGAATGCCGGGCACGGCCGTCTACTCGGCGGTGAAGGGTGCCGTCACCAGCCTCACCCGGCAAGCCTCACGCGAGCTCGGACCGCTCGGTATCCGCGTGAACGCGGTCGTCCCCGGAGCCATCCCGACGGAAGGGGCACGACAGATCGTCGACGAGGCCGGCTACGACCTCCGTCGCCAGATGACACCGCTGGCGCGACTTGGCTCCCCCGAGGAGATCGCCGCCGGCATCGCCTGGCTGGCGTCCGAGGACGCCTCCTACGTCACCGGCCACCTCCTCGCGGTGGACGGCGGCATCCTCGCCTCCTGATCCCGGCCGGGCGGGACCGCGAGTTCCGCTGAACGGGTCGTACGGATCAACACCACCGCAAGAAGGAGTGAACATTATGGCGATCACCAAGGGCGCGGCTGCCGCCGGGATGTCAGAGGAGCGGCTGGCCCGTCTCGAGGAGGTGGTACAGGCCGACCTCGAATCCGGGCTCTACCACGGCGCCTCAATCCAGGTCGCCCGGCACGGAGAACTGGCCTTGGACCTGGTGGCAGGCCACGCTGACGAGGGCAAGACGCAACGGCTCGAGAGCGACACCGTCTTCACGATTTTCTCGGTGACGAAGACGTTCATCAACATCCTCGCCCTGCGTGCCGTAGAGCTGGGGCAGTTCGCCCTGACGACCCCGATGGTGGAGATCATTCCGGAGTTCTCCGGCGCTCCACGAGAGCGTGCCACGATCTTCCACTTCCTCACGCACACGGCCGGGCTACCGGGGGTGTGGGAGGTCAGGACCGGGATGCCGATGGACCGACTCGGTGACATCGTCGCCGCGGTCTGCGAGAACCTGCACGGGGTGGTCGAGCCGGGGTCCAGGTGCGACTACTCGCCCATGGTCAACCACGCGCTCCTCGGTGAGGTCCTGCGCCGGACCGATCCGAAGAAGCGGACCATCAACGAGATCCTCGACGAGGACCTGTTCCAGCCCCTCGCGATGTCTGACACGGCCCTCGGCATCAAGCCGCACATGCGAGAGCGGCATGCCTTCCCCGACCTGCGCGGCAACCTGGCGGTCCGGCACACGTCCTCCACGACGCCGGGGGACCAGGGGCTCTTCGCCTCCGAGTCCAACGAGGCGACCTGGGTCGGGGCGGCGTCGACGACCCGTGATCTCATGCGGCTGGCGGAGATGCTGAGGAATGGTGGCAGCCTCGACGGGGCGCGTATCCTGTCCCCGCGCATGATCCAGATGGCGCGCCAGAACTGGACCGGCGAGCTGCCCAACGAGATCTACCGAGCGGTTGCCCTGCGGCACGGTTACACCCCGCCGCCGGCCAACCTGGGCCTCGGGTTCACGGTGCGCGGCCACGGGGTGGTGCGCCACATCTTCGGCACGATGACCTCACCCGAGACGTTCGGGAACTTCGGCTTCGGCAGCAGTATCTACTGGGTCGATCCGGACCTCGACCTGACCTTCGTCGCGCTGACGACGGGGCTGCTGGGACAGGCAGCCAACATCGATCGCTTCCAGCGGCTGGCCGATCTCGTCGTCGGCGCTGCCGTGTAGCAGCCCGGTCAGGATCCTCACTCAGGGTGAGGTCGGGCCACCGCGGGCGGTGGCCCGGCCTCACCCTGAGCGGCCATCCCGAGAACGTGCGCTGTCGGGCCGCCCGCTCGCCCGAGCGAAGCTGCCGTCTTATAACCAACCAGGCGCAAAGTTTCGGATAGATTCGGGTCATGTGGGAGATGCAGGTCCAACGCCATGCCCCCATTCGCGAGCAGGTTGCGGCTATTCTCCGGCAGGCCATTGTCGACATGCGACTCAAGCCTGGCCAGCTGCTCATCGAACGGGAACTCTGCGAGCTGACCTCGGCGAGCCGCCCGTCGGTGCGCGAGGCGCTCCGGCAATTGCAGGCCGAGGGTCTGGTCGAGTCCGTGAACGGCCGCGGAACCATCGTCAGCGTGGTCACCCCGGGCCAGGCACGCCAGGTGTACGAGGTGCGGGCCAACCTGGAGGGTCTGGCGGCCCGCCTCTTCACCCAGTACGCGTCGGACGAACAGCGCGAAGCTCTACGCACCGTCATGGCGGCGTTGTCCGAGTCGGTCAGTCGCGAGGACGAGCCCGCCGCGATCATGGCCGTGAAGAACAGGTTCTACGACGTCCTCTTCGAGGGGTCGAGGAACGAGGTGCTGCAGCAACTCGTGCAGAGCCTGCATCGGCGTGTGACCCAACTGCGGGCTCGGACCCTGGCGTCTGCAGGGCGCCCCGCCCAGAGTGCAGCCGAGATCAAGGCGATCGTCGATGCCATCGAGGCGCGCGACGCGGACATGGCTGATCTCGCCGCTCGACGCCATGTCCTGGCCGCGGCGGCCGTGATCCTCGGCAGCGGTACGGAGTCGATCGCCGACACCACCGCTTAGTACTCCAGCCGTAGATCGGGATCTTGCTGGTAGGCGGGTGTATAGACGCGTACGGCAGCCCCTCTGCCGGCGGCGGCCGGGTGAGCGACGCGAAGGAGTACTACTTTCGTCAGGGGTGGTCGTGGCGGATCGCCGGATCTTTTCCGGGCTCCCGGTTTCTAGCGTTTCTTTGCATGAAACGAAAGCTCACCGGCCTGGCAGCGGCCACGTTCCTGGCTCTCTCCCCTCTGGTCGTGTCTCCTCCCGCGTCCGCCGTCGTGCCCCACGCGGCGGAGGAGCCGTCCGCGGCGGCCATCGACGCCTACCTCGCCGAGTCCATGGAATCCACCGCACTGCCGGGGATGTCCGTCGTCGTCACCCATAACGGCAAAATCGTGCACGCGGCCGGATACGGGCAGGACTCGGCGGGCCGGCCGATCACGGCGGAGACTCCCATGCGCGTCGCCTCGGTCAGCAAGTCGTTCACCGCCATGGCCGTCATGACGCTGGTCGAGGACGGCAGGATCTCGCTGGACGAGCCGGTCGCCCGGCAACTGCCCGAGTTTCGCATGACCGACCCGCGGGCCCGCGCCATCACGGTTCGGCACCTGCTGAACCAGACGTCGGGCATCTCCGACGCAACGGTCGACCTCGGCGCGGCGGAGTCCGCGACGACCCTCGCCGGATATGTGGCCGCGCTGGGCACCGGCACCCTGGCCGCCGACCCCGGCACGCGGTGGGCGTACTGCAACGCCAATTATGAGGTGGCCGCGCGGCTGGTCGAGGTTGCCAGCGGCATGCGCTTCGGCGAGTACATGAAGCAGCGCGTCTTCGGGCCTCTCGGCATGACCGGCAGCGCCGTCGGCGACCAGGTGGTCACGCCGTCCAGCGGATTCAACTCGCTGTTCGGGGCGTGGGTGCCGCGCACGGAGCTGCGCGACTTCCTCTACGGCGGCGGCGCCGGGGGCGTCATCACCGACGCGGCCGACATGGGCAGGTGGCTGATCAGCCAGACCGGTCAGGGCCGGCAGATCGTGAGGCCGCAGAGCCTGCAGATCATGCACACCTCCTCGGGCGTACGCGACTACGGGATGGGCTGGGGCACGGAGACGGTGAACGGCACCGAGCTGCTCGTGCACTCCGGCAACCTGTTCACGTACACGGCCGTGGAGGCGATCGCCCCGGACACGGGGTACGGCTTCGCCGTCATGACCAACAGCGCCGGCCTCTACGACGACACCTACGACGTGCTCACCGGGCTCGTGGCGATGACCCAGGGCAGGGCTCCGGAGACGCCGGGCGGAGGCCGGCAGTGGACCGAACTGATCCTTGGCCTGATCACGCTGGCCGCGGCGGGGCTGGGTGTGCTGGGCGTGCTGCGGTCGCGCCGCTGGGCGGATCGGCGCGCCGGAAGAGCCGGGTGGCGGATCAGGCTGCGCATGGTTCCGGTGCTGCTGCCGGTGCCGCTGCTCGCGCTGTATCCGGCGCTGATCACGTTCCTCATGAACGGCCGCACCGTCACCTGGGCGCAACTCACCTACTACGCCGCGCCGCTGACGATCGCCTTCGCCGTCGCGGCCGTCGCGGGCGCGGTCACCACCGTGTTCCGACTGCTCAGGATCAGATCGATAGTCTCGTCACGATGAGAAACCGTGCGATCCTGGCGGTTATCGCCGAGATCGGCGTCGTCAACGGGCTGTATCTCGACGACGTCCCGGCCTGGCGGCAGCTGCTGTTCGTCATACTGACCGTCGCCGCCTACCTCCATGGACGTCACCTGCGCGGACGACGTGACTGGCTGGTGCTGATCGTCGCCGCGGTCCCCGGGGCCGTCTATGTCGTGCCGGACTTCTGGAACGGCGCGACCGCGCTGCTGGCCCTCGGGATCTTCGTGGTGCTGCCGTGGCTGGCCGGTCTCTTCCGGCGGCAGCAGGCAGAGCTGGTGCTGGCGGGCCGGGAACGGGTCGCCCAGCTCGAACGCGAACAGGAGCTGATCGCGGAGCGCGCCAGGCTCCGCGAACGCGCCCGCATCGCCGCCGACATGCACGACTCGCTCGGTCACGAGCTGGCGCTGATCGCGCTGCGCGCGGGGGCGCTGGAACTGGCCGCCGACATGACCGGACGGAACCGGGAGGCGGCGGCGCAGCTGCGGGCGTCCGCGGTCACCGCGACCGACCGGCTCCGCCGTACCGTCGGAGTGCTGCGCGAGACCGCCGCCACGGGCGGCGACACCGCGAGCCGGGTGCCCACCGAGCCGCCCGACGAGACCGTCGAGGCGCTGGTGGATCGGGCACGCGACGCCGGGATGGCGGTGGAGCTCCGATACGACGGAGAGCGCCCAGACCTGCCGCCACTGGTGGACAGGGCCGTGCACCGGGTGGTGCAGGAATCGTTGACCAACGCCGCCCGGCACGCCCCCGGCGCCGACGTGCTCGTCCACATCGAGCGGAGCGAGGAGGCGGTCGCGGTCACGGTCCGCAACTCCGCGGCTCGCGCCGAGCCCGGGCCGGCGGGCGGCGGAAGCGGCCTGGCCGGTCTGCGCGAGCGGGCGCGCCTGCTCGGCGGCGCGCTGCGCGCCGGGCCGCACGACGGCGGTTTCGCCGTCACGGCACGCTTCCCGCACCGCCCCGAAGAGGGCCGTCCTGAAGGAGGACGCCCTGGCGGCTCCGAGGAAGGCGGCTCTGAGGGAGACGGCCGTCCGGAAGGGCCGGATTGGGATTCAAGCGGCCGGGGTGAAAACGAGCGGGGCCAAAATGGCCGTGGGTGAAAGCGGCCGGGGTCAAAGCGGCCGGGGTCAAAGCGGTCGGGGTCAAAGCGGCCGGGGTGGCAGCGCGGGGCAGGGGGAGATCGAGGTGCGCCGGTGATCCGGGTGGTGCTGGCCGACGACGAGGCCATGATCAGAGTGGGTGTGCGGTCGATCCTGACCACCGACCCGGAGATCGAGGTGGTGGCCGAGGCCGCCGACGGCCACGAGGCGATCGAGATGGTCCGCGCGCACCGGCCCGACATCGCGCTGCTCGACATCCGCATGCCCCGGCTCGACGGCCTCGCGGCCGTCGCCGAGCTGCGCGCCGCCGCTCCCGAAGTCGCGGTCGTCATGCTGACCACGTTCGACGAGGACGAGTACGTCTCCCGGGCGCTCGCCGAGGGCGCCGCCGGGTTCCTGCTCAAGGCCGCCGACCCGCGCGAGCTGATCATCGGGGTGCGGGCGGTCGCCGGGGGCGCGGCGTACCTGTCGCCGAGGATCGCGCAGAAGGTCATCACCCGGCTGGGCGGCGGCCGGCTCGCCAGAGCGGACACCGCACGCAGACAGGTCGAGATGCTGACCCCGCGGGAACGCGAGGTGCTCGCCCTCGTCGGCCGCGGCTTGTCCAACCAGGACATCGGCCGCGAACTCTTCCTCTCCGAGGGCACCGTCAAGTCCCACGTCAGCGCGATCCTGCTGCGGCTCGGCCTGAACAACCGCGTCCAGGCCGCGATCGTCGCCTACGAGGCCGGCCTGGCCTACTCCGATTCCTGAGCGCTTCAGAGGTCGTGTCCCGGCTGCGGCAGGTTGCCTCATCACCCGGATGAGGCATCGTCATCCGGCGAAGCGCGTGGTCTCCGGCCGGGGCGCGGCGGATTCGGCCCGCCGTACGGCGGCGGCCCTGGCGGCGAGGAGCACGGACAGGGCCTCGCAGTCGTCCGGGGTGAGCGGCGCGAAGGGGAGCAGGTAGAGACTGCCTCCCGGGCCGTCCACGAGCTCGACCGGCAGCGGGCGTGTGGACACCCCGGTCGGCGCGGTGATGGTCGGCGCGGTGATGGTGGGCGCGGTGATGGTGGGCGCGGTGATGGTGGGCGCGGTGATGGTGGGCGCGGTGATGGTGGGCGCGGTGATGGTGGGCGCGGTGATGGTGGGCGCGGTGATGGTGGGCGCGGTGATGGTGGGCGCGGTGATGGTGGGCGCGGTGATGGTCGGCGCGGTGATGGTCATGATGAGTGCGATTCTTTCGTACGCGACCGACATTCCCCGCCCCCGGCGACGGCCGATAGGCCCGGCGACGGGCGATGATCGCTGCCATGATGTCCGGCAGTAGATGAAAGAGGTCACCTTGTCTGACATCGACGTGAAATTCGGCTGGTTATCCGGTTACGGGCCGCTGGGCTCCGTATTCGGGGTGTCGTTCGTCCGCGGGCTCGCGCCCCGGGAGGTGCTCGTCCGCCTGGGTGTGGACGAGAGCACCATCGACGAGATGACGTTCGAGGAGCTGGACGAGAACGCGGCGGAGTGCCTGGAGGTCTCGGACGGCATGGACGCCGCCTGGGCCGGCGCCGTGCGGTCGGGCGACTGGACCGTGCTCGTCGAGCCCGGCGGGTGGCGTGTCGTCGCCGAGGAGGGCGTGCTCGAGCGCGTCTCGCGGGAGACCGAGGTAGTGGCGGTCAGCAGGCACGACTACGCCTCCGACGACTTCATCCACGCGATCGACGGTCAGGTGATCACACAGTTCCAGCCCCTGGCGCCGCACCTGCGCTCCGGTGAGGACCCCGACCGGTGGATCGGCGCGATGCGCGACGTGGGGCTCGGCCGGACCGGCTTCGACGATCCCATGCCGCAGGCTCCGATCGCCGCCGCGTTCGCTCTGGCGGGCGTCATCACCGGTGTGGACCTGTCCCCCGCCCTGCTGGAGATGACGTTCCTGGCGGGCACGACGAACCCCGACGACTGAGCCCGGCGACTGAGCCCCGGGCGGGGCGTCAGGGGACGAAGCGGTAGCCCATGCCCGGCTCGGTGATCAGGTGGACGGGGTGAGCGGGCTCCTTCTCCAGCTTGCGCCGCAGCTGGGCCATGTACTGCCGCAGGTAGTGCGTCTCCTTGACGTACCGCACGCCCCAAACCTCGCTCAGCAACTGCCGCTGGCCGACCAGCTTCCCCGGACTGCGGACGAGGAGTTCGAGGATGTGCCACTCGGTCGGAGTCAGCCGTACGTCGCCGGAGACGGTCTTGCCGGCCAGGTCGACCAGGTGCTCCCCGATCCGTACGCGGGCGGGCTCGGTCTCCCGGACGCCGGTGCGCCGGGTCACCGCGCGCACGCGGGCGAGCAGTTCGTCCACGCCGAAGGGCTTGGTGACGTAGTCGTCCGCCCCGGCGTCCAGCGCCTCAATCTTGTCCTGGTTGCCGGTGCGCCCCGACAGGACGATGATCGGCACGCTGCTCCAGCCGCGTACGCCGTGGATGACCTCGACTCCGTCCATGTCGGGCAGCCCGAGGTCCAGCACGATCAGGTCGGGACGCCGGTCGGCGGCCTCGCGCAACGCGGACCCGCCGTCCGCCGCGACGGTGACCTCGTAGCCGCGCGCGGCCAGGTTGATCCGCAGCGCGCGCAGGATCTGCGGCTCGTCGTCGACGACGAGGACCCGGCTCACGGCGCCGCACCGCCGAGACCGAGGGAACCACCGAGACCAAGGGAACCGCCGCGATCCAGGGAACCGCCGAGTTCCGCCGGGAGCTCGGGCCCGTCGCCGGTGTGCACGGCGACGGGCAGGGTGAGAACCATGGTGAGTCCTCCCCCGGGCGTCTCGTCGGGTGTCAACTCTCCTCCCATCGCCTCCGTGAGCCCGCGCGCCAGGGCCAGGCCCAGCCCGACCCCGCTGTGGTTGTCCCTGTCCCCCAGCCGCTGGAAGGGCAGGAAGATCTGGTCGTAGGCGTCGCGCGGCACGCCGGGACCACGGTCGATTATCCGGATCTCGGCCCGCTCGCCGTACCTGCTCGCGGTCACAAGCACGCTCGCCCCCGCGGGGGTGTAGCGGACGGCGTTGGCCACGACGTTGGCGAGCACCCGCTCCAGCAGCGCCGGATCGGCGACGACCTCGGGCAGGTCGGGCGGTATGTCGATCTTCACCTCGGCGGCGAGCGGCCCGAGGTCGTCGACCGCCCTCGGCACGATCTCCTCGACGGCGACCGGCTGGGCGGCCACGCCCAGCACGCCGGCCTGCAGGCGGCTCATGTCGAGCAGGTTCGCCACCAGGCGGTCGAGCGTGGCCAGCGACTCGTCCGCGGTCTCCAGCAGCTCCGCGCGGTCCCGCGCGGACCATTCGACGTCGGTGGCGCGCAGGCTCTCCACCGCGGCCTTCGCCGCGGCGAGCGGGGTACGCAGGTCGTGGCTGACCGCGGCGAGCAGCGCGGTGCGCATCCTGTCGGCCTCCGCGAGCGGCCTTGCCTGCTCGGCCTTCTCCTTCAGCCGTTCCTGCCGCAGGGCGACGGCCACCTGCGCGGCGAACGCCTCGATCACGCGGCGGTCCGAGGCGTCGAGCAGCCGGCCGCGCGCGGCGAGCACGAGGCCGCCGTCGTTGTCGTCGTCGTTGTCGCCGTCGATGTCCACGTCGGTGTCGGCGGCGCCGGGGCAGCAGCAGGGCTCTCCCCCCGAGGTGGCGACGATCCGCCAGGTGGCGGGGTCGGACCGGTCGTCAGGTCCCTGCCCCGCCTCGGGCCGCCGTTCGAGCAGGGTGACCGAGACCAGGCCGAACGTCTCCCGCGTACGCGCCAGCAGGGAGGGCACGGCGGCCTCGCCGCGCAGCACGTGCCCGGCGAGCGCGGACAGGACCTCGGCGTCCGCCCCGGCGCGGGCCGCCTCCCTCGTACGGCGGGCCGCCACGTCCACGATCATGCTGACCGCCGCCGCGACGAACACGAAGACGACCAGGGCGAGGAGGTTCTCCGGATTGGCGATCGTCAGCGTGTGCAGCGGCGGGGTGAAGAAGTAGTTCAGCAGCAGGGAACCGGCGACGGCCGTCGTGATCGCCGGCCACATGCCGCCGATCAGCGCCACGCCCACGACGGTGCTCAGGAACAGCAGGATGACGCTCGGCAGCGCCGGCGTGCCCCGGGAGGGGAGCAGCGCCGCGGTGAGCAGCGGCAGGCCGCCGGCGGCGACGGCCCATCCCGCCAGCCTGCGCCTCCGGGTGAGCGCCGCCCTCGACCGTTGCGGGCGCTCCCGGCCCTTCTTGACGTGTTCATGGGTGATCATGTGGACGTCGATCGAGCCGGACATCGCGGTCGTCTCGACACCCACGCCCCTGCTGAAGATCTGGGCGATCCTCCCTCTCCGGGACGCCCCGAGCACGAGCTGGGTGGCGTTGACCCCCCGCGCGAACTCCAGCAGCGCCCGGGGGACGTCGTCGCCCACGACCTGGTGGTAGGTGCCGCCCATGCTCTCCACGAGGGCGCGCTGCCGGGCCAGCAGCGCGGGATCGCCCCCCGCCAGTCCGTCGGCCCGGGTCACGTGCACGGCCAGCAAACCGGCGCCCTTCGTCCTGTCGGCGATGCGGGCCGCCCGCCGCACCAGCGTGTCGCCCTCGGGCCCGCCGGTCAGCGCGACCACGACCCGCTCGCGCGCCTCCCACGTGTCGGCGATGCCGTGCTCGGCGCGGTAGCGGTCGAGCTGCTCGTCCACCTCGTCGGCGAGCCACAGCAGGGCCAGCTCGCGCAGCGCCGTGAGGTTGCCGACGCGGAAGTAGTTCGCGAGCGCGGCGTCCACCTTCTCCGGCGCGTACACGTTGCCGTGCGCGAGCCGCCGCCGCAGCGCCTCCGGGGTCATGTCGACCAGCTCGACCTGGTCGGCCCGCCGTACGACCTCGTCGGGCACGGTCTCGCGCTGGGGGATGCCGGTGATGTGCCGGACGACGTCGTTGACCGACTCCAGGTGCTGGATGTTCACCGTGGAGATCACGTCGATTCCGGCGTCGAGGAGCTCGTCGACGTCCTGCCAGCGCTTGGCGTTGCGGGAACCCGGCACGTTGGTGTGCGCCAGCTCGTCGACCAGGGCGACCCGCGGCCGCCGGGCGATGACCGCGTCGACGTCCAGCTCGGTGAAGGCCGCACCCCGGTGCGTCAGGGTCCTGCGGGGGACGGCCTCCAGTCCTTCGAGCAGCTGTGCGGTGCGTACGCGGCCGTGGGTCTCCACCAGGCCGACCACCACGTCCGTGCCCCGCTCCCTGCGGCGGTGCCCCTCGCAGAGCATCGCGTACGTCTTGCCGACCCCGGGTGCCGCGCCGAGGTAGATCCGCAGCCGCCCGCGTGGCATCGCCGCTCACCTCTCCCTGTCGAGGGCCAGATTGAGCTCCAGCACGTTCACCGCGGGCTCTCCCAGGAAGCCGAGGGCGCGCCCGGTCGTGTGCTCCCCGATCAGTTCCCGCACCCGGTGCACGTCCATCCTCCGCTCCCCGGCCACCCGGGACGCCTGCAGCTCGGCGTACGCGACGGAGATGTGCGGGTCGAGCCCGCTGCCGCTCGCCGTCACGGCGTCCGGCGGGACGACTGCCCGGGCCTTTCCGCGGACCGGCACCGTGCGCCCTGACGAATAGTCCTCGCCCGGTCTGCCGCATTCGACCTGCACGCCCCGGTAAGTGGCGACGAACGGCGCGGCCGGGCACGCCTGGTTGACGCTGACGACCCTGGCCGGCGTGCCTACGGCGGGGAAGACCTTGAGCACCGCGCCCACGCCGTCCGCCGTGCAGTACGGCCTGGCCCCGCTGACGCCCTCCACCTCGCCGACCGCCTTCGAACGCGCGCACACCTGGGTGAGCAGGGAGACCCTGCCTTTCCGCGCGGCCTCGCCGGTTCCGTGGGGGTCGGGCAACCGGTCCACGACGTCCTGAGGGCCGAGGTTGCTCGCCCCCGAGGCCAGCGGGTCGTAGCCGGCCGTCGACGGCCGGCTCTGGAAGTAGCCCCGCGCCGGGCGGCCGTACCGGTCGGTGAAGAGCTGCCCGATCAGAGAGCTGCCCACCTCACGGCCGTCCGCGCGCACGATCGAGCCGCCGGCCCGGTGGGGGAGGACGACCTGGGCGATGCCGGTCACCAGCAGGGGATAGAAGCCGCCCAGGATCAGCGTGAAGACGGCGACGGCCCGGACCGCCGCGAGGTGCCGGCGGAGCGTGTTCGGCAGGCGTTCCATCACGTTTCCAGCCGCCTTTCCCCTCATCACGACATCCCCGGAAGGAACCGGATCAGCAGGTCGATGATCTTGATGCCGACGAAGGGCGCGACGACGCCGCCCAGGCCGTACAGGCAGAGGTTGCGGCCGAGCAGCTTCGACGCGCTGGAGGGGCGGTAGCGCACGCCCCGCAACGCGAGCGGGATCAGCGCCACGATGACCAGCGCGTTGAAGATCACCGCGGACAGGATGGCCGACTGCGGGCTGTGCAGCCGCATCACGTTGAGCGCGTCGAGGCCGGGATAGACCGCGGCGAACATGGCCGGGATGATCGCGAAATACTTCGCGATGTCGTTGGCGATCGAGAACGTGGTCAGCGCCCCACGCGTGATCAGCAACTGCTTGCCGATCTCGACGATCTCGATGAGCTTGGTCGGGTTGGAGTCGAGGTCGACCATGTTCCCGGCCTCCTTGGCCGCCGAGGTGCCGGTGTTCATCGCCACCCCCACGTCGGCCTGCGCCAGCGCCGGTGCGTCGTTGGTGCCGTCCCCGGTCATCGCGACCAGCCGCCCGCCCTCCTGCTCCTTGCGGATGAGCGCCAGCTTGTCCTCGGGCGTCGCCTCGGCCAGGAAGTCGTCGACCCCGGCCTCACGGGCGATGGCCCCGGCGGTCATCGGGTTGTCTCCCGTGATCATCACGGTGCGGATGCCCATCCGGCGCATCGCGTCGAACCGCTCCCGCATGCCCTGTTTGACCACGTCCTTGAGGTGGATCACTCCGAGCACCCTGGCTCTGCCACCGCTGATCTCGCCGACGACGAGAGGCGTGCCGCCGGAGGCGGAGATGCCGTCCACCAGGTGCCCGACGTGGCCGGTGGGATGGCCGCCGTTGTCACGCACCCACTTCATCACCGAGGTCGCGGCGCCCTTGCGGACCTGCCGCCCGTCCACGTTGACCCCCGACATGCGGGTCTGGGCGGTGAAGGCGATCCACTCCGCGTGGGCCAGCTCACCCGCCCGGCGTTCGCGCAGGTCGTAGGCCTGCTTGGCATGGACGACGATCGAACGCCCCTCGGGGGTCTCGTCGGCGAGGCTCGCCAGCTGGGCCGCCTCGGCCAGGTCGAGCTCGCAGACGTCCTCGACCGGGACGAACTCCGACGCCTGCCGGTTGCCCAGGGTGATCGTGCCGGTCTTGTCGAGAAGCAGGGTCGTGACGTCACCGGCCGCCTCCACCGCCCGCCCGCTCATCGCCAGCACGTTGCGCTGCACCAGGCGGTCCATGCCGGCGATGCCGATGGCCGACAGCAACGCGCCGATCGTGGTCGGGATCAGGCAGACCAGCAGCGACACGAGCACCACCCCGCTCACCCCGTCGGCGCCGAGCGCGGACGTGTCCGGTACGCCGGGGTTGATCGCCTTGGAGTAGATCGCGAGCGGCTGCATGGTCACCGTGGCGACCAGGAAGATCACCGTCAGCGCGGCCAGCAGGATGTTCAGCGCGATCTCGTTGGGCGTCTTCTGCCGGTTCGCCCCCTCCACCAGGGCGATCATCCGGTCGATGAAGCTCTCCCCGGGTTTCTGAGTGATCCGTACGACGATCCGGTCGGACAGCACCTTCGTGCCGCCGGTGACGGCGGACCTGTCGCCGCCGGACTCGCGGATCACCGGCGCCGACTCACCCGTGATCGCCGACTCGTCCACACTGGCGATGCCCTCGACCACGTCGCCGTCGCCCGGGACGACCTCTCCGGCCTCGACGACCACATGGTCGCCCTGGCGCAGCTCCTGGGCGCCGACGACCTCCCATCGCGTGGGGTCGCGCGGCTCCGGCAGCCGCCGGGCCACGGTGTCGCGTTTGGCCGCCCGCAGCGTGGCGGCCTGGGCCTTGCCCCGGCCCTCGGCCACCGCCTCGGCCAGGGTGGCGAACAGCACGGTCAGCCACAGCCAGACCGTGATCGCCCAGGCGAACGCCGAAGGGGTCGCGATCGCCAGGCCCGTGGTGAGGACCGCGCCGATCTCGACGACGAACATGACCGGGCTGCGCCACAGCGTCGCCGGGTTCAGCTTGTGTACGGCGCCGGGAAGCGACCGCACGATCTGCCGGGGATCGAGCAGACCTCCGCCGATCCTGGGGCCGATCCTGGGGCCGATCCTGCCGCCGTTTTCCCGGCTCGCGCGCTGTGATGACGCCGGCATGGCTAGGAGAGTCCTTCCGCGAGCGGCGCGAGCGCCAGGGCCGGCAGGAACGTGAGCGCGACGAGGACGACCGTGACTCCGGCCACCATCCCGACGAACTGGGGGCGGTGCGTGGGCAGCGTTCCGGCGGAGAACGGCACCGGCGCCTGCCGGGCCAGCGATCCGGCCAGGGCGAGGATGAAGACGATCGGGAGGAACCGGCCGAAGGCCATGCACAGGCCGAGCGCGACGCACCACCAGGGCGTGCCCGCCGAGATCCCGGCGAACGCCGAGCCGTTGTTGTTGGCCGCGCTGGTGAACGCGTAGAGGACCTCCGACAGCCCGTGCGGGCCGCCGTTCAGCATGGCGGCGGGACCGGCCCGATTGCCCATCGCCGCGGCCGTGCCCGCGAGCACGAGGGCCGGGGTGACCAGGAAGTAGAGCGAGGCCAGCTTGATCTCGCGCGAGCCGATCTTCTTGCCCAGGTACTCCGGCGTGCGGCCCACCATCAGACCGGCGACGAAGACGGTGATCACCGCCAGCACCAGGATGCCGTACAGGCCGGAACCCGCGCCGCCGGGCGCGACCTCGCCCAGCATCATGTTGACCATCGTCATCATGCCGCCGAGCGGCGTGAAGGAGTCGTGCGCGGAGTCGGCCGCGCCGGTCGAGGTCAGGGTGGTGGCGGCGGCGAACGTCGCGGAGCCGGGCACGCCGATGCGGACCTCCTTGCCCTCCAGGGCCGCCCCGGCGGCGCGGGGGACCGCGGCGGCGCCGGAGACCTCGAAGACGTTCGTCAGCAGCACGCTCACCAGGGCGATCACCGCCATGACGGCGAGGATCGCGTGTCCCTGCCGCACCTGGCCGACCATCCGCCCGAAGGTGCGCGGCAGCGCGACCGGGATCGCCAGGAGCAGGACGATCTCCAGCCAGTTCGTCCACCCGGACGGGTTCTCGAAGGGATGGGCGGAGTTGGCGTTGAAGAAGCCGCCGCCGTTGGTGCCGAGCTCCTTGACGGCCTCCTGGCTCGCCACCGGGCCCCCGGTGATCGCCTGGGTGCCGCCGGTCAGCGTCGTCACCTCGTGCGGCGCCGTGAGGCTCTGGACCACACCCCCGGCGACCAGGACCAACGCGGCGACGAACGCGATCGGCAGCAGGACACGGAACGTGCCGCGCACGAGGTCCACCCAGAAGTTGCCGACGGTGTCGGCCTGCCTGCGGGCGAAGCCCCGCACGAGCGCGACGGCCACGGCCATGCCGGCCGCCGCCGACGTGAAGTTCTGCACCGTCAGGGCGGCCATCTGCACCAGGTGGCCCATGACGGTCTCTCCCGGGTACGCCTGCCAGTCGGTGTTCGTCACGAAGCTGACGGCCGTGTTCCACGCGACATGGGCGGGGACCGGGGGCCGCCCGAGGCCGAGGACCAGCTTGTCCTGAAGGCGCTGCATGCCGTACACGACCAGCACGGAGACCGCGGAGAAGGCCAGCAGGGCGCGCGCGTAGGCCGCCCAGGGCTGCTCGGCGTCGGGCCGTACGCCGATCAGGCGGTAGACGAGGCGCTCGGCCGCGCTGTGGCGGGTGCCGGTGTAGACCCGGTACATGTAGTCGCCCAGCAGCGGGTACACGACGGCGAGCACCGCGACGACGGACAGCACGAGGACGACCCCTGCCGCTGCCGCGCTCATCAGAAGCGCTCCGGGAACAGCAGGGCCGCGACCATGAAGACCAGGAGCGCCGCGGCCACCCCGAGCCCGACGGCGTTGATCAGGCTCACAGGTGCTCCACCGCCCTGATGACGAGCCCGACGATCGTGAACACCACGATCGTCAGGACGACGAAGACGACATCCGCCATCCCTGCTCCTCGGTTGTGATGACGCCCGCCGGACTACGGCGGCCTCAGCACAAGCAAAGACCTAGATCGGAGGCATTTGGCCGCTCTTGACGGCTTCCATACGGGTTTGAGCCGAGTATTGACGGCCTCTGTACGCGGACCACGCCGGGGGTTTCGGGCGTTCCCGTGCCGGAAATCAACGCGGTTCAACCGGCATGCGGCGCCCCCGATCACCTGTGCCGGCTCCGGGGAGGGGACGCGGCGTGGGCGAGGTGACCGGCCAGATCGTGGAGGTCGTCCTGAAGGCGCTGGCCGGCGGCGTCTTCGTGCTGGCCTTCGCGGCGCTGGCCGAGATGCTGACGCCGAAGCGGCTCGCCGGGGTGTTCTGCGCCGCCCCTTCGGTGGCCCTGGCCAGCCTCATCGTCACCGCCTGCATCGCCGGCGTCCCCGACGTGCTCGCCTCGGCCCGGGGCATGCAGATCGGTGCGGTCGGTTTCGCCCTCTACTGCCTGATCGCCGTCCCGCTGCTGCGCAGGTGGGGCACCTGGTGGGGGGCACTGGCCGCGCTCACCGTCTGGGGCGCCGTCGTCGCCGTGGGGTACGCGCTGGCGCCGGCGGGCCTGCTCGGCCCGCGGGCCGCGGCGGTCACCGCTCCGCCTTCCCCGCCGGCGGCGGGCCTGCCGTGAGCGCCCGTCGTGACGAGGACCGGCCTCCCGGCGGCGACCCGCCTCCCGGGGGCAAGCGGTCCTCCGGTGGCAACCGGCCTTCCGGGGGCAACCGGCCTCCTGCTTACGGCGACGGCCGGAAGGTGCGGCTACGGCTCAGCGAGCTCAGGCGAACCCCCAGGCGCGACTGGGCGTTGCGCTTCGCCTTCGGCGCCGGAGTGTCGGCGCTCGCCGGTGTGGTGTCCGTGCTGGCCGGCCCGCGCGCCGGCGGGCTCTTCCTCGCGTTCCCGGCGATCCTGCTGGCGAGCGTCACTCTCGTCGCCAAGGAGGAGGGCGATCGCCAGGCCGGGCAGGACGTGGGGGGCGCGACCTTCGGCGCCCTCGGCCTGATCGGTTTCGCCGTCGTCGTGGCGTTCACGGCGACCGTCTGGCCGCTGTGGCTGTCCCTCGCACTCGCCACCCTGACCTGGGCCGCCCTCTCCTTGGCCCTGTACGCCGCCCTGACCCGGCTCTGCCGCTGAGCCTGGTCACGAGCCGGCCCCCGGTCATCCCTTGGCGTTCTCCTCGGCCGCCCGGCGCGCGGCGGCCGGGTCGGGGAGGCCCTCCCCGGTCGGCTCGTAGGTGAGCAGGACCACGCCGGAGGAGAACGCCTGCGTGCCGGCGAGCCGCAGCGTGGCCGGGCCCCCGAGTCCGAACAGCCCGCCGCGCCTCAGCCCCCCGCGTCAGGCCGTCGTGGGCGCGAGCCGCCCCTGGTGCACCCCGGCGAAGAACGTGCGGCCCGCCATCGTCATGGCCGGCTGGAACTCGCTCATCAACTGGGTGCGGTAGGGCGTGTCGGCGAAGCGCGGCTCCAGCTGGAACTCGGCGGCCAGCGACCACCAGGTGACCGGAACGACGCCGGACATCGTCATGCGCTGCACCGCCGCGTCGTGCGCCTCCCTGCTGAGGCTCGCCGTGGCGTCCACCACGACGTACGCCTCGTAGCCCTCGCGCAACGCGCCCAGCGCGGTCTGCAGCACGCAGCCGTCGGTGGCGATGCCGCCGATGACCAGCCTGCGGCGGCCGGTGGCGCGAACGGCCTCGGCAAAGGCCGGATCGAGGAAGGAGTTGAACGCCGTCGTGCGCTCGATCACCGGCCGATCGCCGACGACCTCCAGCAGTTCCGAATAGAGCGGACCCGAGGGCTTGGACGCCTCGCCGTTGGTCACCACGAGGCCGCTGCCGTACAACGTGGCGGTCTTGGCGAGGCCGACGACGTTCGCAAGGTGCTCGCGCAGGTCGTGCGAGCGGAGCAGGTTGGCGAAACCGACGGCGTAGTCGACCAGGACCACGGTGGTGTCGTCGGGGGAAAGCGGGGCGAGGTTCATCGCGATCACTCCTGGTATGCGAGGCCCTAATGACCATCTGGTCAGTAATGTACGCCCGCGTCGCCGCTAATGTCCACGTGTACAGTAAGCGGCATGGTGTCTGACGCGTCACAGTCCAACGCCGCGGAACCCACGCCCGCGAGGAAGGCGGAGCCCACGCCCGCGAGGAAGCGGGTGCGCGACCCGGAGGCACGGCGAGCCGCCATCCTCGCCGCGGCGCGCTCCGTCTTCGCCGAGCGCGGGTACGCGAAGGCGACCATCAGGGAGATCGCGCAGCGGGCCGAGGTCACCCACGGGCTCGTGGTGCTGCACTTCTCGTCCAAGGAGCAGCTCTTCCTCGCCGCCGTGCCGGGGACGCGGGACCTCGCCGACAGCGTCCGGGGAGACGCCGAGGGATTGGCCGGGCGAGTCGCGCACGCCTACGTCGCCCGCATGGAGTCGGCCGACAGCGCCGATCCTTTCATCGCCCTCGTACGCAGCGCCGCCGGTGACCAGGAAGCCGCCAAGGCACTGCTGCGAGCCATGCGCGAGGAGAGCATCGCCGCCTACCGCACCGTGCTCACCGGCCCGGACGTCGCGCTGCGGGTCGACCTGCTCGGCGCGCACCTCATCGGGGTCACGTTCAGCCGGTACGTCCTGGCCGACGGACCGATCGCGGCCATGACGGCCGGCGAGCTGACCCGCTACCTCACCATGACGCTCGGCGGCATCCTGTTCGGCTCCGCCGACACGGCCCGCTCATCCTCCTGATCGGGCCGGCGACCCCGATCACCTGCCGCGAGACATGGATGTGAAGATATGATCCGTCCACTTCTGCGGAATTTGCGAGGAAAGGTCTGATTTGTCGCTCCACGCACCCCGGACCTCTCCCCGGCGGGTGACGGGCGGACGCCGATGACGGACGAGACGCTGGCGCGCCTCCAGTTCGCGACCACGGCCGGTTTCCACTGGCTGTTCGTGATGCTCACCCTCGGCCTCGCCCCGCTGATCGCGGTGACGCACACCCGGCACGCTCTCAACGGCTCACCGCTCATGGAGCGCATGACCCGGTTCTGGGGCCAGATCTACGTCGTGAACTACGTGCTGGGCATCGTCACCGGCCTGGTCATGGAGTTCCAGTTCGGACTCGCCTGGAGCGGGCTGTCGGAGTACGCGGGCAACGTCTTCGGCGCTCCCCTCGTGCTCGAGACGATCGTCGCCTTCTTCGCCGAATCGACCTTCCTCGGCATGTGGATCTTCGGCTGGGGGAAGCTGCCGAAGGCGGTGCACGTCACGCTGATCTGGCTGGTCACGCTCACCGCGTACGCCTCCGCGTACTGGATCCTGGTGGCCAACGGATTCCTGCAGCATCCGGTGGGACACGAGGTGCGCGACGGAGTGGCCCGGCTCACCGATTTCGGCGCCATGCTCACCAACCCCAACGCGATCAACGCGCTGGTCCATGCCGCCACCGCCGCCCTTATGACCGGCGGCGTCTTCATGGCGGGGGTGAGCTCCTACCACTTCCTCAAGCGCACCGCCGAGCGGGAGTTCTTCCGCGCCTCGCTGCGCCTCGGCCTGTTCGTGGCGACGCCCGCGGCGTTCGTGGCGCTCTACTACGGGTTCGTGCAGATCCCGACGCTCGTGGAGACCCAGCCGATGAAGGCGGCGAGTCTGCGGGGCCACGTCGACGACATCGGCTCCCTGAGAGTCGAGGACGTGCAGGCGCAACTGGTCCAGCGGTTCGGCGCGGGCGACTACCGGCCGCCCGCCTGGATCGCCACCGCCTTCGATGTCATGCAGGACGTCGGCTACCTGATCCTCCTGCTGATCGTCGTGGCCCTGGTGCTGCTCTACCGCGACTGGTACCTCCGGTTTCGCCCGGCGGCGTACCTGATGCTCGTCGCCGTTCCCCTGCCCTTCGTCGCCGCGCTCGGCGGATGGCTGCTGCGCGAGGTGGGGCGCCAGCCCTGGGCCGTGTACGGCGAGCTCACGACCGCCGCCGCACGGTCGCCCGTCGGCTCGATGCTGACGTCCCTCGTCCTGTTCGGCTCGGTGTTCCTCGCGCTGGCGATCGCCGACTGGGCGCTGATCATCCGGTATGCCCGCCGCGGCCCGGCCGACACCGACCTCGGCGGATCGCCTCCGGACGGGCACGCGGAGCGGCCCACCGCGTCGCTCGCCCTGTAGCCCGACCTGTCGCTCGCCCTGTAGCCCGACCTGTAGCTCGCCCTGTGCTCGACCTGCCAAGAGGAACCCGTGACTCTCGAACTCGTGTGGCCGGCCCTGCTCGGGCTGCTGCTCGCCGGTTACTTCGTCCTGGCCGGTCTGGACTACGGCGTGCAGATGCTCGTTCCCGGGCTCGGCCGTGACGACGGTGAGCGCCGGGCGCTGCTCAACGCATTCGGCCCGTTCTTCCTCGGCAACGAGGTCTGGCTGGTGGCGGTGGCGGGGGTGCTGTTCGGCGCCTTCCCCTTCCTGGAAGGGCGGCTGCTGTCCGGGATGTACTTCCTGTTCGCGGCGATCCTGGCCGGGATCGTCGCCGGCAACGCCGCCGTGCAGTTGCGCAGCCGCCACCGGGGCGCCTCGGCGCGCCGTTTCTGGGACGGGCTGATCTTCCTGGGCGGGCTGGTGCCCGCCGTGGGGTGGGGGCTCGTGACCGGCCGCCTCCTCGCGGGGGTGCCGCTGGACACCCGGAACGTCTTCTCGCTCGGGGTGGCCGACCTGCTCCACCCCTTCGTGCTGCTGTGCGGCGCCACGACCACGGCGCTGTTCCTCGCGCACGGCGCGGCCTTCCTCGCATGGCGAACCGGCGGCGGGCCGGGCGCGCGGGCGGCGAGGACCGGCGGGCGCGCCCTGCTCGTGGCGGCCGTGGCGGCCGCGGCCGTCCTGGTCACCGGGTTCCTCTCCTCGGCGCGGCACACCGTCGTCAACCCGTGGCCCGCCCTCCTGACCGGCGTGGCCCTGGTGGTCGTGCTCCTCGTGGGGGCGGCTCTGCTGCGCGCGGGCCGTACGGGCCGTGCCTTCGCCGCCACCTCGTGCGCGGCCGCCCTGCCCGTCGTCGCCCTCGGCGCGGGCCTGCGCCCCTTCGCACTGGTCTCCTCCGGCGCCCCCGGCACCGGCCTGCGGCTGGCGGAGGTGATGGCGGACGCGGGCACCCTGCGGCTTCTGACGGGCTTCGCCGCGGTCATGGTGCCGCTGATGCTCCTCGCCCAGGTGTGGAACTGGTGGCTGTTCCGCGACCGCGCGGGCCGTACGCCGACTTACTTGTAACTCCTGCTTCGAAGCTGGCGCTGCGCTGAAATATGCCCATGAATCGGGTGAGGCAGGCGACGGGGGAGATGCTCGTCTATCTTTTCGCGGCCTTCCTGATCACCGGCGGCGTCCTGGCGTTCTCCTACGTGCCGAGCGGGGAGACGGTCGCCTACACGGGCGGCTACGAGCCGCTGCGGGGCGTCCAGATGAGCGCCGCCTACCACTCGATTCTCGACATCAGCATGGACGTGCGCGGCGGCCTGCTCGCACGGCAACTTCACCATCACTGTGCGGTCCTGCTCGGCCTGGGGACCGTCGTCTGGGCCCTGCTCGGCAGGTTCCGGTACGCGCTCCCGGCGCTGGGCCTGGCCGCGGTCGCCGCAATCGGCGGCTACGGCTCCGCCGATGACCTGCTGTCCGGGACCTTCCTGGCCAGGGTGCCCATTCCCGTGTGGTACGGCCTGCACCTCGTGGCGGCGCTCGCCATCGGCGTCCTGCTGGTGGTCTCCTGCCGCAGGGAGGCCGCCCGGCAGCCCAGGACGGCCGGCTTCGTGGCGGTGACCCTCGGCCTCACCGCCATGCTGGTCTTCCTGTTGTGAGCCGGAGGACCGTCACAGCTCGACGACGACCTTGACGTCCTCCGGCCCCGCCGTGAAGGCGTCGCGGAACGACTCCAGCGGCACCCTGCGGGTGATCAGCCGGCGCAGCCACGCGCCATCGGCCCTGGCCAGGGCGTCGGCCGCGGCGGCGTAGTGGGTGAGGTTGGCGTTGACCGAGCCGATGAGCACGTCGTTCTCCAGCACGATGTCGCGGTTGAGGCTGCCCGCGTCGATCGTGATCCGGTGCCCCGCCGAGGAGACGCCGGTAAGACAGACGATGCCGTACGGAGCCGTGCCGAAGGCCACCGCGAAGATCACCGATCCGGCTCCGGTGGCCTCGATGACCACGTCGGGACGGAGTTTCGCGGCCACCTCGCCGGCGTCGCCGCTGTGGTAGACCGCGCCGAGGTCGCGCACCAGACCCGGCTTGGGGCCCTCGGTGACCCGGTCGAGGACGTGCACCTCAAGCCCGCGCTGCACGCCGAGCAGCGCGGCGAGCAGGCCGATCGGCCCGGCACCGGTGACCAGCGCGGTCTTCGGTGCGAACCAGGCCCGGGAGCCGACCTTCTCCACCTCGTCCCACGCCTTGGCCACGACGCTGGTGGGTTCGAGCAGCATTCCGACCTCGGCCAGCCCGGGGTCCAGCCTGACGGCGTAATCGGGCTCGACCACCCAGCTCTCGCCGGCGTAGCCGTCCAGCTCCTTGATGCCGCGCTCGGTGTAGCGGCCGTTGCGGCACATGTCGAACTGCCCGTGCGCGCAGGCGCCGCACGGCACCGGGTCGGGCCGCCGGACCACTCCGACCACCAGGTCACCCGGAGCGAAGCCGCTGCCGGAAGGCGCCTGCCGCACCCGGCCCAGCGATTCGTGCCCGATGACCAGGCGGTCGCGGCCGGGCGGGGCCCAGCCGTACTCCCCTGCGGCGATCTCCTTGTCGGTGCCGCACACGCCGACCGCGAGACCGTCGACGAGCAGGTCCCCGTCGCCCGGCTCGGGATCGGGGACCTCGGTGACGGCCAGGGAGCCCTTCTGCAGCGGAATGACCGTCAGAGCGCGCATCAGCGCTCACCTCCAACGTACTCGTGGCCGTGCGCGGCGTGCTCGGCCGGCCGGGCGCCGGACAGGTGACGAGCGGCGTTCACGAGCCCGACGTGGCTGAACGCCTGGGGGGTGTTGCCGAGCTGCCGCCCGGCGACGGGGTCGTACTCCTCGCTCAGCAGGCCGAGGTCGTTGCGCAGGCTCAGCAGCCGCTCGAACAGCTCATGCGCCTCCCGGCGGCGGCCGATGCCGTACAACGCGTCGGCGAGCCAGAACGTGCAGGTGACGAACGCTCCTTCCACACCGGGCAGGCCGTCGACGTTGCCGTCGGCCTGCGGCTGGTAACGCAGCAGGAACCCGTCGGAGCACAGTTCGCGCCGCACCGCCTCCACGGTACCGGCCACCCGCGGGTCGTCCCATGGCAGGAACCCCACCCGGGGGATCAGCAGCAGGGCGGCGTCCAGCCCCTGCGAGCCGTAGAACTGGGTGAACGTGCCCCGCCCGGGGTCGTAGCCGCGGTCGCACACCTCCGCGTGGATCTTGTCGCGGGTGGCGCGCCACCGGTCCACCGGCCCGTCCAGGCCGAAGCGCTCGACGGCCCGCACGGCCCGGTCCAGGCCCGCCCACGCCATGACCTTGGAATGCACGAAGTGGCGGCGGTCGCCGCGCACCTCCCACAGCCCGTTGTCCGGGTCGTCCCAGTGGCCCTCCAGGAAGTCCAGCAACGCCCGTTGCAGGTCCCATGCCGGCTCGTCGGCGTGGATGCCGGCCGTCCTTGCCAGGTGGAGCCCGTCGAGGACCTCGCCCCACACGTCGAGCTGGAACTGCCCGGACGCCGCGTTGCCGACCCGCACCGGGGCCGAGCCCTCGTAGCCGGCCAGCCAGTCGATCGTGTATTCCGGCAGGCGGCGGGTGCCGTCGATGCCGTACATGATCTGCAGGTCGGCCGGGTCTCCGGCCGCGGCCCGCAGCAGCCACTCCCGCCAGGCCTTCGCCTCGGCCACGAAGCCGGTGCCCAGCAGCGCCTGCAGCGTGAACGTCGCGTCGCGCAGCCAGCAGAACCGGTAGTCCCAGTTGCGCGGCCCGCCCGGCTGCTCCGGCAACGAGGTGGTGACCGCGGCGACGATGCCGCCGGTCGGCGCGTAGGTCAGCGCCTTCAGCACGACCAGCGACCGGCGTACGGCCTCCTCCCACCGGCCCTCGTATCGGAAGCCGCGCATCCACGACGTCCAGTACGCCTCGGTGTCGGCGAGGGCCTTGTCCGCGTCCACCGGACGCGGCCTGCGCTCGTGGGAGGGCCGGTAGGTCAGCACGAACGGCACCCGCTGCCCGGCGCTCACCTCGAACTCGGCGTAGGTGGTCATGTCCTCGCCGCGCAGCGGCACCGGTGTCGCCAGCCAGGCGGCGTCGGGACCGGCGACCGCCTCAAGCCGCCCGTCCTGCTGCCGCACCCAGGGCACGATGTGCCCGTAGTCGAACCGCAGCCGCAGCGCCATCCGCATCGGCACCCGTCCGCTGACGCCTTCCACGACCCGCACCACGTCGGCCGCCTCACCGCGTGGCGGCATTGCGTCGATCACGCGTACGGACCCCTCGGGGGTCTCCCACTCCGTCTCCAGGACGAGGGAGTCGCCGCGGTAGCGGCGGCGCGTGCAGAGCCCGCCGGCCGCGGGAGCGAGACGCCAGAACCCCGCTCGCTCGTCGCCGAGCAGGGCGGCGAAACACGCGGGAGCGTCGAACCGGGGCAGGCACAGCCAGTCGATCGACCCGTCGCGCCCCACCAGCGCGGCCGTGTGCAGGTCGCCGAGCAGCCCGTAGTCCTCGATACGCAGTGCCACGCGCTTCCGCCTCCGGGGTCGATCTCACGGACAAAGCCGCGCTACCCAGGCAAAGAAAACACATGCACTGTGCAAAGAACTGTCACCCGCCGGAGAGCGAGTCATGCGGCCTACCCACCTTTTTGTGGGTACTTGTCGGCACTGCCGCGGGCGCGTGAAGCTGGATTCCGGGCGGCCGCGGGGGCGCCCGGAACCGGAGGAGAAGGGGGTGTGCGCGGTGCGTCAGAAGACCGGCCGGGTCGCCTTCTCCCGGGCAGGCTTCTCCAGAGCAAGCTTCTCCAGGCGGCGATGTCCCCAGTCGGACAGCGGCGCCAGCGCCTCGGACAGCTCACGGCCGAACTCGGTCAGGGAGTACACGGTCTTCAGAGGGCGGCCGTCGTGCACCTCACGGTGCACCAGCCCGTCGGCCTCCATCTCCCGGAGCGTCTGAGTCAGCACCTTCTCGGTGAGGCCCGGCAGCCGCCGGACCAGCTCGCCGGGACGACGCGGAGCGGTTTCCAGAAGCCAGAGCAGGATCGTCTTCCACTTGCCGTCGATCACGGCGATCGCGGCGGTGACCCCGCAGACGTTCGGGTCTCCGGCACGGCTACGCGTCATTTTCCCATCCCGTTCAGCGTCATCGCTGTCATGCACGCAGGAGTTGAGACATGAGCCACCACGCCCCACAGTCTGCCGTCACCGTGCTCGGACTGGGGCCGATGGGCCAGGCCCTGGCCGGGGCCTTCCTGGGCGCCGGCATCCGCACCACGGTCTGGAACCGGACACCGGGCAGAGATCGGGAGTTGACCGAGCGGGGGGCGTCCGGCGCCCCCACACCGGAAGCGGCGGTCGCCGCGAGCGAGCTGACCGTGATCTGCGTGGTGAACTACGACGCGGCGGACGCCGTCCTGCGGCGCGACGCGGTCGCCGGCTCGCTGCGGGGACGCACGCTCGTGAACCTGTCCGCCGACACACCCGGCCGCGCCCGGAGCACCGCCGCCTGGGCGGCCGAGCACGGCATCGGCTACCTCGACGGCGCGATCATGACGCCGACCACGACCATCGGCACCCCGGCCGCGGCGTTCCTGCACAGCGGCCCGGAGGAGCTCTACCGGCGGCACCGGCCGGTGCTGGAGACCCTCGGCGGCACGCACACCCATCTCGGCGAGGAGATCGGCCGGGCCGCGGCCTACGACATCGCGTTGCTCGACGTCTTCTGGACCGCGATGGCAGGCTACGCGCACGCGCTGGCGGTGGCACGGGCCGAGGGGGTGACCGCCCGCGAGCTGGCGCCGTTCGCCAAGGGCATCGGCGCGATCCTTCCGCCCATCTTCGAGCAGGAGGCGGCCGAAGTGGACAGCGGCCGGTTCTCCGGCGAGGGCAACCCGATCACCTCGGCGGCCTCGTCCATGGCCCACATCGTCCACACCTCCGAGGCCCACGGCATCGACGCGAGCGTGATGCGCGCGGCCGAAGGCTGGGCCCGCCGCGTCATCGCACAGGGCCACGGCGCCGACGGGTTCGTCCGGATCACCGAGCTCCTGAAGCCCTGACGGTCCCGGCCACCCGCGCCGGCATCACCGCGCGAAATGCCGCCGTGGGCGCCCGGCGTGCCGGGCGCCCACACGACCTCTGGGCCGATGTCGTGGCCGTCAGTCGGTGCCGAGCTCCATGGCCGCCTGGTCGAGCAGCTCCTCCTCGGTGGAGACCTCGCCGCGCGAGGCGATCGCCTCGGCGCCGCCCTCGGGCATCGCGCCGATGAGCTCGGTCGGGGCCGCCTGCGGAGCACCGATCAGCGCGGGGTGCTGGCTGCCGACCAGACCGAGCTTGGCGTACTGCTCCAGCTTCGCGCGGGAGTCGGCGATGTCGAGGTTGCGCATCGTCAGCTGCCCGATGCGGTCGACCGGGCCGAAGGCGGAGTCTTCGGTGCGCTCCATGGAGAGCTTGTCGGGGTGGTAGCTGAACGCCGGTCCGGAGGTGTCCAGGACGGAGTAGTCCTCGCCCCGGCGCAGCCGCAGCGTCACCTGGCCGGTCACCGCCATGCCGACCCAGCGCTGCAGCGACTCGCGCAGCATCATCGCCTGCGGCTCCAGCCAGCGGCCCTCGTAGAGCAGCCTGCCCAGCCGCCGCCCCTCGTTGTGATAGGCGGCGAGGGTGTCCTCGTTGTGGATCGCGTTGACCAGCCGCTCGTAGGCCGCGTACAGCAGCGCCATGCCCGGCGCCTCGTAGATGCCCCGGCTCTTGGCCTCGATGATCCGGTTCTCGATCTGGTCGGACATGCCCAGACCATGCCGGCCGCCGATGGTGTTGGCCTCCAGCACCAGATCGACGGCGGAGGGGAACTCCTTGCCGTTGATCGTCACTGGTCGTCCCTGCTCGAAGCCGATCGTGACGTCCTCGGCGGCGATCTCGACGGCCGGGTCCCAGAAGCGCAGGCCCATGATGGGGTCGACGATCTCGATGCCCGTGTCGAGGTGCTCGAGGGACTTGGCCTCGTGCGTCGCACCCCAGATGTTCGCGTCGGTGGAGTACGCCTTCTCCACGCTGTCCCGGTAGGGCAGCCCGCGGGCGAGCAGCCACTCGGACATCTCCTTGCGGCCGCCGAGCTCGTTGACGAAGTCGGCGTCCAGCCACGGCTTGTAGATCCGCAGGGAGGGGTTGGCGAGCAGGCCGTAACGGTAGAACCGCTCGATGTCGTTGCCCTTGAAGGTGGAGCCGTCACCCCAGATCTGCACGCCGTCCTCGAGCATCGCGCGCACCAGCAGCGTGCCGGTGACGGCCCGTCCGAGCGGGGTGGTGTTGAAGTAAGGGCGGCCGCCGGACCTGATGTGGAACGCCCCGCAGGCGAGGGCCGCGAGCCCCTCCTCGACCAGGGCCGCCCGGCAGTCGACCAGCCGGGCGATCTCCGCGCCGTACGCGGTGGCGCGGCTGGGCACCGAGGCGATGTCAGGTTCGTCGTACTGGCCGACGTCAGCGGTGTAGGTGCACGGCACTGCACCCTTCTCCCGCATCCACGCGACCGCTACCGAAGTGTCGAGACCACCGGAGAAGGCGATCCCGACACGCTCGCCGACAGGCAGAGAAGTGAGCACCTTGGACACGAGTAGAATATATACACGGGAATGCATGATCATGCAATCCCGGGTGGCGTGTTGTCGCCGCCGGCGAAAGACCGGGGTGCGCGGCGATCACCGGGGCGACCGGTAGATCTCCTCGCTCACCAGCCTGGCCGCACCGATCACACCGGCCTGCGGGCCGAGGTCGCTCATCGTGATCGGCAGATTCCTGGTCGCGAGGGGCAGCGAACGCCGGTAGATCGCGCCGCGGATCTCGGCGAGCAGGACGTGACCCAGCAGCGTGAGCCCACCCCCCAGCACGATGAGGCTCGGGTTGAAGAACGACACCAGGCCCGCCAGCACCTCGCCGACGCGCCGTCCGCCGTCGCGCACCATCTGGACGGACGCCGGGTCGCCGGCGGCGACCGCCTCGCCGACGTGGGCGGCGGTCAGCGTGCCCTCGCGGTCGAGGAGCTCCCGGAGCAGGGGTGAGCGCCCCGACCGGGCCGCGGCGAGGGCGTCGCGAGCCAGCGCGTCGCCACCGAAGGACGCTTCCAGACATCCCGTGTTGCCGCAGGCGCAGACTTCCACGGAGTCGGCGACCGGTATATGCCCGATATCCCCCGCGCATCCGTCCATGCCGCGATAGAGCTCACCCTTTGCTACGATTCCGCAGCCGATGCCCGTCCCGACCTTGACGAACAGGAAGTTGTCCGCGGTGCTCGCCGCACCGGCGTGCTGTTCGCCCAGGGCCATTACATTGACATCGTTGTCCAATACGATCGGACAATCGAACTGCCGGTCGAGGAGACCGCGGACCGGATAACCGTCCCATCCCGGCATGATTGGCGGCGACACCGAGATACCGCGTGAGAAGTCCACCGGGCCGGGCACGCCGACGCCGACTCCGAGCGGTGTGTCCACTCCCGATTTCGCGAGCAGCCGGCGACTCTGTTCAACGGCGAGTTCGAGCACGGCCTCGGGGCCCTGTCGTACGTCGCATTCGGTGCGCTCGAACGCGAGGACTCTCAGCCGGCCATCCGTGACCGCGGTGGAGACCGAGGTCACGCCGATGGCTATGCCGACGAACCGGATCAGCCCGGTGAAGTCGATGACGGTCGAGCGGCGGCCTCCACGCGATGCGGCCGGTCCGATTTCCTCGACGAGTTGAAGCGCCGCGAGCCGGCCGAGTTCCGCCCCGATCGTCGTACGTGACACTTCGAAGTGTTCCGACAGCTGAATGCGAGATTGCGGTCCGGCGTCACGCAATCGCATAAGTATTTTGGCCTGTAGCCGGGTTTCGGCTCGACCTGGCACCGAGGTCTCCACTCCCCAAGTTTCTCATCGGACGACGCCTCATCCATCACTACGGGAACACGGCCGCGACTCGAATTCGACCCCACTCATTCGAGAAGGATTTCGGAGAAGTCCGGTCAGGCCCCGGGTGCCGTCCGTAATGAAACTTTCATTGGGCGAGCCGGCCCCGGACCCGCGGCTCGCCCGTTTCCACGGCGGTGACGGACGGGGAGAGTCGACGACGTCGGGCCTGCCCGTCAGGGGCGGGGCGTGATCTTCTCGCCGGTCCACCCCTCGGCCGCGGCCCTCGGCAGGCTCACCTCGTCACACGGGCCAGCCGCCCCGCGTCCGCGGTGACTTGAGCGGCACCGCGGCCGCCAGCGGAGAGGCCGCGTCAGGGGACAGGGCGTCGAGGATGAGCTCGAGGTAGCGCCGCCAGCCGTCGCTGCCGGGATCCATCGTCCACAGCACGCCCATCAGCATCACCATGATCCTGAGCAGGTCGTCGGGGACGAGGTCGGCACGGATGAGACCGGCCTGCTGCCCGCGCCGGGCCAGCAGGGTCAGCGACTCGACGAACGGGCCGCCGGCCTCCGCGGTGATGGCGCCCGAGTTCCTGGCCGCCGCCAGGGTGTTGTGTTCGCGGGCCACCGTGGACATCGCCGCCTCGAGCACGCCGGCCAGACCGCGCCGTGGATCGTCGTCGCCGAGCGCCTGTTCGATGGCGGGGGCGATGTCCTCGGCGAAGCTTTGGTCGAGTGCGGCCCTGACCAGGCCCGCCTTGTCGGGGAAATGGCGGTAGAGCGTCGCGATGCCGACACCGGCGCGGCGGGCGATGTCCTCGAGCGGGGCGTCGGGCCCCTGCTCGGTCCAGACCTCCCGGGCCGCGCGCACAATCCTGCCGGAGTTGCGTGCGGCATCGGCGCGCAGCCGCCGCGAGGTCCCGGTGGTCACCGCCGCAGGATAACCAATCGATAGGCGGCTATCGGTTATCCCGGTACGCCCGTCAGGGCCCGTCCCACGTCACACGCATGTGCTCGGGGCCCCGGGTGGACAACCCCGTCTTCCACACGACGTCGTCCTCGGAGCCCGCGAGGCGGAGTCCCGGCAGCCGCGTGAGCAGGGTACGCAGGGCGACCTGCAGCTCCATTCGCGCGAGCGGGGCGCCGAGGCAGTGGTGCGCCCCGTGCCCGAATCCCACGTGCGAGGCCTGCTGCCGGTCGAGTTCGAGCTCCTCGGGGTTCGTGTAGACCGACTCGTCGCGGTTGGCCGACACCAGGCTCACGACCACAGGTTCACCGGCGCGCACCGTGACGCCGCCCAGCTCGACGTCCTCCAGCGCGTAGCGGGCGATGGAGGCGCCGCTTCCGAGCGGGACGAAGCGCATCAGCTCTTCGACCGCCCGGGGTATCAGGTCGAGGTCCGCGCGCAGCGCCGCGAGCTGCTCGGGGTGGGTGAGCAGCACGTAGGCGAAGTTCGGGATCTGCGTGGCCGTGGTCTCGTGACCGGCGACCAGCAGCGCCTCGGCCAGCGACAGCATCTCCTCCTCCGACAGCCGCTCCTCGTTGTCGCGGGCCGCGACGAGCGCGCTGAGCAGGTCGTCCTTCGGGGTCTGCCGGCGCTCGGCGATGAGCCCGGCCATGTACTCCCGCAGCAGGACCATGCTGTGCGCCACCTGCTCCGGGGTGAAGCGCGTGGTGGACAGGAGCGCGTCCGACCAGGTGCGGAAGTCCACCCGATCCTCGACGGGCACCCCCAGCAACTCGCAGATGACCGTGATCGGCAGCGGCAGGCCGAAGTCCTCGACGAGGTCGGCCGGGGCGCCCTTGGCCAGCATCGCGCCGACGAGACCGTCGGCGATCTCCTGGACCCGTGGCCGCAGGAGCTCGATCCGCCGGACGGTGAACGCCTTCGACACCAGTCGGCGCAGCCTGCTGTGCTCGGGCGGGTCGAAGCTGAGGATGCTCCCGGAGCGGGACCGGTGGGGCCGCATCCGCGGCTCGTCGCGGCCGATCGCCGCGGCCCGGCTGAAGCGCGCGTCGCCGAGCACGACCTTGACGTCTTCGTAGCGGGTCGCGAGCCAGGCGGGTTCCCCGTAGGGCAGCCGGACCCGGCACAGCGGTTCCTCCTGCCGCAACCGGGAGAAGAGCGGGTCCACTTCCAGCCGGTTCAGCTCCCCGAAGGGGAAGGTCCGGGGTTCGGCAGTGGTCATGATGCCTCCAGAGCGGATCGTCGTTCACCACGAGCCGTCGAGTCGCCACTTGATAGTCAACTATCACATGACTCGTGTAAAGAGATCAAGCAAAGGAGAGCGCATCCGCGCGAGGCGGTGTGGCCGGGAGAAACGCCCGCCCTACCCGAGGCCGGGGTCGCCGTCGTGGACGGTGGCGAGGCCGGCGAGTCCCGACACGGTCAGGACGGGTGTCAGCAGGGGGTTGGCGATGAGAGTGATGCGTTCGGCGTGGTCGAACAGCACGCTCAGGCCCGCGCTGTCGAGATAGTCGACGGAGGTCAGGTCGAGGATCAGGGGGCCCGGGGTGCGGTCGAGCGCGGCGGCGAGGGTGCCGGTGTTGCTCATGTCGATCTCACCGGCGACCGTCAGGAGAGCGGCGCCGTCGGGGCCGACCCCGGGGGTGAGAGTGAGGGGCGTGGTCATCAGGCGATCCTCATCTGCATGTCGACGGTCGTGCCGTACGGGCCGGGGGTGATGGTGACCTGTTGCATCATGGCGCGCATGAGAGCGACGCCGCGGCCGCGGTGGGCGTTCGCCTCCGGCTGCGGGGACTTCCAGCGGCCGCTGTCGGCGACGACGAGGCGCAGTCTGTCGACGGACGCCTCGGCCCGCAGACGCACCGCGTCCCCCGGAGCGTGGCGATGGCCGTGCTCGATGGCGTTGGCGCACGCCTCGCCCGCGGCGACCAGGATGTTCTGCACGATCTGAGCGGGTAGGTCGCACTGACCGAGCCAGCTGCGCAGGGCCTTGCGGACGGGCGCGAGCTGGGACGATTCGGCCGGGAAGGTCATCTCCAGCGGGGCCGGGTGCCGATAGAGCAGCAGAGCGACGTCGTCGTCGTAGCCGTCGGCGGGCGCCAGCCGGATCATCACCTGCGTGGCGAGGTCGTCGACGGCAACGTTCCGCCCGTCCTGTACGGCCTGGCTGGCCTGGTCGATGCCCGTATACAAAGGCCGGCGACGGCGTTCGACCAGCCCGTCCGTGTACAGCATGAGCGTGGCTCGCGCGGGAATGACCGTCTCGCTCTCCGGCCGGGTCGCGCCCGGGCGGACGGCCAGGGGAACGGAACGTCCGCCGTCGAGCAGGCCGGTGCTGCCGTCGGGGTGAGCGAGGATGCCCGGCGGATGCCCGGCGCTGGAGTAGGACAGGTGCCCGGTCTCCGGGTCGAGGACGCCGCAGAAGACGGTGGTGCACTTGGCGCCGGTGACGCCGGCGGCGAACTGGTCCAGGGCCATGAGCACGCGGGCCGGGCTGTCGTCCTGCAGCAGCAGCGCACGGCAGGCGCTGCGCAGTTGTCCCATGACGGCGGCGGCTTCCACTCCCCGCCCGACACAGTCGCCGACGACGATGCCGATGCGTCCGCCGGGCAGGGCGACGGTGTCGTACCAGTCGCCGCCGACTTCCAGCGGCCGGGTGGCGGGCTCGTAGCGTACGGCGAACCCTTCGGGAAGCTGGGCCGGACCGAGGATGGCGCGCTGCAGCGCGATCGCGGTCTCGCGTTGCTGGTCGATCTGGTGGGCGCGGACCAGTCCCTGCGCGAGACGGCCGGCCAGCAGCGACAACAGCAACTGGTCCTCGCTCGTGAAAGGCCGGTCGCCCGGATCGATCCACAGCGCCATCGGGCCGTCGGGATGCTCGAGAAGGATGCCGGCCCCACTCTCGTCGGCCACCGGGGTGAGCAGAGGCCGCCGCAGCAAGCCGGCGAGCATCCGACGGTGTCCGGCCGGCAGGCCCTGCCAGTCCACGGACGCGCCGGAGGCGGTCAGGGTCGCCGCCTCCCCGTCGTGATCAAAGACCGCGGCCAGCACGGACCGGGCGCGCCACAGGTCCCGCAGCTGGCGCAGGGCGCCGGTCAGCGCGTCGGACAGGCTCGCGGCCTGCGACAGGCTGGTGCTCAGCGAGGCGAGGGCGCTCTCGCGCTGGATGGCGTAGTGCTCGGCGGTGACGTCGCGGAAGGTGCCGACGACAACCTCACGCCCCGTGTCGGGATCCTGCGCCTTGTTGAAGGTGACGCTGACCCACAACCGATGCCCGTCGCGGTGGGTGACGGGAATCGTGTAGCTGCCCTGGCCGGGCCCGACGAGGCCGCTGAAGGCGTCTCCAGCCTGCTCATGGGCCTCGGGATCGGTGGCGGCGTCCGGCCACCACGGATGGATCGGCGTGTAGGGCAGGCCTTCGGGGCCGTAGCCGAGGATGTCGGTGAACGCGCTGTTGATCTCGACGACGGCGCCGTTCTCGTCACAGACGAAGAACGCCTCCTGCATGGAGTCCACTAGCGCGGTGCGCCAGCGCGCCTGGTGCTGGCGCAGCCGCGCCATGTCCATGGTGGCCCGCACCCGCGCGAGCAGCTCCGCCGCGGCGAAGGGCTTGACCAGGTAGTCGTCGGCTCCGGCCTGCAGACCCTCGATGGACGCCTCCTGGCCGGCCCGGGCCGACAGCAACACCACGGGGACGGCCGCGGTGCGCGCGTCGGCCCGCAGCGCCGCGACCAGGGACAGGCCGTCCATGCGAGGCATCATGACGTCGCTGACCACGAGGTCGGGGACGTCGGCGCGGATGGCCTCCAGAGCCTCCTGCCCGTCGCCGGCGGTGTTCACGAGGTAGCCGGCGCCCTTGAGGAGCCGGACGAGGTATCCGCGCATGTCGGCGTTGTCGTCGGCGACCAGCACACGCGCCGGGGCGGCCGAGCCCCCGGATCGCGCGGGGGAGTGCGACGGCATGCCCACCGGGTCGCCGGCCGCCTCTCCGGTGTCGTCCCCCGGCAGCCAGCGCAGCGCCTCCTCGACGTAGGGGTCCGCGGCGGTGGAGCCGGCGCCGGTGCCGGCCGTCGCGATCGCCTCGTCGGGCAGGTGCGCGGAGCCGTACGGCAGGCGGATGGTGAAGCGGGTGCCCTCTCCCTCGGCGCTGTCGGCGGTGATGGTGCCGCCGTGCAGGCCGATCAACTCCTGCACGAGGGCCAGTCCGATACCGCTTCCCTCGTTGGACCGCGAGCGGGCGTTCTCGATGCGGTGGAACCGCTCGAACAACCGCGGCAGTTCGCCGGCCGGGATGCCGATGCCCGTGTCCGTGACGGTCACCACCGCGTGGGTGCCCTCCCCGCGCACCTCGACGCCGATCCCCCCCTCGAAGGTGAACTTCAGCGCGTTGCTGAGCAGGTTGAGCACCACCTTCTCCCACATGCCGCGGTCGATGTACACCGGCTCGTCCAGGGGAGGGCAGTCGACCCGGAAGTCCAGGCCTGCCTTGTCGATGGCGGAGCGGAAGAGGCTGGCCAGCTCGGCGGTGACCACGGCCAGGTCGACCGGTTCGTAGCTGGCCTGCATCCGGCCGGCTTCGATACGGGAGAAGTCCAGCAGGGTGTTGACCAGCTTGCCCAGCCGCAACCCGTTGCGGCGGATGACCTCCAGCTCCTCGCGCACCTGCGGGTCTGCTCCCTGCAGACGGCCGCGCAGTTCCTCCACCGGTCCCATGATCAGGGTCAGCGGCGTGCGGAACTCGTGACTGATGTTGG
The DNA here is from genome assembly GCF_050947365.1 of Microbispora sp. CA-135349. Lineage (NCBI taxonomy): Bacteria > Bacillati > Actinomycetota > Actinomycetes > Streptosporangiales > Streptosporangiaceae > Microbispora > Microbispora sp. CA-135349. The sequence continues at coordinate 62,640 of NZ_CP192001.1, read as the reverse complement.
AGAAGAAGACGGTCTTCGCACGGTCGAGCTCGGCCAGTTCCTCCGCCCGCCGCTGCTGGGCCTGGTAGCTGCGCGCGCTCGCCACACCCGCCGCGACATGCCCCGCGGCCAGCTCGACGAACCCGCGATAACTGTCGTCCACGGAGCGATACCGGTTGAGCGCGGCCACGAGGAACCCGTACGGCGCGCTGCCCTGCTGCAGCAGCGGAACCACCAGCGCCTGCGCGGGCGGCTCCGGCCAGTCTCCGGCCGGGAGAGCGGCGAACGGGGAGCCGTCGAGCGGCACGAGCACCGGCTCTCCCCGGGCCAGCGTCGTCGCGGGCCACACCGAGTCCGGGTCGTCGGCCGGCAGGGTGAGGGGAGCGGCCGGATGCCCGGCCGGGATCCCGGTCACCCCGGCCAGCCGCGCCCCGCCGCCGTCCTCGAAGAGGTAGGTCGACGTGAACGGAAGGTCCTTCTGGTTGCGGCCGAGTTGGCGGCAGGCGAAGGCCAGCATCTCCTGCTCGGTGCGGACCACGCTGGGATCGGAGCCGAGGTCCCGCAGGGTCGCCATGCGCCGCTCACCGATGACCCGCTCGGTGTCCTCGCTGACGACGCACAGCATGCCGACCACGGTGCCGGAGTCGTCCCGGAGGGGGCTGTAGGAGAAGGTGTGGTAGGTCTCCTCCGGGTAGCCCGCCCGTTCCAGGAACAGCAGGAGCGCCTCGTCCCAGGTCGCCTTCCCCGTGGCCAGCACGGCCTCGATCCGCGGGCCGATGTCGTCCCAGATCTCCGCCCACACCTCACTGGCGGGCCGGCCCAGCGCCCACGGGTATTTCCGGCCCAGCGTGTCACGACGGTAGGCGGCGTTGCAGAAGAACGTCAGCTGCGGTCCCCACGCCATCCACATGGAAAAGCGGGACGACAGCAGGATGCTCACCGCCGTCTGCAGGCTCTGCGGCCATTCCTCCGGCGGCCCTAGCGGCGTCGCCCGCCAGTCCACCAACGCCAGATCCCGGCCGATCTCGTCGTCGGCGGCGAACACTCCGGCACCGGCCGACGGCGACGGCCCCTGCTCAGCGTCCTCACAGCGCGTCACTTGACACCCCTTCGTCCACGCCGAGCCCAGCCCACCCGCGCCGGCCTCCGTACCGTGCCGCTGCCGCGCGGCGGGCCCCACAAAGGCGTGGGAGAGGTCGGACACGTGCGCAGCAGGATACTCCTGGCAGGTCAATGTGGATGTACCGGAAATCCCCCCACGCGAAGGCACGTAAGACCACGTGGGACGCCAGACCGAACGGGCGGACACCGGTGATCAGGATGGCGAGCATGACATGGCCCTGCAGGTCGTGCTCGCCGCACGCGGACGCCGCCCTCGCGACACCGGCGGGGAGGATCGGAGGGCCGCCGGTGCCCTACGGCATACCGCGGAGGGCGTCCGCTTCCGGCGTTCTTAACAGCTTTCATTCTCCTTACTTTCATTCCCCTCACATAAGGGCGGAAATACGTTTTCCTTGCCGGTGAGTGCTGCACGGCCTCCTCCATGTAGGCCGTCAGGGGTTACCTGAGGAGGGGAACCCATGGAGTTCATGGCGAAAGAGCGGGCGGCGCTGGAGCGATTCATGCCCGGCCTCGACGACGTGCTCGCCACCATCCCGCTGGCCGATCTGGAACGGCCCGGCAACCCGGGGCTGCCCGCGTTCAAGGCCGCCGGCGGTCCGAAACTGCTGGTGCCGGCCGAGTATCACGGCCTGGGCGCCACACCGGTGGAGGCGATCCGCGTCCAGCGGGCCCTGGGCAGCCGTTCTCCCTCGCTCGCGATCGCCGCCACCATGCACGGCTTCTCCGTCGCCGGCCTCGTCGAGGTCAGCCAGACCAGCACCGGCTTCGAATGGATGCTGCTCGAGGCCGTCGCCCGGGAGAACCTGCTGCTGGCCTCCGGCTTCGCCGAGGGCCGCACCGGCGCCGCGATCCTGTCCCCGGCCCTGCGGGCCGTACGGCGCGGCGACAACCTGGTCGTGTCCGGTTCCAAGAAGCCCTGCACCCTGTCGCGCTCCATGGACATGCTCACGGCCTCGGTGGCGGTCACCGACGACGAGGGCCGCGACCGGCTCGCCGTCGTGCTCATCCCGGCGGGCAGCCCCGGCATCGAGATCCGGCCGTTCTGGAACAGCTTCGTGCTCGCCGGAGCCGAGAGCGACGAGGTCGTGCTCAAGGACGTCGAAGTGTCGCGGCATCTGGTCGTCATGACCGACAACACCACCGAGGACCAGCGGCTCGATGACCTGCAGAGCGGCACGTTCCTGTGGTTCGAGCTGCTGGTGAGCGCCTCCTACCTCGGCGTGGCCAGCGCGCTGGCCGAGCGGGTGCTGGCGGCCGGCAAGGCCGACGCCGTCGAACGGGCCGCTCTGGTCGTCGAGGCGGAGGCGGCCATGACCACCCTGGAGGGGGTCGCCAGGGCGATGGGCGACGGCGAGCGCGGTCAGGACATGTTCGCCACGGCGCTGTGCGCCCGTTACGCCGTCCAGGACGCCATCGGCCGCATCGCGCGTCGTGCGACCGAACTGCTGGGAGGCATGGCCTACATCGGCTCCGGCGACGTGGCCTATCTGTCTGCGGCCTCCACCGCGCTGATGTTCCACCCGCCGTCCCGCACGCGCATGTCCCAGCAGCTGTGTGACTACTTCGCGGGCCAGCCCTTACGCGTGGCCTGAAGGGAGAATCCGATGTCGGGCATCGACTTCACGGCCCGCCCCACCGTCCTGCTGACCGGCGCCGGCGGCGTCGTCGGCCAGGCGCTGCTCACCGAGCTCGGCGACCACAACGTCATCTGCCTGACCCACAAGAGGGCGGTGACCGGCCCCCATGTGCTCAGCATCCGCGGCGATCTGACCCTTTCGAGGTTCGGGCTGGATCGCGAGGAGTACGACGAACTCGTCCGCCGGGTCGACGCGATCGTCCACTGCGCCGCGGTCACCGCGTTCGGCGCGGGCAAGGACGCGACGTACGACGTCAACGTGCGCGGCACCGGGGAGGTGATCGCCCTGGCCCAGCGGGCGGGCGTGCCCCTTCACCACATCAGCACCGCGTTCGTGGCGCGCACCGAGCTGGCCCGCGACGACGGCGGCACCGCGCGCCCGGAGGTCTACCTGGACAGCAAACGGGCCGCGGAACGGCTGGTCCGCGACTCCGGTGTGCCCGCCACCGTCATCCGCCCGAGCGTGGTCATCGGCGACTCGGCCACCGGGCGGATCGCCCAGTTCCAGGGCCTGCACGGCATCGCGGGCGCGGTGTTCAAGAACGCCCTGCCCCTGCTCCCCCTGCAGCCCGGCTCCCGGATCGACTTCCTCCCGCAGGACCTGATCGCCGGAGCCGTCGCCGGGCTGCTGCGGGCCGGGGTCACCGACGGAGACTTCTGGATCACGGCGGGCGAGGCCGCACTCACCGTGGATCAGATGGTCGAGCTGGCCCTGGAGACCGGCCGCGGCTTCGGCCTGGAGCTGAACGCGCCCCGGCTGGTCTCCCAGGACATGGTGGACCGGCTGATCCGCCCGGTCTTCATCGACCCGCTGCCCAAATGGCAGCGCCGCCGATTCGACGACATGCTGGCGATGACCGCGCTGTTCTGCACTCCGCAGCCGTTCGAGAGCTCGTGCGACCGCGTGCCCGGCATCGTCGCACCGTCCACCTCCGCCCTGCGGGACGCCTTCGTCGCCTCGTTGCGCCACTACGCGCAGGCCAAGGGCCTGCTGCGGGACAGCGAGGTGGCGGCGTGAAGCCGGTCCGCGTTCCGCCGTCGCCCGCCGCGGGCCAGGGCCGCACGCATGAGGGCCGCACGGATGAGAGCCACACGGATGAGGGCCGCACGCATGAGGGCCGCACGCATGAGGGCTCTCAGCTAGGCGTGCCGGCATGACCATCCAGGCGGAGGGCTCCGCGACCGCCGTGCTCGACCTCTACCGGCGCCACCTGAGCAGGGGCCGCGCCCGGCTGGCGGAGATGACCGGCGGCCAGGTGGAGCTCTCCTCCCACGGCGCGCACGTCTTCGGCGCGGACGGCCGGCGGTTTCTGGACTGCGGCGGGTACGGCGTCTTCCTGCTCGGTCACACCCACCCGGCCGTGGTGGAGGCCGTCGTCGCGCAGGTCCGTACCCATCCCATGGCGACCCGGCTGCTGCTGGAACCGGTCGCGGGCGAGGCCGCCGCCGCCCTGGCCGCGGTCACCCCGCCCGGCCTGAACCGGACGCACTTCGTCAACTCCGGCAGCGAGGCCACCGAGGCCGCCATCAAGCTGGCCCGCGCCCACGGCAAGACGCGGCTGATCTCGGCCGTCGACGGCTACCACGGCAAGACCACGGGTGCGCTGGCCCTCACCGCCAAAGAGCTCTACCAGGCGCCGTTCCGGCCGCTGCTGCCCGAGGTGACGCACGTGCCGTACGGCGACGCCGCGGCGCTGGCGGGCGTGGTCGGGCCGGACGCCTGCGTGGTGCTGGAGCCGATACAGGGCGAGGGCGGCGTGAACATCCCGCCGGACGGCTACCTCACCGACGTCCAGCGGATCTGCCGCGCACAGGGCGCCTTCTTCGTGCTGGACGAGATCCAGACCGGGCTGGGCCGGCTCGGCCGCTGGTGGGGGGCCGACCGCGAAGCCGTCACCCCGGACATCCTGCTCGTGGGCAAGGGCCTGTCCGGCGGAGTGGTGCCGGTCGCCGCGATGGTGGCCACCGACGCCGCCTACGCGCCCTTCGATCGTGACCCGTTCCTGCACACCTCCACCTTCGCCGCCTCGCCCATCGCGATGGCCGCCGCCCTGGCCGCGGTGCGGACCATCGCCGCCGAGAACCTGGTCGACCGCGCCGCCGTCCTGGGACAGACCCTGCTCGACGGACTGCGCAGCATCGCCCCCGCGCTGGTCACCGGCATTCGCGGCGCGGGGCTGCTCATCGGCCTGGAGACACGCGATGAGCACGTGGCGGGCGCCTACATGCTGGAGCTGCTGGACAGGGGTGTGCTGGTCAATCACAGCCTCAACGCGCACAAGGTCATCCGTCTCACCCCGCCCGCCATCCTCACCGACACCGACGTCACCTGGCTGCTGACCGCCTTCGCCGACGCCTCCGCCGCCGTGAAAGGACTGTTCTGATGCGACAGGTCACCCTGGAAGCCCTCGTCCCTGCCGCCGACGCCGACGCAGTCTTCGCGACGCTGGCCGACTTCGCGCGCTACCCCGAGTTCACCGAAGCCGTACGCGAGGTCCACGTACGCCAGGCCGGCGGCGGCGTCCTCGACTCGGACTGGGCGGTGAACTTCCGCAACGGAATCCTGCGCTGGTCCGAGCGCGACGTCGTCGACCCGGTCGAGCGCACCATCACCTTCACCCAGACCGACGGCGACTTCGAGCGCTTTGACGGCCACTGGAAGGTCGAGCCGCGCGATCGCGACGTCGCGATCGCGTTCCACGCCGAGTTCGACCTGGGCATGCCGAGCCTGGCCCCGATCATCGACCCGATCGCCGAGCGCACGCTGGTGGAGAACCTCCAGCGCATCCTGACGGGCCTCACCGGCCAGGCGACCACCTTCCACGTCCCGGCCGGGGTGGGAGGGTGACGATGCGGGCCAGGCTCATACCCACCCCGCCGGCGCCATGAGACCGAACAGGTGGTGGATGCTCGGCGCGGTGTCGATGGCGACGTTCATGCTCCTGCTGGACGTCACCGTGGTCAACGTGGCGCTCCCCGACATCCAGCGGACGTTGCACGCCACCTTCTTCGACCTCGCCTGGGTGATCGACGCCTACGCGCTCACTCTGGCCGCGTTCCTGCTGACCGCCGGATCGCTGGCCGACCGGCTCGGCCGGCGCCGGATCTTCGTCGCCGGGCTGGCGCTGTTCACCGCCGCGTCCCTGCTGTGCGGCCTGGCCGGCGCCCCGCTCGTGCTGAACGTGGCCCGCGCGTTCCAGGGAGTCGGCGGCGCGGTGATGTACGCCGTCGCGCCCGCCCTGATCGCCAACGCCTTCCACGGCCGGGAGCGCGGCATCGCCTTCGGCGTCTCCGGCGGCGTCACCGGGCTCGCCGTCGCCGTCGGCCCGTTGATCGGCGGGGCTCTGACGGAGGTCAGCTGGCGTTGGGTGTTCCTGCTGAATGTGCCCATCGGCCTGGCCGTCGCCCTGGTCATGCTGACGCGCGCCGAGGAGTCGCGCGCCGCGGGCGGCCGGATCGACTGGCGCGGTATCGACTGGCCCGGGGCAGCGCTGCTGTCCTCGTCGCTGGCCATGCTGGTGTTCGCGCTCATGCGCGGCGCCGAGGCGGGCTGGGGAAGCGTCCTCATCGTGACGCTGCTGGCCGGCGCGGCGGTCCTGCTGGTCGCCTTCGTGCTGGTGGAGCGGGCACGCCCCGAGCCCATGCTCGATCTGGGGTTGTTCCGCAACCGGTCGTTCGCCGGTCTGTCCCTGGCGACGGTGGCCGTGAACGCCGCCGTCTACGCGGCCCTGCTGTTCATGGTGCTCTACCTGCAGAACACCCTGCACCACACCTCGTTCGAGACCGGCCTGCGCTTCCTGCCCTTCACCCTGGTGCTGTTCGTCGCCGCCGCGGTGACGGGGACGTTCGCCGCCCGGATCCCGGCCGCGCTGCTCATCGGCGGCGGCAGCCTTGCCGTCGGCGCGGGATTCCTGGTGACCGGCGTGGAGACGGGCTCCCCGTGGACCGCGCTGCTGCCCGGCATGCTGCTCGCCGGTCTCGGCATGGGCCTGTTCAACCCGGCACGCGCCGCCACCGCGGTCGACCTGGTCCCGCTGTCGAGGGCCGGGATGTCCTCGGGCGTGAGCGAGACCTTCCAGCAGGGCGGCGTGGCCCTGGGCATCGCCGCCCTGGCGAAGGCCGGAACGGCGGGACCCGTCGCGGGGGTCAACGCCGTGATGAACGTCGCCGGATGGATCGCGGTCGTGGGCGCCGTGTTCGGGCTCGCGCTCATCAGGCGCCGCGACTTCCACCAGGCCGCGACCGAGACGGACCAGCAGCCCGACGCCTACCTGGAGAGACGACCATGACCTCGGCCACCGAGCCTCCGACGATCCCCCGCTTCCTGACCGACTACACGCCCACCCGGTATCGCAGGCGCTTCACCCCCTTCTCCCGTGTCCCGGCCACCGGGCACATGGGCGAGGTCTGGCACGTGGCCGCCCGGCGCAACCCCGCCCAGCTGGTCATCGTGGACCGGCCCTGTGACATCGACCCCGACGGGCCGGTCGAGCGCACGTACGCCGAATGGGCCACGCTGGTGGACGAGGCGGCGGCCTGGCTGCACGCCGCGGGCGTGCGGGCGTGGGACCGGGTCGCCATCATGAAGGCCAACCACCTCGACGTCGCCCTGCTCGGCTGCGCCGCCGCGCGCATCGGCGCCGTGCCGGCGATGCTGTCGGGCACGTTCGGCCCCGAGGCCGCCCGCGCGCTGCTGACCCGCCTGGAGCGGCCCTTCCTCGTCACCGACCGCGCCCACGTCGACAGCTGCGGGATCGGCCCGGACGTCGTCGCCGGCCTGACCGCGATGACGATCTGCGTCGACTCCTACGACGAGCGGCCCGATCTCGTCCGGCTCGCCTCCCTGAAAGGCGCTCCGGCCGTGGCCCCGGCACTGCGTCCGCCGCACGAGCCCATGGTGATCACCCACACTTCCGGCACGACCGGCATCCCCAAGCTGGTCATGCACTCGGCGGACTCGGCGTACTCGCTGGCTCTGGTCGAGGCGGAACGCTGGCCCAAGTTCGGGCTGCGCGCCGACGACGTCATGGTCTTCTGCGACCCGTTCTGCCACCAGCGCATGACCACCGGCCTGCCCGCCATGGCCACCGTCACCCCGCGCATGCTCATGCTGTCGGATCCCAGGTCCCCGGCGGTCAAGGACCTGCTGCTGCGGCACCGGCCGACCGTCGTCGAAACCCTGCCCAACATCTATCTGTTCTGGGAGAAGCTGGCCCGCGACCCGGCCAGGCCGTTCGCCGGCGTGCGGCTGTTCATCAACTCCTTCGACGCGATCCACACCCGCACGATCCGCACCTTCCTCGCCGCCACCGACCGGCGGGCTCCGGTCTGGGTGCAGTCGTGGAGCCAGAGCGAGAACGGCGCCCTGGTCATCCGCCCCTACCTGCGCGGCTCGGTCAAGCGGCGCGGTCTGCGGCCGCCGCCGACCCAGGTGCTCGGCTGGCCGCTCCCGTCCGTCGCCAGGGTCCGCGCCGTCGACCCCGCGACCGGCCGTCCCGTACGGCACGGCGAGGTCGGCCTGATCGAGATCTCCCAGCCCGGCCGCTGCCTGGCCTATGTCGGAGAACAGGACCGGCACGACCTCAAGCGCAACGGCGTGTGGTGGAACACCGGCGACCTTGGCGTGATCAACCGGTGGGGCGCGGTCCGCCTGGTCGACAGAGAGATCGACCGCATTCCGGGCGGCAGTGCGATCGAGCTGGAAGACGTCCTGCTCGACCGGCTGCCGCAGACCACCGAGGTCGTGGTCCTGCCCGTCGCGGGCGGCCTTCCCGTCCCCGTCCTCAGCACCGACGAGGACGTCCCGCTCGAGCCCCGGGCCTGGGCCGCGGCCACGGTGGACCTGCCGCCGCTGGCCGAGCCGATCCAGATCCGCTGGGAGGACTTCCCACGGACCGGCACCTGGAAGATTCGCCGGGTCCAGCTTCGCGAGCAGCTGCTCGACGGCGCGCAGGCCGTCGGCATCGGGCGCTGGACGTGACGACATGAGCCGATATCTGGCCTACACCGCGCCGGGCAGCGGGCACCTGTACCCCCTGATCCCCACCCTGCAGGAGCTGCGCCGCCGCGGCCACGAGGTCGTCGTCCGGGCCGAGCGGGACCACCTTCCCCTCCTGCACGGGCTCGGCTTCGACGCCGAGGCGATCGCCCCCGAGATCGAGGCGCGGCCCGACGACACCTGGCAGGCCCGCACCCCGGTCGGCGCCATGCGCCGGTCTGTGGCCATGTTCGTCGACCGCGCCCGGCACGAGGTCGACGACATCAAGCGGGCCATGAAGGACGCGCCGCCCGACGCGATTCTGATCGACAACAACTGCTGGGGCGCCGCCGCCGCGGTGCAGGCGTCCGGCGTCCCCTGGGCACAGGCCGCCACCTTCCTGCTGCCGCTGACCACCCCGGACGCACCGCCGTTCGGCCTCGGCCTGAAGCCCTCCCGCAGCCTGCCGGCCCGGCTGCGGGACGCCGTCCTCGCCAAGTCGGCCCTGCCGATCTTCGATATGGCGCTGCCCCCGATCAACGCCCTGCGCCGCGAGCTCGGCCTGCGCCCGGTCAGGCACGTCCCCGACCTGTACATGCTGGCGCCCCTGGTGCTCAGCTACACCGCCGAGCCGCTGGAATACCCGCGTACGCACCTGCCCGCCTCGGTGCGCATGGTCGGCCCCGCCGACTGGGATCCGGCGGCGGGGGAGCCCGAGCCCGACTGGCTGGCGCGCATGGAGCGGCCCGTCGTGCTCGTCACGATCTCGACGGTGTTCCAGGACGACGGCAAGCTCATCCAGACCGCGCTCGACGCTTTGGAAGACGAGCCGTACGACGTGGTGGTCACCACCGCGTCCCTGGACCCCGGCCGGTTCCGCCGGCCGGCCAACGTCCATCTCGAACGGTTCGTCCCGCACAGCCTGGTGTTGAAGCGGGCGTCGGCCGTGGTGTGCCACGGCGGCATGGGGATCACGCAGAAATCCCTGCTCCACGGCGTACCGGTGTGCGTCGTTCCGTTCGGCAGAGACCAGCTCGAAGTCGCCCGCCGCGTCATCGAAGCCGGCGCCGGAACCAGGCTGCCGGTCTCCCGGCTCACCCCCGACGGCCTCCGCCGGGCCGTACGCGCGGCCATCGCGAGAAAGCGACAGGCCGAGCGGGTCGGCGCCCGGCTCCGCGCCGCCGGAGGCGAGACGGCCGCCGCCGGCGCCCTCGAGCGGCTCCTGGCCCCCGAGGTGAAAACGGCGTGATCACGGGCTCTCCGCCGGCCCGGGCACGCTGACGCGTCCGCATGCGGCCCCTCCCGCGCCGGAGGGGCCGCACGGGTGTTTCAGATACCCGTCAGACGACGTCGCAGGGGGTGCCGTTGAGGGTGAAGGAGGTCGGCTTGGAGGTGTTGCCGTTGTGGGAGGCCTGGAATCCGATGTCGACGGTGGCCCCTGGGGCGAGCGTGCCGTTGTAGCTGACGTTGCGCGCGCTCACCTGACCGCTGGACGGCGAGTAGGTGGCGTTCCAGCCCGAGGTGATGGACTGACCGGAGGGCAGAGTGAAGGCCAGCGTCCAGCCGTTGACCGTCGAGGTCCCGGTGTTGGTGATGCTGATGCTGGCGGTGAAGCCGTCCCCCCAGGAGTTCATCGTGTAGGCGACCCGGAACTGCCCCGTCCCGGTGCCGCCACTGGGCGACGTGGCGGGCGAGGGGCTGGGTGACACCGGGGGCGACACGACGGGCGACGGGCTGGGCGACTGACCGCCGCTGAGGCTGGTCACGAAGGTCGTCATGCTGCGGGCGGGAAGCGTGACGGTGAGGGACCCGTTCGACATGGTGGTCGCCGCCTGGGGCGCGACGTTCCTGCTCCCGTCGGTCACCCAGGACGAGACACCGGCCGAGCCGGCGTTCGCCACGGTGAACTGCTGGCTCACCGCGGAGGTGTTCTTGTTGATGGCGACGATGACGACGGTGTTGCCACTCCGGTACGCCGAGACGTAGACGTTCGTCGCCGGGTTCGCCGTCGCGTCGATCCGCACATAACCCGGGCGGACGAACCTGGCGAACTGCGCCATGATGGCGCCGCGCTTGCTGATCTGGCCGTCCTCCCGCATGGGGCCGTAGCTGCGCCGGATGTACCACCAGACGTACGCCTGGAACTCGGCCTCCACCATGGCGCGGTGCATGTGCTCGCCCACGTCGAGCGCCTGGGGCCAGGTGTCCGCCGAGTCGGTGCTGTTGGGGTAGTAGACCTCGGTCATCCAGAGTTCTTTGCCCGCGCCCTTCTGCTTGAAGAGGGGGTAGGGGAAGTTCGAGTACGGCGTGCCGTAGAGGTGGGCGCCGATGATGTCCACGTTGGCGAGCGCCGTGGAGTCGTTGAGGATCGGGTCCGACATGCTCTTGACGTACTGGAAGGACTCGGGCGCCATGACCCTGGTGTTGATCGAGCCGGCGTTCTCCCGCAGGAACTTGACCATCTCGGTGGAAGTCCACCACGTCCAGTCGTGCGCGTAGTCGGGCTCGTTCTGCACGGATATGGCGTACAGGTTCACCCCGTTGTTCTTCATGTATGTGCTGAAGGAGTTGAGATGCTGGGCGTACGCGGCGTACTGGTCGTACCTGAGCCGTTTCGCGTTGGTCTGACCTGAGCGGTTGAAGGTCTCGATCATGCTGGCGGGAGGGTTCCACGGCGACGCGAAAACGGTCACCCCGAGCTCGGCCGCCCGCTTCGCCGTCGCCAGGTCACGACCGAAGTCCGACTGGCTCTCGCCGACGGGGATCCGCAGGATGGAGAACCCCAGCTTGCCCTCGCCGGTGCCGAACGCCGTCTCCCGCTGGGCGGCTGTCAGGTCTCCGGCCCAGGCCGCGTGGGTCATGCCGCCGAAGCCCTTGATCGTCTGACGCTGCGCGGACGGATTGACGGTCGCGGTGGCCGCCGCGGCCTCCGTGGCCCCCAGGACCGACGCCGCGGCCGTGAGGACCGGCAGGGTCCCCATCGTCGTCAGGACGGATCTGCGGCTCAGCAACTTCCGCTCGCCGCCCACGGGCTCCTTCTGATCGTGCATCAGGTCTCCTCCTGCTCGGTGGTGCCATTCCCGCGCCTTCTCGGTCCCGTCGGCCCGGACGGCGCCGGTGGCGTCGCCATCGGGCAGACCTTGATCTTGTTATCGGCACTATTGTTGTTAGCGCTAACAATTGCTCGTATGGACCGGCACGTGAATGCGATGGGATGCGGACCGCTCAAGTGGTCACGCGGAGAGATAACACTCCAGCGGAGTTTTGTTCCGCCCCTGGCAGGGGTCAAGCAAGGGCGGACCGGTGAGCGGCTGAACTGCGCGAACGTCTTACTGAACCGTGAAATTTTCAGACCGGAATCTACCGGCCGATTTGCGCTACCGGATCCGGAATGGCAGGAGCGGTCATGCCGGCGAACCGACCGGCGAGCACGCACCGCCGCCGCGTCGGACGTCCGCGCCAGTGGTAGCCATCACCGCGATCGAAGTCCGCGTCGGACACTCCCCCGGGGCGCCAGGTCCGGGCCCGCACGGCGGAGCGCGGCGAACGCGGCCCTCCCCTGTGGGCCCGCGCTTGTCCCCCGCAGGAGCTACCGGTGAATGTCCACTGTGCGGTGACGATCTCGGACCGCCCGATCCGTAGCGTTACGACGCAGCCACGGCGCTCCGCGACTTCCCACCGCACCGCCGTGCGCATCACCCCGGCGTCGACTCCCTCACTGGAGGACCTCATGCTCCGCAGGATCAGGACAACCGTTGCGGCCGCGCTGTGCTGCACCGCGCTCGGAGCGGGGATCGCCGGCTGCGACGGCGACGCGTTGGACAACTGGGACCCCATGGCCCCCGCCACCACGAAAACAGCCGACGCCGCCCCGATCTCCGGCACCGAGAAGATCCATGTCGCGGGCCGGTCGGTGAACGTGTCCTGCTCGGGCGACCCGAAGAAGGGCAAGCCGGTCATCATGCTGATGCACGGGGCAGGCGACGGGCTGGACAAGCTGGCCGCCATCCAGAAGACACTGAGCGAGCAGAACCGGGTCTGTTCCTACGACCGGCTCGGCTCGGGCGCGAGCGACCAGCCGGACGGCCCGCAGAGCTTCTCCAGCACCGGGAAGATCCTGACGGGGGTGCTCGACCGCGTCGCCGGTGACAACCCGGTCGTCCTGGCCGGGCACTCACTGGGCGGGCTGATCGCCGCGAGGTACGCCCCCGACCACCAGGACAGGGTCAAGGGGCTGGTCCTGATGGACGCCACCCCGCCCACCATGCTGGACGACATCAAGAAGGCGATCCCCGAGTCCGCCACCGGCCCGGCGGCCGAGCTGCGCGCACAGAACCTCGCGGTGTTCCAGGGCGAGAACCCGGAGAAGCTCGTCATGACCGACGGCAAGGTCCGTTCCGCCGGAGACATCCCGGTGGAGGTGATCCAGCACGGGAAGCAGTACCTCGCGGCCCTTCCCGAATACGGGCCGCGCCTGGAGCAAGCGTGGGCCGCGGGCCAGCGCGAGTGGCTCGCGCTGTCGAGCGACAGCAAGCTGAGCACGGCCAAGAACAGCGAGCACTACATCTACGTCGACCAGCCCGATGTCGCCGTCAAGGCCATCGAACGCGTCACCGCGCAGGCCGCACGTCAAGCGCACGGTGAGTGACGGGCCAGGCCCAGGACCGGTCTCCTGGCCGGTGACATCGCCAAGCCGCAGATCGACGAGGAGTGGGTGACAGTCGAGGGAGGCCCCGCCCGACGCCGAGCGATCATCGTCGCCGCCTGCGGCTCTTCTCACCTGTGGGTGACTTACGCACTCTGAAGTGCGTTCTTCCCGCGAGAAAGCTACGCACCCATGATGGTGCAAGGCGCTGTCAGGCACCACCTCTGTTTCACCACGAAAGGCACGTCAATGAGCACGTTCTCCGCCTCGCTTCCCGGCGGCACCTGGTCCCTGGGCGACCTGACCGTCACCCGGTTCGGCTACGGCGCCATGCAGCTCGCCGGCCCCGGGGTCATGGGCCCGCCCGCCGATCGCGACGGCGCGCTCGCCGTCCTGCGCGAAGCCGTCGGCCTCGGCATCACCCACATCGACACCGCCGACGCCTACGGGCCGCACATCACCAACCAGCTGATCCGCGAAGCGCTGCACCCCTACTCCGACTCGCTGCACATCGTGACCAAGGTCGGCGCGACCCGGGACGAGCAGGGCGGCTGGCCCCCGGCACGTAAGCCCGACGACCTGCGCCGAGCCGTCAGCCTCAACCTGGAGAACCTCGGCCTCGAGACGCTGGACGTGGTCAACCTCCGGCTCGGCGACGCCCAGGGCCCCAAGCCCGGGTCGCTCGCCGAGGCGTTCGAGACGCTCGTCGACCTCCAGCGGCAGGGCCTGATCCGGCACCTCGGCGTGAGCAACGCGACGGCGGAGCAGGTCGCCGAGGCACGCACGATCGCGCCGATCGTGTGCGTGCAGAACATGTACAACCTCGCCCACCGCCAGGACGACGAGCTCATCGACGAGCTCGCCGAGCAGGGCATCGCCTACGTGCCCTTCTTCCCGCTCGGCGGCTTCAGCCCGCTGCAGTCCTCGGCGCTGTCGGCCGTGGCCGCCCGGCTGGACGCGACGCCGATGTCTGTCGCCCTGGCCTGGTTGCTGCAGCGGTCGCCGAACATCCTGCTGATCCCCGGCACCTCGTCGGTGGCGCACCTGCGCGAGAACGTCGCAGGCGCGGGACTCTCACTCTCCGACGAGGATCTCGCCGAACTGGACAAGATCGGCCGCTGACGGCGGCATTCGAGGACTCTCCCACTGGCGTGGTGCTCCGTCAGGCGACGCGGCTGTCGTAGGTCTCGCGGTTGACGAGCACCTCGTCCATGTGCACCTCGGCCCATGCCTTGAGGCCGCGCATCATCTCGTACAAGGACAGACCGAGATCGGTCAGCTCGTAGGAGACAGTGACGGGCACGGTCGGCACCACGGTGCGGGCCACCAGGCCGTCGCGCTCCAGGGAGCGCAGCGTCTGGGTGAGCATCTTCTGACTGATGCCGGCCAGCAGGCGGGCCAGCTCCGAGTAGCGCATCGCGCGAGGTTCGCCGACGCGGCGCTCGCCGGCGCAGTCGGCGCCCGGCTGATGCGCGCTGTCGCTGCCGAGCGCGGCCAGGATCAGCGTGACCCATTTGTCGGAGATCCGGTCGAGCAGCTTGCGACTGGGGCAGGCCGCCACGAAGGCGTCGTACTCCACCTTGGCCTGTGCCCTCTGCTGGGCCGCCGTCATCGTCGCCATCCGCCGCTCCTCTCGTCCGCGCCCGCCGTACGCACTCTGAAGTGCCTTCTTCCCGATAGAAAGCTACATGCAAACAGTGGTGCAAGGCGCTGCCAGGTAGCATCCCCTGCCCGCACACGCAAGGCAAGTGGCGGGCACCAGAGCCGCCGCCCGTCGGCTTCGGCCACAAGATCCACACCCTTGCGCTAGTTGTATGCCACCCTTCGCCCCGTACCGTCCCCATCAGCGATCGAATCTGCGTGAGAGGGGACCGGCATGTCCGACGATGCGGTGCGGCGCGTGTTCCGATCAGTCGATTCGTTCGATCCTGACGAGTTCGGGCGGCTGCTGGCCGAGGATGCCACGCTGGTGTTCGGCAATGCCGAGCCGCTGGTGGGGCGTGAGGCCATCGTCGCCGGGCTCCGGGAGTTCTACTCCACCATCGGCGGCCTGCGCCACCGGATCGTCCGGAACTGGCGGGTGGATGCCGACATCATCGCCGAGACCGAGGTGACCTACCGGAGGCTCGATGGCAAGGATGCGAGCGCCGTAGCCGTGTCGATCTGGCGCACCCGCGACGACGGCCTGATCTCGGACTATCGCATATTCGTCGATCTCGCCCCCGTCTACGCGGTCTAGCACTCCAGGCCTGGATCGAGCCGGGACGGACAACCCGCAGGACCGACCCGCAGCCGGCTGATCTACGCGTTCACTCAGGCCGTTCCTGGGCCGGTAGGGCGGTCACGGAGAGGGTGCGCAGGTCGTCGAAGGCGTGGAGGAGATGTGCGTCCAAGCTCTGCGAGGGCTCGTCGATCCAGGCTTGGATCGCTTGGTGGAAGGCGGCCCAGCCGATCTGAGCAGCCAGGCCGGACAGCCGGTCGGTGACACCGCGCTGCCGCAGCGCCTCCGCTACGGCTTCGGTGATCGCCGCTGCCTTGGCCAGGTCGCGTTCACGGAGCGCCGGTGTCGCCGCGATGACTTGTAGCCGTGGTTCGGCGAACGGGCGGTTGTCCTCAAGGATCCGTTCGACCTTGCGGAAGGCACGGAGCAGTATTTCGAGCGGCTGGAGACCCTCGGGCGCTTCGGCCACCGCCTGCATCAGCGCGGCGCGCAGGTCGGATTCGCCGTCGAAGAGCACCTCGCGCTTGTCAGGAAAGTGCCGGAAGAACGTGCGTTCGTTGACGCCGGCCCGGGCGGCGATCTCGAGCTGATCGCGGCCGGCCACACCGTCACCGGTCTTGCGCGCTCGGACACCGCCGCCGCCCGGCTGGAGTCACTGGGGGCCACACCCCACCGCGGCTCCCTGGACGACCTCGAGAGTCTGCGCAGCGGCGCCGAAGCCGCCGATGGCGTCCTGCACATGGCCTACGGCGGCGACTTCTCCGACCTCGACGACATGATGAGGCGCGACCGGACCGCGATCAAGGCGCTCGGCCGGCCGTTGGAATACTCGGGCAGGCCGCTCGTCGTGACCTCGGGCACCCTGGTCATGCCCGCCGGCCGGGTGGCCACCGAGAAGGACGAGCCCGACACGGCCGGGATCGCCGCCTTCCGCATCGCGGGTGAGCGAGCGTGTCTGAGCTTCGCCGCCCGGGGAGTACGCGCGAGCGTGGTCCGCCTCGCTCCTACCGTCCACGGCCCGGAAGACCACGGTTTCATCCCCATGCTCATCGCCACCGCGCGAAAGACCGGCGTCTCGGCCTACATCGCAGACGGCACCAACCGGTGGCCCGCGGTGCACCGGCTCGACGCGGCGGTTCTCTTCCGTCTTGCGGTGGAGAAGGCTCCCGCGGGCAGCGTGCTGCACGGAGTGGCCGAAAGCGGCGTCACCTTGAAGAGCATCGCGGAGACGATCGCCCAGGGCCTGGATCTGCCCACGGTCTCGCTGACCCCCGACGAGGCCGCCACGCACTTCGTAAGCCCGTTCATGGCCACCGCCTACGGCTTCGACGGGCCTGTCTCCAGCTCTCACACGCGGGAACTGCTCGGCTGGTCGCCCACCCACCCGACACTGCTCGACGACCTGGAGCACGGCGACTACTTGGCCTCCTGACTCCCCTCACACCTGACGACAGCTCGTGACGGTGGCCAGATCCGTCGGGAACATCGCGTGCTGCGGCACGAGCCAGAGTCGGGCGGCGTGGCCCAGCCCAGGAATACGCCCTCACGGAATGTTGCCAGTGAGGCGTAAAGTTCGTGAGCGACGGCCTGTGTCGGAACAGTGCTCGGAAGGGCTTCCGGGTACCCACAGGCCGTCGCGGTCATGAACGGCCCCGCTCGGGGCCGGGTTGTCAGGCCGCGGCGCGGGCGGCCTCGAACCGGGCGATGACGTCGTTCCAGTTGATCAGGCTCCACAACTTCTCGACGTAGTCCGGCCGGACGTTGCGGTACTGCAGGTAGTAGGCGTGCTCCCAGGCGTCGAACACCAGCAGGGGCGTGGTGTTCATCCCGACGTTCCCGTGGTGGTCGTACACCTGCTCGACCACCAGTCGCCGGCCGAGCGGTTCCCACGCCAGCACGCCCCAGCCCGAGCCCTGAACCGTGGTTGTCGCCGTGGTGAGCTGCTTCTGGAAGGCCTCGAAGGAGCCGAAGTGTTCGTCGATCGCGTCGCCCAGCGCGCCGTCAGGCCGGTCTCCGCCGTCCGGTGACAGGTTCTGCCAGAAGATCGAGTGCAGGACGTGGCCGGACAGGTTGAAGGCGTACGTCTTCTCCAGCCCTACGAGGCCGCCGAACTCTCCCTTGTCTCTGGCTTCGGCGAGCCGGTCGAGGGTGTCGTTGGCGCCCTTCACGTAGGCCGCGTGGTGCTTGGCGTGGTGCAGCTCCAGGATCTCGCCCGTAATCGCCGGCTCCAGCGCCGCGTAGTCGTAGGGCATGTCAGGCAGCGTGTACCGAGTCATCAGTCCCCTTATTGCAAGTTATTCGCAACTACAAGTCTGCTGCAAGAGAGTTGAGCTGCACAAGGGAAGGCACAAGCACGATCAGACGGCCGCCGATCCCCACTTCCCGATAGGAGCCCAGCCCTCCCAGGTGCGGGAGCCACCTCGGAGCCACCCATAGGCACGATCATGAACTGTTCCGTACTGGCGAGACGGCCACGCCATCCTGTACCTCGGCCGACGCGCGCGAAGTGCTCTCCGAGATGCCCGACCGGTCCGTGGACTGCCTGGTGACCAGCCCGCCCTGCTAGGACTTCGGGACTACGACCCCGGTCAGCGGGCCAGGAGCCCAGGCCGGATGACTATGTACCTCAGCGTGTCGGCCGCAGCGCACCCCTCACGTCGTTGCGTGAGGGGTGCGTGCAGGCGTGCAAGCCTGTACGGCCGAAAATCGCTTGCCTCGCCTGGCGGGCTCAGGAAACGTTGTGCCCATGATGCTCTAACGGACAGCACCCCGCTCCACTTCGAGATGCCACGGCGCCGACTCGCCCCGTGATGCCGCCCGTCCATGATCTCTTCAGCAAAGAGAGCGTCTTTGTCTCAGCAACACTCCCGGCAGGAGTTTCTGCCTCCGTCCATCCCCGCCACGGGGCCGGCCACCGTCGCCGTGTTCGCCTCCCCCACCAGTTGGATCGAGTCCGATGCCGTCGCGCAGTGCCACCAGGTGGCCGCCCTCGACGGCATGATGCACGTCGCCGCCATGCCGGACCTGCACCCCGGCAAGGGCGCCCCCATCGGCGCCGCCATGGCGTCGACCAGGCTGTACCCGTTCCTGGTGGGCTCCGACATCGGTTGCGGCATCGCCGTGTTCCCCATCAAGCTCAAGCGCGCCGTACCCGACAAGCTCGCCGCCCGGTTCCCCGATCTCGATCGCGCACTGCATCCTGAGCAGGATGCCGACGACCCGGCCTGGTCCGTTGCCAAGGGCGATATTCCCGCCGGTCACGTCGAGGGCCTCGGGACGGTCGGCCGAGGCAACCACTTCGTCGAGCTGGCGCGCATCGGGACCGTCTTCGAGCCGGGCCACGCGAGCCGTCTCGGACTCGCCGCCGACGACCTGGTCCTCATCGTCCACAGCGGTTCCCGAGGGCTGGGCGAACGGATCCTGCGAGCCCACACCGCGGTCCATGGCGCGGGCCCCGCCCCTGATCCCGGCGCCTACCTGGCGATGCATGACGACGCCGTACGCTGGGGATCACTCAACCGGCGGCTGCTGGCCGCCCGGGTCGCCCACGCGCTGGGGACCGAGCCCACCGAGCCGATCCTCGACCAGTGCCACAACCTGGTCGAGGTCCGCGACGAGATCTACCTGCACCGCAAGGGGGCGGCGCCGGGCGACGGCCGCGACGTGCTCGTCGCCGGTACGCGAGGCACCCCTTCCTACCTGGTGGCCGGCCACGCCGGACCGGACGCCAACCACTCCGTGGCGCACGGCGCGGGCCGCAAGATGTCCCGTGCGGACGCCCTGCGCCGGGGCCGGGCCAAGCACACGGTCGATGAGCTTCGCCGCACACCGATGGGGTCGCTGGTGGTGTGCGGCGACCGCCAACTCCTCTTCGAGGAGGCACCGACGGCCTACAAGCGCATCGAGCAGGTCATCGCCGACCTCGTCGACCACGACCTGGCCACGCCCGTGACCACCACCATCCCTCTGGTCACCTACAAAACTCCCGACATCGGGTCCGCACCTCGAACGGACCACCGGGACCACCGCCGCAAGCGAGGCCGGTCGTGAGCGTTCACCTGCTCCTGTCGGCCGGGCGTGGCCCGCAGGAGTGTGCCTGGGCGCTGGCCAAACTGCTGCACCGCCTGGAAGCCGACGCCACCCGGCAGGGGCTGGAGACCCACCGGACC
Source organism: Microbispora sp. CA-135349 (assembly GCF_050947365.1). NCBI lineage: Bacteria > Bacillati > Actinomycetota > Actinomycetes > Streptosporangiales > Streptosporangiaceae > Microbispora > Microbispora sp. CA-135349. The sequence goes on along the minus strand of NZ_CP192001.1, from coordinate 42,891 downwards.
CGCACTGTCCCCGGGGACCGGGCCGGCACGGCAGTACGGGCGACCCACCGGCCCACGGGGATCGTCGTCACGGTCGACACCGAGCGGCAGTTCAGCCTCAACCGCCGTCGCCACCGTCAACGAGTGGCTGTGACCGTGGAACGCGGATCAGGCGACTGAGCGGATCTTTCCCACGTCACCCGACGCAGCGTCGCCGCCAACCGGTCGCGTGCCTCGATCTGGACGGCAATGCGCTCATTGAGGACGGCAAGGCGATCCAGCGCGATCTGAATGCCCCTGTCCGAGGGGGGCGTGGCCACCACGTCACCATCCAGGCACGGCAGGAACGCACGGACATCTGCCAGGGTGAGACCGGCGGCCAGCAGATGGCGGATGTTACGAACCCGCACCACCACGTCCTCGGCGTAGACCCGGTAGCCGTTGGGTGCCCGCCTGGAGGTGATCAACCCCTCATCTTCGTAGTGCCGCAGCGCACGCGCGGTCGTGCCCGTGGCCCGCGCCAGCTCGCCGATTCGCACCGACCCCACCTCCGCGGCCAGTCCTATCACGCGACCACCGCACCACCGTCCACGGGGAGCACCACTCCCGTGACGAATGAGGCCTGTGGCGAGGCCAGTTGCGTGATCGCCCACGCCACCTCCTCGGGGCGGCCGATCCGTCCCAGCGGCGTGTGGGCTATCTGCCACTCCTTGACCGCGGTCATCTGCTCGGGCGACAGCCCTTGATGTCTACCGATCGGGGTCGCGATCCCGCCGGGTGCCACCGCGACCACTCGGACCCCGCGCGGCGCCAACTCCACCGCCCAGCTACGGGTGAGCAGTTCCAGGGCGACCTTCGTCGCCGCGTACACCGAGTTGCCCGGCCAAGCACGCTGCCCAATCGAGGTGCTCACGTTCACGATCACTCCGCCACGAATCTCCAGCGCGGGCAACGCGGCCTGCGCCAGCAGTATCGGCGCTACCAGGTTCGTCGTCATCTGCGTTTCGATCAGATCTTTGGTCAGCGTCCCGAGCGCCGCGCTGCGAACGATTCCCGCGTTGTTGACCAGCACGTCCAACCGACCGTGTGACTCCATGACGCCGCGCACGATCTCCTCCGCGGCATCCTCGGCGGTGACGTCAGCGGTCACCGGATGGATGCCGTCGAAGCCGGTGGCGGTCTCGGCCAGCGGTTCCGCCCTGCGGCCCACCGCCACTACCCGCGCGCCTTTGCCCGCGAACATCCGCGCCGTCGCACGGCCGATGCCTGTGCCGGCTCCGGTAACGATAACCACCTTGTCCTGCAGTGAGCTGTCCATGCGGGGAATCCTCAAACCCTGACGCCAACGGCAAGGTCAACGGCGGTCGGCACCTGGGCGGACGCTGCGGCCCGCAAACGACCAAAGGCCAGATCCCGGATGTTGGGAACTGGCCTCTGAGCTGGTACTTCGTGGCGGGGCTACCAGGACGTGAAGCTGGGACCTCTTCCTCATCAGGCGGTACCACGCCTCACGTGTGCTAGGTTAGAAGCAGTTGCAGTTGTGGTACCCATGATGAACTTGTGTGCACCTGACGGTATGTAGCCCCAGGTGCATTTTTTGTTTTCCGGTCTTCTCCGGGTGTGGGCCTATCGCGGCAACGCGGAATTCGCGACAGTGCGGATTTCGGCTACGCCTATCAAGAGGAGATCAACATGGCTTCTGGCACCGTGAAGTGGTTCAACGCGGAAAAGGGCTTCGGCTTCATCGAGCAGGACGGCGGCGGCGCCGACGTCTTCGCACACTACTCGAACATCATCTCTCAGGGCGGCTACCGCGAGCTGCGCGATGGTCAGAGGGTGGCCTTCGATGTCACCCAGGGTCAGAAGGGCCCTCAGGCCGAGAACATCGTTCCCGCCTGACAAATAGCGCCACGTATCAGGGCTCACACCTCCAAGGGTGCGGGCCCTGATTCGTTTCCGGCTACCGCATCGCTGCTGCACGAGAATCGGCGGCAGGAGATGCAACCACAGCCGGTTCCAAGACCCGGTCGGCTTCACGCTGCCGGGTCTTTTCACCGCCGCTGCTAGTGTCCGGCCGGGCGGTCGCGCGCGTTGTTGATGCGCAGCGCCTCGGCGAGCTGGTCTTCCAAGACAATGATCCGGCAGGCGGCTTCCACAGGAGTGCCCTGATCGACGAGTTCCCGGGCGCGCGCGGCCAGTCGCAGTTGGTAGCGGGAGAAGCGGCGATGGCCGCCGCTGGAGCGCATCGGCTCGATCAGTTTCGCGGCGCCCAGAGCCCGTAGGAACGCGGGGCTGACACCGAGCATCTCCGCGGCCGCGCCCATGCTGTAGGCGGGGTAGTCCTCATCGTCGAACCGATCCTCGAACCGTTCATCGGCCCTGAAGCCGGCCGTGTCCGCAGTCTTGCCGTGAGCGAGTGTGTCGTCCCCGGCAGTCGAGCGAGGTTGATCCATACGGTCCTTTCCATCACACATACAGGGGGCCCCGGCACCTGTCGCGCCGGGGCCCCGAAGAGTTCAACACCATCTACCGGCCATCTGGCCGGCTTACTGTTTTCCGCGTCCGCCGTACTGAGCGGCGGTGGTGCGGGGATCGCGGATGCGTGACCGTAGACCACCTTCCTATCTGTGGAACTGCGGTACCCGAGCGGCGAGACTCAGCCGGCAACGGGCGATCCTGATGGCGTCAACACTCCCTTCATCTCTACCTTCCGGACCACTGTCCGGCTTCCTGCGGCGTCCGTGATCAGGGCCCCTGAACACTGCGCTGGGCCCGTCACTTCCGGCCTTCTGCCTCAACTCAACTTCGTCTTGCTCCGGGCGGTTCATCGTGGTGCTGGTACTTCCGCCGCCCGGCCGAACCGTTCCTTACGATATGAGAAACACTAGCCTCATCGGCAACAGAAGTCTACTTCCGCGAACATAGATTTTCGGTGTCCGGCGCTGCAGAGCCTTCTGGCGGCGCCACCAGCGGGAACGTCGTCAACGCCGGGCCTCGTTCCGATCTCTCCGACCCCGCTCCCTGAGCTACGCGAGCCGAAGTGCTTGATCGGACCATGAGTGTGGACGGCGCCGGACACATCGGTCGTCGGCCGGGCATGCCGGGTAGCGTCTCGGCGGCCAGGATCATGATCGGGCCACCGTCGCGGCCGCCGCCGAGTCTGACGATGCCGTGGTCCTGTGGTTACGGATCGCTCGTGACGAGTGGGCCTTACTCGCCCCCAGCCGGGCGCCGACTGTGCCGGCGGACCGGGCGATGCGCTGCTCTAGCCCGCCTGCTGGCGGCGTCAGCCAGAAGATGCTCACCCTCCAGGAGCGCGGTTCTCCCCACACTCGGATCACCCGTGAGCAGGATGGCCGCTCGGTCCGTCCCGGCCGCGTCCAGGAACGTCGCGAGCTCGGCGAGCGCGCGGTCCCGGCCTCCATCGAGATGAAACGCGAGCACAACACGGCGAAACGCTGCGTCAACGGAATGAAGGAGTGGCGTGGTGTTGCATGGCTTTCGGCTTCGACAAGACCGTGCAGACCTATCTCGCCGACCTCAATTCTCGCAGGTATCTCGCGTATCAAGGGCCCCTCCCTACCCAATGATTCGAACTACACACAGGCCCTAGCATTGTTATTTTTCCCGGTCAAGATCTTGATAAGTGTTCCAGCTCATGGATCATAGGCAAGAAGGGGCTCCAACTAGTCGTCATATCAACTGTCAAGGGGAATTACCGGATTGAAGCGTCTCCTCAAAGTCGTTCTCAGCGCAGCCGTCGCATCCATCCTCTCCGCACCTCCGACTACAGCAGTATTGGCTTCCCCTGCACCCCCGGCAGCCGGAAGCCCCGAGCCGACAGAGGCGGCGGCCAAGGGGACCCTGGCAATAACGCTATCCGCCCAGGAGCAGCCGAAGCTTGAGCGGCCGACACTCGAAGGGATCAAGCGCGCCTCGCAAGGAAAAGGCATCTCCTTAGAGCAAGCCATCAGGAACTACGCGGTCAATTTGGTGAAGAAGAATCCCGACGTCGAGGGGAAGCTCCCCGACGGCCCTGTTCCGGATCCCGATATCGACATCGACGGCATTCCGTATGCAGAACTGATAGATCTTCAGGGCGTCGCCAAGGCGAAGGGAATCTCCTTCGAAGAGGCTATCGACCGGTACGCCTGGAGTCCGGCGATCAATACGGTGGCCGCTCAGCTTCGTGCGGAGTTCCCTGACCAGCTGGCCGATGTGGCCATCGTGGACGGCGGTCGCGCCGTGCGAATGGGCTTCAAGGGGGATGTGCCGGACAAAGCCATCAGCCTTGCAAAGACCTTGCCCGTTGAGGTGAATCTGTATAGCGGACGAGGGTTCTCTGAAAGGGAACTGCAGGCGGCACGCGAATCGGCGCGCGAGAGCATCGCCAAACGTGATGACGTCGCCCTTATCATCAGCAGATACAATGCCGAAACGGGGCGCGTGACTTTCACGGTGAAGCCGAAGGCGGCGCTCCTCGATGGCGCGAACCTTGACAATCTCGCCTCGGCGATGCGGCCCGCCCAGCCAAGCAACCCAGCGATCGAAATCGACATCAAAATCGATGACGGCTTACACATTACCAAATTGGACGGGTATCTGCGCGGCGGCGGCCTACTCAATAACTCATCCGTTCCATATTACTGCACAAACGGCTTCAACATCATAAACTCATCTACGAACGAAAAGGGAAGTGCTACCGCACGTCACTGCGGCGACCATGCACAATATTACCAATACCAAAATCATTCCAGTTACGACACGGCTACTACGACGGTGGGTCGCGCCTACCGAGCCGTCGACTTCGACCTCGCCCGATACACCGGCGGCAGTCTGACGTATACTCGCACGTTCTATTACGACCAGAATTCGCCTAGATACGCCCATGATGTGGGAACGTCCCCAGTAATCGGGCAACCAGTTTGCAAGTTCGGCAGAACGACCGGCGCGACCTGCGACGATATAGTCGACACGAATGTGGACATCACCAATGACATTGATGATGGGAAGCATTGGTACGGAAACATCGAGACGGACGACATAGCCGACCTCGGAGACAGCGGCGGTCCGCTGTACTACGGCAACAGGGCTTGGGGCATAACCTCCGCGACCACCGACTGCACGATCTGCGATACCCGTTCCCTGTTCGTTGCGGCGGATCGGATCAATGACGCCGGTGGAATGGGCAGCAAGTGGAACGTCTGGGTGTGCTCGACGTGCTGATCGCAAGGAGCGGTGAGCGGAGGCGCCGCTAGCCGGTGTACACGCGCCAAGAGGGGCGCGGATGGCCAATCGAGCTCGCCGCGCCCCTCTTTGCTTGTGTGTGAGTATCTCCGATTCCGCGACGCCCGTCTTCGCCGGCATGTGAACCGGGACCGCGCGGAGAACGTGTAAAGAGAGTGACGCGTAAGCACTGGGCCGTAATCATCGTCTCCGCTGCCGGGCTCGGCCTGGTGGCGCTGCTGTGGTGGACCGCGACCGACAGCGAACGTCAGCTCGAACGGCATGTACGGCTAGCTCTTGAGCGCTACGAGCATGCCTTCGCCAAAGCCGGTGCCCAGGCGACACTGACACCTCTTCCGCGAGACCCATACAGCCCCGTTCTTGGCGTGCCCGCTGTGCGGAAAGCCACCATCCACAGAGATGGATGGACAGTCACCGCCGAGTTCATCGGCGGAAGCACCACCGGTCCTTGTGGCGTCGACTACACCGGGCGAGCGGTCGAATCCGAACACGCGGTCCTGATCGTGGTGGAGGGGCATCCGCATGAGTACGGAAGGTTGTGCACGGCCGGGGGATACTCCAGGCAGGTGACTTTACGGCTCGATCGCCCTCTGGGCGGGCGGACGGTGTTGGAGGCTGTGAGGGGAATGCCAGTTCCCGTCGACCTCGAGAGATAACCGGTACCTCAGTCGGCCAGGGAGCAGCGGGTAACGGGCAACCACAAAATCACCGCGTGCCCTCCCGCGAGATCCGTGCCGCCGGCGAGCTGGACGGTGTAGAGGGCGCTCGCGCAGACGACGGCGTCGTGCTCGCGTCCGCGCCGGAGCAGGCCCAGCTCATACAGTGCGCCCGCGGCCGACGCCGTGCAGTGAGGTCGGCCGGCAAACCATCGCTACCCGCCTGAAACCGATACCTGTCCCTCCAGTGGCACGCCTGCGACTGCCGGGCCCACCGTCCGGCTCACAAAGCCCCACGCGGTAGCAGGGCGCTGGTACGGCCTCGCTATCACTGCCGGGAGTCAATGCCCTGTGGGGAGACGAGCACGCATCCTCAGCGACTTCTCCTGAGCGCCTCTTTCTGGCCGTAAGCCAGCCGTGAAGGCGCAGACTCGCTCGCGGAGCGCGGCCAGGGCCGGACAGGCCACACTGACGGTCCGCAGGTGCGACCCCTGGCCCGGACGCCCAGGGCCAGGGCGATCGTCCGCGGCAGCGTGCGGAGCGGGACACCATAGCGGATGGTCAGCCCGGGCACCTGCTCCAGCGAAAGTCCTCAACCGCGCAGTCGTCATTGCCACTAACAGTCCCGGTGTGAGCGACCACGACGTGGCGTGGTTCAAGCCCAGCCTGTACCCGTAGGAGACCGGGTGCCAGGACCTGCAGATGTGAATTGATCTCTGTCACCTGGTCGGGGCCGGTCCCACTGACGAACGACTGAAAACGATCAAAAGGCCAGGTCCCGAATCTACGGACCTGGCCTCTGAACTGGTGCTTCGTGGTGGGGCTACCAGGACTTGAACCTGGGACCTCTTCCTTATCAGGACTGTCCACGCCGCGATCAGAGGTCCGCGCCAACCTCCTGACCGGTGCTGAGCGGTCGTGCGCGTGAGGGGTTGTGTGCCTCTGTTGCAGTACGCGTTGCAGTACTGCGGCCTTGGGTCGGTGATGTGGGCGAGCGCAGGCTGGGCCGGGAGCGCTACGAGAGCGCGTTCCTGCCGAAGATCGGCCCCTGGGCGCTGTACGGACTGCTGTTCACGATCGTGATCCTGTTCGCCCTGCAGGGCAAGACGATCACCTCCGAGCCCGGCGACGTCGCCCGCATCGCGCTGCCGCTGCTGGCCTATTTCGCCCTGATGTGGTTCGGCACCTTCATTCTCGGCAAGACCCTCGGCCTGCCCTATGACCGCACCGCCACGCTGGCCTTCACGGCTGCCGGCAACAACTTCGAACTGGCGATCGCCGTGGCCATCGCGACCTTCGGCGTCACCTCGGGTCAAGCGCTGTCCGGCGTCGTCGGGCCACTCATCGAGGTCCCGGTGCTCGTGGCGCTGGTCTACGTTTCACTCGCCTGGCGAAGAGGATTCGCAGCCGCCTAGCAGGGCGATACGCGTAGAGGGCCGCCTTGGTTGATGCTGGGCGGCCCTCGTTCACCGGTCAGACGGCAGAGGCGCCAGCAAGAGTTGGCCCATCGCGGCCAGCACGCTCGGCTCGACCCGGTAGTACACCCAGGTTCCCCGCCGCTCGGAGACCAGCAGACCGGCCTCCTTGAGCTTCTTCAAATGGTGGGAGACGGTTGGCTGAGACACCCCCACGTCGGAGATGTCGCACACGCATGCCTCACCGCCGGGGGCGGACGCGACCGCGGAGAACAGGCGCACACGTACCGGGTCGCTGAGTGCCTTGAACATGGCCGCCGTCCGCTCAGCCTCCTCGGCCGTGAGCGTCCGTTCGGTCAGCGGAGGGCAGCAGGGCGCCACAACCTCCGGCTCCAGCACCGGCAGTGTCCGCGGGTTCGACATACATCTATGTTGACACACATCGAACCAAGGCGTGAGAACTGCCCACCGCCTCCCGATGCTGACGGGCAGAGGTTGGTCAGCGCCTCAATCGTGCAGCCAGGCGGCGAGCCATGAGCATGGCGTCCCGGCCCACCCCGCGCAGCGAGTTGGATGACAAGCTGCGCTGCCATTCCAACCCCACGTAAGCAAGAGTGGGGTGGGTCAGAGAAGCGCCTCCACGGTGCAGCGGGCGCCCCTGAGAGTCGAGAGCGCCAGTTCCGGCCAGATACGGCAGGTCCGGGCGGTAGCCCGTCGCGAGCAGGATGGTGTCCACCTGCTCGGTCGTGCCGTCGGGCCACGTGACCTTACTGTCGCCGATCTCGGCGAAAACGGCACGCCGGTCCGGCCTGCCACCGTTCAGGGCCGCCCGGTAGCGGCCGTCATCGAGGACCGGCTGAGTCGGAGGTGTGCGCAGCAGACGGCCCAGCGGCGCAGTGTCCAGCCCGGTGACGGTGAGCCAGAAGTGCAGATCCCGACCAAGGATGTGCTGACGGGCGAACCGTACCGGCGCCCGGGTGGCCAGCGTCACCCGCGCCACGGTCGCGAGTTCGGCGGCGATCTGCACCGCAGAGTTCCCCGCCCCGATCACGATGACTCGCTGACCGGCGAACGGCTCCGGGGCGCGGTACTCGGCCGCGTGCAGCACCGTCCCGGTGAAGTCCTCGAAGCCGGGCAGCTCCGGCCGATAGGGGTTACCGAAGGTTCCGCTCGCCGCGACCACGGCCCGCACGGCGAGGCGGCTGCCGTCGTCCAGGGTGATGTCGAACCCCTCGCCCTCCGCGCTGACCTCCACGACGCGGGTACCAGTGCGAATCTCCACGTCCAGGCGGGCGGCGTAGGCGGTGAGATAGTCGATCACTTCGTCACGGTGCGGGTAACGATCCGGATCCCACCACTGAACGGCATCCCCGGCAAGGAGCTGTAGCGGGCCGGTGAGAACAACGTGAGGCTGTCGTAGTACCGGGGCCATGACCCGGCAGGCTGCTTCGATGCCTCCAGGACCACCGGCTTCAACCCTTGCCGCCGTAGGGCGTTCGCCGTAGCCAGCCCGGACTGACCGCCGCCGATCACCGCGACCTCGATCTGATCCATGACCAAACCCTTCCTTGTTTCGATGAACGTCTATGTTGACGGGTATCGAAACAGATGCCATGCTGGCCGCGCAACTCATAGACGAATGTCGAATCAGAGGAGACGCCGTGACCACGCCCGCCGCCGAACCGCCCGTCGTCGTGATCGGAGCCGGTCCCATCGGCCTTGCCGCCGCTGCCCACTTGATCGAACGCGGACTCGACCCGCTGGTGCTGGAGGCCGGCCCCGCCGCCGGGTCCGCCGTCCGGGAGTGGTCACACGTGCGGCTGTTCTCCACCTGGGGCGAGGTCGTCGACCCCGCCGCCGAAAAGCTGCTCGCCCCGACCGGCTGGGTCCGCCCGGACGCGGCGACGTACCCGAGCGGCGGAGACTGGGCCGAGCAGTACCTTCAGCCGCTCGCCGACACTCTCGGCGACAAGGTCCGCTACAACACCACCGTCACCGGCGTCGCCAAGGCCGGACGAGACCGCGTGGTCGACTCCGGCCGCGACGAGCAGCCCTTCACCCTGCATGTACACACCGCCGACGGCCGCGAAGAGCGAATCAGCGCCCGTGCGGTCATCGACGCCTCCGGCACCTGGACCACCCCCAACCCGCTCGGAGGCGACGGTCTGCCCGCGATCGGCGAGAAGAGCGCGACTGATCGCATCTCCTACCGCGTCCCCAACCTGAGGGACCCGGCGGTACGCGCCCGGTACGCCGGTCGGCGCACCGCGGTGGTCGGCACCGGGGCCTCGGCCTTCACCGCGCTGGCGGCCCTTGCCGACCTGGCCGAGCAGGAGCCGGGCACGCACGCGATCTGGATCCTGCGGCGGGGCATCGGCGCAAGCACCTTCGGCGGCGGCGAGGCCGACCAGCTCCCCGCACGCGGCGCCCTCGGGCTCGCCGCCAAGGCCGCTGTCGAGGCGGGACACGCCAGCGCGGTCACCGGCTTCCGCACCACGGCGATCGAGCGTGACGGCGACCGCCTGGTGCTCATCGCCGATGACGGCCGCCGCACCGAACCGATCGATGAGGTGATCGTGCTGACCGGCTTCCGCCCGGACCTGTCGTTCCTGTCCGAGGTGCGCCTCGGCCTGGACGAGCGTCTGCAGGCCCCGCTTGCGCTGGCGCCGCTGATCGACCCCAACGTGCACTCCTGCGGCACCGTCTACCCGCACGGCGTCAACGAGCTGTCCCACCCCGAGCAGGGCGTCTACCTGGTCGGCATGAAGTCCTACGGGCGTGCCCCGACGTTCCTGGCCATGACCGGATATGAGCAGACCCGCTCCATCGCCGCCGCCCTGGCCGGTGACCGCGAGGCTGCCGAACGCGTCGAACTGGTCCTGCCTGAGACCGGGGTGTGCGGCGGCTCCGGCCTGTTCGACCAGGCGGACACGGCGCAGGCGTCCGGTGGCTGCTGTGGGGCGCCCGCCACGCTGCAGATCGGTATCGGCGCTCCCGTCTCCTCCGGCGGCTGCTGACCGCAGTGTCCGATCTTCACGCTCGCGCTGCCGCGACCGGCTCACAGGACCGGTCGCGGCCGCGTGCCGTCCTGCCCGCCCTGTGCCTCACCCAGATCACTAGCTGGGGAGTCGTCTATTACGCCTTCCCTGTGCTCAACCCGGCCATCACCGCGAACACCGGATGGCCCGTTGCCGCCTCCACAGCGGCCTTCTCCGCGGCTCTGCTCGTCTCCGCTCTCGCCGGCATCCCGATCGGCCGCATCCTCGACGCCAGAGGCCCCCGCACCGTCATGACCACCGGATCCGTTCTAAGCGTGATCAGTGTGCTGGGCGCCGCTCTCGCGCCCAACCTCCCCGCCTTCACCGCTGCCTGGCTCCTTGCCGGTGTCGGGATGGCGGCGACCTTCTACCAGCCTGCTTTCGCCGCTGTGACCCGCTGGTGGGGGCACGACCGGGTTCGAGCGCTCACGATCATCACCTTGGCCGGCGGGCTGGCGTCCACCGTTTTCGCCCCTCTCACCGCCGCCCTCGCCGAGCGCCTGTCGTGGCGGGCCACTTACGTTGTGCTCGCCGCCATCCTGGCCGTGATCACCATCCCGGCCCACGCCCTTGCGCTGCAAGCGCCCTGGCCTCCCGCCCCGCCTCCACCCGCACACCAGGCGGGTGCCGCATCGGGGAGGGTCGCGGGCAGCAGGACATTCCTTCTGCTCGCCTCGGCGTTCACCTTGTCCGCGTTCGCGATGTATGCCGTCGTGATCGCCCTGGTGCCCCTCCTGACAGAGCGCGGCGCCTCCACCACCGCCGCCGCCTGGGCGCTCGGTCTCGGCGGCGCCGGCCAGACCCTCGGCCGCACCTTGTATGCCGCCCTTGCCAGACGCACCAACGTGACGGTCCGCACCGCAGCACTCATCGCGGCCGGAGGCGCCACCACCGCCGCCTTGGCCGTCGTCCCCGGACCCATCATGCTGCTGACCGCGCTGGCCATCACGGCTGGAATGGTGCGCGGCAATCTCACCCTGCTCCAGGCCACCGCCGTCCCCGACCGCTGGGGTGCAACCCACTACGGCCGCCTGTCAGGCCTGCTGACCGCCCCTTCCACCATCGCCGCAGCCCTGGCCCCGTTTGCCGGGGCCGCTCTCGCCGCTCCCTTGGGGGGCTACTCCCAACTGTTCATCCTGCTCGCAGGGATATCCGCGCTGGGCGCGATTCTTACTCTCGGCACCCGTGCCCATTACTTCACCGATTGAGATCGTCTTTGTCCTGGCGCCTGATTAGTCCAAGAGGTCGGGGCGACCGGTGGTAAGGGCACGGCGGGCTGTCGTATAGGTGCGCATCGGCGCATTGGACGTGCCGTCCGGGAGAGTGTGCATCTGGATCGTCTCCAGCGCGTGTTCCTCGGCCCGGTCATTGTCCTCCAGCCACGTATACACGGTGGCGGCATAGGACACCCACTTGGCGTGGTCGAACACGAAGTGGTGATCCGGGTTCTCGGGGAGCGGCAGCTTGGCGAGGATGTCGGCCCGACCCCCTCAGCGCGTGGGACGGTGACCGGTGACCAACCCGCACGACCGCTCCACACCCCGCGCCATACGGATGGCACAACCCCTCGCTCGCGAGGTCGTGGAAGAGATCGCCAAGCAGTACGGCGTGTGCATCCGCCCGGTTCCGCTCCGGCGGCAGGACATCCTCACCGGACAGGTCGAGGTCATCGACGTGCCGTGCGGGCCACGCTGGAGAGCAAGTTCCCGCCGTGCGCCAAGCGCAACCGGCAGCTCCGGCGGGCGCAGTGCCGGGAGGGCTGGCACCTCGACCACGAACCCGTGAACCTGCCCGACAACGCCGATGAGTATCAGCGTCACCTTGTCGAGCTGCGGGCCGATGCCCAGGCGTGGCGGGATGAGGTCGAGAAGGCCGGCGGCGACACCACCGACCTGGACGCCGCGATCGTAGAGCTGGACGAGGAGATCAACGCCGCCGGGATGCGCGGCAACGTCCTCGGCCGCACCTCCGGCAAGCGAACGCGCTCGACCAAACGGCGGCAGGACGCCCCGGACCTGCCCAAGCGGCAGATGACCAAGACCACACTCGGGCGGACATTCACCGGCTCGGACGGCAAGACCTACCGGCCGTCGATGTTCGTCACCCTCACGCTGCCCTCCTACGGACGAGTTTTGGAGGGCGCACCGCTCGACCCGGACCGGTACGACTACGCGCGGGCGGCCCGGAACGCGCTGCACTTCTCCAAGCTGGTGGATCGCTTCGTGCATAACCTCCGCCGAGTGGCGGGCTATGACGTGCAGTACTTCGCCACGGTCGAGCCTTAGAAGCGGCTCGCTCCTCATCTATATATGGCGATCCGCGGCACCCTTCCGAGGGCAGAGCTGCGGCAGATCATCGCCGCGACGTACAACCAGGTGTGGTGGCCGTCGACCGATGAAGTTCGTTTCGAGGGTGACCACCTGCCGCTGAGCCCGGCGGACCAGGATCGAGCCGTGCTTGCCGCGCCGGACCAGGCGATGCAGGGTCTGGCCCTCGTGGTCGGTCAATCGCCGTGCTCGTACGGGCTCGGCCATGCGCTCCTCCACTGTCGGTACCGATCGCTGGTACCGACAGTGGAGGCAAACCCGATCAAAGACCCGGAAGCGACCCGGCGAACCTAAGTGGACACCCCACTAGCCGCCGCCCGTCTCTCTCCTGAGCGGCGCCATCGACGGAGCAGCCGTTGCACTGTCTCCTGTCTTCGCCCTACAACCGGACAGGCGCGTGGAGGGCCTGATCAAGCGCATGGGGCAGGTCCGCGCCTCTCTCGCGTCTGTCACATCCTGCGAGGCAGGTTCCTTAGCGGAGGAGATTGAGGTCTTCTCCGACGGAGACCGCTACCCGGATGCTTCCCGCTTCCTTCTAACGGCGATTCCATGCCTCTCGGATAGCAGGTGGCGAGGTCAGCGACGATCTCGGTCCTTGATTGAGCCCCACCTGCCGTTGGGCGAGCGGGGACCGATCCCGGACCTGCGGCGGCAGTCTGTCAACGACGCTCGAATTCTGGATCAGGCGCACTTTCCGTGATCGGACCCCGGCTGAGCTGATCACGGTTCAGGCGTTCTAGCCAGTAGGTCGCCCGTCGATGGCGACGATCTGCGGCGTGTTGATCAGTGAGATGGTCGGGGCGTTGTTCCCTCACCTGGCCCGCGTGTGCATTGACCAGGTGTTGCGTGCGGGAAGGACGGTGCGGATCCGGGCCAGGACCGGCACCGTGGAGGCGGCGTGCCCGGACTGCGGGGTTCGGTCGCGGCGCAGGCACAGTCACTACGAACGGCGGTTGTCCGACACCGCAGTCGGCGGCCAGGAACTGCTCATCCACCTGCGGGTACACCGATTCTTCTGCCGTAATACCGCCTGCGCGAGAGCGACGTTCGCCGAGCAGATTCCCGGCCTGACGGTGCGATACGGCCGCCGCAGCATCCCAGCGGGCAAGGTGTTGGCGGCGATTGCGCTGGCGCTGGGCGGTCGCGCCGGGGCCCGCCTCACCCAGCGCCTGGCCACCTCAGTCAGCCGGACGACCCTAATCCGATTGATCCGCGGCCTGCCCGAGCCGCCCCTGTCAGCCGGGCCCGCGAGTGCTCGGCGTGGACGACTTCGCCTACCGGCGGGGCCACTCCTACGGCACCATCCTGATCGACATCTCCACCAGCAGGGTGGTCGACGTGCTACCTGACCGGACGGCCGAGACCCTCGCGGCCTGGCTGCAGTATCACCCCGGCGTCGAGATCGTGTGCCGGGACCGGGCCAGCGCCTATGCCGAGGGCGTGGCCCGCGGCGCACCGCAGGCGATCCAGGTTGCAGACCGCTGGCACCTGTGGAGGAACCTCGGCGAGGCCGCCGAACGCACCCTCACCCGGCACCGCCATCACCTGCCGTCCCTGGTCCCCGCGCTCAACGCTCAGCCCACACCTGCTCCGCCTGCGCAGGCGTCCACCCCGCCTCGGATACCCGCCGACCGCGACGACCGGATCGCTGTTCGCACCCGGGAACGGCATGCCGTCGTTCACGCTCTGCTGAAGCAAGGCCACGGCGTCCGGGAGATCGCCCGGCGGTTGAACCTCGGTCGCAACACCGTCCGGCGCTTCGCCCGCGCCGGCAACCCTAAAGACCTGCTGGTGCATACCGGTACCGGCCAACGCCCCAAGGCGTTGGACGCCTATGACGGCTACCTGCGCACGCGGTGGGCACAAGGATGCACCAACGCCGAACTGCTGTGCCGTGAACTGCGCAATCTCGGTTACCGCGGCAGCAGCACCGCCGTCCGCAAATACGTCCGCCCCTGGCGAGCCGGCCTACCACCCACCCCGGCTTCGCTCCGCCCGCCCACGGTCCGGCAGGCCACCGGCTGGTTCCTGCGCAACCCCGCCCGCCTCGAACCCGGCGAGCAACACCACCTCGACACACTCACCGCCTTATCTCCCCAGCTGGCAGCCCTCCGGATTCACGTGCGTGAGTTCGCCGACATGATGATGAACCGCCGCGGCCGGGACCTGGAGGCATGGATCAACGCGGTACTCCGCGACGACCTGCCTGATCTGCGCTCCTTCGTCACCGGGGTACGCCGCGACCAAGACGCCGTCACCGCCGGCCTCACCCTGCCCTACAGCTCCGGACCCGTCGAAGGGCACGTCAACCGGACCAAGATGCTCAAGCGGCAGATGTACGGCCGCGCCAACCCCGACCTCCTGCGTAAACGCCTCCTGCTGGCCGACTGACCAGGGTCCACTTCACGGAAAGTGTGCCTGATCCAGTTTTCACGCGTCGTCGACACAGTCAACGGAGTGAGTGGCGCTCCCGTGCGGGCAGTCCATGGCGGGACCTGCCCGCGGAGTACGGGCCGTGGTCCGCCCGGTCGGCCACAATCGGGACCTGTACAAGGAACGCGACACGGCTGAGCGCTGCATCAATCGGATGAAGAAGTGGCGTTGCCTGGCCTTTCGCTTCGACAGAATTTCCAAGAGCTATCTCGCCGGCCTTCACTTACGTCGTGCCATTGTGTGGATCCATAGCCTCCGGCCCGCTTGAAGATGCGCAAATCTGTCAGGCCCTAATCTCGGTACTATCGCCTGGCCAAAGCTGTCACAGATGCTGCGCCGGTGGCCGGATTAGGCCACGGAACGGAGATGTTTACGTCAGTCCTCTTTCGAGACAGAGGGACGGGAAGTGGCAGAGCGATGCGATCCCCGGAAGGCCGAGGCGTGGGCGCTTTCGACCCGGACCTCGCGGTTCGCGCTGAGGAGGCAAGTCCGTGCGGGGCGCGGCTGGTCGCGGCCGGAGCGGAAAGCAGAGACGTAATGAGCGGGCCCCAATTAAGATGTGAGCCCCACTCTGTTTGTTTCGGTGCAACCTGACAGGTTGTGCTTATTGTAAGCGCAGTTGTGGCTCTCTTAACATCACTGGCGTGGGCCCTCCCGGGCCCCGGCCAGGAGGCGCATCGATGGGGTTTCCACGGGAATACGGCGACGACGTAACCGGCATAGCGAAGGGATGACGCCGCGTGTCACAACCAGACGAAAGCGTGATGATTAAGAGTCTCGGCTCAACATACTGGAGCTGGCGTCAATACCAGGAAAAGACATACTGGTGTTGGAACGCGACAACTGTCAGCATCGCGAACTTCTACGCCAACGCGCGAGCATGGACCCAGTGCGGGTTCGCCACCGCGGTCCTCAACAGGAAAGACTCCCGGCTCGCCGCCCAGCAACCGTTCCAGTGCTGCCCGGATGGCGCGTTACGCGGGGACTGCGACCAGGGCTGGTGGCCGGATGCCGGGCCGCTGCAGCAAGCCGGGGTCTACGTCCCGGCCCCCGAAGATGCCAGGAATCACGTCGACTGGGTGGAGGCACCCGGGTGGGTGCAGGTCAGAAGGTTCCCGGCGTTGACGAAGAACGAGGTCAAGGCGGAGATAGACGCCGGACGCCCGATCATGATGAACATCGGCTGGGGTGGCAACCTCTCCGGCCACATCGTCAACATCTGGGGGTACAGCTACCGCCCGGAGACCGGTGAACTGGTGCACGTCTGGGTGCATGACCCGTGGCAGGGCACTCACGGGACATACGCGGGCCAGGAGAACGATCCCATCATGTGGGTCGCGTGGGAGACGCTCTTCGGCGGCTACCCGGGCGGCCCGAACGGCACCTGGAACAGGACCTTCAAGACTCGGCGAAACTAGCCTCAGGGAGCATGCGATGCCGTTGAACATGCCTGAACCGCCGGGACGGATTCGGGAGGAAACACGCTCCCAGCTCGGCCTAATCGCCAGAGCCGGCGGAGAGGGCCCGAAACTGCTGGGCGAGGTCTCCCCGGATGACGTGGAGGTGTCCACCCCCCACCGGGTGTTCGCCTTGCTCGTCAAAGACATCGAGGCCGGCGGCGGCCTGGAAGTGGCGCAGCCGGTGGGCTGGCGATTCCTGCTGGAGTCCGGCGGCAATGTGCTCGCCGGCGCCGAAGTCGCCGAAACGCCGGACCGAACCTTCCCGCCAACGTTCTACAGAAGCTCATCCGTCGGAGCCACTGCGACCGCGGTCAGAGCCGCACGAGCCCTGCCGCAGCTCGCAATGGCCGGGTTCGATCTCCGGCTCCTGCAAATCCCCGAGCTCTACCAGACCGCCCTGTGGTTGCACTCACCCAACACCGACCTGCTCATACCGCTGGCACCCTCCCCGATCGGGCACGAAGGCCAGGTCACACCACCACCGGTGTTCTTCCGGGAACTCGCCGTCCATGCCCAGGAGTTCAGAGCCCACCAGCCCCGCGACCGGGAGCCGACCTAGGGCCTGTACGGGGTTCAGATCTTCAGGAGGCAGGCTGATCCCCAAGATGACACCTCGTAAGTAGAGGCCGGTGAGATAGCTCTCGGGCGTCTTGTCGAAGCGGAAGACCAGACCACACCACTCCTTGATCCAGATGATGCAGTGCTCGGCTTGTTGCGTTCCTTGTACAGGTCCCGGTCATGGCTGACCGGGCGGCCACCGCGTGACCCGGCTTTCTTGCGGTTGGCCGCTTGGTCGGCCTTCTCGGAAATCACCGCCCGGATGCGGCGCCGGCGCGGTTCGCGCGGGAGGGGTGGATCAGCACATCCCGCAGCTCGATCAGTGACATTGGCCGGCGGGGGAGGCCGTATCCGACCTCCCTGCCGTCGACGGCGAGCCTGCTGGGCGCGCAGGCGAGCATCTGGAAGGCGCGCTCGGCGATGTCCAGAGGTGACCGGTCCGGGCCGGCCGTGTCGGATGGGTTCGTGCTCATCGGGTTCTCCACGGCGAGAGGGATTTCGCTTCGTCGAACCCGGTTGTAGGAGTCGCCTCTGGCACGGCTCCGGCGCCAATCCCTGACTGCTTCTGGCACGCCTCTGGCGTTTGGTGGCGCGGCATTTCGAGAGGCGTGCGCCAGAGCGACGCCAGAGGTACGCAGGTGCCCTCACCAGGGATGACAGCTCACGCCAGAGCGGTGCCGGAGGCCGCTGCTGCACTCGAAGCGCGTATCTGAGTTCCGCCCCGGAACAGAAATGGAAGTAACGAGCACGACCTGGCTTCAGGTCCACCGCCAGCCGGCCTCGGCCGGGCGGGCCCCCTCTCATGAGGGCTCTCTCCGTACAGGAGGAGGCGCGATGAGGGTCCCGTACTGGCGAGACGACCACGCCACCCTGCACCTCGGCGACGCACGCGAAGTGCTCTCCATGATGCCCGACCGTTCCGTGGACTGCCTGGTGACCAGCCCGCCCTGCTACGGGCTGCGCGACCACTGCCCGGAGGAGTATGGCCAGGAGCCCACGCCGAACGACTATGTGAAGAACCTCCGCGCCACGTTCGCGGAGGCCCGGCGGGTGCTGGCCAAGGACGGCACCTGCTGACTCAACCTCGACGACGTCTACGCCGCCAACTCCGACGGCTACGTCCGTGGCGTCGACTACAACCAGCGGCCGCCGGTGGTGCGCCCTCGTTCCCGTCGCATCGTGCCGCCCAAGAATCTGCTCGGCATGCCGTGGCGGGTCGCCTTCGCCCTCCAGCAAGACGGCTGGATCCTGCGCAACGCAATCGTCCGGTCCAAGCCCAACGCCATGCCGCAGTCGGTCCTGGACCGGCTCTCCACCCGCTACGAGCTGATCTTCCTGCTCGTCAAGCAGCGCTTCTACTGGTTCGACCTCGACACCATCCGCGAGCAATACACCGGCGAGCGCTCGCTGTCTCGCCGCTCTCAACGCGGCGGGATGAAGCGCAACGCCATCCACACGCCCTGGCCCTCGACCGGCCTGCCGGAGTCAGCCGGCACGCAGCACGGCACCGTTGCTGGCCCCACCGACCGCGCCCACGATGCGGCCAACCCGAACGGCCGCAACCCCGGGGACATCTAGAGCATCTCGACCAGGCCCTACCGGGGCGCCCACTTCGCCCCGTTCCCGATCGACATCCCGCTCCGCGCCATTGCCGCCGGCTGCCTCCTCGGCGGCACCGTCCTGGACCCGTTTTCCGGAGCGGCAACAACGGCTCTTGCCGCCCGGCAACTCGGCCGGCAGTTCATCGGCATCGAACTCAACGCGGACTACTGCAAGCTCGCAGTAGCGCGGATCCGTGAGGCATCGGCAAAGGCTGGAGGCATCGAATGAAGGACATCACCCTGCGCGACCTGCAGGACCTCCCGCCGACGCTGGACCTCATGACCGCCGCGAGGATCCTCGGTATCGGCCGCACCAAGGCCTACGAACTGGCCAAGAAGGACGAGTTCCCAGTCACCACCATCCGCGTTGGTGATCTCTATCGCGTTTCCACCTCTGATCTCCTCCACCTCATCGGAGTGGATTGGGCGAACACCCGCAACTCCGGCAGAGACGTCATAAACTGATGAATTTTCTAATACAGGAGCAGGCAGCTGGCAATCGGGATGCGTCGTTTGGAACGCGCTACTAGCATCTATGGTGCAACTTATGCGGAAGGGCGGGCTAGCGATGGCGTTCAAGCGCGTGAGCTCGAGGGCAGCGTCGTATGCCTCGCCGGAAGCTCTTTACCACGATCTTCCCCGGACACCGACAGCGAAGCCAGGCCTGCTCCTACACCAAGGCGACCTGTTGCGGACGTATGCAGCAGAGCACCTGGGCACCAAAGACTTAGCCCTGGAGCTGCCAACCGGCACGGGCAAGACTATTCCTGCCCTGGTGATCTCCGAGTGGTGGCGGCGATGTCGTAACGCCCGAGTGGTGTATGCCTGCCCGACTGAGCAACTGACCCGGCAGGTGGCCGTTACCGCGGCGGAGGAGGGGATCGCTGCGGTCGTACTCACTGGCTCGCACCGCGACTGGTCGCTGACTAACCTCGCCCGATATGAGTCGGGGGAAGCAGTCGTTCTGACTACCTACAGCACCGTGTTCAACAGCAGCCCAAAACTAGACGCTCACCCCGACCTTCTGGTGTTTGACGACGCCCATAACGGCGAGCAGTACGTCGCAGACCAGTATTGCGTGCGGATAAACCGGTCCGGTGACGACTATGCCGACCCAGAGGTCTACGACAAGCTGCTGGACATCTTGTCACCAGGCCTAGACGGGCTGTTGTTGCAACGGCTTCGTAGTCCGAGCGCAGAGATCGGCAGCTTCAACAATGTTCATCTGGTGGTGCCTGCGCAGCATGATGGGATGCCCGAGCGACTGGCCGATACCCTAAGTGCCCTACCTAGGCCATGGTGCTTCCGGTATGCGATGATCAGCGACGTCCTGGCGTCGTGCTTGGTCTACATCACCTACTGGGGGATACAGATACGTCCGGTTATCCCCTGCACCGAGAACAACCGATTGTTCGCTGACGCCAAGCAGCGCTTATATCTATCAGCAACGCTGGGCGAGGCCGGGGACTTGGAGCGCTCTTTCGGTCGAGCGCGGATCAAGCGCCTGACACTCCCCGCGACCTCTCCCGAACCACGGTCGGGCCGCCGGTTCGTGATCTTCCCCGACTTAATGACAGGTATCGATGCCGACACGATCACCCGAAAGATCGCGACAAGGGCCGGGAAGGCTTTAGTGCTGGCACCGGATTCCGCTACTGCTGCGTTGACCGCGAAGCTGATCTCGCAGCCGGGCTGGCCTGTCCTCACAAAGGACGATGTCAAGCATGGCATGGGGCCGTTCTCTGAACTAGACCATGCGGTGTGCGCCTTGGCGAGCCGCTACGACGGACTCGACCTGCCGCATGAGGCGTGTCGGTTGGTGGTGATGGAGAGCGTGCCCGACCGGGACCATCTGCAGGAGCGTTTCCTGTCCAGCCAGGTCCGGGCGGGCGCCGCACTCTCTGAGCGAGTTCGGACACGGGTTGTACAAGGAATGGGCCGCTGCACCCGGGGATCCACGGACTGGGCACTGGTCGTGGTCCGCGGTGAGGACCTCACCCGGTACCTACTGCGGCAGGAAGTGCAGAGAGCTCTGTCCGCTGAGTTACAGGCCGAGATCCGGTTTGGCATCGAGAACAGCAGGGACAGCACCGAGACCAACGTGCAGGAGAACGTGCAGGTCTTCCTCGATCAAGAACGGACGTCGGAGTGGCGTGAGCAAGCGGAGCCGTACCTCGCCCAGTTGCGGTCGGAGCTCAGTCGTATTCCGCCCGACGGCAGCCACGCGCTAGCGTCCGCCGTGGCGGCCGAGATAGAGGCATGCGCACTGGCCGGACACAGCCGCTGGGCCGATGCAAGCGCACAGGCTCAACAAGTAACGCACAAGCTGTCCTATGGTGGCGAGGCCACCCGTGGCTACCGCAGCTTCTGGCTCCTGCTAGCAGGAGTGTGGGCCTACCGTGCCGCTGTCATCGGAGAGGACACCGGCTTGATGGCGACCGCACATCAGTTAATCCGTCAAGCCGACCGAACATCACCTGGAGCGTGGGTGCGGAGTCTGCCTCCCTTGCCGGAGATGCCGGCTAACGCGCTGCTCCCGCAGGACGATTTTGCAGTCGGCTCAGTGGCAAACCTGCTTTCGCGGATCGCGCCGGCCAAGGTGGAAGTGCGCCTGGCCGACATGGTGACCAGCCTTGCCGAGGTATCCCATACTGCCTACGAGCCCGCCCTCACCGAGCTTGGAGTATTCCTAGGGGCGGAGGCCGCCAAGCCTCAAGGCAGCGGACGTTGCGACTCCAACTGGTGCTGGGGCAATCACATGTGGTTTTCTCTGGAAGCCAAGAGCGAGCACACCAGGCCTGAGGGCCTCGTCCCGCACAGTGACATTCGGCAGGTTAACGATCAGCTTCGTATCCTGCGCAGTGACCGTCAGCATGCAGTAATCCCCCCCGGTAGCATCACCGCAATCATCTCGCCACGCGTGGCCGTCGACCCCACCGGTGCCAGTGGCGCCGAAGAACATTCCTACCTTGTCCACCCCGAGACGATCTTGCAGATGGCTCGCGACGTGGCTAACGCCTGGCAGGCCATGTTGGCCAACCGAACTGGTAGGGACAAGTCTGACCTTCTTCGAATGGTGGCGAAAATCCTCAGCCAGTATGGGGTCCTTCCCTCTCAGGTCCTAGATCGGCTAACCGAACATCCGATCTCCACCGTCGGCTCCTCCACGTGATGTCCCAGTCCACAGGCCTCAGCTGAGAACAAGCCTGGCGTGATCCTCGTCCAAAAAGCTGGTGATGGACCACCGCTTCCGAATCTCGCCAGGCAGCAGGCAGTGCGTCACTACTACCGTCTGGAATCCCTGAGTGCGCTCCGTCAGCAGCTGGAACATCTCGTGGACTAGCTTCTGATGAAGAAAGTCACCGAAATCGTCGATCAGTAGCAGTGTCGGCCCGGCTTCACTGCTCACCTGTGCAAGCGCGATCGCGGACTCAAACAGGACAGTCCAAAGTGCCATAGGGGAGGCGTCGTCTGCCAACGATATGGCCTCAGGCCAGTAGGCCAGTTGGACCACGGGAGCGTCGTTGATGACTTCAACGCGCAACACTGTGCCGAAGACTCGGTCCGGCACCTCTAAGAGCAGGTTCAGAAAGGTCGTAACGTCGAGGCCAAGTAGTTCTGCGAGGTCACGGAAGTCCCTGACGCGTCGCCGTGGGTTTCTCACGACGATGGACCGATAGGGGGCAGGCAGGAACGGCATCGGCTTGTGATCCAGGCGGAACTTGATACGGCCGTCCTGTGCTTGCAGCCGGAGTGTGTGTGGCATCGGATCGAACCAATGTATGTCGGCCGCCAACCTTCCGAACCACTGGCGTTCAGCAAGGAGACCCGGTTGAGCGGCCCCAGCCAGAAGATCAAGTAAGGTGCTCTTGCCTGTGCCGTTGTAGCCGAGCACCAAATTGAGAACCGACAAGTTGACCGAACGGGCTGCTAGCGCCCCGGGCCCCTCGCGCACGGTGATCTCGGTGATAAGACCATGTGGCGCCGAGAGGCCGCGCATCTCCTGAACCAGATATGTCTCGTGGAGGTGGCGCCAGGCATGCAGCAACTGCGGCGGGTAGTCCCGCCCTTGATTGGTATCGATGAGACGACCATGGTCTGCGCATAGCCAGATGCCGTTTGACGTAGATTGAAGCTGCTCGGGTGTTAAACCGCCACTGCCTCTAGGACCGCCAGGCGCCGCGGCATAAATATGGCAGGCAGTGCCGATACATGCGACATCATCCGGCCCAAGACCAGGCCCGAGGGTCGGTCGACGGCAGTCAGGCTTCGAGCAGCGGTAACCTGCTCGCTCAGCTATCAGCTTCCGCACCTTCCAGGGAAAGTCGGCGCGCCCTCTCGTCACGACCGCATGGTGACACACGCCGAACAGTCGTAGGCCCGCTCGGTGTGAAATCGGGGCCAGCGAGCGAGGGAACGTGGACGATGGTGCGAAGGACGAGCCCGCGCTCCCCAGCTTGATCTGTCTCTCAAGGTAGCAGCGGTTCCAGCACCGCCCACTGCGCATCGGTCAGGTCGAACCGCCTCGTCACCGCTAAGGTGGCCAACGAGGGGGGTTCGTGGTCAGCCACGACGATGCCCGCATCAGCCGGGCCAGCCCCGCCCTGGGCTGTTGCCTCTGGCTTGTCGGCGTCATTTGGCGAGGGTTCCGTCAGTTTCCCCGTCGGCACTGTCGTCCGCATAGGAGCTGCTGCGGTCGCGAGCGCGGTAGAGGAAATCGAGGACAGTCTGTCGATAGACGTCGGCAAGCGCGGCGAGTGGGTGGGGCCGTGCGAGGGCGGCCTCGGCGTCGTCCGTACCGTCAGCCGGGCTTTCTGCGTCTCTTGCATCGTTGTCAGGCTCGAGAATGCGCTCCATCCAGTGGTTGAGGCGCTTGAGGCGCTGCTCGGCAGCGGCGGCGCGGGTAAGCAGCAAGACCTCGTCTGGGGTAAGCCGGTCCCCAAACGCGTCGAGCCAGCCCTGCTCGAGATTCTCGCCACCCAAGGTGGCGAGGTCGACGAGTGCGGCGAGGATGTGATGGTGAAGATCGTGGAGGCGGGTGAGGGCTGGGGTGCGGTGCCAGCGCGGGTCGTTGAGATCTGGAAGGTCATCGAAGAGCTGGACGATCTTGACCGCGCGGGGCGGGGGCCAGCCGACAGGCCAGGCGGAGCGGTGGTCCCAGAGTTGGAGAATGGCGGCGCGGGCATCGGCGGCACGGGCGGCCGCGTCGGGCTCGCCAGCCGCGGTGGCCTGGTCAGCGGCGGCGATGAGCGCCGCGGTGTGGTGAGCGAGCCATCGAGTGAGGGTGTTGTTCGTGTGAACGTCGCCAAAGTCATTGAGAATCTGCTCGCCGAGGCGGGCGACGTTGTCGTCAGCGGACGGTGACTCGGCCGACAGGGTCGATGAGATAGATGCGGCTTCGGGGTGGCCGGTACTCCCCCCGTTCAGAGGAGCGTCGTTGTCGTCCAATCTGGACCTCCATGATGAGGGTCATGCCAGTGTCGGCGAGATACCGCAGCAGCGGTCCGCGCGCAACGTACACGCGGTAGCCGGAGGAGGTGATGGCGCCGGTGTCTTCGGTATTGCTATCGGCCCACTGCTCGGCACGGGCGAGCACAGTGCCGTCGCCAGCGAGGAGGGCGAGCCTGGTCGGGTCGATGACGGCACCGGTCACCTTGCAGAACCGGAGGCTGGGGAGGGGGAGCGCGGGGCGGAGGCCGTGCGCGTACGGGTCGTGCTCGTCGAGCCCGTCGCGGTAGTCGCTGGCATCAACTAGCCAGCCGCGCAGAACAAACGAACCGTGATTGACCTCGAACGCGTCCTCGTCCTCCTCGGGAAGCTTCCAGTCGGTCGGATTGGCGGCGGCGGCGAACGCACGCTGCAGGTCGACAGCGTGATCAGGGGCTACGAGCGCAGACCAAACGTGGGTCGTGCTGTAGGCGCCGGGCCGGTCCAGGCTTGTGCAGCCGGCAACAAGGACCGACTCAGGGAGGCGGCCATCGACGAACCCGAGCGCGCGATCGTAGTCGTCTTCAGTCGGGGTATCCCACTCGTCAAGCTGAGGCAGGTGCCCGAACAGGTCAGGCTCGACCGGCACCGGGTGGCGGAGGTCGGCGAGCCATGTGTGCGCGGAGCAGGGCAGGTGGGAGCTCAACCAGTCACGCCACGGGTCGTCCGCGTCGTCGTACGGAGGGACGTTGACAGGAAGTCGCGCGTCGACGAGTTCCCCCGCGACGACCATCATTGCGTGGTACTCCAGGTACAGGCGTAGCTTCTCCTCGGGCGGAATCGCCCCGTGGCGGTGCGACATCCGTTGGAATGACCGCTGGTCGCGCAGTTCGCGGGCATCGTGCCACCAGTCATCTTCGCCGAGCCCCCACTCATCGAGGATCCAGCGTTCCGCGCGTTCGGCGATTGCGTCGACGGACAGGTTGAATGCGCGAGCGAGCGGCGCGTACCAGTAGGGGAGAGTGTCCATCCAGTCGAAGTCGTAGCGCAGTGTCTCGGACACCCGACGGTCGTCGCCGATGTAGCGCCTGTTGTGCTCGATCAAGCAAGCGACAGGCTGGTTCGCTTGGCGAAGCTCGTCGGCGACGCGGTCGGCGGGGTTGGCGAGCGCGAGGGCGGTCTGGCGGGCAAGCTCGCGGATCTGGGCGTGTGGGAAGGTGCGGCTGGTCGCGTGCCGGGTCAAATCGGGTAGATGATCAACGAGCAAGGCAGGGTTCTGCGCGGCGACACGCTGAAGCGCGACGAGCAGCGCGGCAGCGGCGGACATCCGATAAAAGTGCAGAGTCGGATTCCGGAACGGCCCGGCATCGGTGCGATCGAGGCAGGCGACGAGCGAGCCAGCGAGCTTGCGGGCATCGGCGAAGTCGGATTGCAGCAGCAAGTCACGGGCGGCATGAGCGGCACGCCAACGGATGTCGCGGCGAGGGTGACCGAATGCACTCCAAAGCAGAAGCGGCACCGGCCCCACTGGGTCGGCCGTCGCGGTAACTCCACCTCCGCCGGTGTCAGGGAGCCGCTCGGCGAGTAGCGCGACGAGCGCGTCAGCGGCGTCACCCGGGCCGCACAGTCGGCCGAGGAGCGCAGCGATGTTCTGCCAGCCGTACGGCGTTAGCCGGGGCCGAGCGTCAGGAAACGCGGCGAGAACGGCGCAACGGATGTCGTCATCACTAGCGAACGCGCGGAGCTGGTCGAGCAGCAGGTCGGTGTCCTGCCACCAGGCGAGGTCGGGCAGATGTCCGGCGAGCAGCGTCGGGAGCGCGGCCGCAGCCCAATTCCTGACGCCGGGCCAGTCGCGCCACTGGGCGAGGCAGTCGGCCAGCACTGGGAGAACCGTGTTGACCCCGGCGCGGCCGCACAGGTCAGCGACCGCGGCTAGCGCGTTGACCCGGTGGTCGGGGCGGGCGGAACGGGCGACAGCGGCAACGAACTCACGCATCTGATCGCCGTACACCAGCGCCTGTGCGAGTACGTCGACATCATCGGCAAGTGTGGCCAAGCTGCGGCCCGCCGGATCGGCCAACAGCGCTTGCGCGTCCGCACGCAGGGCCGCGCCGCGCCACCGCTCGCTCGGATCCGCATTGTCGCGGCCTAGCCGGGCGACGGACTCCAGCGCTGCTTGGACTTGCCCGTCGAGGTCACGCTCGGCAGCCCAGTCAAGGAGCTGGGTGGCGAGCGCTGGCTGGGCGCGGGCGGGCACGTCGCGGCGTACCCAGCCTGCGACCCGTTGCAACGCGACTCGGGCGGCAGCAGTACCCGCGGCGCCTACCCGCAGTCGGTCGATGACAGCGAGCATGTACTGCAGCCGCGCATCGTCGTCCTCGACGAGATGCGCGAGCGCGAGCGCCTGCACGCTCGCGACGCCGCCGCCGTCAACGGCGCCGACCAGTGCCGCCGGCAGCGTCTGCACTAGGCGGATCCGATCCTCATCATCCCACCGGCTGACGGCCTCAAGCGCGATGCCCACGTCAAGCCGCCCTGCGGCCCCTACGACATCCGCGTACGGGACGACCCCGCCCTCGGTGACGTACGGCGCGACCGCCTCAGCCGCACGGACGAGTCGGGCGGCGACCACGGGCCGGTCCACGTCACCGATATCGGCACGGCCAGCGAGGTCGGCGTATACGGCCAGCAGCCGGGCAGCGTCATCGTTGATCCCGGTCGCCACGTCGACCGCCTGGTCGAACAGTTGCCTGCCTAGCTCCGGGGCCACGCTGTCGGCGATCTCGGCGGCACGGGCGAGCAAGTCGAGCCGATCCGACGCCGGGTAAACGCCCGAGCGGGCGTGGCTCGCAGCTCGCGCGCATAGGTCCGCGGCGGGGCCAGAGTGGACGCCGCGCACACCGAGGCCAGCCGCCAGGTCCAGCCACAGCGCGGGCGCGTCGTCCCGGAGCAGTCTGGGCGCCGCGTTGGCCAGGCGGTCGATCAGGTCGGGCGCAGCGGCGGCGTCGACGACCGCGTCGGCCGTGATCTTCGCCCATGCCCGGTACGAGTTGTCGAAGGTGAACCAGCGGTGCTCGGCCTTCTCAGTTCGGTCGGCGAGTCCGGCGATAACGAACGCGGTGACCTCATCTTTGTCCGCGTCACCGATTGCGCTGCGGGCGGCGAGCAGCGCTGCCGCTAGCAGTGGCTGGACCATCTCGATCCACTCGCGCCGCTCGTGAGCGCGGGAGTCGTCCGCCGCCCCGCGCCTCTCCCCTGTCTTCTCCCCCGGGCGTAACGACAGCGGGACCATGTCGTCGACGTCGATGCCGGTTCCGTCGAGCACGGCGGCGACGGCACAGGAACGGAGTGCGGCGACACCGTCCGCATTGCCGCTGCTAAACCCCCAGCGGTGCAACGGCAGCGTGCCGGCCCAGTGTCGTGCGAGCGCCGCAGCCGCCTGCCGGTCACCATGGCGCACGGCGACGTCGATTAGTCGACCGTGCCAGGGCTTCGCATTACCCGGATCGTCGGCGAGCACTGCGGCCACAACCTCATCGACCCAGCCGCGGTCGGGAACAGTCTGGGGTGTCGTGGCGTATGCGAGGAACGGCGCCTGCGCCACCGCCGGAACACCGTGTGCGCGCAGCACCTCCCTGACCGGCCCCGGCCCGACGTCCGCGGCAACCCGGGCGGCGAGCGCCGCCGCCGCGTCGAGCGCGAACTTCGCGGGTCGCCACCTCCGCAACTCGGCGATGGCCGCGTCTGCCCCGTCGAGCCGGTACCGCGCCTCCGCAGCGTACGCCACGTCGTTCGCGTCGATCCTCCAGCTGTGGGTCTCCTCCTTCGGGCTAGTCGTCCACCGGCGCAGCCATGCGTCCGCGCGGTCCAGCTCGGTACGGGCCTCAGCGTGCCGGGCCGGGTCTCGGGCCAGCGCCGCAGCGACTCGCATGTGTACAGGCGCAAGCCACTCTCCGCGGGAGGACTGACGCAATGCGTGCGCGCGGAGCTGGTCAACGTCCGTGTACCTTGCGACTAGCTCGAGGCGAGACTCAACCAGAGACGACAGTGTGCCGAGCCGCGACGCTGTATCGCACGCGCGGACCGCGATGCGAACGGCGGCCGCGGCGCTACCGATCGCGGCGGCGGCACGCGCGGCGAGGTCTAGCCGCCGGCCCTGCGCCTGCGCGCGCCGGAACCCGTCCGGAATCCCCTCAGGCCAGTCCTCGTTCAGGACAAGCAGTAGCACATCGTCCAGTCGGCCTGCAGCGAACAGGTGATCTGCGACGTGCGCCGCCGCCTCCGCGTCCCCGGCCCGGGTTGCGAAGAACATATCCGCGAGCCGGCCGTGCGCTGCGGCCACATCCGCCGGGTCGACGCGGCCGCGCACATACGTCTCGAAGTCCTCGTCGCGGAACTGGATGGCCCCATTCGCCAGGGTGACACCGGGCGCGAGCCCATGCGCGAACGCCACTACAGCAGCTGAGCCGACGTCGAGCGCGGCAGCCAGAGTACTGATGTTGACTGGGCGGGCGAGCGCGAGCATTAGCCCGAGCCACCGCCGCCCGCCGGCGTCGGCGCCGCTGACCTGCAGCGCCGAGTCGACTAGCCCCTCAAACAGCGGCTCGGGCGTGCGAGCGCATGCGTTCAGCAGCGACGACATCTCCCAACCGTCTGCGGCAGCTTGGGTTAGAGCGTAGTACTGGGCCCGTGGATTTCCGCCCGTCCGTGCGTGGAACTCGGCGGCATCCACGTCCGACGCGCCTGGCTGGAAGCGACGCAGGTGTGCGGCCGACGTCGCTAGGTCGAACGGCGCCAGCTCCACCTGCGCCATGCCTGGCGCGCCGAGAGACTCGACCCGGTGGCTCCGCGCGGTAAGTACAACCATGGCGCGCGGCGGCAGCGACAGCCCGACCAGACCAGGCAGGAACCCGCGGTCGCCGCGCTCATGGGCCGCGAAACCGGCGTTATCGGCCGCGTCGACCGCTAGAACGAGCACGGCGCCCGGGTCGAGCCCGTCGACGGCGTCTTGCAGCGTGCGGCGCAGCCGCCGCCATAGGTCCTCGTCGACCGCCGGCGGGTGAACGAGCAGCGGGGTCCCGCACTGCTGCGCCAAGTCGTTAACCATCTGCGTCACGAACCGCTGCGGTGTGTGACGCTCCTCGCCGTAGCTGAGGTACTCGCCGCCGCCGTAGCAGTCGAACAGCGCGACCACCGACCCGGGCGGCAGATGGTCGCCGAGCTGCCGCAACGCCGTCGTCTTTCCGGCGCCCGCCGGACCGTGCGCCACGACGATAGCGCCAGGGTGCACGAGCAGCGCGTCCGCGATCGCGCGCGCGCCGGGTGCGGGCAGCGGATCGTCCAGCGGCGGCAGCCGAGCGGGCGCCGGGTATAGGTCGAGCGGATCGGCCACACCGAGCTCGGCGAGGACATCTGTGGCACGGATCCCGGCTCGGCCAGACTCGGGGAGAGCCTCCCTGCGGACCAGGTCGAACAGCCGTAGCGCCGAGTCGGGGCCACGTCCAGGCGCGAGCTTCGCCGTTCTGGCCCGGACGTTACGTGCTAGCGCTGCCCGGCCAAGCGAGCCCGCCTGCGACATGTCGAGTACGGTCAGGAAATCACAAAATTCACCACTGCCGAGCAGGGGGCCGACAGCGTCAGCGAGCCTGCGGACCACATCGGCTTGCTGCGGCTCTACGAGTGCTTTAAGCAGTGCAGCCTTGCCTTGTCCGGCACGCCGTGACTGCGCCCATTCTGCGGCCGCCGAGATAGCCTCGTGCACCAGCGGATCACCGGGCTGGTTGCTGACGAGACTGATTCGCACCTTACAGAGCAGCTCGTCGCGAGAACGGCCCGTGAGCAGTTTCGCATAGATGCCCGCGAGGTCGGCGATCACGGACCTAGTCGACACCACGCTGCCGTCAG
The DNA here is from genome assembly GCF_050947365.1 of Microbispora sp. CA-135349. Taxonomy (NCBI): domain Bacteria; kingdom Bacillati; phylum Actinomycetota; class Actinomycetes; order Streptosporangiales; family Streptosporangiaceae; genus Microbispora; species Microbispora sp. CA-135349. The sequence goes on along the minus strand of NZ_CP192001.1, from coordinate 12,846 downwards.
CCGCGCGCCTCATCCGCTTCTCGCACAGGCGGCTGGCGGTCCACGCCTTGTCCGGGTGCCTGGTGCTGTGCTTAAGCTGGGACAGGACGACGGCAGAGGCGGTGCCCAGGTCGTTCCCGCCGATGTACTCGGCAACGTCCACCGCCTCGTACTCGTCGTCCGGGTCGTCCACGCGACTCAGGCCTTCCACCACGACGACCCTGCTGTCGGTGCCAGGCTCGATCAGCGCGAGCGCGCGGGTCGCGGCCCACCAGAAATGAAAGTCGTCCCCGGCATTGGACTCCGGCGCTCCCAACGCTTGTCCTCCTCCCACCGTCAAGCGGACCGACGGCCGCCTCGCCCCGACCGGGCCTACATTAGTTCCGCCACCGAAGTTACGGGGTCGCCGCGCGCGCCAAGTGGGCTCCGGCGTCTACAAGTCCACGGCGTTGATCCCGTAGAGATCCTGGGAACATGCTGTACAGGAAAACCGCCCAGTGACTAAGCGGACTGATCTCTGTCACCTGGCCGGGACTCGTCCCACTAACGAGTGGCTAACAAACGATCAAAAGGCCAGGTCCCGGATCTTGGGAACTGGCCTCTGAGCTGGTACTTCATGGTGGGGCTACCAGGACTTGAACCTGGGACCTCTTCCTTATCAGGGAAGCGCTCTAACCGACTGAGCTATAGCCCCGCACTGCGCAACGAACGTTACCGCATCCCGTTTCCGGTGGCGAATCCGTCGTTCCGAACGAGGAAAAGCTTACCGTGTCCGGGACCGTGGTCGTGCCAGGGAAACGCATCCGTACGGCGGGCCGCTCCGTGGGCGGCCTGCCGTACCGAACCCGCTGCGCCTGCTGTTCCGTGCTGCCGTGCTGTCTCGGGCCTCACTCGGCTTCGCTGAAGGTGACCTCGACACCGCCCACGAGGTCCGCGGAGATGTTGTAGATCACGGCACCGAGGGTGGACAGCGCGGTGATGAGCACGACGTTCAGCGCGCCGAGCAGGGCCGCGTACCCGAGGATGCGGACCGGCTCGAACCAGCTGCCGATGTCGATGGTGCCGACTCCCTTGCCGCCGACGCCACCACTCGTGGTGAGCTGTGTGACGGTGTCGGTGATCGAGGAGAAGACGCCCAGCGCCGACAGCACGCCGTACAGCACCGCGACGGCCACGAAGAGCACGACGAAGCACACCAGCGACACGACGAAGCTGAACTTCATCGCCGACCACGGCTCGATCCTGCGCAGGACCAGGTGGGCCTTGCGCGGCGGACGCAGGCCGGACTTCTTGTCCTTGGAACCCTTCGAGTCCTTGGAATCCTTGGACGACTCAGGGCGGTCTCCGGCCGGGCCGAAGCTGAGTCCGCGCACAGAACCGCCGTCCACTGCGGGACGGCCGTTGTCCACAGACGGGCGCCCGTTGTCCACAGGGGGTGTGGACGTACCGAGGCCGGTGGGCCGGGGATACTGTGCGGTCGCACCGCCGCCGTCGGATCTGCCGTTGTCGGACGCGCCATCCGCGGCCGTCTGCCGCTTCCAAGGCTGGTCGGCGGCCGAGGTCCGGATGCGCATGGTGTCGTCGGCCTTCGCCTTGTCGGCGGCGGTCACGTCATCTCCTTCGGAAGCCACCTTGGCGACGCTACCGCCATCGTGCGCCCGCGCGGTAACGCCGTTCGAAGACGACGCGGGGCGGGCGCCCGTGGGTCTCTGCTTGCTGCCGGGTGTCCGCGGCCCACCGGTGTCACTCATGCCGCGCCCTCACCTGGTGCGCATTCGCGGCTGACGATTCGCTCGCTCATGCCTCGCCTCCTGCCCCGTTCTCCTCGGTCTCCAACGACTCGGCGTTGCGAGCGAGGGCCACAACGCTGTCACCCTCGGCCAGGTTCATCAGGCGGACGCCCATGGTCTGGCGGCCCGACTGCTTGATCTCGCCGGCGCTGGTACGGATCACCCCGCCGGCAGAGGTGATCGCGAAGACCTCGTCCTCGGGACGCACCATGACGGCTCCGACCAGCTTGCCACGAGCACTGACGATCTTCGCCGTCAGCACGCCCTTGCCGCCCCGGCCCTGGACCGGGTACTGGTCGGCGGGTGTCCGCTTCGCATACCCACCCTCGGTCGCGATCAACACGTCATCGCCGTCGCTCATGACGTTCATCGCGAGCAGTTCGTCACCGTCCACGAACCTCATGCCGATCACACCGCTGGTGGCGCGGCCCATGGGGCGCAGCGCGTCGTCCGAGGCGGTGAACCTGATCGACTGCGCGTTCTTGGACACGAGCAGCAGGTCATCACCCTCGGAGACGAGACGGGCGGCGATCACCTCGTCATCTTCGCGCAGATTGATCGCGATCAGGCCACCGGAACGCGGCGAATCGTATTCGGAAAGCCGCGTTTTCTTCACCAGGCCGCTGCGGGTCGCCAGCACCAGATACGGCGCCACGTTGTAGTCCCGCAGGTCGAGGATCTCCATCACGTGCTCGTCCGGCTGCATGGCCAGCAGGTTGGCCAGGTGCTGACCGCGGGCGTCCCGACCCGAATCCGGCAGCTCGTACGCCTTGAAGCGGTAGACCCGGCCCTTGTTGGTGAAGGCCAGCAGCCAGTGATGCGTCGTGGTCACGAAGAAGTGCTCCACGATGTCGTCCTGGCGGAGCTGCGCGCCCCTTACCCCCTTGCCGCCGCGCCGCTGCGCCCGGTAGAGGTCGGTGCTCGTCCGCTTCGCGTAGCCACCACGCGTGATCGTGACGACCACGTCCTCCTCGGCGATCAGGTCCTCGATGGACATGTCGCCCTCGTACGCGATGATCTCGGTCTTGCGTTCGTCGCCATATCTGGCGACGATCTCCCCGAGCTCCTCCGACACGAGCCGGCGCTGCCGGGGCTCGGAGGCCAGGATGTCCTGGTAGTCGGCGATCTGCGCCATCAGGCCGTCGTACTCGTCCTGGATCTGCTGCCGTTCCAGCGCGGCCAGCTTGCGCAGCTGCATGTCCAGAATGGCCTGCGCCTGGACCTGGTCGATGTCCAGCAGCGTCATCAGGCCGCCCTGCGCCTCCGCCGCCGACGGCGACCTCCTGATCAGGGCGATGACGTCGTCGAGCCGGTCGAGCGCCTTGAGCAGCCCGCGCAGGATGTGCGCCCGCTCCTCCGCCTTGCGCAGCAGGAACCGGGTCCGCCGGACGACGACCTCGATCTGGTGCGTGACGTAGTGCCGGACGAACTGGTCGAGCCGCAGCGTCCGCGGCACGCCGTCCACCAGCGCGATCATGTTCGCGCCGAACGTGGTCTGGAGCTGGGTGTGCTTGTAGAGGTTGTTCAGCACGACCTTGGCGACCGCGTCGCGCTTGAGCACGATCACGAGCCGCTGGCCGGTGCGCGACGACGTCTCGTCCCGGACGTCCGCGATGCCGGTGATCTTGCCGTCCCTGACCAGCTCGGCGATCGTGAGTGCGAGGTTGTCCGGGTTCACCTGGTACGGCAGGGCCGTGACGACCAGGCACTGCCGTCCCTTGGGGTCCTCCTCGACCTCGACGACGGCGCGCATGATGATCGAGCCGCGGCCGGTGCGGTAGGCGTCCTCGATGCCGCGACGGCCGACGATCAGCGCGCCGGTCGGGAAGTCGGGGCCCTTCACGCGCGCGAGCAGCCCGTCGAGCAGCTCCTCGTCGCTCGCCTCGGGGTTGTCGAGCGCCCACTTGACGCCTTCGCCGATCTCCCGCAGGTTGTGCGGCGGGATGTTCGTCGCCATGCCGACCGCGATGCCGGCGGACCCGTTGACCAGCAGGTTCGGGAACCGCGACGGGAGGACGACCGGCTCCTGCGACCGCCCGTCGTAGTTGGGCTGGAAGTCGACGGTCTCCTTGTCGATGTCCCGGAGCATCTCCATGGCGATCGGCGCGAGGCGGCACTCGGTGTACCGCATCGCGGCCGCCGGGTCGTTGCCCGGAGAGCCGAAGTTGCCCTGGCCGTCGACGAGCGGATAGCGCAGCGACCACGGCTGCGCGAGCCGTACGACCGTGTCGTAGATCGAGGTGTCGCCATGGGGGTGGTAGGAGCCCATGACGTCACCGACGACGCGGGAGCACTTGAAGTAGCCGCGGTCGGGCCGGTAGCCGCCGTCGAACATCGCGTACAGCACGCGACGATGCACGGGCTTGAGGCCGTCGCGGACGTCGGGCAGCGCGCGGGACACGATGACGGACATCGCGTAGTCCATGTAGCTGCGCTGCATCTCGGCCTGGATGTCGACCGGCTCGATGCGATCGGCGGGGGGCCCAGGCGGCGTGTTCACTTCCGTCACGAAAAGTCCTTCTGGTTGACCGCGCTGCTCAGACGTCGAGGAACCGGACGTCGCGGGCGTTGGTGATGATGAAGTTCCTGCGGGCCTCGACGTCCTCGCCCATCAGCACGCTGAACAGGTCGTCGGCCTGGGCGGCGTCGTCGAGGGTCACCTGGCGCAGCACCCGGGTGTCGGGGTTCATCGTGGTGTCCCACAGCTGGGAGGCGTTCATCTCGCCCAGACCCTTGAACCGCTGCACGCCGTCGTGGAGCCGGGGGTCGCGCCGGCCGCGGCCGACGCCCTCCTCGATGATCGCGTCGCGCTCCCGGTCGGAGTACGCGTACGAGGCGTCCTCGCCCTTGCGGTCCCACTTGATCTTGTACAGCGGCGGCTGGGACAGGTAGACGTGCCCGGCCTCGATCAGCGGCCGCATGAAGCGGAACAGCAGCGTCAGCAGCAGCGTGGTGATGTGCTGGCCGTCGACGTCGGCGTCCGCCATCAGGATCAGCTTGTGATAGCGCAGCTTGGAGATGTCGAACTCGTCGTGCACACCGGTGCCGAGGGCCGTGATGAGCGCCTGGACCTCGTTGTTCTTGAGGACCTTGTCGATCCGGGCCTTCTCGACGTTCAGGATCTTGCCGCGGAGCGGGAGGATCGCCTGGAACTTCGGGTCGCGCCCGCCCTTGGCCGAGCCGCCGGCCGAGTCGCCCTCGACGATGAACAGCTCGCACTTCTCCGGCTCCGACCACTGGCAGTCGGCCAGCTTGCCCGGCAGGCCGCTGCCGCTTTCCAGCAGCGACTTGCGGCGGGTGAGGTCGCGCGCCTGGCGAGCCGCGATGCGGGCCCGGGAGGCCTGCAGCGACTTGTTGATGATCTCCTTGGCCTCGCCCGGGTTGCGCTCGAACCAGTCGCGCAGGTGGTCGTTGCAGGCCTTCTGGACGAACGACTTCGCCTCGGTGTTGCCCAGCTTGGTCTTGGTCTGGCCCTCGAACTGCGGGTCGGCCAGCTTCACCGAGATGATCGCGGCGAGGCCCTCGCGGACGTCGTCGCCGCTGAGGTTGTCGTCCTTGCCCTCTTTGAGGAACTTCTGCTCGCGCGCGTACCGGTTGACGATGGTCGTCAGCGCCGCGCGGAAGCCCTCCTCGTGGGTGCCGCCCTCGGCCGTGTTGATCGTGTTGGCGAACGTGTAGACCGACTCGGAGTAGGAGGCGTTCCACTGCATGGCGATCTCGACCGAGATGCCGTCGCCGTGCTCCTCGAAGTCGATGACCGAGTTGTGGATCGGGTCCTTCTTCGAGTTCAGGTGGGTGACGAAGTCGGACAGGCCGCCCTCGTAGTGGTAGGTGACCACCTTGGGCTCGCCGTCGATGATGTGATCGGGCCGCTCGTCGGTCAGCGTGATCTTGAGGCCCTTGTTGAGGAAGGCCATCTCCTGGAACCGGCGCGCGAGCGTCTCGAAGTTCCAGGCGGTCGTCTCGAAGATCTCCGGGTCCGGCCAGAAGCTGATGGTCGTGCCGTGCTCGTCGGTCGGCTCGCCCTTCTCGAGCGGCGCCGTGGGCTTGGCCGTCACGTACTTCTGCCGCCACACGTGGCCGTCGGTGCGGACCTCGACCTCCAGGCGGGTCGACAGCGCGTTGACGACCGAGGCGCCCACGCCGTGCAGACCGCCCGAGACGGCGTACGACTTGCTGTCGAACTTGCCGCCGGCGTGCAGCACGGTGAAGACGACCTCGACGGCGGGCCTGCCCTCCGCGGCGACGATGCCCACGGGGATGCCGCGGCCATGGTCCATCACGCGCACGCCGCCGTCGGCGAGCAGGGTGACCTCGATCAGGTCGTTGTAACCGGCCAGCGCCTCGTCGACCGCGTTGTCGACGATCTCGTAGACCAGGTGGTGCAGCCCGCGCTCACCGGTGGAACCGATGTACATGCCAGGCCGCTTACGGACCGCTTCCAGCCCTTCGAGAACGGTGATAGAGCTAGCGTCGTAGGACAAGTGCGAAATCCTCCTGCCGCGGACACGCGGCGGGCGACACCGTGGATTGGCTGCCCCTGCCGTGCCCGTCACCGTCGTGAGTGCCCCGATGCGGCACCCAGGGGAATCGGCCCGTGAGGCCGGGGTGACGCAAACCGGACGTGTCCTTGAGTCCGCCTTCATTCTACCGGTCCGGCGGACATCAGGTGGCACTCACGGGGCTGTGATGCCCTGTCGCTTGACGATCATGTTTCTGAGCACCCCCCACCATGGAGCGGGGGTCGAGGCCTCAGGCGCGATTTTGGGCCGGTTCGGGCTCTGCGCGGGTCGGCTCGGCGCGTCCGCGGCCGATTCGACGTGCCGAAGGGCTCCGACCCGGGTCTCCTGAGCCCGATACCAGGTCAGAAGGGGTGCGCCGGCCTCCCCGTGTGCGCCCGGCCGGCGCGCTCAGCCGTACGTGTCGCCGGGGCCGCGACTGCCGCGTACGCGCAGACCGCCCTCCGGGCGCTGACCCGTGCCGGGGCCGTGCACCTTGACCCGGGTCACGGTGCCGTCGCCGAGCTCCTCGTTAAGCCGCCTGACCAGCGTGGACGCGAGCAGCCGCACCTGGGTCGCCCAGGCGGTGGAGTCGGCGGCGACCAGCACCTCGCCGTCCTCGAAGCTCTCCGGCCTGGTGTGGGCGGCCAGCTCGGGGCCGACGATCTCCGCCCAGCGGCCGAACACCCCGCCCACGGCGATGGGCTGTTCCCACCCCCGGGCGGCGAGCAGGTCGCGGATCGCCCGGCCGAACGGCAGCGGGTCGCCGGCGTCCCGCCGTGAGGCGCCCGCACCGGAGCGCCGGCGCGGCTCGGTCCGCGGAAGCTGTCCCCGCTTCAGCGCGTCCGCCTTCGCCTGGGCCAGCTTCTCCCGCGCGAGCGCGGCACCCCGCGCGACCGAGCCCTGCGGCGACTGTCCACCGGCTGTGGACATCTCATCGGACACGGGTCACGCTCCCCTCCATGACGTCGAAGCGGGCGCCGGCAAGCTCGGGCGGCACGTCGTCCGGCACCGCCGCCGTGATCAGCACCTGCTCGGCCGGAGCGACGATCTCGGTGAGCCGCCTGCGCCGCTGGCCGTCCAGCTCGGCGAAGACGTCGTCCAGGATCAGCACCGGGTCGCCGCCGTCGGCTCGCAACAGGTCGTAGGCGGCCAGCCGCAGCGCGAGCGCGAACGACCACGACTCACCGTGGCTCGCGTAGCCCCGGGCCGGCAGCTCGCCCAGCCGCAGCAGCAGGTCGTCGCGGTGCGGGCCGACGAGGGTCACGCCGCGTTCGAGCTCCGCCTGGCGCGCCTCCGCCAGGCCGGCCCGCAGGTGCTCGGCCAGTAGTTCCCGGTTTGTCCCCAGGGTGGGGATATCTGTGGATAACCCCGACGGCCGGTACTCGAGATCGGCGAGTCCCGATGACGGAGCGAGAGTGGCGTACGCCTTCGCCGCGAGCGGCCGCAGCGCGTCCACCAGGCGCAGCCGCGCCGCCAGCAGTTCCGCACCGTGGTGCACCAGGTGGGAGTCCCAGACCTCGAGTGTGCTGAGGACGTCTCCCGCGCCGGCGGCGGCGAAGGCCGCGTCGTCCTCCTGCTTGCGTCCGCCGCGCCGCCGTCCCGCCCGCGTCGCCGCGGCCGTACGCAAAAGCGCGTTGCGCTGCTTGAGCACGCGGTCGTAGTCGGCGCGCACCCCCGCGAACCTGGGGACGCGGGCGACGAGCAGGTCGTCGAGGAAACGGCGGCGCTCGGAGGGGTCGCCCTTCACCAACGCGAGGTCTTCTGGGGCGAACAGCACGGTCCGCAGCAGGCCGAGAGCGTCGCGAGCCCGGGGGACGGGGGATCGGTTCACCCTGGCGCGGTTGGCCCGGCCGGGGTTGATCTCCACCTCGATCAGTGCGCGGCGGTCGTCCCTGACCACCGACGCACGCACGATCGCCCGCTGCGCGCCGTGCCGTACGAGCGGCGCGTCGGTGGCCACGCGGTGGCTCGAATGGGTCGCGAGGTAACCCAGCGCCTCGACCAGGTTGGTCTTGCCCTGCCCGTTGGGCCCCACGAAGGCCGTCGCCCCCGGTTCGAGCACGAGGTCGACCTCCGGGTACGACCGGAAGTCGGTGAGGGACAGGCTCGCCACGTGCACGCCCGCAAGGCTAACGCCTCCCCCCCGCCGACCCCACCGCGATCACGGTGAGGGGGTGGGGTCAGCGGTCGGCCTCCACCGGCGGAGTGACGTCGGCGCCGGGGGCGTCGGCGCCCTTGCCCGTCTGGCCCTCGACGGAGGCGACCGCGTGCCCGCCGAACTGGTTGCGCAGCGCCGCGACCATCTTCATCGCCGGGGAGTCGGGCTGGCGTGAGGCGAAGCGGGCGTACAGCGCGGCCGTGATGGCCGGCAGGGGCACGGCGTGGTCGACGGCGGCCTGGACCGTCCAGCGGCCCTCGCCGGAGTCCTCCGCGTAGCCCTTGAGCTCGGTGAGGTCGGGGTCCTTCTGCAGCGCCCGCACCAGCAGGTCGAGCAGCCACGACTGGATGACCGTGCCGTGCCGCCAGCTCTTGAACGTCTCGGGGACGTTGGTGACGACGTCGCTGGCCTCCAGCAGCTCCCAGCCCTCGGCGAAGGCCTGCATCATGCCGTACTCGATGCCGTTGTGGACCATCTTCGCGAAGTGGCCTGCGCCCACACCGCCCGCGTGGACGAAGCCGTCCTCGCCCTCGGGCTTGAGCGTCTCGAAGATCGGCCCGAGCCGGCGGACGTGCTCCTCGTCGCCGCCGGTCATCAGCGCGTAGCCGTGCTCCAGGCCCCAGACACCGCCGCTGACGCCCACGTCGACGAAGCCGATGCCGCGGGCGCCGAGATCGGCCGCGTGCCGCTGGTCGTCCAGATAGTGCGAGTTGCCGCCGTCGATGACGGTGTCACCTTCCGACAGGAGGTCGCGCAGCTGCTCGATCGTGTTCTGCGTCGGCGCCCCGGCGGGGACCATGACCCAGATCGCGCGCGGCGCCTGAAGCCTCTCGACGAGGTCCTTCAGGCTGCCGACGTCGCTGATGGACGGATCGCGGTCGTAGCCCACGACCTCGTGGCCGCCGCGCCGCAGCCGCTCGGCCATGTTCCCGCCCATTTTGCCGAGCCCGATCATGCCGATCTGCATCTGAGCCACCCCTAAACCTCTGCGTCGTCCACAGCGTCGTCCACCGAGGCACGCGTACCCACGCATCGGGGGTCCATGCCCGCAGGAGATCGTACGCCCGGGGCGTCAGATCCGGGTCAGCTGGACAACCGGATGGGCATGATGAGGTAGCGATAGTCCTCGCTCCCGCCGTTGTCCACAGGCTTGCCCCCGGTGAGGATGGCGGGCTTGGTCGGCGTGGTGAACTGGAGCCGCGCGACGTCCGAGTCGATCGCCCCCAGGCCCTCGAGCAGGAACTGGTGGTTGAAGGCGATGTTGATCTCGTCGCCGTCGAACTCGACCGGCAGCGCCTCCACGGCCTGCGCCTCGTCGCCGCTGCCCGCCTCCAGGACGACCTCTCCGCCACGGAAGGCCAGCCGTACGGGGGTGTTGCGCTCGGCTACCAGAGCGACGCGCTTGACGGCCTCGACGAACGAGGTTGTGGACAGGTCCGCCCGCGCCGAGAACTCGGTGGGCAGCAGCGAGCGGTACTTGGGGAACTCGGGGTCGAGCAGCCGGGTCGTCGTCCGCCGTCCGGCGCTGGAGAAGCCGATCATTCCCTCACCGGTGCCGCCGGCCGAGCTCAGCGCGATCTCGACCTCCGCGCCGGTGCCGCCGAGCGCCTTGGCCGTGTCCGCCAGCGTACGGCCCGGGATCATCGCCACGGCCTGGAAGCCGGACTGCTCGGGCTGCCACTTCAGCTCGCGTACGGCGAGGCGGTAGCGGTCCGTGGCGGCGAGGGTCACGGTGTCGCCCTCGATCTCCATCCGTACACCGGTCAGCATCGGGAGGGTGTCGTCCTTGCCCGCGGCGACGGCCACCTGGCCGACGGCGGAGGCGAACACGTCGCTGCCGACGCGTCCGGCGGCGGGGGGCATGGCGGGCAGGGAGGGGTAGTCCTCCACAGGCATGGTGAGCAGTGTGAACCGGGCGCTGCCGCAGGTGACGACGGCCTTGGCTCCGTCCACAACCAGTTCGACCGGCTGTGCGGGAAGCGCGCGGGTGATCTCGGCGAGGAGCTTGCCGGAGACGAGCACCACGCCCGGCTCCCCGGTCTGCACTTCGAGGGTCACCTCGGCGGAGACCTCGTAGTCGAAGCCGGAGAGCTTCAACCGCTGGTCGTCGGTCACCTCCAGCCGCATGCCGGCGAGCACCGGCACCGAGGGACGGGCCGGAAGGCTCCGTGCCGTCCACGCCACGGCCTCGGCGAGCACGTCGCGATCGATCCGGAACATCACGTGGATCAGCCTCCTGGGTGTCGCTGCTTCGTCAAGTGTTCACTCTCCCGCACCTGTGTGCCTCCAGAACCCCTTCTATGGTTCTTGAGTTCTTGAGAGAGAGATACAAGTCGTCTTATTAAGCGGTGTGGATATGTGGATGTCGAGCATTTTCGCAGCTCAGGGGAGCTGATTCATCCACTGCGGGTGTGGGGGAGACGTGGACGGACCCCCTGTGGACTGTGGGCGGCCGCGCTGTCCCCACACCTGTTCCCCAGACGGAGTGCCCTCTGTCCACGAGTAATCCACGATGTTTCCACCGGTTGTCCACGGGGTAAAAGGGACAGCCGAGGTGCGTGGAAAGAGTACGCACAGGGCGTCCCCAGCTCGTCCACGGGTGTTCCCCAAGTAGTCCCCAGCTTTTCCCCAAAGTTGTCCCCAAGCGGGAACGGCGTGTCGACGCGCCGGAGAGGGTGGGGGTAACGCGAAACGCCGCCGCCGAACGGCGACGTGTTTGATCCACAGAGTTATCCACAGCTGTGCACTAAGCGTTGCGCGCGCGCTGCTTGATCCGTGTCGTCAGCTCGTTGACCTGGTTGTACATCGAGCGCCGCTCCGCCATGAGCGACCGGATCTTACGCTCCGCGTGCATCACGGTGGTGTGGTCGCGCCCGCCGAACTGCTGGCCGATCTTCGGCAGGGACAGGTCGGTCAGCTCACGGGCCAGGTACATGGCGATCTGACGGGCGGTCACCAGGGCGCGCGAGCGTGAGCTTCCACACAGGTCGTCGAGTGAGACGCCGAAGTACTCGGCGGTTGTGGACATGATGAGGGAGATGGTGATCTCCGGGCTCGCGTCCTCGCTGATGAGGTCCTTGAGGACGATCTCGGCGAGCTGGATGTCCACAGACTGCCGGTTGAGGCTGGCGAACGCGGTGACCCGGATCAGCGCGCCCTCCAGCTCGCGGATGTTGGTCGCGATGCGGCTGGCGATGTACTCCAGCACGTCGGGCGGCGCGGCCAGGCCCTCCTGGATCGCCTTCTTGCGCAGGATCGCGATGCGGGTCTCCAGCTCGGGCGGCTGGACGTCGGTGATCAGACCCCACTCGAACCGGTTGCGGAGCCGGTCCTCCAGCGTCACGAGCTGCTTGGGCGCCCGGTCGCTGGAGATGACGATCTGCTTCTGGGCGTTGTGGAGGGTGTTGAAGGTGTGGAAGAACTCCTCCTGCGTCTGCTCCTTGCCCTCGAGGAACTGGATGTCGTCCACAAGCAGGATGTCCACGGCGCGGAAACGGGAGCGGAACCCGTCGGCCTTGTGGTCGCGGATGGAGTTGATGAAGTCGTTGGTGAACTCCTCGGAGCTCACGTACCGCACCCGGGCGCCGTCGTACAGGCTCTGCGCGTAGTGGCCGATCGCGTGCAGCAGGTGGGTCTTCCCCAGCCCCGAGTCGCCGTAGATGAACAGCGGGTTGTACGCCTTGGCGGGGGCCTCGGCGACCGCGACGGCGGCGGCGTGCGCGAAGCGGTTGCTGGCGCCGATGACGAACGTCTCGAAGGTGTACTTGGCGTTCAGCCGGGCGGGCTCACCGGAGGTGCGCCCGCCGCGGGCGTCCCAGCGGTTCTGCCCCGCGCCGGGCACCGGTCCGGGCCCGGGGCCCGGTACCGGCCCGGACGCCGGCTCGGGCTTGGGCGCCGCGGGCGGCTCGGGAGAGTAGCCGCCGGGCCGCTGCGTCCGGTCCGGCGGCGCCATGTGCTGCGGCGCCATGTGCTGCGGGGGCTGTGAATACTGCTGGCCCTGTGGATAGTGCGGTCCGTGCGGCTCGGCGTCGCGCCGGATCGGGCCGTCCTCGCCTAAGGGAAAGCGCGGAGCCTGGGGATGGGCCTGTGGATAATCTGTGGACGGGGCCTGTGGACGATGGTCTGCCTGTGGAGCGGCCGCGGGGTCGGCGGGCAGGCCCGCACCGGGATCGACCATCACGGCGATCCGCACGGGCCGGCCGAGTTCCTGTGACAACGCGTGCACGATCAACGGACGCAGCCGTACCTCGATGACCTCCTTGGCGAAGTCGTTTGGCGCCGCCAGGAGGATCGTGTCGTTGATGAGGCCGGAGGGCTGCGTCATCTGGAGAAACGCGCGCTGCTGCCCGGAGACTCCCTCGTCGAGCAGGGTCCTGAGCGCCCGAGCCCATACAGCGTTGAGATCGACGCCTTCCAT